>NZ_CM150751.1:1002500-5537500 GCF_056388475.1 Pseudomonas sp. TUM25319 | reverse complement strand
CTAGGGGGTCATCCCGACTTACCAAACCGATGCAAACTCCGAATACCTGGAAGTGCCGAGCATGGGAGACACACGGCGGGTGCTAACGTCCGTCGTGAAAAGGGAAACAACCCAGACCGTCAGCTAAGGTCCCAAAGTTATGGTTAAGTGGGAAACGATGTGGGAAGGCTTAGACAGCTAGGAGGTTGGCTTAGAAGCAGCCACCCTTTAAAGAAAGCGTAATAGCTCACTAGTCGAGTCGGCCTGCGCGGAAGATGTAACGGGGCTCAAACCATACACCGAAGCTACGGGTATCACTTAGGTGATGCGGTAGAGGAGCGTTCTGTAAGCCTGTGAAGGTGAGTTGAGAAGCTTGCTGGAGGTATCAGAAGTGCGAATGCTGACATGAGTAACGACAATGGGTGTGAAAAACACCCACGCCGAAAGACCAAGGTTTCCTGCGCAACGTTAATCGACGCAGGGTTAGTCGGTCCCTAAGGCGAGGCTGAAAAGCGTAGTCGATGGAAAACAGGTTAATATTCCTGTACTTCCGGTTATTGCGATGGAGGGACGGAGAAGGCTAGGCCAGCTTGGCGTTGGTTGTCCAAGTTTAAGGTGGTAGGCTGAGATCTTAGGTAAATCCGGGATCTCAAGGCCGAGAGCTGATGACGAGCGCTCCTAGAGCGCGAAGTGGTTGATGCCATGCTTCCAAGAAAAGCTTCTAAGCTTCAGATAACCGGGAACCGTACCCCAAACCGACACAGGTGGTTGGGTAGAGAATACCAAGGCGCTTGAGAGAACTCGGGTGAAGGAACTAGGCAAAATGGCACCGTAACTTCGGGAGAAGGTGCGCCGGCGAGGGTGAAGGACTTGCTCCGTAAGCCCATGTCGGTCGAAGATACCAGGCCGCTGCGACTGTTTATTAAAAACACAGCACTCTGCAAACACGAAAGTGGACGTATAGGGTGTGACGCCTGCCCGGTGCCGGAAGGTTAATTGATGGGGTTAGCTAACGCGAAGCTCTTGATCGAAGCCCCGGTAAACGGCGGCCGTAACTATAACGGTCCTAAGGTAGCGAAATTCCTTGTCGGGTAAGTTCCGACCTGCACGAATGGCGTAACGATGGCGGCGCTGTCTCCACCCGAGACTCAGTGAAATTGAAATCGCTGTGAAGATGCAGTGTATCCGCGGCTAGACGGAAAGACCCCGTGAACCTTTACTATAGCTTTGCACTGGACTTTGAATTTGCTTGTGTAGGATAGGTGGGAGGCTTTGAAGCGTGGACGCCAGTTCGCGTGGAGCCATCCTTGAAATACCACCCTGGCAACTTTGAGGTTCTAACTCAGGTCCGTTATCCGGATCGAGGACAGTGTATGGTGGGTAGTTTGACTGGGGCGGTCTCCTCCTAAAGAGTAACGGAGGAGTACGAAGGTGCGCTCAGACCGGTCGGAAATCGGTCGTAGAGTATAAAGGCAAAAGCGCGCTTGACTGCGAGACAGACACGTCGAGCAGGTACGAAAGTAGGTCTTAGTGATCCGGTGGTTCTGTATGGAAGGGCCATCGCTCAACGGATAAAAGGTACTCCGGGGATAACAGGCTGATACCGCCCAAGAGTTCATATCGACGGCGGTGTTTGGCACCTCGATGTCGGCTCATCACATCCTGGGGCTGAAGCCGGTCCCAAGGGTATGGCTGTTCGCCATTTAAAGTGGTACGCGAGCTGGGTTTAGAACGTCGTGAGACAGTTCGGTCCCTATCTGCCGTGGACGTTTGAGATTTGAGAGGGGCTGCTCCTAGTACGAGAGGACCGGAGTGGACGAACCTCTGGTGTTCCGGTTGTCACGCCAGTGGCATTGCCGGGTAGCTATGTTCGGAAGAGATAACCGCTGAAAGCATCTAAGCGGGAAACTTGCCTCAAGATGAGATCTCACTGGAGCCTTGAGCTCCCTGAAGGGCCGTCGAAGACTACGACGTTGATAGGTTGGGTGTGTAAGCGCTGTGAGGCGTTGAGCTAACCAATACTAATTGCCCGTGAGGCTTGACCATATAACACCCAAGCAATCTGCGCGGAAGCCGGATTGTGGTGGTGAAGACGAATGAACCGAAGATTCGTGAACCCACAAAGATCACATACCCGATTTGCCGAAGCGTCGAAAGACGAGTTGGCACACAGAATTTCTTGACGACCATAGAGCATTGGAACCACCTGATCCCATCCCGAACTCAGCAGTGAAACGATGCATCGCCGATGGTAGTGTGGAGCTTCTCCATGTGAGAGTAGGTCATCGTCAAGATTAAATTCCGAAACCCCTATCTGCGTACGCAGGTAGGGGTTTTGTCTTTGCGCGCGTGAAAAAGGCCAGCAGGAAACCGCGGGGCAGCGCCCCGCGATAGAGGTTCAGACGAACGCTTGAGGAGCCGCGCCGCGAGGCAGGCGGCAACGCTCAGGACGGGCAGCCAGGCGTACGCGCCAGTTGGCCTTGAAGCAGAAGGGGGCGGCCTTGATCTGGCTCGCTTGCCGCTGCTTGCGCAGGTCGGCCAGCGAGGGTGCTTTCTTGACCGGTGCCGTTTCGACCTTGGTCAGGGAACGCTGGCACGATTTGCAATCCACATCATCCGCCACAGCGGTAGTGCTCAGGTTGTTGCCAGCACGGCCACAGGCGACGGCATCGCCGTTGGTTGAGTAATGCATTACCAAAACTGTACATCTCCACACATATGAACAAAACGCCGCGCATTTTCGCATAGCTCGGCCGACAGTGCCGTCGTCTCCGCCGGTCTGCGCTCATCTTGTTGCAATTGCCATCATGGATGGCTTCTCTATAGAATGCGATCAATTCTTAATTACATCCCTGCCGTCGTTGGCTGGAGTGTTCAGTGGACGCTATGTCTTCGACCGATCGCACGCTCAACCTGCATATCGAAAACCTCTACTGCGAGCATCACGGCTGGCTGCACGGCTGGCTCAACCGCAAGCTGGGCAATGCCAGCGATGCCGCGGACCTGGCCCACGACACCTTCATCCGCCTGCTGACCCGGCAAAGCAAGAGCTTCGGCGCTGAGCCGCGTGCCTTGCTGACCCACATCGCCAAGGGCCTGGTCATTGATCGCTGGCGGCGCCAGGACGTCGAGCGCGCCTACCTGGAATCCATCGCCCACTTGCCCGAGCCGGAGGTTCCGTCGCCGGAAACCCGCTGGCTGATTCTCGAAGCCCTGTACCGCATCGACGCCATGCTCCGTGACATGCCCAGCCGCGTGCGCCAGACCTTCCTGCTCTCGCAGATCGATGGCCTGACCTATCCGCAGATCGCCGAGCAACTGGGCGTGTCGCTGATTACCGTCAAGCGCGACATGCGTGACGCCTTCATCGCCTGCCTGAGCGTCGCCTGATGACCGCCCAGATCGACCCGCTGATCCTCGGTGAAGCCGCCGACTGGCTGGTGCAACTGCAATCCGGTGCGGCCACTGAAGAAGACCACCGAGCCATCCAGCTCTGGCGCAACCGCAGCCCCCAGCACGCCATCGCCTGGCAGCGTGCCGAAACCTTGCTCGGCGATCTGCGCGCCGTACCGGGAGGCCTGGCCAGCGACACCTTCCAGCGCCTGAACCGCAACAGCCGCGTCGGTCGACGCCAGGCCCTGCATCGCCTTGGCCTGTTCCTGCTGGCCGGCCCGGCGCTGTGGATGGCGTACCGGGAACTGCCATGGCAGGAGTGGAGTGCCGACCAACGCACCGCCATCGGCGAGCAGAAGAGTGTCCGCCTGCCAGACGGCACCCAATTGCTGATCAACACCGGCAGCGCCCTGAACATTGCGTTCAACGCCCAGGAACGGCGGATCAAACTGCTGGAAGGCGAAGTGCTGATCACCACGGCCAAGGACCCGTCCCGCGCCTTCATGGTCGAGACCCGCCACGGTACTGCACGGGCCTTGGGCACGCGCTTCAGCGTGCGGGTCGGCGAGCAGCGCAGCCACGTAGCGGTAACCGAGGGCGCCGTGGAGATGCTGCCGCTGCACGCGAGCCAGGGACGGCTGCTCAAGGCCGGCGAGCAGAGCGCCTTCGGCTTCGACAGCTGTGAGCTCGTCGCGCCGCTGGACGCCTCCGCCCTGGCTTGGGAGCACGGCATGATGGTCGCCCGCAATATGCGCCTGGATGACCTGCTGGCCGAGCTTGGCCGCTATCGTCCCGGTGTCCTGCGTTGCCATGAGGCCGTTGCCGGGCTCGCCGTGTCCGGCGCATTCCCGCTGAAGGACACCGACGCCAGCCTGCGCCTGCTGCAGGACACCCTGCCGATCCGCGTCAGCAGCCTGACCCGCTACTGGGTTGCCGTCGAACCCGGCTGACCTGCCAAAAAATCGTGACGAGGCTGATACCTTTTTCGCACTCGTTCGGTGTGGAAGTGAATCCTCACTTTTCCAGGCTTCGACAGGAGCACCGAATGTTGCAGTCCACCTCCCGCATCAGCCCTCCACGTAGTGCCATGAAGGCGTTGAGCCTGGCCGTCGCCATGGCGCTGATGCCGGTTCACAGCGCCTTGGCCGCCGACGGCACGCCGGACACCAGTGTCCGCAGCTACAACATCGCTCCCGGCCCGCTGGGCGATGTGCTGGCTCAGTTCGCGGCGATGTCCGGGGTACCCATGTCGTTCGATGCCAGGCTGCTCAATGACCGCCAGAGCCCGGGCCTGCAAGGCAGCTACAGCGCCGAAACGGGCTTTGCCCAGTTGCTCCGGGGCAGCGGCTATACCCTGCAAAACGCCGGCGGCAACGGCTACACCCTGGCGCCGTTGTCCACTGACGGTGTGCTGGAACTCGACGCCACCAACGTCAACGCCGCCGTCAGCAGCATGAGCGACGACACCTACGCTGGTGGTCAGGTCGCCCGCAGCGCGCACTTGGGCGTGCTGGGCAACCGCTCGATCAACGACGTGCCGTTCAGCGTCACCAGCTACACCGCCAAGGCCATCGCCGACCAGCAGGCCCGCACCATCGGCGACGTACTGCTCAACGACGCCTCGGTGCGTCAGTCTGCCGGATTCGGCAACTTCTCCCAGGTCTTCACCATCCGCGGCCTGCCGCTGCAAAGCGATGACATCGCCTTCAATGGCCTGTACGGCGTGTTGCCGCGGCAGATCATCAACACCGAGGCGGTGGAGCGGGTCGAGCTGTTCAAAGGTCCCAACGCCTTCCTCAACGGTGTCGCGCCCCAGGGCAGTGGCATTGGCGGCAGCGTCAACCTGATCCCCAAGCGCGCCGAAGACACCCCGACCCGCCGGGTCACCCTCGACTACACCAGCGACACCCAGGTCGGCGGTCACCTCGACCTTGGTCAGCGCTTCGGTGAAGACAACCGTTTCGGCGCCCGCATCAACCTGGCCCAGCGCGGCGGCGAAACCGCCATCGACGACGAGAAGAAACGTACCTCGCTGATCGCCGTCGGCCTCGACTACCGTGGCGAACGCCTGCGCCTGTCCACCGACTTCGGCTACCAGAAGCAGCGCATCGATAACGGCCGTTCGGTGGTCTATCCCAACGGTACCAAGGTTCCCCATGCGCCATCGGCCAAGGACAACTACGCCCAGGACTGGAGCTGGTCGGAGCTGGAGGACACCTACGGCATGATCAACGGCGAGTACGATCTCAACGACAACTGGACCGCCTACGCCGGCATCGGTGCCAAGCACACCCGCGAGAACGGGGTTTACTCCTCGCTGTATGTCGGCAATGACGGCAGCGGTCGCACCGGCTTTCTCTACCCGCCCCATGACGAAGACAACAAGAGTGCCGTCGCCGGCCTGAATGGTCGTTTCGCCACGGGCCCGGTCAGCCATCAGGTCAACTTCGGCCTGTCCGGCATGTGGGGCGAGCAGCGTTCGGCGTACGAGGCGATCCTGGTGGCCAATCGGCCGGTCGGCAACCTGTACAACCCGATCCAGGTGCCGCGTCCCACCAACACCTACTTCGGCAGCGATATCCACGATCCGCGCATCGTCGGCAAGAACCGCGTCAAGAGCGTCGCGGTGTCCGACACCCTGGGCTTTGTCGATGACCGCGTGCTGCTGACGCTCGGCGTGCGTCGCCAGACCATCGAGGTCGATGCCTGGAACACCGCCAGCGGCGCGCGCAACGCCAACTACGACGAGTCGATCACTACGCCGGTCTATGGCCTGGTGATCAAACCCTGGGAGCACGTCTCGCTCTACGCCAACCGCATCGAGGGCCTGGCTCAGGGCCCGACCGCGCCGTCCACCGCGAGCAACCGCGACACGGTGTTCCCGCCCAAACGCAGCAAACAGACCGAGGCTGGCGTCAAGCTGGACTGGGACAGCTACGGCGCCACCTTCGGTGTGTACCGCATCGAGCAGCCGAACAGCGCCACTACCAACAATGTGTTCAACGTCGATGGCGAGCAGGTCAACAAGGGTGTCGAACTGAACCTGTTCGGTGAGCCGGTGGACGGCCTGCGGGTGCTGGCCGGCGCCACCTGGATAGACACCGAGCAGAAGAACACCTCCAACGGAGCCACCGACGGCAACCGTGCGGCGGGCGTGCCGCGCTTCCAGTTCAATCTGGGCGGCGAGTGGGATGTACCGGGTATCGAAGGCGCGGCGATCAGTGGCCGCCTGCTGCGCACAGGGGGCGAATACGTCAACGCGGCCAACACCCTGAGCATTCCGGCCTGGACCCGGGTCGATCTCGGTGCGCGCTATGGCTTCAAGGCGGATGACAAGTACATCACCCTGCGCGCCAACGTGGAGAATGTCGCGAACAAGGCGTACTGGGCGTCGGCCTCGACGGCGAACAACTACCTGACCCAGGGCGAGCCGCGGACCTTCAAGGTGTCGGCGACAGTCGATTTCTGATGGGATCGGGACCGCGCTACTGTCCTTCGCGACGGTTCGGCATCCCGACAAGCTCGTTCACAGACGAAAAGAAGGGACCGCAGTGCGGCCCCTTCATTGCCTCAAAAACCGGCACTGACCGATGCCACCAGTGACGCCGGTTCCCCTGCGTAGTTGCCCGAGCTAGCGATGGTCTCGATGTAATCCTGATCCGTCACGTTGCGTGCATTCAGCGACACCCGCAGCTTGTCGTTGATGTCATAGAACAGGCTCAGGTCCAGCCGCCCGTAGCCGCTGGCACTGTAGCTGTTGGCCAGGTCGCCGTAGCGCTTGCCGGCGAAGAACACCCCGGCGCCCACGCCCAGACCGCGCCACGCGCCATCCTGCAACTGATAGGTCGACCACAGCGAACCGCTGACCGTCGGCACGCCCTCCAGCCGGTTGCTTTCCTCCAGCCGCGTGTCCTTCACCAGCTTGGCGTCGAGCACGGCGATATTGCCGATCACATTCCAGCCGTCACTGATCTCGCCGCTCACATCCAGTTCGACGCCGCGCACCCGCTGTTCGCCCGTCTGGATCGAGTAGCTGCTGTCCAGCGGGTCGGTGGTGGACAGGTTCTCCCGACGGATCTCGAAAGCCGACAGGGTGGCCGCCAGCCGCTCCGGTATCAGCTCGTACTTGGCACCCACTTCGTACTGCTTGCCGGTCTCCGGATCGAGCACGCTGCCGTCGCGGGTCAGGCGGTTCTGGGGCGCGAAGGAGGTGCTGTAGCTGGCATACAGCGCCAGGCGGTCGGTGGGCTGGTAGACGATACCGGCGCGCGGCGACGTGTCGGACGGGTCGATAGGGATGTCGTTGTAGCTGCCGCTGGCGGTGTAGTTGCGGTTGCGCTGGGTGACCTGGTCCCAGCGCACGCCGAGCAGCAGTTTCCATTGTGCGTTCAGGTCGATCTGGTCCTGCAGGTAGACGCCATGGCTTTCCTGGTCGAAGCGCGAATCCTCGCCAAAGGTGAACGCACCCGGCTGTGCGCCGTAGACCGGGTTCCAGATATCGATCGAGGCGACGCTGGCCCGCAGCATGGTCACTGCGCGCCGGCCCTTCACGGTTTCCACGCCGGTGAGGAACTGATGGTGCAGCCCGGCGGTGGCGAAACGGGCGACGGCTTCGAACTGCGCACTGAGGGAGCGCGCCGTCTCGTCGAAGTCGGTGGCGCGACGCACCAGGGTGCGGCCATCGGCCTGCAATGTGCGCTGGGAGATGTTCAGCATGGTTTTGTTGGAATGATCCCAGCGCGTGATCTGGCGCAGGGTCAGCCAGTCGTTGAGGTCGTGTTCCAGGCGAAACCATGCAGCGCTCTTGTCGCTGTCGCTATGGGACCAGGGTTCTTCGAGAAACACCTTGTGGCGGGAGTCGACCCGGTCGCCGATCACCTGCAGGCCACGGTCGTAGGGGGCGTCCGTTTCGGTGTATTCCAGACCCATGTCGAGGCGCGTGGCGTCATTCGGCGTCCAGGACAGCGATGGCGCAAAATGGCGGCGGTGGCTGTCGCGGAAGTGGTCGCGGAAGCTGCCCTCGGTCTGGTAGGCCATCGCCAGGCTGCCGGCCAGACCGTGCTCGGCGGACAATGGGCCGCTGAGCCACGCCTGGCCGCGCTGGTAATCGAAGGACCCGGCCTGCAGCTTGACCTGTGCCTCGGGCGTCAGCGAGGGACGGCGGGTGACGATATTGATCAGTCCGCCGGGGTTGCCGCGTCCGTAGAGCACCGAGGCGGGGCCCTTGAGCACTTCAACCCGTTCGACGTTGACCAGGTCGGTGAGGATCTCCGGGCGCACCGCCAGCGAATTGGTGAGGATGCCGTCGATGGCGTAGGTGGTGCCCTGGAAGCCGCGCACGATAAAGCTCTCGACACTGCCGCCATGGGTGTTGCCGCGCTGGATGCTGCTGACGTTGCTCAGGGCATCGGCCATGCTGCTGGCCTGCTGGTCTTCCAGCACCTGGCGCGGCACCACCTGGATCGACTGCGGGATATCGCGCAGCGCGGCATCGGTCTTGGTGCCGACCGAACTCTGCGCGGCCCGGTAGCCGGTCAGTGGGCCGATGGCCGACGGTCGTACGCCGTGCAAGGCATTGATATCGGTGGCGTCCAGTTGCAGGGCCGACGAGGCGGGGCGTGGTCGCAGGATCCAGGTGTTGCCGGCCTGCGGTATGGCTTGCAGCGTGGTGCCGCGCAACAACTGTTCGAAGCCCCGGGCGGTGCTCCAGCTGCCTTGCAGACCGCTGCTGTGCAGGTCGCCAGGCATGGCTGGATCGATCGGCAGCGTCACGCCAGCGCTGGCAGCGAAGGCCGCCAGGGTTTCGCTGAGCGGGCCGGGGGCGATGTTGTAGGTGCGGGTGTCTTCGGCGAACGCCAGGGGCGCCGCCAGCAGGCTGCCGCCGGTCAGCAGCGGTGTGGCAATGGCGTGGGCGAGCCGGGCCAGACGGAACAACGAGGGAGTGGACATACGGGCTTCCTGAACGCGAGAAGTGACGGTTTCAGGAGGAGGACACCCAGGTCCGGAAAAACACGACAGGCTTTTTTTCACGCCGCCTCGAGGGTCACCCAGTAGCGCGTCACATAACGCACGCGCACCGGGAAGGTCAGCGCCAGGGCCGCCAGCGCGGCGTCGGTATCGGCCAGCTGGAAGGTGCCGGACACCGGCAGGTCCGCAACTTCCGGTGCACAACGGATCCAGCCGTGGCGATAACGGCTCAGTTCCGCGAGTACCTGCGCCAGCGGCATGCGCTGGACCCGCAACACGCCGTCGACCCAGTCCACTGCCGTGACCGGCGTCGCCAGCGTGCTGACGGTATCGGCGGTGAGCGTCGCCTGTTCGCCGGCAGCGATGCGCCGGGCGGCCTGGGCGGCGTCCCGGGGCGTTGCCAGTACCGCGCCCTCGACGACCCGGAGCAGATCGTGGTCCGCCTCCTGCCGTACCGAAAACCGCGTGCCCAGCGGCTGGAACAGCCCGCGTGCGGACTCCAGGCGCAAGGGGCGGGGGTCGGCGGCGGTGCGCACGAACACCTCGCCGCGCCGCAGCACCAGGGTGCGGGCATCGGCACTGAAGCGGATATCCACGGCGCTGTCGGTATTCAGGTGCAGTTCGCTGCCGTCGGCGAGGGTGATGCGGCGCCGCTCGCCCACGCCGGTGCTGGCGTCGGCCAGCACGTTGTCGAGGACGCCGGTGCGCGACAGGGAAGCCCCCAGCGAACCCAGCACCACCAGCGAGGTGAGCGCCTTGAGGGTGGCGCGGCGATTGAGCGTGGCCGGGCGTTGCAGCGTCGAGCGACCGATAGCCGGGGGGATCGACTGCACCTGCGCGCTGAACCGTGCAGCCAGTTGCCAGGCACGCTCATGGGCGTCGTCCGCCGCCCGCCACTGGTCGCAGGCCTGGCGCTCCTGTTCGGTTGCCGTCGCCGCCTGCAAGCGCAGAAACCACTGCGCCGCCTGATGGGCCACCTTGCGTTCGATGGGCGCGCCGTTCATGGCCATTCACTCGAAGCCAGCACGATGCACTCCTCGAACGCCTGCACCAGCCAGCGCTGCACCGTGCGCACACTCACCGCCATCGCCTCGGCGATGTCCTCCTGGGTACGGCCCTCGACCTGCGACAGCAGAAAAGCCCGGCGTGCCTTCGCTGGCAACCGCGCCAGCACCTGCTCGACCGCCTGCAGCGCTTCGAGGATCGCCGCGTGATGTTCGGCGCTGAGTGCCTCGTCTTCCGGCAAGGTCGTCAGCGCGTCGAGATAGGCGCGCTCCAGTGAGCGGCGACGATAGAGATTGGCCAGCAGCCGCCTGGCGATGGTCGCCAGATAAGCCCGTGGCTCGCGCAGGTCGGCGTTGTGCTGAGGGGCGCTGAGCAGGCGGACGAAGGTGTCCTGGCTCAGGTCCGCCGCATCGCAGCGGTTTTGCACACGACGATACAACCAGCCCAGCAGCCAGGCGTGATGGCTGCGGTAGAGCTGTTGCACGGGGGCGCGGTCCGCGGATGAGGGCATAGACGTCAGGGAAGGGTTGCCAGTTGAGAATGGGTTGCATTTTATGCGGCGGAGAACACACGCGGCAATCATTCCCTGTCGCTCAGTCAAATGGTGGTTGCGCTTGTGGTAGGACAAGTGCAATGTAATGACAGATGTCATTACGTGAGGGCCGACAGATGGCTTCCATCAATATCCGTGTCGATGATGAGCTCAAGGCGCGGGCTTATGATGAACTGGAGCGGTTGGGCGTGACGCCTTCCGAGTTCATGCGCCAGGCGTTGCAGTACGTCGCAGAGCAAGGGCGATTGCCGTTTCGACCGGTGCTGATGAGCGAGGACGATGAGGAACTGGTTGCGACGGTCCGGGAACGACTGGCTGCACCACAGCGGGTAAAGGTTGAGCTGGATGACCTATAGCCTTGAGTTCGACGCCCGGGCGCTAAAGGAGTGGCGCAAGCTTGGTGACACCGTTCGACAGCAATTCAAGAAAAAGCTGACAGAGGTCCTGCTTCAGCCACGCATCGAGGCAAACCGACTGCACTCGTTGCCCGACTGCTACAAGATCAAGCTACGCAGCAGTGGTTATCGGTTGGTCTATCAGGTGATCGATCAAGAGGTGGTGGTTTTCGTGGTTGCAGTAGATCGCCGTGAGCGGGATCAGGTTTATCGCAAGGCGGCTGATCGGCTCTGAGCTGTTCTCTCGTACGTCGCAATGGGCTGCATGGCAACCCATTGCCTATCAGCCGATCAGAGACATGGTTGAGCAAACACCTCATCCAGCACCCGCAGGATCTCGTCTGCTTCTCCCTGACTCAACGTCAGCGCCGGGCTCAGGCACAGCGTGTTGTTGTAGTCGGCGAACGAGCGGTTGGTGCGGCCGATGATCAGCCCGCGGGCCATGCAGGCGCCAGCGATGCCCATCGCCACGCGCTCCGGCGCCGGCTCGCGGGTGGCGCGGTCGGTCACCAGTTCGATACCGAGGAACAGGCCTTTGCCGCGCACGTCGCCGATCAGCGGGTGTTTGTCCTTCAGCGCCAGCAGGCCGGCCATGAGGTATTCGCCCATGTGCGTGGCATTTTCCAGCAGGCGCTCGTCCTCGATGATGCGCAGGTTTTCCAGGGCCGCCGCCGGGCCTGCCGTGCAGCCGCCGAAGGTGCTGATGTCACGGAAGTAGGCGGCGCGGTCGCCTGGCTCGCCACGGAACTGCTCGAATACCGCCTCGGTGGTGACGGTGCAGGAGATCGCCGCGTAGCCGGAGGCCACGCCCTTGGCCATGGTGACGATGTCCGGCTGGATGCCGTAGTGCTGGTAGGCGAACCAGGCGCCGGTACGGCCCAGGCCGCAGACCACCTCGTCGATATGGATGAGGATGTCGTACTTGCGGCAGAGGGCTTCGATGGCCTTGAAATAGCCTTCGGGCGGGGTGATTACGCCGCCGCCGGCGGTGATCGGTTCCAGCACCACGGCACCGATGGTGTCCGGGCCTTCGCGCAGGATGACCTCTTCCATGGCGCGGGCGGCCAGTTCGCCGTAGTTGTCCACGGCGCCGAACTGGCTGCGGTACTCGCAGCAGTGGGGAAACTCGACGAAGCCCGGGGTGAAGGGGCCGTATTGCATGCGCCGCTCTTCCTGGCCGGTGGAGCTCAGGCAGGTGATGGTGGTGCCGTGGTAGTCGCGTTCGCGGTAGAGGATCTTGGATTTCTTGCCGCCGTATTTGCGGTGGGCGATCTGCCGCACCATCTTGTAGGCCTTTTCATTGGCCTCGGAACCGGAGTTGGAGAAGTACACCCGGCTCATTCCCGGCATGCGCGCGATCAGCGCTTCGGCGAAGCGCGCCGTCACCGGGGTACCGGCGGTCCCGGCGAAGTAGTTGAGCTGCACCAGTTGATCGCGCACGGCATCGGCGATGCTCTGCCGGCCATAGCCCACGTTCACGCACCAGACGCCGCCCGAGGTGGCGTCCAGGTGACGCTTGCCGTTGACGTCCCAGACGTACAGGCCCTCGCCGCGTTCCATCATCGGTGGTGCGGCGTTGTCGAAGGCCTGGTGCTGGGTCAGGTGATGCCACACATGCTTGCGGTCGAGTTCCTGCAGTTCGGCGGCTGGGGTGAGGTCGTTCATGGTCGGGCTTCCGTGGTGGACGAAGGGCGAGCGGTGAGAGGGCGGCAGGCGGTCAGTCGCGGTGGATGGCGAAGTTGTTCCAGGACTGGTTCACCGGCATCAGCTCCAGGCTGTTGACGTTGATGTGCGCCGGCTGGTTGAGCAGCCAGAAAATGGTCTCGGCGATATCCGCCGGTTGCAGCGCGTTGGCGCCGCCGTAGATCGCGTCGTAGCGCGCCTGGTCGCCGCCGAAGCGCACCAGCGAGAACTCGCTTTCGCACAGACCGGGTTCCAGATTGGTGACGCGCACGCCGGTGCCGGCCAGGTCGCAGCGCAGGTTCAGCGAGAACTGCCGGACGAACGCCTTGCTGGCGCCGTACACATGGCTGCCAGGGTAGGGCCAGTTGCCGGCGATGGAGCCGAGATTGACGATGCCGGCGCCGGGGCCATGGGCGATCAACCGTGGCAGCAGCAGGCGAGTGCTGTAGAGCAGGCCCTTGATGTTGGTGTCGACCATGGTGTCCCAGTGATCGAGGTCGCAGTCCTGGGCGGGGTCGGTGCCCAGTGCCAGACCGGCGTTGTTGATCAGTCCGCGCAGGGTGGCGAAACGCGTCGGCAGGTTGGCGACGGCGTGCTGCATGGCGTCGCGGTCACGCACATCGAGTACCAGCGGCAGCACATCGGTCTGAGCCGATAGTGTGTCGGCCAGGGCGTCGAGGCGTTCGCCGCGGCGGCCGCTGATGATCAGCGACCAGCCGGCCTCGGCGAAGCGTCGGGCGCAGGCTTCGCCGAAACCGGAGGTGGCGCCGGTGATGAAAACCGAAGGGGGCATGGCAGATCTCCTGAAGCTTACGGGTCAGTGTTGCCACCAGCCGAGCAGGCCGAGGCTGGCGAGGATCAGCAGCAGCCACTGAGTGCTCAGGGCGGCGGCCTGTGGGGTGATATGGCGGAACAGGCGCTGGCCGATGAGCAGGCCAATTCCCAGCGCGGGCAACAGCAGCAGGGCCTGGCTCAGGGTGTCGCTGCCGACGGCGCCGTGCAGGGCGAGGCCGGCGAGGGCGGCCAGATCGACGGCGCAGAAGAACAGGATCAGCGTGGCGCGCAGGGCCACCGGGCTCAGGCGCAACTGGCTCAGGCAGGCCACCAGCAGCGGCCCGCCGATCGAGAAGGCGGCGATCAGCGCACCGCTGACTCCGCCCACCAGACCGAGCGTCAGCGGGCCGCGTCCGAGGGGCAGGCGAATGCGCGCCAGGCCGATCACGGCCAGGCCGCCCACCAGCAGATACACCAGCAGGGTCAGCCAGTGCGGGTCGCTACCGCCGAGCAACAGCAGGCCGCAGGGCACGCCAAGCAGTGCGGCCAGCAACAGGCGGCGCAGCAATGGCTGGTCGGCGTCGCGCCAGGCGCTGCCGAGCAACAGGGCGCTGCTGGCGATCTCCAGGCAGAGAATCAGCGGCACTGCCTGGCGCAGCGGCATCAACAGGATCAGCCCGACCACCGACACCGCGGCGAAGCCGAAACCGGTGAGCCCGCGCACGATGGCGGCGGCGAACACGCACAGGCTGGTGAGAAGGGACGGCGGTTCGATGATCACGGGCGGCTCCACGGGGCAAGTGCCGCCACTCTAGAGCCGCGTATCGATCCCTCTTAGGGCCAGATGCCTCTCGTCATGGTGCCAGTTGTCGCTGGCGCATTTCTGTCCAGGCCGCGCCCAGGGCGGCGATGCCTGGCTCGATCAGCGCCTCGTCGATGGCGCCATAGCCAAGACGGAAGAAGCGCTGCGGGCGCTCGGCATCGAGAAAGTGGATATCCCCCGGCTCGATCAGTACCCCGCGCCGGGCCGCCAGCCGCTGCAACTGCCAGGCGTCGAAACCGGGTGGGCCTTCGATCCACAGCGACGAGCCACCGGTCATGGCGCTGGTCTGGCACTCCGGCAGGTGCTCCAGCAGCGCGTGGCTGATGCGCTTCCACTTGCGCGACAGGCTGTCGCGCAGACGGCGCAGGTGCGCATCGTAATGGCCCATGGCGAGGAACAGGGCGAGGATCCGCTGATTGTTGGCCGGCGGATGGCGGTACTGGTAACGGCGCAGGGCGCGCAGCTCGTGGATCAGTTCCGGGGCGGCGACGATGAAGCCGAGGCGAATGCCCGGCAACAGGCCCTTGGTCAGGCTGCCGAGGTAGATGACCCGGCCACTGTCATCGAAGCTCTTCAACGCCGGATGGTTGCCGCCCAGGTGATTGTGCTCGCTGTCGTAGTCATCCTCAATCACCAGGAAGTCGTCCTCCCGCGCCCGCTCCAGCAAGGCCATGCGCCGGTAGACCGGCATGGTCACGCCGGTGGGCGACTGGTGGCTGGGGGTGCAGAAGATCATCTCGCAGCCGTGCAATTGCGCGTCCACCACCAGGCCCTGGCGGTCGATGCGCAGCGGTCGCGGCGCACAGCCGGCCAGTTGCAGGATATTGCGGGCATCGACGTAGCCGGGATTTTCCAGGCCCACCACCTGGCCCGGCCGGCCCAGCAGGCAGCCGAGCATGTACAGCGAGCTCTGGGTGCCGACGGTGATCAGGATCTCCTCGGCACCGGCCTTGATCCCGCGCCGTGGCAGCACCCGCTGGCAGATCTGCTCGATCAGCAGCGGGTCGTCCTGGTTGACCTGGTCATCGACCCAGCTGCGCATGTGGGCGCCGCTGGTGGCGATGCGCGCGCAGTCGCGCCAGCGGGCGGTGGTCTGTTCGTCGTGCTCCACCTGGCCGTAGATGAAGGGGTAGCGGTAGTCGCGCCAGTTGCGCGGCTTGACGATGGCCTTGAGCGAGGACGGCTGCAGTTGCAGGCGGGCGTCCCAGTCGGGGGCGTGGTCCGGGCGCTCGAACAGCGCTTGCGGACGCGAGGGGATGGTGACGTTGAGTTGTTGGCGCAGAAATTTTTCGTTGATGAAATAGCCGCGGCGGTCGGACGGAATCAGAAAACTGTCCTGCACCAGTTTGTCGTAGACCAGCACCACGGTGTTGCGCGACACCTTCAGCAGCTTGCTCAGCTCGCGGGACGAGGGCAGTGCGTCGCCGGGTGGCAGGACGCCGTCGAGAATGGCCTGCAGCAGGTTCTCGCGCAGTTGCTCCTGAAGGCTGCGGCCCGGTTCGAAGGGGCGGAAATAGCGTTCCAGCATGGGTCGGTTTCCGTGGGTGGTGCACTGTTGAAGGGCTGTAGTGGGGGACCGGTAGGAGCGGCTTCAGCCGCGATTGGGCGCGAAGCGGCCATAAAGCCTGAGTCCTGGGTGGATCAGGCTGATCGGCGGTTCAGGTTCTACGACGGCTGCGCCGCCGTTCGCGGCTGAAGCCGCTCCTACAAGGATCGCGACAGTCTGAAGACTGGCCCCACGCTCGCGCGCCTCTGGATCTAAAGCAAGGTCCGGGCCGGCACTAAGATCGCATGGCACCTGGACCCCTACGGAGAATCCGCCATGTTGAAGTACGCCCGTCGTCTGCTGTTGGCACCTGTCGCAGCGTTGTCCCTGGGAATGGCCGTCGCGGCCCAGGCCGAAACCGTCACCATCGGCATCCAGAGCATGTACGCGCCCTGGAAGAACGCCATCGTCGAAAAAGAGTTCGAGAAAGCCACCGGCTGGGATATCCAGTGGCGCAACTTCGACAGCGGTGGCGATGTGATGATGGCCATGGCGTCGGGGGACGTGCAGATCGGCGTCGCCGGCAGCAGCCCGATCGCGTCGGCGGTCAGTCGCGGTGTCGGCATCGAAGTGTTCTGGGTCTTGGACAACATTGCCAACGCCGAGGCACTGGTGGTACGCAACGGCAGCGGCATCGAGGCACCACGGGACCTCGCCGGCAAGACCCTCGCCGTACCTTTTGTTTCCACCACCCACTTCCACACCCTGTTCGCCCTGGAGCAGTTCGACCTGGTCGGCAAGGTCAAGGTCATCAACCTGCAACCGTCCGACATCCCCGCCGCCTGGGAGCGCGGCGACATCGACGCCGCCTTCATCTGGGACCCGGCCCTGGGCAAGCTCAAGCAGAGCGGCAAGGTGCTGATCAGCTCCGGCACCCTGAGCAACTGGGGCAAGGCGACCTTCGAAGCGCTGGTGGCCGACAAGAACTTCGCCGCGAAACATGCCGAGGGCATGACCGCCTTCACCAAGGTTCTGCAAAGCAGCACCGCCGACTACGTCAAGGCGCCCGAGACCTGGGACGCTGCCTCGCCGAAGGTGGCCAATGTCGCCCGCCTGTCCGGTGGCAAGGCCGAGGAAGTGCCGCCGGTACTGGCGCTGTACGAGTTCCCGCTGGCGGCCGACCAGGCCAGTCTCACCTGGCTCGGCGGCGGCAAGGACGGCGGCGCGGCCAAGGCGCTGGCGGCCACCGCCGAATTCCTCAAGGAACAGAAAAAGGTCCCGGCGGTACTGCCCGACTACAGCGTCGCCATCAACGCGAGTTTCGTCGAAGCGGCGAAATGATCGCCAGGGCTGTCGTGTTCACGCCGGCAGCCCTCGCTTCTCAGTGGGAGTCGTTATGAGTCACAGCCTGAAAATCCACGACGTGTCCGTGGTCTACCCGAGCCTGCAGGGCGGCCAGCCGGTGACGGCGCTGTCCGGCGTCAACCTGAGCATCGAACCCGGCGATTTCGTCATGGCCCTGGGCGCCTCGGGGTGCGGCAAGACCACTTTGCTCAACCTGATGGCCGGCTTCATCCGGCCCAGCAGTGGCGTGTTGACCCTGGGCGACTACCACGGCCAGGTGCCCCGGCAGATCGACCCCGGCGCGCAACTGCGCGACCAGATCAGCGGCCCCGGCGCCGAGCGCGGCGTGGTGTTCCAGAAACACGCGCTGATGCCCTGGCTCAATGTGCTCGACAACGTTGCCCTCGGCCTCAAGCTGCGTGGCGTCGGCCAGCGCGAGCGCGAGGAGCGGGCCATGCACTTCCTCGGGCTGACCGGCCTGGCGGAGTTTCGCCATCACGCCATCTACCAGCTCTCCGGTGGCATGCAGCAGCGGGTCGGCATCGCCCGGGCGCTGACCAACGACCCGCACATGCTGCTGCTCGACGAACCCCTCGGCGCCCTCGATGCGCTGACCCGCGAGCGCCTGCAGGAACTGCTGCTGGAGATCTGGCAGAGCACCGGCAAGATGATGTTCTTCATCACCCACGACGTCGAAGAGGCACTGTTCATGGGCACCCGGCTGATCATCATGTCGCCGCGGCCCGGGCGCATCACCCACGAATTCCAGCTGGACTTCGGCAAGCGTTTCCTGGCGTGTCGCAACGCCCGGCAGGTCAAGTCCATGCCGGACTTCATCGCGATGCGCGAGCAGGTCCTGAGCATCATCCACGGCGACGAGGAGGCGGCATGAGCATGTTCGACAGTCAACAGCGCAAGGCAGTGCAGCGCACCCTGCAGGCGCTGCGCCGTGGCCAGTCGGCCAGGCCGGGCGAGCAGTACGGCGCGCCGGGCAACGGCTCCAGCCTGTGGCTCAGTTGCGTCACGGTGGCGGGTTTCATCGCCCTGTGGTTTGCCGCCACCAACCTGGGCTGGGTCAAGCCGCTGTTCCTGCCGACGCCCCAGGCGGTGTGGGAACAGGTGATCGCCGTGGCCCGGGACGGCTTCGCCGATGCCTCGTTGCTCACCCATATCGGCTGGAGCGCCCTGCGGGTGTTCAGCGCCTTTGCCCTGGCGGTGGTCACCGCAATTCCGCTGGGCATCCTCATGGGCGTCAACCGCATCGCCCGGGGCATCTTCGACCCGCTGGTGGAGTTCTACCGGCCCTTGCCGCCGCTGGCCTACCTGCCGCTGGTGGTGATCTGGATGGGCATCGGCGAAGGCTCCAAGGTGCTGCTGATCTACCTGGCGATGTTCGCGCCGCTGGCGCTGAGTGCGCGGGCCGGCGTGCGCTCGGTGGCGATCGAGCAGATCCACGCCCTCTACTCCATGGGCGCCAGCCGCGGCCAGGTGCTGCGCCATGTGATCATGCCGGCGGCGTTGCCGGAAATGCTCACCGGCATGCGCATCGCCATCGGCTTCGGCTGGACCACCCTGGTGGCCGCCGAGATGGTCGCGGCCACGGCGGGGCTGGGCTTCATGGTCCTCAGCGCGTCCAAGTTCATGGTCACCGAGGTGGTCATCATGGGCATCCTGGTGATCGGCGTGATGGCGCTGCTGTTCGACTTCGGCATGCGTGCACTGGAACGACGCCTGGTGCCCTGGAAGGGCAAGGTGTAGCCGGTTCTGCTTTACTTTCTCCCCGCCAACCGCACCGTCCGTCGACGTTTTGTCATACGCAATGGAACTCAATGATCGACAGCCATTTCCTTCGATTCGCCAAGAAGGAAATGGCTATCGATTCAATAAAATTCATAAATTTGTTCCATTGATGGTGCCGATTTAGTCTTGCTCTATCGTCGGCCGCAGCGCAAAGGGCCGGTCTGCTGAGGAAAAAGGAGAAAGCAGCATGTCGAACCAAGGTAAATGCCCGTTCCACAACACATCCGGTGGCGGCACCAGCAATCGCGACTGGTGGCCTGAACAACTGCGTGTGGAACTGCTCAGCCAGCATTCGAACCGTTCGAACCCGCTTGGGGAGAATTTCAACTACCGCGAAGAATTCAAGAAGATCGACTACTCCGCGCTCAAGGCCGATCTCAAGGCATTGCTGACCGACTCGCAAGACTGGTGGCCGGCTGACTGGGGCAGCTACGGCGGCCTGTTCATCCGCATGGCCTGGCACAGCGCCGGCACCTACCGCACCGTCGATGGCCGTGGTGGTGCAGGCCGTGGCCAGCAGCGTTTCGCCCCGCTCAACTCCTGGCCCGACAACGTCAGCCTCGACAAGGCCCGTCGCCTGCTGTGGCCGATCAAGCAGAAGTACGGCCAGAAGATTTCCTGGGCCGACCTGATGATCCTCGCCGGCAACGTGGCGCTTGAAGCCTCGGGCTTCCGCACCTTCGGTTTCGGCGCGGGCCGTGAAGACGTGTGGGAACCGGATCTGGACGTCAACTGGGGCAGCGAGAAAGCCTGGCTGACCCACCGCGACCCGGAAACCCTGGCCAAGAACCCGTTGTCGGCCACCGAAATGGGCCTGATCTACGTCAACCCCGAAGGCCCCAACGCCAGCGGCGACCCGGCGTCGGCGGCAGCCGCCATTCGCGCCACCTTCGGCAACATGGCGATGGATGATGAAGAGATCGTCGCCCTGATCGCCGGCGGTCACACCCTCGGCAAGACCCACGGTGCCAGCGCCGCCACGCACGTCGGCGTCGATCCGGAAGCCGGCGGCATCGAAGCCCAGGGCCTGGGCTGGACCAGCACCTACGAAAGCGGTGTCGGCGCCCACGCCATCACCTCCGGCCTGGAAGTGATCTGGTCGCAAACCCCGACCCAGTGGAGCAACAACTTCTTCGAGAACCTGTTCAAGTTCGAATGGACCCAGACCCGCAGCCCGGCCGGAGCCATCCAGTTCGAAGCGCTGGACGCACCGGAGATCATGCCCGATCCGTTCGACCCGTCGAAAAAGCGCCGGCCGACCATGCTGGTGACCGACCTGACCCTGCGGTTCGACCCCGGTTTCGAAGCGATCTCGCGGCGTTTCCTCAACGATCCGCAGGCGTTCAGCAACGCCTTTGCCCGCGCCTGGTTCAAGCTGACCCACCGCGACATGGGCCCGAAAGCTCGCTACCTCGGCCCGGAAGTGCCGAACGAAGACCTGATCTGGCAAGACCCGCTGCCGCAGGCGCTGTACAAGCCGAGCGCCGACGACATCGCCGACCTCAAGGCACGCATTGCCGAGTCGGGGCTGTCGGTCAGCGAGCTGGTTTCGGTGGCCTGGGCGTCGGCCTCGACCTTCCGTGGCGGCGACAAGCGCGGCGGCGCCAACGGTGCACGGCTGGCGCTGGCACCGCAGAAGGACTGGGCGGTCAACACCATCGCGGTCGGCACCCTGGACCGCCTGAAAGCTGTGCAGCAGGCGGCCAACAAGGCGTCGCTGGCAGACGTGATCGTGCTGGCCGGTGTGGTCGGTATCGAGCAGGCAGCCAAGGCAGCGGGCGTCAACGTGCATGTGCCGTTCGCACCGGGCCGGGTCGATGCCCGCCAGGATCAGGTGGACGTAGAGTCGTTCGAATACCTCGAGCCGCTGGCCGATGGTTTCCGCAACTACCGCAACACCGAGAGCCCGGCCACGACCGAATCGCTGCTGATCGACCGCGCCCAGTTGCTGACCCTGACCGCGCCGGAGCTCACGGCACTGGTAGGTGGCCTGCGCGTCCTCGGCGCCAACTACGACGGTAGCCGCCACGGCGTGTTCACCGACCGCGTCGGCGAACTGAGCAACGACTTCTTCGTCAACCTGCTGGATATGGGCACGCAGTGGAAAGCGGCCGATGGCACCAACGAGGTCTTCGAAGGCCGTGACCGCAAGACCGGCGAAGTGAAATACACCGCCACCCGCAACGACCTGGTGTTCGGTTCCAACGCGATCCTGCGGGCTTACGCTGAGGTGTACGCCAGCAGCGATGCCAAAGAGAAGTTCGCTCGCGACTTCGTGGCCGCCTGGACCAAGGTCATGAACCTGGACCGTTTCGACCTCGCCTGAGGTGAGGCGCTGAGGTAAACCAAGGCCCGGTGAAGTTCTGCTTCACCGGGCCTTTTTTCGTTGTCACTTCCGGATACAATGCCGCGCCCTCACCACCCCTCATCGTTCAGGTTTCCATGTCCGGCAACGCTCTCTATACCGACCTGTCGGGCTACTACGACCTCATGTGCGCGAACATCGACTACCGCGCGCAAAGCCACTGTATTCACCGCCTGCAGCAGCTCTTCGGTAACGGCGGCAAGCGCCACCTGGACCTTGCCTGCGGCACCGGGCCTCATGTCCGTCATTTCATCGACGCCGGCTACCAGAGTGCCGGGCTCGACATCAACCAGCCGATGCTCGACAAGGCCGCCCGGCGCTGTCCCGAAGCACGTTTCTCGCTGGGTGACATGTGCGGCTTCAGCGTCGCCGAGCCACTGGACCTGATCACCTGCTTCCTCTACTCCGTGCACTACAGCGGCAGTATCGACCGGCTCAAGGCGTGCCTGGCCAGCGTGCACGGCGCCTTGGCCGAAGGCGGTGTGTTCTGCTTCAACGCCGTGGACAAGCGGCGGATCGACAACGACTCGTTCGTTTCCCACAGCGCTGAAGAGGAGGGCGCCCGCTTCGTCTTCCGCTCCGCCTGGGGTTATCCGGGGCAGGGCGAGCGGCAGGCGCTGCGGTTGAGCATCGAACGGACGCTGGGGGATGAAACGCAGCTCTGGCACGACGAACATCTGATGGTGGCGGTGAGCTTCGATGAACTGCGCGAGTTGCTGGCGCTGTACTTCGAGGTGCAGGTGCTGGAGCACGACTACGAGAAGTTGCTGCCGTGGGATGGTGTTTCGGGGAATGCGCTGTTTGCCTGCGTGAAGCGCTGAAACTGTTGGCATTACCGCAAAGATGAGAAAAAGTCTCATCAATCGCGTGACCTGCCTGTTCATTCCATGAGTTACTTCCGTCTGCGCTGACCGGGCCTGCGGCCCGTCAGGCGATTGGCCCGACGCGCTGCCTGGCGCAGCGCGCTTTCACAAGGAAATGAGCATGGAAAAGGTAAACCGCCGCTGGATGACGACTGGCGGCTCCGTGGTACTGGGACTGGTTGTGCTGAGCGTGGTGCTGGGCAGTTTCTATACCGTGGATGAAAAGGAGCGCGGCGTGGTCCTGCGCAATGGTGCCTTCATCGAAGTGGCAGAGCCGGGGCTGCACTGGAAGCTGCCGTTCTTCGACACCGTCAAGGCGATCTCCATCCAGAACCAGGCCTCCAAGTGGGAAGGTCTGCAGGCGTACAGCCGCGACCAGCAGGCCGCGCAACTGACTGTCTCCGTCTCCTGGCACGTCACCCCTGGCGAAGTGGCCGACGTGTACAAGGGCTACAGCGACCTCGACGGCCTGCTGTCCCGCGCCATCGCCCGCCAGGTCCCGACCCAGGTGGAAAACGTGTTTGGCCAGTACACCGCCGTCAACGCCGTGCAGAAGCGTGGCGAACTGGTTGCGGCGATTTCCCAGGCGATCAAGTCCAACGTCGCCGGCCCGGTGGTGATCGACAGCGTTCAGGTCGAGAACATCGACTTCAGCGATGCGTACGAGCGCTCCATCGAAGAGCGCATGAAAGCCGAAGTGGCGGTGAAGACCCGCGAGCAGCAACTGGAAACCGAGAAGATCCAGGCCCAGATCAGCGTGACCCAGGCCCAGGCGAAGGCCGATGCGGCGCTGGCACAGGCCAAGGCCGAAGCCCAGGCGATCGAGTTGCGGGGTAATGCCGAAGCGGCGGCGATCGAAGTCCGGGCCAAGGCGCTGGCGAGCAACCAGAACCTCGTCGAACTGACCAAGGCCGAGCGTTGGGACGGCAAGCTGCCGACCACCGTGTTGCCGGGTGGGACCATGCCGTTTATTGATGCGAGGAAGTAGGTCGTCAGCAGAGCCAGGTGCGGTGAATCCGAGACAGCACCTGGCTGAGACCCGTGCTGGATGGATTGGGGACCGCCGTGCGGTCCTTCGCTGGCAAGCCAGCTCCCACAGGGTCCGCGTCAGCCGCACCAGCAGTGCCTGGCTCAACACCAAAGCGAGGTCTGCTCCGACACCCTGTGGGAGCCGGCCTTGCCGGCGATGAGGCCAGTAGCAACACCCCGATGCTTGCCCGATGATGCTGAACCTGTGGGAGCGAGCTTGCTCGCGAAGGGCCGCAACGCGGCCCCAAAACCCTCGCTTAAAACTGCTGCGCGTGAAAGTCGGATGACTTTAAAACGCCATATCAGGATCTGAAAATAAAAAAGGCTGCCCGAAGGCAGCCTTTTCGATAGAGCCGTGCGGGACCGATCAATCCCAGCTCAACGCCCCACCGGTCTGATACTCGATCACACGCGTCTCGAAGAAGTTCTTCTCCTTCTTCAAGTCCATGATCTCGCTCATCCACGGGAACGGGTTGGTGGTACCTGGGTACTCTTCCTTCAAACCGATCTGCGACAGGCGACGGTTGGCGATGAACTTGAGGTAGTCCTCCATCATCGCCGCGTTCATACCCAGTACGCCGCGCGGCATGGTGTCGCGGGCGTATTCGATTTCCAGCTGGGTGCCCTGCAGGATCATCTGCGAGGCTTCTTCCTTCATTTCGGCATCCCACAGGTGCGGGTTTTCGATCTTGATCTGGTTGATCACGTCGATACCGAAGTTCAGGTGCATGGACTCGTCACGCAGGATGTACTGGAACTGCTCGGCAACGCCGGTCATCTTGTTGCGACGACCCATGGACAGGATCTGGGTGAAGCCGCAGTAGAAGAAGATGCCTTCCAGAACGCAGTAGTAGGCGATCAGGTTGCGCAGCAGTTCCTTGTCGGTCTCGACGGTGCCGGTGTCGAATTCCGGATCGGAGATCGAACGGGTGTAGCGCAGGCCCCAGGCGGCCTTTTTCGCGACCGACGGGATCTCGTGGTACATGTTGAAGATCTCGCCTTCATCCATGCCCAGCGATTCGATGCAGTACTGGTAGGCGTGGGTGTGGATCGCTTCCTCGAAGGCCTGGCGCAGGATGTACTGGCGGCACTCGGGGTTGGTGATCAGGCGATACACGGCCAGGGCCAGGTTGTTGGCAACCAGGGAGTCGGCGGTGGAGAAGAAGCCGAGGTTGCGCATGACGATGCGACGCTCGTCGTCGGTCAGGCCTTCCGGGCTCTTCCACAGGGCGATGTCCGCGGTCATGTTGACCTCTTGCGGCATCCAGTGGTTGGCGCAACCGTCCAGGTACTTCTGCCAGGCCCAGTCGTACTTGAACGGGACCAGTTGGTTGAGGTCGGCGCGGCAGTTGATCATGCGCTTTTCGTCAACGGCGACACGGGCTGCGGAGCCTTCCAGCTCGGCCAGGCCTTCGGCGATGTCGAGGTCGTCCAGGGCGGCCTTGGCGCGGATCACGGCAGCCGAGTCGGCGCTGGTCACGGCGCGGGCTTCGAGGGCGGCGGCACCGCCGGCGCTGTCGAGTTTGTCGATGCCGGTGGCGGCAGCCTGGGCGTTACCGGACTTGGCGGGGGCTTCGCCGTCTTCTTTGTCGAATTCGTCCCAACTCAGCATGGTGGGTCTCCTGCTTGAGGGCCATTTTCAGTATGGCCGGTGGATCTTGGTTGCGGTGCTTGCGTTCGGGTACTGCAGTGCACGCAAAAATCGGTGCCCGGGGAGGGCGGCCGGAGCAGTGGATGCCCCGGTCTTTTTGTAGGGATGGAACGAGGCTTCCCGGGGGAAGCCTCGCGATCACCTTATTGGCAGGCTTCGCAGTCCGGCTCGTCGATCGCGCAGGCCTTCGGCACTGGCGCTGGAGCAGGGGCTGCGGCCGGAGCGGCCTGGGCCTGGACCGGAGCGCTGCTGTCGCCACCGCTGGACACGGCGTTGAGCTTGCCGGTGGTGATGGTCGACTTCTCGGTGCTGGTCGCGGCCAGGGCACGGAGGTAGTAGGTGGTTTTCAGACCACGGTACCAGGCCATGCGGTAGGTCACGTCCAGCTTCTTGCCCGAGGCACCGGCGATGTACAGGTTCAGCGACTGAGCCTGGTCGATCCACTTCTGGCGACGGCTGGCGGCGTCGACGATCCACTTGGTTTCCACTTCGAACGCCGTGGCGTACAGGTCTTTCAGCTCTTGCGGGATACGCTCGATCTGCTGCACGGAACCGTCGTAGTACTTCAGGTCGTTGATCATGACCGAGTCCCACAGGCCGCGCGCCTTGAGGTCGCGAACCAGGTACGGGTTGATCACGGTGAATTCGCCCGACAGGTTCGATTTCACGTACAGGTTCTGGTAGGTCGGCTCGATGGACTGCGATACGCCGGTGATGTTGGCGATGGTCGCGGTCGGCGCGATGGCCATGATGTTCGAGTTACGGATACCTTTCTGTACGCGCTCGCGCACCGGTGCCCAGTCCAGGGTCTCGTCCAGGTTGACGTCGATGTACTTGGCGCCACGGGCTTCGATCAGGATCTGTTGCGAATCCAGCGGCAGGATGCCCTTGGACCACAGCGAACCTTCGAAGGTCTCGTAGGCACCGCGTTCGTCGGCCAGGTCGCACGAGGCCTGGATGGCGAAGTAGCTGACCGCTTCCATGGAACGGTCGGCGAACTCGACGGCGGCGTCGGAACCGTAGGCGATGTGCTGCAGGTACAGCGCGTCCTGGAAGCCCATGATGCCCAGGCCGACAGGGCGGTGCTTGAGGTTCGAGTTACGCGCCTGCGGCACGGAGTAGTAGTTGATGTCGATCACGTTGTCGAGCATGCGCACGGCGGTGTGCACGGTGCGTTGCAGCTTGGCGTGGTCGAGCTTGCCGTCGACGATGTGGTTCGGCAGGTTGATCGAGCCCAGGTTGCAGACCGCGATCTCGTCCTTGTTGGTGTTCAGGGTAATCTCGGTGCACAGGTTCGAGCTGTGGACCACGCCCACGTGCTGCTGCGGGCTGCGCAGGTTGCACGGATCCTTGAAGGTCAGCCATGGGTGGCCGGTCTCGAACAGCATCGAGAGCATCTTGCGCCACAGGTCCTTGGCCTGGATGGTCTTGAACACCTTGATCTTGTTGTACTCGGTCAGGGCTTCGTAGTACTCGTAGCGCTCTTCGAAGGCCTTGCCGGTCAGGTCGTGCAGGTCCGGCACTTCCGATGGCGAGAACAGGGTCCACTTGCCGTCTTCGAAGACGCGCTTCATGAACAGGTCAGGGATCCAGTTGGCGGTGTTCATGTCGTGGGTACGACGACGATCGTCACCGGTGTTCTTGCGCAGCTCGATGAACTCTTCGATGTCGAGGTGCCAGGTTTCCAGGTAGGCGCAGACTGCGCCCTTGCGCTTGCCGCCCTGGTTGACCGCGACGGCGGTGTCGTTGACCACTTTCAGGAACGGCACGACGCCCTGGGACTTGCCGTTGGTGCCCTTGATGTAGGAGCCCAGCGCGCGCACCGGGGTCCAGTCGTTGCCCAGGCCACCGGCGAATTTCGACAGCATGGCGTTGTCGTGGATCGCGTGGTAGATGCCCGACAGGTCGTCCGGAACGGTGGTCAGGTAGCAGCTCGACAGCTGTGGACGCAGGGTACCGGCGTTGAACAGGGTCGGGGTCGAGGCCATGTAGTCGAAGGACGACAGCAGGTTGTAGAACTCGATCGCACGGGCTTCACGGTCTTTCTCGCCCAGGGCCAGGCCCATGGCGACGCGCATGAAGAACACCTGCGGCAGTTCGAAACGCACGCCATCCTTGTGGATGAAGTAGCGGTCGTACAGGGTCTGCAGGCCCAGGTAGGTGAATTGCTGGTCGCGCTCGTGGTCGATGGCCTTGCCGATGCGGTCCAGGTCGAAGCCGGCCAGGGCCGGGTCGAGCAGTTCGAACTCGACACCCTTGGCGATGTAGGCCGGCAGAGCCTTGGCGTACAGGTCGGCCATTTCGTGGTGGGTGGCGCTGTCGGCGACGTCGAGGAAGCCCAGGGCTTCGGCGCGCAGGGTGTCCATCAGCAGGCGGGCGGTGACGAAGGAGTAGTTCGGCTCACGCTCGACCAGGGTACGGGCGGTCATCACCAGGGCGGTGTTGACGTCCTTGATGGCCACGCCGTCGTACAGGTTCTTCAGGGTTTCGCGCTGGATCAGGTCGCCATCGACTTCGGCCAGGCCTTCGCAGGCCTCGGAGATGATGGTGTTCAGGCGGTTCATGTCCAGCGGGGCCAGGCTCCCGTCGGCCAGGGTGATGCGGATGCTCGGGTGTGGCTGGACCACGGCTTCGCCGTTGCTGCGGGTAGCGCGCTCGCGGGCACGCTGGTCGCGGTAGATCACGTAGTCGCGGGCGACTTTCTGCTCGCCGGCGCGCATCAGGGCCAGTTCGACCTGGTCCTGGATCTCTTCGATATGGATGGTGCCGCCGGACGGCATGCGGCGCTTGAAGGTGGCGGTGACCTGCTCGGTCAGGCGCGCGACGGTATCGTGGATGCGCGACGAGGCGGCGGCGGTGCCGCCTTCAACTGCGAGGAACGCTTTGGTGATGGCTACGGTGATCTTGTCGTCGGTGTAGGGGACGACAGTGCCGTTACGCTTGATCACGCGCAGTTGGCCAGGGGCGGTCGCTGCCAGATCCTGATTCGAATCGGCGGCCTGCGGCGCCTTGGCCTGCGGGTTCTCGCGAGTTGTGTCGGTGTGCATGGGTGTCTCCACGTTCTCTATGTTTGTTTAGGCGCCGGGTGGGCGCCAACCGTTCCATCCAAAAGCCCGACAGGCACCTGGCACGCGCGTGGCTCAAAGGCTCTCGCGCGCCGCTCAGGGCGCGTACCCGACTTCGGGACAGATCAGGAAAAGGGGGCATTCGCATGCCGCTCCCTGGCCGAAGTCAAAAGTCTTGGGTCGACAACCCAAAATCCGTTGCTGTCGAGTGCTGCGGCCCTGGCCTGCAACACCCATACCCGAAACAAGGCCCTCCAGGGCTTGCATCGGTCGCCTCCGCAGGAGCGGTTTGGCTGCTGAAATCACTTTAAGTTCAAGCAAAAAAACAGCCATTTAAGGCTTGAGTCTGACGCTTGACTTGTGCTTGGGGATTATCGGTAAAACCCAAGATGTAGTGTTTTGCTGCGAGTGAGATACAAGATAATGCGGTATCGGGCCTATTGCAAGGCGACGATCTGTGGATAAGTTGTGTGTAGTTTGTGAGTGAAATGGGACAAATCGCTGTAAGCCTTATCCTGCGCTGTCAGAACCATCCATCGCCGTTTTTTCTTGTAAACAAACGCGAGCGCCGGATTTTCGGGGGCGCGAACCCTATCACAAAACCGGGCCCTGGCAAGCGCGTCTGGCAGGCTAATTGCTCGGCCGCGTGCACCGATTGGCAGCCACAGGTACGCCACGTAGTATCCAGAGCCGATGTTGCCCTTTGGTGATGGCAACCCGTTGTCCCATAACAAAAATGCAGAGGTGGCCCGTGGAGCAGCAAAGCAGTCAGGTGTTGATCGTCGAGGATGACCAGCGTCTCGCCGAACTGACCCGCGAGTACCTCCAGGCCAACGGCTTTGCCGTGGATGTGGAAGGCGATGGTGCAAAAGCGGCGGAGCGTATCATCAACGAGCAGCCCGACCTGGTGATCCTCGACCTGATGCTGCCCGGCGAAGATGGCCTGAGCATCTGCCGCAAGGTGCGCCAGCGCTACGCCGGGCCGATCCTCATGCTGACCGCCCGCAGCGATGACCTCGACCAGGTCCAGGGCCTCGACATGGGCGCCGACGACTATGTTTGCAAGCCGGTGCGCCCGCGCCTGCTGCTGGCCCGCATCAACGCGTTGCTGCGGCGCAGCGAGCCACCGGCGGCGCCGGCCGAGCGCCGCGCCCTGCAGTTCGGCCCGTTGCGGGTCGACAGCACCCTGCGCGAAGCCTGGCTCGGCGAGGCCGGCATCGAGCTGACCAGCGCCGAATTCGACCTGCTCTGGCTGCTGGTGAGCAACGCCGGGCGCATCCTGTCCCGGGAAGAAATCTTCACCTCCCTGCGCGGCGTCGGCTACGACGGCCAGGACCGCTCCATCGACGTGCGCATTTCGCGGATCCGCCCGCGTATCGGCGATGACCCGATCCACCCGCGGATGATCAAGACCATCCGCGGCAAGGGCTATCTGTTCGTCCGCGAGGCCGCCGAGGCCATGGGCCTGCCCGAATGAACTCGATCTTCCTGCGCATCTATGGCGGCATGCTCGGCGTGCTGGTGCTGGTGGCAGTGCTCGGCGTACTCAGCCTGCACCTGCTCAACGAAGTGCGCGCCGGCCAGTACCGCGAGCGCCTGGCCCATGGCACCTTTACCCTGATGGCCGACAACCTGGCGCGAATGAACAAGGTCGAGCAGACCCGCGCCCTGGCCCTGTGGGAGCGCCTGCTGGGCATTCCGCTGGCGTTGCAGAGCAGCGCCGAGGCCGGCATCGACGGCAGCCAGCGCACCCGCCTGCAGCGTGGCCAGGTCCTGGTGGAACACACCGGTCCCCATGCGGCCAAGGTCATCAGCCAGCTCAAGGGGCAGGACCTGTTGCTGACCGGCGACGTACAGCAGATCAGCGAGCAACTGGCCCGCGCCACCATTTACCTGCTGGTAGATGAGTTGATCCGCTATCCGGTCAGCGAGCAGGCCCGTCGCCTCGCCGAACTCAAGCAGAGCAAGGGCTTCGGTTTCGACCTGCGCCTGCTCGCCCAGAGCGACGCCGACATGGACGACGACCAGCGCCGCCGGGTGGAGGAGGGCGACACGGTGATGGCCCTGGGCAAGGACGGCGACTCCATCCGCGTGTTCGCCGGCATCGCCGGAACGCCCTGGGTGCTGGAAATCGGCCCGCTGTACCAGATGAATCCCTACCCGACGCAACTGCTGGTGCTGATCGCTGCCCTCGGTTTGAGCCTGATCGGGCTGGTGGTCTATTTCCTGGTGCGGCAACTGGAGCGGCGCCTGTCCAAGGTCGAGGTGGCCGCCACGCAGATTGCCCAGGGCAGCCTGGAAACCCGGGTGATGGTGCAGGGCGCCGACTCGGTGGGGCGCCTGGCCGAAGCCTTCAATGGCATGGCCGAGCACCTGCAGCGTTCGCTGACCATCCAGCGCGAACTGGTGCGGGCGGTATCCCACGAGCTGCGTACACCGGTGGCGCGGCTGCGCTTCGGCCTGGAGATGATCGCCAGCGCCAGCACCGACCAGACCCGGGAAAAACACCTCGCCGGCATGGACAACGACATCCAGGACCTCGACAAGCTGGTGGACGAGATGCTGATGTACGCCCGCCTCGAACAGGGCGCCCCGGCCCTGCATTTCCAGCGGGTCGACCTGGACGCGCTGCTTGATCAGGTCATCGCCGAGCTGGCGCCGCTGCGCCGCGAGGTGCGGGTACTGCGCGGAGCCTGCCAGGGGGGCGAGGACGGCGCCTGGGTCGAGGCCGAGCCGCGCTACATCCACCGCGCCCTGCAGAACCTGGTGAGCAATGCCATGCGCCATGCCGAGTCCCAGGTCATCCTCAGCTACCAGCTCGGGCTGCAACGCTGCCGCATCGACGTCGAGGACGATGGCCCCGGCGTGCCGGAAAGCGCCTGGGACCGCATCTTCACGCCGTTCACCCGCCTTGACGACAGCCGCACCCGCTCCTCTGGCGGCCACGGCCTGGGGTTGTCCATCGTGCGGCGGATCATCTACTGGCATAACGGCCGTGCGCTGATCGGCAAGAGCGTGCGCCTGGACGGGGCCTGCTTCAGCCTGAGCTGGCCCCGCGAGCAGGTGGCGGGCGGGCAATGACCCTGCTGACGCGGGACGCGCTGTTCGAGTCGCAGACTTTCCACGGTCTGTTGCTGGCGCTCTATGGCCCGGAACTGATGCCGGCGCAATTGCCGGTGCTGGTGTCGCAGTGGTCCAAGTACTACTTCATGCTGCTGTGGCGCGAAGCGCTGGCAGGGCGCGCGCCGCGCTGGTCGGCGGAGCTGCGGGTGGAGCTGGACGCACGCGGATTGCCAGCGGCCTATGGCGCCGGTGATGGACTGAACGGGCTTGCCGAGGTGATCGATGCGCATCTGCCGCCGCTGATCGAACGCCTGGCGCGGCTGGGGGGCGTACCGGCAGCAGTGCTCTGGGGCAATGCCGGGGATTGTCTGGAGCAGGTGGCGGGAGACGCAGCGAAACCTTGGCTGCAAGACCTCGACAGCCCGCTGTTCGCCGCCGTCGGCGAGGATGCTGCCGGGCGTCGCCGGCGACGGACCTGCTGCCTGAGCTACAAAGTGGAGTGGGTCGGGCACTGCGAGCATTGCCCGCTGTTGCCCTGAATCAGACCGCGACCAGGCTCAGCAACTGGTCGCCGCTCACGGCGAACTGTCCTTCCAGCTCGCGCCCGTGGTGCCATTCCTCCGACAGATCGGTAAGCAGCCGCAGGCGGGCATGACCGTCGTCGCTCCACGCCAGCACCTCGGCGTGTTCGAAATAGAAGCGCTTGAGCACCAGCGGATAGAGCGCCTTGAACAGGCTTTCCTTGAGCGAGAAGGTTAGGGTGACGGTGAGGCTGGTGCGGGCCGGATCGAGACGTTGCAGCTCGGCCGGCGTGAGGATCTCGCTGGCCAGGCGTTCGGCGCGCTCGTGTTCCAGCAGGTTTTCCTGATCCAGTCCCAGCCCTGCACAGTCGCTGGCCCTGGCCACCACGGCGGCGGCCCAGCCCTTGCCGTGGGTGATGGAGCCGCGTATGTCCGCAGGCCATACCGGCGCCCGATCGTCGCCGGTGGCGGGCACGTAGTCGCGACCATCCAGGCGCTGCAGCGCGGCGCGGGCACAGGCGCGGCCGGCGAGGTACTCGGCCTGGCGCTTGGCCACCGAGCGTTGCAAGGCGGGTGTCTGCTCGATGGCGGCGCGCTGGAAATCATCGCTGGCGAGCCGGGTCGGGTCGAAGGCGCAACTGACCAGCACCGCGCCGGGGACCGGGCGCGGCAGTGGCCAGTGGTGCTGGAGTGGGGAGCAGCAAGCGGGGAGTCGGTTCATGGCCGCTATTTTAGGCGCAAAGCGCCGGGCCACAAGCCTCTAGCTGCAAGCTTCAAGCCGCAAGCGCCAAGCCAGGAAACCTCCAGCACCGCGGACTGCTCTTTCTTGCCGCTTGCAGCTTGAAGCTTGCCGCTGCCCTCAAAAGATCTTCTTGAAGAACGCCTGCAGATCCGCCCAGGAACTTTCGTCTGCCGCCTTGTTGTAGCCGATGTCCGGCCCGCCATGTTCGCCGTGGCTCAACCGGTCGGCATCCGGGTTGGTGAAACCGTGCTTGGCGCCCGGGATGCTGACGAAGTCGAACGGTGCATTCGCCTTGTTCATCTCTTCCTTGAACGCCTCCACCTGTTGTGGCGTGACCATGCTGTCTGCCGCGCCATGCTCCACCAGGATCTTCGCCTTCACGCTGCCGGGCGTGGCCGGGGTGCTGGTCGCCAGCGCACCGTGGAAACTGGCCACGCCGGCCAGCGGTTCGCCGCGCCGGGCAGCGTCCAGCACTACCTTGCCACCGAAGCAGTAGCCGATCGCGGCGATACGGTTCTTGTCGGTCTGCGGCTGGAGCTTCAGCAATTCGACGCCGGCATCGAAGCGCTTGGCCGACGCACTCGCGTCCTTCAGCGCGGCCTGCATGAAGGCCATGGCATCGGCCGGATGCTCGGTGTTCTTGCCGTCGCCGTACATGTCGATGGCCAGGGCGCTGTAGCCCAGGGCCGCGAGGTCGCGGGCGCGGCGCTTGGCGTAGTCGTTCAGGCCCCACCACTCATGCACCACGACGACGCCCGGCACCGGTCCTTTGACCGCGTCGTCGTAGGCGTAGTAGCCAACCAGGCGCTTGCCGTCGGCGTCCTGGTAGGGAATCTCGCGGGTTTGCACCGCAGCCTGGGCCAGGCCCGCGGCGCCAAGCAGTGCGGCAGCCAGCAGTAATCGCATGATCGGTACTCCTGTGATCGAAACATGAAAAGCGTTCAGCCGAGGTTCAGGCCGGGTTCAGCGGCGGTTCAGGGCCGGGTCCTTACTCTAGCTCTCAATTTCCCAACCCACGCAGCATTGTGGAGTACATCACCATGAAAACCCTCAACACCCTGCTGGCCGCCCTGACATTCTGTGGTGCAAGCATGGCCGTGCAGGCCGACGATAACTTCGCCAGCCTCACCTACGGTCAGACCAGCGACAAGGTCAAGAAGTCCGGGTTGCTCACCGAAAACGTCGGCCACCTGAACAGCGACGGCATCATCGGCAAGGACGATACCTGGGGCGTGCGCCTGGGCAGGATCAACGACCAGGGTCGCTACTACGCCACCTACGACAACGTCTCGGGCACTCACAACGGCCTCAAGCTGCGTCAGGAAAACCTGCTGGGCAGCTACGACCTGTTCTACCCGGTCACCAGCACCACCAAACTGTTCGGCGGTGCCACCGCCGGCCTGACCAAGCTCACCCAGGATTCGCCGGGCGCCAGCCGCGACAGCGACATCGGCTACGCCGTCGGCCTGCAGGGCGGCGTGTTGCAGCAAGTCAGCGACAACGCCTCGGTAGAGCTGGGCTACCGTTACCTGCGCAGCAATGCCACCACCGAGCTGGCTGAAAGTGGCGGCAGCAAGGTCGGCGCACTGCGCCTGGACAGCAGCGCCCAGACCTACCTGTCGGCCAACTACCGGTTCTGACCGGTTGCCTGGCCTTGCCAACCGGCCCTTCGACAGGGCCGGTTCGCTGTTATTCTGCACACCGCACTGCAAGGGGAGAGGGTGATGAAACTGTTGGTGGTCGAGGATGAAGCGCTGTTGCGCCACCACCTCCAAAGCCGCTTGAACGAAAGCGGCCATGTGGTCGAGGCGGTGGGCGATGCCGAAGAGGCGCTGTACCAGGTCGAGCAGTTCAATTTCGACCTGGCGGTGGTCGACCTCGGCCTGCCTGGCATCAGCGGCCTGGAACTGATCGGCCGCCTGCGGGCCTCGGGCAAGACCTTTCCGATCCTGATCCTCACCGCGCGCGGCAACTGGCAGGACAAGGTCGAGGGCCTGGCCGCCGGTGCCGACGACTATGTGGTCAAGCCATTCCAGTTCGAGGAGCTGGAAGCCCGCCTGAACGCCTTGCTGCGCCGCGCCAGCGGCTTCACCCAGGCGACCATCACGGCAGGCCCGCTGCTGCTCGATCTCAACCGCAAGCAGGCCGTGCTGGACGAACAGCCGCTGGCGCTGACCGCCTACGAATACCGCATCCTCGAATACCTGATGCGCCATCACCAGCAGGTGGTGGCCAAGGAGCGGCTGATGGAACAGTTGTACCCGGACGACGAGGAGCGCGACCCCAACGTCATCGAAGTCCTGGTCGGCCGCCTGCGGCGCAAGCTGGAGGGGGATCGCGGCTTCAAACCGATTGATACCGTGCGCGGCCTCGGCTACCTGTTCACCGAGCGCTGCCGATGATCCGTTCGCTGCGCCTGCGCCTGATGCTGGCGGCGGCGCTGCTGGCGCTGCTGTTCATGCTGGCCTTGCTGCCGGCATTGCAGAAAACCTTCAGCCTGGCCCTGCAGGAATCCATCGAGCAGCGCCTGGCATCGGACGTGACCACGCTGATCTCCGCTGCCCGGGTCGAAGACAACCGGCTGATGATGCCGGTACTGCTGCCGGACGAGCGTTTCAACTTGCCCGACAGTCGTCTGCTCGGCTACATCTACGACCGCCAGGGCAACCTGGTCTGGCGCTCGCGGGCCACCGCCAACGAGCACATCAACTACCAGCCACGCTACGACGGCCGTGGCAACGAATTCGCGCGGATCCGCCAGGACGATGGCGAGGAGTTCTTCGTCTACGACGTCGAGGTCAAGCTGCTCGGCGGTCGCAGCGCGGCCTACAGCATCGTTGCCCTGCAGCCCCTTCGCGAATATGAACAGACCCTCAGTGGCCTGCGCGAGAAACTCTATCTCGGCTTCGGCGCGGCCTTGCTGGTCTTGCTGCTGTTGCTCTGGGCCGGGCTGACCTGGGGCTTGCGCTCGTTGCGCCGCATGACCGTTGAGCTGGACGAAATCGAATCCGGCGCCCGCGAGGGACTGAGTGGCGAACACCCCCGCGAGTTGCTGCGCCTGACCCGTTCCCTCAACCGCCTGCTGCACAGCGAGCGCGAGCAGCGCGGGCGCTACCGCGATTCGCTCGGCGACCTGGCCCACAGCCTGAAAACCCCGCTGGCGGTCCTGCAAGGGGTGAGCGAGAACCTGGGGCAGCGTCCCGAAGACCGCGAGCAGTCGCGGGTGTTGCGCAGCCAGATCGAGCGCATGAGCCAGCAGATCGACTACCAGTTGCAGCGCGCCAGCCTGCGCAAGAGCGGCCTGGTTCGGCACCAGGTGCGTCTGCAGCCGTTGCTGGAAAGCCTGTGTGGGACCCTGGCCAAGGTCTACCGGGAAAAGGACGTACAGGTTGAATACGCCATGGCCAGCGATGCCCGGGTGCCGATGGAGCAGGGCGCCTTGCTCGAACTGCTTGGCAACCTGCTGGAAAACGCCTGGCGGCTGTGCCTGGGGCGGGTGCGCATCAGCCTCGGCCACGACGAGGCCGGGCATCTGCAGCTGTGCATCGAGGATGATGGCCCCGGCGTGCCAGCGGACCAGCGCGAGCGCATTCTCAAGCGAGGCGAACGGCTCGATCGCCAGTACCCCGGGCAAGGCATCGGCCTGGCGGTGGCCAAGGACATCATCGACAGCTATGACGCGCGCCTGACCCTCGGTGATTCGCCGCTGGGCGGGGCGGCCTTCCGCATCGACTTTCCCCTCGACTGACAGGCGGCGGGATTTCGCCTGTCAGCCATTTCCCCTACGTCCTGTGGGCGGATTACCGCCATCTATCCCGGTTCAAAAACCGCCACGGGCGGAAATCCGCCAACCTCGATCGACCGGCATGCCCTCTGTTTGTGCGAGAAAACCCAATGAAACCGGGCTCTGCACCGCGAAAGCGCAAATTGGCATCACGCTTGCTATGAAGCTCGCAGAGTTCTGCCACGCAGCTCGACACAACAAATCCCTCCAGTGCAGGAGGGTTCGCGATTCAGGTACCCACGTCCTGGGAAGGACGCCGCGGTACCCTTGAGGAACTAGCCATGACGACAACCCGTCAGCCACTGTACAAATCGCTGTATATCCAGGTGCTGGTCGCTATCACCATCGGTATCCTGCTGGGTCACTACTTTCCCGAAACCGGCGTGGCCCTCAAGCCACTGGGTGACGGCTTCGTCAAACTGATCAAGATGGTCATCGCCCCCATCATCTTCTGCACCGTGGTGAGTGGTATCGCCGGCATGCAGAGCATGAAGTCGGTGGGCAAGACCGGCGGCTACGCGCTGCTGTACTTCGAAATCGTCTCCACCATCGCCCTGATCATCGGTCTGGTCGTGGTCAACGTCGTCAAGCCGGGCGCCGGCATGCACATCGACGTCAACACCCTGAACGCCAGCAGCGTGGCCGCCTACGCCGCCGCCGGCGCGCAGCAGACCACCGTCGGCTTCCTGCTGAACATCATCCCCAGCACCGTAGTCGGTGCCTTCGCCAACGGCGACATCCTGCAAGTGCTGATGTTCTCGGTGATCTTCGGCTTCGCCCTGCATCGCCTCGGCGCCTACGGTCGTCCGGTGCTGGACCTGATCGACCGCTTCGCCCATGTCATGTTCAACATCATCAACATGATCATGAAGCTGGCCCCGGTCGGTGCCTTCGGTGCCATGGCCTTCACCATCGGCCAGTACGGCGTTGGCTCGCTGGTACAGCTGGGCTACCTGATGGCGTGCTTCTACATCACCTGCCTGCTGTTCATCCTGGTGATCCTCGGCGGTATCGCCCGTGCCCATGGCTTCAGCGTCCTCAAGCTGATCCGCTACATCCGTGAAGAACTGATGATCGTGCTGGGTACGTCCTCCTCGGAATCCGCCCTGCCACGCATGCTGACCAAGATGGAGCGCCTGGGCGCCAAGAAATCCGTGGTTGGCCTGGTGATCCCGACCGGCTACTCGTTCAACCTTGACGGTACCTCGATCTACCTGACCATGGCTGCGGTGTTCATCGCCCAGGCCACCGACACCACCATGGACATCACCCACCAGATCACCCTGTTGCTGGTGCTCCTGGTTGCCTCCAAAGGTGCTGCCGGCGTCACCGGTTCGGGCTTCATCGTCCTGGCGGCCACCCTGTCCGCCGTCGGCCACCTGCCGGTTGCCGGCCTGGCGCTGATCCTTGGTATCGACCGCTTCATGTCCGAAGCCCGTGCCCTGACCAACCTGATCGGCAACGCCGTTGCCACCGTGGTTGTGGCCAAGTGGGTTGGTGAACTGGACAACAAGACGCTGCAGAAAGAGCTGGCTTCCGGTGGTTCGCCGATCATCGAAAGCCGTCCTGTCGATGACCTGGGCGTGCAGGAAGGCCCGGCTGTTCGCTAAGCCTGTCGCCTGTTGAAAAAACCCATCTTCGGATGGGTTTTTTTTGCTTCAAGTTTCAAGCTTCAAGCTGTAAGAGAAGCATCGCTGCGACGCCGAGTGCTCTTTCTTGCAGCTTGCAGCTTGCAGCTTGCAACTTGCCGCTTCTTTTTTCAGTGGAACAACCCCAGCAGCAGGGTCGCCAGGATCACCGTCGAAGCCCCACCGATGCGCGTGGAGATCTGTGCGAAGGGCATCAGCGCCATGCGGCTGGACGCCGACAGGATCGCCACGTCACCCGTGCCGCCCAGGCCGCTGTGGCAGCAGGTGACGATGGCCGACTCGATAGGGAACATCTTCAGCAGGTTGCCAATCAGGAAGCCCGCCAGGGTCATGGCGATCACCACCGAGGCGCAGACCACCACGTAGCCCACCGAGAACACCTTGACCACGCTGTCCAGCGGTACGTAGAGCATGCCCAGGCCGATCATCACCGGCCAGATGAAGGCCGTGGACACCAGCTTGTAGAACGCCTTGCTGCCATCTTCCAGACGGGCTGGCAGCACTTGCAGGTATTTGAACAGCACCGCCACCAGGATCATCATCACCGGCCCGGGGATGTGCACCACTTTCTCCAGCAGGCCGCCGAGGATGAAGAAGGCGCAGATCACCAGCACGCCAGCGCCCATGTAGCGGAAGTCGATCCCGGCGCTCTTGTCTTCCTGTTCGCGAAACAGGTCGTTCTCTTCCCGGGCCCGGATCAGCATGCCGTTGCCGTTCAGGTGCGGTTTGCGCAGGGCCAGGCGGGCCAGCACGCCGGCGCAGATAATCGCGACGATATTGCCCACCACCGCCGCCGGTACCAGTTGTGCCACGTACTGGTCGGGGCTGCCGCCGAGGATCGCCGAATAGGCCAGCGACAGCGGCAGGATGCCCTCGCCGATGCCGCCGCCAATGATCGGCACGATGATGAAGAAGAAGGTGTGGTAGACGCTGTAGCCGAACAGCGTGCCCACCAGCAGCCCGGCCGCCACTGCGGCCAGGGTGCCCACCACCAGCGGCACGAACATGCGCACCATGCCCTGGACCAGGATGAAGCGGTTCATGCCGAGGATGCTGCCCACCACCAGGCTGGCGATGACGAAGTAGAGGAAGTTGGCATCCTTCATCAGCATCTTCGTCGCGTCGATGGTGGTGCTGCCGAAGAAGCCATAGAACACCAGCACCGACGGCAGCATCAGGCAGAGGATGGCGCCGCCACCGATTTCCTTGAGGATCGGCAGGCGCTGGCCGATCTGGCCGAAGAACACGCCCATGGTCATGATCACGGCGAGGCCGCCGATCATGGTCTTCGGCAGCAGGCCGAAGTGGGCCGAGAGAAACACGGTGAGGGCGATGCCGATGAAGTACGGCAGCGGAATCACGCCGATTTCGTAACGCAGCAGTCGGCGCAGCGGAGAGGTGGCGGTGTCGTCGTGCGCCACCGCGGAATCGGAAACCAGGCTCATGGTTTTTCCTCTGTTTGTTGTTGTAGGAGGAGAAGGCGATGCGCCGAATCCGCGGCTCGGAGCATCGATGGAGGAATGCTATCCTTCGCGTTTGGTGGAATAAACGCGCGAACCATAAGAGCTATGAACACACTTCGTATCGAATCCCCGTTGCCCGAAGACCTCCGTGTGTTCCTCACGGTCATCCGCAAAGCCAGCTTCGCCGGGGCTGCCGACGAGCTTGGGCAGTCACCGGCCTATGTCAGCAAGCGCATCCGCATCCTCGAAGAGACACTGCGGACCCGGCTGCTGCACCGCACCACCCGGCGCATTGCCCTGACCGAGGCGGGCGAGCGCACCCAGCGCTGGGCGATCCGCATCCTCGATGACCTGGACGACTTCGTCGGTGAGCTGACCGAAGCGCGCAAAGCGCCCCGGGGCATGCTGCACATCTGCAGCAGCTTCGGTTTTGGCCGCAACCATGTGGCGCCGGCCATCGCCGAACTCAGCTCGCTGTACCCCGGCCTGGAAGTGCGCCTCGACGTGTTCGACCGGGTGGTGGACATCGTCGCCGAAGGCTTCGACCTGGAGATCCGCGTGGGCGACGACATCCCCGGCCAGCACATCAGCCGCAAGCTGGTGAGCAACCACCGGGTGCTGTGTGCCACGCCGGACTACCTGGCTGCCCGCGGTACGCCGAAGACGTTGAAAGACCTCGACGAGCACGACTGCCTGGTGCTCAAGGAGCGCAACAACCCGTTCGGCGTGTGGCACCTGGAGAGTGGTGGGCGGCAGGAGTCGGTGCGGGTCAGCGGGGCGCTGTCGTCGAACAATGGCGAGATCGTGCTGCAGTGGGCACTGGGCGGGAAGGGCATCCTGTTGCGATCGCAATGGGACGTGCAGCCGCTGCTGGAACAGGGGCGCCTGGTGCAGGTGCTGCATGAATACAGCCAGAGTGCGAACATCTGGGCGGTGTATCCGACGCGGCTATCGGATTCGGCCAAGCTGCGGGTGTGTGTGGAGTTTCTGGAGCGGTACCTGCGGGATCGGTAGGGTTTTCTCGGGCCTCATCGCCGGCAACGCCGGCTCCCACAGGTTATCCAGCCAGGCGCCAGACCCAATGTGTGGGAGCTGGCTTACCAGCGATGAGGCCGGGACAGTCAATAAAGATTCATCAGGCCAGCCAGGGATTCCTCTGCAAATGCCCCGCCTCGAACTCCCGGATCTGCGCCGTGCGCTGCAAGGTGCTGCCAATCGCATCCAGCCCCAGCACCAGCGCCTCCTTGCGCAGCGGATCGATGTCGAACGGGATGCTCTGCCCGTTGCGCAGGCGAATTTCCTGGGCCGGCAGGTCGATGCACAGCTCGGCATCGTCGCCATTGCTCACCAGTCGACCAATCTCCTGCACCCTGGCCTCGGGCAACTGGATCAGCAGCACACCGTTGCGCTGGCAGTTGTCGAAGAAAATCCCGGCAAAGCTGCTGCCGATCAGGGCGCGGATGCCCAGTTGCTTGAGCCCCCACACCGCATGCTCGCGGCTGGAGCCACAGCCGAAGTTCGGCCCCACCACCAGGAAGCGCGACCACGCCCACGGTTTCTGATTGAGCACGAACTCCGGGTTCGGCTGGCCGTCGGCGAGAAAGCGCAGGTCGAAGAACACGCCGCGGTCCAGGCCGGCGCGGTCGATGCCCTTGAGGAACTGCTTGGGCATGATCACGTCGGTGTCGACGTTGGCCGCCAGCAGGGGCGCGGCAGTGCCGCAGACGCTATCGAAAGGTTGCATGTCAGGCCTCCAGGGCAAAGTGGCGAACGTCGGTCAGGTAACCGCTGACCGCAGCGGCGGCGACCATCGCCGGGCTCATCAGGTGGGTCCGCGCCCCGGCGCCCTGGCGGCCTTCGAAGTTGCGGTTGGTGCTGGAGGCGCAGCGGTCGCCGGGGCTGAGCACGTCGTCGTTCATGGCCAGGCACATGGAGCAGCCGGACTGCCGCCACTCGAACCCGGCTTCGCGGAAGATGCGGGCCAGGCCCTCGGCTTCCGCCTGGTCGCGCACCAGGGTCGAGCCGGGCACGATCATCGCCCGCACATGGGCCGCGACCTTGCGCCCCCGCACCACGCGGGCGGCGTCGCGCAGGTCTTCGATGCGGGCATTGGTGCAGGAGCCGATGAAAGCATGGCTGATACTGATCCGGTCCAGCCGCGCGCCGGGCTCCAGGCCCATGTAGCGCAGGGCCCGTTGCAGGTCCTGGCGACGGATCAGGTCGCTTTCAAGGCTCGGGTCTGGCACCAATTCGCCGATCGGCGCGGCCTGGTCCGGGCTGGTGCCCCAGGTGACCATCGGCTCCAGCACGGCGGCATCCAGCTCAACCTCGGCGTCGAATACCGCGCCGGGGTCGCTGTACAGCTCGCGCCAGCGCGCCACCGCCTGTTCCCACAGTTCGCCACGGGGCGCGCGGGGCTTGTCCTTGAGGTAGGCGAAGACCTTGTCGTCCGGGGCCATGAAGGCACCGCGGGCGCCTGCTTCCACCGCCATGTTGCAGATGGTCATGCGCGCCTCGACGCTGAGGGCGTCGATGGTCGGGCCGCTGAACTCGATGGCGTAGCCGGTGGCGCCGGACGCGCCGATACGGCGGATCAGGGCCATGATGATGTCCTTCGACGTCACGCCCAGGCCCAGTTCGCCGGACACCCGGACGTGCATGGTCTTCAGCCGCTTGTACACCAGTGTCTGGGTGGCCAGCAGGTGCTCGATCTCCGAGGTGCCGATACCGAAGCCAAAGGCGCCCAGTGCGCCGTAGGTGGTGGTGTGGCTGTCTCCGGCAGCGACCACCATGCCCGGCAGGATGAAGCCCTGTTCGGGGGCGACCACGTGCTCGATGCCCTGGCGCTTGTCCAGCACGTCGAACAGCTCGATGCCGAAGTCACGGCAGTTCTGCTCGAAGTACGACACCTGCAAGGCGCCGCCGGCGTCGGGCATGGCCGCGATGCGCCGGGGCGCGGTGGGGTTGACGTGGTCCACCACGCACAGGGTCGCCGACGGCCGCCACACCTTGCGCCCGGCTTCGCGCAGGCCGCTGAAGGCCTGCGGGCTGGTGTACTCGTTGGCGACCTGGCGGTCGATGTACAGCAGCACATGCCCGTGGTCGTCCAGGGTGCAGACGGTGTGGGAGTCGATGTGCTTGTCGTAGAGGGTTCGCGGGCTATTCATGGCAGTTCTCGCGCGTGATTGTTATGCGAGTCCGAAGACATCGGTGCGCGGCCCTTGCGTGGAGGACCGGCCTGCCGGAAAGCATCATTCAATGCGAATAACGCATCAATTGGGATAATGGAATGTCTTGCTTCACGAATCGTGATGAGTTAGCCCGTGCACAGGCCCGCACCGGCCGGTTTCATTCCAGACGGGTTTCGCCGCTGAACACCAGCGTCTGCCGGCATTTGCGGCACAGGTAGCGGCGGCCCTTGCGCACCAGGCCGTGGCGCTGCGCGGAGAACGGGAAGTCGCTGCCAGGGCAGGGGCATCGATAGATGTAGCGGGTCACGGTGCGGCGCTTGACGTCATAGTTGTGGCAGCGGTTGGGCGGCAACTCGTAGACGCCGCGCATGATCAGTTGCCATTCCTCGCCGTGGGGCTGGATGCGCTCGCCGAACAACTGGTGGGCGATCATGTGGGCGACTTCATGGGCGACGGTCTGGCGCAGGAAGTCTTCGCTGTTCTCGCGGTACAGCTGCAGGTTGAAACGCAGCAGGTTCTCGTGCAGATGCGCGACGCCGGCCTTCTGCCCGCGCAGCTTGAAGCTGACCTCGGGACGCTGGAAGGGACGCTTGAAAAAGGCTTCGGCTTGCTTGTAGCAGTCTTCGACGCGGGATGTGAGCAGCTCTGGCATGCGGGTGGGTACTCCTCGGCGGCGAAGTATGCCGCAACTGCGGGCCCGCTGCCGAGACCGTCGGTCCGCGAACGAAATCAGGCCGCCTTGCGGCGGCCTGACAGTGATGCCCCTGTGTTGCCAGCAGTTTTTTCTAATTGGTGTAGACGGGCCCCACGCCCAGTCCCCAGGTGATCACGGTGAAGGCCATGATGGCGACCAGCACCACCAGCCCCACCGCCAGGACCGAACTCGAGAACAGGAAGCCTTCGTCCGAAGGAATGTTCATGAAGGTCGGCAACCCGACGTACAGCAGGTAGACCGTGTAGCAGATGGCCGCCGTGCCGACGATCATCCCCAGCCACAGGTGGGGGTAAAGCGCCGCCAGGCCGCCGATGAACAGCGGGGTGGCGGTGTAGGTGGCGAACGCGATGCATTGCGCCAGGCTCGGGTTGGCGTCGTAGGTACGGGCCATCCAGTGGATGAAGGCGCCCATGACCGCAACGCCGGCGAGCATGGCCAGGTACGACATGAGGGTCATCCACAGGGCGCTTTCCATGGTCAGCATGACCGGAGCGCGCTCGCCGATGACCCAGCCGACCTGGGTAGTGCCGATAAACGCCGATACCGCGGGAATCGCCGCGAGTATCAGGGTGTGGGTGAGGTACATGTGGCTGATGGTTTCTTCTTCGCCACGGATTTCACGCCATTCCTGATCGGGATGGGTGAACAGCCCTACAACGTGATGGATCATGCCAATCACTCCTACGCCGTTTCCAATCGCCCCCCAGCGGAGCGCTTGCTAGCCCACAAGGCACGGGCCGGACAGGACAGGCCGCTATTGGTGCGGTCTTATGTCGCAGTATAGGAAGGCGTTCGCCGCATAAAACCGCTTTTTTAGAGCAAATCGCGCTGTCAGGGCGGGGCTTCATTTCGTCCCGGTCTTTATCGGATAGGTCTGCCAGCGGTGGCGGTTTGTGCGTAAAATACGCGCCTTTTGTCACACCTTGCGGATTCAAGCGCCATGGGCACCCTTTCGGTCAACCAGAACAAACTGCAAAAGCGCCTGCGGCGTCTCGCCGGCGAAGCCATCACCGACTACAACATGATCGAGGATGGCGACAAGGTCATGGTCTGCCTGTCCGGCGGCAAGGACAGCTACACCATGCTCGACGTTCTGATTCACCTGCAGAAGGTGGCGCCGATCAAGTTCGAGATCGTCGCGGTGAACATGGACCAGAAGCAGCCCGGCTTCCCCGAGCATGTGCTGCCGGCTTACCTGGCCACGCTTGGCATCGAGTACCACATCGTCGAGAAGGACACCTACTCGGTGGTCAAGGAGCTGGTCCCGGAAGGCAAGACCACCTGCTCGCTGTGCTCGCGCCTGCGCCGTGGCACGCTCTACACCTTCGCCGACGAGATCGGCGCGACCAAGATGGCCTTGGGGCACCACCGTGACGACATCGTCGAGACCTTCTTCCTCAACATGTTCTTCAACGGCACCATGAAGGCCATGCCGCCGAAGCTGCGCGCCGACGACGGCCGCAACGTGGTGATCCGCCCGCTGGCCTACTGCTCCGAGAAGGACATCCAGGCCTACTCGGACATGAAGGAATTCCCGATAATCCCGTGCAACCTCTGCGGCTCCCAGGAAAACCTGCAGCGCCAGGTGGTCAAGGAGATGCTGGTGGAGTGGGAGCGCAAGTCGCCGGGCCGCACCGACAGCATCTTCCGCAGCCTGCAGAACGTGGTGCCGTCGCAACTGGCCGACCGCAACCTGTTCGACTTCACCAGCCTGCGCATCGACGAGAGCGCGCCGGCGCGTTTCCTCGACGTGCTGAATATCTGACCGATGCGCGACTATCAGTGGCTGCATGAGTTCTGCCTGAACCGCTTCGGTTCCGCCGCCGCGCTGGAGGCGTTCCTGCCCCAGCCGCGCACCCCGGCGCAACTGCGCGACATCGGCGATGACCGCTACCTTTCGACCCTGGCCTTGCGGGTGTTCCGCGCCGGGCTCAAGCACAGCCTGGTGGACGCCAAGTGGCCGGCGTTCGAAGAGGTGTTCTTCGGCTTCGATCCGGAGAAAGTGGTGCTGATGGGCGCCGAGCACCTGGAGCGGTTGATGCAGGACACCCGCCTGATCCGCCACCTGGGCAAGCTCAAGAGCGTGCCGCGCAACGCGCAGATGGTGCTGGACGTGCAGAAAGAGAAGGGCAGCTTCGGCGCCCTGATCGCCGACTGGCCGGTGACCGATATCACCGGGCTATGGAAATACCTGGCCAAGCACGGCAATCAGCTGGGCGGGCTGTCGGCGCCGCGTTTTCTGCGCATGGTCGGCAAGGACACCTTCATCCCCACCGATGACATGACTGCGGCGCTGATCGCCCAGGACGTGATCGACAAGAAGCCCACCAGCCAGCGCGACCTGGCGCTGGTGCAGGACGCCTTCAACCAGTGGCACGCCGAGAGTGGCCGGCCGCTGTGCCAGTTGTCGGTGATGCTGGCGCATACCGTCAATCATTGACCTCTCGGGCCTCATCGCCGCACCGCAGCGATAGGGGCCCTCAAGTCAGGCCGATCCTTCCCCTGCCATCCGCCGATCGAACTGGAACCGCCAGCGGATATACAGCAGCGCACAGACGAACAGCTTCAGGCTGATCACCACTTCCAGCCAGCCGAACAGCGCCCGCGACGGGTCGAACGCCGCTTCCACGCCGGTGATGAAGTACAGGTTGAGCACGAAGCACATCCAGGCATGGGCCCGGGCGCTGCCGCCGATCATGCCCGGCGCTACCAGCGCCAGCGGCAGCAGTTGAATGCCGAGGATCACCCAGGGCCGCGCACCGTGCAGGTCGGTGAAGAACAGGGTGTTGACGATCAATAGCACGATCAGGGCGACGAAGGCCGCCAGGCTCAGGGCCCGGGTCAGACGCACGCGCGGTTCCAGCCACTCCGTTGGCGGAAGGATCTTCGGCTTTTTAGCCACGGCCGTTCTCCAGGCGCTGCGCGGTGCTCGCCAGACGCTGGCCCAGGGCGCGACACAGGGTGATTTCGTCGGCATCCAGATCGCGCTTGCCGTCCGCACCGGCGTGGTGGCTGGCGCCGTAAGGCGTGCCGCCGCCGCGGGTCTCGATCAGTGCCGATTCGCTGTAGGGCAGTCCCATGATCAGCATGCCGTGGTGCATCAGCGGCAGCAGCATCGACAGCAGGGTCGATTCCTGGCCGCCGTGCAGGCTGGCGGTCGAGGTGAAGGCTGCAGCCGGCTTGCCCACCAGGCCGCCGCTCAGCCACAGGCTGCTGGTGCCGTCGATGAAGTACTTGAGCGGCGCCGCCATGTTGCCGAAGCGGGTGGGGCTGCCCAGCGCCAGACCCGAGCAGTGGCGCAGGTCGTCGAGGGTGGCGTACAGGGCGCCGGTCTCGGGAATCGCGGGCGCCACCGCTTCGCACTCGGTGGAGATCGCCGGTACCGTGCGCAGGCGCGCCTCCATGCCGGCCAGCTCGACGCCGCGGGCGATCTGCCGGGCCATCTCGCTGGTGGAGCCATGGCGGCTGTAGTAGAGGATCAGGATGTAGGGCTGGCTCACGGCAGGATCTCCAGCACCTTCTCTGGCGGACGGCCGATCACCGCCTTGTCACCGGCTACCAGGATCGGGCGCTCGATCAGTTTCGGGTGTTCGGCCATGGCGGCGATCAGTTGCTCGTCGGTCAGCGCCGGGTTGGCCAGGTCGAGGCTCTTGTATTCGTCTTCGCCGGTGCGCAGCAACTGGCGGGCACCAATGCCCAGCTTGGCCAGCAGCGCCTGGAGGGTGGCGGCGTCCGGCGGGGTTTCCAGGTAGCGCACCACGGTAGGGTTCAGGCCGCGCTCTTCGAGCAGCTCCAGCGCACCACGGGATTTGGAGCAGCGGGGGTTGTGGTAAAGCGTCAGGTCGGTCATGTCAGGGTCGCATCCAGCTGTGAGTGGCGGGTATTCTAACCGCAGCGTATTGGCATTTTGCTTGAATCTTGAAGAAGGATTGACCCATGACAAGGCGTTTGGCAGCAGCCCTGGCCATCACCGCGAGCCTGTTGCTCGGTGGCTGCGGTGCAGACTACGGCCTCGACCAGAACGGCAACACGGTAAAGGCCGAGCAACTCGACGGGCGTTGGGTGGTGCTCAACTACTGGGCCGAATGGTGTGGCCCGTGCCGGGTGGAAATTCCCGAACTGAACAAGGTGACCCAGGAGTGGCAAGGCCAGGGCGTCACCGTGGTGGGTGTCAACTTCGACGGTTTGCAGGGCGATGAACTGAAGCAGGCCACCGACAAGATGGGCATCGGCTTTACCGTGCTGGCCCAGGATCCGGCCGAGCGCTACGACCTGCCGCGCAGTGAGGCGCTGCCGGTGACCTACATCATCGACGACAAGGGCAAGGTGCGTGAGCAGTTGCTCGGCGAGCAGACGGCGGCGGGGCTGGCGGAGAAGATCAAGGCGCTCAAGGGCGCCTGATCCGGCCCTTTTTCACTGTGGAAGCGAGCACGCTCGCTCCCACAGGGTGTCTACACCACCAGCGTTCAGCCTTCTTCAGGCCAGAAACGCAGCGGCTTGCCCTCGGCCGGCCAGAACCGGATCTGTTCGATGGGCGAGATGTCCCAGCGTTGTACCGTGGTCAGGGCCTGCAGGAAGCGTTTTTCCTGTTCCATCACCGCCGGTGCGCACAGCTTGCGGGTGCTGCCGACGGCGCCGAAGCTGAGTTTGTCGCCGTCCAGGGTGTACGGCGCGAACCAGTGGTTGCAGCCGGCATTGCCGTAGGCCCGGCCATCGGCGGCGAGGGTCAGGGTCAGGTGGCTGTAGTCCATCAGCGGACGTTCGCCGATCCATTCCAGTACATAACTGCGTTCCTGCTGCAGCTTGATCGGCTCGGCCGCACAGCCCGCCAGGGCAGCGCCGACCAGCGCGCTCGACAAAACCTTTTTCACTGCGCCTGCTCCCGGCATTTGGGGCACAGGTGCTTGTCGCCTTTGGTGCTCCAGCCCAGCTCGGCGATGCGCGCCACGGCGGCCGGTTGCTGGGCTTTCTTGCCCAGCTTGGCATCGACGGCGAACTCGAAGTCGAGGGTGGTTGCGCAGGCGTCGCAGTTGACCTGCCACTGATGGATCGCCAGCTCGCCGAAGACCGGTCCCGTGGCCACCGCGACCCACTGGCCGCGCGGGTTGATCAGGTGGCGGACGCTGTCGACGGTCAGGCGCATGGACAAGTCCTTGCTGCCCTTGAGGGTGACCAGCAGGACGTCGCCTTTCTGGATCGAGCCGCCGTTGCCGGTGACCTGGTAACGGCCTGGCACCAGCGCACGGCATTCGATCAGGGTGTGTTGCGGGTTGAAGAGGGTGTAGCGGAAATCGTGTTCGACCATGGGGCCTCCAAATTTGCCGCGTATCCTACCTCATCCCTCCACCAGATTCTGCGGCTCGCCGACCATCCATCGGGCAATGTTGTCCAGGGTCGTGCCAGCGATGGCGGCCAGCGCCTCGCGGGTCAGGAACGCCTGGTGGGCGGTGACGATGACATTGGGGAAGGTCAGCAGCCGCGCCAGCACGTCGTCCTGCAGCGGCTGGTCGGAGCGGTCCTCGAAGAAGATCTGCGCTTCTTCTTCGTACACATCGAGGCCCAGGTAGCCGAGCTGGCCGCTTTTCAGTGCCTCGATCAGCGCCGGGGTGTCCACCAGTGCCCCGCGCCCGGTGTTGATCAGCATGGCGCCCGGTTGCAGGTCGGCCAGGCTCTGGATGTTGATCAGATGCCGGGTCTGCGGTGTCAGCGGGCAGTGCAGGCTGATGATGCGCGACTGGCGCAGCAACTGCTCCAGCGGCAGGTAGCGGGCCCCCAGGGCTTCCATCTCTGGGTTTGGGTAAGGGTCATAGGCCAGCAGCTCGCAGCCGAAGCCGGCCATGATGCGGGCGAACGCCACGCCGATCTGGCCGGTACCCACGATACCCACCGTCTTGCCATGCAGGTCGAAGCCGGTCAGGCCGTGCAGGCTGAAGTCGCCTTCACGGGTACGGTTGTAGGCGCGGTGCAGGCGGCGGTTGAGGGCGAGGATCAGCGCCACTGCATGCTCGGCCACGGCATGGGGCGAGTAGGCCGGCACCCGCACGACGGTCAGGCCGAGGCGTTTCGCTGCGGGCAGGTCGACATGGTTGTAGCCGGCCGAACGCAGAGCGATCAGGCGCGTGCCGCCGGCGGCGAGGCGCTCCAGCACCGGTGCCGACAGGTCGTCGTTGATAAAGGCGCAGACCACCTCGTGGCCGGCGGCCAGCGTGGCGGTGTCCTCGGTCAGGCGCGTGGGCTGGAAGTGCAACTCCAGCCCCGGCACCTCAGGGGCGGCAGTGAAGCTGTCCTGATCGTAGGACTGGCTGCTGAAAAACAAGGCGCGCATGGTCAGGCTCCCGAACGGTCGAATGGCGCCAGTGTAGCCAAGCACGGGCGCCGCGCACTTGCCTCAGGTCAGGCGCTCTGGCGTGCGGCCCAGGTCAGCCGGTCGATGGCCCGCTCCAGTTCGTCGAGAGATTGCGGTGCTTCCGGGTCGTCCTGCTTGAGCAGGGTTTCGCTGCGCTGGCAGGCCGCGCGCAGCTGCGGCACGCCACAGTAGCGGGTGGCGCCGTTGAGCCGGTGGACCCGCTCGATGGTCGCGGCGCGGTCGTCGGCATCGCGGGCGGCGCGGATGGCCTGGCGGTCCGACTCCAGCGAGGCCAGGAGCATCGCCAGCATGTCGGCGGCCAGGTCCGGTTTGCCGGCTGCCAGGCGCAGGCCCTCTTCCGGGTCCAGCACCTTCAGTTCGGCGCCGCCGCGCTGGGGTTCGGCGTAGCGTTCGCTGCGGGTCAGGTTGACCGGCAGCCCCGTCCACTTCTGTACCACCTGGGCCAGTTGCCGGTCGCTGATGGGCTTGGTCAGGTAGTCGTCCATGCCGCTGTGCAGCAGGGCACGTTTCTCGTTGGCCATGGCGTGGGCGGTGAGGGCGACGATGGGCAGCGCCTGGCCACCCTGGCCGGCTTCCCAGCGACGGATCTGCTCGGTGCATTGGCGGCCGTCCATACCGGGCATCTGCACGTCCATCAGGACCAGGTCGAAGCTGTCCTGCTGCACCGCCTTGATCGCGGCACTGCCACTGTCCACCGCCAGCACCTCGGCGCCGAGGTCTTCGAGCAGGGTCTGGACCAGCAGCAGGTTGGCCGGGTTGTCATCGACGCAGAGCACTTTCGGCAGGCGCTGGCCGGGCACCACTTTGATTTCGCTGGTGCTGCGCCGTGGCTGGATCAGTTCCAGCAAGGCGCGGCGCAGTTTGCGCGTGCAGGCAGGCTTGGCGTAGAGCTGGCCATGGGCGTTGGGCAGGTAGGGGTGGTACAGCGCCTGCTCGGTGGTGGGGCAGAGTACCAGGGCCTGGCAGGCGAAGTGCTCCAGGCGCTGGATCAACTGGCCGAGGCGTTCCGGCGGCAAGTCGTGCAGGTTGACCCCGAGTACCGCCAGCTCGAAACGTTGCCCGGCCAGGCGCGCGGCCTCCACGCCGCTGAGCAGGTGTTCCGGGGAGTTGAAGGTGGTGACGGCCAGGCCACAGTCCTCCAGTTGGTGCTCCAGTGCCTGGAGGGCCAGTTCATGACCATCGACGATGGCCACGCGGCGCCCCTGCAGGATCGGCAGAGGCTGGTCTTCAAGGGTGTCGCGGGCCTTGGGCAGGGTGAGACTGATCCAGAACTGCGAGCCTTCGCCGGGCGTGCTGTCGACGCCGATCTCGCCGCCCATCTGCTCGATCAGGCGCTTGGAAATCACCAGCCCCAGGCCGGTGCCGCCGGGCTGACGCGACAGCGAGTTGTCGGCCTGGCTGAATGCCTGGAACAGTGCGCGGACGTCCTGGCCGGAGAGGCCGATACCGGTGTCCTGGATGCAGATACGCAGTTGCGCGCTTTCTCCGGTCTCCTCCTCGAGCATGGCACGGGCGACGATGGTGCCCTCGCGGGTGAACTTGATGGCGTTGCTGACTAGGTTGGTGAGGATCTGCTTGAGCCGCAGCGGGTCGCCCACCAGTGACAGCGGCGTGTCGCGGTAGACCAGGCTGACCAGTTCGAGCTGCTTGGCATGGGCCGCGGGGGCGAGGATGGTCAGGGTGTCCTGGATCAGGTCGCGCAGGTTGAACGGAATACTCTCCAGCACCAGCTTGCCGGCCTCGATCTTCGAGAAGTCGAGGATCTCGTTGATGATCCCGAGCAGGCTGTCGGCGGATTTTTCGATGGTGCCCAGGTAGTCGAGCTGGCGCGGGGTCAGTTCGCTTTTCTGCAACAGATGGGTAAACCCGAGGATGCCATTGAGCGGCGTGCGGATCTCGTGGCTCATGTTGGCGAGGAACTCGGACTTGATCCGGCTGGCTTCCAGGGCCTCCTTGCGGGCCATGTCCAGCTCGATGTTCTGGATCTCGATGGTTTCCAGGTTCTGACGCACGTCTTCGGTGGCCTGGTCGATGCTGTGCTGCAGTTCTTCGTGGGCGCTGTGCAGGGTTTCGGCCATGCGGTTGATACCGCCGGCCAGTTCGTCCAGCTCGTAGCTGCCCATGGTCGGCAGGCGTTCCTCGAGGTTGCCGTCCTTGAGCTGGCTGACGGCATGCTTGATCTGCCCGATCGGGCCATTGATCGCACGGCTCATGCGCAGCGCCAGCAAGGTGGTCGCCATCAGGCCGAGGATGATCAGCAGCAGACTGGCGAACAGGCTGCGGTAGCCGCGCAGCAGGGTGCTGCCATGGGATACCTCGATTTCCACCCAGCCCAGCAGGCGGTCGGCTTCTGCCGGAACCGGATCGTCGGTGAGATCGCGGTGGTGACCGAACACCGGCAGCAGGTAGCGGGTGGCGTCGCTGCCGGAGCGCTGCAGCAATTGGTTGCCGCCGCCGGCGGGCGGCAGGTTGAGCATGCTCGGGCCGGCATGGGCCAGGCCGCCGCGATCGGGAGACAGGAACGCCACGGCGCGGACGTCCGGCTGCTCCAGGCTTTGGGTGGCGATGCGTTCCAGTTGTGCCCGATCCCGGCGCGCCAGCGCCGAACCGACCAGCGGTGCCAGGCTTTCGGTGATCATCCGTCCGCGCTGCAGCAACTGGGTCTGCAATTCGTTCTGCTGCACCCAGGTGAAGTAGCCGCCCAGTACCAGTGCCATGGCCCCGGCGGGCACCACGGCGAGCAGGAGCACGCGCGTGCGGATTCCGAAACGATTCAGCACACCCGATCTCCTGTTTCTGCTCTGCGCTGGACGGCACCCACCGCGGTGTGACGGTGGCGCCAGGGAAGAAAGCTACCGCGACTGTCGGTCGATTGCACTCATTTGTCTCCGGTCGGCTCAGCCGGCCTTTCTACCTCGGTCCGGTTGCCCGGGGGAGTGTAATGGCCAATAATCGCGCGATTGAGAATTGCTAGCAGCCGCCAATGAATCCCGCCGTCAGACCCAACCCCAACATCCTCGCCATCGAGGACGACCCGGTGCTCGGTGCCTACCTGCATGAGCAACTGGAGCGTAGTGGTTTTCTCGTGACCTGGTGCCGCAACGGCCGCGAAGGGCTCGAGCAGGCGCGCCAGCAGCATTTCGATGTGGTGCTGATGGATATCCTGCTGCCGGGCATGACCGGGCTGGATGCCCTGATGCAACTGCGGGAGAACAGCGGCACGCCGGTGATCATGATGTCGGCCCTGGGCGCCGAGGCCGATCGCATCACGGGTTTCGAGCGCGGGGCGGACGACTATCTGCCCAAGCCGTTCAGCATGGCCGAGTTGCGGGTGCGCATCGAAGCCATTCTGCGTCGGGTGGCGCTGGAGCGGCGCCATCCGCCGGCGGCGCCGGCCAGTGCGGGACTGGTGTTCGACGAAGCGGCCTGCGATGTGCGCCATGACGGCCAGGCCGCCGGCCTGACGCCCAGCGAGTACCGCCTGCTCGATACCCTGCACCGCAGTCCGGACGAGGTGATGAGCAAAGCCTTCCTTTACCAGCATGTGCTGCAGCGCGGCTATTCCCGCCATGACCGCAGCCTGGACATGCATGTCAGCCAGATCCGCCGCAAGCTCAAGGCCGTCGGTTACCAGGAGCGCCAGGTCCGCACGGTCTGGGGCCAGGGCTACGTCCTGAGTGCCGGCGAGGACCACTGAGTTGCCCAACCGTCATTCGCTGTTCTGGAAACTGGCGATCCTGTTGGTGGGGTTCTGCCTGCTGCTGATCTTCCTGACCCTGTCCTGGGGCCGGCACATGGAGGTGCGCAACGCCTACCTTGCGCCTGGTGCCAAGGCGCTGCTCGAAGGCTACGCCGCCGAGGCGGAACAGGCGCTGACCGAGGGCGGCACCGCCGGCGTGGATGCCTGGCTGAGCAGCATGCGCGAGCGCGAAAGCGGCTTCATCGGCGTGATCGGCCCTGACCTGCAGCCGCTGGGCAGCCTGCCGCTGACTGACAGCGAAACCGAGCGCCTGACCAATCTGCGTGGCGTGGACCGTCCGGTCAGCCGTCATTCGGCGACCTCGCCGTGGATGCGCGTGCCGTTTCCCGGCGATTCGGCGCTGGGCAGCCTGGTGATCGAACTGCCTCACCGGCTGATCCCCGACCGCTGGAACCTGGTGTTCTGGCGCATGGTCACCAACGGCCTGATTCCCGGCCTGTTGACCCTGTTGTTCTGTGTCGGTCTCTACCGCATGCTGATCCGCCCCCTGCACCAGTTGCGCGAGCAGGCCAATGCCTGGCGCTCCGAGCAACTGACCGCCCGGGTGGCCAGCGCCACCACCAGCCGCCGCGACGAATTCGGCGAACTGGGGCGCGCCTTCGACGATATGGCCGAGCGCCTGCAGGGCACCGTGGCGCTGCAGCAACAGTTGTTGCGCGACCTGTCCCACGAAATGCGCACGCCCCTGAGTCGCTTGCAGGTGGCCAGCGACAGCGAGCAGAGCCTGGACGGGCTGCGCGAGCGTCTGGGGCGTGAAGTGGAGTGCATGCAGCGCCTGGTGGAAGACGCCCTGCAACTGGCCTGGCTGGATGCCGAGCGGGCGCCGCTGCCCTGCGAGCCGATCGAGGTGCAGGCGCTGTGGGACATGCTGGCCGAAGACGCCTGCTTCGAAAGCGGCTGGCCGCGCCGGCAGTTGCATTGCAGCCTGCCGGGCGATTGCTGGGTGCGCGGCAATCTCAACAGCCTTGCCCAGGCGCTGGAGAACATCCTGCGCAATGCCATCCGCCATTCACCTGTAGACGGTCGTATCCGGCTCGGCGGCGAGCGCCAGGGCGGCTACTGGCTGCTGTGGCTGGAAGACGAGGGTGGCGGGGTGGAGGATGCCGAGCTGGAACGGATTTTCGCCGCCTTTACCCGGCTCGATGGCTCGCGCCCCGGCGACGGCGGTTTCGGCCTGGGCCTGAGCATCGCCCGCAATGCCGTGCAGCGTCAGGGCGGGCGCCTGTGGGCGCAGAACGGCGAGCGCGGCCTGCGCCTGAATATCCGTCTGCCGGCCTTCGACCCGGCGACGCAGGATTTATAGCCATCGGCTATAAGCCTCGTACATTGCGTGATATGGAGCGGGACGGATTGCCGGTATGATAGGCGACCCCGGCAGTCTGGATTGCGAAAACGCCATGACCTTGCAGTACCCCACTATCGCCGATTGCGTCGGCAATACCCCTCTGGTTCGCCTGCAACGCATGGCCGGCGAGACCAGCAATACTCTCCTGGTGAAACTCGAAGGCAACAACCCGGCAGGTTCGGTCAAGGACCGCCCGGCGCTGTCGATGATCACCCGTGCCGAACGGCGTGGCCAGATCAAGCCGGGCGATACCCTGATCGAAGCCACCTCCGGCAACACCGGCATCGCCCTGGCGATGGCGGCGGCGATCAAGGGCTACAAGATGATCCTGATCATGCCGGACAACTCCACCGCCGAACGCAAGGCGGCCATGACCGCCTATGGCGCCGAGCTGATTCTGGTCAGCAAGGAAGAAGGCATGGAGGGCGCCCGCGACCTGGCCGAGCGGCTGCGCAACGAAGGCCGTGGCCTGGTACTGGACCAGTTCGGCAACGGCGACAACCCCGAGGCCCATTACGCCAGCACAGGTCCGGAGATCTGGCAGCAGACCGGCGGCAACATCACCCATTTCATCAGTTCCATGGGCACCACCGGCACCATCATGGGCTGCTCGCGTTATCTCAAGGAACAGAACCCCGAGATCCAGATCGTCGGTCTGCAGCCGATGGAAGGCTCGGCGATTCCCGGCATTCGCCGCTGGCCGCAGGAATACCTGCCGTCGATCTTCGAGGCCGAGCGGGTCGATCGTGTGGTCGACATGGCCCAGAGCGAAGCTGAAGACGTCACCCGTCGCCTGGCCCGGGAAGAGGGCATTTTCTGCGGCGTGTCTTCCGGTGGTGCGGTCGCGGCAATGCTGCGTCTGTCCCGCGAAGTGGAAAACGCCGTGATGGTGGCGATCATCTGTGACCGTGGCGACCGTTACCTGTCGACCGGCCTGTTCGACGCGGATCGCTGATGTCCAAAAGCAAACGTAATGGCGGCCTGCGCTTCCAGCCGGCCGGCGGCAGCCGCACGCCCCAGGTGCCTGCGGGCAAGAAACAGCGGCTGGGCATCGATCGTCTCGCCGGTGATGGCCGGGGTATTGCCTTCCTCGAAGGCCGGACCTGGTTCGTCAGCGGCGCCCTGGCCGGTGAAGAGGTCGAAGCCCGTGTGCTGAACGCCCATGGCAAGGTGGTCGAGGCGCGTCTGGAGCGCGTGTTCACCGCCAGCTCGCAACGTCGCGAGGCGCCGTGCCGGCATTTCGACCGCTGTGGCGGCTGCAACCTGCAACACCTGCCCCATGCCGATCAACTCGAACTCAAGCAGCGCCTGCTGGCCGAGCAACTGCAGCGGGTCGCTGGCGTTGCCCCGGAGCAGTGGGCGGCGCCATTGAGCGGCCCCGAGTTCGGTTATCGTCGCCGCGCCCGGATCGCCGTGCGCTGGGACCAGAAGGCCAGGCGTCTGGACGTCGGTTTCCGCGCCGAAGCCAGTCAGGACATCGTCGCCATCGACGACTGCCCGGTGCTGGTACAGCCCTTGCAGACGGTCATGCGTCATCTGCCGACCTTGTTGCGCAGCCTGGGCAAGCCGCAGTTCATCGGTCACGTCGAGCTGTTCAGCGGTACCGCGCTGGCCATGCTGGTGCGCCACACCGGCCCGTTGGGCGAGGCTGACCTGGCACGCCTGACGGCCTTCTGTGAAGAAGCGGGCGTGCAGTTGTGGCTGCAGGGCGAAGGCGAGCCGGCAGCGCTGGACCCGCAGGCTTCCCTGGGCTTTGCGCTGGAACCGTGGAATCTCGAACTGGCCTATCGGCCGGGAGACTTCGTCCAGGTCAACGCCGGGGTCAATACGGCGATGATCGCCCAGGCGCTGGACTGGCTCGCGCCGCGTGAAGACGAACGCGTGCTGGACCTGTTCTGCGGCCTGGGCAACTTTGCCCTGCCGCTGGCGCAGAAGGCCGCCGGGGTGGTGGCAGTGGAAGGGGTGCAGGTGATGGTCGACCGGGCCGCCGCCAATGCCCGTAGTAACAATTTGAATAATGTTCGGTTTTTTCAGGCAGATTTATCCCAACCCTTGAGCACGTCCGGTTGGGCGGCCGAAGGGTTTTCTGCGGTACTCTTGGACCCACCGCGAGATGGTGCCTACGAGGTTGTAAGAAATATCGCTGCACTGGGGGCGAAGCGGCTGGTCTATGTATCGTGCAATCCGGCGACTCTGGCCCGCGATACGCTTGAATTGATCAAGCAGGGTTACCGGTTAAAAAGGGCCGGGATCCTCGACATGTTTCCGCAGACAGCGCATGTCGAGGCCATGGCGTTATTCGAAGTCGGCTAGCGTTGCTGGCCGGCCGGTGGGGCTCCCGGAAACAGGCGGATCCCCACCCGAGTTTTCAGGCGCATCGCGCATGCGCTGTAGGGAAAGGTAAACAAAGATGGTACAGGTGAGAGTGCACCAGCCGGTCAACACCGACGGCAGTATCAATCTCGAAGCATGGCTGGATCATGTGGTCAGCGTCGATGCTGCGCTGGACCGGCAAGCCCTCAAGGTTGCCTGCGAGTTCGCCCAGGAAATCGAAAAGAAGGGCAACCAGGCCAAGCATTCCTGGGCCGACGGTACGTCGAGCTTCCAGGCAGGCCTGGAGATTGCCGAGATCCTCGCGGACCTCAAGCTCGATCAGGATTCGCTGGTGGCGGCGGTGATCTACCGCTCGGTGCGTGAAGGCAAGACCACCCTGGCCGAGGTCGGCCAGCGCTTCGGTGCCGTGGTATCCAAGCTGATCGACGGCGTGCTGCGCATGGCGGCCATCAGCGACAGCCTCAACCCGCGCCACTCGCTGGTACTGGGTTCGCAGGCGCAGGTGGAGAACCTGCGCAAGATGCTCGTGGCGATGGTCGACGACGTTCGCGTGGCGCTGATCAAGCTGGCCGAGCGGACCTGCGCGATCCGCGCGGTGAAGGGTGCCGACGACGAGAAACGTCACCGGGTTGCCCGCGAGGTGTTCGATATCTACGCGCCACTGGCGCATCGCCTGGGTATCGGCCATATCAAGTGGGAGCTGGAAGACCTGTCGTTCCGCTACCTGGAGCCGGAGCAGTACAAGCAGATCGCCAAGTTGCTGCACGAGCGGCGGCTGGACCGCGAGCGCTTCATCAACGACGTGATGGCCCAGTTGCAGAACGAGCTGCTGGCCACCGGCGTCAAGGCCGACATCAGTGGCCGGGCCAAGCACATCTATTCCATCTGGCGCAAAATGCAGCGCAAGGGCCTGGAGTTCAGCCAGATCTACGATGTGCGTGCGGTGCGGGTGCTGGTTCCGGAAATGCGCGACTGCTATACCGCCCTCGGTATCGTCCACACCCTCTGGCGGCATATCCCCAAGGAGTTCGACGACTACATCGCCAACCCCAAGGAAAACGGTTACCGCTCGCTGCACACCGCCGTGATCGGCCCCGAGGGCAAGGTGCTGGAAGTGCAGATCCGCACCCACGCCATGCACGAGGAAGCCGAGCTCGGCGTCTGCGCCCACTGGCGCTACAAGGGTACCGACGTCAAGTCCGGTTCCAACCACTACGAAGAGAAGATCTCCTGGCTGCGCCAGGTGCTGGAATGGCACGAGGAACTGGGCGATATCGGCGGTCTTGCCGAGCAGTTGCGGGTGGATATCGAGCCTGACCGGGTCTACGTCTTCACCCCCGACGGCCACGCCATCGACCTGCCCAAGGGCGCGACGCCGCTGGACTTCGCCTACCGCGTGCACACCGAGATCGGCCACAACTGCCGCGGCGCCAAGATCAACGGCCGTATCGTGCCGCTCAACTACAGCCTGCAGACCGGCGAGCAGGTCGAGATCATCACCAGCAAGCACGGCAATCCGAGCCGTGACTGGTTGAACTCGAACCTCGGCTACGTCACCACCTCGCGGGCGCGGGCCAAGATCGTTCACTGGTTCAAGCTGCAGGCCCGCGACCAGAACGTCGCCGCCGGCAAGACCCTGCTGGAACGCGAACTGATCCGCCTCGGCCTGCCGCAGGTAGACTTCGAGCGTCTGGCAGAAAAGGCCAACCTCAAGACTGCCGAGGACATGTTCGCCTCCCTCGGTGCCGGCGATCTGCGCCTGGCCCACCTGGTCAACGCCGCGCAACAGCTGGTGGAGCCGGAGCGCCTCGAAGAAGTCGAGCTGATCACCCGCAAGGCCACCGGCTACAAGCCGGGCAAGCGCGGCGATATCCAGATCCAGGGCGTGGGCAACCTGCTGACGCAGATGGCCGGCTGCTGCCAGCCACTGCCAGGCGATGCCATCGTTGGCTATATCACCCAGGGCCGTGGCGTGACCATCCACCGTCAGGATTGCGCCTCGGTGCTGCAACTGACCGGCCGCGAGCCGGAACGGATCATCCAGGTCAGCTGGGGCCCGGTGCCGGTGCAGACCTACCCGGTCGATATCGTCATCCGTGCCTACGACCGTCCGGGGCTGCTGCGTGACGTCTCCCAGGTCCTGCTCAACGAGCGGATCAACGTGCTGGCGGTCAACACCCGCTCGAACAAGGAAGACAACACCGCCCTGATGTCGCTGACCATCGAAATCCCCGGCCTGGACGCTCTCGGGCGCCTGCTCGGGCGGATCTCGCAGTTGCCGAACATCATCGAGACCCGGCGCAACCGCACGCCTTGATACCTGCCGCCCGCGCCGTCACCGGCGCGGGCGGCCAGGACTTATCCGTCAGACGAGACCCGACGATGTACACCCAGGACGACCTGCTGCACCTCATGGCCCGGCTGCGCGACCCGCAGTACGGCTGCCCGTGGGACCTCAAACAGACCTACGCGAGCATCGTCCCGCACACCCTCGAAGAAGCCTACGAAGTCGCCGATGCCATCGAGCGCGGTGACTTCGAGCACCTGCAGGGCGAGCTGGGCGATCTGTTGTTCCAGGTGGTCTATTACAGCCAGTTGGCCCAGGAAGAAGGGCGCTTCGAATTTGCCGGGGTGATCGACAGCATCACCCGCAAGCTGATCCGCCGTCACCCGCACGTGTTCCCCACTGGCGAGCTGTATGCGCCACTGGATACGCCGCGGCTGGACGAGGATCAGGTCAAGCAGCGCTGGGAAGAGATCAAGGCCGAGGAGCGCGCCGAGAAAAGCGTGCCCGAACAACTGTCCCTGCTCGACGACGTACCGGCCGCCTTGCCGGCCCTGTCGCGGGCGGCCAAGCTGCAGAAGCGCGCGGCCCAGGTCGGTTTCGACTGGCCGGGCCCGCTACCGGTGCTGGACAAGGTCCGCGAAGAGCTCGATGAAGTGCTCGAAGCCATGGCCGACAACGATGCGGCGGCGCTGGCCGACGAGGTGGGCGATCTGCTGTTCGCCACCGTCAACCTGGCCCGCCATCTGAAACTCGATCCGGAAAACGCCCTGCGAGGCGCCAACGCCAAGTTCGAACGACGTTTTCGTTTTATCGAGCAGGCATTGCGCGACACAGGGCGTCCGATCGAAGATTGCACCCTCGAAGACCTGGATGCCCTGTGGGGCGAAGCCAAGCGTCAGGAAAAGAACCTGCCCAGCTGCGGCTGAGCTGATGCATAAGTGAGTGAACACCCATGAGCCTTTCCCTTCGCGACCAATTGCTCAAAGCCGGTCTGGTCAACCAGAAGCAGGTCAAGCAGGTCGACAAGCAGCAGAAGAAACAGAAACGCCTGGAGCACAAGGGCCAGGTCGAGGTCGATGACAGCCAGCAGCGCCTGGCCAAGGAAGCCATGGCCGAGAAGGCCGCCCGCGACCAGGAACTGAACCGCCAGCAGCAGGAAAAGGCCGAACAGAAGGCCCGCGCCGCCCAGGTCAAGCAACTGATCGAAGTCTCGCGTCTGCCGAAGCTGACCACGGAGGACTACTACAACTTCGTCGACGACAAGAAGGTCAAGCGTATCTCGGTCAACGCCCTGATGCGTAGCAAGCTGAGCAGCGGCTCCCTGGCAATCGTCGCCCATGGTGGCGGTTACGAGATCATCCCGCGGGAAGCGGCGCTGAAGATCCAGGAGCGCGATCCCAAGCGCATCCTGCTGCTCAACACCCAGGTGGAAGAGCCGGACGCCGATGATCCGTATGCGGCCTACGTCATCCCTGACGACCTGATGTGGTAAAGACGACAAACCCCGCTTCGGCGGGGTTTGTGCTTTCAGGAGGGAGCGTCAGGAGCTCGCCTTGCGGGTTTCCCAGACTTCCAGCTCCATGCGGTAGCGGTGGGCTTCGTGTTCAGTGTGGAACATGCCGACCAATTGACCCTGCTGGTGCACATCCCAGATGCGCACGCCTGCTGCCAGGCCTTCGTGAGACAGTTTCGATTCGTCGCGCTCAGTTACTTTGACAGTCATGTGCAAACTCCAAATCCGGTTAACTGCGGCACTGTGTCGCAGGACTCTTTTATAGGATTTGTTAGCTGGCTAAGTAAATTAAAAGCGCCATGAAAGATCTTTCATGCGTTTTTTGAGCTGCAAGTTGCGAGCTGCAAGCTACAAGAAAAAGCAGCGGTGATTGCGTTTTTTGAGCTGCAAGTTGCAAGCGGTAAGCCACAAGAAAAAGCGGCGGCGATGCGGGCTGCTCTTTCTTGCAGCTTATAGCTTGCAGCTTATGGCTTGCGACTGGAGAAATCAGTCGATCAGTTGCCCTTGACCGCCTTGCCATCGACCGTGCCGTCCTGCAGCACGATCACGTATTCCTTGCCGTCGGTCTCCACCTGACGCAATTGCACCAGCAGGTAGTCCCAGTCCTTGGCGAACCACAGCTCGGTGATGCGCTTGCTCTGGCTCGGGTCGCGCACGCGCTCGACCTTCACCGCATCGACCTGGCCGGTACGGGTGGTGACTTTCTCGGTACCCAGCACGCGGAAGTCGTAGGTGTCGATCTCGTCGCCATCGACCACCTGGTAGCTCACGCTTTTCTTGCCGGCGGCCACGTCATGCTGCAGCGCCAACTGGTAGGAGGACTTGTCCAGCACGCCACGGTTGAGCGGCAGCTTGACCGCGTCGCCACGGTCGGTGCCGCTGACGACCTTGTTCGACCAGTCGAAGTCGAGGTCGACTTTCTTCGCCTTGCCCAGGCCGCCGCGTTCGAAGTGGTAGCTCTGCGGCAGCAGGGTGTCCTTGTCCAGGCTCAGGGTGCTTTGCTCGGTCAGGCTGGCGATCATCATCGAAGCCTTGAAGTTCAGGTCCCAGGTGCCGTTAGCATTCTTGGTCAGACTGCGCTCGGCGGTGCCGCTCATGGGCAGTTGCTTCCAGTCGGCGGTGTAGCTGGCCGAGAACGGTTTCAGGTCGGCTGCCTGGAGCGGCAACGCGATCACGGCGAGGGCGAAGAGCAGGGCGCGACGCATAAAATCTCCTAGGGTCGAATCAAGTGGCCGCTGGCCGCCAGGGGCTGGCCGTCCAGTAGAGCACCGTGCTCGCCCAGGCGCAAACGGCCTTCGGCGAACCAGCGCACCGCCAGCGGGTAAATCTGATGTTCCTGGCTGTGAACCCTCTGCGCCAGGGTCTCTGGCGTGTCATCCGATGCCACCGGGATGATTGCCTGTACGACCAGTGGCCCGCCGTCGAGTTCCTCGGTGACAAAGTGCACGCTGCAGCCGTGCTCGGCGTCGCCGGCCTCCAGCGCGCGCTGGTGGGTGTGCAGGCCCTTGTATCGGGGCAGCAGGGACGGGTGGATATTGAGCAGGCGCCCTTCGTAGTGGCGGACGAAGCCGCCGCTGAGAATACGCATGAAACCGGCCAGTACCACCAGGTGCGGCGCGAAGGCGTCGATCTGTGCGATCAACGCCTGGTCGAAGGCCTCGCGGCCCTCGAACGCCTTGTGGTCGAGCACCGCGGTGTCGATACCGGCGTCACGGGCGCGCTGCAGGCCATAGGCGTCGGCGCGGTTGGAAATCACGGCGCGGATCCGTACCGGGGAGTCCCCGGCACGGGCGCTGTCGATCAGGGCTTGCAGGTTGCTGCCGGAGCCCGACAGCAACACCACCACATCGCACTTCGGGTCTGGCATCAGTGCGCCTTGAGGTTCTTCAGCTCGACCTGGGCGGCGCCTTCGGCGGCGACGCCGATCTGGCCGATCACCCAAGGCTGCTCACCGGCTTCGCGCAGCACGTTCAGGGCGGCTTCGACCTTGTCCTGGGCAACGCAGATGACCATGCCGACGCCGCAGTTCAGGACGCGGTGCATTTCGTGCTCGTCGACATTGCCTTTCTCTTGCAGCCAGTCGAAGACCGCCGGACGTTCCCAGCTGGCAACGTCGACCACGGCCTGGGCGCCTTTAGGCAGCACGCGCGGGATGTTGTCCAGCAGGCCGCCGCCGGTGATGTGGGCCATGGCCTTGACCGCACCGGTGTCCTTGATCAGCTTGAGCAGCGGCTTGACGTAGATGCGGGTCGGCGCCATCAGCAGTTCGGTCAGCGGCTTGCCGTTCAGTTGGGTCTGCTCGATGTCGGCACCGGAGACTTCGATGATCTTGCGGATCAGCGAGTAGCCGTTGGAGTGCGGGCCGGAAGAGGGCAGGGCGATCAGGGCGTCGCCGGTGGCGACTTTCGAGCCGTCGATGATCTCGGCCTTTTCCACGACGCCGACGCAGAAGCCGGCCAGGTCGTAGTCTTCGCCTTCATACATGCCAGGCATCTCGGCGGTTTCACCACCGACCAGGGAGCAGCCGGCCAGTTCGCAGCCGGCGCCGATGCCGGTGACCACGGTGGCGGCCACGTCGACGTTCAGCTTGCCGGTGGCGTAGTAGTCGAGGAAGAACAGCGGCTCGGCGCCGCAGACCACCAGGTCGTTGACGCACATGGCGACCAGGTCCTGGCCGATACTGTCGTGCTTGTTCAGGTTCAGCGCCAGGCGCAGCTTGGTGCCCACGCCGTCGGTGCCCGAGACCAGGACCGGCTGCTTGTAGCCGGCCGGGATTTCACAGAGGGCGCCAAAACCGCCCAGGCCGCCCATGACTTCCGGGCGCGCGGTGCGCTTGGCGACGCCTTTGATGCGTTCGACCAATGCTTCGCCGGCGTCGATGTCTACACCGGCGTCCTTGTAGCTCAGGGAGGGTTGCTTGCTCATGTGATCCAGGCCTTTAGGAGGGAGGGATTCGGGGGAATCGACCGTGACCTGCCAGGCTGCGGGGAAAAGAGGATCCGCCTGCCCGACCGTCAGCGGTCTGCGAAGGCGCGCGATTTTATCAGGGTTGCCCGGCAGCGGCCATCCTCAGGCCGACGGGCAGGCCCCAATCCAGTGAAAAACAGTGAATCTTGGTGTGCGGGTGGTTGCCTCGTCGCGGCCTGTATAAGGTATAGGAGGGGAAACCATGTCCCCTGAGTGAATTTTGCGTTGTCGCGAAGGTCTGGCTTTCACCTCTTTCGCTTCTTTTTATCTGGACAGGAATCCTTCATGCGTTTGCGTTCTTATCTGTTCGGTTGCTGTGTGGCCCTGTTCGGCGTGACGGCCCAGGCCGAAACGGTCGGCGGTCTTTACCAGGTGCGCGAGCCGGTCAGCGGGCAGGGCGCCGAGGCCCGGGCCCAGGCGACCCAGGCCGCGCTCGATACGCTGGTGCTGCGCCTCACCGGCGACCCGAAGGCGCCGCAGAATCCGGGCCTTGCCGAGTTGCGCAAGGATCCGCAGCAGATCATCAGCCAGTTCGGCACCGAAGCCGGCCCGCCGGAAACCCTGCTGGTGGAGTTCGATCCCGGCAGCACCGAGCGCGCCTTGCGCAAGGCCGGGCTGGCACTATGGGGCAGCAATCGTCCGGCGATTCTCGGTTGGTGGCTGAGCGACAGTACCGAAGGTTCGACCCTGGTGGGCGACGGTCAGAGCGCCGCTGAACCCCTGCGTCGCGCGGCCCAGCATCGCGGCTTGCCGTTGCGCCTGCCGCTGGGGGATCTGGACGAGCAACTGGTGGCCACCGCAAAGAACCTCGAAGGGACCGATCCGGCGCCGCTGCAGGCGGCTTCCGGTCGCTACGCTGCCGATGCGCTGCTGGCGGTGCACGCCACCGAGGCCGATGGCAAATGGAACGGTACCTGGCGCCTGTGGCTGGGCGATCAGCGCGAGCAGGGCAAGGCCGAGGGTGCTGACCAGGCGGCGCTCGCCGACGCCGTGATGCTTGCGGTGAGCCAGCGTCTGGCGCCGCGTTTCGTTGTCAGGCCGGGTGCCAGCAGCGAACAGTCGTTGCAAGTCCAGGGCGTCAACCTGGAGCGTTACGCCGAGCTGGGCCGGGTGCTGGAACCCTTTGGCGGGCGGATCGTCGAGGTGCACGGCGACGTCATGACCTGGAAAGCGACGGCCAGCCCGGATCAGTTGCGTGCGCAACTGGGCCTGGCCCGCCTGCAGGAGCTGCCACCGGAAGCAGCCCCGGCAGCCCCCGTTGCCAACCCGGCAGCACCTGCCGATGGCAGCGCGCCGGCGCCTGCACCGTTCACCGGCATGCGCTTTCACTGGTAAGGAGCCGCTTCGATGATGGATGTGCGCCGCTGGATGTGGCTCGGTGCGGTCGTGGTGCTGGGCGTGCTGTTGTATCTGCTGCACGGGATCCTGTCGCCGTTCCTGATCGGTATCCTCCTGGCCTACCTGGCCGATCCGCTGGTGGACCGCCTGGAGCGCGCCGGCCTCTCGCGTACCGCGGGCGTGGTGGTGGTCTTCACCCTGTTCAGCCTGATCCTGCTGGCGATGCTGCTGGTATTGATCCCGATGCTGGCCAAGCAGTTGGTGCGGCTGTACGAACTGACCCCGCAGATGCTCGACTGGCTGCAACACGTCGCGCTGCCTTGGGTACAGGCCCGGCTGGGGCTTGCGGACGGCTTCTGGAAGTTCGACAAGGTCAAGGCCGCCATCGGCGCACACATGGGCCAGACCACCGACATCGTCGGTGTAGTACTGGCCCAGGCGACGGCCTCCGGCCTGGCGCTGCTGGCCTGGCTGGCGAACCTGGTGCTGATCCCGGTGGTGGGCTTCTACCTGCTGCGGGACTGGGACCTGATGATGGCCAAGCTGCGCAGCCTGCTGCCGCGTCAGCGTGAGGAACAGGTGGTCGGGCTGGCGGGGGAGTGCCACGAAGTGCTGGGCGCGTTCGTCCGCGGCCAGTTGCTGGTGATGCTGGCGCTGGGCGTGATCTATGCTGCCGGCCTGATGCTGGTCGGCCTGGAGCTCGGTCTGCTGATCGGACTGCTGGCAGGGCTGGCGGCCATCGTGCCGTACATGGGCTTCATCATCGGCATCGGTGCAGCGATGATCGCTGGCCTGTTCCAGTTCGGCGGCGACATCTACCCGCTGCTGGGTATCGCTGCAGTATTCATGATTGGCCAGATGCTCGAGGGTATGGTGCTGACGCCGCTGCTGGTGGGTGATCGGATCGGCCTGCATCCGGTGGCGGTGATCTTCGCCATTCTTGCCGGCGGTGAGCTGTTCGGCTTCACCGGCGTGTTGCTCGCGCTGCCGGCCGCAGCGGTGATCATGGTGCTGCTGCGCCACATGCACGACTTCTATAAAAGGTCGGATATGTACGGCGAGGAAATCGACCCTGAACTTTGAGCTGCAAGCTTTAAGCTACAAGCTGCAAGAAAAGGCGGTCCGCAGCGCTCCTGCCTTTTCTTGCAGCTTGCAGCTTAAGCCTTTGATTTGCTTGTGGTCCTCGCGCATTGTGCGAGCGGCGTCACTGGGTATAGACTTTGCAAACTTTTACCAAGGGCCCTTTGCGGTTCCTCGCAACCGCCCAGCCAGCATGAAACCGATCCAGTTGCCCCTGGGTGTGCGTCTGCGCGATGACGCCACCTTCATCAACTACTATCCGGGTGCCAACGCCGCCGCATTGGGCTACGTCGAGCGACTCTGCGAAGCCGACGCCGGCTGGACGGAAAGCCTGATCTACCTGTGGGGCAAGCAGGGTGTCGGGCGCACGCACCTGCTGCAGGCTGCCTGCCTGCGCTTCGAGCAACTGGGCGAACCCGCCGTCTACCTTCCCCTGGCGCAACTGCTCGACCGTGGTGTCGAACTGCTGGATCACCTCGAACAGTACGAGCTGGTCTGCCTCGACGACCTGCATGTCATCGCCGGCAAGCCGGAGTGGGAAGAGGCCATGTTCCATCTGTTCAACCGCCTGCGTGACAGCGGCCGCCGCCTGCTGCTGGCCGCATCCGCTTCGCCGCGGGAACTGCCGATCAAGCTCGCCGACCTCAAGTCGCGCCTGACCATGGCGCTGATTTTCCAGATGCGTGCCCTGTCCGATGAAGATAAACTGCGCGCCTTGCAGTTGCGGGCTTCCCGTCGGGGCCTGCACCTTACCGACGAAGTCGGTCACTTCATCCTCACCCGCGGCACCCGCAGCATGAGCGCGCTGTTCGACCTGCTGGAGCGTCTGGACCAGGCGTCGCTGCAGGAAAAACGCAAGCTGACGATTCCGTTTCTGAAGGAAACATTGGGCTGGTAAACAGCGTCCCAGAGCCTCGATACGGAAAAGTCACATTTTTTTCGATTGAATTTGCAAATCGAATCGATAGAAGGCATAGTCTCGACTTCTTTGAACTCTAGACACGGTCGTGCCCATGCTGAATCGCTTCGCACCCCTCGTGCCCCTCGCACTCGTGACACTGTTGTTCGGTTGCGCCGCGCATAGCCCGGCCCCGCAAGAGCAGGATCACTTCTCCGTTTCCGCCAAGTCCGCCACCAAATCCACCGTCTCCGACGCCGATGCCTCGGTGTTCGACGAAGAGCTGGCGACCGAGCAGGATCTGGAAACCTTCTCCAGCACCAAGTCTTACCAACTGCCCGTCCTGGCCGACAGCATCCTCGAACGTGGCATGTCGCTGATCGGTACCCGCTACCGCTTCGGCGGCACCTCCGAGCAGTCGGGCTTCGATTGCAGTGGCTTCATCGGTTACCTGTTCCGCGAAGAAGCCGGCATGAACCTGCCGCGCTCCACCCGCGAAATGATCAACGTGGATGCTCCGCTGGTCTCGCGCAACAACCTCAAGCCGGGTGACCTGCTGTTCTTCAGCACCAACGGCCGTGGTCGCGTCAGCCACGCCGGTATCTACCTGGGCGACAACCAGTTCATCCACTCCAGCAGCCGTCGCAGCGGTGGCGTGCGTATCGACAGCCTCGGCGATCGCTACTGGAGCAAGACGTTCATCGAAGCCAAGCGCGCGCTGGCAATGGCACCGACCACGCTCTCGCGCAACTGAGTTTCCGCTGACGTCAGGTACACGGCGACGATGCTGAAAAGCTCGTCGCCGTGCGTGTTTACAGAATTAGTCTAATCTTGATTCTCACCTTTCCGGCTTCATGACAGGATGTTCTGATGATGTCGATAATGGCGCGTTTAGCGGTATTGTCCCTGGCGGCACTGCTCGGTGCCTGCTCCAGTCACGCCCCGACCCCGGCCCCGGTGGTCCAGCCTGTATTCAATGCTCCCCAGGTATCGTTCTCGCCCGAAGCGGAGGACGTGTTGTTCCGTGCGCTGGGGCTGGTGGGCACGCCGTATCGCTGGGGCGGCAATACCCCGGACTCCGGTTTCGATTGCAGCGGCTTGATCGGCTACGTCTACCGTGACGCCGCGGGTATTGCCCTGCCGCGCTCCACTCGCGAGCTGATCGTGATGCGCGCGCCGGACGTCTCGAAGGACTCCCTGCAATCCGGCGACCTGGTGTTCTTCGCCACCAATGGCGCGAGCCAGGTCAACCATGCCGGCATCTACGTCGGCGAAGGCCGCTTCGTCCATGCGCCGTCCACGGGCGGCACGGTGCGCCTGGACTACCTGTCGAACAACTACTGGCAGAAGTCCTACCTCCAGGCCAAGCGTGTGCTGCAAGCCCCCGCGCACCTGGCACACAACCCCTGATTCCGGCGAGGTGAGCGGATGACCGGCCAGACGCTTTACCTCGACGATCCCCTCTACGACTACCTGCAGCGGGTCTCCTTGCGTGAGACGCCGCTGCTGGCGCGTCTGCGCGAGGAAACCCGGGCGCTGCCCAACGCCAGTTGGCAGATCGCGCCCGAGCAGGGGCAGTTGATGGCGTTGCTGGCGCGATTGGGTGGGGTACGCAATGCCATCGAAGTGGGCACCTTCACCGGCTACAGCGCCCTGTGCATTGCTGGAGCGCTACCGCCGGATGGCAAGCTGTTGTGCTGCGACCTGCCTGGCGACTACCACGGCATTGCCCGTCGCTACTGGCGTGAGGCGGGTGTGGAAGGGCATATCGACCTGCGCCCCGGCCCGGCGCTGGACACCCTGGCGACCCTGGCGGACGGCGCCTTCGACCTGATGTTCATCGACGCCGACAAGGCCAACTACCCGGTGTACCTGGAGCACGGCCTGCGCTTGCTGCGCCAGGGCGGTCTGCTGCTGTTCGACAACACCCTGTGGAGTGGTCGCGTCCTGCAGGCGCAGCCGGACAGCGCCGATACCCGGGCGATCCAGGCGCTCAACCTGGCGCTGCGGGATGACGAGAGGGTCGACCTGTCACTGCTGCCGCTGGGCGACGGGCTTACCCTCTGCCGCAAACGCTAGCGGGCTTTCGACACCCGCCAGATCACATTGCCCACATCATCGGCCACCAACAGGCCGCCGCGCCCGTCATTGATCACTCCGACCGGCCGCCCCATGGCCTTGCCATCGTCATTGAGAAATCCGGTCAGCAGATCGATGGGCTTGCCCGCCGGCTTGCCGTCTGCGCTGAACGGCACGAACAGCACCTTGTAGCCGCTGTGGGGCTTGCGGTTCCACGAACCGTGCTGGCCGATGAGCGCACCCTGGTCGAAGGGCGGAGGCAATACGCCGGGTTCGGCGAAGGTCAGGCCCAGGGAAGCGGTATGCGGGCCGACCGCATAGTCGGGGGCGATGGCCTTGGCCACCAGGTTCGGGTCTTGCGGCTGTACCCGGACATCCACATGCTGGCCATAGTAGCTATAGGGCCAGCCATAGAAGCCACCGTCGCGCACCGAAGTGATGTAGTCCGGCACCAGGTCGCTGCCGATCTCGTCGCGCTCGTTCACCGCCGTCCACAGTTGCCCGCTGTGGGGCTCCCAGGCCAGACCATTGGGGTTGCGCAGGCCGGACGCGAAGATCCGGTGCTGGCCCGTGGCAGGGTCGACTTCCCAGATCGCCGCGCGGCCTTGCTCCTGGTCCATGCCGTTCTCGGCAACGTTGCTGTTGGAGCCGACGGTGACATAGAGCTTCTTGCCATCGCGGCTGGCGATGACGTTCTTGGTCCAGTGATGGTTCAGCGGTCCGCCCGGCAGGTCCGTCACGGGTTGGCCGGGGCCGCTGATCGACGTGCTGCCGGGCTGATACTGGAAGCGCAGCAGCCGGTCGGTGTCGGCGACGTAGAAATCGTTGCCCACCAGCGCCATGCCGAAGGGCGAATTGAGGTTGTCGAGGAAGACCGTGCGGGTTTCCGCCACGCCGTCGCCATCGGCGTCCCGCAGCAGGCTGATGCGGTTGGCGCTTGGCACTCCGGCGCCGGCGCGGGCCATGACTTTTTTCATCACCCAACCCTTGATGCCCTTGCCATCCTCGGGTTTCGGCGGGGCGTTGGTTTCCGCCACCAGCACATCGCCGTTGGGCAGTACGTAGAGCCAGCGCGGGTGGTCCAGGCCGCTGGCGAAGGCCGCCACCTGGGTGCCGGGTGCGGCGGTCGGCTTGCCGCCGTCGGGCCAGCCGACGGCGGGGGCGATGTTCACGGTAGGGATCAGGGTCTTGTTCGGTTCCGGCAGTTGCGGCGAAGGGCCGCTGCCGTCGGTGACCTGGAGGCGGGCGTTTTCACCGCAGGCGCTCAGGCCGGTAGTGATTGCCAGCAGCAAGGCGATGCGCAGTGAAGACATGGTCCGCTCCTTTCTCTTGACCGGTCGGTCTACAAGGTCAGAGGTGGAGCGGACGCCGGAGGTTCAATCGGTGCAGTCAGGCCTGTTTCAGCAGCAGGGCGACACCGGGGTAATACTGCCCGAGTTCGTCGTGCAACTTCCGGTAGCCATAGGGGAAGCACCAGGCAATCGCGCAGGCGTTGTGCTTTTGCAGGTCGTCGACGAAGTCCTGCAGTTCCTCCGGGCTGGCGTACTGGCCGAGCTTGCACGGGCTGGCGAACAGCGTGGCGATCTTCAACTGGCTGGGATAGGCGATGCTTCGGGCCGTGGTGGTCGCTTCCTGCAGGGCGCTGCTCAGATCGACCCGGCCCACTTTCGGCCAGCGCTGGCTGACATGCAGGTACGCCGATTCGTCGCGGCTGGCCACCAGCAGGTCGCAGCGGGCGCCGCGTTCGCATTCGTCGCGCTGCTTCTTGCTCTGGAAATCCTGCAGGGTCACCAGTTCGGCTTGCCAGAGGGCGCTGGAGAGAATCCCGAGGTTGCTCCGGGCGCTTTGCCAATACGGGCCTTCGTTGTCGCCGAGGACCTGGTTGAAGCGCTCGATGCACTCGCCCCAGCGCTCCAGCGCCGGGCGCAGGAATTCCAGGCTGGGGTTGTTGATGATCAGGCCTTGCATGCTGCTCTCCTTCGTAATTGTTGTACGAGCTACAGCGGGAAAAGCGTGGCACTTTGATATCACTGCGCAGAGTGTGGCACAAGACGACAGAAACGCCATCGAACGCGCCGTACAGGGCGCCTTTCATTGACGCTCCGGATGCAACCCTCTAACCTTCGCGACTTGTTTCAGGTGCTCTGTGGCCCGCCGGCCGACAGGGTGAAACAGGGAAGCCGGTGAGCGCGTCAGGCACGCGTCATTCCGGCGCTGCCCCCGCAACGGTAAATGAGTCAAGGCTGCGCATGGCCACTGGGTGTCGTCACCCGGGAAGGCGCCCGGCCAGGGTTTCGCTACCCGCTCATGAGCCCGGAGACCGGCCTGCGACAGTTCAACGGCATCACGGAGGGTGATGCGCGGTTTTCCGGGCGACGCCGCCTGGCTTCTGCGCGTGTTCCGTGTGCCACCATCCCTTATCTGTCGCCACTGGCCGTTGATTTCGGTCCAGCCTGGGCCGACAGTGGCTCGCGGAGATCCCGATGACCGAATCCACCGAACGTGACGAACGCCACCTGGCGCGCATGCAGCGCAAGAAGGCGGTGATCGACGAGCGTATCGCCAATGCCCCCAACGAATGCGGCCTGCTGCTGGTGCTCAGCGGCAACGGCAAGGGCAAGAGCAGTTCGGCGTTCGGCATGCTTGCCCGGGCCATGGGCCACGGCATGCAGTGCGGCGTGGTGCAGTTCATCAAGGGCCGCAATGCCACCGGCGAAGAGCTGTTCTTCCGTCGCTTCCCCGAGCAGGTGCGCTACCACGTGATGGGCGAGGGCTTTACCTGGGAAACCCAGGACCGCCAGCGCGACATCGCCGCCGCCGAAGCGGCCTGGGCGGTGTCCCGGCAACTGCTGCAGGATCCGGCCATCGGCTTCGTGGTCCTCGACGAACTGAACATTGCCCTCAAGCACGGTTATCTGGATCTCGACCAGGTGCTCGCCGACCTGCAGGCGCGTCCGCCGATGCAGCACGTGATCGTCACCGGCCGCGGCGCCAAGGACGACATGATCGAACTGGCCGACACCGTCACCGAAATGGGCATGATCAAGCACGCCTTCCAGGCCGGTATCCGGGCGCAGAAGGGCGTCGAACTATGAGCGACACCCGGCATTGCCCGGCGGTGCTGATCGCCGCGCCGGCCTCCGGCCAGGGCAAGACCACCGTCACCGCCGCCCTGGCGCGCCTGCATCGCAACCAGGGGCGCGAGGTGCGGGTGTTCAAGTGCGGCCCTGATTTCCTTGACCCGATGATTCTCGAGCGCGCCAGCGGCGCGCCGGTGTATCAGCTCGACCTGTGGATGGTCGGCGCCGAAGAAAGCCGTCGCCTGCTCTGGGAGGCGGCCGCCGAAGCCGACCTGATCCTGATCGAGGGCGTGATGGGGCTGTTCGACGGTACGCCGTCCAGCGCCGACCTGGCCCGCCATTTTGGCGTACCGGTGCTGGCAGTGATCGACGGCACTGCCATGGCCCAGACCTTCGGCGCCCTGGCCCTTGGCTTGGCGCGCTATCAGCCGGACCTGCCGTTTGCCGGTGTGCTGGCCAACCGTGTCGGCTCGCTGCGCCATGCGCAACTGCTGGAAGGCAGCCTGACCGAAGGGCTGCGCTGGTACGGTGGACTGTCGCGGGAAACCGCTATCGAACTGCCGAGCCGGCATCTGGGGCTGGTCCAGGCCAGCGAGCTGACTGACCTCGACCTGCGTCTCGATGCCGCCGCCAAGGCCCTCGGCGACAGTTGCCAGTCGTCGCTGCCGCCCCCGGTGGCCTTTGCCGCGCCCGAGCCGGTCGCCACCGAGCGCCGCTTGCAGGGCGTGCGCATCGCGGTGGCCCGTGACGAAGCCTTCGCCTTCACCTATGGCGCCAACCTCGATCTGCTGCGGGCCATGGGCGCGGAGCTGAGCTTCTTCTCGCCGATTCATGACGGTGCGATTCCCGAGGCCGACAGCCTGTACTTGCCCGGTGGCTATCCGGAGCTGCATCACCATGCCCTCGCGGGCAATGCCCCGATGCTGGCCGCCATCCGCGCCCACCACCAGGCTGGTAAGCCGTTGCTGGCCGAGTGTGGCGGCATGCTGTACCTGCTCGAGGCCCTCACCGACGTCGCTGGCGAGCGCGCCGAGCTGGCCGGCCTGCTGGCGGGCGAAGCGGTGATGCAGAAGCGCCTCGCGGCCCTGGCCTTGCAGGCCGTGGAACTGCCGGAAGGCACGTTGCGTGGGCACACCTATCACCACTCCCTGACCAGTACCGAGCTGGAGCCGGTCGCCCGCGGGCAGAGCCCCAACGGCGGACGCGGTGCGGAAGCGGTGTACCGCATCGGCCGGCTGACCGCCTCCTACGTGCATTTCTACTTTCCGTCCAACCCTGATGCGACGGCGGCGCTGCTGGCGCCATGAGCGATCACGCCTACAGCCCGGCCGAACGCGCGGCGATCTACCGCGCCATCGGCGAGCGCCGCGACATGCGCCACTTCAGCGGTGGTGAAGTCGCCCCCGAACTGCTGGCGCGCTTGCTGGAAGCGGCTCATCAGGCGCCCAGTGTCGGCCTGATGCAGCCCTGGCGTTTTATCCGTATCACCCGCCGCGAGCTGCGCCAGCGCATCCAGGCGCTGGTGGAAGACGAGCGCCTGCGCACCGCCGAAGCACTGGGCCAGCGTTCCGACGAATTCATGAAGCTCAAGGTCGAGGGCATCAACGACTGCGCCGAAGTGCTGGTAGCCGCCCTGATGGACAAGCGCGAACCGCATATCTTCGGCCGTCGCACCCTGCCGGAGATGGACCTGGCCTCGCTGTCCTGCGCCATCCAGAACCTGTGGCTGGCCGCCCGCGCCGAAGGGCTGGGCATGGGCTGGGTATCGCTGTTCGATCCCGAAGCGCTCGCCGACCTGCTGGGCATGCCGGCGGGGGCCAAGCCGCTGGCGATCCTCTGCCTGGGACCGGTGCACGCGTTCTACCCGGCGCCGATGCTGGCGCTGGAAGGCTGGACCACGCCGCGACCGCTGGCGGACATGCTGTTTGCCAATCAATGGGGAGAAACCGAATGAGTGTGGCCTTGCTGACCGTTGCCGGCGTGGCGCTGGATGCGCTGCTGGGCGAACCACGGCGCGGGCATCCGCTGGTGGCCTTCGGCAACATGGCCGGGCGCCTGGAGCAGCGGTTCAACGCCGGTGGGCGGGGCTGGCGCAGCCATGGCGTCACCGCCTGGTTCCTCGCCGTGGTGCCCTTGACCCTGCTGGTCACGGCCTTGTCCTGGCTGCCGTACATCGGTTGGCTGGTGGAAATTCTTGCGCTGTATTGCGCCCTCGGCCTGCGCAGCCTCGGCGAGCACGTGCAGCCGGTGGCCGATGCGCTGCGCGGTGGCGATCTGGAAGAGGCCCGCAAGCGCGTCGGCTATCTGGTCAGCCGGCAGACCCGCGAACTGGACGAGACCGCCGTCGCTCGCGCCGCCACCGAATCGGTGCTGGAGAACGGCAGCGACGCGGTGTTTGCCGCGCTGTTCTGGTTTGTCGTGGCTGGCGCACCGGGTGTGGTGCTCTATCGCCTGAGCAACACGTTGGATGCCATGTGGGGCTACCGCAATGAACGTTTCGAGCGCTTTGGCTGGGCCGCGGCACGGATCGACGATGTCCTCAACTACATTCCCGCGCGGCTGGTGGCGCTGACCTACGCGCTGCTGGGCAAGACCCGTCTGGCCCTGAAGTGCTGGCGCCAGCAGGCACCGCAGTGGGACAGCCCCAACGCCGGCCCGGTGATGGCCGCGGGTGCCGGCGCCCTCGGCGTCGAGCTGGGCGGCCCTGCGGTCTACCATGGTGAATTGCACGAGCGCGCCCGCTTGGGTGAAGGCGAGCCGGCCGATGCCGGTTCCATCGAGCGCGGCTGGCGGCTGGTCTGCCAGGGCGTCTGGTTGTGGTTGCTGCTGCTGTGTCTGGGAGCTGAGTTTTATGCTTGAACACGGTGGTCGCCTGCTGCGGGCGATCGAGCGCTATGGGATCGCCCGTGAAGACTGGCTGGACCTGTCCAGCGGCATCGCGCCCTGGTCTTTCCCGATTCCCGAGATTCCCCTGAGCGCCTGGGCGCGGCTGCCGGAAACCGACGACGGCCTGGAGCGCGCGGCGGCGGCCTATTACGGCGTCTCGCAGCTGTTGCCCGTGGCCGGTTCCCAGGCGGCGATCCAGGCTCTGCCACGGCTGCGGCCACGGGGTACCGTCGGGGTGCTTTCGCCTTGCTATGCCGAGCACGCCGAAGGTTGGCGCCGCGCCGGTCACCAGGTGCTGGAGCTGGACGAAGCGCAACTGGCGGAGCGCCTGGACGATCTGGATGTGCTGGTGGTGGTCAACCCCAACAACCCCACCGGTCGCGTGGTGCCGGTGGACACCTTGCTCGACTGGCATCAACGGTTGGCCCGACACGGCGGCTGGCTGCTGGTGGACGAGGCGTTCATGGACAACACCCCGGCTGACAGCATCGCTGCCTGCAGTGAGCGGGAAGGGCTGATCGTGCTGCGTTCGTTTGGCAAGTTCTTCGGGCTGGCGGGTGTGCGCCTCGGCTGCGTGCTGGCCCAGCCTTCATTGCTGCGGGCCCTGGCCGAGGAGTTGGGGCCCTGGTCCGTCAGCGGTCCGACCCGGGCACTGGCCCAGGCCTGCTTCAGCGACCGCGCCAGCCAGCAGTTGCAGACTGAACGCTGCGCCGCCGCCCGTGCTCGTCTCGCTGCACTGCTGGAAAAGGCCGGCCTCGTACCCGCGGGCGGTTGCGATCTGTTCCAGTACCTGCGCCTCGACCAGGCTGCGGCCTTCCACGATTTCATGGCGCGGCGCGGCATTCTCCTGCGCCTGTTCGAACAACCGCCGGCCCTGCGCTTCGGCCTGCCCGCCGAAGACGCCGACTGGCAGCGACTGGCCGCCGCACTGAATGACTACCGCAAGGAGCAGGCATGACCACGCTGATGGTGCAAGGCACCACCTCCGACGCCGGCAAGAGCACCCTGGTGACCGCGCTGTGCCGCTGGCTCAAGCGCCAGGGCGTCGGCGTGGTGCCGTTCAAGCCGCAAAACATGGCGCTGAACAGCGCGGTAACCGCCGACGGCGGCGAGATCGGCCGGGCCCAGGCGGTGCAGGCCCAGGCTTCAGGGCTTGAGCCTCATACCGACATGAATCCGGTGCTGCTCAAACCCAACAGCGACACTGGCGCCCAGGTCATCGTCCATGGCCGGGCGGTCACCAGCATGAACGCGGTGGCCTATCACGACTACAAGGCCATCGCCATGCAGGCGGTGCTGGCCTCGCACCAGCGACTCAGTGCCGCGTATCCGGTGGTGATGGTGGAGGGCGCAGGCTCGCCGGCCGAGATCAACCTGCGTGCCGGCGATATCGCCAACATGGGTTTTGCCGAAGCGGTGGACTGCCCGGTGATCCTGATCGCCGACATCAACCGCGGCGGCGTCTTCGCCCACCTGGTCGGCACCCTGGAGTTGCTGTCGCCGAGCGAGCAGGCGCGGGTCAAGGGCTTTGTCATCAACCGCTTCCGCGGCGATATCGCCCTGCTGCAACCGGGCCTCGACTGGCTGGAGGCACGCACCGGCAAACCGGTGCTGGGCGTGTTGCCCTATGTCACCGATCTGCATCTGGAGGCCGAGGACGGCATCGACCAACGTCAGGGCGACAAGGCGGCCCAGGTGCTCAAGGTGATCGTGCCGGTGCTGCCGCGCATCAGTAACCACACCGATTTCGATCCGTTGCGCCTGCACCCGCAGGTGGACCTGCAATTCGTCGGCCCCGGCCAGCCGATCCCGCCGGCCGACCTGATCATCCTGCCCGGCTCCAAGAGCGTGCGCGGCGACCTTGCCCAACTGCGCGAGCGCGGTTGGGAGCAGGCGATTGCCCGCCACCTGCGCTACGGCGGCAAGCTGCTGGGTATTTGCGGCGGGCTGCAGATGCTCGGTCGCGAGGTCCACGATCCGCTGGGCCTCGAAGGTGCCGCCGGCAGCAGTCGCGGCCTCGGCCTGCTGGACTACGCCACGGTGCTGGAGGCGGAGAAGCAACTGCGCAATGTCAGCGGCGTGCTGGAGCTGGAGCAGGCCGCCATCGGCGGCTACGAGATCCATGCGGGCGTCACCTCCGGGCCGGCGCTGGAGCAGCCGGCGGTTCGCCTGGCGGACGGTCGCCGTGACGGTGCCATCAGCGCCGACGGGCAGATCCTCGCCACCTACCTGCACGGCCTGTTCGAGTCGCCGGACTCCTGCGCGGCGCTGCTGCGCTGGGCGGGGCTCGGCGAGGTCGAGCGGGTGGACTACCACGCCCTGCGCGAGCGGGACATCGAACGCCTGGCCGATCTGGTGGACAAGCACCTGGATTGCGCCCGGCTCCGTCAACTCTGTGGGCTGGACTGACATGCTCAACCTGATCCTCGGCGGTGCCCGCTCGGGCAAGAGCCGCCTCGCCGAACAGCGGGCCGTGGCCAGCGGCCTGGCGGTCACCTACATCGCCACCAGCGAACCACTGGACGGTGAAATGAACGCCCGGGTGCAACTGCACCGCGAGCGTCGCCCCGCCGAATGGGGCCTGATCGAAGAACCCCTGGCGCTGGCCCGTGTGCTGCGTGCCCAAGCCGCCGCCGACCGCTGCCTGCTGGTGGACTGCCTGACCCTGTGGCTGACCAATCTGCTGATGCTCGACGATCCCGAGCGCCTGGCCGCCGAGCGTGATGCGCTGCTGGCCTGCCTGCCGGAATTGCCGGGAGAAATCATCCTGGTCAGCAACGAAACCGGGCTGGGCGTGGTGCCCATGGGCGAACTGACCCGTCGTTATGTCGATGAGGCGGGCTGGTTGCACCAGGCCGTCGCCGCACGTTGCCAGCGCGTGGTGCTCACCGTCGCCGGCCTGCCGCTTTTCCTCAAGGGAGCCGAATCATGAGTCAACAGTGGTGGCTGAATCCGTGTCGCGCCGCCGACCCACAGGTGCGTGCCGAGGCGTTGGCCCGTCAGCAGCAATTGACCAAGCCGGCCGGTTCGCTGGGCCGGCTGGAACAGGTGACTGTGGAGCTGGCGGCCTTGCAGGGCCGCCTCAAGCCGACGCTGGAACAGGTGTGGATCAGCATCTTCGCCGGTGACCACGGGGTGGTCGCCGAAGGCATTTCCGCCTATCCGCAGGAAGTTACCGGGCAGATGCTGCTCAACTTCGTCAGCGGCGGTGCGGCCATCAGCGTGCTTGCCCGGCAACTGGATGCACGGCTGGAAGTGGTGGATCTGGGCACGGTGAATCTGGCGCTGGACCTCCCGGGCGTGCGTCACGAGCGCATTGCGCCGGGCACTGCCAACTTCGCCCGAGGGCCGGCGATGACGGCGGCGCAGGGCGAGCGCGCGCTGCACGCTGGACGCGACAGCGCCTTGCGGGCGGTGCAGGCGGGCGCACGGCTGTTTATCGGTGGCGAGATGGGCATCGGCAATACCACCGCTGCCAGCGCGCTGGCCTGCGCGCTGCTCGGTTGCCCGGCCATCGAACTGAGCGGGCCGGGCACTGGCCTGGACGCCGCCGGGGTGCGGCACAAGGCCGACGTGATCGAGGCGGCATTGACGCTGCACGGTGACGCGATGCGCGATCCGATGCAGGCGCTGCTGCATGTCGGTGGTCTGGAGATCGCCGCGCTGGTGGGCGCTTACCTGGCTTGCGCCCAGGAAGGCGTGGCGGTGCTGGTGGACGGTTTCATCTGCACCGTGGCGGCGCTGGTGGCGACGCGGATCAACCCGTCCTGCCGCCCGTGGCTGTTGTTCGGTCATCGTGGTGCCGAGCCTGGCCATCGCCGGGTGCTGGCGGAGCTGGAGGGCGAGCCACTGCTGGAACTGGGCCTGCGCCTGGGCGAGGGCAGCGGTGCGGCGCTGGCGGTACCGCTGCTGCGTCTGGCCTGTGATCTGCACGGGCAGATGGCGACCTTCGCCGAGGCGTCGGTGGCGGATCGCCCGGCATGATCCTCGACCTGCTGCGCCACGGCGAGACCGAACTGGGCGGCGGCTTTCGCGGCAGTCTCGACGATGCCCTGACCGACATCGGCTGGGCGCAGATGCACGCGGCGGTGGCCGAGGCCGGTCCCTGGGATCGGCTGGTGAGCTCGCCGTTGCAGCGCTGCGCGCGTTTTGCCGAGGTGCTGGCTGAAGGCCTTGGCTTGCCATTGACGCTTGAGCCAGGTTTTCAGGAGCTGCATTTCGGCGACTGGGAAGGGCGCAGTGCCCTCGATCTGATGCAGGACCACGAAGCCGAGCTGGGACAGTTCTGGGCCGATCCCTACGGCTTCACGCCCCCGGGCGGTGAGCCGGTGGCGGCCTTTGCCGAGCGGGTGTCGGCAGCGCTGGAGCTTTTGCAGAAGAGCTATGCCGGCGAGCGGGTGCTGCTGGTGACCCATGGCGGCGTGATGCGCCTGTTGCTGGCCCGTGCCCGTGGGCTGCCGAAGGAGCAGTTGCTGCAGGTGCAGGTGGGGCATGGCGCATTGCATCGCGTGCATGTCGAGGCGGATGGTCGGGTTCTCGTGGGCGCTAGTCTTGTCGGAGCGCCGAACCGCAGTGATGAGGCCGGTGCTGACAACCCGGTTGCCTGTTCTGGCGCCATCGCCGGCAACGCCGGCTCCCACGGTTTGAGCTGAGCCGAGAGAGACAGACCCATGTTGCCCTTCTGGATCGCCCTGCAATTTCTCAGCAGCCTGCCGGTGAGTCTGCCGGGCATGCCATCGCCGCAACAGAACGGCCGTTCGTTGTTGTTCTATCCGCTGGTGGGTTTGCTCTTCGGCCTGCTGCTGTGGGGATTCGATGGCTTGCTGCAGGGCACGCAGCCGCTGTTGCATGCCGCGCTGCTGCTGGCGGCCTGGGTCATGCTGAGTGGCGGCCTGCACCTGGACGGGCTGGCCGACAGCGCCGATGCCTGGCTGGGCGGTTTCGGCGACCGAGAGCGCACCCTGACCATCATGAAGGACCCGCGCAGCGGGCCGATTGCCGTGGTCACCCTGGTGCTGGTGCTGCTGCTGAAGTTCTGCGCACTGCTGGCGCTGGTGGAGGCCGGGCAGGGCGCGTTGTTGCTGCTGGCACCGGTGCTAGGGCGGGCGGCGATGCTGGCGCTGTTCCTCACCACGCCCTATGTGCGCCCCGGTGGGTTGGGACAGGCGCTGAAAGACCATCTGCCGCGCCAGGCGGCGTACTGGGTGCTGGGGGCGAGCGCCGGGGCTTGCCTGATGCTCGGTGGCTGGCTGGCGCTGGTCGTCGCTACCGGGGTATTCCTGATGCTGCGACGCTCGATGATGCGACGGCTGGGTGGCACCACCGGCGACACCGCGGGCGCCTTGCTGGAACTGCTCGAACTGGCGGTATTGCTCAGCCTTGCCCTGACTCTGGGCTGAAATATTTTGTAATTCCCCATTGTGTAACAAAAGATGCGGGTATATACATGCATTCATGTTGACCAGTACCTGCATCTGCACCCATTTGCGTCGCGCTGCCCGAGGGGTGAGCCGGCATTACGACGAAGCCCTTGCCGGCTTCGGCATCAATGTCGCCCAGTTTTCCCTGCTGCGGCACCTGCAACGCCTCGACAAGCCGAGCATCTCGTCCCTGGCCGACGCCATGGGCCTGGACCGCAGCACCTTGGGCCGCAACCTCAAGGTGCTTGAGGCCGATGGCCTGGTGGCCCTGGCCGAGGGCGACGATCTGCGCAACCGCCTGGTGTTGCTGACCGAGTTGGGCGTGGCGCGCCTGCGTGATGCCGAGCCTGCCTGGGAGCAGGCCCAGACGCAGTTGATAGACACCCTGGGCGAGGATCAGCGCGATGAACTGGTCCGTCTGCTGAAACAGTTGGCTTGAGTTTTTGACGACATCAAGCGGGTATATACCCGCATATTCCACCCGGCACAGGAGCGAATAACAATGACATCCGTATGGCGAACCAGTGGCTGGATCCTGCTGGGCGCGGCCCTGATCCTCGCGTTGTCGCTGGGCGTGCGACACGGCTTCGGCCTGTTCCTGGCGCCGATGAGCGCCGAATTCGGCTGGGGCCGCGGCGTGTTCGCCTTCGCCATTGCCTTGCAGAACCTGATCTGGGGGTTGGCCCAACCCTTTGCCGGCGCTTTGGCCGACCGCCTCGGCGCGGCCAGGGTGGTGGTGATCGGTGGCATCCTCTATGCCAGCGGGCTGGTACTGATGGGGTTGTCGGACTCGCCGGTTTCCCTGTCGCTGAGTGCCGGCCTGCTCATCGGTATCGGCCTCTCCGGCACCTCGTTCTCGGTAATCCTCGGTGTGGTCGGTCGTGCCGTGCCGCCGGAAAAACGCAGCATGGCCATGGGCATTGCCAGCGCCGCCGGCTCCTTCGGCCAGTTCGCCATGCTGCCCGGCACCCTCGGGCTGATCAACTGGCTGGGCTGGTCGGTGGCGCTGCTGGTACTGGGCCTGATGGTGGCCTTCATCGTGCCGCTGGTGACGATGCTCAAGGACCGGCCGCTGCCGGCCCAGGGTCATGAACAGACCCTCGGTGAAGCGCTGCGCGAAGCCTGTGCTCACCCGGGCTTCTGGCTGCTGGCGCTGGGCTTCTTCGTCTGTGGCTTCCAGGTGGTGTTCATCGGCGTGCACCTGCCGGCCTACCTGGTGGACCAGCACCTGCCGGCGACCATCGGCACCACGGTGCTGGCGCTGGTCGGGTTGTTCAATATCGTGGGTACCTACACGGCCGGTTGGCTCGGCGGGCGCATGTCCAAGCCACGTCTGCTGGCCGCTCTGTACCTGCTGCGTGCGGTGGTGATCGTGCTGTTCCTGTGGGCGCCGGTGAGCGAATTCAGTGCCTATCTGTTCGGCATCGCCATGGGCCTGCTGTGGCTGTCCACCGTACCGTTGACCAACGGTACGGTGGCGACCCTGTTCGGCGTGCGCAACCTGTCGATGCTCGGCGGAATCGTCTTCCTGTTCCACCAGTTGGGCGCCTTCCTCGGTGGCTGGCTGGGCGGTCTGGTGTATGACCAGACCGGCAACTACGACCTGGTCTGGCAGATCTCGATCCTGCTCAGCCTGCTGGCGGCGGCGCTCAACTGGCCGGTGCGCGAGCGTCCGGTGGCGCGGTTGCAGGCGTCGGCGGGGGCGGCGTGAGTCGCTACGGCGCCTGGCTCGCCGGGCTGGCGCTGGCGGCGTTGCTGCTGGTGCTGGCCTGGTGGGGCTGGCAGAAGGGCGGGCTGGCGTTGATGCAGTTGGGCATGAGCGTCTGTTAGGCGTAGGCTGAAGGTTCGCACATCAAAAGGAGAACCTTCATGCACGCACGCCGTCTGTTGATTGCCTCTGTCCTGTTCGGTTTCAGCAGCTTTGCCTTCGCCGCAGGCTGTCCGGCCTTATTGCAGGGCGAATTGCCGAAGCTGCGCTCCAAGGACCGGATCGATTTGTGCGAGCAGTTCGGTGGCAAGCCCCTGGTGGTGGTCAATACCGCCAGCTATTGTGGTTTCGCGCCGCAGTTCGAAGGGCTCGAAGCGGTGTACAAGGCGTATCACGGGCAGGGTCTGGAGATGCTCGGCGTGCCGTCCAACGACTTCAGGCAGGAAGACGCCGACAGCGAGAAGACCGCCAAGGTCTGCTACGCCAACTACGGCGTGACCTTCACCATGAGTGAGGCGCAGCGGGTGCGCGGCGACAACGCCACGCCGCTGTTCCTTGAGCTGGCTCGCCAGAGCAGCGCGCCGAAGTGGAATTTCTACAAGTACGTGGTCGACCGCCAGGGCAAGGTGGTGGCCAGTTTCTCCAGCCTGACCAAGCCGGACGACCCGGACTTCAAAGCGGCTATCGAAAAGGCCATCGCCTCGCAGCCCTGATCATTTGGCGGGATGCACGGTCCACGACACCAGCTTGATGACGATCGGGCGCACCACCAGCACACAGGCGAACGCCACCGGCATGGCCAGTTGGTAGGCCTTCAGCACGTTGCCCAGATAGTACTCGTTGATCCCGCTGTTGGCGGCGGTGATCACGAAGCACATCAGCAACGCCATGATCGATGACATATAGAACGCAAAGACATAGGGCGTGGCGCGCACGCCCAGTTTGCGGCGGCGGGTGGTGGCGGATGCAGTCATAGCGTTTCCTCGCGGTGATTCGATGGGGAGGCCGCAGGTTAGCAAGGCAGCCGCCCGCTCAAGTAGACGGGCAGGGCTTAGGTCTTTATAAAGGGAAACTTACGAATCCCAGGAGGCCGCCCGTGAATCTGCTGGGTCTGATCAAGAGCTTCATCAAGGTGGTGGAAGCCGGCAGCATCGCCGGCGGCGCCCGCAGTCTCGGCCTGAGCGCGGCGGCGGTGAGCCAGAATATCGCCCGTCTCGAAACGCACCTGCAGGTACGCCTGCTGTCCCGCACCACGCGCAGCATGGTGCTGACGCCCAGTGGAACGCTGTACTACGAGAAGGTCCGGTACATCGAGCGCGATCTGGAAGAGGCGCAGCGGGCGGTGACTACAGTGGACAGTGAACCCCAGGGCCGGTTGTGCATCGCCACCACCTCGGCATTCGGCCGGCATGTACTGGCCGGACTGATTCCAGCGTTCAGCGCGCTTTATCCGCGGCTTTCGATTGAACTGCTTACGAGTGACAACAAGGTCGACCACGCGCGCCAGGGCGTGGACGTGAGCCTGCGCATTACCCCGCAACTGGAAGATGGCCTGCTGGCCCGGCATATCGCCCAGGTGCCCTTCATCTGCTGTGCCTCGCCCGGTTACCTGGCGCGCGAGGGCTGGCCGCAAAGCCCGGAAGAGCTCAAGCAGCGTCGCTGCCTGGTATTTCGCTACCCCGTGGACGGGCGCTTCCTGCGCTGGGGGTTCGTGCGGGACGGGCTACGTTTCGACGCGGAGTTCGGCGACGTACTGATCAGCGACGACATCGATGTACTGGCGCAGATGGCGGCTCGCGATGGGGGTATCACCCGGCTCGCCGAATTTGTCGCCCGACCTTTTCTCGAGCGGGGCGAGCTGGTGCCGTTGTTCGAGTACGCCAGCGCGGACCAGGCCTACGCCCAGGCAGAGCCGATGGATATCTACCTGTGCGTCACCGACCGCTTCGCCCTCACGCCCAAGGTGCGCGCCTTTCAGGACTTCCTCCGGGCGAGTCTGGGAGACGAGTGGCGGGTCAGGTCGGGGGCATGAAAAAACCGCCACGAGGGCGGTTTCTTCACACAACCAGAGGCGAAATCAGAAGCGGTAGGTGAGGGATGCGCCCACGCCGTGTGCACTGTTCTCGTAGGTGGCGCTGTACGAACCCTTGAAGTGTGCAGGGTCGGTCGGCGACGTGGTCTGGTTGATTTTCGCGTCTTCTTCCCACAGGTAGGAGTAAGCCACGTCGATGGTCATGTCTTCGTTCGGGCTCCAGCCGGCGCCGATGCTGAAGATCTTGCGGTCGCCCGTCGGGATGCGCGGGGAGCGGTTGACGTTGTTGGTCGGCGACTGGTCGACGGTGAAGCCGGTACGCAGTACCCATTCCTTGTTCAGCTTGTAGGACGCGCCGATGGCGTGTGCCCAGGTGTCATGCCAGTTCTGCTCTTCGCTGATCTGACCCAGGGTCGGTGCCAGTGCTGCGGGCACGCCCTTGTTGTTGACGGTGATGGCTTCCAGGCGGCTCCAGCGGGTCCAGGTGCTGCCTGCGTAGAGGGTCCACTGGTCGTCCAGCTCGTGGGTGATCGAGAAGTCCACCGATTCCGGGGTCTTGATCTTCAGCGAGGCGTCGTATTTGGAGCCGTTGAAGACACTGAAGCCAGAGCCCTGGATCTTGGTGTCGCCTTCGAGCTTGTAGTCGACCATCGAGTGGTAGGTCAGGCCGACGCGGGTGCTGTCGGTGGCCTGGACCAGGATGCCGATGTTGTAGCCGATGGCGGTGTCGTCACCGGAGATCTTCACCTTGCCGTCGTTCCTGCCCAGGCTGCCACGGTTCAGTGCCGCGGACTCCAGGGCGCCTTCGATACGGTTGATGGTCGGACCGAAACCGATCGAGACCTTGTCGTTGAAGGCGTAGGAAACGGTTGGCTGCAGGGTGACCACCTGAACTTCGGACTTGCTGCCGAAGTAGCGGCCGGCAAAGCCTTTTTCGTAGTCGGTCAGCAGGCCGAAAGGAACGTACATGCCAAAGCCGAACGCCCAGTGCTCATCGATCGGCTTGACGTAGTAGCCCATGGGCACGCCCACGACCGGAACCATGTCGCCGTCGTTGCTGCCGCCGAAGGTGCCGCGGCCGTTCTTGATATCGGTCTTGGCAATGACCGCGGCGCCGCCCACGGTGACCTGTTCGCGTTTCAGGCGAGACATGCCGGCGGGGTTGCCGAACACGGTGCTGGCGTCGTCAGCGGCAGAAGAACGACCGGCGAAACCGGTACCCATGCCGCTGATGCTTTGCTCGTTGAGGGCAAAGCCGCTGGCGAGGAGGTTGGACGAGGCAAAGGCGACAGCGAGACTGAGGGTGGTTTTGATGAGTGTGACTTTTTTCATTATTAGAACTCCAGGGGATCACCGGGGCGCAAATTACCAACATTTCTCTGGGCGCGCTATAGGCTGAATCGCCGGAGATAGAGCGGTTTTGTAGGACAATCCGACTAAGTTTGGTAATTTTTTCCGTTTTTTAATGTAGTAATTTTCCTAACATGCCTGGTGGTGCAGGGGCGCGATGCAGGCCTGCCAGGCCCGGGTGAAGTCGCGCAGCCTGCCCTGGGGCTGAAATATCTGGCGCCAAATTCTTGCCAGGCCGATCAGATCGTCGGCGTCGGGCAATCGAGGCGCCTGTTCTTCGATGAGCATCCATGCAATGGCGGTGGCGTAGCGCAAATTCACCGTCAGTTCCATGTGTGGACCGTTGAGAAAGGCATGTTGACTAGCCAGACCACGCACCAGGCTCGCCAGTTCCGGATCGCGGGCGAGAAAGTCATCCCAGAGGAGTTGATGACGCAATTCGCCGATGCGGTAGAGGCCGTGGCCGCGGCGGTCGTGCAGGGCCGCGCCGAGGGCCGATTCGCTGGCCGCCACGCCCAGTAGTAGCGCTTCGGCGCTGGGGCAGTGACGGTCCAGATAGATCAGCGTGGGACGGATCACGTATTGGCTCAATTCGCTCGCGGCGATACCCATGGTGCTCTCGACTCGAAAGTGGCCGGCGGGACGCTGGTGCTTGGCAGCAGGTGGGTCGGGGTCAGGCCCGCCGGAAGCGGGCAAGGCCGCTTGAGTTGAAGTGTAGTGTCATATTTGCGCTGTAAAGGGCTGTTTTTAAATCGTTTCCGGCTTCTCGTTATAACTCATATGCCGATCGGTGCTTAAAAACGGAAGGTGGCGGGAGGCTATCGAAAGGGATCTGCAGACAGCAAAAGCCCCTCGAACGAGGGGCTTGGAAGAAGGGGTGTTGCGTCAGGCGACCAGCGCCTGACGAGTCCGGTCGATGATCGCTTGCAGCGGTTCGGCACGGGTGTATTGCTCGGGGTACAGGCGTTCGCTGTGTTGGGCGATGCCGTTTTCATCGACCAGGGTGAAGCTGAAGCTGTTCTTGCGCGAGGCGAGAATGATGCAGTTCAGAGGGGCGAAAGCCTGGGTCAGGGTGCGGATGGCCGCTTGGGTACGGGTGTCATGATTCATCATTGTTAGGACGTTCCTGCATGAGATACGGCATTTTGAGCCGTATATATTTCAAACGTTCCAGTCACGCAGACCTTTAGTCGGTAAATGCGGAAGAACCTGTCTGGAACAGGGCAGCCAGTGATGAGCGCAAATAAGGTAGTGGCGCCTTGGGCTGACTGGTAGGTACTTCGGAGGACAGGCAACACGCCACGGCAAGGTTCTGCGCCTTGGGGTGAGGATCCTGTTCAATCGGCTGGAGGGCTCGGCAGGGCGGGTATGGATTTGCCTGGGGAGCTTTGGTGGCGGGTCCTGTTTTCAGCAGGATGGCCCTTGGGAGTGGGCGATGCTGCAAGGACCGCTTTGGCCAGAATTGACTTTCAGCTTGGTACTAACGGCGGCAAGGTTACCGGCGACGCACGCCAGTGGCAAGCTTTTTTTCTTTCGCCTGGCGAGCCGAGCATTATGTCTGCTTTGGTCGGCGCTGTGAAGCCCCGGTTTCAGGTGCGAACGGCCGCGATGGTGCAGGGTGCCGCCTCGCTTTGGGGCGCTTGTGCACACTTGGAGCGACCGTTGTCACGCCGCTGTAACGCTTCGGCAAGCCTTGCCCATTGACTTGCTCGAGGGGACAAGTCAATGAAAAAAAACACTTTTTTTAGCTGGTGAAAAAATCGACAGTTTGACTGTAAGCCCCATTCCACCGGGGTTTGCGGGTTGTCGGAAGCGGTTGTCCACCGAGTTATCCACAGCTTCTGTGGATTGTCCCGAGCGCTTGCTCTAGGACGGGTGTGCCAGCTTGTGAAGGGCTGTCCGACAATTCTTCATGGTTGTAGTACTGGCTAAAAAATCACCCCGGAAAGGTCAAGAAAAAATTTCGGCAGAATCGAAAAAATCTTCAAAAATGCCTCGGGCAGTCGTCGGAAAAATCGGGTAGAGTGCGCGCCCCAAGAAATGTCTCGCCCTTTTTTATGAAGTTTCGCGGTAAACCCTCCGAGCCTGTTGCGTCTCCATCACCCGTTTCCGAACCCCGGCGCTTTTCCCTGAAGGTGGCGCTGTGGCTGCTGGATAATCCACGGCTGGGCGACAGGCCACAGGTCAAGCATTTCGCCGGCCGGCTGCTCAAGCAGCCCGCGCGCGAAGGTGTGGTGGTGGCGCAGAGCCGGCTGGGGCAGATGCTCTGTCGTGATTGCGGCAATGCCCGCGATCGTCGCATAGGTCATGAGCTGTTGCGACAGGCGGCCCGTGCAGGCGATCGACGTGCGCAACTGGAATACGGCCGGCTGTGCAGCCTGCCCGAAGTCAATGAGCCGGAACAGGCGCGCCACTGGTTGCAGCAGGCCGCCGCCAAGGGCTCGTCAGAAGCGCGGCGCCTGCTCGGGCAATTGCCGCAAGGCTGAGTGCAGCATCAGGCGTGTGGGCTGGTAAGCTCTGCGGGACTTTTTTCCGGGGGTGAGCATGCTGTCGATGGTTGCATTGGATCTGGCCAGCGTGATGCTGGGCGTGGTGCTGGCGCTGGTACCGTCCGCCGCATTGTTGCTGCGCTGGCAGCGAGGGCAGGCGGATCGCCAGGCGCAACTGGCCTTGCAGGAAGAGCGCCTCAACAGCGCGCTGCTGGCCCAGGAAGGATTGCAGGCGCAACTGGAGGCCAGCCGCGACGAGATCAGCGACCTCGGCCAGGCCAACGCAGTCAAGCAGGCCAACCTTGCCGCCCAGGCCCGTGAGCTGGACTTGCTGCAGATCGACCGCGACAACGCCCGCGATGCCGCCCATGCCTGGAACCTCGAACGCACTGCCCGTGAAGCCGAGCTGCGTCGCCTCGACGCCCGTTGTGCGGCCCTCGAGGCCGAACTGCGGGAGCAGCAGGACAGCCACCAGCAACGCCTCGCCGACCTGCAGGGCTCCCGTGACGAGTTGCGCGCCCAGTTCGCCGAAATGGCCACGAAGATCTTCGACGAGCGCGAGCAGCGCTTCGCCCAGACCAGCCAGCAACACCTCGGGCAGTTGCTCGATCCGCTCAAGGAACGCATCCAGTCCTTCGAAAAACGCGTCGAGGAAAGCTACCAGCAGGAAGCCCGCGAGCGCTTTTCCCTGGGCAAGGAACTGGAGCGCCTGCAACAACTCAATCTGCGCCTGAGCGACGAAGCCACCAACCTGACCCAGGCCCTCAAAGGCCAGAAGACCCAGGGTAACTGGGGCGAGCTGATCCTCGAGCGGGTGCTGGAGCACGCCGGCCTGGAGAAGGGCCGCGAATACCAGACCCAGGTCAGCCTCAAGAGCGCCGATGGCGAGCGCTTCCAGCCCGATGTGCTGATCCTGTTGCCCGGCGACAAGCAGGTGGTGGTGGACTCCAAGGTCAGCCTCACCGCGTACCAGCAGTTTGTCGGCGCCACCGAAGATGATGTCGCCCAGGCGGCGCTCAAGCAGCATGTGCATTCGCTGCGCAGCCATGTCAAAGGGCTTTCCAGCAAGGACTACAACCGGCTGGATGGCCTGCACAGCCTGGATTTCGTGCTGTTGTTCGTGCCCATCGAAGCGGCGTTCTCGGCGGCGCTGCAGGCCGAGCCGGGCTTGTTCCAGGAAGCCTTCGACCGGCAGATCGTGATCGTCAGCCCGACCACGCTGCTGGCGACCCTGCGGGTCATCGACAGCCTGTGGAAGCAGGAGCGGCAGAGCCAGAACGCCCGCGAGATCGCCGAACGGGCAGGCTGGCTGTACGACAAGTTCGTGCTGTTCATCCAGGACCTGGACGAGCTGGGCAACCGCCTGCAGCAGGTGGACAAGGCCTATGCCGCAGCGCGCAACAAACTGTGCGAGGGGCGCGGCAACCTGATCAGCCGCAGCGAACAGCTCAAGCTGCTCGGCGCCCGGGCCAGCAAGAGCCTGCCGGCCGACCTGCTGGAAAAGGCCATGGGCGCCGGCGACAGCGATCCGGCCAACGACGCCCCTATTGCACCAGGCTCAGGTGGCGATTGAGCAACGCGCGCAAGGCGGCCGGCTTGACCGGCTTGCTCAGGTAGTCGAGCCCGGCGGCATGGACCTTGGCGGTGGTTTCGCCATGGCCGTCGGCGCTGATCACCACGCCAGGTACCGGTTCGCCGAGGCGGGTACGCAGCCAGGCCATCAGTTCCGTGCCCACTTCGCCGTCGTCCAGGTGGTAATCCACCAGCGCCAGGTGCGGACGCAGGCCCTGGTCGAGCAGGGTTGCGCACTCGTCACGGTTGCGCGCAGTCCAGACCTGGCAGCCCCAGCGGCTGAGCAGGCTGTTCATGCCGATCAGGATGCTGTCTTCGTTGTCCACGCACAGCACCTGCAGGCCTGCCAGCGGCTGCCCGGCCTGCTCGGCCGGTTTCACCGGCTCGGGCGCGCGACTGCTGGCCAGCGGTACGCTGACCCGGAATACGCTGCCCTTGCCGGTCCATGAGCGCACTTCCAGTGGGTGGCCGAGCACCTTGCACAGGCCATCGGCGATCGCCAGGCCCAGGCCCAGGCCTTTTTCGGCGCGGGTCTGATGGCTGTCCAGGCGCTTGAACTCTTCGAAGATCACTTGCAGCTTGTCGTCGGCGATGCCGGGGCCGCGGTCCCAGACTTCCAGCCACAGATGATCCTTGTTGCGCCGCACGCCCAACAGGATCGGGCTCTTGCCATAGCGGAAGGCGTTGGTCAGGAAGTTCTGCAGGATGCGCCGCAGCAGCTTCATGTCGCTGTTGACCCGCAGGCGGCTGCCGCGCAGGCGGAAGTCCAGGCCCTGTTCGCGGGCCAGCACCTTGAACTCGGCGCCCAGGGTGTCGAACAGTTCGCTGAGGGCGAAGGGCTTGGCATCCGGGGTGATCTTGCCGTTTTCCAGGCGCGAGATGTCCAGCAGGTCGCTGATCAGCTCTTCGGCCGAGCGCAGCGAGCTGTCCATGTGCTGGACCAGTTGCTGGGCCTCGCCCGAGAGCCCCTCGGCCTGGTGTGACAACGCCGCGGAGAACAGCCGGGCGGCGTTCAACGGCTGCATCAGGTCGTGGCTGACCGCGGCGAGGAAGCGGGTCTTGGATTTGTTTGCCGCCTCGGCGTGGCTCTTGGCCTGGGTCAGTTCCAGGTTCAGTTGCGACAGCTCGCGGGTGCGCTCGGCAACCCGCTGCTCGAGGCTTTCGTTGGAGTCCTTGAGGGCCTGCTCGGCTTCGCGGAACGGGGTGATGTCGGTGAAGCTCATGACGAAGCCGCCACCCGGCATCGGGTTGCCGATCAGTTCGATCACCCGGCCATTGGGGAACAGCCGCTCGGAGGTGTGGGCGCGGCCCTGGCGCATCCAGTGCAGGCGCCGGGCCACATGGACCTGCGCTTCGCCGGGGCCGCACAGCCCGCGTTCGGCGTTGTAGCGGATGATGTCGGCAATCGGCCGGCCGACGCTGATCAGGCCGTCCGGGTAATTGAACAGTTCCAGGTAACGGCGGTTCCAGGCCACCAGGCGCAGCGACTGGTCGACCACGCTGATGCCCTGGCTGATGTTTTCGATGGCGCCCTGCAGCAGGGCGCGGTTGAACTGCAGCACCTCCGAGGCTTCGTCGGCGATGCGCACCACGTCTTCGAGCTGCATGTCGCGGCCTTCGATGGCCGCCTTCACCACCGCCCGCGTCGAGGAGGTGCCCAGCACACCGGCCAGCAGGCGTTCGGTGTGTTCGATCCATTCGCCGTCGGCGTTCTGGTTGGGGTTGAAGCCCTTGCCCTGGCGGTAGGCAAAACGAATGAAGCTTTGCCGTGCCCGTTCCTCGCCGACGAAGCGTGCGGCCAGGTGCAGCAGGTCGTCGATCTGCACTGCCAGTTGGGTGCGGTGGCTCGGTCGTGCGCTGCTTTGCTGGCCGATGAAGCGCCCGGCCTGCCAGTGCTCGGTCACCCGGGTACGCGACAGGATCGATACCCAGGCAAAGACGATGAAGTTGCCCGCCAGCGACAGCACCACGCCCTGGGTCAGCGGGGTGATCGGCAGGTCCAGCGGGTTGCCGTGCAGCCAGGCCAGGCCCGGGAACAGCTCCAGCGACCAGCCGACGCTGTGGGCGGCGATCGGCAGCACCAGGGTGTAGAACCACAGGAAGGTGCCGGTGGCCAGGCCGGCGAATACACCGCGGCGGTTGGCCTGCTTCCAGTACAGGGCGCCGAGCATGGCCGGGGTCAACTGGGTGACGGCGGCGAAGGCGATCTGGCCGATGGTCGCCAGGCTCGCCGTGGAGCCCAGCAGGCGGTAACTGACGTAGGCCAGCAGCAGGATCACCACGATGGTCACCCGGCGCACCGTGAGCATCCAGTGGCGGAAGGCTTCGAACGGGCGCTCGGCGGCGTTGCGGCGCAGCAGCCAGGGCAGCAGCATGTCGTTGGAAACCATGGTCGACAGCGCCACGGCCTCGACGATGACCATGCCGGTGGCGGCCGAGGCGCCGCCGATGAACGCCAGCAAGGCCAGGCTCGGGTGGGCTTCGGCGAGCGGCAGGCTGATGACAAAGGAGTCGGAGATCACCGTGCCCGGCAGGAGCATCTGCCCGGCCAGGGCGATCGGCACCACGAACAGCGCGGCCAGCACCAGGTACATCGGGAACACCCAGCGCGCCATGCGCATGTCCTGGGGCTCGATGTTCTCCACCACGGTGACCTGGAACTGCCGCGGCAGGCAGATGATCGCCATCATCGCCACCCCGGTCTGCACCACCATCGAGGGCCAGTTGATGGTCTCCTGCCAGTAGGCGTCGAGGGCCGGCGAGGCCTTGGCCTGGCTGAACAGGTCGTCGAAACCGTCGTACAGGTTGAACACCACGAAGGCACCGACGGCGAGGAAGGCCAGCAGTTTGACGATGGCTTCGAAGGCGATGGCCAGGACCATGCCACGGTGGTGCTCGGTCACGTCCAGGCTGCGGGTGCCGAAGACGATGGAGAACAGCGCCAGCACCAGCGACACCACCAGCGCGGTGTCCTGTACGCGGCTGCCGGTGGCGTCGGCGTTGGCGCCGATCAGCAGGTTGACGCCGAGCACGATGCCTTTCAATTGCAGAGCGATATAAGGCAGCACGCCCACCAGGCAGATCAGCGCCACCACCACGGCCAGGGTCTGTGACTTGCCGTAGCGGGCGGCGATGAAGTCGGCGATGGAGGTGATGTTTTCCTGTTTGCTGATCAGCACCATCTTCTGCAGCACCCAGGGCGCGAAGATCAGCAGCAGCACCGGGCCGAGGTAGATCGGCAAAAAGGCCCAGAGTTGTTCGGCCGCCTGGCCGACGGCACCGAAGAAGGTCCAGCTGGTGCAGTACACCGCCAGCGACAGGCTGTAGACCCAGGCGCGCAGGCGCGGCGGCAGCGGGGTGCTGCGACGGTCGCCGTAGAAGGCGATAGCGAACATGATGGCCATATAGGCCAGGGCGACCACCGCGATCAGCCCGCTGGACAACGACATGACGACTCCGGACGAAAAATGAGCTCGACGCCATGGGCGACGAACCTCGATCAATCAGTCTGGCATGCCGCCAGCACTTCGTCAGCGCCGACCAAGGTCGCAGTGGCGGGGTGTCGCAGCAAAGGGCTGTTTCAGACGCTCGGAAGGGGTTGTAGAGGGTTATTTATCGGTAAAACCGATAACAGATAGAGAAAATACCCGTTATATGGATATTCCTTCAGATTGTAAGCTCGTTTCCACCTCATCAGAGGACAGGAGACAACCCTCATGCCCTGCCAGAACGCTACTCATCCCTTGGTGCCTTTCAATCAGTTGGCGCATCCCCGCGAAGTGATCCGCCAGTTCACCCCGAACTGGTTCGCCGTGGTCATGGGCACCGGCGTGCTGGCGCTGGCCTTGCCGCAATCGATGCCGTGGCTGGCGGGTGTTGCCGAAGGTCTGTGGTGGCTGGCGATCGGCCTGTTCGTGCTGTTCAGTCTGTTGTACGGCGCACGCTGGCTGCTGTTCTTCGACGAGGCGCGGCGGATCTTCACCCATTCCACTGTCTCGATGTTCTTCGGCACCATTCCCATGGCGCTGGCGACTCTGCTCAACGGTGCCATGGTCTTCGGCCTGGCACGCTTCGGCGAGGGCATCCTGCCCTGGATCGAAGCACTGTGGTGGCTGGATGTCGGCCTGGCGCTGCTGTGTGGGGTGGCGATCCCGTTCCTGATGTTCACCCGCCAGGAGCACAGCATCGACCAGATGACGGCGGTCTGGCTGCTGCCGGTGGTGGCGGCGGAAGTCGCGGCGGCCAGCGGCGGCCTGCTGGCGGTGCATCTGGACGATGCTGCGCGGCAGTTCCAGGTGCTGGTGACCAGCTACGTGCTGTGGGCGGTGTCGCTGCCAGTGGCATTCAGCATCCTGACCATCCTCATTTTGCGCATGGTCCTGCACAAGCTGCCGCCGGCGCACATGGCGGCGTCGAGCTGGCTGGCCCTTGGCCCGATCGGCACCGGCGCTCTCGGCATGCTGCTGCTCGGCGGTGCGGCCCCGGCGATCTTCGACGCCAACGGCCTGGCCGGTTTCGGCGAAGTCGCCCGCGGCCTGGGGTTGATCGCCGGCATCGTGCTGTGGGGCTGCGGTTTCTGGTGGCTGCTGACGGCGGTGCTGATCACCCTGCGTCATCTGCAGCAGGGCATGCCCTTCAACCTGGGCTGGTGGGGCTTCACCTTCCCGTTGGGCGTGTATGCCCTGGCGACCCTGAAGCTGGCGCTGTGGCTGAAGCTGGGCTTCTTCCAGACCCTGGGCGGGGTGCTGGTGCTGGCGCTGATCGGTATGTGGGCACTGGTGGCCTGGCGGACACTGCGCGGGGCCTGGCGAGGCGAGCTTTTTGTGTCGCCTTGTATTGCCGACTGCACGCACAAACCCGCCTGACGCCCACGCCGCATCGCTGGCAAAGCCAGTTCTTCCGGGAAAAGCAGCACACGGCCCCGGGGGAGCTGGCTTTGCCAGCGATGCGGCCACAGGGGTGGAACGAAGGTGCGTCAATCCGGCAAAGTGTGGCTTTTCCCGCGCCCGGCGCCTCAAACCACAAAGCCCCACTCAGGTACACGGACGATGAGTCACTCTTCGCAGTTCGCCTTGCTCAAGAAGCGTCGCTTCCTGCCGTTCTTCATTACCCAGTCGCTGGGTGCCTTCAACGACAACCTGTACAAGCAGTCGCTGATCCTCGCGATCCTCTACAAACTCAGCCTCGGCGGCGACGGCTCCATGCTGGTCAACCTGTGCGCGCTGCTGTTCATCCTGCCGTTCTTCCTGTTCTCGGCCCTGGCCGGGCAGTTCGGCGAGAAGTACGCCAAGGACGCGCTGATCCGCGCGATCAAGCTGGCCGAGGTGGTGATCATGGCCATCGGTGCGGTCGGCTTCCTTTATAACCAGTTGTGGCTGATGCTCCTGGCGCTGTTCGCCATGGGCACCCACTCGGCGCTGTTCGGCCCGGTGAAGTACTCGATCCTGCCCCAGGCCCTTCGCGAGGAGGAGTTGGTGGGCGGCAACGGTCTGGTGGAGATGGGCACCTTTCTGGCGATCCTCGCCGGCACCATCGCCGCCGGGGTCATGATGTCCGCCAGCGGCTACGCGCCGGTGGTGGCGACCGGCATCGTCGGCACCGCAGTGCTCGGCTACCTCGCCAGCCGCGCCATTCCCCGCGCGGCTGCGGCCTCGCCGCAACTGAAGCTGCAATGGAACATCTTCGCCCAGACCGGCGCGACCCTGCGCATGGGGCTGAGCCAGACGCCAGCGGTATCCCGTTCCATCGTCGGCAACTCGTGGTTCTGGTTCGTCGGCGCCATCTACCTGACACAGATCCCTGCCTACGCCCAGGTGTGGATGCACGGCGATGAAACCGTGGTGACCCTGATCCTTACCCTGTTTTCGGTGGGCATCGCCCTGGGCTCGCTGCTCTGCGAGCGGCTCAGCGGGCGCAAGGTGGAAATCGGCCTGGTGCCGTTCGGCTCCTTCGGCCTGACCCTGTTCGGTCTGCTCTGGTGGTGGCATTCCGGTGATATCCCGGCGGGTGACGCGCCCTACGGCTGGCTGGCGCTGCTGGGCATGACCAAGGCCTGGTGGATTCTGCTGTCGATCGTCGGCCTCGGCGTATTCGGTGGCTTCTATATCGTGCCGCTGTACGCGCTGATCCAGGCGCGCACTCCGGAAGACCAGCGGGCCCGGGTGATCGCCGCGAACAACATCCTCAACGCACTGTTCATGGTGGTCTCGGCCATCGTCACCATGGTGCTGCTGGGCGCGGCCGGGCTGGAGATTCCCCAGTTGTTCCTGGTGGTGTCGCTGCTGAATATCGCGGTCAATGCCTATATCTTCCGCATCGTTCCCGAATTCAGCATGCGCTTCATGATCTGGCTATTGAGCCACTCGATGTATCGGGTCAAGCATCGGGACCTGGAGCAAATTCCCGACGAAGGCGCGGCGCTGCTGGTGTGCAACCATGTGTCGTTCGTCGATGCGCTGCTGATCGCAGGCGCCGTACGCCGGCCGATGCGTTTCGTCATGTACTACAAGATCTACAACCTGCCGGTGCTCAACTTCATCTTCCGTACCGCCGGGGCCATTCCCATTGCCGGGCGCAACGAAGACCTCGCCACCTACGAGCGCGCATTCGAGCGGATTGCCCAGTACCTGGAGGACGGTGAGCTGGTGTGCATCTTCCCCGAAGGCAAGCTGACCAGCGATGGCGAGATCGATGAGTTCAAGGGCGGGGTGAAGCTGATCCTGCAACGCACGCCGGTGCCGGTGATTCCGCTGGCGTTGCAGGGGTTGTGGGGGAGTTTCTTCAGCCGCGACCCGGCCAAGGGCTTTTTCCGCCGCTTCTGGTCGCGGGTGACGCTGGTGGCCGGCACCGCTGTTCCGGGTGAGCAGGCGGAGCCGGCGCTGCTGCGCGAGCGGGTAGGGGCGCTGCGTGGAGAAATCCGCTAACGGCGGATGACGAAGGTCAGCTCGCGCTGACCTTCAGCCCGATCAGGCCGGCAACGATCAGCGCCACGCTGACCAGCCGGACCAGGGCCATGGACTCGCCGAACAGAATGATTCCGGCAATCACCGTGCCCACGGCTCCCACGCCGGTCCAGATGGCATAGGCGGTGCCCAGCGGCAGTTCCTTCATGGCCAGGCCGAGCAGGCCGAGGCTGATGGCCATGGCGGCCACGGTGAGGACAGTGGGAAGCGGGCGGGTGAAGCCGTCGGTGTATTTAAGGCCGACCGCCCAGCCGACTTCGAACAGGCCGGCAAAAAACAGGATGATCCAGGACATGCGTGATACTCCATCAGGTGATGGGGCCGTCCCCGGATGTTGACGCGGTGCGTCGCGAGGCCGTCCTCGCAGAGCGCACTATGGTGCACAGGATTGGTGCGAAGGGCAAATGCTGCACAAATGAACGGGGCCGCAGATGCGGCCCCGTCTTTTCATCAGATCCCCTGCGGAATCTCTTCACCGCCCAGCGCTTCGAACAGCGCCGGCAGGAACTCGGTGAAGGTCAGCATCATCAGGGTGAAGCTGGCGTCCAGTTGGCCCAGGGCCTCGTCGCCGCCGTCTTCCTCGGCCTGGTCCTGCAGCAATTCCTCGAACTTCAGGCGCTTGATGATGGTCTTGTCGTCCAGCACGAACGACAGCTTGTCTTGCCAGGCCAGGGCCAGTTGGGTGACCTGCTTGCCGGTGCCCAGGTGCATCTGGATTTCTTCGCTGGTCAGGTCCTGGCGCTTGCAGCGAATGATGCCGCCATCTTCCTGCGGGTCGCGCAGTTCGCACTCGTCCAGGACATAGAAGTCCGGTGCCGCCTGCTGGTTCTTCACCCAGTCGGTCAGGGTGGCGCTCGGCGCGATCTTCACGGTGACCGGACGCACCGGCAGCGAGCCCATGACTTCACGCAGGGTCGAGAGCAGGTCTTCGGCGCGCTTGGCGCTGGCCGAGTTGACCAGGATCAGGCCCAGCTTCGGCGCGATGGCGGCGAAGATCGTGGCGCGACGAATGAAGGCACGCGGCAGGAACGCCTGGATGATCTCGTCCTTGATCTGGTCGCGTTCCTTTTTATAGACCTTGCGCATCTGCTCGGCCTCGATCTCCTCGACCTTCTCCTTGACCGCGTCGCGCACGACGCTGCCTGGCAGGATGCGTTCTTCCTTGCGTGCGGCGATCAGCAGGAAGTCACCACTGACGTGCACCAGGGGTGCGTCTTCGCCCTTGCCGAACGGGGCGACGAAACCGTAGGTGGTCAACTCCTGGCTGGCGCATGGGCGGGCAGGCTTGGTGGCCAGTGCGGCTTCAAGCGCTTCGGCATCGAACGGAATGTCCTGGGTCAGGCGGTAGCTCAGCAGGTTTTTGAACCACATGGGATGGATCTCTCCTCTCTACATAAGGGGCGCATTATTCTCTGAGCGAAGGGCTCAGGCCAAGTTCTGCTAAGTCTTTGGAACGCTTGGAAAAAAAATTTAAAAAAGTGCTTGCCAGACCATGAGGTGCTCCGTAGAATGCGCGCCACACCGAGACGATGGGTGATTAGCTCAGCCGGGAGAGCATCTGCCTTACAAGCAGAGGGTCGGCGGTTCGATCCCGTCATCACCCACCACTTCTCAGTGTTACGCGCAGCGGTAGTTCAGTCGGTTAGAATACCGGCCTGTCACGCCGGGGGTCGCGGGTTCGAGTCCCGTCCGCTGCGCCATATTTAGCTTCCAGGGCCCACTGAACACCCGGAAGCAACGAAGAAAGCGACCTTAGGGTCGCTTTTTTTGTGCCTGCGATTTTTTCGGCATCGCACGCCACCCCGTGGTGCACGGCTCACCAAGGCGGTGCAGGCATTTCCCGCTAATCGTCCCTGTACCCCGTAAAACAAGGCCCACGGCATTCTGGCGCGGCCCTTGCTTTGACCTGCGCATCAGGCAATCAACGTCGATTGCCCCGTTCACGACAAAGGCGCCGTGCCGCTCCACCTGGATATTCAGGAGGGAGCGGCAGGGCGCCTTTTTGTTTTTGCGCAAGGCAGGGGAGTCAGGGTCATGACCAGCACGACGGTGCGCAGTGTCTGTCCATATTGCGGTGTCGGTTGCGGCATCGTCATGAGCGTGACCGATAACCGCGTGACCAAGGTCAGCGGTGACAAGCAGCACCCGAGCAATTTCGGCCGGCTCTGTACCAAGGGCCTCAGTTGTCATCAGCCGCTGCGCGAGTCCGGACGGATGGAATGGGCGTTCGCCCGCGAACAGCGCCAGCGCGACCCGGTGCGCCTGGGGATCGATCAGGCCATCGAACAGACCGCCCGGCGCTTGCGCGAGATCATCGACCGTGACGGTCCCGACGCTGTGGCGCTCTACGTGTCCGGGCAGATGTCGCTGGAAGCCCAGTACTTGGCCAACAAGCTGGTGAAGGGCTTTATCCGCAGCCGTCATATCGAATCCAACTCGCGGCTGTGCATGGCCAGCGCCGGCAGTGGCTACAAGCTGTCGCTGGGCGCCGACGGGCCCCCGGGCAGCTATCAGGACTTCGAGCAGGCCGAGGTGTTCTTCGTCATCGGCGCGAACATGGCCGATTGTCACCCGATCCTGTTCCTGCGTCTGCTCGACCGGCTCAAGGCCGGCGCCCGGCTGATCGTGGTCGATCCGCGGCGCAGCGCCACCGCCGACAAGGCCGACCTGTTCCTGCAGGTCCGCCCCGGCACCGACCTGGCACTGATCAACGGCCTGCTGCACCTGCTGTTGGAAAACGGCCATACCGACAACGACTTCATTGCCCGCTACACCGAAGGCTGGGACGAAATGCCGGCCTTTCTCGCCGACTACACCCCGGCGCGGGTGGCTGAAATCAGCGGGCTCGCCGAAGCCGATATCCGCCAGGCCGCCGCCTGGATCGGCGCGGCAAAGGACTGGATGAGCTGCTGGACCATGGGCCTGAACCAGAGTATCCACGGCACCTGGCACACCAACGCCCTGTGCAACCTGCACCTGGCCACCGGCGCGATCTGCCGGCCAGGTAGCGGTCCGTTCTCGCTGACCGGTCAGCCCAATGCCATGGGCGGACGGGAAATGGGCTACATGGGCCCGGGCCTGCCAGGGCAGCGCTCGGCCCTGGTGGCAGACGACCGCCATTTCATCGAAGACCTGTGGAAGCTCCCTGCCGGCAGCCTGCGGGCCGAAGCCGGGGAGGGCACTGTCGGTCTGTTCGAACAGATGGCCGCCGGGCAGGTGAAGGCCTGCTGGATCATCTGCAGCAACCCGGTGGCCAGCGTCGCCAACCGCCAGAATGTGATCGACGGGTTGCGCGCCGCCGAGCTGGTGATCAGCCAGGACGCGTTTCTCGATACCGAAACCAACCGTTACGCCGACATCCTCCTGCCCGCCGCGCTGTGGGCCGAGTCCGAAGGTGTGATGATCAACTCCGAGCGCAACCTGACCCTCACCGCGAAGGCCGTGGACGCCCCCGGCGACAGCCTGGCGGACTGGCAGATCATCGCCCGGGTCGCTTGTGCCATGGGCTACGCCGAGGGTTTCAGCTACGCCAGCGCCGAAGCCGTGTTCGACGAGATCCGTGCGGCCTGGAACCCCGCCACCGGCTACGACCTGCGCGGCCTGGACTACGCAAAACTACGCGCCGGCCCACGGCAATGGCCTTGCGAGCCGGGCCGCGACGACGCCCGCAGCCCGCTGCGCTACCTCAATAACGGCCTGAGCCAGCACCTGCGGGAAGTGGCCGACGGCCAGCGCCCGTCGATCAGCTTCGCCACAGCCAACGGCAAGGCACGTTTCTTTGCCCGGCCCTGGCTGCCGCCCTCCGAACTGCCGGACGAATCCTACCCGCTGGTGCTTAACACCGGCCGCGTCCAGCACCAGTGGCACACCCTGACCAAGACCGGCAAGGTCGCCAGCCTCAACAAGCTCGATCCCGGCCCGTTTCTCGAACTCAACCCCGCCGACGCCGCTGCATTGGGCATCGCCGACAAGGACCAGGTGCAAATCCGCTCGCGCCGCGGCCAGGCGGTGCTGCCGGCGCGGATCAGCGCGCGGGTGATGGCCGGCAACTGTTTTGCGCCGTTCCACTGGAACGACCTGTACGGCGAGCACCTGGCGATCAACGCCGTGACCTGCGACGCGGTGGACCCGGTGTCGCTGCAGCCGGCGTTCAAACATTGCGCCGTGGCCCTGACCCGAGTCAGCGGCGAGCGTCTCGACGTCCTTGAACTGAACCCTGCCATCCCCGAGGAGAGCCGGTCGATGCCCACCAATACCTTGCGCCAGGTCCTGGGCCTGGGCGCCACCCCTGCCATGGCCCTGGCCGACGGCGAACAGCATTACCTGCATGGCTTCCTCCTCGGACTCGACGCGGCGCAGCCCGGTGGCGTGCCGGTGCTGCCGGCCAGCGCGCCCGTGGCGCCGGCGCGGCGGCTTTTCATCGACGGCGTGCTGGCCGGCCTGTATTCCCGCAGCGAGCCAACCACCGCCGTGGTGCCGCTGGACGCCCCCGTAGCCCTGGCTGCACCTGCGCACCTGGTGCTCTGGGCCTCGCAGACCGGCAACAGCGAGGCGCTGGCCGAACGTTGTGCCAGCACCCTGCGTGGCGCTGGGCTGGAAGTGCAACTGACATGCATGGAGGCGTTCACTCCCGCACAGGCCGGTGACGCTGCCAGTCTGTTGCTGATCGCCAGCACCTTCGGTGACGGCGAGGCGCCCGACAGCGGTGCGGCGTTCTGGCAGGCCCTGCAGGGCGATGCGGGCTGGGCAAAGCGCCCCTACGCCGTGCTGGCGTTGGGGGATTCCAGTTACGACCAGTTCTGCGGCTTCGGTCGCAAGCTGGATCAACGCCTGGCCGAACTGGGTGGACAGCGCTTGCTGGAGCGGGTCGATTGCGAGCCGGATTTCGACGAGCCTTTTGCCGGCTGGTTGCAGGCGCTGACTGGCAAGCTGGCCGCAGTGCCCGTGACGGCGCCAGTGACCGAGGTCGAAACCGTCGCCTTCAGCAAACAGGCGCCACTGCCGGCGCGACTGCTGGAAAACCGCCTGCTCAATGCTGCCGGTGCCAGCAAGGAAACCCGGCAGATCGTTTTCGACCTCGGCGACAGCGGGCTCACCTACGAAGCGGGCGATGCCCTCGGCGTGTGGCCACGCAACTGTCCGACACTGGTGGACGAGTGGCTGGCGCGCAGCGGGCTCAACGGTAGTGCTGAAGTGACCCTCAAGGGACAGTCACCGATGCCGCTGGCCACCGCGCTGGCCGAGCATCTGGAGATCACCCGCATCACCCCGCAGATACTGGAGCGGGTTGCCGCACAGCATCCACAAGGCGCCTTGCCGACCGACAAGGACGCCCTGAAGGACTGGCTGTGGGGGCGGCAACTGCCGGACTTGCTGGCCGAGTTTCCGTTGTCCCTGTCGCTGACCGAATGGCTGACGCTGCTCAAACCGTTGCAGCCGCGACTGTACTCCATCAGTTCCAGCCCCAGGCTGCATCCGCGTCAGGTTCACCTGACGATGTCCACGGTGCGCTATGGTCGGCGCAAGGGGGTGTGTTCCAGCTTCCTCGCCGACCGCGCCGACGAACTGAAGATAGCGATCTTCCCGCAGCCCTCGGCGCACTTTCGCCTGCCGGCGGATGATCGCCTGCCGGTGATCATGGTTGGCCCCGGCACCGGTATCGCGCCGTTTCGCGCCTTCCTGCAAGAGCGCCAGGCGCGGCAGGCGAGCGGGCGCAACTGGCTGCTGTTCGGCGAGCAACGCCAGGCCTGCGACTTCTATTACCGCGACGAGTTGCTGGCCTGGCAGGAAAGCGGCCTGCTGACCCGCCTGGACACCGCGTTCTCCCGGGATCAGGCAGAAAAGATCTACGTCCAGCAGCGCATGCGTGAGCAGGGCGCCGAACTGTGGCAGTGGCTGCAAGACGGAGCCTTCTTCTATGTCTGTGGAGACGCCGGGCGCATGGCCAGGGATGTGGATGCGGCGCTGAAGGCCGTAGTGGCCGAGCAAGGGCGGATGAGCGCCGAGGATGCCGCGTTGTATGTGGCCGGGTTGAGTCGGGACAAGCGGTATCTGCGGGATGTGTATTGATTTCGGGGGGATGCCGGGACTTTGTGGAAGCCGGCGTTGCCGGCGATTACTGCAGTGATGTCGCTGCAAGAAAATGCGCCATAACGGTGAAGTCTGCACCAGCATGGTTCGATTTCACTGCCTCATGATCGCCAGCCCCTCGGATTTCAGGCTGTTTCGCCACTTGGCACACTCCCTGCTTTTACCCACTCACAACGTCCCAGGTGGTCAACGTCGATCACCGCCACGGACTCCATAACGATTCAAGACCAGGCAAAGGCGCCTGGAGCTTCGGCTCCAGGCGCTTTTTTTTGTGTTTTTTTCAGGGCTCGCCCCGCACCGTGAGGAACCGGATATGAACGCCATCGCGTCCATCGAACAACGAGAGAAGCTGGTCATTGTCGGCAACGGCATGGTGGGCCATCACTGCGTCGAGCAACTGATCGAACGCGGCGCCCTGGCCCGCTTCGAGGTGCGGGTGTTCGGCGAGGAACGGCAGCGCGCCTATGACCGCGTGCACCTGTCGGAGTATTTCAGCGGCAGCGATGCCGAGGCGCTCGCCCTCGGCGAGGCGGGGCTGTACGCAGACAATGGCATCATCCTGCATCTGGGCGAGGCGGTGCTGGAGGTGGACCGCGAGCGCCGCGAGGTGGTGACTCCCGAAGGCCGCTATGCCTACGACCGGCTGATCCTCGCCACGGGCTCCTATCCCTTCGTGCCGCCGATCCAGGGCTCCGAAGACGCGGCGCGGCTGGTCTATCGCACCCTCGATGACCTCGACGGCATCCGTGCCGCCGCCACCAGCGCACGGCGCGGCGTGGTAGTCGGTGGCGGCCTGCTCGGGCTGGAGGCGGCCAATGCCCTCAAGTCCCTCGGGCTGGAAGCACATGTGGTGGAGTTCGCGCCGCGCCTGATGCCGGTGCAGCTCGACGGCGAGGGCGGTGCCGCGCTGCGGGCGCAGATCGAGGCGCTGGGCGTTGGCGTACACCTGTCGCGGGCGACCCAGTCCATCGTTGCCGGCGAGGCGTACCGCTACCGGATGAATTTCGACGGCGGTGAGTTCCTCGAAACCGACCTGATCGTGTTTTCCGCCGGTATCCGTCCGCAGGACGCCCTGGCGCGAGCCTGCGGTCTGGAGGTGGCGCCCCGTGGTGGCGTGGTGATCGACGGCGATTGCCGCAGCAGTGACCCGCGGATCTTCGCCATCGGTGAGTGCGCGTCGTGGAACGGCAGTGTGTTCGGCCTGGTCGCTCCGGGCTACAGCATGGCCCGCAATCTCGCCGCCGCGCTGGCCGGGCAACCGTCCACGGCGTTTGCCGGCGCCGATATGTCCACCAAGCTCAAGCTGCTCGGCGTCGATGTGGGTTCCATCGGCGACGCCCACGGTGCCACGCCCGGTGCGCGCAGCTACCGCTTCATCGACGAGGCCGGCAGTGCCTATCGCCGGCTGGTGCTGGATGCCAGCGGCAAGCGGGTGATCGGCGCCGTACTGGTGGGCGACAACAGCTACTACGACACCCTGCTGCAGTACGTGCAGAACGGTATCGCCGTGCCGGCCGACCCCGCCGGGCTGATCCTGCCGCAATCCGGCGGCGCCCCAGCCCTGGGCGCTGATGCATTGCCGGACAGTGCCACCATCTGCTCCTGCCACAACGTCAGCAAGGGGGCGATCTGCGCTGCGATCGACAGCGGCTGCGGCGACCTCGCCGCCGTCAAGGGCTGCACCAAGGCCGCCACCGGCTGTGGTGGTTGCGCGGCGCTGCTCAAGCAGGTCTTCGAGCACGAACTGACCGCCCGCGGCGTGACCGTGGACAAGAGCCTCTGCGAACACTTCGCCTACACCCGTCAGGAGCTTTACGGGCTGGTGCGGGTCGAGGGGATCCGCAGCTTCGCCGAACTGCTCGAACGCCACGGCAAGGGCCACGTCGGCTGCGATATCTGCAAGCCCACCGTGGGTTCGATCCTCGCTTCGTGCTGGAACCAGCCGATCATGGACCCGGCGCTGGTACCGCTGCAGGACACCAATGACACCTTCATGGCCAACATGCAGAAGAACGGCACCTATTCGGTGGTGCCGCGGATTCCCGGCGGCGAGATCACCCCGGACAAGCTGATCGTCATTGGCGAAGTCGCGAAGAAATACGACCTCTATACCAAGATCACCGGCGGCCAGCGCATCGACCTGTTCGGTGCCCAGTTGCACGAGCTGCCGCTGATCTGGGAAGAACTGATCGCCGCCGGCTTCGAGACCGGCCACGCCTACGGCAAATCGACGCGCACGGTGAAGTCCTGCGTCGGCAGCACCTGGTGTCGCTACGGTGTACAGGACAGCGTGAAGATGGCCCTGCTGCTGGAAGACCGCTACAAGGGCCTGCGCTCGCCGCACAAGCTCAAGTTCGCGGTGTCCGGCTGCACCCGCGAGTGCGCCGAGGCGCAGAGCAAGGACATCGGCGTAATCGCCACCGAGAAGGGCTGGAACCTGTACATCTGTGGTAACGGCGGCATGCGCCCGCGGCACGCCGAACTGTTCGCCACCGACCTGGATGACGACAGCCTGGTGCGCCTCATCGACCGCGTACTGATGTTCTACATCCGCACCGCCGACAAGCTGCAGCGCACCTCGGTCTGGCGCGAGAACCTGGAGGGCGGTCTGGACTACCTGAAGCAGGTGATCCTCGACGACAGCCTGGGCCTTGCCGCCGAGCTGGAAGCGCAGATGCAGCATGTGGTCGACCGCTACGAATGCGAGTGGGCCAACGCCCTGAAGGACCCGGAAAAGCTCAAGCGCTTCCGCACCTTCGTCAACGATCACCGCGCCGATCCGGACGTGCACTTCGTCCGCGAGCGTGGCCAGCGCCGGCCCATCGCGGCGGCCGAACTCCACCTGATCCCGACCATCGAGGAGGTAGTCTGATGAGCCTGTCGAACGTAGCGGTACACGCACCCATCACCTGGACCGCGGTCTGCGCCGAGGCGGACCTGGTGGCCCAGTCCGGCGTGGTCGTCTGGCACGAGGGCGCGCAGGTCGCGCTGTTTCACCTGCCCGGCGCGCCAACCGAGGTCTACGCCCTGGACAACCATGATCCGCAGTCCGGGGCCAATGTGATCGGGCGTGGATTGATCGGCAGTCTGCAAGGCGAGCTGGTGGTGGCTTCACCGCTCTACAAGCAGCATTACAGCCTGCGCGACGGTCGTTGCCTGGAGGATGACAGCCAGGCGCTGCGGGTATGGGCCGTGCGGTTGAACGAGGGCAGGGTGGAGATCGGCAACTGAAGCTGCAAGTTTCAAGCTGCAAGCGGCAAGTGAGGAGCGAGTAGCGTCGCCACCGCTTTCTCTTGCAGCTTGCAGCTTAGAGCTTGCAGCTCGTAGTTGGGCGGATAAACTCGCTCCCCATGAACCTCGACACCCGCATCAAATTCCGCCACCTGCTGTGCTTTCTCGAAATCGCCCGCCAGGGCAGTTTCGCCAAGGCCGCCGATGCCGTGGCCATCACCCAGCCGGCGATTTCCAAGACCCTCAAGGAACTGGAAGACCTGTTGCAGACCCGTTTGTTCGAACGGGGCCGCCAGGGCGTCGAACTCACCCCTGCCGGCGTGCGCTTCATGCGCTACGCCGGTCCCTGCGTGCAGGCCCTGCGCGAAGGGGTGAGCACCCTGCGCGGCGAGGAGCACGCGCCGCCGCAGGTGCGGGTCGGGGTGTTGTCCACGGTGGAAAGCCTGCTGATGCCGGAGGTCATCTGCCGCCTGCACCAGCGCCACGCCGCGCTGGTGGTCAGTGTCTCCACCGGGCCGAGTGCGCACCTGCTGGCGCAGTTGCATGTCGGCGATCTGGATCTGGTGATCGGCCGCATGACCGACAGCCCGCAGATCCAGGGCCTGCTGTTCGAGCACCTGTACAGCGAGTCGATGTCCCTGGTGGTGCGTCCCGGACATCCCTTGCTGGCCCGCCCGACGGTGGAGCGCAGTCTGCTCGGCGATTACCCGCTGGTACTGCCGCTGGCCGGCACCACCATTCGCAAGCACGCTGACAGCCTGTTCGTGCAATGCGCCATCGAACAGCCGCGTCAGCGCCTGGAAACCCTGTCTCCGGCCTTGAGCCGGCGTTATGTGCAAGGCAGCGATGCGATCTGGGTGGCACCCCGGGATGCGGTGCGGGTCGATCTCGATCGCGGTGAACTGTGCGAGCTGGACCTGGGCGTGAGCGAGCCGGGGGGCTCGGTGGGGATCTGCAGCAATGCGGCGTTGCCGTTGCCGCTGCCGGCTCAATGGCTGTGTGAAGTGTTGCGCGAAGTTGCAGCGCAGTACCGCGATGGTGCCTATCCCTGAGCGGCGCACCACCACGTTTGGTGCACGCTGGCCGTCGATGCTGGCCCTGTGCCGGGCCGCTTCATGAAGACCTGTTCATCTGGCTGAACTTATAGGGCTTTTCTCGTTCCTATTGCCGGTAGCCATTGGTCGTGGCCGCCTGATATTCTCGCGGCTTTACCCGATTGCCCCTTTGGCGCATGAACAAGGAAATAGCATGAAACAGCATCGGTTGGCGGCTGCGGTTGCCCTGGTTAGCCTGGTCCTGGCGGGTTGCGATTCGCAGACCAGCGTCGAGCTGAAAACCCCGGCACAGAAAGCCTCCTACGGTATCGGCCTGAACATGGGCAAGAGCCTGGCTCAGGAAGGCATGGACGATCTCGATTCCAAGGCCGTGGCCCAGGGCATCGAAGACGCCATCGGCAAGAAAGAACAGCGCCTGAAAGACGAAGAGCTGATCGAAGCCTTCGCCGCGCTGCAGAAACGCGCCGAGGAGCGTCTGGCCAAGCAGAGCGAAGAATCCGCCGCTGCCGGCAAGAAGTTCCTCGAAGAGAATGGCAAGAAGGCCGGTGTCACCACCACCGCTTCCGGCCTGCAGTATGAAGTCGTGAAGAAGGCCGACGGCCCGCAGCCCAAGCCGACCGACGTTGTGAGCGTTCACTACGAAGGCAAACTGATCGACGGCAAGGTGTTCGACAGCTCCGTCGAGCGTGGCGCGCCGATCGACCTGCCGGTCAGCGGCGTGATTCCAGGCTGGGTCGAAGGCCTGCAACTGATGCACGTTGGCGAGAAGATCAAGCTGTACATCCCGGCTGACCTGGCCTACGGCGCCCAGAGCCCGAGCCCGATGATCCCGGCCAACTCGGTCCTGGTCTTCGACCTCGAACTGCTGGCGATCAAGGATCCGGCCAAGCTGGACGCGCCTGAAGCCGAAGCTGAGGCACCCGCCGCTCCGGCCAAGTAATCCGGTCGATGCTGTTGTCAAACGCCCCGTATGCACGGGGCGTTTTCATTTGTGGCGCCGGATGCAAGCCTGGCTGGCGTCAGACGGTGAGACGCTCGTAAAACGATTGCGCGTTGAAACAAGTGTGTAAAAAACGCCCGATTTGACCTCGGCCCTTGTCTGCCGGGAGTCGCGGGCGGGAAATGAAGCTCTGTTCACAAGGTTATCCACAATTAATGTGGATAACCTTCCCGGCCCCGCCGTTGGAGGACACATGAAAGCACCGTGGAATTTCGCCCGTTTCCTGCCACTCGCCGAGCGCCTCTTGAGTCGCGGTCGCCTGCCGGCACTGTTGTTCGCCGTGGCCCGCAAGGGGCCGCGGCTGGGCCAGCTCAGGGAGGATGTGCGGTTGCTGCAAGCCCTGTGCGTCGCCTGGTGGCGCGGCGAATACCGGGCGATCAGCCCAAGGGCACTGGTGACCATCGTCGCCGGGTTGCTGTATTTCGTCAGTCCGCTGGACGCGATTCCGGATTGGCTGCTGGGTGTCGGGCTGCTGGATGACATCGCGGTACTGGGCTGGGTGCTCAAGACCGTGAGCGACGAGCTGGAGGCTTTCCGTGCCTGGCGCCAGCGCCAGTCGCCGGAAAAACTGCGGGTGGTCGAGCGCCTCCCGGATACACCCGAAGCGCTGCGCCTGGAGCAGGGAAAAGGCTGAGCGAAGCGGCGCTGCTGCAATTCTCTTGTTGGCTGGTAATATTATTGGCATAACGATTATGCCTACAGATTACATGCGAGATGTCCGACAAGGGGGGTTGTAATGGCTATTCAGGTAATCAGCCGAGATGGTCAACCCGAGTACGCGGTTGTTCCCTGGGATCAATACCAGGCGTTGCTCAAGGCGGCAGGGGTGTCAGAGACTGCCCCGGCCGCTGATCACGCCGACCAAGCACCTTCCACACCGACCAGTGCGCCCGCTTTGAGCGAGCTGGCGGCGCTGCGTCAGGCCAAGGGCCTGGCACTGGAGCAGCTGGCACGCACCGTGGGCATCAGCCCTCACTACCTGGCGATGATCGAAAGCGGCGAGCGCCTGCCGGATTCGGCGATTCGACGCAGTCTGGCCTGGGAACTGGGCCTGCCTGGCTGGAGCGATCCGTCATGAGCGCGGTACGGATCAGCCGACAACACTGGGAAGGGCTGCTGGGCGAGCTGGATGTCGCCCGCCGCCAGCGCCATCTGCTCACCTACCGTGCACTGCTGGAGCGGCTGCAACTGCCGAGTCCGGCCATGCAGACCCTGACGGCGGCGCTGGAGTACCTGGCGGTGCTCGACGCCCGCGCCGAGCAGCCACTGCGCAGCTCGCTGGTGATCAGCCAGGGCGCCAGCAGGTTGCCGCGTACCGGTTTCTTCGAATGCGTGGAGCGCCTGGGGCGTTTCTCCGGGCCGTCGGACGGCATGGCTGCGGCGTCCTGGCACGCCTCCGAGGTAGTGCGGGTTTTCGAATTCAGCTATCCGGAAGCGGACTGATCAGGCGGCAGACGTATCGATCAGGTACAGGCTGTGTCCCGCAGTCTCTTTCGCATGGTGCTTGGCCTGCGAAGCAAGGTCGGCCAACTGATCGGCATCCAGGTGCGCGCACGCCTCAGGGCGCAGTTGCACGACGCCGATGGAGAGCGATAGCAAGGGAAACTCCTGGCGCTGGCCCAGGCGGTTGTGAGCGATGAAACAACCCGCGTCAAGGTGTTCGGCGCGGTGGAAACGCCGGCACTGTTTCTGAAAGTCTTCCAGCAGTACGTCCAGCCGCTGCTGCCAGTCTTGTGAGCCCAATACCAGCATGAAGTCGTCGCCGCCGATGTGGCCGACGAAGTCGCGGCTGGGATCTACCCGTTCATTCAGGCACTGGGCCAGGCACAGCAGCACTTCGTCCCCGCGGGCATAGCCATAGATATCGTTGAAAGGCTTGAAGCTGTCGATATCGACGTAGCAGATGGTCGCCTGGCGCTTTTGCTGCAGCAGGCGTGTCAGGCACTGCTGGATCGGCACATTGCCCGGCAGCAGGGTCAGCGGATTGGCATAGCGGGCTTGCTGGATCTTCTGTTCGGTAATCAGCTTGAGCACGTCGATGACCCGGCCAAGACCCACGTAGCGGCCCTGCTGGGTGATGATGAAATCTTCCTCGATACGCTGCCGTGCACGGCTGGTCAGCAAGCGGCTGACGGTCTGCAGCGACTGGCTCAGTTCCACGGCAAGAAAATCGTCGCTCATCAATCGGCTGATCGGTTTGCGCGCGAACAGATCGGTGGCGAAGGGCTTGAGCAAGGCATCGGAGAGCGAATGGCGATGGACGATGCCGATCGGCCGCTGGTGTTCGTCGAGTACCGCCAGCGAGTTGAGGTTGGCCTGGCGGCGGAACGCTTCGAGCACTTGCGGCGTGGCGGTGTTGCCGATCACTGCCTGCTGCTCGATGAGCAGGGCGCTGAGGTCCGAGGCTTCATCGGTCAGCGCCGGCACCTGGCTTGGCACCGGGCCTGGGAGCAACTGTGCGGCGTCGCGCGGGGGCTGTTCCTGGGGGCGGCAGATGAAATAACCCTGGACCAGATCGACGCCCATGTCGGTCAGTACCGTCAGTTCTTCGGCCAGTTCGATGCCTTCGGCGATCACCTGGGCGCGCGATGCCTTGGCGATCTGCAGGATGGACCCGACGAACTCGCGCTTTACCGCATCCAGATGAATGCCGTCGATGAAATGGCGGTCGATCTTCACGTAGTCCGGGCGCAGTTCCGACCACAGACGCAGGCTCGAATAACCGGCGCCGAGATCGTCCAGGGCAATCGAGAAACCCATGTCGCGGTAGTGATGCAGGGCGTTGTAGAGCAACTGGAAGTCGTCGGTCGGGGTCTGCTCGGTCAGTTCGATCACCACCTGGCTGGCGGGAATGCCGAGATTCTGCAACAGCCGGAGGGTCAGCCCGGACTGGTACTGCGGCTCCAGCAATGACTCGGGCGAAACGTTGAGGAACAGCTTGCCTTCCAGTTTCTGCTGGCTGAACCGTCGGCAGGCACTTTCCCGGCAGGCGATTTCCAGTTCGGTCAGGCGGCCGGCATGGCGGGCCACGGCAAACAGGTTGATCGGTGAGTGCAGCGGGCTGTTGGACGGTCCCCGGCTCAGGGCCTCGTAACCCAGGATGCGGCGTTCGGAGAGGCGGACGATGGGCTGGAACAGGCTGTGCACGCCGTTTTGAGTCAGGATGGAACTCAAGGCGCTGAGCTGTTCAGTCATGGTCATGTCGTTACTACCCCGGACAAAAAAAGGACCGGAGGCGTATGGCCCCCGGTCCTTTATTTCACGACAGTTTGATGACTGTTTGATGACCAGACATCATCCGCTCATACTATTTTGCCATTATCGATTCAGTGCTTGGCCACTGCCGAATTCAGGCTCAGGTAATCCAGCAGGATGCGCCCGGTCTCGCTCAGGTAGGCGTCGTCTTCCGGCTTGGTATCGTCCGGCTCGGCGGGGATCGCGTCCTCGTCTTCCTTCTTCAGTTCCTTCAGCGGCTCTTCCCCCTTGGCCTTGCGCCGGGTGTTTTCCAGCGCCAGTTGCTTGCCTTCGATATCGGCGTGCTGGGCGCGGCGCTCGACCTCGTTGAGGCTGACGGTCTTCTCGCTCATCAGCTTCTGGGTCAGGGCCAGGCGGTCGCGGATGTAGACGAACTCCGGGTCCTTGGCGCTGCGGCTGTCGTGGCGGATCTTGAGCTGGGCCAGGAATGGCTTGAACGGGTCGCTCGCGGGTTTGATCGCCGGGCGGATGGTGTCCCATGGCATGGCTTCGGGCAGCGCGCTTTCGCCGATTTCCTTGGTGTCGATGATCGACGGGTAATCGATGTCAGGCAGCACGCCCTGGTGCTGGGTGCTCTGGCCGGAAACCCGGTAGAACTTGGCCAGGGTCAGCTTCAGCTCGCCGTGGTTGAGCGGCTGGATGGTCTGCACGGTGCCCTTGCCGAAGGTCTGGCCGCCGATGATCAGTGCGCGGTGGTAGTCCTGCATGGCACCGGCGAAGATCTCCGAGGCGGAGGCCGACAGGCGGTTGACCAGCAGTGCCAGCGGGCCTTTGTAGAAGGCGCCGGTGTTTTCGTCTTCGAGCACGTCCACGCGGCCATCGCTGTTGCGCACCAGCACGGTCGGGCCCTTGTCGATGAACAGGCTGGTCAGCTCGGTGGCTTCCTGCAGGGAGCCGCCGCCGTTGTTGCGCAGGTCGATGACCACGCCGTCGACTTTTTCCTTCTGCAGTTCGGTGAGCAGTTTCTTCACGTCACGGGTGGTGCTCTTGTACTCCGGATCGCCGGCACGGAAGGCCTTGAAATCGAGGTAGAAGGCCGGGATCTCGATGATGCCGAGCTTGTAGTCGCGGCCATCCTGCTTGAGGTTGAGCACGGATTTTTTCGCCGCCTGCTCTTCGAGCTTCACGGCTTCGCGGGTGATGGACACGACCTTGCTGGTCTGGTCGTTCGGCGCATTGCTGGCCGGGATCACTTCAAGGCGCACCACCGAGCCTTTCGGACCGCGGATCAGCTTGACCACTTCGTCCAGGCGCCAGCCGATCACGTCGACCATTTCCTTGTCGCCCTGGGCCACGCCGATGATCTTGTCGGCCGGAGCGACCTGCTTGGTCTTGGCGGCAGGGCCGGCCGGTACCAGGCGGACGATCTTGACCTGATCGTTGTCGCTCTGCAGCACGGCGCCGATGCCTTCCAGCGACAGGCTCATGTTGATGTCGAAGTTTTCCGCGTTGTCCGGCGACAGGTAGTTGGTGTGCGGGTCGTAGGACTGGGCGAAGGTGTTGATGTAGGCCTGGAAGATGTCTTCGGAGCGGGTCTGGTCCAGGCGCGAAAGCTGGTTCTTGTAGCGCTTGGTCAGCAGTTCCTGGATGGCCTTGGGTTCCTTGCCGGCGATCTTCAGGCGCAGCACCTCGTCTTTCAGGCGTTTGCGCCACAGGTCGTCGAGCTCGGCGTCATTCTTCATCCAGGCGGCGTCCTTGCGGTCCACCAGCAGGGTTTCGTTGACGGTGAAGTCGATCTTGTCGATGCCCTTGTTCAGCTCGGCCAGGGTGAAGTCCAGACGAGACTTCACACGGTCCAGGTAGCGCTTGTAGATATCGAAGCCGGGCTCCAGGTTGCCGCTCTTGAGGAAGTCGTCGAACTGCGTCTTCCACTTGTCGAACTCGGCGATGTCGCTGCCGGTGAAGTAGATGCGCGCGGGATCGAGCAGCTTGATGTAGCTGTCGTAGATGATGATCGAGCGGGCATCGTTGAGTGGCGGCTTGCTGTAGTGGTGGCGCTTGAGCAGCTCGACCACGTTGAGGCTGGCGACGACCTGGTCGCGATCCGGATGCAGCGACTCCCAGCTGTTGGCGGCCAGCGCATTACCTGCCAGGGGCAGACTGGCGAAGCCGATCAGCAGGGCGAGGGCGGTGCTGGGAAGAAACTGCTTCATGCTGATTCGACGCGGGGGCAATTGATAACGCATAGTGGGCCGTCTTTGAATTCGCCGGCTCCACAAGAGCCGGTCGCATAATGCAAAAAGCCCGGGGCCACAGCACCCGGGCTCAGTCTTGACATCAACTATGGAGGCACTGTGAAGGCATTGCAAGGCGTTGACGGACATGTGGAGTGGGTTGAGGCGACAAGTCCAGCCTGCGATGTAGGTCAAGTGCGGATTCGTGTCGCCGCCGCTGGCCTCAATCGTGCCGACCTGCTGCAACGTGCCGGGCTCTACCCGCCGCCGCCGGGGGCGAGCGAATACCTTGGCCTGGAGTGTTCCGGAGTGATCACCGAAGTGGGCGCGGGTTCGTCCTGGCAGGTGGGTGACCGGGTCTGTGCGTTGCTGGCCGGTGGCGGCATGGCCGAGGAAGTGGTGGTAGACGCCCGTCATGTGCTGCCGGTGCCCGAAGGCCTGAGCCTGCACGAGGCGGCGGCGGTGCCTGAGGTCTACGCCACGGCCTGGCTGAACCTGTTCCAGCTCGGCGGCCTCAAGCCCGGTGAGAAGGTGTTGCTGCACGCGGGGGCCAGTGGTGTGGGCTCGGCGGCGATCCAGTTGTGCAAGGCCTTCGGCAGTCCGTGCTGGGTGAGTGTCGGTTCCTCCGAGCGGCTGGCCTACTGCGAAGGCCTGGGCGCCAGCGGGGGTGTGGTCCGTGGTGATGATCTCGAAGCGCTGAACGACTTCGCGCCGTTCGATGTGGTGCTCGATCCGGTGGGCGCCAGCTATGCCGCGCTCAACCTCAAGCTGCTGGGGCGCGATGGCCGCTGGGTCATCATCGGCCTGATGGGCGGGCGCAAGGCCGAGGTGGACATGGCGCTGCTGCTGGGCAAGCGCATTCAGGTCACCGGTTCGACCCTGCGCAACCGCGCCGAGCAGTTCAAGGCTGATCTGCTCAGTGATCTGCAGCAGCATGTCTGGCCGCTGTTCGCCGAAGGCCGGTTGAAGCCGCAACTGGTGGGTAGTTTCCCGATCAAGGATGCCGAAGCGGCGTTCGAAGAGCTGGCAGGGAACCAGGTGTCCGGCAAGCTGGTGCTGGTGATCGACCCGGAACTGGTGTGATGTCGAGGGCCTCATCGCTGGCAAGCCAGCTCCCACGGTGGGAGCCGGCTTGCCGGCGATGGGGCCCTGATTGGGTCGACGTCAGGTCCAGGCCAGCACCGGCCAGCCATTCTTCTCGGCATGCTCGCGCAACACCGGGTCCGGGTTCACCACATTGGGGTGATCCACCTTCAGCAACAGCGGCAGGTCATTGCGCGAGTCGGAGTAGAAGCTCGCCCCTTCAAGGTTCTCTTCTTCCTGATCCAGCCATTCCAGCAAGCGGGTGATCTTGCCCTCGCGGTAGGTCAGCACGCCTTCGGTACGGCCGCTGTAGACGCCGTTGACCACTTCCAGATTGATCGCCAGGAATTCATCGATCCCCAGTCGCTCGGCAATCGGTCCTACCAGATGCTCGCCCGAGGCGGAAATTACCAGGATGCGGTCGCCGTTGCGCCGGTGTTCGGCGATGCAGCGGCAGGCGTCGCTGAAGATGATCGGTTCGATGAAGTCCTCGACCCAGGGTTCCACCAGGTGCGCGACCTCGTCGGGGGTGCGCCCGGCCACGGGTTCCAGGCTGAAGGCCATGTAGTCCTCCATTGCCAGGTGGCCCTTGCCGTAGGCCTCCATCAACTCGTGGTCGCGGCGCAGGAAAGACTCCCCGTCGACCCAGCCCAGGCGGGCCATCTGCTCGCTCCAGAGCGAGGCGCAGTCGCCGTGGATCAGGGTTTCGTCGAGATCGAAGATCGCTAAAGCCATTCAATAAAACTCCTGTTCGGCCCTAGGCGACTTCGCGCAGGGCTGTGGGATCGATCGACAAGGATACCCGTTGTCCGTCCGGATAGAGATCGGCGGACGAGCGGTTGAGCACGTCTACCAGCACCTCCACGCCACGGGCTTCGACCCGGTAGCGGATGATGTTGCCGAGCAGGCTGTGGCTGCGGACCTGCCCGTCCAGCTCGCCGTCCAGGCTCAGGGCGATGGCTTCCGGGCGGATCGCCAGGCGGCTGCTCACCGGGCGCTGCAGCAGGCGGCTGGCGCTGTCGGCGTCGAGCAGGTTGTAGTTGCCGATGAAGCCCGCGGCGAAGGCGTCTACTGGCGCGGTATAGAGGGTTTCGGCGTCGCCGCTCTGGACGATCTTGCCCTGGTTCATCAGGAAGATGCGGTCGGACATCGTCAAGGCTTCTTCCTGGTCATGGGTGACGAATACCGTGGTCAGCCCCAGCTCGCGCTGGATCTGGCGGATCTGCTCGCGCAGGTGCTTGCGGATCCGGGCGTCGAGGGCCGACAGCGGTTCGTCGAGCAGCAGCAGGCGTGGCCGGGTCACCAGCGAGCGGGCCAGGGCCACGCGCTGGCACTGACCGCCGGAGAGCTGGTGCGGATAGCGCCCGGCGAAGTCCTGCAGCTCGACCATGCGCAGCACTTCATCGACCCGGACCTGACTGTCTTCGCCCTTGACCTTCTGCATGCGCAGGCCGAAGGCGACGTTCTGTGCCACGGTCATGTTGGGAAACAGCGCGTAGCTCTGGAACACCATGCCGATCCCGCGCTTCTGCGGGCTCTGTGGCACCAGGTCGTGGCCATCGAGGAGGATCTTGCCGCTGTCCACCGGGGTCAGTCCGGCGATGCAGCGCAGCAGCGTGGACTTGCCGCAGCCGGAAGGACCGAGCAGGGTGATGAACTCGCCGCGGCGGATGTCGAAATTGATGTCCTTGAACACCGGGCTGCCGGCGTAGGTCTTTTCCAGGTTCTGGATGCTGACGAAGCTCATATCAGGTCTTGTCCTTGTTCAGACGGTTGGCTGCCCAGGTCAGCACCAGCACGAAGAGGAAGTAGGAAATCACCAGGGCACTGTTGAAGTGGCCGCTGCTGTTGCGCATGTTGTTGAGGTACACCTGCAGGGTCTCGTAGCGGGTGCCCACCAGCAGGTTGGCGAAGACGAACTCGCCGAACAGGAACGAGAACGACAGCAGCAGCGCCACCATCAGGCCCTTGCGCAGGTTCGGCAGTACCACCAGGAACGCCGCCTGCCAGGTGCTGGCGCCGAGCAGTTGGGCGGCGTCCATCAGGTCGCGCAGGTTGATGGCCTGGAGGTTGTTGGTGATCGCCCGGTACATGAACGGGAGGGCCACGGTGAAGTAGCAGCCGATCAGGATCCACGGCGTTCCGACCATGGCCATCGGCCCGGAGCCATACAACTGCAACAGGCCCACCGAGGACACCACCGGCGGCACCGCGAAGGGCAGCAGGATGAGGACGTTCATCAGCGCGTCGAGCCGTGGGAAGTGGTAATGCACCACGAACAGCAGCGGCAGGATCAGGAGCACCGACAGCACCAGTGCGCCCACGCAGACCAGCAGCGACTGGGCGAAGGCGGTGAGGAAGCGCGGGTCGCTCCACAACGCCAGGTACCACTTGAAGGTCAGGCCGCTGGGCAGCAGGCTCGCCGACCAACTGGTGGAGATCGAGTAGAGCAGGGTGCCGGCCAGCGGCAACAGCAGGATCAGGAACAGCACCCACACCACCAGGCGATGGTAGAGACTGCTGCGACCGGGTTCAGCGCGCGACATGGTAGCTCCTCTTCAGCAGCCATTGATGGACCAGGGTGACCAGGGTCATGAGCCCGACGAGGATGATTGCCAGGGCGCTGGCCAGGTTCGGGTCCAGGGAAATGTCGCCGGCCACCAGTGCAGCGATGCGAATCGGCAGTACGTTGACGTTGCCGGTGGTCAGCGCGTAGACCGTGGCGTAGGCGCCCAGGGCATTGGCCAGGAGGATGACGAAGGTGCCCAGCAGTGCCGGCGTCAGCACCGGCAGGCCGATGTGCCGCCAGTACTGCCAGGCGCTGGCACCGAGCAGCGAGGCGGATTCGCGCCAGTCTTCGCGCAGGGCGTCGAAGGCCGGGTAGAGCAGCAGCACGCCGAGGGGAATCTGGAAGTAGGTGTAGAGGATGATCAGCCCGGTCTTGGAGTACAGGTTGAAGTCCTCGATCAGTCCGGCCTGTTTCAGGGCCAGGGTCAGGGCACCGTTGAAGCCGAGCAGAATGATGAAGGCGAAGGCCAGCGGCACACCGGAGAAGTTGCTGGTCATGTTGGCGAAGGCGTTGACGAAATCCCGCAGGCGCGAATCCACCTGTTGCAGCGAGTAGCTGCCGAGGATGGCGACGAGGATGCCGAACAGGCTCGACCAGAAACTGATCTCGAGGCTGTGCTGGATCGCCTGGCGGTAGAACTTCGAGGCGAAGATCTTGCTGAAGTTGTCCAGTCCCCAGCCGCTTTCGGCCTGCAGGCTGTGGATCGCGACCCATGCCAGCGGGGCGATCTGGAAAATGATGAAGAACACTGCGAAGGGCAGCAGGCACAACAGGGCCAGCCACTTGCCGCGGGAAAACGGATTCACGAGAGCAGCTCCCGGCAGAACGGTTTGTCGTGGTCCACGCCGAGCAGTTCGCAAATCGTGCCGCACAGCTCGGTTTGCAGGGGCTTGGCGTTGGGGTCGAGGCTGAAGCCGTCGCCGAAGACGAACAGCGGCACATCGCGCTCTTCGGGCAGCAGGCCGTTGTGCGAACGGTCGTTGTTCATGCCGTGATCGGCGGTCACCACCACCTGATAGCCCTCGGCGAGCCAGGTAGCGAGGTAGTCGGCCAGCAGGATGTCGGCCGTGCGGGCGCTGTTGCGGTACTGGCTGCTGTCCAGGCCGTGGCGGTGGCCGGCATCGTCGATGTTCATCGGGTGCACTAGCAGGAAACCGGGGTGGTACTTGCGGCGCAGGTACTCGGCATCGGCGAACAGGTGCGAGTCCGGGTAGTGGTCGGCGTAGTAGAACAGGCCATGCTGGATCGGCAGCTTCGGCGCATGGGTGTGACGGTCGCGCACCGCATCGAAGGGCGTGCGGTTGTACAGCTCGCTGACCCAGTGATAGGCCGCGGCGGCAGTGCCGACCCCGGCGTCACGGGCGTAGTGGAAGATGCTGCGCTCGCGGGACAGGCGCGAGACCTGGTTGTGCACGATGCCGCTGTCGATGGGCGGCACGCCGGTGAGAATGCATTCATAGAGCGGGCGGGACAGCGCCGGCAGCTCGCATTCGAGGCGGTACAGCGCGGCACGGTCGGCTTCGACGTAGGCGTGCAGGTGGCCCATGGCATGGTGGGCGACCTGATGGTTGAGGCCGTCGAGCAGGACCAGGATGACGTTGTGTTTCATTGCAGAGCTCCGCAGGACAGTGTGTGCCTCATCACAGGCAAGCCAGCTCTGTGGGAGCTGGCTTGCCAGCGATTGGGCCGCAAAGCGGCCCCAGGGGCTTCACTCCATCTCGATGATGACCTGCTCCTGCCACTTCTGCGGCAGTGCCTTGGAGGTCGCTTCCCAGGCAGCGGCGTCCTTGATCGGCTGGGCCGCGCGGTATTGCTCGTTCGGCAGCAGCTTGGCCTGGACGTCGGCCGGCAGCTTCAGGTGCTCGGCGCGGATCGGCCGGGCGTGGCCGATGGCCAGGTTGGTCTGGCCGGCATCGCTGAAGATGTATTCGCGGGTCAGCTTGGCCGCGTTCGGGTGCTTGGCGTATTTGTTGATGATGGTGGTGTAGCCGGAGATCACCGAACCATCGGACGGGATCAGCACTTCGAAGCGCTTGGGGTCGATCTGTTCGCGGTAGCTCAGGCCGTTGAAGTCCCAGACCACGCCGACTTCCACTTCACCCTTTTCCAGGGTCTGGATGGTCGGGTTGGCCAGCGACAGACGCTTCTGCTGGGCCAGCTTGGTGAACAGTTGTAGGCCCGGCTCGATGTTGGTCTCGTCGCCCTTGTAGGCGATGGCGGCGGCCAGTACACCGTTGGCGGCCTGGGCAGCGGTGCCGACGTCGCCAATGGCGACCTTGTACTTGCCTTTCTCCAGGTCATGCCAGGTTTTCGGAATGTCTTCTTCCTTCACCAGTTGCTTGTTGATGATGAAGGCGATGGTGCCGGTGTAGGCCAGTGCCCAGTGACCGTCCTTGTCCTTGGCCCAGTCGGGCACCTGGTCCCAGCTGCTCGGCTTGTATGGCTGGGTCACGCCCTTGGCCACGGCGATGGGGCCAAAGGCAGCACCGACGTCGCCGATGTCGGCGCTGGCGTTGTCTTTCTCGGCGTCGAACTTGGCCACTTCCTGGGCCGAGCTCATGTCGGTGTCCATGTGCTTGAGGCCGTACTTGCTCGCGAGATCGGCCCAGGTCCCCTTCCAGTTGGCCCAGGCGTCGGGCATGCCGACACTGTTGACCGTGCCTTCCTTGCGGGCAGCGTCTTCGAGGGCTTTGAGGTCGGTGTCGGCGGCCACGGCCGCATGGGACAGGGCAATGCTCGCGCCTAACAGAGAGGCCAGGAAAAGCTGTTTCATCCGAAGCTCCTTAATGGGGGTGCCTTGCAAAACGTGTGAGGGGTGGGACGTCGTTGCGTTTCGGTTGGTCTAGGTCAGCAATACCTGCGCCAAGGTAGGGATGTTGCATGACAGTTTGATGTCGGGTGCCAAGTCCCCCGGCTGTCGACCGACCTTGGAAATACAGCGTAGACCAGATGCAAAGTCCCGTTATCCGCGGCTTTCGATGGCCCTCGGGATGACCGTTGGGCGGTCTTGTCATCTGCTGTTCATTTGTTTTGCCTAGGCTTGAGACGTTTTTCCGGTGCTGCGTGGCTGCTCCCTGATGGGGCGCGCGGGTGCTGGACTAGTCCAGAAAGGAACCCTTTGATGCATGCACTGGCGCCACGTGCAGTAACAGCGATCTGCCACGCCCTGCAGGAACAGATCGAACACGGTTTGCTCGCTCCCGGCTGCAAGCTGCCGGCCGAGCGCAAGCTCAGCGAGGTGTTTGACACCACCCGGATCACCCTGCGCGAGGCGCTGGTGCAACTGGAGGCTCAGGGGCTTATCTATCGCGAGGAGCGGCGCGGCTGGTTTGTCGCGCCAGAGCGGTTGACCTACGACCTGATCCAGCGCAGCCACTTCCATGCGATGGTTCGCGACCAGGGAAGAACGCCGGCGACCGAACTGTTGTCGGCACGGCTGTTGCCGGCGGCTGCGGCGATCTGTGCGCGGCTGCAGCGGCCGGCGCTGTCCAGCGTAATCCAGATCTGCCGCTTGCGGCGCATCGACGGGAGGGCGGTGCTGTACGCCGAGCACTACCTGAACCCGGATTACTTCCCGGGCATCCTCGAGCACGACCTGGGCCAGTCGCTCACCGAAATCTATGCCCGCCACTACGGCATCCAGTATGGGCGGGTGTGTTTCGAGATTTTGCCCACCGCCTTGCCGGCGGCGGCTGCCTCGGCCTTGAAGGTTTCACCGGGCAGCGCCGGTCTGCATATCACCCGGGTCAACAGCGATCAGTCGGGGCGGTTGATCGACTGCGACCTTGAATATTGGCGGCATGATGCGATCCGCATTCGGGCGGATGCCGGTTAGGCCTTCTCGCTACCGGTCGCGGTGTTGGCGCTGGTCGTGGTGCCGCCGGACGAGGTGAGTACCTGCACCGACAGGCGCGGTGTAGCGAGGTCCAGCCCGGCCTCGTCGAGCTTGCGCTTGAGCGCCAGGTTGAAGGCCCGTGAAACCTCCCACTGCTTGATCGGCGCGGTCTTGAAGCGCGCCCGCAGGACAGCCGAGCCGGACTCGAAACTCTCCACGCCCTGCAATTCCAGCGGCGACCAGATATTGCGCCGCTGCAGCGGGTCGTTGCGCATTTTTTGCCCGACATCGCGGATCAGGGTGATGGCCTGGTCGATGTTCATGCTGTGGGGAATGGCGATGCGGAAGATCGCGTAGCCGAACTCGCGGGAGTAGTTCTTGATGCTCTTGATCTCGCTGAACGGGATGGTGTGGACGATGCCGTCGATGTCCCGCAGGCGCACGGTGCGGATGGTCAGGCCCTCGACCGTGCCGAGGTGGCCGCCGACATCGACGTAGTCGTCGATGGCCAGGGAGTCCTCGATGATGATGAACAGGCCGGTGATGAGGTCGGCCACCAGCGACTGTGCGCCGAAACCGATCGCCAGGCCGATCACGCCGGCACCGGCCAGCAGCGGCGTGACGTTCATGCCCATGTTCGCCAGGGCGACGATCAGGGCAATGATGAAGATGGCCACGAACAGCACGTTGCGGATCAGCGGCATCATGGTCTGCGCACGGGCGTTGGCCAGGCCCTTGCGCGAGCGCGTGAGGGCGTGGTGCACGGCAGTGTCGGCGAGAATCCACACCAGCCAGGCGGCGATCAGCGTACCGGCCAGCCCCGCCAGGCGCATGGCCACTTCATGACCGTCGCCCTCGGCGAAGGTGATCAGTGAGAAGCCCCAGACCCGCAGGCCCAGTTCGATGAACACCAGCCAGATGCCCAGGTGTACCAGGGTGTAGCCGAAGCTGCGCAGGCGTTCGGTGTACACCGCCTGGCGACGGTTGGCACGGCGGGGCTTGAGGGCATGGCGGCGGACCAGGCCGTTGATCACCATGCACAGGATCACCAGCACGGTGCACATCAGCGACTGGCGCAGGGCGGTGCTGGTGTCACCGGCGGAAACGAAGGTGGCGAACAGCGAGATGCCCACCAGAACCAGCGCCGGCATCCACCAGAAGCTGCCGAGGATCTCGATGGTGTCGCTCAGCGCCTTGCGCTTGAGGCGCTGGGCCAGCGGCTGGTTGCGGATCAGGTGGGCGATGGGGCGGCGGAAGCGCAGGATGAACAGCGCGGTGGACAAGGCCGCCAGCACATTGGCCAGGGTCGCCAGGGCGTGGGCCAGGTGACCGCCGAGGGCCAGGGACAGGCGCGGGTCGTTCATCGCCTCGCCGAAGGCGGCGAAGCTGCCGATCAGCCACAGCGGGCGGAATGCCTGGTGGCGGAGGATGTGCAGGGCGCGATGGCGGTGAGGGCCGTCGAGCAGGGAAAAGGCGATCACGCAGATGGCCGAGAAACAGGTGCCCACCACCAGCGCGTAGGCCAGCACCATCGCCAGGGATTTGCCCAGGGACGAGGGCAGGGCGAAGCTCAGGTACACCGTGATCAGCAATGCCACCAGCCAGGGGCCCAGCTTGCGCAGGGCGAAGCGCACCAGGTCCCAGGTGCGCGGGTGTTGCGGCAGCTCTTCGGTGAGACCGAAGCGCAGTCGTACCTGATGGCCGATCCAGTTCAGGGACCAGGCCAGCAGGCTCCACAGGGCGATGATGCCGATGAAGCCGAAGAACATTGACGGCCATTGCTGCACCGGAACCTTGAGGGCGACGAGTTCGATCTGCGCCAGTTCCATTTCCTCGGCCCAGCGCTTGAACGGGCTGGCTTCGCCGCTGAACTGCTTTTCCAGCTCGGCGAAGGTGCTGCCGATCAGCCCCAGGACACCTTGTTCCGGCTCGGGCTGGGCCTTGCGCGTGCTGTCGCGGAGTTTCTTCAGGTCGGTCAGCAGGCGGGTACGCTGCTGATCGTTTTCCAGGGTGGTGATGACTTCGTCGAGGGATTTGCCCAGCGGCTCGCTGGCCTCCGGCTGGGCGGTGCTGCCGCCGCCGAGCAGGTTGGGCAGGCCGGCGGCCTGGGCCTGGCCGGTGGCGCCGCAGAGAAACAGGAGCAGAACAAGGCAACGCAGGAAGGCGGGCACTGGGCGATCAACCTCAAACACAGGTGGTTGGCGCAGTGTAGAGGATTTGTCAGGTCAGTTTCTCGAGGATCTTCCAGACCATGATGCCGAGTATGGAAAGCATGCCGAGCCACATCATCAGTACGCCCCAGTTGCTTTCGCGCTTGCTGAAGCCGATGGTCAGCAGGATCAGGCCGGCCAGCACCGGAAGGAACATCGAGTGGAACGCGGACATGCGCAAGGTCCTTCTTCTTCCTGGGAAAAGTCAGGCTTGAGCATAGGCGCTAAATGACGGGGCGAGGTTGACCGGTGTCACAGACTGCGCGAACGGGCTCGCTCGCGCAGGGCGCAAACCGCGGGGCAGAGAGCCCCGCGCGGGGTCACGGCAGCTCGCGGCTGCGGTAGAAGGCAGTCAGTACCTTGACCAGGTGAGCCAGGTCATGGCTGCCGCACAGCTCGCGGATCGAGTGCATGGCGAAGGTCGGCAGGCCGATGTCGACGGTGCGCACCCCCAGGTGACTGGCGGTGATCGGGCCGATGGTGGAGCCGCAACCCATGTCGCTGCGCACCACGAAGCTTTGCACCGGTACTTCCTCGGCCATGCACAGGTGGCGGAAGAACCCGGCGGTTTCGCTGTTGGTGGCGTAGCGCTGGTTGTTGTTGACCTTGATCACCGGGCCGGCGTTGAGCTTCGGGCCGTGGTTGCCATCGTGCTTGTCGGCGTAGTTGGGGTGCACGCCGTGGGCGTTGTCGGCCGAGACCAGCAGCGAGCGCTGGATGGCGCGGACGAAATCATCGCCCTCGGGCAGCAGGCGGCGCAGGGTCTGCTCAAGCATCGGACCGTCGGCGCCGCAGGCCGAGCAGGAGCCGACTTCCTCGTGGTCGTTGCACACCAGCACGCAGGTTTCGTCGCTATCGGCGTTGAGCAATGCCTGAAGGCCGGCGTAGCAGGACAGCAGGTTGTCCAGTCGCGCACCGGCGATGAACTCGCCGTGCAGGCCGATCAGGGCGGCGTCCTGGGTGTCGTAGAAGCTCAGTTCGTAGTCCAGCACCACATCGGCGATCAGGCCGTGTTCCTTGGCCAGTTGCTCGGTGAGGAGGGCGCGGAAGTCGACGCGTTCGTCACCGGCAACCTGGGCCAGGATCGGCGGCAGTTCCAGTTGCGGGTTGATCGCCCAGCCTTCGTTGGCGGTGCGGTTGAGGTGAATCGCCAGGTTGGGGATTACGGCGATCGGCAGTTTGAAGTCCACCAGTTGGCTTTCTACCTTGCCGTCGCGGCGGAAGGTGACGCGACCGGCCAGGGACAGGTCGCGGTCGAACCAGGGCGCGAGCAGGGCGCCACCGTAGACTTCGACGCCCAGTTGCCAGAAGCCGTGGCGTTGCAGCTCGGGCTGCGGCTTGACCCGCAGGCACGGGCTGTCGGTGTGGGCGCCGACCAGGCGGATGCCGTCGAGCAGCGGCGAGTGGCGACCGAGCTTGATGGCGATGATCGAGGAATCGTTGCGGGTCACGTAGTAGCGACCACCGGGCACCGTGGCCCAGCTGTCGCGCTCGTCCAGGCGCTGGTAACCGGCGGCTTCGAGGCGCTTGACCAGGCTGGCGGTGGCGTGGAACGGGGTGGGAGAGGCTTTGAGGAAATCAATCAGGCCTTGGTTCAGGGCGTCGCGCATAAGTCACTCCAGACAGCAGTGGCGGGAGTTTGAAGCTGCAAGCTTCAAGCTGCAAGCCTCAGTTCGGCGTGCCAATGCCGGCAACTTGCAGCTTGCAGCTTATGACGTGGCGCTCAAAACGGCGCCGGACACTCGAACCTGAGGCGCTCGCCGCTCACCGGGTGGGTAAAGCTCAGCATCGAGGCATGCAGGCACAGCCGCTCATGGGCAGCGAGGGCCTCGGGGTTGGCGTAGAGGCGATCGCCCAGCAGCGGGTGGCCGATGGACAGCATGTGCACGCGCAACTGGTGCGAGCGGCCGGTGATCGGGGTCAGCTCGACGCGGCAGTGGTTGCCGCAGCGCTCGACGATGCGCCAGAAGGTCAGGGCATGCTTGCCTTGCTCGTGGTCCACCACATGCCGCGGCTTGGTTGGAGGGTCGTAGCGCAAGGGCAGGTCGATGCTGCCGCTGTCGCGCTCCGGCTGGCCCCAGCACAGGGCGGTGTAGGCCTTTTCGGTCTCGCGGTCGTGGAACTGCCGGGACAGCTCGCGGTGGCTGTCGGCGTTGCGCGCCAGAAGGATGATGCCCGAGGTTTCCCAGTCCAGGCGGTGGACGATCAGGGCGTCGGGGTAGCCGTTTTCCTGCAGGCGGGTGATCAGGCAGTCCTTGTTGTCTTCGGCCCGGCCAGGCACGGACAGCAGCAAGGTCGGCTTGTTGACCACCAGAATGGCGTCATCCTCGTGGAGGATGTGAACGTTGGACAGCGGCATTGAGTGTTCTCTGCAAATGCCAACGGCGACGGCCAGGCCCGGGCTTGTTCAAGCCCGGCCCGGCCGTCGCCGTGGCAGGTTGCCCGGGACGCCGATCAGCGTTCGGGCAGGGTGATGTTGAGTTCGAGGATCGAGCAGCTGCCCTGGTTCTCCAGAGCCACCTGTACGTCGTCGTTGCCGATGTTGACGTACTTGCGGATCACTTCCACCAGCTCTTTCTGCAAGGCGGGCAGGTAATCCGGAGTGCTGCGCTGGCCACGCTCGTGCGCCACGATGATCTGCAGACGCTCTTTCGCTACCGACGCACTGCTTTGTTTCTGTCTGCCACGAAAGAAGTCAAGAAGGTTCATGGTTTACTTACCTCCAAACAGGCGCGCGAAGAATCCTTGCTTCTGCACATCGACGAAGCGCAATGGCTTCTCTTTACCCAGCAGACGGTCGACCGTGTCGCTGTATGCCTGGCCGGCATCGCTCTGGTCGTCGAGGATTACTGGAATGCCCTGGTTCGAGGCCTTGAGCACGGCTTGGGACTCTGGAATCACACCCTTGAGCTTGATCGCCAGGATCTCTTCGACGTCGGCGATGCTGAGCATTTCGCCTTTTTCGACGCGCTCGGGGTGGTAGCGGGTGATCAGCAGGTGTTCCTTGATCGGCTCCTCGCCGTTTTCGGAGCGGCGCGATTTGCTCGACAGGATGCCCAGCATGCGGTCGGAGTCGCGGACCGAAGAGACTTCAGGGTTGGTCACGACGATGGCCTCGTCGGCGAAGTACATCGCCAGGTGCGCGCCCTTCTCGATACCGGCCGGGGAGTCGCAGATGACGTAGTCGAAGGTTTCCTTCAGTTCCATCAGGACCTTCTCGACGCCTTCCTGGGTCAGGGCATCCTTGTCACGGGTCTGGCTGGCGGCCAGCACGTACAGGTTCTCGAGGCGCTTGTCCTTGATCAGGGCCTGCTGCAGGTTGGCTTCGTTGTTGACCACGTTGACGAAGTCGTACACCACGCGGCGTTCGCAGCCCATGATCAGGTCGAGGTTACGCAGGCCGACGTCGAAGTCGACGATCACTGTCTTGTGCCCGCGAAGCGCGAGGCCGGTACCGATGGCGGCGCTGGTGGTGGTCTTGCCCACACCACCCTTGCCGGAAGTAACCACGAGAATCTTGGCCAAGGTGTATCACCCCTAAAAATGATGAAAAAGGACGATCGGTCCCAAAAATGCAAAAACGGCAACAATCTGATCAAGTTGCGCGGAAAATGGCGGCAGTATCCGTTAAAGGCGGGTGATGTTCAACACGTCGCCGGACAGGCTGACCTGCACGCCGGCACCCCAGAGCGGATCGCGGCGCAGGTCTTCGGAGACCTTGTACTGTCCGGCGATCGAGACCAGTTCGGCGGTCATCTGCTGGCAGAAGATCCGCGCCCTGGTATTGCCTTTGATACCCGCCAGTGCACGCCCCCGCATTGGCCCGTACACATGGATGTTGCCATCGGCGAGAAGTTCCGCGCCGGGACTGACCGTTGACACGACTACCAGATCGCCACCTTGAGCATAGATCTGTTGGCCGCCCCGTACAGGCGTGGTGATGATCTTGGTCGGCCGCACTGCGGGCTCGGCCGGCGCAGGTGCAGGCGCTGGCTCGGGTTTCTTCACCTCGACTTCCGGCTCCACCGGCCGCTCGCGGGCACCGGAGGGTGGAAGCACCGGCAGGTCGATGGCGATGGCAGCGGCGATGTCCTCGATGCGGCTGGCACGGATCGCCAGGGTACGCAGGCCGTGCTGGCGGCAGATGCGCATCAGGCCCGGCAGATCCACCGCGCCTTCGTCGGCAGGCAGCTTGTCCAGCGCCAGCACCAGCGGGGTATTGCTGAAAAAGTTCGGCGCCTGGGCGACCTTGGCCGCCAGTTGCCGGTCGAGACCTTCGAGGTTGTTCTGGGCAAGCTCCAGCACGGTGATGGCGAGCATGCTGCCCTTGAGCTGGAACACGGGTGCGGAGTCGGGCGTCTGGGTTTGGCTCATGGTCTGCGTCGAGGCGCCTTGTTGCGAAAAAAGTGCCCAGACTTATAACGAGAACGCCGGTTAGCCGCAACCCGCGCCGAACCGTTGTAGAATGCCCGGCCTTTTTCTTCCCGGAATCTTGAATGGATCGCCCGCGTTTTCGTCGTTATTTCCTGCACCCGCGTTTCTGGCCGCTGTGGCTGGGGCTTGGCCTGCTCTGGCTGATCGTCCAGCTTCCGTACCCGGTTTTGCTGGGGATCGGCCGCGTTCTGGGCGCGCTCATGTACCGCGTGGCGGGCGCCCGGCGAGCCATCGCGGCGCGCAATCTGGAACTGTGCTTCCCTGAACTGCCGTCCGTCGAGCGGACTCGCCTGCTGAAGGAAAACTTCGCCTCCACTGGCATCGCGTTCTTCGAAATGGCCATGAGTTGGTGGTGGCCAAAGGCCCGTCTGGCGCGCCTGGCGCACATCGAGGGGCTGGAACACCTGCAGGCCGCCCAGCGTGATGGCCAGGGCGCCATCCTCATGGCCCTGCATTTCACCACGCTGGAAATCGGCGCCGCGCTGCTGGGGCAGGAGCACACCATCGACGGCATGTACCGCGAGCACAAGAACCCGCTGTTCGACTACGTCCAGCGCCGCGGGCGCGAGCGTCACAACCTCGATTCGCTGGCGGTGGAGCGTGAAGACGTGCGCGGCATGCTCAAGCTGCTGCGCTCGGGCCGAGCGATCTGGTACGCGCCTGACCAGGATTATGGCGCCAAGCAGAGCCTGTTCGTGCCGCTGTTCGGCATCCAGGCGGCCACCGTGACTGCCACCACCAAGTTCGCCCGCCTGGGCAAGGCGCGGGTGATTCCCTTTACCCAGGAGCGCCTGGCCGATGGCAGCGGCTACCGGCTGGTGATTCATCCGCCGCTGCAGGACTTTCCCGGCGAGACGGAAGAGGCGGATTGCCTGCGCATCAACCAGTGGATCGAACAGGCGCTGCGGGCCTGCCCCGAGCAGTACCTGTGGGCGCACCGGCGCTTCAAGTCGCGTCCACCGGGGGAGCCGAAGCTCTACAAGCGGTAAGTCACATTCATCCCAGGGAGTTGGAGCATGGCAGCAGCGCAACCGGTGACCGGTCTGATCCTTTCAGGAGGCGGCGCCCGTGCTGCCTATCAGGTCGGGGTCCTGGCGGGTATCGCCGACTTGCTGCCGCAAGGTGCGTCCAACCCCTTTCCGGTGATCGTCGGCACCTCCGCCGGGGCGATCAATGCGGTGACCCTGGCCAGCGGTGCCCTGCATTTCGCCGAGGCGATCCGCCGCCTGACCAGCTTCTGGCAGGGCTTTCGCAGTCATCAGGTACTCCGAAGCGACTGGCCCGGCGTAGTGCGCCAGGCCAGTCGCTTCGTCGGTCACAGCCTGCTTGGTCTTGGCCGCCAGGTGCCGGTGGCGCTACTGGACAGTTCGCCCCTGCGCGGCCTGCTCACCGAACACCTTGACCTGCAGGGCATCGGCCACGCCATCGAACAGCACTGCCTGAGGGCGGTGGCGGTGACGGCGTTCGGCTATGAGTCCGGCCAGGCGGTAACCTTCTATCAGGGCCGTGGCGCCATCGATCCCTGGCTGCGCCACCGGCGCATCGGCCTGCCGACCCGGCTGACTGTCGAGCACCTGCTGGCCAGTTCGGCGATCCCGCTGCTGTTCGCGCCGGTCAAGCTCGGCCATGAGTACTACGGCGACGGCGCGGTGCGGCAGTCGGCGCCCATCAGCCCGGCGCTGCACCTGGGCGCAAACCGGATTCTTGTCGTCGGCGTGAGCGGGAACCCGCGCGGGCCGTCGGCCAATGTTCCGGCCCAGCGCATCTACAGCGGCCAGCCACCGAGTCTGGCGCAGATAGGCGGCCATCTGCTCAACAGTACCTTCATCGACAGCCTCGAAGACGATCTGGAACTGCTCCAGCGCCTCAATCACCTGAGCCATCTGGTGCCGGAGCAGGCGCAGCCGCGGCGCCTGGGGCTGGCGCCGGTGGAGGTGCTGGTGGTTGCGCCGAGCCAGCCGCTGGACGAGATCGCCGCGCGCCATCGTCGCGAGTTGCCGGCGGCCCTGCGCCTGTTCCTGCGTGGACCGGGGGCGACCAAGACCAGTGGTGCCGGGGTGCTCAGCTACCTGCTGTTCGAGGCCGGCTACTGCAGCGAACTGATCGAGCTTGGCCGGCGCGATGCCCTGGCCAAGCGCGACGAGCTGTGCGGCTTCCTTGGCCTGCCGCCTATCCGCAACTGATCTCTATTCGGCAATCTGCAGCTTGCGCGACTCGGTATAGACGTAGCGCACTTTCTCGTACTCGAACGGCGAGTTCATCTGGCCGTAGCGGAAGTTGGTGGTATAGCGCTTGTCGATGGCGCGCAGGACCCAGATTTCCGGATGGTTGCTGCTCACTTCGGCGACGTTGAGGAAGTTGATCTGGTTCTCGGCACTGTAGTCCACCACCAGGCCGCCGGTGTCGCGCAGGTTGGACGGGCCGAGGATCGGCAGCATCAGGTACGGGCCGTCCGGAACGCCATAGAAGCCAAGGGTCTGGCCGAAGTCTTCGTTCTGTTTCGGGATGCCCATCAGGGTGGCCGGGTCCCACAGGCCGAAGACACCGATGGTGGTGTTCATCAGCAGCCGCGCGGTGATGTCCAGGGAGCGCTTGCCCTTGAACTGCAGCAGGCTGTTGAGCAGGTTCGGCACATCGCCCAGGTTGCCGAAGAAGTTGCTGACGCCACTGCGCACGAACTGCGGGGTGACGTAGCGGTAGCCGTTGACCACCGGCAGGAACACCCATTGGTCGAAGCGGTAGTTGAAGTGGTACACCCGACGGTTCCACGACTCCAGCGGGTCATAGACTTCCAGGGCGTTGAGGGTCGAGCGCTCGAACTCGCGCTGGTCCAGCCCGGGATTGAACTTGAGTTCCTTGAGCGGCTCGGTGAAGCCGTCGGTGTCGAGGACACTGGTCGCAGGCGCGGTTTCTTCGGCGAAGGCCGGCGCGGTGGACAGCAGCAGGGCGGTGATCAGCAAGCGTTTAACCACGGAAGAACTCCAGCATGTCTTCGCTGTTGACGCGATAGTTGAGGTTGCCGCAATGGCCGCCGTGGGGGTACAGGGTCAGCCGGTCGCCGAAGGTCTTGCGCAGGAAACCGATATCGCCGGGGCCGAGGATCAGGTCGTCGGCGTTGTGCATCACGGCGATCTTCGGCGATTTGCTCAGGTAGTCCTGCAGGGCGTAGAGGCTGACCTGGTCGATCAGTTGCAGCAGGCTGCCGCCGTCGGTGCGGGCGCGCCACATGGGAATCACCTGCTCGGTCAGGTAGCAGTCGAAATCGCATTGCAGTGCGCGCTTGAAGAAGGGGGTCAGGCTGCTGCCTTCGGTGATGGGAAATTTCGGCGGGATGATCAGGCCACGACGGTTGATCAGGTCCGACGTGAACGCGATATCGGCGGCGGAGAAGCGGAACGAGCTGCCGATCAGCATCGCCATCTGTTCGTTGGACAGGTGCTGGCGCGACTGCTGGAAGTCGTAGAGCAGCGCATCATTGAGGTCGATGTAGCCTTTCTGCTGGAAATAGCGTGTCAGCTTGGTCAGCACCAGCTCATAGAAGGTGGTGTGGCTGGTGACGCCCTTGACCTCGGTCTGCACCAGGCGGTCGAGGTTGCTGATGGAGGTGTAGAGGTTCACCGGTGGGTTGAGCAGCAGCACGCGCTTGAAGTTGAAGCTGCGCCGGGTTTCGTCCAGGTGGCTGACGAAGGCTGCATCGAGGGCGCCGAGGCTGTAGCCACTGAGGTAGAACTCCTTCACTGGCAGGCGCGGGTGCTGGGCGCGCACGCCCTGCATCACCCGGTACAGGTCTTCGGCATCCTCGCTGCTGACCCCGGGGGTGGCGAAGCGCGAGGCGGCGCTCATGAAGTCGTAGCTGGTGGGCGAGGACAACTGCACCACATGGAAACCGGCCTTGTAGTACAGGCGCTTGAGGTATTCATTGATGCTGGCGTTGTATGGCGCGCCTGTGCCGGCGATCAGGAAGATCAGCGGCGCCTCTTGGTCCTGGCGGGCCAGGCGGTAGCGCAATTTCTTCACCGGCCAGAAGTTGTCCGGCAGGGTGAAGGCCCGTTCCGGACGCAGGTTGAGGTCGTAGTCTGACTGATCGATCTCGTCGTCGGTCGGCACTTCGGGCCGCAGGTCCGGCGGCGTGGTGGCGATGGTCGCCTCGAAGGGGTTAGTCAGTGGATAGCCGTAGGTGGCGGCATCGATGTCCGCCGCCGACGCGGCCGCACTCAACAGAAGGCCACCCAGCAGGGCAGCCAGGCGCAGTGGTCGAAACATGACGGATCCCCGGAAAAAGGCAAGTAAGCGTTTTGCTATGGTCCAGCCTAGGACATCTGTGTTACCGGCAAAGTTGCCGGCCGCCACGGTATTTGTGGTGCCTGATGTTGCCGTGCCGGGCTTGACCGCTGCAACAATTGGTTCCATTTCTCTTGAGGTTAAAAATAGCCGAGCCCGGCGCTTTCGCCTTGCGCAGACGCTGTGGGGGATTATGCTGGGCGCCGATTTTTCTGATTGCGAGGTCACCCATGTCCCAGCGTTTGCCGTTGATCGCCTTGTTGCTGTTCGTGCCGTTGTGGCTGGCCGCCAGTTACGGGGTTCGCTACGGGTTCATGGAAGACCCGCAGTGGGTCGGTGTCTGCTCGGCGCAGGTGCAGGTCTGGGAGTGCCAGGTGCGTTCCACGCTGGGATTGACCATCCACTTCCGCATCCTGGCGTGGATTGCCCTGGGTCTGGCGCTGGCGGGGACGTTCATCCGGCACCGGGCCGGACGCTGGCTGGCGGTGCTGGGGCTGGTGGCGGGGATTCCGGCGCTGGTGCTCTACACGGCGAGCATTGCCGTGTTCGCGGTGGTGCTGGCGGGGTTGAGGCTGGTTCGCAAGCCTGTTCATTGAATGTCAGGGCCTCATCGCTTGCCAGCGATGAGGCCCTGACGCGTTACCGGGTCTTCAGGCAGCGCCACAGCGCCAGGGTCATCAGCACACTGATCGCGGCCCATCCCCAGGCCTGCTGGCTGGCCAGTCCTTCCCGATACAGCTGCGGCACGATGCCGACACCGACGATGACCGCCAGCAGTGTCACTTCCGCCTTCGCGACCTTCACCGGCCGCAGCAGGTATACGAGCGCCGGCAGCACGAACGCCGCGCTGGGGAAGCTGCGATAGCGCGGATCGAACACCAGCGCCAGCATGCTCACCGCCGCCGCGAAGCCGGCTGCCAGCACCCACCATCCTGCCCGGGCTTCAAGCCAGGCAAACGCCCGCTGCCGCCCGCCTTCGCGGGATGCCAGCGCCAGCGCACCATGGGCCAGTACCAGCAGGTTCAATCCCGCCAGCAGTACGACCCACAGCCACTCGCCAACGAAGCGGCTGTTGGTCCGCGCCAGTTCGCCCCACAGGCCGATGCTCGCTGCGCCGATCGCCGCCAGCAGTGGCAGGGCCAGGGCGTTGCGGGTGTTGCGCACCGGACCGGCCAGCAGCAGGGTGGCAAGGAACAGCGCCACGCTCGCGGCCAGCCATTGCGGCCAGAACGCCAGGTTGCTCACCGGCCCTTCGAGGATGCCCTTGTCGTGACGGTCGGCGTCGTACAGGCCCCAGTAGCCGCCCACTGCGCCCTCGCTGGCCCGTTTCCAGGGTTGGTCGAAGGCTTCGATCAGGTTGTAGTGCCAGCCGTTCTTTTCGGCCATGGCGACGAAACCGCGAATGAACAGCGCTTCGTTGACCCGGCTGGGCACGGCCGTTTCACGCTGACGGCCTTCGCTGGGCCAGCCGGTTTCGCCGATCAGGATGTCCTTGGGGGCGAAGCGTTCGCCGAATTCACGACGGATATCGCCGACATGGGCCAGGGCATCGTCGATGCCACGCGGGTCGTCTTCCCAGTAGGGCAGCAGGTGGATGGTGAGGAAGTCCACCGCCGGGGCGATCTGTGGATGCTGCAGCCAGAATTCCCAGACGTCGGCGTAGGTCACCGGTACCTGCACCTGGCTTTTGACCCGGGCGATGAGTTCGGCCAGACGGTCGCCGGTGACCTCCTTGCGCAGCAGGGTCTCGTTGCCGACGATCACCGCGCGCACCACGTCGGGGTTGGCGTTGGCCGAGGCGATCAGCGCGCTGATTTCCTTGTCGGTGTCCACCGGGTTGCCATTGACCCAGGCGCCGAGCATCACTTTCAGCCCGTACTTGCGAGCAATGTCGGGGATGCCTTCGAGGCCGGTCATGGAATAGGTGCGGATGCACTCGAAGCGTTTCGACAGCAGCGCCAGGTCGGCGTCGATGCGCTCCGGGCGCAGGGTGAAGGGCTGGTCGAAGGGCGACTGGTCCTTGTCGAACGGAGTGTAGGAGGCGCATTGCAATTTGTGCGTGGCGCTGGCGGCGTCGGGCAACACCACCGGCTTGCCGAGCCCGTACCAGAGCCCGGCGAGGGCGAACAGGCCGAGCAGGCAGGCGAACAGGTAGGGCGGCAGCGCAAAGCGGGCAGTCGAGGACATGGAGCGTTCCGGCTGAGGTGACAAAGCCGCCAATACTACCCGCAAACCTCCTGCCGTTTGCCCTTGCCATGCAAAGTTCGGGCGGGATTTTTCGTGGCCCCCGTGATTGCTGGCGGTGCTGGCAATCTGGTGTCGTTTCTCGATGTTTCGAGGTCGCTGGCAGATCAGGTTCGTCGTCGGCCGAGGTTGATGATGGACGCATCAGTACTCCACTGATGGCGGTCGCGGTTCAGTGGTTGGGGCGTGAAGGGGGCGCCGTGCACCAGAACAAGACGTGGCCCGAACACCGTCGGGGCATGACTATCCGTGAAGTGACAAGGGGAAGCTTTGATGAAAATGCGACGACTCCTGGGGGCGGGCACCGCCCTGGTATTGGCAATGAGCGCCGTGACGGCGATGGCCAAGGAAGTGAGTATCGGCTACGTCGATGGCTGGGCCGACAGTGTGGCGACCACCCATGTGGCCGCCGAGGTCATCAAACAGAAACTGGGCTACGACGTGAAAGTCCAGGCCGTGGCGACCGGGATCATGTGGCAGGGTGTGGCCACCGGCAAGCTCGACGCCATGCTCTCGGCCTGGTTGCCTGTCACTCACGGCGACTACTGGGCGAAGAACAAGGACAACGTGGTCGACTACGGCCCCAACTTCAAGGACGCCAAGATCGGCCTGATCGTGCCGGAATACGTCAAGGCGCAATCGGTCGCCGACCTCAAGACCGACGACAGCTTCAAGAAGAAAATCGTCGGCATCGACGCCGGTTCCGGTGTGATGATCAAGACCGAACAGGCGATCAAGGACTACGACCTGACCGGCTACAAACTGCAGGCCAGCTCCGGCGCGGCCATGACCGCCGAACTGGGCCGTGCCTACGCCAAGCAGCAGTCCATCGCGGTCACCGGCTGGGTGCCGCACTGGATGTTCGCCAAGTGGAAACTGAAATTCCTCGAAGACCCGAAAGGCGTGTACGGCGCCGCGGAAACCGTCAACAGCATCGGCAGCAAGGAACTGGCGACCAAGGCGCCGGAAGTGGCGGAGTTCCTGAAGAAGTTCTCCTGGCAGTCGAAAGACGAAATCGGCGAGGTCATGTTGGCCATTCAAGAGGGCGCAAAGCCCGACGCAGCCGCCAAGGACTGGGTGGCCAAGCACCCGGAGCGAGTGGCCGAATGGACCGGCAAATAATGGCCTGATGCCTCTATCCTGAGCCTTCCAGGGCCGCCCCCGGTTTTCGCCGGTGGGCGGCCCTTGCGTTTGCGGGCTGTTACCGACTTTGCAAAAGACTTTTACATCTAAGACTAAGGTCGTCTGGAGCGCGTTCATCAGCAGCATAAAGTGGAGGCGGGTTCTACCTAATCTGTGCTGCGAGGACAAAAACAATGAACGACAGCATTTACCTCTCGATACAAAACAGCCCGCGGTTCAAGGAGCTGGTGTCAAAACGGGAACGATTCGCCTGGATTCTCTCGGTGATCATGCTCGGGCTTTACTCTGCTTTCATTCTCCTGATTGCCTACGGTCCCCACATCCTGGGTACCAAGATCAGTCCTGATTCATCGATCACCTGGGGTATTCCCCTGGGCGTTGGACTGATCCTGTCGGCCTTCATCCTCACCGGTGTCTATGTGCGTCGCGCCAACGGTGAATTCGATGAGCTGAACAACGCAATCCTCAAGGAGGCTCAGCAATGATCCGGCGTGTACTGGCAACCCTGGCCATCGGCGCGTTCGCACCCGCCGTCTGGGCCGCCGACGCGCTGACCGGCGCCGTCGAGAAACAACCGCTGAACGTCGCGGCGATCCTCATGTTCGTCGCCTTCGTCGGTGCCACCCTGTGCATCACCTACTGGGCTTCGAAGAAGAACAACTCGGCGTCCGACTACTACGCCGCCGGCGGCAAGATCACCGGCTTCCAGAACGGCCTGGCGATCGCTGGCGACTATATGTCCGCGGCGTCCTTCCTGGGGATTTCCGCCCTGGTGTTCACCTCCGGCTACGACGGCCTGATCTACTCGATCGGCTTCCTCGTCGGCTGGCCGATCATCCTCTTCCTGATCGCCGAACGCCTGCGCAACCTGGGTAAATACACCTTCGCCGACGTGGCGTCCTATCGTCTGGGCCAGAAAGAAATCCGCACCCTGTCGGCCTCCGGCTCGCTGGTGGTGGTGGCCTTCTACCTGATCGCGCAGATGGTCGGTGCCGGCAAGCTGATCCAGCTGCTGTTCGGCCTTGACTACCACGTTGCGGTGATCCTGGTCGGTATCCTGATGTGCATGTACGTGCTGTTCGGCGGCATGCTGGCGACCACCTGGGTACAGATCATCAAGGCGGTGCTGCTGCTGTCCGGTGCCAGCTTCATGGCGCTGATGGTGATGAAACACGTCAACTTCGACTTCAGCCAGCTGTTTTCCCAGGCTATCGCCGTTCACCCGAAAGGCGAGGCAATCATGAGCCCTGGCGGCCTGGTGAAAGACCCGATCTCGGCCTTCTCCCTGGGCCTGGCGCTGATGTTCGGTACGGCTGGCCTGCCGCACATCCTGATGCGCTTCTTCACCGTGAGCGACGCCAAGGAAGCCCGTAAATCGGTGTTCTACGCCACCGGCTTCATCGGCTACTTCTACATCCTGACCTTCATCATCGGCTTCGGCGCGATCCTGCTGGTCAGCACCAACCCGACCTTCAAGGACGCCGCTGGCGCCCTGATCGGTGGCAACAACATGGCGGCGGTGCACCTGGCCGACGCAGTAGGCGGCAGCATCTTCCTCGGCTTCATCTCGGCCGTGGCCTTCGCCACCATCCTCGCGGTGGTTGCCGGCCTGACCCTGGCCGGTGCCTCGGCGGTGTCCCATGACCTGTACGCCAGCGTATGGCGCAAGGGCAAGGCCAACGAGAAAGACGAGATCCGTGTGTCGAAGATCACCACCATCGCCCTGGCGGTGCTGGCCATCGGCCTGGGTATCCTGTTCGAAAGCCAGAACATCGCCTTCATGGTGGGCCTGGCATTCTCCATCGCGGCCAGCTGCAACTTCCCGGTCCTGCTGCTCTCGATGTACTGGAAGAAGCTGACCACCCGTGGCGCCATGATTGGTGGCTGGATGGGCCTGATCAGTGCCGTGGCGCTGATGATCCTCGGCCCGACCATCTGGGTGCAGATCCTGCATCACGAGAAACCGATCTACCCGTACGAGTACCCAGCGCTGTTCTCCATGATCATCGCCTTCGTCGGTATCTGGTTCTTCTCGATCACCGACAAGTCCAAGGCGGCCGACGAAGAACGCGCGCTGTTCTTCCCGCAGTTCGTCCGTTCCCAGACCGGCCTGGGGGCCAGTGGTGCGGTCTCACATTGATTAGCTGCAAGTTGTAAGCGGCAAGCTGCAAGAGGAAGCCGGCGTAAAGCCGGCTTTTTCTTGCAGCTTGTTTTTATGCGGTACGAAAGTGTCGCTTCACTCGGGCTGCTCTTTCTTGCGGCTTACAGCTTGAAACTTGCAGCTGAGTTACGCACCGCGCGAATCATATATAGCCGAGCAACAGCAATATCAGCAGCACGATCAGCACGGTACCGATGATGCCCGATGGCCCGTAGCCCCAGCTTCTGGAGTGGGGGAATACCGGCAGACCACCGATCAGCAGCAGGATCAGGATGATGATGAGAATTGTGCCCATGACGATTCCTCTGGTTTCGGTCGGATGGGCAGACCTGGCGTTCAGGCCCGCTTGTCATTGTGATACCTGGCGGGCGTAGAAAGTTTAATCGGCTTGGTTTAGTTGCAAGCTTCAAGCTTCAAGCTGCAAGTAAAAGCGGCCGCGGCGGCTCCTGCTTTTTCTTGCAGCTTGAAGCTTGCAGCTTGTAGCTATGCCGGGCTTTGCCCTAGCCATTCAGCAACCTGATAGCCCTCGGGGCCGCGCCGGGCCTTCGCTACACTGGCCTTCACCGTCAAGCACACAAGGCAGCTGGCTATGCAGAACCGCATGATGATCACGGGCGCGGGATCCGGTCTGGGTCGCGAAATCGCCCTGCGCTGGGCCCGCGAGGGCTGGCGACTGGCGCTGGGGGATGTCAACGAAGAGGGCCTGCGCCAGACGCTGGCACTGGTTCGCGAGGCGGGCGGTAGCGGCTTCGTACAGCGCTGCGACGTGCGCGACTACAGCCAGTTGATCGCCCTGGCCCAGGCCTGCGAAGAGCATTTCGACGGCATCGATGTGATCGTCAACAACGCGGGTGTGGCGTCCGGCGGCTTCTTCAGCGAGCTCTCGCTGGAGGACTGGGACTGGCAGATCGCGATCAACCTGATGGGCGTGGTCAAGGGCTGCAAGGCGTTTCTACCGCTGCTGGAACGCAGCAAAGGCCGGATCATCAATATCGCCTCCATGGCCGCGCTGATGCAGGGTCCGGCCATGAGTAACTACAACGTTGCCAAGGCTGGCGTGGTGGCGCTGTCGGAAAGCCTGCTGGCGGAGCTGCGTCAATTGGACGTGGCCGTGCATGTGGTCTGTCCGTCGTTCTTCCAGACCAATCTGCTGGACTCGTTCCGCGGCCCGACTCCGGCGATGAAGGCTCAGGTCGGCAAGTTGCTGGAAAGCTCGCCGATCAGCGCCGCCGATATTGCCGACTACATCTACCAGCAGGTCGCCCGCGATCAGTTCATGATCCTGCCCCATGAGCAGGGACGCATGGCCTGGCATCTCAAGCAGCATGATGCCCAGGCGCTCTACGACGAGATGGCAGGCATGGCGGAAAAAATGCGCGCCAAGGGCCGCCAGGCCCAATCCTGACGGGGGAATCGGGTATCCTCGGCGCTTTGCCAGCATTGGGGATGCCCGTGGTCAACTACCTGTTGTTCTTTCTCGCCGCGGTCTTCGAGATCGCCGGCTGCTACGCCTTCTACCTGTGGCTGCGCCTGGGCAAGAGCGCCTGGTGGATCGCCCCGGCCCTGCTCAGCCTGACCCTGTTCGCTTTGTTGCTCACCCGTGTCGAAGCGGCCTACGCCGGGCGCGCCTATGCGGCCTATGGCGGGATCTACATCGTCACCTCGTTGCTGTGGCTGGCGGTTGTCGAGAAGGGGCGGCCGCTGGGCAGCGACTGGATCGGCGCGGCGCTCTGCGTCGTGGGTGCGACGGTGATCCTGCTCGGGCCGCGTTTACAGGGACAGGGATGAGCTTGTAGGAGCTGCCTGTAGGTCTATTCCGTTGCGGATGTAGTCCATCTCTCTTTTGCCGTCGGACCATTGAAGCGAATTATCTCGACAGCCAGTCTCCGGATTCACCTTGAAAAGGAGGATTCCGGAATGCTGGTCATAGGAAGAGAAGTCGGAGAGGTCATCAACATCGGCAACGATATCAAGCTCAAGGTCCTCGCCGTGGACGGCGGCACCGTGCGTTTCGGCATCAGTGCACCGCGCAATGTCGAGATTCATCGCGGGGAAATCTACAAACGGCTGATGGAACAGCTGGAAAAAGAGGCGCAGGCCAGTTGAAGCGGCGCTTCAGTCGAACAGCTCTTTCGGCACGTCGTGCTTGGGCAGCAGCTGGCATTGCTGGCTGTCGAGGTCGAAGAGGATGAACGCCTGGCCCTTGGCCAACGCCTGGCGTACCCGCAGCACGCGGGTTTCCAGAGGGGTGTCGTCACCGTTGTCGGTGCCGTCGCGGGTGACGAAATCCTCGATCAGGCGGGTCAGGGTCTCGGCTTCGAGTTGGTCGTAGGGGATCAGCATGGTGTGGGGCCTTCAGGTTCGATGGCACATGCTACCTGTTTTGTCGTGGGCAATGGCCCTACCGCTTGCCAGCGGTAGGGCCTTCAGGGTCGATCAATCCCTTCGGCCAAGCACCTCTTCCACCGCCGGCACCCGGGTGTCGCTCTCCATCTGCGCATCATGTTCCAGTTGGTGACTGAAGCGCTCCAACGAACTTCCCGCCGGGTGCGAGTCGGCGGCGAACACCGGCGGGCTCAGCAGATAGGCGCCCAGCAGGCGGCTCAATGCCGCCAGGCTGTCGATATGAGTGCGCTCGTAGCCGTGGGTGGCGTCGCAGCCGAAGGCCAGCAGTGCGGTGCGGATATCGTGCCCTGCGGTGATTGCCGAATGGGCATCGCTGAAGTAGTAGCGGAACAGGTCGCGGCGTACCGGCAGCTTGTGTTCGTTGGCCAGGTGCAGCAGGTGCCGCGACAGGTGGTAATCGTAAGGCCCCGATGAGTCCTGCATCGCCACGCTCACTGCGTGTTCGCTGGAATGCTGGCCGGGGGCGACCGGGGCGATGTCGATGCCGACGAACTCGCTGACGTCCCAGGGCAGGGCGCCTGCGGCACCGGAGCCGGTTTCCTCGGTGATGGTGAACAGCGGATGGCAATCGATCTGCGGCTGCTGCCCGCTTTCGACGATCGCCTTGAGCGCCGCCAGCAGCGCCGCCACGCCGGCCTTGTCATCCAGGTGGCGGGCACTGATATGCCCGCTTTCGGTGAACTCCGGCAACGGATCGAAGGCGACGAAGTCGCCGATATTGATGCCCAGCGACTCGCAGTCGGCGCGGGTCGCGCAGTACGCGTCCAGACGCACCTCGATGTGTTCCCAGCTCACCGGCATCTGGTCGATGGCGGTATTGAAGGCGTGCCCGCTGGCCATCAGCGGCAGCACGCTGCCGCGCAGCACGCCATTGTCGGTAAACACGCTCACCCGGCTGCCCTCGGCGAAGCGGCTCGACCAGCATCCCACCGCGGCCAGGCCCAGGCGGCCGTTGTCCTGCAGGCTGCGCACGCTGGCGCCAATGGTGTCCAGGTGTGCCGAGACGGCGCGGTCGGGAGAATTCTTGCGACCCTTCAGGGTGGCGCGGATGGTGCCACGCCGGGTCAGTTCGAAAGGAATGCCCAGCTCTTCCAGGCGCTCGGCGACGTAGCGCACGATGGTGTCGGTAAAGCCGGTGGGGCTGGGGATCGCCAGCATTTCCAGCAAGACTTTCTGCAGATAGTTCAGGTCCGGTTCGGGTAGCGGGACAGACATTACGCCCTCCTGGGTTCAGGTCATCGGCCGGCTGTGGGGAAACAGCAGGTCGACGAAACGTTCGGCAGTGGGTTGTGGTTCGTGATTGGCCAGGCCGACCCGCTCGTTAGCTTCGATGAACACATGGTCGGGCTGATCGGCGGCGCGGACCATCAGGTCCAGGCCGACTACCGGGATGTCCAGTGCCCGGGCAGCCTGCACCGCGGCTTCGGTAAGGCTGGGGTGCAGCCGTGCGGTGACGTCTTCGAGGCAACCGCCGGTGTGCAGGTTGGCCGTGCGCCGCACTGCCAGGCGCTGCCCGGCGGGCAGCACGTTGTGGTAGTCGACGCCGGCGGCCTGCAGCGTGCGCTGGGTTTCGTCATCCAGCGGGATGCGGCTTTCGCCACCGGTGGCGGCCTGACGCCGACGGCTCTGTGCCTCGATCAGCGCGCCGATGCTGTGCAGACCGTCGCCGATCACTTCCGCCGGATGGCGAATGGCGGCGGCCACCACCTCGAAGCCGATGACCACGATGCGCAGGTCCAGGCCTTCATGGAAGCTTTCCAGCAGCACGCGGCTGTCGAAACGGCGGGCCTGTTCGATGGCGTGATTCACTTCTTCGAGCGTGGTCAGGTTGACCGCCACGCCGTTGCCTTGCTCGCCGTCTACCGGCTTGACCACCACCGCGCCGTGGTCTTCGAGGAAGGCCAGGTTGTCGTCGGCATTGCCGGCCAGTTGCTGGGCCGGCACCTTGAGGCCGGCAGCGGCCAGGGTACGGTGGGTCAGGAGCTTGTCCTGGCACAAGGTCATGCTTACGGCGCTGGTGAGGTCGCTCAGGGATTCCCGGCAGCGCACCCGTCGCCCGCCGTGGCTGAGGGTGAACAGGCCGGCATCGGCGTCGTCGACCTGCACGTCGATACCGCGCTGGTAGGCTTCCTCGACGATGATCCGCGCGTAGGGGTTGAGCCCTGCTTCCGGGCCGGGGCCCAGAAACAGCGGCTGGTTGATGCCGTTCTTGCGCTTGACCGCGAAGGTCGGCAGGTTGCGAAAGCCCAGCTTGGCGTAGAGGCGCTTGGCCTGGCGGTTGTCGTGCAGCACCGACAGGTCGAGATGGCTGAGCCCACGGCTCATGAAGTGCTCGATCAAGTGCCGCACCAGTACTTCGCCAACGCCCGGCCGGGTGCTGTTGGGGTCCACCGCCAGGCACCAGAGGCTGCTGCCCAGTTCCGGATCGTCGAAGGCCTTGTGGTGGTTGAGGCCCATGACGCTGCCGATCACCGCGCCGCTGTCTTCGTCCTCGGCCAGCCAGTACACCGGTCCGCCAAGATGGCGCGGGGTCAGCAGGGCGGTGTTCACCGGCAACATGCCACGGGTCAGGTACAGGGTGTTGATCGCCTGCCAGTCCTCGTCGCTCTGCGCCCGGCGGATGCGGAAACCGCGGAACACCCGCTGCGCCGGGCGGTAGTCGCTGAACCACAGGCGCAGGGTATCGGAGGGGTCGAGGAACAGTTGCTGCGGGGCCTGGGCCAGCACCTGTTGAGGCGCCGCGACATACAGGGCGATGTCCCGCTCGCCGGCACGCTCTTCCAGCAGTGCACTGGCCAGCAGGCCCGGCTCGGGGTAGGTGTGGCCGATCAGCAGGCGGCCCCAGCCGCAATGCAGGGCACGGGGCTCGTCGCTGGGTTCGTTGCCGTCACCGGCCAGGCGCGCCTGCAGGCGCTCGTAAGAGGGCACCTGGCCGCGCAACAGGCGTTGGCCGTAGGCGGATGCATGAGGCTTCATCAGTCAGATTCCTTGCTCGCTGAGCCACAGGTTGAGGGCCGCCAGTTGCCAGAGTTTCGAGCCGCGCAGCGGGGTGAGCTGACCGTGCGGGTCGCTCAGCAGGCGGTCGAGCATGGCCGGGTTGAACAGGCCGCGGTCCTGGCTCGGGTCCAGCAGCAGCTCGCGCACCCAGTCCAGGGTGGCGCCTTGCAGGTGCTTGAGGCCGGGCACCGGGAAGTAGCCTTTCTTGCGGTCGATCACTTCGCTGGGGATCACCAGCCGCGCCGCTTCCTTGAGCACCTGCTTGCCGCCGTCGGGCAGCTTGAAGCGCGCCGGAATCCGCGCCGACAGCTCCACCAGGCGATAGTCGAGGAACGGCGTGCGCGCTTCCAGGCCCCAGGCCATGGTCATGTTGTCGACCCGCTTGACCGGGTCATCCACCAGCATCACCGTGCTGTCCAGGCGCAGTGCCTTGTCCACCGCGTCGCGGGCGCCGGGCTGGGCGAAGTGTTCGCGGACGAAGTCGCCGGCGGCGTCGTGTTCCAGCAGCCAGGGCAGCTGCACAGTGTCACGGTACTCGGCGTGGCTGCGGTCGAAGAAGGCGGCGCGGTAGGCGGCCAGCGGGTCGCTGGCGCCATCCACCTGCGGGTACCAGTGGTAGCCGGCGAACAACTCGTCGGCGCCCTGGCCGCTCTGTACCACCTTGCAGTGTTTGGCCACTTCCCGCGACAGCAGGTAGAAGGCAATGCAGTCATGGCTGACCATCGGCTCGCTCATGGCGCGGAAGGCCGCTGGCAACTGGGTGATGATCTCGCGCTCGTCGATGCGCAACTGGTGATGGCGGGTGCCGTAGTGGCTGGCGATCAGGTCCGAGTACTGGAATTCGTCGCCGCGTTCGCCGCCGGCATCTTCAAAACCGATGGAGAAGGTCGACAGGTCGTCGACGCCGGCCTCGCGCAGCAGACCTACCAGCAGACTGGAATCGACGCCGCCCGACAGCAGCACGCCGACGTCTACCGCCGCACGCTGGCGAATGGCGACGGCTTCGCGGGTGCTGTCCAGCACGCGGTCGCGCCAGTCTTCCAGGCTCAGGTCGTGCTCGTCGCTGCGCGGGCCGTAATGCAGGCTCCACCAGGTCTGTTGCTGGGCGCGACCCTGGGCGTCGATGCGCATCCAGGTGGCCGGCGGGAGTTTTTCGATGTTCGCCAGCAGGGTGCGCGGGGCAGGCACCACGGCGTGGAAGTTCAGGTAGTGATTGAGTGCGATCGGGTCCAGCACCGGATCGATATCGCCGCCCTTGAGCAGCGCCGGCAGGCTGGACGCGAAACGCAGGCGCTGGCCGTTGCGCGACAGGTACAGCGGCTTGACGCCGAGGCGGTCGCGGGCGAGGAACAGTTGCTGGCGGTCGCGTTCCCAGATCGCCAGGGCGAACATGCCGTTCAGCCGTGGCAGCAGTTGCTCGCCCCAGGCGTGGTAGCCCTTGAGCAGCACCTCGGTGTCGCCGCCGGAGTGGAAGGTGTAGCCGAGGCTTTCCAGCTCGCTGCGCAGTTCCGGGAAGTTGTAGATGGCGCCGTTGAACGCCAGGGACAGGCCCAGTTGTGCATCGACCATGGGCTGGGCCGAACCGTCGGACAGGTCCATGATCTTCAGCCGCCGGTGACCCAGGGCGATCGGGCCCTGGCTGTGAAAGCCCCAGGCGTCCGGGCCGCGAGGCGCCAGGTGGTGGGTGATCCGTTCAACCGCGGCGAGGTCCGCCGGGCGCGAAGGGGTGTCTACAGGGGTGAAACGTAACTCTCCAGCTAATCCGCACATAAGTCCTTACCGGTTTTGCCGTTGGGGAAGGTGCCCGAAAGGTGGGCACTCAGGAACTGACCGGTGCGAATCCTGGGAGTTTTAGATCGATATGGAATAAGCGCGAAGGTGACGGACCGCAGGGCGGTCCGATCACTGGCTGGCGGCGTCTGTGCCGGACGAGGTGTCAGGTCTTGCCGCGCTTGATCTCCCGAAGCATGAAGCGGTTCGGATGACAGGCCTCGGCCATCTCCCGTGGCACCGGCAACGCATCGCCGTTGATCCAGGCCGCCACCAGCTCGCCACACAGCGGCGCGGTGATCAGCCCGCGGGAGCCATGCCCGCTGTTCACATACAGGCCTTCGAGCCACGGGCACTGCGCCTCGGGGATCAGCCGCGCATTCTTCGCCAGCGCCGCATAGGTGTCGGCGAAGCGGGCCGCGTCCGCCACCGGGCCTACCAAGGGCAAGTAGTCCGGGGTGGTGCAGCGGAAGGCGGCCCGACCCTGCAGGCGCTGCGGATCGCACTGGTCGATCTCCAGGCGTTGCGCCAGGTCGGTGGAGATGTCCTCCAGCAGCCCCAGGTTACTGCGGTGTTCTTCCACGGTTGGCGTCAGCTCGGTGGCGTGGAAGTCGAAGCTGGCGCCGAGGGTATGTTCGCCATGTCGTGGCGGAGCGACGTAGCCATCGGCGCACACCACCGTTTGCAACGCCTGACTGGCGGCGGTCACCGGCAGGCGGGTGACCTGCCCGCGAATACGTTTGAGCGGCAAGCCGGCCGCGCCTTCGAACTGCTGGATGTCGGCAGCACCGGCCAGCACCACTGCCGCTGCCGAGGCCAGCAGGCGATCGCCGTCCCACGCTTGCCAGAGGCCATCGGCCTTGCGCAGTTGCACCACGTTGGTGTGGGTAAGCAGCTTGACGCCCGGCTGGCCGGCCTGCCAGTGGCACAGCGCCGGCGGATGGACCCAGCCGCCTTCGGGGTAGAACAGGCCACCGCTGGCCAGTGTCACCCCGGCAATGGCTTCGGCTTGCTGACGGTCCAGGCGCTGGACCAGTTCGTCGCTGAAGGCGCTGGCCAGTTGCGCCTGGCGCTGGTCTTCCTTGTCGTCGAAGGCCAGTTGCAGCACGCCGCAATCGTCCCAGTCGCTGCCGCGCTGCAAGCGCTCCAGCAGTCGGCGGGTGTGGCCGAAACCGCTGACGATCAACTGCGAGAGCAAGGTGCCGTGGGCCGAGAGTTTCAGGTACAGCACGCCTTGCGGATTGCCCGAGGCTTCCCGCGCCGGGGCATCGTGGCGCTCCAGCAGACTGACCTGCCAGCCGCGGGCGGCGAGGCTGGCGGCGCTGGCGCAACCGGCCAGTCCGGCGCCGATCACCAGGGCCTGGCGCGGACCTGTCACCGTCGCCGGGCGGCGATACCAGGGCGCCGCAGGCACCAGGGCCGGTTGTTCCGCCGGCCAGCCGTTGAATACGCCGCGCAGCACTTCCCATTTCTTGCCGATGCCGGGAATCCGTTTCATGGTGAAGCCCACCGCAATCAGGGCGCGCCGTACCCAGCCGGTGCTGGTGAAGGTGCCCAGAGTGGTGCCCGGTACCGAGAGCCGGCCCAGTTGCGCGAACAGTTCCGGGGTCCACATATCGGGGTTTTTCGCCGGGGCGAAGCCGTCGAGGAACCAGGTGTCGATGCGGGCGTCCAGCTTCGCGAACTGCTCGCTGGCGTCGCCGATCATCAGGGTCAGGCTGACCCGGCCATTGTCGAAAAGAAAGTGCTGGTAACCGTCGTGCACCGCCACGTACTGCTCTAGCAAGGCCTTGCCCAGGGACGCCAGTTCGGGCCACAGGGCGAGGGCGCGGCGCAGGTCGTCGCGGGTCAGGGGAAATTTCTCGGCGCTGATGAAATGCAGGCGGGTGCCGGCGGGGGCGAGCTGGTTGAACAGTTGCCAGGCGCACAGGAAGTTCAGCCCGGTACCGAAGCCGGTTTCGCCGATGGTCATGCAACTGCCGGGCGCGAGGCTGGCCAGGCGCGAGCGCAGGTCGTTCTGCTCGACGAACACATGTTCGGTTTCTGCCAGGCTCTGGTCCTTGGAGAAGTAGATGTCGTCGTACTGCCGCGAATGCGGGCGGCCGTGTTCGTCCCAGTCGATCTGGGCGTGGCGAGGGGCGGGGGTATCGGTCATAAGCGGCTCGGCAACAGCGGATGGCGCATTCTAGCCGATCCCCCGAAGGCTGTTTGATCTGGCGCAACAGGGCGGCTGCCGGGATGAAAATCGGAGCCGACAAAACCGATGGCGATCCGCTAGTCTTGCTTATCCAAGAAGGAGCCTGGACATGTTTGAATCCGCCGAAATCGGTCATGCGATCGACAAAGAAACCTACGAAGCCGAAGTGCCCGCCCTGCGCGAGGCCTTGCTCGAAGCCCAGTTCGAACTCAAGCAGCAGGCGCGTTTTCCGGTCATCGTGCTGATCAACGGCATCGAAGGTGCCGGCAAGGGCGAGACGGTCAAACTGCTCAACGAATGGATGGACCCGCGCCTGATCGAGGTGCGCACCTTCGACCAGCAGAGCGACGAGGAGCTGGCCCGGCCACCGGCCTGGCGCTACTGGCGGGCGCTGCCGGCCAAGGGAAGGATGGGCGTGTTCTTCGGCAACTGGTACAGCCAGATGCTGCAGGGCCGGGTGCATGGCCAGTTCAAGGATGCGGTGCTGGACCAGGCCATCAATGGTGCAGAGCGCCTGGAGCAGATGCTCTGCGACGAGGGGGCGCTGATCTTCAAGTTCTGGTTCCACCTGTCCAAGAAGCAGATGAAGGCGCGGCTCAAGGCGCTCAAGGACGACCCGCAGAGCAGTTGGCGCATCAGCCCGCTGGACTGGCAGCAATCGGAAACCTACGACCGCTTCGTGCGTTTTGGCGAGCGCGTGCTGCGCCGTACCAGCCGCGACTACGCGCCCTGGCATGTCATCGAGGGGTCCGATCCGCACTACCGTAGCCTCGCGGTCGGGAGAATCCTGCTCGAAGGCCTGCAGAACGCGCTCAAGACCGAGGGTAATCCCAAGCAGCCAACCCATATCGCGCCCTTGAGCGAGAGCATCGACAAACTCAGCCTGCTACAGAGCCTCGACCTCGGCGTGCGCCTGGGCAAGAACGACTACCAGGAGCAATTGCTCGCCGAACAGGCGCGGCTGGCCGGCTTGCTGCGGGACAAGCGCATGAAGCATCACGCGCTGGTGGCGGTGTTCGAGGGCAACGACGCGGCGGGCAAGGGCGGAGCGATCCGCCGTGTGGCCGCGGCACTGGACCCGCGTCAGTACCGGATCATTCCGATTGCTGCGCCCACCGAAGAAGAACGGGCACAACCGTATTTGTGGCGGTTCTGGCGGCACATTCCGGCACGCGGCAAGTTCACCGTGTTCGACCGGTCATGGTACGGGCGGGTGCTGGTTGAGCGGGTCGAAGGCTTCTGTACGCCAACCGACTGGATGCGTGCCTACGGCGAGATCAACGACTTCGAGGAACAGTTGAGCAATGCCGGTGTGGTGGTGGTGAAATTCTGGCTCGCCATCGATCAGCAGACTCAGTTGGAGCGTTTCCAGGAGCGTGAGGAGATCCCGTTCAAGCGCTTCAAGATCACCGAGGAAGACTGGCGCAACCGCGACAAGTGGGACCTCTACGCCAAGGCCGTCGGCGACATGGTCGATCGCACCAGCACCGAGATCTCGCCCTGGACCCTGGTGGAAGCCAACGACAAGCGCTGGGCACGGGTGAAAGTGCTGCGCACCATCAACGATGCGCTGGAAGCGGCGTTTCGCAAGCACAAGAAGTGAACAGACAAGGCCAGGCGAGTACGCCTGGCCTGCTGATTCAGCCCTTGCCACCGGCCTCGAGCATCTGCTCGGGGCGCACCCACTGATCGAACTGGGCGTCGGTCAGGTAGCCGAGGGTCAGCGCCGCTTCCCGCAGCGTGGTGCCTTCGGCATAGGCTTTCTTGGCGATTTCCGCCGCCTTGTCGTAACCGATGTGCGGGTTGAGCGCGGTCACCAGCATCAGCCCGCGCTCCAGGTGCGCGGCCATCTGTTGCGGGTCGGGCTCGATTCCGGCCACGCAATGCTGCTGGAAGTTGCGGCAGCCGTCGGCCAGCAGTTCGATGGACTGCAGCAGGTTGTGGATGATCACCGGCTTGAATACGTTGAGCTGCAGGTGGCCCTGGCTTGCGGCGAAGCTGATCGCGGTGTCGTTGCCCATTACCTGGCAGGCCAGCATCGACAGGGCTTCGCACTGGGTGGGGTTGACCTTGCCGGGCATGATCGAGCTGCCCGGCTCGTTGGCCGGCAGGCGCACTTCCTGGAAGCCGGCGCGTGGGCCGGAGCCAAGCAGGCGCAGGTCGTTGGCGATCTTCATCAGGGCCACCGCAAGGGTTTTCAAACCGCCGGCAAGGGCGGTCAGCGGTTCGTGGCCGGCGAGGGCGGCAAATTTGTTCGGTGCGGTGACGAACGGCAGCCCCGACAACGCTGCCAGCTCCGCAGCAATAGCTTCGGCGAATCCGTGCGGTGCATTCAGCCCCGTACCCACCGCCGTGCCGCCCTGGGCCAGTTCGCACACCGCCGGCAGGGCCGAGCGGATGGCCCGCTGGGCGTAGTCGAGCTGAGCGACCCAGGCCGAGACTTCCTGGCCGAAGGTAATGGGCGTGGCATCCATCATATGGGTACGGCCGGTCTTGACCAGCCGCATGTGTCGCGCCGACAACTCCGCCAGCCCCTCGGACAGCTCGGCGATGGCCGGCAGCAGGTGCTCATGCACGGCCTGGGCGGCAGCGATGTGCATGGCGGTGGGGAAGCAGTCGTTGGAGCTCTGCGAGCGGTTGACGTGGTCGTTGGGGTGGACCGGATCCTTGCCGCCGCGGCCCTTGCCCGCCAGTTCGTTGGCCCGGCCGGCGATCACCTCGTTGACGTTCATGTTGCTCTGGGTGCCGCTGCCGGTCTGCCAGACGACGAGCGGGAACTGGTCGTCATGCTGGCCGTCGAGCACCTCGTCGGCGGCCTGTTCGATCAGGCGGGCGATGGCGGCAGGCAGGTCGCCGTTGCGGTCGTTGACGCGTGCAGCGGCTTTTTTCACCAGCGCCAGGGCGTGCAGAACGGCCAGCGGCATGCGTTCCTTGCCAATGGCAAAGTTGATCAGCGAGCGCTGTGTCTGGGCGCCCCAGTAAACCTGATCCGGAACTTCGACCGGGCCGAGGCTGTCAGTTTCGATGCGGCTCATGCGTTACCCACTCCTTATGCAAGATGCTAGGTCTGACCAAGCAGTTTAGGCCCTCGTTCAAAGGGCCGGTTCCATAGTCTTCCGGACTATTGAGCAGTCGCTCCCGTCGGCGCAGAATGCTCTACGCTGGAAACACTCACTTACTCTTTTAAGGAATTCCGATGACCCGTCTTCGCGCCCTTTGCACGGCTGTCGCTCTGGTTTGCGCCAGCGGCCAGGTGTTTGCCGCTACCGCCAGCCACAATGCCGCCGCCGAGAGGTTCCTCACGCTGGCGCACGCCGACAAGCTCGGAACCCCGGTCTACATGCAAGTGCAACAAATGTTCGCGCAGCGCTTCCAGCAGACCAAGGCACCGGAGTCGAAGAAATCCGTGCTCGACAGCTATCAGGCCAAGGCCAATGCTGCCCTGGACAACGCCATCGGCTGGAACAAGATCAAGCCAAAGATGGTTGACCTGTACACCGCCACCTTCACCGAGCAGGAGTTGAAGGACCTGGTGAAGTTCTACGAGTCGCCGCTGGGCAAGAAAGTGCTGAGCGAGATGCCCAAGGTCACCCAACAGTCGGCGCAGCTGACCCAGCAAAGCCTGGAACCTGCCGTACCGGTGGTGAACAAGCTGCTGGAAGACATGACCAAGGAACTCGACCCGAGCGCCGGCAAGGCCGCTCCTGCCAAGAAGCCTTGAGCGGAGCCGGGTGATGTCGATGCAGCAGAAGATCGAGCAGAGCCTGTCGGCGCTGGCGCCCCGGCACCTGCAGGTTCTGGATGAAAGCCACATGCACAGCCGGGGCACCGAGACCCACTACAAGGCTGTGCTGGTCAGCGAGCAGTTCGAGGGGCTGAACAGCGTCAAGCGCCACCAGAAGGTCTACGCCACCCTGGGTGACCTGATGGGGCAGTTCCACGCTCTGGCGCTGCACACCTACACCCCGCAGGAATGGGAAAAAGTCGGCGCCGCGCCGGCATCGCCCACCTGCGCCGGAGGCAGCAAGCACTGATTTCGCTTTCAGGCTTTGCTAGAATCCGCACCCGCGCCGCTTGTCGGCGCGTTTTTATTTGTATTTTTCACCCGGTCCGCCCTTTGCGAGGGCAACTACTGGAGAGTTGAACGCATGACCCAACCCATCGTCGTGGCGGCGCTGTACAAGTTCGTCACCCTGGAAGATTACGTCGAGCTGCGCGAGCCATTGCTGGCCTGCATGGAAGCCAACGGCGTCAAAGGCACTCTGCTGCTGGCCGAGGAAGGCATCAACGGCACCGTTTCCGCCACCCGCGAAGGCATCGACGGGCTGCTGGCCTGGCTGCGCAACGACCCGCGCCTGGTGGACGTGGACCACAAGGAGTCCTACTGCGACGAACAGCCGTTCTACCGCACCAAGGTCAAGCTCAAGAAAGAGATCGTCACCCTCGGCGTGCCCGGCGTCGATCCGAACAAGGCCGTCGGCACCTACATCGAGCCGCAGGACTGGAACGCCATCATCAGCGACCCGGAAGTGCTGCTGATCGATACCCGCAACGACTACGAAGTCGCCATCGGCACCTTCGAGGGCGCTATCGACCCGAAGACCACCACGTTCCGCGAGTTCCCCGACTACATCAAGGCCAACTTCGACCCGTCCCGCCACAAGAAGGTCGCCATGTTCTGCACCGGCGGCATCCGTTGCGAAAAAGCCTCGAGCTATATGCTCGGTGAGGGTTTCGAAGAGGTCTATCATCTTAAGGGCGGGATCCTGAAATACCTTGAAGAGGTGCCTCAGGACCAGAGCAAGTGGCAGGGTGACTGCTTCGTCTTCGATAACCGGGTCACCGTGCGCCACGACCTGACCGAGGGCGACTACGACCAGTGCCACGCTTGCCGCCATCCGGTCAGTGCCCAGGACCGGGCCTCGGAGCACTATTCGCCAGGCATCAGTTGCCCGCATTGCTGGGACACCCTGAGCGAGAAGACCCGCCGCAGCGCCATCGACCGGCAGAAGCAGATCGAACTGGCCAAGGCCCGCAACCAGCCGCACCCGATCGGATACAACTACCGCAAAGCCGAGGTGTGATGCATGACTGCTCGCCTGCTCTATGTCATGGACCCGATGTGCTCCTGGTGCTGGGGGTTCGCGCCGGTGGCTGCGGCGCTGATCGCCCAGGCGCGGCAGGCGGGGGTCGAAACCCGGCTGGTGCTGGGCGGCCTGCGTACCGGTAGCTCGGCGCTGGATGCCTCGACCCGGCGCTACATCCTCGAACACTGGCAGGCGGTCAACGAAGCCACCGGCCAGACGTTCCAGCTCGATGGTGCCATGCCCGACGGCTTCGTCTACGACACCGAGCCTGCGTGCCGGGCGCTGGTCACGGCCCGCAGCCTTGATCCGGAAGCGGTCTGGCCACTGCTGGCGTTGATCCAGCAAGCGTTCTACCAGCGTGCCGAAGACGTGACCCTGGCGCCAAAGCTGGTGGAGCTGGCCGAACAGGCCGGCTTCGACCGCGCGCGTTTCGCCGCGGCGTTCGCCAGTGCCGAGCAGCGCAGCGCCACGGCCGCCGACATCAGCTGGGTCCAGGACCTGGGCATCGCCGGCTTCCCGACCCTGCTGGCCGAGCGCAACGACCAGCTTGCCTTGCTGACCAATGGCTACCAGCCGCTCGACGCCCTCGAGCCGCTGTTGGGCCGCTGGCTGGAGCGCGCCGCTTATGCTTGATCTGCCAGGCTCGCCCGACCCGGTTCCCGGGCCTGCGGCGGCGTCTGCCGATCGCCTGAGCTGGGCGGAAATCCGTCGCCTGGCCCTTCATCACAAGAAAGCCCTGTGGATCGCCAACGGCGTTGCCGTGCTGGCGGCGCTGTGCAGCGTGCCGATTCCGCTGTTGCTCCCGCTGCTGGTGGACGAGGTCCTGCTCGGTCATGGCGATACCGCGCTGAAGTGGATGAACCAGCTGCTGCCGTCCAACTGGCAGGTCGCGGCGGGTTATATCGGCCTGATGCTCACGGTGACGCTGGTGCTGCGCTGCTGCGCCCTGGCCTTCAACGTGGTTCAGGCCAAGTTGTTTGCCGGCCTGGCCAAGGACATTGTCTACCGCCTGCGCATCCGCCTGATCGAGCGCCTCAAGCGCATCTCCCTGAGCGAGTACGAAAGCCTGGGCAGCGGGACGGTCACCACTCACCTGGTGACTGACCTGGACACCCTCGACAAGTTCGTCGGTGAAACCCTCAGCCGTTTCCTGGTGGCCATGCTCACCCTGACCGGCACTGCGGCAATCCTGATCTGGATGCACTGGCAGCTGGCGCTGCTGATCCTGTTGTTCAACCCCTTGGTGATCTTCGCCACGGTGCAATTGGGCAAGCGGGTCAAGCACCTGAAGAAACTGGAAAACGACAGCACCTCGCGTTTTACCCAGGCCCTGACCGAAACCCTCGATGCCATCCAGGAAATCCGCGCCGGCAACCGCCAGGGCTATTTCCTCGGGCGGCTTGGCCTGCGGGCCCAGGAGGTGCGCAATTATGCCGTGGCCTCGCAATGGAAAAGCGATGCCAGTGGGCGGGCCAGCGGCCTGTTGTTCCAGTTCGGCATCGATATCTTCCGCGCCGCGGCCATGCTCACCGTGCTGTTCTCCGACCTCAGCATCGGCCAGATGTTGGCGGTGTTCAGTTACCTGTGGTTCATGATCGGCCCGGTGGAGCAGTTGTTGAACCTGCAGTACGCCTACTACGCGGCGGGCGGGGCACTGAGCCGGATCAACGAACTGCTGGCCCGTGCCGATGAGCCGCAGTTCCCCGGCGGTGCCGATCCGTTCCAGGGCCAGACCACCGTGGGTATCGACGTCCGCGGTCTGCGCTTCGGTTATGGCGAGGAGCCAGTGCTGGACCAATTGAACCTGTCGATCGCGCCGGGCGAGAAAGTCGCCATCGTCGGCGCCAGCGGCGGTGGCAAGAGTACGCTGGTGCAATTGCTGCTGGGGCTCTACAGCGCCCAGGCCGGGAGCATCCGCTTCGGTGGCGCGACCTTGCAGGACATCGGCCTGGAAACGCTGCGTGAAAACGTCGCCGTGGTGCTGCAGCACCCGTCGCTGTTCAACGACACCGTGCGGGCCAACCTGACCATGGGGCGCGACTGCAGCGATGACGCCTGCTGGCAGGCCCTGGCCATCGCGCAACTGGATGGCACCATCCGCGCCTTGCCCCAGGGCCTCGACAGTGTGGTCGGCCGTTCCGGAGTACGGCTTTCAGGGGGGCAGCGCCAGCGCCTGGCAATTGCCCGGATGGTTCTGGCCGAGCCCAAGGTGGTGATTCTCGACGAAGCCACGTCGGCCCTCGACGCGGCGACCGAATACAACCTGCATGAAGCCCTCGCGCGCTTCCTCAGCGCCCGCACGACCTTGATCATTGCCCATCGCCTGTCGGCGGTGAAACAGGCGGACCGGGTGCTGGTGTTCGATGGCGGGCATGTGGCGGAAGATGGCGGTCACCAGCAACTGATCGCCGAAGGCGGGCTCTACGCCAAGCTGTATGGGCATCTGCAACAAAGCTGATTGCGACATCGCGTGAACCGCGGTGAGAAATTGCTTTTTGCCATGAAGGCAAATGGCCTAGTCTGTGCGGTAGCCGCGAAGAAAACAGGGTGGGGTGACCCACCGGCTCTGCTGCAAGGGACTTCATGAAGGGAAAACGGACGCTCGGGGCGCCCAGCCTGCTGGGACTCATCTGGCCATTTGTCGCCGTGGTGCTGTTTCAGGCACTGCTGGGCGGCATCAGTCTTTATTCGATGTCCGCCATGCGCGCTTACGTCGGCGGGGAAAGCCTCTGGTCCAAGGGCCAGAAAGATGCCATCTATTACCTGAGCCTGTACGTCGACAGTCGCGACGAAGAGCATTTCCAGAAATACCAGCAGGCACTGGCCATTCCCCTGGGCAGTCATCGCCTGCGCCTGGCCCTCGACCGCGAACCACCGGATCTGGAAGCGGCGCGCCAGGGCATCCTCGCCGGCGGCAACCATGCCGACGATGTGCCCAGCATCATCTGGTTCTATCTCAACTTCCGTAACGTGAGCTACATGGACCAGGCCATCCGTCTATGGCAGGTGGGCGATGGCTTTCTCGATGAGCTGGCCCGGGTGGCCGACGAGATCCATGAAGGGATCGTCAGCCATCGGGCGACGCCCCGCGATCTGATGGACTGGAAGCGCCGCATTCTGGCGATCAATGAAGGCGTGTCACCACCGGCCCGGGCGTTCAGTGATGCCCTGGGTGAAGGTTCGCGCATGCTGCTGCGGGTGTTGCTGGTGGTCAACCTGGCCACTGCGCTGTTCCTGATCGCACTGGCCTGGATGCGTTCGAGCAAGCTGTTGGCTCAGCGCCAGGCCTTCGCCAGCGCGCTGCAGGTGGAAAAGGAGCGGGCGCAGATCACCCTGGCATCCATCGGCGACGGGGTGATCACCACCGATGTCGAGGGCTGCATCATCTATATGAACGCCGCTGCCGAACAGCTGACCCACTGGGATGCCGGCCATGCCCATGGCCTGCCACTGGCGGCGCTGTTCAGCGTACTGGACGACAACGCCGAGAAAGACAACCTGACCCTCACCGAACACATCCTCAATGGTGCGCTGCGTGGCGGCAGCGAGCACATCCGCATGATTCAGCGCCTGGACGGCAGTACGGTGTCGGTGGCCCTTGTGGGGGCGCCGATCATGAACGAGGGGCGGGTCAGCGGCATCGTACTGGTGCTCCACGACATGACCCAGGAGCGTCAGTACATCGCCAACCTGTCCTGGCAGGCCACCCATGACGCCCTCACGGGCCTGGCCAACCGTCGGGAGTTCGAATACCGGCTGGAGCAGGCCCTGGCCGACCTGGCCCGGCAATCGGCGCGGCACTCGTTGATGTTCCTCGACCTCGACCAGTTCAAGCTGGTCAACGACACCAGCGGTCATGCTGCCGGCGACGAGCTGTTGCGACACATCTGCGCCGTGCTGCAGTCAGTGTTGCGCGAGGGCGACGTGCTGGCACGGCTGGGCGGCGACGAGTTTGGCGTGCTGCTGCAGAACTGTCCGCCGGAGCAGGCCGAACGCATCGCCGAGAACCTGCGCCAGGCAGTGCAGAGCCTGCACTTCGTGTGGAAGGGACGACCCTTCATGAACACCGTCAGCATTGGCCTGGTGCATCTGAACCAGGCGCCGGGCTCGCTGGAGGCGGCCTTGCGGGCGGCGGACATGGCCTGCTACATGGCCAAGGAAAAAGGTCGCAACCGGGTTCAGCTCTACCACGCCGACGACACCGAGCTGTCGGTACGCTTCGGCGAGATGGCCTGGATCCAGCGCCTGCATATCGCCCTGGAGGAAAACCGTTTCTGTCTGTATGCCCAGGAGATCGCCGCCATCGACCCGGAGGAGCGTGGTGGCGGGCACCTGGAGATCCTGCTGCGCCTGCACGACGAAAGCGGGCGGATCATCCTGCCCGACAGTTTCATACCCGCCGCCGAGCGTTTCGGCCTGATTACTGCGCTGGACCGCTGGGTGGTGCGCAGTGTGTTCAAGGTCATCCGCCAGTGCCTGGACGAAGGGCGCGAAGGGCCACTGGCGATGTGCTCGATCAACCTGTCGGGCAACAGCATCGGCGACGACAAGTTTCTCGACTACCTGCGGCGGGAGTTCAGCGAGTCGGGCGTACCGCCTGAGCTGGTGTGTTTCGAAATCACCGAAACCAGTGCCATCGCCAACCTCGGCAGCGCGATCCGCTTCATCAACGAGCTGAAGGGACTGGGCTGCAAGTTCTCCCTCGATGACTTCTGCGCAGGCATGTCGTCGTTCGCGTATCTGAAACATTTGCCTGTAGACTTCCTCAAGATCGACGGAAGTTTCGTCAAGGATATGCTCGATGATCCGGTCAACCGGGCGATGGTCGAAGTGATCAACCACATCGGCCACGTCATGGGCAAACGCACCATCGCCGAGTTTGTCGAGACGCCGTTGATCCAGCAGGCCTTGCAGGAAATCGGTGTCGACTACGCCCAGGGTTTCCTGATCGAGCGACCGCAGATCTTCTCCTGCGACAGCCTGTTGCGTCAGCGTGACGCCGCCAGGCCGTTGCTGTTCGGATCGCCGGAGGCCAATCGCTGACGCTTTCTTTCCAGATCACAAGGACAAGGAGCTGACAGTGATTGATACGTTCGTTCGTACGGGTCCATTGATGGACGCCACGAGTTATCCCCTCTGGGCCCAACGGCTGATTCAGGAATGCAGCGCGAGCAAGCGCCGGGTGGTGGAGCACGTGTTCTACCAGCGCATGCGCGATGGCCAGTTGGGCAGCCGGGCCATGCAGCAGTACCTGATCGGTGGCTGGCCCGTGGTTGAGCAGTTTTCCGTGTACATGGCCCATAACCTCACCAAGACCCGCTACGCCCGCCATCCCGGCGAGGATATGGCGCGCCGCTGGCTGATGCGCAACATCCGCGTCGAACTGAACCACGCCGACTACTGGGTGCACTGGTGCGAGGCCCATGGTGTCAGCCTCGACGACTTGCAGGCGCAGGACGTACCGGCAGAGTTGCAGGGCTTGAGCGATTGGTGCTGGCACACCTGCATTGCGGATTCGCTGGTGGTGGCCATGGCGGCCACCAACTACGCGATCGAAGGGGCGGTGGGCGAGTGGTCGGCGGTGGTCTGTTCCACCGGTGCCTACGCCGAAGGCTTCCCCGAGGAAGGCCGCAAGCGTGCGATGAAATGGCTGAAGATGCATGCCCAGTACGACGATGCCCATCCATGGGAAGCGCTGGAGATCATCTGTACCCTGGCCGGCAACAGTCCCGACAAGGCACTGCAGGCTGAACTCAGGCGGGCCATCTGCAAGAGCTACGACTATATGTTCCTGTTCCTGGAGCATTGCCTGGCGCTGGAGCAGGCGCAGTCGTACCAGGGCGCGCGCGTGCGCGGCGCCCTGGCGCAGGGTTGAGGCTTACTGGGCGTTGAACGCCTGACCGTTGACCCCGGTGCTGTCCGGGCCCATCAGGTAGAGGTAGACAGGCATGATGGCCTCGGGCAGCGGGTTGTCCTGAGGATTCTCCGCAGGATAGGCCTGGGCGCGCATGCTGGTGCGGGTCGCGCCCGGGTTGACGCTGTTGGCCCGTACCGGGGCCACGCCTTCCACTTCGTCCGCCAGGGTCTGCATCAGGCCCTCGGTGGCGAACTTCGACACGCCATAGGCACCCCAGTAGGCGCGGCCCTTGCGGCCGACGCTGCTGGAGGTGAACACCACCGAGGCGTCTTCCGACAGTTTCAGCAGCGGCAGCAGGGTCTGGGTGAGCATGAACATGGCATTGACGTTGATGTGCATCACGCGCATGAAATTGTCGCCAGACAACTGCTCCAGCGGTGTGCGCGGGCCAATGATCGAGGCATTGTGCAGCAGCCCGTCCAGGCGGCCGAAAGCGTTCTCGATCATCACCGCCAGTTCGTCGTACTGATGCGGCAGGGCGGTTTCCAGGTTGAACGGAATGACCACCGGCTGTGGGTGGCCGGCGGCTTCGATCTCGTCGTAGACCTCGGTCAGGTTGGCTTCGGTCTTGCCCAGCAGCAGCACGGTGGCGCCGTGGGCGGCAAAGGTCCTGGCGGCTGCCGCGCCGATGCCGCGACCGGCGCCGGTGACCAGGATGACCCGGCCTTTGAGCAGGTCGGGGCGAGCGGAATAGTCGAACATGAGGGTTGCCTCGGAAAAATGGCTTCGATCACCCGCGGGCCGGCGTCACTGCCGGCCCGGCATGGCTCAGGGATGCGGGCTCAGCAACCGCACAGGGCGTTGTCGAGGACCTTGCGCAGTTCCAGGGGATGGTCGACCACCACATCCGCGCCCCAGTTGTTGGGGTTGTCCTCTGGATGAATATAGCCATAGCGCACGGCGGCCGTGCGGGTGCCGGCATCGCGGCCGGACTCGATGTCGCGCAGGTCGTCGCCGACGAACAGTACGCTGGCCGGGTCCAGGTCGAGGGTCTTGCAGGCAAGGATCAGAGGCTCGGGGTCCGGCTTGCTGTTCTTGACGTGATCCGGGCAGATCAGCAGCGACGAGCGCTCGGCCAGGCCCAGGCGCTGCATGATCGGCTCGGCGAAACGCACCGGCTTGTTGGTAACCACGCCCCACAGCAGGTTGCCACGCTCGATGTCGGCCAGCAGCTCGGCCATGCCGTCGAACAGCTTGCTGTGCACCGCGCAGTCACGCTGGTAGCGCTCCAGGAACTCCAGGCGCAGCGCTTCGAATTCCGTAGCCTGCGGGTCGATGCCGAAGGTGGCTTCGACCATGGCCCGGGCGCCACCGGAAATCACGTCGCGAATGGTCTTGTCGGCGACCGCCGGCAGGCCGCGGTCGGCGAGCATCGCCTGGCAGATGGCGATGAAGTCCGGCGCCGTGTCGAGCAGGGTGCCGTCCATGTCGAAAAGTACTGCTCGCAAACGCATGCTCATTCCTCGCGAAGGGTCTGGATCATGTAGTTGACGTCAACGTCGGCAGCCAGCTTGTAGTGCTTGGTCAGCGGGTTGTAGGTCAGACCGATGATGTCCTTGACGCTGAGGCCGGCGGCGCGACTCCAGGCGCCCAGCTCGGACGGGCGGATGAACTTCTTGAAGTCGTGGGTGCCGCGGGGCAGCAGCTTCATGATGTATTCGGCGCCGATGATGGCGAACAGATACGCCTTCGGGTTGCGGTTGATGGTGGAGAAGAACACCTGGCCACCCGGCTTGACCATTTTGAAGCAGGCCCGGATCACCGAGGACGGGTCGGGTACGTGCTCGAGCATTTCCAGGCAGGTGACCACGTCGAACTGCTCGGGCATTTCCTCGGCCAGGGCTTCGGCAGTGATCTGCCGGTACTCGACGTTCACCCCGGATTCGAGTTGATGCAACTGGGCCACTGCCAGCGGCGCCTCGCCCATGTCGATGCCGGTCACCGTGGCGCCGCGCAGGGCCATGGCCTCGCTGAGGATGCCGCCGCCGCAGCCGACGTCCAGGACCTTCTTGCCGGCCAGCTTGACCCGCTCGTCGATCCAGTTGACCCGCAGCGGGTTGATGTCGTGCAGCGGCTTGAATTCGCTTTCCCGGTCCCACCAGCGATGGGCCAGGGCCTCGAACTTGGCGATTTCGGCGTGGTCGACGTTGCTCATGGAACAGTCCTCTGAAGCTGTGAAAATTCGTTTGCGGCAGCCAGGCTGCCGTCAGTCATTCGGTTGGCCGGCAATCCGCTGGCCCCAGGCGATGGCCCGGGCGGTCAGGGCCTGTTCGTCCATCCGGGTCAGGCGGCCGTCTTCCAGCAGCGCCTTGCCGGCGACCCAGACGTGCTTCACGCAGTCACGGCCGCTGGCGTAGATCAGTTGCGACACCGGATCGTAGATCGGTTGCTGCGCCAGCCCCGAGAGGTCGAAGGCCACCAGGTCTGCGGCCTTGCCCGGCTCCAGTGAGCCGGTGAGGTCTTCCAGGCCAAGGGCGCGGGCGCCGTTGAGGGTGGCCATGCGCAGCGCGCGGTGGGCATCCAGGGCACTGGCCGAGCCGGCCACGGCCTTGGCCAGCAGGGCGGCGGTGCGGGTTTCGCCGAGCAGGTCCAGGTCGTTGTTGCTGGCAGCACCGTCGGTGCCGACTGCCACGTTGACCCCGGCCTGCCACAGCCGCTCCACCGGGCAGAAGCCGCTGGCGAGCTTGAGGTTGGATTCCGGGCAGTGCACCACGCTGGTGTTGCTTTCTACCAGCAATGCCAGGTCGTCATCGCTGATCTGGGTCATGTGCACTGCCTGCAGGCGCGGGCCCAGCAGGCCGAGACGTGCCAGGCGTGCCAGCGGGCGCTCGCCGTGCTGTTCCAGGGATTGCTGGACTTCGTTGGCGGTCTCGTGGATGTGCATGTGGACCGGCGCATCGAGCTCTTCAATCACGACCCGGACTTTTTCCAGGTTCTCATCGTTGACCGTGTACGGCGCGTGCGGGCCGAAGGCGACGCTGATGCGCGGATGGTGGCGCAGGTCGCCGAACAGTTCGACACCCAGGTGCAGCCCCTCGTCGAAGGTGCGTGCGCCGGGGATCGGGAAGTCCAGCAGGGGAATGGCGATCTGGGCGCGAATGCCGGCGTCGTGCACGCATTCGCTGGCAATCTTCGGATAAAAGTACATGTCGCTGAAGCAGGTGATGCCGCCCTTGAGCTGCTCGGCGATGGCCAGGTCGGTGCCGTCGCGGACGAAGGCTTCATCGACCCAGCGCCCTTCGGCGGGCCAGATGTGCTCCTGCAGCCAGGTCATCAGCGGCAGGTCGTCGGCCATGCCGCGGAACAGCGTCATCGCGGCGTGGCCATGGGCGTTGATGAGTCCGGGGGCAAGCAGGCAGCCCGGCAGTTCGCGAACCTCGGCGGCCTCGAAGCGACCGGCTTCGTCGCGCGGGCCGATAAAGGCGATCTGGCCATCGCGGATGCCCAGCGCATAGGCCTTGAACACCACGCCGGCCGGTTCGACAGGCACCAGCCAGGAAGGCAGGAGCAGCAGGTCGAGAGGGACGCGAGGCTTGGGCATGGGGACGGGATTCCCTGGGTTGCTGGGGTGGTGGCGAAGTATACCCGAGCGTCCGTGCTTGGGGCTCGTTATAATCGCCGGTTTTTGATGTCCGAATGACGGGGTGAGCATGCGCGATCGACTTCTGGCTGCAGAGAAAGTAAGGGCCATCGATTGGCGTGACGGCACCCTTCACTTGCTCGATCAGCGCGCTTTGCCGTCCGCCGAGCGCTGGCTGGCCTGCAGCGATGCTGCCAGCGTGGCGGAAGCGATTCGCCTCGGCGCTGTCGGTGGTGAGGCGGCGGTCGGTATCAGCGCTGCCTATGGCCTGGTGCTGGCGCTGCGCCAGCGTCTGTCCGCCGGTGGCGACTGGCGTGATGCGCTGGAGGCGGATTTCACGCTTCTGGCCGCGACCCGGCCCGCCGAGTGGACATTGAACCGCCTGCGTGAACGCCTGCAACGGCTCAAGCCCGGAGACGATCCGTCGCAGTTGCTGGAGGCGGAAGCGCTGGCCATTCATGAAAGCGATCGCGAAGCCAACCTCAACATGGCCCAGGCGGGCATGGAGCTGATCCGCAAGTACCAGGGCAGCGAGCAGGCGGTGCTGACCCATGGCAACGCCGGTGCCCTGGCAAGTGGTGGTTTCGGCACAGCCCTTGGGGTGATCCGGGGCGCCTGGCTCGACGGCATGATCGAGCATGTGTGTGTCGACGAAAGCCGTCCTTCCCTGCTAGGAGCCCGCCTGACTGCGTGGGAACTGGCGGCTGACGGGATTCCGGTGACGGTCAATGCCGATGCCGCGGCCGCACACCTGATGAAGACCAAGGGCATCACCTGGGTGATCGTCGGTGCGGAGCGCATTGCCGCCAACGGCGATGTGCTGGGCAGGATCGGGACTTATCAGTTGGCCGTCAATGCGATGCATCACGGGGTGCGTTTCATGGTGGTCGCGCCCGGCTCGTGCATCGACCTGGCACTGGACAGTGGTGATGACTTCCCGTTGGAGGAAGATGCCGGCGCGCAATGGCTCGAGGGGTTCGCCGCCGGGGCAGGGGGCGAGGTCGAGGCCTTCGATCCGGTATTCGACGTGACTCCGGCGGACCTGGTCGACGTGATCGTGACCGAAAAGGGGATCGTCGAACGTCCGGACACCGCCAAGCTCGCGCAGTTGCTGTGCCGCAAGCGCCTGCACTGAGCGCCCGCGAGCGGGGCTGTCGGGCCCCCTTATGCTCAAGCCGGGCGGCGCTTTGCCATACTCCCATGCCCCCGGCGACTGTGATAACATCCGGCGGTTTCCAAGACCGCCCACAGGGGCTGTCTTCACTACGCAGATCCATGGTTTAACTTGTTGATTTGTCGTAAGTCGTTGCGGGGGAGCCCCTCCGTGGCGGCGAGCTTCGTTCCACCCCATATGGATGTGACGAAGTTTCACCAGAAAAAGGAATCAGGCTTCTCATGGGCGAACTGGCCAAAGAAATCCTCCCGGTCAATATCGAAGACGAACTGAGACAGTCCTATCTCGACTACGCGATGAGCGTCATTGTCGGGCGTGCACTGCCCGATGCGCGTGATGGCTTGAAGCCCGTGCATCGCCGCGTTCTGTATGCGATGAGTGAACTGGGTAACGACTGGAACAAACCGTACAAGAAATCCGCCCGTGTGGTCGGTGACGTCATCGGTAAGTACCACCCGCACGGTGACATCGCCGTGTACGACACCATCGTGCGCATGGCGCAGCCGTTCTCCCTGCGTTACCTGCTGGTCGATGGCCAGGGCAACTTCGGTTCGGTCGACGGCGACAACGCTGCGGCCATGCGATACACCGAAGTGCGCATGTCCAAGCTGGCCCACGAGTTGCTGGCCGACCTGCACAAGGAAACCGTGGACTGGGTGCCGAACTACGACGGCACCGAGCAGATCCCGGCGGTCATGCCGACCCGGATCCCCAACCTGCTGGTCAACGGCTCCAGCGGTATCGCCGTGGGCATGGCCACCAACATTCCGCCGCACAACCTCGGCGAGGTCATCGACGGCTGCCTGGCGCTGATCGACAATCCGGACGTCTCGGTCGATGAGTTGATGCATTTCATCCCCGGTCCGGACTTCCCGACCGCTGGCCTGATCAACGGTCGCCAGGGCATCATCGAGGCCTATCGCACCGGTCGCGGCCGCATCTACATGCGTGCCCGATCCACCGTCGAGGACATCGACAAGGTCGGCGGTCGCCAGCAGATCGTCGTCACCGAGCTGCCTTACCAACTGAACAAGGCGCGTCTGATCGAGAAGATCGCCGAGCTGGTGAAGGAAAAGAAACTCGAAGGTATCACCGAGCTGCGCGACGAGTCCGACAAGGACGGCATGCGCATCGTCATCGAGCTGCGTCGTGGCGAGGTTCCCGAGGTCATTCTCAACAACCTCTATGCCCAGACCCAGTTGCAGAGCGTGTTCGGCATCAACATCGTCGCCCTGATCGACGGTCGTCCGCGTCTGCTGAACCTCAAGGACCTGCTCGAGGCCTTCGTTCGTCACCGCCGCGAAGTGGTGACCCGTCGTACCGTATTCGAACTGCGCAAGGCGCGTGAGCGTGGGCACATCCTCGAAGGTCAGGCGGTTGCGCTGTCCAACATCGATCCGGTCATCGCCCTGATCAAGGCCTCGCCGACGCCGTCCGAGGCCAAGGAAGCGCTGATCAGCACGCCGTGGGAGTCCAGTGCCGTGCAGGTGATGGTCGAGCGCGCCGGTGCCGACTCGTGCCGTCCGGAAAACCTCGACGAGCAATACGGCCTGCGCGATGGCAAGTACTACCTCTCGCCGGAACAGGCCCAGGCCATCCTCGATCTGCGCCTGCACCGCCTGACCGGTCTGGAGCACGAGAAGCTGCTGGCCGAGTACCAGGAGATCCTCAACCAGATCGGCGAGCTGATCCGCATCCTCAGCAGCGCCGAGCGCCTGATGGAAGTGATCCGCGAAGAGCTGGAACTGATCCGTGCCGAGTATGGCGATGTGCGTCGCACCGAGATCCTCGATGCGCGCCTGGACCTGACCCTTGGCGACATGATCCCCGAGGAAGAACGCGTCGTTACCATTTCCCACGGCGGCTACGCCAAGACCCAGCCGCTCTCGGCCTACCAGGCCCAGCGCCGCGGAGGCAAAGGCAAGTCGGCCACCGGCGTGAAGGACGAGGACTACATCGCTCACCTGCTGGTCGCCAACAGCCATGCCACCCTGCTGCTGTTCTCCAGCAAGGGCAAGGTGTACTGGCTCAAGACCTACGAGATTCCCGAGGCTTCCCGTGCTGCCCGTGGCCGGCCGCTGGTCAACCTGCTGCCGCTGGAAGAGGGCGAGCACATCACCACGATGCTGCAGATCGACCTCGAGGCCCTGCAGCAGAGCATCGGTGCCGACGAAGAGCTGGATGATGCCGAAGAAGGCGTGATCGAAGGCGAGATCGTCGAGCCCGAGGAGATCGACGAAGAAGACGGCGACACGCCTGAGCTGGTGGCGGAGCCGACTGGCGCCTACATCTTCATGGCGACCGCTTCCGGTACCGTCAAGAAAACCCCGCTGGCACAGTTTGCCCGCCCTCGTTCCAGCGGCCTGATTGCCCTGAAACTCAAGGAAGGCGACACCCTGATCGCAGCGGCCATCACCGACGGCGCCAAGGAAGTCATGCTGTTCTCCGACGCCGGCAAGGTCATCCGTTTCGCCGAAAGCGTCGTTCGCCAGATGGGCCGCGGTGCCCGTGGCGTGCGCGGCATGCGTCTTGGCAAGGACCAGCAACTGATCTCGATGCTGATTCCCGAGTCGGGCGCACAGATCCTGACCGCCTCCGAGCGCGGCTTCGGCAAGCGTACGCCGCTGAGCAAGTTCCCGCGGCGTGGTCGCGGTGGCCAGGGCGTCATCGCGATGGGCACCAAGGGCCGCAACGGTAAGCTGATCGGTGCCATCCAGGTCCAGGAAGGCGAAGAGATCATGCTGATCTCCGACCAGGGCACGCTGGTGCGTACCCGTGTCGGCGAGGTCTCGAGCCTTGGGCGCAACACCCAGGGCGTGACCCTGATCAAGCTCGCCAATGACGAGACCCTGGTGGGCGTCGAGCGGGTTCAGGAGCCTTCCGAAGAGGCCGATGACGAGTTCATCGAAGAGGGTGCCGAGGGCGAAGCGGTGGCAACGGCCGCAGTCCCGGCAGACGATGCGCAAGCCGACGAAGAGGCTTCGCAGGAGTAAGCAGCGCAACAACCCGAGCGGGGCGGCCAGGTTTCTGAAATGCCTGGGTCGCCCCGCTGACCTTACGAGCAGAGCGAGAGTGGATGTGAGCAAACGAGCCTTTAACTTCTGCGCAGGCCCCGCTGCGCTCCCTGACGCTGTCCTGCAGCGTGCCCAGGCCGAAATGCTGGACTGGAACGGCAAAGGCCTGTCCGTGATGGAAATGAGTCACCGTAGCGATGACTACGTGGCCATTGCCGAGAAGGCCGAGCAGGACCTTCGCGACCTGCTGTCCATCCCCTCCAATTACAAGGTGTTGTTCCTGCAGGGCGGCGCCAGCCAGCAGTTCGCCGAGATCCCGCTGAACCTGTTGCCTGAAAATGGCACGGCGGACTACGTGGAAACCGGTATCTGGTCGAAGAAGGCCATCGAGGAAGCCCGTCGCTTCGGCAACGTCAATGTCGCTGCTTCGGCCAAGCCCTACGACTACCTGACGATTCCCGGCCAGAACGACTGGAGCCTGACCCCAGGTGCGGCCTACCTACACTATGCCTCCAACGAAACCATCGGCGGCCTGCAGTTCGACTGGGTTCCGCAGACGGGCGACGTGCCGCTGGTGGTCGATATGTCTTCCGACATCCTCTCCCGTCCGATCGATGTCTCGCAGTTCGGCATGATCTACGCCGGCGCGCAGAAAAACATCGGTCCGAGCGGCCTGGTGGTGGTGATCATTCGCGAAGACCTGCTGGGCCGCGCCCGCAGCGCCTGCCCGACCATGCTCGACTACAAGATCGCGGCCGACAATGGCTCGATGTACAACACGCCTGCAACCTATTCCTGGTATCTGTCCGGCCTGGTCTTCGAGTGGCTGAAGGAGCAGGGCGGTGTCGCGGCGATGGAACAGCGCAACCGGGCGAAGAAAGATCGCCTGTACGGTTTCATCGACAAGAGCGACTTCTACACCAACCCGATCAGCGTGAACGCCCGTTCGTGGATGAACGTGCCGTTCCGTCTGGCCGACGAGCGTCTGGACAAGGCCTTCCTGGCAGGTGCCGATGCCCGTGGTTTGCTCAACCTCAAGGGTCACCGTTCGGTGGGCGGCATGCGTGCCTCGATCTACAACGCCCTGGGCCTGGAAGCGGTAGAGGCGCTGGTGGCCTACATGGCTGAATTCGAGAAGGAACACGCCTGATGTCCGAACAGGAACTCAAGGCGCTGCGGGTGCGCATCGACAGCCTCGACGAAAAGATCCTCGAGCTGATCAGTGACCGTGCCCGCTGCGCCCAGGAAGTCGCACGGGTGAAAATGGCTTCCCTGGCCGAGGGCGAGGAGCCGGTGTTCTACCGGCCCGAGCGCGAGGCGCAGGTGCTCAAGCGCGTGATGGAGCGTAATCCGGGGCCGCTGGGCAATGAAGAAATGGCCCGCCTGTTCCGCGAAATCATGTCCTCCTGCCTGGCGCTGGAGCAGCCGCTGAAAGTGGCCTATCTCGGCCCTGAGGGCACGTTCACCCAGGCTGCGGCCATGAAGCACTTCGGTCACGCGGTGATCAGCAAGCCGATGGCGGCGATCGACGAGGTGTTCCGCGAAGTGGCTGCCGGTGCGGTGAATTTTGGCGTGGTGCCGGTGGAGAACTCCACCGAAGGTGCAGTCAACCACACCCTCGACAGCTTCCTCGAGCACGACATGGTGATTTGCGGCGAAGTCGAGCTGCGCATCCACCATCACCTGCTGGTGGGCGAGAACACCAAGACCGACAGCATCACCCGTATCTACTCCCACGCCCAGTCCCTGGCCCAGTGCCGCAAGTGGCTGGATGCGCACTACCCGAATGTCGAGCGCGTCGCCGTTGCCAGCAACGCCGAGGCCGCCAAGCGGGTCAAGGGCGAGTGGAACTCGGCTGCCATCGCCGGTGACATGGCTGCTGGCCTGTACGGTCTGACGCGCCTGGCCGAGAAGATCGAGGACCGTCCGGACAACTCCACCCGGTTCCTGATGATCGGCAATCAGGAAGTGCCACCGACCGGCGACGACAAGACCTCGATCATCGTGTCGATGAGCAACAAGCCGGGCGCTCTGCACGAGCTGCTGGTGCCGTTCCATGAAAACGGCATCGACCTGACGCGCATCGAGACCCGTCCGTCCCGCAGTGGCAAGTGGACCTATGTGTTCTTCATCGACTTCGTCGGTCACCACCGTGATCCGCTGATCAAGGCCGTCCTGGAGAAAATCAGCCAGGAAGCGGTGGCTTTGAAAGTGCTGGGCTCGTACCCGAAGGCAGTACTCTGAGGCGCGCCCATGCATGAGTTTCTGAACAGGGTCTTGCTCCGTGATTGAAGTCGAAACGCAACAGGGCGGCCCGATCATTGGCCGCCTGGTGGTAGTGGGCCTGGGGCTGATTGGCGGCTCGTTCGCCAAAGGCCTGCGTGAAAGTGGCTTGTGCCGCGAGGTGGTCGGTGTCGACCTCGATCCGCAATCGCGCAAGCTGGCGGTGGAACTGGGTGTGGTCGACCGCTGCGAAGACGATCTCGAGGCGGCCTGCGTCGGTGCCGACGTGATTCAGTTGGCGGTGCCGATCCTGGCCATGGAGAAGTTGCTGGTACGCCTGGCGAGCTTGGATCTGGGGCAGGCAGTGCTGACCGATGTCGGCAGTGCCAAGGGCAATGTGGTGCGTGCGGCGCGTGGCGTCATGGCCGGGCGGTTGTCGCGTTTCGTGCCCGGGCACCCGATCGCCGGCTCGGAGCAGAGCGGGGTGGAGGCCTCCAATGCCGCGCTGTTCCGGCGCCACAAGGTCATTCTGACGCCGTTGGCCGAAACCGATCCGGCGGCGCTTGCGGTGGTTGACCGGCTCTGGCGCGCACTGGACGCCGATGTCGAGCACATGCAGGTCGAGCGGCATGACGAGGTGCTGGCTGCCACCAGCCACCTGCCGCACCTGTTGGCCTTCGGCTTGGTCGATTCGTTGGCCAAGCGCAATGAAAACCTGGATATCTTCCGTTACGCTGCCGGTGGTTTCCGCGATTTCACGAGAATCGCGGGGAGTGACCCGGTCATGTGGCATGACATCTTCCTCGCCAATCGCGAGGCGGTCCTGCGCACGCTGGATACATTTCGCAGTGATCTCGACGCCTTGCGCGACGCGGTCGATGCAGGGGATGGGCACCAGTTGTTGGGCGTTTTCACCCGCGCCCGGGTTGCCCGCGAGCATTTCAGTAAAATCCTGGCCCGTCGGGCCTATGTGGACGCTATGAATTCCAACGACCTGATTTTCCTGGCACAACCTGGCGGCCGCCTGTCCGGACGCATCCGCGTTCCAGGCGACAAATCGATTTCCCACCGCTCGATCATGCTTGGCTCCCTGGCTGAGGGCACCACCGAGGTGGAAGGTTTCCTCGAGGGCGAAGACGCTCTGGCAACGCTTCAGGCCTTCCGCGACATGGGCGTTGTGATCGAAGGTCCGCATCACGGTCGCGTGACCATTCACGGCGTGGGTCTCAATGGCCTGAAGCCGCCGCCTGGCCCTATCTACCTGGGTAACTCCGGCACCTCGATGCGTCTGCTGTCGGGTCTCCTGGCTGCGCAGAGCTTCGATACCGTGCTCACGGGCGACGCCTCGCTGTCCAAGCGCCCGATGAACCGTGTGGCCAACCCACTGCGGGAAATGGGCGCGGTCATCGAAACGGCGGCCGAAGGGCGTCCACCCATGACCATTCGTGGTGGCCATGCGCTCAAGGCGCTGACCTACACGCTGCCGATGGCCAGCGCCCAAGTGAAATCCTGCCTGTTGCTGGCAGGTCTCTACGCCGAGGGCAAGACCACTGTCACCGAGCCGGCGCCGACCCGCGACCACACCGAGCGCATGCTGCGCGGCTTTGGTTATGACGTGACGGTCGACGGTCCGACCGCCTCGCTGGTATCGGGCGGCAAGTTGAGCGCCACCCATATCGAAGTGCCGGCGGACATTTCCTCCGCGGCCTTCTTCCTGGTGGCGGCTTCCATCGCAGAAGGCTCCGAGTTGGTGCTGGAACACGTTGGCATCAACCCGACCCGTACCGGCGTTATCGACATCCTGCGCCTGATGGGCGGTGACATCACCCTCGAGAATCAGCGTGAAGTTGGCGGCGAGCCGGTTGCCGACCTGCGCGTGCGAGGCGCGAAGCTCAAGGGCATCGAGATCCCTGAGCATCTGGTGCCGCTGGCCATCGACGAATTCCCGGTGCTGTTCGTGGCGGCTGCCTGCGCCGAAGGGCGTACCGTGCTGCGTGGCGCCGAAGAGCTGCGGGTGAAGGAGTCCGATCGTATTCAGGTCATGGCTGACGGCCTGCTGGCTCTGGGCGTCAAATGCGAGCCGACGGCAGATGGCATCATTATCGATGGCGGCCCGATCGGTGGTGGCGAGGTCCATGGTCACGGCGATCACCGCATATCCATGGCGTTCAGCGTGGCGTCCCTGCGGGCCAGTGCGCCGATTCGCATCCATGACTGCGCCAACGTCGCCACGTCCTTCCCGAATTTCCTTGCGCTCTGCGCGGAAGTCGGCATTCGCGTCGCTGAAGAGGGCAAGTCGTGAACACACAAGCGCCGGTCATCACCATTGACGGGCCGAGCGGCTCGGGCAAGGGAACGGTAGCTGGATTGCTGGCCCGGGAACTGGGCTGGAACCTGCTCGACTCCGGTGCCCTGTATCGTTTGCTGGCGTTCGCCGCCGGCAACCACGGGGTGGACCTGACCAACGAAGAACTGCTCAAGGCCCTGGCTGCCCATCTGGACGTGCAGTTCATCGCGGCCGAGCCGGGCAAGCTGCAGCAGATCATTCTCGAAGGTGAGGATGTCAGCAACGTCATTCGAACCGAAACCGTCGGGGCCGGGGCCTCGATGGTGGCCTCGCTGCCTGCGGTACGTGAAGCCCTGCTGCAGCGCCAGCGGGCCTTCCAGGAGGCACCGGGGCTGATTGCCGATGGCCGCGACATGGGGACCGTGGTGTTTCCTGACGCGCCGCTGAAGATTTTCCTGACAGCCAGCGCCGAGGAGCGTGCACGCCGCCGTTATCTGCAGTTGAAGGCAAAGGGCGAGGATGTTAGTCTGTCGAGTCTGCTAGATGAGATACGTGCGCGTGATGAACGCGACACCCAGCGCTCGGTGGCCCCGCTCAAGCCGGCCCCCGACGCGATTCAGCTGGATTCGACCGAATTGTCCATCGAGCAGGTGCTGGAACGCATTCGAAGTGAAATCGCGCTGCGCGATATCGCCGGATGACCAGGGAGAATGCAGGATTACCCAGTCAACGTCCTGCAGGCGACCCTTACTATGAACGAAACCCACATTGTCTGGAATGTGGCTGATGGGCGGATTTATCGCCCGAATCTACAGGAATTAAAATGAGCGAAAGCTTTGCAGAACTCTTTGAAGAAAGCCTGAAAACCCTCAACCTTCAACCAGGTGCGATCATCACCGGTATCGTTGTTGATATCGATGGTGACTGGGTTACTGTCCACGCTGGTCTGAAGTCCGAGGGCGTCATCCCGCTCGAGCAGTTCTACAACGAAGCTGGCGAGCTGACCATCAAGGTCGGTGACGAAGTTCACGTTGCGCTGGACGCGGTGGAAGACGGCTTTGGCGAAACCAAACTGTCCCGTGAAAAAGCCAAGCGCGCCGAGTGCTGGATTGTTCTGGAAGCAGCTTTCGCCGCCGAAGAAGTGGTCAAGGGCGTTATCAACGGTAAGGTTAAAGGCGGCTTCACTGTCGACGTTAACGGTATCCGTGCGTTCCTGCCAGGCTCCCTGGTTGATGTCCGCCCAGTGCGCGACACCACCCACCTCGAAGGCAAAGAGCTGGAATTCAAGGTCATCAAGCTGGACCAGAAGCGCAACAACGTTGTCGTTTCCCGTCGCAGTGTCCTGGAAGCCGAAAACAGCGCCGAGCGCGAAGCTCTGCTGGAATCGCTGCAGGAAGGCCAGCAAGTCAAGGGTATCGTCAAGAACCTCACCGACTACGGCGCATTCGTGGACCTGGGCGGCGTAGACGGCCTGCTGCACATCACCGACATGGCCTGGAAGCGTATCAAGCACCCATCGGAAATCGTCAACGTTGGCGACGAGATCGATGTCAAGGTTCTGAAGTACGATCGCGAGCGTAACCGTGTTTCCCTGGGTCTGAAGCAACTGGGCGAAGACCCATGGGTTGCTATCAAGGCACGTTACCCAGAGAGCACCCGCGTAATGGCGCGCGTCACCAACCTGACCGACTACGGCTGCTTCGCTGAGCTGGAAGAAGGCGTTGAAGGTCTGGTGCACGTTTCCGAAATGGACTGGACCAACAAGAACATCCACCCGTCGAAAGTCGTTCAGGTTGGCGACGAAGTGGAAGTCATGGTTCTGGACATCGACGAAGAGCGTCGTCGTATCTCCCTGGGCATCAAGCAGTGCAAGTCGAACCCATGGGAAGACTTCTCTGGCCAGTTCAACAAGGGCGACAAGATCTCCGGCACCATCAAGTCGATCACCGATTTCGGTATCTTCATCGGCCTGGATGGCGGCATCGACGGTCTGGTTCACCTGTCGGACATTTCCTGGAACGAAGTCGGCGAAGAAGCCGTACGTCGCTTCAAGAAGGGCGACGAGCTGGAAACCGTCATCCTGTCGGTTGATCCAGAGCGCGAGCGCATCTCCCTGGGCATCAAGCAGCTGGAAGACGATCCGTTCTCCAACTACGTTGCTGTCAACGACAAGGGCGCTATCGTCAAGGGCACCGTGAAAGAAGTTGACGCCAAAGGCGCCATCATCACTCTGGCCGACGATATCGAAGCGACTCTGAAAGCTTCCGAAATCAGCCGTGACCGCGTTGAAGACGCGCGCAACGTCCTGAAGGAAGGCGAAGAGATCGAAGCCAAGATCATCAGCGTTGACCGTAAGAGCCGTGTCATCAGCCTCTCCATCAAGTCGAAAGACGACGCTGAAGAGCGCGAAGCTATCCAGAGCCTGAAAACTGCTCCGGAAGCTGCAGCTGACACCACCATGGCTGCGCTGCTGCGCGAAGCAATGGCTGCCAAGCAGAACTAAGTTCTGTGCGGTAAAAAAGGGGCGACTTCGGTCGCCCCTTTTTTTGCGCTGAAGAAAGCCGGCGTGCGTGTGCGGGTGACCTGTGCCTTGCTGCATGCGCCTCGGTCAATTGTAACAATCTTGAAATTTTGATTAAGTCAAGAACTGCCCTGTTCAAAACCTCTGGAGCATGCTAAAAACAAAGTAAGCAATGATCTAGCTGCTTGATAACGAAGGGAAAAGTATGACGAAGTCCGAGTTGATCGAACGTATAGTCACCCATCAGGGCTTGCTCTCGTCAAAAGATGTAGAGCTGGCCATCAAGACCATGCTTGAGCAGATGTCACAATGCCTGGCGACCGGAGATCGTATTGAAATCCGTGGCTTTGGCAGTTTTTCCCTGCATTATCGTGCGCCGCGTGTAGGGCGTAACCCCAAGACCGGTCAGTCCGTAAGTCTGGACGGCAAGTTTGTTCCCCACTTCAAGCCTGGCAAGGAGTTGCGGGATCGTGTCAATGAAGATGAGCATCCAGCTCACTGACGGATTATAAAAGGGGTAGATCATGCGCAATATCAAGCGCCTGTTGCTGGCGTTGTTCCTGCTCGCGCTTGGGGTGATCGTGTTGTTTTTCATGCTTGAAAACCAACAGTCGGTATCGCTTGTGCTGTTTGGCTGGGCAGCCCCGGTGGTTCCTGTTTCGGCACTTCTGTTGGCCGCTCTCGTCATCGGCCTGGCCGTCGGTCCTCTTCTGAGTGCATGGGTGGTTTTAAGGGCCGGGCGCCGGGGCGGCAACAAAGTCGCCTGATTGCCACCAAGTCTGTTTCGGTTCGATATTCGGAAAATACCTACAGCGTGCGTGGCGTTCTCCTGCTGAAGCTGCCATGGAGTGTATGGGGTAATGCTACCCCCGCAGTCCGAGGAGCCGCACAGCATGATCTATCCCTCCATTACTCATCACGGCGCCACGCAAGGTGTCACAGGTTCCTGTCACCAGTTGCACCTTGATGCGCAGCGCAGCGTGCTCATCGACTGCGGCTTGCTTCAGGAGGGCGGTGCTCATTCAGGTCGAGTGATCGAGTTTCCCATTGAGGGCGTGAAGGCGCTGGTGGTGACTCACGTCCATCTGGATCATGCGGGCCGAATACCTGATCTGCTTGTAGCGGGTTATCGTGGTCCGATTGTTTGCAGTGAGCCATCTGCGAAGATGCTGCCCCTCGTGCTATGGGATGCCATGAAGGTTTCCGGTTGGGAGGCGGATGCCATCCAGCAGTGTCTGCGCCTATTGGGGCGCCTGGTCATCCCGCTGGCTTTCGATGAATGGTATGACATCGATCCGGCTGCAGAGCCAGGTTGCCGCCTGCGTCTTCAGCGCGCCGGCCATTTGCTGGGTTCTGCCTACGTCGAGTTCGATGTGCATGACGAGCGGCGGCGAGAGAACCGTCGTATCGTATTCTCGGGTGATCTGGGGGCGGGAAATAGTGCTTTGCTGTGCAAGCCCCATTCCCCGGAGCGTGCGGATGTCCTGGTGCTCGAAAGCACCTACGGTGATCGCTTGCATGCAGAGGGTGCCACTCGACGCCAGCGCCTGGAGCAGGTTGTCGAGCGAGCATTGATTGATCGTGGCACCGTCCTGTTTCCGGCATTCAGCGTTGGGCGCACCCAGGAGTTGCTGTTCGAACTTGAAGCAATCCTGCATGACAAGCAGCTTCTCTCGCAGGGCGGTAGTGAGGCATTGCCGAGAGACTCCGGTCCCGTCGACTGGTCGCAGTTGCCTATCATCCTGGATTCGCCGTTGGCCAGTCGGCTCACCGCGGTTTATCGGGAACTGAATGGGTACTGGAACGCGGATGCCCGGCAACTGCTCGGTGACGGGCGAAGTCCCCTCGGCTTTCGCCAGTTGATCAGCATCGACAGTCATCACCAGCATCAGCAAGTGGTCAATTACCTGAAGAGTACCGGCCGTCCGGCTATCGTGATTGCCGGCAATGGCATGTGTTCCAGTGGGCGGATCGTGAACTATCTCAAGGCGATGCTGGGTGACTCGCGGCATGAGGTCGTTTTCACCGGATATCAGGCCCGCGGTACGCCAGGGGCTGTGATACAGGCGTGCGAAGGGGCAGAAGGCTTCGTAATGGTCGATCTCGACGGTGAAATGCATGAGGTGAGGGCAAAGGTTCTGACGGTGGGTGGCTTCTCTGCTCACGCTGACCAGGCTGGGCTGACGCAGTTCGTCTCTGATATCCCCGAATGGCCTGGGCGGATAATCCTCGTGCATGGTGAGGCTGCAGCGAAGGCTGCACTGGCGCGGAAGCTGAGTTCGCATCGGGCGGAGCAGGGGGCAGCAGCGGTGATTGAAATTCCGAATTAGGTTTGGCGCGATGGAGTCAGGGCGCTCTGTCGTGCATCGTCTGTTCGGTGAGTGAATGATTTTGACGCAAGGCCAGATGGATAACATTAGGGGGTCAGGAACTTGAGCGCAGGTTTCCGTTCTGATGGAGTCTAAGTTGAAAAACTCGGGAAGACGCTGTTTCTGCCGATGTTTTGGGTGGTGGAATGATTTAGTGAAAAGGCTGCAGGTTTTTTTCGCTAAATTTTAGCTCTGATCAGCTGTTTTAAGTTCGAGAGAAAGATTCTTGTTTGCTGTAATTCTGGCTGCCTCATAGTGTTGAGCTCGGCATGAAATATGCTGGAATCTTGATGTTCTCTCCTGCTTTTTCATCGAGGCTTATTGGCTATAAGGCGGTGAGGTGGTTGCTGCATGCTGGCGAAGCTTTTTCGGTGGCTGCGGAAGCGGGGCCTGGCCCGCTTCCGGCGCCTCGCGGCAAGAGTTTTTCCTCCGGCTACCTGCCTTCACTGGCTGGGCGAGTCCAACTCGTGCTGGTAGTCAGTAATCAATGTAGGCAGCGTCTGATAATTTCCGCGAATCTTCGGAGAGCGCTTGATATGAAGGATTTGGATGGCGTATTTTAGTCGGCTCAAGGCAGGTGTTAAGTGTTATCATACTTCGCGGTTTAATGTACAGCAGCTGTTATTAATCTGTGGTCAATATATATCAAGGTATGCAGGTTTTTTGTCTGTCGGTGCCGATAGGATAATTTCCACCCTGCACTTGACGGGCGTCAAGGTTTCGGTGTTGGAGTGGGCTTTGTTTTCAGCAGGGACGGAAGGAAATCAGTATTGCCTGCGCAAATGGCTTTGCAATGGAGCAGTTGTATTTCATCGGCTCACTGGTATTAAGCCCTGCGAAATGAACCCTCCTCATTTCGATGCCTTGACGGCGACCCGATCAAGCGAGGCAGGACTGCCATTGGGGGCTCACCCGGGCATTTTCGGAGGCGCTGGAGGCATGGCCTGTCGCAAAGCCCTGCCCCCAAAGCGTCAGGAGTCCTTGTTCATGGGTGCTTCGTTTCGTAGGTCGGGTCGCTCATGAGTTCTGTAGTGTTGTTGACCGGTGCCAGCGGGTTCATCGGCAGGGCTATTTACGAAGACCTCGTGTTGCGTGGCCATACCGTGCGTGCTGCTACTCGTCGTGCGGCGTCGCCAGGCGCCGGCAGCGAGGTTTTCGAGATCGATGGAATTGACGGAACAACCGATTGGCGGGGCGGCCTTGAAGGGGTGGAGGTTGTCATTCATTCGGCTGCCCGAGTGCACGTGATGAATGAGCGGGAGGCCGAGCCTCTGGTGGCTTTTCGCAGGGTCAATGTCGACGGCACTGTCAATCTTGCTCGCCAAGCAGCGGCAGCCGGCGTGAGGCGCTTCATCTTCATCAGTTCGATCAAGGTCAATGGCGAAGCTACGTTGCCTGGACGCCCCTACTGTGCAGATGACGAGCCGGCTCCTGCCGATCCCTACGCGATCTCGAAAATGGAGGCCGAGGCAGGGCTGCGTGAATTGGCGCGTGGCACCGATCTGGACGTTGTGATCATTCGTCCTGTGCTCGTCTATGGTCCTGGAGTAAAGGCCAATTTCCTGACAATGATGCGCTGGTTGAACAAAGGTATTCCGCTGCCGTTTGGCGCAATCGACAACCGTCGAAGCCTGGTGGCTCTGGAAAATCTTGTAGACCTAGTGCACAGGTGCATGACGCACCCGGCGGCAGCCAATCAGACGTTTCTGGTCAGCGATGGCGACGACCTTTCCACTACCTGCCTGTTAAGACGCATGGCACAGGCACTTGGCAAGCCAGCGCGGCTGGTACCGGTTCCGGGACGAGTGCTGACGTTGGGCGCGAACCTGCTCGGTAGAGGAGCTCTCGCGCAGCGCTTGTGTGGATCGTTGCAGGTCGATATCGAAAAAACGCGGTCGCTGCTCGATTGGACGCCTCCCGTCAGCGTTGATCAGGCGCTGGCGCAAACTGCCAGCCATTATCGGGAGCATCTAGGCGAATGACTGAATGGTGGATTGCGCCGCTGGTAGTCCTGGCTTCGTTCCTGATGACGGAGGGCCTGCGTCGTTATGCATTGGCCAAGAGCATCATCGACGTGCCCAATGCACGGAGCTCTCACGCTGTTCCCACCCCCCGGGGTGGCGGTGTGGCAATCGTTGTTTCGTTTTTGCTGGCTCTCGTGGCACTTGGTGCCATGGGCTTGCTCACGCTCCCTTTGGTGCTCGGCCTCGCAGGCGGTGGCGGGCTGATCGCGCTCATCGGTTTCATGGACGATCATGGTCATATCGCAGCCCGATGGCGATTACTGGGGCACTTCATCGCTGCTGGATGGGGATTGTTCTGGTTGAACGGTTTGCCGCCAGTCACCCTGTTTGGCGTCGAGGTCGATCTTGGGTGGGGCGGGGCAATCGTGGCGGCGCTTTACCTGGTGTGGTTACTCAATCTTTATAACTTCATGGACGGGATCGATGGCATCGCCAGCGTCGAGGCCATTTCTGTCTGCCTGGGGGCATGCCTGCTTTACTGGATAAGCGGCTTCGAACAACTGATGGTTTTGCCGATGATCCTGATCTTGTCGGTGAGCGGTTTTCTATACTGGAATTTCCCTCCCGCGAAGATTTTCATGGGAGATGCGGGCAGCGGTTTCCTCGGCATTGTGCTGGGGCTGCTTTCCTTGCAGGCCGCGTGGGCCTCCTCGCAGTTGTTCTGGTGCTGGTTGATTTTGCTGGGCGTGTTCGTGGTGGATGCAACCTTTACCCTGATCCGGCGATTGGTGCGCGGCGAGCGAGTCTATGAAGCACACCGCAGCCATGGCTACCAGTTCGCTTCTCGGCGCGCCGGTGGGCATTTGCCGGTGACGTTGGCGGTGCTGTTTTTGAACGTATGCTGGTTATTGCCAGTCGCCGTGTTCGTCGTGCTGTTTGACCTCGATGGATTCATCGGGCTTCTGGTGGCCTACCTCCCGCTGGTATTTCTGGCAGTGGCTTGCAATGCAGGCGGCCGTGAATAGCGAGTACCTCAATCCTTTGATGAGGCTGGCCGAGGGCTGGACAGGAACGATCTTTTGAGGATAGGAAAGAAAAAGGTGGTCGCAAGAGGCTGGGAAAAAATGCGCGTGGCTCTTCTAAGCCTGCCACGAGCAAAGAAGCGATTGATTCAGGTGCTGGCAGATGTGCTGCTGGTATGGCTTTCCATGTGGCTCGCGTTTGTGGTCCGGCTTGGGATTGAAGAGTCAATAGAGCTGGCTCAGGGCCATTTCTGGTTGTTCATTTGTGCGCCCCTGGTGTCCATTCCCCTGTTCATCAAATTCGGGATGTACCGCGCGGTGATGCGTTACTTCGGTAACGATGCAATGATCGCCATCATCAAGGCGGTCACCCTTTCGGCGCTGATTCTTGGCGTCATTGTCTACTGGTCCGCGAACCACCAGTACCTCGTGCCACGCTCCATCATCTTCAACTACTGGTGGTTGAGCCTGGTCTTGATTGGCGGCTTGCGACTCGCCATGCGTCATTATTTTCTCGGGGACTGGTACGGCGCAGCACAGCACATGCCCTTCAGCACTCGTGATGACGGGCTGCTCAAGGTCGCCATTTACGGAGCCGGCTCAGCGGGCAACCAGCTGGTTGCCGCATTGCGAATGGGCAAGGCAATGCGTCCGGTTGCGTTCGTAGACGATGACCCCAATATTGCCGGGCGGGCGATAGCCGGGCTGAGTGTCTACCCACCTGCAGAAATCCAGAGAATGATCGATGTGACGGGGGCCAATGAATTGCTGCTTGCCGTGCCTTCGATCAGTCGGGCGCGCCGGCGGGAGATCCTGGGCTTGCTGGAAGGATACCCGCTGCATGTTCGCAGTGTGCCCGGCTTCATGGATCTGGCGAGCGGTCGGGTCAAGGTCGATGACCTTCAGGAAGTCGATATCGCCGATTTGCTTGGGCGTGACGCCGTGCCTGCACAAGCTGACTTGCTCGAGCATTGTGTGAAAGGCCGGACGGTGCTCGTGACGGGGGCTGGTGGTTCTATCGGCTCGGAGCTCTGCAGGCAGATACTTGCGCTCCAGCCAACGACGTTATTGCTGCTGGATCATGGCGAGTTCAATCTCTACAGCATCCTCAGAGAGCTCGAGAGCTGTGCCCAGCTCAAGGCAATGACGGCACATATCGTGCCCATTCTTGGGTCTGTACGTAATTTCCCGCAGTTGCTGGACATCATGAGCACCTGGCGCGTTGACACCGTCTATCACGCAGCAGCCTACAAGCATGTACCCCTGGTCGAGCACAATGTCGCCGAGGGGGTGCTGAACAATGTGATGGGGACCTTGAACGCAGCACAAGCAGCGTTGCAGGCAGGCGTGCCCAACTTCGTTCTGATTTCCACGGACAAGGCCGTGCGTCCTACCAATGTCATGGGGTGTACCAAACGTCTGGCGGAGATGGTCCTCCAAGCTCTCAGCCGTGAGCAGATGCCGATCCTGTTCGGTGACCCCGATAACGTTGCAACAGCCAATAGAACGCGGTTCACCATGGTGCGCTTCGGTAACGTCCTGGGCTCTTCCGGGTCGGTCATTCCGCTGTTCCACCAACAGATCAAGACGGGAGGGCCGCTGACGGTCACTCACCCGAACATTACCCGTTACTTCATGACCATTCCGGAAGCTGCCCAGTTGGTGATCCAGGCGGGCTCAATGGGGCAGGGGGGCGATGTTTTTGTCCTCGACATGGGGGAGCCGGTGAAAATCGTCGAGTTGGCGGAAAAAATGATCCACCTCTCCGGCTTGAGTGTGCAGTCCGAGCGCAATCCGCATGGCGACATCGCGATCGAGTTCAGTGGGCTACGACCCGGAGAGAAGCTCTACGAGGAACTGTTGATCGGTGACAACGTCGTGTCGACCCGCCACCCGATGATCATGAGTGCTCATGAAGACTGTTTTGACTGGGATCATCTCAAGGTCCGGCTGGCTGCTTTGCTGAAGGCCATATCCGAGGACGATTACCTGCACGTTCGTTCGCTGTTGCAGGAAATGGTGAGCGGGTATGCGCCGGATGGAGAAATTTTTGACTGGATTCACCAGCAGCGTAGCCAGGAGTCCTGAGAGCGCTGGGGCCGGAGGCGCTTATCTGCTAAGGTGGCCGACACAGTCTGGTGATCGTTCCGGTAATCGTTTTTATTCATGGCGCAAGCACATTTAGCAGGCTGGAACCTACAATCGTTCTCCTTGCGGGGGCGGTGATGCGCCTTGGTTGAATTCAAATAAAGCTTACAGTGGTGTCTGACTCATGAATGTAATTCGTACCGCCTTGCCTGAGGTATTGATCATCGAGCCTCAAGTGTTCGAGGACGATCGTGGCTGGTTCGTCGAAAGCTACAACGAAAGAGCGTTTCATCGTGCATTGAGCGATCTGGGCTTCGACGCACCGAAACCGCTGTTGCAGGACAACAGGTCATTGTCGCGCAAGGGCGTACTGCGTGGGTTGCATTATCAGCGTACACCTCACGCCCAGGACAAGCTGGTCAGTGTGACCCAGGGCGCTATCTTCGATGTCGCCGTGGATATCCGGAAGGACTCGGCAACCTACGGTAAATGGGTCGGCGTCGAGCTGAGCGCTGCCAACCGCAGAATGCTCTGGGTTCCGGCGGGATTCGCACATGGTTTCCTGTCTTTGCAGGACGACACTCAAGTGCACTACAAAGTGAGCGATTATTACGCGAAAGATTGTGAAGGCAGCATCAACTGGGCTGATCCTCAGTTGGCGATCGATTGGCCAGAAGGCATGGAGTTGATCATCAGCCCCAAAGACAAGGACGCGCCTTTACTGGCGGATGCCGTTATCTAGTGTCGCGTTTTATTGGTTCCACTGTGGAGATAAAGTTTTGAACGTGCCTTTTCTGGATTTGAAAAAACTCAACGAAACAATGCGCGATGAGCTGGTGGCTGCCAGCACCCGTGTAATTGAATCCGGTTGGTATATTTCTGGCCCGGAGCTGGAAGCATTCGAGGGCCAATTCGCCGCCTATTGCGGAGTTGAACATTGCCTCGGTGTTGCCAATGGCCTGGACGCGCTGACACTCACGCTGCGCGCCTGGAAGCTGATGGGCAAGCTCACGGAGGGAGATGAAGTCATCGTCCCTGCCAATACCTACATTGCGAGTATCCTCGCAATCACCGAGAACCGCCTGGTTCCCGTATTGGTCGAACCCGATCTGACTAGCTACAACTTGAGCGCTGAAGGAGTCCGGAACGCAATTACCGCTAAAACCAAGGCTATTCTTCCTGTGCATTTGTACGGGCGTCTGGCCGACGTAGCTGCAATCCGGGAAATTGCGGATGCGCACCAGCTTCTTGTGCTGGAAGATTCCGCGCAGGCTCATGGTGCTTCCTGCAGAGGCAGAAAGGCAGGCAATTGGGGAGATGCATCCGGTTTCAGTTTCTATCCAGGCAAAAACCTCGGGGCTCTGGGCGATGCTGGCGCTATCACCACCAATGACTCCGCACTTGCCGAAACACTCAGGGCTTTGCGTAATTATGGCTCTCATGTCAAATACCAGAATATCGTTCAGGGCGTGAACAGCCGCCTGGATGAACTTCAAGCCGCATTGTTGTCCGTGAAGCTGAAGTATCTGGACCAGCAGACAGCTGCTCGCCGTTCCGTGGCCGACAGGTATCTGCGGGGCATCTCCAACGAGCGTCTTGTCATGCCGGTTGCGAAGGCGCAGGCGTTGGCAGAAGATAACGTCTGGCATGTCTTCGTTGTGCGTAGCGATGCCAGAGCGGATCTGCAAAAGCATCTCCAGGAAAAAGGCGTTCAGACGCTCATTCATTACCCCATCCCACCGCATCGTCAGCAAGCCTATGCGTCGTTCAACGACCTTCAGCTTCCTGTCACCGAAACCATCCATGACCAGATCCTGAGCCTGCCGATGAGCCCCTGCATGAGCGAAGAGCAGGTCGCTGCGGTCATCGATGCCTGCAATAGCTTCCGCTGATCGGGGCGACGGGCAAGGGGAAACAGTGGGTGAGCGATCATCGCTGTTTCCCCGGCGCTGGATGAATGATTTCTGACAAAGATCGCGCAGCTTGCGGGGAGTAACGGTACCTTGGAAACGACGAGCAGGTCAGGCTTGAATGAACCGGAGGTTGCAGTGTTGCTGGCGGTATGGAACGGCATGCAGTGGTTGCCGGAACAGTTGGAGTCGATCCGCAAACAGCAGGGCGTAAAGGTCAGCATTTTTGTCAGCGTTGATGTTTCCACTGATGGTACAGAGGCGTGGTTGGAGAACTACGCCAAGGCCTGTCCTTGCTTGAAACTTCTCCCTTCGGGCGTTTTCGGGGGGGCTGCGAAGAACTTCTTCCGTCTGGTTCGGGATGTCGATCTTGCGCCGTTTGATTACGTCGCATTTGCTGATCAGGATGATATCTGGCATGCCGACAAGCTGTATGCTGGCCACTCGGTCATCAGCCAGGGAGCAGCTCAGGCCTATTCAGCGAACGTCTCCGCATTCTGGCCAGATGGCCGTACTTGCCTGATCAACAAGGCGTTTCCTCAGCGTCGATATGACTACCTGTTCGAAGCTGCCGGGCCGGGTTGCACTTACATGCTGAGTCGCCCTGTGGCGGAAGGACTCAAGTCTTTTCTCGAAGCACATTGGCAGGCAATCAATAACGTGGCATTGCACGATTGGCTTGTCTACGCCTGGACGCGTGCTGCGGGATGGACATGGTTCATCGACCCGCATCCGGTGCTGCGTTACCGGCAGCATGAGCAAAATCAGGTAGGGGCCAACAAAGGATGGCATGCCTTGTGGAAGCGACTTCAGCTGGTGAGAGAGGGATGGTATCGCGCCGAAATAGGCAGGATCCATCAGTTGGTGAGTCCATTATTAGCCGGCCAAGGGCTTTTCGGCGAAAAGAACTTGCCCGGTCGTTGGACGTTGTTGGCCAACATTCGTCATCTTCGGCGTTCTGCGAAAGATCGAGCCTTTCTGTTCGCTCTCTTGCTGTTCAACCTTTATTGAGGTTGGTTCTTTATTCCCGGAAGATCCGCACTTTCGAAGCGGGCGTGCCACCCGTTTTTCGCTTTGAAGTCTTCGATGAAGGCCGGGGTCGGGCTGTAGCTGAGTGCGTGATTTGACGCCTCCAGTATGGAGTCGCCAATATCGCAAAGGTAAACACCCGGCTCGCTGCTTCGATAACACATCTCGCCGAACCGGGTAGACATCACTGGCAGGCCGGCCGCGACATATTCATAGTATTTGATCGGATCTACGCTTGCGGTAAGCGGAGTTTGTCGAAAGGGTATAAGGGCGACATCGAAAGTCAGCATCAGGGCAAGTGCGTCTCGATGGCTACAGGCGGGCCGTATTGTCACATTGGCTGGTAAGGCGCCTGAATATCTGTGGCTCAATGGGCCGACAATCATCACCGTGTCCGCAGGGCGCGCACTGGCAAGCTGTATGATCCATTGCCAGTCGAACCATCTTCCAACCGTGCCGATATAGCCAAATACCTTTCCTGTGTCGCGGGGCGCAAGATCGAGAGGGGCCGGCATTGCCTGGGCATCCAGCGCATTGGCCACGAAGCGCACATCGTGGTGCCGGGCACGCCATCTTTCCAGTAATAAAGTCGACGAGGTCATGATCATAGTGGCCAGTGCCCCCACCTTTTTCTCACGCTGCTGCATGGAGACGCGAGAAAGCCCTGAAAAGAAAGCAGGGAAATCGTCCATTGCGTCGTAGACCATCTCGCATTCGGGCAGTGCCCGTGCCAGCCTGAGCGCGAGTTCCGACGGCTTTCCAACGACTATCAATGTCTTGCGCTTTTGAGCGAAGCGCTTGGCCGTCTGGATCAGGGGTGACCAGAACAGCCGGTGGTTGACCAGTCCCGAGAAGGGGAGTGGTTCTATGGGGAGAGCACGAGGCCGCTCAACCTTTACCCAGGGTTCAAGGGCCTCGACACCCGCGTCGTTCCCACGCCTGTGAGCAAGGTCGCTCAGGCGTGGTAAACGACTCGGGTAGGGATCTATCCACAGTACATCACCTTGGGTGACCTGATGAAACCAACGAGCGAATTTCTGCGGGCGTTGGGAAAAGCTGCTCCAGGGTACCGGGGATAGATAGATCAACTGCATCAGGCGAAATGCTTCTTCAGTACTTCAACGATACGTTCTGCGCCTTTGCCGTCGCCGTAAGGGGAGACGCCCCGTGCCATTGCCTTGTAAGCCTCAGGATCGTCAAGGAGCGTTTGCGCCTCGCCAAGGATTCGATCCTTGTTCGGGCCGACCAGTTTGACCACGCCGATGTCCACGGCCTCAGGGCGCTCGGTCTCATCCCGCAGAACCAGGACCGGAACACCGAGGGCAGGGGCTTCCTCCTGCACGCCTCCCGAGTCACTGATGATCAGATAGGCTTTTTTCATCGCGGCGATGAAGGGTGCGTAATCCAGAGGTTGGCACAGAACGATGTTGTCGATACCGCCCAACATCGCGTGAGCGACATCCTTTACGTTTGGATTGGGATGAACAGGATAGAGAATCTGGATATCCGGATTACGTTCGGCCAGTTCCTTGAGTGCTTGACAGATATTCTTGAATGGCTCGCCAAAGTTCTCGCGGCGGTGCGAGGTGACCAGTACCAAGCGCTTGCTGTCATCGGTTTTCACGCCAATTTCCAGCTCTTTGCTGGCGGTCATCAACAGTGCATCGATGACGGTGTTGCCCGTTACATAGATATCTTGCGCAGGAATGCCTTCGCGCAACAGGTTATCACTTGAGCTCTGTGTTGGCGCGAAGTGCCAGCGAGTAAGCCGACCTGCCAGTACCCGATTGGCTTCTTCCGGGAAGGGGTTCTGCATATCCCATGTGCGCAAACCCGCTTCGACGTGGCCGAACGGAATACGTCTGTAGAAACAGGCAAGCGCCATCGCGAAAACAGTGGTGGTATCACCTTGTGCGAGAACGACGTCCGGTTGCTCGTCGACCAAGACCTTGTCGAGCTCCAGCAGCAGGCGTGCCGTGAGCTCCGTAAGGTTCTGATTGGGCTTCATGATGTTGAGGTCGATATCGGGCTTGATGTCGAAAAATGCCATGACCTGATCCAGCATTTCGCGATGTTGCGCCGTAGCGAGGACCCGTACCTGTGCCCAAGGTTGTTTTTTGAGCTCGAGAATGACCGGAGCCATTTTGATTGCTTCGGGGCGGGTACCGACCGTGCAGATAATCTTCATTACAAATGCCTATTCTGGGTGTTGTTCATGGTCGGCGCAGTATCCAGCGTGTCATCACGAAGGTCAGGGGAATACTGATGACAATAACGACCAATGGAGCGAGTTCTTTGGGTAAATCAAGCTGTTCGACAAGGAGGCCCAGCAATACCGCGGAAAGCAGGTACTGCACCAGGTAAACCACGGGGTAGGCCAGCAGGCCCCGCCAGGTCATGGGGGTCTTGAAGACGAAGGTCGAATTCAGCCAGTAGGAAAAAACGATGCCTGCAACATATGCCGAGGCATAGGCGATCTGATAAGACAGTATCAACTGAAGGCAGTAGTAGATTGCATACGTCAACGCAGTGTTCAGCGCACCGCAGACAAGAAACTTGGCAGACTCAATGGAGAGGTGTTGCCGGCTCATGCGCAACTGCTCGTATTGGATGCGGTAAGCCGTGAGAATTCGCTGTAGTCGCGAATATAATCGGTCGCGTCGTACAGATCGGAGGCGAAGACCAGCAGCACCGCATCGCTTGAGTATTTGTACTGGATGCCCCATGTCATGGGGGGCAGGTACAACCCGAGTTCCGGTTTGTCCAGAGTCACTTCCTCGCGGACCCTGCCGTCATCGACCACCACACTGATGCTACCCTTGACCGCTATCAGAAACTGATGGCATCGGTGGTGTGCATGCTCACCCCGGGTATCTGCAGTGGGGACATCGTAGACCAGGAAGTAACGTTTGGGTTCAAACGGTATGTCGCCGGGAAACTCGCCGACTGAAAGGCTGCCGCGCAGGTCGGTAACGGCTTTGAAGGTATGCAGCGTTACCCCTTTGACACGCGTGTTGACGACTCCGGGCTCCGCCGAGCGGGTGGCATTAACGCTGACATCGGAGGAGCGGGCATTGGCGTAGCCAACGATTTTTGCTGGATTGCCGGAGACGATCGCGAAGGGGGGAACAGAGCGCTCGACAACCGCCCCTGCCGTGACGACCGAATTTTCGCCCAGGGTAATACCGGCGTGGATGGTGGCATTGGCCCCGACGAAAGCATGCTGCCGCACAGTAGTGGTTGCGGATGCTGCCGCAGAAGAGGTCGCACCTGCAGGTTCCTGCGAGAAGGTGGCGTTCGGACCGATATACGCATCATCGGCGACCAGGGTGCCGGACCATAGCTGGACACCATTCTTGATCGTGACGCGATCGCCTAGAACGACATCATCCTCAATCAACACACTTTCGCTGATTTTACAGTCCTGGCCGATGCGTGATCCTGCATGAATCCTGGTAAATGCCGAGATGGTCGTATTGGCACCAATGTCACTGCTGTCGCACAGGCTTGCGGGGTGCAGGAAATAGTTCGCCTGTTCACTCTTCATGGTTGAACGTCTCTGTTCTCAATGCGATGGCGATTGGGCGAGTCTTGGTATTTTCGTAGGTTCGCCAGGCGTAGGAGCCAACAATGCCGAGGCCCAGCAAGTTTGCCGCGCCGAGGAAAACGATGACGTTGATGGTCATCGCATACCCAGACACGGTGATGAGCCCGAGTAGTCGAGCAATGGCCACCACGATACCAAAAGCCGCAGCCACGATCGTGGTCGCGGCGCCCAAGCGAGTCAATATCCTGATGGGCAGGTCTGTAAACGCAAAGATGCTGTCCATCATGTAGTTGAATTTCTTGGAAAACGTCCAGGCCGATTGGCCATGTTGGCGTTTCAGTCGAGAGTAGGTAATGGTCTTGCGGCGATACCCCAGCCAGAACACTTGAGCAATCAACGAACTGTGGCGCTCATCGAGCGTCAGCAACGTGTCACGAAACGCTTTGTTGCATCCGAAAACGTCAACCCCACCTTCGGGAATTTCTGCAACGACGTAACGGCGGTACAGTCCCCAGAACGTTTTGGCAGCCAAACGGGACAAAAATGGATCGTCGCGCCCTTCACGGACGCCAAGGACCACATCATGCTCGCCGGTCAGCAATGCATCATTCATCTCTAGCACCAGTTCTGGCGGCTCCTGCAGATCTGCGGCCATGACCGCGAAGCGTTCACCCCTGGCTTTCTGAAGGCCCATTCGAATGGCAGGAAATGAGCCGAAGTTGCGGGTCAGCAAGACCAGTTGCGAGGAAAAGTGCTGGCGGGGAAGCTGCTCGCGGAGGATTTCGTAGCAGCGGTCAGGGCTGCCATCCACCACGAACACCGCTTCGAACTCCTCCGACACGTCGTCATTCAGCTTGCTCACCGCCGCAAGAAGGTCAGGTAGCGATCCCTCATTCTTATAAACGGGAATGATTAAACTTAGCAAAACGGAATACTCCTTATAACGTGCGTTGCCTGACCTTCGAAACGCACCAACGTCGACCTGTTCCCAGGTCGACGATTTCGTTTTGAGCGTGACGCTGGATGTACCCGACGAATTATTATGAACTTCAGAAATTTAAATGGTCGCCGGGCAGCGAATTTTGCATAACGGTATCATGGGGTGGCGTGTTGGGGAACTGGGGCCGGAGTGGGCGGTACAGCGGCGGGTTTACGCCAGAATACACGCTTGAGCCGCATGGCTCGTTTTTCCACCAAGTGCCACGACAAGACCCCGCAGATCAGCGCCAGAGTGCTGGATGCCAGGCAGTTCTGGATTCCGGAGAAATCCGGGAACAGCCAGGCCACCAATTGCTGAGCGGGCCAGCCGTAGAGATAGACGCCGTAAGAGTAATCGCCAAAGCGATCCATCCAGGCAAACTGCTTCAGGAAGCTGACGGTGCAGAAGAAAGTGACGAGCACCAGAATATAGGAATACACAAAACGGTCAGTGTTCAGCGTGATGGCCGCCAGGAACAGGGCGATCAGCAAGTAGTAGGGGCTGACGGGTATGTGCATTCGGTTCATGTAAAGAAACGAACCGATGTAGAAGAACAGGCAGACATGGACCATTGTAGTGTTGTTGCCGAGGTACGCCGTCAATTCGGCATAGTTGCTCCACCCGGCCACAATGGCTACGAAGAACACCGTATTGTACACGGCCCGACTGCGTAGCAGGCCAAATAGATAGACCGCCAGGAGTGCGATGTACAGCCAGACTTCAATAAGGACCGACCAGATAGAGCCATTGATTGCCTGGTTGTGGTTTTCGGTGAACACGCCGGGCAAGAAGAACGCACCTTGGTAGGCAAGCGCCAGGTTGGTGAAGTAGGTCCAGGTTTCTCCGTGAGTCAGGTACTGCGCTGCGGGCAGCGTAGTGGCTATGGTGCCAAGAACGAAGACCACCAATATCAGGTTGACCCACAAGGCGGGAAATATCCGTAGCACACGTGCCACTACATAATTAACGGCTCCGCCCTTGAGGATGCTGGCCGTGACCAGAAAACCGCTGATAAGGAAAAACAGGTCCACGGCGACGCCGCCGGCGAACGCATAATTGGTTGTCCGGGTAACCCAGTCTGGGCCCGCGCTGGCCACAATCGCATTGGTGTGCCCGTAGATGACTGCCAAGGCCGCGATCAATCGGATAAACGTAAGGTTATTGTGCTTGCCGACGAACAGCTCATCCAGTGTCTTCATTTATGAATTGGCTCCAAGCGTAATGGTCAGGCAGTCGGCGCTTGGTGCGTCTGGTTCGATGACAACAGTGCCGTTGGATGCTGCAGCGCCCTGCTGCATGCCTGGGTAGTAAGGCGAGGCAGGGTCCATGGAAACGTGCCACACGGTTCGCAGATCCAGTACGTACGAAAGGTAGTTTCCACCGTGCATGTACCAGGGCGAGAAAGGACTGGCGCCAGCAATGCAGGTTACCGGCGATGCGTTGATGGCGGTCTTGTGATTGGCCAGAAGATCGAAGGACTGGCGGTTTGCCGCAGCGACGTTGTCATACCAGGCTGCAACACTTTTGCGCCCTGGTGTGTCTGTGCTGTAGAGCACCACGGCAAGAATGGCCAGTGTGGCGAGGCCAATGGCTCCCTGGCGTGCGGCTGAGGTTCTCTTGCTCAACTCGAGCAAGGCGATGAACGCCCCACCGAGAATGAAGGGGGTCCAGATGATCTCGTAATACGCGTTGACGTGGTTGGGCAGTACCGAGTAGGGCGCCATGATCGCCAGGCCGGCGCCGATTGGATAGATCGCGCGAGGCAGGCTGCGATCACGGACGCCGATCAAAAGAATGCCCAACGCTGCAATCACAAATGCGGCCAGAATCACGTAACCGTGATGAAGCATCGCCGGGTGCGAAGCGCCCATCAGGTAATGCACGACGGTCTTGGTCACGCCAGTAGGCGAAGTATCGATGAAATAGGGAGACTGGGCGTTGGTCTCGCCCAGGAAGCTCGATGCCGCGATGAACTTCGCTCCTGCAACCGCTACCAGAGCGGCCACCAATGCCCCGCCCCCGACGACTGCGCGTCGCGCAATGGCCTTGTCGCTCTTGATCAGAACATAGGCCAGGGTAAAGGCATAGAAGAGGATGAAGTCTTCCTTGGCCAGTGCCGACAGGATCAGCAGTATTGCGGACAGGTACAAGTACCTGTAACCCTGCTTTCGAGAGTCGACGAACAGCAGATAAGCCGCTGCCAGGCCAAGGCAACCGGACATGGTGTGAGTGATCATGCCGGTATAGCGTGCGTACTCGGCAATGATCGGAGTAGAAAGCGCCGCGACTGCGAACAGCGCCACACTTGGCAGGTACTGACGGATGTTCAGCACTTCGCTGAGGATTTTCCATGCGAAGAACACATAGACAATCGTGAACAACCGTACCGTCCAGATCAGATAATCCGGCCCCATGGAGGACAGAAGGTAGATAAGGCCGGTAGAGAGCGGCCGTATCCACGACCACTCGAACGCACGGGCTCCAAGCGAGTAATTGGAGTAGTCGTCATGATGAACCGGAAGAGCGTTCGGCGCGACGGGCGACACCGAATAATAGGCCATCCAGAAAAACACCAGAGCAATAATGGCGAATGCGGCGATGGAGCGGTAAGCCGGGGTGTTGTAACGCGCAAGCGAATTCATGGCTTATTTTCTCGCTTCCGAGCGATAGCTGTGCGGCACCCAAGTACCCCATTTGGCTTCGTAGAGCGCTTTGTTCTGCTCGAACAATGCCTGCCTGTCAGCGCTGCGCAACTTGTTGAAGGACGCCGAGAGATGGTGGTGAATGAACACGTCTTCAGCACAGGCGACGGAGTGGCCATGCTGCTGGATGCGGCGGCAGTAATCATCGTCTTCGAAGAAGCCCCGGCCGAAAGCTTCGTCCAGCGGGCCGACTTTTTCATAGATATGGCGCGGCATCATGACGCAGAAGAATGCTGCAGTGTGCATCTTGTGAAGTTTGCCAATGTGCATGCGAGTGTATTTCTGCGACTCCTCGATCATTTCTTCCATGTTGGAATAATGAATCTGGATTCTTGCTTCGTTGCCGATGTTGTTGGTGACCGGGCCGATGATGCCAAGGGTGTTGTCACGTTCCAGATGGCGGTAGAGCGTACTGATCCAACCGGGTGTTACGAAGGTGTCATTGTTGAGCAGCACCAGGTACTCGCCATCTGCGATCGCCAGCCCCTGGTTATTGGCTGCCGCAAAGCCCAGGTTGTCGTCATTGAGAAGCACTCGGCGATTGCTGCCGGCAGCCGCCCATTCGCGCAGATAGTCTGGGGAGCCGTCGGCGGAAGCGTTATCGACAACGATGATTTCCAGATTGGTGTAATTGGAGTGCTTGTCGAGGCTGTGCAGACATGCCTTGGTCAGCTCCAGATTGTTGTAGGTCACCACGATCACACTGATACGCGGCCCTTGCTCGGTCGGTGCCTCGATCTCGTCGATCAGCAACTCGGCACGGTGCGCCCAGGTCTGATTACGAGCGAATGCCTGACGTTGCTGAACGTTCTGAGGTGTATCGGCATTGTTCAGTACCTGAGCTACGGCGTCCATGAAGGCTTCGTGGCCCACTGCCGCATGTACTAGGTTGTCGAATTGTCGAATTTCCGGCAGGCCGACAGACACTACCGGTTTGCCCGCACTGAGGTATTCGTAGACTTTTACCGGGTTGGTCGCAAGGGTCAGCGGAATCACCTTGAACGGCAGCAGGCAGACGTCGAAGGCGTGCAGGTATTTCGGTAGTTCGGCGTAAGGTTTCTCGCCAGTGAACACGACATTCGTGTACTTGGCGAGCTGACCGGCCGCGTTGACGGTATCGGCCCCGATCAGCAGGATGGTGTGCTGAGGGAAACGCTGGGCCATGGCCTCGACCAGATCAACGTCGAACCATTCCGCGATAGCACCGTAGTATCCAATGATTTTCTTCGATCCGGAATCCTGGTGCAGTTCCGCAGGAATATTGGCGAAATGTTCATACTCGCCAGCGTTTCTGATCAGGGCACGCCGGGATGTGCTCTTCGCTACCAGCTCATCCAGCCAGGACGAGGTCGTGATAGTGAGGTCGGACTGCGTTACCAGCGCTTTCTCGATGGCGAGCATTTCTTCCGAAACGTTGCCGAAGCCTTCATGGTGATCCATGCAGTCGTAGATGACTCTGCTATTAGGCAGAACGAAGGCGGTTTCGTACCAGAATGGGTGCTGAATCACCGAAACGAGCGAGCCGGAACTTGCCCATTGAAGCACGCGGCCAATGGACGAGCGCAATTGCTGGGTGGTGTCGACACCTGCCGGGTTGTAGTAAACGACAGGGGCTCCCTTGGCAAACAGATTGATCTGGAACAGGCGACCGGCTTCATCCAGTTGCTCGACGTTGAAGCCAGCATCATGGCTGTCAACGAGGTTGACCGAAATATAGAAGACGCGGCGGCCGGCTTTGGCGAGAGCCTGGGCCAGTTGCTGAGGACGCTGGTGGCGGAAGTGCCAGTCGATCACGCCCCAGAAAATATAGTCGGGTACGCCATCCTGTTGTGGTAGCGGCTTGATCTGCGGAAGCGTGACTTCGTCCACCAGAATCGGGGTGCCGACAACTGGGGTTGGCACTCCACGAAGCTTGCGATAGAGCTTGAAGGCTTCGTTGCGCAGGCTTGCCGGCATTGGCAGGCGATTGAAGCCGTTTTTCAGCATGATCTTGAGTAGCAGACGATCCCGAGGTTGCAGGCCTTGTTTCGCCAGTCGTATGGCAAACCGCAAAGGTGCAGTGATTTGCCAGGAATGACTGCTCAGCATTTGCACATGCTGGTTTTGCAGGTGAGCATGCTGGTCTGCGAGTTGCGCCAGCTGTTCCTGAAGAGACTTCTCTCGCTCTGACGAGGCGTTAAGCGCGGAAATTGCCTGAGTGAGCTCTTCCTTGCTTCGGCTGAGTTGGTCGAGCGCCTGGCGGGTTTGATGGAGGATTTCGAGTTCATTGGCTTTCATCAGCTTGCCCGCATTGCTTTCGATTTCAATCCGATCCAGGGTCTGTCCGGATTCCAACGTGTCTTCCTTGTTTGCGTAGATCAAGAGAATTTGCTCACCTGGCCAATAACTGGGGGTTCTATCTTGTGTGCTGATTGAGCGGCAATGGGCAAGAGCCCATTTACCGGTCAGGAAAGGGATATTATCGTAATCGAAAGTGTAAAAGTGTTCATCTATCCGATCATGCTCACGAAAGGGGAGCAAAAGGACGATGAATTTGCTGGCGCGCTCCGCAACTTTCTCCAGAACGGCCCATGGGGTGTGGAAGTGTTCAAGGGTGTTCGAGGAGAACACGATGTCCCACACCCGGCCTTTTTTTTCCTTGAGAAAGTCCGCACAGACGAATTCGTACTGCGGATAGGCTTCCCGCGCTTTGTTGATGGCCTCGGGTGAAAAATCGACGCCGGTAACATTGTTGAATCCGAGCACCTGGGCAAGGCTTGCGGTTCCATCGCCTTGGGCGCAGCCCCAGTCGCAAACGCTTGGATCGTTCTCTTGGCTATATTCCAGCAGCCAGGCAGGCATGAGTTCAGCGGCAATGGTGCTGAAGAATCGACTTTGTTCGCGACCCTGGTGCTCTTCCCAATCGTTGGAAAAGCGATAGTCCCAGTACGTCAGTGAATTGACCTTCCCGGGAGGAGATGTTTGGCTAGGGGGCTTCACGGCGTAGGTCATCCTTCTAGGCGAGTGTGTTTGACGTTACGGAGACAGCCATCCTTGGCATGAATTGGCCAAACGGGTTGCTGGGGAATGAGGATGAGAAGTATTGGGCACCTTCCACATATTCATAGTAATGAATGCTGGCGGAAGAGCGGTTTTCTACCGCTGCGACCAGCAGATATTCTCCCGAGATCAAGGGGTTCTCGAGCTCGAACGTAACTTCCTGAGGCGAGTGTTCGTTGCCGAACCGTTTTCCAAGATTCCACGTGCTGCCAACGATCAGATCAATGCCGGCCAGGTTTTTCAGTGAGAACGACACCGAAAGGCCTTCGCAGGTAGGCAGAATCGCAGGGTTGAAGCGAATCTTGACTGCCATGGGTTCGTATTCGTCAAAGACATTTTTCTGCACGCCGTCGCGACCGAAGAGTCTGGCGCTGAGAATGACGCCGACGTGTGAACCCCAATGGTTGATAGGCTGATGGCGCGTTACTTGCGGTACGGCGGGCTGCTCGACAGTTGGTGCGAGGTCGCCAGAGTCCGGTTTCGCGTCACTGAACAGGTGCTCGTTGTAAAGTGCCGTGATCATGAAAACGTCGCCGATACCTTGCACGCGCCCTTTGTCGAGCCAGACGGCCCGGTCACACAAGGTCCGGACGGCGGCTACATCATGCGAGACGAACAGGATGCTTACTCCTGACGCCTTCATCAGCTTGATCCGATCCAGGCATTTGGCCTGAAAACGTGCATCGCCAACGGATAGCGCTTCGTCGACCACGAGGATGCTCGGATCCGTGTGGATTGCCACCGAAAATGCGAGCCGCACATACATGCCCGAAGAGTAGGTCTTTACGGGCTGGTTAATGAAGTCGCCAATTTCTGCAAAGGCTTCTATGGCGGAAAACTGTCGATCGACTTCCTCTTTGCTCAGTCCCAGGATGGCGGCGTTGAGGTACACGTTTTCGCGGCCGGTGAACTCAGGGTTGAAGCCCGCTCCCAATTCGAGCAGGGCGGCCACGCGCCCCCGGATTTCAATCTCTCCTGAGGTTTGATTGAGTGTGCCGCACAGCATCTGCAGCAACGTCGATTTGCCCGAGCCGTTGCTGCCGATGATGCCGACGGTCTCGCCCGCCTTGATTTCGAACGAAACGTTCCTGACAGCCCAGAATTCCTGGGCATAATTGCGACGGCCACGGCTGAGCATCTGCAGCAAGCGCTGGTGAGGCTTTTCATAGACCTCGTAGCGTTTGCTCAGGTCATTTACTTTAATGGCGATATCAGAGCACATCGGCAAATCCTTTGCGGGTCTTCTGGAACCAGGCAAAACCGCAAATCGCAGTGAGGGTGCCCAATAAATACAGCCATGCCAGCGCGCTGAAGTCTGGCGTCACTCCAAAGGCCAGCACGTTTCGACTCTGTTCGATAATCGTCGCGAGTGGATTCATGCGCAGCCATTCGTGATAAGCGACAGGCAGCGCGCTGATAGGGAAGAAAACTCCCGACATGAACAGCAGAATGGTGCTGAGCATCGCGGTTATCTGGCTGACGTCGCGCAGATAGACACCGAGCGATGCGATCAGCCAACTGAAGCCAAGCGTAGCGAGTACAAGAGGCGCGACCACTAGCGGAAACCAGAGTGCCGTCAGGGGAATGGAGTGATTGAGCACCAGCATGGCGATCAGCAGGACTACGAAGTTGATCGCGGCGTGGAACAAAGCGGACAGGAACGCTGCACAGGGCAGGATCTCAAGCGGGAATACCACCTTTTTGACATAGCTGACGTTGGATGTAATCAAGATGGGAGATCGATTGACGCATTCGGCGAACAGCCCGTGTAACAGCAAGCCGATATAGAGAATGATGGCGAAGTCGGACTTGCTTTCCTCTACAGAAGTTCCCCATCGTGCCTTGAATACGACGGAAAATACGAAAGTGTAGATAATGAGCATCAGGATCGGGTTGAAAAAAGACCATGAGAGGCCCAGAATCGATCCCCGATAACGATCCAGTACTTCCCGTTTGCTCAATTGCACGATCAGTGATTTATTGCGCCAAAAGCTCTTGGCCATTTCCAGTGGGGATGTTGAGTAATTCTGCATTAAAGGGAACGCTCGATCCTGTTTTTCTGGCGGATGCAATATGACGCCGTGGGCGTAGGCGCAAATGCCCGCTCTAGTTGCGTCGATGATGCCTGTGAGGCCTGGTGAGGCGTCGGGGGGGCTCCTTCCTCTGGCGCCATCCTACTGGCCTCGTGGGGACAATGCTAGTGTGGCATTTTGCACGCTGGCGATTTGCTGCAAGTGCCTGCGCGATGACCGTCATGCATTGAAACCCGCTGGGTGCGCTCGTTGGCATCCAATTCGTGGGATGGAGCGAAGCCGGTTTTCGACTTTTTCCCCTAAGCTTGGTCATCGATTGATGATTTTTCCTACAGGCTTTGACGGTTGAACCACACTTTCGGTTTTGTGGCGTTCTCGAGTGCAGTGACGGTTTGCGGCCTGCCGGGATGAGGCCTGTTCTGCGTTGCCCGCGATGGGGCGGTGAGCAATTAACGAGACCGCAGGTTCACCGATTGGTTTCCAAACGAAGGATCGCTATCGTGTGAGCAACTACAGAAGTTGACCAACAGCTATATGGTTTTCATCTCGTCGGCCTAAATAGTACCCGCACTTACTGTCCCCTCTATCCAGTCTTGCATACATTAGTGGCATTCGCCGTCGCTCCGAGGTACGCGCGATTTTTTGCGTTTCAGTTTTTTCTGTAGGGAATAACGGATTTTCCTGACTTGTCGGCGTCGGTCAGGGAGGCTAGTTTTCCGGTGCAGCCAAGGAAATGCTGCCCTCTATCACGTTGTTCAAGGAGTTCTTACATGCGCCATACCTACCTCGCAACCCTGTTCCTGGCTTTCTTCGGCCTGTTTTCCGGTCCTGTCTTCGCAACAACGCAACCGGTATCGCCTCCTGTCGTGGTCGAGCTCCAGCAGGCGACCCTGGACTTGAACAAAGCGGACGCAGTCACGCTGCAGCGTGAGCTCAGCGGCATCGGCAAGACAAAAGCCGAGGCGATCGTGGCCTATCGAGAAGAAAACGGCGAATTCGCCTCTGTGGACGAACTGCTGGAGATCAAGGGCATTGGCAAAGCGCTGCTGGAGCGCAACCGTGACAAACTGACGGTCAACTGATCGGCAGCGCAGGAAGCAGGAAAAGAAGGCCGATCCAGATGATCGGCCTTTCTGAAGAAACTCAGCGATCCTTCGCCTCCTTGGCATCCATCTCCGCATTTCTCTCATGCACGCGTTTAAGCTGCTCTTCTGTCAATGGCAGCTTTTTCGCAGTATCTCGTAGCAACATCAGGCCACCGACAATCGAACCGATGGCCACCACCAGAATCAACCACGCATACCAGGGCATGACGTTCTCCTCTCCACGGCACCACTCGCCGTATTTGTCATTTTGAGTAAAACTTTTCTTCGTTGGTTCAATTATAGGGGCGGCACTCGGTGAGGCCTGCACGTTTGATTCGCGATCATCGGCCCCCGTTGTGTGCCCGCATCGTTTACAATGCGCGCCGTTTTCGACTTGCCAAGAGACCCTGCCCATGTCCGTCTGCCAGACGCCCCTGATTGTCGCCCTGGACTTCCCCACCCGTGACGCCGCCCTGAAATTGGCGGATCAGCTGGATCCTGCGCTGTGCCGGGTGAAGGTCGGCAAGGAGCTGTTCACCAGCAGTGCTTCCGGCATCGTCGAGACACTCTGCAGCAAGGGTTTTGAAGTCTTCCTCGACCTGAAATTCCACGATATTCCCAACACCACGGCGATGGCGGTCAAGGCTGCGGCGGAGATGGGGGTGTGGATGGTCAACGTGCACTGCTCCGGTGGCCTGCGCATGATGTCGGCGTGCCGTGAAGAGCTGGCCAAGCGCAGCGGCCAGCAGCCGTTGCTGATCGGTGTGACCGTGCTGACCAGCATGGAGCGTGAAGACCTGGCCGGTATCGGTCTGGACATCGAACCTCAGGAGCAGGTATTGCGCCTGGCTGCGTTGGCGGAAAAGGCCGGGATGGACGGCCTGGTCTGTTCTGCCCTGGAAGCGCCGGCGCTGAAGGCTGCGCATCCGTCGCTGCAACTGGTGACGCCGGGGATCCGACCGGCAGGCAGCGCCCAGGATGACCAGCGCCGTATCCTGACCCCACGTCAGGCACTGGACGCAGGCTCCGATTACCTGGTAATCGGCCGACCGATCAGCCAGGCGGCCGACCCGGCCAAGGCGCTGGCAGCAGTGGTCGCGGAAATCCGCGGTTAAGGCCAGGCTCGACAAGACGGGGCGCCCAAGGGCGCCCCGTTTTCATTTCAGACCTTCAGCACCAGCTTGCCGAAGTTCTCGCCGCTAAACAGTTTCAAGAGCGTCTCGGGGAAGGTTTCCAGTCCTTCTACTACGTCTTCCTTGCTCTTGAGCTTGCCGCTTGCCAGCCATCCGGCGATTTCCTGGCCTGCCGCGCCGTACTGCGCGACATGGTCCATCACCACGAAACCTTCCATGCGTGCACGGTTGACCAGTAGCGATAGATAGTTGGCCGGGCCTTTCACCGCCTGTTTATTGTTGTACTGGCTGATGGCACCGCAGATCACCACCCGTGCCTTGAAGTTCAGGCGGCTGAGCACGGCGTCGAGGATGTCGCCGCCCACGTTGTCGAAATACACATCAACGCCTTTCGGGCATTCCCGTTTCAAGCCTTCCAGCACGTCTTCGGCCTTGTAATCGATCACGCCGTCGAAGCCCAGTTCTTCCTTCAGGTAGGCGCATTTCTGCGTGCCGCCGGCGATGCCGACCACACGACAGCCTTTGATCTTGGCAATTTGGCCGGCAATGCTGCCCACCGCACCGGCGGCGCCGGAAATCACCACGGTTTCGCCCTCCTTGGGCGCGCCGACATCCAGCAGGGCGAAGTACGCGGTCATTCCGGTCATGCCCAGCGCCGACAGGTAGCGCGGCAGCGGCACCAGCTTCGGGTCGACCTTGTAGAAGCCCTGGGGCTCGCCCAGGAAGTAATCCTGCACGCCCAGCGCGCCGTTGACGTGATCGCCTACGGCGAACTTCGGATTGCGCGAGGCGATCACTTCGCCGACGCCGAGGGCGCGCATCACCTGGCCAAGGCCAACCGGCGGAATGTACGACTTGCCTTCGTTCATCCAGCCGCGCATGGCCGGGTCGAGGGACAGATAAAGATTCTTCACCAGCACCTGACCCTCGGCCGGTTCGCCCACGGGTACCTGTTCGAAACTGAAGTCGTCCCGGGTCACGGCGCCCACCGGGCGTTTGGCGAGCAGGAAGCGGCGATTGGTCTGGGCAGTCATGAGGGCCTCGCGAAGGTTGGGCAAAAGCTTTGTGATAGACCTTCAGCGTGCGCTCGGCAAGCCCGGCGGCTCCAGCGAATACCCGATCATCCAAAAGAATGATGGGGCTGGCAGGTGATAATCACCTGTTTGCATGAAGCATCAACCGGGACCTTGATGATGCTGCCCATCGGCTCTCCTGCCTGTCTAGACTCCCGCCACTATCCCATGTGTCTCAGGAGCTGATCGATGAGCATGACGTTTTCCGGCCAGGTTGCACTGGTCACCGGTGCCGCTGCAGGTATTGGCAGGGCCACGGCGCAGGCATTCGCACAGGAAGGACTGAAAGTCGTGTTGGCGGACCTGGATGCGGCGGGTGGTGAAGCCACGGTGGAGTCGATCCGCGCTGCCGGGGGCGAAGCGATCTTCGTTGCCTGCAACGTCACCAGGGATGCCGAGGTGCAGCAACTGATGGCACGCACCCTCGAAACCTATGGCCGCCTGGACTATGCCTTCAACAACGCCGGCATCGAGATCGAGCAGGGGCGTCTGGCCGAGGGCAGCGAAGCCGAATTCGATGCGATCATGGGCGTCAACGTCAAGGGCGTCTGGTTGTGCATGAAGTATCAACTACCGCTGATGTTGGCCCAGGGCGGTGGCGCGATCGTCAACACCGCGTCGGTGGCCGGCCTTGGCGCAGCACCGAAGATGAGCATCTATGCTGCGTCCAAGCATGCGGTGATCGGCCTGACCAAGTCCGCCGCCATCGAGTATGCGAAAAAGCAGATCCGGGTCAACGCCGTGTGTCCGGCGGTGATCGACACCGACATGTTCCGTCGTGCCTACGAGGCCGATCCGCGCAAGGCCGAATTCGCGGCGGCCATGCATCCGGTGGGGCGTATCGGCAAGGTCGAGGAGATTGCCAGCGCCGTGCTCTACCTGTGCAGCGACGGCGCGGCCTTCACGACTGGCCATGCGCTGACGGTAGATGGAGGTGCCACGGCTATTTGATATCTGCTGCAGGCTGGACCTCGGTACTGCGGCAGGAGCGCCTCAGGCCTTCAGCGACCCCCAGGCAACCGAGCACCAGCACGCTGCCGAACAGGCTCAGCGCGGTGCCCGGCCCAAAGCGGTCGGCAAGCAGCCCGGTGAAAATCACTGGAAGGCTGAAGCCGAGGTAGGCCAGCAGGAAGAAGCCGGCACTGGCGCGGGTCTTTTCCGATCCCGCCAGTGCGGTCACCGCTGACAGCCCTCCCAGGTAGATGAAACCGTAACAGGCACTGCTGGCGCCGACCGCGCCCAGCAACACGGCCGCCAGCACGCCGCTGTGGGCGCCCCAGGCCAGCAGCGCGTAGCTGCATGGCAGCACCAGCAGGCCCAGGCCTGTAGCACGGGCCGCTGCCATGCGTCGGGCCAGAGGCTGGAACAGCAGGCCGCAACTGATCACGCAAAACGTCGACAAGCCCGACCAGTTCGCCAGTTGATGCCGAGCCAGGATCGACGGCATCAATGCGATCACCAGACCGACACAGGCCCACGCCAGCAGAATCGCCAGGCCGTAGGGCACGCTGCCCGCAGGGTAGAAGGGTAGGCGCAACAGTGCGGCCTGACGGCGCGGCGCCGGATCGGGCAGCCGTGATACCGCCAGCAACGCTATCAGCGCCAGGCCGAGTTGCAGGTGGAAGCTTCCGGGGGCCAGCGTTGGTCCGTTCAGCAGGAACAGGCTGGTGGCGGCCGCACCCAGGCCGAAGCCCAGTGAGGTGCTGGCAGTGACCCGGTTGGCTGCGGCGCGGCTATCGCCGCCTCGCATCAGTTCGCACATATAGGCCGTGCCGGTGGCAGAGGCCAGGGCGGTACCTATGCCCAGCAGGACACGGGCGCAGGCCAGGTTGGCAAGGCCGGGGGCAAGCAGCATCAGGATGGTTGCCGCCATCGACAGACCCAGCGCCGTGATGATCAATACCTTGTGCCCGACCCGGTCGGCCAGGCCGCCCAGCAGCAAAAGCACCGGCAGTACGCCGGCGACATAGCCGGAAAAAGCCACTGCCGTCGCCGCCGCTCCCTGTCCGGAGAGTGCCGCGTAGGCTGTGTAGAGTGGGGCCTGGAGATTGACGGCAAAGGTCACCAGGCACAGCGCGAAGGCGAGGATGGCAGAGGTGTGGCGGCTGCTCATGAAAGGCTCCTTGTGGCGATGGCCCGATTTTCGGCTCGCCGCCCTGGAGCGAAAAGGCACAGCCCGAACGCTTTTGTGATTAACTGTTCGGCCAAAAAGAGCGAACACTTGAAGCATGAAACTGACCCTCGACCGCCAGTCGGCGACGCCTTTGGTGCAACAACTTGCCGATGGCCTGCAGGGCTGGATCGCACACCAGCGCCTGCGTCCCGGCACTCGTCTGCCGTCGATTCGGCAGATGGCCAGGGAGCAGGGCGTCAGCCAGTCCTGTGCCATCGAGGCCTATGATCGGCTGGTATCCCTTGGCTGGCTGGAGGCCCGTCACGGCATCGGGTTTTTCGTCGGCGAACGCAAAGGGCAAGGGCCATTCGCCGAAGAGCCCGCGTGGGACGAGGGCGTCGAGGGGCGTTGGCGGTTATTCAGCGGCAATCAGGAAGGCCAGCTTCGGCTGGGTTGCGGCTGGCTGCCCGACAACTGGCGGCAGAGCGACGACATCGCCCTGGCGATCCGCCAGGTCAGCCGTGGCGCCGAGCAGGACCTGTTCGGCTACGGTCCGCCACTGGGTCTGACTGCGCTGCGCCAGCAGATACGCAAGCGCCTCGGTGTCCTGGGCGTACAGGCCCGGCCGGAACAGATCCTCACCACCCAGGGCGCCAGCCAGGCGCTCGACCTGCTGGTGCGCACCTTGCTCAAGCCGGGTGATGAGGTGCTTGTGGAAAGCCCCGGTTACTACAACCTCTACAATCTGCTGCGTCTGCATGGCGTGCAGATGCTGGAGGTGCCGCGCACGCCGCAGGGGCCGGACCTGGAAGTCATGGCCGACGTGCTGCGCCATCACCGACCGCGCTACCTGTTCGTCAACAGCCTCTACCATAACCCCACCGGCACCAGCCTCACGCCTCGCACCGCCCAGCGTCTGCTGGAGCTGGCTGGAGAACATGATCTGCGGATCATCGAGGACGATATCTACGCCGACTTCCAGGAAGGCCCGGCGACCCGCCTGGTGACCCTCGACAGCCAGCAGCGGGTTATCTATCTGGCGAGTTTTTCCAAGACCCTGAGCAGTTCGCTGCGGGTCGGTTATCTGGTCGCCGACCCGGATCTGATCGCACGCCTGGCCGAGGTGAAGATGGTCACCGGTATCGGCGCCTCGCGCTTTACCGAGCAGGTCGTGGCGCAATTGCTCGCCGGTGGGGTATACCGCAAGAGCGTGCAGCGCCTGCGACTGCGCCTGGCCCAACACATGGCCAGTGCCCTCCGCCTGCTGGAAGCCAGCGGCTGGGAGGTGTTTGCCGAACCTTATGGCGGCATGTTCGTCTGGGCCCGTTGTCCAGGCGTCGACTCCGCCCGCTTGCAGCAGATCGCCCAGGCCGAAGGCGTGTTGCTGTCGCCGGGCTCCGCTTTTGACCCCCGGGGTGCCGACAGTGACTGGCTTCGGATCAATGTCGCCTATGCCCAGGACATCCGTGCCCAGGCTTTTTTTCAGGCGGTGGGCAGAGTGTCGTTGCGACGACCTCCAGCTTTCTGAAAACGACGGCGGCCTAGCTTTTTGCCATTATTCCGACGCCAGCGTCTTGTGCAGCCGCAGGCCCCGTTGCCACTCTTGACCCTTGTTTACCCATGGGTTTTCCAGAGTCGGCGCGAGAGGGCAGCGAGCAATGAAGTCAGGCGCAAATGGTGGTTTTGCCAACCTGGGCATGGCCCGCAAGCTGGGGCTGGGATTCACCCTGGTGCTGTTGCTGACCGCCGTGGTGGCGGCTATCGGCATCGCCGCGCTGTACGGCCTCGGTCAGCGTGTCGATGGCCTCAAGCAGATGACCGCGTTCAACGGTTCGGTGCTTGCCCTGCGTCTGCACGAGCAGCGCTTTGCCCAGCGCTCCGATCCCAAGGAAGCCGAGGCGCTGCGCCAAGGGGTCGAGGTGTTGACGGCCCAGGCCGCGCAGACACCGGAACTGGCGGCCAGTGATGTCGGCGCGGCACTGGAGGCGTACCGCAAAGCCTTCGATGAGTTCGTCGAACTGACCCAGGCGAAGGAGCTGGCACTGGACATGGCCAGTTGGTCGGTGTCCAGCGTTGCCAACAACCTCGATGTGCTGCAGTCGGGACTGGCCGATGATGGCACCTGGACGCTGAAGGACTCCCAGGGCCAGAAGGGCGCCGAGTTCGTCGAGCAGGCCGGCCAGGTCGCCCAGGTGGCAAGGCTGATGCTGCTGGCGATGGACGAGGCCCGGGTGCGTCTGGAGCAGAACCGCAAGGGGGCCGAGGAGGTCCGTCAGGGGCGTATCGAGCAGGCGGATCAGGCGGCGGAGCTGGCCGCGCAGCTCAAGGGCAGCATCGAAGACCCGGGCTACCAGAGTGTGCTGGGCGAGGTCACCAACCATATCGCCAGCTTCGGCGAAAAACTGGGTGAATACACCGATCTGCTGGCCCGTGAGCAACAATTGCGTCAGCAGTTGCAGGCGCGTGCAGGGCAGGTGAGTGCGCGGGTCGAGCAGATCAACGCCGCTATCGACGCCGGGATGCAGGCCGAACTGAAGCGCAACGCATTGCTGATTTTCCTGTCGTCCCTGGCGGCCCTGCTGGTGGGTGTTGTCGCGGCGGTGCTGATTACCCGCGCGATCGTCGTGCCGTTGCGCCGGGTCATCGTCCGGGCCCAGGAAATCGCTGCCGGCGACCTGCGCGGCGAGATCACCGTGGACCGGCGTGACGAAGTCGGCCAGATGATGCTGGCCATGCAGCAGATGGGCAGTGGTCTGAGCGGTATCGTCAGCGGTCTGCAGGCCGGCATCGACAAACTGGCCAGCAGCGCCCATACGCTGTCGGCCGTGACCGAGCAGACCAACCGCGAGGTCAGCAGCCAGAAGGACGAGACCGACCAGGTGGCGACAGCGATGCAGGAAATGACTGCCACGGTCCACAGCGTCGCCCGCGATGCCGAGGAAGCGGCCCAGGCCGCGCAGTCGGCGGATGGCAAGGTGGAGAACGGTCAACAGGTGGTGCGCCAGAGCATGCAGCGTATCGAGCGCCTGGCCAGTGCTGCCGATTCGGCCAGCCACAGCATCGAGAACCTGAGTGCCGAGATCCAGCACATCGGCTCGGTATTGGAGGTGATCAAGAGCGTGGCCGAACAGACCAACCTGCTGGCTCTGAACGCCGCCATCGAAGCGGCTCGTGCCGGTGACCAGGGGCGTGGTTTTGCCGTGGTGGCGGATGAAGTCCGGGCGCTGGCCCGGCGGACCCAGCAATCCACCGAGGAAATCGAGCGGCTGGTCAGCAGCCTGCGGGCCAACGCCGAGTCGTCGGTGGCGCAGATTCAGGGCAGTGGCGAACTGGTCAAGCTGGCGGTGGCCGATGCCCTGCAGACGGAAAGCGCCCTGGGCAGCATCGCCGCGGCGGTATCGCTGATTCAGCAGATGAACCAGCAGATCGCGGCGGCGGCGGAACAGCAGAGTTCCGTGGCCGAGGAAATCAGTCGCAGCGTCACGCAGATTCGCACCAGCGCCGACCAGTCGGCACTGGCCATGCGGGGCAACGCCAGCTCGAGTACCGAGCTGGCGCAGTTGGGAACGGAACTGAAAGGAATGGTCGGGCACTTCCGGATCTGACGCCGGAAACGCCTGTCAGGCGCCTTTGCGCCAGTTGAGGATCAGCAGCGTCAGTACCCCGGCGACGATGCCCCAGAATGCCGAGCCGATGGAGAACAGGGTAAAGCCCGAGGCGGTGACCATAAAGGTGATCAGCGCTGCCTCGCGCTCCCTGGCTTCGTTCATCGCCACGCTCAGGCCGTTCATGATCGAGCCGAACAGCGCCAGGGCGGCGATGGACAGCACCAGCTCCTTGGGCAGTGCGGCGAACAGTGCGGCCAGTGTGGCGCCGAAGGTGCCGGCGATCCCGTAGAAGATCCCGCACCAGACCGCAGCGGTGTAGCGTTTGTTCGGGTCTTCATGGGCGTGCGGGCCGGTGCAGATCGCCGCGCTGATGGCCGCCAGGTTGATCCCGTGGGCGCCGAACGGCGCCAGCAGCAACGAGGCGAATCCTGTCACCGAAATCAGTGGCGAAGCCGGCACCTGGTAGCCGTCGGCGCGCAGCACGGCGACGCCCGGCATGTTCTGCGAGGTCATGGCTACCACGAACAGCGGGATGCCGATGCTGATGGTTGCGGCCAGGGAAAAGCTGGGCGTGGTCCACACCGGTGTCGCGACTTCCAGGTTGAAGTGGCTGAAATCCAGCAGGCCGAGCGCGCCGGAGAGGGCCGTGCCCACGATCAGCGCAGCCAGCACCGAGTAGCGGGGTGAAACCCGTTTGATCAGCAGGTAACTGAAGAACATTCCCAGTACGAGCGTGGTGCGGTGTTGCGCGGCGACGAAAATTTCGCTGCCGATCTTGAACAGAATCCCGGCCAGCAGCGCCGAGGCCAGCGACGCGGGAATGCGCCGCACCAGGCGCTCGAAGCTGCCAGTCAGACCGCAGATCACGACCAGCACCGCGCAGGTGATGTATGCACCAATGGCTTCGCCGTAGGTCACGCCCCCCAGGCTGGTGATCAGCAGCGCGGCTCCGGGGGTCGACCAGGCCACCGTCACTGGCGTGCGGTAGCGCAATGACAGGCCGATGCTGCATACCGCCATGCCGATGGACAGCGCCCAGATCCACGACGAGATCTGCGCGCTGCTGAGGCCCGCCGCCTGGCCAGCCTGGAACATCAGCACCAGCGAGCTGGTGTAGCCGGTAAGCATGGCGATAAAGCCGGCGACCACTGCCGACGGTGAAGAGTCGGCCAGCGGCCGCAACTGGGCGGAGGTGGCGTTGGGCATGGTGAAATCCTTGTGCGGGTGTAAGCAGATTTTTCAGACTACCTTGCGACCGGCTGCCGATTGCGGTACAGCAGTCATTGCATTTAGCCGTACAGTCACGGCGCGTTCGTTGAAAGGGGGAGGAACACGATGTACAGGGTCTACGGGGATTACCAGTCGGGCAATTGCTACAAGATCAAGCTGATGCTGCACTTGCTCGATCGGCCCTACACCTGGCAGCCGGTGGATATTCTCAAGGGCGAGACGCAGACGGCGGAGTTCCTGGCGATGAATCCCAATGGCAAGGTTCCGGTGCTGCAACTGGAGGATGGCACCTGCCTGTGGGAGTCCAATGCGATTCTCAATTTCCTTGCCGACGGCAGCGAGTTCCTGCCGTCCGAGCCGCGTCTGCGGACCCAGGTGCTGCAGTGGCAGTTCTTCGAGCAATACAGTCACGAGCCCTACATCGCGGTGGCGCGGTTCATCCAGTTCTACCTGGGGTTGCCGGACGAGCGTCTGGAGGAATACCGCAAGCTGCACAAGGGCGGGCACAAGGCGTTGAGGGTGATGGAGCGGCAACTGGAGGTCACGCCGTATCTGGTGGGCGAACAGTATTCGATCGCCGATGTGGCGTTGTATGCCTACACCCATGTGGCCCATGAGGGCGGCTTCGACCTGGCGGGCTATCCGAAGGTCAGGGAGTGGCTGGCGCGAGTGGCCGAGCATCCGCGGCATGTGCCGATGGTGGATTGATGTCGCTGCTGCTGGCCTCATCGCGGCGAACCGCAGCGATGAGGCTGGTGACTACGCCGCCGAAAAACGCTTGTCCAGGTACTCGATGATCGCCTTGGACTCATACATCCAGATGACCTTGCCGGCTTCTTCGATGCGCAGGCACGGCACCTTGATCTTGCCGCCTTCGTTGAGCAGGGTCTGGCGGTCCTGCTCGTTGTTCTTCGCGTCACGCAGGGCCACTGGCACGTTCAAACGGTGCAGGGCGCGGCGGGTCTTGACGCAGAACGGGCAGGCACGGAACTGGTACAGGCTCAGCCCGCGAGCTTCCTGTTCGACCCTGGCCTGGGCCGCCGGATCGCGCTTGAGCTTGCCGGGACGGCTGATCCAGTCGAGAAAAACGATCACCTCGCCGAGGCCGATCCGCAGTGCTTTGACGATCATGGCAACTCCTCAAAAAGAAAAAGCCGACCTGGGCAGGTCGGCTCGCATGACGCACCCGATCACTTGATCAGGCTGAGAAACTCGCTGCGGGTCGCCGCGTTTTCGCGGAATTCGCCGAGCATCACCGAGGTGATCATCGATGAGTTCTGCTTCTCGACGCCGCGCATCATCATGCACATGTGCTTGGCTTCGATGACCACCGCCACGCCCACGGCGCCCGTGACCTTCTGCACGGCCTCGGCGATTTCGCGGCTGAGGTTTTCCTGGATCTGCAGGCGTCGGGCGTACATGTCGACGATCCGTGCCACCTTGGACAGGCCCAGCACCTTGCCGCTCGGGATGTAGGCGACGTGCGCCTTGCCGATGAAAGGCAGCAGGTGGTGTTCGCACAGCGAGTACAGCTCGATGTCCTTGACCAGGACCATTTCGCTGTTGTCGGAGCTGAACAGGGCGCCGTTGGTCACTTCTTCCAGGGTTTGGTTGTAACCGCGGCAAAGGTACTGCATGGCCTTCGCGGCCCGCTTGGGCGTGTCGAGCAGGCCTTCGCGGGAGACATCCTCGCCGAGTTGGCCGAGGATTGCGGTGTAGTGCTGTTCCAGGGACATGGATCTACCTGTGGTGTATTTCGCAAACGCGAAGGGTACGGCGGCTGTGACGGCGCCGCAAGTGTGACATTACTCGTCGCGACCTTCGAGCATGGTCCGGCGCAGCATGACATACACCGCACCGGTGCCGCCGTGGCGTGCCTGGCAGGAGGTAAAGCCGAGCACCTGCGGGTGCTGGCGCAGCCAGGTGTTGACGTGGCTCTTGATCATCGGGCGCTTTCCGTCGAGACGCACGGCCTTGCCGTGAGTGACGCGCACACAGCGGATTTCGAAGCGGGTGGCTTCGGCGAGGAAGTCCCAGAGGGTTTCCCGGGCCTTTTCCACCGTCATGCCATGCAGGTCGAGGCTGCCTTCGAAGGGAATCTGGCCGATCTTGAGCTTGCGCATCTGGCTTTCCTGAACGCCGTCGCGGCTCCAGTGCAGATCGTCTTCGGGACCCACGTCAATGACGAACTGGTCGGACAGCCCATCGACCACGGTCTGGTCGCTGCGAACGGTCGCATTCTGCCGAAGGTTGGCCAGTTGCTTGCGGTCGCTCTTGGGTTTGCCGGTGTCGGCGCGATCGTGAGTGATCGGCTTGACGCCGCGCATCTCGCTCTTGAACAGGGAAAAATCGTCGTCTTGCATGGGTGTCTCCGCCAGAACGGCGCAGAGTCTACGCAGTCAGTCGTGTTTTTTCATCAAGTGTGGCGACAGGTTCAGCTCGCGGCTGCGGCGCAGACGCAAGCGGCGACGGCGCCAGAGCCACACACCGAGGTACAGCAGCAACAGCCCGCCGCCCAGTATCAGGCTGGCGGCTGCGGGGTTGTCGTTGAGTTCGCCGAGGGCGGCAGGACGGCCCAGCAGGCTGGCGGCACCGGCCATTGCCAGCAGCACGCCGAAGGTTGCCAGCAGGGTGGACAACGCCGCGGCCAAACGAGAACCCCAACTGCCCGCCTGACGCGGGCGAAGGCGCTTGGCGTCGAAACCGTCGGATATTTTCATGCCGATGTCCTCTGTGAATAGCCGGATTCGACCGGATTTCGCCGAGGTGGTTCCGCCCGCCGCCGGTTCAGACCAGGCTGTTGGTCGGGGTCACGCAGGCGAAGTTGTCCGCCATGATCGCCATTTCGCTCTGCTGGATCTGGGCGGCAGCGATGACGCCATCCTTGAACGGCAGGTCGCGGGTGGCGCAGGCATCCTCCACCAGGGTGCAACGGTAGCCGTAGTCCTTGGCCCGACGCACGGTGGTGCTGACGCTGGAGTGGCTCATGAAGCCGCAGACGATCAGGTCGAGGTGGCCGAGGTTCTGCAGGGTCTCGTGCAGGCTGGTGTTCTTGAACGCGTTGGGCATGCGTTTTTCGATGATGATCTCGTCGCCCTGCGGCTCCAGGCCCGGGATGAACTGGCCGCGTGTGCCCTGGGGATCGAACAGGCCGCCGACGGTGCCGAGGTGGCGGACATGGATGATCGGCCGGCCGGCCTTGCGCGCCGCTTCGAGGAGTTTGCCGATGTTCGCCACAGCCTCGTCCATGCCCGAAAGCGCCAGGGGACCGTTCAGGTACTCTTTCTGGGCATCGATGATGATCAGGCTGGCGTTGCTCAGTTTGGCGGGCGGATAGCCGCGGCCACTGAGGTGGAACATCGTCATTGGAACAGACATCAAGGGCTCCTTTGGGTAGGGCTTTTTACCTATTCTCCCCTGCTTGGGCACATATGTGAATCGCTTAGCGTACAACCGGCATGGTTAGTGGCTTTCAGCCAGTCGAGGAAAACACCCATGGACGCGAATGCGGCCAATTGTGTGGCCAGGCTGGTAGAATCACCGGTCGTCTTTCAAGGAGTCTGCCGTGATCACTTCTCGCCTGCGCACGTTGCGCGACCATATCCGCTGGGCCGTCAGCCGGTTCCATGAGCACGACCTGTTCTTCGGGCATGGTGCCGACAATGCCTGGGACGAGGCGCGGCTGCTGGTGCTCGGCTCGGTTCACCTGCCCTGGGAAGTCGCCGACAGCTACCTCGACTGCCGCCTGGAAGACGACGAGCTGGTCAAGCTGCAGCGCCTGCTCAAGCGTCGTATCGAAGACCGCGTGCCGACCGCCTATCTGCTGGGCGAAGCCTGGTTCTGCGGCATGTCGTTCATTGTCGACGAGCGCGTGCTGGTGCCACGTTCGCCCATTGGCGAACTGATCGAAAAACGTTTCGAACCGTGGCTGGCCGATGAGCCAGCACGGATTCTCGACCTGTGCACAGGTTCCGGCTGCATCGGCATCGTGAGCGCCGAGGTGTTCCCCGAGGCCGAGGTGGTATTGGCCGACCTGTCCTTCGACGCCCTCGAGGTCGCCAACCAGAACATCGAGCGACATGGCCTGGAAGAGCGTGTCTTCACCGTCCAGGGCGATGGTTTCTCGGGTTTGCCGGGCCAGCGCTTCGATCTGATCCTGTCCAACCCGCCGTATGTCGACGCCGAGGATTTCGCCGACATGCCGGCTGAGTATCACCACGAGCCGGAGCTTGGCCTGGCCTGTGGCAACGATGGTCTGGACCTGGTGCGGCGGATGCTGGCCGAAGCAGCGGACCACCTGACCGAGAAGGGCTTGCTGATCGTCGAGGTGGGCAACAGCCAGGTTCACGTCGAACAGCTGTACCCGGAAGTGGACTTCGCCTGGCTGGAGTTCGAGCGCGGCGGCCACGGGGTGTTCATGCTCACCGCCGAGCAATGCCGCCAGCATCAGGCACTGTTCGCGTCTCGCGTGTGACCTTGCGCGGGGCCGCGACGGCCCCGCGATTTTCCGTTTAGCGGTGGGTGGCGATCCAGATCAGTAGACCGGCCTGGAACACCGCGAAGGCCACCAGGCAAGTGATGGTGAAGCGCAGGCCGCTGTCTTCGCGTCGGTACTTGGAGACACGCTCGTCGCGCTCGCGCAGTTGCGCTTCCTTCTCCTGCAGTTTCTGCTCGGCCTGCTGCAGCATGTTGGCGGCGTCGATGATCTCGACCCGCTGCAGCTTGTCGGTATTCCAGCCGCCTTTCAATTCGCCCACCTGGCGTTCGACGTAGCGCCCCTTGAGGTGCTGGGCGTCGGCGTACTCCACTTCGATGCCATGGCTGCGCAACACATGATCGCGGCGCAGGCGGGTGTCTTCGTTGAGCGCATCCTTGTTGGCCAGGGCGCCGCCTTCGAGGCGGTAGTGCGACCACTTGCGCTGCGCCCACTGCACGGCCTGGGCGAGCAGGAAGCGACCGATGCCGCGGTTCAGGGGCTCGATCTGCAGGCCGCTGTCGGGGCCGATGGTCACCAGGCGATGCTCATGGTCGACGCGGATATCCAGGGTGTTCTGTTCCTTGCGCACTTTCTGCCCGGGCAGGCGGATCTCCAGGCGCAGCAGGCTGTGTTCCTTGCTGTGACGCTCGGCATAGCCGAACTGGACGAAGCGCAGCGGGCGGGCACCGCTGTTGCGGTCGGTCGGCAGCGGCGCCAGACGCAACAACTGGAAATGTTCGGGGGCCAGATCCGCCCAGGGCAGCGGGGCGGGTTCCGGAGCAACCGGTTCGTCGGTCGCTTCGGCAGCGTCCTGGGTAGGGGCATCAGTCATCACGGCGGTCCTCTTCTAGTACGCGACAGGCAGCCAGCAGCGGCCATGCCTGCATCGGTTCTATCGGCCGGTTCGCCGAGGACTGGAGCCTGATTTGTTCACCCGGATGACAACTGGCGCACAAAAGCGACGATCCGTCGGCCCAGCTCGCTGGCCAGCGGCAGTTCCGGGTTGGTGTAGCTGTCGCGCTGTTGGCCGATGCCTGGCGGGCTGATGCGCAGCATGTGGTTCATGCCATCGATCAGTGCCAGTTCTGCATCGGGGCGGGCGGCCTGCAGGGCGCGGGCGTCGGCCGGACTGACCTGGATGTCGTTGCGACCCTGGATGATCAGTGCCGGAACCTTCAGTCGGCCGAAGGCGGCGGCCGGGTCCTGGCGGAACAGGGAAATCAGGTAGGGCTGTACGCTGGGGCGAAAGACGCTGTGCAGTCCCGGTGGCACGACGTCACTCTGCTGGCCGTGCTTGAGTTGATCGATCAGGACCAGGCTGCGTTTCAGTTCGGCCGGTGGCAGGCGTTCGCCAAGTTGCTCGCGCAGGACCTGGTCCACCGGGCGCCCGCTGCCGGCCAGGGCGATCACCGCGCCGGCACCGGATTGCGGGGCGGCGAGGCTGGCGATCAGTGCGCCTTCGCTGTGGCCGAGCAGCACCAGCGGGCCGAAGCGCGGGTCGGCCTTGATCTTGTGGCTCCAGGCTACTGCATCGGCGACATAGCGCTCGACGCTCAGCGTCCGCTCGTCCGGCGCCGCCGGCAGGCTCTCGGCAACCCCGCGCTTGTCGTAGCGCACGCTGGCAATGCCCTGGGCGGCCAGTTGCAGGGCCAGGCGCTTGAGGATATCGATGCGCCCGACCGCCGGGTTGTTGCCGTCGCGGTCGGTGGGGCCGGAGCCGGCGATGATCAGCACCACCGGTGGCGGAGTATCGGTTCGCGGCAGCAGCAGGCTGCCGTGCAGCACACCCTGGCCGGTGTCGAGACTGACCGGGCGCTGGAACACGGCGGGAGCGGCCTGGGCCAGGCAGGAGGCGAACAGCAGGAACAGGATGGCAAGGCGCGGCATCGTCGGGCTACACGGGACAGGATGCCGATTCGACCGGAGGCTCCGAATAAGGTTCGCCGCCAGGGATGAACTGAAGGGTTCGCCTGCGTATACTGGCGGCCTTGTTCAAATCAGGCTGATTCGCGGAGCGTCCTGCATGTCCGGCAATACCTACGGCAAGCTGTTCACTGTCACCACCGCTGGCGAAAGCCATGGTCCGGCGTTGGTCGCCATTGTCGATGGCTGCCCGCCAGGCCTGGAGATTTCGCTGGAAGACCTGCAGCGCGACCTGGACCGGCGCAAGCCCGGCACCAGCCGCCACACCACCCAGCGCCAGGAAGCCGACGAGGTCGAGATCCTCTCGGGCGTTTTCGAAGGCCGTACCACCGGCTGCGCCATCGGCCTGCTGATCCGCAACACCGACCAGAAGTCCAAGGACTACTCGGCGATCAAGGATCTGTTCCGCCCGGCCCATGCCGACTACACCTACCACCACAAGTATGGCGAGCGCGACTACCGTGGCGGCGGCCGCAGTTCGGCGCGGGAAACCGCCATGCGCGTGGCTGCCGGCGCCATCGCCAAGAAATACCTGGCCAGCCAGGGTATCCGCATCCGCGGCTACATGAGCCAGCTCGGCCCGATCGAGATCCCGTTCAAGACCTGGGATTCGGTGGAAGAAAACGCCTTCTTCAGCCCCGACCCGGACAAGGTGCCGGAGCTGGAGGCCTACATGGACCAGTTGCGTCGTGACCAGGATTCGGTGGGCGCGAAGATCACCGTGGTTGCCGAAGGCGTGATGCCGGGCCTGGGTGAGCCGATCTTCGACCGTCTGGACGCCGAGCTGGCCCACGCGCTGATGAGCATCAACGCGGTCAAGGGCGTCGAGATCGGTGCCGGTTTTGCCTCGGTCGCCCAGCGGGGTACCGAGCACCGCGACGAGCTGACGCCGGAAGGCTTCCTCAGCAACAACGCCGGCGGCATCCTCGGTGGTATTTCCTCTGGCCAGCCGATCGTCGCCCATCTGGCGCTCAAGCCGACCTCCAGCATCACCACCCCGGGCCGCTCGATCGACAAGGACGGCAACCCGGTGGAAGTCATCACCAAGGGGCGTCACGACCCTTGCGTGGGGATCCGCGCCACGCCGATCGCCGAGGCGATGATGGCTATCGTGTTGATGGACCACCTGTTGCGTCATCGCGGCCAGAATGCCGATGTCCGGGTAAGCACGCCGGTCCTGGGCCAGCGCTGATGCCCCGCACCACCCCTTGCGCCACGGCTTGCTGAGCCGTGGCGCTTCCTTACTGGCGGCTGTCCAGTTTCTACCTGTTCTATTTCGCCCTGCTCGGTTCTACCGCGCCGTTCCTGGCGCTGTATTTCGATCATCTCGGGTTTTCCAGCGCACGCATTGGCGAGCTGGTGGCGATCCCCATGCTGATGCGCTGTGTGGCGCCGAACCTGTGGGGCTGGCTGGGTGACCGCAGTGGCCAACGGCTGCTGATCGTGCGCCTGGGCGCACTCTGTACCCTGGGCAGTTTCGCGCTGATTTTCGTCGACAAGAGCTATGCGTGGCTGGCGCTGGTCATGGCCCTGCACGCATTCTTCTGGCACGCCGTGCTGCCGCAGTTCGAAGTCATTACCCTGGCCCATCTGCAAGGCCAGACGGGGCGCTACAGCCAGGTAAGGCTCTGGGGTTCGATCGGCTTCATCCTGACCGTGGTGGGATTGGGGCGCCTGTTCGAGTGGCTGAGCCTGGATATCTACCCGGTGGCGTTGGTGTGCATCATGGCCGGGATCGTCCTGGCCAGCCTGTGGGTGCCCAACGCCCAGCCGGCCGAATCCACCGAGCGGCCGGCGGGGGGCGGCTTCATCAAGCAACTGACCCGCCCCGGTGTGCTTGCTTTCTACGTCTGCGTGGCGCTGATGCAACTGAGCCACGGACCGTACTACACCTTCCTGACCCTTCATCTGGAAAGCCTTGGCTACAGCCGAGGTATCATCGGCATGCTCTGGGCCCTGGGCGTGCTGGCCGAAGTGCTGCTGTTCGTGGTCATGAGCCGGATCCTGGCGCGGGTGTCGTTACGCCGCGTGCTGCTGGCGAGCTTCCTGCTGGGCGCGCTGCGCTGGGTACTGCTGGGCAGCTTCGCCGAACACCTGGCGGTACTGCTGTTTGCCCAGTTGCTGCATGCGGCCACCTTCGGCGCCTTCCATGCCTCGTGCATCGCCTTCGTCCAGCGCAGCTTCGGCGCGCGCCAGCAGGGCCAGGGCCAGGCGTTCTATGCTGCGTTGTCCGGCACCGGCGGCGCGCTGGGTGCGCTGTATGCCGGCTATAGCTGGAAAGCGCTGGGGCCCGGTATCACCTTTAGTATTGCCAGCGTCGCGGCGCTGGTCGCAGCCGTTATCATTGCGACCCGGTTGAAAGAGGACGCTGCCTGAGCGTTCGCACCACGTCTTGAAAGAACAGGAGTTGCCCTTGAGCATCCTCAGCGTTTATCACCAGTCCAGCCCCGATACCCCCAACAAAGTCCTGACCCATGGCGACGACATCGCTGCCACGCTGGCCGAGCAGGGTGTGCGCTTCGAACAGCGGGAACTGGCCGAGCGGATTCGTCCGGGGACAGCCGTAGAGGAGGTGCTGGCCACGCTGGGCAGTCAGCTCGACGCTGCGAAAGGTGACTTCGCTGTGGTCGAAGCGCTCAGTGTCAATCCCGAGCATCCGCAGAAGGAAGAACTGCGCGCTGGCTGGATCGACGAGCGCCGCCACACGGGCGAGGGCGTGCACTTTTTCGTCAGCGGACGAGGCTTGCTGAACCTGCGGATCGGCGAATACGTCTATGCGCTGGTGGGGGAGCGGGGTGACCTGGTCGGCGTTCCGGCGAGGGCGGCGCACTGGCTGGACATCGGCGAGCAACCCAATCTGCTGCTGCTGCAATGGTTCGTGAACGAGGACGGGCGGACGGTCGAATTCACGGGTGATGACAGCGCCCGTCTGTACCCCGGGCTGGACGACACCTTCTAAGCCATCATCACTGCGGTTCGGCGTGTCGGGCAACCGAACCGCAGCGCTGTGCGGCGGTCAGCGGTAGGTTGGCAGCGCGAACCGTTGCTGACTCTGCAGCATCGAGATCACCGGCAACTCGCTGGCTTGTTCCGCCAGATCACGGCGAATGGCGCTGATGGCCCACGACAGCTGTTCAGCATTGTGCAGTTGGCCATACGAGATCGAGCGCTTGACCTGTTTGCCGTCGGCGGCCTTGAGGGTCAGCAGGATGCCGCCGTCCGGGCGGGGTTGAGTGGTGACCTGGTAGGCGGAGAAGACCGAGGCGAATTTTTCCTGAATGAGGTCCATATCAGCTCCTGGCTGTGGGGTGGCAGACATGGAGTGACAGGTGCAGCGACTGTGCCAGTTTTTCTTTTGTTAAAAACTCCTTATAAATCAATGTCTTAAGTTTATTTCTGGGAGAAGGCTCCGTGCATTGTGCAAGGTCGTGCAATTTGCACAGTGCATTTTGCAAGGTTGCTGCGCCAGCCATCCTTTTCTGTCAGAAGAATGGAATTTATCCACTCGTGCATCGGACAAAATCCTCACAGAGCGTTTGGCTTTATTCAGACCAGGAGGTTCCTCATGTCCGATCAACGTCAACCGATCACGATGGATGCCGATGAAGCGGCTGCGTTTGCTGCCGCGGTTTTCGACCAGGCCCGTCAAGGCGATGCACACATGCTCGGGCGGCTTCTGGAAAGCGGCGTGCCGGCCAACCTGCGCAATCACAAGGGCGATACCTTGCTGATGCTCGCCACCTATCACGGTCATCTCGACGCGGTCCGTGTGCTGTTGCGACACGGCGCCGATCCTTCGATCGCCAATGACAAAGGCCAGTTGCCGCTGGCCGGCGCGGCGTTCAAGGGAGACTTGGGGATGGTCCGCCTGTTGTTGGAGCACGGTGTCGATCCCGACGGCTGTGGCGACGACGGACGCACGGCGCTGATGATGGCGGCGATGTTCAACCGTACCGAGATCGTCGACTACTTGCTGCAACACGGCGCCGATCCGCGCCGCCAGGATGTTCGCGGTATCGATGCCCTGGGGGCGGCGCAGACCATGGGAGCACCCGATACCAGCGCGCAGCTGCAGACGCTGGTCGGTTAACGCCCGGGAGGCGTTTGCGGCTATCCTTGGCGACTTTTTTCCAGCGTCGCAGGGCCTTCCCATGAAAAACCAACTGGTCGAACTCATCGGCAAAATCAGTTCCGGCTGCATGACCGAACAGGATATCGAGCGGATCGCCGACGAAGCGGCGCAGGCCTATGCCGATCCCCAGGCGTTTCTTGCCGCCAACCGCGATATCAACTACGACGACACCTTCCCCATCCCGCTGGGCGAGTGGGTGGTAGTCGGCAGCCTGCCGGACACCGTGCTGTTCCAGGCCGATACCTACCCGGACCTGCTCACCTGCATCAGCGACTCGTTCGACAAGAGCGTGCCCTTCAACATCAAGCCCAAGCAACTGGCCAAGGTCGAGCCGCTGACCGCGCTCAACCGGATCCAGATCCAGATGGGCAGCATGAACAAGGAAGCCGGTGGCTATGTGCTGATGAACTTCAGCCAGTTGCTGGACGACGAGTTGCAGATGGTACTGGTCTGCGGCAATGACCTGCCGCGGGTGCTGGAGCTGTGCGCCGAACTGAACATCGCCGCAGCGCCGGCCCTGGAGGCGCTGCGGGTCGCGGTCCACGTTTAACCCAGGGCGGTATCGAGGAACATCATCACCGCAAAGCCACCCATCAGGCCGAGGGTCGCCGAGGTCTGGTGGCCGTTGCGGTGGGTCTCCGGGATGACTTCGTGGGATACCACGAAAATCATCGCTCCTGCTGCCAGGCCCATGCTGACGGGATAGGCAAGGGCGAAGCCGCTGGAAATCCCCAGGCCGATCACCGCGCCGATGGGCTCCATCAGACCCGAGCCGATCGCCACCAGCGCCGCCTTGAGGTTGGACAGTCCGGTGGCGCGCAGGGCCAGGGCCACCGCCAGGCCTTCGGGGATGTCCTGGATGGCGATGGCGCTGGTCAGCGGCAGGCCGACGTTCAGGTCGCCGTTGGTGAAGCTCACGCCGATGGCCATGCCTTCAGGCAGGTTGTGCAGGGTAATGGCCAGCACGAACAGCCAGACCCGATTGATGCGCTCCGCCTGCGGGCCGCAGGGTCCCGTGCTTTCATGTTCGTGAGGGGTGAAACGGTCGAGGCCGAGCATCAGCAGCACGCCCAGGCCCATGCCGATCACCACGGTCAGCGCGGCCGCCGGGCCGCTGCCGGTGATCTCCCGGGCGGCGTCGAGGCCTGGCAGGATCAGCGAGAACGAGCTTGCGGCCAGCATCATCCCGGCGGCGAAGCCGAGCATCACGTCCTGGGTGCGCGAGCTGACTTCGCGCAGCACCACCGCCAGCACCGCGCCGAGGGCCGTGGCGGAAAACCCGGCCAGGCCGCCGAGCATGGCCATGTGCAGGTTTTCCTGATGATCGCCGTGCACGGCGTTCCAGGCGCTGGCGCCCATCAGCCAGAGCACTGCCAGCAGGCTCAGGCCCAGGCCGGCGCTGAGCCAGGGCGTGGTCTGCGCCTGTTGCAGCCAGGCGCTGAACAGCGGAACGGGAGCGGACGTGCTGTGGCTGGACGATGGCGGCATGGGCGATTTCTCCGAAAGGCGATGAAGCGAGTGTAACCAGCCCGCAGGGGCCGGGCCGAGGCAAGCGCGTCTATCGGGCCGATAGCCAGCTATCCTCTGTTCACACTCTTGCATGGGAGCGTCATCATGGGTTCCACGTTCAACGGGCTTGCAGGCCTGATCATCCTCGCCCTGGATATCTGGGCCATCCTCAATGTGATCAAGAGCAGCGCCGGCGGAGGAGCCAAAGTGCTGTGGATCCTCCTGATCATTCTGCTGCCGGTCTTGGGCCTTATTATCTGGGCCATTGCCGGCCCGCGTGGCGACGTCCGTCTTTAGTGACTCAGATCAGCCAGGCGCCTTCGAGCTCCAGCAGCCGTTGCTTGCGCTCCAGGCCACCGGCGAAGCCGGTCAGGCTGCCGTTGCTGCCGATCACCCGGTGGCAGGGGACGATGACGGCGATGGGGTTGGCGCCGTTGGCCGTACCCACCGCCCGGATCGCCCTGGGTCGGCCGATGGTTCGTGCCAGTTCGGCGTATGTGGTGGTGGTGCCATAGGGAATGTTCACCAGAGCATGCCAGACCTCCTTCTGGAAGGGCGTTCCCCGCGCCGCCAGGCGCAGGTCGAAGCGCTCGCGCTTGTTGGCGAAATATTCGTCCAGTTGCCGCGCGACATCGTCCAGTTGGTTGTCCGCCTCGCGCCAGGTCGGGTTCAGTTCCCAGGGATGGGCGCTGTCCAGGTGCAGCAGGTGCAGCCCTTGCTCGTCGCCCGCCAGCAGCAGTTGGCCGATCGGACTGGGGTGGTAGCGGTAGAACATGAAGCCGGGCTCCTTGCGGGTGAGGGCAGTAAAGATAGCCTGATCCGACGCCTGGGTGTCCTCAACAGAATTTTCACAAACGATTGAAGACAATCCGCGCTCGCAATTATCCATTCGCCTTATGGCCCGGCTCGGGAGAGAATCGCCTCCTCGTTGCCGCCGCTTTGCGTCAACACTCCAATAACCAGAACCTCAGGGACCCTCCTTTTCATGGCTAAAACGGACGCCACGCGCCTGTCGCAACCTACGGTCAAATCACATCTGCTCTACACCTTGCTCTGTGGCCTGGCGATCATGGTCATGCTCAGCCTGGTGCGGCTGGCGCTGCTGGTCTACAACAGCGACATGATCGGCGATACGCCCTCGTCGACCGTGGCGGAGGGCTTCTTCAACGGCCTGCGTTTCGACTTGCGGGTGGTGGTCTACCTGAGCATCCCGCTGCTGCTGGCCATCCTGAGTGCCCGGGCCATGGCCGCGCGGGGCCTGTTCCGTCTGTGGCTGACCCTGACCTCGAGCATCGTGCTGTTCCTCGGTCTGGTGGAGATGGACTTCTACCGCGAGTTCCACCAGCGCCTGAACGGCCTGGTGTTCCAGTACATCAAGGAAGACCCGAAGACCGTCAGCAGCATGATCTGGTACGGTTTCCCGGTGGTGCGCTACCTGCTGGCGTGGGTCGGCGGCACCGTGCTGATGAGCCTGGCATTCAAGGGCATCGACCGTCTGACCCGGCCGCGCGGCCAGTACCAGAGCAACCTCGCCGGCGTGCGCAGCGTGGCGCCCTGGTACGTGCGGGGCGTGGTGTTCTTCATGATCCTGCTGGTGGCGGTGGCCGCCGCGCGTGGCACCCTGCGCCAGGGCCCGCCAATGCGCTGGGGTGATGCGTTCACCACGGACTCGAACTTCGTCAACCAGCTGGGCCTCAATGGCACGCTGACCCTGATCGATGCCGCCAAGAGCCGCATGTCCGAAGACCGCGACAACATCTGGAAGTCCACCCTCGATCCGCAGGTCGCTCTGGAGACTGTCCGCGGCATGCTGCTGACGCCTCATGACACGCTGGTTGACGCCGACAGCGCGGCGGTGCGTCGCGACTTCAACCCGCCGGCCGACAATACGTTGCCGATCAAGAACGTGGTCGTGATCCTGATGGAGAGTTTCGCCGGTCACTCGGTCGGCGCGCTGGGTGCCAAGGGCAACATCACCCCCTATTTCGACAAGCTGGCCGAGGAAGGTCTGCTGTTCGACCGCTTCTTCTCCAACGGCACCCATACCCACCAGGGCATGTTTGCCACCATGGCCTGCTTCCCCAACCTGCCGGGCTTCGAATACCTGATGCAGACCCCGGAAGGCAGCCACAAGCTGTCGGGCCTGCCGGCGCTGCTCAGTGCCCGCGACTTCGATGATGTCTACGTCTACAACGGTGACTTCGCCTGGGACAACCAGTCCGGCTTCTTCGGCAACCAGGGCATGACCACCTTCATCGGCCGTAACGACTTCGTCAATCCGGTGTTCTCCGATCCGACCTGGGGCGTGTCCGACCAGGACATGTTCGACCGCGGTGCCCAGGAGCTGGCTCACAACTACGGCAAGAAGCCGTTCTATGCCTTGCTCCAGACCCTGTCCAACCATACGCCGTACGCGCTGCCGAAGAACCTGCCGGTGGAGCCGGTTACCGGTTTCGGTCGCCTGGACGAGCATTTGACCGCCATGCGCTATTCCGACTGGGCCCTGGGCCAGTTCTTCGAAAAGGCGCGCAAGGAGCCTTATTTCAAGGAAACCCTGTTCGTGATCGTGGGTGACCACGGGTTCGGCAACAGCCAGCAGGTCACCGAAATGGACCTGGGCCGCTTCAACGTGCCGATGCTGATGATTGCGCCCGGCATTCAGGAGAAATTCGGCAAGCGCAACCACACCGTCGGCACCCAGATCGACATCGTGCCGACCATCATGGGCCGCCTGGGCGGTGACACCCGTCACCAGTGCTGGGGGCGCGACCTGCTCAATCTGCCGGAAGGCGACCAGGGCATCGGCATGGTCAAGCCATCTGGCAGTGACCAGAACGTCTTCCTGATCGAGGGTGATCGCATTCTCATCGAGTCGAAGGAGGCGGAGCCGCGCGTGTATCGCTACCAGCTGGGCAGTGAATTCAAGGCCGAGCGGATCGAGCCGGACGACAAGGCGCAGATGGTCAAGAAACTCGAGTCCTTTATCCAGACTGCGACCCAGAGCCTGCTGAACAACACGGCGGGCGTGGTCCACGGCGTTCCGGACTGATCGTCACCGTCTGTAGCGGTTTCACCCGAACCCCGGCCTGGCCGGGGTTTTTCATGCCTGCGCCAGCGTATCGGCCCACTTGAACAATGTGCCGGGTCCAGGGTCAACGGAAGACAGGCTGAAAACACTTTCTACATGCCATCGAGGACACGCCAGATGAAAGAGTGGGTAATCACCTTCGTTGACCAGAAGGGCGAACCTTCTTCCGTGCTGCTCGCTTCCCAGGACCGCCCCAGCATCGAGGATGCTGCCCGGCGGGTCAGGGGGCACCTGTTCCCGATCATGGATGAACTTGATCTCAACGATTTCCAGGACCGCGCCGATTGCCCTACCGCCAAGTGGCTGAAGGAGCAGAACGGGGTGGAAATCACCGCTATCAACGAAAGCTCCTGATTCGCTACCTGGGCTGGCAATGTGCCGCGCCAGCCACTACGCTGCTATGCAAGGCCGTCGGTTTTTCGCACCGGCCTTGACCGTTACTGCGACATCGCTACATCCGCTCTAGCGCCCCTGCGGGGGCATGTGCGTCTGCACTGAGAAGTCTATCCATCGTCATTGAGGAGGACGTTTCATGAGCAACATGTACGAGGACATCAGCAGCGCGGTGTTGCGCCGCATGAAAGAAGGCGGTTTCAACTTCGCCCAAATCCATCCCATCGAGTTTTACGCGGTTTTCCCGGACGAGGACCGGGCGCGCAGGGCAGCAGGCAAATTTCGTGGCGAGTCGTTATGCGCGCAGGTGCATGAAAGTGACGACGGCTGGCAACTGGAACTGAGCAAGATCATGTACGCCACTCATGGCGGCATCGGCGAATTCGAACAGGATTTCGAAGCCGTGGTCGCGCCGCTGGGCGGTGAAGCCCTGGGTTGGGGAGTCAAGCAGGAGCGCCCCGTGACCTGAAGCAATCCCCTGGGGTGGCCTGGCCGCCCCGGGGCCATCACGCTTCGCAATGAAGCGCTTGCCCCACGATAGTCGGCCTGGCTGCACATATCTGGTGCGGCGTCTTTTCAGTCAATCTCCAATCTCCTGATTTATAAGATTTTTTTCCGCTGGCACGGGCTTTGCGATGCTCCTTGGGCACGGGTGACAAGGAGTTCGGCATGATTCGCACGTTCTATGATGAGATGTACGCCGCCGACGGTCAGCTCCGTCCGCATTATCGGGAGTTTGCCCGCTGGCTGGCGGCAACACCGCCTGAACAGCTGGCGCAGCGCCGCCGCGAGGCCGACCTGCTGTTCCATCGCGCCGGCATTACCTTCACGCTGTACGGGGACGAACAGGGCACCGAGCGCCTGATTCCCTTCGACACTATTCCACGGGCCATCCCGGCCAGCGAGTGGCGGGTGGTGGAACGCGGTTGCATCCAGCGGGTGCGGGCGTTGAACCTGTTCCTCGCCGATCTGTACCACGAGCAGCGGATCATCCGCGCCGGCATCATCCCCGCCGAGCAGGTACTGGCCAACGACCAGTACCAACTGGCGATGCAGGGCTTGAACCTGCACCGTGGCATCTACGCACACATTTCCGGCGTCGACCTGGTGCGCGACGGCGATGGCAGCTATTACGTCCTCGAAGACAACCTGCGTACGCCCAGCGGTGTCAGCTACATGCTCGAAGACCGCAAGATGATGATGCGGCTGTTTCCCGAGCTGTTCGCCGCCCAGCGCATCGCGCCCATCGACCACTACCCGAACCTGCTGCTGGACACCCTGAAGAGCGCCAGTCCGCTGGACAACCCCAGTGTCGTGGTCCTCACCCCCGGACGCTTCAACAGCGCTTTTTTCGAGCACGCGTTCCTGGCCCGGGAAATGGGGGTGGAACTGGTGGAGGGAGCCGACCTGTTCGTCCGCGACGAGCGCGTCTTCATGCGCACCACCGGGGGCCCCAAGCCGGTGGATGTGATCTACCGGCGGCTGGATGACGCCTTCCTCGATCCGCTGGCCTTCAACCCCGAGTCCATGCTCGGTGTGCCCGGTCTGCTCTCGGCCTATCGCTGCGGCAACGTGGTGCTGGCCAATGCCATCGGCACGGGTGTAGCCGATGACAAATCGGTCTACCCCTACGTCACCGACATGATCCGTTTCTACCTCGACGAAGAACCCATCCTGAAGAACGTGCCGACCTGGCAGTGCCGCAAGCCCGAGGAGCTGTCCCACGTCCTGGCCAATCTGCCGGAGCTGGTGGTCAAGGAAACCCAGGGTTCGGGCGGCTACGGCATGCTGGTGGGGCCGGCCTCGACCAAGGCCGAGATTGCCGCGTTCGCCGAACGCATCAAGGCGCGCCCGGCGGCCTACATCGCCCAGCCGACCCTGTCGCTGTCCACTTGCCCGACCTTCGTCGAGAACGGCATCGCGCCACGGCACATCGACCTGCGCCCGTTCGTCCTGTCCGGTCGCGAGACCCGTGTGGTACCCGGCGGCCTGACCCGGGTGGCACTGCGCGAAGGCTCGCTGGTGGTGAACTCGTCCCAGGGGGGCGGTACCAAGGACACCTGGGTGGTCGAGGATTGAATCATGCTCAGTAGAACAGCTTCGGATCTGTACTGGATGTCGCGTTATCTGGAACGCGCGGAAAACCTCGCCCGGATGCTCGATGTCAGCTATTCGCTGTCGCTGATGCCGCAGGACGGCCGTGGTGACGGCCTGGACGAAATGGCCCTGGCGCTGCGCATCACCGGCACCCTCGACGACTACCTGGCCCGCCACGGCCAGTTGCACGCCGAACGGCTGTTACACTTCTTCGCCCTGGACCCGGAAAACCCTGCCAGCATCTACAGCTGCCTGGGCGCGGCGCGGGCGGCGGCCCATGCGGTACGCGGGCGGATTACCGCCGACATGTGGGAGAACATCAACGCCACCTGGCTGGAAATCCGTGGCATCGCCGAGCAAGGTCTGGGCCGCTACGGCATGAGCCGCTTCTGCGAGTGGATCAAGGAGCGCTCGCACCTGTTCCGCGGTGCTACCTACGGCACCATCATGCGCAACGATGCATTCCGCTTCATTCGCCTGGGCACCTTCATCGAGCGGGCCGACAACACCCTGCGCCTGCTCGACGCCCGCTACGAAATGTTCGGCGAGGAGGCCGAAACCGTCAGCGACAGCTCCGCCCGTGGTTACTACCAGTGGAGCGCTTTGCTCCGCGCCCTGTCCTCGTTCGAGGCCTATACCGAGATCTACCGCGATGCGCCCACCGCTCGCCATGTAGCCGAATTGCTGCTCCTGCGTGCCGATGTGCCCCGTTCACTGCGTGCCTGCACCGAAGAAATCGACCAGATCCTCGCCAGCCTGCCGGGCAGCAACGGCCGACCGGCCCAGCGCCTGGCGGCGGAAGTGGATGCCCGGCTGCGCTACACCGGCATCGACGAAATCCTCTCCCAGGGCCTGCATCCCTGGCTGAACCATTACATCCCGCTGGTCCGTGAACTGGGCAATGCCATCCACAGTGCTTACCTGGAGGTCGTATGAGACTGACCATTAGCCACGAAACCGCCTACCACTACGAAGACCAGGTGCGCACCAGCATCCAGTACCTGCGCCTGACCCCGCCAGACAACGAGCGCCAGCAGGTATTGCAATGGCAACTGGACCTGCCGCGCCCGGTCCAGGCGCGCCGCGATCCATTCGGCAATATCCTGCATGTGCTCAGCCTGGAGGAACCCCACGCCGACCTGCTGATCGCCGCGCGCGGCGAAGTGGAGATCGACCCCACTCGCGAGGCCGAGCACGAAGCGCAGTCGCCGCTGCCGTTCCTGCGTTTCACCCGCCTGACCGAGGCCGACGAGGCACTGCGTGACTTTGCCGAGCAACGCTGTGGCGCCCGGCGCGACCGCACTGCACTGATCGACCTGATGGGCGGTCTGCACGAGCGCATGGCCTATCGCCCCGGCAGCACCGCCGTGGAAACCAGTGCGGCCCAGGCGTTTGCCGGGGGAGCGGGCGTCTGCCAGGATCACACTCACGCGTTCATTGCCTGCGCCCGCAGCCTGCAGGTGCCGGCGCGCTACGTCTCCGGCTACCTGTTCGACAACGACAACCAGCACATGGCCAGCCATGCCTGGGCCGAAGCCTGGCTGGACGACGCCTGGTACAGCTTCGACGTGACCAACCAGCTTGCCGTACCCGAGCGGCACCTGAAGCTGGCGGTGGGCCTGGATTACCTGGATGCCTGTCCTGTGCGAGGCATGCGCCGTGGCGGCGGATATGAGCAGATGCACGCCAATGTGTTGGTCACCTCGGGGTTCGGTGCCCAGCAGTAGGGCTCAGGACTTGCGCTTGGCCATGTGCGCGAGATAGGCGAGCAGGGCGTCGAGGTCGGCGTCCGGCAGCACGCTCGTGCTGAAGCCGGGCATCCGCGCCTGCGGCCACTGGCGCAGGCTCTGCGGATCACGGATATAGCGGCGCAGGAACTCGGGGCGGAAGTATTCGGTAGGGTTGTGGGGCCGGTTCAGGTCCGGGCCGAACTCGGCATCGCCAGCGCCATTGAGGCGATGACAGGCCAGGCAGTTCTTCTGGAACAGGGCAAAGCCACGGCTGACCGGATCATTCGCCGCCAGCCCCGGCGCCGGACGCAGGGCCGGGAAGCGCTCTGCCACCGGCGCCAGGCGCCGGATGCTGGCAACCTGGAAAGGCCATTGCTCCGGGCTGATATTGCCCGCCTCGGGGTGAGTCCACACCAGGTAGAAGGGGCCGGCGCCGGGTTTGTCCTTGCCCAGTGGTGGCCACGGGTGTGCGGGGTCTTCGATCGCCAGCCAGGCCTTCGCGGGGCCGTTCTTGAGCAACGGTGCCGCAGGCATTTCCGCAGCGAAGCCATCAAGGGCCACCGCCTGCAAATGGTCATCCGGCGTGATGCCTTCGAGCAGGGCGGCCAGGGGCACGGCGCGATAGGTCATGGGTTTCTTGTAGGAGACATCCTGGTCGATGCGGATCGCCTGTGCCTGTGGGTGCTTGAGCAACGCCTCGGTTTGCCACTGTCTGCTGCCGTTGCCGAGGTCGAGGGTCAGTTGTGCCGCCGACAGCGGCAGGCTCAGGACACTGAGCAGCAAGGCGAGGCAAGGGCGCATGGCAAGTCTCCAACCAGTAAGGGTCGGCAGCATACACCAGAGCGGAGAAACGCCGGAAAGACGGGTCTTCAGCCGAACAGACGCGTGAGGTTCGGCAGGATCAGCAGCAAGGTGGTGGCGAACAGGATGAGCCCGGCCTGACGTACTTTGTGTTGTTTGAACATGGCTGACTGCCTTCTTGTTGTTATTCCTGCGAGCGGACGACGTCCCTGTACCGGGTCGCGGTAGCGTCTCTGTCGGACGTGTTTTCCGGACCTGCTGTTATGGGTATACAACCAACATGGCGCCTACGTTACCGCTCTTTTAGAACGCTTTCGTCTCTACTTTAGTCCTGTTAAGGCTTTTGCTTATGAGGCTTTATGCCATGGGTGGAGGACATGGCTGGCTAGACACACTCGTCCAGTACACACACGAATCGAAATGAAATGACCGTTCGTCTGAGCGAGCCCTTGATTGCCGCTCATATTCGCGGCACGCTTCGCCGGTGTTTTTTCACCACTGTCGTTCAGGGCCAAGTCTATGTCGTTACGCATCTGCATCCTGGAAACCGACGTCCTGCGACCTGAGCTGGTCGAGCAGTATCAGGGCTATGGACGGATGTTCGAGCAACTGTTTACCCGCCAGCCGATCGCCGCCGAATTCAGCGTCTACAACGTGATGAATGGGCATTATCCCGCTGCTGACGAAGTCTTCGATGCCTATCTGGTGACCGGCAGCAAGGCCGACTCCTTCGGTGACGATCCCTGGATCCACACCCTCAAGGCGTTTCTGCTGGATCGCTACCAGCGCGGCGACAAGTTGCTGGGGGTGTGCTTCGGCCACCAGTTGCTGGCGCTGTTGTTGGGTGGCAAGAGCGAACGGGCGACCCAGGGTTGGGGCGTTGGCACCCACCGCTATGTGATGGCGGCCAAGGCGCCGTGGATGAGCCCGCAGGTGGAAGAGCTGACCTTGCTGATCAGCCACCAGGACCAGGTGACCGCGCTGCCGGAAAACGCCACCGTCATCGCCTCCAGCGATTTCTGCCCTTACGCGGCGTATCACATCGGTGATCAGGTGCTGTGTTTCCAGGGCCACCCGGAATTCATCCACGATTACTCCCGGGCGCTGCTTGATTTGCGCAAGGAACATCTGGGTGAAGAGGTCCATCGCAAAGGCATCGACAGCCTGGGCGTGGACCACCAGGGCCAGACGGTTGCCGAATGGATGATGCGCTTCGTCGCCCAGCCTAGAGCCAGCCGGAACGCTTGAAACTGCTGTAGAGCGCGGTGCACCCCACCGCGATCACCCCCAGCACGGCGAAATAGCCGTAGTGCCAGCTCAGCTCCGGCATGTTCTGGAAGTTCATGCCGTAGATGCCCGCCACCGCGGTGGGAAACGCCAGGATCGCCGCCCAGGCGGCGAACTTGCGTTGCACGATGCTCTGCCGCGACGACTCCAGCAGCATGCCGATCTCGATGGTCTGGCTGGCGATGTCGCGGATGCCTGCCAGGTCCTCCATCTGCCGGGTGACGTGGATCTGCACGTCGCGAAAGTACGGGCGCATGTTCTTGTCGATGAAGGGGAAGGTCAGGCGCTGCAACTCCTCGCTGACTTCCACCATCGGCGCCACATAGCGGCGCAGCCGCAGAATGTCGCGGCGCAGGCCATGGATGCGGCGGATATCCGCTTCCTGCAGCGAGCCGCTGAGTACGCTTTGCTCCAGCTCCTCGATTTCGCCATGAATGGCTTCGCTCACTGGCTGGTAGTTTTCGGTGACGAAGTCGAGCAGGGCATAGAGCACGAAATCCTCACCGTGCTCGAGCAGCAACGGCCGTGCTTCGCAGCGCTGACGGACCAGGGCGTAGGATTTCGAGTGACCGTTACGGCAGGTGATGATGTAGCCGTTGCCGGCGAAGATATGGGTCTCGATGAACTCCAGCTTGCCCTCGTGGCGCACCGGCGAGTAGGTGACGATGAACAGGGCATCGCCGAACGTCTCCAGCTTGGGCCGGCTGTGCTTCTCCAGGGCATCTTCGATGGCCAGTTCATGCAGGTTGAATTGCCGTTGCAGGTTGGCCAGCTCCTGGGCGTTGGGTTCTTCCAGGCCGATCCAGACAAAATGCCCGGGCTTCCTGGCCCATTCGGCGCCCTCGTCGAGGCTGATATTGGTGATCTTCCTGCCGGCGCTGTACACCGCCGCTGCAACGACTCGACCCATGGTTGTCCATTTCTCCCCGTTAACTGTGACAGACAGCTTGGTCTGACCATGGCGAATCGGCAACTGCTCAGCCGCGGCCGGCCTCGCGATCCAGCAGGTCGATGCACGCCTGCATCTGGCTGCGGCATTGTTCCATCAGTGCAGGAATGTCCTGCTGGCTGAGGCCGACGGTGGGGATCGGCGGCAACGAGCGGATCATCACGCGCTGTCGACGCCAGCCATTGAGATTCAAGCGTCCGGCATAGCGACTGGCGCACACCGGCACGATCGGGACGCCCGCGTCGATGGCCATGTGGAAGGCGCCTTTCTTGAACGGCCTCAGTTGCGCATCGGGGTTGCGCGTGCCTTCCGGGAAGATCCAGATGGAGGTGTCTTTTTCCCGCAGGGTGCGCGTGGTGGTCTGGATGGCGCGGCGCGCCTGCCAGGCATTGCCGCGGTCTACCAGTACATTGCCGCCGAGCCAGAACAGCTGGCCGAACAGTGGAATCCAGCCGAGGCTTTTCTTGCCGATGCACACGGTGCGGGGCGGTACCACATGGCCGAGCACGAACAGGTCGAAGTTGGACTGATGGTTGGCGATGATCACGCAACCGGGTGGCTGGTCGAACAGTGGGCCGACGTCTGCCTCGACCTTCAGCCGCAGCAGCCAACTGGACGGCCAGGCATACAGGCGGGCATAGAGCCGGCTGTTATCGGGGTTGAAGGGGCGGCACAGGCCGATGACCAGACCGATCAGGCCCACCAGGATGAAATGGAGGGCCAGCACCAGCATGCGAGGAAGAAAGAGCATCGTACGACTCACTCGACAAAACGCGAGGCAGTGTACGGTTGTGCACCGACGGCGGCAAACGTCCTGTGTGACGAATGAGCGCAGGAAGGGGCCGGAGCTGTCGCTGCCCGGCCCCTGATGGATTCAGCCGAGGTGTTCCTGGTCGCGGATGATCGCGTCGTCCAGAAGCTCCAGCAGTGCCTTTCGGACTTTGAGCTTGGTGTGTTTGTGGGCGCTCATGTTGATCTTCTTCAACTGCCGTGCGGCGGCCAGGGCAGCCTCGGCCAGTTGCTCGGCAGGCACTACCTTGTCGAGGAAGCCGGCATTGACGGCGCTGGCCGGGTCGAACATCTCGGCGTTGATCACCGAACGCTGGAAGGCGGCGAGGCTCAGGCGGTCACGGGCCAGCTCGATGCCGGCGTGGTGCATGGTCATGCCGATCTGCACTTCGTTCAGGCCGATGCTGAACGGCCCTTCGACGCCGATCCGGTAGTCAGCCGACAACAACAGGAACGCACCCTTGGCCACCGCGTGGCCGGGGCAGGCGACGATGATCGGGAACGGGTGGGAAAGCATGCGCCGGGCCAGGGTCGAGCCGGCGGTGACCAGGGCGACAGCGGCTTGCGGGCTGGCGGTCATCACCTTGAGGTCATAGCCGCCGGACAGGATGCCCGGCTGGCCGGTGATGATGACCACGGCGCGGTCTTCGGCAGCACGGTCCAGGGCTGCGTTGAACGCCGCGACCACATCGGGGGAAATGGCATTGACCTTGCCGTTGTTGAGGGTCAGTGTCGCGATGCCATCTTCGAGGTGGTAGGTAATCAGCTCGCTCATGACAGGGTTCCTTATAAGGATAGAAGTGGCGAAGAAGTGGCAAGACGTTACCCAGCCATTGCAGTCAGGTAAAGCACGAAGACTGACCGACGGGTCACACAAGCGCCTGGCGTCCTTGCGCTGTGGGAAGGGGGAGATAAAAGCCGGTAAAGCGCTCCAGGGATTGGCCGGATCGCCATCTGCCACCGCCTGTTTTCGGGCTTTGGGATAAATATATGAAAATTCTGAAAAAAACCTTTGCCAAGTGAAAAGGTTTCGACTAAATTAGCGCGCCTCGACAGGCTGAACAGCTTGAAGAGATCCGGTGAAGTGTCCGAGCGGTTGAAGGAGCACGCCTGGAAAGTGTGTATACAGGAAACTGTATCAAGGGTTCGAATCCCTTCTTCACCGCCACTTTCGATACAACGAAAAGCCCCTGGAAACGATGAGTTTTCAGGGGCTTTTTGCATTCTGGCGCTGCGGTTATCCACAGCTCCGGCCATTGCGCCTCCGGCTGAACGAAAAGATGGCTGCTGGGTGTCTTTATGCCATTATCTGGGCGGCTGACTTCATCTGACGACGCTGTTCGTCGAGGCGGATGTCAGCCAGAGCGGTTTTTGACAGGCAGGTCGAGATTCGGGGCGTGCGTCATGGCGTGGAGGGCGCGGTGACGAGCAGCGTTCCTGTTGCGAGGCATTGCGCGTCAACGACCGGTGTTCTCCACCCTATAAGAGTCATGCCATGAGCTTTACCGACCAGGACAGGAAAGATCTTCAGCGCGCCAAGAACCTTCTGGAAAATCCGGGGCTGGCCGCCAAGGTCACCAACTTCATCGGTTCTCCAGTGGAAAAGGGTTTGAATCTGCTGCCGGATGACTGGAGCAAGTCAATCGGCGATGTCACCAAAAGCGCATTGCTGAAAGCCTCGGAGGCTGCAATCTTCACCATGAAGGACGTGCCGGGAGAGAGCTCTTCCAATATCTGGCACAAAGTCGGGGTCGCCGTCAGTGGCGGTATCGGCGGGTTCTTCGGTGTGGCGGCGCTCGCGGTCGAGTTGCCCGTCTCGACCACCATCATGCTCCGGTCGATTGCCGATATCGCGAGAAGCGAGGGCGAGTCTATCGCGTCCGAAGAAGCCAAGTTCGCCTGTCTGGAGGTGTTTGCCCTTGGCGGAAACTCGGAGTCCGATGATGCTTCCGAGAGCGGCTACTATGCGGTCCGCTCGGCATTGGCGAAGTCCGTTGCCGATGCCGCAGAGTTTCTGGTGAGCAAGACACTCACCGAAGAAGGGGCCCCGATGCTGATCAAGTTCATCGCGAAGATTGCAGAACGGTTCAGCATTCAAATCACTGAAAAGGCCGCTGCGCAAGCCATTCCCGCTATCGGTGCTGCCGGTGGTGCAGTGATCAATACCCTGTTCATGGACCATTTCCAGGACATGGCCAAAGGGCATTTCACGGTGAGGCGCCTGGAGAGAAAGCACGGCAAGGAAGCCGTTGCGCAACTGTATCGGGATCTGCCGAAACTGGGCTGATACGCTGTGTGCGCCTTCCGCTGAGACGACACCATGATGCGCCAGGCGGCATCATGGTGTTCCTCCTTCATTGTGGCCCGTTGGGGAACCGGTTTCAGAAGTTGACTGAAGCCGACACCCGCGCTGTTCGCGGCGCGCCCTGGAACAGGTAGTTGTCTCCCAGGTATTCGCCGACATCACGCCAGTAGCGGCGGTCGAACAGGTTATCCACGGTCAGGCGCAGCGTGGTGTCGTACCCGGCGATGCGGGTGCGGTAACGGGTGCCCAGGTCGAACACCGTGTAGCCACCTACTTCCACCGTGCCCGCATAGTCGGCGTATTTGCTGGCGCTGTAGCGCACGCCGCCGAGCACTGCCAGGCCGGGAACACCCGGCACGCTGTAGTCGGCCTGCAGCGAGGCGCGCAGGCGGGGGACGTTGAGGGCCTGGTGGTCGTCGTAGGCCTCGGTGCCGCTGCCCTTGACCCGCGCACGAATGGCGGCGGCGCTGGCATTGATCTGCAGATCCGAGGTCACCCAGCCGCTGGCGCCCAGCTCCAGGCCGATGTTCTTCTGCTGGCCTTGCTGCACGTAGGTGAAGTCACCGGCGCTGTCGGGCTTGGCGTACTGGTAGGCCTGGCGCAACTGGAACAGCGCGGCGGTGAAGCTCATGCGCTGCCAGTCGCGCTTGATGCCCAGCTCGATCTGGTGCGAGGTGGTCGGGGCGAGGATCTCGGCGCTGTTCAGGGCGAACCAGGGCGCCGTGCCGCCGGAGGACAGGCCCTTGCTGTAGCTGACGTACAGCGAGGTGTCCTGCCATGGCTTGTAGATCAGCGCGGCGTTGGGCAGCAATTCGTATTGCCGGGTGTGACGGGTCAGGCCGCCATCTTCGCCGAAGGCTTTTTCATCCAGGCGCACCACCCGCGAACCCAGCACGGTCTGCCAGTGTTCGTCGAAGCTGATGCGGTCGCTGAAGAACAGGCCGTACTGACGGCTGTCGAGGCGGCGCTCGCTATGGCCCGGAGTACCGGGTGCCGGGTCGTAGGCTGGTGTGTCCTGATCGATGTTGCCGGTGCCTACCCATTCGTTGAACGTCGGCCGCTGATCCACCGTGCGTCGCTGTGCGCTGCCGCCGACGGTCAGTTCGTGATCCACACCCAGTGCTGCGAAACGCCCGGTCAGGGTCGCTTGTGCTTCGTCGGTGCGACGGGTGTCGTCCGGGCTGCGGAAGTCGTAGATGTCGTAGTCGCCTTCGGCGCTGAAGTAGTTCGGCACCTTGTCGCTGCCGCAACTGGTCGCGCCGTAGCAACCCCAGGCAAACGAGCTGTAGTCATCGATCACCACCCGGCTATGGGATGCACTCAGCGCACCGGTCCAGGCATCGTTGAAGCGGTACTCGAAACGCCCGCCGAGGTTCAGCGAGTCACTTTGCACAGGTTTTGCCCAGTCCTGCCAGGCGAGGCGGTCTTTCGGGTCGATGCCGTGGGGTACCTCGGCATTGCCCAGCAACTGATAGCCGGGTACCGAATACTGCTCGCGGTGCTGGTACTCGACGTCCAGCTGCAGCAGCGCGTCCGGGTTGATCTGCCAGTCGAAGGCCAGGGAGGCGAAGTCGCGCTTGCCGTCGGCGTGGTCGACGTAGCTGCGGATGTCCTCGTGGGCCAGGTTGGCGCGCAGGCCGAACTGGCGCTCGCTGCCGAACCAGCCGCCGAGGTCGGTGGCGAGGTAGCGTTCGCCCTGTTCGTTGCTGGACACCGTTACCGAGCGAACATCCTCGGGGCGCTTGGTCACGTAATTGATCACGCCGCCCGGTTCGGACACGCCGCTTTGCAGCCCCGAAAGCCCCTTGAGCAATTCCACCTGCTGCTTGTTTTCCAGCGCGACGTTCTGCTCGCCCGTGATGGTCTGGCCATTGATCTTGTAGCTGTGCGCCGCATCCAGGCCGAAGCCGCGCACGTTGAAGTTCTCGTAGTAGCCGATAGGCGCATAGCTTTCGCCCACCGACGCATCGCTCTGCAGCACTTCGCTGAGCAGGCGCACCTGGCGGTCTTGCAGCAGTTGTTCGGTGAACACCGAGACCGAGGCCGGGGTGTCCAGCAGCGGTGCGGACGAGAAGCCGGCGACCTGGGCCTGGCGCGGCTGGTAGCCGTCCTGCTGGCTGTCGGAGATGTTGAGCGGGGCGAGGTTGACGTCGCTTTCGGCGAAGGCGGTCGGAGCGCTCAGGGCCAGGCCCAGGCTCAGCAGACTGAAGGGCAGGCGGGGGCGTTGCAGGGACATGCGGCAAAACTCCTTGAGGGCCGGCAGCGGGCGCGCCGTTATGAATCGGCGGTGACCGAGTGCTGGAAGCCCGGTACGGCGACAGGAAGGCGCAAAAAGGGCGCGCAAGTGCGAAGGCTACTGGCATTGCGCCAGAGGGCGCCGGAGCGCGGGCGCAATCTTAGCAGGGGCGACCGCGTTGCGGTGCCCCGATTTGCCATGAGTCTTGCCTGTGGATAAACGAGCGAGGGGCGGCGGGATTCAGTGTTTGGCTTGCACTGGCGTTTGCTGACGGCGCCAGGTGCCGTCCAGTTTCGACCAGGTCTTGCTGTCGGTGACGGCCAGCAGCTTGCGGCCATCCTTGAAGGTGGCCAGGAAGGTCACCTCTTCATCCTTGCCGCCGAGCCAGAGTCCGGCGAGCAGGCCGATGGGGCCGGCCACCAGCGCCCCGGCCATGCCCCAGCCGATGGCGCTGCCGAGATTGCGACTGGATTCCTGGTTGGCGACCTGCATGTCCTTGATACGCGAGAGCGCGATTTTCTCGCCCGGTGAGGGGCTCCTGGCGGTCTTGAGTGTGAGCGATCCATTGCGATACTCCGCTTCACCTTGCAAGAAATCGCCGGACTGAACGGTGAGTCTTGTCATAAGGATGTCCATGTAGTGAGAGGCAGTCGAGCAACCGCTACTGAGCTCTCCAAGGCTGCGGCTAGTCAATCGTCAGGCGACGGAGGGTAGGACATCTGTCAGACGGTTCTGACCTGCATCACTTTCCGTCCAGCCAGCGTCCACAGCAGCAGCGCCAGCGCGCCGATGCCCAGCCCGGCGAAGACGATGCCCGTCCAGCCGAAGGCCTGGAACAGTTGGGTGCCGAGCAGCGAACCCAGCGCGCCGCCAATGAAGTAGCAGGTGATGTAGCCGGCGTTCAGGCGGTTGCGGGCTTCCGGGCGCAGGGCGATCACGGCGTTCTGGTTGCTCACATGCACCAGTTGCACCGCCAGGTCCAGCAGCAGGACACCGATCAGCAAGGCCGTCAGTGACGACGGGGCGAAGGCCAGCGGCACCCAGGCCAGCATCTGCGCCGCCAGGCCGAAGGTGGTGCCCTGTGCGCCCTTGCCTTTGTCCGCCAGGCGACCGCCCCAGTTCGCGGCGAGGGCGCCGGCCGCACCGGCGAGCCCGAACAGCCCGATCACACCGTCGGAATAGTGGTAAGGCTCGGCCTTCAGGAAAAACGCCAGCGGCGTCCAGAACAGCGCGAAGAGGCAGAAGGAAAATGCTCCAAGCAGCGAGCGAAGACGCAACACCGGTTCCTCGGCGAACAGGCGGAATACCGAGCCGATCAGTGCCGGATAGGCCAATCCGGCAGGCTGGTGGCGCTGGGGCAGGGCGCGGGCCAGGGCGATGGCGCTGAGGGCCATCAGGGCGGCGGCCAGCAGATAGATGCTGCGCCAGTCGCCCAGGGTCGCCATGAAACCGGCGGCGGTACGTGCCAGCAGGATGCCCAGCAGCAGTCCGCCCATCAGCGTGCCCACCACACGGCCGCGCTCGCCCGGCTCGCTCAGGCCTGCGGCCATCGGCACCAGCACCTGGGCCACCACCGAGAACAGACCGGTCAGGGTGGTGCCCAGCAACAGCCAGGGCAGACTCGGGGAGAAGGCACTTATCAACAGGCCGAGGGTGCTGATGCCGATCATGGTCACGATCAGCCGGCGTTGTTCGAACAGGTCACCCAGTGGCGCCAGCAGCAGGAGACCGGCGCCGTAGCTCAGCTGTGCGGCAATGACGATCCCGCCGGCACTGGCGGTGCTCAGGCCGAAGTGTTCGGCGATGCTGTGCAGCAACGGCTGGGCGTAATAGTTGCTGGCGACTGCCAGGCCGGTGGCGGTCGCCATCAGCAGGATCAGGGCGCGGCTCAGGGGCGCGTGGGAGGTCATGGCCGTCTCCGGGCAGGGGAAAGGCGTCCAGTATGGGAACTACGCTAGGATGATGCCAATGCATCGTTTTCATCCGATCAATCGTGATAACAGATAGATGAGCATGAACCTGAAACAGATCGAGTACGCCCTGGCGGTGGCCGACACCGGCAGCTTTACTCGCGCCGCCGAGCGCTGCCATGTGGTGCAGTCGGCACTGAGCCATCAGATCGCCCGGCTGGAGGAGCAACTGGGGGCGCAACTGTTCGAGCGGACCTCGCGCCGGGTGCGCCTGACGGCCGCCGGCGAGGCATTCGTGCCCAGTGCCCGCGCCGCGCTCGATGCGGCGCGGCGCATCGGCGACGAAGTGGCGGCGGCCTGTGGCGAGGTGAGGGGACGGCTGTCTATCGGCGAGATCAGTTCGTTGACCGAGCTGGATCTGGTGGACTTGCTTGCCGGCTTTCATCACCAGTATCCGAAAGTGGATATCCGCTGGCTGATGGGCAAGAGCGAACTGATGATTGCCGATGTTCGCGAGCGGCGGCTGGACGTAGCGTTCATCGGCGTCTGGCCCGGCGAGTCGCTGGACGGCGTTGAGTGGCATCTGCTGGCGAAGGAAGAGCTGGTGGCGGTGCTGCCTGCAGCGCATCCGCTGGCGAGCCATGGGCGCTTGACCCTGACGCAACTGGAAGACCAGCCGCTGGTGGATTTCCAGGCCGGCACCGGCGCCCGCCGTCAGACCGATGAAGCCTTTGCTGCCGCCGGCCTGCGTCACCGGGTGCAGTTCGAAGTGGGCACCACCGGCCTGATCGAGAAATTCGTCCAGCGCGGACTGGCTCTGGGGTTGGTGGCCGAGCGCATCGCGGCGGGCTTTTCCGGTGTGACGGTCAGGCCGGTGAGCGATGCGCCGGTGCGTCACCTGTACGCCATCTGGTCGAAGACCCCGACCCCGGCTGCCAGCGCGTTCCTGCAACTGCTGCGGAACACGCTGCAAGCCAGGTTTGGGGGCTGATGCCATCAGGCGGCGAAGCCACCGTCGATGGTCAGGCTGGCGCCAGTGATGTAGGCGGCTTCCGGTCCGGCGAGGTAGGCGACGAAGCTGGCGATCTCTTCTACCTGCCCGTAGCGTCCGACGGCCATGAAGCCCATCAGGCTGTCGGCGAATTCGCCGTGGGCCGGGTTCATATCGGTGTCCACCGGGCCGGGCTGCACGTTGTTGATGGTGATGCCCCGTGGGCCGAGGTCACGGGCCAGGCCGCGGGTCAGGCCCACCAGTGCCGATTTGCTCATGGCGTACGGGCCGCCGCCGGCGAAGGGCATGCGTTCGGCGTTGGTGCTGCCGATATTGATGATGCGTCCGCCCTGACCCATGTGCCGTGCCGCGGCCTGAGTGGCGACGAACACGCTGCGTACGTTCACCGCGAGGGTGCGGTCGAAGTCTTCCAGGCTGAAGTCTTCCAGTGCTCCGACTGCCAGCACGCCGGCGTTGTTGACCAGGATATCCAGGCGACCGAACTGCTCCACCGTCTGCGCCACGGCCCGTTGCACGGCGGCGGCGTCGGCGCTGTCGGCGTGCAGGGCGAGGGCCTGGCCGCCGTTGTCGCGGATCTGTTGTTGCAGGTCAGTGGCCACCGCTTGCGAGCTGACGTAGGTGAAGGCCACGGCGGCGCCTTCTGCAGCCAGGCGTTTGACGATGGCAGCGCCGATGCCGCGCGAGCCGCCCTGGACCAGTGCCACTTTGCCGTTGAGGCCGGATTGATTCGACATGCTGTGTGCTCCCGAAAAGACAAGGCCGGATGCCTTGTTGATGGAGCCAGTATCGGCGCTTGATTAGCGACTGATAATCCACTAATCGCTATAGTCTGAATAAACCAGCGGTTTAGAGTGCACCATGGAAACCTTCAGCAGCATCGAGTGTTTTGTCCGCAGCGCCGAGGTTGGCAGTTTTGCGGAGGCCGCACGGCGCTTGAGCTTGACGCCTGCGGCGGTGGGCAAGAATGTCGCCGGCCTGGAGGCGCGGCTGGGTGTTCGCCTGTTCCAGCGCAGCACCCGCAGCCTGACCCTGACCGAAGCCGGCCAGCGCTTTCTGTTGGAGGTGCGCGACAGCTTCCAGACCATCCAGCACGCGGTCGCCAACCTTGCCAGCGCCGAAGGGCAGCCGGCGGGCACCTTGAAAGTCAGCATGGGCACGGTGTTCGGACGGCTGTATATCCTGCCGCTGCTCGGAGAATTCCTGCGGCGTTTTCCCGCGATCACGCCGGACTGGCACTTCGACAATCGTCAGGTGGACCTCATCGCCCACGGCTTCGATGCCGCCATCGGGGGTGGCTTCGACCTGCCACCGGGCGTGGTCGCGCGCAGGCTGGCGCCGGCACATCGTATCCTTGTGGCCAGCGCCGGGTATCTGCAAGGTTGCAAGCCGATAGGGCAGCCCGAGGACCTTGCCAGCGCCGATGGCATCCTGATCCGCTCGCCGCAGACCGGCCGGGTCCGTTCCTGGCCGCTCACCAGTCGCTGGCAGGAGCAGGCGCCGCTGGCCTTGCGCCTGCGCATGACCATGAGCGACTCGGAGGCCGCCTGCGCGGCGGCAGAGCAGGGCTTGGGCATTGCCCTGGTGAGCATGCCGTTCGCCGTGCCTTATCTACAGCGTGGCAGCCTGATGCGGGTGTTGCCGGACTGGTATGTAGAGGATGGCAACATTTCGCTGTACTACGCCCAGCACAAGTTGCTGCCGGGCAAGACCCGGGCGTTCGTCGATTTCATCATCGAGCAGTTCGCCGAGCAGAGGCTGGCCGAGCGGTTCGATGCGCTGAAGTGATCTGGCCCTGTCGCAGCGGCCAGCGATGAGGCCATTGGCAGCGACACAAGACAGCCGATCACCAGGCGCCAATCACTGCCTGAACCTGTCGCCCATTGCCCAGCACCAGGCTGATCTCATCCCCCTCGACCTTCCCCAGCAACTGCTGGCCAAGCGGCGAACGCGGCGTGATCACCGTGACCAGGCCGGACCCGGTGTCGATCTTCAAGCCAGCCGCCTCAGGGCCGAGAAACAGTAGCTGCTGGTGGCCGTCCTCGTCCTCCAGTTGCACCAGGTTGCTGATCTGGATGCCCCGCGCTTCGTCGTAGTCGCGCAGCGTCAGCTGTCGGTACGCTTTGCACGCCTGACGAATCTCTTCCATGCGTCGGGCCTGGCCGGTGGCGAGGTAGGAGGCTTCCAAACTGAGGGTGTCGTACTTGTTCTCGGCAATGTTCTCTTCCGCCGTCGCCGCCTCGTAGGCGGTCTGTGCGGCGCGCTGGATGACGTCCAGGTCGATGTCCAGGCGCTCGATGATGGCGTGCAGCAGCTCGGTCTTGTTCATTTCAGCGGCAGAATTCAAGGACATTGGCCCGGCTTTTCTCGGTAGGCGCGGTGCGATTCTGTTGCAGCCAGAACTGGCACCGGGGGTTGGACAGGTTGCGCGGGTTCTGCTCGGCGCCGCGTTCGGCATCGTCGATCTGCCGTGCCTGCAGCGCTTGCTGGTACTGCTCGAACATCTGGTTCTGTTCGGGCGACTGTTCTTGCGCACCCGGCAAGCGTGGCGGTGCCGAGGGGCGCGACGGCGCGGGCATGACGCTGGGCGCCAGCGGCTGGCTGATCACGGCGGCCACGGGCTCGCGCACGCTCGGCACGAACTGCCAGATGGCCCACAGGGTCAGGCCGATGGCGATGAAGCCCAGCCACAGGCCAAGGGCCACGCCCGTGGCCAGCGGCAGGATCTTGGGCGAAATCTTCAGTTCACGACGGCGGTTTCGGTAAGACATGACAGCCTCCTGGCCAGGACAGGGTCGGGATTGTCGCATGACGGACCGCCATTTCCATGGTCGTCGTGCTTTTGTTCGTGGCCGATTGTCCGGACAATCAGCCATTATTTTTTGTGGTGGCAACGAGGTAGCTGACGTGAAATCGACCTGGGACATCTTTTGCTGCGTCGTCGACAACTACGGCGATATCGGTGTGACCTGGCGCCTGGCCCGGCAACTGGTGGCCGAGCATGGCCTGGCGGTGCGGCTGTGGGTCGATGAGCCGAAGGCGTTCGTGCGGTTGTGTCCGGAGGCCGACGTGGCCGCGGCGGTTCAGTGGCAGGACGGCGTGGAGGTGCGTCGCTGGGACGCCGAGTGGCAACCGGTGGCAGTGGCTGACGTTGTGATCGGTGCCTTTGCCTGTCAGATTCCGCCGTCCTATATCGACGCCATGGCTGAACGGGCCACGCCGGCGTTGTGGCTTAACCTGGATTATCTCAGCGCCGAAGACTGGGTCGAGGGTTGTCACGGTTTGCCATCGCCGCAATCCAACGGCCTGCGCAAAGTGTTTTTCTTCCCGGGCTTCACTGCCGGCACCGGTGGCTTGCTGCGTGAGGCGGATCTTCTGGCCCGCCGCAAGGGCTTCGAGCGCGATGCGTTTCTCGCCAGGTTTGGCGTTGCACCTGAGGCCGGCGCTCGTCTGCTGTCGCTGTTCGCCTACGAGAATCCGGGATTGGCCAGTTGGCTGCAGGTGCTGTCCGAGGACAGCAGGCCCAATCACCTGCTGGTTCCGGAAGGGCGAATCCTCGGTGATGTCCGTGCCTGGCTGGGGCTGGAAACGTTGGCTGTCGGAGATATCCACAGGCGGGGTGCGCTGACCGTGCAGCTCTTGCCCTTCGTGCGCCAGGACGATTACGACCGGGTGCTGTGGAGCTGCGACTTCAATGCCGTGCGGGGCGAGGACTCCTTCGTTCGTGCACAGTGGGCCGGCCGGCCGCTGCTCTGGCACATCTATGTGCAGGAGGAATATGCCCATTGGGAGAAGCTCGAAGCCTTTCTCGACCTCTACACCCCGGGCCTGTCGGGCGCGGCGGCGGCGGCATTGGTTGAGCTGTGGCGGGCCTGGAACATGGATCGCGACATGGGCGCGGCCTGGAAACAGGTGCTGCTGCACTGGGATGAACTGGATGCCCACGCCAACCGATGGTGCGGGGAACAGGCCGCTCGGCCGGACCTTGCCACGGCGCTGGTACAGTTTTACCGAAATTGGATATGATACGCGGCCTCGATTTTTATAAATCCATCCAGATTCGGATACTTCGTAATGAAAACTGGTAAAGAGCTGAAACCCGGTACCGTACTGCGGATCGACAACGACCCGTGGCTGGTTCAGAAAGCTGAGTTCACCAAGTCGGGCCGTAACAGCGCGATCATGAAGACCAAGCTGAAGAACCTGCTGACCGGCTACAAGACCGAAACCGTATACGGTGCAGACGACAAGCTGGACGACGTGATCCTGGATCGCAAAGAAGCGACCCTGTCGTTCATCAGCGGTGACTCCTACACCTTCATGGACACCTCCGACTACACCATGTACGAACTGAACGCCGAAGACATCGACGCCGTTCTGCCGTACATCGAAGAAGGCATGGAAGACATCTGCGAAGCCGTCTTCTTCGAAGGCCGCCTGGTTTCGGTAGAACTGCCGACCACCATCAGCCGTCAGGTCGTCTACACCGAGAACGCTGCTCGTGGCGACACCTCCGGCAAGGTCATGAAGCCTGCCAAGCTGAAGAACGGTACCGAGATCCAGGTTGCCGACTTCATCCAGATCGACGAGTGGATCGACATCGACACTCGCGACAACAGCTTCAAAGGTCGTTCCAAGAAGTAATCTTCCTGGCGTCCACGAAAAACCCGGCCTCGGCCGGGTTTTTTTGTGCCTGTCAGAAACTCAGACGCTCACATGCAGGCGTACATCGACATTGCCGCGGGTTGCGTTGGAGTAAGGGCAGACCTTGTGCGCGGCATCCACCAGCGCCTGGGCGTCGGCTTGCTCCAGACCTGGCAGGCTGATGCGCAGGTCGATATCGAGGCCGAAGCCGCCTTCGATCTGGCCGATGCCGACATCGGCGGTAATCGAGGTTTCCCCTGGCAGTTGGCGTTTGCTCTGGGCGGCGACGAACTTCAGTGCACCGATGAAGCAGGCCGAGTAACCGGCGGCGAACAGTTGCTCGGGGTTGGTGGCCGCACCACCGGCGCCGCCGAGTTCTTTCGGCGTGGCCAGTTTCACGTCAAGGATGCCGTCGCTGGAGATGGCACGGCCATCGCGGCCGCCGGTGGAGGTTGCGTGTGCGATGTAGAGCGCTTTCATGGTGATGTCCTCGAACTGTGCTTGAGTTGGGCGTCGTGAGGTGGCGCCATCTGGGTAAGACGTAAACTTAGTTCACAAATATTTAGCGCGCAAGATAAATTTTCGAATTTTTCCTGAGCGGCTGTCGCAGCAGCTTCGGCAGTCAGGCCGAGACAGCTGTCCCAGTGCCGCTACAAGGTGTTTTGCAGATGATTGCGCAGTTCCAGCAGTTGCGCCTGCAGCGCCTTCAGGCGCTCGATCGACTGGCCGCTGGCGCCAAGTATGCAGTGGGGAATATTGCGCGCCTGTTGCTGCATGGCCTTGCCGGCATCGGTCAGTTCAACGATCACCACCCGTTCGTCCTCGCGACTGCGGGTGCGCTTGAGCAGGCCTTCAGCCTCGAGACGCTTGAGCAGCGGTGTGAGAGAACCAGGATCGGTCAGCAGGCGCTGGCTGATCTCGCCCACGGTGAGGGCGTCCTGTTCCCACAGCACGAGCATGGCCAGGTACTGTGGATAAGTCAGGCCGAGTGCCTGCAGCAGCGGCTTGTAGACTTTGGTCATCAACAGCGAGGTGGAATGCAGGGCGAAACACACCTGGTTGTCGAGCAGCAGTTCGTCACAAATGTCGGTGGTTTTGGTTTCGGCGTTCATGCAAATCCTTGTTCTTCGATGGCTCTGAAAATGTTAGCACGCAAGTTTTTAGTGCGATTTCCAGCTCAGTTCGCTTTGCAGGGCCAAATCCCAAGGTGGGACCGGGCTGAAACGGCTCTTGAGAAATTCGAGCAGCAAACGGCTCCGAGAGTTCGTTTCATGTTCGAGTCTCAACGCATAGATGCCGCTGGTCTCGGTGGGCGGAAGGCCGTTTTCGCAAAACAGCGGTAACAATTCGCCACGCAGCAGGTATTCACTGATCAGCCACGTTGGCAGGTGCGCCACGCCGAGACCGGCGAGGGCACCGAACAACAGGGTCTCGGCGTTGTTGGCGGTCATGCGCATGCGGGATGGGCGAAACACCCGCATCTGTCCGTCCACTGCGAAGCGCCAGGCGAAGGGTGGAGCGAGGCCGTCCCAGTCCAGTCCGTCGTGTTCCGCCAGTTCCTCCGGGCTCGCGGGTACGCCCCGCTGGCGCAGATAGGCCGGGCTGGCGCAGGCGATGCGTACCATATAGGCCAGCGGCGTCGCCACCAGCCGGGTGTCGGCCAGCGGTCCGGCGCGCAGCACCAGGTCCACTTCGCCCAGGTGGGAGCCGTGCAGGTCGACGAAGCTGTCGATCAGGCGCAGTTGCACGTCGAGCCCGGGATAAGCCACCAGGAAATCGGCGATGGCCGGCGCCAGATGGCGCCGGCCGAAGGCTGCCGGGGCGTCGATGCGAATCAGTCCTTCCGGGGCATTGCTCAGGGACACCGCCTCGGCCCTGGCCAGGCGCAGTTCCTCGATGATGCGTCGCGCCCGTTCGGCGAAGGCGATGCCTGCTGGCGTTGGCCGCACCGCGTGGGTGCTGCGCACGAACAGGCGGCTGCCCACCGCGTTCTCCAGCGTGTCGATGCGCCGCGCTACTGCCGATGGCGTGAGTGGATGACGACGCGACGCTGCGGAAAAACTGCTGGTTTCCAGTACGTCGAGAAACAGGCTGAGCTGTTCGGTAAGGGCGTCGGGGTTCATGGTGATCGTTTGCTTGTGCGAAATAGGCAAAGCCATTGTGCGTTGCTATGCGTTTCCCTGCTAGCCCCGGATCGGTAGCATGCTTGCCATTGAATGACAGGCGAGGCCGGCATGATCGAGTGGTTGATGTATATCGTCCTGGGCGCAGCCCTGGGCACTGTGGGTGGATTGTTCGGTATTGGCGGCGGGCTGATCGCCATTCCGGCGCTGGGCGTGCTGTTCGGCCTGGACCAGCAACTGGCCCAGGGCACCGCCCTGGTGATGGTGGTGCCCAACGTGATGCTGGCGCTGTGGCGTTATCACCAGCGCAACCGGATCGAGCTGCGCCACGCGCTGCCGCTTGCGCTGGCAGGTTTTGTCTTTGCCTGGCTGGGCTCGCTGTGGGCCGTGGGGGTGGACGCGAAAGCCATGCGTATCGGTTTCGTTGCCTTCCTGCTGGCCCTGGCGGCCTGGAACGTGATCCGCATGTTCATGCGCACTTCGCCACCTTCCAGCGAGTTGCGTCACGCCTGGCCGTGGCTGGGAGTGCTGGGCTCCTTCTCCGGGGTGATGGGGGGGCTGTTCGGCGTCGGGGGCGCCGTGGTGGCCACGCCGGTGCTGACCAGCGTGTTCGGTACCACCCAGGTGGTGGCCCAGGGCTTGTCGCTGGCGCTGGCGCTGCCCAGTACTGCGGTCACCCTGGCGACCTACGGTTTCCACCAGCATGTGCAATGGTCCATGGGCATCCCGCTGGCGGTGGGCGGTCTGCTCAGCATCAGTTGGGGGGTGAAACTGGCCCATGCCATGCCGGAGAAAATGCTCCGTTCGCTGTTCTGCGGTTTCCTGGTGGTGTGCGCACTGATGCTGATGTTCAAGATCTGACCTGCGACAAATGACTCGCCGCCCCGGTGCGCCGGGGCTACTGTTGTGGGCTTGCCCAACAGGAATCCGGCATGTCCACATTACAGTCCTTTTCCCTCGCCCAGGCGCGTCGCCTGGCGCTGGCTGCCCAAGGTTTTGGCGGTGTCGCGGCGGCTACGCCTGGCACGGCGCAACTGGCGCGCATGTTACGCCGCCTGGGCGTGGTGCAGATCGACTCGGTCAATGCGCTGGTCCGTTCCCATTACCTGCCGCTGTTCTCCCGCTTGGGTCATTACCCGCCCGCGTTGCTCGACCAGCTTGCCTGGGGGAAAGGGCGACAGCGCAAGCTGTTCGAATACTGGGGCCACGAAGCCTCTCTATTGCCGCTGGAGCTGTACCCATTGCTGCGCTGGCGGATGCAACGGGCACGGCAAGGGCAGGGTATCTACCGCCAGTTGGCAGTGTTCGGTCGCGAGCAGCAGGCCACCATCGCCCGTGTGCTCGCGGCGGTTTCTGAGCAAGGCGCGCTCGGTGCCGGCAGCCTGTCGACCCGTGAGGAGCGGGCTGGCCCGTGGTGGGACTGGAGTGCAGAGAAACATGCGCTGGAATGGCTGTTCGCTGCCGGTGAGGTGACGGTGGCGGGCCGGCGCGGATTCAAGCGGCTCTGCGACCTGCCGCAGCGGGTGCTGCCGGCGTCGCTGTTGAGCGAAGAGGGGCCCACCGAACCCGATGCCCAGCGCGGTCTGCTGTTGCATGCGGCAGCGGCGCTGGGTGTGGCAACCGAAAAAGACCTGCGCGACTACTTCCGCCTGACGCCGGCGGACGCACGTCGAGGGCTGGAGGAACTGACGGAAGAAGGGCGTTTGCAGCGTTGCCGGGTGCAGGGCTGGTCTCAGCCGGCGTACTGCCTGGACACGCCGAAAGTGCCGCGCAAAGTGGCCGCCAGCGCGCTGCTGTCACCCTTCGATTCGCTGGTGTGGGAGCGCGACCGCACCGAGCGATTGTTCGATTTCCGTTACCGACTGGAGATCTACACGCCCGCGCACAAGCGGATATACGGCTATTACGTGCTGCCGTTCCTGCACCAGGAGCGGATTGCCGCCAGGGTCGATCTGCGCGCCGAACGTGCACAGCAGCGACTGGCGGTGCATGCCTTGCACGAAGAAGTCGAGGGGCTGGATGAGGCGGGCGTCGAGGCGCTGGCCGTCAGCCTGTGGCGGCTGGCCGGCTGGCTCGGTCTTGAAACGGTGCAGGTCAACTGCGTCCGGGCCGGGACTGCGCGCCTTCGCGCGGCCCTGGCCCGGGTCGCCCTCATCGGCGAACCTGCTTGAGGGTTTCGGCAATCAGGAAGGCCAGCTCCAGCGACTGGTCGGCGTTCATCCGTGGGTCGCAGTGGGTGTGGTAACGGTCGGAAAGGGCATCTTCGGTGATCGGACGGGCGCCGCCGATGCATTCGGTGACATTCTGCCCGGTCATCTCGATGTGGATGCCACCGGCGTGGGTGCCCTCGGCCTGGTGGACCTGGAAGAACTGCTTCACCTCGCTGAGGATCTGTGCGAAGTCGCGGGTCTTGTAGCCGCTGCTGGCCTTGATGGTGTTGCCGTGCATCGGGTCCGAGCTCCACAGCACCTGGCGCCCCTCGCGCTCGACACTGCGGATCAACTGCGGCAAGTGGTCGCCGACTTTCTCCGCGCCCATGCGCACGATCAGGTTCAGGCGCCCCGGATCGTTGGCCGGGTTGAGGATATCGATCAGGCGGATCAGATCCTCGGTGTTCATGCTCGGGCCGACCTTGACGCCGATCGGGTTGTTCACGCCACGCAGGAATTCCACGTGGGCTCCGTCCAGCTGGCGCGTGCGATCACCGATCCAGAGCATGTGCGCCGAGCAGTCGAACCAGTCGCCGGTCAGGCTGTCCTGGCGGACGAAGGCTTCCTCGTAGTTCAGCAGCAGCGCTTCGTGGGCGGTGAAGAAGCTGGTTTCGCGCACCTGCGCCGAGCTGTCCATGCCGCAGGCGCGCATGAAGGCCAGAGTCTCGTCGATCCGATCGGCCAGTTGGCTGTACTTCTCCGACAGCGCCGAGTTGGCGATGAAGTCCAGGTTCCACTTGTGAACCTGGTGCAGGTCGGCGAAACCGCCCTGGGCAAAGGCGCGCAGCAGGTTGAGGGTGGCGGTGGCCTGGTGATAGGCCTGGAGCAGGCGCTCGGGGTCGGGAACACGGCTCTGCGGGTCGAAGCCGATGCCGTTGACGATATCGCCACGGTAGGCGGGCAGGGAGACACCGTTGATCGTCTCGTCGTTGGCCGAGCGCGGCTTGGCGAACTGCCCGGCCATGCGTCCGACCTTGACCACCGGGCAGCCGGCGGCGAAGGTCATGACGATGGCCATCTGCAGCAACACCTTGAAGGTGTCGCGGATCTTCGCCGCCGAGAACTCGGCGAAGCTTTCCGCGCAGTCGCCGCCTTGCAGCAGGAAGGCGCGGCCCTGTGTCACTTCGGCGAACTGCCGGCGCAGCTCGCGGGCTTCACCGGCGAACACCAGCGGCGGGTAGCTGGCCAGGGTCTGCTCGACCTTGAACAGGTGCGCGGCATCGGGGTAGGTCGGTTGTTGCTGGATCGGCAGGGCGCGCCAGCTATCGGGACTCCAGGGTTGGCTCATCTCAGGCTCTGTCTTGTTATCGCGAACGCGGAAAGGTCTGTCCGCCATGCTATCACCCGCCGCGCGCCTTGTTGCACCCGGCGCATTGGCGGACAATGGCGCCTTTTGCGTGGGCACCCAGGTTGCCGGGAGACAGCATGACAGAGCGGGAAGAGCGGCTGCTGGCGCAGGTGCACGATCAGTTCGGCACCATCAGCGTCTACGAAGTCGAGGATTACCGTTTCCTGGAGTTCGGCGAGGCCATCGAGCAGAGTTGCGTGTTCACCGCCGATCCGAGCTGGCTGGAGTACGACTACACCCGCGCGATGTTCGTTGGCGCACTGTGTCACCCGCAGCCCGAGACAGCGCTGTTCCTCGGTCTTGGTGCCGGCACCCTGACCCAGGCGTGCCTGAAATTCCTGGCGCTGGACGACGTCGAGGCCATCGAGCTGCGCCCCGACGTACCACGGCTGGCCATGGAGTACCTCGGTCTGGATGATGATCCGCGGCTGTATGTGCGGATCGGTGATGCCATGGAGCTGCTGCCCAGTGCCGAGCCTGCGGACCTGATCTTTGTCGATCTGTACACCGATCATGGCCCGGGGGTCGCACACCTTGCGTGGAATTTCCTGGAAAACTGTCAGAAACATCTCAATCCCGGTGGCTGGCTGGTGATCAACCAATGGGCCGGCGACGATGGCCGGCCGCTGGGCGCTGCGTTGCTGCGCGGGCTCTACCACCGGCATTACTGGGAGCTGCCGGTAAAGGAGGGCAATGTGATCCTTCTGGTGCCGGCCGACCTCGACCAGACGCTGGACCAGGCCGGTCTGCGTGCCCGTGCAGAGACGCTGGCGGCGCGTCTGGGTTACTCGTTGCAGTCGCTGATCGAGGTGATCCGCCCGGCCTCCTGAATAAAACGTTTCAGCAGGCAGCCCCGGCGACGGCTGTCACGAGGGCCCTGGAGATCGGCAAGGCATGTCGTTCCAAGGCTTGCGCCTGTCGTTTTCCGAAAAAAACCTCTCACTGGAACGACGAATTCAGGTATAGTGCGCGCCGGTCTTTCAACGGACCTCGTTTAGGTAGTGCAATTCCCCGAAGCCAGCTTCGGCTGCGCGTCCGCCCCGCGGACTCTCCTTGACGTTCTTTTATCTTCAATCGTTTTCGCAAATCCCCGCCGACAAAGCTGCCAGGGTGACCTTCGGGTCTTACAAGGCATGCGCAGCTTTGGAGCATGGGTCTTTGCGGATGCACTTAGAGGCAGACCCATGACCCAGGAAACCGGCGGCTTCGCCGCTCTCGATCTTCATCCAAGTATTGTTGCTGCCGTACTGGCTACTGGCTACGAAGAGCCATCGGCCATTCAGCAACAATCGATCCCGATCATTCTCGCCGGTCATGACATGATCGGCCAGGCGCAGACCGGTACCGGCAAAACCGCCGCCTTCGCCCTGCCCATCCTGAATCGCATCGACCCGAGCAAGCGCGAGCCGCAAGCCCTGATCCTGGCGCCAACCCGTGAGTTGGCGCTGCAAGTAGCTACCGCATTCGAAACCTACGCCAAGCAGATGCCGGGCGTGACCGTGGTAGCCGTATACGGTGGTGCCCCGATGGGCCCACAACTCAAAGCAATCCGCAACGGCGCGCAAATCGTCGTCGCTACTCCTGGCCGTCTGTGCGACCACCTGCGTCGCGACGAGAAAGTCCTCACCACCGTGAACCACCTGGTTCTCGATGAAGCGGACGAAATGCTCAAACTGGGCTTCATGGATGACCTGGAAGTCATCTTCAAGGCCATGCCGGAGAGCCGCCAGACCGTTCTGTTCTCGGCCACCCTGCCTGCCTCGATCCGTGCCATCGCCGAGCGCCACCTGCGCGAGCCGAAGCACGTCAAGATCCAGAGCAAGACCCAGACCGTAACCGCCATCGAGCAGGCGCACCTGATGGTCCATGCCGACCAGAAGGTTTCCGCTGTCCTGCGTCTGCTGGAAGTCGAGGAATTCGACGCCCTGATCGCCTTCGTGCGTACCAAGCAGGCAACCCTCGACCTGGCCAGCGCCCTGGAAGCCAAAGGCTACAAGGCTGCCGCGCTGAACGGCGACATCGCCCAGAACCAGCGTGAGCGCGTGATCGACTCGCTCAAGGATGGTCGCCTGGACATCGTCGTCGCGACCGACGTCGCTGCCCGTGGCTTGGACGTACCGCGTATCACGCACGTGTTCAACGTCGACATGCCGTACGATCCTGAGTCCTACGTTCACCGTATCGGCCGTACCGGCCGTGCCGGTCGCGAAGGCCGTGCCCTGCTGCTGGTCACTCCTCGCGAGCGCCGCATGCTGCAGGTGATCGAGCGTGTGACCGGTCAGAAAGTCGCCGAAGTTCGCCTGCCGAACGCTCAGGCCGTTCTCGATGCCCGCATCAAGAAGCTGACCAACAGCCTGGCGCCGCTGGTTGCCGATGCCGAATCGACCCACGGTGATCTGCTTGATCGCCTGACCGCCGATATCGGTTGCAGCCCGCGTGCCCTGGCCGCTGCGCTGCTGCGCAAAGCCACCAACGGTCAGGCCCTGACCCTGGAAGCCGTCGAGAAGGAACAGCCACTGGTTCCGACCTACACCCCGCGTGAGCGTACCGGTGGTGAGCGTTCGGAGCGTGGTGAGCGTGAGCGTCGTGCGCCAATGCCGCTGGGCGAAGGTCGTGCACGCTGCCGTACTGCCCTGGGTGCTCGAGACGGTATCGCCGCGAAGAACCTGCTGGGCGCCATCCTCAATGAGGGTGGTCTGGCGCGTGAAGCCATTGGTCGTATCCAGGTGCGTGACAGCTTCAGTCTGGTAGAACTGCCGGAAGAAGGTCTGGATCGTCTGCTGGCCAAGCTCAAGGACACCCGTGTTGCCGGCAAGCAGCTGAAGCTGCGCCGTTATCGCGAAGACTGATCCGCGAGTGAATGAAAAAATCCCCGACTGGTTCGGGGATTTTTTTTGGGTTGGTGGTTGTGGTGGTGGTGGTTTTTTGGTGAATATCTGTTATTTTCGGCGACGTTGCCGGCCCGTTCCGCCCTTACGGCGGCTTACTTTTGTCTTGTCAAAAGTAAGCAAAACCGCCCGCTCCCAACATCCGGCCCTACGCTTCGCTTCGGGTCCCCTCCTTCCGGCACCTTTCGGGGCCAGCGCGGCCTACGATTTGCTTCGCAAATCTTCATCTCACGTCTTCGGCTATCGCCGAAGGGTACTTACGCACCCGGCCCCTACAGGCACCTCCACTCGGCCGGCTGAAGTCGCAATTGGCGGCGTCTGAACCGACGCGCATGAAGAGCAAAGGCAAGATCAAAAGCAGAAGCAGATCGACCTGGCGGCACAATTTCTGATTTCGAAGATCCGTCCGTGAGAACGCCGCCCGTAACCTGCGACTTCAGGAGGCCGAGTGGAGGTGTTCGGAAGGGGCTGGGGCGTAGCCCCCTTCGGCGTAGCCGAAGAGCGCGAGTCTTAGATTTGCGCAGCAAATCGTGGCCGCGCGGCCCCTGGAGGACACCGGAGCGAGGGAACCCGGAGCGAAGCGTAGGGCCGTATGTGGGAGCCAGCGGTTTTGCTTACTTTTGACAAGACAAAAGTAAGCCGCCGTAAGGGCGGAACGGGCCGTCAACGTCGCCGAAAATTCAGGATAATCACGCAAAAACGACACCAGGAGCGACACCGTAAACGCCAGCAACGACGCCAACAGCTATGCCGATACTAAGCCCGACACGGATCCCCTGGAACACTCAATCAAACCGATAGATATCCATCCCCAGCGCCCCCAACGTGAACCCCTGATGTTCGATACCGAACCGGCCTCCGGCCGCCCGCGCGAAATACAGCGGCAGCAGGTGCTCGTCACTGGGGTGGTTGCGCACCGCGAACGGCGCCTGGCGACGGTAGTCGAGCAGGGCCGCACTGTCGTCGGCAGCCAGCTTCTCCACCATCCAGTCACGAAACCCCAGGGCCCAGGGCGCTGCGCTGCTGTCCTTGGCGCGCCAGTCCAGTTCCCCCAGGTTGTGGGTAATGCTGCCAGAGCCGATCAACAACACGCCGTCTTCACGCAGCGAGGCGAGGGCACGGCCAACCCGCTCCTGGAACGCCGGACCGAGCAGGCTGGGTAGCGACACCTGGATCACCGGGATATCGGCATCGGGGTACATCAGCGAGAGCGGCACCCAGGCGCCGTGGTCGAACGGCCGTTTCGGGTCCAGCCCGGCGGGCAGGTCGGCCTCGCTCAACAGTGCAGCCACGCGCTCGGCCAGGGCGGGTTCACCGGGGGCCGGGTATTGCACGGCATAGAGTGCCGGCGGAAAACCGCCGAAGTCGTGCCAGGTGGCAGGGCGCGGGCCGCTGGTTATCCACAGGTCGTGGCTCTCCCAATGGGCCGACACGACCACTATGGCATTCGGCCGCGGCAGTTCAGCGGCTAACCGGGCCAGTGCCGGGCCACTTTCGCCCGGCTCCAGGGCCAGCATGGGGGATCCGTGGGAAATGAACAGGCTGGGGAGCATCGCGGAAGTCCTGAGGGTTATGATGGCTACCATCTTCAGGCAGTTCATTGATCTAATTCCAATATAAGTTTTCGCAGTATTTGATCGAATTATTCGAGGTCGTCATGCACGCGGATTTTTGGCACAAGCGCTGGGAGCGCAACCAGATCGGTTTTCATCAGGAGCAGGTCAATCCTTACCTGGAACAGTACTGGCCGACGTTGGCTATCGAGGCCGGGTCGCGGGTCCTGGTGCCGCTGTGCGGCAAGAGCCGGGATCTTGCCTGGCTGGCAGGGCAGGGTTTGCAGGTGTTGGGTGTAGAGCTTTCGCAGCGGGCGGTGGAGGACTTTTTCAGCGAACAGGGGATAGAGGCGGAGCGTCTGGAGCACGGGGCGTTCGTTCGCTATCGCGCCGGGGATGTCGAACTCTGGTGCGGCGATTTCTTTCAGTTGAGTGCCGATGATGTGGCCGACTGTGCCGGTCTCTACGATCGTGCAGCGTTGATTGCTCTGCCGCCCGAGATGCGCGAGCGCTATGTGGCGCACCTGAGCACTATCCTGCCGAGGGGCTGCGCCGGGGTGCTGGTAACCATGGACTACGATCAGTCGCAACTGGAGGGGCCGCCATTCGCGGTACTTGATGACGAAGTGCAGCGGCTGTTCGCACCACGCTGGCGGGTTCACGAAGAAGCCGCCCAGGACATCCTCGGGCAGAGCTGGAAGTTCTTGCAGGCCGGCGTCGGCCGCTTGCTGGAGCGGGTCTACACATTGCGCGACCAATGAAAAAGGGCGACCCGAGGGTCGCCCTTTTCGTTTGCCTTGTCGCTTAACCGCGGCGACGCAGTGCTTCGATGCGGTCTTCCAGCGGCGGGTGGCTCATCAGCAGGCCGGCGAGGCCCTGCTTGAGGCCGCCATTGATGCCGAAGGCGTTCAGGGTGCTTGGCATCTGTACGGGTACGCCCTGTTCCGAGCGCAGGCGCTGCAGCGCACTGATCATCGCGCCGGTGCCGGCCAGGCGGGCGCCGGCGTCGTCGGCGCGGTATTCGCGTTTGCGCGAGAACCACATGACGATGATGCTGGCGAGAATACCCAGGATCAGCTCGGCGACGATGGTGGCGACGTAGTAGGCGATTCCCTGGCCTTCTTCGTTCTTGAAGATCACCTTGTCGACGAAGTTGCCGATGATCCGCGCGAAGAACATCACGAAGGTGTTCACCACGCCCTGCACCAGCGCCAGGGTGACCATGTCGCCGTTGGCGACGTGGCCGATCTCGTGGGCCAGTACTGCGCGGACTTCATCGGGCGAGAAACGCTCCAGCAGGCCCTGGCTTACTGCCACCAGTGCATCGTTGCGGTTCCAGCCGGTGGCGAAGGCGTTGGCCTCGTAGGCCGGGAAGATACCCACTTCCGGCATCTTGATGCCGGCTTCGCGGGAGAGCTCCTCGACGGTCTGCAGCAGCCATTGCTCGTGACGGGTGCGCGGCTGGCTGATGATCTGCGTACCGGTGCTCATCTTCGCCATCCATTTGGAAATGAACAGTGAAATCAGCGAGCCGGCGAAACCGAACACGGCACAGAACACCAGCAGTTGGTCGAGCTTGAGGTCAACCCCGTTTGCCGCCATGAACCCATTGAAGCCGAAAAGGCTCAGGGTGATGCTGGCGACCAGCACGACCGCAAGGTTGGTGGCCACAAACAGCAAAATGCGCATCATGGTTGTTACGTTCTCCTGACGGATAGATATGTAGCGTATGCGGGTATATAAGGTGCGCGCTTTCGGTATTCAACCGGTCGACTATTTCAAACTGTGTACGCGCCGACCGATCAGACACACCGATCCAACCCGCGGCCCAGAGCCGCAGGTAGGAAAGGGTGAAGAGTCGAGGAGGGTCGCCCGCGTCCTTTTCGACGCAGGTATGACTGTAGGCTATTGCTGATAAGTCTTCAGGAAATTTCCAATTCGGCCGATCGCCTGTTCCAGGTCGTCGACCCGCGGGAGGGTGACCACGCGGAAGTGGTCCGGCCATGGCCAGTTGAAGGCGGTACCCTGGACGATCAGCAGTTTCTCCGAGAGCAGCAGGTCGAGGGCGAACTTCTCGTCGTTGAGGATCGGGCAGACTTTCGGGTCGATCCGCGGGAACGCGTAGAGCGCGCCCATTGGCTTGACGCAACTGACCCCGGGAATGTCGTTGAGCAGTTCCCAGGTGCGATTGCGCTGTTCCAGCAGGCGGCCAGGCGGCAGTACCAGATCGTTGATGCTCTGGTAGCCACCGAGTGCGGTCTGGATCGCATGCTGGGCCGGCACGTTGGCGCACAGGCGCATGTTGGCCAGCATGTCGATGCCTTCGATGTAGCTCTGGGCATGCTGCTTCGGCCCGGAGATGATCAGCCAGCCGGAGCGGAAGCCTGCCACGCGGTAGGACTTGGACAGGCCGTTGAAGGTCAGGCACAGCAGGTCGGGGGCCAGCGAGGCGGTGCTGATGTGCACGGCTTCGTCGTAGAGGATCTTGTCGTAGATCTCGTCGGAGAACACCACCAGGTTGTGCTGGCGTGCCAGCTCCAGCATGCCCAGCAGCAGTTCGCGGGAGTACACGGCGCCGGTGGGGTTGTTCGGGTTGATGATCACCATGGCCTTGGTGTTCGGGGTGATCTTGGCCTTGATGTCTTCCAGGTCCGGGAACCAGTCGGCCTGCTCGTCGCACAGGTAGTGCACCGGCCTGCCGCCGGCCAGGCTGACTGCGGCGGTCCACAGCGGGTAGTCTGGTGCCGGGATCAGCACTTCGTCACCGTTGTCGAGCAGTGCCTGCATCGACATCACGATCAGCTCGGAGACGCCGTTGCCGAGGTAGATATCCTCGATGCCGACACCGTCGATCTGCTTCTGCTGGCAGTACTGCATGACCGCCTTGCGCGCGCTGAACAGTCCCTTGGAGTCGCTGTAGCCCTGGGCGGTGGGCAGGTTGCGAATCACATCCTGGAGGATTTCGTCCGGCGCCTCGAAGCCAAAAGGCGCCGGGTTGCCGATGTTCAGCTTGAGGATGCGGTGGCCTTCCTCTTCCAGACGCTTGGCGTGCTTGAGCACCGGGCCGCGAATGTCGTAGCAGACATTGGCGAGCTTGTTCGATTTGCTGACCTGCATGATGTGATCCCGATAAGAAAAGATCGCCGCGTACTACGCTGTGAAAAGGTTTGAACTGCGAGCAACGCGGGTGCCAGACTGGTGTCTGAATTGAGGCGCAATAATACGTCCCACCCGTGCCGGCGAAAAGCTGCAGCACGGGCTTTTTGATTTGCCGAGGCCTGCCGATGGAAAAGTTGGAGAAAACCCTTGAAGAATGGCGTGCGATGCTGGATCCCGCGCAATACCAGGTGTGCCGCCTGAAAGGCACCGAGCGCCCGTTCAGTGGCCAGTACAACTCGACGAAGACCGACGGTGTCTATCATTGCATCTGCTGCGATGCGCCGTTGTTCGACTCCAGGGCCAAGTTCGACTCCGGTTGCGGATGGCCGAGCTTCTACGAGCCGATCGAAGACAGCGCCATGATCGAGATCCGCGACACTTCCCACGGCATGATCCGCACCGAGGTCACCTGCGCCCGCTGCGATGCGCACCTGGGGCATGTGTTTCCCGATGGGCCGCCACCGACCGGCCTGCGCTACTGCATCAATTCGGTGTGTCTGGACCTGAAGGCGCGCTGACCGCGCGTTCATTGAACAAGGAGCGCTGCGCATGGCTGGAGAGTTGCTGACTATCCCTTGCACGACCATCAAGGGCGAACAGAAGACGCTGGCGGACTTCGGGGGCAAGGCGCTGCTGGTGGTCAATACCGCCAGCCAGTGCGGTTTCACGCCCCAATACAAGGGCCTTGAAGTGAGCTGCGCCCCAAAAGTTGGACATTAGGTGCGTAAAGCTACGCGGCCTGGTTTCTGTAAGCCACAGGACTCAGGCCGCCAAGCTTCATTTTGATACGTTCATGGTTGTAATAACGAATGTACTCATCAATCCCAGCACGGAGCTGGTCGATTGTCTTGACGTGTTCCCGGTAGAAATACTCCGCTTTCAACGTGCCAAAAAAGCTCTCCATCGCGGCGTTGTCCAGGCAATTGCCCTTGCGCGACATGCTTTGCTCCAGGCCCGTATCCTTCAAGCGCTGGCGGTAGTCAGGGTATCGGTAGTGCCAACCTTGGTCCGAGTGCAACATCGGTTTGCTGTCAGTCGGGAGTTTCTTCAGTGCACGCTCAAGCATTGTTCCCACCAGGGCATAGCGCGGTCGCGTGTCAGTCTGGTAGGCGACGATTTCCCCGTTGTACAAGTCCAGAATCGGCGAAAGGTAGAGCTTCTCGCCAGCGACCTTGAACTCCGTAACATCTGTCACCCACTTCTGGTTGGGCTGATCAGCCGTAAATTCCCGTTTCAAGATATTGGGTGATGCCTCGTCCATCAGGCCACGGTATGACCTGTATTTCTTGGGTCGCACCGTACATTTGAGGTCCAGTTCGTTCATCAGGCGGCGTACTTTCTTGGTGTTCACCAACTGACCTTCCTGACGCAGAGTCGCGGTGACACGGCGATAGCCATAGCGACCACGGTGATGGTGCTGGATGTCCTGGATCGAGGCTTTCAGCGAGGCACATTTATCCTCAGCTCCGATGGTCTTGAGCTGGTAGTAGTAGGTGGCACGTGCCAAGCCTGCAGCGTCTAGCAGGTCGGCCAGCAAATGACTCGAGTGCAGTTCGGCAATCAGCCGGGCTTTTTCGTGGTGGCTTTCTTCTGCCTGAGTTTGGCCTCGTCTAATTCCTCGAGCTTTTTTAGGTAGGCGTTCTCCGCTTCAAGCTTGCGTATCTTGCGCAGCAGTTGGGCGACCGAGAGCTCCTCGTCAGGTACTACCGAGGTTTCATCGGGCTTGGAGGGCTGCTTGGACATGGTACGAGGCGGTCTCTTCTTCGCTGAAAGCTGGGCTGTAAGCTCGCCACTGTAATACTGCTGCTGCCATCTGCCCAGTTGACTCGAATTACCCAGATTGAACAGCGCTGCGGCAGCACGATGAGACAGTTGTTCATTCAGCATGCGATGAAGCACGGTGAGTTTGAACTGGGCGCTGTGGCGCTGATGAGAGCGTTTGAGGCTGGCCACGCCGTGATGCTGGTAAGCCACGACCCAGCGCCGCAGAAGGGTGGGATCTATTTGAAACTGGCTGGCCACGTGGCGAAACCCCCGGCCTCGCTTGAGGAAGGCCTTGATGGCGGACAGCTTGAACTGCTTGGAATACTTGATCATTTAAAACACCCCGGTGCTGGATGGGTGTCCAACATCCGGGGCGCAGTTCAAAGCGCTGTGGGAGCGCTACCGCGAGCAGGGACTGGTGGTCCTGGGCTTTCCCTGCAACCAGTTCGGCAAGCAGGAACCGGGCGACGAGCGCGCCATTTCGCAGTTCTGCGAGCTGAATTTCGGGGTCAGCTTTCCGCTGTTCCGCAAAATCGAGGTCAATGGCGACGGTGCCCATCCCTTGTTTGTCGAGCTGAAGAAACGCGCGCCGGGCCTGCTGGGCTCGCAGGGCATCAAGTGGAACTTCACCAAGTTCCTGCTCGATCCGAAGACCGGCAAGGTCACCCGCTATGCACCGACCACCAAGCCTGAGGCACTGGACGCGCAGATCAGGGCGTTGCTCGGGTGATCCCCGGCGGCACCCAGTGGTCGATCAGGGCCAGCAGTTCCTCGCGACGGAACGGCTTGGCCAGGTAATCGTTCATTCCCGCCGCCCGGCAGCGCTCGCGCTCCTCGGGCATGGCGTTGGCGGTCAGGGCGACGATCGGGAGGTTGGGCCAGCGCCCGCTCTGGCGGATGCGCCGGCTGGCCTCGTAGCCGTCCATCACCGGCATGTTGCAGTCCATCAGCACCAGTTCGAAGCAAGACTGCTCCAGCTGTTCGAGTGCCTCGGCACCATGGGCGGCCACGCTGACCTCGCAGCCGAGCTTGGCCAGCATGCCCTTGGCCACCAGTTGATTGACCGGGTTGTCCTCCACCAGCAGGATCCGCGCGCGTCGCTCGTTGACGGGGTTGGCGGTCTGCTCGGTCGGAGTGCTGTCGTCGATGCTCAGCAACACCCGCCGCAGCGCCTGGTACAGCGCTCCCCGAGCCAGTGGCCTGGCCTGCTGTTGCAGCGGGGCGAGGCTGGCTGCCTGCTCGCCGGGCAGGAAATTGCCATAGGCGGTCACCAGCAGTATCGGCGCTCTGATGACTGGCCTCAGGGCCAGCAGGCAGTCCAGGTCGTCGGTGATCAACAGGTCGGGACTTGCTCCGGCCAGATCCTCAAGGCAGTCATGACGTTGGTAATTCAGGCCCCAGCGCGGCAGCAGGGTGTGTAACAGTTCGGCCAGGCCGCTGCTGGCATTGCTGATAGCCACTACCTGGCCTTTGAGCGGTTCCGGCAGCGCTGCCGCAGTGTGTGCGGGCAACGGCAGCTCGGCACTGAACTGGCTGCCGAAGCCGGTTTCGGAGCTGATGCTCAGGCGACCCTGCATGGCTTCGCAGAGGTTATTGGTAAGGGTCAGTCCGAGACCGGTACCGCCGTATTGCCGGGTGATACCGGCGCCAGCCTGGGTAAAGGGCTGGAAGATTCGCGTCTGTGCTTCCGGAGGGATGCCGATGCCGGTATCGCAGACGTCGATGCGAACGCCGCCATTGTGGGTGGCCAGACGTACATCGACCCGACCGAAACGAGTGAATTTCAAGGCATTGGACAGCAGGTTGCTGACGATCTGCCGTACCCGGGTCGGGTCACCGAGGACCAGCGAGGGAAATTTCGGGTCGATCAGGCAGGTCAGCTCGACATTGGGCGCGGCATTCTGCGAAAGCAGGTTGGCGGTGTCCTCGACCAGGGCGCCCAGATCGAAGGGAATGCGCTCGAGCTCCAGTTGGCCGGCATCGAATTTCGACAGGTCGAGGATATCGTTGAGCAACTCCACCAATACCTTGCCCGAATCGTGGGCGATGGAGAGTTGCTGACGCTGTTCGGCATTGAGCGGGCTGTCCAGCGACAGTGCGATCATGCCCAGCAGGCCGTTGAGCGGTGTGCGGATCTCGTGGCTCATATTGGCGAGGAACGCGGCACGGGCCTGGGCCATGTCCAGGGCGCGGCGGCGGGCATCTTCCAGTTCCTCGTTGGATTGGCTCAGGCGGATGTTGCTGGCCTTGAGTTCGTTGGTGCGCGCCGAAACGATGTTCTCCAGTTCGCCGAGGTATTCGGTCAGGCGATTCTCGGCGTTGCGTCGCTGCTTGATCTCGGTGGCCATGGTGACGAACTGCTGGTTGGCGACCTTGACCAGGACACCGATCTCATCGTGTTCGTGGCCGACCGGAAAGGGCAGTTTGCCCTGATTGGGATTGCGCGGATCGCTGCTGCTCAGGGCGCTGATCACGCGTACCAGAGGCTTGGTCAGCATGATGTAGATCAGCGCCAGGAGGATGCCGGTGAGCACCAGGCTGCGGACGAAGCCATTGAGCAGCGTGACTTCGGCGCGTTTGAGGAAGCGGTTGCCGAAGGTGAAGGTATCCACGTCCAGATAGAGTGTGCCCAGGTACTCGTCGGGCATATGGCTGAGGAACAGCTTGTTGCGGAACTCGCGGTTGTTGCCAAACAGGAAGTCGCTGAGAACCCGGTAGGCGCTTTCCTGGCGTGGCCGCTTCATATCGGCCAGGACCGTGTCATTGTTGTCGATCAGTTTGGCGCGGATGATGGCAGGGGACTGCAACAGGCCGAGGGTCAGTTCCTGGGCCAGTTCCGAGTCGATGTTGTAGGCGATGCGCGAGGCGGTGTTATGGCTGATATCCAGCAATGCCTGCATCTCGCGGTTGATGGAGGCGTCTTCGCTGGCATAATCGATGCCTATCTGGATGAGACTGAGCAATGTTCCCAGGATGAAGCCGACGAGGACTGTCAGCCGGGCTTGCTTGTACGACAGGCGATTGGTGAACTTGATATCCATGGTCCCCAGCCAGTTCCACATTCCATGCGCTGCGCAAGCATAGCCGATCAACCCCGGCTGCTGGCATGTACTGTCGAACATTCAGCGTGTTGTTCGTTCGCCTGAATCTGATCTGAGGAATTTCCGTGGACTCTCGTTTGACTGCTTTTCTCGAGCGCGCCGAAAGCGTGCTGGCTCGTCTGGAGCCCCTGTTGCCGGCACCGCGCCCGGAAATCGACTGGAGCCGCTGCCTGGCGGCGCGCTGGCAGCGTGACGGCCGCAGCGGCTTCCTGCTGCCGCTGGAGGTGAGTCTGGACATTCGCCTGTCCGACCTGATCGGCGTCGATCTGCAGCGCGAGCAACTGGGGCGCAACACCCGCCAGTTCCTCGACGGCATGCCCGCCAACCACGCCTTGCTATGGGGTTCCCGCGGGACCGGCAAGTCATCGCTAGTGCGGGCGTTGCTGGCCGAATACGCCGCCAGCGGCTTGCGCCTGATCGAGATCGAGCGTGATCACCTGGCGGACCTGCCGCGGGTGGTGGAGCAACTGCATAAGCTGCCCCAGCGTTTCGTACTGTTTTGTGATGACTTGTCGTTCGAAGCGGGCGAGGGCGATTACCGAGTGCTCAAGAGTGTGCTGGACGGCTCGCTGGAACAGGCGCCGGATAACGTGCTGCTGTACGCCACCTCCAACCGTCGGCATCTGGTGCCGGAGAAGCAGAGCGACAATGAAAACTGGAAGATGATCGACGGCGAGCTGCATCCCAACGAGGCGGTGGAGGACAAGATTGCCCTGTCCGACCGTTTCGGTCTGTGGCTGTCGTTCTACCCGTTTACCCAAGAGCATTTCCTCAATGTCGTCGAGCACTGGATCGGCCAATTGGCCAAAGGCCCGGGGCTGGTCTGGGCGCGCGATGAGGAACTGGAGAAAGCCGCGATTCGCTGGGCGACCGGTCGCGGTAACCGAAATGGCCGTTGTGCCTATCAGTTCGCCCGTTACTGGGTCGGACTCAAACTGCTGGAGCAACACACATGATCGATTTGAATGCGGCGGGAGCGGGGCTGGCGGGTTATCGCCTGCTGGCTGCGCAACTGGAGGCCCTGCTTGCCGGTGAGCGTGACTTCATCGCCAACGCCGCACAGTTTTCCGCCTTTCTGTACAGCCAGGTCGATGACCTGAACTGGGCGGGTTTCTACCTGAACCGTGATGGCGAGCTGGTGCTGGGGCCATTTCAGGGCCAGGTGGCCTGTGTGCGGATCCCCTTCGGTCGCGGCGTCTGCGGCGCTGCCGCTGCCAGCCTGCAGACCCAGCGGGTCGAGGATGTTCATGCGTTCCCGGGGCATATCGCCTGTGACAGCGCTTCGAACAGTGAGCTGGTGATTCCGCTGGTCAAGGATGGACGCCTGATCGGCGTGCTCGATCTGGACAGCCCGAAGCTGGCGCGTTTTGGTGTTGAAGATCAAGCGGGATTGGAGAACCTGGCGCGGATTTTCCTGCAGGCCAGTGACTGCTACTTCTAGCCATAAGCTGCAAGCTGCAAGCTGCAAGCTGCAAGCGAAAGCACAGGCAACGCCGCTCAGCTTGCAGCTTGAAGCTTATAGCTTGCAGCTGCTTCATCAGTCGTAGATGACTTTCTTCTTCCAGTTCTCTTCTTCGTCGGTCTTCAGACCTTCGGTCAGGGCGTTGACGTCGTCCGCGGTCGGCTCGATGGTGTCCAGCACCATGGCGTTGGCACGCGCCAGGAGCTTCTCCATATATTCAAGTTGTTCGCGGTACTGTCCCGGTTCCGGCTGCTTGCGCAGGTACTGCACGCCGCGCTCGAAGGCAAGGCGGGCGTGTCCCGGCTGGTTCTGCTGCAGCGCGGCCTGGCCGAGGTTGTTGAAGAACTCGATGTGCAGCACGACCAGGATATGGCGGATTTCCTTGACCCAGTATTTGGCTTCGTTATTGCTGAGGAAGCCTTCCTGGCAGGCACGTACCACCTGGCTGTGCAGCGCTTCGAGGAGGAAGCGGATGTCTTTGGCCCGGGCTTCGGTCTGGATCGGTGTCGGCGGGTTGTTCACCGGCAGCGCTTCACCCTGGGCGATCACGCCTTCAAGCTCGGCAATACGGTTGCGGATTTCGCTGCTGTGCTTCTCCAGCGCCAGTTGGCGTTGATTGAGGTTCAGCTCCAGGCGGGTCAGCAGCAGTTTGAGCGCGGGCGTCATCAACTGGCCGGGGAAGGTTTCGGTGATCTCGCCCACTCGCCGCAAGCGATCAGCCAGCTCCACTTTGAGCCGGGCCCGCTCGAGCTTGTTGTTCTCGACTACGTTATTCAGGTAGCCGATCACGATGAGTAATGCGATACCCGCCACTATAAGCAAGGTAATCATTAGTGGAGTCACCGTTCACGCCTCGTCAGTCAGGTATACCGATTGAGTGTAGTGGCTTCCCATTTGGCCGGATAGGCCTGTTTGGCGGAAGCCGGAAGGGGATTGATGGCAATTTGCCCTGAGTCACATTTGGGAAATTGTTTTGCCCGTCTTTCTGCTATCGGCAGCAGTGCCTGGAAGAATAGGGCGGAAGCCCCGATCCGGGCCTGCAAACGGGTCGAAGTCATTGATTTAAATAAATTTCTATTTGGGGGTTGACGACCCCTCAAAGCATCCATAGAATGCGCGCCACTTGCAGCGTAAAGCACACAGCGAAACGCGGCAGGGAGTGAAAAGTTGTAGCGTGTCCCCTTCGTCTAGTGGCCTAGGACACCGCCCTTTCACGGCGGTAACAGGGGTTCGAGTCCCCTAGGGGACGCCAATGCGGGAATAGCTCAGTTGGTAGAGCACGACCTTGCCAAGGTCGGGGTCGCGAGTTCGAGTCTCGTTTCCCGCTCCAATTTACAAAGGCTTCGCTTAACGGCGGGGCTTGTAAAAAAATCCAGTCTTGAATCCTCAGGGTTCGATTCTGGTCACTGAAACGTGCGAAGCGCGTTTTGGGCAGAGTCCCCTTCGTCTAGTGGCCTAGGACACCGCCCTTTCACGGCGGTAACAGGGGTTCGAGTCCCCTAGGGGACGCCAATATGCGGGAATAGCTCAGTTGGTAGAGCACGACCTTGCCAAGGTCGGGGTCGCGAGTTCGAGTCTCGTTTCCCGCTCCAAATATGGCGCTGGTTGATTCCATGAATCAGCCAGCCAGTAAAAAAGGACCTTCGGGTCCTTTTTTCATTTCTGCGTGAAATAAAAGCCCGGGCTGGTCAGTCCGGGCTTTGTCTTTTCCGGGTGAAAACGAACAGGCAAAAAACGCCGCTTCGATGAGCGGCGTGGGTCATCAGTGCTTGCTGTCGTCAGCGGACATGCTCAGCAACTGCTTTTCCTGATTCCAGTCGAACGGTTCTTCGTTCTGCTCGGCTTCGTAGCGACGCTCCTCCAGCGCCTGGTACATATCCAGTTCTTCATCTGGCATGAAGTGCAGGCAATCACCGCCGAAGAACCACAGCAGGTCGCGTGGTACCAGGTGGGCAATCTGGGGGTAGCGCTGGATGACCTGGCACATCAGGTCCTGACCCAGGTACTGGCTTTCCAGTGGGTCTTGCGGCAGTTGCTCCAGCAGTTCGTCGAAGCGCTCGAGGAACAGGCCGTGGCTTTCTTCCGGCACCTGCTCGGCTTCACCCAGGGCGACGAGGATGCTGCGCAGGTGGTTGAGCAGGGCGAGATGGTAGTCCAGGTGTGCATTGGCCATGCTGGCGATCCTCTAAAGCGGAAAAACGGGCGCGGAGTATACGGCTCCCGTCGCCCGATGTCCCGGCCCGATTGTGCTCAGCGCACTTTCCCGGCGACCGGCAATAGCTCCTCCTTGCTGAACGCGTCGACGTCGATCACCCGTCGACGCGCTGCTTCGGCGTCCCGTAGCTGCTGTGCCTGGGCAGCATCGACGACGCCGGCACGCAGCGCCGCATCGATCAGAGGCTCTCCGGCATGTGGCGTCAGTTCGCCGGTTTTCAGGGCGTGGCGCAACTGTTTGTGCAAAGGCGCGCTATCGGCGAGCAGGCGGCTGGCGTGTTGCAAGGCACCGACCGGGTCTTGCGGGTCGGTTGGTCGGTAGCAACCGGCAAGCAGCGCTTCGAGCGCCGGGTCGCCGGCGGCGCGGCCGATCAGTGCGGCGACTTCCGCATCGAGTTCATCGCTGGGTCCGGCGTGTCGGCGACCGAACGGGAACACCACCAGCCGCAGCGCGCAGCCAAGCAGGCGGCTGGGGAAATTGTCCAGCAGGCTGTCCAGGGCGCGCTCCGCCTGGCCCAGGCTTTCTTCCATGGCCCAACGCAGCAACGGTTGCAGAGCCTCCGGTGAATTCAGGTCGTGATAGCGCTTCAGTGCAGCGGAACTGAGGTAGAGATAGCTGAGTACGTCGCCCAGGCGCGCCGACAACCGTTCGCGCCGCTTCAGTTCGCCGCCCAGCAGCATCATGCACAGGTCTGCCAGCAGGGCGAAGGCCGCCGCCTGGCGGTTGAGTGCGCGGAAGTAACACTGGCTGAGACCATCTCCGGGGGCTTTTTCGAAGTGCCCGAGGCCGAGGCCCAGCACCAGGGTGCTGGCGGCATTGCCGACGGCGAAGCCGATGTGCCTGAGCAGCAGCGTGTCGAATTCCCTGAGCGCCTGGTCGTGATCTTCTCGGCCGGCCAGGGCCATTTCCTTGAGGACAAAGGGATGGCAACGGATCGCGCCCTGGCCGAAGATCATCAGGTTGCGCGAAAGAATGTTGGCGCCTTCGACGGTGATGAAGATAGGCGCGCCTTGCCAGTTGCGGCCCAGGTAATTGTTCGGGCCCATGATGATGCCCTTGCCGCCGTGAATGTCCATCGCATGCTGGATGCATTCGCGGCCGCGTTCGGTCAGGTGGTATTTGAGGATCGCCGAGAGTACCGAGGGTTTTTCACCCAGGTCCACCGCCTTGGCGGTGAGCAGGCGGGCGCTGTCCATCAGCCAGGCATTGCCGCCAATGCGCGCCAGCGACTCCTGGATGCCCTCGAAGGCGGCCAGCGGTACGTTGAACTGCTCGCGGATCTGTGCGTACTGTCCGCTGACCAGGCTGGTGAACTTGGCGGCGCCGGTGCCTACCGCGGGCAGGGAGATCGAGCGACCGACCGACAGGCAGTTCATCAGCATCATCCAGCCCTTGCCAAGCATTTCCTGGCCGCCGATGAGGCAGTCGAGGGGAACGAACACGTCCTTGCCGGAGTTGGGGCCATTCATGAAGGCCGCGCCCAGGGGGTGGTGGCGCTTGCCGATATCGACACCGGGCGTGTCGGTCGGAATCAGCGCCAGGCTGATACCCAGTTCTTCCTGCTCGCCCAGCAGGTGATCGGGGTCGTAGGCCTTGAACGCCAGGCCGAGCAGAGTGGCGACCGGGCCAAGGGTGATGTAGCGCTTTTCCCAGTTGAGGCGCAGGCCGAGCACTTCCTCGCCTTGCCACTGGCCTTTGCAGATGACGCCGGTGTCGGGCATGGCGCCGGCATCCGAGCCCGCCAGTGGGCCGGTCAGGGCGAAGCAGGGGATTTCCTCGCCACGGGCCAGGCGTGGCAGGTAATGGTTGCGTTGTTCGTCGGTGCCGTAATGCAGCAGCAGCTCGGCCGGGCCCAGGGAGTTGGGCACCATCACGGTGGAGGCGAGATCGCCGCTGCGGGTCGCCAGCTTCATCGCCACCTGCGAGTGCGCATAGGCGGAGAAGCCTTTGCCACCGTATTCCTTGGGTATGATCAGGGCGAAGAAACCATTGCTCTTGATGTGCGCCCAGGCTTCGGCGGGCAGGTCCATGTCCTGTCCGATCTGCCAGTCGCTGACCATGGCGCAGAGTGCCTCGGTGGGGCCGTCGATGAAGGCCTGTTCCTCGGCGCTCAGCTCGGCCCGGGGGTAGCCGAGCAGGGTGTTCCAGTCCGGCCGGCCGCTGAAGAGCTCGCCGTCCCACCACACGGTGCCGGCGTCGATGGCTTCGCGCTCGGTGGTGGACATCGGCGGCAGCGTGCGCTGGAACCAGTTGAACATCGGTGCGGTGAACAGCTTGCGGCGCAAGTCAGGCAGCAGCAGGGGCAGGGCGATGGCAGCCACCACCAGCAGAAGCAGGAACGTCAACCACCCCGGGGCCCGCGAGAAGATCCCCATCGCCACGACATACACGGCAATGAGCGCAAGCGCCGGCAGAGCCGGTGTCCGTCGATGCGCCAGCCAGGCCGCTCCCAGTACGAGCACCACTAACCACAACAGCAACATAGTCTTTCCTCCTGGAAACCTTCCACGTATCGGTACATCCCACAGAGCGTAGCCGGCCTCTGTCGAACGGCCTCGTCTGAACAGTGACAGGTGTGTGTCGGGGTAGTTCGGCATGAATGTCCGGCGATTGCCTGGGCGCCGCGCTGGAGTAGACTGGGTGTCCCTTGCAGATAGTCAGGATGTCGTCATGCTCAAGATCTGGGGTCGGAAGAATTCCAGCAATGTCAGGAAGGTGTTGTGGTGCGCAGAGGAACTGGGGCTGGACTACGAGTCGGTGGACGCCGGTGGCGCGTTCGGCGTGGTCAATGAACCCCACTACCGTGCGCTCAATCCCAATGGTTTGGTACCCATGATCGAGGACGACGGGCTGGTGCTCTGGGAGTCCAATGCCATCGTGCGCTATCTGGGGGCGCGCTACGCGGCTGACACGGCCTGGTATCCACGGGATCCTGTCGAGCGCGCCAAGGCCGACAAATGGATGGACTGGACCACCTCGTCGCTCGCCACGCCGTTCCGGCCGTTGTTCTGGGGTATGTTGCGCACGCCGGAAGAGCAGCGCGACTGGGTCGCCATCAATGCCGCCCACAAGACGTGCGCACAGTTGCTGTCGATCGCTGACCAGGCTCTGGCATCGCAGCCTTACCTGTCGGGTCAGGAGCCCGGCATGGGCGATATCCCGTTGGGTTGTTTCGTCTACGCCTGGTTCGAAATGCCTATCGAGCGTCCAGAGATGCGCCACCTGCGCGCCTGGTACGAACGCCTGCGCGAGCGTCCGGCCTATCAGGCCGCGGTAATGACCGCGTTGACCTGACCTTCTTCGGTCAATCCGATAGTTATTATCAATAGACATGACTGTACTTGTGTGGCCTGGGCTTGCACCATGGCCACATTTATCGCGAGGGGCTCGCCTGCTCGCTGCCTGATTCACGAATCCTTCCAACGGTGCACAGACCCGCTATGAGTTCTGCTCTGTCCATTCGGCAGCTAACCAAGACCTACGGCAACGGCTTCCAGGCCCTCAAGGGCATCGATCTGGACGTCGCCGAAGGTGACTTCTTCGCCTTGCTCGGTCCCAATGGTGCCGGCAAGTCCACCACCATCGGCATCCTCTCGACCCTGGTCAACAAGACCAGCGGCAGTGTCAGCGTCTTCGGCCATGACCTGGACCGCCAGCCCGCAGCGCTCAAACGCAGCATTGGCGTGGTGCCGCAGGAGTTCAACTTCAACCAGTTCGAGAAGACCTTCGATATCGTCGTGACCCAGGCCGGGTACTACGGCATTCCGGCGAAGGTGGCCCGTGAGCGCGCCGAGCAGTACCTCACCCAGTTGGGGCTGTGGGAAAAGCGCGATGTGCCTTCGCGCTCGCTGTCCGGTGGCATGAAGCGCCGGTTGATGATTGCCCGGGCGCTCATCCACGAGCCACGCCTGTTGATTCTCGACGAGCCGACCGCAGGTGTGGACATCGAGTTGCGTCGCTCGATGTGGAGTTTCCTGACCGAGCTGAACCAGCAGGGCATCACCATCATTCTCACGACCCACTACCTGGAAGAGGCCGAGCAGTTGTGCCGCAACATCGGCATCATCGACCACGGCACCATCGTCGAGAACACCAGCATGCGGCAGTTGCTGGGCAAGCTGCACGTCGAGACGTTCGTTCTCGATCTGAAGAACGACCTTGCCCAGGCACCGCAACTGGCGGGCTACCCCTGCCGGTTGATCAGCCCGCACAGTCTGGAAGTGCAGGTCGACAAGGAAGTGGGCATCACCGCGCTGTTCGGCCAGTTGGCCTTGCAGAACATCGAGGTGACCAGCCTGCGCAACAAGACCAATCGTCTCGAGGAACTGTTCGTGTCCCTGGTTGAAAAGAATCTGTCCAAGGTGGCGGTATGAGTTCGGAGCTGCGCGCCAATCTGGTCGCCCTCAACACCATCGTCTACCGCGAAGTACGGCGTTTCACGCGGATCTGGCCGCAGACCCTGCTGCCGCCGGCCATCACCATGGTTCTGTACTTCGTGATCTTCGGCAACCTGATTGGCCGGCAGATCGGCGACATGGGTGGCTTCACCTATATGGAGTACATCGTGCCGGGGCTGATCATGATGGCGGTGATCACCAACTCCTACGGCAACGTGGTGTCGAGCTTCTTCGGCAGCAAGTTCCAGCGCTCGATCGAAGAGCTGATGGTGTCGCCGGTATCGCCCCACACGATCCTGATCGGCTACACCCTGGGTGGCGTGTTGCGCGGCCTGGCTGTCGGGGTCATCGTGACGTTCCTGTCGCTGTTCTTCACCCATCTGCAGGTGCACCACCTGGGCGTGACCGTGCTGGTGGTCGTGCTGACTGCCACCATTTTCTCGCTTTTGGGGTTCATCAACGCCGTCTTTGCGCGGAACTTCGACGATATCTCGATCATTCCGACCTTCGTGCTGACGCCGCTGACCTACCTGGGCGGGGTGTTCTACTCGATCAACCTGCTGCCGCCGTTCTGGCAGACGGTGTCCTTGGTCAACCCTGTGCTGCACATGGTCAACTCGTTCCGCTACGGCATCCTTGGCGTATCCGATATTCGTATCGGCGTGGCCATCGGTTTCATGCTGGTGGCGACTGCCGTGCTGTATTTCGGCTGTGTCCGCCTACTGGTCAGCGGTCGAGGAATGCGCAGCTGACTTGGCCTTGCGCCGGCGCCACTGCCGGCCTACCCACCAGCGCCAGTAGAGCATGGTCAGGCAGTAGGCGAGGGCGCCGAGCAGCACGCCGCACACCACCGACCCGAGCAGGAAGGGTTGCCACAGCGTGGACAACTGGTCGGTGATCCATTCGAAGGTGATCTCTTCGGGCAGGGTCCTGGGCGGGATCTGCATCAGCCAGGCGCCCATCTGGTAGGTGCAATAGAACACTGGCGGCATGGTGATGGGATTGGTCAGCCAGACCAGGCTGACCGCAATGGGCATGTTGCCGCGCACCAGAATCGCCAGGCTCGCAGCCAGCAGCATCTGCATCGGGATCGGAATGAAGGCGGCGAAAAGCCCTACCGCCATGGCCCGTGCCACCGAATGGCGGTTCAGGTGCCAGAGGTTGGCGTCATGCAGCAACCGGCCGAGAAATCGTAAGGACTTGTGTTCCCGGATGCTCGTCGGATCGGGCATGTAGCGTTTGAACAGTCGACGCGGCATGGGGGTTCTCGGCGGTCGGAAGTGGGCCAGTATGCACGGATTGGATGTAGTGCCAATTCAGACTTTGTGACAATTAATAAGTGAGCCTTTCCCCGCGTTGATCTAAGCCTGCGGAGTCGTTTTGTTTATCCGGAGTCGAGATGACGCGCACAGGGATGTTGGCGCTTGCATTCGGGCTTTTGTGCCTGAGGTTTCTCCCGGAGCTGCCGTCTGTCGGTTGGCTCCTGTCGTTTGCTGCGCTGGGGCTGTTCTGCCTGTGGCGGCGCTGTTACCCGCTGGCCTTGTTCCTGGGCGGATTGTGCTGGGCTTGTCTGTCTGCGCAGAGCGCGCTGGATGACCGGCTGGCACCGGCACTCGATGGCCGCACCTTGTGGCTCGAAGGTCGGGTGGTCGGCCTGCCGGAGCACGGTGAGCAGCGGGTGCGGTTTGAACTGGCCGATGCGGTCTCGCGCCGCGCCGAGCTGCCACGGCGCTTGCGCCTGAGCTGGCAGGACGGCCCGCCGGTCATGAGTGGCGAGCGCTGGCGTCTGGCGGTCATGCTCAAGCGTCCCCATGGGTTGCTCAACCCCCACTCGATGGACGCACAGGCGGTCATGCTGGCGCGGCGGATCGGTGCCCAGGGCACGGTCAAGGCCGGCGAACGCCTGGCTCCTGCCAGCGGCGCCTGGCGCGACGCCGTGCGGCAGCGGCTGCTGGCGGTCGATGCCCATGGCCGCGGCCCCGCGCTGGCGGCGCTGGTATTGGGTGACGGTGGTGGGTTGCCGCGGGAGGACTGGGATGCCCTGCAGGCGACCGGCACCGTGCACCTGCTGGTGATTTCCGGTCAGCACATCGGCCTGCTGGCCGGCCTTGTCTACGCTCTGGTGGCCGGCCTGGCGAGGCTGGGCTGGTGGCCGCGAGGCTGGCCCTGGCTACTTTGGGCCTGTGGCCTGGCGTTCGGCGCCGCACTTGCCTATGGCCTGCTGGCCGGTTTCCAGGTGCCGGTGCAGCGGGCCTGCGTCATGTTGGGCGTGGTGTTGCTTTGGCGGTTGCGCTATCGCCACCTGGGTGTGAGCTGGCCGCTGCTGATCGCGCTCAATGCCGTGCTGCTGGCCGAGCCGCTGGCCAGTCTGCTGCCAGGTTTCTGGCTGTCTTTTGCCGCTGTGGCGGTCTTGATACTGATTTTCAGTGGACGCTTGGGTGCCTGGTCGGCGTGGCTGGCCTGGGGGCGGGCGCAATGGTGCATTGCCATCGGCCTGCTGCCGGTGCTGATCGCGCTGGGCCTGCCGGTCAGCCTCAGTGCGCCACTGGCCAACCTGTTCGCGGTGCCGTGGATCAGCATCCTGGTCTTGCCGCTGGCGCTACTGGGCACTGTCCTGCTGCCAGTGCCCTTGCTGGGGGAAAGTCTGCTCTGGGTGGCGGGAGCCTTGCTTGGTGTGCTGTTCGACCTGCTCGACGGTCTTGCCGCCTGGCAACCAGCCTGGATGGCTCCGGAACTGCCGGCCTGGGCGTGGTGGCTGGTGGTATTCGGAGCATTCCTGCTGTTATTGCCGTCGGGCCTGCCGATGCGGGTGCTGGGCTGGCCGCTGTTGCTGCTGGCGGGGTTCACGCCCCGCGAGCAGCTTTCACCGGGGCTGGCGGAGGTCTGGCAACTGGATGTGGGGCAGGGACAGGCCTTTCTGGTGCGGACACGCCAGCACGCCATGCTCTATGACGCCGGCCCGGTCAGGGCGAACATCGATCTGGGTGAGCGTGTGGTCTTGCCGACGTTGCACAAGCTGGGGGTCAGCAAGCTGGACCTGATGCTGATCAGCCATGCCCACGCCGATCACGCGGGTGGCGCCCTGGCGGTACAGCGTGGGCTTGCCGTGGCACGCGTGATCGCCGGTGAGCCGCAAGCGTCTCCCGAGGCGCTGGCTGCCGAGCCTTGCACCAGCGGTGCCGGTTGGGAGTGGGATGGCGTGCGTTTTTCGCTCTGGCAGTGGACCGGGGCCGACCATGACGACAGCAACCAGCATTCCTGCGTGTTGCGGGTCGAGGCCTCGGGCGAGACGCTGCTGCTGGCCGGCGATATCGACCGGCACGCCGAACGGGCCTGGCTCTCGGGCGCACAGGCCGGCCCGATCGACTGGTTGCAGTCGCCGCACCATGGCAGCCGAACCTCTTCCAGCATGGTGTTCCTCAGAAGCCTGGCCCCGCGCGGGGTGTTGATTTCCCGTGGTCGCCACAACGGCTTCGGCCATCCTTCGCCTCTGGTCATGGCGCGTTACGCCGCGCTGGGGATTCCGGTCTACGACAGTGCCCTGCTGGGAGCGGTGCGCCTGCGGCTGGGCAGCTTCGGCGAGCCGTGGGTGATGCGCGAGCAGAGGCGTTTCTGGCGCGACCCGACATGACAACCTACGGCAGACACGGCCCCTATGGTAGAGTGCAGAACTTTTTCCAAGGGGGTCCAAAACGTGTGGGAATTGGTCAAGTCCGGTGGTTGGATGATGCTGCCGATCATTCTGAGTTCCATCGCTGCCATGGCTATCGTCGCTGAGCGCCTGTGGACCCTGCGCGCCAGTCGCGTAACGCCGCCGCACCTGCTGGGGCAGGTCTGGCGCTGGATCAAGGACAAGCAGCTCACCACCGAAAAGCTCAAGGCCCTGCGCGCCGATTCGCCGCTGGGCGAGATCCTCGCTGCGGGCCTGGCCAACTCCCGGCATGGTCGCGAGATCATGAAGGAGTGCATCGAAGAGGCTGCCGCCCGGGTGATTCATGAACTGGAGCGCTACATCAATGCCCTCGGCACCATCGCCGCCATGGCGCCGCTGCTCGGCCTGCTGGGTACCGTACTGGGGATGATCGACATCTTCAGCTCCTTCATGGGCTCGGGCATGACTGCCAATGCCGCGGTGCTTGCCGGTGGTATCTCCAAGGCGCTGATCACCACGGCTGCGGGCCTGATGGTGGGTATTCCCGCGGTGTTCTTCCACCGTTTCCTGCAGCGCCGCATCGATGAGCTGGTGGTCGGCATGGAGCAGGAGGCGATCAAGCTGGTGGAAGTGGTGCAGGGTGACCGCGATGTCGATCTGGCCGGAGACAAGGCGTGAAATTCCGGCGCAAGCAACGCGAGAACGTCGACATCAACCTGGCTTCTCTGATCGACGTGGTGTTCATTCTGTTGCTGTTTTTCGTGGTCACCACCACCTTCACCCGCGAAACCCAGTTGCGTGTCGAGCTTCCGGAAGCCTCCAGCGGTGCGCCGGCACCGGATTCCGAGCAGAAACTGGTGGAAATCACCATCAGCGCCGAAGGCGTCTACTCGGTGAACAATCACTTGCTGCCCAAAAGTGATCTGGCCACCCTGGTCGAGGCGCTGCAGAAGGAGTCCGCCGGTGACAACAAGCTGCCGCTGGCGATCAGCGCCGATGGCAAGACTCCGCACCAGGCAGTGGTCACTGCAATGGATGCCGCCGGCAAGCTCGGCTTCAGCCATCTGCGCATGACCACGGTCGAGGCCGCACCGGGGACGCCCTGATGGCCTTTGCCGATCGTTTGCAGGAGGCCTGGTACAAAGGGCACCCGCTGCTTGCGCTGCTGTCGCCGCTCGAAGCCCTCTACCGCCGCGTGGTACGCGGCAAGCGCCGGCGTTTTCTCGCCGGGGAGGGCACTGTCTACCGTGCTCCGGTGCCGGTGCTGGTGGTGGGCAACATCACCGTGGGTGGAACCGGCAAGACGCCGCTGATTCTGTTTTTGATCGAACACTGTCGCCAGCGGGGCCTGCGGGTGGGTGTGGTCAGCCGTGGCTACGGCGCGACACCGCCGCAGTTGCCCTGGCGAGTCCGTGCCGACCAGTCGGCCAGCCACGCCGGGGACGAGCCTCTGCTGATCGTGCAGCGCACCGGCGTGCCGCTGATGATTGATCCGGATCGTTCTCAAGCCGTTCGTGCGCTGCTCGAAGCCGAGCCGCTGGACCTGATCCTGTGTGACGACGGCCTGCAGCACTATCGCCTGGCCCGCGATCTCGAACTGGTGCTGATCGACGCCGCCCGCGGCCTCGGCAACCGTCGCTGTCTGCCGGCAGGGCCACTGCGTGAGCCGGTCGAGCGCCTGGAGGCGGTGGATGCGTTGCTCTACAACGGCGCCGTGGCCGATCGCGAGGACGGATTCGCCTTTACCCTGCAGCCCAGTGCGCTGGTCAACCTGGCCACCGGCGAACGCCGCCCGCTGGATCATTTTCCTGCGGGGCAGGCGCTGCATGCGGTGGCGGGCATCGGTAATCCGCAGCGTTTCTTCAATACCCTGCAAGGGCTAGACTGGCGCCCGGTGCCGCATCCTTTTGCCGATCACGCGCAGTTCAGTGCCGGGGCCCTGAGCTTCAGTCCCGAACTGCCCGTGGTGATGACCGAAAAGGATGCCGTGAAATGCCGCAGTTTCGCCGCGCCTGACTGGTGGTATCTTGCCGTCGACGCCCAGCCGTCGCCGGCCTTCGTGCGCTGGTTCGATGAGCGACTGGCGCGCTTGCTGCCCGGACGGCAGCCCTGATTCTTTTCTGTTTTCGGCCACAGGCCTGAGGAATATCCATGGACACCAAACTGCTCGACATCCTCGCTTGCCCGATCACCAAAGGCCCGCTCAAGCTCAGCGCCGACAAGACCGAGCTGATCAGCAAGGGCGCGGGCCTCGCCTATCCGATCCGCGACGGTATCCCGGTGATGCTGGAAAGCGAAGCCCGTACCCTGACCGACGACGAGCGCCTGGACAAATGAGTGTCGCCTTCACTGTCGTGATTCCCGCCCGCCTGCGCTCGACGCGCCTGCCGGGCAAGCCGTTGCTGCCGATCGCCGGCAAGCCGATGGTTCAGCATGTCTGGGAGCAGGCGCGCAAGAGCAGTGCCAGCCGCGTGGTCATCGCCACCGACGATGCCGGCATCCTCGAAGCCTGCAAGGCGTTCGGCGCCGAGGTGTTGCTGACCCGCGAAGACCATGAGTCCGGTACCGACCGTCTGGCCGAAGTGGCAGCGGTACTGGGGTTGGCCGCCGACGCCATCGTGGTCAACGTGCAAGGCGACGAGCCGCTGATTCCGCCGTCGATCATCGATCAGGTCGCCGCCAACCTTGCCGCTCATCCCGAGGCCGGCATCGCCACCTTGGGCGAGCCGATCGAGGACGTCGAGGCGCTGTTCAATCCCAACGTGGTCAAGGTGGTTGCCGACTGCAATGGCCTGGCCTTGACGTTCAGCCGTGCCCCGTTGCCGTGGGCGCGGGATGCCTTTGCGCAGAGTCGCGACCGGTTGCCGGCGGGCGTACCCTATCGTCGTCATATCGGCATGTACGCGTATCGTGCCGGCTTCCTTCAGGACTTTGTTGGCTGGGGCCCATGCTGGCTGGAGAAAACCGAGGCGCTGGAGCAATTGCGCGCCCTCTGGCACGGTGTACGGATTCACGTCGCCGATGCGCTGCAAGCGCCACCTGTCGGGGTGGACACCCCGGAAGATCTGGAGCGCGTAAGGCGCCTGCTGGAGGCTTGATGCGGGTTTTGTTCGTTTGCCTCGGCAATATCTGTCGCTCGCCGACCGCCGAGGGCGTGCTGCGTCATCAGCTGGACAAGGCTGGTCTGGCCGACGTGATCACCGTTGCGTCGGCCGGGACTGGCGATTGGCATGTCGGCAAGCAGGCCGACAGCCGCACCCGGCGCGCCGCACTGTCCCGAGGCTACGATCTCTCCGGTCAGCGCGCCCAACAGGTTTGCGTCGAGCATTTCAACGAGTTCGACCTGATCCTGGCGATGGACAAGGCCAACCTTGCCCATCTGCAGGCCATGCGTCCGGGCCACGCCCGCGCGGAACTGGACCTGTTCCTGCGCCGCTACGAAGGCGTCCTCGACGAAGTACCGGATCCCTACTATGGCGGCGAGCAAGGTTTCGAGCAGGTTCTCGACCTGGTCGAGGCGGCCTGCCAGGCCCTGATTGTCGAACTGAAGGGCCGTCTATGAGCGTCACCGTACAGTCGCAAGTCTCCCTCAAGCCCTACAACAGCTTTGGCATCGACGTGAGCGCCGGCCATTTTGCCGACGCCCGCAGCGATGACGATGTCCGCGAGCTGCTCGCCTATGCCGGCCAGCATGCGTTGCCGGTGCTAGTGATTGGCGGTGGCAGCAATCTGCTGCTGACCCGCGATGTTCCGGCACTGGTGATGCGCATGGCCAGTTCCGGCATTCGTCTGCTCTGCGACGATGGCCGGGAGGTCGTGGTCGAGGCGGAAGCGGGCGAGCCGTGGCATCCGTTCGTGCAGTGGACCTTGAAGCAAGGTCTGGTCGGTCTTGAAAACCTCAGCCTGATTCCCGGCACCGTGGGCGCCGCCCCGATGCAGAACATCGGTGCCTATGGTGTCGAGATCAAGGATGTGTTCGCCGGCCTCACCGCGCTGGATCGCCAGACCGGCGAGCTGCGGGATTTCAGTCTTCAGGACTGCGCGTTCGCCTACCGCGACAGCTATTTCAAGCGCAATCCGGGGCGTTGGGTGATCCTGCGGGTTCGGTTCCGTCTGGCGCGGGAGGCCGCGTTGCACCTGGACTATGGTCCGGTTCGCCAGCGCCTGACGCAGATGGGTATCGAGCACCCGGGTGCTCAGCAGGTCAGTGATGCAATCTGCAGTATTCGCCGGGAAAAGCTGCCGGATCCGGCCGAGCTGGGGAACGCTGGCAGTTTCTTCAAGAATCCGGTGGTCAGTGCTGAGCACGTCGCGCGCCTCCGCCAGCAATACCCGGCCGTGGTGGCTTATCCACAGGCTGATGGGCAAGCCAAGCTGGCCGCGGGGTGGCTGATCGAGCAAGCCGGCTGGAAAGGTTATCGTGAGGGTGACGCCGGCGTGCATCAATTGCAGGCTCTGGTACTGGTCAATCATGGTCAGGCAAGCGGCGCGCAGTTGCACGAACTGGCTCGCAAGATCCAGGCTGATATCGTCAAACGCTTCGATGTCGAGCTGGAGATGGAGCCCAACCTGTATTGAGGTAGCAGGCCTCAGCAGCGAGCGTGTCGCGTTTTCTCGCAAGCCAATAAAAAGCCCCGCCAGTGTTCACTGGCGGGGCTTTTTATTCAGCCATGGATCAGAACAATGGTTTTTGTTCTTCGGTGGTTTCCAGGGCCTTTGGCGCTGGCTCTACCGCTTCCACTGGCTCGACGGCAGCTTCCGGCTCGATCGCTGTCTCGACAGCCGGTGCGCTCTCGACTGCAGCAGCGGCGGCTGCGGCAGCTGCAGCCGCTTCGGCTTCACGCTTGCGACGGCGGACTTCACGAGGGTCGTTCGGCGCCCGGCCATTGGCCAGGGTCACGGCCGGTGCTTCGACCGAAGCCGGCTGCTCTGCCGGTGGCTCGACGGCCGCAGGAGCAGCCACCGCAGGCGCGGCTTCTTCCTGGGCAGGGGCCGGTTCGACGGCTACCGGTTGAACCTCGACCACCGGTGCTTCGGCTTGTGGCAGTTCGACGGCAACCGGGGCCGCTTCGACCACCACTTCCGGCTCGGCGGCTTTCTCGACCGCTTGCGGTACGACTTCAACCACAGGCTCGGCAGTCGGCTCGACGGCTTCGACCACTGGGGCCGGTTGTTCGACAACCGGTGCGATGGCGGTTTCAGTGGCCTCTGGAGCTGCTTTCACTGCTTCGGCGACTTCGGCGATTTCGGTCTGCAGCGAAGTGGCTTCAGCCGGCTTGACGGCTTCCTCCACGGCGGCGGTTGCCAGTTCAGCCTGGGTGTTGGCTTCGGCTTCGGCGTTGGCGCTGATGTTGCTGGTCGCGACCGCAGCGGTCACGGCCAGGCCGGCAGCCAGCTCGGTGCCGGATGGCTCCTGGCCTTCTTCGCTGCCTTCTTCACCTTCGACCAGGTTGCCGTTGGCATCACGCTGGCGCTCGCGACGGTTGCTGCGACGACGCTGACCGCGGGAACGACGGCGCGGACGTTCGCCTTCGGCGCCTTCCTGATTGTCATCCTGCAGCAGCTCTTCGTTCGGCAGCTGCTCTTCGGCGGCTTCGGCGGCCTGCTCGACAGGGCGTGGCTGACGCTCCTCGCGCGGTGGACGCGGTTGGCGCTCTTCGCGTGGAGCGCGTTCTTCACGAGGTGCACGCTCTTCGCGAGGAGCGCGCTCTTCACGTGGGGCACGTTCTTCGCGAGGGGCACGTTCTTCACGTGGCGCGCGCTCTTCACGCGGAGCACGCTCTTCACGAGGCTGACGCTCTTCACGCGGTGCGCGCTCAGGGCGTTCTTCGCGGACTGCCGGCGCGGCATCCAGTGGCTCGCGCAGTTCGCGGACCGGACGGTCTTCGCGGGAGCGGCGCTCCTCGCGTGGAGGACGTGGCTGACGCTCTTCGCGAGGCTGGCGTGGTGCACGTTCTTCGCGGGCCTGGGTCTCTTCGCGAGGCTGGCGCTCTTCGCGCGGTGCGCGTTCGGCGCGTTCTTCGCGAGGCTTGCGGTCTTCTTCGCGGCGGCCGTTGCGGTTGCGGCTCTGCTGGCGACCGTTGCGACGCTCTTCGTTGCGCTGCGGACGCTCTGCGGCGGCAGGCTTCTCGGCGGCGGCCGGCGCTGCAACAGGCTCTTCCTTGCCGGCGAAGAGGCTGACCAGCGACTTGACCAGGCCCTTGAACAGGCTTGGCTCAGGTGCGGTGTGCACTGGCGCAGGTGCCGGAGCCGGTTGCTCGGCGGTGGTCGGGACCGGGGCGTTGGCGCGGGCCGGAGCGGTCTTGACGGCAGCTTCCTGGCGAACCAGCGTGCGGGTTGCGGCAGCCTGTGGCGCTTCTTCCACTTCGGCAGCGGCGATTTCGTAGCTGGACTGGCCGCTCAGGGCTTCGGGGTTGTCGTCGCGCAGGCGCTGGACTTCGAAGTGCGGAGTTTCCAGGTGATCGTTCGGCAGGATGACGATGCGGGCACGGGTGCGCAGTTCGATCTTGGTGATCGAGTTGCGTTTTTCGTTGAGCAGGAACGCGGCAACCGGGATCGGCACCTGGGCGCGGACTTCCGCGGTGCGGTCCTTCAGGGCCTCTTCTTCGATCAGGCGCAGGATGGCCAGGGACAGCGATTCGACGTCACGGATGATGCCGGTGCCGCTGCAGCGTGGGCAGACGATGCCGCTGCTTTCGCCGAGGGACGGACGCAGGCGCTGACGGGACATTTCCAGCAGGCCGAAGCGCGAAATGCGGCCGACCTGGACGCGGGCGCGGTCGGCTTCCAGGCACTCGCGGACTTTCTCTTCCACGGCACGCTGGTTCTTGGCTGGGGTCATGTCGATGAAGTCGATGACGATCAGACCGCCAATGTCACGCAGACGCAGTTGACGGGCGATTTCCTCGGCCGCCTCCAGGTTGGTCTGCAGGGCGGTTTCCTCGATGTCGCTACCCTTGGTGGCGCGCGCCGAGTTGATGTCGATGGAGACCAGGGCTTCGGTCGGGTCGATCACGATCGAGCCGCCGGATGGCAGGTCGACCACGCGCTGGAAGGCGGTTTCGATCTGGCTTTCGATCTGGAAGCGGTTGAACAGCGGGACGCTGTCTTCGTAGAGCTTGATCTTGCTGGCGTACTGCGGCATCACCTGGCGGATGAAGGTCAGGGCTTCTTCCTGGGCGTCGATGCTGTCGACCAGCACTTCGCCGATGTCCTGGCGCAGGTAGTCGCGGATGGCGCGGATGATGACGTTGCTTTCCTGGTAGATCAGGAATGGCGCGGCGCGGTCCAGGGAGGCTTCCTTGATCGCGGTCCAGAGCTGCAGCAGGTAGTCCAGGTCCCACTGCATTTCTTCGCTGCTGCGGCCAAGGCCGGCGGTGCGAACGATCAGGCCCATGTCGGCGGGGGCGACCAGGCCGTTGAGGGCTTCGCGCAGTTCGTTGCGCTCTTCGCCCTCGATGCGACGGGAGATGCCGCCGGCACGCGGGTTGTTCGGCATCAGGACCAGGTAGCGACCGGCCAGGCTGATGAAGGTGGTGAGGGCAGCGCCCTTGTTGCCGCGCTCTTCCTTCTCGACCTGGACGATGACTTCCTGGCCTTCGCTCAATACTTCCTTGATGTTGACCCGGCCTTCAGGGGCCTTCTTGAAGTATTCGCGGGAGATTTCCTTGAGGGGGAGGAAGCCGTGACGTTCGGAGCCGAAGTCGACGAAAGCGGCTTCGAGGCTGGGTTCGATGCGGGTGATCCGGCCTTTGTAGATGTTGGCCTTCTTCTGCTCGCGGGCGCCGGACTCGATGTCCAGGTCGTAGAGGCGCTGGCCGTCTACCAGAGCAACACGCAACTCTTCGGGTTGAGTCGCGTTAATCAGCATTCTTTTCATGTAATACCGTCGGTTTCCGGGCTGCCGGAAACGGCGTTCGGCACACACGACTTCTCACGGTCGGTGTCAGGTGCGTCAGGGGTGGCGGGCCATCCCGTGTCCAGCGGTATCCGGAGAACTGGTATCCAGTGCTGCCGAAGCCGCGACGACGCTTCCTGCTTGCTGTGGTGTCATGCACTCAGTCAGGAGGAGGAATCAGCCTTCGGCCGTGGACGCCCGGGGGCATCTCGATCAGACCGGTCCGTTCGCTGGGCCTGGGGCCCTCGGGCAGGACGCGGTGCTACACGGTGCGACGGTTGTGCATCTCCACCCTACACGTATCCCTGAAAGTCGGGTGCTGCCGCGCGCTGAATCCGCAACGGGTTGCATTTATCGCCGGCTCCGTTCGGGAGCCCGCGCATTTTATGGCTGAGGCTTGTATTTCCGAAACGTTCGCCATGACTGCGTGAAGGGCCCTGGCACTGAAAGAGTGGCATCGAAAAAAAACGTTGTGGGAGGGTCAAACACCGCTCTTGTTGTTTTTTATCGGTCTTCTCTCTTCGGCGCTGGTGGCGATTCCAGGCATTTCTGTAAACTGGCAAAAGCCCCGTCGGACGGCCTCGCGTCCTCGAGAATTGCGTAGGTCAGGGCCGGCTCGAAGCCATTGGTCCGCTGGCCAGCCGCTTTTGGCGGCGTTCGCGACTATAGCAGCAATCATTAAGTGCTTCAAATCCATAAAAAATTGTTATGATCCGCCAATGACGACCAATACCCCCCCGACTTCCGGTGTCCAACTGATTGAAGTCGCGCCGGAACTTGCCGGCCAGCGCATCGACAATTTCCTCATCAATGTCCTCAAGGGCGTTCCCAAGACGTTGATTTATCGCATTTTGCGTAAAGGCGAAGTGCGGGTGAACAAAGGACGGATCAAGCCTGAATACAAGATTCAGGCGGGTGACATCGTTCGTGTTCCGCCTGTTCGCCTGCCTGAGCGCGACGAACCGGCGCCTGTTGCGCAGGGCCTGCTGCAGCGACTCGAGGCGGCCATCGTGTACGAGGACAAGGCGCTGATCGTCCTCAACAAGCCGACCGGTATCGCGGTGCATGGTGGCAGCGGCCTGAGTTTCGGTGTGATCGAAGCGTTCCGGCAACTGCGCCCGGACGCCAAGGAGCTGGAACTGGTCCATCGCCTCGACCGCGATACCTCGGGTCTGCTGATGATCGCCAAGAAGCGCAGCATGTTGCGTCACCTGCATACCGCGCTGCGCGGTGACGGTGTCGACAAGCGCTACATGGCGTTGGTCCGCGGGCACTGGGCGACGGGCAAGAAGCAGGTCAATGCCCCCTTGCTCAAGAGCAACCTGCGTTCCGGAGAGCGGATGGTCGAGGTCAATGACGAAGGCAAGGAGGCCCTGACGGTTTTCCGTGTCCTGCGTCGCTTCGGTGATTTCGCGACCATGGTCGAGGCGCGGCCGATCACCGGGCGTACCCACCAGATTCGCGTGCACGCCCTGCATGCAGGGCACTCCATCGCCGGCGACAGCAAGTATGGTGACGAAGACTTCACCCGCGAGATTCGCGAGCTGGGTGGCAAGCGGTTGTTCCTGCATGCCTATGCGCTCACCGTGCCGCTGCCCGATGGTGGCGAGCTGAAACTGGAAGCGCCCGTGGATGAAATGTGGGCCCAGACTGTGGAGCGACTGAGTGCGCCGTGACTACGATCTGCTGATCTTCGACTGGGACGGGACGCTGGCCGACTCCATCGGCCGGATTGTCCAGGCCATGCACGCGGCTGCGGAGCGGGCCGGCTATCCCCTGTGCAGCGACGATGCGGTCAAGGGCATCATCGGGCTGGCATTGCCCGAGGCCATCAGTACCCTGTATCCGGAACTGGTGGAGGCTGAGGTGGTGGCGTTTCGTCAGCATTACGCCGATATCTACATGGCTCTGGATGACCAGCCTTCACCGTTGTTTCCCGGCGTTGTCGAGGCGCTGGACGCCTTCCGCAGCGAGGGCTACCGTCTTGCAGTGGCGACCGGCAAGGCCCGTCGCGGGCTGGATCGGGTTCTGAAGGCCAACGGCTGGGAGCAGTTCTTCGATATCACCCGGGCTGCCGACGAGACCCGCGGCAAGCCCGATCCGCTCATGCTTCATGAGATCCTGGCGCATTGCCAGGTTCCTGCGTCCAGGGCGTTGATGGTGGGGGACTCTTCATTCGATCTGCTGATGGCGCGCAATGCCGGGATGCACGCGGTTGCGGTGGGCTACGGAGCGATGTCGCTGGAGGTGTTGAGCGTTCATGAGCCCCGGTTGTCCATCGGTCACTTCTCAGAATTGCAGTCCTGGCTTGGCCGGGCGTCTGCGTCAGTAATTCCAGGGTAGGTAAACATGGTTGATGAGTGGAAGGCGCCTCGCGAAGAGTCGGATCAAGACGGCAAGAGCTGGAAATTGCTGGAAAAGACCCTGCTCGCCAGTGTGCAGGAGCAGCGTCGGGCACGGCGTTGGGGGATTTTCTTCAAGCTGCTGACGTTTTTTTACCTGTTCGGCATCCTGGTGCTGTTCTCGCCCCTGATGGACATGGAGAAAGGGGCGGTGGGTGGAGCTGGGCACACCGCGCTGGTCGAGGTGCGCGGCGTGATCGCCGATCAGGAAGAGGCCAGTGCCGACAACATCATTGGCAGCTTGCGTGCGGCGTTCAAGGACCCCAAGACCAAGGCCGTGGTGATGCGTATCAACAGCCCGGGCGGCAGTCCCGTGCAGTCCGGCTATGTGTATGACGAGATCCGCCGCCTGCGTGGCGAATACCCGGACATCAAGCTGTACGCAGTGATTACCGATCTGGGGGCTTCCGGGGCCTACTACATTGCCAGTGCGGCGGACCAGATCTATGCGGACAAGGCGAGCCTGGTCGGATCCATCGGTGTGACGGCGGCGGGCTACGGCTTCGTCGGGACCATGGAAAAGCTCGGTGTCGAGCGTCGAACCTACACCTCGGGCGAGCACAAGGCGTTTCTCGACCCCTTCCAGCCACAGAAGCCCGAAGAAACGGCCTTCTGGCAGAGTGTCCTGGATACGACGCACAAGCAGTTCATCGCCAGCGTGAAGAAGGGGCGTGGCGAGCGCCTGAAGGACAAGGAGCATCCGGAGCTGTTCAGCGGCCTGATCTGGTCCGGCGAACAGGCGCTGGGGCTTGGTCTGGTCGATGCCCTGGGTAGCGCTGGCTACGTGGCCAGGGAAGTCGTGGGGGAAAAGGATCTGGTTGACTTCACGGTGAAGGAATCGCCATTCGATCGTTTCTCCAAGCGCCTCGGTGCCAGTGTGGCGGAGTATCTGGCGATGTGGATGGGGTTCCAGGGGCCGACCTTGCGTTGAGGTGCCGGTTGTACGAAAAGCCGATCCTGATGGGTCGGCTTTTTCATGGGCTCAGGGAATGTCGACGCCTTCGGTTGTCAACATGTCCACCAGCCGGATGAGGGGCAGTCCGATCAGGCTGGTGGCATCGCTGCCGTGGGTGCTCTGGAAAAGGCTGACACCCAGTCCTTCGCATTTGAAGCTGCCGGCGCAGTCATAGGGTTGCTCTGTACGCAGGTAGCGCTCGATGCGCGGCAGGGTCAGTTCGCGCATATGCACGCTGAAGGGGACGCAATCCACCTGGCACTGGCCGGTCTGGGTATTCAGCAGGGCGACGCCGGTCAGGAAGGTGACGTGGTTGCCGCTGGCGGCAAGCAGTTGTTCGCAGGCTTTGTCGAAGGTGTGCGGCTTGCCGAGGATCTGCTCGCCGAGTACCGCCACCTGGTCGGAGCCGATGATCAGGTGTGCAGGGTAGCGCCCGGCCAGGGCGTGGGCTTTCTCCCGTGCCAGACGCTTGACCAGCGCGGTCGCCGTCTCGTCGTCGTTGCGGTGTTCATCGATGTCCGGCGATGCCCATTCGAAAGGCAAGTGAAGGCGTGCCAGCAGTTCGCGGCGGTAAGGGGAGCTGGAAGCCAGTATCAAGGGCAGCATGAGGTACTCCGGTGCAAGTCGGCTGAATCTGGATTCTGTATGAAAAGGCTTGAGAAGCCGGCAGGGCAAGGCGAAAACGGCCGGGGAAGCGGAGTTTACTGGAGTCAATGAGCATTCCGGGGCGGTTTTCAACGCGACATGGCCACGTATCAAGGCTTTTCATGCAGAACCTAACATGCTGAACGGGGCGGAATTTCCTTTGACAGGGGCGGGGGGCATCCCTAGAATGCTGCGCCTATGTTGAATGACCCGATTCCACCTCACGTTGACCCGCGCAAATTGGCAGACCGTGGCGTTTCCATCGAAGGAAGCGTAGCGCTCGCCGATTTGGAGAGACTCTGCGACCCGCTTTCCGACAATGTCGGTACGGTGCAGGCCAAATTCGATTTTGAGCGAGACGAGCAGAACGCTGTGGTTTTCCACACCGATCTGAACGTCGAGGTCAAGATGGTTTGCCAGCGTTGTCTTGAGCTGGTCACCCTGCCGATCCACAGCGAATGCACTTACGCCGTGGTGAAGGAGGGTGCGAATACCCAGTCGTTGCCGAAAGGTTATGACGTGCTGGAACTGGGCGAGGATCCTTTGGATCTGCAGGCATTGATCGAGGAGGAGCTTTTGCTCGCCTTGCCCATTGTGCCTGCTCATCATCCGGAAGAATGCCAGCAGCCGGCGGGCGCCGATGAGCCCGAACCGAGCGAGGACGAGGTAAAGCGGTCCAACCCGTTCAGTGTATTGGCGCAGTTAAAGCGTGACCCAAACGTTTAGGAGTTAATCAATTATGGCTGTTCAGCAGAACAAAAAATCCCGCTCTGCCCGTGACATGCGCCGTTCGCACGACGCTCTCGAGGCCAGCGCTCTGTCCGTAGAAAAAACCACCGGTGAAGTTCACCTGCGCCACCACGTTTCGCCAGAAGGCGTATACCGTGGTCGCAAAGTGATCGACAAGGGCGCTGACGAGTAATCCTTGTCCGCTCAGATCATTGCGATTGATGCAATGGGCGGGGACTTCGGTCCCCGCAGCATTGTTCAGGCGAGTCTTGCTTGCCTTTCCGCTACCCCCTCGCTGCACCTGACCCTCGTCGGTCAACCCTCCCTTCTTGAAGACCTGATCGCTGGCCAGTCGGCTGCGGATCGCGCGCGCCTGCAAATCGTTGCGGCGAGCGAAGTGATCGGCATGGACGAAAGGCCCTCGCAAGCCCTGCGTGGCAAGCCTGATTCGTCGATGCGCGTGGCGCTCGAACTGCTGCGTGATGGCAAGGTGCAGGCCTGCGTCAGTGCGGGCAATACAGGGGCGCTGATGGCGCTTTCCCGTTATGTGCTGAAGACATTGCCGGGCATCGATCGACCGGCCATGGTCGCCGCCATCCCGACCCAGGCAGGCTACTGCCAGTTGCTGGATCTCGGTGCCAACGTCGATTGCAGTGCCGAGCACCTCTATCAGTTTGCTGTCATGGGGTCGGTGGCGGCGCAGGCGCTGGGTATTTCCCGCCCTCGAGTGGCCTTGCTCAACGTCGGTACCGAGGACATCAAGGGCAATCAGCAGGTCAAGCTGGCTGCCAGCCTTTTGCAGCAGGCCCGAGGGCTCAACTACATCGGCTTTGTCGAGGGCGATGGCCTGTATCGCGGCGAGGCCGATGTGGTGGTGTGCGATGGGTTCGTCGGCAATATCCTGCTCAAGTCCAGCGAAGGCCTGGCAACCATGATCGCCGCCCGTATCGAGGCGCTGTTTCGCAGTGGGGTTGCGTCCCGCCTGGTGGGCGCCATGGCCATGCCGTTGCTCAAGCGGCTCCAGGCCGATCTGGCTCCGGCACGGCATAACGGGGCGAGTTTTCTCGGGTTGCAAGGTATCGTGATCAAGAGCCATGGTTCTGCCGGGGTGCAGGGTTTCCAGAGCGCTATCCAGCGGGCCTTGATCGAAATCCAGGAGAACCTGCCCGAGCGCCTTCACGGGCGACTCGAGGATCTGTTGCTTTAGGCATATTCGCCAGGAAGTGGTTAAATGTGACCGCTTGGTTCTCGTTACCATCCAATCTTTCGAATTTCTTGTGTCCAGCCGTGGCTGGACACTCACATTTTGACGACAAGATCACTAGGGGCTTGTTCAATGTCTGCATCCCTCGCATTCGTCTTTCCCGGTCAAGGTTCGCAGTCGCTTGGCATGCTTGCCGAGCTGGGCGCCCAGCACCCGCTGGTCATCGACACCTTCCGTGAGGCCTCCGAGGCTCTGGGCTACGATCTCTGGGCGCTGGTCCAGAACGGTCCGGAAGAGCAACTCAATCAAACCGACAAAACCCAGCCTGCCATTCTGACGGCGTCCATCGCGCTGTGGCGCCTGTGGCTGAGTGAAGGTGGTGCGCGTCCGGCTTACGTCGCTGGCCACAGCCTGGGTGAATACAGCGCGCTGGTCGCGGCCGGCAGCCTTGCCCTGGGTGACGCGGTCAGGCTGGTGGAGCGTCGCGGGCAACTGATGCAGGAAGCCGTGCCGGCCGGGCAGGGCGCCATGGCGGCGATCCTCGGGCTGGACGATGCTGACGTCGTTGCCATCTGCGCTGAAGCGGCTCAGGGCGAAGTGGTCAGTGCGGTGAACTTCAACTCGCCTGGCCAGGTGGTCATCGCCGGCGCCAAGGCCGCAGTCGACCGCGCCATCGAAGGTTGCAAGGCCCGCGGGGCCAAGCGCGCATTGCCGCTGCCGGTCAGCGTGCCGTCCCACTGCGAGCTGATGCGCCCGGCTGCCGAACGCTTCGCTGACTCGGTCAATGCCATCGACTGGAACGCGCCGGAAATTCCGGTGGTGCAAAATGTCAGTGCCGCGGTGCCGGCCGACCTCGAAACCCTCAAGCGCGATCTGCTGGAGCAGCTGTACAAGCCGGTTCGCTGGGTCGAATGCGTGCAGACGCTGGCTGCAAAAGGTGCTGTGCAACTGGTCGAGTGCGGACCAGGCAAAGTCCTGGCTGGCTTGAACAAGCGTTGCGCCGACGGTGTGACCACCTACAACCTCAATACCCCGGATGCCTTCGCCGCCGCCCGCGCGGCGCTGGCCTGAATTAGGAGAGCTTGCATGAGTCTGCAAGGTAAAGTTGCACTGGTCACCGGTGCGAGCCGTGGCATTGGTCAGGCCATCGCACTGGAGCTGGGGCGCCTGGGCGCTACCGTGATCGGCACCGCCACTTCCGCGGCGGGTGCCGAGCGTATTGCTGCCACCCTCAAGGAGCACGGCATTGCCGGCACCGGCCTGGAACTGAACGTGACCAGCGATGAGTCGGTGACGGCGGTCCTGGCGAGCATCCAGGAGCAGTTCGGTGCGCCGGCGATTCTGGTGAACAACGCCGGTATCACCCGTGACAACCTGATGATGCGCATGAAAGATGACGAGTGGTTCGATGTCATCGATACCAACCTGAACAGCCTCTACCGTTTGTCCAAGGGTGTTCTGCGCGGCATGACCAAGGCGCGTTGGGGTCGTATCATCAGCATCGGCTCGGTGGTGGGGGCCATGGGTAACGCCGGCCAGGCCAACTACGCTGCGGCCAAGGCAGGTCTGGAAGGTTTCAGCCGTGCGCTGGCGCGTGAAGTGGGCTCTCGCTCGATCACCGTGAACGCCGTGACTCCAGGTTTTATCGATACCGATATGACCCGCGAGTTGCCCGAGGCGCAGCGCGAATCGCTGCAGAAGGAAATTCCGCTGGGCCGTCTGGGTCAGGCCGATGAAATCGCGAAAGTGGTTGCATTCCTGGCGTCCGACGGTGCGGCATACGTGACTGGTGCAACCATTCCAGTCAACGGCGGGATGTACATGTAGTCAAATGTGACGGATTGTTTTAAAAAAATGTCATACGAGTCTGACTAAAATCCGTTATAAAGCTGCAATCAAATTCTAGGCAGCCGGTGGGTGCCAGGTTCGGAAGGCGCGTTGAGCTTGAAAAGCAGGCGTCTTTCTATAAACTTACACACCGGCCAGCTGCCTGACATATGTCCATTAGGAGTGAAAACAAGGTATGAGCACCATCGAAGAACGCGTCAAGAAAATCGTTGCCGAGCAACTGGGTGTCAAGGAAGAAGAAGTGAAGAACGAATCTTCCTTCGTTGACGACCTGGGTGCCGATTCCCTTGACACCGTTGAGCTGGTGATGGCTCTGGAAGAGGAATTCGAAACCGAGATTCCTGACGAAGAAGCCGAGAAGATCACTACTGTTCAAGCTGCTATCGACTACGTCAACGCCCACCAGGCGTAAGACTTTGTAGTCGTTACTTCTTGTCAGGGAAAAACCGCACTGCCGTTACTGGCGTGCGGTTTTTTCTTTGCAAGAGATGTGGACACCTAGAATAAGGAGAGTGCTGTGTCGCGTAGACGCGTCGTGGTCACCGGTATGGGTATGCTGTCGCCACTGGGTACCGATGTACCAAGCAGTTGGCAGGGCATTCTGGCTGGCCGCAGTGGCATCGGTCTGATCGAGCATACGGATCTGTCTGCCTACTCCACCCGTTTTGGCGGCTCGGTAAAGGGCTTCGAGGTCGAGCAGTATCTGTCGCTCAAGGAAGCTCGCAAGCTCGATTTGTTCATTCAGTACGGTCTGGCGGCCGGTTTCCAGGCAGTCCGCAATGCGGGTCTGGAAGTGACCGATGCCAACCGTGAGCGCATTGGCGTGGCGATGGGTTCGGGCATCGGTGGCCTGACCAACATCGAGGAAACCAGCCGTACCCTGCATGACCAGGGGCCACGGCGCATTTCGCCGTTCTTCGTACCTGGCTCGATCATCAACATGATTTCCGGATTCCTGTCCATCCACCTGGGTGTGCAGGGACCTAACTATGCGATCGCCACGGCCTGTACCACGGGCACTCACTGCATCGGCATGGCCGCGCGCAACATCGCTTTCGGTGAAGCCGACGTGATGATTGCCGGTGGCGCCGAAATGGCAGCCTGCGGGCTGGGCATGGGTGGCTTTGGTGCGTCCCGCGCGTTGTCGACCCGCAACGACGAGCCTACCCGTGCCAGCCGTCCATGGGACAAGGGGCGTGATGGTTTCGTGCTGTCTGACGGTGCCGGCGCCCTGGTACTTGAAGAGCTCGAGCATGCCAAGGCCCGTGGCGCGACCATCTATGCCGAGCTGGTCGGTTTCGGCATGAGCGGCGACGCCTTCCACATGACCTCGCCACCCGAGGACGGTGCCGGTGCAGCCCGTTGCATGGCCAATGCGCTACGCGACGCTGCCATCGATCCTGCGCAGGTCAACTACATCAATGCTCACGGCACCTCCACGCCGGCGGGTGACCTGGCTGAGGTCGCGGCGATCAAGTCGGTATTCGGCGAACACGCCTACAAGCTGGCAGTCAGCTCGACCAAGTCGATGACCGGGCACCTGTTGGGTGCGGCGGGTGCCGTCGAGGCGATCTTCAGCGTCCTGGCCATCAACAGCCAGGTAGCGCCGCCGACCATCAACCTCGATGAGCCCGATGTCGGCTGCGACCTGGACTTCGTCGCTCACGAGGCGCGCAACATGCCCATCGACGTCGTGCTGTCCAACTCGTTCGGCTTCGGTGGCACCAACGGCTCGCTGGTATTCCGCCGGTTCGCGGGCTGATGCAGGCCTGGGTCGATGGTCAAGGCGCCGACTCCCTGGCGCTGCAAAACCGCGGCCTGGCCTATGGCGATGGGCTGTTCGAGACCATCGCCGTCAAGGCAGGGCAACCGTCCCTGCTCGACTATCACCTCGATCGCCTGACGCTGGGTTGCCAGCGGCTGGCGATCGAGGCTGATCACGCACTGATCCGCGAAGAAATCTGCCGCTATGCCGCTTTGCTCGGCGATGGTGTGCTGAAACTGATCCTGACCCGCGGCGACAGCCAGCGAGGTTACGCCGCTGCGGCGGGGGTCGCGCCACGCCGGATCCTCCAGGGCAATCCCGCTCCCGCTTATCCTGATGCCTATGGCGAGCAGGGCGTGCGTCTGTTTGCCTGTCGTACTCGCTTGGCCGAGCAACCGTTGCTGGCCGGGCTCAAGCACCTCAATCGACTGGAGCAGGTCCTGGCCCGCGCCGAATGGCAGGGGACGGAGTACGCAGAAGGTTTGATGCTGGATGTGTCCGGGCGAGTGATCGAAGGGGTCTACAGCAATCTGTTCCTGGTCCGTAACGGCGAGTTGCAGACTGCGGATCTTTCCCGCTGCGGTGTGGCGGGTGTCATGCGTGCCGCGCTGCTGGAGGCCGCGCGAAGCGAGGGAATTGCGCTCAAAATTGGTGATCTGTTTCTGGAAGACGTCGCGCAGGCCGACGAAGTATTCCTGTGCAACAGTGTCTACGGCGTCTGGCCCGTGTGTTCATTTGAGTCGCTGAACTGGCCGCCGGGACCACTCACCCGTAAACTGCAGGCCATTGCCCGTACGCTACTGGATGCCTGATTCGTGAGACGTAAATTGCTGCTGTTGCTGGAGATCGGTCTGATCCTGGCGGGCCTTGTGCTTGGCTATTCCGCCTGGAAAGTGAGTTCGTCGGTGGAGCAGTCGCTGCATTTGTCTGGAGAGGAATTGCTGGACGTACCCACGGGTACCACGCCCAACCGGGTGTTCTATCGCATGGAAAGCCAGGGCCTGGTCAAGGACGCGTTCTGGCTGCGTCTCTACTGGCGTTTCAATATGGCCGGCGTGCCCTTGCATACCGGCGAGTACCGCATGACCCCTGGCATGACGGTGAGGGACCTGTTCGAAGACTGGCGGCGTGGCGATGTCGTGCAGTACAACCTGACGCTCGTCGAAGGCTGGACCTTCCGTCAGGTGCGCTCGGCACTGGCCCGGCACGACAAGATCAAGCAGACCCTCGACGGCCTGAGCGATAGCGAAGTGATGGACCGCCTGGGGCATCCGAGCGTCTTTCCCGAGGGGCGTTTCTTCCCTGACACCTACAAGTTCGTGCGTGGCATGACCGATGTCGAGCTGCTGCAACAGGCCTATGCCCGTCTTGAAGAGGTCCTGGCCAAGGAGTGGGCCGAGCGTCCTGCCGATCTGCCGTACCGGGATCCTTACCAGGCGCTGATCATGGCCTCGCTGGTTGAAAAAGAGACCGGTGTGCCGCAGGAGCGGGGACAGATCGCCGGTGTTTTCGTGCGGCGCATGCGGATCGGCATGCAATTGCAGACCGATCCTACCGTCATCTACGGCATGGGGGAGCGCTACAACGGCAAGATCACCCGCGCCGACCTGCGTGAGCCTACCCCCTACAACACCTATGTCATTTCCGGCCTTCCGCCGACGCCAATCGCTATGGTCGGGCGCGAGGCCATTCACGCGGCGTTGAATCCGGTGCCGGGCAGCAGCTTGTATTTCGTTGCCCGGGGTGATGGCAGTCACGTCTTCTCCGACGACCTGGATGCCCATAATTCTGCGGTTCGCGAATATCAGCTCAAGCGCCGTGCGGACTATCGTTCGAGCCCGGCCCCCGCTCCAGCCAATGGCAACGGGCAGCCGGCAACCCAGGAAGCGCCCGCGACGCCGGAGCTGCCGGCCCAGCCTGCTACCAGCGTGCCGGCGGAGGCCCCGGCAGTGCCGACCGAGACGCCGTCTGCCGGCGAATCCACTTCGCAATGACTACTATCGAGGACAGCTTGTGAGCGGTTTGTTTATCACCCTGGAAGGTCCGGAAGGCGCGGGCAAGAGTACCAACCGTGACTATCTGGCCAGGCATCTGCGCGATCAGGGGTTGAATGTGCTGCTGACCCGAGAGCCTGGTGGCACCCCGCTGGCTGAACGCATTCGCGAGCTGCTGTTGGCGCCCAGCGATGAAAAAATGGATGCCGATACCGAACTGCTGCTGGTGTTCGCCGCCCGGGCCCAGCACCTGGCCGAGGTGATTCGCCCGGCGCTGGCGCGTGGCGAGGTGGTGCTGTGCGATCGTTTCACTGATGCGACGTACGCCTATCAGGGCGGCGGGCGCGGCCTTTGCGTCGAGCGCATCGCCACCCTGGAGCAGTTCGTTCAGGGCGGCTTGCAGCCGGACATGACCTTGCTGTTCGATTTGCCGGTGGAAGTTGGGTTGTCCCGCGCCGCCGCGCGCGGACGCTTGGACCGTTTCGAGCAGGAAGGCCTCGGCTTCTTCGAGGCTGTGCGCCAGGCGTACCTCGGTCGCGCAAAGGCGGATCCGCAGCGCTATCGACTGATCGACGCAGCCCAGCCGCTGGCGCAGGTGCAGCACTCTCTGGATGGCTTGGTGGCGCAGATCGTGGAGCGCGGCCGTGGCTGAGGCCTACCCTTGGCAGGCGACGACCTGGCAGCAGTTGGCCGGGCGCAGTCGTCATGCCCATGCCTATCTGCTGCACGGTCCGCAAGGTATCGGCAAGCGCGCCATGGCCGAGCGGCTGATGGCATTGCTGTTGTGCCAGCGCCCGGATTCGCTGCAGGCGTGCGGGCAGTGCAAGTCGTGCATGCTGCTGGCCGCGGGCAGTCACCCGGATAACTATGTGCTGGAGCCGGAAGAGCCCGAGAAGCCCATCAAGGTCGATCAGGTGCGCGACCTCGTGGGGTTCGTCACCCAGACGGCTCAACTGGGCGGGCGCAAGGTGGTCTTGATCGAACCGGTCGAGGCGATGAACGTCAACGCGGCCAACGCTCTGCTCAAGAGCCTTGAAGAGCCTTCTGGCGACACGGTGCTGTTGCTGGTGAGTCATCAGCCGAGCCGGTTGCTGCCGACCATCAAAAGCCGTTGCCAGCAGGTAGCCTGTCCACAGCCCGCCGCAGCCCAGAGTCTGGCCTGGCTGGCTTCGGCGCTGCCGGAGTGCGAGGAGCAGGAGCGAGCCGAGTTGCTCAGCCTGGCCGCCGGCTCACCCTTGATGGCGGCAAGCCTGCAGGCGCTGGGTGTTCGCGAGCATCGGGCGCAGGTGGTGGATGGGGTGAAGAAGTTGCTCAAGCAGCAACAGTCCCCCACCCAACTGGCCGAATCCTGGAATGCCATTTCCCTGTTGCATCTGTTCGACTGGTTCTGCGACTGGTCGAACCTGATCCTGCGTTATCAATTGACCCAGGACGAAGACGGCCTCGGCCTGGCGGATATGCGCAAAGTGGTGCAGTACCTCGCCCAGAAAAGTCCGCAGGGCAAGGTGCTCGAGATCCAGGACTGGATTCTGGCCCAGCGGCAGAAAGTCCTGTCCAAGGCCAATCTCAATCGTGTATTGCTGCTCGAAGCCTTGCTGGCTTCCTGGGCCATGTTGCCGGGCCAGCGTTGAGCGGTCCGCGTGTTCAATTCCTTTTCAGTGTTGCCATTTAGCCATGCTCGTAGACTCCCATTGCCACCTCGATCGCCTTGACCTCGCCGCCCATGGCGGCTCCCTCGATGCCGCGCTGGACGCTGCCCGGGCCCGTGGGGTCGGACACTTTCTGTGCATCGGAGTGAGTGCCGACAACGCCGCTCAAGTGAAAGCGCTGGCCGAGCGGTACGCTGATGTCGATTGTTCCGTGGGCATCCACCCACTGGACCTGGCGCCCGGCGAGACTCCGGCGCTGGACTGGCTGCTGGCGGAACTGAACCACCCCAACGTCGTGGCGATTGGCGAGACCGGGCTGGATTACCACTACGAGCCCGAGGCGGCCGAATTGCAGCAAGCGTCGTTTCGCCTGCATCTGGATGCGGCGCGGGCGACAGGCAAGCCGGTGGTCATCCATACCCGTGCGGCGCGTCAGGACACGCTGCAATTGCTGCGCGAAGCTGCCTTGCCTCAGGCGGGGGTGCTGCATTGCTTCACCGAAGACTGGGAGATGGCGCGGGCGGCCCTGGACCTGGGTTATTACATCTCCCTTTCCGGCATCGTGACCTTCCGCAATGCCGATGCCTTGCGGGACGTCGCCCGGCAGGTTCCGGCCGATCGCCTGCTGGTGGAGACCGATTCTCCCTACCTCGCGCCGATTCCCCATCGCGGCAAGCCAAACCTGCCGGAGTACGTTCGCGACGTGGCCGAGTTCATCGCCCTGGTTCGCGGTGAGCGCTACGAGCAGTTGGCCGAGCAGACCACGGCGAACTTCCGTCGACTGTTCCCCCTGGCTCGCGTCCGCCAGGGCTGAGGCCCCTTCGCGCAGGCAAAAAAAACCCGGGTTCTGGGGGGGGAATCCGGGTTAAGACCATTAGGAGTAAAACAAAGGCGAACACTCCTTGATCACCTTTATCGGCCCGACACTTGGGGGGATGTGCCGCGCCAACAATTCAAGTATTAATCAAGATTGATAGGCTTCCAGCCGCTGTTGCTCGTTTTTTAAACAGATTTGGAATACGCCTTCGCCTGCTGAGCACTCATCGCTCTGCTATTTTCCTGACAATGGGGCGCTTTTCGTCGATTATGCGCCGTTCAGCGGGGAAGGGCGGGGAAAATGCACCTGCGCTGCCTTGACGACCGGTCTGCTGGCAGGAGCGATGTCTGCGGCAAGCAGGCGGCCCGAGCGCCGGCCCGGATGTCTCATGAAGCGCCGACATGATTGGATGATCCGTGCATTTTGCCGCAAGTTAGGCATAATACTTGGCTTCGATTTTGATCCAGTCCTTCTTATGCAGAAAGAACCTCGTAAGGTCCGTGAGTTTCGTCGCCGTGAGCAAGAAATTCTCGATACCGCACTCAAGCTGTTTCTCGAACAGGGTGAAGACAGCGTCACCGTCGAGATGATCGCTGATGCAGTGGGTATCGGCAAAGGCACGATCTACAAGCACTTCAAGTCCAAGGCGGAGATCTACCTGCGCCTGATGCTCGATTACGAGCGCGACTTGAACCAGTTACTGCATTCCGCCGATGTCGACCGTGACAAGGAAGCCCTGTCGCGCGCCTATTTCGAATTCCGCATGCGTGATCCGCAGCGCTACCGGCTGTTCGACCGCCTGGAAGAGAAGGTGGTGAAGGGGCATCAGGTGCCGGACATGGTCGAGGAGCTGCACAAGATCCGTGCCTCCAACTTCGACCGCCTCACGCTGCTGATCAAGGGGCGTATCAGCGAAGGCAAGCTGGAAGACGTGCCGCCGTACTTCCACTACTGCGCGGCCTGGGCATTGGTGCATGGTGCGGTGGCGTTGTATCACTCGCCGTTCTGGAGCAATGTCCTCGAAGACCAGGAAGGCTTTTTCCAGTTCCTCATGGATATCGGCGTGCGCATGGGCAACAAGCGCAAGCGCGATCCGGAGCCTTCCGCCAGCTGATACCTGCTACCGACACGAGCGCTACTGACGGCGACAAGGCAGGAATATACTTTGGGTGCGAGGCTTGCAAAAACCTGATTTTTGAGTCAGGTTTCGCAGGCCCGATTCATCTATGCCGGAGTTCTCCATGATCGTCGACCGTCAAGGCAGGCGTTTTCGCAATTTGCGTGTCAGCCTTACCGCCGCCTGCAACTATGCTTGCACCTATTGCGTGCCGGACGGTAAACGGCTGGTCGCTGCTCAGGACGAACTTTCCGCCGAGGCCCTGGCTCGCGGTGTCGCCTGGTTGATCGAGACTGCCGGCATCGAGCGGCTGCGGGTCACTGGTGGCGAGCCGCTGGTCAGTCCCAAGCTGGAAACCTTCCTCAGGACTGTCGCCGGCTTTGGCCTGGACGACATCAGTCTCACCACCAATGGCCAGCTCCTGGCCCGCAAGTTGCCGCTGCTGGTGGAAACCGGCATTCGTCGTCTCAATGTCTCCCTCGATACCCTCGATCCGCAGGCGTTCCGCAGCATTGCCCGCGGCGGTGACCTGGCGACTGTTCTGGATGGCATGGAACAGGCCGCGGCGGCTGGCATGAAGATCAAGGTCAACATGGTGCCTTTGCGTGGCCAGAACCTCGATCAGGTCGTGCCCTTGCTGGATTACTGCCTCGAGCGTGGCTATGAGCTGCGTTTCATCGAGCTGATGCGCATGGGGCACCTGGCCAGGGACAACAATGTGTTCCTGCAGCAGTTCGTGGGCCTGGAGCAGCTGCTGCAGCTGATTGGTGAGCGTCACGAGTACGCCCAGGCCGAAGCTCCGATCGATGCCACCGCGCTGCGTTACCGGATTCCCGGTCGCGGCGTGTTCGGTGTGATCGCCAACGAGAGCGTGCCATTCTGCCGAACCTGTTCGCGCTTGCGCCTGTCGTCCACCGGCTGGCTGCATGGCTGCCTGTCATCGAGCAATCGCCACTTCATTGGCGACCTGCTCGACCGCCCGCGCCACCAGGCATTGCCTGCCCTGCAGGGCTTGCTGGTAAAGGCGCTGGGCGACAAGCAAAGCGTGGCCTTTTCCGGCGGTGCCACCGTGATGAAGATCATCGGCGGCTAGCTGGCGTAAAACATGCATCAGCCGGGCGTTCGCCGGTTTTCCGTCGCCGGCTCCTGGAGGAAAGATGCGTAGCCTGGTTCTGCTGCTGGCGCTGATGGCGCTGGGTGGCTGCATGAATGTCAGCGACATGGGGGAGGCCACCCGTTATCACATGAGTGACGCGGGCTTGCTCGATCACAGCAATACCCAGCGCTCCATGTCGCTGCGGCTGCAACCTGACTCGTTCATTTTCATCGCCCAGGGGGCTTTCGTTCCTCCGGGTGGTGCTTATCCACGACCTAACGTCGTCGCGGAAGAAGCGTTCAAGGGTTTTGTCGAGTACTTCCCGCTGGTGCGGCGCGCGCAAGGGCCGATCGGCCTGGAGGAGGCGCTGGGCCAGGCGAGGGCGGTGGGCGCTCACTACCTGCTGTACACCCGCTTCGCGCGTGCGGATGATCGTATCGGCAATGGTGACGAATGGTATGACCAGCAGGCAGTGGACCGCCTCGGCATTGATACCGGCACGGTCCAGATGATGTTGATCGAAACCAGCACGCGCTATCTGATCGACACCGCCCGCATCCGCAGTCGCGGCGGTTTGCTGACATTCCATGACAACAAGCCGGAAGATTTGCTCGGCCCTCCGCTGGAGGACTACGCTCGTGCTCTTCTGGGGTTGAGTAACTGAGGAGTGCCGAGCATGGCGGATACCGGCAAGGCCAACGATCTTCTGGCGCAGATTCCCAAGGCGGAAAAAGGGCTTCCACCTGTTCATCTGTGGAATCCTGACTTCTGTGGCGATATCGACATGCGTATCGCCCGGGACGGCACCTGGTTCTACCTGGGCACGCCGATTGGTCGCAAGCCCATGGTGCGGCTGTTCTCGACCATCATTCGTCGTGATGGCGACGACTACTTCCTGGTGACGCCGGTGGAGAAGGTCGGCATCAAGGTAGATGACGCGCCGTTCGTGGCGGTTGCGCTGGACGTGCAGGGCGACGGCGAGCAACAGGTGCTAGGGTTCACCAGCAACGTCGAGGATCGCGTGGAGGCGGGGCCGGAGCATCCGTTGCGCTTCGTGATCGACCCCGTAAGCCAGGAGCCTTCGCCCTACGTGCACATGCGCGCCAATCTCGAAGCGTTGATCCATCGCAACGTGTTCTATGAGTTGGTGGAGCTGGCGGTCACCCGGGAGATCGACGGCGAATCCTGGCTGGGTGTCTGGAGTTCGGGCGAGTTCTACCCTATCGGGCAGGGCTGAGCTTCTGCATTGCCCGCTTCGGCGGGCCTTTCATGGCTTTTCTGGCTGCAATGAAAAAACCTCCAGTGCTTGCGCATCTGGAGGTTTTCAGTATTTGGCTCCGCGACCTGGACTCGAACCAGGGACCCAATGATTAACAGTCATTTGCTCTACCGACTGAGCTATCGCGGAATCTGTGGCGTATCTTACTGATTGCTAAGGGGAAGTCAAGCCTCCCCTTGGCAAAAAGTCATCACAGCACGTCGACGATCGCTTTGGTCACGACATGGATATTGCTCTGGTTCAGCGTAGCGACGCAGATACGACCGGTGTCCAGGGCGTAGATGCCGTATTCGTTCTTCAGGCGTGCAACCTGTTCCACGCTCAGGCCGGAGTAGGAGAACATGCCGCGCTGACGACCGACGAAGCTGAAGTCGCGGTTGGCGCCATATTCGGCCAGCAGGTCGACCATCTGCTTGCGCATGCCGTGGATGCGACCACGCATCTCGCCCAGCTCGGTTTCCCACATCTGACGCAGTTCGGCGCTGTTCAGAACGGCAGCGACGATGCTGGCGCCGTGGGTCGGCGGGTTGGAGTAGGTGGTGCGGATCACGCGCTTGACCTGGGACAGCACGCGAGCGCTTTCTTCCTTGGCGCTGGTGACGATCGACAGTGCGCCGACACGCTCGCCGTACAGCGAGAACGATTTGGAGAACGAGCTGGACACGAAGAACTCCAGGCCCGACTCGGCGAACAGGCGTACCGCGAAGGCGTCTTCGGCGATGCCGTCGCCAAAGCCCTGGTAAGCCATGTCCAGGAATGGGACGTGGCCCTTGGCCTTGATGACTTCCAGGACGTTTTTCCAGTCCGCCAGGCTCAGGTCGACGCCGGTCGGGTTATGGCAGCAGGCGTGCAGGACGATGATCGAGCCCGATGGCAGCTCGTTCAGGTCTTCCAGCATGCCGGCGCGGTTGACGTCGTTGCTTGGCGCGTCGTAGTAGCGGTAGTTCTGCACCGGGAAGCCGGCGGTTTCGAACAGTGCGCGGTGGTTTTCCCAGCTCGGATCGCTGATGGCGACGACGGCGTTCGGCGAGATCTGCTTGAGGAAGTCGGCACCGATCTTGAGGGCGCCGGTACCGCCGACGGCCTGGACGGTGACCACGCGGCCTTCGGCCAGCAGCGGGGATTCGGCACCGAACAGCAGTTTCTGCACGGCCTGGTCGTAGGCAGCGATGCCGTCGATCGGCAGGTAGCCGCGGGAAGCGTGCTGGGCGGCACGTTGGGTTTCGGCTTCGATGACCGCACGCAGCAGCGGAATGCGCCCTTCTTCGTTGCAGTAGACGCCTACGCCCAGGTTGACCTTGTTGGTACGGGTATCGGCGTTGAATGCTTCGTTGAGGCCCAGAATGGGATCGCGTGGTGCCAGCTCGACAGCGGAAAACAGGCTCATTATTACCTTGGCTCTGAATGGAGGGTGAGTAGGGTTTGCACGCTCCAGCCCAATGCACTAGAGCGGTGCACAAACGGGGAGTCAGTATAGTGATACCGACTGGAGACGGCGACAGTCTGCCGCAGCTTTTCCTGCTGTTTGCCGGAATATTTTTCGACCGTTAGTCGAATCCTTCAGTCAACAGTAGGAAATGTCCTCAGCGGCAGCTTGAAACTGGCGCCAGGCAGCCTTAATTGGGTATAAATACTGTCTAAAAATACAGTTACTGTATCCGCACTCAGTCAGGGGTTTGTCATGTCCGAGTTTCAGCTCGTCACCCGTTTCCAGCCGGCCGGTGATCAGCCGGAAGCCATCCGCCAGATGGTCGAAGGCATCGAGGCAGGATTGGCGCACCAGACCCTGCTGGGTGTGACCGGCTCGGGCAAGACCTTCAGCATCGCCAACGTGATTGCGCAGGTACAGCGACCGACCCTGGTGCTGGCGCCGAACAAGACCCTCGCCGCACAGCTCTACGGCGAGTTCAAGGCGTTCTTCCCGAACAACGCGGTGGAGTATTTCGTTTCCTACTACGACTACTACCAGCCGGAAGCCTACGTGCCGTCCTCCGACACCTTCATCGAGAAGGATGCCTCGATCAACGATCATATCGAGCAGATGCGCCTGTCAGCGACCAAGGCTCTGCTGGAGCGCCGCGATGCGATCATCGTCACCACGGTGTCGTGCATCTACGGCCTGGGTAGCCCGGAAACCTACCTGAAGATGGTCCTGCATGTGGATCGCGGCGACAAACTCGATCAGCGCGCCCTGCTGCGGCGTCTGGCCGACCTGCAGTACACCCGCAACGAAATGGACTTTGCCCGTGCCACCTTCCGGGTCCGTGGCGACGTGATCGATGTCTTCCCCGCCGAGTCCGACCTTGAAGCCATTCGCATCGAACTGTTCGACGACGAGGTGGAGAGTCTCGCTGCCTTCGATCCGCTGACCGGCGAGGTGATCCGCAAGCTGCCGCGCTTCACCTTCTACCCCAAGAGCCACTACGTCACGCCGCGGGAAACCCTGCTGGAAGCGGTCGATGGCATCAAGGAGGAGCTCGACGATCGGCTGGTCTACCTGACCAAGGCCAACAAACTGGTGGAGGCCCAGCGCCTGGAGCAGCGCACCCGCTTCGACCTGGAAATGATCCTCGAGCTCGGTTACTGCAACGGCATCGAAAACTACTCTCGCTATCTGTCCGGGCGTCCTGCCGGCGCACCGCCGCCGACCCTCTACGATTACCTGCCGCCGGATGCCTTGCTGGTGATCGACGAATCCCACGTCAGCGTTCCCCAGGTCGGCGCCATGTACAAGGGCGACCGCTCGCGCAAGGAAACCCTGGTGGAGTACGGTTTCCGTCTGCCCTCGGCGTTGGACAACCGGCCCATGCGCTTCGACGAATGGGAAAGCGTCAGCCCGCAGACCATCTTCGTTTCCGCCACGCCCGGTCCCTACGAGGCCGAGCACGCCGGGCGCGTGGTGGAGCAGGTGGTGCGGCCGACCGGTCTGGTCGATCCACAGGTGGAAATCCGTCCGGCCCTGACCCAGGTCGATGACCTGCTGTCGGAAATCCGCAAGCGCGTGGCCGCCGAAGAGCGCGTGCTGGTCACCACTCTGACCAAGCGCATGGCCGAAGACCTCACCGATTACCTGGCCGATCACGATGTCCGTGTACGCTACCTGCACTCGGACATCGACACGGTTGAACGGGTCGAAATCATCCGCGACCTGCGCCTGGGCACGTTCGACGTGCTGGTGGGGATCAACCTGCTGCGCGAGGGCCTGGACATGCCCGAGGTGTCGCTGGTAGCGATTCTCGATGCCGACAAAGAGGGCTTCCTGCGCTCCGAGCGCTCGCTGATCCAGACCATCGGCCGGGCGGCGCGTAACCTCAATGGTCGGGCGATTCTCTATGCCGACAACATCACCGGGTCGATGCAACGGGCGATCGACGAAACCGAACGGCGCCGTGAAAAGCAGATTGCCTTCAACACCGCCCATGGCATCGTGCCCAAGGGTGTGGTCAAGGACATCACCGACATCCTCGAAGGCGCCAACGTGCCCGGCTCGCGCAGCAAGAAACGCAAGGGCATGGCCAAGGCGGCGGAGGAGAGTGCCCGTTACGAGGCCGAACTGCGCTCCCCAGGGGAGATCACCAAGCGGATCAAGGCGCTGGAGGAGAAGATGTACCAGCTTGCGCGGGATCTGGAGTTCGAAGCGGCGGCGCAGACCCGCGACGAAATCGCCAAGCTGCGGGAGCGGTTGATTACTACCTGACCCTTCGGGGCAGATCGTTTGCACATTTTTGTGGGAGTGGCTTTAGCCGCGATCGGCGGCGCAGCCGTCGTAAAACCAGAGTCCGCGATTGTGCTGGAATAGTGGGCGCGCAGCGGCCATAGAACCTCAGGGTTTACGACGGTTCGGCGCCCTGACAAGCTCGCTCCCACGAGGTGCGTCCCAGGCAGGCATCCGATTCAGTGAGCCTCCCCGGCCTTCAACCCCTGCGGCAATTTCTTGGTCAATAGCACCGCCACCATACTGATCGCCAGGCCGATCCCGACGAAATGGAAAGCGTCGTTGTAGGCCATGATCATCGCCTGCTGGTGGGTGATCTCGCTCAGCTTGCCCAGCGCCGCAGCATCACTGCCCAGCTTCTCCGCCAGCAACGCCAGGCGCTCCGCCACCTGCGGGTTGGTCGGCACCACGGCTTCGCGCAGATAGTCGAAATACACCTTGGTCCGTGCATCCAGCAGCGTCGCCAGCAGGGCGATGCCGATGGCGCCGCCGAGGTTGCGCAGGATGTTGAACAGGCTCGACGCGGAACCCGCATCCTGCGGCTGGATATACGCGGTGGCGATCAGCGAGATGGTCACCATGATCATCGGCTGGCCGAGGGCACGGATGATCTGGATATGGTTGAACTGGCTCCCCGCAAAGTCCGGATTGAGTACCCCGGAACTGAAACTGGCGAGGCCGAACAGACCAAAGCCCACGGCGCAGAGCAGTTTGGGCGGGATCACCTTCATCAACTGCGGGACCAGCGGAATCAGGAACAGCTGCGGAATGCCCATCCACATGATGACTTCGCCGATCTCCAGGGCGTTGTAGTTCTGGATCTGCGCGAGATACAGGGGCAACAGGTAGATCGATCCGTACAGCCCCACGCCCATCCCCAGACTGGCGATGCTCGACAGGCCGAAGTTGCGGTTCTGCAGGATCCGCAAATTGATCAAGGGATTGGGCCTGGAAAACTGGATGATGACGAACGTGATCAGGCTAACCAGCGCGACACTGCCGAGACCGACGATCAGACTCGACTCCAGCCAGTCCTTGCGATGCCCCTCCTCGAGAAACACCTGCAGGCAGCCAAGTCCGACGCCCAGCGTGACGATGCCGGCGTAATCGGTGCTTTTCAGCAGTTCCCAGTGCGCTTCCTTCTTCTCCAGCCCGTACATCAGGCCGGCAATCATCAATAGCCCCGGAGGAATGTTGATGTAGAAGATGTACTCCCAGCCCCAGTTCTCCGTGAGCCAGCCGCCCAGGGTCGGACCGATGGAGGGCGCGAAAGTCGCCGTCATGGCGAACATCGCCATGCCTTTGGCGCGATGGTGTTCCGGCAGTTTGATCAGGGTCAGGGTGAACGCCAGCGGAATCAGCGCACCGCCGGTGAAACCCTGCATGGCGCGAAACACGATCATGCTCTCTAGGTTCCAGGCCATGGAGCAGAGCAATGACGACACCAGGAACCCCAGCGACACCCAGACCGCCAGGCGTCGGGCCGAGAGCAACTGCACCAGCCAGGCGGTGAGGGGGATCATGATGATTTCGGCCACCAGGTACGAGGTGGAAATCCACGAGCCTTCTTCCAGGGTGGCCGACAGCGCACCCTGGATGTCCTTGAGTGACGAGTTGGTGATCTGGATGTCCAGTACCGCCATGAAGGCGCCGAGCATCACGCTCATGACCGCGATCCAGTCGCGTCGGCTGGGTTCGCCGACGGGACGGATCAGTTGATCACCGGCCATCGCTGCGCAGATCGACGGTGGCGGTGACCGACATGCCGGGGCGGATCCGGCCTTGCAACGGGTTATCGGCAGGGAAGGTCAGTTTCACCGGAATGCGCTGCACGACCTTGGTGAAGTTGCCGGTGGCATTGTCCGGTGGCAGCAGGCTGAACTGCGCACCGGAGGCAGCGAACAGGCTGTCCACCCGGCCTTCGATCGGCGTATCGGGGTAGCTGTCGAACACCAGTTCGGCACGCTGGCCGGGCTGCATCTTGCCGATCTGGGTTTCCTTGAAGTTGGCCTGAACCCAGATGTCCTGGTCGGGAACGATGGACAGCAGGTAGGCGCCGGCCTGCACGAACTGGCCGTCGCGGGCGGAGCGCTGGCCGATCATGCCGCTGATCGGGGCATGGATTTCGCTGCGGGTCAGGTTCAGTTCGGCCTGGGCGAGGTCGGTGCGGGCCGTGGCGATCTGCGCGTCAAGACGCTTGAGCTCGGCTTCCAAGGCGCTGACCTGCTGGCGTTGGCCCTGCAGATCGGCCTGGGCCTTGCTCACCTGGGAGCGGGCGACATTGCTTTCCGCAGACAGGGTGGTGACCCGCTCCTCGGATACGAAGCCGGGTTTGCGCAGGGCCTGAGCGCGGTTCAGGTCCAGCTGGGTGCGACCGAGAGTCGCCTGGCTGGCGGAGACCTGGGCCTGGCCGGCGGCGATCAGGCTGGACTGCTGGGTCAGCCGGCTGTCAGCCTGCAGACGCTCGGCCTCTCGGGTGGCGAGGGTGGCGCGGGCGCGCTCGACGGCGAAGCGGAAGTCATCGGCTTCCAGGCGTACCAGCAGATCACCCTTGTTGACGTGCTGGTTGTCCTGCACCAGCACGTTGTCGATGCGGGCGCCCAACTGGCTGGATACCCGGGTTATTTCACCCTGGACATAGGCATTGTCGGTGCTTTCGTAGAAGCGGCCTTTGAAATACCAGTGGGCGAGGAAGGCGAGAGACACCAGCAGAACCAGGAAAACAAAAAACAGCAGGCGACGCTTGAGTTGGGCAGGCATGAGACGATCGTTCCGAAAATGTAAGCAAATTTAACTAGCTTTGGATCCACCGGCACAAGTGGCGATCACGCCCATTACTGGAGCCCGGCGCCTGCTCCCTGTTAACATCCCGGCTTTGTTTCATCTCTTGTTCGAGACTCTCATGACCACCGTTCGCACGCGCATCGCGCCTTCGCCGACTGGCGATCCCCACGTCGGCACCGCTTACATCGCCCTGTTCAACTACTGCTTTGCCAAGCAGCACGGCGGCGAGTTCATCCTGCGTATCGAAGATACCGACCAGTTGCGTTCGACCCGCGAATCCGAACAACAGATTTTCGACGCGCTGCGCTGGCTCGGCATCGAGTGGAGCGAAGGCCCGGACGTCGGTGGCCCGCACGGCCCGTACCGGCAGAGCGAACGGGGCGAGATCTACAAGCAGTACGCCCAGCAACTGGTCGACCTGGGTCACGCCTTCCCGTGCTTCTGCACCGCCGAAGAGCTGGACCAGATGCGTGCCGAGCAGATAGCTCGCGGCGAAACCCCGCGTTATGACGGTCGCGCACTGCTGTTGTCCCAGGAAGAAGTCCAGCGTCGCCTGGCGGCCGGCGAACCTCATGTGATCCGCATGAAGGTGCCGAGCGAAGGCGTCTGCGTGGTTCCGGACATGCTGCGTGGCGATGTCGAGATTCCGTGGGACCGCATGGACATGCAGGTCCTGATGAAGACCGACGGCCTGCCGACCTACTTCCTGGCCAACGTGGTCGATGACCACCTGATGGGCATCACCCATGTCCTGCGTGGCGAAGAGTGGCTGCCGTCGGCGCCGAAGCTGATCAAGCTCTACGAGTACTTCGGCTGGGAACAACCGAAACTGTGCTACATGCCGCTGCTGCGCAACCCGGACAAGAGCAAGCTCTCCAAGCGCAAGAACCCCACCTCGGTGACGTTCTACGAGCGCATGGGCTTCATGCCGGAAGCCATGCTCAACTACCTGGGCCGCATGGGCTGGTCGATGCCGGACGAGCGGGAGAAGTTCTCCCTGGCCGAGATGGTCGAGCACTTCGACCTGTCGCGCGTGTCCCTGGGCGGCCCGATCTTCGATATCGAAAAGCTGTCCTGGCTCAACGGCCAGTGGCTGCGCGACCTGCCGGTGCAAGAGTTTGCCGCGCGGGTACAGCAGTGGGCGTTCAACAGCGACTACATGATGAAGATCGCGCCCCACGTGCAGGGCCGCGTCGAGACCTTCAGCGAGATCGCTCCGCTGGGTGGCTTCTTCTTCGAAGGCGGACTGCGCCTGGATGCGAAGCTGTTCGAGCACAAGAAACTGTCGGCCGACCAGGTGCGCCAGGTCATGCAGTTGATCCTGTGGAAGCTGGAGAGCCTGCGTCAGTGGGAGAAGGACCGCATCACCGGCACCATCCAGGCGGTGGTCGAAGCCCTGGAGCTGAAACTGCGCGATGCCATGCCGCTGATGTTCGCCGCGATCACTGGCCAGGCGAGTTCGGTGTCGGTGCTCGATGCCATGGAAATTCTCGGCCCGGACCTGACCCGCTATCGCCTGCGTCAGGCGCTGGACCTGCTGGGTGGCGTTTCCAAGAAAGAAAACAAGGAGTGGGAGAAGCTGCTGGGCACCATCGCCTGATTGCGGCTACCGCTTTTTTCCTGCGGGGCGAACCGGCTTTCCCTGGCTCATGGCCAGGAAAAGCCGGTTCGCCCCGCAGTGTTTTCACGCCGGGGGAGGGCGCCATTTGCCCGAAAACACGGGGCTTTTCCCGGCCGTGGGCGGTAAGTGATTGTTATCTAGGAAAAAATTTTTGAATTTTGTTGAAAATATATTTGACAGGTCTGTGATCCGATCTTAATATGCGCCCCGTCCACAGCGATGAACGAAAACGAAACGCGAAGCACCCAGCCAAGCGGTTCAGTTCAAAGCGACATTGTGGGGCTATAGCTCAGCTGGGAGAGCGCCTGCATGGCATGCAGGAGGTCAGCGGTTCGATCCCGCTTAGCTCCACCAATTTCCAGCTTGACAGTCAATTCCAGCGACTGTCGGCATGATCGGTTCGAAGAGCCGGTCGATGGTAGAAGGGTTGCGTCCCCTTCGTCTAGTGGCCTAGGACACCGCCCTTTCACGGCGGTAACAGGGGTTCGAGTCCCCTAGGGGACGCCAGTTTTACACAAGCGATATCGAAAGAGGTCGCTGGGTCGCGAGACTAGAAATCCGGGGCTATAGCTCAGCTGGGAGAGCGCCTGCATGGCATGCAGGAGGTCAGCGGTTCGATCCCGCTTAGCTCCACCAATTCCGCCAGGATTCGTGAAAACGGATCTGCACGAAGGTTACAAGTCCCCTTCGTCTAGTGGCCTAGGACACCGCCCTTTCACGGCGGTAACAGGGGTTCGAGTCCCCTAGGGGACGCCACTTTACCCGCTTTGCGGGATTTCAAGGCTCATTCGATTATTGAATGAGCCTTTTGTTTTTCTGAGCTGAAAGTTTCGAGCTGCAAGCTGCAAGAAAGAGCAGTTAGCGCAGACTTTCGCTTGCAGCTTGCAGCTTGCAGCTTGCAGCTTGCAGCTTGCAGCTTGCAGCTTGCAGCTTATCGCTGCCTTCCCCTCGAAAAAGATTTTTGCCGCGGGCGCGACAAGCGGTCGGGCTAAGCGCTTGCTTTTAAATATTATGAGCATAATATTTCAACCATAATATTTTGGAGCTGCGCCATGAACGACAAGAAGGCCAAGACCCGCGAGCGCATTCTCGACGCTGCTCGCTCCGCCCTTATCCAGCACGGGCCGGCTGACCCCAGTGTCAATCAGGTCATGGGCGCCGCCGGATTGACCGTCGGTGGCTTCTACGCGCATTTCGACAGCAAGGACGCACTGATGCTGGAGGCCTTCAGCCAGTTGCTCGGCGAGCGTCGTGCCTTGTTGTCCCAGGTCGATCCTGCGCTGGATGGCCCGGCCCGCCGCGCTCTGGTGGCGGCATTCTATCTGTCGCGCAAGCACCGCGACGCCAAGGTCGATGCCTGCCCGCTGCCCACTTCCCTGAGTGAAATGACCCATTTGCCCGACACCTTCCGCGAAGTTCTGGCCGAGCACATCGAGTTGATGACCGCGCAACTGGTGGATAGCCCGGAAGAAGCCGACAAGTTTCTGGCCGACCTTGCGCTGATGGTCGGCGGTCTGGCCCTGGCCCGTGCCCTTGGAACCAGCGATCTGTCCGATCGCGTATTGCGTGCCGCCAAGTCGGCGGTGATCTGAACGATCCTTTGGAGCGAAGCGATGAATACCTTGAGCTGGATTCGTGGCGTAAACGGCACCCTCGGGCACCTGCTTCCCGGGCCTATCGCCAGTCGGATGCACCGCGCGTTCATGACGCCCTACACGCGGCCGCCGCGGGCGTGGGAATTGCCCGTGCTGGAGCGTGCAGAGCGCATCACCCTGCGTTTCGGCCTCTCGGCACTCCGCTGGGGGCAAGGGCCGGCCGTGCTGCTGATGCATGGCTGGGAAGGGCGCCCGACCCAGTTCGCCAAAATCATCGAGGCCCTGGTGGAAGCCGGCTACAGTGCGGTGGCACTGGACGGTCCGGGCCACGGTCGTTCTCCGGGGGATGAGGCTCATGTGGGGCTGTTCGCCCGCGCACTGCTGGAGGCAGCGGCGGAACTGCCGCCGCTCAAGGCGGTGATCGGTCATTCCATGGGCGGTGCGAGTGTCCTGCTGGCCCTGCAGATGGGGTTGCGTGCCGAGGCGGTCGTCAGTATCGCCGCACCGGCGCGGTTGCTGGGGGTGTTGCGTGGCTTTGCCCGGCACCTGAACCTGCCGCCGCGGGCGCGGGCCGCCTTCATTCGCAAGGTCGAGCGGGATGTCGGTTTGCCGGTGGTGAAGCTGGATGTCAGTGCGTATCAACTGGATGTACCGGGCCTGATCGTGCACGCCCAGGACGACAACCTGGTGCCGGCCAGCGAAGCTCAGGTCATGCACGATGCCTGGTTCGACAGTCGCCTGTTGATGCTGGAAGAGGGCGGGCACCAGCGGGTTCTCGCCGATCCACGGGTCATCGCCAGCGTACTCGACCTGCTCAGGCGCAGCGACCTGCCGCTGCGCCAATCGGCGTGATCATCCGTTACACTCTGCCCGTTCATCATTTTGGGGAGCGGGCATGAGCTGGGATCTGGCAACGCCATTCGTCATCGACCTTCGCGTCGGTGCCGAGGATATCGACGGACTGGGACACGCCAACAATGCCGTGTACGTCACCTGGCTGGAGCGCTGCGCCTGGCGCCACTCCCAGCGGCTGGGGCTGGACCTGGTCGAATACCGGCGCCTGGACCGCGCCATGGCGGTGGTCCGCCATGAGATCGACTACCTTGCCAGCGCCTATGAAGACGACGAACTGCAACTGGCGACCTGGATCGTCGACTGGGACCAGCGCCTGAAAATGACCCGTCGTTTCCAGCTGGTCCGTCCCAGCGACGGCGTCACGCTGCTGCGGGCGCAGACCACCTTCGTCTGTATCGAGTTGTCCACAGGCCGGCCCAAGCGCATGCCGCAGGAGTTCCTCGACGGCTACGGCCAGGCCATCTCGAAGGATCCTGCATGATCCGTCCGGCGCAACTGGCAGACGAGTCGGCGGTGCGGGCGGTGGTGGAGGCGTCTTACCTGCCGTATGTGGCGAGCATCGGCATCCGCCCCGGTCCGCTGGACGACGACTACGGTGACCTGATCCGTCAGCATCAGGTCTGGCTGCTGGAATCCGACGGGCAGGTCAGTGCCATTCTCGTGTTGTGCCCGGAAGCGGGCGCAATGCTCCTGTCCAATGTCGCGGTCGATCCCGCGTTCCAGGGGCAAGGCCATGGCCGCCGCCTGATCGACTTTGCCGAAACCCGTGCCCGCGAGGCGGGGTTTTCCCTGATTCGCCTCTACACCAATGCCGCCATGCAGGCGAACGTCGCCCTCTACGAGCGGCTGGGTTATCGCGAGACGCACCGGGCGTTCGATCACGGGTTCAATCGGGTGTTCATGGAGAAGGCGTTGGCTTGAACCAGCGCATGAGCAGTTTCCCGGCTCTGCGAAAGGTCGTTCCGAGAAGTCCGGGGCGCCGCCGGTTTTCAGGCCGAGCTGGCAGTTCGTGCGAGTCCCCAGAGTCGACAGGGGGGCGTCGCGGTTTCGCGTTCTGCTGGTCAGCCTGGAAATTCAGGATGTCGTAATTGTTCTTCTTGATATGCATGTCCCGTTCCTTGTCGTGTGGCGCGTCGAGAGTTGCGGCGAGCGGTCAGGTCCAAAGAACGTGATCATGTGAAGGTCTCCAATCGGGAAATGGGCCGTGAATACGGGCATGTCACTTTTTAAACGGAAAAGTGAGTGCAGCAAGCAGGGCTTTTCTTCGAGGCGTGTAGGCCGTTGCCGTTTTTGACCAGGCGTCGAGCCAGAGGCCTCGCCCCTTCCATTTGCGCCTGCCCCGTTTACTATGTGCGCACTTTTTCCGAGGTTTTCCCCCATGCAAATTGCCCTGGCCCCGATGGAGGGGCTGGTCGACAACATCCTGCGCGACGTTCTGACCCGAGTCGGCGGCATCGACTGGTGCGTGACCGAGTTCATTCGCGTCTGCGATCGTGTCCTGCCCGAAGCCACGTTCCACAAGATGGCGCCGGAGCTGGAGCAGGGCGCGCGGACGCCGGCCGGGGTGCCGATGCGGGTGCAATTGCTGGGTTCCGATCCGGTCTGCCTGGCGGACAACGCGGCGCTGGCGTGCGAACTGGGCGCTCCGGTCATCGACCTGAACTTCGGCTGCCCGGCCAAGACGGTCAACAAGTCCCGCGGCGGCGCGGTCCTGCTCAAGGAGCCGGAGCTGTTGTTCCGCATCGTCAGCGAGGTGCGCAAGGCGGTGCCGGCGCACATTCCGGTGACCTCGAAGATGCGCCTGGGCTTCGAAAGCCCCGACGGCGCGCTGGATTGTGGTCGGGCCCTGGCCGAAGGCGGCTCGGCGCACCTGGTGGTTCATGCGCGGACCAAGGTCGAGGGTTACAAACCGCCGGCCCATTGGGAATGGGTGGCGAAGGTGCAGGACGTGGTCAAGGTGCCGGTGTTCGCCAATGGTGAGGTCTGGGACCTGGACGACTGGCGGCGCTGCCGCGAAGTCAGCGGCGCCAAGGACATCATGCTCGGTCGCGGACTGGTCTCGCGGCCGGATCTGGCCCGGCAGATCGCGGCAGTGCGCGATGGTGTCGAGTTCCAACCCTTGGACTGGCAGGCGCTGTTGCCGCTGATCCAGGCGTTCTGGCTGCGGGTGCGCGAAGAACTGACCCCGCGCCAGGCGCCCGGGCGCCTCAAGCAGTGGGTGGCGATGCTGACCCGCACCTATCCCGAGGCCACTGCGTTGTTCACCGAACTGCGCCGCGAAACGGACTGCGACCGGGTTGGCCTGCTGATCGGCGTACCGCCGCCTGTCGCCGCCGCGTAAGAAATTTTTCCGCCAGCGCTTGAAATCGTTCCGGTGGTCCACATCTTGGGAGTACGCGATGCCGAAGTCGGGTCGCGAAAACCCCAACTCGCTGATATTTCAGGAGATGTACCATGACTACCGCTTTTTCCCTGGCTCCACTGTTCCGTCATTCCGTTGGCTTCGACCGCTTCAACGACCTGTTCGAATCCGCGGCGCGTAATGAGTCGGGTAGCAGCTACCCACCCTACAACGTCGAAAAACATGGCGATGACCACTATCGAATCGTTGTTGCCGCAGCCGGCTTCCAGGAGCAGGACCTCGACCTGCAAGTGGAAAAAGGCGTGCTGACCGTCACCGGCGGCAAGCGCGACAGCAGCAATGCAAGCGTCACCTACCTGCACCAGGGCATTGCCCAGCGTGCGTTCAAGCTGTCCTTCCGTCTGGCGGACCATATCGAGGTCAAGTCGGCGGCACTGGCCAACGGCCTGCTCAGCGTCGACCTGCTGCGGGTCGTGCCGGAAGAGGCGAAGGCCAAGCGTATCCCGATCAACGGGGACAAGCCTGCGCTGAACTGACAGCGGCAGGGAAAACGGGCGCCTATCGAGGCGCCCTTTTTTTAGCTGCAAGCTGCAAGTTTCAAGAAAAAGCCGGCCTGATGCGTTCCCGCTTCTCCTTGCAGCTTGTAGCTTGCAGCTTATAGCTCGCCTTCAGTAATCCGCCGGCGCTTCCAGCAGCATCGCCCGGAACGCACTCAGTGGCAGGGGACGGCTGTGCAGATACCCTTGATACAGATGACAGCCCTGGCGCAGCAGAAACTCCAGTTGTTCGGTCAGTTCCACCCCTTCGGCAATCACTGCCAGGTCCAGGCTGCGGGCCATGGCGACGATGGCACGGACAATCTCCGCGTCGTTGGGGTCCACGGGCGCGTCCCGGACGAACGACTGATCGATTTTCAACGCATCCACCGGTAGCCGCTTCAGGTAGGTCAGCGACGAATAGCCGGTGCCGAAGTCATCCATGGCGAAGCTCACTCCCAGCGCCTTCAGTTCACGCATCTTGCTGATGGTGTCTTCGAGGTTCTGGATGACGATGCCTTCGGTGATCTCCAGCTTGAGTACGCGGTAAGGCAGGCGATAGTCATCCAGGCTGCGACGCACTCGCTCGACGAAATCGTTCTGGCGGAATTGCCGAGGACTGATGTTGACGCACAGGCTGAAGTCTTCGGCATCGATCAGGCCGTCCTGCAGCATCCGCGAGCAGGCGTCGCAGGCCTCGTCGAGGATCCAGTTGCCCACTTCGAGGATCAGGCCGCTTTCCTCCAGCACCTGGATGAACTGGCTCGGGGGCTGCTGGCCGAGCAATGGGTGATGCCAGCGCAGCAATACTTCGGCGCCGACGATGCGGTTGTCGCGGGCATCCACTTGGGGCTGGAAGTGCAAGGCCATTTCGCCGCGGGTCAGGGCCATGCGCAGATCGCTTTCCATGCGCAGCCGCTCGCTGGCGGCCTTTTGCATGGTGGTGTGGAACAGTTGCGTGGTGTTGCGTCCGGAATCCTTGGCCCGATACAGGGCGATATCGGCGCGCTTGAGCAGGTCGGCCGGCGTCGAGCCGTGGTCGGGAATCAGCGCCACGCCGATGCTCGGCGTCACCTGCAGGCGCTGGCCGTCCAGCGACATGGGCTCGGCCAGCAGTTCGCGCAGGGTGTCGGCCAGTTCGCGGACCTGCTCGGTGACTTCCTCCCGGCTGCCCTGCAGGCCGCTGAGCAGCACCACGAATTCGTCCCCGCCCAGGCGGGCGACGGTGTCTTCCATGCGCACGCTGGCTTCCAGGCGCGCCGTGATGATCTTCAGCACGGTGTCGCCCACCGGGTGGCCGAGCGAATCGTTGATGTGCTTGAAGTGGTCGAGGTCGAGGAACAGCAACGCACCGCGCAGGTTATGGCGTTTGAGCAGGGCGATCTGCTGGCTCAGGCGGTCCATCAGCAGGGCGCGGTTGGGCAGGTTGGTCAGCGGGTCGTGGTAGGCCAGGTGACGGATCTGCGCCTGGGCGTTCTTCAATTGGCTGACATCCCGGGCTGTCAGCAGCAGGCAGTCGGTTTCATTGAGGGTGATGGGCTCGACCGAGACCTCCAGGGTCAGCAACTCGCCGCGTTTGTTGCGCCCATGCATTTCACGGTGGTTGACCCGGCCGCGCTCCTGAACCTCGGCCACCAGCATCGCGTGCTGTTTGTCGTCGGCCCACACGCCCACCTCATGGGCCGTGCGCCCCAGCACTTCGCTGGCGCTGTAGCCGGTCAGGCGGCAGAAGCCGTCGTTGACCTCAAGGTAGCGACCGCTGTCGCGCTCGCTGATGGTGATGGAGTCGGGGCTGGAGTGAAACGCCTTGGCGAATTTCTCCTCGCTGGCCTTGAGCGCCGCCTCGCCACGTTGCTGCTGGGTGATGTCGCGCAGAGTGGTAACGCTGCATGTCTGCTGGTCGACCTTGATCAGGCGACTGGAAATCACACAGGTCAGAGGCTGGCCGTTCTTGTGGTTGACCACGACGGCGACGTTGTTCAGCGCCTGGTCGCGAATCACCTGCTCGATGCGCCTGGCGCGTTCCGCCGACTCGGCCCACAGGCCTATTTCCTCGGCGCTGCGGCCCAGCACCTGGTCGGCCGTCCAGCCGAAGGTCTGGGTGAAGGCCGGGTTGATCTCGATGAACTGACCGCTGTCCTGGCGGGTGACACAGATCGGGTCGGGACTGACCTGGAACAATCCGGCGAATTTTTCCTCCGAACTGATCAGGCGTTGTTCGCGCTCCACCTGGTCGGTGATGTCCAGCAGGGTGCCGGCCATGCGCAGCGGGTTGCCCTGTTCGTCGCGGTAGAGGCGGGCGCGGCTTTCCAGATAGCGCGAGCTGCCGTTGTCCAGCTGGATCCGGTAGGTGATCTGGTAATTGCCGGCCGGGCCTTCGCGCAGGCTGCGATAGGCCTGGCGCATGCTGCTGCGCTCGGCTTCGGGCACACCTTCGAAAAACGCCTCGAACGACTCGTGGAACGGCACCGGGTCCAGTCCGTGCAATTGCGCGGCGCGGGCCGAGCCGTAGAGCATGCCGCTGGGGATATGCCAGTCCCAGGTGCCCAGTTGCGCCGAGTCCAGCGCCAGGTCCAGGCGTTCCTGGCTGTCCTTGAGGGCCTGCTCGGCCCGTTTGCGCTCACTGGTATCGACGAAGGTGCTGAGCAGGCAGCGCACGCCCTCCAGCTCGATGGTCTGGGTGCAGAGAATGCCGTCATGGAGCTGCCCGCTGCGGGCGCGGAACTGCACTTCGAGAATCACCGGGCCGTTGTTGTCGCGGGTCGCCTCCAGCACCTGGTGGCGCTGGTCGGCATGGGCCCAGAGCTCCAGCTCCACGGTGGTCTTGCCGATGACCTCCTGGGCCGGCCAGCCGAGGATCTTTTCGAAGTGCTCGTTGACCTCGTGTATCAGGCCGTCGTCCCGGCGGGTCAGCAGCACCACATTGGGGCTGAGCTGGAACAGGGTGGCGAAGCGCTTTTCCGAATTGATCAGCGCCGCTTCGCGTTCGCGCTGGCGGGTGATTTCGCGGATCACGCCGATCATTTGCGGGCGGCCGTGCTTGTCCTGGGTCAGGCTGCCGTTGATTTCCAGCCAGTGCAGGCTGCCGTCGGGCCAGCGGATGCGGTGGCGCATCGCCTGCTCCAGCGGCTCGCCAGCGAGCACCCCATGAAACGCCTCGAGCGTGCGCTCGCGGTCTTCTGCGGGGAGCAGGTCGAGATAATCCAGGTCCTGGGGCAGCGGTTGCCGCGGATCATAGCCGAACAGCGCCTGGGTGCCGCGGGACCAGCTGATCTTGCCAGTCTCGACATCCCAGAACCATGCGCCGAGCTTCGCACCATTGAGGGCGGCCAGCAGTTGAGGGGCATTCTCCCAGGTCTGCTCGGATTCCTGGGGATCGGCCGCGTGGATGCGCGGCAGGCGCGGAAAACGGTGTGATTTGGACATCGATACCAGACCTTTGGCGGATACGCTTCCTTGGTACAGGCCTTCCAGGACTTTCCGGCGGCCTCAGGGTTGTCTCGCTTGGCTGTCGAGCAGTGCCATAAAGGCTCTGGCTGCGTTCGATAACGTTCGTTCCGTATGCAGAATGTAGCCTAGCTGGCGAGTCAGACTAATGCCCGGCAGAGTGACGGGCGCCACCTGGTCATCGAGCATGGTGCGTGGCAGAACGCTCCAGGCCAGGCCGATGGAAACCATCATCTTTATGGTTTCCAGATAGTTGGTGCTCATGGCGATGTTCGGCACCAGGCCCTGGGCCTCGAACAAACGCTGGACGATATGGTGCGTAAAGGTGTTTCCGCCGGGAAAAACCGCCGGATGGTGGGCAATGTCCGCCAGGCTCACCGCCGGCTTCGACGCCAGTGGGTGCTCCGGTGCGACGACGAAATCCAGTGGGTCGTCCCACACCGGTACGGCCCGAACCAGGGTGTGGGGTTCTGGCGCCAGGGTAATGACGGCAATTTCCGCGCGACCGTGGAGGATTTCTTCGTAGGCTACTTCCGAATCGAGGAACTGGATGTCCAGGGCGACGGCCGGGTATTGCCGGGTAAAGGTGCGCAGCAACGGCGGCAGGCGGTGCAGGCCGATATGGTGGCTGGTCGCCAGGGTCAGACGGCCGCTGACCTCGCCGGTCAGGTTGGTCAGGGCACGCCGTGTGTCATCCAGCACGTTGATGATCTGGTAGGCCCGCGGCAACAGGGCGCGTCCGGCCTCGGTCAGGCTGACCTCGCGACCCAGGCGATCGAACAGCCGTACATCCAGTTGTTGCTCCAGCCCGGCGATGCGTTTGCTGATGGCCGGCTGGGTCAGATGCAGGCGTTCGCCGGCCCCGGAAAAGCTGCCGGTCTCGGCGATGGCGATGAAGGCGTTGAGGTTTGCCAGATCCACGTTTTCAGATTCCCTTTGGTTATCCAAAGCATAAAAATTATGAATTTGAGTTATTCAATCTAACGCCATAGCATCAGCCGTACAAGCCAAGTGGTTATTGGCATAGAAAGACGCTGATGAGGAACGCCTGATGGCCGGCAAAACGCTTTACGACAAGCTCTGGGATTCGCACTTGGTCAAGCAGCGCGACGATGGTTCGGCGCTGATCTACATCGACCGTCACATCATCCACGAAGTGACGTCGCCGCAAGCCTTCGAAGGCCTGCGCCTGGCCGACCGCAAACCCTGGCGCATCGATGCCAACATCGCCACACCGGACCACAACGTACCGACCACGCCCGAGCGCAAGGGCGGTATCGATGCCATCGTCGACCAGGTGTCGCGCCTGCAGGTGCAGACCCTCGATGAGAACTGTGACGAGTATGGCATCACCGAATTCAAGATGAATGACGTGCGTCAGGGCATCGTCCACGTCATCAGCCCCGAGCAGGGCGCTACCTTGCCGGGCATGACCGTGGTCTGCGGCGACTCGCACACCTCGACCCACGGCGCCTTCGGCGCGTTGGCCCACGGCATCGGCACCTCCGAGGTCGAGCATGTGCTCGCCACCCAGTGCCTGGTCGCCAAGAAGATGAAAAACATGCTGGTACGCGTCGAAGGCCAATTGCCGGTCGGCGTGACCGCCAAGGACATCGTGCTCGCGGTGATCGGCAAGATCGGTACTGCCGGCGGTAACGGCCATGCCATGGAATTCGCCGGCAGCGCCATTCGCGAGCTGTCCATCGAAGGCCGCATGACCATCTGCAACATGTCCATCGAAGCCGGCGCCCGTGTCGGCCTGGTGGCCACCGACGCCAAGACCGTCGAATACGTCAAGGGCCGTCCGTACGCGCCGAAGGGCGAGCAGTGGGACCTTGCCGTCGAAGCCTGGAAAGACCTGGTGTCCGACGCCGATGCCGTGTTCGACACCGTGGTCGAACTGGACGCCGCCGACATCAAGCCACAGGTCAGCTGGGGCACCTCGCCGGAAATGGTTCTGGCGGTCGACCAGCGCGTGCCTGATCCGGCCGCCGAGAGCGACCTGGTCAAGCGTGGCTCCATCGAGCGTGCCTTGAAATACATGGGTCTGAGCGCCAACCAAGCGATCACCGATATTCAGCTCGACCGCGTGTTCATCGGTTCCTGCACCAACTCGCGCATCGAAGACCTGCGCGCCGCCGCCGAAATCGCCAAGGGCCGCAAGGTCGCCGCGACCATCAAGCAGGCCATCGTCGTGCCGGGCTCCGGCCTGGTGAAAGCCCAGGCCGAACAGGAAGGCCTGGACAAGATCTTCCTCGAAGCCGGCTTCGAGTGGCGTGAACCGGGCTGCTCCATGTGCCTGGCCATGAACCCGGACCGCCTGGAGAGCGGCGAGCATTGCGCGTCCACCTCCAACCGGAACTTCGAAGGCCGTCAGGGCGCCGGTGGTCGTACCCACCTGGTGAGCCCGGCCATGGCCGCCGCCGCCGCCGTCACCGGCCGTTTCATCGATGTACGCGAGTTGATCCAAGGGAGCGCAGCATGAAAGCCTTTACCCAGCACACCGGCCTCGTCGCTCCACTCGACCGCGCCAACGTCGACACCGACCAGATCATTCCCAAGCAGTTTTTGAAGTCGATCAAGCGCACCGGTTTCGGCCCGAACCTGTTCGACGAATGGCGCTACCTGGACGTCGGCCAGCCTTACCAGGACAACAGCAAGCGTCCGAAGAACCCGGACTTCGTCCTCAACCACGACCGCTACCAGGGCGCCAGCGTGCTGCTGGCCCGGGAAAACTTCGGTTGCGGTTCGAGCCGCGAGCACGCCCCGTGGGCGCTGGAAGAATACGGTTTCCGCAGCATCATCGCGCCGAGCTATGCCGACATCTTCTTCAACAACAGCTTCAAGAACGGCCTGCTGCCGATCATCCTCAGCGATGAGGACGTCGACGCGCTGTTCAAGCAGGTCGAAGCCGACCCGGGCTACCAGCTGACCATTGATTTGCAGGCACAGACCGTTACCCGTCCTGACGGCAAGGTCCTGAGGTTCGAAATCGATGCCTTCCGCAAGCACTGCCTGCTCAACGGTCTGGACGATATCGGCCTGACCCTGCAGGACAGCGATGCCATCGGTGCATTTGAAGCCAAGCATCGCGCCAGCCAGCCATGGTTGTTCCGCGACGCCAAATGATGTGTTGACCCCATCGCCGGCAACGCCGGCTCCCACCGTTTCAGCGTCGCCGCGGACATTGTGGGAGCTGGCCTTGCCAGCGATGAGGCCCCGGAGACTTGCAGATGACCAACAGCAGCCACAAGGACGTCGTCCAGCGCCAATTCGGCGAACAGGCCAGCGCCTACCTGAGCAGTGCCGTGCACGCCCAGGGCACTGAATTCGCCCTGCTCCAGGCCGAACTGGCCGGGCAGGGTACAGCCCGGGTGCTGGACCTGGGCTGCGGCGCGGGCCACGTCAGCTTCCATGTCGCACCGCTGGTCGCCGACGTGGTGGCCTATGACCTGTCGCAGCAGATGCTCGACGTGGTCGCTGCCAGCGCCGCCGAACGTGGCCTGGGCAATATCGTCACCGAACGCGGTGCCGCCGAGCGCCTGCCGTTCGCCGATGCCTCGTTCGATTTCGTCTTCAGCCGTTATTCGGCGCACCACTGGAGCGACCTGGGCCTGGCCCTGCGCGAAGTGCGCCGGGTGCTCAAGCCGGGCGGTGTTGCCGCCTTCATCGACGTGATGTCGCCAGGCAGCCCGCTGCTCGACACCTACCTGCAGAGTGTCGAGGTGCTGCGCGACACCAGCCATGTGCGCGACTATTCCGGGGCCGAATGGCTGCGCCAGGTCAGCGAAGCCGGGCTGTTCGTGCGTAGCCACACGCGCCAGCGCCTGCGTCTGGAATGGACCTCCTGGGTCGAGCGCATGCGCACCCCCGAGGTGATGCGCGCCGCCATCCTCCAATTGCAGCAGGCGATGGGCGAAGAAGTACGGCAGTATTACCAGATCGAAGCCGATGGCTCCTTCAGCACCGATGTCCTGGTGCTCTGGGCCGAACGCTGATCGCACACTGATTTTTCCGGTGCGCCGCGTGGGCGCGCCGCTTGGATTGAAATAGAGGAAAGCATGAGCAAGCAGATTCTGATTCTCCCGGGTGACGGCATTGGTCCTGAAATCATGGCCGAGGCCGTCAAGGTGCTGGAGCTGGCGAACGACAAGTTCCAGCTCGGCTTCAACCTGGAGCACGACGTGATCGGCGGCGCGGCCATCGACAAGCACGGCGTGCCGCTGGCCGACGAGACCCTGGAGCGCGCACGCAAGGCCGACGCCGTGCTGCTGGGCGCCGTGGGTGGTCCGAAGTGGGACAAGATCGAGCGTGACATCCGTCCTGAGCGCGGCCTGCTGAAGATCCGTTCGCAACTGGGCCTGTTCGCCAACCTGCGTCCGGCGATCCTCTACCCGCAACTGGCCGACGCCTCCTCGCTGAAGCCGGAAATCGTCTCGGGCCTGGACATCCTCATCGTTCGCGAGCTGACCGGCGGCATCTACTTCGGCGCCCCACGCGGCACCCGCGAGCTGGAAGGCGGTGAGCGCCAGTCCTACGACACCCTGCCGTACAGCGAGAGCGAAATCCGTCGCATTGCCCGCGTGGGCTTCGACATGGCCCGTGTGCGTGGCAAGAAGCTGTGCTCGGTGGACAAGGCCAACGTCCTGGCGTCCAGCCAGCTGTGGCGCGAAGTGGTCGAGGAAGTGGCCAAGGACTACCCGGACGTCGAACTGAGCCACATGTATGTCGACAACGCCGCCATGCAACTGGTGCGCGCACCGAAGCAGTTCGACGTGATGGTCACCGACAACATGTTCGGCGACATCCTGTCGGATGAGGCTTCCATGCTTACCGGTTCGATCGGCATGCTGCCTTCGGCGTCGCTGGACGCCAACAACAAGGGCATGTACGAGCCGTGCCACGGCTCCGCGCCGGACATCGCCGGCCAGGGCATCGCCAACCCGCTGGCAACCATCCTCTCGGTATCGATGATGCTGCGCTACAGCTTCAACCAGCAGGCCGCCGCCGAGGCGATCGAGAAGGCCGTGAGCCTGGTGCTGGATCAGGGACTGCGTACCGGTGACATCTGGTCCGACGGTTGCAGCAAGGTAGGGACGCAGGAAATGGGCGACGCAGTAGTCGCAGCGCTGCGGAATCTGTAATCTCTCTGGCCCGCTGCCGAAATCACAACCAGGGCAGCGGCCCACTTTTAGCGAAGGTGTAGTTGCGATGAAACGTGTAGGTCTGATCGGTTGGCGCGGAATGGTCGGTTCCGTGCTCATGCAGCGGATGCTCGAGGAGCAGGATTTCGATCTCATCGAGCCGGTGTTCTTCACCACCTCCAACGTCGGTGGCCAGGGCCCTGCAGTGGGCAAGGACATTGCTCCGCTGAAGGATGCCTACAGCATCGACGAGCTCAAGACCCTGGATGTGATCCTGACCTGCCAGGGCGGCGACTACACCAACGAGGTATTCCCCAAGCTGCGCGAAGCCGGCTGGCAGGGTTACTGGATCGATGCCGCGTCTTCCCTGCGCATGCAGGATGACGCCGTCATCGTTCTCGATCCGGTCAACCGCAAGGTCATCGACCAGCAACTGGACGCCGGCACCAAGAACTACATCGGCGGCAACTGCACCGTCAGCCTGATGCTGATGGGCCTGGGCGGCCTGTTCGAAGCCGGCCTGGTCGAGTGGATGAGCGCCATGACCTACCAGGCGGCCTCCGGTGCCGGCGCGCAGAACATGCGCGAGCTGATCCGCCAGATGGGCGCGACCCACGCTGCCGTGGCCGACGAACTGGCCAACCCGGCCAGCGCCATCCTCGACATCGACCGCAAGGTTGCCGAGGCCATGCGCAGCGAGGCCTACCCGACCGAGAACTTCGGCGTGCCGCTGGCCGGCAGCCTGATTCCGTGGATCGACAAGGAACTGCCGAACGGCCAGAGCCGCGAAGAGTGGAAAGGCCAGGCCGAGACCAACAAGATCCTCGGTCGCTTCAAGAGCCCGATCCCGGTCGATGGTATCTGCGTGCGCATCGGCGCCATGCGTTGCCATAGCCAGGCGCTGACCATCAAGCTGAACAAGGACGTGCCGCTGGCCGATATCGAAGGCATGATCAGCCAGCACAACCCGTGGGTGAAGCTGGTGCCGAACCAGCGTGATATCAGCATGCAAGAGCTCAGCCCGACCAACGTCACCGGCACCCTGAACATCCCGGTGGGCCGTCTGCGCAAGCTGAACATGGGTTCCCAGTACCTGGGCGCGTTCACTGTCGGCGACCAGCTGCTGTGGGGCGCTGCCGAGCCGCTGCGCCGCATGCTGCGGATCCTGCTGGAGCGTTGATCGTTTCGCGGTAGCCTCGAAACCCGTGCTGGAGACAGCGCGGGTTTTTTGTTTTGGCCAGATTCAAGCTGCAAGCTCAAAGCTCAAAGCTCAAAGCTGCAAGCTGCATGGCATTGACGCGAGCGGCTTTTTCTTATGGCTTGCAGCTTACAGCTTGAAGCTTCCTTCCCCTCACCAGTAAAGTGCCGCCCCCGCTTACCGGAGACCCCAGACATGACCCAGCCCATCGACATCGCCGTCATCGGCGCCACCGGCACCGTCGGTGAAACCCTTGTGCAGATCCTCGAGGAACGCGACTTCCCGGTGGGCACCCTGTACCTGCTGGCCAGCAACGAATCGGCCGGCAGTGCGGTGAGCTTCCGTGGCAAGAACCTGCGCAGCCGGGATGTCGATGACTTTGATTTCGGCAAAGTGCGCCTGGCCTTCTTCGCTGCCGGTCCATCGGTGACCCTGAGCTTCGCCCCGCGCGCCAGGGCCGCCGGCTGCGCGGTGATCGATCTGTCCGGCGCATTGCCCGCCGAGCAGGCCCCGGCGGTGGTACCGGAGGCCAATGCCGAGGTGCTGCAGTCGCTGCAGGCGCCGGTGCAGGTCCACAGTCCGAGTGCCGCCGCAGTGGCCCTGGCCGTGGCGCTGGCGCCACTGACGTCGCTGCTGACCCTGCAGCGGGTGGCGGTCACCGCGTGCGTGGCTGTCTCTGCCCAGGGCCGTGAGGCGGTAAGCGAACTGGCGCGGCAAACTGCCGAGCTGCTCAACGCCCGCCCACTGGAGCCGCGCTTCTACGACCGGCAGATGGCGTTCAACCTGCTGGCCCAGGTCGGCGCCAGCGACGAGCAGGGCCACGGCCGGCTGGAGCGTCGCCTGGTGAGCGAGTTGCGCGAACTGCTCGCCCTGCCTTTACTCAGGATTTCAGTCACCTGCGTTCAAGTCCCGGTATTTTTTGGCGATAGCTACACTGTGACGCTGAATACAAGCGAAGCGGTGGACCTGGCGGCCGTCAATGCCGCGCTGGAGGCGGCCGAGGGTGTCGAGCTGGTGGAGGAGGGCGATTACCCGACGCCGGTCGGCGATGCGGTCGGCCAGGACGTGGTGTACGTAGGACGTGTGCGCGGCGGGATCGACGAGGCTGAACAACTCAACCTCTGGCTGACCACCGACAACGTGCGCAAGGGCGCGGCGCTCAATGCCGTGCAAGTGGCCGAATTGTTGATAAAAGACTTTGTGTAAAAGATACTTGGCAACACTTTGCAAATTGTACGTTAACTATCCGAAGCAACTTTCTTACAACGTTAACGGGCAGCTCCCACATGGCTTAGGGCCATATCGGCGGTAACGGCTTCACGGCGGTTCTTCACTTCTTCTCGGTAACCGGGGAAGTTTCAAACAAAGGATGAGGTCATGCTTCGAATTCGCAAACTGGTGTTAGCAATAGCCGCGGCCTCGGCGCTGTCTTCCGGTATGGCGCATGCCCTCGGATTGGGCGAGCTGACCCTCAAGTCGGCGCAGAACCAGCCGCTGGACGCCGAGATCGAACTGCTCGATGTGCGTGACCTCACCGCTGCCGAAGTCAAGCCGAGCCTGGCGCCGGCCGACGAGTTCAGCAAGGCGGGCGTCGAACGTCAGCCGTTCCTCAACGACCTGACCTTTACCCCGGTGATCAACCCGGCGGGCAAGAGTGTCCTGAAAGTCACCTCCAGCCAGCCGCTGCCGGAGCCGATGGTCAAGTTCCTGGTCCAGGTACTCTGGCCTCAGGGCCGGTTGCTGCGCGATTACAGCCTGTTGCTCGACCCGTCCAAGTTTTCTCCCGAGGCTGCCCAGGCTGCGGGTGTGACCCCGGCCTCCAGCACGCCGGCCAACTACACCACGGTGCGCCGCGACACCCTCTGGGAAATCGCCTCGCGTTCGCGCCAGGGCGGCTCGGTGTACCAGACCATGCTGGCGATCCAGGCGCTGAACCCGGATGCCTTCATCAACGGCAACATCAACCAGCTCAAGACCGGCCAGGTCCTGCGCCTGCCGGACCAGCAACAGATCCAGAGCATTCCCCAGGCCCAGGCGGTCAAGGAAGTCAGCGACCAGTACGCCGCCTGGCGCCAGGGCCGTCGCCTTGGGCCGCAGGCGCGGCAGCTCGATGCCACCCGTCGCAGCACGGCTCAGCCCGCACCGTCCAGTGTTGCCCAGCAGGACAACCTCAAGCTGGTCGCTCCTGGTGGCCAGGGCGAGGGCAGTGACAAGGCGCTGAGCGACAAGCTGGCGATGACCCAGGAAAACCTCGATGCCAGCCGCCGCGAAAGCGACGAACTGAAAAGCCGCATGACCGACCTCCAGAGCCAGTTGGACAAGCTGCAGCGTCTGATCGACCTGAAGAACGACCAACTGGCTCGCCTCGAGGCGCAGAGTGGCATTCCCGTGCCGGCGCCGACCGAAGCACCGGTAGCGACTGCGCCGGTCATCGATGCTCAGCTGCAACCGGCGCCGGCCGTCGAGCCGGTGGTCGATCCGGCGCCCGCCGCCGTGGATACCGCGCCGCCGGCTACGCCACCTGCGGGCGCTGAGGGGGCTGTCGAGCCAGCGCCCGACGAGCAACCGGATGCCCTGGCCGGTATCCTCGGCAACCCGACGCTGCTGGCGCTGATCGCCGGTTCCGCGCTGCTGGCGCTGGCCTTGCTACTGTGGCTGCTGATGCGCAAGCGCAAGGCTCAGCAGGAGGCCGAGAAACATTTGCGCATGGCCCGCGCCCTGGCCGAAGAAACCGAGCTGGGACCTGACCTCGACCTGCCGCCAAGCAGCTTCGACGGCCTGGATATCGCGCCGCCAAGCGTCAAGCTGGCACCTGCCGTGGTAGCGGCATCTGCGGCCGAGGCCACGCCAGCCGACCAGGTGGGTGAGCCGCGGGTGGTACCGGTAGCGCCGGCAGCGCCGAAGGCCGACCCGTTCATGGCCGAAATCGATGACTGCATCGCCCATGGCCGGCTCATGCAGGCGTCCAACCTGCTGGAACCGGCGGTGGAGAAATCGCCGCAACGCAGCGACCTGCGCCTGAAGCTGATGGAAGTCTACGCACGTCAGGGCGACCGCGACGGCTTCGTCAGCCAGGAACGCAAGCTGCAGGCCAACCCGCAGAACCTCGCCGATGTCGAATCGCTCAAGAGCCGCTTCCCGACGATGGTCGCGATCGCGGCGGCCGGCGCTGCCGCCGCAACCGCCCTGGACGAGGAATTCATCCAGGACCTGATGTCGGACGAGCCGCAGCCGGAGGCCGACCTGCCGGTCGAGGATGAGCTGGACAGTGCGTTCGACCTGAGCCTGGATGACCTGGACGGCCTGGACCTGGAAACCCCGGCCGACCAGGCTGCCGTGCAGGCGGCAACCCAGGAGCCCTCGCTGGACGACCTCGATTTCGACACGCTGCTGCAGGAGCCTGCCGAGGCCTCGGCCGAGACTGCGTCGGCAGCGCAGGCCGATGCTGCCGCTGATCTGGACGACCTGGATTTCGACAGCCTGCTTCAGGAGCACACCGCCGCCCAGGCCGAGCCACAACCTGAGCCGGAGCCGCAAGCGACCCCGGAACCGGTGGTAGCGGACGACCTGGACTTCGACAGCCTGCTGCAGGAGCACACGGCGGCCCAGGCCGGATCGGAGCCGGACGTCGCCGCCGAAGACGTCCCGGTGCTCGACGACCTGGACTTCGACAGCCTGCTCCAGGAGCACGCCGCGACCCAGGCCGAGCCGGAGCCGCAGCCGGAGGCGCCGGCCGTGGCAGACGACCTGGACTTCGACAGCCTGCTGCAGGAACACACCGCCGCCCAGGCCGAACCGAAACCGGAGCCTGAGACCTTCTCGGCGCTGGACGACATGGACTTCGACGCCCTGTTCGAAGAGCCCGCCAAGCCCGAGGTCGCCGCGACCGACGATCTGGCCGACTTCGATCTGGATGTCGCCGATGATGCCCCGCAAGTGCCCACCGAGAACCGTCCACCGCTGGACATCGAGGCCGAGCTGGCAGCATTCGACAACGACCTGGGCCTGGAAGCCGACCTGCCGGACCTCGAGCTGCCGGATGACTTCGACCTGTCGCTGCCCGGTGAGTCGGACGCCGCCTCCAGGAACTTCGCCGCCGAGCTGGACGACGTCAACGCCGAGCTGGACAAGCTGTCCCAGAGCCTGGAGCAGCCTTCGCTGGAGCCGCATTTCACCGCCGAAGACGCGGCGGCACTGCCGGACGAGGGCGAGTTCGACTACCTCTCCGGCACCGACGAAGTCGCCACCAAACTCGACCTGGCCCGCGCCTACATCGACATGGGCGACCATGACGGTGCCCGCGACATCCTCGACGAGGTCTACAAAGAGGGTGACCAGGAGCAGCGCCGCGAGGCCAACGAGTTGCGCTCGAAGCTGGTCTGAGTCTCAGTCCGGCAAATCCAACGGCAGCCCGGGTGGCTGCCGTTGTCGTTATAATCCCCGCCATTGCGTAGACCGACAGGCTTTATCCCTTGGAAAACATCGACAACGCCGCCGCCGAATCGGCGGCCGCAGGCTATTTCAGAATCGCCCTGGGCGTGGAGTACAAAGGCTCCCGCTATCGTGGCTGGCAGCGCCAGGAAGACGGTGTGCCCAGCGTCCAGCAGACCCTGGAGAACGCCCTGTCGAAAGTGGCCGCCTCGCCGGTGTCGCTGCACTGCGCCGGGCGTACCGATGCCGGCGTCCATGCCAGCGGCCAGGTGGTGCATTTCGACACCCGTGCAGTGCGCAGCGCCAAGGCCTGGGTCATGGGCGCCAACAGCCATCTGCCTCACGACGTCAGCGTCACCTGGGCCCAGGAAATGCCGGCGCATTTCCACGCCCGGTTCAAGGCCTGCGCACGGCGCTACCGCTACGTGATCTACAACGACCAGATCCGGCCGGCGCACCTGGGCGACCAGGTCACCTGGAACCATCGGCCGCTGGATATCGAGCGCATGGCCGAGGCGGCGGCCTATCTAGTCGGCACACACGACTTCAGCGCCTTCCGCGCCGGCCAGTGCCAGGCCAAGTCGCCGATCAAGCAGATCCATCACCTGCGCGTCACCCGCCACGGCAAGATGATCGTGCTGGACATCCGCGCCAGTGCGTTCCTGCACCACATGGTGCGCAACATCGCTGGCGTACTGATGACCATCGGTGCCGGCGAGCGTCCGGTGGAGTGGGCCAAGGAAGTGCTGGACAGCCTCGACCGCCGCGTCGGTGCTGCCACCGCCCACCCGTTCGGGCTGTATCTGGTGCAGGTCGAGTACCCGGAAACGTACGAACTGCCTGCGCGTTTCATCGGGCCGCATTTCCTTACCGGTTTCGAGTCGCTGGCGGCTGACGACCCGGTGGTCATTTGCTAACATCCGGGACTTTCGGGTTCATCAGGGGTTCGCTGGCCATGTCTGCCGTTCGCAGCAAGATCTGCGGTATTACTCGCGTGGAAGACGCGCTGGCCGCGGCCCGGGCGGGGGCTGACGCCATCGGCCTGGTGTTCTATGCCAAGAGCCCGCGGGCGGTGAATGTGCAGCAGGCGCGGGAAATCATCGCCGCCTTGCCGCCGTTCGTGACCACCGTGGGCCTGTTCGTCAACGCCAGCCGCTGCGAGCTCAACGAAATCCTCGAAGCGGTGCCACTGGACCTGCTGCAGTTCCACGGCGACGAAACCCCGGCCGACTGCGACGGTTACAACCGCCCCTGGATCAAGGCACTGCGGGTGCGTCCCGGCGACGACCTGGAAGCCAGCTGCAAGCTGTACGCCAAGGCCAGCGGCATTCTGCTCGACACCTACGTGGCCGGTGTGCCCGGAGGTACCGGCGAAGCCTTCGACTGGTCGCTGGTGCCCGCCCATCTGAGCAAGCCCGTCATCCTCGCTGGCGGCCTGTCGCCGGACAACGTCGGTGCGGCCATTGCCCAGGTGCGGCCCTATGCAGTGGACGTCAGCGGCGGGGTGGAGCAGGCCAAGGGCATCAAGGACGAAACGCGGATCGAGGCATTCCTCGAAGCGGTGCGGCGCGCGTGATGTGCGTCGATGTGACGGCGGCCGGCAAGGCATCGTCCATAGCTTTCGCAGCCCATTGCTGCCCGGCGAGGCCCGAGGGCCCGCCACACGAATTGACGACCGGTCGCTTATCGCACAGGCCAGCGCACTCAGCGCGCCAGCGGGGGCGGGCGGTCTTCGCGACCTACACGAATTTTTGAAGCTCAAGGGCATACGCGCGACCCGGCACACATTGCCTGCCGGCCGCCGCTACTGGAGAAATAAAGCATGAGCAACTGGTTAGTAGACAAACTGATCCCATCGATCATGCGTTCCGAGGTGAAGAAGAGTTCGGTTCCCGAAGGCCTGTGGCACAAGTGCCCGTCCTGCGAAGCCGTGCTTTATCGTCCGGAACTGGAAAAGACCCTGGACGTCTGCCCCAAGTGCAACCACCACATGCGTATCGGCGCCCGCGCGCGCCTGAACATCTTCCTCGATCCGGAAGGCCGTAACGAGCTGGGCGCCGAGCTGGAGCCGGTCGACCGCCTGAAGTTCCGCGACGGCAAGAAGTACAAGGATCGCCTCGCCGCAGCACAGAAGCAGATCGGCGAGAAAGATGCCCTGATCTCCATGAGCGGCACCCTGATGGGCATGCCGATCGTGGTCAGCGCCTTCGAATTCTCCTTCATGGGCGGCTCCATGGGCGCCATCGTCGGCGAGCGCTTCGTCCGCGCTGCCAACTACGCCCTGGAAAACCGCTGCCCGATGGTCTGCTTCTCCGCTTCCGGCGGTGCGCGCATGCAGGAAGCGCTGATTTCCCTGATGCAGATGGCCAAGACCTCCGCCGCCCTGGCGCGCCTGCGCGAAGAAGGCATCCCGTTCATTTCCGTGCTGACCGACCCGGTCTACGGCGGCGTTTCCGCCAGCCTGGCGATGCTCGGCGACGTGATCGTCGGTGAGCCCAAGGCCCTGATCGGCTTCGCCGGCCCGCGCGTGATCGAGCAGACCGTGCGCGAGAAACTGCCGGAAGGCTTCCAGCGCAGCGAGTTCCTGCTGGAGCACGGCGCCATCGACATGATCATTTCCCGCCATGAACTGCGTGACCGCCTGAGCAAGCTGCTGGCGCAGATGATGGGCCTGCCGACGCCGAAATTCGTGCCTTCGGCCGTTGACGCGGTTGTCGTGCCTCCGGCGCCTGCCACCGTATGACCCAACGTACCCTTGGCGACTGGCTCGCCTACCTCGAGCAGTTGCACCCGTCGGCCATCGACATGGGCCTTGAACGTTCCCAACAGGTTGCAGCACGGCTCGGGGCCGGCAGGCCAGCGCCTCGGGTAGTGACCGTTACCGGTACCAACGGCAAGGGCTCCACCTGCGCCTTCATCGCTGCGCTGCTCAAGGCGCAGGGGCTGAAGGTCGGTGTCTACAGCTCGCCGCACCTGCTGCGCTACAACGAGCGGGTGCAGATCGATGGCCTCGAAGCCACCGACGAGCAACTCTGCGAAGCCTTCGCGGCGGTGGAAGCCGCCCGCGGCGACACCTCCCTGACCTACTTCGAAATGGGCACCTTGGCGGCCTTCTGGCTGTTCAGCCGTTCGGCGCTGGACGCCGTGGTGCTGGAAGTCGGCCTGGGCGGGCGGCTGGATGCGGTCAACCTGGTGGACGCCGATCTGGCCGTGGTCACCAGCATCGGCGTCGATCACGCCGACTGGCTGGGCAATACCCGCGAATCCGTGGCGTTCGAGAAGGCCGGCATCTTCCGTCAGGGCAAACCGGCGCTGTGCGGCGACCTCAATCCGCCACAACCGCTGCTGGACAAGGCCCGCGAGCTGAACTGCCCGTTCTTCCTGCGCGGTCGCGACTTTGATCTGGCCTACACCGAGCAACGCTGGCAATGGCGCGGTGTCGACGCCCGCGGTGCGGTGGTCGAGTTGCGCGACCTGCCGCTGCTCGACCTGCCAATGGAAAACGCCGCGCTGGCGCTTCAGGCCTATCTGCTGATGGATCTGCCGTGGGATGCGGCACTGATCGCCCAGGCGCTCCAGGCTGCACGGATCGTCGGCCGCCTGGACCGTCGCCAGTTCGTCTGGAACGGCAAGCGCCTGAATATCCTTCTCGATGTCGGCCACAACCCCCATGCCGCGGAATATCTGGCCGAGCGCCTGGCTGCCCGTCCGCTGGCCGGTCAGCGCCTGGCGGTATTCGGTCTGCTGTCCGACAAGGACCTGGACGGTGTGATTCAGCCCCTGTTGTCTCAAGTCCGTCACTGGGCGGTCGCTACACTGGATACTGCGCGCAGCCGTCCGGCAGCGGAGTTGCAGGCGGCGCTGGAGAACCTTGGTGCTCCGGTGCAGTCATACTCCAGCGTCGCACAGGCCCTGGAAGGGCAGTGCGCGCAGGCGACGGCGGACGATGAGATCCTGCTGTTCGGATCATTTTTCTGTGTCGGCGAGGCGCTGCAATGGCTGAACCGGCAGACCCAGGAGGAAGGGGCCAATGGCGGGGCTGGATAAAGTCATCAAGCAACGGATGGTCGGTGCGCTGGTGCTGGTGGCACTGGCGGTGATTTTCCTGCCGATGCTGTTCACCAAGGAAGACGAGCTGCGCCAGGTGCACGTCGAGGCGCCGCAGGCGCCGGCGGTCCCGGCGTTGCCGCAGGTTCAGGTCGAGCCCGTGCAGGTACCGGAACCCCAGGTGATTCCCGAGGACAACCTCGCGGCCCAGCCGCAGACGCCACCGAGCACGCCTATCGCGCCGGCACCTTCGGCTCCGGTAGCGGCTGCACCGAGCCCGGCGCCCGCGGCGGAAGCGGCAGCCAGGCCGGCAACCCCGGCCCCGGCCAGCAAGCCGGCTGCAGTGCCCGCACCGACGGTTGCCACGGCACCGGCGGCGAGCAAGCCGGTGGCACAGGCCCCGGCCGCAGCCCCGGCCAACAAGGTCGACGGCAATGGCCTGCCGGTGAGCTGGTCGGTGCAACTGGCCAGCCTGTCCAACCGCGCCAGTGCCGACACGCTGCAGAAAACCCTGCGTGGCCAGGGCTACAACGCCTATATCCGTTCGTCCGACGGGATGAACCGGGTCTTCGTCGGGCCGGTGATCGACCGTGCCGAGGCCGAGCGCCTGCGCGATGTCATCAGCCGCCAGCAGAAACTCAAGGGTTTCGTGGTGCGCTTCCAGCCTGAGCGTGGCTGAACCCGCCGTCCGGCGCTGTCCGGACGGCAAATCATCGCTTACCCCCGGCCCTTCGCTCTGCTAAAATGCGCCGCCTCAACCGTTTGCAGGCAACACCGTGGCTTTTACCTGGGTCGACTGGGCGATTCTCGCGATCATCGCCATTTCTGCACTGATCAGTCTCAAGCGCGGCTTCGTCAAGGAAGCCTTGTCACTGCTCACCTGGATCATCGCCGGCGCCGTCGCCTGGATGTTCGGGGGCGCCGCGTCGCAGTACCTCGAAGGCTATATCCAGACGCCTTCCGCCCGTGTGATTGCCGGTTGCGCCATTATTTTCGTCGCCACCCTGCTGGTGGGGGCAATGATCAACTTTCTCATCGGCGAACTGATTCGCGTCACCGGGCTGTCCGGGACCGATCGCTTCCTGGGCATGGCCTTCGGTGCCGCCCGCGGGGCCTTGCTGGTGGTGGTAGCGGTCGGGCTGCTGAGCCTGGGCCCGGTACAACAGGATCCGTGGTGGCAGGAGTCGCGACTCTTGCCACAATTTCTATTGGTGGCCGACTGGTCGAAGAACCTGATTCTCGGGTTCACCAGCCAGTGGCTAGCCAGCGGGATCAGCGCACCCGCTGATCTCCCGTTCAAGGAACAGCTCCTCGGCCCTAAAACGCCTTGAGCGCTGTTCAGTCCAGTTTCATTAAGTAGGGGTTGCGTCGCATGTGTGGCATCGTCGGTATCGTCGGTAAGTCGAACGTCAATCAGGCGCTGTATGACGCGCTAACGGTCCTCCAGCACCGCGGCCAGGACGCTGCCGGTATTGTGACCAGCCATGATGGCCGGTTATTCCTGCGCAAGGACAACGGCCTGGTCCGTGACGTCTTCCAGCAGCGCCATATGCAGCGCCTGGTCGGTCACATGGGCATCGGCCACGTGCGCTACCCAACCGCAGGCAGCTCGACTTCGGCCGAGGCCCAGCCGTTCTACGTCAACTCGCCGTACGGCATCACCCTGGCGCACAACGGCAACCTGACCAACGTCGAACAGCTGGCCAAGGAGATCTACGAGTCCGACCTGCGTCACGTCAACACCAACTCCGACTCGGAAGTCCTGCTCAACGTCTTCGCCCATGAGCTGGCGGTGCGTGGCAAGCTGCAACCGACCGAGGAAGACGTGTTCGCTGCCGTCACCGACGTGCACAACCGCTGCGTTGGCGGCTACGCCGTGGTGGCGATGATCACTGGCTACGGCATCGTCGGCTTCCGCGACCCGAACGGCATCCGCCCGATCGTCTTCGGCCAGCGTCACACCGACGAAGGCGTCGAGTACATGATCGCTTCCGAAAGCGTTTCCCTGGACGTGCTCGGCTTCACCCTGATCCGCGACCTGGCGCCGGGCGAAGCGGTCTACATCACTGAAGAGGGCAAGCTGCACACCCGTCAGTGCGCGGCCAACCCGAAACTCTCGCCGTGCATCTTCGAGCACGTCTACCTGGCCCGTCCCGATTCGATCATCGACGGCGTGTCGGTGTACAAGGCGCGCCTGCGCATGGGCGAGAAGCTGGCCGAGAAGATCCAGCGCGAGCGTCCGGACCACGACATCGACGTGGTCATCCCGATTCCCGACACCAGCCGGACCGCCGCCCTCGAGCTGGCCAACCACCTGGGCGTCAAGTTCCGCGAAGGTTTCGTCAAGAACCGCTACATCGGCCGTACCTTCATCATGCCGGGCCAGGCGGCGCGCAAGAAATCCGTGCGCCAGAAGCTCAATGCCATCGAACTCGAATTCCGTGGCAAGAACGTGATGCTGGTGGACGACTCCATCGTGCGCGGCACCACCTGCAAGCAGATCATCCAGATGGCCCGCGAAGCCGGCGCGAAGAACGTGTACTTCTGTTCCGCAGCCCCGGCCGTGCGTTTCCCCAACGTCTACGGCATCGACATGCCGAGCGCCCACGAGCTGATCGCCCACAACCGCAGCACCCAGGACGTCGCCGACCTGATCGGCGCCGACTGGCTGGTCTACCAGGACCTGCCTGACCTGATCGAAGCGGTGGGCGGCGGCAAGATCAAGATCGAGCACTTCGACTGCGCGGTATTCGACGGCCAGTACGTCACCGGCGACGTCGACGAAGCCTATCTGGATCGCATCGAACGGGCCCGCAACGACCTCGCCAAGGCCAAGAACCAGGCGGTCAGCGCGATCATCGACCTTCACAACAACTGATAGAGGGGAGCAACGGCATGACACAGGAATGGGATGCCGGGCGCCTGGACAGCGACCTCGAAGGGGTCGCTTTCGATACGCTGGCGGTACGCGCCGGCCAGCATCGCACGCCGGAAGGTGAGCACAGCGACCCGCTGTTCTTCACCTCCAGCTACGTGTTCCGTACCGCGGCCGATGCCGCGGCGCGGTTCGCAGGCGAAGTTCCAGGCAATGTCTATTCGCGTTACACCAACCCGACCGTCCGGGCCTTCGAGGAGCGCATCGCCGCCCTGGAAAGCGCCGAGCAGGCGGTCGCCACGTCCACCGGCATGGCCGCGATCCTGTCCACGGTAATGGCGCTGTGCAGCGCCGGCGACCATGTACTGGTTTCGCAGAGCGTGTTCGGTTCGACCATCAGCCTGTTCGAGAAGTACTTCAAGCGCTTCGGCGTGCAGGTCGACTACGTGCCGCTGGCCGACCTGTCGGCCTGGGAGCAGGCGATCAAGGCCAACACCAAGCTGTTGTTCGTCGAATCGCCGTCCAACCCGCTGGCCGAACTGGTGGACATCGCTGAACTCGCCGAGATCGCCCACGCCAAGGGCGCCATGCTGGTGGTGGACAACTGCTTCAGCACCCCGGCGCTGCAGCAGCCGCTGAAACTGGGCGCGGACATCGTCGTGCACTCGGCCACCAAGTTCATCGACGGCCAGGGCCGTTGCATGGGCGGCGTGGTGGCCGGTCGCAGCGAGCAGATGAAAGAAGTGGTGGGCTTCCTGCGCACCGCCGGTCCGTCGCTGAGCCCGTTCAACGCCTGGATCTTCCTCAAGGGTCTCGAAACCCTGAACCTGCGCATGCGCGCCCACTGCGCCAATGCCCAGGCCCTGGCCGAGTGGCTGGAGCAGCAGGACGGCATCGAGAAGGTTCACTACGCCGGGCTTCAGAGCCATCCGCAGCACGAACTGGCCAAGCGCCAGATGAAGGGCTTCGGTGCGGTGGTGAGCTTCGAGGTCAAGGGTGGCAAGGACGGCGCATGGCGTTTCATCGACGCGACCCGCCTGATCTCCATCACCGCCAACCTCGGCGACAGCAAGACCACCATCACCCACCCGGGCACCACCTCCCACGGCCGTCTGTCGCCGCAGGAGCGTGAAGCCGCCGGCATCCGCGACAGCCTGATCCGTGTCGCCGTGGGCCTGGAAGACGTGGTCGACCTGCAGAACGACCTCGCACGCGGGCTGGCCGCGCTGTGATCGACTGGTCGGTTGCCGACAGCAACCACAATGGTCGCGTGGCGCTGGTTACCGGCGCCGCCCGCGGCATTGGCCTGGGCATCGCCGCCTGGCTGATTGCCGAGGGCTGGCAAGTGGTCCTGACCGACCTTGACCGTGTGCGCGGGGCCAAGGTCGCCAAGGTGCTGGGCGACAACGCCTGGTTCGTCGGCATGGATGTCGCCGACGAGAACCAGGTGTCGACCGGTGTGGCCGAGGTCCTCGGCCAGTTCGGTCGCCTGGATGCATTGGTGTGCAACGCGGCGATTGCCGACCCGCACAACACCACCCTCGAAAGCCTCAGCCTCGCTCACTGGAACCGTGTACTGGCGGTCAACCTGAGCGGGCCGATGTTGCTGGCCAAGCATTGCGCGCCTTACCTGCGCGCCCATTGCGGGGCCATCGTTAACCTGACCTCGACCCGTGCCGGCCAGTCCGAGCCAGACACCGAAGCCTACGCGGCGAGCAAGGGCGGACTGTTGGCGCTGACTCACGCCCTGGCCATGAGCCTGGGCCCGGAGATCCGCGTCAATGCCGTCAGCCCTGGCTGGATCGACGCCCGTGATCCTTCCGTGCGCCGTGCCGAACCGTTGAGTGAAGCCGACCATGCCCAGCATCCGGCGGGCAGGGTAGGGACGGTGGAGGACGTGGCGGCCACGGTATCGTGGTTGCTGTCGAAGAATGCCGGGTTCGTCACGGGCCAGGAGTTCGTCGTCGACGGTGGCATGACCAAGAAGATGATCTATCGGTAGTTGCAAGCTCCAAGCTCCAAGCGGTACGCGATACGCGATACGCCTAGCTTTTGCTTTTGCTTCTTCTTGCAGCTTGAAGCTTGCAGCTTGCAACTCAAAAGCACCTTTTTGAAAAAAACTTCAACGGGGCTATTGACTTAGGTTCGTTACCTGCGTAAATTTCGCGGCCTCAGCGAAGCAAACGTAACAAAGCAGAAACACAGCGAAAGCGGTGAATCAGAAAAGTTAGGTTTGACGAGATTGGGTGATTAGCTCAGCCGGGAGAGCATCTGCCTTACAAGCAGAGGGTCGGCGGTTCGATCCCGTCATCACCCACCACTTCCTGAGAAGTTCCTGACCCGGGTCGATTCGAAAGAAACGGCTCACCAGAGAGGAACAGGACGCAAGTCCACATCGCGCAGCGGTAGTTCAGTCGGTTAGAATACCGGCCTGTCACGCCGGGGGTCGCGGGTTCGAGTCCCGTCCGCTGCGCCACTTTTCTCCAGATCGGTTTAATTACCGGTTTGAGGTCCGAAGGTACCGAAGCCTTCAGGCCAGATCCCAGTTTCAAACGGACGCAAGTCTGTGAGATACGCAGCGGTAGTTCAGTCGGTTAGAATACCGGCCTGTCACGCCGGGGGTCGCGGGTTCGAGTCCCGTCCGCTGCGCCATACTCGCCTCGAGGCCCTTGAACTCCTCGAAGCAACGAAGAAAGCGACCTTAGGGTCGCTTTTTTCGTTTCTGTCGTTTGTGTTTTCCCTCTGACGCTCTCGGGGCCCTCATCGCCGGCAACGCCGGCTCCCACAGGTGGTTGAGCCTGTCCTGTCCGCAGATGCGACTAATTATTTCTACACCCCATCCGTTCTTTTGGGAGACAAGCCCGGCCGTTGTCATGGCCGGGGCGTGCACCCACAGGAAAACGACAAATGGGCATCCCTCGCGAAGCATCCGGCCTGACCCTGTTCTGCCTGCCTTACTCCGGCGCCAGCGCCATGTGCTACAGCCCCTGGCGGCAGAAGCTGCCGACCTGGCTGAACGTCCGGCCGCTCGAACTGCCTGGCCGTGGCCGGCGCATGGACGAGCCGCTGCACACCGACATCGTGCGCCTGGCCAACGTCCTGGCCGACGAGATCAGCGTCGAACTTGATCGCCCCTACGCCCTGTTCGGCCACAGCCTCGGTGGCCTGCTGGCCTTCGAACTGGCCCACGTCCTGCGCGAGCGCGGCCTGCCGTCGCCGCTGGCGCTGTTCACCTCGGCCACCGCCGGCCCCGCCCGCCGCGATGTCAGCGAATACGCCATCGAGAAAAGCGACGACGAACTGATCGCGCGCCTGCGCGAACTCGGCGGCACCAGTGAAAGCGTGATCGCCAACCAGGAACTGCTGGAACTGGTGCTGCCGATCCTGCGGGCCGACTTCCTGCTCTGCGGCAGTTTCATCTATGGCCGCCGCGAGCCGCTGGCGGTGCCGATCCATGTGTTCGGCGGCAAGCGCGACACGGTCAAGGTCGAGGAACTGCTGGACTGGCAGGAAGAGACCAGCACCGGCTTCTCCCTCGACATGTTCGAAGGCCATCACTTCTACCTGATCGACGAACAGGCGCAACTGCTGCGCCAGTTGCGCCGCTATGCCGACCAGCACCTGACCTGCTGGCGCAATCGCCAGGCCCGGCAACCGGCCCTGGCGGCCGGCTGAGACCGCTGCCGCACACGCGCCGGCTTTGGCGGGCGCGTTTTCTTTTCGTCACCCCGACCCTTTTTTTGCCACGCCGAATCTAGCAGGAACCCCCCATGGATGCGTTCGAACTTCCAGTCACCCTGGCCCAGTCCCTCCAGCGCCGTGCCGCCCAGACACCGGACAAGCTGGCGCTGCGTTTCCTCTCCGACGAGCAGGACCAGGGCACCGTGCTGACCTACCGTGACCTGGACCTGCGCGCCCGCACCATTGCCGCCGCCCTGCAGGCCAACGCCACGCTGGGCGACCGGGCCATCCTGCTGTTCCCCAGCGGCCCGGACTACGTAGCCGCCTTCTACGGCTGCCTCTATGCCGGCGTGATCGCGGTGCCGGCCTATCCGCCGGAGTCCAATCGCCGCCACCACCAGGAGCGCCTGCTGTCGATCATCGCCGACGCCGAGCCGCGCCTGGTGCTGACCGCCGAAGCCCTGCGCAGCAGTCTGCTGGAAGTCGCGGAACTGGCCGCCGAAGGCGCGCCGCAACTGCTCTGCGTCGACACCCTGGACAACGCGGCCGCCGAGACCTGGCAAGCGCCGGAGCTGACCGGTGAGCACATCGCCTTCCTGCAATACACCTCCGGCTCCACCGCGCTGCCCAAGGGCGTGCAGGTCAGCCACGGCAACCTGGTGGCCAACGAACAACTGATCCGCCACGGCTTCGGTATCGACATCAACCCCGATGACGTCATCGTCAGCTGGCTGCCGCTGTACCACGACATGGGCCTGATCGGCGGCCTGCTGCAGCCGATTTTCAGCGGTGTGCCCTGCGTGCTGATGTCGCCGGCCTACTTCCTCACCCGGCCGCTGCGCTGGCTGGAAGCGATCAGCGACTACAAGGGCACCATCAGCGGTGGCCCGGACTTCGCCTACCAACTGTGCGCCGCCCGGGTCAGCGACTCGGCCCTGGCCCGTCTCGACCTGAGCGGCTGGCGCGTGGCCTATTCCGGCTCCGAACCGATCCGCCTCGACAGCCTCGACGCCTTCGCCGAGAAGTTCGCCGGCTGCGGCTTCCAGTCCAGCAGCTTCTTCGCGTCCTACGGCCTGGCCGAAGCGACCCTGTTCGTCGCCGGGGGCAAGCGCGGCCAGGGCATACCGCACCTGCGCCTCGACGAGCAGGCGCTGGCGCGCAACGTCGCCGAACCGGGGCAGGGCAGCCCGGTGATGAGCTGTGGCACCCGTCAGCCGGAGCACGGCGTGCTGATCGCCGACCCGCAAAGCCTCGCCGTGCTGGATGAAAACCAGGTGGGTGAAGTCTGGGCCTGTGGCCCGAGTATCGCCCATGGCTACTGGCGCAACCCTGAAGCCACCGCCAGGACCTTCGTCCAGCACGACGGCCAGACCTGGCTGCGCACCGGCGACCTGGGCTTTCTGCGCGAAGGTGAGCTGTACATCACCGGTCGCCTGAAAGACATGCTGATCGTGCGCGGGCAGAACCTGTATCCACAGGACATCGAGCAGACCGTCGAGCGCGAGGTGGACGTGGTGCGCAAAGGTCGCGTCGCGGCTTTCGCCATCACCCAGGACGGCCTCGAAGGCATCGGCATCGCTGCGGAAATCGGCCGCAGCGTGCAGAAGAGCGTACCCGCCGACGAGCTGATCAACCGTCTGCGCCACGCCGTGGCCGACGCCTTCCAGCAAGCCCCGAGCGTGGTGGTGCTGCTCAACCCGGGTGCATTGCCGAAGACCTCCAGCGGCAAGCTGCAACGCTCCGCCTGCCGCACCCGCCTGGCCGATGGCAGCCTCGACAGCTACGCCGTGTTCCCGCAGCAGGCGGTCGCGGCCAAGGCCAGCGATGCGACCCTGGCGCAGTCCGACCTGCGCGAGCTGGTGGCCCGCACCTGGCGCGAGCACCTGCAGGCCGAGGACATCGCCGCCGACGATCACTTCTTCCTGCTGGGCGGCAACTCCATCGTCGCCACCCAGGTGGTCGCCAGCCTGCGCGAGGCGCTAGGCATTGAGATGAGCCTGCGCCTGCTGTTCGAATCGCCGACCCTGGACAGCTTCGTCGCCGCCATCGAAAACGTGCAGTCCGGTGCCCCGGCCCAGGACGGCATCGTTCGCCTGGCCGGTGACGAAGCGCTGCCACAATCGCTGGCACAGAACCGCCTGTGGTTCACCTGGCAACTGGATCCGCAGAGCAGCGCCTACAACATCCCCGCCGGCCTCCACCTGCGCGGCGAGCTGGACGAAGAGGCCCTGCGCAGCGCCTTCCAGCGTCTGGTAGAACGCCATGAATCCCTGCGCACCCGCTTCTATGAGGTGGACGGCGTGGCCCTGCAACGCATCGACGCCGCTGCGCCGTTCGACTTCCAGCGCATCGACCTCAGCGAGCTGGACGAAGACGAGCGTCGCGGCCGCGCCCAGGCCCTGCGCGAAGAACAGGCGCGCCTGCCGTTCGACCTTGAGCACGGTCCGCTGCTGCGGGTACGGCTGGTCTGCCTGGACGAGCAAGAGCACCAGTTGCTGGTGACCCTGCACCACATCATCGCCGACGGCTGGTCGCTGAACGTGCTGATCGACGAGTTCTCGCGGCTCTATGCCGCCGCCGTGCAGGGCCAGCCGCTGGCGCTGGAGCCGCTGCCGGTGCGCTACGCCGACTACGGCCAGTGGCAGCGCGACTGGCTGGCCCGCGGTGAAGCGCAGCGCCAACTGGACTACTGGAAAGCCCAGCTTGGCGATGAACAGCCAAGCCTGAACCTGAGCTCCGACCACCCGCGTTCCGCCCGCCAGCAGCACAGCGCCTCACGCTACAGCCTGCGCCTGAGCGCCGAACTGAGCCAGGCCGTGAAAGCGGCGGCGCAGGGCCATGGTTCTACGCCGTTCATGCTGTTGCTGGCCGGCTTCCAGAGCCTGCTGCACCGCTACAGCGGCCAGACCGATATCCGCATCGGCGTCCCCGGCGCCAACCGCCCGCGCCAGGAAACCCAGGGCCTGATCGGCTTCTTCATCAACACCCTGGTGCTGCGTGCCGAGCTGGATGCGCGCCTGCCGTTCGCCGAACTGCTCGGCCGCACCCGCCAGGCGGCACTGGAGGCCCAGGCCAACCAGGACCTGCCGTTCGACCAACTGGTGGAAGCCTTCCCGCAGGCCCGTGAGCAAGGCATGTTCCAGGTCATGTTCAACCACCAGCAGCGCGACCTGGGTGCCCTGCGCCGTCTGCCGGGGCTGCTGGCCGATGAACTGCCCTGGCACAGCCGCGAAGCCAAGTTCGACCTGCAACTGCACAGCGAGGAAGACCGCAGCGGCCGCATCCACCTGTCGTTCGACTACGCCGACGAGCTGTTCGAACGCGCCACCATCGTGCGCCTCGCCGCCCATTACGTGCGCCTGCTGACCCAGGTCAGCGCCAGCGCCGACATTGCCCTCGGCGACCTGCAACTGCTGGACGACGCCGAACGGGCGCGCCAGCACGACTGGAGCGTCGCTCCGTGCACCCCGGCCAGCCGCTGGCTGCCGGAACTGCTCAACGAACAGGCCCAGCGCAGCCCCGAGCGCACCGCGCTGGTGTGGGACGGCTGCAGCCTCGACTACGCCGCCTTGCACCAGCAGGCCAACCGCCTGGCCAACTACCTGCGCGACAAGGGCGTCGGCCCGGACGTGAAAGTGGCCATCGCCGTGGAGCGTTCGCCGCAACTGCTGATCGGCCTGCTGGCCATCGTCAAGGCGGGCGGCGCCTGGGTGCCGCTGGACCCGGATTACCCGAGCGAGCGCCTGGCCTACATGCTGGCTGACAGCAAGGTCTCGCTGCTGCTGACCCAGAGCCACCTGCTGGGCGACATGCCGAGCGCCGAAGGCGTCAGCGCCATCGCCCTCGACACCCTCAAGCTGGACACCTGGCCGAGCCACGCGCCGGGCCTGCACCTGCACGGCGACAACCTCGCCTACGTGATCTACACCTCCGGCTCCACCGGCCTGCCCAAAGGCGTCGGCAATACCTGGGCGGCCCTGGCCGAGCGCCTGCAATGGATGCAGGCCACTTATCAGTTGAACGACACCGACGTGCTGATGCAGAAGGCGCCGATCAGCTTCGACGTATCGGTGTGGGAGTGCTTCTGGCCGCTGATCACCGGCTGCCGCCTGGTCATCGCCGGCCCCGGCGAGCACCGCGATCCGCACCGCATCGCGCAACTGGTACGCGAGCACGGCGTGACCACGCTGCACTTCGTGCCGCCGCTGCTGCAACTGTTCATCGACGAGCCGCTGACTGCCGGCTGCACCAGCCTGCGCCGGGTGTTCTCCGGTGGCGAGGCGTTGCCCGCCGAACTGCGCAACCGCGTGCTGGCACAACTGCCCGACGCCCAGTTACACAACCGCTACGGCCCCACCGAGACCGCCATCAACGTCACCCACTGGCATTGCCAGGTGAGCGACGGCGCCCGTTCGCCCATCGGTCGCCCGCTGGGCAACGTGGTCTGCCGGGTGCTGGACGGCGAACTGAACGCCCAGCCGGACGGCGTGGCCGGCGAGCTGTGCATCGGTGGTATCGGTCTGGCCCGTGGTTATCTGGGCCGTGCGGCACTGACCGCCGAACGCTTTGTGCCGGATGCCGCCGGCGCGCCGGGTTCGCGCCTGTACCGCACCGGCGACCGCGTGCGCTGGGCCGCCGATGGCGCGCTGGAGTATTTCGGCCGCCTCGACCATCAGGTGAAGCTGCGCGGTTTCCGCGTCGAGCCGCAGGAAATCGAAGCGCGCCTGCTGGCCCTGGACGGTGTCGGCCAGGCGGCAGTGCTGGTGCGCGAGACCGTCTCCGGCCCGCAACTGGTGGGCTACTTCACCGCCGAGGCGAGCGAGGAGGGCGAGGCCGCGCAGATTGCCCGGCTCAAGGCCGAGCTGGCGCTGGAACTGCCCGAGTACATGGTGCCGGCGCAACTGGTGCGCATGGACGTGATGCCGCTGGGCCCGAGCGGCAAGCTGGACCGCCGCGCACTGCCCGAGCCGCAGTGGCAGTCCCGCGAACACATCGAGCCGCGTACCGAGCTGGAGCAGGGCATCGCCGCCATCTGGCGCGATGTGCTGGGCGTGCCGCGCATCGGCCTGGCCGATGACTTCTTCGAACTCGGCGGCCATTCGCTGCTGGCGACCCAGATCATCTCCCGGGTGCGCCTGCGCTGCGACGTCGAGCTGCCGCTGCGGGTGCTGTTCGAGCACCGCGAGCTGGGTGACTTCGCTGCCACAGTGGCCGCGCTGCAGGCCGCGGGCGAGCGCAACAGCCAGCAGGCCATCGGCAAAGTCGATCGTAGCCAGCCGGTGCCGCTGTCCTATTCGCAGCAGCGCATGTGGTTCCTCTGGCAGATGGAGCCGGACAGCCCTGCGTACAACGTCGGCGGCATGGCGCGCCTGAGCGGCGCCTTCGATATCGGTTGCTTCGAGGCCGCGTTGCAGGCGTTGATCCTGCGCCACGAAACCCTGCGCACCACCTTCCCCAGCGTCAACGGCGTGGCCTGCCAGAAAGTCGCCGAAGACACCGGCGTGGCCATGCAGTGGCTGGATATCTCGGCGCTGCCGGCCGCCGAACGCCAGGCTCGCCTGCAGGCCTTCGCCGACAGCGAAGCGCACACGCCCTTCGACCTGGAAACCGGCCCGCTGCTGCGCGCCTGCCTGGTCAAGGCCGGCGAGCAGGAACACTACCTCGTCCTGACCCTGCACCACATCGTCACCGAAGGCTGGGCAATGGACATCTTCGCCCGCGAACTGGGGCTGCTCTACGAGGCTTTCCTCGACGGCAAACCGTCGCCGCTGGAGCCGCTGGCGGTGCAATACCTCGACTACAGCGTGTGGCAACGGCAGTGGCTGGAATCCGGCGAGCGCCAGCGTCAACTGGACTACTGGACGGCACAACTGGGCAAGGAGCACCCGCTGCTGGAACTGCCGGGCGACCGTCCGCGTCCCCCGGTGCAGAGCCACCAGGGCGAACTGTTCCGCTTCGATCTGAGCGATGAACTGGCCGGCCGCGTGCGCGCCTTCAACGCGACGAACGGCCTGACCCTGTTCATGACCATGACCGCCGCCCTGGCGGTGCTGCTCTACCGCTACAGCGGCCAGACCGACCTGCGCATCGGCGCGCCGGTGGCCAACCGTATCCGTCCGGAAAGCGAAGGGCTGATCGGTGCCTTCCTCAACACCCAGGTGCTGCGCGTGCAACTGGACGGGCAGATGAGCGTCGGCGAACTGTTCGAGCAGGTCCGCCACACCGTCATCGAAGGCCAGTCCCACCAGGACCTGCCGTTCGACCATCTGGTGGAAGCCCTGCAACCGCCGCGCAGCGCCGCCTGGAACCCGCTGTTCCAGGTGATGTGCAACGTGCAGCGCTGGGAATTCCAGCAGAGCCGCGAGCTGGCCGGGATGACCGTGGAGTACCTGGTCAACGACGCCCGCGCCACCAAGTTCGACCTCAACCTGGAAGTCACCGAGCTGGATCACCGCCTCGGTTGCTGCCTGACCTACAGCACCGACCTGTTCGACGAGCCGCGTATCGCCCGCATGGCTGCCCACTGGCGCAACCTGCTGCAGGCGCTGCTGGCCGATCCGCACCAGCGCCTTGGCGAGCTGCCGTTGCTGGCCGCCGACGAGCGTCAGGGGCTGCTCGACAGCCTCGGCGCCGAGCCGGGCGAGCAGCGCCTGGACCAGTGCATCCACAGCCTGTTCAGCGAGCGCGTGCGGGCCAACCCCGAGGCCGGTGCGCTGACCTTCCGTGGCCAGACCCTGAGCTACGGCGAGCTGGACGCCCAGGTCAACCGCCTGGCCTGGATGCTCCGCGAGCGTGGTGTCGGCCCGCAGGTGCGGGTGGGCCTGGCGCTGGAGCGCGGGCTGGAGATGGTGGTGGGCCTGCTGGCGATCCTCAAGGCCGGTGGCGCCTATGTGCCGCTGGACCCGGAATACCCGCTGGAACGCCTGCAATACATGATCAAGGACAGCGGCGTGCGCCTGCTGCTCAGCGGCGCCGCACTGCTCGATGCCCTCGGCGAGCTGCCCGAAGGCGTGGCGCGCTGGAGCCTGGAAGACGACCTGCCCAAACTTGCGGGCTACCCGGACAGCGAGCCGCCGTTCGTCAGCCTGCCGCAGCACCAGGCCTACCTGATCTACACCTCCGGCTCCACCGGCCTGCCGAAAGGCGTGGTGGTCAGCCATGGCGAAATCGCCATGCACTGCCAGGCGGTGATCAAGCGCTTCGACATGCGTGCCGACGATTGCGAGCTGCATTTCTATTCGATCAACTTCGACGCCGCCACCGAGCGCCTGCTGGTGCCGCTGCTGACCGGTGCGCGGCTGGTGTTGCGTGCGCAAGGCCAGTGGGACGCCGAGGAAATCTGCACGCTGATCCGCGAGCAGGGCGTGACCATCCTCGGTTTCACCCCGAGCTACGGCAGCCAGTTGGCGCAATGGCTGGCCACCCAGGAGCAGCGTCTGCCGGTGCGCATGTGCATCACCGGTGGCGAGGCGCTGACCGGCGAGCACCTGCAACGGATCCGCGCAGCCTTCGCCCCGGCGCTGTTCTTCAACGCCTACGGCCCGACCGAAACCGTGGTCATGCCGCTGGCCTGCCTGTCGCCGGCCGAACTGGAAGAAGGCCAGGCCAGCGTGCCGATCGGCAGCGTGGTGGGGGCGCGGGTGGCCTACATCCTCGACACCGACCTGGCCCTGGTGCCACAGGGCGCCACCGGTGAACTGTACGTCGGCGGTGCCGGCCTGGCGGTCGGCTATCACGAGCGTCCGGGGCTGACCGCCGAGCGCTTTGTCGCCGATCCGTTCGCCAGCGAGGGCGGGCGCCTGTACCGCACCGGCGACCTGGTGCGCCAGCGCGCCGACGGCCTGGTGGAATACATCGGCCGGGTCGACCATCAGGTGAAAATCCGCGGCTTCCGTATCGAGCTGGGCGAAATCGAAACCCGCCTGCTGGACCACGCCGCCATCCGCGAAGCCGTGGTGCTGGCGCTGGACACGCCGGCGGGCAAGCAGCTGGCCGGTTACCTGGTCAGTGATGTCGCCGGCCAGGGCGAGGCGCAACAGGCGCACCTGCGCGATGAACTGAAGGCGGCGCTCAAGGCGCAACTGCCGGACTACATGGTGCCGACCCACCTGATCCTGCTGGACGCCATGCCGCTGACCGCCAACGGCAAGCTCGACCGCCGTGCGCTGCCAGCGCCGGATCCGGAACTGAACCGCCAGCACTACGTGGCGCCCAACAGCGCACTGGAGCAGACCCTGGCGCAGATCTGGAGCGAGGTGCTGAACGTCGCCCAGGTCGGCGTCCACGACAACTTCTTCGAACTGGGTGGCGACTCGATCCTGTCGATCCAGGTGGTCAGCCGCGCCCGTGCGGCGGGCATCCACTTCAGCCCCCGCGACCTGTTCCAGCACCAGACTGTGCAGACCCTTGCTGCCGTGGCGACCACCCAGGAAGTGGTCAGCGCCGAACAGGGACCGCTGACTGGCACCTCGGCGCTGACGCCGATCCAGCACTGGTTCTTCGAGACCCCGATGGTCCGCCGTGAACACTGGAACCAGGCGGTACTGCTGGAACCGACCAGCGGCCTGCAAGCGCCGTTGCTGGCGCAGGCGCTGGCGGCGGTGCAACAGCACCACGACGCCCTGCGCCTGCGCTTCACCGAGCAGGATGGCCAGTGGCAGGCGCGCTTTGCCGAAGCGGCGGACGACAATCTGCTGCACGTCGCCGAAGTCGCCGACCTGGGCCAGTGCACCGCGCTGTTCGACGACGCCCAGCGCAGCCTCGACCTGGCCAACGGCCCGCTGCTGCGTGCCGTGCTGGTCAGCGACGGGCAAGGCCGGCAGCGCCTGTTGCTGGCGATCCATCACCTGGTGGTGGACGGTGTGTCCTGGCGGGTGCTGCTGGAAGACCTGCAAAACGTCTATCGCCAGTTGCAAGCAGGCGAGGCCGTGCAACTGCCGGCCAAGACCAGCGCCCTGCGCGACTGGGCCCAGCGCCTTGAGCACTACGCCGCCAGCGAATCGCTGCGCGAAGAGCGCCAGTGGTGGCAGGCACACTTGCAGGGCAGCGCCGTGCAACTGCCGGGCACCCGCACCGACGGCGGCCAGCAGAACCTGCACGCCAGCACCCTCAGCGTGCGCCTGGACAGCCAGCGCACCCGGCAGTTGCTGCAGGACGCCCCGGCGGCCTACCGCACCCAGATCAACGACCTGCTGCTGACCGCCCTGGCCCGCGTGCTGTGCCAGTGGACCGGCGAAGCCTCGGCCCTGGTGCAACTGGAAGGCCATGGCCGCGAAACCCTGTTCGACGAAATCGACCTGACCCGCAGCGTCGGCTGGTTCACCAGCGCCTATCCACTGCGCCTGACCCCGGTGGCGGGCGATGACGCCGCGTCGATCAAGGCGATCAAGGAACAACTGCGCCAGGTGCCGCACAAGGGCCTCGGTTATGGTGTGCTGCGCTACCTCGGCGACGATGCCAGCCGCGCTGCCCTGCAGGCGTTGCCGGTGGCACCGGTGACCTTCAACTACCTCGGCCAGTTCGACCAGAGCTTCGCCAGCGATGCACTGTTCCGGCCGCTGGAAGCCTCCGCCGGCACCGCCCACGACCCCCAGGCGCCGCTGCCCAACGAATTGAGCATCGACGCCCAGGTCTACGCCGGCGAGCTGGTGCTGCGCTGGACCTTCAGCGCAGAACGGCACGAGGTCGGGGCCATCGACGCCCTGGCCCATGCCTACCTGGAGCAGTTGCAGGCGCTGGTGGCGCATTGCGTCACCGAGGGCAATGGCGGCCTGACACCGTCCGATTTCCCGCTGGCGACCCTGACCCAGGCGCAACTGGACGCGTTGCCTGTGCCGGCAGCGCGCATCGAGGACGTCTATCCGCTGACGCCGATGCAGGAAGGCATGCTGCTGCACACCCTGCTGGAGCCGGGCACCGGCCTGTACTACATGCAGGACCGCTACCGCATCAACAGCGCGCTGGACCCCGAGCGTTTCGCCCGCGCCTGGCAGGCCGTGGTAGCCCGTCACGAAGCGCTGCGTGCGTCTTTCTGCTGGGACGTCGGCCAAACCATGCTGCAGGTGATCCACAAGCCCGGCGATACCGCCGTCGACTACCTCGACTGGCGCGATGTCCCGGCCGACGAGCAGGAGCCGCGCCTGCAGGCGCTGCACAAGCGCGAGCGCGAGGCCGGTTTCGATCTGCTGCACCAGGCGCCGTTCCACCTGCGCTTGATCCGCGTCGGCGAGGCGAGCTACTGGTTCATGATGAGCAACCACCACATCCTCATCGATGCCTGGTGCCGTTCGCTGCTGATGAACGACTTCTTCGATCTCTACATGGCCTTGGGTGAAGGCCGCGACGCACAACTGGCGCCGCCGCCGCGCTACCGCGACTACATCGGCTGGCTGCAACAGCGTGGCCTCGAGCAGGCACGTACCTGGTGGCGCGACAACCTGCGCGGCTTCGAGCGGCCGACGCCGATCCCGAGCGACCGTCCGTACCTGCGCGAGCATGCCGGCGAGCACGGCGGCATGATCGTCGGCGACGTCTACACCCGTCTCGACGAGCGCGATGGCGCGAAGCTGCGCGAGCTTGCCCAGCAGCATCAACTGACCGTCAACACCTTCGCCCAGGCGGCCTGGGCCCTGACCCTGCGGCGCCTGAGCGGCGACCGCGACGTCGTGTTCGGCGTCACCGTGGCCGGGCGCCCGGTGGACATGCCGCAGATGCAGCGCACCGTCGGCCTGTTCATCAACACCATCGCCCTGCGGGTCGGCCTGCCCCGTGATGGCGAGCGCCAGAGCGTGCGCCAGTGGCTGAACGGCCTGCTCGACAGCAACATGCAACTGCGCGAGTACGAGTACCTGCCGCTGGTGAACATCCAGGAACACAGCGAGCTGCCCAAGGGCCTGCCGCTGTTCGACAGCCTGTTCGTGTTCGAGAACGCCCCGGTGGAAGTCTCGGTGCTGGACCGGGCGCAGAGCCTGAACGCCACCTCGGATTCCGGCCGCACCCACACCAACTACCCGCTGACCGCCGTCTGCTATCCGGGCGACGACCTCGGCCTGCACCTGTCCTACGACCAGCGCTATTTCGACCAGCCCACCGTCGAAGGCATGCTGGCCGAGTTCAAGCGCCTGCTGCTGGCGCTGGTGGAAGGTTTCCATGGCGATATGGCCGAGTTGCCGCTGCTGGGCGAGGCCGAACGCGAGTTCCTGGTGCAGGGCTGCAACCAGAGCGCCCACGAGTATCCGCTGGAGCGCAGCTACGTTTCGCTGTTCGAGGAGCAGGTGGCTGCGCATCCGGAGCGGGTCGCCGTGTCCTGCCTGGAACGTCGCGATACCTACGCTGAACTGAACGTAGCCGCCAACCGTCTCGGCCATGCACTGATCGCGGCGGGCGTCGGTTTCGACCAGCCGATCGCCTTGCTCGCCGAGCGCGGCCCGGATCTGCTGGGCATGATTGTCGGCAGCTTCAAGGCCGGCGCGGGTTATCTGCCGCTGGATCCGGCATTGCCGAATCAGCGTTTGAGCGGTGTGATCGCCCAGAGCGGTGCACCGGTGCTGGTGTGCAGCGCCGAGTGTGAGCAACAGGCCCGTGAGCTGATCGCCGACAACACCGCTGTGCAACTGCTGGTCTGGGAACAGGTCCAGCAGAGCGCCGCGTCTGTGGATAACCCGGGCCGCTACAGCACGCCGGACAACCTCGCGTACGTGATCTTCACCTCCGGCTCCACCGGCCTGCCGAAAGGCGTGATGGTCGAGCAGCGCGGCATGCTCAACAACCAGTTGAGCAAGGTGCCGTACCTTGACCTGAGCGACGCCGACGTGATCGCCCAGACCGCCTCGCAGAGCTTCGACATTTCGGTCTGGCAGTTCCTCGCCGCACCGCTGTTCGGTGCCCGTGTGGATATCGTGCCGAACGACATCGCCCGCGATCCGCAGGCGCTGCTGGCGCACGTCCAAACCCAGGGCATCACCGTGCTGGAAAGCGTACCCTCGCTGATCCAGGGCCTGCTGGCCGAAGAGCGCGTCAATCTGGCTGGCCTGCGCTGGATGCTGCCGACCGGTGAAGCGATGCCGCCTGAACTGGCCAGGCAGTGGCTGCTGCGTTATCCACAGATCGGCCTGGTGAACGCCTACGGCCCGGCGGAATGCTCGGACGACGTGGCGTTCTTCCGTGTCGATCTGGATTCGACCAGAAGCACCTACCTGCCGATCGGTACGCCGACCGACAACAACCTGATCTACCTGCTGGACGACGCCCTTGAACTGGTGCCGCTGGGCGCTGTGGGCGAACTCTGTGTCGCCGGCACCGGCGTTGGCCGTGGCTACGTCGCCGATCCACGCCGCACTACGCCGGTCTTTGTCCCCAACCCGTTTGGCGCGCCGGGCGAGCGCCTGTACCGCACGGGCGACCTGGCCCGCCGCCGCGCCGATGGCGTGCTGGAATACGTCGGCCGTGCCGACCATCAGGTGAAGATCCGCGGCTACCGCATCGAACTGGGCGAGATCGAAACCCGCCTGCAGGAACACCCGGCGATCCGCGAAGCGGTGGTGCTGGATATCGACGGACCGCAAGGCAAGCAACTGGCGGCCTACCTGACCACCAAGGTAGCGAGCGATGCCGACGCCCTGCGCGAAGACCTGAAGACCGCCCTGAAAGCCAGCCTGCCGGATTACATGGTGCCGACCCACTTCGTGCTGCTGGCCGCGCTACCGCTGACTCCCAACGGCAAGCTGGACCGCAAGGCGCTGCCGAAGCCGGACACCACGCAATCGCAGACCGCCTACGTGGCCCCGGCCACCGAACTGGAACAACAACTGGCGGCGATCTGGGCCGAAGTGCTGAAGATCGAACGCGTGGGCCTCGATGACAATTTCTTCGAACTCGGTGGTCACTCGCTGCTGGCGACCCAGGTCATCTCCCGCGTGCGTCAGAGCCTGAAGATCGAGCTGCCGCTGCGCAGCCTGTTCGAAGCCCGCGACCTGCGCAGCTTCGTGCGCCATGCCGGCGAAGCGGCAAGCTGCAAGCCACAAGCCGTAAGCAAGGCCGATCGCAGCCAGCCGCTGGCGCTGTCGTACGCCCAGCAGCGCCAGTGGTTCCTCTGGCAACTGGAGCCGCACAGCGCGGCCTACAACATGCCGGCGGCACTGCGCCTCAAGGGTGCGCTGGATATCGCTGCGCTGGAGCTGAGCTTCGAAACCCTGATCGCCCGCCACGAGACCCTGCGCACCACCTTCCGCCAGGATGGCGAAAAGGCCGTGCAGATCATCCATCCGGCGGCGCCGTTCGTGCTGGCGCGGGAGCAACTGCCGGTGTCCGCGTTGCCGCAGGACGAGCAGGTGCGCCTGTTCGTCGAAGCAGAAACCCTGCGGCCGTTCGACCTGGAAAACGGGCCGCTGCTGCGGGTGCGCCTGCTGCACCTGGGCGAGGACGAGCATGTGCTGGTGCTGGTGCAGCACCATATCGTCACCGACGGCTGGTCGATGCCGATCATGGTCGACGAGCTGATGCGCCTGTACGCCGGCTACAGCCAGGGCCATGACGTGGCGCTGGCGCCGCTGCCGATCCAGTACGCCGACTACGCCCAGTGGCAGCGGCAGTGGCTGGAAGCGGGGGAGAAGGCCCGGCAACTGGCCTACTGGACCGCACAATTGGGCGGGGAGCAGCCGGTGCTGGAACTGCCGCTCGACCATCCGCGTCCGCCGGTGCAGAGCACCGAGGGCGCGCAACTGCACCTCACCCTGGACCGCGAACTGGCAACCCACCTGAAAGGGCTGGCGCAGGCGCAGGGCGTGACCCTGTTCATGCTGCTGCTGGCGTCCTTCCAGACCCTGCTGCACCGCTATTCGGGCCTGGGCGACGTGCGCGTCGGCGTGCCTATCGCCAACCGCAACCGCGCCGAGACCGAAGGCCTGATCGGCTTCTTCGTCAACACCCAGGTGCTCAAGGCCGAGCTGGATTCGCAGACCACTGTTGCCGCGCTGCTGCAACAGGTCAAGCGCCATGCCCTGCAGGCCCAGGCCCATCAGGACCTGCCGTTCGAGCAACTGGTGGAAGCGCTGCAACCGGAGCGCGACCTGAGCCGCAGTCCGCTGTTCCAGGTGATGTACAACCACCAGAACCAGGCGCCGCAGCTTGTGCGCGAGCTGGCCGGGCTGACCCTGGAAGGCGTGGTGTCCGAGAAGCACACCGCGCAGTTCGACCTGATGCTCAACACCGTCGAGCAGGACGATGGCCTCAGCGCTTCGCTGACCTACGCCACCGCGCTGTTCGAGGCGGACACCATTGCCCGCATGGCCGGGCACTGGCAGCAACTGCTGCGGGCCATGAGCGCCGATGTGCAGCAGCGGGTCGGTGAGCTGGCGATGCTGTCCGACGCCGAGCAGCAGCATGTGTTGCGTGACTGGAACGCTACCGAGGCCGAGTTCCCGAGTGAGGCGTGCATCCAGAGCCTGATCGAGGCTCAGGTAGCATTGGCGCCGGATGCGCCGGCGCTGGTGTTCGCGGGCGAGGAACTGAGCTACGCCGAGGTCAACCGCCGCGCCAACCAGCTCGCCCACAAGCTGCGTGAACTGGGCGTCGGCCCGGATGCGCTGGTGGGCATCTCGGTGGAGCGCAGCCTGGAAATGGTCATTGGCCTGGTGGCGATCATCAAGGCCGGCGGCGCCTACGTGCCGCTGGACCCGGATTATCCACAGGACCGTCTGGCCTACATGATCGAGGACAGCGGCGTGCAACTGCTGCTGACTCAATCGTCGCTGTTGGCCCGTCTGCCGATTCCGGCTGGCGTTCAGGCCCTGAGCCTGGATCAGCTTGATCTGTCCGGTTACAGCGATGAAAACCCGTCGCTGCACACCGTGCCGGAAAACCTGGCCTACGTGATCTACACCTCGGGCTCCACCGGCAAGCCGAAAGGCGCGGGCAACAGCCATCGCGCCCTGGTCAACCGCCTGCACTGGATGCAGAAGGCCTACGGTCTGGACGGCAGCGATACCGTGCTGCAGAAGACGCCGTTCAGCTTCGACGTATCGGTATGGGAGTTCTTCTGGCCGCTGCTGACCGGTGCTCGCCTGGCGGTTGCATTGCCGGGTGATCACCGCGATCCGGAGCGTCTGGTGGCGACCATCAACCAATATGGCGTGAGCACGCTGCACTTTGTGCCGTCGATGCTGCAGGCGTTCATGACCAGCGATCAGGTTGAAACCTGTGTGTCGTTGAAACGAGTTGTTTGCAGTGGTGAAGCCCTGCCGGCGGAGCTGGCGGCGCAAACCCTGAAGCGCCTGCCACAGTCCGGCCTGTACAACCTGTACGGTCCAACCGAAGCGGCCATCGACGTCACCCACTGGACCTGCACCCTCGACGATCACCTGAGCGTCCCGATTGGCCAGCCGATCGACAACCTGAAAACCCATATCCTCGAAGACGGCCTGCTGCCGGCTGCACCGGGCACCGCTGCCGAGCTGTACCTGGGCGGCGTTGGTCTGGCCCGTGGTTACCACAACCGTCCTGCGCTGACTGCCGAACGCTTCGTGCCGGATCCGTTCTCGGATAACGGCGGCCGTCTGTACCGCACCGGCGACCTGGCGCGTTATCGCGATGAAGGCGTAGTCGAGTATTCGGGCCGTATCGACCATCAAGTGAAGATCCGTGGCCTGCGTATCGAACTGGGCGAAATCGAAGCCCGTCTGCTGGAACACCCGGCTGTCCGCGAAGCCAGCGTCATCGACATCGACGGCCCGAGCGGCAAGCAACTGGCGGCTTATCTGGTAGCCGATGACAGCAGCGACCTGAAGGACGCCCTCAAGGCGCACCTGAAAGTCCACCTGCCGGAATTCATGGTCCCGAGCCACTTCGTGCTGCTGGAAAAAATGCCGCTCAGTGCCAACGGCAAGCTGGACCGCCGTGCGCTGCCCAAGCCGGACCTGAGCCAGGCTCAAGCGGCCTACGTCGCCCCGGGCAATGCACTGGAAAGCCAACTGGCCGCCATCTGGGCCGACGTCCTGAAGCTGGAGAAAGTCGGCATCACCGACAATTTCTTCGAACTGGGCGGCGACTCGATCATCTCCATCCAGGTGGTCAGCCGCGCCCGTCAGGCCGGGATCGTCTTCACCCCGAAAGACCTGTTCCAGCGCCAGACCGTGCAGGGCATCGCCCAAGTGGCGAGCCGTGCCTCGGCGGTGCGTATCGAACAAGGCCCGGTGACCGGTGAAACGCCGCTGCTGCCGATCCAGCACTGGTTCTTCGACAGCGAAATCCCCGAGCGTCATCACTGGAACCAGTCGGTGCTGCTCAAGCCGCTGCAGACGCTGGACGCCGCGCAACTGGAAGGCACCCTGCAAGCGCTGGTGGCGCACCACGATGCCCTGCGCCTGAGCTTCGTCGAGGGGCGTGCGCACCTGCGCGATGTCCAGGCCAGCGAGCTGCTGTGGGTGCGCGAGTTGAATGGGATCGACCAGCTCGACGCCCTGACCCACGAAGCGCAACGCAGCCTCGACCTGCACCACGGCCCGCTGCTGCGTGCGTTGCTGGTCAGGCTGCCCGAGGGCGAACAGCGCCTGCTGCTGGTGATCCATCACCTGGCGGTGGACGGCGTGTCCTGGCGGATCCTGCTGGAAGACCTGCAGGCGGCGTACAACGGCAAGGCGCTGGCGGCCAAGACCCATTCCATCAAGGTCTGGGCCGAGCACCTGCATGCCTTCGCCGGCACCCCGGCACTGCAACAGCAACTGGGCTGGTGGCAGGCACAGTTGCAGGGCGTCAGCGATGCGCTGCCGCTGGACCACGCCGACGGCGGGCGCCAGCACAAGCATGAAGCCACGGTGCGCACGCAGCTGAACGGCGAGCTGACCCGGCAACTGCTGCAGGATGCCCCGGCGGCCTACCGCACCCGTATCAATGACCTGCTGCTCACCGCCCTGGCGCGGGTGATCGGGCGCTGGACCGGTCGTGCCGACACCCTGGTGCGCCTGGAAGGCCATGGCCGTGAAGACCTGTTCGACGGCCTCGACACCACCCGTACCGTCGGCTGGTTCACCAGCCTGTTCCCCGTCAGGCTGACGCCGGCAGCGGCGCTGGGCGACTCGGTCAAGGCGATCAAGGAACAACTGCGGGCCGTGCCGCACAACGGCCTCGGCTACGGCGTGCTGCGCTACCTGGGCAGCGACGCGGCGCAACGCAGCCTCGCTGCGCTGGCCCAGGGCGAGATCGTGTTCAACTACCTCGGCCAACTGGACGGCGCCTTGGCTGACGACGGCGCGCTGTTCGCCGCGGCCGGCGAGGGCAGTGGCCAGGGCCAGAGCCCGGATGCGCCGCTGTCCAGCCTGCTGACGATCAACGGCCAGGTGCTGGGCGGCGAACTGGAACTGACCTGGAGCTTCAGCCGCGAGCTGTTCGACTTGCGTACCGTGCAGGCACTGGCCGATGCCTACGGCGAGGAACTGCGCCAACTGATCGCCCATTGCCTGGCCGCTGGTGTCGCCGGTGTCACGCCGTCGGACTTCCCGCTGGCCGGCCTCGACCAGGCGCAACTGGACAGCCTGCCGCTGGCGCCGGCGCAGATCGCCGATGTCTATCCGCTGTCGCCGATGCAGCAGGGCATGCTGTTCCACAGCCTCTACGAGCAGGAGGGCGCCAGCTACGTCAACCAGCTGCTCGCCGAAGTGCGCGGGCTGGATGTGGAGCGCTTCCGCGCCGCCTGGCAGGCGGTGGTGGATAACCACGATGTGCTGCGGGCGAACTTCGTCAGTAGCCTTGCCCAGCCCTTGCAGGTGATCCGCCGGCAGGTGGAGGTGGCCTTCGTCGAACTGGACTGGCGCCAGCAGGACTGCTCGGCACCGGCCCTGGCGGCCTGGGCCGAGGCCGACCAGCAACGCGGCTTCGACCTGCAGCATGATCCGCTGCTGCGCCTGAGCCTGCTGCGCACCGGCGCCGACACGCATTATCTGGTGTTCACCAGCCACCACATCCTGCTGGACGGCTGGAGCAACTCGCGGATGCTCGGCGAAGTGCTGCAGCGCTACAGCGGCCAGGTGCCGCCGGCAGGCAAGCGTTACCGCGACTACATCGAGTGGCTGCAACGCCAGGACGCCAAGGCCGGCCAGGACTTCTGGCTGGGCCAACTGGCCGAACTGGACGAGCCGACCCGCCTGGTGCCGCTGTTCAAGGCCCCGGCCGAGGGCGAAGGCTTCGCCGAACGGCTGCTGACCCTGGGCCGCGAGAGCACCCAGCGCCTCAACGACTTTGCCCGCGATCAGCGCGTGACCGCCAACACCCTGCTGCAAGCGGCGTGGATGCTGGTGCTGCAGCGCCACAGCGGACAGTCCGGCGTGACCTTCGGCGCCACCGTCGCCGGGCGTCCGGCTGACCTGCCGGGCGTCGAGGAGCAACTGGGCCTGTTCATCAACACCCTGCCGGTGGTGGGGCGTCCGCGGGTGGAGCAAAGCGTGGCCGAGTGGGTGCAGCAGGTGCAGGCGCAGAACCTGGCCCTGCGCGAGTTCGAACACACGCCGCTATACGACATCCAGCGCTGGGCTGGCTGGCAGGGCGAGGCGCTGTTCGACTCGATCATGGTCTTCGAGAACTACCCGATTGCCGATGCCTTGAAGGGCGCCGCGCCGCAAGCGCTGGTGTTCGACAAGGTGGTCAGCCAGGAGCAGACCCACTATCCGCTGACCCTGGTGATCGAGGCGGGCGCTGAACTGGCCGTGCGCATGAGCTACGACCGCAGCCAGCTGGCAGGCGACACCGTGGCGCAACTGGCGGCGCACTTCGAGCACCTGCTGATGGCGTTGATCGCCGATCCGCAGGCGGCGCTGGGTGAGCTGTCGATGCTGTCCGAGGCCGACCAGCACCATGTGCTGCGGGACTGGAACGCTACCGAGGCCGAGTTCCCGAGCGAGGCGTGCATCCAGAGCCTGATCGAGGCGCAAGTGGCGCTGACGCCGGATGCACCGGCGCTGGTGTTCGCCGGCGAGGAACTGAGCTACGCCGAGGTCAACCGCCGCGCCAACCAGCTTGCCCACAAGCTGCGCGAGCTGGGCGTCGGCCCGGATGCGCTGGTGGGCATTTCGGTGGAGCGCAGCCTGGAAATGGTCATTGGCCTGGTGGCGATCATCAAGGCCGGTGGCGCCTACGTGCCGCTGGACCCGGATTATCCACAGGACCGTCTGGCCTACATGATCGAGGACAGTGGCGTGCAGTTGCTGCTGACCCAGTCTTCGCTGCTGGAGCGTCTGCCGATCCCGGCAGGCGTGCAGGCCTTGAGCCTGGATCAGCTGGACCTGTCCGGTTACAGCGATGAAAACCCGTCGCTGCACACCGTGCCGGAAAACCTGGCCTACGTGATCTACACCTCCGGCTCCACCGGCAAGCCGAAAGGCGCGGGCAACAGCCATCGCGCCCTGGTCAACCGTCTGCACTGGATGCAGAAAGCCTACGGTCTGGACGGCAGCGATACCGTGCTGCAGAAGACGCCGTTCAGCTTCGACGTGTCGGTGTGGGAGTTCTTCTGGCCGCTGCTGACCGGGGCTCGTCTGGCGGTGGCATTGCCGGGCGATCACCGCGATCCGGAGCGTCTGGTGGCGACCATCAATCAGTACGGCGTGAGCACGCTGCACTTTGTGCCGTCGATGTTGCAGGCGTTCATGACCAGCGAGCTGGTCGAGAGCTGCGTATCGCTGAAGCGAGTGGTGTGCAGTGGTGAAGCCCTGCCGGCGGAACTGGCGGCACAGACCCTGAAACGTCTGCCACAGTCCGGCCTGTACAACCTGTACGGTCCAACCGAAGCTGCGATCGACGTCACCCACTGGACCTGCACCCTCGACGACCACCTGAGCGTTCCGATCGGCCAGCCAATCGACAACCTCAAGACCCATATCCTCGAAGACGGCCTGCTGCCGGCTGCACCGGGGACCGCTGCCGAGCTGTACCTAGGCGGCGTTGGTCTGGCCCGTGGTTATCACAACCGTCCTGCGCTGACCGCCGAACGCTTCGTGCCGGATCCGTTCTCGGATAACGGTGGCCGCCTGTACCGCACCGGTGACCTGGCGCGTTACCGCGACGAAGGCGTGATCGAGTACTCGGGCCGTATCGACCATCAGGTGAAGATCCGTGGCCTGCGTATCGAACTGGGCGAAATCGAGGCGCGTCTGCTGGAGCACCCGGCTGTCCGCGAAGCCAGTGTCATCGATATCGACGGCCCGAGCGGCAAGCAACTGGCGGCCTATCTGGTGGCCGATGACAGCAATGATCTGAAGGATTCGCTCAAGGTGCACCTGAAGGCTCACCTGCCGGAATTCATGGTCCCAAGCCACTTCGTGCTGCTGGAAAAAATGCCACTCAGTGCCAACGGCAAGCTGGACCGCCGTGCGCTGCCCAAGCCGGACCTGAGCCAGGCTCAAGCCGCCTACGTCGCTCCGGGCAATGCCCTGGAAAGCCAACTGGCCGCCATCTGGGCCGACGTCCTGAAGCTGGAGAAAGTCGGCATCACCGACAATTTCTTCGAACTGGGCGGCGACTCGATCATCTCCATCCAGGTGGTCAGCCGCGCCCGTCAGGCCGGGATCGTCTTCACCCCGAAAGACCTGTTCCAGCGCCAGACCGTGCAAGGCATCGCCCAGGTGGCGAGCCGTGCCTCGGCGGTGCAGGCGGAGCAGGGCCGGGTGACGGGCGAGGCGCCACTGACGCCGATCCAGCGCTGGTTCTTCGACAGCGATATTCCGCAACCCCAGCAGTGGAACCAGGCGCTGATGCTGGCGCCACGCGAGCCGCTGGACGCCGGGCGACTGGAGGCCGCGGTGCAGGCCCTGCTGGTCCAGCACGACGTGTTGCGTGCCCGCTTCGACCGCAACGGTGCGCGCTTCCAGGCGCAAGCCGATGCGCCGCTGTGGCTGCGCGAGCTGTCCGACCGCGAGCAACTGACCGAACTGGCCACTCAGGCCCAGCGCAGCCTCGACCTGGAAAACGGCCCGCTGCTGCGCGTGGTGCTGGCGAACCTGCCGCAGGGCGAACAGCGCCTGCTGCTGGTGATCCATCACCTGGTGGTGGACGGCGTGTCCTGGCGCATCCTGCTGGAAGACCTGCAAGCGGCCTACAACGGTGCAGCGCTGCCGCGCAAGACCAGTTCCTTCAAGCAATGGGCCGCGCGCGTGCAGCAGCACGCCGCCAGCCCGGCGCTGGACGCGCAACTGGCCTGGTGGCAGGCGCAGTTGCAGGGTGTCAGCGATGCGCTGCCGACCGATCGCGCCGACGGCAGCCAGCAGCAATGTCACGCACGGTCGGTTCACAGCCGTCTCGACCGCGAGCTGACCCGCCAACTGCTGCAGGACGCCCCGGCGGCCTACCGCACGCAGATCAACGACCTGCTGCTCACTGCCCTGGCGCGGGTCGTCAGTCGCTGGACCGGCCGCGCCGAAACCCTGGTGCGCCTGGAAGGCCACGGCCGCGAAGCGCTGTTCGACGACCTCGACATCACCCGCACCGTCGGCTGGTTCACCAGCATGTTCCCCGTCAAGCTGGTGCCCGCAGCGGACCTGGACGCCTCGATCAAGGCGATCAAGGAACAACTGCGCGCCGTGCCGGACAAGGGCCTGGGCTACGGCATGCTGCGCCACCTGGGCAGCGACGCGGCACAACGCAGCCTGGCCGAACTGGCCAGGGGCGAGATCGTCTTCAACTACCTGGGGCAATTCGATGCGGGTGTCAGCGACGGCCTGTTGCTGCCGGCCGCCGAGAGCACCGGCGAGGGCGTCAGCCCGCTGGCGCCGCTGGGCAGCCTGCTGAGCATCGATGGCCAGGTGTCGGGCGGCGAGCTGTCGCTGGGCTGGACCTTCAGTGGCGAAGTCTTCGACACCGCGACCATCCAGCGCCTGGCCGACGACTACACCAGCGAACTGGCCCGACTGATCGCCCATTGCGTCAGCGCGGACGCCGGCGGCGTGACGCCGTCGGACTTCCCGCTGGCGGGCCTGAGCCAGTTGCAACTGGACCAGTTCCCGCTGGCGGCGACCGAGATCGCCGACCTCTACCCGTTGTCGCCGATGCAGCAGGGCATGCTGTTCCACAGCCTGTTCGAAGAGGAGGGCGCCAGCTACATCAACCAGCTGCGCGCCGAAGTGCGCGGCCTCGATGTCGAACGCTTCCGCGCTGCCTGGCAGGCGGTGGTGGACCGCCACGACGTGCTGCGGGCGAATTTCGTCAGCAGCTTCGGCGAGCCGTTGCAGGTGATCCGCAAGCAACGGGCGGTGCCGTTCGAGGTCCAGGACTGGCGTGGCCGTGCTGATCTGGAGGCCGCCGTGGCCGCCTGGGCCGAGGCCGACCAGCAACGCGGCTTCGACCTGGAGCATGACGCCCTGCTGCGCCTGACCCTGCTGCGCACCGCCGAGGACACCTGGCAACTGGTGTACACCAGCCACCACATCCTGCTGGACGGCTGGAGCAGCTCGCGCCTGCTGGGCGAGGTGCTGATGCACTATCGCGGCGAAGTGGTGGCGGCGCCGGGTGGTCGTTACGGCGACTACATCCACTGGCTGCAACAGCAGGACGGCGAGGCGGCGCAGCAGTTCTGGACCGCGCAACTTGCTGAACTGGACGAGCCGACCCGCCTGGCACCGCTGTTCAAGGCCCCGGCGCAAGGCGAAGGCTTCGCCGATCGCCTGTTGACCCTCGACAGCGAGCGCACCCGTCGTCTCAACGACTTTGCCCGCGACCAGCGTGTGACCGCCAACACCTTGCTGCAGGCGGCGTGGATGCTGGTGTTGCAACGCTGCACCGGACAATCCGGCGTCACCTTCGGTGCCACCGTGGCCGGGCGTCCGGCCGACCTGCCGGGCGTTGAAGAACAGCTTGGTCTGTTCATCAACACCCTGCCGGTGGTGGGCCGTCCGCGGATCGAGCAGACCGTGGCCGAGTGGGTGCAGCAGGTGCAGGCGCGCAACCTGGCCCTGCGCGAGTTCGAGCACACGCCGCTGTACGAGGTGCAGCGCTGGGCGGGCTGGAGCGGTGAGGCGCTGTTCGACAGCATCATGGTGTTTGAGAACTACCCGATCGCCGATGCGCTGCAACAGGCATCGCCACAGTCGCTGGTGTTCGATCGCGTGGTGGCGCAGGAGCAGACCCACTATCCGCTGACCCTGGTCATCGAAGCGGGCGAGCAACTGGCGGTGCGCATGAGCTACGACCGCAGCCAGCTGGCAGGCGACACCGTGGCGCAACTGGCGGCGCACTTCGACCACCTGCTGATGGCGTTGATCGCCGATCCGCAGGCGGCGCTGGGTGAGCTGTCGATGCTGTCCGAGGCCGACCAGCACCATGTGCTGCGGGACTGGAACGCTACCGAGGCCGAGTTCCCGAGCGAGGCGTGCATCCAGAGCCTGATCGAGGCGCAAGTGGCGCTGACGCCGGATGCGCCAGCGCTGGTCTTCGCCGGTGAAGAACTGAGCTACGCCGAGGTCAACCGCCGCGCCAACCAGCTCGCCCACAAGCTGCGCGAACTGGGCGTCGGCCCGGATGCGCTGGTGGGCATCTCGGTGGAACGCAGCCTGGAAATGGTCATTGGGCTGGTGGCGATCATCAAGGCCGGTGGTGCTTACGTGCCACTGGATCCGGATTATCCACAGGACCGTCTGGCCTACATGATCGAGGACAGTGGCGTGCAGTTGCTGCTGACCCAGTCTTCGCTGGTGGAGCGTCTGCCGATTCCGGCTGGCGTGCAGGCCTTGAGCCTGGATCAACTGGACCTGTCCGCATACAGCGAGGTCAATCCGTCGCTGCACACTGTGCCGGAAAACCTGGCCTATGTGATCTACACGTCGGGCTCCACTGGTAAGCCAAAAGGCGCGGGCAACAGCCATCGTGCGCTGGTCAACCGCCTGCACTGGATGCAGAAAGCCTACGGTCTGGACGGCAGCGATACCGTGCTGCAGAAGACGCCGTTCAGCTTCGACGTGTCGGTGTGGGAGTTCTTCTGGCCGCTGCTGACTGGCGCTCGTCTGGCCGTCGCACTGCCGGGCGATCACCGCGATCCGGAGCGTCTGGTGGCGACCATCAACCAATATGGCGTGAGCACGCTGCACTTTGTGCCGTCGATGCTGCAGGCGTTCATGACCAGCGATCAGGTCGAAAGCTGCACGTCGCTGAAGCGAGTGGTGTGCAGTGGTGAAGCCCTGCCGGCTGAACTGGCGGCGCAAACCCTGAAACGTCTGCCACAGTCCGGCCTGTACAACCTGTATGGCCCGACCGAGGCAGCGATCGACGTCACCCACTGGACCTGCACCCTCGACGACCACCTGAGCGTCCCGATCGGCCAGCCGATCGACAACCTCAAGACCCACATCCTCGAAGACGGCCTGCTGCCGGCTGCACCGGGTACCGCCGCCGAGCTGTACCTGGGCGGCGTTGGCCTGGCCCGTGGTTATCACAACCGTCCTGCGCTGACCGCCGAACGCTTCGTGCCGGATCCGTTCTCGGAAAACGGCGGCCGCCTGTACCGCACCGGCGACCTGGCGCGCTACCGCGACGAAGGCGTGATCGAGTATTCGGGCCGTATCGACCATCAAGTGAAGATCCGCGGCCTGCGTATCGAACTGGGTGAAATCGAAGCCCGTCTGCTGGAACACCCGGCTGTACGCGAAGCCAGCGTCATCGATATCGACGGCCCGAGTGGCAAGCAACTGGCGGCCTATCTGGTGGCTGACGACAGTGCGGAACTGAAGGACGCCCTCAAGGCGCACCTGAAAGTCCACCTGCCGGAATTCATGGTCCCGAGCCACGTCGTGCTGCTGGAAAAAATGCCGCTGAGTGCCAACGGCAAGCTGGATCGCCGTGCACTGCCCAAGCCGGATGTCAGTCAGGCGCGGCAGGCCTACGTGGCGCCGTCCACCGAGCTGGAGCAGCAACTGGCGGCGATCTGGGCCGAGGTGCTGACGCTGGAGCAGGTGGGCATGACCGATGACTTCTTCGAACTGGGCGGTCATTCGCTGCTGGCCACGCAGATCGTCAGCCGGGTGCAGAAGGAACTGGGGCATCACGTGCCGCTGCGGGCGATGTTCGAGCTCAACACCCTGCAGGCGCTGGCGCAGTACATCGTCGGGCAGGCCGATACGCGCATCGACGACGCCAAGGTCGACCGCCTGTCGGACCTGATGGCCGAACTGGAGGCGCTGTAGACCGGGAGGGCATGGCGCGTACCGGCGCTGCGGAAAAAAAGCTGTTTCAGCATGTAAATCCGCAGCGCGCTGGTGCGTTTTTCAAGAAGGAATGAATGCCTGTTTCGCCCGCGCCGACGCGGGCCGGAACGGGCGGCTAACGGTTTGCCTCATCCATCTTTTTCGAGGGTTGCACAGATGTCAGTCGCTATCAGGTTTACCGACGCTCAGGACACCGGCGAAACACTCTACGCGTTCGACGAGTCGCCGCTGCTGGCCCGGCAAAGCCGCCAGGAATCCAATGCCCGCAGCTACCCGCGGCGCATTCCGCTGGCGCTCAAGCGCGCCAAGGGGCTGTACGTCGAAGACGTCGAAGGCCGTCGCTTCATCGACTGCCTGGCGGGCGCCGGTACCCTGGCCCTGGGGCACAACCATCCGGTGGTGATCGAGGCCATCCAGCAGGTACTGGCCGACGAACTGCCGCTGCACACCCTGGACCTGACCACCCCGGTCAAGGACCAGTTCGTCCAGGACCTGTTCAGCATCCTGCCGGCTGCGCTGGCCGCCGAGGCGAAGATCCAGTTCTGCGGCCCCACCGGCACCGACGCAGTGGAAGCCGCGCTGAAACTGGTGCGCACCGCCACTGGCCGCAGCACCGTGCTGTCGTTCCAGGGCGGCTACCACGGCATGAGCCAGGGCGCCCTGAGTCTGATGGGCAGCCTGGGGCCGAAGCGCCCGCTGGGTTCGCTGCTGACCAGCGGCGTGCAGTTCATGCCCTATCCCTACGACTACCGTTGCCCGTTCGGGCTGGGTGGTGCGGCGGGGGTCAAGGCCAACCTCAACTACCTGCAAAACCTGCTCAGCGACCCTGAAGCCGGCGTGCAATTGCCGGCGGCGGTGATCGTCGAAGTGGTGCAGGGCGAGGGCGGTGTGATTCCGGCCGACCTCGACTGGCTGCGCGGTGTGCGCGCCATCACCGAGAAGGCCGGCGTGGCGCTGATCGTCGACGAGATCCAGAGCGGTTTTGCCCGTACCGGCAAGATGTTCGCCTTCGAGCATGCCGGCATCATTCCGGACGTGGTGGTGATGTCCAAGGCCATCGGCGGCAGCCTGCCGCTGGCGGTGATGGTCTATCGCCAGTGGCTCGACAGCTGGGCGCCGGGCGCCCATGCCGGCACCTTCCGCGGCAACCAGATGGCCATGGCTGCGGGCTCGGCGGTGATCCGCTACCTCAAGGAGCACGACCTCTGCGCCCACGCCGCCGCCATGGGCGAGCGCCTGGCCGCACACCTGCGCGACCTGCAGCGCGACTACCCGCAACTGGGCGACATCCGCGGTCGCGGCCTGATGCTCGGCGTCGAGCTGGTCGACCCCAACGGCGCTCCGGACGCCCTCGGCCATGCGCCGTACTTCCCGCGGCTGGCGCCGCTGGTGCAGCGCGAATGCCTCAAGCGCGGGCTGATCCTCGAACTGGGCGGCCGCCATGGCAGCGTGGTGCGCTTCCTGCCGCCGCTGGTCATTACCGCCGAACAGGTGGACGAAGTCTCGGCCATCTTCGGTCGTGCGTTGGCTGCAGCGGTGGCCAGCCTCTAATTTTTCGGCGTAGCGATACGTCCATTCCACAACAGGGCTGCGCGGGTGGCGCGGCCTGCCTTGATAACCACGGAGAGCAGCAATGACTTCAGTATTTGACCGCGACGACATCGTGTTCCAGGTAGTGGTCAACCACGAGGAGCAATATTCCATCTGGCCGGACTACAAGGACGTGCCGAGTGGCTGGCGCACTGTGGGCAAGAGCGGTCTGAAGAAAGAGTGCCTGGCGTATATCGAAGAAGTGTGGACCGATATGCGGCCGTTGAGCCTGCGGCAGAAGATGGAAGCCCAGGCGGCGCAGTAAGGTCGCTCTGGATGTGAAAACGCCCCGGCTCTGGCCGGGGCGTTGTTGTTTGGGGGCGATGTTTTTATTTCGCCTGCTGCTTCAGCCACTCCACCGTCTTCGGCGACGCCTGCTCCAGTGGCACCGCCGCCTGGTGCACCGAGCCGTCCCAGCCTTCCATGGTGATCCACAGTTGTGCATCCGGAGCGGTGGTCTTCGGGATCTGGATATAGGCGCCGAGGCGGTGCGGCGAGCCGAAGAAGATCACCCCGGCGGCGCGCAGGCTGCGGGGCTTGCCGATGCGCAGGTAGGTGGCCTTGACCCGCTCGCCGCAGGCCTCGCACAGGGCGGCATTGAAGCTCTTCATGTAGCCGGAAATGCCGTCCAGTTCCGGTTCCTTGTCCTTCAGTTCGGCCAGGGTCAGGCTCCAGGGGCCGACCTGCACCTCGCCCATCACCCGCTGGCCCAGGCCGGCATCGCCACGGAACAGCGCGGTATCGGCGAAGTACTTGGGCATGAGCCCCAGGGGAATCAGCACCAGCAGGATGTTCAGGTGAAAGCGCCACTTGAGCCAGAGGCGCTTGAGGGCGGATTCCGGGGCGGCGGCGATGTTCTTGCTCACAGCGAATTCTCCAGGGTGTCGGTGGGCTCGGGCGCGGTCTTGACGGTGGTTTTCTTCTCCGCCTTGGCGCTGCGCTTCAGCGCCGCGACGGTGGCCAGGGCAGTGCGCTTGCTCCAGATCAGCAAGCCGCTGAGGACCATCATCGACAGCACCAGGCCGAAGAAGGCCCAGATCAGTTTGATCCAGATACCGCCGAAATCACCGGTGTGCAGCGGCCGCATGGACTCGGTGACCATCTCCAGGTTGGTGCGGTCGGACAGCAGGTAGGTCGAGGTGACTTCGCCGGTGTAGGGGTGGATGTTGACCAGTTGATACATCAGTGGATACCAGCTGCGGCCGAACGCCTGCATCGTGCCGTAGGTATTGGTGGGCAGGATGATGCCGCTGGGGTCGAGGCCTGGCACCTGTTGCTGGGCGATGAGCAGCGCCTTGTCCAGGCCGATGATGGGGGCCGGGGTGCCGTCGGCGGTGAGCGGTACGCTGTTGTGGGCCAGCACTTCGGTGGCGGCGGAGTAGGTGCTCAGGCTGATCTGGTTGTCGGAAAGAATGGCCTGGATCAGGAACCAGGTGCCGGTGACCGAGATCACCGCGATGAACCAGATCGACCAGATGCCGCTGAGGCGATGGAAGTCGCCCCAGAAGATCCGCGCGCCGTGGCGCAGGCGCAGCACCGGCTTGAAGAAGCCTTTCCAGAATTTCTTGTAGACCACCAGCCCGGTGATCAGCGAGGCCAGCATCGGCAGCCCCAGCAGCGACACCAGGTACCAGCCCCAGGGATAGCCGTTGGTATAGGGCACCAGCCACCAGCCGTGCAGGGCGCGGGTGAAATTGCGGAAGTTGAAGTCCGGAGCGTAGCCCTGCAGCTCGGCGGTGTAGGGGTTGACGTAGGCGGTGACGCTGCGGGCGCCGGGCAGGGTGGCGGAGACATTGAGGGCGAAGTAGTCGCCGTCGGGCTGGGCGATGGTGTTGATATCCAGTTCCGGATGGCTTTTGTGCAGTCGGGTCACCAGTTCGTCGTAGCTGAGTCGCTGGGCGTCGTCGCTGGGCTGGGTGGCGCGCATCTCGGGGTAGGCGACCCACATGATTTCCTTGGCCACCACGGCGAGGGTGCCGGTGACACAGACGATCAGCACGAAGAACCAGATCGGCAGGGCCAGCCAGCTGTGCACCAGGAACCAGATTTTCGACCGGGATTTCTTTGACATGGGGTAACGCTCTCGCTCACCGCTGAAAACGGCCGCTGCGGCCGCTGCATCCCTTTCAAACGAATGAGGTCTGGCTGGGTTTAGGGGGAAGATGCAAGCAGATGTTTCCGGGGTGATTCGGGTCGTGTGAGCGCAATGCGCCAGGCAAGATACCGGAACAGGACCGGCAGGCATGCCGATGTTTGTATGGCGCTCTCAGGATCGAGCGCCGCCCGCGCGGCGCATCGCCGGCAACGCCGGCTCCCACACTTGTTGCAACGTACCTATGTCTGTGAGGCCATGGTTGATCGCCTCGTGTGTACGACACGATATCGAGTCGAGCCAAACAGCTTCCCCGCAATGGATCGCCGAGCACCAAAGGCTGGCAACTCAAATCTCACAGGCCATGGCGCGTTGCAACAAATGTGGGAGCCGGCGTTGCCGGCGATGCGCCGCGCGGGCGGCGCTCGATCTTGAGAGCGCTGAATAACCATCGGCATGCACTTGTCAGCCCCATGAACCAGCCCCAAAACCCAATCCCCACGATTCCCTCGACACCCTTAATTTTCCCCCTCAGCCATACGTTTCATCAGGACACCGGTGCCGCACCCGGACCGCTGGGGCCCTGGCGACTGGCACCTTCAGGGAGAATTTTTCATGAGTCATGCGTTGAGTCTGGACATCCGGCCCCTGCTGGCCGACGCGGGTACCTTGCCCATGTTGATCGAGGCGCCCGAGCCGGGCCTGGATCTGATGGAAGCGCTGGACGAGCTCAAACCGCTGGTGACGCAGCACCTGTACAGCGCCGGCGGTATTCTGCTGCGCGGCTTCGAGGTGGGCGGTGCCGAACGCTTCCGCGAGTTCGCCGCAGGTTTCGGCGACCCGCTGCTCAGTTACGAATTCGGCTCGACCCCGCGCAGCAACGTGACCAAGGGCGTCTACACCTCCACCGAGTACCCGGCGCACCAGAGCATCCCGCTGCACAACGAACAGGCCTACACCCTCGACTGGCCGATGCGCATCTGGTTCTACAGCATGATCGCCGCCGAGACCGGCGGCGAAACGCCGATCGCTGACAGCCGCGAGATCTACCGCAAGGTGCCGGCGCGGATCCGCGAGCGTTTCATCGACAAGAAACTGATGTACGTGCGCAACTACGGCAACGGCCTCGACGTGGAGTGGAGCCAGGTGTTCAACACCGAGGACGAAAGCGTGGTGGAAGCCTACTGCCGGGCCCATGCGATCCAGTGCGAGTGGAAGGACGACGGTGAGTTGCGCACCCGGCAGATCTGCCAGTCGGTGGCTCGCCACCCGGTCACCCAGGACATGGTCTGGTTCAACCAGGCGCACCTGTTCCACGTCTCCAACCTGCAGCCGGAAGTGCGCGAGAGCCTGCTGGATGTGGTGGACGAGGAAGACCTGCCGCGCAACGTCTACTACGGCGACGGCTCGCCCATCGAAGAGAGCCTGCTGGACGAAGTGCGCGGGGTGCTGGACGAATGCACCATCAAGTTCCCGTGGCTGGAAAACGACGTGATGATGCTCGACAACATGCTGGCCGCCCACGCGCGCTCGCCGTTCACCGGCAAGCGCAAGGTGGTGGTGGCGATGGCGCAGGGCTATTCCGAGCGCTAGGACCTTGGTTTGCGGGTCGCTTCTGGCCCTGTCGCTGGCAAGCCAGCTCCCACAGGATCGGTGCATGCAGGTCTTGTGGGCGCTGGCTTGCCAGCGATAGGGCCATGAGCAGCCCATAGGTCTGCAGCCCCACATTCCTTGCTAAATATTTCCATTCCTATTCGTTCTTGTTGATACGACCACGCCCCACGGTCACGCCGATCAGCAAGGACTTTCCCCATGAATGCCGAACACGCCCGGAAACTCGCCCGCCGTTTCGTCGAGTTGCCCGCCGAGAAACGCAGCCTGTTCCTCGACGCCCTGCACCGCGAGCAGGTGGACTTCGCCCAGTTCCCGATTCCCTCCAGCGAAGGCGTGGCCGGCCGCGACGGCTTGTCCCATGCCCAGCAGCGCATGTGGTTCCTCTGGCAGCTCGACCCCGAGGCTGCGGGCTACAACCTGCCGATCTCGGTGGCACTGAACGGCACGCTCGATATCCCAGCCCTGGAACGCGCCTTCAGCCTGCTGGTGGAACGCCACGAAAGCCTGCGCACCACCTTCTTCCAGGATGACGAACAGGCCTGGCAGCGGGTTGCCGAGGCGGCGCCGGTCAACATCCCGCTGCGCGAGGTGTCCGGCCCGGAGCAGGCCCGCATGCTGATGGCCGAGGAAGCCGGGCGGCCCTTCGATCTGGAGCATGGCCCGCTGTTTCGCGTGCAACTGCTGCGCCTGGCCGATCAGCAGCACCTGTTGCTGCTGACCCTGCACCACATCATCACCGACGGCTGGTCCATGGGCGTGCTGCTGGACGAGTGCCTGGGCTACTACGACGCGCTGGCCCAGGGCAAACCGCTGCACATCGAACCGCTCGCCGTGCAGTACCGCGACTACGCCCTGTGGCAGCGCGCCTGGCTGGAAGCGGGCGAGCAGGCCCGGCAACTGGCGTACTGGCGCGACCATCTGGGCGAGGAGCACCCGGTGCTGGAGCTGCCCGCCGACCGTCCGCACCCGGCGGTACCGAGCCAGAAGGGCAGGCGCCTGGATATTGCCCTCGACAGCGCGCTGCTGAACAACCTGCAAGGCCTGGCCCAGCGCCAGGGCGTGACCCTGTTCGTGGTGCTGCTGGCCTCGTTCAAGGTGCTGCTGCACCGCTACAGCGGCCAGACCGACATCCGCGTCGGTGGCCTGATCGCCAACCGCACCCGCAGCGAAACCGAAGCGCTGATCGGCTTTTTCGTCAACACCCAGGTGCTGCGCAGTGACGTGCGCGGCGACAGCCGTTTCACCGACCTGTTACAGCGCGTGCGCCAGGCCGCGCTGGGCGCCCAGGCCCATCAGGAACTGCCGTTCGATGCCCTGGCCGACGGCCTGCAGGTGCCTCGCGGGCAGAACCGCAACCCGTTGTTCCAGGCCATGTACAACCACCGTCCGCAGGCCGCTGCCGTCGGTGCCACGCAACTGGCCTGCGGTCTGCGGGTCGAGAGTCTGGCCGATGAGGCGCTGGCGGCCGACGAGCGCGACCAGGCCATCGCCTGCGACCTGATGCTGGAAACCAGCGGCGAAGGCGAGCAACTGAGCGCGTCCTTCACCTATGCCACCGACCTGTTTGATCGCCCGACCATCGCGCGCATGGCCGATCACTGGCGCAACCTGCTGCAGGCGCTGTGCGTTGATGCCAGTGCCCGGGTCGGCGAACTGCCGCTGCTAGGCGTCGAGGAGCAGGCGTTTCTCACCCAGGGCTGCAACCAGAGCGCCCGCGAGTATCCGCTGGAGCGCAGTTACGTCTCGCTGTTCGAGGAGCAGGTGGCCGCGCATCCGGAGCGGGTCGTCGTGTCCTGCCTGGAACGTCGCGACACCTACGCCGAACTGAACGCCGCCGCCAACCGTCTCGGCCATGGGCTGATCGCGGCGGGCGTCGGTTTCGACCAACCGATCGCCTTGCTGGCCGAGCGTGGCCCGGACCTGCTGGGCATGATCGTCGGCAGCTTCAAGGCGGGTGCCGGCTACCTGCCGCTGGATCCGGCGCTGCCGAACCAGCGTCTGAGCGGCGTGATTGCCCAGAGCGGCGCGCCGGTGCTGGTGTGCAGTGCCGAGTGCGAGCCACAAGCGCGCGCGTTGCTGGCGGATTCGAATGCGCAATTGCTGGTCTGGGAACAGATCCAGCAGAGCGCCGCTTCTGTGGATAACCCGGGCCGCTACAGCACCCCGGACAACCTCGCCTACGTGATCTTCACCTCCGGCTCCACCGGCCTGCCGAAGGGCGTGATGGTCGAGCAGCGCGGCATGCTCAACAACCAGTTGAGCAAGGTGCCGTACCTCGACCTGAGCGAGCGCGACGTGATCGCCCAGACCGCCTCGCAGAGCTTCGACATCTCGGTCTGGCAGTTCCTCGCCGCGCCGCTGTTCGGTGCCCGTGTGGATATCGTGCCGAACGACATCGCCCGCGATCCGCAGGCGCTGCTGGCGCATGTTCAAAGCCAGGGCATCACCGTGCTGGAAAGCGTGCCCTCGCTGATCCAGGGTCTGCTGGCCGAAGAGCGCGTCAATCTCGACGGCCTGCGCTGGATGCTGCCAACCGGCGAGGCGATGCCGCCAGAACTCGCCAAACAGTGGCTGCTGCGTTATCCACAGATCGGCCTGGTGAACGCTTACGGCCCGGCGGAATGCTCGGACGACGTGGCCTTCTTCCGCGTCGATCTGGACTCGACCAGGAGCACCTACCTGCCGATCGGCACGCCGACCGACAACAACCTGATCTACCTGCTGGACGATGCGCTCGAACTGGTGCCACTGGGCGCCGTGGGCGAACTCTGTGTCGCCGGCACCGGCGTTGGCCGCGGCTACGTTGCCGATCCACGCCGCACCACGCCGGTCTTCGTCCCCAACCCGTTCGGCGCCCCAGGCGAGCGCCTGTACCGCACCGGCGACCTGGCCCGCCGCCGCGCCGATGGCGTGCTGGAGTACGTCGGCCGTGCCGACCATCAGGTGAAGATCCGCGGCTACCGCATCGAGCTGGGCGAGATCGAAACCCGCCTGCAGGAACATCCGGCAATCCGCGAAGCAGTGGTGCTGGATATCGACGGCCCGCAAGGCAAGCAACTGGCGGCCTACCTGACCACCAAGGTGACCAGCGACGCCGACACCCTGCGCGAAGAGCTGAAGACCACCCTGAAAGCCAGCCTGCCGGACTACATGGTGCCGACCCACTTCGTGCTGCTGGCCGCGCTGCCGCTGACCCCCAACGGCAAGCTCGACCGCAAGGCACTGCCGAAGCCGGACACCACCCAATCGCAGACTGCCTACGTGGCGCCGGCCACCGAGCTGGAACAGCAACTGGCGGCGATCTGGGCCGAAGTGCTGAAGATCGAGCGCGTGGGCCTCGGTGACAGCTTCTTCGAGCTTGGCGGCCACTCGCTGCTGGCCGCGCAGATGATCGCCCGGATCAAGAAGCAACTGGGCGCCAGCCTGCCGCTGCGCACCCTGTTCGAAAAGCCGCTGCTGAGCGAGCTGGCCGCCGAAGTGGCGGCGCTGACCACGACTACGACTGAAGACGACTGGGACGACATGGACCAGTTCATGGATTCCCTGGAGGAGCTTGGAGCATGAGCGGCACCACAACTGCACGTATCGCCAAACGGTTTGTCGGTCTGCCCCTCGAACAGCGGCGCCAGTTCCTGGAAAAGCTGCGGGCCGACGGCAAGGACTTCACCTTGCTGCCGATCGTCGAGAGCCGCCTGGACGCGCGCCTGATCCCGCTGTCCTACGCCCAGCAGCGCCTGCTGTTCCTCTGGCAGCTCGACCCTGCCAGCGATGCCTACAAGATGGTCACCGGCCTGCGCCTGCGCGGCCATCTGGACGACAACGCCCTGTGCCGCTCCTTCGACCTGCTGATCCAGCGTCACGAAGTGCTGCGCACGGTGTTCCGCACCGACGGCGAGCAGCCGTGCCAGGTGATCCTGCCTGCGCTCGCCCTCGACCTCGAACGCATCGACCTCCAGGCCGTGCCTGCCGAGCAGCGTGACGCCGAGCTGGCGCACCAGGTGGCCCGCGTCACCGCACGGCCGTTCGACCTGATCAATGGCCCGTTGCTGCGCGCCAACCTGTTCCAGCTCGATGCCGAAGACTTCGTGCTGGTGGTGTGCATGCACCACATCGTCTCCGACGGCTGGTCGATGGACGTGATGGTCAAGGAGTTCGCCCAGAGCTACCAGGCCTACAGCCAGGGCGCCGAGCCCGCGCTGGCGGAATTGCCGCTGCAATACGCCGACTACGCCATCTGGCAGCGCAGTTGGCTGGAAGCCGGGGAGGGCGAGCGCCAGCTCGATTACTGGAGCCACCAGCTGGGCGACGAGCAGCCGCTGCTGGAAGCGGCCCAGGACTTCCCCCGGCCGCCGACCCAGAGCTTCCGGGGCGAGCGCCTGACATTCGATTTCGGCACGCAGCGCTCCCAGCGCCTCAACGCCTTCGCCCGCACCCAGGGCATGAGCCTGTTCATGCTGGTGCTGGCCGGTTTCTCGCTGTTCCTTTCGCGCCAGTCGGGCCAGCGCGATATCCGCATCGGCGTGCCCAACGCCAACCGGGGTCGCGCCGAGACTGAAGGGCTGATCGGCTTCTTCATCAATACCCAGGTGCTGCGCTGCCAGATCGACGAGCGCCTGAGCTACCTCGACCTGCTTGGCCAGATTCGCGAAACCTCGTTCGACGCACAGGCCCACCAGGACGTGCCGTTCGAGCAACTGGTGGACCGCCTGGCGCCGGAGCGCAGCCTTGGTCACAACCCGCTGTTCCAGGCCAAATTCAACCAGAACGTGGTGCTCAGGCAGGAGCTGTCGCTGAAACTGCCGGGCCTGGAGGTGAGCGAATACCCGCTGCACCGCGAGGGCGCGCACTTCGACCTGGCGCTGGACATCACCGATGACGGCACGCTGATCCACGGCGACATGACCTACGCCAGCGACCTGTACCAGCGCGCCACCGTCGAAGCCTTCATCCCGGCGTTGCTGGCGCTGTTCGACCAGTTGCTGGAGGCGCCAACGGCACCGCTGCTTGACCTGGGGGTGCCGGCCCTGGCCGCCGTGCCAGCGCCATTGCCGGCCGCACCGCTGGTGCTGGAGCAGTGGGACCGCCACGTCGCCCAGCGTCCCGAGGCACTGGCGGCCCGCTGCCTGAACCAGAGCCTGAGCTATCGCGAGCTGGACGAGGCGGCCAATCGCCTGGCCCGGCATTTCATCGCGCTCGGCGTGCGTCCCGGCCAGCCGGTGGCGCTGCTGATGGAGCGTTCGCTGGACTGGCTGACTGCCTTGCTGGCGACCCTCAAGGCCGGCGCGGTGTACATGCCGCTGGACGTCAAGGCGCCGGATGCGCGCCTGCAACAGATGCTCGAACGCGCCGGTGCGCGGCTGCTGCTGGCGGCTGCAGGTGATGCCCGCCTGACCTCGCTGCAGGCCGAAGGTTGCGATGCACTGGCTTATGCACCCGCCGACTGGCAGCAGCAGCCGGCCAGCGCGCCGGCCCTCACGCCGTGCGCCGAGGCCCCGGCCTACGTGATCCACACCTCCGGCTCCACCGGCCTGCCCAAGGGCGTGCTGGTCAGCCACGGCGCCCTGGCCAGCTATGTGCGCGGTCTGCTGGCGCAACTGCAACTGGCACCGGAGGCGAGCATGGCGCTGGCCTCGACCATCGCCGCCGACCTTGGCCACACCGTGCTGTTCGGCGCCCTGTGCGACGGTCGCACCCTGCATGTGCTGCCCGAGGCCCTGGGCTTCGATCCCGATGGCTTCGCCGACTACATGGCGACCCATCAGGTGGGTGTGCTGAAGATCGTGCCCGGCCATCTGGCGGCGCTGCTGCAGGCGTCCCGCCCGGCCGACGTGCTGCCGCGCCATGCCCTGATCGTCGGCGGCGAAGCCTGCCCGGCGGGGCTGGTGGAACAGGTGCGCCAGTTGCGCGGGCAGTGCCGTTTCATCAACCACTACGGCCCCAGCGAAACCACGGTCGGCGTGCTGACCCACGAAGTGCCGGCGAACGCGCCCGTACCGGCGGTAGTGCCGGTCGGTGCCGCGCTGCCGGGCGCCTGGGTGCGGGTGCTGGACGATGTACTCAACGGCGTGGCGCCGCGGGTGCCCGGCGAGCTGTATATCGGCGGCGACAGCGTGGCCCTGGGTTACCTCGGCCAGCCGGCGCTGACCGCCGAGCGCTTCGTGCCCGATGCCCACGGCCCGGCCGGTGCGCGGCTGTACCGCAGTGGCGACCGGGTGCGCCTCGACGGGCAAGGCCAGGTGCAGTTCATCGGCCGTGCCGACGACCAGGTGAAGATCCGTGGCTACCGGGTCGAGCCTGCGGAAGTGGCGCGGGTGCTGCAGGCGCTGCCGGGCGTGAGCCAGGCGGTGGTGCTCGCCGAGGCCCAGGACGGCGATGCCTCGCGCCTGCACCTGCTGGCCTGGTGCGTGGCTTCGGGCCAACAGGCCGAGGCCCTGCGCCAGCAACTGGCCGAGCGCCTGCCGGAGTACATGGTGCCGGCGCAGATCGTTGTGCTGGAACAGCTGCCGCTGACCGCCAACGGCAAGCTCGACCGCAAGGTCCTGCCCAAGCCGGGCACAGTGCAGCAGCGCTTCGTCGCGCCCCAGGGCGAGATCGAGGAAAAGCTCGCGGCCATCTGGCGCGACGTGCTCAAGCTGGAGCAGGTGGGCAGCACCGACAACTTCTTCGAACTGGGCGGCGACTCGATCCTCAGCCTGCAGATCATTGCCCGGGCCAAGCGCCAGGGGATCAAGCTCAACCCCAAGCAGCTCTTCGAAAAACAGACCATCGGCCAGTTGGCCCCGGTGGCGAAACTGATCGAGAAGAAGGCCGCGGCCCCGGTGGTCGAGCAGGTCAGCGGCAACCTGCCGCTGCTGCCGATCCAGGCGCGCTTCTTCGAGCTGGACATTCCCCAGCGCCAGCACTGGAACCAGTCGGTGCTGCTCACGCCGAGCCAGCCGCTGGACGCCGCGCACCTGCAAGCGGCGCTGCACGCGCTGGTGGAGCAACACGACGCCCTGCGCCTGAATTTTGCCCGGCAATACGCCGGCTGGCAGGCGGTGTTCGCACCGATTAACAGCAGCGAACTGCTGTGGACCCGCGAGCTGGACGATGCCCGCGGGCTTGAGGCCCTGGCCGATGAAGCCCAGCGCAGCCTCGACCTGAAGAACGGCCCGCTGCTGCGCGCCCTGCTGGTGACGCTGCCCGAGGGCGAACAGCGCCTACTGCTGGTGGTCCATCACCTGGTGGTGGATGGCGTGTCCTGGCGGGTGCTGCTGGAAGACCTGCAACAGGCCCATGCCGCCATCGCGGCCGGCCGTGCCCCGGCGCTGCCGGCCAAGACCACCTCGCTCAAGGCCTGGGCCGAAAAGCTTCACGCCCATGCCGCCAGCCCGGCGCTGGAAGCCGAGCGTGACTATTGGCGTGCGACCCTGAGCGGCGCCGTCGACCAACTGCCCCGCGACCATGCCCAGGACAACCCGCGTATCGCCGACGCTGCCCACGCCTCGTCGCAACTGAGCGAAGCGCTGACCGCGCAACTGCTCAAGGTCGCTCCGGCGGCCTACCGCACCCAGGTCAACGACCTGCTGCTGACCGCCCTGGCCCAGGTGTTGTGCCAGTGGAGCCGGCAGTCGTCGGTGCTGATCCAGCTCGAAGGCCATGGCCGCGAAGACCTGTTCGATGAGGTTGACCTGAGCCGCACCGTTGGCTGGTTCAGCAGCCTGTTCCCGGTCCGCCTGAGCCCGGCCGGTGCTCCCGGCGCCTCCATCAGCGCGATCAAGGAGCAACTGCGTGGCATTCCTGGCAAAGGCATCGGTTTCGGCCTGTTGCGTTACCTCGGCGATGTCGATTTCGCCCATGAACTGGCGGCCTTGCCCCAGGCGCGGGTGACCTTCAACTACCTCGGCCAGTTCGATGCCAGCTTCGATCGCGAGCAGGGCGCGCTGTTCGCACCCGCCAGCGAAAGCGCCGGCCAGGCGCTGTGTCCGCAGGGCCCGCTGGGCAACTGGCTGAGCATCAACGGCCAGGTCTACAACGGCCAGTTGCGCCTGGAATGGGCATTCAGCCGGGCGATGTTCGAACCGGCCACCATCGAGGCCCTGGCCCGCGACTACGAGCGGGCGCTGACCGCCTTGATCGAGCATTGCATCGGCGGCGGCCAGGGCGTTACGCCGTCGGACTTCCCGCTGGCGAACCTGACCCAGTCACAACTGGACCGGCTGCCACAGCCGGCCGCCACTATCGAGGACATCTACCCGCTGTCGCCGATGCAGCAGGGCATGCTGTTCCACAGCCTCTACGCGGCGGAGGCGGGCAACTACATCAACCAGTTGCGCGTCGAGGTGCGCGGGCTGGACGCCAGCCGTCTGCGTGACGCCTGGCAGGCGCTGCTGGACCACCACGAAGTGCTGCGCAGCGGTTTCCTCACCGATGGCGCCCAGCCGCTGCAAGTGGTGCAGCGCCGGGTGGAACTGCCCTTTGTCGAAGTCGATGCCCGCGAGCAGGCCGACCCGGATGCCTGGGTCGATCAATGGGCCGGTGCCGAGCGCGACAAAGGCTTCGAACTCGCCCAGGGCCCGCTGCTGCGGGTCGCGCTGATCCGCACCGGCGAGGACACGCAGCACCTGATCTACACCAGCCACCACATCCTCATGGACGGCTGGAGCAGTTCGCGGATGCTCGGCGAAGTGCTGCAACGCTATGCCGGCGCGCCGATTCCGCGCCAGGGCAGCCGCTACCGTGACTACATCCGCTGGCTGCAGGACCAGGACGGCGCCGCCGGCGAGCGTTTCTGGCGCGAGCAACTGGCACCGCTGGACGAGCCGACCCGCCTGGCGCAGGTGTTCAAGGGCTTCGCGGCGGGCGAGGGCTATGGCGAATACCTTGACGACCTCGACGCCGATCTGTCCCGCCGCCTCGGCGACTTCGCCCGCGACCAGCGGGTGACCCTCAACACCCTGGTCCAGGCCGCCTGGCTGTTGCTGCTGCAACGCTACACCGGGCAGTCCGCGGTAACCTTCGGCGCCACCGTGGCCGGTCGCCCGACCGAACTGGCGGGCGTGGAAGAACAGCTTGGCCTGTTCATCAACACCCTGCCGGTGGTGGGCAGCCCGCGTTCGGAACAGTCCGTGGCCGACTTCGTGCAGCAGGTGCAGGGGCAGAACCTGGCCCTGCGCGAGTTCGAGCACACCCCGCTGTACGAGGTGCAGCGCTGGGCCGGCTGGGCGGGCGAGGCGCTGTTCGACTCGATCCTGGTGTTCGAGAACTACCCGGTGTCCGAGGCGTTGCAACAGGCTGCGCCGGACGGGCTGGCGTTCGGCGAGGTGCACAGCCAGGAACAGACCCATTACCCGCTGACGCTGGTGGTCAACACTGGCGAGCGCCTGTCGCTGCGCATCAGTCACGATCGCCGGCATTTCGGTGAACAGGCCGTGGCGCAAGTGGCGGAGCATTTCAGCCATCTGCTGCAGGCGCTGATCGTCGATGCCGGCGCACCGCTGGGATCGCTGGCGTTGCCGAGCGGCTGGGAGCAGGACGTTGCCCGCTACCCGGTCGAGCAGTGCATTCACCAGATGATCGAAGCGCAGGCTGCCCGTGTTCCGGATGCGGTCGCGCTGAGTTTCGCTGGTGAGTCGCTGACCTACGCTGCGCTGAACAGCCGTGCCAACCAGCTGGCCCACAAACTGCGGGAGCAGGGCGTGGGGCCGGATGTGCTGGTGGGGCTGTCGGTGGAGCGTGGGCTGGAAATGCTGGTGGGCGTGCTGGCGATCCTCAAGGCCGGTGGCGCCTATGTGCCGCTGGACCCGGATTATCCACAGGACCGCCTCAGCTACATGATGGAGGACAGCGGCATCAGGCTGCTGCTGGCCCAATCTCACCTGAGTTTGCCCGTACCTGCCGGTGTCACCACCTTGCCGCTGGATGAGGTACTGGACGGCTACAGCCACGAGAACCCGGTCAACCTCACGTCGCCGGACAACCTGGCCTACGTGATCTACACCTCAGGATCCACCGGCAAGCCGAAGGGCACCTTGCTGCCGCACCGCAACGTGCTGCGGCTGTTCACTGCCACCGATGACTGGTTCGCCTTCGACGAAAAGGACGTGTGGACCCTGTTCCACTCCTATGCCTTCGACTTCTCCGTCTGGGAGATCTTCGGTGCGCTGATGTACGGCGGCCGCCTGGTGGTGGTGCCGCGTGAAGTGACCCGTTCGCCGGAAGACTTCCACCAGCTGCTGGTGAGCGAGAAGGTCACGGTGCTGAACCAGACGCCGTCGGCGTTCAAGCAATTGGCGCGGGTGGCGTGCGATTCAGCGGCTGAACTGGACCTGCGCTACGTCGTGTTCGGCGGTGAAGCGCTGGATGTCGGCAGCCTGCAACCCTGGTTCGACCGTTTCGGCGACCAGCAGCCGCACCTGATCAACATGTACGGCATCACTGAAACTACCGTGCATGTGACCTACCGTCCGATCACCAGGGCGGACCTGGCCCAGGCCAATGTGAGCCCGATTGGCGAAGCGATCCCGGACCTGTCCTGGTACGTGCTGGACGCCGATTTTAATCCGGTGGCACTGGGCGCGAGTGGCGAATTGCACGTCGGCCACGCCGGTCTGGCCCGGGGGTATCACAACCGTGCGGCGCTGACCGCCGAGCGCTTTGTCCCCAACCCGTTCGCCCACGATGGCAGCCGCCTGTACCGCACCGGCGACCTGGCCCGCTACCGCGCCGAAGGCGTGATCGAGTACGCCGGGCGGATCGACCATCAGGTGAAGATCCGTGGCTTCCGTATCGAACTGGGCGAGATCGAAGCTCGGTTGCAAGAGCATCCCGCCGTGCGCGAAGTGATCGTGCTGGCGGTCGATGGCCCAAGCGGCCCGCAACTGGCCGCGTGGCTGGTGCCCGTCAACGGTGACCAGGATCCGGCTGAACTGCGCGACACCCTGAAAACCCACCTCAAGGCCAACCTGCCGGACTACATGGTGCCGACGCACCTGATCCTGCTGGAGGCCATGCCGCTGACCGCCAACGGCAAGCTGGACCGCAAGGCCCTGCCGAAGCCGGATGCGGCGCAGCTTCAAGGTGCCTACGTGGCGCCGGTGAGCGAGCTGGAGCAGCAACTGGCGGCGATCTGGGCCGAGGTGCTGAAGGTGGAGCAGGTCGGCCTCAGCGACAACTTCTTCGAACTGGGCGGCCATTCGTTGCTGGCGACCCAGGTGGTTTCGCGGGTGCGTCAGCAACTGGGGTTGGAACTGTCCCTGCGCAATCTGTTCGAGTCTGCCGACCTTGCCGCCTTCGTGGACGCGGCCGGCCAGGAGCCGGGCGTCAAGGCGCCGGCGTTCTCGCCGGTCGATCGCAGCCAGCCGCTGGCGTTGTCCTACGCCCAGCAGCGCCAGTGGTTCCTCTGGCAACTGGACCCGCAAAGCGCTGCCTACAACATTCCCGTGGCCCTGCGCCTGAGCGGCGCCCTGGACATAGAGGCGCTGCGCGGCGCCTTCGAAACCCTGATCGCCCGCCATGAAACCCTGCGCACCACCTTCAGGCAGGACGGCGAGCAGGTCGTGCAGAGTGTGCAGCCGGCCAGCACCTTCGAACTGCCGGTGGAAGCCGTGCAGGCCGACGCGCTGCAAGCCCTGATCGACGCCGAGGTGCAACGGCCGTTCGACCTTGAGCACGGCCCGCTGCTGCGGGTGCGTCTGCTGCGTCTGGCTGAGGACGCGCATGTGCTGGTGCTGACCCAGCACCATATCGTCTCCGATGGCTGGTCGATGCCGGTGATGGTCGATGAGCTGGTGCGTCTGTATTCGGGCCAAGTGCTGCCGGCGCTGGTGTTCCAGTACGCCGACTATGCGGCCTGGCAACGCCAGTGGATGGAAGCCGGCGAGCGCGAGCGGCAACTGGCGTACTGGACCGCGCAACTGGGCGGCGAGCAGCCGGTACTGGAGTTGCCCACCGACCGCAACCGTCCGGCGCAACCGAGCCAGCGCGGCGAACGCTTCAATCTGGTTCTGGACGCGGACGAGCTCGAGCGGCTGAACCGTGCGGCCCGGCAACAGGGCGTGACCCTGTTCATGCTGTTGCTGGCGTCGTTCCAGACCCTGCTGCACCGCTACTCCGGGCAAGCGGATATTCGCATCGGCGTGCCGGTGGCCAACCGCAACCGCGCCGAAACCGAGGGGCTGATCGGCTTCTTCGTCAACACCCAGGTGCTCAAGGCCGAGTTCGAACCGGCCCTGACCGTGGCCGCGCTGCTGCAACAGGCCAAGGCCAGGGTCGCCGGCGCCCAGACCCACCAGGACCTGCCGTTCGAGCAACTGGTGGACGCCCTGCAACCGCAGCGCGACTTCAGTCGCAGCCCGCTGTTCCAGGTGGCCTATAACCACCAGACCGCCAGCGCGGGAGATCCCCGCGAGGTAGCGGGCCTGCATCTGCAACCGCTGGCCGCCGACAAGCACAGCGCCCAGTTCGACCTGACCCTCGACACCCACGAAAGCGAGCAGGGCCTGGCGGTATCGCTGATCTACGCCACCGACCTGTTCGACGCCGCCACCATCGAGCGCATGGCCGGGCACTGGCGCAACCTGCTGGAGGCCATGGCCGCCGATGTAAGCCAGCGGATCGCCGACCTGCCGCTGCTGAGCGCGGTGGAAACCAGCCAGACCGTGCGGGACTGGAATGGCGGGTTGAAGGCGTTCCCGGTCGAGCAGTGCATTCACCAGATGATCGAGGCGCAGGCTGTCCGTGTTCCGGACGCGGTCGCGCTGAGTTTCGGTGATGAGTCGCTGACCTACGCTGCGCTGAACAGGCGCGCCAACCAGCTGGCCCACAAACTGCGGGAGCAGGGCGTGGGGCCGGATGTGCTGGTGGGCCTGTCGGTGCAGCGCGGGCTGGAAATGCTGGTGGGCGTGCTGGCGATCCTCAAGGCCGGTGGTGCCTATGTGCCGCTGGATCCGGATTATCCACAGGACCGTCTGAGCTACATGATGGAGGACAGCGGTATCAGGCTGCTGCTTGCTCAGGCGGGGCTGGAGCTGCCAGTGCCTGCTGGCGTGGTCACTTTGCCGCTGGATCAAGCGCTGGAGGGTTACAGTGAGGACAACCCGGTCAACCTGACGTCGCCGGACAACCTCGCCTACGTGATCTACACCTCGGGCTCCACCGGCAAGCCGAAAGGCACCTTGCTGCCGCACCGCAACGTGCTGCGGTTGTTCACTGCCACCGATGACTGGTTCGCCTTCGACGGCCAGGACGTGTGGACCCTGTTCCACTCCTACGCCTTCGACTTCTCTGTGTGGGAGATCTTCGGTGCGCTGATGTACGGCGGCCGCCTGGTGGTGGTACCGCGTGAGGTGACCCGTTCGCCGGAAGACTTCCACAACCTGCTGGTGAGCGAAAAGGTCACGGTGCTGAACCAGACGCCGTCGGCGTTCAGGCAACTGGCGCGGGTGGCGTGTGAGTCGGATCGATCCCTCGACCTGCGCTACGTGGTGTTCGGCGGCGAGGCGCTGGATGTCGGCAGCCTGCAACCCTGGTTCGAGCGTTTCGGCGACCAGCAGCCGCACCTGATCAACATGTACGGCATCACCGAAACCACGGTGCACGTGACCTACCGGCCGATCACCAAAGCGGACCTGGCACAGGCCAATGTAAGCCCGATTGGCGAAGCGATCCCGGACCTGTCCTGGTACGTGCTGGATGCCGATTTCAACCCGGTGGCTCTGGGTTGCAGCGGTGAGCTGCATGTCGGTCAGGCAGGCCTTGCGCGGGGTTATCACAACCGTGCGGCACTGACCGCCGAGCGTTTTGTGCCGGACCCGTTCTCGTCCAATGGCAGCCGCCTGTACCGCACCGGCGACCTGGCCCGCTACCGTGCCGAAGGCGTAATCGAGTACGCCGGTCGGATCGACCATCAGGTGAAGATTCGCGGCTTCCGTATCGAGCTGGGCGAGATCGAAGCGCGCTTGCAGGAGCATCCGGCGGTGCGCGAGGTGATCGTGCTGGCAGTGGACGGTCCAAGCGGGCAGCAACTGGCCGCGTGGCTGGTGCCCGTCAACGGTGACCAGGATCCGGCTGAACTGCGCGACACCCTGAAAACCCACCTCAAGGCCAACCTGCCGGACTACATGGTGCCGACGCACCTGATCCTGCTGGCCGCCATGCCGCTGACCGCCAACGGCAAGCTGGACCGCAAGGCCCTGCCGAAGCCGGATGCGGCGCAGCTTCAAGGTACCTACGTGGCGCCGGTCAGCGAGCTGGAGCAGCAACTGGCGGCCATCTGGGCCGAGGTGCTGAAGGTGGAGCAGGTCGGCCTGACCGACAACTTCTTCGAGCTGGGCGGCCATTCGCTGCTGGCGACCCAGGTGGTGTCGCGGGTGCGTCAACAGCTCGGCCTGGAACTGTCGCTGCGCACCCTCTTCGAAGCCGCCGACCTGGCCGGTTTTGCCGACGCCGTGGGGCAGGGCGCTGCGTCGTCCGCTCCGGCATTGCGCAAGGCTGATCGCCAGCAGCCGCTGGCGCTGTCCTACGCCCAGCAACGCCAGTGGTTCCTCTGGCAACTGGAGCCGCAGAGCGCCGCCTACAACATCACGCTGGCGCTGCGCCTGACGGGCAGCCTGGATATCGACGCGCTGGAAGCCAGCTTCTCGGCGCTGATCGCCCGCCACGAAACCCTGCGCACCACCTTCCGCCAGGACGGCGAGCAGGCCGTGCAGGTGATCCATCCCGCCACGCCGCTGGTGCTGGCGCTGGAACAGCCGGCAGACCTCGAAGCCGCGGTGCGCGAAGAGTTCCTGCGGCCCTTCGACCTGCAACAGGGCCCACTGCTGCGGGTGCGCCTGCTGCGCCAGGGGGACGACGACCATGTGCTGGTGCTCAACCTGCACCATAGCGTTTCCGATGGCTGGTCGATGCCGGTGATGGTGGATGAACTGGTGCGCCTGTACGCCGCCTGCAGTCAGGGCCAGGACCTGCACCTGCCGGCGCTGCCGATCCAGTACGCCGACTACGCCCGCTGGCAGCGCGACTGGATGCAGGCCGGTGAGCAGGAGCGCCAACTGGCCTATTGGACTGCCCAACTGGGCGACCAGCAGCCGGTGCTGGAACTGCCCACCGACCGGCCACGGCCATCGGTGCAGCAGGACGACGGCGACCGCCTCGGCATCGAGCTGGAGCGGGCGCTGGTGGACGACCTGCGCAAGGTCGCCCGGGAGCAGGGCGTGACCCTGTTCATGCTGTTGCTGGCCGCGTTCCAGACCTTGCTGCAGCGGCATTCCGGGCAGAACGACATCCGGGTCGGCGTGCCCGTCGCCAACCGCACCCGGGCCGAGACCGAGGGCCTGATCGGCTTCTTCGTCAACACCCAGGTGCTCAAGGCCGACTTCTCCCCGGCGACGACCTTCAGCGCGTTGCTGCAACAGGTCAAGCAGGCCGTGGTGCAGGCCCAGGCCCATCAGGAGCTGCCGTTCGAGCAACTGGTGGAAGCCCTGCAGCCGCAGCGCAGCCTGAGCCACAGCCCGTTGTTCCAGGTGATGTTCAACCATCAGGTGGATGTCCAGGAGACCCGGCACAGCCTGTCGGGCCTGAGCGTGGAAAGCCTCGATCCGGACAGCCACCGCGCCCAGTTCGACCTGACCCTCAACACCGCCGAGCACGACGGCGGCCTGAGCGCCGGCCTGGTCTACGCCACGGCATTGTTCGACCGGGCTACGGTCGAGCGGCTGGCAGCGCACTGGATCAACCTGCTGCGTGGCCTCTGCTGCAATGTGCAAACGCGGGTGGCCGAACTGCCGCTGCTGGGCGAGGCCGAGCGCGAGTTCCTGGTGCAGGGCTGCAACCAGAGCGCCCATGAGTATCCCCTGGAGCGCAGCTACGTTTCGCTGTTCGAGGAACAGGTCGCGGCGCATCCGGAACGGATCGCCGTGTCCTGCCTGGAACGTCGTCACAGCTATGCCGAGCTGAATGCGGCGGCCAACCGTCTCGGCCACGCACTGATCGCGGCGGGCGTCGGTTTCGACCAGCCGATCGCCTTGCTCGCCGAACGCGGTCCGGACCTGCTGGGCATGATCGTCGGCAGCTTCAAGGCGGGTGCCGGCTACCTGCCGCTGGATCCGGCGTTGCCGAACCAGCGTCTGAGCGGCGTGATTGCCCAGAGCGGTGCGCCGGTGCTGGTGTGCAGCGCCGAGTGCGAGCAACAGGCGCGAGAGCTGATCGCTGACAACGCGGCAGTGCAACTGCTGGTCTGGGAACAGATCCAGCAGAGCGCCGCGTCTGTGGATAACCCGGGCCGCTACAGCACGCCGGACAACCTCGCGTACGTGATCTTCACCTCCGGCTCCACCGGCCTGCCGAAGGGCGTGATGGTCGAGCAGCGCGGCATGCTCAACAACCAGTTGAGCAAGGTGCCTTACCTCGACCTGAGCGAGCGTGATGTGATCGCCCAGACCGCCTCGCAGAGCTTCGACATTTCGGTCTGGCAGTTCCTCGCCGCGCCGCTGTTCGGGGCCCGCGTGGATATCGTGCCGAACGACATTGCCCGCGACCCGCAGGCGCTGCTGGCGCATGTGCAGTCTCAAGGCATCACCGTGCTGGAAAGCGTACCCTCGCTGATCCAGGGCCTGCTGGCCGAAGAGCGCGTCAACCTGGACGGCCTGCGCTGGATGCTGCCGACCGGCGAGGCGATGCCGCCAGAACTGGCGAAACAGTGGCTGCTGCGTTATCCACAGATCGGTCTGGTGAACGCTTACGGTCCGGCGGAATGCTCGGACGACGTGGCCTTCTTCCGCGTCGATCTGGACTCGACCAGGAGCACCTACCTGCCGATCGGCACGCCAACCGACAACAACCTGATCTACCTGCTCGACGATGCGCTCGAACTGGTGCCGCTGGGCGCCGTGGGCGAGTTGTGTGTCGCCGGCACCGGCGTTGGCCGCGGCTACGTTGCCGATCCACGCCGCACCACGCCGGTCTTCGTCCCCAACCCGTTCGGCGCAGCCGGCGAGCGTCTGTACCGCACCGGCGACCTGGCCCGCCGCCGCGCCGATGGCGTGCTGGAGTACGTCGGCCGTGCCGACCATCAGGTGAAGATCCGCGGCTACCGCATCGAGCTGGGCGAGATCGAAACCCGCCTGCAGGAACACCCGGCGATCCGCGAAGCGGTGGTGCTGGATATCGACGGCGCCCACGGCAAGCAACTGGCCGCCTGGCTGGTGGCCAACCCCGGCCATGACGACGCTGCGGCACTGCGCGACGCCCTCAAGGCCGGGCTCAAGGCCCATTTGCCGGACTACATGGTGCCCACCCACTTCGTGCTGCTCGACGCCATGCCGCTGACCCCCAACGGCAAGCTCGACCGCAAGGCGCTGCCCGCGCCCGACCTCAGTCAGTCGCAGCAGCAGTACATCGCCCCGGTCGGCGAGCTTGAACAGCAGATCGCCGCCCTCTGGGCCGAGGTGCTCAAGGTCGAGCGGGTGGGGCTGTCCGACGACTTCTTCGAACTGGGCGGCCACTCGCTGCTGGCGACCCAGCTCGTTTCCAGAATCCATTCCGGCCTCGGTATCGACGTACCGCTGCGCCTCATTTTCGAGAAACCGCAATTGAACGAATTTATCCAGGCATTCGAAAGCACCAGCCTGTCCCTTACCGAGGACGGCCTGTTCGATATCGAGCAAATGATGAACGACATGGCGGCGGAGGCCTGAGATGGACAAGACGACAGCAGAACGCATCGCCAAGCGCTTCGTCGGCCTGCCGGTAGAACAGCGCCGGCAGATCCTCGACAAGATGGCCGCCACCGGGCAGAGCTTCCGCCTGCTGCCGATCGCCGTGACCCGTCACGACGTGACGCGCATCCCGCTGTCCCACGCCCAGCAGCGCATGCTGTTCCTGTGGCAACTGGAGCCGGACAACAGCGCCTACAACGTGCCGATGGCGGTACGCCTGAGCGGCCCGCTGGCGCCGGCGGCCCTGGCCAGTGCCCTGGAGCAGCTGGTGCAGCGCCATGAAACCCTGCGCACCCGCTTCGTCTCCGAGGACGGTGAGTTCCATCAGGAAATCCTCGCCCAGGCGCCGGTGGCGCTGGAGGTGACCGAGGTGCCAGCCGGCGAGGACCGCGAAGCCGCGCTGCGGGCGCTGGTGGAGGCGGAGCTGCAGGCCCCGTTCGACCTGCTGGCCGGCGCACTGCTGCGGGTGCGCCTGTTCCGCCTGGGCGAGACCGAGCATGTGTTGACCCTGTGCATGCACCATATCGTCTCCGATGGCTGGTCCGGCCACTTGCTGGTCAGCGAGTTCGCCCGCTTCTACCAGGCTGCGCTGGCGGGGCAGGCGGCGCAGTTGCCGGAGCTGCCGATCCAGTACGCCGACTACGCCATCTGGCAGCGCAGCTGGCTGGAGGCCGGCGAGGCCGAGCGGCAACTGGACTACTGGAGGCAGCAACTGGGCGAGGAGCAGCCGCTGCTGGCGCTGCCCCTGGACCACGAGCGGCCGTTGCAGGCCAGTCATCGCGGCGCCGTGGTGCGCGCCGACCTGCCGGCGGACCTGTCCAGCCGGCTCAAGGCCCTGGCCCGCAACAATGGCCAGACCCTGTTCATGCTGACCCTGTCGGCGCTGGCGGTGGTGCTGTCGCGCTACAGCGGGCAGAGCGACATCCGCATCGGCGCGCCCAATGCCGGGCGTACCCGTGCCGAGCTGGAAGGCTTGATCGGTTTCTTCATCAATACCCAGGTGCTGCGGGTCCAGGTGGATGAACGGCAGACCTTCGCCGAGCTGCTGCAACAGGTGAAGCAGGTGGTCGCCGGTGCCCAGTCGCACCAGGAACTGCCCTTCGAGCACCTGGTGGAAGCCCTGGCACCGGAACGCAGCCTGGGCCACAACCCGCTGTTCCAGTTCAAGATCAACCAGCACGTCAACGACGACAGCGAACCCGCCAGCCAGAACGTGGCCGGCCTGACCCTGGCCGACTACCCGCTGGGCGGCGGCGATGCCCGCTTCGACCTGGCGTTCGACTTCAGCGACACGCCGGAGGGCGTGCGCGGCTACTTCACCTATGCCACCGACCTGTTTGAGGCCGCGACCATCGAGCGCATCGCCGTGTCCCTGCGCGAGGTGCTGGAAGCGCTGGCGGCGCATCCCGGCGAGCGTCTGCTGGATCATCCGCAACGCGTGGCTGCGCTGCCCGCGCAGGGCGCCAGCGAGTTCGCTGCCCATGATTTCCTCGCCCTGTGGCGTCAGGGACTCGAGGCCGGCCGTGGCAAACCGGCGCTGCATGCCGCTGGCCAGGTGCTGGACTACGACGGGCTGGAGCGCCAGTCCAACCAGCTGGCCCATTACCTGAAGGCGCAAGGCATCGGCGCCGGCATGACCGTGGCGCTGTGCCAGGAGCGCGGCATCGAGTGGGTGGTCGGCCTGCTGGCGGTGCTCAAGCTGGGCGCCGTGTACCTGCCGCTGGACAACCAGCAACCCGCCGAGCGCCTGCAGCAACTGCTGCAGGGCAGCGCTGCGGCTCTGCTGATCCATGCCGCCGATGACCACAAGGCCGCAGGCCTGGACGCCGTTCGCCGCCTCGCCTGGGAACCGGCGCTGTGGAACGGCTACAGCGACCAGGCGCCGGCACTGACCCTGCTGCCCGAGCAGCCGGCCTACATCATCTACACCTCCGGCTCCACCGGGCAGCCCAAGGGCGTGGTGGTCAGCCATGGCGCCCTGAGCAACTACGTCCAGGGCGTGCTGGAACGCCTGGAGCTGAGCGACGACGCCAGCATGGCGCTGGTGTCCACCGTGGCCGCCGACCTGGGCCACACCTTGCTGTTCGGCGCCCTGGCTTCGGGGCGGGCGCTGCACCTGTTGTCCCACGAACACGCCTTCGACCCGGACCGCTTCGCCGCCTATATGGCCGAGCACCGCGTGCAGGTGCTGAAGATCGTCCCGAGCCATCTGCAGGGCCTGTTGCAGGCCGCCCGGCCTGCCGACGTGCTGCCGGCGCAACGGCTGATCCTCGGTGGCGAGGCCAGCAGCTGGAACCTGATCGAGCAGATCCGCCGCCTCAAGCCGGGCTGCCGCATCCTCAACCATTACGGCCCGACCGAAACCACCGTGGGCATTCTCACCCACGAGGTGGGCGAGGTGGTGCCGGGCAGTCGCAGCGTGCCCGTGGGTACGCCGCTGGCCAACGGTACGGCGCAGGTGCTGGATGCCTGGCTCAACCCGGTGGCCGAGCGGGTTGCCGGTGAGCTGTACCTGGGGGGCCGTGGCCTGGCCCAAGGCTACCTGGGCCAGCCGGGGCTGACCGCCGAGCGTTTCGTGCCGGCGGAAGGCGGCCAGCGTCGTTACCGCGCCGGCGACCGTGCACGTCTGCTGGACGGCCGCCTGGAATACCTGGGCCGCGCCGACGACCAGGTGAAGATCCGTGGCTACCGGGTCGAGCCGGGCGAGGTGGGGCAAGTGCTGCAGGCATTGCCGGAAGTGGCCGAGGCGGTGGTCCTGGCCTTGCCGCTGGACAGCGACGACAGCCGCCTGCAACTGGTCGGCTACTGCGTGGCCGCCAGCGGCGCGAGCGTGCAGGCCGAAGCCCTGCGCCAGCAACTGGCAGCGAGCCTGCCCGATTACCTGGTGCCGGCGCAGATCGTGGTGCTGGAGCGCCTGCCGCTGACCGCCAACGGCAAGCTCGACCGCAAGGCCCTGCCCAAGCCGGGCGCGGTGGCCCAGCGCTACGTGGCGCCGGTGGGCGAGATCGAGGAAAAACTCGCGGCGGTGTGGGCCGATGTGCTCAAGCTGGAACGGGTCGGCACCACCGACAACTTCTTCGAGCTGGGCGGCGACTCGATCCTCAGCCTGCAGATCATCGCCCGGGCCAAGCGTCAGGGGATCAAGCTCAATCCCAAGCAACTGTTCGAGAAACAGACCATCGGCCAGTTGGCCTCGGTGGCGAAACTGATCGAGAAGAAGGCCGCGGTCCCGGTGGTCGAGCAGATCAGCGGCAACCTGCCGTTGCTGCCGATCCAGGCGCGTTTCTTCGAGACCGACATTCCCGAGCGCCATCACTGGAACCAGTCGGTGATGCTCAAGCCGTCGCGCCGCCTTGATGCCGCTCAACTGGAGGCGGCCCTGCATGCGCTGATCGAACAGCACGACGCGCTGCGCCTGACCTTCGTCCGCCAGCAGTCCGGCTGGCAGGCCAGCTTCGCTGCGAGCTACAACCGCGAGGTGCTGTGGACCCGTGAACTGAGCGATGTCGCCCGTCTTGCCGAACTGGCCGACGAGGCCCAGCGCAGTCTTGACCTCGCCATCGGCCCGCTGCTGCGCGCCGTGCTGGTGGAGCTGCCCGATGGCGAGCAGCGCTTGCTGCTGGTGATCCATCACCTGGTGGTGGATGGCGTGTCCTGGCGGGTGCTGCTGGAAGACCTGCAGCAGATCTGCGTCGCCCTGGCCGCTGGCCAGGCCGCGAACCTGCCGCCTCGCAGCACCTCGCTCAAGGCCTGGGCCGAGGCGCTCCACGGCTACGCTGCCAGTGCCGCGCTGGAACAGGAACTGGGCTGGTGGCAGGCGCAACTGCAGGGGGTCGACGACAGCCTGCCGTGCGACAACCCCGAAGGTGCCCGGCAGAACCGCAACGCCCTCTCGGTCAGCACCCGGCTCGATGCCGACACCACCCGCCAGTTGCTGCAGGAGGCGCCGGCCGCCTACCGCACGCAGATCAACGACCTGCTGCTGACCGCCCTGGCCCAGGTCATCAGCCGCTGGACCGGCCGCCCGGACGTGCTGATCCGCCTGGAAGGCCACGGCCGCGAGGACCTGTTCGACGACCTCGACCTGAGCCGCACCGTCGGCTGGTTCTCCAGCCTGTTCCCGGTGCGCCTGACCCCGCAGGCCAACCTGCCGGGCTCGATCATGGCCATCAAGGAGCAACTGCGGGCCGTGCCGAACAAGGGCATTGGCTATGGCGTGCTGCGCTACCTGGGTTCCGAGGCTGCGCGTGCGGCCCTGGCCGGGCTGGCCGAAGGCGCCATCGTGTTCAACTACCTGGGCCAGTTCGATGGCAGCTTCAATGACAAGGACGCGCTGTTCGCCCCGTCCGGCGAGAGCAGTGGTGCAGGGCAGAGCGACAGCGCACCGTTGCCGGCCCTGCTGGGCATCAATGGCCAGGTCTATGGCGGCGAGCTGTCGCTGAGCTGGAGCTTCAGTGCCGAGGTGTTCGACAGCGCCACTGTGCAGCGTCTGGCCGACGAGTACAGCCAAGCCCTGCGCGAACTGATCGCCCACTGCACCCGCGACGACGTCGCCGGTGTCACACCGTCGGACTTCCCGCTGGCGCGGCTGACCCAGGACCAGTTGCAACGCCTGCCGGTGCCGGCGGCGGATATCCAGGATGTCTACCCGTTGTCGCCGATGCAGGAGGGGCTGCTGTTGCACACCCTGCGCGAACCGGGTTCGGGCATCTACCTGATGCAGTACTGCTACCTGATCGAGCACGCCATTGACCTTGCGGCCTTCGAAAGCGCCTGGCGTACCGTGGTGGAACGTCATGAAGTGCTGCGCACCTCGTTCTGCTGGGACGTGGCCGAGCAGATGGTGCAGATCGTGCGGCGCGACCCGCGCCCGGATATCCGCCTGCTCGACTGGCAGCATGTGGCCGAGGGCGACTACGAGGGCCTGCTCACCGAAGAGCTGGCCAGCGAACTGCGCCAGGGCTTCGATCTGGCCAACGAGGTGGCGTTCCGCCTGCGCCTGATCAAGCTGGGCGAGGCGCGCTACGGCTTCGTGCTCAGCAACCACCACATCCTGCTGGATGCCTGGTGCCGCATGGGCCTGATCGCCGAGTTCTTCGAGCTGTACAGCGCCCTGGTCGAGGGGCGCCAGGCGAGCTTGCCGGCGCCCAGCAGCTACCGCGACTTCATCGCCTGGCTGCAGAGCCGCGACCAGGACCTGTCGAAACGCTTCTGGCAGACGCAACTGGCCGGCTTCGAGCGGCCGACCGCCTTGCCGTTCGATCATGCCCGGCGCGATGTCGGCGAGTCGTCGGTGGGCGACTGCCTGGTGCGCCTGACCCGCGCGCAGAGCCAGCAACTGGCCCAGGCCGCCCAGGCCAGCCAGCTGACCCTCAACACCGTGGTCCAGGCGGCGTGGGCCATCCTGCTGCACCGCTACAGCGGCGAACGCGATGTGCTGTTCGGCGTCACCGTGGCCGGACGCCCGGCGGAAATCCCGGAAATGCAGGCCACCGTCGGCCTGTTCATCAACAGCATTCCGTTGCGGGTGCGCATTCCGGGGGCCGAATCGTCCCTCAGCCTCAAGGCCTGGCTGCAACAACTGCTGGCGCAGAACGTCGCCCTGCGCGAGCACGAGCACATGCCGCTGGTGAACATCCAGCAGCACAGCGAGATCGGCAAGGGCCAGCCGCTGTTCGACAGCCTGTTCGTGTTCGAGAACGCGCCGGTGGAAGACAGCGTGTACGAGCAGGCCGACGATATGAAGATCCAGGGCGACTCGTCGCGCACCCACACCAACTACCCGATCACGGTGGTGATCTACCCAGGCTCGGTGCTCGGCCTGCACCTGTCCTACGACAAGCGCTGCTTCGACAAGACCACCGTCGACACCCTGCTGGAGGACTTCCGCGACATCCTGCTGAGCTTCAGCGATGCCATGGACCAGGACTTCCACCATCTGCGCTGCATCAACGGCGAAGCCGAGGTGGTGAGCGAGCAGGCGGCCCTGCCGGTGGAACTGAGCCAGGGTTACGCCCGGTTGTTCGAGCGCAGCGCCGAACGCTTTGCCCAGCGCACGGCCGCCCGCCATCTGGACACCAGTTGGCGCTACGAAGAACTCGACCAGCAGGCCCATCGCCTGGCGCAGACCCTGCAAAGCCAGGGCGTGGTTGCCGACGATCTGGTGGCGGTGCTGGCCGAGCGCAGCCTGCCGCTGCTGGGCATGGTGGTCGGCGCCTTCAAGGCCGGTGGCGGCTACCTTGGTCTCGACCCGAGCCTGCCGCTGGAGCGGCTGGCGGGCATCCTGCAGTCCAGCGGGTCCGCTGTCCTGGTGACCAGCGAAGACTGCCTGGGCCTGGCGAGCCAGGTGCTCGAACGTATACCGCAGGCCGCACGGCCGCGCCTGCTGGTCTGGGAGGCGCTGCAACAACAGGGCGCAGCGCTGACCGCACTGGCGCCGCTGCCGGTGGATGCCGGCAAGCAACTGGCCTACGTGATCTTCACGTCCGGTTCTACGGGAACACCCAAAGGCGTGATGGTGCAGCAGGCCGGCATGCTCAATAACCAGTTGAGCAAGCTGCCGTACCTGAACCTGAGCGAGCACGACGTGATCGCCCAGACCGCTTCGCAGAGCTTCGACATTTCCGTGTGGCAACTGCTTACCGCCGCGCTGTGCGGTGCGGTGGTGGAGATCGTTCCGAGCGCCGTGGTGCAAGACCCGCGTGCACTGCTCAGGCACGTGCAGGAGCGCGGCATCACCGTGCTGGAGATCGTCCCGGCGCTGGTCCAGGGCATTCTCGACCTGCCCAGGGCCGAGCTGCCGAGCCTGCGCTACCTGATGACCACCGGCGAAGCCATGGCCCCGGCGCTGGCCGAGCGCTGGCTGCGCCAGTACCCGCAGATCCCGCTGATCAACGCCTACGGCCCGGCGGAGTGTTCCGACGACGTGGCGCTGCATGCGGTGGTGCCGGGTGACGGCGACAGCATCTGCCTGCCGATCGGCACGGCCACCGCCCACAACCGCCTGCATGTACTCAACGACCTGCTGGAGCCGATGCCGCTGCGTGCCACCGGCGAGTTGCATATCGCCGGCGTCGGGGTCGGGCGTGGCTACCTGGCCGATCCGAAGCGCACGGCCCTGGCTTTCGTGCCCAACCCGTTCGGTGCGCCGGGCGAGCGCCTGTATCGCACCGGCGACCTGGTGCGCCAGCGCGCCGCCGATGGCGTGCTGGAGTACGTCGGCCGCACCGACTACCAGGTGAAGATCCGCGGCTACCGCATCGAACTGGGTGAGATCGAAGTGCGCCTGCTGGAGCACCCGGACCTGCGCGAAGCCGTGGTGGTGGACATCGAGGGGCCGGGCGGCAAGCAACTGGTGGCGTACCTGGTCGCCCATGGCGGCACGCCGGCCACGCCGGAGCAGCGCGAGGCCCTGCGCGGCCAGGTCAAGGCGCACCTCAAGGCGCAGTTGCCGGACTACATGGTGCCCGCGCACCTGGTGCTGCTCGACGCCATGCCATTGACCCCCAACGGCAAGCTCGACCGGCGTGCCCTGCCAGCGCCGCTGGCCAGCGAACTGCAGCACAACCATGTTGCGCCGGTCAGTGAGCTGGAGCAGCAACTGGCGGCGATCTGGGCCGACGTGCTGAAGGTGGAGCAGGTCGGCCTGACCGATCATTTCTTCGAGCTGGGCGGGCATTCGCTGCTGGTGGTGCAGGTGATGGTGCGCATCCGCGACCAGTTGCGCATCGAGATGTCCCTCAACGAACTGTTCGAGCATCCGGAGCTGGGTGACTTCGCCCGCAGTGTGGAAAAGAAAAACGGTCAGGGAGAGCAGGTTCAGGACGAATTGGCTAAATCCCTGGAGGCCCTCAAACGTCTTAGTGCAGAGGAAATCGATAACTTGATCGCATAGCAGGAGAAACCCAAGTGCAAGAGCTGCTCGACTCCGTTAAATCGCTGTCCGCCCGGGAACGCAAGGCGTTGGCGGCCTTGCTCAAGCGCCAGGGCGTGAACCTGTACGGAGTCACTCCGATCTTCAGGCGGGAGGCCGAAGAATGCTCGGCACTCTCCTACGCCCAGCGCCGCCAGTGGTTTCTCTGGCAACTGGAGCCCGATTGCGCCGCCTACAACATGCCGGTGGCGCTGCGTCTGTCGGGCGAGCTGAATGTCGAGGCCTTGCGCCGCAGTTTCGAATCGCTGGTGGCCCGCCACGAAACCCTGCGCACCACCTTCCGCCAGGACGGCGACGAGGCGGTGCAGGTGGTGCACCCGGCGGCGCCGTTCGCGCTCGCGGTCGAGGCGGTTGCCGCCGAGGCACTGGAACGCACGGTGGAAGAGGAAATCCAGCGTCCGTTCGACCTGGAGCAGGGCCCGCTGCTGCGGGTGCGCCTGCTGCAGTCGGCGGCGGGCGAGCATGTGCTGGTGCTGACCCAGCACCATATCGTTTCCGATGGCTGGTCGATGCCGATCATGGTCGACGAGCTGGTGCGTTTCTACGAAGGCTACAGCCAGGGCCGCGAGGTGCACCTGCCGGGGCTGCCGATCCAGTACGCCGACTACGCGATCTGGCAGCGCAACTGGATGGAAGCCGGCGAGCAGGAGCGCCAACTGGCGTACTGGAAAGGGCAACTGGGGGGCGAGCAACCGGTGCTGGAACTGCCCACTGACCGCAGTCGGCCGGCGGCGCCGTCCTATCGGGGCGGGCGGGTCGACATCGAGCTGGGGCAGGGGCTGGGCAACCAGCTCAAGCAGGCAGCTCGGCAGCAGGGCGTGACCCTGTTCATGTTGTTGCTGGCGTCGCTGCACACCCTGCTGCACCGCTACTCCGGGCAGACGGATATCCGCATCGGTGTGCCGGTCGCCAACCGCAACCGTGCCGAAACCGAAGGGCTGATCGGCTTCTTCGTCAACACCCAGGTGCTCAAGGCCGAATTCGAGGCCGGCAGCACCGTCGCCGGACTGTTGCAGCAGGTCAGGCAGACCGCGTTGCAGGCCCAGGCCCATCAGGACCTGCCGTTCGAGCAACTGGTGGAAGCCCTGCAGCCAGAGCGCAGCCTGAGTCGCAGTCCGTTGTTCCAGGTGATCTTCAACCATCAGACCGAGGTCCGTGGCGAAGCCCGGCAACTGGCCGGCCTCAAGGTCGAGGGGCTGGAGTCGGACAAGCACACCGCGCAGTTCGACCTGGCCCTGAATACCTTCGAGAGCGAGGCGGGGATCGGTGCCTCGCTGGTGTTCGCCAGCGACCTGTTCGATGCCGCAACGATCGAGCGCATGGCCGGACATTGGCGCAACCTGCTGCGCGGCATGTGCGTCGACAGCGCGGGACGTATCGCCGAGCTGCCGATGCAGCATGCCGAGGAAGCCCGACGCACCCTGGACGACTGGAACCGCCAACTGCGGCAGTTCCCCGGCGAGCTGTGCGCCCATCAACTGTTCGAAATGCAGGCGGCCCGGTTGCCGGATGCCGTGGCGCTGAGCTTTGGCGACGCGCAACTGACCTACGCCCAGCTTAATATCCGGGCCAACCAGCTGGCGCACAAGCTGCGCGAGCAGGGCGTGGGCCCGGATGTGCGCGTCGGCCTGTCGGTGGCACGCAGCCTGGAGATGCTGGTGGGTGTGCTGGGTATCCTCAAGGCCGGCGGCGCCTATGTGCCGCTGGACCCGGATTATCCACAGGACCGTCTGGACTTCATGACGGCTGATAGCGGGATCACGCTGCTGCTGACCCAGACTGATCTGCTTTCGCTGGAGGGCTACAGCACGCAGAACCCGGTCAACCTGACCTCGCCGGACAACCTGGCCTACGTCATCTACACCTCCGGCTCCACCGGCAAGCCGAAGGGCGCGCTGCTGCCACACCGCAACCTGCAGCGGCTGTTCTCGGCGACGAACCACTGGTTCGGCTTCGGCGAGAACGACGTATGGACCTTGTTCCACTCCTACGCCTTCGACTTCTCGGTGTGGGAGATCTTCGGTGCGCTGCTCTATGGCGGTCGCCTGGTGATCGTGCCGCGGGAGACCACCCGCTCGCCGGAAGATTTTCACCGGCTGCTGGCAGACGAGCAGGTCACGGTGCTGAACCAGACCCCATCAGCGTTCAAGCAGTTGGCGCGTGTGGCCTGTGGCTCGTCCGCCGACCTGGCCCTGCGCTATGTGGTGTTTGGCGGCGAAGCGCTGGACGTGGGCAGCCTCAAGCCCTGGTTCGAGCGTTTCGGCGACGACCAGCCGCGGCTGATCAACATGTACGGCATCACTGAAACCACGGTGCACGTGACCTATCGCCCGATTGGCAAGGCGGACCTGGCCCAGGCCGAGGTGAGCCCGATAGGCGAGGCGATCCCGGACCTGTCCTGGTACGTGCTGGACGCCGAATTCAACCCGGTCGCTCTGGGCTGCACAGGTGAACTGCATGTCGGTCATGCGGGCCTTGCCCGTGGTTATCACAACCGTGCGGCGCTGACCGCCGAACGCTTTGTGCCCAACCCGTTCGCCACCGATGGCAGCCGCCTGTACCGCACCGGCGACCTGGCGCGCTATCGCGCCGAGGGCGTGATCGAGTACGCCGGGCGTATCGACCACCAGGTGAAGATCCGTGGTTTCCGCATCGAACTGGGCGAGATCGAGGCGCGCCTGCAGGAACACGCCGGTGTGCGCGAAGCCATCGTCCTGGCCGTGGAAGGGCCTGCCGGGCAGCAACTGGCGGCGTGGTTCGTGCCACACGATCCGGCGGCGCAACTGCGCGACGGCCTCAAGGCGCACCTGAAGGCCGGCCTGCCAGACTACATGGTGCCGACCCACCTGATCGCCCTCGACGCGATGCCGCTGACCGCCAACGGCAAGCTGGACCGCAAGGCCCTGCCGAAGCCCGATGCGTCGCTTCTCCAGGGCGCCTACCAGGCGCCGCGTACCGAGCAGGAGCGCCGGCTGGCCGCCATCTGGAGCGAACTGCTGGGCGTCGAGCGGGTTGGCCTGGGTGACAACTTCTTCGCGCTAGGCGGTCACTCGCTGTTGGTGATCGCCGCCGTCGGCAAGATCCGCGAGGCGTTCGACGTTAGCCTGAGCCTCCACGATTTCATGCTGCTGGAAACCTTCGAAGACCTCGCCGACCTGCTGCGTCCCGATGATCGCAGGATGAAGCGTCCGGTGGTGACGATGAACGCCGTTGCTGGCGCGGGGGAGCCGCTGTTCTGCCTGCCGCCTGGCGGTGGTGCGGTGTATTCCTATTACCCGCTGGCGGGCCACCTGAGCGCGACGCGCCGGGTGGTTGGCGTGGTCAACCGCAATTACGTGGTGCCAGGCTGGTTCGATGAGTCCTGGCACGAGATGGTCGCCTATTACGTCGGGCACATCCGTGCCACCCAGGCACAGGGCCCCTATTACCTGCTGGGCTGGTCGTTGGGTGGAGCGCTGGCCATGGAAGTCGCTCATGTCCTGGAGCAGGCCGGGGAGAAAGTGGCCTTCCTCGGTCTGGTGGACACGACACTGCCGCTGACTGACGACGTCTTGCTCGTTGATGCACCTGCAAACGAAGACGAGCAAGCACTGGGGCTGATGGCCGATCTGGTACGCAGCCTGGTGGCGTTCGTGCCGGACATAGGCGAGCAAATGGTCCATGACCTGGTGGCCGAAGGACGTACGCGTTTCGTCGAACAGGACGAGATTGCCGACTGGGTGATCGTCCAGGTTGCGGCCCACGGCGGTGTGGATGTCGATGGCTTGCGATCCGTGTATCGCGATATCGCCGTGCAGGACGAGATCGAGAGCGGCTACAAGCTGCTCAGCGCCAATATCCGCCTGGCACGGGACTTCACGCTCAAGCCGCTGCGCGTCGTGCCGCATTGCTGGTGGGCGGGGGCGAGCAAGACTGCCGAGGAGATCGTGGCGGCGGACGCTGTGCTCAGGGCCGGGTCTGCTGTCAATGGCCTGGTGTCCTCGACCCTGGCCGGGGAGAACCATGACGGCATCATCCTCGGCGATGCCCTGCTGGCGCAGGTGCTGGAGTGCCTGAAACAGCCTTGATGTCATGCAGTCCCTGCTGGCCTCATCGCTGGCAACGCCGGCTCCCACACGTTCAGGCTAGCCGCAGATTCTCTGGTCGCTGCGGACCTTGTGGGAGCTGGCGTTGCCAGCGATGAGGCCAGTGCAGACAACAAAAAAGCCCCCGACCTCGCGGCCGGGGGCTTGTCGTGTGCATCAACCGAGGGTCAGAAATCCCCGCGCAGGGTCAGCATGTAGTTGCGCGGTTCGCCGTACAGGTTCACCCGGTCGGTGCCGTCCGCCGAGGAGTAGTACTTGCGGTCGGCGAGGTTTTCCCCGACCACGCTGACGGTCCAGTGCTCGTCCAGCTTGTAGGCCACGCGCGCATCCCAGATCGCCCGGCCGGCAGCGCCGAACTTGTAGCCGTCCCAGCTCTCGTTCTGGTAGCCGGACTGGGCCTGCACGCCAGCGCCCACGGTCACCCGGTTCCAGGCGCCCGGCAGGGTGTAGCTGGCGGTCATCTTCGCCAGGTGCTTCGGCGTTTCGCTGGACAGGCGGTCGGTGCCGCTGCTGTAGGTCATGTTGTAGGTATAGCCGGCCATGACCTGCAGGCCTGGCAGTACTTCGCCACTCGCTTCCAGGTCGACACCCTTGCTGCGCTGGACTACGCCGTTCAGGTAGCAATAGCCGGCAATGTTCTGCACGCAGCTGTGGGCTGGATCCGGGTCAATGTAGGCAGCGTCTTCCTGCTTGATGTAGAACAGTGCCATGGACACGTTCATCCGCTTGTCGAAGAGCTCGCCCTTGATGCCGGTTTCGTAGTTGGTGCCGATCGCCGGTTTCAGTGGCGTACCGCCATAGCTGATGTTGCTGCTCTGCGGCAGGAAGATGTCGGCGTAGCTGGCGTACCACGACCAGTTCTCGCTGAAATCGTAGATCAGGCCGGCGAACGGGGTCACCTCACCCGTTTCCTTGGCCGAGAGATCGAAGTCGCCATAGCCCGGGATACTCAGCATCGAGTCGTAGTCGTACCAGCTGACGCGTGTGCCCAGCACCAGGGTCAGTGGCTCGGCCAGTTTCAGGCGGGCGTTGGCATAGATCCCGTAGCGCTCGTCATCCAGGTCGTTGAGCAGGGTCCAGTCCGGACGTATCGGTTTGGGGATGGCGTGGTGGTCGGGGTTGTAGATGTCGATCGGCACGGCCGGGTTCAGGTCGAACTCTGCCTGCTTGTCTGTGACTTTCTGTCTCGACCAGTTTGCACCCACGGTCACCTGGTGAGTCAGGCCCATGGCCTCGAAAGAGCCGGTGAGGTGGCTGTCGACCCCGTTGCTGTCGATGTCGACCTTGTGAAACTCGACGCCGGTAAATCTCGAGCCGGTGTTGGTGACCGGGTCGACGGCACCGCGCGCGTAGGCCATGCCCTGGTCGATCTTGCCTTCGGAGTGGGTGAAGGAGGTGGTGCTGGTCCAGTTGTCGTTGAAGCGGTGGGACAGCTCGACAAACACCTCGTCCATTTGAGTGTTGTGGTAGTTCCAGTCCTGCACCAGTGCGGTGGAGCGTGGCACATCGAGTGCCTTGCCGTTGCTGTAGCGCGGCAGGCCGAAGATCGAATAGCCGTTTACGTCGCCGGTCTGGTGACGAAAGCTGGTGGTGAGGGTGGTGTCTTCGTTCAGGTCGGCCTCGACGATGCCGTACAGCAGCGGTGTGCGCGACTCGTACAGGTCCAGGTAGGAATTCTTGTCTTCATAGGCGGCGACGAAGCGCCCGCGGACGGTGCCGGCGTCGTTCAGTTTGCCGCTGCCGTCCAGGTCCAGGCGGTAGTTGTCCCAACTGCCGGCGCGGGCGGTGACGGAAAACCGCGGCTCGGCGGTCGGGCGCTTGCGGACCAGATTGACGGCCCCGCCCGGGTTGCCGGCTCCGACCAGCAGTCCGGAAGCGCCCCGCAGGACTTCGACGCGGTCGAACACGGCCATGTCCGGCGGCAGCCAGCCGGTGACGGTGTAGGCTTGGCCCGGCACGCCGTCCATCAGGTAGCTTTCCTCGCCGAGGACGAAGCCGCGGGACTGGAAGACATGAGCGCCGTAGTTGCGTTGACTGAAAGTGATCCCTGGCGTCTTGGCCATGACCTTGTCGAGGCTGTTGAGGTTCTTGTCGTCCATCAACTGGCGGGTCATCACCGTGACCGACTGCGGGGTCTCGCGCAGGGTCTGGGTGGATTTGCCAATGGTCACGCCGCCGGTGGTGTAGGAGTGAGTGCCGTCAGTGGTGCTGGTCAGGCCCTGGGCGCCGATGTTGGTCGGGGCCAGGTTCACCGACGAAACGGGGCCGGCAATGCTCAGGGTCAGGGTGTCACCGTCCAGGGTGTAGCCGATGCCGGTGCCGCTCAGCAGTTTGCGCGCCGCCTGCTCGGGGGTGAATTTGCCACGTACGGCGGTGTTGGTCTTGCCTTGTACGTCTTCCGGGCTGAACAGCAACTGCATGTTGCTCTGCCGTCCCCATTCGTTCAGCGCGTTGGTCAGCGATTGCGCCGGGATGTTGAATTCGACTTCCTGGGCCTGGACCTGTGCCGCCAGCGGCAGGGTGAACGCCAGGCCCATGGCGGCAAACACCGGTTTGCGCAGCGCATGGCGCATCAGCAGGGCCTTGCTGAGCGGATTGAGACGGGGAGTGTGCATTGGCGGAAAACTCTTTCTGGTTGGTATCGACAGTGAATGGCGTGTTCCGGAGGGGCTGCGCCCAATGCAGCCGGCGCCCGGTTTTTCCTGGTGCGCCGATATCCCGAAGGAACCCTTGGGCGAATCGCCGGACAAGGCGGCGTTTCGTCCCTAGGTGTACGAATGGGAATTGAGGTTATTTAACTAAATTTTCACATTTGCCGAATTTGTTTTGAAACCGGCGTAACCCCCGGATTCATTGAGGTTTCGCCGGTTTTATGGCGCCTGCCAACTGACGCTCAGGCGCGCTGTGTTCAGAGGCAGGCCGCCGTCTGTTGAACCTGCTCGACGCTGATCCTGCCGCCCTCCATCCGCACCAGTTGGTCCGCCACCGGGAAATAACGGTCGTCGTGGGAGATGACGATGATGGTCTTGCCCTGTTGCTTCAGTTCCGGCAGCAGCTCGGTGTAGAACACCCGGCGGAAGGCCGGGTCCTGGTCGGCGGCCCATTCGTCGAACACCAGCAACTGGCGCTCGTCGAGCCAGGCATTGATCAGCGCCAGGCGCTTGCGCTGGCCGGTGGACAGGTCGGTGGTGGTGAAGGCGCCGTCGCGGATGCTGACCTTGTGGGCGATGTCCAGGCGTTCCAGGTATTTGGCGGCGTCGGCGGTCAGCGGCGCTTCGCCGGGCAGCGGGTCGTCGAACAGGTAGTAGTCGGCGAAGATGGTGGTGAACAACTGGCGGTAGTCGTCCAGTTCCTCGGGTTGCAGGGGCTTGCCGTTGAGCAGGATCTCGCCGCGCTGTGGCGTGTACAGGCCCAGCAGCAGCTTGATCAGGGTGGTCTTGCCGCCGCCGTTCTCGCCGACGATGAAGACGATGTCGCCTTGGGTGATGCTCAGGTTCACCGGGCCCAGGTGGAAGGTCTCGACACCTTCCACCGCCGGGTAGTCGTAGTGCACCTGGCGCAGTTCCAGGGTCTGCATCGAGGCCAGGGTCGAGGGCCGGTCGCTGACCAGCAGGTGCGGCTCGGGCGAGGAAAAGCGCCAGGACAGTTCGGCGATCCGGCCCAGGGCGATCTTCGCCCGGGAAAGGTTTGGCAGCGCCGTGACCAGCCGTTCCAGCGGCCCCTTCATGTACAGCATCACCAGCACGAAGCCGCCCAGCACGGTTTTCTCGGTGCTCGGCCACAGCGCCTGGAAGGCGATGGCGATGCCGATCACGGCGAAGAACAGCATCGAGCCGAAGGTCTCGGCGCTGACGAAGATGTTGGCGGCGCGGATGTTGGCGCTGCAGATGCGCTCGGTGGTGCCGAAGATCTGCTCGTCGAGCATGTGCTGGCGGCGCGGGCGCTGGATGCGCAGTTCCTTGGCGCCGTCGGAGATCGCCTGGTAGTGCTTCTGCAATTCGTCTTCGCCGTCCCGCGCGGTGAGGATGCTGCGCATGCCGGACAGGTGTGCCAGGTACTGCGCACCGGTGCCGATCACCACGGTGAGCACGGTCAGGGCGAGGATCTGCCACGACAGGAATGCCAGGTAGCTCAGGCAGCCCAGGGTCACGGTGAAGGCGATGACCATCGGCGCCACCGACAGGGCGAAGTTGCTCAGGGTGGTGACGTCGTTGAGCAGCACCGGGATCAACCGGTGCGAACGGTAGCGCTCCAGTTGCTCGATGGGCGCCACCAGCACCTTGGCCGCCAGCTCGCGGCGCAGGTTGGCCACCACCCGCTGGCCGACGCTGTTGCTCAGCAGGCTGGAGCCGGTGGAGCAGGCGAGGGTGAGGATGCACAGGCCGGCGAACTGCAGCGCGGTATCGACGTTCGGCCCGCCTTCCAGGCCCATCGCGTTGTTGATGGTGGCCAGCAGGCCGGTGACACTCAGGCCGCTGACGATGCCCAGTACCGTGGAGAGGATCACCAGCCACCAGTAGGGCCGGAGAATCCGCAGGGCTTCCCGGGCGAGGCTTTGGGTCTTGAGCGTCATGCAGTTGTCTCTCGGATCAGGGGCGGTCCCGTGTGGAGCGGCCGTTCATGGGCGGGCAGAGAGCGGGGGATTCTGCCGTCAGGGAGAGGACGATCCGGGAAATGTGAAATTTAGCGGCGGTCGGGGGGCCGCCAGGGGCTGGCGAGATGAATTCTGTCGCCGATTCGGAGCCTGGCGGTTTCAGTGATCGGCCAGGTGTTGCACAATAGGCGCCGTTCTGTTTTCCCCTCCAGGATTTGCAATGTCTAAGTCAACCGTCTGCGGTGCGCTCGGGCTGGCCCTTGTGCTGGCGGGTGTCACCGGCTGCTCCTCGAAGAAGGCCGCGATCTACGAACACGAGAACTTCGATGATTCGGGCACCTTCTCCCGCAGCTTCCCGGTCAGCGAAGCCGGCTCCTGTGAAGCCGCCCGTCGGGCGCTGCTGAGCCAGGGCTATATCATCACCTCCGCCGACAAGGGCCAGGTGATGGGTAACAAGAGCTTCCAGCAGACCGGCGAAACCCACCTGCAGATCAGCTTCAACGTGACCTGTGCCGACGACATGGGCGGCGCCCAGCGCTCCACCATGTTCGCCAACGCCCTGCAGGACCGTTACGCGCTGAAAAAATCCAACACCTCGGCGAGCCTGGGTGTCGGCGTCTTGGGTTCGGTATCGATGCCGATCGGCTCCACCGACGACTCGATGGTCAAGGTGGCCAGCGAGACGGTGACCTCGACCCAGTTCTACGACCGCTATTTCGCCCTGGTGGAGAGCTTCCTGCCCAAGGAAAGCAAGAAGAAGGCGGCTCCCGAGGCGCCTGCCGTCGAGCCGGCCAAGCCTGCTGCCGAACTGGGAGTGCCGGAAATGGCCCCGGTGCCTGCGCCGGCCGCGCTCGCCGCCCCGGTGAACGAAGCACCGGCCGCCGTCGCCGAAGCCGCCGCGCCCGCCCCGGCAGCCGCGCCGGTGGTGGAAACCCAGGCCGCTCCGGTGGTGGACGACAGCAAGGGCTCGCAGCCCATCGCACCACCGGCTGAAGCCGCGCCGATCACCGCCGAGCAGATCGCCCCGGTACAAGCCGAACCTGCAGCCACCACGCCGGCCTCGGACACCCAGGCAACCCCGACCAACGGTGAGACGCCCGCGGCGCTCTAGGCCGCGGGATAAATCCTGTAACACCTGCTACGTTTATTTTCCTACACGGTGTTGTCATTTTTCCTTCACCGGGGCACTTTAGGGTGACTCAGGAATCAGACATGAACAGAACGAAACGGAGCAGGTGAAAATGGACGACTATCAGGAAGAACTACTCGAATTCCACGCCTCGGAAATGGATCTGCCGGAACCGGCGGACGATGCTACCGAGCTGTGAGCGGCCGCTGTGTCGCAGTAAACGAAACGGGCCAGTGCGAAAGCACTGGCCCGTTTGCATTCAGGCCGAACGCCGCTGACTCCGGCGAAACTCCCCGGGTGTCACGCCGCTCCAGCGCTTGAACGCCCGCTGGAACGCCTCTGCAGAGGCAAACCCCAGCAGATAGGCGATTTCGCCGAACGCCAGTTCCGTATCGCGGATATAGCTCATCGCCAGGTCCCGGCGCGTATCGTTGAGAATGGCGCGGAACTGGGTGCCTTCTTCGGCGAGCTTGCGGCGCAGGGTCCAGGTCGGCAACTGCAGGCGCCGGGCCACTTCTTCCAGGTCCGGCTCACGCCCGCCATTGAGCAGTGGCCCCAGCAGGTGGGCGATGCGCTCGCCAAGGCTGCGGATGCGGGTGCGCTCCAGCAGTTCCTGCTCGCACAGTTGCAACAGGTGCTGCCAGGTGCTCGGGCAGTGCGCCGGGTTGCGCAGGTCGAGCACGGCGCGGCCCAGGCGCAGCTGGTTGGTCTGGGCGGTGAACTGCACCGGGGTGAGGCTAAGCGCCTGGTAGCGCTCGGCGTAGGCGGGGGCGTCGAATTCGATGTCGATGCGTTCGGCCTGCAGCGGCTGGCCGGCGAGGGCGGACAGTTGCGCCAGCCAGCCGGACAGCACCGAATCCACCACAAAGCGGTTGTAGGCGTTGTAGGGGCTGATGGAGTAGAAGCGCAGCCAGGCACCGCTGGCGTCTTCCTCGAAGCTCGACTGGCCGCGGTAGTTGGCGGCGTACAGCGGCTCGAACCGCAGCAGGGTGCGGGCCGCTTCACCGAGGGTCGGCGCCTGGGCGGCGGTGACACCGGCCAGGCCTGCCTGGCCGAGCCGGCTCAGGCGCCCCATGTGCAAGCCCAGCGCCGGTTCCGCGCAGTGCTCGATGGCGGCGTGGCCCAGGTGCATGTAGCGCGGGATCGACAGCCGTGCGCCGGGTTCGCTCAGGCGCTGCGGGGTCAGGCCATAGCGTGCGAGCAGCGGCGCCGGGTCGTGGCCGAGTTCGGCCAGGGCCTGTTCCAGGCTCTGGATAAAACCGACCGAAAGATCGCCGAGCCTCACCCGTGGCCGGTTCATCGGCTTACAGCCACAGATTCAACAGCCGGGCGCCATGGCTGGCGCTGGCGTGATGAAGGCCGTTGAGATTGGCGAAGCCCTGGCCTTCGCCGCGGACCTCCCAGAACTGACCGCGCAGGAACACGCTCATGCTGGCGACGCCCGACGGCACACCTCTGTCGCTCAGGCGGTACCAGGCCTGGTCTTCGCTGATTTCCCCGGGCTTGAAGCCCAGTTCCGCCGCCAGTGGCTGATGGCGGTTGCCGCGCCAGGGGCTGGTCCAGCTGCCCTTGCCGTCGACGAACGCCGGATTGGCGATCAGTTGCGCGTCCTGTTCCGCCAGGCGCTTGTAGTTGGAGGGGTACCAGCCATCGCTGCCGATCAGCACGCCCAGACGGCCGGCGGGGGTCTCCAGCACTTGCGGCGGGGTCGCGCTGCCGGGCTGGATGAAGCGGCGCACGCCGCTGTCCGGGTACTGCTGGCGCTGCGGCTGGCCGATCACCGAACCGTCGCCAGCGAACACCAGGCTGCTGTTGTACAGGGCACCGGAGCCGGCGCGCAAAACGCCGTGGTCGAGGTACGGCTCGGGCAGCACGATGGAGCCGGCCACCAGGGTCACGCCGAATTCCCTGGCCAGGCCGCCGAACAGCTTCTGGTAGTCCTCGGCCATCTGCCCGGCCTTCATGCGCAGATGGGCGTCGGCGCGGCGGTCGTCGCCTTCGGCGCCCACCATGGCCAGGCCATAGCGCAGCGGGTTGCTCAGCTCCAGCCACTGGTAGGCCTCGCGCAGCCGCGGCACCTGGTACATCTCGGGCTTCTCGCCGCGGGCCCACAGCCAGGTGCCGATGTGTTCGGGGAAAATCACCACGGTGCGATCGTTGATCAGGCCCTGCACCCGCGCCTGTTCCAGGTAGGCGGCCAGCTTGCGGTGCAGGCGGGTGATGTTCTGGTAGTCGCCGGGATAGAGCAGCGGCTCGACGCCCAGCAGATTGCCCTGGCCGCTGGGAATGCCCTCGCTCAGCGCCAGGTCGACGCGCAGGTCGGACAGGTAGTGACCCTCGGGGCGCTGCTCGGCCCAGAGCATGTAGCCACCGAAGGCGGCGAGGAGAACGAGCGCCAGGGCGCCGGAAAGCAGTTTGCGCATGGAGCGTACAAGGCCGGGGAAGAATTCGGACACTAGGTTAGACGCCAGCGTGCAGTTGGATCAATAACTTGTCACTTTCGGTCATTGAGCGGCGACGGAGCGGCCTTTAATGTCGGCTCCAGACCAATCGACGGGGCCCGCTGCCCGGCAGCCCGAGGCACCCGCATTCCGTGATTCGCACCGTGGAGATCATCATGACCGCCGCTCATTACCCGCACCTGCTCGCTCCCCTCGACCTCGGCTTCACCACCCTGCGTAACCGCACCCTGATGGGTTCGATGCACACCGGTCTTGAAGAAAAGCCCGACGGCTTCGAGCGCATGGCGGCCTACTTCGCCGAACGGGCCCGTGGTGGCGTGGGCCTGATGGTCACTGGCGGCATCGGCCCCAACGTCGAAGGTGGCGTGTACTCCGGTGCGGCCAAGCTGAGCACCCCGGAAGAGGCCGAGAAACACCGCATCGTCACCGAGGCGGTGCACGAAGCGGGCGGCAAGATCTGCCTGCAGATCCTCCACGCCGGTCGCTATGCCTACAGCCCCAAGCAAGTGGCGCCGAGCGCCATCCAGGCACCGATCAACCCGTTCAAGCCCAAGGAACTGGACGAGGAAGGCATCGAGAAGCAGATCGCCGACTTCGTCAATTGCTCGCAACTGGCCCAGAGCGCCGGTTATGACGGCGTCGAGATCATGGGATCGGAAGGCTACTTCATCAACCAGTTCCTCGCCGCCCACACCAACCAGCGCACCGACCGCTGGGGCGGCAGCTACGAAAACCGCATGCGCCTGGCGGTGGAGATCGTGCGCCGGGTACGCGAGGCGGTGGGGCCGAACTTCATCATCATCTTCCGCCTGTCGATGCTCGACCTGGTGGAGGGCGGCAGCAACTGGGAGGAGATCGTGCAACTGGCCCAGGCCATCGAAAAGGCCGGCGCGACCATCATCAACACCGGCATCGGCTGGCACGAGGCGCGGATCCCGACCATCGCCACCAAAGTGCCCCGTGCGGCGTTCAGCAAGGTCACGGCCAAGCTGCGCGGCGCGGTGAAGATCCCGCTGATCACCACCAACCGCATCAACACGCCGGAAGTGGCCGAACAGGTGCTGGCCGAGGGCGATGCCGACATGGTGTCCATGGCCCGGCCGTTCCTCGCCGACCCCGAGTTCGTCAACAAGGCGGCCGCTGGCCGTGGCGACGAGATCAACACCTGCATCGGCTGCAACCAGGCCTGCCTGGACCACACCTTCGGCGGCAAGCTGACCACCTGCCTGGTCAACCCGCGGGCGTGCCACGAGACCGAGCTGAACTACATCCCGGTGACCCAGGCCAAGCGCGTGGCCGTGGTCGGTGCCGGCCCGGCGGGCCTGGCGGCGGCGACCGTTGCCGCCGAACGCGGTCATCAGGTGGTGCTGTTCGATGCGGCCAGCGAGATTGGCGGCCAGTTCAACGTCGCCAAGCGCGTACCGGGCAAGGAGGAGTTCTACGAAACCCTGCGCTACTTCGGCCGCAAACTGCAGACCACCGGGGTCGAGCTGTGTCTGAACACCCGCGTCGATGCTGCGCAGCTGGCCGCTGGCGGTTATGACGAAATCATCCTTGCCACTGGCATCGTGCCGCGCCTGCCGGCGATTCCGGGTATCGAGCATCCGAAGGTGATGACCTACCTGGATGTTCTGCTGGGGCGCAAAGAGGTCGGGCAGACTGTCGCGGTGGTTGGCGCTGGCGGTATCGGCTTCGACGTCTCCGAATTCCTCGTGCACCAGGGCGTTGCCACCAGCCAGGACCGTGAAGCCTTCTGGAAAGAGTGGGGCATCGATGGCGCGCTGGAGGCCCGTGGTGGTGTCGCTGGCGTGCGTGCACAACCCCATGCCCCGGCCCGCCAGGTCTACCTGCTGCAGCGCAAGAAAACCAAGGTCGGCGACGGCCTGGGCAAGACCACCGGCTGGATCCACCGGACCGGGCTGAAGAACAAGCAGGTGCAGATGCTCAACAGCGTCGAATACCTGGGGATCGACGATGCCGGCCTGCACATCCGCATCGGCGAGGGCGAGCCACAGGTGCTGGCGGTGGACAACGTGATCATCTGCGCCGGCCAGGACCCGCTGCGGGAACTGCAGGACGCCCTGGTGGCCGCGGGGCAGTCGGTGCACCTGATCGGCGGTGCCGATGTGGCGGCGGAGCTGGATGCCAAGCGGGCGATCAACCAGGGTTCGCGGTTGGCGGCGGGGCTCTGACCACTCAGGTAATGGCAACCAGGCGCTGGCCGTGAGTCTTTCGGCGCTCTCAGGATCGAGCGCCGCCCGCGCGGCGCATCGCGAGCGCATGGCTGGAGAGCTTCAGCGCCCTTGAGATCGAGCGCCGCCCGCGCGGCGCATCGCTGGCAAGGCCAGCTCCCACATTTGTTGCAACGCGCCATGGCCTGTGGGATTTGAGTTGTCAGCCTTTGGTGCCTGGCGATCCACTGCGGGGAGGCTGTTGGGCTTGACTCGATATCGCGTCGTACAAACAAGGCGATCAACCATGGCCTGACAGGCATAGGTACGTTGCAACAAATGTGGGAGCCGGCCTTGCCGGCGATGCGCCGCGCGGGCGGCGCTCGATCTCAAGGGCGCTGAAAAGCTTTCGGCATGCACATTGCCGCCATCATGAGGGTCACCCTCTGTAGACTTGGCGCATGCTCAATCTCCCCCAAGCCCCTCTACAGCGCCTCTCCCTGCCCTGGCTCAACGAAGCCTGCATCGACGTCGCCATCCTGCGCCTCGACCTCATCGACCCCGAGATCAGCGGCAACAAGTGGTTCAAGCTGCTCGAACACCTGCGCCTCGCCCGGGCCAATGGCGCGCCCGGAGTCATCAGCCTGGGCGGCAACCACTCCAATCACCTCCATGCCCTGGCCGCCGCCGGGCAGCGCCTGGGTTTGGCTACCGTTGGCCTGATGCGCGGCGATCCGCAAGACACCCCGACCACCCGCGATCTGCAAGCCTCCGGCATGCAACTGCACTGGCTCGGCTACGGCGGCTACCGCGCCCGCAACCAGCCGGGTTTCTGGGAACCCTGGCAAGCGCGCTACCCTGGCTGGCACTGCGTGCCGGAAGGCGGTGGCGGCGAATTGGGCGCCAAAGGCTGCGGTTTGATCGTGGAGCAGGCGCGGGCGCAGCTGGCCGGGATTGGCTGGGACGACTACGACGCCTGGTGGCTGGCGGTCGGCACCGGTACGACCCTGGCCGGGCTGGTGCTGGCGGAGGCGGGTGCCCGTCCGGTGCACGGTGCGCTGGCAGTGCCGAAGGGCTACGGCGTGGAAGACAACCTGTCGGCGCTGACCGGCTATCAGCTTCACGAGGCCTGTCGCGGCGGTTTTGCCAAGGTCGATCCTGAGCTGCTGGACTTCATCGCCCGCAGCGAGGCCGAGTGCGGCGTACCGCTGGAGCCGCTGTACACCGGCAAGGCGTTGCTGGCGCTCAAGGAAAAAGCCGGGACCTTCGTCAAAGGCACCCGGCTGGTTTTCGTGCACACCGGCGGGCTGCAGGGCCGCCGTGGTTTTGCGGCCTAATCCTTGGTGGGCAGCATCCGCACCAGCGTGTTGTCCTTGCGCACATAGTGGTGATACAGGCCGGCCACGGCATGCAGGCCGATCAACCAGTAGCCGAGGGCGCCGAACCATTCGTGCCAGCCTTTGACGAAGCGTGCCAGGTCCTTGTCGGGCTGCACCAGTGCCGGCAGGTCGAAGCCGTAGAAGGGAATCGGCTTGTCAGCGGCGCTGAGAATGGTCCAGCCGGCCAGCGGCAGACCGATCATCAGGGCGTAAAGCGCCCAGTGCACCAGATGGGCAAGGCCGGTCTGCCAGGCCGGCGGGGCGGGTTCGATACGCGGGGTCGGCCGGCTCAGGCGCAGGAACAGGCGCAGCCACACCAGCACGAACACGGTCAGGCCGAGCATGAAATGCAGGGTTTTCATCAGCTCGCGCTCGGCGCTGTCCTTGGGAAAGATGCCGCGAAACTCGATACAGGCGTACACCGCCGCCAGCAGCACCAGCATCAGCCAGTGCAGGGCCACGGACAGGCTGCCGTAGCGCTCCCGGGTATTGGTCAGGCTCATGGAACATTCCTCTTCAGGTCAGGGACTGCGCTCTTGGCGGCGCTGCCTTCAACTGTAAACGCTCAATGGCAATGCGGTAGGCGGGGAAGGCGAAAAAAAGCCGGATTCAAGGCGTCTGGGTCAAGGTTTCGGAGCGGGTGGCCGGCAGGTTCGGCCAGCGATCGGACACCAGGAACGCCCGTTCCGCTTCCAGCCAGTCGCCGTCCGGGCCGGGCTCCAGGCGTACCATCAATTGTGCCTGGGCGAGGGGATCGAGGGCTTCCAGCCACTGTTGCAGGTGCGCCGCGCTCCAGACCTCGCCAGCATTGACACGGGCCGGCCCGAGCCAGGCCTGGCGCGGCAGCAACTGCCAGCGCCCGCTGGGACTGGCCGCCTGGAACGCCGGCCAGTCGCGCTGATGCAGCCAGCGACCGCGCAGGTGCTGCGGATGGGCGCCTCGGGGCGAGTGGGCGTGGGCGGGCCAGGGATATAGCAGGTAGCCACCCAGCCACAGCCGCGCCTGCACCTGTTGCAGGCCCAGCGCGGCGAGGGCGTCGCGGCTCTCGTCGCGGCCCGAGATGGGCAACTGGTGCTCGGCCAGGTGAGTCAGTTTGCGGTCCAGCCGGTCGTGGCAGCCGGGGCCGAGCCAGTGGGCGGGATCGACGCCGTCACCGTCGGGCGGGCCCAGGTACAGCTTGATCGCCAGCTCCAGGTGATGCACGCCTTCACGGTCACGCAGCAGGATGTCCAGTTCGCCCAGGGTATGGCTGCCCCGGCGGATCGGCAGGTTGGCGGCCAGCAGTTCGACGCCGGGTGCCTGCTGCAGGGCGAACTGCCAGAGCCGCTCGTAATAGAGCCCCAGGCGCCGGCTCGACAGGCGTGCCAGCCAGTCCAGCAGCGGTGTGGGATCACGGTCCAGCGCCAGCAGCCAGTCGCGCAGGTGTTCGGGGTGTTCGCGCCAGTCGCTGGCGCTGAGGGGATGGCGTTGCGGCCAGGGCGCCTGTTCCAGCAGCGGCGGCGACAGCAGCGCCCAGGCCAGGTCGCGGACCGCGGGCTGGCGCAGGTGGCGGGGCAGATCGTGCAGGGAGGCGAACGGATTCATCCAGCGAGCATAGCCCCGTTTGCCGCTGGCCGGCGCTTTCGCCCATAATCGGGGCTTTGGCCACCGTGCCTTTTCACCGCCGCAGAGCCTGCAGGAGCCCCATGGAGCAATTTCGCAATATCGGTATCATCGGCCGCCTCGGCAGCTCCCAGGTGCTCGATACCATCCGCCGCCTGAAAAAATTCCTGCTGGAACGGCACCTGCACGTCATTCTCGAAGACACCATCGCCGAAGTGCTGCCCGGCCACGGCCTGCAGACCTCCTCGCGCAAGCTGCTGGGCGAGGTCTGCGACCTGGTCATCGTGGTCGGCGGCGACGGCAGCCTGCTCGGCGCTGCCCGTGCCCTGGCGCGGCACAACATCCCGGTACTGGGGATCAACCGCGGCAGCCTGGGTTTTCTCACCGATATCCGCCCTGACGAACTGGAAGTGAAGGTCGCCGAAGTCCTCGACGGTCACTACCTGGTGGAAAACCGCTTCCTGCTGCAGGCCGAAGTCCGCCGCCACGGCGAAGCCATCGGCCAGGGCGATGCCCTCAACGACGTGGTGCTGCACCCGGGCAAATCGACGCGGATGATCGAATTCGAGATCTACATCGACGGCCAGTTCGTCTGCAGCCAGAAGGCCGACGGCCTGATCGTCGCCACGCCGACCGGCTCCACCGCCTACGCGCTGTCCGCCGGCGGCCCGATCATGCACCCCAAGCTCGACGCCATCGTCATCGTGCCGATGTACCCGCACACCCTGTCGGGCCGCCCGATCGTGGTGGACGGCAACAGCGAGCTGAAGATCGTCGTTTCCCAGGACATGACCATTTATCCCCAGGTCTCCTGTGACGGCCAGAACCACTTCACCTGCGCTCCCGGCGACACCATCACGGTGAACAAGAAACCGCAGAAACTGCGCCTGATCCATCCGCTGGACCACAACTACTACGAGGTCTGCCGGACCAAGCTCGGCTGGGGCAGCCGCCTGGGCGGTGGAGGCGACTGATGCTCGATCCCGCGCGCAGTTTCGACCTGATCGGCGATGTACACGGATGTGCCCACACCCTCGAACGCTTGCTCGATACCCTCGGCTACAAGCGCATCGGCGGGGTCTGGCGACATGCCCAGCGCCAGGCGCTGTTCCTCGGCGACATCATCGACCGTGGCCCGCGCATCCGCGAGGCGCTGCATATCGTTCACGACATGGTCGAGGCAGGGCAGGCCCACTGCATCATGGGCAACCATGAGTACAACGCCCTGGGCTGGACCACGCCGGCGCCGGCCGGCAGCGGCAAGACCTTCGTGCGCGAGCACACCCCGCGCCATGCCCGGCTGATCGACGAAACCCTGACCCAGTTCGCCGACCATCCTGGCGACTGGCATGACTTCCTCGGCTGGTTCTACCAATTGCCGCTGTTCGTCGATGCCGGGCGTTTCCGTCTGGTCCACGCCTGCTGGGACGGCCGCCTGATCGACACCCTGCGCCAGCAGTACCCCGACGGCCTGATCGACCCGACCTTCGTACAGGCCTCGGCGCAGTCCGACACCTTTGCCCATCTGGCCTGCAACCGCTTGCTGCGGGGCACCGACATGCGCCTGCCGGACGGCCTGACCCTGACCGGCGGCGACGGCCTGACCCGCGCCTTCTTCCGCACCAAGTTCTGGGAAGAAGACCCGCAGACCTACGGCGATATCGTGTTCCAGCCCGACGCGCTGCCGGCGGAAGTGGCCAGTGCGCCGCTCAGCCGCAGCCAGAAGAATGCCCTGCTGCGCTACGCCGAGGACGAGCCGATGCTGTTCGTCGGTCATTACTGGCGCAGCGGCAAGCCGGCGCCGATCCGCGCCAACCTGGCGTGCCTGGACTACAGTGCAGTGCTTTACGGCAAGCTGGTGGCGTACCGGCTCGACGATGAAACCCGCATCGACCCGCGCAAGTTCGTCTGGGTCGATGTCGAACGGCCGGAGGCCAGCCAATGAATGTGGTTCAGGTCCTGCGCCTGCCGTTGAACACCGACCTGAGCGGGTTCGTCCAGTTGCTGCGGCGCCTGCAGGTGCCGCACCGGGTTACCGAGGAGAGCGGCGAGCAGGTGTTGTGGGTCGCGCACCCGCTGGCCGGGCAGGTGCGCCAGCTCTATGAGAACTACCCCGACGGCGACGTCCCGGGCGACCTGCCGCCACTGGCGCCTGCAATTGACGAGCCGGCCCGGCCCGGCATCGCCCAGCAGTTGCGGGCCAGCAAGGTCACGGCCGGGATCCTGCTGCTGTGCCTGCTGGTGGCGGGCCTCACCGGCCTTGGCGAAAACCTCGAGACCCTGCGCTGGTTCACCTTCGTCGACTTCCGCGTGCAGGGCGATTACCTCTACTTCACCTCGCTGGCCGCTGGCCTCGACGCCGGCCAGTACTGGCGCCTGCTCACGCCGATGTTGCTGCACTTCGGCATTCTCCACCTAGCCATGAACGGCCTGTGGTACTGGGAACTGGGGCGGCGCATCGAATGGCGCCAGGGGCCCTGGGCCTTGCTGCTGCTGACGGTGGTGTTCGGCCTGGTGTCGAACGCCGCGCAGTATCTGTTCGGCGGCCCGAGCCTGTTCGGCGGGTTGTCGGGCGTGCTGTACGGCCTGCTCGGGCATGTCTGGCTGTATCAATGGCTGGCGCCGAGCCCGCTGTTCCGCATGCCCCGTGGCGTGCTGGTGATGATGCTGATCTGGCTGCTGCTGTGCCTGTCCGGGCTGGTCAGCCTGCTCGGCTTCGGCCAGATCGCCAACGCCGCCCACGTCGGCGGGTTGTTGGTCGGATGCCTGAGCGGACTCTTGGGCGGGGCGCTGGCCCGGCGTAAACTGACGGCTTGATTTGGGAGACGCTATGTCCACTTTTGCGCAAATGATCGAAAACATTACCCCGGAAATCTACGAGAGCCTGAAACTGGCCGTGGAAATCGGCAAATGGTCTGACGGCCGCAAACTCACCTCCGAGCAACGCGAGCTGTCGCTGCAGGCGGTGATCGCCTGGGAAATCCAGAACCTGCCGGAAGAGCAGCGCACCGGCTACATGGGCCCGCAGGAGTGTGCGTCGAAGTCCATCACCGTGCCGAACATCCTGTTCAAGTCGGATGCGATCCATTGATCGAACTCGGCCGTGGTTCCATTCGCAAAATGGCCGCGCGTCTCGAGACGCCGGTCGTGCAATACGCTTTCCGCCTCGATGAGGTCGAGGTGCCGGTCAATCCGCTGATCGGTCAGACCGTGCGTCTCGAATACCTCGGCGCCATCCACTGCAGCCATTGCGGCAAGCGCACCAAGACCAGCTTCAGCCAGGGCTACTGCTACCCTTGCATGACGAAGCTGGCCCAGTGCGACGTGTGCATCATGAGCCCCGAGCGCTGCCACTACGACGCCGGCACCTGCCGCGAGCCGTCCTGGGGCGAGCAGTTCTGCATGACCGACCACGTGGTCTACCTGGCCAATTCGTCGGGCATCAAGGTCGGCATCACCCGCGCCAGCCAGTTGCCCACCCGCTGGCTCGACCAGGGCGCCAGCCAGGCGCTGCCGATCCTGCGGGTTGCCACCCGCCAGCAGTCGGGCCTGGTGGAAGACCTGCTGCGCAGCCAGGTGGCCGACCGCACCAACTGGCGTGCGCTGCTCAAGGGCGACGCCGAGGCGGTGGACCTGGTGGCGGTACGCGACCAGTTGTTCGACAGCTGTGGCGACGGCATCCGGGCCTTGCAGGAGCGGTTCGGCCTGCAGGCCATCCAGCCGCTGCACGACGGTGAGCCGCTGGAAATCCGCTATCCGGTCGAGGCCTACCCGAGCAAGATCGTCAGTTTCAACCTGGACAAGAACCCGGTGGCCGAAGGCACGCTGCTGGGGATCAAGGGCCAGTACCTGATTTTCGACACCGGCGTGATCAACATTCGCAAGTACACGGCCTATCAGCTGGCCGTGCATCAGTAATGCCGTGAATTAGTAAAAGGACCGCCACATGCGCACCGAACAGCCGCAAGTGATCTACCTCAAGGACTATCAGGCGCCCGAGTACCTGATCGACGAAACCCACCTGACCTTCGAGCTGTTCGAGGACCACACCCTGGTCCACGCGCAGCTGATCATGCGCCGCAACCCGGCCCGTGGTGCGGGCCTGCCGCCGCTGGTGCTGGACGGCCAGCAACTGGAACTGCTGAGCGTCGCTCTCGACGACCAGTTGCTCACCGCCGCCGACTACCAGCTCAGCGACAGCCACCTGACCCTGCAGCCCAAAGCCGAGCACTTCACCCTCGACACCAGCGTGCGCATCCACCCGGAAAGCAACACCGCGCTGGAAGGCCTGTACAAGTCCGGCGGCATGTTCTGCACCCAGTGCGAGGCCGAAGGCTTCCGCAAGATCACCTATTACCTCGACCGCCCGGACGTGATGAGCGCGTTCACCACCACGGTGATCGCCGAACAGCACCGCTACCCGGTCCTGCTCTCCAACGGCAACCCGGTGGGCAGCGGCCCGCAGGACGATGGCCGGCACTGGGCGACCTGGGAAGACCCGTTCAAGAAGCCCGCCTACCTGTTCGCCCTGGTGGCCGGCGACCTCTGGTGCGTCGAAGACACCTTCACCCGCCAGTCCGGGCGTGACGTGACCCTGCGTATCTATGTCGAGCCGGAAAACATCGACAAGTGCCAGCACGCCATGACCAGCCTGAAGAAGTCCATGCGCTGGGACGAAGAGGTCTACGGCCGTGAGTACGACCTGGACATCTTCATGATCGTCGCGGTCAACGACTTCAACATGGGCGCCATGGAAAACAAGGGTCTGAACATCTTCAACTCCAGTTGCGTGCTGGCCCGCGCCGAAACCGCCACCGACGCCGCCCACCAGCGGGTCGAGGCGGTGGTGGCCCACGAATACTTCCACAACTGGTCGGGTAACCGCGTCACCTGCCGCGACTGGTTCCAGCTGTCGCTCAAGGAAGGCTTCACGGTGTTCCGCGACGCCGAGTTCAGCGCCGACATGAACTCGCGCACGGTCAAGCGCATCGAGGATGTCGCCTACCTGCGCACCCACCAGTTCGCCGAAGATGCCGGCCCCATGGCCCACGCCGTGCGCCCGGACAGCTTCATCGAGATCTCCAACTTCTACACCCTGACCGTCTACGAGAAGGGCTCGGAAGTGGTGCGCATGGTCCGCACCCTGCTGGGCACCGAGGGCTTCCGCAAGGGCAGTGACCTGTACTTCGAGCGCCATGACGGCCAGGCAGTGACCTGCGACGACTTCATCAAGGCCATGGAAGACGCCAACGGCGTCGACCTGACCCAGTTCAAGCGCTGGTACAGCCAGGCCGGCACGCCGCGCCTGGCCGTGAGCGAGTCCTGGGACGCCGCGGCGCGCACCTACAGCCTGACCTTCCGCCAGAGCTGCCCGGAAACCCCGGACAAGGTCGAGAAAAAGCCGTTCGTGATCCCGGTGGAACTGGGCCTGCTGGACGCCCAGGGCAACGACCTGCCGCTGCGCCTGCAGGGCGAGGCCGCTGCGCTTGGCACCTCCCGCGTGCTGTCGGTGACCGAGGCGGAGCAGACCTTCACCTTCGTCGATATCGACGCCCAACCGCTGCCGTCGCTGCTGCGCGGCTTCAGCGCCCCGGTCAAGCTGAGCTTCCCGTACGACCGCGACCAGTTGATGTTCCTCATGCAGCACGACAGCGATGGCTTCAATCGCTGGGAAGCCGGCCAGCAACTGTCGGTGCAGGTGCTGCAGGAACTGATTGAACAGCATCGCCAGGGCGCGCCGCTGGTGCTCGACCAGCGCCTGGTCACCGCCCTGGGCAGCGTGCTGGGCAATGACGCGCTGGACCAGGCCATGGTTGCCGAGATGCTGTCGCTGCCGAGCGAGGCGTACCTCACCGAGATCAGCGAAGTCGCCGATGTCGATGCCATCCACGCGGCCCGCGAGTTCGCCCGCCGGCAACTGGCCGAGCAGCTGTTCGACGGCCTCTGGTCGCGCTACCAGGCCAACCGCGCCGTATCGCGGCAGACCGCCTACGTGGCCGAAGCCGAGCACTTCGCCCGGCGCGGCTTGCAGAACATCGTCCTGTCGTACCTGATGCTCAGCGGCAAGCCGCAAGTGCTGGAAGCGACCCTGGAGCAGTACGACGCCTGCGACAACATGACCGAGCGCCTGACCGCGCTGGCGGTGCTGGTCAACTCGCCGTTCGAGGCCGAGCGGGCCAAGGCGCTGGAAGCCTTTGCCGAGCACTTCAAGGACAACCCGCTGGTGATGGACCAGTGGTTCAGCGTCCAGGCGGGCAGCACTTTGCCGGGCGGTCTGGCGCGGGTGCATGCGCTGATGGAACACCCGGCCTTCACCCTGAAGAACCCGAACAAGGTCCGTGCCCTGATCGGCGCCTTCGCCGGGCAGAACCTGGTCAACTTCCATGCGGCGGATGGTTCCGGCTACCGCTTCCTGGCCGACATCGTCATCGAGCTCAACGCGCTGAACCCGCAGATCGCCTCGCGGCAACTGGCGCCGCTGACCCGCTGGCGCAAGTACGACGCGGCGCGCCAGGCGCTGATGAAAGGCGAACTGGAGCGCATCCGCAGCTCCGGCCAGCTGTCCAGTGACGTGTTCGAAGTGGTGAGCAAGAGCCTCGCCTGACGACCTGGCGCGATCTTTGTGGGAGCGGCTTTAGCCGCGATTGGCCGCGCAGCGGCCATAAAACCTGTATCCCTGATTTTCCGGAAAATCGCGGATTCAGGTTTTACGACGGCTACGCCGCCGATCGTGGCTGAAGCCACTCCCACAAAAGATTGCATGTGATCTTTCCCGTTTTTCCATTTCTCCCCCCGCTTAACAAAAGATAACGTCCCGTTCGTTGTCAGCCGTTCGCAATCCCCATTAGGATGGCCCTCAGCTATTGCAGGGCTCTGGAACAAGCATTTCGCAGTACCTGCAGATGGATTGACCCAAATAACAAGAATCGGGGGACAGATCTATGACCGAGCCTGGAATGGCGGGTACTGGCGGTGCACTTCGCGCCCGCCCATGGGCGCTGGCCGCCAGCGCGGTGTTGCTGCTGGCAATGGGCTTTTGGACCAACACCGTCGAGGCGGCAGCGCCGGAGGCGGACGTCTGGTCCACGCCTTCCGAAAAGGCTGACAAAAGCCTGCTGCTGGACGTGACCAAAGTCGGCGCCCGGCTGGTGATGGTCGGCGACCGCGGGCACATTCTGTTCTCCGACGACCAGGGCAAGACCTGGACCCAGGCCAAGGTGCCGAGCCGCCAGTTGCTCACCGCGCTCACCTTCGTCGACGACCAGCACGGCTGGGCCGTCGGCCATGACGCGCAGATCCTCGCCACCGCCGACGGCGGTGCGACCTGGGTCAAGCAGTTCGAAGACCTCTCCCGCGAAGCGCCGCTGCTGGACATCTGGTTCCAGGACCGCCAGCACGGCATCGCCATCGGTGCCTACGGCGCGATGCTCGAAACCACCGACGGCGGCCAGCACTGGCAAGACGTTGGCGACCGCCTCGACAACCCCGACGGCCTGCACCTCAACGGCATCGCCCAGGTGAAGGACGCCGGCCTGTTCATCGTCGGCGAGCAGGGCAGCATGTTCCGCTCCCGCGACGGCGGGCAGACCTGGGAAAAACCCGAAAGCCCCTACGAGGGCTCGTATTTCGGCGTCATCGGCACCACCCAGCCGAACACGCTGCTGGCCTACGGTTTGCGCGCCAACCTTTACCGGTCCACCGATTTCGGCGACACCTGGGAGAAGATCAGCCTCCAGGCCGAACGCGGTCCGCTCGAATTCGGCCTGTCAAACGCTACGCTTCTCGATGATGGCAGTCTGGTACTCGTGGGGAATGGCGGCACGGTCCTGCGCAGCAGCGACGATGGCGCCACCTTCAAGGTCTTCAACCGGGCTGACCGTCTCGCGCTGGCAGGAGCCAGCGGCTTGTCTGACGGCAACCTGATTCTGGTCGGGCAGGGCGGCGCGCACTTCGCCTCCGCCACCGGTGCCGAGAGGACGCAACCATGACCAGCCAGGAGTCGTTCACCATGAACCAGCACCATCAGGACAAGCCGACACTGCTCGAGCGCCTGATCTTCAACAACCGCCCGGTGGTGATTGGTATCTGCCTGCTGGTCAGCATTTTCCTGTTCTGGCAGGCCACGCTGATCCGCCCGTCCACCAGTTTCGAAAAAATGATCCCGCTGGAGCATCCGTTCATCCAGAACATGCTCGAGCACCGCAACGACCTGGCCAACCTCGGCAACACCGTGCGCATCTCGGTGGAAGCGGTCAACGGCGACATCTTCGACAAGGACTACATGGAAACGCTGCGGCAGATCCATGACGAAGTCTTCTACATCCCGGGCGTGGACCGTTCGGCGCTGAAATCGCTGTGGAGCCCGGCGGTACGCTGGACCGAGGTGACCGAAGAAGGGTTCTCCGGCGGCGAAGTCATCCCCAACACCTACAACGGCTCGCCGGAAAGCCTCGACGACCTGCGCAACAACGTGCTCAAGTCCGGGCAGATCGGCCGGCTGGTGGCCAACAACTTCAAGTCGTCGATCGTCGATGTGCCGCTGCAGGAGTCCTACCCCGACCCGCAGGACCCGGGCCGGCAGATCAAGCTGGACTACCAGCAGTTCTCCCACCAGCTGGAAGAAAAGATCCGCGACAAGTACCAGGCGCAGAACCCCAATGTGAAGATCCACATCGTCGGCTTTGCCAAGAAAGTCGGCGACCTGATCGACGGCCTGATGATGGTGGTGGGCTTCTTCGCCATCGCCTTCGTCATCACCTGGATCCTGCTGTACTGGTTCACCTGGTGTATCCGCAGCACCATCGCCGTGCTCATCACCACCCTGGTGGCGGTGGTCTGGCAACTGGGGCTGATGCATGTGGTGGGCTTCGGTATCGACCCTTACTCGATGCTGGTGCCGTTCCTGATCTTCGCCATCGGCATTTCCCATGGCGTGCAGAAGATCAACGGTATCGCCCTGCAATCCAGTGACGCCGACAACGCCCTGACCGCCGCACGGCGCACCTTCCGCCAGTTGTTCCTGCCGGGGATGATCGCCATCCTCGCCGACGCCGTGGGCTTCATCACCCTGCTGATCATCGACATCGGCGTGATCCGCGAACTGGCCATCGGCGCCTCCATCGGTGTGGCAGTGATTGTCTTCACCAACCTGATCCTGCTGCCGGTGGCGATTTCCTATGTCGGCATCAGCAAGAAAGCCATCGAACGCAGCAAGAAGGACGCGACCCGCGAGCACCCGTTCTGGCGCCTGCTGTCCAACTTTGCCAGCGCCAAGGTGGCGCCGGTGTCGGTGCTGCTGGCCCTGGTGGCCTTCGGCGGCGGCCTCTGGTACAGCCAGAACCTGAAGATCGGCGACCTTGACCAGGGCGCGCCGGAGCTGCGTCCGGACTCGCGCTACAACAACGACAACGCCTTCATCATCGGCAACTACTCCACCAGTTCCGACGTGCTGGTGGTGATGGTCAAGACCCCGACCGAACAGTGCTCGGTGTACAAGACCATGGCGCCGATCGACGAGCTGATGTGGACCATGGAAAACACCCCCGGCGTGCAGTCGGCGGTGTCCCTGGTGACTGTGTCCAAGCAGATGATCAAGGGCATGAACGAGGGCAACCTGAAATGGGAAAGCCTGTCGCGCAACCCTGACGTGCTCAACACCTCGGTGTCCCGTGCCGACGGCCTGTACAACGCCGACTGCTCCCTGGCACCGGTGCTGGTGTTCCTCAACGACCACAAGGCCGAGACCCTCGACGGCGTGGTCAACGCGGTCAAGGCCTTCGCCGCGACCCACGACCAGGAGGGCCTGGAGTTCCTCCTGGCAGCGGGCAACGCCGGCATCGAGGCGGCCACCAACGAAGTGATCAAGTCGGCCGAGCTGACCATCCTGATCCTGGTGTACATCTGCGTGGCGGTGATGTGCATGATCACCTTCCGCTCCTTCGCCGCGACCCTGTGCATCGTCCTGCCGCTGGTGCTGACCTCGGTGCTGGGCAACGCCCTGATGGCCTTCATGGGCATCGGCGTCAAGGTTGCGACCTTGCCGGTGGTGGCGCTGGGCGTGGGCATCGGCGTGGACTACGGGATCTACATCTACAGCCGCCTGGAAAGTTTCCTGCGGGCCGGGCTGCCGTTGCAGGAAGCCTATTACCAGACCCTGCGCTCCACCGGTAAAGCGGTGCTGTTCACCGGCCTGTGCCTGGCGATCGGCGTGTGCACCTGGATCTTCTCGGCCATCAAGTTCCAGGCCGACATGGGTCTGATGCTGACCTTCATGCTGCTGTGGAACATGTTCGGCGCGCTGTGGCTGCTGCCGGCACTGGCGCGGTTCCTGATCAAGCCGGAGAAACTGGCAGGGCAGAAGGGCAATTCCATCTTCGCCCACTGATCCGGCGCTTCACTGCAACGCGGGCCAGACGCCACAACGTCTGGCCCGCGTTGCATTTGGGCTATCATTGCGCCTTTCCCTCTTCATGGCAGTAACCTGATGACCACCTTTTCCCAAGCCCTGCAATCCTGCGACATGCTGCTGATCGACGGCCTGCACGCCTTCGACTTCGTCCATGACGACAGCGGCCTGCGCGTCGAATGCATGGATGGCCGCACGCTCAAGCGCTGGGTTTTCACCGCCGCGCAAGTGGAAGCCGCCCGCGCCGACGGCCAGGACTGGCTGATCAGCGGCGACAGCGGCGAGCACCGGATCGTCTGCCTGGATGCCCTGCGGGCCTCGGAAGAGGATGAGGACGATGATGACGCCGCTGCTGAACCTGCTGATCGCTAGTGCCGTCGCCATGACCGCGACCGTGCAGGGCCACGAACTGCTGGTGGGCAGCTACACCGACGGTGCCAGCGAAGGCATCTACCGCTACCGCTTCGCAGACGGCCGGATCGACCCGCAGCCGCTGCAGGTGATTCCGGCCAGCCATCCGTCCTGGCTGACCCTGTCCGCCGACCGCCGCCGGCTGTTCGCGGTGAATGAACAGCCGGCAGGTGCCGTTTCGGCGTTCAGCCTGGATCAGTCGCACCTTGTCGTGCCGTTGAACCGGGTCGAAAGCCAGGGCGCCGAGCCCACCCACAGCAGTCTCAGTGCTGATGGCCGCTTCCTGTTCGTCGCCAACTACGGCGGTTCCAATGCCGAGGGCGGCAGCCTCGCGGTGCTACCGGTGACAGCCGAGGGGCGGTTGGTCGCGCCGGTGCAACAGCTTCGACATGCCGCCAGCAAGGTCAACCCCCAGCGCCAGGCCACGCCTCATGTGCATTCGGCCGTACCGTCGCCAGACGGTCGTTACCTGTTCGCCAGCGACCTGGGCGCGGACCGGGTGTTCGCCTATCGCTACGATCCTGACGCCGCGCAGCCGCTGAGCGCCTTCGATGCGGTCGCCCTGCCGCCGGGCAGCGGGCCTCGGCATCTGTGGTTCGGGCGCGATGGCCGGCATGCCTACCTGACCCTGGAAATGAGCGCGCAGGTGGCGGTGTTCGATTACCACGACGGTCATCTGACGTTGAAGCAGACCGTGTCCCTGACCGACAGCGACGACCCGGCCAGCAAGGCGGGTGGCGCCGTGCACGGTTCCACGGACGGGCGTTTTCTCTATGTGAGCAACCGTGGCAACGCCAACGAACTGGTGGTGTTCGCCATCGACCCGGTCGATGGACGCCTGAGCTTCGTGCAACGGCGCTCGGTGGACGGCGACCATCCGCGGGAGTTCGCCCTCGATCCCACCCAGCGCTTCGTGCTGGTGGCGAACCAGAAGAGCGACCAGATCGTGGTGATCCGCCGTGATCCGGCCACGGGCCTGCTGGGGGAGACGCTGCAGGTGCTGAAACAGGCGGCGCCGTCGGACCTGACCTTCATCGACTGACTATCGATGGCCTCGATATCTGTTACTGGCGCAATGAATTGTTGCTCGCGGCGGTGACGGCGTAGTTTTGAACCAAGCCAGACGGCCCTTCAACTCAACGACTTCGAGGCCAGACCGATGAACTTCAACCTCTTCCCCGTGATTGCCGCTTCCGCCATTTCCGCGTCCGTCGTACAGGCGGCCCATGCCCATGTCGAGATCAGCCAGCGCAAGGCGGCGACGCCCAGCTATACCGCCGACTACCTGCGCCAGAGCGCCAATTTCTATGCGGCGCTGGATCACAAGGTGAGTCACTGAGCGCCAGCGCGGTAGGAGCGGCTTCAGCCGCGATCGGCGGCGCAGCCGTCGTAGAACCTGAATCCGCGATGTTCCTGGAGTACCGGGGATACAGGGTTTATGGCCGCTGCGCGGCCAATCGCGGCTGAAGCCGCTCCTACAAGGGGTTGCAACATCAGCGCGCCATGATCGCCTTGAACAGTTCCGATTCCAGCCAGCCCTGCAACCAGGCGCGCAAGCGCGGGTAGGGTGCCTCGGCGAACCATTGCGGTTCGACCCCGGCGAACTGGCGGATAAACGGCAGCAAGGCGGCATCGGCAAGGCTCGGGTGGTCTGCCAACAGGTAGGCCCGCCCGTCCAGCCGCTGTTCCAGATCAGCGAGTATCACCTCGGCCTCACGCCGATAATGCTCCCGGGAATGCTCCGGGTAGCGCTCGGCATACTTGTAGTGGTTGAGGTGCACCTTGAACTCGCTGTCATTGCGGGCGATCAAGGCATCGATCCGCTCATCGCCCTGCAGGCGCCAGTCCTGCGGGTCGTTCTGCGCAAGCGCCCAGCGCATGATCTCCAGGCTCTCTTCCAGCACCCGGTCGCCCAGGTCGAGCACCGGCACCGTGCCCTTGGGCGACAGCGCCAGCATCTGCGCCGGCTTGGCTTTCAGGCTGACTTCGTCGATGTGCACCGCCACCCCGGCGTAGCGCAGCGCCAGCCGCGCGCGCATGGCGTAGGGGCAGCGACGGAACGAGTAGAGGATCATCCTTCCACCTCCAGGGTGCTGAGGCCGTTGCCCTGGCGCCGCACCTGGATCTGCACGCCGATCCGCTCATGCATTTCCTGCACATGGGAGATCACCCCGACCTTGCGGCCCTGGGCCTGCAGGCCGTCGAGGGCGTCCATGGCCAGTTGCAGGGATTCCGGATCGAGGCTGCCAAAGCCTTCGTCGATGAACAGCGATTCGATGCGCAGGGTGCTCGACGCCATCGACGCCAGACCCAGGGCGAGGGCCAGCGACACCAGGAAGGTTTCGCCGCCGGACAACGAATGCACCGAACGCAGCTCGTCGCCCATTTCGGTGTCCATCACCAGCAGACCGAGCTGGCTGCCGCCGCGCTTGAGCCGGTAGCGCCGCACCAGTTGGCGCAGTTGCTGGTTGGCGTGATGCACCAGCAGGTCGAGGTTGTAGCCCTGGGCGATCTTGCGGAAGGTGTCGCCGCTGGACGAGCCGATCAGCTCGCTCAGGCGCGCCCAGCGCTGCCATTCCTCGCGGGCCTGGGCGATGCGCTCGGCGAGGGCCTGGCTGGCCTGTTGCCGGCGCTGGTCCTCGGCCTGCTGCGCCCGCAGCTCGGCGCACTGGTGTTCGTGCTGTTCCTGAAGTTGCTGGCTGGCCTGGAGCGCCTGCTCCAGCACGTCCACCGTCTGCTCGGTGAGGTTCTGTGCCTGATGCTGTTGCAGGCGCTGATCCCGCTCCTGCACCCGCACGCCAGCCTGCTCGATGGCCTTTTCCGCACCTTGCAGGCGCTGGCGCAGGGCGGCGACCTGGTCGTCGTCCATGCCGAGCAGGGCGTCCAGGCCCTGTTCGTCCAGTTCCGGGTGCGCCTCGCGCCATTGGGCGATGGCGCTGTCCAGTTGCTGTTTCTCTTGCTCCAGACCGGCGTGCTGGCTTTCCCGTGCCTTCAGCTCGCTGGCGAGGGCGGCGGACTGGGTGCGGGTGTCCTGCAGTTGCTGGTTGGCGTCGGCCTCGGCGGCGCGGGCCTGTTCCACGGTCTGCTCCAGGTGGCGCTGCCAGTGCTCGGCGTCGGTATGTGCGCCGATCAGTGCGGTCAGGGCCTCGCGGGCCTGTTGCTGCTGGGTGTCGAGGCCGGCAAGTTGCTGTTGCAGCTTGTCCAGGTCCTGCTGGCGCGCCTGTTGTTTCAGTTCCAGGCTTTCGCGCTGTTTCAGGCGCTCGGCCAGTTCCTGTTGTTCGTCTTTCTGCTGCTCGAGCAACTGCTGGCGGGTCGCCAATTGCTGGTCGAGGGCGAGGAAGGTGTCTGCCGGGGTATCCCGCAGCGCGGCGAAGATATCCGCCGGCAACAAGGGCTCGAAGTGCGCCAGGTCCTGCTCCAGGCGCTGTTCGTCGGCCTGTAGCGCTTCCTGTTGGTGGCTGAGTTGCTGCGCCGCCTGCTGGCTGGCCTCGTTGGCGGCCTGAAGCTGTTGCTGCACGCGGGCGGCGTCTTTTTGCAGGTTGAGCAGGGCGCTCTGGCGCTGTTCGTCGCGGGCAATGTCGTCGTTCAGCCGGCGCAGTTGCAGGTCGAGCCACTGGCCACGGCTGGCGAGGTCCTGCTCGGCCAGTTGTGGATAAAGCGGCTGGCCTTCCAGTTCCGGTGCCAGGGCCTGGCGCTGTTCGTTCAGTTGTTCCTGCTGGTGCAGGTATTCCTTGAGCTGGCCGTTGACGCCGCCCAGCTGGGAGCGCAGGTCGTCCAACTTCTGGGTCAGTTCGGTGACCACCTGCTGCGCCGCCGCTTCTTCGTTTTCATCGTGGCGGGCGAGGTTTTCCAGCAGGGCTTCCGGCTGGTGATAGGGGTGTTCGAGGCTGCCGCAGACCGGGCAGGGCTGTTCGTCCTGCAACTGCGCCCGCAGTTCCTCGACGCTGGCATTGCGCGCCAGGCGCTGGCGTTCCAGCAACTGGCGAGTGAGGGTCAGCGCCTGTTGTGCGCTTTCCAGTGCCTGCTTGCCTTGCAGGCCAGCGGCGATCAGTTGCTGGCGCTCCTGCTGGGCGACGGCCTGGCGCTCGCGCAGGGCGTTGGCGCGTTGTTCGATTTCCTGCTGGCGGCCCCACAGCCGCGCCAGGTCCTCGAAGCCTTTCTGCAGCTTGCGGTTGTCTTGCAGCAGGGTGCCCAGCAGGCCGATCTGTTCGACCAGGGCCTGGGGCTCGGCGCCGGCTTCCTGGAACAGCACCGCCAGTTCAGCGCGCAGGGTTTCGCACTGACGGGCGCGGGCTTCGGCGGTTTCGCGCAGGGTCGGCAACTCGTCGCGACCTTTGCCCAGGCGGTTGGCGGTGAGCATCACCTGTTGCAACTGGCTGCGGTAGGCATTCCACGACTGGCCCAGGCCCGCCAGCGCGGCGCTCTGCTCCAGTTGCCCGGCAATGGTGCTCAGGGTCTGTTCATGGCGTTGCTGGTGCTCGATCAGGCTCGCCAGTTGCCCGCGCGCCTCGTCGCAGGCCAGGTGTGCCTGGCTGGCCAGTGCACGGTCGCGGGTCAGCTCCTGGTCCAGGCGATTGAGGGTGTGCTGGGCTTCGAAAGCCTGACGCAGGCGCGGCGCGCTGTCGGTCTGCTCGGCGAGGGCGTGGGTGAGGGCTTCACGGGCGCCGGCCAGCTGCTGGTCGAGCTGTTCCTGGCGGCGGGCCAGTTCGCCCTGTTGCTGGCGCTGCTGTTCAAGGGCGCTGGCCAGCGGGGTGAGCTGGTCGAGCACTTCCTGGCGGCGGGCGAACTGATGGCGCTGCGGCGCCAGTTGTTCCAGGCGGGTCAGGCTGAGGCGCTCGGCGGCCAGGTGTTCCCAGGCCAGGCGGGCGTTGGCCAGTTCTTCGCTGGCGGCCTGCTGCTGCGCCTGCAGGGTGTGCAGTTCGGTAAGCCAGTTGCGCTGCTGCTCCAGTTGGCGCAGTCTGGCCTGTTCGCTCTTGAGCTGCTGCTGGGCTTCGACCAGTTGCGTGTCGAGGGCCGTGCGTTGCTCCTCGCCCATCGGCAGCACGCCGCTGGCCTCGCTTTCCAGGGCCTTGAACGCATCGCCTGCGTCCCGGGCCCGGGTGAAGGCGCGGCGGCCCAACTGGCTGTAGATCGCCGTGTTGGTGAGCTTTTCCAGCAGCTCGCTGCGTTCCTTGTCGTCGGCCTTGAGGAAGGCGCTGAACTCGCTCTGGGCCAGCATCACCGCACGGGTGAACTGGGCGAAGTTGAGGCCCAGGCGCGACTCGATCAGTTGCTCGTACTCGCGCTTGCTCTGGTTGCTCAGCAACTGCTGGCTGTCGAGGTCGTGGAGGCTCTGGCGGCTGCCTTGCAGCTTGCCATTGGCCTTGTCGCGGGCACGGTTGGCCTCCCAGCGGGCGCGGTAGCGGCGACCGTCGATGCCGACGAAATCGACTTCGGCGAAGGCGCTGCCGGTGCCACGGCGCAGCAGGGTGCGCGGGTCGTTGGTGAGGATTTCGCCGTCGGCGTCGGGGACCTTGGTCTCGCGGCCGATGTTGTCCAGCCGCGGCACCGAGCCGAACAGCGCCAGGCACAGGGCGTCGAGCAGGGTGCTCTTGCCCGCGCCGGTGGGGCCGGTGATGGCGAACAGGCCGGCGCTGGCCAGCGGCTCGGCGGTGAAGTCGATTTCGAAGGGGCCGGCCAGGGAGGCGAGGTTCTTCAGGCGGATGGCGAGAATCTTCATGGCTGCTCCTCCTCTTGCTGCACGTCCTGCAACAGCAGGGCGAAGTCGGCCAGGGTCTGTTCATCGGCGGCGCTGCCGTAGGCCTGTTCCCAGGCGCGGGCGAACAGGTCTTCGGGGCGCAACTGGCCGAGTTCCACCAGACGCCCGTCGTCCTCGCCATCGGCGCCCTGGCGCCCGGCGTATTCGGCGGCGATGCGCACCAGGCGCACGGCCTTGCCTTGCAGGGCGGCTTCGATCTGCTGGCGCAGGTCGGGCTGCGGTTCGTCCAGTTGCACCCGCACTTCCAGCCACGCGTGGCGTTGCGGATCGTCCAGCAGATCGACCACCGGCAGCTCGGCCAGTTGCTCCAGCAGCTGCGCCAGCGGTGCCGGGCCGACTCGTTGCAGGGCCACGGCACGCGGCACACGGCGGCTTTCGACGCTGAGCAGTGTGTTGCCTTTGAACTCGACTTCGAGGATCTGGTGCGGGTAGTTGATTTCCGAGAACGACAGCGGCAGCGGCGAGCCGCAGTAGCGGATGCGCTCTTCGCCGTTGACCTTCTGCGGCTTGTGCAGGTGGCCGAGGGCGACGTAGCCGATCTCGGCGCCGAACAGGCTGGCCGGCAGGGCTTCGGCGTTGCCGATGATCAGGCTGCGTTCGGAGTCTTCCGAGACCGAGCCACCGGCCATGTGCGCGTGGCTGATGGCGATCAGCGGCTGTTTCGCCTGGCGTTGTTCGAGGGCGGCGGTGATGAGTTTTTCATGGACCTGGCCGATGCCGCGCACGTAATCGTCGCCCAGGTGCGGGCCGGTGACTTCGGCCGGACGCAGGAAGGGCAGGGCCAGGCACCAGGCCAGCACCTTGCCCTTGGCGTTGGTCAGCGGCACCAGCAGGCGCTCGCTGTCGAGCTGGCCTTCGTCGAGCCACTGCACCCGGCCCACGGCGTGGGTGCGCAGGCGGCGCATCAGCGCGGCGGGCAGTTCGATGCGCGAGCCGGAGTCGTGGTTGCCGGCGATCATCACGATGGTCAGGCCCGGTTGCTGTTCGTGGGCGCTGACGATGAAGTCGTAGAGTCGTTCCTGGGCTTTGACCGGCGGGTTGACCGTGTCGAAGATATCGCCTGCGATCAGCAGGGCGTCGGGCTGGCGCAGCTTTAGCTGGCCCAGTAGCCAGTCGAGGAAGCAGGCATGTTCGAAGTCGCGCTCCTGGCCGTGCAGGGTTTGTCCCAGATGCCAGTCGGAGGTGTGAAACAGACGCATGGATAGTCCTGTGACGGAGAACAGGCGGGAAATGAAAGCCGGGTATGGTAACTGAATATGGACAGGGTTTTGGCTGATGTTTGGCTGGCTGGACATCGGGCCGCTACGATCCCGTGGGTGCGGATTTATCCGCGAAGGGGCGCGCAGCGGCCCTGAATCCATCCAGCAAAATTTTTCTGCCTGGTCTGGATCTCACATTCAGAGATCCTGAACGTTGAATGGAATGCCGGACATAGCCAGCTAGCTCGTGCTGGATTGTTTTGGGGCCGCTTTGCGCCCCTTCGCGGATAAATCCGCTCCTACGGGATCGTGGCGGCTATTTCGGATAGAGCGGCGGTAATCCGCCGTTTTCCCCTTGGGCCGGCTGCGTCTGCTCGGCCGCCGGAATGGTGCTGATCGCCCGCCACAGTTCATCGCCCTGCCAATACTGCCCCGCCTCGCTGTACAACGCGCTGTTGAGCCCGTCCAGTGCGTCGGAGAGCGGTACGAAACGCGCCGCCATGTCCGCCAGGGTCTGCGGCTGTTGTCGCGCCCAGGCGTCGAGGGCCTGGCGGGTGGCCTGTGGGTCGTTGGCCTGGCAGGCGCGCTTGAGGTCGTCGAGCAACGTACGCGGGCTCGGTCCGGCCTGGACCACCCGGGCCACCGCCGGCAGCGAACGGGCGCGCCACCACAGGGCGAAGCCGGCCAGGGTGGTGAGGGCGAACACCAGGGTGCTCAGTTGCCAGGGCCACAGCAGCGGGGCATCCGCCGCCGGTGCCGTGCTCGGGGTGTCGGCGCTCAGCGCCGGGTTGTCCTGCACCGTCAGGCGACGGGCCGGCAGGCTGGTGTGCTCCAGATGGTCCTCGCGGGTGTTCCACCACACCACGTCCAGGCTCGGCAGTTCCAGATCGCCGCTGTGGGTCGGCACCAGAGCCTCGCGCTCCTCGCGGCTGCCGATCAGGCCGCGCTCGTCGATCTGGTTGCGCAGTTGCGGCTGGTCGGGATAACGCCGCAAACCGATGACTTCGGTACCGGGCAGGGGCGTGAGCTGGGTGCTGGACAGGCCTTCGGCCTTGACGATCACGCTGCGGGTCAGCGAGTCGCCGATCTGCACCGGGCTCTGTGCCGGGTCCGGGCTCCAGTGCTCTTCCAGGTTCAGGCTGCGGGCCGGCAACCAGGGCTGGCCGGCGGGATAGCTGGCGGGAATCGGTCGCACATGCAAGGCCAGCTCGCCCGAGCTGACCCGCACCTGGCTGTTGCCGGGGCTGGACGGGCTGTCGCTGTCGGCACCGGCGCTGGTGGCGCTGAAGGTCAGGGTCGGCACGGTGACGTCGCCGCTGCGCTGCGGGTAGAGGGCGTAGCGCATCTCGATCACGCCGTGGCGGATGCCGTTGATGAGCTTTTCGTAGGTTCGCGATTCGCCCAGGGGCTCGATCTTCACCCCTTCGATCTGCAACGGGCTGAGGCTGCTGTCGTCGTACAGCGACACCGAGTGGTAGATGCGCAGGGTCAGTACCGCCTGGGCCTGTACGTAGATGTCGTTCTGGTCGAGGGTGGCTTCGACGAACACCGGGGCGAGCAGGGTGGCCGGGCTGTCTTCGGCGGCCTGGACCTGCAGTTCGATCGGCTCGCTGACGATTTCGCCCAGGTGCAGCGGTGGAATCTGCAGGGTGCCGGCACGCCGCGGCATCAGGGTGACGACCCAGCGGGTGGTGGCTTCGTTCTGCCCGTCGAGGGTATTGAGGCTGTTGAGCTGGCGCGTGCCACGCACTTCGAAGTCGGCCTGCAGGGGCGCCAGGTCGGGTTTGCCGAACTGGGTGACGTCGCGGATCTCCAGGGTCAGTTCCAGGGTTTCCGCCGTGCTCAGGTTAGCCCGGTCGACGCTGGCCTGAAGCGCGGCGGCCTGGGCCTGGAGGCCCATGAAAAGACAGAACACGAAGACGCAGGCGCGGCTCATCGATGGGTTTCCTGAGGCTGTTGCTGTTCGTACCAGAATTTGCGCCGCAGCAGTTGCGCCGGGTTGTCCGGGATCTGCCGCAGCCATTGTTCCAGGGCCTGGCGCTGCTCGACGTCGAGGTTGCTGCCGGTGGGCCGTTGCGGGGGCCGGGTGACTGAGTCGTCGTCATCGTCACCGGTGTTCTCCGGGGCCTGGGCCTGGCTCTGGTCCTGGGTGTCCTGCGGTTCGTCGCCAGGCTCGCCGGTCTCGCTCTGGCTGCTGCTCTGCGGGCTGTCCTGGCGGGTGTCGCCGGGCATCTGCTGGCCGGGCTGCTGGTCTTCGCCGGGCTCGGGCTCTTCGGTTTCGGGCGGCTTTTCCTGCTCGCGCTGTTGCAGCAGTTGTTCCACCAGGGCCTTGTTGGTCAGCGCCGGTTGCAGGTCGGGCTGGCGTTCCAGGGCTTCCTCGTAGGCATCCACCGCCGCTTCCAGTTCGCCGCTGCGGGCCAGGGCATTACCGCGGTTGTAGTGGCCACTGGCGCTGTCGTCGAGGGCGAACTGGCGGGCGGCACTGGCATAATCGCCGGCTTCGTAGAGGGCCCAGCCTTTCCACTGCGGGTCCTTGAAGTGCTTCGCCGCTTCTGCCGGGCGCTGGTGCTCCAGCAGGTACTGGCCCTGCTGGTCGGGGCGGCGCCACAGCTCGTTGAACTCGAAGGCGTAGGACGGCTGCGGCAGGCACCACAGCAGCGGCAGGCAGAACAGCCAGCCGCGCCGGCCGGCGCAGGCGGCCAGCAACAGCAGCGGCAGGAGCAGCCAGTAACCCTGGTCGGCCCAGGTGTCGAGCTGCACGGTCTCGCCGTCCTTGCTCAGGGCCCGGGGCTTGTCGAACAGGCCGAGGCCGCGCAGGTCGAGGTCGTCGATGCGGGCATGGCGATAACGGCCGCCGAGGTCGTTGATGAAGGCCTTGAGGCTGGCGCTGTCCAGCCGCGGCAGGAGGATCGCGCCGTCAGTGCCCTTGATGAATTCGCCGTTGGCCTGCTTGATCGGCGCCCCCTCGGCGCTGCCGACGCCGAGCATCAGCAGTTCGGGGCCGTTGCGCCCGAAGGCCTGGGCGATGCCCTGGCGTTCCTGGTCATCGAGCGACGAGCCGATCAGCACCAACCGGCCCTGGCCGAGCGCGCCCTGGGCGAGCAGGGCCAGGCCCTTGCGCACCGCGAGGTCGGCGCGCTGGCCCGGCTCCGGCATGATCCCCGGCTCCAGCGCTTCCAGCAGGTTGCGGCTGGTGCCGAGGTCGTCGGACAGCGGCACCAGGGTGTGGGCGCTGCCGGCATAGACGACGATGGCGGTCTGGCTGTCGCGGCGGTGTTCCAGCAGGTCGAGGATCTTGCGTCGGGCCTGTTCCAGACGGCTTGGCGGGCTGTCCTCGGCGAGCATGGCCGGGGTCAGTTCCAGCAGGATCACCAGCGGGTCGGCGGGGCGCTGGCGGGTTTCCTCCAGGCGCTCCCAGCTCGGCCCGAGCAGGGCCAGCACGCCCAGCAGCCAGGCCAGGCCCAGGGCAACCCAGGGCAACTTGCTGTCATGGCCGCTGCCACCTCCCAGCAGCACGCCGTGGAAGGCCGGCGGCAGGATCATCTGCCAGCGGCCGGCGCGCTTCTGCCGGTGCCAGAGTTTCCACAGCAGCCAGCCGAGCAGCGGCAGCAACAGCAGCCACAACGGGCGCAACCAGTGGGGCCAGAGTTCGTTCATCGACGCCTCCGCAAGCGCAGGCGTTTGAGCCGTTCACGCCATTCGGGGTGCGGCTGGAGGAAGTCCGGACGGCGCAGCAGGCGCTGCAGCAAGCGTTGCAGCAGGTGATCGGGCCAGCGCTGGCGGATCACCAGCGCCACGCTCAGCAGCATCGCCGCCGCCAGCGGCCAGGCATACAGCGCCTCGGCGGTGCGCGCCTGGGTCGGTTGCTGTTCCACCGGCTCCAGCAGGTCGAGGGTTTCGCCAATGGCCTTGAGCTCGGCGCCATCACGGGCGCGGAAGTATTCGCCGTGGGTGATCTGGGCGATCTCCCGCAGCGAGGCTTCGTCAAGATCGAGGCTGGGGTTGAGCCCGAGCTGGCCGACGGTGCCGCTCTCTTCGGGGCTGGCGCCGATGCCGATGGTGTAGATGCGGACACTTTCCTGCGCGGCCAGCCGGGCAGCGGTCAGCGGGTGGATCTGCCCGCCGTTGTTGGCGCCGTCGGTGACCAGGATCAGCACGCGGCTGTCGGTGGGGCGCATGCGCAGGCGCTTGACCGCCAGGCCGATGGCATCGCCCAGGGCGGTGTTCTTGCCGGCGATGCCGATCTGCGCGTCGTCGAGGAAGCTGCGCACGGTGCGCCGGTCGAAGGTCAGGGGCGCCTGCAGGTAGGCCTGGCTGCCGAACAGGATCAGGCCGACGCGGTCGCCCTCGCGTTGCTGGACGAAGTCCCCCAGCAGTTGCTTGACCAGGGTCAGGCGGCTGACGTCTTCGCCTTCCCAGCTCATGTCGGGAAAGTCCATGGAGCCGGACACGTCCACCGCCACCAGCAGGTCGCGGCCGCTGGCCGCCACCGGCAGCGGATCGCCGAGCCATTGCGGGCGGGCGGCGGCCAGCAGCAACAGCAGCCAGACCAGCACGAACGGCGCCTGCTGGCGCCAGGTCGGCAGGTTCAGGCGGGCGCGGCGGCCGGCCAGGCCTTCCAGTTCGTCGAGGAAGCTGACCTTGAGCACCGGCTCGCCGCTGTCGGCCGCCGGCAGCAGCAACCGCGCCAGCCAGGGCAGCGGAAGCAGGGCGAAGACCCACGGCCAGGCCAGTTCAAACATGCTTGCGAATCCAGGTTTCGACCGACTGGTTGAGGCCGGCGATGGCCTTGTCGTCCAGGCGGCATTCGGGCTTGTAGGCGCCTTCCACCAGCACCATCCAGCGGGTCAGCCCGGCGGCGGGGCAGCGGTTGTCGAGAAATGCCAGCCACTGCCGGCCATTGAGGGTGTGGCTGTGGCTGTCGGGGTAATGGTTGCGGCACAGGCGCTTGAGCAGGGCGTTGATCTGCTGCAGCCAGGCGCCGGCCGGCGCGCCGTCGTAGGGCTTGGGCAACTGCGCCAGTTCTTCCAGGGCGGCCACGCGGATCGGGTCCAGCGGCTGCTCGGCCCGTGGCACCGGTGCCGGGCGTGGCCGCCAGTGGCGCAGGCGCCAGAGGCCCCAGCCCAGCAGCGGCAGGATCAGCAGCAGCGCCCACCAGCCCGGAGCGGGCGGCCAGGCGCTGATCGGCTCGGGAGCGATCAGCGGTTGCAGTTGCGCCAGTGGGTTCATCGCGGCTTGCCGGCTCGTTGAGGGTCGAGGTACTCGCGCAACTGCTCGATCATCTCGCTCTGGGTACTCAGGGGCATCAGCACCACCCGCAGCTTCTGCGCGAGCATTTCCCAGCGTTCGATACGCGCTTCACTCTGTTGACGGTAGCTCTGCCGCAGGTTGGCATCGAGGGTGTCCAGCTCCAGTTGCGCGCCGCGCTGGGCGAAACGCAGCAGGCCGGCGGCGGGCAGGGCGTGGTCGAGCGGGTCGGAGACCGGCAGCAGGAGCAGGTCGCAGTGCCGCGACAACAGGCTCAGTTGCTGTTCGACGGCGGGGCTCAGGGCCCGTTCGTCGCAAATGATGATCGCCAGGCTGCCGGGGCGCAGCACCTCGCGGGCGCGGCGCAGGGCGGTACCGAGGTTGTCGCCCTGGGGCTGGGCCTCGGTGTGCAGCGACTGGTTGACCCGTGCCAGGCGGTTGAGCAGTTGCAGCAGGCTCTGCTTGCTGCGCCGTGGCTTGATCTCGTGGTGCTCGTTGTCGCCGAACACCAGGCCGCCGATACGGTCGTTGTGGCCCAGCGCGGCCCAGCCGAACAGCGCTGCCGCCTGGGCGGCGAGCACCGACTTGAACATCAGCCCGGAGCTGAAGAACAGCCGCCGGCTCTGCTCGACAAGGATGAAGATCGGCCGCTCGCGCTCCTCGTGGAACAGCTTGGTATGCGGCTCCTGGGTACGGGCGGTGACGCGCCAGTCGATGTTGCGCACGTCGTCGCCGGCCTGGTAGACCCGCACCTGGTCGAAGTCCACGCCGCGCCCGCGCAGGCGCGAGTGGTGCAGGCCGACCAGCGGGCTGCGCTGGCCGGGCGCGGAGAACAGACGCACTTCGCGGACCCGGTGACGCATCTCGATCAGCTCGGCAAGGCTGATGCGGATACCGGGCGCGTTCAACAGTTGAGTGGGCATGGGGTCAGGCGACGGCGACGACATCGAGGATGCGCTGGATCACCCGGTCCTGGTCGATACCGGCCGCTTCGGCCTCGAAGGAGAGAATGATGCGGTGGCGCAGCACATCGAACAACACCGCCTGGATGTCTTCGGGGCTGACGAAGTCGCGGCCAGCCAGCCAGGCGTGGGCGCGGGCGCAGCGGTCGAGGGCGATTGAGCCGCGGGGGCTGGCGCCATAGGCGATCCAGTCACCCAGCTCGGCGTCGTACTTGGCGCCGTTGCGGGTGGCCATGACCAGTTGCACCAGGTATTCCTCCACGGCGTCGGCCATGTACAGGCCGAGGATTTCCTTGCGCGCGGCGAAGATCGCCTGCTGGCTGACCCGCCGTTCCGGCTTGGTCTCGCCGTTGAGCGCCTCGCCACGGGCTTGCGACAGAATGCGTCGTTCCACGGCGGCGTCGGGGAAGCCGATCTTCACATGCATCAGGAAACGGTCGAGCTGGGCTTCGGGCAGCGGGTAGGTGCCTTCCTGCTCGATGGGGTTCTGGGTGGCCATCACCAGGAACAGCGGCGACAGCTCGTAGGTGCTGCGGCCCACGCTGACCTGGCGCTCGGCCATGGCTTCGAGCAGCGCCGACTGCACCTTGGCCGGGGCGCGGTTGATTTCGTCCGCCAGTACCAGGTTGTGGAAGATCGGCCCCTGCTGGAACACGAAGCTGCCGGTTTCCGGGCGATAGATCTCGGTGCCGGTGATATCGGCCGGCAGCAGGTCGGGGGTGAACTGGATGCGATGGAACTGCGCCTCGATACCGTCGGCCAGTTCCTTGATGGCCTTGGTCTTGGCAAGGCCCGGCGCGCCTTCCACCAGCATGTGGCCGTCGGCCAGCAGCACGATCAGCAGGCGCTCGACCAGTTTTTCCTGGCCAAGGATCTGGGTTGAAAGAAAAGTGCGCAGCGCGACCAGCGCTTCACGGTGTTCCATCGTCGACGGTTCCTGGAATGACGCACGGGGCTGGCGATCAGCGGCCCGGGCAGGGGTTGATACTTTAATCTATCCGGGGGTGCGCCGACTAACGGTGGCGGGGGAAATTCTTCGGGGGAGGGTAGGTTGCGTTCGCTCGGGTGTCGGGCTGTCGCTGCAGGCCTCATCGCCGGCAAGGCCGGCTCCCACAGTGATTTGCGGGGCAGTCCACCTTGTGGGAGCCGGCCTTGCCGGCGATGAGGCCTGCAGCATCACCAAAGATTCCAGCAGCCCTCAACGCTCGCTGACGAAGGTCCCGGTCCCTTGCAGAATCACTTTCAGTGCCTGCTCCACCTCGTCCAGGTCGCCCATGGCGCCGTCCAGGGCGATCTCCAGCACGTCGTCGCCGCCAAACAGGTCGGTTGCGCCCGGCGCCGTCTCGATCAGCAGGCGGCTGTTGCTCAGGGTGACCTTGATATCGCGCAGGGTGTCGCCTTCCTCGTCCAGCAGCAGGTCGATCTCATCCTCCTCCGGGTAACGGCTCATGATGAACAGCTCGCCCTGGCTGCTGTTGCTGCCCAGGGTGGCGAGGTTGTCTTCTTCTTCATCGCACGGGTTGGCGAAGATCAGCGCGGAACTCAGTTTCATGGACGGCTCGATAAGGGAATTGAAACGCGAGTGTGCCAGCCTTCGCTGACGCGATAAATCACCGGTTGCACCTCAATGACCGAATATGTCGCAGCGCCGCAAGCAGGGGCGGGCGGGGTGTCGTTAAAGTGCGGTGTCGATGGACACCCGTAAAGACGCAGCCAGCCCCGGCGGCAGTGGTTTTTGCAGATGTCCATCCAGGTGTGACCAACCGGTCAATCCGGCACTCGCTCTTTCGCATTTCCTCTCCGCAACGCCCGACATTGACTATGGTTGATGCGGGATAAAGCGGACACGCGCGACGCTCCACCCATAACAAAGCCCAAGCGGAGTACCACAGATGGCGTTTTTCACCGCAGCCAGCAAAGCCGACTTCCAGCATCAACTGAAAGCGGCCCTGGCGCAGCACATCAGCGAACAGGCACTGCCACAAGTGGCGCTGTTCGCCGAACAGTTCTTCGGCATCATTTCCCTGGACGAACTGACCCAGCGGCGCCTGTCCGACCTGGTCGGTTGCACCCTCTCTGCCTGGCGCATGATCGAGCGCTTCGATCACAGCCAACCCCAGGTCAACGTCTACAACCCCGATTACGAGCGTCATGGCTGGCAGTCGACCCACACCGCCGTGGAAGTCCTGCACCATGACCTACCGTTCCTGGTGGACTCGGTCCGCACCGAGCTGAACCGCCGCGGCTACAGCATCCACACCCTGCAGACCACCGTGCTCAGCGTGCGCCGCGGCGCCAAGGGCGAGCTGCTGGAGATCCTGCCCAAAGGCACCCACGGCGAGGGCGTGCTGCAGGAATCGCTGATGTACCTGGAGATCGACCGCTGCGCCAACAACACCGAGCTCAGCGTGCTGACCCACGAACTGACCCAGGTGCTGGCAGAAGTGCGCGTGGCCGTGGCCGACTTCGAGCCGATGAAGGCCAAGCTGCGCGACCTGCTGCAACTGGTGGAACAGACCCCTTACGCTGCCGTCGCCGACGAAAAGGCCGAGGTCAAGAGCTTCCTCGAATGGCTGCTGGGCAACCACTTCACCTTCCTCGGTTATGAAGAGTTCGTGGTCAAGGGCGACGCCGAAGGCGGCCAGTTGGTCTACGACGAGCAGTCGTTCCTCGGCCTGACCCGTCTGCTGCGCGCCGGCCTCACCGCCGACGACCTGCGCATCGAAGACTACGCCGTCGCCTACCTGCAGGAACCGCTGCTGCTGTCCTTCGCCAAGGCCGCCCATCCGAGCCGCGTGCACCGTCCGGCCTACCCGGACTACGTGTCGATCCGCCAACTGGACGCCGACGGCAAGGTCATCAAGGAATGCCGCTTCATGGGCCTGTACACCTCGTCGGTGTACGGCGAGAGCGTGCGCCAGATCCCGTACATTCGCGACAAGGTCGCCGAAGTCGAGCGCCGTTCGGGCTTCGACGCCAAGGCGCACCTGGGCAAGGAACTGGCCCAGGTTCTTGAAGTGCTGCCCCGCGACGACCTGTTCCAGACCCCGGTGGACGAGCTGTTCAGCACCGTCATGTCCATCGTGCAGATCCAGGAACGCAACAAGATCCGCGTATTCCTGCGCAAAGACCCGTACGGCCGCTTCTGCTACTGCCTGGCCTACGTGCCGCGTGACATCTATTCCACTGAAGTGCGGCAGAAGATCCAGCAGGTGCTGATGGAGCGCCTCAAGGCCAGCGACTGCGAGTTCTGGACCTTCTTCTCTGAATCGGTGCTGGCGCGGGTGCAACTGATCCTGCGGGTCGATCCGAAGAACCGCATCGATATCGACCCGAAACAACTGGAAAACGAAGTGATCCAGGCCTGCCGCTCCTGGCAGGACGACTACGCCGCACTCACCGTCGAGGCCTTCGGCGAAGCCCAGGGCACCAACGTCCTGGCCGACTTCCCGAAAGGCTTCCCCGCAGGCTACCGCGAGCGCTTCGCCGCCCACTCGGCGGTGGTCGACATGCAGCACCTGACCAACCTGTCCGAGAAAAAGCCGCTGGTGATGAGCTTCTACCAGCCGCTGACCCAGGTCGGTAAGCACCAGTTGCACTGCAAGCTGTACCACGCCGACACCCCGCTGGCGCTGTCCGACGTGCTGCCGATCCTGGAAAACCTCGGCCTGCGCGTGCTCGGCGAGTTCCCGTACCGCCTGCGCCACACCAATGGCCGCGAGTTCTGGATTCACGACTTCGCCTTCACCACCGCCGAGGGCGTCGAGCTGGATATCCAGCAGCTCAACGACACCCTGCAGGACGCCTTCGTCCACATCGTCAACGGCGATGCGGAGAACGATGCCTTCAACCGCCTGGTGCTCACCGCCGGCCTGCCATGGCGCGACGTGGCGCTGCTGCGTGCCTACGCCCGCTACCTCAAGCAGATCCGCCTGGGCTTCGACCTCGGCTACATCGCCAGCACCCTGAACAACCACACCGACATCGCCCGCGAGCTGACCCGGCTGTTCAAGACCCGCTTCTACCTGGCGCGCAAGCTGACTACCGAAGACCTGGAAGACAAGCAGCAGCGCCTGGAACAGGCGATCCTCTCGGCGCTGGACGACGTCCAGGTGCTCAACGAAGACCGCATCCTGCGGCGCTACCTGGACCTGATCAAGGCCACCCTGCGCACCAACTTCTACCAGCCGGACGCCAACGGCCAGAACAAGTCCTACTTCAGCTTCAAGTTCAACCCCAAGCTGATCCCCGAGCTGCCCAAACCGGTGCCGCGCTTCGAGATCTTCGTCTATTCGCCACGGGTCGAGGGCGTGCACCTGCGCTTCGGCAACGTCGCCCGCGGCGGCCTGCGCTGGTCGGACCGCGAGGAAGACTTCCGCACCGAAGTCCTGGGCCTGGTAAAAGCCCAGCAGGTGAAAAACTCGGTGATCGTGCCCGTCGGCGCCAAGGGCGGCTTCCTGCCCCGTCGCCTGCCACTGGGCGGCAGCCGCGACGAGATCGCCGCCGAGGGCATCGCCTGCTACCGCATCTTCATCTCCGGCCTGCTGGACATCACCGACAACCTCAAGGACGGCGGCGTGGTGCCACCGGCCAACGTGGTGCGGCATGACGACGACGACCCGTACCTGGTGGTGGCCGCCGACAAAGGCACCGCGACCTTCTCCGACATCGCCAACGGCATCGCCATCGACTATGGCTTCTGGCTGGGCGATGCCTTCGCCTCCGGCGGCTCGGCCGGCTACGACCACAAGAAAATGGGCATCACCGCCCGTGGCGCCTGGGTTGGCGTGCAGCGGCACTTCCGCGAGCGCGGCATCAACGTGCAGAAAGATGTCATCACCGTGGTCGGCGTCGGCGACATGGCCGGCGACGTGTTCGGCAACGGCCTGCTGATGTCCGAGACCCTGCAACTGGTGGCGGCCTTCAACCACCTGCACATCTTCATCGACCCGAACCCGGACCCGGCAAGCAGCTTTGCCGAGCGCAAGCGCCTGTTCGACCTGCCGCGTTCGGCCTGGAGCGACTACGACACCAGTATCATGTCCGAGGGCGGCGGCATCTTCCCGCGCAGCGCGAAGAGCATCGCCATCACCCCGCAGATGAAAGAACGCTTCGCCATCGAAGCCGACAAACTGACCCCGACCGAACTGCTCAACGCCCTGCTCAAGGCCCCCGTGGACCTGCTGTGGAACGGCGGTATCGGCACCTACGTCAAGTCCAGCGAAGAAAGCCACGCCGACGTCGGCGACAAGGCCAACGACGCCCTGCGGGTCAACGGCAACGAACTGCGCTGCAAAGTGGTGGGCGAGGGCGGCAACCTCGGCATGACCCAGCTTGGCCGCGTCGAGTTCGGCCTCAACGGCGGCGCCACCAACACCGACTTCATCGACAACGCCGGTGGCGTGGACTGCTCCGACCACGAGGTCAACATCAAGATCCTGCTCAACGAGGTTGTGCAGGCCGGCGACATGACTGAGAAACAGCGCAACCAGTTGCTCGGCAGCATGACCGACGAAGTGGCCGCGCTGGTGCTGGGCAACAACTACAAACAGACCCAGGCCCTGTCCCTGGCGGCGCGCCGTGCCAAGGAGCGCATCGCCGAGTACAAACGCCTGATGGCCGACCTGGAAAGCCGCGGCAAGCTCGACCGCGCCATCGAGTTCCTTCCTTCGGAAGAACAACTGGCCGAGCGCATCGCCGCCAACCAGGGCCTGAGCCGTGCCGAACTGTCGGTACTGATCTCCTACAGCAAGATCGACCTCAAGGAAGCCCTGCTCAAATCGCTGGTGCCGGACGACGACTACCTCACCCGCGACATGGAAACCGCGTTCCCGCCGTCGCTGGTGCACAAGTTCGCCGATGCCATGCGTCGCCATCGCCTGAAACGCGAGATCGTCAGCACCCAGATCGCCAACGACCTGGTCAACAACATGGGCATCACCTTCGTCCAGCGCCTGAAGGAATCCACCGGCATGAGCCCGGCCAACGTGGCCGGTGCCTACGTCATCGTGCGCGACATCTTCCACCTGCCGCACTGGTTCCGTCAGATCGAGGCCCTGGACTACCAGGTTCCGGCCGAAGTCCAGCTGACCCTCATGGACGAACTGATGCGCCTGGGCCGCCGTGCTACGCGCTGGTTCCTGCGCAGCCGCCGCAACGAACAGGATGCTGGCCGTGATGTTGCCCACTTCGGGCCACAGATCGCCGCCCTGGGCCTGAAACTCGACGAACTGCTCGAAGGCCCGACCCGCGACCGCTGGCAGACCCGCTACCAGGGCTTCGTCGAGGCTGGCGTACCGGAACTGCTGGCGCGCATGGTGGCTGGCACCACGCACCTGTACACCCTGCTGCCGATCATCGAAGCCTCCGACGTTACCGGCCACGACCCGGCGCAAGTGGCGAAAGCCTTCTTCGCCACCGGCAGCGCGCTGGAACTGACCTGGTACCTGCAGGAAATCAGCAACCTGCCAGTGGAAAACAACTGGCAGGCCCTGGCCCGCGAAGCCTTCCGCGACGACATCGACCTGCAGCAGCGGGCGATCACGATTTCCGTCTTGCAGATGGCCGATGCGCCGGAAGATATGGATGCGCGGGTGGCGCTGTGGATGGAGCAGCATCGGGTGATGGTGGAGCGGTGGAAGGCCATGCTTGATGAGCTGAGGGCTGCGACCGGCACTGACTACGCCATGTATGCGGTGGCCAACCGCGAACTGGTGGATCTGGCGCTGAGTGGGCAGTCGGCGGTGATTCCGTCTGATTGCTTGAGGTGAAATGAAGAGGCCCCGGCAGTGATGTCGGGGCCTCTTTATTTGGGCGGGGTGTTGCATGGCGCTACAAAACTTCGTCTCGGTCTGACTTTCTTGTAGGCAATTTCCCAATCATACTTCGCCGGCTTTTCTGCCGTTGCGCTCTTGGGGTGCGGTGCCTAGGCTTGGTCGGTCGCTGGTTATCAGTGATCGGGTTTGGTCACCCGGAACTCAATGGCGCGCTTTGGCGGCCTTTCCTTTTCAGCGGGCATTTTCTGCCTGCTGGTCTGCGTTATGGCGGTTGTGCGCGGGGCACTTTCGAGTGCGCCGGGTTGCCTTGAGTCCGGTTGACCAACCTGCGTACAGCTGCCACCTAATCGTTTGGTCACGTGATGTGGCGGCTCCACTATCAAGGAGTTGCACAATGAACAAGATCGTTCCAGACCCGCCTCGGCTTGCCACCGTTCATATCAAATTTGGTGCGTGTAATGAGAGCCACAAGCCGCTGTTCGCGGTTTGCGAAGGGGTGGATATCGAGGATGCGTTGGTGCATCTGTCGATGACGTTGAAGTCGGCGTTTGAGACGAATACGCAGTTGTGTGAGCAGGTGGACCGGGCGGTTAGTGGGTTGGCCTGGGCTACTAATCATTCGTTGGAGATTTCGCAGGCGTTGGTGGAGGCATTGTTGGGTGGGGTGGCTGGGGGGAAGGTGGGGCGGTGAGTTTATTTGGATGAGATGTGGGCCGCGTGAGCGGCCCGTTTTGTTTTTGAAGGGGGATCAGAATTCTCATTAGCGGCCTCTTGGAATTGTCCGGGCCGGGGTAATCTGAAACAAGTCGGTATCTATCTGTTTGAGTTAGTAAATAATTGTTTGGTCAACTTGCTTGGAATACCGGTTGGAACGCTGCGTTGCCTGGATTCCGATGGACGGCGCTGTTGGAGCTACGCGTCATCAACGAGTCGGCATCGGATCTATAAAAATGCCGGCCGTCCGCGGCGTCCTGGGCCTGGCTGGACCAGTCGTTCATCAGCCAAGGGCGCATTCCTTGAGGTTTTGATCACGATCTGCTGGTTTTTTTGGGGGGGGCTGGTTGCGAGGTGCGCGGGTCGATGTGGTAGCGCCGCAGCACGTATTTCATCGGGACCTTGCGGCTTGGTACCACAAGCTACCCATTCAGCATGCAAATGTCGGCTTCGATGATCGCCTTCTGCGCCTCGTTCAAGCGGGTTAATGCTGATCATTGCCAATGCTATTGTTAAGGGGTTCACAAGCATCCTTGAACACCGTTTTGAACAGTGCATTGTCTGGGATTAGTAGCTGACGTGACGTCAAGCAAAACGGCAGTACCCATAATCGTAGCCCCTTTGTCCTGGGAAACTCGAAAACTGGCAGTGGCTGCTCAAATGCCTCAGTCCGGGGATAGATCAGCACTACATCCCCAACCCCATTTAGGTAGCTTTGCCCATAAGCCTGCAATTGATAGAAGTCACTTTGCGCGAGGTCATATTTTTTTGCCCCATTGGCCCTCTGGCCATCTAGCAGTTTCCACTTTGTGTCGAGCACAAGCAGAGCTGTCTGGGTATTCTTGATCAACAGGTCTGGCTTTAGGCAAAACCAATTCTGTTCTCGATGGCGAACCAGGTGATGGCTGCGCGCTTGGCTTTTCAGATGAAGCGGTCTCGTCAGTTGCTTCGTGAGGTGCTTGGCGACGAACGCTTCGAATACGGCCTCCATTGGGAATAGCAGGGAAGGAGCCGTGTTACCTCCGTGACCGGTCACAGGGGACTGCTGATCCAGGATCAGCTTCGACCAAGCAAGGGCTTCTTCGTAGTAACCCATACCCCGATCAAGGCGTATCCGCTGGAAGTCCAGATTGGGCTGAATTGAAATGGGGACCTCGGCGAAGACGAACTGCAGCTCCCGGGCCAGCTGCTGGTGTGCCTGAGACGTCGTCAATTTCAGCGCACATTGCAATGCGGTATGCAGCAAACGGTTTTCCGGGCGGTCAATCGAGAATTCATCGTGTTCTGTAAAGAATCGGTCCGCCCTATAAAGGTTTTGCCGCAGATGAGAGGCCATTACCAGCTTGCCGCGAAGGGCAAAGAGGTTGCCTTGCTCAGTGGCGTAATGGCTGCGCATCCCTCGTTTGACGACATGTCCGACTGCACTCAGGAATTCGCCGATAAATATTTCCAGCAAAGGCATTCGGGCCGCCGCGAGTTTGGCCGGGTCCATCCGTAGGTGGCGAAATGTTTGAAGGCAACAGAGCATTTCAATCAAAAGCTGACGTGCCTTCAATGCACCTGCACCTATTACTTTTCCGACCTTTGGCAATACCTCGATCTGGTAACCGTCTGGCGCACGTATCACGCCAACGAAACTCGTGACTTGAACGGCGCGGTGGCCACGCCGTTGGGTCAGGCGCAGCCAGGCTGGCCTGTTGTCATTGGAGGCGAGCAGACACTGGCGCTCAAGCCATTCGTACACCACGGCCGGGATAGTGTGTAACTCCTCGGGCGGCGAGGCTGCCGACGTCGTAGGGATCAACACGTCAAATTCATAGATCGATATTCCGCTCACGTGCCTGCGCCTTTCAGGTCGACAAGGTGTTGTAGATGCCGATGTAGGCATCCGGGTTGTAGAGTGCAGCCTTCTGCAGTGAGTAGTGGCGCTTCGTGGAGTAGCTGTCCATGCCATGATCACTTCCGAACAAGCGAGCCAGATCGTCTTCCGGATCATCCCCCTCAACGATGAAGCTTGCAGCGTGGGGTTTCTGATTGTCCGCCAGGACAAGGCGGATCTTTTGCCAGTCTTCGAAGAAGTATTCTTCAAGCAGGGGCAGAATCCGCATGCTGAACACTTTTTGCAGGGCTACGAAGCGCAACTCTCCATCGGGCACCTGGGCAAGTGCGGTGAAGTATGCATGGCCGATGCAATGGTCGCGGTCGTACAGCACTTCGATGCGCTGGTTTATGGCAGCAAGCATGCGAGGCACATCGACTACCTGCTCCCCCAGGCTGACCCGAAGGCTCGCAAGTGGTGCCCCTGGCTCGTCGCCCGCGTTCGGCATTAACGGTACAAACTCGAATCGGCGACGCAGGGCAGTGTCCAGCAACGCGAGGGACCGGTCTGCCGTGTTCATGGAGGCAATAATGTCGACGTTGGCAGGTATCGAAAAACTCTCTCCGGAATACGGCAACGTTACCGAGACGGCGTTCTCTGCGCCTTCGCGCTTATCGGGTTCGATCAAGGTGATCAGCTCGCCGAAGATCTTGCTGATGTTTCCCCGGTTGATCTCGTCGATCACCATCGCAAACTGTTGGTTTGGCGCCATGCGTGCTTTTCGGCACAAGTCCTTGAAGACGCCTGCGCGGATTTCGTATTGAATTTCGCCGGCCTCTGCATCGCCTTCGAGAACAGGCCGCAGTCCCTCCACGAACTCTTCGTAACCGTACGATTGATGGAAGGTTACGAAACTGTAGCGCTTGATATAGTCCGCTGAAGGGGGGCCGGCATTGTATTCGTCTACCAGCTGCTTCAAGTCGGCCGCTGCGTCCGTCCAGTCTCCCGTTAATATCCAAGACGAGTCCGCTAGCTTGTCGAAGACAGCCGGTGCCATTCGCTTGCTCATCTTGATGGTTTCGGAGGGCTCTACTGCATGGTATTGAAGCACGCTCCAAACAGTGTTTCTTATGTTCTTGTTCGTACTTTTGGCGGCGGCCATCGATTTCATGAACGGGTGTTCAAGCATTGCGTCGACACGTGCTCTCCCTCCTAGCTGGTACAGCGTTGCCGCCGCCGCCTCCCACCAAGTAAGGCGCGCAATCCTACCGCTCACAAACTGATTCTGCCATGCCTCCTTGGAAACGGAGGCCGTGGCCTGCTCATATTCCCGTTTCAGCAGCTTGGACAATTCGTAGGTCTTGCCCGTGCCAGGAGGGCCGTAGTAGATACGATTGAGTGGAAGCCTCACTGCATCAGGCTCATCAGAGTCTTCTTCGTCAGGTTCATCGCTGCTTTCAACAGGATCGTCCCGTAATTGATCTGGCCAAAGACCCGGCCGCTCGGCTTCATGCAATAGCCAGTCTTCGGGCAAATCATGCTTGTCGACCAGGGACGCCTCTATCTTCCCGAGCAGTTCGTCTGTGAGCGGTGCACGGTCGAGGATGGGGAGCGCGGCCACCTCACGTTTCCACGAGAGCTTACGCACTCGCATACCACGGACTATTCCAAGTACACCGACCGCACGCTCGCTACCGGGGTTCTTGCGGCCAAATCGCAGTTGGATACCTTTGCTCGAGTGCCACCAATCCAAGCCTGCCATATGGACAGCCCGCGCCAGCCGGCAGAAGCGCGCTTTTTCCTCTGGCGACCATGATGCACGGAAATTCTGGAATGCAGGCTTGCTGTCGAAGTGTTGAAGCAGATCTTCGTCGCCGAGAGATTTACCCAGGCCCATTTTGGCTACGACCTCTTCATAGCGTACCTTGAAGTTGCGGATTGCTTCGGCGCTCCATGCGGTCAGCTGGTCTAGCGTTAACTCCGCACCTTCGCTTGCGGGCAATGTGGTTACAAAGGGGGCGTTGTGATAGTCCCCGCGCAGCGCTAGATAGGCTTGGCGAGGATTACTGGATTCGCCCAGCCCGACGGTATCGATCTTGACCACAAAGCCGTCGTCGGCATCGATACCTACGGTAAAGGCCAATTCCTTCGGTGCTTCCGGAGAGGGGTAGATTTTCGCCCAGGTGTACCCAGAGAAATGATTACCCTGGTTGGTGGGGCGCTTGCGAATTTCAACACGGCCAACAGGAAAAAGTTCGGCCTTGAGCTTGTCCGCCCATGCCTGTGTAACGGCATAGGCCTTTTTTAGATCTTCGTAAGCTTGGTTCTGCTCGGAGTTGGACTCGTCACGTTTGTGTTTTGCCCACTTGCTTGACTGCTCGAAATGGTCACGGGTGAAATAGTCTGCCATGGTACTCAAATCCCTTCGACAATGGGCTAATGAATATTTGTGAAAACTGGCCTTGATGAGCTGACTTAAGTGGCTACCGAGCGCCACATTCTATCCTCAATGCTTTTATTAAAGCGTTCAATGGTTTTTTTCTTGGACTCCTCTCTTGAAGCTGTCGTGGTCGTTTTATACATCAATTCAAACATGGCGCTATCGCTATTTTTTGACCTTTCGTCGAGCGAATATCTCGTTTGCACCCATAGTTTTAGCCGTTTTCGTTCATCTTCACTGAAATCGCCAAGTTTTTTGTCAAACGATTGCGCTTTTTGATCTAGTGTTAGGGAAAGTCCTGGCGAAGCTGATGTGCCAATATCACTATAGTGCTCCGTCTCCAACGTCAAGCCTAGCAGTGACTTAGCTACATCCAAGCATTGCTTGACAGTTAAACTTGGTGCAAACGGGATGGCGAGAATAATGGGGGTTCTATTATTGGCTATCTCGATATTGAAGCTATCTTTGCTGATTAGTCCGACGTATTTGGTAATATAGCTATCATAGTATCTTGCTTTTTTAAAGGCTTCCTCGACTTCCGCTTCTGTGTAGGTAAGGCGATAGTCAAGAAGGTGTTTAACTGCGTCTATATGCTTTTCGCATAGGTCTGACCAATAATCAGGCCCTAAAAATTCAATGTTATCTTTTTTTAAGCCAAGTGTTTCAGCTTCGGTAATTATCTTGATAAATCCGTCTCCAGAATAGTCTGCGTTAGTGGCAAAGGAATATTTTATCCATTCAATTGAGTGTCTGTGGAGTATCGCGGTTTTGAGAGATTCAATACTAGATGACGGGGATAGCGTTCCCAAAGCCCCGCGCTCATCTGCCTTACATTGGATGGCAGTGTTATCGCTGCGCTTTAGTATATCAATTCCACGATCTGGGGCTTTTAATGATAGATAGTGCTGGTGGCCATCTTCTTTCCGCAGCAACGACAAGCAGAAAGAGTCCCACGCATCACCAAAGGATGTGTTGGGAGGGAGCACTTTTAGGAACTGAGCGTTAAAAATATACTTCATGCTTACTCATCTTTAATTACGTGTAGCTGGGTGGGGTTCTTGTGGTGGTTACTGTGCACGCCTCTGATGTGAGCTTCGAGACCTTACCTGGCAAACAACTTCAGGTCGAATTCACCACCGTTCGCAGGGACCTCGATCCGCTCTAGGTCTTTATCTGCTTCGGCGCTCGAGAGCATAGCAATGCATGGCTAAACGGTTTGTGCGAGGCTTTCGTCTATTGTTGCTGCTGCATGGGTAGATGCCATCTTGACTTACGCATGGTGAAATGGGCGGACGGTTACATATATCAAATACGACTTTGCTGCTGATTAGGGCCGCCCTTTGCAGGTCAGCCCTTATTTCGAAACTACCCGCCTTAGATAGCTCGGCATGTGATGGAGAGAACTGCTTCGAAGGCTACATTTTTCTTGTTCCGGACCCACGCCAGCAGTTGCAGCTCAATTTCTGCCTCTCACAGGTCACTTCACCAACTCCATCAACTTGCCGAAGCTGTTCACCACGTCGTACTTCACGTTCTCTGGAGCGTACTTTTTGTTGATGTCGTCGAAGAACTTCCGAGCACAGTCGATCTTGGTCTGCTCAATGGGTGTGAGATGCATCGATGACATGGAGCCCTTAGTTTCGGCCACGAAGTAGACGTGCTTGATTGCCCCTTCCTTGAAGGAGATGGCCCAGTCCGGATTGTAGTCGCCCACAGGGGTCGGGATCAGGAAACCACGCGGCAGCTTGGCGTAGACGACCACATCGGTACAGGTATCCAGTTCCTTCACGAACTCCCGCTCGATGTTGGAGTCGGTCAGCACATAGTCGTAGATGTGTCGTTGAAGCTTGTCCCCGGCCTTGCTGAAGTCCTGTTTTGTCTGCCCAGCAGTGAAGATGTCCAAGTCGAACTGCTCGGCGACCGGGTCGTAGGCGAGGTGCTCGATGATCACCGTCGCCTTTTGTTCGTTGATCAATCGAACCGCTTCGGCGATGAAACTCTCAGGGTTGGTTTTGAATTGGGCAAACACGGCCACATTGATGCTGCTCAGGATGTCCGCGATGTTACGCCGCGTGAGCTGTGTACCTTCGGCCAGTTTGCCAATCAGGTCGTACTTCACTGCTGAATGGATGGAGTGGGCGTTCAGCTCTGTTTCCGTAACATTCAACACAAAGGCGGAGCCATTATTAACGCCGTCGTAAGTGGCCAGCGCGGACTGTTCTCCACGTTGGATGGTGTACTGTAATGGCGTCACTCGCAGATGCTCATCCAGGGCTTTGACTGCCTTGGCGGCAAGCTCCTGGGAATCGAACTGCACACTGTACGCTGCCTTTCGATTGATCCTGGCCCAAAGCTCCTTGAATTCCTGCCTTTCGAAGTTGGCGTTGGGCTCCAGCTTCTTCGCCTTGCGGCCATCTTCGGGCTGCAAGATTTGGCTTTCGCTGAACACGCTGTCGATCAGCTGGAAAACCTGTTCGGCGTGCGGCAGCAGTTCTTCCGGTAACGCTTGCAGCGTGCCGTCCTTCTTGGACTGATGGTACTTCTCGGTGATGTTGCGCTTCTTATCGACGTAACCGTTCTGGATCAGGTAGAACTCGATGTCCGTGGCTTGATCGTCGGAAACTGTGATCGGCCCTTCGGCTGTGTTGAGTACCTTACCGGTGAAGTAAGCCTTATCGGCCGCACGCGGACGAGCCGATAGAGATTCGCGGATGTCCTTCTGCAAGGCCGCAACGAAGTCCTTGTAGCTCTCACTCGCCACAACGGTCAGCACGTTAATGTCGTGAACGATGGATGAATGATCCATCCGGTCGCCATGCTGGTTTACTGAAAGACGCAAGCCACGCCCCACTTCCTGACGGCGTGAAATCGTGTTGTCACTGTGCTTGAGGGTACAGATGACAAACACGTTCGGGTTGTCCCAACCTTCACGCAGGGCCGAATGCGAGAAGATGAAGCGGACAGGCTCGCTCAGGGACAGCAGGCGCTCCTTGTCCTTCAGGATCAGGTCATAGGCGTCAACATCGTTCGACAGGCCGGCGTTTTCGCCACGTTTCTCTACATCAGGGTCAGCCAATCTTTTGGTTTTCTTGTCGATTGAGAAGTAGCCGCTGTGGGTTTTCTCGACTGCAATGCCCTTGAGGTGCTTGATATAGGGCGTTTCGTCCAGATCCAGCACTTCGTTCAGGTAGAGCTGGTATTCCTCTTCGAACACGCGGGCGTGCTCGCCCTTCTCGTCGGAAGCGCTGTAGTCGCGATACTTGGCGACTTCATCGATGAAGAACAGCGTAAGCACCTTGATGCCCTGCTGGAACAGAGCCTGTTCCTTGTCGAAGTGGGCCTTGATCGCTTCTCGAATCTGGATGCGGCGCAGCGCGGCCTCGTTCACGTCGCCGTCTGCTTCGCCTACCTGCAGCTCGATGCCGTTAGTGAAGCTCAGGGTGTCGGTAATGGCATTGATGTCTGACACCACATAGCTACGGTACTGGTCCAGCTCATTCGACAACACAAAGAGGTTGTCACCCTTGGACAGCTTGCGCACCACGCGCTTGATTTGGCCGCTGGCCAGCTTCTGCTCGAACTCCACACGCGCCTCAGGCGGCTTCTTGGTGGAAACATCAATGCCTTGCAGGTAAAGGTAAGCATTGGTGCCGGCTAAGCCTTTCACCGAGATACCGCGCACGGAGATCTTCTTGACCAGCTTTTGGTTGTAGGCGTCCAACGCGTCCAGGCGGTGAATCTTGTTGTGCGTGGTCTTGTGTGTCGCGGAGTAGCGCAACACCATCAATGGTTTGAAATTAACCAGCGAATCCAGCGTCTTGCCGCCTTCCATCTTCTGGGGTTCGTCCAGGATGAGGATGGGGTGATTGGCGCTGATCACATCGATTGGCTTACGTGACTGGAAGTTGTCGAGGGCTTCGTAAATGCGGCGGTTATCCTTGCCCGTCGCATTGAAAGCCTGAACGTTGATAACCATCACGTTGATGCCGGCATCGGACGAAAAACTCTCTAGATGGTGCAGCGCCTTCGAGTTGTAGATGAAGAAGCGGGCCTTCTTATGATACGTCTCCAGAAAGTGATCTGCCGTGATTTCTAGCGACTTCGCCACCCCTTCACGGATGGCGATGCTGGGCACGACAATGATGAACTTGCTCCAGCCGTACTGTTTGTTCAGCTCGAAGATTGTCTTAATGTAGCAGTAGGTCTTTCCCGTGCCGGTTTCCATCTCGATATCGAGATGGATTTTGGATGTAGCCTTAGCGCTGTCTGTGTACTGTTTCGTGGCAGGAACGCGTTCCTTGTTTCCGTTGATAGTGAAGTAGTCATCAAGCGATCTCGAAACAGGTAGGTTCTGCAGGCGCTGCACCTGCTGGATATTGTCCAGCAGGGCAGATTCGGACAAGGCCAAATCCGCATTACGAAAGGCTGCCTCTTGGTCAGCGACCGTTTCAGTTTCTAGATCGAGATCAGATTGAGGGCTCGCCGGTGTCGCCTTCTTCACGCCAGGGTCCAGACGATAGCGAAGTCCACCATGCTGCGGTGTTTGTCCCTTGAAACAATCCACCACTGCTTGAACGGCAGCGGTTTGGTAGGGCTGCGTCTTGAATTTCAGTTTCATTGCCACCCCCCCCTTAGATGCATTTCACTTCGGTGGAAGGGGAGAGCGATCTGAAAATCTGTTCAACATTGATCTTTATGGCGCTGTCTCTGAAGCCCGCATCGCGGAAAACCACGCGCAGCGGTTGATGCTTCGCCAGTTCCTTAACGAAGCCTTCATCGATGCCACCATGGGCATCGAAGCAGGCGATCAATGCATTGCCATCGACGAAAAAGACTTCTTTCCCTTGGATCACTTGCTTGGAGATGGGCTGCGCCAGATCAACGCCCCAGTCCAGCATTACTTGGAACAGAAGGTCTTCAGGTGTGCGATCCGGCTTGATGTTGTCAACAAACATTTCGATGTTGAGCTTCTCTAACGCATCAGCCGCGTAAAAGACATCGGCCATGTTAGATGAGTCGATCTTCAGCACCCGGAAGCCTAGATCCTGCTCCCCCGTGCCATGTTGCTGTCGCAGCTCCTGGGCCACATTGCGCACGCGCTGCAGGCCCATTTCGAAGATTGAGGCCATGCCAAGCTCTGGGGTGGGCAGCGGCTCAGCGATTTGCACACCTATGAAGCGCCGGTTGCCGCCGTCTTCAGCATTTTGCTTCATTACGGCATGGGCGGTAGATGCGCTTCCGCTGAAGAAGTCGAGGACGATGTCGCCATCGCTTGGCTGTCCGGCCAACTGCAGTACACGTTGTAACAGTTCAACCGGCTTCACAGAATTCAGTACGTTTTCGGTCTGTTGGAAGTGAACATACTTCAGCAGAGTCTTCTTGGCATTCTGAGTATTGCCCACTTCCTCATGGAACCAGAGAGTTTGAGGTACGCGGCCTTGCTGAACTTCGGACAAGAACCGTTTGAGGCGCGGCATGTTGTCGCCACCTGCGCCCCACCAAATTCGATTATCCTTATCGAGCGCCGAGAAGGTTTCTTTGCTAATAGACCAATACCTTCCTGTGGGTGGGCCATCAATTATTCGACCGGAAGGACACGTGATAGGATAGAGACCCGCGTCGTAGCGGTTTCGGGCAGCTAGGTCACTCGATGTCCAAGGGCCTCGTGAATCGTTGTCCGGGTTCTTATATCGGGCAATCATTTCTTCCGTTTGCGGTAGCAAGCGCGGCGTCCAGCTATCTCCATTCTTTGCATACACTAGGACATAGTCGTGATCTTCCGAGAACCAGCGGGCGCTATTCTTTGGGGAGAATACCTTCTGCCAAATTACCTGCGCGACGAAGTTTTCCTCGCCGAACACCTCGCTGGCAACCTTACGCAGGTTGTCCACTTCGTGGTCGTCAATGGAGATAAAGATTACCCCGTCGTCCTTTAGCAGGTTGCGCGCCAGACGCAGCCGGGCGTAGATCATGCTAAGCCAGTCGGAGTGGAATCGCCCATTTGCTTCAGTATTGGCCACTAGCCGGCTTCCCGTTTCGTCCACCTGCCCGGTGGTCACTCGGTAGCCCTTGATATCCGAGCTGTAGTCATCGTCATAGATGAAGTCGCGCCCCGTGTTGTACGGTGGGTCGATGTAGATCAATTTGACCTTCGCCAAATAGGTCTCCTGTAGCAGTTTGAGCGCTTCCAGGTTGTCGCCTTCGATGAAAAGGTTCTTTGTGGTTTCGAAGTCCATGCTTTCGTCGCGACAAGGGCGAAGCGTTTTGGCAATCGGCGCATTGGCCGTCAGTAGCGCTTCGCGCTTACCCGGCCAATTCAGGTGATATCGCTCCTGAGGCCCTTCTATGATTGATTCCGATAGCTCTTGGCGCAGTTGGTCAAAATCCACGGCCAGCTTCACGCTTCCGTCTCGCACTTGGGTCTCGGTCACGCAGCCGGGGAACAGCTCACGAATACGAGCAATGTTGTCTTTCGTCAGATCGGGAGAATGCATTTTCAGTTTGTTCATATTCTTTTCTTGAACCACGGATTTCAGTGGCTCAGTTCCTCAAATTCGTTACTCAGCCGACGCAAAGTAGCATTTATCTCCACTTTGCGATTGAATTGCTTTTCCTTCGCCAGCTTGACGCGGACTTTCTCAATTTCGCGCTGCTTGGTCCTCAAAGCCTCCATGCGCTCGACCAAGGCAGCAAAGTTTTCTTGGGCACGTGGAGCCAACGGAATCAGGCGTTGCAGCAAGGCCTCGTAGAGCCCCGCCAAGTCCAGTACCACGGGCATTTCATCACGCTCGCTGTTGGCCGCTATCCATGCGGTCGAAAAGTAATCGCTGATCACCCGTTTACTGGCGTCCGCTTCACTGGGGCGCTTGTGAGCGGCGATGACCTTGATCTTGTCCTCGTGCTCCAGCTCGAACAGGATGGGGAACTGCACGGCATCATCGATGCACTTCAGCACATCGACGGACAACCCCTCCATCTTGAGAACAATGCGGAAAACCTGCACCTCCGGTACGCCAGGCTTCGCGGGGAGGTTGACGGTTTCGGGCGCGAGCTTGTACTGCCAGATGATTTGCTCGACCTGCTCCACGAACAGGTCTTTCAGGCGCGTATTAGCCCCGCTGCGTTCGTAAATTTTGCTCTTGGGCAGAACACGTCCAAAGTTCGCCTGCTTGGGATAGCTGATCAGGGCCAAGTGCTTGGCCGAAGTCACCTTTCTGTTCATCCGGCCTCCTGAATCACCAGGAAGGTGATGAGTTCGAAATCATCTAGGCCGCTGATGGTATTAGTCAGTGCCGTGGTCTTGCCCCCGCTGAACAGGCTGTCCAGGTCTTTTTCTTCCTTTACCTCAATGATGGAACGGATGGTCTTGCTCAGCAGACCGGAGTACAGCTGCATGTTCCTGCCGTCGCTCGTTTCCTTATTGAAGGATTGGCAGGCCATGGAGATGGGTTCGGGGCGGCCCTTGCAGCCGCTGCGCACAAGGTCCAGAAGGCGCTTGACCTCGGAGTGATCGCTGATCACCGCGCCGTCGTGGCCGATATAGACAAGGTAGTATGGGTGTAGCCGGTTGTGCTGGCTGACGTTCACCCCAGGGTTGCGGTTGCGCAAGGTGAAGATCACACCCGGTTCCAAGCCCAAGCTGGGATTCGCGGGGACCACGGCATGCATACCGTTAGGCACATGGCTAGGTTCATCATATGCCTTTACGTAGTTGAGCAGGTCCATGCGGAAGTCGTTGAGCCCGAGGTCGGTGATCGACACGCCAGTTTTCAGGTCTTCCAGCTCAATCACTTCCTCCTGCAAGCGGCGCAGCTGTTCCTTGCGGTAGGTGACATCGTTGGCCTGCGCGGAAAGCACGTTGTCGTCGCCTGTGGCCGTCACGTCAGCGATCATCATCCGGCTCTCGACTCGCTCTTTCAGATTGATGTACTCGTCAAGCGAGATGTCGGGCCAGTAGTTCACCAACTGGATGCTGCTGTTGGTAGAGCCAATCCGGTCAACACGCCCGAAACGCTGAATGATGCGGACCGGGTTCCAATGGATGTCGTAGTTGATCAGATAGTCACAATCCTGAAGGTTCTGTCCTTCGGATATGCAGTCCGTGCCGATCAACAGATCGATCTCCGCTGGCTCTTGAGGGAGCACTTGAGATTTCGACTTGGAGCGCGGCGAAAACAGGGTCAGCAGCTCCTGGAAGTCGTAGCTCTTCTTCAGCGTGGATTTGGGGGAGCCAGCCCCCGTGACCTTGGCACTGTGAAGTTGTTGCTGAGCCAGCAACCCCGGAGCGAGATTGGCGTAGAGGTAGTCAGCAGTATCGGCGAAGGCCGTGAAGATGATGATCTTCTTATTGCCGGGGTTGATCGGGTTAGCGATTTTTTCCAACACAAGTGCCTTAAGGTGCTGGAGCTTGGCGTCGTCCTCGGGGGTGATCTTGTTCATTGAGGCCAGCAAGGCATCGATGATCGCCAGATCAACGCTCAGGTCATGCTCCCAGGAGGGCAAGTCCATGTCAGCCAAGCTGATCTTAACTTTGCCGCCAACCTCACCGCCGTTCAGCATCGACAGATCGTCGTCTTCTGCCTCCAGGTTTTCCAAGACGTCGGTGAGGTCAGCCACCTCGGAAGAATTTGTGGCGACACCGCCGCCTTCATTGAAGCGGTGAATAGTCGCCAGCGTATTGACGTGGTTGCCACGCAGGGACTGCAATGTGAGCCGGAACGATTCGATCGAGCTTTCTAGGCGCTTGAGCAGGTTCGTAGTCATCAGTGCCTGCAGGCCCTTCTCGCGCCCGTACAAGCTGAGGTTTTCCTTCTTGTCACCCGATTGTGCGTTATACAGATCGATGTACTTCTTGACCCGGCTTTGAAGGATATAGCCGGCCGGTGTATAAACGCACAGCTTAAGTAGGGACAGTTGCTCGAAAATCTCGTTAAAGTCTAATACATCCGAGCGCTGGGTCAGCGGACAATGGAAGGAAAGCGGTTTGCGACGCTCTGGGAATTGGCCAATGTCTTTCGTGTCGTAGAAGGTCTGGATATGCTTGCGGGATCGAGCGATGGTCACACTGTCCAGCAGCTCGAAGAAATCAAAGTCCAGAGAGTCTAGGATAGCGCGAGCGGTGCGCTCCTCTGGTGGTAGCTTCGACCATACGGTGAACGCAGCTTGTGCGCTCCGGAAAATTTCTTCCACACTCGTGCTGATCTTGAGCTTCTTGCTGAGGTTTTCCGAATCACCTTCGTAGGCCAAAGCCAACTGATTGCGTAGATCGGCAAAGCGGTTGTTGACAGGGGTTGCTGATAGCATCAGCACCTTTGTCTTCACGCCTTCCCTGATGACCTTGTTCATCAGCTTCTGATAGCGCGTTTCCTTGTCCTTGTAGGCATCACTGTTGCGAAAGTTGTGAGATTCGTCGATGACCACAAGGTCGAAACCACCCCAATTGACATTGTTCAAAGGTAGGCCGAATGATTCACCTCGGGTGCGTCCCAAATCTGTATGGCACAGAACGCGGTAACTGAGGCGATCTGCCGCAAAAATATTCGTTTTGAGCGGGCTGTTATAGGTTAACCAGTTACCGGCTAGCTTCTTAGGACATAGTACTAGCACCGACTTGTTTCGCAGTTCGTAATACTTGATCACTGCCAACGCAGTGAAGGTCTTGCCCAGGCCAACGCTGTCGGCCAGGATGCAGCCGCTGTAAGTCTCCAACTTGTTGATGATGCCGGTGGCGGCATCCTTCTGATAGTTGAAGAGCTTCTGCCAGACCAGCGTGTCTTGGTAGCCAATGCGATCATTGGGGAGCACGTCTTCGTCGATGTCGTCCAAGAACTCGCTGAAGATGTTATAGAGCATCAGGAAATAGATGCTTTCGGGGGAGTTTTCTTGGTACGCCGAGGCGATGTGATCGCAGATTTGCTGCGTCACATCTTCCAGCTTCTCTGGGTCGTCCCAGATCTGGTCGAACAAGCTGAGATAAGTGGCCGCAAAGGTCGGCTCATTCATCTTGTTGACGAGGTTCGACATGGCATTGCCTTGCTGGTAGCCGAGGTCAACTGCGGTGAAACCATGCAATGGCATGTAAGCAGTATCGCCCGAGTCGCCAGCGCGGGACTGTACGCAGGCGAACTGCTGCATGGGGGCCTGAGTCCGGTTGCTCTTGAAGCGGGCTTTGCGCCGAATCCAGTCTGCACATTCCTTGGCAATTGCGCGCTGGGTCAGCTTGTTACGCAGCTGGATTTCAAACTCGCTACCATACAAGCTTCGCTCACGACCCACCTTTGGAATGTGGAACTCTCGACGCTCCTTGCGGATTTTGTCGGTGACTTCGTTAGCAACGAAGGTTGGTGAGGTGAATATAAAGTTCAGCTCCTCGAGCTTCTCGAGCTCCGCCTTCAGGGCCTCGAAGGCGTACATCGAAAAGCAGGACGCGGCGATCTTCAATCGCGCTCCCGGCCTGACCGTCTGCTTCAGGTCATCGCCAAGGAGGCGACTGATGTTATCAATGAGTTCCATCGCTTCCCTTCTTCATTCCATCCGGTGGCTGCGCATCGGCTCTGAAGCCATTCTTCTGCGCGTAGTTCAGGATCAGCACCTCGCCCATACAGCGCGATGGAGCGGCGTTTGTTTTGAACAGCCATTTGCACCGCTTGCCGCCTTATGAGCTGCGGGTAGACAGAGTCTCGTCCTAGGGGCGCTTCATGAGGCAAATGCTGGACCTATTGTCACGCAAATTTGCTGCTCTTTGCTATTGCCTAATGGCACAAGGGTGGCGAGGGGCCTGAGGGTTTGGGATAGCCCAAAGTCTTTCGTTGTCGATACTTTCTATCAGACGGCTCGCTGCCGGTTTTGAGCGCCCATGCCGTACCTGCTCTACGAGCGAGCAGTTGTATCGTGAGCATATAGTAGTACCGCGTATTTTCGCTGCGTTCGCTCAAGCGATGTTCGATAAACCAAACCAGATGCTTCCGTTTCCAACCCCAAGGCGTTTTACTCTGCCATCGCTCTGCAATTGCAGATTGGATGATTTTCGCTTGGCGCAAATGGTGTTGCCGGGTTGCGTGCGAGCCGGTCAGAACCCCAGCCAAGAACAGCTCCATGTCGAATGGCTTACTCATGCCCGCCCACCAATGTAGGCCGCGACGACGTCGATCCGACCATGCCCCAGCTCATAGCTGATTTGCCTTCTGGCCTCACGATCTAGGTGTCTATCTACCTGGCAACATTGGCCGCCACTGATTGGCGCGGGGTGTTGGGTGATTTGCTCAAAGTGCTCACCTGCGTATGCTGCTCGTAGCTGATGGAAGCCTTTGAGGTTGTGTGCATGCAGGATATCCCGCGCAGGGCCAGCACATTTACCCGCGCCGAAAAAATTATGTCCCGCCCCTCAGTTCTCTGACCCGTTCCACACTCAACCACGGACGTTTTGAGTGGATTACCCGATGGCAGTTAGCGCAAAGAAGAGCAAGCTCAGAAAGCTTCGTCCGTTCTCCGGGCTTTAAGGTGTGGACAGGCTTGGTGTGATGAACATCAATAATGCCTTCCCCTGTAGGGCCGTACGCTTCAGCGAAGTTGAAGCCACACGCTTCGCATTTCAAACATCCCTTTTTCCGCAATACCTCTTTCTTCTTGGCATCGACGAGAGCACGACTGCGCTCCCGATAACGGTGGAGGCGGGTCAGCACCTTACCTTCTTCGGCCTCCACAATATCTGGTTCGTCAGTACCGGCTAACGCTGCGGAGTCGGGCGATGCGCTTTCAATGGCATTGCGAATGGCGTTCGCTGTGGTGGCGAGCTCGTCGGGAACTCCAGCAAATTTATCCCACACCACTTTCTCGTTCTTGTTGCCTTTGGCGAGGCCCATTCTGCCGTTCTCGATGTAAATTGGGTCCCAGTGGCGGAAGTTAGCCAGCTTCATGTAAACGCCGTTGACGTTACGGAAGCTGCCTCCTTTATTGAGGCCGAGCGTCTTTCCAATCTTGCCCAGCAATTGAGAGAGCGCTTGGACCTCGGGGTGATTTTTGTCGGGCAAGGAGCGGGGATGTCTTAAATAGAGGTCAAGCGCAAGGATTAGCTCGTCGGTGGTCCAGGGAGGATTGGACTGGGATTTCTGCAGCGGCTCGTCTTGCTCCGCCTGCGGGATTGCTTCCTTGGATACCGCTTTGATTGCCACGAGTGCAGACCTTTTTCGCTGATCGATGTAGGAGTTTTCCTATCGTCGCGAAAACCGGTAAACGTTTCAATGCGAATGATGGCTTGGTGCCATTTATCTCGCAGGCCAATGGTTCGATTTCAGGCGCAAAAAAAGACGTCCGTGGACGTCTTTTCGATGGTGGTCTTGCCGTTGAGGCTCGGTGGCATGCCTGTGCTCAAAGTACTGAATTCACCATTGCAATCGCTGGCAAGCCAGCTCCCACAGTGGGCTGAACTGCGGTGCTTTCTGGGGCAGCGTTCTCGACGTAGCAGCACAGGCTAGGCGGGCAGGGCGGTTGGCTGCACTGACACGACCAATCACTTAAACCGCCGCTCCACCCCCCGCTCCACCAAAATCTTCGCCGAGATCTCCTCCACCGAAAAATGCGTGGAGTTGATATGCGGAATATTCTCCCGCCGGAACAGATTCTCCACTTCCCGCACCTCGAACTCACACTGGGCGAAGCTGGCGTAGCGACTGTTCGGCTTGCGCTCATGCCGAATGGCGGTCAGGCGATCCGGATCAATCGTCAACCCAAACAGCTTGTTCTGATGCTTTTTCAACGCCGCCGGCAGCTGCAACCGCTCCATATCGTCTTCAGTCAGCGGATAGTTCGCCGCCCGAATCCCGAATTGCATGGCCATGTACAGACAGGTCGGCGTCTTCCCGCAGCGGGACACGCCGACGAGGATCAGGTCCGCCTTGTCGTAGTAATGCGTCCGCGCCCCATCATCGTTATCCAGCGCGAAATTCACCGCCTCGATCCGCTCCATGTAGTTGGAGTTGCCGCCGATCGAATGCGATTTCCCCACGGAATACGACGAATGGGCGGTCAGCTCCTGCTCCAGCGGGGCGAGGAACGTGGAGAAGATGTCGATCATGAAGCCATTGGAGGTCGCCAGGATCTCGCGGATGTCCTGGTTGACGATGGTGTCGAAGATGATCGGCCGCACCCCGTCGCGCTCGGCCGCAGCGTTGATTTGCTGGACCATGACCCGCGCTTTTTCGACGCTGTCGATGTACGGACGCGTGAACTTGTTGAACGGAATGTTCTCGAACTGCGCTAGAAGACTTTGCCCGAGGGTCTCCGCCGTGATGCCGGTACCGTCGGAAATGAAGAAAGCAGATCGTTTCATTTGCGCCATGGGCCTTAAGCTGGTGACGATTCTTGGATATGATAGGTTCGGTTTGCCGAACGCCATCGTAACGACATCGTCGGCATTCTCACTTATTTTCCAGGTCCAGGCCACAAGCGCCCGGCCGGTCCCACGGGGGATTTGCCGGCGTCCTGAGCTTTTCCAATACAGTTAGTGGAGAGATCACCTTGGTAGAGTACGTAGTTTCCCTCGATAAGCTCGGCGTCCATGATGTGGAGCATGTGGGGGGCAAGAACGCATCCCTGGGCGAGATGATCAGTAACCTCGCGGGCGCCGGTGTATCCGTCCCCGGCGGCTTTGCCACTACGGCTCAGGCGTACCGTGATTTCCTCGAGCAGAGCGGCCTGAACGCGAAGATCCACGAGGCGCTCGACGCCCTGGATGTGGACGATGTCAACGCCCTGGCCAAGACCGGTGCGCAGATTCGCCAGTGGGTCATGGACGCCGAGTTCCCGGCGCGCCTCGACGCCGAGATCCGCACCGCCTTCGCCGAAATGGCCAACGGCAACGACAACATGGCCGTGGCCGTGCGCTCTTCCGCCACTGCCGAAGACCTGCCGGATGCTTCCTTCGCCGGTCAGCAGGAAACTTTCCTGAACATCCGTGGTGTGGACAACGTGATCCGCGCCGCCAAGGAAGTCTTCGCGTCGCTGTTCAACGACCGCGCCATTTCCTACCGCGTGCACCAGGGCTTCGACCACAAGCTGGTGGCCCTGTCGGCCGGCGTGCAGCGCATGGTCCGTTCGGAAACCGGAACGGCGGGCGTGATGTTCACCCTCGACACCGAGTCGGGCTTCCGCGACGTGGTGTTCATCACCGGTGCCTATGGCCTGGGTGAAACCGTCGTGCAGGGCGCGGTGAACCCGGACGAGTTCTACGTCCACAAGAACACCCTCGAAGCCGGCCGTCCGGCCATCCTGCGCCGCAACCTGGGCAGCAAGGCCATCAAGATGGTCTACGGCGAAGAAGCCAAGGCCGGTCGTTCGGTCAAGACCGTCGATGTCGACAAGGCCGACCGCGCCCGTTTCTGCCTGAGCGACGCCGAAGTGGCGGAGCTGGCCAAGCAGGCGATGATCATCGAGAAGCACTACGAGCGCCCGATGGACATCGAGTGGGCCAAGGATGGTGACGACGGCAAGCTGTACATCGTTCAGGCCCGTCCTGAAACCGTGAAGAGTCGCGCCAGCGCCAACGTGATGGAACGCTACCTGCTGAAAGAGAAGGGCACCGTCCTGGTGGAAGGCCGTGCCATCGGCCAGCGCATCGGCGCCGGCAAGGTCCGCGTGATCCACGATGTGTCCGAGATGGACAAGGTCCAGCCAGGCGACGTGCTGGTCTCCGACATGACCGACCCGGACTGGGAACCGGTGATGAAGCGCGCCAGCGCCATCGTGACCAACCGCGGCGGCCGTACCTGCCACGCGGCAATTATCGCCCGTGAGCTGGGCATTCCGGCCGTGGTCGGTTGCGGCAACGCCACCCAGGTGCTGAAGGACGGCCAGGGCGTGACCGTTTCCTGCGCCGAAGGCGACACCGGTTTCATCTTCGAAGGCGAGCTGGGCTTCGATATCCGCCAGAACTCGGTGGACGCCATGCCTGATCTGCCGTTCAAGATCATGATGAACGTCGGCAACCCGGACCGCGCCTTCGACTTCGCCCAGCTGCCTAACGCCGGTGTCGGCCTGGCCCGTCTGGAATTCATCATCAACCGCATGATCGGCGTGCACCCCAAGGCGCTGCTGAACTACGCGGGCCTGCCGCAAGAGCTGAAGGACAGCGTCGACAAGCGCATCGCCGGCTACAACGACCCGGTCGACTTCTATGTCGAGAAGCTGGTCGAAGGCATCAGCACCCTGGCCGCAGCATTCTGGCCGAAGAAGGTCATCGTGCGTCTGTCGGACTTCAAGTCCAACGAATACGCCAACCTGATCGGCGGCAAGCTGTACGAGCCGGAAGAAGAAAACCCGATGCTGGGCTTCCGTGGTGCGTCGCGTTACATCAGCGAGTCGTTCCGTGACTGCTTCGAGCTGGAATGCCGTGCGCTGAAGCGCGTGCGCAACGAGATGGGCCTGACCAACGTCGAAATCATGGTGCCGTTCGTCCGTACCCTGGGCGAAGCCAGCCAGGTGGTCGACCTGCTCGCCGAAAACGGCCTGGGCCGTGGCGTAAACGGCCTGCGTGTGATCATGATGTGCGAACTGCCGTCCAACGCCATCCTGGCGGACGAGTTCCTCGAGTACTTCGATGGCTTCTCCATCGGCTCCAACGACCTGACCCAGCTGACCCTGGGCCTGGACCGTGACTCGGGCATCATTGCGCACCTGTTCGACGAGCGTAACCCGGCGGTGAAGAAGCTGCTGGCCAACGCCATCCAGGCGTGCAACAAGGCCGGCAAGTACATCGGCATCTGCGGTCAGGGCCCGTCGGACCACCCGGACCTGGCCAAGTGGCTGATGGAGCAGGGCATCGAAAGCGTTTCGCTGAACCCGGACTCGGTACTGGAAACCTGGTTCTTCCTGGCCGAAGGTCAAGGCGCGATCTGATCGCCGTTGCGGGCGCGGTCGTCTGTCGGACTCCGGCAACGACCGCCCCAACCGTTTCATTCAGGGCGTGTCCATTGAAGGACGCGCCCTTTTTCGTACAAGAACACCTATGCAAAGCAGCAGCACTCTCTTTCCCGTGGCCTTGCTCAGGGCCGAACGTTGCGGCGACCTGAGCGAGGACGTCTACCGCCTGAAGGCCGGCAACAGCCCCGACCGGAGTGTCGAGCTGGCGCTGACCCGGCTGGGCCTGGCCGATCAGGGCGAAGTCCGTGGCGTGCCGGTCATTCTGCTCCACGGCAGCTTTTCCAACCGGCGCTTCTGGTTTTCGCCCAAGGGCATCGGCCTCGGCGCGCATCTGGCGCGGGCCGGCTTCGATGTGTGGATTCCGGAAATGCGCGGCCACGGCCTGTCGCCGCGCAACCGCGACTACCGCTACAACCGCGTCGCCGACTACGCCAGCTACGACCTGCCGGCGATTGCCGCCTTTGTCCATGAAAAGACCGGGCAACTGGCGCACTGGGTCGGCCATTCCCTGGGCGGCACGACCCTGGCGGCGGCGCTGGGCGGGCGGTATCTGAATGAAGAACTGATCGCCAGCGCGGCGTTTTTCGGCACTCAGGTCAGCCGCACCTACTGGCCGCTGAAGATTCCACCGGTGGAGTGGGGTGGTCGCCTGTTGCTCAAGCGCTTCGCTCATCTGTCTGGCTCGCGGCTCAAGCGCGGCCCGGAAGACGAGCCGATCGGCCTGGCCATCGAGAGCATGCGCTGGTTTGGCCTGTTCGGGCGCTTTGGCGACAAGGAGCGTGACTGGTGGGCGGGGCTCGCCGAGGTACGGGTGCCGGTGCTGGCGGTGGGCGGGGCGGGCGATCATCAGGATCCGGTGTGGGCCTGCCGCAAGCTGTTCGAGCAGATCGGCAGCGAGCGCAAGCGTTTTGTGCGGCTCGGCCAGGAAGAGGGATTCGACAACTTCGGCCATGTGGATATGCTGGTCAGCAAGCCTGCGCAGACTCAGGTCTGGCCGCTGGTGGAGCGCTGGTTGCGCGATCCCTTGTCGATGGTGGAGCAGCCGGCGGTGCCGGACGTTTCGCCTGAGCCGGTTAGCGGCTAAGATGTGACGCTTTTCGGTCTTGTGGTCACTTTGTGTTTTATGGGCCTTTGCCATGTTCGTGCCGCTTGAGCGTCTGATCAATCTTGAAGAGGGCTACCGCAAGACCTTTCGGGTGAACGGTCAGGCGCTGTTGCTGCTGGTTGTGGATAACCGTCCGGTGTTGATCGAAGACCGTTGTCCGCACCAGGGCGCGCCCCTCGGGGCCGCTACGCTGGAAGGTGACGTGTTGCGCTGTCCACGGCATGGTCTGGCGTTCAGCCTGTCTTCGGGCCGCTCGTTGCAACCGGGCTGCGCGGGGCTGAACCTGTTCAGGCTGGCCTATGAAGGTGACCGTATTGGCATCGACGTGTAGCCTCAGTGGTGCTAAAGCCGCATTGCCAGGCTTCGTCTGATCCTTGATCGTGTGAGTTGCGACATCCATTTCTTGGCTACTGACAGGAGTTTCCCATGCATTACGTAACGCCCGATTTGTGCGACGCCTACCCTGAGCTGGTGCAGGTGCTGGAGCCGATGTTCAGCAACTTCGGCGGTCGCGATTCGTTCGGCGGCGAGATCGTCACCATCAAGTGCTTCGAAGACAACTCGCTGGTCAAGGAGCAGGTCGACCTCGATGGCAAGGGCAAGGTCCTGGTGGTGGATGGCGGTGGCTCGCTGCGCCGCGCGCTGCTGGGCGACATGCTCGCCGAGAAGGCCGCGAAGAATGGCTGGGAAGGCCTGGTGATCTACGGCTGCGTGCGTGACGTGGATGTCCTGGCACAGACCGATGTCGGCGTCCAGGCCCTGGCCAGCCACCCGATGAAGACCGACAAGCGTGGCATCGGCGACCTCAACGTCGCGGTGACCTTCGCCGGCGTGACCTTCCGCCCGGGCGAGTACATCTACGCTGACAACAATGGCGTGATCATTTCCCCCAGCCCGCTGAAGATGCCCGAGTAAGTTTCGTAGACAGGTCGATGGAGTCAGGATGTTCGAGGAAGAAAACGCGCAGTGGGGGCTGGTTCATGCCCTGGTGCTCGATGGCAGGGGCGGTGCGCGTTCCATCGCACGGACGGAACTGGACGACCTGGTCCTGCAGCCGGAGGAAAGCCTCTGGCTGCACTGGGACCGCGGCCATCCGCAGACCCAGACCTGGCTGCGCCAGGACAGCGGGCTGAGCCAGTTCTCCTGCGACCTGTTGCTCGAAGAAAACACCCGGCCGCGGCTGTTGCCGCTGCCGGATGCGCAGATGCTGCTGTTTCTGCGCGGTATCAACCTCAATCCCGGTGCCGAGCCTGAAGACATGGTCTCGGTGCGCATCTTTGCCCAGGCCGAGCGGGTCATCTCCCTGCGACTGCGGCCGCTTCGCGCCACCGATGAACTGCTGCAGCAACTCGACGAAGGGCGCGGACCCAAGACCGCTTCCGAATTGCTGCTCACCCTCGCCCAGTTGCTCACCGACAAGATCCAGGCGGTGGTGTCCGACCTCTCCGAGCTGGTGGACAACGAAGAGGAAAAACTCGAGGCCGACGAACGCTACACCCCCGAACACGGCGATCTGCAGCAGATGCGCCGGCGTGCGGCGGGGCTGCGGCGGTTTCTTGCGCCGCAGCGGGAAATCTACGCGCAACTGGCGCGAAACAAGTGGCCCTGGTTCGTCGAGGACGACGCCGACTACTGGAACGAGCTCAACAACAGCCTGATCCGCTACCTCGAAGAGCTGGAGCTGACCCGCGAGCGGGTGGCGCTGGTGCTGGAAAGCGAGGATCGCCGGCTCAACGAGCGGATGAACCGGACCATGTACCGTTTCGGCATCATCACCTGCATCTTCCTGCCGATGAGCTTCCTGACCGGGCTGCTGGGGATCAACGTTGGCGGCATTCCCGGCTCCGAAAGCCCCTACGGGTTCCTGTACGCCAGCCTGCTGGTGCTGGCGCTGGCCCTCGGGCAATGGTGGCTGTTCCGCCGCCTGCGTTGGGTCTGAACGCCATGTCCTATACCGCTGGTGGGAGCCAGCTTCATCCGAGGCCGGAAAATGTTCATGTGACCGATGGCACGGGCGTCTCGTCTTTGACTGACACTGCGCGAGGTGCCCATGCACGATCCGTTTGAACAATCCCTGCGAGACATGCTGAAAGCGTCGCCATCCGGCCAGGACCGCGATGATGACGCTTGCCTCGGGCGTGTCCTGAAAACCGCCAACCGCCAGGTCGGCGCCGGCGACCTGTTCAGCCTGCTTGGCCGTTGGAGCCAGGCGCTGATGATCGCCATCAACAATGGCTCGGCGCACGTTGCGCCGGTTCGCCGCACCGCTTCCGTCCGTAAAGCTGATAAGGCCGATTGAATATGGAACTTGATCTCTGGACCCAGAGCCTGGTCACCGCGATGACCGCGTTGTGGACCAAAGTCGCGAATTTCATCCCCAACCTGTTTGTCGCGCTGATACTCGTACTGCTCGGCTTCGTGGTCGCCAAGCTGCTCGACACCCTGTTGTCGAAGCTGCTGGCCAAGCTCGGCCTCGACCGGCTGATGGCCGGTACCGGGCTGACCAAGATGCTCGGCCGTGTCGGCATCCATGTGCCGATCTCCACCCTGGTGGGCAAGATCGTCTACTGGTTCATCCTGCTGGTGTTCCTCGTCTCGGCCGCCGAGGCGCTGGGGCTGGAGCGTGTGTCCTCGACCCTGGACATGCTGGCGCTGTACCTGCCCAAGGTGTTCGGCGCGGCTCTGGTGCTGCTGGCGGGCGTGCTGCTGGCCCAGGTCGCCAATGGCCTGACCCGCGGCGCCGCCGAAGGCATCGGCCTGGAATATGCCGCTGGCGTCGGGCGTATCGTCCAGGGCCTGGTGATCATCATCAGTATTTCGGTGGCCATCAGCCAGCTCGAGGTCAAGACCGACCTGCTCAACCATGTGATCGTCATCGGATTGATTACCGTTGGTCTGGCCGTTGCGCTGGCCATGGGCCTGGGCAGCCGCGAGATCGCCGGCCAGATTCTCGCCGGGATCTATGTGCGTGAACTCTATCAGGTGGGCCAGCAGGTGCAGATTGGCGAGGTCGAAGGCCAGATCGAAGAGATCGGCACGGTGAAGACAGTGGTGCTGACCGATGACGGCGAACTGGTTTCGCTGTCCAACCGCGCGCTGCTGGAACAGCGAGTCACTAGCCGCTGACCGGGCAAATCCTGCTAATGTATGCCGCCGCAAAATCTGCCCCCAGGGGCAGGCGGCGTCGAATACCTGACTGTCGGCCTGATTTGTTTTGAATAAAGTCTCCCCGCTGCCCATGCGTTACGACCCCCGCGAGCTCACCGATGAGGAGCTGGTGGCGCGTTCGCATGAGGAGCTATTTCATGTTACCCGCGCCTATGAAGAGCTCATGCGGCGCTATCAGCGCACCCTTTTTAACGTTTGCTCACGATATCTGGGGAACGATAGGGACGCCGATGATGTCTGTCAGGAGGTGATGCTGAAGGTGCTCTACGGCTTGAAGAACTTCGAGGGCAAATCGAAGTTCAAGACCTGGCTCTACAGCATTACCTATAACGAATGCATAACCCAGTATCGCAAGGAACGGCGTAAGCGTCGGTTGATGGATGCCCTGAGCCTCGACCCGGTCGAAGAAGCCTCGGAAGAGAAATCTCCGAAGCCGGAGGAGAAGGGCGGGCTGGATAGATGGCTGGTTCATGTGAACCCCATCGACCGTGAAATTCTGGTGCTACGATTTGTCGCGGAGCTGGAATTTCAGGAGATCGCCGACATCATGCATATGGGCTTGAGCGCGACGAAAATGCGTTACAAGCGTGCGCTGGACAAGCTGAGAGAAAAATTTTCCGGTCAGATTGAAACTTAGTCTGTCGGAAAATTCTCTGACGAACTGGCGAGTTCTGCTAAACTTGCCGTCGAGTTGTCCCCCGGAATTTGTGGGACTGCTTAACAATCACCAGATGGGGATTTAACGGATGAAATTGAAAAACACCTTGGGCTTGGCCATTGGTTCTCTTGTTGCCGCTACCTCCTTCGGCGCTCTGGCACAAGGCCAAGGCGCAGTTGAGGTTGAAGGCTTCTACAAGAAGGAATACTTCGACAGTCAGCGCGACTTCAAAAACGACGGCAACCTGTTCGGTGGCTCGATTGGTTACTTCCTGACCGACGACGTCGAACTGCGTCTGGGCTACGACGAAGTTCACAACGCCCGTGGCGAAGACGGCAAGAACATCAAGGGCTCTAACACCGCCCTGGACGCTCTGTACCACTTCAACAACCCAGGCGACATGCTGCGTCCGTACGTATCCGCTGGTTTCTCCGACCAGAGCATCGGCCAGACCGGCCGTGGCGGTCGTAACGGCTCCACCTTCGCCAACCTGGGCGCTGGTGCCAAGCTGTACTTCACCGACAACTTCTACGCCCGTGCTGGCGTTGAAGCTCAGTACAACATCGACCAGGGCGACACCGAGTGGGCTCCTAGCGTCGGTATCGGCCTGAACTTCGGCGGTGGCGGCAAGGCTGCTCCTGCTCCAGCACCGGCTCCGGTTGCTGAAGTCTGCTCCGACAGCGACAACGACGGCGTGTGCGACAACGTCGACAAGTGCCCTGACACCCCAGCCAACGTTACCGTTGACGCTGATGGCTGCCCGGCTGTTGCCGAAGTCGTTCGCGTTGAGCTGGACGTCAAGTTCGACTTCGACAAGTCGGTCGTCAAGCCAAACAGCTACGGCGACATCAAGAACCTGGCTGACTTCATGAAGCAGTACCCATCGACCAGCACCACTGTTGAAGGTCACACTGACTCCGTCGGTACTGACGCTTACAACCAGAAGCTGTCCGAGCGTCGCGCTGCTGCCGTGAAACAGGTTCTGACCCAGCAGTACGGTGTTGAATCGAGCCGCGTTCAGTCCGTCGGCTACGGTGAGTCCCGTCCGGTTGCTGACAACGCCACCGAAGCTGGTCGCGCTGTCAACCGTCGCGTTGAAGCTCAAGTAGAGGCTCAAGCCAAGTAATTGGTCTGACGCTACTGAAAAACCCGGCCTCGGCCGGGTTTTTCTTTGCCTGCGATTTGTGCCTCAGCCGGCTTCGCGCTGCAGCCCGAGGCTGGCGACAGCGCCGCCGGCAACCTCGCCGATCACCAGGATGGCCGGGCTTTTCAGCTCGAACGCAGCGGCATCCAGGTCCATGTGCCGAAGCACGCTGCGGCACTCGCGCTGTTGTGGCAGCGAGGCGTTTTCGATCATCGCCACCGGCGTCCCGGGCGCCATGCCGCCGTCCAGCAATCCTTGCTGGATCTCCTTCAGACGGGCGACGCCCATGTACACCACCAGCGTCATGCCGCTTTGCGCCAGGCCCTGCCAGTTCAGGCTGCTGTCGTCCTGGGTGTGGGCGGTGACCAGCGTCACGCCACGGCTGACGCCGCGCAGGGTCAGCGGAACGCCGCAGCGTGTGGCACCGGCCAGGCCGGCGGTGATGCCGTTGACCAACTCCACCTCGACGCCACGGGCCTGCAGCCATTCGGCTTCTTCGCCGCCGCGGCCGAAGATGCACGGATCGCCGCCTTTGAGGCGGACCACGCAGCGGCCCTGGCGGGCGTGGCGCAGCATCAGGCGCTGGATGAAGGCTTGCGGCGTCGATCGACAGCCACCGCGTTTGCCAACCCGGATCACCCGGGCGTGCGGGCAGTGTTCGAGGATGGCCGGGTTGACCAGGTCGTCGAGCATGACCACCTCGGCCTCGCCCAGTGCCCGTACCGCTTTCAGGGTCAGCAGCTCCGGATCGCCGGGGCCTGCGCCTACCAGCCAGACTTTCGCGCTCATGATGGTTTCCTCGTCAGGTCAGGCGCCGTCAGCCTTTTAGCAGGCCGATCAGCAGAATCAGGTTGAGTAGCAACGACAGCAGGGCCAGCCCGCGCCAGACCTTCAGCGGCTCGCGCTCCAGCAACGGGCGCGGACGCAGGGCCTGGGGCTGGTGTTCGCCCTGTTCCAGCAGCAACAGCCATTGCTCGGCTGTTTCGAAGCGTTGCCGGGGATCGGCGCTCACGGCCTGGGCTAGGTTGCGCTCCAGCCATTCCGGCAGGTCCGGGCGCAGTCGCGCCGCGCTGGCGGGCGTGCCGAAGCGCGGGTGCTGGAAGGCTTCGATCTCGCCGTAGGGGTAGTGCCCGGTGAGCAGATAGAACAGGGTCACGCCGACGGCGTAGAGGTCCTGCTGCACCGCCGGTCCCTGGCCCTGGAAGGCTTCCGGGGCAATGAACGACGGGGTGCCGGGCAGGTCGTGGGCGCTGTCCTCGGAAAGTCCGGGGCAGTACGCCAGGCCGAAGTCCAGCAGGCGCACCTGGCCGTCGGTGCCCAGGTGAAGGTTGTCCGGCTTGATGTCGCGGTGCAGGATGTTGCGCCGGTGCAGCATGCCCACCGCCCGCAGGGTCTGCCGGGCGATGTCCAGCCATTGCGGCAGGCTCAGCGGGCCGTGTTGCTCGAACAGCTGCGCCAGGGGCTGGCCCGGATACTCACGCATCAGGTAATAGAGGTGCTGGCGCTGGCTGCCGGGATGCACCTCGGGAAAGCAGCGCCCGGCGACCCGGCGCAGAAACCATTCTTCCAGCAGCAGGCCCTGCTGCGCCGCCGTGTCCTGCTCGCGGCTGGCCGGCAATGTCTTGAGCAGCCACGGCTGTTGCTGGCGGTCGAGCACCCGGTACAGCAGCGACTGCCGGCTCTGGCCGAGCACGGACTCTACCTGCCAGCCTTCGAAGGCCTGACCGCTGCGCAGTGCCGGGGGCAAGGGCCATTGCTGCAATTGCGCCAGGGTATCGCCGAGGCTGGTCGCGCCCAGTTGCTCGATGCGTACCAGCACGGCGCTGGCGTTGTCCTGGCTGCCGGCCAGATGGGCCATGCGCACCAGGGTGCCTGCGGCTTCTTCCAGGTCCGGGGTCTCGCGCAGCACGCCCGCGATCTGGCGTTCGTCGAGTGCGCTCCAGATACCGTCGCTGAGCAGGACGAAGCTGTCGTTCGGCTGCAGCTCGCCCTCCAGGTAGTCCACCAGCAGGTGCTCGTCCAGGCCGAGGGCGCGCTTGAGCACATGCTGCATGCCGGGCTGGTCCCAGACGTGGTCCTGGGTCAGGCGGTGCAATTGCCCGTCGCTCCAGCGATAGGCCCGGCAGTCACCGACATGGGCCAGGGTGAAGCGCTGGCCCCGCAGCACCAGGGCGCTGAGGGTGGTGAGCAGGGGCTGGCCGCCGCCGTTGGCCCGCAGCCAGCGGTTCTGTGCCAGCAGCAGGCGGTCCAGGGCCTGGGCCACGCCCCAGGTGGGCGGCGTGGCGTAATAGTCGAGCGCCAGGGCCTGCAGGCTGGCCCGGGCCGCGAGGCCGCCGTCGGCGCACTGGCTGACGCCGTCGGCGAGGGCGAGCAGATAACCCTTGCTGGCGGCCAGTTCTGCCGCGGGGGTGACCAGGCGCGTGGCGTCCTGGTTTTCCTCCCGCGGACCGCTGGCGCTGGCTTGGGCGAGGCTCAGTTGCAGGGCCATGGCGTCGCCTCAGACCCGCGCCGCAGTGACGGCTGCCGAGCCCCAGGTGGTGCGCCAGCGACGCTTGACACCGTGCAGGCCGAACCAGGCCAGCACGCCGAGGCTGGCGAACAGCCACAGCCCGAGCTGGTAGTCGCCAGTGTGCTGCTTGATGGTGCCCAGGCCCGCGGCCAGCAGGAAGCCGCCGATGCCGCCGGCCATGCCGATCAGCCCGGTCATCACGCCGATTTCCTGGCGAAAGCGTTGCGGTACCAGTTGGAACACCGCGCCATTGCCGGCACCCAGACCGAGCATGGCGGCCACGAACAGCGCCAGTGCCGCCACCGAGCTGGGCAGGTTGAAGCCCACCGCGGCGATGCAGATGGCCGCCACGCTGTACATTCCCAGCAGGGTGCGGATGCCGCCGAAGCGGTCGGCCAGGGCGCCGCCCAGCGGGCGCATCAGGCTGCCGGCGAAGACGCAGGCGGCGGTGTAGTAGCCGGCCTTGACCGGGTCCAGGCCGTACTGGTCGTTGAAGTAGCCGGGCAGGGCGCTGGCCAGGCCGATGAAGCCGCCGAAGGTGACGCTGTAGAAGAACATGAACCACCAGCTGTCGCGGTCGCCCAGCGCCTTGAGGTAGTCGGCCATGGCCTTGGGTTTTGGCCGCTCCGGCGCGTTGCGGGCGAGCAGGGCGAACAGGACGATGGTCAGCACCAGCGGCAGCACCGCGAAGCCGAACACGTTGTTCCAGCCGAAGCTCGCGGCCAGTACCGGTGCCAGCAGGGCGGCGAACACGGTGCCCGAGTTGCCGGCTCCGGCGATGCCCATGGCCTTGCCCTGGTGCTGCGGCGGGTACCACTGTGAGGCCAGTGGCAGCGATACGGCGAAGGACGCGCCGGCCACGCCGAGGAACGCGCCGAGCAGCAGCGCTTGCTCATAGCTGTTGACCCCCAGCTTCCAGGCGCAGAACAGGGCGACGATCACGATCACCTGGCCGATCAGGCCGGCGGTCTTCGGCGACAAGCGATCCACCAGGATGCCCATGACAAAGCGCAGCACCGCACCGGCGAGGATCGGCGTGGCCACCATCAGGCCGCGCTGCTGCGCGGTGAGTTGCAGGTCGGTGGCGATCTGCACCGCCAGCGGGCCGAGCAGGTACCAGACCATGAAGCTCAGGTCGAAATACAGGAAAGCGGCAAACAGGGTCGGGACATGCCCGGATTTCCAGAAGCTCGTATTCATGGGACACCTCACGGGGGCTGAAACAAAAAAACGCCGCTTCCCGGCTCGCATGGGGGCGAGGGGGAGAGCGACGTCTTTGTCGTATGTTCGGGGGCAACCGCCGTTGGCTACCGGGATGAATCAAAGCAAGAGGTGGGCCAGATTGGGTCGGTGGGAGCGAATCGCAAGTGATCCGGCGCCCGAGCAACACCTCAGCCCGATATCTACACCCTCCGCAAGTGGGAGCGGCTTCAGCCGCGATTGGCCGCATGGCGGCCATAAAACCTGTATTCCCGGTATTCCAGAAACATCGCGGACTCAGGTTCTACGACGGCAGCGCCGCCGATCGCGGCTGAAGCCGCTCCTGCAAGGATTGCAGGTGGCTTTCAGCTCAGCCCAGCAGGTCGTGCATGGCAATGATCTGCTCCGCCACCTGGATCAGTTTCTGCTGCTTGCTCATGGCCTGCCGGCGCATGAGGGTGTAGGCCTGTTCCTCGTCGCAGTCCTTCATTTTCATCAGCAACCCCTTGGCCAGCTCGATGCGCTTGCGCTCCGCCAGTTGCTGGTCGCGGGCCTGGAGCTGGGCCTTGAGCGCCTGGTCACTTTCGAAGCGGGCCATGGCCACGTCGAGAATCGGCTGCAGCCGTCGGGCATGAATGCCTTCGACGATGTAGGCACTGACGCCGGCCTGGATCGCCTGGCGCATCACGCCGGGGTCGTGTTCGTCGGTGAACATGACGATCGGTCGTGGCAGATCGCGGCTGACCAGTACCACCTGGTCCATCACGTCGCGGCCCGGTGACTCGGTATCGATCAGAATCACATCCGGACGCACCGTTTCGACGCGCGCAGGCAGGTCGATGGTCAGGCCGGAGGCTTCGATCACTTCGAAGCCCGCTTCCACCAGGGCCGCCTTGAGCCGGCCGACTTTCTTTTCGGTGTCGTCGATCAACAGAATTCGCAGCATGCGCGCAGCCCTCTCAGCGACCGGTCCGCGCCACTGGCTGGTCGGCCAGGGCGTGCAGGCGGAATCCGTGGGCATAGCCCTGTGGATCGGAGCCGTCCCAGACCGTTCCGTCGATCAACTGGCTGCTGCGCATCGACGCCTCTGGGCACGCGACGCCGACGCTGGCGGCGGCATCGCGGTAGAGGCTGAGCTGTTGCACCTGGCTGGCGACGCCGAGGTAATCCGGGTCTTCGCGCAGCAGGCCCCAACGGCGGAACTGGGTCATGAACCACATGCCGTCGGACAGATAAGGGAAGTTCGCCAGCCCGTTGTTATGCAGGCTCAGGCCGTGGGCGTCGTGCCACTGGTTGCCGAGGCCGTCCTGGTAGTCACCCAGCATCCGCGGCTGGATGTTCTCCACGGGCGTGTCCAGGTAGTTGCCGGCGCTGATCAGGTGCGCAGCGGCCTGGCGGTTCTCCGGGCTTTCCTCGATGAAGCGGCTCGCCGCCAGCACCGAGGCCACCAGCGCTCGTGCGGTGTTGGGATACTGCTCGACGAAGGCACGGGTGGTGCCCAGGACCTTTTCCGGATGGTCCGGCCAGATCGACTGGCTGCTCGCCAGCGTGAAGCCCATGCCTTGGTTCACCGCGTCGGCCGACCAGGGTTCGCCGACACAGAAGCCGTCGATCCGTCCGGCACGCAGGTGGGCCAGCATCTGCGCCGGCGGCACCACGACGCTGTCGACGTCTCGCAGGGGATGAATGCCCTGGCTCGCGAGCCAGTAATACAGCCACATGGCGTGGGTGCCTGTGGGAAAGGTCTGGGCGAAGGTGAGTTTTGACCGGCTTTGGTGCACGCGGCGTTCCAGTGCCTCAGGATTGGTCACGCCTTTGCTCTGCAGCGCCGGCGACAGGTTGATCGCCTGACCGTTGTGGTTCAGCCCCATCAGCACCGCCATCGGTGTGGCGCCGACGCCACCGATGCCCAGATGAACCGCGTAGGCCAGCCCGTACAGGCAATGGGCAGCATCCAGTTCGCCGCTGAGCAGGCCGTCGCGCAGGCCGGCCCAGGAACTCTGGCGTTTCAGGTTCAGGGTCAGGCCGTGGGGCTGGGCAAAGCCCTGGGTCGCGGCCACCACCAGCGAGGCGCAGTCGCTCAGGGCCATGAAGCCGATGTTGAGGCTGGTTTTTTCCGGCGCATCGCTGCCGTGAACCCAGGCCAGGGGAGAGGAGGGAAGGTCAGTCATTGCAGGAGGTCGCCAAGGCAGATGAAGCGGTGGCCCGCGCCGGTTTGCGCAGCGGGCCCTGTGGTCGGGTCCAAGCAACGCATATGCCAAGGCCCTGTCGCGCAACCCCCGGGCTGGCTATAATCGCCGCCTCTCCAAATCTTGAGCCAAGCCCGCCCATGTATAACCTGGCCCGCCAGCTGTTGTTCAAACTGTCCCCGGAAACTTCCCACGACCTGTCGCTGGACCTGATCGGTGCCGGCGGCCGCCTGGGCCTCAACGGGCTGTTGACCAAGGCCCCGGCGCGCTTGCCGGTGACAGTCATGGGCCTGGAGTTCCCCAACCCGGTCGGGCTGGCGGCGGGCCTGGACAAGAACGGCGCGGCCATCGACGGCTTCGGCCAGCTGGGCTTCGGTTTCGTCGAGATCGGCACCGTGACCCCGCGTCCGCAGCCGGGCAACCCCAAGCCGCGGATTTTCCGCCTGCCGGAAGCCACGGCCATCATCAACCGCATGGGCTTCAACAACCTCGGTGTGGACAACCTGCTCAACCGCGTGCGGGCGTCCAGCTACCAGGGCGTGCTCGGCATCAACATCGGCAAGAACTTCGACACCCCGGTCGAGCGCGCCGTGGACGATTACCTGATCTGCCTGAACAAGGTCTACGACCAGGCCAGCTACATCACCGTCAACGTCAGTTCGCCCAATACTCCGGGCCTGCGCAGCCTGCAGTTCGGCGACTCGCTCAAGCAGTTGCTGGACGCCCTGGCCGCCCGCCGCGAAGAACTGGCCCAGGCCCACGGCAAGCGTGTGCCGCTGGCGATCAAGATCGCCCCGGACATGACCGACGAGGAAACCGCACTGGTGGCCTCGGCCCTGCTGGAGTCGGGAATGGATGCGGTGATCGCCACCAACACCACCCTCAGCCGTGAAGGCGTCGAAGGCCTGAACCACGCTGACGAGGCGGGCGGTCTGTCGGGCGCGCCGGTGCGGGAGAAGAGCACCCACACGGTCAAGGTGCTGGCGCAGGAGCTGGGGGGCAAGATGCCGATCATCGCCGCAGGCGGTATCACCGAAGGTCGTCACGCTGCCGAGAAGATTGCGGCGGGTGCCAGCCTGGTGCAGATCTACTCCGGCTTCATCTACAAGGGCCCGGCGCTGATCCGCGAGTCGGTGGACGCCATCGCCGCCATGCCGGCGCGCTGAAGGGCGGCAGAACGAGGCGCATAAAAAAGGGCCCCGCTAAGGGGGCCCCTGGGCCGCAGCCCGCCGCCCGGATAGGGCGCGCATGTTAACTCGGTTCAGCTCCTCGTTCAGCCAACGGCGTGAAGTTCGTTGAGTCTATGGATACCTGCGGTGCCGGTCATGCCATCCCAGTTGTCGCCTCGTCCCTCACGCCAGCCATTGATCCATGCCTGGCGTACGGACGGTAAGGTAAAGGGGCAAAGCTCGCGGGATTTGCCGGTGACCCCGTATTGGTAGCCACGTGAAAATGCTCTTTCCAACGGATCACGCTTAAGTCTTCTCATAGGGTACTGCCCTCATTTGTTGACTGTAATGTCCCGTCGACCCGGTGTGGGTCGGGCAGATTCTTTCTGCCGGTTATGCGCTCGCTGCCGGCGTCGCGAGCGGAAGTGTTGTCCCGTTGCGGTGACAACCTGAGTTGAGTTCTACCCATTGAAGCGAGGCCTGTGAACAAACGAATTGTCATAAGCACGTAACCTTTCCATGGGTGAGGGGATAAGTAAAAAATTGATTCAAGGCCGGGACGGGATTAAAGCCAGCTATGATCAGCACTTGCCTGACCTGTGAATCAAAACGCCACTGTTGAGAATGATTTCCGACACCTGTCGATAAAACGACGAAGGGTCACGGATGTGGCGTTTTGCCATAGAATTTTTCGATCTGCCCGACGATCAAAGCCTTTTTGCCATTGCGGCCGAAGGATTCGTCGGGTGGCCCGGCACGTTCGTCGTGCCACTCGGGTGCTTGCCGAAGGCACCCGATCAAACTTCGAAGGGCGATGCGCTCGCACCTTCACTGATGCTCAAGGCTGAATCACTCATGTCGGACCGTTTCGAACTCTACCTCACCTGTCCCAAGGGCCTCGAAGGCCTGCTCGCCGATGAAGCACGCGGCCTCGGGCTCGAGGATGTGCGCGAGCACACCTCGGCGCTGCGCGGCTCGGCCGACATGGAAACCGCCTACCGCCTGTGCCTCTGGTCACGCCTGGCCAACCGTGTGCTGCTGGTGCTCAAGCGCTTCAACATGAAGAACGCCGATGACCTGTACGACGGCGTGCACGACGTCGACTGGCAGGAGCACCTCGACGCTGCCGGCACCCTGGCGGTGGAATTCAGCGGCCATGGCTCGGGCATCGACAACACCCATTTCGGCGCCCTGAAGGTGAAGGACGCCATCGTCGACAAACTGCGCAACGCCCAGGGCGAGCGGCCGTCCATCGACAAGCTCAATCCCGACCTGCGGGTGCACCTGCGCCTGGAGCGCGGTGAGGCCATCCTGTCCCTCGACCTCTCCGGCCACAGCCTGCACCAGCGCGGCTACCGCCTGCAGCAGGGCGCCGCGCCACTGAAGGAAAACCTTGCCGCCGCCGTGCTGATCCGTGCCGGCTGGCCGCGTATCGCTGCCGAAGGCGGGGCGCTGGCCGACCCGATGTGCGGCGTCGGTACCTTCCTGGTGGAAGCGGCGATGATCGCCGCCGACATCGCGCCAAACCTCAAGCGCGAGCGCTGGGGCTTCACCTCCTGGCTCGGCCATGTGCCGGCGCTGTGGCGCAAGGTCCACGACGAAGCCAAGGCCCGTGCCGAAGCCGGCCTTGCAAAGCCGCCGCTGTGGATCCGTGGCTACGAAGCCGATCCGCGGCTGATCCAGCCGGGCCGCAACAACGTCGAGCGCGCCGGCCTGAGCGACTGGGTGAAAATCTATCAGGGCGAAGTTGGCACCTTCGAGCCGCGTCCGGACCAGAACCAGAAAGGCCTGGTGATCAGCAACCCGCCCTACGGCGAGCGTCTCGGCGACGAAGCCAGCCTGTTGTACCTCTATCAGAACCTCGGCGAGCGCCTGCGCCAGGCCTGTCTCGGCTGGGAGGCCGCGGTATTCACCGGCGCCCCGGACCTTGGCAAGCGCATGGGCATCCGCAGCCACAAGCAATACGCCTTCTGGAACGGTGCGCTGCCGTGCAAGCTGCTGCTGATCAAGGTCCAGCCCGACCAGTTCGTCACCGGTGAGCGTCGTTCCGCCGAACGCAACCAGGAAGACGAGCGTCCGCCGCAGGCGCCGGCCAGCGAGCCGGCGCGCCTGAGCGAAGGCGGGCAGATGTTCGCCAACCGCCTGCAGAAGAACCTCAAGCAACTGGGCAAGTGGGCGCGCCGCGAGCACATCACCTGCTACCGCGTGTACGACGCCGACATGCCGGAATACTCGCTGGCCGTCGACCTGTACCAGGGCTGGGTGCATGTGCAGGAATACGCCGCGCCGCGCTCGGTCGATCCGGAAAAGGCCCAGGCCCGCCTGTTCGATGCCCTGGCCGCGATTCCGCAGACCCTTGGCGTCGACCAGAGCAAGGTCATCCTCAAGCGCCGCGAGCGCCAGACCGGCACCCGCCAGTACGAGCGGCAGAACAGCCAGGGCCAGTTCATGGAAGTGAGCGAGGGTGGCGTCAAGCTGCTGGTCAACCTCACCGACTACCTCGACACCGGCCTGTTCCTCGACCACCGGCCGATGCGCATGCGCATTCAGCGCGAGGCGGCCGGCAAGCGTTTCCTCAACCTCTTCTGCTACACCGCCACGGCCAGCGTGCACGCGGCCAAGGGCGGGGCGCGCAGTACCACCAGCGTCGACCTGTCGAAAACCTACCTCGACTGGGCGCGGCGCAACCTGTCGCTGAACGGTTTCTCGGACAAGAACCGCCTGGAACAGGGCGATGTGATGGCCTGGCTGCAGGGCGACCGCGAGCAGTACGACCTGATCTTCATCGACCCGCCGACCTTCTCCAACTCCAAGCGCATGGAAGGGGTGTTCGACGTGCAGCGCGATCATGTCGAATTGCTCGACCTGGCGGTGGCACGCCTGGCGCCGGGTGGCGTGCTGTACTTCTCCAACAACTTCCGCAAGTTCCAGCTCGACGAGCGCTTGCAGGAGCGCTACGCCATCGAGGAAATCAGCGAGCGCACCCTCGATCCGGACTTCGCCCGCAACAGCAAGATCCACCGGGCCTGGCGCATTCAGGCGCGGTGAAGTAAATGGCGCATTCCGGGCTTTCGAGAGCGTGGCTACTGGCTATTATTGAAGAGAGCCCTGAGTGCCGTGCCGGGCCGACGTTGTGAGTCCTGACTATGTCGATCCCAAGCCTGCCCCAGAAGATGCTCGGTTTCATCAGCGAAGAGGTGTCCGCCTGGCTGGTCGCCTTCGTCGCGCTGGTGGTCGGCGGGTTGCTGACCGCTTTGCTGGCGCTGGCGGCCAACGCGTTGTACCAGCAACAACAGGCCCAGCGCTTCGAACTGCTTGCCAATGAGCGCTACAGTCGCATCGAGGAGCGCCTGCAGGACCAGACCCAGCGTCTGGACAGCCTGCGGCGCTTTTTCGTGTATGCCCAGGAAATCACCCGCGACGAGTTCGACGGTTACGTGCGGCCGCTGCTGCACCGCTCCCAGGCGTACTCGTGGGCGCCACGGGTCACCCAGGCCGAGCGTGCCGACTTCGAGCAGCGCACGCGGACACTGCTGGGCCGCGACTTCAGCATCCGCGAGCTGGGCGAGGGCGGTATCCTGCAGCCTTCGCGGCAGCGTCCGACCTACTATCCGGTGCTGTTCAGCCAGACCCTGAACCAGTTGCCGCCGCCGCTGGGCTTCGACCTGCTGTCGCAAGCGGTGCGCCGTGACGCGCTGGAGCGGGCAATGACGCCGGGCTCGCTGGCGGTGTCGGCACCCTTCGATCTGCTGGGGGTGGACCCCGCCTACGCCCGCGGCATGTTGATGGTGGCGCCGGTGTTCGCCGCGCAGCAGCCCGATAGCGAGCCCAAAGGCTTCGTGATGACCGTGCTGAGCATGCGCCAGTTGATGGCCGACGGCTTGCCCAGCGCCGAGGAAGACAATCTGGCGGTGCGCATCACCGACCTGTCTGCGCAGAGTCAGGCCGAGGTGCTGTTCCAGTCCGGCAATGTGCCTGGCGAATCGCCGCTGGTGATCCACAAGACGCTGCATCTGGCCGACCATGCCTTCCAGCTCGATATGTATCCCAGCCAGACCTTCCTGCGCGGCGACCGCTCTTCGGCGACGGCGGTGGCGTTTCTCGGCCTGTTGCTCAGCCTGTTGCTCAGTGCGTTGCTGTTCAGCCTGTTCAGTCAGCGCCAGCGTGCCCTGACCCTGGTCGAGCAGCGCACCGCGGAGCTGCGCATCAGCGAGGAAAGCCTGCGCGATACCCACAACCAGTTGCGCAGCGTGCTGGAGGCCGCCACCCAGGTCGCCATCATTGCCACCGACCTGCACGGGGTTATCAGCACCTTCAATGCCGGAGCCGAGCGCATGCTCGGCTACAGCAGTGAGGACGCGGTGGGCAAGCTGACCCTGGAGCAATTGCTGCTGCCCCGCGAAGTGCAGGAGCGCGCCCGGCTGATGAGCCTGCGCTTCGGTCGCGAGATCAGCAGCAGCCAGGCGGTGCTGGTGGACAGTGTGCCGAATGTCGACGAAGAACCCAGCGAGTGGACCCTGCAGCGCAAGGACGGCAGCCATCTGTCGGCGAACATGCTGGTGACCGCGGTGCTCGACGAGTACGGGTTGTGGGTCGGCCATCTGGCGATCTGCATCGACATCACCGAGCGCAAGCGCGTCCATGAAGCGCTGGAGGCCCGCGACCGGCTGCTGGAAAAGCTCACCGCCCAGGTGCCGGGTGGCATCTATCAGTTCCGCCTCGATCCGGATGGCCGTTCCTGCTTCAGCTATTCCAGTGAAGGCCTGCGGGACATCTACGAGGTGGACCTGGCCCTGCTGCGCCAGGACGCCACCACGGTGTTCGAGCGCATCCATCCGGACGACCTGGCCCGTGTGCGGTTTTCCATTCGCGAGTCCGCCGAGCAGCTTACGCCGTGGCGCGAAGAGTACCGGGTGCAATTGCCCAAGGCCGGGCTGCGCTGGGTGCGTGGCGAGGCGACGCCCGAACCGCTGGCCGACGGTGGCACCCTGTGGCACGGCTACCTGACGGACATCTCCGATCTGAAGCGGGTCGAGGAAGAGCTGCGGGCGCTGTCGGTCACCGACTCCCTGACCGGCATCCACAACCGCCGCTATTTCCAGGAGCGGCTGAAAGTCGAACTGGAACGGGCGCAGCGCGACGGTCAGGCGCTGGCTGTGATCATGCTGGATATCGATCACTTCAAGCAGATCAACGACCGCTTCGGCCACGCCATGGGCGACCATGTGCTGCAGAGCATCTGCCAGCGCATCAGCCATCGCCTGCGACGCACCGATGTGTTCTGCCGCCTGGGCGGTGAGGAGTTCATGGTGCTGTGCCCGGGCAGCAACGCCGAACAGGCGCATTCGCTGGCGCTGGAGCTGTGGCAGGGTGTGCGCAGTGTGCCGGTGGACGGCGTGGGACGGGTTACCGCCAGTTTCGGCGTGGCTGGCTGGCGCCCCGGAGAGGGCGCCGATGCCTTGTTGCTGCGCGCCGACTCAGGTGTCTACCTGGCCAAGCAGGGCGGGCGGGATCGGGTCGAAGCCGAGCAGCTCTGACCCGCTCCGGTCAGTTGGTGCTGGCCAGCTTCGGCTGCTTGTACAGATCCAGCAGCACCTGGTCGAGCACCGCCGAGGCGCCCCACGGCCGTGGATCGTTGAGGATCGCGGCGACTGCCCAGGTGGTGCCGTTGCTGTCGCGGCTGAAGCCGGCGATGGCGCGGACGGTGTTCAGGGTGCCGGTCTTGATGTGGGCTTCGCCGGCCATGGCGGTGCGCTTGAGGCGCTTGCGCATGGTGCCGTCCATGCCGGTCAGCGGCATCGAACTGATGAACTCGGCGGCGTAGGGGCTCTTCCACGCGGCTTGCAGCAGGGCCGCCATTTCCCGCGCGCTGACCCGCTCGGCACGGGACAGGCCGGAGCCGTTTTCCATGACCAGGTGCGAGGCGGTGATGCCTTTCTTCGCCAGCCACTGGCGTACCACGCGTTGTGCGGCACGGGCATCGTCGCCATCGGCGTCGGTGCGGTAGCGCGCGCCGAGGCTGAGGAACAACTGCTGGGCCATAGTGTTGTTACTGTACTTGTTGATGTCGCGGATGATCTCGACCAGATCCGGCGAGAAGGCCCGGGCCAGCAGGCGTGCGCTCTTCGGCACTTCCTCGACGCGGTCGCGGCCCTGGATGGTGCCGCCCAGCTCGTTCCAGATCGCCCGCACTGCACCGGCGGCGTAGGTCGGGTGGTCGAGCAGCGACAGGTAGGTCTGCGAGTTGCAGCCTTCGCCCAGTTGGCCGCTGACCGTCACGCTGACGCCGTCGGCCTGGACCACTGGGTTGTAGCGCACTTCACCGGTGCATTGCTTGCCCGACACGGCCTTGACCTGGTTGTCGATGCGGATGCTGGCGATCGGTGGCTCTACCGAGACCAGCACCCGGCCGCCGTCGTTGCGCGCCACGAAGCGCAGGGCCTTGAGGTTGACCAGCAGCGAATCGGGCTTGACCAGGAATGGCTTGTTCTCGTCGCCGCCGTCGTCGTTGAACTGCGGCAGTTGCGGCTGCACGAAGTGGCTGCGGTCCAGCACCAGATCGCCGGTGATGGTCTGGACGCCGTTGGCGCGCAGGTCGCGCATCAGCAGCCAGAGTTTTTCCATGTTCAGCTTGGGATCGCCGCCGCCCTTGAGGTACAGGTTGCCGTTGAGCACGCCGTTGCTCAGCGGGCCGTCGCTGTAGAACTCGGTTTTCCACTGGTAGGTCGGGCCGAGCATTTCCAGGGCCGCGTAGGTGGTCACCAGCTTCATGGTCGAGGCCGGGTTGACGGAAACGTCAGCATTGAAAATGGTCGGGGTGCCCGGGCCGTTGAGCGGCAGCATCACCAGCGAAAGGGCGGAGTCCTGCAGTTTGTTGGCCTTGAGGGCGGCCTGGACCTTGGGCGGCAGCGAGGTATTGGCGGGTTCGGCATGAGCCGGCAGCGCGAAAGGCAGAAGCAGGCCGGCGAACAACAGCGAGCGAAGGGATGGAGTCATAAGCACTGAAACCCTGCAGGCGAGGGGTGAAAAGAACGGGGCTGAACAGGATGATGGCCCCGGCTTGAAAAATGATAGCGCGCATTATGCCCCAAGCCTGTGCCGGCGTGCGCCGTGAATACGCGTCCGTGTGGCGGTTTATCGGCTTTTCCCGGGCAGGCTGCCGGCGAAACTGCTAAAGTGCCGCGCGTTATTACTCAAGAGGATTGTTTCATGGCTACCAACCGTTCCCGCCGTCTGCGCAAAAAGCTCTGTGTAGACGAATTCCAGGAACTGGGTTTCGAGCTGAACCTGGATTTCAAGGAAGACCTCAGCGATGAAGCCATCGACGCCTTCCTCGACGCATTCCTGGCAGACGCCATGGATGCCAACGGCCTGGACTATGTCGGCGGCGAAGACTTCGGTCTGGTCTGCTCGGCCAAGCGTGGCTCGGTCACCGAAGAGCAGCGCGCTACTGTTGAAGCCTGGCTCAAGGGCCGCAGCGAACTGACCAAGATCGAAGTCAGCCCGCTGCTGGATGCCTGGTACCCGGAAAACCCGGTCAACAAGGCCTGATGCAACGAAAACGGCAGCCCTCGGGCTGCCGTTTTCGTTTCAGTCTTTCTCTTCTTCAGCGCTGTCCTGAGCGGGCGGCAGGCTGGCGAGGGCTCGATCCAGGGTCTGCTCGACCCGTTTCATTTGCGCCAGCACCTGCCGCTTGCGGCGCCTGAGCACAGGCTCCGGTGCATGGCGTTCGCAGGCGTCCTCCAGTACCTCGCAGGCCTGCATCAGCGCCTCGGCCTGAACGATACGCGCGACCCCGAGGATCTGGTGGGCGGCACTCTTCAGTGCCTGCGGATCCCCTTGGGTCTCGGTCGCCTGCAAGCGTTGCTGGTCTTCCGGGCTGCTGCGCAGCAGCGTTTCCAGCAGGCGCCGCAGCTCCTGCGGGCAGTCGCCGATAATGGGCTCCAGCCCCTTGAGATCGAGCAGCGAAGCGTTGGCGCTAGCGGCGTTCGCCGTCACGCTGGCCAGGCGCTGGCCGAGGCTGTGCAGGCCGATCGGCTTGAGCAGACAGTCGTTCATGCCGGCCTGCAGGCAGCGCTGATGCACTTCCGGCTGGGCGTTGGCGGTGTAGCCGAGGATGGTGCACGGGGTGTGGCCTTGTTGCCGCTCGCGTTCGCGTATCGCCTGGGTGAACTGATAGCCGTCCATGCCGGGCATGTTGCAGTCGACGATCAGCACATCGAAGCGATTCGACGCCCACAGGTCCAGGGCCTTGGTCGCGTTGTCGGCGCATTGGTACTGCACGCCGAGAAACTCCAGTTGCTGCGCCACCAGCAGCAGGTTGGCCGGGTGATCGTCCACCACCAGCACCTTCAGGTCGGCGCCGGGCATTGGCGGCGCCGGCTCTTCGACCTGGGGCGCAGGGCACTCCGGCAGGCTGCGCAGCGGCAGGCTGACACGGATCTCGGTGCCCTCGCCAGGTTTGCTGAACAGGTTCAGGCGTCCGCCCATCATCTCGCACAGGCTGCGGCTGATGACCAGGCCCAGGCCGGTGCCGCTGCGGGCCTGGGGGCTGTCGGGCTCGACCTGGGCGAACGGCTGGAACAGGCGTTGCTGGTCTTCCGGGGTGATGCCGACGCCGGTGTCGCAGACCGACAGTTCGAGCTGCAGGTCGCCGCTGTGGGTGTCGCCGGAAGAGGGCACGCTGGAAATGACCAGGTCGATCTTGACCTGGCCCCAGGTGGTGAACTTGATGGCGTTGCTGAGCAGATTGGACAGGATCTGCTTGAAGCGCATCGGGTCGAGCAGGACATCCCGGTGGGCGGTGCGGGAAATGGCAAGGGTCAGTTCGAGGCCCTTTTGCCGGGCCAGGCCTTCGAAGATGTGGGTGGTGGACTGGACCAGCGTCGCCGGGTTGACCCGCTCGGGGCTCAGGTTGAGGTGGCCCGACTCGATGCGGGCAATGTCAAGAATGTCGCCGATCAATGCCAGCAGGTCCTTGGCCGAGTGATAGGCGACTTCGATCGCCGGCCGGTCCATCGGCCGTTCGGCGGGGCGCTTCAGGGCCAGTTCGAGCATGCCGATCAGGGCATTCATCGGTGTGCGGATCTCGTGGCTCATGGTCGCCAGGAAGGTGCTTTTGGCGCGGTTGGCGGCGTCCGCCTGTTCCTTGGCCAGGCGCAGGTCCTGCACCAGTTGCCGGCGTTCGCTGATGTCCAGCCAGCCGCCGATGATGCCTTTCACCTCGCCGAGAGAGTCGCGGTAGGGAAGGATCCAGTGATAGATGGTCAGGTCGGTATTCTTGAGCTTGAGCGGGCGGTCCTTGATCAGGGGGCGGCCCTCGTTCATCACCCGCAGGTAATCCGAGCGGATGCTGCCGGCATCGTCGTTGCCGGCCAGCGGGGCATCATCGATGGACTTGCCGAGCACTTCCCCAGGATCGGCCCCCAGCGCCCGCAGGTAGCTTTCGTTGCAGGTCTGCAGCAGGCCGTCGCGGTCACGGACGTAGATCGGATGCGGCGTGCCGTTGACCATCGCCCGCATGAACTCCAGTTGGTCGCTGAGGGCGCGTTCGGCGGTTTCCCGTTGCTTGATCTGGCGCCGCATCCAGGCATTCCAGGCCAGCGACAGCAGCAACAGGACCAATGTGCCGAGGATGATCTTGAGGATGGTGTGCTGGTGGGTCTGCCAGTACGAATGGGTGTTGCCGCTGTAGCCGCGCCAGCGGCTGTTGATGATGCCCATTTCCTCGGGAATGATGCTGGTCAGCGCCTTGTCGAGGATCGACGCGAGTTCGGGTGAATGGCGCGAGGTGGCCAGGGAGAAGGTGGCGGATATGTCGCTGACGGTGGAGCGGATCACCAGGTCGCGCTGGGTGGTGAGGTTGAAATTGGCGTTGATCAGGGCCATGACCATGCCGTCTACCTGCCGGTGCGCCAGCAGCGAGGCGGCCGCGGCGACATCTTCGGTGGCGACCAGCTGGATGTCGGGATAGCGCTGGCGAATGCTTTCGTTGAGCAGGTTGCCGCGGGTCACCGCCAGGCGCCGGCCCTTGAGTTGCTCCAGGGTGAGGGGCGCGTCCTTGCCTTCGCGGGTCACCAGGACGTAGGAGTTTTCCAGATACGGCCGACTGATGTTCAGCGTGGTTTCGCGCTGCGGGCTCGACGAGATCGCCGCGATCAGGTCGGCGTGTCCGTGGTTGATCTGGTCGATCATGTCGCTGATGCCGCTGCTGCGGCCGATCTCGAAATGCAGCCCGGTGCGCAGGCGGATCAGTTCCAGCAGGTCGGCGGCGATGCCCCGCAGGTTTCCGGCCTTGTCGAAGAAGGTCAGCGGTGCCGCGTGCTCGTCGACGGTGACCCGCACCACCGGGTTCTTCGCCAGCCACTGTTCTTCGCTGGGCGAGAGTTGCAGCTTGCGATCGGTCATCAGCACGCTGCTGCCGGCGCTCCAGCGACGGAAAATGTTGGCGCGGGTCGTGCTGGTCACCGCTTCGAGGGTCTTGTTGATCAAGGTCAGCAGCACCGCGTTGCTCTGGTGCACGGCGAAGCCGAAGCCCATGGATTCGTGCTTGGCGAAGTTGGCCATCTTGAGGTTCTGCAGGTGGCTCTGGTTCAGCAGGTAGTGCGTCGACACGGTGTCGCCGAGGAACACGTCGGCCTGGTCGAACGCGACGGCGTTGAGGGCGTGATGATAGGAACTGTAGGTGCGGATCGTGGCGTAGGGGTAGGTGGCGCGGACCTCGGCGAGGGGCAGGTAGTGTTCGATCATGCTCAGGCGCAGGCCATGCAGGCCGGTGTCCAGCGGGCGGGTCTCGTTCTCGCGGGTCACCAGTACCGGCTGGTCTTCGGCATAGGCATGGGACAACACCACACCGGCGGTGGCGACGTCGTAGCTGTTGGCGCTGCCGAGCAGGTCGATCCGGCCTTCCACCAGCGCCTGCAAGGCAAGGTTGCGGCTGGGAAAACGCTTGATCCTGACGGGAAGCCCGAGCGTGGCGCCGAGCAGGCCGGCGTAGTCGGCAGTGAGGCCCTCGTAGTCGCGGCCGCTGGCGGTCAGGTCGAACGGAGGGTAGTCGGGCGCCGAGGTGCCCAGCACCAGTTCGCGGCGGGTCTGCAGCCAGGCCTGTTGGGCCGGTGCCAGGGAAATCCGCAACGGGAACTGCACGCTTCGGCTGAGCAGTTTGTAGTTGACCGCGCCGTCCTCCTCCGCTGCCACCGGGCTTATCCAGGCCGCGAGCAGCAGCACGCAGAACAGCATAGGCTTGAGCATGGTTACCTTCACACCAGTTCGTTGCGTTTGGCCATTTCGATCAGTTCCACCAGAGAACGGGCCTTGAGTTTCTGCATCAGGCGCTTCTTGTAAGTGCTGACGGTTTTATTGCTGAGGAACATACCTTCAGCAATTTCCTTATTGCTCCGACCCTGGGCGAAAAGTTGCAGAACCATGAGTTCGCGGTCATTTACCAGTTTGAACCGCTCGATCTCTTCCGGTGTTTCGAACGGATGACGCAGCGGTGCAATGGCCTGACTGGGGAAATAGTTATAACCGGACAATACTGCCTTGATTGCACTCAGCAATTCAGTGAGGTCTTCCTGTTTGCAGACATATCCGCAGGCACCGGACAACATGCAGCGAATGGCGAAAAGCGCCGGTGACTGTGCGGTCAGCACCAGGATCTTCAGCGGCAGCGACATGGTGTTGAAGCGCGACAGCACCTCGAGGCCGTCGAGCCTGGGGATGCCGATGTCGAGAATGATCAGGTCCGGCGGGCATTCGCGGACCATCTGCATGGCATCGACACCGTTATCCGTTTCCCCGGTAATCTTGTAGCCCTCGTTCTCCAGCAGCATTCGCAAGGCGAGGCGTATGACAGGATGGTCATCGACAATAAAAACAGAGTGCATGCTCATCTTCCCAAAGCGAGTGGTGTAGAGGCCGCACCATAGCCTAGATAAGAAGCGCGTACATAAAATGAGTGGTGTTGAAGCTTAATATAGGAATTTTCCTACTTGTTATTTGGTAAATGACTACAAAGTTGTTTATAGGATTGCTTGGGATATGCAGTGGGATATGTCGTAAGACTGTCTGGGCATTGTCTTTTGTCGGGTTCAGCAGGCGCGGGAGTGGTCTCCCGCGCCGATGTTTCTACACCGGGCTGGAACGCCCGGTCATTTCCCGTGCCATCTCGCTGGCGTAGCTGTCGGTCATGCCGGCGATGAAGTCGATCATGCGCAGGAACGCCGCGTGCAGGGAGCCGTCGGGGTCGGGCGCGTTGTTGCCGAGCAGGTCGAGGATGCGCCGGTGCTTGAACGACGGCGTACGCCCGCCATGCTGCTCCAGTGCCGCGCCGCAGAAGGAGTTGAGCAGGATCTCCAGGGTGGTGTAGGCGCCGATTTCATGCAGCGTCTTGCGCTTGTCCTGAAAGATTTTCTTGCGGGCGATGTCCTTGGCCTGCAGCACGCAACGTTTGGCCGGACCATCCATGTGCTCCACCAGGTCGCCCTGCAGCGTGCCTGCCAGCAGCGCCTTCTGCTGATCGACGAAGGCCCGTGCGGCGGCATTGGTCAGGTGCTCGATGGCCTTGCCCCGCAGGATCGCCAGCTTGCGTCGGCGCGAGTCCTGCGGGCCGAGCTGGCGATAGGTTTCCGGCAGGTCGTCGCCCACCAGGCCGAGCAGCAGTGCCTCCACCTCGGCGTAGTCCAGCAGTTCCATTTCCAGGCCGTCTTCCAGGTCGATCAGGGCATAGCAGATGTCATCTGCCGCTTCCATCAGGTAGACCAGCGGATGGCGTGCCCAGCGCTGGTTATCCAGCAAGGGCAGCCCGAGCTTGTGGGCGATCTGCTCCAGTAGCGGCAGCCTACTACGGGCAATTAAACAACCATTCTGACTAATCGCTAACTATCTGATTTTATTGAATAAAATTGAAATTGGCATGAAGCGTCGATGCAGGCTGTAACCAACCTCGCTGGTGTTTTTCACTTGGCATTGGCACTGAGATTGGTTGCTCGGCAAATGAAGCTTAGAGATACTGGCGACGTGCCTCCATTCCGTGGGGCGAGAGAGTCACGCTTGGAGACAGGGATGAAGATGAAGCTAGCACTCGGCTTGGTTTGCTGCCTAGGGATCAGCGGTGCAATTGCCGCTCCGCTTAAATTTGAGCAGCAAGAGCTACCACCAGATCGCACGAGCATGGAGTACGGAACGCAAATTTCTGACTTCTCTGAGAAGGTCTTAGGGCATAAATGGGTTTCTGCCAACGGTGTGGGTTTTGTTTTCTATGAGAAAGAAAATTTAAAAAGAAAAGACCCTTCCGCCGAGCGATGGGTTAAAGATGGTTATTTCTTTGAAATCGATAAATATATGTATCGGACAAAAATCAAAGAATATAATAATGGGCTGTTCGCAAGGCAAAGTGCTCGCGTAGGGTTTATTGAATTTACTGATACCGGTGATCAGAGCTTACATTTCAAGCTCATTGATGACAAAACCCTGGAGTGGGTGCCTTACGCAAATACGGCTAGCACTCAAAGTCAACTTATCCTCAAGCGAGTTGAGGAATTTCCGGAAAACCCAAATCCTGTTCGTTTGAAAAGTGCAAAAGAGCGTGGAACATTCCAGTGATCTGTGGTTTGAGTTTTTAACTTATATCGATTTGATCTTGCCCAGTCCCAGTGGACACCCCGTTAAGCGATAAACTGCAACGAGGTGAATCATGGCAAGACAAGCAACCCCAATGAAACAGACCCGCACCCGCCATTCCCAAGCCTACAAGGACGAAGCGCTGGCTTTGGCCGAGCGCATTGGCGTCAGCAAGGCTGCCGAACAGCTCGGCCTGCATGCTTCCCAGCTCTACGGCTGGCGGAGCAAGAAGCACCAGACTCAGTCCGGCAGCGAGCGCGAGCAGTCGCTGGCCGACGAGAATGCCCGACTCAAGCGGCTGTTGGCCGAGCACGCCGAGGAGCTGGCCATCGTAAAAAAGGCCGCCGCGTACTTTGCCAAGAGCCTCAAGTGAAGTACGCCTTCATGAGGACTCATACCGCGCATTTCTCGATCCAGGCCATGTGTCGCGTGTTGGGCGTTGCCCGCAGCGGTTACTACGCTTGGTGCTCTCGCAGGCCGTCAATGCGCCAGCGGCGAAGAGCCGAACTGGATCGGCAGGTCGCTCAGGCATACAGCGCACGCAAGGGCCGCAGCGGGGCTCCACGGCTTTGCCACGACCTGCGGGAAGCCGGCCTACCCTGCAATCGCAAGACGGTAGCCGCCTCGATGCAACGGCAAGGACTGCGTGCCAAGGCCGCCAAGAAGTTCAAGGCCACGACCAATTCTCAGCACTCCCTGCCAGTGGCAGAGAACTTGCTCAAGCAGGATTTCAAGGCATCTGCGCCAAATCAGAAATGGGTGGGTGACATCACCTACCTGTATACGGAGGAAGGCTGGCTGTATCTGGCAGTGGTCATCGATCTGTATTCACGGATGGTGATCGGCTGGGCCATGAACGAACGCATGACGGCCGACTTGGTTTGCGATGCCTTGCACATGGCGCTGTGGCGACGTAGGCAGCCTAATGACGTGATCGTGCATAGCGACCGCGGCAGCCAGTACTGCTCAGCGGCTTACCAGGAGCTGATCCGCGCCCATCACTTGCGATGCAGCATGAGCGCCAAAGGCAACTGCTACGACAATGCCTGTGCAGAGAGCTTCTTCCACAGCCTGAAGGTCGAGTGCATCCACGGCGAGCGCTTCACGAGCCGCGCCCAGATGCGTGAAACCGTGTTTGAATACGTCGAAACCGATTACAACCGCCAGCGGCGACACAGCACGCTGGGGCACATCAGCCCAGAGGCCTTCGAGGCCAGGATGTGTGCTTAAACCCGTGTCCACGGCTGCTGGGCAAGATCAATTTTTATGAAAGTTTTGGCTGGTAGGAGAAGTGATGAAAATACGGATGATTGCTGGTGCTTTGCTGTTTTTAAGCTTTTCTGGCATTAATGCCGCTCCATTAAAGTATCAGGAAGTAGATCTCCCACCTGATCGCACGAGCATGGAGTACGGAACGCAAATTTCCGACTTCTCTGAGAAGGTCTTAGGGCATAAATGGGTGTCCGATAAAGGTGTCGGCTTCGTCTTCTATGAAAAAGAAAATCTGAAGCGGAAAGATCCTTATGCTGAAAGGTGGGTTAAGGATGCCTATTTCTTTAAGGTCGATAAGTACATGTATCGAACAAAAATTAAAGAATATGATAATGGCTTGTTTGCAAGGCAGAGTGCTCGGGTAGGGTTCATTGAGTTCACGGATACGGGTGACCAGAGCCTACACTTTAGACTGATTGACGACAAAACTCTGGAGTGGGTGCCTTACGCAAATACGGCCAGCACTCAGAGTCAGCTTATTCTGAGGCGAGCTGACGAGTTTCCTGAGAATCCAAAACCAGTGAAGTTAGAAAGTGCTAGCGAGCTTGGGATATTTAAGTAATCGGGAAGATTGGCAGTCCAGATATGTTTCGGCTGGACTATATGTAGTTATGCAGGAGGCGTGATGAATTTTAAAATCATAGTTGGTGCAACGTTAGTATTGAGCTTTGGTGGGGTTAATGCTGCTCCATTGAAGTATGAAAAAATCGACCTCCCTTCAGATCGAACTAGCATGGAGTATGGGACGCAAATCTCTCACTTTTCAGAGAAGGTCTTAGGGCATAAGTGGGTATCCGATAAAGGCGTTGGCTTCGTTTTCTATGAAAAAGAAAATCTGAAGCGGAAAGATCCTTATGCTGAAAGATGGGTTAAGGATGGCTATTTCTTTAAGGTCGATAAGTACATGTATCGAACGAAAATTAAAGAATACGACAACGGATTGTTTGCAAGGCAAAGTGCTCGGGTAGGTTTCATTGAGTTTACGGATACGGCTGACCAAAATCTACAATTCAGATTAATCGATAACAATACTCTGGAGTGGGTGGCTTATGATAATACTGCTACCACTCAAGATCAGTTGATCTTAAAAAGAGTGGAAGAGTTTCCTGAAGGTCCTAAGACGCAAGGCAAGCGTCTGGAAAGTGCTGAAGAACGTGGATTGATTTATTAAGGAATGGTCATGAATGATTCCCCGGTTTTTAAGTGTCTTCCTGTTACTGTTCGGGATAAGGTTGTAAGTTCTCATACCTCCGGCTCGGTAACCGCTAGCGGACAAGGCAGAAATGTATCCGTTAGTAATACCGTCAGCACCGACGTGATTTTGGATGTAGTGCTTGAGTTTCCTGATGGGGATCTTTTGCCGATCAAGCTTGTCAATGAAAGTCTCCACGCACCGGTAGGGCAAAAGATTTTAATGGCATTCAAGAGCGGCGAGCCAATTGCCTATCAGGTTACCCCTATGGGTAAGGTATATCCATTAGGATACGCTGCAGGTGTGAGTGAGTTTACTTTAAAAGATTTTGGTTATCTTGCATGTTTCGGTTCTGGAACGCTTTTTAGCGGAGCTATGATATTTATGGATCAAAGCTACTACGAAGATGGGAAGATGAAAGTATTTAGTGCTACCAAGATTGTATCAGCAGTATGCTTGGCTGGAGTAGGCTTGGCAACCTATATAACAAAGGGATGGCTTGGCTATATAGGTGGAACCGCTGTGGCATCGATTCCTATAATGATCTCCTGTCTGATTTACAACTCAAAGGAGAATGCAGGTCGTAAGTTGATGTTGCAAGATGCGGCTAAAAAATTTGAGGAATTGAAATCGTCGTTTCAACTGAAGGGGGCGATTGTTGAAGGATAGCTTAATAGTCTCGGTCGGAAGTATTTTGCAAATCTTTTGATTTTAAGGCCATCTTGTAAGGTGGCCTTTTTTGTGCTCGTCAACTTAATTTTTTTGACTTCAAATGTCTGTATTGTTTATGTCAGACACTTGTTCTATAGTAATTTGCTGGCATGATTGTTATGGGGTATTTATGAAGTCGATGAGTTGGGATAGCTTGTTGAACACCACTCGCTTAGGCGGGCGGCCCCCGAAGTCGGAGCTTGGTCGTTCCCCTTTCCATTCGGACCACGATAAAGTCATTTTCTCCGGTGCGTTCAGACGCCTTGCAAGAAAGACTCAGGTACATCCTCTGGCGACCAATGACCATGTGCATAATCGCCTGACCCATAGTTTGGAGGTGGCTTGTGTAGGTAGGACGCTCGGAGTCCGAGTTGGGCAGGAGCTTTTGAAGGAAAAGCTAATACCTGATTACTATTCAGCTTCTGACATTGGCGATATCGTACAGACTGCATGTCTCGCTCACGATATTGGCAACCCGCCTTTTGGACACACTGGTGAAGAGGCAATACGTCATTGGTTCACTAATGACGTAGGTGCGAAGATGATTGAGCACTTGCCTTTCAATGAGGCTACTGACTTTCGTAGATTTGAAGGGAACGCCCAAGGGTTCCGAGTGTTAACAACTTCAGAGTATCATCCGTATGATGGGGGTATGCGTCTAACTTATGCATCATTGGGGGCTTTTATAAAGTATCCGTGGATGGCTGGTGATGCTGTTAATCAGTTGCGACCTATTAAAAATAAATATGGTGTTTACTGCTCGGAACTTGGTTTTTTCGATGAGGTGGCGGATGCGACGGGGTTGTTAAAGCTTGGTGATGGCTGGCGTTGCCGCCATCCATTAGCTAACTTGATGGAGATTTCAGATGACTTTTGCTACGCCATCCTTGATCTGGAGGACGGTGTGGAGATGGGTATTCTCGAATGGGATAAGGTTTTTGATATTTTGTGCCTCGTTCTCGGTGAGCAACAACGAGACCAGTTGGCAAAAGAAGCTCAAGGCATGAAGGTTGGGCGTAGATTATCTATGGCTCGCGGTAAGGTTATCTCCGCATTCGTCGATGCAGGGGTGGCTGCTTTTATGAGTAATTATGATGAAATTATGGCTGGGAAGGCTCTTGGTATATTTGAACTCTGTAGTAATAATGTGCGTGATTGCGTGATTTCTGCTAAAATTCTTGCACGCGAAGAAATTTTCCAGCATCCCCGTAAGGTAGAACTTGAGATTGGGGCATACAGCACGATTTCTACTCTGCTGAATGTAAGCTGTGCTGCTGCCTTGAACTTCGTCAGAAGTGGTGGTGTTACTGATTCTAAGACAAAAAGGGTAGTGGACCTTTTGGGACTTGACCTTAATGCTTTGGGCGATAGCAAGGGCGTTTCAAGTGATTATGCGGCTATTATGCAGGTTTTGGATTATGTCAGTGGAATGACTGATAACTACGCGATACATCTGGCCCGCCAGTTTAATGGAATGGGTATGGAGCGGTAGAAGTATAATTTATATCAAGGGAGCGACGGGGATGGGCTGGCTGGATTTTTTCAAAGGAAAAAAAGAAGAAGTGGTGGTTCAAAGTGCCGTTGAATTCAAGGCGGGCGAGAAACCAAAGGCGAAAGAGGTGGTTCAACCAAAGCAACCGTTAAGGCTTTGTGGTGTTGAGTTGGAGAGAATGCCAGCGAACGCTGATGAGCTTAATAGAATGATGGCTAGGACGGCGGTTTCTATCATGCCACACCTGCCGACTGAGCAAGATGTTTATTGGTTTGTTATTGAGCAGTACGACCGGATAATTTCGTGTGGGGAAACTGTCGCATCAATAATGGCTACATATCCTTTTCATATGTATGAAATTGAGTTCTTGAATAGGAAGTCGGAGGAGTCATACGTGGGTCATAAAAATCCCGGCGTTGTGTATGTTCTCAATGTTATCTTGCCTGACTTGGTTAGGCATTATGGGGCGGTCCCGGCTCAAACGATGTTGGCTTTTATTTTTGGTGCATATTTACATGGGAATGCTCAACTGATTCAAGAATTGCGTTTGAAATATGCGGTGCATTACCACAATAATTGTATTTCAGCCGGAAGCTTCCATGCTGCGGATAAATGGGGTGAAGTGATAACGGCTTTAGATAAATAGCTAAACGCTTTGCTTGAAATTATATTAATAGTTATGGTGGATTATTATATTGCTCGATTATGAATTTATGTTATCAAGTCCGGTTTGACCACGGCTTGACTGTATGAAAGGGCGAAAAATCTAGGTGGATTGACTCTTGTGTTTGGTGGTATAGTAGCCGTCTAGCAAGATTCTTCTTATTCTTTTTTTGAAGATCAATAGCGGTTTTTATTCCAAAATAGTTTTGCTTATAACTTTTTGGCTGTTGATTTTCAAAAAATGTCTTTTTTGGCTGTTTTCTATAGCCACAGTTCGCTCTGGTAGCAGCCGAACTTGTGTTTCTTGTAGCCCAGCGAATCGGCATGACGCGCGGTCCAGGGGTACTTGAGGTAGGTGCCGAGGGTGGCGTAGGTCAGCCGGGTACCGCCGTCGAACTGGTGGTACTCCAGTTGGGTGAGCACACGGAAGCCCTGGGCATTGCCTTCGAAGTTGAGGAAGTCGGCACGCTCGGCGTCGTTCATCGCGTCCAGCCAGCCGCGCCCGGCGGCCTGCTGGAACCAGTGGCGGATGGCATCCTCGCCGGAATGGCCAAAGGGCGGGTTGCCGATATCGTGGGCCAGGCACGCCGACTGCACCACCATGCCCAGGTCGCTCGGCTCGCACCAGTCTGGCAGGGCATCGCGCAGGGTTTCGCCCACGCGCATGCCCAGCGAGCGGCCGACGCAACTGACTTCCAGCGAATGGGTCAGGCGTGTGTGGATATGGTCGTTGCTGGTGACCGGGTGAACCTGGGTCTTGCGCCCGAGGCGGCGGAAGGCGCCGGAGAAGATAATGCGGTCATGATCCTTGTGGAACGGGCTGCGACCCAGCTCTTCGGAGCTGTGCAGGGTTTTGCCAAGGCGTTCGCGAGTGAGCAGTGTGTGCCAGTCCAAGGCCGGTTCTCCATATCAAGGGCAGGCGGCTAGCTTCCCGTGTCGGCCGCCTTGCCGCAAGCTCAAAGTCCGGCAGCGTCCACGTCGATCAACAGCAGGCGGCGCCCGTCGTCGAAGAATTGCCCGGCAGTCAGGCAGTACTGGTTGGTGGTGGCATCGCGGTAGGTGCTGGAGAGAATCAGCCGGCGTTCGTTCCAGCCTTCGGCCAGCAGGTGATAGAAGTAGGGGCGCCACGACCAGTTGTGGCCCAGGTAGCTGGAGTCGACATGCCAGCTTTGCTGGCGCCACTCCAGGTTGGGCGTCAGTTGCGTGCCGTGGCGGTCGCACAGGAAAAAGCGCAGCAGCCAGGGATAGGCCCTGAGATCGGGCAGCGCTTCGATGGGCGCCTTGGCCAGGGCCCAGTGCTGCAACTGCGGCATCAGTTCCACCAGTTGCTGGCGACGCTGCATGAGCCGCCCGCGCTCGGCCAGCTTGCTCTGCACGTACTGCTCACGCAGTTGGGCGAAACGGCCGGCGAAGGTCTGCGCGGGAAAGAAGCCCGGCTCGGCCCCGGCGAAGAGAAAACCCTGCAGGTAGCGGGCGCCGCATTCGAGGGCGAAATTCAGTTCGGCCTCGGTTTCCACCCCTTCGGCGATGATCCAGCAGCCGGTTTTCTCGGCCATCTGCGCCAGTGCCTTCACCACCTCGCTGCTCGGTCCGCCGCGGGCGGCGGCCTGGAACAGGCGCATGTCCAGCTTGAGGATATCCGGCTGCAGCGACAGCACCCGGTCCAGTTGCGAATAGCCGGCGCCGAAGTCGTCGATGGCGATGCGGGCGCCGGCATCGCGGTAGTGACGGGTGACCATGGCCAGGCGCTCGCGGTCGCCGCCCAGTTCGGTGATCTCGAACACCACCCGCTGCGGATCGATGCCCTGTTGCTGCAGTTGCATCAGGCTCGGCAACGACTGGCCGGGCTGCAGTTCGCTGACCCAGCGTGGCGAAATGTTCAGGCTCAGGAACCAGTCTTCCGGGGCTTCGCGAAATTTTTTCAGGGCCTGTTCCCGCAAGGTCCGGTCGAGCTGCAGCAGATCGTCGGAGGGTATCCGCGGATCACTGAACAGCGGCCCCACCGAACGCAATTGACCATCGCTTCGGCGCAGGCGCCCCAGGGCTTCGACGCCAGCGATACGGCCTGTGGCAGTGTCGATGAACGGCTGGAAACAGGCGAGCGGTTGCTCGTCGGACACGGCGGCTCCTTGTTGTTCTTGAAGTCAGGCGCGAAACGCTTCGGGCGGGCCTGCGCCCGCCTTGAAGGGTTTCGTTCTGCAAGAATGCCGCCAGTTCCCTCAGCGCGGAGGGGGTGGCGGCTGGATGAACAGGCGAATAAGTGGCAAAAGGCTACCGGCGAGCTTGGTCATGCGGCCCAGGCCGTCGCCGCGCGCCCCTTTGCCGGTGAGGAAACCCAGCAGTACCACGGCTCCCATGCCCCATAGCGGCGCGTGCTTGATGCCGAAACCGCCCTGCAGGCTGCTTTGCAGGTTGTCGCCCATGCTGCGCAGGCGGGTCAATGGCTTGAGCGCCTGGTCCAGGGCCTGGCCGCCTTCGTGGCGGATTTCCTGACGGTGCATTTCCATGCGCAGGCGCACCAGCGCCTTGCGCAGCTCCCGGCGATCGGTGGTCTGAGGCAGTTCAGGCAGGCTCATGGCAACAGGCGCTCCCGGTCCTTGGCAAGTTCTTCGAGGGTGCCGCTGAACGGCGAACGCTCATCGTGCACCGCCGCTTTGAGGCGCACGGCGCAGAACAGCGCCGCCAGGCTGTAGAACACACAGAGCCCGACGATTCCGGCGAGGCGGTAGCTGTCCCACAGCAGCACCAGCAGCAACGCCGACAGTGCCGTGAGCAGCAGCAGGGCGAAGACCAGGGCCAGGCCGGCGAACAGCAGCAGGTTCAGGGTGCGCGCTTTCTGCTCTTGCAGCTCGATGCCGAACAGTTCCACATGGCCGTGCAGCAGGCCGAGAACGGCGGCACCCAGGCGGCGGGTGGAAGAGCCGGTGGTGTGATTTTCCATTGCCCGGCCCTCAGCGGCGGCTGGCCAGGAGACCGATCAGGAAGCCCACCCCGGCGGCGATGCCGATGGACTGCCAGGGGTTGCTCTGCACGTAGTCTTCAGTGCTGGTCAGGGCCGCCTGGCCGCGCTGGCGCAGGTTGTCTTCGGTTTCCTGAAGGGTTTCCCGGGCGCGCAGCAGGCTGTCGCGAATCTGCGCGCGAAGCTCGTCGGCCTGGTCGCCGGCGAGGGTGGCGGTGTGCTCCAGAAGTTTTTCGGTATCGCGTACCAGTGCCTGGAAATCGGCCTTGAGGATGTCCTGGGCGGTCTCTGCGGTTTTACGGGCCATACGGTTCTCCCTGAGGGGTTGGCAATCTGAAGTTTCGAGTGCGGGGCGGCGCCGAAGGTTCACTGGATGTGGCTGGTACAGCATTTGCTTCGCAGTGGTGCGCCGGCTTGGGCGCCTGCGCCGTTTCCGGGCGCGGGCCGCTCTGGATGGCGTTTCAACCATAACTCAATTCAAGACGAACCCTGGAAAAATCATCACGCAGCGGTTTTTCCGCCCATGGATGGGTGGCCAACTGATCCAGGTTGGTGCGCCCCGGAGGGCTCGCGAACTGCTTTGGTGCTTTTTCCCTTGTGCAGGCCTGCCGACCCGATGGAAAACTTGCAAAGCGCCGTGGACTCCCTGGTCCAGGGCTCCAATACCCTGTTCATTCTGCTTGGCGCGGTCATGGTGCTGGCCATGCACGCCGGTTTCGCCTTCCTTGAAGTGGGCACCGTGCGCCACAAGAACCAGGTCAATGCACTGTCGAAGATCCTCAGCGACTTTGCTGTCTCGACCCTGGCCTACTTCTTCATCGGCTACTGGCTGTCCTACGGCACGCATTTCCTGCACCCGGCCGCGACCCTGGGCGCCGAGCACGGCTACGGGCTGGTGAAGTTCTTCTTCCTGCTGACCTTCGCCGCGGCGATTCCGGCGATCATCTCCGGCGGTATCGCCGAGCGGGCACGCTTTGCCCCGCAACTGTGCGCGACGCTGCTGATCGTCGCCTTCGTCTATCCGTTTTTCGAAGGCATCGTCTGGAATGGCAACTTCGGGGTGCAGGCCTGGCTGCAGGAGCGCTTCGGTGCCGGCTTCCACGACTTTGCCGGCTCCGTGGTGGTGCACGCCATGGGCGGCTGGCTGGCGCTGGCGGCGGTGCTGCTGCTCGGCCCGCGCAACGGCCGCTACCGCGACGGTCGCCTGGTGGCCTTCGCGCCATCGAACATTCCGTTCCTGGCGCTGGGGTCGTGGATTCTCATCGTCGGCTGGTTCGGCTTCAACGTGATGAGTGCCCAGACCCTCTCGGCGGTGAGTGGCCTGGTGGCGGTCAATTCGCTGATGGCGATGGTCGGCGGCACCGTTGCCGCACTGCTGGTGGGGCGCAATGACCCGGGCTTTCTGCACAACGGCCCGCTGGCCGGACTGGTGGCGATCTGCGCCGGCTCCGATCTGATGCACCCGGTGGGCGCCCTGGTGACCGGTGCGATTGCCGGGGCTCTGTTCGTCTGGTGCTTCACCGCGACCCAGAACCGCTGGAAGATCGACGATGTGCTCGGTGTCTGGCCGCTGCACGGTATCTGCGGCGTGTGGGGCGGTATCGCCTGCGGCATCTTTGGTCAGGAGCTTTTGGGCGGCCTCGGTGGCGTGAGCCTGGCCAGCCAGCTGATCGGCAGCCTCGCTGGTGTCGCTGTGGCGCTGGTCGGCGGCTTTGCCGTGTATGGCCTGATCAAGCGCGTGCACGGCCTGCGCCTGAGCCAGGAGCAGGAGTACTACGGCGCCGACCTGTCGATCCACAAGATCGGCGCCACCAGCCAGGACTGACGGTTTCAGCGACCGGCGAGCAGCCGCGCTTCACCGGCCTCGATCGCCGCCAGCGGGCCGCACAACAGCACTGCGTCGCCGGCATGCAGGCAGGTGCCGGCCTCGGCCGGCAGCTCGTCGCCGTTGCGGTGCACGGCGCGCAGCTCGACGCCCAGGTGCTCCAGGCGCAGGTCGTCCAGCCGGCGCCCGCAGGCGTAGGCATCGGCACCGAGGTTGACCGCGTGCATCATCACTTTGGGCTGGCCTTCGCTGTCCACTGGCTGGGTCTGGGCGCCGTGGTAGAAGCCTTGCAGCAAGCGGTAGCGGCTTTGCCGCACTTCCTCGACCCGCTCGCGTACCCGCTCTTCCGGCACGCCGAGCATCACCAGTGCGTGGGAGGCCAGCATCACGCTCGATTCCAGCACCTCAGGCACCACGGCGCTGGCGCCGGCGGCGCGCAGTTCGTCGCGCAGGCTGTCGTCGCGGGTGCGCACGAGGATCGGGATCTGGCTGTTGCGCTGGCGCGCGGCCTTGAGCACGCTCATCGCCACTTCGGTGTTGTCCACGGCGATCACCAGCAGGCGCGCCCGTTCCAGGCCGATGGCTTCGAGCAGTTCGCCGCGACGGGAGTCGCCGTAGTGCACGCAGTTCTCGCCGGCGGCAGCTTCCTGGACGCGCACCGGATCATCGTCCAGGGCGATGAAGGCCAGTTGTTCGCGACGCAGGAAGCGGCCGATGGACTGGCCGACGCGACCATAGCCGCAGATCAGCACATGGCCATCGAGGTTGGCGCTCTGCGCCTCGATCTCTTCCAGGTGCACTTCTTCGTTGGGCTTGCGGTGCAGGCGCAGGGCGATGGCGGGGGCGGCGCGCAGCAGCAGCGGGGTGACCAGCATCGAGCAGAAGGTCGCCGCCAGCAGCAGGTGGCCCAGCTCTTCGGGCAGCAGGCTGCTCTGCTGCATCTGCGCCATCAGCGCGAAACAGAATTCACCGCCCTGGGCCAGGGCCAGGCCGCTGCGCCAGGCGGTTTCCGCGTCGCTGCCGCGAACCCGCACCAACGCCGCCACCACGCAGCCTTTCAACACCAGCAGGCCGAGGGTCAGGGCGAGGATTTCCAGGCCGTGGCTGGCGAACAGGTGCAGGTCGATGAGCATGCCGATGCTGACGAAGAACAGCCCCAGCAGAATGTCGCGGAACGGCCGGATATCGGCCTCGATCTGGTGCCGGTAGTTGCTCTCGCCCAGCAGCATGCCGGCGAGGAAGGCGCCGAGGGCCGGCGACAGGCCGAGCAGGTGGGTCAGCCAGGCCGTGAGCAGGACGATCACCAGCGCCAGCAGCACGAACAGTTCGGCCGAGTGCGAGCTGGCCACCTCGTGGAACAGCCGTGGCAGCAGCCAGCGACTGGCCAGCAGCAGGCCGACGAAGAGCACCACGGTCTTGGCCAGCGTCAGTGGCAGCGCCCAGTACCAGGCCTGGCCGCTTTCGCCGGCGAACACCGGAACCAGCGTCAGCAGCAATACCGCGATCACGTCCTGGAACAGCAACACGCCAATGGCGTTCTGGCCATGGCTGCTGAAGATCTCGCCGAGGCTGGTCAGCTCCTTGCTGACGATGGCCGTGGACGACAGCGCCAGGCCGCCGCCGAGCAGCAGCGCCGCGGTGCCGGGCATCCCCAGCAGCGACAGCATCCCGGCCAGCAACAGCCCGGTGCAGACCACCTGGGCGCTACCCAGGCCGAACACCACGCGGCGCAACGCCAGCATTTTCGACAGGGAGAACTCCAGGCCCAGGGAAAACAGCAGGAACACCACGCCCATTTCGGCCAGGTCCGGCAGCTCTTCGCTTTCGTTGACCCAGTCCAGCGCGGTGGGGCCGACGAACAGCCCGACGCACAGGTAGCCCAGCACCGGCGGTAATTGCAGGCGTCTGAATACCGCGATGACGACCAGCGACGATGCCAGGATGATCAGCAGGTTTGCGAACACACCACACACTCCATGTAAAAAACGGGCAAAAGTGAAAAGGTTACGGCGATCGCGGATCGGGTGAATTGATCCAGGTCAAAGGTGCCTGCGGTTGCGCGGCACGCCTCGACGGGTTTTTTTCGCCGTCCTAGAATGAAGCCTTCGCTCACTTTGTTTCGGTATTTTTCATGCTGCCTGAATGCCAACTGTACGGCACCCTGGGTTGCCACCTGTGTGAGGTCGCGGAGGCGCTGTTGATGCCATTCGTCGAGCATGGGTTGCTGGTCGAGCTGGTGGACATCGCTGACGACCAGGCCCTGTTCGAGCGCTACGGGTTGTCGATCCCGGTGCTGCGGCGCAACGACACCGGCGCCGAACTGAACTGGCCCTTCGACGGCGAGCAGGTGGTGGCGTTTCTGGGGTGAGGAGGGGATTCACATCCTGATGCACAAGCCGGGGTGCACCGATTTATCGTCGGTCGGAGAATTCAGGGTCGCTGGTGGCGACCAGCGCGGATTTTCCAGTCAAAGGAGTGGCCCCCATGTTTCTGACCCCGCATTTCACCCTTGCCGAAATGACCACCTCGCAGATTGCCAATCGCGAAGGAATCGACAATTCCCCCGACAGCCAGAGCATCGCCAACCTCGTGGAGCTGTGCCAGACCCTCGAGGCGGTGCGCAGCCTGGTCGACAGGCCGATCCTGATCAGCAGCGGCTACCGCAGCAAGGCGCTGAACCGCAAGATCGGCGGTGCGGCCAGCAGTGCCCATGTCCGTGGCCTGGCTGCGGACATCATTGCCGTTTCCCTGACTCCGCGGGAGTTGGCCCGGCGCATCATCGACAGCGGCTTGCCGTTTGATCAACTGATCCTCGAGTACGATGGCTGGGTCCATCTGGGCCTTGCTGAAACCGCGCAGCGCCAGCAAGTCCTGACCATCCGCAAGGGTACCGGCTACCTGCCGGGGCTGCAGTGAATCCCGGCGTCGATTGACGTTCATGTCGCCTGCCTTCTATGCTGTATATAAATACAGTATTGGCGGGCGTTTTTCGAGCCCGGAGAAACAGTGATGGTCAACGTCGAACAATTGAAATACAGCGTCAACCACATGCCCGTCGACGAGGTGCGCGAGGCGGTGGCGGATCTGCGCGGCGACGGGCTGGTCACCGATGACCGCACGCCCTTCGGCAAGGTCCACTTCAATACCTGCTTCGCCGAGATCGAGGCGCTGTTCCAGCGGGCCGGGTTTCACCGGCCGCTGGATGTGGTCGGCTACCAGGGCCAGGCCTATGCGCTGTACGACGCCAGTCGCTGGGAAGCGGTGGAGGTGCTGCGCTGGCTGAAAAGCGCCTGCGACGGAGCGTCCGCCGAGGCTGGCTGAGGCGGGCGCCATGCGGGATAATCGCCGGCCATTTGGCTGTGAGCGTTTCCATGAGTGCTACCTTCGACCCGGCCCGGCATCAGGCCAGTACGGTGTGTCTGCCGCCGGGCAACTGGGCCAGCGTGCTGGACTGCCTGTGTGACCACTTCAAGGCGATCAGTCGCGAGCAATGGCTCGACCGCTTTGCCCGTGGGCGGGTGCTGGATGCCCAGGGGCAACCGCTGCGGATCGATCACCCGTACCGGCAGGGCCTGCGGGTTCACTATTTCCGTGAAGTGCCCAATGAGAAGCCGATTCCGGTGCAGGAGCACATCCTGTATCACGACGAGCACCTGGTGGTGGCGGACAAACCGCATTTCCTGCCGGTGACGCCCACCGGCGAGTATGTCGAGCAGACCTTGCTGCGCCGCCTGATCCGGCGTCTCGACAACCCGCACCTGGTGCCGCTGCACCGCATCGACCGGCACACCGCCGGCCTGGTGCTGTTCTCCGCCAATCCTGAAAGCCGTACCGCCTACCAGCAACTCTTTCCCACACGGCAGATCGACAAGCATTACCAGGCTATTGCGCCTGCCTTGCCGGATCTGGATTTTCCGCTGGTGCACAAGAGCCGGATGGTCAGCGGCGAACCCTTCTTCCGCATGCAGGAAGTGGAGGGTGTGAGCAATAGCGAGACCATCGCCGACGTGCTGGAGAAAAAGGGCGAGCTGTGGCGTTACGCCTTGTCGCCGGTGACCGGCAAGACCCACCAGTTGCGCGTGCACATGGCGGCCCTGGGCGCACCGCTGTGCAACGATCCGTTTTATCCGGACGTGGTGCGGGGCGAGGATGATTATTCGAAGCCGCTGAAGTTGCTGGCGCGCAGCGTGCGGTTCAACGACCCGCTGACGGGCGAGGAGCGGTATTTCGAGAGTCGCCTGGCGCTCGACTGATAGCCCGGTCGCTGCAATCCCCGTAGGAGCGGCTTCAGCCGCGATTGGGCGCGCAGCGGCCACAAAACCTGTCTCTACGGGTGTGTCAGGCTGATCGGGGGCTCAGGTTTCCAATGAAAAGGCCCGGAAACTCAGGTTTCCGGGCCTTTGCGTTTTCGCGATCAAGCTTCAGCGGTTGAACCGCTCCACCAGCGAGTACTGGGTGGTCGCGGTCTGCGTCAGTTCTTCGCTGAGCAGGGCGGAATGCTGGGCCTGCTCCGAGGTCTGGTCCGCCAGCGCCGCGATGGTGCTGATGTTGCGGCTGATCTCTTCGGCCACCGAGGTCTGCTGTTCGGTGGCCGCGGCGATCTGGGTGGCCATGTCGGTAATGTTGGCCACCGCTTCGCTGATGCCCACCAGTGCCTGGTCCGCTTCCATTACTCGCGCCACGCCTTCTTCGGCCTGGCGGTGACCGGTTTCCATGGTCTGCACGGCATTGTTCGCGGTTTGCTGCAGCTTGGCGATCAGGCCGTGGATCTGCCCGGTGGATTCGCTGGTACGCTGTGCCAGTTGCCGTACTTCGTCGGCCACCACGGCAAAGCCGCGACCCATCTCGCCGGCGCGGGCCGCTTCGATGGCGGCGTTCAGTGCCAGCAGGTTGGTCTGGTCGGCGATGCCCTTGATCACATCGACCACGCCACCGATTTCGTCACTGTCGCGCGCCAGTTGGGTCACCGTCTGGCCGGTCTCGCCCACGGCGGTGGACAGGCGCTGGATGGCGTCGCGGGTTTCCCCGGCGATGCTGCGGCCACGGTCGGTGAGGCGGTTGGCGGCCTGGGTGGCATCGGCGGTGCGCTGGACGTGGTTGGCCACTTCCTGGGTGGTGGCGGCCATCTGGTTGACGGCGGCGGCGACCTGCTCGGTCTCCACGCGCTGGCGTTCCAGGCCGGAGGAGCTGTTGTGGGCAAGTGCGTCCGATTGACGGGCTTGCTCGTTGAGGTGCTCGGCGGTGTCCTGCAGGCGGGTCAGGCAGGTCTTCAGGCGGGCGTCCTGGCTGAGCATGGCCATTTCCAGGCGCGCCTGGACACCGCGGCTGTCGGTGTACATCTGTGCGATCAGCGGGTCGGAGGTGGTCTGTTCGGCCAGGCGCAGCAGGCGCTTGAGGCCGCGTTGCTGCCAGCTCAGGCCGAGCAGGCCCAGCGGCACCGACAGCGCCGCGGCCAGCGCGAAGCCCCAGGAATGACCCAGCCAGATGCCGATCAAGAAGCCGATCTGGCTGACCAGGATGAACGGCAGCCAGTCCTGCAGCACCGGCAGCCACTTGTCACGGCGCGGGATGGCGGCCTTGCCATCGTTGATGCGCTTGTACAGCGCCTCGGCACGGCGCACTTGCTCGGCGGTCGGTTTCACCCGCACGGATTCGTAGCCCACCACCTGGTTGTTCTCGAAGATCGGCGTGACGTAGGCGTTGACCCAGTAGTGGTCGCCGCTCTTGCAGCGGTTCTTGACGATGCCCATCCACGGCAGGCCTTGCTTGAGCGTGCTCCACATATGCGCGAACACCGCCGGCGGCACATCCGGGTGGCGAACCAGGTTGTGCGGGGCGCGCATCAACTCTTCGCGGGAGAACCCGCTGATCTCGATGAAGGCGTCGTTGCAGTAGGTAATGACACCCTTGGCATCGGTAGTGGAGATCAACCGTTGTTGGGCAGGGAAAGTCCGTTCGCGCTGGGTAATCGGCTGGTTGTTACGCATAAGCTGTTCAATCCGCAAGGCTTTCGCGTGATATCGGCAATCACGGGAAATTATTGAATGAATATTTGGGTTTTATTGATCTTGCTCAATATCCGCCGACACCGCCTGAGCTAAGCGAAATCCGCACGTTCAGGTAATTTGCGCGCATTCTTTCACATTTTCGCAACATAAGTCAGTGAGTGACTGATGGTTCATGCGCAAGTGAACCGGGTGGGCCCAGAACCTTGTGGGAGTGGCTTTAGCCGCGATTGGGCGCGCAGCGGCCATAAAACCTGTATCCCGGATGCGGCAGTATGGCCGGGGACTCAGGTTCTACGACGGCTGCGCCGCCGATCGCGGATGAATCCGCCACCTCCGTGGTTTCAGCGCCCGATCAGTTGCCGCAACACGTAGTGCAGGATCCCGCCGGCCTTGAAGTACTCCACCTCGTTGAGGGTATCGATGCGGCACAGCACGGCGATGGTTTCCTCGCTGCCGTCCTCGCGAACGATGCGCAGGTGCAGGCTCATCCGCGGCTCGATCCGCGTGCCCGTGAGGCCGAGGATATCGATGCGTTCGCGGCCGGTGAGCTTGAGCTGCTTGCGGTCCTGTCCGGCGCTGAACTGCAGTGGCAGCACGCCCATCCCCACCAGGTTGGAGCGGTGGATGCGCTCGAAGCTCTCCGCCAGCACCGCCTTGACCCCCAGCAGGTTGGTGCCCTTGGCGGCCCAGTCGCGGCTTGATCCGGTGCCGTATTCCTGCCCGGCGATCACCACCAGCGGCGTGCCTTCGTCGCGGTAGCGCATCGCCGCGTCGTAGATCGCCAGCTTCTCGCCGCTGGGCACATGCAGGGTGTTGCCGCCTTCTTCGCCGCCAAGCATTTCGTTGCGGATACGGATGTTGGCGAAGGTGCCGCGCATCATCACCTCATGGTTGCCGCGCCGCGAGCCGTAGGAGTTGAAGTCCTTCGGTTCCACACCCTTGGCCCGCAGGTAGCGCCCGGCGGGGCTGTCGGCCTTGATGTTGCCGGCGGGGGAGATGTGGTCGGTGGTCACCGAGTCGCCCAGCAGTGCCAGGATTCGTGCGCCATGGACATCGGCGATGCTCGGCGGTGGTCCGGAAATGCCTTCGAAGAACGGTGGATGCTGGATGTAGGTGGAATCGTCCTGCCAGACATAGGTCGCCGCCTGCGGCACCTCGATGGCCTGCCATTGCGCGTCGCCGGCAAAGACCTCGGCGTATTCCTTGTGGAACATCGCCGTGTCCACTTGCGCCACGGCGGCGGCGATTTCCTGCTGGCTCGGCCAGATGTCCCGCAGGTACACCGGCTGGCCATTGGCGTCGTTGCCCAGCGGGTCGCGGCTGAGGTCCAGGCGCACGCTGCCGGCCAGGGCATAGGCTACCACCAGCGGCGGCGAGGCCAGCCAGTTGGTCTTGACCAGCGGATGAACCCGACCCTCGAAGTTGCGGTTGCCCGAAAGCACCGACGCCACCACCAGGTCGGTCTGGGCAATGGCTTCCTCGATCGGCTCGGCCAATGGCCCGGAGTTGCCGATGCAGGTGGTGCAGCCGTAGCCCACCAGGTCGAAGCCCAGTTCATCGAGGTAGCGGGTCAGGCCGGCGGCGGCATAATAGTCGGTGACCACCTTGGAGCCGGGCGCCAGCGAGCTTTTCACCCACGGCTTGCGCTTGAGGCCCTTTTCCACGGCCTTTTTCGCCAGCAGGCCGGCGGCCATCATTACGCTGGGGTTGGAGGTGTTGGTGCAGGAGGTGATGGCGGCGATCACCACGGAGCCGTCTTTCAGTGGATGCTCGGCGCCGTCGAGGCTGAAGCGGGTCTCGCCCGGCTGGTCGCCCGTGGCGTTGGCGCGCCGTACGTTGAGGCCGAGGAAGTCGTCGAAGGCCTGGCTGACACCGGGCAGGGCGACCCGGTCCTGCGGCCGTTTCGGCCCGGCCAGGCTGGCCTGCACTTCACCCATGTCCAGCGCCAGGCTGTCGCTGAACAGCGGCTCCTGGCCCGGCAGGCGCCACAGGCCCTGGGCCTTGCAATAGGCTTCGACCAGCTCCACCGTCTCGCTCGGGCGGCCTGACAGGCGCAGGTACTCCAGGGTGACGTCGTCCACCGGGAAGAACCCGCAGGTCGCGCCGTATTCCGGGGCCATGTTGGCCAGGGTGGCGCGGTCGGCCAGCGGCAGGTCGGCCAGGCCGTCACCATAGAATTCGACGAATTTGCCCACCACGCCTTTCTTGCGCAGCATCTGCGTCACGGTCAGCACCAGGTCGGTGGCGGTGATGCCCTCGCGCAACTTGCCGGTGAGCTTGAAGCCGATCACTTCCGGAATCAGCATCGACACCGGCTGGCCCAGCATCGCCGCCTCGGCTTCGATCCCGCCCACGCCCCAGCCGAGCACGCCGAGACCGTTGATCATGGTGGTGTGGGAGTCGGTGCCCACCAGGGTGTCGGGGAAGGCGAAGGTGCGGCCGTCTTCGTCGCGGGTCCAGACGGTGCGGCCGAGGTATTCGAGGTTGACCTGGTGACAGATACCGGTGCCCGGCGGCACCACGCGGAAGTTGTCGAAGGCGTCCTGGCCCCAGCGCAGGAAGGCGTAGCGTTCGCCGTTGCGCTGCATCTCGATATCGACGTTCTCGGCGAAGGCGGCGGGGCTGGCGTAGCTGTCCACCATCACCGAGTGGTCGATCACCAGATCCACCGGCGACAGCGGATTGATCCGCTGCGGATCGCCGCCGGCCTGGGCCATGGCCGCACGCATGGCGGCGAGGTCGACCACCGCCGGCACGCCGGTGAAGTCCTGCATCAGTACCCGCGCCGGGCGGTACTGGATCTCGCGGTCGGAGCTGCGTTCCTTGAGCCAGTCGGCCAGGGCGCTGAGGTCGGCGCCGGTGACGGTCTCGCCGTCTTCCCAGCGCAGCAGATTCTCCAGCAGCACTTTCAGCGACATCGGCAGGCGCTGCAGGTCGCCTAGCTGACGGGCGGCCTCGCTGAGGCTGTAGTAATGGTAGTGACGGTCTTTCACCGTCAGGGTCTTGAGGGTTTTCAGGCTATCGAGCGAGGACATCTACCAACTCCTTCTGGGCCGGTAAGCGGCTTTCTTCGCTGCTGTTGCCGCTTCACCGCCTCTGTGACAGTCCGCACGGCACGGACCTGGCTGAACAGTCAGGTTAGTCCTGTTTCATACGCCTGACCCTGTACTGGACCGACGGGGCGTGTCGCCGGTTCCGAAAGTCCTTTATCATTCGCCGATTTTCCACCGGGGCGGCTTGCGCCCGGTCAAGGTTGGGGCGCCACCGCCGCCAGCCGTTCTGGAGTGAGTGATGAATACCCTGTTCATGCATTGCCGGCCCGGTTTCGAGGGTGAGGTCTGTTCCGAGATCAGCGAGCACGCCGCACGCCTGGGCGTTGCCGGTTATGCCAAGGCCAAGCCGCAGAGCGCCTGCGCCGAGTTCATCTGCAACGATGCCGAGGGCGCCGAGCGGCTGATGCGCGAACTGCGCTTCAAGGACCTGATCTTCCCGCGCCAGTGGGCCCGTGGCAGTTTCGTCGAATTGCCGGAAACCGACCGCATCAGCGTGCTGCTGGAACACCTGGCGGACTACCCGGTAGCCGGCAGCCTGTGGCTGGAAGTGATGGACAGCAACGACGGTAAGGAGCTCTCGACCTTCTGCCGCAAGTTCGAGGGGCCGCTGCGCAAGGCGCTGCTCAAGGCCGGACGCCTGCTGGACAATGGCCCCGGCGCACGCCTGCTGCTGACCTTCGTCAGTGGCCGGCGGGTGTTCCTCGGCGTCGCCGACGGCAACAACTCGGCCATGTGGCCGATGGGCATCCCGCGCCTCAAGTTCCCCCGCGAGGCCCCGAGCCGCTCGACCCTCAAGCTGGAAGAAGCCTGGCACCACTTCATTCCCCGCGAGCAGTGGGACCAGCGCCTGTCCGACGACATGACCGGCGTCGATCTGGGCGCCGCACCAGGCGGCTGGACCTACCAGCTGGTGAAGCGGGGCATGCTGGTGACGGCCATCGACAACGGGCCGATGGCCGAGAGCCTGATGGACACCGGGCTGATCCAGCACCTGATGGTCGATGGCTTCACCTGGAAGCCGAAGCAGACCGTGGACTGGATGGTCTGCGACATCGTCGAAAAGCCCGCCCGTACCGCGGCGATGATCGAGGAATGGCTGGGCGACGGGCATTGCCGTGAAGCCGTGGTCAACCTGAAGCTGCCGATGAAGCAGCGCTATGCCGAGGTCCGGCGTCTGCTGGACCGCATCGAGGAAGGCTTCAAGGCGCGCAAGGTGAAAGTCTCGATCGGCTGCAAGCAGCTTTATCACGACCGTGAGGAAGTGACCTGCCACCTGCGCCGTCTCGACCTGAAGTCGCGCTGAATTCGCTTACTAAATACGGAGTCCCGAATGACCGATTTCACTCCAGATGCCGTGCTCGACGCCACCGGCCTGAACTGTCCTGAGCCGGTGATGATGCTGCATCAAGCCGTGCGCGATATCGCCGCTGGCGGCCTGCTCAAGGTGATCGCCACCGATCCGTCCACCCGCCGCGACATTCCCAAGTTCTGTGTCTTCCTCGGCCATGAACTGGTGCAGCAGGAAGAAGAAGGCGGTACGTACCTGTACTGGATCCGCAAGAAGGCCGACTGACGCCCGGCCGGGAAGCGGTGCCCCGCGCCGCCTTCCCGGCATCGGTCGGACCCACACCGCTGTTTGTTACTCCGCGCTGTTTCTTCCAGTGACGCTTGCCTGACTGAGGTGCACGAAATCGGTGCGCCGACGCCAGCAGACGCTGAGCGATCCCTTGCCCTCCGGACCTCGCTTCCAGCTGGCCCACAGGTTGCTAGCGAAATGCCATTGCCTTTGACCGGAAACGTTTGCGAGAGCGTTTCCGGTTGCCAGGGGCCTCATGCGCGGGAGTGGGAAATGATCGGTCTGTTGTCGCCGGGTATGCGTTTGCTGGGGCGTTTTGGCTTTGCGCGCAAGTTTCAGGTGTTGTTCCTGCTGTTCATGCTGCCGCTGATGTTCAGTCTCTGGCTGATCGGGGCGGATTACCGCGCCCGGCTGGCGGTGATCGCGGGCGAGCAGTCGGGGGTTCGCCAGTTGCAGGCGGTCGATGAACTGGAGCGCGAGTTGTCGGCCCAGCGCTACCGTGCGGCGCGCTGGAAGGCGGTCGATATCCTGCGCGAACCCACCGCCGAAGCGCGTCAAGTCATGGGCGAGATCGATGCTGCCGTTCCGCGGATCGAGCAGGCGCTCAGGCAATTGGGCGATGTGCTGGACAAGGAGCAGGCCGGCGCCGACAGCCGGGCACGTCATGAAACCCTGCGGGCCTCGGTCACTGGTCTGGACACCCAGTCATTGCGCGGTGTCGGCTGGTGGCCCGATGGCTACGATCGCTTCACCACCACCCTCGGTCACCTGCAAGCCTTGCGCGAACAGATCGCCATGGACACCGGGCTGATCCTCGACCCGTGGCTGGATACTTATCTACTGATGCAGCTGTCGACCCAGCAGACCCCGGACCTGATCGAGCGCATCGGCCGCATGGCCAGTATCGGCCAGACCTCGCTGGTGTCCGGCCAGTTCAGCCTGCAAAGCCGGTTGCAGATGCGTGACCTGCGCAGCCGCATTGGCGATGCCCGCGAGCAGATGGTCAAGATCGCGGGGTCGCTGCAGACCCGTCTGCCCCCCGAGCTGCAGGGCTGGGCCGCGCGCTATGAGGCGACCCTCAAGGTGCTCGATGCCGAGTTGAACGTGCTGGACGAGGGGGTGTTCGGCAGCGCCATCGTACTCAAGCCCGCCGACTTCGAGCGCAATGTCGGGCACCTGCTGGACGAGATGGCCGCCTTGCGCGAGCAGTCGCTGCAGGCCCTGGACCAGCGCCTGGGCGACTACCATGACCAGTCCAACCGTGAATTCATTCCCGTGGGCGTGACTATTGGCGTTCTGCTGCTGGTCGCCCTGTACCTGTTCGCCTGCCTGCAGGCGTCGATCCGTCGTAGCGCCAGGGGCATCACCACCCTGGCCGAGTCGCTGCGTGACGGCAACCTGTGCGTCGAGGTGTCGGTGCAAGGGCGCGACGAACTGGCCGCCATCAGCCAGGCGTTGAACGTCGCGGTGGTGCAGTTGCGCGCCAGCCTGCTGGGGGTCAACCATGAAACCCGGCAACTGGGCTCGGCGGTGCTGGCGCTCAACAGCCAGTCCAACGACACCCTGCAGGATGTCGAGAAGCAGCAACAGCAGATCAGCCAGATTGCCGCCGCCGCCACGCAACTGGCGGCGACGTCCCAGGGCGTGGCCAAAAGCTGCGAGCAGGCCTCCGACAGCGCCCGCCACACCCGCCTGATCGCCGAAGACAGCAACCGCGACAGCCAGCGCACCACCGACAGCATTCAGCAGCTCAATCGTCGTCTGGGCGAGACCGCCGAGGCGCTGGGGCGGGTGAGCGAACAGGGGCAGCAGATCCAGTCGGTGGTCGATGCCATTCGCGGCATTGCCGAGCAGACCAACCTGCTGGCGCTCAACGCCGCCATCGAGGCGGCGCGGGCCGGGGATCAGGGGCGCGGATTCGCCGTGGTGGCCGATGAAGTCCGCAGCCTGTCGCAACGTACCCAGGCATCCACGGCGGAAATCGCCAGCACCGTCGAAAGCCTGCGCAGCACCGTGACCCAGGCCGTGAGCCTGATGCAGGCCGCGTGCGACCAGGCGGTCCATGACGCGCACTCGGTGACCGGGCTGGGCGGGCGCCTGGAGGAGATCGCCAGTGCCGTGCAGGGCGTGACCGATACCCTGGCGCAGATTCTCACTGCTGTGGAAGAGCAGGCGGCCACCGCCGATGAGGTGAGTGGCAATATCCAGCAGGTGGATCAGGCGGCCGGGCGTTTGCTGGACGGCGCCCGTGCGGTGAACCAGGCGGCGGATACCCTGAGCAAAGGCAGCCGGGCGCTGAACGACAACACTGCGCGGTTCAGTCTGTAAGGCCGCAGCGTGGCCCCTTGTGTCTGGTTAGCCCTTGTCCGCCCGGCGAATGTGCCGGCGGGTGCAACGCACCAGGCGGATCGACAGCATCAGCGCGGCGCAGGTCAGGCCGGCGATCAGGCCTTGCCACAAGCCGCTCGGGCCGCTGGCCGGGCCGAGCACCTCGGTCAGGCCGAGCAGGTAACCCACCGGCAGGCCGATGCCCCAGTAGGCGAACAGGGTCAGGATCATGGTCACCCGGGTGTCCTGGTAGCCGCGCAGGGCGCCGGCGCAGATCACCTGGATGGCGTCGGAGAACTGGTACAGCGCGGCGAACACGATGAGCATCGCGGCAATCTGGATCACCGCAGTGTCGGGGGTGTAGATCGCCGCGATCTGCTCGCGCAGCAACAGGATCAGGCTGGCCGAGAAGGTGGCGAACACCAGCGCCGTGCCCAGCCCGACGTTGGCGGCGAAGCGCGCCTGGTACGGATCGCCGGCGCCCACCGCCTGGCCGACCCGCACAGTCACGGCCATGCCCAGCGAATAGGGAATCATGAACAGCAGCGAGCTGATGTTCAGGGCGATCTGGTGCCCGGCCACCACGGTCGGGCCGAGGCTGCCGATCAGCAGGGCGATCACTGCGAAGATGCTCGACTCGGCGAACACCGCGATGCCGATCGGCAGGCCGACGCCCATCAGGCGCTTGATCACCGCCCATTGTGGCCGGTCGATCCGCACCAGCACGCGGCTGCCGGCGTAGGCCGGAGCCCAGCGGCTCCAGGCAGCCATGCTCAGGGCCATGAACCAGCCGACGATGCCGGTGGCCCAGCCGCAACCCACGCCGCCGAGGGCCGGCATGCCGAAGTGGCCGTAGATCAGCACCCAGTTCAGCGGGATATTCAACAGCAACCCGCACAGGCCGATGACCATGCTCGGCCGCGTGCGGCCCAGCCCGTCGCTGTAGCAGCGCAGCACGTAGTACAGGGCGATGCCGGGGAAACCGAAGGCGATGCCGTGCAGGTAACCCATGCTCGGGCCGATCAGTTGCGGGTCCACTTTCATCAGGTGCAGGATCGGCTCGGCGCTGAGCAGCAGGGCGCTGGACAGCAGCCCCACCACCAGCGCCAGCCACAGCGCCTGGCGCACCAGCGGGCCGATCTCGCCATGCTGGCCGGCGCCGAAGCGCTGCGCCACCTTGGGCGTGGTGGCCAGCAGGATGCCGGTCATCAGCAGGTACACCGGAATCCAGATCGAGTTGCCCAGTGCCACGGCGGCCAGATCCTCCGGGCTGACCCGCCCGGCCATCACCGCATCGACGAAGCCCATGGCGGTGGTTGCCAGTTGCGCGACGATGATCGGCGTCGCCAGGTGCAGCAGGCCGCGAACCTCGGCGCGGATGCGGGCAGGGCGGGAGAGGGTGGTTGTCGCGGAAAGGGTCACTAGGTGGTCGTCCGGTGGCAGTGGGCAGAAAACCGGGCAGTCTACGCCCTGACGCTTCGGTCAGGAAATAGCGAAGTCCTGTGGAAAGGTTTCTGGAACGGTCCGCCACTCTGGGCCTAAACTGCGCTCCCCCACAGGAGAGCGCCATGCTGATAGTTGCCGACGAAAATATCCCGTTGCTCGATGCCTTCTTTGCCGGCTTCGGCGAGATCCGCCGTTATCCGGGCCGGGCCATCGACCGCGACTGCGTGCGCGACGCCGATGTACTGCTGGTGCGCTCGGTGACCCAGGTCAGCCGCGCCTTGCTCGAAGGCAGCAAGGTGCGCTTCGTCGGCACCTGCACCATCGGCACCGACCATCTGGATCTGGCGTATTTCGCCGAGGCTGGCATCCAATGGTCCAGCGCGCCGGGCTGCAATGCCCGCGGCGTCGTGGACTACGTGCTGGGCAGCCTGCTGACCCTGGCCGAGCTGGATGGCGCCGACCTGGCCTCGCGCACCTACGGTGTGATCGGTGCCGGCGAGGTGGGCGGGCGATTGGTCAAGGTGCTGCGCGGGCTGGGCTGGAAGGTGCTGGTGTGCGACCCGCCCCGGCAGGCGGCGGACGGCGGGGAATACGTCAGCCTGGAGCAGATCCTTGCCGAATGCGATGCCATCAGTCTGCATACGCCGCTGACCCGTTCCGGCGAGCAGCCCACCTGGCACCTGCTGGACGCCCCACGCCTTGCACGCCTGCGCGAAGGCGCCTGGCTGATCAATGCCGCACGGGGACCGGTCATCGACAACCGGGCTTTGCGCGACCTGCTGCTGGCGCGGGAAGACGTCCTGGCGGTGCTCGACGTGTGGGAGGAGGAGCCTCGGGTAGACCTCGAACTGGCCGACCTGTGCGTCATCGCCACGCCGCATATCGCCGGTTACAGCCTCGATGGCCGTCAGCGCGGCACGGCGCAGATCTATCAGGCGTTCTGTGCCTGGAAAGGCGAGGCGGAGCGGGTGAAGCTGAGCGACCTGCTCCCGCGGCCGTGGTTGTCCGGCCTGCAACTGGACGGTGCTACGGATCCGGCCTGGGCCCTGGCGACCCTTTGCCGCACGGTATACGACCCGCGCCGCGACGACGCGGACTTCCGTCGCAGCCTGAGCGACGACCCGGCGCTGCAGAAAGCCAACTTCGACCTGCTGCGCAAGGGCTATCCGGTGCGGCGTGAAATCGAAGGCTTGCGGGTGGGGATCGAAGGCGAGTCGCCGATGTTGCGTCAAATCGCACTGGCGTTGGGCTGTGTCCTCGACAACTGAGGCATCCCGCACACAGAAAAAACCCGGCGCGGGCGCCGGGTTTCGAATAGGTCAGGGTCTTTCAGCCCTTCTTCGCCGGCTTCACCCGGCTGTTTTCCAGTTCGCGGCAGGCCTGCTGGATCATCTGCTCGGTGATCGGGATCTCGCGCCCTTGCGCGTCGATGATCGAACCGCAGGCCGGGACCGGCTGCGCTGAACGTTGTTGGGTCGTACCGCTGCTATGCTGCAGGCTCATTTCCTGTCTCCTCTTCAGGTGGCTAGCCCAGTTTAGATCCGCCTGATGACCAGGCTGTTACAGCTCCATCGCTGCCTCATCATGCGAACGGACAGTCCACCAGAAAGTTCAGCCCGGAACCAGACGTACTTTAGACCGATGCGGTCTATGGTCTGCGCCGAACCGTTGTAATAGACGCCCATGGCAGCTGATTCACCTCCGGTGTAGGCTGTTTCCGGACCCGACAGACGGCAGCCTGCATGCTCACTCTTCTTTCTTCCCGCCAGCGTCATGCCTTGCAACTGGCCTGGCGATTCGTTCGCCCCTATCGCACCCAGTCGCTGCTGGCTTTGCTGGCACTGATCGTCACGGCCGCTATCACTCTGTCCATGGGACAGGGCATCCGCCTGCTGGTGGACCAGGGCTTCGTGACCCGCTCCGCCGAGCTGCTGGGCCAGTCCATCGTGCTGTTTCTCGGCCTGGTGCTGGCGTTGGCGGTGGGCACGTTCACCCGGTTCTACCTGGTCTCGTGGATCGGCGAGCGGGTAGTGGCCGATATTCGCCAGCAGGTGTTCGACCACCTCATCGGCCTGCATCCGGGCTTTTTCGAGCACAACCGCAGCTCCGAGATCCAGTCGCGGCTGACCGCCGATACCACGTTGCTGCAATCGGTGATCGGCTCGTCGCTGTCGCTGTTCCTGCGTAACGCGCTGATGGTGCTGGGCGGCATCATCCTGCTGTTCGTCACCAACCCCAAGCTGACCAGTATCGTGGTGCTGGCGCTGCCGCTGGTGCTGGCGCCGATCCTGATTTTCGGCCGGCGGGTCCGCAGCCTGTCGCGGCAGAGCCAGGACCGTATCGCCGATGTCGGCAGCTACGTCGCCGAGACCCTCGGCCAGATCAAGACGGTGCAGGCCTACAACCACCAGCCACGGGATCGCCAGCGTTTCGGCGAGACGGTGGAGGCGGCGTTCGCCACTGCCCGCAAGCGCATCATCCAGCGTGCCTGGCTGATTACCCTGGTGATCGTGCTGGTGCTGGGAGCGGTGGGCGTGATGCTCTGGGTCGGCGGCATGGACGTCATCGCCGGGCGGATCTCCGGTGGTGAACTGGCGGCTTTCGTTTTCTACAGCCTGATCGTCGGCAGCGCCTTCGGCACTGTCAGCGAAGTGATCGGTGAATTGCAGCGCGCCGCCGGCGCAGCAGAGCGGATTGCCGAGTTGCTGGCGGCGCGCAGCGAAATCGTCGCGCCGGTGGAGGGTGGAATACGCTTGCCCGAGCGGGTGCGCGGCGAGCTGGTGTTGCAGGATGTGCACTTCGCCTACCCATCGCGTCCTGACCGTCCGGCGATCGATGGCATCGACCTCAGCATCGAGCCCGGCCAGACACTGGCGCTGGTCGGTCCTTCCGGCGCGGGCAAGTCCACGCTGTTCGACCTGCTGCTGCGCTTCTACGACCCGCAGCGGGGGCAGATCCTGCTCGATGGCCAGCCGCTGACCCGCCTCGATCCCCAGGACCTGCGCCGGCACTTCGCCCTGGTGGCGCAGAGCCCGGCACTGTTCTATGGCACCGTGGAAGACAACATCCGCTACGGCCGGGCCGACGCCAGCTTTTCCGAAGTCGAGGCGGCGGCGCGCAGTGCCCATGCCCATGAGTTCATCCTGCAGTTGCCTGCGGGCTACCAGACTCACCTGGGGGATGCCGGCCTGGGCCTTTCGGGTGGTCAGCGCCAGCGCCTGGCGATTGCCCGGGCCTTGCTGGTGGATGCGCCGATCCTGTTGCTGGACGAAGCCACCAGCGCCCTCGACGCCCAGAGCGAGCACCTGATCCAGCAGGCGCTGCCGGTATTGATGGCGGGGCGCACCACCCTGGTCATCGCCCACCGCCTGGCGACGGTGCAGCATGCGGACCGGATTGCGGTGATCGATCAGGGCCGGGTGGTGGCGGTGGGGACGCACCGGCAGTTGATTGCCGAGAGCCCGTTGTATGCGAGGTTGGCGGAGTTGCAGTTTGGAGGGGATTGAGGCAGGGCGGGGTGTTGCGGCGGGGCGCTCGGCGGGGGTTTTTCTGCGCCCTCAAGATCTTTCGGCATGCGCATGCACCCCCCACCTCAATTTCTGACACTTCTGTGACAAATCCAGTAACGACTGTCACATTTCTGTAGCAATCCCCTGAGAGTATCTCGTTCAACTGTTGCGTAAGTGCTCGATGCAGTTTCGCTGCCGTCGCCTGATGGCAGCTTTTTTTTGCCTGTGATTCGAGGACATGGATGTCTTTGGCCGGCTTGCCCGCCTTTTTATCCTTTGTTCCGAGATCCCGCCGATGCCCCTGCGTACCTCCCTGAGACTGCAAATCCTCGCGCTGCTCGCCGGCAGCCTGCTGGCGATGCTGCTGATCGCCCTGGTGTGCTTTCGCCTGTTGTCCGCCAGCGTCGACGGCTACAGCCAGTTGGTAGACGGGCCGTTACGGGCCTCGCAGCAGGTCGACGAAGCCAACCTGCAGTTCAAGATCCAGGTCCAGGAGTGGAAGAACGTGCTGCTGCGAGGCAAGCAGCCGGCTGACCTGGACAAGTACTGGCAGCAGTTCCAGAGCCAGGAACGCCAGGTACAGGACATCCTCGGTCAGCTGGTACGGGAAAACGCCGACGACACGGCATTGCACACCCGCCTGACACAACTCAAGGACAGCCACCGTCAGTTGGGCGAGGCCTACGCCCGTGGTCGCGACGCGTTTCTGGCCGCCGGTGCCGACCCCTCGGCCGGCGACCTGGCGGTAAAGGGTGTAGACCGCGCCACCAGCGAGCAGATGAGTGCGCTGGTCAGTCAGCTGCGGGCCGCTGCCTCGGGCCAGGCCACTGATATCAGCGAGCAGGCCCGCCGTACGGTCTGGCTGGGGCTGCTGGTGATGCTGGCGTCGGCGCTGGCCATCGGCGTGCTCAGCCTGTGGCGGGTCAACCGCAGCCTGATCGAGCCGATCCGGCGTCTGATCGAATACGTTGCCCACCTCAGTCAGGGCCGCTTCGATGCCCGCGTCGCCAGTGACCGTCAGGATGAACTGGGGCGTCTGGCCGTGGCCGCCAACACCCTGCGGGATTTTCTTGCCGACACCGTCGGCCGCCTGCAGGACAACGCCTTTGAGCTGGAAAGCGCCAGCGGCGACCTGCGCACCCTGGCCGGCGGCATGGCCCGTGGCACCGACGATCAGTTCCAGCGCACCGACCAGGTGGCGACGGCGATGCACGAAATGTCGGCCACCGCCCAGGAGGTGGCGCGTCACGCTGCCGAAGCGGCCCGCGCTGCCGACGATGCCGACCACAGCGCCCAGGCCGGCGAGCAGGTGATGCAGGCGACCATCGACACCATTGCAAGGGCCAACCGTGAAATCACTGGCACCGCCGCCGTGATCCGTCACCTGGAGCAGGACAGCGGGCGAATCGGCAAGGTGCTGGAGGTGATTCGCGGCATTGCCGAACAGACCAATCTGCTGGCACTCAACGCCGCCATCGAGGCGGCGCGTGCTGGCGAAGCGGGGCGCGGCTTTGCCGTGGTCGCCGACGAGGTGCGCAACCTGGCCCAGCGCACGGCGTCGTCCATTGCCGAGATCAACCAGATCATCAGTGCCGTGCAATCCGGTGCGGTAGAGGCGGTGAAGGCCATCGAAACCGGCCAGGCCTGCAGCGAGGAGGGCGCCGAGCAGGTGCAGCGTGCCGGTGAGATGTTGCAGCGCATCACCCTGGCGGTGGAAGAAATCCGCGACATGAACCGGCAGATCGCCACGGCAGCGGAAGAGCAGACCAGCGTGGCCGAGGATATTTCGCGCAACCTGGTGGAAATCACCCGCATCGCCACCGACAACCAGAGCGCGGTGCAACAGACCGAGCGGGCCGGTCACCGCCTGCATGAGCTATCGGGGCAATTGGGCGCGGTCACTTCGCGTCTGTCTGCTTGAACGATTAATCTTGGGGGAAATCCGCCACTTTCCGGCAAATCTGTCTGAAGTGATGGCGGAATCCCGCCAGAAAAACCCGACAATATGGGGTGCGACCATGGGTCTCGCCTATTAGCCCTTGGTCGCTTCAAAGTTGGCCCGCTTCGTGCTTTAAGGCCGCGGCGGGCGAGATCCCGCATTTAAGACCATGGGCTGCCACGGCAGCCACGGCGATAAGACCGCACCCCGCATCTCAGATACCCCAGCCACCCTCCAGCAGCCCTGACTGACTGGCCGCGGGTGAGCAAAACCATAAAACGAGGGCGTGCACACGGGCGCGGCGGTCCAGCCAGTTACTTCACTTCAATTGGATGAATTATGAAAAAAATCCTATTGGCGCTCCTGTGCCTGAGCGTCATTGGTTGCTCCAAGCCCAGTGAACCGGAGAAGACCGTCGACGTCCTGCTGATCGGTGGCGGCATCATGAGTGCCAGCCTCGGCACCTACCTGCACGAGCTGCAGCCCGACTGGTCGATCAACATCTACGAACGCATGGACCAGGTCGCCGAAGAGAGCTCCAACGCCTGGAACAACGCCGGTACCGGTCACTCCGCCTTCTGCGAGCTGAACTACACCAGCGAAGCCGCCGATGGCTCCATCGACATCAGCAAGGCCGTTGGCATCAACGAACAGTTCGAGATCTCCAAGCAGTTCTGGTCCTACCAGGTCGAGCAGAAGGTACTGAACAACCCGAGTTCGTTCATCAACAACGTGCCGCACATGAGCTTCGTCTGGGGCGACAAGAACGTCGAGTTCCTCAAGAAGCGCCACGCCGCCCTGCAGCACAGCTCGTTGTTCCGTGGCATGGAATTCTCCGAAGACCACGCGCAGATCGCCCAGTGGGTACCGATCGTGATGGAAGGCCGCGCCGCCGACCAGAAGATCGCCGCGACCCGCATGAACATCGGCACCGACGTCAACTTCGGCGAAATCACCCGCCAGCTGGTGGGCTCGCTGACCAAGAGCGACAAGGTCAGCCTGAACCTGCGCCACGAAGTGCGTGACATCAAGCGCAACGCCGACAACACCTGGACCGTGGTGGTTGCCGACCTGGCCAACAAAGGCGTGGAAACCAGCGTCAAGGCCAAGTTCGTGTTCATCGGTGCCGGTGGTGGCGCCCTGAAACTGCTGCAGAAATCCGGCATTCCGGAAGCCGAAGGCTATGCCGGCTTCCCGGTTGGCGGCCAGTTCCTGATGACCGACAACCAGGACATCGTGTCCCGCCACAAGGCCAAGCTGTACGGCAAGGCGTCGGTCGGCGCGCCGCCGATGTCGGTTCCGCACCTGGATACCCGCATCATCGACGGCAGGGAAGTGCTGCTGTTCGGCCCGTTCGCGACCTTCTCCACCAAGTTCCTGAAAAACGGTTCGCTGCTGGACATGTTCGCTGCGCTGAACACCCACAACATCGGCCCGATGACCCATGCCGGCATCGACAACATCGACCTCAGCACCTACCTGATGGGCCAGTTGATGCTCAGCTTCGACGACCGCATGGCGGCGCTGCGCGAGTACTTCCCGAACGCGAAGAACGAAGACTGGAAACTGCTGCAGGCCGGCCAGCGCGTCCAGATCATCAAGAAAGATCCGGTGCATGGCGGCATTCTGCAGTTCGGTACTGAAGTGGTGGCTTCCGAAGACGGTACCATCGCGGCCCTGCTGGGCGCATCGCCAGGTGCCTCGACGGCTGCACCGATCATGCTGACCGTGCTGGAAAAGACCTTCAAGGACCGCATCAAGACCCCAGAGTGGCAGGCCAGGTTGAAGGAGATCGTTCCGACCTATGGTCAGAAGCTCAACAACAACCTCGAACTGACCAACAAGACCCGTCAGTGGACCAGCGACCGCTTGGGCCTGACCTTCGTACCGGTCTTGCCGGAAGAGGGTGCTGAACCGGTAGCGGTTCAGTAAGCGTGTTGCGCAGGGCAAAGCACGTCTTTGCCCTGCAGTCCCTCATCGCTGGCCATGCTCGCTGTGGGAGCCGGCGTTGCCGGCGATGAGGCCAACCCCGTCAACCTGTGACGGGCCTTGCTGCACTATTCAGTGCTTCTTCTTCCCCAGGTGATTGCCCAGCGCACCACCTGCCGCGCCACCCACACCCGCACCGATCGCAGCGCCAGTGCTGCCACCCAGTTTGTCACCCAGCAGCGAACCGCCCGCAGCGCCCAGGCCACCGCCCACGGCTGCCTTGGTCTTGCTGCCCTTGTTCGCAGCGACGGCGCTGCCGGCCGCGCCGCCGACACCGGCACCGATGGCTGCGCCGGTCTTGCCACCGATCTGTTGACCGACCACGTTACCCAGGGCGCCGCCCAGGCCACCGCCGAGTGCGGAGGTGCCATCACCCGCGAAGGCGGAGTGTGCGAACAACAGGCCCAGAGTGACGGCGACGAAAGTCTTGCGCATGTGAAACAACCTCGAGAAAGAACGTGCTTGCGGGCACGCGAAACGGAGCAGGCCGGGCATTGATGCACGGGATGCTCCAGGAAAATGACGGGAAACATGCACGAAAAAGCCCGCGATCAGCGGGCTCTTGCGTTGAGTGATTTGGTCGGAGAGACAGGATTCGAACCTGCGGCCTTCTCGTCCCGAACGAGACGCGCTACCTGGCTGCGCTACACTCCGATGAAGAAAATTCTACTCAAAATATTTCGTTCGACAAGCCCCCTGGGGGGGCAGCTTCAAGCGGCAAGTTTCAAGCTGCAAGAAAGAGCGGGGCTGCGGTGCAATCCTGTCTTGCAGCTTGCAGCTTGCAGCTTGCAGCTTGCAGCTCAGAGTTCCTTGACGGTGCGGATCTGGTCTTTGTTGACGCGGGTGCGCTTGCCGTCCAGTTGTTCGAATTCGTAGAAGCCGGAGTCTTCGTCGTAGTGCGGGGTGTCGACGGCCTGGATTTCACGTCCGTCGTTCAGGGTGATCACGGTCGGCGATGCGCAGCCGGCCAGTGCACCGAGGCCGAGGGCGAGCAGGAAGGCGGGAAGGGTCCGTTGAATCATGGTGAATCTCCAATAAGTAGGGCCGTGTATAGGGCTTCAGACGCAAACCGTTACAGCAAGTTCCTTGCGATGTTGAGCGTAGCGGTTATTTGCGTCATTGACCGGGCTCAATGCCGGGCCGGCCTGGCCGCGCGGGTCGCCCTTCCCTGTGATATAACACCGCCCATTCCCATCCTCGAACGGACCCAATGCCATGAAAGCCAAGGCCGACGCCCCCTTCGTGCCGCTCAACATCGCCGTGCTGACGGTCAGCGACACCCGTACCCTGGAAACCGACACGTCTGGCCAGGTCTTCGTCGACCGCCTCAGCGAGGCCGGTCACAACCTGGCGGCGCGGGTGCTGCTCAAGGACGATCTGTACAAGATCCGCGCCCAGGTCGCGACCTGGATCGCCGATGACGTGGTGCAGGTGGTACTGATCACTGGCGGCACCGGCTTTACCGGTCGCGACAGCACGCCCGAGGCGGTCGCCTGCCTGCTGGACAAGCAGGTGGATGGGTTTGGCGAGCTGTTCCGGCAGATTTCCGTGGCCGACATCGGCACCTCCACCGTGCAGTCCCGCGCGCTGGCGGGCCTGGCCAACGGCACCCTGGTGTGCTGCCTGCCGGGCTCCACCAATGCGGTACGCACCGGCTGGGACGGCATCCTCGGCGAGCAACTGGACAACCGCCACCGCCCGTGCAATTTCGTTCCGCACCTGAAGCAGGCTGCGCCTTGTGAAAGCCGTGGCTGAGGCGCCGGCGGCCAGGCCGCTGATGCCGGTGGAAGCGGCCCTGGAGCGCTTGCTGGCGCTGGCCGAAGCGGCGCCGATCCGTGATGTCGAAGACGTCGCTCTGGCCGAGGCCGAAGGCCGGGTGCTCGCGGCGGACCTGCACGCCACCCTCGACCTGCCGCCCTGGCCGAACAGCGCCATGGATGGCTACGCCCTGCGCGTGGCCGACTGGCAGGGCGAGCCGCTGCCGGTGAGTCAGCGGATTTTCGCCGGGCAGTATCCCGAGCCACTGCAACCCGGCACCTGTGCACGGATCTTCACCGGCGCACCGGTTCCGCAAGGCGCCGACTGCGTCGAGATGCAGGAAAACGCCGAGGTGCAGGACGACCAGCGGGTGCGCTTCACCGAGACGCTGGCGGTCGGGCAGAACATCCGTCCGCAAGGCCAGGAAACCCGTGCCGGCGAGCGCGTGCTGGAGAAAGGCACCCGCCTGGGGCCGATCGAGCTTGGCCTGGCCGCGACCCTGGGGTATGCCAGCGTGCAGGTGGTTCGCCGGGTGCGGGTCGCCGTGCTGTCCACCGGTGACGAGCTGGTGGAGCCCGGCCTGCCGCTGGGGCCGGGGCAGATCTATAACAGCAACCGCCGACTGCTGAGCAGTTGGCTGCAGCGCCTGGGTTGCGAGGTGGTGGATGCCGGCATCCTGCCGGACAACCTCGAACTGACCCGCCAGTGCCTGGGCGGCTTGCAGGCGGTCGACCTGATCCTGTCCACCGGCGGTGTGTCGGTGGGCGAGGCGGATTATCTCGGCGCCGCGTTGCGCGAGGCGGGCGAGCTGGCATTGTGGAAACTGGCGATCAAGCCGGGCAAGCCGCTGACGGTGGGCCAGTACAATGGCGTGCCGGTGATCGGTCTGCCGGGCAATCCGGCCTCGACCCTGGTGACCTTCGGCCTGCTGACCCGGCCGTACCTGTTGCGCCGCCAGGGCGTGCAGGCAGTCAAGCCGCTGCAATTCGCCGTACCGGCCGGGTTCGACTGGCCGAAAGCCGGCAACCGCCGCGAATACCTGCGGGCCCGTCTGGAGCAGGGCCGGGCGCTGATCTACCGCAACCAGAGCTCCGGCGTGCTGCGCAGTGCGGCGTGGGCCGAGGGGTTGGTCGAGGTGCTGGAAGGCACTACGCCGATGCAGGGCGATACCGTGCAGTTCATTCCGTTGAGCGAGTTGCTTGGCTGAAAGGTGAGGGTGTCGCTGAGGGCCTCATCGCCGGCAACGCCGGCTCCCACAGGGGGGGAGCTGGCTTTGCCAGCCAGGGACGCCTCAGGAAGCCGGAATCACCCCTCCCGCGACATTCCCCATCGCTACAGGGCGGCTGGCCAGCCGCGCATGAATGCTTTCCAGTTGCGCCGCCGCCACGCTCCAGTCATGCCGTTCGCGCACGAACGTCCGCCCGGCTTCGGAAAGCTGGCGCATGCGCTGCGGCTGATTGAGCAGTTGGGTGATGATCAGTGCCAGATCGTCACCTTCATTGCCGCCCAGGTAGTGCTCGCCACACCGCACCTGCAACCCGGAAACCCCTTCCCGCGTCGTGACCACCGGCAGCCCCGCCGCCATGGCCTCCAGCAACTTGATCTTGCAACCGCCCGGCCGACGCATCGGTGCGAAGAACAGTGCCGAGTGGCGCTGCAGCTCACGCAGGTCCGGCAGGTAGCCGACCCACTCGATCCGTGGATCGTCCCAGCGCAGTTTCCAGTGCGCCGGCAGCGCGTGGCCGACGATGGCCAGGCGTATCGCCGGGTTGCTCTGCCAGACCTGCGGCATGATGTCTTCCAGCGCCCATTCGATGGCTTCCAGGTTGGTGCAGTGCTCGAAGTTGCCGACGAACAGCAGGCGCTGGCTGCGCGGGCAGGGCGCGATGTCCTGGTAGTGCTCGCAGTCCACGCCGTTGACCACGACCCGGGTTTCCCGGCCGGTCAGTTCGCTGAGTTGCTGGGCGTCGTAGGGACTCACCGCCAGCACGTCGCTGGCCTGGCGCAATACCCGGGTTTCCCAGCGCCGGTAGCGCCAGCCGTCGAAGCTGTTGAAGGGCCGCAGCCATAGCGGCAGACGGTCCTGGCAGGCGGCTCCCTTGCACCATTCGACCTGATGTTCGCTGACGATGAAGGGCAGGCCGCTGGCCTGCAGCGCCCGTTCGAATGGCTGGAAGCTGTAGCTGTGCTCGATCTGGATCACATCCCAGCGCTCGCGCAGCAGCGCTTCGAAACGGTGGCGCAGGTGCGGGGCGAGGCCGTTGATGCTGGCGCGCATCGGGTAGCTGGCGTTGATGGCCGCCAGCAGGTTGAGCGGGCTGTGCAGCGGTCGCCTGGGCACCACGATGAGCCGTTCCACCAGCGGCATCAATGCCTGTCGCGCGGGTTCGCTGAGGGGGACTTTGGACTGGGCCAGCAGGGTGATGCGATGACCTCGCTGCGCAAGGCCGCGCAACAGGTTGAACTGGCGGGTCTTGCTGCCGCTGGTGGTGGGCCAGGGCAGATAGGGCAATGTCCAGAGTACGCGCATGACGCTTCCTCGCTTGCCGGACGGGCGTGGGGGGTGGAACACGAGCGGCCGCTGCGTCTGCGGCCGCTGTCGGGGTTCGTCAATAAGTCGGCTTTCCGATTTTTTGCTCGAGTTTTTGCCAATTATTTGTCGAAGCATGGTCGCGGCCGGAGGATCTTTCCATGTCATTCGTAAGATTGCAGAACTTTAATTGCCGAATGTGCAGCAACTCCCTGTCAGGCGCGGTCGAGATGGGGAGTTGAAATCTGCTACGGGAGGGGAGCTTCGATGAGCGAGCGCAAGGCATTGCTGATTCTGCATGGCAAGCAGGCGATGAACGAGGACGTCCGCGCCGCGGTGCATGCCCTGCGCGAGCGAGGCTGGCAACTGGACGTGCGCCTGACCTGGGAGGGCGGCGACGCCCAGCGGCTGGTGGATGAAGCGCTGGCCGCCGGCTACCCGCAGCTGGTGGCCGGCGGTGGCGACGGTACCTTGCGTGAGGTAGCTCACGCGATGGCCCTTGCCCGGAGTGATGCCAGCCTGGTCCTGCTGCCACTGGGCACCGCCAACGACTTTGCCCGTTCCGCCGGCATTCCCCTGGAGCCCGAGGCGGCGCTGGCGCTGTTGGAGGCGCCGGCTACGTCGATCGATCTGGGAGAAGTGAGCGGCGAGGTATTTCTCAACATGGGCACCGGCGGTTTTGGCAGCCAGGTCACCGCGAACACCTCGGAAGACCTGAAGAAAGTCCTCGGCGGGGCAGCCTATCTGTTTACCGGCTTGACCCGTTTCAGCGAACTGAGCGCCGCCTCGGTCAGCCTGCAGGGGCCTGATTTCCATTGGGAAGGCGAGTTGCTGGCGCTGGGCATCGGCAACGGTCGCCAGGCGGGCGGCGGGCATGTGCTGTGCCCGGAAGCGCTAGTGGATGATGGTTTGCTGGATATCAGCATTCTTCCGGCGCCCCAGGAGGTGGTGGGGACGCTGCGGGATCTGCTCAGCGGTGGCCTGGGGCTGGACAGCCTGTTCGTGCGCACGCGCCTGCCCTGGGTCGAGATCAAGGGCTCGCAGGGGCTGGACATCAACCTCGATGGTGAGCCGCTGCAGGGTGACAGCCTGCGCTTCCGGGTACTGCCCGGTGCGCTGAACGTGCATATGCCGGCGGATTCGCCGTTGCTCAGTCGTCGAGGCTGATGATCTGCTCGCGCACGGCGTACAGAACCAGGCCCGCCACGTCGTAGATCTGCAGGCGTTTCATGATCTGCGAGCGGTGGGTTTCCACGGTCTTCACGCTCAGGCCCAGGCCGTTGGCGATCTCCCGGGTGGACTTGCCACGCACGATCAGGCGCAGGATTTCCAGCTGGCGCGCGGTGAGGCTGTGTTTCTCCACTGTTTCGTTTTTCTGCCCGCGCAGCAGCGCCTGGTTGATCACCGCGTGGGCGATGGCCGGGCTCAGGTAGCGCTCATCGGCGCTGAGGGCAGCCAGTGCCTGTTCCAGTTCGGTGGCGGTGGTGTCCTTGAGCAGGTAGCCGTGGGCCCCGGTTTCCAGCGCCTGCATGATCAGTTGCGGGTCGGTGTGCATCGACAGGATCAGCACCTTGCAGCGGCTGCCTTCGGCCTGCAGCTGGCTCAGGGCGTCGAGCCCGCCCATGGAGCGCATCGACAGGTCGAGCAGGACGATATCGGGGTCCAGTTCGTGGACCAGGCCGACCAGTTGGCTGCCGTCGCAGGCTTCGCCCACCACGGTGTAGCCGGGGATGTCGGAAACCAGGGCGCGAACGCCGGCACGGATCAGGGAATGGTCGTCAACCAGCAGCAATTTACAGGTCATGAAGTCTTACTTGATTGGGCGCGTTCACGCGCACGAGGAGGCCACGGGAACAGGGCGTCGATCCGCGTGCCCTGTCCGGGCTCGCTGTGGACCGTGAGGCTGCCGTTGAGCAGGTTGGCCCGCTCGGCCATGCCTGCCATGCCGCACTGGCCTTCCTCGCCAGGGTGAGAAGAGGGCAGGAAACCCTGGCCATCGTCGCTGATCGACAGCGACAGCCCCTCGGGCTGGCGCTGGAATCGAACGATCAGGTTCTGCGCCCGGGCATGGCGCAGCACGTTGGTTACCGCTTCCTGCGTGATACGGAAGGCGGCCATGGCCATGTCTTCCGGGATGCCGTCCAGGCGGCTTTTGCACTCGAGGCTCCAGCGCACCTCGGTATGTTCCAGGGTGCGCAGCAAATGCGCGCGCAGACTGGCTTCCAGCCCAAGGCTGTTGAGTTGACGGGGGGCAAGGCTGGTGGCGAGGTTGCGCACGTTGGACAAGGTGTCGTCCAGGGTGCTGCGCAAGGTGTCGCAAGGTTCTTCGAGGTCTGCGGGCAGACGCCGGCGCAACCATTCGGCCTGCAGTTTGGCGGCGGTCAGCAGTTGGCCGATATCGTCGTGCAGTTCCCGGCTCAGCCGCTGGCGTTCGCTTTCCTGCACCTTGAGCAGGCGGTCGGCCAGCTCCTGCGGGGTCATCACCAGACTGTCCCGGGGCTTGCGCGAGAGGTACAGCACCGCCAGCAGGGTGAGCGCCTGCACGACCAGCCAGCCGGCCGGCAGGGGGCGGGCGCTCAGGTAGCAGACCAGGCCGGCCACCAGCGACGCCAGGCACAGCACGGCTGCGGACCCGTGCAGCAGGGCCATGCCGCGAGAGCAGCGGGTGAAGGTCTTGAGGCTTGAATGCACGGGAAATGAAGCCACTGAAGTATCACTTTTCAAAGCCAGTCCGGGGTTGATTGAACGGCTTTTGAGAAAGGCCTTCAACAACTTTTATCATCGTGCGGCATCGGGCAGCCTGGCACTTGTTTAGTGCACGGAAAGTATCTTGTTCCAGCACTGGCAAAGTCGGCGAGCGGCTCGGCGGCGCATGGTATCACTTCGGTCGCCAATGGTCGCGCGCCGGTCAGATTGTCGGTACGGTCAGGTTTTACAGGGTGGTACGGGCGTCCCGTTCTGGCGCGAATTCTAGCACTTTGCTATTACGGCTGGCGAACATGAACTTTCATTAAAAGGTCGGATGTACTTCCCTGATGCCACTGAAGTATCGGTGAAAGATCCCTCTTAGTTGCTGCCTGATGCAGTTTACCGGCCCTGGAATATGTATGCCGCGAACACTTGCGGTTTGCCAATTAGTTGGTTCCCGGTTGTATGCAATTGTCATTGCCCCGGCGCTGGCGGCGGCTCTGCCACGCACCCTGCAGGCGAACAATCAAGGCCGGGTTCAAGCGTTTTCGACGGGCAGACCGTTCGCAGTGAGCACCTGGTCCAGATGCTGGAGCAACTCCAGTTGTTCTGCAGTGTCCAGGTTCAGCGTGCCGGTGAAGGGGTCGATCAGTTCCACCTGCCAGGCCAGCAGGCACAGGCATGCCTCCAGCGTGCCCAGCGCCGCGCTGTGCAGGCGACTGCGATGGCCGGCGGGTTCCAGGCGTTCGCACAACTGGCCGCAGAAGCCGGCAATCTGCGACTGCCGGCAAGCGCTGGCCTTGTCCCTGAGGGATCCGAGGGTCTGTATCAGGCAATCACTGGCATCGGCATCCTCGCCGATCAGTTGAAAGTGGTGCAGGCACTCCTGCGCGCAGCCGAGCAGCCGGTGGGCATCCTCCAGGAAATCGTGCAGCGCGCTCATATCCGGTGAGTCGTTCAGCATCATGGCGCTCCTGTCACGCAGGGGCGGGAAGGCCGGAGACAGACGGGCGGCACGTCACGAGTGGAGGCTGGCCACAGCGAAGAAATAGCGAACAAAGGCCTGACTCCATTCATGCATTGAGAATGGCGTCACATTAATGGCTAACGGATATCACGCAAATCAGGTCTCACCCGATTGTTGGTAAGGGTTTCCCTGATGGGGATTTCAGGTGCGACACCGTTGCGGGGTCGTTGTGCAGGAAGGACTGTGAGCGCAGTAAAGCATGATGCTAAAGTGATATCAACGCCCCGCGAAGCATTTTCTGCCAGGGGTCAAGCTGTGACGCCAGCGGCCGATATAAGGCCGATGCTTATTTACCTTTTGCAACAAGCCTGGGGGATTCAATGGCTGGCATTCTCGACACGGTAGACCAAAGGACACAATTGGTAGGTGAGAACCGCCTGGAAATCCTCATGTTTCGCCTCGCGGGCCGACAGTTGTTCGCCATCAACGTGTTCAAGGTGCAGGAAGTCCTGCAACTGCCCAAGCTGACCCTGATGCCGCAGCGCCACAGCTACGTCTGCGGCGTCGTCAACCTGCGCGGCCAGACCCTGCCGGTGATCGACCTGTCCCAGGCCATCGGCATGCGTCCGCTGGAGCCGGGGCCGAACAGTACCATCATCGTCACCGAGTACAACCGATCCGTGCAGGCGTTCCTGGTGGGTGGCGTCGACCGTATCGTCAACATGAACTGGGAAGCCATCATGCCGCCGCCGTCCAGCGCCGGCCGCCAACACTACCTGACCGCCATCAGCAAGGTGGACGACCAGTTGGTGGAGGTGATCGACGTGGAGAAGGTACTGGCGGAAATCGTGCCGTACAACGCCAAGGTGTCCCGTGAAAAACTCGCCGACCCTATCCTGGCACAGGCCCGTGGCCGCGAAGTGCTGCTGGTGGATGACTCCACCGTGGCCTTGGCCCAGTTGCGCGAGACCCTGTCCCAGCTGGGCGTGAAGCTGCACGTGGCCAGTGATGGGCTCAAGGCGTTGCGCATGCTCAAGGGCTGGGCGGATGCCGGCGAGGATGTCTGCGAGAAGCTGCTGATGGTCTTCACCGATGCCGAAATGCCGGAAATGGACGGCTACCGCCTGACCACCGAGATCCGCAGCGACGCCCGTCTGCGCGGGCTGTACGTGGTGCTGCACACCTCGCTGTCGGGCAGCTTCAACGAGTCGATGGTGAAGAAGGTCGGTTGCGACAACTTCCTCTCCAAATTCCAGCCGGACCGGTTGGTGGACGTGGTGCGCCAGCGTCTGGAACTGGACAACGCGGCGGTCTGATCCTGGCCCGCTGTCCGGCGACGTTTGCCGGGCAGCGGTGTAAGCTTGCTTTCTTTTGCCAGGGAGCATGCCTTCATGCGTTTGAGTGCGCTTTATCGTTACCCGCTCAAGTCGGCCCGTGGCGAGGCATTGCAGCAGTCTTCCTGTGGACTGTTGGGGCTGACGGGGGATCGCCGCTGGATGCTGGTGGCGGCCGAGAACAACCGCTTCCTGACCCAGCGCGCGTTTCCGCAGATGAGCCAGCTGTCGGCACTCTACGCCGCCGACGGCGGGCTGCTGCTCGATGCACCGGGCTTGCCGACCTTGCACGTTGCCATTCCCGCGCCCGATGAGGCGCTGCGCGGCGTCACCATCTGGCGCGACACGCTCCAGGTACCGGACGCCGGTGATGCGGCGGCGCAGTGGCTGAGCACCTTCATGGGACGCGATGTGCGTCTGGTCCATGTGCCCGAGAAACGCACCCGCTACCTGCCGTCCGGCTACGGCACCAACGACGATCGGGTGGCCTTCGCCGATGGTTTTCCGTTGCTGCTGATCGGCCAGGCGTCCCTCGAAGACCTGAGCCAGCGTGTCGGCCGCTCGATGGAGATGATGCGCTTTCGTCCCAACCTGGTGATCGAGGGCAGCGAAGCCTTTGCCGAGGATGGGTGGAAACGCATCCGCATCGGCGAGCAGACCTTCCGGGTGGTCAAGCCTTGCGGGCGCTGCATCCTGACCACCATCGACCCGGCCAGTGGCGAGCGCAGCCCCGACCGCGAGCCGTTTGCCACATTGATGAACTACCGGCAGAAGGAAGGCGAGGCCATGTTCGGCCAGAACCTGGTGGCCGATGGCGAGGCCGTGCTGGAAGTGGGCATGCCGGTCGAGATTCTGGAATGAAAACGGGGCGCTTCGAGCGCCCCGTTTTTTTGCATCACTGATCGTCGAAGTAGCGTTCGTGCCAGTCCACCAGCGGCTGCGGCGAGTTGAGCTTCTGCCCATAGATCACTGCATAAGACAGCACGTTCTGCACGTACTGGCGGGTTTCGTCGAACGGGATCGACTCGACCCAGACATCGAAGCTCAGGTGATCCGCGCCCCGCAGCCACTGGCGAACGCGGCCGGGGCCGGCGTTGTATGCTGCCGAGGCCAGCACACGGTTGCCATTGAACTGGCCATGGACCTGACTCAGGTAGGCGGCGCCGAGCTGGATGTTCTTGTCCGGATTCAGCACCTGGGCCGGCGAGGCCAGCGGGATGCTGAACTTGCGCGCGGTTTCCTTGGCGGTAGCCGGCATCAGTTGCATCAGGCCGCTGGCGCCGACGCTGGAACGCGCGTCGTCCATGAAGGCGCTTTCCTGGCGGGTGATGGCGAACACCCAGCTCGAGTGCAGGCCGCGCACCTTGGCTTCGCGCACCAGGGTGTCGCGGTGGGCCATCGGGAAGCGGATGTCCAGGTCGTCCCAGTACTGCGCCTGGCTGATGGTGCGGATGGCCGGGAAGTACCAGCGCATTTCATAGGCGATACGCGCCTGGGCGACCATCTCGTCGCGGTTGAAATGACGGCTGACGTGGTACCACTCGCGGCGACCGTCGACAATCTGCCCGCGGGCATGGAATTCCAGCGCCCGGCGTACACCCGGGGTGTTGCGCACCTTGTTCATCAATTGCTGGCTGATCACCAGCGGCTTGTTGTTCAGCTGGTAGGGCGTCTGCGCGCGGTCGGCGGCGAGGAAACCGTAGAAGTCGCGCTCACGGGCTACGGTCTTGTACAGCAGTGGAATCTGCGGATTCTGCGGCTGCGCCAGTTCCAGGCTGCGGGCCTGCCAGTAGCGCCAGCGGTTGGTGCTGGCCAGGTCTTGCGGCAGGCGTTTGCTCAGCTCGTAGGCTTCTTCCCAGCGACCCAGGCGCAACAGCAGGCGCATACGCCATTCGCTGACGGTGTTGTCGCGCAGTTGCGGGTCGTAGCGGGTCATCAGGTCCAGCGCCCGCGGGTCGTAGCGTCGGGCGAGGGTAAGGCCGATTTCGTTGGCGATCGCGACTTTCTCCTGGGCGGAGAAATGCATGCGGTTGGCGTAGTCGTCCAGCAGCGCCATGGCCCGCTCCGGGTCCTGGCGGGCCAGGCGGCGCAGGCCGAGGCTGACCACATCGGACATGGCCTCGTTGACCGGTGTGAAGCGCGACGGCTGGTTGAGCAGTTCCGGTTTTTGCGCCACGTCGATCAGCAGGCGGCCCTGGGCGCCCAGGGTCGGCAGGGTTTTGACCAGGTTGTTGGCCAGGGCGTAATTGCGCGTCTGGGCGGCGAGCTTGGTGCGTTGCCAGCGCTTCTCTTCGGTCAGCTGGCCCTGGGCGGCCCACTGGTCGAACAGCACATCGCAGGCGGCCGGTTGCGACTTGCCCACCAGCCAGAGCTTTTCCGCGGTGGCGTAGCCTTCGGCGCGCAGGCCATGGCTCAACTGGTACTGGCCGTTGAGGCAGTCCAGTTCGGTGAAATTCATCTTCGGGTCGTAGTACTTGACGAAGGGCTGCCAGTCGCCGCGTTCGGCCAGCCAGCGCAACCAGCGCAGCTTCATCCAGTTGGCCTGGGGCAGGTCGCCATTCTTGGCGAGGAAACGCTCGATCTCGGCGTTGCTCGCGGTTTTCAGGCGGGCGGTCAGCTCGTCGTAGGCCAGGTACGGCTCCAGCGGGTAGTCCTGGAGCGCTGCGGCGTAACGCTGATAAGGGCCGGAATCGCCTTTGGCCAGCGCGCGCTTGGCTTCGTCGTACATCTGGCGTTGTTGGGCGAGATCGGCGGCCTGCGCGGCGCCGGCCACGGAAGCCGAGAGGAGCAGGCAGGATACGAGGTTGAGCAGGCGGCGCATGATACTTCCAGACAGTTGACCAAAACGAGTGTCGGCGTCGCCAGCACTGTGGGTTCACGGGCTTAAGCTTAGCCGTTTGCCCGCGCCGGATGAAAGCATTGTGCTTGTATCCGGACGTAATGTCGGTCCGCTCCGGCGGACGGCCGTGCTTACTGTGTTGCCGGGTCAACTCAGGTAGAATGCGCGCCCGCTTTCTGGAGAAAAACATGACCCTGCTCAAATTCAGCGATGTGTCCCTTGCATTTGGCACCATGCCCCTGTTGGACAAGGTGTCCTGGCAGATCGCCCGTGGTGAGCGGGTCTGCATCATCGGTCGCAACGGCACCGGCAAGTCCAGCATGCTGCGCCTGGTCAAGGGCGACCAGAAGCCCGACGACGGCGAGATCTGGCGCGCGCCGGGTCTGAAGATCGGCGAACTGCCCCAGGAACTGCCGGTGGCCGATGGCCGTACCGTGTTCGATGTGGTTGCCGAGGGCCTTGAAGGCGTCGGGGCCTTGCTCGCCGAATACCACCACCTGAGCCAGAACATCCACAGCGATGCCGATCTGGAAAAGCTCATGCATGTCCAGCAGGACCTCGAAGCCCGTGACGGCTGGCGCCTGCAACAGCTGGTGGACAGCACCCTGAGCCGCCTGCAGCTGCCGGCGGACAAGGCCCTCGCCGAGCTGTCCGGTGGCTGGCGCCGTCGCGTGCTGCTGGCCCAGGCGCTGGTCTCCGAGCCCGATCTGCTGCTGCTCGACGAGCCTACCAACCACCTGGATATCGGCGCCATCGCCTGGCTGGAAGATGCCCTGAGCGGCTTCAACGGCGCGGTGCTGTTCATCACCCACGACCGTTCCTTCCTGCAGAACCTGGCCACGCGCATCCTCGAGCTGGACCGTGGCGGCCTGATCGACTGGAACGGCGACTACGCCAGCTTCCTGGTGCACAAGGAAGCTGCGCTGGCGGCCGAAGAAACCGCCAACGCCCTGTTCGACAAGCGCCTGGCCCAGGAAGAGGTGTGGATCCGCCAGGGTATCAAGGCGCGCCGTACCCGCAACGAAGGCCGCGTGCGCGCGCTGAAGGCCTTGCGGGTCGAGCGCAGCGAGCGTCGCGAGCGCCAGGGCAAGGCCAACATCCAGTTGGACGTGGCGGAGAAATCCGGCAAGCAGGTGATGGTCCTGGAGAACGTCAGCTTCGCCCATCCCGGCGGGCCGACCCTGGTCAAGGATTTTTCCATGGTTCTGCAGCGCGAGGACCGCATCGGTCTGCTGGGCGCCAACGGTACCGGCAAGACCACCTTGCTCAAGCTGATGCTGGGTGACCTGCAGCCGACCGGCGGCAAGGTCGAGTCCGGCACGCGCCTGGAAGTGGCCTACTTCGACCAGTTGCGCAACCAGCTCGATCTGGAAAAGACCGTGATCGACAACCTGTCCGAAGGCCGCGACTTCATCGAGATCGATGGCCAGAGCCGCCATGTGCTCAGCTACCTCGGTGACTTCCTGTTCAGCCCGCAGCGGGCGCGTACGCCGGTCAAGGCGCTGTCTGGCGGCGAGCGTGCACGGTTGCTGCTGGCCAAGCTGTTCAGCAAGCCGGCCAACCTGCTGGTGCTCGACGAACCGACCAACGACCTCGACGTTGAAACCCTGGAATTGCTGGAGGAAGTGCTGTCCGGCTTCAAGGGCACCGTGCTGATGGTCAGCCACGACCGGGCTTTCCTCGACAACGTGGTGACCAGCACCCTGGTCTTTGAAGGCGAGGGCAAGGTGCGTGAGTATGTTGGCGGTTATCAGGACTGGATCCGTCAGGGCGGCTCGCCGCGCCTGCTGGGTGTGAGCGAAAGCAAGTCCGGCAAGTCGGAACTGAACAGCGCCGTGGTTGCGGCACCCGTGGCGGAGCCTGCGCCAGCGCCGGTCGCGGCACCTGCGGAAAAGAAAAAGCTCAGCTACAAGCTGCAGCGCGAACTGGAAGCCTTGCCAGGCCAGATCGAGGCGCTGGAGGAGAAAATCGCTGCGGTGCAGCAGCAGGTTTCCGATCCGGGCTTCTATCAACAGCCAATCGGGCACACCAGCAAGGTGCTGGCTGACATGGAGCGGATGCAGGGCGAGCTGGATACGCTGGTAGAGCGCTGGGCCGAACTGGACGGCTGAGGCGGGACGGGGCCCGGCGCATTGGCGTCGGGCCCCCTTGCATTACTCGGGTTTCTTTTGCAGGCGGACTGCGAGTACGTCGCAGGGCGCCCCGTGCAGTACGTCGTTGGCGGTTGAACCCAGCAGCAGCGCCAGGCCGTGACGGCCATGGCTGCCCACCACGATCAGGTCGCACCGCTGGTCCTTGGCCAGCTGGTGAATTTCCTGGCGGGGCTGGCCGTAGGTCAGGTGCGAGTCACCGCGATTGATTTCCGGGTACTTGTTGAACAGGCGATCCATGCGCTCTTTGGCCTGGTCGAACTGTTGCTGTTGCAGTTGCGACAGGTCCATCGGCACGTCACCGCCGAAGGCCATGGCCATCGGCTCGACGATATGGACCAGCGATACCTTGGCGTTGCTCGGGCCGGCCAGTTCGCGCGCACGCTTGATGACCGGATCGCACTCTTCGGTCAGGTCGACGGCAACCAGGATGTGTTCGTAGGGCATGAGAGGTTCTCCTGACAATCGTAATAAATGAAGTATGGGTCCGTTTCAGGCTGATCGCATCCGGATGCGGCTAACCCGCTCATTGGTAAAGTCTTGATAGGAATAACAGATATGACGGTCTGGGTAGTAGTGTCAATCCTTGCGCTGATTCTCAGCCCCCTGGCCTGGCTGTTGCCGTCGCGGCGCATGAGCGGACGAATGGCCCTGCGCCTGGAGGCGCGGCGCATGGGGCTGGCCATGCAACTGGCGCCGCAGACGTGGCCGCACTGGCTGCCCGAAGAGCCGCCGGCCACCTGTGCGCAATATCATCAGGCGCGGCGCAAGGGCAGCAGTGACAGTTGGTGTTATTGGCAGACCGCACCGGGCACCTGGCTCAATCAGTGGCGCGAGCCGTGCGAGGATCCGCGGTTGCTGGAGCAATTGGGTCGCCTGCCTGCCAGCGTGTACAAGGCTGAGGCCAATGGGCAGATGATCGCCCTGTGTTGGGGTGAGCGCGAGGATGCTGCTGTGTTGCAGGATGTTGCTCAGGTGCTCAAGGCGCTGGCATAAACACTTGCGCTTGTAGGTGTAGATGTAGGTGTCGGTTTTGTGAGCTTATCCATTGGATTTGGCGACGCTGCCGGCCCCTTCCGCCTTTACGGCGGCCCCCTTTGTTCTTGGACAAAGGGGGGCAAAACCGCTGGCTCCCACATACGGCCCTACGCTTCGCTCCGGGTCCCCTCGCTCCGGTGTCCTCCAGGGGCCGCGCGGCCACGATTTGCTGCGCAAATCTAAGACTCGCGCTCTTCGGCGACGCCGAAGGGGGCTGCGCCCCAGCCCCTTCCGAACACCTCCGCTCGGCCTCCTGAGGTCGCGTGTTACGGGCGGGGTTCTCAACGACGGATCTTCGAGATTCAGATCTGATTTTGATGTCCCAAAGAGCTGGAGCTTTAGCTCTGGCTTTTGCTCTTCATGCGCGTCAGTTCAGACGCCGCCAATTGCGACTTCAGCCGGCCGAGTGGAGGTGCCAGCAGCGTCGCTGCATGGAATGGATAAGCTCGCGACACCGACACCGACAATCCGGGAAGATCCATAAAAAAGCCCGTCCGGATCGCCGGACGGGCTGCAGGGGCTGAAAAAAAGGCCAGGCAGGCCGGGAAGTTTTCAGTAGCTCGCAGTGTAGTGCGCGAATGCTTTTCGCGCAGGGTCAAAATCCTTTCTTTTTTCTCCGCCACGATGTTTAAACCCGCCGGATCCTTTCGCTGGCGGGGGCGTCTATCGCTTACGTGAATGATGGTGGATCACCGTCATTGCGGATTGCTCAACTACTGACCACAAATGACTGGAAAGTCGCATTTGTCCAGTGCTTGCGGGGGTTTGACAAAGCCTTTCATTTCGGTAACTGTGTGCACACCCCAATCAAACGGGCGTATGAATTGAGCGTTTGTATTGTCAGAAAGCTCGTACAGAATCCCGACTATCGCGCTGACGGTCAGGTCTGAAGCCAAGGCAACAGTGGTCAGCGTGTACAGTTCAGCTTCCATATCGTGGAGATCAGTTGATGATTTACGAAGGTAAAGCCATCACGGTTAAGGCTCTTGAAAGCGGCATCGTCGAACTGAAGTTCGACCTCAAGGGTGAGTCCGTCAACAAATTCAACCGTCTTACCCTGAACGAACTGCGTCAGGCGGTGGACACCCTCAAGGCCGACGCTTCGATCAAGGGCGTGATTGTCAGCAGTGGCAAGGACGTCTTCATCGTCGGCGCGGACATCACCGAATTCGTCGACAACTTCAAGCTGCCCGAGGCCGAACTGGTCGCCGGCAACCTGGAAGCCAACCGCATTTTCAATGACTTCGAAGACCTCGAGGTTCCGACCGTCGTCGCCATCAACGGTATCGCCCTGGGCGGCGGCCTGGAGATGTGCCTGGCGGCCGACTTCCGTGTCATGTCCAGCAGCGCCAAGATCGGCCTGCCCGAAGTCAAGCTGGGTATCTACCCGGGCTTCGGCGGCACCGTCCGTCTGCCGCGCCTGATCGGTGCCGACAACGCGGTCGAGTGGATCGCCTCCGGCAAGGAAAACCGTGCCGAAGACGCGCTGAAAGTGGGTGCCGTCGATGCGGTGGTCGCGCCCGAGAAACTGCAGGAAGCTGCCCTCGACCTGATCAAGCGCGCCATCAGCGGCGAGTTCGACCACAAGGCCAAGCGTCAGCCGAAGCTGGAAAAGCTCAAGCTCAATGCCATCGAGCAGATGATGGCCTTCGAAACCGCCAAGGGCTTCGTCGCCGGCCAGGCCGGCCCGAACTACCCGGCACCGGTCGAAGCGATCAAGACCATCCAGAAAGCCGCCAACTTCGCCCGTGACAAGGCGCTGGACGTCGAGGCCGCCGGCTTCGCCAAGCTGGCCAAGACCTCGGTTGCCGAAAGCCTGATCGGCCTGTTCCTGAACGACCAGGAACTCAAGCGCAAGGCCAAGGCTCATGACGAGATCGCGCACGACGTGAAGCAGGCCGCCGTACTCGGCGCCGGCATCATGGGTGGCGGCATCGCCTACCAGTCCGCCGTCAAGGGCACGCCGATCCTGATGAAGGACATCCGCGAGGAAGCCATCCAGCTCGGTCTGAACGAAGCCTCCAAGCTGCTCGGCAAGCGCGTCGAGAAAGGCCGCCTGACCCCGGCCAAGATGGCTGAGGCGCTGAATGCGATCCGTCCGACCCTGTCCTACGGCGACTTCGCCAATGTCGACATCGTGGTCGAAGCCGTGGTCGAGAACCCGAAAGTCAAGCAGGCCGTTCTGGCAGAAGTGGAAGGGCAGGTGAAGGAAGACGCGATCCTGGCGTCCAACACCTCGACCATCTCCATCAACCTGCTGGCCAAGGCACTGAAGCGTCCGGAAAACTTCGTCGGCATGCACTTCTTCAACCCGGTGCACATGATGCCGCTGGTGGAAGTGATCCGCGGCGAGAAGTCCAGCGATGTGGCGGTCGCCACCACCGTCGCCTACGCCAAGAAAATGGGCAAGAACCCGATCGTGGTCAACGATTGCCCGGGCTTCCTGGTCAACCGCGTGCTGTTCCCGTACTTCGGCGGCTTCGCCAAGCTGGTCAGCGCCGGTGTGGACTTCGTCCGCATCGACAAGGTCATGGAAAAGTTCGGCTGGCCGATGGGCCCGGCCTACCTGATGGACGTGGTCGGCATCGACACCGGCCACCACGGTCGCGACGTGATGGCCGAGGGCTTCCCGGATCGCATGAAGGACGATCGCCGTTCGGCTGTCGACGCACTGTACGAAGCCAACCGCCTGGGCCAGAAGAATGGCAAGGGCTTCTACGCCTACGAGACCGACAAGCGCGGCAAGCCGAAGAAAGTCGCCGACGCCTCGGTGCTCGAAGTGCTCAAGCCGGTCATTTTCGAACAACGCGAAGTCACTGACGAAGACATCATCAACTGGATGATGGTCCCGCTGTGCCTGGAGACCGTGCGCTGCCTGGAAGACGGCATCGTCGAAACCGCAGCCGAGGCCGACATGGGCCTGGTCTACGGTATCGGTTTCCCTCCGTTCCGCGGCGGTGCGCTGCGCTACATCGATTCGATCGGCGTAGCGGAATTCGTTGCCCTGGCAGACAAGTACGCCGACCTGGGTCCGCTGTACCACCCCACCGCGAAGCTGCGTGAAATGGCCAAGAACGGCCAGCGGTTCTTCGGTTAAGCGCCCAACGGTATAGAGCGAGAGTAAAGATATGAGCCTGAATCCAAGAGACGTGGTGATTGTCGACTTCGGTCGCACGCCCATGGGCCGCTCCAAGGGTGGCATGCACCGCAATACCCGCGCCGAAGACATGTCCGCGCACCTGATCAGCAAAGTGCTGGAACGCAACGCCAAGATCGACCCGGCTGAAGTCGAGGACGTGATCTGGGGCTGCGTCAACCAGACCCTGGAACAGGGCTGGAACATCGCGCGCATGGCGTCGCTGATGACCCAGATCCCGCACACTGCCGCCGGCCAGACTGTCAGCCGTCTGTGCGGCTCGTCGATGAGCGCGCTGCACACCGCCGCCCAGGCGATCATGACCGGCAACGGTGACGTCTTCGTCGTCGGTGGTGTCGAGCACATGGGCCACGTCAGCATGATGCACGGCGTCGATCCGAACCCGCACATGTCCCTGTACGCCGCCAAGGCGTCGGGCATGATGGGCCTGACCGCCGAGATGCTGGGCAAGATGCACGGCATCAGCCGCGAGCAACAGGATCTGTTCGGCCTGCGTTCCCACCAGCTCGCCCACAAGGCGACCGTGGAAGGCAAGTTCAAGGACGAAATCATCCCGATGCAGGGCTATGACGAGAACGGCTTCCTCAAGGTCTTCGACTACGATGAAACCATCCGTCCGGACACCACCCTGGAAAGCCTGGCTGCGCTGAAGCCGGCGTTCAACCCGAAAGGTGGCACCGTGACTGCGGGCACCTCTTCGCAGATCACCGATGGCGCTTCGTGCATGATCGTGATGTCGGCCCAGCGCGCCCAGGACCTGGGCATCCAGCCGCTGGCCGTGATCCGCTCGATGGCGGTGGCCGGTGTCGATCCGGCGATCATGGGCTACGGCCCGGTGCCGGCGACCCAGAAAGCGCTCAAGCGCGCTGGCCTGACCATCGCCGACATCGACTTCATCGAGCTCAACGAAGCCTTCGCCGCACAGGCCCTGCCCGTGCTGAAGGATCTGAAAGTGCTCGACAAGATGGACGAGAAGGTTAACCTGCACGGCGGCGCCATCGCACTGGGCCACCCGTTCGGTTGCTCGGGCGCACGGATCTCCGGCACCCTGCTCAACGTCATGAAGCAGAATGGCGGTACCTTCGGCGTGTCGACCATGTGCGTCGGTCTCGGCCAGGGCATCACCACGGTCTTCGAGCGCGTCTGATCGCGCGGTTGACCAAACCGGGGCCTGGTGCCCCGGTTTTTGTTTTTTCGGATTTTTTTCTCAAGAGGGTCAGCGGCATGCAGATACAACCAGGCGTATACCGGCATTACAAGGGGCCTGAGTACCGTGTCTTCGGCGTGGCGCGACACTCCGAAACGGAAGAGTGGGTGGTCTTTTACCAGGCGCTGTACGGCGAATTCGGACTCTGGGTGCGACCCCTTTCGATGTTTCTGGAGTCGGTCGAAGTTGACGGCGAGCAGGTCCCGCGCTTTGCTTTGGTCGAGGCCGAGGCGGCACTGTTTTCCCGTCCGGATGGCACGGCTGACTGAACGCCCGTGCTTGACCTCACTCTATAGCCACTATATATAGCGGTGCCGCGTCAGGTACCTGCCGTGTTTTTATTTTCAGTATTCAGGAATTTTCCGATCCATGGGCAAATCGCTGGTCATTGTGGAATCCCCGGCTAAGGCCAAGACCATCAACAAGTACCTGGGCAGCCAGTACGTGGTGAAGTCGAGTATCGGCCATATCCGAGACCTGCCCACCAGCGGTTCGGCCAGCGCCAGCAAGGAACCGGCCGCCAAGCGCGGCAAGACTGCCGGCGAAGGTCCGGTACTGTCGCCCAAGGAGAAGGCCCGCAAGCAACTGGTCGCACGCATGGGCGTCGATCCGGACCACGGCTGGAAAGCCAAGTACGAGATTCTCCCTGGCAAGGAGAAGGTCATCGACGAATTGCGTCGTCTGGCCAAGGATGCCGACACCATCTATCTCGCAACCGACTTGGACCGCGAAGGGGAGGCGATCGCCTGGCACCTGCGGGAAGCCATCGGCGGCGACGACAGCCGCTACAAGCGCGTGGTGTTCAACGAAATCACCAAGAAGGCCATTCAGGAAGCGTTCTCCCAGCCGGGCGATCTGGACATCGATCGGGTCAATGCCCAGCAGGCCCGACGCTTCCTCGACCGCGTGGTCGGCTACATGGTTTCGCCGCTGCTGTGGGCCAAGATCGCCCGCGGCCTGTCTGCTGGCCGTGTGCAGTCGGTGGCGGTGAAGCTGGTGGTGGAGCGCGAGCGGGAAATCCGTGCCTTCATCCCGGAAGAATACTGGGAAGTTCATGCCGACCTCGGCACCGCCAAGGACGCCAAGGTGCGCTTCGAGGTGGCCCGGGAGAACGGCGAGGCTTTCAAGCCGCTCAATGAAGCCCAGGCCATGGCGGCACTGGAGAAGCTCAAGGCGTCCAGCTACAGCGTAGCCAAGCGCGAAGACCGTCCGACCAGCAGCAAGCCGTCGGCCCCGTTCATCACGTCGACCCTGCAGCAGGCGGCGAGCAACCGTCTCGGCTTCGGCGTGAAGAAGACCATGATGATGGCGCAACGGCTCTACGAAGCCGGCTACATCACCTACATGCGTACCGACTCGACCAACCTGTCGACCGACGCGGTGGAGATGGCGCGCACCTATATCGAGAACGAGTTCGGCAAGAAGTACCTGCCGGACGCGCCTGTCGTGTATGGCAGCAAGGAAGGCGCCCAGGAGGCGCACGAGGCGATCCGTCCTTCCGACGTCAATACGCACCCGAGCAAGCTCAGCGGCATGGAACGTGACGCCGAGCGTCTGTACGAGCTGATCTGGCGCCAGTTCCTGGCATGCCAGATGCCGCCTGCGCAGTACCTGTCGACGACCGTCAGCGTAAACGCCGGTGATTTCGAGCTGCGCGCCAAGGGCCGTATCCTCAAGTTCGACGGTTACACCCGCGTGCTGCCGCAGCAGAGCAAGCCCGGCGACGATGACGTCCTGCCGGAAATGAACCAGGGCGAAGTGCTCAAGCTGATCCAGCTCGATCCAAGCCAGCATTTCACCAAGCCGCCGGCGCGCTATTCCGAAGCGAGCCTGGTCAAGGAGATGGAAAAGCGCGGTATCGGTCGTCCATCGACCTACGCGGCGATCATTTCCACCATCCAGGACCGTGGCTACGTCACCCTGCACAACCGTCGCTTCTACTCCGAGAAGATGGGCGACATCGTCACCGAGCGCCTGTCGGAGAGCTTCTCCAACCTGATGGACTACGGCTTCACCGCCGGCATGGAAGAGAATCTCGACGATGTGGCCCAGGGCGAGCGTGACTGGAAAAACGTGCTGGACGAGTTCTACGGCGACTTCAGCAAGAAGCTGCAGGTTGCCGAAGCGGCCGAGAACGGCATGCGTGCCAACCAGCCGACCCCGACCGACATTCCGTGCAAGGAATGCGGCCGTCCGATGATGATTCGCACCGCGTCCACTGGCGTTTTCCTGGGTTGCTCCGGCTACAGCCTGCCGCCGAAAGAGCGCTGCAAGGCCACGGTCAACCTGGTGCCGGGCGACGAGATCGCTGCCGACGACGAAGGCGAGTCCGAGTCCCGCGTGCTGCTTGGCAAGCACCGCTGCCCGATCTGTGCCACAGCGATGGATGCCTACCTGCTGGACGAGAAGCACAAGCTGCATATCTGCGGTAACAACCCGGATTGCACCGGCTACGAGATCGAGGAAGGCAACTACCGGATCAAGGGCTACGAAGGCCCAAGCCTGGAATGCGACAAGTGCGGCAGCGAAATGCAGCTCAAGACCGGCCGCTTCGGCAAGTTCTTCGGGTGCACCAACCCCGAGTGCAAGAACACCCGCAAGCTGCTCAAGAGCGGCGAGGCGGCGCCACCGAAGATGGACAAGGTGGACATGCCGGAGCTCAAGTGCGAGAAGGTCAACGACACCTACGTGCTGCGTGACGGTGCATCGGGCCTGTTCCTGGCGGCCAGCCAGTTCCCGAAAAACCGCGAAACCCGTGCGCCGCTGGTGCTCGAGATCGTTCCGCACAAGCACGAGATCGATCCGAAGTACCACTTCCTCTGCGATGCCCCGCAGAAGGACCCTGAAGGCCGTCCGGCGGTGATTCGCTACAGCCGCAAGACCAAGGAGCAGTACGTGCAGTCCGAGGTCGATGGCAAGCCGACGGGCTGGCGTGCCTTCTACGACGGCAAGGCATGGAAGGTCGAAGACAAGCGCTAAGCGCTGGTCGTTGCGATTGAGGGCCGTGCCTGGCGTTGCCAGGCACGGCCTTTTTCATGGTGCCTGCTGTGTGGGTCCTTGCTTACGGCAGAGGCTTCCCTGAAACTGGCAGACCCCGCCCCGCAGCCCTATCGGAGAGCGCCTCAATGGCCCAGGAACTCTATACCCGCACCAATCAGAAAATCTTCTTTGCCGGCCTGGCGCTCGAGGGTCTGGGCAAGGCTCAGGAAAGCCGCGCGATGAATGCTCAGGCGCTGGTTCAGGCAGAGCGCGAGTCGGCCCTGTTTCACCTGTACGGCGCGCTACTGGGGCTGTGCCATGAGATCGCTGGTTTCTATCGGCTGCCTCAGGCCACCGCGCCACGGGCCGAACTGCTGCTGACGCCTCAGGTCCTGGAAAGCATCGCCATTCCTGAAATGGCCGAACTGGTGGAGCTGGCGCAGCAGCCGGAAACCTGGCTGGCGCAGTTGTTGAAAGCTTATTCCGATTTGTTCAAACCGCCGGTCGCGGTGAAAGCGCCAAAAGGTGATGTCACGCAGCCACTTATCCAGGCGGTGAGTCTGGACGAGCCCGTGGCGGCGCCGCTTTCGCGGGAGGCGCTGGAGGAATGGCGGCAGAATCTGAAGAAACTCACCGTTCGCTTCCGCGAGGGGTTGAGTGAGTGCTGATCGTGGCCGGCGCTGTTACAATGCCGGCCTTTCCTGGAGACTATTCCCCTTATGCCCACGTCCTTTCTAGAAATTGTCGAATTGCCTGATGGCCGAATCGAGCTGCGCCGCGCCGAGGACGAAGGGTCGTTGGTAACCCTGAATTTTTCCGAAGATGCCAAGGCGTTCCTGCAAGGGCAGCACGTCGAGGTGGCGAAAGCCATGCTCAGCGTAGGTGTGCAGATGGCGGGACGTCTGGTGGACGGCGAGATCGAGCGCGAAGAGGGGCCGCGGGTTCTGCATTGATGATGCCCGGGCTTCCTCGCAAGGAGGAAGCCGAACCTCGGTGACGGCAATCAGCCCAGACGGATATTCAGGCTTTGCGCGTTTCCAGCGTGCGCGGCGCGGGTCAGTTGCTGCCGGGCGGAGGTGCTGACCGGGTTCAACCAACTCACCACGGTGTGGCTGCGGCCAAGCCGCAGGGCATCGCAGGCCAGTTGCAGCGCGCTTTGATTGCCACGCGGCTGAAGGATCAGGATACGTTCGCGGTTGAGTCCGGCATCACGCAGCCAGGCCTGGGTCAGGGTTGCGGGTGGGGCGATAAGGGTCAGCCAGCGCGCATCCTGTTCTTCGCTCAGTTCGCGCAGCATGGGCGCCAGCAGGTTATGGCAGTGCTCCAGCGCACCACGGAAAGACAGCTCGCTGAACGCCTCCGGCTCATTGGCGGGACGGTTCGCCTTGTCGGCTTTCAGCTTGGGCAGGACCGGTTGGGCCAGGAATGCCTCGAACAGGGGTAACTGTGCTTGCTGGGGTGCTTGGGTAAACTGCATGACGCCTCCTGGTTACCGGCGAATGACGCCGACGCTCAAGCCCTCGATCACCAGATCCTGTTCTTTCAGGTTGACCTCGATGGGGGCGAATTCGGGATTTTCCGCGATCAGCCAGACTTTGCTGCCTTCACGCTTGAAGCGCTTGACGGTCACCTCGTCGCCCAGGCGGGCAACGACGATCTGGCCATTGCGGGCTTCGCGGCTGGTGTGTACGGCAAGCAGGTCGCCGTCGAAGATACCGACGTCCTTCATGCTCATGCCGTGGACGCGCAACAGGTAGTCGGCGCGCGGATGGAAGAAGGCGGGGTTGATGGCGCAGGATTCCTCGATGTGTTGCTCGGCGAGGATCGGTGCACCGGCGGCAACGCGACCGATGATGGGCAGGGTGTCATCGTCCGGCCGGGCTTCGAAGCCGGGAATGCGGATGCCGCGGGAAGCACCCGGTGTCATTTCGATGGCTCCCTTGCGTGCCAGGGCCTTGAGGTGTTCCTCGGCGGCATTGGGCGACCTGAATCCCAGTTCCTGGGCGATTTCAGCGCGGGTGGGCGGGAAGCCGTTGTCTTCGAGGCAGCGTTTGATAAAAGCCAGAATCTCAGCTTGGCGGGGCGTCAGTTTTAGCATGTCGATGGCTCTGTCTTTTTATACAGTGACTGGGATTATATACAGTGTCCTTGCAGCTGCAAGCCTTAAGCGGCAAGTGGCAAGAAAAAGCACGGCGTGCGCGGATGGCCTCTGTGATCTAATAGCGCCCCTGACTTGACAGTCACGGTCATGAAACGTATGTTTCAAACAACTGTTTGTCAGGTGGAATTTTCATGGCCCAGTCGGAAACCGTTGAACGCATTCTCGATGCTGCCGAGCAGCTGTTCGCGGAAAAGGGATTCGCCGAAACTTCATTGCGGCTGATCACCAGCAAGGCCGGGGTCAACCTGGCGGCGGTCAACTATCACTTCGGTTCGAAAAAGGCGCTCATCCAGGCGGTGTTCTCCCGTTTCCTGGGGCCTTTCTGCCAGAGTCTGGAGCGTGAACTGGATCGTCGCCAGGCGCGTCCGGAGCAGAAACCCACGCTGGAAGAACTGCTGGAAATGCTGGTCGAGCAGGCGCTCGTTGTGCAGCCGCGCAGCGGCAATGACCTATCCATCTTCATGCGCCTGCTGGGGCTGGCTTTCAGCGAGAGCCAGGGCCACCTGCGCCGTTACCTCGAAGACATGTACGGCAAGGTGTTCCGCCGCTACATGCTGCTGGTCAACGAGGCGGCCCCGCGTATCCCGCCCATCGAGCTGTTCTGGCGCGTGCATTTCATGCTGGGGGCCGCAGCGTTCAGCATGTCCGGGATCAAGGCGCTGCGCGCCATCGCGGAAACCGACTTCGGTATCAACACCTCCATCGAGCAGGTCATGCGTCTGATGGTGCCGTTCCTCGCCGCCGGCATGCGCGCCGATACCGGTGTCACCGATGAAGCCATGGCTGCCGCGCAGTTGCGCCCGCGCAGCAAGTCGAGCACCGTGCCGGCGCCGGCCAAGGCCTGATTCGCGACTGGGCGCGCCGCCTGGCTTCGGCTAAGCTAGCGCCCCATGCCAATTCTCGATCTGCTGCACATTTCTCTCGCCGACCAACGCCTCTACGGGTTCTCCGCAGGTCGTCTGGTCGTGCGTCTGCCGGTGTCCACGGCGCTCAAGGGGCCTGGTGAAAACAACGGTTCCGGCTGTACGCCACGCGGCCTGCACCAGGTGCGGGCGAAGATCGGCGGCGGCCTGCCCCAGGGTGCCGTCCTGCGAGGCCGGCGCTGGACCGGCGAAACCTGGACGCCCGAGCTGCACGCACAGTTTCCCGCACGTGACTGGATCCTCTCGCGCATCCTCTGGCTCAGCGGGTGCGAGCCTGGCCACAATCGCCTGGGTTCGGTGGACACCTTCCGTCGCTACATTTACCTGCACGGCACACCGGACAGCGAACCCATGGGTGTGCCGTTGTCCCATGGCTGCGTGCGCCTGCGCAACGCCGACCTGATGACGCTGTTCGATCAGGTTCCGGCCCATTGCCCCGTGCGAATAGAAGAAGCTGCCTGCCCGCAGTGGGCCGGCATTTCCCTGGATTGAAGGATCATTTATGAGTGCCAGCCTGCAAGGCTCCCTGATGGTGGACATCGCCGGTACCTGGCTGACCGCCGAAGACCGCCACCTGCTGCGCCAGCCCGAGGTGGCCGGCCTGATCATCTTTGCCCGTAACATCGACAGCCCGCGCCAGGTGCGCGAGCTGACCGCGTCGATCCGCGCGATTCGCCCGGACCTGATCCTTGCCGTCGACCAGGAAGGCGGGCGCGTGCAGCGCCTGCGCCAGGGCTTCGTGCGCCTGCCGGCGATGCGTGCCATCGCTGATAACGAGAACGCCGAGTACCTGGCGCAACAGTGCGGCTGGCTGATGGCAACCGAGGTGCTGGCCGTCGGCCTGGATCTGAGCTTCGCGCCCGTGCTCGACCTTGATCACCAGCGCAGCGCGGTAGTCGGCAGTCGGGCCTTCGAGGGTGATCCGCAGCGGGCCACCGTGCTGGCCGGCGCTTTTATTCGTGGCATGAACGAGGCCGGGATGGCCGCCTGTGGCAAGCACTTCCCCGGACACGGTTGGGCCGAGGCCGATTCCCATGTCGCCATTCCCACCGACGAGCGCAGCCTGGAGCAGATCCGTGCCGCCGACCTGGTGCCGTTCACCCGCCTGAGCGGGCAATTGGCGGCGGTGATGCCGGCCCATGTGATCTATCCACGGATCGACAACCAGCCAGCAGGCTTCTCGCGTCGCTGGCTGCAGGACATCCTGCGTGGCGAACTGGGTTTCGACGGGGTGATTTTCAGTGATGACCTGTCAATGGCCGGCGCCCATGTGGTGGGTGATGCCGTCAGCCGCATCGAGGCGGCACTGAGCGCCGGTTGTGACATGGGGTTGGTGTGCAACGACCGTGCGGCTGCCGAGCTGGCCCTGAGCGCCGCGCAGCGAATGCAGGTCAAGCCGTCGCCGCGTATCGCGCGGATGCGCGGCCAGGGCTTTGCCCGCACCGATTACCGCCAGCAACCTCGCTGGCTGGAGGCCCTCGGTGCACTGAAGCAGGCCCAGTTGATCGACTGATCGCTACGCCTGGTCCGCCGCCTGATCGCGGCGGGCCATTCATTTGACCTTCTTGCTCTCCGGCAGCGGCGCGAACAGCGCTTCGATGTCGTCCTCCGCCAATTTCCACTGGCCCGCCTCGTTGCCTTCCAGTAGCCCTGCCGCCAGGGCGGCCTTGTCTTTCTGCAGCTTCTGGATCTTCTCTTCCACGGTTCCGCGGGTGATCAGCTTGTAGACGAACACCGGTTTGTCCTGGCCGATACGGTAGGCGCGGTCGGTGGCCTGGTTTTCCGTCGCCGGGTTCCACCAGGGGTCGTAGTGGATCACGGTGTCGGCCGCCGTCAGGTTCAGGCCGGTGCCGCCGGCCTTGAGGCTGATCAGGAACAGTGGCGTCTCGCCGTTCTGGAACTGCTGCACCGGCGTGCGGCGGTCCTTGGTGTCGCCGGTCAGCAGGCTGTAGCGCACCTTGCGTTTCTCCAGTTCTTCTTCGATCAGCGCAAGCATCGAGGTGAACTGGGAAAACAGCAGGATGCGCCGGCCTTCGCTGAGCAACTCGTCGAGCATGTCCATCAGGCTGCCGAGCTTGCCTTTGTCCGATTGCGGGCCTTTGACCACGGCGCCTGCGACCAGGCGCAGGTCGCAGCAGACCTGGCGCAGTTTCAGCAGGGCGTCGAGGATGACGATCTGGCTGCGCGCCGCGCCGCTGCGGGTGATTTCGGCGCGGACCTTGCTGTCCATGGCCACGCGCACGGTTTCGTAGGTGTCGCGCTGGGCGTCGCTGAGGTCGACCCAGTGGATGATTTCGCTCTTGGCCGGCAGTTCCGTGGCCACCTGTTCCTTGGTGCGGCGCAGCAGGAAGGGGCGAATGCGCCCGGCCAGGTGGCTCATGCGTTCACTGTCACCATGCTTTTCGATCGGGGTGCGGTAGTCGCGGGCGAAGCTCTTGCTGTCGCTGAGCCAGCCGGGCATGAGGAAGTGGAAGATCGACCAGAGTTCGCCCAGGTTGTTTTCCATCGGTGTGCCGGTCAGGCACAGACGCTGGTTGGCCTTGAGCTCGCGGGCCGACTGTGCGGCCTTGCTGCCGGCGTTCTTGATGTTCTGGGCTTCGTCGAGGATCAGCAGGTGCCAGTCGATCGGCGTGAAGTGCTCCAGGTCCCGGGGTAACAGGGCGTAGGTGGTCAGCACCAGATCGTAGTCGCCCAGGTTGGCGAACTGCTTGGTGCGGCCCGGGCCATGCAGGGCGAGCACGCGCAATTGCGGCGTGAAGCGCTCGGCTTCGTCCAGCCAGTTGGGGATCAGGCTGGTGGGCATGATCGCCAGGGCCGGGCGCGTCAGGCGGCCGGCATTTTTTTCCGCGAGCACATGGCTGAGGGTCTGCAGGGTCTTGCCCAGGCCCATGTCGTCGCCCAGCAGGCCGCCGACGTCGAGCTCGCGCAGTGTCTGCAGCCAGCTGAGTCCTTCGAGCTGATAGGGCCGCAGGGTCGCGTTCAGGCCCTGCGGTGCTTGCACCTCGGTAAACGCCGCGCTTTTCAGGCGGCTGGCGAAGTCGCGCAGGCGCTCGCCGCCAAGCCAGGTCAGCGGGATGTCTTCCAGGTTGCTCAGGCGTGCCGCGTCCGGCGCGGCGAGGCGCAAGGTGCGCCCGTCGCTGTCGCTCAGGTACAGCTCGCCCAGCGTCGCCATCAGCGGCTTGATCCGCGAATAGGGCAGGGCGACCCGCGCGGCAGGGCTGCCGTGGCGATGGCGGTTGAGGTCGATCAGCAGGTGCTCGTCATCGCCGCGCTTGGCCAGTTCGCTGGCCCGCAGCAGTTCGGGGTTGGCCCGCAGCAGGTGCAAAAGGATCGGCAGCAGGCTGTGGCGCTCGCCATTGACGACGATACCCAGTTCCAGGTCGAACCACTGGTGGGCGGCGTTCTCCGCGATATCGGCGTACCAGTCGTCGACTTCCTGCAGGTTGAAGGCGAAATCCGCATGGATTTCCAGCTCCCAGCCAGCTTCGCGCAATGCCGGGATGCCTTCGCGGGCGAACGCCAGCCACTGCTGGTCGGTGTCGAGCAGGAGCAGTTCGCCGGCGCTTTCCGGCAGTGCCTTGCTCTGCCGTGTGGCGACCTTGAAGCCCCAGCGCTGCAGGGTTTTCCTGAAGCCTTGCTCGGCGGCCTTGTCGCGCTGGATGTGCTGGGTGGTGCTGCCCACCAGGCGGGTTGGTGACTTGCCGTCGGTGCCGCTGGCGCGCAGGCCGTCGTAGTTGAAGGAGAGCGCGGCCCGGTGCTGCAACTGGCGTTGCATGCGTCCGGTTTTCGGGGCGTAGGCGCTGAATTCGTGGCTGCCCAGGATCAGGTGGGCAACGGGGCGGAGATGGTCGATCGTTTCTTCCTGCAATTTCGTCGGGGTGGGGACTTGCTTGTTCAGTGCGCTCAGGCGGTGGCTGAGTTGTGCCACCAGCGGCTCCGGCACATCCGGGGCACGGGTCAGTTGCAGGGCGACGTAAGGGTCCAGGTCGTGCTGCAGGACGCCGGCTTGAAACTCACGGCCACTGAAGTAATAGAGCGGTTGCAGGGGAAATACCGTACCCACGGGTTCGCCGCCCTCGTACCATGAGCCGCGATAATCGCCGGTGTCCATGCGCACCCAGCGGAATTCCGCGTGCCGCGGTGGGCCCGGCTGCACGGGGGGCATGTCGATGTCGTACATCAGTCGGCCGGTGTCCAGTGCCTGCTGGAACAGTTCGCCATCGTGTGGTTCGTCGAGCGGGAAAATCATCTGGTAGCGGATTGACTTGCGGTTGAGGCGCAAGAGAATTTCTCGATCCTGGGGTGTTACGTACTTTGGGGGCTCGTACAGCAAGTCGTAGGTGGATTGCAGTCGGGAGAGCTTGATGCGCCCGTTGGCCTGGATGGTGCCTTTCATCACCTGGAGGGAGGTAATGTCGTTTTCGTAGTCGATAAGGTAATAGACGCCACGACCCTGCCGGTCGGCTTTTGGCGCGGCGGTGTCCGCGGGGTGTTTCTCGAGGTCGTCCAGCCAGGCCTGCAATCTGCTAGGCAGCTGCCCGCCAGGCTTGGGCGAGGCGGGCTTGTAGTACCTGAGAAAATGGAAGATCCCTGCGGCGCAATGCTTGCAGCTGTATCCCACCGGGCAGCTGCAGACTGTATCCAGCCAGTAGCCATCCGGTCTCAAACGGACCGACATGGTCTGTCGATAGATATTGCCACCTGATCCCCGGCAGGTCGTGCTGATCGTGTCGCCTTCGGCTTGCGAAAGGTTTACCCGGTCCTGTGTGGCGTAGTGGAACCCGCGCTCCAGAACCCTGTCGCTGAATTCGAGTTTCCACTGATCGTTGGAGGCCAGCAGGTCGAGCGCCTCGGACATCGGCTATTGCTCCATCATGGCCGGATCAGGCGCGGCGGTAGCGGGGGTGCCGGCCTTGCGGATTTTCAGGATCAGCGCCAGGTGCCCGCCGTCCAGATACGTCAGTTCGGCATTCTTGACGTTGCTGTTGCCCTGCCTGAACTGTTCGCTCTGGATCACGCCGCCATTGGCGTCGAACTGGTTCACCCACAGGCTGGCCTCGACGCTGAGGAAGCGACCTTCGCTCAGGCTCAGATTGCCTTCGATGGGGAAGTGGCCGAACTGCTCCTGACCATCGCTCAGGGCGATCTTCGAGCCTTCTGCGCCGACGGTCTGTTGCCAGGCGCGGTGCAGCAGCACGGTGTACTGGCTGTCGGCGGCCAGGCGTTCGGCTTCTCCGGTGAGGATCGGCTGGCGAACGTCGTACGGTTCGACGGCTTTGGCGCCATCGCTCCAGTTCTCCGGAGCGAACTGGCTGGTGATGGCCGGCACGGCGTTTTGCCGGACGAGGATCATCTCGACCACGTACTGGTTGTCGGCGAAGGCAGCTGGCGCGATCAGCGCCAGCAGCAGGGTCAGGTTGCGAAGGGCACGCATGGATATTCCTTAGGCGGTTTGCGGTGTCAGGCGCTCGAACAGCGCTTCCAGTGTATTGAAGCGTTCATCGGGGCGCTCCATGGGCACCATGAACTTGAATTGGGTCGCGCCTTCGAACTTGTAGCGCTTGGGCTGGCCCTGGATCAATTTGATCAGCACCAGTGGATCGACCGGAGTTTCGGCTTCGAACTCGATCTTGCCGCCGTTGGGGCCGGCATCGACCTTCTTGATGCCGAGCTTTTCCGCGTGCAGCTTGAGTAGGGTCAGCCGTACCAGGTTCTTGGTCGGCTCGGGCAGAAGGCCGAAACGGTCGATCATTTCCACCTGCAGGTCCTTGAGGCCGTCCTCGTCCACCGCCGAGGCGATGCGCTTGTACAGGATAAGGCGGGCGTGGACGTCGGGCAGGTAGTCCTCGGGAATCAGCGCCGGCAGGCGCAGGTTGATCTCCGGCCCGCCGCCCAGCGGCTGGTCGAGGTTCGGCTGGGTACCTTTGCGGATGGCCTTGACCGCACGCTCGAGCATTTCCATGTACAGGGTGAAACCCACTGCCTGGATCTGGCCGCTCTGGCCTTCGCCGAGCAGCTCGCCGGCTCCGCGGATTTCCAGGTCGTTTGTGGCCAGGACGAAGCCGGCACCGAGGTCCTGGGTGTTGGCGATGGCTTCCAGGCGCTTTTCCGCGTCGGCGGTGATCTGCTGGCGCGGCGGCGTCAGCAGGTAGGCGTAGGCCTGGTGGTGGCTGCGCCCGACCCGGCCGCGCAACTGGTGCAACTGGGCCAGGCCGAACTTGTCGGCGCGTTCGATGACGATGGTGTTGGCGCTCGGCACGTCGATGCCGGTCTCGATGATGGTCGAGGCGATCAGCACGTTGAAGCGCTTGTGGTAGAAGTCGCTCATCACCTGTTCGAGTTCGCGTTCGCGCATCTGCCCGTGGCCGATGCCGATACGCGCCTCGGGCACCAGTTCTGCGAGGTCGGCGGCGCACTTCTCGATGCTCTTCACGTCGTTGTGCAGGTAATAGACCTGGCCGCCGCGCAGCAATTCGCGCAGCAGCGCCTCCTTGATGGTGCTCTTGTTCTGCTCCATGACGAAGGTGCGCACCGACAGCCGCCGGGCCGGCGGCGTGGCGATGATCGACAGGTCGCGCATGCCCGATACCGCCATGTTCAGCGTGCGCGGGATCGGCGTGGCGGTCAGGGTGAGGATGTCGACCTCGCTGCGCAGCGCCTTGAGCTGCTCTTTCTGGCGTACGCCGAACCGGTGCTCCTCGTCGATGATGACCAGGCCCAGGTCCTTGAACTTGACGTCGTCCTGCAACAGCTTGTGGGTGCCGATGACGATGTCGATCTTGCCTTCGGCCAGGTCCGCCATGGCGGTGCTGACTTCCTTGGCCGATTTGAAGCGGCTCATCACCTCGACCGTCACCGGCCAGTCGGCGAAGCGGTCGCGGAAACTGTTGTAGTGCTGCTGGGCGAGCAGGGTGGTGGGTACCAGGATCGCCACCTGGCGTCCGCTGTGCACGGCGATGAAGGCGGCACGCATGGCCACTTCGGTCTTGCCGAAGCCGACGTCGCCGCAGACCAGGCGGTCCATCGGCTTGGCCGCGAGCATGTCCTCGCGTACCGCTTCGATGGCGTTCTGCTGGTCCGGGGTTTCCTCGAACGGGAAGCCGGCGCTGAAGGTGGCGTAGTCGGCGGCCGGATCGGCGAAGGCATAACCCTTGCGCGCCGCGCGGCGGGCGTAGATGTCGAGCAGTTCGGCGGCAACGTCGCGAACCTGCTCGGCGGCCTTGCGCTTGGCCTTCTGCCAGGCTTCGGAGCCGAGCCGGTGCAGCGGGGCGAGCGCGTCGTCGCTGCCGGTGTAGCGGGCGATCAGGTGCAGGTTGGCCACCGGCACGTAGAGCTTGGCGCCCTCGGCGTATTCGAGGGTGAGGAACTCGGCGGCCTGATTGTCGATTTCCAGGGTCGCTAGGCCCAGGTAGCGGCCGACGCCGTGGTCGATGTGCACCACCGGCGCGCCTTCGCGCAGCTCGGTGAGGTTCTTGATCACCGCGTCGTTGCTGGCGTCGCTGCGCTTCTCGCGGCGCCGGCGCTGCATCACGCGCTGGCCGAACAGCGGGCTCTCGGCCACCAGGGCCACGGCCGGGTCGTCCAGCAGCAGGCCTTCGTCCAGCGGGGCGATGGTGATCGCCAGACGGTCCTTGCCTTCGATGAAGTCGTGCCAGCCCTCGACGGTCTGCGGCCGCAGTTTCAGGCGCTCGAGCAACTCCAGCAGGACTTCACGACGTCCGGCCGACTCTGCGGTGAACAGCACCCGGCCGGGGAACTGGTCGAGGAATGCCGACAGTGCCGCCAGTGGCTGGTTGGCCTTGGCTTCGATGGCCAGGTTGGGCAGGCCGCGCGCCGGGAAGCGCTCGCGGCCGGCGCCGCTGTCGATGTCCTCGCTGCTGGCGACGATGCGCGGCCAGCCTTTGAGGCGGGCGAAGCAGTCCTCCACCGGCAGGAACAGTTCGGCAGGCGGCAGCAGCGGGCGGGTCGGATCGATGCGGCGTTCTTCATAGCGCCCGCGCACGTCGTTCCAGAAATGCTCGGCGGCCTGTTCCACACCTGGCAGCGAGAACACCTGGGTGTCCTGGGGCAGGTAGTCGAACAGGGTCGAGGTTTCGTCGAAGAACAGTGGCAGGTAGTACTCGATGCCTGCGGGGATGATGCCGCTGGTCAGGTCCTGGAAGATCGCGCTGCGGCGGAAATCGACGTCGAAACGCTCGCGGAAACGTGCCTTGAAGCGGGTCACGGCATCTTTCTGCAGCGGGAATTCCCGGGCCGGCAGCAGGCGCACCGAGTCGACCTTGTCGATCGAGCGCTGGTTTTCCGGATCGAAGGTGCGCAGCGTCTCGATCTCGTCGTCGAACAGGTCGATCCGGTAGGGCAGCTTGCTGCCCATCGGGAACAGGTCGATCAGGGCGCCGCGCACGGCGAACTCGCCGTGTTCGTAGACGGTGTCGACGCAGCGGTAGCCGCTGGCTTCCAGGCGGGTGCGCATCTGATCGACATCGAGCTTCTGGCCCACGTCCAGCACCAGGCTGCTGCCCAGCAGGAAGCGGGTCGGCGCCAGGCGGTGCAGGGCGGTGGTGATCGGCACCACGAGAATGCCGTGGTCCAGCTCCGGCAGCCGGTACAGGCTGGAAATCCGCTGCGAGATGATGTCCTGGTGCGGCGAGAACAGGTCGTAGGGCAGGGTTTCCCAATCGGGGAAGGGCAGCACCGCCAGTTCCGGCGCAAAGAAGCGCAGTTCCTGCTCCAGGCGGTCGGCGCTCTGGCTGTCGGCGGTGAGCAGCAGGGTGAATCGCTTGGCGGCACTGGCGGCCTCGGCGATGGCCAGGCTCAGGGCGGCGCCAGGCAGGTTGCCCCAGGTTTGTTTGCCGGCGGTGGCCGGAAGGTGCGGTAAACGCAGAACTGGCACGGGAGGTCGAGCTCCAGACGTTGCGACAAAGAGGCGAATTGTAACGGGCAGAGGGCCACGCTGTCAGGCTGGAAGCGGGGAAAAAGGCCGGTCTTGCGTGCACGACAGGCGCTCATTGCCCGATGCGCTGTGCGGCGTCATAATGTAGCCCCTTTTTTCTGTCCCTACATGTGGAAGGTTCCCGTGACTCAGAAGCCCGACCAGTGTCTTGGTGAGTGGATCGATCGTGAAGCACTTGCAGAAGCGATGATCCCGCTTATCGGTCAGCTCTACCGCAATAACAACGTGGTGAGCTCGATCTATGGCCGCAGCCTGATCAACCGTTCGGTGATCGCGATCCTCAAGGCCCACCGCTTTGCTCGCCATCGCCAGACCGACGAAACCGAACTGTCCGTCCACGAGACATTCCCCCTGCTCAAGGCCATGAGCGAGCTGAAACTGGGCGCCGCTTCGGTCGACCTGGGCAAGCTGGCCAACAAGTTCAAGCTGGAAGGCAACGGCCGCAGCGTCGAGCAGTTCGTGCGCGAAGAGCTGGCTGAGGTGGTTGGTCAGCAGAACGCTTCCGCACGCAAAGGCACTGACGTTGTTCTGTACGGCTTCGGCCGTATCGGTCGCCTGCTGGCGCGCATCCTGATCGAGAAGACCGGTGGTGGCGACGGCCTGCGCCTGCGTGCCATCGTCGTGCGCAAGGGTGCGACCAACGATCTGGTCAAGCGTGCCAGCCTGCTGCGTCGTGACTCGGTTCACGGCCCGTTCGACGGCACCATCACCGTCGACGAAGAGAACAACACCATCACTGCCAACGGCAACCTGATCCAGGTGATCTACGCCAAGGCACCGAGCGAAGTCGACTACACCCAGTACGGTATCGAAAACGCACTGATCGTCGACAACACCGGCGTATGGCGTGATGCCGAGGGCCTGGGCCAGCACCTGGCCTGCCCGGGCGCTGCCCGCGTGATCCTCACCGCACCTGGCAAGGGCGCGCTGAAGAACATCGTTCACGGCATCAACCACGGCGATATCACTGCCGACGACAAGATCATTTCCGCCGCCTCCTGCACCACCAACGCCATCGTGCCGGTGCTCAAGGCCGTGAATGACCAGTACGGCATCGTCAACGGCCACGTCGAAACCGTTCACTCGTTCACCAACGACCAGAACCTGATCGACAACTTCCACAAGGGCAGCCGCCGCGGTCGTGCCGCGCCGCTGAACATGGTCATCACCGAGACCGGTGCGGCTACCGCTGCAGCCAAGGCCCTGCCTGTGCTGAAGGGCAAGCTGACCGGCAACGCCATCCGCGTTCCGACGCCGAACGTCTCCATGGCGATCCTCAACCTGAACCTGGAAAAGGCTACCACTCGCGAAGAGATCAACGAGTACCTGCGCCAGGCCGCCATGCATTCGGACCTGCACAAGCAGATCGACTACGTGAGCTCCCAGGAAGTGGTTTCCACCGACTTCGTCGGTTCTCGCCACGCCGGTGTGGTCGACGCCGAGGCGACCATCTGCAACGACAACCGCGTTGTCCTGTACGTCTGGTACGACAACGAATTCGGTTACAGCTGCCAGGTTGTGCGCGTGATGGAAGACATGGCCGGTGTGAACCCGCCTGCATTCCCACGCTAAGCTTGCGGGTGTGTTGAAAAGAACGGGAGCCTTCGGGTTCCCGTTTTTTTTTGAGGGTGTTTTATGTTCGAGGGCCTCATCGCTGGCTTGCCAGCGATAGGGCCTCAAGTCCAGCACAGGAGGGCCGGTTTGAAAGCAGTCCTTGGTATCCTCTGCAGCCTTGTCCTGGCGGGCTGCGGCGAGCCCGACCCAGTCGAGCGCATCAGCGGCCCCACCATGGGGAGCACCTATACCGTGCAGTACGTGCCGCCGCCTCAGGGGCCGGATGCCGATCAGGTCCGGCAGGACGTCGAAGGCATCCTTGCCGGCCTCGACGCGCATTTTTCCACCTACCGCAGCGACTCCCTCATTGCCCGCTTCAACCAACTTCCCGCCGGCAGTTGCCAGGCCATGCCCGACGATGTGCTCAAGCTGGTACGCCTGGGTGAAGTGCTGTGGCGGGAAAGCGGTGGAGCGTTCGACCTGAGTGTCGAGCCGCTGTTGAACCTGTGGGGCTTCGGTCCGCAGGCGCGGGAAGAGAAGGTGCCCGACCCGCAGCGCCTGGCCGAGGTCCGCCAGCGGGTGGGGCAGGGTCATTTGCGCATCGATGGCGAGCGACTGTGCAAGGACATCGCCCTGGAACTGGACTTCAACAGCATCGTCGCCGGTTACGGCGTCGATCGCATTGTCGAGCGCCTGCGGGCGCTGGGGGTCGATAACCTGTTGGTGGAAGTTACCGGCGAGCTCAAGGCCGTGGGGCGCAAGCCCGATGGCAGCGCCTGGCGCGTGGGACTGGAATTGCCCCGCGAAGACCGCCAGATCGCCGAGCAGATCCTCTCGGTCGATGGCCTGGGGGTCTCGACGTCGGGTGACTACCGCAACTATTTCGAGGAGAATGGCCAGCGTTTTTCCCACACCTTCGATGCCCGTATCGGCCGTCCGGTGGCCCATGGGCTTGCGGCAGTGACGGTGTTCGATGGCTCCGCCCTGGTGGTCGACGGATACTCCACCGTGCTGTTGATCCTCGGGCCGGAGCAGGGCTGGGAGTTCGCCGTGGCGCAGGATCTGGCTGCGGTTTTCGTGATGCGTGCCGATACCGGTTTTGTCGCCCGTGTGACCCCGGCCTTCGAGCGAATCGTCGGTAAGGGCGATGCGCTGAACGAGAAATGAGTGTCTTGCATGTAGTGCAGAGAAAAATAGCCTACGACGCGACCAAGGGTTAATGTGCGCGCCGTTCAAGCTTGATTAGACTGCACCCGAATTTTTTCATGACCCCCTTGGGGGCCGTGATGCCCCGGTCGCCGGCGTGGTGCCCGGGCCTGTTCTGAAGGAGTACGCATGGCTGTCTACAACTACGACGTAGTGGTGCTGGGTTCCGGCCCCGCAGGAGAAGGGGCGGCAATGAATGCCGCCAAAGCAGGACGCAAGGTTGCGATGGTCGATAGCCGTCGTCAGGTCGGCGGTAACTGCACCCATCTGGGCACCATCCCGTCCAAGGCCCTGCGTCACTCGGTGCGCCAGATCATGCAGTTCAACACCAACCCGATGTTCCGGGCCATTGGTGAGCCGCGCTGGTTCTCGTTCCCCGACGTTCTGAAAAGCGCCGAGAAAGTCATCTCCAAGCAGGTCGCCTCGCGCACCGGCTACTACGCCCGCAACCGTGTCGACGTATTCGTCGGTACCGGCAGCTTCGCCGACGAGCAGACCGTCGAAGTGGTCTGCGCCAATGGCGTGGTCGAGAAGCTGGTGGCCAAGCACATCATCATCGCCACCGGTTCGCGTCCGTATCGCCCGGCCGATATCGACTTCCACCATCCGCGCATCTACGACAGCGACACCATCCTCAGCCTCGGCCACACCCCGCGCAAGCTGATCGTCTACGGTGCCGGCGTGATCGGTTGCGAATACGCCTCGATCTTCAGCGGCCTGGGCGTATTGGTAGAACTGGTGGACAACCGTGGCCAGTTGCTCAGCTTCCTGGACTCGGAAATTTCCCAGGCCCTGAGCTACCACTTCAGCAACAACAACATCACCGTTCGCCACAACGAAGAGTACGAGCGGGTCGAGGGCCTGGACAACGGTGTGATCCTGCACCTGAAGTCGGGCAAGAAGATCAAGGCCGACGCCTTGCTGTGGTGCAACGGCCGTACCGGCAACACCGACAGGCTGGGCCTGGAGAACATCGGCATCAAGGTCAACAGCCGCGGCCAGATCGAGGTCGACGAGGCCTATCGCACCCAGGTGCCGAACATCTATGGCGCCGGCGACGTGATCGGCTGGCCGAGCCTGGCCAGTGCCGCCCATGACCAGGGTCGCTCGGCGGCCGGCAGCATCGTCGACAACGGCAGCTGGCGCTTCGTCAATGACGTGCCGACCGGGATCTACACCATTCCGGAGATCAGCTCGATCGGCAAGAACGAGCAGGAACTGACCCAGGCCAAGGTGCCCTACGAAGTGGGCAAGGCCTTCTTCAAGAGCATGGCCCGTGCGCAGATCGCCGGCGAGCCGCAAGGCATGCTGAAGATCCTGTTCCACCGCGAGACCCTGGAGATCCTCGGCGTGCACTGCTTCGGCTACCAGGCGTCGGAGATCGTGCACATCGGCCAGGCCATCATGGACCAGCCGGGTGAGCGCAATACGCTGAAGTACTTCGTCAACACCACCTTCAACTACCCGACCATGGCCGAGGCCTATCGGGTGGCTGCCTACGACGGCCTCAACCGGCTTTTTTGAGCGGCTCCGGCCGGTGGCCTGAGCCGGCCGGGGAGATCGATTTCAGCGATTCCCGAGGGTGGCAGTGGCCAAACCGGGAAAGTCTGTAATCAGGCTGTCCACGCCGAAGTCAGCGAGCCTGCGCATCAGCGCCGGTTCGTTGACTGTCCATACCGACACATGCAGCCCCTGGCGCTGGGCCTTGGCCAGGCGTTCGGGGCTGCAGTGCGTCCAGTTCAACGCCAATAGCTCGCAGCCATAGTTCTGCGCGACCTTCAGCGGGTCGAGCCAGGTATATTCCGCCACCAGTCCGCGAGAAACGTCCGGAACCAGTTCCTGGGCGGCGCCGAGGACTTCCCGCGAGCTGGAGGTGATGGTCACCTTGTCCAGCAGGCCGAAGCGCTGGGCCATTTCGCGGATCGCCAGCACCGTGGTGGCGGCCCGGGTGCGCGAGGCGCTCTTGACCTCCAGTTGCCAGTGCTCGAAGTCGCACTTCTCGAACAGCTCTTCCAGTCGCGGGATGGGGCAGGGTTGCACCCAGCCCGGCCCGCCGCTGCGTGCGTCGTAGGTCACAAGCTCGGCGGCGCTGTGTTCGACCACCTTGCCGCGACGGCCGGTGGTGCGCTTGAGCGTCGGGTCGTGAATGACCATCAGCTCGTTGTCGGCGGACAGGTGCAGGTCGAGTTCGCAGCGTCGGACGCCGTGTTGCAGGCACTGCTGGAAACTGCTCAGGGTGTTCTCGGGGGCTTCGCCCTTGGCGCCACGATGGCCGTAAATCTGGGTCACGTTTGTTCCTTCAAGAAAGACTGGGGACTGAAGCTCAGGAGGCCGGCGGATCGTTCTGTTCCAGGGCCTGGCGGCGTTGTTGCTGTTGTCGTTGCAGGATATAGCGCGCCAGCAACTGGCGCTGGGCGTCGCTGATGTCGACGAATTCGGTGCCGATGTCGTAGCGCCCGTCGGCGAGGGTGTCGCAGTGGGTGATCCGCGCCCGCAGCAGCAGGCCGGAGGCGCGAGGCATCAGGACCATCTTCACTGCCACCCGGCTGCCGGGCGCGAAGGCTTCGGTATGCTTGAACTCGGCGCCGCCTTCGGAAAGGGTCACCGGCTGCGGGGCGCCGATCTCGCCGATCAGGGTCTGTGCGACCACGGCACTGAGCAGGTCGATGCGTTTGTTCTGGGCCTTGAGGAAGGCCGCCAGGGTGCGATCCTTCTCGCTGAGCTGGCGCAGCAGGTGCTGGGATTCGAACTCGCTCAGGTGCAGTTCGCTGAGCAGATTGAACAGCGGAGAATCATCTTGCAACAAGTCCGTGCCCAGGGCGTCGGCCGCGCTCAGCGGGGTAATTTCCAGTGCGATACGGTCCTCGATACGGTAGTATTCGCGGCGATCTTCTTCATCTAGTGTCGACATGGCGAACCCATGGTAGCGGCGGTGGTCTGAGTGTAAATCCGCCGTCCAAGCCCCGCCACAAGGACGTTCCTCTTTCATCCGAACAAGCCCCGACATGTTCAGACCTCTTTTCGTATACATCGGCACGCGCTACACCCGTGCCAAGCGGCGCAATCACTTCGTTTCGTTCATTTCCCTGACCTCGATGATCGGCCTCGCCCTTGGCGTGGTGGTGATGATCGTGGTGCTGTCGGTGATGAATGGCTTCGATCACGAGATGCGTACCCGCGTGCTGGGCATGGTCCCCCATGCCACCCTGGAAACAGGCCAGCCCATCAATGACTGGCCGGCCCTTGCCGATAAAGTGAAGCAGAATGCATCGGTGCTGGAGGCTGCGCCCTTCACCCAGATGCAAGGGCTGCTGACCCACGAGGGCAAGGTACAGAAAGTCCTGCTCAACGGTATTGACCCGGTGCAGGAGCGCAAGGTTTCGATTATCGGCGACTTCATTCGCGAAGGCCGTCTCGAAGACCTCGCGCCCGGCGAGTTCGGCATCCTCATCGGCGACAAGGCGGCGGCCAGGCTGGGCGTCGGCATCGGCGACAAGGTGACGTTCGTCGCCCCCGAGGTGACGGTGACACCGGCCGGCATGTTCCCGCGCATGAAGCGTTTCACCGTGGTCGGCACCTTCCACGTCGGCGCCGGCGAGATCGATGGCTATCTCGGCCTGACCAACCTGTCCGACCTGTCGCGCCTGCACCGCTGGAAGGCCGACCAGGTCCAGGGGCTGCGGCTGAAGTTCGACGACCTGTTCCAGGCCCCGCGCAACGCCTACAACATCGCCCGCGAGCTGGGCGACCGCGAGTACTACACCCGCGACTGGACCCGCAGCTACGGCAACCTGTACCAGGCGATCCGCATGGAAAAGGCCATGATCGGCCTGCTGCTGTTGCTGATCGTCGCGGTGGCGGCGTTCAACATCATTTCCACCCTGGTCATGGTGGTGAACGACAAGCGCGGCGACATCGCCATCCTGCGTACCCTCGGTTCGACGCCTGGCCAGATCATGCGCATCTTCATGGTCCAGGGCACGGTGATCGGCGTGGTCGGCACGGCCATCGGCGCCGCGGTGGGCATTCTTGCCGCGCTCAATGTCAGCGCCGCCATCGCCGGGCTGGAGCGCCTGATCGGTCACAAATTCCTCAACGCCGATGTCTACTTCATCGATTACCTGCCGTCCCGGATCCTGGCCGAGGACGTGTGGATGGTCTGTGGTGCGGCGCTGGTCCTGAGTTTCCTCGCCACCCTGTATCCGGCCTGGCGTGCGGCACGCACCCAGCCTGCGGAGGCGCTTCGTTATGAGTGAGTTGGGCATGAGTGATAAAGCCGTACTGAGTTGCCGCAACCTGGGCAAGTCCTATGAGGAAGGCCCGGAGTCGGTGCAGGTGCTGTCGAACCTGCAACTGGAGCTGTTTCCCGGCGAGCGGGTGGCCATCGTCGGCAGTTCCGGCTCGGGCAAGAGTACCTTGCTCAACCTGCTGGGCGGTCTCGACACGCCGAGCCAGGGCAGCGTCTGGCTGGCCGGCGAGGAGCTGTCGGCCCTTGGCGAGCGCGCTCGCGGCCTGTTGCGCAACCGCGCCCTGGGCTTCGTCTACCAGTTCCATCACCTGCTGCCGGAATTCACCGCCCTGGAGAACGTGTGCATGCCGCTGCTGATCGGCCGCACCGCGATCCCGGAAGCCCGCGAGCGCGCTGAAGCGCTGCTCAAGCGTGTCGGCCTCGGCCACCGTCTGAGCCACAAGCCGGCCGAGCTGTCCGGCGGTGAACGCCAGCGTGTGGCGATCGCCCGGGCGCTGGTCAACCGGCCGGGCCTGGTGATGCTCGACGAGCCTACCGGCAACCTCGACCAGCACACCGCCCAGGGTATCCAGGACCTGATGCGCGAGCTGAGCACCTCGTCGCAGACCGCGTTCCTGGTGGTGACCCATGACCTGAACCTGGCGCGGCAGATGGACCGCGTGCTGCGCCTGGAAGAAGGCCGTCTGGTTCCGATCTGATTCGTGGAGGGCGCCCGTCGTTGCCGGGCGCTCTGGCCGTTATTCCTGCTGGGTGCATCCGTTCATGTTCAGACCCTTGTCAATTTTCATCGGCGCGCGCTACACCCGCGCCAAGCGCCGCAACCATTTCATCTCGTTCATCTCCATGACCTCGATGATCGGCCTGTCCCTGGGCGTGCTGGCGATGATCGTGGTGTTGTCGGTGATGAATGGCTTCCAGCGCGAGATGAGCTCGCGCATCCTCGGCATGGTGCCGCACGCAGCGATCCTCGGCGTCAAGCCGCTGGACGACTGGCAGTCGGTGGCTGCCGAGGCGCAGAAGAATCCGGCGGTGATCGCCTCGGCACCTCTCACCGAGATGGAGGGGATGCTGTCCTACAAAGGCTCGATGCAGCCGATCCAGATCAGCGGGATCGATCCGGCGCAGGAAGCCAGGGTGTCCATCGTCGCCAGCCACATCGTCCAGGGCAGCCTCGAAGACCTCAGACCGGGTGAGTTCGGCGTGGTCATCGGCGAAATCACGGCACGGCGCTTTCGGCTCAATGTCGGCGACAAGCTGACCCTGATCGTTCCCGAGGCCAGCAGCGAGCCGGGTGGCATCACCCCGCGCATGCAACGTCTGACCGTGGTCGGCATCTTCAAGGTCGGTGCCGAGCTGGACGGTTCCATGGGCATGATCCATGTCGCCGATGCGGCGCAGATGCAGCGCTGGGCGCCCGATCAGGTGCAGGGCGTGCGCTTGCGGCTCAAGGACCTGTACGCCGCACCGACGGTATCTGCGGCCATCGCCAAGGGGCTGGGCGACCAGTTCCGCGCCGATGACTGGACCCACACCCAGGGCAGCCTGTTCAGCGCAATGAAGATGGAAAAGACCATGATCGGCCTGTTGTTGCTGATGATCATTGCCGTGGCGGCGTTCAACATCATCGCCACGCTGATCATGGTGGTGAACGACAAGGGCGCGGACATCGCCATCCTGCGCACCATCGGTGCCACGCCAGGGCAGATCATGGGCGCCTTCATGGTCCAGGGCACGCTGATCGGTATCGTCGGGACCCTGATCGGCGGCGTGCTCGGGGTGATCCTGGCGCTCAATGTCAGTGACGTGGTGGGCTGGATCGAGCGGGTCAGCGGGCAGCACATCTTCACCTCCGACGTGTACTTCATCAGTTCGCTGCCGTCGGAACTGCAATGGGGCGATGTGGCGCTGATCTGCAGCGCCGGCCTGGTGATGAGCTTCCTGGCCACGATCTATCCGGCCTGGCGTGCTGCACAGGTCGAGCCGGCCATGGCCCTGCGTTACGAATAAGCGCCGGGTCAGGTGGCGGGCAGTTCGATGATGAAGCGGGTCCAGCCCGCCGCCGATTCGGCGCTGATCGTCCCGCCATGGGCGCGGACGATCGATCGGGTGATCGCCAGGCCCAGCCCGGCATGCTCGCTGCTGCCGGCCCGGCGTGCCGGGTCGGCACGGTAGAAACGGTCGAACAGGCGCGGCAGCAGCGCCGGATCGATCGGCTCGCCCTGGTTGGCTACCTGCAGACGGATCCTGCTGTCTGCTTCCTCGATTCCCACCTTGATTTCGCCACCGGCCGGGGTGAAGCGCAGGGCATTGTCCAGCAGGTTGGACAGCGCCCGGCGCAGCATGTGACGGTCGCCGGCGAACGCTGCCTGTCCCTCCCGGAGCAGGCGGACCTCGGCGTCTTCCGCCAGCGGTGCGTAGTATTCCAGCAGCGCATCCACTTCGCCGTGCAGCGCCAACGGCTCGCGGCCCGGCGTCAGCAGGCCGTGGTCGGCCTTGGCCAGGAACAGCATGTCGTTGACCATCTGTGCCATCCACTGCAGTTCTTCGAGATTGCCGTGCAGGGCCTCGCGGTACTCGTCAAGGCTGCGCGGGCGGGTCAGGGTGACCTGGGTGTGGGTCAGCAGGTTGGACAATGGCGTGCGCAGTTCGTGGGCGATATCGGCGGAAAACGCCGAGAGGCGCTGGAAGGCATCGTCCAGCCGCCCCAGCATGGCATTCATGGTGGTGGCCAGCTCGGCCAGCTCCACCGGCATCTGTGCGACCGGCAGACGGGTGGTCAGCGAGCGGGCCGAGACGCTGGCGGCGATCTCGCCCATCTGCCGCAACGGGCGCAGGCCGCTGCGCGCCGCCCACACCCCGAGTAGCGCGGTGGCCAGGGCGCAGAGGCCGACGGTCAGCCAGATCAACCGCTGCATGCGCTGGAGGAAGTGCTGGTGATGGGTGATGTCCAGCAGCAGCGTCAGTTGCAGGCCGGGCAGTTGCACGCCGAGGCTGCGGTAGTCGGCGTGCTCGGCGCGCAGGGTGTTCAGGCCGGGGCCGGTAGCAATATCGGGCAGCGCCGGACGGCTGTCGAACCAGATCTGCCCGTCGGTGCCGCGAATGCGCAGCGCCAGGTCGGACGAGTGGCTGAGTTCGTTGCGCAGTGCCGGCAGCCGCGAGGCGAGGGCGCTGCGGCTGTCCACGCCTTCGAGCAGGCGTTGCAGTACCGGCTGACGGCTGTTGAGCAGTTGCTGGTCGAGTTCGATGAAGTGGGTTTCGCTGGCGCGACTGAAGAGAATGCCCGCCAGCAGCGACACCACCGCCGTGCAGGCGGCGAACAGCAGGGCGAGGCGGGCCGCGAGAGACAGCCGCGGCATCACGCCGAACGCTCTTCGAGCACGTAGCCCATGCCGCGCACGGTATGGATCAGCTTGTTGTCATGGGCGTCGTCGATCTTCAGGCGCAGGCGGCGGATCGCCACTTCGATGACGTTGGTGTCGCTGTCGAAATTCATGTCCCACACCTGGGAGGCGATCAGCGACTTGGGCAGCACTTCGCCCTGGCGCCGCAGCAGCAATTCCAGCAGGGCGAACTCCTTGGCGGTCAGGTCCAGGCGCTGGCCGGCGCGCTCGACCCGACGGCGGATCAGGTCCAGGCGCAGGTCGGCCAGGCCGAGTGTGGTTTCCTGGGTGGGATTGCTGCCGCGGCGCAGCAGGGTGCGAACCCGGGCCAGCAGTTCGGAAAAGGCGAAGGGTTTGACCAGGTAGTCGTCGGCGCCCAGTTCCAGGCCATGGACGCGGTCTTCCACGGCGTCGCGGGCGGTCAGGAACAGCACCGGCACGTCCAGGCCCGCTTCGCGCACCGCCCGGAGAATCTGCCAGCCGTCGCGGCCGGGCAGCATTACATCGAGAATCAGCAGGTCGTAGTCGCTGGTCAGGGCCATGAACTGGCCGGTTTCACCGTCATTGGCAAGTTCAGTGCCGAACCCCGCCTCGCTGAGGCCCTGGCGCAGGTACTGGCCGGTCTTGGCCTGGTCTTCGACGATCAGCAGTTTCATGGCAATCCTGAGGGTGGTGGAACGACGACGTTATACCTTTCCTGCCGATGAGCAGGGCGAAGCTGACAAAGTTGTAATCTTTTCGTCAGGTGGACGCCAGCGCGGGCCTTTCACAATGGCGACGTGAAATCGATAACGAGGAACGCCCGAATGAAATCCCTGATGACCGCTGCCGTTCTTGCCCTGCTCAGCCTGCCTGCCATGGCCGCGCCGGACGGACACGGCTTCGCCTTCGGGCATCCGGCGCCGGCAGCCAAGGCGACCCGCACCGTCGAGGTGGTGCTGGGCGACATGTACTTCGAACCGCGCAACCTGACGGTCAAGGCCGGGGAAACCGTGCGCTTCGTGGTCATCAACAAAGGCCAGGTGGCCCATGAATTCAACCTGGGCGACGCGGCGATGCATGCGCAGCACCAGAAGGACATGCTCGCCATGGCCTCGATGGATCACGCCAGCATGGGGCACGGCGGCATGGATCATGGCGGCATGGGGCACGGTGCCGGCGGCATGCAGCATGATGACCCGAACATGGTCATGGTCGAGCCCGGCAAGCAGGGTGAGTTGACCTGGACCTTCAGTCAGTCGGCGCCCATCGAGTTCGCCTGCAACGTGCCGGGGCACTACCAGGCCGGGATGGTGGGCAAGCTGACCATCGCGCAATGACCCAAGCCGGGCTCAAACCCGATAGACTACGGCAATTTCGTCCTTCAGGTTTGAGCCATGCACCCCGCTGCAGAACATTCCCCGCTGGGTAAAGCCAGCGAATACATCGCCACCTACACGCCGTCGTTGCTGTTCCCGATCCCGCGTACCGCCAAATGGGCCGAGCTGGGCGTCAGCGCCGGGACACTGCCGTGGCAGGGCACGGATTTCTGGAACTGCTTCGAGTTGTCGTGGCTGCTGCCCTCGGGCAAGCCGGTGGTGGCCATCGGCGAGTTCGCGATTCCGGCGGATTCACCGAACATCATCGAGTCCAAGTCGTTCAAGCTGTACCTCAACTCCCTGAACCAGACCGCTTTCGACTCGCCGCAGGCGCTGCAGGCGTGCCTGGAGAAAGACCTCAGTGCAGCCGCCGGCAAGCCGGTGGGCGTGCGTATCCGCAGCCTCGGCGAGGTTGAGCAGGAGGGTGTCACCGGCCTGCCGGGCCAGTGCATCGACGAACTGGATGTGAGCATCAGCAACTACGAGCAGCCGCAGCCCGAACTGCTGCGCTGCAACCGCGACAAGGTGGTGGAGCAGACCCTGCACAGCCACCTGCTCAAATCCAACTGCCCGGTCACCGGACAGCCGGACTGGGGCAGCGTGGTAGTCGACTACCGTGGGCCGGAGCTGGATGCCGCCAGCCTGCTGACCTACCTGATCAGCTTCCGCCAGCACGCCGACTTCCATGAACAGTGCGTGGAGCGGATTTTCCTCGACCTCAAGCGCCTGCTCGATCCGCAGCACCTGACGGTGTATGCCCGTTACGTGCGCCGTGGCGGGCTGGATATCAACCCGTATCGCAGTCTCGGACCGATCAGTCCTGACAACCGCCGGCTGGTGCGCCAGTAACGAAAAAGCCCCGTTTCTCGACGGGGCTTTTGCATTTCTGGTGTTCTCAGATGCCCATGCTCTGCAGGCTCTGGACGATATTGCGCAAGGTGGCGGTGAGTCCCGGGTGATCGACTTCGAAGCGTTCCACGGCGAGGTTGACGCCGTCCACCAGGTTGTTGTCCTGGGTGGCCGCCTCCAGTTTGATCTGGGCATCGATCTGCTGCATCAATTCCTGAAGGTGCTCGCGCTCTTCCAGTGACAGCGGCGGGTTTTGCTCCAGTTGCTCGCGCAGGGTGTCGAGTTGCTGTTGCAGTTCGCGGGCAGGCATGGGTGATCTCCCTTTATCAGTAGGCACAGCCATGGACCTCGGCCTGTTGCGAAAGGTCCATGCCATGCCTGACAGAGTAATCCACGCCGCTGCGCTTTGCATGACCGGCATCAACGTGCGGCGATCAGGGTTTCTCGCCCTTGAGGCGGCGCTGGCTGATATCGGCGAGGCAGTCGGCCAGTTCCTGCAGGTGATCGATCACCGAATGCACCCCCAGGCGGAAGAGCTGCAGCGTCGCCTTGCCGCGCTTGTGTTCGCGCTGTTTGTCGTCCAGCGCCTGCCATTGGCTTTCCGACAGCCCGCACAGCGGCCCGCACGCGGCCAGGCCGATGGTCCACAGGCCGGCGTTGAGACCGGCCTGGAGCAGGCGCGGGTCGCCGCTGATCAGTACGCAGCCGTCGAGGTGACGGGCGTCGATGTCCATCAGCGCGCGCCAGCAGGCGTCCGGAGCGGGCCAGGGGCGTACGTCAGTGTGATCGGTGGCGCGCAGCCAGTCGGGCAGGGGGCTGCTCAGGTGTTTGCCGAAGGAGGCGGGCACCTCGTCGAGCCAGGCGCAGGGCACCTGGTGGCGGCGAAGCCAGTCGAGCACGTCGAGGGCGCCGGGGGTGGTCTGGACCGGCGTGTCCTTGCCGGTATCCAGGCCGCGGCCGCCGAAGTCGACCAGGCAACCACGGAGACCGAACAGCAGCGCGGTAAAAGCGGGTGCGTGAGGCATGGCAACATCCCTGAAATAGCAGAGACGTTACCGGTCGTTCGTGACCGTGTGGTGACATTCGTTTGACACGGCGGGCGCCAAGTTTTTGCGCTACACACCTTGTGAGGCTTTATACTTCTTCACTTTGGTGCGGAGCTGACCGGTTCCGCTTGCAGGTTCATCAGGAGAATAGTTATGCGTGGGATCGGTACGGGAGTGCTCGATCGTTTTGTCCGGGCCAGTGTCTGCGCCAGCGCGATGCTGCTGCCCTTCGTGGCCCAGGCCGCGACCGAGGAAGACCCTTGGGAAAGCATCAACCGGCCGATCTTCCGTTTCAACGACACGGTCGACACCTACGCGCTCAAGCCGGTCGCCCAGGGCTACCAGGCGGTGACCCCGCAGTTCCTGGAAGACGGCATCCACAACATCTTCCTCAACCTGGGCGATGTGACCAACCTGGCCAACAATATCCTCCAGCTCAAGCCGCATGCGGCGGGCGTGGATACGGCGCGGCTGATCGTCAACACCACCTTCGGCCTCGGCGGCTTCTTCGACGTCGGCACCAGGATGGGCCTGCAGCGCAACGATGAAGACTTCGGCCAGACCCTCGGCTACTGGGGTGTCGGCAGCGGTCCGTACGTGATGCTGCCATTGCTGGGCCCGAGCACCGTGCGCGACGCGCTCGGCAAGTACCCAGACACCTACACCGAGCCCTACCGCTACGTGAACCACGTACCGACGCGCAACACCACCCGTGGCGTCGATGTGGTCGATACCCGCGCCAGCCTGCTGCAGGCCGAGAAGATGATCCGTGGCGACAAGTACACCTTCATCCGCAACGCCTACCTGCAGAACCGCGAGTTCAAGGTCAAGGACGGCGAGGTCGAAGACGACTTCTGAGTTTTTGCTCACCTGTAGCGGTCATTTCCAGCTACAAGTTTCAAGCTGCAAGCTGCAAGAAAAAGCCGCGGTGCTGCCGATGGCTGTTTCTTGCAGCTTTTTTTGTTGGCGGCTGGCTCAACCAGCAGAGCAACAGGGCACCGCCGTCTGCTTTTTCTTGCAGCTTGCAGCTAGAAACTTGCCACTCCCCCCAACCTTTCCGTTGCGACAAAAACCGTTTTTATAACCTTCGGTGATTTGCACCGCGAGGCGCCGCACACGTCCTGCCGTGCATGCTTGAAACGCCCGGCGGATGGGAGTACCGTCTGCGCCTTACAGGGCACCTCTGCGGGTTGTCGATCGGCATTGTCCGACCTGCAACGCCGATGGACAGAGTGCTAGAAGAGAATCCAGTACGTGTGCTCCAGCCTGTCGAGCCACTTACGCCAACCTATTTCTGGCGCCGTTTGCCCACATGCAGAAAACCAGTGCAACGCTGCTGATAATCGATGATGACGACGTGGTGCGCGAGAGTCTCGCCGCCTATCTGGAAGACAGCGGTTTCAGTGTCCTGCAGGCGAGCAACGGCCAGCAGGGGCTCCATGTCTTCGAGCAGGATCGTCCCGACCTTGTGATCTGTGACCTGCGCATGCCGCAAATGGGCGGCCTGGAACTGATTCGACAAGTCACCGAACGTGCTCCCGACCTGCCGGTGATCGTGGTCTCCGGCGCGGGCGTCATGAACGATGCCGTCGAAGCCTTGCGCCTGGGCGCCGCCGATTACCTGATCAAGCCCCTGGAAGACCTCGCGGTGCTGGAGCATTCGGTACGTCGTGCGCTGGACCGCGCGCGGCTGGTGCTGGAAAACCAGCGCTACCGCGACAAGCTCGAAGCCGCCAACCGCGAGCTGGAAGCCAGCCTGCACCTGCTGCAGGAAGACCAGACCGCCGGGCGTCAGGTGCAGATGAACATGCTGCCGGACAGTCCGTGGAGCAGCGGGGGGTTCTCCTTCGAGCACCAGATCATTCCGTCCCTGTACCTGTCCGGCGATTTCGCCGACTACTTCCGGGTCGATGAGCGGCGCATCGCCTTTTACCTGGCGGACGTCTCCGGCCACGGCGCGTCCTCGGCGTTCGTCACCGTACTGCTGAAGTTCATGACCACCCGCCTGCTGTTCGAATTCAAGCGCAGCGGCACCCTGCGGGACTTCAAGCCGTCGGAAGTGCTCGGGCACATCAACCGCGGCCTGATCAACTGCAAGCTGGGCAAGCACGTGACCATGGTCGGTGGTGTCATCGACGAAGACACCGGTCTGCTGACTTATGCCATCGGTGGCCATCTGCCGCTGCCGGTGCTGTTCTCTCCGGGCCAGAGCCGTTACTTGGAAGGGCGCGGATTACCGGTCGGCCTGTTCGACGAAGCCACCTACCAGGACCACGTCCTGGAGTTGCCGTCGACGTTCAGCCTGACCCTGCTCTCTGATGGCATTCTGGACCTTTTGCCTGGCGAGACACTCAAAGATAAAGAAGCGGCCCTGCCTGAGATCGTCAGGGACGCGGGCGGCAGCCTGGATGGCCTGCGGCAACGATTCGGATTGGCTACGCTTGGGGAGATGCCGGATGATATCGCCCTATTGGTGTTGAGCAGGAACCTTCAATGAGTACTGGTAGAATCCAGTTCGCCGAGCAGAACGGCACCTTTGTTCTGAAGTTTGTCGGTGAAGTGCGTCTGACCCTGTGTTCGGCGCTGGATGCAACTATTGAGAAGATCTTCACCGCGCTGAATTTCTCGGCGATCGTCATCGATCTGACAGAAACCCAGAGCATCGACAGCACCACCCTCGGCCTGCTGGCCAAGCTGTCGATCCTGTCGCGGCAGAAGGTCGGCCTGCTGCCGACCGTGGTCACCACCCATGCCGACATCACTCGCCTGTTGCAGTCGATGGGCTTCGATCAGGTGTTCAACATCGTCGATCGCCCGATTCCGTGCCCCGAGTGCCTGACCGACCTGCCGTCCCAGGACCAGAACGAGGACGTGGTGCGGGCCAAGGTGCTGGAAGCGCACAAGATCCTCATGGGGTTGAACGACTCCAACCGGGAAGCCTTCCATGACCTGGTGAGTGCGCTCGAGCGCAGCTGACCGTGACTGCTTGCTGATCGCTTTTTGCTGACCTCATCGCTTGCCAGCGATGAGGCCTCAAGCATTTCCTCAGCCTGGGCTTTTGCGCGGAAACTCCGTCGCCTCGGACCCATCGGCATTCAACTGGAACACCCGCTCCGGTTGCCCTTGCTCGTTGAAAAACACCTGGCCCAGACCCGCGCTGTTCCACAGCCGCTCGCCCGCCTTGCTGCGGCTGGGTGTGCGCGGCACCACTTCCATCAGGCGCCTGCGAGTGAACCAGTTCAATGGCGAGCGGGGTGAGTACAGCCAGCGGTTGAGCCGATCGAAGACATCCAGCAATCGCCCGGGAAAGCGATTCTTGATGCCGCTGCTGGTGATCTGCCAAAGGTGCGGGTTGCCTTGGCGATGGCGGATCAGCACTTCGTAGACGAACGAGTAGTGCACGTCGCCGGACAGAATCACGTAATGCCCTGGCGTGCGCGAGTGGCGGAAGATATTCAGGATCACCTGGGCCGCACCCCGGTGGGCCATCCAGTTTTCGGCGTCCACCAGCAGCGGATAGCCGCACCAGGCGAAGATCTTCTGTACGGTCTCGATCAGCTTGACGCCGAAGATCGGCGCCGGCGAGACGATGATCGCCGAGGGATGGTCGAGCAGCTCCTGCTGCAGCTCGCAAAGCGCTTCCCAGTCCAGCAGGCCGGAGGGTTTGTGCAGGTTGCTTTCGCTGCGCCAGCGGCGGGTGCGGGTGTCCAGTACCAGCAGGGCGGGCGTGGTCGGCATCTGGAAATGCCAGTTCTGGAAACGCAGCAGATCCTGGATCAGTTCATCCTGCAGCAGGCTGTCCAGATGGCGGTCGTCGCCGACCCCGCCGAACAGCCGTTGGCACTTCTCCAGCGGCTCGGTGAACACATCCGGGTTGTTGCCCCAGGCCTGGCACAACAGGTACGCCAGCAGGGCGTTGCCGATGATTCGCCGCGAGAACGGGTGGCCATAGGCAGTTTCTTCCCATTGCGCCGAGAGGTTCCAGTCATCGGTGATGTCGTGGTCATCGAAGATCATCAGGTTCGGCAGGTGCGCGAGCACCCGTGCGACATCGTCGAGCCCGGCGACGAAGCCTTCCAGGCAGCCCTGTTCGAGGCGGTAGCGAGCCTGGCGCTCGGCCGTCAGCGGCGGCATGTCGGGTGCGATCAGCGACCAGGGAACTGGCGACCACACCAGCAGGTACATCGCCAGGGTTTCGGCGAAGGTCACCAGGTGGTTGTCGGCGTTGCTGCTGGTGAAGATCGGCTTGCGCACGCCGCCGAAGAAGCGCTCGCGCAAGGTTTCGTTGCTCTTGAGCGCCGGCAGCAGGTCGCCGCGGTGGTAGTAACTGGCCGGATGACCATAAAGCGCCGCGCTGTCGCGGATCACCGCGCCCTCCAGGCATTCCTCGAACAGGCCCAGGCGCGCGATCAGCGCATGGATGGCCCGCAGCATCGGCCCGGCGACATCGTCGGCATAGACCTGGTCGCCGCTCATCATCAGCAGTGCCGGACGCTGGTGGGGGGCGTGAGGGCTGGCCAGCAAACGGTCGGCGCAGAGCAGGCCGTCTTCGGCTGGGAAATGCGGTTTGCGGCACGATCCGTGAAGCAGGTGGTCCAGCCGCGCGCGCACCACGAAGTTAGGGCGGCTCGCGCCCTGATACAGCAAGTGCGGTGCCCAGTCCTCGATGCCCCGTCCGTCCAGACGCAGGTCGTAGTCGATTTGCGTGTCGCACGGAAGCGGGGTGTCCAGTGGCACATCGATCAGGTGAACGAAGGCATGACGCCCCACCGGCACGATCTGGCAGCAACGGGCATCCAGGGGCAGGACCAGACGATCGCTGTCCGGCACATGCAGGTGCAGTTCCGGCGTCAGCGGCCGGCTGGCGACCAGCCAGAACACCACGCGCGTTGCTTCAAGACGGCGGAGCAGGGGGCCGGCGAGGACCAGCGGCAAATCGGGAGAGTCGGACATTGAGGGCGGGAGCTGCGGCTGCTTGCCAGTAGTGGCGAAAGAGGCGGGACTTTCCGCGCTGAGGCGACTACTGGCAAACCGATATTTGTATCAAGCCTTTGCAGAAAGCAGGGCTTCGAGTTTTTCCTGGTCGCGGGCGAACAGGCGAATGCCCTCGGCGAGTTTTTCCGTGGCCATGGCATCTTCGTTGAAGGCCCAGCGGAAACGGCTTTCATTTAGTTCGATGCGTGGCTCGCCCTGAGCGCCCGGTGCCAGTTTGCGACTCAGCTGGCCCTGGTCTTCGCTGAGCTTCTGCAGCAGTTCCGGGCTGATGGTCAGGCGATCGCAGCCGGCCAGTTCTTCGATCTGGCCGATGTTGCGGAAGCTGGCGCCCATGACCACGGTGTCGTAGCCATTGGCCTTGTAGTAGTTGTAGATGCGGGTCACCGACTGCACGCCCGGGTCTTCGGCGCCCACGTACTCCTGGCCGGTGGATTTCTTGTACCAGTCGTAGATGCGGCCCACGAACGGCGAGATCAGGAACACCCCGGCATCGGCGCAGGCGGCGGCCTGGGCGAAGGAGAACAGCAGGGTCAGGTTGGTCTGGATGCCTTCCTTCTCCAGGGTCTCGGCAGCACGGATGCCCTCCCAGGTGGAGGCCAGCTTGATCAGTACGCGGTCGCGCCCGACACCGGCCTTGTCGTACAGCTCGATCAACTGGCGTGCCTTGGCCAGCAGGGCCGGCTCGTCGAAGGACAGGCGGGCGTCGACTTCAGTGGAAATACGACCGGGAATGGCCTTGAGGATGCCGCTGCCCACCGCGACGGCGAAGGCGTCGCAGGCCAGGTCGACATTGCCCTTGCTGCTGGCGATCACCTGCGCGAGCAGGTCGGCGTAGCCGGGCATGGCGGCGGCCTTGAGCAGCAGGGAAGGGTTGGTGGTGGCATCGACCGGCTTGAGGCGGCTGATCGCGTCGATATCGCCGGTGTCGGCGACGACCGTGGTGAACTGCTTGAGTTGTTCCAGCTTGGAAGTCATGAGCGTGCTCTGTCCTGTGCGGTGCGACGACATTACCCGAGCGCCGCCAGCGGCTCAAGGGCCGCACCGGTGGGCGTCGGGAGGTATGTCTTCGAGTGCAGCAGGCCGCCCCGGTTCCTAGGGTCTGTTCCCGTTTCATCACGAACCGCGTTGCTGGGCCAAATCTCGCCAGGTTAGGCGGAGGACGCAGGAAATGGTTGTTCCCTTTTCAAGTCCTCCAACACAGCCTGGCGAGATTTGGCACGCAACCCGAAGGGCCGGTGCCCGTTTTGCCGCGAGGCTGCGTTATTCGACGCTTATTTGGAATGACCAAACTGCGCGCCTCATGCCTTGCCTCGCGGCAAAACGGGTACCGGCGCGGTCGTGATGAAACGGGAACAGACCCTAGTGGCCCTTTAACAATTCAGCGGCTTGATCCAGCAGCCCGAGCGGATCGTTGGTCTTGTGCACGTCCACCGACAGCAACTGACGGAAGCGTCGCGCGCCCTTGAAGCCCTGGGCCAGGCCAAGAATATGCCGGGTGACATGGTGCATCGCGCCGCCAGCGGCCAGGTGGGCGGCGATGTACGGCTTGAGCTGCTCCACGGCTTCGCTGCGGGAAATCACCGGAGCGTCGCTGCCGAACAGGCGCTGGTCGACTTCGGCCAGCAGGTAAGGATTGTGGTAGGCCTCGCGGCCCAGCATCACGCCATCGAAGGTCTTCAGGTGTTCCTCGCACTCGTCGAGGGTCTTGATGCCGCCGTTGAGGATGATTTCCAGATCGGGGAAGTCCTGTTTCAACTGCGCGGCGACCTCGTAGCGCAGCGGCGGGATCTCGCGGTTCTCTTTCGGCGACAGCCCTTCGAGAATGGCGATTCGCGCATGCACGGTGAAGCTGCGGCAGCCGGCGTCACGCACCTGGCCGACGAAATCGCACAGCTCGGCATAGCTGTCGCGGCCATTGATGCCGATACGGTGCTTGACCGTCACCGGAATCTGCACGGCGTCGATCATCGCCTTCACGCAATCGGCCACGAGCGCCGGATGGCCCATCAGGCAGGCGCCGATCATGTTGTTCTGCACCCGGTCGCTGGGGCAGCCGACGTTCAGGTTCACTTCCTGATAACCCGCCGTCTCGGCCAGCTTCGCGCAGGCGGCCAGATCGGCCGGCACACTGCCGCCCAGTTGCAGGGCCAGCGGGTATTCGGCGGCGTCATGGCCGAGGAAGCGTGCGGTATCACCGTGCAGCAACGCGCCGGTGGTGACCATCTCGGTGTAGAGCAGCGCATGGCGCGACAGCAGGCGCAGGAAGAACCGGCAGCGGCGGTCTGTCCAGTCCATCATCGGGGCGACGGAAAACCGTCTGTTCACCGGACTGGAAGAAGGGCTCGGGTGTTCTGCGCAAGTGTCATGCATGCCTGGGATCTCGTCTGCTGCCGTCTTCGGGCGCGTCGCGCACCCTGAAAAAGGCGGCGGAGTTTATCAGGAAAGCGGGTGGGCGGTTTGCTGTGCCGATAAAAACGCCTGGGATACCCCGTTGACATATTCGCGTCTTTGGTTATCTTGGGATATACATTTGACATATCCCGCGAGGTCCGCCGTGGAACAAGGCGCTGTATTTCAGAGTAACCGCAGCCAGGCAGTCAGGCTGCCAAAGGCAGTTGCGCTGCCTGAGGAGGTAAAGCGCGTCGACGTGGTTGCAGTAGGGCGTACCAGGATCATTACACCTGCGGGGGAGTCCTGGGACAGTTGGTTCGATAGCGAGGGCGTGACACCCGACTTCATGGCTGATCGTGAACAGCCGGCGAATCAGGAGCGTGAGGGGTTCTGATGCTCAAGTTCATGCTCGATACCAATATCTGCATCTTTACCATCAAGAATCGGCCGCAGCAGGTCCGTGAGCGCTTCACGCGGCACCACGGTCAGATGTGCATCAGCACTGTTACCTTGATGGAGTTGACCTACGGTGCTGAAAAGTCCTCCAACCCGGAGCGCAATCTTGCGGATGTGGAAGGTTTTGCAGCACGCCTGGAGGTGCTCAGCTACGACCCGACGGCGGCCGCTCACACCGGTCAGCTTCGGGCTGAGCTGGCGCGTGCAGGTACTCCGATTGGCCCCTACGACCAGATGATTGCGGGGCATGCCCGCTCTCAGGGGCTGATTGTGGTTACCAACAATCTTCGTGAGTTTGATCGGGTTCCGGGATTGAGGGTTGTGGACTGGGTGACGAACGAATCCTGAGCACGCTACGTACAGTAGCGCGTTAAACCCGCGCCCAATGCAGGTTCCAGCTCCATGTACAGGTGATTGACCGCTCTTGTCACCCAAGCCCGGCCGCTTGCCGGTGCTCCGACAAGAACGTCACCAACTCCCGCCCATGTGAACTCAACCCCTCCCAGTCACGAAAACAGATCCGCAATTCCAGCGTCGCCCAGCGCTCTTCCAGCGGCAGGCAGCGCACCGGCAGTTCCTGTTCAAGGCGCCGGGCCAGGGTTTCCGGCAGCATGGCGATGCCGGCGCGTTGGGCGACCAGTTGGGCGATGGCTTCGAAGCCGGGGGCGCGGACACGGACTTTGAGGGGCATGGACAGGTTCATCGCCAGCTCTTCGACGAAGCGCTGCATGGCCCGTTCTCCTGGCAGGCAGACGAAGGGGTAGCCGAGGGCATCGCGCAGGCGCAGCGGGTCGCGTTCGGCAAGGGGATGGTCGAGCGGCACCAGCAGCACCAGGCGCTCGGTGCGAAACGGCAGGGAGACCACGCCTTCGTTGACCAGGTTGCCATCGTACACGCCGATCTCGCATTCGCCCGCCAGCACCATGCGCAGGATGTCGACGCTCTTGTGCTCCACCAGTTGCAGGTCGATTTCCGGGTAGTCGAACAGGAACGGGCCGAGCACCGTCGGCAGGATGGTGCTGTTGGTCACGGTGGACGCGGCCAGGTGCAGGCTGATGCGCTTCTGCCCGGCCAGTTCCTTGAGGGTGTCGTGCAATTTGTTCGCCTCGCCCAGCACACTGCGGGCAGACTCCAGCACCAGCCGGCCCGCCGGGGTCAGTTGCATGCCGTCTGCCCGGCGCAGGAACAGGGTCAGGCCGCTGCGTTCTTCGAACTGGCGCAGGCGGGTGCTGGCGGCGGATACCGCCACCGGGACACTTGCCGCCGCCTTGCTCAGGCTGCCGGTTTCGGCAATGGCGGCGATCAGGCGCAGGTCGGGCAAGTCGAAATGCATCGATGGCTTCTCCAATTCAGAAGGCCCTGTTCGCTAAAAAGCGATTCTGAAAGGGCTGGCTTTCTGTTCAGAATAAAGCCTGTCACATTTTGGTGCGCATCTCCATGACCTCCTTGCCTCCCCGGATTCAACGATACATCGACAACGGCAGCCTTTTCGCGGTGCTTTCGGCCCTCGGTTTCAGCATGAAGGCGATCTTCGTCAAGCTGGCCTATGCCGCCGGCCCGGTGGATGCGATTACCTTGCTGGCCCTGCGCATGGCATTGTCGTTGCCGCTGTTCCTGTGGCTGGTGTGGTTCAGTCGTGGCCAGGCCAGTGCGCCGCTGACCTGGAGCAGTGCCGGCCGGGTGTTGTTGCTCGGGTTGTTCGGCTACTACCTGGCGAGCCTGTTCGACTTCTACGGCCTGCAGTACATCAGCGCCGGCCTGGAACGGCTGATTCTGTTCACCTACCCGACGCTGGTGCTGATCTTCCAGGCCGTGGCCCTGCGCGAACGGCCGACACCGCGAGTGCTGGCGGCCATGGGTATCTGCTACCTCGGGCTGGGTGTCGCCTTCTTCCATGACATCAGTGTGTCTGGTGCGGGCAGCCAGGTGATCATCGGTTCAGTGTGGGTGTTCGCCAGCGCGGTGACCTACGCGCTGTACTACTCCGGCACTGGAGTGATGCTCAAGACCATGAGCTCGATGCGCCTGGCCGGGCTGGCCGGTACCGCGTCGTCGCTGATGGTGCTGGGGCACTACGTGCTGACCGGCGATTTCTCGCAGTTGGGCCAACTGCCGGCGGCGGTGTGGCTCTACGCGGTGTTGATGGCGGTGTTCTCGACGGTGCTGCCGATCTACTGGGTGTCCCTGGCGATCCAGCGCATGGGGCCGACCCAGACGGCGGCGGTGGGCAACCTCGGCCCGGTGCTCACGGTGCTGGCATCCTGGGCCTTGCTCAGCGAGGAAATTTCCACCTGGCAGATCGCCGGGCTGGCGCTGGTGCTGCTGGGCGTGTCGCGGCTCAAGCCGGGCAAGGCCAAGGCGCCCGGGCAACCGCAGGCCAAGGACGCCACGGCCTGACCATCGGCCAGGCTATGCCTGCTGCATGGCGTCCGGCTCGGCCACGCTGATACGGTTCCGGCCGTTGACCTTGGCGGCGTACAGCTGCTCGTCGGCAATTTCGAAGACCCGTGCGGCGTTTGCCGAATGCAGTGGCCACTGGGCCACGCCCAGGGAGATGGTCAGGTGGCCAACGGTCTCGAAGGGTGTTTCCTCCACCACCCGGCGCAGGCGTTCCGCCACCCGCGCCGCCGCCGCGGGGCTGGCGCCGGGCAGCAGCATGACGAACTCCTCGCCGCCGGAGCGGCAGATCACGTCGTTGTCCCGCGAGCAATTACGCATCAGCTCGGCCAGTGCCTGCAGTACTTCGTCGCCCACGGCGTGGCCATGGTTGTCATTGACCTGCTTGAAGTGATCGATGTCGATGGCGATGACCGAGAACGGGCGCTTTTCCGCTTGCCACAAGGTCACGGCCAGGTCCAGGCCGCGACGGTTGCGCAGGCCGGTGAGGGGATCGGTCTGGATGTCGTGGTGCAGCTTGCCCAGGCGCTCGTGCAGCAGGTTCAGGCCTATCAGCAGGGCGCGCTTGAGTTCCGAGGATTCGAAATACCAGGAGCGCACGGCCTGGATCTGCGCGCTGGTTTCCGGTTCGCTGATCTTTTTCGCGCCAGCGGCCAATTGCTTGAGCGGCTGGGCGATGATCCGCGAGAACCACCAGATCAGCAGGAAGCTGGCGATGGCCAGCGGGATGGTCTTGAAGATCACGCTGAGCAGCAGTTGGTTCATGCCTTCGAGGGTTGCGGCGGTGGAGCGCTGGGCGACGATGCCCCAATGTGCCGACGGCACGGTGGCAAAACCGGCGAGCATGTCCTCGCCCTGGCTGTTGGTGACCCGCTGGGTGCCGTTGTCGCGGCTGGCGAAGGTGTCGACCATCGTATTGGCGCCGACCAGGGTGCCGACCCGGTCGGCATCCGGGTGATAGAGCAGCCGGCGATTGCTGTCCACCACGTAGAGGTAGGAGCCGTTCTTGTAGTAGTGCTCGCCGAGCAGTTCGTTGAGGATGCTCTTGTGCTTGAGGTAGATGCTGCCGCCCACCAGGCCCAGGTAGTTGCCGGCCCTGTCGAAGATCGGCTGCGAGATGAAGATGATCAGGTTGTTCGCCGCCGAGATGTAGGGGCTGGAGATCATCGGGCGCCGTTCACGCAGGGCGGCGAGGGCGCCCTCTGATTGCAGCGTCTTGCCGAGGATCTGCAAGGTGTCCGGAGAGGTGGCCAGGACTACGCCCCCGGCATCGGTGATAACCACTGAGTTGAAGGTGTTGGTCTGCAGGCGCAGGCGGCTGGCTTCGCGGTGCAGGTGGGCGACATCGTCGAATTGCCCGGCCAGCAGGGGCGCGGCATAGGCCAGTTGCTGCTGGGAGGCCTGCAGGTAGGTCTCGGTGCTGGAGGCCAGCTTGGAGGCGTAGGCGTGATTGGCTTCCAGAGCGTTGTCGATGAGCAACTGGTACTGCACGCGGTAGCTGGCATAAAAGCTGTTGAGCAGGGTGACCAGTGCCGTGACCAGGGTCAGCAGCAGGATCAGGCTGCGCAGGTCCCAGCGGAAAAAGTTTCTGAACTGCACCGAATGGCCTCGAACTGGAATCTGGAAATCATCCCCGCCGCAACGATTGTCTGGCGCCGCGACAGGGCGAAGCGCGGCATGTTGCGCCTGTCGCCGGGCGTTGTCGCGCCAAGGGTAATGAGACTTTGGTCGAAAGGCCACAAGGGATACGTGGAATTGATTTTGACCGATCAGTCACGAAATGCCCGGCAATCTCAGGCTGCTCAGGCGCTTGCGGGATTTTGCCAGCTGTTTTGAGCGTGAGGCTCAAGGTGATCCGGAAGGCGCAAGCATGGACCGGTGCGGGGCTGGGAGAATATCATTCTGACATCAGCTTTGTGTGCCAGGGATGCGGTGACCGGTGATGCCGGAACATTGTCGGGCACCGGCATTTTTCAAGGTCCAACCGGCCGCTCGCAGGCCGGCATCTTTTGAGTAGAACATGACGTCACAGGACAACCGTTCCATCGAATTGTCGCTGGCTCAACTGGCCGCCCTCGATCGGGTGATGGCGATCGCCGAATTCACGCCTGACGGCACGTTGCTGCGGGTCAATCCCCATTACCTGAGGCTGATGGGCTACACGGCGCAGGAAATCCTCGGACGCCATCACAGCTTCTTCTGTCCCAGGCCACTGGCCGAGAGCCCGGCCTACGCCACCTTCTGGCCGCGCCTGCACGCCGGCAACGCCCATTCCGGCATCGTCGAGCGGATCCGCCGGGACGGCAGCAGTTGCTGGCTCGAAGCGACCTACACCCCGGTGTTCGATGGTGACGGCCAGGTGGTCCAGGTACTCAAGGTCGCCACTGACATCACCGCGCGGCTGGCCAAGGAACGGGTGCAGCAGGAGCGCCTGCGCATGCTGTCGCTGGTGGCGGATGCCAGTGACACGGCGGTGATGATCAGCGACAGCCAGCGGCGCATCGCCTACACCAACGCCGGTTTCGGCCGTATGTTTGGCTGGCGCGACGACGAGATCCGCGGCATGAGCCCGATGGCGCTGCTGGTGCCGGACAAGGACGAGCAGACCATCGCCGAGTACTACGCCGAGATGTACGCCGCCGGGGCCATTCAGCGCGAGGAAATCGTGGTCGGCAAGCAGGGCCAGCGCTACTGGGCGAAGGTGGTCAGCAACCCGATCTTCGACAGCGGCGGCCATCTGCAGCACACCGTGACGCTGTTCACCGACATCACCCAGGCGAAGATGCACGAAGCGCTGCAGCACCGGGTGCTGGAGTCGATGGCGCGGGAGCAGCCGCTGACCGAAGTGCTGGAACTGATCTGCATGGAGGTGGAGCGCATCGCTCCGGAGCTGGCGGCGTCGATCCTGAGCGTCGATGAAGAAGGGCGCCTGCACTCGCTGGCGGCGCCGAGCCTGCCGAGCGAATACAGCCGCCAGCTCAATGGCGTGAGCATCGGCCCGACCGTGGGTTCCTGCGGCACCGCCGCGTGGCGTAACGAGGCGGTGCTGGTGGACGATATCGCCAGCGATCCGCTGTGGGCCAATTATCAGAACCTGGCCAGTTCGCTGGGCTTTCGCAGTTGCTGGTCGACACCGATCCGCAACAGTCAGGGCGACCCTATCGGCACCTTCGCCTTCTACTTCCGTCAGCCGCGCAACGTCGCTTCGGCGCTGTTCCACCAGCGCCTGGTGGATGCGTGCGCGCACCTGTGCTCGCTGGCGCTGGAGCGGGAGAACTCGCGACAGCGGATCCGCCAGCTGGCCTACTACGATGCCCTGACCGGCCTGCCCAACCGCAGCCTGCTGCAGGCCAAGGCCGACCAGGCCATCGCCACCGCCGCGCGCAACAACGAGCAGGTGGCGGTGCTGTTCATCGATCTGGACCGCTTCAAGCAGGTCAACGATTCCCTCGGCCATCCGGCCGGCGATGAACTGCTGCGCAGCGTCGCCGCGAAGATGCGCCGGGAGCTGCGCGCCTCGGATATCGCCGGGCGCCTGTCGGGTGACGAGTTCGTGGTGATCCTGCCGCAATGCGACGGCGACCATGCCGCCGATGCGGTGGAGCGTATCCAGACCCTGCTGTGCCAGCCGATGACCATCGGCAACACCAACCTGTCGATATCTGCCAGCGTGGGCGTAGCCATGTACCCGTCCGATGGCTGCGACGTGGAAACTCTGTTGCACCGCGCCGACATGGCCATGTACCAGGCCAAGGGCAGCGGTCGCGGCTGCTTCAGCTTCTTCAGCAGCGAAATGAACACCCTGGCCCAGGAGCGTCTGGCGCTGGAGCATGCATTGCGCGAGGCATTGCAGAAAGAACAGATGCGCCTGCACTACCAGCCGCAGATCGAGATGGGTACCGGTCGTCTGTACGGTGTCGAGGCGTTGGCGCGCTGGACCCACCCGGAGTTGGGGGAGATTTCGCCGGCGCGGTTCATTCCGCTGGCGGAGGAGTGCGGCCTGGTGGCCGAACTGGGGCGCTGGGCGTTGCGCGAGGCCTGTCGCCAGTTGTCGGAATGGCGCGCCCGTGGCCTGGCGGTGCCGGCGGTGGCGGTGAACCTGTCGCCCACCAGCTTCCACAACCTCGACCTGCCGCTGATGATCGCCGACACCCTGCGCAGCAACCGGTTGGAGCCGGCCGACCTGACCCTGGAGCTGACCGAGAACATCCTGCTGGACACCAACCCCAGCACCATGAAGACCATCGAGGAAGTGCACGCCCAGGGCGTGCGCCTGTCGATGGACGATTTCGGTACCGGCTACTCCAGCCTCAGCTACCTGCGCCGCTTGCCGGTGTCGGAACTGAAACTTGACCGCAGCTTCGTCGCCGACCTGGAGCACGACGAAGCGGCGCGGGCCTTGAGCAATGCCATCCTCGGCATCGGCAAGAGCCTGCACCTGACCGTGGTGGCCGAAGGCATCGAGACCGAGTCGCAGAGTGTCTGGCTGGAAGAGCAGGGCTATCCGGTGGCTCAGGGCTACCTGTTCTCGCCACCGCTGGCGCCGGATGCATTGGCACAGTGGCTGGAGGAGCGGGTGGTGGTGGCAGAACCGTCGTAGGAGCAGGCCTTCTGCAAGAGCGCGAGGGCCCTGAGGTCAGGGCGTCTCGCGCTTCATCTGCATCACCAGGGTGAAGCGGTCGTCCGGGTGGACGGTTTCCGACACCACCACCAGCTTGCCCTGTTCATCCCGGTAATGCCGGGTGATCTTCAGCCCCGGCTCGCCCGCCGGGGCGTCCAGCTTGCCCGCCATTTCCGCCGTCAGCAGCACGGCACGCACCTGCTGGTCCACCACATCGATGCGCCGGCCATAATGCTGCTCGATCAGCGCCGCTACCAGTTCGTCCGGGTGTTCATGGGCCAGGTCGATGACGTCGGCGTAGGTCGCATCGGCATAGACATCAGTCCAGCACATCGGCGCCCGTTCGCGGTCTTCGTCGACGCGGATGCTGGAGATGCAGAAGTAATGTCCGCCTGGCTGCAGCCCGAGGCGCTCGGCCTCGGCGATGTCGGCGACGAAATGACGAACCTCCTGAATGGCCCGCACCTGGGTTTCCGCCAGGTGCACCAGGTCTTCCACTGACGCCAGCGAATGCCGGTAGCCACCGCTCGGCGCTGACGCTTCTACCCGCGTACCCACCCGCTTGCGCCGCGACACCATGCCCAGGTTCTGCAGCTGGGTGATGGCTGCGCGCACGGTATGACGGCTCACTTCGTACAAATCACAGAGTTCCAGTTCGGTAGGCAGCAATGAGCCCACCGGGTAGCCGCCGCTGGCGATCTTGTCTTTCAAATCCCTGGCTACCAGCGCGTAGCGAGCCTCGTTCATGCCGTTGGTCAGTCCTGAAACACCGAATGGATTGACAGTGTATCAGTCTCGGCGTATTCATATGTCCGTACATTTGAATATGTACGGACATAACAATCATTTCAGGACCACCCCATGTCTACCACTGTCTTTGACTCAGCCCTCTTCCGCGATATGTTCGGCACCGCCGAGATGCGTGCGGTGTTCTCCGACAAAGCGCTGATCGAGCGCTACATCGAAGTCGAAATCGCCCTGGCCCAAGCCGAAGCCCGTTGTGGCGTGATCCCCGCCGAGGCCGCCGTGCAGATCGCCGAGCTGGCCCGCTTTGAATCCCTCGACCTCGAGCACATGCAGCACGAGACCGAGATCGTCGGCTACCCGATCCTGCCGCTGGTGGAGCAACTGTCGACGCTGTGCGGCGAAGCCGGCCGCTACGTGCACTGGGGCGCCACCACCCAGGACATCATGGACACCGCCGTGGTCCTGCAGGTGCGTGCCGCGCTGGCCATCGTCGAGCGTGACATCCAGTCCGTGCGCGGGCTGCTCGCCGAGCTGGCGCTGCGCTACCGCGACACGCCGATGGCCGGCCGCACCCACTTGCAGCATGCGCTGCCGATCACCTTCGGCTACAAGGTCGCAGTCTGGCTGAGCATGTTCGACCGCCACGCCGAGCGTCTGGTGGAGCTGCGGCCGCGGGTCGAGATCGGGCAGTTCGCCGGTGCCGCCGGCACCCTGGCTTCGCTGGGCGACAAGGGCCTGGAAGTGCAGGAGGCGCTGATGGCCGAACTGGGCCTGGGCGTGCCGCAGGCCACCTGGCATGTGGCCCGCGACGGCCTGGCCGAAGCCCTGAATTTCCTTGGCCTGGTCACCGGCTCGCTGGGCAAGATCGCCCTCGACGTGATGATGATGATGACCAGCGAGCTGGGCGAGGTGTACGAGCCGTTCGTCAAGGGCCGTGGCGCCAGCAGCACCATGCCGCAGAAACGCAATCCGATTTCCTGCGAGCTGATGTACGCCGCCGCCAAAGGCGTGCGCCAGCAGGCCGGGCTGATGCTTGACGCGATGATCCAGGACTTCGAACGCTCCACCGGCCCGTGGCAGGCCGAGTGGGTCGCCATTCCGGAGGCCTTTGCCCTGTCGGCGGCGTCCCTGGGCCAGGCGAAGTTCATGCTTGCCGGCCTTGAAGTGCGCACCGAGCGCATGCGCCAGAACCTCGACATGACGCGCGGCCTGATCGTCGCCGAGGCGGTGATGATGGGCCTGGCCCCGGCGCTGGGCCGTCAGGTCGCCCACGACGTGGTCTACGCCGCCTGCCGCGTGGCCAACGATGACGGCATCAGCCTGCTGGACGCGCTGCTGGCCCGCCCGGACGTCACCGACCGCCTGGAACGCGCCGAGCTGGAGCGTCTCACCGACCCGGCCAACTACCTGGGCCTGGCGCCGCAGATGGTCGATCGCGCCCTGGCCCGCGAAGGCGCGGTCAAGCGCTGAACCCGTTCGCAGGGGATGCCGCCGTCCGGCGTTCCCTGTTCGTCTCGCTCTACCGATAAAGACAATAAGAGATCGCGAACATGACTGCTTCCACGAAAAAACCGCTGTACCGCGACCTGACCTTTCAGGTCGTCGCTGCCATGGTCCTGGGCATTGCCTTCGGCTTCATCGCTCCGGAGATCGCTGCCAGCTTCAAGATCCTCGGCGACATCTTCCTCAAGCTGATCAAGACCGCCGTCGCGCCGCTGGTGTTCTTCACCGTGGTCCATGGCATCGCCTCGGCCGGTGATATCAAGCGGGTCGGCAAGGTGGGCTGGCGCGCCCTGGTGTACTTCGAAGTGGTGTCCACCATCGCCCTGGCCATCGGCCTGGTCTGGGGCAACCTGCTGGACATCGGCTCCGGCATGCACGACGCCCACCCCAACAGCGCCACCGCCAGCGCCGCGGCTGCGGCCCTGGCCAAGGGCCACGCGCCGGGGTCGACCATGGAGTTCATCTACGGCATCTTCCCGGACAACTTCGTCGGCGCCTTCGCCGGTGGCCAGTTGCTCCAGGTGCTGGTGATTTCGGTGCTGTTCGGCTTCGCCTTGCTGGCGCTGAAACAGGAGCGTCGCGAAGTGATCGAGGATGGCCTGAACCGGGTGTCGGAGTGCTTCTTCGAGTTCATCAACCTGATCATGAAGTTCGCCCCGCTGGGTGCCTTCGGCTCGGTGGCCTACGCGGTCGGCAGCAACGGCACTGCGGTGCTGATGTCGCTGGCCAACCTGGTGCTGATGTTCTACGTCGCGGTGTTCCTGTTCATCACCATCGTGCTGGGCGCGGTGTGCCGGTTGTCGGGCTTCAGCCTGTGGCGCTTCCTCAAGTACATCAAGGATGAGGTGTTTATCGTCCTCGGCACCGCCTCGTCGGAAAGCGCACTGCCGCGTCTGCTGCTGAAACTGGAGAAACTCGGCTGCTCGAAGCAGAGCGTTGGCCTGGTGCTGCCCACCGGCTATGCGTTCAACCTCGACGGCACCTCGATCTATATGTCGCTGTGCGTGCTGTTCATCGCCAACGCCTACGGCGTGCCGCTGACCTGGGAGCAGCAGTTGGGCATGGTGGCAATCATGCTGGTGACGTCCAAGGGCGCGGCAGCAGTGTCCGGTGGCAGCTTCGTGGTGTTCGCCGCCACCGTCACCGCCATCGGCGTGCTGCCGGTGGAAGGGCTGGCGCTGCTGTTCGGTGTGTACCGCTTCATGTCCATGGCCATTGCCACCTGCAACACCATCGGCAACAGCGTCGCCACCGTGGTGGTGGCGAAGTGGGCCGGGGAGTTTTCGGAGCAGACGGCAAAGGAGGAATATGAGCGGGTGCTGGGCAGGCGCGCCGCTCCGGCAGTCTGAGTGATGGCTGAGGCCGCATCGCCGGCAACGCCGGCTCCCACAACGTTTGGTGTACACCGACACTGTGGGAGATTCTATGGTTTTCGGGAAGCCCATTAGCTGACTTTTGGTCGGTATTCGCCCTGTCCTTTCAACAGGGCGAATACCACGCGAGCAAGCTTGCGAGCGAGCATCACCAAGGCTTGGGTAGTGCGGAATCCTTTGCTTATGTATCCCTCATAAACCTCTTTCCAAGCAGCAGTGCGACGGGCCGACATTGCAGCGTTGTGCAACAGGCGACGAGCTTCAGGATCACCGCGCTTGGACAAACTGCGACGTCCATCTTTCTGGCCCGACTTGGAGACCCGGAGGTCCAGTCCCAGAAATGCGATAAAGGCATCCGAGTTTCGAAAGTCTCCTCGCTGAAAGGCGGTGAGCAAACGAGCGCCAGTCAACAAACCGATACCTTCAACTTTCATGCAACGCTCCAATTGCTCCGCCAATCCGGCCTCTTTCAACTGGTTATTGATGGTTTTTTCAATGAGCGCTTCTAATCGCGCCATGGCTTTAAGCTGGCCCCCTATTGCCCTCTTGAGCAGGGGTTCATTGGCCCAGCTCTGTTTGAGGCTGACGCGCGCCTGGACCACTGCAGCACGACGGCGGAAAAGGCTGATAATGCGACGATAGAGCGTGCAGGGCGGGCTCCACGGACGTAGCTCCTGGCCCTCGTTCTTGAGATACCGAGCAAGCAGCCGGGCATCCAGCGCGTCGGTCTTGGCGCGGATATTCACGCCTTTGCGGTAGTGGCTCAGTTCATAGCCACCCACCATGTAAATCGTGCAGCCGAACTCATGAGCGAGATCAGCGAACATCAAGTGATAGATATTGGTCGCTTCGATGGCGACAGCTACTTTTCCCGGCAACGCTTTGAGCCAATTCTTGATGGATGTCTTGTTATTGGGAATGGTCTCCAGCTCATCGGACTCGGCGTGGTAAATCACCAACTCATCTTTGGCGACGTCCACACCCACAATCGGCTGTAAAACAGTAACTGGCATTGCCATTGGGCTTTCTTCCCGGATATGGTTTGAGGGCTTGAAGGGCCACCCAGAGGCGCAGGCTTGTATCTTTCGTCGGTTGTGAGCCAGAAGGATTCTTTATCGGCGCTTGGGTGAAAGGAGGAGGGGCGAGATCTCCCACGGTCTGTACTGCGCGAACAGTCAGAAGCTGGCTTTGTCCCTTCTCCTCCCTTCAAGTCCTACCATACAAGCTGGCGTTGCCTGCGATGAGGCCTTGAGCAACTACCAGAGTGCCAGGGTATAGCTCAGGATCAACCGGTTCTCGTCCAGGTCATTGCCGAAGTTCGTCGAGCGCACCGTCGCGTTGCGCCATTTCACCCCCACATTCTTCAGCGGTCCGCTCTGGATCACGTAGCCGATGTCCATGTCCCGCTCCCATTCCTTGCCCTCCGGCCGCCCGGCGCCGAGATCGATGTTGTCGCCGCGCAGGTAGCGGGTCATGAAGGTCAGGCCGGGAATGCCGACGCTGGCGAAGTTGAAGTCGTAGCGCGCCTGCCAGGAGCGCTCGTCCTTGTTGGCGAAGTCGCCGATCTGCACGAAGTTCACCAGATACGCATCGGCGCCATTGAGGTAGGCGAAGCCGGTGTCGCCGCTCATGCGCTGGTAACCCAGGCCGAAGGCATGGCCCTTGAGGCCGTAGGTGAACATCGCGCCCAGCGCCTTGTTGTCGATGTTGCTGCCGCTGTCATCCAGCGAGCGGGCGAAGCGCAGGTCGCTCTTGAGCGTCTGGCCGCCGCCCAGCGCCCAGTTGTGGGTGAGGCCGAGCAGGTGCTGGCGGTACAGGCCGTCGAGGCCGCCATAGCTGTAGCTGGTGCTGAGGCTGTCGTTCCATTTGTACAGGGCGCTGCCGAAGTCGAAGCGGTCGCTGGCGCTCCGGCGCACTACGATGTTTTTCGCCGCGCCAGTGGTGACGCCAATATCTTCGTAGTCCTGGGAGTCGCGCTGGTTGACCTGGCGCAGCCGGCCCAGGTCGAGGGTCAGGTTGCTGACCTCCTGCACGGTCACCTGGCCGCCCTGGAACACCTGCGGCAGCAGGCGCGAGTCGTTGGGCATCAGCACCGGCAGCTTGGGAATCAGGGTGCCGAGCCTGAGCACGCTGTGGGAGGCGCGGACCTTGGCGGTGATGCCGAGGTCGCTGTAGCTGTCCTGGGCGCGTTTGGGCGCTTCTCGGTCCCGTTGCAGCAGGCCGCTGCCAGCGCGGTCGGGGCTGGAGTCAAGCTTGAGGCCGAGCAGGCCGATGGCATCGACGCCGAAGCCGAGCGTGCCCTCGGTGAAGCCGGACTCGTAGCGCAGGATGAAGCCCTGGGCCCATTCGTCGATCTTCGATTGCGCGGCGCCGTCCTGGCGGAAGTCGCGGTTGAAGTAGAAGTTGCGGGCTTCGATGCCGGCCTTGCTGTCGTCGAGGAAAGCGGCGTTGGCGTTGCAGCAGAGGATGGCCAGAGCCAGTGGGGTCAAGGTGCGGAGCATGTTCGGTTTCTCTTGTTATTAGTGGTTGGACGCGGCTGCGGCACCGAGGCCGGTCTGGGCGCGGACGAACTGGTCGTCGAAGGCATCGCGCTCACGGGCGGCGCGGGCGCTGCGGTCCAGCAGCGAGACGACGATGGTCACGGCGAACGCCAGCGGCATGGAGAACAGCGCCGGGTGGTCGTAGGGGTAGATTGCCTTGGCGTTGCCCAGCACCGTCACCCACACCGCCGGCGACAGGATCACCAGCACCAGGGCGCTGACCAGTCCGGCGAAGCCCCCGGCCAGGGCGCCGCGGGTGGTCAGCGGCTTCCAGTACATGGCCATGATCAGTACCGGGAAGTTGGTCGAGGCGGCGATGCCGAAGGTCAGGCCGACCAGGAAGGCAATGTTCTGGTGCTCGAACAGAAAGCCCAGGAAGATCGCGATCACGCCCAGGCCGATGGTGGCGAAGCGAGTGACGCGCATTTCCTGCTGCTCGGTCGCGGTGCCCTTTTTCAGCACGGTGGCGTAGAGGTCATGGGAAATCGCCGAGGCACCGGCCAGGGCCAAGCCCGAGACCACCGCCAGGATGGTGGCGAAGGCCACCGCCGAGAGGAACCCGAGGAACAGGTTGCCGCCCACCGCCTTGGCCAGGTGCATGGCGACCATGTTGCCGCCGCCGATCAGCGCTGCCTTGGTGTCACCACCGACGTAGAACTGCGGATCGGTGCCGACGATGACGATGGCCGCGTAGCCCAGCACCATCACCACCAGGAAGAAGAAACCGATGAAGCCGGTGGCGTAGAACACCGATTTGCGCGCTTCCTTGGCGTTGGGCACGGTGAAGAAACGCATCAGGATGTGCGGCAGGCCGGCGATGCCGAACACCAGGCCGAGGGACAGCGAGGCGGCGTTGACCGGGTCGGCCAGCATCGAGCCTGGGCCCATGATGTTCCAGCCGGTGGCGTGGGCGTCCACGGCGCGGGCGGCGAGGGTTTCGAAGCTGAAGCCGAACTCGGCCATCGCCAGCAGCGCCAGGGTGGTGCCGCCGACCAGCAGCAACACCGCCTTGATGATCTGCACCCAGGTGGTGGCGATCATGCCGCCGAAGATCACGTACACCAGCATCAGCGCGCCCACCACCATCACCGCCGTGCGGTAGTCGAGGCCGAACAGCAGCTTGATCAACTGGCCTGCACCGACCATCTGCACCACCAGGTAGCAGCACACCACGGTCAGCGAGCCGAAGGCGGCGAAGGTGCGGATGCGGGTCTGGTCGAGGCGGTAGGAAACGATGTCGGCGAAGGTGAAGCGGCCCAGGTTGCGCAGGCGCTCGGCCATCAGGAAGGTGATGATCGGCCAGCCGACGAAGAACGCCACGGTGTAGATGAAACCGTCGTAGCCCTTGGCGAACACCAGGCTGGAAAGGCCCAGCAGCGTGGCCGCGGACATGTAGTCACCGGCGATCGCCAGACCGTTCTGGAAACCGCTGATGCCGCCGCCGGCCGTGTAGAAGTCGGAAGTGGACTGGGTCTGGCGGGCGGCCCACCAGGTGATCGCCAGGGTGCCGAGGACGAAGACGAAGAACATGCCGATGGCATGCAGGTTGACCGGCTGTTTCTCCGCCACGATGGGCGCGGCGAAGGCCAGAGTCGGGGTGAGCAACAGCGCGCCGAGGGTGAGCAGGCGATGGTTCATTTCAGTTCCTCCAGCAGGTCGGCGCTCATGGCGTCGAAGCGGGTATTGGCGTTGCGCACGTACCAGCCCGTGAGCAGCCACGACAGCACGATCAGCGCCGCTGCCAGCGGAATGCCGAGGGTCAGTTGCCGGCCTTCTGCCAATGGTGCGTGCAGCCACTGAGGCTGGAAGGCCACCACCGCCATGAACAGGTAATAGGCGCCAAGCACCAGGGCGCTGAGGGACCAGGACAGCCGCGAGCGGCTGCGCACCAGTTGCTGGAATTTCGGATTGGCGCGGATCCGCGCACATCGCTGGGAGTGGGACAGCTCTGCTTCGGTCATGGGTGGGGCTCCTTGGTTTTTCTTGTGGTTTTGTCGAGGGTGCACGGCACCGTGGCGACGGGCAGGCCCGTCACCGGTCAAACGGAAAGCGTTGAAGCGCGTCAGCGCGCGGTCAGGCGCGACGGGGCGGATCGTCGGGGATCGGTGAAATGAGGCGAGCGCGGTGAACGGCAGGGACGAGACCCTGTGAGGCAGATTTCGACATGTGTGGCACCCGGCGGCTGATTGTTAGCTCTTGATGTTTGCCGTTTCCCTGTCGAGGGGATACGGCGCAGATGGCTCCGGGGCGTTTATATATCAAACCTGTTCGAATATGGAAGTGTTACCTGTTTTGTATAGTATTTATACTATATATTTTCCGTCTTTCTTATGGGTTTTCTGGCTGATTCCGGCTGCTGAATGGGTTAGTTACCAGATCCCGTCTGCTACAATGCATGCAGCCGTTGCGTCAGGTGTTCGGCTTCGTTCTGCAAGGCTGCGCAGAACGCCTCGACGAACCCCGATGACGGGCGAAATTCCGGACGGATCAGCATGACCCGGTAGGGGATCGATACCGTCAGCCGTCGTACCTGCAAACCCCGGCCGGCTTCCTGCAGGGCACTCAGCGGGTTGATGATCGCCACGCCCAGGCCTTCGCGAACCATGGCGCACACCGAGGCGGCGTTGGTGGTCTCGATCACCGTGTGCCGCTCCACGTTCGCCTGGCGGAAGTGTTCATCGAGTTGCTGGCGGTAGATGTCGCGCCCGGCGAGGTTGATGAAGTCGATCCCCTGGAAGTCCTCCATCGCCAGCCGTTCACGGGCCAGCAGAGCGTGCCCGTCGGGCAGCACGCAGAGCATGTCGGCACTGAGCAACAGTTCGCCGCGAGTGCCGCGTGGGACTTGCTCGCCTTCGGTGAGGCCGAGGTCGTGGCGCTGGGCGCTGAGGGATTCTTCCAGCAGCGGCGATTCCTGGGCGCTAATGCACAGGCTGATACCGGCCTGCTGGTGCTGGAACTGCTTGCACACCCGCGGCAGCAAAGTCTGCGAGAACAACGGCAGGCAGGTCAGTTGCAACTGGCCGTGCTCGAAGCGGCGGATCGACTGCATCAGGCTGTTGATCCGTTCCAGGCCGACGTAGGCGCGCTCCACCTCTTCCAGCAGCATCAGTGCCTGGGCAGTGGGCAGCAGGCGGCCGCCCTGGCGGTCGAACAGTTTCAGCCCGCTGAGGCTTTCGAGCCGAGCCAGTTCGCGGCTCAGGGTCGGCTGCGAGGTGAACAGCAGGCGCGCCGCGCCGGTGACGCTGCCCGCCAGCATGATGGCGCGGAACACTTCGATATGGCGGACGGACAGGCTCATGGTACGGGGCTCGTCGGGAAGAGAATCCATATCAGAACTGAATGGACTGATAAAGAATAGATATTTTTCTGAATGGCCGGCCTTGGGCATCATGCTGTCATCTCATTCGCCCAAGGATTTCCGCGTCATGACCGTTGCATTCGACCAGCAGACCCTGGCCGCCGCCGCGCAGCAATTCCCCACGCCGTTCTGGACCTACGATGCCGCGATCATCCGCGACCGCATCGCCCGGCTGGGCTGCTTCGACGTGATTCGTTTCGCCCAGAAGGCCAGTTCCAACCTGCATATCCTGCGCTTGATGCGCGAGCACGGCGTGCGTGTGGATGCGGTGTCCCTGGGTGAGCTGGAGCGTGCGCTGCTGGCCGGCTACAGCCCGGAAGGCGACCCGGCGGGCGTGGTTCTGACCTGCGACCTGCTGGACCAGCCGACCCTGCGCCGGGTGGTGGAACTCAAGGTCGAGGTCAACTGCGGCTCCATCGACATGCTGCGCCAGCTTGGCGAGCACTCGCCGGGCCACCGTGTCTGGCTGCGCATCAACCCGGGCTTCGGCTACGGCCACAGCCGCAAGACCAACACCGGCGGCGAGAACAGCAAGCACGGCATCTGGCATGACGAACTGGGCGACGCGCTGGCGGTGATCCGCGCCAAGGGCCTGCACCTGGTGGGCCTGCACATGCACATTGGCTCGGGTGTGGATTATGACCACCTGGCCCAGGTGGGCGGGGCGATGGTCGAGGCGATCAAGTCGCTGGACCACGATATCGAGGCGTTCTCCATTGGTGGCGGTCTGTCCACGCCGTACCGCGAGGGTGACGTGGCGGTGGATGTCGAGCGTTACGCCAGCACCTGGCAGAGTGCCAAAAACGAGATCGAAGCCTTCCTTGCCCATCCGGTGCGCATGGAGATCGAGCCAGGACGTTTCCTGGTGGCCGAATCGGGTCGCCTGGTCACCGAGGTGCGTGCGGTGAAGCGTGCGGGCAGCCGTCAGTTCGTGCTGGTGGATGCTGGCTTCAATGACCTGATGCGTCCGGCGATGTACGGTGCCTATCACCATATGAGCCTGCTTGATGCGGCGGATCGCCCACAGGTGGAGTGCGTGGTGGGTGGTCCGCTGTGCGAGTCCGGCGACGTCTTCACCCAGGACGACCAGGGCCTGGTGCCGCGCCTGCTGCCGCAGCCGCAGGTCGGCGACCTGCTGGTGATGCACGACACCGGCGCCTACGGTGCGTCGATGTCGTCCAACTACAACAGTCGTCCGCTGCTGGCCGAGGTGCTGCTGGACAATGGCGCGGTGCGGTTGATCCGCCGGGCGCAGCCGTTGGCGGATCTGCTGGCGTTGGAACAGGGGCTCTGAGCACGGCCTTGTGGGAGCTGGCCGAGCGGCGGTCCGCTTGCCAGCGATGAGGCCGACGCAGGTCACAATGTTGCCTGAAATGACGCCATCGTCGGCAAGGCCGACTCCCACAGGTGTTGAGCCGGCCGTGGATGCTGCGGCTGGCTCGGAACCCTGTGGGAGCTGGCCTTGTCGGGGCGCCGAACCGCAGCGATGAGGCCGACGCAGGCGACGATGTTGCCCGTTCAGAACACCCAGTCAGCCGCCTTCACCAACCGGCAGAACGGCCCCGCCAGCGTGGCGTTGTGATGCGCCACGATCGCCTCGGCACTCAGCAGGGGCGTGTCGGAGCAGGTATGGCCGTCTTCGATCAACACCGCGTCCACCCCCAGATCCCGCGCTGCCCGGCAGGTGCTGTCGACGCAGTACTGCGTCTTCATTCCAGTGATCACCAGCCCGCTGCTCCCGGCTTCCTTCAACGTTTCAAGCAAACCGGTGCCGATGAAGGCACTGGGGCGCTGCTTCTCGAAGATCGTTTCGCTGCCATCCAGTTCCAGTTCGGGGATCAGCTGCGTCAGCGCACTGTTCGGCGCCAGCGGTGATCCGGTCGGGCCGACATGACGGGCGAGGAACACCGGCGCGCCGGCCGCACGGGCCTTGGCCAGCAGGCTGTTGATCGTGTGCAGCAGCGCATCGCCACGCCAGGGTTTGTCCGGGCCGTGAAACAGGCCGACCTGCAGATCGAGAATCAAGAGTGCATGCATGGGTGTCGCTCCTTGAGATGAGCCAGCGACACCGGGACCACGAAAAAGGCCCCGTCCATCGCTGGCGGGGCCTTTCGGGTTGGGTTCAGACGCTCACGAACACCCGCACGGCCCGCCGGTGGCGGTGCTGGTGGTGGTGGTCGAGGCGTTGCGGGAAAGAGTCATGGGCAGACACTAGCGTTGCTGGCGGGGTGATGGCAAGTCGCGTGTGCAGTTTCCTCCAGCAACCACGTCTCGAAGGCGTCCAGCGCGGGTGTCCTTTCACCGGGGCGCGTCACCAGCACATAACGTTCGCTCAACCCCGCCACCACGGGCCATGGCGCCTGCAGCCGGCCCAGTTGCAGGTCGTCCTCGACATACAAGCGCGGCACCAGCGCCATGCCGATCCCGGCCTTGGCGGCTTCGATCAGCAGCGAGAAGCGGTCGTAGCGTGGGCCGGCCGTCGGGGTCGGCAGGTCGATGCCCGCCAGCCGGGCATATTCGGCCCAGCGCCCGGCCTGTTCGTATTTGTGCAGCAAGGGGGTGTCGGCGGCGCTCCGTGCGGCGAGGTCCGGGTGGCAGACGGCGAGCAATGGTTCTTCGAACAACGGCTGCACCTGAAGCATCGCCCAGGCTGGATGCTCGAAATTGATCGCCGCATGCAAACCGCTAGCGGCCAGGTCAAACGGTTCGGTCCGTTCACGCAGGTTGACCTGAATCTGCGGATGGCGCTGGTGAAAGCGCGCCATGCGCGGGATCAACCAGCGGCTGGCGAGGGTGGGGATCACGCCGATTTCCAGGGCTGCGTCGCGGCGGGTATCGGCGAGCAACTGGCGGGTCTTGTGCTCGATCAGCTCGAGGGCCTCGCGGATGTCGGCAGCGTAGCGGGCGCCGGGGCCGGACAATTCCACACGGTTGCCGACCCGGTGGAACAGGCGCACGCCGAGCTGGCTTTCCAGCTTGGCGATCTGCCGGCTGATGGCGCCTTCGGTCAGGGACAGTTCCTGGGCGGCGCGGGCGAAACTCTGGTGGCGGGCGGCGGCTTCGAGGGCGAGCAGGGCGGTGGTGCTGGGCAAGCGGCGGGTCACGTACAGCCATCCTTGGAACGTGGGGGCGACAGGATGACGCATGGTCACGCTGCCTTGCAAAAAATTCGGTAACACTTGCCGGCACCGGTCCCTAGCATGGGCGCTCTGTTAACGACGGAGATCGCAGGACATGAAGACCACCGACCGTGCATTGCTCTGGGCAGGCGTACTGATTCCTTTCTGGCTGTTGTTCGGCGTGTGGCTGACCGCCAGCCAGTATCCCGGCTACAGCCATGCGGACTTCGCCATGAGCCGCCTGGGCGAGCTGGGCGCGGCGACCCACGGCTTTTCCGCCTGGGTCAACAACTTCCCGCTGGGCGTGCTGTTCGTTCTGCTGGCACTCGGGCTGTGGCGGCGTTTCGCCGGCTCCCGGCTGGCGAAGGCTAGCGCGCTGCTGGTACTGATTCACGGTTTGGCCAGCATCGGAGCCGGTGTATTTCCCTGCGACCAGGGCTGTGCGCCGCTACAGCCATCCACCTCCCAGCAGATCCACAACCTGTCCGGGCTGGTGATGTTCGCCTCGCTGACCCTCGCCAGCCTGCTGTGGGTCGTGCTCGGCAGGCGGCTGCTGGGCTCGCGGGTATTCTCGTGGTTCTCGGGGGGGTGCACGGTGCTGGCGCTGGTCACCGTGGGGCTGATGGGCCAGGCGCTGGAAAGCGGTCACGGCTTTGGCCTGTACCAGCGCCTCAACTATGGCACGGCGGTGGTCTGGCTGGCGCTGCTGGCCTGGCTCAGCCTGCGCCAAGGCGCAGCGCCAGTGCAGACAGCGTGACCAGCAGCACCGGAAGCGTCAGCAGGCTGCCGACCTTGAAGTAGTAACCCCAGGTGATACGGATATCGCGCCGGGCCAGCACGTGCAGCCAGAGCAGGGTGGCGAGGCTGCCGATCGGCGTGATCTTCGGGCCCAGGTCACAGCCGATGATGTTGGCGTAGATCATCGCCTCGCGTATCACCCCGCTGGCCTCGGCACCGTGGATCGACAGCGCGCCCACCAGTACGCTGGGCAGGTTGTTCATCACCGACGACAGCAGCGCCGCCAGCAATCCTGTGCCGAGGGTGGCCGCCCACAGACCATGGCCGGCGAGCAGGTCGAGCAGGCCGCTGAGTTGCTGGGTCAGCCCGGCGTTGCGCAGGCCGTAGACCACCAGGTACATGCCCAGGGAAAACACCACGATGTGCCAGGGCGCATGGCGCATGACCTTGCGCGTGGAGATCACCTTGCCGCGCCCGGCCACCAGCAACAGCACCAGCGCGCACACCCCCGACACCAGGCTCACCGGAATCCCCAGCGGCTCCAGTGCGAACAGCGCCAGCAGCAGGAACACCAGCACCAGCCAGCCGGCGTAGAAGGTGTGCACGTCGCGGATGGCGTCACGAGGCGCTTTCAGGGTCGGTTCGAAGTGGCGCGGGATGTCCTTGCGGAAGAACCACCAGAGCACGCCCAGGGTGGCGGCGATGCTCGCCAGGTTCACTGGCCACATCACCGAAGCGTACTCGCCGAAGCCGATACCGAAGAAATCGGCCGAAACGATGTTCACCAGGTTCGACACCACCAGCGGCAGGCTGGCGGTGTCGGCGATGAAACCGGCGGCCATGACGAAGGCCAGGGTCGCTGCGGGCGAGAAGCGCAAGGCCTGGAGCATCGCCACCACGATCGGGGTGAGGATCAGCGCCGCACCGTCGTTGGCGAACAGCGCCGATACTGCCGCGCCTAGCAGGATCATCAGGGTGAACAGGCGTCCGCCCCGGCCCTTGCTCCAGCGCGCCATGTGCAGCGCGGCCCATTCGAAGAACCCGGCCTCGTCCAGCAGCAGGCTGATGATGATCAGGGCGATGAAGGTGGCGGTGGCGTTCCAGACGATGGCCCATACCGCCGGGATGTCTCCCGGGTGAACTACACCGGCCAGCAGCGCCAGCACTGCGCCGCCGCTGGCGCTCCAGCCGATGCTCAGGCCTCGGGGTTGCCAGATCACCAGCACCAGGGTGAGGACGAAAATCGAAGCGGCGATCAGCATGGGGCGAACTCGGCGATAGGGTGGAAGGACGCAAGGCTGCTCAATCTAGCCGTGATTGACGCATCCGCAAAGTGACAGTCACCGGGGCGACATGCCATCATGTGTAACACTATTACATTGCATCAAGAGAACGCCCGCCCCATGTCCGCTCCGCCGTCCACCCGTCTTCACTCGATCGATGCCCTGCGCGGGCTGGTGATCGTCTTCATGCTGCTCGACCACGTTCGCGAGACTTTCTACCTGCACATGCAGGTCGGCGACCCGATGGACGTCACCCAGACCGACCCGGCGCTGTTCTTCAGCCGCACCCTGGCGCACCTGTGTGCGCCGGTGTTCATTCTGCTGACGGGGCTGTCGGCTTTTCTCTATGGCGAGAAATACCAGGGCAAGGCGGCGGTGTCGGCGTTTCTGTTCAAGCGCGGGCTGTTCCTGGTCGTGCTGGAGTTCACTCTGGTCAATTTCGCCTGGACCTTCCAGTTGCCACCCAGCGTGATCTACCTGCAGGTGATCTGGGCCATCGGCCTGAGCATGCTGGCGCTCAGTGCTTTGCTGTGGTTGCCGCGCGCCTGGCTGATCGTCCTGGGTGTGGTGCTGGTGGCCGGTCACAACCTGCTGGACGGGTTGCATTTCCCGGTTGGTCACTGGGCCCATGTGCCGTGGGCGGTGCTGCATGACCGTGGCTGGATCGAGGTATCGGAAGGGCTGCGCTTGCGCACCTCGTATCCGTTGCTGCCGTGGATCGGCGTGATTGCCCTGGGCTTTGCCATTGGCCCGTGGTTTGGTCGCGACAGTGATGCGGGCCAGCGTCGCCAGCGTCTGCTGGCGACCGCCGTTGGGGCGCTGGGCGTGTTCCTGGTGCTGCGCCTGCTCAACGGCTACGGCGAAAAACCGTGGTTCAGCGGCGAGACGGCGGTGCAGACGCTGATGAGCTTCTTCAACATCACCAAATATCCGCCGTCGCTGGTGTTCCTCGCCCTGACCCTGGGTATCGGCCTGTTGTTGCTGGTGCTGTTCGAGCGTCGCAACGACGGACGCATGGTGCGCTGGCTGGCCGTGTTCGGCGCGGCACCGATGTTCTTCTATCTGCTGCACCTGTATGTGCTGAAGCTGCTGTACCTGGCCAGCGTGGCGATCTGGGGCACCAACCACGGGCCGTATTTCGGCTTCGATTCGGTGCTGGCGGTGTGGCTGGCGGCGGCGTTGCTGGCGGTGGCGTTGTACCTGCCGGTGTGCTGGTTCGCGCGGTTGAAGGCGCGGCGGCGGGATATCGCGTGGTTGAAGTATTTGTAAGCGTGAAGTGCTTTGAAAGCCGTCGAGGGTGTCAAGCAGAGCAACGTTTGCCCTGCGGCTGCCTGGCTGGATGAGTAGCCACCGAATCTGAAAAAACCTACTCGTAACTCAGAATTGGCCTGCTGACTCTCAAGCAGGCTCCCCGCAAATATCCGCCCTTGGCCTCGGGAGTGATTTCCCCGGGCCCTTCCGGGAAACCAAGGGCGCAGCTCAATGTTATTCACACGCAACCGTTCGATGTGCCTGCTTGCTGCTTGCGCGGGCCTGGTGCTGTTGACCGCCTCGGCGCACGCCGTGATCACCCGCCTCGACCCCAACCCCCACTACACGGCAGGCGAGCAACTGGATGAGCTCAATGGCGTGGCCATCTACTACAACGGTGGGGTCAATAGCGTACAGGGGCGTCATCTGAGCCCGGATGGCTATAACCTCGGTCTGCGCTATCAGTGCGTCGAATTCGTCAAACGCTACTACTTCGTGCGCCATGGTCATCGCATGCCCGACACCTATGGTCATGCGAAGGACTTCTTCGATCCGGCACTCGTCGACGGTGGACTGAATGCCCAGCGTGGCATGCTGCAATTTCGCAACGGCAGTTCTACACCACCGCAAGCGGACGACCTGCTGGTGTTTGCGCCGACCCTGCTGAATCGCTATGGGCATGTTGCGGTGATTGCCAGGGTCGATGAGGGCCGTCTGCAGATTGCTCAGCAGAACCCGGGGCCTTTTGGCCGTTCAAGAGAAGAATTGCCGCTACTGGAGCGAGGTGGGCGATGGACCATTGGGCAATCCCAGGTGCTGGGGTGGCTGAGGCTTTCCCCTCCGGATGTGGCGCTCACCGCTCCGGGGCGGTCCTGAGAGCAATCGGATAAGCCTGATTAGGCGTTTCCCATCAGGCGCAACCGCCTTTATTCCTGAATCAGCCAGAAAAATCCTACCTCTCTCTAGGAATGCGCCTGCTGACGAGCAAGGTGCGCCCAGCAAGTATCTGGCCCTTCTTCCAGGGAGCACTTTCCTGGAGCCTTCTCGATAAAAGCAGAGGACGCAGATTCATGGCTCTGGGGCATCTGATTTGCCAGGGCGACAAAACCACGTGTGGTGGTCAGGTTCTGGGCGGCCAGCGCGGCTTCGTTATCAACGGCAGGGCTCAGGCTCGCGAGGGCGACCCCGTGACGTGCGGTGTGACCGGCAAGACCTATCAGATCGTGGGCGGCGTCTCGCATTTCAGCAATGACGGTCCGCTTGTCGCCGGGAGCCTCGACAGCTTTTCCAGTTGTCCGTGTCGGGCCGGATTGATTCCCTCGGACTTCATTTTTTCCTATGAGTCCACCAACGGTGCCATGGCGCTGGCGCAGGCTAAGTCCCGAAGCGCTGAGCCGACCGGCCAGTCCGATCTGGCGTCGGCTGACCCGTACGCTTCCGACCCGCGAGCGTCTGCGCTGGCCTCGACCCAGGCCAGTCGTTCAGCCTTTCCAGCGGCGGCTTCCCCCATAATCCCAGCAGAAGACGACGAGCCCGCCGAGCCCGGTTTCTACATCGTGCCCAAGTCCATCGACCGACGTGAGCTGGAGACTGAACTGTTCGGTGATTCCCCTTCGCCGGAAGTGCTGCACAAGTTCCATGGCCTGAACGGCAGTCTTGGCGATGCCATCGTGAAGGCAGGACAACTGGTCGTTCTCAGTGATCCGCGTAACTCCATGTGCATGCGGGAAGAGGCGCATTTGATGCAGGCTGCCGAGGAGGTGGCCGCAGCGTTGACGGAACTGACGCCGGAAGATGCCGTCTTTCCTGGCTGATACCTCGCTGTGGGCAGGGGTCAGTACTGCGGTGATGGAGCGGTATTTCAAAGATCTCCAGCAGAATATGGAGGCGTTCCAGGAACTTCATCAAGACAGCTATCGCCGAGACGGGCACTTGGGCAGCAAGCGGTTTATCGAAGAGCGCAGGCGGCTTCTCAGTGAGCTCGATGCGAAGCTATTAAATTCGCGATGGCTCCGAAGTAAAACCACGCTGGGCGATCATCCGAAGCTCAAGAAGGCGCTGAAGGTTTCAACCAAAAGTCTGGTGCACCAATGGAATAAGGCTGGCGGTCCAGGACCTATTCCGGGGTACGCGAAGCATATTCAGGCCATGAGTAATGCAACCAAGTACATGAAGACAGGAGGGTTTATTGCCATCGCGATTGGTGGGGCGGCGTCTGGGCCTGTCATTTATGAGGTGTGTACCAGCGGTTCGGTTGAAGAGTGCCAGAAGGCTTGGATGGTCGAGGGTGGAAAGTTTTCGGGAGCGACTTTCACTGGATTGGGTTTTGGAAAACTGGGAGGAATCACTGCTTCCGGTGTCTGCGGGTTGCTTGGAATGGAAAAAACCGGTCGTTTTTTGTGCGCAATAGTTGGTGTAGGAAGTGGTGCAGCACTGGGAACCACTCAAGGAGAAAAGATGGGAGGCTACATTGGGGAAGTAATATATGATCACTATCTCTATGATTGACATAGATACGTGGCCGATAAACGTGGCGGCTAATTTTTTTGGTGGAGGATTTTTAGTCGCTTTAGGCTGTCTGTTAGGGCAGGTCTATATCGGTCAAAAATATCTTGGGCAGATGCTCAAAGCCTTTGAGAGAAGCCTCGAAGCCAAGATGTGGGCGGCGATCTTAAATCAAGGGGTATTCGGTCGTTTGTTGTTGGTGAGTATTCTTGCTGGTTTCATAGTGCTGTCAAAATTTTATATTAAAAGAGGTGAGGTCTCTGCTCAGGATATTAATGACCTGCCCCGTGACTTAAAGCGTATTTTTTTGATCGATGGAATCCTGATGTGGGTTTCCGCAACAGTCTTGATTGTCATGATTGTCCTAGTGAACCTCAGAAGCGGCGGTTAGCGACCGGAGAGCCTCAGCGCCCTCAAGATCGAGCGCCGCCCGCGCGGCGCATCGCTGGCAAGCCAGCTTGTGTCTTCAAGGCCTCTTAAACTCAGAAGGGTGAGAGCGGTGGATGGCAGACTGAATGCCAGCGGTGCTTAAAGCACGAGTGGGAGCCAAGTCGCCATCCACCTCTCACTCTGACCAGAAGCCCGAACAGTTGGATGAGCGGCAAAACTCGAAATCACAAGCTAGGGATAGGTCAGAGCGCTCTCACTTCTTGAGTGTAAGAGGGCTTGGCGATGATTTCCTACTTTGTTGGTCTCGATGTTTCGAAAGCGACTGTGGATGTGGGGTTTCTTCCTGCGAATTACCCGCAGTTCCAGATCAGTAACGACTCTGATGGCTTCGCTCAGCTGATTGCATGCCTGAACGGGCTTGAAGTCGAGCGAGTACTGCTTGAGGCCACCGGTGGTTATGAGAGGGCTTTGCTCAAGGCCCTGCAGCTAAGCGGTCTTAATGTGGTTCGCGTCAATCCCAAGCGCGCTCGTGACTATGCCAGATCCATGAACAAGCTTGCCAAGACCGACAAAATCGACGCTCGGATGCTGGCGAAGTTTGCCCGAGATATCGAGGACTTGCCGCCGGTTGAGCCTAACCAGGCTCGGGATGAGCTGGGGGAGTTGATCAAGCTGCGAGGCAATCTGGTCAAGGATCGAGACAGCAACAAGCGCCGGATACAACAAACCACTCAGGCCATAGCTATATCCACCTACACCGATCTCATCGCTTATCTGAACCAGAAAATCAAAGCACTGGATGAGGCGATTGAGAAGGCCTCGAACGCCCTGAATCAGGAGAAAGCCAGTCAGTTGAGATCGGTGAAAGGGATTGGAGTCATTGCGTGCGGCACGCTCATGGCATCGCTGCCTGAGCTCGGAGCCGTGACAGGGCGCAAGATCGCGGCCCTGGTAGGGTTAGCCCCTTACAACAACGACAGCGGCAAGAAGAGCGGCCCCAGATCGATCGAAGGCGGGCGCTATGCAGTGCGCCGTGTGCTCTATATGTCGACCTGGTCAATGGTTCGCCACGATCCGGAAGTCAAAGCCGAATATGAGGCTCTGCGAGCGCGAGGCAAACTTGCCAAGGTCGTTATTGTGGCCTGCATGCGCAAGATCCTGGTACGTCTTAACGCGATGCTGCGAGACGGCACGAAGTGGAAAGAACCGAAATCTCAGATACCCGCAACCTGACAGCAAGCGAGGGCTGATTTACTGAAAAGCGGGCTTCGCCAGCGAAACCGCAATGCGGTATCGCTGGCGAAGCCATGCCTGAAGGGGGCGTTTGAAAAAAATCCTTAAAGACAGTTGCTCCCACATTGGTTGCATGGTTGATCGCCTTGTGTGTACTACGCGATATCGAGTCGAACCCAATAGCCTCCCGCAATAGATCGCCAAGCACCCAAGGCTGGCAACTCAAATCCCACAGGCCATGGCGCGTTGCAACAAATGTGGGAGCTGGCGTTGCCAGCGATGCGCCGCGCGGGCGGCGCTCGATCTCGAGCACGCCGAAAAACTCCCGCCTGGCACCTCGTGACCTGCAAAGAAATCTCATGCAAAAAGGGCCGCAATAGCGGCCCTCTTCCTTCACATCCAGCGACGCCTCAAAACGCCAACTTATACCCAATCAACAACAACATCCCCGCCAGGCAAGGCCGCAGCACGCTGTCCGAGATCCGCCCGGTCAGGTGGCTGCCGATATAGATCCCCGGCAGCGAACCCAGCAGCAGATACCCCAGCAACGACCAGTCCATATTGCCCATGCTCGCATGGCCGAGGCCTGCCACCAGGGTCAGCGGCACGGCGTGGGCGATTTCGGTGCCCACCAGGCGGCGGGTGACCAGGAAGGGGTAGAGCAGGAACAGCGCCACGGTGCCCAGTGCACCGGCGCCGATGGAGGTCAGCGAGACCATCACGCCCAGCACTACGCCGGTGATCACGGTCAGCACGTTGAGGGTCGGGCCGCTCAGGTGATAACGGTCGCTGGCATGCTTGCTGGCGAAGGCCTGCAGGCGCGATTTGAACAGGATTGCCAGCGCGGTCAGGATCAGCACCACCGCCAGGCCCTGCTTGATGATGGCGTTCAGCGCCGCCGTGTCGGTGTGCAAGGTGCTGAGGAACCACAGGGTTGCCGCTGCCGCCGGTACGCTGCCCAGGGTCAGCCAGCCGGTGATCTTCCAGTCGATGTTCTTCTGCTTGCTGTGAACCCACACGCCACTGGCCTTGGTGATGGCTGCGTAGAGCAGGTCGGTGCCGACCGCTGTGGCCGGGTTGATGCCGAACCAGAGCAGGATGGGGGTCATCAGCGAACCGCCACCCACGCCGGTCATGCCGACGATGAAACCGACTACGAGACCCGCAATGGTGAAACCGAAAGAACCGACATCCATACGTTACCTGACACGCTCTTGAATCGAAGGGCGCGCGCAGCATAACCACTTTTTTTATACCTAAATATATCCATATCGAATTAGCTTATAACCGATATCGATTCGGTCTATGCAATTCGGCTTGCGAGGCTATGTGCAGGGTGCATTGATTTGACCGATTACCGGCCAATTTCGCTGATTTGCCCGGAAAGGGCCCGGAAAGGGCGGAGGCGTCACGCGGCCCCGACGGGGGCCGCGATTTGCAGGTGAAGCAGGGGGAAAGGCTCGCCCTGGCCGTCCCGTTCGGAACGTCCGGTGACCACGAAGCCCTGGTGCAGGTAGAAACCGGTCGCCTGCGGATTCTGTTCATTCACATCCACTTCGCGTACGCCCAGTTCGGCGATGGCGCAGGCCAGCAGCGTCTTGCCGACGCCCGCACCGCGGTGGGCCGGATCGATGAACAGCATTTCCAGCTTGCGCCCGTGAGCACCGGCGAAGCCCAGCAGCTTGCCTTGTTCATCGCAGGCGGCGCGCAGTTCCACGGCGGCCAGGTAGTCGTTGAGGATCAGCGGTCGCAAGCGTTGGATATGCGCCTCGGGCAGAAAGTCATGGGTCGCGCGGACCGACGCTTCCCAGAGTTCGGTCAGCGCCGGGTATTCCTCGGCGGTGACCGCTGTGAGGGTCAGGTTCATGGGATAGAGGGTTCCTTTCGGCTGTGGAAAACCGCCGATTTTACGCATTCTTTATGCGGACTGCGCTGCCTCGATCTCGTCCCTTTACTCACCCTGAACGGAGAATTTCCCTACGCGGCAAGGTGTCGCTGAACGGAGATTTCTCATGAGCATTCTGGACGGGGTGTCACTGCTGCTGGCGGTGGCGTTGTTTGTCTATCTGATGGTCGCGCTGCTGCGCGCCGATCGCGGCTAGGAGCAGCCATGCACAGTCAAGATTACGCATTGCTGCTGGCGTTCTTCGCCCTGGTGCTGTTGCCCGCGCCCTGGCTTGGGCGTTTCTACTACAAGGTGATGGAAGGCCAGCGCACCTGGCTGACGCCGCTGCTCGGGCCGGTGGAGCGGGTCTGCTACCGCCTGGCCGGGGTGGACGCCAGCCAGGAGCAGAACTGGAAGCAGTACGCCCTGGCGCTGCTGGTGTTCAACCTCTTTGGCTTTCTGTTGCTGTTCGCGGTACTGCTGCTGCAGGGCTACCTGCCGCTGAACCCGCAACAACTGCCGGGCCAGGAGTGGTCGCTGGCGTTCAACACGGCGGTCAGCTTCATGACCAACACCAACTGGCAGTCCTACAGCGGCGAGGCGTCCCTCAGCTACCTGAGCCAGATGCTCGGCCTGACCGTGCAGAACTTCGTCAGCGCCGCCACCGGCCTGGCGGTCCTGGTCGCCCTGTGCCGCGGCATCGCCCGCCGTTCGGCCGGGACCCTCGGCAACTTCTGGACCGACATGACCCGCGCCACTCTCTACGGCTTGCTGCCGCTGTGCCTGGTGCTGGCCCTGCTGCTGGTCTGGCAGGGCGTGCCGCAGACCTTCAGCGACTACGTCCACGCCATCACCCTGCAAGGCGCTGACCAGGTCATTCCCCTCGGCCCGGTCGCCAGCCAGATCGCCATCAAGCAACTGGGCACCAACGGCGGTGGCTTCTTCGGCGTCAACTCGGCGCACCCGTTCGAGAACCCTACGGCCTGGAGCAACCTGTTCGAGGTGGTGTCGATCATCCTCATCCCGGTGGCGCTGGTGTTCACCTTCGGTCACTACGTCAAGGACCTGCGCCAGAGCCGGGCGATCATCGCCGGCATGCTCGCGCTATTCCTGATCGGCGGGGCCACTGCGCTGTGGTCGGAGTACCAGCCCAACCCGGCGTTGGCCAACCCGCAGGTGGAGCAGAGCGCGCCCATGGAAGGCAAGGAAAGCCGCTTCGGCACCACCGGCAGCGTGCTGTGGACGGTGACCACCACCGCTGCCTCCAATGGCTCGGTGAACGCCATGCACGACAGCCTCAACCCGCTCACCGGCATGGTCGCGCTGGTCAACATGATGGTCGGCGAAGTGATCTTCGGCGGCGTCGGCGCCGGGCTCTACGGCATGTTGCTGAACGTGCTGATAGCGGTGTTCCTCGCCGGCCTGATGATCGGTCGCACCCCGGAATACCTCGGCAAGAAACTCCAGGCCCGGGAAGTGCAACTGCTGGTGGCGACCCTGCTGGTGATGCCGGTGGGCGTGCTGGTGCTCGGCGCCCTGGCCACCTTGCCGGGGCCGGCGGCCAGCGTCAGCAACCCTGGCGCCCACGGTTTCAGCCAGTTGCTCTACGCCTACACCTCGGCCAGCGCCAACAACGGTTCGGCCTTCGCCGGGCTGGGCGCCAACACCACTTTCCACAACCTGATGATCGGCCTGGGCATGCTGATCGGCCGCTTCGGCTACATCCTGCCGGTGCTGGCGCTGGCCGGCAGCCTGGCGCTGAAGAAGACCGCGCCAATCGGCCTGAACAGCTTCCCGACCCACGGTCCGCTGTTCGTCACCCTGCTGGTGGTCACCATTCTGCTGGTCGGTGGCCTGACCTTCCTGCCGGCCCTGGCCCTGGGGCCGGTCGCCGAATTCCTGAGCATGGGCTTCTGAGGAGCGAAACATGAACATGTTGATTCCCGACGTGAACGCGGCCAGCGCCACCAGCGCCCGCACCTCGTTCGCAGCCCTCTGGCGCCCGGCGCTGCTGCAGGCCTTCGTCAAGCTCGACCCGCGTCAGCTCAAGCGCGCCCCGGTGATGCTGGTGGTGGAACTCACCGCCATTTTCACCACCCTGCTGTGCCTGTTGCCGGACAGCGGCGTACCCACCGCGGTGTCGGTGCAGATCGCCCTGTGGCTGTGGTTCACCGTGCTCTTCGCCAACTTCGCCGAAGCCCTGGCCGAAGGCCGTGGCAAGGCCCGCGCCGACAGCCTCAAGGCCGGCAACCAGGGCCTCAACGCACGGCGCCGGACCAGCGCCGGCACCTTCGAGGTGGTCGCGGCCACGGCGCTGCGCAAGGGCGATGTGGTGCGGGTCGAAGCCGGCGAGATGATCCCCGGCGACGGCGAGGTGATCGAAGGCATCGCCGCGGTCAACGAGGCGGCCATCACCGGCGAGTCCGCGCCGGTGATCCGCGAGTCCGGCGGTGACCGCTCGGCCGTCACCGGCAGCACCCGCCTGGTGTCGGACTGGCTGCTGGTACGCATCACCAGCAACCCCGGCGAGTCCACCCTTGACCGCATGATCGCCCTGGTGGAAGGCGCCAGGCGGCAGAAGACCCCCAACGAAATCGCCCTCGACATCCTGCTGATCGGCCTGACCCTGATCTTCCTGGTCGTGGTGGTGACCCTGCAACCGTTCGCCCACTTCGCCGGCGGGGCGATTCCCACGGTGTTCCTGGTGGCGCTGCTGGTCACGCTGATCCCCACCACCATCGGCGGCCTGCTCTCGGCCATCGGCATCGCCGGCATGGACCGCCTGGTGCGGCTCAATGTGATCGCCCGCTCCGGGCGGGCGGTGGAGGCGGCTGGCGACGTGCATGTGCTGATGCTCGACAAGACCGGCACCATCACCTTCGGCAACCGCCGCTGCAGCGCCGTACTCGCCGCACCGGGTGTCAGTGGCCGGGAACTGGCGGAGGGCGCCTTGCTCGCCTCGCTGGCGGACGACACCGCCGAAGGCAAGTCCATCGTCGACTACCTGCGCCAGTTGCACGACTTCGTCGAGCCTTCGGTGACACAACTGGTGCCGGTGCCGTTCAGCGCCGAGACCCGCCTGTCTGGCGTCGACTTCAATGCCCGCCGCTATCGCAAGGGTGCGGTGGATTCGGTGCTGGCCTTCGTCGGCATGCAGCGCCTGGAAATGCCGCCGGCCCTGGCCCGGGAAGTGGACAAGATCGCCCAGAGTGGCGGCACGCCGCTGCTGGTCTGCGTGGACAAGCGCCTGCTTGGCGCCATCCACCTCAAGGACGTGGTCAAGCCGGGCATCCGCGAACGCTTCGCCGAGTTGCGCAAGCTGGGCATCCGTACCGTCATGGTCACCGGCGACAACCCGTTGACCGCTGCGGCCATCGCCGCCGAGGCCGGTGTCGATGACGTGCTGGCCGAAGCCACGCCGGAGAAGAAACTGGCGCGCATCCGCCAGGAACAGGACGAAGGTCGCCTGGTGGCCATGTGCGGTGACGGCGCCAACGACGCCCCGGCGCTGGCCCAGGCCGATGTCGGCATGGCCATGAACGACGGCACCCAGGCCGCGCGCGAGGCGGCCAACATGGTCGATCTGGACAGCGACCCGACGAAGTTGCTGGACGTGGTCCAGGTCGGCAAGGAGCTGCTGGTGACCCGTGGCGCGCTCACCACCTTCTCCATCGCCAACGACGTCGCCAAGTACTTCGCCATCCTTCCGGCGCTGTTCGCCGCGATCTATCCGCAACTGGGCGTGCTCAACCTGATGCAACTGGCCAGCCCGCAGAGTGCCATCGTCTCGGCCATCGTGTTCAACGCGCTGATCATCGTTGTGCTGATCCCGCTGGCGTTGCGCGGGGTGCGGGTCAAGGCTGCCAGTGCCGCCCACCTGCTGCGTCGCAACCTGCTGATCTATGGCCTCGGCGGCCTGTTAGTACCGTTCGCCGGGATCAAGCTGATCGACCTGCTGCTCACCGCCCTGCACCTGGTCTGAACCCGAGGAATCCCACATGAACACTCATCTTCGTCCGGCCCTGAGCCTGTTGCTGCTGATGACCCTGGTCACCGGCGTCGGTTATCCGCTGGTGGTCACCGTTATCGCCCAGGTGTCCTTCCCCGAGCAGGCCAACGGCAGCCTGCTGCGCGACGAGCAGGGCCAGGTCCGCGGCTCGGCCCTGATCGCCCAACCGTTCAGCGGCGACGCCTGGTTCCACTCGCGGCCATCGGCCGCCGACTACGCCACCGTGTCCAGCGGCGCGAGCAACCTGGCGCCGAGCAACCCGGCGCTGGCCAAACGTGTCGGCGAGACGGCCGGTGCGCTCTACGATGCCGCGTCGGGGCCGGTGCCCCAGGCTCTGCTGACCACCTCTGGCAGCGGTCTCGACCCGCACCTGCCTCCCGCCGCCGTGGCGTATCAGTTGCCACGGGTGGTGGCGGCGCGACAAATCCCGCCACAGACGTTGCAAGGCCTGGTGGAGCAGGCCACCCTGCAACCACTGATAGGGCCGGCGGTGGTCAATATTCTCGCCCTGAACGCCGCCCTCGACCGGCTTGCGCCACTTGCCAGATAAGGACACAGCGTGACCCACAGTGAATCGCAGCGCGCCGACGCGCTGCTGGCCGAACTGCCGCGCGCCGGGCGCGGCCGGCTCAAGGTATTTCTCGGCGCAGCACCCGGCGTAGGCAAGACCTACGCCATGCTGCAGGCCGCCCACACCCGTCTGCGCCATGGCGTGCGGGTGCTTGCCGGGGTGGTCGAAACCCATGGTCGCAGTGAGACCGAGGCGCTGCTCGGCGGCATCCCGCAGCAGCCGTTGCTGCGCTCCGAGTACCGTGGCGTGATGCTCGAAGAGATGGACCTCGACGGCCTGCTCAAGGCCGCGCCGCAACTGGCACTGGTGGACGAACTGGCCCACAGCAACGCTCCCGGCAGCCGTCACGCCAAGCGCTGGCAGGACGTGCAGGAACTGCTGGCGGCGGGCATCGACGTCTACACCACGGTCAACGTCCAGCACCTGGAAAGCCTTAACGACCATGTCCGTGGCATCACCGGAGTACAGGTGCGCGAGACGCTGCCGGACTGGGTGCTGCAGGAAGCCTTCGAACTGGTGCTGATCGACCTGCCGCCCCGGGAACTGCTGGAGCGCCTGCGCGACGGCAAGGTCTACGTGCCGGAGCAGGCGCGGGCGGCCATCGACGCCTTCTTCACCCAGACCAACCTCACCGCGCTGCGCGAGCTGGCGATGCAGACCGCCGCCGCCCAGGTCGATGCCGATCTTGCCCATGGCTACCGCCGTCTCGGCCAGGACGCCCCGGCCCTGCGCGGGCGCCTGCTGGTGGGGGTAGACGGCGATGCCCAGGCCGAGCGGCTGGTGCGGCATGCCAGCCGGGTCGCCCAGCGCCGCCATCTGCCATGGAGCCTGGTGCATGTGGACAACGGCACCCTGCGCGACGAAACCGCCCGCCAGCGCCTGCAGGCGGCGCAGCAACTGGCCGAGCGCCTGGGAGGTGAAGTGGTGCTGCTGCGCGCCGGCGAAGTGGCGCGCACGCTGATCCAGCATGCCGCCGAACGCCGCGCCAGCCTGGTCCTGGTGGGGCAGTCGCGGGACCGTCTGCGCCGGCGCTTCTTCGGCGCCGGGGTGGCGACCCGCCTGTTGCGTGAATCCCATGGCCTGGAAATCAACGTCCTCGACCGTGACGAGCAGCCTGCGCCGGCGCGTGTCCGGGCGCCGCAGGAGTGGGTCTGGCGTCACTACGCCCTGGCGCTGCTGGCGACGGTACTGGCCTCGGGACTTGCCTGGGCGGTGGCACGGGTCATGGACTTGCCCAACATCTCGCTGGTGTTCCTCGCCGCGGTACTGCTGGTGGCGGTGCGCAGCAGCATTGGCCCGGCGCTGGCCTGTGCGGTGTTGTCGTTCCTGGCCTACGACTTCCTGTTCATCCCGCCGAATTTCTCGTTCACCATCCAGCGTGAAGAGGATGTGCTGACCTCGCTGTTCTTCCTGCTCATGGCGGTGCTCACCGGCAACCTCGCCGCGCGCCAGCGCCGGCAGCTCAAGGCGCTGCGCGAGACCCAGGAGCAGACCAGCCAGTTGCTCGATCTGTCGCGCAAACTGACCGCCGCCACCGACCGCCAGGCGGTGTTCAACGCTGCCGGCCAGCACCTGGAAGGCTGGCCGGATGTGCAGGCCTGCCTGCTGGAGCGTGATGGCGAAGGCCGCCTGCAGGTGGCCAGCGGCGGCGTGCTGCAGTTCAGCGACAACGAACGCGCTGCTGCCGAATGGGCCTGGCAGCACGATCAGGCGGCGGGGCAGGGCAGCGACACGCTGCCCAACGGTCGCTGGTGGTGGTGGCCGCTGTCGGTGGACGAAGGCCCGCTGGCGTTGCTGGGCGTGCGCGCCCGCGAAGACCACGAACTCACCCCGCAACGGCGGCGCCTGCTCAAGTCCCTCGGCCAGCCGCTGGCCCAGGCCCTGGCCCGTGCGCGGCTGGCCGACCAATTGGAAGCGGCGCGCCTGCATGGCGAGACCGAGCAACTGCGCAGCGCCTTGCTCGCCTCGGTGTCCCACGACCTGCGCACCCCCCTGACCGCCATGCGCGGCAGCATCGACAGCCTGCTGGCCCTGGGCGACGCCATTCCCGCCGACGATCGCCGCGAGTTGCTGGAAGGCACCCGCGACGAAGCCGAACGCCTCGACCGCTACATCCAGAACCTGCTGGACATGACCCGCCTCGGTCACGGCGGACTCAAGCTGGCCCGCGACTGGGTGGCGCCGGCGGACATCGTCGGCAGCGCGGTCAATCGCCTGCGTGCGGTACTGGCGCCGCTGCGGCTGCACACCGAGGTGCCCGCCGAGCTGCCGCTGCTGTATGTCCATGCGGCATTGATCGAGCAGGCGCTGATCAACGTGCTGGAAAACGCCGCACGCTTCTCCCCGGTCGAGGGGCGACTGGAGCTGCGGGTGGCGGTCGAGGCTGAACAGTTGTGCTTCGCCGTCGCCGACGAAGGCCCGGGAATCGCCCCGCAGGACCGCGAGCGCATTTTCGACATGTTCTATACCGCCGCCCGTGGCGATCGCGGCGGGCAAGGCACGGGGCTGGGGCTCGCCATCTGCCAGGGCATGATCGGTGCCCATGGCGGGCATATCCGCGTCGATGACGGCCTGAATGGCCGTGGTACCTGCATCACTCTATGCTTGCCGCTTCCGACCCAACCTGAACTGGACAGCGAGACCCCATGAGCCAGACCGCGACCCTGCTGGTCATCGACGACGAACCGCAGATCCGCAAATTCCTCCGTATCAGCCTCGCCTCGCAGGGCTACAAGGTACTGGAAGCCGGCACCGGCGCCGAAGGATTGAGCCAGGCCGCGCTGGCTCGTCCGGACCTGGTGGTGCTCGACCTCGGCCTGCCGGACATGGATGGCCAGCAGGTGCTGCAGGCGTTGCGCGAGTGGAGCACGGTGCCGGTGCTGGTGCTGTCGGTACGGGCCAGCGAGGCGCAGAAGGTCCAGGCGCTGGACAGCGGCGCCAACGACTACGTGACCAAGCCGTTCGGCATCCAGGAATTCCTAGCGCGGGTGCGGGCGCTGCTGCGTCAGGTGCCGCAGGCGACGACGCCCGAGGCCGCGCTGAGTTTCGGTTCGCTGACCGTGGACCTGGCGTACCGGCGGGTGACCCTCGACGGCGAGGAAGTGGCCCTGACCCGCAAGGAATATGCGTTGCTGGCGCAACTGGCGCGGTATCCGGGGCGGGTCATCACCCAGCAGCAGTTGCTCAAGGATATCTGGGGCCCGACCCATGTCGATGACAGCCACTACCTGCGCATCGTCGTGGCCCATGTGCGGCAGAAGCTCGGCGACGACCCGACGGCGCCGCGGTTCATCGTCACCGAGCCCGGAGTGGGGTATCGGTTGATCGGACAGGACCAATGACTGCCTCATCGCTGGCAAGCGGAGCGCCGCCCGGCCAGCTCTCATCAAACAAATCCCAACCCATTGATTTTTAATCATAAAAATCAAGCCGCGACCAGCTGCAATCCCAATTTCCGGGCTTTGCGTTGCAAAGCCCGGAGCTGGCGATCCTGGCTTCTGGCTTCGAATTCAGCCAGCCCTTGCTCCACATAGGCCTTCTTTTTGGTCAGCATCAAGTAGATCAGTCGTGCGAGCTGATGCGCCGTTGCGTTGATCGCACAGCTCGTATCCATGCGCGTCAGCCTTGCTCTGTGCGAAGCGCCGATAAACCCTTTGTCGTTTCGTGCGTTTGAAGCGGCTTGCTTCAAGGCTTGCCCCGCATGGTTGTGAATCTTGGGTCCAGCGCCGGATAAGGATTTTCCGCCCGATATGCGCGTAGGCGGAGCAAGGCCGAGCCAGGAACAAAAGTGCTGTGACGACGGGAAGCGGGAAAGATCAGCGCCGACTTCACTGGCAATGACTAGCGCAGTGTCGACACCAATGGTCGGAATGGCGGTCAGATCCACGCCCATCACCCGGCATAGTGCTTGATGCAATTGAGTTTGCTGTGCCGCTGTGCGATGCGGGCTACGCAAAGTCTTTTGGGGCTTGGGTGGGGAAACATCCAATACCGGCATCTGGTCTATCACCTCGACAATAGCTTCGTCGCATTCGGCGATCTGTTTTTCCAGAAAGTCGTAAAGCGCCAACTCCAGCTTCAATGCCGTCAGGTGCTCCTTGCGCCAATTGCCGAGCAAGCTACGCGCTATGGTTTCCTGGCTTGCCTTGATGCGTGGGTCGCTCAAGCTGGCGAGTACGTACGGATCGCGCTCACCCTTATTGATAGCACGCAGGATTTTCATCCCAGTGACGCCGGAAATGTCGCTGATGACATTGGCCAGTTGAATATTCATCTGGGCCAAGGCTTTCTGGATCCGGTTCAGGGTCTTCGCTTGATCACGAACCTTGTGACTTCGCTGCCTGAACAAGGATCGCGCGACACATGTCAGGTCATCGGGTCGGAAAGCACTGCGCAGGAGCCCATAAGACATCAACTGCAAGATCCATTGGCAATCCATCACGTCAGACTTACGGCCTGTAATCTGTCGGGTTGACCGTGCATTGACGAGACGAACATCAAAACCTCGCGCATCGAGGATTTCGTAAATGGGGATCCAGTAAACGCCTGTCGACTCCATGGCTACGACCTTGATATTCAAGCTCTCCAGCCAGTCGGCAAGCTTATGAAGGTCGTCAGTGAAGGTCGCGAACTTGCGGACGGGCTTGTCATGCCTGTCATCAACTGCAACGAAGTGCTCCCGGCTGCCGATATCAATCCCGGCACAGTCGGTGTGGACAAGGGTGAGGTGTTGCTTGGAGGGCTTGCGTGCCATGGTCAATCCTCGCAGGATAAGGGGCGCGCGGGGCACACGGTGGCGAAAGGGGTTCACTCTCTCATACGTGGTCACAGCTGATTTTTCAGCTGATGCCGACAGGGACTTCACGCCGATACCGTGGCGGACCACTCTCCCACTCGGGTGTGCTGACACACACCAGTGCTGGTTACGGTCTCTGTCCCGCGCGTACTGAACCTAACAAAGCAAAAGGCGGTTGGCCCTATCGGGCCAACCGCCTTTTGTCTTTAGATGTAAGCGGCACCGCGTAACTGGCGTCGTACGCTTCATGTTTGCTGCGCGACAGCGCGGCGCCGGGGCGGCGGGCGGACTCCCACAGGGTGCTGAGGGCGCTCAGAACCTGTGGGAGCTGGCCTTGCCAGCGATGAGGCCCGCCAGAACACCCGCGAACCCAAGCCGCTCAGCGCCGCTCCGCCTCATGGTTATCCAGCGTATCCCGTGCAATCTCGCGCCCCAGGGCGATCAGTTCCGGTGCCTTGTAGAACTCGAAGAACCGGCACACCCGCTTCGGCACGTTGATCAGCACATCCGGCGGATAACCGGCGATCTTGTACTGCGCCAGCGAGGTCTGCATCACCTCGAAGCTCTGGTTGATCAGGTCCAGCAACGACGCCGGGCCGACATTGTCGACGATGAACGAGCCGGTCGCCGACTTTGGCGCCCCCTCGCGTTCAGGCGCCGCCGACGGCTGTTGCGCCTTGGGACTTGCAGCGTCCGCCAGCCACGGGTTGGGTACCGGCCCGGCCTCGATCCCCCGTTCCTGCTCCAGCTCCTTTTCCAGCCCCAGCAGCGCCTCGGCCTGCCTGCGGCGGAACGGCAGGCGCGAGCCCACCGAACTGATGAGGTGATTGAAGCGCAGCTTGAACGCCGCCGGGCGCTCGATCACCGGCAACTGATACTGCTTCTGGTTGGTGGAGTTGAGGTTGACGGCGATGATCAGGTCGCTGTGGCTGGACACCACGGGGATGATCGGCAGCGGGTTGAGGATGCCGCCGTCCACCAGGGTGCGGTTGCCCTGGACCACCGGCGTGAACAGGCTGGGAATCGCCGCCGAGGCGCGCATGGCCTGGTGCAGGCAGCCTTCCTGGAACCAGATTTCCTGCTGGTTGGTGAGGTCGGTGGCCACCGCGGTGTAAGGAATGCGCAACTGCTCGATATTGATTTCGCCGACGATCTTGCGGATCTGCCCGAAGACCTTTTCCCCACGGATCGCGCCGAGACGGAAGCTGACGTCCACCAGGCGCAGGACATCGAGGTAATCCAGGCTTTCGATCCAGTGGCGGTACTCGTCGAGTTTGCCGGCGGCATAGATCCCGCCGATCACCGCGCCCATGGAGCAGCCGGCAACGCAGGAGATCTCGTAGCCGCGCCGTTCGATCTCCTCGATCACGCCGATATGCGCATACCCCCGGGCACCACCCGAGCCCAACACCAGTGCCACGCGCTTTTTCATGACTGCGCCCCCGCGTTGATCACCACTTCGATGGGCTGAGAATGCGCCTGTTTGCCGCTGCGCTTCAATCACCGTCTGCGCTGGGCTACGCTGAGCAGGGCACTTTTACTTACGTGCACCGTCGAACATGCCGACAAGACTTTTTTCCTTTTCGAGGTAACACCGATGAAAGCCCTGATCTCCCTGTCCCTGATTGTGCTGGCCCTGGCGGGCTGTGCGGGCAAGACGGCCTATCGCGATAGCTGCGGCAGCCAGCTCGATGCCGCCTGGAAGGAGCTTGACCTGGCCAAGGCCGAGGGCTTCGCCGGCACCGTCAGTTACTCCAAGGCCCTGTCGCTGCTGACCGGCGCCAAGACCCAGCAGCAGTTCGAAGCGTTCGAAGGCTGCACTAAAAAAGCGGAGAAGGCCCGTTTCTATATCCGTGAGTCCCGCGCCGGACGCTGAGTGAGGTAAGGCCCATGTCTCGGATGTTCGATCACGTCGTCGCTCAGGTCCTGGGCCTTCACGTTCGCTTGCTGGCCTGCCAGGCGCGCCTGGCGGCAAACACCGACAGCGAGGCGCTGCACGACCTGCGCATTGCCGTGCGGCGCTTGCGCAGCCTGCTGCGGCCATTGCGCGGTCTGCCGGGTGTGGAACAACTGGAAAGCGCGGCCAAGGCGGTGGGAGAAATGACAACACCGTTGCGCGACCGCGAGGTGCTCGCCGGGCAACTGTTCGAGCGTCAGCAGCCGGAAGCAGCGCGCCGGCGCCTGGCGGGCGAGGGCGCGACCTTCGCCGCCGTGGCGGCGAGTACCCAGTTGCAGAAACTGCTGGCGATCATCGATGCCTTTCCGACGTTCTGGCGCGCCATCGAGCAGCAGCACCTGGCGCCGAAGCTGGACAAGCGCATCGAGAAGCGCCTCCACAAGCAGTGGAAGAACATCGTCGAAGCCATGCACGACCCGGCCCACGACCGCCATCGCCTGCGGTTGCTGATCAAGCGTTCGCGCTATGGTGCCGAGGCCTATCCGCAACTGGACCGGCTCAAGCGGCCGATGCGTGCCGCACTCAAGCGCGCCCAGGGCGATCTGGGCAACTGGCACGACCTGTTGCAGTGGCTGACCCAGGCCGAGAAGCAGCCCGACCTGGCGCCGCTGGTGCCGTACTGGCGGGCGCAACTGGCGGACGCCGAACGCCAGGCCGACAAGACGCTGGCGAAGCTGTTGGCCCACATCGACAAGCGTTAATCCGCTGAAATGGCACTTATGCGGCCTGTCCTGCGTGAAATCTCCTCTTAAGATCGTGGGACATTTCCGTAGGGCGAGGTCCCCATGAATTTTTCCCAACTGCTCACCGCCGTCCGCCAGCGTCCGCAGGAGGTGGTGATCCCGGCCGAATGGGCTCAGGGTCGCGCCTGTTTTGGTGGTCTGATGGCGGCGCTGGTGTATGAAGCCATGCACGCCCGGGTCTCCCCGGAGCGGCCGGTGCGTTCGCTGGCGATTACCTTCGTTGGTCCGGCCGAGCCCGATGTGCCGATCAGCTTCGAAGTGGAACTGCTGCGCGAGGGCAAGGCGGTCAGTTCGCTGCTCGGTCGTGCGATCCAGAACGGCCGCACGGTGACCCTGGTGCAAGGCAGTTTCGGCGCCGGGCGCAATTCGGTGATCGATATCCCGGCCTTGCCGGCGGTGGAGATGAAGAGCCTGGAAGAATCCAGTCCGGAGATGCCCTACATTCCGGGCGTGACCCCGGAATACATCCGTTACCTGTCGATGCGCTGGGGGATCGGTGCAATGCCGTTCAGCAACCGGCCGCTGCGCGAGATGGGCGGCTGGATGCGTCTGCGTGATGCGGTGGAAGAGCCGGTAACCGAGGCCCATCTGCTGGCGCTGGTCGATGCCTGGCCGCCGGCCACGCTGCCCTGGCTGAACAAACCCGCGGCCGGCAGCACCCTGACCTGGACCATCGAGTTCGTCCAGCCGGTGGCGAGCCTGAGCACCCTGGACTGGTGCAAGTACTGCGCGGTAATCGAGCATTCCCGCGACGGCTACGGACACACCGCCGCCTGCACCTGGAACGCGGCGGGCGAGTTGCTGGCGATCAGTCGCCAGACGGTGACGGTGTTCGCCTGATCCTCAGTGCCGGTGGCGTTCGCACCAGGCGCGCCACCAGGCCCCAGTGAACAGGAACCGCGGGAAGGTGATGAACTGCTCGGTGAGCAGGCGCTTCACCGCGTCCTGGCGGTTGCTGAACGGTTCCGGTTGTTCGGCTTCCAGGCGATGGCCATGCCGTTGCAGGCCGAGCCCGGCCACCAGGCTGATGAGGCCGACGATGATCTGGCCGAGGTCCAGGCTGAACACCCCCGATAACACCAGCAGCGCGCCGACGATGAACAGCGGCACGGCGATCAGGTGCAGCACCAGGTTGGTGGGGTTGCGGTGATTGTGGTGATAGCCGCGCCATTGCCAGGCGGGCAGGTTGGGCAGGCGTTTGCTCATGGGGGACGTCCTCGGACATTTCGATGGTGCGTGCCTGAAGACTAGTGCGGGCCTGCAGCAGAGGCCAATTGAGGGGATTGATCGGGGGCATTGAGGCGATACGCTTGCCCGGCTGCTGCGGTGCCGACTCTGCCTGCGGACGACCACGGCACGCTGGCTGGCCGTGGTTTGTCATGGGGCTGAGCCCGCACCGGGGCTGCGCGTGCGTTCGTTATTCGAGGCGTGCCAGGCGTTCCTCGAGGGCCGCAATCCGCGCCTCCAGGGCCTCGATCCGCTCGGCGGACACAGCGCTCGCGCCACGCTCGGCCGGCCCCTGCTGACGTGCGGCCAGGATCGCTTCGATATCATCCGGATCGCCCAATGCGTGGGTGTAGCGGTCTTCCCGCTGGCCGGCCTGTTTCGGCAGGTGCAGCGCAAAGCCCCGGGCGATCAATCGCTCCAGTTGGTGTTGCACCTGTTCGGTGTCGTCGAAATCATGCATGCGCTGGCTGCGGGTCAGCAGTTCGTTGAGGGTCTGCGGGCCGCGCAGGAACATCAGGCCCATCAGGATCAGTTGCGCCGGCACCAGTTCCAGCGCCTTGTCCACGCGCTGTTCCCAGCGGTCGGCACGGCTGCCCATCTGCAGGCGGGTCAGGCCCTGGCCTTCGAGGGCGCGCAGGCTCTGGCCGACCTGACCCTGGGTCAGGTTCATCACGGGCTCGCGGCTGGTCTTCTGGTTGCAGGCCAGCATCAGGGCATTGAGGGTCAGCGGGTAGGTTTCCGGATTGCTCGCCTGTTTTTCGATCAGCGAGCCGAGGATGCGGATTTCGGTGGCGTTGAAGCGGGCAGTGGCGGGCGTTTCGTGCTCTTCGGACATGACCCTGTCTCTGTGCATGGAAAAGCCCCTAGCCTAGGGCGGCGACCGGGTTAACACAAGCGACCGGTGGCAGGCTGCCACCGGTCGGCAGGCGTCAGGCGCGGCGTTGCTCCGCCAGGCATGCGGCGGCGGTGAACAGCACGTCGGTGGAGGAGTTCAGCGCGGTTTCCGCCGAGTCCTGCAGCACGCCGATGATGAAGCCGACCGCCACCACCTGCATGGCGATCTCGCTAGGGATGCCGAACAGGCTGCAGGCCAGCGGAATCAGCAGCAGGGAGCCGCCGGCCACGCCCGAGGCGCCGCAGGCGCAGACCGCCGCGACCACGCTGAGCAGCACGGCGGTCGGCAGGTCCACCGCGATACCAAGTGTGTGCACGGCGGCCAGGGTCAGGACGGTGATGGTGATCGCCGCGCCGGCCATGTTGATGGTGGCGCCCAGCGGGATGGACACCGAATAGGTGTCCTCGTGCAGGCCGAGCTTTTCGCTCAGGGCCAGGTTGACCGGGATATTCGCCGCCGAACTGCGGGTGAAGAACGCGGTGATACCGCTTTCGCGCAGGCACATCAGGGTCAGCGGGAAGGGATTGCGGCGGATCTTCCACCAGACGATCAGCGGGTTCATCACCAGGGCCACGAACAGCATGCAGCCGATCAGCACCGCCAGCAGGTGCAGGTAGCCGAGCAGGGCGCCGAGACCCGACTGCGCCAGGGTGGCGGCCACCAGGCCGAAGATGCCCAGCGGAGCGAAGCGGATCACCACGCGCACGATCAGGGTCACGCCGTTGGACAGGTCGTCCAGCACGGTGCGGGTGGTCGGGCCGGCATTTCGTACGGCGATGCCCAGGCCGATGGCCCAGGCCAGAATGCCGATGAAGTTGCCGGTGACCAGGGCGTTGACCGGGTTGTCCACGGCACTGAGCAGCAGGCCCTGGAGCACCTCGGCGATGCCGCCGGGGGCGCTCATCTGCGCGCCGTCAGTGCTCAGCACGAGGCTGGAGGGGAACGCCATGCTGGCGACCACCGCAACCACCGCTGCCGCGAAAGTGCCGAGCAGGTACAGCACCAGGATCGGCCGGATGTGGGTCTGCTGACCGTGCTTGTGGTTGGCGATCGAGGCCATCACCAGGATGAATACCAGGATCGGGGCCACGGCTTTCAGGGCGCTGACGAACACTTTGCCGACGAACGACAGGTTGCGCGCGACCTCGGGGGCGAGCAGCGCCAGGGCGATACCGGCCACCAGGCCGATGAGGATCTGCACCACGAGGCTGGTGCGGTTGAGCAGTTTCAGGGCAGCAAGCATGGAACGTCACTCGGTCTTGTTCAGGGCCCGGGGATCGGCCCGGGTTCGAAAGGCATCGACGCGGCGGATGGCGCTGGTCGAAAAAAGGGCGGCACTCTAGCACAGAGTGCGCGGTGCCATCCGGGCCGCCGGCCCGGCGGTGTTACCATGCGCGGCCGTTTCGAGCCGTCGCGCTCATTGTTGGAGTCTGGATGTTCCTGCCCATTCTGTTGCTGGCTGCGGCCGGCTTCACCGTGTTGACCACCGAATTCCTGATCGTCGGCCTGCTGCCGGGGATCGCCCGTGATCTGCAGGTCAGCGTACCTCAGGCCGGGTTGCTGGTGACGCTGTTCGCTTTCACCGTAGCGGCCTTCGGGCCGTTTCTCACCGCCTGGTGCGCGCGCCTGGAGCGCAAGCGGTTGTTCGTCGGCGTGCTGCTGCTGTTCGCCGCCTCCAACGGGCTGGCGGCGCTGGCCACCGACTATTACGTGATGGCCGTGGCGCGCCTGGCACCGGCCCTCGGCTTGCCGGTGTTCTGGGCGCTGGCCAGCGAGACGGCGGTAGATATCGTCGGTCCGGCCTATGCGGGGCGGGCCATCAGCAAGATCAGCTTCGGTGTGGTCTGTGCCACGGTGTTCGGCATTCCCCTCGGCACCTTGCTGGGCGATGCGCTGGGCTGGCGGGTGGCCTTCGCCGTGCTGGCGCTGTTGTCCCTGGCCAAGGCGCTGTTGCTGTGGCGTTACTTGCCGCATACCCCGCGCAAAACCGGAATCACCTCGCTGCGCGGCCAGTTCCGGGTGCTGCGCAGCCCGCTGCTGCAAGGTCACGTGCTGCTGTCGGTCCTGGTGTTCAGCGGCATGTTCACCGCCTACACCTACCTGGCCGATCTGCTGGAGCGCCTGGCCGGCTTCGACGGCGAGCGGGTCGGCTGGTACCTGATGGGCTTTGGCGCGGTCGGGTTGATCGGCAACAGCCTTGGCGGCCGGGCGGTGGATCGCCATTCGCTGTTGGCTTCGGCGGGGTTCTGCGCCTTGCTGATCGTGGGGCTGGTGGCTGTGGTGCCAGCGATCCACTCGCCGGCTGGGCTGGTGATTGCCCTGGGGATCTGGGGACTGGCCCAGGCGGCCTTGTTCCTCGTCAGCCATGTCCGGGTGATCAAGGCCGCTCCCCAGGCGCCGGCCTTCGGAGCGTCGCTGAACATCGCCGGTGGCAACCTCGGTATCGGCCTGGGCGCGATGAGCGGTGGCTGGGTCATCGACCACCTCGGGTTGCCCAGCGTCGGGTATGTCGCCGCGCTGCTGATCGGCTTGGCCGTGCTGCTGGCTCTGTGGCTGGCTCGCTTCAGGCCAGCGGCCAGTTGAACAGCTCGCGGCGGGCGCCTTCGGTGATGGCGACGATGCCAGGATGCTTGACCTTGCGCTCCACCGAGATGGCATAGAACGACTCGGTGACCGCATCGGTCTGGCCGATCAGTTCGACGTCGTACTGGCGGCAGACTTCTTCGGCAATCACGCTCGGGGCGATGAAGATGCCGCTGCCGGATTTGCCGAAGGCCTGCATCAGTGCGCTGTCGTCGAATTCGCCGACGATCCGTGGCTGCAACTGCTGTTCGGCGAACCAGCGCAGCAAGCGGTTGCGCACCATGGTTTCCTGGCCGGGGATCAACAGCGGCGCATGCTGAAGGCAGGCGGGGAAGGGCAGCGGCTGGCGTGCTGCGAGTTCCGGGGTGGCGAGGAAACTGATGCCGCACTCGCCGAGCTTCTGGCTGTAGCCCTTGATGTCCAGATGGCCGGGCATGGGGCTGTCGGAAATCACCAGATCCAGGCGCTGGATCGCCAGGTCTGCCAGCAGCCGCTCCAGTTTGTCTTCGCGGCAACTGATGCGCAGCGGCTCGGCCAGCTCCATGGTCGGTGCGATCAGCCGGTAGACGATGGACTTGGGCACTACATCCGCCACGCCGACCCGAAACAGCACCTGCTGTTCGTTGGGCTGCGCCCGCAGCATGGCCTCCAGCTCGCCGCCGATCTGGAACATCTGCTCGGCGTAGGACAGCGCCTGGCGCCCGGTTTCGGTCAGTTCCAGCTGGCGGCCGACCCGCTGGAACAGCTCGATGCCGTAGGTCTGCTCCAGCAGGGTGATCTGCCCGCTGATGGTTTGTGGCGTGAGGTTCAGTTGCTCCCCTGCACGCGCCACGCTGCCGGTCTTGGCCACGGCCCAGAAGTAGTGGAGTTGGCGGTAATTGAGCATGGCAATCCCCGATTCGAAAAAACCGAAGTATAACCGCTGAAAATACGAATTTTTCTGATGTATTCAGGTCTTTAGAATCCCCTGCCATTGCGGTGCCATCTGTCGTGGCAGCGAAAACAGTTTGGAGACGACCCCATGCTTCATCTCAAATCCATCGGTACCCCTCTGGTTCTGGCCCTCGCCCTGTTCGCCATGAGCGGCTGCGACCAGGCCGAGAAGTCCGCCCAGCAGATGCTCAACCAGGCCGCCGAGTCGGCCAAGCAGGCCATCGACGACACCAACAAGGCCGCCCAGCAGGCACTGAGCGAAGCCACCGGTTCGCCGTCGGCGAAGAAAGACGACGACGGCAAAGACACCGACGGTCAGGAAATCTGATCTAACTTTTCCCATAACCCCCGATTCAGGATCTGATCCATGGAATACCTGCTGGAACTCGCTGCAAGCCCGACCGCCTGGGTCGCCCTGGCCACGTTGGTGGCCATGGAGATCGTCCTTGGCATCGACAACCTGATCTTCATCTCGATCCTGACCAACAAACTGCCCATGGAGTACCGCTCCAAGGCCCGTCGCATCGGTATCAGCATGGCGCTGGTGATGCGCCTGGCGTTGCTCAGCACTGTCGCCTGGATTGTCCAGTTGACGGAGCCGGTGATCGACATCCTCGGCAAGAGCTTCTCGTGGAAGGACATGATCCTGATCGCCGGTGGTCTGTTCCTGCTCTGGAAAGCCACCAAGGAAATTCATGAAAGCGTGGATCCACGGGCACAGGAAGAATCCAAGGCGTCGTCTACCATTACCCTGGGCTTCGCGGCGGCCATTGGCCAGATCCTGATGCTGGACATCGTGTTCTCCATCGACAGCATCATCACCGCCGTGGGCATGACCGAACACTTGCCGATCATGATCATTGCCGTGATCAGTGCCGTGATCGTGATGCTGGTGGCGGCTGATCCGCTGGCCAAGTTCATCAACGACAACCCGACTGTGGTGATGCTGGCCCTGGGCTTCCTCATCATGATCGGCATGACCCTGATCGCCGAAGGCTTCGGCGCCCACGTACCGAAAGGCTACGTGTACGCGGCGATGGCGTTCTCCACCGCGATCGAGGTGCTGAACATCATGTCGCGCAAGGCTCGCCAGCGCCGTGATGCCAGCGAGGGCTGATTTTTCCGGAATCTGTTGCGTGCTGTAGTTGGGGGCTCCTTGATGGGGCCCCTTTTTTTTAGCTGCAAGTTGCAAGCTATAAGCGGCAAGAGAAAGCGTTGGTGTTGCTGGCCGCTCTTTCTTGCAGCTCGAAACTTGCCGCTTGCAGCTGCTTCAGGCGTTGGCGTGACGACGAGGTGCGCGTGTGCGGTGAGGTGCGGGCGCGGTTGGTTGCACGTGCGGCCGGGGATCCTGATGGTGCACGTGGTGACGGCGGGCGATGCGCAGCACGCCCCACAGCATGGCAGCGGCCACACTCAGCCAGGCTGCGATCATCATGAAGATTGCCATGGTCAGGCTCATGAGTGCCTCCTTCTTCAGTACAGGCGGGACCTGTAACTCAGACACCCTCTAAGTCTAGACGCTCACTTATTTCAGGCTATTGACCGATGGTCCAATCCCTTGGGCCGCTTTGTTCTAAGCCGCGGGCGGGCTATACCGATGCTGTCCGTCGGCCTATGATCGCCGCTCAGGACCGGGCGTTGTCTGCCTGGCAACAGTTCAAGCGAGGACCCATGCCGCTCCTTTCCGTGCCCCCCCGCCGCCTGCTGGCGGCGTGTCTGCTGGCCGCCACCCTCGGCGGATGCGCCAGCCAGCCGTCATCCGAACTCAAGCAATTGCCGCAGCGGGTCGAGCTCAGCGCGGTGCCGTTCTTCCGCGGCAATGCCGACCAGAGCGCGCCGATGGCGCTGGCTGCCGCCCTTTCGCAACAGGGTGTGCGCATCACGCCTGGTTTGCTCGGTTTGCCGAAAGCGCCGGAAAAGCTGCAGAGCGGGGTGCAGACCACGGCGCAGCAGTACGGGATGGTGGTGTATCCGCTCGAGGCCAGCCTGCCGGCCTTGCTGATGCAGGTCGCGGCGGGCTATCCGGTGCTGTTGCGCTATCAGGAAGGCTCGGCGTTCTGGAGCGAGCCGCGCTACGCCCTGCTGGTGGGCTACGACCGTTACAAGCAGCGGGTCCTGCTGCGCGCGGGCAACAGCCGGCGGATGCCGATGGACTTCGACACCTTCGAGTCGGCCTGGAAAAAAGAAGGGAGTTGGGCGGTGCTGGTGCAGCAACCGGGGCAGTTGCCGGCCCAGGTGGACCGGCAGCGCTGGCTCAAGGCGGCCAATGACCTGGCCCAGGCGGGCCAGGAGCAGGCGGCGCGACAGGCCGTCAGTGCGCTTGGGCGCTGACGGCAACGGGCATTACACGCCCAGGCGGTCGCGCAGGGTGTAGTACCAGGCGCCGATGGCGCTGAACGGTACGCGGAACAGGTGACCGCCCGGGAACGGGTAGTGCGGCAGTTCGGCGAAGGCGTCGAAACGCTCGGCCTGGCCGCGCAGGGCTTCGGCCAGCACCTTGCCGGCGAGGTGGGTGTAGGTCACGCCGTGGCCGCTGCAGCCCTGGGAGTAGTAGATGTTGTCGCCGATGCGGCCCACTTGCGGCAGGCGCGACAGGGTCAGCAGGAAGTTGCCGGTCCAGGCGAAGTCGATCTTCACGTCTTTGAGCTGCGGGAAGGCCTTGAGCATCTTCGGACGGATGATCGCCTCGATGTTCGCCGGGTCGCGGGCACCGTAGACCACGCCGCCGCCGAAGATCAGGCGCTTGTCGCTGGTCAGGCGGTAGTAGTCGAGCAGGTAGTTGCAGTCTTCGACGCAGTAGTCCTGCGGCAGCAGGGTACGGGCGAGCTCGTCGCTCAGGGGCTCGGTGGTGATCACCTGGGTCCCGCAAGGCATCGACTTGGCGGCCAGCTCCGGCACCAGGCCGCCGAGGTAGGCGTTGCCGGCGACGATGACGAACTTGGCGCGTACGCGGCCGTTCGGGGTGTGGATTACCGGATTGGCACCGCGGTCGATGCGCACGGCGGGGGACTGTTCATAAATCTTTCCACCCAGGGATTCCACGGCAGCGGCTTCGCCCAGCGCCAGGTTCAGGGGATGGATGTGGCCGCCGCTCATGTCCAGCATGCCGCCGACGTAGTTGTCGCAGGCGACCACTTCGCGGATGCGGTTCTTGTCCATCAGTTCCAGCTGGGTGTGGCCGAAGCGTTCCCACAGGCGTTTCTGCGATTCCAGGTGGCCCATCTGCTTGGTGGTCAGGGCGGCGAACACGCCACCGTCCTTCAAGTCGCACTGGATGTTGTACTTGGCCACGCGCTCGCGAATGATGCGACCGCCTTCGAAGGCCATCTGGCCCAGCAACTGCGCCTGGCGCGGGCCGACGGTGCGTTCGATGACGTCGATGTCGCGGCTGTAGCTGTTGACGATCTGGCCGCCGTTACGACCCGAGGCGCCGAAGCCGACCTTGGCCGCTTCCAGCACGGTGACCTTGAAGCCGTTTTCCAGCAGGAACAGAGCGCTGGAAAGACCGGTGTAGCCGGCGCCGATCACGCAGACGTCGGTTTCGATTTCTTCCTGCAGGGCAGGGCGCTGTGGCACTGGGTTGGCCGACGCGGCGTAATACGATTGTGGGTAAGGAGTGGCGGCCATTGGGGCGGTACCTCTAATGTGGGACTTTGTAGTTGTGTGTTTTGTATTTTTTACGAATGTGCAGATCCTATCAATAATAATAAACACCCGCCAGCCGGGCGGTCGAAAACAGCAAAAACCGGGCAATCACGCAAAAAATTTTATTATTCAGTGGTTTAGCTTGAAAAAGCGGTTGACACCCTTCGTCGGAAGCGTAGAATGCCGCCCCACAGCAGGCACATAGCTCAGTTGGTTAGAGCACCACCTTGACATGGTGGGGGTCGTTGGTTCGAGTCCAATTGTGCCTACCAGATAAAAGCCCCGGTTTCCGGGCACTTGAAGGGCGATCCGAGAGGGTCGCCCTTTTTGTTTTTGCAAAACTTTTGCAAAACTTTTGCAAAGCCACCCACCGCTATCTGGTCTTTGCTGGCGCTCACCGTTCGTCAGATGGCCAGGTCAGCCTTCACTTCGACGTACTGGATTTCTTTCGGTGCGTGCCCGTCTTGATACCGCTCTGTCATCTCGGCAGTGGCGTGCCCCATCAGCAGCTGGACGTAATCCTTCGAGAACTTCTGCTGCTCATACAGCCATGCGCCCAGGGCGCGGATCTCGTGAAATGTCGGTCGCTCTTCAAAGTCCATATGGTCGTACGCGTTGGCCGCGTCCCGGGCCTTCCGGAAGCTTTTCGATAGGTAGTCGGGTGTCACCGCCGTCCAGTGCTCTTTGGCCTCGATCTGGGCCTTCCGCCGCGCCTTCGGGCGGTAGTGGATCAGGAAGGGCGACACCACGGGCGACCGGATGCACTCGTTCACTGTCTCGCGCAAGGCCTTGCCCATCGTGATCTGCAGGTGGATCGGTGTGTCGTAGTTGTCGGTCTTGCCTGGAGAGACCTTGATCGTGTTTGTAACTAGGTCTCTGCCGACTTCTTCTAGGTCACGATGTCTTCTCGGCGCTTCAGTCAGCCCCCCAAGCATCTTGGTTCGGTGCTTCAGCGTCGGAGGGGGCGGCCCAGGCAGTCGAGGGCGATGCGTCATGCTCAGGGTATCCGCTCTTCTTGCCGCGAGCATGGGTGAAGCCTTGGCAGCATGGAGAAGCGACGTCGATGTCCGAGCGTGGCACCTTTGTCCTGTTCGCTTGCTGCAGGTCCTGACAAGCGTGGTTGGTGTCCTGGTGGATCGCAGAATGCTACTTAACGGCTTTAGGCCAATGATTTGGCGCCCAGAGAGCCTGGGCGCCTGCGGCGCGCGAACCGGTGTTCCATTCGTCGAGGCCGGCGAACAGGCCGATTGCTGTGGTCATAGATTCAGCCGCGAGCCCTTGAGGGCTCGGGGCCAAGGTCGGTTGAGTTAGATCGCGTCGAAGTAGAACAGGCCGACCATCAGGAGCGTTGCTCCGAAGGTTACACCGCTCCAGAAGAAGCTGCTGAGTTGGTTGAGAATGTTTCTCTTGCAGTGATTGCAACGCATTGGGGAAGTCTCGCTAGATAGTCACAGGCGGAATGCCTGTTATCTAAATAGTGGGTCGGTACAGCCCCTTTTTTGGGAGGTGAAGGGCAAAAAGTTGAAAATAATTTTTAGTCTCCGCAGAAGCAGTCGATGTCTTCAGCCAAGTAGTCGAAATCAAAATCCGTCTGCCTGGCCGCTGATCCGCCGACCAAGCCGATGCTTTATAGTTGGGCCGGTCTTGGCGGAACACCTGGCTGAACCGCTCTTCGGTTCCAGACCACCAGATCACCCGGGAAGGCTCTTCCTAAATGGTCCTGATCAGCTTGCCTCGTTCTTCTTCCAGCACAGGTCGCAGTTACCGTAATCCGAGTACATGCCCAGGTCGAATGGCTGCTCTGCCCAGGAGACCGCCACATCCTCCTTGATGATGCCTGCGGCGTAGGGTGGGCAAGCGCTGTCCTAGCGCGCATTGCGATCGGGCGCGTTCACGTTCTGGGACATCTCAACCGTGATCGTGGCGGCGGAGAACTTCAAGTCGGCCTTCAGGCCTACCTTGCTGCACAGGCGCTGGTTACGGCTGAAGCATCTCCGCGATGCCGTACTGGTCGCGCTTGTCACGTTCATCCGGTCCGGGCATAGCGCAACTCTAGCCCAGGCGATTGGGTGTTTGCACGATGCGCTTCAGTACCTGGTTGCGGTACTCGCGCTTCCAGGCTTTCTTCTGGGCCCACGGCTGGCAGCTCGGGTGAGGTTCGCGGATGATGATACTAGCGCCGTCGAAGACGATGCTGGCGCTGCGGTTGATCGGGGGCATTGGGCTTCTCCGTTCACGCAGCATCCTCACCGAAGTAGCGTGATCAGGTGAGGTGGGTTATTTGTTTCTCGTGGGTATGAGGCCCAGAGGATCGAGAGGTGACAGAAGACGAATTCGTGGAGCGGGTATTTGCCATCGCTGCAACAATGGCAATAGAGCCCGGATGGAGGTGTCACATCTCTGGAGTCGATGAGTGCTTTGTCCGTTTCAAGAACGGCAAGAACGTCAATCGAACTCGTCTTAGGCAGATGTACCCGCTTTTGATTCAGGTTGAGCTGGTCGCCAAATCCGCCAATCATGTCAGCCACCAAGGGGCAGACATGCGTCAACGTTCCTATGCGTGAGATTACTCGACGGATGCGCGATGAATTGGCGTGAACGATAAAGCTGGGCTATTCGTTTCTGACCGGCATGGAGCCGAGCCAGGAGTAGCCAATGATTGATTTGAATGCAATTCAAGCCTACCACCAAGCATACAAGAAGGCGCTGGAGCTCCATCGCCTATGGGAAGACTTGGACGAGACTGAGTTATTGGCCCGATATGAAAAATTTCGCCCGCTTGCAGATGCTGTTCTTGTGACTGCTGGTGACAATTGGAGTCGTCGCGCCGACCTGAGGCGCCACCTCGGGTACATCGATACCAATTTGAAAGCAGGGCGAAAAGGCAATTCGACCTCAGATATAAACGACTTAATCTACGCAGACTTCCCGGCGATGTTTGATCATCTGCTGAAGAATTGCTCGGTGCTTCGAGCAGAAAGTGCCCCTTCTGGATAGTCCGCTTGCGGCGCTCTTAAGCTGACCTATTAAATGCGTCGGAGGGTTCTGTCAGGCCGGCGTTCTCTGCATCGAATTCCACCCGCGTGCCCAGCAGGTGTGCTTCGCAACTGATCGACGCCTCCTCAGCCTGTCCGGTATAGCGCCGGTATTGGCTGAGGGGGGCTTGTCCGGAGCAAAGGTGTCGGAGACTCCGTAGTCGTCGCCCCGAATAAAATCCGAAAAAGTCTTGAGGCGGTCCTCGCCCAGTAGGTTCGACAGCTCGTCCAGTTTGATCGGTTCGCCCGCCTTGCCTTGCGCCTGGGCCCACTAAGTCGCGGCTCTTCTCGCTGGAAGTGTCGTCGGGCAAATCTTCCGCCTTCACAAAATCGCTGAAGGCCTTGAGCAGCATGCGCGTCTCGCCCGGTGAGCTACGCCTTCGGCAGCGCCAAGAACAACACCGCCAGCGGTAATCTCGTCCCAATCTGCATTGGCAGGCGCCGCTGGGGAGGAGCGGTTATTTCAGCGTCGGTTTACGCCGAGGACAAGGTCTAAAGCTTTCATAGACCAGAAAGACAGCTGCCGCGAGCAACCCTGCACAATCTCCGCTTCAGCCGGGAATAATTGAAAACCCGATCGTTGAAACGTCCTGGGGCCCTGAGTCTGCCCCTGTTTGATTAAGGAGCGGAATGCCGTTGGATATCAGCAAGATTGTTCGAGAGGTGAGAAAGATTGTGACGAGACTACCGGCCTGGCGGTTCCTCTTAGTGATGTTCACGTCCTTGGTATTTGCTTTCGGATATCTGTCAGAGCGGCTCCCTTGGGACAAGCTCCTGTAACCGTCCAATGACGACACCGCAAACCGCTTCCGTACGGTTTTCAATGTCAGGAGAAAGCATGGGCGTAGCACTTTCCATTGATGTCGCCGGCTCCAAAGGCGGCGAGAGCAGGCCGAAGTTAGCTGCCGCTGAGTGATCGCTAGTTGCAGACCAGTTCAGCGGTCTGTCAGAACCCGCTGATTTTTTTGCAGATTTTCCACGGTGAGGGTGTTGACACCAACAGCCAAGTGCGTAGAATGCCGCCCCACAGCAGGCACATAGCTCAGTTGGTTAGAGCACCACCTTGACATGGTGGGGGTCGTTGGTTCGAGTCCAATTGTGCCTACCAAACATTACCGCTCCTGTTGGCGGTACAGCAAAAAGGGCGATCCGCAAGGGTCGCCCTTTTTGCTTTTGCGAGTTTCTGGCCGGAAACGACGCAAGCTGTCGTCGGCCGCTTCGACAATGGCTTCTCGACTATCGCAGAAGGCTGTGCAGAATGACTCCAGATTCCACCCTGGTTCCGTTTCCGGGAGATCGCCTCCATGTCCGTTGAGCACTGGATGTTTCTCGTGCTCCAGGCGGTGATCCTGGTGCTGCTCACGGCCCAGTACCTGCAAAGTGCCAGGCTCTGGCGATCCCTGGATCACTGGCAGTCCACGCTGCGCGAGCGCCAGCGCCGCGCCTACTGGCACACCGAGGAGAACCGCGAGCTGCGTTCGGCCTTGCTGGCGGAGAAAGCCGAGGTTCAGCAGCTGCGCAGCAAGCTCGAACTCATGCAGGCCACGGCCTCGGCAGACTGAATCAGTGACACAGGAGCAGACGATGAGCGAATTCCAGGGCCGCTGGCTGCGTGACGCCCGGCATGTGGTGGTGTTCACCGGGGCGGGTGTCTCCGCCGAAAGCGGCATTCCGACCTTTCGTGATGCCCTGACCGGTCTCTGGAGTCGTTTCGATCCCGCGGCCCTGGCGACCGCCGACGCCTTCCGCCGCGATCCCGCGCTGGTCTGGGGCTGGTACGAGTGGCGGCGCAGCAAAGTGCTCGCCGCGGTGCCGAACCCCGCGCACCTGGCCATCGCCGAGCTCGCTCGTCGAGTGCCCCGGCTGACCGTCATTACCCAGAACGTCGATGACCTCCACGAACGTGCCGGCAGTCAGGACGTGATTCACCTGCACGGCAGCCTGCATGCGCCGCGCTGCTTTGCCTGCACGCGGCCCTATGGCGAACTCGACGCGGCCATCGATGAGCCCGAGGAGGGTCGCTCGGTCGAGCCGCCGCGTTGCCGACGTTGCAACGGCAAGGTCCGGCCCGGGGTGGTGTGGTTCGGGGAATCGCTGCCGGCGCAGCCGTGGCGCGAGGCACTGGCGGCCGCCGAGGATTGCGATCTGCTGTTGTCGATCGGCACCTCGGGACTGGTCCAGCCAGCAGCGGAGATTCCGCGTATCGCTCGGCGTCGTGGCGCCGTGGTCGTGCACGTCAATCTGCAGCCGGAGCCGGTGGAGGGCGAAGGACAATTCAGTCTGGTCGGTAAGGCGGCAGAAGTCCTGCCGCGCTTGCTGGAGCAGATGGATCAGGCCGGCGCGTAGGCCGCTGCCGCACGCCGCAGGGTGTCGCCGATCTGCTCGCGCAGAATCGGTGGTTCCTGCACCACGAAGGCATCCCCCAGCGACAGGATCCACCAGCGCAGTTGCCAGCTGTCGGTCACCGTCGCTTCAAGGCTGAAGCCGTCATCCACGGGTGCCAGCACCATGTCTGCACTCAACGGCGTCTCGCGGATCAGCCGCGCCTGATGCTCGCTGACCCAGGCCTGCAGGCGGATTTTCTCCGGCTTGCCGAACTGCAGGGCGTCGCTGTCGAGATAGGCCTGCAATTCGAAGGTCTCCAGCCCCTCGCATGGCGTCTTCAGCACCGATGTGGCGCGGAAGCGATGTACCGCGAACTGGCGGATATCGGTATAGGGCGCCGCAGTGGCGATCAGGTAGGTGATTAGCCCGCGCTGAACGATGGCCAGCGGGTTGAGGGTCAGGTCGCGGACTTTGTCGTGGTGCGCCGAGTAGTACTGGCACTGGATCTGTCGCTCGCTGATCAGCGCGTGTTGCAAGGCTTCCAGGGTGTCGGCCTGAATCTCCGGCGCTTGCAGGTTGAAGTCCGGCCGCACGCTGGCGACTTTGTCGGGCCAGCGCGCGGCGGGGTTGCCGTCGCCGAGCCCCTTGAGTTTCTGCCGGGCGTGTTCGAAGCGGGCATCCAGCACGCTGAGCATACTGCCGGGCAGCAGCGGGCGAACGGCGTCTTCGACCAGGGCGAGGCTGACCGCTTCGGTCAGGGTGACGCCCTGCAATTCGACGCTGACGCCCGGCTTCCAGTACCAGCCGAACGGCGTGCCGTTGTCGTTGCACTGCAACGGGAACACCAGGGACAGGTCGCGCAGGTCGCGCTCGATGCTGCGACGACTGATGGTGTAACCGGAGCCTTTGAGGCGGTTCAGCAGCTCGGTCACGGTGATGCCGGGCGCGCGTTTTGGCAGCTGTTGCAACAGCTCCCATTGGCGATTGAGCGCGCTATGGGTCTTGGCGGATGGCAAGAGAGTCTTCCTTGTGTAGTAGCTGGCCTATGGCCATGAACCGCGGGAGTGTCGGTCTTTCGGTGACCCTCCCGCAAGATTTAATGTGTCCACTGCCCGAAACCGATGGGTCGCGTCGGTCCGTTGGGTTTCAGGCGGCATTCGGCGAGCAGCGCAGTGGCCAGGTCGTTGGCGTTGGCGAAGGGGCGGAAGCGTCCGCGCCGGGCCACCGCGGCGAAGTCGCCCGGGGTCAGGCTGGCTTCGCCGCGCAGGCGGATGGCGGCGCCGTTCTGCGGGTCCTTGAGCGACAGCGCCTTGAGGTGCGCGCTGAACAGCGCCTGCACCTGTGCCGGAGCCAGGTAGCCGAAATGCACCTTGAGGTCGAAGCGGCGCAGCGAGGCTTCGTCCAGGTCAAGGATCAGGTTGGTCGAGGCGATGAACAGCCCGCGGTAGCTTTCCATCTGCGTCAGCATCTCGTTGACCGCCGTCACCTCCCAGCTTTGCCGCGCCTTGCGGCGGTCCTGGAGGAAACTGTCCACTTCGTCGAGCAGCAGTACCGCGTCTTCCTGCTGGGCTCGCTCGAAGGCATCCGCCAGGTTCTTCTCGGTACTGCCCACGTACGGCGAGACCAGATCGGACACCCGCTTGACCATCAGTGGCTTGCCCAGCTCCCGCGCCAGCCAGTGGCCGAATGCGGTCTTGCCGGTGCCCGGCGGGCCGTAGAAGCACAGCCGCGCCTGAGGATGCGCACGCAAGCCGTCCACCAGGCCGGCCAGCGGCAGGTCGGCGTTGATCCATTCCGGCGAGTAGAACTTCGGCAGGGCGCTGTCGTTGGGTTGCAGCTTGTCGAAACCCTGGGCCTTCAAGGTGGCGTCGACGATGCAGCGCACGGTGTTGTCGAGTACCTTGCTGGCGCGCTGCGAGACGCTGCGGCCCACCCGCACGGCGCGTTCCAGTACCGCTGGCGTCATCTGCTCATGGGCGCAGAGATGCTCCACCAGTTCCTCGCCCAGCTTGCCGCCGCCACAGTCGCGCAGGATCTGCTTGCGCTGGGCCAGGGGCGGGTTGGGCACCTCGATCACCAGGTCGAAGCGGCGCACATGAGCGGCGTCGATGGCCTCGATGCTGTTGCTCAGCCAGAAGCAGGGCAGGGCGTTCTCTTCCAGCATGCGGTTGATCCAGCCTTTCTGCGAACGGTTGCCGCTCTCGTGGCTGGCGGACTGGAAAATATCCTCGATCTCGTCGAGCACCAGCAGCGCCCGCTGCGACTGCAGTACGCTGTTGGCTGCGCGCAGGGAGCACAGGCGCTGCTTGGCCGACACGGGATCGCCGTGTTTATCGGTGCAGGCCACCTCATACAGCGCATGGTCCAGGTTTCTGGCGAGCAGCCGGCTCAATTGCGTCTTGCCGGTGCCCGGCGGGCCATAAAGCAGGATGTTCACGCCCTTGCGGCCTTCGGCGAGGGACTTGCCCAGGTAGCGTTCGGCGATCGTCAGCGTCTGGCGTACATGGTTGTAGTGCTCGGCGTTCAAGGTGCCGGGCGGGCTGGGGCGGAAAGCGTAGGCGAACAGATCCAGCGGCGTGCCTTTGCTGAAGCGCAGCAGGCCCGGCAGATCAGTGTTGCTCACCGACAGCAGCGTGCTCAGGGCCATGGCGGCGCGGTGGCTGTTGCACAGCTCCAGCATGCCGCTGCGCATCAGCGGGCTGTTGCGGCCGAGGCAGTTTTCCACGGTCGGCAGCGGCAGGCCCAGCACCACCGACAGTACTTTCATGGCCCGGTTCAGGCCCAGCATGCCCAACTGGTCGGTGGCGTCGCTGAGGGTCGGATCGCAGTGCATCAAGGTGCAGAAACCGAGAATACGCAACTCCGCCTCGGTCAGGCCGAGCAGTTCGCCCAGCGCTTCGAGGTTGCTGGCCAGGTTGTCGGGGTAGCCGGCGTCGGGGAAGTCACTGTCGAAAGTGCGGGCGCTCTTGCGCAGTGCGGCCAGCGCCAGGGGAGCGGTGTAGTCGTCGCTGTCCACCCATTTGCCCAGGCCGAGTTCCTGGGCCAGGTCATCATCGTTGAAGCCGTGGCGGCAGATAAAGTTGCGGTGTCCCCCCAGTTCCAGCAGCAACTGGTAGCTCCACTTCAGAGAAAGCGGACAAGTGTCCACGGCGCGGCGGCTGTCGTGGCCGAAAGGGGTAAGGCGGTGCCCCATACAGTGTCTCCTGATGCTGTGTTGGCGACAGGATGAGGGCAGGGGTGGTCATTTTGTGTCGTGGTGGTGGCAACAGTTGGCAGTATTCAGGTTCGACACAATCTGACGTCCCTGCACGCTACTGTTGCCTCACCAACCGCAATCAAGAGGAATCGGTGATGGTGAAGAATGTGCTGGCCGCTGTCGGCCTGGTGGTGGTGATCCAGAAAGGCTACGCGCTGTACCAGAAGTACCGGGAGATGGAGCAGGAGAACGAAGACCTGCGCAAGGCGGCTGCGGACACTGAACCTTCGTGATCTGGTGTGTGGGATGAGGATGTTGAGGGGCGGCGACTGGGCTCGCGCCCCCTTGTTCGTGCTCTTTCGATCGGTCAGGCCTCGGGTTGTGTCGGGCGTTCAGCCTTTTCTCGAGCCTGTCGTGAAAGGACTTCACGCAGTTGTTCGATAGCGGTGGACATTGTTGCCCAGTCAAGAAAGCCGCGTTTCTCGTAATAAAGCGGGCCTTGATGTGGGCGTTGCGCCAGGCGCTTTCTGTTTACCGGCTGCAGGGGTTGTGTGCCGGAAAACAGATAGTGTCCGCCCACGAAGGGCAGCAGACCCACCCAACTGCGCCATTGCGAGGGATAGCCAAGGCAGAGCTTCAGGTAGCGCAGCCGGTTCGGCCAGGCAATCGGCTGTCGTGCGACCGGGCCGTTTTCCGCGAGTGGCGACATGGTACGGAACAGCGGGCCCGGGCAGTGCAGGCCATTGTAAAGTGGGAATTGCCAGATTTTGCCCGGGATGGCGAGTGCCGCTGCCAGTTCGATGACCATGGCATGGATAAGGTCGTGATCCGGATGGCCGCCTTCCCATGCAGGTACGAAGCAGGCGTGAATGTCGGGGTGGGCGGTGAAGAAGGCGTCGAGCCAGTCTACGAAAGCGCTGACATGCTGGTGCATCTGGCCATCTTTGATTGCCAGTTGTCGACCGATGAACAGCATGTCTTCATCGGCCACGCCCAGTTGCTGGAGGACTGCTCGCGACTCCCGATCCCGGCAGTTCGGGTCGGCTGTCGCGGAGCCATCGGTCACGAACACGCAGCGGACCCAGCGCCCGGCCTTCAGTTCATGTTCGATCTGGTGGAACACGCCAAACTCATCGTCTTGATGAGGCATGAAAAACAGGGAAATCGGTCGCACTTGGCTGTTTATCCGTGAATCAGGGAATGTCGATGGTGTCGAGATCAAGCAGCTTGATCTTTTTTAGGAAGTTGCTGTCCTTGCGGTCTTCGCTCAGGTAGCGGTAGCCGAACGTGCGGGGTTCGAACAAGAAGCCCGGGACCCGGATGAAAAAGGCGCCTGGACGATAAGCCGACAGCGTGATTACGCTGCCCGGGGTCGATGAATGCAGTCCGTCGCGGCCCAGCAGGTTGACAAGGAGCGGTTTTGATCGGGTGTACCAGCCGCCTTCAGGGCGTGCGGCTTTCCACAGGCCGGGTTCGGTGATTTTCTTCCTGAAGAGTCGCCAGAGAAGAGGGATGCCTACGTAGAGGTGCAAGTTGCCTTGCAGGGTCCAGCCCAAGCCTTTCTCGCGAATTCTTCGGATGTTGTTGTTGGGGTAGCCGCAGACAATCGAGACATTCTCTTCGGCGAGAGATTTGTACAGGCGCTTGCCGAGGGTGATCGATGAGCCTTTCTGGGTGCCGTCGGACATGGTGTCGGTGGACAGAAAGATAGTGTTGTTATCCTGGCTAAGTTTCAAGCCGCAATAGGCAGCGACCATAGTGCCATCTTTTATTGAATAACAGATTCTCGAGTCGTTCAGTTGGTACTTCTGGAATACACGTCTTGCATTCTCTGGTGATCCACCGAAGCATCGTTGGAATAGACCGATCCATTGGGTGACGAAGTTTTCGCTGAAGTCGCTACGCTTGATTATATGAACGCCGTCATCCATTAAGTTGCTCACGAACAAGATTGCTCCTTTGGGAACTTCGGTTTTTATCGGGCCTGGCTGGTCAGGCTGTAGGCTGCCATTAAATGGTCGGCGCCCTGATTAAGCGGCGAGGCGCAGGCCGGAAGAGGCGCAGGCCGGAAATTGTAGAGGGTTTGCCTGGGGCCTTCAATTAGTTTGATCAGACAGGTTGAGGCAATTGCACGTCGATTATTCGAGTTGCCAGGTGCGCTATTGCAGGTCATGGGCGGTGCGCTCATCGGGTTTTATGTGCATCTCGCATTGTCGCTCACCGAGGTGGCGTGGGCGCTGGCAATACACCTGTAGAGCCGTCGCCATGCGTCCCGGCAGATTATTTCCAGCGTGGCGCGGACTTGAAAATGCATTGAGGGCCGGCGAGGCATCGGCCCAGCGCGTTGGCAGTACGCTAAACGGGATGTTTCATCGTGAAGCGGGCCCATTTCGGGCAAGACTGAGGCGCTTGGCCGCCGCTCGGCGGCTATGTGCCAAGGATCCCGATGAAGACTCTGGGTATCTGGGGCGGGAGCGAAATGGCATGCTGGAGGGTGACGTCCTACCCTGTTGCAGTTTAGTATCCCACAGATTTTTTCACTAATTCCTACAGAGCATTACAGATCAGGGACTATCAGCGTGCCAGATACAGCTATGCAGACTGTCAGTTTGCAGAAAATCGCGGTCGTAATTCCAACTTACAAGGCGCGCAATCACATTTTGGCGGTGATCGAAGCAATCGGACCCGAAGTTGCTCGCATTTACGTCGTTGACGATTGCTGCCCCGATGGCTCGGGCGATTTTGTTTCTGCCCATTGTGAAGATGGCCGTGTCCGCGTGATCAAACATGCCGAGAACCAGGGCGTGGGTGGTGCCGTCATGACCGGGTACAAGGCTGCAATCGCGGATGACATGGGCATTCTGGTCAAGATTGACAGCGACGGGCAAATGGACCCGGCCTTGATCATGGACTTCGTGGCTCCGATCATCAGTGGCGAGGCGGACTACACCAAGGGCAACCGTTTCTTCGACCTCGAAAAAGTTCGCTCGATGCCGAAGATCCGGCTGTTCGGCAATGCCATGTTGTCGCTGATGTGCAAATTGTCATCGGGCTACTGGAACCTGTTCGACCCAACCAACGGGTTCACGGCCATCCATGCTGACGTGGCCAGTCACTTGCCGTTTGGCAAGATTAGTCGCCGGTATTTCTTCGAAACGGATATCCTGTTCAGGCTCAATACGCTGCGTGCCGTAGTCGTCGATGTGCCCATGTATGCGTCTTATGGGGATGAAGTCAGCAACTTGAAGATTTCTAAAATTGTCGGGGAGTTCTTCGCGAAGCACGTGCGGAACTTCGCCAAGCGGGTCTTTTACAACTACTACCTTCGCGACATGTCGCTGGCGTCGATCGAGTTGCCGATCGGGTTGGCGTTGCTTGGCTTTGGCACTGCCTATGGCGGCTACCACTGGATGGAGTCCGCGCAGAGTGGTGTTTCCACTGCAGCGGGTACCGTCATGCTTTCTGCCATGCCGGTGCTGATTGGCTTGCAGTTGATCCTGGCATTTTTGTCCTATGACATATCGTCACTTCCGCGCCGGCCGCTGCATGGGCGTGGCATTGCCAGTCAGCGGGATTACTGAAAGTCATGCGTCAATTCGCTATCTACGTTGTGATTGGTGTGGTCAGTGCGGTCGTCGATATAGGCCTGATGCAGCTTTTGATCTTTTTGGGTGTGCACTACCTGGGGGCCGCAACCTTTGGCTTCGTGCTTGGTCTGCTCGTCAACTTCTTGTTGCACTCGCTGATCACGTTCAAGCAGGCCTATTCGCTGGGTGCATTCCTGCGTTTCCTGGTCGGGGTGGTGGTCAACTACCTGCTTACCGTGCTGGTCATTCAGACATTTTATTATCTTGGGGTGGTGCCTCTTGTCGGCAAGATCATTTCTCTACCCATAGTTGCTGTTAGTGGATTCATCATGAGTAAGTACTGGATCTACAGGTCGACGAAAACGGCAGTTATCCAGTCTTGAAGTCAAGAGTCGCAAGGAGCTGTATGTATATGTTTCGCTGGCTGGACAGGTTCAAAGAAGACAGATTGTTTGCCCTCAGTTTGTGCCTGGCGGTTCTGGCCATTCCCCTGTTGTTGCCAACGCAGCCGTCGGTGGCCGTTGACGCATTGTCCTGGGCGTTTTCGGTTGCGCTGGCGGGCACTGCCCTAGGCATCTTGGTTCCCCGGTCGGCTCATGTGTATCTGGCAGCCGGTGTGTTCAGCTGGCTTATTCTCGCTGTTGGGATTGCCCAGTCCGGAGCGGTCCTGTTGTGGCTGGCCAGTGCCTGGAGTCTGGGGATCCTGGTGCTTGGACGGCTGCAAGGGACTCGCGACCTCTCGCTGATCAGCACGACCGAGGCGATCGTCGTGGGTGCCACCCTCTGGCTCGCCATATGGGGGGCAATGCTGCACTTCCCGGTCAACTACAGGGCGCTGCATATTGTCCTGTGCGCGTTGCCCTGCATTGTTCTCGCCCGGCGTGCAGCCGTGGTCAGGGAGCATTTGTGTTCCAGGGCTTGTGCGGCAAACGACTGGATGCGCTCTATCCCGCTTTGGGCCTGGGTTGCGGGAGTCGCGGTGGTGGGTTGGGTGCTACGCTGGACGAGCTTCCCGTCCATAGCCGTCGATGACAACGCATTGCATCTGCGGATGTGGACCGAGCTTGTGATGCAGCAGCGCTACGGTTTCGATGTTGGCATGCAAATCTGGTCCGCAGCGCCATTTGTCGTGGACGTAGTGCATTCCGTGGTGTCGCTGATGGCGGGTGATGATGCCCGGGGCGCCATGAACCTGGCGGTGGCAACCCTGCTGCTGACGCTGATGGTGCGGATTTTCCAGCTCTGGAAGCTCTCCGTGCGATCGCAATGGCTGTTGGCGTTGCTCATGGCCAGCACCCCGATGCTGGGCAATCTGCTGATGTCCCTGCAGACCGAGCTCGGCCTGGCGCTGGTGGCGATTGCAGGTCTGCGCCTGGTTATCGACGCCGAGGGCGGCTGGCGCGGCCGGCATGTAATGGGAGTGCTTGCGTGCGCGGCCTTGAGCGCGGGTATCAAGTTGCCGGGCGCGGTGCTGGGCGTGACGCTGCTGGTCGCCCTTGCAGTTCAGTGGTGGATGCAGCGTGGGAAGCCGGCATCGGCACCTACGGGCCAACCGCTGCGCTGGCCCGCATTGTTGCTTCTGATCCCGATGGGCTTTGTCGCGCTGCACTCTTATGTAGTGGCGTGGGTGGTGGCGGGGAACCCGGTGTTCCCGCTCTACAACGGAATTTTCCAGTCCCTTTACTACCGCCCCGAGAACTTCACGGACATGACGTGGGTAAAAGGGTTCGGTATCTCAAGCTATGTTCGTGCCTTCTTCCATACGTCTGAGTTCTTCGAGTCCGGTGATTACGTTGCCGGTTGGCAGTACCTGTTCCTGCTTCCCGTCGCGCTCGCTGCACTGCTTCTGCGTGGGGTGCCTATCGGGCTGCGTATTGCCGTGATTCCCTTGCTGGGGTTCGGCCTGGCGATGTTCTCGGCGACTCAATACTGGCGCTACCTGTTCCCGGTGATGCCTGTTGCCGGGGTCGTCATGGCTGCGTTGTTCACGGAGACGGGTCGAAAGTACCGTGCGCCGATGGTGGGGTTGGTCATGACGTGCATTGCGCTCAACCTCGTGTTCTTCCCGCGAGTCTCCTGGGTGGCAAGGCATACGCCTCCTTCTGCGGTATTCACGGAAGAAGGCAGGAAAAGCGTCATCAGCAGTTATCTGCCGATCATCAATGTCACCGAGAAAGCCGGTCAGCTTGCCCCGGGAGCCAGGGTGTTCTACGCGGCCAACGTATGCCTGGGGGCAACCCTGCGTGGCACACCGCTGTATGCCTGCTGGGTGTCGTATGAACGGCTGATGCGCTATTCCGTCTTGAAGACCATGGACGACATGCGTGGTTTCTTGGCACAGGAGCGGCCGGACTTCGTGGTGAATTACATGAATGTCGGCAAAGCATCCGAATCCGTCGATGCGCTGCTCACTGATTATTTGTCGAAGTACGGAACAGTCGTGGGACAAGACGGCACCATGCTGCTGTACAAAGTCAGCGATATCCCGGTGCCCTATCAAAAGGTGTTCGACCTGAAAGAGGCGGCAGCAAAGGTGGCCGGCCAACCCCAGTTGTTGTTGCCGTTTTCCAAAGAGGGTGTGCAAGTGCCTGGCGAGGCCACACATGTGGTGACAGTCCCCACGCATCACGCTGGTCAAGTGCGCTACAATGTCGACCTGCAGTGCACCACCGGCAATGAAACCTTCGTTTTGCAGATCTACTGGGACAAGGGGCGGCCCAATTCCCGTCCGGTAGCCTGTGATCCAAAGGTCCCGGTGTTTACCGAGGTTGTTTCGATTCCGCTTGGAGCCAGCTCGGGGGCGGTATTCATCTCCGCCTATGAAAAAGACGCTATTCGCCTCAGGAATCTCTCGGTAGAGGTTCACTAACCCCAGGGCGCCTGCCGCAGGCTACTGCGGCAACGGTGGTGCCGACTGAGCCTCCAGGCTCAGGCCGGCACCACTGGATAACACGCATCCCCCCACAAGGTATCGGGATTTTCCAGCATCAGGTGGATGATCAGCGGCACCAGCTTGCCCAGCAGTTTGCCGCAGTCGCGCAGTTGCGGGCGGTTGACGCTGCTGTCCCAGGTCGCGCCACCGTGCATGATCTGGTTGCGCAGGGTGTAGATCCGGTTGAACAGCACCGCCAGCACGTCGGCGGTGTCGCGCTGCGCCAGGGCGTTCTGGGCGTGGCGGCGGCCGCTGGCGAAGCGCTCGCTCCACTGCTGTTCGGTGATCTTGCCGTTCTGGTGATCCCAGAAACTCTGGAACACGTAGGGGTTGTCCAGCAGTACGCGGATGCTGCCGGAGAACTCCGACCACACCAGTTTCTCGATTTCACGCTCGTGGTCCAGGTCGCAGAGCTTGCGCAGGAATGCGCGGAAGGTTTCCTGTTCGGAAAGCCGGTAGTTCTCGTCGATGTCGGTGGCATAGGCGGCGTTGAACGCGATCCACAGGAACACGAAGCGCCCGTCAGCGTCTTCCGCCTGTTCGGCGCGCTGCAGCCAGCTCAGCGCGCGGTGTACGCGCAACTTCAGGTTGATGTGTTGATTGTCGCGTTCAAGGCGGTGGCGCGTCTTGAGAGTCTGATAATCCATCAGGGCTCGCTTTTCGGAGGGTGGAAAGTCGTGGGTTGGCAATTTATGGCTTTTTGAGACTGCTTGTCCACGGCCCCGCGAACGACGCGATTGCTCTGTCCTGCACGTTCTCTCTGAACCAGGCGCCTTCGGGCGCCGTTTTCGTTCCAACCTTCCTTCGTGGCCTTCATGCATTTATATGAAGTGGCCTGTTCCGGCGCGGGGTTTGTCGAATGGCTGGCTACCGGACATCGCCAACCCGGCCCAGGGCCAGCAACTGGCCCTTTTCATCGAGCAGCAGCGGGCCAGCATCCCGGGTCGTGTGAGGAGGCGTGTTCAGGGCACCCGAATCAGTTCGACGCCGCTCTGCACCAGTTCGAAGCGGTCCTCGCCCAGATGATTCACCCGGTCGCCGATGGCGAGGCGGTAGGTGGTGATCGGTAATGAGGCGGCATTTCCATCGGCCTGCAGGGTGGCTTCCTGAAACTCATGCACGGGGTAGATGCGTCCTTCAGCATCCCGTGCATGAAATTGCCCGACCAGTACTGCTGTCATTTCGCGTGTGACCTCTGAAATAAATGATCTCTGTGAGCCATAGACCATGGCCCCGGCGGGGAAGTTTTGCCCGGCCGGAAAAAAACCTCACAGCTGGCGTCGGTCATCTATAACTACCAATTCCCTTTATTCGTACAGGTGGAAGTGGTCATGAGCCAGGTTTATACGGTTGCAGTGCTGGTCGGCAGCTTGCGCAAGGCATCGCTCAATCGCAAGGTGGCCCAGGCCCTTGGCGAACTGGCGCCCTCGAACCTCAAGTTGAAGATCATCGAGATCGGCGACCTGCCGCTCTACAACGAAGACATCGACACCGACCCGCCGGCGGCCTACAAGCAGTTCCGCGAGCAGATCAAGGGCACCCAGGCGCTGTTGTTCGTGACCCCGGAGTACAACCGTTCGGTGCCGGGCGCCTTGAAGAACGCCATCGACGTGGGGTCGCGGCCTTATGGCCAGAGCGTGTTCAGCGGCAAGCCGGGGGCGGTGATCAGCGTGTCGCCGGGGGCGGTGGGGGGCTTTGGTGCCAACCATCACCTGCGTCAGTCGCTGGTGTTCCTCGACGTGCCGTGCATGCAGCAGCCGGAGGCGTATGTGGGTGGGGCGGCGAGCCTGTTCGATGAACAGGGCAAGCTGTCGGAGAAGGCGCGGCCGTTCCTGCAGGGGTTCATCGACAGCTTTGGCAAGTGGGTGGCCAGGCACCAGGGTTGACTGCAAGGGCCCCATCGCCGGCAAGGCCGGCTCCCGCAGGGTCTGGTGCAAACCGTCCGTGGGAGCCGGCGTTGCCGGCGATGGGGTCCGAACGGTTACATCGCTTGCGGCATTTCCCCCGCCGCCAGACGGCGATTGATATCCGCCACCACCGCCGGCAGTTCGTTGATGGTGTCGATCAGGTAGTGCGGGCGCGAGCCTTCGAACAGGGCATCGATGCGCTTGCGCTCGCTGGCCAGGGTCTCGGCGTCCAGCGCCTTGTAGCCTTCGTAGGTCAGGCCCAGGGCGTTGCCCGAGCACACCAGTGCCACGGTCCACATGCCAGCACGACGGCCTTCGAGAATGCCCGGCACGGTATCGTCCACTTTCACGCAGGCCGCTACGTCGTCAATGCCCAGGGCAATCACGTTGGCCAGGGCCTGGGCCGGCCACGGGCGACCGTTCGGGGTTTCGTCGGTGGCCACCACGTGATCGGCGACATAGCCGTTCTGCGCCGCCAGCTCCACCACCTTGTCCATCACCACTTTCGGATAGCCCGAGCAGGAGCCGATCTTCAGCCCGTCGGCGCGCAGCCGGCCAATGGTGTCGAGGGCGCCGGGGATCAGCGCCGAGTGCACGCCGATCTTCTCGATCTGCAGCGGCATGAAGCGGTTGTAGATCGCGGTGACGTCATCGTCGCTCGGCGCCCGGCCGAACACCTTGCGGTAGCGCTCGGCGATCTGCGGCTGGTCGCACAGGGTGCGGATGTGGTCCCACTTGCCCATGCCCATCGGGCCGCGGGCTTCGTCGATGGAGACCTCGACGTCGAATTCGGCGAAGGCCTCGACGAAGATCTGGGTCGGTGCGAAGGAGCCGAAGTCCACCACGGTGCCAGCCCAGTCGAGAATCGCGGCCTGCAATTGTTTCGGGTTGCTGTAGTTCATTGAAAGCGTTCCTTGATCGTTTTCGAGCGACGGATTGGGTAGGGGTGATGACTCAGATATCCACGACTTCCATTTCCCGCAGCACCTCGGCCACGGCATTCACGGCGGCGCGCATGCCGTCCGGTCCGACGCAGCCAATGCAGCCGACGCGGAAGGTCTCGACCTCGGTCAGCTTGCCGGGGTAGAGGATGAAACCCTTGGCCTTGACCCGCTCGTAGAAGTCCTTGAACTGGTAGCGACTGTCCCGCGGGGCGTGGAAGGTGACGATGATCGGCGCCTGGATGTCCGCCGGCAGGAAGCTGCGCAGGCCCAGGGCGGCCATGCCGTCGAGCAGGGCCTTGCAGTTGTCGGCATAGCGCTGGTGCCGCGCCGGCAGGCCGCCTTCTTCGTTGTACTGCAGCAGTGCCTCGTGCAGCGCCGCCACCACGTGGGTCGGTGGAGTGAAGCGCCATTGGCCGGTCCGGGCCATGTAGGTGTGCTGGTCGTGCAGGTCCATTGCCAGGGAGTGGCTGTTGCCTTCGGCGGCGGCCAGGGCGCCTTTTTCGGCGAAGACGAAGCCCATGCCCGGCACGCCTTCCAGGCATTTGCCGGAGGCGGCGATCAGCGCCGTGAAGGGCACCTGGGCGGCGTCGATCGGCAGCGCGCCGAAGGAGCTCATGGCGTCGATGATCAGACGCTTGCCGTGGCCGGCGATCACCTGGGCGATCTCGGCCAGCGGGTTGAGGATGCCGGTGCTGGTTTCGCAGTGGATCAGCGCGACGTGGGTCAGGCTCGGGTCTTCGCGCAGCAGGCGATCGACGTCGGCGGCGGTGGTCGGTTCGTCCTCGGCGGTCTGGAAGGTGCTGTACGTGCGGCCCAGCACCTTGCAGATCTTCGCCAGGCGCTGGCCGTAGGCGCCGTTGATCAGCACCAGGACCTTGCCGTCCCGTGGCACCAGGGTGCCGATCGCCGCTTCCACGGCGAAGGTGCCGCTGCCCTGCAGGGGCACGCAGTGGTGAGTGGCGCTGCCGTTGACGATGGCCAGCAGCTGCTCGCAGAGGCTGGCGGTCAGTTGGTTGAAGTCACGGTCCCAGGAACCCCAGTCCAGCAGCATCGCCTGGCGGGTGCGCGCCGAGGTGGTCAGGGGGCCGGGGGTCAGCAGGATAGGGGCGTTGGTCATCGTGGTTCTCGCTGGCGGTGGGCAGAATCTATGGGCCCTACGTTGCAATCCGGCGCATCATCAATCAAATTGTTTGTTGTTATGCCAGCCATAAGTCAGGCCGATAAATATGAACCTGTTCCAGCTCCGCGCCTTCGATGCCGTTGCCCGCGAAGGCAGCTTTACCCGCGCCGCCAGCCGCCTGTTCATCAGCCAGCCGGCGGTCACCGGCCACGTCAAGGCGCTGGAGGAGCACTACCAGATCACCCTGCTGCGTCGCACCGCCCGTCGGGTCGAGCTGACCGAGGAGGGCACCCGCCTGGCGGCGATCACCCGCGCCTTGTTTGGCCTTGCCGAGGAAGCCCAGGCGATGCTCGAAGCCAACCGCCAGTTGCTCACCGGGCGCCTGGAGGTGGCGGCGGACGGACCGCACCGGGTCATGCCGATGCTCGCACAACTGCGCGAGCGCTATCCCGGCATCACCGTCAACCTGCGTCTGGGCAACGCGCAGGAAACCCTCGCCGCGCTGCTGTCCGAACACGCCGATGTGGCGGTGCTGACCGAGGTCGAGCCGCGCAAGGGCGTGCACCTGCAAAGCCTTGGCGACTCGCGCATCTGTGCGCTGCTGCCGGCGGCCCACCCGAGGGCCGATAGCGTTGATGAGCTGGCCCTGGCCGCGCTGGACCGGCAGATCATGGTGCTGCGTGAGCCCAGTTCGATAACCCGCCGCACCTTCGACCAGGCCTGCGCCGACACCGGCGTGCAGCCGCGGGTGCTGCTGGAGCTGGACAGCCGCGAAGCGGTGAGCGAGGCGGTGGCGGCGCAACTGGGCATCGGTATCGTTTCGTCGGCGGAACTGAGCCACGACCCGCGAGTGGTGGCGCGGCCCATCGCCGGCGCGGGGTTGGTCAACCGGCATATGCTTGGCTGTCTGGAACGTCGCCGTGAACTGCGCCTGATCCGCGCGTTCATGGACCTGGCGGGGACCGCCTGAACACTGGTTTTTTCCCGGTACCGGCCTAAGATGCCGGTCATCACGCAATCCAAGGCGAATGACTGTTTTGAAAACGGAGAAAGACACCATCTCCATGCAACTGGTGCGCGAAGCGCTGTTGCAGAGCTGCCCGTCGGGCACGGCGACCCTTGAGGTGCTGACCCGGGTCGGCATCGATCCGGCGCAACTGGAGCAAGCCGAGGCCCGGGTGCCCGCCACGGCCTATGCGCGGCTGTGGCGATTGCTGGCGCGGCGCTGCAATGACGAGTTCTTCTGCATGGATCCGCGCGGCCTGCGCAGTGGCAGCCTGGCCTTCCTTTGCCGTTCGTCCATGGCCCAGCCCACCGTGGGTACGGCCCTGGCCTCGGTGCTGGAGTTTCTCTCGCTGATGTTCGAGCACCTGCACCCCGTGCTGGTGCGCCAGCAGAGCCTCGCCGAAGTCGTTATCGGCGAGCCGCACCAGGATCCGCGCCGGCCCTTCACCTACTTCACCTTCTGGATGATCGTCCACGGTGTGGCGTGCTGGCTGGCCGGGCGGCGCATTCCGATCCTGGCCATCGAACTGCGCTGCGAGCAGCCGGCGTTCTGCGACGACTACCGGGTGATGTTCTCGCAGAACCTGCGCTTCGCCCGGCCGCGCACGCGGATGATCTTCGCTGCCGACTGCCTGGACCTGCCGGTACGCCGCAGCGACGAGGAGTTGCAGCGTTTCCTGGCCCAGGCACCGGGCAATATCCTGGTCAAGTACCGCGACCCCGACAGCCTGGCGCGGCGGATCAAGGACGACCTGCGCCAGTGCCCCGCGCAGCAGTGGCCGGAAACCGAGGCGCTGGCCCAGCGCCTGTGCATCTCCGCTTCGACCCTGCGCCGGCGCCTGGCCGACGAAGGGCAGACCTACCAGGCACTGAAGGACAGCGTGCGCAAGGACCTGGCCATCGGCTGGCTGGCCCACGCCGAGATCAGCTTCGCCGAGATTGCCGAACGCCTGGGGTTTGCCGATACCAGTTCGTTCTACAAGGCCTTCCGCAAGTGGTGCGGCTGCAACCCCGGACACTATCGCAGCCTGGTGCTGGCCAGCGCCTGAGGCTGGCCCGGCGCAGTTGCCGCAGGCGGCCAGCCTTCCCGCTGACGGCGGTCGCCCGGGCTTTCTAGGCTGCCGGCTCTTTTCCCCAGGAGCCGCCCCATGTCCCTCTCAACGCCCTTGTCCGTGCTGGACGACCGCACGGCCCTCGACCGTTTCACCGCCACCCGCCTGCCGTTCTGGCTCAAGTCCGCATCACCGGAGCATATCGAGAAACTGCAGGGCAGCCTTGAGCTGCACCAGGTGCAGCAGACCCGGGTGGCCGAGCTGCTGCAGAGCCTGCAGCCGATCGAGGCCTTTGCCAGGGAGCGTCTGGACCACGCATTGCGGGCGGCTCCCGGCGGGGCGGTGGAAAGCGGACGTGTCCACTGGCGGGATGTTCGTCTGCGCGTCGAACAACCGCCTTTTCGCGTGACCGAGAGCGATCTGCCGGTGTTCCGGCTGATGCCGCGCGACAGCGACCTGCTTCAGCGTGTGCTGCTGAATTTCACCCAGGGGCAGGCCAACGCTTCGTACTACTATCCGGGGGCCGGTATGGTTGAGGATGGCCGCGTACTGAACATTCCGCCCGAGTGGCTGGCCGCGACCTGTCGCCAGCTCGACCTGGGCAGCGCCTATCAGAGTCATCTGGATTCGGTGCTGCAACCCGCCGATGAAACGGCCCGTCAGCAGGTTCTTCATTTGCTGGCCGAAGACCGGCGCTGCACGCTGCGTGCCCAGGTCTACCGCAGCCACCTGCTGGGGCACATCGATGCCGATGCCCTGGCCATGTTCGAGGAGATGCTCGAAGGCACCGGGCAGACCGCCTACACGCAACGGCCACTGCGCTGTCGTTCGCTGGAGGTGCTCGGCTTCCCGGTTCCAGAGGCTCTGGTCTTCGAGACCCGGAGCGAGTCGTTGCCGGGTGCGATCCGTTGGTATGACGCGAGTCTGACGCGGCAGGTGATTCTGTACATCCCCAACGATCCTCGCTGTGCCTTGCGCCAGCAGCCGTCCTGGCACCAGTTGGGCAGCGAACTGGCCGAGGACCTGAAAGATCCCGAGTACCAGGCGTTCTTCATGGGGCAATTGCGTCACGACGACCGTCTGGGCTTTCTCCAGCGCCTGCTCCCGCGGCTCGAGGATCTGCGGCCGGAACTGGAGATGGTCGGCTTGCCATCCGAGCGCGTGACCTTCGGCAGCCTGGTCTTGCGGCAGATTCAACGTATCAAGTCCGACGCGGCGTCGTTGATCGTCTCCACGGCCGACACCGACCAGTCCGCGCACCAGCAGCGCGTGCGAGCGCTGGAGGACGCCGGTCTGTCGGTGATCGGCCTGGCCGCGTCGTTCCTGCCCGGCGTTGGTCAGTTGATGCTGGCGAACCTCGCCTGGGACACGCTCAAGGACCTCTATGAGGGCGTTCAGGACTGGACCCATGGCCAGCGCGCGGAGGCGCTGGAGCACTTTCTGGGGGTTGCGCGAAACCTGGCGGTCAGTACCGCAGTGGCAGGTACCACGGCCCTGGGCATACGCGCCTTGCGGCGCAGTGCCTTCGTGGACGGGTTGAGGCCGGTCGTGCGGGCAGATGGTGGCGAGCGTCTCTGGAGCACCGACCTGCAGCCGTATCGCTCACCGCTTCCCGGCGTGGGCGAAGTCGCCGGTGATGGACTGATCCACGCGCGGGGACGGCGGTGGTGGCGCCGGGAAGGGCAGGTCTATGAAGTGGGTCGGCTGACGCCGGTCAGTGTACTGAGGCTCGTCCATTCGGTACGGCGCTGGGCCTATGCGCCGCCGTTGCTCGGGAACAATGGTGGCGCCTGGTGGATACAGGGAGACCACCCCCTTGAGTGGCGGGACCTGATCCCCTTGCTGCGCCGTTTTGGTCCCCCGGCGCACCAACTGTCGGATGAGGCGCGCAACCTGGCGGTTGGCATTGCCGGTTACGACGAAGCGACCATGCGCGGGCTGTTGGTCGAGCAACGACCGGCGCCTCCGGCGCTGGCGCTGGCGCTGCAGCATTCGGTGCTGGACGCGGCCATTGATCGTTTCTTCGAGCAGTTGCCCAGCGCCAGCTCCGCGGAAGCGCTGGACCCGGTATTGTGCAGTTATCTGCGCCGTCTGCCCGACGGGCAGGCCCGTCCGCGCTCGGCCGAACTGGCGCTATGGAAGGCCCGTTCCACTGCGCTGCGCTATGCGTTGTTCGACCATGCGGCCATTGTCCGTGAGCCGGTGCTCGATCATGCGGCGGCGGTGCTGCGCCGGGGTTTTCCAGCGCTTCCCGCGGTGGCTGCGCAGACCCTGGTCGATGAAGCGCGTGCCAGCCACCAATTGACGCTCACCCGCGATGGCCGCATCCCCCTGGCGTTGAACGAGCGAGCCCTGATGCACGTGCGTGAGGCCCGCGTAGCGGCGGCGGTCGAAGGCCTGTGCCTGAACAATGTCTACCGGACCGACACCGTAAGGCTGGTATTCGCCTTGCTGCGCCGCATGCCTGCCTGGCCAGCCGGATTGAACATCGAGCTGCGAGAAGGCGGACTGTCCAGCGCACCGCAGGAGCGTTTGCTGGGGCCGTCGCAAACCCTGGAAACACGCGTGCTGACGCGTGAGGACGGCCTGTTCGAAGTCTTCGACAGCGCCACTGCCGACCGCAGCCAGAGCCTCGCACCCGCCGGCAGCCTGTACCAGGCCATCCTGACGGCTCTCGGCCAGGAGCATTGCCGCACACTGGGTTGGGACGACGCGGACGCTGCCGGGCGGTTGCATGGCACCTTGCGTGACGCCGCCTTGAGCGAGCGCCAGCGCCTGGCAGGTCTGCTCGGCCTTTCCGGGCCCCAGCCGTCGTTCCGCGACCTGCAGGAGGGGGGGCGGGGACAGCGTGGCTATCTGCTCAGCGGGCGCGGCCGCCTGGGGCAAAGCACCCTGAGCAATCTGGTACGTACCTTGTATCCGGGGTTCGACGATGCGCAGGTCGATGCATTCCTGTTGCGACTCCAGGCCGATCACGCCGATCCCATGGGGGAACTGCTGCGCTGCGAATCATCGCTGTTGAGCCTTGAACAGACCCTGAACCGCTGGCAGCAGCAGGCGACACCCTTTTCCCTGAACTCACGCCGGCGGGTTGCCGATGAAATCTGTCGTTGCTGGCGCCGCCAGACCTCCCAGGTTTTCGCCGTCGATGGGAGCGTAATGGGCTATCGCCTGAACCTGGGGCATGTCGCCATCGGCGATCTGCCGGAGCTGCCGGGCGACGTGGACTTTTCCCATGTGGTCGATCTGAACATGCCCGAGGCGGGCCAGACGCAGCAGGTCGATGGTTTTCTGCAGCGCTTCGTCAACCTGCGCTGGCTGGACCTGAGCGGCAACGGCCTGACCGACATGCCGGCGGCGCTGAGCGGCATGCCCGAGCTGCGCGAGCTGGTGATGGACGGCAACCTCATCCGTTTGAGCGACAGCGGAGCGCAGGTGCTGTCTTCCCTCGGACGGCTGGAGGTGCTGTACCTGGATCGCAACCCGTTGGGCCGTTCGCCGGACCTGCGTCCGCTCAACCACCTGCGCCGGCTGAGCATGCGCCGCACCGGCCTGCTGGAATTGCCGGCGGGCCTGCTCACGCGGGGCTTTCTGGAGATGGCCGACTTGCGCGGCAACGCCATGGAGACGCTGCCCGACGGCTTCTTCACCTCGTCGGCCAGGATGCGCGATGCGACGCTGCTGCAAGGCAACCCTTTCCTGCAGGCGGTTCGCTCACGGCTGTGGGAGGTGCTCGAGCAAGCCGAGGGGACGCCGGCCGAGCCGGCTTCGGCAGTGACCCGTCAGCGGTGGCTGGAAAGCGCGGAGGGGGATCAACTGGAAGGGTTGCGTACCCAGTGGGACAACCTGGTGGCCGAGGAAGGCTCCACGCCGTTCTTCAACCTGCTCAACAGCCTGCTCGCCAGCGCCGAGTTCCGCCACGCGGCTGACGACCTGCGCGTGCGTGTGTGGCGCATGGTGCAGGCCATGGCGGAGAACACCGAGCTGCGGGAAAACCTGTTCGACCTTGCGGCCAGTCCGGCGACCTGTGTGGACAGCGTCTCGAGCAATTTCAGCGTGCTGGAAGTGCGCTTCCTGTTGTTCCAGGCCAGTGCCCGTTCGCGACCCGGCCAGAAGGGCGCCGCGCTGTTGCACTTCGCCCGCCGTCTGTTCAGGCTGGACCGGCTCGAGCGAATCGCCCGTGAAGACATCGAAACCCGTGAATCGATGGGGCGAGGTGTCGACGACGTCGAGGTCAGCCTGGCGTACCGCGTCGGTCTCGCACGCGAGCTGGACCTGCCCGGCCAGCCCGGGCACATGCAGTTCTCCGAGGTCGCCGGGGTGTCTCAACGCAACCTGCGCGAGGCCGCGCCACCGTGCGCGCCGCCGAAGCCGGCGAGGAACTGACAGCATTCATTGCCACCCGCGACTTCTGGCTGGCCTGGCTGCGAGAGCAGCGTGGCGATGCGTTCAGTGAGCTGGAAGCCGATTTCTGGACGCGGCTGGACGGTCTGGCGGCACGGGAGGCCAGCATGCCGGAAGGCGACTACCTGAATGCCATGAACCGTCTTGCCAGCGAGCGCGATGCTGCGCTCGAAGGGCTGGCGCGGCGCCTCACGGAGGATGCCCTGCGCGACACTGCAGTGCCCTGACGGACGCGCTTTGCGGCAGTGGCCAAACCAGTCAATCAGATTGACAGCTTTGACCATTGCCGGACCCCGTCTGCGGCGCGACTATTTCCGGACCTTTCGTTATTCCAACAATAAAAAACGAGGAGTCTGGCGATGCGTGATTACCGCGCGGCGGCAAGTACCTTCAATTACCAGCAGGCCGTCCGTGACGCGTTGGCTGGCAACCTCGACGGGCTCAATGCCTGCGTCGAATGCTGCGACCGGCATGTTGCGGGCGATGGCCTGGCGCTGCGCTGGGAAGGCCGCGATGGCCAGAGCGCCAGCTACCGTTTCAGTGAGCTACAGGACAGCGCCGCGCGCCTGGCCAATGTGCTCCGGGCGCAAGGCGTCGGCACGGGTGACCGGGTCGCTGGCCTGTTGCCACGCACTGTCGAATTGCTGGTTACCGTGCTTGCCACCTGGCGTCTCGGTGCGGTCTATCAACCGCTGTTCACCGCCTTCGGTCCCACCGCCATCGCGCACCGGGTGCACGCCTCCGGGGCCCGCGTCGTGGTCACCGAACCGAACAACCGGGCCAAGCTCGATGACGTCGAACAGTGCCCGACCATCGTCTGCGTCAACGCCCGCGAAGGCAGCGGCGACATCGATTTCCACACGGCACTGGCCGCCGCCAGTCCGGACTGCGAGCCGGTGCTGCTGCCGGGTGATGCGCCGTTCCTGATGATGTTCACCTCCGGCACCACCGGGCCTGCCAAGCCGCTGCAGGTACCGCTGCGGGCGATCGTCGCCTTCCAGGGCTACATGCGCGATGCCATCGACCTGCGTCCGGACGACGTTTTCTGGAACCTCGCCGATCCGGGCTGGGCCTACGGTCTCTACTACGCAGTCACCGGCCCGCTGTCGCTGGGCTGCGCCACCACGTTCTTCGACGGGCCGTTCAGTGTCGAAAGCACCTGCCGGGTGATCGACCGGCACGGCATCACCAACCTGGCCGGGTCGCCCACCGCCTACCGCATGCTGATCGCCGCCGGCGCGGAGTTCTCGGCACCGATCAAGGGTCGCCTGCGGGTGGTCAGCAGCGCCGGCGAACCGTTGAATCCGGAAGTGATCCGCTGGTTCCGCGAGGAGCTGGACGTGACCATCCACGACCATTACGGCCAGACCGAACTGGGCATGGTCCTGTGCAACCACCATGCCCTGGAGCATCCGGTAACCCTGGGCTCGGCCGGCTATGCCATTCCCGGCCATCGCATCGTCGTGCTCGACGAGCAGTACAACGAACTGCCGGCCGGCCAGCCGGGCATTCTTGCGGTGGATCGCGAGCAATCGCCTTTGTGCTGGTTCCCCGGCTACCACGGCCAGCCGACCAAAGCCTTCGTCGGCAAGTACTACCTGAGCGGTGACACCGTCGAGTTGAACACCGACGGCAGCATCAGCTTCGTCGGTCGCAGTGACGACGTCATCACCACCTCCGGCTACCGGGTCGGGCCGTTCGACGTGGAAAGCGCGCTGATCGAGCACCCGGCGGTGATCGAGGCGGCGGTGATCGGCAAGCCCGACCCCGAGCGAACCGAGCTGATCAAGGCCTTCGTCGTGCTCGGTGCCGGTGTGGCAGCCAGCGACGAGCTGGCCGAAGCATTGCGTCAGCATGTACGCCAGCGCCTGTATGCCCACGCCTACCCGCGTGAAATCGAATTCGTCAGCGAGCTGCCCAAGACCCCGAGCGGCAAGCTGCAGCGTTTCATCCTGCGCAACCAGGAAATCGCCCTTCAACAAGCCGCGCACGCCCACAAGGCCAGCGCCTGAGGACCACACCATGCAAATCGCCAACAAGAACTTCATCGTCAGCGGCGGGGCCTCGGGCCTCGGTGCCGCCACCGCGCAGATGCTCATCGAGGCCGGTGCCCGGGTGATGCTGGTTGACCTGAACGCCGAAGCGGTCGCGGCCAAGGCCGCCGAACTCGGTGACAACGCCCGCTACAGCGTGGCCGATATCAGCCGCGAAGACGCGGCCAAGGCCGCCGTCGATGCCGCCGTGGCCGCCTTCGGCAGCCTGCACGGACTGGTCAACTGCGCTGGCATCGTCGGTGCCGAGAAGGTCCTGGGCAAGAACGGCCCCCATGGCCTGGACAGTTTCAGCCGGGTGATCAACGTCAACCTGGTCGGCAGTTTCAACCTGCTGCGCCTGGCCGCCGCGGCCATGGCCGAGGGCGAGCCCAACGACCAGGGCGAGCGCGGGGTGATCATCAACACCGCCTCCATCGCCGCCTATGACGGCCAGATCGGCCAGGCCGCGTACGCCGCCTCCAAAGGTGCGATCGCCAGCCTGACCTTGCCCGCCGCCCGCGAACTGGCGCGCTTCGGCATCCGCGTGATGACCATCGCGCCGGGCATTTTCGAAACCCCGATGATGGCCGGCATGACCCAGGAAGTGCGCGACTCGCTGTCTGCCGGAGTGCCATTCCCGCCACGTTTGGGCCGTCCTGCCGAGTACGCCGCGCTGGCCCGCCACATCATTGAAAACAGCATGCTCAACGGCGAAGTGATCCGTCTCGACGGTGCGCTGCGCATGGCTGCGAAGTAAGGAGAAGATCATGAGCCTCGCCAACGACCCGATCGTCATCGTCAGCGCCGTGCGCACCCCCATGGGTGGCTTGCAGGGCGACCTCAGGAGCCTGACCGCGCCGCAACTGGGCGCTGCTGCCATCCGCGCCGCCGTCGAGCGCGCCGGCATCGACGCCGGCAGTGTCGAGCAGGTGCTGTTCGGCTGCGTGCTGCCGGCCGGCCTCGGCCAGGCGCCGGCACGCCAGGCGGCGCTCGGTGCCGGCCTGGACAAGGGCACCACCTGCACCACCCTGAACAAGATGTGCGGTTCCGGCATGCAGGCGGCGATCATGGGCCATGACCTGCTGCTGGCCGGCAGCGCCGAGGTGGTGGTGGCCGGTGGCATGGAGAGCATGTCCAACGCCCCGTACCTGCTGGACAAGGCCCGCAGCGGCTATCGCATGGGCCACGGAAAGATCATCGACCACATGTTCTTCGACGGTCTTGAAGACGCCTACGACAAAGGGCGCCTGATGGGCACCTTCGCCGAGGACTGCGCCGGCGCCAACGGCTTCAGTCGCCAGGCCCAGGACGATTTCGCCATCGCCTCGCTGACCCGCGCCCAGCAGGCGATCAAGGACGGCAGCTTCGCCGCCGAGATCGTTCCGGTCGAAGTCACGGTGGGCAAGGAAAAGGTGCTGGTCAGCGATGACGAGCAACCGCCGAAAGCGCGCCTGGACAAGATCCCGCAACTCAAGCCGGCCTTCCGCGAAGGCGGCACGGTGACCGCTGCCAACGCCAGCTCGATTTCCGACGGTGCTGCTGCGCTGGTGCTGATGCGCCAGTCCCGCGCCGCGCAACTGGGCCTCAAGCCGCTGGCGGTGATCCACGGTCACGCCGCCTTCGCCGACACCCCGGCGCTGTTCCCCACCGCGCCCATCGGTGCCATCGAGAAGCTGATGCAGCGCACGGGATGGAACCTGGGCGACGTCGATCTGTTCGAGATCAACGAAGCCTTCGCCGTGGTCACCCTGGCGGCCATGCACGCGCTGGACCTGCCTCACGACAAGGTCAACGTGCATGGCGGCGCCTGCGCCCTGGGCCATCCGATCGGTGCCTCCGGTGCGCGGATTCTGGTGACCCTGCTGTCGGCCCTGCGCCAGAAAGGCTTGCGCCGCGGCGTGGCGGCAATCTGCATCGGCGGCGGCGAAGCCACGGCCATGGCCGTCGAGATTCTGGACTGAGGTGCACCATGCTGGTTAACGACGAGCAACAACAGATCGCCGATGCCGCCCGCCAGTTCGCCCAGGAGCGCCTGCGGCCGTTCGCCGAACAGTGGAGCCGCGAGCATCGCTTCCCGAAAGAGGCGATGGCGGAAATGGCGGACATGGGCTTCTTCGGCATGCTGGTGCCGGAGCAGTGGGGCGGTTGCGACACCGGCTACCTGGCCTACGCCATGGCCCTGGAAGAAGTGGCTGCCGGCGACGGTGCCTGCTCCACCATCATGAGCGTGCACAACTCGGTGGGTTGCGTGCCGATCCTCAAGTTCGGCAACGACGAGCAGAAAGCGCGCTTCCTCACCCCGCTGGCCAGCGGCGCCATGCTCGGTGCCTTTGCCCTGACCGAGCCGCAGGCCGGCTCCGATGCCAGCAGCCTGAAAACCCGTGCCCGCCGCGACGGCGATCACTATGTGATCAACGGCTGCAAGCAGTTCATCACCTCCGGCAGCAATGCCGGGGTGGTGATCGTCTTTGCGGTGACCGATCCTGCCGCCGGCAAGCGCGGTATCACCGCATTCATCGTGCCCACCGACAGCCCCGGTTACCAGGTGGCGCGGGTCGAGGACAAGCTCGGCCAGCACGCCTCCGACACCTGCCAGATCGTCTTCGACGACGTGCGCGTGCCGGTGGCCAACCGCCTGGGCGAGGAGGGCGAGGGCTACCGGATCGCCCTGGCCAACCTTGAAGGTGGCCGCATCGGCATCGCCGCGCAATCGGTGGGCATGGCCCGCGCTGCCTTCGAGGTGGCCCGGGACTACGCCCGCGAGCGCGAGAGCTTCGGCAAGCCGCTGATCGAGCACCAGGCCGTGGCCTTCCGTCTGGCCGACATGGCCACCCGTGTCGCCGTTGCTCGGCAGATGGTGCATCACGCCGCCGCCCTGCGTGACGCCGGGCGCCCGGCGCTGGTGGAAGCGTCGATGGCCAAGCTTTTCGCCTCGGAAATGGCCGAAAAGGTCTGTTCGGATGCCTTGCAGACCCTCGGCGGTTATGGCTATCTGAGCGACTTCCCGCTGGAGCGGATCTACCGCGACGTGCGGGTCTGCCAGATCTACGAAGGCACCAGCGACATTCAGCGCATGGTCATTGCGCGCAATCTTTGAAGGGAGCAGCTCATGACATTCGAAACCATCCTCGTCGAAACCCGCGGCAAGGTCGGCCTGATCACCCTCAACCGGCGCCAGGCGCTCAATGCCCTGAACCGCCAGATCATCGGCGAGCTGAACCAGGCGCTGGATGCCTATGAGGCCGACGCCAACATCGGTTGCATCGTCCTCACCGGTTCCGCCAAGGCCTTTGCGGCCGGCGCCGACATCAAGGAAATGGCTGAGCTGACCTACCCGCAGATCTACGTCGACGACCTGTTCAGCGACTGCGACCGCGTCGCCAACCGGCGCAAGCCGATCATCGCCGCGGTCTCCGGTTTCGCCCTGGGCGGCGGCTGCGAGCTGGCGCTGATGTGCGACTTCATTCTCGCCGCCGACAATGCCAAGTTCGGCCAGCCGGAAATCAACCTCGGCGTGCTGCCGGGCATGGGCGGCACCCAGCGCCTGACCCGCGCCGTGGGCAAGGCCAAGGCCATGGAACTGTGCCTGACCGGTCGCCTGATGGGCGCCGAAGAAGCCGAGCGCGCCGGCGTGGTGGCGCGTATCGTGCCCCAGGCCGAACTGCTCGACGAGGCGCTGAAGGTAGCGGCGGTGATCGCCAGCAAGTCGATCCCGATCTCGATGATGGTCAAGGAGTCGGTCAACCGCGCCTTCGAAGTCACCCTCACCGAGGGCGTGCGTTTCGAGCGCCGGGTGTTCCACGCGGCGTTCGCCACCGAAGACCAGAAAGAAGGCATGGCGGCGTTCATCGCCAAGCGCGAGGCGCAGTTCAAGGACCGCTGAGTTTTATCCCGCACCCAGCAAGATGTACCGCCCGGGGCGGGCGGGGCAAGGATTGAATGCGGCTTCATTCAGCAATGAGGAAGCCTGCCATGAACCCTGTTTCCCAGCCCCGGACGGGCCTTGCCGAGCCCCTGTGCGGACCGCTTTCCAGCCGCTTCGCGGCGCGGCCCACGCTGCATGATGTCGCCGGGCGCATCATCGACGAACAATGGCGCTCCCGGGCCATCGACGGCCCGCCGCCCTCCAGCCTCACCCTGCACCGTCTGCAGCCTGCCGGCGATTTTCGCATCGACGACCTGGCCGATGTCCTGATCGAGCGCTACTGCGCTGGCGTCACCCTCAACCTCGATGCGTCCCGCGACTTTCTCAGCCTGGGGCGGGGCGCCGAGTTTCCTCGCAGTGCCGGCGTGGACGTGCAGGCGGTGGAAACCCTGATCAATGACTGCGCGCCCTTCCTGCTGGCGACCTACCAGCAGGCCTTGCTGGATTTCTGGACCGGCGACGGCATGCAGCCCACGCCCGGCCAGTGGCTGGCCGACTACCTGCAGCGCCGCTGCCTGGATGCGGTCGAACTGCAGACCCAGGCCGGTAGCCTGGACCCGCTCGAAGCGGCCACGGTGCAACTGGTGGCGCGCTTTCCCGAGGCGCAGCAGCGCGCCCGGTTCGACAATCTGAAGGATGTCAGTGTCTGGTTGCTGGGCCTGGACGGCGAGAGCGCCCTTGACCCGGAACTGGCCAGCGCGGTTCTCATCGAGCGCGTCATCGCGCAACCGGCGCGCACGCTGGTGATCCTCTACACCCTCAGTGGCCGTCTCTACCGTTTCGACTCCCGCGAAGCCTTCGAGCAGGCGCTGGTGGCCGCGCATGGGGCTCCCGAACGTCGTCCGTTCACGCTGAACCTGCACCCGAGCGGGCATTCGCTGTTCGCGGCACAGGCCGAGTTGCTCTGCGAACAGTTGCTGGCCCTGGTGGAGCGGCTGGCCCGGCTGACGTCCGGGCCGGAAAACGTCGAGAGGCTCGAATGGGAACTGGACCAGGCCAGCGCCTTCGTCGAGCTTTGTGCCGCCCAGCGTCGCCAGGCCCTGGCGCTGTACCGCGACCTGTTGCCAGGCTGGCTGCGTCAGGCCAGGCCCGAGGACCAGCGCAACTACGCGGCCCGCTTGCTGCGTTTGGCCGACGTGCAGCGACGGGACGCCGGGATGTCGTTTCTCGACGGGATTACCGCGGCCGCCGATTATGCCCGGCACGCCATTGCCGAGGCGCTGAAGGACGAGCACGCCGATGCGGCCGGATTGGACCTGGACGATATCGAGCTGGTCAATCGCCAGGTCACGGCAGTGGCGGGAGGCAGTGGCGGGGTCGTCGAAACGGGCGGTGAAGTGCGCACGGTGGTACTCAACCCGATGCAGTTCGCCCTGGCCAATCTCGCCGCCCTGCGGCCTGGCTCGGTGACCCTGCGACGCCGCAGCGGTGCGGCGCTGCCGCCATGGCTGACGGTGGATTACCTCAAGGCGCTGGTGACGCGCCTGGACATTGGCCAGCGTTATCCCGAGTTTCTGCGCCAGTACCTGCTGGACGATGCCGGGCAACGCACGGCGCGTCTGTTGCGGTTCAGCGCGCAAGTGCGTGAACAGTTGCCGCTGCTGGCGCTGGAAACCCATCTGCGCCAACCGCAAGCGATGAGCGCCGCCAGCGTGGCGCGGCTGGACAACGTCCTTCGCGGCCGACCTGGCCAGCAGCCCCTGGGCTGCGTGCGGCCGCTGTCGTTTCTCAGCCGCAGTGGCGCCGCGCCTGACGTGGCCTGTAATGCCTATTTGATCGAGTCAGTCGCGATGCAGGGCAGTTGCCTGCTGTATCGCCCGTTGCACCGACAGTCGCTGCTGGAGTTCGCCGATCGCGAGGCGTTTTTCGACGCGCTCTGCGAGGACGGGCCGTTGCAGGAGGACATTCTCGGGCGCCTGGAGCAGAACCGCCGGGCCGTCTATGCCCGCGGCGGCTTCGCCCAGCCCCATGTCGTGCGCTTTACGGCGGGGGACGAGTTCGGTCCGCTGAGTTTTCCTGCGCAGGCCAGGCTGGGAACGGCGGTGCTGGGGGGCGATGTGCCGGAGCACTTCTACCGGAGCAGCGTCCAGGAGTTGATCGCCCGTGCCGAAGCGCAGTCGGTCTCCAGCGATGAAAGCCGTTGGTTGGGTTACGAAGAGTTGGGCTGGTTGATGCTCAATACCTTGCTGCCGTTCTTCAACGGCCCGCTGGCCGTAGCGGCCTGGATGCTGCCATTGTTCGCCAGCCTGCGTGCGTTGTTGGCGTCGCCTTCGGCTGAGGACGAAGCCGCCCGCCTGCCCGATTTGCTGTTCAACCTTGCGTTTCTGCTGCTGGCGGAGCGCTCTGCCAGCAGACCGCTGGACACGCGACCGGTGACCCCAGGGGTGTCGGTCGAGGTGGAGCGGGGGAGCGAGATGATGCTGGGTTCGCCGTCCGGAACCCGCCTCGATCGGCTGGACTTCAGTTGGGCGACGATGGACCGGCGCCTGAGCCCGGCGCAGCGCGAACGGCTGAACGGGTTCAAGCACGAGCTCGAGCCGCGACAATTGGGGCTGCCCAGGAGCGAAGGGCCCGATCGAGGACTGTTCTGGCACGAGCAACGCTGGTGGGTGGTGATCGAGGGAGCGGTCTATGAGGTGACGGTGAGCCCTGAAGGGGTGCGGTTGATCGATGCCCAGGGCCATCGCGGGCCCTGGCTGCTGGAGGCCGCGCCCGGCCAGTGGCGCCTCGATCTGCGCCTTCGGCTGCGTGGCGGCATGCCGCTGAACCGGCGCATTCAGCAGATGCGCGAAGCCAAGCGCGAGCGGCTGGCGCAACTGGACCTCGAACGCATCGCGGTGCTGTCCCGGCGGCTTCAGGAAAGCCTGCAGTTGCGGCAGGATCTGGACGGTGTCGCGGAGATGCCCGTGCCTTCGCCGGCGCTGCTCGAACGGTACGGCGGACACTTGCGTGATCACGAGTCGGTACTGAGCAGGAACGACGAGCTGTACCAGGAGTTGAACCAGCTCGAACCGCAGCCCGGTTTCAATCGCAAGCACGCGCGCAACCTGCGGGATCTGGCCGCCAATCATGTCCAGTCGCTGTATGTGTTGCGGCACAAGTTCGCCGAAAACCACAAGACCATGCGTGAGGCCCGGTTGATCGATGACTGGCAGCTCGATGACGATCTGGCGGATCTCTACAACGACGAGTACGACAGAATGATGGTGGCCTGTCGCAGTGCCCGGGAGAACGTGCGGGAGTTGTTGCGCTACCACGGCCTGATCGATGACATCTGCCAGCGCCTGGGGCAGATTCCCGGGGGCAGCGAAACCATTGCCGAGATCAAGACGTTGCTGGCCGATTCGCCCACCGCCAGAAGCTGGGTGGCCAGCGAGCTGTCGTTGCAGGGCGCCCTGGTTCTGGACGCTGACCGAGGCGCCGATTCGCGGGTGCTGTTCTCGTCGCTGTTATCGGCGCGACTGGGCCTGCAGATGTATGACAGCCTGTCCGGCCCCGAACCCTTCAGCGACCAGGAGACCCTGGAGGTACTCGACAGCATCGTCGGGCATTTCCTCGATGCGCTGGAGCTGGCGCGGGGTTACGGCGATGGCGAACGGGCCAGCGCATCACGGCCTTTTTTCGATGCCTACATGGCGACCCTCAATCGCGTTCACACCGAGGCGGAGACCGCGCTGGCCGAGCGTATCCGCAGCCTGCCCGAGCGCCTGGAACCGCTCACCGCGACGCTGCCGGCGACACAGCGCAAGCAAGTGGTCATTCACACGCGCAACCGGGGTGTGATCGTTGGCGCGCGACGCAAGACCGAAGACAACCGACCCGATGCGGTGGTGGTGATCGACCCGATCGACAACAGCGAGCTGGCGCGTTATCAGGAGTCGTCCGAACCCGGTGTCTGGGAACCGGTACCGGCGCCCGTCGTCGAGCGCCCCGGTCCCTCGTTGCCGACCCTGGCTACCTTGCTCAAGCGCGCGACAGCGGCTCTGGGCAATGCCGACCGGCAGATGATCCGGATCCGTGGCCAGGCGCGCACGGCAACCATCGCCGGAGAAATGGAAGAAATCATGGCCATGCAGGCGCGGCCGCTCGATGCCCTGGTCCAGCAGATCGAAACGGCGCTGACCCGGGAAAACGCAGTGGATGACAGCGTCGCCGGTCTCGATGCCGCTCGCCTTGGCGCGCAATTGACCGCCAAGGCTGGTCAGGTGCGGGAGGAGGGCCGGCGGTTGCGCATCGGTATCGTCAAGGCACAACCGCCCACTGTCGGGCATGTGGACTACCTGCTCAGGCAAGGCGAGGCCACGGTGTCGCGGGTCGGCGAGCGGGTGGCGCTGGCGCGGCGCAAGGGCTTTGCCCAGGATTACCTGCAGGAATACCTGGTCAGCGATGCCCAGGGCAGCCCGCTGTGGTATGCGCATTTTCATTACGCCAGCCTGGATGCCGCCGCCGCCGACTTCACGGCCGGTCACCTGAAGACCCGCGAGCAGCGTTTCGACCGTGCCCCGCAACGGGTAGCAGGGCGCAACAGCCAGAGCATCATCCAGGTGTACCGTAGCCGTATCGACCGCAAGAGCGCCCAGGCGCTGTTCCTCAACGTCTGAGCCTGACCGCCGGGGTCCGCGACCCCGGCTTTTCCCCTACTACCAAATGAGTAGCGCATCCCTGCCAAGGACCGATTCGTCGCTCCCGCGTGGCTGACTAACATCCAGTCACTGCCTGTCATCAGCGACGGGCGCCGTTCAGCAGAGGCCCTACACCATGATCTACGCAGCTCCCGGCACTCCGGATTCCATCGTTTCGTTCAAACCCCGCTACGGCAACTACATCGGTGGTGAATTCGTCCAGCCGCTGAGCGGCCAGTACTTCAGCAACACCTCGCCGGTGAACGGCCAACTGATCGCCGAATTCCCGCGCTCCGGTGCCGACGACATCGAAAAGGCCCTGGATGCCGCCCATGCCGCCGCCGATGCCTGGGGCCGTACATCGGTCCAGGACCGCTCCAACATCCTGCTGAAAATCGCCGACCGCATCGAGCAGAACCTCGAAGTGCTGGCCCTGGCCGAAACCTGGGACAACGGCAAGGCCATCCGCGAAACCCTCAACGCCGACGTACCGCTGGCCGCCGACCATTTCCGCTATTTCGCCGGCTGCATCCGCGCCCAGGAAGGCAGCGCCGCCGAGATCAACGACACCACCGCCGCCTATCACTTCCACGAGCCGCTGGGCGTGGTCGGGCAGATCATCCCGTGGAACTTCCCGCTGCTGATGGCCGCCTGGAAACTCGCCCCGGCCCTGGCCGCCGGCAACTGCATCGTGCTCAAGCCGGCCGAGCAGACGCCGCTGTCGATCACCGTCTTCATCGAGCTGGTCGGCGACCTGCTGCCGCCGGGCGTGCTGAACATCGTCCAGGGCTTCGGCCGCGAAGCCGGCGAGGCGCTGGCCACCAACAAACGCATCGCCAAGATCGCCTTCACCGGCTCCACCCCGGTGGGCTCGCACATCATGAAGTGCGCCGCCGAGAACATCATTCCGTCCACCGTCGAGCTGGGCGGCAAGTCGCCGAACATCTTCTTCGAAGACATCATGCAGGCCGAACCCTCTTTCATCGAGAAGGCTGCCGAGGGCCTGGTGCTCGCGTTCTTCAACCAGGGCGAAGTCTGCACCTGCCCGTCCCGCGCCCTGGTGCAGGAGTCGATCTACCCGCAGTTCATGCAGGAGGTGCTGAAGAAGGTCAAGCAGATCAAGCGCGGCAACCCGCTGGACACCGAGACCATGGTCGGCGCCCAGGCTTCCGAGCAGCAGTACGACAAGATCCTTTCCTACCTGCAGATCGCCCGCGAAGAAGGTGCCGAGATCCTCACCGGCGGCGACAGCGAGCAACTGGCCGGCGACCTGTCCAGCGGCTACTACATCCAGCCGACCCTGCTCAAGGGCCACAACGGCATGCGCGTGTTCCAGGAAGAGATCTTCGGCCCGGTAGTGGGCGTGACCACCTTCAAGGACGAAGCCGAGGCCCTGGCGATCGCCAACGACACCGAATTCGGCCTCGGCGCCGGCGTCTGGACCCGCGACATCAACCGGGCCTACCGCATGGGCCGCGGCATCAAGGCCGGTCGTGTATGGACCAACTGCTACCATCTGTACCCGGCACATGCCGCGTTCGGTGGCTACAAGAAATCCGGTGTCGGTCGCGAGACCCACAAGATGATGCTCGACCACTACCAGCAGACCAAGAACCTGCTGGTCAGCTACGACATCAACCCGCTGGGCTTCTTCTGATCGCCCGGAGTTGCAGCAAAACGCTTCCAAAGTAGCATTCGACACACGCCGGAAACGGTGTATCACTAGAAGCACCACGAACCCGTGGTGCCAGACGAGGATGGGCCTATGTGGAAAAAACCTGCGTTCACTGATCTGCGTATCGGTTTCGAAGTGACCATGTACTTCGCCAACCGTTGATCCCTCTGGCGCCGGCCGCTGATGTCAGTGGCCGGCGCTGCCGTTTCGAAGGTCGCATTGCATTCCCCTCCCGTTGCTTTAGGCTGGCGCTATCCCAAAAAGAACAAGAAGGCGTTGCATGAGCCCGAACCTGAGCCAGTTGCGTAAGTTCGTCTCCCCCGAAATCATCTTTGGCGCCGGCTGCCGTCACCATGTCGCCAATTACGCCCGGACCTTCGGTGCGCGCAAGGTGCTGCTGGTCAGCGACCCCGGCGTGATCAAGGCCGGCTGGGTCGCCGATATCGAAGCCAGCCTGCAGGGCCAGGGTATCGAATACACCCTCTACAGCGAGGTCTCGCCCAACCCGCGCATCGAAGAAGTGATGAACGGCGCCGAGCGCTACCGCAGCGAACAGTGCGACGTGATCGTCGCGGTTGGCGGTGGCAGCCCGATGGATTGCGCCAAGGGCATCGGCATCGTGGTCGCCCACGGCCGGCACATTCTCGAGTTCGAAGGGGTCGACACCATCCGCGTGCCGAGCCCGCCACTGATCCTGATTCCCACCACCGCCGGCACCTCGGCGGATGTCTCGCAGTTCGTGATCATCTCCAACCAGCAGGAGCGGATGAAGTTCTCCATCGTCAGCAAGGCGGTGGTGCCCGACGTGTCGCTGATCGACCCGGAAACCACCCTGAGCATGGACCCGTTCCTGTCCGCCTGTACCGGCATCGATGCACTGGTGCACGCCATCGAAGCCTTCGTCTCCACCGGCCACGGGCCGCTGACCGACACCCACGCCCTGGAAGCCATGCGCCTGATCAATGGCAACCTGGTGCAGATGATCGCCAACCCCGGCGACATCGCCCTGCGTGAATCGATCATGCTCGGCAGCATGCAGGCCGGGCTGGCGTTCTCCAATGCCATCCTCGGTGCGGTACACGCCATGTCCCATAGCCTGGGCGGCTTCCTCGACCTGCCCCACGGGCTGTGCAATGCGGTGCTGGTGGAGCATGTGGTGGCATTCAACTACAGCGCTGCGCCGGACCGTTTCAAAATCATCGCCGAAACCCTCGGCATCGACTGTCGCGGGCTCAACCACAATCAGATCCGCAAGCGCCTGGTGGAGCACCTGATCGCCCTCAAGCATGCCGTCGGCTTCCATGAGACGCTCGGCCTGCACGGGGTGAGCGGCAGCGATATCCCGTTCCTGTCGCAGCATGCGATGGATGACCCGTGCATCCTCACCAACCCGCGGGCGTCGAGCCTGCGCGACGTCGAGGTGGTGTATGGCGAGGCCCTCTGAACCTCGCGACGCCGCGTTGGCCGGGCTGCTGGGGCTGAGCAACCACACCGTCCGCAAGAGTCACTACCCGGAGCTGGCGGCGCGCCTCGACGAGCTGGAAACCGAGCGCAACCGCTACACCTGGCTGTTCGAGCACGCGGTGCACGGTATCTTCCAGGCCAGCCTCGAGGACGGCCTGCGCGCCGCCAACCCGGCCATGGCGCGCATGCTTGGCTACGCCGACCCGCAGCAACTGCTGCTGGCCCGTACCGACCTTGCCGGGCACCTGTTCGTCGGTGGCGAGGCCGAGTTGCTGGCGATCGTCCAGGAATTGCAGCGCGAGCGTGCCTTGCTTGGTTACGAGACCCAGTTGCAGCGCAAGGACGGCACCAGCATCGATGTACTGATGAACCTGCTGCTGCGGCCGGACGAGGAGGGCGTGGTGGAGGGCTTCGTCGCCGATATCACCGAGCGCAAGCAACATCACGCCCGCCTGCAGCAACTCAATGACGAGCTGGAACAGCGCGTCGCCGAGCGCACCAACCAGTTGATCGAGGCCCGGGATGCCGCCCAGGCCGCCAACCGCAGCAAGGACAAATACCTCGCTGCGGCCAGTCACGACCTGCTGCAGCCGCTCAACGCCGCCCGGCTGCTGATCTCGACGCTGCGCGAGCGCCGCCTGCCGGACGCCGAGCAGGTACTGGTGGAACGCGCGCACCAGGCGCTGGAAGGCGCCGAGGATCTGCTGACCGACCTGCTGGACATCTCCCGTCTCGACCAGGCGGCGATCAAGCCGGACCTCGACCTCTACCACCTGGACGAGTTGCTCGGGCCGCTGGCGTCGGAGTTCCAGCCGGTGGCCGAAGCGGCCGGGCTGAGCCTGAGGATGCGCAGCGGCTCGTTGATGATTCGCAGCGATATCCGCCTGTTGACCCGGATCCTGCGCAACTTCCTCAGCAATGCCTGCCGCTATACCGAGCAGGGCCGCATCCTGCTCGGTGCGCGGCGACACGGCGCGGTGGTGCGCCTGGAGGTGTGGGACAGCGGCCGGGGTATCGCCGCCGACCGCCTGGAGTCGATCTTTCTGGAGTTCAACCAGTTGGATGTCGGCCGCGCCGCCGACCGCAAGGGCGTCGGCCTGGGTCTGGCGATCGTCGAGCGCATCGCGCGGATTCTCGACTGCCAGGTGCGGGTGCGGTCCTGGCCAGGGCGGGGTTCGGTGTTCAGCATCGACGTGCCCTTGTCGCAGGAAGCCCCGCGTCCGGTGGTCGCACCCAGTGTGCCGCAGCCGGCTCTGGGCGATCCGCTGCCAGGACGCCGTCTGCTGGTGCTGGACAACGAAACCAGCATCCTGCAGAGCATGGCCGCCTTACTGGGCCAGTGGGGCTGCGACGTGCTGACCGCGACCGATCGCGAAGCCGCCCTGCACGTCTTGCAAGGCCAGCCGCCGGAGCTGGTGCTGGCGGATTTCCACCTCGACCATGGTGTAACCGGATGTGAGGTAGTGCGTGACCTGCGCAAGCATTTCGGCACTGCGATTCCCGCCGTGATGATCACCGCCGATCGCAGCGACCAGAGCCGCCGCGCCATGCAGCGCCTGGGCGCGCCGTTGCTCAACAAACCGGTCAAGCCCGGCAAGTTGCGTGCGGTACTCAGCCAGTTGCTCGGATAAGCGGGCATGGCCGAGCTTCACGAGGCGAGACCTTTTTTGCTATAAACGCTGCCCTTGGCGCCAGAGTCGCCAGGGCACAGGGGCTTTTCGGACAAAACCACTGTCTTTTCTGTTGCCCGTCACGAGGCTCGGCCTTAGACTGCCGCCCCCTGTAAATTGAGTGCCTGTCGGTGCTTGAAGAATTCCGCTGTCGGTGGCCTTGCCGCCACGGCACCCGATTCGCCTAAATGCACGTATTTTTATTAGAGAAATCAATGACAAAGGAAAAGTTGCTGGCCATGCCGGCCGATGACTACATGAACGCCGAGCAACAGGCTTTCTTCGCCGATCTGCTGAAGCAGATGAAGGTGGAAACCCAGGAGCGCATCGAGCAGAGCCGTGTAACCATCGAAAGCCTGGACTCGCCTGCCGATCCTGCCGATGCCGCCTCGGTTGAAGAAGAGCGCCACTGGCTGGTCAACGCCATCGAGCGTGACCAGCGTCTGCTGCCGCAACTGGAGATGGCTCTGGATCGTATCGCCGACGACAGCTTTGGCTGGTGCGATGACAGCGGCGAGCCGATCGGGCTCAAGCGTCTGCTGATCAGTCCGACCACCAAATACTGTATCGAAGCGCAAGAGCGCCATGAGCAGCTGGACAAGCACCAGCGTCAGGTCTGATTGACGCGGTGGTTGGCGAGAACCCCGGGCCTCAGGTCCGGGGTTTTTGGTTTTTTGGGTAGTGGTTTTGCTGCCCTGCACTCCGTCACACCCCCATCACCGCAGCGTCCACGACGAAAAGGATATTGTCCTGAATCAAGACCCGACAGGCTTACGCCAAAGGAAGCATGGCTAATGGCGTTGTAGTGGCGTTTAATGGCCCGACAATAACAAGCGGAGCCATAGTCATGATGCGAGAAGGATCTCTGCCAGCCAGCCTGGCAAAACCAGACCCGTCACCGAAGGCAGCGCGCGGCTGGTCGGGCACGCTGTTGCAGAGCCTGGTCGTGGTGGTGTTGCTGGCGGCCATGGCCTTTGCCGATATCTCGTTCTGGTTCTGCCTGCCCCTGGCCCTGCTGGCGCTCTGGCTGCCTCATCTGCGCAGCCGCCCACGCGTCGAAGCGGTGGCGACCGGCGACCCTCTCGCCGAACTGACCCGCGACCTGGCACAGAGCACCAGCCACAATGCGCTGTCGGCCGCCGGTGTCGCCTATTCGGTCAAGCAACTGGCCGAGAAGCTGCAATCGCAACTGGCCTCGGCAGCGCGGATTGTCAGCAGCGCCGAGGTGATGATCGGCACCGAGAAGGTCACCTCCCAGCTCAGCCGCGACGCACTGGTTGCCGCCCAGCAGGCTCACGAAAGCAGCGCTGCCGGGCGTACCGTGCTGGCGCAGTCGATCCAGTTGATGCATGTGCTCAGTTCCCGCGCCAACGAAAGCCGCGAGCTCATCGAGGCCCTGCACCAGCGTAGCGAGGACATCGCCCGCGTGACCCTGGTGATTCAGGCGATCGCCAGCCAGACCAACCTGTTGGCCCTTAACGCTGCCATCGAGGCGGCCCGCGCCGGCGAACATGGCCGTGGTTTCGCGGTGGTGGCCGACGAAGTGCGAGGGCTGGCCGGGCGTACCGCCAGCGCCACCGAGGAAGTCGGCCTGATGGTCGCCGAAATCCAGCAGCGTACCGCCCAGGTGGTGGAGCAGATCCGCCAGCTCTCGGACGACCTGCACAGCGGCGTCGGCCAGGTGGAGCACACCGGCGAGCAACTGGACAGCATCGCCGGCCTGGCGGCGGGCGTCGAAGACCAGATCACCGAGATCGCCGAAGGCACCGAGTCTACCCGCACCCAGCTCGACAGCCTGTTCCAGGCAGTGGAGCAGATGCGCAGCGACCTGGCGGCCAGTGACCAGCAGACCCAGCGCCTGGCTCAAGCCGCGGTGCAGATGGAAGGGCAGGCCGAGAGCATCAGCGAGCGCCTGGCGGAGGTCGGGCTGGATGAGTATCACCAGCGGGTATTCGATCTGGCCCGACGCGGCGCCCAGCAGATCGCCGAGCGCTTCGAGGCGGATATCCGCGAGGGGCGCGTCAGCCTCGATGACCTGTTCGACCGCCAGTATCAGTTGCTGCCCGGCACTCGACCAGCACGCTACCGGACCCGCTTCGACCACTACACCGATCAGGTCCTGCCGGGTATCCAGGAGCCGCTGCTCAAGGAGCACGAAGGGCTGATCTATGTGATCGCCTGCACCCAGCAGGGGTATGTGCCGACCCACAACAATGCCTTCAACCAGCCGCTCACCGGTGACGAGGCCACCGATACCGCCCATAACCGCAGCAAGCGCAAGTTCGATGACCGCACCGGCATCCGCTGCGGCAGCCATCAGCAGAAGGTCCTGCTGCAGACCTATACCCGCGATACCGGCGAGCTGATGCACGATCTGTCCGTGCCGATCAAGGTCGATGGCCGGCACTGGGGCGGGCTGCGGCTAGGCTATCGTCCGGAAAGGATGCCTTAGCCACCGGAAGCTTCAAGCGGCAAGCGGCAAGAGGGCGCATCGACGCAGGATGTGTTTCTTGCAGCTTGCAGCTTGCAGCTTGCAGCTTGCAGCTTATTGCTTATTACTTAAAAACCCTCGACGGGTTTCCGTGTTTTCGGGCATATTCCATTTCCTGTTCCTGCAGCGACTGCATTTCTTCGCTCGTTAGCTGTCAGAGACTGTGTACCGGCCCAGCGAAACTCTCCCTGGAACGTTCATCGCCGGACAAAAGCTGGCAAGGAAAAGTGCGTTTTCCCACAGTGCGAGACGCCAATTAGCCGCTACTTTTTAGTTCCATATCATTAGTCTTTCGGACTTCGCATTTGAAGAACGGCGTTCCCGTGGATCCTTTTCGCCCGTGCGCCGCTGTGACATCGGTTTGAGGAATTTTCATTGGCAGTCAGCAATCTGGATATGCATACCCTGTTCGTGCTGGGCGATCTTCGCAGCAAACTGGTCAAACAGTTTCAGTCGCAGTACGTCTACGTGACCGAGCAGAGTCCCGAAGGCCTGTACATGGCCGAAATCGACACCGCCGAGGCGCTGGTGGTCGACGACAAGCAAGGTCTCGAACTGAAAGTCGGCGACCATTTCCGCGCCGCCGTGCTGCCAAGCCGCGAGGGTGGCAAGCTCGAGATCCGTTTCCGCGACATCAAGCAGACCGTCTACGGGGACCGCGACTATGCCTTTGTCACGGTGCCGGAAGGCGAGGGCATCGTGTTCCGTGAAGGCAGCGGCGTGGTCACGGTGTTCGCGGCGCGTGAACGCCTGACCGAGGGCCTCTCGAAGATCCTGAAGGCCGCCACCGCCAAGGCCGCCAAGTGGCGCAAGGGCGAGCTGACCTTCAAGGCCAGCGAGTGAGCGGACGCCGCGAGTTTCACACTGCCCATCAGTCGCGCGCCGAGGAGCAGGCGCGCCAGTGGCTGGCGCGTCGCGATGAATTGCAAGGGCAGTGGCTGACCTGGGTGGCTGGTCAGTTGTATCAGCTCGAGCCGGCCGAATATGCCGCGATGGTCAGGCGCGAGTTGCAGCGCCTGACCGGAGCCCAGGATTAGCGGGCCTGGTCGGGCCCGCTGCTGACTTCGCCGGGTACATCCTCGCCGGCCATGCGCTTGCGAAACAGCGCGGTACGGGCCAGCAGCAGGGTGGTCACCGGTACGGTGATCGACAGCAGGATGGGAATCAGCCAGGCGTGCAGTACCGGGGTTTCCTTCAGTCCGGAAAAGTACAGGATCGAGGCCAGCGACACGCACCACGCTCCGAAGGTCGAGGCCAGGGCCGGTGGATGCATGCGCTGGAAGAAGTCCTTCAGGCGCAGCAGGCCCAGGGCGCCGGTCAGGGCGAACAGGCTGCTGGCCAGAATCAGTGCTGCGGTCAGCAGCTCCAGCCAGAACGGCAATACCGGAGCGGTCATTCGATCACCTCGCCACGCAGCAGGAACTTGGCCAGGGCGAACGAGCCCACGAAGCCGAACAGCGCGATCAGCAGCGCCCCCTCGAAGTAGGTATCGCTGGCATAGCGGATACCCAGCACCAGCATGGTCAGCATCCCCAGCATGTACAGATAGTCCAGCGCCAGCACCCGGTCCTGGGCCGATGGCCCGCGGAATACGCGGACCAGGGTCAGGGCCATGGCGATGGCGAAGATGAACAGGCTGGCGATGATGGCGTTGGCGAGCAGCCCCGTCATTCGAAGATCTCCATCAGCGGACGTTCATAAGTGGTCTTGAAGTGGTCGATGAAGGCGGCCTCATCGTCCAGATCGAAGACGTGCAGCAGCAGCACGCTGCGGTTCAGTGCCAGCTCCGACCAGACCGTGCCGGGAACCACCGTGGTGATCATCGACAGGGCCGCCAGGCCGTGGGCGTCGCGCAGGTCCAGGGGAATGTGCACGAACTGCGAGCGTGGCGGCTTGCGGTCCAGGGTCCAGACGCTGCGGAACACCTGCAGGTTGGACACCAGCACATCCAGGCCGACCCGCAGAATCAGGCGAACGATGGTGCCGGGACGACGGATGCGCGCCTGCAGCGGCCGCAAGGGCGCCATCAGCAATGGCGCGAGAATCCCCAGCAGGATCGCCAGCAGGATGTTGCCCGGGCTCACCGACAGGTTGAGGACCAGCCACAGCACGGCCAGGGACAGGGACAGCAACGGCGCGGGAAAGAGTCGGTTCATGGCTGCACCTGCCTGAGGCTGTCGAGGGTGGTCGGACCCGGGATGGAGCGAGTGCCGAGCACCGCCTCGATATAGACGGCCGGGTCCTTGAGACTGGCGGCGGTGTCCTGGGCGTAGCGCATCAGGGGTTCGGCCCACAGGCTGAGCACGACGCACAGACCGAGCAGGGCGACGATAGGCACGCACTCATACATCCGCAGCAACGGCGACGGGCGCTCCTGGGGCGTCCAGAAGCGTTGGATGCCGACCCGTACCAGAGCGATCAGCGATGCCAGGCCGGACAGCACCAGCAGGGCTACCAGCCCCCAGGTGGCGGGCGCGACCGGCTGCTCGGCCGTGGCGCCCAGGCCTTGCGGGTTGAACAGCGCAGTGATCAGGCTGAACTTGCCGACGAAACCCGACAGTGGTGGCATGCCGATCACCAGCAGGGCGCAGGCGATGAAGCTGAAGCCGAGGAAGGCCATCGTCCAGGGAATGACCTGGCCGACCACGGCTTTCTGCTCGTCATCAAGGTTGATGCCCTTGGGCGGCTGCAGCGATTCCAGCGGTGAAGGCATCAGGTCTTCTTCTTCCTCGTCAGGCACCTGGTTGGCCGAGCGCGAGCGTTCGATCAGCTCGGCGAGCATGAACAATGCGCACAACGCCAGGGTCGAGCTGACCAGGTAGAACAGCGCTGCGGAGGTGATCGCGGCCTGGCCGAAGCCAATGGCCGCCAGCAGCGTGCCGGCCGAAACCAGGATGCTCAGGCTGGCCATGCGTTCCAGGCGCTGGGCGGCGAGGATCGAGACCGCCGCACAGGCCAGGGTCGCCAGGCCGCCGTAGACCAGCCACTGCCCGCCAAAAAACGCCGAAGCGCCGGCCTCCCCGGAAAACAGCAGGGTCCAGAGGCGCAGCAAGGTGTAGATGCCGACCTTGGTCATGATCGCGAACAACGCCGCCACAGGCGCGCTGGCCGAGGAATAGGCCGGCACCAGCCAGAAGTTCAGTGGCCAGATACCGGCCTTGGCGAGGAAGGCGATGGCGAGGATTGCCGCGCCGGCGTGCAACAGGCCACGATCGGCCTCCGACACCAGCGGGATCTTCACCGCCAGGTCGGCCATGTTCAGGGTACCGGTGACGCCGTAGAGCATGGCCGCGCCGATCAGGAACAGCGACGAGGCGAACAGGTTGATGGCGATATAGTGCAGGCCGGCCTTGACCCGCGAGCGTCCCGACCCGTGCAGCAGCAAGCCGTAGGACGCCGCCAGCAGCACTTCGAAGAACACGAACAGGTTGAACAGGTCACCCGTGAGGAATGCGCCGTACAGCCCCATCAACTGGATCTGGAACAGCGCGTGGAAACTGGCGCCAGCACGGTCCCAGCGGGCGAGGGCAAAGAGCAGGGCGCTGCTGCCGACCACACCGGTCAGCACCAGCATCAGCGCCGACAGCCGATCGAGCACCAGCACGATGCCGAACGGGGCAGCCCAGTTGCCCGGCAGGTAGACCCCGATGGAGGTGGCCTGGCCTTGGTCCTTCACCCACAGCAGCAGGCTGATGGCGACCCCGAGGCCGGCGAGGGTCGACAGCAGGTTGATCCGGGCCTTCAGCGGTCGGCGTTTCTCGCCGAGCAGCAGCAACAGAGACGCGGTCAGCAGCGGCAGCAGGATGGGCGCGACGATCAGTTGTTGCATGACACTCATTCGTTCGGCTCCCGTCCATCGACATGGTCAGTGCCGGTCAAGCCCCGGGATGCCAGCAGCACCACAAGGAACAGTGCGGTCATGGCGAAGCTGATGACGATGGCCGTCAGAACCAGCGCCTGGGGCAGCGGATCGGTGTAGTTGAGCAGGTCCTGCGGCACGCCGTCCTTGATGATGGGTTCCTTGCCGATGAACAGGCTGCCCATGCTGAAGATGAACAGATTGACCCCGTAGGACAGCAGGCACAGGCCCATGATTACCTGGTAGGTCCTCGGGCGCAGGATCAGCCAGACGCCCGAGGCGGCGAGCACGCCGATGGCGATTGCGATGACTTCTTCCATCAGCTGGCTCCTTGAACGGTGGTTTTCGGTGGACGATGCGCACGTACCGACTGGTGCGCCAGGGCGGTGAGGATCAGCAGCGTCGAGCCGACGACCACGGTGAACACGCCGACATCGAAGAACAGCGCGCTGGCTACGTGCAGATCACCCAGCACCGGCAGGTGCAGGTGGGCGGTGTGGGTGGTGAGGAACGGGTAGCCGAAGAACAGCGCGCCGACGCCGGTGAGCGTGGCGCAGAGCAGCCCGGTACCCATCCAGCGCAGCGGCCGCAGGCTCATCTGCGCCTCGACCCACTGGGTGCCGGCGACCATGTACTGGAGGATGAAGGCCACCGACATCACCAGGCCGGCGACGAAGCCGCCGCCCGGCTGGTTGTGGCCGCGCATGAACAGGTACATCGACACCAGCAGCGCCATCGGCAGCAGCAGGCGCACCAGCACCGCCGGCACCATCATGAAGCCCAGGGCAGTGTCGGCAGCGTGCCGCGGGTTGACCAGGTCGGTGACCATGTCCGGTGCCAGCGAACGCTGCTGGGCCGGGAGCTGGATGCTTTCCTTCGGCGGACGGAAGCGGCGCAGGAGGGCGAATACGGTCAGGGCCACGGCCACCAGCACGGTGATCTCGCCGAGGGTATCGAAGCCACGGAAGTCCACCAGCATCACATTGACCACGTTGGTGCCCCCGCCCTCCGGCAAGGCGCGACTGAGGTAGAAGGACGAGATGACGTTCGGCGTCGGCCGGGTAAGCATCGCGTACGACAACGCCGCCATGCCACCGCCCACCAGTACCGCCAGCACCAGGTCGCGCAGACGGCGCAGGCGTGCCCGCTCCTGGGAGCCGGCCAGCGGCGAGACGCCTTCGATACGTCGTGGCAGCCAGCGCAGGCCGAGCAGGATCAGCACGGTCGTGACCACTTCTACCACCAGTTGGGTCAGGGCCAGGTCTGGCGCGGAGAACCAGACGAAGGTGATGCAGGTCATCAGGCCGCAGACGCTGACCATGATCAGCGCCGCGAGACGGTGGTACTTGGCCTGCCAGGCGGCGCCGATGGCGCAGGCGATGGCGATCAGCCAGAGCATGACGAACACCCCGGAGCCCGGGATCTTCGGCCGGTCGCCCCAGCTCATGCCGTGGTAGAGCAGCGGCGTCATGCCGGCCAGCAGTGCCGCCAGCACCAGCATGAACAGCTGCTTCTGCAGGCGCCGGGTGGTGAGCACCCGCTCGATCCGCCGCGCGGTGCGCATCAGCAACACCTGGGCGTGTTCGAACAGGCGCTTGCCGTTGAACCGCTCGATCACTGGCGGATAGCGGAAGCGGCCCTGGCGCAACTGCGCACGCAATACCAGATAGAGCAGGATGCCGCCGCACATGGCGATCAGGCTCATCATCAGCGGGGCGTTCCAGCCGTGCCAGACTGCCAGGCTGTATTCCGGCAGAGTGCCGCCGACCACGGGCAGTGCTGCGGCAGCCAATAGTGGGCCGACCGACTGGGCGGGGAAAATGCCCACCACCAGGCAGGTCAGCACCAGCAGCTCGACCGGTGCGCGCATCCAGCGCGGCGGTTCGTGCGGGGTGTGGGGCAGGTCGGTGGCGGTCGGGCCGAAGAACACGTCCACGGTGAAACGCAAGGCGTAGGCCACGCTGAAGGTACCGGCCAGCGTAGCGATGATCGGCAGGGTGGTTTCGACCCAGGCCGTGGAGGTAATGAACACCGTCTCGGCGAAGAACATCTCTTTCGACAGGAAACCGTTCATCAACGGCACCCCGGCCATCGACGCACTGGCGACCATGGCCAGGGTGGCGGTAAAGGGAATCAGGCGGAACAGGCCGCTGAGCTTGCGGATGTCGCGGGTGCCGCTTTCGTGGTCAATGATCCCCGCGGCCATGAACAGCGAGGCTTTGAAGGTGGCGTGGTTGAGGATATGGAACACCGCCGCCACGGCCGCCAGCGGGCTGTTGAGACCCAGCAGCAGGGTGATCAGGCCGAGGTGGCTGATGGTGGAATAGGCCAGCAGGCCCTTGAGGTCGTTCTGGAACATGGCCGCGTAGGCGCCCAGCAACAGGGTGCAGGCCCCGGCGCCGCCGACGATCCAGAACCATTCCTCGCTGCCGGAAAGTACCGGCCAGAGCCGCGCCAGAAGAAAGACCCCGGCCTTGACCATGGTTGCCGAGTGCAGGTACGCCGACACCGGGGTGGGGGCCGCCATCGCGTGGGGCAGCCAGAAGTGGAAGGGGAATTGCGCGCTCTTGCTCAGGGCACCCAGCAGGATAAGTGGCAGCAGGACCGGGTACAGGGCGTGGTTGCGGATGGCGTCGCCGGACGCCAGCACGCGGTCCAGGTCATAGCTGCCGACCACATGGCCGAGCAGGATCACCCCTGCCAGCAGGCACAGGCCGCCGGCTCCGGTGACCATCAGCGCCATGTAGGCGCCACGGCGGGCGTCGGCGCGGTGGTGCCAGTAGCCGATCAGCAGGAAGGAAAACAGGCTGGTGAGTTCCCAGAAGAACACGATCTGGATCAGGTTGCCGGAGATCACCAGGCCCAGCATGGCGCCCATGAAGGCGAGGAAGAAGGCGAAAAAGCGTGGTACCGGGTCTTGCGGTGACATGTAGTAGCGCGCGTACAGCGACACCAGCGTGCCGATGCCCAGCACCAGCAAGGAGAACAGCCAGGCGAAACCATCCATGCGCAGGATGACGTTGAGCCCCATGCTCGGCAGCCAGAGGATTTCCTCGCGGATCACGCCGCCATCGGCGATCTGCGGATACAGCATGGCGACCTGCACGGTGCCGACCAGGGCCACGAGGCCGGCCAGCAGCGACTCCGAGTTACGCGCGTTGTGCGGCAGGACACCTGCCAGACAGCTCCCAACAAACGGCAGAAGCAGTAGAACTATCAAGGACATAGATATCTAATCTGCGGAAATTTGCAGGAGATCATACGGAACGGCTCGGGGATCACCAACCTCGAAGCTGTCGCAGAATCCTACAAGAATTGTAAGAAAAATCTTTTTTCTTATAACAGTTTCCGCATGACGAGAACCCGGTTTCCTTCAAACGCCCGGGTCGGCCTCCTTCTCGTCGGCGGTGGACATCGCCGGTTTTTCTTCCTGACGTCTGATCTTCAACTCACTCACCACCACGGCGATGACGATCAGTGCGCCACCGATCAGGGCCAGGCCCGGAAGACGGTCACCGGCGATACGTCCGACAATTCCCGCCCAGACCGGTTCACCGGCGTAGATCAGCGTAGCGCGTGTGGGTGAAACCGACTTCTGTGCCCAGTTCATTGCAACCTGGATCACCGCACTCATGGCGCCGAGGCCGATCGCGGAAGTCAGCAGCAGCCACGAGAAATCCGGCAGGCGTTCCTGGGTCGGGACCACCATCATGAACGACAGCGCCGACGCGGTGGCCAGTTGCACCACGGTGACCCGGCGTACATCGACTTTTCCGGCGTAGTTGCCGATCAGAATGATTTCGGCGGCAATTGCCACGGCGCTCACCAGGGTGGCGATTTCGCCAGCGCTGAAGTGCACCGAACCCCCGGTCGGGCCGGCCAGCAGCATCAGGCCGGAGAACGCGAGGGCAATACCGAGGCTGGGCATCAGTCCGGGACGACGGCCCAGTACCAGCCATTGCAGCAGCGGCACGAAGGGCACGTAGAGCGCGGTGATGAACGCCGACTGGCTGCTGCTGATGGTCTGCAACCCCACGGTCTGCAAGCCATAGCCGAGCATGATCGACACCCCGATCAACACTCCGGCCTTCAGTTCCAGCAGGGTCAGCCCCGGCAGCGAGCGGAAACAGATGGCGCCGACGAACAGCGCGGCGGCGGCGAAACGCAGGCCGACGAAGAACATCGGACCGCTGACGGTCATGACGTTGTGCACGATCAGGAAGGTGCCGCCCCACAGCATGGTGATGAACACCAGGACCAGTTCTGCCTTGCTCAGGCGGAACGTGAAAGCGGGACGCGCGGGATTGGGAGTGGTCATGAGCTTGCACACGAAAGAAGAGGCGACGCACAATGCGCGGCAAAGTTGGGCAGTATACTGCGCAAATCCCTTCGAGTGAGCATCTACGTGGACAAAGATTCCAATTCGCGCGCGTCTGTCTTGCAACACGTCAGTCAGAATGTGCGCCGCCTGCGGCACGATGCCGGGCTGAGCCAGAGCGCCCTGGCCGAGCGTTCGGGCGTGAGCCGGCGCATGCTGGTGGCGATCGAGGCCGGGGAGAAGAATGTCAGCCTGTCGACGCTCGACCTGATCGCCGAAGCCCTCGGCGTAGCGTTCAGCGATCTGATCAAGGCGCCGGACAACCGTGATTCCAGTCGCATCAACGAGCTGGCCTGGGCTGGCGAGTATGCCGGCAGCAAGGCGGTACTGCTGGCCAGCACGCCGGCGCGCCGCGAAGTGGAGCTGTGGGAGTGGCGCCTGGAGCCGGGCGAGCACTACGTCACCCACTGCGACCCCGAGGGCTTCAGCGAGCAGATCTTCGTCTTCGAGGGTTGCCTGACCCTGTTGATCGACGGCCAGGAGCAGCGGCTGGTTGCCGGCGAGTTCATCAGCTACGCCAGCAACCGTGCCCATGGTTATCGCAACGACGGCGAGGTGGCCGTGCGTTTTGTACGCAATGTGGTGATCTGACTCAGGCAGCCAGCCATTGCTCGGTGGAGATCACCTTGGCGTAGCCGAACGCCAATGCGGCCATGTAGGCCGCATGTACTTGGGCTGCCGGCACGTTCACGCCGTTGAATTCAAGGTCGCGGCTGGCGCAGGCGTCGTGCAGTACGGTGACGTTGTAGCCGAGGTCTGATGCGGCGCGGGTGGCGCCGTCGACACAGACGTGGCTCATGTTGCCGACGATGGTCAGGTCGGTGATCCGCTGTTCTTCGAGCAGGCCCGGCAGTGGTGTGTCGAGGAAGGCGTTGACCTTGTGCTTGAGCACGACCGCTTCGCCTTCGGCCACCGCCACCTTCGAATGAATCCGCGCGCCTTCCGAACCCGGCACGAAGAAGGGCGCGTCGGCGGATTCGAACTCATGCCGCACGTGCACCACCAGGTCGCCTCTGGCGCGGGCCGCGGCCAGAGCCTTGGCGGCATTGTCAGCGGCAGCTTCGACACCGGCCAGCGTCCACTTGCCGCCGGGGAAATAGTCGTTCTGGATGTCGATGATGATCAGGGCGTGCTTGCTCATGTTGCTTCCTCAGAAGGATGGTGACGTTGTGGTGGATAGTTATAGGCTTGCCCGGCGCTTCTGAAGATTGGCGCGACCGACAATTTGACGGGAAAAACTGACAATGACCTGTACGGGCGAGCCGACCGAGATCGGCATCCTGGTGTACCCGGGGGCGCAGCAAGCGGCGGTGCATGGCCTGACCGACCTGTTCGCAGTGGCCAATCGCGTGGCCATCGACATGGGCGCCCGGCAGCTTGCGCCATTGCGGGTGTGTCACTGGCAGGAAGTGGAGGGCCGTCTGGCGACGACCTTCGACAGCCACCCGCGGGCAAGTCATAAACCGCGCGCGATGATCGTGCCGCCCAGCCTCGGTTCGGAATTGAGCACGCAGACACTCGAGCGCCATCGCCAGCAATTGCGCGACTGGCACGCCGACGGCGCATTGCTTGCCTCGGTCTGTGTCGGCGTGTTCTTCATCGCCGCCAGTGGCCTGATCGATGGCCGTTCGGCGTCGACCCACTGGACCTTTGCCCAATCGCTGGCCGAGCGTTTCCCGCAGGTGAAAGTGGAGGCCAATGTTCCGCTGCTGGACGACGGCGATGTGATCACCAGTGCCGGGCTCATGGCCTGGACCGACGTGGGACTGAACCTGGTGGAGCGCTTCCTGGGGCAGACCCTCGCAGCGGAAACCGCGCGTTTTCTGGCGGTGGAGCGAATTCAGCTGAAACCGGCCGGCAGCACTTTCAGCCCGCGTCTGGATCACGGCGACGAAGCGGTGTTGAAGGTCCAGCACTGGCTGCAGAGCACCGGGGCGCGGGAGGTCAGTGTTGCGGTGATGGCCGAATGTGCCGGGCTGGAGGAGCGTACTTTTCTGCGGCGCTTTCGCAGCGCCACAGGGTTGAAACCGACCGAATACTGTCAGCAAGTCCGGGTCGGCCGGGCCTGCCGCATGCTGGAATTCACCCGCCGCAGCATCGATCAGATCGCCTGGGGCGTCGGCTATCAGGACCCGGGTGCTTTTCGCAAGGTGTTTCACAAGGTCACCGGGCTGGCGCCAAGCGACTACCGACGCCAGGTCACGGGTCAGGCTTGAGTCACTGATTCTGCGTGGACGCTGGCGGGTGCGGGCCGGGACCCTGCTCGGCCAACTGGTCCTGGTAATTGCGCAGCGGACAGCTCTGCATCGACATGCAGCCGCAGCCGATGCAGCCGTCGAGCTGGTCGCGCAGCATCATCAGGTTTTCGATCCGTTCGGTCAGGTCGTCACGCCATTGCGCTGACAGCCGCCGCCAGTCCGCAGCGCTCGGCGCGCGATGGCTCGGCAGGCTGCTCAGGGCGTCATGAATGCTCGACAGCGGCAGGCCGAGGCGTTGCGCCATCTTGATCACCGCCACCCGGCGCAGGGTCTCCCGCGGAAAGCGCCGCTGATTGCCAGCGCTGCGGGTACTGAAGATCAGCCCTTTGCTTTCGTAGAAATGCAACGCGGTCACCGCCACGCCGCTGCGTGCGGCGAGCTGACCGACGCTGAGGCTTTTGTCTTCCATGAAAGATTCTCTTGACCTTGAGTTAACTGGAGGTTTTACCGTGCCGGACCAGGTATCACAAGTGGGCAGGCTACTGCCCTGGCAGATGTTTCCGGCATGAAAAGGGGAAAGGTTGATGACGCCGACAGGCAACACCCTGTGTTTCACCCAACTGATCGAATTCGAAGTGGTGCCGCGGCACCAGCAGGCGCTGGCTGAGGCGCTCTCCGTCCGCAGCGAACGCCTGGCCTTCGAGCATGCGGGCCTGGTGGGCGTCAGCGTGCAGGCCAGCGACGACGGGAGTCGCGTGCTGCACTATCTGCAATGGCAATCGCGTTCCGATTGGGAGGCGGCTATCGGCAGCTTCGACCGGGAACCGTTTCTCGATCTGTTGCGCGAGCACCAGGCGCGAGGGGTGAATTTCTCGGCTTTCCAGACGCTGAGCAGCCTGGCGCGCACGGCCGAAGGCGGCCTGCACTGCCAGGTCACGGCGCTGCCGGGGTCATGAGTACCAGGGCGAGTGGTGCGGGTAGCGATCCAGTCGCGCGCCAATGACCATCTCGCTGATCCAGGCTGACAGCAGCGCGCTGTAGGCCTTCTGGCTGCGGTCGCTGGACAGCGCGTGATCGGCGCCGTCGACGATGCGGTGGGTCAGCGAATGGGCGCATACGAAGGCCGAGCGGTAACTCATCAATGTACTGTGGGGCACATAGTCATCGGTCTCCGACTCCACCAGCAGCACGTCACCGCTGAATTCCGCGCAGGCCGCCAGCGCGCGGTTGTCGCCGGGGCCGAGGGTCATCAGCCGGTATTGTGACAGGCGCTGGCGATCGAGGGCCTGCTTGGGCTGGCTCCACTCGTCGTCCCAATACAGCGCCGGTACTCGCAGTGCCAGCCATTTCACCGGGCGCTGGCGGGTGAGCAGGGTGGCCAGGTAGCCGCCGTAGCTGCTGCCAATCACCGCGATGGAGCTGGTATCCACCGCCGGGTGGCTGACCAGCTTGTCGTAGGCCGCCAGCAGATCGGCGAAGTTCTGTTCGCGGGTGACGCTGCGTCGCTGGCTTTCGGTCTTCTCATGGCCGCGCAGGTCGAAGGTCATGCACACGCAACCCAGGCCGGTGATCTGCTTGGCCCTTGCCAGGTCGCGCTGCTGACTGCCGCCCCAGCCGTGGACGAAGAGAATGCCCGGTACTTTCGGGCTCGGGCTGAGCAGGGTGCCGGCGATGGTTTCGCCGTCGACCAGGATGTCGAGGCTTTCGCTATGGATGGTCATAGTCGCGGATCCTCGCGTATTTGCAGATTCGTCCGACTTCACGGTCGTCCCCCTGATAGAAAAGCGTGGCGTCGGCGGGTAGTTGCCCCTCGCCGAACACCTCGTGGGTTGAGGCGCGAATGCGTTGCAGCGCCGGATCGTCGGCGAAGGCGCGCAGGGCCAGCAATTCGGCGCTGCTGGCTCCGCCGATACGCCAGGACTGCTCCAGTACGCCGCTGCGGGTGCTGCCCTGGGCTGTCAGGCCGCGAGCCACGTCGTAATTGCGCCGGGAAGCGAGAAAGCCGGGAAATGACTGCATCGCGGCATGCTCGTAGGTATGTGCCTGGGTGATCGCCAGGCGCAGCGGGTCTTCAAGCTCCAACTGCAGCAGCGCGTCATAGCCGCCGCGTACCAGCACCAGGTCGGAGCCGCCATAGACCGACTCGCCCTGATGGTCGCGGGTAAGGCTCTGCACGCCGTAATAGCTGCAGACAATCCCGGCCACCAGTGCCTGGCCGACACTGAAGGTCTCGACCTGGCCAAGGTTTTCTTCCAGCACCAGGCCCCACAGTGCCAGTTCGTCTGGGTCCATGTCCTGCAACAGCGCATCGAGCGCGGCGATGTCGTCGATGACAACCTGGCCGCGCCCGGCGGTGGCACGCACAGGTTTCACCCGCAGCGGTCCGTCCTGCAGCAGTAGCGGCGCGGCGCGCAAGGCGTCTGCGGTACTGAAGACCGTGTAGCCCTTGAGCAACGCATCGCTGGCGTGGCGCGCGAAGTCGTTGGTCCAGCCGGGCGGAAAACTGGCATTGGCGGGCAATGGGTGAGAAATGGCCTTGGTGGCCATGTAGGGGTGGTCAACCATGCCGCCGAAGAAATCGGTGATCGAGGTGATGCCCAGCGGGCGTTGGAGTGCCGGGTCGATCAGTGTCGTCGTGGGCAGGTAGTAGAGGTTACCGCTGTCATCGGGTGCGGCGTCCACTACGTCGGTGTGCAGCAGCGCGGCAAGGTGTTGGGCCAGCTTGCAGTGAACCGCGTGCTCGTGGTCAGGGGTACTTTCCCGGTTGTCGAGCAACAGCACGCCGTGCTTGCGATGTGTCGGGCGGGGCATGGGCAATGCTCCAGCAGCTAGGGATATCTGTTGTGAAACGCGAGAGATGGAGGAAGTTCAGCGGCAATGCACGCATCGATATTCAGGTTATATAAATATGAAAATTGATAATTATTGGTTCTATGATCGATTGAGGCACACTGGCTTCAGGATTCGGGAAGCGCACCGCTTTCCTGGGCGACAACTGCCAGAGAGCCTTGAACCATGGAAAATCTACCGCTGTATTTCGACTACGCCGCCACGACACCTGTCGACGAGCGAGTGATCGATGTGATGGTCAAGTGCCTGGGCGCTTCGGGTACTTTCGGCAATCCGGCGTCCAGTTCGCACCGATACGGGCAGCAGGCGCGCCGGGCCGTGGAGCTGGCGCGAGCGCAGGTGGCCGGGCTGGTCGGGGCGCGTGCCGAGCAACTGGTGTGGACCTCCGGCGCCACCGAATCGAACAACCTCGCCCTCAAGGGGCTGGCCCAGGGACGTCAGGGTGGCCACATCATCACCAGTCGCATCGAACACAAGGCGGTGCTCGACACTGCCAGGCAATTGCAGGATGCCGGCTTTGAGGTCACCTACCTCACGCCCGATGCCAACGGTCTTGTCACGCCTCGCGCGGTACTGGCGGCGTTGCGTGCGGACACCTTTCTCGTGTCGCTGATGCTGGTCAACAACGAGCTCGGTACGCTCACTGATGTGGAAGCGATCGGCGACATTGTTCGTCGCCATGGTGCGTTATTCCATGTGGACGCCGCCCAGGCAGCCGGCAAGGTGTCGATCGACCTGGGTCAGTGGCCAGTGGATGTGGTGTCGTTCTCTGCGCACAAGGTGTACGGGCCGAAGGGCATTGGCGCACTGTACGTGGGTGATCGGGCCAGGCCGCTGCTGCAGGCGCAGATTCATGGTGGCGGTCACGAAGGCGGGCTGCGTTCCGGAACCCTGGCGACCCATCAGATTGCTGCCATGGGCGCAGCGTTTGCACTGGCTGGAGAAGTGCAAGAGGAAGAGCTTTCACGCATACGATGTTTGCGTAAGCAACTTCTCGAAAGCTTGAAGGATATTTCCGGTCTCGTGATAAACGGTGATCCTCGGCAAAGCATTCCCCACACCCTCAGCCTGACGTTCGGCGGCGATTCGCTGGACCTTCCTGCCCTCGGTGCCACCTTGGCATTTTCCTCCACTTCGGCCTGCAATTCCGGCAGCAGTGCACCCTCCCATGTGTTGCTGGCGCTAGGACATGACGACTACCTGGCAGGCCAGACCATCCGCCTGAGCCTGGGGCGTTTCACGTCTGACACGGATATCGAGCGGGCGTCCCTAGCCATCAGGTCTGCGCTGCGTCCGGCGCCGTTCTGGGGTGTTGCCCGGGGCTGAGGCCTGCTCCATTATCACTGGCCAGATCTAACGGCCGTGGACAGGAGTGAGCATGAACAGTCAGCCGACAACGCAGGATGCGATCAGTAACCGTGTGGCGCGGGTGCGCCAGGTGATGCGCAGCGAGGGGGTCGATGCGTTGCTGGTGCCATCCGCCGACCCCCATCTTTCCGAATATCTGCCGGGCTACTGGCAGGGTCGACAATGGCTCTCGGGCTTTCACGGGTCGGTCGGCACCCTGGTGCTGACCGCTGACTTCGCCGGGCTGTGGGCCGACAGTCGTTACTGGGAGCAGGCCGAGCGAGAACTGGCCGGCAGTGGTATCGAACTGGTCAGGTTGCAGCCGGGGCGCCCGGGGCCGCTGGACTGGCTGGCTGATAACGTAGCCCGCGATGGCGCGGTGGCCGTGGACGGAGCAGTGATGTCCCTGGCGTCGGCGCGGCAACTGGGGGAGCGCTTGAAGGCGCGCAATGTTCGCTTGCTGATGCAGCGGGATCTGCTCGCCGAGGTCTGGAGCGATCGTCCGGCGCTGCCGAACGAGCCGGTTTACGCACACCTGCCGCCCCACGCAACGGTGAGTCGGGGAGAGAAACTGGCGGATCTGCGCAAGGTACTCTCCGAGCGTGGCGCCGACTGGCATTTCATCGCGACTCTTGACGATATCGCCTGGCTGTTCAATCTTCGCGGTAGCGACGTTTCCTATAATCCGGTCTTCGTCTCCTTTGCCCTCGTCAGCCAGAGCGCGGCGATTCTTTTCGTCGCACAGGACAAGGTCAACCCCGATCTGCGCAGGACGCTGGCGGCCGATGGCATCGACGTGCGGGATTACCCTCAGGTCGCTGAAGAGCTGGCGACGATCCCGGCAGGCAGCACGCTTTTGATCGATCCTGCCAAGGTCACCAGTGGACTGCTGGCGCATGTCGATGAGGGTGTCCGGTTGCTCGAAGGGATCAACCCGACCACCCTCGCCAAATCGCGCAAGAGCGATGCGGATCTGCAGCATATCCGTCAGGTCATGGAGCAGGATGGCGCTGCGCTTTGTGAGTTCTTCGCCTGGTTCGAGACGGCGCAAGGGCGTGAAGTCATCAGCGAAGTCACTGTCGACGAACATCTCAGTGCCGCCAGGGCCCGGCGCCCGGGGTTCGTTTCGCTGAGTTTCGCGACCATCGCAGCCTTCAACGCCAACGGTGCGATGCCGCACTACCGTGCCACCGAGGCGTCCCACGCGCTGATCGAGGGTGATGGCTTGCTGCTGATCGACTCTGGCGGGCAGTACCTGGGGGGAACCACCGATATCACGCGGATGGTGCCGATCGGAACCCCGACGCAGGAGCAGAAAGCGGATTGCACGCGGGTGCTCAAAGGTGTCATCGCCCTGTCGAGAGCGAGGTTCCCGCGAGGCATCCTGTCGCCGCTGCTTGATGCCATCGCTCGTGCGCCGTTATGGGCAGAGCAGGTCGACTACGGCCACGGGACCGGCCACGGCGTTGGCTATTTCATGAACGTTCACGAGGGGCCGCAGGTCATTGCCTACCAAGCCGCGACCTTGCCGCAGACAGCCATGCAGCCGGGGATGATCACCTCCATCGAACCGGGAACCTACCGGCCGGGGCACTGGGGTGTGCGGATCGAGAACCTGGTATTCAACCGCGAGTCGGGCAACAGCGCCTTCGGTGACTTCCTTGAATTCGAAACCCTGACCTTGTGCCCGATCGATACACGCTGTCTGTTGGTCGAACACCTTACTCAAGAGGAAACAGCCTGGCTCGACGGTTACCACGCCGAAGTGCGGCGTCGTCTTGAGCCATTGCTGGAAGGGCCCGCGCTGGAGTGGCTGAAGACGCGAACGGCCGCCGTCAGTCGATAGCGATACTGGAAAGGGCAACCCGAGGGTTGCCCTTTCTTATTTACAGATGACGATCATGCTGCGGCTGGTGTAGCCGGCAGGATTGAGTCCGAAAGGATAGTCGCCGGGTTCTTCATCACCGTCTCCCGACTTGGCGATGACCTTGTAGCCTTTGCTGCCACAGGAGGTTTCTGCCTTGCTGTAGCACTTGTTCCAGGAGGAGGACAGGCCGGAGCAGTTTATGTGCAGCCCTTTCTTGCCGCGCTTGACTTCGTCTTTCGCGGTGGCGGCGCAACCAGCGATCGCGAGAATGGCGAGGAGGAGCAAAATTCGTTTCATTCCTGTCCTTAAGGCTTCCGCGGGTCTGCGCCCGTGTTTGCTTGCGTCGCATCTCCCTGATGCTGATTCGTCCCTGGCCCGATCTAAAAGGTTCAATTTTGAGACACGGGCCACAGCTTAAACAGGGTTGCGTGGACGGCACAATCACTTGTGTGATTTTAAATGAAAATATTTCTCAATCAGTCCGCTGCAACCAGAGGCGGGCTTTCCTTGCGCATCGACAGGGTGGCACCTACCGAGGCCGCAATGATCGCTGCGATGGCCAGCCACTGGGCCACTGTCAGTACTTCATTCAGGAAAAGCAGGCCGGAAAGCGCACCGAACGCTGGCTCAATGCTCATCAGCGTACCGAATGTCCGCGCCGGGAGGCGGGTGAGGGCGACCATTTCCAGGCTGTACGGTAGCGCGGTGGAAAGAATGGCTACACCGAGGGCGACAGGGATGAGTGCGGGGTTCAACAAGGCGGTGCCTGCCTGGGCGATGCCGATGGGGGCCACCACTATGGCTGCGATCACCACGCCCAGGGCAGCGGTTTGAATGCCGTTCTCGGCACCGGCTTTCTGGCCGTAAAGGATATACAGTGCCCAGCACACGCCGGCGCCCAGCGCGAAGCAGGCGCCAAGTGGGTCGATGCCGCTGCCGGTGTCGCCGATCGGAATCAACAGCAGCAGGCCGGCGACGGCCAGCCCTATCCAGAAGAAGTCCAGCGGGCGGCGCGATGCGTACAGCGCCACTGCCAGCGGGCCGGTGAATTCGAGAGCGACGGCGATGCCCAGCGGCACGGTCTGCAGTGACATATAGAAGAGAAGGTTCATGCCGCCCAGCGCCGCACCGTAGATCACTACGGTTTTAAGAGTGCTGGCTGTGAGGCGCGCGCGCCACGGGCGCAACAGAAGCAGCATGATGACGCTGGCGAACAGCAGGCGCAGGGTTGTGGTGCCCTCGGGGCCGATCAATGGAAATAGCGTCTTGGCCAGTGAGGCGCCCGACTGGATCGAGGCCATGGCAATCAGCAGCACGCCGACGGGAAACAGCGTAGCGGCGAGGCTGCGGGGTTGGGTGTTCATTGCGAAGGGGCATTCCTGTGGGACAAAGATTGGATGGCCCTATGATGCGCAACAGTGGGGCGCGTGAGCAATATAGTGCGCAAATTTCTTTGTCGAGCTTATTTTCCAATAAGTGCTTGACGCCCCGTTTTATCTCTCTATAATTCGCCCCACTTCCGGCGCAGTCGGAACGAAAAACTCCTTGAAAATCAACGAGTTAAACGTTCCGGGTAGTATCGGAAGTGCTCCGGTCTTCATCGGAAGCGGTGAAAAAAGGCAGTTGACAGCAGGTTGTAACGCTGTAGAATTCGCCTCCCGCTGAGAGAGATCGCAGCGAGTCAAGTGTTTGAAGTTGAACGAGAAATTCTGAAAGACTTCAAAATAAACGCTTGACAGACTTAGAGGAAGGCGTAGAATGCGCGCCTCGGTTGAGACGAAACGCTCTTAACCAAACGCTCTTTAACAATCGAATCAAGCAATTCGTGTGGGTGCTTGTGATAATGGACTGATAGTCAAAAAGATTATCAGCATCACAAGTGACTATACGAGAAATCGAAATAGTTCATTTTGAGATTGCTGAGCCAAGTTTAGGGTTTTCTCAAAACCCAAGCAGTATTGAACTGAAGAGTTTGATCATGGCTCAGATTGAACGCTGGCGGCAGGCCTAACACATGCAAGTCGAGCGGATGAGAAGAGCTTGCTCTTCGATTCAGCGGCGGACGGGTGAGTAATACCTAGGAATCTGCCTGGTAGTGGGGGACAACGTTTCGAAAGGAACGCTAATACCGCATACGTCCTACGGGAGAAAGCAGGGGACCTTCGGGCCTTGCGCTATCAGATGAGCCTAGGTCGGATTAGCTAGTTGGTGAGGTAATGGCTCACCAAGGCGACGATCCGTAACTGGTCTGAGAGGATGATCAGTCACACTGGAACTGAGACACGGTCCAGACTCCTACGGGAGGCAGCAGTGGGGAATATTGGACAATGGGCGAAAGCCTGATCCAGCCATGCCGCGTGTGTGAAGAAGGTCTTCGGATTGTAAAGCACTTTAAGTTGGGAGGAAGGGCAGTAAGCTAATACCTTGCTGTTTTGACGTTACCGACAGAATAAGCACCGGCTAACTCTGTGCCAGCAGCCGCGGTAATACAGAGGGTGCAAGCGTTAATCGGAATTACTGGGCGTAAAGCGCGCGTAGGTGGTTCGTTAAGTTGGATGTGAAATCCCCGGGCTCAACCTGGGAACTGCATCCAAAACTGGCGAGCTAGAGTATGGTAGAGGGTGGTGGAATTTCCTGTGTAGCGGTGAAATGCGTAGATATAGGAAGGAACACCAGTGGCGAAGGCGACCACCTGGACTGATACTGACACTGAGGTGCGAAAGCGTGGGGAGCAAACAGGATTAGATACCCTGGTAGTCCACGCCGTAAACGATGTCAACTAGCCGTTGGGGTCCTTGAGACTTTAGTGGCGCAGCTAACGCATTAAGTTGACCGCCTGGGGAGTACGGCCGCAAGGTTAAAACTCAAATGAATTGACGGGGGCCCGCACAAGCGGTGGAGCATGTGGTTTAATTCGAAGCAACGCGAAGAACCTTACCAGGCCTTGACATGCAGAGAACTTTCCAGAGATGGATTGGTGCCTTCGGGAACTCTGACACAGGTGCTGCATGGCTGTCGTCAGCTCGTGTCGTGAGATGTTGGGTTAAGTCCCGTAACGAGCGCAACCCTTGTCCTTAGTTACCAGCACGTAATGGTGGGCACTCTAAGGAGACTGCCGGTGACAAACCGGAGGAAGGTGGGGATGACGTCAAGTCATCATGGCCCTTACGGCCTGGGCTACACACGTGCTACAATGGTCGGTACAGAGGGTTGCCAAGCCGCGAGGTGGAGCTAATCTCACAAAACCGATCGTAGTCCGGATCGCAGTCTGCAACTCGACTGCGTGAAGTCGGAATCGCTAGTAATCGCGAATCAGAATGTCGCGGTGAATACGTTCCCGGGCCTTGTACACACCGCCCGTCACACCATGGGAGTGGGTTGCACCAGAAGTAGCTAGTCTAACCTTCGGGAGGACGGTTACCACGGTGTGATTCATGACTGGGGTGAAGTCGTAACAAGGTAGCCGTAGGGGAACCTGCGGCTGGATCACCTCCTTAATCGACGACATCAGCCGTATCATGAGCTCCCACACGAATTGCTTGATTCCTTGAAGAAGACGATTACGGTAACAGCTCTTAACTGGGTCTGTAGCTCAGTTGGTTAGAGCGCACCCCTGATAAGGGTGAGGTCGGCAGTTCGAATCTGCCCAGACCCACCAGTTTCTTGTTGGGGCCATAGCTCAGCTGGGAGAGCGCCTGCCTTGCACGCAGGAGGTCAGCGGTTCGATCCCGCTTGGCTCCACCATCCACTGTTTCCTGTCAAAGCTTAGAAATGAATATTCGGCTCGAATATTGATTTCTGATCTTTATCAGAATCGTTCTTTAAAAATTTGGGTATGTGATAGAAAGACTGATGAAGCACTTTCACTGGTGTTTTGTCAGGCTAAGGTAAAATTTGTGAGTTTTCATGAATTTTCGGCGAATGTCGTCTTCACAGTATAACCAGATTGCTTGGGGTTATATGGTCAAGTGAAGAAGCGCATACGGTGGATGCCTTGGCAGTCAGAGGCGATGAAAGACGTGGTAGCCTGCGATAAGCTTCGGGGAGTCGGCAAACAGACTTTGATCCGGAGATCTCTGAATGGGGGAACCCAGCCATCACAAGATGGTTATCTTGCACTGAATACATAGGTGCAAGAGGCGAACCAGGGGAACTGAAACATCTAAGTACCCTGAGGAAAAGAAATCAACCGAGATTCCCTTAGTAGTGGCGAGCGAACGGGGACTAGCCCTTAAGTTGATTTGAGATTAGTGGAAGGCTCTGGAAAGTGCCGCCATAGTGGGTGATAGCCCCGTACACGAAAATCTCTTGTCAATGAAATCGAGTAGGACGGAGCACGAGAAACTTTGTCTGAATATGGGGGGACCATCCTCCAAGGCTAAATACTACTGACTGACCGATAGTGAACCAGTACCGTGAGGGAAAGGCGAAAAGAACCCCGGAGAGGGGAGTGAAATAGAACCTGAAACCGTATGCGTACAAGCAGTGGGAGCCTACTTTGTTAGGTGACTGCGTACCTTTTGTATAATGGGTCAGCGACTTATATTCAGTGGCGAGCTTAACCGAATAGGGGAGGCGTAGCGAAAGCGAGTCTTAATAGGGCGTTTAGTCGCTGGGTATAGACCCGAAACCGGGCGATCTATCCATGGGCAGGTTGAAGGTTAGGTAACACTGACTGGAGGACCGAACCGACTACCGTTGAAAAGTTAGCGGATGACCTGTGGATCGGAGTGAAAGGCTAATCAAGCTCGGAGATAGCTGGTTCTCCTCGAAAGCTATTTAGGTAGCGCCTCATGTATCACTCCAGGGGGTAGAGCACTGTTTCGGCTAGGGGGTCATCCCGACTTACCAAACCGATGCAAACTCCGAATACCTGGAAGTGCCGAGCATGGGAGACACACGGCGGGTGCTAACGTCCGTCGTGAAAAGGGAAACAACCCAGACCGTCAGCTAAGGTCCCAAAGTTATGGTTAAGTGGGAAACGATGTGGGAAGGCTTAGACAGCTAGGAGGTTGGCTTAGAAGCAGCCACCCTTTAAAGAAAGCGTAATAGCTCACTAGTCGAGTCGGCCTGCGCGGAAGATGTAACGGGGCTCAAACCATACACCGAAGCTACGGGTATCACTTAGGTGATGCGGTAGAGGAGCGTTCTGTAAGCCTGTGAAGGTGAGTTGAGAAGCTTGCTGGAGGTATCAGAAGTGCGAATGCTGACATGAGTAACGACAATGGGTGTGAAAAACACCCACGCCGAAAGACCAAGGTTTCCTGCGCAACGTTAATCGACGCAGGGTTAGTCGGTCCCTAAGGCGAGGCTGAAAAGCGTAGTCGATGGAAAACAGGTTAATATTCCTGTACTTCCGGTTATTGCGATGGAGGGACGGAGAAGGCTAGGCCAGCTTGGCGTTGGTTGTCCAAGTTTAAGGTGGTAGGCTGAGATCTTAGGTAAATCCGGGATCTCAAGGCCGAGAGCTGATGACGAGCGCTCCTAGAGCGCGAAGTGGTTGATGCCATGCTTCCAAGAAAAGCTTCTAAGCTTCAGATAACCGGGAACCGTACCCCAAACCGACACAGGTGGTTGGGTAGAGAATACCAAGGCGCTTGAGAGAACTCGGGTGAAGGAACTAGGCAAAATGGCACCGTAACTTCGGGAGAAGGTGCGCCGGCGAGGGTGAAGGACTTGCTCCGTAAGCCCATGTCGGTCGAAGATACCAGGCCGCTGCGACTGTTTATTAAAAACACAGCACTCTGCAAACACGAAAGTGGACGTATAGGGTGTGACGCCTGCCCGGTGCCGGAAGGTTAATTGATGGGGTTAGCTAACGCGAAGCTCTTGATCGAAGCCCCGGTAAACGGCGGCCGTAACTATAACGGTCCTAAGGTAGCGAAATTCCTTGTCGGGTAAGTTCCGACCTGCACGAATGGCGTAACGATGGCGGCGCTGTCTCCACCCGAGACTCAGTGAAATTGAAATCGCTGTGAAGATGCAGTGTATCCGCGGCTAGACGGAAAGACCCCGTGAACCTTTACTATAGCTTTGCACTGGACTTTGAATTTGCTTGTGTAGGATAGGTGGGAGGCTTTGAAGCGTGGACGCCAGTTCGCGTGGAGCCATCCTTGAAATACCACCCTGGCAACTTTGAGGTTCTAACTCAGGTCCGTTATCCGGATCGAGGACAGTGTATGGTGGGTAGTTTGACTGGGGCGGTCTCCTCCTAAAGAGTAACGGAGGAGTACGAAGGTGCGCTCAGACCGGTCGGAAATCGGTCGTAGAGTATAAAGGCAAAAGCGCGCTTGACTGCGAGACAGACACGTCGAGCAGGTACGAAAGTAGGTCTTAGTGATCCGGTGGTTCTGTATGGAAGGGCCATCGCTCAACGGATAAAAGGTACTCCGGGGATAACAGGCTGATACCGCCCAAGAGTTCATATCGACGGCGGTGTTTGGCACCTCGATGTCGGCTCATCACATCCTGGGGCTGAAGCCGGTCCCAAGGGTATGGCTGTTCGCCATTTAAAGTGGTACGCGAGCTGGGTTTAGAACGTCGTGAGACAGTTCGGTCCCTATCTGCCGTGGACGTTTGAGATTTGAGAGGGGCTGCTCCTAGTACGAGAGGACCGGAGTGGACGAACCTCTGGTGTTCCGGTTGTCACGCCAGTGGCATTGCCGGGTAGCTATGTTCGGAAGAGATAACCGCTGAAAGCATCTAAGCGGGAAACTTGCCTCAAGATGAGATCTCACTGGAGCCTTGAGCTCCCTGAAGGGCCGTCGAAGACTACGACGTTGATAGGTTGGGTGTGTAAGCGCTGTGAGGCGTTGAGCTAACCAATACTAATTGCCCGTGAGGCTTGACCATATAACACCCAAGCAATCTGCGCGGAAGCCGGATTGTGGTGGTGAAGACGAATGAACCGAAGATTCGTGAACCCACAAAGATCACATACCCGACTTGCCGAAGCGTCGAAAGACGAGTTGGCACACAGAATTTCTTGACGACCATAGAGCATTGGAACCACCTGATCCCATCCCGAACTCAGCAGTGAAACGATGCATCGCCGATGGTAGTGTGGAGCTTCTCCATGTGAGAGTAGGTCATCGTCAAGATTAAATTCCGAAACCCCTATCTGCGTACGCAGGTAGGGGTTTTGTCTTTCATGGCGTAACACAATGCACACAACGAAAAAGGGCTTGCCTCGATTACGTGGCAAGCCCTCTTTCGTAGCAAACAGCGATCAGTCGCCTGTGTACTCGCAGCCGCTGGTGCAGGTCTCATGAATCCGCACTTTGCTCAGTTCCGGCAGCAATGGTTTCATCTGATCCCAGATCCATTTGGCGATGACCTCACTGGTCGGATTTTCAAGACCGGGGATGTCATTCAGATAATTGTGGTCCAGTTGCTCGTACAGCGGCTTGAAGATGGCTTTGATCTCGGCGAAGTCGCGGATCCAGCCGGTATGTGGATCCAGCGGCCCGGTCAGGTGCAGCGCGACCTTGAAGGAGTGGCCATGCAGTCGGCCACACTTGTGGCCGGCGGGTACGTGCGGCAGTCGATGTGCCGATTCGAAAGTAAACTCTTTGAAGATTTCCAAGGCGTCTTTAACTCTGAGAACCAATGCTGGAGCGCAGTTTACCAGCAAGGTCACTTCAGTGGTTGCAGATGGTCACCCAAGGTGCCGCGCTCAAGCATCTCCAGGAACGTGTCCCCCAACCTTCGGCTTTCGCTCATCGCAGTACGCCAATAGCGTTGGCGGCTGTCCGCATCGCCCATGAAACGCTTGAAATCGCTACGATCAGGCAGTTTGCCGTAGGGAAGCTTCGCGAGATACTGCGCCGAAGGGGCCAGCAGCAGCACATCCTGCAGGCGTTCGGCGTTGCCGCGTCGCCATGGCAAGGCCTTGTCAAACCAGCCGGGGATCACTTTATCGGTGAAGTGGGGGTACAAGACGATGTCCTCGCCGCTGTAAGGCAAATCGAGGTGATAGTCGAGCAGACCTCCGTCCCTGTAAGTCCCGGCACCAGCACCGGGGATGTCGCGTACACCCTCCATGACCATCGGGATCGACCCCGAGGCAAGCAGAGCGTGGCGCAGGTTGTCGCTGGCGAGCGGCAGGCAGCGTGACGGAAAATCCTTCAGGGCCAGCAGCGGGGGAGTGCTGCGGGCGTCGTGGAGGATGACGCGCTCGAAGTGGCGCGCTAGCCTCGCTCGTCCGATCAGGTTGTCGGCGATCACTGAAGACAGGCCGATACCCAGGCGGCCACGATGATCTTCGGCCAGCAGGCCATGGCTTTTCACTACGACAATGTTCAGCCGGTAAAGTGGGTTGCAAAGGATGGCGGCATCACGTCCCTCCAGTAGTTCGTCGAGCATGCGCTGGCAACTGAGGCTGACCTCGGACGGAGTTACGCCTTTGGCGAAGTCTTGGGCGGTATACAGCTCGCCCAGGCGGCGGATGGCTTGGGCCGGTTCTGGCAGGCAGGCGCTGGCAAAGCGCCAGGAGCCGATCGATGCGCCGATCAGTGCCCGCTCTCGTGGGGCAGCAGGTAGCCAGTCACCGAACAGCGCCAGATCCAGTCCCTGGATACCGAGGGCTTTGGGGCCGCCGGCCGCACCCGGCAACACACCGACATCCGCAGCCTGCAAGCCATGCTGGCGAATCCGGGCGAAGGCCCGTGTTCCCGCTTTGAGGGTCAATGCGGGGAATTTGATCTGGATGGCGGTCATGCGGGCCTCGCGTTGTCGAGGTGGCGAGTATAGAGAATCGCTGCGATCTTGCCTGGCGCGACGTTGACAGCGAGCGACGGTATCATGTCGCCAGCCTGCTTCAGGTTCAATTAAGTTCGGCCGGGTAATCTTTCTCCCGTACCCAACTGAATCCCAAGGGAGAAACACGATGAAGACTCTGACCGCTCTGTTCGCCACCGCCGCACTGGCCCTCGGCGCCAACGTTGCCATGGCCAAGGACGTTCCCCTCGACGAAGCCGTGAAGCTGGTCCAGACCAACCAGATCAAAAGCCTGGAAGCGCTCAAAGGCGCGGCCGTCGCCAAGCATCCCGGCGCTACCGTGACCGATACTGAACTGGAAGATGTCTATGGCCGCTACGTCTACAAGGTAGAACTGCGTGATGCGCAGAACATCGAGTGGGACGTCGATCTGGACGCCAAGACCGGTGAAGTGCTCAAGGACGTCCAGGACCGCTGATGAATCGGCTCTCCCAAGCGGCGCGCTGGACGCTTCTGGCGCTCCTGGCCTGCTGTTCGCTGGCCATGGCCCGTGACCTCGATCAGGACGAGGCCCTCGACTTGCGTCGCGAGGGCGTCATCCTGCCGCTGGAGCAACTGCTGCAATCGGCCATGGGCCGTTATCCCGGCGCCCGCTTGCTGGAGGCTGAGCTGGAGGAGGACGACGATGTCTACGCTTACGAGGTCGAACTGCTGACCGCCGACGGAGTGGTACGGGAAATCAAGCTCGACGCCGCCACGGGCAGACTGCTCAAAGATGAGGAAGATGACTGATGCGTTTGCTACTGGTCGAGGACAACGTCTCGCTGGCGGACGAACTGACCGCGGGCCTGCAGCGTCTGGGTTACGCGGTGGACTGGCTGGCCGATGGCCGTGACGCGGTTTACCAGGGCAGCAGCGAGCCCTATGACCTGATCGTGCTCGACCTCGGCCTGCCCGGCATTCCCGGCCTCGACGTACTCAAGCAATGGCGTGACGGCGGGCTGGCGACGCCGGTGCTGATCCTAACCGCACGCGGATCGTGGGCCGATCGCATCGAAGGGCTCAAGGCCGGTGCCGACGATTACCTGAGCAAACCCTTCCATCCCGAAGAGTTGCAGTTGCGCATCCAGTCGTTGTTGCGCCGTGCCCGCGGCCTGGCCAACCAGCAGACCCTGGAAGCGGCCGGCCTGCATCTGGACGAAGGCCGCCAGTGTGTGACGCGGGCGGGCGAAGATGTGCAACTGACCGCCGCAGAGTTTCGCCTGCTGCGCTACTTCATGCTGCACCCGCAGCAGATCCTTTCGAAAAGTCATCTTGCCGAACACCTGTACAACGGTGAAACCGAGCGCGACTCCAACGTACTCGAAGTCCACGTCAATCACCTGCGGCGCAAGCTTGGCCGCGGCGTGGTGGAAACCCATCGTGGCCAAGGCTATCGCTTCGGTGGGGCGGTGGAGTGAAGTCGATCCAGTCACGCCTGAGCCTCGGCCTGATCGGGGTGCTCATTGTGGTCGGCCTGGCGCTGGCCCAGGTCAGTCTCTGGCTGTTCGAGGTGGGATTGCAACGCTATCTGGAAGCAGGGCTTCGCAAGGAAAGCGAGAACCTGCTGCTGGCGCTGGTGCACGGCCATGACGGCCTGGAACTGGACCAGCAGCGCATTTCCTCTGCCTATAACCGGCAGTTCTCCGGCTACTACTTCCGCATCGACTTCGACGGCAAGAGCTGGCGCTCGCGATCCTTGTGGGATACCGAGTTGCCCAAGCCGGACGCGCCGGGGCTGCACACCGGCCTGGAGCTGGGCCCTGATGGGCAACAGCTGCTGGTACTGCGTTCCGACTACCGGCGTCAGGGCCAGGCCATGTCCATCAGCGTCGCCCAGGACTACACGCCGATGCGCGACAGCTTCCGCCGCATGCAGCAGATAGGCCTGGGGCTGGGTCTTCTGGCGCTGATTCTGGTGCTGGTGCTGCAACGGGTCATCGTCAAGCGGTCGCTGCGCCCGCTGGAGCGGTCCCGCGAACAGATCGCCCAGCTTCAGCAAGGCCAGCGCTCGCAACTGGACGCCGAGGTGCCCAGCGAGCTGGAGCCGCTGGTGGCACAGATCAACCACCTGCTGGCCCACACCGAAGACAGTCTGCGCCGCTCTCGCAATGCCTTGGGCAACCTCGGCCATGCCCTGAAGACACCCCTGGCGGTACTGCTCAGCCTGGCCAGCAGTGAGCGGGTGCGCGAAGTGCCGGGGCTGGCCGGGCAGTTGCGTGAGCAACTGGAGCAGATCCAGCAACGCCTCAGCCGCGAACTCAACCGTGCGCGCCTGGCCGGTGACGCCTTGCCCGGCGCCCACTTCGATTGCGACGTGGAATTGCCCGGCTTGCTGTCGACACTGAACATGATCCACGGTGACGGTCTGTCCATCCGCCACGAGGTACCCGCCGGCCTGTCGCTGCCCTGGGACCGGGAGGACCTGCTGGAACTGCTCGGCAATCTGCTGGACAACGCCTGCAAATGGGCGGACAGCGAGGTGTGCCTGAGCATTGCGGTAACGCCGGAACATTATCGGGTGTGGATCGACGATGACGGCCCGGGCATTCCCGAGCAGGCGCGCCAGGGCGTACTGGAGCGCGGTGCGCGGCTGGATGAGCAGGTCGATGGCCATGGCCTGGGCCTGGGCATCGTGCGCGATATCGTCGACGCCTGGAACGGCCGCATGACGCTGGAAGAAAGCCTGCTGGGAGGCCTGCGGGTGAGCATCGAGCTGCCACGCAAGGCCGGGCGCTGATCCCGGCCCTGCTGAGGCGCGCTCACACCTGGAAGTGGTCCATCAGGCTCTGCTGCTGGTTGGCAAGGTTGTTCAGCGACTGGCTGACCCGCGCCGATTCACCGGCCTGGTGCGACAGCGACTCGGTCACGTCACGAATGGCGGCGACGTTGCTGCTGATCTCCTCGGCCACTGCGCTCTGTTCCTCGGCGGCACTGGCGATCTGCAGGTTCATGTCGGTGATCACTGTGACTGCGTCGCCGATCTGGCGCAGGGCGCTGACGGCCTGGCCGACCTGATCGACACTGCCCTGAGCCTGGCGATGGCTGTTGTCCATCGCGCCCACTACCTCGCGGGTACCGGTCTGCAGTTGCTCGATGACATGGCGGGTTTCCTCCACCGACTCCTGGGTCCGCTGTGCCAGGTTGCGGACTTCGTCTGCGACCACCGCGAAGCCACGCCCGGCTTCGCCAGCGCGCGCCGCTTCGATGGCCGCGTTGAGTGCCAGCAGGTTGGTCTGCTCGGCGATGGAGCGAATGACTTCCAGTACCGAACCGATCTTTTCGCTGTTGCCCGCCAGTCCCTCGACCTGATTCATGGCGGTGCTCATGTTGGCGGCCAGGGCATCGATGCTGCGGGTGGTCTGGTCGATCACCGCCAGGCCCTGGCGCGTGGCCTGGTCCACCTCGCGCGCCGCCTGTGCCGCCTGCGCCGCGCTGCGGGCCACGTCATGGGCGGTGGCACTCATTTCGTGAGAGGCGGTCGCCACCTGGTCCACCTGGCGATACTGCTGCTCCATGCCAGCGCTGGTCTGGCTGGCGATGGCCGAGGACTGGTCGGCGGTTGCCCGTGCCGACTGCACCGAGCGTTTCACCTCGGCGATGGTGGGCTGCAGCTTGTCGAGGAAGCGGTTGAACCAGCCGGCCAGTTCGCCGAGCTCGTCCTGCTTGTCATAGGACAGGCGGCTGGTCAGGTCGCCGTCGCCGCTGGCGATTTCCCGCAGGCGATGGGCGACGTGCAGGATCGGGCGAGTCACGCCGCGGGCCATCAGCCAGATCAGCAGCAGGCCGATGATCGCGGCCGCCAGTCCCAGACCCAGTTCGATCAGGGTTCCGCTGGTGTTGCGGGCATCAAGTTCCTGCTTGAGGGCTTCCGCCGGCCCGATCAGGGCGCTTTCCGGTACATCCAGCAATACTCCCCACGGCTTGGCGCCAGGTGTCGGGGCGAAGGACGCGAGGATTTTCAGGCGGCCGTCATGCTGAACGCTGTGCAATGTGCGGCCATCGGCGATCAGGCGCACCAGTTCTGCGCCATTGTCGGTGTCGACCTGTTCGAAGCGCTGGGCCAGCTTGCTGGCATCCGGGCTATAGCCGGCCAGCAGGCCCGCCGGGCTGAGGATACCGATACGGGTCTGGCCGCCGTAGAGGTTGGCGCTGGCCTGCTTGCTCATGGCCTGCAGGCTGTTCAGGTTGATGTCGATGGACAGGGTGGCAATCACCTTGTCGGCGACGATCAGCGGAAACACGATGCTGGTCATCAGCACGTTCTGGCCGGCGATCTCATAGAAATACGGCTCGGTGACGCAGGTCTTGCGGGTGGTGCGCGGGCAGACCGACCAGGTGTTGGCCGGCTCGCCGCTCGGGCCGATCGTGGTGTCGGCCATGTCTTTTTCCGGCAGCGCCATGGAGGTCAACTGGCCCGGCGTCGGCTGCGACCAGTACAGGGCGAAGCGGCCGGTTTCGTTGCTGCCAATGGCTTCCTGGTTGGCGAAGAGCTCATCCTTGCCGTCCAGCGCGTTGGGCTCGAACACCAGCGACAACCCCAGCAGCTCGGGGTTGGCCTGCAGGGCCGAGCGCACCTGGCGGGTCATGTCCTCGCGCAGGTCGAAGGCGTCGAGGAAGCGCTTTTCCGCCTGTTCGCGCAGGAACAGTACCTGGCGCGAGAAGCCCGCACCGTACTGGTAGGCGTCCATGAACTGACGCCGGATATTCAGTGCCTGGACTTCGCCCTGGGATTCGATGCGTCCCTGAGCCGCCTCGGTGAGCATCTGCATGCTGCTGGCCTTGACCAGCCCGGTGGTGTGCTCCATGCGGTATAGCGACAGCCCCACCAGCAGAGTGACGATGCCCGCCAGGCAAAGCCCGGCCAGCAGAGTGATCTTCCATTGAATGGAAAGTTGTCTGAGTGACATCGGCGAAATCCTTTGAACCCAAGAAATAGACACTGCCGAGAGTATCGGCGCAGAGCGGTCTTTCTTTATTCAAACGATCAATTGAATTGCGCCGTTTTCGTTCATTCAGGCGACCCTTGCCCTTTCATGGGGCGCTGCGCTTTGACATACGCGGGGGGCTGCTTCAGAGTGTGCGCCTTCCTAAAACATACCGTCATTCGGCCAGTGCCTCAGGGCAAAACTGTCGCCGACGCCGGTGTTTTTTCGTCTGGTTTCAAGAGGTCCACACACAATGAATGCAGTCATTGCCGCGGTCGGCATCATGCTGATACTGAGCCTGTCCAGGGTTCACGTGGTCATTGCCCTGATCATCGGTGCGCTGGTGGGCGGCCTGGTCGGCGGGCTGAGCATGGAAGAGACCCTCAAGGCGTTCAACGCCGGGCTCGGTGGCGGTGCGACCGTGGCGCTGTCCTACGCCATGCTGGGTGCTTTTGCCGTGGTGATCGCCAAGTCCGGCCTGGCCCACGCGCTGGCTGACCGCATTCTTGCCATGTTCCATGGCCGCGACGAGGCGCAGGGCGGGCGGGTCAAATGGTTGCTCATCGGCCTGCTGCTGGTGGCGGCGGTGTCTTCGCAGAACATCCTGCCGATCCATATCGCCTTCATTCCGTTGCTGGTGCCGCCGCTGCTCTATGTGCTGACCCGGCTGCAGATTGACCGCCGCTTGATCGCCTGCGTCATCACCTTTGGTCTGATCACCCCGTACATGTTCCTGCCTGTGGGCTTTGGCACCATCTTTCTCAACGAGATCCTGCTGGCCAACGTCGCCCGCAGCGGTGTGGACGTCAGCGGCGTGAATGTCACGCAGGCCATGGCCATACCGGCAGCAGGCATGCTCGCCGGGCTGCTGCTGGCGGTGTTCTTCAGCTACCGCAAGAAGCGTGTGTACGACCTGGCGAAGATCGAGCAGGTCGAGCAGATCAGCGTCAGTTACAACCCGCGCACCCTGTGGGTGGCCGTTGCAGCGCTGGTGGTGGCGTTTGTCATCCAGCTGTGGCTGGACTCGATGATCATCGGCGCCCTGGCCGGGTTTCTGATCTTCTCGCTGTCGGGCATCGTGCGCTGGAAGGACACCGATGATCTGTTCACCGAAGGCATGAAAATGATGGCGATGTTCGGCTTCATCATGATCGCCGCCGCGGGCTTCGCCGAGGTCATGAAGGTCACCGGCCACGTCAAGTCGCTGGTGGAGACCTCGGCGGGATGGATCGGCCACAGCAAAGGCATCGGCGCCCTGATGATGCTGCTGGTGGGGCTGCTGGTGACCATGGGTATCGGCTCGTCGTTTTCCACGGTGCCGATCCTGGCCACCATCTTTGTGCCGCTGTGTGTGCAACTGGGCTTCGATCCGATTGCCACCGTGTGCATCGTCGGTACCGCCGGGGCTCTCGGCGATGCCGGGTCACCTGCGTCGGATTCGACCCTGGGGCCAACCTCCGGCCTCAATGTCGACGGGCAGCATCACCATATCTGGGACACGGTGGTGCCGACCTTCATCCACTACAACCTGCCACTGCTGGCGGCGGGATGGCTGGCGGCGATGGTGCTGTAGAAAAAACGGAACAGGCTGAACGCGAGGTTCAGCCTTTTTTCGGCGGTGGGGAGATGCGGTTCAGGACGGTGTTGCCGTCCTTGTCCTGGGTCAGGTAGACCGGCAGCACTTTGGGCAGGCTGCGCACCAGGCGCTTGACGTCGTTGGTGTTGTAGATGCCACTGATGCGCACGCTGCCGGTGCTGGCGTCGGCCAGGCGCAGCGGGCTTTCCAGATAACGGTTGATCAGCGGCAGGGCCTGGTCGAGGGTCAGGTTGTCGATCATCAGCTTGCCGTTGCGCCAGGCCAGGCTGGAATCATTGCCGTAGGTCTGGCTCAGGCTGGGTTCCAGGTCGCCGGTGTTGTAGCTGGCCTGCATGCCGGGCCCGAGGCGGTAGCCGCTGCCGAGCTTGTAGCTGTCGCTGCTGACCAGTACCGAACCTTCCACCAGCGTCACTTTGACCTGGTCTTGATACTTCCAGACGTTGAACTGGGTCCCGGTGACCTGGGTCTGGCCGCGGCCGGCGCGGACCACGAAGGGGTGACGGGTGTCGTGGGAGACCTTGAAGAACGCCTCGCCCTTGACCAGGGTCACCCGCCGCTCGTCTTTGTAATGGGTGTAGCGCAGGGAGGTCCCCAGGTTCAGCTCGACTTCGCTGCCGTCGCCCAAGGTCACGGTCCGGCGGGTTTCACCGCTTTCCTCGAACTGGTAGTCATTGGGCAGCCAGCCCTGTTCCCAGCCAACCCAGGCACCAAGGGGCAGGGCGAGCAGGGTGATGACCGCCGCCGAGGCGTAGTGGCGAAGGCGTTGCGGCCGGGCTTTGGGTTTGACCGGCAATTGCAGGATCTGTGCGGGTGGCGTACGCGGCAGATGGTCGGCGGTGACCCAGATCTCTTGCATCGCCTGGTATTCCTGAGCGTGCAACGGATTGGCGGCCAGCCACTGTTCGAACTCGGCGAGCTCCTGCTCGGTGCAGTCGTCAGCGTGCAAGCGCATGCACCAGTGCGCGGCGGCATCGGTGATGGCATTCAATTCGGCGTCGCTGGGGCTGGCTTGATTCATTGATACTCCCGGTTTTGCGCAATTCTAACCTTGCGGGGCTGGTGCCGAGAACCGAGATCATGGCGAATCACTATCAGTTGTGTGATTTATTTGCGGGAATTCACCTACAAAAACGATTTTTCCTGCACAAACCGACCAATGGTCGATGATCGCCAGCAAGTGCGCTCCTGCCGGGGCAGGAGCGGCAGCGCCTCAGAACTGTTCCGCATCCAGCAGATACAGGCTCTGGCTTCCGGCGACGACGCTGGCCTGCAGCGACAGCACCCGCGGCAGCAAGCGTTCGAAGTAGAAGGTCGCGGTCGCCAGCTTGGCGTCGTAGAACGCCGGCTCCCGGTCGCGGTTGGCCCGGGCAGTGGCGGCCATGCGTGACCACATCCAGGCGTAGGCCACGTAACCGAACAGGTGCAGGTGTTCCACCGATGCCGCGCCGACCGCGTTGGCATCCCGGCTGGCCTGCTCGCGCAGCCACTGGCTGGTGTATTCCAGGCGTTCCAGCGCGTCCAGCAGTTGTGGCGCGAAGGGAGGTGCGCTTTCGCAGAAGGCGCGGATCTGCGCCGCCAGCAGGGCCAGCGACTGGCCGCCGTCGGCCACGACCTTGCGTCCCAGCAGGTCCAGGGCCTGGATGCCATTGGTGCCTTCGTAGATCTGCGCGATGCGCACGTCGCGCACCAGCTGTTCCTGGCCCCATTCGCGGATGTAGCCGTGACCACCGAACACCTGCTGGCCCAGGACGCAGCTCTCGAGCCCGGTGTCGGTGAAGAACGCCTTGGCCACCGGCGTGAGCAGGGCCACCAGGCGCTGGGCGGTGTCACGCTCGTCGGCATCTTCGGCGAACTTGGCGATATCCAGCTGCTGCCCGACATAAGTGGCAAAGGCGCGCCCGCCTTCAGTGAGGGCGCGCATGCTCAGCAGCATCCGGCGTACGTCGGGATGGACGATGATCGGGTCGGCGATGCGGTCTCTGGCCTGTGGCCCGGTGGCGGCGCGACTTTGCAGGCGATCGCGGGCGTAGCGGGCGGCGTTCTGGTAAGACGCCTCGGCGCAGCCGATGCCCTGGATGCCGATGGACAACCGTTCGTAGTTCATCATGGTGAACATCGCCGCCAGGCCGCGATTCGGCTCTCCCACCAGGTAGCCGACGGCGCCGTCGAAGTTCATCACGCAAGTGGCCGAGGCCTTGATGCCCATCTTGTGCTCGACCGAGCCGCAGCTCACCGCGTTGTCCACGCCAAGGCTGCCGTCGTCGCCCACCACGCGCCTGGGCACCAGGAACAGCGAGATGCCTTTCGGGCCGGCCGGTGCGTCGGGCAGTTTGGCCAGTACCAGGTGAATGATGTTCTCGGTCAGGTCCTGCTCGCCGCCGGTGATGAAGATCTTGGTGCCGCTGATGGCGTAGCTGCCGTCGATCAGTGGCTCGGCCTTGCTGCGGATGATGCCCAGGTCGGTGCCGGCGTGGGGTTCGGTCAGGCACATGGTGCCGGCCCATTCGCCGCTGTACAGCTTCGGCAGGTACAGGGCGCGCAGGGCGTCACTGGCGTGGGCGTCGATGGCCAGGCAGCAGCCGGCGCTCAGCGCCGAGTACAGGCTGAAGCTGCAGTTGGCGGCATAGAGCATTTCCTCGAACTGCACCGCGAGCATCTTCGGCATGCCCATGCCGCCGTGCTCGGGATTGCCCGACAGGCCGACCCAACCGCCTTCGCGGTAGGTGCGCCAGGCCTCCTTGAAGCCGTCGGGCGTGGTGACCCGGCCGGCCTCGAAGCCCACACCTTGCTCGTCGCCGGAGCGGTTCAGCGGGGCGATCAACTGGCCGGTGATCTTCGCTGCTTCTTCAAGGATGGCATCGGCGGTTTCGGCATCGACGCTGGCGGCCAGGGCCGGCAGTCGCGCCCACAGGTCGGGGCCCTGGAACACTTCATGGAGGACGAAGCGCATGTCGCGCAGCGGGGCATTGAATTCAGGCATCGTGGTTCTCGTAGCGGATAAGGAGGAAAATCAGAGCGCCTTGGCCCAGTCACGCAGCAGGTACTTCTGGATCTTGCCGGTGGAGGTCTTGGGCAACTCGCGGAACACCACGGTCTTGGGCAGCTTGAACCCGGCCAGGTGCTCGCGGCAGAAGGCGATGATGTCGGCCTCGCGGGTGTCTTCGAAACCGGCCTTGAGGGTGATCCAGGCGCAGGGCGTCTCGCCCCATTTCTCGTCCGGACGGGCCACCACCGCAGCTTCCAGCACGGCCGGGTGACGGTAGAGGGTGTCTTCCACTTCGATGGTGGAGATGTTCTCGCCGCCGGAAATGATGATGTCCTTCAGGCGGTCCTTGATCTCGACATAGCCGTCGGGGTGCCAGACCGCCAGGTCGCCGGTGTGGAACCAGCCGCCGCGGAACGCTTCGGCGGTCGCCTCGGGATTTTTCAGGTAGCCCTTCATCACCGTGTTGCCGCGCATGAAGATCTCGCCCAGGGTATTGCCATCGCGGGCCACCGGTTCGAGGGTCTGCGGATCGGCGACCATCAGACCTTCCAGGGTGGCGTAGCGCACGCCCTGGCGCGACTTGATCCGCGCCCGCTCCTGCAGCGGTTTCTCATCCCATTCGGCATGCCAGGCGCAGACGGTCACCGGGCCGTAGACCTCGGTCAGGCCATAGACGTGGGTGACCTTGATGCCCATTTCTTCCACCGCACCGATCACCTTGGCCGGTGGCGCGGCGCCGGCGACCATGGCATTGACCGGATGGTCGATGGCCGCCTTGGCCGAATCGGGCATGTTGATCAGGGCGTTGAGCACGATGGGGGCGCCGCACAGGTGGCTGACCTGGTGCTCGCGGATCAGGGTGAGGATCTTCTGCGGATCGACCCGGCGCAGGAAGACGTGGGTGCCGGCCAGGGCAGTGACGGTCCAGGGGTAGCACCAGCCATTGCAGTGGAACATCGGCAGGGTCCACAGGTACACCGGGTGGTTGCCCATGGCCCAGGTCATCTGGTTGCCCAGCGAGTTGAGGTAGGCGCCGCGGTGATGGTAGACCACGCCCTTGGGGTTGCCGGTGGTGCCGGAGGTGTAGTTGAGGGAGATCGCCTGCCACTCGTCCTCGGGCCAGCTCCAGGCGAACTCCGGGTCGCCTTCGGCGAGAAACGCTTCGTAGTCCAGTTCGCTGACAGCGGCGCCTTCGCCGTATTCCGGGTCATCGACGTCGATGACCAGTGGCGGATGCGCCATGAGTTTCAGGGCGGCGGCGATGACCTTGTGGAACTCGCGGTCGGTGATCAGCACCTTCGCTTCGCCGTGTTCGAGCATGAAGGCGATGGCCTCGGCGTCGAGGCGCACGTTCAGGGCGTTGAGTACCGCACCGATCATCGGCACGCCGAAGTGGGCTTCGAGCATCGCCGGGATGTTCGGCAGCATGACCGCCACGGTGTCGCCCTGGCCGATGCCGCGTCCGGCCAGGGCGCTGGCCAGGCGCCGGGAGCGCTGGTAGGTTTCCCGCCAGTTGCGGCGGATCGAACCGTGGATCACGGCGGGGTAGTCACCGTAGACCGCTGCAGTGCGTTCGATGAAGCTCAAGGGGGTGAGGGCGACGTGGTTGACCGCGGCGGGCTGCAGGCCCTGGGAGAAGATCGACATGAAAGCGGAGTCCTGTGCAGGAGGCAGCCGCGCCGGACATGACCGTCCCAGGCACAGGCTGAAACCTCCGATGGCTGATTGTTAGCTCTGATCAGGTTTCTGGGAGCGGTCTCACGGGGGACTGCTCCGGTGCTGCATTTTTACGCTGTTCGCCATGGTACATGGAAGATAGACTATAGCAATATGGTACAAATACTATAAAAACACCGGAGCCATCGCTGTGATCGACATCCCCCTGGCCTTGCTCGACAAGGACCCGCAGCCCAGTCTGCTGCTCGATGCCGGTGCCACCCTGCGCGCCGCCAATCCGGCCATGCTCAGGCAACTCAACGGCTGGCCGCCGCAAAGTCTGGCGGTGCTGCTGCCGGCCAATCATGCTGCGCTGGTCAATGCCTGCCTCAGCCAGCAGCGGGCGATCAGCGATGTCGAAGCCCTGGCTGGCGAGCGGATTCTGCTCTGGACTTTCATTCCTGCCGGTGACGATCGGGTGCTCGCCCGTTGCCGCGACGCTACCAGCGAACGCCGTGCCGAGCGCGAGGCCAGCCAGGCCCGGCGCCTGTACCGGCTGATCACCGAAAACACCACCGACCTGATCTCCCGGCACACCCCCGATGGCTGTTTTCTCGATGCCTCGCCGGCCTCCTACCGCTTGCTGGGCTACTGGCCGGAAGAGCTGCGCGGGGTGGCGGTGCAGTCGCTGTTCCATCCCCAGGACCGCCGGCAATACCTGCAGCAAGCCTCGCATGCCCTGGAGAAGGACGGCTACCAGACCATGACCTGCCGGGTCCGCCATCGGGATGGCCGCGACCTGTGGTTCGAGATCTCCAGCCGGGCCATTCGCGAGACCTACACCGGTGCCGTGGTGGAAATCGTCAGTGTGTCGCGAGACATCAGCGTGCGCATCGAGGCCCAGGAAAACCGCCGGCGCCTGGCCGAAGTGGTGGAGGCCAACACCGATCTGGTGCTGTTCACCGACCCGGACGGCAGCCTCACCTACCTCAACGGCTCGGCCCGCCGCGCATTGGGGTTGGTGGATGTCGAGGCCGTGCCGCCGCTGCGCCAGCTGCTCGATGAAGACGCCCAGCAACGCCTGGATGACGAAGGCTGGCTGCGCGCCGAGCGCGACGGTGTCTGGCAGTGCGAAGCACGGTTGGCGCCCTATGACGGCGGGGCGGCGTTTCCGGTGTCGCTGGTATTGCTGGCGCACACCGCTGCCGGTGGCGAGCGCTACTACTCGCTGGTAGCCCGGGACATGACCGAGCGCGAGCTGCGGGAAACCCAGCAGCGCCGGCACCAGGATGAGCTGGCCCATACGGCGCGGCTGGTTACCCTGGGCGAACTGGCCTCCGGCATCGCCCATGAAATCAACCAGCCGCTGGCGTCGGTGCTCAACTACGCCGCCGCCAGCCAGCGTTACCTGCACGCCCTGGACCGTGACCCGCAGGCGGCGGGGCGGGTTGCGCAGGGGTTGCAACGGATCAGCGAGCAGGCCACCCATGCCGCCGAAGTGATCAAGCGCCTGCGGGCCTTCCTGCGCAAGGAGCCGCGTCGCCTGCAGGCGCTGTCGGTGGCCGAGGTGGCGCGGGAGGCGGTGCGCCTGTGTGCCTGGGAAGCCCGCCATGCGCAGGTGACGATCGAGCCGCGAATGGCGGACAATCTGCCGCCGGTCTACGCCGACCGGGTGCTGCTCGAGCAAGTGCTGCTCAACCTGCTGCGCAACGCCATCGACGCCAACCGCGAGAAACAGCCCGGCCAGCCGTCGCGTATCGTGCTCAGTGGCGAGCAGGAGGGCGGCTGGCTACTGATCCAGGTGATCGACCAGGGGCCGGGCGTGGCACTGGAGCGGCTGGACGGGATCTTCACCCCGTTCACCACCAGCAAGCCGGAGGGCCTGGGGCTTGGCCTGAGCATGAGCCGCAGCATTGTCGAAGGCTTCGGCGGCACCTTGCAGGCCAGCCCGGACGAGGGTGGCGGATTGATTCTGAGCTGTCGGCTGGCGCCGGCGGCAAGTGTTTGAACAAGGGGATTTTGATGCAGGATCCGAAGGTCTATGTGGTCGACGACGACCAGGGCATGCTCGACTCCACCGTCTGGCTGCTCGAATCGGTCGGCCTCAAGGCGTTGCCATTCACCAGCGGCCAGGCGTTTCTCGATGCCTGCGAGGGCGACCTGCCGGCCTGCGTGCTGCTCGACGTGCGTATGCCCGGCATGGGCGGCCTGAGTGTGCAGGAGGCCCTGCGCGCTCGCGGGATCGACCTGCCGGTGATTTTCGTCAGTGGCCACGCCGATGTCCCCATCGTTGTACGGGCGTTCAAGGCCGGTGCCTGCGACTTCATCGAAAAGCCCTACAACGATCAGTTGCTGCTGGACAGCGTGCAGGAAGCCTTGGGGCGCTCGTCGAAAATCCAGGTCGGCAGCCGCCAGCGTGATGCGGTGCAGGCGCGGATCGACAGCCTCACGCCACGGGAGAAGGATGTGTTCCTGCCGCTGGTGCAGGGTTACACCAACCGCGAGATCGCCGAGCAACTGGATGTCAGCGTCAAGACCGTGGATCTGTACCGGTCGCGGGTGATGAAGCGGATGCAGGCCGAGCACCTGCCGGAGCTGGTGGGAATGGCGATTGCCTGTTCGGTGGTGGATCCGTTGCAGTTGCGTTGAAGCTCAGGGCCTCATCGCCGGCAAGGCCGGCTCCCACAGGTTCTCCGAATCACATGGAACCTGTGGGAGCTGGCCTTGCCAGCGATGAGGCCCTGGCCGTCAACTCAGGAGCGGCGCCCCAGCAACAGCCCCACCACCAGCCCGAACCCCGCCGAAATCGCCACCGTCTGCCACGGATGCCCGCCAATGTAGGTCTCGGTCGCTTCCACCATCGGCTTGGCCTTGTCCCGCACGCTACCCACGGCATGGCTGGCCTGGCGCAGCTTGAGTTGCAACTGGGCGCGCAGGGTCTCGGCGTCTTCTCCCACCAGCGACGCGCTGTCGTTGAGCAGCTTTTCCGACTCTTCGATCAGGGCCTGCAGTTCGCTGAAGGCCTGGTCCTTGATTTGATCGGTGTCGAGGGAATGGGTGCTTTTCCTGGCCATGAATACTTCCTCTGGTAAGTGATGAACCTACTGAATGGAGTCTCCGTCTGTACGGAAAGTTGCAGCGGTTTGCCGGGCATCGGCGGCTAGAGTGTAAGATAGCGCCTATTTTCAAGCGGCAGGAATTACCCCATGAGTTTCAATCTGGCCAACAGGAGCTTCGCCGAGCGGGCGGAGATCGAGGATGAGAAAGCGCGACTGTTCGAGCTGTGGCAGACCAACCTGGCCAAGGCCAAGGGCGAGGCGGCCCGGCTGATCGGTGAGAAGCCGCGGCGCAAGGGCAAGTGGGCCGAGTGGGTGCGCGCCGAACTGGACGGCATGTCGCCGCCGGAGTACGCCAACATGGTGCGGGGCGAGGTCAACAAGCTGATGGCTGCGGCCACCGCCGGCAAACCCTAACGCGGCAGTTCGAAGGTGCCGCGGTCACTGAAGCGCTGGGTGCCGAACACGCCACCTGCCAGCTTGCCGCGCACTTCGTAGGGCATCCCGTCGAGGCTGCTCATCCGGCTCAGGCCCAGCGCCTGGCGCAACACCGAAAACGCCGTGATGCTCACTGGCACCACCAGCACCTGCTCGCTGAATCGTCCGATGCTGCCGTGCTGGTCGCTGACCCCGGCGGCCAGCGGCTGGCCGTTCACCTCGAGATTCAAGGCGACGCCGTTGTACTCGATCGGCGTCTCGTTCGGGTTCTGTACCCGCAGTTTCACCGCCATGCGCAGCTCCAGTTCCTGGCCGGGCAGAGGCTCGATGCCGATCACGCTGATATTCACCGGATCGCGGCCCTGGAGCAGGGCGCACGCGGGCAGGGTCAGGATCAGCAATACGGCGAGGGCACTGCGCAAGGTGCGGACGATCATGGGTCGCGGTCTCCGGAAAACATGCCCGGAGTGTGGCAAATGCATCGCAACGTTGAAAGTCGGATGCGACTTGAAAGATACTGTTTCTCATTAACGTACGACAATTCCTCCCACCGGCGATCCTTCTTCCCATGCTGACGTCTCCCGTGTCCGGGCTGCTGGCCAGTTTCCAGGAACACTATGATGAGCTGTTGCAGTTCCTGACCCGGCGCATGAACGATCGACAGCGGGCGGCCGATGTCGCCCAGGAAACCTGGCTCAAGCTGGTCAGGATCGACCAGGACGCGCTGCCGGTGGAGCATCCGCGCAGTTTCATTTTCCGTGTGGCCGGCAACCTGGCCATCGACACCCTGCGCCGCGAACAGCGCCAGGAAAGCAACCTCGGCGACAGCGATGCGGCGGAGCAGGTGGCCTGTCCCGCGCCGGCGCCGGAGGCGGCGCTGCTGGCCCGCGAGCGGCTGCAGATGCTTGATGAGGCGTTGCTGCAACTGTCCGACAATGCCCGCCAGGCCCTGCTGCTCAACCGTGTCGAGGGCCTGACCCAGGCGCAGATAGCACAACGGCTGGGCGTTTCCGAGAGCATGGTGGCAAAATACATCGGCCAGGCCCTGCGCCATTGCCGCGACTGGCTCAAGCACAACCATGACTGACGCCGCCATGTCCGAACCGCAGCCCATTGCCGATCTGTCCGACGATGCCCTCGACTGGCAGGTACTGTTGCATTCGGGCAACGCCAGCGCCGCCGACCGCGATCGCTACCAACGCTGGCGCGGGTTGAGCGCCGAGCACCGCCTGGCTGCCGAAGACGCCGAAGCACTGTGGGGCGACCTCGGCCACACCCAGGCCGCTGCTGTGTTGCCCAAAGCGCCCGTGCGGCGTCCCGCCTGGGGCCGGGCGATCGCTGCCTCGCTGCTGCTGGCGCTGGTGGGCTACGGTGGCTGGCAGCAGGCACCAGCACTGTTGGCCGACTATCACACCAGCACCGGCGAGCGCCGCACCGTCACGCTGGAAGATGGCTCGAAAGTCACCCTCAATAGCGCAAGCGCCTTGTCGGTGAATTTCACCGGCGAGCGCCGCAACGTTTCGCTCAAAGCCGGCGAAGCGCTGTTCGAGCCCGCCGCCGATCCGCGGCCCTTCGTGGTCGAGAGCGGCGCCGATGCGGTGCAGGGGCGCGACGCGGTGTTCAGCGTGCGCCGCCAGGGCGAGACCAGCACCGTGGTGGTGAGCCGCGGCCAAGCGCAGGTCGGCGGTCGCCTGCTGCAGGTCAGCCCCGACGCTCAGGCCCAGACCGCCTGGCAGCGCGGCAAGCTGATCTTCAACGGTCGGCCGCTGCGGGAGGTGATCGCCGAGCTCGAACGTTACCAGCATGGGCGCATCCTGATTTCCGACAGCCAGTTGGGCGCGCTGCAGGTCAGCGGCGTGTTCGACCTCAACGACCCCCATGGCCTGCTGCGCACCCTCGAACAGCGCTATGCGCTGAAGGTCACCTATCTGCCTTGGCTGGCCGTGCTCTACTGACCTCGGTTCGGCGCCGCGCAGAAATTTTCAAAAAAATTCAAAACGCCGCTGCAAGTTCTTCATTGCCAGATCGTCGTAGTGGGACTGATCAGAAACTCATTCTCATTTACGACCCTCTGTCTGGAAGAAAACCGTGAAAGGTCCGTTCACCCCAACCGACTGTTTCAAGCCCGCCCTGCTGGCGTGTGCCATTACCGCCAGCCTGTTTGGCGCCGTTGCCGTGCAGGCTGGCGATGCCCAGGCTCCGGCCGGCGTGGCCCAGGCCCGCCAGATCACGCTCGACTTGCCCGCGCAGAGCCTCGACCAGACCCTGACCCGGTTCGCCGACCAGGCCGACCTGCATCTGCTGTACACCACCAGCGACGTCGCCGGTCTGTCCAGCGCCGGTCTGCACGGCGCCTTCAGCGTCGAAGAGGCGCTGAACCAACTGCTTGCCGGTAGCGGCATGAGCTGGCAGTTCAGTGACGCGCGTACGGTGATCCTGCGCAAGGCCGAACCCCAGGCCAGCGTCAATCTCAAGCCCATCGAGGTCAGTGTCGCCTCGCGCACCAGCACGGCCATCAGCGAAATTCCCGGCACTGTCTGGGTGGTGGACCAGGAGCAGCTCAAAGAGCAGATCAGCAACGGCGTGAGCCTCAAGGAGGCCATCGGCAAACTGGTACCGGGCCTTGACCTTGCGCCGGAGGGGCGGACCAACTACGGCCAGAACATGCGCGGGCGCAACGTGCTGGTGATGATCGATGGCGTCAGCCAGAACAGCTCCCGCGGGCTGTCCCGCCAGTTCGACAGCATCTCGCCGTTCAACGTCCAGCGCATCGAAGTGCTCTCCGGCGCCAGCGCCATCTACGGCGGCGGAGCCACCGGCGGCATCATCAACATCGTCACCAAGAAGGGCGAACCGGGCGCGGCGCGCTTCGAAACCCAGGTCGGCGCCAGCAGCGGCTTCAACAACAGCGATGACCTGTCGACCCGCATCGCCCAGTCCGTCAGCGGCGGCAACGAGCGCATCAATGGCCGCCTCGGTGTTTCCGCCGAGCAGAACGAAGCTTTCTACGACGGCGCCGGCAACCAGATCTTCATCGACAACACCCAGACCGACCTGCAGTACAACCGCACTCTCGACCTGATGGGCAGCCTGGGAATGCAGTTCAACGATCAGCAGAGCCTCGACCTGCTGGCCCAGTACTACGACTCGGGCAACCACGGCAGCACGGGCATCTACTTTCCCCACCTGAACTACAACGCCCCGTCGGACCTGGAAGACGCCGAACTGCGCAGCGGCTACTCCACCGACCTCGAGCCGCGCACCAAGCGCCTGCTGCTCAACGCCAACTACCACCACACCGACGTCCTCGGCCAGGACTTCTACCTGCAGGCGTCGTACCGCAAGGAAGACGACAACTTCTACCCGTTCCCGTACTACAACGCCGGCACGCCCCGGGGTTCGAAAGGCGTGTATTTCGCCGCCTCGCAACAGAACTTCGAGGTCAGCAGCCTCAAGGCGCTGTTCGCCAAGCAGTGGGACAGCCTCAAGCTGACCTACGGCGTGGACATCGATCGCGAACGCTTCAACGCCGAGCAAACCACGTTCGAAGCACGTACCTCGTCCAGCAGCGGCGGTCTCGACCTGAACGAGGCGAGCAAGGCGGCGCGCTACCCCAGCTACCGTGTCGACGGCCTTTCCGCCTACGCGCAACTGGACTGGCACCTGACCGACAACCTGACCCTGTCCGGCGGCGCCCGTCGCCAGCAGATGGACGTGGATGTCAGCGACTTCAAGGGCGTGCCCGGCGGCAGCAACGACTACCAGGTCAACCTGTTCAACATCGGCGCCATCTACGACTTCAAGAACGGTCACCAGGTCTGGGCCAACTATGGCGAAGGCTTCGACCTGCCGGACCCTGCCAAGTACTACGGCAAGGCCGGCCTGAGCGTCGACGACAACCCGCTGGCCGGGATCAAGAGCCGCCAGGTGGAAACCGGCTGGCGCTATTCCGACCTCGACTGGGACGCCCAGGCAGCGGTGTACTACATCTGGTCGGACAAGATCATCACCACCGACTCGGCGACCCTGACCATCAACGTCGAAGACCAGAAGAGCCGCGACTTCGGCTTCGAGGGCGCGCTGACCCGCCACTTCGAAAACGGTTGGGAAGCCGGTACCACGCTGCACCTGGTGCGCTCGGAAGAAGAAGACGCCCGCGGCGACTGGATCAAGCGCGATGCCCGCTACGCCTCGCTGTCCAAGTCCACCGCCTTCGTCGGCTGGAAGGGCGACGGTCGCAGCGCCCGCCTGCAGGCGAACAAGGCGTTCAGCCTGAAGGATGACGCCGACCACACCATCGATGGCTACACCACCCTCGACCTGCTGGGCAGCCAGGACACCGGCTTCGGCACCTTCAGCGCCGGCATCCAGAACCTGCTGGACAAGCAGTACAGCACCGTCTGGGGCCAGCGCGCGACCCTGTTCTACTCGCCGACCTACGGTCCGGCGTACCTGTATGACTATCAGGGGCGTGGCCGCACCTACACCTTGACCTGGTCGATGGCGTACTGACCCGGGCAGGGCTTCCCCTGTAACAAAATGAATCACCTCCGCGGCCCGGGCGGGTTTTATCTCGAACCTCTCGGGCCGTAGGCTATCCAACGCTGGGTAATGCCCATGTGCGGAGGTGCTTGTGTCCAGACGATTCCTGCCGGTGCTGACCGGTGCAGTACTGCTGTTGTTGCTGGGTGGCCCCACCTGGGCGGCCGATGCCGACAATCCGCAGAACAGTCCCATCCGCCGGGCCAATCCCAACAGCCAGCAGGGCACGGTCCCGGCCACGCCGCCGACGCCCGGTCCTTCTACCGCGCCCAACCCGCGCCCGCCGACCCTCGACAACCGCGGTATCGGCAACGGCGACAACCTGCGGCGCGAACAACAGACGCCGCGTCTGGAACCCATCCGTCCGCCTCGCGACTCACAGCGTGCGCCGTGATCGCCCTTCGAAAGGAATCCTGCATGACATCACGCTCCCGGCTCTTCGCCCTCGCCGCTGCCGTCCTCTTGCCGATGGCCGCCCAGGCCGTTCCTGAACGCACCTTCCCCAGTGAAGACGGCACCCTCAAGGTCAACACCCTGGCCGAAGGGCTCAAGCACCCCTGGGCCCTGGCGTTTCTGCCGGGCACCCAGGGCATCCTGGTAACCGAGCGCCAGGGCAACCTGCGGGTGATCGGTGCCGAGGGGCGGGTCGGTGCGCCGCTCTCCGGCGTGCCGGAAGTCTGGGCCAACGGCCAGGGCGGGCTGCTGGACGTGGTCCTGTCGCCCGGCTTCGACAGGGACCGGCTGGTCTACCTGTCGTATGCCGAAGGCGGCGGCGAGGGCGGCACCGCCGGTACCGCAGTGGGGCGCGGGCGGTTGTCCGCCGACCTGACCCGGCTGGAGGACTTCAGCGTGATTTTCCGCCAGGAACCGAAACTGTCTGTGGGCAACCACTTCGGCTCGCGGCTGGTGTTCGACCGCAACGGCTACCTGTTCATCGCCCTTGGCGAAAACAACCAGCGCCCCACCTCGCAGGACCTGGACAAGCTGCAGGGCAAAGTGGTGCGCATCCTGCCCGATGGCGAGATCCCCAAGGACAACCCCTTCGTCGGGCAGAAAAACGTGCAGCCGGCGATCTGGTCCTACGGCCATCGCAACCAGCAGGGCGCCGCGCTCAACCCCTGGACCGGCCAGCTCTGGACCCATGAGCACGGCCCGCGGGGAGGGGACGAAATCAACATTCCCAAACCCGGCAAGAACTACGGCTGGCCACTGGCGACCCATGGCATCAACTATTCCCTGTTGCCGATCCCCGAGGCCAAGGGCAAGGAGGTGCAGGGCACGGTGTCGCCCCACCATGTCTGGGAAAAGTCACCGGCGATCAGCGGCATGGCCTTCTACGACAACGAACGCTTCAAGGCCTGGGATCACAGCCTGTTCATTGGCGCCCTGGTAGCGCAGGAACTGATCCGGCTGCAGCTCGATGGCGACAGGATCGTTCATGAAGAGCGCATGCTCGGCCAGTTGAATGCACGGATTCGCGATGTTCGGGTGGGACCGGACGGGTTCCTCTACGTGCTGACGGATGAGGAAGATGGCGAGCTGTTGAAGGTGGGGCTGGCGGAGTGAGTGCAGGCGCGCCGCGCGTCTTGTGAGCGCAACTGTGTGTGCGAGCTTGTCGGGGCGCCGAACCGTCGCAGACCCTGAGTCCCCGATCAGTCTGACACACCCGGGACACAGGCTTTATGGCCGCTGCGCGCCCAATCGCGGCTGAAAGCCGCTCCCACGAGGTTTGTGCCAGGCAATGAACTCGGGTGTGACGCGGCGCCCCGTAAATCCCCACGCAAACCAGGTCATCCCTGTTATACCCTGTGCCCCTTTTCCCACGGAGGGGCCCTATGCCCGGCGTCATCACTCCCCTGGCGCTTTACCGCCAGGCCATCGGCGAGCAGGGCTTCGTCGCCGACCCCGCCCAGCAAAGGGCCGCCGAGGCCCTGCAAGCCTGCTTCGATGCCGTGCAGCGTGGCGAACCTGCGCAGGGCGTCTATCTCTGGGGCCCGGTCGGGCGTGGCAAGACCTGGCTGATGGACCAGTTCCATCGCTGCCTGACCGTTCCCGCCCGGCGCCAGCACTTCCATCACTTCATGCGCTGGCTTCACCAGCGCCTGTTCCAGCTCAATGGCACTGCCGATCCGTTGCAGGCTCTGGCCCGCTCCCTGGCCGAAGAAATCCGTGTGCTGTGTTTCGACGAGCTGTTCGTCAACGATATCGGCGATGCGATCATCCTGGGCCGTTTCTTCCAGGTGCTGTTCGATGCCGGCGTGGTGGTGGTCGCCACCTCCAACCAGCCGCCGGACCAGCTCTATGCCGATGGCTTCAACCGTGAGCGCTTCCTGCCGGCGATTGCCGCGATCCAGGCGGCGATGACCGTGGTGCCGGTCCACGGCGAACAGGACCACCGCCTGCACCCCGGCAGGCAACGCCAACGCTACTGGGTGGGCGAACCCGGTGCCCTGGCCCGTGTGTTTGCCGAATTGAGCGGCGACGCACCGTCCACCGACGCCGATCTGGAGGTCGGCTACCGCACGCTCAACGTGGTGCGGCGCAGCGACAAGGTGCTGTGGTGCGACTACCAGCAGCTGTGCGAACAGCCCCTGGCAGCGATGGAGTTCATGGCCCTGTGCGAGCGCTTCGACGCCATTCTGCTGGGCGGCGTGCCGGCCCTCGGTGCGCCACGGCGCGAAGGCAGGATCGCCCGTGGCACCGAAGACGGCGCCGAGCGGGTGGCGGCGGGAGATCGCGAGCTGCCGCAACTCTCGGTACACGACGATGGCGTTCGGCGTTTCATTGCCCTCGTGGACGAATGCTACGACCAGCGCGTGGCCCTTTATCTGGAAGCCCAGGTGCCGCTGGAAGCGCTCTACACTCAAGGGTATCTGGAGTTCCCGTTTCGGCGGACACTCAGCCGGCTGCGGGAGATGCAACTGCAACGCTTTTGCTGAGGATCCCCACATGGCCGAGCCACTGTCGCACCACTTGCTGACCATGGCCTACAACAACGCCTGGGCCAATCACCGCCTGTACAAAGCCTGCCTGCAGCTGTGCCGCGACGATTTCGTCGCGCCGCGCTGCAGTTTCTTCCCCTCGATCAAAGCCACCCTCAACCACCTGCTCACCGTGGACTGGTTCTACCTCCAGGCCCTGGAGTGCGAATTGCGCGGCGAGCCCCCGCAGGCAGATGCCGGGCGCTTCTTCGAACCCGAGGAGCCGTTCGACAACGCCGAGCAACTGCAACGGGAACAGGCGCAGACCGATCGCCGCCTGATCGCCTACTGCCGGCAATTACGTGACGACCAGTTACAGCGCTACGTGCCCATCGTGCGTCCGGAGCGGGTCCAGCGCGACACGCGCCTGCGTCTGCTGGCGCATTTGTTCGAACACCAGATCCACCACCGTGGGCAGGTTCACGCCATGCTTGCGGAGACCGACGTGCGGCCGCCGCAACTGGACGAGTTTTTCTGCGAGGGAGAGGCGGATCTGCGGGCACAGGATTTCGCCGAACTGGGCTGGACCGAGGAGCTGATCTGGCCGCGTCAGTAGTGCACCCAGCCCAGGGTGATCATCGCCAGCACCAGGTAGCGTGCGCCCTTGGCCAGGGTCACCAGCAACACGAAGCGCCAGAATGGCTCGCGCATGATGCCGGCAATCAGCGTCAGGGGGTCGCCGATCACTGGCATCCAGCTCAGCAGCAATGACCATTGGCCCCAGCGCTGGTAGCGCTGTTGGGCCTTTGCCAGTTGCGCGGCGGAAAAGGGGAACCAGCGCTTGTCGCGCCAGCGCTCGAGCGCCCGTCCCAGCAGCCAGTTGACGATCGAGCCCAGCACATTGCCCAGGGTCGCCACTAGCAGCAACAGCACCAGCGCATCAGGCTCGTGCAGCAGCAACCCCACCAGCACCGCTTCGGACTGCAAGGGCAGCAAGGTAGCGGCGCCAAAGGCCGCCAGGAACAGACCCCAGTAACTCAGCACGCTCGGTCACGACCTTGGTTCGACAGGGCTCGTAGGATATTTCCCGGTTGCCGGGCTTGCCAGCGAGGAAATCTTTGCTGACATCATCGTTCTCAAAATGGAACGCTAAAGCCAGATTTCGCTGTCTACCGCACGAAAGGTCCTGAATTTAAGCTTCTCCCATCAACGCAATCATCCACTTCAAGGACCGCAGCCGATGAACAACGCCCCTCAAGACAACCGCAACGTGGTCACGCTGGTGATCCAGCACAAAGCCCGCGCCGAATCCCTGACGCATTACGAAAACTGGCTCAAGCGTGCGGTGCGCGCCGCGCGTCTGCAGCCGGGCCATCTTGACGTCAACGTGATCCGCCCCGACGAAGGCGGGTGCCATTTCACCACCGTCGTGCGCTTTGCCGAGGCGCGGCAGTTGCAGGCCTGGGTCAACTCCGCCGAACGCCAGGCCATGATCGAAGAGGTGCTGCCGCTGCTGGAAGACGGCGACAACACCCAGGTCCACCAGGACCCCGAATTCTGGTTCACCCCGCCAACCCGTACCGCCGCGCAACCGCCGCGCTGGAAGCAGGCGGTGCTGACCTACCTGGTGATCTGCCCCATGACGCTGGTGATCCCGGCCTTGCTGGCGCCGCTGTTCACCGCCTTCCCGCTGCTGGGCGGCAAGGTCACCGGCAACCTGATCGTCAACCTGTTCGTGATCCTGCCGGTGGTGTTCTTCATCATGCCCTGGCTGACCCGCCGGACTGCCACCTGGCTGCGCGCCTGAACGTTCGTCACACCCTGCACTCAAGATCCAGACCTGCACCTTTTCAGGAGATATCGATATGAGCACCCTCGTTACCCGTGATGGCACCGCGATCTATTACAAGGACTGGGGCAGCGGCAAGCCCGTGCTGTTCAGCCATGGCTGGCCGCTGGACGCGGACATGTGGGACACCCAGATGGAATTCCTCGCCAGCCGCGGCTACCGTGCCGTTGCGTTCGACCGTCGGGGCTTCGGTCGCTCCAGCCAGCCCTGGAGCGGTTATGACTACGACACCTTCGCCGATGACATCGCCCAGCTGATCGAGCATCTGGACCTGAATGACGTAACCCTGGTGGGCTTCTCCATGGGCGGTGGCGATGTCACCCGCTATATCGCTCGCCACGGCAGCGAGCGGGTTGCCGGGCTGGTCCTGCTGGGGGCGGTCACGCCACTGTTCATCAAGACGGCGGACAACCCCGACGGCGTCGACAAATCGGTCTTCGACGACATCAAGGCCGGCCTGCGCGCCGACCGGGCGCAGTTCATCACCGACTTTGCCGCGCCGTTCTATGGCATCAACCACGGTCAGCAGGTGTCGGCCGGTGTGCAGGCGCAGACGCTCAACATCGCCTTGCTGGCGTCGCTCAAAGGCACCCTGGACTGCGTGACAGCGTTCTCCGAGACCGACTTCCGCCCGGACATGGCGAAGATCGATGTGCCGACCCTGGTCATTCACGGCGATGACGACCAGATCGTGCCGTTCGAGACCACCGGCAGGAAGGCCGCTGAGATGATTCGTGGGGCGGAGCTGACGGTGTATGCCGGGGCGCCCCACGGGTTCGCGGTTACGCATGCGCAGCAGTTGAACGAGGATCTGCTGGCGTTTCTTTCGCGGTAGGCCGGGCCGGGCGCCGCGCACGCGGCGCTCGATCCCGAGTGCGCCAAAACCCCTCTGGCTGGCCCCCCGTCAGCCACATCTCCCTTCCTGCCCGTCTCCCATCCTCACCTGCGCGTCACCCGCCTCAGGCCATATCGCTCGCGGCAAACTCCTCCGCCAGATGATCGATCAGCGCCCGTACCGAGGGCAGCAACCCGCGCCGCGACGGAAAGATCGCATGGACGATCCCGCAGCGCGGATGCCAGTCCGGCAACAACTCCACCAGACGCCCCTCCGCCAGATCTTCACGCACCGCCACCCGTGGCAAGTGGGCGATGCCGACCCCTGCGACAACGAAGTGACGCAGGGCGAACAGATCGTCGGTGACCATGCGCGGTGTGTGCGGGATCACCAGGCTGCGGCTCATGTCCTCGCCCTGGAACAGCTCCCACTGGTATTCGCGCTGAGTGCTGCCCCAATGCACGCTGGGCAGTTCACTGAGTTGCTGGGGGTCGAAGTTCTTCGGCAGGCGTTCGAGGAACGCGGGCTGGCCGACCAGGCACTGGGTGCTGTTGCTCAGCACCTTCATCACCATGTCGGTGTTTTCCAGCGGCGGGAAGCGCACCCGCAGCGCAACATCCACGCCTTCATGAAGCAGGTCGACGCGTCGGTTGGTGCTTTCGATGAACAGCTCGACCCGCGGGTACTTGAGCATGTAGCGGGTCAGCATCGGGCCGACCCAGGAGTTGAGCAGGGTAGTGGGGCAACTGATGCGTACCAGGCCGCGTGGCTCACTGAGGTTGCGCTGGATGACCTCCGCCGCGCCTTCGGCCTCGACCCGCATGGCCAGACAGCGACGGTAATACTCCTGGCCGATCTCGGTCAGCGAGCAATGCCGGCTGGTGCGGTGTAGCAAGCGCACACCGAGGCGGTCTTCGAGGTCGGCGATGCGCCGGCTGAGCTTCGACTTGGGCATGTCCAGCGCCCGCCCGGCCGGTGCGAAGCCGCCGTGCTCGACCACCTGGGTGAAGTAATAGAGGGAATTGAGGTCTTCCAAGAATCGTTCTCCGAATGGAACGGTGGTGGAAAACCGGGGAGTCTAGCGCAGCGACGCTGATCTTTGCCGCTTATCTGCCGCGGACGCGAGCGTACGGGCGAAGGCCTGCTAGGCAGGCCCGGGAAGGTATCCCTGTCGGAATCAATCCACATCCGCCTCGAACAGCCGCGCCAGCTCCAGCCGCGCTTCCTTGGCGGTCTGCATCACCTTGGCCTTGTCGTCCCGTACCCGGCCTTGCACGGCGAGCACTTCTTCGTCGTGGCGGGTGAAACGCTGGATGCGGTCTGCTGCCTGGTTTTCGCTCAGGCCCAGGCCCACCAAGGTCAGCCGGGTCATTTCCAGGCTGGAATGGAAGGTCTCGCGGATCGGTTCGGCGCCTACATCAACCAGCTTGTGCACATGCTGGCGGTTGCGCGCGCGGGCGATGACCTTGAGGTGCGGATACAACTGCTTGACCCGTTCGGCAGTGCGGGTGGTCACCTCCGGGTCATCGGTGGTGATGACGAAATACTCCGCTTCGCCGACCTTGGCGGCATGCAGCACCTCGGGGCGCAGCGGGTCGCCATAGAACACCGGGGCCTGTTCGAACGTGCGGGTCATCTCGATGGCATCGACCGAGGTGTCCAGGGCAATGAAGTTGATTTTCTGCGCCCGCAGGATCCGCGCGACGATCTGGCCCATGCGGCCCATGCCGACGATCACAACCCGTGGCGTATCGGCGCTGATGTTCTTGTATTGCTCCGGTACTTCACGGGCAGCCTGGGGACGTTTGCCCAGGCGGGCGCAGCCGAGCAAGAGCAATGGCGTGATGGCCATGGACAGGGTGATGGTCATCAGCAGCAGGTCGAAGGTCTGTGCGTCGAACAGGCCCTGGTCGCGGCCGAGCTTGAAGACCACGAAGGCGAATTCGCCACCGGCCGCCAGGACCACGTCCAGGCGCAGGGCGCTGACGGTGTTCAGACCGCCGGCGGCCCGGCCCACCAGCATCAGCAGCGGCAGCTTCACCCCCACCAGCAACAGGGTCAGGCCGACCACCACCAGCGGCATCTGCGCCAGCAGGCCGAGGTTGGCGCCCATGCCGACGCTGATGAAGAACAGCCCCAGCAGCAGGCCTTTGAACGGTTCGATCTGCGATTCCAGTTCGTGGCGGTATTCGGAGTCGGCCAGCAACAGGCCGGCGAGGAAGGCGCCAAGCGCCATGGAGATCCCGGCCTCTTCCATCAGCCACGCGGTGCCGATCACCACCAGCAGAGCGGTGGCGGTAGACACTTCCGGCAGCCCGGTGCGGGCGACGATACGAAACAGCGGACGCAGCAGGTAACGGCCGCCGACGATGACGATGGCGATGCTGCCCAGCACCTTCAGACCGTGTTGCAGGCTGTCGCCGTGGCTGGTGTCCGGACCGCTGGCGGCCAGCAGTGGCACCAGGGCGATCAGCGGGATCGCGGCGATGTCCTGGAACAGCAGGATGGCGAACGCCAGGCGGCCGTGAGGGGCGTTGAGCTGCTTGCTTTCGGCCAGGCTTTGCAGGCCCAGGGCCGTGGACGACAGCGCCAGGCCCAGGCCGAGGACAACGGCTGCCGGCAGCGACTGGGCGAAGCCGAACAGGGCGATCGCACCGATCACGGCACCGGTCAGCAGCACCTGGGCCAGCCCGACGCCGAACACCGATTTGCGCATCAGCCACAGCCGGCGTGGCGACAGCTCCAGGCCGATGATGAACAGAAGCAGGACCACGCCGAGTTCGGAAATGTGCGCGACGCTGGCGGTGTCGCGAATCAGCCCCAGGGCCTGCGGGCCGATGACCACGCCGGCCAGCAGGTAGCCGAGCACGGCACCCAGTTGCAGACGCTTGGCCAGGGGAACGGTAATGACGGCGGCTAGCAGAAAGATCACCGCGGTTTGCAGAAGGCTGCCTTCGTGTGGCATCGCTCGGACTCCATGAGCTGCGTGAGGCAGCGTTGAAAAAAGAGGGAGCATTCTGGCTGCGGGGTGGTGTGCAGACAATCCAGCTGTCGAGTGACGGATCGTCCACTCTGGCGAGACAGTCGCCTGGGACGCTAGCCGGGGGGGGGCAGGTTGTGTCTTGCAGGTGCTTGCCGTTGGACTTTCAGCGCTCTTGAGATCGAGCGCCGCCTGCCCGGCGCTCGATCTCAAGAGCGCTGAAAATCCAACGGCTGGCAAACCTCAGGGATACTCGGCAATCACTTCATCAGTCCCAGCCTTGGTCAGGCCGATGACCTGATAGGCGTCCTTGTGGTCGCCCATCTCCATGCCTGGCGAGCCCATCGGCATGCCAGGCACGGCGATGCCCTTGAGGTCGGGGCGCTTGCCCAGCACCGCAATCTGCTCAGCCGGCACATGGCCTTCGATGAACTGGCCGTTGATCACGCCGGTATGGCAGGACGCCAGGCGTGGCGCCACGCCGAGTTTCTGCTTGACCGCGCTCATGTTCGGCTCGACATGGTCATTGACGGTGTAGCCGCTGTCGCGCAGGTGGCTGATCCACTCTTTGCAGCAGCCGCAGTTGGGATCGCGGTAGACATCGATGGTCTGGGCGGCCTGGGCCAGGGTGCTCAGGGCCAGCAGGCCGAGGGCGGCGAGATTCTTTTTCAGCATGGTGTTTCTCCTTGGAATTCTGTGTGCTTTCGGGCCTCATCGCCGGCAACGCCGGCTCCCCCAATGGGTTGAAGTGTGCCCCGAACCTGCGGGGGCTGGCCTTGCCAGCGATAAAGGCCACGCGGTCTAGAACCTGAACCTTACCCCGGCCACCCACCGCGTCTGCCCGACGTCACCGTCTGCATCCCGGGCCATCCGCGCGGTATCGCCATACAGCCGGTTGAGCGACACCCCCATATAGGGCGCGAACCACGGCGTGATCTCATAGCGCAGCCGCAGCCCCGCCTCGCTGTCCGAGAGCCCGGAGCCTTGGCCCCGCCCACGGTCATCGCGGCCATGGACATTCACTTCCACGGTCGGCTCCAGCCGCCAGCGCTGGGTCAGGAGGATAGCGTAAGCCGCCTCCAGCCGCAGCGCGGTCTGTTGCCGCTCGCCGGCATACAGTGTGGCTTCCAGCTCCAGGCCATACAGTGGCGTGCCCTGGAGGCCGAGGGCGGCCCAGGTCTGGCCGCTGCCGGGTTTGAAGTCCTGGCGCACGCCGGTCACCACTTCCCACCACGGGCTGATGGCATGGCCCCATAGTGCCTGCAGTTCGGCCTTGTGGGTCGTGCCCTGTTCCCGTTCGCCCTCGCTGCGCAGCCACAGGCGGTCGATATCGCCGCCAACCCAGGCATTGGCGTTCCAGTTCAGCGCGCTGCTGCCCTCGACATCCTGGTACTCCAGTTGCTCGACGATCACCGCCCAGTTGATCTGTCGATCGTGCACCTGATGGCCAGGCAGGGGCGGGAAGGCGGCCTGGCGGTCGGCGTCGGTGACCGGTTTGAGCGGGGTGCGCGGCGGGTCTGAGGGGGACGGCGCACTGCCGTGGTTCATGGCGCTGTGGTCCATACCGACGTGATTCATGGCCGCCGCGCGGATCTCTTCGCTGCCCAGCAGCAACGCCAGGGCCAGGCCACCGAGCAGTGGCCGGTTGAGTCGTTCATTCATCGACGCGCACCTCGCGGAACATGCCCGTCTCCATGTGATAGAGCAGATGGCAGTGATAGGCCCAGCGACCCAGGGCATCGGCACTGACCCGGTAGCTACGGCGGCTGCCGGGCGGCATGTCGAGGGTGTGCTTGCGCACCTGGAAGCGGCCGTGCTCGTCCTCCAGGTCACTCCACAGGCCGTGCAGATGGATCGGGTGGGCCATCATGGTGTCGTTGACCAGGATGATGCGCACGCGCTCGCCGTATTTCAGGCGCAGCGGTTCGGCATCGGAAAAGCGCACGCCGTTGAACGACCAGGCGAAACGCTCCATGTGTCCGGTCAGGTGCAGCTCGATCTCACGACCCGGCTCGCGGCCATCGGGGTCGGCGAAGGTGCTGCGCAGATCGGCGTAGGTCAGTACCCGGCGACCGTTGTCGCGCAGGCCCAGGCCCGGATCGGCGAGATTGGCGCGGGGCATCATCGCCTGCATGTCCACCAGCGGGTTGTCGCTTTCCGAAGCCGGGTGTCGCTGCATTCCCATCATCTGGCCGTGGTCCATGCCGGCCATGCTGCCGTGATTCATGCTGCCCATGGCGCTGTGATCCATGCCCATGTCGGTCATGCTCAGGCGCGGACGCGGATCTGGCGTCGGTACCGCTGCGCTCAGGCCATGGGCGCGGGCCAGGGTGCCGCGGGCATGGCCGCTGCGGTCCATGCTCTGGGCGAACAGGGTGTATGCCGGCTGGTCGCCCACCGTGACCAGCACGTCGTAGGTTTCGGCCACCGCCAGGCGCAGTTCGTCCACGGTCACCGGTTGCACTGGCTGGCCGTCGGCGGCGATCACGGTGAGCTGCAGGCCCGGGATGCGAAAGTCGAAATAGGTCATGGCGGAGCCGTTGATCAGGCGCAGGCGCAGGGTTTCACCGGGCTGGAACAGGCAAGTGAAATTGCTTTCCGGCGGGTGGCCGTTGAGCAGGTAGGTGTAGGTCGCGGCGCTGATGTCGGCGATGTCGGTCGGGGTCATGCGCATCTGCGCCCATTCCATGCGGTTGGCTACCGTGGCGCGCCAGCCGTCGCGGGCGACATCGTCGATGAAGTCGCCCAGGGTGCGTTGCTGTCGGTTGTAGTAGTTGGCCTGTTTCTTCAGCGTCGCCAGCAGGTCGGCGGGCTTTTCGTCGCTCCAGTCGCTCAGCAGCAACACGCAGTCGCGCTGGTAGACGTGGGGCTCGGGCTGTTTCGGCTCGATGACGATGGCACCGTAGACCCCGGCCTGTTCCTGCAGGCCGGAGTGGCTGTGGTACCAGTAGGTGCCGTGCTGCTGCAGGGTGAAGCGGTAGAGATAATCGCCGCCGGGGGCGATGCCGGCGAAGCTCAGGCCGGGGACGCCGTCCATGTTGGCCGGCAGGATGATGCCGTGCCAGTGCAGCGAGGTGTCCTCGGCGAGACGGTTGCGTACCCGCAGGGTCACGGTATCGCCTTGGCGCCAGCGCAATACCGGACCGGGCAGGCTGTCGTTGATGGTCAGGGCGGTGCGCGGTGTGCCGGTGATGTTTACCGCTGTCTGGCCGATGAACAGCTCGAAGTGCTGGCCGCTCAAGTCGCGGGCATTGCGCTCGCTCGCCCACGTGTGCGGGCGCCAGAGGCCCAGGCCAGCGAGGGTGCCGGCGGCGGCGAAGCCCTTGACGAAGGTGCGGCGGGTGGGAAGGTGAGGCATTGGACAGGGCCTTTCCAGCAATGAAGATGGGCCTGACCTTAGTCGCAGGGGGCTGTCAGAAAACTGAGGTTTGAATTACAGATTTGTCAGCGAGAAAATAGCGAGCCTTGCGCAAGCCCGCAGGCTTTACACGGTCGGTTGTACCAGGAGTAGCAATGGACAAAGTCATCATCATCACCGGTGCCAGTCGCGGCATCGGTGCCGCCACGGCGCTGCTGGCTGCACGCCAGGGTTACCGGATCTGCATCAACTACCTCGCTGACGACGAAGCCGCCTACCGCGTGCTCGCCCAGGTCCGCGAGCTGGGCGCAACGGCTATCGCCGTGCGGGCCGACGTCAGCGTCGAGGACGAAGTGGTCGCGCTGTTCCAGCGGGTCGACCACGAACTGGGCCGGGTGACCGCGCTGGTCAACAACGCCGGCACCATCGGCCAGAAGAGCCGGGTCGAGGAAATGTCGGAGTTTCGCCTGCTCAAACTGATGAAAACCAATGTGGTCGGACCGATGCTCTGCGCCAAGCACGCCCTCGCGCGCATGTCGACCCGTCACGGTGGCAGCGGCGGGGCCATCGTCAATGTGTCCTCGGTGGCGGCCCGCCTGGGCTCGCCCAATGAATACGTCGACTACGCCGCCTCCAAGGGCGCCCTCGACACCTTCACCCTGGGCCTGGCCAAGGAAGTGGCGGGCGAGGGTGTGCGGGTCAACGCCGTACGGCCGGGCTACATCTTCACCGACTTCCACGCCCTGAGCGGCGATCCCGAGCGGGTCAGCAAACTGGAGCCGAGCATTCCCATGGGGCGCGGTGGCCAGGCCGCAGAAGTGGCGGAAGCGATCATGTGGCTGGTGTCGGACAAGGCGTCGTATTCGACCGGGAGCTTCATTGATCTGGGGGGCGGGCGCTAAGCGCTCGCTTCCCTTGCCGCAGCGCTTCGCAACGCCGGGGAGCGCTGTCCACTGCAGCGATGGATGAATGCCGCAAGTGCTTCCATCCGCTGCCGGAGATCGAGAACGTCCAGGTTGGCCTCGGCCGCGCACACGTTCTGCGCGATCTTCATCTTGTCCACGGTGCTCTGGATCTCGCCATTCCTGCGGCGGAACGTCAGCGCCTTGCCGAACGGGCCGTCGTCGATCTGCTCCTCGAAGGTGTCCGGGTAACTGCTGTGCAGGGCTGCGCGCAGCGTATCGGCGGCCACGTAGTTCTCGATTTCCCGCCCGGCGGTGATCCAGCAGATCCCCCTGGATTGTTCGATTTCTGCCTGGATCCGCTACTTGGTAGCGTTCACCTGCTCCGACGCTTGCTTTTTGTCGCTGTCGATCAGGAACGCGAGGTTCTGGTTGAGACTGCGCAGCGCGATCAGCGCCTCAATGTCCTGGCGGCTTTCCTCCAGTTCTGCACTCAGGTGCGACAGCAGCCGACCGCCGTAGAACATGATGGCGTAGTCGATGCCTTCGCGAAGGGTGCTGTCCACTGCCTCCAGCCAGTGCTTGATATACAGGCGGTCCGAGGGGCCTTCGACCCAGATGATGCAATTGCTCTGGATCAGGTCCGACTGGCGGTAGCCGAGATCCTGCAGGGTGGTCCAGCGGGTGTCGGATAGGTACGCATTTCGCACCCGGGTGAACCCTTCGCGCTGCTCGACCTGGAAGATGGCGGCCTCCGCGGTATCAATCAGTGAGGCCGAATGAGTAGCAATGAAATACTGGTTCCCGGTGTTGTGGCTCAGGTAATCCATCAGTCGGCGTTGCAAGGTCGGGTGCAGGTGCAACTCGGGCTCTTCGATGCAGATCATCGAGCCGCTTTCCAGCACGCAGTTGATGCCGATGACGATCAGTTGCTGCAGGCCCATGCCCAGGGAGTCGATGGGCAGTTTCTTGCCGTCGATGATGATCGACAGGACATGGGTATGGGAAACCTCGACCTTCAGGCTTTCGGTTTCCGTCACGTAGCGCAGGAAGTGGTTGAGCTTGTCGTATCTGGCGTGAGTGTTGCGGCCATAGGCCGAAGGGTTCTGGATTTCCTCGATGCGGTTGATGAAGCCCCGACCATCGGGGGTGGACTTGCCATCGCTCTCGTGGGTGATGGTCCTGATGGCAGGGACCAGTCGACTCGACTTGCCACGCCAGCTGAGGCCATGGCTCGCGACGACTTCATTGCGGCTGTGGACTGCGGAGTAGGGGTAACGGGTTTTTTTTCCTGTTTCCTTGATCCACTCGCTCAGCAACCCGAGCGCGTCTGGCGACATTGACTTGCGGGCGGCGGAGTCAGGATGGGAAATGACCAGATCGGTTTTGGGGTCATGCCAGATGAGGTCGTGGTCGTCGGCGATGTGGTCGAGCCATTCCAGCCACGCGGCCGTGACCGTACGAGGGCCGTCGAGCGTCGAGAAGGCGGCCAGCAGTTGGTCACGCACGGTCTGTTTCGGAGTGCAGAGGCCGGCCAACATCGGTTCGCTCTGCCTGTCCACGTTGAAGTCCAGCGGCCCCATTTCTCGAGGTCCGAGGCTGAAGGTCGCGCTCGACAGGTAGCCGTCGGTGTGGCTATCGAGGAACTCCAGAATCGAGGACTTGCCCGAGTTGTTGGCGCCGACGAAAAAGTTGATTGCCTTGAAAGGTCCCATGAACTGCACGTCGGGGCCAAAGCCCTTGTAGCTGGCAAGGGCCAGTCCCGGCAGGTAGATACGTTCCGACATGTACTGATGTGTCCTTGCGTGAAGGGTGTCAGCCCGAGGCTGTTTCCTGGCGGGTATCCCCCAGCATTTCCCCGACCTTCTCCACCAGCACTTCCAGTGCGAACGGCTTGGTCAGCACGGCCATCCCCACCGGCAGTTGCCCGTCACTGTGGGCGGCGCTTTCGTCGTAGCCGGTGATGAACAGCACGGGCAGGTCGGGGTAGTGCTGGCGGGCAAGGCCAGCGAGCTGACGGCCGCTGAGCCCGCCGGGCAGGCCGATGTCGGTGACCAGCAGGTCGGGGCGCGAGCCCGTTTCCAGGGCGGACAGGGCGGTAGCGGCGTTTTCGAATACCTCGACCCGGTGACCGTTTTCTTCAAGAATTTCGCCGATCACCATGCGTAGCGCGGTCTGGTCTTCCACCAGCAGGATGTGCCTGCCATCGCCTGCCTGTGGCACAGCGCTGGCGGGTTGTTCGATGGGCCCTGCGAGCGTCTGGCGATGACGCGGCAGGTACAGTTCGACACGGGTCCCGCGGCCCGGCGCCGAGAGGATGCGCAACTGCCCGCCGGACTGGCGCACGAAACCGTAGGCCATGGACAACCCCAGGCCGGTGCCCTGGCCCAGCGGCTTGGTGGTGAAGAAGGGATCGATGGCCCGCTCGGCCACTTCCGGGGACATGCCGCTGCCGTTGTCCTCGACACTCAGGCACAGGTACTGGCCGGCAGCGAGGTCCAGCGGGCGGCTGTGTTCGTCGACCAGTTCGAGGTTTTCGCTGCGGATATCGATGACGCCGCCCGCCGACAAGGCGTCGCGGGCGTTGATGCACAGGTTGAGCAGGGCGCTCTCCAGCTGTGGTGGGTCGATGAAGGTCTGCCACAGGTCGGCGACGAAGCTGCAGCGCACCTCGATGGCCGGGCCGACGCTGCGGCAGATCAGGTCCTGCATGCCGCTGACCAGTTCACCGATATGGGTCGCCTGGGGTTGCAATGTCTGCCGGCGGGAGAACGCCAGTAGCCGGTGCACCAGGGAGGCCGCGCGCTGGGCGGAGCTGTTGATCGCGTCGAGCATCGGCGCGAGTTCCGCGAAGCGCTGTTGATGCAGGCGCTGGCGCATGAGCTCCTGGGCACCGAGGATGCCGCCGAGCAGGTTGTTGAAGTCGTGGGCGATACCGCCAGTCAGCTGGCCTACCGCTTCCATTTTCTGGGACTGGCGCAGGGCTTCCTCGGCCCGCAGCAGGCGTTGCTGTTCTTCGATGCGTTGGGTGATGTCATAGGCGAACAGGTAGGCGCCTTGTTGCAGGCCGTTGTTGTCGTACAGCGGGTTGAACCTCAGTTCGTAATGACGGCGGTGATCGCCGCTGCCGAATGCGCCGTTTTCGATGAAGGCTTCGCCGGCCAGCGCCCGCCGCCACAGGGCCAGGGCCAGGGCGCAGTCGTGCGGGTTGCCGCACAGGGTCTGCTCGATGCTGTCGCCGATGGTGGGGACGTGGTCGTAGAGGTAGTGGAAATCCTTGAGCGACTGGTGGTTGATGGCCTGCCAGCGCAATTGGTTGTCGACCACCTGTACGCAGGCCACGCTGTGGTCCACCAGCATGGCGAACAGTTCGCGCTCGGCGACGGCGGCCACAATGCGCTGTTCCAGTTCACTGTTCAGGCGTTGCAGGGACAACTCGGCGCGACGGCGTTCGGTGACGTCCTTGAACAGCACGGCCACCTGGCGGCGCTCGGCGGGTTCGATGCGAAAGGTGGTGACCGAGAGCACCCGGCCGGTGGCCACCAGTTCCTGCTCGAAATGCAATGGCTGGCCGGTGCGCAGCACGGCGCCGTAGCGGGCGACCCATTGGTCCGCCTCATCGGCGACCATTTCCCGCAGTTTCTGTCCGACCACGTCGGGAATGCCGGCGTGGCGCGCATAGGCCGCGTTGGCCAGGACATGCACATAGTCGCTCAGCGGGCCATGGGGGCCGTCGAAGAACTCGATGACGCAGAAGCCTTCGTCCATGGTGTCGAACAGCGAACGGTAGAAGTTATCGTCCCGTCCCCGTTGCTGCTGCAACTCCAGTTCCAGCGCGGCATTGCGCTGTTGCAGTTCATGCAGTTGCAGGCGCAGGGCGTTCAGTTCGCTGGGGGGCATGGCGGTATCCGGAGGTGAGGCATGGCGGCACTTTAGCCTGACCGACGGATGACGGCTAGAAGGAGCGCATGATCCTTCCGAGGGTCTCCATGGCTTTTTCCGACTGCTCGTTCCACGGGCTGCCATAGTTCAGGCGGATGCAGTGGCGAAAGCGCCGGGTCGGCGAAAAGATCGGGCCTGGCGCGATGCTGATGCCTTGTGCCAGGGCCATCTGGAACAGCTTCAGCGAATCCATGCGTTCCGGCAGCTCCAGCCACAGGAAGTAGCCGCCGGACGGATGACTGACCCGCACCTGCTCGGGAAAATGCCGGGCGATGGCACCGAGCATGGCGTTCTTCTGCTCTTCCAGGGCGTAGCGCAGGCGCCGCAGGTGGCGGTCGTAGCCGCCGTGTTGCAGGTAGTCAGCGATGGCCGCCTGGGCCGGCATCGAGGCGCACAGCGAGGTCATCAGTTTCAGCCGTTCGATCTTCTGCGCGAAGCGCCCGGCGGCAACCCAGCCGATGCGATAGCCGGGGGCAAGGCTCTTGGCGAAGGAGCCGCAGTGCATCACCAGGCCTTCGGTGTCGAAGGCCTTGGCCGGCTTCGGCGCCTGCTGCGCGTAGTACAGCTCGGCGTAGACATCGTCCTCGATCAGCGGCACCTGGTGCTCGCGCAACAGCGCGACCAGCGCCTGCTTTTTCTCTTCCGGCATGCTTGCGCCCACCGGGTTCTGGAAGTTGGTCATGCACCACACGGCCTTGACCGGGTGCCGCTCCAGGGTCTGCGCCAGCACGCCGAGGTCGAGGCCTTCCCGTGGGTGCACGGGGATCTCCACGGCCTTGAGCTTGAGCCGCTCCAGCACCTGCAGGCAGGCGTAGAACGCCGGTGACTCGATGGCCACCAGGTCGCCCGGTTCGGTTACCGCCTGCAGGCACAGGTTCAGCGCCTCGAGAGCGCCGTTGGTGATCAGCAGTTCCTCCATCGGCAGCATCAGGCCGCCGACCATGTAGCGCAGGGCGATCTGCCGGCGCAGTTGCGGATTGCCCGGCGACAGGTCGGTGACCACCATGCGCGGGTCCATGTCGCGGCTGGCGCTGGCCAGCGAGCGGGCCAGGCGCGGCAGGGGGAACAGCTCCGGGCTGGGGAACGCCGAGCCGAACGGCACGGTGTGCGGGTCCTTGATGGACTGCAGGATGGAGAACACCAGTTCGCTGACATCGACCTCGGTGGATTCGCTGGCCGAGTCACTGATCCGTGGCTCGCTGAACGGCTGCGGTGCGTGGGCGTTGACGAAATAGCCGGAGCGCGGTCGGGCGCGGATCAGGCCACGGCGCTCCAGTAGGTAGTAGGCCTGGAACACCGTGGACGGGCTGACGCCGTAGGTCTGGCTGGCATAGCGCACCGACGGCACCCGCTGGCCGGGGCCCAGGACCCCGGAATAGATCAGTTCGGCAATGTCGTCGGCGAATTTCTCGTAGCGTTTCATCAGGGGCCTGCAGGTTCGAAGTGCGACGCAGTGTAGGTGATCAGCGGTTCAGTGGCGCGACGAAACGGCTGCGGGCCACGGCGCGGATGGCCGGCTCGTCGTCTTCCACCAGCTCGAAGTCCAGTTCCAGCGAACCGCTGCTGGCGCGATCATCCAGCCTGGCCACCGAGACCGGCACTTCGGCCATCTCGCCGGCGGCGATGTCGAGGCGGGTCTTGCCGTGCAGCTCGAACCCTTCGGCGTCGACCAGGCGCAGGGTATAGCGCTGCTGTTCCTGGGTCTTGTTGATGACTTTGAGGATGTAGATGTTCTCGATCTGGCCCAGGGCATTCTCGCGGAACAGACCGCGGTCCTTGATCACGTCCATCGACACCATCGGCCGCTGGTGCAGAGCGATCGCCAGGGCGCCGATCATCACCACCAGCACGGCGACGTAGCCCAGCAGGCGCGGGCGCATCCAGTGCGTATGGCCGCCTTGCAGGCTGTGCTCGGACTTGTAGCCGATCAGGCCGCGGGGGTAGTTCATCCTGTCCATGATGCTGTCGCAGGCGTCGATGCAGGCGGCGCAGCCGATGCACTCCATCTGCAGGCCGTCGCGGATGTCGATACCGGTGGGGCAGACCTGCACGCACATCGTGCAGTCGATGCAGTCGCCGAGGCCGCTGCTCTTGTAGTCGGTGTCCTTCTTGCGCGGCCCGCGGGATTCGCCGCGACGCGGGTCGTAGGCCACGGCCAGGGTGTCCTTGTCGAACATCACGCTCTGGAAGCGGGCGTAAGGGCACATGTGCATGCACACCGCCTCGCGCATCCAGCCGGCGTTGATGTAGGTGGCGCCGGTGAAGAACAGGATCCAGAACAGGCTGACCCCGCCGGCCTGCAAGGTGAACAGCTCGGCGGCCAGGGGGCGGATCGGCGTGAAGTAGCCGACGAAGGTCAGGCCGGTGAGCAGGCTGATGGCCAGCCACAAGGTGTGCTTGGTGGCGCGGCGGGCCAGCTTGTTCGGGCCCCAGGCGGCCTTGTCCAGCTTCATGCGCTGGTTGCGGTCGCCTTCGGTGACTTTCTCGCACCACATGAACAGCCAGGTCCAGGTGCTCTGCGGGCAGGTGTAGCCGCACCAGACGCGGCCGGCGAACACCGTGATGGCGAACAGGCCGAAGGCACAGATGATCAACAGCGCCGACAGCAGGATGAAGTCCTGCGGCCAGAAGGTCGCGCCGAAGATATGGAACTTGCTTTCCGCCAGGTCCCAGAGCACGGCCTGGCGGCCGTCCCAGGTCAACCAGGCCGTGCAGAAGAACAGCAGGAACAGGAAGCCTGCGCCACCCAGGCGCAGGTTGCGGTACAGACCGGTAAAACTGCGGGTGAAGATCTGTCCGTCGCTGGTGGTGGCCTTCTTCTTGTGAGAGGGCTCGGTAATTTCAACGATCTGGACGGGGATAGGTTCGCTCATGGTTCGTCGCTCATCAGGCCTCGATCAGGCCAGAGCACTATGGCGACCCATCTGTTTGCATAACAGGCTCAGGTATTTCTATAAAAACCGTATCAGATCGTCCTTGAAAAGCCTCGGGGCCCTAGATTATCGAGCCCGGGGCGCTGCTCTTCAGATGCCTGCGACCATCCACCGCACCGGCCACGGTGAGCGCATCGGCCTCGGCTTCAGTAATCGGCACGCGCTTGCCGGCGAGTTCGGCGACGGACATGCGCAGGTCTTCGTCGGTGAGTACCTGCACTTCGCTGGCGGCGCCTTCGATGTTCAGGTCTTCGCCGATCAGGGTGCAGCGTTGGGTCTGTTCGTTGATTTCCACGGGCATGGTTGTGTCCTCGATGTTCCTCTGTGGGAGCGAGCCTGCTCGCGAAGGTCGCGACGCAGCCCATACTGTCAATGACCCCGCGCCCGTCGCGGTTACTGGCCCGGCCCGATCAGCGGTCATTTCGCACTTTGCCGTCCCGCTCGTTGTCCATCCCTTAACTTCCCTGACGATGGACATGGCCATGGACGCTTGGTTGCACGAGGTGTGGCTGACCCTGGTGGCGGAATTCGCCGACATCACCGATGCCAAGCAACTGACGCAGGTATCGGTACGGCTGGTGATGGCCGCGCTGCTCGGCGCGGTACTGGGTTTCGAGCGTGAAATGAAGGGCAAGGCCGCCGGAGTACGTACCCACATGCTGGTGGCGATCGGCGCGGCGCTGTTCGTGCTGGTGCCGCGCATGGCCGGGGCCGACGATGCGGCGCTGAGCCGGGTGGTGCAGGGTATCGTTGCCGGGATCGGCTTTCTCGGTGCGGGCACCATTCTCAAGGGCCACGATCAGGACGCCAGCCATGTCAAAGGGCTCACCACGGCGGCAGGCTTGTGGATGACGGCTGCCATCGGTGTCGCCGCCGGCATGGGGCGCGAGGCCACGGCGCTGTTCAGCACGGTGCTGGCGCTGGTGGTGCTGGGGCTGATGCCCTTGGTGGTGAATCGCCTGGAAGGCAAGGACGAGGAGCAGGAAGGGAAAAACTGAAGGGCCGGAATGCACTGAGGGGGAGCCGAAGCTCCCCTCAAAGATTGTCGCGTGCTCTTTTTTTATTGTTGGAGGGCGGCCTGTTGTTGTTTTTGGCAGCCGTTGCCTCTTTGGTGCTTGTGCGATCCCCATCCGGGATCAAGAGCAAACGTATTTTTTTGAGCGCTGATCGACCTTCATCATTGCTGATCCAACCGTGACGGGCGCTACCTTGAGGTAGTTTTATTGTTCTCTGTCTGGTTGCGGGGCACGCCCCCGAAAAGCCATCCACTCCAAAAAAATCAGTTAGCCTCGCCTCTACCGTTTTGTTCTTGTTGTTCGAGAGCCGTTACGTCTTATTTTTATTGGGTTTGCCGCATTTCTTATTGTTGTTGTGCCAGAGATATAGCAGGTGCCGTGCCAACTTTTGAAAACTCAATAAAATCAATGGTTTGCTGGTTTTCGCGAAAAAGCTGGCACGGGGAAATCCGCTGATTTGTTTCCGTGTTACCCGGAATTTCCCTGGGAAGTGTGAAGGCGGTAACACTTTGTGTCAGCGAGGACGCTGTTACCGCCAGGGTGTCAGCAGGCGTTACGGGCGCGGGCCACACGCGAGCCATTGGCTCGGCCGAGCACCGAACTGATGCGCTGGCCGGCGTCGATGAGCTTTTCCAGGTCGATGCCGGTCTCGATGCCCAGGCCCTGGAGCATGTACAGCACGTCCTCGCTGGCGACATTGCCGCTCGCGCCTTTGGCGTAGGGGCAGCCGCCGAGGCCGGCGACCGAACTGTCGAACACGTTGATCCCTTCCAGCAGGCTGGCGTACACGTTGGCCAGGGCCTGGCCATAGGTGTCGTGGAAGTGCCCGGCCAGTTGCGGGCGTGGCACCTGGGCGCCCACCACGTTGAACAGATGACGGGTGGCGCCCGGCGTGCCAGTACCGATGGTGTCGCCCAGGGACACCTCATAGCAGCCCATCTCATACAACTCGCGGGCCACGGCCGCAACCTGGCTGGCGTCGACCTGGCCTTCGTATGGGCAACCCAGCACGCAGGACACGTAGCCGCGCACCCGCACGCCGTGCTTGCGCGCCGCGTCCATGATCGGCACGAAGCGCTGCAGGCTTTCGCTGATGGAACAGTTGATATTGCGCTGGGAGAAGGCCTCCGACGCGGCGGCGAACACCGCCACTTCCTTGACCTGGGCGGCGAGGGCATCCTCGAAGCCGCGCAGGTTCGGGGCCAGCGCGGCGTAGGTGACGCCGGGCTGTTGGCGGATGCCGGCGAACACCTCGGCGGAGCCAGCCATTTGCGGCACCCACTTGGGCGAAACGAAACTGCCGACTTCGACGTAGGACAGGCCGGCGGCGGTCAGGTCGTCCACCAGCCGCACCTTGTCGGCGACGCTGATGGGTTGGGCTTCATTCTGCAGTCCGTCGCGGGGACCGACTTCGACCAGACGAACGGTGGTGGGCAATGGCATGGCTCGGGGTTCCTGTTGGGGCTCAGTGGCCGTTTTTCTGATTGTTCAGGGTGATGTCCAGCGCCTGCTTGCAGCGCTCTTCGGCGGTGTCCAGTTCCAGTTGCATCTGCTGGATGTCGAGCAACTGCTGTTCAAGTTGGGCGCGGCGCTCGGCGATCTTGGCCAGCATGCTGTTGAGCTGCTTGGTGTTACCGCCGGAGGGGTCGTAGAGCTCGATCAGTTCGCGGCATTCGGCGAGGGAGAAGCCGATGCGCTTGCCCCGCAGGATCAGCTTCAGGCTGACCTTGTCGCGGGCCGAATAGATGCGTTCGAGGCCACGGCGCTCGGGGCTCAACAGCCCCTGTTCCTCGTAGAAGCGGATCGCCCGGGTGGTGATGTCCAGCTCGCGGGACAGGTCGGAAATGCTGTAGGTCTGGCTGCTCATTGCGCGGGGCTCGATGATGAAGGCAATGGGCCTAAGCTACTGGCAGGTTGACGTTTACGTCAAGGTCGGGGTGTTGGGCATGGCGATAACTCTGTAGCGCCCTGGAGATCGAGCGCCGCCCGCGCGGCGCATCGCTGGCAACGCCAGCTTGTGTCTTCAAGGCCTCTTAAACTCAGAAGGGTGAGAGCGGTGGATGGCAGACTGAATGCCAGCGGTGCTTAAAGCACGAGTGGGAGCCAAGTCGCCATCCACCTCTCACTCTGACCAGAAGCCCGAACAGTTGGATGAGCGGCAAAACTCGAAATCACAAGCTAGGGATAGGTCAGAGCGCTCTCACTTCTTGAGTGTAAGAGGGCTTGGCGATGATTTCCTACTTTGTTGGTCTCGATGTTTCGAAAGCGACTGTGGATGTGGGGTTTCTTCCTGCGAATTACCCGCAGTTCCAGATCAGTAACGACTCTGATGGCTTCGCTCAGCTGATTGCATGCCTGAACGGGCTTGAAGTCGAGCGAGTACTGCTTGAGGCCACCGGTGGTTATGAGAGGGCTTTGCTCAAGGCCCTGCAGCTAAGCGGTCTTAATGTGGTTCGCGTCAATCCCAAGCGCGCTCGTGACTATGCCAGATCCATGAACAAGCTTGCCAAGACCGACAAAATCGACGCTCGGATGCTGGCGAAGTTTGCCCGAGATATCGAGGACTTGCCGCCGGTTGAGCCTAACCAGGCTCGGGATGAGCTGGGGGAGTTGATCAAGCTGCGAGGCAATCTGGTCAAGGATCGAGACAGCAGCAAGCGCCGGATACAACAAACCACTCAGGCCATAGCTATATCCACCTACACCGATCTCATCGCTTATCTGAACCAGAAAATCAAAGCACTGGATGAGGCGATTGAGAAGGCCTCGAACGCCCTGAATCAGGAGAAAGCCAGTCAGTTGAGATCGGTGAAAGGGATTGGAGTCATTGCGTGCGGCACGCTCATGGCATCGCTGCCTGAGCTCGGAGCCGTGACAGGGCGCAAGATCGCGGCCCTGGTAGGGTTAGCCCCTTACAACAACGACAGCGGCAAGAAGAGCGGCCCCAGATCGATCGAAGGCGGGCGCTATGCAGTGCGCCGTGTGCTCTATATGTCGACCTGGTCAATGGTTCGCCACGATCCGGAAGTCAAAGCCGAATATGAGGCTCTGCGAGCGCGAGGCAAACTTGCCAAGGTCGTTATTGTGGCCTGCATGCGCAAGATCCTGGTACGTCTTAACGCGATGCTGCGAGACGGCACGAAGTGGAAAGAACCGAAATCTCAGATACCCGCAACCTGACAGCAAGCGAGGGCTGATTTACTGAAAAGCGGGCTTCGCCAGCGAAACCGCAATGCGGTATCGCTGGCGAAGCCATGCCTGAAGGGGGCGTTTGAAAAAAATCCTTAAAGACAGTTGCTCCCACATTTGTTGCAACGCGCCATGGCCTGTGGGATTTGAGTTGCTAGCCTTTGGTGCTTGGCGATCTATTGCGGGGAGGCTATTGGGTTCGACTCGATATCGCGTCGTACAAACAAAGCGATCAACCATGGCCTGACAGACATAGGTACGTTGCAACCCATGTGGGAGCGAGCTTGCTCGCGAAGCGCCGCGTGGGCGGCGCTCGATCTCCAGGGCGCAGAAAGCCTCCCGGCTAGCACATGGTCGCTCAATTACCCGACCCGCATCCCCCCGATCACCTCCCACAACCGCGCATCGGCAAAGTCCGCCACCACCAGTTGCGCCCCCGCCTCCAGCAACGCTTCGGGCCGCTGGCTGGTCGCCAGCCCCACGGTAAAGATCCCCGCGCCACTGGCCGCCCGTACCCCTGGCAGCGAGTCCTCGAACGCCAGCGCGTTGCCGGCCTGGGCACCCAGTCGCTCCAGGCCGGTCAGGTAGGGCAGGGGATCGGGCTTGGCCCGAGCCAGTTCCTCGGCGACCAGCACATGCTCGAAACGCCCGCTCAGCCCCAGCGCTTTCAGCATGTGCTCGGCATTGGCCCGCGGTGCATTGGTTACCACGGCCATGCCGATCCGCTGTTGCCCGGCGTACTCCAGCAATTCCAGCAAGCCAGCGGTGGCCTGCAGGGTGGGCGACAGCGCCCGGAAGCGGGCCTCCTTGCGATCGGCAAAGTCCAGGTGTTCGCTAAGCGGGCGGTCGGGGAACAGGTAACGGCACAGATCGGCATTGGCCCGGCCACTGATATGGGCGTCGAATTCGGCTTCGGTGAGGGTGCGGCCTTCTTCGTGCAGCAGTTGCTGCATGGCCAGCAGGTGCAGTTTGTCGGTATCGGCGAGGGTGCCGTCGAGGTCGAACAGCAGGGCATCGAGCATGGAACACATCCGTGGATCAGTGGCCGGCCATGATAACCGCAATGGCACGCCGATCAGTGGGGCTGGTCAGCTTCGCGGGAAAAGAGTACAAATGTGCTCCATGACCACACTCTCTCCAAAACGCGCTGCCATCCTCACCTTCATCCGCGACCGCATCGCCGATAAAGGGCAGCCACCCAGCCTCGCGGACATCGCCCAGGCCTTCGGCTTCGCTTCGCGCAGCGTGGCGCGCAAGCACATCGTGGCCCTCACCGAGGCCGGCTTCATCGAGGTCACCCCCAACCAGGCGCGGAGCATCCGCCTCGCCGGCACACTGCGCCGCCCCGAGGTGCTGGAAATTCCGGTGCTGGGCCAGGTCGCCGCTGGCCGGCCCATCGGCCCGGACGTGGACATCCACGAACAACTGATGCTCGACGCCCACCTGTTCAGCCGTACCCCGGATTACCTGCTGAAAGTCCGTGGCGACTCGATGATCGACGACGGCATCCTCGACGGCGACCTGGTCGGTATCCGCCAGCAGTCCGGTCCCCGCGACGGCCAGATCGTGGTCGCCCGCCTCGATGGCGAGGTGACCATCAAGCGCTTCGAAAAGGCCAACGGTCATTATCGGCTGCTGCCCCGCAACCCGGCTTATCAGCCGATCCTGGTCGGCCCGGATCGCGACTTCGTCATCGAAGGCGTGTTCTGCGGGCTGGTGAGGCGCGACTGATGGGCGCGGTGGTCAGTCTCGACGGGCTGCTCGACACCCGACGGGTGTGGAAGGGCCGGCCGGTCGCCGAGCCCCAGGGCCTGCAGCCCACCGGCCATGCCGCGCTGGATGCGCTGCTGCCCGGCGGCGGCTGGCCAGCGGCGGCGCTCAGCGAGTTGCTGCTGAGCGAAGAGGGCGCAGGCGAACTGCATCTGCTCTGGCCCAGCCTGGCGCGGTTGAGCGCGGCGGGCGAACGCATCGTTCTGGTCTCGCCACCCTTCATTCCCTATCCCCCGGCCTGGCAGGCGGCGGGGGTCGATCTGCGCTGGCTGTCGGTGGTCCAGGCCGACAGGACGCAAAGCTTGTGGGCCGCCGAACAGTGCCTGCGCTCCGGCAGTTGCGGCGCGGTGCTGTGCTGGCCGCAGCGCGCCGATGACCGCGCCCTGCGGCGCCTGCAAGTGGCCGCCGAGACCGGCCAGACCCTGGCCTTTGCCTGCCGCGACCAGGCGGCTGCGCTCAACCCGTCGCCCGCCGCCCTGCGCATCGCCATCGACGCCCGTCCGGCCCAGTGGCGAGTGCTCAAGTGCCGTGGCGGACTGGCACCCAACCGGCCGATCGCCGCACCCGGGCTCGTGGGGTGAGCCATGCTCTGGGCCTGTATCCTGTTGCCACAACTGGCGCTCGACAGCGTCCTGCGCGGGCGTGACGATGCCGACCAGCCGCTGGTATTGCTCAGTGGTCCGGGCAATCGCCGGGTGCTGCAAGCGGTCAACCCGGCCGCCCGCGACCTCGGCCTGCGCGCCGGGCAGACCCTGACCGCCGCCCAGGCGCTGGCCCAGGGTTTCCACACCGCCGAGTTCGACTCCGTCGCCACCGAGCGCCAGCAACAGCTGCTCGCCGCCTGGGCCTACCGGTTCAGCTCCCAGGTCAGCCTGCATTACCCGCGGGCCCTGCTGCTGGAGGTGCAATCGAGCCTCGGCCTGTTCGGGCCCTGGCCACAGTTCGAGGCCCGCTTGCGGGCCGAATTGGCCGCCCTGGGTTTTCGTCACCGTATCGTCCTGGCCAGCAACCCGGTGGCGGCACGCATGTTGGCCAATGCCCATGACGGCCTGGCCGTTACCGACCCCGACGCCACCCGCGCCGCCCTGTCCGCCATGCCCATCGACCGCCTCGGCCTGCCGCCGGAGGCCGCCACGGCGTTCAACCGCATGGGCTTGCGCCAGCTTCACCAGGTGCTGGCGCTGCCACGGGACACCCTGGCCCGGCGTTTCGCGGCACCGGTGCAATTGCATCTGGATCGCCTGCTGGGCCTGCGCGCCATGGCCCTGGACTGCTACCTGCCACCTGACCGTTTCGAGACACGGCTGGAACTGAATTTCGACGTCGAATCCAGTCAGGCGCTGCTGTTCCCGCTGCGGCGGATGATCGACGACCTGGCCGCCTTTCTTGCCGGGCGCGATGCCGGCGTGCAGCGCTTCAACCTGGCCCTGGAACATGCCGAGGGCGCCGATACCCTGATGCCGGTCGGCCTGCTGGCCGCCGAGCGTGATGCCGGGCGCTTGCTGGAGCTGGCTCGCGGGCGGCTCGAGCAGCTCACCCTGCGTGCTCCGGTCCGTACCCTGCGCCTGACCGCCGAAGAGTTGCCGACCTTCGTGCCCCTGGCCGGCGAGCTGTTTACGGCGCGCCCGCAACAGCAGCAAAGCTGGGAACAGTTGCGCGAGCGCCTGCGGGCACGGCTGGGCGACGAGGCGGTGCGCGGCGTGGGCGTGGTGGCCGATCACCGTCCGGAATGTGCCTGGGGCAGCGAGAGCGTGCTGGCGCCGGGTGCGATCCTCAATCCGGTACCGCGTCCCGGCTGGCTGCTGGCCGAGCCCCGCGCCGTGGCGCCAGACAGCGTGCGCCTGCTGGCCGGCCCCGAGCGCATCGAGTCGGGCTGGTGGGACGGTGGTGATGTGCGGCGTGACTATTACCGGGTCGAAACCGACAGCGGTCAGTGCGGCTGGGCCTATTTCCAGGGCGGCGAGCGTGATGTGCTATGGCTGCAGGGCTGGTTTGCATGAGTGCCCCATACGCTGAGCTGCACTGCCTGTCGAACTTCAGTTTCCAGCGCGGTGCCTCCAGTGCCGAAGAGCTGTTCGGACGGGCGAAGCAGCAGGGCTACCAGGCTCTGGCGATCACCGACGAATGCACCCTGGCCGGCATCGTCCGCGCCTGGCAGGCGTCGCTGAAAGTGGAGCTGCCACTGATCGTCGGCAGCGAAGTGCGGATCGAGAACGGTCCGAAACTGGTGCTGCTGGTGGAGAACCTGCGCGGCTACCAGCAATTGTGCGGCCTCATCACCCGAGCGCGGCGGCGGGCGGAGAAGGGCAGCTATCAACTGCTGCGTGAAGATTTCGCCACGCCACCGGACGGTCTGCTGGCGCTGTGGATTCCGGATGACCTCGACGACCCGGCGTCTGGCCAATGGCTGCGTGAGGTGTTCCCCGAGCGCCTGTGGCTGACGGTGCAACTGCACCATGGCCATGACGACCGCCAGCGCCTGGAAAAACTGCTGGCGCTGGCCGCCACCCTGGCGATCCCGGCGGTGGCCAGCGGCGATGTGCACATGCACGCCCGTGGTCGCCGGGCCTTGCAGGACTGCATGACCGCCATCCGTCACCACACCACCGTTGCCGAAGCCGGCCATCGCCTGTTCGCCAACGGCGAGCGGCACCTGCGCAGCCTGGCGCAACTGACCGCGCTGTATCCGCCGCAACTGCTGGAAGAAAGCACGCGTATCGCCACCCGTTGCCGGTTCGATCTCAAGGGTGACCTGAACTACCAGTACCCCCGGGAAGTGGTGCCCGAGGGGCGTACCGCCGCCAGTTGGCTGCGGGAACTCTGCGAGCGACGCATTCCCGAGCGCTGGCCGGACGGCATCAGCGACGCCAACCGCGCCTCGCTGAACAAGGAACTGGACCTGATCACCGAGCTTGAATACGAGTCCTATTTCCTCACGGTTCACGATATCGTCCGTTTCGCCCGCGAGCAGGGCATCCTCTGCCAGGGGCGCGGTTCGGCGGCCAACTCGGTGGTGTGTTTCGTCCTTGGCATCACCGAACTCGACCCCGGCAAGAGCGAGCTGCTGTTCGAGCGCTTCCTGTCCCGGGAGCGCAACGAGCCGCCGGACATCGACGTGGATTTCGAACACGACCGCCGCGAGGAAGTCCTGCAGTACGTGTTCAACCGCTATGGCCGCCACCGTGCGGCGTTGACTGCGGTGGTCAGCAGTTACCACGCCAGCGGCGCGGTGCGGGATATCGGCCGGGTGCTTGGCCTGCCGCCGGACCAGCTCGGTGCCCTGGCCGACTGCTGCGGGCGCTGGAGCGACCGCGTGCCCAGCGCCGAGCGCCTGGTGGAAGCCGGCTTCGACCCGGACAGCCCGCTGCTGCACCGGGTGCTGACCCTCACCGGCGACCTGATGGGTTTCCCCCGGCACCTGTCCCAGCACCCTGGCGGCTTCGTCATCAGCGAGCAGCCGCTGGACACCCTGGTCCCGGTGGAGAACGCGGCGATGGACGAGCGCACGGTGATCCAGTGGGACAAGGACGACCTCGACGCGGTCGGCCTGCTCAAGGTCGATGTGCTGGCCCTCGGCATGCTCAGCGCCTTGCGCCGCTGCTTCGACCTGTACCAGCTGCATCGCGGCCGGCAGCTGACCCTCGCCAGCATTCCCGCCGAGGACAAGCCGACCTACGACATGATCAGTCGCGCCGACACCATCGGCGTGTTCCAGATCGAGTCGCGGGCGCAGATGGCGATGTTGCCGCGGCTGCGGCCAGAAACCTTCTACGACCTGGTGATCCAGGTGGCGATCGTGCGGCCGGGGCCGATCCAGGGCGATATGGTTCATCCGTACTTGCGTCGCCGGAACAATGAAGAGCCGGTGGACTACCCGTCGAAAGCACTCGAGGCGGTATTCAAGCGCACCCTCGGCGTTCCGCTGTTCCAGGAGCAGGTGATGTCCCTGGCCATTGTCGCCGCCGACTTCACCCCCGGCGAGGCCGACGAACTGCGCCGCTCCATGGCCGCCTGGAAACGCCATGGCGGCCTTGAACCCCACCGTATCCGCCTGACCGAAGGCATGTTGCGCAACGGCTACGACCTGGCGTTCGCCGAGCGCATCTTCGAGCAGATCAAGGGTTTCGGCAGCTACGGCTTCCCGGAATCCCATGCGGCCAGTTTCGCCCTGCTGACCTACGCCAGTTGCTGGCTCAAGTGCCATGAGCCGGCGATCTTTGCCTGCGCCCTGATCAACAGTTGGCCCATGGGTTTCTACAGCCCGGACCAGATCCTTCAGGACGCCCGCCGCCATCGTATCGAGATCCGCCCGGTGGACGTGCACCACAGCCATTGGGAGTGCAGCCTGGAGCCGCGGGCGGATGGCGAGCTGGCGCTGCGCATGGGCTTGCGCCAGGTTCGGGGCTTTCGTGAGGAGGACGCCCGGCGCCTGGCGCGGGTGCGGGACGAGCGCGGGTTTCGCGATGTCGCCGACCTGTGCCTGCGGGCCAGCCTCGATACCCGCGCCCGTGACCTGCTGGCCGATTCCGGCGCCCTGGCGGCGCTGGCCGGACACCGCTTCCAGGCACGCTGGGAAGTGGCGGCGGTGCAGTCGCAGTTGCCGCTGTTCGCGGCGCTCGAGCCGACTCCGGAAGTGGCGGTAGACCTGCCCGCGCCGAGTGTCGGCGAAAACCTGTTCGCCGATTACCAGACGGTCGGCACCACCCTTGGCCCGCATCCGCTGACGCTGCTGCGTCGCCGCTTGACGGCCTTGGGTTGTCGCAGTTCCGCGGCGCTGGCGGACGTCGCACACGGTGACCCGATCAGCGTGGCGGGGCTGGTGGTGGGACGGCAGCGGCCGCAGACCGCCAGTGGCGTGACCTTCGTCACCCTGGAAGACGAGTTCGGCATGGTCAACGTGGTGGTCTGGCGCGAACTGGCCGAGCGTCAGCGCCGGGTGCTGGTGGGGTCGCAACTGATGCGGGTGATGGGCCGGCTGGAATTCGCCGATGGCGTGCGCCACCTGATCGCTCGACGCCTGGAAGATCTCAGCCCGCTGTTACACGGGCTGGATGTGCGCAGCCGGGACTTCCACTGATCGCTCAGACCACGGCCAGGCGCTGCTTGCGGGCGGGCGGCGGGAAGGCTTCGTCGAGGGCGCGCAGGTCGTCGTCGCGCAGTTGCAACCGGGCGGCACCGGCATTGAGTTGCACATGGCGCGGCTCAACTGCCTTGGGAATGGCGATCACACCGTCCTGTCGGGTGACCCAGGCCAGGCTCACCTGGGCCGGGGTGGCACCGTGGGCCTCGGCGATCCGGGTCAGCACTGGATGGCGCAGCAGGCGTCCGGCCTGGGCCAGCGGACAGTAGGCCATCACCGGCACGCTGTGCTCGCGGCACCAGGGCAGCAGGTCGAACTCGATGCCCCGCTGTTCGGGGTTGTACAGCACCTGGTTGGTGGCGCAGGCCGGATCGTTCAGTTCCTGCAGGTCGTCGGTGTCGAAGTTGGACACGCCCCAGCGGCCGATCTTGCCGGCGTCGCGCAGGCGTTCGAAGGCTTCGACGGTTTCCTCCAGCGGGTACTGGCCGCGCCAGTGCAGCAGGTACAGGTCGATATGCTCGGTGCCGAGGCGTTGCAGGCTGCGTTCGCAGGCGGCGATGGCGCCTTTGCGGCTGGCGTTGTGCGGGTACACCTTGCTGACCAGGAACACCTCGTCGCGACGACCGACCAGTGCCTGGCCGACGACTTTTTCCGCGCCACCCTCGGCATACATCTCCGCCGTGTCGATCAGGGTCAGGCCGAGGTCGATACCCTGTTGCAGGGCGGCGACCTCACGCTGGCGCAGGCCGGGGTCCTCGCCCATGTACCAGGTGCCCTGGCCGATGACCGGGACCTGTTGGTTGCCGAGTGTCGTAGTGCGCATGAATGTCTCCTTATTCGAATTTGTCGGGGCCGCTGTGCGGCCCTTCGCGAGCAAGCTCGCTCCCACCGGTCAACTCGGTTGTGGGAGCGAGCTTGCTCGCGAAGGGCTGCAAAGCAGCCCCGGTCACAGCAACGCCGGATCGCGGATCCGTTCCAGCAGCACCTCCAGCACCGCTTGCGCCGCCGCCGACAGCTTGTGGTCGGCCAGCAGTATCACCCCGATCCGTCGTTCGATGCTCGGCGCTACCAGTGGCACGCACTGTGCCCCCAGTTCACGCATCTGGCCGATGCACAGCGCCGGCACCGCACTGACGCCCAGGCCGTTGGCGACCATCCGCCCGATGGTGGACAGCTGATGGCTTTCGAACGCCACCGCCAGTTTGCCGTGGTCCGCCGCCACATGCCGCTCCAGCAGCAGACGCACCGCCGACGGGCGTTGCAGGGCGATGAAGTCCTGTTTCAGCAGTTCTTCCCAACTCACTCGAGCCTGCCGGGCCAGGGGCGAGTCGGTCGGTACCACCGCGACGAAACGGTCCAGGTACAACGGCTTGAACTGCAGCGGCTCGCTGGCCTCGGGCTCGAAACCGATACCCAACTCGACCCGCCGGTGACGCACCAGTTCCAGCACCTGTTCGTTGATCACGTCGTGCACCGTGACATTGACCCTTGGGTAACGCTCGCGAAACACCTTGAGCACCGGTGGCAGCAGGTTGCCGGCGAAGGCCGGCATGGCCGCCACCGATACCCGTCCCAGTTGCAGGGTGAAGCGCTGGCGCAGCAGTTCCTCGGTGTTGTCCCAGTCCGCCAGTAGCTGCCGCGCCAGGGGCAGCAGCACTTCGCCCTCCGGGGTCAGGCTGACGCTGCGGGTGGTGCGCGCGAGCAGGGCGCCGCCCAGGTGTTCTTCCAGGCCCTTGATAGTCAGGCTCAGGGCCGGCTGCGACAGGTGCAGGTGCTCGCCGGCCTGGGCGAAGCTCTGGTACGTGGCGACGGCGACGAAGGCCCGCAGTTGCTTGAGATTCATGGATTGTTTTGAATTCCAAATCAATCAATCAGAAAAACAAAATTAACAAATCAGTCGTGCAGGAGGAAGATCGGCTCAACGCTTCCCGACACGCCGTCGGGTTCCTACAACGACAACAAGGCGGATCACATGGCCGGACTGGACAAGCGCGTAGCAACCTATGAACAGGCCCTCGAAGGCCTGACCGACAACATGACGGTACTGGCCGGCGGCTTCGGCCTGTGCGGCATCCCCGAGAACCTCATCGCCGAAATCAAGCGCCGTGGCGTGAGCGGCCTGACGGTGGTGTCGAACAACTGCGGCGTCGACGGGTTCGGCCTGGGCGTGCTGCTGGAAGACCGGCAGATCCGCAAGATGATTGCCTCCTACGTGGGCGAGAACGCCGAGTTCGAACGTCAGTTGCTCAGCGGCGAGCTGGAAGTGGAACTGACCCCGCAGGGCACCCTGGCCGAGAAAATGCGCGCTGGCGGCGCCGGCATCCCGGCCTTCTACACCGCCACCGGCTACGGTACGCCGGTCGCCGAAGGCAAGGAAGTGCGTCAGTTCAACGGTCGCAACTACATTCTCGAAGAAGCCATCACCGGTGACTTCGCCATCGTCAAGGGCTGGAAAGCCGACCACTACGGCAACGTGGTCTATCGCAACACCGCGCAGAACTTCAATCCGCTGGCCGCCACCGCCGGCAGGATCACCGTGGTCGAGGTCGAGGAAATCGTCGAGCCGGGCGTGCTGCTGCCGACCGAGATCCACACCCCGGGCATCTATGTCGACCGGGTCATCGTCGGCACCTTCGAGAAGCGCATCGAAAAACGCACGGTCAAAGCCTGACCCGTCCTTGCACAGAACAATAAAGAGATCCTGACCATGGCACTTACCCGCGAACAAATGGCCCAGCGCGTCGCCCGCGAACTCAAGGACGGCTACTACGTCAACCTCGGCATCGGCATTCCGACCCTGGTGGCCAACTATGTCCCGGCGGACATGGACGTGATGCTGCAATCGGAAAACGGCTTGCTCGGCATGGGCGAATTCCCCACCGAAGGCCAGCTCGATGCCGACATGATCAACGCCGGCAAGCAGACCGTGACCGCCCGCCGCGGCGCGTCGATCTTCAACTCGGCCGAATCCTTCGCCATGATCCGCGGCGGCCATGTCGACCTGACCGTGCTCGGTGCGTTCGAGGTGGACGTGGAAGGCAACATCGCCTCCTGGATGATCCCCGGCAAGCTGGTCAAGGGCATGGGCGGCGCGATGGACCTGGTGGCCGGTGCCGAGAACATCATCGTCACCATGACCCACGCGTCCAAGGACGGTGAGTCCAAGCTGCTGCCGCGTTGCAGCCTGCCGCTGACCGGTGCCGGCTGCATCCGCAAGGTGCTGACCGACCTGGCTTACCTGGAGATCGAGAACGGCGCCTTCATCCTGCGCGAGACGGCGCCGGGGGTGAGTGTCGAAGAGATCATCGAGAAGACCGCCGGGAAACTGATCGTGGCCGATGATGTGAAGGAAATGACTTTCTGATCGTGCCGGGCCTCATCGCTGGCAAGCCAGCTCCCACACCACAGCGCTGTTCTGACGATCCGCGATTGCTTGTGGGAGCTGGCTTGCCAGCGATGAGGCCCGACACGCCCTGAATATACCGAGTTGTAAATGCATTCGCGGGACCGGCCCGGGACAAGGAACCACGCACTCCTTGCTCCGGATCGGTCCCGCGATTGTCTTTTCCTAGGCTTTCACGTCCCGCTCATCCTGCGCCACCACCGCCTGGCACAACTCGATCATCTGCTCGCGCATCCAGCGGTTGGCCGGGTCCTGGTCGGTGCTTTCGTGCCAGTACAGGTGGGTTTCCAGCGGCGGCACGTCGGTCACCGGCAGCGCCGCGTAGTTGAGGTTGTGCCGGCGGGCGAAACGCTCCGGCACGGTCATCACCATGTCGGTCTGCTGCAACACCTGCGACGCCATCAGGTAGTGCTGCGAACGCAGCGCGATGCGCCGCTGCAGGCCCATCTTGCCCAGCGCCAGGTCCACGTAGCCCAGGCCATTGCGCCGGCTGGAAATGTGGATGTGGGTCAGGCTCATGTAGTCGTCGAGGCTGATCTTGTCCTTGGCCATGGGATGGCCCTGGCGCATGGCGCAGACATATTTGTCCTGGATCAGCTTGACGTGGCGTACCTGCGGGTCGGTGTTGAGCGGTGCGTCGACGGCGAAGTCGAGGCGGCCGGCGGCCAGCTCCTTGGTGGTCTCGCGGCGCTTGCACAGGAAGCTCTCGATCACCACCGCCGGAGCCAGGCGGCGCAAACGCTGGAACAGCGGCGGCAGGATCACCGCCTCGGTGAGGTCGGTCATGCTGATGCGGAAGGTCTTGTTGGCCTGCAGCGGGTTGAAGATCCGGCTTTCCTGCACCGACACCCGCAGCAGCGACAGCGCATTGCGCACCGGGCCGATGATGTTCTGCGCCATGGGCGTGGGCACCATGCCCTGGGCAGTACGCACGAACAGCGGGTCGTTGAAGGTTTCGCGCAGGCGGGCGAGGGCGTTGGACACCGCCGGCTGGGTGATGCCGACGATCTGCCCGGCGCGGGTCAGGTTGGCTTCGGTGTAGATGGCGTCGAAGACGATGAACAGATTGAGATCGACCTTGCTCAAGTTCATGGGCACTGCTCTTGTTGGCGTTATGGCGAGATCATATATCGGTTATGAATGTTTATACACGCCGAAAATAGACTAGGTGGATTTTGGCCGGTGATCTAGCATCCGTTTCAGATCCCTTTCACGAAGAAGGTACTGCTCATGGATTTCGCTTACTCCCCCAAGGTCCAGGCCCTGCGCGAACGCGTCACCGCGTTCATGGACGCCTACGTCTACCCGGCAGAGCCTGTGTTCGAGCAGCAGGTCGCCGAGGGTGACCGCTGGCAGCCGACGGCGATCATGGAAGAACTGAAGAACAAGGCCAAGGCCGAAGGGCTGTGGAACCTGTTCCTGCCCGAATCGGAACTGGGCGCCGGCCTGACCAACCTGGAGTACGCGCCGCTTGCAGAAATCATGGGCCGTTCGCTGCTGGGGCCGGAGCCATTTAACTGCTCGGCGCCGGACACCGGCAACATGGAAGTGCTGGTGCGCTACGGCAGCGCCGAGCAGAAACGCCAGTGGCTGGAACCACTGCTGCGGGGCGAGATCCGTTCGGCCTTCGCCATGACCGAGCCCGACGTGGCCTCGTCCGACGCCACCAACATGGCCGCCCGTGCCGAGCGCGACGGTGACGAGTGGGTGATCAACGGCCGCAAATGGTGGACCTCCGGTGCCTGCGACCCGCGCTGCAAGGTGATGATCTTCATGGGCCTGAGCAACCCGGAGAATCCGCGTCACCAGCAGCACTCGATGATCCTTGTGCCCACCGATGCGCCGGGGGTGAAGATCGTTCGTCCGCTTCCGGTGTTCGGCTACGACGACGCGCCCCATGGCCACGCCGAAGTGCTGTTCGAGAACGTGCGGGTGCCTTACGAAAACGTGATTCTGGGCGAGGGCCGTGGTTTCGAGATCGCCCAGGGGCGACTCGGCCCGGGGCGTATCCACCACTGCATGCGTTCGATCGGCATGGCCGAGCGGGCGCTGGAACTGATGTGCAAGCGCTCGGTGGAGCGTACGGCCTTCGGCCGGCCGCTGGCACGGTTGGGCGGTAACGTCGACAAGATCGCCGACTCGCGGATGGAGATCGACATGGCGCGCCTGCTGACCCTGAAGGCGGCCTACATGATGGACACCGTGGGCAACAAGGTGGCCCGCAGCGAGATTGCCCAGATCAAGGTAGTGGCGCCGAACGTGGCCCTGAAAGTGATCGACCGGGCGATCCAGATCCACGGCGGCGCCGGGGTTTCCGGGGACTTCCCGCTGGCCTACATGTACGCCATGCAACGCACCCTGCGCCTGGCCGATGGCCCGGACGAAGTGCACCGCGCGGCGATCGGCAAGTACGAGATCGGCAAGTACGTGCCGAAGGAAATGCTGCGCAGCGGTCACTGATCGTCAGGTTCTGGGGGGAACTGGCGAACCAGTTCCCCCCAGGCTGCAGTGATCAGTTCTCCTTCTGCGCGACCTTCTCATCCCGCGTCTTGAACAACGACAACACCACCCCGCCCGCCAGCAAGCCGAAGGTCACGCCCAGCGACAGCAACGCCGGCACCTTGCCGATGAAACCGTGCAGGAAGATCTTGCCGCCGATGAAGATCAGCACCAGCGCCAGCGCGTACTTGAGGTAGACGAAACGGTGCATCAGCGCCGCCAGGGCGAAATACAGCGCCCGCAGGCCGAGGATGGCGAAGATGTTCGAGGTGTAGACGATGAACGGGTCCTGGGTGATGGAGAAGATCGCCGGCACGCTGTCCACGGCGAACACCAGGTCGGCCAGCTCGATCAGCACCAGGGCGAGAAACAGCGGCGTGGCATAGCGGATCGCCTTCGATTGTCCGGCCGGCACCAGGCGTACGAAGAAATGCGCGCCGTGCAACTGGTCGGTCACCCGCATGTGCCGGCGGATGAACTTGATGAAGGGGTTGTTGGCCAGGTCCGGGTGGGCGTCCTCGCGGCTGAACAGCATCTTCACCCCGGTGACCAGCAGGAAGGCGCCGAACACGTAGAGAATCCAGTCGAACTCCTTCACCAGCGCACTGCCGACACCGATCATGATCGCCCGCAGCACCACCACGCCGAGGATGCCCCAGAACAGCACGCGGTGCTGGTAGCGCCGGGGAATGCCGAAGAAACCGAAGATCATCGCCATGACGAACACGTTGTCCATCGACAGCGACTGTTCCACCAGCAGGCCGGTGTAGAACTCCAGCGCGCTCTGGGCGCCGAGTTCGTACCAGATCCAGCCGCCGAACAGGATCCCCACGCTGAAGTAGCCGGCATACAGCAGCAGGCTTTCGCGCATTTCGATTTCGCGCTGGTCGCGGTGCAGCACCCCGAGGTCGAAGACCAGCAGGGCGATGACGATCAGGATGAAGGCCAGCCAGAGCAGGCTGCTGGTGCCGAGGAACTCGGCGCTGAAAAAATCGTATAGAGCTGTCATGAGCCCCTCCGAAGTCGTAGTTGACGAGCAACTGTGACTCCGACATGGCGGTTGGCTGACCGTCAGAGGGGCCCGGCGTCACATCCTCAAGGCTAGTAGCGGATCGGGCGGCGGGACGGACGAGAGCGTTACAAGTTCTTACAGGGCCTTCGGATATTTCCCTCAATACGCTTCTTCAATAGACCCAGGCTTCCACCCGGCGATTGCGGATGCGGCCCTGGGTGTCGGTGTTGGCGGCCACCGGCAGCTCGGCGCCGAGGCCGATGACGTCACGCAGGGTGACGTCGTGCTTCGCCAGTTCGCGACGTACCGCCATGGCCCGCAGGCGCGACAGCAGATCGGCGCGGCGAGCATCGTCCTTGGCGTCGCCGAAGCCCACCAGCACCACTTTGCGGTCGAGCTTGCGGTGCTGTTGCAGGTAGTCCACCAGCCGCTGGATATCCCGCAGCGCCTTGTTGTCGAGGGTGGCGCTGCCTTCCTGGAAACGGAAGTTCACCGACAGCCGCCGCGCCTCGCCGAGCAGGTGGCGATAGCGTGGCGGCAGGTCGGCCTGGGGTTGTTCGCTGAGCGGGCGTACCTGCTGGCCGATGAAGCCGGTGGCGGTGACGATGGCCTGGCCGCGAGGGCTCTGGGTGAACTCCAGCAGGGCTTTGGCCAATGGGTTGTGCTGCGCCGGCGGCAGGTAGAAATACAGGCGGCGGGACAGTGGATAGTCCTCGCTGGCGATCTGCTCCGGGCTGGGCAGCATGGCCCGTGATGCGCCGTCGGCCACTGCCAGCACCCGCGCACCGTGGACGGTGGCCAGGCTGCTGAAACCGATGGCCCCGCGATCGTTGCGCACTGCGTCGGCCAGCTGCTCGCCGGACTCGAAGCGCCGGGCGCTGCCGGCCAGGGCCTGATGGTGGGGATCGAGCACCAGGGTCTTGAAGGTTTCCCAGGTGCCGGAGCGGTCGTCGCGGGCATAGAGCTGGATCGGCCCGCCGCCCACGCCGAGTTCATCCCAGGTGGTGATGCGTCCGGCAAAAATCTGTGCCAGTTGTTCGGTGGTCAGTTGCGGCAGCGGATTGTCCGGGTGCACCAGCACCGCCACGCCATCGAGGCCGATGACCTGCTCGGCCTCGGCGCTGGTGAGGTTCCCCAGGGCCTGGAGTTCGGCCTGCTCGCTGTCCTTGATCGGCCGCGAGGCGGCGGCGAGGTCGGCGGTGCCGTTCTTCAGTGCGGCAAAGCCGGTGCTGGTGCCGTGGGCCGCGATATCGACGCGCTGCACCTGGCCGTGCTGGTCGCTGCCCTGGACCCGCACTTCATTGGCGATTTCTGTGGGCAAAACCTCGATGTCGTGCAGGCCACGCTCTTCCAGCAGACCGCGAACCAGCGCCGGTGCCAGTGCCGCGCCAATGGTGTTGGAACCCTGGATACGCAAGGTGTCGGCGAACGCCTGTGGCGTGAGCAGCAGCAGGAGAAGGGCGCAGAGGCGGGTCATTGCCGGCAGAGACTCTGGAAACAAAGGTGTCGGCAGATTAAGACAGGCAGGTGACCGAAAGATGACAGTCTGGAGGGCGGGGGACCGCGTGGCGATCCCCCGAATGGATCAGCTCAGCTCAAGCCAGATCGGCGCATGGTCCGACGGCTTTTCCATCCCGCGCAGCTCGTAGTCCACGCCTGCGGCCTTCACCCGCGGCAACAGCCCGTGGGAGGCGAGGATCAGGTCGATCCGCAGGCCGCGCTTGGGCGCGTCCTCGAAGCCGCGGCTGCGGTAGTCGAACCAGCTGAACTGATCCACCACTTCCGGGTACAGGTGGCGGAAGCTGTCGGTCAGGCCCCAGTTCTTCAGGCGGGCCATCCACTCGCGCTCCTCGGGCAGGAAACTGCACTTGCCGGTTTTCAGCCAGCGCTTGGCGTTGTCCGGGCCGATGCCGATATCGCAGTCTTCCGGCGAGATGTTCACATCGCCCATGACCACCAGCGGCTGGTCGTTCTTGAACTGGTTTTCCAGCAGCGCCTGCAGGTCGGCGTAGAAACGCTGCTTGGCAGGGAACTTGGTGGGGTGGTCGCGGCTTTCACCCTGGGGGAAGTAGCCGTTCATAATGGTGATGGGGTTGCCCTCAGCGTCGGCGAAGGTGCCCCAGATGAAGCGGCGCTGGGCGTCTTCTTCGTCGGTGGAAAAGCCCTTGAACAGGCTCAGCGGTGCCTGGCGCGAGAGCAGGGCAACGCCGTAGTGGCCTTTCTGGCCGTGGAAGTGCACGTGATAGCCCAGGGCCTGGACTTCGGCCAGCGGGAACTGCTCGTCCGAGACCTTGGTTTCCTGCAGGCCGATGACGTCGGGCTGGTGCTTGTCGATCAACGCCGCCAGTTGATGGGGCCGGGCGCGCAGGCCGTTGATGTTGAACGAGACGATCTTCATGGAAACGGGGTCCTGGGTAAAAGGCTGGATGCTAGCCGACATCGGGGGAGCAGGCCAACCGGTGATGTGGTTGGCGGTGGTCTCATGGCTGCGGTCCGGCTCCAGCGAGCAGTGTCTATACTCCAGCCCAATCAAGAAGGAACGTTGGCGCCGCTCGCGATTCAAAGAGCCATGCCCGACTGCCATCAGGAGATCCGTGTCCATGCCTGAATCCACCCCCGCACCGGCCGAAGTCCGTCTGCTCGACAGCGGCTACAGCCGCGAGGCACGTTCGCTGCTCTATCACGCCTACCGTCACGAACCCACCTACGGCTATCTGTTCGAGTCCGAGCGCGCCGGCTTCGACCAGCGCATCCGGGCGCTGGTGCGCGAGCGGGTACGTCAGCATTTCTTCCAGGAGCAACCGGCAATCGGCCTGCTGGTGGATGATCGGCTGATCGGTATTGCCCTGATCTCGCCGCCGGTGCGCCGGCTGGGGGTTACCGAAAGCTGGGCCTGGCGCATGCGCATGGTGCTTTCCACCGGTTTTCGCTGCACCCGTCGCTACCTCGACTACCGAGCCGCGCTCATTGCCTGCCTGCCCGGCGATGCCGTGCACGTATTGCCGATGCTGGGTATCCACCCGCAATTCCAGGGCCGGCACTACGGCGAGCAACTGCTGGCAGCGGTGCACGATTGGTGCGCCGAGGACGAAAACTCCCACGGTGTGGTGCTGGACACCGGCAACGAGCATTACCTGGCGTTCTACCAGCGTCAGGGTTATGAGGAGATCGGCGAGATCGCCGTCGGGCCGATCCGCGAGCATGTGTTCTTTCACCCGGGCCCGCAGCGGCTCGATCTGGCCCGGGCGTGACGCAGGCTTGATCCAGACGGTTTTCGGGTTCCAGCCTTTCGCCCGGCTCTGGTAGCATCCGCGCCTATGACGTATTCAGGACGCTTCACCTGCGGTTTGATCCTGTGCCTGGCCAGCAGCTTCGCGGCTGCGGCGCCCAGTGAACTGGTCATCCGCATCAAACCCGCCAACAACGACCTCAAGGCCAACGTCGAGGGCTATATCGGCAGCCTCGGCGAGCGTGACGAAGAAGCGCTGTTGCGCTTCAGCCGCGGTGCCGAGGAACAGGCGCGCAAGGCCGCCCAGGCGCTGGGTTACTACCAGGCGCAGATCGACAGCGAGGTGCTGCCACCCCGCGCCGACGACAAGGGCCCGCGCCTGCGCCTGAACATCGAGCCCGGCGAGCCGATCCGGTTGCGCAATGTCAGCGTGCGCATCGAAGGCCCGGCCAGCCAGCTCAAGTCCTTCCGGATCCCCGACAGCCGCGCGCTGCGCAGCGGCGAAGTGCTCAACCACGGGCACTACGAAGACGCCAAGCGACTGATCCAGAACCAGGCCTCGCGCTACGGTTTCTTCAAGGGGCATTTCACCCGCAATCGCCTGGCCGTGGACCCGGCCGCCGGGGTTGCGGACATCGAACTGGTCTACGACAGCGGCCCGCGCTACAGCCTGGGCCGCGTGCAGTTCGAAGGCGACGCGCCGTTCGACGATGACCTGCTGCAGCGCATGGTGCCATTCAAGGAAGGTACCCCCTACGATTCCGAACTGATCGCCGAACTCAACAACGCCCTGCAGTCCAGCGGCTACTTCGAAGGCGTGCGCGTCGATGCCGCGCCGACCGCCGCAGTGGGGCAGAGCATCCCCGTGGATGTCCAGTTGCAGACCCGCAAGCCGCGGACCATGAGCCTGGGCCTCGGCTTCTCGACCGACGTCGGTCCTCGTGGCAAGGCCGGCTGGACCCGCCACTGGGTCAATCCCCAGGGGCACAGCTACGGCATCGAGACCGAGCTGTCGGCGCCCCGGCAGAACGTCGGCCTGTGGTACGACGTGCCCCTCGATCCGCCGCTTACCGACAAGCTGCGCTACGCCGGTGGCTATCAATATGAAGAGATCGCCGGCACCGATACCCTCAGCAAGCTGCTGACGGTCGGCCCGGAGTGGCACAGCAAGTTGCCCAGCGGCTGGCAGCGGGTGGTGTCGCTGAAATGGCAGCGCGAGGAGTATCGCCTCGGCGACGACTCCGGCCTCAGCACCCTGTTGATGCCGGGCGTCAGCTACACCTACCTGCGCAGCGACAACCGCATTGACCCGCACAACGGCTACCGCCTGCAATTCGACGTGCGGGTGGCCAAGGAAGGACTGTTGTCCGACACCAACCTGCTCAACGGCACGGTGCTGCTCAAGGGCCTCACCACCGTGGCGCAGAATCATCGTTTCCTCGGCCGGGTGCAATTCGGCGGCAGTGCCACCAACGGCTACAAGTCGGTACCGCCGTCGCTGCGCTTCTTCGCCGGTGGCGACCAGAGCGTGCGTGGCTACGATTACCAGACCCTGTCGCCGACCAACAGCGATGGCGACCGCATCGGCGGCCGCTACATGGTTGCCGGCAGTGCCGAGTACCAGTACCAGATCGCCGACAAGTGGCGGCTGGCGACCTTCGTCGACCAGGGCAACGCCTTCAACAACCTCGAATTCCCCAGTCTCAAGACCGGCGTCGGTTTTGGCGTGCGCTGGGTGTCGCCGGTGGGCCCGCTGCGCCTGGACCTGGCCAAGGCGCTGGATGACGACGGCGGAATTCGCTTGCACTTCTCGATGGGGCCGGAGCTTTGAAGCAGGTATCGAAATGGATTGCGATCAGCCTGTTCGCGTTGCTGGTTCTGCTGCTCGTGACGCTGGGGCTGGTGCTCGGCACCCAGGCCGGCAGCCGCTGGGCGCTGGGGCTGGTACCGGGTCTGGAGGTGGACGGCTTCCAGGGTACCCTCGCCGGACAATGGCAGGCAAAGACCCTGGTCTGGCAGAGCGGCGGCGACCGCGTCGAACTGGTGGCGCCGCTGCTGGAGTGGACGCCGGGTTGTCTGCTGCGCCGTACCCTGTGCGTGGACAAACTGCATGCCGCCCAGGTCGAACTGACCTTCGCTCCGACTGAAACCGACCCGGACAGCGGCCCGCTGAAACTCCCCGAACTGGACCTGCCACTGGCCATCGAGCTGGGCGAAGTGCAGGTCGGCACGTTGCGCCTGGACGGTGCCGAACAGCTAAGCGGCCTGACGCTCGCCGCCCACTGGACCCGCGACGGGCTGAAGATCGACAGCCTCGACCTCAAGCGTGAAGACATCCACCTGACGCTCCAGGGGCTGCTGCAACCGGGCGGCGACTGGCCGGTGCAAGCCGAAGGGCAGTTGCAACTGCCACCCGTGGACGGTCAGCCCTGGCAACTGGCATTGCAGGTCAAGGGCGAGTTGCAGAACAGCCTCGATCTGCTGGCCGACAGCAGCGGTTATCTGCAAGGTCGTCTCAGCGGTCAGTTGCAGCCGCTGGCCGAAAACCTGCCGGCGCAGGTGCGCCTGAGCGCCACCGGCTTCAAGGCGGCGGACAGCCTGCCGGATACCCTGCGTTTCGAACAGCTTGAACTCACCGCCCATGGCGACCTCAAGGCCGGCTATCAACTGATCGGCGCCGGTAACCTGGCGGCAGAGCAGGGGCCTGTCAACCTGGCCTTGCGCGGGAAGGTCGATGCCAGGGGCGCCGAGGTGGCCGGCCTCGACCTGACCGCCACCCCCGAGCAACGCCTGGCCCTGACCGCCAGTGCCAACTGGGAACAGGCGCTGACCGCCAAGGCCACCCTGGATTGGCAGGACTTCCCCTGGCTGCGCCTTTATCCGCTGGAGCAACCGCCACAGGTTCAGTTACGTCGGCTCAAGGCCCAGGTGCAGTACAACGACGGCAACTACGAAGGCGATTTCGCCGGAGACCTCGATGGCCCGGCCGGTGCGTTCAAACTGAGCAGCCCGTTCAAGGGCGATCTGGGCAAGGTCAGCCTGCCGCAACTGGTGCTGGAAGCCGGGCAGGGCAAGGCGGCCGGCAGTGTCAGTGTCGCCTTCGCCGACGGCGTGGCCTGGGACGCGGCACTGGATCTGTCGCAACTGAACCCGGCCTACTGGCTGGCAGAGATGCCCGGCACGCTCGCCGGACCGCTGCGCAGCAAGGGCGAAGTGAAGAACGAAAAGCTCAGCCTGAATGCCGATCTCGACCTCAAGGGCCGTCTGCGCGGCCAGCCGGCAGTGCTCCAGCTCAAGGCCGAAGGCGCCGGCGAGCAATGGACCCTGGGGACGCTTCAGGTACGCCTGGGCGACAACCAGATTGTCGGCAGCGGCAGCCTGCAACAACGCCTCGCCGGGCAGATCGACCTCAACCTGCCACGTCTCGGTCAGCTCTGGCCGCAATTGCAGGGCCAGATCAAGGGCCGGCTCGACGTGGCCGGGACGCTCCAGGCGCCACAAGGCCAGTTGAAACTGCAAGGGCAGCAACTGATCCAGGCAGACAATCGCCTGCAGGCACTTACTCTCGACGCCCGTCTCGATGGCAACCAGAAAGCCCTGATCGACCTCACGGCCAGCGGTATCCGCGCTGGCGAGACCGCCCTGGGCACGCTGACGGCCAAGGGGCAGGGCGATATCCGCCAGCAGCAACTGGACCTGGCGCTGGAGGGGCCGCAACTCAAGCTCGACCTTGGCCTCGACGGTCAGTGGGACAAGGTCAAGGGCAACTGGCGTGGCCGTCTGGCCAAGGGCGAGGTCCAGGCCGGTGGCCAGGACTGGCGTCTGCAGGCTCCGGCCACGCTGCAACGGCTGGCCAATGGGCAGATCGACTTTGGTGCCCACTGCTGGCGCTCCGGCCCTGCCAGTCTGTGCGGCGACGAGCAGCGTCTGGCACCCGACCCGCGCATCCGCTACCACCTCAAGCAATTCCCGCTGCAGAGCCTGGCGCAATGGCTGCCCAAGGACTTCGCCTGGCAGGGCCAGCTCAATGCCGATATCAATCTCGATCTGCCGGCCAATGGCCCGAAAGGTACGGTGCAGGTGGATGCCAGTGGCGGCACCCTGCGTATCCGCGAGAAAGGCCAGTGGGTTGATTTCCCTTATCAAACCCTGCGTCTGGACAGCACCCTGGGCCCGCGCCGTGTCGATACCCGCGTCGATTTTCGCGGCGGGCGGCTGGGTGAGTTGAGCCTGTTCGCACGTATCGATCCGGTGGCGCGCAACAAGCCCCTGAGCGGCGACTTCCGCCTCAGCGGTCTGGACGTGGCGGTGGCCCGTCCGTTTCTGCCGATGGTCGAGCGGCTGGCCGGGCAACTGAATGGCAGCGGGCAGATTTCCGGTACGCTGCTGGCGCCACTGGTCAATGGCAATCTGGTGCTGTCGGGCGGCGAGGTGGCGGGCGCCGAATTGCCGGTCAGTCTGGAAGGCCTGACGCTGCGGGCGCTGATCGCCGGTGAGCAGGTGCAACTTTCCGGTGACTGGCGCAGCGGCGAGGCGGGGCAAGGGCACTTGAGCGGCGAGATCGGCTGGGGCCGGGCACTGGCGGTGGACCTGGCGCTGCAAGGCCAGCGCCTGCCGGTCAACGTCGAACCCTACGCCGCGCTGGAAGTGGCGCCGGACCTGAAGATCAGCCTGCAGGGCGAGCGCCTGGCGGTGACCGGCAAGGTGCTGGTGCCCAAGGGCAAGATCACCGTGCGCGAATTGCCGCCGTCCACCGTCAAGGTCTCCGAGGACACGGTGATCGTCGGGCACCAGACCGAGGAAGGCAAAGCGCCGATGCAGGTGGCGATGGATGTCGATGTCCAGGTGGGGCAGGAGAAGCTCTCGTTCAGCGGTTTCGGTCTCACCGCGAACCTGCTCGGCCATGTGCATATCGGCGATAACCTCGATACTCGCGGTGAACTCAGTCTGGCCGACGGCCGTTACCGCGCCTATGGCCAGCGTCTGACCATCCGCCGCGCCCGCCTGTTGTTCGCAGGCCCCATCGATCAGCCGTACCTGGATATCGAGGCAATCCGCAAGACCGATGACGTGATTGCCGGCATCCGCCTCAGCGGCAGCGCTGAACAGCCGACCACCCAGGTGTTCTCCGAACCGGCCATGAGCCAGGAACAGGCACTGTCCTACCTGGTGCTCGGCCGTCCGCTGAGCACCACGGGCGAAGACAACAACATGCTGGCACAGGCGGCGTTGGGTCTGGGGCTGGCGGGCAGTGCCGGCATCACCGGCAGCCTGGCGTCGAGCCTGGGCATCGAAGACTTCCAGCTCGATACCGAAGGCAGCGGCAACAGCACCAGCGTGGTGGCCAGCGGCAACCTGACCGAGAAACTGAGCCTGCGCTATGGGGTCGGGGTGTTCGAGCCGGCCAATACCATTGCCCTGCGCTACATGCTCAGCAAGCGACTGTACCTGGAGGCGGCCAGTGGCCTGGCCAGCTCGCTGGACATTTTCTACAAGCGGGATTTCTAGCGCACGGTGGCAGCGTCGATGAATTCGTTGCTGGACGGCGGGGGCTCGTCAGGAGGCGTGGGACGGCGTGCCGGCGAGATCAGGTGCGTGTACTCCTCGATCAAGCGGTTCAGCGCCTCTGGTGGCTCACAGGCCTGGAACTGCATGCGGATCTGCACTTCGTCAGGGTCACGGGCCTCGCCCTGGCGGCGCGTTTGCTGGCCGACCTTGACGAAGAACCGCTGGTGGCTGGCATCCGGGCACGATTCCCGGGCCGGGCGCGTGTTCTGAACCTTCACCGACAAGTCCACCTGCATTCGCTCCAGGGCCAGCCCTCGGGGGGCGACCAGGGCGATGAGCGGAATTTTCAGCTTGTGCTGGTCATCCACCGCCACCTCCACCATTTTGGCTTTCATCGGCGTGCCCAGCGCTTGCGGGTCATAGTCGAAGAACTGGTCGAACAGGCGAATGTACTGCTGGGCTATCAGGCTGGTAGTGGCGGATGCGGCCTCCTGCAGGCCGCGGGTGATCTCGCACAGGTCGCTGGAAGCGAGGGGTTCCTTGGGCGGGTGTTGGTCCATGGGCGACGTTCCTTATCCGGCTGACGGGAGGCCCCGCCGACGAGGCGGGGCGGGTAGCGGGCGATCGCCGAGGCGTCAGGCCTGTGGCGGTTGTTGGCCTTGTCGTTCCTTGTTCGGGTCGGGCAACTTGTTGTCGGCGGGCAGGTTGTCTTTGTCGCGGACCTCGGTATTGGCCAGCGTGATGGGTTTGGTGGCGGCATCGGTCAGGAATTCGATGACCCTCATCAGCGCTTCGGGTGGGTCCTGACGCCGGACCCGGGTGCTGATCGCGTAGCGGGCGCGGGTATCGGTCTTGCGGGTCTGGGCAGACTTGTGGCTCACCTGGCCGCGCACATCCACCTTGAACGGGCCCCAGCCCAGCGAGGCGCCGAACTCCAGCGAGCCTGCCGTTTCGCTGCTGCTTTCGGCTTGCTGGCTGATGGTCAGCTCGAAGTCGATGGTGCCTTCCTCGATCGCGATGTTGGGGTGGGAGACCGCCGCCAGCAGCGGAATCTGCATCTTGCGTGAAACGGTTCCCTTGTAGAGGCCTTGCTCGTCGGTCAGGGCTTCGTCGTAGTCGAACTGGATGGCGACAGCCTTGCCGTCCTGGATGCAGACGCCCATCAGGAAGTCGGCGTAGGATTTGCTGGCCGTGACCTGGGCCTGGATCATGGCCTGCAAGGGGCCGGAGATCATCCGGTCCAGGGGAAGGGCGTTCATCACCGAGCCTATGAGGCCGTTGTCGATAGTAGCCATTTAGAATGTCCTTTTCGGGTTGCGCGTGATCAGCGCGGGTATGCCAGGTGCGGCAACGTTCAGGGGTCAGTGGGCTTGCGCCTCCTGACGGCGGATGTTGCCGATCTGGCGCAGGCTAAGGCCGTACTTGTTGGCCAGGACGCTGCGCGAGAGTCCGTTGGAGCTCTCTTGCTGGATACGCTGGTTGCGTAGCTGACGGTTGAAGTGATCGCACTTGGGAATTTCCAGTGCCATGCCGGCATAGCGCTGGATCAGGGCTGCGAGGGCTTCTGGCGGGAGGATCTCCGCCAGGGAGGTGCGCTCGCTGTGCTTGGGAATGTACTTGGGCCGTCCGCCATAGATGCTGGTCAGGCGATAGGCATGTTCGATGCCGATACAGTCGATGAGCATCCGCAGTGATTGCGGAAGTTGCTCGATGTCGATTCGCTTCAGTTCACAGGGTTGCATGATGACTTCCTTGTTGGCGTGGAGAGCAAAGGTTGGCCACTGGGTCGGGTCCTGCCGGGCTGGGACGTGCGCTCGATGCAAAGCGCGTGGGGCGCGGGCCTGATCAACTGGCGTGTCACGATTCTCGGCCAGCAGACCCACTGCCGCTAGGTGACAAGCGGGTCATAGTTGGTAGCCAACAAGTCAAAGCCTTGTAAGTTTTCTGGTAGGGCGAGGTAGGCTGGCACGCCGTTTTTTTTTGCAGGTCGCGCCAGTGCGGCATGTCAGCCGTCAGGGCTGTCGCGAGGGTTGGAAACACTGCCTCAAGGACAGGGTTTGCTTAAGAGCAGGCTGACCTGGCCCATGTGAGTGCCACTGGACTGGTTTTGCGCAAGGGTGCGCCAGTCGACCCACAGGCAGATGGCGCTGAGGGCCGCCCCCTTGTCCATGCCCAGTACCTGAGGCTGGAAATCGCGTCGATACAGGGCCTGTGTGGTGCCTTCCGGGGTGACGGAGTCGGCGTGGCTGAGGGTGGCGCGCACGTGCTCGGCGATCTGCGGGTGGCTGAGGGTGAAGTGGGGGGTATCGCCTGGCGTCAGGTGTCTGGCATCACGGGTGCGTTGCCAGAGCTGCTGCCATTGACTGCTGCCGGCGCTGGTGGCGAGGGTCGCGCCGAGGGCGCGCAGGCTGGATTCGGACTGGTTTTCGGTATTCAGTGCGTGACTGTCGAGTGTGGCGAGCAGCGCGAGGCTGGCGAACAGCATACGGATAGGCATGGGGTTGGCTCCTGAAAAGGGCGCGGGGCCCGGCGCCTGCCATGCTTGCAATTGTCCGTGGTCTAAAAAACCGGGAAAACATCCTCTGCCAGAAGACGGCGAGGTATCATGGCGCCCGGCCATTTCCGGGCCGTCACCACAGCTGTCGCAAGGATTTTCCAATGACTCAAGGGCAACGCCTGAAATACTCGGTCCTGATGACCCTCGTCGTACTGGCCTCGATGCTGGGCCTTTCCTGGCTGCAGAACCAGGGCGTGATCAGCGAGAAGCAGTTCCAGTACATCGCCATGGGCATTGCCGTGGTCTTCGTGGTCATCAACGGCATCATGCGCCGCAAGGTCAAGCCCTGAGGCATGAGGCCAGGGCGGCCGGCGAATGCCGGCCGATCGCTCAACGGGCCTGCTCGAGAACCGCACGGGCCTGGGGGTTGAGGCTGTAGCATTTGTCGCTGCCCATGCTGATCACGCCTTCGACGCACAGGCGCTTGAGCACCTCGCGCACGCTCAGGAACGACAGCGGGATGTCGAGCTTTTCCAGTTGGCTGTGGATGCCCCGCACACCGATGCTGCGGCCATCACGGTCAGCCATGTGCAAGGCGTCGATGACCTTGAGGCGGATCAGGCTGGTGCGCAGGCCGAACACCCGCAGCAGCTCGCGGATCTGTTCGTTGCCGGCGCGCTCCTCGGTTTCCGGGGCCGGGTTCTTGACCTGCAGCGGGGCGTTGACCTTGCGTCTGTAACGCAGCGGCTGAGTCGGTTGTTGCTGGTTATACATACGAAAAACTCCCTTTTCAGAGCCTGTCTGTCCTGCGTTCAAATGACGCTCTCAATCTATAAGACGAATGAGCGCCGCAAATCTGCAACTTTCACGGAAAAAAATTCCGTGTTCTTACCTGTAACGAAGCAGGAGCCGCTTTACCGTAAATTTTTCATCTGGACTTCGTTCATTCAGGATGCCCCCATCCTGATCGGCAGGAGTCCGCGTGATCACCTTCTCTTCCTTTTCCAGATGTTGCATTGCCACCGTACTGATGGGTCTGAGCCTGTCTGCCGGGGCCGAGCCGCATGCCGAAATCCGCCGCACCACGTTCGGTGTGCCGCACATCCTTGCCAGCGACGATCGCGGGCTGGGCTACGGCATCGGTTACGCCTACGGGCAAGACAACCTGTGTCTGCTGTCCAGCGAAGTGCTGACGGTGAACGGCCAGCGTTCGCGGTTTTTCGGTCCTGAAGAGAAGACGCTGGAGCAGCGGGAAAACCTCACCAGCGATCTCTTTTTCACCTGGCTCAATACGCCGACGGCCGTTTCGGCCTTCTGGCAGGCACAGCCGGCGCCGATCCAGGCACTGCTCGAGGGCTATGCCGACGGTTTCAATCGCGCTCTGGCGCAGCGCAAGGCCGAGGGCCTGCCCGAGGAATGCTGGGACGCTGAATGGCTGCGGCCGATCACGGCATTCGACCTGGTCAAGCTGACCCGGCGCCTGCTGGCAGAGGGTGGTGTGGGCCAGTTCGCCGAGGCCGTGGTGGGTGCCACGCCGCCGACGGCGGCCGCGGTCCGGCAGTCAACGAAGGACTTCTCGCTCGCCCTGGCGCGCCAGCAACGCTTTGCCCTGGAGCGAGGCAGCAATGCCGTGGCGGTGGGGCGCGAGCGTTCCGTCAACGGGCGCGGCCTGTTGCTGGCCAACCCGCATTTCCCCTGGAGCGGCGGCATGCGCTTCTACCAGATGCACCTGACCATTCCCGGCCAGCTGGATGTGATGGGGGCCGCGCTGCCGGGGTTGCCCGTGGTGAATATCGGCTTCAACCGTCATCTGGCCTGGACCCACACCGTCGACACCTCACGGCATTTCACCTTGCATCGCCTGCAACTGGACCCGCAGAACGCCACCCGCTACCTGTTCGACGGTCAGTCGCTGCCGCTCGAGCGGCAGGCGCTGAGCGTTACGGTGAAGGGTGCGGACGGCCAGTTGCACGAGGTTAGCCGGGAGATCTTCAGCAGCCGTTTCGGGCCGGTGGTGCAGTGGCCTGGACGCCTGGACTGGACCCCGCACATGGCATTCAGCCTGCAGGATGCCAACCTCGGCAACACCCGGGTGCTGCAGCAGTGGCACGCCATCAACCAGGCCGACAGCCTCGCCGCCTTGCAGGCCTCGGTACAGCGCCTGCAGGGCATTCCCTGGGTCAACACCCTGGCGACCGACGCCGGCGGCCAGACCCTGTACCTGAACCAGTCGGTGGTGCCCTATGTCGATGCCGAACTGCTCAAGCAGTGCAGCGATCCGGCGGCAGGGCTGGAGATGATCGTGCTCGACGGCTCGCGTAGCGCCTGCAACTGGAAGGTCGATGCACGGGCGGCGCAGCCCGGCATTTTCCCGGTGCAACTGCAGCCGCAGTTGAGCCGTGAGGACTTTGTCCAGCATTCCAACGACAGCGCCTGGCTGGTCAACCCGGCGCAACCGCAAACCGGTTTCTCGCCGCTGGTCAGCCGCGATGGACTGCCGCTGGGTCCACGTACCCGCTTCGCCCTGACCCGCCTGGAGCAGCCGGGCAAGCTCGGCGCCGAAGACCTCAAGCACATGGTCATGGACGATCAGGTCTATCTGGCCGACGTGCTGCTGCCAGACCTGCTCAAGTGGTGCGCGGGGGCAGGCGACGAGGCATCGATCAAGGCCGTCTGCGCCAGTCTGGCGAGCTGGGACGGCCGGGCCGGTCTCGACAGCGGGCTGGGCTTCGTGCACTTCAAGTTCATCGTCCAGGCGCTGCTGGAAGAGGGCGGGTTCTGGCGAGTGGCGTTCAACCCGGCCGATCCCTGGTATACACCGCGTGGCCTGGCCTGGGAGCGGGCGGAGGTTGCCGCGGGCTTGCGCGAAGCGGTGCGGGCGTCGGCGGCGAACGTGGCCGAGGCGGGTCTGTCTGCCGAGAGTACCTGGGGCCAGATCCAGCAGGCTGCCGACGGCACGCCGATCCATGGCGGGCCGGCCAATCTTGGTGTGTACAACGCGATCCAGAGCATGCCGGTAGCGCCGGGCAAGCGCCTGGTGGTCAGTGGTACCAGCTACCTGCAACTGGTGACCTTCGACGATCAGGGACCCAAGGCCGAAGGCCTGCTGGTGTTTTCCCAGTCCAGCGAGGCCGCTTCGCCCCATGCCAGTGACCAGACCCGCGCCTTCTCCGCCCGGCAGTGGTACCCGACGCCTTTCACCGAGGCGCAGATCAAGGCTGACCCGCAGTACCGCGCGCAGGTGATCCGCGCCGACGACCAGAAGGGGCTGGCGGCGCAGCGTGAGGCTGCCGGCCAGGCGCCGCGTGGTTAAGCGTTGACGTCGCGCATCAGCAAGCCGAAGGCCAGGTCCGCCTGTTCGGGGACGGGCAGGTAGACGGTGTGGCCATCGCCGGGGGCGACCTGGATCGGCTGGCCCTTGCGGTCCCGCAGCTCGGAAAGGTCGAAGTGAAAGTTGCCGCCCGGGGTCATCAGCTCGAGGTGATCGCCGACGGCGAAGCGGTTTTTCACCTGAACTTCCGCCAGACCCTCGACCCGCCCGCCAGTCAGCTCGCCGACGAATTGCTGGCGATCGGAGACCGAGTTGCCGCGCTGGTAGTTCTGGTACTCGTCATGCACATGGCGACGCAGGAAGCCTTCGGTGTAGCCGCGCTGGGCCAGTGACTCCAGGTCGAGCATCAGCGAGCGGTCGAAGTCGCGACCGGCCACGGCGTCATCGATGGCCTGGCGATAGACCTGGGTGGTGCGGGCGCAGTAGAAGTGCGACTTGGTTCGTCCCTCGATCTTCAGCGAGTGCACGCCCATGCGCGTCAGTCGCTCGACGTGCTGCACGGCGCGCAGGTCCTTGGCATTCATGATGTAGGTGCCGTGCTCATCTTCGAACGCCGGCATGTCCTCGTCCGGACGATTGCTTTCCTGCAGCAGGAATACCTGCTCGGTGGGCGCGCCGATACCCAGGGTCGGGTCCACTTCCCGGACGATCTCGCCGGTTTCGTTTTCGGTCGCCTCGCTGGCGGTGTATTTCCAGCGACAGGCGTTGGTGCAGCTGCCCTGGTTGGCATCGCGGCGATTGAGGTAGCCAGACAGCAGGCAGCGGCCGGAGTAGGCCATGCACAGGGCGCCGTGGACGAACACCTCCAGCTCCATCTCCGGCACTTGCTGGCGAATTTCCTCGATTTCTTCCAGCGACAGCTCCCGCGACAGGATCACCCGGGTCAGGCCCAGGCTCTTCCAGAACGCCACGCTGGCCCAGTTCACGGTGTTGGCCTGCACCGAGAGGTGGATCGGCATCGCCGGAAAGTGCTGGCGCACCAGCATGATCAGGCCTGGGTCAGACATGATCAGGGCATCCGGGGCCATGGCGATCACCGGTTCCAGGTCTTTCAGGAAGGTTTTCAGCTTGGCGCTGTGCGGGGCGATATTGACCACCACGTAGAACTGCTTGCCCTGGGCCTGGGCTTCCTTGATGCCGAGCGCCAGGTTGGCATGGTCGAACTCGTTGTTGCGCACCCGCAGGCTGTAGCGTGGCTGGCCGGCGTACACCGCGTCGGCGCCGTAGGCGAAGGCGTAGCGCATGTTCTTCAGGGTGCCGGCGGGGGCGAGCAGTTCGGGCTTGGTCAGTTCGGTCATGATCGGGTCGGGGCAAAAGGCGCGGATGCTACGCCAGTGCCGTCCTGGATTTATTGATCTGGAGCAAGGGCACTTTCTTCGAGGCGCCGTGCACTAATGCTCAGGACGCAAAAGGAGTGCACATGAGCGAAACGGCGGTTCAAAAGAAAACCCTGGTCGGGTTGCTGGTACTGGTGACCCTGGCCTTCATCTGGATTCTCCTGCCGTACTACGGCGCTGTGTTCTGGGCGGTGATCCTCGGCATTCTCTTCGCGCCGATGCAGCGGCGCCTGGTGCTGCGCCTGAGCCAGCGGCGCAACCTGGCGGCGGGCCTGACCCTGCTGACCTGCCTGCTGATCGCGGTGTTGCCGATGATCATCGTCAGCGGCCTGCTGGTGCAGGAAGGGTCGACGCTGTACAAGCGCATCGAAAGCGGCGAGCTGGACATCGCCGGCTACATCGAACACTTCAAGGACGTGTTGCCGCCGTTCCTGCAGAACGGCCTGGAGCGCATGGGCATCGGTGACCTGGCGGGACTGAGGGACAAGATCGCCAAGGGGGCCATGGAAGGCAGTCAGTTCTTCGCCAGCCAGGCCTACAGCTTCGGCCAGAGTACCTTCGAGCTGCTGGTGAGCCTTGGCGTGATGCTGTACCTGGTGTTCTTTTTCCTGCGTGACGGGCCGGAGCTGGTGCGTCGCATCCGTCAGGCGATTCCCCTGGCCGAGCAGCAGAAGCGTCGGCTGCAACTGAAGTTCAACCGCGTGGTGCGGGCGACGGTCAAGGGCAATCTGCTGGTGGCCATCGCCCAGGGTGCGCTGGGCGGGCTGATCTTCTGGATCCTGGATGTGCCGAGCCCCTTGCTGTGGGCGGTGCTGATGGCGTTCCTGTCGCTGCTGCCGGCGGTGGGCGCGGGCATCGTCTGGGCGCCGGTGGCGGTGTACTTCCTGTTCAGCGGCGCGGTATGGCAGGGCGTGGTGCTGATCGCGTTCGGCGTGGGCGTGATCGGTCTGGTAGACAACCTGCTGCGGCCCTTGCTGGTGGGCAAGGACACGCGGATGCCCGATTACCTGGTGCTGGTCTCGACCCTGGGCGGGCTGGCGGTATTCGGCATCAACGGCTTCGTGATCGGGCCGTTGATTGCCGCGCTGTTCCTGTCGAGCTGGGATATCTATATGGGGACGCGCCCTCAGGTGCAGTTGCCGCCGTGAGGCGGCCAGCCCCTCAGCGGAAGCTGTACGAAACCCCCGCATACACGCCGAATCCTTCACCCGGCACCGAGCGGGCCATGTCCGCGCCGGCATCGTTGTAGGTGGGCACGACAATGGCCGCGTAACGCTTGTTGGTCAGGTTGCGCAGGTCCAGCCAGGTCTGCCAGTCCTGCTTCGGTGCGTTGTAGCCCAGGGTTGCGCCGAGCAGGGCGTAGGCATCGGCGTGGTAGCTGTTGGCGTAGTCCACCTGGACTTTCGACGCCATATGCGTGTTGACCCCGGCATAGAACCCGCTCGGCAGGTCGAAGCGCAGTTCGGCCTGGTAGTAATGCATTGGCAGGCCCGGCAGGCGGTTGTCGTCGAAGACCTTGTCGTCGCGGTAGTGGAAGTCGCTGAAGGTGTAGGCCTGACGCAGGGACAGCTTGCCGACTGCCGTGCGCTCCCAGAGCAGGCTGTCGAGGGACGCTTCGACGCCCTGGTGGATGGTGGGGCTGGCGTTGAATTCAACGGCAGTGGTGTCTGGTTGAATCTGCACGGATAGCAGTTCGTGCCGTACTTGGGCAAAGAACCAAGCCAGGTCCCACTGCCCAAACCGGGAATCTCCCCTTGCACCCAGCTCCAGAGCCGTGGCTGTCTGGTTTCTCATTTCAATCGGTTGCGTTCTGGTTGGCTCGCTCCAGACGAGAGACCAAGGGTGTGGCGGTTCTACCGAACGGCTAAGGTTTCCGTATACCTGAAGTGCGGGAGAAAGGTCATAGCGTAGCCCGATTCGAGGGGCGTAGTCCCAGTCATGCATGGTGACTTTACCGCCAGAGGTCGGAACGGAAACATCACTTTCGCGGCGGGTATAGATAGCCGCCAGGCCACTGGTCAGCCAAAGATCCGGAACCAGTTCGAGTTCGTTGCTGACGTGCACTACGGTGTCGGATCCCTGATAGGAGTACTCGCGTCTTTTCTCACCCACTACACCGCCCACTCGCGAGTACTCAGAGGCGCCACTATTGGGCAGATGCTTGGTCGTCCGCCAGCCGATGGTGGTCTTGCTCTCGTGACCGAACAGCGTGTGGCGACGCTGGTAGTTCAAGGTGCCGCTGACATCGCTGTAGGCCACCTTCAGACGCATCGGGCCTTCGCGCAGGTCCATGGGATAGTCGTGGTACACCAGCCCCGCTTCCAGTTGCGAATCGTCGTCGAGGTAGAAGGTGGTCTTGTTGCCTACCCAGGTGCTGCCCGGCTGCGGGCGGCTGTCGTCACGGCTCAGGTAGGACGGGTTGGCATCGCGAGGATGGTGCTTGATCTGGTCCTTGGTCAGGCGCCCGGCCAGGTCGTTCTCGGTTTCCCGGTAGCGCAGGTAGAAGCGGGTTTCCAGGTTGGGATTGAAGCGATAGCCGACGTTGGCCGCGATGCCCTTGCTGCTGCCGCTGCTGTGGTCCTGGTAGCCGTCGTACTCGGAGTCGGTCAATGCCACGTAGTAGTCCAGGTCGCCCAGTACCTGGCCGGAGCTGATCTGGCGTTTTGCATAGCCGCGACTGCCGACTTCATAGCGCAATTGCAGCGGTGCGGCGTCGTGACCGGTGTGGGTTACGTAATCGAGTGCACCACCCAGCGCCAGGGCGCCGCGGTCGAAGCCGTTGGCTCCGCGCAGCACGTCGGCGCGGCTCAGCCACAGAGGCTCGAAGAGTTCGTAAGGCGTGCCGCCAGGCCCTGTCAGCGGCAGGCCGTCGAGCATGACGTAGGTGCCGGAACCGTGGGCACCGGGCGCGCGATTGAGACCGGAGCCGCGAATCGACAGTTTGATGCCATCGTTGCCCGCGGACTGGGCGAATACCCCGGGCTGGTAGGCCAGCACATCCTGGTTGGTGGCGACCCGGCCTTGTTCGACTCGGTTCATGTCCACCAGATTGGTCCCTCCCGGAACACGCTGCAGGTCTTCGCGTGCGGCTTGCAGCTCACTGTGTTCCTGTTCCTGAATCACCGTCTGGTTCAGTTCGACACGCTCGGCAGCCTGGGCGGCACCGCCATTGACAAGGGTGAGGCCAAGCAGGCACAGGGACGAATGCAGGGGCAAGGGGGACGGCATCTTACAGCTCCAACGGGTTTGGTCTGGCGGCATTGTGAGATCAGACGAACGAAGGCGCTGCAGAATCACCATAAAATTCTGTGACTTATGCAGGAGGCCGGCTTTGTGAGTTGTAGCCTCGATAGCTACAAGGCGTGCGACTAGTCCTGCTCAGGGGTGTCTCCGTATGGTCTTCCCATCGTTAACCCGCCTGGTGATCCCGGGCCCAGTACAGGGAATGAACATGCCATCCAACATTGCAACCCGCCCCGTCGCCGCTATCGAGCCACCTTCGCTGACCCGTCGTGAAGAGCAGGTCCTGTTCTGGTGCTCCTGCGGAAAAACTTCATGGGAAATTTCCAGGATCCTCGACTGCCGGGAGTCCACGGTGAATTTCCACGTCGGCAATGTACTGCGCAAGCTGTCCGTCCATACCCGGGTCGAGGCGGTGATCAAGGCACTGCGTTACGGACTGCTGTCCCAGTCCTCGGGAGACGCCCGATGACAGCTTGTCATGCCAGTCGGGGCACTGATGTCTCGCGCCGTTATCTGTTGGACAGTGATCCGTTCTGGCCAGCGATCGACCTCGGCGTGATGCGCGAGCGCCTGGGGCTTTCTGCCGAGGTCGGTCATGCGCGGCTCGAGGTGGCCGTGCGGGTAGCGGCGGCGAGGGTGGCCGACGAGTTCGCCTCATGGCGTCTTGCATTGCGCGGACGAGGCTACAGGACATTGATGGACCTGCCCGGTGACGGCAGTCGGCCGTCGCTGGCCCAGCTTTACTGGCGCGCGGTCAGGGAGGCGACCCGGTTCGAACTGGAGAGGCATCTGAGCCTGACGGAGCAACCGGAGCGAGGAACAGGCCATGAGTGATCCGACTTCGGCGAGCTTGTCCAGCTTGCTGGTGGGGCTAGGGCTGGCCTCGGCCTTGCCAGCGGTGGACGCGGACGCGGTGTTTGGTGCCTTGCTCGGTGCCTGGCTGGTAGCCAGTACCCGCGGCTTTCTCAAAGCCTGGCAGCGGATGGGCTCACTGTTTCTATCGGCGGGTGTGGGCTATCTGTTCATGCCGTTGTTTCGCTCCATCGCACCGTTTCTGTCCAGTGGCGAGGCGGCATTCATTGGCGCGGTGGTGGTGATTCCGATCGTCATCAAGGTGATGATCTGGCTCGATGGTGCCGATTTGCGGGAAATCATCCAGCGACTGAGGGGGGGAAGCTGAGGGCGTTACGGGTTCAGGGGCGAGAGCCGTCCGGAGATCTCCTCCACCTGGCGTTCCAGCTCGCGCATCCGCTGTCGGTCCTGGATGGCCTGGATGATGACCTGCTGATCCACCGGGCCGAGCAGGCGCAATTGGGCGATCACCTGGCTTTCCCACGCCGGGTCGAGCAGGGCGTTCATGCTGTGCTGGGCATGGGCACGAAACTTCGGGCCTTCACCCACGAGCAACCAGTCCAGGGAGATGGCATGTTTCTCAGCAAGGTCTACGCAAATTGCGTAAGGAATGCTGTCGCGGCCTTTCCAACTGCTTACGGTTTGCGGACTGACGCCAAGTGCTGAAGCAAGGCCTGAATCGGTGGTTGACTGGGTTACGAGCTTCATCCTGGCCAGAACCGCGGCAAATCCATTAATACTCATAACGAGTAATCCTATGACGTCCTGATATAATGCACGGCAAAAAATATGCAAAACGCATTGTCTCTCTTTGCAACATCGAGCACTACTCGTTTGGGGAAATTAAACGTCAGAAATTTCCATGATTGATATAGGAAATTTCTTGATTAAGTGTTTTGAGCTTACAGGAGATTGGAATAGGAATGAATTACCGTCAGAGCGGCACCATGAGTTGTCCTGGACGTCCGGCCCTTGAACGGCCTGTTTTGTCGAGGGGGCTGCAATGAGTACCTACAAGCTCGTGTGTCCCCATTGTCAGAGCCGTATGCGCATTCGTACCAGCGAGGGGCGGCATATTTTCCTCCGGGTCGCTTACCTGCAGTGCACCACCGAAGCGTGTGGCTGGTCGGTGCGGGCCGAATTCGAAATGACCCATGAGCTGTCGCCCAGTGGCATGCCCAATCCTGATGTGCACTTGCCCCGGGCCGATACTGAATTGCGCCGGGCCGCCTTGCGACCCGCTTCCACGGAGGGGGGCTTGGGGCTCTAGAGTCGAAGGCTGGGCGGTGGAAAAGGGATGCCCATCGGCGTGATGTTCCCTTCTGAGGAACGGCCAGGGAGGAAGGCTAAAATGCTGCAGAAACGAAACACCCCGCCGAAGCGGGGTGTTTGTCTTTAAGCGGACAATCAGCCGATCAGTTGCAGACCGGCGTGTTGCACCATGTCCAGCAGCGGCTGCGGGTAGACACCGAGTACGAAGGCCAGGATCGCGATGGCCAGCAGCATGACGCCGCCGGTGCGTTGTTCCCAGTTCAGCGGGGCATCGTGGCGACGCAGATTAGGCTCGATCAGGTACAGGGTGACCATGACGCGCAGGTAGTAGAACACGCCAATGGCACTACCGATCACCAGGGCACCGACCAGCCACCACAGTTGCGACTCGACGCCGGTGGCGATGATGTAGAACTTGCCGATGAAGCCGGCGGTCAGCGGGATACCGGCCAGCGACAGCATCATCACGGTCAGTACGGCGGTCAGGTAAGGACGGCGCCAGAACAGGCCGCGGTACTCGTACAGGGCGTCCGCGTCACGGCCGTTGTACGGCGAGGACATCAGGGTGATCACGCCGAAGGCGCCGAGGCTGGTGATGACGTAGGTCACCAGGTACACGCCGATGGCTTCCAGCGCCAGACCTTTGCTCGCCACCAGGGCGATCAGCAGGTAGCCGAAGTGGGCGATCGACGAGTAACCCAGCAGACGCTTGAGGTTGCTCTGGGTCAGGGCCAGCAGGTTGCCGACCAGGATCGAGGCGACGGCGATCACCGACAGCACGGTGGTCAGCACGCCGCTGCTGGCAGCAGGGGAGAGCATGAACAGGCGCACCACGACGGCGAACACGGCGACCTTGGACGCAGTGGCCAGGAACGCGGCAACCGGGGCCGGAGCACCTTCGTACACGTCCGGCGTCCACAGGTGGAACGGCACCAGCGACAGCTTGAAGGCCAGGCCGACCAGCATCATGCCCAGGCCCAGTTGTGCCATCAGGCTTGGCAGGTTGGTGGTGGCCAGGGCCTTGCCGATGCCTTCGAAGCTCAGGCTGCCGGCGTCGCTGTAGAGCAGCGCCATACCGAACAGCAGGAACGCGGAACCGGCGGCCGAGAGCACCATGTACTTGATGCCGGCTTCCAGCGAACGCTTGTTGAAGAAGGCGTAGGCCACCAGGCCGTAGACCGGCACCGACAGCAGTTCCAGACCGATGAACAGACCTGCCAGGTGCTGCGCGCAGACCAGCACCAGACCGCCCAGGGCAGCCATGAGGATCAGCAGGTACAGCTCTTCGCGGTTGCCCGGGTAGCCTTTGCCGCCATCGCCCAGGTAAGCGTGGGCGAGGGTAACGCAGGCCAGGGTGGCGACCAGGATCAGCGCCATGTACAGGCAGGCGAACTTGTCGACGGTCAGCAGCGGGGTGACCGCCAGTGGAACGATCTTCAGGACCGGCAGGATCGACAGCAGCGCCAGGTTCAGGCCCACGGTCGACAGCAGGAAGGTTTGCGAGTGGTTGCGACGCCAGGCGATCGCCAGCATCACCACGACAACGGTGATGGTGGTGATCAGCAGCGGCGCAAGCGCGATAAAGTGTTGAATCGTCAGGTCCATAGCGCTCTTACCGGGCCGAAGCGAGTTGAGTGAAAGCGGTACCGAGCCACTGCTGCACACCGCTCATGGTGGCGGCAGAGGTGTCGAGGAACGGCTGCGGGTACACGCCCAGCAGGATCAGCAGGCCAGCCAGGCCCAGCACCATGATCATTTCGCGGCTGTCCATGCCGGCCAGCACTTCTTCCGATTTGGCCGGACCGAAGTAGGCGCGGTGGATCATGATCAGCGAGTAGACCGAACCGAACACCAGGCCGGAAGTGGCGATGACGGTGACCCACGGCGCGCTGACGAAGCTGCCGATCAGGATCAGGAACTCGCCGACGAAGTTGCCGGTACCCGGCAGGCCCAGAGAGGCCGCGGCGAAGAACAGGCTGATGGCCGGCAGGTAGGCGATGCGGTGCCACAGGCCACCCATCTGGCGCATGTCACGGGTGTGCAGGCGCTCGTACAACTGACCGCTGAGGATGAACAGTGCCGCCGCCGACAGGCCGTGAGCCAGCATCTGGATGACCGCGCCTTGCAGGGCCTGCTGGCTGCCGGAGTAGATGCCGATCAGCACGAAGCCCATGTGCGAAACGCTGGAGAACGCGATCAGACGCTTGATGTCGGTCTGGGCGAAGGCCAGGAAGGCACCGTAGAAGATCCCGATCAGACCCAGGGTCATGGCGATCGGCGCGAACTCGGCCGAGGCGTTCGGGAACAGCGGCAGGGCGAAGCGCAGCAGGCCGTAGGCCGCGGTCTTCAGCAGGATACCGGCGAGGTCGACGGAACCGGCGGTCGGTGCCTGGGCGTGCGCGTCAGGCAGCCAGGAGTGGAACGGCACCACCGGCAGCTTCACGGCGAAGGCGATGAAGAAGCCGAGCATCAGCAGGTATTCGGTACCGGCCGGCAGTTCGGCCTTCAGCAACTGGGTGTAGTCGAAGGTGATCACACCGGTGTTGTTGTAGTTCACCAGCACCAGGCCGAGGATCGCCACCAGCATGATCAGGCCGCTGGCCTGGGTGAAGATGAAGAACTTGGTCGCTGCGTAGATCCGGGTCTTCTTGCCGTCCGAGGAGCTGTGACCCCAGAGCGCGATGAGGAAATACATCGGCACCAGCATCATTTCCCAGAAGAAGAAGAACAGGAACAGGTCCAGGGCCAGGAACACACCGACCACGCCGCCGAGGATCCACATCAGGTTGAGGTGGAAGAAGCCGACGTGGCGCTGGATCTCTTTCCAGGAGCAGAGCACCGAGAGCACACCGAGCAGGCCGGTGAGCAGGATCATCAGCAGCGACAGGCCGTCGAGGGCCAGGTGCAGGCTGATGCCGAAGCGCTCGATCCACAGGACCTTGAATTCAACGGTCCATTCTGGCGCGGCACCCGGAGCGGGGGCGAGGGTGTAGTCCCCGTTGGCCCACAGCCAGAGGCCGATACCAAGCAGCAGGGACATGGTCAGCAACGCGATCCAGCGTGGCAGGGTGGCGCCGAAGCGCTCGCCCAGCCAGCACAGAAGGCCGCCGATGAAGGGGATCAGGATCAGCCAAGGCAAAATCATGACGGGCTCAATTCCTTTCGCAAAGTCGCAAGGTTCATATCAGACCGCAGCCATCAAAACGGCACCGAGCACGAGCACGGCACCCACGGCGATCGAAGCGGTGTACCAGCGCAGCTGACCGGTCTCGGTCTTGCTCATGGCAGCGTGACCGCCGCGCGCCATGCGCGGGATCAGGCCGATGGTGCGGTCCACCGGATCGCGGCGCAGGATATGGCTGATCAGCAGGTAAGGTTTGACGAACAGCTTGTCGTAGATCCAGTCGAAGCCCCAGGCCGCGAACCACCAGGCCGACAGGACGCGGCCGATGCCGCTGTTGGCAATGGCGGTGACCAGGCGACGCTTGCTGAGGAACAGTACCGCGGCCAGCAGGATACCGGCGATGGCGATGGCGCCCGAGGCGATTTCCAGGCTGTGCTTGGCTTCGCCGCCGGCATGGCCCGCGCTTTCCGGCAGTACGCCAGCCAGCGGTGGGTGGATCCAGGCGCCGACGAAGGTCGACAGGACGATCAGCACGCTCAGTGGCAGCCAGTGCGAAATGCCGTGGCCGGCATGGGCTTCGGTCTTGGCTTCGCCATGGAAGGCGATGAAGATCAGGCGGAAGGTGTACAGCGAGGTCATGAACGCACCTACCAGGCCCGCGTACAGCAGGCCGGTGTTGCCGCTGGCGAAGGCCTCCCAGAGGATCTCGTCCTTGGAGTAGAAACCGACGGTCAGCAGCGGCAGGGCGGCCAGGGCGGCACCACCGACGACGAAGCTGGCATAGGCCAGGGGCAGTTTCTTCCACAGGCCGCCCATCTTGAAGATGTTCTGCTCGTGGTGGCAGGCAACGATCACCGCGCCGGAGGCAAGGAACAGCAGGGCCTTGAAGAAGGCGTGGGTCATCAGGTGGAAGATCGCCGCGTCCCAGGCGCCAACGCCCAGGGCCAGGAACATGTAGCCGATCTGGCTCATGGTCGAGTAGGCGAGGATACGCTTGATGTCGGTCTGCACCAGCGCGGCGAAGCCGGCCAGTACCAGGGTGACACCACCGACCACGCCAACCAGGTGCAGTACGTCCGGCGCCAGGGCGAACAGGCCGTGGGTACGGGCGATCAGGTAGACGCCCGCGGTCACCATGGTCGCGGCGTGGATCAGTGCCGACACCGGAGTCGGGCCGGCCATCGCGTCCGCCAGCCAGGTCTGCAGCGGCAGTTGCGCGGATTTACCGACGGCACCGCCGAGCAGCATCAGGGTTGCCAGGACCATCCAGGTGTCGCCCGCCTGGAACTTCTGCGGCGCCAGGACCAGCAGTTCCTGCACGTTCAGGGTGCCGAGCTGCTGGAACAGGATGAACAGGCCGATGGCCATGAACACGTCGCCGATGCGGGTGACGATGAAGGCTTTCAGTGCCGCGTTACCGTTGTTGCGGTTGCTGTAGTAGAAACCGATCAACAGGTAGGAGCACAGGCCCACGCCTTCCCAACCGAAGTAGATGAACAGCAGGTTGTCGCCCAGGATCAGGAACAACATGCTGGCAATGAACAGGTTGGTATAGGAGAAGAAGCGCGAGTAGCCGGTTTCGCCACGCATGTACCAGGAGGCGAACAGGTGGATCAGGAAGCCGACGCCGGTGACCACGCCCAGCATGGTGACCGACAGGCCATCCAGGTACAGGGTGAAGTTCGGCGCGAAGCCGTCAACCGACATCCACTGCCACAGCAGTTGGCTGTACGCGCCGCCTTCCGGAGGCGCGACGTTGAACTGCCAGATCACGTAGGCGGCGACGGCGGCCGACAGGCCCACCGAGCCGACACCGATCAGTGCCGACAGGTTCTCCGAGAAACGACCGCGGGAGAACGATAGCAGCAGGAAGCCGATCAGGGGGAATACGAAAGTCAGGAAGAGAAGGTTCATCCGCGCATCTCACTGGCTGCATCGATATCGAGAGTGTGGAAGCGGCGATACAGCTGCAGCAGGATCGCCAGGCCGATACTGGCCTCGGCGGCTGCCAGGCTGATCACCAGGATGAACATCACCTGTCCATCCGGCTGGCCCCAGCGGGCGCCCGCCACGATGAACGCCAGTGCCGAGGCGTTCATCATGATTTCCAGACTCATCAGCACGAAAAGAATGTTGCGGCGGACCATCAGGCCGACCAGACCGAGACTGAACAGGATGCCGGCGACGGCCAGGCCATGTTCCAACGGGATTGCAGGCATGTGATTACTCCTTCGCCTCGTTGCGGCCGACGTGGAAGGCCGTGACCGCCGCAGCGAGCAGCAGCATGGAGGCCAGTTCGACTACCAGCAGGTAAGGACCGAACAGGCTGATGCCGACCGCCTTGGCGTCGACGGTGGTGTGACCGATGGCGGCACCGCTCTGCTGGGCGAACAGCACGTACAGCAGTTCAGCCAGCAGCAGCACGGCCAGGACCACGGGGCCCAGCCAGATGCCTGGCTTGAGCCAGCCACGTTCCTGGGCGACCGAGGCCGGCCCCAGGTTGAGCATCATCACCACGAAGACGAACAGCACCATGATGGCGCCGGCGTAGGCGATCACTTCCAGGGCGCCCGCGAACGGCGCGCCGAGGGAGAAGAAGGTCATGGCCACGGCGATCAGCGAAATGATCAGGTAGAGCAGGGCGTGCACGGGGTTGGTGTTGGTGATCACCCGAAGGGTGGACACCACAGCGACACCGGATGCGAAATAGAAAGCGAATTCCATCTTTCTTCCTTAAGGGAGCAAGCTCTTCACGTTGATCGGCTCGGCTTCGTTCTGGGCAGCGCCTTTCGGCTTGCCGGCAACGGCCATACCTGCAACACGGTAGAAGTTGTAGTCAGGGTTCTTGCCTGGTCCTGCGATCAGCAGATCTTCTTTCTCGTACACCAGGTCCTGACGTTTGAACTCGGCCATTTCGAAATCCGGCGTGAGCTGGATCGCGGTGGTCGGGCAGGCTTCCTCGCAGAGGCCGCAGAAAATGCAGCGCGAGAAGTTGATACGGAAGAACTCCGGATACCAGCGTCCATCTTCCGTTTCGGCTTTCTGCAGCGAGATGCAACCCACCGGGCAAGCCACGGCACACAGGTTGCACGCTACGCAGCGCTCTTCGCCATCGGGGTCGCGGGTCAGCACGATACGGCCACGGTAGCGTGGCGGCAGGTAGACCGGCTCTTCCGGGTATTGCAGGGTGTCGCGCTTGCGGAACCCGTGGGAGAACACCATCACCAGGCTGCGCAGCTGGGTGCCGGTGCCTTTAACGATGTCGCCAATATATTTGAACATGGGTCAAATCCTCACTGGGCCGCAACAGCTGGCGTGTTGAGCAACACGATCGCAGCGGTCACCAGCAAATTGATCAGGGTCAGCGGCAGGCAGAACTTCCAGCTGAAGTCCATCACCTGGTCATAGCGCGGGCGCGGGATCGAGGCGCGCAGCAGGATGAACAGCATGATGAAGAAGCCGGTTTTCAGGGCGAACCAGAGGAACGGAACCTGCGGCAGGATGCCGAACGGACCGTGCCAGCCACCGAAGAACAGCGTTACCAGCAGCGCCGAGACGAGGATGATGCCGATGTATTCACCGACGAAGAACATGCCCCATTTCATGCCGGCATACTCGATGTGGTAACCGTCGGCCAGTTCCTGTTCCGCTTCCGGCTGGTCGAACGGGTGACGGTGAGTCACGGCCACGCCAGCGATGAAGAAGGTACAGAAGCCGAAGAACTGCGGAATGATGAACCACAGGTTCTGGGCCTGGTACTCGACGATGTCGCGCATGTTGAACGAGCCGACCTGGACCACCACGCCCATCAGCGCCAGGCCCATGAACACTTCATAGGATACGGTCTGGGCCGAGGCACGCAGGCTGCCGAGCAGGGCGTACTTGTTGTTCGACGACCAGCCGGCGAAGAGCACGGCGTAGACCGACAGACCGGCCATGGCGAAGAAGAACAGCAGGCCGATGTTCAGGTCCGCGACGCCCCAGGTCGGGGTGATCGGGATGATCGCGAAGGCGATCAGCAGTGCGCTCATGGCCACGACAGGCGCCAGGGTGAAGATCATGCGGTCGACGAAAGGCGGGTTCCAGTCTTCCTTGAAGAACATCTTCAGCATGTCGGCGGCGATCTGGAACATGCCGAACGGGCCAACGCGGTTCGGACCGTAACGGTCCTGCCACCAGCCCAGCAGACGGCGCTCGACGAAGCTGAGCAGCGCGCCGCAGACCACCACCGCCAGCAAGACCACGACGGCCTTGACGACAGTGATGATCACATCGATCACTTCGGGGGTGAACCAGGTCATTGTGCTGCCTCCTGCAGGCCTTCGACGGATGCACCGAAGATGGCTGGCGGAATGCCGGCCAGGCCTTTCGGCAGGGCAACCAGGCCTGCGCCCAGTTCTTCATTGATGCGCAGCGGCAGGCGCAGGCTGACGCCGGCGACGTTGAGGCTGAGCAGGGCACCTTCGTTGACGCCCAGGCGGTCGGCTTCGGCCTTGGCCAGTGCTACGTAAGGCTGCGGGATGCGCTCTTGCACCGGAGCTGCGCGGGACGAATTCTCCTCGCTGCCGAACAGGTGGTAGAACGGCACGGCCTGCCAGGTGCCGCGAGCCGGAGCGAAGGCGCCCGGAACCGCGGAGAACCAGTTCAGGCGGTCGCCCTGGGACTCGATCAGGCGGGTACCCGGATCACCGGCACGCAGGTGGCCACCGACCTCGTCCTGGAACTTGTTCCAGGCTTGCGGCGAGTTCCAGCCCGGAGACCAGGCGAATGGCACCTGCGAGCGTGGTTCGGCGGAGCCCGAGTAACCTTCCATGGAGAAGGCGAAGGCGGTGTCCTTGTCCTGCGGGGTACGCGGCTCGTGCACGCTGATGTTGGCGCGCATGGCGGTACGACCGGAGTAGCGCAGCGGCTCGCGGGCCAGCTTCATGCCCTTGATGCGGAACGCGGCGGACGGTGCAGCGTTGACGATGCCGGCCAGTTGCGGCGCGGCCGCGGCGGTCGCGCTGGTGACGTGGTCCAGCTGGGTCCAGTCCACCGGCTTGTTCAGCAGTGTGGCACGCAGCGCGTGCATCCAGCGCCAGCCTTCGTGAACCAGGATGCTGCTGTCCAAGTAGGTCGGATCGAAGACCTGGAAGAAGCGCTGGGCACGGCCTTCCTGGCTGACCAGGGTACCGTCGCCTTCGGCGAACGAGGCGGCCGGCAGGACCAGGTGGGCGCGGTCGGTGGTGGCGGTCTTGGAGTGGTCGGCGACGATCACGACCTTGGCGGCGGCCAGGGCGGCGTCGACCTTGGCGGCGGCAACGCGGCTGTACAGATCGTTTTCGAGGACGACGATGGCGTCGGCCTTGCCGGCGATCACGGCGTCCAGTGCGGCGTCCACCGAGTCGCCACCGAGCATGGCCATGCCGATGCTGTTGGCTTCAGGAACCACCAGGCTGAGGGAACCGGCCTTGTCGCGCAGCTTCAGGGCCTTGGCGATGTTGGCGGCGGCTTCGATCAGCGCCTTGGAGCCCAGCGAGCCACCGGACACGATCAGCGGACGCTTGGCAGCGACCAGGGCATCGGCGATGCGCTTGGCCAGCTCCAGGGCTTCGTTGTCCAGGCCTTCGACGGCCGGAGCGCTCGGGTCGATGGCATGGGCCACGGCGAAGCCCAGGCGAGCGAGGTCGGCGGGAGCGGCGTGCACGCACTCTTCGGCGACGTCATCGAGCTTGGTTTCGGCCAGGCTGGCGATGAACAGCGGGTACAGGGCGTGCTGGCCGATGTTCTTCACCGCAGCGTCGAGCCACGGCTGGACTTTCATCGCTTCGGCCATGGCCTCGGCCTTGCCCTTGGTGGCCTGGCGCACGGCCAGGGCGACGCGGGCAGCGGTCTGGGTCAGGTCTTCACCGAGGACGAACACGGCGTCGTGGTCTTCGATGTCGCGCAGGGTCGGCACCGGCAGCGGGCTGTCGTTCAGCACCTGCAGGGCCAGGCGCACGCGCTCCAGTTCGCCGGCTTCCATACCGGAGTAGAAGTACTCGGCACCCACCAGCTCGCGCAGGCCGTAGTTGCTTTCAAGGCTGGCGCGTGGCGAACCGATACCGACGATGGTACGGCCGCGCAGCAGGTCGGCGGCCTTGTCCAGAGCGGCGTCCAGGCTCAGCTTGGAGCCGTCGGCCAGCAGTGGCTGGCGTGGACGGTCGGTGCGGTTGACGTAGCCGTAGCCGAAGCGGCCACGGTCGCAGAGGAAGTACTGGTTGACCGAGCCGTTGAAGCGGTTCTCGATCCGGCGCAGTTCGCCGTAGCGTTCACCGGGGCTGATGTTGCAGCCGCTGGAGCAACCGTGGCAGATGCTCGGGGCGAACTGCATGTCCCACTTGCGGTTGTAGCGCTCGGAGTGGGTCTTGTCGGTGAACACACCGGTCGGGCAGACCTCGGTCAGGTTGCCGGAGAACTCGCTCTCCAGGGCACCGTCCTCGACGCGGCCGAAGTAGACGTTGTCGTGGGCACCGTAGACGCCCAGGTCGGTACCGCCGGCGTAGTCCTTGTAGTAGCGCACGCAGCGGTAGCAGGCAATGCAGCGGTTCATCTCGTGGGCGATGAACGGGCCGAGTTCCTGGTTCTGGTGGGTACGCTTGGTGAAACGGTAGCGGCGCTCGTTGTGGCCGGTCATTACCGTCATGTCCTGCAGGTGGCAGTGACCGCCTTCCTCGCAGACCGGGCAGTCGTGCGGGTGGTTGGTCATCAGCCATTCGACGACGCTGGCGCGGAACGCCTTGGATTCCTCGTCTTCGATGGAAATCCAGGTGCCGTCGGAGGCAGGGGTCATGCAGGACATGACGATGCGACCACGGGTGTCGTTCTCGTCGTTGTACTGCTTGACCGCGCACTGCCGGCAGGCGCCGACGCTACCGAGCGCCGGGTGCCAGCAGAAATAGGGGATGTCGAGGCCGAGCGACAGACAGGCCTGTAACAGGTTGTCTGCACCGTTGACTTCGAGCGCTTTGCCGTCTACGTGGATAGTGGCCATGGTTCAAAGTTCTTCGTTGGCCCGCATGTGCGGGCGTGGCTAATGGAAATCGGTGTGCCTGCGGCTCGCGCGGCATCAATGCCGGGCAAGCCTGCGAAGCGGGCGGATGGCACGGACCATCCGCGTTTCATCTTGTTATGCGCCAACCACGATCGGGGCCGGGATTGGCTTGGCCAGGCTCGGGCTCAGGGCGGCGCTGCCAGGGGCTGCGACACCGGCCTCGAACTCGTGGCGGAAGTATTTGATGGCACTGCCCAGCGGCTCGACGGCGCCCGGTGCGTGGGCGCAGAAGGTCCGGCCCGGGCCGAGGAAATTGACCAGACCCAGCAGGGTCTCGATGTCCTCGGCGCGGCCCTGGCCTTTTTCCAGGGCGCGCAGCATCTTCACGCTCCAGGGCAGGCCGTCGCGGCATGGGGTGCACCAGCCGCAGGATTCGCGGGCAAAGAACTCTTCCATGTTGCGCAGCAGCGAGACCATGCTGATGCTGTCGTCCACCGCCATGGCCAGGCCGGTACCCATCCGGGTGCCTACCTTGGCGATGCCGCCGGCGTACATTTGTGCATCCAGGTGCTCGGGGAGCAGGAAGCCGGTACCGGCGCCGCCTGGCTGCCAGCACTTGAGTTTGTAGCCGTCGCGCATGCCGCCGGCGTAGTCCTCGAACAGCTCGCGGGCGGTGACGCCGAAGGGCAGTTCCCACAGGCCCGGGTTCTTCACCTTGCCGGAGAAGCCCATCAACTTGGTGCCGTGGTCCTCGCTGCCTTCGCGGGCCAGCGACTTGTACCAGTCGACGCCGTTGCCGACGATGGCCGGCACGTTGCACAGGGTCTCGACGTTGTTCACGCAGGTCGGCTTGCCCCAGACGCCGACGGCGGCAGGGAAGGGCGGCTTGGAACGCGGGTTGGCGCGACGGCCTTCCAGCGAGTTGATCAGTGCGGTTTCTTCACCGCAGATGTAGCGACCGGCGCCGGTGTGGACGAACAGCTCGAAGTCGAAGCCACTGCCCAGGATGTTCTTGCCCAGCAGGCCGGCGGCCTTGGCTTCATCGATGGCACGGTTCAGGTTGCGGGCGGCGGTGGTGTATTCGCCACGCAGGAAGATGTAGCCGCGGTAGGCTTTCAGCGCACGGGCGCTGATCAGCATGCCCTCGACCAGCAGATGGGGCTGTTGCTCCATCAGCATGCGGTCCTTCCAGGTGTTCGGCTCCATTTCGTCCGCGTTGCACAGCAGGTAGCGGATGTTCATGGATTCGTCTTTGGGCATCAGGCCCCATTTGACGCCGGTGGGGAAGCCCGCACCGCCGCGGCCCTTGAGGCCGGAGTCCTTGACGGTCTGGACGATATCGTCCTGGGACATCTGCGCCAGCGCAGTGCGGGCGGCTGCGTAACCGTTCTTGGCCTGGTACTCGTCGAGCCACACCGGCTCGCCGTCGTCACGCAGGCGCCAGGTCAGCGGATGGGTCTCGGCGCTGCGCGCAATGCGGTTGGCCGGGCCGAAGGAAGTGATGGTCATACGTAACCCTCCAGCAGTTTGGCAACACCGGCCGGCTGTACGTCACCGAAGGTGTCGTCGTCGATCATCAGGGCCGGGGCCTTGTCGCAGTTGCCCAGGCAGCACACGGGCAGCAGGGTGAAGCGGCCGTCCGCAGTGGTCTGGCCGAGGCCGATGCCCAGCTCGCTCTGGATCTGGCCGACTACGGACTCGTGGCCGCCGATGTAGCAGACCATGCTGTCGCAGACGCGGATGATGTGGCGGCCGACCGGCTGACGGAAGATCTGGCTGTAGAACGTGGCCACACCCTCGACGTCGCTGGCAGGGATGCCGAGGACTTCGCCGATGGCGTGGATGGCGCCGTCCGGCACCCAGCCACGTTCCTTCTGGACGATCTTCAGGGCTTCGATGGACGCCGCGCGCGGGTCCTCGTAGTGATGCATTTCGTGCTCGATGGCCGAGCGCTCGGTTTCGCTCAGGGCGAAACGGTCAGTCTGGATAAGCGTGCTGTTCATGCTTAGCGGTCCACGTCAGCCATAACGAAGTCGATACTGCCCAGGTACGCGATGAGGTCCGCGACCATGCTGCCGCGGATCACCGACGGGATCTGCTGCAGGTGCGGGTAGCTCGGCGTGCGAATCCGGGTGCGGTAGCTCATGGTGCCGCCGTCGCTCGTCAGGTAGTAACTGTTGATGCCCTTGGTCGCCTCGATCATCTGGAAGGATTCGTTGGCCGGCATGACCGGGCCCCACGAAACCTGCAGGAAGTGGGTGATCAGGGTTTCGATGTGCTGCAGGGTGCGCTCTTTCGGCGGCGGCGTGGTCAGCGGGTGATCCGCCTTGTACGGGCCTTCCGGCATGTTGCGCAGGCATTGGTCGATGATGCGGATACTCTGGCGCATCTCCTCGACACGGACCATGCAGCGATCGTAGGCATCGCCGTTGTGGGCCAGCGGTACTTCGAACTCGAAGTTCTCGTAGCCGGAGTAAGGACGGGCCTTGCGCAGGTCGAAGTCCAGGCCGGTGGAACGCAGGCCGGCACCGGTAACGCCCCAGGCGAGGGCTTCCTTGGTGTTGTACTGGGCGACACCGATGGTGCGGCCCTTGAGGATGCTGTTCTGCAGGGCCGCCTTGGTGTACTCGTCGAGGCGCTTGGGCAGCCATTCGACGAAGTCTTTCACCAGTTTGTCCCAGCCGCGTGGCAGGTCGTGGGCGACGCCGCCGATGCGGTACCAGGCCGGGTGCAGGCGGAAGCCGGTGATGGCCTCGATCACGGTGTAGGCGCGCTGACGGTCGGTGAAGGTGAAGAACACCGGGGTCATGGCGCCGACGTCCTGGATGTAGGTACCCAGGAACAGCAGGTGGCTGGTGATCCGGAAGAACTCGGCCAGCATGACGCGGATGGTGTCGACCTTCTGCGGTACCTTGATGCCGGCCAGCTTCTCGACCGCCAGTACGTACGGCAGGTTGTTCATCACGCCGCCGAGGTAGTCGATACGGTCGGTGTACGGGATGAAGCTGTGCCAGGACTGACGCTCGGCCATCTTCTCGGCACCACGGTGGTGGTAGCCGATGTCCGGGACGCAGTCGACGATCTCTTCACCGTCCAGTTGCAGGACGATACGGAACGCACCGTGGGCGGACGGGTGGTTGGGGCCAAGGTTGAGGAACATGTAGTCCTCGTTCGCGCCCTGACGCTTCATGCCCCAGGCTTCGGGGTTGAAGCGCGCGGCTTCTTCCTCGAGCTGCTGCTTGGCGAGGTTCAGGGTGAACGGGTCGAATTCGGTGGCGCGGGCCGGGAAGTCCTTGCGCAGCGGGTGACCTTCCCAGGTCGGTGGCATCATGATGCGGGTCAGGTGCGGGTGGCCGGGGAAGTCGATGCCGAACATGTCCCAGACTTCGCGCTCGTACCAGTTGGCATTCGGCCAGATACCGGTGACGGTCGGGACGCTCAGGTCGGTTTCGCTCAGGGACACCTTGATCATCACGTCGCTGTTCCGTTCCACTGAGAGCAGGTGGTAGAACACGGTGAAATCGGCGCCCGGCAGGCCGCGACGCTGGGTGCGCAGGCGTTCGTCCACGCCGTGCAGGTCGTACAGCATGCTGTACGGCTTGGGCAGGTTGCGCAGGAAGGTGAGCACTTCGATCAGGCGGGCGCGGGCAACCCACAGCACCGGCATGCCGGTACGGGTTTCCTGGGCGGTGAACGCCTCGGCGCCAAAACGATTGTTCAGTTCGACGACCACATCCTGGTCGTCAGCCTTGTAAGGCGGAATATAAATAGCGGTGTCCGCTGTCATGGTCTCGGTCGCTTTCGGTCAACGTAGAGAATGAAGCCAGGCCGCCGGTTCGCGTGAACGGGCGGCAGGTCGCTGGATCAGACTTCGTCGGGGCTGCGCAGGCTGGTCACCTGCATGCGCTGTTCACGACGCAGGTCTTTCTGGGCCGGCATCTCGGCGCGGTACACGCCTTGATCACCAACAACCCAGGAAAGCGGGCGTCGCTCCTGGCCAATCGATTCCTGCAACAGCATCAGGCCTTGCAGGAATGCTTCAGGGCGAGGCGGGCAGCCAGGCACGTAGACATCCACGGGGAGGAACTTGTCGACCCCTTGAACGACCGAGTAAATGTCGTACATGCCACCGGAGTTGGCACACGAACCCATGGAAATGACCCACTTGGGTTCCAGCATCTGCTCGTATAGACGCTGGATGATGGGCGCCATCTTGATGAAGCAGGTGCCAGCGACGACCATGAAGTCGGCCTGGCGCGGTGATGCCCGGATCACTTCGGCGCCGAAACGGGCGATGTCGTGCGGCGCGGTGAACGCCGTGGTCATCTCCACGTAGCAGCAGGAAAGGCCGAAGTTGTAGGGCCACAGGGAGTTCTTGCGACCCCAGTTGACCGCGCCACTGAGCACATCTTCGAGCTTGCCCATGAAGATGTTCTTGTGGACCTGGTCCTCTAGCAGCGAATCGGAGACGGTTTCCCGATCTCCGATGGGATACTGCTCGTTGGGCGCATCCGGATCGATTCTGGTGAGATTGTATTGCATTGCCAAAGCCTCATTGTTTCAGCTTCGCTTGCCGCTTGCGGCGACCCACGGGAGCCCAATCGAGCGCCCCGACCCGCCAAAGGTAGACAAGACCTGCCAACAGAATTGCTATGAAAACGAGTGCTTCGACGAATCCGGTCCAGCCGCTTTCGCGGACGGACACAGACCATGCAAAGAGAAAGAGGGCTTCGATATCGAAGATCACGAACAGCATCGCGACCAGATAGAATTTTGCCGACAGGCGCAGACGGGCGCCGCCGGTAGGCAGCATGCCGGATTCGAACGGTTCGTTCTTGCTGCGACCCCACGCCTTGCTACCGAGCAGGCTGGACAGGCCGAGCATGAAGGCGCAGAGGCCGACGACACCCAAAAGGAAGATGGCAAAGCCCCAGTTGTGGGCGATGAGTCCAGTCGAATCGGGCATGCTGAAAATCCTTAACAGAGGATGTGGTCTCTGAGCTTGAAAAGAAGTAGAGCAGTGACGATATGTCGCAGCGGAATCTATCGCGCTGATTTTATGGGTAAACCTGGTGCAAGTAAAATTTCTGCAGCAAATTTATTCGTAGCATTAAGAACAAAAGTCTTTCGTAACTCCCTGAAAGCCTTGTATTTCGGGCATTCCTGCCACTTTCATTAATTATGTTTCTTGTCAGGCGTAATGATTTGCAAGTTTCGAAATGATAATTGATATCATTTGGCGCCTGGCTGTTATTCCTACTGTTCAAGTCAACTACAAAGTTCATGACAGTTTGCCCGCAAGTTATTGGCAGTCCCCCGTTCTAGACGCTTTTCCCGGCGCTTGCCGCGCGCTGGGTCAATGCTTCGGCAGATAGACGCCCCGCCAGCACCGAGCCGGCGATCGCCCACTGTCCCAGCCAGTAGAACAGGATGATCAGGTAGGGGGCCGCCGCGAAGGGGCTGACGAAGCGATCGATGCCGATGAGGCTGTCCGACAGCACGAAGCTGGCTGCACCGAAAGCTGCCAGACCGCCGCAGGCGAGGGCGCGCCAGAGCATGGTGGTGATTGCCAGTGCATACAACGCGACCGGCACCAGTAGCTCGTCCAGGCCGTTCCAGGCCAGCAGGGCGAACAGTCCTGCCCCGCAGGTGATCGCGAGGAGCAGCGCTCCAGGCGCGGTTTCACGGGGCCTGCCCAGGTAGGCCCACAGGTACGCCAGATGCGCGCACAGGAACGCAGCCAGGCCGACCACGAGCTGGTCGCCTGGCCAGGCCAGTGCGATGTCGCCAATGAGGGAAAGGCCGAGTCCGATCATGATGCGCCGGCGGTAGGGTGTCGCCGGTGCGCTGCTCAGCCACAGAATCAAGGCCAGCACCGGAACCGGCTTGCTCGCCAGCGCCAGCCACAGGTCATCGCTGGCGGTCGCATATAAATAGAAGGCGCCACCCAGCAGGGCGACGGCAAGCAGCGTGATGGAGCGGGGCATGGCCGATCCTTGGTTGTTCGAACTGCACCCAAGCATAGCCGACGCCGGGGTATTGGCCATGGCATCGCAAAAGGCGGACAGAACAAGGCCCGGAACCCCATCACAGGTTCCGGGCCTTGGTGTTACCCGAATGTCACTAGCCGATCAGATCAGTGGAACTGCTCTTCTTCGGTGGAGCCGGTTAGTGCGGTGACCGAAGACTTGCCACCCTGGATCACGGTGGTCATGTCGTCGAAGTAGCCGGTGCCGACTTCCTGCTGGTGAGCGACGAAGGTGTAGCCTTTCGAAGCGTCAGCGAATTCCTGCTCCTGCAGTTTCACGTAGGCGGTCATGTCGTTGCGGGCGTAGTCGTGCGCCAGGTTGAACATGCCGTGCCACATGTTGTGGATGCCCGCCAGGGTGATGAACTGGTGCTTGTAGCCCATGGCCGACAGTTCGCGCTGGAACTTGGCGATGGTGGCGTCGTCCAGGTTCTTCTTCCAGTTGAAGGAAGGCGAGCAGTTGTAGGACAGGATCTGGTCCGGGTATTCCTTCTTGATCGCCTCGGCGAAGCGGCGGGCTTCGTCCAGGTCTGGTTTGGCAGTCTCGCACCAGATCAGGTCGGCGTATGGCGCGTAGGCCAGGCCGCGGGCAATGGCTTGATCCAGGCCGGCGCGCACTTTGTAGAAGCCTTCCGGGGTGCGGTCGCCGACCACGAATGGCTGGTCGTACGGGTCGCAGTCGCTGGTCAGCAGGTCAGCGGCGTTGGCGTCGGTACGGGCCAGGATGATGGTCGGTACGCCGGCAACGTCGGCTGCCAGACGGGCAGCGGTCAGCTTCTGTACGGCTTCCTGGGTCGGAACCAGTACCTTGCCGCCCATGTGGCCGCATTTCTTCACCGAGGCCAGCTGGTCTTCGAAGTGAACGCCGGCGGCGCCTGCTTCGATCATGTTCTTCATCAGTTCGTAGGCGTTCAGTACGCCGCCGAAACCGGCCTCGGCGTCAGCCACGATGGGCGCGAAGTAGTCGACGTAGCCTTCGTCGCCCGGGTTCTTGCCGGCTTTCCACTGGATCTGGTCGGCGCGACGGAACGAGTTGTTGATGCGCTTGACCACGGTTGGAACCGAGTCCACCGGGTACAGCGACTGGTCTGGGTACATGGACTCGGCCGAGTTGTTGTCGGCAGCCACTTGCCAGCCGGACAGGTAGATAGCCTGGATGCCGGCCTTGACCTGTTGAACAGCCTGGCCGCCGGTCAGGGCGCCCATGCAGTTGACGAAATCTTTTTCAGGGCGGAAAGCCGGGTGGGCACCCTGGGTGACCAGTTTCCACAGCTTTTCGGCACCGAGGCGAGCCAGGGTGTGTTCTGGCTGGATCGAGCCACGCAGACGCACGACATCAGCGGCGGTGTAGGTACGGGTCACGCCTTTCCAGCGCGGGTTTTCGGCCCAGTCTTTTTCGAGGGCTGCAATTTGCTGTTCGCGTGTCAGTGCCATGGAAATAAACCTCGTCGCATAGGTCTTGAAAAATGTTCGCTCTGTCGGCTGCGCTGTTTCGTACAGGGGCAGCACCGAATGCTCGCTGGTCAGAGACGCTGGCGATGAAGTCTGGTCTGGGATGGCGAAAGTGCAACGTTGAACGATGGGGCTCGAAGAGGAAGTGAGCCGGTCAGGCAGGCTGCCGGGCAGGTTGGCTCGTGGTTGCCGTACTGCGTCGACCTTGCTGTGCCGTGTACCGTTTGATGCGCTTCCGTCCCTCGGGACAACTTCGTTCCAGTCGCAATCTCGTCAAACCGCCTTGTGGGCTGTACAGACACGGAACGGCTTCGGGGGTAGGTCGAAGCGCGTCCCGAAGGCCCTTGCCAGGGCCCCTGATTAGCGGGAGCGGGGCCATCATGCCTCTGCGAAATGAGGTCGTCAAATGTTTTGTAGTGGTTTTTTCACTTCACTACATCTTTGGTCTAATACGACTCGTCAGTCAGTTTCAAGGCCGTTGGTCGAGGCCTTGAATTCTCTGGGTTCAGTCCAATTCGTCGACTTTGACCCGCAATGTCATGTTTTCACCCCGCTGAGTGCCGTAGGTGATGGCCGAAACAGAGCGGTCGGCCTGACTTTGGCCATTGACACCCGCCAAGGTAATCCATTCGCCGAGCTTGCCGGTGACCTTCGTGTCGGTACTTTGTACTTTCACTACATCGGGCCGTTCCTGGCTCATGCGGTCGTTGTTGGTGCTGATGTTCAGGTGAACCGTATCACCCGAGACGCTCGCGGTGACGTAGAAACCCTGGGTGACGTTGCGGTATTCGGTCTGGCTCTGCAGGCGGCCGTAGCTGTCGGTCTGGCTGCTGGTGATGGGGATGCTCTGGCCCACCTGGATCAGGGCTGGCGTGCCTTCACTGGCCTGGATCTGTTGCAGGCCGCCTTCACGATTGGCGGTTCCGTAGCGAATGACCCGGCCGTTGCCACGGTTGTCCTGGAAATTGCTGTCGTTATTGTCGACGCTGATCAGCAGGCGTTTGGGAGCGGTGTCCAGATCGCGAAGAAGGATGCGAAGTTCGTCGATCTTGCCGGGTTCGGCCTTGACAATCAGCTTGTTCTCGAACGCACTGACCGTGCCGTCCTTGCCCAGAAATGCTTGTGCGGTGGGAAGAATCTCGGCGCTGGTACGGTGGTTGAGGGGCAGGACTTCCGTGGCGGCCAGCGCGGAAAGGCTGAACGACAGAAGCAGGGAGGCGAGCAGGGGGCGTAGCGGCATGTCCATGATCTCCGCGGGTGGAGTGGACATGATGGCAAAGATTGTTTGCAGTCGGGAGGATTTGCGGTGGTTTTGTGGCCCTCATCGCCGGCAACGCCGGCTCCCACAGGATGGACTGCGGTGCACGCGATCCCTGTGGGAGCCGGCATTGCCGGCGATTGGGGTCACAACGGTTTCGAGTCCCGCACCATGTCTACATGAGGAATCCCGGCTTCGAGAAACTCCTCGCTGACCACGCGGAACCCCAGGCGCTCGTAGAACGCTGTGGCATGGACCTGGGCCGTCAGCATCTGCTGGCTCAGATCGCGGTTCTGCGCCTCGACGATTGCTGCCTGCATCAGCGCATCGCCGACTTTCAGGCCGCGCCAGTCCTTGAGGACCGACACCCGGCCAATCTGGCCATCTTGCAGCAGGCGGGCGGTGCCGATGGCGTAGTCATCTTCCATGGCCAGGAAGTGGATGGCGTCGTTGTCGTCCGAATCCCATTCCAGTTCAGGCGGAACGTTCTGCTCGGCGATGAACACGGCTTCGCGAATCCGGCGGATATCAGCGTTGTCCTTGTGCCAATCGGCGAGACGAACCTTGATCTTATTCATTGGCAAACCCCAGGCTTCCTTGCTTGACCAGCTGGCACACCAGTTCCAGGCCGACTTCGTCACCCAGCCATTCTGCCAGATTCTCTGCGTGCAGGGCGTCGGCGGAGCAGATCAGCTTGAGCAGCTCGCGCAGATGGCCCGGCAGCAGACGGCTCTGGCCGCTGGCGAACAGCAGCAGGTTGTCGTCGACTTCCGACCAGGCCATGCGTGCGCTCGGGTTGCGGATCAGGATCGCGCCTTGTTCCAGGCTGTCGATCAGTTCTTCCTCGCTGAGTTCTTCGCCGGTGACCATTTCCGGATAGCGCGGCTCGGTCATGAACTGGCCGAACCAGGTCAGCAGCAGACGCTCGTCGCCCATGTGTTCGTTCAGCAGGTTTTTCAGACGGCCGAGCGCGTCGTGCTGGATCTGGTGCGGATCGCTGACCGGCTGGGCATCGGCGTCGCTGTAGCGCTCTTCGTCGGACAGGAACTGGCTGAGGAAGTCGGTGAAGTGGGTCAGGACTTCTGCGGCGCTGGGGGCACGGAAGCCAACCGAGTAGGTGAGGCAGTTGTCTTCGGCGATGCCGTAGTGGGCCAGGCGCGGAGGCAGGTAGAGCATGTCGCCGGGCTCCAGGGTCCACTCGTCGCTCTGCTCGAAGTCGGCGAGGATGCGCAGGTCGGCATGTTGCAGCAGCGGGCTGTCGCTGTTGCACATCTGGCCGACTTTCCAGTTGCGCTTGCCGTGGCCCTGCAGCAGGAATACGTCGTAGTTGTCGAAGTGCGGGCCGACGCTGCCGCCGGGCGCGGCAAAGCTGATCATCACATCGTCGATGCGCCAGCTTGGCAGGAAGCGGAACTGCTCGAGCAGTTCGGCAACTTCCGGCACGAACTGGTCGACGGCCTGCACCAGCAGGGTCCAGTCGCGTTCCGGCAGGCTGCCGAAGGTGTCTTCGCTGAATGGGCCGCGGCGCAGTTCCCATGGCGTCTCGCCATGTTCGATGACCAGGCGCGACTCGACTTCTTCTTCCAGCGACAGGCCAGCCAGTTCGTCGGCATCGATCGGGCTTTCGAAGTCGGGGAACGCCTGGCGCACCAGCAGCGGTTTCTTCTGCCAGTAATCGCGCATGAACTCACGAGCGGTCAGGCCGCCCAACAGTTGCAGTGGAGTATCAGAATTCATGGTTAACCTATTGAAAAAAAGTAATTTTCTTTCAGCAATAAAAACGCCCGGCTCGGCCGGGCGTTAAAACGCGGGAGGCGGATCAGACGCGTTTGGCTTGCGCCGCCGCGTTGCCGATGTAGCTGGCAGGAGTCAGCTTCTTCAGTTCTTCGCGCGCTTCGACCGGCATTTCCAGGCCGTCGATGAAGGTCAGCAGCGCTTCAGGGCTGATGCCTTTGCCACGGGTCAGCTCCTTGAGCTTCTCGTAGGGGTTCTCGATGTCGTAGCGGCGCATGACGGTCTGGATCGGCTCGGCCAGGACTTCCCAGCAGGCGTCCAGATCTTCGGCGATGCGTGCGGTGTTGATCTCCAGCTTGCCGATGCCTTTCAGGCTGGCTTCGTAGGCGATCACGCTGTGGGCGAAGCCGACACCGAGGTTGCGCAGTACGGTGGAGTCGGTCAGGTCGCGCTGCCAGCGGGAGATGGGCAGCTTGCTGGCCAGGTGCTGGAACAGGGCGTTGGCGATGCCCAGGTTGCCTTCGGAGTTCTCGAAGTCGATCGGGTTGACCTTGTGTGGCATGGTCGAGGAGCCGATTTCGCCGGCAACGGTCTTCTGCTTGAAGTAGCCCAGCGAAATGTAGCCCCACACGTCACGGTCGAAGTCGATCAGGATGGTGTTGAAGCGGGCGATGGCATCGAACAGCTCGGCGATGTAGTCGTGCGGCTCGATCTGCGTGGTGTACGGGTTGAATACCAGGCCCAGCTCGTCTTCGATGAAGGCGCGGGCGTTGGCTTCCCAGTCGATCTGCGGGTAGGCCGACAGGTGGGCGTTGTAGTTGCCCACGGCGCCGTTGATCTTGCCCAGCAGCGGGACGGCGGCGACCTGTGCGATCTGGCGCTCGAGGCGGTAGACGACGTTGGCCAGTTCCTTGCCCAGGGTGGTTGGCGAAGCGGGCTGGCCGTGGGTGCGCGACAGCATCGGCACGTCGGCGAAGCGGTGGGCCAGTTCGCGGATGGACTGGGCGATCTGGCGCATCAGCGGCAGCAGCACGGTGTCACGGCCTTCGCGCAGCATCAGGGCGTGGGACAGGTTGTTGATGTCCTCGCTGGTGCAGGCGAAGTGGATGAATTCGCTGACCTTGGCCAGTTCCGGCAGCTTGGCAGCCTGCTCCTTGAGCAGGTATTCGATGGCCTTGACGTCGTGATTGGTGGTGCGCTCGATCTCTTTGACGCGCTCGGCGTGCTCGAGGGCGAACTCATCGGCCAGGCCGTTGAGCAGGGCGTTGGCTTCGGCGGAGAAGGCCGGAACTTCAGCGATCTGCGGGTGGGCGGCCAGACGCTGCAGCCAGCGGACTTCGACCAGGGCGCGGAAACGGATCAGGCCGTATTCGCTGAAAATGGGGCGCAGGGCCTGGGTTTTGCCGGCGTAGCGGCCGTCTACAGGGGAAACCGCAGTGAGCGAGGAGAGCTGCATGGGGTGTTCTCGGACAGTCAGGCTTTGAAAAGGGCGCATATCATACATGAAAAATGCCCCCGGGTCGGGTGGCTGACAAAAGGTATTGTCGGCCGGATCGTGCGTTGTCGCCGGCCGGCGCGAGCTTTGCGCCGGCCTTTCGTCATTCAGCTGCGCAGCATCGGGTACAGTTCGCTGAGCAGCTTGCGGCGGCTGAATACCAGTTGCCAGCGATGGCCGCCAAGCTGACGCCACAGGCGCGCGGCGCGGATGCCGGTCAGCAGCAGCGCGCGGATTTTCGCAGCGTTGTTCGGTTGCTGCAGGTGGCGCATGTCGCCGTGAACCTGGATGCGCTGGCGCAGGGTGCTCAGGGTGTCCTGGTACAGTGCGCCGCTGGAGGCGATGACGTTTTCGTGGGCCAGGCCGAAATGCTCGGCCTGGGACTGGATCTGCGGCAGGCGATTGCCGATGGTTTCCAGCATGTCGCCACGCTTGGCCAGCTGGCGCTCCAGGCCCAGCATCGACAGGGCGTAGCGCAGTGGCTCGCGCTGCAGGCTGCCAGGGTCGCGCTCCAGGGCGCTGGCGAGGGCACGGTAACCGTCGCGCAGGTTGATGTCGTCGCCGCCGAACACTTCCAGGGTGTCCTTGGGGTCGCGTACCAGCAGGCTGCCGAGCATGCAGCCGATGTTGGCTTCGCTGGCGGAACCGGTACGGGCAATGCGGTCCACCAGCACGGCGGCCTGGAAGACGCCGCCCAGGGCGATCAGTTGCTCCTGGATTCGGGTCATCCGCGAGCGCTCCAGGGTTCGGCGGTCTCGATCACGCCGCCGCCCAGGCAGATTTCACCGTCGTAGAACACCACGGACTGGCCGGGGGTGACGGCGCGCTGTGGTTCGTCGAAGACGGCGCGGTAGCCGCTTTCGGTGCGTTCAAGGGTGCAGTCCTGGTCGCTCTGGCGGTAGCGGACCTTGGCGGTCAGGCGGCGCGGCGCGGAGAGGTCGATCGGGTTGACCCAGAAAATCTCCGAGGCGAGCAGGGCGCGGGAGAACAGCCACGGGTGTTCATTGCCCTGGCCGACCACCAGCACGTTGCGCGCGAGATCTTTTTCCAGCACGTACCACGGCTCGTCGCCAGCGTCCTTGAGGCCGCCGATGCCGAGACCCTGGCGCTGGCCGATGGTGTGGTACATCAGGCCATGGTGGCGGCCGATGACCTCGCCGTCGGTGGTCTGGATCTCGCCGGGTTGTGCCGGCAGGTACTGCTTGAGGAAGTCGCTGAAACGGCGCTCGCCGATGAAGCAGATGCCGGTGGAGTCCTTTTTCTTGGCGGTGGCCAGGCCGTGTTTTTCGGCGATGGCGCGAACTTCCGGCTTCTCCAGCTCGCCGACCGGGAACAGGGTGCGGGCGATCTGCTCGCCGCCGACGGCGTGCAGGAAGTAGCTCTGATCCTTGTTCGGGTCCAGGCCCTTGAGCAGTTCGGTGCGTCCGTCGGTGTCGCGGCGGCGCACGTAGTGGCCGGTGGCGATCAGGTCCGCGCCCAGTGCCAGGGCGTAGTCGAGGAAGGCTTTGAACTTGATTTCACGGTTGCAGAGGATGTCGGGGTTGGGCGTGCGGCCAGCCTTGTATTCCTCGAGGAAGTGCTCGAAGACGTTGTCCCAGTACTCGGCGGCGAAGTTGGCGGTATGCAGCTTGATGCCAATGCGGTCGCACACGGCCTGGGCGTCGGCCAGGTCTTCGCGGGCGGTGCAATACTCGGTGCCGTCGTCCTCTTCCCAGTTCTTCATGAACAGGCCTTCCACCTGGTAGCCCTGCTCCATCAGCAGGAGGGCGGAAACGGAAGAGTCCACGCCGCCGGACATGCCGACGATGACGCGCGTCTTTTCGGGTTCTTGGAGAGCTGGTTCGGACATAGGTATGGGTGCGTATCTGGAAAAAGACGACGATTCTATCAGGCTGCGTCCGTCAAGGCGAAAGCCTGCTCAGTTGCGGATCAGCTCCAGGCTGTGCAGCGGGCCGGCCAGGTAATCCTCGATGCACTGCGGCACCAGTTCGCTGCGCCAGCGGGCAGGGTCGGCCGCCAGTTCTTCGGCCGTCATCCACACGGCGCGGACGATATCGGCGTCCAGCGCGCGCTCGGGGTGGTGCTTCACGGGCCTGGCGGCGAAGCAGATGCGCTGGTAGGTCACGCCGTTGCTGGGGGCGGTATAGAGGTAGATACCGACCACGCCGGTCAGTTCGACATCCCAGGCGGTCTCTTCGAGGGTTTCGCGCAACGCGGCTTCGAGCAGGGTTTCGTTGGCCTCCAGGTGGCCGGCGGGCTGGTTGAAGACATGCTTGCCGGCCTTGAATTCCTCGACCAGCAGGAAGCGGCCCTGGTCTTCGACAATGGTCGCAACGGTGATGTGGGGTTGCCAGGTCATGCTGGGTTCCTTTCGGAGTTGCAAGCTGCAAGGCGACGCGGCGCGCTTGAGCTTATGGCTTGACGCTTGAAGCTTGTGGCTTAAAAAGAAAACCCCGGTGCGTGGCCGGGGCTTTCCTCAGTGCTTCAAGCAGGCTTTCTTACAGTGCGGCGATCGCGCTGTTGAAGGTCTGGCTCGGGCGCATCACCTTGCTGGTCAGCTCGACGTCGGTGAAGTAGTAGCCACCGATCTCGGCTGGTTTGCCCTGGACTGCGTTGAGCTCGGCGACGATGGTCGCTTCGTTCTCGGCCAGTGCCTTGGCCAGCGGGGCGAAGCGTGCCTGCAGGGCGGCGTCTTCGGTTTGTGCAGCCAGTGCCTGGGCCCAGTACAGGGTCAGGTAGAAGTGGCTGCCGCGGTTGTCGATGCCGCCGACCTTGCGCGCAGGGGACTTGTTGCTGTCCAGGAACTGGCCTGTGGCCTGGTCCAGGGTGGCAGCCAGTACCTTGGCTTTCGGGTTGGCGTAGGCGTTGCCCAGGTGCTCCAGGGAAGCGGCCAGGGCCAGGAACTCACCCAGCGAGTCCCAGCGCAGGAAGTTTTCTTCCACCAGCTGCTGGACGTGCTTCGGTGCCGAGCCGCCGGCGCCGGTTTCGAACAGGCCGCCGTTGTTCATCAGTGGAACGATGGACAGCATCTTGGCGCTGGTGCCCAGCTCCATGATCGGGAACAGGTCGGTCAGGTAGTCGCGCAGCACGTTGCCGGTGACGGAGATGGTGTCCTGGCCGGCGCGGATGCGCTCCAGGGAAACCTTCATCGCTTCGACCGGTGCCAGGACACGGATATCCAGGCCAGTGGTGTCGTGGTCTTTCAGGTACTTCTGGACTTTCTCGATCAGCACGCCGTCGTGGGCACGTTTCTGGTCGAGCCAGAAGATGGCCGGGGTGTTGCTGGCGCGAGCGCGGTTGACGGCCAGTTTGACCCAGTCCTGGATCGGAGCGTCCTTGGTCTGGCACATGCGGAAGATGTCGCCAGCCTCGACGTCCTGTTGCAGCAGCAGGTTGCCCTTGCTGTCCAGAACGCGGATGACGCCGTCAGCCTTGGCCTGGAAGGTCTTGTCGTGGGAGCCGTACTCTTCGGCTTTCTGCGCCATCAGGCCAACGTTCGGCACGCTGCCCATGGTGGTCGGGTCGAAGGCGCCGTTCTGCTTGCAGTCTTCGATCACCGCCTGGTAGATGGTTGCGTAGCAACGATCCGGGATCAGGGCCTTGGTGTCTTGCAGCTGGCCTTCGGTGTTCCACATCTTGCCCGAGTCACGGATCATCGCCGGCATCGAGGCGTCGACGATCACGTCGCTCGGCACGTGCAGGTTGGTGATGCCTTTGTCGGAGTTGACCATGGCCAGGGCAGGGCGTACGTCGTAGACCGCTTTGACGTCGGCTTCGATCTGCGCTTGCTGCTCGGCAGGCAGGGTCTTGATGCGGGCGTACAGGTCGCCGATGCCGTTGTTCAGGTTGAAGCCGATTTCTTCCAGTACGGCAGCGTGCTTGTTCAGCGCGTCAGCGTAGTACTCGGCGACGATCTGGCCGAACATGATCGGGTCGGAGACTTTCATCATGGTGGCTTTCAGGTGCGCCGACAGCAGCACGCCCTGGGCCTTGGCATCTTCGATCTCGGCAGCGACGAAGGCGCGCAGTGCCTTGGTGCTCATGACGGCGCAGTCGATGATTTCGCCGGCCTTGACCGAGGTTTTTTCTTTCAGGACGGTGGTGGAGCCGTCCTTGCCCAGCAATTCGATACGCAGGCTGTCATCGGCTTCGATGAGTGCAGCTTTTTCGCTGCCGTAGAAGTCGCCGTGGCTCATGTGAGCGACGTGGGACTTGGAGTCGGCGGCCCAGGCGCCCATCTTGTGCGGGTGCTTGCGGGCGTAGTTCTTGACCGACAGCGGCGCGCGGCGGTCGGAGTTGCCTTCGCGCAGGACCGGGTTCACGGCGCTGCCCTTGATGCGATCGTAACGGGCCTTGGCTTCCTTCTCGGCGTCGTTGGTCGCGGTGTCCGGGTAGTCCGGAACGTTGAAGCCCTTGCCTTGCAGTTCCTTGATCGCGGCCTTCAGCTGGGGAACCGAGGCACTGATGTTCGGCAGCTTGATGATGTTGGCTTCGGGCGTGGTCGCCAGTTGGCCCAGTTCCGCCAGGTGATCGGCCACTTGCTTGTCGGCGCCGAGCTGTTCTGGGAAGGCGGAGAGGATACGGCCGGCGAGAGAGATGTCCCGGGTTTCTACCGAGATCTCGGCGGTAGCGGTGAAGGCTTCGACGATAGGCAGCAGGGAGAAGGTGGCGAGGGCGGGAGCTTCGTCGGTGAAGGTGTAGATGATCTTCGAACGGGTGGACATATTCGGGTTAACTCTCTGTTTTGCTGAGCGTGCTCGGAATCTCGGTGTGGCGCGCAGGGTAAGCGCTTCGCTCAGACACATCCATAAGCGGAAAGTCGAGGATTCCAGGCTGTGATGGTGGGTTGCATCAGTCGAGTGTCAAACGGCTGGGCTGCGGTAACAGCTCAGTCTTGTCGGGGCCGTGGGGCCTGTAGCGGACGTCTCGCCCCGAGTGACCCTTGAGTCACCGGCGCAGTATATCAATTCCTTGGTCCTAATCAGCAAGACGTACATGTCGGATGGCCATTTATAGACGAAAGATGTAGAGCTTTTTGCCGCTTTGTGACGGTTTTATGGGCAAGGTTTCCGTTCGTCTCCAACTGGGTTAGGCTCTGGAGATTGCATGAAGACTTCAAACCAAAAAAAAGCGGAGTGCAGCATGGGATACCAGAAAATCGAGGTTCCGGCAGTCGGCGACAAAATCACCGTCAACGCAGACCATTCTCTCAATGTTCCAGACAATCCGATCATCCCGTTCATCGAAGGCGACGGTATCGGGGTGGATGTCACCCCGGTCATGATCAAGGTCGTCGACGCTGCTGTCGAGAAAGCCTACGGCGGCAAGCGCAAGATCTCCTGGATGGAGGTCTATGCCGGCGAGAAGGCTACCCAGGTCTATGACCAGGACACCTGGCTGCCCCAGGAAACCCTCGACGCGGTCAAAGACTATGTCGTCTCCATCAAAGGCCCGCTGACCACTCCGGTTGGTGGCGGTATCCGCTCGCTGAACGTGGCACTGCGCCAGCAACTGGACCTGTATGTCTGCCTGCGTCCGGTGGTGTGGTTCGACGGCGTGCCGAGCCCCGTGAAGAAGCCGGGCGACGTCGACATGGTCATCTTCCGCGAAAACTCCGAAGACATTTATGCCGGCATCGAGTGGAAAGCCGGTTCGCCCGAGGCCAACAAGGTCATCAAGTTCCTCAAGGAGGAGATGGGCGTCACCAAGATCCGTTTCGACCAGGACTGCGGCATCGGTGTCAAGCCGGTTTCGAAAGAGGGCACCCAGCGCCTGGTGCGCAAGGCCCTGCAATACGTGGTGGACAATGATCGCAAGTCGCTGACCATCGTCCACAAGGGCAACATCATGAAGTTCACCGAAGGTGCCTTCAAGGACTGGGGCTACGAGATCGCGAAGAACGAGTTCGGCGCGGAACTGCTCGACGGTGGCCCGTGGATGAAGTTCAAGAACCCCAAGACCGGTCGCGAAGTCATCGTCAAGGACGCCATCGCCGACGCCATGCTGCAGCAGATCCTGCTGCGCCCGGCCGAATATGATGTGATCGCCACCCTGAACCTCAATGGTGACTACCTGTCCGACGCCCTGGCGGCGGAGGTGGGTGGCATCGGCATCGCGCCGGGCGCCAACCTGTCCGATACCGTGGCCATGTTCGAAGCCACCCACGGTACGGCGCCGAAATATGCCGGCAAGGACCAGGTCAATCCGGGCTCGGTGATCCTGTCGGCCGAGATGATGTTGCGCCACCTGGGCTGGACCGAGGCGGCGGACCTGATCATCAAGGGCACCAATGGCGCCATTCGTGCCAAGACCGTGACCTACGACTTCGAACGCCTGATGGACGGTGCGACGCTGGTGTCCTCTTCCGGCTTCGGTGAAGCGCTGATCAAGCATATGTAAGGCGCACGAAAAACCGGCCGACCCGAATGCCGGGGCGGCCGGTCAAGATGATCGTCGTGATCGGGATCAGGCGTTGGCGGTACTGGTCGCCGGGGCCTTGGTCTCCGAAGTGACGATGGCGTTCCTGATGTTCACCGCGTGAAGGCCCTTGGGGCCCTGGATGATATCGAAGGTCACGGCTTGTCCGGCTTTCAGGGTCTTGTACCCGTCCATCTGGATCGCCGAGTAGTGAGCGAACAGGTCCTCGGTCTTGCCTTCTTCATTGATGAAGCCATAGCCCTTGGCGTTGTTGAACCACTTGACTTTACCGCTTGCCATCCTCATATCCCTCTGCAAAGGACTCCATCACTGGAGTATCATCCACTCCATCCGCATATAACCTGCGAAAATTCTGGTTGACTGCGCGGATCTTTATCGACCACGGTGGGTTCTTATTGGTTGTAACACCGTTTTGCCGATAGTCAAGGTCAGGCGACGGGCCGTAAATTCGGTAGGTCAAAAGCGGTCAACCCACAATCTTAATCTGTCGAAATGATGAAATTCTTTCCATGCATGCACATAGCCAGATTCGACTAACATTCAATCAGGATCGCCCGCAATCGCATGAGGACGATGGTTCCGGTCTGGCGGTACAAGAGGCCAAGCCGGCACTGCAGGCGCCACCGATGTACAAGGTGGTTTTGTTCAACGATGACTACACGCCGATGGATTTCGTCGTCGAAGTGCTCGAGGTGTTTTTTAATCTGAACCGCGAGCTGGCGACCAAGGTCATGCTGGCCGTCCACACCGAGGGACGGGCAGTGTGCGGATTGTTTACCCGCGACATCGCCGAGACCAAGGCCATGCAGGTCAACCAATACGCAAGGGAAAGCCAGCATCCGCTACTCTGTGAAATCGAGAAGGACGGTTAATCGCCGACCACTTGGGTATGAGGTGAAGCTATGTTAAACCGCGAGCTCGAAGTCACCCTCAATCTGGCCTTCAAAGAGGCCCGTTCCAAGCGTCATGAGTTCATGACGGTTGAGCACCTCCTGCTGGCATTGCTGGATAACGAGGCAGCCGCAACGGTTCTGCGCGCGTGCGGCGCGAATCTCGACAAACTCAAACACGATCTGCAGGAGTTCATCGACTCCACCACACCGCTGATCCCCGTGCATGACGAGGATCGTGAAACCCAGCCAACCCTGGGCTTCCAGCGGGTACTGCAGCGTGCCGTCTTCCATGTGCAGAGCTCCGGCAAGCGTGAAGTGACCGGCGCCAACGTACTGGTGGCCATTTTCAGCGAGCAGGAAAGTCAGGCGGTGTTCCTGCTCAAGCAGCAAAGCGTGGCTCGCATCGATGTGGTCAACTACATCGCCCACGGTATTTCCAAGGTGCCCGGCCATGGCGAGCACCAGGAAGGCGAACAGGACATGCAGGATGAAGACGGTGGCGAAACCTCGTCGTCGGGCAATCCCCTGGATGCCTACGCCAGCAACCTCAATGAACTCGCCCGACAAGGTCGCATCGACCCGCTGGTCGGTCGTGAGACCGAAGTCGAGCGCGTTGCGCAGATCCTTGCCCGTCGGCGCAAGAACAACCCGCTGCTGGTGGGCGAGGCCGGCGTCGGCAAGACCGCCATCGCCGAGGGTCTGGCCAAGCGTATCGTCGATGGTCAGGTGCCAGACCTGCTGTCCCATAGCGTGGTCTACTCTCTCGACCTCGGTGCCCTGCTGGCCGGGACCAAATACCGCGGCGATTTCGAGAAGCGCTTCAAGGCGTTGCTCGGTGAGCTGCGCAAGCGTCCCCAGGCCATCCTGTTCATCGACGAGATCCACACCATCATCGGCGCCGGTGCGGCATCCGGTGGCGTGATGGATGCGTCCAACCTGCTCAAGCCATTGCTGTCCTCGGGTGACATCCGTTGCATCGGGTCCACCACCTTCCAGGAGTTCCGTGGCATTTTCGAGAAGGACCGGGCGCTGGCGCGGCGCTTCCAGAAAGTCGATGTCAGCGAGCCGTCGGTGGAAGACACCGTGGGCATCCTGCGCGGCCTGAAGGGGCGTTTCGAATCGCACCACAGCATCGAATACAGCGACGAGGCGCTGCGTGCGGCGGCCGAGCTGGCGGCGCGCTACATCAATGACCGGCACATGCCTGACAAGGCCATCGATGTGATCGACGAGGCGGGCGCCTATCAGCGGCTGCAGCCGGTAGAGGCGCGAGTCAAGCGTATCGAGGTGCCACAGGTCGAGGACATCGTGGCGAAGATTGCGCGGATTCCGCCCAAGCATGTCACCAGTTCCGACAAGGAGCTGCTGCGCAACCTGGAGCGGGACCTCAAGCTGACCGTGTTCGGTCAGGATGCGGCCATCGATTCCCTGGCAACGGCAATCAAGCTGTCCCGTGCGGGCCTCAAGGCGCCGGACAAGCCGGTCGGTTCCTTCCTGTTCTCCGGTCCGACCGGGGTGGGCAAGACCGAGGTGGCACGCCAGCTGGCCAAGGCGCTGGGCGTCGAGCTGGTTCGCTTCGATATGTCCGAGTACATGGAGCGGCACACCGTCTCGCGCCTGATCGGTGCACCGCCCGGCTATGTCGGGTTCGACCAGGGCGGTCTGTTGACCGAGGCCATCACCAAGCAGCCGCATTGCGTTCTGCTGCTCGACGAGATCGAAAAAGCGCATCCGGAAGTCTTCAACCTGCTGCTGCAGGTGATGGACCACGGTACCTTGACCGACAACAACGGGCGCAAGGCGGATTTCCGCAACGTGATCCTCATCATGACCACCAACGCGGGCGCCGAAACGGCGGCGCGCGCCTCGATCGGCTTCACTCATCAGGATCACTCTTCCGATGCCATGGAAGTGATCAAGAAGAGTTTCACCCCCGAGTTCCGCAACCGTCTGGACACCATCATCCAGTTTGGTCGCCTGACCCACGAAACCATCAAGAGTGTGGTGGACAAGTTCCTCACCGAGCTGCAGGCGCAACTGGAAGACAAGCGCGTCTTGCTGGAAGTGTCCGATGCGGCGCGCAGTTGGCTGGCGACGGGCGGCTACGATGCGCAGATGGGTGCGCGACCGATGGCGCGGCTGATCCAGGACAAGATCAAGCGGCCGTTGGCCGAAGAGATCCTGTTCGGGGAGCTGGCCGAGCATGGCGGTGTGGTGCACATCGACATTCGCGACGGCGAGCTGGTGTTCGACTTCGAAACCACGGCGGAAATGGCGTGAGTGCTGGCGCGGGGTTCGCCCCGCGCCGGTTTGCATGCCCGATGCAACGAAAAAGCCCGGCATGTGCCGGGCTTTTTCGTTGCATCGACTTCAGCGGGCGCGGTAGGTGATGCGGCCCTTGCTCAGGTCGTACGGCGTCAGTTCGACGCGGACCTTGTCGCCAGTCAGGATACGAATGTAGTTCTTGCGCATCTTTCCGGAGATGTGCGCGGTTACGACGTGCCCGTTTTCCAACTCCACGCGGAACATGGTGTTGGGCAGGGTGTCGACGACAGTGCCTTCCATTTCGAAGCTGTCTTCTTTCGACATGCAGTAAAGCCCTCGGTGTTCAGTAATGGCCGGGCGCAGAAGCACCCGGCTACAAAAAGTGGCGTGCATTGTGCCCGAAAAGTGGAGGTCAAGCCAAGGTTTTCAGTTAAGCGTGACCCAGCGCTGATTGATCAGCAGCTCGATAGGCCGGTATTGGGTCTTGTAGTTCATTTTTTTGCAGTTTTTGATCCAGTAACCCAGGTAAACCGCATCAAGGCCCAGGCGCAGGGTTTCGCCGATCTGCCAGAGAATGGCATAGCGACCGAGGCTGCGCCGCTCCTCGGTCGGCTCATAGAAGGTGTAGACCGCTGACAGTCCGTTGGGCAGCAGGTCGGTGACCGCGACGGCTACCAGCCGGCCTTCGAGACGAAACTCGTAGAATCGGGAGAAGGGCAGGTCGCGCACCAGGAAGGTCGAGAACTGGTCACGGCTGGGCGGATACATGTCGCCATCGGCGTGGCGTTGCTCGATATAGCGGCGATACAGCTCGAAATACTCTTCGTTGAACGCTGGCCGCGCAGGGGTGACGACCAGGTCGGCATTGCGCTTGATGATGCGCTTCTGCTGGCGATTGGGGGTGAAGCGCGCCGCCGGGATGCGCGCAGGCACACAGGCGTTGCAGTTCTGGCAATGGGGTCGATAAAGATGGTCGCCGCTGCGACGAAAGCCCATTTCCGACAGGTCCGCATAGACGTTGGCGTCCATTGGCTGGCTCGGATCGAGGAACAGCGTGGTGGCTTGCTCGTCAGGCAGGTAGCTGCAGGCATGGGGTTGAGTGGCATAGAACTTCAACCGCGCCAACTCAGTCATGATCAACCCCTCGGCAGGTGTTTTTTCTAAGTGTAAGCCAGCTCTGAAAACTCGCCTAGCAAACGGCCTGCTCACAGACCCAGGTGGCGCGATTGGGCTGGTCCAGATACTGGCGCAGGTAATCGGCGAAAGTCGCCCGGGCAATCGCCCGGGCCCCGAGGCTGTGCAGGTGATCGGTGGGCATCTGGCAGTCGATCAGGACGAACCCGGCCTGGCGAAGGTGCTCCACCAGGTTCACGAAGCCAACCTTGGACGCATTGTCGGCACGGCTGAACATCGATTCGCCGAAGAACAGCCGGCCCATGGCCAGGCCGTAGAGCCCGCCGACCAGTTCGCCGTCGCGACGCACCTCCACCGAGTGGGCGAAACCCTGGCGATGCAGTTCCAGATAGGCGGCCTGCATGCGATCGGTGATCCAGGTGCCGTCGGCGTAGGCGCGCGGGGCGGCACAGGCGCGGATCACAGCGTCGAAGCCCTGGTCGAAGCTCACCTGATAGTGCCCTTGGCGCATGAACTTGCGCAGCGAGCGCGAGACATGCAGTTCGTCGGGGAACATCACGGTGCGAGGGTCCGGCGACCACCAGAGGATCGGCTGGCCATCCTGGTACCAGGGGAAGCAGCCGTGACGGTAGGCCTGGACCAGGCGTTCCGGCCGCAAGTCGCCGCCAGCGGCCAGCAGGCCGTTGGGTTCGCGCATGGCCTTTTCCAGTGGCGGGAAGTCGAGAGTGTCGCGGTTGAGCCAGGTCAGCATCGTGATTCGGCCGGTCGCCGGTGTGCAGGGGAGGGCGCCCAGCATGACCCGAAAGCGCCTTGCGGGACAAGGGTGTGCAGGGCGCGTGGCAGAGGTGTTCACCGGTCGTCGAGGGTGGCCAGTGGCCGGTTGCGCAACTTAAGCGGGGGGCAGTTGTCCCAACTACGCAAAAACCCCGCATAAGCCTTTGTCACGAAAGAAAATGCGTGCTCAAATTGTTGGTATTGGAAATTGACCGGCTTTACAGCTCGATCCGCCGAGCCGTGATAGCGATAGGTCGGCAGTAATGTTAAAAGTAGTGATTTGTTGACCGTCCCCCTTGGTCAATCACGGTTGGACGCGCGAACAGCGCAGGAATAGACCAGTTTTGAAGAAAACCACAGCAACACCCAACCCCGAGCCACTCTGGCGCCAGCAGTTGCACTACAGGCTCAAGGAAGGTGCCCTGATCGCCATGGGTGCCTTGTGCCTCTATCTGTGGATGGCATTGCTGACGTACGACCAGTCCGACCCCGGTTTCAGCCACACCAGCAATGTTGAGCAGGTGCAGAACGCGGCTGGCCGTGCCGGCGCCTTCTTCGCCGATATCCTGTTCATGGTGCTGGGCTACTTCGCCTACATCTTCCCGTTGCTGCTGGCGATCAAGACCTGGCAGATCTTCCGCGAGCGCCACCAGCCCTGGCAATGGAGCGGCTGGCTGTTCTCCTGGCGGCTGATCGGCCTGGTGTTTTTGGTGCTGTCCGGCGCCGCGCTGGCGCATATCCATTTCCATTCCGCCCCGAGCCTGCCGGCCTCGGCGGGCGGAGCGCTGGGCGAAAGCCTCGGCGACCTGGCCAAGAACGCCCTGAACGTGCAGGGCAGCACCCTGATGTTCATTGCCCTGTTCCTGTTCGGCCTGACGGTCTTTACCGACCTGTCCTGGTTCAAGGTGATGGACATCACCGGCAAGATCACCCTCGACCTGTTCGAACTGATCCAGGGCGCCGCCAATCGCTGGTGGGCCGCGCGCAACGAACGCAAGCAACTGGTCGCGCAACTGCGCGAGGTCGACGAGCAGGTGCATGAAGTCGTCGCTCCCATCGTTCCCGATCGCCGCGAACAGGTGAAAGCCCGCGAGCGCATCATCGAGCGCGACCAGGCCTTGACCAGGCACGTGGCCGAGCGCGAGCAGCAGGCGCCGCCGGTGATCATGCCAGCCCCGGCCCCCGCTCCCGAGCCGAGCAAGCGCGTGCAGAAAGAGAAGCAGGTGCCGCTGTTCGTCGACAGCGCCGTGGAAGGCACGCTGCCGCCGATCTCCATCCTCGATCCGGCCGAAAAGAAACAGATCAACCGCTCGCCTGAGTCCCTGGCTGCTGTTGGCCACCTGCTGGAAATCAAGCTGAAGGAATTCGGTGTCGAAGTCTCCGTGGACTCGATTCATCCGGGCCCGGTGATCACCCGTTACGAAATCCAGCCAGCGGCCGGCGTGAAAGTCAGTCGCATCGCCAACCTGGCCAAGGACCTGGCGCGTTCCCTGGCGGTGACCAGCGTGCGCGTGGTCGAGGTCATCCCCGGCAAGACCACCGTCGGTATCGAGATTCCCAACGAAGACCGCCAGATCGTGCGCTTCTCCGAAGTGCTGTCGTCGCCCCAGTACGACGAGGCCAAGTCGCCGGTCACCATGGCCCTGGGCCATGACATCGGTGGCAAGCCGGTCATCACCGACCTGGCGAAGATGCCGCACCTGCTGGTGGCCGGTACCACCGGCTCGGGCAAGTCGGTCGGTGTCAACGCCATGATCCTGTCGATCCTGTTCAAGTCGGGCCCCGAAGACGCCAAGCTGATCATGATCGACCCGAAGATGCTCGAACTGTCCATCTACGAAGGCATCCCGCACCTGCTGTGCCCGGTGGTCACCGACATGAAGGACGCCGCCAACGCCCTGCGCTGGAGCGTCGCCGAGATGGAGCGGCGCTACAAGCTGATGGCGGCGATGGGGGTGCGCAACCTGGCGGGCTTCAACCGCAAGATCAAGGATGCCGAGGAAGCCGGCGAGCCGATCTACGATCCGATGTTCCGCCGCGAAAGCATGGACGACGTACCGCCAACCCTGACCACGCTGCCGACCATCGTGGTGATCGTCGACGAATTCGCCGACATGATGATGATCGTCGGCAAGAAGGTCGAAGAACTGATCGCACGGATCGCGCAGAAGGCCCGGGCAGCGGGTATCCACCTGATCCTCGCCACCCAGCGGCCGTCGGTGGACGTGATCACCGGCCTTATCAAGGCCAACATCCCGACCCGCATGGCGTTCCAGGTGTCGAGCAAGATCGACTCGCGGACCATCATCGACCAGGGCGGTGCCGAGCAACTGCTGGGTCACGGTGACATGCTCTACATGCCGCCCGGGACCAGCCTGCCGATCCGTGTCCACGGTGCCTTCGTCTCTGACGACGAGGTCCATCGCGTGGTCGAGGCGTGGAAGCTGCGCGGCGCGCCGGACTACAACGACGACATCCTCAACGGTGTCGAGGAAGGTGGTGGCGGCAGCTTCGATGGCGGTGGTGGCGAAGGCGGCGACGATGCCGAGACCGATGCGCTCTACGACGAAGCCGTACAATTCGTGCTGGAAAGCCGCCGCGCCTCGATTTCGGCGGTGCAGCGCAAGCTGAAGATCGGTTACAACCGCGCCGCGCGGATGATCGAAGCGATGGAAATGGCGGGTGTCGTCACCGCCATGAACACCAACGGCTCCCGTGAAGTCATCGCGCCGGGACCTGCGCGGGATTGACAGCCCCCTTCACCGGCGCTCAGTGATGGGCGCCGGTTCATTCATTCTGCAACGAGGATTGCCATGCGCCTGATTCGCATGTTGTTGGTTTCTGCTCTGAGCCTGTCCAGTGCTGCGGTCTTCGCCGCCGAGCAAGACGTGCAGCGCCTGAGCCAACTGTTGAACCAGTCGAAGACCATCGAGGCCGGTTTCTCCCAGCTGACCCTGGACGCCAGTGGTAGCAGCCTGCAGGAAACCACCGGTAACATGACGGTCCAGCGCCCTGGCCTGTTCTACTGGCACACCGATGCGCCGCAGGAACAAGTGGTGGTGTCCGATGGTGCCAAGGTCACCCTCTGGGACCCGGACCTCGAACAGGCCACCATCAAGAAGCTTGACCAGCGCCTGACCCAGACGCCGGCCCTGTTGCTGTCGGGTGACATTTCCAAGATCAGCGAGAGCTTCGATATCTCCTCCAAGGAGCAGGGCGAAGTCCTGGACTTCGTGCTCAAGCCCAAGACCAGAGACACCCTGTTCGATTCGCTGAGCCTGTCGTTTCGCAAGGGCCTGGTGAACAACATGCGGCTGGTGGACAGCGTCGGGCAGCGTACCGACATCCTGTTCAACAACGTGAAGGTCAACCAGCCGGTGCCCGCCGGCAAGTTCAGGTTCGACGTCCCGAAAGGCGCTGACGTGATTCAAGAGTAAGAGGTCGTACTGCCGTCCATGGACCTGTTTCGAAGTGAACCGGTTGCCCAGCCCCTGGCCGCGCGCATGCGCCCGGCCAACCTGGACGAATACGTCGGCCAGCAGCACCTGCTGGCGCGCGGCAAGCCGCTGCGCGAGGCCCTGGAGCAGGGCGCACTGCATTCGATGATCTTCTGGGGCCCACCCGGGGTCGGCAAGACCACCCTGGCGCGGCTGCTGGCGCAGTTCTGCGAGGCCCACTTCGAAACGGTGTCGGCGGTGCTGGCCGGGGTCAAGGAAATCCGCCAGGCGGTGGAAGTCGCCAAGCAGCAGGCTGCCCAGTACGGACGCCGGACCATTCTCTTCGTCGATGAAGTGCACCGCTTCAACAAGTCCCAGCAGGATGCCTTCCTGCCGTATGTCGAAGACGGCACGCTGATCTTCATCGGCGCCACGACCGAGAACCCGTCGTTCGAGCTGAACAACGCATTGCTGTCGCGGGCGCGGGTCTATGTGCTCAAGAGCCTCGACGAGGAGGCACTGCGTCGGCTGGTGCAGCGCGCGCTCAGTGAAGAGCGCGGTCTGGGCAAGCGGCACCTGAGCATCGGCGACGACGCCTTCAAGATGCTGCTGGCCGCCGCCGATGGCGATGGCCGGCGCCTGCTCAACTTCCTGGAAAACGCCTCGGACCTGGCCGAGGACGGCGGCGAGATCGGCGTCGACCTGCTGCAGAGCCTGCTGGGTGACAGCCGCCGCCGTTTCGACAAGGGCGGCGAAGCGTTCTACGACCAGATTTCCGCCCTGCACAAGTCCATCCGCGGCTCCAACCCGGACGCCGCGCTGTACTGGTTCGCCCGGATGCTCGACGGTGGCTGCGATCCGCTGTACCTGGCGCGCCGGGTAGTACGCATGGCCAGCGAAGATATCGGCAACGCCGATCCGCGCGCCCTGAGCCTGTGCCTGTCGGCCTGGGACGTACAGGAGCGCCTGGGCAGCCCCGAAGGCGAGCTGGCGGTGGCCCAGGCCATTACCTACCTGGCCTGCGCGCCCAAGAGCAATGCCGTGTACATGGGCTTCAAGGCCGCGCTGCGCGAAGCGTCCGAGCATGGTTCGCTGGAAGTGCCGATCCACCTGCGCAACGCGCCGACCAAATTGATGAAGCAACTGGGCTATGGCGAGGAGTACCGCTACGCCCACGACGAGCCGGACGCCTACGCGGCCGGCGAAGACTATTTCCCCGAAGAGCTCGAACCGCGACAGTACTACCAACCGGTTCCGCGGGGCCTTGAACTGAAGATCGGCGAGAAGCTCAGGCACCTGGCCGAGCTGGATCGCACCAGCCCTCGGCAACGGAGAAAACCTTGATCGCACTCGTCGCCGCTGTCAGCGCGGGAGGCATTGCCGGTACCCTGCTGCGTTTCGCCACGTCCAATTGGGTCAACGCGAACTGGCCTCGCCACTTTTATCTCGGTACGCTGGCGGTCAACCTGATCGGCTGCCTGCTGATCGGCCTGCTCTACGGGCTTTTCCTGCATCGCCCGTTCGTGCCGGTCGAGCTGCGCGCCGGCCTGATCGTAGGCTTCCTTGGCGGCCTGACCACCTTTTCGTCTTTTTCACTGGATACCGTGCGCCTGCTCGAAAGCGGCCAGGCGCCGCTGGCGTTCGGCTATGCCGCGATCAGCGTGCTGGGCGGCCTGCTCGCAACCTGGGCTGGCCTGGCGCTCACCCGAATCTGAACCAACACCACACATAACGAGAGAACGATATGCTCGATTCCAAACTGTTACGCGGCCAACTTCAGGAAGTGGCGGACCGCCTGGCCTCCCGTGGCTTCAGCCTGGATGTCGCGCGCATCGAGTCCCTGGAAGAGCGCCGCAAGACGGTGCAGACCCGGACCGAACAACTGCAGGCCGAGCGTAACGCCCGCTCCAAGTCCATCGGCCAGGCCAAGGCCAAGGGCGAGGACATCGCGCCGCTGATGGCCGACGTCGAGCGCATGGCCGGTGAGCTGGCCGCCGGCAAGACCGAGCTGGACCAGATCCAGTCCGAGCTGGACCAGATCCTGCTGACCATCCCCAACCTGCCCGACGCCAGCGTGCCGGTGGGCGAGGATGAAGACGGCAACGTCGAAGTGCGTCGCTGGGGCACCCCGCGCCAGTTCGATTTCCCGATCCAGGACCACGTCGCCCTCGGCGAGCGTGACGGCTACCTGGACTTCGAGACCGCCGCCAAGCTGTCCGGCGCACGCTTCGCCCTGCTGCGCGGCCCGATTGCCCGCCTGCACCGCGCCCTGGCGCAGTTCATGATCAACCTGCACATCAACGAGCACGGTTACGAGGAAGCCTACACCCCGTACCTGGTCCAGGCGCCGGCGCTGCAGGGCACCGGCCAGTTGCCGAAGTTCGAGGAAGACCTGTTCAAGATCTCCCGCGAAGGCGAAGCCGACTTCTACCTGATCCCGACCGCCGAAGTGTCGCTGACCAACATCGTCGCCGGCGAGATCGTCGATGCCAAGGAACTGCCGATCAAGTTCGTCGCCCACACCCCGTGCTTCCGCAGTGAAGCCGGTGCGTCGGGTCGTGACACCCGCGGCATGATCCGCCAGCACCAGTTCGACAAGGTCGAGATGGTCCAGGTGGTCGAGCCGTCGAAGTCCATGGAAGCCCTCGAAGGCCTGACCCATAACGCCGAGCGCGTGCTGCAGGCCCTGGAACTGCCGTACCGCGTACTGGCGCTGTGCACCGGCGACATGGGCTTCAGCGCCGTGAAGACCTACGACCTGGAAGTGTGGGTGCCGAGCCAGGACAAGTACCGCGAGATTTCCTCGTGCTCCAACTGCGGCGACTTCCAGGCCCGCCGCATGCAGGCCCGCTGGCGCAACCCGGAAACCGGCAAGCCGGAGCTGGTCCACACCCTCAACGGTTCCGGCCTGGCGGTTGGCCGTACCCTGGTGGCGGTACTGGAGAACTACCAGCAGGCTGACGGCACCATCCGTGTGCCCGACGTGCTGAAGCCGTACATGGGTGGCCTCGAGGTCATCGGCTAAATGGAGTTTCTGCCGCTGTTCCACAATTTGCGCGGCAGCCAGGTGCTGGTCGTCGGTGGTGGCGAGATTGCCTTGCGCAAGTCTCGCCTGCTGGCCGACGCCGGTGCGCGGTTGCGCGTGGTCGCGCCCGAGATCGAAGGGCAACTGGCCGAGCTGGCTCGGCACAGCGGCGGCCAGCTTCTGGACCGTGGCTATCGGGAAAGCGATCTGGATGACTGCCAACTGATCATCGCCGCCACCGACGACCCGGCGCTCAATGCCCAGGTCTCGGCGGATGCCAAGCGGCGCTGCGTGCCGGTCAATGTCGTGGATGCGCCGGCCTTGTGCTCGGTGATCTTCCCAGCCATCGTCGACCGTTCACCGCTGGTGGTGGCGGTCTCCAGTGGCGGTGATGCCCCGGTGCTGGCGCGGTTGATCCGCGCTCGCCTGGAAACCTGGATTCCCGCCGCCTACGGCGAACTGGCCGGCCTGGCCGCGCGTTTCCGTGACCGGGTCAAGAGCCTCTACCCGGACGTCAACCAGCGTCGTGGTTTCTGGGAAGAAGTGTTCCAGGGCCCGATCGCCGAACGGCAACTGGCCGGGCAGGGCGCCGAGGCCGAGCGCCTGTTGCAGGCCAAGGTGGACGGCAAGCCCGAGCAGACTGCCGGCGAGGTGTACCTGGTCGGTGCCGGGCCGGGCGATCCGGACCTGCTGACCTTCCGTGCCCTGCGCCTGATGCAGCAGGCCGACGTGGTGCTCTACGACCGATTGGTCGCCCCGGCGATTATCGAAATGTGCCGGCGCGATGCCGAGCGCATCTATGTCGGCAAGCGTCGCGCCGATCATGCCGTGCCTCAGGACCAGATCAACCAGCAACTGGTGGACCTGGCCCGTCAGGGCAAGCGTGTGCTGCGGCTCAAGGGTGGCGATCCGTTCATCTTCGGTCGGGGTGGCGAGGAAATCGAGGAACTGGCGGAGCAGGGCATCCCGTTCCAGGTGGTGCCCGGCATCACCGCTGCCAGCGGTTGCTCGGCCTACGCCGGGATTCCGCTGACCCACCGCGACTATGCGCAGTCGGTGCGTTTCGTCACCGGTCACCTCAAGGACGGCACCAGCAACCTGCCCTGGGATGACCTGGTGGCGCCGGCCCAGACCCTGGTGTTCTACATGGGGCTGGTGGGGTTGCCGACCATCTGTGCCGAGCTGATCCGCCATGGCCGTGCCGCCGATACGCCGGCAGCGCTGGTCCAGCAGGGCACCACCAAGAACCAGCGGGTCTTTACCGGCACCCTGGCCGACCTGCCGCAACTGGTGGCGGAGCATGAGGTTCATGCGCCGACACTGGTGATCGTGGGCGAGGTGGTGCAGTTGCGCGACAAGCTGGCCTGGTTCGAAGGCGCTCAGTAAGCGTACGCGGATTTCGTGGGAGCCGGCGTTGCCGGCGATGAGGCAGGCACTGGCAATGATGTTGCCTGGTCTGGCGCATCGCCGGCAACGCCGGCTCCCACGAGCCTCCTGGTCGGTCTTCAGATACCGGGTTTCTCCCAAATTCCCCGCCCAACCAGCCTTTCCCGATCATGCGCCTTGCCAAAGTCCTGCAGCGGCCCCTTCGGCACGATGCCATTGGGATTGATGGTCTTGTGGCTCATGTAGTAATGGCGCTGGATATGTTCCATGTTCACCGTGTCGGCCACGCCCGGCCACTGATACAGCTCCCGCAGCCAGTTCGACAGGTTCGGATAGTCCTCGATGCGTCGCAGGTTGCACTTGAAGTGACCGTGGTACACCGCGTCGAAGCGCACGATGGTGGTGAACAGGCGGATATCCGCTTCGGTCAGGTATTCCCCCGCCAGGTAACGCTGGCCATCCAGTAGTTTTTCCAGGCTGTCCAGCTCGGCGAACAGGGCATCGAAGGCTTCTTCGTAGGCGCTCTGCGAGGTGGCGAAGCCGGCTCGGTAGACGCCGTTGTTCACCGCCGGATAGATGCGCTCGTTGAGCGCGTCGATCTTCGCCCGCAGCGGTTCGGGGTAGAGGTCCAGGCGGTTGCCGGTCAGTTCGTCGAAGTCACTGTTGAAGATGCGGATGATCTGCGACGACTCGTTGTTGACGATGCGCTGCTCCTGCTTGTCCCACAGCACCGGCACGGTGACGCGCCCCGTGTAGCTCGGGTCGTCGCGGGTGTAGCGCTGGTGCAGGAAGTCGAGGCCGTCGAGTTTGTCGCCGGTGGAGCCCTGGCTTTTGTCGAAGGTCCAGCCGTGTTCGCCCATCAGCCAACTGACCACAGAGACGTCGATCAGGCTTTCCAGGCCCTTGAGCTTGCGCAGAATCAGTGTGCGATGTGCCCAGGGACAGGCCAGCGACACATAGAGGTGATAGCGTCCGGCTTCGGGGGCGGGCAGGGCATTGCGGCGTTGGGCGCTTTCACGCTCGAAGGCGCCGTCCTTGCTGCTTTTGTACCACTGGTCATGCCAGCGTCCATCGATCAACAGGCCCATGGTGGGGCTCCTTGGCAATTGGTATAGAAGTTGGAGCCCAGTGTACGGACTTCAGTTCGAACGAATAGCGCAAAGATCCCGGGTGTTTGATCGATGGATTCGATGGATCGCGATCAGGCCAGGCGTGTTGCCCAGTATTCACGAGCCTTGGCGAAGGCGTCGTCCTGGCTGTGACCCAAACCGCGCAGGGCCAGGGCCATGGTCGCGATCACCGCCATTTCGCCGTAGCTGTCGCTGGCCTCGCCGTCCCAGACCCGCAGCAGGTGATCCGGCTCAAGGCTGGCCGGTTTCACATGGCGCTGGGCCGACATCTGCGGCCATTCCTCGTCCCAGTCCGCGCCGCCGGCAGTACCGTAGAGGTGGCTGGTGGCGTCCGGGTTGATCTCGATCTCGCCGCCGTCGCCCTTGACCACGATGGCGGTGTCGCCCAGCAGGCGGCTGGCTTCGCGGTGTACCGCCTGGTAGCCGGGATGGAAGATGCTTTGCAGGCCGCAGCGCGCACCCAGCGGATTGAGGACCCGGGCCAGGGAGTGGATGGGCGAGCGCAGGCCGAGGGTGTTGCGCAGGTCGATCATGCGTTGCAGGCGGGGCGCCCAGTCCTGCAGCGGGAAGAAGGCCAGGTTGTGCTGTTTCAGCGCAGTTTCCACTTCTGCCCAGTTGCGGCACAGCGGGATGCCGACCAGGTCCAGCACCTGTTCGGTGTACAGGCGCCCGGCGGTATGGGCGCCGCCGCCGTGCATCAGGATGCGTACGCCATTGCTCGCCAGGCAGCGCGCCGCCAGCAGGTACCAGGGCAGGTGGCGTTTCTTGCCGGCGTAGCTGGGCCAGTCGATATCCACTGCGATGGGCGGGGCATCCAGGCGTGCGCGCAGGGCTTCGGTGAAGCCGGCCAGCTCTTCCGGGCTTTCTTCCTTGTGCCGCAGGAGCATCAGGAAAGCGCCGAGCTGGGTTTCCTCGACCTTGTCGTCGAGCAGCATGCCCATGGCCTCGCGGGCTTCCTCGCGGGTCAGGCCGCGGGCGCCGCGCTTGCCTTTGCCAAGAATGCGCACGAACTGGGCGAAGGGGTGTTCTTCCGGGGTTTCGGTGACAAGCGGGCGTGGCTGGGTCATATGCAGTTGGTCGGCTTGGGCAGGCCCGCCAGCTTGGCGGCGAGTTTGGCGGGAGTGCCGTTGAACAGGCGGTTGAGGTGCAGGCTGTTGCCCTTTTCCGGGCCGAGCTTGAGGGCCACGTACTTGATCAGCGGGCGGGTGGCAGGCGACAGCTGGTACTCCTCGTAGAACAGGCGCAGCAATTTGAGGATTTCCCAGTGATCGCTAGTAAGCACGAGTGACTCTCGATCAGCCAGAGCCTGGGCGACTTCCTCGGACCAGTCGCACAGGTCGACTAGGTAGCCGTCCTTGTCCAGGCCGATGTCGCGGTCTTTGACGATCAGGATGCTCATAGCCAGCTGTTGACCTTGTCGTAGTTCAGGGACAGCGCGACGAAGGCCGGGTAGTCGACGGCGGATGCCGGACTGTCGGTGATGCCCCGCGCCAGCAGGTCTTCTTCGAGGGCGAACAGCCGCGAGGCGATGGTACTCAAACCGGCCAGCGGTGCGCTGCCCGGTTGCAGGGCGTAGACCGCGTCGCCGCACAGCAGCAGGCCGTCGTCGGGGCCGAGCAGGCGCAGGCAACTGGTCAGGCGGTTGTCGCCGAAGGGTGAGTGGGCAATGACGTGAAGGGTACTCATCAGAGGGTTACCACCTGGTCGAAACGGTCGATCAGTGCCGCCAGGGCGACATCATCCAGCACCTGCACCGGCAGGCTCAGGGTGTCGACGCTCAGGCCGCGCTCGCGCAGGCTGCTGGCGGCGACGAACAGCTCCTCGACACCGAACATCGGCAGGGCCTGGAGGTTGGCCGCGAGGTTTTTCTGTTGCAGCAGCGCCGGTTGCTGATGGGCGGCGAGCTGGAAGACGCCGTCATCGAGAAACAGCAGGCCCAGCGGCAGGTCGAAGGCGCCGCCGGCGAGGGCGATATCCAGCGCTTCACGGGCTGAAGGGCCGCTCCAGGGCGCCTGGCGGCTGATGATCAACAGGGACTTGGACATTTCAATCGCCTCCGAAGCAGACCAGGCGGTCGGCGATCTGCGCAGCTTCATGCAACTGGCCCAGGCCCGACAGTTCCCAGGGCGCCGGCAGGTTCACCGCCGGGCGCTGGTAGCGGTTGGCTTCTTCTTCATTCAATACGCCACGACGCAGGGCGGCGGCAATGCACACCACGGCGTCGAGCTGGTGATCGGTAATGAAGGCGCGCCACTGCGCCGGAATATCGGCTTCGTCCTGGGGCGTGACGATATTGGCCGAGGCGCTGTGCACGCCGTCCTGATAGAAGAACAGCCGGACAATCTCATGCCCGCCGGCCAGGGCTGCCTGGGCGAAGAGCAAGGCCCGGCGCGAGGAGGGCGCGTGGCCGGGGGAAAAAACCGCGATGGCGAACTTCATGGCTGGCTCTGTGGGAAAAAACTGCGGGAATGATAAAACAAAAAGCCCGCAGCAGGCTGCGGGCTTTCGCGGGCGTAGGCAGGCGGGCGTCAGTCGGCGCGCTTGGCTTCCGGCAGGAACCAGTTGAGCACCAGGGCACAGATGCCGCCGGTGGCCACGCCCGATTCCAGCACGTTGCGCAGTGCCGCCGGCATGTGCGCGAGGAACTCCGGCACCTGAGCAACGCCCAGGCCCAGGGCCAGGGAAACGGCGATGATCAGCAGGGCGCGGCGGTCGAGGCTGACGCTGGCGAGGATATTGATGCCGGACGCGGCGACCGCACCGAACATCACCATGGCAGCGCCGCCAAGCACCGGCTCAGGCACGGCCTGGATCACCCCGGCTACCGCCGGGAACAGGCCCAGCAGCACCAGCATCAGGGCGATCCACACGCCAATGTGGCGGCTGGCGATACCGGTCAGCTGAATCACGCCATTGTTCTGGGCGAAGATCGAGCTGGGGAAAGTATTGAACACGCCGGCCAGCAGCGAGTTGGCGCCGTTGACCAGCACCCCGCCCTTGATCCGTTGCATCCACAGCGGGCCTTCCACTGGCTGGCGCGAGACCTTGCTGGTGGCGGTGACGTCACCGATGGCTTCCAGCGACGTGACCAGGTAGATCACCAGCATCGGGATGAACAGCGCCCAGGAGAAGCCGAGGCCGAAATGCAGCGGCACCGGCACCTGGAACAGTGCGGCTTCGTGCATGCCGGTGAAGTCCAGGCGGCCCAGGTAGCCGGCCAGGGCATAGCCGACGGCCAGGGCGATAACGATGGCGCAACTGCGCATCCACACCAGCGGAATGCGGTTGAGCACCACGATGATCGCCAGCACCACGCCAGACAGCAGCAGGTTCTCGCCGTTGGCGAAGGTGCCGTTGCCCATGGCGGCGAAACCGCCGCCCATGCTGATCAGGCCGACCTTGATCAGGGTCAGGCCGATCATCAGCACGACGATGCCGGTCACCAGCGGGGTGATCAGGCGCTTGACGAACGGCAGGATGCGCGAGATGCCCATCTCGACGAACGAGCCGGCGATGACCACGCCGAAGATCGCCGCCATCACCGCTTCCACTGGCGTGCCTTGCTTGACCATCAGCGCGCCGCCGGCGATCAGCGGGCCGACGAAGTTGAAGCTGGTGCCCTGCACGATCAGCAGCCCGGCGCCGAACGGCCCGAAGCGGCGGCACTGGACGAAGGTGGCGATGCCGGAGATGACCAGCGACATCGACACGATCAGGTTGGTGTCGCGGGCCGACACGCCGAGGGCCTGGCAGATCAGCAGGCCGGGGGTGACGATCGGCACGATGATCGCCAGCAGGTGCTGCAGCGCGGCCAGCAGGCCGATCACCAGGCGCGGGCGGTCTTCCAGGCCGAGGACCAGTTCGTTGGCCTGCGCCGGCGTGCCGGGTCCTTGTTCGATTGAGCTCATGGAGGTTGTGCCCCGGGAAAAAAAGGAGCGCATTCTACGGGCGCCGAGCGGTTTGGGGTAGTGCAAGCACAGCCGCTCACTCACCTGTGTGGAAGAGCTTGTTCGCGAAGCAGTCCCGAGAGCACCACAACCAAGCACCCCGCACCACCATGCAGCAGCCCTAGGACTAATCCTACGGCCATTTGTTAGCTAACTGCTTGATATAGATGATATTTGGTCACTTGGCCCGACCCTTGCTCCAACGAATCCAAACTTGGATACAAGATGGAGCACCCGATGCAAGCCCTCTCTCTGCATACTCTCGGCTGGACGCTCGGTGACTGGCAGAACGCCTATCAAGCCGGCGACCTGACCCCGGACGTCCTTTTCGAACTGCTCCAGCAATTGCCGGAAAGCGACCCGGCGTGGATTTCCCGGGTCTCGCCGGAGCAGTTGCGCACGCGCCTCGACGCGTTGGCTGCGCAACGGGCGGCGGTCGATGGCGACCTGGCGAAGCTGCCGCTGTACGGCGTGCCCTTCGCCATCAAGGACAACATCGATGCTGCCGGCTGGCCGACCACCGCCGCCTGCCCGGAGTTTGCCTATGTGGCCAGCGAGGACGCCACGGTGGTGGCCCGCCTGCAGGCCGCTGGAGCGGTGCTGATGGGCAAGACCAACCTCGATCAGTTCGCCACCGGCCTGGTCGGCACCCGCTCGCCCTATGGCGCGGTGCCCAACAGCTTCGATCCGGCGTATGTCAGCGGCGGCTCCAGTTCCGGTTCGGCGTCGGTGGTGGCGCGGGGGCTGGTGGCGTTTTCCCTGGGCACCGACACCGCGGGTTCGGGCCGTGTGCCAGCGGGCTTCAACAATATCGTCGGGCTCAAGCCGACCAAGGGCCTGCTGTCCAACAAGGGCCTGGTGCCGGCCTGTCGCACGCTGGACTGCATTTCGATCTTCGCCCTCACCGTGGCCGATGCCGAGCAGGTGCTGTCCCTGGCCGCCGGTTTCGACCCGCTGGACGCCTATTCGCGACGCAACCCCAACCGCGCTCCGGTGGCGATCGGCAATGCGACACGGCTGGCGGTGCCGGACAGCCTGGAGTTCTTTGGCGACAGCGGCAACCAGGCGGTGTACCTGCGTGCCCTTGAACGCCTGCGCGAGCTGGGTGCGGAACTGGTGACCGTCGATTTCGCACCCTTCCGTGAACTGGCCATGCAGCTGTACCAGGGCCCCTGGGTTGCCGAGCGCACGGTGGCGGTGTCAGGGATGCTGGTGTCGGCACCCGAGGCGATCAACCCGGTGGTGCGCGGCATCGTCGAGAACGGCCTGGGCTTCAGCGCCTGCGATGCCTACAACGCCGAATACCTGCGGGCGCAGTTGAGCCGCGCCATCGAGCAGGCGCTGGAGGGCTTCGACGCCCTGGTGGTGCCGACCTCGCCGACCCTGCGCACGCTGGACGAGATGCAGGCCGAGCCGGTGCTGTTCAACAGCCAGTTCGGCACCTACACCAACTTCACCAACCTTGCTGACCTCAGTGCCCTGGCGCTCCCCGCCGGCCTGCGCGAGGACGGCCTGCCGGCGGGGATCACCCTGATCGCCCCGGCCTGGCACGACCATGCCCTGGCGTCCCTGGGCAAGCGCTGGCAACAGACGCTGGGCTTGCCGCTGGGTGCCACCGGCCGGCCGCTGCCGCCCGCCGCGCCAGCGTCCCAGGCGCCCGGCTGCGTGCGCCTGGCGGTGGTCGGCGCGCACCTTACCGGCATGCCGCTGAACTTCCAGTTGCGCACCCGCGACGCGGTGCTGGTGGAGCAGACCCGGACCTGCGCCGATTACCGCCTCTACGCATTGCCCGGCACCGTACCGCCCAAGCCAGGGCTGGCGCGGACCGCCGGCGGCGACGGCAGCCAGATCATCGTCGAGGTCTGGGACATACCGCTGGCGCGGTTCGGCGAGTTTGTCGCGGAGATTCCACTACCCTTGGGGATCGGCAATGTGCAACTGATCGACGGTCGCTGGGTGAAAGGATTCATCTGCGAAGCCTGGGCGCTGGAAGGTGCCGAGGACATCACTGCCTTTGCCGGCTGGCGGGCTTTTCTCGCCAGCCGCAAACCCGCTTAAGGAGAGAGCGCAATGTTCCACACCGTTCTGATTGCCAATCGTGGCGAAATCGCCGTACGCGCCATTCGTACCCTCAAGAGGCTCGGTATCCGCAGTGTCGCGGTGTACTCCGACGCCGACCGCAACGCCCAGCATGTCCGTGACGCCGACCTGGCCATTGCCCTCGGTGGCGAAAAGGCCGCCGACAGCTACCTGCGCGCCGGGCGCATCCTCGAGGCGGCCCGTGAGTCGGGGGCCCAGGCCATCTATCCCGGCTACGGCTTTCTGTCGGAAAGCGCCGAGTTCGCTGAAGCCTGCGAGGCCGAAGGCATTGCCTTTATCGGCCCCAGCGCCCTGCAGATCCGCGAGTTCGGCCTCAAGCACCGCGCCCGCGAACTGGCGGCGCAGGCCGGTGTGCCGATGGCGCCCGGCACCGGTCTGCTGGGCAGCCTCGACGAGGCGCTGACGGCGGCCCATGCCATCGGCTATCCGGTGATGCTCAAGACCACTGCAGGCGGTGGTGGTATCGGCCTGACCCGCTGCACCGACGCCGAGGCCCTTGCCAGCGCCTACGACAGTGTCAAGCGCATGGGGCAGCAGTTCTTCAGCGATGCCGGGGTATTCCTCGAGCGTTTCGTCGATCAGGCCCGGCATGTCGAGGTGCAGCTTTTCGGCGACGGCCAGGGCAGGGTGGTCGCCCTTGGCGAGCGCGACTGTTCGCTGCAGCGGCGCAATCAGAAAGTGGTGGAGGAAACCCCGGCGCCGAACCTGCCGCAGGCCACCCGCGAGCGCTTGCATGCTGCCGCAGTGAAGCTGGGCGAGTCGGTGGCCTATCGCAGCGCCGGCACCGTCGAGTTCATCTACGATGCCGCCCGCGACGATTTCTACTTTCTCGAGGTCAACACCCGCCTGCAGGTGGAGCACCCGGTGACGGAGATGGTCACCGGCCTGGACCTGATCGAGTGCATGCTGCGGGTTGCCGCTGGCGACGAGCTGGACTGGGACGCCCTGCAACGGCCACCACAAGGGGCGTCCATCGAGGTGCGGCTGTATGCCGAAGACCCGCTCAAGCACTTCCAGCCAAGTCCGGGGGTGCTTACCGAGGTGCATTTCCCCGAGCATGTGCGGGTCGATACCTGGGTCGGCAGCGGCAGTGAAGTGTCGGCCTTCTATGACCCGATGCTGGCCAAGCTGATCGTCCACGGCGCCGACCGCGGCGAGGCCATCGCCCGTCTGCAACAGGCTCTGGACGCTACCCGCCTGCACGGCATCGCCACCAACCTCGATTACCTGCGGGCGGTGGTCGCGGCGCCGTGTTTCCAGCAAGGGCAGGTGTGGACCCGGCTGCTGGACAGCTTCGCCTATCAGCCGCAGGCCATCGAAGTGCTCGAACCGGGCACCTGGTCCAGCGTGCAGGATTTTCCGGGCCGCCTCGGCTACTGGGACGTCGGCGTACCGCCGTCGGGCCCGATGGACGACTTCGCTTTCCGCCTGGCCAACCGGATCGTCGGCAACCATGAAAGCGCGGCGGGCCTTGAGTTCACCCTGCAAGGGCCGACCCTGCGCTTTCACAGCGACAGTGTGATTGCCCTGGCCGGCGCCGATTGCCCGGCCACCCTCGACGGCGAGGCGGTGGCGTACTGGGCGCCGGTGGCGGTCAAGGCCGGGCAGGTGCTTGCCCTGGGCCGTGCCACCCGCGGCTGTCGCACCTACCTGGCGGTGCGCAACGGCCTGGACGTGCCGGTTTACCTGGGCAGCCGTTCGACTTTCGTGCTCGGTCAGTTCGGCGGTCATGCCGGGCGCACGCTTCGGCCCGGCGACATTCTCGCTGTCTCGCGACCGGAGCTGGCGGCCTGTTCCACGCCGGCACCGGTCAGCCCACCCCAGGCGCTGGATGCCAGCCTGATCCCCAGCTACGGCCAGACCTGGAACATCGGCGTGCTCTACGGCCCCCACGGTGCGCCGGACTTCTTCACCGAGGGCGCCATCGAGGAATTCTTCTCCGCCGAGTGGGAGGTGCACTACAACTCCAACCGCCTCGGCGTGCGCCTGTCCGGCCCCAAGCCGCGCTGGGCCCGGCCCGACGGCGGCGAGGCGGGGCTGCATCCGTCCAATGTGCACGACTGCGAATACGCCATTGGCGCCATCAACTTCACCGGCGATTTCCCGGTGATCCTGACCAAGGACGGCCCCAGCCTCGGCGGCTTCGTCTGCCCGGTGACCATCGCCAAGGCCGAATTGTGGAAGGTCGGCCAGGTCAAGCCCGGCGACAAGTTGCGCTTCCACCCCATCAGCTTCAAGCAGGCGCAGAGCCTGGAGCAGGCGCAACTGGGGAGCATCGAGGCGCTGGCGGCGATTTCCGCCGTGACCCTGCCGGTGCCGAGCCTGCGGCCGGACCGCACGGTGTCCGCCACAGTGCTCGCCGAACTGCCGGCCAATGACACGCGTCCACGCGTGACTTATCGCCAGGCCGGCGACGCCTATGTGCTGGTGGAATATGGCGACAACGTGCTCGACCTGGCCCTGCGCCTGCGGGTCCACCTGCTGATGGAAGCGCTCAAGACCAGCCCTGTTCCTGGCCTTGAAGAACTGGCGCCGGGCGTGCGCTCGCTGCAACTGCGCTACAACAGCCGCGTGCTGCACCAGTCGGCACTGATCGAGCACCTGCTGCGGCTGGAGACACAACTGGCGGAGGTCGACCGACTGAAAATCCCCACCCGCGTGATCCACCTGCCCATGGCCTTCGAGGACAGCGCCACCCTCGGTGCCGTGCAGCGCTACAGCGAAACCGTGCGCAGCGAGGCCCCGTGGCTGCCGAACAACGTCGACTTCATCCAGCGCACCAACGGCCTGGCCCGCCGCGAAGATGTGCGCGACATCCTGTTCGACGCCAGCTACCTGGTGCTCGGCCTGGGCGATGTCTACCTGGACGCCCCCTGCGCAGTGCCGCTCGACCCGCGCCATCGTCTGCTCAGTTCCAAGTACAACCCGGCCCGGACCTTCACCGCCGAAGGCACGGTGGGCATTGGCGGCATGTACCTGTGCATCTACGGCATGGACTCGCCTGGCGGCTACCAACTGGTGGGGCGGACCCTGCCGATCTGGAACCGCTTCTGCCGCAACCCGCAATTCAAGGATGACCAGCCCTGGTTGTTGCAGTTCTTCGACCAGGTGCGTTTCTACCCGGTCACCGAGGCGGAGCTTGACGATTTCCGCGAGGCGTTCCGCGAAGGGCGGGCGTCGATCCGCATCGAGGAAGAGGTGTTCGATTTCGCTGAATACCGGCACTTCCTTGAGGCCAACGAAGCCGATATCGCCGCGTTCCAGGCCCGACAGAAGCAGGCTTTCGATGCCGAGGTCATGCGCTGGCGCGACACCGACGAAGCGTTGGCGGCCGACGCGGTACAGCCCCGTGAAGAGCCGGACGACTATGGCGATGCCCACGTGGTCAGCGCCGAAATGTGCGGCAGCGTGTGGAAGATCCTCGTGCAGCCGGGTGAGTCGGTGGAAGCCGGAGCGCCGTTGATGGTGGTCGAGGCGATGAAAATGGAGCTTGCGGTATTCGCCCCGGTCAGTGGTACGGTGCGCGCCGTGCGCTGCCAGCCCGGCAAGGCAGTGGTGCCGGGCGATGCCCTGATGTTGCTGGACCCCGTGGCCTGAGGAGTTTCGATCATGTTGCCCACCCCTGAAAAAAAGGCCGCCCGCGAGCGGCCGGAGAACCTCGCCGAGGGCATCTATCAGCAGCTCAAGGAGGACATCTTCGAGTTCCGCCTGCTGCCGGGCGACCGCTTCAGCGAGGGCGATGTTGCCAAGCGCCTGGCGGTCAGCCGCACGCCGGTGCGCCAGGCGCTCTACCACCTGGAGCGCGAGGGCTACCTGGAGGTGCACTTTCGCAGCGGCTGGCAGGTGCGTGCCTTTGACTTTGCCCGCTTCGAGGAGCTGTACGACCTGCGTATCGTTCTTGAACTGGCGGCGGTGCGCCACCTGTGCGCCGCCCAGGTCGAGCTGGCCGAGCACCTGGCGCATCTGGCGCGTATCTGGCTGGTGAGCGAAGACCAGCGCCTGGACGACGGGCGCACGGTGTCGAAGCTGGACGAGGAGTTCCACTGTGCGCTGGTGGCGGCTACCGGCAACCGGGAAATGGCGCGGGTGCACCGGGAGGTGACGGAGCAGATCCGCATCATCCGGCGCCTGGACTTCACCCAGTCGCCGCGGGTTGCGGCGACCTACGAGGAGCACGGCGACATTCTCGACGCCATCCTCCAGCGCCGCGCCGAACAGGCATGTCAACTGCTCAAGGCCCATATCGACGTGAGCAAGGCCGAGGTACGCAAGATCACCTTGCACATGCTCCACAGTGCGCGGCAGCGGCTGGCGATCAAAGTGGTGGAGGGCTGAGGGACCGCCGGGGCCGCACGGCGGCCCCGGTTGTCGTCGCGCCTGGACACCGACGGTTTTTCCGTCCGCTGGAGCAGCGGGTCGATCGGGTGATGGCCGGGCGCTATTACTGTGCTTAAATCTCCCTCTTCCAGCCTTGAGCATCCATTGGAGTCGCTATGCCTGCGTTATCAGATCTGAACTGGAATATCGTACGCGCTACTTCCCCTATTCTTCGTCTGGAGGCGAACCCCGGGCTGCCCGATGTCCGCAAGAAGCTCGACCTGATCGCTCAGGCACTGCGCCAATACAACCTTCTCGACAATGCCGCGGTGGTGAACGTCGCCACGCGGCTGGGGCTCAATATCGGCGTGGCGACCTGGGCGATCCTGACGCCACCGGTCGAGCGCAACAACCGCTACGAGGCGGACATCAGCCAGGACTTCCTGGTCAACGGCCAGTACTACGCGGGTTTCGAGCGCAAGGTAACCATTCATTGCAGCCTCCGCCATCTCAAGGACAACTACTACATCGCCTACAACGACGCGACGGCGCCGGGGGCGGTGCTCAACACCATCGCCTACTGCTCGACCGCGGATTTCGAGGCGGGTATGGCCGAGTTCGCGCAGAAAATCTGTGACCGGCTCAATGCCCCTGTCGCGCCGGGGGCGTTTCTCTACAGCACGCTACCGGTCTATGTGCCCACCGTCGGGCCGCGCTTCGAATCCGATAGCGGCGCCGGGACTTCCTGTCACAGCTACGCGGTCGCCACGCCTGGCAGCGCCGTTACGCTCAACGCTGCGGATCACGCATCGTTCAAGATCGTCTTGCGCGGGGTCTATTCGCCGGAGTATGGCGCTGCGGCGAAGAACCAGGCGCGTACGGAGTGGGCGAGGATCAGTGCCCTGCCGGATATTCAGGCCATCGTTCCCCACTATGAGCGGGCAATGTTCGACAAGGCGCTCGCCTAGGCGCTGGACGAAAGACCTCCGGGCCCGCCCACGCGTATGCCGCAGGGGCGGGCCGGTTGACGCGGCCCGGCCCGGACTCAGTGGCGGATCTGCGACGGGCTGGATTGCAACAGCCACTGGCTGCGGCGGTTTTCCAATTGCGCCTCGAGGATCGACAGGCCCTTGTCCTTGACGGATTTGCGGTCGCGCTCGAACACGTCGTTGAGGTAGCTGACCAGGTTGCGCGACTCGGACACCGAGCGCGGTGTGCTCACGTCGTCGGTCACCTCGGCGTTGACATAGGTCCGAACCCGCTCGCTCTGGCTGGCTTCCTGCCTGACGCTGGCGTCGATCAGCTTGTTCTTGCTCCAGGCCAGGTGAGTGCTGCTGCTGGCCTGGTCGCTGATCTCGTGATAGCGGTAGTTCTGCGACTGGTAGTCACGGCCCAGGGCCAGCGCGACCTGCGGGTTGAGGCTCTCGTGGTAGGCGGCGTTCAGCGAGGCTTGCTGCTTCTGTTCCACCGAGCGGTTGGTCTGGGCGCTGCCGCGCACGGTGGTGGCCTGGGACACCTGGTAATCGAAGCGATCGGTCTCGGCCGGCAGCAGCGGGTTGACCGATCTGGCGGTCTGGCTGATGGAGGCGGTGAAGTCGGCCAGGCCGCTGAGCAGCACGCGATCCTTCTCGCCCAGCACCGCCACGCGGTCGGTGGTCCTGCCGCCGCCGTCGGCGCTGTTGAGCTGGGTGAAGGCATCCTTGAACAGGCTCACCAGGTCCTTGTCGGCCTTGCCGCGGCGTTGTGCGGCATCGAACTGGGTCAGGTAGTTGTCGATCGCCGCCTGGCGCTGGGCGCCGCTGCCCAGCAGCGTGGCGTCGCGGGTGTCGAGGTTCAGCTTCACGTTGCCGGACGGGCCATTCAATTCGAGGCTGCGGGCGTTGTCGTCGAGGTTCAGGTCGAAACTCATCTGTTCGCCGCTGGAGGTGTCGAGGCGGGCGCTCATCTGCAGCGAACTGAACAGCGCGGGGTCGAGCTTGACCAGTGCACCCAGTTCCAGTTTTGGCGGCTCCTGGGTCAGGCCGTCGATGGCCTTCTGGAAGCTGTCGGTGAGCGAAGCCAGGCCTTTGAGTTCGTTGGTCGACAGTTCGCCGCCTTCCACCTCGGCGCTGACCGCCAGGCCGTCCTCGTTGCTGGCCAGCGTGAGGTTGACCGTGGCGCCGGAAAGGGTGGTCAGGCTCAGCTTCACGCTGCTGCCCGGTTCCTGGAGCAGACGGTCGCCTTGCACCTTCAGTGCCTCGGCGCTGGGTTCGGTGCTGTCGGAGTAGGCAAACGCCGACTGCGAAACCGACTGGCCGCCGTTGGCCACCAGTTGCTCCAGCAACGCCGCGCCGATGCCCTGGAAGCGACTGTTGAGCGAAGAGGACTGCACGCCGCTCAGCAGGCTGACGCTGAGCTTGTCCAGGCCGTCCTGTTGCAGCGCGTAGCGGACCTGGGCACCCAGCACGCCACGGGACGAATAGGTGTGGCCGTCTTCGTTGCTGGTGGTCTGGCCAAGGCTGACGGTGGTGCTGGGAATGGTTGCGACCTGCTCCACGGCGGTGATGCTGGCAGTGCTGGCCGTGGTCGACTGTGGCGCGGTGTAGACAGGCGAAATGCGCAATCCTGCGATGCTCGGGCTCATGCTCGGTATCCGTAGTTTCCGTACTGGTGCCCGCTGTATCGGCGGCTCGGACGTGAGCTTGAAGAGGATCTGCGGGAAGGTGCCGGGATTCAATATATGGTTTACCGGATATGCTCCGAAGCGTATATTCGTTTTTCCAGATATTCAGGCCGCCCAGCGCGGCCCTTCGGATGGAACCATGCCGGAAATCCTCACACCCCTCATTGTCTTCAAGTGCCTGGCCGATGACACCCGGGCCCGCATGACCCTGCTGCTGGCCCGCCAGGGCGAGCTGTGCGTCTGCGAGCTTACCTGCGCGCTGGACCTCGCCCAGCCGAAGATCTCCCGCCACCTGGCGCAACTGCGTGAGGCCGGAATCCTTGCGGATCGCCGCCAGGGCCAGTGGGTCTATTACCGTCTGCATCCGCAGTTGCCGGCCTGGGTGAGCAACATGCTCAGTGACGTCGCCCGTGCCAGCCAGGACTGGCTCGATGCCGATTTGCAGCGCCTGGCGGCTTCGGACCTGCGACTCGGTCAGGCTGGGTGCGCGTCATGAACCTGCTCTTCATGTGCACCCACAACAGTTGCCGCAGCATCCTGTCGGAAGCCGTGTTCAATCACCTTGCCCCCGCCGGCCTGCGGGCCGTGAGCTCCGGCAGTTTCCCCAGCGGCACCGTCAACGCCCGCGCCCTGCTGACCCTGGAGGCCGCTGGCATCAGCACCGAGGGACTGGCGAGCAAAGCCTCGCAGGCGTTCGAACAGGCGCCGCCCGACATTGTCATCACCGTGTGCGACCGCGCTGCCGGCGAAGCCTGCCCGCTGTTCTTCGGGCCTGCTCTCAAGGCCCACTGGGGGCTGGCTGACCCGTCGGCGTTGAGTGGCAGCGAGGCGGAGATCGAGGCGGCGTTCCAGGTCACGCTGGCTACCATCGAGCGCCGGGTGCGGGCCTTTCTTTCCCTGCCGCTGGCGCGCATGGACGCGACCGAACTCAGTGCGGCGCTGATCCGCATCGGCACCCTCTGATTCCACTGCCAAGGAGACCGTCATGAGCGACAACCTGCCCAACGTCCATCCGCAACTGCTCGAAGTGCCCGCACTGGAGTGTCTCGAACCCGCTGCGCCGTCTACCCACAAACCGCGCATCCTGCTGCTCTATGGCTCGACCCGCGAACGCTCCTTCAGCCGCCTGCTGGTGCAGGAGGCCGAGCGGCTGCTGCTGCAGTTCGGCGCTGAGACGCGGATATTCGATCCCTCCGGGCTGCCCCTGCCGGACGACGCTCCGGACAGCCATCCCAAGGTGCTGGAACTGCGGGAGCTGATGCAGTGGTCCGAGGGCCAGGTCTGGTGCTCGCCCGAGCGCCATGGCGCCATGAGCGCGGTGTTCAAGGCGCAGATCGACTGGGTGCCGCTGGCCATGGGGGCGATCCGCCCGACCCAGGGCAAGACCCTCGCGGTGCTGCAGGTGTGCGGCGGCTCGCAGTCGTTCAACGTGGTCAATCAGTTGCGGGTGCTGGGCCGCTGGATGCGCATGTTCACCATCCCCAACCAGTCGTCGGTGCCGAAGGCGTTCCTGGAGTTCGATGAGGCCGGGCGGATGAAACCGTCGTCGTTCTACGACCGGCTGGTGGACGTGATGGAGGAACTGATGAAGTTCACGCTGCTGTTGCGCGATCGCCAGGATTACCTGGTAGACCGCTACTCCGAGCGCAAGGAGTCGGCCGAGGCACTGTCGCAGCGGGTCAGTCAGCGTTCGATCTGACGGGATATACTCGGCGTCTTTTTCCAGACCCACCGAGAGACCCGCCCATGCGTCAGGTGTTACTCATCGTCGATATCCAGTCCACCTTCAGCCCGCCCGAATGGCTGGTGGACCGCGCGCGCTGGCTGGCGGCCAAGCTGCCGGCGATCGCTTCGGTGGAGTTGCACGATGAACAGGTGACGCCGTTCGACCGGCAGTTGGGCTGGCATCCGGCGGCGGAAGACGAAAGCCTGGTTGAAGTGGACCGGGTGTTCGTCAAGCATGGCTATGGCCAGACCGCCGAGGCGATCGCCTACCTGCGCGAACTGGGTGTGGAGCGGGTGCTGGTGTGCGGCATGCAGACCGAGACCTGCGTGCTCGCCGCCGGCTTCGCGCTGTTCGACGCGGGGTTGAACCCGACACTGGTCACCGACCTGACCGTGGGATCATCGCTGGACCGTTCGGGGCAGATGGGCATCGAGTTGTGGAAGCATCATTTCCGCCAGGTCACCACGACGAAAGAACTGGTGGCCGCGCTGGAGGCCTGATGCACGTCATGGCGCACGGAAAGCGACCCGCTATTCTCGCGGCAGCGCACAGGAACAGGATATCGAGAGCCCCATGACAGACCGGGAACAGCTTCATCGAGACGGCTACGTGTTGTTGCGTGGCGTGATTCCGGCGCCGTGGCTGGACGAGCTGCGCGCCACGTTCGACGCGGGATACGTACCGTCGGGCGAGTGGCCGGTGCCCCGCGGCTGGGACTGGCGCCACGCGCAACTGGACGAGGACGCCCGGGTGCAGGCGGTATGCCGCTTGCCGGCAGTGCTGGCGGCGGTGGGGGTGTTGATCGGCGAACGCTTCTTTCTCGCCCAGGTGGAGGGCCGGGAACCGGTCGCGGGTGGCGGGCATCAGCGCTTGCACCGGGATGCCCATGGTCAGCGGACAGGGGACCGTGTCACGGCCATGGCCTTCTTCGACGACTACGGACCGCACAACGGTGCGACCCGGATCGTTGCCGGCACCCATCGGCAGACGGCGGACGAAGCGCCGTACGACCTCGATGACGAGTCCGGCGCGGTGCAGATCTGCGGCGCGGCGGGGGATATCCTGGTGTTCGATGTCGATGTGGTGCACGGCGCATCCCGGAATCCGAGCGGGGCACGCCGGCGTTCGCTGTTGATCAACTATGCGGCAGCGCCGTTGTATCCAGCGCTGCTGTCCACCGTTGCCCTGCGCAATGTGCGGATGGACACTGCCGAGCAGTTCGAGCCTGCGGATTACCCCGTTGCCGGGGCCTGAACCTGTGGGAGCCGGCGTTGCCGGCGATGGCGTCATTGCAGCCGGCACAATTGCCTGGCCAGGCCTCATCGCTGCATGGGTCTCTACCTGGCTCTTTTGACGGGTGGAGACAACAAAGCGCTTGGCGGGAGGCTGGGTCAGGGCTGCCATGCACCTGTCGATGGATCTTCAGCGCTCTTGAGATCGAGCGCCGCCCGTGCGGCGCATCGCCGGCAACGCCGGCTCCCACATTTTGCTGCAACGCGCCATGGCCTGACTCAGATCGCCCAGCCGAACAGCTTGAAATGCTGATTGGGAAAGCGCACCCGCACCGGTAGCGAGTCGATTCGCCACTCGCTGGCCAGGGGCTCGGTGAACCGCGCCGGTACCATCAGCCCGCGCGCCGGGCTGCTGAACGGCTTGCGCAGATCACTCGGCAGCGGGTTGGCGCTTTCCGCCGGGTTGATGACTTCGGCCCCCACCCATTCGCCGTTGGGCAGGCGCACATCCAGTGCCGAGCCCGGTGTGGAGTGCTCCACGTCCTTCGGGTCCAGGTACACCCACAACTGTGCCGGGCCCTCGCGTTCCAGGCGCATCAGCAAGGTGCCGGGGCCGACGTTCTCGCCCGGTGCGGCGATCACTTCGGCCACCCGGCCGGCCTCGCTGGCGTGCACGTCCATCCGCGCCAGTTGCTCTTTCAGCCACTGGCCCTCGCGCTGCTGTTGCTGTTCGTAACTGCGGTTCTCGCCCGTCGTCAGGCTGCGCTCGAACGCCAGCAGCTCGGACTGGCGGCTGTCCAGTGCATTCTGCGCCTCGAGCATTTCGCCACGGGTGGCCGCGCCCTGTTGCAGCAGCCAGCGGGTATCGCTGACCTTGCGTGCGGCGCGCTCCACCAGGCTCTGCAACACGGCACGGTTGCTGGCGCTCAGGTCCGCGTTACTGGCTGTGGCGGTCGGGCCGGGTTGCAACAGGCTCAGGCGCAGGCGCCACTCGGGGTTGTCGAGTTCCACCAGTGGCATGCCGGCCTGCACATGATCACCGGCCTGCACCCGCAGTGCGCGGATCTCGCCGGGCTGCATGGCGCGCACGTCGAGGGTCGGCAGGCGCACCAGCGCCGGGGCCTCGACCCGCAGCAGGGCCAGGCCGTAGCGTCCCACCAGCCACAGGGCCGGCAGCAGGATCAGGAACAGGATCAGGTACCAGCGCAAGCGGAAGGCCAGGCGTTTGCCGGGGGCATACAGGACCTGCATGCCGTTGTCCTGGGTCGGGTGGTGTTCCTTGGGGCTGTTGAATTTGATCTTCATCGGCTTCTCGGGTAGTCGGTCCAGGATTGCCAATCGATGCCGCTGACGCCGGCGGGCATCAGGGCGCGTTGCCACTCGGTGGCCTGGGCTTGCAGTTGCGGGGCTGAGGCACCGCGCCAGCTCAGATCCTCTGGCTGGTCGCGTTCGACGCTCTGGGCAAGGCGCAGGTGCAGCGTCGGCCACTGGCGGGCAATGTCCAGAACGCGGGCGGCACTGCTGCGCGGATTGCGCGAATAGACCATCAGGCTGATCTCGCCGACATCCATGTGCTGCAACTCGCACGGCACGCAGGGCGTGCGCCGGGCCTGGTCCTGGAACCAGCGCGGATGGCTGGACAGGTGCAGCGGCCAGGGACTGGCGGCGCGGGCCTCGCGCAAAGTGTCGAGCCAGTCGCGCAGGCGCTGGTCGGGGACCGGCCAGCCCAGTTGCTCGACCTCCAGGTCCAGGTGCAGGCCGTCGAAGGGCAGGCGGTCGAACTGCTGGATCAACCTGAGCAGCGCCGGGCGTTGCGCGGGCGTGATCCAGCCCGGGTCGCCCAGCAGCAGGTTGACCTGCATGCCGGCGACGTGGGCGTCGCGCAGCAGTTCGCCGAGAGCCGTGCGGGTACTGGCCAGATCGCTGACCTGCGCGGCGTCCAGGCCGACATTGATGATGCGAATGCCGGCCTGCCTCAGCGCCCGCAGTTCCGCGTCACGGGATGCGGGGGCGAGCAGGGCCTGGCTGTGCCACAGGTAGGCGCCCTGGCGCCACTCACGGGCGGTTTGCGCCTGCTCTGGCGCGAGAGGCTGCCAGTGCAGGCGTTCACTGCCCAGCAGCGCTTCGAAGCCCGCGCTGTCGTCGCCGAACAGGCGCAGGGCGGCATCCTGCAACCAGGCCGCGTGCCAGGCGGCGATCTGGGCGAAGCCGGCGTTGTAGTGATCCACTTCGGCCTGGAGCAGGCGCAGGCTGGCTTCGCCCGCATCCAGCCCGGTGCGCTGGCGGCGCTCCTTGACGATGCGGTCCACGGCGCTGCGCCGTTCGCTGCGCCAGACATATTCGTTGGCATTGCGCCGCTGTTGCTCCAGCACCTTGCCCAATTCGCGCAGCAGGGCGCCATGCTCCCGTTCCCTGGCCTGCACGGCGGCCTGGTACCGCGCCTCGCCTTCGCGGCTGCGGGCCGAGCCGTAGTCGAGCAGGTCGAGCGGTGCGCTGAAGGTGACCCCGGCGCTGAGGCCGCTGCCGTTCTCGCCGGCACCGCTGCGTTGTTCCACGCTCTGGGTGACGTTGAAGTACGCATCGATGGCGCTGTACCAGGGGCGTTGCCGACCTTGCTCGGCGAGGTTCAGGTCGGCATCGCGGCGGGCCAGGCGCGGGTTGTCGTCCAGTTGCGCCCGCCAGGCGTCCAGCGGCCGGGGATGGCCGGCCAACGGGATGGCTACGGGTGTGGCCCGCCCATCCAGGTCCACCCCGAGGCTCTGCAGGCTGGTGCGGATGTCGCTCAGCAGGTCGGGTTGCAGGGCACAGCGGCGAGTGACCGCTGTCCATTCACTGCGCATCAGTTCGGCGTCGGAGGGCAGGATCCACTGGCCGTCGAGGCGTGTGCGCAACTGCTCGGCGGCGCTGGCGGCGGCCGCCTCGACACCCTGGCACAACTGCTGTTCCTGGGTGGCCCGCCACCAGTCGGCGTACGCGCTGCGCACCGCCAGGCGTTGGCGGGCACGCTGATAACCCTGCTCGATCTGACCCAGGCGCACATCGCGTTCGCTGGCCCGCACCGCGTCCAGGCGGCGGGCCAGGCTGCCGAGCAAGGGGTAGCGCACGCCGATGGCGGCGCTGCGACCGTAGTAGTCGTCGCGCAGGTCATCGGTGACCAGTTCGTGGTAGCGCCCGGCGTTGGCGCTGCCGAACACCTCCCAGCCGCTTTCGCTTTCACGCTGGTCGCGAGCGGCGTAACGGGCTTCAAGCTCGGCGTTGCTGGCGCCACCGCTACGGGCTTCACCGGCCTGTTGCAGGGCCTGTTCAAGGGTTAGCGGAGCTGCGGTGGCCAACAGCGGGGCGCAGAAGGCCAGCGGCAGCAGACGAAGTGCTGTTTTCGTGATCATGGATAAGGAACGCCTTAGAACCGGTTGGCCCGCTTGAGCACCCACCAGGGCGCCATGCTCGATTCTTCGTGGCCGCGGCGCAGGGTCTCGTTGAGGATGGCGATCACGCTCCAGCAGCGCAGGGCGTACATCGCCAGGGGATAGAACGGCAGGATCCACACCAGCGCCAGATCCTGCCGCGGCCGCTCGCTGACCATCAGCATCAGCCCCAGGTAGAGCAGGCTGCTCATCACCAGATAGAGCGCGTAGATCAGCAGCGAATAGAACAGCAGTGCCGTCGGCGGCAGGATGAACAGCGCCACCAGGCTGTAGCCGAGGATGATGAACGGCAGCACCAGCTGGAAGAACAGGCCGCTGATCAGCAGCATGAGGAAGTTCGGCCAGCCCAGCAGGCGCGGGGTGAAGGCGTGACGGTGCTTGCGCAGGTAGATGAACAGCAGGTCACCGTCCCAGCGCAGGCGCTGGTCGAGGAAGCCGCGCAGGGTCGCCGGCGCGTCGGTATGGCCGATGGCGCGTGGCTCGAAGGGAATGCGCAGTCGGTAGCGACGGAAGTAGCTCTTGATCCGCAGGGTCAGGTCGAGGTCTTCGGCGGTGTGGGTATCCCAACCGCCGATCTGTTCGAGGAAGCTGCGACGGAACGCACCGAAGGCGCCGGAGACGTTGTTGACCAGGTTCCACTCGGCCAGGCCGATCTTGCACATGTGGATCGATAGCAGGTACTCCAGCGCCTGGATCCGGGCGATCCATGATTGCCGGGCATTGCGCACCCGCAGGCTGCCGGCCACGGCGGGCACCTTGGGGTCGGCGAAATGGCGGACCATGCGCACCACCATGTCGTTGTCGAACGAGGTGTCGCCGTCGACGTTGATCAGGATCTCGCCGGTGCTCAGCGCCAGGCCACTGTTGAGCGACGACACCCGCCCGCCACGCTGCCACTTGGCGATGGGCCGCAGTACCCGGTTGGCCGGCAGGCGATGTTCGGCCTTGAAGCGTCGCACCACCTCGGTGGTCACCCGGTTGGCGGTGGCGCCGTCGATGATCGGGATGATTTCGATCATCCCTGGATAAGTCTGTTCGGCGAGGCTGCGCAGGGTCAGCTCGACGTCCTTGCCCTCGCTGTAGCAGGTGATGATGCACGACACCCGCGGATGCCAGGCGGCGTGCCGGGGCACGGTGGTGTGCTCGCGGACGAACCAGCGCAGGGTGCCCAGCAGTACCAGCAGGTTCAGTGGTACTTCCAGCAGCAGGAAGTACGGGAACACCATCAGAAACAGCCGCCAGTGGCCATCGGGCCCGCGTATTTCAGCGAGCCAGGTATCGAGGTGAGCGAGCAGGGCATCCATCAGAGTGCTCCTGCCAGGCGCGCCATCAGCAACTCGGCGTCTTCCTTTTCGACCAGCTCGTTCGGTGCCACGCAGCCGCTGGTGGTGAGCACGATGTCTTGCAGGTCCTGGCCGACAAACAGCTCGCTGATCTGGTTCAGCCGCTCGGTGACCCGCTGCAGGCCGATGTTGTCGGTGCACATCAGCAGCAGCCACAGGTGTTCTTCGCTGGTGCGGGTGCAGCGGTCGGTGTCACGGATGGCGACCTGAATGCGTTCGATCAGGGTGTCGAGCAGCGCGTGGCCCCGTTGCGGGCCGAGGCGTTCGAGCGCCTTGCCCAGGTTGCGAAAGCGCACGCCGAGCACGGCGAAGGTCGGTGCGCCGTGGCGGGCGATCAGTTCAAGCTGCCAGTCCAGCAGGGTCTTGAAGGCGTTGACCCCGACCAGCGACAGGCCGCCGAAGTACTGGTCGAAATCGCGCTCCAGCCCTTGCCGTGCCGCGAGCAGGCCGGCCTCCGACAGGTGCAGGTCGTGGAGCTGCCGCACCAGCAGGTCATCCGGCGTGTGCTGCTGGCCGCAGTCCAGGCAGCGGGCCTGGATATCGGCATCGACGAAGAATGCCGAGCAGGCCTTGCAGCTGTAGTTTTCCAGCGGCCGGTCGTAGTCGGTGCCGATGTGCCGCAGCCGGGTCAGGCAGTTGGGGCACAGCAGCACGCCGTCCTTGAGGTACTCGGCCTGGGCGCCGACATGGCCGCAGGTGAAGCAGTGCAGGGACGGTTCGCGGACGATCTCCAGCGAAGTGCATTCGACGCACACGTCCACGTAGTTCAGGTGGCCGCTGCCGCAACTGCGACAGAGGCGAATGCGGTCCACCAGGCGGTGGCTGTCCAGCAGGTTGCGCTGAATCAGGCTTTGCACCAGGGCGTGGCCGTTGAGCAGGTCATCGCCCAGCGCATCGATCAGCGGGTAGTGGTACAGCGCCGGCGATTGCGGTGCCCGCAGCGCTTTCAGATTGCCGGGGGCGCGCAGCCAGAGGTAGGCGAGCAACTGCGCTTCCGGGCCCTCCGGTGCCCGTCCGCGATTGAACACGGCGAGGCGCTCGCACCATTGCTGCCAGGCCTGTACCGGTTGCTCGGGCAGCGGGCCGTCGGTCAGGGCCTGGGTGAGCGGGTGTTCGCTGGCGCAGAAGATCAGGTTAAGGGCGTAGGCACGATGGCGCCGGAGCTGCTGTGCCCAGTCGGCGTTCTGTTCGGGGCTGCCGGTGAGCACCAGAACGTCGGCCGGTTGCTCGGCGAGCAACAAGGCGAGGCTTTCGAAACGGACGATGGAAGCGGGAACTGCGAAGTGGCCGGGGCCTAGGGCGACAATGCGCGGGTTGGGTACGGTCATCGGGCATTCCAGTGGCGTGGTCTGGAAGGTCCGACTATCGATTGGCGCGCAAAGTTCTACAGCCAGATTAATTTGTACAAGTATTCAGGCCTGACTCCGGATCGCCGCAACGGCTCGCAGAGAAGCCTGCGCTGATGCTGTGGTAGCCGGAACCCGCCCGGCTACCCTCGGCATCCTTAGCTCATGGTCACGCCGAGTTTGCTCATCAGGCTCAGCATTCTGTCATCGGCACTGATCGATGCCTTGAAGTCCGCGTACAGCCGGTCGTTCAGCCCGGGAATGGTCTTCACCACGTTGTAGCGGGCGCTGAGACCGCTGAGGCCGTTCTTTTCGTAGGCGGCGAGCAGATGCGTCTGCAGGCCCTCCGAATACTCTTTCAGCTCCGAGGCGGACGCAGCGGAGAACGCGGCCGTTTTCGGATCGCCCGCCGGGTCGCTGCCGTTCAGGCTCAGACCAAATCCGCTCATCCAGCTGGGGATCGCATAGGCATCCACGGGCAGGCTTTCATTCGTGCTGCTGGCGGCAGCCGATTTCGCGCTGGCAGCCGTGGTCGGGGCAGCCGATGCCTGGGTTTGCTGGAAACTCGATTCTTGCGAGTCGTCGATGCGCTTCTTCTGCGCCGTGGACGACGGCGGGGTGAAGTGAACGGGGGTGACGTTGACTTTCATTGGCAGCTCCTTGCAGTGCAGCGCTCATTCGTTCGGGTGAATCAGCGCCTGGTCATGATTCCATTTATGAACAGCGTGTCGGGAAGGGAGCAGGATCCGTGCCAGCGAGCAGCGGCAATGGCGGGTGATGGGCAATGGCAGATGAAGAGTGCTTGTGACCCTGGGCAGCGGCACTGGATTGCCGGGTGGCGGCAGCGTCGTGCCGCCATCCGCCAGTAACGGTGTACTGCGTCAGTGGCGGGTTGGCGGGCTCGAACGCTTCAAACGAATGCCATGCCCGCCCGCCGGTTCAGCAGGCCTGAGCCGCCAGACGATTGCTGACGTTGCGCCCCAGCACGAACACCGTGACAAACCCGCAGCCTACCAGGGCCGTGGCCAGGCTCAACAGGACCGCACTGCCCATCTGGTCGACGATCTGCCCGCCGAAGAACGAGCCCAGCGCGATGATCACCTGGAACATGGCGACGAACAGCGGCATGCCGCGTTCGACGTCCTTGGGGGCGACGACGAACATCCAGATGCTGGCGCAGGCCGGGAAGGCGCCGAAGGCGAAGCCCCAGAGTGCGATCAGCATGGCGGCGCCGGTCAGGCCGGTGGCGAAGTGCGGGAACAGCGCGGTGCTGACGCCGATCAGCACGGCCACCAGCAGCAGAGTGTGGCGCACGCTGCGGTTGGCGGCGAAGCCGGCGAAGATGTTGCCCGCCACCCCGGCCATGCCGTAGAGCAGCAGCAGGGAGCCGATGGTCGGCCCATCGAAGCCGGCGTTCTGCTTGAAGAATGGCGCGACATAGGTGTACGCCGCAAAGTGCGCCAGGCCGATCAGCAGGACCGCGATCAGCCCCACCCGCGCCTGCGGGTTGATGAACAGCGCCGGCAGGTCACTGACGCGAATGGCCTTGTCCGGGTTGAGCCGCGGCAACAGCAGGACCTGCGCCAGCAGCACCGGAATGCCCAGCAGTGCGGTGGCGAGGAAGGTCATGCGCCAGCCCATCAGGCCGCTCAGCCAGGTGCCGACGGGCACGCCCAGTACGGTGGCCAGCGTCACCCCGACCATGATGATCGACGTCGCCTGGGCCACCCCCACGCCGCGGGGCGCGAGGCGTCCGCTGAGGGCGATGGCGGTCGCCCAGAAACCGCCGATGCTCACCCCCAGCAGCACGCGACCGAACAGCAGCAGGCCGAAGCTGCTGGCACCGGCCACGATGCCGTTGGCGAGGATCATGATCAGCGTCAGGCCGATCAGCAGGTAGCGCCGGTCGAGGGCGCCGATACCTACCGACAGCAAGGGCGCGGCGAGGGCGGCCATGATGCCGGGCAGGGTCACCATCAGTCCGGCTTGCCCGGCACTGATACCGAGGTCGCTGGCGACATCGTTGAGCACGCCGACCGGCAGGAATTCGCTGGTGACCAGGGCGAACGCGCCCACTGCGACCGAGAGAATCGCCAGCCACTGCTGGCTGACACTCTGTTGATTATGTTCGGGAAGGCCGTGGGGGGCCTGGCTGGCGCTTGGCATCGTGATGGGTTCCAAGGGGGGAATGGCGCCTGAGGGCAGGCGAACAGGAGCGGGGAAAAACGGAAGGCGATTATAGGAGCGGGGGTCGGCAGGCCGACAGGCGGGCCCTTCGATAGTAATCATCAGCGTGATCGATGAAAGGCCTGTGGGAGAGCGCTCGCTCCCACAGGCCCAGGCAAATCCAAAAGTGATGTCTTGTTTCATTGGAACGGGCGCAGGCTCCTGCAAGGGCCAGGCTTTAATCCAGCACTGCCGGATCGCGCCGGATCTCCTCCCGCGCCATGGCTTCCCAGAGGAACGGGAAGCCATTGGCATCGGTCCGTTCCCCGGTCGCCCGCACGACGGCGGCCGGGAGCGGCGAGCCACCGCCCAGCGTCTCGACGCACCAGGCCAGGCGGCTGCGCCATTCCAGCGTTATCGCCCGCAGGTGTGCCTGGCGAATGCCGTTGGCCACCAGCAGCACGCCATGGTTGGCGAGCAAGGCCCATTTCTGCGTGCCCAGCGCCTCCACGACGGCGCGACCCCGTTCGAGGTCTTCCACCGTGCCGCGGTATTCGTCGTAGAACACCGGGTCGGTGTCGACCAGGGCCGAGGTCTGGTCGTAGATCGGCGGCACGCGCCCGACTGCCGACCACACCGAGCCCCATTGCGGGTGGTTGTGGATCACCACGCCGACATCGTGTCGCGCCGCGTGCACGTCGATGTGCAGGTTGATGGCGGGGGTGATGTTCCAGTCGCCTTCGATCACCTGGCCATGCCGGTCGAGGCGCACGATATCCGAGGCGGTCAGCTCGCTCCAGGTGAGCTCCCAGGGATTGGCCAGGTAAGTGCCGTCGACCTGGCGAACGGTGATGTGCCCGGCGATATGGTCGTTGTAGCCCTCGCGGGAGAGGACCCGGCACAGCAGTGCCACGCGCTGGCGCGGGGTCAGCTCGGGGAGCAGCGCATGGCGGCCTGGCCGGGGAATGTAGCGGGCCAGCAGGTCTTGGTTCAGTTCATCCTTCAACATGGCAATGGTCTCCTGGCGTGGGTCAGGCGTGGTGAGCGCCGTGTGCGAACACCGAGGTGCGGTGCATGCGTCGCTGGTGCGGCTGATAGTCCAGGATGGCGTTGTGCAGCACGCTGCGGTTGTCCCACAGCACCATGTCACCGACTCGCCAGCGATGGCGGAAACCGAAGTGCACCTGTTGGCAATGGGCGTGCAGGTAACCGAGCAGCGCATCGCTTTCGAGGCTGGGCAGGCCATCGACATGGGTGGTGTAGGTCGGGCTCAGGTACAACGCCTTGCGCCCTGAAACCGGGTGCTCGATCACCAGCGGGTGCAAGTGCCGGCGGTTCATCGCGATGACCTCGACGTAGCGCTCATGGGCGACGACGTTCTGCCGCAGCGCCGCCGTCATCGGCCCGTTCATGTCGTGCCAGGCGCTCAGGCCGTCGAGGTACTGCTTCATGCGCGCGGACAACTGGTCGTAGGCGCTGGTCATGCTGATCCAGCAGGTATCGCCGCCACTGGGTGGCAGGATCTGCGCGTGGGTCATGGTGATGATCGGCGGGCTGGGCAGAAAGCTTTCGTCGTGGTGCCACATATCGGCGCGATCACCCTGGCGGGAATCGATCACCGTGATCTGCTCGAAACCTTCGCCCAGGTTGGGGTAGAAAGTGTGGACTTCCGGCTCGCCGAAGTGGCGAGCAAGGGCCAGGTGCTGCTCGGGGCGCAGCGCGGGAACCGGCAGGACCAGGGCTTCGTGTCTGACCAGCGCCGCCTCGAGTGCCGCCAGCGTTTCTGGCAACACCACCGAGGCGGGATCGAGATCGAGGACTTCGGCACCCAGGTGTGGACCAAGGGGCCGGACAGTGAAAGAGGACGACATGGGCAATCTCCCGATAGGGCTGAATATCCGATCTTGTAGGGCGCTTCATCGCGCGTTTGTACGTTGTCTGATCGACGGGAATGATCATACTCAGCGTGCCAACGGGCAGAAATTCGCATTCCGGGGATGCCGTTAGTTTCAATCAAGCTATTGATTTAATTGATAAATATCGTGGATTAGAGCCAGTCAGGAACACAGCACTCAGGTTTTCATGAGCAAAAAAGGCAGTGAACCGAAGACGCGCCCGGGGACGACGCGAGAGCCGCTTCCCGCGTTGCGCAAGCGCCCGGCGCAATCACGCTCGCGAGCCCTGGTGGCGGCGGTGGAGCAGGCGTGCCTGCGGATTCTCGATGAAACCGGCGAAGCCTCGCTGACCGTCGCCCGCATCGCGGAAATATCGGGGGTCGCGGTCGGCTCGATCTACCAGTACTTCCCCAACAAGGACGCCATCGTCGCCTTGCTCTACGAACGTGTTCTCGACGAAGAAGCCGAGGCGTTGCTCAGGGTGCGCGAGCGGCTGGTGGGCGTGCCGTTGAAATCGGCGTTGCGCGAGATCCTGGCCAACATCATTCGCGTCGAAACCCGCCTGTTCAAACTGAACAAGGCTTTTCACCTGCGTTACCACTCGGCCCTTCACCTGGGCATGTGGCGTGGTCCTTACCAGACGACAGGGGAGTTCATCGAAGCCACCTGGCTGCCGCTGTTGCAGATGTACGAACACGAGATCACCACGACGCATCCGGCCCTGGCGGCGTATTTGCTGGGGCAGGGGTTACGCAGTGTGATCCGCTCGGTACTGGAGGACGTGCCGGGGTATCTGGAGGATCCGGGGTTGCTGGAGAGCCTGGTCTGCATGGCGGTGGGATGTCTGCGGCCTTCGGCGGCCGACTGAGCGCAGGTTTGCGTGCAGGCGGGCGGAGGCCCTTGGTCCTTGCATAAAATCGTCCGACTTCACACAATGCGATACATTCCCATTTGCGTATCGGTTGCATTCCATGTCGACGCTCGACCCGGCAGCGCTTCATCTGCTTTACCGCGAACACAACAGCTGGCTGAAGGGCTGGTTGCGGGTACGCCTTGGCAACGCAGCCGATGCTGCCGACCTGGCTCAGGACACCTTCCTGCGCGTGATGACGGCGCGTAACGATGCGCCCATTCGCGAGCCTCGTGGTTACCTGAGTGCCATCGCCCGCTCCCTGTTGATTGATAAATCACGCCGCCGCGCCATCGAGCAGGCCTATCTGTTTGCGCTGGCGCAGCGCCCCGAGCCGGTGGAGGTGTCGCCGGAAGTACGGTTGTCGATCATCGAAATGCTGGTTCAGGTCGACAGCCTGCTCGACGAACTGGGGGCCCGCACGCGAGAGATTTTCCTTGCCGTGCAACTGGAAGGCATGAGTTACGTGGCCGCTGCCGAGCGGTTCGGCGTCTCGGTCACGACGGTAAAGAATCATCTGATTCGTGCCACGACCCGCTGCCTGTTGCTGGTCGAGGCACCATGAGCGGCCCCGACCTCGAGGTCCTGGAGGCGGCGGCCACCTGGTACGTGCAGCTCAATGACGGCATCGACGATGCCGCACGTGATCAGGCCTGGCGCACCTGGCTGCAGGCCAGCCCTGAACACGCGTCGGCCTGGGCGCGTGTCGAACGGCTGCAACAGCAATGGGCGTGCATTCCGCAGAAGGCGGCGCTGTCCGGCCTGGGGGCCGCCCAGGCACAGCGGCGCCAGGTGCTGAAGCTGCTCGGCCTGTTGCTGGCCGCCGGTGGCAGCACCTGGCTGGCCAGCGAGCAACTGCCGTATCAGGCGCTGCTTGCCCAGCAGCGCACCGGCGTGCGCGAACGCAAGTCACTGCGCCTGAGCGATGGTTCGCAGCTGGAACTGAATGCCCGCAGCGCCGTGGATATCCGTTTCGATTCAGCGTTGCGGCTGATCCAGTTGTACCAGGGGGAAGTGCTGATCGATACGGCCAAAGACCCCGCGCAACGTCCCTTTATCGTGCAGACCGCCAACGGCAGCGTACGCGCCCTGGGTACCCGTTTCAGCGTGCGTCAGTTGGCGCAGCGGACCCAGGTCGGGGTACTGCAGGCCGCGGTGGAAGTGCGCCCGCAGCATCCTTACGCGGCTCCCCTGCGTGTCGAGGCGGGACAACAGGTGAGCTTCGACGATACGGCAACCGGCAGTATCCGGCCGTTGCCCGCCGACTCGGCCGCCTGGGTACAGGGCATGCTCAGCGTGAATGACTGCCGGCTGGGCGACTTCATCAGCGAACTGGGACGTTATCGTCCGGGCGTGTTGCGTTGTGCCCGCGCGGTGGAAAACCTGAACATCTCGGGCACATTTCGCATCGACGACACCGATACGGTGCTGGAAAACCTCGGCAAGAGTCTGCCGGTAACGGTGCGCTACCTGACGCGTTACTGGGTCACCGTCGAACCTGCCTGAGGCGTTTGCAAAAAAATCTCGGGCTGCCTTGCTGATCTGGATTCTCATCCGTCAATGACACAAGCCGCGATCACAGCGACTTCTGCCACAGCAACGGAAGGATCACTCAATGCTCCCGCTTCACCTCAATGCAACCGCGCCTCTTGCCCACCTGGTTCGTTCTGCTCTGTTTGGCCTGACGCTGGCCAGCGTGCCCGGCCTGGCGTTGCTTTCCAGCCAGGCTGTAGCGCAGACCAGGACGGCGTATCAGATTGTCCCGGGCCCCCTGGGTGCCGCACTTACCCGGTTCGGCGTGCAGGCCGGGGTGACGTTGTCGTTCGATACCGAACAGACTCGCCAGCTCACCACGCCCGGTCTTGCGGGTGTCTACGGTGTGGAAGAGGGCCTGCAGCGCCTGCTCGCCAACAGCGGGCTGCAGGCCCAGCGCCAGGCCAATGGCGGTTATGTACTGGTTGCTGCCAGCGCCGAGGGCGCCGTGGAACTGGGGCAGACCAACGTGACCGGTACCGGTCTGGGCGAGACAACCGAAGGGTCGAACGCCTACACCACAGGCAGCACCAATACCGCGACGCGGCTGAACCTCTCGCTGCGTGAAACGCCGCAGTCGGTCAGTGTCGTTACGCGCCAGCAAATGGACGATCAGAACATGCAGTCCCTGGAAGACGTTGCCAGGGCGGCCACCGGCATCAACACCGCCAAGGACTTCGGCACGGAGCGTTCGCGCTATTTTTCTCGCGGGTTCCAGGTCAACGACCTGCAATACGACGGCGTCCCGACCAGCATCTCCGAAAGTTACTCGATGGACGTGACCTCGGTGAACAACATGGCGATCTACGACCGCGTAGAGTTCGTGCGCGGCGCAAACGGCCTGATGCAGGGCGCGGGCAACCCGTCGGCGGCCATCAACCTGGTGCGCAAGCGTCCAACGGACACCTACAAACTCAAAGCCGAAGTCGGCGCGGGTTCCTGGGACAACTACCACAGCCAGATCGACGTGGGCGGGCCGCTGAACGAGCAGGGAACACTGCGAGCCAGGGCGGTGCTGTTGTACAACGCGGGCAACAGCTTTGTAGATCGCGCCGACAAAGAGAACCAGCTCTTTTACGCCATTGGCGAAGCCGACTTGAGCGACGCCACTACGGTCAGCCTCGGTACCGTGTTGCAAAAGGACTATCACGGTGGCTATGACTGGGGTGGCCTGCCCACCCAACTCAATGGCAACTTTTATCCGCTGTCGCGCTCCAGCTCGTTCGCGCCCGATTGGGCACACCTGAACAAGATCAATCGCACCGTCTTCGCTGATATCAGGCATGCGTTCAACGATGACTGGAAACTGACGGTCAATACCAACCTGACGTGGTCGAACGCAGATTTTCTCGGGCTATACGGCAACAATATTGGCAACGACCAGTTCCGCCTGTACACCAACGACACTAAATATGACGACGAGCAGATCAGCCTCGATGCCGCGCTGAACGGCGCGTTCTACCTGCTTGGCCAGCGTCACGAACTGGTGTTTGGCGCTAACGCGCGCAAGGATCGGTTCATCAATGAGTCGCGGTACAACAACAACCCGAGCGTGGTCGACATTCTCGACTTCAGCCCTTCGCAAGTGATCGCGCCCACCTATGGGTATGAGCGAGTCCAGTACCGCAACGTGCGCAAGGACAAAGGCTTCTACGCCGCCACGCGGTTGAACCCTACCGATGACGTGCATGTGATCCTGGGCAGTCGCTTCAGTTGGGTGGACTACGCGTCTGCCGACTATGAAGACCGTTTCAAGGAAAACGGAAAAGTCATTCCCTATGCCGGTGTGGTCTATGACCTGACGGACAGCGCATCGGTCTACGCCAGTTACACCGAGATCTACCAGGTTCAGAACAACTACGACATCAACAACAAACTGCTCGACCCGATCACCGGCAGCAACTATGAGGTGGGTCTGAAAAACGAGTTCTACAACGGGCTGCTCAATACCTCGCTGGCGGTGTTCCAGGTCGACCAGAGCCATATGCCGCAAGCGGTTAGCGGTGCTGCACGGATTTGTGGTCCAGGACGTACTTCAACCTGCTACGAGGAAGGCGGCAAGGTCCGCAACCGTGGTTTCGAGGCTGAGGTTTCCGGCGAGATCCTCAAGGGCTGGAATGCGGTAGCGGGGTACACCTACAGCGATCCCGAATATGTCGCCGGAGCCCGTAAAGGCACCGACTACGCGACTGAAACAGCGCCCCGGCGCCTGTTCAAGCTGGCGACCAATTACCGTCTGCCTGGCGCGTTGAGCGACTGGCGCGTGGGTGGTGACCTCTATCATCAGAGCAAGGTCCACCTGGGTAACGTGGAGCAGGGTGCCTATAACCTGGTGGGGCTGAACGCAAACTACCAGATCAACCGCAACCTCAGCGCGCAACTGAACCTCGACAACGTGTTTGACAAGAAGTATTACGCCTCGATCTACAACTCGAACCTGGGCAACTACTACGGCGAGCCGCGTAACTTTGCCGTCACGCTTCGCTACGAAAACTGACGGGGTCTGGTCCCGCCGCCACCGCGTGTGCGGCGGGATTTCCAGCGTGGCTGTTTCGTGGCGCACGCCATCATTCAGAGCCCATGAACCTCACCCTTCGCCCACAGGAATCATTGCGAATGATTCTCACACAAGGTAGTCTCCGCCGCTTCCGATCCTACCGATCCTTCCTCGTCCGGAGTGCGCCGTGGCTGACAAAATGGAGCATTTGTTTCGCTTGTACCATCGCGAACTCCAGCAAATTGCCTATCGTCGCCTCGGCGACCGCGAGTTGGCTGCCGACCTCACCCAGGACACCTTCCTGCGCTATGTGAGCCTGGACCGTCAGGCGCGAACGGAGCGCATCGACAACCCTCAGTTCTTCCTGATCCGGGTCATGCGCAACCTGATCATCGACTTCTGCCGCAGCCGCTCACGCCGCGGTCCCCAGTCCTCGCTGGAGGACGTCCAGGATGAATTGCTCGATGTCGCCCCAGGCCCTGCCGAACTCCTGCTGCTGCGCGAGCAACTGCACCTGTTGCATGCGGCCCTCGGTGAACTGCCTGAGAGCTGTCGCCGCGCCCTGTTGCTGAATCGTCTGGAAGGCCTTGGCCATGGCGCCATCGCCGAGCGTCTTGGCGTATCGCCGAGCATGGTCAGCAAGTACATCATGCGCGCCCTGAGCCACTGCGCCCGGCGCCTGGGGCTGATGGAAGACTGAGTGAGCACGAACCCTTCATCGCCCCCTCAGTCGGTCCTGCGCGAACAGGCCCTGCAATGGCTGGTCGACCTGCATTCGGGGGACGAGCCGCACGCCGACTGGGACGCTTACCTGCAATGGTGCGAGACCTCGCCCGACCATCAACGGGCGGCCCAGGCCGCCGAGTGGCTGTGGGAGCAGGTGGGCGGTGCGTTGCAGCGCCCTGCGCCTCGCCCGCGGCGGCTGCCGATGCTGGGGCTGATACTGGCCCTGGGGCTGGGGGGCGGGGTGGCCTGGCAGGGACAGGAACAAGGCTGGATGGCGGACCAGCGCACCGGTGTGGGCGAGCGGCGCACCGTGCAACTGGCGGATGGTTCGCGCCTGGAGCTGGCGCCGCAGACCCGCGTCGATATTGACCTGGACGGCCCTCAGCGTGTGCTGCGGCTGTATGCCGGCGAGCTGTATGTGCAGGTCGCCGCCGACCCGCTGCGGCCGTTCGAGGTCGAGGCCGCGCAAGGGCGCATGCGTGCCCTGGGCACCGCGTTCGATGTGCGGCGTGAGGCGGGTAACGTGCACCTGGTGGTCACCGAGCACGCAGTGCACGTCAGCCTGCAGACCAATGGCGCCACGCGGACCGCCGAGGTAGCCGAAGGGCAGGGCCTGGATTACGACGCCACCGGGCTTTCCCGTCCCTATGCCGTGGACGCGGGTGCCGAAACCGCCTGGCGACAGGATCGCCTGGTGTTCAACCAGCGTCCGCTGGGCGAGGTGCTGGATGCCTTGAAGCCCTACCATCGCGGGCTGTTCTGGATCCGCGACGCGTCACTGCGGCAATTGCCGGTGACCGGCATCGTGGGCACCGATGACCTGCCAGCGCAGTTGCAGTTGCTGCAGCATTCGCTGCCGGTGCGTATCCGCCGGCTGCCATGGCTGACCGTGGTGGAGCGTGACGAAGCCCGGGCGCGTTCATCGCATTGAAAACTTTTTGCCGTCGCGCTGTCAGCTTTTCGCAGCCTGTCGTCTTCCCCTATCGAGAGTGATTTTTTCCGCTGACTTCAGCAAAGGGGAGACACATGCAGCACCTGATTTGCCGGACGGCCTTGAGCCTGGCCATCGCCACCACCACCTTCGCCGTGAACGGCACGGCACTGGCGGTCGAGGGTTCATCCAGCGCCAGCCACACCTTCACCATCTCGCCAGGCCCGCTGGACCAGGCGCTGACCCGCTTTGCCGCCCAGGCAGGACTGCGGCTGATGGTGCCCAGCGACGGTTTGCAGGGCCAGCGCAGCCAAGGGCTCAGCGGTGAGTTCAGCACCCGCGAAGGCGTCGAACGCTTGCTCAGGGGCAGCGACCTCAGGGCCACGTTCAGCGGCGACATCCTGCTGATCGAGAAGCGCCCGGCAGACGAGAAAATCCTCGAGCTTGGCGCCACTTCGATCAATGCCAACAGCGAATCCGCGTACGGCCCGGTCGAGGGCTATGTGGCCAGGCGCAGCGCCACCGCGACCAAGACCGATACCGCCATCCTGGAGACGCCGCAGACCATCAATGTCGTGACCCAGGACGAAATCAAGGCCCGTGGCTCGATGTCGGTCAGCGAGGCGTTGCGCTACACGCCGGGTATCCAGGTCGATGGTTTCACGGCACGGGTCAAGGCGTTCGACGAGCCCACTTCCCGGGGCTTCAATGCCACGCCGATGTACCTGGATGGTCTGCACCTGCCTTATGGCGGCGGCAGTACCGGTGGTGCGTTACAGATCGATCCCTACCTGCTCGAACGTATCGAGGTGCTCAAGGGGCCGGCTTCGGTCCTGTACGGACAGAACCAGCCTGGCGGTATCGTCAACATGGTCTCCAAGCGCCCGACGGCCGACGCCGTGCACTCCGTGACCCTGGGGAGCGGCAGCCATGACCGCAAGTACGGTGCCTTCGACCTGGGCGGTCCGCTCGATGACCAGGGCACCTTCCTCTATCGCCTGACGGGGGTGGTCAACGAAAGCGATTCGGAAGTCGACTACGCCGACCAGAAGCGAATGACCCTCGCTCCGAGCCTCACCTGGAACCTGAGCGAGCGCACCACCCTGACGTTCCATGGCCATTTCCAGAAGGACAACGACACACCGGAGCCGCAGGGCCTGCCGGTCTGGGGCACGGTGCTGGCCGACCCCAACGGATCTGTTTCACGCAGCCGGTTTATCGGCGAGCCGAACTACGCCTCGTACGACCGTGACCAGTTCAGTGTCGGCTATGAAATCTCCCATGAGCTGAACGATATCTGGACGCTCAAGCAGAACGCCCGCTATGCCTACGTGGACGACCGCTTCGTTTCCGTCCTGCACGGCTATGAATTCATGACCAGCCCGACCACCGGCCTCGACAACCAGAGCGCCATCGGCCGCTATGCCATCGACTGGTCGCAGACCAACAAGGTCTATGGCATCGACAACACCGCCCAGGCCGTATTCAAGACTGGCGAGGTCGAGCACACCGTGTTGCTGGGCGCTGATTACTACCACTTCAATTCCGAGTTTCTGGGACGTTACCAGTACGCGCCGCCAGGCATCGATCTGTACAACCCGATCTATGGTGCGCCGATCGACTTCAGCAAGGCCAGCGTCAACACCTGGGACAACACCATCCGGCAAACCGGCCTGTATGTGCAGGACCAGCTCAAGTGGGAGCGCTGGTTCCTGACCCTCGGTGGCCGTTACGACTGGGCGGTGACCGAAAACAACCAGCCGCTGTACAAGGTGGATAACAGCATCAGGAACGAGAAGTTCTCTGGACGTCTGGGCTTTGGTTACCTGTTCGACAACGGCGTCACACCCTATTTCAGCTACTCCGAGTCGTTCCAGCCCAACACCGGCACCGACGTGTCGGGCAACACCTTCGACGCCTCGACCGGCAAGCAGTATGAAGTGGGCATCAAGTACCAGCCGCCGGGTTCGGACAGCTTCGTGCAGGTGTCTGCCTACCAGATCGACCGCAAGAACGTCCTGACCAGCGACCTCGACAACCCTGGCTTCAGCAACCAGTCCGGCGAATTGCGTTCGACCGGTATCGAGCTCGAAGGCAAGGCTGCCCTGACCCGCAACCTCAATCTGATTGCCTCGGTCTCCCGTGTCGACGCCGAATACACCAAGGACAACGACGGGATGAAGGGGCGGCATCCGATCGGCATTTCGCCGCTGACGGCGTCCACCTGGCTGGACTACAGGATGCCGGACGACAGTGCCCTGCGGGGTCTGGGCTTTGGCGCCGGGGTTCGTTATGTGCGCAGCAGCCCGGGTACCAGCACCTCGTATCGCGCCTTTGAGGTTCCGTCGTACAGCGTCTACGACGGCATGATCTCCTACGATCTGGAGCGCTCGCCGCTGGCGATCCAGGGCGTGCGGTTACAGGCCAATGTGGAAAATATCGGCGACAAGCGCTATGTCAGTCGTTGTTCCGGGGTGTGGGAGTGCACGTACGGGCAGGGGCGCACGGTCACGGCCAATCTGACGTACGATTGGTGATGTGCACACGGATGTCCAGGTGCCTGTCGGTCCTGGGCATCAACCTGTCACTGCGCCAGTAGCGACCCCGAAGTCCTGGAACTGGCCTGGCATTCACGGAGCCCGCATGCGTATCACCCAGGATTCACGCGCAAACGAAATCCTCAGGCTTGAGCACCTCCTGGAGGGGTTCAACTATTCGGTCTGGGTTGACACCTACGGACCCTTCGAGCTGGATAGAACGCTCCAGGCGCAACTTGCCTGTTCCACTGGCAACGACGTGATCGTTGGCGGGCAGTCCCGCGTGACGGCAAGCGAGGCCCGCAGAGAGGTTACCGAGCAACTGCTGCACGTCGGGGATGGCGGTTACGGCCCACTGGACCTGAATGCAAAGCGCTCCGAAATCCTGAGTCTTGTTGAAGAGCTGTTCATGCATGTGCGTCTGGACCAGGCCAGCACCATAACCTCATTCTGGCTAAGCAAAGGTCATCCGGCTTATCCCGTGTTCTGGGACTTCGCTTTCGATATTCAGGGCGGTGGGAAAAGATGGATTCTGATGGGCAGTAGCAGTGACTAGCATGGGTATCTACACATCTTGCAGTCAGGCACATGGGGCCGGATCACTTGCGATCCTGTGGGGATTCACCGGAACGCCGGACCGCCGCGAAGGGCCGCAACGCGGCCCCAAAACCGGTATCCCGGGTGTATCACTCAGACCGGGGATTTCAGGCTTTACGACGGCTTCGCCGCCGATCACGGCGGTCCGGGCGCGGCCTCTATCATGATTTGTTTGTCCAGTTGGCCGTTCTTTTCCTGCTCCATCAACTGGTCAATCCACTGTTCGTTGGCTGGGCCATGTATCCCTAGGGTTGGTTCTCTCTCAGGTGCTTGAGCGTAACGTTCATCTTCTTGTGGCAGTCCAGGGTTTGGGGGTGGTTTTCGCCAAGCTCTGTCAAAAAAATCGCGCACGCTATTTTTAAATGCTCATTTGCCCTTTGGTAGTTTCGAGATCGAATCAAAGCCCAACCCAGATTTCCGTGTGCAATTCCAATATTCAGGTTCCCTTCAGGGTAGTGTTGCTCATCGATCTGGAGGGCTCGCTGGAGCGACTCAATGCCATTGCTTATCTGTCCGCTGAACGTGTAGGCCTGGCCTAAATATGTCCAGCGCCCTCCGAGAAGAGGGTCGTTTTTGTCAATGTTCTGGTCGATCTCCAATGCGGTTTTAAAGTAACTGATAGCGGCGTCGTATTGTTTGCTCGCCAAAAGACGCATGCCAATGTCGTGGCTTAAAAAAGCCAGCTCTTGATTGTTTAGATAATCAGCATTTTTTTGTGATTCGTAGCGTTCGATCATGTTGTCAAGCTCAGAACCTGCTGACGAAAGGCCTGAAAGCAGAGAGAGGAAAAAAACTAAAAATAAACGCATACATTCCCTTGTTTACATAACGTTCGGTTAACGGCGGCGGAGCACCGTCCCCGCGAGCGACTTAAACCGTGTGTCAGACGCGGCGTAAGTCAAGCATTCAGTCTGCAGGCGGTGCGACATCAGCCGCAGGTTGGCCGCGGTAGGCGCAGTCCATTCTGTGGGAGCGAACCCAGACACATCCATCAGTTTTTCAACGAGAGCGCTGATGCTCTCTTCGCGCTCACGTCCTGATCAACTCCAGCGCAATCCCCGCCAACTGCCCGCCAACCTGTTCCTTCAGCACCTCGACAAACCGGCTGATCTTCGCATCCACGAACTGGCGCGAGGTGTACACCGCATACACGTTGCGCTCCTGGGTGTGGTAATCGGGCAGCACCCGCACCAACGCCCCTGAACGCAGATCCTCGATCGCCGAAAACCCGGCCAGCAAGCCGATCCCCGCGCCGCTCCTGATGGCGACCGACATGGCCTCCATATCGTTCACGCTGAAGCTGGCGCCCGCGGGCACGAAGGTGAAGTCGCCTGCCGGGCTCTTGAGTTGCCATTCATCCCGCGCGTAATCGACGGTGCCGAGCAGCAGGCAGTGGTGGTCGCGCAGGTCCTGCGGTGTCTGCGGCGGCGCATGGCGGGTCAGGTAGTCGGGGGAGGCCACCAGCACGCAGTGGCTGACGCCGATCTTCTGGCTGACGTAGGCGGAGTCCGGCAGTACCCGGGCGATCTGGATCGAGACGTCCAGCTGGTCTTCCAGCAGGTTGGGCATGCGCTGCGAGAGCAGCAGGTCGACGCTTACCTCGGCGAATGCCTTGCGGTAGTCGAGCACGGCAGTGGTCACCAGGTGCCGTGCCAGGCCGGGCACGCAATGCACCCGCAGGGTGCCACGGGGTTCGAGCAGGGCATTGCGGGCCTCGGCCTCGGCGTTTTCCAGGTCGGCGAGGATCGCCGTGCAGCGTTCGTAGAAGCGCCTCCCGGCATCGGTCACCGACAGGCGCCGCGTGGAGCGCTGCAGCAGGCGGGTGTCGAGCATCTGTTCCAGTGCGGAGACGGCACGGGAGACGTTGCCGACCGTGGAGTCGAGGTGGTTGGCCACGGCGGTGAAGCTGCCCATTTCAACGACCTTCACATACACCGACATGTTCGACAGCTTGTCCATTTCCTGCTTCCCGAGTGCGAAATCGCGCCCATTAGAAAGCGATATTTCCTCTGGGCACAACACTGATTCCCTCCTGCCGGGCTAAATCGGCGAGGCCGTCGTCCCTAGACTCGATCGCACAGGCCAGCCCGCTCCATGGTGTGGCCTGACTTCCGAGAACCCATGAAGGCGACCCCCATGACGACTCACTACGACGCTCTGTACCTGTTTATCGACGGTGAATGGATCGGCCACGAAGGGCGTGCGACCGCCGCCGTGGTCAACCCGGCCACCGAGCAGGAAATCGGCCAGGTGCCGCTGGCCACGGCGGCCGACCTGGACCGCGCTCTTGAAGCGACACAGCGCAGCTTCGCGCAATGGCGCAAGACCGTGCCTGCCGAGCGCGCCGCCATCCTCAAGCGCGCCGCTGCACTGATCCACGAACGCGCCGCCTCCATCGCCACGCAGATGACGCTGGAGGAGGGCAAGCCACTGGCCGAGGCGCTGGATGAGGTGACCCGCGCGGCGGAGTATTTCGAATGGTTCGCCGAAAGCGCCCGGCGTATCGAGGGGCGCGTCGTGCCTGCCAACCGCCCCGGCGTGCTGCAACTGGTCAAGCGCGAGCCCATCGGGCCGGTGGCGGCGTTCACGCCATGGAATTTCCCGGCGATCACCCCGGCGCGCAAACTGTCTGCCGCCCTGGCCGCTGGTTGTACTGTGATTCTCAAGCCCGGTGAAGAAAGCCCGTCCACGGCGCTGGCGTTGGCCCGTGCCCTGGATGACGCCGGCTTGCCCAAAGGGGTGTTGCAGGTGGTGTTCGGTGTGCCGGACGAGGTCTCTCGTCACCTGATCGCGTCGCCGGTTATCCGCAAGGTCGCCTTCACCGGCTCGGTGCCGATTGGCCGGTTGCTGTCGGCCCGGGCGGCGGAGGGCGTCAAGCCGATCACCCTGGAGCTGGGCGGCCATGGGCCGGTGCTGGTGTTCGACGACGCCGACGTCGGGCGGGCGGCGCAAGAGGGCGCCGCCAACCGCTTCCGCGGCACTGGCCAGGTGTGCATTTCCTCGACCCGTTTTCTGATCCAGCGCGGCGTTTATGCGCAGTTCGTCGAGCGCTTCGTCGCCGCCACCCGGGCGCTACGGGTGGGCAATGGCCTGGATCCGGAAACCCGTGTCGGCCCGCTCGCCAACCTGCGGCAACTGACCAAGATGGAAGCGCTGGTGGCCGACGCCGTGGCCCGTGGCGCGCAGGTGCTGAGCGGTGGCGAAAGCCTGCCCGGCCCCGGCTTTTTCTTCGCCCCGACGGTGCTGGCCAATGTGCCGATGGATGCGCGGATCATGCACGAAGAACCCTTTGGCCCGATCGCCGTCCTGATGCCCTTCGATGAACTGGCGGACGCGCTGACGGAAGCCAACCGCTTGCCTTCTGGCCTCTCGGCCTACGCCTTCACCCGCGACGCCCGTACCGCCATCGATGTCGCCGACGGGCTGGAGGCGGGGATGATCGGTATCAACCAGTACCGCATCGTCGCCACCGAACTGCCCTTCGGCGGCATCAAGGACAGTGGCCACGGTTCCGAAGGTGGAACCGAGGGCATCGAGCACTACCTGACAAACAAATTCATCAGCCAGATCTAAGGACGACCCCATGGCCCTCATGAACGCCATCACCTTCGACACTTTCGGCGGCCCGGACGTGCTCCGGCTCGCAGAGGTTCCGACGCCGCACGTGCGCCCCACCGACCTGCTGGTGCGTGTCCACGCCGCCGGGGTCAACCGCGCCGACCTCACGCACCGCAAGGGCGGTTATGGCCAGCCGGACTTTGGCGACTCACCGATCATCGGCCTGGAGATCGCCGGCGAGGTGATCGAGACCGGCAGCGAGGTCGTTGGCTACCGCGTCGGCGACCGGGTGATGGGCGTGGTAGGTGGCGGCGCCTACGCCGAACGGGCGCGCATCGATTACCGCATGGCCATGCCGATTCCGGCGTCGCTGGACTACATCCATGCGGCAGCGATTCCCGAGGTGTTTGTCACGGCCCATGAAGCCTTGCTGCACCTGGCGGGGCTGCAACGTGGCGAGTCGGTACTGATCCATGCGGCGGCGGGCGGGGTCGGTTCCGCTGCGGTGCAACTGGCCTGTGCCACGGGCGCCACCGTCTATGCGACCACCGATGGCAGCAAGGTCGAGCGGGTCGAGCACCTGGGGGCCGAGATCGTCATCGACTACAAGCGCCAGGACTTCGCCGAAGCCATCACCTGGCACACCCAGGGCCGGGGCGTGGATGTGATCGTCGATTTTATCGGCGAGCCGTATTTCACCCGCAACCTCCACTCGCTGGCCAACGGCGGACGGCTGATCCAGGTCGGGATACTCGGTGGCGGCGGGGAGGTGACGGTGAAACTGGAAGACATCCTCTACCGTCACCTGCGGATCATCGGCACGGTGATGAAGTCCCGCAGCCAGCCGGAGAAGCACGCGATGATCCGGCGCTTTCGGGAACACTGGCTCGATCGTTTCGAGGGTGGCGGCAGCCTGGAGCCGGTGCTGGACAGCACCTTCCCGCTGGCGCAGGCAGCCGACGCCCATCGGCGCATGGAGTCGGCGGAGAATGTCGGGAAGATCATCCTGACGATGAATCAGTAGGAGCAGCCCAGCCTGTGGGAGCAAGCTCCCACAGGTCCGGAACATCAGTCAGCAACCGATTTGCCGGGGCATCGGAGCGGCCTCAGAAATCAGCCCGCAGCGTCACCGTGTAGTTGCGCGGATCGCCGTAGTGGTTCGCCGCATGCAGCCAGCCGATGGTGGAGTAGTACTTCTTGTCGAACAGGTTGTTGCCGTTGAGCGAGACGCTGAAGTTCTGGTTGATCTTGTAGGCCAGGCGAGCGTTCCAGATCGCATAGCCTGCCTGTTCAATGTCGCCCACGCCGTCGGTGCCGCCGAAGTTGCTGTGGTAATTCTCGCTCTGGATGCTGGCGCCACCCCCGACGGTCCACTGCTTCAGCTCGCCGGGCAGGGTGTAGTCGCTCCAGAAGCGCAGCATGTGGCGCGGCGTGTAGCTGTTGTAGGCCGCACCCGAGAAGCCGACGCCATCGCCCGCATCGTTGAGGTACTCGGTCTTGGTGTAGGTGTAGCCGGCGAACAGTTGCAGGCCGTCCAGCACCTCGCCGCTGATCTCGGCATCGAAGCCGGTGGAGCGGGCCTTGCCGCCGTCCACGTAGCAGTTGTCCTCGCCTCTGAGGCCGCACGGCGAGTTGCCGTCGTATTGGGCGCGGTTTTCCTGGTCGATGCGGAAGATCGCGAAGCTGGTATTGACCCGGCCATCGAGCAGTTCACCTTTCAGGCCCAGCTCGTAGTTGGCGCCCGTGATGGGCTTGAGGGTGGTGATGTCTTCGCTCAGCTCGGTCTGCGGCTTGAAGATATCGGCGTAGCTGGCGTAGGCCGACCACTGTTCGTTCAGCGCGTAGATCAGGCCGCCGTACGGCGTGAACACACCGCTTTCGCGGGCCTTGGCCGCTGGCGGCGAGTCGGTGTTGAAGCGCTGCAGTTCGTAGTCGTACTTGTAGTTGCTGGTGCGCCCGCCCAGCACCAGGGTCAGCGGCTCGGCCAGCTTGTAGCGGACCACGCCGTAGATGCCGTTCTGGGTGATCTTGCCGCGGGAGGTGCCGGCGTAGGTGGTGCCCAGCAACTGGTCCAGGGTCGGGCGCTGCGGCGACACCGGGTCGTAGAGGTTGATCGCGCCGAGGTTGAGCAACCCGCCTTGCAGGTCATCGGTCTGCAGATCGCTGGCGTTGGCGCCCACCACCACTTCGTGTTCGAGGCCCAGGGCGCGCCATTTGCCGGTGAGGTTGATGTCGACGCCCTTGTTGACGTTCTCGAAGTCGTACAGGTAGGCCCGCGAACGCATGCCGTCGCCGGTGGCCGGGTCCACCGCGCCTCGGCCGAAGCTGTAGAGGATGTAGTTGGTCTCGCGCACATAGCTGCCGGCGGCCTTCAGGCGCCAGTCATCGTTGAAGTCGTGGGTGACGTCGGCGAAGTAGGTGGTCTGCTTGTTGTCCCACTGGTTCCAGTCGGCGCCGGTGTAGGTGGAGCGGCTGACGTTGACCGCGCTGCCATCCTTGTTGCGCGGCAGGCCGCTGAAGAACGGCACCGCATGCAGGTCTTCGACGCTGGCACCCGCCGCCACGGTGGTGGCGTCGCCAAGGTCGTATTCGAGGATGCCGTAGAGCACGTTCTTGCGGCTTTCGGCGGTGTCGTAGAAGTAGTTCTGGTCTTCGTGGGCGGCCACCAGGCGACCGCGCAACGCGCCATCGGCGGTGAGCGGGGTGCTGGCGTCGAGGGTCTGGCGATAGGTGCCCCAGGAGCCGGCGCTGGCGGTGATGGACAGGGCCGGCTCGGCCTTCGGCCGCTTGCGCACCAGGTTGACCGCAGCGCCCGGGTTGCCGCTGCCTTGCAGCAGGCCGTTGGCGCCGCGCAGCACTTCGACGCGGTCGTACAGCAGGGTATCGGCGGTGAAGCTGCTGCCGATGGCGTAGTAGCGGCGGTCCAGCGGCACGCCGTCGTACTGGATGGTCTCCACCTCGAAGCCGCGGGAGTAGATGTACTTGCCGCCGGACGGGCTCTGGAAGGTGGTGACGCCGGTGGTTTTCTCCAGGACTTCGTCGAGGGTGTCGAGGCGCTGATCATCCATGGCCTTGCGGGTGACGATGCTGACCGACTGCGGAATGTCCTTGAGGCGGTGGGTGGACTTGCCGATGGTCGCGGCGCTGGAGGTGTAGCTGCCGGAGTCCTCGGTGGTGGCTTCGACCTGGCGTCCGCTGATGCTCAGCGGCTCCAGGTCGAGCGCGCCGCTGTTACGCGGCAGTGGCTCCAGGCCGTACACGCCGTCCCCACGGCGTACCGCCTGCAGACCGGTGCCGGCCAGCAGCTTGAGAAAGCCTTCTTCGATACCGTAGTGCCCGTGCAGGCCGGGGCTGGACAGCCCGCGTGCCAGTTCCGGGCTGTATTGCAGGGTCACGCCGCTTTCGCTGGCGAAGCGCGCCAGTACCTGGGCCAGGCTGCCGGAGCCGATGCTCCAGGTCTGTGGCGCCTGGACGGGCGCCGCCGAAGCGGTGCTGGCAACACCCTGCAGAGCGAGCGCCAGTGCGCTCAGGGCGAGGGCGCGGCGGTAGCGCGCGGTGCTGCTGACGGGTCGAGAAGAGCGGATCATGGAAAAGAAAGTCCCCAGGTAGATGGCAGTGTCATATCCAAGGACTGATGAGCCGGGAAATCGGGCCAACTTTTTTCAACGGGCACTCACGGTGACCCAGTAGCGGGTGCGGAACTGGACCTGCACCGGCAGCGTGGCGGGGAGCGCGGCCAGGATCGCGTCGGTGTTGCCGAGCTGGAATGCACCACTGATCGGCAGTCGGGCGACCTCAGGCTGACAGCGCAGCCAGCCCGACCGGTAGCGTCCCAGTTCCCTCAGGAATTCGCCCAGCGGCATCTCCTCGGCGATCAGCCGGCCACGGGTCCACAGGCTGTCCTGTTCGCGGGCGGCACTTGCGGGCCCCAGCCCGAGACCATCGAAGATCTTCTGCTGGCCGGCCTCGACGGTGGTCTGCGGGCCCTGCATGGGGGTTATCCGCACGGCACCTTCGAGCACCGCGAGCTGCGTGCTGCCCTCGTGCTGGCGGACCAGAAAACGGGTGCCCAGCGCTTCCATAAGTCCTTGCCGGCTGGCGACCCGCAACGGGCGGTGGCGAGGGCTTCCGGCATCGGTGCCGCTGTCCACGAGGATCTCGCCACGCAGCAGGGTGATAAGCCGTTGCTCCGGGTCGAAGTTCAGGTCGATGGCGGTGTCGGTGTTCAGGTCCAGTACCGTGCCGTCCGCCAGTTCCACCCGGCGATGCTCGCCGACCACCGTGGCGTAGGCGGCGGCCGGCACTGCCTGGCGATAGGCGACATAACCGAGGGGCGCAACGATCGCCAGCGCCAGCAGGTGCTTCATGGTCTGACGCCGCTCGCGGTTGAGCGTGCCCAGGGCCAGCCGCCGTGGCAGCAGGCCCAACTGCGCCTGCACCCGCTGCGCCTTCTGCCAGGCCCGCTCGTGCTCGGGGGCGGCCGCGCGCCAATGGGCGCAGGCGTCGCGGTCGGCCGCACTGACCGGCTCGTCGAGCATTCGCATGTGCCAATGGGCGGCTTGCCGGGCCACGTCGGGGGTAATGGGGGCGCGTTCGGTGGGCATCAGAAATCGTCTTCGAACAGGATGCAGGCTTCCAGTGCGCTGGCCATGTGGCGCTTGGCGGTGCGTTCGCCGATGCCCAGGCGCTGCGCCACCTGAACGTAGGTCAGGCCCTCCAGTTGCACCAGCAGAAATACCGAACGCACCATCGGCTTGAGGCCGTCGAGCAGGGCGTCCAGCTGCTGCAGCGTCTGGCGCATCGACAGCAGTTCTTCCTCGGACAGGGCGAAGACTTCGGGCAGTTGCGCGAGCATGTCCAGATAGGCGCGCTCCAGCGACTGGCGCCGGAAATGGTCGTAGACCAGGCGCCGGCTGATGGTCGCAAGGTACGCCCGAGGCCGCTCCAGGCTGAGGCTGGCGCCGGCCTTCTGTTGCGCCTGGAGGATCCGCAGGAAAGTGTCCTGTGCCAGGTCGGCCGCCTGGGCCGAGCAGCCCAGGCGGCGGTACAGCCATTGCTTGAGCCAGCCGTTGTGCTCGGTATAGACCTGGCTCAGATCATCGTTCATCACGGGTAACCCCTTCGGTGCGATGGCGCACCATAAATGATAACGATTATCAGATCAATTCATGTCGTGGGTGGGCCTGTATCCTCCGTTCGCCTTCGACCGGTATCGAAGAGAGAGTGGTGGCTTTTTGATGGCGACGTTATCATCCCGGGCCCGCTGACCCCTGGCGGATACGACGATTGCTCTCATGGACGAACCTCATGCTCAAGCCGCTTTTCTGCCTCACCCTAGCCACCGCACTGCTCACGGGCTGCGCCAGCCACCAGGGCGCCCCGACCCTCGATAAAGGTCAATTGGTAGGTATCTGGGCCATGATGCCGCTGGAAAACGGCATCGCTAACGTCGCCGAATACCAGGCCGACGGCAAGGTTCGCCTGCACCCGTTCAACTGCGTGGAAAGCCGCGAGCGGGAGGTCGAAGTGTCCGAGTATTCGTTGGCGAGCGATGGCCGGTCGATCCATGTCCAGTCGCCGCAGAATTCGTTCGACCTTCAGGTGCTGGCCTACGAGGGCAACTTCATGGTCCTGGGGATGAAGGTGGCCGACGTGAACTTGAAGTTCATGTACCGGAAGGTCGACAAGGTTGAGTCGCTGTGCCGGTTCTTCCCCAATGCCAAGGCCGAAGCCGCGCGCCGGACGGCTTATCGGGCCGACGACTTCGTCCCTGCGCCGGTCATCCCTGCGCACGCCGGTATGGAGCGCTACACCGGCAACTGGGTGAGCGACAAGGGGTTCACCCAGGTGCGGATTCAGCCTGGCTCCGACGGCCAGCTGTACCTGAGCATCCCCAGCAACGAGGACTGGACCTACCTGTTCAACGCGGTGCGCTGGGAAGGCGACGTGCTGCATTACCAGAGCTTCGCCTATACGGAAAAGCCGACGGGCTATCGCCACCCTTACCACAAGAGCACGACGCCGATGACCCTGGCGCCCGCGGCCGACGGCACGCTGCTCAGCACCTATGTCATCGGCAGCAAGCGTTTCGAGCAAACGCTGCGCCGGGCCAAGGACTGAGCACCGGCCCTGGCCCTTCCTCGCACGCCTTACGGCATGGCAAGGGTCGTCGCCGTGGGGTCGGCCACCTCATCCGCCGAACGCTTCGTGTCGGCCTCCGCCGAGGAGGCGAAGCAACGCAGCATGACGGACTGGGCTGGCCCGAACACCGGCTTGGCCGCCGCAAAACACACGCCGCTGTTGGTGTTGCACTGCGCGGCGTTGTAGGCGAAGTCCTGCCAGATGCCCGGTTGCTGCCGGTTCACCTTGGCAACGAAGGTTTTCATTGCCGCCATCTGCTGCTGGACCGAGGTATTGACGCTGGCGTCCCTGAACACCGGTGACAGCACATCCGGGTCTTTGTGGTAGTCGCTGGAGGTCAGGTACAGGTAGCAGTACTCCAGCCGGGTGGGTGCTGCGGCCACGGGCGCTGCGACGGGCAACGCCGCTGGCGGGGTGGCTGGAACGGCCGCAGCCATCAAGCCGGACGGAATGCTCAGGGTCAGGCTCTTCTCGCTGTGGTCGCGCCAGACGCTCAATGGCGCCTGGTAACCCGCACGCATTTTCCCGGCGATCGCCAGAACGTCGGCGGGGACGCTGACCATCTGCCCGGCCACATCGAGGATCACATCCATCGGCTTGAGACCGGCCCTGGCCGCCGGGCTTCCCGGCGTGACGCTCACCACCCAGGCGCCTTTGCCGTCTTCCAGGCCCAGCGCCTTGACCAGCTCGGGGGAGGGGCTTTGCAGCGTGAGCCCGAGGTCGGTGGCGGCCTGGTTCGGGCTCGTGGCGGGCACGCTGGCTGTCGGTGCCGGCGGCGCGGTGCTGGCCGTACTGGCCGTGTTGTCCGGCGTCAGGCAATGCTGCTCGTTGCGCACCTGCTGGATCGCATCCATCTGCCAGCCATGCACCTTGGCCATGTGCGCATCGCCGGAGGCGGCGGTTTTGCGTTGCACGTCCGCCATGTAGTCGTAACTGGAGGCCAGGTCCTTGCAGCTCTTGCCTCGCCAGGAGGAGGGGGTGATGCCCACGCTTTCAGGCGTCTGCAGGGCGTGGCTGGCCGAATCCAGCACCGGCGAAAACACCGCGTGGGCGACCTGCGCCACGCAGCCGCTCAACAGACTGCCCGCCACCGCCACGCTGGCAAGTCGCAGGGCAATCCCGACGTATCCCTGCTTCTGCACCTGTGCCGTGCCCTTGCTTATCGTGCCCATGCTCCCCCCGAAATGACCGTTCGCGCCCTGACCACAGGCTTTTGTGGGCGAACGCTAAATCAAGTAAAGGCGCTATGCCAGCATCCTTTTCTGGCGCCTGACAATCGACGCGGGCATGCCGACCGGGGAAGGCTCAGGAGCGGCCGACTGATAACGCCTCCGGGTTCGCCACGTTCTTCGCCTTGCCCGCGAAAAACGCCAGCACATTGTCGAAGGCATCGCCGAAGTACAGCTCGTAGCCGTTCTTCTCCACATAGCCCAGGTGCGGCGTGGCCAGCACCCGCGGGTGGCGGAGCAGGGGATGGTTGGGGTCGAGCACCGGTTCGTCCTCGTACACGTCCACGGCGGCACTGCCCGGCCGTCCCGCGTCGAGGGCGCGGAGCAGGGCGCCGGGGGCGATCAGTTCGGCGCGGCTGACGTTCACCAGCAGGGCGTCGGTCTTCATGCGCGAGAGGTCGTCGAAGGTCACCCCATGGCGGCTGCGCTCGGACAGGCGCAGGTTGAGGCTGAGGATGTCGGCTTCGGCGAAGAAGGCTTCGCGGGAGCTGGCGGCGCGATGGCCGTCGGCTTCGGCGGCAGCGCGGCTGGTGTCGCTGCCCCAGACCAGCACCGGCATGTCGAACGCGGCGGCGTAGCGCGCCAGGCGCTGGCCGATCTTGCCGTAGCCCCAGATTCCAAGCACCTGCCCGGACAGCGCCTGGCCCAGGTTGACCTGCCATTGGCCCTGACGGAATGCTTCGATGGCTGGGACCAGTTGGCGCCTCGCGTTGAGTATCAGCGTCCACGCCAGTTCGGCAGGCGCCACCGGCGAGCCACGCCCTTCGGTGACGACGATGCCGCGTGCGCTGCAGGCGTCCAGGTCGAGATGGCCGGACACCTTGCCGGTCTGGCTGATCAGCCTGAGTTTCGGCAGGCGGTCGAGCAGGGCGGCGTCGATGCGGGTGCGTTCGCGGGTCAGCACCAGGGCGTCCGCCTCGGCGAAGCGCGTGGCCAGTTCGTCCGCAGAGGCCGGCTGGCGATCGTGATAGACGGTCACGTCGTGCCCGGCCAGACGGCGGTAGCAGTCGAGGGAGCGGATCACGTCCTGGTAGTCGTCGGGGATGACAATGTGCATGGGAGAGGGCTCGGCGGGTACGGTGAGCGGCAGACGATAGCCCAATTCCGGCGCGGCCTGTGACACGCCCGAATGAGCTCGATCATCGCCGAGGCTTCACAAAACGATGATGGCAAGATGATAATAAGATTGCTTATCAATTGTGACAGGCCACAGGAACCGGCATGCCCACCCCCGAACATCCCGCGACGATCGAATCACTGTACCTGCAGCACCACACCTGGCTGCGCGGCTGGCTGTACAACCGCCTGAGCAATTCGGCGGATGCAGCGGATCTGGCGCAGGACACCTTCGTGCGGGTCATGCAGCGGCGCATGGCCGGCCAGTTGGCCCAGCCCCGTGCGTACCTGCGCACCATCGCCCGGGGCCTGGTGATCGACCTGTGGCGCCACCGCGATATCGAACGGGCATGGCTGGAGACCCTGGCCGAGTTGCCCGAGGAGCAGGCGCTGTCGCCGGAAACCAGTCTGTTGGCCCTGGAGGCCCTGGTGGCGATCGACCGTTTGCTGGATCAGTTGCGGCCTATCGTGCGCCGGGCGTTCCTGCTGGCCCAGCTCGAAGGACTGAAGTGCCCGGCCATCGCCCGTGAGCTCGGGGTCTCGGTGGCCAGTGTCGAGCGCTACATCGCCCAGGCCATGCGCCACTGCTACGTGGCGACCTTCGAGGCGCAGCCGCTGTGACCCGGCCACTCACCGAGCTGCAGGGTGATGTGGTGGATCAGGCCATCGACTGGTCGCTGAAGATGACCTTCAACACTCCGGACAGCGACACCCGCCAGGCCTTCGAGCAATGGCTGGCCGCCAGGCCCGAGCACGTTCAGGCCTGGCAGCGCATGCAGAGCCTGAGCGGGCGGTTTGCCGGGCTGCCTAAGGCGGCCGCGCTGAAGACCCTCGACCGCCTGCCCGAAGGTCGCCTGCAACGGCGTCAGGCGCTCAAGCTGCTGGCCTTGCTGGCAGGTGTCGGCGTCACCGGCTGGAGCGCCCGTGCGTACACGCCGTGGCAGCGCCTGGTGGCCGACTACAGCACGCGCATCGGCGAACACCGGCGCTGGACCCTGGACGATGGCAGCGTGCTCGATCTCAATACCGACAGCGCCGTCAGCCTCGACTTCGACAGCCAGCAGCGCCTGCTGACCCTGCTGCGCGGTGAACTCGCCCTCGACAGCGGTCGCGATGCGGCGAACCGGCCGTTGCGGGTGCAGACACCGCAGTGCCTGCTGGAGACCCTTGGCGCGCGCTTCGAGGCCCGTTTGCTGGACGGCGCCACTTGCCTGTCGGTGGCGGAGGGCGCGGTGCAGGTCCGCCGCGGCGCCGACACCCTGGTGGCGCAGGCCGGCGAGCGCTGGCGCATCGGTGCCGTCCAGAGCCTGCCCTTGCCGGCATTGACCGCGCAACACAGCGCCTGGCGTGACGGTATGCTGATCGCCCGCGACCTGCCATTGGGTGAGGTCCTCGCGGAGCTGGGCCGCTATTGCGTCGGCCATCTGGGCTGCGATCCGGCGATCGCCGGGCTGCCGGTCAGCGGCAATTTCGGCACCGATCGGCCGCAACAGGCGGTCGACCTGATCGCCCGTTCGCACCGGCTCGGGGTCCAGCGCCTGACCCGTTACTGGGTGCGGCTGGCAGCGGCCTGAGACCTTCTTCGAAAAAAATCGGCGAGGCCCTGAGGGGATTTCGTTCGCGGGACGGCATAGCTCTTCGAATGTCTTCCTGAACCCACTCCGAGAGTCCCCCGTGAATCATCGAAACAACCCCGTAGCCCAACCTCGCCGGCTCAGCCGCGCGGTCCGTCATGCCGTGCTGTGCCTGGGCCTTGGCATTGCCGCCTGCTCGCTGGTGCAGGCCGAGGAACAGGCGGTCGCCGCCGTCCAGCTCGACATCGGCAGTGGCAGCCTCGACAGCGCCCTGACCCAACTGAGCCGCAGCACCGGCCTGAACATCGTCTTCGACCAGCACCTGCTGGCGACCAGGGCCAGTTCCGGCCTGCGTGGTCGCTACACGCCAGGCGAGGCCCTGCGGCGCTTGCTCGGCAACAGTGGCCTGCGTGCCGTGGCGTTGGGCGATGGCGGCTACCAGATCATCGAGGCTGGCAACGACGGCTCGATCGAGCTGGGCGCTACCAGCATCCAGTCCACCGGGCTTGGGGAAACCACCGAGGGGACTGGCGCCTACACCACCGGTGTGACCAGCACCGCGACCAAGATGAACCTCTCGATTCGCGAGACGCCGCAGTCCATCAGCGTCATCACCCGCCAGCGTATGGATGACCAGCATCTGGCGAGCATCACCGAGGTGCTCAACCAGACGCCCGGTATCACCATGTCCCAGGACGGTGGCGAGCGATTCAATATCTATTCACGCGGCAGCGCCGTGAATTCCTATCAGTTCGACGGGGTCAACACGAGCCAGCAGAACGAAACCCGCAACATGCCCAGCACGCTGCTGGACATGGCCCTGTATGACCGCATCGAAGTGGTTCGCGGAGCCACGGGGCTGATGACGGGCGCCGGCGAGCCGGGGGGCGTGATCAACCTGATCCGCAAGAAACCCACCCGCGAATTCAAGGCCCATGTCCAGGGCAGCGTCGGTTCCTGGTACAACTACCGCAGCGAGGCGGACATTTCCGGTCCGCTGACCGAAACCGGCAATGTGCGTGGGCGACTGGTGGCTGCCAAGCAGGACAACCACAGCTTCATGGACTGGTATGGGCAGAAACGGGAGATCCTCTACGGCGTCGTCGAAGCTGATCTGACCGACACTACGCTGCTGCGTTTCGGCGTCGATTACCAGAAGTACCGTTCCACCGGAGCGCCGGGTGTACCGCTGCTGTACACCAATGGCCGGCAGACCGATTTTTCGCGCTCGGTGAGTTCCGGTGCGCGCTGGATGTACGACGATTTCGAAACCCTGAACTACACCGCCACTCTTGAGCAGCAACTGACTGATGACTGGCGGCTCAAGGTGGTCGCCAACTACATGGACGTGGACCGCGATGCCGACCTGGGCTGGTACCAGAGCACCTCGGGGCTCAGCTACCTGAACCAGGCCACCGGTGCGGCCAAGGCCGAGCGTGCGAGGATCTCCGCCGATCAGGTGCAGAAGGGCGTGGATGTGAATCTGCAAGGCAGTTACGAGCTGTTTGGCCGGGCCCATGAACTGGTGCTCGGGTACAACTACTCCGACTACAAGAATCATCACGATTCCTTCACCGGCGGTGTTGCCGACTTCAACTTCTACAGTTGGGATAACTACCTCGCCCGTGATAGCTACCGGGCATCGGTGCTGCTGGATATCAGCACGCGCCAGAGCGGTTACTTCGTCGCCAACCGCTTCAACCTCACTGACGAGTTGCACCTGTTGCTGGGTGCCAGGGTTTCCGACTACCGCTACGACTACAACTTCTTTTCGCGCATCACCCTGGCCGGCACCCCGCGCCAGATGCGCGAAAGCGGCGAGGTCACGCCCTATGCCGGCCTCATCTATGACCTGACGCCGGAGCAGTCGGTGTACGCCAGCTACACCGACATCTTCCAGCCCCAGTCCGCGCAGGACAAGGACGGCAAGGTGCTCGATCCGGTGGTGGGCAAGAACTATGAACTGGGCTGGAAAGGCGAGTTCTACGGCGGCCGCTTGAACGCCAATGCTGCGGTCTACATGGTCGAGCGGGACAACTTCGCCGAACTGGATCCGGGCCAGGTCACACCCACCGGTGCGGATGCATCGCGGGCTGTCGACGGAGCGAAGACCAAGGGGTTTGATCTGGAGATCGCCGGTGAGCTCTCTCCGGGATGGAACCTGCACACCGGCTACAGCCATTCGCGCACCGAGGATGCCGACGGCGTGCGGCTGACCACACAATTGCCCATGGATACCGTGCGCTTCTGGACCACCTATCGCCTGGCGGGGAACTGGGACAAGCTGACCCTGGGCGGTGGCGTCAGCTGGAACTCGAGCAAGGCGCTGACCTTCACCCGCTACAACAACGCCAAGGTCAAGGATGACGACTACGCCGTCGCCAGCCTGATGGCCCGCTACCAGATCAACGACCACCTGGCCGCGACGGTGAATGTCGACAACCTGTTCGACGAGAAGTACTACGCAGGCATGGCCGGCAGCTACGGGCACTACGGTGCGCCGCGCAACGCGACCCTGAACCTGCGGTATGACTTCTGAGGCTTGATGTGCGGTGTGGCTGACGGCCTCATCGCTGCGGTTCGGCGCCCCGACAAGACCAGCTCCCACAGCGTCCGGGCCAGACGCGATACCTGTGGGAGTCGGCTTGCCGACGATGGCGTCATTGCAGGCAACAGCGTGGCCTGTGCCGGCCTCATCGCTGGCTAGGCCAGTTCCCACAGCGTCCGGGCCAGACGCGATACCTGTGGGAGTCGGCCTTGCCGACGATGGCGTTATTGCAGGCAACAGCGTGGCCTGTGCCGGCCTCATCGCTGCGGTTCGGCGCCCCGACAAGGCCAGCTCCCACAGAGTCCGGGCCAGACGCGATACCTGTGGGAGTCGGCCTTGCCGACGATGGCGTCATTGCAGGCAACAGCGTGGCCTGTGCCGGCCTCATCGCTGGCTAGGCCAGTTCCCACAGCGTCCGGGCCAGACGCGATACCTGTGGGAGTCGGCCTTGCCGACGATGGCGTTATTGCAGGCAACAGCGTGGCCTGTGCCGGCCTCATCGCTGCGGTTCGGCGCCCCGACAAGGCCAGCTCCCACAGAGTCCGGGCCAGACGCGATACCTGTGGGAGTCGGCCTTGCCGACGATGGCGTCATTGCAGGCAACAGCGTGGCCTGTGCCGGCCTCATCGCTGCGGTTCGGCGCCCCGACAAGACCAGCTCCCACAGCGTCCGGGCCAGACGCGATACCTGTGGGAGTCGGCCTTGCCGACGATGGCGTCATTGCAGGCAACAGCGTGGCCTGTGCCGGCCTCATCGCTGCGGTTCGGCGCCCCGACAAGGCCAGCTCTCACAGAGTCCGGGCCAGACGCGATACCTGTGGGAGTCGGCCTTGCCGACGATGGGGCCACCAGTCACACCACGGACAGTGACAGCCTTACCGCTCCAACTTCCCGGCCATGGCCTCCACCAGCCCGCGCTGGAATTCCACCACCGCCGCACTCGGCTGCTGCAACCCGACGAACGCCAGCATCGGGTCTTCCACTGCCGTCCTCACCCCGGCCAGTTCCTCGATCGCCGCCAGCCCGCAGAACGGCACATAGGCCTCCGAATACCCACCCTCGTGCACCAGCACCAGCCGCCCATGGCACAGGCGTTCGGCGGCTTCGCGCACGCGCCGGGTCATCTGCCGGAACGAGTCGCTGTGCAGCAGCATCCGCGCCAGCGGGTCCACGGCGTTGGCGTCGTAGCCGCAGGCGACGATGATCAGTTCCGGTTCGAATCGCTCCAGTGCCGGAATCACGATGCGGTCCATCGCGTGCAGGTAGGCGTCATGCCCGCTGCCCGGCGGCAACGGGATGTTGATGTTGGCCCCAAGGCCCGCGCCGCGACCGCGGTCGTCCTCGCCGCTGTAGCCAGCCGGGAAGCAGCCGTCCTGGTGCAGGGATAGGGTCAGCACATCGGCCCGCTCCTCGAAGATCGACTGGGTGCCGTTGCCGTGGTGCACGTCCCAGTCGATCACCGCCACCTTGCCCAGGCCACGTTTGGCCTTGGCGGCTTCGATGGCGATGGCGATGTTGTTGAGGAAGCAGAAGCCCATGGCGCTGTCGGCCAGGCAATGGTGTCCCGGTGGACGCGACAGGGAATAGGCATTGTCCACCTCGCCGGCCAGCACTGCGTCCACGGCGGCCGTGGCAAGGCCCGCGGACAGCCGGGCGATCTCGTAGCTGCCCGGGCCGATCGGCGCATGGGGGCCAAGCTCGCCGCCGCCGGCATCGCTCATGGCCTTGAAGCGTTGCAGGTACGCGCGGGGATGCACCCGCAGCAGGTCTTCATCGCTGGCCGCCTCGGCACCGCGCACCTGCAACTGGCGGGTCAGGCCCGAGACGTCCAGCAGGCTTTTCAGGCGCCGCTTGGTTTCCGGCGACTCGGCGTGACCGGCGGCGGCCGGCGGTTGCACCCAGCCGCCCACCGGCAGGGTCAGGGCATGCAGCCCGGCGCTGTGCCACAGGCTGAGTTCATCGAAGAAGAAAGCAGTGTTTCGGCTCATGGTCTTTCCGTTCTTTCTGGGGAATGAGGGCGGCTCAGGCTTTCGCCCGGCAGCCGAGAATCAGCAACAGGGAGGCGAGGGTCAGGGTGGTGGCGCAAAGCAGCAGCGGCTGGAAGCCACCCGTGCTTTCGATCAGCCGGCCGGCGATGGCCGGGCCGATGGCCAGGCCGCCACCGATCACCAGGTTGGAGGCGTTCATCAGCTTGCCGGAACGGTCCAGGTCGGCCAGGCAGGCGAGGATCAGCGGCAGGATGAAGGTCCAGGTGAACTTGAACGCCAGTGCCGCCAGCGCCAGGCGTGCCAGCGGCGGCTGGCCCAGCAGCAACAGCACCGAGGCCGCCATCAGGCCGTAGCCGAGCAGCAACAGCAGCACCCGCGGCAGACGGTCGCCGATCAGCGAGGCGCAACCGGCACCGACGATGCCCATGACCGTGGCGATGGCCAGCACCTCGCCGCTGGCGTCGGCGGCAATCCCGGCCTTGGCGCTGATGGCGCCAATGAAGGTCCAGACACCGCTGAGGCTGATGTAGAAACTGAGGATGCCAAGAATGCCCAGCAGCACTTTCCAGGTCGGCGCGCGCCCCCCGTCATCGAGGCGTTGTTCGGCCACCGGGGCGCCCTGCGGGAAGCAACGGGCCAGCGGCAGGAACAGCGCCATCAGCACCGCGAGGATCAGGTAGCAGGCCGCCAGGCCGTAGTGCTCGAACAGCCGTGGCAGCACGCTCAGGCCGATGGCGCCGACCACCAGTTGGCCCATCACCCACAGCCCGTAGACTCGGCTCGGATTGGCGGTGGAGGCGGCACTGGACAGGCAGATGATCATCAGCGAGCCGCCGGCCAGGGCGCTGCAGAAGCGCAGCGCCAGCAGCGTGGAATAGTCCGTCGCCCAGATCGACAGCAGGTTGGCGGCGATGAACAGCAGCCCGGCCAGCAGCGCCGCGCTGCGCCAGTTGACCCGCTTCAGCCACCAGAAGGCGGGCAGGGTCGCCAGGCTCATGGCGCCCAGCTCCACGGAGAACAGGTCGCCGATCTGCGACGGACTCAGTTGCCATTGCGTGGCCAGTTGCGCGGCCACGGCCGGGGCGGTCATGAGGATGGTCGGGGTGATGGCGGCGAACAGCACGATGGCCGCCAGCAACGCCAGTTGCGAAGAGGCCAGCGTACTGGCGCCCGAGAGTGATTTGCTTTGGCTGGTCATGGTCGCGCTCCGCTCAGAACACATGGACCAGACGCAGCAGCGCGTCGGTGCCGTGGTAGCCGTTATCGGTGGCGACGTTCTGCGAGAGGCTGAACATCACCTGGTTCTGCTGGTCGAGCCAGTGACCGACTTCGAAACCGACCTGGGTGTAGCGCTTGTGGGTGTCGTCGATGCGCTGATCGTTGATGCGCAGTTCGCCGCCGTCGGCGTGGATCAGCCGCAGGGCACCGTAGGTGGCGGGGGTGAAATCGTAGGAGGCGAAGGCCTGCAGGCGGTACAGCGGGTCCTGCTTGAGCTCGGCGCCGAAGTAGTCGTCGTTCTTGCCGTAGAGCTGGGCTTCGAGGTTGGCTTCCAGCACCCATTTCTCGCCGATGCCCTGGGTGTAGTTGTAGACGAATGTGGTGCCCCAGCGGTTGGCGCCTGGCGACACGTCGGGATTCTGCCCGTGGTACTCGCCCACTGGCAGGGTCACCAGGGTCAGCAGGCCGCTGTAGGTGCGGGTGGCGGCGTCGTTGATGAAGAACAGCGTGCCGCCCACCTGCGGGTCGCCGAAGCCGCTTTCGCCGGTGTGGCGGGTGGCGCCGGGCAGGCGCGCGTCGATGTCGGCGAAGGGCACGATGAACTGTGGCGTGCACAGGGTGCCGCACAGGTCGGTGAAGAACACCTGGCGGTAGGCCACGGCGTTGACCTTCAGCTCGGCCTTGCCGGTGCTGTCGGCCGGGCCGTGGAAGTCATCGGCGCGGGTGGCCGGCAGGTACAGCACGCCGAGGCTGGTGCCGCTGGGGGCACCGAAGAAGTCCCGGGCGTTGAGGTCGGCGGCGCCGGCCTGCAGGCTCAGCAGGCCGCACGCAAGGGCGGCGAGGGTACGCGGTTGTGGGGTGCTCATGCTCTTTTTCGTCTCTTCTTTGTGTTGTTGTGTGGCGAACGGCTCGCCGATACCGGGCAGTGAAAAAAAGGCAAAGGGGTGCCTGTCGCCGGCCAGGGGCCGGCGAGTCGGTCAGTGCGTGTCAGCGCAGCGGATCAGTCAGGCGGGGTGTGCAGCAGATGGGCGATGCGGGTTTTATCGTTGACCCCAAGCTTGTGGTAGATGGCACGGATGTGGTGGCGCACGGTGTTGGGCGACAGGCCCAGGTCGCGGGCGATTTCCTTGTAGGTCTTGCCCTCGCCGAAGCCTTGGGCGACGTCGTTTTCCCGTGGGCTGAGCTGGACGAACACACTGCGGCTGCGGGCCGCGAGGAGGAACAGGTCGCCCACCGCCGAGGCTTCGATCTGCACGCGCTTGCCGTCGTGGCCACGGGCGTCCAGCGCCACGGGCAATAGCGGGCCTTTCCACTGCGGCCACTCGCCGAGCAGCAGATCGACGAAGCCTTTTTCCGCGCAGTGCAGGGTACCGCGCTGGTCGCACACGGCCAGGGCCAGATTGCGCGAGGGCGTGAGCATTTCCCGTTTCGCCACCAGGGTGCGGATATGGTTGGCCGACACGGCGGCCACCAGGTGCAGCATCACGTTGTTGAGCACCTGGCAGTCCTGTTCGGTGAAGCGCGGTGCGCCGGGGGCGCGGTACAGGGCCAGGTGGTCGCTGAGATGGGTTTGCGGGTCGATGTAGACCACGCACAGCAGCTCGCCGATGCCGTAGGTCTGGCCGAGCCAGTTGAGTCCGGCACCATTGTCGGGATCGGCCATGTCGACGATCACTGCCTGCCCCGGCCGCTCGTGGACGCGGCCGATGGTCACGTCGGTGTGGCGGATCGACTGCCAGTCGGGCAGGTAGCTGGGCGGCAGATGGTAGAGGTAGGAGCTGTGTTCTTCCGGCAGCCCGTCGATCAGCGCCGCGCGGCCCCACCAGGCACTGGAGAAGGGCAGCACCTGGCTGATGCTCGCCAGGGCGGGCTGATGGAAGTGCTCGATGTCGTTGTTCTGCGCCAGGCGCTGCAGCTCCAGCGTCATCGCGCTGAAGGCCCCGAGAAGGCTGGCAAGGCTGTGTTCATGACCGCTCATGGGTTGGATACCTCTGGGCGACTGTTCTTATTGGTTTCGTCACGGGTTCAACAAGGACCGGAGCGTCGTGGTGACGTTGGCAGGGCCTGTTGGAGAGTGTCGGTGGATTGGCAGGGGATCACTATCCTACAGATGCAGGATGGAGGGGTGTTTGTTTGTCGGGAGAGGCGCAAGGGCGGGGCATTTGTTGTGGGCTTGCCGGCCTCATCGCCGGCAAGGCCGGCTCCCACAGGTTCCATGCCTGGAATCCTGTGGGAGCTGGCTTGCCAGCGATGAGGCCCTGAAGTCTGTCACCAGGGCCGGATCAGAGCAGCGAAAGCGGATAACTCACGATCACCCGATGCTCGTCGAACTCGTTGCTGCTGAAGTCCCGGCGCAGGGTCGAGTTGCGCCATTTGACGGTGAGGTCGCGTAGCGGCCCGCTCTGCAGGGTATAGGCCAGTTCACTTTCGCGGCCCCATTCCTTGCCATCGTTGACGGCGCCGACCTGTACCTTGTCGCCACTGATGTAGCGGGTCATGAACTGCAGCCCCGGCAGGCCATCGACGGCAAAGTCATGGTCGTAGCGCACCTGCCACGAGCGCTCGTGGGCGTTGTCGTAGCTGGAGTTGAAGCTGTCGTTGGCCAGGCTGGTGCCGGCGGTGGCGTTGACCCGCATCCAGCCGGTGTCGCCGCTGACCCGCTGCAGGCCGAGGTAGAAGGTGTGCCCGCCGGTACGGGCCGAGAGCATCAGCGAGCCGGTGCGGTTGTCCATGTCGCCGGCCAGCGAGCGGCCGCTGTCCTTGCCGACGAACCAGCCGAGGTTGGCGCCCAGGGTCCAGGCGCCCACGACCTGGCGGTGGGTCAGGTTGTAGTACTGCTGGCGGTAGATGTCGCGCAGCTCCGACTGCCAGACACCCAGCAGGGTCGCCTTGTCGTTGAAGGTGTACTCGCCGCCGAGGATGTCGAGGCGGTCCGAGGTGGCGCCGGGGCGCCCGCCCATGAACATATCGTCCATGCTCGCGTCGTTGCGCGGGCTGTTGCCCCGGAAACGCGCGCCGTAGAGGGTCAGGTCGGTGATCTCGCGGGATGTCACCTGGGCGCCCTGGAAGGTCTGCGGCAGCGAGCGGCCGTCGTCCGAGCGCAGCACCGGCAGCATCGGCGACCATTCGCCGACTTTCAGCTCGGTGGCCGAAATCCGCGCTTTGAGCGCCACGCCCAGACGACCGAAATCGTCCGCCGGGCGGCCGTCGTCATGCACCGGCAGCAACTGGGTGTTGGCGGTGCCGCGACCGCCATCGAGCTTGACCGAATACAACCCCAGCACATCGACGCCGAAGCCGACCGTACCCTGGGTGAAGCCGGAGCGGGCATCGAGGATGAAGCTCTGGGTCCATTCCTCGGCCTTGCCCTGGCCGAACGCCGGGTCGACGAAGTTGCGATTGATGTAGAAGTTGCGCAGGGTCAGGCCGGCCTTGGCGTCGTCGACGAAGCCTTCGGCCTGGACGCTGCCGGCGCCGAGCAACAGGCAGGCGCAAGCCGCCGGCACGCGGCGAGGGGTGCAAAGGATATTCATTGTTGTTGTTCCTTTTTTGCGGGCGAGTGAAGCCACGCAGCCGCCCAAGGCTGCGTGGAAAACCGGGAAAGATCAGGTCAGGCGAATAGCGCGACGATGGCCGGCACGCTGAGCACGGCGGTGTAGTAGCCCATGAACTGCACGCCGATGTTGAAGCCGATGAAGCGGTACAGGAATCCGCCCAGCAGGCCGATGGTGAGGATCACCAACAGGCCCAGCAGGCCGCCCTCCCACAGGCCGATCACCAGGATCAGGCCGACGAAGGTGGCGATCACCGCCTCGTGGCTGATGCGCCGCGAGACGAACGAGGCGGCGCGGTGGGCGAAGTTCATCGAGAACGGGTAGGCGATCAGGATGGCGATCAGCACCGCCAGCATACCGAAGGCCAGGAACTCGCCGGCGCTGAGCAGGTTGTGCAGGTTGTTGACCTGGCCGGTGGCGGCGTCCACGGTGAAGCGTGGCGGGGCGTTGAACAGCGGTGCGGCGGGGCCGGCGGCCACTGGGCTCAGCGGCAGGCCGAAGGCGATCAGCGGGATCAGCGCCTCGGCGATGTAGGTGGGCTCGGTGACGCCGTTGCGCACGCTGATCACCGAGGTCAGGCGATGGTAGGCGTGCTTGATCCGCGCCCCCACCACTTCGCCGAGGATCACCGTCATCGCCACCGGGCTGAACACGAAGGTCGCGCTGGATACCGTGGCGGTGGCCAGGGTCCAGCCGGCCTGGCGGCGGTCCAGCACTTTCAGCGGGTTGGGGAACCAGCCGCCCCAGCTTTTCACGTCGGGCGAGAGCGAGAAGGTGCGCGGCTCGCTGCGCTTCATCCGCGCCCGTTCCGCCGGTGCGAGCATGGCGAACAGCGCGGCGATCAGCGGGCCGATGGCGATGCCGAGGAAGTAGCTGACACTCAGCTTGACCCCGTGCTGACCGGTGAGGGTCTGCAGTGCAATGATCACCAGCACGAACGGCAGCAGCGCCAGCACCGAGGCCCAGCGGCCAGCGGAGAAGTAGGCGATGGTGGTGGCGGCGGCGAGGAACACCCAGGGCGCGGCCTGCTTGATCGCATCGCCGAACGGCGCCAGCAGCACGGCGAACAGCACCGCCAGCGGCACCGCGACCAGGGCGGCGATCACCGCCCCGGAGATCATCTTGCGCAGGGCGATATGCGGCACGCCGAGGTTGCGCAGGAAGTTGGCCTCGCGCATCAGCGGCGTGGCCATGGTGTCGCCGGGGATCCCCAGCAGGGCGGTGGGCACCGCGTGGGTCATGTGCTTGGCCACGGCGCCGGCGAGGAAGAAGGTGAACACCCCGGCGGCAGGCACGCCGAGCAGCACCACCAGCAAGGTCAGCGGGGCGAGGGTGGTGGTTTCGTCGCTGCCGGAGATCAGGCCGATGGCGGAAAACACCACGGCACCGATCACACCCATCAGCGCGGCAATCAGGATCTGGTCGAACAGGGCGTCCATCAGGCGGTACCTCCCTTCAGGGCCGGCGTGGCGCTGCGGGGCAGTGACCGGGTGGCGGGCTCGGCTTCGTCGAACAGGCTTTCCAGGCCCAGTTCGCGCAGTTCGTTGCGCACTTCGGGCGGCAGATCGGACAACTGGCCGATACCACCGTATTCGACGCGCAGTTCTTCGATCACTTGCTGGCGCCAGGCCGGATCGGCGATGTGCTCGACCACATGGCGCTTGGGCTTGAACAGGCAGGCGCTGACGCCGCCGCCCACCAGCGAGCCGAGGATGCCCAGCAGCATGGCGTAGGCGCGGGCCATCTGGGTCGACTCGACCCAGCCGGTCAGCAGGTGCTCGGCGAGAAAGAAGGCGCCCAGGCTGCACGCAGCGCCAACGGCGATGGCGGCGAGCAGGTGGCGGCTGTCCACGGTGTCGCCCCAGACTTCGTAGAGGTTGTCGTCAGCCATGGTTCACCTCCGGACGGAGGCGGTGCAGGCGGCATTCAGGTGTCATGGAATTCTCCTGCCCTTGCGGGCTTGTTGTTTTTGTTCGGGAGCTGCGTTCGGGTCAGGGGCGGGCGGCACTCCTTGCCGCCAGGGCGAGGCCTGCGCGGGAGCGGTTGGCAATGCCCAGTTCGGCGCTGATGCGGGTGCCGACCCGGGCCACGGCCTCAAGGTCGACACCGGTCTCGAAGCCCATGCCGTGCAGCAGGTACAGCAGCTCCTCGGTCGCCACGTTGCCGCTGGCGCCGGGGGAGTAAGGGCAGCCCCCGAGGCCGGCCACCGAGCTGTCGAAGGTGCGCACCCCCAGCGACAGCGCGGCGTGGATATTGGCGATGGCCATGCCCCAGGTGTCGTGGAAATGCCCGGCCAGGGCCTCGACCGGCACTTCGCTGGCGCAGCGCTCGATCAGCCGTGCGGTTTCATCCGGCCGGCCGGCGCCGATGGTGTCGCCCAAACTGATCTCGTAGCAGCCCAGCGCATACAGGCGCCGGGCCACCTCGGCCACGGCCTGCGGTGCCACCGCGCCGCTGAACGGGCAACCGAGCACGCAGGATACATAGCCGCGCACCCGGACACCCGCTTCATTGGCGGCCTGCAGCACCGGCGCGAAGCGTTCGAAGCTGTCGTCGATGGAGCAGTTGATGTTGTTGCGCGAGAACGCCTCGGAAGCGGCGGCGAACACCGCCACCTCCCGGCAACCCGCTGCCAGCGCCGCGTCGAAGCCCTGCAGGTTGGGCACCAGCGCCGCGTAGTTCACGCCATCGCCGCTGGGCAGGCGGCGAAACAGCTCGTCGCTGCCAGCCATCTGCGGCACCCAGCGCGGCGACACGAAGGCGCCGCCCTCGATATGCCGCAGGCCGGTGGCCGCAAGCTCGCGCACCAGCGCCAGGCGACTGTCCACCGACAGGTGCCGGGGCTCGTTCTGCAGGCCGTCACGGGGGCCGACCTCGAAGACTTTTACCGCGTGCGGGCGGGCCATGGTCATTCGCCGCGCTTTTCTTTGAGCAGCTCGACGGCGCGGTCGGTGCGCACGTCGTGGGCCTGCACCAGTTGGCGAGCCACCCAGTCCACTTCGTCGCCACGGGCGCCGGCCACCAGGGCGATATTGCGCGCGTGCAGCGCCATGTGACCGCGCTGGATACCTTCGGTGGCGAGGGCGCGCATGGCCCCGAGGTTCTGCGCCAGGCCCACGGCCACGGCGATCTCGGCCAGGTCCTGGGCGGTCTTGACGCCGAGGATGCGCAGCGACAGTTGCGCCAGCGGGTGGGTCTTGGTGGCGCCGCCCACCAGGCCGACCGGCATCGGCATTTCCAGGGTGCCCACCAGATGGCCGTTGCCGTCCTTCTCCCAAGTGGTCAGCGAGCCATAGTGGCCGCTGCGGCAGGCGTAGGCGTGGGCGCCGGCTTCAACGGCGCGCCAGTCGTTGCCGGTGGCGACGATCAACGGGTCGATGCCGTTCATGATGCCTTTGTTGTGGGTTGCGGCGCGGTACGGGTCGATGGCGGCGAAGGAGTAGGCGTCGAGAATGCCCTCGATCACCGCCTCGCCGCTGAACTCGGCGGACTTCAACTGCTCCGGGGTGATGCGCACCTGGGCGCGGGCCAGGCGCAGGTCGGCCAGGTTGGACAGAATGCGCAGGCGCACCTTGCCGCCGGTGATCTCTTCCATCAGCGGCGCCACGGCCTCGGCCATGGTGTTGACGGTGTTGGCGCCCATGGCGTCGCGCACGTCGACGATCAGGTGCGCCACCAGCATCGGGCCGCGCGGGGTGTCGGCAAAGGTGTGCACTTCGATATCGCGGCAGCCGCCGCCGAGCGTGTTGAGCAACTGGTCCTTGCGGTTGGCCAGTTCGATGATCTCGTCCTTGCGCCGCAGCAGGCTCAGACGCGCATTGAGCGGGTCCTGCACGCCGACGATCTGTACCTGGGCGCGCATCAGCGGGGCGCTGCTGGAGGTGATGAAGCCGCCGTTGGCCCGAGCCAGCTTGGCCATGTAGGACGCGGCGGCGACGATCGACGGCTCTTCCACCACCAGTGGCACCAGCACATCGCGGCCGTTGATCTGGAAGTTGCTGGCCACCGCGTAGGGCAGTTCGAACTTGCCGATGACGTTTTCGATCATGCCGTTGGCGATCTCCATCGGCAGGGCGCCTGTTTCGGCGAGCAGGCGCACATCGTCGCCGCTGAGGTTGAGCAACTGGCCGAGATGGTCCAGGCGGGCGGCAGGGGAGAGGTTGCGGAAATCGGGCAGGCGGGAGTCGAGGCTCATGGGGGCTCCGTTGGAGTCATTGTTGTTGAGGCGGCGGCTTGAGCGCGTCGCCGGCGTGGTGCTAAATGTGCAGCCACTGTGCCCTTGGATAAAGGTACAGTTTTGCCCAACAGTACCCAGGCTGTACCCAGGACAGACCGAGGAGTTCGTCGATGGCTCGTGTCACCCTTGCCCAGCAGGTCGCCGATTCGGTGGAGCAGCAGATCCGCGCTGGCGTGCTCAAGGCCGGCGACCGCCTGCCATCGCTGCGGGAATACATGCGTCTGCACGGGCATTCGAAGAACACCGTGATCACTGCCTACGAGATTCTCGCTTCCAAGGGCCTGGTGGAGGCGCGCCACGGCCAGGGCTTCTTCGTCGGCGTGCTGGTGCAGGCGGCCGAGGCGGATGAAACGCCGCCCTACACCCGGGCCATGGACACCATCTGGATGATGCGCCAGCAGTTCGTCCGCGAGCCGGGGCTGGCGCCGCTGGGCGAGGGCTTTGCGCCGGTGGCCTGGCTGCAGGACATGCGCCTCGACAAGTTCACCCGCCAGGTGATGCGCAGCGGCGCCGGCAACCTGTTCCGCTACGGCAACCGCCTCGGCAACCCGGCCCTGCGCCAGAGCCTGGTGCGCAAGCTGGCGAGCTACGCCATCAGCGCCACGCCGCGGCAGATCGTCACCACCCACGGCGCCAACCACGCCCTGGACCTGATCATCCGCCGCTTCGTCGTGCCCGGCGACGCGGTGCTGGTGGAAAACCCCGGCTACTACCCGCTGTTCGGCAAGCTGCAATTGCAAGGCGCCCGCCTGCTCAGCGTACCGCGCCAGCCCGACGGCCCTGACATGGATGCCCTCGAAGCCCTGTTGCAGCGCGAGCGGCCGAAGCTTTTCTTCATCCAGTCGGTGTGCCACAACCCCACCGGCTCCGATATTTCCCCGGCCAAGGCCCATCGCCTGCTGCAACTGGCCGAGCGCCACGACCTGATCCTCGTGGAAGACGACGCCCTGGCCGACTTCAAGCCAAGCTCCGCGCTCAAGGTGGCGGCGCTGGACCAGTTGCGCCGCTCGCTGTACATCGGCAGCTTCTCCAAATCGGTGTCGGCGGCGCTGCGGGTCGGCTACATCGCCGGCAGCAAGGACATGATCGACGAGCTGGCCGACCTGCAGATGATGCTTCACACCAGCTGCTCGGAACTGTGCGAGCGCACGGTGGACGTGATCCTGGGCGAAGGCCACTTCCTGCGCCACCTGATGCGCCTGCAGGATCGCGTGCGCGAGGCCACCGCCCGTGGCCTGCAGGTGCTCGACGAACTCGGCGCCGAGGTGTTCTGCCGGCCGGAACAGAGCCTGTACCTGTGGGCGCGCTTTCCGGGGATCGACGACACCGCGTCCTTCACCCGCGAGGTGCAGGGCAGGGGTGTGATGCTGGCGCCGGGAGCGATCTTCCAGGCCAACCAGAAGGGCGTGACGCCGTGGACTCGGTTGAACGTGGCCTACCTCGGCGAGCCGGTGTTCGCCGAGTGCATTCGCCGGGGGATCGAAGCGGCGGCGTGCGCCGCTACACCGGCACCGCCGTCGAGTACTTGACCCGCGACAGGGCGAACTGCGAGCTGGCGGTCGCCACCGAGGGGTGACGCAGCAGCGTGCGCATCAGGAAGCCCTCGTAGTCGCGGATATCCGCGGCGACGATGCGCAGCAGGTAGTCCCATTCGCCCGACACGGTGTAGCACTCGAGGATGTTGTCCTGCAGGGCGACGAAGCGCTCGAAGGCTTCGGCGTCCTGCTCGCCGTGGCTTTTCAGGCGCAGCGAGCACATCACATCGACATCGCGGTTTACCGCGCGGCGGTCCACCAGGCGCACCGTGCCCTGGAGAATGCCGCGCTCCTCCAGCGCCCGCACCCGCCGCCAGCAGGAGGCCGGCGAGCTGTCCACCGCCTCGGCCAGTGCCGTGCCGTTAAGACTGGCATCGGCCTGCAGGGCGCGGAGGATGCGGCGGTCGAGGGCATCCAGTTGATTCGAATTTTCCATGAAAGGTCGCCTGGTGAAATACAGGTTTCAGAGTATGCCCTCAAGTCAGGGAAACTGATCAGACCTTTTCTGCGCCTGACGTCACACTGAGCGCCTTTCCACCGCTCTGGCGCAGGCCTCTCCATGATCCGAACCCTTCCACGCGCCGCCGGCATCGCCATGCTGTCGGGCGTCATTGCTGCTGGCCATCTGGGCAAGGTGTCGCCCGCCATCACCGCCTTGCGCGATGAGCTGGACCTGTCGCTGGTGACGGCGGGGTTTCTGCTGTCGTTGATGCAGGGCGCGGGGATGTTGCTGGGGCTGCTGATGGGCTTCTATTGCGACCGGCTCGGGGCGCGCAACAGCATCGTCTGCGGTCAGGTCTTGCTGACCGCCGCCAGCCTGATCGGCGCCACCGCGCAGAATGCCGAAACGCTGCTGGCCCTGCGGGCGGTGGAGAGTCTCGGCCTGCTGATGGTCACGCTGCCCACGCCGAGCCTGCTGCGGCGGGTGGTGCCGGAGGAGCGGCTGTCGTTCAGCATGGGGTTGTGGGGCTGCTATGTGGCGGTCGGTACGGCGGCGGCGTTTCTCGGCGGGCCGCTGGCGATCGAGTGGTTTGGCTGGCGCCTGTGGTGGACCCTGCCGGCGTTGGGTTCGGCGTTGATGATCGTGCTGTTGCTGCTGGGCGTGCCGGCTGATCCCGTGCGGGTGAAAACGAAGGCGGAAAGCTTGTGGCAACTGCTTCAGGGCCGGGATGCGTGGCTGGTGGGGATCGGCTTTGCCCTGTACGCCGGGCAATGGCTGGCGGTGATCGGCTTCTTGCCGACTATCTTCGCCGGCCTGGGCGCCGGCCCGGTGCTGATCGGAATGCTCTGCGCCAGCGCTGCGCTGGCGAATATCGTCGGGAGTGTGTGTGCGGCGCTGCTGCTGCACCGCAGCGTTGCTGTGAGCCTGGTGTTGCGGGTGGGGTATTTCGGCATGGCGGCCATGAGCGTCGTCGCCTTTTCGCCGTGGAGCAGCGGGTTGCCGGTGGCGCAGTTTGTTGCCTTGCTGCTGTTTTCGGCGCTGGGCGGGCTGATTCCCGGCAGCCTGTTCCTGCTGGCCGTCAAGGCGGCGCCGACGCCGCAGCGGATTGCATCGACGGTCGGGCGGGTGCAGCAGTTGACGTCGCTGGGAATGTTTTCGCTGCCGCCGTTGCTGGCGAAGCTGACCGCGTTGGCGGGGGGCTGGCAGTGGACCTGGGTGTTCTGTGGGGTGGCGTCGGTGTTGGCGGTGGGGGTGCTGGCGTTGCGGGAGGGGGAGTGATGGGGAGGCGGGTGCATGGGTGGAGATTTTTTAGCGCTCCAGACATGCACCCGGCAGTCCCGACCCGATCTTCCGTCAGGTGCTCTGTTCCCGCGTTTGTTCGCAACCGCTATTCAACATGGACACCACCAGCGCCTGGCCCATTTCCAGTGACTGCTGGGTGGCCCAGGCCAGATCGCTGAATTTCCGATCGACCAGTTCGCTGAGCTGGAGATTGGTTTCGGCGGCGGAGGTCAGGGAGGCCGACAGGTGGACCAGAGCATCGCGGAAATCGGCGTCGGCGCAGACGGCGAACAGGGGCGGGTGGTGGCCGTTGCAGGAGCCAAAGGCGGTGTGAGTGGTGCGGGGTGGATCGGGAACGAGCTTTTTCATAGGCGTATCTCATGCTGATGGAGTGAGATGCCACGATCCGGCTGTCAAACAGGAGGGTGGCAACTGTGCGCGGGTTGACAGACCAGGCAGCATGAAACCCTGGCGCGCCCGAAAGCGCCCACACGCACAGCCGCCATTGAGGGTGACCAGCGCTCATGCTATCGCGGCCTGTCAAAGCCGGTCGTTGATGTGCAACGACCGACGGAGAGTAGGCAGCGTTTCCCAAGAGCGCAACGGCTGATACGGCGCGGGAGTATGCTTGGGAAATTGCCTACAAGAAAGCCGGAAATTGCCGGGTTTTCGTTGCTTTATGCGACACCTTTCCAGCGGATGGGGCAGGGTGCATTGTCGACCGTCTTCGGTGCTAGGCAGGGTGTTGCCCAAGGGTTGTCGCTGGCGCTCGCCGTATCCAGCACGGGCGTCACGCTGATTACCTACGCATTGCACGGGCATGTCGACTGGCATGTCGACATCCCCATGGCAATAGGTGGGCTGATGAGTGTCACCTGGGGTGTCAGGCTCGCCCATACGTTGCCCGAGAAGCCTTTTGTGTGTTTCTGGTGCTGTGTGCTGCGTTGATGCTCAGGACACCTGCGTGATCCCGTTGGACGCGCAGCACTGATCACTCAACAGGATTTGCGGGTAGAGGAAGACCGTGGAGGCCGATCTCCATCAACGCAACGGAATGCTGTAGCTGACGATCAACCGGTTCTCGTCCGCGCCCCGGCTGAAGTCCGAGCGGTAGCTCGCGTTGCGCCAGCGAATGCCGAGGTTCTTCAGCGGGCCGTGCTGGACGATGTACTGGAGTTCGGTGTTGCGCTCCCGTTCCCGGCCCTCGCTACCGTTGGCCAGGTGCACGTCGTGGCCCTGGATGTAACGGGTCATGAAGGTCAGCCCTGGCACGCCGAGGCTGATGAAGTTGAAGTCGTAACGCAGTTGCCAGGACTTTTCCCCGGCGCCGGCGAAGTCATTGATCTGCACGAAGTTCACCAGATACGGATCAGCGCCGTCGAGGTAGGGGAAGGCCGTGTCGCCGGACATCCGTTGATAGGCCGCCCCCAGGCTGTGGCCGTCGAGGCTGTAGGTGAGCATGCCGCCCAGTGCACGGTTGTCGATCCTGCCGGCGCTCGCCGCGCCCTGGTCATCGCTCAGGGCCAGGCGCAGGTCGGCCTTGAGTTTTCCTTCGCCAAGAGCCGTGGATGAGAGCAGGCCGAGAAAGTGCTGGCGGTAGACGTCGTCCAGTTCGCCCAGGTGGTAACTGGCGGTGAGGCTCTTGCTCAACTGATAGTCCGCGCCTGCCAGGTTGAAGTGATCCGCGCTCACGCCTGATCTGAACCGACTGTTCTTGTTGTTCAGCAGCAGAGACTGCGCGGCGGTCTGGTCGCGATCGGTGACACGGTCCAGGCGTCCGGCGGTGAGGGTGAGCCCGTCGATTTCATTGGCGGTGAGCAGGCCGCCACGGAAGGTCTGCGGGAATAGCCTGCCGTTGTTGGCCTGCACCGTGGGCAGGTCGGGAACCAGTGTGCCGATCTTCAGTTCGCTGGCCGAGACGCGCAGTTTCGCCGTCAGCCCCAGCTTGGAATATTCATCCGGCGCGCGGCCATCATCGTGGGTCGGCAGCAGTCCTGTGCCGGTGCGGTCCGGGCTCGAGTCCAGCTTCAGCCCGAGCATGCCAAGGGCATCGACGCCCACGCCGATCACGCCGGGGGTGTAGCCCGACTGCAGGTCAAGGACGAAGCCCTGGGCCCATTCCTCCCGTTTGTTCTGGCCTGTGCCGTCGCGAAAGTCTCGGTTGAGGTAGAAGTTGCGGGTCTGCAGGGTGGCCTTGCTGTCTTGCAGAAAGCCGTCCGCCAACGCGGTGCCGTCGAGGCTGCAAAGGCCCAGCAGAGCCGGAATGGACAGGGCGGTAGTGTGTTTCATGGTGTGCTCCATGGCGTTCTTCGGGACGCGGCGCGACGGGCCATCCGTGGAGATGGCCGGGTCGTGTCTGTTATTGGGGAGTCAGTTGAAAACGGTGATGGAACCCAGGGCCACGGCGGCGATGAACATCACCACGCAGGTGCCGATGCTCCAGGTGATGCAGGCACGCTGGTTGTCGCCGTAGTCCAGGTCCAGCAGGCCGCAGAGCAGGTAGGTCGACGCCACGAGCGGGCTGAGCAGGTGGACCGGCTGGCCGATCAGGCTGGCGATGGCCATTTCCTTGCCGTCGATGCCGTAGTGGCTGGCGGTCTCGGCGAGGATCGGCAGGATGCCGAAGTAGAAGGCGTCGTTGGTCAGCACGTAAGTGAACGGCATGCTGATGAACGCGGTGAACACCGACATGAAGTGCCCGGCAGACTCGGGAATGACCGTCACCAGGCTGGTGGAGATGGCTTTGACCATGCCGGTGCCGGACATCACGCCGACGAAGATGCCAGCGGCGAAGATCAGCAGGGTGACGGCCAGGACGTTGTCCGCGTGCTTGCCGATCACCGCCTTCTGTTCCTTGAGCGTCGGGAAGTTGACCATCAGGCCGAGCGCCAGGGCGATCATGAACAGCACCGAGATCGGCATGACATTGAGCATCATCAGGATGATCAGGCTGGCGGTCAGCGTGGCGTTGAACAGGAAGCGCCAGTCGGTCAGGCGAAATTCGGTGAAGTGCTCCATGCCTTCGTCATGGTCCAGTTCGAGGACACCCAGGCGACGGCGTTCCCGGCGGCCCAGGTGGAACGCGGCGAACAGTACCCAGCCAAGGCCCGCGACCATGATCGGCAGCATCTCGATGAACAGCTCGGTGATGTCCATGTGCATGGCGCTGGCCGCCCGTGAGAAGGGGCCGGCCCAGGGCAGGATATTCATCACGCCGATGGTCAGCAGCAGGACGGTGGCCATCACCTGCAGGCTGATCCCGGTACGGCGATACAGCGGCAGCAGGGCGGCGGTGGTGATGATGTAGGTGGTGGCGCCGTCGCCGTCGAGGCCTACGCAAATGCCCAGTACCGCAGTGCCGAGGACGATCTTCTGCGGGTCGCCCTTGACGATCTTCAGGATCAGTTTGATCAGCGGATTGAACAGTCCGGCCTCGGTCATCATGCAGAAGTACAGGATGGCGAAGGTCAGCATGATGCCGGTGGGGGCGAGCATCTTCACGCCGTCGAACATCATCGGCCCAAGCTTGGTGGCGAAGCCGCCCAGGCAGGCGAAGGCGATCGGTACCAGGGTCAGTGCCACCAGCGGTGACAGGCGTTTGCTCATGATCAGGTACATGAAGCAGACGATCATGGTGTAGCTCAGCAGAGTCAGCATGTGTCCCTCGTTATTGTCTGTCTTGTATGGGTAAGGGCTGATGCGGCGGCTTTTTCGCGGGCGAACGACGCCCGTGCGCCGGGCGCACCGGTCTGGCTGGGGTGGATCAGTGGGCCTGGTGGGAGAACATCGGCTTGCCCGGGTGCTCCATCACCGTCTTGAGGATGTGCCCGGTGGCCGAGTCGGTGATGAACAGGCTGCGGTTGTCCTCGCCGCCGAAGGCCAGGTTGGTCAGGGTGCGGCCTCCGGTACAGGCTCGCAGGCGATAGAGCGGTACGGCATGGCGGTCGAAGACCCAGACACAGCCATTGCCCGCATCGCAGACGAACAGATTGCCGGCCTGGTCCAGCGCCATGCCGTCGGCACCGCTGACGCCCCCGGCCATGGCGGTGAACACACCCACCTTGCTGGTGCTGCCATCCGCCTGGAGTGGCAGGCGCCACACGGCGTTGCCACGGGTCATGGCTACCAGCAGGGCGTTTTCGTCCAGGTCCATGACCAGGCCGTTGGGGCTCGGGCCGTTGTCCAGCAGGCAGTCGAGGCGCCCCAGGTCCAGGTCGTAACGCAATACCCGGCCGCTCGGATCGTGCATGCCGGTCTGGCCCTGATCGGTGAAGTACAAGTGGCCGTGACGGTCGAAGAACAGGTCGTTGACGCCCTTGAAGCCTTCGCTGCGGCGATGGGTGAGAAACGGTTCGAGGCGCTTGCTGACAGGGTCGAGCACGAGGATGCCGTGTTTGTAGTCGGCGATGAAGAGACGCCCGTCACGATGGATTTTCAGGCCGTTGGGCCAGCCGTCGTACTCGATGACCAGTTCCCATTCGCCGGCGGGCGATACGCGAAAGATCCGTCCGTAGGGGATGTCGGTTACATAGAGATTGCCGTCCCGGTCGAACGATGGGCCTTCGAGGAAGCTCGCTACCTGTTGCCCGGGCTTGTTGGCGCGCACCCAGTCCGAGTCGCCCTCTCGCCAGAACTCGTTTGGCAGTCGGCTGAAGACTTCGGTAGCGCGGTCTTCGGGAGGGGCATACAGGCTCATGGCGATTCTCCATGTAGGGGCGGGCACGATGCTCCGATTCAGGCGGCGAGCGCCTGAAGGAATGTGGAGCAGTGTACGTCGCCGGGGCGATATTGTTTTAGTTTGATTGTTCTGTCTGATAGAACTGTGTTGCATTTGATGGAACACTTTCCAGCCAATTCACGATGCTGTCAAGACGTTGACAGGATGTGAGTTTCAGGAGAATACTGAAAGCAGAACATAATTCTGCCTGACAGAACAATCATAACAATTCAGCACATTTCTGCCGTTGCCGCATTGCATGAACGTTCGAACAGGCTCTCCACCCGGTGAGGAGAACCTCAGTGAAAAACACAACAGACATCGACATCCTGGTCAGTGAAGTGGGGCCGCGGGACGGCCTGCAAAGCGTCAAGGCCAGCATGCCGACCGCACTCAAACTGCAATGGCTGAGCGCCCTGGCCGGTGCCGGGCTGAAGGAGATCGAAGTCGGTTCCTTCGTTTCGCCCAAGCTGCTGCCGCAAATGGCTGACGCCGCCGAGGTGGTTGCTCATGCGCTGACATTGCCGGGCCTGCACGTCACTGCGCTGGTGCCCAACCTCAAGGGTGCCGAGGCGGCGTTCAATGCCGGGGTACACAAGATCACGCTGCCCGTTTCGGTCAGCGAGCAGCACTCCATCGCCAACATCCGCAAGACCCACGCCCAGGTGTTTGACGAAGTCCGGGCTGTAGTCGCCCTGCGCAACGCGTGTTTTCCCGCCGTCCAGATCGAGGCGGGCCTGTCCACCGCCTTTGGCTGCACCTTGCAGGGTGTGGTCACCGACGATGAAACCCTGGCGCTGTCGCTGAAGATGGCTGAGCTGGGGGTCGATGAAGTCGGCCTGTCGGACACCGTGGGCTATGCCAATCCGGTCCAGGTCCGCCGCTTGTTCACTCGCCTGCGCCAGGAGATCGGCGCGCTTGCCGGCAGCGCGCATTTTCACAACACCCGGGGTCAGGGCCTGGCCAATGTGGTGGCGGCGCTGGAAGCCGGAGTCACCACCTTCGACGGCTCACAGGGCGGTCTGGGCGGCTGCCCATACGCGCCGGGCGCCTCGGGCAACATCGTCACCGAGGACCTGGTGTACCTGCTGGAGTCCATGGGGCTGCGCACGGGCGTGGATATCGAGCGCCTGGTCGCTGCGCGCGACTGGCTGCGCCGGGGCCTGCCGGACGAACCGGTATACGGCTTCATTCCGGATGCCGGCGTCGGCAAGAACTTCACCTATGCGAAGGAGGCCGTATGAGCCCGCACCCAGAAAACAACCTGCCGCTGGCCGGTATTCGCGTGGTCGAGTTCGTCCACATGGTCATGGGCCCGACCTGCGGCCTGTTGCTGGCCGATCTCGGCGCCGAGGTGATCAAGGTCGAGCCAGTGCCTGAAGGCGACAACACACGCCGCCTGATGGGCTCGGGTGCGGGGTACTGGATGACCTACAACCGCAACAAGAAAAGCTTCGCCGTGGACGTCAAGTCGGAGGAGGGCATGACCGCCGTGAAGAAGCTGCTGGCCACCGCCGATGTGGTCACCGAGAACTTCCGGCCCGGCGCCATGGAGAAACTTGGCCTGGGCTACGAACAGGTGAAAGCCATCAAGCCGGACATCATCTACAGCTCGATGAAGGGTTTTCTGCCAGGCCCTTATGAAAAGCGCACGGCGCTGGACGAGGTGGTGCAGATGATGACCGGCCTGGCCTACATGACCGGCCCGGTAGGGCGCCCTCTGCGGGCCGGCGCCTCGGTGAACGACGTCATGGGCGGCATGTTCAGCGCGGTGTCGATTCTCGCCGCATTGTTGCAGCGCAAAGAGAGCGGTCGTGGCCAGTTCGTGCAGACCGGTCTGTTCGAGAATTCGGCCTTCCTCGTCGGCCAGCACATGATGCAGCAAGTGGTCACCGGCAAGGCCGCCGCGCCGATGCCAAGCCGGATTTCGGCCTGGGCCGTCTACGACGTGTTCGAAACGGCGCAAGACGGTGAGCAGGTGTTCATCGGTGTGGTGAGCGACAGCCAGTGGACTGCCTTCTGCGAGGCCTTTGATTTTCCCGAACTGGGCAACGACCCGGACCTGGCCCGCAACAATCAGCGTGTCCAGGCCCGCGAGCGGATTCTGCCGAGGGTGCGTGCGCGCATCGCGGTCATGGACAAGGCGCGGGTCATGGCGCTGTGCGAGGCGGCGGGCCTGCCATTCTCGCCGATCCAGCGACCACAGGACCTGTTCGACGACCCGCACCTGAACGCTTCCGGCGGCATGGCGCAGTTGACCCTGCCCGATGGCGAGCAGGTCAAGGTGCCGATGCTGCCGTTCGAAATGGATGGCCAGCGCTTCGGCACCCGCCTCGATGTGCCGGCCCTGGGCAGCCACTCGCGGGAGCTGCTCGGCCAACTGGGCTATGACGCCGAGTCCATTGCCCGGCTGGAAACCGCGGGCCTGGTGAAGAACGCCTGAATAACCCGCCTGTCGCGGTCCCCATAACAACAATAGCGAGGCTAGAGTCATGGCAACCGTCACGACCCCGGATACCCCCCTGTCCATGCCGCATCCCGAGACGATCACGCCGTTGCAGCGCCAGGCCATGAGAAAGGCCGCCTGGCGCCTGATTCCGCTGCTGGCGCTGGCGTACTTCTTCAATTACCTGGACCGCACCAGCGTCGGTTACGCAGCCCTGCAGATGACCGATCACCTGGGGCTGACGGCCGCCCAGTTCGGCCTGGGTGCCGGCATCATGTTCGTCGGTTACTGCCTGTGCGAAGTGCCGAGCAACCTGGCCATGTACCGCTTCGGTGCGCGGTTGTGGATGGCGCGGATCATGATCACCTGGGGCATCGCTGCAGCGGCCACGGCCTTTGTGGTCGGGCCCTGGAGTTTCTACATCGTCCGCTTCCTGCTGGGCATCGCCGAAGCCGGTTTCTTTCCGGGGGTGATCTTCTTCCTCACGCTGTGGTTCCCGCTGCAGTACCGCACCCGGGTGCTGGCCTGGTTCACCGTGGCCACGCCGATTTCATTCCTGGTGGGTGGCCCGTTGTCGATCTGGCTGTTGCAGATGCACGGAATGCTCGGGCTGGCGGGCTGGCAGTGGATGTTCATCATCGAAGGGCTGCCGGCCTGCGTGCTCGGGCTGATCACCCTCAAGGTGCTGGCCAACCGCCCGGCCGAGGCCAAATGGCTGACCCCGCAGGAGCGTGACGCGCTCACCGGGATGCTCGACCAGGAAAAGGCCAGGGCTGACAAAAGACACGGTTTCAGCGCAGCGCTGAAAGATCCACGGGTATGGATTCTCAGCACCATCACCTTCAGCTTCACCGTGGGGACTTACGGCATCGGCATCTGGTTGCCGCAGATGCTCAAGGCCCAGGGTGTCGAGCTCGGGCTGATCGGTTGGGTGGCGGCAGTGCCGTATTTCTTCTCCACAATCGGCCTGCTGCTTTGGGCCCGCCATGTCGACCGCAGCGGTCGAGGCATCCTCAACCTGGTCATCGCGCTGGTGCTGGCCGGTCTTGCCCTGATCTTCGCGGTGAACATGGACGCGCTGATCCCGGCGCTGCTGGGCATTACGCTGGCGTTGGTGGGCACCATTTCCGCCAAGACCATCTTCTATACCCTGCCGGCCAGGTTCCTGTCGGGGCAGGCGGCGGCGGGCGGCATTGCCCTGATCAACTCCATCGGTGCCTTCGGCGGCTTCGTCGGTCCGTACCTGATGGGTTTTCTCAAGGATTACACCCAGTCCTTTACTGCCGGCCTGATGGTGATGGGCTGCATCCTCTTTGTCGCCGCATTGATGGCGCTGTCGTTACGGTTGTTCATGCGCGACGCCTGAGCGGTGCGCGGAACATCGTTCTGTGGGGCAGACTGGTCTGCCCCAAGGGTTGCGGGTACTCTATCCCGCTTTCCGGGAGACCGGTGCCCCTCACACGAGCGAGCCTGAGACCAGATGCCTTCCACCAACGATTCCGTTCCTGCCGACGCCAAAAGCCCCTCCGACGGCGGTGTTGCCGCCGTCGATCGGGCTTTCGCCATCCTCGCAGCATTCGATGCCGACCGCAGTACCTTGCCGTTGGCCGAGATCGCCCGGCGCACCGGCCTGTACAAAAGCACCATCCTGCGCTTGATGAGCTCCCTGGAGCGGGCCGGCTTTGTCCGCCGCCAGGCCGATGGGCTCTACAGCATCGGCCATGAGCCGTTGCGTCTGGCCCAGCTTTACCAGTCATCGTTCCGTCTGCGCGATGCCATCTATCCGGTGCTGGAAGCCCTGACCGAAGAAACCGGCGAGACTTCGTCCTTCTATGTGATCGAGCACGACAGCCGGGTCGTGCTGTTCCGCGTCGAACCCAAGCGGGCAGTGCGCTTCTCGATCCATGAGGGCGACCGTTTCCCCTTGCACGCTGGCGCGTCGGGCAAGGTGCTGCGGGCGTTCGGGCCGCCGGCCGATCGTGGCCTGGAAGAGGTCAGGGCGCGTTTCTGGGCGACATCCCATGGCGAGCGCGATCCGGAAACCTCGTCCATCTCGGCGCCGGTGTTTGGTGTCGGTCACGAATTCAAGGGGGCCTTGACCCTGTCCGGTCCCGCCGAGCGTTTCAACAAGGAGCAACTGCAGGCCGCCAGCCCCCTGTTGCTCAAGCGTGCGGCCCAGGCCACCAGTCTGTTGGGCGGCGACAACCGGGAGCTGTTGATCGCCCAGGAGCGCCTGGACGCCTGACTCGCAACCTCACGCCCGGGTCAACCGAATGATCTGCCGCGCACACCACGCACCGGTCAGGATCACCCCGAACAGCCGCAAGGTCTGCATCGCCAGGACCATCCCCACATCCGCATGGGTTTCCACCGCGATGATCGCCATCGCATCCAGCCCGCCCGGGCTGGTGGCCAGGTACATCGACAGGAAATCGCTGCCCACCGCCTTGGCCAGCACCCAGGCGCCGGCGGCGCACAGCAGGATCAGCGCCACCGCGCCGGCGATCATGGTCGGCAGGCGTTTCCACACGTAGCGCACGGTCTGGCGGTCGAAGCGCAGGCCGATGTAGCAGCCGATGGCGCCGTAGGCGAAGGCCAGTACGCCACTGGGCAGGGTGATGGTCAGCAGGCTGCTCAGTTGCAACGCGGCGCCCAGCAGCAGCGGCATCAGCAGTGCGCCCGCCGGCATCTTCGAGCCCACGGCCACCCCCACCAGGATCACCCCCAGGCTGAGCAGCAGGTCGCCCCACTGGGTGGCATCGACCACGTCCGGCGCGCGATCGGCGGCACCGGCCATGTCACCGGCGCCGAGCAGATGGCTGACCAGCGAGCCAATCATCACCACGCACACCACCCGCACGTATTGCATGGTCGCCACCACACGGGCGTCGGCGCCGTTGTCTTCGGCCATCGACACCATCGCCGAGGCCGCACCCGGTGCGGTGCCCCAGGCGGCGGTGCTGCCGGGGATGCCGCCGAAACGCACGGTGCCGAGCCCCACCAGTGCGCTCAGGGCCACGGTGAGGAAGGTGGCGAACAGCATCACTTCCCAGGACTGGCCGAGGGCGACCAGCACCGACCAGGTCACCGAGTGGGCGACCAGCAGGCCGACGCAGCCCTGGCCGAAGCGAAACACCTGGCGGTGCAGGGAAAGGCGCACGCCGGAGACGGCGAAGGCAATGGCCACCAGCATCGGGCCGAGAAACAGACCGGCCGGCACCGACAGGGCGTGCAGCGACTGGCCGGCAGCACCCGCACAGGCGATGAGCGCGAGCCATTGGAACAGCGGGAAGCGGGAAGGGCGAACAGCGCGAGGGTTTTGCAACGTCTGGATCCTCCGGGACAGAGGGGCCGCGCGAAGGATTGCGCGGCGGGCAGAGAAAATTATCGACGCCGCGATTCATCAAGTCTATTTTCTACTTTTGATGAATCCATAACTGAAATTCATGAATCATGGACCTGCGCGACCTTACCTATTTCGAAACCATCGCCGACCTCGGCCATCTGGGCCGCGCGGCGCAAAAGCTCAACCGCAGCCAGCCGGCGCTGAGCAAAAGCATCCAGCGCCTGGAAGAATCCCTCGGTACCAAGCTTTTTCAGCGTGACGGCCGGCGGATCAAGCTGACCGATGTCGGCGAACTGCTGCTGGCCCGTGGTCGCGAGCTGCAACGCAGCATTGCCGAGACCGAGCGCGAGGTCCGCGACTTCGCCAGCGGCCTGGTGGGCACCTTGCGCCTGGGCTGCGCCGCCAGCATGGCCGAGCACCTGCTGCCGCAGCTCACCGCGTCCTTGCTGGAGCGTGCCCCGGAACTGACCCTGACGTTGTCCATTGCCCAGGACGATGTGCTCAAGGCGTCGCTGCGGGCCGGTCAACTGGACGCCATCATCCGCCCGCTGATCGTCAACGACCCCGATTTCGAGACCTGGCCGATCCTTGAAGACGAGGCGGTGGTGGTGGCGAGCGTCGATCACCCGGTGTTCGACGGCCCCATCACCCTCAAGGACCTGTGCCAGTACCGCTGGGTGCTCGCCGGGCCAACGGTGACGGCGCGGCGCTGGATCGACAATGCCTTCACCTCCAACCAGTTGCCGCCGCCGGTGGTGCAGGTGGAGACCAACTCCATTTCCTTGCTGCCACGGCTGATCGCCCAGACCCGCTTGCTCAGCTTCGTGGCCCGGGAAACCCTCGAGCACGGCCATGGCACCGCCTGGCTGCGGGAGGTGCCATTGGAGGAAACCACCATGCGCCGTACCGTGGCAGTGTCGGTGCGCGCCGGGGCTTACCTGCCGCCCGCCGCCGAGGCGATGGTGACGCTGCTCAGGGAGAACGGGCGCAGGTATTTTCGCGGGGAGTGACGGGGTGGTTCAGCCGAGGCCGAACTGCTTCAGGGCATGCTCGCGCAGGCGGCCTTTCTGCACCTTGCTGGAGCCGGTCATGCCGATGCTTTCGAAGTCGTCGACGATGGCCAGAAAGCGCGGCACCTTGAAGTTGGCGCAGCGCTCCTTGCAGAAGCCGATCAGGTCGTCGACGGACGCTTCGCTGCCCTGGGCCAGTTCCACCGCCGGGTGTTTGAGCAGCACCTGTTCCACTTCCAGCGGCGAGATGGGGGAGACGGCGATGGGGCCATTGCAGCCGACACAGTTGCCTGATCGGCCCCCATCGCTGGCAAGGCCAGCTCCCACAAGGTTCCGGGCCAACCGCAGCAACGAGGTCTGGCTCGTAACCTGTGGGAGCTGGCTTGCCAGCGATGGCGCCATTGCAGCCGACACGGTTGCCTGATCGGGCCCCATCGCTGCGCTTCAGTACTTCCAGTCCACCGCCACCTCCAGGCTGCGCGGCTCACCCAGGTAGTACTGGGTGTTGCTCTGGTGAATGAAGCGGGCGTACACCTCGTCGGTCAGGTTGCGCACCCGGGCGCTGAGGCGGGTGTGCTTGTCCAGGTCGTGGCTGACGAACAGGCCGTACACCGTATACGACGGCACCCACATCGTGTTTGCGGTGTTGGCGTACACCGCCGACACGTAGCGCGCATCCACGCCGGTCTGCCAGTCCGGTGCCACGTCCCAGGTCAACCACAGGTTGGCGACGCGGTCGGGGATGTTCACCGGGGTCTTGCCCTTGCGTGAATACAACACGCCGCCAACGCTTTCGTTGAACTCATCGTACTCGGCGCGCACCCAGGCGAAGTTGCCCGCCGCGAGCACGGTCGGGGTGAACTTGAACGAGGCCGCCAGTTCGATGCCGGTCGAGGTCTGCTGGCCAGCCTGGTCGGTGGTGTTGGGCACGCTGGAAGACGGCACCGAGATGTTCTTGCGCACGATGCGGTAGGCCGCTGCCGTGGCGCTGCCGCGTCCTTCGGCGAAGTCGAACTTGCTGCCCACTTCGAACTGTCGGCCGGTGCTCAGGTCCAGGTCCCCGACCTGGGCGATGGACGCGCTGGTGAGGGTGCCGCCCGGTGGTTCGGCGGAGGTGCTGTACTGGCCGTAGAGGCTGATGTCCTGATTGATGTCGTAGACCAGGCCGAGGCGTCCGGTGAAGGCGTCCCAGCGTCGGTCGAGACGGGTGCGGGCGGCATGGTCCACCACCTCGAAATCCAGATGGTCATAGCGCAGCGCGGACACCAGCGACCACTGCTCGGTAAGGCGCGTGCGGTTTTCTACGAAGGCCGACGAGGTGTCGGTCCAGGTGCTGCGGCCCTTGACCCGCGGGGCGTCCATGCCGGGAATGTCGAGGAAGTGACCGGGCTCGAAACTGCCCGGCGTCACCGTGTCGAACGCGCCCTTGGACAGCGGGTAGTTGGTCTGCTGGTTGCGGTTGTAGTCCAGGCCGAAGGCCCAGTCGCTGGCCAGGCCGAACAGCTCGCCGGCGTGGGTCAGCTCGATGCGGTCGCCGTTCACTTCCTGGTCGTGGCGCTGGCGGTAGCCGCCGGAACGCAGTACCTGGCGGTTGTCGTCGCTGTAGCGGTACACCTCCAGGTTGCGGTAATCGCGCTGGCCGTCGTAGTGGTAAAGGGTATTGCGTAACTGCGTGGTGTCGCTGAAGCGGTAGTCGGTGATCGAGCGCAGCCAGCGGGTGCGCTGCTCGTAGCGGCCGTCCTCGACGTTGTAGTTGGCGAAGCGGTCATGCTGGTCGATGTGCAGCGTGCCGCCCAGTGGCCGCAGCACCGGGGTGCCCCAGTAGGGGCTGTCTTCCTGCTCTTCCAGGTACTCGATCGCCAGGGTGTGGGTAAGCCGGTCGTTGAAATCGCTCAGCAGCGAGAACGCCAGGTTGCCCGCGTCGTTCTCCTGGCGGTCGATGTAGCCATTGTTGGCAGTGCGGCTGTAGTCCAGGCGTGCGTAGTGGCGCGGGCCGTCGCCGTCGTTGAGGGCCTTGTTCAGGCCGATGGCGGTTTCCCGGGTGTCGTAGCGGCCGTAGCTGACCCGGCCTTCGAAGCTGTCTTCGTCGCGGCTGGCCAGGCGGGTGATGAAGTTCAGGCTGCCGCCTACCGCGCCGCTGCCGTTGAGGAAGGACGACGGCCCGCCGAGCAGTTCGACGCGGTCGTAGATCCAGGCGCCCACCGGCCGTCCGGCGGCGCCGTATTGCAGGTTGATGCCGTTGAACAATTGGCCGATCTGCGCGCCGGTAAAGCCCCGGTAGGCGACGAAACCGCCCCAGCCGGGCGGTGCCGAGGCGTTCACGCCGGGCAGGGCGTTGGCGGCGTCCTGGAAGTTGCGGGCGCCGATGTGCTGCATGGTCTGGCGGTCGGCGACGCTCACCGAGGCCGGGTTTTCCCGGGCGCTTAGGTTGAGGCGCGAGCCGCTGGCAATGGGCGCATCGAGATCGAGGCGGGTGCTGTCCACCGGTTCGTCGGCGCTGGCGGTAATGGTGCTGGCGGGCAGGGTCAGGCTGTCTTCCTGCGCCCACGCGCAGGTTGCGCTGCTGATCAGCAGCGCCAGAGTGGTCAGGCGAAACATGAGGTGCTTCCTGGCTTGTCGTTGAAAGGCCGCGTCTGCGGCGATGTCAGTGCGAGGAAAGCGAAACGGGGGAGGCGCGGGGGTTTATCAGCGGCCAGCGATGGCGCGGCGAGCGGGAGATATCCAGCAGCGGCAGCGGCCGCACGGCGTCGCCGGCCATCAGGCCGAGCAGACCGAACAGGGCGGCGAGGATGATGGCGCTGAACAGGCTGGTCACGGCGCAACCGCTGTCGCCGCTCATGTTCATGGGAATGCCGGCGTCGTCGAGGTTGGTGTGCACGCCGTGGTCATTGCTGACCGAACAGAACGCCCCGTCCAGGCCGCTGAGCTGCAACCCGGCCATCTGCCCGTGGCCGATGGCGCACAGCACGGAGCTCAGCAGGACGCTGAAATACAGCGCCCAGGCAATCAGCGATTTATGTCGGCGGGCCAGGGTCATGGCGTCGGGGCATTCTGGTTGAAGGAAAGGCGCGGCAATCTTACAGGTTTTGCAATGCCTGACCAGAGGCTTCACGGTACCGTCGGTGACTTTATTCAGCGCATGCGAGAGAGACAGGTTCAGGTATTCCTTGCCCACCCGGAACGCCGAATCGGTGAGCTGGGCCCAGCCGATGCAGCCGGCAGCTATTGGGGCCGCCTGGCGGCTCTTCGCGAGCAAGTTCGCTCACTGGGCAGTCCACCCAATGACAAGCCTCAAGGCCGCAGCGCCTGGGCCTCGCGCCACTCCTTCGGCGACACCCCATAGAACTCGCGAAACACCCGGCTGAAGTGGGACAGGTCGTTGAAGCCCCAGGCGAAGGCCAGTTCCGAAATGCGTGCACCGGCGTTGAGCGGGTTGGTCAGCTCGGCGCCGCAGCGTTCCAGGCGCCGGCGCAGGACGTAGCGCATCAGCGAGCTGCCCTCGCGCTCGAACAACTTGCCGATGTAGCGGCTGGACAGACCGATGGCGCAGGCGACCTGCTGGGCGTTGAGGCCGGGGTCGCGCAGGTGATCGTTGATGTACAGCTTGATCCGGGTCAATGTCAGGGCCTGGGTGCGGCTGTGCTCGGTGTCCCCGGACTGCAGGTTGCCCAGGGTCAGGGCGATCAGGTGGGTGGCCGACTCCGACAGCCGCGCCATCTCCGCCGGGGTGAACTGGCCGATCTGCGACGACAGGGTCTCGAGAAATGCCCGCAGCACCCGGCCGGTGGGGGTGTCGAGGGGCACGCGGGTGGCGGTACGCGATTCCATGTCCACCACCAACTGGTTGAGGCTGGCCCGTGGCACGCTGACGATGATCTGCCGCCAGTCGCTGTCGAACGTCAGGTGGTGGGGGCGGGTGGCGTCGTAGATGGAGAATTCGCCGGGGCCGATGCGGGCACGGCTGTCGCCCTGTTCGAGGCATTCGTGGCCTTCGAGCATGAGCACGGCGAAGTACTTGTCTTCGTCGCGACAGCGCGGTTGCAGGTGGCGACGGTTGACCGCCTGGGCGGCGGCGCCGACATCGCTGACCCGCAGCAGCTCGCATTTCTGCGAGCGCACCTTGCCGTAGAAGGCCGGATTGGGCAGGGCGCCGATTTCCACATCGGCGAACAGCCGCAGGATCATCTCGCGCCAGTAGTCCACCCGGTCGTTGAAGCTGTTGCTCAGGGTCGCCAGCTCGATGCTGTCGCTCGCCCAGTTGGCGGGGGACGCAAGCCCCGCGTGTGATGCCTTGACCATCGACGAAACACCCCAGTTATCGGATTTTTTCTCAGGATGAATCCTCAGCCCGCCGTGGCCCGTTCCCTGGTGGCGACCGGACCTGTCAGGTTCAGGTCCGGGGGATTGGTTGGGGGCCGCTTTGCGGCCCTTCGCAGGCTCCCCGATAGCTGCACGTTCATTCATACACCAGCCAACCCCCACCTGCCACCGCATCGGACGCAAGGGCCGACCGAGCACAGTTTTTGTTCCGTTTCAGCCAAGAAGCGCGGCGCCCGGACTCTCATCCTTGAGTCACCGGCGGCGGGGAGGTCGTCGGTCCTGTTTCCCTGCAGGAACCTGGCCAGGACAGCCTGCAACCCGAATGCCCCGTAGAGGGCCCTGACTCAAGGCAAGAATCATGAAAAGAACAAGCCTTTCGTTTTGCGAACTGAAGCATTCCGTGATCTGTGGTCTGGTGTTGATCGGCGTGTCGTTTTCCAGCATGGCGGTGGAGGTGGCGCCGGGCGACTACGAGCAATACCCCGCCGGTGCCACCATCGGCGCGATCTACTACCAGCACGCCACCACTGACGCCCTGCGTGTCGATGGCCATTCGGCCAGCTCCGACTTCAACCTCACCTCCGATATCGGCATCCTGCGTCTGCTCCACGTCATCCAGGTGAACGACAAGGTCACCGTCGATCCGCAGTTCCTCTTGCCCTTCGGCCATGTCTCTGGCGGCGCCGACGCATCCGCCCTGGGCAGCACCAGCGGTGTCGGCGACCTGATCCTCACCGCGCCGATCAAGTGGCTGCTCAACAGCGCCCGCGACACCCTCAGCATCAACGCCTACCTCTACGTGCCCAGTGGCAGCTACGACAAGGACGATGCCCTCAACCTCGGCGAGAACCGCTGGAAGGTGGATTTCCAGGGCGCCTACATCAAGCACTTCGGCGACAAGTGGGCCGTAGACGTGATCGGCGATGCCATCTGGTACGGCGACAACGACGACTACGGCCCGGCGTCCGCGACCCTCAAGCAGAAGGTGTCCTACGGTGCGCAACTGATGGGCCGCTACATGCCCGACCCGGCCACGGCGCTGGCGGTGGGCGTCGGCCAGTTGTGGGGCGGCGAGACCGAAGTCGCCGGGCTTGACCAGGACAACCGCCAGCGCACCACCAACCTGCGTTTCACCGCGACCCGCTTCTTCACCCCCAAGGATCAGTTGCAACTGCAACTGGGGCGCGACCTGGCCGTGGAGAACGGGCCGCGCGAGGACTTCCGCCTCAACCTGCGCTACGCCCACATCTTCTAGCCCTGTCCCTTACAACAAAAAAACGAGGTCAGCCCGATGGAATCCGCAATCGACAAACACCTGATATGCCCGCGCCTGCGCGCACGCCGTATCGACGATGACTATGCGCCGCCGTTTCCGGCCTGGGTCGGCCGTGCCGACGCCAGCATCACCCACTACGTCATGGCTTACCTGGGCGTGCAGGGCAAGGGCGAACGCCAGCTGGGCGCGGTGTGTGGCGCACTGCGCCAGATCGTCGGCCAACTGGGCCTGGAAAACGGCCCGCAGCACTACGACATGGCCCATTACGTCGACGCCGCCGGCTACGACAACATGGTCGCCATTGCCTACTGGGACAACCCGGCGACCTTCGCCCGCTGGGAGGCCGACGCGCAGGTGGACGCCTGGTGGAACGGCGAACAGCGTGGCAGCGACGGTCTCGGCTATTTCCGCGAGATCGCCACGCCCGGCGTGGAGCGCTTCGAGACCCTCTACGCCATGCCCGTCGGCATGGAAGGCGTGGGCCTGGCGATGGGTGAGCGCAGCGGGGAAATCCAGGAGCACGGCTACTGGGGCTCGATGCGCGACCGCGTGCCGCTGTCGCAGACCGACGCCATGCAGCCTTCCGGCGAACTGAGCGCCAGCCGCGGGTCGAACCGGGTACGGGTCGGTGGCCACGAAAACCTGGTGATCATCCGTTCCGGCCAGGACTGGAGCGAAACCGTGGACAAGGAGCGCGACCTGTACCTCGGCGAGATGGAGCCGGTACTGCGTGCCGGCATGGACTTCCTGCGGGACGACGGCTTGCCGGTGGGGTGCTACAGCAACCGCTACATGAACCACATCGACGCCCGCGGCCAGCGCGAGGAGAAGAGCTTCTCGGTGAGTCACTGGCGCTCCATGTCGCACCTGGAGCGCTGGTCCGAATCGCACCCGACCCATATCGAGATCTTCGGCACCTTCATGCGCATGGTCCAGAGCCTTCAGGGCGAGCTGAAGTGGAAGGGCTATCACGAGGTCAGCGTGCTGCGCGCCGAAGACCAGCACTACGAGTACATCAACTGCCATGCCGGCACCGGCTTGCTGCGCGGCGTCTGAGCCGGTGCGGCCAAGGAGAACACCATGAGCAATCACAACGGCGGCGCCATGGCGTCCGCAGCCGATCGCGCCTTTGCCCTGAAGCAGGCGCTGGAAGAGAAGGGCCTGGTGCCCGACGGCTATGTCGAGCATTTCACCGAGGTGATGGAAAACGATTTCGACCCGGCCAACGGCGCCCGCGTGGTGGCCCGCGCCTGGGTCGATCCGGCCTACCGCGAACTGCTGCTGCGCGACGGCACCGCCGCCTGCGACCAGTTCGGCTACACCGGCGTGCAGGGCGAGTACATCGTTGCCCTGGAAAACACCGAAACCCTGCAGAACGTCATCGTCTGCACCCTGTGTTCCTGCACCGCCTGGCCGGTGCTGGGGCTGCCGCCGGACTGGTACAAGAGCTTCGAGTACCGGGCGCGGGTGGTCCGCGAGTCGCGCACGGTGCTGCGGGAAATGGGCCTGGACCTGCCGGAAACCGTGGCGATCCGGGTCTGGGACACCACCGCCGAAACCCGCTACATGGTCCTGCCGATGCGTCCGCAAGGCACCGAGGGCTGGACCGAAGAGGATCTTGCCAGCCTGGTGACCAAGGACGTGCTGATCGGCATCGCCCGGCCCGAGGTCGGCGTGCGGGCCGATCACGGCAAGGGAGGGCACTGACGATGGACGGCATTCATGACCTGGGCGGTGTGCAAGGGTTCGGCCCGGTGGCGCACATCGCCAATTCCCTGAGCTACAAGCCGGTATTCCACGAAGACTGGGAACACCTGGGCTACAGCCTGCTGTTCCTCGGTGCAGGCGAACTGGGCCTGTTCAACGTCGATGAGCTGCGCCATGCCATCGAGCGCATGGAGCCCCGCCAGTACCTGACATCTAGCTACTACGACCGCATCGTCGTCGGCACCGCCTCGCTGTTCGTCGAGAAGGGTGCGCTGGAGCAGCAGCGCCTGGCGCAACTGGCCGGCGGCGCCTACCCGCTGGCCTTGCCGCTCGGCCCCGGTCGCGAGGCACAGCCGCCGCGCGAGCCGTTCGCCGTGGGCGCCGAGGTGCGGGTGCGCGACGAGTTCGTCAGTGGCCATATCCGCATGCCGGGTTATGTGCGCGGCAAGCGCGGCGTGGTGCTGCACCGCACCACTCACGCCTGGCCGTTCCCCGATGCGGTGGGCCACGGCGGGCAAAGCCCGAACGAGCCCACCTATCACGTTCTGTTCACCACCCAGGAGCTATGGGGCGATGCCGCGGACGACGGCACGGTGGTGGTCGATCTGTTCGGCGGCTACCTGCTCCAGGCCTGACCGACAGCGTTTGGTGTGGCAGGCCCCCTATGGACGACCAGCCCCTGCCACACCGTTTTTTCTTCCAAGCGAGAATTTCCATGGCCATTCGCAGACTCGATCCCAGCGAACTCGACGGTATCGCCGCCGACTTCGGCATCACCCTCACGCCCGCGCAACTGACGGCCTACCACGCCGCCTTGCAGGCCAATTTCGATGCTTACGACCAGCTCGACGCGTTGCCCGATTTTCTGCCCGCGGTGCGTTACCCGCGCCAGGATGTGTACCGACCCGACAGCGCTGAAAACCCGCTGGGTGCCTGGCAGTGCCGGGCCGTGATCCGCGGCCAGGTCGCCGGCCCGCTGGCGGGCAAGCGGGTGGCGATCAAGGACAACATTGCCGTCGCCGGCCTGCCGATGCTCAACGGCACCTTCACCCTCGACGGCTACGAGCCGGACGTGGACGCCACGGTGGTCACCCGCCTGCTCGATGCCGGCGCCACCATCACCGGCAAGTCGGTGTGCGAGGCACTGTGTTTCTCCGGCGGGTCGCACACCTCCGCCAGTGGCCCGGTGCACAACCCGAGGCGGCATGGCTATTCGGCCGGCGGCTCGTCGTCCGGTTCGGCGGCGCTGGTGGCGGCGGGCGAGGTCGAGCTGGCGGTGGGCAGCGACCAGGGTGGCTCGGTGCGCATTCCTGCCGCCTACTGCGGCGTTTACGGCATGAAACCTACCCACGGCCTGGTGCCCTACACCGGCGCCATGCCTATCGAGACGACCCTCGACCATTTGGGGCCGATCACCGCCAACGTGCGAGACAACGCGCTGATGCTGGAGGCGATGGCCGGTGTCGATGGCCTCGACCCGCGCCAGGCCTTCGTCGGCGAAGTCGGCGGTTACGTCGAGGCGCTGTCCCGCGGTGTGGCCGGGCTGCGCATCGGCGTGCTGCGCGAGGGCTTCGGCCACGCCAATTCCGAGGCGCCCGTGGATGAGGCGGTGCGCGAGGCGGCGGCGATACTGCGTGGCCTGGGTGCCAGCGTGCAGGAGGTGTCGCTCCCCCTGCACAGCGTCGGCCCGGCCATCTGGCTGGCGATCGCCGCCGAGGGCGCGACGCAGCAGATGATGAAAGGCAACAGCCACGGCTTCAACTGGCGCGGCCTGTACCTGGGCGGCATGATCGGGCACCACGCCAGCTGGCGCGAGCGCCCGGACGACCTGCCGGACACGGTCAAGACCACCCTGATCCTGGGCGAGTACATCAACCGTCAGTATCAGGGCCGTCTGTACGGCAAGGCGCAGAACCTCGCCCGCGCGCTGCGGGCCGCCTACGACGAGCTGTTCGAGGAATTCGACCTGCTGCTGTTGCCGACCCTGCCGCTGCGCGCCACGCCGTTGCCGCCGGCCGATGCCGGGCTGGACGAGACCCTGGGCCGGGCGTTCGAGATGATCGGCAACACCTGCGGCTTCGACGCCAGCGGGCATCCGGCGATGTCGATTCCGTGTGGTGAGCACGACGGGTTGCCGATCGGCCTGCAACTCGTAGGGCGGTACTTCGGCGAGGGAGATATCTATCGGGCGGCTTATGCCTTCGAGCAGGCGGCGGGCTTGAACCGGTAGGCGGATTCGAGGGCCTCATCGCCGGCAATGCCGGCTCCCACAAGGTGCGGGAGTCGGCGTTGCCGGTGATGAGGCCCGATGATCACAACAGGCTCAACGGATATTCCACGATCACCCGGGTTTCATCCAGGTCCGACTCGAACTGCGTCGCCCGGGTCGTCGCCTGGCGCAAGCGCAGCGACAGGTCCTTCAGCGACCCGCTCTGCACCACATATTTCACCTCGATATCCCGCTCCCAGCGCTTCTGGTCGGTCAGCGGGTTGCCGTTGGCGTCGCGGCGCATGTAGGTGGCGTTGGCATTGGAGTAGTCGGCGTCGGTGCCCTTGCCGTAGCGGGTCATGAAGCTCAGCCCCGGCACGCCGTAGTTGGCCATGTCCAGGTCGTAGCGGAGCATCCAGGAACGTTCCTTGGGCGAGTTGAAGTCGCTGTACTGGATGGAGTTGTCCAGGTAGATGGAGTCCGACTGGCGCAGGTAGTCGAAGTCGTCGTCGCCGTTGTTGCGCTGGTGGCTCAGCGCGACTGTGTGGGCGCCGTAGCGCAGGCCCAGCTTGCCGCTCCAGATGCTGTTGTCGAATGACCCCAGCAGGCGTTTGCCTTCATCGGTGGCGCGGTAGTAGTTGAAGCCCGCCAGCAGGCTCAGGTCTTCGTTCAGCGGCCAGGTCACGGCAGTGCCGGCGTAGTGCTGGTTCCAGGCGTCCTTGAGGCGACTGGTGTACAGGCTGACGCTGGCGTAGTCGTTGAGCTGGTAGTCGCCGCCGGCGTAACCGACCCACGGTGCATTGACCGGTCCGCCATAGAAGGTGACGAAGTTGTCGCGCAGGTTGCTCGACACCGGCTGGCTCATGGCGTGGAGGCGGCCGCCCTGCAGGGTCAGTCCGGCGACACCGGTGTTGACCAGGGTCACGCCACGGAACGACTCCGGCAGCAGGCGCGAGTCGCCGTAGGACACCACCGGGGTGACCGGGAACACATCGCCGACCCTGACCACGGTATCCAGCAGCCGTGCCTTGACCGCACCGCCGATCTTGCTGAATTCGTCACGGGCCTTGCCGTTGCGGTCCACCGGCAGTACGTCGAACGAGCTGCGGGCGCCGTTGCGACCGCCGCCGGTGTCGAGTTTCAGGCCGAGCATGGCGAAGGCATCGACACCGACGCCCACGCTGCCCTGGGTAAAGCCCGACTCGAAGCGGCCGATGATGCCGTGGGCCCAGGCCTCGGAATAGCCGGCACCGCCCGGCGCCCGGGGGCCGTTGCGGTCATCGCGGTTGAAGTAGAAGTTGCGGTTCAGGACCGTCACCTGGCTGCCTTCGATAAAGCCTTCTTTCTCGGTGGTCTGCGCGGCGCTGGCCAGCGTGCTGAACCCCGCTGCCGCCGACAGGGCCGCGAGGGAAAGGCGGGTGCTTGTTTTCATGTGTGCTCCGTAGTCCTGGCAGTTTTCTTGTTGAGGTGGGGCGGCCGGTTGTTGTTGCTCTGGACTCTGGCGACCGCGCGTCATGATTGCGGCGGGAAGCTAACGACGAGGTGAGCGGGGGATTACCGTTCTGAAAGGTGGCGTCGATCCCTCTATCAGCAAAAGATTGAAATAAGAATGATTCGCTATTAATGTGCCCGCGGTCGCCACGCAGGTCGTGGCGTTTTACGGCTGCGGGGTTTGCCATGGCGCTTCATGACGCGGATTCGATCGTTCCTTTCGAGGTGCTGTATGGCACCCACCATGGCTGGCTGAATGGCTGGCTGCGGCGTTCGGTCGGCTGTTCGCAGCAGGCGGCGGATCTGGCCCAGGACACCTTCCTGCGCCTTCTGGTGCGCGGTCAGCCGGTCAGTGACCGTGCGCCGCGGGCCTTGCTGGCCCGTATCGCCCGCGGCCTGGTGATCGACCACTGGCGCCGTGATGCGCTGGAGCGGGCTTATCTCGAAGCCCTGGCGCAACTGCCCGAGGCCAGTCACCCGTCCCCGGACGTCCGTCACGAAGCCCTTGAGTGCCTGGAGCGCATTGCCCGTTTGCTCGATGGCCTCAAGCCTGCGGTGCGCGAAGCCTTCCTGCTGTACCAGCTCGGCGGTCTGACCCACGAGCAGGTGGCCCGGCAGTTGGGTGTGTCCAGCCGCACCGTCGAGCGCCATGTGGCCAGCGCTTTGCTGCATTGCTACCGCCTCTGTTTCGAGGACGCCTGATGAGCCAGCCCAACCCTCGGGTTCCCGACGCCATCGTGCGTCAGGCCATCGACTGGCAGATGCGCCTGCGCGGCAATGGCAGCGCCGAATTGCATGAGCAACTGCAGGACTGGCTGCGCCGCGACGCCCGTCATCAACTGGCTTGGCAGCGCCTGCAGCAGATGGCCGGAATGTTCCAGTCCAGCCGCCTGCCCGAAGCGGGGCAGACCATTCCCTTGCTGCGCCGCGCCGAGGCCGAAGTCGGGCGGCGCCGGGCCTTGAAGATGCTCGGCCTGCTAGTGGGCGGCAGCGCGCTGGTAGCGGTCGGTTCGCCTCCGGCCTGGCGTGCCGACTACGCCACCTTTACCGGCGAGCGGCGGCGGATCGCCCTGGGCAACGGCACCGACGTCACCCTCAACACCGACAGCTCCGTGGATGTGCAGGGCGGCGAGTTGCTGCTGCGTGCCGGCGAAGTGCTGGTGGAGGGCGCTCACTGGCGGGCCCGTTGTCGCTTTGCCCAGTGCACCGGGCACGATGCCCGTGTGCTGCTGCGCGAGCACGAGGGTTACAGCGAGATCCGCGTGGATCGTGGCGAAGTGCAGGTGTCTGCCGCTGCCGGGCAGCGCCTGTTGCGGGCGGGCGAGGGGCTGGAAATCTCGGCGACGCGCATCACGGTGCTGGGCAAGGGGTCACTCGATCCCTTCGCCTGGACCCGTGGCCTGCTGGTGGTCAGCGATATTCGCCTGGCCGATTTCCTCGCCGAAGCCGGGCGTTACCGCCAGGGCTGGCTGGGCTGCGACGCGGCGGTCGCGGACCTGCGCCTGTCCGGGGTGTTTCGCCTCGATGAGCCGGGGGTGTTGCTGGACAACATCAGTCATCTGTTGCCGGTGAGGGTGGTGGAGCGGACGCGCTGGTGGGTACGGGTGGTGGCGGTTTGATTCGCGGTTTTCGGGTGGGGTGCTTGTGCTTGTTTTGTGTGAATGCCCACAAAACCAGCACCCAATCCCTGAGCAAAACAAAAACGAAAAATTTTCTGTCGGACTTCAGGACGTTGTCCGGTTAGGGAATATCACTCCCTCATCTGGACTCCCTCATGCGCTCTGCCCGCTCCATTGCCTTACCGTTCCAGTCCCGCTCGTTGCCCGGCGCCGTATGCCTGGCGATCGCCCTGATGACGGGCACCGCGAGCCTCGCGGCGCAGGCCGACCCATCGGCACCGGCCATCGCCGCCGGCCCGCTGGGCAGCGCGCTGAGCAGCTTCGCCGAACGCGCCGGCATCACCCTGTCGTTCTCCCCCGAGGACGTGCGCGGCCTGAACACCCAAGGCCTGGCGCAAGGCGGCTCGCTGGAAGACGGCCTGGCGACCCTGCTCAAGGGCAGCGGCCTGGTGGCCCACAAGACCGGCTCCGGCTTCGTGGTGCTGCGTGGCGCCGACACCACTTTGCAACTGGCCCCCACCAGCATCGAAAGCACTGCGGTGCAAAGCGCCTTCGCCCCGGTCAGCGGCTATTTCGCCAGCAACGCCAGCAGCGCCACCAAGAGTGACCGGCCAATCCTCGAGACCGCCCAGAGCATCAGCGTGGTCACCGCCCAGCAGATCGACGACCGCAAGGTGAACAAGGTCGAGGACGCTGTCGCCTACGCCGCCGGGGTACGCGTCGGCAGTTCGGGCCTGGACCCGCGTTTCGACAACATCCAGGTGCGCGGCTTCGAGACCACCATCGCTGCCGACTTCCTCGACGGCCTGCGCCAGCCGGGCAGCGGCTGGCTGTCGCTGTACTCCACCGAGGCGTATAACCTGGAGCGCATCGAAGTGCTCAAGGGCCCGGCCTCGGTGCTCTATGGCCAGATCAGCCCCGGCGGCATGGTCAACCGGGTGAGCAAGCGCCCGAACCTGCTGGCCAGGAACGAAGTGCAGGTGCAGCGCGGCAGCTACGGCCACGAACAGGCGCAGTTCGACGTGGGCGGCAAGCTCGATGAGGCCGGCGATGTGCTGTTCCGCACCGTCGGCCTGTACCGCGATTCGGGCTACTCGGTGGACCAGATGGACAACCAGTCGCAACTGATCGCTCCCTCGCTGACCTGGCAGATCGACCCCGACACCAGCCTGACCCTGCTGGCGCAGTACCAGGAGCGGCAGACCGCCGCCTCGCCGATGATGCTTCAGGAAGGCGACCACCTGACCGATTTCTGGCAGGGCGACGAGTACTTCGACAAGCTGCACCAGCGTCAGTGGGCCTTCGGCTACGAGTTCGAGCACGCCTTCAACGAGACCTTCAGCCTCCAGCAGAACGTACGCTACGGCCAGGTCGCCACCACCAACCAGTACCTGCAGCCGACCGCGGTGATCGACGGCCATATCCTCGACCGCTATGCCGTGGGCATCTACGAAGACATGACCTCGCTGTCCACCGACACTCGCCTGGTCAGCCGCTTCAGCACCGGCGAGGTTCACCACACGGTGATCAGCGGCGTCGACTACGCCTGGCTGGACACCTCGCTGCTGTACGCCATGGGCCCGGCACCGACCATCGACCGCTGGGCGCCGGACTATCACCAGCCGGTGGCGCGCCCCGACACCGCACTGGCGGACCAGGACGGCCTGGAGCACCGCATGGGCGCCTATGTCCAGGACCAGATCGAGATTGACCAGTGGCGCCTGTCGGCCGGTCTGCGCCGGGACTGGGTGCATGTGCGGCGTGACGACAACCTCACCGACCTCAACAGCACCACCCGCGATGCGGCCACCACCTGGCAGGCGGGCGTGCTGTACCTGTTCGACAACGGCGTGGCGCCGTACGCCAGCTATGCCCAGTCGTTCCTGCCGGTCAGCGGCGTCAACGCCTCGGGTCAGCCGTACAAGCCGACCGAGGGCGAGCAGTACGAAGTCGGCCTGAAATACCAGCCGCCGGGCTCCAGCACGCTGCTCACCGCCTCGCTGTACCACCTGACCCAGACCAACGTGCAGACCCGCGACCTGGTCAATCCGCTGAACAACGTCCAGACCGGCGAGCAGGTGTCCCGCGGTATCGAGCTGGAAGCGGTGTCGGACCTCACCGACCACCTGCGCATGACCGCCAGCTACAGCTTCAACGACGCCGAAGTCACCCGTGGCAATGCCGGCGACCAGGGCAAGGTGCCGAAGAACGTGCCACGCCACCTGGCGTCGCTGTGGCTCGACTACAAGCTGCCGTTCGGCCTTGGTCTTTCCGGCGGTGCGCGCTACACCGGCAGCACCTACGGCGACCCGACCAACGACGTCAAGAACGAGGCCTACACCCTGGTGGACGCTGGCGTCTACTACGACTTCGGCGGCGGCCTGGACGGCGTGCGCCTGGGCGTCAACGCCCGCAACCTGTTCGACGAGCGCTTCATCAACTGCCAGGACGGTTACTGCTACCGCGGTGAAGCGCGCAGCGTGGTCACCAGCCTGAGCTACCGCTGGTAAGGGGAGAACAGACCATGCTGAAGACCTTTCTGAACGTGGCCGGCGCCGTGCTGCTGGCCGTGTCGGCCCTGGCCCGCGCCGAGCCTGTGACCCTCGACGGCACCGAACAATGGACGATGAACAGCGCCGAAGGCCGCGAGTACCGGATCATGGTCAGCCTGCCCGAGGGCGATGTGCCCTGGACCGGTGGCTACCCGGTGATCTACCTGCTCGACGGCAATGCCTATTTCCCGGCGTTCCATGCCGCCAAGCGCGCCCAGGACCGTCTGCGCGGGGCGATCCTGGTGGGCATCGGCTACCCCAGCGACACGCCGCTGGACTTCGTGCGCCGGGCCTACGACCTGTCGCCACCGGCACCGGCGGACCGCAACGAGCCGCCGCAGGGTGGCCAGGACGTGTTCCTCGATTTCATCGAGAAACGCCTGATGCCCAAGGTCAACGAGCGCTTCAAGGTGGACCAGGACCAGCGCAGCCTGGTGGGGCATTCCTTCGGCGGCATGTTCGGCATCTACACGCTGTTCACCCGGCCGCACCTGTTCCAGCACTACGTCGCCGTCAGCCCGAGCCTGTGGTGGCAGGACCGTTACCTGTTGGCCCACGAGCGCGCCTTCACCCGCCAGGCCCACGCCGGCAAGCTCGACCTGATCCACCGCAGCCTGACCCTGATCGCCGGCGACCGGGAAATGCCCCAGGAAATCCAGGACGTGCGCTCGTTGCAGCTGCGCCTGGAAAACCTTTCGCAGTACGGCCTGCGCAGCGACTTCCAGATCGAGGCGGGGGAGGACCATGCAGCGATCCCGTTCCGGGTGCCGAACCGGGTGCTGGATGAACTGATGAGCACGCGGCGCTATTGAGGCGATCCACTGCAAAGCTTTTTTAAGCCCAGCGAGAACAATTTTCATAATTTGCCTGCCGGCAGAACTGACGCATTATCGGGTCAACGCCAATAACAAGTGATCGCCCAGGCGATCGATAACGCGCGGCGACCCGTTCGCGCTCCGGCAGGTGTCCAGACCCGCGGCAACGTTACGACCGCGTCCACAAGATCCGTGGCACCCGCCTTACTGCCCTTTTTCAGACTGTCTTGATCCAACCGTGTCGGGGTCGTGAACGCCCGCGAACGCCGCTGGCGTGCGCATGGCTTTCGCAGTCGCCCAGGCATTTATTTCGAGCGTAGGGAGGGAGTGTCAATGTCTTTGAATATGCGTGCATGTGTGCTGGCGGCGGCGTCGATGCTGGCAGCCACACAATCCATGGCGGCAGCCGATCGCCTTACCGTGATTTCCTTTGGCGGCGCCACCAAGGCCGCGCAAGACCAGGCCTATTTCAAACCGTTCGAGCAGAGCGGGGCGGGCAAGGTGGTGGCCGGTGACTACAACGGCGAACTGTCCAAGGTCAAAGCCATGGTCAGCGTCGGGCAGGTGTCGTGGGATGTGGTCGAGGTCGAGAGTCCGGAACTGCTGCGTGGCTGCGAAGAGGGGCTGTTCGAACGCCTCGACCCGGCCCTGCTGGGCAACACCGACCACTACATCGATAACACCGTCAGCGAATGCGGCGTGGCCAGCTACGTCTGGTCGATGGTCCTGGCCTACAACGCGGACAAGCTCGCCACCCCTCCGGCATCCTGGGCCGATTTCTGGGATGTGCAGCACTACCCTGGCAAGCGCGGCCTGCGCAAGGGCGCCAAATACACCCTGGAAGCTGCCTTGCTGGCTGACGGCGTGGCCCGCGCCGACCTCTACAAAGTGCTGTCCACCCCGGCCGGCGTGACCCGCGCCTTCGCCAAGCTCGACCAGCTCAAGCCCTACATCCAGTGGTGGGAAGCAGGTGCCCAGCCGCCGCAATGGCTGGTGGCCAATGACGTGGTGATGTCCGCCGCCTACAACGGCCGCATCGCTGCGGCGCAGAAGGACGGGATGAAACTGGGCATCGTCTGGAAGGGCGGGCTATACGATCCGGACCACTGGGCCATCGTCCGCGGTTCGCCGAACAAGGCCCTGGCCGAGCGTTTCATCGTCTTCGCCAGCCAGGCCGACAACCAGAAGACCTTCTCGATGAACATCCCCTATGGTCCGGTGAACAAAGCCACCGTCGCGACCTTGCCGCAGGAGGTCCAGAGCCAGTTGCCAACGGCGCCGGCCAACATGGATCAGGGGTTGCTGGTGGACTCGACGTTCTGGGTCGACCACGGTGAGGAACTGGAAGAACGCTTCAATGCCTGGGCTGCGCGCTAATCACTGACAGCGAACACCTGCCTGTAGGCGCTGGCAAAGCCTGCGAAGGAGCGCGCAGCGCTCCCCAGTACACGGTGATCAGCCGCTTTCCTGCCCCAGCCGCCTGAACCACACCCCCGACGCCAGGCACAACAGACTGACCAGCGCCAGCGTCAACTGGATATCGTCCGGCTCCGGCCGGGCGTGCTCCCGGAGCATCTGTATCAGCCCCAGCAACATCGCGGCCAGGCACACCGCCAGGCTCATGCTCATCTGCACCATGGTCGCGGACAGGGTGCTGGCGCGGCTGGCCTGTTCGGACGGAATGTCGGCGTAGGTCAGGGCGCTCATGGCGGTCATCTGCAGCGAGCGCGACAGGCCGCCAGCGAATAGCATCAGCACCACCAGCAGATGCGCCGTCCCGGCGGTCACCAGGGCGCAGGCCGCGACAGAGGCGCTGGCCAGCAGGGTGTTGTACACCAGCACCTGGCGAAAGCCGAAGCGCCGCACCAGCGGTACGGAAATGAACTTGATCATCAGCGCACCGACGCCACCGGCAAAGGTCAGCAGTCCCGCCTTCAGGGCGCTCAGCCCATAGCCCACCTGAAACAGCAGCACCAGCAGGAACGGCAGCGACGCCGTACCGAGGCGAAACAGCGTGCCGCCCCAGATCACCACGGCGAAGCTGCGCACGCGCAGCAGCGACAGGTCCAGCAGCGGTGCGTCGGTGCGGCGGGCATGACGCAGGTACAGACCGCCGAACGCCAGACCGAGCACCAGCAGCAGGCAAGACCAGGTCCAGTGCAACGAGCCATGCCCGAGGGTTTCGAAGGCCAGCACCAGGCAGGCCAGGGCGGGGCTCGCGAGCAGAAAACCGGCAAGGTCGAAGGCCTGGTTGCGCAGGCCTGGATAGTCCGGCACATGGCGTAGCACGAGAAGGATGCCCAGTACACCGATGGGCAGATTGACCAGAAAGATCCAGTGCCACGACAGCCAGGTCACCAGCACGCCGCCCAGCAGCGGTCCGAACACCGGGCCGAGCAGGGCGGGCAGGGTCAGCCAGGCCATGGCCCGCATCAGGTCGCCTTTGCCCGCCCAGCGCAGCAGGATCACCTGGCCCACCGGCACCATCAGCGCACCGGCCATGCCCTGGAAGAACCGCGCCAGCGACAGTTGCCAGAGCGAGGAGGACAGCGCACAGGCCAGCGAACTGACGATGAACAGGCTGATCGCGGCAATGAATACCCGGCGCGGTCCCAGCCGTTCGGCGAGCCAGCCGCTCAACGGAATGAAGATCGCCACCGCCAGCAGGTACAGGGTCACCACCAGGTTCATCCGCACGCTGGCTTCGCCGAAGTCCGCCGCCAGTTGCGGCAGCGCGGTGAGCACGGCGGTGGCGTCGAGCAGTTCCATGAACAGCGCGCAGCCGATGATCATCGGCACCTTCGGCTGGAAACCGGGTGCCGGGTCGGGATCAGTACCGGCCTGGGCAGGGCCGAGGTGGACGATGCTGTTCAGAAGGCACCACGGGTTGGGGGCTTGACCATCACCGCAGCGCCAGGCGCTGGTCGTTCAGCACCTTGCCGATGCGCTCGCGACCGTGCAGGGCGCCGACGTCCTTGAGGCGGTTGATCACCTGTTCGCTCCAGGGCGGCGTCTGCTGGCCCTGGGCACGGCTGAAGGCCCCTGCCACGGCCTCGTAGTCCCGGATCAGGCGTTGCTCCTGCTCGGTATCCACGCGGTAGGTATCGCGATGCACCGTTACCGCCTGCGACAGCCGTGGCTTGATCGCCGAGGGCTGCTCGTCGTTGGCGTAGCCGACGCACAGGCCGAACACCGGGTACACCAGCGGCGGCAGTTGCAGTTCTTCGATCACGGCGTGCAGGTCGTTGCGCAGCGCACCGATGTAGACAGTGCCGAGGCCCAGCGCCTCCGCCGCGATCACTGCGTTCTGCGCCGCCAGCGCGGCGTCGACGCTGCCCACCAGCAGGCTGTCGAGGTAGGCGGGGGCTTGCAGTTCGGTGTCGCGCTGGTCGGCGATGCGCTGGGCACGGGAAAAGTCTGCCAGCCACACCAGGAACAGCGGCGCCTGGACGATATGCGCCTGGTTGTTGGCAAGCTTTGCCAGACGCGCCCGGCGCTGCTGATCCTGGACGTCGATCACGCTCCAGGCCTGCAGGTTGGACGAAGTGGCCGCCGACTGCGCGGCCGCTACCAGGGTTTCCAGGGTACCGGCCGGCAACGAACGGTCCGAGTAGCTGCGTACGCTGCGGTGGTTGAGCAGGTGGTCGATCAGCGGGTTGTGCAGGATGGGGGTGGCGGGTTCGTCGCCGTAACGGTGGGCGAGCAGGGCGTTGGTATCAGTCTGGGACATGGCAGCGCTTCATCACGGGAAGGATGGCGAGCACGGTAGAGCGACGGCGGGCGCTTGTGAAATATCCATTGGTGCTTTGGTAATAACCGTGCGCATATTTCTAGCATTGGATATGCAATTAATTTATTTTAAGAGGTGTTCGGGATATTGATCTGGGCAATGGCCATTTGATGTCTCTTCTGTACAATCGCCGCCAGCCGATTTTCGGCAAGGCCAATGAAGGCGAAATGGATCGAGGTAGACAGATGAGCGTTCGGATAGCGTTGGGAATTGTCATGCTGGCGGTACTGACCGGTTGTGCCACCAGCCGTTCGGAGATTGAGGTGAATGTGCCTCAGGCGGCGGTCAAGGCTGCGGCCAGCAACGGCAAGAAGGTGTCGATCAGCGCGGTGGACGACCGCACCTTCCAGATCAAGCCGAAGCAGGCCGACATTCCCTCGCTGAAAAACGATGAGGTGAACGACAAGTCGATCACCGAGCGCGCCATCGGACGCAAGCGCAATGCCTACGGCAAGGGCTTGGGCGATGTGTTGCTGCCCTCCGGACGTACCGTGTCGGGGATTGTCAGCGAGGCCGTGGCCTCGGCTTACCGCCAGGCTGGCTACGAAGTGGTGACCGGCCCTGCTGCCGCCGATGCGACCGAGGTCAAGGTCCACATCGTCGAGTTCTGGTCCTGGTTCTCTCCGGGCTTCTGGTCGGTGGCAGTCAACAACAAGGCTCACCTGAAGATCGAAAGCCAGGCCGCGCCGGGGCTGGAAGTGGTCACCCGCAAGAGTGACAACATGCAGGCGGTGACCGAAAACGACTGGAAGGAAATCACCGAGGCGGGGTTGCAGGAAATTACCCGCGAAACCCTCGGCAAGCTGTAATCATGCAGCGCAAACGGCCCCGTCAATGACGGGGCCGTTTTGTTTCCAGGGCTGCGATCAGGACCGGCTCAATACCCGTCCAACCTGCGCCGCTTCATGCTGCCGCGCCCGCATCACGCCGAGCAACGCCGTGATCAGCGCCAGCGACAGCGTCGCCGTCACCTCCATGCGGTGCGCCGGCATCACGAACATCACCCCCAGGGCGAAGACGATGAAGGCGATCACCGCCAGGGTCAGCCAGGGGAACAGCCACATGCGGAAGTCCGGCAGCTTGCCCTCGCGGCGCAGGATGCCGCGCATGCGCAGTTGCGAGCAGGCGATCGCCAGGTACACCAGCAGGGCGATGGAGCCCGAGGTCGCCAGCAGGAACTGGAACACATGGGCCGGGGCGAAGTAGTTGACCACCGTGGCGACCATGCCGATCAGGGTACTTGCGATCACCGCCGCCCGTGGCACGCCACGACGCGACGTGCGCTGGATGAACGACGGCGCGTCGCCGCGCTTGGCCAGGGAGAAGATCATCCGCGACGAGATGTAGATCGACGAGTTCAGGCAACTGGCGACCGCCACCAGCACCACGCCGTCCACCAGCAACTTGGCGTAGGGGATCTGCATGATCTCCAGGGCGCGCTGGTAGGAGCCCTGCAGCGGCAGCAGCGGGTCGTTCCACGGCACGATGGAGATGATCACGAAGATCGACAGCAGGTAGAACACGCTGATGCGCCAGATCACCGAGCGGGTGGCGCGGGCGATGTTGCCGGCGGGGTTGCTCGATTCCGAGGCGGCGATGGTCACCGCTTCCGTGCCCATGAAGCTGAACATGGTGGTCAGCAGTGCACCGATGATCGCCGCCCAGCCGTTGGGCACAAAGCCGCCCTGAGTGTCGAGCAGCTGTTTCAGGCCGCTGACTTCACGGCCCGGCAGACCGCCCAGCAGGGCGTAGAAGCCCAGGCCGATGAAGGCGACGATGGCGATGATCTTGAGCATGGCGAACCAGAACTCGAACTCGCCGTACTTGCCGACGCTGGCAAGGTTGGTGGCGGTCAGCAGCACGGTCAGGCTCAGGGCGAACAGCCAGGCATCGACCTGCGGGAACCAGGCGTTGAGCACCACGCCGGCGGCGATGGCTTCGATCGGGATCACCAGTACCCAGAACCACCAGTACAGCCAGCCGATGCTGAACCCGGCCCAGCGGCCGATGGCCTTGTCGGCGTAGGTGGAAAAGGACCCGGTATCGGGGCTGGCGACCGCCATTTCGCCGAGCATGCGCATCACCAGCACCACCAGGGTGCCGGCCATGACATAGGCGAGGATGGCGGCGGGACCGGCGGCGGCGATGGCGTGGCCGGAGCCGACGAACAACCCCGCACCGATGACCCCGGCGATGGACAACATGGTGACGTGGCGCGGCTTGAAGCCCTGCGCCAGTTCGGCGCGATCGCGCTGGGTAGATGTATTCATCCTGAAGGCCTTTTTGTTATTGGACTTGTTATGAAACGGCACGACGGGGGCGGCGCCGTGGCGCTGGCGTTTGCCCCGTAGGGAAAGCTAGCGCCGTCGGCGGGAGTGTCTATTGCCTGGGTTTGCCGCATTCTTGGCTGAAAGCGACATCGGCATGCCAAAAGGCGGCGGGCGTCATCGCCAGCAACGCTGTCGTCCATGCTGGCCTCATCGCTGGCAAGGCCAGCTCCCACAGGGTTCCGTGTCGACCGCCGCATCAGAGGCTGGCGCTGAAACTGTGGGAGCCGGGCTTGCCGGCGATGGCGTCATTGCAGCCGACACAGTGGCCCGTGCCGGCCCATTCACTCAGAAGTCGTAGCGCAGGCTCAGCGTCGCATTGCGTGGCGCACCGTAGTGTCCGTAGCTGCCCGCCATGCCGGCGTAGTACTTCTCGTCGAACAGGTTGTTGACGTTGAGGGTGGCTGCCACATGCTCGTTGAACTTGTAGCGGGCCATGAGGCTGGCGACGAAGTAGTCGTCCTGGGTGACACGGCTGTTGTAGCGGGAGAAGTACAGCGACGAGCTGGAGTTCCAGTTCACGCCACCACCGACGGTCAGCTTTTCCCATTCGCCCGGCAAACGCCAGGTGTTCCAGAAGCGGAAGGTGTCCATGGGCAACTGGGTGGTCAGGCGCACGCCGTCGGCATCTTCGGTGCGGGTATGGCTGTAGCCGGTGTAGACATTCCAGCCGGGTAGCACCTCGCCGGACAGCTCCAGATCGACCCCCCTGGTTTCGGCGCCATCCACGGTCCGGTAGGCGGTCGCGCCGCTGGGTGCCAGTTCGTCGGTCGCTTCGGCGAAGTTGTCGCGCTGGACGAGATAGGCCGCCACGTTGGCGTTCAGGCGCCCCTCGAAGAACTCGCCTTTCCAGCCCATTTCGTAGTTCTTGCCGACTTCCGGATCCAGTGGCTTGCCACTGACATCGACGCTGCTCTGCGGCTTGAAGATGTCGGTGTAGCTGGCGTAGACCGACTGTTCGGACGTCAGGTCGTAGACGATGCCCGCGTAGGGCGTGACCACGCCGCGCTCGTGCATGGAGTAGGTCGTGGGCGCCCGGCTGCTTCCGACCACTCCCAGGCTGTAGTCGAAACGGTATGTCGATGTGCGGGCACCGAGAATCAAATGCAGGTCATCGGTGACGTTCAGCCGTGTCGCCGCGAAATAGCCGCTCTGGCGGTTGAACACGTCGTACTGGATACCGGGTTCGATTTCGTCGTCGGCTGGCTTGGGCGTCTGGTTTTTCCAGGTGAAGTAGTTGATGGCCACATCCGGGCCGCCATCGCCCCGGTGGTCATTCTTGTACTCCAGATAGTTGAACCCGACGACAAGCTCGTGGCTTTGCCCCAGCAGTTCGAATGGACCCTGAAGCGTCGTATCGACGCCTTTCTGATACTGCCTGGCCGTGACCACCCCGGCACTGATGGTGGTCGAGCCGTCCGGGTCGAGATAGGACCGGTTGGTGGTCGTCGATACGTAGGACGAGAAGGAGTCGCGATTCACATCCATGTAGTTCGCCGCCACCTTCAACTGCCAGTCGTTGGCCAGTTGCTGTTCCACATTGAGGGTGTAGTTGGTGGTCTCGTAGTCGTCGTAGCCCCAGCGCGCATCGGAACTGTTGGAGCGTGACAGGTGCGTCGGCTGGCCATTGGTGTAGAGCAGCGGAACCCCTGGCGCGCCGTTGACCTTGTAGGTCTGGCGATCGATGCCGAAGCGCACCAGGGTGGTGTCAGTCACGTCCGCTTCGACCACGCCGTAGAGCACGTTGCGGTCCTGGCTGTACCAGTCCATGAAGCTGTGGTTGTTCTGCTCGGCCACGACCAGGCGGCCCCGCACGTTGCCGTCGTCGGTGAGCGGTCCGGAAACGTCGGCTTCGGCGCGGTAGTAGTCCCACGAACCAACCCCCGCCTGGACATGGGCCTTGAACTCGCGGGTCGGGCGCTTGCGGATCACGTTGATCACCGCGCTCGGGTCGCCGGCACCGGTCATCAGGCCCGTCGCGCCGCGGACGATCTCGATGCGGTCATACAGGCCCACGTCCAGCAGGGTGCTGGGCATGTTGCGGGTCTGGTTGTCCTGGTAGGTGGTGACGCCATCGAACTGGTAGGTGTTGATGCCGCTGCCACGGGAGTAGATGTTGAAGCGCTCGCCACCGTCCTGGGACATGGTGATGCCCGGGGTCTGGCTGAGTACCTCGGTCATGCTGCCCAGGTGCTGGTCATCCATGCGCTGGCGGGTGACTACGGTGATGGTTTGCGGCGTTTCCCTGATCGACAGGTTCATCTTGGTCGCCGTGCTGGTGACCCCTGTGGTGTACGAGCCGGTACCTTCGGTGGTGGCGCCCAGTCCGGTGGAACTGATGCTGGTGGCGCCCAGTTCCAGCGCGTCACCACCGCCGCCGAGAGCTTCCAGCGCGTAGTTGCCGCCGCTGTTGATTGCGCCCAGGCCGGTGCCGGCCAGCAGGTGCAGCAAACCTTCGTCCACCCCGTAGCTGCCGTTCAGGCCCGCACTCTGCTTGCCGGCGGTCAGCCGCGAATCCACCGAGAGCAGGATGCCGGCCTCGCTGGCGAAGCGGTTCAGGGCCTGGTCGAGGTTGCCGGCGGGGATGGCGTAGTGGCGGACCTGTTCTGTCATCGCCGCGTGCGCAACCGTGGCGGTTGCCAGCAGCAACGGGCCGGTGGCGAGCAGGCCGGCGAACAGCGCGCGGGTGATCGAGAGGCTCAGCATCGAGCGGTGAGAAGCGGGCAGGTGCGGCATTCCGGGGTCCTCTTGAGAATGCTTCTTTATTGGTTTCAAGAGGTATCCCGAGCGAGTCGGAAAAACCGACAACGGCGAGTGCAGATTTTCTTGCCGCGCGTCACTCCGCTGCGCGCCGTGGCGCGACGGTGACCCAGTAGCGGGTGATGCTGCGTACTTCGACCGGCAGCGACTGCTGCAGCGCGGCCAGCACGCGGTCGGTGTCGGCCAGGGGAAACACCCCGGTCAGCGGCAGTTCGGCTACCGCCGGATCGCAGCGCAGTACGCCGGGCCGGTGGCGGGACAGTTGGTCGAGGAACTGACCCAGCGGCATGCGCTCGGCGATCAGGCGGTGGTCGTTCCAGGCGATGGCGTTGCGGTCGGCACGGCCAGGCGGTTCGAGGCGCTCGGCACTGAACCAGCACTGCTGGCCGGCTTCCAGGCGCGAGGCGGGGGCGTGACGCGGGCGCAGTTCCAGCGCGCCTTCGTAGAGCTCGACGCGGCTGCCGCCATCGACTTCATAGACCGAAAACAGTGTGCCCAACGCCTGGATTTCACCGGCGGCGGTCTCGACGATCAGCGGCCGTTGCGCCGGGTCATGGCCGCTGTCGAGCAGCAGTTCGCCGCGCAGCAACTGGATGCGCCGTTGCGCGTCGCTGTAGCGGAGGTTCACCGCGCTGGCGCTGTTCAGGCTCAGGCGGCTGCCGTCGTCCAGGGTCCGTTGCAGGCGCTCGCCGGTGCCGCTGCGCAGGTCGGCCATGGCTTCACTCCAGGGCAGTTGCTGCTGCGCGAGGTAGCCGCTGCCGCCGGCGACCAGCAACAGGCCCAGCAACTTGAGGGTCTGGCGCTTGCGGGCGTCGGGCATTTGCCGCAGCACGCGGCTGGCGGTGGCTGCAGGGACGCCGGTGAGGGTGCCCTGCAGGCGTTCGAGGCGTTGCCAGGCGCGGCGGTGCTCTGGGTCGGCGGCATGCCAGGCGGCGAAGCGATGTTGCTGGTCGGCATCCAGCTCGCCGCCCCAGTGCAGCATCAGCCAGTGGCTGGCCTGTTCGACGACGGCGGGGGCAATAGGCGCATTGGTGGGCGTGGTCATTCGGCGTAGAGCACCTGGTAGCAGGCCTGGATTGCCCGGGTCATGTACTTCTGCACCGAGCTGACGCTGATCGCCAGGCGCTCGGCGATCTGCGGGTAGGTCAGGCCTTCGAACTGTGACAGCAGGAAGGCTTCGCGGGCGTTGGCCGGCATGGCGTCGAGCATGCTGTCGATCTGCATCAGGGTCTCGATGACCAGGGCGCGGGTTTCCAGCGAGGGGGATTCCGGCTCGGGCAGGTGGCTGATGCTGTCGAGGTAGGCCTGTTCGATGCGCTGGCGGCGCCATTGGTCGACCACCAGGTTGCGGGCGATCTGCGCCAGGTAGCTGCGGCCTTCGCCGACGCTGGGAAAGCGGCCGCTGACCAGCAGGCGCAGGAAGGTGTCGTGGGCGATGTCCGCCGCCTGCTCACGGTCGCCCAGGCGCTTGCGCAGCCAGCCCTGCAACCAGCCGTTGTGGTCGCGGTACAGGCCATGGAGTTCGTGTTGCAGCGGGGAAGGGGGCGTTGCGCTGACCACCGGGTGCTCCTGAAATGCGCCGATGCGGATAAGAATTGGTCGCAATTGTATTCAGGGGCGGGCGGTTTGGGAACAGGGGCAGGGATTCGCGTCGTGCCTTGAGGTGGTGGCTGGCAGAGGACTTGTGGGAGCCGGCCTTGCCGGCGATAGCGTCATTGCAGCCGACACAGCTGCCTGTGTCGGCCTCGTCCACTCAGAAGTCGTAGCGCAGGTTCAGCGACGCATTGCGCGGATCGCCATAGTGGCCGACGCTGCCGCCGATACCGGAGTAGTACTTCTCGTCGAACAGGTTGTTGAGGTTCACTGTCGCCGCCAGTTTGTCGGTGACCTGGTAGCGCGCCATCAGGCTGGCGATGCTGTAGTCGTCCTGGGTCACCCGGGCGTTGTAGCGGCTGTAGTACAGCGAGGTGGAAGCGTTCCAGGAAACGCCTCCGCCCACGGTCAGCCGGTTCCAGGCATCAGGCAGTCGGTAGGTGGTCCAGAAGCGCAGCGTGTCCATGGGCAGTTGCGTCAGCAGGCGTGTACCCGAAGCGTCTTCGCTGCGCGAGTGGCTGTAGCCGGCCTGCAGGTTAAGGCCAGGCAGCACCTCGCCCGAGATCTCCAGATCGATGCCCTTGGTTTCCGCGCCCTTGGCCGCCTTGTAGGCGTCGTTGCCGCTGCCGGGAACCACTTCACCGGCATCCAGTACCGCGAGGTTGTCGCGTTTGACCAGGTACACCGCCGCGTTGGCGTTCAGGCGGCCGTCGAAGAATTCGCCTTTCCAGCCCAGCTCATAGTTGCTGCCGACGATGGGTTCGAGCACCGCGCCGGTTTTGTCCTGATTGGACTGCGGCTTGAAGATATCGGTATAGCTGGCATACACCGACTGCTCGGGCGTCAGGTCGTAGACGAGCCCGGCATAGGGGGTGACTTCACCGTGCTCGCGCATGTTCGAGATCTGTGGATCGCTCCCCGGACTGCCGTAGTAATAGTCGTAGCGGTAGTCGGAACTGCGCGCGCCGACGATGAGGTTGAGGTCGTCGATCAGGTTGAACCTGAACGCCACGTAGCTGCCCTGCTGGCGGCTGTCGATGGTGAAGATCTCGCCGATTTCGCCGGTTTCGGTCGGACGCGGCAGGTAGTTGTCCCAGGTGTAGAAGTTGACGGTGCTGACGCCGATGTCGTAGCCGACATGGTCGTTGCGGTAGTCCTGGTAGTTGAATCCGGCGATGAACTCGTGGCTCCGCCCGCCCAGTGTGAACGGGCCTTGCAGGGTCAGGTCGAGGCCTTTCTGCACCTGCTCGGCGTCGGCGTCGTAACGCAGCATGGTGGCGGCGCCGGTCGCCTGGTTGAGGAAGGCGCGGCCGGAAGAGGTCTGGAACGAGCCGTTGTAGTTGTCGCGGTCGGCCTTCATGTAATTGGCTGCCAGCTTGAGCTGCCAGTCGTTGGCCAGTTGCTGCTCGACGTTGACGAAGTAATTGGTCGTCTCGAATTCGTCGTACATCCAGCGGGCGCCGGAACTGGTGGAGCGGGAGAAGCGGGTCTGCTGGCCGTTGGTGAACAGCAGCGGGACGCCGGGGTTACCGGTGGCCTTGAGCTTCTGGTAGTCGATGCCGAAGCGCACCAGCGTGGTGTCGGTCAGGTCGGTTTCCAGCACGCCATAGAGGATGTCCTTTTTCTGCTTGTACCAGTCGCGAAAGCTGCCGTTTTCCTGTTTCGCCGCCACCATTCGCCCGCGCAGGTTGCCGCTGTCGGTCAATGGCCCCGACACATCCGCCTCGCTGCGGTAGAAATCCCAGGAGCCGACGCTGCCCTGGACATGCGCCTGGAAGTCTCGAGTCGGGCGCTTGCGCACCAGGTTGACCACCGCACCGGGTTCGCCGGCGCCGGTCATCAGGCCGGTGGCGCCCCGGACCACCTCCACGCGGTCGTAAAGGGTCATGTCCAGCAGTGTGCTTGGCATGTTGCGGGTCTGGTTTTCCTGGGTGGTGGTGACGCCATCCAGCTGGTAGGTGTTGATGGCGCTGCCACGGGCATAGATGTTGTAGCGCTGGCCACCGTCCTGCGACATGGTGATGCCCGGCGTCTGGTTGAGCACGTCGGTCATGCTGTTGAGCTGCTGATCATCCATGCGCTGGCGGGTAATGACGCTGACCGACTGCGGCGTCTCGCGAATCGACAGGTTCATCTTGGTCGCCGTGCTGGTCACCCCCGTGGTGTACGAACCGGTGCCCTCGGTGGTGGCGCCCAGGCCGGTGGAGTTGATGCTGGTGGCACCCAGTTCGACCGCGCCATCGGCACCACGCGGCAGCAGGATGTAGTCGCCGTTGTCGCTACGGGTGACCTGCAGCCCGTTGCCCTGCAGCAGTTGCGCGAAGCCCTGTTCCAGGTTGTAGCTGCCTTGCAGGCCGGGGCTGTGCTTGTTTTCGGTGAGGCGGGCGTCGAACGACAGCACCACCCCCGACTCGCTGGCGAAGCGGCTGAGCACCGCGCCGAGCGGGCCGGCGGCGATGGCGTAGCTGCGTTGCGCCTCTTGTGCGCTGGCCAGGCCGGCCGCCCCCAGCGGCTGGACAAGGCCGACCTGCAAGGCCAGGGCGGCGCCGAGCACGGCAACGGCCAGTGGCTTGCGGGCAAAGGAATGACGGGTTTCGCGGTGAGACATGCAGCGCTCCTTCAAGTGCATTGAGGCAGGTTTGGAGGAGGGGTCGAACGAGGTGGGGGCAATCGTCAATCGCGCAGAAATTATTTTTTCCGTGGTTTCAGGCAAGGCCGCGAACCCTGACCCAATAGCGGGTGCGCCGGTCGATGCGCAGCGGCAGCACCTTGGCCAGGGCGGCCAGGGCGCGGTCGGTAACGTCCAGTGGATAGGCCCCGGAAACCCGCAGGCCTGCGACGTCATCGGTGCAAGTGATGACACCCGGCCGATAGCGCTGCAACTCGTCCAGCACCTCAGCCAGGCGCCAGTTGTCGATCACCAACTGGCCCTGCGCCCATTCGGCGCGGTTCGGGTCGAGCGGTTGCGGGGACGGCAGCGGACCGTCGCCGAAGCGCAGGCTCATGCCGGCCTCTACCCGTACCTCGACGCCTTCGGGCTGGTTACGTACGGCGACGGCGTGCTCGAGTACACCCAGCTCGGTCAGGTCGTCGTACTGGCGCACGCTGAAGCGCGTGCCCAGGGCGCGCATCTCGCCATGGGCGCTGCGGACCTTGAGCGGGCGCGGGTCCTTGCCGGTTTCCAGGAGGATCTCGCCGGCGCGCAGGAGGATCAGGCGCTGCTGCGAGTCGAAGCGGATATCCACGGCGCTGGCGGTATTGAGGACCAGCCGCGTGCCGTCTTCCAGCCTCAGCGTGCGACGCTCGCCGGTGGCGGTGCGCTGGTCGGCCAACCACAGCGGTGACTGGCGGTAGCCGCTCCAGGCCAGGCCGGAGATGCCCACGCCCAGCACCAGTCCCTTGAGCAGGGTCCGTCGTGCCGGCTGCGCCAGGTCCGTGGCCAGGGTGCGCTGCGCCAGGCCGGACGGCACGCCGCAGAGTCCGCTGTGAAACGCCTGCAATTGCTGCCAGGCCCATTGGTGCAAGGCGTCCTGCTGATGCCAGGCCTGCCATTGCTCATGGGTGCGCGGGCATCCCGGCGCCGCGCCTAGGCGTGCGTGCCACTGCGCTGCATCACGCAGAGCGAGGCGCTGGCCGGCGGGGCTCATGTCCGCGCATCCAGGATGAACAGCAGGCATTGCTCGGTGGCTTTGGCGATGTACTTGGTCACCGAACTGACCGAGACCTCCAGGCGCGTGGCGATCTCGGTGTAGGGCAGGCCGTCCAGTTGCGCGAGGAAGAATGCCAGGCGCACCTTCGGCCCCAGGCCATCGAGCATGGCGTCCAGTTGCAGCAGGGTTTCCAGCATCACGGCGCGTTCTTCGGCCGAGGTCTCGAACAGCTCCGGCTCCCGGCTCAGGGCTTGCAGGTAGGCCTGTTCCAGCGCACGCCGACGCAGGTGATCGACCATCACCCGCTTGGCCACGGTGGCGAGGAAGTTGCGTGGCTCGCGCAGCGGGTGCGCCACGGTGCTGGTGATCAGCCGCAGGAAGGTGTCCTGGGTCAGGTCCGCCGCACGCTCGCCATCGCCCAGGCGCCGGCGCAGCCAGCCGCGAAGCCAGTGACTGTGGTCGCGGTAGAGACCATGCAGGTCATCGTGGGTGGAAGGCGGCAGGGCTCTGGACACCCGGATCTCCGTGATAATGCGGTGCGGATAGGAATGGCTCGCAATACTAATGAGATCGACTTGCAAATGGAACAGTGGCCGCTAGCAAAGTGCCGCCGGTCGCCCACTTGACTTGATTGCCTAAGGCAAATATATATTTGCTTTAGGCAATCATATCGAGTTTTCGCCATGACCCCGCTGCTGATCGAGCGCGCCGACACCGTCCGGCGTTTCAACCGTTTCTACACCCGTCAGATCGGCGTGTTGCAGGAGCACCTGCTACAGACCGAATTCTCCCTCACCGAAATGCGCATCCTCTACGAGCTTGGCCACCGCGCCGACCTGACCAGCGCCGACCTGTGCCAGGCCCTCGGGCTCAATGCCGGCTACCTGAGCCGGATCATCAGCGGCTTCGAGAAGAAAGGCCTGATCGCCAAAAGCCGTTCGGCCACCGATGCCCGAGCCCAGCAGTTGCAGATCACCGAAGCCGGTAAGGCGGTGCTCGGCCCGCTGGAGCAGGCGTCCCGCGATGAGGTGGTCGCCATGCTCCAGCGCCTGCCCGAGCCGCAGCAGGAACAGTTGATCGAGGCCATGACCCGGGTGCAGGTGTTGCTGGGCGAAGGCACGTCGTCCTGGCTGCTGCGCGATCCGCTGCCGGGCGACATGGGGTTGGTGGTTCAGCAACAGGCGGTGCTGTACACCCGCGAATACGGCTGGAATTCCGAGTTCGAGGCGCTGGTGGCGGAGATCGTCGCCCGCTACCTGCGCGAGTTCGATCCGGCCGCCGAGCGCTGCTGGATCGCCGAGAAGGACGGGCGTGCGGTGGGCTCGATCTTCGTCGTCCGGCACGACCAGACCACGGCCAAGTTGCGCATGCTCTACGTCGATGCCAGCGCCCGTGGCCTGGGCATCGGCCAGCGTCTGGTGGCAGAGGCGGTGCGCTTTGCCTGCGATGCCGGCTACCGGCAGATGGTGCTGTGGACCACCAGCAACCTCACGGCGGCGCGCAAGCTCTACGAGAGCGCCGGCTTTCGCCTGGTCGAGGAAGAACCGATGCACAGCTTCGGCAAGGACCTGGTGAGCCAGACCTGGGCGCTGGCGTTGTAGCGCGCAGCGCCGGTCACGGCGCCAGGTGAAAGTACAGGTCCAGTCCCCAGCGTTCTCCATGGCGTACCCGGCTCACCGCGTGGCGCGTGCTGACCCGGTAATGGCCGTGGGCACCGCACACCGGTCGGTAGCGGCTGGCGAACAGTGCCAGTTCGCCCTGCGCCAGCGGCACGACGATGGGGCGCGACTGTTGCCGTGGGCGCTGTTCGGTGAGGATCAGTTCGCCGCCGTCGAAGTCCTGGCCGGGCTTGGACAGCAAGCCGCTTCCTTGCAGGGCGAACAGCACGCTGCCTTCGGTCTGCTGACGCAATCCCAGCCATTCGCCTTGTCGCAGCCGGTGCAGGTGCGACAACTCCCGGTGTTGTCGCGCATTCCGGCAGCGGGCCTGCAATTCGGCAAGCGAGGCGGGGCAGGTGTGCGACGGGTCGAGCAAGCGCTGCCAGCGGTTGGCGATCGCCGCCAGCGGCGGATAGAGCGCTGCCCGCAGCGCCGCGAAGTCCTGTTGTTCCAGCAGGCCCGGCAGCACCACGAAGCCCTGGCTGTCGAGACGGCTGGCGATGTCCGGCCAGTCGAGGCTGGCGACCCGTTCAGCGTGCGTCATGGAATAGCACCCCGAGGGTGTGGCGCTGGCCCGCCCGTACCTCGCTCACGCCGTGGCGCATCGTCACCTTGCGCCAGGCCGCGCGCCGTCCCGGGACCGGACGCTCGGCAACGGCGAAGATCACCGCGTCGCCCTGGTCGAGGGGCACGACCTCGGCGCGGTGCTCCTGTGTGCCGTATTCGGTCAGGCAGAACTCGCCGCCCTCGAAGTCCTGGCCCGGCTGCGACAGCAGAATGGCCATCTGCAACGGGAAATGCAGTTCGCCGTAGAGGTCCTGGTGCAGGCAGTTGTAGTCACCGGCCTGGTACTGCAACAGCAGTGGCGTAGGGCGACACTGGCCGGCGGCCCGGCAGCGGGCGAGAAAGTCCGCAAGGGTTGCGGGAAAGCGCACCGGGTGGCCGAGCCGCAGGTTCCAGTCATTGGCGATGGCGGCCAGTGGCGGGTAGAAGGTCTGGCGCAGCCGCTCCAGCAGCGGCGGCAAGGGGTAGCGCAAGTACTGGTACTCGCCGCGGCCGAATCCATGGCGGGCCATGACCACGCGGGAACGGAACAGCCCGTCCTGGCGGTAGAGGGCGGCCAGTTCCCGGCATTGCTGGCGGTCCAGCACGCCGGGGAGGCGTGCATGGCCGGTTTCGTCGAGGGCCTGGCGCAGGGACGGCCAGTGCGGTTTCCAGGGTGAATCCTGGGCGATGGCCGGCGAGGCGAGTGGCAGTTCTTCTTGCATGGCAACGGTTCCGCAGCGTCGATCAGGCAGAGCCTAAAGACGGCCTGACGAATGAACACTCCGTTCCTTGCGGTCTGATGCCCATCGCCCGGCGATTGCGGCCGGGCGCCAGGGCTAGCCGCTGCTCCTCTGGCGGGGCCGGCCTTCGCGGTCAGTCCGGAATCACGGCAATCACATCGATTTCCATCAGCCACTCCGCCTGCGCCAGGCCCGCCACCACCAGCCCGGTGGAGATCGGGAATACGCCTTTGAGCCATTTGCCCACTTCCCGGTACACCGGCTCGCGGAAGCGCGGGTCGGTGATGTAGGTGGTGGTCTTGACGATATGGGACAGGTCGGAGCCGGCTTCTTCCAGCAGTTGCTTGACGTTCTTCATCGCCTGCTCGGCTTGCGCCTGCGGGTTGCCCAGGCCCACCAGGCGGCCTTCGAAGTCGGTGCCCACCTGGCCGCGGACGTAGACGGTGTTGCCGGCGCGGACCGCCTGGCACAGGTCATTGTCCAGGGTCTGGTTGGGGTAGGTTTCCTTGGTGTTGAACATGCGGATGCGGGTGTGAGTAGGCATCAGTTGACTCCCATGAGGTCGGCGTTGGCCTGGGTGGATTCGGTAATGTCGGCGGCCTGGCGCTGATCGCGGTCGCGGTAGGCCAGGTAGGTGCGCTGGGTGGCGATGTGGCCGGCGACATGCTTGGCGTCGTGCCAGACGCCCCAGATGAACGAGGAACCCCGGCGTGACAGCCACGGCAGACCGACGAAGTAAACGCCCGGCTCGGCAGAGACGCCGCGCTGGTGCTTCGGCTTGCCGTTGGCGTCGAAGGCGTCGACTTTCAGCCAGCTGAAGTCCACGGCGTAGCCGGTGGCCCAGATGATGCTGGTGACGCCGGCGGCGGCCAGGTCCAGTTCGAGGATCGGCGCGGTGACGCAGTCGGGGTCGGGCAGGCGGCGGCGCGCTTCCGGCTCCAGCGGCAGGTCGAGGCCGTTGCGCTCGACATAGGCGTCGGCGGCGTCCAGCAGGGCCAGGTAGTTTTCGTCGCCACGGCGGATGTTTTCCGCCAGGTTGTCTTCGAAACGGGCCACGCCGTTGTCGAACGAGCGGGTCAGACCGACCAGGTTCATGCCCTGGTGGGCGAGGGCGCGGAAGTCCACGATGTGGCCGCCACGGGCGCCGCTGACGGCGATGGTCACGTGCTCGCGGCCGGGCTTGGCGATTTCCGCATCCCACTCGCCCAGCACGCCGAGCCACCAGCAGAAGTCACGGTTGCGGTAGCTGCGCGGCGGCCGGTCGTGGGCGCCCACCGAGAGGTAGACCTTGCGCCCGGCGCGTTGCAGTTCGTCGGCGATCTGCACGCCGGAAGAACCGGCGCCGACCACCAGCACCGCGCCTTCCGGCAGTTGCTGCGGGTTGTAGTAGGCGGCGGAGTGGATCTGGTGCAGGGCGCTGTCCTTTGGCGCGATCGGCGGGATCACCGGGCGCTGGAACGGGCCGGTGGCGGCCACCACGCGATTGGCACGGATCACCCCTTCGCTGGTGTCGATGGTGAAGCCCGGACGGTCGGCGTTGCGCACCACCGAGCGGACTTCCACGCCGGTGCGGACCGGCAGGTCGTACTGGCGCACATAGGCTTCGAAGTAGTCGGCGACCTGATCCTTGCCGGCGAAGGCATCCGGGTCGAGGTCGAATTCCAGGCCGGGGAAGCGGTCGTGCCAGACCGGGCCGTTGGCGACCAGCGAGTCCCAGCGGCCGGTGCGCCAGGCTTCGGCGATACGATTGCGCTCCAGCACCAGGTGCGGTACGCCCAGCTTGCTCAGGTGTTCGCTCATGGCCACGCCGGCCTGCCCGGCGCCGACCACAAGGGTATCGATTTCGAGGTTGTTCAAAGTCATGTCCATGCCCTGTCTTGTAGGCGTTGTTGTTCAGAGCGGTCGATGAACCGCCGTTGCCTGGGGCCAGACTAGGGACGGTGGATTTTTCGCGAAAATAGTAATTAGCGAGGGATTGCCGACAAAAAAGCGAAGGCCCTGTAGATCGGGGCTTGCAGCCGGTTTTCACGGCGCTTCGGGGCTGAACAGGTTTTAGCTATGGCCCGACCATATTTTTCATCGTTTTCCTGTCGCCGGCCGTCCCGCACCATCTGCTCCATCTCGCCGCAACAGTGGCCGCACGGGCGGCCCTCCAAGGAGCACACATGACCTTTTCCATCATTGGCCGCTGCGCAGAGTCCGGCCAGCTCGGCATCGCCATCAGTTCCTCCAGCATCGCCGTCGGCGCGCGCTGCCCCTGGGTCCGCGCCGGCGTGGGGGCGGTCTCGACGCAGAACATCACCCTGCCGGCCCTCGGCCCGCAGATCCTCGACCTGCTGGAGAGCGGCCAGGTGCCGCCCAGGGAGGCACTGGAGCGGGTGCTGGGCACCAACGGCTGGAGCGAATACCGCCAGGTCACGGTGATCGACAGCAACGGCCAGGTGGCGCTGTTCACCGGTCAGGAAGCCCTCGGCGTGCACAACGCAGTAGCCGGTGAGCAGTGCGCGGCGGCGGGCAACCTGCTGTCCAGCCGCGAAGTGATCGACGCCATGGTCACGGCTTTCGAAAACGCCCACGGCCTGCTGCCCGACCGCCTGCTGGCGGCCATGCACGCGGCCATGGCCGCGGGTGGCGAAGCCGGCCCGGTGCATTCGGCGGCGCTGAAAGTGGCGGGCGACCTGACCTGGCCGCTGGTGGACCTGCGCGTGGACTGGGCCGACGACGACCCGATCGGCCAGCTCGACGGCCTGTGGCAAGCCTACCGCCCGCAGATGCAGGACTACGTCACCCGCGCCCTCGACCCGACCGCCGCCCCCAGCTACGGAGTGCCGGGCGATGAGTGAGATGAGCAGCCGCGACCTGCTGGGGCGGCTGATCGGCTTCTCCACCGTCAGCCGCGAGTCGAACCTGGAACTGATCGCCTTCATCCGCGATTACCTGGCGGGTTTCGGCGTGGACAGCGAACTGTTCCACAACGCCGAAGGCACCAAGGCCAACCTGTTCGCCACCCTCGGCCCGCGGGACCGTGGCGGCGTGGTGCTGTCGGGGCACACCGACGTGGTGCCGGTGGAGGGCCAGGCCTGGACCGTCGACCCCTTCGCCATGAGCGAGCGCGACGGCAAGCTGTATGGCCGGGGCGCTGCCGATATGAAGGGGTTCATCGCCTCGGTGCTGGCTGCGGTCCCGGCGTTCGTCGCCGAGCCGCTGCGCATCCCGGTGCACCTGGCGTTTTCCTATGACGAAGAAGTGGGTTGCCTGGGCGTGCGCTCGATGCTCGCCGATCTGGAGCGGCGCCCGCACAAGCCGCTGATGTGCCTGATCGGCGAGCCCACCGAACTGAAGCCGGTGCTGGGCCACAAGGGCAAGCTGGCGATGCGTTGCCAGGTGCACGGCGCTGCCTGCCATTCGGCTTATGCGCCCTATGGCGTCAACGCCATCGAATACGCAGCGCGGCTGATCGGCAAGCTGGGCGAGATCGGCGAGCGGCTGGCCGGGCCGGAGCACCACGACGAGCGCTTCGACCCACCGTTCTCCACGGTGCAGACCGGCGTGATCAACGGGGGCAGGGCGCTGAACATCGTCCCGGCCGAATGCGAGTTCGATTTTGAAGTGCGGGCTCTGCCGGGCTTCGACGCGCAGGCCGTGGCCGACGAACTGGGGGCCTGGGCCGAGGCCGAGCTGGTGCCGAAGATGCGTGCGGTGCAGCCTGATACCGGCGTGCGTTTGCAGCCGCTGAGTGCCTATCCGGGGCTGGCGACGGCGGCGGACAGCGAGGCGGCGACGTTGCTGGCGTTGCTCAGCGGCTCCAGCGATTTCGGCACCGTGGCCTTCGGTACCGAAGGCGGGCTGTTCGACCAGGCGGGGATTCCCACCGTGGTCTGCGGGCCGGGCAGCATGGACCAGGGCCACAAGCCGGACGAGTTCGTCAGCCTGGAGCAGTTGCAGGGCTGTGATGCGATGCTGGGGCGGTTGGTGGTGTATTTGCGGGGGGCGTGAAACCCGAGGGCCTCATCGCCGGCAAGCCGGCTCCCACAGGGTGGACTGCCCCAACCCTTGGAGCGTCGAACCGCAGCGATGAGGCCCTGACGTCAATCAGCGATCCAGACTTCCCGGTTCACGCACACCGCCCCATCGAACAGCAACCGCGCCGTCCGGACCAGTCCGCAACTGACGATCCTGCCGCCTTCCTGGCGAATCTCGACACTGAACTCGCCACTCGGATGCTCCACCGATACCCGCTGCAGCAACCCCGGTTGCAGCCGGGCCAACGGTCGGGCCACGGTGCCTTCGATCAGGCAGGCGGTGGCTGCACTGACCGCACCGAACACGCCGATGGAGGCATGACAACGGTGCGGAATGAAGGAGCGGGTGGCGATGCTGCCGCCCGCTGTCGGTGCTGCCACCAGGCACATCTTCGGCACATTGCGCTGGCGGACATCGCCCAGGTTCATGCGCGGACCGGCCTGCAGCCGGATCGACTCCAGCCGCGCCTTCAGTTCGTCATCGGCGTCCAGTTGCTCGCGGCTTTCATAGCCGCTGCGGCCCAGGTCCTCAGCCCGTACCAGCACCACCGGCATGCCGTTGTCGATGCAGGTCACTTCCACGCCGTCGAAGCGGTCCCGCGCCGAGCCGGTAGGCAGCAGGCTGCCGCAACTGGAGCCGGCCACGTCTTCGAACGCAATGACGATGGCCGCGCCGCTGCCCGGCACGCCGTCGATGCGGGTATCGCCGGCATACTCGACCACGCCGTCCGGGGTGGCGACGGTGGCGACGGCGATCTGCCCGGTGTTCTGCATGAAGATCCGTACCGGCGTGCTCGCGCCACTCACCGCCACCAGCCCGCGCTCGATGGCGAACGGACCGACAGCGGCGAGGATGTTGCCGCAGTTCTGCCCTTCATCGACCCGCGCCTCGTCCACCAGCACTTGGGCGAACAGGTAATCGACATCGGCATCCGGCCGTGCGCTGCGACGGATGATCGCCACCTTGCTGGTCAGCGGGTCGGCTCCGCCGATGCCGTCGATCTGCCGTGCATCCGGCGAGCCCATCACCGCCAGCAGCACGCGGTCGCGGCGGTCGCGCTCGGCGGGCAGGTCGCTTTCGAGGAAGAACGCGCCTTTGGAGGTGCCGCCGCGCATCAGCAGGCAGGGAATGCGCAACTGGCTCATAGGCGGTTTTCCAGGTCGGCGAGGCTGTCGACGTAGACCAGGCCTTTCTCTTCCAGGCGCGGGCGCATGTTGTAGATGTCCAGGCCCAGTTCGCCACTGGCCAGGCGCAGGCGTTTCTGTTCTTCCAGCTCGGCCCGGGCAAGGCCTGCCTGGGCTACGTCGCGGGCCTCGCCACGGCGCACCACCACCACGCCGTCATCGTCGGCGATCACCACGTCGCCAGGGTTGATCAATTGCCCGGCGCACACCAGCGGCAGGTTCACCGAGCCCAGCACCTCCTTGACCGTGCCCTGGGCGCTGATGGCCTTCGACCACACGGCAAAGCCCATGTCGCGCAGGGTCTGGCTGTCGCGCACGCCGGCGTCGATCACCAGGCCGCGCACACCGCGGGCCTTTAGCGAGGTGGCGAGCAGGTCGCCGAAATAGCCGTCGCTGCACGGTGAACTGGGCGCCACCACCAGCAAGTCGCCGGGCTGGCACTGCTCGACGGCGACGTGGAACATCCAGTTGTCGCCGGGCGCCACCAGCACCGTCACCGCCGAGCCGGCCACCGCCGTGCCTTGCTGGATCGGCCGCAGGTGCGGCGCCAGCAGGCCCTTGCGGCCCTGGGCCTCGTGCACCGTGGCGACGCCGAGCTGGCCGAGGGTTTCGATCACCTCCGGCTCGGCGCGACGGATATTGCGCACCACGTAGCCGGTCTTGCCGATCAGTTCGCTCATGCCAGGTTCTCCGTGACCCGCGGGAAGAGACTCTGGTAGCCCTCGGCGTAGACGATGTCGCGGCTGGAGGCGATGCCGACGTTGCGCTTGGCCTGCACGCCGCGCTGCAGGGCGACGCGGGTGTAGTACTCCCACAGGTGTTCCTGGCCGGCCATGCACTGGATGGCGGCGTACTTGCGCTCCCAGACCTCGGTGATGTCCAGCAGCACATCGGGGCGCCATTCGCATTGCTCGGGCTGGTGCGGCTCGAAGCTGTACACCGGTGGCGCGCCGACGATTTTCTCGCCGGGGCGGTAGCCTTCAGCCTGGGCGATGATCCGCGCTTCCTGGGTCAGGTTCATGGCCAGCGGGTGGTCGTAGTTGTACGGGTCTTTCTGCGAGTGGCTGAGGACGAACTCCGGCTGCACCCGGCGGAACACATCGGCGAGGCGGAACAGCGTGTCCTTGTCGGCGCGCATCGGGTAGTCGCCGATATCGAAGAACTCGACGCTGGCCCCCAGCACGTCGGCAGCGGCCTGGGCTTCCTGGCGGCGGGCGGCCTTGACCTTGTCCTCGGTCATCTCGCCCTTGCGCCACAGCTTGGCCGACTCGCCACGCTCGCCGAACGACAGGCAGACGATATGCACCGCGTAGCCCTGTTGTGCATGCAAGGCGATGGCGCCGCCGGCACGCCAGACGAAATCGGCGGAATGGGCGCTGACCACCAGCGCGGTTTTCGGGTTCGGATTCATGGGGCAAGGCTCCTGCTGGGTTTTGCCCAAGCATGTCAGCGGCGGTGCTAGCGGAGTAATGCGTAGGGTTGAGGGGGGTATGCGTTTTGCTTATTGGCGGTTTATAGTCCGGACCTTGTAACGCGGGTATACGTCCCTTGTGGGAGCTGGCTTTGCCAGCGATGAGGCCCGACCAGGCAACGGTGCCGGTTGCAATGACGCCATCGCCGGCAAGCCGGCTCCCACAGTAATGGCGCTGGTATTGAACGTTGAGCAAGACAGTTGTACCCACCTGAATGTGTTCCTGGCTGCGAGATGTCTGGAGAACCCGGCTCATGCCCACCGACGAATTGATCAACCTGATGCACGTCCGCGCCTTCGTCCGGGTCGCTGACCTTGGCAGTGTGTCGCGGGCCTGCGAGACGCTGTTCCGCGCCCAGTCGGTGGTGACCCGCTCCATTTCCGAGCTGGAGGCACGCCTGGCCGTGCCGCTGTTCGAGCGCCATGCCAACGGCATGCGCCTGACCGCTCAGGGCGAGCATGTGCTGCCCCGCGCGCGGCGGGTGCTGGCGGAGCTGGACACGGTGCCGCGCCTGCTGGGCAGCGCCGAGCACGTCGAGCCGCTGTACCTGTTCCAGGCCCGGCGCCTGCAGGTGTTCGCCAAGCTCTGTGAAAGCCGCCACATGCAGACCGTCGCCAGCCACTTCGGCCTCAGCCAGCCAGCGGTGAGCGCAGCACTCAAGGTGCTCGAAGGCGGCGCTGGCCAGGCGTTGTTCGAACGCACGCCCCGTGGCCTGCAACCGACCCGGGCCAGCCTGGAGATCGTTTTTCCGATCCGCCGGGCGCTCAACGAACTGCGCCATATCGACACCGACCTCAGCGCCCTGCACGGCAGCCTGCAAGGCGTGGTGCAGGTCGGCGCGCTACCGCTGGGACGCACGCGGATCCTGCCGGAAGCCATCGTCCGCCTTACCGCGGAACACCCCGGCATCCATGTGATCACCAACGAAAGCCCGTTCGACCTGCTGGCCACCGAACTGAGGGCGGGAGATGTGGACTTCATCTTCGGCGCGCTGCGCGGCAGCAGTTACGCCAGCGACATGCACGGCGAGGCATTGTGGTCGGAAGACATGGTGGTGCTGGCGCGACGCGGGCATCCGCTGAGCGGACAACCGCTGAATGCCGGGACCCTGGCCGACGCCGGATGGGTGCTGCCGCGTGCCGGCTCGCCGGCGCGGCAACTGGTGGACGACAGCTTCGCCGCCCAGGGGATGGCGCCGCCGCGGCCACGGGTGGAAAGCGCGGACCTGGCGATCATCCGCGGCCTTTTACTGCGCTCGGACATGCTGGCGATCGTCTCGGCCCATCAACTGCAACACGAGATCGAGCGCGGCGAGCTGTGCATCCTGCCGTTACCGCTGGCCGCCACCACTCGCGCCATCGGCCTCACCAGCCGCAGCGGGAGCCTGCACTCGCCGCTGGCCGAGGCGCTGATGGCGACCCTGCGCGCCGTGGTCGCCGAACTGCCGGCTCAGAGCAGCTTGAACGGGTAGTTGAAGATCAGCCGGTTCTCGTCGAAGCGGGTGCCGCTGCCCCAGTCGCGGCGCTGGCTGGAGTTGCGCCATTTGACGTTGAGGTTCTTCAGCGCGCCGGACTGCACGGTGTAGGCCACTTCGGTCTCGCGGCCCCATTCGCTGCCGTCGTCGGTAGCGGCGTTGTGCACATCGTGGCCTTGCAGGTAGCGGTTCATCAGGGTCAGGCCGGGAATGCCGAGAGCGGCGAAGTCGTAGTCGTGGCGCACCTGCCAGGAGCGCTCGCCGGCGTTCTCGTAGCTGGAGTTGAAGGTGTCGTTGGCCAGCACGCCGCCGCTGGTGCCGTTGACCCGGAACCACTCGTCATCGCCCATGACCTTCTGCAGGCCGACGTAGAAGGTGCTGCCGCCATGCCGCGCCGAGAACAGGCCGCTGGCGGTGCGGTTGTCCAGCTCGCCTGCGCGGGCGGCGCCATCGTCCTTGCCGACGAACCAGCCGAGGTTGGCCCCCAGCACCCAGTCGGCCACGGGCTGGCTGTGCTGCAGCGTCAGGTACTGCTGGCGGTAGATATCCTGCAGTTGCGCGCTCCACAGGCCGACCAGGGTCCGCTCCTGGTTGAAGCGCAGTTCGCCGCCGGCGAAGTTGAAGCGGTCGGAGGTGAAGCCGGGGCGGTTGAACAGCGACATGTCTTCGCGGCTGGCGTCGTTGCGCGGGCTGTTCTGGCGCATCTGGCCGCCGTACAGGGTCAGGCCGTCGATCTCCTTCGAGGTGATCTGCGCGCCCTGGAAGGTCTGGGGCAGCGAGCGGGCATCGTCGGAGCGCAGGATCGGCAGCACCGGCGACCATTCGCCCACCTTCAGTTCGGTCTTCGATAGCCGCATTTTTCCGGCCACGGCCATGCGCCCGTAGTCGTCCGCCGGATGGCCGCCGTCGTGCACCGGCAGCAGTTGCGTGTTGGTGGTGCCCTGGCCGCCGTCCAGCTTGAGGCTGTACAGGCCCAGCACATCGAGGCCGAAGCCGACGGTGCCCTGGGTGAAGCCGGATCTGGCGTCGAGGATGAAGCTCTGGGTCCATTCCTCGGCCTTGCCCTGGCTTGCGCTGTCGACGAAGTTGCGGTTGAGGTAGAAGTTGCGCAGGGTCAGGGTGGTGCTGGCGTCGTCGACGAAGCCGGCGGCCAGGGCTGGCAGCGGCAGGGCGCAGGCCACCGCCAGGGCGTAGGCCACCGCCAGGGCGTTGAGGGTGTTGATGCGGCGGGTCGTTTTCATTGTTGTTGTTATTCCATACGGTGGACACGGCGCTGCCGCCCGGCGCGATGGCGCAGGCAGGCAGCGTCAGGGGTTGTCGCCCCGAAGATCGGGGCGGGGTGGGTCAGTCGGCCTTGCCGGCGACCGAGTACAGCACTTGCTGGTTGCGGGTCTTCATGAAGTCCTGGAGGCTCTGGCCGCGCATGGCGGCGTAGATGTCCAGGTTGGAAATGCCCAGCACCGCGCCGAGTTTTTCCAGCACGAAGAAGATCGCGCCGTAGTGGATCAGCCCGCGCCAGTCGAGGCGGCGCAGCAGATCACGCTCTTCTTCGCTGAGGCCGGCTTCCTCGTACATCGCCTCAGGCTCCCGGAGAAAGCGCGCGCGCCAGTCTGGCTCGATCATCCGGTGCAGGAACTTGTTCAGGCGGTAGCCGCGGGCGCTGCGTTCAAGGGTGAAGGGGTAGGTGCCTTCGAGCGTTTCGGCGCCCGCCAGTTGATGGCCGATATGCGCCAGGTGGCGTTCGTTGACCTCGGCCGGCACCGGCCGGTCGCGGTTTTCCAGGAGCAGGGTGGCGATGCCGGTCATCGACGGCAGGTAGTAGTCGTAATGCAGTTGTTCGACGGTGGCCGACAGCGCGCCGCGCATGATCAGCCAGGTGATCACCTCAGCACCCTCCATGCCGCCAAGGCGGGCGTATTCGGCCTGGGTCAGGCGGGTGAGCTGCACCGGGTCGTTGACGAACAGGTCGATGAACTGTGCGTCCCATTCCGGGTTGTTGAAGCCGCAGCGCTCGCCATGCACCTGGTGCGACACGCCGCCGGTGGCGACGATGGCCACCTTGAGATCTTCCGGGTAACTCTCGATGGCCCGGCGCAGGGCCTGGCCCAGCTTGTAGCAGCGTGCCGCGCTGGGGATCGGGAACTGCAGTACGCCCACCTGCAGCGGCACGATCTCCACCGGCCAGCCGTCCTCGCAGGGTAGCAGTGCCGACATCGGCGAGAAGAAACCGTGGTCCAGCGGCTTGTCGCGGAAGAAGCTCATGTCGAACTCGTCGGCCATCAGACTCTGGCCGATATGCCGCGACAGCGCCGCGTGGCCGCCGATCGCCGGCAGCTCGCGGGGGTTGCCGCCTTCATCGGCGACGCCGTACTGCTCGTCCACACCCAGGGCGAAGGCGCTGTAGTGGTCGAAGAAGAACGAGGTGACGTGGTCGTTGAAGATGTAGAACAGCACGTCCGGCTTGCGCTGTTGCAGCCACGCCTTGACCGGCTTGAAGCTCTCGAAGATCGGCGCCCAGGCGGCTTCGTCCTGCTTGTCGTGGTCGACGGCGAAGCCGATGGTCGGGGTGTGGGAGACGGCGAGGCCGCCAATGATTCGTGCCATGACGAGTTCCTTGAGGTGAAGGTTATTGCGCCAGCAGCGCCTGGCTTGCGCGGCGACGCGCATGGCCGTTGGCGAGGATGGCGGCGGCGGCGATGAACGCCGGCGTGCCCAGCAGGGTGAACAGCAGCGGCAGGCCAAGGCCCAGGCTGAGCACCGCGCCGCCGATCAGCGAACCGAAGATCGCACCGAAACGACCGATACCGAGCATCCAGCTTACGCCGGTGGCGCGGAACTCGGTGGGGTAGTAGCCCGGCGCGAAGGCATTGAGGCCGGTCTGGGCGCCGCTCATGCAGAAACCGGCGGCCAGCACGCCCAGCGCCAGCAGGCTGGAGTCGAGGCTGAAGGCGCCCAGCAGCAGGATGCACAGGCCGCCGAGCACATAGGCACCGGCGATCACGCCGTTGGGGTTGCGCTTGTCCATGATCCAGCCCACCACCAGCGCGCCGACGGTGCCGCCGATCTGGAACAGGCCGGTGATGGTGGCGGCGCGCTCGATGCTCAGGCCGCTGTCGCGCAGCAGGGTCGGCAGCCAGCCCATGGTCAGGTAGATCACCAGCAGGCCCATGAAGTAGGTGGTCCACAGGGCGAAGGTGCCCAGGCGATAGCGCGGGATGAACAACTGGCTGACCGGTGCCTTGCTTTGCAGCGGCGGCTCGGCGACGTGGAAGCGGGTGTCGGCGCTGAAGCGTCCCCCCAGCTTGCCCAGGGCCTTGGCAATCTGGCTGGCGGGGGCCTTGCGCACGGCGAGGAAATGCGCCGACTCCGGCAGCAGCGTCCACAGGAACGGCAGCAGGAGCAGCGGCAGGATGCCGCCGGCCAGCAGCACCGCCTGCCAGCCGTAGGCAGGAATCAGCCACGCGGCGAGGAAACCGCCACCGCCGGAGCCCAGGTTGAAGCCGGTGAACATCAGGGTGATCAGCAGGGCGCGGTTGCGCTCGGGGAGGTATTCGCTGAGCAGGGTGGTGCAGTTGGGCAGGGCTGCGCCGAGGGCGATACCGATGAGGAAACGCAGCCCGGCCAGTTCCCACGGGTTGCGGGCGAAGGCACAGCCGAGGCTGAGCAGGGCGAAGCCGGTGACGGCGATCAGCAGCACCTTCTTGCGCCCGAGGCGGTCGGCGTAGGGGCCGGCCGTCAGCGCACCGATGGCCAGGCCGATCATCCCGGCGCTCATCACCGGACCGAAGGCGGCGCGGGACAGCCCCCATTCCTGCATCAGCGAGGGGGCGATAAAGCCCATGACCGCGACGTCGAAGCCGTCGAACAGCACGATCAGGAAACACAGGCCGAGGATCAGCCACTGGTAGCCGGCCACGGGTCGATTGTCGATCCAGGCTTTCACGTCGACAGATTCATTGAGCATTCGGATTCACCTTTTGTTTTTGTAGGGGTGAACAGCACGCCAGCCTTCGAAAAAACGGATGGCCGGCGTCGAGCCACCTGGCCGCAGTGCGGCGAGGCTTGACTCTAAGGCCGAAGGCATTGGTGCCGCCTCTGGGAAATCCTTAAGGGGGTATCGATTATGTTTATGGGGGTGCTCGCTTGGAGAGTGGTGCAGTGGGTGAAAGCGTACAGTTGCCGACACATTCTGTATAAACTGCCCGGCACCGCTCTAGCCTCAGGAGTTCCCCCGTTTTGTCCGGCAACAACCTCCCGCTCGTCCTGCTTCCCGGTCTGCTCAACGACCACCGCCTCTGGACCCACGCCCAGGCCACCTTCGCCCCGACCCGCGAGGTGCTGATCGCCGACCTGAGCCAGGACCGCTCCATCGTCGCCATGGCCGAACGGGTGCTGGAACAGGCGCCGCCGCGCTTCGCCCTGGCGGCGCTGTCCATGGGCGGCTATGTGGCTTTCGAGATTCTGCGGCGGGCGCCGGAGCGGGTGGCGCGTCTGGCGCTGCTGGACACCATGGCCCGCCCCGACGATCCGGCCCGTGCCCGCGTGCGCCGTGGCCTGCTGGAACTGGCCGGGCTCGGCAAGTTCAAGGGTGTCACGCCGCAACTGCTGCCGCGCCTGATGCATGCCCGCAGCCTCGACAGCGCCGTGCCGCAGATCGTGATGGACATGGCTGATGCCATCGGCCGCGAGGGCTTTATCCGTCAGCAGCAGGCGATCATCGACCGTGCCGACTACCGGCCGTTGCTGGCCGGCATCACGGTGCCGACCCTGGTGCTGTTCGGCGAGCAGGATGAAATCACTCCGCTGGCCGAGGCCCGCCTGATGCACGAAGGTATTGCCGGTGCCCATCTGGAAGTGATCGGCGAGTGTGGCCACCTGCCGCCGCTGGAACATCCCGAGCGCACCAGCGAACTGCTCGGCCAGTGGCTCGACGGTGCGTTCGACGCCTGATTCTGTTTATCCCGCAGTCCCCGGAAGTGTTTGTGAAAGACTCCGCAGCTTCACCCGGCGTGTCCGGTATTTTCCTCCTCGGCCTGCTGCAGATCCTGGTCTGGGGCGGTTCGTTCTTTCTTCTCGCGGTGATGGCCGCGCCGATCGTGGGCGACACCGGCTGGGCCAGCCAGTGGGTGTATGGCGCGCTGTCGCTGAGCTTGCTGGTATCGGCACTGCTGGCGCCGCTGACCAGCCGCCTGATTGCCCGTTTCGGCGGTCGCCCGGTGCTGGCCAGCAGCGGCGCGGTGGTGGCGGCGGGCTTGCTGGTGATGGCCTGGGCGCCGTCGCTGGGCTGGTTTCTGTTTGGCTGGGGCGTGATTGGTGTGGGCATGGCGCTGGGCTTGTACGAGGCGCTGTTCGCCAGCCTTGGCGCGCTGTATGGCGAGAAGGCCGCAGGCGCGATTACCGGTATCACCCTGATTTCCGGTTTTGCCTCGACCCTGACCTGGCCGCTGGTGGCATTGCTGATCGAGCACCTGGGCTGGCGGGCGACCTGCGTGGCCTATGCGCTGGTGCTGTTGCTGAGCGTGGCGCCGCTGTACTGGAAAGCACTGCCTGGCGGTGTCGGCATCCGGATCGCCAGCAAGGTACAGCAGGCCAGCGAAGACCGTGTCGATCCGCAGGTCTACTGGTTGCTGACGGCCATCTTCGCCATCGGCGCGGTGTTGATGACGGCGGTGGCGGTGCATCTGGTGTCGATCCTGCAGGGGCAGGGCCACAGCCTGGTGGCGGCCATCGGTTTTGCGGCGGTGCTGGGGCCGTGCCAGGTGGGTTCGCGGATCGTGCAGATTTTTGCCCGAAAGCGTCATCCGCTGTGGACCACGCTGATTTCGGTGGTGCTGGTGGCGGTGGGCTTGCTGCTGGTGGCGCTGGTGCCGGCGGCGACGTTGCTCGGGCTGGTGCTGTATGGCTTTGGCAACGGGTTGCGGGCGATCGTGCGCGGGCTGTTGCCGTTGGCGCTGATGTCGCCGAGCAACTATGTGCTGCTGATGGGGCGAATGTCCTTGCCGTCCCTGGTGGGGCAGGCAGCGACGCCGCTGGTGGGCGGCTGGCTGCTGCAGGCGGCGGGGCCTGGGGCGGTGCTGGGAGTGATGGCGGGGTTGGCGGCGGTGAATGTGGTGCTGGTGGGGGTGTTGATGCGGCGGTTGCCAGGCGGGGAGTGACTGGCGGTATTCCTGAAGATCGAGCGCCGCCCCGCGCGGCGCATCGCTGGCAACGCCAGCTCCCACAATGTCCGTGTGATGCACAGGCCCATCGCCTGACACAAAGCCATGTGGGAGCCGGCGTTGCCGGCGATGCGCCGTGCGGACGGCGCTCGATCTCAAGAACGCTGGAAAACCTCCGGCAGGCGCCTGGCGGCCATCACCCGGTCTCCGTCAGGTCACCTTAGAACGGCACCGCCACCGTCAACTGGCTATACACATTGGTGCCATTGCCCCCCACCTGATTGCCGCCGGTGCTCTCGTCCTTCTTCGGCTGGTACAGGCCGATCACCGGGCTGATGATCAGGTGCTCGTTCACTGCCCACTCGGCATAGAAGTCCAGCTCGCGGGCATCGAGGTTGAGGGTGTCGCGGGTGCGCAGGGTGTGGAAGTCGAAATACAGCGCGCCAACGGTGAGGTTTTCCAGCGGTGTGGCCTTCAGGCCCACATGGTGCACGCCGGTGTTGCTGTTGAACGGCCCGGAATAGTTGGCCGCCACTTCACCCTGGAACCAGGTGCCGTAGCCGGTGCTGAGGCCGGTGAACAGCGAGTCCCAGCCCTGCGAGTAACGGGTGTAGCGGTAGGTCAGCTTGGGCGCCCAGGCGACGTCGGCGAAGGTGTAGCCGGCTTCGGCGTACCAGGCTTTCTCGGGGCCGGCATCCTTGTCCTGCCAGGCGTATTCGAAGGCGAAGCTGGCGTTTTCGATGCCGGCGCTGCCTTCGCCACGGACGCTGTAGACGTCCATGTTCTCGCGTTCTTTCTGGAAGTCGCTGGCCCACTGGTCGGTGACGTCGAGGCCATGGACCCAGGTCAGGCCAAGGGTGCCGGCGTCGGTGGTGTAGTCCAGGGTACCGGCTGCCAGCTCGGTTTCGGCCTGGGCGCGGTTGTCGGATTTCAACCACAGCACGCTGCCGTGCAGACCGTCCTGGCCGCCCAGTTTCAGCACCGCGGTACGGTCGAAGGCATGGCGGGCGGCCAGGTAGTAGGCGCCACCGCGGTTGAGGGCGCCGTCGGCCGGGCCCTTGCCGAGGTTCGGGCCGTCGTCGTTGATCAGGAAGCCACTACCAATCTTGACCACCTGGCGGCCGGCGGAGAAGTCCACGCCGTCCTTGCCCAGGGCCGGGAACAGATCGCCCGAGCGCCAGCCGAGGAAGGCGTCTTCGATCTTGGTCGTACGCTCGGAACCGTCGGTGTTGCCGGCCGCATCGCCATCGCCCCAGGTCGCCGAACTGACCAGGTTGTAGGTGCCGTACAGCGTGCCGGCGCCGCCCAGGCCCTGGTCGCCGCTGACGCCGTACTTGATGAAGCCTTCGCGCCAGGTCGAACCACCGCTGGTGCCGTCGTAGTTCTTGCGGCTGTTGAACATGCCGTACACGGCGAGCATGTCGGCATTCAGGTGGGTGTCGTCGTCCGCATAGAGCTCGTAGGCCAGTGCCGGTTGCGCGGCGGCGAGCGTGACCAGGCTCAGGCCGACGGCCCGTGCAATCGGCATCAGGCGATGTGGTTTGTCCATTGTTATTCCCCAGTTGTGATTGGCAAATGGCCGCGCCCTGGCCCGGCCCCGTCGGCGAATGCTCCGCGACCGGGGTATTAGGGCGCTGTCTGTGGGGAGACGTCTTGTTTGTGGCTGCCAGCGGGCTTGATTGTCGTCGCCAGCAAGTGGCCAGTACGGTTTTCGCTTATTTCGCGGCGCTGCGCCCCTTGGGCACCAGCAAGGGCGTGCCGGTCACCGGGTCTTCGATGATCAGCGAGGCCAGTCCGAACACCTGCTCCACCAGCGCCTCGGTGAACACCTGGGCGGGAGCGCCACTGGCGACGATCGCACCGTCCTTCATCGCCACCAGGTGGGTGGCATAGCGACAGGCCTGGTTGAGGTCGTGCAGCACCGCGACGATGGTGCGGCCCTGGCGGTTCAGGTCGGCCAGCAGGTCGAGCAGTTCGATCTGGTGGGCGATGTCCAGCCAGGTGGTGGGTTCGTCCAGCAGCAGGATCGGCGTCTGCTGTGCCAGGACCATGGCAATCCACACGCGCTGGCGCTGGCCGCCGGACAGTTCGTGCAACGAGCGCTCGGCAAGTTCAGCGACGCCGGTGGCTGCCATCGCCTCGTTGACCGCCTGCTCGTCGGCCTTCGACCACTGGCGCAGGAACGACTGGTGCGGATAGCGCCCACGGGCCACCAGATCGGCGACGCTGATGCCGTCCGGCGCATTGGCGCTCTGCGGCAGCAGGCCAAGGCGGCGGGCGACTTCCCGCCCGGGGAATTCGTCGATGGGCCGCTGGTCCAGCCACACCTGTCCGGCCACCGGCACCAGCAGGCGGGAGAGGGCGCGCAGCAGGGTGGATTTGCCGCAGGCGTTGGGGCCGACGATCACCGTGAAGGAGCCGTCGGGGATGTCGAGGCTGAGGTCGCTGGAAATGGTCCGCTGCTCGTAGCGCAACGTCAGCGCTTCGGCCCGCAGGCTGTGGGTCATGGACAAAGGGCGCTCTGGAATGATGGCGCCGCAGTATTGCATGTGCGGAATTTATTCCGCAATATGGAATGCGAAACGCTCTCAAATCATACTCTTTCGCATTCCACCTGCCGACCTCGACCGATGAAGAACCTCACACCCCTGCTGCGCCTCGCCACCACCACCCTGGCCCTGATGGCCGGCCTGGCCCAGGCGGTCGAGGTGCCGAAACGCATTGTTTCCACTACTCCCAGCGTCACCGGCATTCTGCTGGCGATGGACGCGCCGCTGGTGGCCAGTGCCGCCACCACGCCGAGCCGGCTGTCCGACGCCAAGGGTTTCTTCACCCAGTGGGCGCCAGTGGCGGACCAGCGTGGCGTGCAGGTGCTGTACAAGAACCTGGTGTTCGACATCGAAGCGGTGGTCGGCCAGGACCCGGACCTGCTGGTGATCTCCGCCACCGGCGCCGACAGCGTGATCCAGCACCGGGGTGAACTGGAAGCCCAGGGCATCAAGACCACGGTGATCAATTACTCCAACCAGAGCTGGCAGGAGATTGCCACCGAACTGGGCCGGCAGACCGGGCTTCAGGCTCAGGCCGCCGCGGCGATCAAGCGCTTCGACGACTACACCGCCGGTGTCGCCGCGCAGATCACTCCACCGACAGGCACGGTCAGCGTGGTGGGCTACAACATCGGTGGCAGTTACTCCATTGCCCGGGAAATCAGTCCGCAGGCGCGGGTGCTCGATGCCCTCGGCTTCAAGGTGGCAGGCCTGCCGGCTGCGCTGGAACCCCAGGTGCAACGCAGTACCGAAGTGGCGTTCATTTCCCGTGAGAACCTGTCGGCGGGCATCACCGGCGACAGCGTGTTCCTGCTCAGTGCCAGCGACGCCGATGTGCAGGCGTTTCTCGCCGATCCGCTGCTGGCCAACCTGCCGGCGGTGGTCAACAAGCGGGTCTATCCGCTGGGACCGAGTTCGTTCCGCATCGACTACTACTCCGGGCGCGAGATGATCGACGCCGTGGCGCGGAACTTCCGCTAGGTGCCTGCCGTGATGCGTGCGCCGCTGACCTTGATGCAGCGTCGGCGGCACTGGCGTGTGCGAGGGTTGCTGGGCGGCCTGGGGTTGCTTGCGGTGATGATGGTGCTGAGCCTGACCTTGGGCTCGCGCACCGTACCACCGACGGAGGTGCTCGATGCGCTGCGCCATTACGACCGGCATAACGACCTGCACCTGATCGTGCGTGAGATGCGGGTCCCGCGCACCCTGGTGGCGCTGCTCGCCGGCATCGCCCTGGGCCTTGCCGGCGCGATCATGCAGGCGGTGACCCGCAATCCGCTGGCCGAGCCGGGCCTGCTGGGCATCAATGCCGGTGCGGCGCTGGCGGTGATCGGCGCTGCTGCAGCATTCGGCCTGTCGAGCATGGCCAGCTACGTCTGGTTCGCCTTTATCGGCGCGGGGCTCGCGGGTGCATTGGTGTTCATGCTCGGCCAGGCCCACGAGACCGCCACCAACCCAGTGCGCCTGGTACTGGCGGGTGCCGGGCTGTCGGTGCTGCTGGCCTCGATGACCGGGGTGATCGTGCTCAACGCGCCGGCCGAGGTGCTCGATCAGTTCCGCCATTGGGCTTCGGGCTCCATCGAGCGTGCCGGCTTCGACGCGGTGGCGGTGCTGCTGGTGGCCGTGCCCGCGGGCGCAGCGGTCGCGCTGGCGCTGGTGGGCAGCCTCAATGCGCTGGCGCTGGGCAACGACCTTGGTCAGGCGCTGGGTGCCAGTGTGCGCAGTACCTGGTTGCTGTCCTGCCTCGCGGTGATGCTGTTGGCCGGTGCGGCCACCGCCGGCGCCGGGCCGATCGCTTTTGTCGGGCTGGTGGCGCCGCATCTGGCGCGGTTGCTGGTGGGGCCGGACTATCGCTGGCTGTTGCCCTATTCGGCGTTGTTCGCGGCGGTGTTGCTGCTCGGCGCCGATGTCCTCGGACGGCTGCTGGGCGGTGCGACCGAAATCGCCGCCGGTATCGTCGCCGCGTTGCTGGGCGGTCCGTTCTTCATCGCCGTGGTGCGCAAATACCGGTTGAACAGCCTATGAGCAAAAGCATTTCGGTGATCCGCCTGGGCGGCGGCTCGTGGCGGTGGCGACCACGGGTGGCGCTGGTCTGCCTGGTGCTGGCGGCGCTGGCCGTGCTGCTCGGGATCTTGCTGCTGGGCATCGGCAGCCTGCCGCTGACGCCGGCGCAGGTGCTGTCCAGCCTGCTCGGCAGCACTGATGACAGCACGGTGCAACGCATCGTCAGCCGGGTGCGCCTGCCACGGGTGCTCACCGCGATTCTGGTGGGCGCGTCGCTGGGCATGGCCGGCTCGATTTTCCAGTCCATCTCGCGCAACGCCCTGGGTTCGCCGGACATCATCGGCTTCACCACGGGCGCGGCCAGTGGCGCCATCGTGCAGATCATCCTGTTCGACGCCGGTCCCCTGGCGACATCCCTGGCAGCGGTGGTTGCCGGGATGCTGACGGCAACCGCCGTGTTCGTGCTGGCCATGAAGGGGCGCAGCACCGGTGGTTACCGGCTGGTGCTGGTGGGGATCGGTGTCGGGGCGATGCTGTCGGGGCTCAATACCGTGCTGCTGGTCAGTGGCGACCTGGACCAGGTGATGACCGCGCAATTGTGGCTGGCAGGCTCGCTGAATACCCGGACCTGGTCCCACGTCACCCCGGCGGCGCTCGGCCTGTTGCTGATCGCACCACTGGCGTTGTACCAGGCACGACGCTTGAACCTGCTGGAAATGGGCGACGACATTGCCAGCCAATTGGGCGTGGCGGTCGAGCGTACCCGCTTGCTGATGGTGCTGGCCGCCGTGGCCCTGACGGCCATCGCCACGGCGGCGGCGGGGCCGATCGCCTTCATTGCCCTGGCCGCACCGCAACTGGCCCGGCGCCTGACGGGCGGCGCGGGTGTGCCGCTGTTGTCCGGGGCACTGATGGGCGCGGTCCTGTTGCTGCTGGCAGACCTGGTGAGCCAGCGTTTTCCGCTGTCGCTGAATATGCCCATCGGCCTGATCACGGGGATGCTGGGCGGCGTTTATCTGCTGTGGTTGCTGGGGCGGAACCGGCGCATGTGAGGGGCTTGGCCTACAGTGAGTGGCAGGTCCGGTCCATGGGAGCAAAATCGTGAAAGTGCAGATGATCGCAATGGCGTTGGTGGTGGTATCGGGCGCGGCCCAGGCCGGCATTCCGCTGGTCAATGCCACCTGCCCCGGCAAGATCGAGGTGCACGCCGACGAGGGCGGGCCGATCTATATCAACGGCAAGGAAGGCAAGCTGAAGAAATTCAACGACAACTATTTCGAAGCCAAGGCGAGCGGGATCACCGTCTCGCTGAGCATCAACCCGGACGGCTCGCCGAGCGTGTCCTACACCGGGCGTAATCGGGCCAATGGGGTGTGTGAGGTGAAGAAGGGCTGACGCAGGCAGGCCGTCGTGGGAGCGGCTTCAGCCGCGATTGGCGCGCAGCGGCCATAAACCCGGTATCCCGGGTGTGTCAGCCTGATCGGGGTGTCAGATTTTGCGACGGCTGCGCCGCCGATCGCGGCTGAAGCCGCTCCCACAGGGGCCACACTGGCAATCGCCCGCAATAGCTAATGATCGGCTGACGTCAGCGCGCCTGCATGTAACTCAAGGTCATCCGGCTCAACGCCCGGATGCCCACCGCCAGGCTTGGATCATCCACCTGGAACCCCGGCGAGTGGGTCGGCCACACCGGTTTGTCGGCCAGGGCCGGCGGGGTCACGCCCATGCGCATGAAGATCCCCGGGATCTGCCGGGCGTATTCGGCGAAGTCGTCGGCGCCGTAGGTGCCGTTGTCGATCTTCACCGGGGTGGTGGACACCTGTTCCAGCACCGGCAGCAGGCGGTCCACCAGCGCGGTGTCGTTGTGTCCGGCGCGGTAGTTGCCGGGCAGGTAGTCGATCTCGGCAGTGGCACCGGAGGCTTCGGCGATGTGCTCGGCGGTGCGGCGCATGCGCTGCAGCACGTCCTCGCGCTGCTCGTCGCTGACGGTGCGGATCGAGCCTTCCAGGCGCACTTCGGCAGGGATGATGTTGTGCCGGTCCCCGGCCTCGATACGGCCCACGGAAATCACCGGCGCCGGCAACACGCTGAGGTTGGACTGGCGGCTGGGGATGGTCTGCCAGGCGAGAATGGTCTGCGCCGCCACCGGCACCGGGTCGATGCCGGTCCAGGGGAAGGCCGCATGGGTCTGGCGGCCCTTGATGCGGGCGACGAAGGTGTCCGCCGCCGCGGTGGTGCGGGTACGGCTGAGGGTAAAGGTGCCCGCCGTGCCGGCGGAGACGTGGATGCCGAAGATCACGTCCGGCGCCGGATTGCTCAGCACGCCTTCCGCGATCATCTGCCGGGCGCCACCGGTTTCGCCCAGGGGCGGGCCTTCCTCGGCGGGCTGGAAAATCAGCTTCAGGGTGCCGGGCAGTTCGTCGCGCCGCGCCGCCAGCACTTCGGCCACGCCCAGGGCCATGGCCATGTGCGCGTCGTGGCCGCAGGCATGCATCACCCCGACTTCCTTGCCACGGGTGCGGAAATCGCCGCTCTGGTCCACCACGCGGACGGTGGAGGCGTAGGGCAGTCCGGTCTGCTCGGTCAGCGGCAGGGCGTCCAGTTCGGCGCGGATCGCCACCACCGGGCCCGGTTTGCCGCCACGCAGGATGCCGACCACGCCGGTGTGGGCGACGCCGGTCTGCACCTCCAGGCCCAGCTCCCGCAGGCGCCGGGCGATGCGCTTGGCGGTTTCTACCTCGCGGTTGCCCAGCTCGGGATGCTGGTGGATCTGATGGCGCAGTTCGATCACCCCCGGCAGCGCCTTGGCGATGCGGGCGTCGAGGTCGGTCCAGTCCGCCGTCTGCGCGGCGCTGGCCGGCCCGGTGAGGACACCGAGAAACAGGGCGAACAGTGTCTTGCGAAACGGCGGCATGGCGGCTCTCCGTGGCTCAGTAGGTAAACGCGATCGGCGGAGGGTTGCCGTTCACCAGGTAGTCACCGATGGCCTTGTACTTGTAGGCCACGGCATCGTGGGTGGTGTGGGTGCGGGCGTTGCGCCAGTGGCGGTCGAAGTTGTAGCGCGCCTGGGTGGTGGCGGCGCCGCCCACTTCGTAGAGGCGCTCGCAGACATGCAGGGCGGCGCGGGTCGAGGCGATCTTGGCCTCGGCCACGGCGATGGACGAGCGCGCCAGCAGAGCGTCCAGGTCGTCACCGGCCAGGCGGCCTTCCAGCTGGCTGCGGGCGGCGAGGTCGACGGTCAGCGCGGCTTTTTCCACCAGCGCCTCGGCGCCATGGATGGCGGCGGCCAGGTCACCCACCGTGTGCAGGATGTACGGGTCATTGCGGGCCTGGTCGACACCGCTCTCGCGCACCGGGCGCGCGCCGGTGCGCGACCATTCCACGGCGTCGTCCAGCGCCGCCAGGCCGATACCGATGTCGATGGCGCAGTGGATCAACTGCGCGCTGGCGCCGATGTAGTTGCGCCGCTGGTACCACTGGGCCAGGGGAATCACCTGCTCCGGCTGCACTGACACATTGGTCAGCAGCGTGGTGCCGCTGGCGGTGATGCGCTGGCCCATGCCGTCCCAGTCGTCCAGCAGTTCGATGCCGGGGGTGTTGGCCGGCAGCATCACGTAGACGGCGTTGCCGTCCTCGTCCACCGCCTGGATCTTCAGCAGGTCGGCGAACAGGCAGCCGGTGCTGTAGAACTTGCTGCCGTTGAGTACCAGGCGCTCGCCCTGGCGTTCCAGGCGGGTGTGGATCTCGCCGCGGAACTTGCCGCCGCGTTCGGCGATGGCTCCGGACGACAGTTGCCGCTCGGCGAAGGCGCCGAGGTAACGGCGTTGCTGGTCTTCGTTGGCGATCAGGCGCAGGTGCTCGACGGTGGCGAAGTGCGGAAACAGCGCTTGCGCCACGCTGGGGTCGGCCTTGGCCAGGGTGATGAAGAGGCGCGCCACGTCCAGCTGGCTGACATCGCCGCCGCCCAGATGCAGCGGGACGCGGGCGGCGCCCAGGCCGGACTGGCGGATCAGGTCCAGTTGCTCGAAAGGCAGGATGCGCCGCGCATCGCGTTCGGCGGCGCCAGGCTGAATGTGGGTGGCCAGTTCATTGGCCAGTGCCAGGTAGTCGGTCATGAGTCAGTCTCGAAAAGGGAATCAGGGTGCATCGCGCAAGGCCTGGCGCGGAACGCCGAACAACAGGATCAGGGTGCCGCACGCCACCAGGGCGGCGACGATGTACAGCGCCAGGCTGATTTCGCCTGTGTTGGTCTTGATCGTGCCGATCATGATCGGCGTCAGCAGGCTGCTGATCTGCCCGCAGCAGTTGACCAGCGCCAGCCCGGCCGCACGGGCGCGGTCGGACAGGTAGTAGGTGGGAATGGTCCAGAACACCGCGGTGGCCACCAGGTAGCCGCTGGTCATCAGGGTCAGCAGGGCGATGGCCGACCAGGGGCCGGCGATCAGGTTGGGCAGCAGGACCATCGCCAGCGCCGCCGTCAGGCCGCCCAGGGCGAAGTGCCAGCGGCGTTCCTGATGCAGGTCCGAGTGGCGGCAGGCCCACAGCATCACCCCCACACCGACGACATAGGGCAGGGCGGAGAACAGGCCGAGCTGGCCGAGGTTGCTGACCCCGGCGTCGCGGATGATCGACGGCGCCCAGATATTGGTGACGTTGCCGGTGCACATGATGGTCAGGCAGTAGGCCAGGGTGATGAACCACACCTTGCGGTCCTTCAGCGCCTCGACGAAGCGCTGGTGGCCGCCCGGCTTGCGGCTGGCCCGTTCGTGGGCCAGGGCGCCTTCGATGGCGCGCTTCTCGGCGTCGCTGAGCCACCGGGCATTGGCCGGCTTGTCGTCCAGCCAGTACCAGGCGAACAGCCCGGCCAGCACCGGCGGGATGCCGGTGAGCACGAACAGCCACTGCCAGCCGCTGAACCCGGCGACGCCGCCGAAGTGGCTCATGATCCAGGTCGACAGCGGCCCGCCGACGATGCCGCAGACGGCGATGGCCATGATGAAGCGCGAGGTGATGCGCGCCCGGTAGCGCGCCGGGAACCAGTAGGTCAGGTACAGGATCACCCCCGGGAAGAACCCGGCCTCGGCAGCGCCCAGCAACACCCGCAACACATAGAACTGCGCCGGCGTCTGGGCGAAGGCGGTGGCGATGGTCACCAGCCCCCAGAGGATCATGATGCGGGTCATGGTCTTCTTCGCGCCGAACTTCTCCAGCAGCAGGTTGCTGGGGATCTCGAACAGCAGGTAGCCGATGGAGAACACCCCGACGATGATGCCGAAGGTGGCGTCGCTGATGTTCAGGTCGGCCTTGAACTGCAGGTGGGCGAAGCTGATGTTGACCCGGTCCAGCCAGTTCAGCACGAAGCACAGGAACAGGAACGGCATGATGCGCCAGGCCAGCTTGCGGTACAGGTGCCGGTCGAAGCCGGAAGCGTCCGCCGCGTGAGCGGCGGACGGGGTTGCGGACAGGGTGCCGGGAGTGCTCATGGCGGGTTACCAGCTCACGTCGACTTTGCCGAAGAAGTACGCGCCTTCCAGCCCGTACGGCGAGTACCAGCTGTAGGTCGGGTCGTCGGTGGGGAAGAAGTAGTAGCGCTTGGCTTCGGCGTTGAGCTGCTGCGGACGACGGTCGAAGATGTTCTCGCCACCCACGGTCACCTTCACCGCATCGCTGATCCAGTAGCCCAGGCTCAGGTCGGTAATGAACGCCGGGCGGATTTCCTCGTCGCGGCTGGCGGAGATCTGGTTGCGCCCGGTGACCTTCGAATAGCGGGTGCCCTTGAGCGTCAGGTCGAAGTCACCCAGTTGCCAGGCGGCGGTCAGCGAGGTGACGTTCTTCGGGTAGGCGCTGGTCAGGTTGCCCTGGCGGTCGCGGCCCACGGCGCTGACACCGGTGCCGGCGAGGGCGTCGGGCTCCTTGATCTTCTCGATGGTCTGCAGGCTCTGGTTGCTCAGCAGGGTCCACTTGGTCTTGCCGTACTCGCCCAGGTCGTAGCGGTAGTCGGCCACCAGGTCGATGCCGCGGGTGCGGGTGTCGGCCAGGTTGCCGAAGTAGGAGACGATCTGGTTCGGGTCCAGGCCGTTGGCGGCGAGGAGGTTGGAGACGGCGGTGCCTTGCAGGTTGCTGGTCTGCAGGATGCGGTCCTTGATGTCGATCTGGTACAGGTCGACGGTGACATTCAGGTTCTCGGTGGGCGTGGCGACGAAGCCGAGGCTGTAGTTCAGCGATTTTTCCGGCTTGAGCTGCTTGGCGCCGAGGGCTTGCCCTGCAGCATCATCGACGGTGACGTAGCGGGTGGTGGCCTGTTCCAGCACGCCGGTCAGCGGGCTGGTACGCCAGGCGGTAAGCGACGACGAGTAGTACTGCTGCTGCAGCGACGGCGCGCGGAAGCCGTTGCTGATGGTGCCGCGCACGGCGAACGCCGGGGTGAAGGCGTAGCGGGTCGAGAGCTTGCCGCTGCCGGTGTCGCCGAAGTCGCTGTAGTGCTCGAAGCGCCCGGCCAGGCTCACGTCCCACTGGTCGGTAATGCTCTGGCTCAGGTCGATGTAGCCGGCGGTGTTGGTCCGCGAATAGTTGTGCGCATCCGCCGGGGTGAAACCCACCAGGCCGGGCGCGCCGGGGTTCGGGCGCTGGCCGGCGAGTGGGTGGCCTACCGGGAACACGTAGCCGCCATCGGCGTAGGAGGCGTACTCGCCTTCCTCGATCGCGAAGCCGTCACGGCGGAACTCCACGCCGGTGGAGACGTTCAGTGGCTTGGCGAACAGGCCGGTGTCGAAGGCGCGGGTCAGGTCGAGGTTGTTGGTCCACTGGCTGGCAATCAGGTGGCCGCCGTCCATGTCACGCGGGCTGTCCGGGCCGAGTGACGGGTTGAGCGACTTCTCGTTGCGGGTGTTGGCGTCGTTGCGGCCATAGCTGGTGCTGAGGTCGAGTTTCCAGCCGGCGACGTCCTCATTGCGCAGGCCGATCACGGTCTGGAAGTCGTCTTCTTCCACCACGAAGCGCGGCGAGAAACCGTCCGGGTACACCGAGACGATGTTCTGCGGCGAGTTGGCGGTGCGGTAGGTGCCCCAACTGGTGGAGTTGCGATGGCTGAGGGTGGAGAAGGAGTACAGGCTGACGGTGTCGGTCAGCGGCAGCTCGGCGTTGTAGCCGAAGTTGTAGGTCTGCGAGCGCGGCTGGCCGAGCTGCTGGCGGTAGCGGCTTTCACTGGTTTCACGCGGATCGGCAGCGCCGTTGACCGGGAAGTAGATGCGCGTGCGGTCGGGCACGGCGCCGGCGACGTTGGAACTTTCCTGGATGCCGATGTCGGCGCTGAGGCTGAAGAAACCATCGTTGGGCAGTTCGAAGCCCTGGTTGATCTGGCCCTGGCCGCGGGCGCCGAAGTTGCCCTTGCCGCCGACGCGGTTCTCGTACTGGCCGTACAGCGCGCTGGCGCTGCCGCCGGAGCTGTTGTTCTTGAGGATGATGTTGATCACCCCGGCGATGGCGTCCGAGCCGTACTGGGCGGCGGCGCCGTCGCGCAGCACTTCGACATGGTCCACGGCGCTGACCGGGATCAGGTCGAGGTCGGCCGGCGACTGGCCGCTGGAGGTGGCGGCGGTCTGCACGAAGATCAGCGAGGTGTTGTGCCGGCGCTTGCCGTTGACCAGCACCAGCACATGGTTGCCGCCCAGGCCGCGCAGGGTTGCCGACTTCACCGACAGGCCGGTGCCGCCGGTGAAGCCTGCCGCGTTGGTGTAGGAGGGCACGGCGGCGGCGAGGGCGTCGCGCAGGTTCTGTTTGCCCGAGCGGGCCAGGTCGTCGGCGCTGATCACGTCGATCGGTGCCAGGCTCTTGGCCACGGTGCGGCCGCCGTCGCGGGCACCGGTGACCACCACGGTCTGCAGGGCGGTGTCGTTGTTCGGGGTTTCGGCGGCCGAGGCCAGCGGGGTGACGCACAGTCCGAGGATGCCTGCGGTCAGCAGGTTGAGCCTGGGATGGAAAGTGTTGGGGCGAGACATGGTGTGGCTCCGGTGAGGTGCCGCTTTCCATTCCTGGTGGTGGGTGTTCCTGACAGTACTGGCGAGGCGATGTTGTGTTGGCAGTTTCTGGTTATCGGTAACGCATGACGTCCTGGCGGGCCTGGTCGACCAGGGCCATGTGGTGTGTCAGGTGGCGCGTGCGCTGCGCCAGGAGCAGGGCCTTGGTCCATTCCATGGCCTTGGCCGAATGTCCGGCCAGTTGCGCCGCCAGCTCCAGGGCGGCGGTGTGCGGGTCTTCGGCGATGCGGTTGATCAGCCCCAGGCGCAGCGCTTCTTCGGCGTCGAAGCTGCGGGCGCTGAGCATGATGTCCAGCGCCGCCGCCTCGCCGATCAGGGTCGGCAGGGTAATGGCGCTGAAGCCGGAGAGCATGCCGTGGCGCACTTCCGGAAAGCTGAAGCGGGTGTCGGGGCGGGCGATGCGAAAGTCGCAGTGGATCGCCAGGCTGATGCCCAGGCCCAGGGTGTGACCGTGCAACGCGGCCACCACCGGTTTGTTCAGTGCCAGGCCGACGCCGGGCAGGGCGCGGGCCAGCAGGTCGCTGGCGACCGCTTCGCCGGTGGCTTCGATTTCCTTGAGGTCCGAACCTGCGCAGAACGCCCGCTCGCCGGCGCCGCGCACAACGATGGCGCGCACCTGCTCATCACCTGCTGCACGGGTCCAGGCCTCGGCCAGGTCGCGTTTGGCCTGGCCGTCGAGGGCATTGAGGCGTTCGGGACGGTTCAGGGTGATCTGCAAAACCCCTTCGCCCTGGTGCTGGTAGTCGATTGTCATCGCTTCGTGTTCGCTCGAGAGAAAGAAAGACGCTTTGCCTCTTGCAGGTTGGCGTCAAAGTGGGGAAAACTTAATTGATGTTCACAATGCAAACAATATGTTTGTTATATGAACATCTTCTTAGCGAATCGAAAATGGTTATAAAAAATGAAAGCGATAGTACTAAAAGCCTTCGGCGGGCCGGAGCAATTGCAGGTGCAAGAGGTGCCCACGCCGACGGCCGGCCTGGGTGAGGTACTGGTTCGCGTGCAGGCCGCAGGCGTCTGCCACCACGACCTGCTGCACCGCGCCGGGCACCTGCCGGGGGCTCATACCGGCGTGGTGCTGGGCCATGAAGTGGCCGGTGAAGTGGTCGAAGTGGGCGCGGGTGTGACGCAACTGAAGGTCGGCGCGCGGGTGGTGGTGTATCAGCGACGCTTCTGTGGCCAGTGCCGCGATTGCCTGCGCGGTCGCCAGGACCTGTGCCGGGCGCTGGGCCTGCCGTCGGTGGACACCGAGGGCGCCTATGCCGAGTACCTGCGGATCCCCGCGATCTCGGCGGTGGAATTGCCGGATGGCCTGGACTACAGCCTGGCGGCGCTGGCGTCCTGCCCGATTGCCACCAGTGTGCGCGCGCTGTACGCAGAGGGCGGCCTGCAGCCCGGCGAGACGGTGTTGATCAACGGCGCCAGCGGCGGCCTTGGTGCTCATCAGATCCAGTTGGCTCGTGCCCTGGGCGCGCGGGTGATCGCGGTCACCGGCAGCGCCGACAAGCGTGATTTCCTCCACGAACTGGGTGCCCATGACGTGGTGGTGGCCAGCGCCGGCTACAGCGCCGAAGTGTGGAAACTCACCGGCAAACGCGGCGTCGATGTGGCCATGGAAAACCTCGGCCACACCCTGGAAGACACCTTGCGCAGCATGGCCCTCGGTGGTCGCGTGGTGGTGTTGGGCAATGTGCAGCCGGGTGCTGTGGCGGTGAATCCGGGCCTGCTGATCGGTCGCCGGCTCAAGGTGCAGGGCTCGGGCAGTGCGACCCTGGAGCAACTGCGCACGGCCCTGGCGCTGATCCATGGCGGCCAGGTGAAGCCGTTGATCGACCGCGTGCTGCCGTTCCCCCAGGTCAGCGAGGCCCATGCGCTGCTGGAGTCGCGCCAGGTCAGCGGACGTATCGTCCTGAGCGGGTGGTAAGCCATGGATATCAGTACCCTGCTGGACCAGGCCGCCCGCAAATGGCCGGATGCCCTGGCGCTCAGCGAGCCTGCGCGGGATCGCCGCCTGACCTTCCGGCAACTGGACCAGGCACTGACGGCCTTCGGCCAGGCGCTGGAGCGGTTGGGCGTGGGCGAAGGCGAGCGGGTGGCGCTGCTGGCCGATGCCGGGATCGACTACCTGATCGCCGATTATGGCTGCATGGCCAGCGGTCGCGTGCGGGTGCCGCTGGACCCGGCGTTGTCCCCGGCCGAACTGCTGGCGCAGTTGCGCGATGCCGGCGCGGCGCTGTTGCTGTTCTCGCCGCAGTACGCCGGCGTTGCTGCCGGCCTGGGCGATCACGGCGTGCGTTGCCGGGCGCTGGAGGCATTGACCGTGGAGCCGGTTGAGCCATTACCAGCGCGTCCTGCACGGGCGCCGCAGTCGCTGGCTTCGCTGAACTACACCGGCGGTACCACCGGTGTCCCCAAGGCGGTGATGCACCGTCATGCCAGCCTGTGCGCGGTGTTGCAGAACATCGTCATGGCCCGCGGCGCGCTGCCGGGGGATGTGTTGCTCAACGTGCGGCCGCTGTGGCCGATCGCGGCGGTGGCGGTGCTGGCGCACCTGCTTAGTGGTGGCCCGGTGGTACTGGGCGGTCGCTTCGACAGCAAGACCTTCCTCGGTCAACTGGCGCAGTGGCGCGTCGCCTTCAGCTCATTGGTGCCGACCCAGTTGCTGCGCCTGCTGCGCGAGAGCGGCAGTGCAGCGGCGGACCTGCCGTGGTTCAAGAGCCTGGATATCGGTGCGGCGGCCCTCACCGGCGAGGTGCTGGACGGCTCCTTCAGCCTGTTTGGCGGGCGCATCGCCGTGCTCTATGGCATGACCGAGGCCCCGTGGAGCTGCTACCTGCCGGCGTCCGCAATGGCGGCGCTGCGGGATGCCGGCGAGAGCGCCGAGGGTGTGGTGGGGCGGTCGTTGTTCGCCGCCGCGCTGCGCATCGATCGCGCCGACGCCAAGGGTATCGGCGAGATCCTGCTGGCCGGACCGCAATTGATGGCGGGTTATTGGCAGCAGCCTGGCCTCACCGGTGAGGTGCTGGTGGACGGCTGGTTGCGCAGTGGCGATCTGGGGCGCATCCGCGCCGATGGTCAGCTGGAAGTGCTGGGGCGCTGCAAGGACATCATTCGCAGTGGCGGCAAATCGGTGCAGCCCGGCGAAGTGGAGCAGGCGCTGCTCAGCCATGCGGCAGTTCGCGAAGCCCATGTGTTCGGCCTGGCGGATGTGGAGTGGGGCGAGCAGGTGTGTGCGGCCGTGGTACTGGAGGCGGGGCAGGTGGTGGCGCTGGAGGCGCTGGCGGAGCACTGTCGCGGGCTGCTGTCACGTTACAAGGTGCCGCGGCAGCTGTGGTTCATCGAGGAACTGCCGCGTTCGCATTATGGGAAGGTGCAGAAGAAACGGTTGTTGGAGGTGTTGGGGGTGGGGGCCTCATGATTGTGGAGCGGGTATCTGGCAGTTCCGGCCTCATCGCTGGCAACGCCAGCTCCCACAGGGTGTGGGCGCCGCCAGACCTCGTGGGAGCTGGCGTTGCCAGCGATGGGCCGCGTCAGCGGCCCTGCTTTTCCTGACCGACCGAAACATGCTGTTTTCATATGTTGTGTCGGTGTCCGGTTTTGCTTCTACCTTGAGCTTTTCTTCCCAAGGAGAGTGACATGGACAGTCCAGCTTCCAACAGGCTGCGCAGGGGGCGGGTCTCCATCCCTGGCCAGTTGTATCTACTGACTACAACGGTGAACCAGCGTGAGCCTCTCTTCAGGAATTTTGCGCTGGCAAGGCTGATGATCGATCAGTTGCGCTATGCGGAGCGAACCTCAATGGTCCGCTCGATGGCGTGGGTTGTCATGCCGGACCATCTGCACTGGCTGATCGCACTGGAACAGGTTTCGCTGAGCACCCTGATGCGGAAGGTAAAGTGTCGTAGCACTTGTCTGATCAACAAGGCCAGCGGAAGAACCGGGCGCTTGTGGCAGCAAGGTTTTCATGACCGTGCGTTGCGCAGGGAAGAGCATGTGCTGGATGTTGCGCGCTATATCGTTGCCAATCCCGTGCGCGCCGGATTGGTGTCCAGGGTCGGGGATTATCCTCATTGGGACGCTGTCTGGCTCTGAGGCTTGTGTCTGGCAGCGATGGGCCGCGTCAGCGGCCCCATTCTTCAGGCCTACAAATTCCCCAACTGCGCCGCAATCCCCTCGCACGCCCGCCGCACATGCGCCGCTAGTGGCGAGCCCGGATGGGTCTCGTCTTCCATCCCCAACCCCGCCACCACCACGGCCCCCAGCGCCTGGCCGCTGTCGACGCGGATCGGGAAGGCCACCGACGACAATCCCGGCTTGAACTCGCCATGGCCGAAGGCGAAATCCTGTTGGCTGCGGATCAGTTCCAGCGCCGGCAAGGCCTTGGCATAACGCTCCTCGCCCAGCACCGCCAATGCGGTTGCCTCGCTGTAGGTCGCCAGCACGGCGCGGCCGCTGGGGCTGCCTTCGATGGGGAACTGGTCGGCCAGGTCGACGATCACGTTCAGCGGCGTGGCTGGGGTCCACATGCGTTCGATCAGCACCACCTGGTCGCCCACCGGCACCGACAGCGAAACGATCGCCGGGCTTTCGCCGATCACCCGTTGCAGTTCGATGGCGTAGGGCAGGGCGAGCCGGCGCAGGTTCAGGCGGTTCAGGTAGGCGGCGGAGTAGATCAGGCTCTCGGGGCCGATGTGGTAGGTGGCACCCCGGGATTCGATCAGGCCCCAGTAATGCAGGGTCTTGAGCAGGCGATGGATGGTGGAGCGCTCGATGCCGGTGTGTCGCGCCAGGTCCAGGGCACTGGCGCCATGCTTGAGGCCGGCGAGGGTGCGCAACAGCACGATCGAGCGGTCGATGACCTGTACGCGCCCGCCGCTGTCCTTGCTGCCGTGCGCGGGTTGAGTCGAAGAAATGTCCATCGTGTCAGTGGTTTCCGAAAGCTGGTGAACGGTCGGCGCTGGCCGGTCGCCAAGGGTAGCGGTGATCCGGGGCGGGGTGAAGTGCCGCGACACTGGCCTCGCCGGCAATTTTCTTCGGCCGGCTTAGATCAAATATGCATCTGGGTTATGAGCATGGAGCGATTGGCGATATCCATAGCGTGCTTTCAAAGGCCTTAAGGGAGGCTGCATCTGTCATTGCGTCGATTGGGTCGTTGCTGCGTCGGATAGCGGTGTATTGAAGGGGTTCCATCCGTTGTGGCGTCTGCGCCCGCTGCTGGGCTGTCATCTTGCCGCGCCGCCGGCGGGCCCTAGAATCGGCGCCATCAACTCCACACCCTATCGTCGAATTTGAAGAGGATTTTCACCATGATGAACGCAATGCAGATGCCGATGAGCGCCAACATGCCGATGATGCCAATGATGGGCATGCCGATGATGATGGCGACCATGACCTGCAAGATGGTCGACGACGGCATGATGTGCACCCTGAAACCTGCCGCCGGCATGGACATGGTGATGTTCCGCAACAGCGCCGAAATGATGCAGATGATGATGAACTGCGGCATGCCGATGATGATGCAGTGCGGCAACCTGTCGATGATGGGCATGTCCCAGGCCGCCATGGGCATGATGATGCCGATGATGGGCATGATGGGCGGCATGCAGATGATGCCGATGATGAAGTGCATGATGGAATGCACCCTGATGGCCGACAGCATGACCTGCAAGATGATGCCGATGGCGGGCATGAGCATGGAGATGATGAACAACTGCTGCATGCTGATGATGAAGATGATGAACGACTGCAGCATGCCGATGATGATGAGCTGCAACGGCATGCCGATGATGTGCTGCACCTGCTGATGCAGCGGCGCCGCGACGTTCAGTCGCGGCGTTCGGGGTGGGTCACCACCAGATAGGCTACCGCCTCACTGTCCACCGGATTGCGGTAGCAGTGGGGCTGGTCGGCGTAGAAGACGATGGAGTCGCCGGTGGAGAGCAGAAAGCGCTCTTCGTTGACGCTGATCTCCAGCGCACCCTGGGCCACCACCAGGTTTTCCCGCACGCCCGGCCCGTGGCCGCCGGAGCGTTCCTCTCCCAGCGGACTGATCCGCAACTCGTAGAATTCCGCCTGATGGCTGGTGTCGTAGGGGTACAGCGCGCGGCTGACGAACGCACCGCTGGCACTGACCAGACGCTTGCTGTGGCGTGCCGGCAGCACCGTCACACCCTCGCATTCGCGCTGTTCGAGAAAGGCCGCCACCGAGACTTTCAGCCCGTGGGCGATCTTGCACAGCACGCGGATCGACGGCACGCTGCGGCCCGACTCGATCTGCGCCAGCATTGCCCGGCTGACCCCGCTGGCGCGGGCCAGGGCGTCCAGTGACAACTGGCGCTTGGCGCGCAGGCGTTGCAGGTTGTTGGCGACCCGCTGGCCGATCCCGTCATCGTCGGGCCCGGCGATTTCCGGCAGAGCGACCTGGGGTTCGTCCGAGGTCGCCAGAAAGCGGTTGGGGGTATTCATGGCTCAAGCCTGGCGCGGGGCTTTCGACGCGGAAAGGGCGACGCTCCCTGGTTGCGCGGCGAAGCCGGCCTGTTGTGCGTACATCGCCCACAGCAGACGACCCGTTTGCTGCGCGTGCTTGCGTTTGCGGTGGAGGGTGAAGTCGATGACGGTGGCGGTGTGGCTCATGGAGGATTCCTTGTCTGCAGCGTGGGGCCATGGGCGCAGACTACGGATTTCCTGTTAGAACCAGAAATAATGAATTCGTCTTTGTTAATAGCCTTATGGAATGTTCCGCTGTGGAAGCCGGCCTTGTCGGCGATGAGGCCAGCACGCGTTCAGAACATCCCGCTGACCGCCACCCCAGGCTGTCCGGCCACCTCGCACTCCACGCTCAACAGGCACCCCGAATCCGGCGCGCTGGTGAGCACTTCCAGTTTCAATTCCTGCCGCGCACTGGTGATGAACAGGGTGCGCAGATCCTCCCCGCCAAAGCACAGGTCCGTCGGGCAGGGCACCGGCAGCCCGATCATGCGTTCCAGGTTGCCCTCGGCATCGAAGCGGGCCAGGCTCCAGCCGTCCCGTTGAGTGGTCCACACCCCGCCCTGGGCATCCAGCGCCAGGCCGCTGAGGCTGCCGCCGCCACGGGGCAGAGAGGCGAGTCGGCGCACGGCGTTGCTGCCGGGCTGCAGGCGCAGGATATCGCCGGTTTCCGGAGCGATGGCGTAGACCGCGCTGCCGCTGGCGTCCCAGCGGAAGCTGCTGATCTGCTCGCTGAGGTGCCAGCCATGGCGCAGGTCGCCTTCGGCGCTCATCTCGCCGATCTGGCAACCGCCAGCGGTGCGTGCGCAAGCCCACAAACCACCGGACGGATGGCTGCCCAGCGCCAGCAGGCGGCTGCCGAGCAGGTCCTGCATCGGATGCTCCTGGCCCTGCCAGTCCACCAGTGACCAGCCGCCGCTCTGGGCCACCAGCAGGCCGTCGCGGTGCAGCTCCATGGCCCGCACCGGCATGTCCAGGCGGGTCAGCAGGCGGCTGCTGTGGCCGTCCCAGCAGTGGATCGCCGGCGCCAGGGTGTCGGCCCAGTACAGGGTGCCGCTGGCGGCATGCCAGCGCGCAAAGGCGCCATGGAAGGCCCAGGGCGCCGGCACCACGTTCATGGTGCCGGAGGGTCGCTGCGCCGGTTCCGGGCGCAGTTGCTCGCCCACTCGCCGCGCCGCGTCCGCCAGTTCCGGGCCGAGCAGGGTCAGGCGCTCCAGGGTCAGCCGATAGGCCGGCCCGGCGACGCTGAGGGCGCCACGCACCACGCCTTGCTTGTCGATGATCGGCGCCGCCACGCAGCGCACGCCCAGGCGGATTTCCTCGTCGTCGAGGGCATAGCCGCGGGTGCGGGTGATCTGCAGCTCCGCCAGTAGCCGGCGGCGGTCGGTGATGGTCAGTGGGGTCAGCGGTTCGAGCACCAGTCCCTTGAGGATTTCATCGCGGGCGGTTGCCGTCAGCGCCGACAGGATCGCCTTGCCCTGGCCCGTGCAGTACACCGGCTTGCCCTGGCCGAGGCTGGCTGCCGAACGCTGGGTGTGGGCACCGTCGCAGCGCTCCAGCGACAGCACCTGGTTGCCGTCCAGCACGGCCAGGTAGGAGGTCTCGCCGGTCAGGTCGCGCAGGGCCCGCAGTTCTTCGCTGGCGGCGGCTACCAGATCGGGTTCCAGGTAGGCGTTGCGGACCATTTCCAGGTAGTTGAAGCCGAGCCGGTAGACCTTGCGCGTCGGGTCACGGCGGATCATGCCGCGTTCCACCAGGGTGGCGAGGATGCGGTACAGGGTGGTACGCGGCAGCGGCACCCGTTGGGCCAGTTGCGCCTGGCTGATGCCCGTGGGCGTGGCGCCAATGGCCTGGAGGACATCGAGGGCTTTCTCGAGGGCGGCGGTGCCTTCACCTGTTTTCATCGGTTATTCCCATCAGTTGGAACACGGTGGAAGTGTTGACGATTCTGCCCCTTTTCGATGGGATTTTCCCCCATGGAATCGGCCTCAACGGGGGTTGAAACCGGCTTCTGTTCCACATGGTGGGACGAATGTCTGGCCGCCCATCGGATGAATCCCGCCTGGAGAACCTACAAGAATGTCCGTCATCCACACCTATTCCGACGCCCACGAAAGCGCCTCGGGGAAAAAGGTCGAAGTCAGCGACGAAACCCTGGCGAAGCTGGCCGCCTGCAGCAGCGGTTCGCTGACCACCCAACTGTTCAAGCGCGGTTTCCGCCAGCCGGCGCTGGTCGGCCTGCGCGCCATGACCCGTGACACCAAGCCGTTCGCCGGCCGTGCCTTCACCATGCGGTTCATTCCCGCCCGTGAAGACATCGACACCTACCAGACCATGACCACCAAGCCCAACGACGACAACCTGCAGTGGGTTGGCGTCGAGCAGGTGCAGGCCGGTGACGTGCTGGTGATCGACAGCCGCAACGACCCGGCGGCGGCCTCCGCCGGCAACATCCTGGTGACCCGCCTGCTGGCCCGTGGCGCCAAGGCCATCGTGACTGACGGCGCCCTGCGTGACGGCAGCGAGATTGCCGCCATGAACCTGCCGGCCTATGCCCGCGAGATCACCGCCACCACGCGCATTTCCTATCACCATGTCGCCGACCTGCAGGTGCCGATCGGCTGTGCCGGCGTTGCCGTCTACCCGGGCGACATCATCGTCGGCGATGCCGATGGCCTGACCGTGGTCCCGGCGCACCTGGCCGAAGAACTGGCCGAGGTCTGCACCGTGCAGGACGATATCGAGAACTACCTGGCCATGCGCATCGCCTCCGGCGAGCCGCTGTGGGGCGTGTACCCGCCGAGCCCGGCGTCGGTCTCCGACTACCACGCCTGGGTCGCCAGCGGCCGCCCGGCAATCCCGTCGATCATTGACAAGCAGGAGGGCTAAGCCGTGGCCGAGCACAAGCATGCGCAAACCATCCGCCGCTACTTCGACGCCTGCAACGAAGGCGACTACGACAAGCTGGTGTCCTGCTTCACTGCGGACGCCGTGCATTACTTCCCCGCCGGCCTGCCGGAAGTGCCATGGCGCACGGCCGACACCATCGCCCGCAAGTGGGTCTGGTGTGTGGAGAACCTCGGTTCGCAGTGGACCATCGAGAAGATCCTGGTCAGCCACGACAGCAACGAAGCGGTGATCGAGTGGACCCACTGGAAACGCAAGCTGGGTACCGCGCTGCGCGGTGACGAGTGGTACGTGTTCGACGAACAGAGCGGCCTGATCAAGGAAATCCGCGCCTACTACGCCTCACCCGCGGACAAGGAGGTGGTCATCAATGAGCTGGTGGACTTCGACTACACCGGCCGCGGCTACCACCTCGAACCCGAAGCGCGCTGAAAGGAGCCCGTCATGAGTGAACATCAAGACCCGAGCCTGGCGCTGATCGACCAGGCCGTCGCCAAGGCCGTTGCCGCCGCCGGATTCTGGGGCGAGTCCCCGGCGTCGGTACGTGCCGCGCTGCTGCGCGGCCTGGCCGATGGGCTGGAACAGCACCAGGCTGAACTGGTAGCCATCGCCGACCGTGAAAGCGGCCTGGGCGAAGGCCGTCTCAACGGCGAAGTGGCCCGTACCGCCTTCCAGTTGCGCGGCTTTGCCAGCGAAGTGGAGGCCGGCGTGCCGTACCGCCAGGTCATCAGTGAAGCCGTTGCCGGCGCACCGCCTGCCGGGCGCCCGGCACTGGTACGGGTGCAGCGTGCCCTCGGCCCGGTGGCCATGTTCTCGGCCAGCAACTTCCCGTTTGCCTTCTCGGTGCTGGGCGGCGACACCGCGTCGGCGCTGGCCGCCGGCTGTCCGGTGGTGGTCAAGGCCCACTCCGGTCACCCGCAACTGTCCCGCGCGGTGTTCGAACTGGCGGCGGCCGTGGTGCGTCAGCAGGGCCTGCCGGAAGGCGTGCTGACCTTGGTCGACAACACGTCCCGCGCTGGCGGTACCTACCTGGTGCAGCATCCGGGGATCGCCGCCGTGGCCTTCACCGGCTCCTATCAAGGCGGCAAGGCCCTGTGGCAGGCGGCCAACGACCGTCCGCGCCCGGTGCCGTTCTATGGCGAGCTGGGCTCGATCAACCCCCTGGTAGCACTGCCCGCCGCCCTGGAACAGGACAGCGAAGGCCTGGCGAAAACCCTGGCCGCCTCGATCACCCTCGGTTGCGGCCAGTTCTGCACCAGCCCGGGCCTGATCGTGTTGCTGGAGTCGGCCCACAGCGAGCGTTTCGTCGCTCAATTGGCCGAGGCCATTGCACCGATCGCCACGCACCGTATGCTCACCACCGGCATGCAGAAGGGCTTCGAGGCCGCGGCTGCCACGGTCGCCAGCCATGCCGGTGTGATATTTGAACCGGCCGCCGATGGCGTTGGCCCGGCGCCCCGGTTGTTCGCCACCGATGCCGCTGCGTTCATTGCCAATGAGCACCTGCGCGAGGAAATGTTCGGTCCGGCCGCACTGGTGGTCACGGCCCGTTCTCCCGAGCAGATCATCGAAGTCCTGGAAGCAGTAGGCGGCAGCCTGACCACCACGCTGTGGGGCGCCGAACAGCCAAGCGAGGAAAACCGCCAACTGGTGCGTGCCGCCCAGGCCATTTCCGGACGGGTGCTGTTTGCCGGCGTGCCGACCGGTGTCGCGGTCTGCCACGCACAGCAGCATGGCGGTCCGTGGCCTTCGTCCACCACCCCGCAAACCACCTCGGTCGGCTATGCCGCGCTGGAGCGCTTCCTGCGCCCGGTGGCGCTGCAGGATGCGCCGGCCTGGGTGCTGGGCTGAGGAGGGCGCGGCGATGATGCGACACGTCGTCATGTTCCGTCGCCTGGCGGGCATCGAGCGCCAGCCGGAGCTGGAACAGCGCCTGGTCACGCGGATGCGCGACCTGGAACGGGAAATCGACTTCATCCGCGACTGGACCGTCGCTGCCAACGAGCTGGATCGTCCGATCTGCTGGGACTACATCCTCGACTCGGGCTTCGACGATGCCGCCGCGGTGGAGCGTTACCTGCCACACCCCGCCCACCAGGCCCTGGTGGCGGACTTGAAGCAGTACTTCGAGTGGGTGGCGGTGGATTACAGCGTCTAGAACCCGAAGGCGCCTGTTCCACTGCCTGTGGGCAGGCGCTATAACAACAAGATCCGGTGGCCACTGGCGCCGGACGGAGACGTACATGAACAAGAAAAAGAACTACCGCTGGACGATCCTGACGATGCTGTTCATCGCCATGATCATCAACTATGTCGATCGGGCGGCACTGTCCATCGCCATGCCGTTCATTACCCAGGAATACCACCTCACGCCTTCCGAGAAAGGCATGATCTTCTCCAGCTTCTTCTTCGGCTACGCGCTGTTCTGCTTCGTCGGCGGCTACCTGGCCGACCGCTTCGGGCCCAAGCGCGTGCTGACCTGGTCGATGAGCTTCTGGTCGGTGCTCTGCGGTTCCACCGCGCTGGCCTTCAACTTCTGGTCGCTGCTGATCGTCCGCGCCCTGTTCGGCGTCGGTGAAGGCCCGGTTTCGACCACTGCCAACAAGACCGTCAACAGCTGGTTCCCGATCAAGGAGCGCGCTCGCGCCATCGGCATCAACCAGGCCGGCGGCCCGCTGGGCGGCGCTCTGGCCGGTCCCATCGTCGGCTTCCTGGCCCTGTGGCTGGGCTGGCGCGTGGCCTTTGTGGTGATCGCGGTGATCGGCGTGCTCTGGGCCATCGCCTGGTATCGCCTGGCAACCTCCACGCCCAACGAGCACCCGAAGGTTTCGACCGATGAACTGGCCGAGATCAACGAAGGCCGCGAGGCCCCGGTGATGACCGCCGAACAGGCGCCGCGCACCCCGGTGTTGCAGATCATCCTGCAGCGTTCGGTGCTGGTCACCGGTGTCTCGCTGTTCTGCTACAACTACATCCTCTATTTCTTCATGACCTGGTTCCCCAGCTACCTGATCGACGCCAAGGGCATTGACCTGAAATCCATGAGCATCGTCACCGCGCTGCCGTGGCTGGTGGGTACCGTCGGCTTCGTCTGCGGCGGCCTGTTGATCGACTGGGTGTTCAAGCGCACCGGCAAGCAACTGTTCTCGCGCAAGGTGGTGCTGGTGACGTGCCTGCTGATCGCGGCGGTGTGCATCGGCCTGACCGGCCAGGTGCAGGGCGTGACCGAAACCGTCGCGGTGATGACCGTCGCCATCGGCTTCCTGATGCTCACTGCCCCGGCCTACTGGTCGCTGATCCAGGACGCCGTCCCTGACCATCAGGTGGGCACCGCCGGCGGCTTCATGCACGGTCTGGCGAACCTTTCCGGGATCGTCGCACCGACCGTTACCGGCTTCATCATCCAGGCCACCGGCACCTACGGCAGCGGCTTTGCCCTGGCCGGCGGGCTGGGTGTGCTCGGCGCGCTGATCGTGGCGTTCTTTGTCGGCAAGAAACCGGCGAAGCAGGGCGCGGCCATCGCCACGGCCTGATAACCGACCGACCGCCGGCCTGCGGGCCGGCTACAGAATCAATACCAGGAATTCGTCATGCCTACGCTTCTCATCACCGGCGCCGCCGGAATCGTCGGGACCGCCCTGCGGCCCTTCCTGCGCCAGCGCTACAGCCTGCGTCTGCTCGACCGCAAGCCCGTCGACGGGCTGGTTTGCGGCGAGACCGCGCTGGTCGGCGACCTGACCGATCCGGCCTTCGTGCGCCAGGCGGTCGAAGGTGTCGATGGCATCGTCCACCTGGCCTGCGCCCACGGCACCGACATTGCCTTCCAGAGCACCGTCGAGCCCAACTACCACGCCACCCTGTACCTGCTGGAGGCGGCCCAGCGTTCGGGCGTCAAACGCTTCGTCTTTGCCAGCAGCCACCATGTGCTGGGTCAGTACCGCGGTGACCAGGCCGAGTTCTTCGACGACATGCCGGTGGCGCCGGACAGCTACTACGCCCTGAGCAAGGTGTTCGGCGAGGCGACCTGCGCCACCTTCTCGATGCGCAGCGAACTGGCGACCTTCATCGTGCGCATCGGCAATGCCGACCCGCAGGTGTCCGATGCCCGCCGCCTGCGCCTGTGGACCAGCGCCCGCGACCTGGCGCAGTTGCTGCTGATCGGCCTGGAGCATCCCGAGGTGCGCAACGAGATCGTCTACGGCGTTTCGGAAAGCCCCAACCCGCTGTTCCACAACCGCCGCGCCCGTGAACTGGGCTACGTGCCGCAGGACAACGCCGGCGACCACCTTGCCGAAGGCTACCTGCCGTACGAGGCCATGGCCCCGGAAGGTTCGGGCCGCGACCATGTCGGCGGTGCCTACGCTGGCGTTCCCCTGGCCAGCGTGCTGGAGGCCGTATGAAGATCGTCCGCATCGACACCCAGGTCGTCGAGATTCCCTTCCACGACGGCGGCAAGGGCCAGGGCATCACCCCGACCACCTGGAACACCCTGGAGAACGTGCTGATCCGTCTTGAGGACGAGCAGGGCAATGTTGGCTGGGGCGAAGCGTTCGGCTACTTCGTCGCCGACGCCACCAAGGCACTGATCGACCGGCTGATCGCGCCGCTGCTGCTGGGCCGCGAGATTGCCGATATCGCGGAGTTCAACCGGGAGCTGCAACTGCGCCTGCACCTGTTCGGCCGCTATGGCGTGACGATGTTCGCCATCTCCGGCGTGGACATCGCCCTGTGGGACCTGAGCGCTCGTCGCCAGAACCTGCCGCTGCACCGCCTGCTGGGCGAGTCGATCCGCGAGCAGGTGCCGGCCTACGCCAGCCTGGTGCGCTACGCCGACAACGAGGTGGCGCCGGCCATCTGCGAGAAGGCGCTGGACATGGGCTTTCGCGATATCAAGCTGCACGAGGTCACCGTCGACGAGATCGCCGCCTGCCGCCGTGCCATCGGTGACGACGTGCCGCTGGCCACCGACGTCAACTGCGGCTGGAGTGTCAGCGACACCCGCGAATGGCTGCCGGCCCTGCGTGACCTGAAACTGGCCTGGCTGGAAGAGCCGATTTTCCCGCCGGAAGACTTCGCCACCCTCGCCAGCCTGCGCGGGCAGGGTGTGCCGCTGTCGGCGGGGGAGAACTGGTGCACGGCCGTGCAGTTCGAACAGGCCATCGTCAGTGGCGCGGTGGACTCGGTGCAGCCCAGCGTGACCAAGGTCGGCGGGATCTCCGAAGCCTTGCGTATCGGCGAGCTGGCCCGCCGGCACAATGCCGTGGTGCTGCCGCACTGTCCGTACTTCGGGCCCGGCCTGATCGCCACCCTGCACCTGGCGGCGGTGCAGCCCTGGGTGCCGCAGATCGAGTACCTGTTCGTCGAGCCGGCGGACTGGCTGTACCCGGTGGAATCGCTGCGCAGTGGCCAGCAGATCCAGGTACCCCAGGGCCCCGGACTGGGCGTGGATATCGACCTGCAGGTGATCGAGCGCTTCCGCCGAAGCTGACCGGTTTTCTCCTCGTATGCACAACCTCCGCCATGGATCGCCATGGCGGCAGGGGCTTGTCGTGCCCGCGTTCGGGCACCGGAGGTCTTATGCACGCTGTTGAACTGAGCAATTCGACCTGGGCGCTGCGCCTGTTGCCCGCCTGGGGTGGCCGCATCGCCGGGCTGTGCGCTGGCGGGCTGGAGTTGTTGCTGCCGATCGTCAGCGACACCTTCGATCCGCTGGACTGGCCAAGGGCCGGCGCCTATCCGCTGATGCCGTACTCCAACCGGCTGCGCCACGCGCGGCTGGCGTCAACGGCACCGAGCACCGCCTGCCGGCGCATCCGGCGGCGCGGCCGCATACCCTGCACGGGGTCAGCCACACCCAGCCGTGGCAGGTGATCCGTGCCAGCGCCGACCAGGCCCTGATCCGCTGCGACTACCAGGGCGAACACTGGCCCTGGGCGTTTCGCGCCGAGCAGGGCTTCATCCTCGATGGCGACACGCTGATGGTCAGCCTGCGCCTGACCAACCTGGGTGACACGCCGATGCCTGCCGGGCTGGGCTTGCACCCGTACTTCCAGCGCCACGCCGGGATGCATGCGGCCTGGCGGGTCGGGCGGGAGTGGCGGATCGACGACGAATACCTGGCCACCGGCGCGTTCGACGATACGCCGCGCCGCTTCGACCTCGCCGCCGACGACGGTGCCGCCCTGGCGCATTACCAGTCGCGCTGGTGCGGCGAGCTGGCGCTGAGCTACCCGCAAGGCGAACTGAGCGTCCAGGCCTCGCCGGAACTGAGCCATTTCGTCGCCTTCGCGCCGGCCGGGTCCGCCTACCTGTGCCTGGAACCGGTGTCGCACCTGGCCGATGCCTTCAACCAGCCGCGGGAGCACTGGGGCGAGCACGGTACCCGTGAGCTGGCGCCGGGGCAGTCACTGGAGGCCACCCTGGCATTGACCTGGCGGGGCCGATGAGGTCCGTCACGAAACACTGATCCAACACCCACAAGAAAGAGAACAACAACAATGAAACACTCCTCGAAAGGGGCGGGCTTCGCTCGCACTGCAAAACCTCTGACACTGCTGCTCGGCCTCGCGCCGCTGGGTGCCCACGCGGCATTTTTCGACGATGCCAAGGCCAACCTGACCCTGCGCAACTTCTACTACAACCACGACCTGCGCGATTCGGTGGCGCCGGCGCAATCCAAGCTGGAGGAGTGGGCCCAGGGCTTCATTCTCAAGGGCGAATCGGGCTACACCGAGGGCACTATCGGTGTCGGCGTGGACGTCTACGCCGGCCTTGGCCTGAAACTGGATTCCTCGCCGTCGCGCAGCGGCACCGCGCTGCTGCCCGGCGCCTACGACCGTGCCGGCGGGCCGCGCAATGCCGATCCGCGTTCGGTGGACCAGTTCTCCGAAGCCACGGCGGCGGTGAAGTTCAAGTACTCGAAAAGCGAGCTGAAGGTCGGCGGGCTGTTTCCGAAGATCCCTCTGGTGAGTTCCGGCGACGCGCGCCTGCTGCCGCAGTTCTTCGAAGGCGCGATGCTCGATGTGCGCGAGATCGACAACCTCGACCTCAGCGCCGGGCAGATGCGTCGGGTCAACCAGCGTGAGTTCGCCGGCGCCCGCGACATCCAGGTGGGCAATTACTACAGCGTGTTCAGCGATCGCTTCGACTACCTCGGCGGCACCTGGCGGGTCACCCCGCAGTGGTCGGCGGGGCTGTGGAGCGGGCGCCTGGAGGATGTCTACCTGCAGAACCTGGCCACCGTCACCCACACCCGCAAACTGGGCGACTGGACCCTCGGCGGCACCCTCAACTACCTCGACACCGGCGAGTCCGGCGCCGAGAAGGCCGGCAAGCTGGATAGCCGCATGACCTCCGGCATGCTCAGCGCCAACCTCGGCCCACAGACCTTCCGCCTCGGCTATCAGTACAACGCCGGTGACAGTGCGCTGCCGTTCATCCACGACACCGACCTGCCGGCGGCGGCCAACGCCGTCCAGGTGCTGCGTTTCGACCGCGCCCAGGAGCGTTCCTGGCAGGCCCGCTACGACCTCGACTTCGCGCCGCTGGGCGTGCCGGGGCTGAGCGCCTTCGCCCGTTACGTCAAGGGCGACAACTTCAAGGTTGCCGGCGAGGACGGCAGTGAGTGGGAACGCAATATCGACATCACCTACGTGGTGCAGAGCGGCCCGCTGAAGAACCTCGCCCTGCGCTGGCGCAACGTGCAACTGCAGGGCGATGCCACCGGTCGGCGTGACGAAAACCGGGTGATCCTGGCCTACACCTTGCCGATTTTTTGAGAGCTGCAAGTTGCAAGCTGCAAGCTTCAAGAAGAAGCCGCGCTGCCACGGGCGGCTTTGACTTGCCGCTTGCAGCTTGCCGCTTGTAACTGCCCTGGAGTAACGAATGCAGACGCTTGACCCTGAAATCCGCGCCTATGTCGAGGCGGCACAGCGCTTCGCTGCGGCCGGTGACGCTATCGATGACCGCCGGGAGGCCTTTCTGCGCGCCTGTCGTGCCTGTACTCCGGACAGGCCGGCGGGGCTGCAGGTGGCTGATCACCGCCTGGAGGGCCTTGGGCTGCGGGTCTACAAGCCTGCGGGCGAGGTGCCCGACGGCGGCTGGCCGACGCTGTTGTACCTGCACGGCGGCGGCTGGGACCTGGGCAGCCTCGATACCCATGACTGGTTCGCCTATGCCCTGGCAGTACGGGTGAAGGTCGCCCTCGTCGCCGTGGATTACCGGCTGGCGCCGGAGCACTGTTATCCGGCACCGCTGGACGACTGCCTGGCGGCATGGCACGGGCTGCGTGGCGGGCGGGTCGATGCAGACCTGAGTCGCGAGCGGCTCATGGTCGGCGGTGACAGCGCGGGTGGCACGCTGGCTGCGGGCGTGTGCAGGGCGCTGCGTCGTGATGGCTTGACTCAGCCGCTGGGCCAGTTGCTGGCCTATCCGGTGCTGACGGCGCGGGATCACCTGCCTTCGATGCGCGAGCACGCCCAGGCGCCGATGCTCACTGTGGTGGGGCTGGGCAAGTCGCTGGACGGCTATTTGCCGGACCCGCGCCAGCGCCTCGACCCGTGCGCCATGCCGCTGGAAGCCACGGATTTCTCCGGGCTCGCCCCGGCGTTCATCGGCGTGGCCGGGATCGACCCGCTGCGGGATCAGGGTGTGGCCTACGGCCAGGCGCTGCGGCAGGCGGGCGGTGAGGCCGAGGTGCGGGTGGTGGAGGGGCTGGTGCATTCCGGATTGCGGGCGTTCGGGGTGGAGCGGGTGGAGCAGTTGTGGGACGCGATCGCCGACTGGCTGCGATCGCGCTCCTCAGGTGTCAGTCGATAGTGGCAGGTCTCATGGCCTCATCGCTGGCAAGGCCAGCTCCCACAAAGGAGCTGAACCAGACCCTGATACGGGTTGACCCGGACCTTGTGGGAGCTGGCCTTGCCAGCGATGCGCCGCGCAGGCGGCGCTTGATCGCCAGGGCTTCTCAGACCTTACCACCTCACCCGCACCCCCAGATTGCCGATCAACCCGTTCAGGTCGTTGTCATCCACGTCGCTGCTGTAGTCGGCACTGACGAACAGCGCCACCTTCGGCGTCACCCGCGCCACCAGTCCCAGCCCCAGTTCGACGGTGGTGGAGTTGCGTCCGCTGCTGATCTTGTCGACCTTGTCCAGGGTCACGGTGTCGGCGTTGCTGAAGTCGTACCAGACGTTGGTCCGCACGAAGGGTTCGATGGGCATGCCGCGCACTTCATAGTGGCCCGACAGTTTCGCCCCGACCCGGCCGGTCCAGCTCGGCTGGCCGTCGAGGGCCTGCAGCGCCTCGGCCTGGGCCGGATTGCCGGCGAAGTACTGCTGGTTGATCAATTGCGCCTGGGGCTCGATCACCCAGTTCTTGCCCAGGCCGATGGGAAAGCCACCTTCCACCGAGAAGGTCAGCGCATGACCGTCGCCGTCGATGCGTTCGCCGCTGGCGTTGCGACCGCTGGCGTCGAAGCGCGTGCCCATGGCCACCGCATCGACGTGCCAGCCCTGGTCGTGCTGCAGACTCCAGTACATGCCGACGCTTTCACCTTCGAGCCGGACGTTGTTCTGTTGCTCGCCCACCTGCGGGCGCTTGCCGTCGAATCCGCTCTGCAGGTTGCTGTGCCCGACGAAGATCCCCGCCCGGTGGGTGGTACCGCCGGCCATCTCGCGCACGAACAGGTCGGGGCTCATGCGCAGGTCGTTGCCCGGTGCCTGCAGGCGCGCTTCCTGCGGGGCGGGTTTGCTGGCGGCGGGGAAGAACTGTGCCCACTGGCTCTGCATCATTTCCGGCGCCGGCAGCAAGGGCTGCTGGCTCATGCGCTCGGAAAACGCGCTCAGAGTGTCGCGTCCCAGACCCGGCAGGCTGGCCGGTTGCAGGGACAGGGCAGGGGTGTCGAGCTTGAACAGCGAGTCCTGGTCTTCGAGACCGAATGCTTGTGATTCCACCGGGGTTGCAAGAAGCAGCGACGTGGAAACCGCAAGGAAAAACGACTCAAAGCCCGAGGGGTTCGACGGTTTTTTCATGGCGGATCTCCTTCTGTATGACAGCCAGGGCCTGGCCTGATGTCACGGCCTGCGAACCAGCACAGAGGGGCGACCCAAACCAGCAAAACGATCCCCGACCCGCGCGGGAACGCGCGAGCTAGAGGCTCGGATTGAGTTTTCACGGATGTAGCTAAGGTGAAGTCAAGGAGATCAAGACAGGCGCGTCAAGATTGCGTGAAAGCGGTGTGAAGGGTTTGAGGTGCGGCTCAAGTCTTTGAAAAAGCGGGTATTTGTGGCGTGCATAGCTGGAGAGTGAATTTACAGCGACCGTGCTATTTCGAATGGTTGCAGCGGCGGGGTGACCCACCGCGTCGCTTCAGCGTCGCGGTGGGTCGGAACTCACTCCTCGTCCCGTTGCAACTCCAGCAACAACAGGCTGCGCCCCGTCACCTGAAACTCACTGCCAAACTCGAGCTTCTGCCCCTTGCGCAGGGTCGGCCGGTCGGTGTCGATCAGGCAGTTCCAGTATTCGCCCTGCGGTACTTCCGGCAGGGTGAAGGCAACGTTGTCGTGGTGGGCGTTGACGATCAGCAGCAGGGTGGCGTCGGCGCCGGGCTTGCGGATGCCGCTGGCCTGCGCGCGGCCATCCATCAACATGCCCAGGCAGCGGCCCTGGCTGTCCTGCCATTGTTCGACGGTCATCTCGCTGGCGTCGGGCGCCAGCCAGGTCACGTCCTTGACGCCGATGGCTTCGTTGTAGTCGCCCACCAGGAAGCGCGCCCGGCGCAGGATCGGGTAGGCCTGGCGCAGGCGGGTCAGGCGCTTGACGAACTTGAGCAGTGCAGCGCCATCTTCGTCCAGTTCCCAGTTGATCCAGCCAATCTCGCTGTCCTGGCAATAGGCGTTGTTGTTGCCGTGCTGGGTACGGCTGAACTCGTCACCGGCGACGATCATCGGCGTGCCCTGGGCCAGCAGCAGGGTGGCGAAGAAGTTGCGCATCTGGCGCAGGCGCAGGGCGTTGATTTCGGGATCTTCGGTCGGCCCTTCGACGCCGTGGTTCCACGACAGGTTGTTGTTGCTGCCGTCCTGGTTGTTCTCGTCGTTGTCTTCGTTGTGCTTGTCGTTGTACGAGACCAGGTCGCGCAGGGTGAAGCCGTCATGGGCGGTGATGAAGTTGACCGAGGCATAGGGGCGCCGGCCCCGGCGGTTGAACAGTTCGCCAGAGGCGGTCATGCGCGCGGCGAAGTCGGCCAGTTGGCCTTCGTCGCCTTTCCAGAAGGCCCGCACGGTGTCGCGGAAGCGGTCGTTCCACTCGGCCCAGCCCGGGGCGAAGTTGCCCACCTGGTAGCCACCGGGGCCGCAGTCCCACGGCTCGGCGATCAGTTTCACCTGGCGCAGGAGCGGGTCCTGGCGGCAGGCGACGAGGAAGCTGTGACGCTCGTCGAAGCCTTCGTGATAACGCCCGAGGATGGTCGCCAGGTCGAAGCGGAAGCCGTCCACATGCATTTCGCCTGCCCAGTAGCGCAGCGAATCGGTGACCAGTTGCAGCACGCACGGATGGCTCAGGTCGAGGGTGTTGCCGGTGCCGGAATCGTTGATGTAGTAGCGCTTGTCGTCGGGCATCAGGCGGTAGTACGAGGCGTTGTCGATGCCGCGCATGGACAGGGTCGGGCCCAGTTCGTTGCCTTCGGCAGTGTGGTTGTAGACCACGTCGAGGATCACTTCCAGGCCGGCATCGTGCAGGTGCGCGACCATTTCCTTGAACTCGGCGATCTTGCCCTTGGCCAGATAGCGCGGGTGGGGCGCGAAGAAGGCGATGCTGTTGTAGCCCCAGTAGTTGTTCAGGCCCTTTTGCAGCAGGTGCTGGTCGTTGACGTAGGCGTGGATCGGCAGCAATTCGATGGCCGTGACGCCCAGTTGCTTGATGTGGTCGAGCAGGTCGTCGTTCATCAGCCCGGCGAAGGTGCCGCGGGCAGCGTCCGGCACGCTGGGGTGGCGCATGCTGATGCCACGGGTGTGGGCTTCGTAGAGGATGGTCTTTTCCCAGGGCGTGCCGACGCGGCGGTCGCGACCCCAGGTGTAGGCCGGGTCGATCACCTTGCACTTGGGCACGAACGGCGCGCTGTCGCGTTCGTCGAAGCTGAGGTCGCCGTCGGGGTGGCCGATGGTGTAGCCGAACAGTGCCTCGGACCATTTCAACTGTCCCACCAGTTGCTTGGCATAGGGGTCGATCAGCAGCTTGTTGGGGTTGAAGCGGTGACCATTGCCCGGGTCATACGGGCCGTGCACCCGGTAGCCGTAGATCAGGCCGGGGTGTGCATCGGGCAAGTAGCCGTGGAAGATTTCGTCGGTGTACTCCGGCAACTCGATGCGCTCGATCTCGGTCTCGCCGCTGGCATCGAACAGGCACAGTTCCACCTTGGTGGCGTTGGCCGAGAACAGGGCAAAGTTGACCCCCAGGCCATCCCAGGTGGCGCCGAGGGGGAAGGGCAGGCCTTCACGGATACGCGAAGGCTCGTTGTGGACAGGTTCGGGCTTTTCTTCTTGACGACGGCTCATTGGGCACCTGAAGCGAATTGACGGAAACAGTCGGCCGTCGCGGCAGCCTTGGCTGCCACGGCGGATGGATCGGAAGCGGAACGCCGGGCGTCAGAGCGGGGCGGGTTTCTTCGGCGTGCGGGGTTTCTTCGGCGGCTCCTTGGCCGCAGCGGCTTTCTTCGCCGCAGCGGCGCTGCCCAACGGCGTGACCGGTTCAGCCTTGGGCCTGGCGGCGGCCTTGGCTTTCTTCGGTGTGCTGGCCTTGGGCGCGAGGGCCTCGGCTTCGGCCAGCTTGCGCGCCATTTCCCAGTGGCGCTCCTCGTGGCCTTCCGGTTTGCCCTCCGACTCCCAGATCTGGTACGCGAATTCGCGGATACGTTTTTCCTCGACACTCATGGCTACGCTCCTGATGACTCGATGTGCTCAATGAAAAGATTCACGGGAAAGCGCTCCAGCGCAGTGTTCAGCCACAGCTCCCGGGAGCCGTGCTCCTTGTGGGTTGTGACTGCGCGCTGATCGAAAAGTCCCGTGCAATTGGCAGTGGACGCGGCGAACGGCAGCACCACCCGGGTATCGCCCCAGTTCTGCGCCGGGATCAAGGGTTGTGCGGTGCGGCCGAGCAGGTTGCCCGCAAGGCGTGGAACGATGACGAACGCGCGCTGCTCCTCGCCGCAGCGGGCAAAGGCGAGAACCTGGTGCGCGTGTTCGCCGCGGACTTCCAGGGGCAGGTAGTCGCCATGCAGGAACAGTTCGGGGAACTGCCGGCGACGCTCCAGCACCTGGGCGATGAGGGCTTGCTTGACTCGGCCGTCCTGCCAGGTGGCGACCAGCTGCTGGGGTGTCTGGCGGTCGTCAAGGGCCTGGCGGCGGGCGACGAAATCCACCGGGCGACGGTTGTCCGGATCCACCAGGCTGAAGTCCCAGAACTCGTTGCCCTGGTACAGGTCCGGCACGCCGGGCGCGGTCATGCGCAGCAGGCACTGGGCCAGGCTGTTGAGCGCGCCGGGGACGGCGAGGGCGTCGGCCGCCTGTGCCAGGGAGTGGCGCAGTTGCTGGTACTGGCGATCCAGCAGGAGGGCGTCGATGAACGCGGCGCACGCCCCTTCATAGGCCTCGTTGGGTGCGCTCCAGGTGCTGCGCAGCTTGGCTTCGCGCAAGGCCTTGCGCTGCCACTCGTGCAAGCGTTCGGCGTAGGCGCGCAGGCCGGGCTCGTCATCGGCGGCCAACGCCAGCGGCCAGGTACCCAGCAGGGTCTGGTAGAGCATCAGTTCGTCGCCCGACGACGGTGCCTGGCCGTCGGCCAGCGTCTGGCGCAGTGGTTCGGCCAGTTCACGCCAGTGCTCGATGCGGCTGGCGAACCAGTCGGCGCGCTCGCTGAGCACCGCCATGCGTGCACGCACGTCTTCGCCGCGCTTGTGGTCGTGGGTGGCAGTAGCCAGCAGGTTGGTGGGGAACTCTGCGAGCCGCTGTCGACAGTGCTGGTGGAAGTCCTCGACCGGGGCGCTGAAACGCTCGGCCTCGAAGCCCACGTCATTGCGCGACAACAGCACCGCCGAGCGATAGAAGGCGGTGTCTTCCACGGCCTTGGCGGCGGTGGGCGAGGTGAGTTGCTGGAAGCGCACGCAGGCATGGCGCAATTGCTTGCGCGACCGCCCCGGTGGCAACTGGCGCCAGGGTTCGCCGCCGAGCCAGCGCTGCAGGTAGTCGAGCACCCCGGCGTCGCCTTCGCCCAGGGTGGCGCGGGCCTGTTCCAGAGCCTGCTGGAAGAAGCCTTCGTCCTGTTGCGGGCGGCCGAGGGCGTTGATGTAGGTGCGGTACACCGGATAGTGCTCCACCAGCGCCTGCAAGGCGCGGCGGATGGCACCCAGGGTCAGGTCGCGACTCATCACGTCGTTGCGCGCGACCTGCAACAGGGCCTGGGCCACCGATTCGAAATCGCCGGCCAGCGTGCCTTGCAGCACCAGTTGCCGGGCCTGGCGCACTTCTTCGACGAAGGCCGGACGCTCGCTCAGGGCGTGCCAGAGCGACGTCAGTTCCGCCTCGCCGGCCGGGTCGTGCTGCAACAGCGAGACCTGGTTCATGAACTCGTAGCCCGTGGTGCCGTCCACCTGCCAGTCGCGGTGCAGGGTTTCACCGGGGCCCAGGATCTTCTCGACATAGATCGGGAAATGCTCCAGCGCCGCGCTCAGCGGTCGTTGCCCCAGTAGCGCGGTGGTCCGCCGGCGCAGCTTGCGGCAATAGCCGCGCGGATCAGCAAGGCCGTCGATATGGTCGATGCGCAAGCCGTCCACCAGGCCGCAACCGATCAGCTCGAAGACCTTGCCGTGGGTGGCCTCGAACACTGCCGGTTTCTCGACCCGCAGGCCGCCCAGTTCGTTGATGTCGAAGAAGCGCCGCCAGTTGATGTCGTCCGCAGCGGTGCGCCAACTGGCCAGGCGGTAGTGCTGGCGTTCGAGCAGCGCGTGCAGGCGCTGGAAGCCTGGGTCCTGGCGTGCGTCGAAACCTTCCAGCAGACGTTCGATGTCGACCGCCACCTGGGCCGAACGCCCCAGTTCGATCAGTTCCTGATGCAGTGCTTCGGCGGCATCGGCGTGCGGGGCGGCGGCGAAACGCCCGGCCAGGTCGCGCAGGCTGGTCAAGTGGCTGCCCGCCAGGATCAGCGCGTAGTCCGGCGGGCTGATCGGGAAACGATGGTCATGATGGTGGATCGCGAAGCGGCCGGCACTGGCCTCGAAGCGCAGCGGTGCATGGCCGGCCTGGAGCACCTTGCCGTAGTCGTCGGCCAGGAACGGCAGCAACAGTTGGCCTTCCAGCAACGGGTCGGGCGAGTGCCACTGGATATCGAAGAATTCGGCGTAGCGGCTGCGCCGGCCCCAGGCGAGCAGGTCCTGCCACCAGGGGTTGTGTTCACCGCCCACGGCCATGTGGTTGGACACGATATCCAGCAACAGGCCCATGCCGTGCTGACGCAGCGCGGTCACCAGGCGTTCGAGTGCCGCTTCGCCGCCCAGCTCCGGGCTGACCCGGGTCGGATCGACGACATCGTAGCCGTGCATCGAGCCCGGCCGCGCTTCCAGCAACGGCGAGGCATAGAGGTGGCTGATACCCAGGCGGGCGAAGTAGGGCACCAGGGGCACCGCATCGTCGAGGGTGAAGCCGGCGTGGAATTGCAGGCGCAGGGTCGCGGTCAACGGGCTCATCGGTCACGCTCCCAGGCTTGTTCGCGGGCTTGTGCCAGCAGTTCCAGACGCCTGGCGGCGTCCACGTCGTCCAGCAGGTCGCGGGCCGGCAGGGCGAAGCGACGACGCCAGTTCGGATGGCCGTCGACGGTTCCGGGCAGGTTGGGCTGCTCGTCGATGCCGAGCAGGTCTTCCAGCGGCAACAGCACCAGCGGCGCGCGGGTGTGGCCGAGCAGCCGTACGCTGGCGTCGATCACGCTACTGTCCTCTTGCAGCGCTCCGTGATAGTTGTGCTCCAGTAGCTGCCGCAGGCCGTTGATCTCGGTCTGCCGGGTCTCGCGCCAGTGGCGTTCGGTGAGGGCGTCGATCAGTTCCAGGCGCTGGTTCCATTCGATGTCCCGTGTCTCCAGCCAGCCGGCCAGGGGCGGCAGGTCGTGGGTGCTGGTGGTGGCCAGGGCGTTGTCCGGCCAGTCGAGTATGGGTTTGAAACGACCGGGCGGGTCTTGCTCGAACAACAGTACGCGCATCCCGAGAATACCCCGTGCCGCCAGGGTCTCGCGCAGGCCGTCGGGCACGGTGCCGAGGTCTTCACCGAGGATGATCGCGCGGTGGCGTACGGACTCCAGGGCCAGCAGTCGCAGCAGGTCATCCAGCGGGTAATGCAGGTAGGCGCCATCGGGTGCCTTGGCGCCGGCGGGAATCAGCCACAGGCGATAGAGGCCCATGACGTGGTCGATGCGCAGGCCGCCGGCGTGGGCGAGGTTGGCCCGCAGCATTTCGATGAAGGCGCGGTAGCCGTTGCGCCTCAGGCCCAGGGGCGAGAACGCACTGATCCCCCAGTTCTGCCCGGCGCGGTTGAGGATGTCGGGTGGTGCGCCGACATGCACGTCGGCCAGCAGTTCGTCCTGGCGGCTCCAGGCCTGGCTGCCGGCACCGTCGGCACCGACCGCCAGGTCGGCGATGATCCCCACCGCCATGCCCTGGCTGCGGGCGGCCTGTTGCACCCGTTCGAGGCCGCGGGCCACCAGCCATTGGCAGAAGGCGTAGTACTCGATGGCCGCGGGATAATGGTCGGCGAAGTGCGCCACCTCGGCGCTGTGCGGATCGCGCCAGCCGTCCCACCAGTTGCGCCAGTCCTGGCTGCTGCCCTTGACCGCTGCGGCATCGAGCAATGCCTCGTACCGACAATGATCCTCCAGGGCCTGGCCGCCGGCCTCGCGGAAGCTGTCGAAGTCTTCGCGCAACGGGTGTTCGCCGCGGCTGAAGTCACGGTACAGGGCCCGCAGCAGTTTCTGTTTGGCGCTCGCCGCCAGCGGCCAGTCGATCAGCGGCAGTTGTTCCAGTTCCTCGAAGGGCTGTTCGAGGCTTTCCCGGGCCACCCGCACGGCGCGTTCGCCGAGCAGGATCTCGGGGCTGGCGTAGAGGCTGTTGAAGAACAGGCGGCTGGACGGCGAATAGGGGCTGTAGGTGTGGCTGTTGTTGGCGAACATCGCGTGCATGGGGCTGATCGCCAGGGCGTCGGCGCCCCGTTCGGCGGCGCTGCGGGCCAGGGCTTCCAGGGCCAGGCAATCGCCGAAGCCGCCATCGCCCGGGCGACGCAGGCTGTAGAGCTGGGCGGCGATGCCCCAGCGGCGCGGCGGCAGCTCACCCTGCAGGTCATCGAGGCTGAAGCAACGCGCCGGCGCCACGGCCAGGGTGAACGCCTGGCCATCGATGGTCAGGCGGTGGTAGCCGATCGGCAGGCCGCCGGGCAGGGCGCCACGGGCGTCCAGGCGCAGCGCCTTTTCGCTGCCGTCCTCGAGAGCGGCGTGGCACAGGTGACCGGCGGCGAACCAGCGGGACAGGTCCAGCGGCTCGTCGAGGTCGGCGGTCAGCAGCGGTGGCAGGTGTTGTTCGTCTTCGGCTTCTTCCAGTGCGGCGAGGCTGCTGGCGATGTGTTCGGGGCTGTCTGCGGGATGGCCCAGGGCGCCGAGCAGGTTGCGCAGGTTGGCATCGCTGACCGTTTGCGCCTTGCCGTTGGCATCGATCCAGTCCACGGCCAGGCCCGCACGTCGGGCCAGGTGGTGCAGATGCGGGTCACTCATTGGGCAGGCTCCGCTGCGGACGTTGGGATAAGGCTGGCCAGGGCGCTGAAGGGGGGCAGGATGCCTGGCTGTTGCACTGCTTCAGTGCATTTGAACAAGGGTTGATGACGATCCGGCAGCGTTGCTTGCACCGCTTCCGGGCCCAGGTTGAGGTCGATGCGCAGCTCGCTGCCGTTACCCAGCAGCCAGCGGGCGCTGACGGCCTTTTCGCCGATGACATCTGTGCCGAGGGCATGGGCGCCGTCGAGGTGCGGGACGATGTGGCTCCGGCGCAGATCGAGCAAGTGCCGGTAGAAGTCCTCCCAGGCCGCGCTGTGGGCGTTGCGCCGCGGGCGCGAGTCGAGGAAGGTCTGCAGCGCATTGGGGTCGGGAATGTGCGCGCGTTTTTCTTCGCTGCTGAACGCCGCAAAGCCCTTGAACTCGGCCCTCCTGCCTTCGCGCACGGCATCTGCCAGCTCTGCGTGATGGTCGGTGAAAAACAGGAACGGCTGCTCGCTGGCCCATTCATCGCCCATGAACAGCAGCGGGATCATCGGCGACAGCAGCAACAGCGTGGTGGCCGCCCGCAAGGCCTGGGGCGCGCACAGCGCCGGCAGGCGTTCGCCCAGGGCGCGGTTGCCGGTCTGGTCGTGGTTCTGCAAAAACAGCACGAAGGCATCCGGCGCAAGGTGTGCGCTGGGTTCGCCCCGGGGCTTGCCGTGGTGGCCGGTTTCGCCCTGGTAGACGAAACCTTCGGCCAGGCAGCGGGCCAGGCGCGGCGTCGGGTCCTGGAAGTCGGTGTAATAGCCTTCGCGTTCGCCGGTCAGCAGCACATGCAGGGTGTTGTGCCCGTCATCGTTCCACTGCGCGTCGAAATCGGTCTCGAGCAGGTGCGCCTGGTTGAATTCGTTTTCCAGCACCAGCCAGCAATGGCGGCCATCGGCACAGTGCTGGCGCACGGCGCCGGAGAGCGCACGAAGAAAGTCCGGGTCGTCGATGGCATGCACCGCATCCAGGCGCAGGCCGTCGAAGCGGTAGTCGCTGAGCCACATCAGGGCGTTTTCAATGAAGAAGTCCCGCACTTCGGCCCGGCGGAAGTCGATGGCTGCACCCCAGGGGGTGTGCCGGTCTTCGCGGAAGAATTCGCCGGCGTAACGGTGCAGGTAGTTGCCGTCCGGTCCGAAATGGTTATAGACCACGTCAAGCAGCACCATCAGCCCCAGGCCATGGGCCTGGTCGATCAGCGCCATCAGTTCGTCCGGCGTGCCGTAGCTATGCTGCGGTGCGAACGGCAACACGCCGTCGTAGCCCCAGTTGCGCTCGCCGGGGAACTGGCCGATGGGCATCAGCTCGATGGCGGTAATGCCCAATTCGGCCAGGCGTGGCAGTTCGCGCATGACGCCTTCGTAGCCGCCGAGCAGGCCGACATGCAATTCCTGGATCACCGCTTCGCGCCAGGGGCGGCCACGCCAGTCCGGATTGCGCCAGCGATAGCGCTGCGGCGCGACCACCTGGCTGGGGCCGTGCACACCCTGGGGCTGGAAGCGCGAGGCGGGGTCGGGAACCGACAGTTCGCCATCGATGCGGTAACGGTACAGGCTGCCGCTGGGGCAGCGCCGTTGCAGACGGAACCAGCCATCAGCCTCGGGGGCCATGGCGAAGGTGGCGCCATCGAGTTCGAGTTCGACGCTGCGGGCGTCGGGTGCCCAAAGGGCGAAGCGGGTGCGCTGGCCGTCCTCGACCAGCGCTCCATGACTGAAACGCAGGGGTAGTGGCGCCATGGCTTACCCCCGGTTGCTGTGGGCGCGGACGACCAGTTCCTCGTACAGCCGGGCGTAGGGTTCCACCGCCTGGCACCAGTTGAAGGGTTGAGTCATGGACAGGCAGCGCATGGCATTGAGCAGCGGCTTCTTGTCGAAGACGTAGAACGCCCGGCCCAGGGCTTCGCGGTAGCTTTCCAGGGTGGACTCGTCGAAGAGGAAACCAGTGACGCCGTTCTCGATGGTGTCGGCCAGGCCCCCGGTGTTGCGCGCCACCGGCAGCGAGCCATAGCGCTGCGCGTACATCTGGCTCAGGCCGCAGGGCTCGTAGCGCGACGGCATGAGCAGGAAGTCGCTGCCGGCGAACATGCGTCGGGCGTCCTTCTCGTTGAAGCCGATACGCACGCCGATGCGACCCGGGAAGCGCAGGGCCAGGTCGCGCATGGCCTGCTCTTCTTCCGGCTCGCCGCGACCGATAATGGCGATCTGGCCACCCTGGCGCACGATGTCTTCGGCAACCCCCAGGGTCAGGTCAAGGCCCTTCTGGTAGACCAGACGCGAAACCACGGCGAACAGCGGGCCACTGGATGGCTCCAGGCCGAACAGCTCGCGGACCTGCGCGGCATTGGCGGCCTTGCCTTCCCAGTCGTTGAGACCGAAATGGTGCTCCAGGTAGCCGTCGGTGGCCGAATTCCAGCCTTCATCGATGCCGTTGGGAATGCCGCTGAGCAGGCCTTGCTGTGCCTTGCTGGCGAGGAAACCGTCAAGCCCGCAGCCGAAGGCCGGGGTGGTGATCTCCCGGGCGTAGGTGGCGCTGACCGTGGTGATGTGGCTGGAGTAGGCCAGGCCGGCCTTGAGGAACGACAGCTTGCCGTAGAACTCCATGCCTTCCTGGTGTTGCGCGTGGTCGGGGATCGCCAGCTCCGGGCAGCAGCCGCGGCTGACCACGCCCTGGTAGGCGAGGTTGTGGATGGTGAACAGGGTCGGCGTGCTCAGGCCGCGCCAGTGCATGTAGGCCGGCGCCAGGCCTGCCGGCCAGTCGTGGGCGTGAACCAGGTCGGGTGTCCAGTGGACCATGCCTTCGCCTGCGGCGATCTCGGCAGCGGCCAGCCCCAGGCGGGCGAAACGAATGTGGTTGTCGGGCCAGTCGCGGCCGTTGTTGGCGCCGTAGGGGGTGCCATCACGCTGGTACAGCTCGGGGCAGATCAGGACGTAGATCACCAGACCGTCGGCCAGGTCCATGCGGCCGATCTTGCAGGGAGGCAGTGCGGCATGACCGCCCAGTTCACCGACCACATGGATCGGGTTGTCGCTCTCCATCACTTGCGGGTAGCCGGGAATCAGCACGCGCACGTCGTGCAGGTGGCGCAGGGCCCGCGGCAGGGCTGCGGACACGTCGCCCAGGCCGCCGGTCTTGACCAGGTCGGCGATTTCCGAGGTGACGAACAAGACTTTGCGTTTGTGCCGGTTCTGCCTGTTTTCGCCGACGAAACCCAGGGTATTCGCGACGAAATCACTGCCCACGGGGGCGCTGGTGTCAGGGTTGAAATGCTCGATATGCGGTTCGACAGCGGCACTGATCATACTTCTCTCCGTCCCTTGTTCTGCGGGGGGCAGCCCCCCTTATGCGATGCCTGTTCGGTTATCTCTCTTCTGCTGTGCAGTGTTGCGTCCCTGTCACCCGTGCAAGCGCTACGCCAAGCGGCGCTCCTGCCGATGACGAGCTGACGAAGTGTAGGGATGGGTGGGTCGCGCCCGGGAAAGCCGGAATCGATGACCTACTTAAAATCCTGACTGGAGCGCTTGTCTGAAAGTTTCAACTTTTTTCAGTCGGATCGTTCGGACGGTTCCTGCCAGGATCTGGGAGTGTAGGAGAGGGTTGGGGAAAAATGTGACCCGCTGGTCATATTTCAGTTTGGAGACACGCGGAGGGTGTTTGGCATAAGCGCGGAGATGGGGCGGCGCCTTCTCCCGGATCCTGTGGTCGGTACCGGCGCTGCGTCCCTTTGCTCAAACCCGGGAACACCGCCGAATCGGCGGCGCCCGAGAGATTTGCGTAGAAAAGCGAATGTGTCGGCTCCGCCCGCAGGCTTCAGCCCAGAATGCTCTTCATCTTGTCCCGCAACTGATCGATGCTGAACGGCTTGCCGATCATGTGCATGCCTTCGGGGACGTCGATGCTCTGGCCGTAGCCGCTGGCGAACAGGATCGGCAGCAGCGGGCGCAGTTCGCGGGCCTGGCGTGCCAGTTCCTTGCCGTCCATGCCAGGCAGGCCTACGTCGGTGAGCATGAGCGCGAAACGCTGTTCGGGGTCGCCAAGCAAGGCCATGGCGGTTTCGCCGTCTTCGGCTTCCTGGACGGCGTACCCCAGTTCCTGAAGCACGTCGACCATCAGCATGCGCACGATGTCATCGTCTTCAACGACCAGAAGAGGGGTGTTATCGGGCATGGGGTACTCCTGTGGCAATGAGTGTTACTCATTCTGTAAGCGATGTGCCGCCGGAAGTTCCCCGGCGTTGATTGGGGTGCAGGATAAACGTTGCGTTGAACGATTGCGCGGTGCATGCCTCAAATACTGGCTTTATGCCCTGTCGATTGCCGCGAACCCGGATAGACTGGGGGGACAGCGCGGCTCCGGTTTGCACCCAAGGACGCGAATCCGGACCATAAGCGAAAAAAACAATTGCCACCTTCTGCCGCTTGGACCAACAGATGAATCAGTCAAACGCCGTCGACCAGCAGCGCTTTCGCAAGCTGCTGGTACGCAACATCAGTCTGCCTCTGGGAGTGGGGCTGCTGAGTGCCGTGGTCTTCGTCACGGTGATCGCCTACCTGCTGTCGGTGATCCAGTGGGTCGGCCACACCGACCGGGTGATCAACAACGCCAACGAGTCGCTGAAGCTGTCCATCGATATGGAAACCGGCATGCGCGGTTTCCTGCTCACCGGTGACGAGCGCTTCCTGGGGCCCTATGAGCTGGCCAAACCGCGGATCGCCGCGCAGATGAAGACCCTGCACCGACTGGTGGCGGACAACCCGGTGCAGATCGACCGCCTGGAGCGCCTCCAGGCGCTGCAGGGTGAGTGGGAGAACTTCGCCCGCGAGATGATCCAGTTGCGCCGTAGCGGCGGTGACTACCGTTCGGACATCGAGGCCGGCCGCGGCAAGCGCCTGACCGACCAGACCCGCAAGGAGTACGACGACTTCGTCACCCTGGAGCAGCAGTTGCGCGCCAAGCGCAACGAGCAGGTCAGCACCACCACCTGGGTCTCGGTGACCCTCTACCTGGCCTTCATCATCATTATCAGCGGCCTGCTGGCGTGGATCGGCCGGCGCGACCTGCTCAACCTGTCCGGCAGCTACCAGGACAACCTCGATGCCCAGCAGCGCGCCACCGAGCACCTGCAGCAACAGTCCTGGATCCGTACCGGCCAGACCCAGCTGGCGGAGCGGGTGCTGGGGCAGCAGACGCTGCCGACCCTTGGCCACAACATCCTGCAATTCTTCTCCAACTACCTGGGCAGTGTTGTCGCAGCGCTTTATGTGCGCGACGAACAGGGCAACCTGCACCGGGTCGCCAGCTACGGCTTTTCCCGCGAGCAGGAGGCTCGGGAGCAGGTGGTCGGGGCCCAGGAAGGGTTGCTGGCCCAGGCGGTCGGCCAGGGCCGCCTGCTGGCGCTGGAAGAGGTGCCGGAAGACTACTTCAAGGTCAGTTCCGGTCTTGGCGAGGGCCTGCCGCGCAGTGTGCTGCTGATGCCGGCGAGCAACGACGGCCAGGTCAACGGCGTGATCGAGCTGGGCTTCCTGCGTCCGCTGAGTGAGCGCGACGGCGAACTGCTCGAGCGGGTCGCCAACAACCTCGGCACCTCCATCGAAAGCGCCCGCTATCGCCAGCGTCTTCAGGAAGTGCTGGCGCAGACCCAGCAGCTCAACGAAGAGCTGCAGGTGCAGCAGGAAGAGCTGAAAACCGCCAACGAAGAGCTGGAAGAGCAATCCCGGGTCCTCAAGGAGTCCCAGGCTCACCTGGAAACCCAGCGCGCGGAACTGGAGCAGACCAACGAGCAACTGGCCGAGCGCACCGACGCCCTGGCCTCCCAGCGCGACGCCCTGGACCTGAAGAACACCGAGCTGAACGAGGCCCAGGTGGAGCTGCAGCAGCGCGCCGAAGAGCTGCAGCGCTCCAGCAAGTACAAGTCCGAATTCCTCGCCAACATGTCCCACGAGCTGCGTACGCCGCTCAACAGCACGCTGATCCTGGCCAAGCTGCTGGCGGAAAACCCGCAGGAAAACCTCAGCGACGAACAGGTCAAGTTCGCCGAGTCGATCTATTCGGCAGGCAACGACCTGCTTAACCTGATCAACGACATTCTCGACATCGCCAAGGTCGAGGCGGGCAAGCTCGACGTGCGCGCCGAGACGACCCAGGTGGCACGCCTGGCCGACGGCCTGCGGGGCATGTTCGAGCCACTGGCGGCCGACAAGGGCCTGGGCTTCAGCGTCGAGGTCGAGCCCGACGTGCCGGCGACCCTCTACACCGACCGCCAGCGCCTGGAGCAGATCCTCAAGAACATGCTGTCCAATGCCCTCAAGTTCACCGAACAGGGGCAGGTAAGCCTGACCATCATGCAGCAGCCGGGCAGCGGCATCGTGTTCCATGTGCAGGACAGCGGCATCGGCATCGCCGCCGACCAGCAGGAAACCATCTTCGAGGCTTTCCACCAGGCCGACGGCACCACCAACCGCCGTTACGGCGGTACCGGCCTGGGCCTGTCGATTTCCCGCGACCTGGCGCGCCTGCTGGGCGGGCAGATCCATGTGCAGAGCGCGCCCGGCAAGGGCAGCGTGTTCAGCCTGATCCTGCCGGAGCACTACGAACCCATCGTCGAGCAGGTCGGGCCGTCGCCGGTGATCCGTCCGCAGCCGTTGCCCGCCCATGTGCCGGCCGCCCAGGCGCCGGTGGACGCGCTGGCGCCGCTGCCGGTGGCGCCGCCGGCCAAGCGCCTGGCCTTCGAGGATGACCGGCACAAGGCGCCGTTCAACAACCGCTGCATCCTGGTGATCGAGGACGAGCCGAACTTCGCCCGCATCCTCTTCGACCTGGCCCACGAACTGGGTTACAGCTGCCTGGTGGCCCAGGCTGCCGACGACGGCGTCGACCTGGCCACGCACTTCGTGCCCGACGCCATCCTGCTGGACATGCGCCTGCCCGACCATTCCGGCCTGACCGTGCTGCAGCGCCTGAAGGAACAGCCCACCACCCGGCACATCCCGGTGCATGTGATTTCAGTCGAGGACCGGGTCGAGACGGCGATGCACATGGGCGCGGTGGGCTACGTGGTCAAACCCACCAGTCGCGACGAGCTGAAAACCGTGTTCGCCCGGCTCGAAGACAAGCTGACCCAGAAGCTCAAGCACATCCTGCTGGTGGAAGACGACGACCTGCAGCGCGACAGCATCGCCCGCCTGATCGGCGACGACGATATCCAGATCACCGCCGTCGGCACCGCCCAGGAGGCCCTGGCGCTGCTCAAGGACAACGTCTACGACTGCATGGTGATCGACTTCAAGCTGCCCGACATGCTCGGCAACGAGCTGCTCAAGCGCATGACCATCGAGGATATCCAGGCCTTCCCGCCGGTGATCGTCTACACCGGGCGCAACCTGACCCGCGACGAAGAGGCCGAGCTGCTCAAGTATTCGCGCTCGATCATCATCAAAGGCGCGCGTTCACCGGAGCGCCTGTTGGACGAAGTGACATTGTTCCTGCACAAAGTCGAATCGACGTTGTCCCATGAAAGGCAGCGCATGCTGCGCACTGCCCGCAGCCGCGACAAGGTCTTCGAAGGGCGGCGCATCCTGCTGGTGGACGACGATGTGCGCAACATCTTCGCTCTCACCAGCGCCCTGGAGCACAAGGGTGCGCTGGTGGAGATTGCGCGCAACGGCCGCGAGGCCATCGACAAGCTGGAAGAGGGCAGCGACGTCGACCTGGTGCTGATGGACGTGATGATGCCGGAAATGGATGGCTTCGAAGCCACCCGGCTGATCCGTAAGGACCCGCGCTGGCGCAAGCTGCCGATCATCGCCGTCACCGCCAAGGCGATGAAGGATGATCAGGAACGCTGCCTGCAGGCCGGGGCCAATGATTACCTGGCCAAACCGATCGATCTGGACCGGCTGTTCTCCCTGATCCGTGTCTGGCTGCCGCAACTGGAGCGAATTTGACTAGCGAGCGCAATACCGACATTGAAATCCGGCTGTTGATCGAGGCGATCTACCTCAAGTACAGCTATGACTTTCGCGATTACTCCGGTGCTTCCATCAAGCGCCGGATCCTGCATGCCGTGCGGCAGTTCGACTGTGCGACCATTACCGCGCTGCAGGAGCGCGTGCTGCACGATCCGGGCATGTTCCTGCAACTGCTGCAGTTCCTGACCATCCCGGTCAGCGAGATGTTTCGCGACCCCAGCCATTTCCTGGCCCTGCGCCGGGAAGTGGTGCCGCACCTCAAGACCTGGCCGTCGATCAAGATCTGGATCGCCGGCTGCAGTACCGGCGAGGAGGTCTATTCCATGGCCATCCTGCTGCGCGAGGAAGGCTTGCTGGAGCGCACCATCATCTATGCCACCGATATCAACCCCAACTCCCTGGAGAAAGCCAAGCAGGGCATCTATTCGATGCAGGCCATGCGCGACTACGAGCGCAACTACATCGCCGCCGGCGGCGAGCGCTCGTTCAGCGACTACTACACCTGCGCCTATGGCAACGCCATTCTCGACAGCAGCCTGCGGGAGAACGTGACCTTTGCCGACCACAGCCTGGCCACCGACAGCGTGTTCTCCGAAACGCAACTGGTGTCCTGCCGCAACGTGCTGATCTACTTCAACAAGAATCTCCAGGACCGTTCCTTCGGCCTGTTCCACGAGTCGCTGTGTCACCGCGGCTTCCTGGTGCTGGGCAGCAAGGAAACCCTGGACTTCTCTGCCTATGCCGACCGTTTCGAGGCGCTGGTCAAGCCCGAACGGATCTACCGCAAATCATGAGCAGGTTCCAGGCGATCGTCATGGGCGCGTCGGCGGGCGGGGTGACGGCCTTGCTGTCGGTGCTGGCGCCGCTGCCGCGCGGCTTCTCCCTCCCGGTGATCTGTGTCCTGCACCTGCCGGACGACCGCGACAGCCAGCTGGCCGAGGTCTTCGGCCGCAAGCTCGGGCGCCCGGTACGCGAAGCGCGGGACAAGGAAAGCATCGAGGCCGGGATCATCTATGTGGCCGGGTCCGGTTATCACCTGTCGGTGGAGCGTGACCGCAGCCTGTCCCTGAGCCAGGAGGACCGTGTCCATTATTCGCGACCCTCCATCGACATCCTCTTCGAGTCGGCGGCCGATGCCTACGGGGAGGCGCTGGTCGGCGTGCTGCTGACCGGCGCCAACGAAGATGGTGCGACGGGCCTGGCACGAATCCACCAACTCGGTGGTCTGAGCATCGTCCAGGACCCGGCCCAGGCCCAGGTTGCGACCATGCCCGCCGCGGCACTGGTGCGGCACCGGCCTGACCATATACTTCCTTTGAACGGCATCGGGCATCTGCTCGCCAAGCTGGAACAACAAGAATGCTAAGCCACATCCAAGCCAAATTGCTGATCGTCGACGATCTTCCGGAAAACCTGGTGGCGCTTGAAGCGCTCATCAAGGGTGAGGATCGTGCGGTGTTCAAGGCGACCTCCGCCGACCAGGCGCTGTCGCTGTTGCTGGAGCACGAATTCGCCCTGGCCATTCTCGATGTGCAGATGCCCGGCATGAACGGTTTCGAGCTGGCCGAGCTGATGCGCGGCACGGAAATGACCAAGCACATTCCCATTGTCTTCGTCAGTGCCGCCGGCCGCGAAATGAACTACGCCTTCAAGGGGTACGAAGCCGGCGCGGTGGACTTCCTGCACAAGCCGCTGGACACCCATGCGGTGAAGAGCAAGGTCACGGTGTTCACCGAGCTGTACCGCCAGCGCAAGGCCCTGGACCGCCAGTTGCAGGATCTGGAACGCGGGCGCCAGGAGCAACAGCAACTGCTCGAACAGTTGCAGGTGGCCCGTGGCGAACTGGAGCGCGCGGTGCGCATGCGCGACGACTTCATGTCCATCGTGTCCCATGAGGTGCGCACGCCCCTCAACGGCCTGATCCTCGAGACCCAGCTACGCAAGTTGCACCTGGCCCGGGACAACGCCGATGCCTTCACCCTCGACAAGATGCGCGCCATGGTCGAGCGCGACGAGCGTCAGATCAACAGCCTGATCCGTCTGATCGAAGACATGCTGGATGTGTCGCGGATCCGTACCGGCAAACTGTCGATCCGGCCCACCCGTTTCGACCTGGCTCACCTGGTGGCGGGGCTGGTGGAAAACTTCTCGGCCCAGGCGGCGGCGGCGGGATCGCCCATCGCCCTCGACGCCGAGACCTGCGTGGAAGGTATCTGGGACGAATTCCGCATTGAACAGGTGATCGCCAACCTGCTGAGCAACGCCCTGCGTTACGGCGCGAAACGTCCGATCCAGGTCCGGGTGCTGACGGAAGACGGCATGGCCTGCGTCGAGGTCCGTGACCAGGGCATCGGTATCGATCCGCAGAACCAGCAGCGGATCTTCCAGCAGTTCGAACGCGTCGCCACCCAGCAGAGCGTGGCCGGGCTTGGCCTGGGCTTGTACATCAGCGAGCAGATCGTGCTGGCCCATGGCGGGCGGATCCTGGTGGACAGCGCTGAAGGCGAGGGCGCGACCTTCCGTGTATGCCTGCCGCTGGTATGCGATATGCAAGGCAATGCGCCGGAAAATGAAAGTGATCGGGAACAGGCAACCTCTGCCTGACCCAGTGGTCACAACGATTGAGATGAGACCCACTGTATGAATCGAATCAAGGCGTTGGCATGAGTGAAGATGCACAAGATGTAGTGTTGGTCGTCGAGGACGAGCCGGTGATCCGGATGGTGCTCCACGACTACCTGGCGGGCGAAGGGTACCGGGTGCTGCTGGCCGAGGATGGCGCCCAGGCGTTCGAGATCCTCGCCAGCAAGCCGCACCTGGACCTGATGGTCACCGACTTCCGTCTGCCGGGGGGCATCTCCGGGGTTGAGATCGCCGAGCCGGCGGTCAAGCTGCGACCGGACCTGAAGGTGATCTTCATCAGTGGCTACCCCGCGGAAATCCGTGAGTCCGGCAGCCCCATCGCGTTCCGTGCGCCGATCCTGGCCAAGCCGTTCGACCTCGACAGCCTTCGCGAGCAGATTCAGACATTGCTGAGCTAGATGTACTTCAGAATTTTCATACGCGTTAAAGCGAATGTTCCTGCATCGCGCAACGCTGCGGGATGATCCGATCGGTTCCTTGTTTTCTCGACACAGGAACCGTAATGAATCCGACTCCTCTGACCCTGCATCTCGGGCTGTTCTTCGATGGCACGGGGCTGAATCTTCATAACCAGGAACTGGGTGCGACCCGTGCCGCTCCCGTCGGCAGCTACGCCACTGGCATCAGCAATGTGGCGCTGCTGTACCGTCTGTATCCGAATCAGGCAACGCAGCGACTGCCCGGCGGCGACGCGCGGGTGTGCCTGTCGCTGTATATCGAAGGCATCGGCACCCGCAACGGTGAAGAAGACTCGGGCCTTGCCCAGGCCACCGGGCGCTATGGCAGCGGCGTGGTGGCGCTGGTCGAGCAAGTGCCAGGCCGGGTTGCCGCGCTGTACGAAACCTTTGTCCGGCACAACCCCGGACGCACTCTCCATGCCGTGGAAATCGACTTGTTCGGCTTCAGCCGGGGCGCTGCCGCCGCCCGGCACCTGGCCAATGACCTGGCCCCGCTGGCGGAGCTGTTCGCCGGTGCTTCGCTGACGCTGAACTTCATCGGCCTGTTCGATACCGTCGCCGGGATGCTGGCGCCCATGAAAGGCAACTTCAGCGCCGGCAACGACAATTACGACGGCTTGCGACTGGGGTTGCGTGATGGCCTGGCCCGGAAGGTGCTGCAACTGGTGGCGGCTGATGAGTACCGGGCCAATTTTCCGCTGGTGGCCAGCAACAACGACATTGTCGTGCCTGGCGTGCATACCGATATCGGCGGCGGTTATCGAGCAGAGGAGCAGGAGGACCTGGTGCTGGAGCGGCCGTTCACCAGCGTCGAGTCGCGCCTGGTACCGGATGCACGCAGTCAGGCGGCGATCCAGGCGGGCAAGTGTCTGGAACAGCGGCGCGCCTATTGGGAAGGGCTGGGGCTGCAACTGAGCCTTGAGCTGCAAAGTACCGAGCTGCCATTTCTGCCCAAGCGCGATGTGCAGCGGGAAAAGCAGGTCAGGGCCGTGATTCGGGGAAAAAGGCGAGTGCGTGGCGAGTTGTCGCGGGTGTATCTGCGGATGATGCATGCCTGGGCGGTCGCTAGCGGCGTTCCGTTGCAACCGGTTTCGGACGGTGAAGGGCTGCTGCTTCCAGAAGAGCTGCACACCATCGCGGTCAAATTACTGGCCCACGCCTGCAATCTGAATGAGCATGAAACAGACCTGTTGCGTCGTCGCTACATTCACCTTTCCGCACACTGGAACGCTCAACTGGAACCGAGCAGTCCGTTGCTGGACTTTTTGCTCATCCACCGGCCGGATGCCAGTGGGCAGCGGGTGATTCATCCCAATCGTTGATGCTCAGGCCGCCGAGCTGAGGCACTGCGGCAGTGTCCGCTCGATGGCGCCGAGCAGCATGTTTTCCATCAGGGCCAGGCGTTCGGTCTGCGGCAAGGGCGAGTCGCGCAGCCAGCCGGGCAGGCTGTTGAGCAGGGTCGCGAGCACATGGGCCGCCGCTTCCAGAGCGGGGCCCTGCAGGCGAGCGGCCGGGGCGATCGCCTGCCAGAGCTGGCTTTCGTATTGCAGGCGCAGTTGCGCGATATGCGCCTGCTGCTCGTCGCTCAGGCAGCACAGGTCGCGCTCGGCCAGGCGGAACTGCAGCGATCGTTCGTCATGCAGCGCCCAATGGGCGCGGATCACAGCAGACAGACGCCCTGCGGGAACCTTGCCCCGGCCAGGGTTCAAGGTGGCAAGCAGCTCCTCGAAGAGCTCTTCGATCAGGTCGAACAGCAGGTGCTGCTTGCTGGGGAAATGGTGGTAGAGCGAGCCGGCGGTCAGGCCCACATGGGCCGCCAGCTCGCGCATGCTGACCTGGCCGAACCCTTTGGCCGCGAAGAGTTCGAGGGCTTTGTCGCGACGGTCTTCGTAATCGGCGCAGCGTTCGGCGCAGGTCTTGGGCATGTCGGGTTACTCGTAGACGTGGAAGCCACGGCCGCTCTTGCGGCCCAGGTAACCGGCCGCGACCATCTCCTTGAGCAGCGGAGCCGGGCGGTACTTGCTGTCGTTGAAGCCGTCGTGGAAGGCTTCCATGATCGCCAGCAGGGTATCCAGTCCGATCAGGTCGGCCAGGGCCAGCGGGCCGATCGGCTGGTTGCAGCCCAGACGCATGCCGGTGTCGATGTCAACGGCACTGGCCAGGCCTTCCTGGAGCACGAAGATCGCTTCGTTGATCATTGGCACCAGGATGCGGTTGACCACGAAGCCCGGGCGGTTACCGGCGGTGATGGCGGTCTTGCCGACCTTGCCGGTCAGTTCCATGGCGCTGGCGTAAGTGGCGTCGCTGGTCTGCAGGCCACGAATCACCTCGACCAGTGCCATCATCGGCACCGGGTTGAAGAAGTGCACGCCGATGAAGCGCTCCGGCGCGTTGATCGCGGCACCCAGCTGGGTTACCGACAGCGACGAGGTGTTGGTGGCGATCACGCAGCGTTCGCTGACGTTGGCCGCCACCTGCTGGAGGATGCGTTTCTTCAGCTCCAGGTTCTCGGTGGCCGCTTCGATCACCAGATGCACATCTTTCAGTTGCGCGTAGTCGGCGCTGGTGCGGATGCGGGTCACGGCGGCCTCGGCCTGCGCCGCGTCCAGCGTCTGTTTGCTCACCTGGCGGTCGAGGTTCTTGCGCAGGGTGGCCACGCCGCGCTCCAGCGCGGCGTCGGACACGTCGATCAAGGTCACCTGGTAGCCGGCCACGGCGCAGACCTGGGCGATACCGTTGCCCATGGTTCCGGCGCCGATCACGGCGATGTGTTCAATGCTCATCTTTTCTCTTCCTTCAAGCGCGTTCGAACAGCACGGCGATACCCTGGCCGCCGCCAATGCACATGGTCGCCAGCGCGTAGCGGCCCTGGATGCGCTGCAGCTCATGGATCGCCTTGGTGGCGATGATCGCGCCGGTGGCGCCGACAGGGTGGCCGAGGGAGATGCCCGAGCCGTTGGGGTTGACCTTTTCCGGGTCGAAGCCCAGTTGCTTCGACACTGCGCACGCCTGGGCGGCGAAGGCTTCGTTGGATTCGATGACGTCCAGGTCGGAGACCTTCAGGCCGGCCTTTTCCAGCACCTTGCGGGTCGCCGGTACCGGACCGAGGCCCATCAGCTCGGGCTCGACGCCGGCGTGGGCATAGGCCACCAGGCGGGCCAGCGGCTTGAGGCCCTCGCGCTTGAGCATCTCGCCGGTGACCAGCACCAGCGCTGCCGCGCCGTCGTTCAGGCCGCTGGCGTTGCCGGCGGTGACGGTGCCGTCTTTCTTGAAAGCGGTTTTCATGCCGGCCAGTTGCTCGCTGCTGACTTCACCGCGCACGTGCTCGTCCACCTTGAACTGCACCGGGCCTTTGCGGCCTGGAACTTCGATCGGCACGATCTGGCTGTCGAAACGGCCCTCGGCGATGGCGCGGGCGGCGCGCTGCTGGCTGGTGATTGCCACTTCATCCTGCATGGCACGGGTGATGCCGTTCGTTTGCGCCACGTTTTCGGCAGTGATGCCCATGTGGAAGCCTTCGAAGGGGTCGTGCAGGATGCCGAGCATGTAGTCGATGCTCTTCATGTCACCCATGCGTGCGCCCCAGCGGGCCTGGGTCAGCAGGTACGGGCCGCGGCTCATGGACTCGGCGCCGGCGGCGATCACCGCCTCGGCCTCGCCCAGTTGCAAGGTCTGCGCGGCCGAGACGATGGCCTGCAGGCCGGAGCCGCACAGGCGGTTGACGTTGAAGGCGGGGGTTTCCTTGGGAATGCCGGCGTTCATCGCGGCGACCCGGCCCAGGTAGGCATCGCGGGCTTCGGTGGGAATGACGTTGCCCATGACCACATGGCCGATCTGCTCGGGGGCGACGCCGGAGCGCTCGAGGGCGGCGCGGGTGACCTGGGTGGCCAGGTCTGCCAGGGGCAGGTCCTTGAGCGAACCGCCGAAAGTGCCAATGGCCGAGCGGACGGCACTGACTACGTAGATATCGTTGTTGTTCATGATCGACTCCAATGGGCGAAGACGTGGCGAGGTGCCACGCGGCTCTGCGAGAATGACGCCCGGCCACGCCCGGGTGTGTCGAGTCTAGGCATTGGCGGCGCCGGGGCCTATGCCTTAAGTGCCCAGCGGGCCTGCTACTTTTTGCAATGTCGTCGAGGTCACCACGGAAGTTGTCATGCGGGAAAACGATTCGGTCGCGATGTACTTCGTCCACATCATGCTCTACAGCCTGCGCGACCAGCCCGCGCGGGCTGCGGCGCTGCTGCACCAGGCCGGTATCGACCCGGTACTGATCCACGAGATCAACGCCCGGGTGCCGGCCTCGGCCTTCGCCCGCCTGTGGCTGATCCTGATCGAGGCGCTGGACGACGAATTCTTCGACCTCGACAGCCATGGCATGCCCCTGGGCAGCTTCGCCCTGATCTGTCGCGGGCTGATCCAGGAGCCCAATCTGGAAAAGGCTCTGAACCAGTGCCTGGGCAACTTCGGCCTGTTCCTGCGGGACATGCGCGGCACCCTGAGCGTGCGTGGGCAGCGTGCGGTGATCAGTCTGCATTCGTGCATCGACGACCCGCAGCGCCGGGTCTTCGCCGAGGAAACCCTGCTGGTGCTGGTGATCAGCCTGCTGTGCTGGCTGGGCGGGCGGCGTATCGCCATCGACCGCACCGAATTGCGTGATGCGCGGGTGGCACTGGAAGACGATGCGCTGCTCTGGGGGCCTAACCTGCAGACCGGCACCGGGCGCACCGAAGTGGAGTTTTCCGCCGACTACCTGAAACTGCCGGTGCTGCAGGACCTCGGCGCCCTCAAGACCTTCCTGCGCAGTGCGCCGCAAGGGCTGGTGGTGCGTTACCGCAACCAGAACGGCCTGGCGGCGCGGGTCTACCGCTATCTGCGCCGGCGCGAGTATGGTCAATGGCCGACCTTGCTGGGGCTGGCCGAGGACGTGGGCCTGAGCCCGAGCAGCTTTCGCCGGCAACTGGAGCGTGAGGGCTGTTCGTTCCAGCAGATCAAGGACGAAGTGCGGCGTGCCATGGCCTTCGAATGCCTGCGCGACAGCGACCTCAGCGTCGCCGAGATCGCCGCGCAGACCGGCTTCCAGGAGCCCAGTGCGTTTCACCGGGCGTTCAAGAAATGGACGGGGGAGAGCCCTGGCAGTTATCGCCAGCGGTTGCGTCCGGATTGAACGGGATCGTGCGGGTGGGTGTTCCTAACGTTTGGGCCAAGATGAATCTTTGCCGTTTTTCTTTGGTGAGAAGTTATAGGTGGGGTTTGATTTTTTCCTGAACCAGCGTTTGGGTTCCGATTCTGAGGGTATGGCAAGGCAGTGCAGGAAGATGCAGAAAAAAGAAAACCACACGATAACGGGGTGACTGTCTTCAAGGTTGGGGAAGCATTGGTAGAGGAGTATGCAGCCGCGCTGTGTCAGCTCCATGTGGAAAACGCCGCAGACAAGGTTGAAGAGCATTAATCCGATAGTTGCTCTGGTGCTGTAGTTTTCACCGGAAAATCTGGACCTTGATATGAAAGCAATGATGAGTGTCGGCGCGGTTACGGCGAAAAATATGGCTGTGATCACTTTTCGAACTCTTGTGATACTCGATGTGACTGAACCCCTTGGAGTTCGTAGCCTAGAGTGCTGAAGCCACAGCGTCTGTGAGACGTTTCCCAAGGAATTGAGGAAAATTCAGCGGATTCGCGGGCGGAACCGGAGTGATATCGGGGAAAGGGGATAGGGCTGCATGTGGTTTGGCGGACAGGCCAAGATGATTTCGCCCCGAATGTGGGATTCGGCAGGGCCTTTACGCTGCTGGGAGCGACGAAGCCGTTCGAGGTGCTCTTCGTCGCTCAACTCAATCAGGCGGCAGGTCGGCCGATTTTCATATCGTTGCTCCGGGACAGTTCTGATGCTGAAAGCCGGGACCAAACCATGAGCCTTACTTACAAAACACCCTGCTAGGCCGGCACCATCGCAAAGCCAACGCCAAAGCGGTTCCAGGCGTTGATCGTGGCAATGGCCAGGGTCAGGTTCACCACTTCCGCCTCGCTGAAGTGCTCCAGCAGCGCCTGGTACTGATGCTGCGGTGCGTGCTGTTCCGGCAGGCGGGTCAGGCTCTCGACCCAGGCCAGGGCGGCCTGTTCCCGGGGGGTGAAATAGGCGGTGTCGGCCCAGACACTCAGCGTTTGCAAGCGTGCCTCGGTTTCTCCGGCCTTGCGTGCGTCATTGGCGTGCAGGTTCACGCAGTAGGCACAGCCGTTGATCTGCGAGGCGCGCAGACGGACCAGTTCCAGCAGTGAGTTCTCCAGCCCGGATCTGGCCAGGGCCTGTTCCAGGCCGATCATGGCTTTGTAGGCGTCGGGTGCGTGTTTGGCCCATTCGAGGCGGGTAGACATGGTGAAAGCTCCGTGTGGTTGCGCAACAGCGCGGGATGGAGCACACCTTAATGGGCGCGGCGCGGGTTTCAGATAGCCAATCCCGGCAAATCCAGGGAGGCCAATGAGGGCCGAACCGTCATTCCCCCGCCCGTTCCTCGCACAAGCCCATCAGCAAATCCCGCAACGCCAACCCGTCCGCATCCAGTCCGGCCCTGGCGTACAGGGCCAGTTCAAGCCCGCCCACCGGTGGAAACCCTTCGTCCTCACCCAGTTCCCGATGCCCCGGCAGTACGCAGCGGCTGGGGATCAGGCTGACCCCAAGGCCGGCGCTGACCGCCGCACCGAGGCTGGCGAGGCTGGTGCTGGAGTAGCTGATGCGCCACGGGCGGCCGGCGCTTTCCAGGGCGTGGATCATTTCCTGGCGGTACAGCGCGCCCACGGGGAACACCACCAACGGCAGCGGTTGGTCCGCGACCATGCCGCGGGCGCTGCACACCCAGGACAGCGGCTCCGGCCAGCGCGCATGGCAGTCGCGGTCGGCGCCCCATTGCTTGACCAGCAGCACGTCCAGTTCACCGTTGCGGTACAGGTGCAGCAGCGGGTTGCTGAGGCCGCTTTCCACCTCCAGGCGCAGGTGCGGACGGCTGGCGATGAAGCTGCGCAGGGCCTCGGTGAGCCGTTCGCCGGCAAGGTCTTCCGGGGCACCGAGGCGCAGGGCGGTCTCGGCCTGGACCGGGCTCAGGGCCAGGCGCGCCTCTTCCTCCAGACGCAGGATGCGTCGGGCGTAGCCGAGCAGCCGTTCGCCGGCCTCGGTGGGCCAGACCTGGCGCTGGCTGCGGTCGAGCAGGCGGGCGCCGAGGCTCTGTTCCAGGCGGATGATCTGCTGGCTGACGGTGGATTGGGTCAGGTGCAGACGCTCGCCTGCACGGGTGAAGTTGCCGGTTTCGACCACGGTGACGAAGGCGCGGAGCAGAAGGGGATCAAGCATTCACAAGTCCACTGGTATGCATGAAATCAATTAATTTCATGCTACACCGGCGGCCCCGGATAATCGCCCTTCATTCGTCAGAGGAAGTGCCTCCCATGAACAACGACGCCTTCATGCGCGAAGCCCTGGCCTTGGCCCGGGACAATATCCGTGCCGGTGGCCGGCCGTTCGGTGCGGTGCTGGTACGTGACGGGCAAGTGATCGCCCGTGCGGTCAACGAGATCCATTGCACCCAGGACCCGACCGCCCACGCCGAGATGCAGGCGATCCGCCTTGCCAGCCAGCAACTAGGACCGCGCCTCGAGGGCTGCGAGGTCTATGCCAGCGGTCATCCCTGTCCGATGTGCCTGGCGGCCATGCACCTGTGCGGTATCGAGCGGGCGTTCTTCGCCTACAGCAACGAGGAGGGCGCGCCTTACGGGCTGTCCACGGCGGCGGTGTACGAGCAGATGAGCCGCGCGCCCCAACAGCAGTCGTTGCCCTTGCGTGCGCTGAAACCCGAAGGTGAAGACGGTCTGTACCGGCTCTGGCAGCAGGCGCGCCCGGCATGACCCCGGTAGTGTCCCGCTGGCGCAGCGCCTCGCTGTTGCTGCTGGTGGTCGCGGTGACCCTCAATCTGCGGCCGATCCTCACCAGCATCGGACCGCTGCTGGAAGACATCCGTACGGGCACGGGCATCGGCTATCAGCAGGCGGCGCTGCTCACGGCGTTGCCGGTGCTGTGCATGGGCCTGGTGCCACTGATGCAACCCTGGCTGCGGCGCTGGCTGAGCGAGCAGGGCGGTCTGTTGCTGGGCCTTGGCGCCATCGGCGCGGCCTGTGTCTGGCGCCTGTTGCTGGGCAACGGCACGGCACTGATCGCCAGTGCGGTACTGGCCGGGCTGGGCGTGGCGTTCGTCCAGGCGTTGATGCCGGGGCTGGTCAACCGCTGGTTCTCCCGGCGCCTGGCGCTGGCGATGGGCGTGTATTCGGCGGCGCTGATGAGTGGCGGCGGGCTGGCGGCGGTGCTGGGCCCTCGGGTTGCGGAATATTTCGGTCACTGGCAGGCCGGGCTCGGTGTCTGGGTGCTGCCTGTGCTGCTGGCGCTGCTGCTGCTCGGGTTTATCGGCCCGACCCTGGAGGCCGCGCAGAAAAGCGCTGCGATGGGACGCGGACACTTTTTCGGCTGTCGCCGTGCCTGGTTGCTGGCGATCTACTTCGGCCTGATCAACGGTGGCTACACCAGCATGGTGGCCTGGCTGCCCGCCTATTACCTGCAGGTGGGCGGCAGTGCCCGTGGCGGCGGTGAGCTGGTGGGGCTGATGACGATCTTCCAGGTTCTCGGCGCGCTTGGCCTGCCGATGCTGCTGCGGCGTTTCATCGACCGTCGTCCCGGCCTGTGGCTGGCGCTGTTGGCACAGTTGCTGGGCTTCGCCGGCCTGCTGCTGGCCCCGGCGCTGTCGCCGGGGTTGTGGGTCGGGCTGATCGGTTTCGGCCTGGGCGCCTGCTTCAGCCTGAGCCTGACCTTGACCCTCGAACACCTCAAAGAGCCGGGCGCCGCCGGCGCACTGGCGGCCTTCGTCCAGGGGATCGGCTTCATCATCACCGGCCTGGTGCCCTACCTGACTGGCTGGTTGCGGGACATCAGCGGCGATTTCCAGGCCTCGTGGACGCTGCTGACCGTCACCGTGGTACTGATGCTGCTGGTCACCGGGCGTTTCGCTCCTGCGGGTTACGCGGCGGCGATGGCTGACCGCGGCAAGGCGGCCAGCACCCTCAACTGAGGCTCTGCAGGGTGTCGCGGACCCGGTCCAGCGCTGGGTCGATATCCAGCCGCTCGATGGCACCGAAGCCCAGCAGCAGGCCCGGGCGCGGTGCTGCCTCGCTGAAGAACGGGGCGAGGGAGTACAGCCCGACCTCGACCTTGCGCGCCAGGGCGATCAGGAACTCCACATCCAGATCGCCCTTGGCCAGTGCGCTCAGGTGATAGCCGGCGGTACTGGGCACGGCTTCGAACCACGGCGACAGATCACCACGCAAACGCGCCAGGATACTTTCGCGCCGGGCCGCATAAAGCCCGTGACAACGGCGGATGTGCCTGACCAGATGCCCCTCGCTGATGAACCGGGCCAGTGTCCACTGACTCAGGGTCGAGGTGTGCCAGTCGCTCAACTGCTTGGCGATACGCACCGGCTCCAGCAGCGGCGGGGGCAGGATCGCGTAGCCCAGGCGCAACTCCGGCAGCACGGTCTTGGAGAAGGTCCCGACGTAGGCCACCAGCCCGTGCCGGTCGAGGCTTTGCAGGGCATCGGTGGGACGGCCCTCGTAACGGAATTCGCTGTCGTAGTCGTCCTCGATGATCACAGCCCCCAGCTCCGCTGCCCGGGCCAGCAGGGCGTGGCGACGGCCGAGGCTCAGCGGCATGCCCAGCGGGAACTGGTGCGAGGGGGTGACGTAGATCAGCCGGACCCCGGCCTCGATGCGTTCCACGCAGATTCCTTCGGCGTCCACCGGCACATGCTGGATACGCGCACCGAGGGCTTCGAACAGGTGCCGTGCCGGCGGATAGCCCGGGTCTTCCATCGCCACCGTGCAGCCCGGCTCGATCAGGACCCGGGCAATCAGGTCCAGCGCCTGCTGCGCGCCGTTGCACACCTGCACGTCGGCCGCCGTGCAGTGCACGCCGCGAGCGAAGGCGATATGCCGGGCAATGGCCTCGCGCAGTTCGGGCAATCCCTGGGCATTGCTGTAGCGGGTGTCGGTGCGCTGACAATGGCGCAGCGCGTACTGAGTGCACTGGCGCCAGGCGTCGAAGGGGAAGTGGACCTTGCTCGACGCACCGCCGACGAAGTCGTAGCGCGACGGCTGCGCCAGCGCCGGCCGCCCCATGGGAATGCCCCGCGCCCGCCAGCGCGCCAGGCTGGCTTCGCTGGCCAGCAGGGTGCTGTGGGGCGCGGCCGGCGGGCTGGCGGGCGGCGGGGTGATGAAAGTGCCACGGCCGACCTGGCCGCTGAGCAGGTTGTCGCTGGTCAGTCGCGAATAGGCCTCGGCCACGGTCTTGCGCGACACCCCCAGTTGCCCGGCCAGCAGCCGGGTGGGCGGCAGTTGCGTGCCGGCGGCGAGGCGGCCGCTGTCGATGCCGTCGCGCAGTTGCTGGTAGAGCTGGTCGGCGAGGCCTTTGCGGCCATGCAGGACGATGTGCAGTTCCATGGGGCGGTGGCTTGTCGGGGCAGGACACGCAGGTTAACCGATCTGCTGCCGTTGGTCCCTTCGGGCGACGCGGCATACCGCCTGCGCCCACACTGAAAGGGCTGCATCGTTTCTCATCGCGTTGCTGCTGCAACGAGGAGATTCACCATGAAACTGCGTTTGCTGCTGCCTCTTGGCCTGTTGTTCGCCGCTGCCGCCCAGGCACAGGGCGCGGCCACGGACTACCACTACGGCATGCCTCTGGATATCGCCAGGGTGGTGAGCATGACCGAACCAGTCACCGAAACGTGCCAGGTCATCAAGGCGGACATGACCTACCTGGACTCGTCCGGCCAGGAGCACACCCTGCGCTACCTGAAGCTGGCCGAAGCGTGCTCCGACCAGGGTTGATCAGTCCCAGTGCGGTGCCAGGCTGGCGGGATCGGTAATGCGCTGGCCGCTGTCCAGCGCGGCGATCCGGGCCATGTCTTCGTCGCTCAGGCGCAAGCCGACGGCCTTGAGGTTGCTGGCGAGGTTTTCCCGCCGGGTCGAGGACGGGATAACCGCGTAGCCCAGTTGCATGGCCCAGGCCAGGGCGACCTGCGCCGGGGTGGCGTTGTTGCGCGCAGCGATATCGTCGATCACCGCGTCCTGCAGCACCTTGCCGTAGCCGAGGGTCATGTACGAGGTGACGGCCACTCCCTGATCCTGCATGAACGCCACCAGACGGCGGTTCTGCAGGTAGGGGTGCAGCTCGATCTGGTTGGTGGCGATCTGGCCCGGGCCGGTGACGGCGATGGCCTGGCCGAGCAGGTCGATGGTGAAGTTGGACACGCCGATCTCGCGGGTCAGGCCCTGGGCCCTGGCCTCAAGCAGTGCGCCCATGAACTCGGCGACCGGCACCGCGCCCTTGGGTGACGGCCAGTGGATCAGGGTCAGGTCGAGGTGGTCGGTGCGCAGTTTGCTCAGGCTGTCCTTGAGGCTGGGAATCAGGCGGTCGGCGCCGAGGTTCTCGGTCCAGATCTTGCTCGTCAGGTACAACTGCTCGCGGGCCACGCCGCTGGCGGCAATGGCCTGGCCGACCTCGGCTTCGTTGCCGTAGATCTGCGCGGTGTCGATGGCGCGGTACCCGAGTTCGAGCGCCTGGCTCACGGAATCGATGACGACCTGGTCCTTGAGACGGAACGTGCCGAGGCCAAACAGCGGAAGGGTCATGGGGATCTCCTCGATCAGGTAGGGTGGGCAATTGAGGGTAGTATCCCGGGCGCAGCGGCACGGAAAAACCGTTGGTGGCGCACAGGATTTTTGCCTGTGGGTCAATAAAGAGGCCGGGAAACCCGCGCTCATCGACCTTGCGCCAATGGACAAGCCGGACCCTCGCTCCTTATCCTCCCCGGCATCACATGAAAAACAATTACAAAGCCCATGGATATCGAATTCCCCGCGAGCGCCCTGTGGCGCCGGTTCGCTCGCCCGCGTCGCAGCCTGGTGGCGCGCTACACATTGCTGTCCATCCTGGTCATGAGCGTGGCGCTGATCGCCCTGGCGGTGCTCTACGAGCAACTGGCCAAGGACCTGCTCAATCGCCTCACCGGCGAGCGCCTCGACGCCCAGGCGCTGTCCACGGCCAACCGGGTGTCGTCCTTTCTCGACGACCGCTTCTACCAGCTCTCGGCGCTGTCCAATCACCCCAACATGCCGGATTTCATCGCCGACCCGTTGCACCCGGCCGGTGATGTCGATGCCTTGCTGAAGCTGGAAAGCGAACTGCCATTTCTCTACGGCCTGCTGTTTTTCGACGAGAACGACCGCCTGCTCAAGGTATTGCCCGGTCCGGCCGCGTCCGGTGCGCCGTACTGGAGTCGGGAGGGCTGGTCGCTGGCGGACCTGCCGCGGCAAACGGTGGGCGATATCGAGGTGATTGGCCCGGCCATGCCTCAGGCCGGGCGCTCGGGCTGGCTGCTGATCCGCAAGACCATCCGCAATGGCCGCACCGACCACCGGGTGCGCATCGGCCTGCACCTGCGCCTGGCGTCGGTGACTGAACTGCTGGTCAGCGCCGGCCTGGGCGGGGTGGTCACGCCGTTGCTGCGGGTGCCGGGCGGCGCCTACGTCGACGCCACCGGACGCCAGGTCGAGGCGCCTGCCGACCGGCGCGACGGGCCGGTGATCCTGCCCGGCTGGCAGATCGTCTTCAGTGTGCAACCGGGGGCCGTGCTCAAGCCGCTGGACGATGCGCGCTGGTGGCTGTACCTGGCCGCCGTGGGTTTCATCGGTTTTATCCTCGTGGTGTTCTTCACCCTGTCGCGGCAACTGCGATCGCGGGTCGGCACCCTGGTGGAAGGCGCTCATCAGTTGTCGTCGGGCGACCTCGATTACCGCCTGCCGGAGCAGAACCACAACGACGAAATCGGCCGGGTGACCCGCGCCTTCAATGTCATGGCCGGGCGCCTGGCGGACGTCATGGAGCGCACCGTACGCTCGGAAAACCTCGCCGTGCTCGGCACCTTCGCCACCGGCGTGGCCCATGAGGTGCGCAATCCGCTGGCGACCATGAAGACCACCGTACAGGCGCTGCTGCGCCGCGAGCAGGAAGCCGAGCGCCGGCTGCTGCTCGGTGATCTGTGCCAGGAGATCGACCGCCTGTCCCACGTCACCAGCGACTTGCTGGAGTACGGTCGGCCGCACCCGGCCCAGCCGCAGGCGGTGGACCTCGCCGCGCTGTTCCAGCACACCGCTCGACTGATCGCACCGGAGGCCCAGGCCAAGGGTGTCGAATTCAGCGCCCACTGCCCGCCGGGCCTGCTGCTCTGGGTCGACCCGGACCAGGCCCGGCAGATCCTGCTCAACCTGTGCCTCAACGCCGTCGAAGCCAGCACCGCCGGCGCACCGGTGGCCCTGACCGGTGAAGCGTGCGGCGAGCGCATCTGCGTGACTGTGGCCGACCGCGGCTGCGGCATTGCGCAAGCGGCGCTGCAGCAGGTGCGCCAGCCGTTCTTCACCCTCAAGGCCCGTGGCACCGGGCTGGGCCTGAGCATCTGCCAACAATTGCTGGAAGCCAACGCCTCGCGAATGGATATCGCGAGCACGGCGGGCGAGGGCACGGTAGTGACCCTGGAGTTTCCCACGCCCGCAGCGACTGACCTGAAGTGAGCGACCGATGTCCGAAATACATGTACTGATCGTCGATGACGAAGAAGCGCTGGTGCGCTCCCTGAGCTATGCCCTGCGCGGCGAAGGCATGCTGCCCCGTGCGGTCTACAGCGGCGAGGCGGCGCTGGCGCTGCTGGCCGACAGCACGGTGCGCGTCGATATCGTCCTGCTCGACCTCGGCCTGCCGGGCATGGACGGTATCGCCACCCTCGACGGCCTGCGCAAGTGCCGGCCGAACCTGCCGGTGATCATGATCTCCGCCCACGGCGACACCCGGGCTGCGGTACAGGCGGTCAAGGGCGGTGCCACCGACTACCTGACCAAGCCCTTCGAACTGGACGACCTGCTGGCGACCCTGCACGGCGCCCTCGACGTCCCGGCCGTCGCCAGCGCGGAGCAGGGCGCACTGCTCGGGCAGAGCCCGGCGATGCGCGAACTGCATGCCGCCGTGCAGCGGGTGGCGAGCAGTTCGGCCACGCGGATCCTGCTGCTGGGCGAGTCCGGCACCGGCAAGACCCTGGTGGCCCAGGCCCTGCACGACAGCAGCTCGCGGGCCGCACACCCGTTCATTGAGGTCAACTGTGCGGCACTGCCGGAGCAGTTGATCGAGGCCGAGCTGTTCGGCTCGGAAAAGGGCGCCTATACCGGCGCCCACCAGAAGCGCGTCGGCCTGGTGACCCAGGCCAACTACGGCACGCTGTTCCTCGATGAAATCGGCGAATTGCCGCTGGCGCTGCAGGCCAAGCTGCTGCACTTCCTGGAAAACGGCAGTTACCGCGCGGTGGGGGCCAGCCAGGCCAGCAGCGCCGATGTGCGAGTGGTGGCAGCGACCAACCGCGACCTGGCCGATGACGTGCGTCAGGGGCGCTTTCGCGAAGACCTGTTCTACCGCCTCAACGTCATCACCATCGATATCCCGGCGCTGCGCGAGCGCGGCGACGACATCCTGCTGCTGGCCCGGCATTTCGCTGCGCGCCAGGCCCGGGAAGAGAAGGCCGCGCCCGTCGATTTCCAGGCCGATGCCGCCGCCGCACTGGTGCGGCACCGCTGGCCGGGCAACGTGCGCGAGCTGAAGAACCTGATCGAGCGCCTGACCATCCTCATGCCGGGCCAGGCCATCGCGGCCGCCCAGTTGCCGGCAGCGATGCACAGCGCCGAGCCTGCGCCCAGTTCGCTGTCGGCGCTGGACGACCAACTGGAGCGTGCCGAGCGCGAGCTGGTCACCGATGCCCTCAGCCGCAGCGCCGGCCACAAGGGCCTGGCCGCCGACCTGCTGGGGATTTCCCGGCATGCCCTCAAGCGCCGTCTGCAGCGCCTGGGCATCGAGCGCGGCGATGAGCGCTAACCGCTCAACCGCTCGCCCGCGCTGAGCGGCTGCCGCTCAACCTCCTGCCTCCCGCGCCGTGGCAACCGCTGCCACGGTGTGTCGATCACCCCGCGTTTCACCGTTAAAAGCCTTGTCCCAGAGCGCTTTGGCGGTTTCTCATGCACCCATGCGCGAAGGCTGGCACAGCCTTTGCGATAACCCTTTCCGTAAACCGACAAGAGGGCGTCGACGAACGCCCCAGAGAGACCTTATGCAACGGCCATTTTTCCGACTGCCCACCGTTATCGCCCTGAGCGGCCTGCTGCTGTCCCACGCTGGCATGGCCCAGGCCGGTCGTGTCGAGCTGGGCGCGGCCGCGACCCAGGCGGACCTGACCCTCGGCTGCCTGTACCCGATGACCGAGCGGGCGGCGATCTACGGCCAGGACAGCATCGCCGGTATCCAGGTGGCTCTCGGCGAACTGCAGGCCGAGCGCGAGGCGGGCCAGCAACTGCCGCGCCTTCGCGTCATCATCGACGACGACCAGTCCAAGGCCTCCTACGGCACCAGCCTGGCCCGCGCCTTCATTCGCAAGGACGGCGTGCAGGTGCTGTGCGGCATGGTTTCATCCGGGGTGGCGATCGCGGTGAGCCAACTGGCCCGGGAAGAGAAGGTGCTGATGATCGGCACCGACCATGCCTCCTCGCGCATGACCCTGGAAAACGGTCATCGCTACTACTTCCGCATGACCAACGACACCTGGACCTCCATGGCCGCCGGCGCCCACTACCTCAAGGCGCTGCAGGCAAGGACCGGCTGGAAGCGCCTGGCCTTCATCGGTCCCGACTACGAGTACGGCCACGTCTCCCGCGACGACCTGCACGAAGCGCTGCGCCAGCTCGGGGTGAAATTCGAAGACGTCACCGAGCTGTGGCCGCGCCTGTACGAGCCGGACTATTCGGCCTATATCGCCGCGCTGGAACAGGCCAGGCCCGACATCATCGTCTCGGCCCTGTGGGGCGGCGACTTCCATGCCTTCGTCAAGCAGGCCGCCGGCACCCGGCTGTTCGAGACCTCGCGCCTGGCCAACTTCGACACCGGCGGCAACTACGACTTCCTCGTCGCCCTCGGCGACAAGGCGCCGCCGGGGCTGATCCTGTCTGCCCGGCACCACAACAACTGGCCGGACACACCGCGCAACCGCTCCTTCGTCGAGCGCTTCCATACCCTCACCGGGCGTTACCCGACCTATGCCGCCGAAGGCGCCTACAGCGGCGTGATGGCCCTGGCCCGGGCCAGCCAGAAGGCCGGCGGCGCCACCGACACCGAGTCGCTGGTCAACGCCCTCGAAGGGCTGGAAATCGCTTTGCCGGAAGACCCGCCGGGCTTCGTCTCGCGCATCGACCCGCTGACCCACCAGATCCAGCAGGCCCAGGCGGTCGGCACCCCGGTGCGCAGCGACGACTATCCGCCGGCGAAGCTGATGCTCGGCGACTGGTCGGTGTACTCCGCCACCGACCTGCTGCCCGATCCGGCCACCCGCGCCCGGCGCCAGGCCATGCAAATCCGTAATCCCGAGGGGCATGCCCCTTAGCCCTGTAAACCCGCAATGGAAATGACCATGAACAACTATAAGAAAAGCGTCTCGCAACACCGCAAAGCCCTTCCGCTGGCCCTGGCGATTGCCACGGCGGGCATCACCGCCAGCATGACCGGTGCGGCCGTCGCCGCCGAAAACGGCAAGTTCCGCATCGGCGTAGTGACCTTCCTCTCCGGCCCTGCCGCCGGCCCGTTCGGCGAGCCCTCGGCCAATGCTGCCAAGGTGCTGGTGGAGGGCCTCAACCAGGGCAAGCTGCCAGCGCCTTACGACAAGCTGGGCATCAACGGCGCCGAGATCGAAATGGTGATCATCGACGAGGCCGGCGGCGCCGCCAAACAGGTGGAAGAATTCCGCAACCTGGTGCAGCGACAGAAGGTCGATGCGGTGGTCGGCTACATCTCCTCCGGCGACTGCCTGGCGATCGCGCCGGTGGCCGAGGAGTTGGGCGCGATGACCGTGTTCTACGACTGCGGCACCTCGCAGCTGTTCAGCGAAGACAAAACCCCGCAATTCGTCTTCCGCACCAGCCTCGACGCGGCGGTGGACAACATCGGCGCCGCCCGCTACCTGGCCAAGACCCGTCCGGACGCCGCCCGCGTCGGCGGCATCCAGCAGAACTACGCCTGGGGCCAGGACAGCTGGAGCGACTTCACCCTGTCCATGGCCCAGGTCATGCCCAAGGCCCAGGTGGTCGAATCGCAGATGCCGAAAGTGTTCCAGGGCCAGTACGGTGCGGAAATCTCGGCGCTGTCGGTCAAGCGCCCGGACATCATCCACTCCAGCTTCTGGGGCGGCGACATGGAGGCCCTGGTGCTGCAGGCCAACTCCCGCGGCCTGCTGGAAGACGCCACGGCGGTGCTGACCTGCGGCGAGTCGGCGCTGGAGCGCTACAAGGACCAGGCCCCCAACGGCATGATCATCGGCGGCCGTGGCCCGTTCGGCGCCTTCTCGCCGGATAACGCCCTGAACAACTGGTTCACCGGCCAGTACAAGGCCGCCTACAAGTCGGCGCCGACGTATCCGGCGAGCAAGATGGCCCAGGCCATCCTCGGCCTGAAATTCGCCGCCGAGAACGCAGGTGTGCAAGCCGGCAAGATCCCGGCTCCGGTCGAAATGGCCAAGGCCATGAAGGGCGCCACCTTCGAATCGGTCTCCGGCACCGTGCAGATGGCCCGCGCCGGCGGCCACCAGGCCATGCAGGGCATTGCCTACGGCGAGTACCACTACGACGCCGCCAGCAAGACCGGCAGCGTGCAGAACGTCATCGCCTTTGCCGGCGAGTGCGTGACCCCGCCGGATGGCACCACTGCCCACGACTGGATCAAGGCCGGTTTCCCCGGCGCGCAGTGCAACTGATCGCGGTGCACACACCTGACTGATCGTGGCGGCCGGTCCCGGCCGCCACTCTTGCCTGGTACGAATTTATGCTGAGTCTTTATGCGGTGCTGATCGACGGCGCCATCTATGCCTCGTGGCTGTTTCTGGTCGCGGCGGGGCTCACCGTCATCTACGGTGTCATGCGCATCCTCAATATGGCCCATGGCAGTTTCTACGCCATCGGTGCCTATGCCGCCGCCTCGCTGGTGGGCTGGTACTTCAACAACGGGGTCGGGCCGGTGTGGGTCGGCTACCTGATGATGCTCGGCTGCGCCCTGGCCGCCGGGCTGGTGGTCGGGCTGTTGATCGAGCGCGGGCTACTGCGCTTCATGTACGGCCGCGACGAAGTGCTGATGGTGATCATCACCTACGCGCTGCTGCTGATCCTCGAAGACGCCATGAAGATGATCTGGGGCGTCAACCCGTACTTCGCCTACCAACCCTATGCGGAAATGGGCCGCAGTGTGCTGGCCGGGCTCAAGGTGTCCAACTACGACCTGATGCTGGTGGCCATTTCCCTGGTGCTCGGCTTCGGCCTGTGGCTGTGGCTGGAGCGCACTCACCAGGGCAAGGTGCTGCGCGCGGTGATCCATGATCGCGAAGTGGCCCAGGCCATGGGCGTCAACGTGCGCCGGGTGTTCACCCTGGTGTTCATCCTCGGCACCGTGCTCGGTACCCTGGCTGGCGCCCTGACCGCACCGGCGATTTCCGTGGCGCCGGGCATCGGCGTGGAAATCATCGTGCTGGCCTTTGCCGTGGTGGTGATCGGCGGCATGGGCAGCATCGAAGGCGCCGCCCTCGGCGCGCTGCTGGTGGGCCTGAGCCGCGCTGCGGCGGTGCATTACGCGCCGCAATTCGAACTTTTCGTGATCTACGGCGTGATGGCGCTGGTCCTGGCGGTGCGTCCGCAGGGACTGTTCGGCCGCGTGCTTGCGAGGAAAATCTGATGCGCCTGGATAAAACCGAACTGATTCTGCTCGGCGTCGCCGTCGTGCTCGCCGCCGGTGGCCTGATCGCGCCGCAGTGGCTGGTGTTCCTGCTGACCATGGCGCTGGCCAAGTCCATGGTGGTGCAGGGCGTAGTGATGCAGATGCGTGCCGGCCTGGTGACCTTTGGCCAGGGCCTGTTCTTCTGCATCGGTGGCTACGCCGTGGGCATGGGCGGGCATTTCCTGGATATCAGCGACCTGCCGACCCTGCTGCTGCTCGGCGTTGCCGCCGCGGTGGCACTGGCGATGATCCTCGGCCTGTTGATGACCCGCTACCGCGAGATCTTCTTCGCCATGCTGTCGCTGGCGTTCTCGATGATCCTCTACGGCATGCTGGTGAAAAGCCCGGCCCTGGGCAGCACCGACGGCTTCAACGTCAAGGCCTGGACCCTGTTCGGCTGGAGCCCGGCCGCAGGCCAGGCGCCGCTGGCGCTGTTCGTGATCATCGTTGCCGTCACCGCGGTGCTGGCGATTCTGCTGCACCGCTATGGCCGCAGCAGCGCCGGGGCGATGTGCGAGGCGATCCGCGAGAACGAAGTGCGGGTCGAGTACCTCGGCCAGTCTCCGCGCTGGGTGCTGTACATGAACTACGTCGCCGCCGCCGGGGTTTCGGCGCTGGGCGGGGGCTTCATGGCCCTGGCCGCCGGGCACATCGACCCGGAAATGGCCTACTGGATCACCTCCGGCGAGTTCGTCTTCATTGCCCTGCTGGGCGGCACCGCCCACGTCGCGGCGCCGATCATCGCCGCCGTGCTGTTCGCCGTGGTGCGTACCTACGCCATCGAGCTGGTGCCCCATAGCTGGCAGATGATCCTCGGCATCACCTTGCTGGCGATCATCGTGTTTCTTCCCAAGGGCCTGTGGAGCCTGTTCAGTGGTCAGGCCCGCCGGGCCAAGGCAGTGGAGGCCAAGGCATGAGCCGCATTCTCGAAACCCGCGGGCTGTACAAGGAGTTCGGCGCCGTCACCGCGGCCAAGGACGTCAACGTCAGCATCGCCAGTGGCGAAGTGGTCGGTGTGATCGGCTCCAACGGTGCCGGCAAGACCACCTTCATCAACATGGTCACCGGCTACCTCAAGCCGAGCCGGGGCGAAATCCTCTTCAACGGCCAGTCGATCATCGGCCGCACGCCCCGTGCGATTACCCGTGCCGGCATGGCTCGCTCGTTCCAGGTGGCGCAGTTGTTCCCCGAGCTGACGGTGCTGGACAACCTGCTGATCGCCCTGGCCGCCGCCGAATCGCCGTTCCCGTCGTTGTTGCGGCCGCTGCGCAGCGAAACGCGGATCGCCCGTGCCGAGGCGATCCTGGCCGAGTTCAGCATCCTCCACTGGCGTGACAGCAAGGTCACCGCCGTGCCCCAGGGCGTGCGCAAGCTGATCGACATCGCCATGGCGCTGATCGGCGATCCGCAGATGCTGCTGCTGGACGAACCCACCAGCGGCGTCAGCGCCGAAGAGAAGACCCAGTTGATGGACACCGTGATGCAGGTGGTGTCGCGCCACCAGGTCACGGTGCTGTTCGTCGAGCACGACATGGACGTGGTGCGCCGCTACGTGTCGCGGATTCTCGCCTTCTACAGCGGCGAAGTGCTGGCCGACGGTCCGCCCGAGGACGTGCTGGCCAATGCCCGGGTCCAGGAACTGGTCACCGGCGGACACAAGGCCCACAAGGGAGCCCACGCATGAGCCTGGAAATTCGCAACCTCAACGTCGCCATCGAGTCGGTGCCGATCCTGCACAACGTCTCGCTGAACGTGGGCGGCGGCCAGATGGTCGGCCTGATCGGCCATAACGGCGCCGGCAAGACCACCCTGATCCGCACCCTGATGGGCCTGCTCGATGCCAGTGCCGGCTCGATCCGTTTCAACGGCACCGACCTGCTGGCCCAGCCCGGTCATCAACGGGCGGCGGCGGGCATCAGCTACCTGCCCGAAGACCGTCGGCTGATCCCGGCGTTGACGGTGGAGGAGAACATCCTCCTGCCGGTATGGGCCAACAAGCTGCCCGGCAGCGCCGAGCGCCTGGAGTGGGTCTACGGGCTGATCCCGGAGATCGCCCAGTTCCGCGAGCGCCGCGCCATGCAGTTGTCCGGCGGGCAGCAGAAGCTGGTCGCCCTGGCCCGGGCGCTGATGCCGGGCAACCGCCTGCTGATCCTCGACGAGCCGTTCGAGGGCGTGGCGCCGGTGCTGTCCCGACGCCTCACCGAAGTGATCGCCCAGCTCGGACAGGAAGGCCTGTGCGTGCTGATTTCCGAGTCCGATGACACCCATTCCGCTGACCTGGTCGATGCCGTCTACCGCATCGAGCGCGGCAGCGTGCGAGCAGGATGAATAGCCATGTCGACCTTTACCTTTGAAACCACGCCACGGGTCATCTGCGAAGTCGATGGCGCCTTGCGCCTCGGCGCCCTGTGCCGCGAACTCGGCGCCGAGCGGGTGCTGCTGGTGAGTGACCCGGGCCTGCAGCGCGCCGGCCTGCTGGAGGCGCCGATGCAGGCGCTGCACGAAGCCGGCGTCGAGGTGACGCTGTACAGCGACGTGCAGGCCGATCCACCGGAGGCCTCGGTGCTCGACGCCGTGGCGGCGGGGCGCGGTTGCCGTGCCCAGGCGGTGATCGGCCTGGGTGGCGGCAGTTCGCTGGACACCGCCAAGCTGGTGGCGCTGCTGTGCGGCCATGAACAGGCGCTGGCGGACATCTACGGCATCAACCTGGCGAAAGGTCCGCGGCTGCCGCTGATCCAGGTGCCGACCACTGCGGGCACTGGCTCGGAGGTCACGGCCGTGGCCATCGTCACCAGCCCGAGCCACGAGAAGAAGGGTGTGGTCAGCCCGCTGCTGTACCCGGACATCGCCTTGCTCGATGCACGCCTGACCGTCGGCCTGCCGCCAGCGGTGAGTGCCATGACCGGCGTGGACGCCATGGTCCACGCCATTGAGGCCTACACCAGCCAGCACAAGAAAAACGTGCTGTCCGACGGTCTGGCGCTGCAGGCCCTGCGCCTGCTGGGCGGCAACCTTGACCGCGTGCTGGCCGAGCCGGGCGATCTGCAGGCGCGCTCGGACATGCTGCTGGGCTCGATGCTCGCCGGCATGGCCTTCGCCAACGCCCCGGTGGCGGCGGTGCACGCGCTGGCCTATCCGCTGGGCGGGCATTTCCATGTGCCCCACGGCCTGAGCAACGCCCTGGTGCTGGTGCCGGTGCTTGAGTTCAACCGTGGCGTGGCCGAAGCGCTGTACGCCGAACTGGCGCCGGCGCTGCTGCCGGGCCGGCATTTCGCCAGCGCGGCCGAGGCCTGTGATGCCTTCATCGGCTTCATGACCGCGCTGGTCGAGCGCATGCCGTTCGCCCAGCGCCTGGCCGAGGTGGGCGTGACCGAGGCCGACCTCGACCGCCTCAGCGACGATGCGATGAAGGTCGAGCGTCTGCTGATCAACAATCCACGGCCGGTCACCTGGGCGGATGCCCGGGCGATCTACGCCTCGGTCCTGTGAGGAGCGTGCCATGAACCATGAATTCAGAAGCGTGCCGCGGATCGTCTGCACCGCCGGGGCCTTGCAGCAGATCGGCCAGGTATTCGCCGGGCTCGGCGCCCGGCGCGTACTGCTGGTGTGCGACCCCGGCATCGTCCGCCTCGGCTTTGCCGGCAAGGCCCGGGCAGCGCTGGAGGCGGCGGGCTGCACCGTCGCCGTGTTCGACCAGGTGGTGGCCGACCCGCCGGCCGGGGTGGTGGAGCAGGCGGTCAGCCAGGGCCGCGCCTTCGAGGCCGATGGCGTGCTGGGCCTGGGCGGCGGCAGCTCGCTGGACGCGGCCAAGCTGGTGGCCTTGCTGATCAACAGCGAGCAACCGCTGGAAGCCCTCTACGGCACCGACAAGGCCCGTGGCCGGCGCCTGCCGCTGGTGCTGATGCCGACCACGGCGGGTACCGGCTCGGAAGTGACCTGGGTGTCGGTCATCACCGACGCCCAGCAGCGCAAGCAGGCGGTGTACGCGGCGCAACTGATGCCCGATGTGGCCGTGCTCGACCCCGAGCTGACCCTCGGCCTGCCGGCCCAGGTCACGGCGGCCACGGGGCTGGATGCCATGGTCCACGCCATCGAGGCGTACACCAGCCGCACCCGCAAGAACCCTATCGCCGACGGCCTGGCCACCACGGCGCTGGGTTTGCTGGGCGGCAACCTGCGCAAGGTGCTGGCCGATGGCAGTGATGTGGCGGCGCGGGAAGCGATGCTGCAGGGTTCGCTGATGGCCGGCATGGCCTTCGTCAACGCCTCGGTGGCGGCGATCCATGGCCTGGCGTATCCGTTGGGCGCACGCTTCCACATTCCCCACGGCCACGCCAATGCCCTGGTGATGGCACCGATGATCCGCTTCAACCTGAGCGCGGCGCAGCAGCTGTACGCCGAGCTGGCGGGGCACCTGTTGCCGGGCGCGGTGTTCGCGGACCAAGCGCAGGCTGCCGAAGCCTTCGTGCAGGCGATCGAAGCGCTGGTGCGCGACAGCGGGCTGGAGCCTAGGCTGTCGAAGCTCGGCATCGATGAAGCGGCGATACCGGTGATGGCGGCGGATGTGGTGGGCGGGTTGCAGCGGCTGATCGACGCCAATCCGCGGGAGATGGATGTGGAGCAGGTGGAGGCGATCTACCGCAGGATCTACTGAAGCGTGGCGACCCCATCGCCGGCAACGCCGGCTCCCACAGGTTTTGTGCCAGGCGATGGACCTGCGCATCACCCGGACACCGTGGGAGCAACTGTCTTTAAGGATTTTTTTCAAACGCCCCCTTCAGGCATGGCTTCGCCAGCGATACCGCATTGCGGTTTCGCTGGCGAAGCCCGCTTTTCAGTAAATCAGCCCTCGCTTGCTGTCAGGTTGCGGGTATCTGAGATTTCGGTTCTTTCCACTTCGTGCCGTCTCGCAGCATCGCGTTAAGACGTACCAGGATCTTGCGCATGCAGGCCACAATAACGACCTTGGCAAGTTTGCCTCGCGCTCGCAGAGCCTCATATTCGGCTTTGACTTCCGGATCGTGGCGAACCATTGACCAGGTCGACATATAGAGCACACGGCGCACTGCATAGCGCCCGCCTTCGATCGATCTGGGGCCGCTCTTCTTGCCGCTGTCGTTGTTGTAAGGGGCTAACCCTACCAGGGCCGCGATCTTGCGCCCTGTCACGGCTCCGAGCTCAGGCAGCGATGCCATGAGCGTGCCGCACGCAATGACTCCAATCCCTTTCACCGATCTCAACTGACTGGCTTTCTCCTGATTCAGGGCGTTCGAGGCCTTCTCAATCGCCTCATCCAGTGCTTTGATTTTCTGGTTCAGATAAGCGATGAGATCGGTGTAGGTGGATATAGCTATGGCCTGAGTGGTTTGTTGTATCCGGCGCTTGTTGCTGTCTCGATCCTTGACCAGATTGCCTCGCAGCTTGATCAACTCCCCCAGCTCATCCCGAGCCTGGTTAGGCTCAACCGGCGGCAAGTCCTCGATATCTCGGGCAAACTTCGCCAGCATCCGAGCGTCGATTTTGTCGGTCTTGGCAAGCTTGTTCATGGATCTGGCATAGTCACGAGCGCGCTTGGGATTGACGCGAACCACATTAAGACCGCTTAGCTGCAGGGCCTTGAGCAAAGCCCTCTCATAACCACCGGTGGCCTCAAGCAGTACTCGCTCGACTTCAAGCCCGTTCAGGCATGCAATCAGCTGAGCGAAGCCATCAGAGTCGTTACTGATCTGGAACTGCGGGTAATTCGCAGGAAGAAACCCCACATCCACAGTCGCTTTCGAAACATCGAGACCAACAAAGTAGGAAATCATCGCCAAGCCCTCTTACACTCAAGAAGTGAGAGCGCTCTGACCTATCCCTAGCTTGTGATTTCGAGTTTTGCCGCTCATCCAACTGTTCGGGCTTCTGGTCAGAGTGAGAGGTGGATGGCGACTTGGCTCCCACTCGTGCTTTAAGCACCGCTGGCATTCAGTCTGCCATCCACCGCTCTCACCCTTCTGAGTTTAAGAGGCCTTGAAGACACAAGCTGGCGTTGCCAGCGATGAGGCCGGCAGCCCTCAGAAGGTGTACGCCACGCCCGCCTGCACCGTCCGCGGCGCACCCGGATAGGCGTAAGTGTTGAACGCACCCTCGTCATAGCCCTTGTTGAAGACGTTCTTCACATCCAGATTCAGCCGCACATGCTCGTTGACCTTGTAGAAGCTCAAGAGGTCGACGACGCTGTAGCGCTCCATGGTGTAGGTCACCGCTTCGGTCTGGCCGTTGCGGTCATCCACATACTTCACCCCGACGCCAAGGCCCAGGCCCTTGGCGAAGCCGTCCTGGAACTCGTAGGTGTTGAGCAGGCTGAAGCTGTTGCGCGGGATGTTGGCCAGGCGCGTGCCGGTGGGCAGGCGGTTGTCCTTGGTCACTTCGGCGTCGACGTAGGCGTAGCCACCGATCACCCGCCACTCGGGAGTGATGTTGCCGGCGATGTTGAGGTCCAGGCCACGGCTGCGGACCTGGCCGGCAGCGATGCTGTAGTTCGGGTCCACCGGGTCGCGGGTCAGCACGTTTTCCTTGACGATGTGATAGACCGCGCCGTCGATGCTCAACTGGCCGTCCAGCGCTTCCCACTTCATCCCCAGTTCGTACGACTTGCCTTTCTCCGGCTCGAAGCCGTCACCCTGGCGGCTGGCGCCGCTGTTGGGCTTGAACGAGCGTGCCGTGTTGGCGTAGACGGCCAGGGTGTCGGTCAGGTCGTAGATCAGGCCGAAGCGTGGGGTGGCGGCATTCTCGGCCGCTTCCCAGCCCTTGGCGCCCGGCAGGTAGTTGTCGTACTGGTGTTCGAAGCGCTCGATACGCACGCCGGCCAGGGCCTTGAGGCGTTCGGTCAGCGCCACCTGGTCCTGGATGAACCAGGCCCAGGTCTTGAGGTTTTCCTTGTCGTTCGTCGTGGTGCGGGTCAGCGCCGGACGCGGCTGGCCCAGTACCGGGTTGTAGAGGTCGATCGGGTAGGTGCCGTTGGCGGCCGACGAACGCAGGATGATCGACTGGTAGTCGTAGTCTTCGTACTCGACGCCGGTCAGCAAGGTATGGGAGAACGCGCCGGTGTCGAAGTGGCCGGTGAGGTTCAACTGGTAGTCGCGGTCGGTCCAGTCCAGCTTGCGCCAGTTGAAGTTGCGCTGCAGGGTGCGGCCGTCGGCGGGGGCGCCGTTGGCTTCCACGGCATTGCCGTGCAGGGTACCGTCCAGCCACTGGAAGCCGCCGGCCAGGGTCCAGTCGTCGTTGAGGGCGTGCTCGAAGCGCAACTGGGCCATGTCGTTGTCGTTGTGCAGCAGGTTGTCGCTGCCTTTTTCCCAGACATTGGTGTCGCGCGAGGCGCTGCCGGTCTGGGTGGTGTAGCGGGTCAGGCCGCGGTCCAGCGGGTGGTTGTTGCGCATGAAGTCGCCTTCGAAAACGATCTTCGTCGCCTCGTTGACCTGCCAGCTCAGTACTGGCGCCACTTCGTAGCGCTCGCTCTCGACATGGTCGCGGAAGCTGTCGCCGCCTTCGCCAAGGACGTTGAGACGGTAGGCGAGGCTGCCGTCCTGGTTCAGCGGGCCGCTGGCATCGAGGGTGGCGCGGTGCATGCCCTGGTCATCGAACTGGCTGCCGAGGGTGACTTTCTGCTCCGGCAGCGGTTGCTTGGTGACCACGTTGAAGGTGCCGCCGGGATCGCCACGGCCATACAGGCTGGTGGCCGGGCCGCGGATCACTTCCAGGCGTTCGAGGCTGGCAGCGTCCGGGGCGTTGGGGTAGCCGCGGTTCATCGGGAAACCGTTGCGGTAGTACTCGCCGGTGGTGAAGCCGCGCACGGTCACGGTGGTCAGGCCCTGGCCGCCGAAGTTGTTGGCCCGGCCAACGCCGCCGGCGTAGTCGAGAGCGTCCTGCAGGCGGGTGGAGCCGGTGTCTTCGAGGACATCCTTGGGTACCACGCTGACCGACTGCGGGGTTTCGTGCAGCGCGGTATCGGTACGGGTTGCACTGGCGGAGCGGCTGGCCTTGTAGCCCTGCACCGGGCCGTCGGCGCGCTCGTAGTCGGCGGCGTCGGCGTTGATGTTCACGGCGTCGAGCTGGAGATTACCGGGGGTAGTGACGGGCTGAGCGGCCCAGACCAGCGAAGGAGCAGCGTGGAGCAGGCACAGCGAGACAATCGTGCGGCGCATCGTTGAGAAAATCCTGGCAGGAAAGTTGTAGGACAACGCAAAAGGCGCGGGATAGTATCTGCGTGCGATTCGCATTTGCAAATACTTTTTGAACTGATGGTATGCCAGGTTTTTTGATGGGTTGGACAGGAAAAGTCGCGGAACAGAGCGCTTCGAATGTGGCGTGGCCCCTGTGGGAGCTGGCAAGCGGAGCGCCGCCCGGCCAGCTCCCACAGGCTCAGAACGCGATCTCGTAGGCGACGATCACCCGGTTCTCATCCACCCCGTCCTGCACATTGGAGCGTGCCGTGGCGTTGCGCCAGCGCAGGCTGAGGTTCTTCAGCGCGCCGCTCTGGATGACGTAGGTGAGGTCGGTGGTGCGCTCCCATTCCCGGCCATCCTCGTCCTGTGCCCGCAATAGGGCGGCCTTGCCGGTGGCGACATGCCCGGGATCGACGCCATCGCCTTTCACATAGCGCAGGGTGAAGGTCAGGCCGGGTACGCCGAGGGCGGCGAAGTCGTAGTCGTAGCGGGCATGCCAGGCGCGTTCGTCCTGCAGGGCGAAGGTGTAGGCCTGCTGCTCGCTGAACAGGTAGGTGTCACTGCCGCCCACATAGGCGTAGGCAGTGTCGCCCGACAGTTTCTGGTAGCCGCCACTGAGCCTGTGCCCGCCCAACTGGTAGCCGAGGTTGCTGCTCAGCGCACGGTTGTCCACGTCGCCGATACGTCTTGCGCCTACGTCTCGCGCGCTGAAGTAGCGAACCTCGCTGAACACTTTGCCCGGCCCCAGGGGCAGGGCGTACTTCACACCGAGGAAGGTGCGCCGGTAGAAGTCTTCCAGTTCGCTGGCATGGGCGCTGAGGGTGAGGTCGGCCAATGGCTGGTAATCGACACCGCCATAGCGGTAGCTGTCGCTGCGCGTCGAGGATGACCAGGCACCGAGCTGGCCCATGGTGGTGAGGTCTTCGGCGTCGCTGGAGTCGCGCTGTTTCACCTTGTCGACCCGGCCGGCATGCAGGGTGAAGGGGCCCAGGTCGCGGGACACCAGTTGCCCGCCGCTGAAATACTGCGGCAGCAGGCGGCTGGTGTTCGAGGCCAGCAGCGGCAACTGCGGGTTCAGGCCGCCATAGCGCAGCTCGGTCTTGCCCAGGCGCAGTTTCGCGGTCAGCAGCATTTTCGAATAGGCATCCTCGGCGTGGTTGTCCGAGTCCCGCTGCAGCAGGCCGGTGCCGGAGCGGCCGGGGGCGGAGTCCAGCTTCACGCCGAGCATGGCCACGGCATCCAGGCCCACGCCGACGGTGCCGGCGGTGTAGCCCGATTGCCAGTTGAGCACAAAGCCCTGGGCCCATTCCTCGCGCTTCGACTGGCTGGGAAAACCGTCGCGAAAGTCGCGGTTGAAGTAGAAGTTCTTCAGTTCCAGGCGGCCCTTGCTGTCGTCGATGAAGTCCGCCAGGGCGCACTGGGCGAACAGGCCGAGGCCCAGGCCAGCGCCCACGGCGAGGCGCAACCGGTAGGAGGTTGTTGTCATGGTTGTTACCTGTCGGAAGGGGAGAGCTCGCCGCGCAGATGCCGCGGCGAGGCCGGTCAGGCGCGGGCCGGGTCTTTGACGTAGAGCGCGATCAGCACGACGCTGGCGAGGATCAGCGGCACGATCGACAGCATGCCCATGTAGCTGATGCCGGTGAGGTCGTTGACAAAGCCCACCATGGCCGGCGAGATGATGCCGCTCAGCTGGCCGAGGGAGTTGATCGCCGCGGTGCCGGTGGCGATGCCAAGGCCAGAGAAGGTGGACTGCGGGATGGTCCAGAACACCGGGATGGCGATGAAGGTGCCCGCCGTCGCCAGGACCAGGGCAAGCATCAGCGCCACCGGGCTGCCAGCGAAGCCGCAGGCCAGCAGGTAGCCCAGTGCCGAGGCCACCATGCACCACAGCAGGTAGCGCTTGCGTTTGCCGGTGCGGTCGGAATGGCGGGTGACCAGGAGCATGCCGATGCAGGCGACGATGTAGGGCGAGGAGCTGAGCAGGCCCACCAGCAGCAGGTCTTTCACCCCGGACAGCTGGATCAGGTTGGGCATCCAGAAATTCAGGCCGTAGGCAGCGCTCTTGACCACGAAGTAGATCAGCGCGAATACCGCCACTTCACGGGTGAACAGCACCCGCCACAGCGAGCCGTGGGCGCCCTTGGCGCTGCCGCGATCCTGTTCCAGGTTGGCCTTGAGCTGGTGCTTTTCCTCGGTGCTCAGCCATTTCGCCGAGTCGATGTCCTTGTCCAGCTTCCACAGCACCGCCAGCCCCAGCAGCACACAGGGCAGGCCCGAGAGCAGGAACAGCCAGTGCCAGCCGGCCAGTCCCAGCAGGCCGTCCATCTTGCCGAGGATCAGCCCCGCCGCAGGCGAGCCGATGGCGCCGGCCAGCGGTACGGCGAGGAACCACAGGCCATTGATCCGCGCCAGGTAGCGCTTGGGAAACCAGCAGGCCAGGTAGAACAGGATCGCCGGGCCGAAGCCGGCTTCCATCACGCCGATCAGGAAACGCAGGAAGTACAGGGTGTACTGGGTGTAGGCGAACACCAGCGCGGCGGTGGCCAGGCCCCAGGAAATCATGATGCGGCAGATCCACGCCGGCGCCCCGTACTTCTTCAGGCCCCAGCTGCTGGGTACTTCGAACAGCACGTAGCCGATGAAGAACATGCTCGCGGCCAGGCCGTAGGCGGCGTCGCTCAGGCCCAGTTCGGCCTGCATCTGGGTCTTGGCGAAGCTGATGTTGATGCGGTCGAAATAGGAAAACAGGAAGCAGATGATCGCCAGCGGCATGATGCGCCACGCCACCCGGCGGTACAGCAGCAGTTCATTGAGTTGCGCGGATGCACGGGGCATTTCCAGCGTCGTCGAGGACGTGGTCATGGTGTTCTCCATTTCTTGTAATTGTCGGAGAGTGGCCGCCAGTGTACGGCGGCCTGGTCTTTTGTGTGGGGCCGGCGGTCAGCCGATACGCACCAGGGTGCGTTTGTGTACCTGTGCCCGGGCCACGTAGTCGCGGGCGTTTTCCCGGAAGGTCTGGATCGCCTCGTCGCTCAGCTCGCGCACCACCTTGGCCGGGGCACCGAGGATCAGCGCGTTGTCGGGGAACACCTTGCCTTCGGTGACCACGGCGCCTGCGCCCACCACCGAGTTGCGGCCGATCACCGCGCCGTTGAGGATCACCGCCTGGATGCCGATCAGGCTGCCGTCGCCGATGCTGCACCCATGCAGCATCACCTGGTGGCCGAGGGTGACATCGTTGCCTACCCGCAGCGGGTAGCCAGGATCGCTGTGCAGCACTGCGCCTTCCTGGACGTTGCTGCCGGCGCCGATCTCGATGCGCTCGTTGTCGCCGCGCAGTACCGCCTGGGGCCAGACACTGGCGCCTTCACCCAGGGCCACTTTGCCGATTACTGTCGCGTCTTCGGCAACGTAGACGCTGTCATGCAGTTCCGGCCGGTGGCCGTCGTATTCGTAGATCGCCATGTGGGTTGTTTCCTGCTCAAGTCAAGGTTCGCCGCGCAACACGCCAGCATCGCTCAGGCGGGCGATGTCGCTGTCGCTGTAGCCCAGGTCATGCATGACCTGCCGGGTGTGTTCGCCGATGCGGGCGATGGCGCGACGCGGCGCCAGTCGCTCTCCGTCGAAGGAGAAGGGCAGCAGCGGCATGCGCGTGTGGCTGCCGTCTTCCAGTTGCAGGTCGGCGAGGCCGCCGCTGTGCAGCAGGTGCTCGTCGTCGAACAGTTCCTCGGGCTTGCGGATCGGCGCGAAGGGGATGCCGTTGGCCTCCAATTGCGGTGCCAGGGCCTGGGCGTCGACGGTGGCGAAGATCTCCGCCAGGTGCGCCAGCAGGCGTGGGCGCTGCAGAACACGGTCGTTGTTGCTGACCAGGCTCGGGTCGTTCATCAGCTCCTGCTGGCCCAGCAGGGTGCACAGGGTGCGCCACTGGCCGTCGCCGGTGGCGGCAACGAACATCTGCTCGCCGCCGGCGAAGGTGAACACGTCGTAGATGGCCCAGGCGCTGATGCGGTTGGGCATTGGCGCCGCCGCCTCGCCAGTGACCACATACTGCTGCATGTGCTGGGCGGCCAGCAGCACGCAGTTCTCGTAGAGCGCGCTCTGCACCTCGCGCCCCTGGCCGCTGGCCTGACGCTGGAACAGTGCGGCGAGCACGCCGATGGCGCCGAACATGCCGCCCATGATGTCGTTGACCGAGCTACCGGCGCGCAGCGGCCGTCCCACCGGACCGGTCATGTAGGCCAGGCCGGCCATCATCTGCACCACTTCGTCCAGGGCCAGGCGCTGGTCGTAGGGGCCGGCGAGAAAACCCTTGTGGGTGGCGTAGATCAGCCGCGGGTTGCGCTGTTTCAATGCTGCATAGCCGAAGCCGAGGCTGTCCATGCGGCCCGGCTTGAAGTTCTCGATGAACACGTCGGCGCTGTCCAGCAGCCGGAGCACCGCATCGCGGCCCTCGGCGCTCTCGACGTCCACGGCGATGCTCTGCTTGTTGCGGTTGAAAGTGCGGAAGAAGCCGGCGCCGGCACCGAGCAGGCGGCGGGTGCCGTCGCCCTTGAGCGGTTCGACCTTGATCACCTCGGCGCCGAGGTCGGCGAGGATCATGCCGCAGGTGGGGCCCATGACCATATGGGACATTTCCACGACGCGCACGCCGTCGAGTGGCAGCTGTTGCATGGCGGATCTCCTCAGTGCGCAGGCGCGACGAAGTGCTTGGGCAGGCCGGCGCGGGCGATGTAGCCGTACAGCGGTTCGCCGGGCAGGGCGCGCGTCAGCAGTTCGCGGGAGGCGATCAGGCGCTCCAGGTCGATGCCGGTGGCGTAGCCCATGCTCTGCAGCATGAACACCAGGTCTTCGCTCACGGTGTTGCCGGACGCGCCCGGAGCGAAGGGACAGCCGCCGAGGCCGGCGAGGGACGAATCCAGTTCGGTGATGCCGTGCTGCACGGCCACCAGGCTGTTGGCCAGGGCCAGGCCACGGGTGTCGTGGAAATGCGCGGCCTGCAGCTTGTCGCCGGCGATGGCACGCACCGCATCGAGGGTCAGGCCGACCTGGCCGGGGGTGGCGTAGCCGGTGGTATCGCCGAGGGACACCTGGTCGCAACCGGTCTCCAGCACCAGGCGGGTGAGGGCGCACAGGTCGTCGAGGCGGACCTCGCCCTGGCGGGTGCAGCCGAAGGCGGTGGACATGCCCGCCACCATCACCACGTCAGGACGACCGCTGCTGCTGCGCAGGTCGCACATGCGGGCGAATTCCTCGACCATTTCCTTGGGCGAGCGGCGTACGTTGGCCTGGCTATGGGCGGCGCTCACCGAGATCGGCGCGACGATGCGATGGGCACCCGAGGCCAGGGCGTTTTCGGCACCGCGCAGGTTGGGGGCCAGTACGGTGACGGTGAGGCCGGGGCAGGTCAGGGCGTGGGCGACCACTTCGGCGGCATCGGCCATCTGCGGCAGCAGGCGGGCCGGAACGAAGGAGGCAACCTCCATGTGGCGCACTCCGGCGGCGTAGGCCAGGTCGATCCAGCGCTTCTTGTCGTCGGTGGACATGATGCTCTGCAGGCTCTGCAGGCCATCACGCAGGCCGACCTCGTTGATGATTATTCTTGTCATGGTCTTCTCGCATGGCTACGGGTCACGGTCGAGGGCGCTGCCGCCGACAGCCATAAGGTAGGCAGCGAGCCGGCCAGGGAAAAGACGTCTTTGAAGGGGCTATCCATCGCCAACCACGATGGATAGCCGATCGCCTCAGTCCTGCGGCGGGATTTCCGCCAGCAGGTGATTGAGCAGGCGGCGGGCGGAGGGCGACAGGGCGTCCTGGTCGCGCACGCAGATAACGAATTCGCCGCGGGCCCAGGGATCGGTCAGCGGGATGATGCGCAGGCCGAACAGCTCGGCATAGCGCGACACCGCCTCCCGCGGCAGGATGGTCTGCGCGGTGCCGGCCTGGACCATGCGGTAGGCGGCGTCGAACGACGGCACATGGGCGCGGATGCGCAGCTCGCGGCCCAGTTCCTGGGCGGTGTTCTGCATGAAGCTGTTGAGGGTCGCAAAGGCCGAATGGCCGATGTGCTCGTAGTCCAGGGTCTCGCCGAGGGTCACGCTGGTACGGTTGGCCAGCGGGTGGCGGGCATTGACTATCAGTGACAGGTGATCACGGCGGTAGGGGATGAACTCCAGCTCGCCCCGGGCCATGGTCTTGCGGCAGATACCGATATCGGCCTGGCCTTCGAGAATGCCGCGCACCACGTCGAAGCTGAAGCGCTCCTCGATGTCCACGCGGATGTTCTCGTGGAGGCTCATGAACGACGACAGCGACTCGGGCAGGAACTCCATGATCGATGAGATATTGGCCAGCACTTTCACCTGGCCGCGGGCGCCTTCGGCGTACTCGCCGATCTCGCCTTGCAGCCGTTCCATGCTGCGCATCAGTTGTCGGGCATGGCGCAGCAGCGCCTGGCCGGCGGGCGTGGGTGTGACGCCGCGCTTGCTGCGGCGCAGCATCGGCACGCCGAGGTCGGCCTCGATATCGGCGATGCGCTTGCTCACCGCCGATGGCGCGATGAACTCCCGCTCGCTGGCGCGGGCGATGGTGCCTTCCTCGCAGACCGCGATGAACAGGCGCAGGGAAATCGGATCGATGTGCCACATCGGAGCAGGCCTTGGTGTCGTCGAAGTGCGGGAGGATACAACAACCTTCAGGGCGGCGATCGCTGAGCGTCGCTGGCGCGGCGCGGGGCGTTCATCCAACTGTCATGTAACGGGATATATCCTCCCAGCCTGGAATAGGTCAGGAATCTCCCATGAAAGGCACCGCCTCCCTGTTTGCCGCCGTCGATCTCGGCTCCAACGCATTTCGCATGACCATCGGTCAGCAGGTCGCAGGGCATCGCCGGCCGTTGATTCGCAAGGTCAAGAGCCTGCGCGAACCGGTACGGCTGGCCGAGGGGCTGCAGGGCGACGCGCTCGATCCGCTGGCGCTGCAGCGCGGCTGGCAGGCGCTTGAGCGTTTCGGCAAGCACCTGAGCGGTTTCCAGGAGGGCAGCGTGCGCGCCGTGGCCACCAGCGCGGTACGCCAGGCACGCAATGCCAGCGTGTTCCTGGAGGAAGCCGAAGCGCGCCTGGGCTTTCCGATTGACGTGATTTCCGGCGAAGAAGAAGCCCGTCTGGTGTTCTCCGGCATTGCCCACACCATGCCCTGCAACAAGACCACGCGCCTGGTGGTGGATATCGGCGGAGGCTCCACCGAACTGATCATCGGGCGCGGCAAGCAGCCGGTCTTCTCCGAAAGCCTGACCATTGGCAGCGGTACCTTCGGCAAGCGCTTTTTCCCCGGCGGTCAGGTCGACAGCCGTTCGCTGCAACAGGCTGAACAGGCGGCCTGCTTGGCGTTCTCGCGGGTTGCCCGGGAGATTGGCGCGCACGGTTGGCACGCGGCGATCGGTTCGTCCGGCACTGCGCGCATGCTGGCACGGGTGCTCAAGGCCAACGGCCTGAATGAGGGCGGCCGTGACGGTATCACCTATGCCGGTCTGCTGCGCCTGTCCCTGAGCCTGCTCGAGGCCGGGCAGGTCCGGCGCCTGAAGCTGTGTGGTCTGCAGGAACACCGCCTGGGCATGTTGCCCGGTGGCCTGGCGATCATGCTGGCGGCGTTCAAGGCGTTCGGCATCGAGGATATGACACCGTCCGAGCCCGGCCTGCGCTTCGGTCTGTTGCACAGCCTGATGGACAGTCGCCGCTGCGCCTGAGCCCGTCCATGATCACCACCCAGGGCCACCACCAGGACGCCGACCTCAACGGCCTGCTTTACGGCTTTGTCTTCCGTCCCGGCCAGCCGGGGCGGGAAATCGACTCGACGCAGGCCGTGGAACTGTTGCTCAATCCCCGCGACCCCGACGAGTTCCTCTGGCTGCACATGAACCTCGCCCATGCTGCCTGCGAGCGCTGGATGAAGGGCAGCCTGGACTTGCCGGAGACCTTCTTCGAAACCCTGCGCGAAGGCTCGCGTTCGACCCGAATCGAGCATACCGATACCGCCCTGCTGGCCGTGGTGAACGATGTGGTGTTCAACTTCGGCCTGGTGTCATCCGACGTTTCCACCCTCTGGGCCTGTGCCCGCAGCCGGCTGTTGGTGAGTGCGCGCCTGCAGCCGCTGCACTCGGTGGACCGGCTGCGCTCCTCGGTCAAGCGGGGCGAGCGCTTCGCGTCCACTGTCGAGTTGCTGATTCACCTGCTGGGCGACCAGGGCGACCTGCTGACCCAGATCGTTCGCGAAACCACCCTCAATGTGGACCGTATCGAAGACCAGCTCCTGTCCCAGCGCCTGAGCGACAACCGCGCCGAGCTCAGCGCCATGCGCCGAGTGCTGGTGCGTCTGCAGCGCTTGCTGGCGCTGGAACCGGGCTCCCTGCTGCGCTTGCTCAATCGTCCGCCGGACTGGTTGCGCGAACAGGACATGCGCCAGTTGCGCTCGGCCACCGAAGAGTTCGCGGTGATCATCAACGACCTCACCGCCTTGGTCGAGCGGATCAAACTGCTGCAGGAAGAGATCGCCGCCAAGCTCACCGAAGAGAACAACCGCACGCTGTTCACCCTGACCGTGGTGACGGTGCTGGCGCTGCCGATCAACATCATTGCCGGTTTCTTCGGCATGAACGTCGGTGGCGTGCCGCTGGCGGACGATCCCCATGGTTTCTGGGTGCTGGTGGCGCTGGTGGCGACCTTTACCGTGCTGGCGGGACGCTGGGCGTTTCGCAAGCGCGGGGATTATTGAGGGCGGGGAGCCCGGCTGCGCCGCCGTTCGCGACGGTCCGGCGCCCCGACAAGCTCGCTCCAGAAGGTCCGGTGCCTGGCCAGATACCTGTGGGAGTCGGCTTGCCGACGATGGCGTCAGAGCACACCAGCGTTGCCTGTGATGGCCTCATCGCTGGCAAAGCCAGCTCCCACAGGTCCGGCGCCTGGCTCAGATACCTGTGGGAGCCGGCCTTGCCGGCGATGAGGCCAGCAGGATCAACAGGGCTGTCAGGCCAGGTCCTATCGCTGGCAAGCCAGTCCACAGGATACGCGCCGCTGAGCGGCAGACCTGTGGGGAACTGGCCGGTCAGAACACCTTGCTCAATATCCAGTACAGACTGCCCGACAGCAGGATCGCCGCCGGCAGCGTCAGCACCCAGGCCATCAGCAGGTTGCGCACGGTGCCCCATTGCAGTCCGGAGCCATTGGCGGTCATGGTCCCGGCCACGCCCGAGGACAGCACCTGGGTGGTAGACACCGGCAGGCCGTAGATATCCGCCGCGCCGATGGTCAGCATCGCCACGGTTTCGGCCGATGCACCCTGGGCGTAGGTCAGGTGGGTCTTGCCGATCTTCTCGCCGACGGTGACCACGATGCGCTTCCAGCCGACCATGGTGCCCAGGCCCAGTGCGATGGCTACGGCCACCTTGACCCATAGCGGAATGAAACGGGTGGCGTCGTCGATCTGCTTCTTGAAGGTCAGCAGCTTGGCGCTGGTGTCGGCATCGAAGTGGCCGACCTTGTCCTTGTCCATCAGGCGGATGGCTTCGGAAGCCAGGTACATGTCGTTGCGCACGTTGGCCATGGCTTCGGCCGGCACCTTCGACAGCGAGCCGTAGCCCTTCACCTGGGCGCCGATCTGGCCCGACAGCACCGCCATGGCCGGCACCAGCTCAGGCGTGGCCTGTTTGGTACGGATGTAGGTTTCCAGTACCGGGCGCGGATTGGCCGGGGCCGGAAGCGGTGCAGCGCGTTGCAGGGCCTGCTGGGTTACCTCCGCCACGGCGGCGAACTGGGTGGCCTGGCTTTCCGGCATGGTGCGGTTGAGGGCGTAGGCCATCGGCAGGGTGCCGATCAGGATCAGCATGATCAGGCCCATGCCTTTCTGGCCGTCGTTGGAGCCGTGGGCGAAGGACACCCCGGTGCAGGTCAGGATCAGCATGCCGCGGATCCACCACGGCGGCGGTGCGTCGCCTTGCGGAGCCTTGTACAGCGCGCGGTTCTTCACCAGCAGGCGCAGGGCCAGGAGCAGCAGCGCGGCGCAGACGAAGCCCACCAGCGGCGACAGCAGCAACGAGTAGCCGACCTTGGTGGCCTGGGCCCAGTCCACACCGCTGGTGCCGTCACGCCCGTGCATCAGCGCGTTGGCCACGCCCACGCCGATGATCGAGCCGATCAGGGTGTGCGACGACGAGGCCGGCAGCCCCAGCCACCAGGTGCCGAGGTTCCAGATGATCGCGGCGATCAGCAGGGCGAAGATCATGGTGAAACCGGCAGACGACCCCACCTGCAGGATCAGCTCCACCGGCAACAGCGCGATGATGCCGAAGGCCACCGCGCCGCTGGACAGCAGCACGCCAAGGAAGTTGAAGCAGCCGGACCAGACCACGGCGAAATGGGCCGGCAGGGAGTTGGTGTAGATCACCGTCGCGACAGCGTTGGCCGTGTCGTGGAAACCGTTGACGAATTCGAAGCCAAGGGCGATCAGCAGGGCGATGCCCAGCAGCAGGAACGGCGTCCAGGTGGTGACCACCACGTTCATGTCGCCGACGTCCTGCACCAGGCTCCAGGCGGAGAACAGGATGCCGGCGGCGAGAATGACGAAGAAAATCGCCGAGGCGAACTTGCCGGGCGTGTGCACGAGCCGCGGACCGGAGCCCGCCGTGCTGGTCGAAGAGGGGGCGGCTAGAGTACTGGTGTCCATGGTCCGATACCGGTGGGGAGAGGGCACCGGTGATTATCGGAAGTGGATGTTACAGGATGTGTCACGCCTGGAATCAGTAGACCTCCGGTACGATCAGCTCCTTCGGCGTCGGCGTGCGGCTGTAGTCGGCCTGGCGCACCCGCTGTGGCAGCGAAATGCTCGGGCTTTGCACTTCCTCGTAGGGCATCTGGTCCAGCAGGTGCTGGATGCAGTTGAGGCGGGCCTTTTTCTTGTCGTCGGCCTGAACCACCCACCAGCGCGCCTCGTCGATATGGGTGCGTTCGAGCATGATCTCCTTGGCCTTGGTGTAGGCCTCCCAGCGGCGGCGTGATTCCAGGTCCATGGGACTGAGCTTCCATTGCTTGAGCGGATCGTGGATGCGGCTGAGAAAGCGCAGGTTCTGTTCCTGATCGGAAATCGAGAACCAGTACTTGATCACCTGGATGCCCGAGCGCACCAGCATGCGCTCGAACTCCGGCACGCTGCGGAAGAATTCCTCGTACTGGTCATCGTTGCAGAAGCCCATCACCCGCTCGACCCCGGCGCGGTTGTACCAGCTGCGGTCGAACAGCACGATCTCGCCCGCCGCCGGCAGGTGCGAAACGTAGCGCTGGAAATACCACTGGGTCTGTTCGCGGTCGTTGGGCGCGGGCAGGGCGGCGACCCGGCAGACCCGCGGGTTGAGGCGCTGGGTGATGCGCTTGATCACGCCACCCTTGCCGGCGGCATCGCGACCTTCGAAGAGAATCACCACCTTGTGGCCGGTCTTGACCACCCAGCTCTGCAGCTTGACCAGCTCGCCCTGGAGCCGGAACAGCTCGCGGAAATAGCGGCGTCGGGCCGCTTTTCCAGGGCTGTCCGGAAGCGCCTCGTCGAACAGTTCGTCGAGGTGCTCGGCGTCTTCGGCCAGTTCCAGTTCCAGCTCTTCGTCGCTGTGGTCGATCAGCTCGTGGTAGATGCGTTGCATCAGGGAGTCGTCGGTCAGGATCATCATCGGTCTCGCTCACGGGGATAGCGCCGATGTTAGGCAGCCTGCGTGGCAGACAGGTGACAATCCGCACGGCTACTTCAGGGGCACGAAGATATCTGTCTGCCACTGCTCCAGCGGGGTTTGCGGGTGCACGCTGAGGTACTGGAAGAACAGCGGCTGGTCGCGCAGTTCCTCGCCGCTGGCCGGCAGCCAGTCGCGGTAGACCGGGTAGATGCTTTCGCCGATATGGTCTGGCGAGCCGTGATGGCGCACCACTGCGTAGCGGCCGCCGGGGATGATCCGCTCGCCCACGGCGAACTCGTTGGGCCGCACCGCCTCGTCGATCTCGCCGCAGACGGCGAAGTGGAACTGTTCCGGCGGGGTGGTATCGGGGTTGTTGAACGGGATGCCGAAGGTGCGGCTAGACGCTACCGGCGACTGGCCGCTGTGCATGCGCCAGTCGATGAAGCGGCGCACCGTCTCCGGCACCAGACCCGGTGGCCCGAGGTGCTCCAGCGCGGCAACGCGGACTTCGGCGAATTCGACGATTCTGACCTGCATGGTGATGCTCCTGGAAAAGTGGGGGATGGCGAAGACCGCATTCCAGACCTGCCAGTTCGGTGCCTTGCGAAAGGCGCTGGGGCTCATGCCGAAGTCCCGGCGAAAGGCCCGGCTGAAGGCTTCCGGGCTTTCGAAACCGGCGCCCAGTGCGGCGTCCAGCACCGAGTACCCGGCGTCCTGCACCAGCCGGTGCGCGGCGCGGCGCACGCGCATCAGTTGCACGTAGCGGGCAACCGGCACGCCGACGAAGGCGGAGAACTGGCGATGAAAGTGGAACGCCGAAAAGTTCGCCAACTGGCTCAGGGTCCTGACGCTGAGATCGCCTTCGAGGTTGTCGGCGATGTAGGTCAGGACACAGGTGAAGCGTTCGGCGTAGCGGGTCTGGCTGGACATCTCGGTTACCGGTGGCGGGTGTCTGCGGTGGGCACAGGATCGGTGATTGGCCAGTGCTCGTGCCTAGCCGGATTTGCTCGATGGTGGGGGAGATTGGCGCCGGGCTCAATGGGGCGCGTGGACAACAACGGCTCCTTCGAACCGTGGCCGATTGGCTCTTTATCAACCCCGTGCCTGCCCCTATGCTGCTGCCCCTTTGCCTGGAAGCGTTTTGCATGGACACCTTGCTCCTCACCATCATTGTCGGCGCTGCCCTGGCCGGCTTCGTCCAGGGCCTGTCGGGCTCCAACTTCGGGCTGGTGGCGATGGCGGTCTGGGCCTGGGCGCTGGAACCGACCCTGACCGGGCCGCTGGTGGTCTGCGGTTCGCTGGTGGGCCAGGTGCTGGCGGCCAGGACACTGCGCCGGGGCCTGAAGCGCGAGCACCTGCTGCCGATGGTGCTCGGCGGGTTGGCCGGGGTGCCGTTGGGCGTGGTGTTGCTGCACGCCATCGATCCGCTGCTGTTCCGCCTGGCCGTGGGCATCGTGCTGGCGCTGTGGTGTCCGTTGATGCTGTTTTCCGCCAGCCTGCCGACCCTTGCTCGAGGCGGGCGCAAGGCCGATGCGGCAGTGGGCGTGCTGGGCGGGGTGATGGGCGGCATCGGCGGCCTGACCGGGCCGGCGCCGGCGCTGTGGGCGGTGCTCAAGGGCTGGGACCGCGATACCCAGCGGTCGGTGATCCAGGGGTTCAACCTGGCGATGCAGTTGCTGACCATGGTCACTTACCTGGTGTCCGGGACGGTCAGCGGCGAGGCGCTGGGGCTGTTCCCGGTGGTGGCGCTGGCGGTGCTGTTGCCGACCCTGGCCGGGATTCGCGCCTATCGGTACTTCACTGATATCGCGTTTCGCAAGGTCGTGCTCGGGTTGCTGGCGTTTGCGGGGGTGATGTTGATCGTTCAGTCCCTGCCGCAGGTGATCCAGGCTCTGAACGGATGAGCCCCCGTTACCCGAGCCCAGGAAACTACCGGCCTTCTACCGGCACATTCAACCCCACCTTCACATTGCTCATCGACACCAGTGTCTTGAAGCGCTTGACGTTGTTGCTCTCGAAAAACAGCGTCCGCGTCAGTTCGGTGTATTGCTCCATGTTCTTCACCGCCATGATCAGCACGAAGTCGCACTCGCCGGCCACGTAGTAGCACTGCTGCACCTGGGGACAGGCGAGGAAGGTACGCTTCATGGCATCGAGCAGGTCGAGGCGTTCGTTCTCCACCTCGACTTCGGTGATCACGGTCAGGCTGTAGCCGACGGCAACCGGGTCCACCAGTGACACGGTCTTGCGCACCACGCCCTCGGCGTTGAGCTTTTTCAGGCGGCGGTTGACGGCGGCGGGGGACAGGTTGACCCGGGCGCCGAGGTCTTGCTGGGAGGTGGTGGCGTCTTGCTGGATGGCTTCCAGCAACGCCAGGTCGAAGGGGTCCAGGCTCATGCAAATGGCTCCTGAAAGGAAAGCCCGCCAGGGCGGGCGAATGCGGAATAAAAATTCATTTATGCGCCTGAAATCAAGAAATAACTGCGTGACGTTGAAATAGGATTTATCCATCAACTGAACACGCGGAGACTTTCGATGAACCTTCAGCTCAACGGCGCACTGCTGCTGGAGCAGATCCGCCTTCTCGGCGACATAGGCGCCGACCCGGAGCAGGGTGGACGTACCCGCATCGCGTTGACCGATGCCGAGAAGGCCGGCCGCGACCAGGTGGTGGCCTGGATGAAAGCGCTGGATCTGCGCGTGCGCATCGACCGTATCGGCAACATCTTCGCTACCTTGCCCGCCGCCTCTGGCGAAGACCTGGCGCCGCTGATGATGGGCTCGCACATCGACACCGTGACCAACGCCGGCGCCCTCGACGGCTGCTACGGTGTGCTCGCCGGCCTGGCCGTGGTGCGTGCTTTCCGTGACGCCGGGGTATTGCCGGCGCGGCCGATCACCGTGGCGGCGTTCACCAACGAAGAGGGCGTGCGCTACCAGCCGGACATGATGGGCTCGCTGGTACATGCCGGTGGCCTGTCGCTGCAGGCGGCGCTGGATACCCTCGGCACCGACGGCAGTCGCCTTGGCGACGAGCTGGCGCGCATCGGCTATGCCGGCGACCTGGAGCCGGGCGCCATCGTGCCCCATGAATACCTCGAACTGCATATCGAACAGGGGCCGACTCTCGAAGCCGAGGGTATCCAGATCGGCGTGGTGGAGAACCTGCAGGGCATTTCCTGGCAGCAGGTCACGGTCAAAGGCAGCGCCAACCATGCCGGCACCACGCCGACCCGCCTGCGCCACGACGCGGGCTATGTCGCCTGCGCCGCAGTGGCCGAGGCCCGTGCCATCGCCCGGGACTCCGCCGGCACCACGCTGGCGACCACTGGCTGCATCGCTTTCGAACCCAACGTGATCAATGTGATCCCGCGCCGGGCGACCTTCACTGTCGATTTGCGCGATCCCGATGAATCGCGCCTGCGTCAGGCCGAGCAGCGCTTCGCCGAGGTACTCGACCGGCTGGCGCAAGAGGAGGGCGTCAGCGTCAGCCGCGAGCAACGGGTGCGCTTCGAGCCGGTAGTGTTCGACGCGGGGCTGGCCGATGCCATCGAAGCCAGTGCCCGACGCCTGGACCTGAGCCACCGGCGCATGACCTCCGGTGCCGGCCACGATGCACAGATGATTGCCCGCATCGCCCCGGCGGCGATGATCTTCGTGCCCAGCCGTGGCGGCATCAGCCACAACCCGCGTGAGCACACCGACGATGCAGCGTTGATCGAAGGCGCCGAAGTCCTGCTGGATGTGGTGGTGCGGCGGCTTTCCTGATGCTTTTTTCTCATCCCACCCCGGAGCGACTCAATGCTGTTAGCCAACCCGAATGCCACCCGCCAGCCATACCCTGATGCGCTGAAGCGCCTCATGAGCGTCGCCAGGGCCCGGGAAAGTCGTGAATGGCTGGGCCACTGGACCGGACTCAACCGGGGCGCCACGCCGCTTTACTCGCTGCCGGACCTGGCGGTCGAGCTGGGGATAGGCCAGTTGCGGGTCAAGGATGAATCACGGCGCTCGGCGCTGGGCAGTTTCAAGGCCCTGGGTGCGCCGATCGCGCTGGTACGCTTGATCCTTCGGCGCTTTCCCGAGCAGCGTTTCGATGTACCGGCGCTGCTGGCCGGCGAATACCGCCGGTCCCTGGGCGATTTCACAGTCATCAGCGCCACCGACGGCAACCACGGCCGTGCCCTGGCCGCCGCGGCACAGAGCGTCGGTTGCCGTTGCGTGATCGTGTTGCATGCCAATGTCAGCGTCGAGCGAGAACAGGCGATCGCCGCCTACGGCGCGCAGATCGTGCGTATCAGCGGCAACTACGACGAGTCGGTGGAAGAGGCCGCCGCGCTGGCGAATCGCAACGGCTGGCTGGTGGTGGCGGACACCTCGTATGAAGGCTACGAAGACATCCCTCGCGACGTGATGCAAGGTTATGGCACCATCGCCGCCGAGGTCGTCGAGGCCTGTGCCGAGGGCTTTACCCATGTGTTCCTGCAGGGCGGCGTCGGTGGCCTGGCAGCGGGTATCGCCAGCTACCTGTGGGAATTGCAGGGCGAGCAGCGCCCGACCTTCATCGTGGTCGAACCGGAACAGGCCGACTGCCTGTACCAGAGTGCCCTGGCCGGACGCGCCGCCAGGGCCACCGGCTCGGTGGACTCGGTGATGGCCGGGCTCGCCTGCGGGGAAACCTCGCCACTGGCGTGGCAGTTCCTGCAGCCTTGCGTGGACTTCTTCATGACCCTGGACGACCACGAGGCGGTGCTCGCCATGGGTCACCTGGCCGCCGGCAGCGAGCGTGATATTCCGCTGGAGGCGGGGGAGTCGGCGGTGGCCGGGCTGGCAGCGCTGCGGCGCCTGGCCGAGTCGCCGGCCGACGCCGAAACCGTTGGGCTGAACGCCCGGTCGCGGGTGTTGCTGATCAGTACCGAAGGCGCCACGGCGCCGGCTGTCTATGCCGAACTGGTGGGCGAGTCGGCCGAGTCGGTACGGGCGCGGCAACTGCGCTGGGCTTCTGACCTCATCGCTGGCAAGGCCAGCTCCCACAAGGTTTCGTGCCGAACGTAGCACTATGGCCTGCCTCGGACCTGTGGGAGCCGGCTTGCCGGCGATCAGGCATATGGCTGACTCCGGACCTCACTCGGACCGGGCCAGCTTGCCCCACGCCGACAGGATCGTCGCCAGGATGATCAACGACGCCCCCGCCACCATCCGCAGCGACGGCTGGTCGCCGAACAGCCACCAGGCGCAGGCGATCGCATACACCGGCTCCAGGGCGATGATCATCCCCGCGCTGCGCGCCTCCAGCCCTTCCAGGCTCTTGACGAACAGGTACTGCGACAAACCGGTGCAGAACACGCCGAGCATCGCCAGGTAGATCCAGTCGCTGTGGCTCAGCCCACGGATCATCATGTCGTCGAGGGCGAACGGCGCCACCAGCAAGGCGACGGTCATGTTCTGCCAGAACGCCACCTGCACCGCGTTGGCCCCTTGCAGGCCGCGCCGGTTGGTGATCGCCAGCAACGCGAAGGACAACCCCGAGGCCAGGCCCCAGAGCAGTCCGACGGTGCCCTGGTCGAGCAGGTCGAAGGACGGCACCACCAGCACCAGGCCGATGCTCACCAGCAGCAACAGCAGGCTTTCGCTGGCGCCGATGCGCTCGCGGAACACCGCGAGGTCGAGCAGGGCGATGAACGCCGGGAAGCTGGCGAAGCCGAGGGTGGCCACGGCCACGCCACCGACCTTGATGGCGATGAAGAAGGTTACCCAGTGAGCCATGAGCATGACCCCGCTGAGGGCCATCATGGCCAGTTTGCGCCAGTTCAGTTGATGGAATACGCCACGGCGCTGGAATTGCGCCACGGCGCCCAGAGCCAGCACCGCGAAGGCGGCACGGCCGAAGGTGATGACCGAGGCGCTGGCGTCGATCAGGTGGCCGAGGATGCCGGTGAGGCCGAACAGCACGGCGGCCAGGTGGGCGATGATCAGTGCATTGCGATGCCCCAGGGTTGCACCCTGGGTTGAAACGTTGGAAGCGAGCATGGGCAGTAGAAAGTCTGTGCAAATGTGCGCACGCGAGCACTCTCCGGTGGTCGTGCGGACTGGGTTTTTGGGTATGGGAGTATGTGTGGTCTTCCAGGACTGGAAGCCTTCAGCGCCGCAACGTTGTAGTGGCCTGCACGGGCCGTGCTGCTCGTTCGCCGTACTGCGAAATGGATCAGGGTGGCCACCGCCTGCGTGGGGCGGTGGCCGGGTCAGGTACCGAACTCCGTCAGAACAGTACCCGGGTTTCAGCTCACGAGGCGTCGATCCAGATGGTCTTCAGCTCCGTGTACTGATCATGCGCCCAGATGGACTTGTCACGACCGCCAAATCCGGACTCTTTGTAGCCTCCGAACGGCGTCGAGGCATCGCCCTCGCCGAAGCAGTTGACGGTGACCACGCCGGCGCGGATTTCCCGCGACAGGCGCAGGGCATTGCGCAGGCTGCCGGTGTAGGCCGAAGCCGCCAGGCCGTAGACGGTGTCGTTGGCCAGTTCGATGGCTTCGTCGATGGTGTCGAAGGTGGTCACGCTGAGCACCGGGCCGAAGATTTCCTCGACGAACAGGCGGCTGTCGCGGGCCACGCCATCAACGATGGTCGGCTGCACGAATACGCCGTCCTGGGTCTCGCCACCCAGGGCCACGGTGAGCTTCTGCTCGGCGGCGTATTCCAGGTACGAACGGACTTTCTCGAAATGCGCCTTGCTGACCATGGCGCCGAGGCGGTTGTCCGGGTCCAGCGGGTCGCCCAGCTTCCAGTCCTTGACGTGTTTGGAGATCAGCGACAGCAGCTCGTCCTTGACGTCCTTGTGGACGATCAGGCGCGAGGACGCCGAGCAGTTCTCGCCCATGTTCCAGAAGGCACCGGCGGTGACGAACTGGGCCACGGAGTCGAGGTCTTCGCAGTCGTTCATGACCACGGCCGGGTTCTTGCCACCCAGTTCCAGAACGACGCGCTTGAGGTTGGACTCGGAGGCGTACTTGAGGAACAGGCGACCGGTATCGGTGGAACCGGTGAAGCTGACCATGGCCACGTCCATATGGCGGCCGATGGCTTCACCGGCTTCACGACCACCGCCAGGGACGATGTTGAACACACCGGCCGGGATGCCGGCTTCGTGCGCCAGCTCGGCGACGCGCAGGGCGGTGAGGGTGGTTTCCTTGGCCGGCTTGACCACGATCGAGCAACCGGCGGCCAGCGACGGGCCGATCTTCCAGGCCAGCATCAGCAGCGGGAAGTTCCACGGCAGCACCAGGCCGACCACGCCGATGGCTTCACGCACGACCATGGTCACGGCGGCCGAACCGGTCGGGGCGGTGGCGTCGTAGATCTTGTCGATCAGCTCGGCGTGCCAGCGCAGGGTGTGGATGGTTTCCGGCACGTCGACGTTCTGGCATTCGCTGACCGGCTTGCCGCTGTCCAGGGCTTCCAGTACCGCCAGTTCGTGAGCGTTGTCTTCCAGCAACTGGGCGAACTTCAGCAGGACCTTTTTACGGGCACCCGGCGTCAGCGCGCTCCAGCGGCCATCTTCGAAGGCGGCCTTGGCGGCGGCGACGGCAACGTTGACGTCCTGCACGTCGCAGGCAGCGACTTCGGCCAGCTTCTCGCCGGTGGCCGGGTTGGTGGTGACGAAGGTGCGACCGCCGATGGCGTCGCGGAATTCACCGTCGATGAAGGCCTGGTTACGCGGCTGCAGCTTGGCGGCCAGGGCAACGTATTCGGCTTTGCTCAGGAGTTCGGCCATCTCACTTGCCCTCGACGATCTTGGCGATGTTGGACTTCAGGGTGGCGACCACATCAGCCAGTGCGGCCTGTTCGGCAGCATCCAGGCCTTGCAGCGGCGCGCGAACGCCACCGGTGCTCAGGCCGTTCAGGCTGACGCCGTGCTTGATCGACTGGACGAACTTGCCGCCTTCGAGGAAGTCCATCAGCGGCATCATTTCCGCCATGATGCGACGGCCTTTGGCGAAGTCCTTCTCGATGACGCAGGCTTCGTACAGGGCCACGTGCTCACGCGGGATGAAGTTGGAACCGGCGCAGACCCAGCTCTGCGCGCCCCAGGCGAAGAACTCCAGGGCCTGGTCGTCCCAGCCGCACGACAGCGAGATGTGCGGGTACTTCGTGGCCAGGCGGTGCAACTGGTTCATGTCGCCGGAGCTTTCCTTGATGGCGACAATGTTTTTCACATCAGCCACGGCATCGAAGAACTCGGGGCCCATGCTCACGCTCATGCGGCCAGGGTAGTTGTAGAGCATGATCGGCAGGTCGGCGGCGGCGTCCACGGCTTTGACGTGGATGGCGATTTCCTGCTGGGTCGGCAGGGCGTAGGGCGGGGTGCCCACCAGCAGCGCGTCGGCCTTGATCTCTTTGGCGTGCTTGGCGAAGGCTACCGAGTCTTCGGTGCGGATCGCGCCGGTACCGATGATCAGCGGGATGCGGCCGTTGATCACGTCCTTGGCCTGGGCGGCCAGGTCGAAGCGCTCCTGGGCGGTGTGGGCGTAGTACTCGCCGGTGGAGCCGCCGATGATGATGCCGTGGATCTTCGACTCCACCAGGTAGTCCAGCACCGCGGCAAAGCCGGCCTTGTCGATGCTGCCGTCAGCGTTCAACGGGGTGACTGCGGGGGTGTAGATGCCTTCGAATTTCATGGGTTTTCTCCAGTGGGACGCAAGGAAGTTTCAGGCCGCGCTCAGTTCAGCGAGGCGGCTTGTTGCAGAGTCAGGGAACGGGTTTCCGGGGCCAGGGCCCAGGCGAACAGCAGGCCGATCAGGGTGACGATGGCCGCGGCGTACATGGTCTGGGCGATACCCAGGGTCTGCAGCGACATCGGCACCAGCCAGGTGCCGACGGCCGCACCGATACGCGACAGCGAGGTGCCGATACCGACCGCCTTGGCACGGATCTCGGTGGGGAACAGCTCATTGGGGTAGACCAGTTGCAGCACCTGGGCGCCGCCGATGAACAGGGCGTAGGCACCGAACAGCACCAGCACCGCCATCGGCGAGCTGTCGTGGGAGGCGCCGAGACCGAGCAGGGCCAGGCCCGACCACAGGAAGCTGTGGATCAGCATGCTGCGCCGGCCCATGCTGTTGATCAGGCGGGTGGCGATGATGCAGCCGACCACGAACAGCAGCGTGATGGCCACCGAGCCGAAGGACGCCCAGTCGCCCTTGAGGTTCAGCGCTTCGAGCACTTTCGGGGCGAAGGAGTAGACGGCGAATACCGGGATCACCGAGCACGACCAGAACATGGCGACGAACAGCATGCGTTTGCCGTAGCCGGAGCTGAGCAGGCTGAGCAGCGAGGTCTTCTTCTCCTGGGCCTGTTCCGGCAGGTTCTTCAGCGAGAAGCCGTTGCCGTAGACCTGCTTGATGATGGCCTCGGCTTCTTGCGGCCGGTGCTTGCTCAGCAGCCAGCGTGGCGACTCGGGGGTGCCCATGCGCACGGCGAACAGGAGCGCGCCGATGATGACCGGGCTCGCCAGCACCAGGCGCCAGCCGTTCTCGCCACCGGCGGCGAGGATGAAGTGGCCGAGGATGTAGGCGAAGGCGGCACCGGCGAACCAGAGGATGGTCAGGGTCGCCAGGCGCGGGCCGCGGTATTTCTTCGGCAGGAACTCCACCAGCAGCGCGGTGGCCACCGGGTATTCGATGCCGACCGCAACGCCGATCAGGAAGCGCAGGGCGAACAGTTGCGGGCCGGACTCGACCCAGAACTGCACCAGCGAACCGAGGATGAACAGCACCGGGCCGACGAAGAAGATGCGCTTGCGGCCGAAGTGGTCGGTCAGCCAGCCACCGAGGAAGCCGCCGAAGAAAATGCCGATCAGCGCCGAGGCGGCGATCATGCCCTGCCAGAACGCGGTGAGGCTCAGCCCCGCGGACATTTGCACCATGGCCACGCCAATGATGCTGAGCACATAGCCGTCGACGAACGAACCGCCGCCGGAGCGCACGGTGAGCAACTGGTGAAAGCGATTGAGTGGAACGTCTTCAACTGAACAATTAGGCGTTGTCATTATTATTTCCTGCATTATCGAGCGTCGGGTTTCTCGAGGCCGAATGGGTCCACGGCGCTGAAAACATTCCAGTCCCGGAACTTGCAAACGGCCATCGCGACGTTGTTTACGGGTGCACTAACCCGCATCACCACACTTCAAGCGTGCGGCAATCGTTATTTAAAGAAACTGCGTCAGAACTTCGGGTGATTAACTTTCTTTGCCGGCGCGCATCTGTCCCCACTTCAAATTGGCATTCACGCCCAGCGACAGGAACGGCTGGGGCGGGTTGACGTTGGGGCCCGGCGAGCGCAGCAGGAAGTCGATCAGATCGTTCCGTTCGCCACTCAGCCAGTCCGCCAGCAGTTTGCCGGTGGCGGTGCCACGGGTGACGCCCAGGCCGTTGCAGCACAGTGCACCGTAGACGTTGGGTGCCAGTTGGCCGAAGAAACTTTCATGGTTGCGCGACATCGCCAGCGCGCCGCCCCAGGTGTATTCGATGCCGACATCCGGAAGCATCGGGAAACGGCGGTCGAACGAGGCCTTGTGGCGGCTGATGAAGCGCTCCAGATATTTGCCGTTGGCACGACCGCTGGGGTTGAAGCTGAAGCTGTTGCGCACCAGCAGGCGGTTGTCCGGGGTACGGCGCACCGTGGTGCCGAACGGGTCGGCGGGGATCACGCCCCAGTACGGCTTGCCGCCCAGGCGGGCCTGTTCTTCGGCGGTCATCGGGCGGGTCAGGCTGGCGTAGGTGAAGACCGGCAGCATGGTGCCCTTGAGGAAACCGAAATGGCCGCCGAAGGCGTTGTTGGCCAGCACCAGCTTTTCGGCGGTGATGCTGCCGCCTGCGTGGCGCAGGACGGTTTTGGCGCCGTATTCGACGTCGGTGATGGGCGTCCACTCATACAGCGTGACGTTGGACGGCAGGCTTTCGGCCAGGCCCTTGACCAGCGCCGAGGGCTGGATCAAGGCGGTGCCGGGGGTGAACAGGGCCTTGCGGTAGAAGTGGGTGCCGATGTGGTCCGGCAGGTCGGCGCCTTCGATCACCTCGAAGGGCTGGCCGAGCTTTTCCAGGCCACGGCGGTAGGCGTCGAGGACGGCGATGCCGCGTTCTTCGACGGCGGCCTGGTACTTGCCGCAGAACTTCATCTGGCAATCGATGCCGTGCTCGGCCACCAGATCCTTGAGGTAGTTCTGGCCGGTGAGGTTCAGGCGCAACGAGATTTTCGCGATATCGATGTCGCCGATGTAGTCCTCGGCACCGATGTCGTGGGGGAGGTCGATGGCGAAGCCGGCATTGCGGCCAGCCGTGCCGAAGCCGACTTCCTGTGCCTCGATCAGTACGATCTCTTCGTCAGGAAACTTCAGCGCCAACTGGCGGGCGGCGGCGAGGCCGACGTAGCCGGCGCCGAGCACCACCCAGCGCGCACTGCGGTTGCCGACATGGGCCGGCCGCGGCTTGCGCGACGGGCTCAGGTGATACCAGCCGCACGATTTATCATCGGCCGGCAACGAGGTTACTTTTGTCATTTCAGGGACCTGGCTGTTCTTGTTTGATCCGGTGTTGCCACCCAGGCCGAAATGACTGGCGAACCTCGCCAACCTTCATGCTCCGGGGTATTTCAAAACGCGAGCGATACCTCCATGCCTTCCGGTGCGGCGTATTCCGCCATGCGCCGGCGCGACAGTTCCATATGCTCGCGAATCAGTTGTCCCGCCGCTTCCTTGTCGTGACGTGCAATGGCTTCGATGATCTGGTCGTGCTGGTCACAGGCCAGCTCCAGGTCCTTTTGCATGTCGATGGTGGTGGGGTGGCGGTAGAAAATCTTGCCCAGGCGTGCGTGGTCGATCAGGACCCGGCGCAGGCTCGGCATCAGGTAATCGTTGTGGGCCATCTTGCCGATCTCGAGATGGAACTCGTCGTTGTAGATGACCCGGTTTTCCACGTGCTGCTCTTCGATGGCCTGGCGGAACAGGGCCTGGATCCGGCGCAGCTCTGCGATCTCCGCCTCGGTGGCGCGGGTGGCGGCCAACTGGGTGGTGGCGATGTAGACCAGCGGCGCGGCCAGGAAGAAGGCCCGCAATGACTCATGACTCATGGCCGCCACGCGCGGGGCGCGGTTGGCCTCCAGCTCGATGTAGCCCTCGGCGGCGATCTGCCGCAGCAACTCGCGAACCGGCGGGCGGGACAGCCCGAACTCTTCACACAGTGCCAGTTCATCCACCACCGCGCCGGGTGCCAGTTCCATGCTCAGGATGCGCCGGCGCAGCGCTTCGGACAGAAGCGCCTTGCGATCCGGGGAGGCATCGACGATGGCTGGGGAGACGGCTGCGGTGGCTTTCATGGGAGCCTTTTTTGTACTCATCAGTTTGTGTCTACAATTTGTATAACGAATATAGGGGAGGAAAAGACAATGTGTCTACAGATATTTCGATGAGCGGTCACGGCTGCTGATCGAGAGGGCTGTGACAGGGTCTGATCCCCGGCTTCATTGGTGTACAGCTACAAAGGGTGCCCGAAAAGAAGGTCTTTATGGCATCCACGAGACGCACTCTTATCAAATCCCGCCATTGACATGCCAGTGCACGACAAGGTCTCAGGCACCGTTCAGGGCCTCAGAGCCCTGAAAACACTGGGGAAAATAGCACTTCTCATGAATTCTTTTTGAATTCTTCGGGTATACACAAAGAATACAATTCCGTTGACCGCCTCCTGAACCCGTGCGAATCTCGCCTCAAGGCCAGTGTTCGCGGGCACTTCCCCTGGTCAACCGGTGAACCCGGCGCCAGAAATCCCCCGCCAGAAAGTTGTGAAGCGGGTGCAGTCGAGCTTGGCTGCATCCAGAAACACGCAGTGCTAGAAACCAACAACAATCAATGGGCAAGCCATTGCCCTGCCAGCACCACAACCAGGAGATGAACCACAATGAAATTCTTCCGGAAGGCTCTCTGTACGCTCGCAATGGTCGGTCTTACCGCGTTCCAGGCCCACGCCGAGGAAAAGACCATCACCATGGGCACGCTGTCGTGGGAAGACCTCACGCCCATCACCACCGTGACCAAGAAAGTCCTCGAAGATGCCGGCTACACCGTCAAGGTGACCAACTTCTCCGAATGGGGCATCGCCTACGCCGCGCTGGGCAAGGGTGACATCCAGCTCCTCGCCTCGCAGATCGACTACGCCGCCCAGGATTACTGGAAAAAGAACAAGAACCGTCTGGAGAAGATCTCGCCGGTTTCCCACGGCCTGTACCAGGCCATCGCCGTTCCGCGCTACGTCACCATTGATTCGCTGGAAGAACTCAACGCCAACGCCGACAAGTTCGGCAACAAGATCGTCGGCATCGAGCCGGGTTCGGGCCTGATGAGCGATGCCGCCAAAGCGGTGACCGACTACGGCCTCAAGCTCAACCTCCTCGAAGGCAGTACCGCCGCCATGACCGCTGCGCTCAAGTCCGCCGTGGACCGCAAGGAATGGATCGCGGTCACCACCTGGGAGCCATCGTGGATGAGCCAGAAGTTCGACGTGAAATTCCTCAAGGACCCGAAAGGCTCCTTCGCGCCACCGCAGGGTTACTACTGGATCGGTCAGAAGGGCTTCTCGGCGCAGTACCCGCAGGCCCGCGAACTGGTCGCCGGAGTCTATCTGCCGCTGGCTGACATCACCGCCATCAACGGTGCGATGAAAGACGGCAAGACCGTGGAAGAGGCGGTCGCCGACTGGTCGACGAAAAACGCCGACCTGATCAAACGCTGGGAAAACATCAAAAAATACTGATTTGAAGTACCGCGTTGTCCGGGGCGTTTCCGGGCAACGCTTTGAACACTGCCGAACTGAACGTAATAAAAAAGCCAACCAGATTCCTGGTTCGACGGGTGCGAGATGAACACAGCAAGCGATGTAGCAGAAGACGTATTGGTGGAGTGCCAATCGGTCTGGAAGATTTTTGGCAAGAACGCCGATACCGCCATGCGTGCTTATAAAGAGCGTGGTTTGAGCAAGAAGCAGATTCTCCAGGAGTACGGCTGCGTGGTCGGCGTCTCGGAGGTCAGCCTCAAGGTCAAGCGTGGCGAGATTTTCTGCATCATGGGGTTGTCTGGCAGTGGCAAGTCGACCCTCATCCGTATGTTCAACCGCCTGATCGATCCGACCTCCGGGCAGATCCTGATCAAAGGCAAGGACATTGCCGCCCTCGATGCTGCAGCGCTGCGCGAAACCCGCGCCCGCCACATCGGCATGGTGTTCCAGAGCGTGGCCTTGCTGCCGCACCGCACCGTGCTGGAAAACGCCGCCTTCGGCCTGGAGGTGCGCGGTATTTCCAAGGCCGAGCGACACAAGGTGGCCGAACAGGCGCTGGCGAAAGTCGGCCTGAGCGACTGGGCGCAGCGCTACCCGGACGAACTGTCCGGCGGCATGCAGCAGCGCGTCGGCCTGGCCCGGGCGATTGCCTCCGATCCGGAAGTGATCCTGATGGACGAACCGTTCAGCGCCCTCGATCCGTTGATCCGCCGGCAGCTGCAGGACGAGTTCCGCCAACTCACCAAGTCCTTGGGCAAGTCTGCGGTATTCATCACCCACGACCTCGAAGAAGCCATCCGCATCGGTGACCGCATCGCCATCATGAAGGACGGTGTGATCATCCAGGAGGGCACCGCCGAGGACATCGTGCTCAAGCCCGCCGATGCCTACGTGGCCGAGTTCGTCGCCGGCATCTCGCGGCTGCACCTGGTCAAGGCGCATTCGATCCTGTCGTCCTGCGAAGCCTTCCGTCTGGCGCGGCCTGATGTGGACCCGGCGCGGCTGGTCAGCGCCGGTCCGCAGACCGACCTGGATGCCCTGATCAACCTGATGATCAGTTCCGGCGACGATGCCCTGGCTGTGGTCGAGAATGGCCAGGTGCTCGGTGTCATCACCCAGCAGGACCTGCTGCGCGGCGTGCAGGGCACCCCGGCTGCCGAGTCGTCGGCTGCGGTGCTGGAGAAAACCCCATGAACGCTTCCGGTTTCGCCGCGGCCTTCGACGAATTCGTCGATGCCCGGCTGGAGTGGCTGTCGGACAACGGCGGCTGGTTCTTCGACGGTCTCAACGATGTCTTGCACGCGGGTTACCAGGCCATCTACAGCGGCCTGACCCTGGTGCCGTACTACGTGATCATCCTGCTGTTCGGCGTGCTCGGCTGGCGCCTTACCCGCAGTTGGCGGTTTGCCGTGGGTGCCATGGTCGGGCTGTTGCTCTGCTCGATCATTGGCCTGTGGCCGCAGACCATGAGCACCCTGGCGCTGGTGCTGGCCGCCACCAGCATGGCGCTGATCGTCGGCATTCCCCTCGGCGTTGCCGCCGGCCTGATGCCGTCGCTGGACCGGGTCAGCGAGCCGGTGCTGGACCTGATCCAGACCCTGCCGCCCTACATCTATCTGCTGCCCGCCATCGCCTTGCTCGGCTACGGCCCGGGCACCGCGCTGGTGGCGACGTTCATCGTTGCCGTGCCGCCGGTGGTACGCCTGACGTCCCTGGGCATCCGCATGACGCCCAAGGTCTTCCTCGAACTGGGCCACGCCAGCGGCACCACCGGCTGGCAGCAGTTCTACAAGATCCGCCTGCCGTTCGCCTTGCCGAGCGTCATGTCCGGGGTCAACCAGGGCCTGATGATGGCCTTCGGCATGGTAGTGATCGCCGGCATCGTCGGTTCCGGCGGGCTGGGCGAGGTGATCTACGGCGCCATCCGCACCCTGGACATCGCCATGTCGATCAACGCCGCCATCGCCATCGTCATTCTTACCCTGATCCTCGACCGCATGGCCCAGAGCGCCACGCGCCTGGGCAGGAGGGCCGCGCAATGAATCCTGCTGACTTCAAGTTTTCGCCCGGCGCCTGGCTGGCGCCCTCGGTGGATTGGCTCAATGCCAACCTGCACGGCCTGTTCGCCGCCATCAGCCGTTTCATCGAGCTGGTCCTGGGTGGTATCGAAGGCGCACTGCTGGCGATTCCCGCCTACGGCATGATCGCTCTGGTGGCGGTACTTGCCGGGGTGCTGATCAACCTGCGCGCGGCGGTGCTGGCGGCGGTGATGCTCGGTTTCTGCCTGTTGTCCGGGTTCTGGACCGCGTCGATGCAGACCATCGCCCTGGTCACGGTGGCGGTGCTGATTTCGGTCGCCATCGCCTTCCCGCTGGGTGTGCTGGCATCGCGGATCAAGCGCCTGGACGCAGTGCTGCAGCCGATCCTCAGCGTGATGCAGACTGTGCCGCCGTGGGTCTACCTGATTCCTGCGGTGATGATCTTCAGCCTGGGCAAGGTGCCGGCGATCCTCGCCACCATCATCTATGGCATTCCGCCGATGCTGCGCCTCACCACCCTGGCGTTCAACCAGGTGCCCCGCGACCTGCTGGAACTGGGCCAGGCCATGGGCGCGACGCCTCGGGGCATCCTGCTGAAAATCGAGCTGCCGTCGGCCATGCCGACCCTGTTGGTGGGCCTGAACCAGTGCATCCTGCTGTCGCTGGCCATGGTCGTGCTGGCCGGGCTGGTGGGGGCGGGCGGTCTTGGGGCGGAAGTAACCCGCGGCCTGACCCGCATGGAAATGGGCCTGGGCTTGCGTGCCGGCCTGACCATCGTGGCCGTGGCACTGCTGCTCGACCGGCTGTCCCGCGGCGCACTCCAGGGGCGTCGGGTGAGGGCCGCACACTGACGAAAAATCCTGCAACGGCTGTTGGATAAGCGCCGCGCCGGCGTGCATCATCCACGATGCACGCCGGCGTTGTGGTTTCCGAAGTCACTCCGGTCACACCAGAACAAGATCGAACGAGGCATTAACGTGGTTGAAAGAAGGCATTTCAGTGATGCCATGCAGGGCTCGAACCTGCGCTTCACGGGCGAAAAAGGGCAAGGCGCCGCGCATCAGGGACGGGTAGGGTTCATCCTGCTCGAACACTTCTCCCTGCCGGCCTTCACCCAGGCGCTGGACACCGTGGTCACCGCCAACCTGATCCAGTCGGCATCCTTCACCTATCGCACCTTCACCATGGACGGCGGCTCGCGGGTCAGCGACCTGGGGCTGGTGATCTGCCCGGATGCCGCCCTCAGTTCCGCCAGCCTCGATGACCTTGACCTGCTGGTGGTGTGTGGCGGCCTGCGCACCGTGCTGCAGCCGATTCCGGAGCTGGCGCAGATGCTCCTGCGCGCGGCCGAGAAGCATGTGGCCCTGGCCGGTTTGTGGAACGGTGCCTGGTTCCTTGGCCAGGCCGGACTGCTCGACGGCTACCGCTGCGCCGTGCATCCCGAGCACCGTGGTGCCGTGGCAGAGATCGCCAGGGACAGCCAGGTCACCAGCGAAAGCTACATGGTCGACCGCGACCGCCTGACCGCCGCCAGTCCCGCCGGAGCTTTCCACATGGTCCTGGAGTGGATCAACACCCTGCATGGTCGGGGCATGGTGGATGCCATCGTCGATATTCTCGCCTTCGAAGAGTCCCGCTATCGCCGGGCGCGGCCGACGTTGCACGAGAAAATGAGCGAGCCGCTGCGCGAAGCCATCAACCTGATGAGCGCCAACATCGAAGAACCCTTGAGCCAGGATCAACTGGCCCATTACGTCGGCCGTTCCAAACGGCAGATCGGCCGCCTGTTCATGACCCAGTTGGGCACCACCCCGGTGCGTTACTACCTGGAACTGCGCATCACCGAAAGCCGCCGCCTGCTGCAGCACTCCGACCTGCAACTGATCGATGTGGCGCTGGCGTGCGGCTTCGTTTCGCCGAGCCATTTCAGCAAGTGCTATGCGTCCTTCTACGGCTACGGGCCGTCGAAGGAGATCCGCCATGGCCTGGTGAAAGGCGGCAAGACCAAGAAGAGCGAGGAAAAGTAGGCGCCACCCTGGTGGGGGCCCGGAGGGGCGCCAGGCCATACGGCTTGCGCCCGGCCCCCGCGGGCTTCTAGCATGGACACCTTTTACACAGGACACGCTTCCATGCTGGCTTCGCTGTTCGCCGTTCTGGCACCGGTTTTCATCGTCGCCGGTATCGGCTTCATCTGGGCCCGCAAGGGCAATGCCTACCCCACGGAATTCATCGCCAGCCTGGTGATGACCATCGGCACGCCGTGCCTGGTGCTGTCGACCCTGCATCGCACCCAGCTCGATCCCGCCGCCTTCACCCACATGGCCCTGGCCTGTGTGATCTGCATGCTGGTGATGGCCGCGATCGGTTACGGCGTCAGCCGTGCGTTCGGCGAGCATTGGCGGGTGCTGATGCCCGCGTTCATGTTTCCCAACACCGGCAACATGGGCCTGCCGGTGGCGCTGTATGCCTTTGGCGATCAGGGCCTGGCGCTGGCGGTGGCGTTCTTCCTGACCCTGTCCAGCTTCCAGTTCACCCTGGGCATCGCGATTTCAGGCGGTGCGACCACCTTCCGTTCGCTGCTGAAAAACCCCATCGTTGTCAGCCTGGCGCTGGCCTTGCCGGTGATCTTCTTCGATGTGCGCCTGCCGCTGTGGCTGAGTAACACCGTCGACCTGGTGGGCGGCATGGTGATTCCACTGATGCTCCTCACCCTCGGTGTCTCGTTGGCGAGCATCCGCCTGCATCATGTAGGGCGCGGGTTGTTCATCGGCGGCCTGCGTATCGTGCTGGGGGCGGGGGTGGGCTGGGGCATTGGCATGTTGCTCGGCCTCGATCACCTGGCCCATGCCGTGCTGGTGATGCAGTCGGCGATGCCGGTGGCGGTGTTCAATTACCTGCTCGCAGTGCGCGCCAACCGCTCGCCGGAGCAGGTGGCCAATGTGGTGATGTGCTCGACGGTGCTGTCGTTCGCCTGGTTGCCGTTCGTACTGGCGGGGTGGATGTAGCGTGATACCGTCCCTGGAGGACTATCGGTCATGGAGTTGAAATTCAGCCACATCGACATTCTGGTCAATGATCTCGAAGCCGCCTGCGCCCACTATGCCCGGGTGTTTTCGGCGCGGGTGTCCCGGCCTTTTACCTGGCAGCGCGACGGCCTGCATGTGCGCTATGCGCTGGTGGTGTTCGGCGGAGAGCGTTTCATCCTGGTCCAGCCTCACACCGGCAACCTGCGCGAGCTGCTGGAGCGCAGCGGCGAGGGCACCATCTACCGGCAGTGCTACACAACGCCGGACATCCTGCTGGCCTACGACGAACTGGTCGCGAAGGGCGAGCAGCCGGAGGACGAAAACGGCAAGCCGTTGGCGCGGGAGGATCTGGATTCACCCAGCGGGGTGAGGATCATCTGGCTGCCCAAACGCTTCGGGCAGTTCTCCATCGAAATTCTGCAGGCCGACGAGCTGGAGCGGTTTGTCGAGAGTGCCTTCTCGGTGTCCGACGCGTCGCAGCACTGAGTGCGGGGAGGGCCGCGATGCGGCCCTTTTTCAACTACTGGCTTTTACGTCCACCGCCATGGCTGTGTTGCCCTCCGGTGCGGCCGGCTTCGGCGGCACGCTGCCGGTCATTGGCGAAGTTCCCCCCGGAATTCTGGCCCCCCTTGCGTCCGGCTTCGGATGCCTTCTGCCGGTCGTTGGCGAAATTGCCCGGATTGGTGCTGCCCTGCTTGCCTTCGGTCTTGGCCATGGTCTTCACCTCATGTGGTTGCGGGTTGCACACAGGTCGTCCCGTGTTCAGGTACGACGCAACCCGGGCCCGGGCTGCTCAACCCCATTGCCGCAGACCCGACGAACTGCGCCAAAGAGTGCCCGGCCAATCATTTGCGGGCCGGATTCGGGTGAAATCCGATGGAACGTTGTGGTCATGTGCGAGGCCCTAATTCTGAACCTATCGGGAGCCAGACCATGAACGACAAACCCTCGCACGACAACGGCCCGCATTCCTCCGAGCATTCCAGCGGCGACAACGACCTGGGCTTCGACCCGGATTCGCCTGACGTGGACGATCCGCAGGTCGATCCTGTCGGGCCGGCCAAGGCGCCGAAGGGCGGGCCCCATGACGATACCGGCGAGCGGGACTGAGGCGCTGCTGGCCCCTCCCGCCTTTATGGCGGCCCCCTTTCTTGGAAAAAGGGGGCATGGAACGATCAAACCATCCACCAACAGAGAGCCACATCAGTCCCTGGGTGTTCAGATCCTGAACTGACGCACCAGCGCCCGCAGGTGCGCTTCCAGCGACGACAGGCTCTGCGCCGTCTGCGCGCCCTGGCGGGTCTGTTCGGCGACGCTGTCTACGGCCACGGCAATCTGGTGCACGCTGCGGTTGATTTCCTCGGCCACGGCGGTCTGCTCCTCGGCGGCGCTGGCAATCTGCGCGTTCATTGAACTGATGGTGCCGATCAGCGAGGACATGGCGTCCAGCGAGGTGCCGGCTTCGCTGGCCTGATCGCGGGTGGCATCGCCGGTTTCGCAGGAGTGACGCATCGACTCCACCGCCGAATGGGTGCCGGCGGTGAGGCGGTCGATCATCACCTGGATTTCCTGGGTGCTCTGCTGGGTGCGGCTGGCCAGCCCGCGGACTTCGTCGGCGACCACCGCGAAGCCGCGCCCGGCCTCACCGGCCCGGGCGGCCTCGATGGCCGCGTTGAGGGCCAGCAGGTTGGTCTGCTCGGCGATCGAGCGGATCACCCCGAGGACGCTGACGATGGACTGCACGTCCTGTTGCAGGCTGTCCAGCGAGGTGCCGCTGCCGCGAATGTTCTCCACCAGGGCGTGGATACGCTTGATGCTGCCGTCCACCACCTGCCGCGCCTGCTGGCCCTGGGTGTCGGTTTCCTGGGCCGCGTGGGCGGCGTTCTGCGCGCTGTGAGCCACTTCCAGGGCGGCGGCGGACATCTGGTTGATCGCCGTCGCCACCTGGGTGGTTTCGTGGCGTTGCTGTTCCATGGCGGCTTCGGAGCGGCGGCTCTGGCTTTCCACCGACTCCACCAGGGTCGACAGCTCGCCGCTGACCTCCACCACCTGGCGCACCAGGCCCTGGATCTTCTCGACGAAACGGTTGAACGAGCCGGCCAGTTGGCCCAGCTCGTCGTTGCCGGCGCGCAGGCGGTGGGTGAGGTCGCCGTCGCCGGCGGCGATGTCGTCGAGGTTGTCCTTCATTGCCTTGAGCGGCTTGAGCAGGGTGTTGCTGAGCATCAGCCCGGCGACGCCGAGGATCACCAGCAGCACCGCCGCGATGGCCAGGATGCTGGCGAGGATCGACTGGATGCGCTGGTCGATCTCGGCACGCAGTTCGGTAATGCGCAGTTCGATGTTGTCCAGGTTCACCGCCGTGCCCACGGCCATGTCCCACTTGGGCAGGTAGTAGCTGTAGGCGAGCTTGGGCACCTGCACGCTTTCGTTGCCCGGCAGCGGTGAGCTGTAGTTCACGTAGTGGCTGCCATCCTTGGCCACCCGTACCAGTTCGCGGTTGATGAACACGCCGTTGACGTCCTTGCGGTCGCTGAGGTTCTTGCCCACGTCCACCGGGCTGTCGCCACGGAACAGGCGGACCACGCTGGAATCGTGGGCGAAGAAGTAACCGTCCTTGCCGTACTTGATCTTCGACAGGATCGCGATGGCCTGGGCGCGGCTGGCGGGGTCGTCGTTGGCGGCGCCGTCGTACAGGCTCTGGACCGAACCGAGGCCGATCTGCATGTAGTGTTCGAGGCTCTGGCGGCTCTCGTCCAGCAGGCGCTGGCGGGTTTCGCTCACTTCGCTTTCGGCGAGGCTGCGCAGGATCCGGTCCGCTGCGCCGCTGATCACCAGGGCAAAAATCAGTACGGGCAAGACGGCGAGCAACAGCAGTTTTGTTTTTAGAGTCAGCTGCATCTTCGTTTCCTCAGTGGCGTCGCACATTGCGAGGGGTTTACCGATTCATCGGCAGGGCGGGGCAAAGCTGTAGACGCGGCGCCGCCAGCGGACGCCGGCCTTCGGCACCATTCTGGTGAGGCGTGATTAAAATTGCACAAAAAGAAACTTAGTTTCCCTTGAGGAATTAATTGACGCGTCTTTCCGGCTCGTCTTCTGAAACTAAAAATCCTTTTGATTCAGTGGCCTGCGCTGATTTTTGGCGTCGCTGGAGAACTTGGCAGACCAATTGCCTTGTCGTTGAGGCAACTCAACAGCCCCGGGCAAGCACGACCTTCCCGAGGCACCCGAATGCCGGTCCGTCATCCGAAATGAGCGCCGGCATCCCCATCGATTGGAGGCAGTGGGCAATGATCCGGTTTTCACCTGTGGTCCGCGGTACCTTGGGCCTTTCCCTGATGATGAGCATGACCGCGGCGCTGGCCGAGGATGCGGTACCGGCGATCGACAGCGGCGACACGGCCTTCGTGGCGCTGTGCTCGCTGGTGGTGCTGCTGATGATGCTGCCGGGTCTGGCGCTGTTCTACGGTGGCATGGCGCGGAGCAAGAACGTGCTGTCGATCATGATGCAGGTGTTCTGCACCTCGTCGCTGATGGCGGTGCTGTTCGCGGTGTACGGCTACAGCCTGACCTTCGCCGACGGCGGTTCGCTGCAGGCGGTGATCGGCGGTGTCGACAAGCTGTTCATGAGCGGAGTGACCAAGGACACGGTGGTCGGCACGCTGCCCGAGTACCTGTATTTCCTGTTCATGCTGCTGTTCGCCGCGATCACCCCGGCAATCATCGTCGGCGCCTTCGCCGAGCGCATGAAATTCAGTGCGGTGCTGGTGTTCATGGCCATCTGGCTGACCATCAACTACATCCCCATGGCGCACATGGCCTGGGGCGGCGGCTGGGTGTTCAACCTCGGCGTGCAGGACTTCGCCGGCGGCAACGTGGTGCACCTCAACGTCGGCATCGCCGCCCTGGTGGGCGCCTGGATGCTGGGGCGTCGTCGCGGTTTCGGCACCTCGCAACTGGCCCCGCACAACATGACCATGACCTTTACCGGCGGCTGCATGCTGTGGGTCGGCTGGCTCGGCTTCTGCGGCGGCTGCGCCCTGGCGGCCAACGGCTTTGCCATGATGGTGATGGTCAACACCATGCTCGCCAGTTGTGCCGGCGCGCTGGGCTGGATGATCGTCGAGTGGCAGCACCGTGGCCGGCCGAGCCTGTTCGGTGCCATCTCCGGCGCCATCGCCGGCCTGGTGGCGATCACCCCGGCCTGCGGTTTCGTCGGCCCGATGGGCGCCATCCTGCTGGGCCTGATCGCGGGGCCGGTGTGCGTCTGGTCGGTGGACAAGCTCAAGCCGATGATCGGCCTCGATGACGCCTTCGATGTGTTCGGCGTGCATGGCGTGGCGGGCATTCTCGGCGGCCTGCTGACCCCGGTGTTCGCACTCACCGCCATCGGTGGCCAGGGCTTCGCCGAGGGTCGTGGGCTGATGGAGCAACTGTCGGTGAATGCCGGCGCCATCCTGTTCAGCATCACCGTGTCGGCCATTACCAGTTGGGTTGCCTTCAAAGTGGCGGCAGCCCTGTGTGGCGGCCTGCGGGTGGATGAAGAGGCCGAGGTCGACGGCCTGGACCTCTCCGCTCATGGCGAGGTGGGTTACAAGTATTCGAACTGAGCGTTGCAACACCCTGCGCCGACGCCTTGCGTCGGCGTTTGCATTGGGATCGAGGAGTGGGACGATGGGTTGGTTGAATGGATGGGGTTACCTGATTCTTGCGGGCGTGTGCGAGGTGTTCTACGCCTCGATCATCCCCCGCACCGAAGGCTTCACCCGGCTGTGGCCGAGCCTGTATTGCGGGGTGTTCCTCAGCCTGAGCATCTACCTGCTGAGCCTGTCGGTGCGCGAGTTGCCACTGGGGCTGGCGTACGCGGTGTGGGTCGGGATCGGCACCCTGGGGACGGTGGTTTACGGCAGCCTGTTCCTGGGCGAGTCGCTGGGCGTGCTCAAGGGCTTGTGCCTGTTGATGATCATCGGCGGGATCGTGGGGTTGAAGCTGGTGGGAGAGAGTCAGGTGGCTTGAGGTCGTTGGTGGCTGCACGGGTATCTACACCTATTGCAGGCAGGCACAGGATCCTGTGGGAGCCGGCCTTGCCGGCGATGGCGTCATTGCAGCCGGCACCGTTACCTGGTCGGGCGTCATCGCTGCGGTTCGGCGCGGTGACAAGCTCCATAAGGACCGCAGCACTCCTGGGCTAATTACCTGGCGCCAATCTTGTAGGTTTTGAGCTGCACCTGCAAAAGCAAAATAGCGGCAATGCTCAGTCGTTTCTTGGTTGAAAAGAGGAATTTTCCTACTTTTTTTCTTTTGCTAATGCTCCCATCCTTTGCCGTTTGGATAACTGGTCTTTCAGATCTGTGGAACGCCGGTGTCATCCATCAAATGGCTAGGCGTACGTCGCAATGACGGAGGCGCCAGGATTGGAGGTTCAATGATTGAAGGTTTTTTCATCCGATCGGGAGACAAGACCACCTGTGGTGGGGTTGTCCAGTACGGCGACGAGTCCATTAACCTGTTTGGCTTCGCCCATGCCCGGGTGGGTGATCCTGTGACTTGCGGGGTGACCGGCAGAACCTACCAGATAGAAGGAGGAGTCCAGGGGTTCGACAGTCATGGTCGGTTGATGGCGGGTACGCTGGACAGCCTCAGTTCGTGCCCCTGTCGCGCGCGTCTGATTCACTCGCAAACCTTCATGCGATACGAGCGAAAAGCCGAGCCGTCCGTTTCCCGAGCGGTCGGCTCGCACTCTCATCAGCCAGTACACCCAGAATCCCAGTCGTCCAGCGTGACGCACAGAGGTCCGTTGCCCGCAACGGCTGACGAGACAGGGATCGAGCGATGCAGTGGCGGTTTTCAACTATTCGATCAACGTGGCATGCCGTGTGGAACGCGTCGGTATGCGCTGCTGAAAAATGGTACCTGTCTGGCTGGAGATACGCTCAATGAGCAGGGTTACAGCCACATCTGCTACAGCGCCAATACCATCCATCTGGTTATCGCCACCGGCGCTGCGGCGCCCATTCTGGAGTAATGCGATGTCCCTGAACGATTTCGAGCAGGCCGATGCGCTGGGCCCGGACACCCTTTATGTATTGTCGAATGCCACCTTGGATACCGCACCGGGTAAGAACCACCCACCCAAGAAGGTCGTGATCAACCGGCTGGCCCTCACGCGCCTGCCAAAAGCCATGCGCAATATGGGCTGGGAAACGGCTGCGGCGCTTATGCAACGTTGGTTTGATAGTCCGGCGTGGGCGATGCCGGCAGACTGGAAAGACACGAGAACACAGCCGAATTCGATGAGTTTCAGCGATGCCAACTGTGATCAGCAAATCGTGAAGATGGCATGGGCAATGAAATATGAAAGTACTCGGAATGCAGTGGAGCTCGCTCAGACATTAATCGATACGCCCAACGCGATTAAGTTGTTGAGGAAACGACTAGCGGCGGCTGGCTGGGTGCCGGGAAGTCCTTTCGAGCTAGGTTTTTTCAATATGTCAGCGGTGCAGATGGACGCTGTATCGCAAGTAAATTTCTCTGAGTTTGGCAAAACTCTGGATACGTTGGATGATATGTATGGAGCTCTTGGGAAAGCTACTGTCAAGGTCGGATTGGTAGGATCAGCACATACTGAATTTGATTCGGTTACAGAAAAATATCGGCACTATTTCAGGGTTTCATACGTCGGTTTCTACATCAGAGATAACTATGACTTTAACGGGCCGCAGTACCTAGGGACTTGGACAGAAGACCGAGTGTTGTCCAAGGCCGAGACGATCATTAGTCTGACTCCTTCGGGACATACCATTATCAACTTGGGAGACGGGCCTTTTGCAGCAGTAACCAACGCGGACTTTCGAACTTACAGAGACGCGACCGGCCGAGGTGGAGATTTTGTTGTGTATTCCGACGTCCTCTGGCGAAAGCACGAGCGGCTGATCGACCTGGGTGAGTTTGTGTGACTATCGCCAGGAAGATATTGATCTGCACTGCAGTTTCCGGGGCTGTCTGGTTCGCGTCCGAGTGGTGGGAAACCGGATTAGCGCAGCCGTTGGGCCATGCGACGATCAGCCCGAATGGTTGCTACAGGGTCGAGACCTTCAAGCCTTTCTGGATACTGCCCGATATTTTCCATCGCTGGTCGCATCCGGATGATCATGGCCCTACCACCTGGTTTCCCTGGTGGGAATACCCCGGCTTCTACCGGCTTTACGATCAGCGCACAGGGCAACTCCTTGGCCAGAGCAAGATCTATGACCTGCAGCACGATAGTGGTCAGCTGGGGTGGGGCAGTAGAGCTGATCCGGAGGTGACAGCGGGTCTTATTTACATTGGCCCCAACACCCCCGACTGCATTGGCGACCGTCCTCTATCCACCAACAGCAGCCGCTGACTCGTCCTCCATTCGAGGCCCACGGTGTGGGCCTCGAAATTCGTGTCACTTCAACTTCGGCAACTCTTCATCCGGCAACGCATAACTGTGCTTCTCATGCACGAATGTGGTCACCAGGGCATACACGGTCGCTGCTACCACCACCAGGGTGATGAAGCCCAGCACGACCGGCTTGTCGGCGAAGGTGAACACGGCGCTGGCGCCTTCGTAGGTACTGATGCTCATGGCGTTGCTCCTCAGACGGTGGCTTTGCTTTCGGCGATCAGGTTCGCCTTGGGTTTGCTGGCCGGTTCTCCGTAGATGCCGCTCCATTCCGGATAGGCCTGGGCCGGGACTTCGGTGAGGTCGAGGCCGCGCTCTTCAGCATGGGCCGGTACCCGCAGCACACCCGCCTTCATCAGGGCCCACGACACCAGGTAACCCGGAATGAAGCCCAGCGCCGCCATCACCACCGCACCGCCCAGCTGGCCGAAGAAGCTGATCGGCGCCATGCCGTTCATGTTCGGGTAGCCCGCAAGGAAGATACCGCTGACCACCAGCCCGGCGAAGCCGCCAAAACCATGCACGGCGAAGGCGCCGACGGCGTCGTCGAGGCGGAATTTGAGCAGCAGGTTGTTCACCAGCGGCGCCAGGGCGGCGACGCACATGCCGATCAGGTAGGCAAGGCCGGGGTGATAGAGGTCCAGGCCCGGTGCAACGGAGATGATCCCCACCAGGCCGCCGGACATCATCCAGTACGGCTCGCGGGTGGTCAGGTAGGCGCCGATCAGGCCGCCGGCAAAGCCCATCAGGGTGTTGAAGGCGAAGGCGGAGAGGGTGGTGGGCTGGCCGTAGATGTTGATCCACTGCGCGCCGGAGCTGTAGATGATGCAGCCGCCGAGGAAGCCGAAGAAGCCGACGATGATCAGCATCAGGCCGACCACGCTCATCGGCATGCTGTGGCCGACGATGGCGTTGGCGCTGCCGTCCGGGTTGAAGCGGCCGATACGCGCGCCGAGGTTGATGACTACCGCCAGGGCGAAGAAGCCGGCGATCATGTGCACCACGCCCGCGGCGCCGACGTCATGGTAGCCCCACTTCACGGTCAGCCAGCCTTCCGGGTGCCAGCCCCAGGACGCGCCGAACAGCCACAGCACCGAACCGAGCAGGATGGTCATGATGATGAAGGCGCTCATCCGCGCCCGCTCGATGATGGCCCCGGAGAGGATCGAACCGGTGGTGGCGGCGAACAGGGCGAAGGCGCCCCAGAAGATGCCGGTGGCGTTGTCCTTGATGTTCGGGCCCATGCTCTGGCTCCAGGGCATGGCCCCGAGCAGTGCGTCCATGCGCGGCACGATGCCGTCGGGGAAGGCGTTGTAGATGGCCCAGCCGAACAGGAAGAAGGTGGGGACGATGAAGCCGAAGGCGAGGATGTTCTTGACCCCGGCGGCGAGGGCGTTCTTCAGGCGCGAGGCGCCGATTTCGTAGGAGAGGAACCCTGCGTGAATCAGGATCATCAGGGCGATGCACCACCAATAGAAAATTTCCATATTGAGGGTGTTGGTCATCTCGATCAGACCCTTGAGTTCCTCCAGGGTCGGCGTTTTCTGTTCTTCCATCACTCAATCCTCGATGCACATTCTTCGGAATAGTTGTGGTGGGCAGAGGGAAGGGGACCGCTTGCCTTCAGGCTTTTGTTGTTGTGTGTGTTCAAGGGCCTCATCGCTGGCCAGTCAGCGCCCACAGACAGGTGGGAGCTGGCTTGCCAGCGATGCGGTTACTGACTCTGCAACATGGTCTGGATCTGCTGCACCGACTCCTGTGTCCGCCGTGCCAGGTTGCGCACTTCGTCGGCGACCACGGCGAAGCCACGACCCCCTTCGCCCGCCCGCGCCGCTTCGATGGCGGCGTTGAGGGCCAGCAGGTTGGTCTGTTCGGCGATGCTGCGGATCACCCCGGCGACCTTGGCGATCTGGCCGTAGGTGGCCTGGATGCTGGCCTGTTCCCGTTCGTGCAGGCTTTCGGCGGTCTTCTCGTCGCTGATCTCGCGCACCGCGCCGGTGACCCAGGTCAGCCGGCCACGGGCATCGCGCAGGCAGCGGCCGCGCTCGCGGAACCACACTTCGCCACGGCTCTTGTGACGCATGCGGTATTCCACTGCGTAGAAGCCGTCGCCACTGCTGTCGACCATCGAGGCGTTGAAGGCCTTCATCACGTTCTTCAGGTCGTCGGCGTTGACCACGCCGAAATAGCTGTCCCAGCCATCGGGGAATTCGTCGCGGCCATAGCCGATCAGGTTGCGGAACTGCTCCGACCAGCGAATCACGTTCTGCGGATGGTCGGGGTCGCCATTGACCACGTTCATCGCCCAGCAGCCTTCGGTCAGGGTGCGCTTGGTCAGCTCCCAGACCTGGCGGTCCTCGTCCCAGCGCTGGCGCTCGGCTTCGAGGGCCAGGCAGCGCTGCTCGGCTTCGTCGCGCTCGGTTTCGCGCTGCGCGGCTCGGGCTTCGGCCTCCGCCACGCGACGTTGCAGGGCAGCGTGCTCCTCGGCGGTGCAGGGTGGTGGCGGTTGCCGTTCGGCCTGCTGGCGCGCCCGCTGCAGTTCGGTCCAGTCCCGTTGCAGGTGCTGGAGGGCTCCGGCCAGGCGCGGCTGGCTCTGCAGAAGCGGCGGGCTGAGCGCGCCGCCGCTGTCGCTGGAGAGGTGTTCGAGCCACTGGCTGACTTCGTTGGCCAGGTCACTGGAAGCCTTGCTGAACCACATCGCTCGCTACTCCTTGAGGCTGGGGGACAGTCCCTTCCCAACTACTAGCAATTTCTCCACCAGTTTCACCGTCACGCCCGCACGCGGCTCTTGTCCGGGTCGTAGGCCACGGTGCCGGCCGCCACCGTGGCGCCGATGCGCTTCTGCTGGCCATCGAGCTTGCCCACCTCCAGGCGTGTGCCGGGCGCGCTGTGGGCGACGTCGAGGCGGCACAGGGCGATGTTCTTGCCCAGCACCGGCGAGCGGGTGGCGCTGGTGATCACCCCGACCTGGGCTCGCCCCAGGCGCACGCAGTCGCCGTGGGCGGCCGGCTCGTTGCCGTCCAGCTCCAGGCCCACCAGTTTCTGTTGCGGCTGGGCACCACGGCGCAGCAGGGCATCACGACCGATGAAGTCGGCCTGCTTGCTTTTCAGCGGTACGCAAAAACCGATACCGGCCTCGAAGGGATCGGTCTGGTCGCTGAACTCATAGCCGGCGAAGATCAGCCCGGCCTCGATGCGCAGCATGTCCAGTGCCTGCAGCCCGAGCGGCACCAGGCCCAGCGGATCGCCCAGTTCCCAGACGCGGTTCCACACGCGCAGCGCGTCGCTGGGGTGGCACCAGATCTCGTAGCCCAGCTCGCCGGTGTAGCCGGTGCGCGAGACCATCAGCGGCGGGCCGTTGTAGTCGTCGAGACGACCGGTGAGGAAGCGGAACCAGCCCAGGTCGTTGAGCGCCGGCTGGGTGCCGGGCGTCCAGATCATGTCCTGGAGCAGGGCGCGGGCCAGCGGGCCCTGCACGGCGATGTTGTGGATCTGCTCCGAGGCGCTCTTGACCCACACCTTCATGCCCAGCTTCGCCGCCTGTTCGCGCAGCCAGTCGCCGGCATGGTCTTCGCCGCCGATCCAGCGGAAGGCATCGGCGCCCAGGCGCAGCAGGGTGCCGTCGTCGAGCATGCCGCCGTGTTCGTAGCACATCGCGCTGTAGACCACCTGACCCACCGCCAGCTTGCGCACGTCGCGGGTCAGGCAATGGTCGAGCAGGGCTTCGGCGTCGGGGCCGAGCACTTCGAATTTGCGCAGGGCGGAAAGGTCCATCACCGCCACCCGTTCGCGGCAGCCGTGGTATTCGGCCAGGGTGCCGTAGCCGTCGTACTGCAGCGGCGTCCAGAAACCCCGGTATTCGGCGAACTGCCGGGTGAGGGCGGAAGTGCCCGGATGGAAGCCGCTTTCGCGGGTCAGCACCGGGTCGGCGTCGGGCGTTTTGCGAGTGGCCATGGCGATACTGAAGCGCTCCTGTTCGGAATACACGCGGATATGGATGTCGGTGGGCAGCCAGCCGTTGGCCGGGTCGATATCGTCCGGGCATGAACTGCTGGCGCAGACCAGGTCGGTCATGGCGCGCAGCAGCACGTAGTCGCCGGGGCGCGACCAGGGCTCGTCGAGGGTCAGGTGCTGGTGGGCATCGACACCGGTGTTGAAGAAGAAATTGATCGCCGGCCAGCCGGCCCGTGGCGTCACGCCGTGGGCCGCAAGGGCGCGGCTGATATTGTCGCTGCAGTTGTCGTGACCGAAGTAGCCCTGGGACTCGTAGTAACGGGCGGTGCAGGCGAGGGCGAAGGTGTCGTGGCGTCCGACCGTGTCGCGCACCACCTCGAGCATGGGTTGCAGGTTGCGGTCGTAGAAGCGGCTGAACAGGCCAGGGCCAGGATAGGCGTTGCCGTTGAGGGTGCGGGTGACGGTGGGGTCGAGGTCGATCTCGCGACCGGCGTCGAGGCCGCGGCGGTCGAAGGCAACGAAGTCCGAGCACTGCCGGCCGGCGACGTCGATCACCTGAATGTACTGGCCGGCGCCGACCACGTAGTCGCGGGCGGTGCCGGGGCTGAGGGTGAATTCGTCCACCAGTTCGCCCAGGGGCGCCGGCAGCGGCGGGGCGATGGACTGGCGCGGGTTGGCCCGGTGCACCACCAGGCGCAGCTCGCTGGCCCGCGCCTGGCTGTCCACCGCCACTGCACCGCCGGGAGCGGCCACCAGCACCAGCAGCGCCTCGGCGGCGTGGAAGCGCCGGCTGTGGCTGGCCGGGGTGCCGGCGGGCCACAGCCGTGCGGCGTCCGGCAGGTGCCGACAGTCGATGCCGCGTCGGGCCAGCCCGGCGCTGACATGGGCGGCGTCGCGACTGCCGTCGTGCAGCAGGTGGCCGATGAAGCGTGCCCCGGGGCTCGGCGCCAGACCGAGGGCGCCGAGTACCGGACGGCTGCCGGCGAAGGCCAGCAGTTCGGCGCTCTGGTCGCCTTCGAGGTCGATCACTTCCAGTCGGTCGCCGGGCTCCAGGCCCACCACCGTCAGCCCGCCGGGGGCGACGCGGTGGCGCTCCAGGTGGGCGGCACGGGCAAACAGCGCCGGTTCCAGCGGCCGCGATATCACGGGAAATTGCATGCAAGGCTCCTTGGGTGACCTTGGCCGCTCAGGGCGTGGTCATTTCGCTGCGGGTGGCGTCCACGGTGTTGCCCGCCTTGAGCGGATCATCCGCGAGGTAGGCGTCCAGGGAGTCGTCCAGCGCTTCCAGCCAGGGCGTGTGGTGGGGCGTTGCGAGGGTGCCGGTGATCAGCGAGCGGTGGCACTTGTCGCGGTAGCCCATGATGTTTTCGTACTTGTCTTTCTTCCATTGCAGGAAGGTTTCGTTGACTGCGGCAATGTCGAAGCTGGGATAGTCGGTGGCCTCGATCAGCTGGCGGATGTACTCGCCCTGGAACTCGAACATCTGCTGGGCGGTTTCCAGGCGTTCCTCTTCTTCACGCCAGGCCAGGTCTTCGGCGTGCATGAGCGACGCATCGGGCAGGGCGATGCGGCCGAGGATCACGTCGCGGGCGTACCAGGCCTGGGCGTCGAACATGTTGAAGCTGTACCACTGGTCCTGCATGCCGAGGTAGATCAGCTGCGGGTTCTGCTCCCAGAACACGCCCTTGTAGAGGTTCAGCGGCCACAGGCGGTTGCCGGTCTTGAGGCGCAGTGCTTCGGGCAGGAACGGGAAGTGGTGCTTGTAGCCGGTGCAGAGAATGATCGCGTCGATGTGCTTGCTGCTGCCGTCGACGAAGAACGCGGTGCTGCCCTTGACGTGGCTGAGCAGCGGCTTTTCTTCCCAGTTGTCCGGCCACGGATAGCCCATCGGTGCGCTGCGGTAGCAACTGGTGATGCTGCGGGCGCCGTACTTGTAGCACTGCGAGCCGATATCTTCGGCGGAGTAGCTGCCGCCGACGATGAGCACGTCCTTGCCGCGGAACTCCAAGGCATCGCGAAAATCGTGGGCGTGCAGGACACGGCCGGCGAAGCGCTCGAAGCCGGGGAAGGACGGCACGTTGGGCGTGGAGAAATGGCCGCTGGCGACCACCACGTAGTCGAAGGTCTCGCTGTAGGTCAGGTCGCGCTCGTAGCAGTGGGCGGTAACGCTGAAAGTCTGGCTGGCGGCATCGAAGCGCACGTCGCGCACGGCGGTGTTGAAGCGGATCATGTCGCGCACGCCGGCCTTTTCCACGCGGCCCTTGATGTAGTCCCACAGCACTTCACGCGGCGGGTAGGAGCCCATGGGCCGGCCGAAGTGTTCGTCGAAGCTGTAGTCGGCGAATTCCAGGCATTCCTTCGGCCCGTTGGACCACAGGTAGCGGTACATGCTGCCGTGGACCGGCTCGCCGTGATCGTCCAGGCCGGTGCGCCAGGTGTAGTTCCACATGCCGCCCCAGTCGGCCTGTTTCTCGAAACAGACCAGTTCGGGAATCTCGGCGCCCTGGGCCTGGGCCGACTGGAAGGCACGCAATTGGGCGAGGCCGCAGGGGCCGGCGCCGATGATGGCTACACGGGATTTCATAAGAGCACTCCAGATCAGGTCATGGGTTGAATTCATCGCTGGCAAGCGGAGCGCCGCCCCGCTTGCCAGCGATGACGGCTGACGCCTGTCAGCGGAAAATCACGGTCCGCTCGCCGTTGAGGAACACCCGGTGCTCCAGGTGGTATTTCACGGCGCGGGACAGGGCCACGGTCTCGGTGTCGCGGCCGATGCTGACCAGGTCGTCCGGCAGCCAGGCGTGATCGACCCGCTGCACTTCCTGCTCGATGATCGGGCCCTCGTCGAGGTCGGAGGTGACGTAATGGGCGGTGGCGCCGATCAGCTTGACGCCGCGGGCGTAGGCCTGGTGATAGGGCTTGGCGCCCTTGAAACCGGGCAGGAACGAGTGGTGAATGTTGATCGCCCGGCCCGAGAGCTGGCGGCACAGGTCATCGGAGAGGATCTGCATGTAGCGGGCGAGCACCACCAGTTCGGTGCCGGTCTCTTCCACCAGTTGCAGCAGCGCGGCCTCCTGTTGCGCCTTGGTGTCTTTGGTCACCGGCAGGTAGACGAAGCGGATGCCTTCGCGTTCGGCCATGGGCCGCAGGTCGAGGTGGTTGGAGACGATGGCGGTGATGCGCATGTCCATCTCGCCTTTCTGGTGGCGGTAGAGCAGGTCGGCCAGGCAGTGGTCGTATTTGCTGACCATCAGCAACACGGGCATCGGCCGGTTGCCTTCGAACAGTTCCCAGTCCATGGCGAAGGGTACCGCCACGTCGACGAAGCCCTGGCGCAAGGCATCGAGGTCGGGCTTGACGCCGTCGTTGAAGCGGAACACCGCGCGCATGAAGAAGCCCCCGGCGAGTTCGTCGTCGAATTGGGCGAGTTCGCTGATGTAGCACTCGCGCCCGGCGAGGTAAGTGGTGACCGCTGCGACGATGCCGGAGGTGGCCGGGCAGCTGATCTTGAGGATGTAGTGAGTCATGTCGGTGGGTCTCGTGCAGGCAAGGTGGGCAGCGTTCAGCCTTTGGCGGTGCGCTTTTTCTTTTCCGGGTCGTCGAAGGGCAGGCTGTGGGCGATGGCTTTGGCAGTGAGGCTGCCGCGCACTTCCAGGGGCAGGCCCTGGCTGGCGATGTGCGGCTCGACCCGGGCAATGGCCATGGAACGTTCGGTGAGCCGCGAGTACATGGCGCAGGTGATCACCCCGACCTGGCGGCCTTCATGCCAGAGGCTGTCGCCGTTCTGCGCGGCGACGTGGCCGTCCAGCAGCACGCCGTAGATCCTGAAACGCTCCTGGCCCTGGCGCCGGTAGTGCTCGCCGGCACCGCGGAAGTCCTGTTTGCCGGGCGACACGGTGAAGTCCAGGCCCAGTTCCCACAGGGTGTCGCCGGCCTTCTGGTCGGCGAAGGGGTACATCTGCGAGTTGTCGTAGGGGTAGAACAGCAGGTAGCTCTCCACCCGCAGCCAGTCGAGGGCGGTGAAGGCGCAGGGGATGATGCCGTGGTCCTGGCCTTTCTCCAGGATGCCGTCCCAGATCAGCGGCGCGTCGGCGGCCTTGCAGAAGATCTCGTAGCCGCGCTCGCCGGTGTAGCCGGTACGGGAAATCATCACCGGGCGGTCGAACAGGCGGGTTTGCAGGTGATGGAAGTACGGCAGCTCGCGGATGCCCGGCACGTGTTCGGCGAGGAAGTCCACGGCCTTCGGTCCTTGCAGCGACAGGTCGTGCAGGTCGTCGTCGAACAGCACCGCCACCTGGCGGCCCTGGGCCGAGCGGATCAGCAGTTCGTGGCCGATGCCGGCGCCGTGCACCACCATGAAGGCGTTGGGGCCGGTGCGGTAGACGATGCAGTCATCGGCAAAGGTGCCGTCCTCGTCCAGCAGGCAGGCGTACACCGACTTGCCCGGATACAGCTTGCTGATGTCGCGGGTGGTGGCGTACTGCAGCAGGCTTTCGGCGTGGGGGCCGACGTAATGGACTTTTTTCAGCCCGGAGACGTCCATCAGCCCGGCACGGGTGCGAATGGCCTCGTGGTGGTCGGCCAGGGCGCTGGTGTAGGTCCAGGCGGTGGGCATGCCGTTCCAGTCTTCCAGCTGCGAGCCGAGGGCCAGGTGGCGTTCGCGGAGCGCGCTGATGCGCCATGAGTTGCTCATGGGAAATTCCTCTTGTGATGAATCGGGTCGGGGTCAGGCTTCGGCGTCGAAGCGGCTCAGCCACTGCACCAGCGGCTGGCGGTAGCGAGTGATGCCCTTGTAGTCGGCGATCTGCTCGGGAAGGTCGCGGATCACCCGGTGCATGCGCTGCGCCCAGGCCGGGTTGGTGACCAGTTCGTTGAGGCTGATCAGGTAGGTGCGGATGCCGAACAGCAGGGCGTTGGAGCGCGGCAGGCGCAGCATCAGTTGCAGCTCGACGCGCAGGTGCACCAGCTCGCCGGCGTTGTCGGCGGTGACCTTGCCGCGGTCGCTGCCCCACTGGTGGTAGGTCTCGGGCGAGGTGTCCAGGCGCGGGTTGATGGTCAGGGTCCAGTTGAGCCGGCGCACCGGCGCGCCGACCTGGACGTGCAGCAGGTACTTGAGCGCCCGGTCGAACACGCCCATCTGGTTGGCGATGGGCACCGGCGAATGCCATTGCTTGAAACTCATGCCGGCGTCGAAGCGCAGCGACCAGTCCGCCGGGCAGGTGACCATGCCGGCGTCCATGAACAGGTCGTCGTCACGCTGGTCGAGCACGGCGAAGTCGCCCTGCATCTGCCGGGTGATGTACTCCAGTGGCTCGCAGGGCAGGCTGTCCGGATCGCCGAAGGTGAAGCGCTGGTCGATGCCCAGGGCCAGGTTGCGCCAGTGCCAGGCGTCGCCGTCGCGCTCGAGCGCAAAGTGCGCCGGGTAGTCAGCGGACAGGTGCTCCATCAGCACCGCCAGGGTGTCCCAGGCGGCGGTGGCCATGTGCGGCATGACCATGCAGCGCTCCGGGTCCTGTTCCAGCACCCGGGCGCGCTCGGCCATTTCCGAGACGTAGTGCTCGTCCACGTCGAAGGTGTGTTCGAACACCGAGCCGGGATCGCGGGACACCGCCGGCTCAATGTTCACCGAGTACATGTACTGGTCTTCCGGGAACGGGAAGGGGAAGCGGGCGATGGCCGCCGGGCTGTTGCGAAAGCTGAAATCGTCCCGGTAGGTTTCGTTCGGCTTGAAGGTCAGGGTCATGGTGACGTCTCCGGGTCAGATATCGAGCAGGATCGGGCTGCCGCAGCCGCGGGATACGCAGGGCATCAGGCTGCTGGCGCGCTCGTCGGCGGCGAGGACGTGGTCGCGGTGCTCCACGTCGCCTTTGAGGTAGGGCGTCTGGCACTGGCCGCAGACGCCGCCGCGGCACAGGTTGGGAATGTCCACGCCAGCGCTTTCCAGGGCTTCGAGCAGGCTTTGTTCGGCGCTCACCTGCAGGTGGCGACCGCTGCGCACCAGCTCGACGCTGAACGGCTGGCCGGGCTCGGCACCGGCGAAGGCTTCGCTGTGCACCCGGCGCGGGCTCCAGCCGAGGACGGCGGCCTGTTCCTGGATCGCCAGCAGCAGCGATTGCGGGCCGCAGCTGTAGACGTGGGCGCCCAGCGGGCGGTCCTGCAGCAGGGCGGCCGGGTCGAAACGGCGGCGGCCACTGGGGTATTCGTGCAGGCGGTTGCCCAGCCGCTCGCGCAGTTCGCCGAGGTAGGCGTCGCTGCTGCCCTGGCGGTAGGCGTAATGCAGTTCGAAGTCCTCGCCCCGGCGCAGCAGTTCGCGGCTGTAGGCAATGAACGGGGTGATGCCGATGCCGGCGGCCACCAGCAGGTGCTGGTGGGCCTTGCTGTGCAGCGGGAAGAGATTGGCCGGGGCGCTGATGGCCAGCCTGTCGCCGGCGTGCATCGACTGGTGCAGGAAGCGCGAGCCGCCGCGAGACGCGTCCTGATGGCGCACGGCGATGCGGTACTGGCGGGTGTCGGCGGGGTCGCCCAGCAGCGAATAGGCATTGCGCCGGCCATTGGGCAGGTGCACTTGTACGTGGCTGCCGGCGGAAAAGCCGGGCAGGGCGCCGCTCAGGGCTTCCAGGCAGTACTCGCGGATTACCGGGGTGAGCTCGCGGATGGCGGCGATACGGACCTCGATCATGGGCGCACCTCGGCGAAGGGCTGGTCGGCATCGGCGCAGACGCCGAGGTAGGCGCCCAGGCGTTGCGAGAAATGGCGACGCACCTCCAGGTGCACGCCGCAGTGGGCGCAGACCAGGCTGTCCTCGGGGCTGGCCGGCTGGCAGCGGGCGCAGTGCACGCAGAACACCTGACGGCTGCCCTGTACGTGGCTGAGGAGGATTTCGTCGTCCTGCAAACCGGCCTGGCGGGCCACGGCCTGCAGCGGCCAGATGAACGCTTCGTCGCCGCGCAGTTCAAGGCGCAGGCCACAGCGGGACCGGGCCAGGCGCTCGGCCAGGGCCTGGCCCAAGGCGTTGCTGTCGGCGAAGTCGGCGAGCACCAACTGACGCTCCTCCGGCAGATGGCTGTCCCGCACGCGGGTCACCACCAGGTCGGCTGCGGAGCGAGACGGGTGGTCCGGATAGCGCGGAACGCTGAACGGGTGGTAGGTGGCGGCACTGCTCATGGACACCTCGACGGATGGGTTCGTGTTTCTTCGTGGGGCAAATAATTTCCCCTGAAGAAAGCTCGCTCAATCCGCTAGAGGAGGTATGCCAAAAGGAGTAGTTGCTGCGAAAGGGCATGGAAGTTGCTGCCCAAGAGGCAATTCCCCACGGGTTGCAGGAGGAGAGGGATGGACAATGCCATGCTGTCGACGCCCGGCTGGGACGCACTGACCGAGCGCGAAGGCCAGACCCTGACGCTGATCAGCGCGGGCCTGAGCAACAAGCAGATCGCCCGGGAGCTGGGTATCAGCGACGGGACCGTGAAAATCTACGTGCGTAATCTGCTGCGCAAATTCCGCCTGGAATCGCGTCTGGCGTTGGCGACGCGGGTGCACCGTGGCGTGCCCGCTGAACGTGCAGGCGCAGCGCCGGCTGCACCGATTCCGTTCGCCCTCGGCCTGCTGGACGACCTGCCGGGGCTGATCTATCGCGGTCGCAACGACCGGAGCTGGTACATGGAGTACGTCAGCGCTGGTTGCCTGCCCCTGACCGGCTACCCCGCCGACTACCTCACCAGCAATCCGCAGCGCAGCTTCGGCTCGCTGATCCTCGATGAGTACGCCGACTACATCTGGTACTGCGTGCAGTGCGCGCTGCTCAAGCATGAGCCCTATCAGCTGAGCTACCGCATCCGTTGCGCGGAAGGGCGGGTCAAGGATGTGTGGGAGACGGGCGTGGGCATCTACTCCGGCAGCGGCGAAGTGCTGGGGGTGGAAGGCGCGATTTTCGAGCGGCAGGTATGAATGACGGCGCCTCATCGAACGATGAGGCGCAACCGATTTCTAGGGCCCGAGCATCCGCCAGCTCTCGGTCAGTTCCCGACCCAACCGCCTCAGTCGGGAACCCCCGCTTACTTTGGGGCAAAGCGCTCCCACCAGCCGGGACGGCTGGCCTGCTCCTGGTAGGTCTGCACCTGGTCGGCAGCACTGCCGAGCAATTGCTCCACGGTCGATTCGCGGCTGGCAACGTAGGCGTCCAGTTCGGCAATGGCCTTTTCCAGCACGCCATAACCCCCGGTGAACACCGCCGAGGTCATTTCGGTGGCGCTGGCGCCCGCGAGCAGGAACCTCGCCACGTCCAGTCCGGTACGGGCTCCGTTGGTGGCGATCAGCGGGTAGTCGTCGCCCATGGCCTTGCGCGTCAGCATCAGCCAGCGCGCCGTCAGCGGCAGCGCCCATGAACCGCCGATGGCGGCGCTGGTGCCGAGCAGTGGCCGGCCGCTGTCGAGGTCGGGCAGAAAACCCATGAACCGTCCCATCATCACCACGCTGTCGGCCCCGCCCCGGCGTGCCGCCTGGGCCAGGGCGACGACGTCCTCGCTCTGGCCGGTGAGCTTGATCCACAAGGGCAGGGTGGTGGCCTGGCGGATGCGCCGCACGATGGTTTCGATCCGCGCCGCGCCGCGTTCCAGGACAATGGCGCCCTTGGCCGCTTCCTCGCCGTGGGGCGCGCCGATGTTCAGCTCCAGCACCCGCAACCCGGCCTCTTCGATTTGCCGGGCGTACTCGGCGCACTGCTCCAGGTCGCTGAGGATCAGGCTCGGGATCACGTAGGCGTCGAGCGTACGGGCATGCCGGTCGAGCTCGACCAGTTCGCCGAGCCAGTCGCCGAACGCGCGCTGAACCAGCCCTGAGCGGCCGAACAGGCTGGCGTCCGGCGGCGGGTCGAAGTCCCAGGGCAGGGGCTTCCACTGGGCATCCAGCAGCACGTAGTCGGTCTTGTCCAGCTGTGCCTTGGCCGCCGCCGATTCGTTGGTGGACTTGGCCACCACCGCCCCCGCGCCGGTGGCGAGGGCGGCGCGGATGGCATCGGCGGTCATGGTCTGCTCGCCGGCGCCACAGATCACCGGGTTCTTCAGGGTGAGGCGGCCGAGGGTAATGCTCAGTCGGGTCATGGATGCTGTGCTCACAGGTTCATCAGGCGAGCAGCATTGCCCGAGATCATTTTGCGGATGTCGGCGTCGCTGTACTCCAGGTCGAGCAACTGGCCGATGACGTTGCGGAAACCGTCGGCGATGCTCGGGTTGCCCTGCTGGCCGAGGTCGGAGCCGAGGATGGTGAGGTCGATGGTGCCGGCCTCGATCACCTGGCGCAGGAAGGTGTCGTCATAGAACTTGAACTTGGAGCCAGGCACCCACATGCACATCGAGTGCTCCATGAACACGCCTTCGCTGGCCAACTGGCGCATGTCATCGAGGCTGGCGTCGACCACGTAGGTCGGGTGGTTGACCAGCAGACGCTTGACCCCGCGCTTGCGTGCTTCTTCGAACAGCGGCCAGATCTCGCGGATGTTCAGGTGGCCGGCGGAGAGCACCACGTCCTGGGCGGCGATCAGGTCGAGGATGGCCTTGACCTCTTCCTTGAGCTTGCCGTCGTCGTCCAGCACGGTCAGCGGGATCGGCTGCAGCATGCGCTGGGTGGTCTGGGGGAATTTCTCGACGAACTTCACGTCCTGATGGTGGTGGGCGATATGGTTGGCCGAGGAGAAGGTAGGCATCCATACCAGCTTGGCGCCCAGGTTCAGGCCGTGCTCCACGGCATGCACGTTGAGACCGCCGACCGCGTTGTTCAACGGCACGCCGGAGAGCATGTGCACGTTGAGTTCGCTGAAGTGCTTGTTGAGCAGGGTGGTGACCGGGGTGCAGCTGTAGTAGTGGTCCTTGAGCAGCACGGCCTTGAGACCGGCCTCGGAGGCTTCGCGCATGGCCTCGATATGGTCGCAGTAGCGCGGCATCACCGACGGGCCGCTGTGGCAGTGCAGGTCGATGGCGCCCACCAGCAGGTCGTTGATGCGTGCCTGGCGTTCGTCGTTGGCGGTGGGGGTGAGAATGGCGTTCATGGCATTACCTCTTGTTCTTGTCGGGTGGCGACTCAGCGGGCCGAGTCGCGGAAATGTCGGGCTTGCTGGCTCCAGCCGGCGCGCAGCAGCGCCTGGTCGGAGCCGAGGATGAAAAAGCTCACGCCGCGGGCGGCGAAGCGGTCGAGATCGTCGAGGCCGGCGACGAAGAGGCCGCTGGCCTTGCCAGCACGGGCGGCGGCGTCGATCACCTGGCTGACCGCAGCCTCGACCCGCGGATCGTCGAGACGCTCGGCGCCCAGCGACACGGCGAGGTCGGCGCGGCCCACCAGCAGGCAGTCGATCTGCCCGACGGCGGCGATCGCATCGAGGTGATCCAGCGCCTCGCGGTCTTCGATCTGGGCGACGATGGCGTGGCGTCCGTCTTCGGCGGCCAGGTGTTCGGCCAGTGTGGCGCGGCCGTAGCCGCCGGCCCGTGGCGAGTTGGAGAAGCCCCGGTTGCCATCGCGATAACGGGTGGCACGGAGGATGTCGCGGGCCTGATCGGCGTGGACGATATGCGGCAGCACCAGGCCGTCGGCGCCCAGGTCGAGGGCCTGCAACAGGGTCGCCGGCCGTGAGTCGGCCACCCGTACCAGCCCGCTGACCGATGCGGCGCGGCAGGCCAGCAGGCCGCGGTCGAGGCTGCCCTGATCGAAGGGGGCGTGCTCGGCATCGAGCACCACCGCGTCCAGCCCGGCGTCGCCGGCGATCTCTACCACGGCGTGGCTGGGGGTCTTGATGAAGCTGCTGAGCAGCGGCTGGCCGGCGCGCAGCCGGGCGGCGAGGGTGGTGTTCATGCCGATACCGCCGGCTCGGCGAATTCGGCAGCCTGGTATTCGATCAGGTGGCGGTAGTCGTGGCGGATCGGCGAGAACACATCCAGGTTCATCACCACCTCGGTGCCCACCGGTTCTGCGTAGTGCACCACATGGGGCGGGATGCGGATCATGCTGCCGGGGCCGCCCTCGACCACCTCGTCGCCCAGGTGGAAGCGCACCCGGCCCTGCACGATGATCACCAGTTGCTCGAAGGTGTGGCTGTGGGGGAACACATCCATGCCCGGGCTCAGCCAGTTCATCACGCAGAGGGTGTCGTCGCCGCGGAAGGCGACCCGCTCCACTCCCTTGCGCACGACTTCCCGTGGCAGGTCGTTCCAGTTATGCAGCAATGCCTGGGCGAGGCTCATCGGCAAATCTCCTTTCTTGTTTTCTATAGGGGAACAGTGTTTCGCTGTGAGATAAACCTACGCCTGCCGGATGGAGACGGTCAAGCCTCTTTTTCCGACCTTGACAGCGGCTTTCGAGCGGGCCTAGCATCGTGTCGTTCAAAAGAACAATATTTCGATGTGAGAAATATAATCTTCAAGGAATCCTCAGATGCGTGTAATCGAGTCTCTTCTGATTGACGGCCAGTGGTCGGTGGGCGGCCATGAGCGTCAGGCCGATGTCTTCAATCCCGCGACCGGCGAGCTGATCGCCCGCCTGGGCCTGGCCTCCACCGCCGACCTGGACCGCGCCCTGGCGGCGGCCCGACGGGGCTTCGAGGTATGGCGCAAGACCTCGGCCTACGAGCGCTCGAAGATCCTGCGCAAGGCGGCGGACCTGGTGCGTGAGCGCTCGGCGGACATCGCCGCGCTGATTACCCTGGAACAGGGCAAGCCGCTGGCCGAGGCGAAGCTGGAAGCCTTTGGCGCCGGCGACCATATCGACTGGTACGCCGAAGAAGGCCGGCGTGCCTACGGCCGGGTGATTCCGCCCCGCGCCCGTGGCGTGCGCCAGACCGTGCTGCGCGAGCCGATCGGGCCAGTGGCGGCCTTCAGTCCGTGGAACTTCCCGGTCAGCCAGCTGGTGCGCAAGATCGCCGGCGCCCTGGCCGCGGGCTGTTCGATCATCGCCAAGGGCCCGGAAGAAACCCCGTCGTCCTGCATCGAACTGTGCCGCGCCTTCCAGGATGCCGGCGTGCCGCCGGGGGTGTTGAACCTGGTGTTCGGCGTACCGGCCGAGGTGTCTGACTACCTGATCCGCTCCGAGGTGATCCGCAAGGTGTCCTTCACCGGTTCCGTGCCGGTGGGCCGCGCCCTCGGCGCGCTGGCGGGGCAGTACCTCAAGCGCTGCACCCTGGAGCTGGGCGGGCATGCGCCGTTCATCGTCTGCGATGACGTCGACGTGGAGGCGGTGGCGGCCCTGGGTGCCGGCCTCAAATTCCGCAATGGCGGGCAGATCTGCGCCTCGCCGACCCGCTTCTATGTGCAGTCGGCGGTGTACGAGCAGTTTGTCGCGGCGTTCTGTCGCGCCGGTGCGGCGCTGAAGATGGGCGACGGCCAGGACCCGGCCAGCCAGCTCGGCCCGTTGGCCAACCCCCGCCGTGTGGCGGCGGTGCAGGAATATGTGGACGACGCCCTGGCCGTGGGTGCGCAACTGGCGCTGGGCGGCGAGGGCGGCGAGGGCGTCGAGGGTGACGGTTTCTTCTACCCGGCCACCGTGCTCACCGATGTGCCGGAAAACGCCCGGGTGATGAGCGAGGAGCCCTTCGGTCCGATCGCCTCCATCGTGCGTTTCGACAGCCTCGACGAGGTGATCGGGAAAGCCAACAGCCTGCCGTTCGGCCTGGCGGCGTTCGCCTTCACCCGTTCGATCCAGCGCGCCACGCTGCTGGCCGACGAGCTGGAATCGGGCATGGTGTCGATCAACCACTTCGGCCTGGCGGCGCCGGAAACGCCGTTCGGCGGCGTGAAGGACAGCGGCTACGGCAGCGAAGGCGGCAGCGAGGGCCTGGACGCCTACTTCACCACCAAGTTCGTCAGCCAGGTGGGCTGAGCTGATACCTCATTGAATCTGCGGCGCCCGTGGGAGCTGGCGAGCCAGCTCCCACGGGCCCATGAGCTGCGCCCCAAAAGTTGGACATTAGGTGCGTAAAGCTACGCGGCCTGGTTTCTGTAAGCCACAGGACTCAGGCCGCCAAGCTTCATTTTGATACGTTCATGGTTGTAATAACGAATGTACTCATCAATCCCAGCACGGAGCTGGTCGATTGTCTTGACGTGTTCCCGGTAGAAATACTCCGCTTTCAACGTGCCAAAAAAGCTCTCCATCGCGGCGTTGTCCAGGCAATTGCCCTTGCGCGACATGCTTTGCTCCAGGCCCGTATCCTTCAAGCGCTGGCGGTAGTCAGGGTATCGGTAGTGCCAACCTTGGTCCGAGTGCAACATCGGTTTGCTGTCAGTCGGGAGTTTCTTCAGTGCACGCTCAAGCATTGTTCCCACCAGGGCATAGCGCGGTCGCGTGTCAGTCTGGTAGGCGACGATTTCCCCGTTGTACAAGTCCAGAATCGGCGAAAGGTAGAGCTTCTCGCCAGCGACCTTGAACTCCGTAACATCTGTCACCCACTTCTGGTTGGGCTGATCAGCCGTAAATTCCCGTTTCAAGATATTGGGTGATGCCTCGTCCATCAGGCCACGGTATGACCTGTATTTCTTGGGTCGCACCGTACATTTGAGGTCCAGTTCGTTCATCAGGCGGCGTACTTTCTTGGTGTTCACCAACTGACCTTCCTGACGCAGAGTCGCGGTGACACGGCGATAGCCATAGCGACCACGGTGATGGTGCTGGATGTCCTGGATCGAGGCTTTCAGCGAGGCACATTTATCCTCAGCTCCGATGGTCTTGAGCTGGTAGTAGTAGGTGGCACGTGCCAAGCCTGCAGCGTCTAGCAGGTCGGCCAGCAAATGACTCGAGTGCAGTTCGGCAATCAGCCGGGCTTTTTCGTGGTGGCTTTCTTCTGCCTGAGTTTGGCCTCGTCTAATTCCTCGAGCTTTTTTAGGTAGGCGTTCTCCGCTTCAAGCTTGCGTATCTTGCGCAGCAGTTGGGCGACCGAGAGCTCCTCGTCAGGTACTACCGAGGTTTCATCGGGCTTGGAGGGCTGCTTGGACATGGTACGAGGCGGTCTCTTCTTCGCTGAAAGCTGGGCTGTAAGCTCGCCACTGTAATACTGCTGCTGCCATCTGCCCAGTTGACTCGAATTACCCAGATTGAACAGCGCTGCGGCAGCACGATGAGACAGTTGTTCATTCAGCATGCGATGAAGCACGGTGAGTTTGAACTGGGCGCTGTGGCGCTGATGAGAGCGTTTGAGGCTGGCCACGCCGTGATGCTGGTAAGCCACGACCCAGCGCCGCAGAAGGGTGGGATCTATTTGAAACTGGCTGGCCACGTGGCGAAACCCCCGGCCTCGCTTGAGGAAGGCCTTGATGGCGGACAGCTTGAACTGCTTGGAATACTTGATCATTTAAAACACCCCGGTGCTGGATGGGTGTCCAACATCCGGGGCGCAGTTCACCAGCGTCGAGAACAAGAACAATGCAAACCTTCGACTACATCGTCATCGGCGCCGGCTCTGCCGGGTGCGCCCTCAGCGCACGGCTGGCCGAGGCCGGCAAGCAGGTCCTGCTGCTGGAAGCCGGCCCTGCCGACAACCACCCGTACATCCACATTCCCGGCACGTTCATCCGTGTGCACGGCAGCCAGCGCACCTGGATGTACCGCACCGAGCCCGAGCCGTTCGTCAACCAGCGCCAGGTGTACATTCCCCAGGGCCGTACCCTGGGCGGCGGCAGTTCGGTCAATGCCATGATCTATATCCGTGGCCAGGCCGAGGACTACGACGAGTGGCAGGCCAGCGGCTGCCCTGGCTGGGGCTGGCAGGACGTGCTGCCGGTGTTCCGCCGCTGCGAGGCCAATGCCCGCCTGGGCGGCCGCCTGCACGGCCAGCAGGGGCCGCTGAAAGTCAGCGATCCGCGTCACCGTCATGCCCTGAGCGAAGCCTTCGTCCAGGCGGCGGTGGAAGCGGGTGTGCCGGCCACCGATGACTTCAACGGCGAACGACAGGAAGGCGCCGGCTTCTACCAGACCACCACCACCGAAGGCCGTCGCGCCAGTTCCGCGGTGTCGTACCTGCGTCCGCTGCGGGATGATCCGCGCCTGAAAGTGCTGACCAGCACCCACGCCACCGAACTGCTGTTCGACGGCCAGCGCGTGGTGGGCGTGCAGGCGCGGGGCAAGCAGGGCGAAGACCTGCAGTTCAAGGCCCGCGCCGAAGTGATCGTCAGCGCCGGGGCGATCGCCTCGCCGAAGCTGCTGATGCTGTCCGGCATCGGTCCGGGCGAGCACCTGCAGGCGTTGGGTATCCGCACCCGGGTCGATGCGCCGGGCGTCGGCGAGAATTTCCAGGACCATCTCAGTGCCTCGGTGTACGCCCAGACCCGTCAACCGGCCAGCCTGCTCGGCCATGACCGCGGTCTGCGGGCCATCGGCCACGGCCTCAAGTACCTGGCCACGCGGCGTGGGCTGCTCAGCTCCAACGTGGTGGAGAGCGGGGCCTTCGTCGATGCCACCGGCTGCGGCCGCCCGGACGTGCAGTTCCATGTGGTGCCGGCGCTGGTGGGCGACATCGACCGCCTGCCGCCCGCCGGCCATGGCATCTCCATCAACCCTTGCGCCCTGCGTCCACGCTCCCGTGGCCGTCTGCGCCTGAAAAGCGCCGACCCCATGGACGACGTGGCGCTCAATGCCAACTACCTGAGCGACCCGGAAGACATGCGCACCATGGTCGCCGGCGTGAAGGTGGCGCGGCGTATTCTCCGCGCGCCGGCGCTGGCCAGCGTGGTGGAGAAAATGCTCATGCTGCCCGAGCACGACGATGTGCCGGACGCGGTGTTCGAAGACTACGTGCGCACCGTCGCCAAGACCGTGTTCCACCCGGCGGGCACCTGCCGCATGGGCCAGGACCCGGACGCCGTGGTCGGTCCCGACCTGCGGGTGCACTGCGTACAGGGGCTGCGGGTGGCCGATGCCTCGATCATGCCGACGATTGTCAGTGGCAATACCAACGCTCCAAGCATCATGATCGGCGAGCGCTGCGCGGACTTCATCCTCGCCGCCAGCTGACCGGTTGCCGAATCTTCGCCAATACAACAATTACAAGAGTGACGCGATGAATCTCATAGCCCGTAGTACCTTCGACAACGAGCAGGACAGCACCCTCTACAACCGTATTGCCTGGCGCCTGCTGCCGTTCCTGTTCGTGCTGTACATCATTGCCTTTCTCGACCGGGTCAACGTCGGCTTCGCCAAGTTGCAGATGGCCGCCGACATCGGCCTGAGCGACCTGGCCTTCGGCTTCGGTGCCGGGGTGTTCTTCATCGGCTACTGCCTGTGCGAGATCCCCAGCAACATGATGCTGCAACGGGTCGGGGCGCGGTTCTGGATCGCCCGGATCATGGTGGTGTGGGGCATCCTCTCGGTGTCGATGCTGTTCGTCACCACGCCCAACCAGTTCTATGTGCTGCGCTTTTTGCTGGGCATGGCCGAGGCCGGGTTCTATCCGGGCGTGGTCTTGTACATGACCTACTGGTTCCCGTCCTACGCCCGTTCCCAGGGCATGGCCTGGTTCAACCTCGGCATCGCCATGGCCGGGGTGATCGGCAGCCCGCTGTCGGGCTGGATCATGCAGACCTTCGCCGGTGTGGGCGGCATGGCCGGCTGGCAGTGGCTGTTCCTGCTCGAAGGGATGCCGGCGGTGATCCTCGGCGTGGTGGTGTTCTTCTATCTGGACGACCGTCCCGGCAAGGTCCATTGGCTGACCGCAGAGCAGAATGCGCGGGTGGTCCGGCAACTGGCGGAGCAGCGCGAGGCGCACGAGCGGGCGGGGGCCGGGCACAACTTCCGTGCGGCCTTCGTCAACAAGGACCTGTGGCGGCTGATCTACGTGAACTTCGCCTTGCTGTGCGGTACCTACGGCGTGTCGTTCTGGCTGCCGCAGATCGTCCAGAGCCTCGGGGTCAAGAGCCTGGCGCAGACCGGGCTGGTGGCGGCGATCCCGTTCGCCGTGGCCTCGGTGGTGATGCTGGTGGTCAGCCGGCATTCCGACCGTACCCGCGAGCGGCGCTGGCACGGCACCCTGTGCAACCTGGCCTCGGCACTGGGCCTGGCGATCGCGGCGTTCTTCCACGACCAGCCGGTGCTGTCGCTGGCCGGGCTGAGCCTGGCGATGTCCGGTGGCCTGGCCGGGTTCTGCGTGCTGTGGGCCTTGCCCGGCGTGTTGCTGACCGGCACTGCAGCGGCGGCGGGCATCGCCCTGATCGCCACCGTCGGCAACCTCGGCGGTTATGCCAGCCCGTTCATGATGGGTTGGGTCAAGCAGAGCAGCGGGCACCTGGAGTACGGCCTGTATGTGCTGGCGGTGATGACTGTGCTGGGCGCCTGGGCGATGTTCTCGGTGAAACCGCCGAGTGCCCGGCAAACGGAAATAATCGGCAAAACAGCCCGCGCTTGATGTCGTGGAGCAACACGAGCGTTTCGTCGAGCGATACAATCGGGGCTTTCCATCGTTCGACATGAGGTGATCGCGTGGACCAGCAAGACGAAAAACCCAGCAGCGGCCCCGCGCTGCTGGAATCGGTGGAGATGGTGTTCCGTCTCCTCGATGAACTGACTGCCGCCCGTCGCCCGCTGGGGGTGACGGAACTGGCGCAACTGCTGCAGACCGCCAAGCCGCGCACTTATCGGCACCTGGCATCGATGCGTCAGTTGGGCATTCTCGAACAGGACCCGAGCACCGAGAAATACCTGCTCGGTGCGCGCCTGGTGGCCTACGGCGAAGCCGCCGGCGAGCAGTTCGACCTGCGCGCCATCGCCGACCCCTATCTCACCCGCATCCGCGATGCCACCGGCCAGACCGCGTTGCTCGCGGTCGCCACCCATGACACCGCGCTGGTGGTGTCCTGCGTCGAGTCCAAGGCCAACGTGTGCATCTCGGTCAAGCCGGGTAACCGCGTGCTGCCGTACTGCTCGGCCCAGGGCCGCACGGTGCTGGCGTTCGCCGACACCGCCAGCCAGCAGCGGGTGATGCGCCGCAAGATGCCGCAACTGACCCCGCACACCTTGCACGAGCCCGACCAACTGGCAGGGCGCCTGGCGCTGATCCGCGAGCGGCTGTACGACGATGCGGACAGCGAAGTGACCATGGGCATCAATGCGTTGTGCTGCCCGATCTTCCGCGAGAACGACCAGATCGTCGGCACCATCGGCATTGTCGGCCCGAGCGCGGCGATCCCGTCACCGCCACCGGCGGCGATGCTGCGGGAGCTGCAATCGGCGGCGGCGGAGATCAGCGAGCGTTTGCACGCCGGGACGTACCAGCGGCTGTAGTGGCCGTGAATGGCACCACAGACGCCGGTAGGAGGGGAGAGGGCGTTCGGGATCAGGCGCTCAGAGCGCCGCCTTGACCTGCAGGCCGAACACCAGGGCGTTATCGATATCGCTGCCGGAAAACGCGCCGGGCTCCATCACGTACTGCACATCCGGACGCAAGGTCAGCCATGGCGTCGCCTGGTAGCCGTAGCTCAGTTCGATCAGGCGCTCGGCGTTGCTCAGGTTGGGGAAGTCCTGGCCGCTGGCCAGAGCGTTCTGTTCCTGCACTTCGCGGCTGCGCGGGTTGGGCACGGCACGGCCGAAGCCCAGGGCGACGGTGTCGTTGGGGCGGCTGGCGAACGGCTGCTTGAGTACCACGCCGGTGCTGTACCACTTGCTGAACGGCGACGCCGCCGAGCTGGCCGCAGCCGCCTGGCCGAACACATGCAGGCGCTGGCCCGGCAGGTCGCTGGCCTGCCACACGGCCTGGTCCAGCAGCAGGTAATGACCGCCGCGACCGGCGACGTCTTCATTGCTGCCGATGCGCTTGGCATCGGAGCTGTCGTAGTACCAGCCCAGCTTGTACTCGCCCGGCAGGCCGTCGAGCTTCTTGTACACCAGCTCGATCGGCACCACGGTGCCGGTCTTGTGCTTGGGCGTGATGTTCCAGGCACGGCTGGAATTGCCGTTGCTCTCCGGGTCTACCGCGAAGGCGGCGACGCGCAGTTGCCATGCCGGGTTGAAGCTGTACTTGACGCGCACGCCGAGGCGGGCGTTGGGGTAGTTGGTCCAGCCGCTGCCGCCGGACATGTTCAGCGGATGCCCGCAGAAACCGGCGTTCATGAAGTTGCACAGGATGCCGCTGTCGAGGCCGCCGAGGTCGTTGCCCATGGCCATGTAGCCGAGCTTCACGTCCAGCGCGGGGGTGAACAGGGTGCGCTCGTAGCTCAGTTCGGTCAGGCGGGTGTAGAGGCCGCCGTAGTTTTCCTGCAGCGGCAGGCGGTTGCCCACAAGGTCGCCGGAGCCGTCGTTGCCGCGGCGGTCGTTGATGGTCAGTTGCACCACGCCGGCGTTGTCGAGGCCGTAGAGCTTGTCCAGGTCGAAGCGCACGCCGAGCTTGAGGTTCTGCGAGTAGCGCGCCGAGCGCTTGAGGCCGCCGTCGGCGTTGTACACGGTCTCGCCGCTGTAGTCGCCGGTGAAGCGGATGCCATCGGCGTCGAGCTGGTTGCGCAGGCCGCCCCAGTCGCCGGTCAGGGTCGAGCTCTGGAAGGGATCGGCGGCAGAGGCGAGGGCAGGGATCAGGCAGGTGCCGAGCAGCACGGCGGGAAGGTAACGCGGGGAAGAAGACATTCGGGTAATTCCAGGATAAAGCGAGCGCCCGCCGCGAAGGCGGGCGCTGGAGAGGTCAAGGCAAGGCGTAGGAGATGACGTAGTCGCCACGGTCGGTGGACTGGCGTGCACCACCGGCGGTGATGACGATGTACTGCTTGCCGGTCTTCGGCGAGACGTAGGTCATCGGGCCGCCCTGGCTGCCGACGGGCAGGCGGGCTTTCCAGACTTCCTTGCCGTTGCCGCTGTCGAAGGCGCGCAGGTAGAAGTCCTGGGTGCCGGCGATGAACACCAGGCCGCCCTGGGTCGACAGGGTGCCGCCGAGGGTCGGCAGACCGATCGGCAGGGGCAGGTGCATGCGGATGCCGAGCGGGCCGGTGTCTTCCACGGTGCCGACCGGAACCTGCCAGGCGATCTGGCGGGTCTTCATGTCGATGGCGGTCAGGGTGCCGTAAGGCGGTGCCTGGCAAGGAATGCCGGCGACCGACAGGAAGCGGTTCTTGTTCACCGCATACGGCGTGCCTTTGAGCGGTACCGCGCCCATGCCGGTGTTCAGTGCTTCACCGCCACCGGCGGCCTTGCCCTGGTTGGTCGACGGGATCATCTGGATCCACAGGCCCAGGCGCATGTCGTTGACGAAGATGAAACCGTGCACCGGATCGGTGGACAGGCTGCCCCAGTTCATGCCGCCCAGCGAGCCTGGGAAGCTCAGCGACAGGTCGGTGCCCGGCGCGGTGTACAGGCCGTCGTAGCGCATCTTCTTGAAGTCGATGCGGCACAGCAACTGGTCATACGGGGTGGCGCCCCACATGTCCGATTCGGTCAGGGTCTGCGCGCCGATCTGCGGCATGCCGACCGAGCGTGGCTGGGTGGCCGAGTACTGCTCGTTGGGGATGCCTGCGGCTTTCACCGGGACTTCCTCAACCTTGGTCAGCGGCTGGCCGGTGGCGCGGTCGAGCACGAAGATCTGCCCGGCTTTAGTACCGATCACCAGGGCAGGGACGGTGCTGCCGTCGTCCTTGGTGAAGTCGATCAGGCTTGGCTGCATCGGCAGGTCGAAGTCCCAGAGGTCGTTGTGCACGGTCTGGTAGACCCACTTCTCGGCGCCGGTGCTGGCGTCGACGGCCAGCACCGAGGCGCCGTACTTGTGGTTCAGCGCGGTGCGCTCGGCACCATAGATGTCGGTGGACGAGCTGCCCATCGGCAGGAACACGGTGTTCATCGCCGGGTCGTAGGACATCGGCGCCCAGCTGTTCGGGGTGCTGCGCACGTAGGTGTTGTCGCCGCTCGGGGCCTGCTTGTCTTGCGGGTTGCCCGGGTCGAAGGCCCAGCGCATGGCACCGGTGATGACGTCGAAACCGCGGATCACGCCGCCAGGCATGTCGGTCTGCACGTTGTCGGCAACGCGACCGCCGACCACCACGGTGGTACCGGCCATCAGCGGCGCCGACGACAGTTGATAGTAGGAGTCAGGGACATTGCCCAGACCGGCCTTGAGATCGACCTGGCCATTGGTGCCGAAGCCCTGGCAGAACTCGCCGGTGTCGGCATCGACCGCGATCAGGCGGGCGTCGATGGTGTTGGTCAGCAGGCGGCGCTGGCAGTTGGCGCCCGGTGCAACGCTGGCCGCGATGATCGGCGAGCTGTCGGGCTGGGTCGGCTGGGCGACGGCCTGGGTGGCGTCGAAGTAAGCCATGCCACGGCAACGCTGCCAGACCTTGGACTGGGCGTTGATCTCGTTTTTCCAGAGCTCCTTGCCGGTGTCGGCGTCCAGCGCGATCAGGTTGTTGTGCGGGGTGCAGATGAACACCTTGTCGCCGATCTGCAGCGGGGTGAGCTGGTCTTCGGCACCGTTGCCGTCACTGATGGCGACGTCGCCGGTGTGGTAGGTCCAGGCCACTTTCAGCTTGTTGACGGTGTCGCGGTTGATCTGGTCCAGCGCGGCGAAGCGGCTGCCGCCTTCGGTGTTGCCGTAGTGGGCCCAGTCTTTCTGCGCCTTGGCCGGGTCGACCGGGGTCAGGCCCGGGCCGTTGCCGGTGGCCACGGTCGGGTGCGCGACGAACATATTGCCCACCGCCCACACCAGCGCGATCGCCAGCACCCCGGCGACACCGTAGGCACCGCGACCGGCGGTACCGCCAGCAGCGCGCACCAGCGTCGGGTACACCAGTGCGACCACCAGGCCGATGGCACTGAACATGAACAGACGGGAGAACAGCGGCCAGAAGCTGCGGTCGGTGTCCACCAGCGCCCAGACGGCAGTGCCGACCAGAAACGCCGCGAACAGCCAGGCGCCGACCGGTTTGCGCAGGGCGATCAACACGCCCGAAACGGCCATCACCAGGCCGCCTATCAGGAAGTACCAACTGCCGCCGAGTGTGGTCAGGCGCACGCCGCCGGCCGCCAGGGCAAGGCCGAGCAGGGCGATGACCACGCCCAGCCCGATGAGGATGAATCTGCCGAGGCCAGAGGCCTGAGAAGGTTGTTTCATGCGGAACATCTCGCTGTGTGAATGCGGGCGATTATACGCTTAGCTAGCTAATTAACTAGGTAGTTCACGAAAAAACCTGCGACAAATGCTCGCAATTGGTGGGATTGACAAAGGGAGGTTAGCTGGGCTTGGGGTGGTTTGCTGACGGAGCGCAGGGGCTATCGAGCAGAGACGATTGACAGTGCTGCGCAATACATCAGGGTATTGCACACGATCATCTGGGCGACCATGAATCCCCCGGCCGCGCCCAGGAATGCGACACCGGCAACCCGCCACGGCAGGCTGGCTTTCATCCCGTGCCTCAACAGCCACGCTGACACGCCTGCGCCCGCCAGCAGGCCGGGCAGGGAAAACAGATGCCCGAGAGCAAGCAAGCCATCCGGGCGAGACAGGCTTGACTGGAGGGCCACGTAGATCAACAGGCTCGCTAACGCCGCGGCTGTCGTACCGGTGAGAAACAGCGGCGGGGCCCGCAGTAGCAAACCGGGCAGCAGCGCGACCACAGGCACGCCCAGGAGGTACCAGGCGCTTGTGTAGAGCGGGTCGGCACCCATGCTGGCGTAGAGAAGGACCGGCGTGATGAGCAGGAGGGTATAGGTGATGTCTTCCTTGCGGCCAATGGTCATTCCCTAGCCTCGCGCCTGGCTTCGTGCCTGTGAGGAGAGTCTAGTCGAGGTGGGTGTGGTTGTTTGTGGTGCTGGAACGGGGGTGAAACCTAGTTCGCAGGCAAGAGGATCACGAAGTTCTTTTTCATATCCTCCAGCACCGTCCATTTACCCTTGGCGCCCGGTTCGATAATGAACGTGTCGCCTGCGGACAGTGTGACGGGGGCGCTCCCCTCAAGCTCGATGACGCAGCGTCCACTCAGGACATGGCAGAACTCCCAAACCTTGTAGTCGATGCGCCACGCTCCGATGCTGGCTTCCCACTCTCCGGAAATGCGGCCTTGCTGTTCATCGTGATAGTACTTGGACGTCAGCGTATGCGGGTCACCTTCCACCACTTCTTCAAAAAAGGGAAGGTCGCGTACCGGTTGGATATCCAGTTCGCGGAACACGGTCAGTTTCTGGTTCATGGCTTTCTCTCCAGCACGTTGTGGGTAGGGCGATGCATCAAATAGGCTTCACCGGTTACGGCCAGCATCGGGTGCGGAACGATCTGGCAGGTTTTCACGATTTGAAAACCGTGACGTTCGTAGAAGCGGCGTGCACCGTGGTTTTCTGCATAATCGATCAGGCACAGGCCATCCAGCCCCGAGTCATCGGCGCGCTGCTGGGCATGGCGAAGAAACTGTGCGCCCAGCCCCTGGCTGCGCCAGGCCTCGTCCAGGGCCAGGCTGGAGATGTACAGGGTGTCGGGTACTTCCATGTCGGAGTAGGGCGCGAGAACCGGGTCTGTCTCGACAGACCTGTCAGGCGTCTCGCGCAAGGCATAGCTGTGCATCATGCCGATGACGCGGCCCTCGAAAGTGGCCATCAGGCAGTTTTTGTAGGAGAAGTCGCCCGCTTCCCTGGCATAGCGAGACGCACCGACACTCAGCAATGCTTCTCCCGGTGCGGCAAGCTTGCTCCATATGTAATCGGCCATGCCCTCCGATGTCAGTTGAAAGAAGCGCGCAATATCGTGCGCGTCCGAGGCTTGAGCAGGTCTGAAGTCGATAGGCATGTGCATGTCCCATGGGAGCGGATCGTCAGGGTAGGCAAGTTGGACCGGTCCCATGTTGCTCTGGGCGACACTGTCTGCACGGTATGCGACGCGGCTCCAGCATCTGTCTGGCAGGCGATGCCGTTCTGGCGCAAACCGTTCGGGAATTTGTAATCCGGCATCAACCGAAGGTCAGTGTCATATCCGCCGGAGGTGCGTGTTTCGATGTTGGGGGTGACATGGTCATGGGGTTGGCTGATGCCCTGAGGTTCGCATCCTCAGCGAAGGCGCTGTCGTCGCCAACCACCTGGCAGCGATCAACATGGTCCTGCCACTCGACAGGAACTCAGGCAGGCAGCCGTTGAGATGGGAATTGCGCACAGGTTGCTCATTCCTGTCGATGGCCAGTGCCTGGAAGTTGGGTAGCCTGGAGGGGGGCACTTCTGGCCGCCGACTGTCCCCCGTTAAGGTCGGCTATGTGTCGATAGTGGCCTGTCGTGAGCGGCTGCAGTCGACCCATAGCGGACGGTCATCAGCAACGCCATTCGATCCCGATCACGTCGCAGTGAACGTGAGCAAGTTTGACCTGTTCGGTCTTGTCCTGATTGTGGGTAGCCTCATGCAGCCTGAGGTGCCTTCGAACGTGAGGTGAGGAACGTCAGCACGACTGCCACAAGAAGCAAAGTCGAGCTGGCGAAAAAAGTGCTCCGGTAGCCAGTACTGTCGAACAACAGTCCTCCGAGCATTGAACCTAGTGCGATGCACAATTGAACCACCGCCACCATTAGTCCGCCGCCAGCTTCCGCGCTCTCCGGCATGGCTTGCGCTACCCAGCTCCACCAGCCCACGGGTGCAGCTGTTGCCAGAAGTCCCCAGAACCCGAGCAGCACGGCGACAGGGATTACCCAGCGTCCCCAAGGGATCAGCATTAGGGCGATTAATGCCATCAGCATGGAAACTATGATTAATGTTCCGTAGAGGCCGCGCTTAAGGAACATGCCGATCAGCATCGTGCCGATGAAACCCGCCACCCCGATCACTAGCAGGATGAAAGAGAGTACGCGGACATCAACCTGCGTCACCGTTTCAAGAAACGGGCGAACGTAGGTGAACAGGGTGAACTGGCCCATGAAGAAGGCACCGCTGGCTGCCATTCCCAAAGCAACGGTTCGGCTCTTGAACAGCTTTAGAACGTTACTGACTCCTGATCCGCGTGCTGCCTTCATGGATGGCAAGCTGAGCCATTGCCATACCAATGCTGTAATCGCTACGGGAACCAGAGCCAGAAACGCACCACGCCAACCGACCATCGAGCCCAGGTAGCTGCCGAGAGGCGCCGCGATCACGGTGGCCAGCGCATTGCCGCTGTTGAAGATTGCCAGCGCCCTGGGTACCTCCGCTGAGGGTACCAGGCGCATCGCTGTCGCTGCGGACATCGACCAAAAACCACCAATGACGATGCCGATAAGTGCACGGCCAACCATATAAGCAAAGTAGTTCGGTGCCAGCGCGACAATTGCCCCCGAAATCCCCATCAGCACAGTGAGTCCGAGTAACAGGGTTTTGCGGTCCAGGCTGCCAGCCATCCAGGCAATCGACAGGCTGGTCAGCACGGCGAACGCGCCGGAGATGGCGATGCCTTGACCCGCCATGCCTTCAGTAATGCCCAGTTCGGCTGCAATCGGCGTCAGCAGGCTTACCGGCATGAACTCGGACGCGATGAGCGCAAAGACGCAGAGAGTCATCGCGAAAACACCGCTCCAATGGGCGTGCCGGGTTTCCGCGTTGCCTGAGAGATCTGTGGCCTGGATGGAACTACTGCTTTGACTTGCCATGTAAGACTCGTTGATCTACCCATGAAAAATGGCCGTGTCCATCCAGTGGATGGGGCGACCGAGAAAGTTGCTCTGGAATTCGGCTCACGCCATCAGATAGCGAGCACTCAAGCCAGATGCTGGTCGAAGAATGCGGTTAGTTTGTCGAACGGAATCTTGTCCATCTGATCGTACAGATCGACATGGTCGGCATTCGGCACGAGCAGCAGGGTCTTGGGCTCGGAAGCTGCGGTATAAACGTCTTCCGAGTAGTAGCGTGAATGAGCGTTTTCACCGGCTACCAACAAAACGGGTCGTGGTGAAATCATTTCGATGTTGGCGTACATCGGGAAGCTGAAGAACGAAACTGGCGTAGTCGCCGTCCAGGCTGTCGTGGAATTGATGCCTCTGGGGTGGAATCCACGCGCAGTCCGGTAGTAATCGAAGAAACTTGCCAGGACCGGGTTCGGATCAGCAGGCAAAGTGCCAGGCAGTACACGCTGCCCTTTGACGATGTTGCCGTGTTCGTCAAAAGGAACCTCGTGATAGCCGAGCGAGGGCTTGCCGCTTTTTGCGTCAGCCCATCGTTGCTGGCTCAGATAGTCGATAACCTTGTGGCGTTGCTCCAGCGTGTAACTGTCTTTGTAACTGCGACTCATGCTGCGGGACATGTCATACATGGAAACAGTGGCAACCGCCTTGATACGCGAATCACTGGTCGCAGCGGTCAGGACCATGCCGCTGAAGCCGCAGATGCCGATGGCACCAATGCGGTTTCGGTCAACATTGGCCTGTAGGCCAAGAAAGTCGACTGCGGCGCTGAAATCTTCAGTGTTGATGTCCGGGGATGCTAGGTTACGGGGCTCGCCGCTGCTTTCTCCAGTGTAAGAGGGATCGAAAGCCACCGTAACGAAGCCATTTTCAGCCATGGTCTGGGCGTAGAGGCCAGAGGACTGCTCCTTCACCGCGCCAAACGGGCCACTGATGGCAATCGCAGGTAGCTCCCCGCTGACGTTTTTCGGCTGATACAGATCTGCTGCCAACGTGATGCCATAACGGTTTTTGAAGGTGACCTTCCTCTGATCGACCTTGCCGCTTTTGAGGAAAGTCTTGTCCCATTTGCTTTCAAGGTTCACTTGTGACTCAGCCGAGGCCGGCCCGCTTGAGATGAGGGCTCCAACGCCGAGGGCGGCAATACCGGTGCCGGTCAGTTTCAGTACCGTGCGGCGTCCGACGTCGGTCTCAGCTGCGTCCTGGCATTCCAGGGTGTATCCAACATGCTCCGTCATGGCGGCTCCTCAGATAAAAAAGATTGGACACCATGTTCCTCGCTGAACCTAGATTCGACTAGCTACTCAATAGTTGATGACCCTATTAGCTTGGCTAATTAATAAAATGTGAGAAGCTGCGGCAATGGCCAAACGCAATTTCAACGATCTCCTTTCCTTCGTTACCGTGGCACGTGAGGGTAGCTTCACCCGCGCGGCGGCCCAGTTGGGAGTCACTCAATCTGCTCTCAGTCAGACCATCAGTGGGCTGGAAACACGGCTGAAGATCCGCCTGCTGACTCGCACGACACGCAGTGTTTCGCCGACTATCGCGGGTGAAAGACTGCTGAACGCCATCGGCCACCGTTTCGATGAAATCGAAGCAGAACTGGATGGGTTGACGGAGATGCGCGACAAGCCCGCAGGCACAGTGCGAATCACCAGCGGTGACCATGTTCTACGTACGATACTGCTGCCCAGACTCACACCTTTGCTGCTCGACTATCCCGACATCAATGTGGAGTTCGATGTGAATTACGGCTTGCGCGATATCGTTGCAGACCGCTTCGATGCTGGCGTGCGTCTGGGCGACACAATCGACAAGGACATGATTGCCGTACCAATAGGCCCACAGCTACGCATGGCTGTGGTGGGTTCACCGGCTTACTTCGCTGCGAACCCCAAACCCAGAAGTCCGCGCGACCTGTTGAAGCACAAATGCATCAACCAGCGAATGCAAACCTCTGGCGGGCTTTATGTGTGGGATTTCCAGCGGCGAGGGCGACAGATGAATGTCCGTGTCGACGGCCAACTGATCTTCAATACCTCGCCAAATATCGTTGATGCGGTATTAGCTGGCTTGGGGATCGCCTGGTTGCCGGAGGAAGAGTTTGCGCCGCACATCGCGGAGGGACGGTTAATCCGCGTCCTGGATGACTGGTGTGCTCCATTTGCTGGGTATTTCCTCTATTACCCTAGCCGGAGACAACCCTCACCAGCCTTCTCGCTGGTGGTTCAGGCCCTGCGCTCTGAGCGCTGAGAACATCACATTCAAGAATGTTAGAACTTGCTGAGGGTCACAACGGGCCTCACTGGCTGTCCGCTTTTGGCCCAGAATGTGTAAAAACAGATGTTCAGCCGGTGTCAGGCAGACAAGCTTCCCGCAGAAGGATTTTGGAAGGTACGTCCGCGCGGCGCTTGTGTTTCTAGGTGGGACTGGCGAAATTTCGCTTGGGATCGTTTAGCCGAAATCTACATCTGATGCGAGCGTTGGGTACTCAACCTTCATTTCGGTAAGGCATTCATGCATGAGCCTCGCATCCTCAGGTAAGCACTTGGATAGCATGTTCCACCCTGAAATTTTCAGGTGCTCGGGCATTTCCACTAGACCCGTTATAGCGTCCCAGAAAGCATCCCAATTACAGCCATACCAGCCAGGAAAACCGAGCGCATCCTTCAAGACACAATGGAGTTCCTCAGAGCTTGAAACTCCACTCAGGTCAATATTTACCGTGTGCAATCGGCTCATCGTTATTACCTCAAAAACTGTTAACCGGCAAATGCATACCAGCGGCTGAATAAGAATGCTTTTGCTATCATTTTTAGCGTGATCAACTCGGGTCGGCAATGAAACGCTTCATTCAAGGTGAACATCGAGGCCAAAGCACTTTGCCTCCCGAAAGCCTCGACGACTACGTCAGCGATACCAATCCGGTGCGCGTGGTTGACGTGTTTGTCGACGAACTCGACATTTATCTGCTTAAAATCAAGAGTGGATTCTCACGAATGGCTCCTCTTGGCCGATTCCAGCCGATCGTGAAGGGCAGCAATGGGTCGAAAGCAGCCTGTCGCCAGTGTCCGCTATCGACCCACAGCTGCCTTTCGCTGGAGGCAGCTAATGGCCCAGAGTGTGTAAAAACGCCCGGACAAACCCTTGCTATGATTTCTGAGAATTTCATCGCAAGGGTCGCCTATGAAACGGTTTATTCAGGGTGAACACCGAGGCCAAAGCACCTTACTGCCTGAAAGCCTCGACGACTACGTCAGTGATACCAATCCGGTGCGCGTGGTCGATGTCTTCGTCGATGAACTCGACCTCACAACGCTAGGGTTTGATGGCGCGATTCCCGCCGACACTGGCCGACCTGCCTACCATCCCGCTGTCCTGTTGAAGATCTATATCTACGGTTATCTGAACCGCATCCAATCGAGCCGACGCCTTGAGCGAGAAGCCCAACGTAACGTCGAACTGATGTGGCTAACCGGGCGGCTCATGCCCGACTTCAAAACCATCGCGAACTTCCGAAAAGACAACAGCAAGGCCATTCGTGGGGTCTGCCGACAGTTCGTTGTGCTGTGCCAGCAGCTTGGGCTTTTTGGTGAAAACCTGGTTGCCATCGACGGCAGTAAATTCAAGGCAGTGAATAATCGTGACCGAAATTTCACCAGCGCCAAACTCAAGCGGCGGATGGAAGAGATTGAGTCGAGCATCAGCCGTTACCTGGCTGCACTTGATGCGGCTGATAGGCAAGTGCCAACTGCCTCCGAACCAGACGGCGCGCGCCTCGCAGAGAAAATCGAGAAGCTGAAAGCTCAAATGAAGGAGCTTCAGCTGATCGAATCTCAGCTTAACGATTCGCCTGATAAGCAGGTCTCGCTGACCGATCCAGATGCCCGTTCGATGATGACGCGCGGAAGCGGAATCGTCGGCTACAACGTGCAGACAGCAGTCGATACCCAGCATCACTTGATCGTCGCCCACGAGGTTACGAACGTCGGCTCTGACCGCGACCAACTCAGCTCCATGGCGAAGCTCGCGCGTGAAGCCATCGGCTCAGAAACGTTATCGGTCGTGGCTGATCGGGGCTACTTCAAAGGTGAAGAAATCCTGGCCTGTCACAACGCCAATATCAGCGCCTACGTGCCAAAGCCGATGACCTCAAGCGCCAAGGCAGAGGGTCGTTTCAATAAAGATGCCTTCGTTTATGACGCGACAAAAAACGAGTACACCTGCCCAGCTGGGGAGGTACTGATTTGGCGTTTCTCCAGCATCGAAAAAGGCATGAATATGCACTGTTACTGGAGTTCGAGCTGCCAGAAATGTGCGCTGAAACCGCAGTGCACGCCCAGCACAAATCGCCGAGTCAGGCGCTGGGAGCATGAAGCGGTGCTGGAGCAAATGCAGCGCCGACTAGACCAAGCCCCAAACATGATGCGAGTGCGAAAAAGGGTAAGCGATCCATGAACCCCACCTACCGAAAAGAGGAAGTCTCAGTTACCGTGGCATCTCCGGCGAGCAGTTCCATGGCAGTAACGCTTCATAGTCCGCCACAGACTGCGCGTGGGGCAGTCGCTCCAGTACGTGGCGCAGCCACGTATAAGGCTCTTGGCCGTTGATCTTTGCAGTCTCGACCAAGCTGTAAATCTGGGCACTGGCCGTAGCGCCCTTGGGCGTGTCGCTGAACAGCCAGGCCTTGCGACCGATGACAAACGGCTTGATCGAGCGTTCAGCCAGATTGTTGTCGATTGGCAGATAACCAGCCTCGACGTAACGCACCAACCGGCTCCAGTTGTTCGCCAGATAATTCACGGCCTTGCCCAGCACGCTTTGTGGCGTCACTTGGGATTGGGCCTTGTCCAACCAACTTTTCAACTGGGTCAGGACTGGCAGGCTTTGCGCTTGTCGCGCGGCAAAACGCTGCTCGTCACTGGCGTTTTTCAGTTCGCGTTCGATGCCATACAGCTTGTTGATCATCGTCAGTGCGACATCGGCCCGTCCGGTTTTGCCTTTAGGCTGCACTTTCTGCGCTTCGACAAACTTGCGCCGGGCATGCGCCATGCACGCCAACCGTTCTACGCCAGACTGCAGCGCCAACGCGTTATAGCCAGCGTAATCGTCCGTCATGACATACCCGCGGTAAGTTTCCAGCAGACGCAACGGCACTTCCTGCGCCCGGCTGGAGCTGTAGTCGAACAGCACGACTTTTCGGTCAGGCGGCCCGCTGACTTGCACCCACATCCAGGATTGGCTGGTCGGGTCTCGATCTGGCTCTTTCAGTACCTGGACACGGGTTTCATCGCAATGGATGACCGGACTTTCCAGCAATCGCTCACGCATCAGATTCAGCAGCGGCTGGACATGTTCGCTGCATTGGATAATCCAGCGCGCCAGTGTCTGCCGTGGAATGTCGATCCCGTGCCGGCCCAGGACACTTTCAAAACGGTGCAGCGGCAAGCCATCGACATACTTGGTGGTCAGCAACATCGCCAACACGCTCGGGCTGGCCATGCTCTTCTCGATCAGTTGAGCCGGTTTGTCTGCCGTGACCGGGGCAACTTCACAACCCCGGCAGCCGTAGACCTTACGGACATGTTTGAGCACGCGGATCTGCATCGGCACGATATCCAGTTGCTCACTGATTTCCTCGCCGATCTCATGCTTGCGGCAACCGCAGGCACAGGTCAGTTCGTGTTCAGGCAGTTCGTGGATGACTTCGATACGCGGCAGATCAGCCGAGAGTGGCTTGCGTTTTCCCCGGCGTGGCGCTGGCGTGACGACTTCTTCATCCGGCGTTTCCACCGTCAACAGAGGTTCGCTTTCTGCCTCGTTGAACATCGCCAGTTGCGGCGTGTTGGGATCGATGGCCTGCTCGGACTTGCGGCCGAAAAGGCGATCACGCAGCAACTTGATCTGTTCTTTCAGATCAACGATGTGAGTGGCGTAGGCTTCTTTGACTTCCTGCTCACGCGAGCGTGCTGCGTAAGCCTCAAGGAGCATTTGCTTGAGCAGGACAGGGTCATCGGGAAGGTCATCGGGCATGGAATCCATGCCGAGGATTATACCGATTCAGGCCACGAAACGAGGGGTCAAAACCTGATGTGGGCGGTTGCGCCAAAGGTCGAAGCCGTCGAGTAGCCAGTTCAGTTCCTGAACAGTCAGGACAATGGCTTCGTCAGTGGCGTCAGGCGAGGTCTTGAAGCGTTCGGACTCCAGGCGCTTGAGCCAGAGACAGAAACCGTTGCGCTCCCAATAGAGGATCTTCACGCGATTGCGCGGCTTGTTGAGGAACACGAAAAGCACCGGGTCGAACACGGCCACCTTGATATCCAGTTCGACCAGAGCGGCGAGGCCATCGATGGATTTTCGGAAGTCGACAGGCTTGGGGTAGAGATAGACTTTTTCGACTTTGGCGTCGGGGCGCATCATCGTCGGCAGGCTCCAGAAAGAAATCGGGAGCACAGCATCGGGGATCAGGTAAGCGCTTTGAATGTGGGGTTCATGGAGCGCTTACGAAAAAGGACTGTTGAGCATCCCTTCGGGACGCTCAAACAATGGATGGGATCTACGCACTTCCTAACTCGCAAGCTGGTTGGCGTCAGCGCGGAGATGAGCCTTAACGTGCTCGCCTACAATATGAAGCGAGTTATGAAAATCGTCGGCACGGAAGGTTTGATGAAAGCAATGACGGCCTAAAAGGCCCAGCTTTTGCCGCTGTAAAAGCCACTGAAACACGCTCTGAAGGCCAAGGAGCGTTACCGGTGCGGATCTTGGCGAACGCTTGGAATATCGCAACGACCAGAAGCCATGGGCTAACTCACCAGCAACTTGAAAGTGTTTTTACACACTCTGGGCCAGAAGCCGACGGTTGGGGGCGCTTTAATGTTCTTAGGCACTGTACGAAAAGAGATGTCGTAAACACCGCCGGCAGCAGGCCAATGTGACCATAGCCGCATAACTTGTTGCGAGCTTGCAGTAACGCGTGGCCAGCCGGCGGTGCTCTTTCAGCCAGCCAAACAGGCGCTCGATGACGTTGCGCTCTCGGTATTTGGGTTTGTCGAATAGCCGTGGTAGACCGGGCTTCGGTTTGCGCTTCATGGCTCGGTAAGGGATGACAGGCTGCATGCGATAGCGATCGCAATATTTCCTGAGCGGTTCAGCGTCGTAACCCTTGTCAGCTACGAGCTTGCGGCACCGCTTGCGAGGCCTGCCCCAACCGGTGGATACCTGGACACCATCGAGTAGTGGTTGAGCATGCGAGATGTCGCTGGCTTGCCCGCCAGATAGAGTGAAGTGCAGAGGCACACCCCGGGCGTCGCAGACCATATGAATTTTCGTCGTTAACCCTGCCCGACTTCGTCCAAGCGCGTGGTCCGCTGGTTCTTCCGCCCCCCTTTTTGACCTGCTCCAGAAGAGGCCCGGGTCGCTTTGACTGCCGTTGAGTCAATGCACCAGGTATCCAGATCGATCAGCCCTTGTGCGTTGAGTTTGACGTGCATCCGCTTGAGCATCTTGTTGAACGTGCCCTGATTTCGCCAATCCCGAAATCGCTGGTAAACCGTGGACCAAGGGCCATATCGCTCAGGCATGTCTCGCCAGGTTGCGCCGGAGCAAAGCACCCAGAACACGCCATTAAGCATCAAGCGGTCATCGGCACGCGGACGCCCCGTGCGGCGCGGCGTGTTGAAGAGGTCCGCGACCAGTTCCCAGTCGGCGTCGGAGATTTCGTATCGCTGTTTGGGCATGGCAGAGTTCCGCGCTGAAAAGGTCAGAACTCTACGGAAACTCAGGCGGACTGGGGTGTTGGCGGAATTTCAAAGGTTTTCGTACAGAGCCTAGGTAAAGTGCAGGTAGCTACCAGGGGACTTATTTAGCAGGGATGTAACCAGCTCTGTGTATCTTGCAAGAACTGAACTTGACGAGAAGTAGTCGGAGTGCCCACCCTTGGTATTGATATTGGAAATTTTTTTACTGTCCATTGTGTTGATGCCAATTGGGTCATAAAATCCTATCCCAATGGAAGGTAGGAATTGTTTAAGAATCCGGTCGCTGTCGGAGTAGTAGTTGTATGCAAGCCTGACCTTGTCGTTATGATCAATTAGATCTTCAAATATCAGGGCGTTGGCAATCCCTCCCATGAGGAAAAGATATATATCAATGTCTTCCCTTATTTCACCTATTGCGTGCTGCACTACTTCAGTCCCCATTGAATGACCCACCAGTAAGACGTCACCGTTTTCAGGAACTGAGCTATTGATTTTTTCGGCTAGCTTTTTACTTGATTCTTCTATGTTATCCGCTGCCTCACTCCACTGCTCCACCACTTCATCTGCATGGCCACGAAACCCTTTTGATAGCACTTCAAGTACCGTGTCAAATTTTGACTCTATGACTGTTCCTGCGCGCCAGTTATGAGGATGCACCTTTGTTTTGAAGTGTATTTCATTTTTTTTATATGCTTCATAGAAGCTCATCATGTTTATGCAGTGACTGCGAAATCCGTGAACCAAAAAAACATTCAGCATAGGTTTTCTCGCATGAAGTAGAGAGCATATTGTCAGTGTAATGGCATTATGATAGCGTTTTCGCTGGACACAATGAAAGAGTTTGAAGCACATTGGGGAAGGCGGATTCCGGCCAGAGCCGTTCTGGGCTAGTCCACATTTGACCGATTGCCGCCCACCACGAAAAGCAGCTTTGGGTCGAAAGCGGCCCATCGCAAGCGATAGGCAAGTGGGTTACTTGTAGTGGCACCAGACCAACGCAATCCTCCAGCCCCCCAATTTCAACCCCGGCCTGGAGCAAGAAAATTTCCAGGTTGAACTACAGTCATACGCAATGTGCGAACGCGCAGATCGGCGCCCCACTCAGCCATACACGATGTAAATGCTCCTTTTCACCACACCATCTCGCACCGCACACCAAAAACGAGGGCGAGCCGAAAGTCGCCCTCGTTAACGTGCCTACCACCGTAACGTTCGGAAGCGCTTACTCACTTTCTTTAGCGATGGTGCCGAGCGACGCGTCCTTGGTCAGACAGCGGCCTTCGAGGTCGCTCAGTGCCTTGAGGCTGGTACGCGCTATCACCACGTCCATCTCGGTTTCCTGCTTGAGGTAAATGACCTGACCGGCTTTTACGTTCAGGGTCATGTCGGCCAGTGCTCAGCCATGAGCTGATTACGTGATAGCCAGACGTCACGTAGAAATAGATTTACTCGTTTCCACGATTCTGGCCCTACCGCTGGCGATCACCGACCTAGCGCCGTTTGGATATCCAGCAGTCCGTTTCGCCAGGCCTCGTACTCATCGCTCTCGGCCCAGAGCTCCTGGAGTTCCGAGTTTTCCGATAGAACACGATCAATGACGGCCTGTGCCTGAGTGAACAGAACTGGGGCAGGTTTGGGCGATTGGCGCTTCACCCAAGCCGTCACGGCCTCATCAGCGGGGCCGGGAACTTCCTGACCATTGAGCAACGCTAAAACTGCGGCTGCGGCTACTCCACGGTCGGCTTCTGGAGCCTCCAGATACTCATCTGCGGTTATCACATCCTCCAGCGCCGAGTGGATGAGTTCGAGATCATCCACCTCGCTCAGCTCAATGGCGAAATCGGCTGCTTCGTCGTTTCCAAATGCATGAACTGACCATGTACCCATCGGTAACCCGTCCTTACGTTCCGTCTTGTGATTTCGCGAGCGCTGTTCTATTCCGCACTCCCGCCCCCTACTTAGCAGATAATGTCGCATCCAAGGAGTTAAGATTCATTAAGTTTTACTGCGCGTCGCCCATGGCCCATAGACCTGACCTTCGGCTCAAGGCTTTTCATTCAGACCATGGCCTCTAACATCTTTTGACGCCATACATTCAACGCTCAGAATGCAGTGCCTGAACCACCAGCGAGAAGGCTGGGGAGGGTTGTCGCCGGCTGGGGTAGTAGAGGAAATATCCAGCAAATGGAGCACACCAGTCATCCAGGACGCGGGTTAACCGTCGCCTCGCGCTCGAAGGCGTCACGGATTGCGTGAGGCTATTGAGCGCCACGAGGAGACAGGCAGGCGGTCTTGGGATTGAGTTATTTTCCCTGGCGAAGAGCCATGTGCGTGAAAGAGGGGCTTGCTGTCGAGGGGCATCTTGAATGCCCCTCGACGCTTCACTTTCTCACTCGTGATCCGGCAGGCGCGTATCTGCTGTACGCAACGTCTCCATAACCGCCTGACAAATCTCCAGTGACTGCCACGTTGACCACGCCAGATCTTCCAACGGGCGGGTCAGCATCTCGCACAACTGCGCATTGCTTTCAAAGGCCGAAGTCAGTGCGGCGGAGAGCTGCGCGAGGGCATCCTGGAGATCGGCGTCCGGGCAGACGGCGAACACCGGGCGTCTGGAGGCATGGAACGCGCCGAAACGGGCGTAGGCGATGGAGGGAACAGGTGGATCGGGAACGATCTTTTTCATGGTGCGACTCCTTCTGCAGTGGAGCTGCCAACCGTCGCCGCGAAACGAAAGGGTGGCAGCTGTACGCGGGTTCGCGGACCGAGGCAAAAGGAACCCGGCAGACCCGAGGGTCTCCCACGTACAGCCGCCATTGCACAAACAGCGGACGCAAAAAAAGCGCCTGCGATCGTGGAGTGGGGCGCTACTGAAGCACCTTTCGCATTCGGGCCGCGAAGCCCGTGTCGCTGAAATGGGCAGCGACCGGCGAAGCGTAGGCAGCACATCCCAGGCACGCAACGACTCACAGGGGCGGAAAAGTATGCTTGGGAAAATTGCCTACTAGAAAGTCGGAAATCTTGGCGGTTTTGTAGTCCTGTGCAGCACCTTCAGTGAGTTTTCTGTTCATCCGCTATCAGAAAACTGAAGTCGCAGATTCCCAGGAACCTGGGGGCGAGCTTGCCGGGGCGCCGAACCGCCGCGAGACCAGCGGCTAGCCACTGGTCGCCATTACCCGGTCTTCTGCCAGGGGCTCAATCGCTCCTCTCAGGGCTCATGCTCCGGCAATCGCGTATCCACCGTATGCAACGTTTCCATCACCGCCTGACAGATCTCCAGCGACTGCCAGGTCGACCACGCCAGATCTTCCAGCGGTCGTGTCAGCATCTCGCACAACTGCGCATTGCTTTCAAAGGCCGAGGTCAGCGCGGCGGATAGCTGGGCGAGGGCGTCCTGGAGGTCGGCGTCCGGGCAGACGGCGAACACCGGGCGTCTGGATGCATGGAACGCGCCGAAACGGGCGTAGGCGATGGAAGGAACAGGTGGATCGGGAACAGTCTTTTTCATGATGCGACTCCTAGGCTCTGTACGAAATGCATCCGAACTCGCCCATGCTGCGTTGAAAACAGGCTCGGAATGCTCATTTACAGCCAGTAAACTCCGCTTCCTCGCCTGTTTTCGCCTTGCCTGGCCTTCGCTCGAATACATTTCGTACAGAGCCTAGGCTTGAAGGGGCCGCCACTGATCGCTACCAAACGAAGGGGGGGCGGCTGTACACGGGTTGGTAGACCGGACCTAGGCACCCGGCGCGCACGAAGGCGCCCCGTGCACAGCTGCCATGACTCAAGACAGCCGGCGCGCCAGGCGCGTGCTGAATTGGGTGGAGTGCGTGCACGCCAAGGAAACGGGCTACCAAACCCGATCGCTGATTGTTCAGCGACCGACGAAGCGTAGGCAGCACATCCCAGGCATGCAACGACTCACAGGGACGGAAAAGTATGCTTGGGAAATTGCCTACTAGAAAGTCGGAAATCTTGGCGGTTTTGTAGGTCTTGGCAGCATTCCCGGCGGGATCCGGGGCCAGCAGCTATCAGAAGAGGCCCGTGCAATCGCTCTGATTCGTTGCAAAGTCTGCCCGCTGCCAACGCTTGGTGGACATGCTGAGCCGAACCTATGTCATTCCGGTGAAAGACCTGGTTCAGCTACGCACGATGGTGCCGGTTGAACGTGCTTGGAAGCCTTCGGTCATCCAGGTGTGCTGCACCGGGCGCCTCGCTGCAACCAGGCCTCCCGCGTCAGTTCCCAGATCTCCTTCATGTGCGGGCCTGAAACGAAATGCCCCTGTTCCGTGCCCAGCAGGCGCATGCCTTCGTGAAGTGAAACCTTGCGCGAGCCCTCGTTGCCCACCGCCTTGGGCACCTGCATCAGCGGCCGCCCGAGGGTTTCGAACCAGTAGGCATTGACCACCTCGCACGCTTCACGCATGTAGCCGTGGCCTTGCCACTTCGGCGACAGCCAGAAGCCCCGGTTGTTTCCCGGCTGGTCGTAAAGGCTGATGCTGCCGATCTTTTGCCCGGGCTCTGCGGCAAGGCTGATCATCCAGTGCCATTCACTCCCGGCGGCGATGGCGGGGAGGGCGATGTCGCGCACGTAGGTCAGGGCGCCGTCGTCGGGATAGGGCCAGGGCACGCGGCTATCGAGGTAGCGCACCACGTCCCAATGAGGAAACAGTTGCTGGATCGCAGGGGCATCGCTCAAGTGCAGCGGGGTGAGCAGCAGGCGGGAGGTCTCGAGGGTCGGGGTACTTTCCATGGCGCAGGATCCATTGCGTGGGCGAGGTAGTGTCGCAACGCCAGGGCCATGATGTCGAGGGGCCGCGTGCACGGCCCCTCGACTGCTTTGCCTCACTTCGCGGAAGAGCGCATCCGCGCCGGGTCAAGCCCACAGGTGATGTTGCGCAATTCGCCCAGCATCGACTGTCGTTCGAACGGCTCCCATTGCGGGATATCGTTCTTGCTCACCACCTCGACGCCCTGGGCGAAGGGCTCGGAAAAGTACGTCCGGCCAAACTGCGCTTTCTCGTCGCGCTCGCAGTTGATCACCAGCAGTGCGCGGGAGCTGCGCACCAGGGGTTTGTCGTCGCCAATCCGGGCGGGGTCGCGGTAGTTGTGGAGGATGTAGAACTGCCGCAGCTGCGGATTGCCGTGGTACAGGGCAATGGAGTACGCCGCAAAGTAGCTGGCCAGCTCGGGCGTTTCCATGATCTTGAATACCCCGGCAGGCTTGGCCGGTTCAGGGGGCGGTGCCGGTTCCGTTTTCGCGGGGCCTTGGGCGCACCCGCCCAGCAGCAGGGCCGCGCCCAAGTACCAGGCGCGGATCATTGGGCGGTGCCTTGGGCCAGGTCAGGTCGTTCCTGCTGCAGCAGCCGTGCATCGACGCTGCCCTGCAACGAACACATCAGGCGGGTCTTGCCATCTTCGACGCTGAGCATCAGCAGTTTTTCCGCCGAGCCTTTCGCTGGCGCGATGCCCTCGGCCGCTCCCGGGTTGTCCTTCCAGCCGGCGTCGGTGCTCAGCTTGATCTGCGGTCTGGAGATGAAGTATTCACCGGCTTCCTGCCACTGCGCCTGGGGCAGGCGGGCCATGACCGCTTCGCGGCTGGCGTCGGTCTCGAAGCCCCAGAAGTAATAGGTGCCGGCCTCGCCCAGGTCGAAGACGCGGTCGTAGTAGCCGGTCAGTTTCAGGCCCTTGTCGTCGACCGGTTTGCTGAAACGCTGGGTGGCGGTCTCGGTTTCCTTGCGGTCGGTCACCGGCAGCCAGGCCAGGCCGCGCTTGTCATCCTGTCCCACCTTGGCCGCCCCGGCCAGCTCGCTGCGCTGGCTGTAGAGCTTGTTGAAGAACGACGGGTCGCACTGGGCCAGGCCGTCGATCAGGCCGTTAGCCATGGCGTTGCCTGCGCCGAGGGTCAGCAGCAGTGCCAGCGCGGATTTGGCCAGGGGACGGGAGAAAAGGGGATGCAGTTCCATTGCTAGAAGGTTCCTGATAATGACTTAAAAAATGCCTGCGGCGCTCTAGTACCGCACGGCGGTGGGTGTGACTGCTTGAAAACGCTCGAGTTCCGTGGCTTAGTCGACGGCCCGCCAGCGATTCTATCAAGGAAGATTCTGTGAGTTTTTTGCCTCGCGTCATTACGTTGTCTGTCGTCGCTTGCCTGCCGGTCTGCATCCCCGTCGCCAAGGCGATCGAGTTCGATGTGCCCTACGGAATGTATGAGACGTATTTGAAGCAGAACGTCGGGGCCCAGGGCGCGCTCACCTGCAAGGTCACGACCCAGGGGGAGAACCGTGGCGAGAAGTGGGTGCCTTCGGTGATCCTCGCCGCGGCGCAAGACGACGCGGAAGACGATACGCTGTTCCTGTCCAGTTACGTGAAACTGGAAAGCCAGGAGCGCTTGTTCGTGCTGCGCACCTTCAACAAGGCCCAGCCGATCATCAACACCGTGTTCAGCACGGTGAACAACCAGGCCGGCCTCTTTTCGCTGCGCTTGAGCTGGGCCGCCGATGGTGCCATCGGCTATCAGGTGGCCAATGGCGATAAAGGCGAGTGGTCCGCGTTTCAGCAAGTGGCCAAACCCGGGTTTTCGGTGCGGCATGTCAGCGTGCATGTGTCGGGGATGAAGGGGCGAGCGGACTGTCGGGTTCAGGAGTGAAGAGGGCCCTGGCGCTCGGGCAAGTGCACTGCTCCCGATGAAAAACGCTCGAGCGCCTTTATCCCGTGGCCGCACCCTGTATCCTTTGCCCACCCTGTCATTACCAAGGAACCCGGTATGTCGCTTTCCAGCGGGTGCAGCGCGCTGCGGACGTTCAAAGCCCTGTCCATCGTCAGTCCAGGCGGCGGTCGCATCGCCAGCGGTCAGAAAACCCTCGAGGTTCGCCGCTGGCATCCGCACCTCGATCCTGCCGAAGACCTGCTGATCGTCGAGAACGGCCGCTTCCTGCACATCGAGGGCGAGGAAGACGATGGCCATGCCGTGGCGATCGTGCGGGTCAAGGCGGTTCGTCCGTTCGTCGAGGCTGATATCCCGGCCGCCTGCGCCAGCAGTTACGCGGACGGCTGGCTTGCCTGGGAACTGACCGATGTGCGGCCGATCACGCCGCCGGTTCCGGTGCGTGCGGCCCGGGGCATCTATGACGTGATGCTCCCTGAAGCGACACCGGCTTGAACCAACGCGCGCGCCAAGCCTCTGTCACCAGACAGACCCGTATCATTTTTACTTTTCCAGAGATCACCATGCTTCGTGTTTTTGAGCGACGACTCGACCCTTTCCCGCCCGACGAACTGCCGCCGCCGCCCGTTGGCCTGGCGCGCTTTCTCTGGGCCTGCACCCGTGGCGCCCGTAGCTACGTGCTGCTGTTCGCGCTGCTTAGCGCGGCGGTGTCGGTGTATGAGGCCTGGCTGTTTTCCTTCCTCGGCCAGGTGGTCGACCTGCTCTCGGCCTGGAAGGCGGGCGATGCGTCGGCCGGCCAGGAAAGCAGCGTGCTGTGGGGCATCGGCATCGTGCTGGTCACCAGCATCGGTCTAGTGGCGCTGCGGACCATGGTCCAGCATCAGGTGCTGGCGATCAATCTGCCGCTGCGGCTGCGCTGGGACTTCCACCGGCTGATGCTGCGCCAGAGCCTGTCGTTCTTCTCCGACGAGTTCTCCGGGCGGGTCACCACCAAGGTGATGCAGACCGCCCTGGCGGTGCGCGAGGTGTTGTTCACCCTGATCGAGATCCTGCCCGGCATCGGCGTCTACTTCATCGCCATCATCGCCCTGGCCGGCGGTTTCGCCCTCAAGCTGATGCTGCCGTTCATTGCCTGGATCGTGCTGTTTGGCCTGGCCATGCTGTATTTCGTGCCGCGCCTGGGCAAGGTCGGCCAGGAGCAGGCCCACGCCCGTTCGTCCATGACCGGGCGGGTGTCGGACGCCTACACCAACATCACCACGGTCAAGCTGTTCTCCCACTCCAAACGTGAAGCGCACTTCGCCCGTGCGGCGATGGAAGACTTCAAGGAAACCGGCTTCCGCCAGATGCGCCTGGTCAGCCAGTTCGAGATCGTCAACCAGACCCTGGTGGTGGGGCTGATCCTCGGTGCCGGCGGCTATGCGCTGTGGCTGTGGCACCAGGGCGATGTCGGCACCGGCGCGGTGGCGGCGATCACCGCCATGGCCTTGCGCATCAATGGCATGTCGCACTGGATCATGTGGCAGATGACCTCGCTGTTCGAAAACATCGGCACCGTGCAGGACGGCATGCAGACCCTGACCCAGGGGCCGAAGGTGGTGGACGCACCGGATGCCGGGCAACTGGTGACCCGCGGCGGCGCGGTGAGCTTCGATAACGTCAGCTTCAACTACAACGGTGAGCGCCAGGTGCTCGACGGCCTCAGCCTGGAGATCCGGCCGGGCGAGAAGATCGGCCTGGTGGGACGCTCCGGCGCGGGCAAGTCCACGCTGATCAACCTGCTGCTGCGTTTCTACGACGTGGACAGCGGGGCGATCCGTATCGACGGGCAGGACATTGCCAAGGTCACCCAGGACAGCCTGCGCAGCGCCATCGGCATGGTTACCCAGGACACCTCGCTGCTGCACCGCTCGATCCGCGACAACATCGCCTACGGCCGGCCCGAGGCGACCGAGGCGCAGATCCGCGAGGCGGCGGCCAACGCCCAGGCCGACGGCTTCATCAGCCAGCTCAGCGACCGCCAGGGCCACAGCGGTTACGACACCCTGGTGGGCGAGCGCGGCATCAAGTTGTCCGGCGGCCAGCGCCAGCGCATCGCCATCGCCCGGGTGATGCTCAAGAACGCGCCGATCCTGCTGCTCGACGAGGCCACCAGTGCGCTGGACTCGGAAGTGGAAGTGGCGATCCAGGAAAGCCTCGACGAAATGATGCAGGGCAAGACCGTCATCGCCATCGCCCACCGGCTGTCCACCATCGCGGCCATGGACCGGCTGATCGTGATGGACAACGGGCGCATCATCGAGCAGGGCACCCACGCCCAGTTGCTGGAGAAGAACGGCACCTACGCGCGGCTCTGGCAGCACCAGAGCGGCGGCTTCCTCGGCGAGGACCAGGGCGTGGTCGAGGCGGTCGAGTAGGGCGGCGTCAAGGCGAGGCGTTCACCCCGACGGGTGCATGCAGGTCGCCAGGTCCTCGAGGAACGCCTGCAGGATCGGCGGCGAGACGCCACGACGGGTGATCACGTCGAACGGCGAGCTGAGGTTCAGGGCGCTGGCTCCCAGCCGGCGCATCTCGCCGGTCTTGACCCACTGTTCGGCGAAGTGCACCGGCAGAAAGCCGAGGTAGGCCCCGGAAATGATCAGGATCGCCGCCGCCTCGATGTTCTCCACCGTGGCCGCGGCCTTGGTGATGCCCAGTTGCTCGAGGTCGTATTGCTGCATGTAGCCGCGCACCACGATGCGGCAGGTGCGCACGTCTTCCAGCAGCCGGCCATTGCTGTGCTGGCTGGCGAACAGCGGGTGCCGACGCCCGCAATACAGGCCCAGCGCCTCCTCGTACAACGGCAGGTACGACAGCCCCGCGACCCGTAGCGGAAAGTGCCCGATGGCCAGGTGCAGGCGGCCGTCGAGAACGCGCTCTTCCAGTTCCGCCGGGGTGCCGATGTAGATGTGCAGGTGGGCATCGTGGCCGCGGGAAACGAAGCGCTGGGTGGTGCGCGGCAGCGGCGAGGCCGGATCGGTCAGGGTGGAGTCGATGATGCCGAGGTTGAGCTTGCCGCTGATGTGCTGCTTGAGCACGTCGGCGTCGAGGCAGAAGCTCTCCACCGCGCTCAGCAGGCGCAAGGTCGCCTCGTGGATCGCCACGCCCTGTTCGGTCAGGCGAAAGCCGCTGCGCCCGCGCTGGCACAGCTTGACGCCCAGGCGCGTCTCCAGGTGGGTCATCTGTTCGCTGATGGTCGACTGCCCGGCATTGAGCGCCGCCTGCGCGGCGGAAAAGCCGCCGCAGCGGACGATCGTGGTGAATACCCGAAGCAGCTTCAGGTCGACATCGTGGAGCTGGATCACGCGGGCCTCCTGTTCGGGGGTCACATCGCATCGACTGATATGAGCGCCCCGGAACGCTGTTTTCTTTCAAGCTAACCACGGGCGTTTCCACGCTGCAATCTCTGGTTTACACCCATACCGGCCACGCGCGATACATCGGTCTGGTCGATGCATGTATCTGCACTTGCGCATTTTTCCGTGGTTCCCGGGCGCCCATAGTGGCTGGCAACGGTGGTGGCTCGCTCGCCCCGTCTCCTGACCAGAACAAGAACCCGGAGAAATCTGAACATGGCAAAGCACGGTTATGAATCCGGCCGCCTGAACCTGCCTTTCGTGGGCCATTGCACCTTCGCCAAGGCGCCCATCTGCACCGACTGGGCGGCGATCGACGCCGACGTTGCGATCCTCGGCGCGCCCAACGACATGGGCACCCAGTGGCGCTCCGGCGCACGGTTCGGGCCGCGCGGCATCCGCGAGGCATCGACGCTGTTCTCCTTCGGCCACGCCGGGGCCTACGACCATGAAGACGACACCACCTACCTGACCGAAGACCAGTTGCGCATGGTCGACGTCGGCGACGCCGATATCGTCCACACCGACATGGCCACCAGCAACGCCAACATCGAGTCGGCGGTGCGCCAGATCCTTGCGGCCGGCGCCATGCCGGTGGTGCTGGGCGGCGACCACTCGATCCACGCCCCGGTCATCAAGGCCTACGAAGGCCACGGCCCGATCCACATCATCCACTTCGACGCCCACCTGGACTTCGTCGACGAGCGCCATGGCGTGCGCTATGGCCATGGCAGCCCGCTGCGCCGCGCCTCGGAACTGCAGCACATCGTCGGCATGACCCAGATGGGCATCCGCAACGTGTCGTCGTCCAACCGCGACGACTACGACGCCGCCCGCGATGCCGGCTCGCAGATCCTCTCGGTGCGCGATGTGCGCCGCCTGGGCTGCGAGGGCGTGCTGGCGAAGATTCCGCAAGGCCTGGATTACTACATCACCATCGACATCGACGGTTTCGACCCGTCCATTGCCCCGGGCACCGGCACCCCGAGCCACGGGGGGTTCCTTTACTACGAGGTGCTGGAAATCATCCAGGCCCTGGCCCGTCGCAGCCAGGGGCGGATCGTCGGCATGGACCTGGTGGAAGTGGCCCCGGCCTACGACCCGGCGGGCGTGACCTCGATCCTCGCCGCGCAACTGCTGATGAACAGCATCGGCTTCATCTTCCACGCGCGCGCCAAGGCCCGCTGACTCGGAGACGTTCACCGTGGACAACAAGGTCAAGACTTACCTGCAGGCCTTCGGTACTTCCGAGGCCACCCAGCGCTTTCTCGGCAAGCCGCAGCGCCTGTTCATCGGCGGCGCCTGGCTCGATGCCAGCGATGGCGCCCTGGCCGACGTGATCGAGCCTTCCACCGAAGGCGTGCTGACGCGCATTCCCATGGGCACCGCCGCCGACCTCGACCGCGCCGTGCAGGCCGCCCGCGCACAGTTCGACGGCGGTCCCTGGAGCCAGCTCAAGCCGCTTGAGCGCGAGCGCCTGATCCATCGCCTCGCCGACCTGATCGAGCACAATGGCGACGAACTGGCGCAGATCGAATCCATCGACATGGGCAAGTCGGTGAGCCAGGCCCGCGCGGTCGATATCCAGGGCACCGTCGATACCCTGCGCTACTTCGCCGGCTGGGCCAGCAAGCTGCACGGGCGCACGGTGGAACCGTCGCTGCCGGGCAATTACCTGGCCTACACCCGCAAGGAAGCGGTGGGCGTGGTCGGCGCCATCGTGCCGTGGAACTTCCCGCTGCAGACCATGGCCTGGAAGCTCGGCGCGGCGCTGGCGACCGGCTGCACCGTGGTGGTCAAGCCGGCGGAGCTGACGTCGCTGTCGGCCCTGCGTTTTGCCGAGCTGGTGCAGGAGGCGGGGATCCCCGACGGCGTCATCAACATCGTCACCGGCCGCGGCAGCGTGGTGGGCGAGGCGATGTGCAGCCATCCGGGCATCGACAAGCTCAGTTTCACCGGCTCCACGCCGGTGGGCTGCGCGGTCGGCAAGAGCGCCATGGACCAGATGAAGCGCCTGACCCTGGAACTGGGCGGCAAGTCACCGGTGATCGTGTGCGCCGATGCCGACATCGAGGCCGCCGCCGTCGCGGTGGCCAACGGTGTGTTCTTCAACGCCGGGCAGGTTTGCGATGCCGGTACCCGGGTTTATGTCGAGCGCAGCATCTACGCCGACTTCCTCGACGCCCTGGCCCGCTACACGGCGACCCTGAAGATCGCCCCCGGCCTGGACCCGGAGTGCTTCATCAGCCCGATGGTATCGCGCCAGCAACAGCAGCGGGTGCTGGACTACATCGCCCTCGGCCAAGCCGAAGGCGCCCGGCTGTTCTACGGCGGCCAGCCACTGGACGGCCCCGGTTTCTTCGTCGAGCCGACCATTTTTGCCGACTGCGACAACCGCATGCGTGTGGTCCGCGAGGAAATCTTCGGCCCGGTCCTGGTGACCCAGCCGTTCGACAGCCTGGAGCAGGCGCTGGAGCTGGCCAACGACTCGGTCTACGGCCTGGCCGCCGCCATCTATTCCAGCGACCTGGGCACGGTTCACGGGCTGATTCCGCGGCTGCGGGCCGGCACGGTCTACGTCAACGCCCACAGCACCCTGGACCCCTCCATGCCGTTTGGCGGCTACAAGCAGTCCGGCTACGGCAAGGACATGGGCGCCGAGCAACTGGAGTTCTTCCTGGAAACCAAGGCGGTGTGGATCACCTTGCCCTGAGCCCTGACGCGGTACAGCGCCGTCGGGTGGTTGGCCGGCGGCGCGACATGACGGATGCATCGAAATTTCAAGAACAAGAACCTGAAGAGGGTGATGCCCATGAACAGCCAAGTGGATGTCGAGCGTGCGCAAGACCTGGAACGGCGCCTGCGCGCCTATGAAGAACTGGAGAGCAGGGCGCACTGGCCCGGGGCGCTGACGGCGCTCGACTGCGTGGCGCTGGTGCTGCTGAGCGTATTGATGGTCGGCGTGGCCCTGGCGGTCGGAGGCCGGCCATGAACGGCGGGCGCGAAGAGGAGTTCCGCCTCGCTGCGGAACGGGGTGACACGCCGCTGTTGCCGGGCGAGCGGGTCTGGGGCTTCTGGGGGTTCGCCTATGCCAACTCGGCGCTGGCGGTGGCCACCTGGGTGTTTCTGATCGGCGGTGCCACGGCGCTGTTCGTCGGCCCGGCCCAGGGAATTGCGGCCATCATCATCGGCAATCTCCTCGGGGTGATCCTGGCGGCAGCGTCCACCTGCCTGCCGTGCGGCAAGTACGGCGTCGAGCAGTTCACCTTCCTGCGCAGCATGTTCGGCGCCAACGGCAGCCGGCTGGTGTATTTCCTCTCGGTGGTGCTGCTGACCCTGGGCTGGCTGGCGGTGCTCGGGCTGATGTGCGGCCGAGCGCTGGACAACCTGGAAACCCTGGTGCAACAGGCGCCGCCGGATGGCGACGGGCCCTGGGTCAGCGGCGGCGCCTTGCTGGCCATCACCCTGGCCGCGCTGGTGGCCATGCGCGGTCCGGACATGATCCGGCGCCTCAGCGCGGTGATCGCCCCGAGCCTGATCCTGATCATGCTGGCACTGATGTACTTCATCTCGCGCAACCACAGCCTCGCCGAACTGCTGGCGATGCCGGCTCTGCAAGCGCCGTTCGCCGACCCGCGTGTCAACTTCATGATCGCCGTGGAGATCAACATCGCCGCGGGTTTCTCCTGGTGGCCCTACATCGGCAATCTGTCGCGCCTGTGCAGCAACCAGCGCACCGCCTTCTGGCCCAACCTGGTGGGCATCTTCGGCGCGGCCTCGCTGGGTGAGACGGTCAGCCTGTTCGCCGCCTCGACCCTGGGCAGCAGCGACCCGACCACCTGGATGCGCATGGCCGGCGGCATGACCTTTGGCGTGATCGCCCTGGCGTTCCTGGCCCTGGCCAACCTCACCGGCATGGTCAACATCCTCTACACCGCGGTGATCGGCCTGCGCCAGTTGGCCGGCGAACGCCTGCGCAGCGTGCGCTGGGGTGTGCTGGTGGCGCTGTTCTGTCTGATACCGGTGGTGATCGTGCTGTGTTTCCCGGGGATCTACGACGGCTTCTTCATTTTCCTGGTGTGGACCTCCGCCCTGAACAGCGCCCTGGCCGGGATCGGCATCGCCGATTACTTCTTCCTGCGCCGCCAGCGTCTCGACCTGCGCCACCTGTACGCGGCGTCCGGCCAGTCGCCAGTGCGCTTCTGGCGCGGCGTGAACCCCATCGCGCTGCTGGCGCTGCTGGCGGGCTTCGCCATCTACGTGGTGGTGTTCAACCCGCAGACCCTGGCCCACACCACCTTCTTCACCTTCGCCACCGCCTCGCTGCCGTCCTGCCTGCTGGCAGGGCTGGTCCACTACGGCCTGACCCGCCTGCTGGCGCCACGCCGTGGCTGGGGTGGCTATCCCAAGCGCACCGACAACGCGATCGAGGCCGCGGGCCTCGGCGCCAAGGACTAGAACCATGAACAAGCGATACGACTACATCATCATCGGCGCCGGCTCGGCCGGCTGTGTCCTGGCCAACCGCCTGACCGAAGAGGCCGGCATCTCGGTGCTGGTCCTGGAGTTCGGCGGCAGCGACCGCAGCGTGCTGATCCAGATGCCCAGCGCCTTCTCCCTGCCGATGAACACCAAAAAGTACAACTGGCGCTACGAAACCGTCGCCGAACCGCACCTGGACGGCCGCCGCCTGCACTGCCCGCGGGGCAAGGTGTTGGGAGGGTCGTCGTCGATCAACGGCCTGGTCTATATCCGTGGCCATGCCTGCGACTTCGACGAGTGGGAAAGCCTCGGCGCCAGGGACTGGAGCTACCGCCACTGCCTGCCGTACTTCAAGCGTGCCGAGCACTTCAAGTTCGGCGGTGATGACTACCGCGGTGGCGCCGGGCCGCTGTCCACCAACAACGGCAACAACATGCAGAACCCGCTCTACGGCGCCTGGGTGGAGGCTGGCGCCGAGGCCGGCTACATCAAGACCGACGACTGCAACGGTTACATGCAGGAAGGTTTCGGCGCCATGCACATGACCGTCAAGGACGGCGTGCGCTGGTCCACCGCCAACGCCTACCTGCGCCCGGCCATGACCCGTCCCAACCTCACCGTGGTGACCCACGCCATGACCCGGCGCATCCTGCTGGACGGCAAGCGCGCCGTGGGTGTGGAGTACGACCAGGGCGGGCAGACCCACAAGGTCTATTGCAACCGCGAGGTGCTGGTGTCGTCCGGGCCGATCGGTTCGCCGCACCTGCTGCAGCGCTCGGGTATCGGCCCGGAGGCGGTGCTGCGCAAGGCCGGTATCGAGGTGCGCCATGACCTGCCGGGCGTAGGCGAAAACCTCCAGGATCACTCGGAGATCTACATCCAGTACGCCTGCAAGCAACCGGTGACCCTCAACGGCAAGATGAACCTGCTGGGCAAGGCGCTGATCGGCCTGCGCTGGCTGCTGTTCAAGGATGGCCTGGGCGCCAGCAACCACTTCGAGGCGGGTGGTTTCATCCGCTCGGCCAAGGGCCTGCGCTGGCCGGACATCCAGTTCCACTTCCTGCCGGCCGCCATGCGCTACGACGGCGACAAGCCGTTCAAGGGCCACGGTTTCATGGTGCTGACCGGGCCGAACAAGCCCAAGAGCCGCGGCCATGTGCGGGCGCTGTCGGCCGACCCGTACCAGCATCCGGAAATCCGCTTCAACTACCTGGAGAGCGAAGAGGACCGCGAAGGTTTCCGCCGCTGCGTGCGCCTGACCCGCGAGATCATCGCCCAGCCGGCCATGGACCCTTACCGCGGCGAGGAACTGGCGCCGGGGCCGCAGGTACAGACCGACGCCGAGATCGACGCCTTCGTGCGCGCCAACATGGAAAGCACCATGCATCCCTGCGGCTCCTGCCGCATGGGCGAGGACGACATGGCGGTGGTGGATTCGCAATTGCGGGTCCGTGGGCTGCAGGGGCTGCGGGTGATCGACTCCTCGGTATTCCCCAGCGAGCCCAACGGCAACCTCAACGCACCGACAATCATGCTGGCCGAGCGCGCCGCCGACCTGGTGCGCGGTCGCCAGCCCCTGGCGCCGTCGGATGTGCCGGTGGGGCTGGTGGGCGACTGGCAGGAGCAGCAGCGCAGCAAGGCGCCGCTGCGCGCGGTGTGACCACGGACCGATAGCATTCCATTGGAGCGAAATCGCTCCAGTGGCGGCAGGGCCCTGTACACAGGGCCCGACGGCGGTTTTCTACCCCGGCGACGGCCCCGTCGCTGGAGCGAGTTCATTACAGCCAGATCGCCGCGACCCGGCAAAACCGGGGCCTTGCGGCCTGGCACAGCGCTTGCTGATACCCCTGCGGGTAACCCGCTCGCGGCACGCCTGTTCGAACTTGTGACCTTATAAAAACAATTCAATGTGCAAGGTAGAAAACCATGACCGAACCGTCCTTCGATCACCGTCCCCGTGAAGGTGAAGAGCACGAACTGCAGCGCAATCTCTCCAACCGCCACATCCAGTTGATCGCCATCGGTGGCGCCATCGGCACCGGCCTGTTCATGGGCTCGGGCAAGACCATCAGCCTGGCCGGCCCCTCGATCATCTTCGTCTACATGATCATCGGCTTCATGCTGTTCTTCGTCATGCGGGCAATGGGCGAGTTGCTGCTGTCCAACCTCAACTACAAATCCTTCATCGATTTCTCTGCCGATCTGCTCGGGCCCTGGGCCGGCTTTTTCACCGGCTGGACCTACTGGTTCTGCTGGATCGTCACCGGCATCGCCGACGTCATCGCGATTTCCGCCTACACCCAGTTCTGGTTCCCCGACGTTGCTCCGTGGTTCCCGGCCATCGCCTGCGTCGGCCTGCTGCTGTCGCTCAACCTGCTGACGGTGAAGATGTTCGGCGAGCTGGAATTCTGGTTCGCCATGATCAAGATCGTCGCCATCTGTGCGTTGGTGTGCACCGGCCTGTACATGGTCGGCGCCAGTTGGCAGTCGCCGGCGGGCCACGCGGCATCGCTGGCCAACCTGTGGAATGACGGTGGCCTGTTCCCCCATGGCGCCATGGGCTTCTTCGCCGGTTTCCAGATCGCCGTGTTCGCCTTCGTCGGTATCGAACTGGTGGGCACCACGGCAGCGGAAACCCGCAACCCGGAGCGCAACCTGCCGCGGGCGATCAACTCGATCCCGCTGCGCATCATCGTGTTCTATGTCCTGGCGCTGGTCGCGATCATGGCGGTGACGCCGTGGCGCGAGGTGGTGGCCAACAAGAGCCCGTTCGTCGAGCTGTTCGTGCTCGCCGGCCTGCCGGCGGCTGCGGCGATCATCAACTTCGTGGTGCTGACCTCGGCGGCCTCGTCGGCCAACAGCGGCGTGTTCTCCACCAGCCGCATGCTCTATGGCCTGGCGGTGGAGGGCGACGCGCCCGGTGCGTTTCGCGGCCTGTCGAAACGCGCGGTGCCGGCCAACGGCCTGCTGTTTTCCTGCCTGTGCCTGACCTTCGGCGCCTTGGTGATCTACGTGATGCCGAACATGCTCGACGCCTTCACCCTGATCACCACGGTGTCGGCGATCCTGTTCATGTTCGTCTGGTCGATGATCCTGCTGTCGTACCTGGCCTACCGCAAGCAGCGCGACCACCTGCACCAAGCCTCGCGCTTCCGCATGCCCGGCGGCATCCCGATGGTCTGGGCGTGCCTGGCGTTCTTCGTGTTCATCCTGGTTTTGCTCGCACTGGAGCAGGACACCCGTCAGGCCTTGCTGGCAGCGCCGCTGTGGTTCGTGGTGCTGGGGCTGGCGTGGCGTTCGCTGCGGCAGAAGAAGGCGGAGGGCGGGCAGCTGTCCTGTGAGACCGACTGACGCTGCGGCGTGATTCAATCCGGGGGGACGGCGCGCAGGTGCCGTGCCCCCGTCGTCATTTCAATCGTGGGGACTTGCCATGCGCATCCATGTCACTTTCATCGACCGCGTCGGCATCACCCAGGAGATCCTGGCGTTGCTGGGCGCGCGCCACCTCAACCTCGACGCGGTGGAGATGATCCCGCCCAATGTCTACATCGACGCGCCGACCCTGTCGCCGCCGGTACTTGACGAGTTGCACGACGCGCTGCTGAGCATCGACGGCGTGCGCGCCGTGGACCTGGTGGACTTTCTGCCGGGCCAGCGCCGTCACCTGCATCTGGAAGCGCTGCTGGCGGCGATGAGCGATGCGGTACTGGCGGTGGATCCAGGCGGCCATGTGCTGCTGGCCAACCCGACCCTGGTCGGGCTGTTTGGCCGCGAGCCGGCGGGGGAGCCGCTGTCCAGCCTGTTCGGCGGCGCCGACCTGGCGCGCACCTTGATCGACAAGGGCTTTCGTCTGCCGATGTGCGAGGTGGATTTCCAGGGACAGGCCCTGTTGCTGGAGGCCACGCCCATCAGCGGCGGCGGGGATGAACTGGTGGGCGGATTGCTGACCCTGTATCCGCCCAGCCGCATCGGCGAGCGCCTGGCCTCGCTGTTGCACGACCCCGCCGACGGGCTGGGGGCGCTGTTGGGCGAGTCGGCACCGCTCAAGGAACTCAAGGCGCGTCTGCACAAGGTCGCCAGCCTCGATGCGCCGGTGCTGATCCAGGGCGAGACCGGCACCGGCAAGGAGCTGGTGGCCCGCGCCTGTCACGCCCTCAGCGCGCGGCGCGATGCGTCGTTTTTGGCCCTCAACTGCGCGGCGCTGCCGGAAAGCCTGGCCGAGAGCGAGTTGTTCGGCTATGCCGCCGGCGCCTTCACCGGTGCCCAGCGGGGTGGCAAGCCGGGCCTGCTGGAACTGGCCGATGGCGGCACCGTGTTCCTCGACGAAGTGGGCGAGATGTCACCGTACCTGCAGGCCAAGCTGCTGCGTTTTCTCAACGACGGCAGCTTCCGTCGCGTCGGCGGTGGCGGCGAGGTGCGGGTCAATGTGCGGGTAGTCTGCGCCACCCACCGCGACCTCGAGCAGATGGTGGTGGAAAACAACTTCCGCGAAGACCTGTACTACCGCCTCAACGTGCTCAACCTGCGGGTGCCGCCGCTGCGCGAGCGGGGGCGCGATATCCTGCTGCTGGCCGAGCACTTCCTGCGCCAGGCCTGTGCGCAGATCCAGCGCACGCCATGCCGGCTGGCGCTGGCGACCCAGCCGCTGCTGCTGGGCAATCGCTGGGCCGGCAACGTGCGCCAGTTGCAGAACGTGATCTTCCGCGCCGCGGCCATCAGCGAAGGCGAGGTGATCGACTGCGCAGACCTGGAACTGGCGGGCACCGCGCTCAGCAGCCGCCAGCCGGGCGAGCCGGAAGTGGTCAGCCTGGAGGCGGCGGTACAGGGCTTCGAGAAATCCTTGCTGGAGACCTTCTACGCCGCTTACCCCTCCACCCGGCAACTGGCGGCGCGCCTGCAGACCTCGCACACGGCGATCGGTCAGCGGCTGCGCAAGTACGGTATCGCGCAGCGCAGCGTGTAGCGGTTCGATTCCACTCCAGTGGAGCGATTGCACTCCAGTGCGCTCCGGGCCCGCGTGCTGCGGGCCTTTGGGCCCGAACCCGCAAGCATTGCCTGGCGAGCGGAGCGATTACGCTCCATCCCGAGGGTGTGCAGATAGCCGTAAAAATCACTCAAGTCATTGATCCTTATGGGTTTTATCAACCTGGCATCGCCCTTGCTCTAGTCCTTTCAGTCCTGCACCGGGACCTACATAACAAGAGGAAAGCCCATGAGCACATTGCGTTTTACCCCCGAACACGAATGGCTACGTCTGGAAGCCAACGGTGAACTGACGGTCGGCATCACCAGCTTCGCCCAGCAGGCCCTGGGTGATGTGGTGTTCGTCCAGTTGCCGGAGCCGGGCCGCTACGGGGAAGGGCATGAGGCGGCGGTGCTGGAGTCGGTCAAGGCCGCCAGCAATATCGGCATGCCGCTGAGCGGCGAGGTGGTGGCGGTCAACCCGGCGTTGGCCGACGACCCTGAGCTGGTCAACGCCTCGCCCATGGACGAGGGCTGGTTCTTCCGCATCCTGGCCGACGACCCGAGCCAGTTCGACAGCCTGATGGACCAGGACGGCTACGACCGTTTCCTGGCCGAAAACGCTTGAGGCGGGTGACCACCATGAGCAGAACCTCCCTTGCGCTGACCACCGCCAACGAATTCATTCCCCGGCATATCGGTCCGCGCCAGGCCGATATCGACGCCATGCTGGCGCTGACCGGCCATACCTCCCTCGACGCCCTGATCGCTAGCGTGATCCCCGCCAGCATCAAGGGCAGCAGCGTGCTCGAACTGTCCAGAGGGCAGGGCGAGACCGAGGCCCTGGCGGCGATCAAGGCCATCGCCGAGAAGAACCAACTGCTGCGCAATCACATTGGCCAGGGCTACTACCCGTGCCACACGCCGGCGCCGATCCTGCGCAACCTCCTGGAGAACCCGGCCTGGTACACCGCCTACACGCCTTACCAGCCGGAAATCTCCCAGGGCCGGCTGGAGGCGTTGCTGAATTTCCAGACCCTGATCAGCGACCTGACCGGCATGGAAATCGCCAACGCCTCGCTGCTCGACGAAGCGACCGCCGCCGCCGAGGCGATGACCTTCTGCAAGCGGCTGGCGAAGAACAAGGCCCCGGCGTTCTTCGTGTCCCGCGACTGCCATCCGCAGACCCTCGACGTGGTGCGCACCCGCGCCGAACCGCTGGGCATCGAGGTGGTGATCGGCGACGAAGCGAGCCTGGTGGAAGAGAGCTTCGCCGGCTATTTCGGCCTGCTGCTGCAATACCCGGCCAGTACCGGTGCGATCCTCGACCACCGCCAGCTGGTGCGCCGCGCCCATGCTGCCGGTGCCCTGGTGGCGGTAGCCGCCGACCTGCTGGCCCTGACCCTGCTGACCCCGCCAGGAGAGTTCGGTGCCGACGTGGCCATCGGCAGTGCCCAGCGCTTCGGTGTGCCGCTGGGCTTCGGCGGCCCGCACGCGGCGTATTTCGCCACCCGCGACGCCTTCAGGCGCGACATGCCGGGGCGGCTGGTGGGGCGCTCCATCGATCGCTTCGGCAAGCCGGCGCTGCGCCTGGCGATGCAGACCCGCGAGCAGCATATCCGCCGCGAGAAGGCCACCAGCAACATCTGCACGGCGCAGGTGCTGCTGGCCAATATCGCCAGCATGTACGCCGTCTACCACGGCCCCCAGGGCCTGGAGCGGATCGCCCGGCGCGTGCATCGGCTGACGGCGATCCTGGCCAGGGGACTGCGTCAGCTCGGCCACGACGTCGAGCAGGCCCATTTCTTCGACAGTATCAGCGTGGCCGGCGCGCGGCCTGCGCACGAGCTGCTGGCCAAGGCCCGCGCCGCCGGCATCAACCTGCGCCCCATCGACGCGCAGCGGGTCGGCGTGTCGCTGGACGAAACCTGTGAGCGCGCCGCCGTCGAGGCACTCTGGCAGGTGTTCGCCGCACCTGGCCAGGTGCTGCCGGACTTCGCCGCCCTGGCCGCCGACTGTGGCGACCGGCTGCCCGCGCCGCTGCTGCGGGAAAGCGCGTTCCTGCAACACGAGGTGTTCAACCGCTACCACAGCGAAACCGAGTTGATGCGCTACCTGCGCCGCCTGGCCGACAAGGACCTGGCCCTGGACCGCACCATGATCCCGCTGGGCTCCTGCACCATGAAGCTCAACGCCGCCAGCGAAATGATCCCGGTCACCTGGCCGGAGTTCGGCGCGCTGCATCCCTTTGCGCCGAGCGAGCAGACCCAGGGCTATCGCCAGCTCACCGACGAGCTGCAGGCCATGCTTTGCGCCGCCACCGGCTACGATGCTGTGTCGCTGCAGCCCAACGCCGGCTCCCAGGGCGAGTACGCCGGCCTGCTGGCGATCCGCGCCTGGCACGCCAGTCGCGGCGAGGCGCAGCGGGATGTGTGCCTGATTCCGTCATCGGCCCACGGCACCAACCCGGCCACGGCGCAGATGGCCGGCATGCGCGTGGTGGTGGTCGGCTGCGATGCCCGCGGCAACGTCGATGTCGCCGACCTGCAGGCCAAGGCCGAACAGCACCGCGACCACCTGGCGGCACTGATGATTACCTACCCCTCGACCCACGGTGTGTTCGAGGACGGCATCACCCGCATCTGCGCCATCGTCCATGAGCAGGGCGGCCAGGTGTACATCGATGGTGCCAACATGAACGCCATGGTCGGGCTCTGCGCACCGGGCAGGTTCGGTGGCGACGTCTCCCACCTGAACCTGCACAAGACCTTCTGCATTCCTCACGGCGGTGGCGGTCCGGGTGTCGGCCCGATCGGGGTCAAGGCGCACCTGGCGCCGTTCCTGCCGGGCCATGCCCATCTGGACAATTCCCGGGGCGCGGTCTGCGCGGCGCCTTACGGCAGCGCCAGCATCCTGCCGATCACCTGGATGTACATCCGCATGATGGGCGGGGAAGGGCTCAAGCGCGCCTCGCAACTGGCGATCCTCAGTGCCAACTACATCGCTAGGCGCCTGGAAGAGCATTACCCGGTGCTCTACAGCGGCGACAACGGCCTGGTGGCCCACGAGTGCATCCTCGACCTGCGCCCGCTCAAGGACAGCAGCGGCATCAGCGTCGAAGACGTGGCCAAGCGCCTGATCGACTACGGCTTCCATGCCCCGACCATGTCCTTCCCGGTGGCGGGAACCCTGATGGTGGAGCCCGCCGAGAGCGAGTCGAAAGAGGAACTCGACCGCTTCTGCGAGGCGATGATCTGCATCCGCGAGGAAATCCGCGCCGTCGAGAACGGCAGCCTGGACGCCCTCGACAACCCGCTGAAAAACGCCCCGCACACCGCCGCCGAACTGGCCGGCGAATGGAACCACGGCTACAGCCGCGAGCAGGCGGTGTATCCGCTGGCCTCGCTGCGCGAGAGCAAGTACTGGCCGCCGGTGGGGCGCGTGGACAACGTCTACGGCGACCGCAACCTGGCCTGCGCCTGCCCGCCCGTGGCCCTGTACCAGGACGCCTGACCGCATGGGCCCGGCGCTGCGCCGGGCCATGCCTTGCCTGTCACCCGAACAACAAGGAAAACACCATGTTCCATAAAAGCCTGACCCTGTCCGATTTCGACCCGACACTGTTCGCCGCCATCCGCCGTGAAGTGCAACGCCAGGAAGACCATGTCGAGCTGATCGCTTCGGAAAACTACACCAGCCCGCAAGTGATGCAGGCCCAGGGCACCGAACTGACCAACAAGTACGCCGAAGGCTATCCGGGCAAGCGCTACTACGGCGGCTGCGAGCATGTCGATACGGTCGAGCAACTGGCCATCGACCGCGCCAAGGCGCTGTTCGGCGCCGGCTACGCCAACGTCCAGCCGCATTCCGGCTCCTCGGCCAACGCGGCGGTCTACCTGGCGCTGCTGCAGGCCGGCGATACCCTGCTGGGCATGAGCCTGGCCCATGGCGGCCACCTGACCCACGGCGCCAGGGTGTCGTCTTCCGGCAAGCTGTACAACGCCGTGCAGTACGGCATTGGTGCCGACGGCCTGATCGACTACGACGAGGTGGAGCGGCTGGCGCTCGAACACCGGCCGAAGATGATCGTCGCCGGGTTCTCCGCCTATTCGCGGACCCTGGATTTCCCGCGTTTCCGGGCCATCGCCGACAAGGTCGGTGCCTACCTGTTCGTCGACATGGCCCACGTCGCCGGCCTGGTGGCGGCAGGGCTGTACCCGAACCCGCTGCCCTATGCTGACGTGGTCACCACCACCACCCACAAGACCCTGCGCGGTCCCCGTGGCGGGCTGATCCTGGCCAAGGCCGAGCCGGAGCTGGAGAAGAAACTCAACTCGGCCGTGTTCCCCGGTGGTCAGGGCGGGCCGCTGATGCACGTAATCGCCGCCAAGGCCGTGTGCTTCAAGGAGGCGCTGGAGCCGGGCTTCCGTGACTATCAGGCCCAGGTGATCGATAACGCCCGGGCCATGGCGCAGATCTTCCTGCAGCGTGGCTATGACGTGGTCTCCGGCGGCACCGACAACCATCTGTTCCTGGTCAGCCTGATCCGCCAGGGCATCACCGGCAAGGACGCCGACGCTGCACTGGGCCGCGCCCATATCACGGTGAACAAGAACGCCGTGCCCAACGACCCGCAATCGCCGTTCGTGACCTCGGGCCTGCGCATCGGCACGCCGGCGGTCACCACCCGTGGCTTCCGCGAACCGGAATGCCGCGCCCTGGCGAGCTGGGTCTGCGACATCCTCGACCACCTCGGCGATGCCGATGTCGAGGCCCATGTGGCGAAACAGGTGGCGGAACTGTGCGCGCTGTTCCCGGTGTATCCGGCGTGATGGTTCGGTTCGAGAACGGAGAGCGCCATGTCCCTCAGTGTGTTTGATCTGTTCAAGGTGGGAATCGGCCCGTCCAGTTCCCATACGGTCGGGCCGATGCGCGCGGCGGCGCGCTTCGTCGAAGGCTTGCGCGCCGAGGGCCTGCTGGCCCGGGTGGAGGGCGTGCGCGCCGAGTTGTATGGCTCCCTCGGCGCCACCGGCAAGGGCCACGGCAGCGACAAGGCGGTGCTGCTCGGCCTGGAAGGCGAGCACCCGGACCGCGTCGATACCGCCAGCGTGCCCCAGCGCCTGGCGGCCATGCGCGAATCCGGGCGCCTGTCGCTGCTGGGCGAGAAATCCATCCGCTTCGTCGAGAAAGAGCACCTGGCGCTGATCCGCAAGCCGCTGCCGTATCACCCCAACGGCATGATCCTGCGGGCCTTCGACGCGGCCGGGATGCAACTGTGCAGCCGCGAATACTACTCGGTAGGCGGCGGGTTCGTGGTGGACGAGGCGGCGGTGGGCGCCGACCGCATCGTCGAGGACCGCACGCCGCTGCCGTTCCCGTTTCTCAGCGGCCGCGCGTTGCTGGCGCAGTGCAGCCAGCACGGGCTGTCGGTGAGCCAGCTGATGCTGGAGAACGAAAGCGCCTGGCGCACGGCGCAGCAGACCCGCGACGGCCTGCTGCAGATCTGGCAGGTGATGCAGGACTGTGTCCGCGCCGGCTGCCAGACCGAGGGCATCATGCCCGGCGGGCTCAAGGTCCGGCGCCGCGCCCCGGCGCTGTACCGCCAGCTCAGCGCAAGCCCGGAAGCGGGCCTGCGCGACAGCCTGTCGGTGCTGGACTGGGTCAACCTCTATGCCCTGGCAGTGAACGAGGAAAATGCCAGCGGCGGGCGGGTGGTGACCGCGCCCACCAACGGCGCCGCCGGGATCATTCCGGCGGTGCTGCACTACTACGCGCGCTTCGTGCCCGGCGCCAGCGACGACGGTGTGGTGCGCTTCCTGCTCACCGCCGCGGCCATCGGCATTCTGTACAAGGAAAACGCCTCGATCTCCGGCGCCGAAGTGGGCTGCCAGGGCGAGGTGGGCGTGGCCTGTTCGATGGCCGCGGGCGCCCTGTGCGAGGTGCTCGGCGGCAGCGTGCAGCAGGTGGAGAACGCCGCCGAGATCGGCATGGAGCACAACCTCGGGCTGACCTGCGATCCCATTGGCGGGCTGGTCCAGGTGCCGTGCATCGAGCGCAATGCCATGGGCGCGGTGAAGGCGATCAACGCTGCGCGCATGGCCCTGCGCGGCGACGGGCAGCACTTCGTCTCCCTCGACAAGGTGATCCGTACCATGCGCCAGACCGGCGCCGACATGAAAAGCAAATACAAAGAGACGGCCCGCGGCGGGCTGGCCGTCAACATCATCGAATGCTAGGAGTCACCCATGTCCGAACCACTGCGACACACGCCGCTGCACGCCCTGCACCTGGAACTGGGGGCGCGCATGGTGCCGTTCGCCGGCTACGAGATGCCGGTCCAGTATCCCCTGGGTGTCCTCAAGGAACACCTGCACACCCGTGAACAGGCCGGCCTGTTCGACGTGTCGCACATGGGCCAGATCCTGCTGCGCGGCGCCGGGGCGGCCCGGGCCCTGGAAAGCCTGGTGCCGGTGGACATCCTCGACCTGCCCGCAGGCCAGCAGCGCTACGCGCTGTTCACCAACGACGATGGCGGCATTCTTGACGACCTGATGGTCGCCAACCTGGGCAACGACACGCTGCTGCTGGTGGTCAATGCCGCCTGCAAGACGCAGGACCTGGCGCACCTGCGCCAGCATCTGGAAGGGCGCTGCAAGGTGCAGTCGCTGTTCGACAGCCGTGCCTTGCTCGCCCTGCAGGGCCCGGCGGCGGCAGCGGTGCTGGCGCGGCTGGCGCCGTCTGTGGCTGCCATGACCTTCATGCAGTTCGCCCCCGTGCAATTGCTGGGCGAGGACTGTTATGTGAGCCGCTCGGGCTACACCGGCGAGGACGGCTACGAGATCTCGGTGCCGGTCGAGGCGGCGCAGCGGCTGGCCCGTGCGCTGCTGGCCGAACCCGAAGTGCAGGCCATCGGCCTCGGTGCCCGCGACTCGCTGCGTCTGGAGGCCGGTCTGTGCCTGTACGGCCATGACATGGAGCAACGCACCACGCCCATCGAGGCCAGCCTGGGCTGGGCCATCTCCAAGGCTCGGCGGGCCGGGGGCGAGCGCGCCGGTGGCTTCCCTGGCGCCGAACGCATCCTGGCCCAGCAGGGCGAGGGTGTGAGCAGCAAGCGAGTGGGCCTGTTGCCGAGCGAGCGGGTGCCGGTGCGTGAAGGGGCGCTGATCGTCAACGCCCAGGACCAGGTCATCGGCCGCGTCACCAGTGGCGGCTTCGGCCCCAGCCTGGGCGGGCCGCTGGCGATGGGGTATGTGGAAAGTGCCTGGGCGGCGCTGGACAGCGAGGTGTTCGCCCAGGTGCGAGGCAAGCGCGTGCCGATGCGGGTGGTGCGCACGCCGTTCGTGGCGCAGCGTTACTACCGTGGCTGAGCGGAGCACGAGCATGAGCGAGAACCTGCCTGTGGCCCGGCCACCGCTGGAAGCCGGCGTGAAGCTGCGCGGTGCCGAGAAGGTGGCGCGCATCCCGGTGAAGATCCTGCCCACCGAGGACGTGCCGCGCAAACCCGACTGGATCCGCGTGGAAATCGCCGCGTCCCCGGAAGTGGCGCGGATCAAGGCGCTGCTGCGCAAGCACAAGTTGCACAGCGTCTGCGAGGAAGCCTCCTGCCCGAACCTGGGCGAGTGTTTCTCCGGGGGGACCGCGACCTTCATGATCATGGGCGACATCTGCACCCGGCGCTGTCCGTTCTGCGACGTCGGCCATGGCCGGCCGAAGCCGCTGGATCCGGACGAGCCGCGGCACCTGGCCACCGCCATCGCCGAGCTGCGCCTGAAGTACGTGGTGATCACCTCGGTGGACCGCGACGACCTGCGCGATGGCGGGGCGCAGCACTTCGTCGATTGCCTGCGGGAAATCCGCCGGTTATCGCCCGGCGTACGCCTGGAAACCCTGGTGCCGGACTATCGCGGGCGCATGGACGTTGCCCTGGCCATCACCGAACAGGAGCCGCCGGATGTGTTCAACCACAACCTGGAAACCGTACCGCGCCTGTACCGGGCGGCGCGCCCGGGCTCGGACTTCGAATGGTCGCTGGACCTGCTGGAGCGCTTCAAGCAGCGGGTGCCCGGTGTACCGACCAAGTCGGGGTTGATGCTCGGCCTGGGCGAGACCGACGAGGAAGTGATCGAGGTGATGGCGCGGATGCGCGAGCACAACGTGGACATGCTCACCCTGGGCCAGTACCTGCAGCCATCCCGCAGCCATTTGCCGGTGCAGCGCTTCGTCCATCCCGAGCGTTTTGCCTGGTTCGCCGAGCAGGCGCTGGCGATGGGCTTCGGCAATGTCGCGTCGGGGCCGCTGGTGCGCTCCTCGTATCATGCCGATGAGCAGGTGAGGGCGGTGCGGGCGGGGACGGTGTAACGCTCGGCCGGCCTTGATACTCGCGGTATCGGAGTATCAAGGCCGGTGCCGGGGCGTGGGGTTAGCGAAGGACCAGTTTCAGGTCTTTCTTGCCCCCGTTGCGCCACACCACCACCGGTGCGTTGTAGCCTTTGCGCATCTTCTCGCCGATGGCTGCCAGGTCGGCGGGGGAGGACACTTCCTGTCCCGAGACCTCGATGATCACGTCCAGCGCCTTGAGCCCGGCCCGCTCGGCCTGGCCGCCCTTGACCGTTTCGATCACCCAGGCGCCCTTGGCTTCCGGCAGGCCGACGGCCTTGGCGTAGTCGGCGGATACCGCCGCGATCTGCATGTCCGCCAGTGATTGTCCGGTGGCAGCGGCCGGGGTCGAAGGTTTGCTGGCTACGGAGGCAGGCGGCGTCAGGGGAGGGCCGACCAGTACCGGTACGGTGATGAACGTATTGCGGCGCCAGACCTTGAGCAGCGAGGTGGAGCCGGTGGCTTTCCTGCCGATGTTGCTCAGGAAGTCGGCTGCATCCGCCACGGGCGCCGAGTCGACCGCGACGATGATGTCAGCGAACTGCATGCCTGCCCGTTCACCGTTGCTGCCGGGAATCAGGCCTTCCACCGATGCCCCTTCGGGAGGCATGCCCAATAGCGGCGCTTTGATAGGGTCGACGTCACTGATGCGCAGACCGGTGCGCCCCATGCCGTCGGCTGTCCACTCCGGACAGTTGCGTCCTTCCAGCGCTTTCTTGACGGCAACGCGCTTGCTCGCTCCCCAGGCCTGGCTACCGGGTTCAGCTGATGCTTCGTATCTTCTGGTTATTGCAAGGGACTGAGAGAGGTAGTCGCAGGAGCGCCCCTGATAGCGTTCGGGGGTTTCACGAGCAACCCACTGTGCCAGGGACATTTGCCGGGTCCCTTTGGGGGATACCGGTCCCCATCCAGCAGGCGGGTTGGCGAGGACCGCTGCGAACGAGGCCGGGTCCCGCTCCACGGGTGCCGGTGCAGCGGCCGCAGGCGTGGCGGCGACGGATTCGCCGGGAAGCTTGCAGCCTTTTTCGGCGGCCACTTGTTCGGCCGCCGACAGGGCAACCGGGCCTCCCCACTGCGTTGGGTCTGCGGCCACGGCGGCCTTTCGCTCGGGCCACATCAGCGTGATCTGGTCGCAGGTCTGGCCACGGTAATGCTTGACAAGCTCGGCCCGTACGGCAGCGTCGTTCTGCGCTTTGTATTCGGCTTCCGTCGGCCCGGCGGCATCCGCCGCATACATGATCGGGTCGGTGATGATGGAAATCGGATCCAGCACGCAACCGCCCAGCAGCGCGAAGGACGACCCCAGCATCGTCGCCCTGGTCGCGGCAATTACACTTTTCCTGGCATTGAATCTTGTCAAAATGGCTACCCTCCCCGGCAAACTGCCATCATCACCGATTGGTGTTGCTGGAGCATAGAGGGCGGGGCTGGAATTTGCCGGGAAGTTCCCTGCAGGAGCCCCCTCAGCCCTGCCAACCCCCGCCCAGCACCTTGTACAAGGTCACCCGGTTCACCTGCTCCGACAACGCCAGGCTGATCAGCGACTGCTGCGCCGAATACAGCGAGCGCTGGGCATCCAGCACTTCGAGGAAGCTGTCCGAGCCTTGTTTGTACAGTGCCTGCGACAGATCGTAGCTGCGCTGGCTGGCCTCGGTCAGGTCGCGCTGGGCGGCCAGTTGTTCGTTGATGTGCTCGCGCACGGCCAGCGCGTCGGCGACTTCGCTGAAGGCGGTCTGTACGGTCTTCTCGTAGGTCGCCACGTCGATGTCGCGGGTGATGACGGCGGCATCCAGGCTGGCCTTGTTGCTGCCGGCATTGAAGATCGGCAGGTTGATCGACGGGGCGAAGCTCCAGGCGCCGCTGCCGGACTTGAACAGCCCCGACAGATCACTGCTGGCACTGCCGCCGCTGGCGGTCAGGCTGATGCTGGGGAAGAACGCCGCCCGCGCCGCGCCGATATCGGCGTAGGCGGCCTTGAGGCTGTGTTCGGCGGCGAGCACGTCCGGGCGCCGCACCAGCAGGCTGGACGGCAGTTCGTCCGGCAGCCGCACCAGCACCGCCGCCTCATAGGCGTCATCGCCGGGCAACAGGCTGTCGTCGAGGCTTTCACCCACCAGCAGTTGCAGGGCGTTGCGGTCCTGGGCCACCTGGCTCTGGTAGGTGGCAACCTGCACCCGCGCCGACTCCACCGTGCTGCGCGCCTGGGACAGGCTCAGTCCGGACTGGCCGCCGAGGGCATGGCTCTGCTGCAGCAGACCGTAGGTCTTCTGCTGGCTGGCGTAGGTGTCGCTTGCCAGCTTGAGCAACTGCTGGTCGGTGGCGAGGGTCATCCAGGCGCTGGCGACCTGTGCCACCAGTGAAATCTGCGTGCTGCGCCGTGTCTCTTCCTTGGCCAGGTAGTTTTCCAGTGCCGCATCCTTGAGGTTGCCGAGGCGGTTGAACAGGTCCACTTCGTAGTTGCTCACGCCCAGGCCGACGCTGTACTGGCTGCTGACTGCGCTCTGGCCGTCGGTCACCGCCCGCTGGCGGGTGCCGCTGGCGGTGGCGGACAACGCCGGGTACTGCGCGGCACGCTGGATACGGTACTGCGCCTGCTGGTACTCGACGTTCAGCGCGGCAACCCGCAGGTCGCGGTTGTTGGCCAGGGCCTTGCCGACGGTGTCGCGCAGCCGCGCATCGACGAAGAAGCTGCGCCAGTCGATATCGGCGGCGGCATCACCCTTGGGCGTTGCCGCCGGCCATTGTGCCTGCACCGGCGCGACCGGCTGCTGGTAGTCCGGCGCCAGGTTGACGCAGCCGCTGGTGGCCAGGGCAATCAGCAGGGAAAGACAGGACAGGCGCATCAGACGACTCCTTCGGCAGCGGTGTTGGCGCGGCGTGCCGCCAGACGCTGGACCAGCACGTAGAACAGGGGAATGAAGAACAGGCCCAGCAGGGTGGCGGCGAGCATGCCGCCGAGCACGCCGGTGCCGATGGCCTGGCGCCCGCCGGCGCCGGCGCCGCTGCTGACCGCCAGCGGCAGCACACCGAGGATGAACGCCAGCGAGGTCATCAGCACCGGCCGCAGACGCACGCGCACGGCTTCCAGCGTGGCGGCCAGCAGGTCGCCACTGCGCTCGTAGGCTTCCCTGGCGAACTCGACGATCAGGATCGCGTTCTTCGCCGCCAGGCCCACGGTGGTCAACAGACCGACCTGGAAGTAGACGTCGTTGGACAGCCCGCGTACCCCGGTCAGCAGCAGCGCGCCGAGGATGCCCAGGGGCACCACCAGCATCACCGCGAAGGGCACCGACCAGCTCTCGTACAGAGCCGCGAGACACAGGAACACGAACAGGATGGAAATCGCGTAGAGCAGCGGCGCCTGGTTGCCGGCCAGGCGCTCCTGGTAGGACTGGCCCGTCCAGGCGTAGCCGATGCCTTCGGGCAGTTGCGCCATGATCTCTTCCACCGCCGCCATGGCATCGCCGGAGCTGATGCCGGGGGCCGGTTCGCCCACCAGCTCGAAGGAGCCGAAGCCGTTGTAGCGCTCCAGCAGCGGCGACGACGTGCTCCAGCGGGTCGTGATGAAGGAGGCCATCGGCACCATGGCGTTGGCGTCGTTGCGCACGTACCAGTCTCCCAGGTTCTCGGCGAGCATGCGCTTGTCGGCTTCGCCTTGCAGGTAGACCTTTTTCACCCGCCCGGCATCGAGGAAGTCGTTCACGTAGCTGCCGCCCATGGCCACGCTCAGGGTGTCGTTGATGTCGCTGGCGGCCACGCCCATGGCGCCGGCCTTGCGGTCGTCGATATCGATGTTCAGTTGCGGGGTATCTTCCAGGCCCTGGGCGCGGACCATGGCCAGGCGCGGGTCCTGGGCGGCCAGCTGGATGAACTGGTTGCGCGCCTTGAGCAGCTCGGCATGGCTGAGGCCGGCGAGGTCCTGCAGTTGCATGTCGAAGCCGGAACTCTCGCCCAGGCCCTGGATCGCCGGCGGCGCCATGACGAACACCTGGGCGTCGAGGATCTTGCCCAGCGCCTGGCTGGCCCGTTGCGCGACCGCCGCAGCGCTGTGCGCTTCACCTGTGCGCTCGCCCCAGTCCTTGAGCTTGATGAAGCCGCGCCCGGAGTTCTGCGCGTTGCCGCCGTTGCCGAGGCCGCGCACGGTCAGCACCGAGGCCACTTCCGGCTGCGCCAGCAGGTACTCGCGCACCTCGGCGGTGACGGCCTGCAGGCGTTCGTCGGTGCCGCCCACCGGCAGGGTGATGCCGACCATCAGCATGCCCTGGTCTTCATCCGGGAGGAAGGCGCTGGGCAGTTTCTGGAACATCAGCGCCACGCCGCCCAGCACCAGCGCGTACACCAGCAGGGCACGCAGCGGGCGGGCCAGCAGCCGGCTGACACTGCGCTGGTAGCGCAGCGAGCCGCGCTCGAAGCTGCGGTTGAACCAGCCGAAGAAACCGCGCCGCTCAGCGTCGTGGCCGCTGCCGGGCTTGAGCAGGGTGGCACACAGCGCCGGGGTGAGGATCAGCGCCACCAGCACCGAGAGGGTCATGGCGGCGACCATGGTCACCGAGAACTGCCGGTAGATCACGCCCGTGGAGCCACCGATGAAGGCCATGGGCACGAACACCGCCGAGAGCACCACGGCGATGCCCACCAGCGCGCTGCTGATCTCGCCCATGGACTGGCGGGTCGCTTCCCGCGGCGACAGGCCTTTCTCGGCCATGATCCGCTCGACGTTTTCCACCACCACGATGGCGTCGTCCACCAGCAGGCCGATGGCCAGGACTATGCCGAACATGGTCAGGGTGTTGATCGAATAGCCCAGCAGCGACAGCACGCCGAAGGTGCCCAGCAGCACTACCGGCACGGCGATGGCCGGGATCAGGGTCGCCCGCAGGTTCTGCAGGAACAGGTACATGATCAGCACCACCAGGGCGATAGCCTCGAACAGGGTCTTGATCACTTCCTCGATGGAGATCTTCACGAAGGGCGCGGTGTTGTAGGCCACTTCGGCGCGTAGCTGCAACTGGCTGGGGAAGAACTTCGCCAGCTCCGCGACCTTGGCCTGCACCGCCTCGGACACGTCCAGGGCATTGGCGCCGGTGGCCAGGCTGATGGCCATGCCGCCGGCCGGGCGGCCGTCATGCTCGGCAACCACGTCGTAGCTCTCGCTGCCCAGTTCCACCCGGGCCACGTCGGCGAGGGTCACGACGGCACCATTGCTGGCGTGCTTGAGCACCAGCTCGCGGAACTGCGCGGCGGTCTGCAGTTTGCTGCGCGCGTTGATGGTGGCGTTGAGCTGCTGGCCGGGCACCGCGGGCAGGGCGCCCAACTGGCCGGCGGAGGTGTCGACGTTCTGGGCCTGCAGGGCGCTGCTCACGTCCGAGGGCATCAGTGCGTACTGCTTGAGCTTGTCCGGGTCGAGCCAGATGCGCATGGCGTAGCTGGAACCGAGGGTGGTCACCTGGCCGACGCCGCTGACCCGGCTGATCTGGTCGTACAGGGTGCTGGAGATGAAGTCGCTGATGTCGGTGGCGCTGACGCTGGGGTTGTCCGAGACCAGCGAGAAGATGATCAGGAAGTCGCTGGCCGAGTTGCGGATCTGGATGCCTTGCTGCTGCACGGTCTCCGGCAGCCGGGCCTTGGCCTGTTCCAGCTTGGTCTGTACGAGCATCTGCGCGGTGTTGATGTCGGTGCCGGCTTCGAAGGTCAGGGTGATGTTGGCGCTGCCGGCCGAGCTGCTGCTGGACGACATGTAGGTCAGGCCTTCGAGGCCGGTCATCTGCTGTTCGATGACCTGGGTCACCGAGTCTTCCATGGTCTTGGCCGAGGCGCCGGTGTAGGTGGCGCTGAGGGTGATCTGTGGTGGGGCGATGTTGGGGTACTGGGCCAGCGGCAACTGGAAGATCGCCAGTACGCCGCCGAGCATCACCAGGATGGCGATGACCCAGGCGAAGATCGGGCGGTCGATGAAATAACGGGCCATGGTCGCGTCCTCAGTTCTTGCTGGCGGTGAGGGTGGCGTCGACGGTCTGCACCTGCTGACCGACGCGGACTTTCTGCAGGCCCTGGACGATCAACTGGTCGCCGGGCTTCAGGCCGGCGCTGACCCACCAGCGGTTGCCCACGGCGCGGGCCAGGGTCAGTTCGCGCTGCTCGACCTTGCCGTCGACCACCACCAGCGCCGTGGCGCCGCCGCGCTCGTCGCGGGTCACGCCCTGTTGCGGGACGAGGATGGCGTCCTGTTGCACGCCTTCGCGCAGGGTGGCCTTGAGGTACATGCCCGGCAGCAGCAGGCCATCGGGATTGGGCACCAGGGCGCGCAGGGTGACGCTGCCGGTGCTTTCATCGACGCTGACGCCGCTGAAGGTCAGGGTGCCTTTGTGGTCGTAGGCCGTGCCGTCTTCCAGGGCCAGATCGATGCGGGCGGCATCCTTCTGTTCGGCCGGCGCCAGCTTGCCCTCGGCCAGTTCGCGCTTGAGGCGCAGCAGGGTGCTGCTGGGCTGGGTGAAGTCGACGTAGATCGGATCGAGCTGCTGCACGGTGGTCAGGGCCGTGGTCTGCTCGGCGGTGACCAGCGCACCCGGCGTCACCGACGAGGTGCCGGTGCGGCCGCTGATGGGCGAGGTGATCCGGGTATAGCCGAGGTTGATGCGTGCGGTCTTCGCCGAGGCCTGGGCCGATTGCAGCGAGGCTTGCGCCTGCAGCAGGGATGCCTGGGCGCTCTCGTTGTCTTCGGCGCTGATGGCGTCGATCTTCACCAGTTGCGCGTCGCGCCTGGCCTTGAGCTCGGCGGCCTTGAGTGTGGCGCGGGCGGAGGCGACGCTGGCCTCGGCCTGGGCGAGGGCGGCCTCATAGGACTGCGGGTCGATCTGGTACAGCGCCTGGCCGGCCTTGACCGTCTCGCCTTCCTCGAACAGGCGCTTCTGGATGATGCCGCCGACCTGTGGCCGAATCTCCGCCACCAGATGGGCGTTGGCACGACCGGGCAGGGTGGTGCTGAGGGTCTGCGCTGTCGCGCTGACCTGATGGACTGCAACCTGCTGCACGGTATCGCTGGGCGGGCCGGCGGGGGCGTCCTGGCGGCAGGCACCGAGGGTGATCAGCACGGCGCTGGCCGTGAGGGCGCGCAGCAGCGGGCGGGAAGAAAAGAGCGAAGGCATCCGTGGACTCCAGACCAGAGGGGATTCTTGGCGGCCAGCCTGCTCGGCAAATGTGCAGTCAATGTGCAGAAATCGTGGAGATTGCCCCGGCAGCCTTGCCCCGCTGCGCGGTGCGGGATTCAATGCAGCATTGCCCTCGACCCGGCGGTGTCATGACAATCAGCCTTTCGCGCAAGTTCTTCCTGGCCATGCTCGCGGTCTGCGCCTTCGCCGTGCTGGGGATGGTGTTCGCCGCTTACCTGAGCCTGAAGTACGGGTTTCTCGGCTACCTCAACCAGCAGGCCGAGGAGCGCATGGACGCCCTGGTGCCCAGGGTCGAGCAGGCCTACGCCCGGCACGGTAGCTGGGACTTCATCCGCAGCAACCAGGACGAATGGTTCGAACTGCTGCGCCCGGTGGAGACCGAACCGGCGCGGGTTTTCGACCCGGCGCGCCTCAGCGTCTCCGACCTGACCGGCGCCTTCGTCCGCTTCGCCCTGCTGGACGCGCAGCGGCGCAACATCATTGGTTACCAGTCAGCCTCCGGCGACATGCTGCTGCGGCCCATCCGCCACGACGGCCAGGTGGTGGGCTGGATGGCACTGGCGCCGCTGCAGTCGGTCACCAGCGTCGGCGACCGGCGCTTCCAGCTCAACCAGTTGCGTTCCAGCCTGCTGATCGGTCTGGCCTGTCTGCTGGCCACCGCGGTCATCGCCTGGTGGCTGACCCGTGCGCTGCTGCGGCCGATCCGCGAAGTGGCCAGTGCCACCCACCGGCTGGCGGCGGGTGACTATGCCATCCAGGTGCCGGTGCGCTCCTCCGATGAGGCGGGGCAACTGGCCGGTGACTTCAACCGCATGGCCGCGACCCTGGCCAGCAACGAACGCATGCGCCGCGACTTCATGGCCGATATCTCTCACGAGCTGCGCACGCCGCTGGCGGTGATGCGCGCCGAACTGGAAGCGATGGAAGACGGCATTCGCCCATTGAACGCCAGCAGCGTGCGCTCGCTGCAGGCTGAAGTCGGCGCGCTGACCAAGCTGGTGGATGATCTGTTCGACCTGTCCCTGGCCGAAGTCGGCGGGCCGACCTACCGGCGCGAACGCATCGACCTGCGGGTGCTGTTGCCGGTGGTGGCCGATGCCTTCCGCGCCAGCTTCGCCGAGCGCGGTCTGAGCCTAGCCGTGGAGTTGCCTGATCAGCCGTTGTGGGTGTTCGGCGATGAATCCCGCCTGGGCCAGTTGCTGCACAATCTGCTGGAGAACAGCCGGCGCTACACCGATGCCGGGGGCCGCACGGTGCTGCGAGCCACGGGCGAGGGCGACGAGGTGCGGGTGCACTGCGAAGACTCCGCGCCCGGCGTCGATCCGGCGTCCCTGGAACGGCTGTTCGAACGCTTCTACCGCGCCGAGCGCTCGCGCAACCGCGCCAGCGGCGGTACCGGCCTGGGCCTGGCGATCTGTCGCGGTATCGCCGAAGTGCATGGCGGCAAGCTCACGGCGCAGGCATCGGCCCTGGGCGGCTTGCAGTTGACCCTTACATTACCTGCGGCGGGAGATGACGCATGAGCCAGGGGCGCATCCTGCTGGTGGAAGACGAACCCAAGCTGGCGGCGCTGGTGGGTGACTACCTGCGGGCCAGCAATTACGCGGTGGAGCATCTGGCGGAAGGGCTGGCGGTCATTCCTGCGATCCGCCAGCAGCCGTTCGACCTGATCCTCCTCGACCTGATGCTGCCGGGCCGCGACGGCCTGGACATCTGCCGCGAACTGCGCGGCTTCAGCCAGATGCCGCTGATCATGATGACTGCACGGGTCGACGAGATCGACCGGCTGCTCGGCCTGGAGCTGGGCGCCGACGACTACATCTGCAAGCCGTTCTCGCCACGGGAACTGGTGGCGCGGGTCAAGGCCGTGCTGCGCCGCACCGGCGTGCAGCCGGTCAACCTCGGCCTGGAGCTGGACCCGCGCACCTTCCATGCCCGCTACAAGGGTGTGGCGCTGGACCTGACGCCGGTGGAGTTCCGCCTGCTGGCCGCGCTGGCGGTGCGTCCGGGGCATGTGCTGTCGCGTGATCAGTTGATGAACCATATCTACGAAGACCACCGGGTGGTCGCCGACCGCACGGTGGACAGCCATATCAAGAACCTGCGCCGCAAGCTGGCGGCGGTGGCGCAGGGACAGGACCCGATTCGCTCGGTGTATGGCGTGGGGTACAGCCTGGAAGGGGAGTGATGCGCCGCTTTCCGTGGGCCGGAGCGCGGCGGTTGTTCATTTGCTGGCAAAGCCTGCGAAGCGCTTGTTGAAGCCCGCGACCCGGCCTTCGACCTTGGCCCGGCGTTCCTGGCCGGTATAGACCGGGTGCGACGCGCTGGATACGTCGAGGGTGATGTAGGGGTAGGTGTTGCCGTCGCTGTGGGCGTGGGTCTTGTCGGTGGCGGCGGTGGAACCGATCAGCCAGAAGGCATCGGCGCTGACGTCATGGAAGAGGACGGGGCGGTAGTCGGGGTGGATGCCGGATTTCATTGGGGACTCCTTTTGAGATGATATAAAGTAACAAAACGTTAGTTGATATCCAATCTCATTTCAAGCCCTGTTGTGAGGGGGCTAGCGATAGAGCCTGGCCTGGCAACTGGGTGATCCTGGTGGCCTCATCGCCGGCAAGGCCGGCTCCCACAGGTAGCGCGGCGGGCCCGGAACCTGTGGGAGCTGGCCTTGCCAGCGATGGGGCCTGACCGGCCTCCACAGTGCTACGCCTTGGCACACTCCCGCCCCTGCACCACTGCTTCGGTCTCACCCGCCGGCCGCGACACCATCGCCGCGATCGCTGCGATCAGCGCCATCCCCCCGATAAAGCAGGCCACCGGCAGCCAGTCGTTGCTGTCGCTCATCAGCGCGTAGCACAGGCTCGGCGAGAAGCCGGCGATGATGAAGCTCAACTGGGTCGCCAGGCCGACGCCGGTGTAGCGCACGCGGATGCTGAACATCTCGGCATAGAACGAAGGCCACAAGGCGTTCGGCGCGCTGTACAGCACCGACTTGAGCAGCACCGTGCTGAACATGATCAGGCCCAGGTGGCCGGTGGTGATCGACCAGAGGAACAGGAACACACCGCCGCAGCAGGCCAGGGAGCCGGCGGCGAAGATCCGCTTGCGGCCGATGCGGTCGGCCAGCAGGCCGAACAGCGGCTGACAGATCAGCGCCACGGCCTGGCTGGCGGCGATGGCGCTGAGCATCGAGGGGCGATCGACGTTCTGGTTATTGGTCGCCCACGACAGGCCGAAGATCATCACCAGCGACGACACCGAGCAGATCAGCGCGCAGCAGAACACGGTGAAGAAGGCACGGCTTTCCTTGCTGAACAGCTCGGCCACCGGCAGGCGCTGCGGGGTCGGCTTGCTGGCCTTGAACTCGGGGCTTTCCTCGACGCCACGGCGGATCAGCCAGGTGATGATCACCATCACCGCACTGAGCAGGAACGGAATCCGCCAGCCCCAGGCCAGCAGTTGCTCCTGGCTGAGCATCGACAGCGGGATGAACACCGAGGTGGCGAGAATCGAGCCCATGGAGGCGCCGTTGATCAGCCAACTGGTGTAGAACGCCTTGCTCTTGCCGGGGGCGTGTTCCATGGTCAGCAGGCTGGCGCCGACCTGCTCGCCGCCGGCGGAGAAGCCTTGCAGCAGGCGGCAGAACACCAGCAGGGCCGGGGCCCAGGCGCCAATCGTGGCGTAGGTGGGCAGCAGGCCGATGGTGAAGGTGGCGAGGCCCATCAGCAGCAGGGTCATCATCAGCACCTGCTTGCGCCCGATGCGGTCGCCGAGGTGGCCGCAGACCAGCGCACCGATCGGCCGGGCGATGTAGCCGACGCCGAAGGTGGCGAGGGCGGCCAGGGTGCCGGCCATGTGGTCGCCGGACGGGAAGAACAGCGTACTGAAGACCAGCGCTGCCGCCGACCCATAGATGAAGAAGTCGTAGTACTCGACGACGCTGCCCAGGAAACTGCCGAACGCAGCCCGGCGGGCCATGCGCCGGTTATCGGGATGGTGAGTATTCATGTTCAACCTTTCTTGTAGTTGTGATGGTCGGGTGTCGCGTGTTCAGTTGCCGAACGGGGCCAACTGGCTGCCGCCGCACACATGGATGACTTCGGCGGTGATAAAGGCGGCATCCGCCGAGGCCAGGAAGGCGGTGGTGTTGGCAATGTCCTCCGGGGTCGCCAGGCGCTTGAGCGGGGTATTGGCGATCGAGCCCCGGGCCATGCGCTCGAAGCTCTCGGCGTCGCGACCGTCGAGGGTGAAGGCCGACGGCAGCAGGCCAGGGGCGATGGCATTGACGGTGACGTTGTGCGGCGCCAGTTCCCGCGCCATGGAGCGGGTCAGCCCCACCAGCCCGGCCTTGCACGCAACGTAGGCGGGCGGGCCGCCGGCCACCCAGCAGCGCGACACCATGTTGATCACCCGGCCACTGGCCTGGGCCTGCCAGTAGGGCGCGACCTTCTGGCAGAGCAGGGCGGGGCCGCGCAGGTTGACGGCCATCATGTGGTCCCATTTCGCCGGATCGAAATCGTAGAGCGAGCCGCGATGATTGACCGCGGCGTTGTTCACCACCACGTCGATCCGACCGAAGGCCGCACCGACCGTCTCCACCAGCGCGCTGATGGACGCTTCGTCGCCGAGGTCGGCCTGCACGGCGAGGGCGCGTTGGCCGTCGGCCAGTGGCAGGGTGTCGAGCAGGGCCAGGGTGGCCTCGAGATTGAGGTCGGCGGCCACCAGGTCGAGGCCGTCGCGGATCAGGCGCAGGCAGATGGCCCGGCCGAGTTCGCCGGCGGCACCGGTAACCAGTGCAACGCGGCGCGGCGGTGAGGAAAGAGTCATGGGCAGAGCACCTCAGGCTGTGAAGCGGTGGCGAGCGGGATGTCCAGGTTCATGTACCGGCGCACCAGATCGCGGTTGCGGGAGAGTTTTTGTACGTCGCAATAGGTGGTGGAGAAGTCCTCGATCGACAGCCAGTCGGCAAAGCCGCTGGCGCCGAGGGTCGCCAGCATGGCGCGCAGCGGCAGCACGCCCTGGTCCGGCGGGCACCATTCCCATTGCCATCTCAGGCCCGACTCGCGGGCGATCCAGGCGACATTCTTGATCTGCACATGGGCCAGGTGCTCGCCCATCAGGTCGAGGGACAGGCGCACATCCTCGCGGCCTTCGATGGCGAGGTTGCCGAGGTCGTAGATGATCCCCAGGTGCTGTGCCGGGTAGTGCTCGGCCACCCGCATCGCCAGCGACGGGCTGGAGCAGATGGTGCGCTGGTGCACTTCCAGCGCCAGGCGCACGCCAGCGGCTTCGGCGCGGGGCAGCAGGCGGTCGAGGAAGTGGCGCATGCGCCCATAGGCTGCGGCGTAGCGCTCGTCTTCGTAACCCGGCGCCCACAGCCGCAGGCGGGCATTGCCGGCGAGGGCGGCGAGGTCGATCAGGTGGAAGGCCTGCTCCAGGTCGCCCACCGTCAGGTACGGACTGAGGCCGAAGATCTCCAGGCCCAGGTCCTGGCAGTGGCGCTGGATGCGGGCCACCGCCTGTTCACTGGGGGCGATGGTGCAGCGGTTGTTGCTGCGTGCATCCCAGCCACGGCCGGCATCCAGGCCGTCGGTATCGGCCACGCGCCATTCGACACCCTGGTAGCCCAGGCGGGCGAGTTCCTCGGCCAGGGCCTCGGGAGCGAGGCTGGGCAGCGAAGCGCTGGAGACGCCCAGTCGCGGGCTTGCTTGAGTCATGGCAGATCCTTGTGAGCAGTGCCGGAGCAATGAACAGGATGCTAGATCAAGTCGGAGGTTGATTAAATTGATATAAAATCGCGCCTTGGTTAACTTGTAGGTTGATTAACTAAAGGGCGGCGGCGGTGAATCTCTCAACCATCAACCTGCGTCACTTTCGCGTGTTTCTGGCCGTGGTCAGCTCGGGCAGCCTGGTCACGGCCTCGCGGCTGCTGCACATCACCCTGTCGGCGGTGTCCAAGAGCATCAAGGAACTGGAGCAGGAGCTCGGCGCGCAACTGCTGGTGCGCGGACGCAAGGGCGTGCAGTTGACCCAGGCCGGCGAGGCCTTCCACAAGCATGCGGCCCAGGCCATGGCGAGCTTTCGCATGGCCATGGACGAGGGCCAGGTCAAACCCCAGGCGCCGCAATTGCTGCGGGTCGGTGCGCTGCCGACGGCAGCGGGCTACATGCTGGCGCCGGTGATCGCACAGATGCGCCAGCGCTTTCCCCAAATCCAGGTGCAGGTGCTGTCCGGCGTCTACGACTTTCTCGTCGGCAAGCTGCGCACCCACGAACTGGACCTGATCGTCGGCCGCCTGATCGGGCGCGACATGCTCGGCGTGGTGTTCGAGGCGCTGTACGAGGAAGACCTGCTACTGGTGGTGCGCAGCGATCATCCGCTGGCATCGCGCGAACGGTTGACGCTGGAAGACCTGCGGCCTTATGTGTTGCTGGTCTCGCCCCAGGGCACGCTGGTGCGCATCAGCGTCGACAACTTCCTGTTGTCCAGCGGCGCGGGCGAGGGCCTGCAGATCCAGGAGTCGTTGAGCGAGACGTTCTCGCGGGTGTACGTGCAGGACTACGACGGCGTCTGGTTCGTCCAGCGCGGCGTGGTGGACCTCGATCTGCGCCTGGGCATCGTCAAGGCGCTGCCGTTCAGCAGCACCCTGCTGCGGGCGCCGATCGGCCTGACCACGCCCACCGACCGGCCCTTGTCGGAGGCGGCGCAGCAGTTTGCCGGGCTGCTGCGGGAATGGTGCGGTCGGGCGATGTCTTGAAGCGGTCAAAGAGCGGGGAAATTTCCTGCAGATAGGCTAAAGTCGAGCCGACTCAATCGATCGGGAGAAACCGATGTCCTGCCCCCAGGTCTGCTCCGGCGCCCTCATGCAATGCAGCTTCGGCGCGGCGCCCTGCGCGCTGAACGTGTTGCCGGTCAACCGGGTGATGGCGGGTGGAATGCCGGCGGCGAACATCATGGATCACATCCCGCTGGTGAACATCCCGACCTTTGGCATGTGCATGAGCATGGCCAATCCCATGGTGGCGGCCGCGACTGCCGCGGCCCTTGGCGTGCTGACGCCGATGCCGTGCATTCCCGCCACCGCCTCACCCTGGGTTCCCGGTGCGCCCACGGTGCTGCTGGGCAACATGCCGGCGCTGGATGCCAACAGCATGCTGATGTGCAACTGGGGCGGGGTGATCAAGATCAGTTTCCCGGGGCAGGTGCAGATGTTGATTCCTTGAGGGGCGAACGTTCGCATCCCAATCTGGCTCAGTCCTGCTCCCCATTCGCCCACCACCACTTCAACCGCGACACCGGCTTGCCCGCCGCATTCAGCGGTCGGCCGTCCTCGGCGTAGCGCTGCCCCGGGTCGAGCAGCCGGCCATTGAGGTACTGTGCCTTCAGCGCCAGCTTGCCATTGGGATGGAAGCGCTCTTGCAGCCCTTCGCGTACGCCGCCGTTGTACAGCTCACGCTCAGCGACGGCGCCATCGGGAAAATAGGTGACCGCCTCGCCATGCAGCAACCCCAAACGGTACGTGGCCGAACGCAATAGCTGGCCTTCCTCGGAATAGAAACGGGCGACACCGTCGAGCTTGTCGTTGCGGTAGGGCAGTTGCGCCGACACCCGGCCGTTGGCATGAAAGGTCTGGCTCACGCCCTGCAGCAGCCCGCCGGCATAGTTCAGGTGAGCCTGGGGCCGGGCGTTTTCCTCGATGCGCAGCGGGCCGTTGAGTTCGCCCTCCAGCAGCCGTCCGCTCAGGCGCGAATCACCACGCTCCAGCTGGAACGCATCGCCCTTGACCGGCCCCTTCAATTGACCTTCACCAGGCCGCCCTTGAGGGTCAGCATGCCGCCGCCATCCACGGTCTGTTCGGCGCCGCCCTTGTTGGTCAGGCTGATGCCGGCATCGTTGGTCAGGGTGGTGCCGGCCTTGTTCTCCAGCGAGGTGCCGGCCTGGTTTGCGAACGAGGTACCGGCCTTCTGCGCGATGGAAGTGCTGGCCTGCACGGCCAGGTCGGCGCCGCTCTTGATGCTGAAACTTGCCCCGCTCTGCAGGGTGATGGCGCCCGTCACCTTGATGGTCAGGTCGCCGTCGATGGTCAGGGCGTAGTCGCCGGTGATCTTCTCGGTGAAGTTGCCGCCGGTCTTGTGGGTCTGGTCGCCGCCCACGGTCACGGTGCGGCTGTCCTTGACGTCGAGGCTGTCGCTGCCGGTCTGGATCTCCACCGTGCGCTTGCCTTTTTCCAGGGTGACGGTCTCGTCGCCTTCCTTGACCGTGCGGGTGCGGGCGTTCTGTACGGTCTGGGTTTCGTCGTGGCCGATAGTCACGGTGACGTCGTTGAGGACGTTGGTGTTGAAGTCCTTCTGCGCCTGCAGGAAGACTTCCTCGGCGTCTTTCTTGTCCTCGAAGCGCAGGGCGTTGAAGCCTTCGCCGCCCTTGGACGAGTTGGTCTTGATGCCGGACTGGGTCTGGTTGTCGGGCAGGCTCCAGGGCAGTGTGTTGTCGCCGTTGTACACGCAGCCGCTGACCAGTGGCCGGTCGGGGTCGCCGTCGATGAAGGTGACGATCACTTCCTGGCCGATACGCGGCACGAACTGCATGCCGAAGTTCTTGCCGGTCCAGGGCAGCACCACGCGCACCCAGCAGGAGCTGGTCTCGTCGTTCTTGCCGTCGCGGTCCCAGGGGAACTGGATCTTGATCCGGCCATGTTCGTCGGTCCAGATTTCTTCGCCGGATTTGCCGACAACGATGGCGGTCTGGGTGTGCATGCGCGGTTTCGGCGTCACCCGCGCCGGGCGGTAGGGCGTGGCCTTGGGCACGGCCTCGAAGCGGTTGCGGTAGTTGTGGTGGGTGGCGTCGTGGGTGACCGAGGTCACCACCCAGTCGGTGTTGACGCTGTCGTCGTCATGGCCGCTCAGGGTGAAGTAGTGCCCCGGCACCAGCCAGCGGCAGTCGCTGTCGCCGACGAAGCGTTTTTCCTGGCTGCGCAGGCCGTCGACGCGCTGCTTGGTCAGCGCATCGCCACGGGATTTTTCCAGGTAGCCGCCGGGGTGCTCGTACATCGTCAGCGGCCCGGCCTTGGCCTCGGCCTGGCTGTACAGCGAGGTGGTCGGGGTGGTGAAGGCGTAGTCGCTGGCCGAGTACACGCCCGCCACCGCCTGCAGCACCACCTGGCCGTTGCGGATGCCATGCAGCTCGCGCGCGCCGGTGGTCTGCCCGTAGTAGCTCAGCGCCGGCCCGTTGGGGATCGCCGGAAAGGCGTCGTTGTTGTCGGCCAGCACCAGGGTGTGAACGCCACTTTCATGGGTGAAGAACCAGAAGATGCCGTCTTCTTCCAGCAGCCGGCAGACAAAGGCGAAGTCGCTTTCGCCGTACTGCACGCAGTATTCCCGTGGCGTGTAGCTGCCGGTGAGGGACAGCTTGTAGTCGCTGAAGCCGTGGGCGTCGAAGATCTTGCAGACGATGTCGGAGGTAGAGAGGTTCTGGAACACCCGGTTGTTGCTCGCCAGGTTCAGCCACCACAGCCAGGGGCGCAGCACCACCTGGTAGCGCTCGGCGCTGACGTCGGCGGGCAGGTGATGGACCTCGGCCACCAGGCCATCCAGCGGTCGCTGCTTGTCGTCGTTGTGCAGGTTGGCGGTGAGGTGGCTGGCGACGGCGCTGGTCAGGGTCAGCGCGGTGTCCGAGAAACCGCGCAGCAGTTGCATGCCCAGCCCGTTGAGCAGTTCCCCGCCGCTCAGCGACTCCGGATAGAGGTCGCCCAGGGCGCTGGCGGTGAGGGAAAGGCTGGTAGTGCTGTCGGTGGCGCGGGGCATCTCAGGGTCTCGAACGATCAGTGGCCGGGGTGGACTTTACAGGCTTGCCGGGATGCCGTCTCCCTCACTCCAGCGCCCATTCGGCGAGCTTTCCGGTGACCTGTTTCATCAGCACGTTCTCGATGTCCCGGGCGCCGGCGCCGCTGCATTTGCCGAGCACCGCCTTGACGATGCCGCGGTCGAAGTCGAACTGTTTTCCGGTGGCGGCCTTGTAGCGTTCGCGCAGCTTTTCCAGCTTGGCCAGGACGATGCCTTCCAGGGTCGTCTCGTCCAGCGGGTGGTAGGGCACCACGGTCATGCGCGCCAGGAACGCCGGGCGGAAGGCCTTGAGCAATTGCTTGTGCAGGCGCTCGTTGAACGCGTCGCCGTCCAGTTCGGCCCTCGGCGTGTCGAGGATCAGCTCGGCGCCGACGTTGCTGGTGGCCAGCATCACGGTGTTCTTGAAGTCGACGATCAGGCCGCTGCCGTCCTCCATCACGCCCTTGTCGAACACGTTGTAGAAGGCTTCCAGCACATCCGGGTGGGCCTTTTCGATCTCGTCCAGCAGCACCACCGAATAGGGTTTGCGCCGTACCGCCTCGGTCAGCACGCCGCCGCTGCCGTAGCCGACATAGCCGGGCGGAGCACCCTTGAGCTGGCTGACGGTATGGGCTTCCTGGTACTCGGACAGGTTGATGCTGATCAGGTTGCGTTCGCCGCCGTAGAGCGCATCGGCCAGGGCGTAGGCGGTCTCGGTCTTGCCCACGCCGGTGGGGCCGGGTAGCAGGAACACGCCCACCGGCTTCTGCGGATCGGTCAACCCGGCGCGGTAGGCCTGCAGGCGCTGAGCGATGGTGTCGAGGGCGGCTTTCTGGCCCATCACCCGCTGGCCCATGCGCTGGCCGAGGGTGCGCACGGCATGGGCTTCATCGGCAAGCATCTTGCCCACGGGAATGCCCGTCCAGCCGGAAATGACCGCGGCGACGATCTTGGAGTCCACCTGTTCGGGCACCAGCGGGTCGTCCTGGCGGATCGCGTCGAGGCCGGCCTCCAGGCGCAGCAGTTCGGCGGCCAGGTGGTCGATGCGGCTGTCGGTCTCGGGATCGCGCCGGGCGGTATCGGCATCCACCCGTTCGCTCAATTCCAGCAGCTCGCGGCGGGTGTCGAGCAGCTCGCGCACCGCCTCGCGCTCTTCGCTCCAGCGGCCCTCCAGCTCACGCATGGCCTGCTGGTTGTCGGCCAGCTCGGTTTCCAGGCGGGTGATGCGTTCGCGGTGGTCCTGGCCGGTGGCCTGTTCGCGGCGCAGGCGCTCGACTTCTTCGTCGAGGCTGTGCTGGCGATGGCGCAGGTGCTCCAGTGGCGGTGGCACGTCGTGCTGGCCGAGGGCGACCCGGGCGCAGGCGGTGTCGAGAATGCTGATGGCCTTGTCCGGCAGTTGCCGCCCGGAGATGTAGCGGTGCGAGAGCTTCACCGCATCCTGGATCGCGCTGTCGAGCACCAGCACGCCATGGTGCTGCTCGAGTTTGCTGGCGATGCCGCGCAGCATTTGCACGCAGGTGGCCTCGCTGGGTTCTTCCACCTGGACCAACTGGAAGCGCCGGGCCAGGGCCGGGTCTTTTTCGAAGTACTTCTTGTACTCCTGCCAGGTGGTGGCGGCCAGGGTGCGCAGCTCGCCGCGGGCCAGGGCCGGCTTGAGCAGGTTGGCCGCGTCGCTGCCGCCCTCGGCGCCGCCGGCACCGATCAGGGTGTGGGCTTCGTCGATGAACATGATGGTCGGCTGGGGCGCGTTGCGCACGGCGTCGATCACGCCCTTGAGGCGCTGCTCGAACTCGCCCTTGACCCCGGCGCCGGCCTGCAGCAGGCCGAGGTCGAGCACCCGCAGGCAGACGTCCTGCAGCGCCGGCGGCACGTCGCCGGCGGCGATGCGCAAGGCCAGACCCTCCACCAGCGCCGTCTTGCCGACGCCCGGCGAGCCCACCAGGATCGGGTTGTTCTGGCGGCGCCGCAGGAGGATGTCGATGCACTGGCGGATCTCGCCCTCGCGGCCGATGATCGGGTCGATGCGTCCGTTCCGGGCGTCGGCGGTGAGGTCCTGGGTGTACTGCTCCAGCAGCGGGTCTTCGGCGCCTTTTGCCGTGGCCTTGCCGCGCTTGGCGGGGGCCGTGGCGGCGGGCTGCTCGCGGGAGCCGGCGGTCCATTCGGCGAACTGGCCGCGCAACTGGTCCAGCGGGATTGCCAGCAGCGACGGGGCGCTGTTGAGCAGCAGGTTGCGGTAGTCATCGCGCTCCAGCAGGGTCAGCAGCAACAGCCCCGAGCGGATGCGCTGTTCGCCCCGTTCGCCGGCGTGCAGCACGGCGTCCTTCAACAGGCTGACGGTCTGCGCCGACAGTGACGGGGTACGGGTGTTGCCCGATTTGAACAGCTCCAGCGCCCGGTTGATACCCTCGGCCAGGTCGTCGCGCTGCACCTTCAGGGGCGGCAGCAGGCACTGGAGGTCACCCCCCGGAATATCCAGCAGCTCGAGCAGGAAATGTTCGATTTCGACGAAGTGATGACCGCGCTGCAGGCAACGCTGCGCGGCCCGTTCCAGTGCATCGCGGGTGTCATTGTTCAACCACGCGATCAGGCTGCCGAGTTCCATGTTCACACCCTTGCCGACGTTTGAGTCGGGTATTGATTTGCTGACGGTGAGTCGGGTTGCCGGCGCGCTGCAGGCCGCTGTTCCAGGTCAGGCGTGCACCCGCGGTGCGCTGCAGGTGCAGCGGCTCGGCGCCGACGATCACCAGGCTCAACCCGCAGTCTAGATCGGGGCCGAAGTACAGCGCGGCGAGGTCGGCCAGATGCGCGTGCATTTCGCCGCCGGGCAGCAGCCCGCGTGCCTGCTCGGCGTCGAGCGGATCGAAGATCAGGGTGATGCCGGCGTGTTCGTCCCAGATGCGTTTGCCGGCGATGGCTGTGCGTCCGAGGCTGAGGTTGCGTCCACCACGCCTGAGCACGCTGCGGCTGGCCGGGGGGATGTCGCACCAGGCGCCGGCATAGGGTTCGATGCGGATCGGCAATTTGAAGTGATGGCGGACGATGGCGGCGAAGCCTGCCAGCGAGCGGCGTCCGCCGGCCAGCAGTGCGGTGCGGGCCAGCACGGCGGCGTCGGGCAGCTCGCTGCGTTTTTGCAGGCCTTCGGGCAATAAGCCTGCGAGGGCGCGCAACTGCTGGTGCACGGGTGTCTGCTCGGGTTCGGCGAAGCCGAGGGCGACGCGGTGCTTGCGCAGGGCGCGGTACAGCAGGCTCAGCAAGCGGTGCTGGAACAGATCGAGAAAGGCCGCCGGCGCGTGGTCGCGGGCCAGCGCACGCTGTTGCAGCCACTCCTGGAAGGCGTAGGGCAGGGGGCCATCCGGGCCGCCAAGGCCGAACACCGGGGTGCTGACCACGGGACGCTGGTCGTCGGCGTCGGGCTCGATCTTTTCGATCTGGCTGGCGGGAAACACCGGGGTCAGCGGGCCGCGCAGCCTTACCGCCTCGTTTTGCGGCACACTGCCCCGCCCCAGCGACGTGGCGTCGGGATTTTCCTGTTCGAGAATCAGCAGCGCCTGCAGCAGCTCGAAGGCCTCGGGGCGATCGCGCAGCGCTTCGCTCAGAGACTCAGGGGCATGCCGGCCTGTGGACTCCATGCCTTGACCTCCCTGGTGGCGTCATCGGCGTCGACCAGCACGGTACTGACGTAACGGTTGGCGGTGGCATACAGCGAGAAGAACTGCGCCAGCACCGCCGAAAACAGCACGGTGCTGTGCCCGGCGAAGTGTGCCGGGTCCAGTTGCACGCGCACTTCCAGACCCTTGCGCCAGCCGCGCCAGGCATCGTTGCCGACGTGGGCGACCGTGCGTTCGCTGGTGAGGCGCTTGATGCCGTCGATCTGCCGGTTGGCGCTGGCCTCGTTGCGCAGGTTGTGCAGGGCGAGCATCTCGCGCAGGGCATCCAGCGCTTTGGGGCCTTCCACCAGCGACAGGTGATTGAGGGTCAGTTGCGATACCAGCCGCCAGCGCGACTGGCCGTCGAGGCTGGGCACGCCTTGCGAACTGGGCGAGTTGACCAGCCGTGCGCTGGCCGGTGCGCCGGGGCGCTCGAAGGCCAGTCGGGTGCCGGCCGGCAGGCTCTGCGCCAGGTGGCGGTTGGTACACAGCAGGTCGGCGCTGAGGCTGAAATCCCACTGTTGGCGCTGCGGGTCGAAGCCCGGGTCCACCAGGCTGACCAGCATATCGCTGCCGACCCGGTTGGGCGTCAGGCCGCTGATGCGCCGGGCATGCCAGTAGAGCTCAGCGCTGCCGGCGTGCTGGCTGCCGTAGTAAGGCGCCACCGGGCGTACCCGGCCATCGGCGGACAGGGTACGCATGCCACGGATGCTGTGGATCTCCACGCTGTTTTCGCGGTGGCTGTCGGCGACCAGGCGATATTCGCTGCTGCGGCCGTCCGGGCGCAGCGGCTCGGAGGTGCGCTGGAACAGGTTGATGGCCGGTGCGCAGCCCAGGGCGATATCGCTGGCTTGCAGGTACAGGTGCGGCGGTGCCGGACAGTCGAAGACGATCGTCAGATAGAGGCTGCGGCCCTCGACCCGGCGGGAGGCAACGGGCACGTCGAAGAAATGGAATTTCTCCGGAAAGGCGAAATACTCGGCCAGCAGACGCATGCCGGGATGTACGCCGTCTTCCTCGGGCAACAGCGCCTGGTCGTCGGCGAAACCGACCACCTCGGGCAGGCCCGGCAGGCGCTGCGGGCGGTGCTTGTCGGCGCCGTTGAAGACACCGATGGCATGGGCGCCGAGCAGGTCGAACAGGGTCGCGTTGGTCATGGGCGAGGCATCGAGGTGCAGGCGCAAGTGACGCACCTCCAGGCTCTCCCAAGTGGCGTCAGCCAGGCAGTCGATGCGCAGGCGCAGGGCCGAGCCGGCTTCGTACTGGCCACTGAGCTCGCGGGCTTCGTCGCCGCCGAGGATCACCGCGTCGGCGATGGTCAGCGGCCACAGGGTCGTGTCGGCAGCGGTACGAAAATGAATGCTTTCGCCGCGGGTCGTGGTGACGAACAGCGGGGTGTCCCGTGGCAGGGTATAGCCACTTTCAAGCTTGCCCTTGGCCGGATCGGCCTCGAAACGCACGATGGCGCAGGAAGGCAGCGGACGCAGGGACAGGGGATAAAGTTGTTCCAGCAAGGCATCGCTGAATTCGGCGTAATCGTCGTCGAGGCGGCGTTGCAGGCGTCCGGAAAGCAGGGCGAACCCTTCCAGCAGGCGCTCGACATGAGGGTCCTGGCTTTCTCCCGGCGACAGTTCCAGGCGCCGCGCCACCTTGGGGTAGCGATTGGCGAAGGTGCTGCCGGCATTGCGCAGCCAGGTCAGTTCTCGCTGGTAGTAATCCAGCAGCTGGGGATCAATCGAGTCGCTCATGACTGACCTCCAGGCCCAGGTCGCTCTTGTCCACGACGAACGCCACCGGCCACTCGTGGCCGTCCTGGCGCAGCCGGCCGCTGAGCAGGATGCTCAGCCCGCGAGGCTGCCCGGCCACCAGGCGCACGTCCACCTCGCCCAGTTGCAGGCGCGGTTCGAAGTGGGTCACGGCCGCGCGGATTTCCCGGGCGATGCGCCGGCGATCATCAGGGTTGCTGGCGTGCAGCCCGCTCCAGTCGCCCAGGCCGTAGTCCAGCACCGTGGGCGGCGAGGTGCGTGGCGGGCCGGCGCGCCGGCTGTTGAGCAGGCGCAGCAGTTCCTCGCGAACGGAGGCGGCCAGGGCCTGGCGATCGAGACGCGGTGTTTCCGTGGTCCCGGCCAGGCGTTCGAACAGCAGCGGGCGGGCGCCCGTGGTGGACACGAACGGCTACCGGCTCAAGCGCCGGCCTTGTTGGTCTTCATGTCCCAGGTGGCGGCGGCCGTGCCTTCCTTGACGCCATCGAATTTCTGCGTGGTCAGTTCCCATTTGATCTTGGTGAAGTTCAGGGAAATGGTTTCCACCGGCTTGCCTCCGGTGCCACCGCTGACGCTGACGTTGGAAAACACCACGTTGTCCAGGGTGTAGACGATGAACGGCAGGATCTGCCCGCTGCCTTCGGCGGCGTTGCGGCCGATGGTGATCTTGGCCTGGGCGATTGCCTTGCCGGACACGCAGTACTGGTTCAGGTTGGGCGTGGCGGTGTCGACGAACTTGGTCAGGGTGAACTCGCCCACATGGGGTTTGCCCGAAGTCCGCTCGGTGTTGCTGACGTCGTTGGTGACCTGCATCGCCACGTTGTGACTGTAGGACAGGATCTCGATCTTGTCGGTGTAGCCTTCGAGCTGGCTGTCACCCTTGATGTCGTCGCCCAGGTCCAGAATGATCGCATCCATCGCGTAAAGCTCCTGCTGCTAGAAAAGTGTTGGAAAGAAAGGGAGCGGTCCCCGCGGGCGAACCCGCGGGGGCACGGTCAGGCCGCTGCCGAAGGCGGCAGGGTGGCGACCAGGCGGATCGAGGCGGTCAGTTCTTCCAGCTGGAAGTGCGGACGCAGGAACACCGTGGCACGGTAGGCGCCCGGCTTGCCCGGTACTTCGGACACGTCGATGCGGGCTTCGCGCAGCGGGTACTGGGCCTTGATTTCCTGGGGAGCGTTGTCGTTGATCAGGACGTAGTCGGCGATCCAGTTGTTCAGGTAGGTCTGCACGTTGTCGCGGGTCATGAAGCTGCCCACCTTGTCGCGCATGATCACCTTCAGGTAATGGGCGAAACGCGACGAGGCCAGGACGTACGGCAGCATGCTCGAAATCCGCGCGTTGGCGTTGGCTTCGTTGGTGTTGTAGGCCCGTGGCTTGTTGGTGGTCTGGCCGCCGAAGAACACCGCGGTTCCGGAGTTCTTCTTGTGGCACAGGGAGATGAAACCGAGGTCGTTCAGTTCTTTCTCGCGGCGGTCGGTGATGGCCACTTCGGTCGGGCACTTGAGGGTCAGGTCACCGGAAGCGGTCTTGAAGGTGTGCTGGGGCAGGTTGTTCACCGCGCCACCGCTTTCCGCGCCGCGGATCGCCGCGCCCCAGCCGTACTTGGCATAGGCGTCGGTCAGGCGCTGGGCCAGGGCCCAGGCGGCGTTGCCCCACAGGTATTTCTTGCCGTCGGCATCGGCCACGTCTTCGGTGAAGTCCATGCCTTCGACCGGCAGCGTGTCCTTGCCGTAGGGCAGGCGCAGCAGGAAGCGCGGCAGCACCAGCGACACGTAACGCGAGTCTTCGGTGTTGCGGAAATCACGCCATGGGCCGAGCTCCAGGCTTTCGAAGACCTTGGCCAGGTCTTTCGGTACGGCCAGGTCGTTGAAGCGCTTCATGTCGAACAGCAGCGGGCTGGCCGCAGCGATGAACGGCGCATGGGCAGCGGCGGCGACTTCGGAAATCTTGCGCAGCAGGGCGATGTCCTGCGGGTGGCGGCCGAAGTAGTAGTCGCCCACCAGGGCGCTGAACGGGAAGCCGCCGAAGGTGCCGTATTCCTCTTCGTAGATCTTCTTGAACAGCACGGTCTGGTCGAAGTCGACGGCGCGGTTCAGGTCGCTGTTGAGCTCTTTCTGCGAAACGTTGAGCAGGCGCAGTTTCAGGCGGGTGCTGGTCTCGGTGTTGCTCACCAGCATGTGCAGGCCACGCCAGGACGATTCGAGCTTCTGGAAGCCTTCGTCGTGGAGAATTTCGTTGAGCTGGTCGCCGATCAGCTTGTCGATCTGGCTGATGCGGTTGTTGATCAGGGCGCGGGTGTCAGGGTCCTGGCCCTGGCTGACAGCGAGAGCCTTTTCCAGCACCTGGCTGGCGAACTCGGCGATCATGTCCTGGGCGTAGGTCTTCTGGCTTTCGTCATGGACGATCTGGCCTTCCTGGATGATCTTTTCGAGCAGGCTCAGGGTCTGGGTGCTGCCTTCGCTTTGCTTCTCGTTACTGGACGCGGGCATGGCGGTGTCTCCGGGAACAGAGGGGTGTGATCAGGGGGACGGTGGTGAACGCTCGGGCCGGTTACTCGGTCTTCGGCTCGGGGGTACCGTCGGGATCTGCCTCATCGGTCTTTTCTTCGGGCTTCACGTCGGCAGGCTTGCCGGCGGCGCTGGCCCCGGAACGGGCGGCCTTGATCTCTTCGAGGTCTTTCTCGGTGCTGCTCAGCACTTCCTTGAGCAGTTCGTCGAGCTTGTCGTTGCCGTCGAGCTTGGTCAGCAGGTCGCGCAGGCGCTCACGGGCTTCGAACAGCACCTTGAGGGGCTCGACTTTCTTGACGATGTTGACGGGGTCGAAGTCTTCGATCTGGCTGAAGCTCAGTTTTGCGCTGAGCGGGGTGTTGCCTTCGCTGAGGGTGTTCTTGACGTTGACGGTGACGCTGGGGGCAACGGAGGCAAGGACCTTGTTGAAGTTGTCGCTGTCGATCTCGACGAAACGGCGCTCGTTGAGCTTGGCCGGATTCGGCGTGGCACCGGACAGATCGGCGAGGATGCCAACCACCAGCGGCAACTCTTTTTTCTCGATGGCGTTTCCGGTTTCTACGTCATAAGTGATCTGCACGCGAGGCGGGCGGACCCGGTCCAGCTTGTGCTGAATACTCTCTTCCATAGTGGCTGACTCCGATGCAGAAGGCGGGCGCAATGCAACGGTTTCCCACTGATCGCAATCCCTTGCTAGACCGCGGAGCGGAGACGCTCTTGTCGAGGTTCCTGGATTTCCGCAATCACCTCAATTCGTCATGGTGGCGAATTGGCATGGATGCTATAACAGGCATCGTGAAATGCAAATAAAACTTTTCTTGGATCATCATGCGTCTTAAAAAGTTCATGTCGCTCAAGTGCTTGGCGGTACTTTTAACCACACTTCTCGTGGGTGGATGTTCATTGTTTGGATCCAAAGTAAAAGTCGACGGCGTTACCCTCGATGTTGCTTTGCGCGCAAATGATGACTCGCCCATCGCCGTGGACTTCGTGGCCGCCAACGACGCGGATTTGCTGGGGAAACTGTCCGGTCTGACAGCAAAACAATGGTTTGCCGGTCGTGATCAGTATCGCCGCGATTTTCGTCAATCTTTATATGTATGGGGCCTTGAGTTAGTTCCCGGGCAATTGATCGAGTCGTCAACTTTCCCACTGGATGGCAAGCCCGCTGTCGGACTTCTGGTGTTTGCCAATTATCAAAGTCCGGGCGCACATCGTTTGCGTCTGGAAGATCAACGCATTATCCGCTTGAAATTCGACAGTCGTGAGATGACGCTGCTTGACCAGAACCTACGCTGATCGCGGTGCCACACCGCGCTTGGGCAGACGCCAAAAACAGGATGTGAAGGGACGATATGAGCGTGCGACCTGATGTGGTCTGCTGGTACGAAGGCATGCAACTGCTGCCTCAGCATTTTCAGCTGCAGGGGCTGCGGGCCGAAGCCATGGCCGCGCACCTGGCCCGGGCGGCCAATCCCTGGTATTGGGGCGTATCGCGGTTCAGTCATGAGCCCGCCGCGCTGGTGGCCGGCAAGCTGCGCGTGATGAGCCTGGAGGCCACTTTGCCCGACGGCATGCCGGTGAGTATCGGCCCGGGGCAGGGCGAGCTGGCCGAACTCGACCTCGCCGAGGCCGTGGCCGCCTCCGGCAACGCCACCGTCACCGTCTACCTGGCGGTCAATCCGCTCTGGCAGGGCGCGCGCCTGCGCCCGCTGGAGGGCCGTTGGCAATCGGCGCAAAGCGAGCCCGTGCCCAACCTCGACAGCCATCTGGACGAAGAACGGATCACGGTGTGGAAGCCCAGCCCGCGCCTGGTCACCGATGCCGACAAGGCCGACAGCGTGTGCCTGCCGCTGCTGCGGGTACGCAAGGAAGACGGCGGCTTCAAGGCGCTGGACGACTTCGTCGCGCCGACGCCGTGCATCCTTCCCGAATCGCCGCTCGGCCAGCGGATTTTCCAGCTCTGCGCCATGGTGCGCGAAAAATGCGTGTTCCTCGGGGCGCGGCTGCGAGACGTGCAACTGGACGGCGACCCTGCCAGTGCTCTGGAACTGCGCCGGCAGTCGGCGGCGCTGTGGGCGCGTCTGCCGGAAGTGGAGGGCGCACTGAACAGCCGTATCGCCACGTCCCAGGGGCTGTTCGGTTTGCTGCTGGGCATGGCCGGAAGCTGGTCGGTGCTCGAACCGATCAAGGGCGTGCCGGCGTTTGCGCCGCTGGATTTCCTCGACCTCTACCGTGGCTACGACGAAGTGCTGCGCTGGATGGAACAGGTACTGGGCAAGTTGCGCCTGGGGTATCGCAGTGTGCCGTTCGAACAGAAAGGCAATGTCTACGAAATCCTCCTGCCGTCGCGGGCTGCCGACCAGCAACTGGTCATCGGCCTGCGCATGCCGGCCGGCTCCCCCGAGCAGGACGCCAGCCTGTGGCTGGGGCGGACCATCATCGCCTCCGCTGCGCACATCCCGGACCTGGCGCGCCAGCGCAGCCCGGGGCTGGCGCAGCGGGCGATGAGCCGCAAGGACCAGGTGGCCTACGGCGTCGGCGACGACACCCGTCTGTTCGTCATCGAGGCCAATGGCAAGAGCTTCGACCCGCAACTGCCGCTGCAGATCGTCTCGGCCGGTTCCGGGGAAATTTTCCGGCCCTGGCAGATCGTCCTGCTGATCGACGACAACCACGAAGAACAAGCCGCCTGAGACGGTAGGGAAGCCTATGCCAGAAGGGATTGCCGTTTCGCGTTATCGCGGCATGCAGGACGCACCGTTGACCAGCGCCTTTCGCGAGGCCTGGCAGGCGTGGTCCGCGCAATGGGACGAGCTGGACAAGCGGGTCGAGGACGTGCCGGCGCTGATCGACCAGGTGGCCGAGCTGTCCACCCACGCCACCCGGCGCCTGTGGCGCAGTGCGTTCGCCAGTGTCGGTGATGCCGCGCCGTTGCAGGTCAAGGCGATGGTTTACGCCTTCGTTGCGCTGGTGGATGAAACCCTGCTGTTCGCCGACTGGCCCGGCCAACCCGCCTGGCAGGAGCGGCCGCTGGAGCTGCGCCTGTATTCCAGCCGTCAGGCCGGCGACCGGGTGCCGCTGGAGATCAAGCGCCTGCTCGACGAACAGGCGCCCACTACCCGCGATCTGGGCAATGTCTACCTGCTGTGTCTGATTCTCGGCTTCCATGGTCGCCTGCGCGGGCCGGGGGGCGAGGCGCTGCATGGCAAATGGCGACATGCGCTGTTCGCCTTCACCCGCCAGCGCGATCCGGAGTACGCCAATGTCGGGGCCTTGCTCGCCGAGCCTTCCGAGGTGCCGCCACAGCGCCTGCCGGTGCGCGAGGCCATGCCCGACGGCGTGCGCCTGGGCCTGCTGGTGCTCGGCGTGACGCTGTTGCTGATCGGCATCGGTCACCTGTTCTGGCGCGATATCGGTGACGAGCTGTCGCCGGTCCTGCACCTGGCGGCACCGTTCCAGGTGCAGGAGTCGACCTCATGAACCTGTCGCTGCTGGGCTGGGTGATCGGCCTGCTGGTTCTCGTGCTGGTCGTGGTGCTGCTGGTGCTGTGGCTGCGCAATCGCAACGGTGCGGCGGTGCGCAGTTTCCATTTTTCCTTGCGCCAGATGGAGCACGCCCAGGGTGTGAGCCATCACTATGAAGTGCCGTGGCTGCTGATGCTGGGTGACGAGGTACAAGGGACTCGCTTGTGCGCCAGCTGGAACCTCGACGCCGTCGACAAGCCGGCCTGGTTCGGTCGCTGGTGGTCGGATCCCAACGGCTCGGTGCTGGTCGTGCCGCAGGCGCTGTTCCTGCCGGGCGAGGGCATGAAACAGGCCAGCGGCTGGTGGAACCTGCTCGGCCTGCTGCTGCGCGTGCGCGCCCGGCGTCCGCTGGACGGGGTGATCTGGACCATCGCTGCTGCCGACCTGCTCGATGCCGATCGCGCCGCGACCCTGGGCCTGGATGCCCGCCGCCGTTTCATCGATCTGCTGCAGCGGCTGGGCGTCAGCCTGCCGGTGTATGTGGTCGTCACCGGCATGGACGAGGTGCCGGGCTTCCAGGAACTGGCCAGTGCACTGCCGGAGGAAACCCGGCGCCAGGTCCTGGGCTGGTCTTCACCCTATGCCAGCGATGCCGCCTGGCAGTCGCAGTGGACCGAGGAAGCACTGGACCAGATCGTCCACGCCCTGTCCGAAGCGGTGATCCAGCTGGGGACCTTGTCGGGCCAGTTGAGTGGCGATCTCGACACCTTGCCCCAGCGCATCGACGGCCTGCGGCGCAACCTGCAGATGCTGCTGTGGCCGGTGTTCCAGGGCAACACCCATGGCGAGGCACCGTCGTTGCGCGGGCTGTACTTCACGGGTGCCCAGGCGTTCAGCGACGACAGCGGCCCGCTCACCGCGCTCGACCAGCCGCAGATGGAAGACGTGTTCGCCCATGGCCTGTGGCAGCAACGAATCAACGCCGAACGGGGCCTGGCCCAGCCGATTCCTCGGCTGCTGCAACTGCGCCAGCGCTGGCAGCGGGTGGTCGCGGTGGGGTCCGCGGTGGTGGGTGTGCTCTGGCTGGCAGCGATGGTCTGGGTCTGGCGCGATTCGCTGCGCGATGCCGGCGAGCTGTCGCGGCTGCTGCAGAACGCCCAGAACGACTATGTCGCCATCAGCGATGACAACCACCGGCAAGCGCTGACCCGGCACAACGTCCAGAGTTTCTGGTATGTGCTGGAGCACTCGCCGCGCTGGCATTTCACTTCACTGGTCTATCCGACCTCGTGGTTCTCGTCGCTGGACGGACAGATGGACCAGGTGCTGCAGCACACCTCCATGACCCACATGCGTCAGCCGATCCATGACCTGCTGGCCGCCGACCTGCGCGACCTGCTGGCGATCAACGACAACGCCCGGCGTGGCGCTACCCAGGACGGCGACCCGGCGCAATGGCCCAGCTACCTCAAGGCCCGCGAACTGGTGCAGAAAGTCACCCGCCTGGAGCAGGCCGCCAGCCTCTACGCCCAGGCCCAGGCCAACCCGAAGACGCCGCTGGACCAACTGGTGCCCCTGAGCAACCAGATACTGGACCTCAGCCTGAATGCCGGCACCCTGCCGCGAGCCTCCTACTACAACCGCCTGCTGGTGGAGGAGGGGCTGTCGCCGCTCAAGCCGCTGGACCTGTCGCTGCACCGTAGCGCCATCAGTGCCAACTTCACCCGCCTGATGGAAAACTGGCTCGGGCATTACTTCCGCACCGATGGCTACGTCACCTCGGCCGGCTACCTCAAGCTCTACCTCGATCGCCTGGAAAACGGCTCGGCGCAGACCCTCCAGGAACTGGAGCACATGGACGCGCTGATCGACGACCTGCAGGCCTCCATCGACCTGACCAACTCCACCTGGAGCCGCGGCAAGGGCCAGGACCTGGTGGCCGGCTATGGCGAGATGCTGCAGCAGGTGCGCCAGAGCAAGCTGCTCGGGCCGGCCATGGCCGAGGAGATCGAACGCCTGGCCGAGCAGATGCAATACAGCTTCAAGGAGCAGTGGGTGGCTCAGGGTGCATCGAGCAAGAACCTGCTGACCCAGACCGGCACCGGGCAACTGGCCCTGCAGGAACGCATCACCCATCTGCACAACGCCATCAACCTGCTGCTCAAGCGTGATTTCGTGGTGCGCGTGCTGCGCGAGGACGGCGCCGGCGACAGCGGGCCGCCCAGCCATGTCGACAGCGAGGGCCTGCGTCTGGCGCAGAGCTATTTCGAAAGCTACAAGGTCTACGCCCACGAGTCGCTGTCGGGGATTCCGCCGGTGTACCGCAACGCACTGCTCAAGACCGCTGAAAGCACCGCTGCCGATGCCATGTGGCTGAGCCTGCAGCGCAAGGCGCCGCAGAGCGAGCTGGAGACCACGCCGTCGTTCCAGGTGCGTCCCGACCAGGCCATCGCCGTGCACAACGCGCTGGTCCAGTTGCAGCGTGCCGATCTTGCCAGCAGCCTGCAGGGCGTACTGAACCAGAGCGCCCTGGCCGACCTGTCGCAGGCGGTGGACGACGTGTTCCAGCAGCCGGTGTTCCGCGACCGCGCCGACATCAACCAGTGGGACGGCTCGAAAGACTTCGGCCTGCGGCTGTTCCGTGCCGTCGATGCCCAGGACCTGAAAAGCAGCCTGGACCAGCAGTTCGGCGTGATCACCGCCTTGACCGAGCAGGCGGCGCCGGCCATGGAATGGCTGATGACCCAGCTGCCCAACCTCAACCTCGGCGAGTCGGAACTGGTCAGCCGCTTCCACTCTCTGGGTGAGGAAATGACCAAGTACAAGGCGCAGAACCCGTCCAGCTCGCCGGCGTTGATCACTCAGTTGATCGTCCGCGACTTCAACGACATGGACCAGGGCAGTTGCCTGAAGATCCTGCTGTCAGCCAATGCGCCCTATGCTTCCGGGCAACTGACGCAACGTTGGGTCAGCCTGCAGCAGGGCGCGCTGCAGCGCTGCCAGGTGTTGCAGCGCCAGGCGACCTCCACGGCCTGGAACGACCTGGCCGGCTACTTCAACCAGTACCTGGCCGGGCGTTTTCCGTTCGCCACCGACCCGCGCACGCCGGATGCCGATCCGGCGCGGGTGCAATACTTCCTGACCCTGATCGACCAGCGCCTGCCGCAGGCCCGCGAAGGCCTTGGCCTGCTGGCGTCCCGCGATCGTGCTGCCGCCACCGAGTTCCTCGACCGGCTGGCCCTGGCCCGACCTTGGCTGGGGGCCATGCTGATGCGCGACAAGGCCGGCTTGTCCGGCCTGGACATGGAAGTGCAGTGGCGCACCGACCGCGACAGCGAGCGCGGTGCCGACCAGGTGATCGCCTGGACCCTGGGCGCCGGCAACCGCGAGATCGCCCATCCGGGTGACGAGCAGGTGCTGCACTGGAGTGTCGGCCAGCCGCTGAGCCTGCGCCTGCGCTGGGCCCGCGACGGCACCCAGCGGCCGGTCAACGATCCGTCCCAGCAGCAGTTGCACGTCAGTGGCCTGGAAGCCGAGTGGCAGTACCAGGGGCCGTGGGCGCTGCTGCGCATGATCAATGACCATAGCTCGATGCTGCGCCAGCCCAATGTCGACTACACCGAGTTCCCCCTGGGGCTGGAAGTGCCGGTGCACGCCCAGCCGGAGGAAGAGAACCAGACCTTGATGTTCCTGCGCATCTCGCTGATGAGCCAGGGTGGCAAGGCGCCGTTGTCGCTTCATCCGCTGCCGGTTCAGGCACCGCTTTCACCCTTTGGCTATGCACCGCGTTCGGTGGCCGACACAGGAGATTTCCAATGACTTCACCCGGCTTTTCCCAGCGGGTCAGCGAACTGCTCGAACCGATTTCCGCCGAGCAGCCGTGTGGCAACAGCCTGCGTTACGACGCCGCCTTCGACCGCTTGCGGGAAATGCGCCGCGAGGACGACACCAGCCTGCCCACTGGTGTGTGGTCGACGTCGGAGGTCAAGCGTGCCGACTGGGTGGGCGTCGAGCGCCTGGCCACGCTGATTCTGCGCGAGCGCAGCAAAGACCTGATGGCGGCGGCATGGCTTGGCGAGGCGTGGATGCATCGCGAGGGCACCGCCGGGATGGTCAACGCCCTGGCGTTGCTGGGCGGCTTGTGCGAGCGCTACCCGGACGAGGTGCACCCGCTGATGGAAGACGGCGATCCCGGCTGGCGTGCCGCGCCGCTGGAGTGGATGGCCCGGCGGTATGAAGAGGTGTTGTTGACGCGCCTGCAAGTGTTCCCGCAATTGCCCGACGACCTCGGCCCGGTCAGCCTCTACGACTGGCGGCAGATGAAAACCCGTCAGGTGCAGGTCAACGACAGCAAGCCGGCCAAGGTCGCCGCCGAAGCGGCGCAGAGCCTGCAGAAGCGGCTCGATGAGCAGGTCCGCCTTACCCCGCTGAGCTGGTGGACCCAGGGCGCCCAGGCGCTGCACAACGGCCAGGCGCAACTGCTGTTGCTCGACGGTTGGTGCGACCGGCACCTGGGCGACGCGGCGCCGGCCTTCGGTGGCTTGCGCAAGACGATGCAGGCGCTGGACGAGTTGTACCAGGGCTTCATCTCCATGCACCCGCCGCAGCGACCGCCTGCCGAACCCGAACCTCAAGTGCCACCCCAGAGCCCGACTACCATGTCCGTTGCTGCCGCTGCCACCGAAGTCCGCTTGCCCGCCGGCGAGCCGCGCACCCGCGAAGAAGCCTATCGCCAGTTGCTGGTGATTGCCGACTACCTGGCCCGTACCGAGCCCCACAGCCCGGTGCCCTACCTGATCCGCCGCGGGGTGGAGTGGGGCAACAAGCCGTTGCGCGAATTGCTGGGGGAGTTGATCAACTCGGATGCCGAAGCGCGGCGGTTGTGGACGTTACTGGGGGTGTTGTAGACGCTATCGCTTGCCTTTACTCGATGCAGTCTTTGTGGGAGCGGCTTCAGCCGCGATTGGGCGCGTAGCGGCCACAAATCTGTCTCTGCGAGTGTGTCAGGCTGATCGGGAACTCAGGTTTTACGCTATCGCTGGCAAGCCAGCTCCCACCAGTTCCGGGCCAGCCGCGCCCCCCTGTGGGAGCCGGCTTGCCGGCGATGAGGCCAGTCGTCGCAACCGTGCTTCAGGCAATCCCGCCCGGATTGTCCAGGATCTGCCGCACCTTGCGCGCCAGGTCGTGGGGCAGGTAGGGCTTGGAAATCACCTCGAATTCGGAACCACCGATATCGGTTCGCTCGATGGAGTTCTCGGCGTAACCGGTGGTCAGCAGCACCTTGGTGGTGGGGTGGTTGCGGCGTATTTCCCGAGCCAGCATCACGCCGTTCATGCCGCCGGGCATGATCAGGTCGGTGAACAGCAGGTCGAAACGCTCGCCAGCCTCGAAGCGCTTGAGCGCCTCGCGGGCGTTGAGGACGATCTCGGCGCCATAGCCGTAGTCCTCCAGCACCATCTTCGCCAGTTCGGCCACGTCCGGCCGATCTTCGACGATCAGCACCGACTCGTGGCCGTTGCGGGTTTCCGAGGTGACCCGGCGCTCGACCGGCAGCACCGTGCCGCTGTCCACCGGGAAGTACAGGCGCAACGTCGTGCCGACGCCTTCCTCGGTGTAGATTCGCGCCGCACCGCCGGACTGCTTGGCAAAGCCGTAGACCATCGACAAACCGAGCCCTGAGCCCTTGCCTTCTTCCTTGGTGGTGAAGAACGGGTCCATCACCCGGTCGCGGATGCTGGCGGGCATGCCGACGCCGTTGTCGGTGATCGCCAGGCTGACGTAGTTGCCCGGTAGCAGGCCGTCGTAGGAGGCGGTGGCGAGGTCGCGCACCAGCACGTTGCGGGTCTCGATGAACAGCCTCGGCTCGCGCCGGCCGATCAGGGCATCGCGGGCGTTGATGAAGATGTTCAGCAGCGCCACTTCGGCCTGGGTCGGGTCGATGCGGCAGTTTTTCAGGCCGCTCTCCAGGTCGTAGTCCACATGCACGCCATCGCCGAAGGTACGGCCTACCAGCGGCTGCACGGTTTCCACCAGCTGGTTGAGGTTGAGCACCCGGCCCTGGAGTTTCTGCTTGCGCGAGAACGCCAGCAACTGCTTGGTCAGGGTGCTGGCCTTGTCCACGGCGGAGCGGGCGTGGAAGGTACTGCGGCGGATCCGTTCGATATCCGGCGAGGTTTTCTCGGCGGCGGTGCGGATCAGGTCGATGTAGCCGCCCATCACCTGCAGCAGGTTGTTGAAGTCGTGGGCGATGCCGCCGGTGAGCTGGCCCAGGGCTTCCATCTTCTGCGACTGGCGCAGGGCGTCCTCGGCGTCGCGGCGACGGCTGACGTCCAGCTGCGAGGCGAAGAAATAGATCAGCTCGCCTTTCTCGTTGAAGATCGGCGAGATGAACAGCGCGTTCCAGAACGTGCTGCCGTCCTTGCGGTAGTTGAGGATCTCGGTGGAAAAGTCATAGCGCCCGTCGATGGCCTCGCGGATCGAGGTGACCACTTCCGGGTCGGTGTCCGGCCCCTGGAGAAAGCGGCAGTTGTGCCCGACGATTTCCCCGGACTCATAGCCGGTCATGTCGAGGAAGGCCTGGTTGGCGAAGATGATCGGGTTGTCGGGGGCGTTGGGGTTGGTGACGATCATCGGCATCCGCGTGGTTTCCACGGCGGCGAAGAAGATGTCCTTGGGATGGCTGGTGATATCGGCAGTCGAGGAGTCGTCGACCCGGGGCGGCGTGTTCGGCACTGGATTGTTCCTTGGACGGGCTCCCGCCATCCTGAGTGGTATCTGAAGATTCGCGCCACCTTGCCATCATTGGCCCGGCATTGAAAGCGCGGGCGGCGCTGCTATTCATGCAGACCGCCTGAAACGGAAAATGTTGCCGGTTGCCGTTGCGCTTAGTCGTCGGGGCCGAAGACGGTACCGATCCTGGCGGGGTCCTTGGAGTAAAAGATACCCGTGACCTTTTCGGTAATGTCGGTGACGGACACCTGGCCGGTGAAACGGCTGTCGTTGCTGTTGTCGCGGTTATCGCCCAGGACGAACACATGGCCGGGGGCGACGGTCACCGGGGCGAGGTCCAGCGAGTGCTCGCGAATGACGCGGTTTGGCTGGGCATGGAACAGTCCCAGGTTGCGGCCATTGTTGATGACGTCGCCATCGACGATCGACAGCGTGTCGCCCGCGACCGCCGCGATGCGACTGACCATCTTGCGCTCGTTGCGCCAGTACACCGCGACATCGCCCACGCTTGGGGTGTCGTAGCGGGTACTGACGATGAGGCGGTCGCCAGGGGAGAGCGTGGGAGCCATGGACATGGACGGAATCTGGTAAAGGTTATAGCCCAGCACAACCCCCCGCACCGGCGGCACCAGGACCAGATTGACCAGCAGCATGCCCAGCACATACGCCACATGCGCCTTCCAGCCGGGGAAGCGTTCCACGCCTTTGCTCTTGAAGGCGTACCAGACCGCCAGCAGTGCCGACCCTAGGTACGCCAGCAGCATGGACTGGACCAGCAACTGGAAGTCTGCCGGCGTGCTGACCAAACCCAGGACGCCGGCAATGATGACGAACCCATAGGTGGCGCCGACAAGCCGGAGTGCCGCCTTTGGCCGGCCGACATACAGCAGCCCCCAGCCGATGAACACGATGGACATCAGCAAGGCCAGTATCGGGTTTCTGCGAGTCTGCAGGGTATTGCCAGTTCCTTGTTCCATTGCGCCACTTCCGTTGTGAGAGGGCGACATCATCGCCGAGCCGGGCGGCGGGCAACAGTTAAATTTGAGGTGTGAGTTCAGGCAGCCTGGCTAATGGATTTCTCCCTGATTTTTCTCGGTTTTTTCCAGTAGACTCATTGTCTTTTGTTGAGGGGAAGACATGTCGGTCAACAGCGTGAGGGCCGCGACGGTCTGCGGATTGCTGGCGATCCTGCTGTGGAGCACGGCGTCGGGCCTGATCCGCAGTGTCAGCCAGGCGTTCGGTCCGTTGGGTGGGGCGGCGCTGATCTACTCGCTGGGCACCCTGTTGCTCGTGCTGTTGCTCGGCAAGCCCCGGCTGCGCTCGGTACCGCGGCTGTACCTGTGGCTTGGCAGCGCCTTGTTCGTCGCCTACGAGATCTGCCTGTCGCTGGCGCTGGGTTATGCCAACGATGCCAACCAGGCCATCGAACTGATGGTGCTGAACTACCTGTGGCCGTGCCTGACCGTGGTGCTGGCGATCTTCATGAACGGGCAGAGGGCACGCTGGCTGATTGTACCGGGCACCGTGCTGGCCTTGACCGGGATTCTCTGGGTGGTCAGCGGCGATGGCCTGTCGCTGTCGCGCATCGTGGCCAATGTGCGCTCCAACCCGCTGAGCTACGGCCTGGCCTTCAGTTGCGCGGTGACCTTCGCCCTGTACTGCAACGTGACCCGCCGCTATGCCAACGGGCAGAACCTGGTGGTGCTGTTCTTTTTCGTCACCTCGTGCCTGCTGTGGGTGAAGTACGCCTTCAGTGCCGAGCAACTGCCGGCGTTCGCCCTGGGCAACAGCCTGGAACTGCTCGCGGCGGGAATCGCCATGGCCGGCGGTTATGCGCTGTGGAACCTGGGAATCCTGCGCGGCAACCTGACCTTGCTGGCCACCGCCTCGTATTTTTCGCCGGTGCTGTCGTCGGCCTTCGCCGCCTTGTGGCTGGGGGCGCAACTGAGCGGCCAGTTCTGGCAGGGCGCGGTGCTGGTGACGGCAGGGTCGCTGATCTGCTGGCAGGCGACGCGGGCGGGGTGAGCCGGAGGGCAGGGCGGCGCCCTCCGGCCCGTTCGATCAACGCAGGACCGAAGCCGGCCTTTCGACGCGGAGCGGCGACTGTACGCAGGTTGGTCAACCGGGAAAATCGAGAAACCCGGCGCGCCCGAAAGCGCCCCACGCACAGCCGCCATAACGTGAATCAGCAGCCACAAAAAAGCGCCTACTGAAAACGGATGGGCGCTTGTGCGCTCAATTTTTCCTCAGGTGACCAAACCTGATCGCTGATGGGCAGCGACCGGCGAAGCGTAGGCACTGATTCCGAGGGAGACAACCGCTCAAGAGGCGCGGCAGTATGATTCGGAAATTGCCTACGGGAAAGTCGTACAGGGAAGACATTTCCCTGCCTTTTCGTCACTTGAGATTAAACAGCCGAAATCCTTCAGCCTGCGGGGCTAACGGCTAGCTGTCACCTGTCAAAAGTGTCAGTTTCGCGCCCTCTCGCAACGACATAGAGTCTGAGCCGTGTTTGATTGAGTCATCAATTGAAGAGGGCTTTGACATGAACCTGATCGTGAATGGCAATTTCGAGTCCGGAACAACGGATCCCTGGACCGATGTAGGCGGTGGACCACCCACCGGCGTTATTGAAACCCACGACGGCAGAAACTGGATGAGAATTCCGGGCGAAGAAAACTTCGGTATTCATGCCATTCGCTACAATTTCCCGGCCCAGCAGCCTTGGCATGACGTGTTTGCTTTCAATATCACCACCAAAGCCGTTCCTACCGGCGGCGTGCCGACTCAGTCCCCTGTCAGGCAAGGCGAGCTGCCTTGCTTCGCAAAGGAAGAAGAGGCGCTTCGCCTGAGTTGCCGTATTGCGTTCTGGTTCGACGTCATCTACGCAAACGGCGGCGGTTGGAGAACCCCCTTCAATATTGAAGTCTCGGTTCACGAAACCTTCATGAGGCGAGTATTCAAGGTGCCCCTGACTGATACGCCGGTCGCGGGGCAGATCCTGATGGCGAACTGGGGAGGAGGGAAATGGGACATTGCGGATATCTGGATCACTAACCTGAATCTGCAGACGCTCGATTAGCGCCTGGCCAAGCGTGGAGTGTCGACGAGGCGCCGAGCGATCACCGCCCGCGCTTCCTCGACACCACCGCCTCGATATTCTTGCGCCCGATCAGCTTCGGCTGCTCCGGTTCCCCCAGCCACTTGTACATCACCAGGCAATCCACCAGCCCCAGCCGCGCATGCCGGTAAGCCTTGGGCAGGCGTCCCACCACTTCGAAGCCGAGCTTCTGCCACAGCGCAACCGCCACCTCGTTAGTGGCCACCACGGAGTTGAATTGCAGGGCGAGAAAGCCCGAGGCGCGGGCCAGTTGCTGGGAGTGTTCGCACATCTGCCGGGCGATGCCGCGACCGCGGGCGGTTTCGCCGACCATGTAGCCGCAGTTGCCGACATGGCTGCCGGGCCCGGCGGCGTTGGCCTTGAGGTAGTAGGCGCCGAGCAGTTCACCGTCGTCTTCGGCGACCAGCGTGTGTTGCGGGAGCTCCAGCCAGAGGTGACGGGCCTGTTCGAGGGTCATGGCCGGGTCGTAGGCGTAGGTTTCACGGGCGGCGACGATGGCCTGGAAGGTGGGCCAGAAGCGGTCGAAATCGGCGGCGGTCATCGGGCGGATCTGCAGCATGGCAAGGCCTTGGCGGTCAACGGGGAATGGCGAGCATTCTAGGGGATTGTGACGGGCAGGGCATTGCCAAAGCGCTCCCGGTTTGCGGAGCGAAACCGGGAGTCGAGTGTCGGTCGGGTTATTCGCTCGCCTTGCCCACCGCATCCAGCGCCCGCGCCGAGTACACCAGCGCCGCCCCGGCGTTCATCGCTACGGCCACGCCCAGCGCCTCGGCGATTTCCTCGCGGGTGGCGCCATGCTTGACCGCCTGCTGCGAGTGCACGGCGATGCAGCCATCGCAGCGGGTGGTCACTGCCACGGCCAGGGAGATCAGCTCGCGGGTCTTGGCGTCGAGGTGGTTGGTCTTGGCCCCGGCGCCGCTGGCGGTCATGTAGCCGCTGACCGTGTCGGGGGAGAGTTGCTTGAGGTCACCGATGCCTGCCATCAACTGCTTACGGTAACCGTCCCAGTCCATCATGCTCATGTGCTTCACCTTGTTGTGGTTTGCGCCAAATTGAACAGTGAAGCTAGTTTTTTCCGCTTTGCCCAGGCGTTGGTCATTAGCCGCAAGCAGCCGCTACTTTGGGCTTACACCTGGCCCGCGAGATTGACCAGGGCCAGCAGTCCGGTTGCCGCCAGCACCACGGCAATGGCCATGCGCTGCACCCAGCGCCGGTGGACGCTGGCGTCGCCACCGGCCAGTTGCACGGCCATTTCGATCTTGCCTGGCGAGGCGAGGATGGAGATGGCCGCCGCGACGTTGTGGGTGGCCATGAACAGCAGCAGGTCGGCGTTCAACGAGCGCGCGATCTCGGCCTGGGTGGCGGCGAACATGGCATTGGAGCCGCTGCTCGACCCGGTGACGAAGCCGCCCAGCGCGCCGACGAAGGGCGAGAGCGCCAGATACCCCGCGCCGATCTCGGCCAGCAGCCTGGCCAGATAGGCCGCGGTGCCGCTCACCGCCATGACGATGCCCATGACGATGAACAGCGCTGTCACCGGCGCCACCTGTCGCCATGACGCCCAGGCACGCGACCAGGGCTCGGCCGCCGGCCGGCCCTGGCAGAACCAGAGCGCCGCGAGAAACAGCCAGAGCGCCGGGGAGGCGAGGTAGCGCCACTGTTCCGGCAGATGGCCGAAGCGCACCACGCTGCCCGTCACCAGCACGCCGCCGAGCAACAGGCCATAGGCCCGCAGCGCCCGGCGCCCGATGGCGGGCAGGGGCTGTTCGGCCTGTGCGCGGCTGCGCAGCAGGTGCAGGCAGATGATCGCCACGCTGCCCAGGGCGCCTGCCGGCGCGGTGCCGAAGGCCAGATTGGCGAGCCCGACCAGCACCGCGAGCAGCACTGCCGAGAGCAGGGCGCTCAGCAGCGCGCGAGGGCGCTCGCCGGGCTCGCTGACCAGCCAGGCGGCCACGCTGCCGGTGATGGCGAAGGGAATGAGGCTCAGCGCCGCCGAGGCCACCCCCAGTTCATCGAAGCCAAGGCCGGCGAGGCCGGCGGCGATCATCGTCCCCGGCCCCATCGAGCCCCACGGCACTGCGCACAGCCCGAGCAGGCCGATCAGCGCCGCCTGGCGTGCCGGCAGGCCCATGAACACCAGCAGGGGAATGCCGATGGTGACACCGATGCCGAAGCCGGTGACCGACTCGGCGAACGGCGTGATGCCGTGCACCACCAGCAGCACGGCACCCACGCCTGTACCGGCGCGGCGTTTGATCCAGTCGGCCAGCGCCGCCTGGGCGCCGGCATGGCGCAGCACTTCGGACATCAACAGGCCGCCGCCGACGATCAACACCACCTCTATCACCAGCGGCAGCCACTTCAGGCTGGCCACGCCGATTTCCGTTGCAGGCAGTGGAAACGCCATAATCGCCGCCACGACCGCAGCGACCACCCCGAGCATCGCCGCATGCAGCGAGCGAATGCCGAAACCCAGGGCAAGGATGGAGGACAGCACGGGGGACGCGGCGAGAAGGGCATTCATGATTGATACTCGAATTTGCGGTTGCGCAATTATTATTTGCTTATTGGTAAATTCGCAAGGTTAAAAAGGTTCAGGATGAAAGACGACCACGAACAGGCGGAACACGGGCAATTCGGCGCTGCGGTGCGTCAGCGCCGGCTGCAATTGGGGGTGACCCTGGATCAACTGGCGCACAACAGCGGTGTGTCGGCGGCGGCGTTGTCGCGGCTGGAGCGGGGGATGTTGAGCCCGAGCCTGCGCAATGCCCTGGCGATCGCCCGGGGGCTGGGGTGTGACCTGTCGGAACTGATCGAGCAGGATTACGCCGAAGTCACCCGTGCGGGGGAGAACCTGCGCTTTGTCGACGAGGCCACCGGCATTGTCCGGCTGGCGCTGGCGCGGCCGAGTGCGGATCTGGAGTTGTTGTCCTACACCGTGCCGCCGGGCGCGTCATCGGCGCGGTTTGCCCCGCACCGGAGCGGTGGGCGGGAGATTTTCCATATTCTTTCAGGGACGCTGGAAGTGAATGCCGGTGATCAGGTGATCGAACTGCGGGCAGGGGATACCGCGACGGTGCGGGTGGACTGCGAGCACTGGTTTCGCAATGTCGGGGACGAGGATGTGCGGATCATGCTGACCATCCTCAAGTAACGGGATCTGCGGCGCCTGTTCGGAAAAACCGTGGCCTGCCACCATGCACCGGCCCATTGCCTGGCACAAAACCTCGTGGGAGCCGGCGTTGCCGGCGATGAGCCCACTCAAACCGGTCAGATGTAGATGAACACCAGCGCAATCAGCGCCACCACTGCCCATTTCTCGGCGTAGTACCGCGCGCGGTTGCGCTTCTTCAGCGCCTTGCCGCGCTCGCGGATCTTGTAGATGCGGGTGAACAGGCGGTTGATGCCACCGGTCTTGTCGCCGGCATCGTTGGGCGCTGCAGCGGCGGCCATGACATTCGCACTGAACCAGCGGTTGAACGCAGTGGCCCAACGGTACTTGAGCGGGCGCTCGACGTCGCAGAACAGGATCACCCGGTTGTGCTCGGTCTGGTTGGCGGCGTAGTGAATGTAGGTTTCGTCGAAGACCACGGCCTCGCCGTCGCGCCAGTGGTAGTTCTCGCCATCGACGCAGATGTAGCAGGCTTCGTCGTTGGGCGTGTCCAGCCCCAGGTGGTAGCGGTAGGAGCCGGCGTACGGGTCGCGGTGGCGTACCAGTTTCGAGCCCGGCGGCAAGGTGGCGAACATCGCCGCCTTGACCGTGCCGATGCTTTGCAGCAGTTCGGTGGTGCGCGGGCACAGTTTCATCGCCGAAGGATGACTCTCGCCATACCACTTCAGGTAAAAGCGCTTCCAGCCACTCTTGAAGAACGAATTGAAGCCCACGTCATCGTAGTTCTGCGAGCTCTTGATCTCGCCCACATGCAGCAGTTGCAAGGCTTCTTCGCGGATCTCGCGCCAGTTGTCCTGTAGCGGCTTGAGCTCGGGGAACGACTCCACCGGCAGGTACGGTTTGGCCGGCAAGCGCGAGAACAGGTACAGGAAGGCGTTGACCGGCGCCAGGAAGCTGGAGTGGTCGCCCAACTGACGGGTGATCTTGTGCCGCACGCGGCCCCGGAAGTGCACGTAGGCGATGGAAAAGACAAAAAGCAGGACGATGAATACTTTCATGGACGGGTACTTGTCGATGTGGCGATGCGCCATGGCATAAGCCCGCCAGCATAAACAATCGGCCTGCGGGTTTGTACAAAATGTTGCGGCTATCGGGGCCGACCTTGGTCAAAGGCAACCGTCAGTTGTTCGAGATGTCTCACCCAGTCTTCAGACGCCTGCTACAGGGTTCTGATCTATCGTTCTGAGGATTTGTCGGACACGGATGGGGCCAATGACCTTCAAGCACATCGACCTGCGCACGCTCATCCTGCTGTTCGCCCTGGTGACCGCCGGGGTGACCCTGGCCAACAGTTTCTACGCGGCCCGGCAGGTGCAGCACCAGGTGCTGGTGGAGAACGCCCTGGAAGCCAACCGGGCCTACGCCGCCAAGGTGGCGTCGAGCATCGATGCCTTCCTGCTGTCGGCCCAGCAGCAACTGGCCTACAGCGTGGGGCAACTGCACCGGCAGTTCGACGATCCGCGCCTGCTGCACGCCGAGGCCCGGCGGATCCAGGAGCAGGATGCCGGCTTCAACGCCATCACCATCGTCGATGCCGGGGGGCATGTACTGGCGGCCTGGCCGCCGTCGCTGCTGCACGATGGCCAGGCCCTGACCTCCAGCGGCGCCGAACACGCGCTGAACAGTCGTGCGCCGCTGATCAGCGATGCCTACACCTCGAGCACCGGCAACCTGGTGGTGTACATTTCCCACCCGGTGTTCGACCAGCAGAAGCGCTACCTGGGTTTCATTGGCGGCGCGGTGTACCTGCGCGAGAAGGGCATCCTGCACACCCTGATCAGCAACCACTTTTACCGCGACGGCACCTTGAGCTACGTGGTGGACAACAACCGGCGCCTGCTCTATCACCCGCAGTTCGACCGGGTGGGCAGCGTGGTGGGCCGGAACCTCGCCGTGGATCGATTGCTGGACGGTGAAAGCGGCGCCATGCAGGTGACCAACTCGCAGGGCGTAGACATGCTCGCCGGCTTCGCCACCATCCCGCTGACCGGCTGGGGCGTGGTCTCGCAAAAGCCCTACCGCGAGACCGTGGCACCGCTGGACAGCCTGATGTGGCGCATGGTCTATCGCACCGCGCCGGTGGGGTTGCTGATTCTGGTGGGCATCTGGTGGATGGCGCGGTTGATCACCCGGCCATTGCGGCAACTGGCCGACAACGCCAATGCCATGGATGCCAGCAGTTCACCGGAGCGTCTGCAGCGTGTCCGGGCCTGGTATTTCGAGGCCGATCACATCAAGCGCGCACTGCTGCGCGGTATCGGCCTGATGCAGGAGCGTCTGGGCCGGCTCAACCTGCAGGCGCAGACCGATCCGCTGACCGGGCTGTTCAACCGTCGCGGGCTGGACGAGGCGATCGGGTTGATAAGTGGTCGCGACCAGGCGTGCGCGCTGGTGGTGCTGGATGTCGATCGTTTCAAATCGATCAATGACACTCACGGCCATGATGTCGGCGATGAGGTCTTGGCACGCCTGGCCGGGGTGTTGCGGCAATGCTCGCGGGAGGGTGACCTGGCGTTTCGCCTGGGAGGCGAGGAGTTTCTGTTGCTGTTGCCCGACACCTCGCTGGCGGCGGCCACCGACGTGGCCGAGCGCGTGCGGCGCCTGGTGGAACTGACGCGAATCGAGCCGGTGGGGACGGTCACCGCGTCCCTTGGCGTGACGCTGTGCCCCGAGGCCGGCCACTTCGCCGACGCCCTCAGACAGGCGGACGACTTGATGTACCAGGCCAAGCAGGCGGGGCGTAATCGGGTGATGGTCGCAGTCTGAACCCATTTTCTGCGCGTGCGGAAAAACTGAAAGGCCTGTGCTAGAGCGGTTGGATCGGGCACCTGATATTTTTGTCAGTAGCCGCAAAATCGATCTCTGGCTAGCTTCGAGTGAGTAGCGACCGTTTCGGTCGCCCCGGCTCGAAGGAGAGGTCGCCCATGGCCCGGCGCAAGCAGCAACCCGCCACGCAACCCCTGGCAAGGATCGCCCAGCCCGAGCAGGCCGAGCGCTTGTTGCAGGCCGGACTGAGTTCGGCGTTCGCGATCGCCAAAATCAGTATCGAACAACTGCAGGCCCTGGACCCCTCCCTGGGCAATGAACAGGCGCAGACCCTGCACCAACGGGCGAGCGCCCTGGCGGTGCTGGCGGCGCGGCACTACCGCGAGCAGCGCCTCACCGCCGCGCAACCGGCTGAACAGCCCTGGCGCACCGGTGTGCGGGCCCTGGTGGACGGCCCGACCTTCGAAAGCCAGTTCAGCCCCAGCTGGAGCGACAACTGCACCCCCGGCGCCATCGAGGCCACCACCTCGCCGGCGGCCTACCTGACGTCGCTGTGGACCTTTGCCACGCAGACGCTCGAGCCCAAGGCCGACCCGGCCAAAGCGATCCCGCTGGCGGACCGGCGCCCTGATCTGGCTGGCCTGGTACTGGATAACCAGAGCCTGTCGGAAGTGGTACCGACCCTCAGCCTGGTCAACGAGATCCTCGAAAGCGCGGCGCGCAAAGACCTGGATGACCACAACGAACGGCAGCGCAGCGTCGACGATGCGCTGCTCGAAGCACGCTACCCGTTCATCCTGCCGTTCGAGCGCTACATGTCGCAGATCAACCGTGTGCTCGGGCGCAAGGACCAGGCCCTCGGCGACCTGGTTCGCCAGCTCGACCCGGCGTTTCCCTATTTCAGCCAGGGCCGGCTGCACTCGCCACGCTCCGACGACGCCTTGCAGATGGACCTGGGGGTAGGGCCCGAGCAGCGGGCGCTGCTGCTGGAAGCCGCCTATTTTCCCCGGGGCAGCCGGCGCCTGAGCGCGCGCTCGGTGCAGACCCGGGTCAACCCGCGGTCACTGCTGCGCGAGTCGGCGCAGGTGGCGCAGAGCACGTTCTTCCAGCGCCATTACGGCGTGCAGGACAAGGCCGAATTGCTCGACCTGACGACGTTCTGCCAGCGTACCGGCCTCGACCGCGCCGGTGTCGAGTCGCTGCTGTCCATCGAAACCTGCGCACCGATGGCTTCGCCCAACAGCAGAGGGCTGGCAGCGGCCAGCCCGGCCCGCTTCGGCGCGGTGTATATCAACGCCGGCCAGGAGCCGGCCTTGGGGATCTCCAGCAGTGACGGCAAGCATCAGTTGACGAACGCCACCGATGACCATTTCGACCGCATCCAGCGCATGGTCCGGCTGTCGCGCTGGCTGGAGGTGCCGTTCGGCGAGCTCGATCAGATCATCGAGGCGGCGCTGCTGGCCGAGCATGGCGAGGCCGGGCGCGGCGAAGCCATTGGCGAAAACACCCTGCGTGCGCTGGGCCTGTTCCGGCGCCTGCGCCGCGACTACAAGGTCCGCGCCGAAGACTTCGCCGCGCTGTTGAGCGGCGTTGCCCTGTACGGACGGGGCATCGATCGCCCGCAGTTCGACCGGGTGTTCAACGACCCGACGCTGTTCAGCGAGCCGCTGGTGCTGGACGACAGCCCCTTCAGCATCGTTCCGGCCAACGAAGCGGAATACCGCAGGATTCTGCACCTGTGCGGCGCCCTCGGCATCGGCTACGAAACCTACCTGTACGTGGCGCGCTACATCGTCCAGAGCGAGGCCGATCCGGAGCAGGTCGCCCTGGGCGAGGGCGAGATGCTGCGCTGGTCGCACGGGGTGATCTCGACCTTCTACCGGCTGACCCGGCTGGCGGCCTGGATCGGGCTGACCCCTGTCGAGGCCATCGCCTTGCTGCAATTGATCGGGCAACGAGGCCATCAGTATGTCTCGCGCATGGTGAAACCGGGCCTGGCGGTCTATCAGCACAGCACCCTCGCCGACACCCTGAGCGTGGTGCAGGCGCTGACCGATGCGGTGCGGTGGTGCCGTGACAACGACGTCAGCGTGAGCTGGCTGTATCAGCGACTGATGCCGCTGGCGCCGCTGGCCATGGCCGGCGAACGGGAGCGTGACCTGCTCGGGCAGATCCATGTGCGGATGCTGCCGGCGATCATTACCCAGTCCTCGTTCATCGAGGCTGGCGTGCCGATGGTTGCCGGCGGCGATATCCCGATGCCCGTCGACTGGTTCGAGCACTTGCAGATATTTATCTCGGCCAAGGGGCTGGTTCACGATCTCGCCGTGTATGAAAACAGTGACGACTTCGAAGCGGCACTGACTGCCCGCATTCAGGTAATTATCGACCACCTGGAGTTGCCGGGTGGAGATGACGTCCTGATAAAGGTTGCCCGCCTGGTCATGGACGCCCGGGCCATGCAGCAGAGCCTGGTCTGGGAGTCGCTAAGCGACACCTTCCGTGGCAGTGCCGAACTCAGCCGCGAATTGTTGGCCTGGTCGGGGGGAACCTGTTACCAGTTGCTCGATGAAGTGCTGCGGATCCATGACACGCTACGGTCGTCACAACTGCCTGAAACCGATATCGAGGTCATGGGCGAGGTGTTGATCTTGCTGACTCGTCTGAGCGAGCGAGCCGCCATTGTCGAGGCCTTCACCCTCAGCCCGCTGGCCGTGCGCAGCTACCTGCGTCACCCGCAGTGGTTCGGCGTCGATCCGGTAGCACAAGAGAACGCGTCAGGGGCAACCGAGGTCGATTTCCGTCAGTTGCACATGCTGGCGCAGTACCGCCACCTGCTGGAATTTGCCCGCCAGCCGGAACAGACCGTGCTGGATTACCTGGCGCTGGTAGACGAGTTGCCGCCGGACCTCAGCGAGGCAGACCTGCAGATGATCCGCGAGGATGCCGCCGGCAAGGTGGCCGCGTTTACCGGCTTCGGTATTCGCGACACCCTCGAGACGGCCCGCGAAGTCACCGCCAATGGTGTCATCGCGACGGTGATGCAACTGGACCATCTTGTGCGCATTCGGCAGGCCTGCGAACGCCTGCAACTGAGTACCCCTGCCGTCGTTGCCCTCAGTCGCCTGCTGGGCAACAGCCCACGCAGCGAGTACCGCGAGGCCGCCGAAGGCGCGCTGAGCAGCCTGACCGCTAATCGCGAGGGTATGGCGGTGGTGAACGAGGGCGAGTTGGGGCAGAGCGAAACCTCCTGGATTGTCGTGGACCGCGAGCGGCTGGTGGCGAAGTCCGGCGAAATATCGCGGTGCCTGCTGACGGTAAAAGACCTCTTCGGACAGCCGGTGGCAGGTGTCACCGTGACTTGGGAGACCGACCTTGGTCAGCTTGGCGCGCCGTCTTCGGGCAGTACCGATATCAACGGCCGGGTCGAGATCGAACTGAATGCGGCCGAACAGATGGGAACGGCCCAGGTGGAAGCGCGCTTCGGCCTGGATCGCCAGGTGCGCGCGCCTCTGATTCTGATCGACTGCGACGATGATTCGCTGGATTTCAGGGATCCTGTCTTTTCGCCAAAAGAGGCGCTGGCAGGCAATCTGGGAGAGGTCAACTACAGTGTTCAACTGCTTGATCGCTATAACAACCCGGGGCGTGATCGCGTGTTGCTGTGGAGTACCGATCTGGGGGCTTTCACTCGTCCGCAGACCCGTACCGATGCCGATGGCTTCGCCCGCGCCAACCTGCGCAGCCTGTCTTCAGGCCAGGCACAGGTGGTGGTGCGGTTCGAGCACAATGGCAACGAGGAGCAGTTCGACGTGGTGGAATTCCTCGAACAGCCACGCTTCCAGTTCGTTCGCTTCAGCGGACCGGCTGCGACGACACAGCCGGTCACGGTCACCTGCCGCGTCGTCAATCTCGACGACAGTCCGGTGGCGGGTGCCACGGTATCGTGGTCGGCGAGTCTCGGTGGCTTCGTCGGCGCTGCGCAGAGCGTGACCGACGCAAACGGCATTGCCACTATCCAGTACCTCAGCAATGACGCCGGCGTGGTTCGGGTTGCAGTGAATGCCGTGGTGGACGACAAGGCCTTGATCGAGCTTCAGTCTGAACTCACCACGGTTTACTTGCTGCCTGAAATCAATGGGTTCGAGCCAGCGCACCAATATTTCGTTATCCGTCAGGCCAGGCCTGCAGAGTTCCGGGTGACGCTCAGCCCCGCGATTTCCGGTTACCCAGTCGAGTGGTGGCTGGATGATGAGTTGCTGGCCACGATTTACACTGATCGTGACGGAACGGCGATATACAAACGCCATTTCGTGGACGCAGAGGTGGGCGAGCAGACCGTGACCGCGCGTACGGTGAAAGCGGGTGACAAGGTTGAATTCAAAGTCGATGTCACTGAAGCCCACAATCTGATCGAGATCACCCTCCCGGACGACCAGACCGGGTTGTTACCTCTCCCTGGCCAGGACGCCGGCTTCATGGTGGATCGCCGGGCGAAGGGCCGGCTGGTTATCAGGGCACTGCGCGATGGTGGCGCCGGGGACGACAACGCCTGGGTGACGTTCGCCCGCATGGACGGTGCAGATCCTGACAGCCTCAATATCGGCTTCATTCCGGCGCTCGGCGAAAAACTGTTCTGCGACGAGGCGGGGGAAGCGATTCTCCAGATCGACTGTTCCAACGCCGCGTTCCAGGCAAACAGTGATTTGTTCAATAACGAATGTGTTCTTTTGGTGACGAGTAATCTCGGGGTTACCGCGCAAGTGACGATCGCGTTACGCGACTTTATAGATGTTTCCCTATGTGACCTCAAGTTGGTTCAAAAAGCTGGCTCGAACCTGGGAGGAATCTGTGGGTATTTCCAGCGACCTGACGGCCGTTCACCGCAACTGCGGGAGGGTCACGTAACATTGAGGGTTTCCGGTGACGGGTACGAAAGCAGCGGTGTCGACGCAGAGCTAATGATCGACGAGCTGCAGCGTGTGTGCGCCGTGTTTAAAACGATAGATATCAGTATCGACGGCCGGTATCACTTCTCCGCTCGCGAAGGGTTGGGCAAGCGTTTGCATTTGCTCAACGCGGGTATTCGCGAGTTCAAGCAGAGCGAAATACTGACAGACCTGCGCGTCACATTCGAAAGTGGAACCAATGACATGTTTGTCGTTGATGGTGATCGCCTGTTCATGGACGTCAAGGCGGAAGGTACGCTCAAGGCATGCATCAGGAACGCGGGTGTTCCTGTCAGTGGAGTTTTTTGGTTCCAGCCTCAACACACGATTGTTCGCGCCAAGTTTGTGCTGTCGAACCTGCTAAGTGATACGGACGGTTGCTTCCATCTTCGCTGCAACACCCAAGAGGTTATCTTGCCGGACGTAGGATATAGCGATTATGGTTGCCCGGCAGGGATCGGGCCCTTCGATGGACGTTTCGCACTGGCTTTGCGCGAATTCTTCGAGATAAGGTCTGGAGACGCCAGCATCACAAATGCCAGCGACCCAAGGTTTGTGCGGTTAGATTGGGAAGTATTTTTCCAGCGGATTCAGTGGCGTGAGGTGGCTCCGTCTAGAAACTTCTACATTACTTATTGGCTGTCGGAGGATAGGTCAATATCGAGAAATGAGCATCTCGATTCTTCGACGCTCATGAATCGGTTTGGGTTATCGGTTGATCCCGCCCATCTTAGTTCAGTGCTAAGAGTGGAACTGAGTCGCAGATTCATGGTGTATGGCAATGCAACCGTAGTCATTAAAGACAAGACGGAGGCTCTATGAACGCTCTGTTCGCTGAACTCGCCCAAGATCACCGCGACGCTCTGGTCGCCTACTACCTCGGCCAGATCGTCCCCCGGCATACGGTGCCCGCAGGCAAGGGGCTGGTCACGGAGGAAGACCTTTACGAATTCCTCCTGATCGACCATCAGGTTACTGCCAAAGCCGATAGCAGCCGCATCGCAACGGCCATGGCCAGCGTGCAGCAGTATATCCATGCCATTCTCAACGGCATGGAACCAGGCTACGAAGGGCTGTTCGACGACCGGGTGCAACAGGATTGGCGCACGAGCAAGAGCGAGTATGCGGTGTGGGCGGCCAACCAGATGCTCCAGGATTATCCGGAGAACTACATCGAGCCGGACCTGCGCCTGAAGCAGACCAGTGCCTTCCGCGAGTTTATCAACGACACCAACCAGAGCCGTATCTCCCGCGACTCTGTGCAAAAGGCGTTGCATCATTATCTGGGTAAGTTCGAACACATCAGCAACCTCGACGTGCTGACCGGATATATCGATGGCACGGATTTTCGCAACTCCGACTACTACCTGATCGGCCGGCAGAATGTGGAACCCCACGGCTATTACTGGCGCAAGGCGGAGGTGAGGTTCGGCGAGGCGAAAACCGATGCCGATGATGACGATTACCTGAGCCCTACCGCCTGGAGCGAGTGGTTACCGGTGGATATTCCCAAGGGCCGAACGGTGCTGCATATCCGTCCGTTGGTGATGGATGGACGTTTGTATGTGGTCTGGGTGGAGCATGAACCCGTGCAACGGCCGGTGCCGTCCCGGCGTGCCGATATCCCTGGTCTGTATGAAGAGGGATCGGCGTACAACCTGCTGGTGAGCTACCGGACGCTCGAGGGCAGTTGGTCTGTGCCGATGAGTATCGCATTGAATACCGACCTGGAGTATCAGCTCGGCAAAGATGCGTTTGTCGCGTTCGTCAGTGAGGTCCATCCGCGCGACAAGAAAATCGTGTTTGGCTATGGCCTTTCGCAAGAATGGGAAGACGAATGTGAAGTCGTAGTCTTGAATGCCCGCTTTCAGAAACTGTTCCATGGCAAAGTATCGGCTCTGGTCGGGGAGGAGGACCTTAAGGCTGCTGCCAGATCTGTGAAACTGTTTTCACTCGACAGCAAGAAGATGCAGTACCCGACAGTCAATGAGGAGTACAGCCAGGCGCGGTTTGTGGTCAATCCTGCGGGGCAGTATCACATTGCCGGTCCTTTCAATGGCGGTCTCCACGTCAGCGGTGGGCTATTGATCGATGAGGCGGGTAATTGCGAGCTTTTCTGTGCTGTCGCAGTAAGTATTTCCTGGCGTCCTGGTATGGTCGAGTCTGACAGGGTACTGAGTATCACTCGGCAGGGTTCCTCACCTGATTCACAAAGTAGGACAGTCCAGATCAAACCAGGGTTACAGCTTTCGTGGCACCTTCGCACAAGCCTTGAGACAGTAGACGGCCACATACCACGTAAGCAAATAGTGAGCTTGAAAATCGAAGGAGCCGGTACGACATCCGCCAATCACTTTGACGTTACATTGATGGATGCTCGACAAAGCCCACCCTCAATCTTGGCTACGCCGGCGGGTGGGCAATTTCTTGACTTTTCGACCCTTGGACTCAAGGGGTTGGTTCACGTTCGCCTCAACACACTATTCACCAAGGAGTTGGTTGCCCGCGCTGCGATATCGGTGGAGGCCTTGCTCGACTGGGACACACAGCACATCGAAGAGCCACCGCTGCCTGGGTCCTCGGCACCGCAAGTGATGGATTTCCATGGCGCCAATGGTCGCTACTTCTGGGAGCTGTTTTTCCACATCCCTCATGCCATGGCCTGGCGCTTGCACCATGAGTTCGAATTTCTCCAGGCGGAGCGGTGGCTGCACTACCTGTTCAATCCGCAGGTGAGTCTCAAGATGCCGCCGAGGTCGCCCGCACCTTCTAGGCCACTCTACTGGTCGGTCCGCCCGCTGCTGGAGCCCAGCCGCGGCGAGTACGAAATCGTCGGTGTCGCCGACCCCGACGCCATCGCCTACTCGCGACCGGTGCATTACCGCAAGTCGATCTTCACCTTCTACGTGCGTAACCTCCTGGCCAATGGCGACATGCTCTACCGCCGCCTGACCCGCGATGCGCTGGCCGAGGCGCGGCTGATGTACAGCCGTGCGTTGTCGCTGCTCGGTCCCAAACCGGACAACCGCATGATCGGCCGCTGGGAGCCGGTGACGCTGGAGGGGGCCGGGGAGCCTGATCCGGACCTGTTCGCCCGGATTGAGGCGCAGTTGCCGGCGACGCCGTTGGCGCAGGTGGTGCCCAATGACCGGCTGTGGCTGGAACTGCTGGATGTGCCACGCTTCCGCCTGCCGATCAACAGCGACCTGCTGGACCTGTGGGACAACCTCTACAGCCGCCTGTACAACCTGCGCAACAACCTGACCCTGGACGGCAAGCCGATGTTGCTGCCGTTGTACGCCCCGCCGGCCGATCCCCGAGACCTGCTGCGGGCGCAGAACAGCGGCAATGGCCTGGTGCAGCGCCGGGTCGGCAGCCTGGCGCCGATTCCGCCGTATCGCTTCCGGGCCATGCTGCCGCGGATCCAGAGCGCCGTGGATGCCCTCAGCCGTTTCGGCGATCAGGTGCGCCTCTTCCACGAAAACCACAGCCGGGCACTGCTGGAAGAACTGCAGCAATCCCATGTGCTGGAGCTGTCGCAATTCGCGATCCAGTTGCAGGAAAACGCCCTGGAGCAGGGCGAGGCGGGGCTTGAGGCCCTGCAGGCCAGCCGCCGGGTCATCGAGCGGCGTCGTGATCATTACGCCCGCCTGGCGGATGAGAACGTCAGCGAGACCGAGCGCGGCGCACAGGGCTTCCTTCTGGCGAGTTCGGTCTCCAACACTGTCTCGGAGGCGCTGCTGGCTGCAGCCGGCGGCGTGGGCATGGGCGCGGTCATCGTCACCGCCTTTGGCGGTGGTCATGTCAAACCGGACTCGGCGTTGAGCGGCGCCGCCGGCGTGGCGGCGGCCGTCAGCGCTGCATCCAAGACTATCCACGAACAGATGACCCTCTCCGAGCAGTATCGCCGCCGTCATGCCGACTGGCTATTCCAGCGCGACCAGGCCGAGGCCGAGCTGTCAGTGAGCGACGAGCAGATCACCGCGCAGCGGGTTGCCCTGGAACAGAACCGTATTCAGCTGGCGATGGTGATCAAGGCCGAGGAGCAGGCACAGCATCACTACCGTTACCTGAAAACCCGCAGCGCCAATGCCGACCTCTACCAATGGCTGCTCAGTCAACTGTCGACCTTCTACTTCCAGGCCTACGACGCGGTGGTCGCGTTGTGCCTGAACGGCGAAGCCTGCTGGAATTACGAAATGGGCGACTACAAGTCGCGCTTCATCCAGCCGGATGTGTGGTTCGACAACTACTATGGCCTGACGGCAGGCGAGGCCCTGCGCCTGCAGGTGCTGCGCATGGAGGCCGCTTACCTGAAGCGCTTCGAACGCCGCCAGGAAATCGTCAAGACCGTGTCGCTCAAGACGCTGTTCGACAGCCTGCCGGGCAGCGACTGGGCCACGGCGCTGGAAGAGCTGCAGGAAGGCACCAGCGGGACACTGGCCTTCGAGCTGTCGCCGCGGATGTTCGACGGTGACTACCCCGGCCATTACCTGCGCCAGCTGGTGAACGTGTCGGTGTCGATCCCGGCGGTGCTGGGCGCCTGGCAGAACGTGCGTGCGGTGCTGACCCAGGTGTCGAGCCGGACGGTGCTCGAGCCCGACAAGCGCGCCATGAACGCGCTGTACGACCAGCCCGATCAGGACACCCGCAACATCCTCTACAACCCGCGGGCCAGCCAGAGCATCTGCCTGTCCAGCGGGCTGGACGACAGCGGCCTGTTCCAGCTCAGCTTCGCTGACGAGCGATACCTGCCGTTCGAGGGCACCGGGGCGTTGTCCACCTGGGAACTGCATTTCCCCCGGCACGGTTCGGAACAGCAGCAGGCGATCCTGCAGAACCTGACCGACATCATCGTGCAGGTGCGCTACATCGCACTGCCGGGCGGGCCGGAGTTCGCCGCGCATGTGGAGTCCTTGCTGGACACCTGATCCTGTCGGCGCGTCGGGGGCGGGCGCGGCCATGGCCGCGCTGCGCCCTTGAGGTGCTGGAGGGTGATCATTCCAGATCAATCAATAACCGCCATGTCTAGCGCATGGAGCGCGACCTTGCCTGGCGCTCCTGTGTAGAACCCTTGAGATAGAGGGGTTGGCGGCGGTACCTGATATTTCTGTCAGTAGCTGGAAAAGTGTTCTCTCGCTAGCTTCGACTGAGCGACGGCCCCCCTCGGGCCGCCCCGAACAAAAGGAGAGGTCGCTCATGACCCGGCGTAAAACCGAATCCGTAGAACCTACGTTGGCGAAGATCGTCAGCCGGCCTGAGCAGGCCGAGTGCCTGCTTGAGGCGGGACTGAATTCAGCGTTTGCCATTGCCCGTGGCGGTGTCGAGCGCTTGCAGGCGCTGGCCCCCGGCCTGGGTGCCGAAGACGCCCGCACGCTGCATCAACGCGCCAGTGCCCTGGCCGTCCTGGCGGCGCGGCAGTACCGCGAGCAACGCCTGTGCACCACCCAGGCGGCCGCGCCGGCCTGGCGCACCGGCGTGCGGGCGCTGGTGGAAGGGCCGACGTTCGAAAGCCAGTTCAGCCCCAGTTGGGGCGACAACTGCACCCCCGGCGCCATCGAAGCCACCACGTCGCCGGCGGCCTACCTGGCCGCGTTGTACCAGTGGGTGACCGAGGTCATCGAACCCCAGGCCGATCCGGACAAGGCGATTCCCCTGGCGACCAGGCGCCCCGATCTGCCGGGGCTGCTGCTGGATAACCAGAGCCTGTCGCAGGTCGTGCCCACCCTCGACCTGGTCAACGAGATTCTCGAAAACGCGGTGCGCCAACACCTGGATGACCACAACGAACGGCAGCGCAGCGTCGACGATGCGCTGCTGGAAGCGCGTTATCCGTTCGGCCTGCCTTTCGAACGCTACATGTCGCAGATCAACCGCGTGCTGGCGCGCAAGGACCTGGGCCTGGGCGACCTGGTCCGCCGACTGGACCCGGCGTTCCCCTATTTCAGCCAGGGCGGGCTGCACTCGCTGCGCTCGGATGACGCGTTGCAGATGGACCTGGCCGTGGGCCCGGAACAACGCGGGCTGCTGCTGGAGGCCGCGTATTTCCCCCGTGGCGCCCGGCGCCTGGGCGCTCGTTCGGTGCAGACCCGGGTCAGCCCGCGCACGCTCCTGCGCGAGTCCGCCTACGCGGCACAAAGCAGCTTCTACGAGCGCCACTATGGCGTGCAGGGCATGAGCGAACTGCTCGACCTTACGCAGTTCTGCCAGCGTACGGGCCTGGACCGGGCGGGCGTGGAATCGCTGCTGTCCATCGAGACGTGCGCTCCGATGGCATCACCCCACGTTGTCGGCCTGGCACCGGCAAGTGCGGCACGCTACGGCTCGGTGTACATCAACGCCGGGCAGGAACCGGTGCTGGGCATCGCCAGCACTGGGGGCGAGCACCAGCTGAGCAATGCCACCGACGATCACTTCGATCGCATTCAGCGCATGGTCCGGCTGTCCCGCTGGCTGGAGCTGCCTTTCGATGAGACCGACCGGATCATCGATGCCGCGCTGTTCGCCGAGCACGGTGACGCCGGGCGAGGTGCCGCGATCAGTGAAAACACCTTGCGGGCGCTGGGGCTGTTCCGCCGGCTGCGGCGTGACTTCAAGGTTCGCGCCGAGGACTTCGCCGCGGTGCTGAACGGTGTGGCGCTGTACGGCCGAGGCACGGTGCCACCGCAGTTCGACCGGGTATTCAACGACCCGGCGCTGTTCAGCGAGCCCCTGGTGCTGGATGACAGCGCCTTCAACGTCATGCCGGCCAACGATGACGAGCACCGCAAGATCCTGCACCTGTGCGGCGCTCTGGGCATCGGTTTTGAAACCTACCTGTACGTAGCGCGCTACCTGGTTCAGTCCCGGGCCGATCTGCAGCAGATCAGCGACGGCGAGGGCGACATCCTGCACTGGTCGCACGAGGTGATTTCGGCATTCTATCGGCTGACCCGGCTGGCCGCCTGGATCGGCCTGACCAGCATCGAGGTCATTGCCTTGCTGCAACTGATGGGGCTGCGCGGCCATCAGTACGTGGGGCGGTTGATCACGCCGACCCTGTCGGTGTTCCAGCACAGCGACCTCAGCGACACCCTCAGCGTGGTACAGGCACTGACCGATGCCGTGCAGTGGTGCCAGGAAAACGAGGTGACCGTCAGTTGGCTGTACCAGCGCCTGATGCCGCTCAAGCCGATGGCCACCGCCAGCGAGCGCGAGCGCGATCTGCTGGGGCAGATTCACACCCGCATGCTGCCGACGATCATCACCCAGGCCACCTTCATCGAAGCGGGTGTGCCGATGGTGTTCGGCGTTGACCAGCCCACGGCCATCGACTGGTTCGATCTGCTGAAGACTTTCCTGTCCGGGTCGGGGCTGATTCATGACATCGCCGAGTACGACACCAGCGCGGCGTTCGAGGAGGCGCTCAACGCTCGGATCAATGTGATCATCGTCGACCTGGAACTGCCCCAGGGCCCGGACGTGCTGATCAAGGTCTCCAGCCTGGTGATGGACGCCCGCGCGGCGCAGCAGAGCCTGGTCTGGGAATCGCTGGCGAGCACCTTCGGCGGCAGCGCCGAGCTCAGCCGCGAGTTGCTGCTGTGGGCCGGAGGCACCTGCTTCCAGCTGCTCGACGAAGTGCTGCGGATTCACCAGTCGCTGCAGTCTCTGGGGTTGCCGGAAACCGGCGTTGACGTGATGGCAGACGTTCTGGCCTTGCTGGCTCGCCTCGACGAGCGTGCGGCGATCGTCGAAGCCTTCTCGCTGAGCCCGCTGGCGGTGCGCAGTTACCTGCACCATCCGCACTGGTTCGGCGTCGAGCCGGCGCGCGGCACTGGCGCGTTGCCGGTGATCGAGGTGGACTTCCGCCAACTGCATGCGCTGGCGCAATACCGTCACCTGATCGGCTTCGCCCGCCAGCCGGAGCAGTCGATTCTCGACTACCTGGCACTGGTCGATGAGCTGCCACCGGACCTTGGCGAATCCGACCTGCAACTGATCCGCGAAGACGCCGCCGGCAAGGTCGCCGCCTTCACCGGCTTCGGCATTCGCGACACCCTCGACACTGCTCGGGAAGTCACCGACAACGGCATCCTGTACAGCGTGATGCACCTGGATCATCTGGTGCGGATCCGCGGCGTCTGCGAAACCCTGCAATTGAGCATGTCGGCGGTGATCAGCCTGAGCCGCCTGCTCAGCAACAGCCAGCGCAACCAGTACCGTGAAGCTGCGGCCAGTGCGGTGAGCAGCCTGACCGCGCACCGTGAGGGTGTCCTGGTGCTGGACGAAGGCGAACTGGGGCAGAGCGAAACCTGCTGGATCGTGGTCGATCACCCACGGCTGGTGGCCCAGTCGGGGCAGGTCGCCAAGTGCCTGCTGACGGTGAAGAACTTCTTCGGCCAGCCGGTGGAAGGGGTAAGCGTGACCTGGGAAACCGATCTCGGCCAGCTCGGCACGGTGTCGTCCGGCACCACCAATGCCCAGGGGCAAGTGGATGTGGAACTGCTGCCCGGCGCCCTGATGGGCACCGCTCAGGTGGTGGCCCGCTTCGGCCTCGACCGTCAGGTGCGGGCGCCGTTGATCCTGATCGATTGCGATGACCAGTCGCTGTACTTCCGCGACCCGGTGGTCACGCCGCAGACAGCACTGGCGGGCAACCTCGGGGAGATCGTCTACAGCGTGCAGTTGCTCGACACCTACCAGAACCCCGGGCGCGACCGGGTGGTGGAGTGGAGCACCAACCTCGGTACCTTCGACAATCCACAGACCCGCGCCGACGCCGACGGCATGCTCACGGCCCGCTTGCGCAGCCTGTCGTCGGGCACGGCGCAGGTGGTCGCCGATGTCCGTTCCAACGGCGAGCAGGAGAAATTCGACGCGGTCGAGTTCGTCGAGCAGCCGTATTTCCAATATGTACGCTTCGCCGGCACCGTGGCGACGACCCAGCCTGCAATGGTCAGTTGCCGCATCGTCAACCTCGATGGCACCCCGGTGGAGGGGGCGCTGGTCAGCTGGAAGGCAGACCAGGGCGGCTTCGTCGAGAGCCCCGCGCAAAGCCAGACCGGGCCCGATGGTATCGCCCGCATCCAGTACCTCACCCAGGTGGCCGGCAAGGTTCAGGTCAGTGTCGATGCACGGGTCGACGGCCAGACGCTGCAGACCCTGACGTCGGACCCGGTGGACGTCTACGAGCTGCCGCGAATGGTCTACAGCGATCCCGCGCAGCAGTACTTCGTGGTCTACCAGAGCCGACCGGCGCGCTACGTGGTGGGCCTGAGCCCGGAAGCGGCCGGCTACCCGGTGAGCTGGTACAGCGACGGCAAGCTGCTGGGCACCACCTACACCCAGGCCGACGGAAGGGCGCATTTCCAGAACCACTTCACCGTCGACCAGATGGGCGAACAGACCATCACCGCACGCTCGATTCGCGAAGATGACCAGGTCGAGTTCAAGGTCTCGGTGGTGAAGGCGCATACCGAGTTGCTGCTGGCGCCGATGCCCGACAGCCCCGGGCTGCTTGACCTGGGTGAAGGGGCCTTCGCCGCCGATCGTGGCCTGGTGTCCCGCCTGTCGATCCGCGCCTTGCGCAGCGATGGTTCGGGTGACAGCGACTGCCGCCTGACCCTGTCCCTGGCCGGCGGTGTCACGCCTGAATCGCTGGGCATCGTTTTCGACCAGCCGATCGGCGAGCCGGTCGACTGCGACGAGCGCGGCGAGATCATCCTGACCATCGATTGCAGCGAGGCAGCGTTCCTGCCTAACAGTGATCCCTATGGCAACGAGATTGCGATCCAGATCAGCTCCAACCTGGGGGTGACTCGTGAACTGTTCATTCGGTTGAGGGAGTTGGTGGATCTTGATGCGTGTGAGATGCGCTACCTGGACTGGAGCGTGCTGGGCCAGGACATCACGGCGGTCTCCGGCCGTCTGCGGCGTGTGAATCCGAACCAGCCACTCACTTTGCGTGACGATACTCGCAACCTGCAACTGTGGGTCAATGGGGCTGAAGCTTCGGAAACCCAGTTGTTCGTCGATGAGAAACAGAATGTCCGCTTTGGTCCAAGTATCTCCACCCGTCACGACCCAGAGCCTGTTTGCCTCTTCGAGGGCCTGGGTGCATTGCAGACGCGTCTGCACTTCATTTCTGCAACCCGTGCCTTGCGCGATGACGAGGTGTTCAAGGACGTGCAACTTAGCCTGATGGCGGAAGCCTCCGATGGTTTGGTCGAAGACGGTCAACAGTTCGTGATTGACCCAGGTGGCACCTATACGTTCACTGCGACCCTAACAAGTGGCTCCCGCCCGGTCAGTCATTTCGAATTGATCAGACCGGTGGTTGTCACCGATGGCGTGACCTGTCGCAGTGACGGATGGAGCGATGAGCAGGGCAACCTCAGCCTGACCGTTGAAACCACGAGGGCAGCGACGGGGGATCGGCATTTCTCTCTGGCGGGTGAATTGCTCTCGAGTCTTTCTTTGCGCTTGGAAGAGTTTGCCATCGCCCAGATCACAGTCGTCCCGACACAAAACGGCAGCTTCCAGGCCAGGCTGGACTGCAAAGCGCTGGAGGGCAGGCCATTCACCAACCGCGTCTGGTCTGTCGGGCTCTGGGTGGTATCGGGTGCAACATCAATGTACAGCGCGAGGCCGACGGGGGACACCTTCCATTTAATCAGTAGGGAGATCTCTCCGGAGTTACCTGCCGAGATCAAGTTCCGCCTCAACTTCCCCACCTACCTTTCGGTACGCCTGATCGGCGACCTCGACCACACCATTCCCGCCTTGCTCGATAACCCAGACGCCGAAGGTGACCAGCCATGAACAACTTTTTAGCCGAGTTCGCCGAGGACTACCGCGACGCGCTGGTGGACTACTACCTTGGCCAGATGGTGCCGCAGCACACCGTGCCGGCAGGCCGCAAGCTCGCGACCCAGGAAGACCTCTATGAATTCCTGCTGATCGACCACCAGGTCAATGCCAAGGTGGACAGCAGTCGCATCTCCACGGCCATCGCCAGTATCCAGCAGTACACCCATGCCGTGCTCAATGGCATGGAGCCGGGCTATGACGGTCGCCTCGACCGTCAGATCCAGCAGCAATGGCGCCAGAGCAAAAGCGAATACGCGGTCTGGGCGGCCAACCAGATGCTGCAGGATTATCCGGAAAACTACATCGAGCCGAATCTGCGCCTGAAGCAGACCAGCGCCTTCCGCGACTTCATCAACGATACCAACCAGAGCCGGATTTCCAGCGATTCGGTGCAGAAGGCCTTGCAGATTTATCTGGGCAAGTTCGAGCAGATCAGCAACCTCCAGGTGCTGACCGGTTACATCGACGGCACTGATTTCCGCAACGCGGACTACTACCTGATCGGCCGGCAGAGCGTCGAACCGTACGGCCACTTCTGGCGCAAGGTGCAGGTGCGTTTCGGTGCCGCGCAGGGGGCCGACGGCGGTGCGGATTATCTCAGCCCCACGGCCTGGAGCGAGTGGCTGCCGGTGGAAATCCCCAAAGGGTACGAGATCCTGCATATCCGGCCGCTGGTGGTGGAAGGGCGGCTGTATGTGTGCTGGATCGAGCACCAGACCGTGCAGAAGCCTGCGGCTGAGCAACGTGCCGATACCCCCGGCCTCTATGAGGAGCGGTCGGTCTACAGCCTCAACATGGCTTACCGTACGCTCGACGGAACCTGGTCGGTGCCCATGAGCTTCGTGCTGAAACATGACCAGCAGCGGGGCGAGGCGCCCGTGGCAGACGCCTTCGCGGCATTCGTCAGCGAGTCCGACCCGTTCGACAAGAAGGTCGTCTTCGCTTACGGCCTTGAGTCGGCCTGGGACAGCAACTGCGAAGTCCTGGTGCTGGACATGCGTTTCAACCTGCTGTACCACGGTCCGGCTTCTCCGGCCCCAAGCGATCCCTACCTGGCGAAACTGGTCAAGTGCCCGCGACATTTCTCCACGACAGCCCGGGTGCTCCAGCACCCCCTGGCCAGCGATGAATATGCCGCCATCAAGGCCTCGCTGAACCAGAGCGGCGAGCATTACAAACCGGGCTTCTTCAACGCCAGGCTCGATCTGTGGGCCGGCCTGGGCGTGAGCCCGCAGGGCAAGTATGTGTTGCTGATCCAGGGCAAGGCCGATGTCGGCTGGCATCCTTCGCTGAGCACCCGGCAGTGCACGTTGTCACTGGTGACACACGCGTCATCGCCGCCCTCGCCGTGGCAGGTGGAGCACGATCTGGACCGGGGCTTCCTGGCCAGTCCGTTCATCTCGTATGAGCTGGGCAGTGCGGGGGACCAGATTCCCGATAAGGTGGTTGTCAGCTTTGCCGTGGAGGGTGGCAATTTCACCTCGGTCAACCAGTACGATATCGCGCTGGCACCTTTGCCGGAGAAGCCACCGGTCATTCTCGGCTCGGCGCAGGGCGGACAGTTCCTCGACCTTGCCGCGCTGGGGCTCAACGGGCTGAGGTACGTTCGCCTCAATACCCTGTTCGCCAAGGAGCTGGTGGCCCGCGCCGCGGTTTCGGTGGATGCGTTGCTCAGCTGGGACACCCAGCACATGAACGAACCGCCGCTGCCGGGCACCACGACCAAGCAACTGATGGATTTCCACGGCGCCAACGGTCGTTACTTCTGGGAGCTGTTCCTGCACATTCCCCATGCGGTGGCCTGGCGCCTGCACCACGAATTCGACTACCTCCAGGCCGAGCAGTGGCTGCATTACCTGTTCAACCCGCAAGCGCGACTCAAGCCGACCCAGCCGCCGAGCCCGTTCTACTGGTCGGTTCGCCCGCTGGAAGAACCCAGCCGGGGCGACTATGAAATCGAGGGGATCGCCGATCCCGATGCCATCGCCTATTCGAGGCCGGTGCATTACCGCAAGGCGATCTTCACCTTCTACGTGCGCAATCTTGTGGCCAATGGCGACATGCTCTACCGCCGCCTGACCCGCGACGCGCTGGCCGAGGCGCGGCTGATGTACAGCCGGGCGCTGACACTGCTGGGGCCCAGGCCCGACAACCGCATGATCGGCCGTTGGGAGCCGGTGGCGCTGGAGGCCGCGGCGCAACCGGACCCGGCCCTGTTCGCCGGAATCGCCGCGCAATTACCGGCCACGTCCGCCCTTGCCCTGGCCCCTGGCGCCAGCCCCTGGCTGGACCTGCTCGACGTACCGCGCTTCCGCCTGCCGATCAATACCGAACTGATCGACCTGTGGGACACCCTCGACAGCCGCCTGCACAACCTGCGCGACAACCGGACCCTGGATGGCAAGCCGCTGCTGCTGCCGTTGTACGCACCGCCGGTCGATCCCCGTGCGCTGTTGCGGGCGCAGAACGGCGGCAGCGGCCTGGTGCAGCGCAGCGTCGGCAGCCTGGCGCCGATTCCGCCGTACCGCTTCCGGATAATGCTGCCCAAGATCCAGAGCGCGGTGGACCTCCTCATCCGTTTCGGCGATCAGGTACGTCTCTACCATGAAAACCGCAGCCGGACGAAGCTGGAGGAGCTGCAGCAAACCCATGTGTGGGAGATGGCGCATTTCTCTATCCGGTTGCAGTCAATCGCTTTGGATCAGAGCGAGGCGGGGATGAAAGCCTTGCAGGCCACTCGCAGGAGTATCGAGCAACGTCGTGATCACTATGCCCGGTTGGCGGAGCAGAACGTCAGTTCTACCGAGAGCACTGTGCAGAACATGAATTTCTCGATTAAGTCGATGAAGATGTTTTCCAAGGCACTGAAGAGTGTCGCCGCCGGGACAGGTATGACTGCGGTAATCGTGACGGCCGTCGGTGGCGGTCATGTCAAACCTGATTCGGCGATAGAGGGCGCTGCCGAGGGGGTTGAGATGGTCGCCGATATGCTTGAAGCCGCCAGTGAGGCGTCGCTCGTCAGCGAGCAGTATCGCCGCCGTCGCGAAGACTGGATCTTCCAGCGTGACCAGGCCGAGGCCGAGTTGTTAGCGAGCGACGAGCAGATTGCCGCCCAGCAGGTCACCCTCCGACACAGCCTCGCCCAACGGGACCAGGCTATCAAGGCCGAGGAACACGCCCAGCATCATTTCAGTTACCTGAAAACCCGCACCGCCAATGCCAATCTCTATCAATGGCTGCTCAGTCAACTGTCGACCTTCTACTTCCAGGCCTACGACGCGGTGGTGTCGTTGTGCCTGAGCTGCGAGGCCTGCTGGAATTACGAAATGGGCGACTACAAGTCGCGCTTCATCCAGCCGGACGTCTGGTTCGACACCTTCCATGGCCTGACGGCGGGCGAGGCCTTGCGCCTGCAGGTACTGCGCATGGAGGCTGCCTACCTGAAACGTTTCGAACGGCGCCAGGAAATCGTCAAGACCGTGTCGCTCAAGACGCTGTTCGACAGCCAGCCGGGTACGGATTGGGCCACGGTGCTGAAGGCGTTGCAGGAAGGCAGCACCGGCACGCTGGCTTTCGAGCTGTCGCCGCGGATGTTCGACGGTGATTACCCCGGCCATTACCTGCGCCAGTTGATCAATGTGACGGTGTCGATCCCGGCAATTCTGGGGCCCTGGCAGAACATGCGCGCAGTACTGACCCAGGTGTCGAGCCGGACGGTGCTCGAGGCCGACAAGCGTGCGATGAACGCGCTGTACAACCAGCCCGACCAGGACACCCGCAACATCCTCTACAACCCGCGGGCCAGCCAGAGCATCTGCCTGTCCAGCGGGGTGGACGACAGCGGCCTGTTCCAGCTCAGCTACGCCGATGAGCGTTACCTGCCGTTCGAGGGCACCGGGGCGTTGTCCACCTGGGAACTGCATTTCCCCCGGCACGGTTCGGAACAGCAACAGGCGATCCTGCAGAACCTGACCGACATCATCGTGCAGGTGCGCTACATCGCACTGCCGGGCGGGCCGGAGTTCACGGCCCATGTGGAGTCGTTGCTGGACAGCTGATCCTGTTGTTTGCCGAAGCCGGGCGCTGCAAAGCGTCCGGCTTCGCTTTGTCCGTTGTACTCATCTGATGCGCTAGAGTCCCCGCCTGCCGCTTCGCCCTCGTTCCTGCACCCTCGATTCATGTGTCGCTGAGGAAACCCTGCGTCCGGGTTTCAGGCGTGCGTGTTGATGCTCTACAGAGCGCAAGGAACGGCAGGGCGGTGAAAGCTGTGCCCAAAAAAACGGGCGCCATTGGCGCCCGGTGTTGAGGTTTGCAAGCAGGTTTCAGAAGGGCGGGGTCCCTGCCCGAGAAACAAATTTGCTTGTATCGGGCGTAGTGGCATGCGGGAACCTCACTCCGGTCGGCACGATAAGCGTCGACGACAGGATTCCACTGCAGTTGTAGCAGGCCGGGAAAGCTGCTCCCGGTAGTTGCCCGTTGCCCTTGACCAGTCTCTCCGTGAAGATGATGGCGTCTTTCAGTACCGCGTCTGTTTTTTCTTTGTCGCTCTTCAGAAGCAGGATCTTGTTTATCGCGACGACTTCGGCATGAAGCCCGGGTATCCCGTCCTCATTGCGTAGCCAGAACTTGTTCGCTTTGATGTGAAGCCTGATTCGGTGCTCGGTATAGGCGTGGAGTCTGGTACCGGCTTTTCGGTATGCAGCCTGTACCCCTCCAATCAGCGCACTGATATCGGACACGTAGTACCTGTCCGAGGCATAAGATTCGGCCTGGGGAGGAGGGATGTGAAGCTTCAAGCCCCCCGAGGACGATTTGGGCGCCTCGAGTTTCAGGTCGACACCGGGGAAGGTGTTTTTCGGACTGAGGCTGCCGGGTAAATTGAAGAAGCCGGAGCGATAGCTCGCGCCCAGGTTCCACGTCACGGCAGCGTGTGCTGTCAGGGCCTCCAGTCTTTTTTTCGTGAGCATCCCGGGGTCTCGGCGCAGGGCGAATGCCTTTTTGCTTTCCGACAGCTTCGCGAGGTCCCTTGAGTTTTCTTCTGCCTGATCACGAAGGGTCTGTGTATCACGGGAGGCCTGGGCGCCTCGTATTCTAATGATAATGTCACGCGGCCCCTCCCTGAGTTTCTCGACATTACCCGCCGAGCCCGCCCGTTCCAGCCTCTCGATGGCCTTCTTGATTCCAGGTTGCACTTTCACCAAGCCATCGTCATCAACAAAGCCGACAGGATTGTTGCCCACCATTCGATAGCGATTCAGCCCATCCACATCCCCGGCAGGGTCCGGACTGATCCAGCGCTGCAGCCAGGGCGCGTAATAGCGGAAACCGTAGTCGTACAACCCGCTGGCATCACGTTCCTTGCCGGAGTAACGCACAGTCTTGTAGCCCGCCTCGACGGCGCTGCGCCCGGCCCACCAGGCGGTGCCGCCGAACGGGTAATACTGTTCCTGGCTGATCAGGGCGCCGTTCTGGTCCAGTTCCAGGGCGCTCGAACCGAGGTGGTCGGTGAGGCCGTAGCGGATCTGGTCGTTGTCGATGCCTTCGGGTTTGCCGTCCTGCCAATGCAGCACCCGCACGTCACTGGTCAGCACCTGGCAGGTGATGACCTGCAGCACCTCGCCGGTTGCCGTGCGGCGCAGTTCCAGGCCGGGCAGGTAACGCACTTCACTCACCAGGGTTCTGCCCTTCGCCTGGGCGAGCGCGGTCTTGCGGCAGCGCTGGCCACTGCTGTCGTAGCGGTAGTGTTCGCCATCGCTCTGTTCGTCACGCTCCAGCGTCGTGACCCGGTGCAACTGGTTGCCGGTATTCCAGGTGAGCGATTGGCCGCGCTGCAGCAGACACAGATTGCCATGGGCATCGAACGCTTCGTCGAAGCCTGCGCGGGTCAGTTCCGGCGGCAGGCAGCGGTTGCTGTCGTCGGCAACCTGGTAGTCGCGGGTGAAGGACTGGCTGCCCACGTGACGCAGGTGCAGCAGATTGCCCGCGGCATCGTAGTCGTAGTGCTGGACGTAGTTGGCCATGCGCGACGGGTCGCTCGGCAGTGGCTGCAGGTCCGGCAGGGCAGGGCCGTGGCTGGCGCCCTGGCTGACCTCGCGGCCACTGGCCTCGATCAGTTGATAGAGCGTGTCGTAGCCGAAGGCGCTGACCGGCTCGGTTTTCTGGTTGGCGAAGTGCAGGGTGGGTTGGGCCAGGTCTTCGATGCTCAGCAGATTGCCGACCGGATCGTAGCCGTAGCGCAGATCCTGAACCGCGCCCCGTTGCGCGCGACGGGCACTCAGGCGCAGCAGGCGGGCGTTGGCCGGATCGTACTCGGCGTGGCTGATCACGCCATTGCCGGCGGTCTGGGTTTCGATCTGGCCCTGGGCGTTGTAGCGGGCTTCGACCAGCAGCGGGTGCGTGCTGCCATCGGCCAGTACCAGGTCGAGGCCGATCAGTTCACCGGCCTGCGAGACCCGTGGCTGGTGGCGGTTGCCCAGGGCATCGGTCTGTTCGATCAGGTTGTTCAGGGGGCCGTGGCGGTAATGGGTCAGGGCGCCGTCGCCGGGCTCCAGCAGGGCGTCGCGGTCGCCTTGCGTTTCGGGCCAGTCCGGCAGGTCGAGGTCGGCGAGGAAGTGCCGGGTCTCATCCATCACCTGGCCGGTGAGGGCGTAGCTTTGCAGCAGAAGGCTGCCGACGTCGTCGTCCTGGCGGATCAGGCGCCCGCAGCGATTGGCGGCCTCATCCCAAGGCCCGCCCCAAGTGTGCCGTTCGGCCGTGCGGGGTGGCTCTCCGTCCAGGCGTGCATGGACCGCCAGCGGGCGCAGTTGTTCGTCGTAGTCGTAGGCCCAGTGGCTGGCACGGGCATCCCAGCGCTGCCTCGGCTCGCCCGCCACCCCCGGCAACAGCAGTTGCCAGCCGGCATCGGCGTTTTCCTCGATCAGCATCTGGCCGGACAGGCTGCACAAGGTGCTCTGGTTGGGGCTGACCGTCTGGTTCGTGGCGAGCCGGGCGGACAGCCGCGGGTCCCAGTGCCGTGACCGCCGGCCACTGGCGTCGTGGCGACTGAGGGTGAGGCGTGCAGCGGCGCTGTCATCGAGTTGCGCACGGTGGTAGGCGATCTGGCGCACGCCCAGTCCACGCGGGTCGACCACCCCGAGATCGGGGCTGCGATAGTGCAGTTCGGCGCTCATGAGGCTCGCTCCTTCGAATCGATGACCTCCTGCCAGGTATCGTTCTCGTCCTCGCTGATGCCGTACCACGGCAGGTAGCGCTCGCGGCGCAGGTAGCCCTTGGCGGTGAGGCAACGTACCTGGCGGCCCAGGGGGTCGTAGAACTGCTGGTCGTGGTAGCCGGCCTCCCGCAGCGAGCTGTCGTCGATGTAGCGCCAGCGATTGGCGAAATAGGGCCGGTAGACCCGCACCGGCAAGCCCTTGTTGTTGTATTCCACCCGCTCGCTGACGCGCCAGCGCTCTTCGCTGTCGATCACCTTGGGCACGCCGTTCTCCAGCACCAGCCGGCCGTCTTCATCCACCTCCCAGGCCTCGCCCGGATCGACTTTCTGCTTGCTCTGCAGCGAACGTCCGAAACCATCGGCGCTGGTCAGGCTGATGCGGATCTGCAGTTGCGGATCGCCGGGGTAGCGGTCAGCCAGCAGCACGGCGCTCTGCACGGGCTGGCCGTTGTGCATCCAGTTGAAGGGGTCATAGAAGCAGACGCTGGCCGCGTTCTGCAGTGCGGCAGCGGGATCGGCCAGCGCCTGTTCCAGGTCGTCGCTCTCGCGCTGGTAGTCCGACAGCGGGGCGAAGCCGGCCGGCTGGCCCGCTTCGGTGCCATGGAAGCTGCTCGCCAGCAGGCGGCCAAAGCCGTCGTAGCGCGCTTCCTGGGTATTGCGGTTGGGATCGACGATCCGCACCGGTTGCAAGCTGTGGTAGTCGAACTCGGCGTGGGTGAGGCAGCCGTCGGGCAGGGCCACGTCGCTGATCTGGCACCAGTAAGGGTCGTGGCCGACCTGGGTCAGGCCGTGGCTGTTGGTCTGGCGGAAGGACACGGTGCGGTGGAAGCCGGTGGCGGGGGCGAAGTGGGTGAAGCCCTGTTGCACCGACCAGAGTTCCAGTTCCGGCTGTTCCGGCAGCAACGCTGGCATGCGCCGGTACCCCAGCGCCAGCAGTTGCTCATGGAGCTCGTCGCGGCTCATGACCCGGTCATAGGCCTGCAGCGCCGTTTCATCCAGTTCGGCGCTTTCCAGCGGGCCGGGCAGGGCCTCGAAGCTGGCCTGCCCGTCGGGCAGGTCCTGGCGCACGCGGGTGTCGGCTGCCTGGTAGCGCTGGACGCTCTGTCCGGTGAGGTGGCGCTCGGCGTCGTCGCCCAGCGGGCTTTCCGGGCCGCTGAAGTGTTCGTAGCTGATCTGCCGCACCGGCAGTTGTGCTGCCGGCAGCACCAGGGCATTGCCGCGGGCCTGCCAGGGCAGGCCGAGGCGCCAGCCCTGGGGATCGTCGAGGTGGATCGGGCGCGCCCGGCTCTCGTTGAGATAGTGCTGGTATTGCGCGTCGTCGTGGGCGTCGCGCCACCAGCGCTGTTCGTGTTCGTCTTCGAACGGCGGCGGGTCACCGGCGCGGCGACGGCGGGCGCAGTGGATGACCACCGCATGGGTGACCTCACCAAAGGCGTCGGCACGCAGGGTGATGCTGTGCTGGCTGCGCGGGTCGTCGGCCTGGCGCTCGTACTGGTGCTCGACGCTTTCCAGGGGCATCGGCAGCATGCGCGGGTAAGGCTGGTGCGGGTCGGCGGCGGCCAGTTCGCGAACCCGGTAGCGATACTCCTGCACCGAGAACGGCACGTCCCGGTGCACATCGTCGTCCAGACCGTACTGTTCGACGCGGCGCAGGCTGCCGCTGAGGGCATGGGCCATGGCGTGCTGGCGGGCCGGGTCGGGAGCGTCGATCACCTCGTCGCTGTCGTCCTGCGGGTCGTGCCGGCTCAGCAGGTCGTCGCCGAGTGTCGCCGCTTCGCGATCCTGGAAAGCGCCGCGCAGTGGTGGCGGCGGGAACTGGCCGGCGTGGTACCAGGTCTTGGTCAGCATCGGCGCAGTGAACAGCTCGTCGTCGTCGTTGCTTGCGCTTTCGCTGTCGGTCTGCAGCACCAGGCCGTAGCCGCGCAGCTCGCGTTCATGGCGGTCGTAGTGGCCCTGGCGGTAGCTAAAGAGCTGGGTCAGTTGATTGCCGGTGATTTCATCCCGTTGCTGCTGCCGGTTCACCAGGTGCAGGGCCAGTGGCATCTGGCAGACCGGCTGGGTGCCGTTGCGTTGCAGCTCGTTTTTTTCATCCAGCCATTCCTGCGCCGAGCTGCGGTACCGAAGGTTGCTCTGGGCGCCCATGTTGTTGCGGCTGAGGGTCATCAGGTACGGCTTGTCGCTGACGAAGTCCAGGCGCCAGTGGCGGGGCGCCATGTGGGGCACCGTCAGGACCAGGCTGGCGCAGCCGAGCCCGAGCAAGTCGGCGGCGCTGACCTGGCACAAGGCGTCGTAGCGCACCCCCGCTGGCCAGGGCTGCTCGAACGGCGGCTCGAAGCCCACGCCCGAGCGGTTCATGAACACCAGCGCATGCTCGCTGCACAGGTAGATCAGGTCGACGGCCCCGGAGCCATCGAGGTCGGCCAGCAGCACGCGGCTGGCGTCGAACTCTTCGTAGGTGAAGGGCAGGCTGGCCAGGTGCATGCCCCGTCCGAAGCGCCCGTGGCCGAGGTTGGGCCAGAGCCGGACCTCGTTGTGACGAATGCGCACCAGATGCTGCTGGCCGCTGCCCAGCAGGTCGGTCAAGGCCACCAGTTCACTGCGGTGGTTACCGGGAATCGGCAGGCTGTCTTCGTCATGGGGCACTTCGCGGGCGGGGGCAAAACCATGGTCGCGGCGGTTGGCGTACACCCGCACACTGCGCGGGCCGATCAGGGCCAGGTCGAGCAAGCCGGCGCCGCTGAGATCGGCCAGTTGCGCCAGCGGGTGCAGGCTCTCGCTCGGCATGGCGCTGAACGGCACGAAGGCGGACCAGTCGCGGTTCTGGTCGAGGGTGAAGCAGCCACTGAAGCCGGGGGCGTTGACACACCAGTCCAGGCAGGCGTCGCCGGTGAGGTCGCCGAGGCTCTGCTGCGGTGACTTGCTGCTGTCGGCCGCCGGTACGCGGGGCAACAGGCGCCAGTCGTCATAGACGATGGCGTCGGGGTCATCGCTGTCCGTCGCACGGCGGGGCTCGCGGTACATCCAACCCTGGTCGCTGCGGTACAGCACGCCGGCAGTGCCTTCGCCGTACAGGTCTACCAACTGGTAGCGCTGGCCGTCATTGAGGCCGGGCAACTCGGGGAAGGCGACGAACTGCCCGGGCTCGCCGGCGAAGGTGGAATAGTCGAATTCCACCGGCGGCAGCGTACTGCGGTTGCCGTCGGCATCCCAGGCCTGGTGATGGGCGGCTGCCAGGAGCTGATAGGACAGCGCTTCGGTGTGGTACTCCAGCAGCAGACGTTGCACCAGAACCGGTTCTTCACCGAGTTCGGGAAAACGGTGGAACATCAGCAGTTGCCGGCACAGGCGCAGGCAGCCCAGCTCGAAGCCGTAGGCGTAGGCGCTGTGGCGGTCTTCGCGCACTGGCCAGGGCATCTGTTCGGGGTAGCCGGGCGTGTCGTCCACGCCGCTCGGGCGCTCGCCATAGTCCAGCAGCAGTTCGAAGTGCCAGGCATGGCGGCCGATGTCGTCCGGCTGCCAGAGCATCAGCCAGGGCCAGGCCTCGACATTGCCGTAGCACACCCGCGCCAGGTAGCGTCGGGCGCGGAAGTCGCGGGGTTCTGCCTGGGCCAGGCCGGCCAGGTCCTCGGCTTTGTACTCGTACAGAATGTGCTCGCCGTGGGCGTTCATGCTTTCTTCCAGCAGCCATTCGGCGACGCGCTGCGGGTCGAGGGGATCGGCGTGACGGGCCGAGGCGGTACGGCCATACAGATGCAGGCTGCCGTCACGGCCATGGATCAGCCAGAAACCGGGGTCGGCCGGGTTGGCGCGCCAGTGTTCGAGGCGTGAGAAGTCGCCTTCGACCCGGGGAAAATGCCGGATCACCTGCCAGGGATGCTCCAGTTCCAGCTCCCGGTAAGTGTCCACTTCGCTGAACGATGGCTGGCCGTCGGCGCCGCGTTCGGCCAGCCAGACGCCGCCGTCCGGGCCGAGGATCACGTCGTCATCGTCATAGTGCGGGACTCCGCGGCTGGTACGCCGGGCGACGCAGCCCGGACTCAGGCGCCAGCCGAAACCGAAGGGGCCATTGCTGATGGAGCTCTGATAGTGCAGCGACAGCTGCGGTGCATAGCCGCGGCCGGCGGAAAGTGGCACGGCGATGTCGAAGGAAGCGGCACCGCAGGTGCCGACGCCACCCAGGCCGCTGCCGGCGCTCTGGATCGCACCGCCGCCCTTGGGCAGCGAGGGTGGGGTAATGGCGGGCGTCTGGTCCTGCATGTCCTTTCTCCATGATGAGGCATGGAGCAAGAGTGCACCGTCCTGAAATTTTCGGTAACTGACAAAAATATCAGGTCGGTGGGGGCGTCACCGACCGGTCACGGGGTGCCGAACAGGGCGGTCCAGTAGATCCCGGCATCGCTTTTCGGGTCGGTGGCGTAGGCGGCGCCCAGCTCGCGCAACTGCGGGTTCATCAGGTTGGTGCAATGGCCGGGGCTGGACAGCCAGCCGTCGAGCACCTTGCGCGGACTGTCGAGGCCGGCGGCGATGTTTTCGGCGATGCCCTGGCCGCTGTAGCCGGCCAGGTCGGCGCGATCACCAGGGGTACGGCCCTCGCGGTCGATGTGGTCGAAGAAGTTCTGGTTGGCCATGGCCCGGCTGTGGCCCTGTGCGGTTTGCGCGAGCGTTTCGTTCCACACCAGCGGCGTGGTCGCGGCCATGGCCTGGGTGCCGCACTGCTGCGGTTTGGCGCGGGCGGCGTTGATGGCGTCGAGCAGTTTCCGGCCTTCGCTGTTCCAGTCGCCGAGGCGGGCGCTGAGCAGGGGGCGGGCGACGACGATGCGCCATTCGCGATCGACACGGCTGACGCCGATATCGACGAACTGCGGGTCGAGCACCACCTGGCAGAAACTCTCGCGGATTGCCTGCATGGCCGCTGCCGCATCGCGCGGGCCGGACAGGCTGATGGCCTGGACATTGACCATCGGGTAGGCGGTACGGGACAACTGCTGCTGCAGGTTGCCCATGTCGGTGATCGACAGCACCAGGCGTGGGTCGCTGCTCAGCGGTGGCAGTTCCAGCGAGGCCTGGCCGGCGCAGCCCTGGGACTGGTTGCGGTAACTGTTGATCGAGTCGATCAGTTGCGTCTCCTCGGTGGCCAGGGCCTGGCCGGCGAACACCGGTGCCAGGCAGAACATGGCGATACGCAGGACGGTAGAGCTGACGCGCATTTGAATCTCCCTTGATCTGGCACCACGCGGCTGCTGAATGGCCGGCGTGGCTGGTCTTGCGGTGAATCCGGCAGGTCGCGCTCGGGGCCTGCCGGTCGTCCCCGGTCACTTGGGGAAAAGGTTGCATGGTAGCCAGATATGGCGTGCGCGTGTCGTCTTTGTCTGGTGCAACGCGCAAGGGTTCCCTGTCGCGGCTCAACGGGCATCGCCGTTGCGCGGCTTGTAGAAGAGGAACTTGCCGGTCTGGGCGGTGCGCAGAAAGGTTTTCGACCAGTCCGGAGACACCTTGCGGTCATGGAAATACAGCGCGCCGCGGCTGTTGTCCGGCAGTTGCCGGTTGAGCACCTTGCGGGCGATTTCCTTGGCCTGGAGGTATTCGTCGTCTTCCTTGATCTGGTCGGCGCGCCCGTCGCACCACCAGGAGAACTGGCAGGCGTGGCGCTGCGAACCGTCCTTGACCACGGCGCACACGGTATCCGGAAACCCGTCGTGGCCGACCCGGTTCATCACCACATTGGCCACGGCCTGCATGTCGGCATCGGTGGCGCCCTTGGATTCCCAGTAGATGGTGCGGGCCAGGCAGGTGAGGGTGTCGTCCAGGGGCGCGGCGCCTTGCGGGTCGACGGCCTTGGCCTCGGTGGCGGTGATGGTTTCGTTGCGGGCGGGGCTGGTATCGGCCGCCTGGGTGGCGACGTCGTGCTCCAGCGCGGCGGCCTTTTTCTCGGCCTTGACGGCGATCGCCGGATCGGCGGCGAGCGCGGTGGCGGTGAACAGTACAGCGGTGAGCAGGCAGACGGCATTCAGCATGAGGCGCATGATCGGACCCTTCCCGTGACAGGAGCTACCTGGTTCGGTAGACCTGCGGGGAAGTTCAATCATTCCGGGGTTGCCGCCGGACGGTAGCGTTTCGCTTGTTTTGCGCAGGGGCGATGAGTTGCTGCCGCCGCTACAGTTGCTTGGTTGCCAGCTCCCACAGAATTTCGGCCAGCCGCGCTATCCACGGCAGGGCTCGATACCTGTGGGAGTCGGCGTTGCCGACGATGGCGTCATTGCAGGCACCCTCATTGCCTGTGCCGGCCTCATCGCTGGCAAGGCCAGCTCCCACAAGGTCCGCGCCAGGCGCACTGGCAAGCTGGGCTCGATACCTGTGGGAGTCGGCCTTGCCGACGATGGCGTCATTGCAGACAACACTAGACCAGCCGGATTTCCCGCTCTTGCATCTGCCCGACCCGCTCCTGCACAAAGGCCCGCGCATGTCGCGCCAGTTCATCAAGGTGCCGGTCGCGCTTCTTTTCGGCCTCGACCATCGACTTGCGCCCGTGCTGCTTGAGCAGGTAGCTGTGGATCTGCTGCACTTCCAGCGTGCGCCACACCGGCGCCACGTCGAGCATCACCAGCACGCCGTCGCCCGCCGCCGCGCCGCTGGCCATCAGTACCTGGGTGTCGCGCACACCTTCCACGGCGAGCCCGAGGGCCTCGAAGCAGGGCACCTTGCCCTGGGCACAGGCCAGTTCGACCCGGGTGTAGCGCTGGCGTACCGCCTCCAGCAGGGCCCGGCCTAGTCCGCGCCGACGCTGCTCCTGACGCACCGCCATCCACGCCACGGCGCAGGCGCCGGGCTCGCCGTCGATCGGCAGGCACAAGGCAAAGCCGAGCAGTTGCTGGGGATCGTCGTCGGCACAGGCCAGCACCAGTTCCGCCGGCAAACGCGAGCTGCCCAGCGCCTGAAGGTACAGGTGCACTTCGAAACCCAGGCCGTACTGGTACAGGTTGTACAGCGCGTTGCTCGGCGGCAGGGCGGTGCTGCTGAGGTCGGTGAAGGCATCCACGACCATCTGCAGAAGCTGGCTTTTCAGCGGTTCATCGGGCGGGGTGTGCAGCAGGGTGACAACGGGCATCGACAGGGGGGCTCCGGGCTTGGAAGGGCGGCCAGGCAAAGGCCAGGCCGCCAGTCTACCGCAGCACGCGCTTCCAGCCTGCACCGTTGTGGTCTGGGGCGCGGGAAATCAGCTCAGCGGGGTGAGAACGCGACCATTGGCCAGAACCCGGTAAGGTGGAATCTGGCTGCCACCTTCCTCGACAACGATCTTGTCGTTGGCCTGTACGAAGTACGGCAATTGCGAGCCATTGACCTTGACGCTCATGACGAAACCGCGGTCGTCACTGCGATCCCAGCTTTCGGCCTTGCCGGGCGTGATGACGAAAAAGGAGGTATCGCCATCCGAACCCCAGTGGTTGATGGCGACGCTGATGGTCTGCGAAAAGTTGTTGAGCACTTGCATGGTCTTGATCCTTCAAAGTGTGAGCGGCGAACGAATCGCCGGTTCCAGGTGTGCGCCCGCGGTGGCGGGCGAACAGAACCTAGTACAGGACCGCGGATGTGTCCAAATGCCACTATACGGCGGGAATCTGACAGCGCCGGTGCAAGCCGTTGTTTCAGAACACATCCTTGCCGACTGTCGGCGATCGGCTAATGCGCCATGGGCCAATGGCTTACGACGCTTTAGGCATCAGACCCGAAAGCGCCCCACCAGCGCCGTCAGTTCCTGGGCCAGCCCCGACAACGTCTGGCTCGCCACGCTGGTCTGCTGTGCGCCCTCGGCCGAGCGGGCCGAGAGTTCGCGGATGTTGAGCAGGTTGCGGTCGACTTCGCGGGCGACCTGGGCCTGCTCTTCGGCGGCGCTGGCGATCACCAGGTTGCGCTCGTTGATCTGGCCGATGGCGGCGTAGATGCCTTCGAGCACCTGTTCCGACGCCTGGGTGGTGTCCAGCGCGGCACGGGCGCGTTCGGCGCTGGTGTGCATGGAACTGACCGCCACCTCGGTGCCGCTCTGCACGCTGCCGATCATCTGTTCGATTTCCTGGGTCGACTGCTGGGTGCGGTAGGCCAGGGTGCGGACTTCGTCGGCCACCACCGCGAAACCTCGCCCGGCTTCTCCGGCCCGGGCCGCTTCGATGGCGGCGTTCAGGGCCAGCAGGTTGGTCTGTTCGGAGACCGCGCGGATCACCTCCAGCACCTTGCCGATGTCGCGGATTTCGCCAGCCAGGTGTTGCAGGCGTTCGCTGCCGGCCTGGACTTCACCGGCCATGGCCTGGGTGCCGTCGAGGGTTTCGCTGACCTGGCGACGGCTTTGCTCGGCCAGGCGGTTGGAGTCGCTGGCGGCCTGGGAGGTGGAAACGGCGTTGCGCGCCACTTCTTCCACGGCGGTGGTCATTTCGGTGACGGCGGTGGCCGCCTGTTCCAGTTCTTCGTCCTGGCGGCGCAGGCTTTCGGCGCTCTGTTCCGTCACTGCATTGAGGGCCTGGGCGGCGCCTGCCAGCTGTCCGGCGCAGGCGCTGATGCTGCCCAGGGTGTCGCGCTGGCTGTGCTGCATGCGCTGCAGTTCGGCGAACAACTGGCCGATTTCGTTGTTGCCGGGCACGGCCACGGGCTCGCTGAGGTCGCCACCGGCGATACGCTGGAAATGCCGGCTGGCATCGCGCAGCGGATGCAGCACGCGGCGCTGGATGAAGCCCCAGCACAGGCCAGCCAGCAGCAATGTAGCGAGCAGCAGGGCCAGGCTCAGGATCTGCGCGTTGCGCAGGCGTCGCTCCGACGCGTCCATGATCTGCTGGCCACGCTCGTTCAGGGCCTTGACCAGTTCCTGGCGCAGGCTCTGCAGCTTGCCCATGGCGTTGCCGGCATCGACGTTGACGGCGAAATAGTGGTCCAGGGAGTTGGCGAGCGTGGCCTCGCGCTGGCCGGCGATGGCCTTGGCGTAGACGGCGAAGGTGCGTTGCAGGTCGTCGGCGACCGGTTCCAGCGGCGTTCCACGGGCATTGGCGACGAAGGCGTCGGCCAGTTTCAGGCTTTCTCCGATCAGTTCCTCTGAACGCACCAGCCGGCCCCTGGCGCTTTCGGCATGGCCGCCTTGCTGCTCGATGAAGCCCGAGGACACGTTGGCGCTGGAACGGATCGCCATCAGCAGGGCGTTGTTCAGGCGGTCGGACTGGTGCGCGGTGTCGTCCAGTTCGTTGATCTGCGCGTCACTGCCCACCGCGCCGCGCCAGGCGCTGACGGTGGAAAACAGCAGGGTGAGGCTGAACAGCGTCAGCACCCAGAACATTCCGGTGCGGATCTTGAGGTCGGCGAACATGCGGGCAGGGCTCCTGTAGGTCGAGGTCCGCCACTTTTTGTACCGGGCGGTTCGTTCTGCTATCGGAGCGACAAGGTGACGACTTGAGGGGCGATGGCCGGGTTGTGTTCGATTACCGAACCGATAGTGAAATCGCACTGTCGGCGCAGGCGCGGCGGTACTCGCCGGGGGTGACGCCATAGGCCTGCTTGAACTGGCGGCTGAGGTGACTCTGGTCGGCGAACCCCAGGTCGAAGGCGACGTTGAGCGGCGCGCCGCCCTGGCGCAGCATCGTCCGGGCGCGGGCCAGGCGGCGCTGCTTGAGCCAGGCGTGAGGTGGCAGGCCGGTGGCCTGGCGGAACACCCGGGCGAAGTGGAAGGGCGACAGGTTCACCGCCGCCGCCAGTTCTTCCAGCGACGGCGGGCAGTCGAGGCGGGCGTCGAGCAGTTCGCGGGCACGGGCCACCGCCAGCGGCTCGCTGCCCGGTGCGCGCGCCTCGCCGACCCGGGCGTGACGCTGCATCAACAGCAAGGCGACCTCGCGCCAGGCCGATTGCTGCTCCAGCGCGCCGGCGCCTTGCTGCGCCGTGTGGTTCAGGCCGAGCAGCGCGCGGTAGACCAACGGGTCTTGCAGCACGCTGCTGGAAAAGACCGGCGTGCCCGCGTGGCGAACGTCCAGTTCGTCGAGTACGCCGGTCATGTGGGCGATGTCCGGGTAGCAGCCGCGGTAGCTCCAGCCCGCCTCGTGGGCGCGGGAGCCGGTGTGCAGTTCGTCGGGGTTGATCAGCACCACGCTGCCCACCGGCGCCAGGTGGTCGGCGCCGCGGTGCCAGAACACCTGGGCGCCGGCTTCGATGGCAATGATCGAATAGCCTTCGTGCACATGCGGGGCGAAGCGCTGCTGGTAGTAGCGGGCCTGCAGCAGCTCCAGGTTGCCAAGCGCCGGCGCCTGCCAGAAGTGGGTCTGTTCCCGAGGAGCCTGTGTCATGGCAAGCCGAGCCACCACCGATAAGTGAAGAAGAAACCCATGCTCAGCAGCATGCTGACCAGGGTGTTGCGGGTCCAGAGTACCAGCCCGATGGCCAGCAGCGAACCCAGCAGGTAGGGGTTGAGCGGGTCGAGGTTGAGCTGGTGGTTGGGCAGGAACACGATCGGCCCGCAAATCGCGGTGAGCATGCCCGGCACGGCAAAGCCCAGGAATTGCCGGGCGTTGGAACTCAGGCGCAGCGGCAGGCGCGGTTCGAGAAAGGCATAGCGGTTGAGAAACACGATCAGGCCCATGGCGACGATCAACAGGAAAATCATCAGCGTGCTCCCTGGAATTTCTGACAGATGAAGCCGGCGGCCATGCCCAGCAGGCCGGCGGCCACCAGCGCGGTTTCCCAGTGCCAGTAGCTGAACAGCACCGAGCAGAACAGCGAGACGGCCACGCATACCAGCGTCGGCACGTTGCGCACGCACGGTGCGATCAGGGCGACGAAGGTGGCGGCAATGGAGAAGTCCAGCCCCAGCGTGTCCAGATGCGGGATGTTCTGACCGAGGATGATCCCGGCCAGGGTGAACAGGTTCCAGGCCAGGTAGAAGGTCAGGCCGACGCCCAGCGCGTACCAGCGGTTGAACTGTTCGCGGTCGTATTGACTGACCAGGGCGAAGAATTCGTCGGTCAGCAGAAAGCCCAGGCCGGCGCGCCAGCGTCCCGGCAGGTCGGCGATCACCGGGCGCATCGACAGCCCGTAGAGCAGGTGCTGGGAAGTCAGCAGCAGGGTGGTGAGCAGGATCGACACCAGGTTGGCGCCGCCCTTGAGCATGCCGATGGCCACCAGTTGGGCGGCACCGGCGAAGACGATGGCGGACAGGCCCTGGCCCTCCAGCGGTGTCAGGTTGGCTTCGATCGCCATGGAGCCGGCAAGCAGCCCCCAGGGCGCGACGGCCAGGGACAGGGGCAGGCAGGCGATGGCGCCTTGCAGGTAGGCGGTGCGGGCGAGGCGGGATGCGGGCATGGCAGACAGCGACGTGAGGAATGGCAAGACAGGATGCCAGAGCGTCTGGCCCCTGCCTTGAACAATCTTGCTCAGCTCAGGGGCGGCGGGTGACGACCTGCGCGGCGCTGCCGCGGCAGCCGTTGATCTCGGTCGCCTTCTGCTGGTAGCTGGTGCGCTGGGTCGGGTCGAGCCCGGCCAGCAGGCGGTAGACCTCGGCCTGGAAGTCACGCTGGCTGCCCCATTGCAGCGACAGGCCCTGGGGGCGCTCGCGCAGGCATTGCAGGCGCACCGCCGGTTGCGGGTAGTAGCCGGCGTACAGCGAGTTGCGCGAGGGCACCTGTTCCATGGCCTGGCGGTACTCGGCGCTGCTGTTCAGGTCGGGGCACCAGTTGGCCACTTCCAGCGCCGCCGGGGCGAACCCCTGGGCCAGGCTGGAGCGCAGCAGCGGGCAGGCCTCGGCGGAAATCTGGTCGGCCGGCAGGTAAGTGATGTAGTGCAGGGCCAGGCGGTATTCGGCCACCGGGTGGCGCAGCAGGGCGGCGCGCTGCAACAGGGCCACCGCCGGTTGAAGGGCCTGGTCGAGGGACTGCACCTTGCGGATCAGTTCCTGGTCGTTGGGGGCGGCATCCAGCGGCAGGGCGTTGCCCTGGGCATCGGCCTGTTCCAGCAGCGGCAGGGCCTGACGATAGAGCAGGTCGGCGTGGGGATCGATGACGGGCTCGACAGCGGCGGCCATCATCGGCAGCAGCGCCAACAGGCAAGGGAGGTAACGATCAGAACGCACGTGATGGATCCTTGTGCCCGGTCTGTTGCGGGCGGGAAAGGGCTGGAGCGCAATTCATGGTGTGGCCCACTGTCCATAGTGAATGAAAGATTTCCATGGTCGGGCATTCTAGCGGCAGCGGCGGCGCGCCGAAACCCGTCGCGGCATTGCGCCGATAAGGTGCGCTCCCGGCGCGCCGCTCGGGTAGAATCCGCACCCTTTGCGCAGTGGTCGAGGAAACGGTGGTGCAGCAACAGCAGGGCTTTGTCCTGACCCGCCACTGGCGGGATACGCCGCAAGGCACCCTGGTGGAATTCTGGCTGGCCACCGATGGCGGGCCTCGTCGTGTGCGCCTGACGGCGCAGGCGTCGGTGGCTTTCGTGCCGGCGCAGTTCGAAAAGCGCCTGCGCGAATTGTTGCTCGGCGAGAAGGATGTGCAACTGCGGCCACTGGCGCTGACCGACTTCGACCACCGGCCGGTCCTCGGCCTGTACTGCAACCAGCACCGGCAACTGATGCAACTGGACAAGCGCCTGCGCGGCGTCGGCATCGACCTGCTGGAAGCCGATATCCGCCCGCCGGAGCGCTACCTGATGGAGCGTTTCATCACTGCCCCGGTGTCGTTCAGCGGCCAGCCCGACGCCGACGGCGTCTGGCTCGACGCCCAGCTCAAGCCCGACAACGCCTACCGGCCGCGGCTGAAACTGGTGTCGCTGGACATCGAGACCAGCGAACGCGGCGAGCTCTATTCCATCGCCCTGGAAGGCTGCGGCCAGCGCCAGGTGTACATGCTCGGCCCGGCCAATGGCGATGCCAGTGCGGTGGATTTCCAGCTCGAGTGGTGCGACAGCCGCGCCGCCTTGCTGCAGCGCCTGAACCAGTGGCTGGCCGAGCACGATCCGGACGCCATCATCGGCTGGAACCTGGTGCAGTTCGACCTGCGGGTGCTGCACGAACACAGCAAGCGCCTGAACGTGCCGCTGCTGCTCGGGCGCGACGGCCAGCCCATGGAGTGGCGCGAGCACGGCAGCCGCACCCACTTCTTCGCCTCGGCAGCCGGGCGCCTGATCATCGATGGCATCGAGGCGCTGCGCTCGGCCACCTGGAGCTTTCCTTCGTTCAGCCTGGAGAACGTCGCCCAGACCCTGCTGGGCGAAGGCAAGGCCATCGACACGCCGTACCAGCGCATGGACGAGATCAATCGCATGTTCGCCGAGGACCGCCCGGCGCTGGCCCGCTACAACCTCAAGGACTGCGAGCTGGTGACGCGGATCTTCGCCAAGACCCGCTTGATGGACTTCCTGCTGGAACGGGCCACGGTCACCGGGCTGCCGGCGGACCGCAGTGGCGGTTCGGTGGCGGCGTTCTGTCACCTGTACATGCCGCTGATGCACCGCATCGGCTTCGTTGCGCCGAACCTTGGCAGCCGCGAAGGCGAGGCGAGTCCGGGCGGTTTCGTGATGGACTCGCGGCCAGGGCTCTATGAGTCGGTACTGGTGCTGGACTACAAGAGCCTGTACCCGTCGATCATCCGCTCGTTCCTGATCGACCCGGTGGGGCTGGTGGAAGGCCTGCGCGAGCCGGATGACCAGCACTCGGTCCCGGGCTTTCGCCAGGCGCGTTTCTCGCGCACCCGCCATTGCCTGCCGGCCATCGTCGAGCGGGTCTGGCAGGGCCGCGAGGCGGCCAAGCGCGAGGGCAACGCGCCGTTGTCCCAAGCCCTGAAGATCATCATGAACGCCTTCTACGGCGTGCTCGGCTCCAGCGGTTGCCGCTTCTTCGACCCGCGCCTGGCCTCGTCCATCACGATGCGTGGTCACGAGATCATGCAGCGCACCCGCCAGTTGATCGAGGCCCGTGGCTACCAGGTGATCTACGGCGACACCGACTCCACCTTCGTCTGGCTCAAGGGCGAGCACAGCGCCGAGGACGCCGACCGGATCGGCCGCACGCTGGTGAGCGAGGTCAACCAGTGGTGGCGCGAGCACCTGCAGCAGGCGTACGGCCTGGAAAGCGCCCTGGAACTGCAGTACGAGACCCATTACACGCGTTTTCTGATGCCGACCATTCGCGGCGCCGAGGAGGGCAGCAAGAAGCGCTACGCCGGCGTGGTGGTGCGCGCCGACGGTAGCGAAGAGGTGATCTACAAGGGCCTGGAGACGGTTCGTACCGACTGGTCGCCGCTGGCCCAGCAGTTCCAGCAGGCGCTGTACCAGCGGATCTTCCGCCGCGAACCGTACCGGGAGTTCGTTCGCGACTACGTGCGGCGCACCCTGGCCGGCGAACTGGACGAGCTGCTGGTCTACCGCAAGCGCCTGCGCCGGCCGCTGGACGACTACCAGCGCAACGTGCCGCCCCATGTGCGCGCCGCGCGCCTGGCCGACGCCTTTAACGACAGCCTCGGCCGGCCGCGCCAGTACCACAGCGGCGGCTGGATCAGCTACCTGATCACCACCAGCGGGCCTGAGCCGCTGGAAAACCTGCGCAGCCCGATCGACTACGACCATTACCTGAGCCGGCAACTGCAGCCGGTGGCGGACGCGATCCTGCCGTTCGTGGGGGATGACTTCAATTCGCTGATCGACAAGCAGATGGGCCTGTTCTGACCCGGCACACAATTGCTTCTATTAATACTGCGCGGTTATAGCCAAAACCAATTGGCAGCATCATTTTTGCCAATGAGCATTGAGCGGGTCTATTGGCTAGGATCTCTCCATCAAGTTTTTACAAACCCTGAAGGAGAAACACCCGATGCCTATCATCAACAGCCAGGTCAAACCGTTCAACGCAACTGCTTACCACAACGGCAACTTCGTTCAGGTCTCCGAAGCGGACCTGAAAGGCAAGTGGTCCGTAGTGTTCTTCTACCCAGCCGACTTCACCTTCGTCTGCCCGACCGAGCTGGGTGACCTGGCCGACAACTACGCCGAGTTTCAGAAACTGGGCGTCGAGATCTACGGCGTGTCCACCGACACCCACTTCACCCACAAAGCCTGGCACGACACCTCGGAAACCATCGGCAAGATCCAGTACCCGCTGATCGGCGACCCGACCCACGTCATCTCGCGCAACTTCGACGTGCTGATCGAAGAAGCCGGCCTGGCCGATCGTGGCACCTTCGTGATCAACCCTGAAGGCCAGATCAAGATCGTCGAGCTGAACGACGGCGGTGTCGGCCGTGACGCCAGCGAGCTGCTGCGCAAGGTCAAGGCGGCCCAGTACGTTGCCGCCCACCCGGGTGAAGTCTGCCCGGCCAAGTGGAAAGAAGGCGAAGCCACTCTGGCGCCATCGCTGGACCTGGTCGGCAAGATCTAAGCAATGAAGAAGCCGGTGGCGGTCTTCCGCACCTGACTGCTGCAACCGCCCCGCAAAACGCCCGGGCGCTTTCGCCCGGGCGTTTTTATTTCTGAAGAACCGAAAAAGGAATCGCCCGTATGTTGGACGCCACGCTTAAAACTCAGTTGAAAGCCTACCTGGAGCGGGTCACTCAGCCGATCGAGATCGTTGCTTCCCTCGATGACGGCGCGAAGTCCCGCGAACTCCACGACCTGCTGCGCGAGATCGCCAGCCTGTCGAGCCTCATTACCCTGCGCGAGGACGGCACCGACGCTCGCGTCCCGTCGTTCTCGCTCAATCGCCCCAATGGCCAGATCAGCCTGCGTTTCGCCGGCATCCCCATGGGCCACGAATTCACCTCGCTGGTGCTGGCGCTGCTGCAAGTCGGCGGCCACCCGTCCAAGGCCAGTGCCGAGCTGATCGAACAGATCGCCGGGCTGGAAGGTGAATTCAACTTCGAAACCTACTTCTCGCTGTCCTGCCAGAACTGCCCGGACGTGGTCCAGGCGCTGAACCTGATGGCAGTGCTCAACCCTAACGTGCGCCATGTGGCCATCGACGGTGCGCTGTTCCAGGCCGAAGTCGAGTCGCGCCAGGTGATGGCAGTGCCGAGCGTGTACCTCAATGGCGAAGTGTTCGGCCAGGGCCGCATGGGCCTTGAAGAGATCGTCGCCAAGCTGGATACCGGCAGCGACGCCCGTCAGGCCGAGAAACTCAATGCCAAGGACGCCTTCGACGTGCTGGTGATCGGTGGCGGCCCGGCCGGTGCAGCGGCGGCGATCTACGCCGCCCGCAAAGGCATCCGTACCGGTGTCGCGGCCGAGCGTTTCGGCGGCCAGGTGCTGGACACCATGGCCATCGAGAACTTCATCTCGGTGCAGGAAACCGAAGGGCCGAAACTGGCCACGGCGCTGGAAGAACACGTCAAGCAGTACGACGTCGACATCATGAACCTGCAACGGGCCGATGCCCTGGTGCCGGCTACCGATGGCGGCCTGCATGAAGTGCGGATGGCCAGTGGCGCGAGCTTGAAGGCCAAGACCGTGATCCTCGCCACCGGTGCCCGCTGGCGCGAAATGAACGTGCCGGGCGAGAAGGAATACCGCAGCCGTGGCGTGGCCTACTGCCCGCACTGCGACGGCCCGCTGTTCAAGGGCAAGCGCGTGGCGGTGATCGGCGGCGGCAACTCCGGCGTGGAGGCGGCCATCGACCTGGCGGGTATCGTCGCCCAGGTGACGCTGATCGAGTTCGACAGCCAGTTGCGTGCCGACGCCGTGTTGCAACGCAAGCTGCACAGCCTGCCGAACGTCAAGGTCATCACCAGCGCGCTGACCACCGAAGTGCTGGGCGACGGCCAGAAGGTCAACGGCCTGCGCTACAAGGACCGCACCAGCGATGCCGAGCATGAACTGGCGCTGGAAGGGATCTTCGTGCAGATCGGCCTGCTGCCGAATACCGACTGGCTCAAGGGCACCGTCGAGCTGACCCCGCGTGGCGAGATTATCGTCGATGCCAAGGGCCAGACCAACCTGCCGGGCGTGTTCGCGGCGGGTGACGTGACCACCGTGCCGTACAAGCAGATCGTGATTGCGGTGGGCGAGGGGGCCAAGGCGTCGCTGGCGGCCTTCGATCACCTGATCCGTACCTCGGCGCCGGCCTGACCGGCCTCATCGCTGGCAATCGGATCGCCGCCCGGCCAGCTTCCACAGGGATCACATGCACCGCGAACCGTGTGGGAGCCGGCATTGCCGGCGATGGCATCCGACAAGGCAACAAAAAATCCCGGCCAATGACCGGGATTTTTTTGCAACAAGGACTCAGTGAGCCCCCGCCGCCTTGTTCAGATCACTCTCCTGCCACTCGGTATACACACAGGCATCCGCCACCGCCCAGCGCACCTTCACTTCATCCCCGGGCTTCATCGACATGCCCGCTGCCGACAGGGCTTTCACGGTCATGGCAGTACCGCCGGCCGTGACCACGCTGCAGGTCTGGCTTTCACCCAGGAACAACACTTCGCCAACCTTGGCCGTGACTTCGTTCCAGCCCGCCGGCAGCGGTTCGGCCGCGGCCTGCTCGCGGCTCAGGGCCAGGGCTTTTTCCGGACGGACCATCAGCAGCACATCCTGGCCCTGGGCCAGGCCCGCCGTCAGGCGCATCGCCACCGGCTGGCCTTCGAAGCTGGCCGCGCCGCTGCCCTGGGCCTTGACCCGCAGGAAGTTGGAGTTGCCGAGGAACGAGGCGACGAAGGCATTCGGCGGGTTCTGGTACAGGTCGTAGCCGGTGCCCAGGCCGACGATCTTGCCGTGGCTGAAGATGGCGATGCGCTGGGACAGGCGCATGGCTTCTTCCTGGTCGTGGGTTACGTAGACGATGGTGATGCCCAGCCGGCGGTGCAACTGGCGCAGTTCGTCCTGTAGGTCTTCACGCAGTTTCTTGTCCAGCGCGCCGAGGGGTTCGTCCATCAGCAGGATGCGTGGCTCGTACACCAGCGCCCGGGCAATGGCCACGCGCTGCTGCTGACCGCCGGACAGTTGCGCCGGACGGCGATGGGCGAACTTGTCCAGTTGCACCAGCTTGAGCATGGCGTCCACTTGCTTGTCGCGTTCGGCGGCGCTGCGCTTGCGGATCGCGAGGGGGAAGGCGATGTTGTCGCGCACCGACAGGTGCGGGAACAGCGAGTAGCGCTGGAACACCATGCCGATGTCGCGCTTGTGCGGCGGTACGTTGACCAGCGACTGGCCGTTGACCAGGATCTCGCCGCTGCTGGGCGTCTCGAAGCCGGCCAGCATCGACAGCGTGGTGCTCTTGCCCGAGCCGCTGGAGCCGAGGAAGGTGAGGAATTCGCCGTCCTGGATCTCCAGGTTGATGTTGTCCACCGCGGCGAAGTCGCCGTAGTGCTTGTTCAGGTTGCGCAGGCTGACGAGGGTCTTGGCCTGGGCTGCATCTTTGATGACTGCACTCATTGTTGTTCTCTCCGGGCGCTCAGGCGCTGACTTCGTTGCGCCGGCGCAGGGCGGCGGCGATCACCATGACCAGGACCGACAGACCGATCAGCAGCGTCGAGGCGACGACGATCACGGGCGTCAGGTCCTGGCGCAGGGTGGTCCACATTTTCACGGGCAGGGTCTGCAGGTTGGGGCTGGCCATCATCACGCTCAGCACCACTTCGTCCCACGACACCAGGAAGGCGAACAGGGCGCCGGCAATCATCCCCGGGCGGATCGCCGGGAAGGTCACCTTGAACACCGCCTGCAGTCGAGAGGCGCCGCAGATCACCGCGGCGTCCTCGATGGACTGGTCGAACAGTTTCAGCGAGTTGATGATCGAGATGATGGTGAAGGGCAGGGCGACGATCACGTGGCTGACCACGAAGGAAAACAGCGTGCCGGTCCAGCCCAGCTTGAGAAACAGCGCGTACACCGCCACGGCGATGATCACCAGCGGCACGATCATCGGCAGGGTGAACAGGCCATAGAGCATCTCGCGGCCGGGGAAGCGTCCGCGTACCAGGGCAAAGGCCGTGGGCAGGCCCAGGGCGACGGCGACGACCGTGGTCAGCAGCGCCACCTTGAGGCTGGCGAAGGCGGCGTCCATCCATTCGGCGTTGGAAAAGAACTGGCTGTACCACTTCAGCGTCCAGCCCGGTGGCGGGAACACCAGCCACTGGGAGGAGCCGAACGACAGCAGCACGATGAACACGATCGGCAGCAGCAGGAACAGCGCGATCAGCCCGGTGGTGGCGTAGAGTCCGACGCGCATGCGCCGGCTCATGGCATTGGGGGTCAGGAGCATGGTCGCTTACCTCGCGTTGCTGTTGCCGACCGGGGATTCCGGTTGCAGCTTCAGGTAGAAATAGAACAGCACCAGGGTGATGACGATCAGCAACGCCGCGGCGGCGCTGGCCAGGCCCCAGTTGAGGAACGACTGCACCTGCTGGACGATGAACTCGGGCAGCATCATGTTCTGCGCGCCACCCAGCAGGGCCGGGGTCACGTAGTAACCGAGGGACATCACGAACACCATCAGCGCACCGGAGAACAGGCCTGAGCGGCACAGTGGCAGGAACACCTTGAAGAAGTTGGTCCAGGGGCTGGCACCGCAGATGGAACCGGCCTGCAGGACCATCGGGTCGATGGCCTGCATGGTCGCCTGCAGCGGCAGCACGATGAACGGGATCATGATGTAGCTCATGCCGATCACCACGCCGGTGAGGTTATGCACCATCTCCAGCGGAGCATCGATGATGCCCATGGCCATCAACGCCTTGTTGATCACCCCCGAGGCCTGCAGCAGCACCAGCCAGGAGTAGGTACGGGCGAGCAGGCTGGTCCACATCGACAGCAGCACGATGTTCAGAAGCCAGCGGCCCCAGCCGCGCGGCACCAGGGTGATCGCCCAGGCCAGCGGGAAGCCCAGCAACACGCTGATCAGAGTGACGAGGCCCGCCACCGAGAAGGTGTTGAAGAGCACCCGGGCGTAGGCCGAGTTGGCGAACAGTTGCTCGTAGTTGCCTAGCCCCGGCACCGGTTCCAGCACGCCGCGCAGCAGCAGACCGATCAGTGGCGCGAAGAAAAACAACCCGAGAAACAGCAGGGCCGGCAGCAGGTTGCGGCTGCCGCGCCAGCGTTGGCGCAGCGACGGCGTGGCATTCATGGCCGCTCCCTTGCCACCGGTGCCAGGGGCACCGGTGGCCGATTGCAAGGCGTTGATGGCGACTTTCATTTGACCAGCCACTCATTCCAGCGGGTGGCGATGGCCGGACCGTTCTTCGCCCAGTAGGCGAAGTCCAGGGTGACCTGATCTTGAGCGTAGGCCGTTGGCAGGTTCGGTGCGAGCTCAGGCTTGAGCAGGCCGACGGAGTCGAGGTTCACCGGCGCGTAGGCGGTCTGGTTGGCAAACTCGGCCTGGCCCTGGGCGCTGGCGGCGTTGGCCAGGAACTTCATGGCCGCGTCCTTGTTCTTGGCCCCTTTGGGCACGACGAGGAAGTCGGCCATGACCAGGTTCTGCTTCCAGCTCACGCCCACCGGCGCGCCGTCCTGTTGCAGGGCGTAGACGCGACCGTTCCAGAACTGGCCGAGGGTCGCCTCGCCGGAAGCCAGCAGTTGCTGCGACTGGGCGCCACCGCCCCACCAGACGATGTCTTTCTTGATGGTGTCGAGTTTCTTGAAGGCGCGGTCCAGGTCCAGCGGGTAGAGCTTGTCGGCGGGAACGCCGTCGGCCAGCAGGGCCAGTTCCAGCACGCCGGGGCTCGGCCATTTGTACAGGGCGCGTTTGCCGGGGTAGGTCTTGGTGTCGAACAGCGCGCTCCAGTCTACCGGCTTGTTGCCGCCCAGCTTGCCCTCGTTGTAGCCGAGGACGAAGGAGAAGAAGAAGGAGCCGACGCCGTGGTCGGAGACGAAACGCGGGTCGATGCGGTCGCGCTTGATGGTGTTGAAGTCCAGCGGTTCGAGCAGGCCTTCGCTGGCGGCGCGCAAGGCGAAGTCGGCTTCGACGTCGACCACGTCCCACTGCACGTTGCCGCTCTCGACCATGGCCTTGAGCTTGCCGTAGTCGGTAGGGCCGTCCTGCACGACCTTGATGTTGCTGCTCTTGGTGAAGGGCTCGGCCCAGGCGGCTTTCTGCGCGTCCTGGGTGGTACCACCCCAACTGACGAAATTGAGGCTGTCGGCGGCCTGGGAGACCTGACATGCCAGGGTCAGCAGGCTGGCGGACAGCACTGCGGTTACACGTTTGTTCAACAGCATGGTTACGCCCTCGTTGCTTTTGTTATTCGAGGCGGGCTTTTCTGTCGCCCGCCAATCAGTTCGGGGAGCAGCTTTTGCAAAGTGTGGTTGGCCGTTTGTGATTGTAGGTGCCGGCCTGCAGTTTTTAAGGTCTACGGGATATCATATTATGGTATTCCAAACTTTTGGCAAGAGGGCCGGGGCGACCGGCCATCACTTGTGCCCGTATTTTTCAGCGCGTTGCTTCTACGGCTGGGGCTCGAACGGAATGCTCTGCACCACTTCCAGGTCATACCCGGTCAGGCCTGCATACTTGAGCGGCGGGCCCAGGTGGCGCAGCTTGCCGACGCCCAGGTCCTGCAGGATCTGGGCCCCGGTGCCGACTTCCGAATAGATTTTCGTCTGCCCGCGCTGGTACGGCCGTGGCGGCTGGGTCAACTGCGGCACCCGCTCCAGCAGCGCCTGGGACGATTCATGGTTGGCCAGGATGACCACCACGCCGGCACCTTCGGCGGCGACTTTCTGCAGCGCTGCCCACAGCGTCCAGTTGGCCGGCCCGGCGTATTCGGCACCGACCAGGTCGCGCAACGGATCGATCACATGCACCCGCACCAGCGTCGGCTCTTGGCGACGGATATCGCCCATGACCATGGCCATGTGCACGCCACCCTCGATGCGGTCCTCGTAGGTGACCAGGCGGAAGGTGCCGTGCACCGTCGGCAGTTCCCGCTCGCCGATGCGCTTGATGGTCTGTTCGGTGCTCAGGCGGTAGTGGATCAGGTCGGCGATGGTGCCGATCTTGATGCCGTGGCGGGCGGCGAAGATTTCCAGGTCGGGGCGGCGGGCCATGGTGCCGTCGTCGTTGAGCACTTCGACGATCACCGAAGCGGGGGAGAAGCCCGCCAGACGCGCCAGGTCGCAGCCGGCTTCGGTATGGCCGGCGCGGGTCAGCACGCCGCCTTCGCGAGCGCGCAGGGGGAAGATGTGGCCGGGCTGGACCAGATCGTCCGCCGTCGCGTTCGCGGCGACCGCAGCCGCCACGGTGCAGGCGCGGTCGGCGGCGGAAATGCCGGTGGTGACCCCGCGCGCCGCTTCGATCGACACGGTGAACGCGGTGCTGAACGCACTGCCGTTGGCCGGCACCATCTGCTCCAGGCCCAGGCGCTGGCAGTGCTCGTCGGTCAGGGTCAGGCAGATCAGGCCACGGGCTTCGCGGGCCATGAAGCTGATGGCGGCGGCGTCGCAACGCTCGGCGGCGATCAGCAGGTCGCCTTCGTTTTCACGGTCCTCGTCGTCCACCAGCAAGACCATCTTGCCCTGGCGATAGTCTTCGAGGATGTCTTCGATGCGGTTGAAAGCCATGCTGCGCGCTCACTGTGGTTCGGTAGAAATTATGGTATACCATAATACGAATTTTCCCGATTGAGGAGCATGAACCGATGAAGGCCTACTGGATTGCCCATGTCGATGTGACCGATCCGCAGCAGTATCAGGAATATACAAAGCGTGCGCCGGCAGCCTTCGCCGCGTTCGGCGGCAAGTTGCTGGCCCGTGGCGGGCGAAGCGAGGCGATGGAAGGCAGGGCCACGCCGCAGCGCAGCGTGGTGATCGAATTCGAATCCTACGATCAGGCGGTGGCGTGCTATCGCTCGGCGCAGTATCAGGAAGCCTGCGGCTATCGCCAGGGTGTGGCGAAAGCCGAGGTGATCATCGTGGAGGGGTACGAGGGGTGAGCTGCAAGCTACAAGCTGCAAGCTACAAGCTACAAGCAGGTGTGGTATCGGCGCTATCTGCTTTTTCTTGCCGCTTGAAGCTTGAAGCTTGCAGCTGCTCCTTCAGGCCATGCCTGGCAGTTCGTGAGGGCGCAGGTCGAAGATCAGCACTTCGGCGTCGCTGCCCTTGCTCAGCTCGATGAGCTGTTCCTGGCGCAAGCGCACGCCGTCGCCTTCCTGCAGTTGCAGACCGTTGAGTTCGACGCTGCCGCGGGCTACGTGGACGTAGGCGTTGCGGTTGGCCGGCAGCTTCAGCGTGGCGCTTTCATTACCGTCGAACAGGCCGGCATAGACCCGGGCGTCCTGGCGGATGTGCAGCGAGCCGTCCTTGCCATCCGGCGAGATGATCAGTTTCAGCCGGCCGCGCTTGTCCTCGGCCGTGAAGTTGGCCTGCTGGTAACGCGGTTCGGCACCGCTGACTGCCGGCACTATCCAGATCTGCAGGAAGTGCACCGGCTCGTCGTGGGAGTGGTTGAACTCGCTGTGGGTCACGCCACTGCCGGCGCTCATCAGTTGCACGTCGCCCGGGCGGATCACCGAGCCGGTACCCATGCTGTCCTTGTGCTCCAGTGCCCCTTCGAGCACGTAGGAGAAGATCTCCATGTCGCGGTGCGGGTGCTGGCCGAAGCCCTTGCCGGCGCTGACGCGGTCGTCGTTGATCACCAGCAGGTCGGAGAAGCCTTGTTCTGCCGGGTTGCGGTAGTGGGCGAACGAGAAGGTGTGGAACGATTTCAGCCAGCCATGGTTGGCCAGGCCACGATCGGAAGCTTTGCGCAGGGTAAGCATGGTGGTTCTCCTTGTGAGGTGAAGGTTGCCGGGCAACCGTCGATTCGATGGGAGTAGATTAATGGTTACCGGCTGGCGCAATAAGTAGCTGGCAATGGAATGACTGTCCTGTTCAGGTGGACAATCAGCAAGGGGTTTTCGAACCTTCCGCAGGGCACGTCATAATCCGTCGCCTGATTTCCAGAACCTGCGGTGACCCCCTCGATGAAAACTGTGGCCATGGTGCTGTTTCCGGACTTCCTCCTGCTCGACATGGCGGGGCCGATGGAAGTGTTTTCCATTGCCAACCGCTACCTGAAGCCTGAGGACCACTATCAGTTGACCACCCTCGGTGCGGTCCCGGGAGCGGTCCGTGCCTCCAACGGCTCCAGGCTGTTGCCGGACCGCGAGATCGACCCCGCCGACGGTGGCTGGGACCTGTTGCTCATTCCCGGCGGCCCCGGCGCCTACAACGAAATCTGCCCGCCATTGAGCCTGTGGCTGAAAGAGGTGGCCGGTCGCGTTCGCAGCTACGGTTCGATCTGCACCGGTGCCTTCATTCTCGGCCACGCCGGTCTGCTCGACGGATACCGCGTCACCACCCACTGGCACTACACCGAGCGGCTGATCCGCGCCTTTCCCGAGGCCGAGGTGGAAACCGACCAGATCTGGGTACGCGACCGCCAGTTGATCACCTCCGGCGGCGTCACCGCTGGCATCGACCTGGCCCTGGCGGTGGTGGCCGAGGATCATGGCAAGAAAGTCGCCCAGGACGTGGCCAAGGTGCTGCTGGTGGTGATGAAGCGGCAGGGCGGACAGGCGCGCTTCAGCCCGCTGGCCGGCCCCGTGGCCAAAGAGGAAACACCCATCAGCCGGGTGCAGCAGCAGGTGTTGGCGCAGCTTGAAGAACCCTTCGGCATCGAGCGCATGGCGGGGCTGGCGGCGATGAGCCCGCGGCATTTCTCCCGGGTGTTCCTGCGCGAGGTCAACATGACGCCCATGGCCTTTCTGCAGAGCGCGCGCATCGACCGGGCCCGCGAATTGCTGGAAAGCAGCGACCTGCCGCTGAAGACCGTGGCCTTTCGCAGCGGCTTCGGCAGCGTGCGCTACATGCGCCAGGTGTTCAGCGAACGGCTCGGCGTGACGCCGAGCGAGTACCGCGAGCAGTTCGGCTAGACACGGCTTTGTTCGCCCAGCCATTCCACCAGCGCCAGCACCCGCGCCGGCTGCCGAACCCCTGCGGGGTGCAGCAGGTAATACGAACAGCCACTGGCAGGGGCGAGATTGCCGAACGGGGCGAGCAGCCGCCCGGCATCCAGATGGTGCTGGATCAGGTGGCGGCGGCCGATGGCGACACCGATATGCTGGATCGCCGCGTTGGCGCACAGGTCGGCGCGATCGAATGTCAGGCGCCGCTCACCCTGCTCCAGTTGGACGCCGCAACTGGCCGCCCAGTGCTGCCATTCGGCGTCGAAGGCGGCATGCTCCCAGGCCAGGGCGTCGTGCAGCAGGGTGCAGTGGCGCAGGTTGCCGGGTCTGTCCTGCAATGCGTACTCCTCGGCGTAGCGCGGGCTGCACACCGGGGTGACGGTTTCGTCCATCAGGCGGTGATTGACCAGCCCTGCGGTTTCGCCGCGAGCGTACACCAGCGCAAGGTCAAGGTTCTGCGTGCGAAAGTCGAGGGTGTCGTTGCCGGTCCGCAGGTCCAGGGCGATATGAGGATGGCGACGATGGAAATCCGCCAGCCGTGGCAGTAGCCAGTCGTTGGCGACCGAGGGTCGGGCGTACAGCGCCACGGGACCGCACAGGCCCGTGTCCTGCGGCGCCAGTGTGGCCTCCAGTGATTCGACGGCCTGCTCGAGAATGGCCAGGATGCGCTCGCCCTCGACCGTCAGCCGCACCTGGCGGGTCAGGCGCTGGAACAGGCGCAACGCCAGCGCCTGTTCCAGGCGGGCGATGCGGTGGCTGACGGCACTGGGCGTCAGGCACAGTTCCTCGGCGGCGAGGGCAAAGCTCAGGTGCCGTGCGGCCACCATAAAGGTGTGCAGGTTGGCGAACTGGCTGCTGCCCAGGCGCGAAGCCAGGCGTGGCGGCAGGTTCAGCATCAGCGCGCTTCCAGGGCGTGGCGGCCTTTGGCAAGGTAGGCCGCCATTTCCGCCTCCGGCACCATGCTGCCGCCGGTGCCCCAGACCAGATGCGTCGCGTTGGCCAGCTTGCGTTCGTCGAGGCCCAGGCGCTGACGATAGCCTTGCTGCTCGTCCAGCACCCGCAGGATGCCGGGCACGCCGGCCAGGGCCGAAGGTTCGAGGCGCAGGCCTTCGCTGGCGTCCAGTTGCGCCAGCAGGCGGTAGAGGTGGTCGTCGCTGACGGTGTAATAGCCGTCGATCAGCCGCTGCATGGCGCGGCCGACGAAGCCCGATGGTCGGCCCACGGCAAGGCCGTCGGCGGCGGTGACGTTGTCGATGCCGAAGTCGTACACCGACACCTCGTCGTGCAGCCCGGTGTAGACCCCCAGCAGCATGCAGGGCGAGTGGGTCGGCTCGGCGAACAGGCAGTGCACGGCGTCGCCGAACACCTGCTTCAGGCCGAAGGCCACGCCTCCGGGGCCACCGCCTACGCCGCAGGGCAGATAGACGAACAGCGGGTGGTTGTCGTCCACCACGATACCCGCCTGGGACAACTGGCCGCGAAGGCGCAGGGCGGCCACGGCGTAGCCAAGGAACAACGGGTGGGAGTTCTCGTCGTCGACGAAGTGGCAGAAAGGGTCGGCCTCGGCCTGACGCCGGCCTTCGGCGACGGCAACGCTGTAGTCGGTGGGGTACTCGACCACGGTTACGCCATGGGTCCGCAGCTTGTCCTTCTTCCATTGACGGGCATCGGCGGACATGTGCACCGTGGCCTGGAAGCCCAGGCGCGCACTGATGATGCCGATCGACAGACCGAGATTGCCGGTGGAGCCGACGGCGATGCGGTACTGGCCAAAAAAGCGGCGGGCGGCGTCGCTGTCGAGCCTGGCGTAGTCATCGCCCGGTTGCAGGAATCCGTTCTCCAGCGCCAGCCGCTCGGCGTGGGCCAATACCTCGTAGATGCCGCCTCGGGCCTTGATCGAGCCGGAGATCGGCAGTTCGTTGTCGGCCTTCAGCCACAGTCGGCCCAGGTTTGCACCCAGACGTGCTTGCAGGGCGGGCAGGGGGTACAGCGGCGACTCGATCAGCCCGGCCGCGTCGCGTGTCTCGGGAAAGGCAGATTGTATAAAGGGGGCAAAACGCTGCAGACGTGCGCTTGCGTCATCCATATCGGCGCGACTCAACGGTACATCGCCGAGCGCTTCGGCGCTGGGGGCGATGGCAGGGTTGAACCAGGTGCTTTCCTTCAGCGCGACCAGGTCGGCGAGCAACGGGTGTTCCTGGCACCAGGCGGTGACGGGTTTGTTCAAGGGCATCGGCTTCTCCGGCGGCGCTTCTGGGGGAGCGCCGTGCGGGCCTTCGCAGCGTGTTCGAGATCGCGAGGGCCTGCACAGCCGGTTCATTTAGCCCCGGCTCGTGCCCCGGGACAAGGGATATCCCGGGAGAGCACAGGTGATTTCACTTCATCCGTCAGGCCAGTTCCGCCTTGGGCACCGGTGCCGGCCGCGCCTTGCACAGCGGTGCCAGGCGCGAGCCGCTGTACTGGCTGTGGCGAAACAGCTTCCAGCGCCCGAACAGGCCGTACACATGCACCACGCGCCCCTGTTCGTGGTAGCCCATGCGCACATGCAGCTTGAGCGCCGGGACATTGTGGGTTTCCACCACGTCCACCACGCGGGTGCAGCCCTGTTCGCGCATGGCGTTCCACAGGTGCACCTGGGCGTCCACCGACAGGCGGCTGCCGAAGAAGGCCGGGATCATCTCGCCGCCGAACTCGAAGAAGTCGCCGGGCGCCACCGGGAAGGTGCAGCCGTAGTAGTGACGGTCGTGGTAGTCGCGGGTGCTGGCCCAGATGAAGGCCACGGCGTCGCCGGCCTCGTCCAGGTACATATGCCCGGTGTGGCCTTCGCGGGCCAGTTCGCGCATGGTTTCCACCCGGTCACCGAAGTGGCGGGCGAAGGCGTCGGCGTTGTCTTCGGTGATCAGCGCCAGGCGCACCGGTGGGTGCTCGCGCAGGCTGTGCGGACCGACGGGCGTGGTCAGGTCACGTTCCATCCACAGCAGTTCCCAATGGAAGAACACATAGCGCTCCCACAGGGTCGCCAGAGTCCGGCGCAGCCCTTTGCGCTTGATTCGGTCGTGGATGGTTCGCAGTGCTCGCATGGTGCCTCCCGTACCGCTCTGTGGCGGTTCGTCGTGTGGAAAGACGGGCAGGGCGGCAGGCTGAAACCCCAGCGTTGACGGCGGGCCCGAGGGTGAAACGCGGCGAAGATGAAACTTTTTTCATGGTATAGCGCAGCGTTTTGCCATCGTGTCAAAAAGCCAACGTGAGCAGTTGTATCAAGATGTGTAATATTTGGTAGAGTGCTCTAGGATAATGCTTTTGAGCCTGGTGCAGGTGGTCGGAAAGCCTTGGCGGTTTTTTGACGTAAATCTGGCGCCTGTTTTCCCCGCGGCCTGAAGAAGTGGCCAGCAAGCGTTTGCGACGCGGGTTGCGCTGACGTAGACTGCCGCCTATTCATTTTTCCTACAAAACCCGCTTGGCACATCCGAACTGTCGGTTCATGGGTGCTTTTGTCACGTCCGGGTTTTGCCTGTCCCAGGAGCGCTGCGCCCCGCATGAACAATCCCACCGACAATCGCCAGGGCAGTTGGCTCAGTGTCTTCGCCCTGGCACTGGGCGCCTTCATCTTCAACACTACCGAATTCGTTCCGGTCGCGCTGCTCAGCGACATCGGCCGCAGCTTCGACATGCCCACCGCACAGGTCGGGCTGATGCTCACTGTCTACGCCTGGGTGGTCTCGCTGACCTCGCTGCCGATGATGCTGCTGACCCGTAACATCGAGCGCCGCCGCCTGCTTGGCCTGCTGTTCGTGCTGTTCATCGGCAGCCATGTGATGTCGGGGCTGGCCACCAGCTTCGGCCTGCTGCTGGTGAGCCGGGTGGGGATCGCCCTGGCCCACGCCGTCTTCTGGTCGATCACGGCGTCGCTGGCCGTCCGGGTGGCGCCGCCCGGCCAGCAAGCCAAGGCCCTTGGCTTGCTGGCCACCGGCACCACGCTGGCGATGGTGCTGGGCATTCCGCTGGGGCGGGTGGTGGGCGAGGCGCTGGGCTGGCGCACCACCTTCTTCGGCATCGCCGGCGTGTCGGTGCTGACCTTGCTGTGGCTGATGCGTTCGCTGCCGCTGCTGCCCAGCCAGAACTCTGGCTCGCTGCGCAGCCTGCCGCTGCTGATCAAGCGTCCGGCGCTGATGTCGGTGTACGCCCTGGTGGTGCTGGTGATCACCGCGCAGTTCACTGCCTACAGCTACATCGAGCCGTTCAGCCAGCAGGTGGCGGCCATGAGCGGCGAGATGACCACCATCCTGTTGCTGGTGTTCGGCGGCGCTGGCGTCTTCGGTTCGATCCTGTTCAGTCACTTCAGCGAGCGCTTCCCCAAGGGTTTCCTGATCGCCTCCATCGCCGCGCTGGCGTTCTGCCTGTTGATGCTGTTGCCGCTGGCGGGCGTGCCGTGGCTGCTGTGTGCGCTGAGCGCGCTGTGGGGCATGGGCATCATGTGTTTCAGCCTGGCGCTGCAATCGAAGGTGCTGCAACTGGCGTCGGACGCCACCGACGTGGCCATGGCGATGTTCTCCGGCCTCTACAACGTCGGCATTGGCGGCGGCGCGCTGCTGGGCAGCATCGTTGCCACCCACGTCGGGCTGTCGGATATCGGGCTGGTGGGCGGGGCAGTTGCGGTGGCTGGCCTGCTGCTGTGCCTGCACGCCACCCGCCGTTACTTCGTGATGCCTCAGCAGGGCCTGAGCGAACGCTCGGCAAAATAACGCTCCAGCACGGCGGTGGACGCTGAGGTCTCCGCCAGCGCCACATAGCTGTCCGGACGCAACAGGTACAGCGCATTGCGCGCGAGCCCGGCGCCTTCGCAGGCCGGGCTCCAGGGGAACACCTGCAACGGGATTCGCCGCGCCGCGCACCAGCCCACCAGGTCCTTGCTGGCCAGTCCGTAGACCTGCACCTGCCAGCACGGCGTCACCGATCCGGCGAAGTTGTCGCCGTCACTGTCCCTGACCCAGGGCATGCGGTCGCCGCCGTGGACATGGCCGGCGCTGCCGAAGCTCAGCGGCATCAAGCGATAGTTCAGGCCGATCTGCGACACGGTGCGGAACATGAAATGGCGCACCTGGTTCATGGCGGTCAGCCGCGACAGCAGCATCGGCGCCACGCGGGTGCGCATCAGGTTGGCCAGCCGGCTGTTGGCGGTGATGAAATTGAACACCTGGTCGGTGGTCGCCACCAGACGCTCGGCGAAGGCCTTGCGCTCGATTTCATAGCTGCCCAGCAGATCGTCGCCGGCCTTGCCGTGCAGCACGCTGGCCAGTTTCCAGGCCAGGTTGATGGCATCGCCGATGCCGGTGTTCATGCCCTGGCCGCCGGCCGGGCTGTGGACATGGGCAGCATCGCCGAGCAGGAAGGCGTGATGCCGACGGAACTGCTGGGCGACGCGATGATGCACGCGGTAGGTGGAGAACCAGTTGACCTGCTCCACGTTGATCTTCATGTGTTCGATGGCGCGCTGGCCGATATCGGCGAAGGTCAGGCTTTCCGGGTGTTCGGCGCGTTCGTCGCGGACCGTGCCGATCAGTCGTGCGCGGCCTTCGCCGGCCAGCGGGAACACGGCAACGAAATCGGCTTCGTCGATGTCGACGTGCAGCTCGCCGTTGATCGACGGTCCCGATGCCTGCACATCGGCGACATAGAACACCTGCTGGTAGGTGCCACCGGGAAAGCCGATGCCCAGCGCCTTGCGTACCGCCGAACGGGCGCCGTCGCAGCCCGCCAGGTAGCGGGCTTCGCAGTCTTGCTCGGCGCCATCGGCCAGGCGCAGGCGGGCGCGGACCTGGTGCTCGTCCTGATTCAGTTCCAGCAGTTCGGTGTTCCATTCCACCGCCACGCCGAAGCCCTGCAGGCGCTCGATAAGCAGCCGTTCGTGCTCGTCCTGCGGGTAGATTTCGAGGAAGGGGTAAGGCGTCTGGCCGGCACCAATGTCCTGCAGCGACAGCCGTGCTGCCGGCTGGCCCTTGACCCACAGGTTGGCGGCCGGGACCTGATGACCGCGCTCGACCACCGCGTTGGCGAGATCGAGCTGGCGATAGAGTTCGAGGGTGCGGGCCTGAACGGCCAGGGCCCGCGACGTGGTGCCGGGGCCGGCGGCCTTGTCGACGATGCGCAGGCTCACCCCCAGCTTGCTCAGCCACAGGGCCAGTACCAGCCCGGTCGGGCCTGCGCCGATGATCAGGACTTCAGTGCCGCTCATGCCAGACGCTCCGCTCGGGGTGGTCTGAGAGAGTGTAGAGGGGCTGGTGGATTGTGCCGGGGGTCAGTCTTGCGGGGTGTCGCCGGGGAAGGTCTCCAGCAGGAAGGCCTGCACGGTGTCGAGTATTTCCAGTGCCAGGTCCTCGTCGGCACTGGCCCGGGCCAGGCCGAGGGCGCCGACCATGGCGCTGAAGGCGACAATGGCCTCCTTGCGCCGCTCGCCGTCGCGATCGCCCAGCAGCGCGGCAATCCCCTTGAAATTGCCCTGCAGCTTGCGGGTGTACAGGGTCCGCGCCTCGCCCTGCACGCGGCCGATATCGCTGACCAGCGCGCCCACGGCGCAGCCGGTGCCGACGCTGTCGCGGTGGGCCGGGCTGAGGTACTCGCCCACCAGCGTCTGGAAGTCGGCGCGGTGGGTGCGCTCGGGCGTTTCGGAGCGCTTGAATGCGGTGTCCAGGGCCTCGGCCACCAGTTGCTCGCGAGACTCGAAATGCTTGTAGAAGCCGCCGTGGGTCAGGCCGGCTTCCTTCATCAGGTTGGCGATGCTCAGGCCGTCGAGGCCCAGCTCGCAGAACCGCTCCGACGCGATGTTGACGATGCGGTCGTGGGTGTTCTGCTTGCTGGCTTGGGAATGGCCCATGGTCGTTGTCCTGTGTGGGGAGGTGCGGGGGCGGATGATAGCACCCGCCCCGGTTCCCGGTTCAGCTCACCAGGTTTCGCCGAAGGGGCGGATTTCAGCGAGGAACGACCAGGCGCTGCGCGGTTGCTGGATCAGATGGCCAACCTCGTCGGCGATATCCGCTGGCTGGATGAAGAAGTCGTCCGGTTTGGTCGGGTGCAGCTTGCGTGTCCATTCGACGTCGATCACCGCATCGATCACCAGGTACGCCACATGCACGCCCTTGGGCCCCAGCTCGCGGGCGATGGATTCGCTGAGAATGCGCTGGGCCGCCTTGGTCGGGGCGAACCCGGCGAAGTGGCTCTTGCCGCGCAGGGCCGAGGTGTTGCCGGTGACGATGATCGCGCCCTGGCCTTTTTCCACCATCGGCGGTGCCAGCCGGCGGGCCAGTTGCAGCAGGGCGCTCACGTTGGTCTGGAAGTTGTGCTCCAGCGCTTGCGGATCGATCTCGAGGAAGTTGCCGAAGGTGGCGCCGACGGCGTTGTGCACCAGCACATCGGTGTGGCCGAGTCGTTGCTGGATCAGGTCGAGGGTCTGCTCCAGTTGCGCGCTGTCGCTGACATCCACGGGGAAGGCGTGGACATCCGCCAGTTCACTGGCCAGTGCATCGAGGCGTTCGGCGTTGCGGGCCAGCATTGCCACCCGGTAGCCGTCGGCAACCAGGCGGCGGACGATGGACGCGCCGGTGCCGGGGCCGACACCGGTGACGATAGCGAGTTTTTTCGGGGTCATGATCAGGCTTCCTTCACGGGGTTGAGGGCGGCGCGGACGAAGTCGAGGCGGTCGTTGCCGAAGAACATCTCGTCATCGCAGAAGAAGGTCGGTACGCCAAACACGCCGCGGCGGGCGGCTTCGTCGTTGTTGGCGGCCAGTTGGTCGCGGATCGCCGGGCTGTCGGCGAGTTGCCAGAGGTCTGTATTCAGGCCCAGTTCGCTGACGAAATGGTCGCGGCCCTGGGGGCTGGCCAGATCGGCGTTGCCGGCCCAGACCGCCGCGAACAGGGCCGGGTGGAGGGTTTCGAATACGCCGGTCTGTTGCGCGGCGAGGGCGGCGCGCACCAGGAGCGCGCCATCGACCTGGCCTTCGCGCATCGCCTGGAAGAACGCCGAGTTCGGCGCGAACGGCACCTGATACAGCGCGGCCCAGCGGCCGGCGTCGATGCCGGAGTAGCGGGCCTTGGGCGGGCAGGCGGGTGAGGGCTGGTTATTGAACTGCTTCATTACGGCGATGATATCGACGGCGATGTAGTCGACCGGGTGGTTCAGGCCGGGCAGGCGGGTGTTGGCGAGGTAGGCGTAGGGGCTGCGGTAATCGAAGACAGACTGGAGATTCATGGATCTCTTTCCTGTGTCGGTGGGGTGGGGGAATCTGGGCTGGATGTTAGTTGTCATCCTGAGTGGATGTCAAATGGCATCCTGATTGGGTTCGGTTGCGTTTGAGTGGGTTGGGGTTTTGGATTTTTTTCTGGTTCTGGTTCTGGTTCTGGTTCTGGTTCTGGTTCTGGTTTCGCGTGAATATCCATTATTTTCGGCGACGTTGCCGGCCCGTTCCGCCCTTACGGCGGCTTACTTTTGTCTTGGCAAAAGTAAGCAAAACCGCTGGCTCCCACATCCGGCCCTACGCTTCGCTCCGGGTCCCCTCGCTCCGGTGTCCTCCAGGGGCCGCGCGGCCACGATTTGCTGCGCAAATCTAAGACTCGCGCTCTTCGGCTACGCCGAAGGGGGCTGCGCCCCAGCCCCTTCCGAACACCTCCACTCGGCCTCCTGAAGTCGCAAGTTACGGGCGGCGCTCTTACGGACGGATCTTCGAAATTCGGGTCTGATTTTGACAGGCGACCCAAAGAGCCAGAGCTTTTGCTCTGGCTTTTGCTCTTCATGCGCGTCAGTTCAGGCGCCGCCAATTGCGACTTCAGCCGGCCGAGTGGAGGTGCCTGCAGGGGCCGGGTGCGTAAGCACCCTTCGGCGTAAGCCGAAGACGCGAGATGTAGATTTGCGGAGCAAATCGTAGGCCGCGCTGGCCCCGAAAGGTGCCGGAGGGAGGGGACCCGAAGCGAAGCGTAGGGCCGGATGTTGGGAGCGGGCGGTTTTGCTTACTTTTGACAAGACAAAAGTAAGCCGCCGTAAGGGCGGAACGGGCCGGCAACGTCGCCGAAAATAACGGATATTCACGCAAAAGTGGCGCCTAAGGCCCTTGTGCCATGTGAATTGGGCCGCTGCCGGAGTGGCCAGTTCTTGGCGCAACAGCGCAGCACCAAACCGGCGAGAAGACGCCCGCCGGGAATTGATTGGCCTGGCGCCTGAACCGTTACAGGTCGTACCGCACACTCAAGGTAACAGTCCGCGGATCGTTCACCGAGTAGTACGCGGTACTGCTCGCCGCCGAGTAGGCAATGCTCTGCGGATAAGCCCGGTTGAGAATGTTCTTGACCCCGAGCGTAGTGGTCCAGTGCCCGTCGCCGCTGCTGTAGCTGGTGTTGGCGTTCCAGAAGCTCTGCTGCGGCACCTCGTAGATATCACCGTTGACCGCGTTGGCATACGACTTGGTCTGGAACTGCCAATCGGTGCCGGCCACCAGCGCCCCCGGCAGGTTCACCGGCACGGTCCAGTTCAGGCCCAGCGCCAGGTTCCAGCGCGGCGCGAACACCATCCAGTTGCCGTCGGCATCCACGCCAGGGCCGGCGGCGTTCTTGAAGTCGTCGTACTGGGCCTTGAGGTAACCGAGGTTGACGGTGGCGGTAAGGTCGCGGCCGAGCAGGGCGGTGTTTTCCAGCTCCACCCCGTAGCTGTGGGCGCTGCCGACGTTGGTCCGCAGGTTGGCGCTGATGGCCGGGTCCCAGGCGTTGGTCTGCAGGTCCTTGTAGTCGTTGTAGAACACCGCGATGTTGCTGCGCAGACGACCGTCCAGGTAGTCACCCTTGAGTCCGGTCTCGTAGGTGATGACGTTCTCCGGGTCGAAGCCCTGCAACGCGGCGAGGCGGGTCGGTGCGCGGTTGTCGAAGCCGCCGGCCTTGAAGCCCTTGGCGACGTAGCCGTACTGGGTAAGTTGGTCACTCCAGGCGTACTCCAGACCCAGTTTGGGGCTGAAGGACGCCCAGCTTTCGCTGGTCTCGGCTTCGAAGTTGAGGCCGGTGATGTCCCGCGCCGTGGTGATGCGATAGTTCTTGTAGTCGAAGTTCTTGTGCTCGGCGGTGTAGCGCAGGCCGGCGGTCAGCGACAGGCGCGGGGTCAGTTTGTAGGTGCCCTGGCCGTAGAGCGCGTAGCTCTCGGTGTCGGTGGTGCTGTACTGGCCGCTGGCGTTGACCCGGTCGGCGGCGACCGAGTAGGTGAGGCTGTCGCGTTCGGCACGGAAGCGCTCCTTGTACAGGAAGGCGCCGAGGGTAAAGTTGAGCCGCTCGTATTCGCCGTTGAGCTGGAATTCCTGGGTGGCGTAGCGCTGCTTGTAGTGGATCAGGTTGTTCTGCACCGGTGCGGCGTTGCCGCTGTTGGCTTCGCCGGAGTTGTCATAGTCCACCGGCTGGTCGAAAGCGGACCAGGCGGTGACCGATTTGAAGCTCAACTGGTCGTCGAAGCGGTAGATCGAGCGCAGCACCGCACTGCCCTGGTCGAGGCGGTTCTTCGGGTCGAGGCTGCTGTAGGTCTTGAACTTGTCGAAGTGGCCGTTGGCCGGGTCGAACGGGGTGTAGCTGGTGGTGTCGCCGCGGTCGAAGGTGCCGGCCAGGGTCAGTTGCGTGTCCCAGGGCGAATCCACCGGCGCCAGGCGCAGCTTGCCGCGGTAGGACTGGATATCGATGTCGTTCACGTCCTTGTGCCGGGTACGGTTGTACACGGTGCCGTCGCGGCTCAGGCGCAGGGCCGAGAAGCTGCCGAACAGGGTGTCGTCCACCAGCGGCCCACTCACCAGCAGGCGGCCGTTGCGAGCGTCGTAGTTGCCGGCGCCGAGTTCGACGAAGGCGCGGGTCTTCTGGTCCGGATCGCGGGTTATGACGCGGATCGCCCCGGCCGCGCTGTTGCGGCCGTACAGGGTGCCTTGCGGGCCGCGCAACACTTCGACGCGCTCGACATCGTTGAAGTCGAGCATCGAGGAAATTGCCCGCGGGATGTACAGGTCATCGGCGTACACCGCCACGGCGGCTTCCTGGATCGGGTCGGTTTCGCCGATGCCGCGGATGCCGTAGGTCTGCGCACTGTAAGAGATCGACTGGCGGTTGAGGGTCAGGTTCGGCACGCGCCCGGAGAGGTCGCGGATGTTGTTGATCTGCTGGTCGCGCAGGGTGGTTTCATCGAAGGCGCTGATCGCTACCGGGGTTTTCTGCAGGTTCTCCTGGCGGTGCTCGGCGGTCACGGTGACGCTGGGCAAGCGTTCTTCCTTGATGGCTTCGGTGGCGGCGAGAGTGGTCAGGGGCAGGGACAGCAGCAGTGGCGGCAAGGTGTGGCGCAAGGCGGGTCTGGGCATGGAGCGGGCTTCCTGTCGGGTGTCGGGGTTCCTCCCTGAGTGGGGTCGGGCAGTGGGTGTTGTTGGTGTTGAGGGTCTCAGCGCAGGCATGGATAGTGCGCAGGCAAGCAAAAGTCCCGGTGGGAGCGGCTTCAGCCGCGATTGGCTGCGTAGCGGCCATGAAGCCTGTACTCCCGGTTTTCCAGAAAAATCGCGGATTCAGGTTCTACGACGGCTGCGCCGCCGATCGCGGCTGAGCCGCTCCCACGACGATTGCAAACGATCGGTTCTCAATGCTTGTAGTCATCGCCCTCGCGATCCAGCTGGCGGATCAGCGCATCCCAATGGCGCTGGATGCCCGGGCTGTTGCCATCGAGGAAGGCGGCGGTCTGCTGCTTCACTTTTTCGATCGACGCGTCCGGGGCGAACAGCAGGTCGGCATTGCCGCCGGCCTGCGCGGCGATCTGGATGTTGCAGGCGCGCTCCAGGCCGTGCAGTTCGCGGAAGGCGTGCTCGACGCTGACGCCGCCAGTGAGCAGGCCGTGGTTGCGCAGGATCAGGATGTTGCTGTCGCCCAGGTGGGCGATCAGGCGCTGTTGCTCGTCCAGGTCCAGGGCCACGCCTTCGTAGGTGTGGTACGCCACCCGGCTGTAATAGGCCAGGGCGTGCTGCGAGAGCGGCAGCAGGCCGTCGCGCTGGGCCGACACCGCCGCACCGTCGCGGGTGTGGGTGTGCAGCACGGCCTTGAGGTCCGGGCGCGCGCGGTGGATGGCGCTGTGGATCACGTAGCCGGCCTGGTTGATGCCCAGTCCCAGCGGGTCGTCGATGATCGTGCCATCGACATCCACCTTGACCAGGTTCGAGGCGGTGATTTCATCGAACAGCAGGCCAAAGGCATTGATCAGGAAATGCTCGTCCGGCCCCGGTACCCGCGCCGAGAAGTGGGTGTAGATATGGTCGGTCCAGCGGAACAGCGCAGCCAGGCGATAGGCGGCGGCGAGCTTGACCCGCACCTCCCATTCCTCGGCGCTCACCCGCTGGCGCACGCTGTCGAGATCGGAGGAAACGGACAGAACGGAAACGGCAGTCATTGCAGGGCTCCCCACGCGCCGGGCGGCGCGTTCAAGTTCGGTAATCAGGGTCGGTAGGGTTCAGTAGCCGCGCTGGTGGTCCACCAGATTGCGCAGCGGTTGTTCCTGGCGATAGCGCAGGAAGTTCTCGATGAAATCCTCGGCGAAGCCGCGGATGCCTTCGGTGGAAATGGCGCAGGTGTGTGGCGAGATGAACACCCGGGGGTCGCTGTACAGCGGGTGGCCGGCCGGCAGTGGCTCGGGTTCGGTGACGTCGAGGGTGGCGCGGCCGATCCAGCCGGCCTCCAGGGCCTCGAGCAGGGCCTGCTGGTCGAGCAGGCCGCCACGGGCGATATTCACCAGATGCAGGCCGGGTTTGGCGCTGGCCAGCACGTCGCGGTCGATCAGGTTGCGGGTCTGGGCGGTGAGCGGCGCGGCCAGCACCAGATGATCGGACTGGCCGAACAGTTGCTGCAGATCAGTCACGGCCTCCACCGGCACGCTGGCCTCCAGCGGCTGCCCCGGACGGCCGAGGGCGATGACCCGCAGCCCCAGGGCATGGGCCTTGGCCGCCAGGGCGCGGCCGATGCTGCCCAGGCCGAGGATGCCGAGGGTCTTGCCACGCACCGGTTGCAGCGGGCTGAAGCTCCAGTCGTCATCCTTGACCCAGATGTTCGGCAGTTGCTTGGCCGCCGAGAAGATCGCCGCCAGGGCGAACTCGGCCACCTGCTCGGCATTGCTGCCCTTGCCGCTGGTCACCGGCGGGCCCTGGAACAGCCAGTCGGGATAGAAATCGATGCCCGACGACACCAGCTGCACCCAGCGCAGCGACCACGGCCAGCCTGCCGGCGGCTGATCGACGCGGCGGCCGCGGACGTTGACCGGACGCACGATCAGCACATCGGCGCGCTCGGCATTGAACTGGTCGGGGGAAAGGTCCAGCACCCGGTGGCCTGGCAGCAACTGGCGCAGCAGTTCGTTGGCCCGGGGATCGAGCTGGCTGGCGATCACGCTGATTTCGCTCATGGTGCGGACTCCTCGTTGAGTGCCGTGCGGCCGGTGCCGTGGAATACCACGTCGTCCTGCGGGGTATGGATACGGCTGCACAACACGTCGCGGTAATGCCGCTCCAGCGGGTTGTGCCGCGACAGGCCGGGGTTGCCGGTGGCCTGGATCGCCAGTTCCACCGCCTGGATGGCGTTTTGGGTCACCAGTTGCTTGAGCTGCCCGGCGTTCTTCGGCTCCACCAGGCCGATGGCGGCGGAGTCGAGCAGGTTGCGGTTGGCGAACAGCAAAGTGTCGATGCGCCCGACGATCTCCTGGAAGCGCGGCAGGCTCGCCAGCGGCTGGCCGAGGTTGGACGGTACGCGCTCGCGCAGGAAGCCCAGCAGCCAGTCGCGGGCGGCCTGGGCCACCGCGTCGTAGATACTCGACAGCAGCACCGCCATCCACACGATGCCTTCGCCGTCCAGTTCGGGACGCGGCGTGCTGGCCGGACTGACCGCCACCGCGTGGTCCAGGGGCAGCAGGACGTTGTCGAATTCGACCCGGTGGCTGCAGGTGGCGCGCATGCCGAGGTGGTCCCACTCATCGACGATACGGATGCCGGGGCTGTCCTTGTGCACGAGGAAGCCGCCCACCAGCGGATCGGCGTCATCGCTGCGGGCCCACACCAGGTACCACTCCAGGCCGTGGCTGCCGGTGGAATAGAGCTTGGTGCCGGACAGCCGCCAGCCTTCGGCGGTGCGCCGGGCGAGGGTAGCGGGCAGGCCGCCCCGGGCAGGCGTGCCGAGTTCGGGTTCGACGCGGAACGCGTTGATCAGCGCGCCGTTTTCCACCGCCTCGCGGGCCAGCCGCTCGCGCAGGTGCACCGGCCAGCGCTGATCGTCCTGCAGGCGGAAGTGCTGCAGGTACTGCATCACCAGGATCAGCGCGGTGGAGGGTTCGCCCTTGGCCACGGCGGCGATCACCTTGCGCGCTGTCGGCAGGTCGGCACCGCCGCCGCCCAAGGCTTTCGGCACGGTCAGGCCGAGCAGGCCGTGGCGTTGCAGCAGGGCGAAGTTGGCGGCCGGGAAGGCGCCACTGCGGTCGTGTTCGGCGGCGCTGGCGGCCAGTTCGCGGGTGAGGGTGGAAAGGACGACCGGGTCCAGGCCGGACGGGGCACTGGCCGAAGGCGTCGGTCGGTGCAGCGGGACAGCAGTGGCGGAAGACTGGCTCATCAGGCACTCATCGCATAAGACGCAGGGAGCGCTCGCAGGAGCGCCATGGGCCCGCCCTGGACAGCGGATCCATGCCGGCGGGGCTTATGACCGTATGCTTGGCAAAGTGCTATGTAAAATTCTTTATGGTTCTAAGCTAATCACGAGAATGAAAAATTGTTCGCATATTAGGTTATGACCAAAATGCATTTCACTGATTATCGACTGCCCGGTACAGTCCACTGGCATTCGCGACGAACGGCGGATGGAACCCAGAACCTGACAACAGCTTGAGGAGTGTCGCGATGATCCCCTTTACCCGAATCCTGGCCCTGGGCGCGGCCCTGCTGCTGGCCGGCCACAGCTACGCCGCGGAGCGCCTCGAACTGCGCATCGGCGACCAGAAGGGCAACATGCGCGCCCAACTGGAAGCCGCCGACGCTTTGCGCGACCTGCCCTATGACATCCGCTGGGCCGAATTTCCTGCTGCGGCGCCCTTGGCCGAAGCGCTGAACGCTGGTGCCATCGATGCCGGCATCATTGGTGACGCGCCACTGCTCTTTGCGCTGGCGTCCGGGGCGCAGGTCAAGGCGATCGCTGTCGACAAGTCCGACGCCTACGGCACCGCGGTGCTGGTTGAACCGAAGTCGGCACTGAACAGCGCGGCCGATCTCAAGGGCAAGCGCATCGCCACCGGTCGCGGCTCCATCGGCCACTACGTGGCGTTAAAGGCCCTGGCTAGCGCCGGCCTCAGCGAGAAGGACGTGGAGTTCCGCTTCCTCGGCCCGGTGGACGCCAAGGTCGCCCTGGCCAATGGCTCGGTGGACGCCTGGGCGACCTGGGAACCCTATACCGCGCTGGCCGAGCTCAGTGGGCAAGGCCGGGTGCTGGTCAACGGTCGCGGGCTGTCCAGTGGCAACAGCTTCCTGGCCGCCACCGACAAGGCCCTGGCCGACCCGGCCCGCCGTGAGGCCCTGCAGGACTATCTGACGCGTCTGGCCAAGGCGCAGGACTGGGCCAACCGCAACCTCGACAGCTACTCGAAAACCCTGGCCCAGATCATCGGCTTCCCGGTGGAGGCGGCCCGTCTGCAATTCGAGCGTCGGCAACTGCGCTGGCAGACGGTGGACGCGCAGACCATCGGCGAGCAGCAGGACACCGCTGACTTCTACCAGGCCCATGGCCTGATTGCCGAGCGTCTGGAGGTCAAGCCCACCTTTGCGAGCGGCTTCGTTCTGCCGGCCGCTGACGCCCTGACCCAAACCCCCTGAACCGGAGCTTCCCCATGATTCCTTTCAAGCGTCTGTACCGGCTGGCCGCCGCCGTAGTGCTGGGCGCCAGCCTCGCCGGCACGGCCAGCGCCGCCGAGACCCTGCGCATCGGCTACCAGAAATCCTCGACCCTGCTGACCCTGCTCAAGGCCCAGGGCAATCTGGAGAAAGAGCTCAAGGCCCAGGGCATCGACGTCACCTGGCATGAATTCGCCAGCGGCCTGCCGTTGCTGGAAGCGCTGAACCTCGGCAACGTCGACGTCTCGGCGGACGTGGCCGACACCGTGCCGGTATTCGCCCAGGCTGCCGGTGCCAAACTGACCTACTTTGCCCGCGAGACCCCGTCGCCGCTGGCCCAGGCGATCCTGGTGCCGGCCGATTCGCCGCTGAAAAGCCTGGCCGACCTCAAGGGCAAGAAAATCGCCGTGACCAAGGCCGCTGGCAGCCATTACCTGCTGATCCAGGCGCTGACCAAGGCCGGGTTGAACTTCAGTGACATCCAGCCGGCCTACCTGATTCCGGCCGATGGCCGTGCCGCCTTCGAAAACCGCAAGGTGGACGCCTGGGTGACCTGGGACCCGTTCGTTGCCAGTGCCCAGCGCCAGCAACATGCCAGGGTACTCAGCGATGGCGAGGGCCTGTCCAACTACCAGCGCTACTACCTGGCCTCCAGCGATTACGCCAGGGCACATCCGCAGGTGCTGAACACGCTGTTCAAGGCACTGAGCGGGGCGGGCAAGTGGATCAAGGCCAACCCGACCGACGCGGCCAGGGTGCTCGGACCGCTCTGGGGCAACCTCGATGTAGCGACGGTCGAGCAAGCCAATGGCCGACGCAGTTATGATGTGCAACCGGTACAGGCCGACAACCTGGCCGAACAGCAGCAGATCGCCGACGTGTTCTTCGCCCAGGGCCTGCTGCCGCGCAAGATCGACGCCAGCGCCGTGGAGCTGTTCAAGCCTGCCGTGCGTTGAAGCCGTAACCGGGTACGGGCCGTCGGCGCCTTTCAGGGGCTGGCGGCCGCGCCGTTTTCAACCAAGGAGTGATTCATGGAAAAGCGTCAACTGGGCAACAGCGGAATCGAAGTCAGCGCCATCGCCCTCGGCACCATGACCTGGGGCGAGCAGAACAGCGAGGCCGAAGCCTTCGAACAGATCCGCGTGGCCCGTGAGGCCGGTGTCAATTTCATCGACACCGCCGAGATGTACCCGGTGCCGCCGATCGCCAGGACCTACGGCGAGACCGAGCGGATCATCGGCAATTACTTCGCCCGCTTCGGCGGTCGCGCCGACTGGGTGCTGGCGAGCAAGGTTGCCGGTCCGCACCGTATCGAACACATCCGCAACGGCAGTACCCGGCTCAATCGCGCCAACATCACCGCGGCGCTGGATGCGAGCCTGGAACGGCTGAAGACCGATTACCTGGACCTGTACCAGTTGCACTGGCCGGACCGCCAGACCAACTTCTTCGGCCAGCTTGGCTATGTCCACGATGCCGCCGACAACGATGCCGTGGCCATCGAGGACACGCTGGAAGTGCTGGCGGACCTGGTGGCCTCGGGCAAGGTGCGGCAGGTTGGCCTGTCCAACGAGACCCCGTGGGGCGTGCATCGCTTCCTGCACCTGGCCGAGACTCGCGGCTGGCCGCGGGTGGTGTCGATCCAGAACCCCTACAGCCTGCTCAATCGCAGCTACGAGGTGGGGCTGGCGGAGATCTCCATTCGTGAGAAGGTTGGATTGCTGGCGTATTCGCCGCTGGCCTTCGGTGTGTTGTCGGGCAAGTACCTGAATGGCGAGCGGCCGGCGAATTCGCGGCTGGCGTTGTTCGATCGCTTCCAGCGCTATAACAATCCGGAAGTGGAGCGGGCCACTGAGGCCTATGTGGCGCTGGCGCGGGAGCATGGGGTGGATCCTGCGCAACTGGCGCTGGCGTATGTCACCAGCCGGCCGTTCGTGACCAGCAATATCATTGGGGCTACCAATCTGGATCAGTTGGCGAGCAACCTGGCCAGTGTTGAGCTGAAGCTGACGGATGAGTTGCTGGCGGGGATCGAGGCGATTCATGTGCGGCAGCCGAATCCGGCGCCCTGATTCGCTGTTGGGTGGGGGCGGTTGTTTGGTGCTTGATTTGTGGGCATATCCGTTATTTTCGGCGACGTTGCCGGCTCGTTCCGCCCTTACGGCGGCTTACTTTTGTCTTGTCAAAAGTAAGCAAAACCGCCCGCTCCCAACATCCGGCCCTACGCTTCGCTTCGGGTCCCCTCCTTCCGGCACCTTTCGGGGCCAGCGCGGCCTACGATTTGCTTCGCAAATCTACATCTCGCGTCTTCGGCTATCGCCGAAGGGTGCTTACGCACCCGGCCCCTACAGGCACCTCCACTCGGCCGGCTGAAGTCGCAATTGGCGGCGTCTGAACTGACGCGCATGAAGAGCAAAAGCCAGAGCAAAAGCTCCGGCTCTTTGGATCGCCTGTCAAAATCAGATCCGAATTTCGAAGATCCGTCCGCAAGAACGCCGCCCGTAACCTGCGACTTCAGGAGGCCGAGTGGAGGTGTTCGGAAGGGGCTGGGGCGCAGCCCCCTTCGGCGTAGCCGAAGAGCGCGAGTCGTAGACTTGGCGAAGCAAGTCGTAGGCCGCGCGGCCCCTGGAGGACACCGGAGCGAGGGAACCCGGAGCGAAGCGTAGGGCCGTATGTGGGAGCCAGCGGTTTTGCTTACTTTTGACAAGACAAAAGTAAGCCGCCGTAAGGGCGGAACGGGCCGATAACGTCGCCAAAAATGCTGGATAATCACTCAAAACCAGCACAGACTCCCACCCTCAGCGAAAATCAGAACTCGGTCGGCTGAATAATCTCGACCCAGTAATCATCCGGATCCTTGACGAACGCCAGATGCTTCATACGCCCATCGCTCAAACGCTTCTGGAACGTCACACCAAGCGCCTCGAACCGCTCGCACGCCGCACGAATATCCGGCACGGAAATGCAGATATGGCCAAACCCGCGAGGATCGGTATTGCCATTGTGATAGGCAAACGCCGGATCGTTCTCGGTGCCGTGGTTGTGGGTCAGTTCGAGAATCCCGGGGATCGATTTCATCCACTCGGTACGCTTGGCCGCATCGGCCGGGATCTGCGCCTTGTCCACCAGGGCCAGGAAGTACAGGCTGAACTCGGCTTCGGGGAAGTCGCGCTTCTCCACCAGGCTGAAGCCCAGCACGCGGGTGTAGAAGTCCAGGGACTTGGCGACATCCTTGACCCGAAGCATGGTGTGGTTGAACACGAAGTGGCGGGTGGCGGCATCGGGTTGCGCGGTGACGCCGGGAAGGTTATCGAGATCTTGCAGGCTCATGGGCACTCCGCTGTAGGAAAAATCAGAAGGCCATGATACGGAACTGAAACCATTGCGCAAACAATTGCGCCCCGTGACTCGCGTCACGGAGCGTCGGAATTAGAAGCCCGCCGAAGCGGGCGCATGGGGCGCTAATCCTTTAGCAGTCTTCATCCTGATCCACCCCTTGTGAAAAATCTGTGAAGCGGGAGATCAGGTGCGCAACCAGTTGTCGACTTCTCCGGCACCGTATTGCTGCTTCCAGGCTTTCAGCCCGCGATGGTTGCCGCCCTTGGTTTCGATGAGTTCGCCGGTATGCGGGTTTTCATAGACTTTCACCACCCGCGCCCGCCGTTTTTTCGACGGTTGTGCCAACGGGCGGGTGGCCGCGGCAGGGTCGAGAATCGCAATGATGTCACGCAGTCCTTTGTCATAGCTCTTCATCAGCGCAACGAGTTTTTGCTCGAACTCGATTTCACGTTTGAGTCCGGCGTCCTGTTTAAGCGCCTCCAGTTGAGCGAGCTGTTCCTGTAGGGCTTTTTCCGCGGCTCGAAACTCTGCAAGTCTGGACACGATAATCACTCCTTTATGGTGTTGCGCACTGCGATAGAGGCAATTAACACAACGATCACGGGGGCTGTAACAACAGCATACTAAACAGTGTAGCCAATCGCCCGTGGACTTACAGTTAACTTTTATTGTTGTAGCACGTTGAACTTTCAAACTTGCCGATGTTCCGCGTGCAACACACTCGGCAACGGCTTGCCGGCGACGCCTTCGACCATGGTCCAATGGGCCGGGCCAGAGCGCTTGCCGATAATCCGCGGCCGCCGTGCGCAGTTGCCCGGTGCAGAAGGCCCCATCATTCGGAACGGGGCCGGTTGCTGGCCTTTAATTCGGATTGCCGTGGCTCATGCTTTGTTTTGTTTCCTGCTCTTCCGGGCGCCATCTGTGCGGTCTGGCGGGTTTGCTCGTCAGTGTATCGGCCCAGGCCGGTGGTTTTCTGGAAGACAGCAGTGCGCGTGTCGAGGCGCGCAATGTTTACTTCAATCGCGACTTTCGTGACGGCCACAGCAGTTCCGCGCAGGGCGCGTCGAAACGCGAAGAATGGGCGCAGGGTTTTATTCTGAACATTCAATCCGGCTATACCGAAGGCCCGCTGGGCGTTGGTGTCGATGCGCTGGGCATGTATGGATTCAAACTCGATTCAAGTCCGGCTGACAGCAACAGTGGGTTGTTGCCGTCCCGCGGACATGACCCGCGGCGCTCGGTGGATCAATACGCCAAGCTCGGTCTGACCGGCAAAGTTCGTTATTCGAAGACCGTGCTGAAATACGGCGCGATGCTGCCGGACATGCCGTTGCTCAAATACAACGACGGTCGCCTGTTGCCGACAATGTTCCACGGTGCCGCGTTGACCAGTGAAGAGTCGAGCGATCTGCGCCTGAGCCTGATGCGCCTCGACCAATACACCGCCCGCGATTCCACCGATGCCCAGGACATCCGCGTGCACTGCAAGAACAAGCGCTATGCCTGCGATACCACCGCCGATCACTTCGACCTGGCCGGGCTGGACTATCGCATCAACGACCGTGTCAGCGCCCAGTATCAGGTCGCCAGGCTGGAAAACATCTATCGTCAGCACTTCCTCGGCCTTGCGGCCAGCCAGCCGCTGGCGCTGGGCGCGCTGTCGGCAGACCTGCGCCTGATCAAGAGCGATGACGTCGGGCGCGCCCGTGCCGGCGACATCGACCACCGTGCCTTCAGCGGCATGTTCGGCTACAGCCTCGGCGGCCACAAGTTCAGCGCGGGCTGGCAGCGCATGTACGGCGACAGCGCCATGCCGTACCTGGATGGCAGCAACCCGTACCTGGTGAACTACGCCCAGGTCAACGACTTCGCGGCGGCGCAGGAGCGTTCCTGGCAATTGCGTTACGACTACGATTTCAAGGCCCTGGGCATTCCAGGCCTGACGTTCTTCACCCGCTATATCAACGGCGACCACGTTGCCGTGCTCGGCAGCATGGCCGAGGGCAAGGAGTGGGAGCGCGACAGCGAGCTGAAATACCAGGTGCAGAGTGGCACCTTCAAGGATGTCAGTGTGCGCCTGCGCAACGCTACCTACCGCAGCAACTACGAGAAATATGCCCGCGACATGGATGAGACACGGGTGATTGTCAGCTACAACTTCTCCATCTGGTAACGCCGGTGCGAGCGGTCCGGTGCCTTTCGGGAGTTCGACATGAAGCACCTGCTATTGATCGGCATCGGCCCGGGCAACCCGCGGCAGATCACCCTGGAAGCCATCGATGCGATGAACCGGGCCGACGTGTTCTTCGTGCTCGACAAGCACCAGAGCAACGACGACATGCTGCAACTGCGCAAGCAGATGCTCGCCGACCTGGTGACCCGTCCGTTCCGGCTGGTGCAGGTGGATGATCCGCGCCGCGATGCCGAGGCCGGCGACTACCTCGGCGCGGTCCGGGACTGGCACCAGCAGCGTGCCGCGCTCTATGCCCGGTTGCTGGCGGACGAGTTGGGTGAAGGGGAGTGCGGGGCCTTCCTGCTGTGGGGTGAGCCCGGGCTGTACGACAGCACCTTGCGCATCCTCGAGCAGGTGCAGGGGCAGGAGTTCTGTCTGGAGGTGATTCCCGGGATCAGCAGCGTCCAGGCGCTGGCGGCCCGTCATCGCGTGCCCCTCAACCGGATCGGCGAGCCCATCCAGATCCTGCCCGGACGCCGCCTGGCCGAGGTGGCGCGGATCGACAACCTGCTGGTGATGCTCGATGGCAAGTGTGCGTTCGCCGAGCTGGACGACCCCGAACTGGATATCTACTGGGGTGCCTACCTCGGCAGTCCGGACGAAATCCTGATCAGCGGGCCGCTGGCGGCGGTCAAGGCCAGCATCCTTGCCGCCCGCGAAGAGGCGAGGGCGCGCAAGGGCTGGATCATGGACACCTATCTGTTGCGCCGTCGCTGAAGGGAGCCGCGTTTCAGTCCGTTTGCGGATGCTTGCGCTGAAGGCGGCGCAGCATCGTTCCGGTGAAGTTGTACAGGCGCTGTGCCGGCAACTCCTCCAGGGTCTGTTCGATCCGTTGCGCCAGCGCGGCGCTGTGCCGACGTCCGTCGTAGCGGGCACCCAGCAACTGGCGCGCGTCGCGTTGGGCCTGATTCCAGCGGGCCTCGTCGCTGTACAGCAGGGCGGCGGCCTGGGCCAGGCCTTCGGCGGTCTCGGACACCAGGCCCGGCCATGGCAATGCGCCTTGCAAGGCTTGCGCGCCGATCGGTGTGGTCGCGCAGGGTGTGCCCGCCTGCAGGGCGTCGAGCAGTGTGCCGTTGATGCCTGCGCCCACGCGCAGCGGCGCCAGGTACACCCGAGCCTCGTCCAGTCTCTGCTGCGGCCCGTCGGTGTTTTCGAGGATCAGGAAGCCGTCTTCCGGGGCGTGCAGGGTGGCGGCCTTGGGCGAGCTGCCGAGGCTATGGATATGCAATTGCGCCTCGGGCAGGCGGCGGCGGATCATTGGCCAGAGGTTGTGTTTCAACCACAGGACCGCGTCCCAGTCGGCCGCATCCCGCACATTGGCGAGGCTGACGAAGTGTTCGCGTTCGGCAAACGGCGGCGGCGTTTCGCCCCTCGGGTGCAGCATCGGCGGACACCAGTGCAGCAGATCCGGCGGCACGGCGAAGCCGTTGACCAGCAAGTCGATCTCCACATCGGACACCACCAGGCTCAGGTCGCTGCGGTAGATCGCGGCCAACTCGCGCTGGGCCAGGTCGGCGGGGGCCATCTGCCGGTACAGGTCGGGACCGGAGGTGGCGAACAGTTCGCGAAAGTCGTTCGGGTCCAGGCCGAAGGTCAGGCGTTGGCGCAGCATTACCTGGCGGGCGTCGCGCAGGCTCTGCAGTTCGGCGACGTCCAGCACCCGCAGGGCATCCGGGCAATGCTGTTCCACGCGCCAGCCGAACTGCTCTTCCAGGGTGAAATGGTCGAACAGCACCACGTCCGGAGCCTGTTCGCTGACAAACTCGTCGAAGCGGCTGCCGTCGGGTTCGATGCGGTGCTCGGTGATGCCCCGCGCAGCCAGGCCAGCTGTGTTTTCGCTGCGTGCTGCCGGGCTGCTGAAGGTCACGCGCCAGCCGCTTGCGAGGACGCTGTCGAGGATCTGCATCTGGCGGTTGCCGGCTGAAGGCGCGGACGGTTCGGGCCAGGCGTGGCTGATGACCAGCACATGAAGGGAAGGGTGAGGCATGGGGCGAGCCTTGGGAAAAGCGCGTATTAAAGCAGATTCGTTCGGGCTCATGGCTGGCATGAGGTCTCATCGCCGGCAACGCCGGCTCCCACGGGATGGACTGCGGTGCACGCGATCCCTGTGGGAGCCGGCATTGCCGGCGATTGGGGGGTCAATGGCAGCAGTGCGCTTTGTGGTCGCCCTCGTACCGATCGTGGTGCCGCACCCAGTCCATGGTGCCGTCCTCGTTGCGCCCCAGCGGCATCAGGTCGAGGAAGTTGTAGGTGCCGACGAGAATGTCCAGCCCCCGGGCATAGCTGGAGTAGGTGTGGAAGATCTCGCCCTCGTCATCCTTGTAGAACACGCTCAGCCCCGGCAGCTCGGTTTCGTCGCCCTCATAGGGCGCGTAGTTGTATTCCCCCGACGGGGTTACGCCAAAGTCCTCGTTGAAGCGGGTGCCATGGGACGACACCCAGTCGAATTTCCAGCCCATGCGCCGGCGAAACGCCTGGAATTCGCCGAACGGCGCCCGTGACACCGCCACCAGCGAGACGTCGTGATGAGCCAGGTGCAGGTTTGCGCCGTCGAAGTGGTCGGCAAGGAACGAGCAACCTGGACAGCCTTCGTCCCAACCGTCGGCGAACATGAAGTGGTAGATCAGCAACTGGCTGCGCCCGGCGAACAGTGCCTCCAGGCTCAGCGTGCCGGTATCGCCCTCGAATCGGTAGGGCTCGGTCACCCGTACCCACGGCAGGGCGCGGCGGGCGGCGCTGAGTTCGTCGCGCTGGTGGGTGAAGGCCTTTTCGTGGAGCAGTAGCTGGCGGCGGGCGGCGAGCCATTCACTGCGGTTCACGGTCCGGTGCTTGGAGGGGTTGTCCATGGCGGTCACTCCGGGGGGTGGGCTTGTCCTGCTGGTCGATTGGAGGGGGCAGGCTTTCGACAGCCCTGTCGGACAATCTTCATCGAACCGACGAGCGGCCGGCTTCCGCCTCAGGAAAAACCTTGATAGCATCCGGCCACTTGATTGAGAGTCCATTTTTGTGACGACGTTCTCATTTTCCTTCCGGCGCCCGGCCGAGGCTCCGCTTCTCCTTTAAGTCCCGTGCAACCAAGCCCCGTGCAACGGCCACGACAGGCACTGACCAACGGCTTCTCAGGTTCTTTCCAGAGCCGCCGATACCCAAACTGAAACAAATCAAAACCTTTACAGGGATGTACCGAGATGAAGCAGGTAGCGTGGTGGGCGGTGTTCGCTCTGATCAGCGGTGTGGCCCAGGCGGCGAGCGACAGCGATCCACTGCTCGAGGGCAGCAGTGCCACCGCCAGCGAGGTCCGCGGTGTGCTACGCGCCCGCTCCCAGGCGGTGCTGGCCAGCGAACTGCCCGGTCGCGTTACCGAGATCCCGTTCGCCGAAGGCCAGTCGTTCAGCAAGGGCGATGTGCTGGTGCGCTTCGATTGCAGCGCGTATCAGGCCCAGGCCAATGCCTCCGGCGCTGCGGTACGCGCCGCCCGTGAAGAACTGCGCAACAAGCAGCAACTGGCGGCGCTCAATTCTGTCGGTCGTTTCGAAGTGGCGCTGGCCGAGGCGCGTCAGGCCCAGGCCCAGGCCGAGTCGCAGGTCTATCAGGTGCAGGTCCAGCGCTGCCAGGTGAAGGCGCCGTTCGATGGCCAGGTGGTCGCGCGTCGGGTCCAGGCCCACGAAAGCGTCGCCAGCGGCGCGCCGCTGCTGGAAATCGTCGACAACCGCTCCCTGGAAATCCATCTGCTGGTGCCATCGCGCTGGCTGGGCAAGCTCAAGCCCGAACAGACCTTCAGTTTCGTACCCGATGAAACCGGCCAGCCGATCAACGCGGTGGTCAAGCGCCTTGGCGCGCGCATCGACGAAGGCAGCCAGACGCTGCTGCTGATCGGCAGCCTGCCGGCGAGCACTCCGGGCCTGCTGGCCGGCATGAGCGGCACGGCGCACTTCGCGGAGCCGCAATGAACGCTCCCGTCCCCGGTGCGCTCGAGCAACTGCTCGCCCACTATCTGAAGCTGGAGCGTCAGGCCCGTGCTGCGGCATCGGTGGAGGTGCTGTCGTTCAGCATGGTCAATGACAGCCAGCCGTTGTTCGGTTTTCGTCACGCGGCATTGCTGATCACCGGCAAGGTGCGTGCCCTGACCGGCATCAGCGTGGTCGAGCCGAATGCACCTTTCGTGGTGTTCATCGAGCGGGTTGCCGCCCGGCTGGCGGCAAGCGACCGTTTCGCGCTGCCCGGTGCGGTGCCACCGGAAGACCTGGATCAGGCCAGCCGCGATGACTGGCAGGCCCTGTCGGCGCCCCATGCGTTCTGGCTGCCACTGAAGAACCGTGAAGGCGAAGTCTTCGGCGGCCTGTGGCTGGCCCGCGACAATCCCTGGAGCGAAGCCGAGCAGGCGCTGCTGGCGCAACTGGGCGACTGCTACAGCCACGCCTGGCGGGCGCTGCACCCCGGCAAACCTTGGCGTCTGCGCTGGCCGGCGCGGACCCGCTGGGCCATCGCCGGTGCGTTGCTGCTGATGCTGCTGGTGCCGGTGCGCCAATCGGTGCTGGCACCTGCGGAAGTCGTTCCGCGCAACGGCCAGGTGGTGGCCGCGCCGCTGGACGGCGTGGTGGCGGAATTCCTGGTCAAACCCAACCAGTCGGTGAAAGCCGGCGACGTGCTGGTGCGCTTTGACGCCACCAGCCTCAAGGCTCAGGCCGATGTCGCCGAGCGCACCCTTGGCGTGGCCGAGGCCGAGCTCAAGGCCAATACCCAGCGTGCCTTCTCCGACGCCGATTCCAGCGCCCGGATCGATTTGCTGGCAGCGAGGGTGGAGCAGAAGCGTACCGAACGTGATTACGCCCGCGACCTGCTGGCCCGCAGCGAAGTGCGCGCCGAGCGCGATGGCATTGCGGTGTTCGCCGATGCCCAGCGTTTCGTCGGCAAGCCGATGCGGACCGGTGAGCGCCTGATGGAAATCGCCGATCCGGCCCAGGCCGAGTTGCGCATCGAGTTGCCGGTGGCCGACGCCATCGGCCTGGAGCAGGGCGCTGAAGTGGCGCTGTTCCTCGACAGCGATCCGCTGAACCGCCACAGCGCCATCCTGGAGCGTGCGGCCTACCAGGCGCAGAGCACGCCGGCCGGGCAACTGGCGTACCGGCTCGATGCGAATTTCGAGAATGCGCCGCCGCGTATTGGCCTGCGCGGTACCGCCAAGGTCTTCGGTGACCGCGCACCGCTGGCCCTGTACCTGCTGCGCCGGCCGCTGGCCGCCTTGCGTCAGGCGGTGGGCCTGTGATGTTGCCGGCGCTGCGTCCCGACCTGCAGCTCTCGCCGGGTGCGCCGGGGCTGGACGGTTCGCCGCAATGGACCCTCGCCGATCCGCTGCGCGGGCGTTATTTCAAACTCGGCGCGCCGGCCATGCGCCTGCTGCGGCACTGGGCCCTGGGCGACCCGTCGCGGGTGCTCAAGGCCGCCAACGCCGAGCCCGGTGCGCCCATCGCACCGCAAGCGGTAGAGGAACTGCTGCGCTTTCTGCGCGGGCATGACCTGATCAGCGCCGGCGATGCCGAACAGCGTGCCGGCTACGAAGCCAAGGCCGCCAGTCAGCGTCAGGGCTTGTGGACCCAGGTGCTGCACAAGTACCTGTTCTTCCGCATTCCGCTGTGGCGCCCGGACGCTTTTCTCAATCGCACCTGGCCGTGGCTGGAACGTCACGGCCGCAATCTGCTGCGCTTCGGTTTGCCGACTGTGTTGCTGCTCGGCCTGTTCCTGGTGATGCGCGACTGGGAGCGGTTCCTGGCCACCTTCCCGCACCTGCTCAGTCTGGGCGGCATGGCCGCCTTCGCCATCGCCCTCGGTTTCGCCAAGCTGTGCCACGAGTTTGGCCACGCCTATATGGCCAAGCGTGCCGGCTGCCGGGTGCCGAGCATGGGGGTGGCGTTCATGGTGCTGCTGCCGATGCTCTACACCGACGTCAGCGATGCCTGGCGCGTGCAGGACCGCCGCACCCGCCTGCTGATCGGTGCCGGCGGTGTGCTGGCCGAGCTGCTGCTGGCCTGTATCGCCTTGCTCGCCTGGTCGCTGTTGCCGGACGGGGCAGGGCGTACCGCGGCGTTCATGCTGGCCAGTGCCACCTGGATCACCACCCTGGCGATCAACGTCAATCCGCTGATGCGCTTCGATGGCTATTTCCTGCTCAGCGACCTGTGGGGTGTCGACAACCTTCAGGGCCGTGGTTTCGCCCTGTGCCGCTGGCACCTGCGCGAGTTGCTGTTCGGCTATGGCGAGCCGGCGCCCGAGCGCTGGTCGCCGGCCTTGCGCAAGCGTCTGCTGTGCTGGGGCTACGCCTCGTGGATCTGGCGTGCGGTGCTGTTCTTCGGTATCGCCCTGGCGGTGTATCACCTGTTCTTCAAAGTGCTCGGCATCTTCCTGATGATGGTCGAGCTGGTGTGGTTCATCGGCCTGCCGATCTGGCGTGAATGGCAGCACTGGTGGAAGCACCGGGACAAGGCCCAGCCGCGCAAGGTGCTGGTCCTCGGTAGCGGCCTGTTGGTGTTGCTGGTGATGCTGATCGTGCCGTGGCGCAGCGGTGTTGAAGTGCCGGCGATGCTGGAGGCCGAGCGGGTCAGCGCGCTGCATGCCCCGGCGGCGGCGCGGATTCGCGAAGTGCTGGTCAAGGACGGGCAAACGGTGGAGGAGAACCAGGTACTGGTGACGCTCGAGTCGCCAGACCTGGAGTCGCGCATGAGCATCACCCGCCGCGAGATCGAGATCACCCAGTTGCAACTGCGTCGTCAGTCGAGCCGCAGCGCCACGGCGGCGGACAGCGGCATTCTCGAGCAGCGGCTGGCCGAGTCGGTCGCCGAGTACCGGGGGTTGGCCGCCCAGCGTGAACGATTGAGCCTGCGCGCTCCGCATGCAGGCGTGGTGCGTGATCTGGCCACGAACCTTGCGCCGGGTCGCTGGATCAGCGTCGACCTGCCCGTGGCCCAGGTTGCCGGCGGCGGGTTGCGCCTGCGCGGTTACCTCGCCGAAGCCGATCTGTGGCGGGTGGCGCCGGGCACCACCGGGCATTTCGTGGCCGATGACGTGTTGCGCGATTCTTTGCAGGTCCGCCTTAAAGATGTGGACGCCAATGGCGTCTCTTATATCGATCAGGAAGCCCTGGTGTCCGATCAGCGCGGACCGATTGCCGTGCGGCGCGACGAAGAGAAGCGGGCGCAGCCACTGGAAGCGCAATACGGCGTGCGTTTCGAGCTCGAAAATGGTGCGCCAGAACAGGTTTCGCACCCGCAGAGAGGCCTTGTGGTATTGGATGGACAGGCCATGTCGCTATTAGGATCCGCCTGGCGACGACTGGCTGCTCTGGGGGTAAGAGAAAGTGGATTTTAGTAGTGCGATTGTAAGACAGTTGGAGTAATCTGCTGTCAATTCGCCATGCAAGTAAGCGTGACGCCCGTCACAATAAAAGTTAGTTCGCCAAGTTATTTCTACAAGGATGTTCGCATTGATGTCGAAGCATGCTGTGACCCTTCGTGCCCTGCATCCGGACGATATGGCGTTTATCGAACGGCTGTTTGCCGGGTCGCGTGCGCAGGAGATGTCCCAGACCGGCTGGCCCGCCGAGCAGATCGCGGCGTTTCTCAGTCAGCAGTTCAATGCTCAGCACACTTACTATCAAGCCCATTATTCCGATGGGGAATTATTGATCATCGAACTTGAAGGGCAGCCGATTGGCCGTCTTTATATGTTCTGGGGGCCGACCACCCTAAATCTGATCGATATCACCCTGCTTCCCGAGTTCCAGGGCCAGGGTATCGGATCCGCCCTGATCGAAGCGCAATTGCGCCGGGCGGACGAACAGGGGCTCAAGGTCGAACTCTTCGTCGAAACCTTCAATCCGGCACAGCGGCTGTATGGCCGGCTGGGCTTTTATGTCTGCGGCGAATCCGGGGTGTACCTGAAGCTGCGCCGCGACGCCCGCACCGACACAAGGAAAGTCTCATGAGCGAGCCCGTCCACGACCCCATTCCCAGCCGGCAGGAACTGCTCGACGCCGATCCCGAGGGCTTCGTGCTGCAGATCGCCCACGATCATGGCCTGCAGGTCAGCCTGCTGGAGGTGCTCGATGGTACTGCCATGAACGAGAACTACGAGTGCTATTCGCTGGTGCTGGCCTTGCCTCACGGGGTCGTGCTGCCGCAAGCGGTATTCAATCTTTACGGCCCAGGCCGTGCGCAGCCCTGGGCCTTGCTGATGAGCCCGATGCGCCCCGAAGCCGACGGCCGCCACGTACTTGAAGCGGTGATTCATCGCGACCGCGTTGCGGTTGCCTAAACGCCTTGATTCGCAGTTCAACCAACCACGCAAGTCAACATAAGGAAGAGTCTGATGGCTGATCCCTATCTGGGTGAAATCAGGATGGCAGGGTTCAATTTCGCTCCGTACGGCTGGTCGCTGTGCGCAGGCCAGGTCGTACCGTTGAGTCAGAACACTGCGTTGTTCGCCCTGCTGGGTACCCAGTTCGGGGGCGACGGCGTCAGCACCTTCGCCCTCCCGGACCTGCGTAGCCGCGCGCCGGTAGGCCAAGGGCAGGGCGCTGGCCTGGCGAACTACGAAATGGGCCAGAAAGGCGGCAGCGAGTCGGTGACCCAGTTGTCGACCAACATGCCGACCCACACGCACTTGCTGTCGATGATCACCAACAGCACCCTGGCGGCGACCGGTACCGCCCAGGTAGTGAACGCCGACGCCACCAGCGTTACACCGATCCCTGGCGGCTGCCTGGGCATCCCCAACGATGGCGCTGGTACCACCTACCAGCTGTTCCACAGCGGCAACGACAACAACGGCACTCCACTGCCTCGCGTCAACCTGTCGCCGTCGCCTGTCACCCTGACCGGCGGCGTCAGCGTGACCGGCACCGCGGCGCTGGTGGGCGGCAACATTCCGTCCTCGGTACTGAGCCCCTACATCACGGTGAACTTCATCATCGCGATGCAGGGCATTTTCCCGAGTCGCAACTAACGGCAACAATCGGCGGTGCCCCAGGGCACCGCCACTTTTTTGATCGCATGGCCCAAGCGGGCGATGCGGTGACCACCAGGAGGTGCACCATGAAATTCATCGAACGACTCTCGCGCAAGTCCGCCCAGCAGCCTCAGCCCGCTGACCCCGGTCAGGCTCCGCTGCTGATGGCCCTTGAGCCGCGGATCATGTTCGATGCGTCCGTGGGTGTGGTCGCCCAGGATGCTGCGGCGCAGACCACTGCCGACGCGGCCAAGGACAGCACCTCCGACAACGACAGCAGCCAGGCCCCGGCAGCGACCGGCGCGACTGCCAGCCAGCAGCAGGGCAGCCAGCGCCACGAAGTGGTGTTCATCGACGGGCAGGTCAGCAATGTCGAGCAACTGCTCGCGGGCGTGTCCGCCAACGCCGAAGTGGTAGTCCTCGATCCGGAAAAGGACGGCCTGCAGCAGATGGCCGACTACCTCAAGGGGCGCGAGAACCTCGACGCCATCCACCTGTTGTCCCACGGCGCCGATGGCACCGTGCAACTGGGCAACCTGTGGCTGGCCAGCAACAACCTGGCCGAGCATCGCGCGGCATTGGAGAGCATCGGCGCGACCCTCAAGGCCGATGGCGACCTGATGCTCTATGGCTGTGATGTGGGCCAGGGCGACAAAGGCCAGGCATTCCTCGACCAACTGGCGTCGATTACCGGTGCCGATGTTGCAGCCTCGGTGGACGATACCGGCGCGGCAGCCCTGGGTGGCAACTGGACCCTGGAGCGCAGCAGCGGCACCATCGAGACCAGCGCGCTCAGTGTAAGCGGCTATGACGGTTTGCTGGTCTCGAGCTACAGCGGTGGCTTCGTGACCTCCGCGCCAGTGCTGGGCAGTGGCACCAGCCTCATGCGCTATGTGGTCGGCGATTTCAATGGTGATGGCCGTTCCGACGTGCTGTTCCAGGCTGCCGGTACCAATGCACCGTGGAGCCTCGCCCTAGGCAATGCCGATGGCACCTTCAGCATCAGCGACCAGGCCAACTCGATGTTCAACGGCGTGACCCTGCTCGATGCCCACACCGGTGGCACCAACTACCATGCCGCCGACTTCAATGGTGATGGCCGTATCGACCTGCTGGCCGCCGCAGTCACGGGCGGCACCATGAACCTCTATATCAATACCGGTAGCGGATTCACCACCACCGCGCTGAGCGGGCCGTCTTTCGGCAACCGTACCGTGGTGGGCGACTTCAACCGCGACGGTGCTGCCGACATTCTCTACCAGAGCGCCGGTACCGGCTCCAACTGGTACGTGATGATGAACAATGGCAGCGGCTCGTTCACCACAGTGCTCAGCACCGACGCCAGCTCGCCGTTCCGCAACGTGAACCTGATCGATTTCAGCGCCTACCTGTACAAGGCGGCGGATATGGATGGCGATGGCTACACCGATATCCTCATCACTCCCTCCAACCAGGCCATGCGCTATCTGCACAACAACAACGGGACCTTCGAAGACCTGACCAGTTCGGCCAACTTGCCGGCGCCCTCGGTGAACCGGGTGGTGGTGGCGGACTTCGATGGCGACGGCGATGCCGACATCCTCTATCAGACGCTCAGCAATGGCGTGTGGAAATACGTACGCAACGACAACGGCACGTTCGTCGATGTCGCTCAGGGCGCGTCGCCATTTTCCGGCGTGGTCCTGCCGGACATGGCCAACCAGCAATACCGCGTCGGCGACTTCGATGGCGATGGCGATATCGATCTCATGGCGACCTCGTCCACCGCCGGCCAGACCAGCGTGTTCGTGCAGAGCGGCAGCCTGCCCAGGCTGGTGAGCAGCACCCCGGCCGACAACAGCCTGACCGTGGCCCCCAGCGCCAACATCACCCTGACCTTCAACGAGGCGGTGACCAAGGGCACGGGCAACATCTATATCGTGCGCACCAGCGACAACCAGATCATCCAGACCATCGACGTGACCACCGCCAGCGTCACCGGCAGTGGCACCACCTGGACCATCGACCCACCGGCCGACATGATCGCCGGGGTGGCCTATGCCGTGCGCATCGACAACAAAACCTTCGCCAATGCCAACGGCCAGGTGTACAAGGGCATCCGGGACAACACCACGCTGAACTTCACCGTCTCGGCAGTGGCCGCGCCGGTTATCGGCAACTTCAATGGCGACACCGTTGCCTACGTCGAAGGCGCCTCCTACGTGCTGCTCGATGACGGAGGCAACGCCACCGTCACCGACGCTGACTCTGCCAACTTCAGCGGCGGCAAGCTGACCGTGCAGATCACCACCGGCCTGAGCGGTAGCGAAGACGTACTGTTCATTCGCGACGAGGTGGCCGGCGCCAACAAGATCATCCTTTCCGGCGCCTCGATCATGTACAACGGCCTGGTGATCGGCACCTACACCGGCGGCAGCAACGGCAGCCCGCTGGTGGTCACCTTCACCAGCAACGCCAACCCGACGACCGTCGCTGCCCTGGTGCACAACCTGGCCTACCGCAACTCCAACACCACCGAGCCGAACACCACGCCGCGTACCGTTTCAATCAGCATGGATGACGGCGCCGGCGGCAACAGCGCGGTTTCCGAGGTGACCCTCAACGTCCTGGCGGTCAACGACGCGCCGGTGGTCAACCTCTCCGCCAGCAACCCGACCTACACCGAGAACACCTCGGCGGTGCAGTTGTTCAGCGGCGCGACGGTCAACACCGTCGAGTCCGGGCAGAAAGTGATCCAGATGACATTCAGCGTCAGCGGCGTGGCCAACGGTGCCGCCGAGAAGCTGCTGATCGACGGCAGCGACGTGACCCTGATCAACGGCACCAGCCTGACCACCAACAGCAATAGCATCACGGTCACGGTCTCGGTGACCAGTGGCACCGCCAACGTCACCCTCAGCAGCGGCGCCGGCCTGGACGTGGCGACGGTGCAGACCATCCTCAACACCATGGCCTATCGCAATGACAGCGAGAGCCCGAACACCGCCAACCGGGTCGTGACACTGAACACCCTGAGCGACAACGGTGGCACGGACAACGGTGGCATCCCCACAATCGCCGTGGGGGTCGCCAGCACCGTGACCGTGGTCGGCATCAACGATGCACCGGTCCTCGCCGGCGGGCCGTACAGCCTGCCGAGCATCAACGAAGACACCACCAGCAGCGGCACGCAGATCTTGACCCTGCTGACCAACTACACAATGGTCGACCCCGATGTCGGTGCCCAGCGTGGTATCGCGGTGATCACCAAGTCCGGCAATGGCATCTGGCAGTATTCCACCGACAACGCCAACTGGACCGACTTCGGTACCGTGTCCAGCACCAGCGCGTTGCTGCTGGCTTCCACCACCTATATCCGCTATGTCCCCGATGGTGCCAACGGCGAGACCGCCAGCCTGACCTTCCGCGGCTGGGACCAGACCACTGGTATGGCGTCCGTCAACGGTATCCGTGGCACTGCCGATACCACCAGCAACGGTGGCACCACGGCGTTCTCCATCGTCACGGCGGTAGCCAACCAGCCAGTCACCTCGGTCAACGACGCGCCAGTCATGGTCGCGACACTTCCGACCCTGACCGGGTTGAACGACACCTCCACCAACAACGCGGGCAACCTGGTCAGTTCGCTGATCGGCGGCATCACCGATGTCGATACCGGCGCGGTGAAAGGGATCGCCATCACCGAACTGACCGGCACCTATGGCAAATGGCAATTCAGCCTCGATAATGGCACCAGTTGGACCGATGTCGGCGCGGTCTCGAATACCACTGCGCTGATCCTGAACACGACCAACAAGGTCCGTTATGTTCCGGATGGCGTCCACGGCGAAACGGCGACCCTCATCTATAAGGCCTGGGACCAGACCAGCGGTACCGCTGGCCTCGAAGGTACCAAGCGCGATACCACCATTTCCGGCGGCACCTCGGCCTATTCCTCGGGCACCGACACCGCCAGCGTGGTGGTCACTGCGGTCAACGATGCGCCGGTGGTCACCGTGAGCAGTGGTGCGGCGTCCTGGAGCGAAGGCAATAACGTCGCCTCCAACCCGGTCGCGGTGGACCCGGGCCTGACCCTGGTCGATGCGGACGGTCCGAATCCGCTCAGTGCCAGTGCGCGGATGCTGACCTACTTCAGCAGCCAGGACACCCTGAGCTTCGTCAACGACGGGCTGACCATGGGCAACATCATCGGCACCTGGACCGTCGGCACCGGCACCCTGACCCTGACCTCCGCCGGCAACCAGGCGACCGTGGCCCAGTTCGAGGCCGCGCTGCGGGCGATTACCTATAACAACTCCTCGAACAGCCCGAACAGCACCACCCGTACCGTGCAGTTCATCGTGACCGATGGCAGCAACGCACAGTCGACCGCCGTGACCCGTGACGTCACCATCACCGCGGTCAACGATTCGCCGACCATCAGTGCCGTGGCCTCGCTGCCGGTCACCGAAGACACACAGACGCCCCTCAGCCAGATCACCTTCAGCGATGTCGACACCACCCTTGGCGTCGCGACCTTCTCGGTCGGCAGCGGCACCCTCAGCGCCATCGGCGCCGGCGGCGTGACTGTGGGCGGCACGGCGACGGCCCTGACCCTGAGCGGCACCCTGGCCAACATCAACAACTTCATCGCCGCCAACCGCCTGCTCTACACCCCGGCGGCCAACGCCAGCGGCGACGTGACCCTGACCATCAACATCAACACCACCAGCGTGTCCGACGCCACCACCACCGTGACCCTGCAGGTCGCCGCAGTGAACGACGCACCGGTGATCAGCACGCCGGCGTCCATCACGGTGACCGAAGATGTGTCGAGCGTGATCAGCGGCTTCAGCTTCACCGACGTCGATGCCGGTATCAACATCGTCACCGCGACCTTCTCGGTGCCGAGCGGCACCCTGAGCGCCACCACCGGCATGGGAGTTACCGTCAGCGGCTCCGAGACCGGCGAACTGACCCTGTCCGGCAGCCTGGCCGATATCAACTTCTTCGTCGCGGCCAACGGCGTAACCTTCAAGACCGCCCAGGACGCCACCGCCAGCGTGACCCTGACCGTGACCCTCAACGACAAGGGCTTCAGCGGCAGCGGTGGCGAGAAGACCGACACCAAGACCGTCACCCTCAACGTCAGCGCGGTCAACGATGCCCCGGTCAACAACGTGCCGGGCGCGCAGACCGCCTCGCAGAACATCGCCCTGGGCTTCAACACCGCCAACGGCAACGCCATCTCCATCACCGACGTGGATGCCGGCAATGGCCTGATGACCGTGACCCTGACGGCCACCAACGGCACTCTCAGCCTGAGTAGCCTGAGCGGCATCACCCTGCTGCTGGGCACCGGTACCAATGACGGGAGCATGATCTTCGAGGGCAACCGCGCGAACATCAATGCTGCGTTGCAGACCTTGAGCTTCAAGTCTGGCAGCTCCTTCCTCGGCGCCGCGAGCCTGACCATCGAGACCAACGACAACGGCAACTCCGGCAGCGGTGGGGCGAAGACCGATGTCGACACCATCTCGATCAACGTCATTCCGGTGAACCCGAAGGTCACCAGCGTCTCGGCCCAGGGCCTGGACCGCACCGTGAAGATCGGCGACGAAGTGCTGATCAGCATGACCTGGGACCAGGTGGTCAATGTCGATCTCGGCGGCGGCAGCCCGAGCCTGCTGCTGGAAACCGGGCTGGTCGATCGCGAGGCGGTCTATGTCAGCGGCAGCGGCAGCAACACCCTGGTGTTCAAGTACACCGTGCAGGCTGGCGACCTCAGCGCCGATCTGGACTTCCAGAGCACGGCGGCACTGCAGTTGAATGGCGCGGCGATCAGCAACAACACCAGCGACCTCGCGGTGCTGACCCTGCCCACCGTGGGCGGCGTCGATTCCCTCGGCGGGCGCAGCAATATCGTGGTTGATGGCGTGGTGCCGGTGGTGGCGAACGTCAGTGCGCCATCGGACGGCACCTACATCATTGGCCAGAACCTCGATTTCACCGTCAACTTCAGCGAGAACGTGGTGGTTGACACCACCACCGGCGTGCCGCGCATCGCCGTGACCCTGGATACCGGCGGCACGGCCTATGCCGATTACGTTTCTGGTTCCGGTGGCAGCGCCCTGGTGTTCCGCCTGACCGTCGCCAGTGGTCAGCTGGATGCCAACGGTGTGACCCTGGGCAGTTCGGTGCAGCTCAATAACGGCAGTATCCGCGACACTGCGGGCAATACCATCGAGGTCACCCTCAACAGCGTCGCCAGCACTGCCAACGTCAATGTCGATGGCGTGGTGCCGACGGTGGTCAGTGTCACGACCCCGCTGGACGGCAACTACAAGGCCGGCGATGTGCTTACCTTCACCGTCAATGCCAGCGAAGCCCTGCAGACCGGCTCGTTGCCACCGCGCCTGGTGCTGGATGTGGGCGGCGTGACGCGCTACGCCACCTACGTTTCCGGCAGTGGCAGTGCGGCGCTGGTGTTCCAGTACGTGGTGCAGGCGGGGGACAACGACAACAACGGCATCGCGATCAACAGCCTCGACCTGCGTGGCGAGCAGCTCACCGACCTGGCCGGCAATGATCTTGACCTGACCCTGAACGGCGTGGGAACACCGCACGTGCTGGTGGATACCACGGCGCCAACGGCCACCGGCATGGATCGCAGCAACGTCAATCCGAGTGCCGGTGACACCGTCCAGTACGTCGTGCATTTCAGCGAGGGCGTCAGCGGCGTCGATATCGATGACTTCAATCTGGTGGTCACCGGGACGGCTCAAGGAACCATCACCGAGGTGACCAGCTTCGGTGCCGACTTCCTCGTCACGGTGAGCAACATCACCGGTGCCGGTAGTATCCGGCTAGACCTCAAGGCCAGCGGCACGGGCATCACCGACTCTGCCGGAAACGCCATCAGCGGTGGCCTGACCGGCCTGAGCTACACCATCGACCGCGTCGCCCCGAGCGTCAACAGCGTCGATGCCCCGGCCAACGGCACCTACGTCGCCGGACAGAACCTGGACTTCACCGTACACCTCGACGAGGCGGTACAACTGAACACCAGCAATGGCACGCCGCGTATCGAAGTCCTCCTGGACAACGGCACCACGGCCTACGCCACCTACCTGTCCGGTGGCGGGACCAATGCCCTGGTGTTCCGCCTGACCGTTGCCAACGGCCAACTGGACACCAACGGCATCACCCTCGGCAGCGGGATCCAGCTCAACGGCGCGACCCTGCGTGACAGCATCGGCAACAACGCCAACCTCGCCCTCAACAACGTCGGCGATACCAGCGAGGTCCGTGTCGACGCGGTGGCACCGACCGTTTCCACCGTCGGCCTGCCGGCACCGGGTGCCTACAACGCTGGCGACGTGCTGCGCTTCACCGTCAATACCAGCGAGAACGTCATCGTCGATACCAGCACCGGCACCCCGCGCCTGGCCCTGAATATCGGCGGCGTGACCCGCTACGCCAGCTACGTTTCCGGCAGCGGCAGCAGTGCGCTGGTGTTCGAATACACCGTGCAGGCCGGCAACAACGCGGCAGCCGGCATCGGTCTGCCAGGCGTTCTCGACCTCAACGGCGCCTCGGCGCGCGACGCGGCCGGCAATGCCCTGAACCTAGCCCTGAATACCCCCGGCGCTGCCGGTGGCGTGGTGATCGATACCGTGGCGCCGCAGGTCGGCGACATCGTCAATGTCGACCTCACCCCGACCAACGCCGGTTCGGTGCGCTACACCGTGACCTTCGACGAGAGCGTGTCCGGGGTCGACAGCGCCGACTTCAGCCTGGCCTTCACCGGTACTGCCAGCGGCCGTATCGCGTCGGTGGAGCAGGTCAATGGCCGCACCTACACCATCGTGGTGGACAACCTGGCGGGCGCCGGCAACGTGCGCCTGGACCTGAACAGCACCGGCACCGGTATCGTCGATATCGCCGGCAACCCGATCACCGGCGGCCTGGAAGGCAGCAGCTACAGCATCGACCGTGTCGCACCGTCGGTGACCAGCGTCGGCGTGCCGGCCAGCGGTACCTATGTGGCCGGGCAGACCCTCGACTTCACCGTCAATACCGACGAAGCGGTGCTGGTGGACAGCGGCGACGGCAACCCGCGCCTGGCCATCACCCTGGACAACGGTCGGGTGGTGTATGCCGATTACCTGTCGGGTTCTGCCAGCAATGCCCTGGTGTTCCGCCTGACCGTCACTAACGGCATGGCCGGCAACAGCACCTTCGCCGTGGCGTCGAGCATCGACCTCAACGGCGGCACCCTGCGCGACGCCCGTGGCAACGACGCCAACACCGGCCTGAGCAACGTCGGTGACACCCGCGGCATCCTCGTCGATGCCCGGGCGCCGCGTCCGAGCGGCATCGTGGTGGATGGGCCGGTCCTGCCGACCGACCGCAGCATCAGCTTTACCCTGACCTTCGACGAGGCGGTCAGCGGGGTGGACGCCAGCGACTTCACGGTGCTGGGCACGTCCAGCGCCAGCGGTACGGTGCAGTCGGTACAACAGATCGACGCCAAGACCTACCGCATCGTGGTGGGCGACATGCGCGGCCAGGGCGCGCTGTCGCTCAGCCTCAACGCGCCGGGCAGCGGCATCAGCGATGGTGCCGGCAACCTGCTGGCCGTTTCGCTGGTCGGGCAGTCGCAGAGCATCCAGACCCAGGATGTGGGCGACCTGAACTATCGGGTCGATCCTCCGGCAACCGCGACTGCTCCAGCCACCGTGGTTCTGCAGCCTCAGGTGCCGGGCATCGTGGTGAACGACGCCGTGTCGCCGCTGGTGCCGCAGGGCCTGTTCGACGTGCGTACCGTTGGCGGCAACATCCAGCCGCTGGGCACCATCTTCCTCGGCAACGCCGGCAGTGCACCGAGCTTCATTGCCCAGGTGTTCGGCAGCAGCGATTCGGGCATCGGCGGCGGCCAGGGCGGTTTCCTGGGCTTCGGCGGCGGTGACGGCGGTGGCGTGTTCGGCAGCAGTACCTTCGCCGCCGTCTTCGGCCGCGAGGTACCGGGCGTCAGCGAGATGAACGTGTTCAACGGCAGCCAGTGGAAACAGAGCGATATCAACCAGGGGCTGCGCGGGGTGTTCGGCGTGCCGACCTTCGGCCAGCAACTGCAACAGATCAACGAAGCCGACCAGCGCCATGTACGCGAGTTGGCCATGGCCCTGGCTCAACCGGCACAGATCGGGAAGCGGGCATGAACTACAGCACTCAATTGCACACTCAAGCCGTACCAGGGGGCGGCCCAAGGATGAAGAAAAGCCAGAAATTGTTCGGTGCCAGCTTGCTGGCGCTGGCTATCAGCGGTTGTGCCGTCACCAGCCAACCCATCGATCGCAGTGCCAGCGAGGAACGTGCACGCACCGACCTGGCGACCATGTTCAAGGACCAGGAGCCGATCAACGGCCCGCTGACCCTGCACCAGGCCATGGCCCGTGCGGTGAAGTACAACCTCGAGGCGCGCCTCAAGGTCATGGAAGAGGCTCTGTCCAAGCGCCAGGTCGACCTGGCCCGCTTCGACATGCTGCCGCGCATGGCCCTGGCCGCCGGTTACGCCGGTCGCAACAACGTCAACGGTTCCAGCAGCCAGAACGTGGATACCGGTGAACAGTCGCTCGTGCCTTCGACCTCCCAGGACCGCGATCGCGAAGTCGCGGACCTGACCATGGTCTGGAACGTCCTGGACTTCGGTGTCAGCTACGTCAGCGCCAAGCAGCAAGCCGACCAGCGCCTGATCCTCGAAGAGCGTCGCCGCAAGGTCATCCACACCATCACCCAGGACGTGCGCTCGGCCTACTGGCGCGCCGTGGCGGCCCAGCGCCTGCTGACCCAGATCGACGGCCTGATGAGCCGCATCCACCAGGCCCGTGAAAACAGCCAGCACATGGCGGCCCAGCGCGTCGGTGATCCGGTGCAGTCGCTGAGCTATCAGCGCGCCCTGATCGAGGCCACCCGCCAGCTGGAAGAACAGCGCCGCGCGCTGTCGCTGGCCAAGACCGAACTGGCCGCGCTGATCAACCTGCCGTTGAACAGCAACTTCACCCTGGCGCCGGAACAAGGCTACGTGGTGCCGGAGTTCAAGGGCGACCTGCAGAAGCTGGAGCAGCAGGCCCTGGCCAGCCGCCCGGAATTGCGCGAGCAGGACTACCAGGCACGCATCAGCGCCGCAGAAACCCGCAAGGCCATGCTGCGCATGCTGCCGGGCCTGGAGTTCTCCGCAGGCGGTCACTACGACAGCAACTCGTTCCTGACCAACCAGAGCTGGGCCGACTACGGTGTGAAAATCACCTGGAACCTGTTCAACGTGCTGTCTGCGCCTGCGGCGATCAAGGTCGCCGAAGCGGGCGAGGACGTGGCTGCCGCTCGCCGTCAGGCCATGTCGATGGCCGTGCTGGCCCAGCTGTACGTGGCCAACGCCAACTTCCAGGAAGCGACCCGTCAGTTCCGTACCAGCGAAGAGCTGGCAACCCTCGACGGTCAGATCGCCGAACAACTGCGCAACCGCTACCAGACGCAGAACATCGGTGAGCTGGAGCTGATCCAGGGCGAACTGAACAACCTGCAGACCCAGCTCAAGCGCGATCTGTCCTACGCTGAACTGCGCAATGCCTATGCCCAGCTGTACGTCAGCTCGGGTACCGACCTGCTGCCGGACACGCTGCCGGACAACAACCTGCAGACCATCGCCACGGCGCTGCAGAACGGCGAGGCGAACTGGAATCGTTGATGGCGTGTGGGGCTGCTCTGCAGCCCCTTGCGGCGGCTCAGGGCCTGGCGTGGAAACTGTGGTGGGGCTGCCGGGCGCATGCCTTTGGGGCTCCGGCTTTCTTGAGATCGAGCGCCGCCCGCGCGGCGCTCGATCTCAACAGCACTGAAGATCCATCGACAAGTGCATGGCAGCCCTCGCTCAGTCTCCCGGCAAGCGCTTCGCGTTCGCCACCCTTCAACACAGATGTGTAGATACTCATGCTCATCGCTGCGGTTCGGCGCCCCGACAAGCCAGCTCCTGCAGGGTTCTGGGTCAGCCGCTTTGCCACAGATTGAAATACTTTCCCTGTGTGGTAAAACGCCGCTACAACTGTAGGATCAACGTCCCTTTTTTGATCTCAGGTTGATATGACCGCTTTCTCGGAACCCCCCAGTAGCAGGCCTTTGCGGCCTTCCTTCCTCTCCCGTCCCTGCGACGTTTCCTGCATGAGTGCCCAACCATGGAATGGCTAGCCGATCCCACCGCGTGGCTGGGACTGGCCACGCTGATTGTCCTGGAACTGGTTCTGGGCATCGACAACCTGGTTTTCATCGCCATCCTCGCCGACAAACTGCCGCCCCATCAGCGCGACCGCGCGCGGGTGATCGGTCTGTCGCTGGCGCTGATCATGCGCCTGGGCCTGCTGGCCTCGATCTCGTGGATGGTGACCCTCACCGCGCCGCTGTTCGAGGTGTTCGGCAAGTCGTTCTCCGGGCGTGACCTGATCATGCTGTTCGGTGGCGTGTTCCTGCTGTTCAAGGCCACCATGGAACTGCACGAGCGTCTCGAAGGCCATGTGGTGCAGGCCAACGGTGCGGTCCGTCACTCGGCGTTCTGGCCCATCGTGATGCAGATCGTGGTGCTCGACGCGGTGTTCTCCCTGGACGCGGTGATTACCGCCGTGGGTATGGTGGAAGAGCTGTCGATCATGATGATCGCGGTGATCTTCTCCATCGGCATCATGATCGTCGCCAGCAAGCCGCTGACCCGCTTCGTCAACGCCCACCCGACGGTGATCATGCTGTGCCTGGGCTTCCTGATGATGATCGGTTTCAGCCTCACCGCCGAAGGCCTGGGCTTCCACATTCCGAAGGGCTACCTGTACGCGGCCATCGGCTTCTCGCTGCTGATCGAGGCGTTCAACCAGCTGGCCCGTTTCCGTCGCAAGCGCAGCCTGCAGCAGCACAAGCCGCTGCGTGAGCGGACGGCCCACGCTGTCCTGCGTCTGCTGGGCGGGCGCCGGGTCGAGGCTGACGAAGTCGGTGACGAGATCGCCGACCTGGTGGCCGATGGCGAGGAGCAGGTGCTGTTCGACCGCCGCGAGCGGGTGATGATCAGTGGCGTGCTGAACCTGGCCGAGCGGCCGATCAGGACGGTGATGACGGTGCGTGCCGAAGTCGATGCCATCGATCTGGCGCAGTCGCCGGAGGCGATCCGCGAGGCGCTGATCAACTCGTCGTACTCGCGCCTGCCGCTGATCCGCGATGGCCGTATCGAGGAGCCGCTGGGCTATGTGCACAAGAAGGAACTGCTCAAGGAGATGCTGGCCGGCCAGCAGCCGGATCTGGAACCGCTGATGCGCGCGCCGCTGAACCTGCTGGAGAGCTTCAGCATCCTCAACGCCCTGGAGCAGATGCGCGCCGAATCGACGCACATCGCCTTCGTGGTCAACGAGTTCGGTGATTTCACCGGTATCCTGACCATGACCGACATCCTCGAGTCGATCGCCGGCGAGCTGCCCGACGCCAGCGAAGTGGAGGGGCCGGGGATCGTCGCCGACCAGGACGGCTACCTGGTCAGCGGTGCGGTGAACCTGCGCCAGATCCAGGCGCAGATCGGTTTTGCCGCCAGGCCCACCGATGACTACCAGACCCTCGCCGGGCTGGTGATGAGCCTGCTGGACCGCCTGCCGGTGGTGGGCGATCAGCTGGCCTGGAACGACTGGCGCATGACGGTGGTCGAGGTGGAGGAACGGCGGGTGCGCCAGGTTCGTCTTACACCGGCTGGCGACGCTGACGCAGCAGGTGCCTGATGCCTTCGAGCACCAGCACTACCACTGCCAGCCAGATCGGCAGGTAAGTCAGCCACTGGTCCTGGGCGATGCTTTCGCCCAGGAGCAGGGCCACCATCACCAGCAGCACCGGCTCCACATAACTGAGCAGACCGAACAGGCTGAACGCCAGCATCCGGCTTGCCAGCACGTAACTGATCAGCGCCAGGGCGCTGATCGCTCCCAGCAGCGGAATCAGCCCGTACAGTTGCGGGTGGCTCGCCATGTCTGCCGCATTCAGCGGCCCCTTGATCACGAAATACAGCGCCGCCGGCATCAGCAGGCACATGTCTGCCCACAGACCGCCCAGGTGGTCGGTGCGCAGGCGCTTGCGCAGGACGAAATAGATCGGGTAGCCGCCCGCCACCAGCAGGGTTTCCCAGGCGAAGCTGCCGTGCTGCACCAATTCGTGGCCAACCCCGGCGACGGCAAAGCACACCGCGACCTTCTGCAGACGCGACAGGCGCTCGCCGTAGACCAGGCGGCCGGTCAGGACCATGGTCAGCGGCAGCAGGAAATAGCCCAGCGACACTTCCAGGCTGCGGCCATGCAACGGCGCCCAGAGGAACAGCCACAACTGCACGCCCATCAATGCCGAAGTGCCGCACAGGCCGAGGAACAGGGCAGGGGTCTTGCGCAGCCGGGCCAGCAGGCCGGTGACCAGCGGCCAGTCGCGGGTGACCAGCATGAACAGGGTGACGCACGGCAGGGTCAGGAGCATGCGCCAGCCGAAGATTTCCTCGCCGTCGAGCGGGGCGAGGAGGGAGGTGTAGTAATACATCACGGCGAACAGGCAGGATGCCATCACCGATAAAGCAATGCCTCTGGACAAGGGGGCCTCGATACAACGTAAAGCGGGGGGAAGGATTGACCGCGCATGATCTCAGGGGGCCAGGGGTTCGGCAACCGTCGATGCCTCGGGTTGTTCGCCCAGGGCTGCGATGAAGTCGCTCAGGGGCATGGGCCGGCCGAACAGGTAGCCCTGCTGGTAGTCGACGCCGAAACGCGCCAGGTAATCCCGCTGCGCAGCGGTTTCCACGCCCTCGGCGACGATCCCCAGGCCGAGCTTGCCGGACAGCTCGATGATGCTGTCGAGAATGTGCAGCGACAGCGCATCGACGCCGATCATGCCGACGAAGCTCTGGTCGATCTTCAGGTAGTCCACTTTGAACTGGCGCAGGTAGCTCAGGCTCGACTGGCCGGTGCCGAAGTCGTCGATGGCCAGCAGCACGCCCATGTCGCGCAGGCGCTGGAACAGGGTGTCGGTGATGTCGCTGGGGATCACCGGGGTGCGTTCGGTGAGCTCAAGGGTCAGCTTCAGCCGTCCTGGCGGAAACCGTGCCAGCAGGGCCTGGCAGTCATCGCACAGGGACAGGTCCTGGCAGTGGGCGGCGGTGATATTGATGGACAGGTGAAAGCCCTCGTCGAAGGCGTCGGCGTAGGGCGCCAGTTGTTCACCCACCTGTTCCATCAGGCGGCGGGTCATGGGCACGATCTGCCCGCTGTGCTCGGCATAGGGAATGAACAGGTCGGGACGCACCAGCCCTTCGCGGGGGTGATGCCAGCGCATCAGCACCTCGGCCCCGGCCCAGCGGTAGTCGCCGCGGCGTACCACGGGCTGGAAGTAGGGGACGAATTCGTCGGCCTCCAGCGCGCGCTGCAGCTCGGCCTTCTGCGACGACGCGTGACGCAGTTGCCAGTAGCAGGCCGCGCCGGCACTGGCGCCGAGGAACAGCAGCAGGCCGAACAGCGCCGGGTACTCGCTGCGCATCAATTGCCAGGCCTGGCCGGGGCCGAAGCCGCTGTACAGGGTGAAGGGGTAGCGTTGCGAAGCGACCTGTGCAGCAGCCAGGGCGAAGCCAGGCACCGGCGTGTCGTTGACCTTGCCGCGCTGGTCGATCCAGTGCCCGCCCACCTGCAGGCGCAAGTCGATGTCGGGAGCGATCAGGCCCAGGGTACTGGTCAGGTGGTCGCCATCCAGGGTACTGATGGCACCTTTGTCGCCCTCGGTGAGGCGATACACCAGCAGGGGGTGCTCGGGTGACACCGAGTTGCCGTTCATCAGCCACAGGCGGCCGTCGGTGTAGTCGGCAGGGTTGACCGGCTCCTGGAAGTCGCCGAACAACGAACTGCAGTAGAGTTCGTCCCTGTAGGTCAGGTTGGTCGAGCGTACGAAGGAGCGGCGGGTCACTTGCTCGCGCAGTGCCAGGGTCACCTCGGCGCAGGGCTGGCCGGCCAGCGGCAGCAGGTCGCGAGCGGCGCCGGCGACATTGTCCAGCACCCGTTCCAGATGGCTGATCGCCTGGTGCGCACTGTTCAGCGCCCGGGCCTGCAGCTCGCGCTGGGCCTGCCAGTGCATGATCGCCAGACCGCACGCCACCGGTATCGCGCCCACCAGCCAGGGCAACAGGCGGCGCAGGGTGCGACCGCGCTTTCGGGATCTTTGCAGGGGCATGCCGGGTCCATCCATAAGGCGCTGTCCGCTCAGCATAGCGGGCAAACGGGCGTCGGGAAGAGGGCGCCTATCATCAAGGCTGAAGGCGCAACATGGCGTTGTGCACGCGACAGGCGACAAACGCATTTACGCCCTGTAGAATCGCGTTACGCATACAATAATAAAGTCCTCCGTCACGGAGGGCCAAGCCGCCGGGAATGGGTCCCTTATGAAGTGTCATGGCTTCAAACTGATTTACGGTGACTACCTCGCCCGCAGCGTGAGGGGCATCTCTTGCGCGCCACCTGATTCTTCCGCATCGATCGCACGTAACGCAGGCAACCGCCGTTATTGAACCGTTTTGATGATGAGGAATACGAACATGGCAGATATCTTCGAGAACCCGATGGGCCTGATGGGCTTCGAATTCATCGAATTCGCCTCGCCGACCCCCGGCACCCTGGAACCGATCTTCCAGATCATGGGTTTCACCAAGGTCGCCACCCACCGCTCCAAGGACGTGCACCTGTACCGTCAGGGCGGCATCAACCTGATCCTGAACAACGAACCGAAAAGCGTCGCCTCCTACTTCGCCGCCGAGCACGGCCCGTCGGTGTGCGGCATGGCCTTCCGTGTGCGCAATGCCCATGAAGCCTACGCCCGCGCCCTTGAACTCGGCGCGCAGCCGGTGGAAATCGAAACCGGCCCGATGGAACTGCGCCTGCCAGCGATCAAGGGCATCGGCGGTGCGCCGCTGTACCTGATCGACCGTTTCGAGGAAGGCAGCTCGATCTACGACATCGACTTCAACTGGATCGAAGGCGTGGACCGCAACCCGGCCGGCGCCGGCCTGAAAATCATCGACCACCTGACCCACAACGTCTATCGCGGGCGCATGGCCTACTGGGCCGGCTTCTACGAGAAGCTGTTCAACTTCCGCGAGATCCGCTACTTCGACATCAAGGGCGAATACACCGGCCTGACCTCCAAGGCCATGACCGCGCCGGACGGCATGATCCGCATCCCGCTGAACGAGGAGTCGTCCAAGGGCGCGGGGCAGATCGAAGAGTTCCTGATGCAGTTCAACGGCGAGGGCATCCAGCACGTGGCGTTCCTGACCGACGACCTGCTCAAGAGCTGGGACGCCCTCAAGCAGATGGGCATGCGCTTCATGACCGCGCCGCCGGAAACCTACTACGAGATGCTCGAAGGCCGCCTGCCGAACCACGGCGAGCCGACCGGCGAGCTGCAATCGCGTGGCATCCTGCTGGACGGTTCGTCCAACCCGGACGACAAGCGCCTGCTGCTGCAGATCTTCTCGGAAACCCTGATGGGCCCGGTGTTCTTCGAATTCATCCAGCGCAAGGGCGACGATGGCTTCGGCGAGGGTAACTTCAAGGCGCTGTTCGAGTCGATCGAGCGTGACCAGGTGCGTCGTGGTGTGTTGACCACCGAGTAAGACCGCTCATCCGCGCACAGGCTGCACCTTGACCGCCCCAGGCCTTCCCGGCCCGGGGCGGTTTGCGTTTGGCACGGCGAAGGCCGTCACTCGCTCAGGTGATGGATGAAGGTCGCGCCCGAGTACCGCTCGCGGAACAACCCCAGTTCTACCAGCCGCGGCACCACCTGTTCGAGGAACAGGTGCACCGACTGCACCGAGCCCCCCGGCGCGGCAATGAACCCGTCCATGGCGCCAGCCTCCGCCCAGTCGACGATCTGCTCGACCGCATCTTCCACCGTACCGATCACCTGCCAGTGCGCCGCCGAGATGACTTCCGGGCGCAGCAGCAACTGGTCCACCGTCAGCGACTCCCGTTCGATCAGCCGGCGCAGCAGGCTGGTGTGGGTGCGGCTGCTGGTTTCTGCCAGTGGGGGCGGCAGGTCGTCGCGGCTGACGGGGCGGTCCAGCGGCCAGTCGCTCAGGTCCAGGCCGGTCATCTCCTTGATCGAGGCGAACTTGCGCCGGCGGTCGATACGCGCATGGGTGCGCAGGAACAGCTCATGGGCATCTTCGCGGGTCGCCGCCAGATACAGGCTCAGGCCCGGCAGCAGGCGGATGTCGGCCGGCGAGCGACCGTGGCGTTCGGCGCGGCGGGACAGGTCGCGGCGCAGTTCCAGGGCGGCCTCCTTGTCCGGGGTAGGGGCGAACACCAGGTCGGCCACCGAGGCCGCGAAGTCTCGGCCTGACTCCGACGCGCCGGCCTGGATGAAGGGAATCCGCGCACCGGGGAAGGCCGGCACGTTGAGCGGGCCCTTGACCCTGAAATGCTCGCCCTGGTGGTCGACCGGGCGGATCAGTGCGGTGTCGGCGTAGCGTCCGGCGGCGCGGTCGATCTTCAGCGCCTCGTGGGGGAAGCTGGCCCACAGCGCCTGCACCAGTTCGGTGAACTCAGCGGCGCGCTGGTAGCGCTCTTCGGCGCCGGGCATCTGCGAAAGGCCAAAGTTCTCGTGGCCCTGCAGGGCAGTGACGATGTTCCAGCCCACCCGGCCATTGCTCACCCAGTGCAGCGACTGCAGTTGCCGGGCCACCACGTAGGGCGGGTAGAAGGTAGTGGACACCGTGGACACCAGACCGATATGCCGTGTCGCCTGGGCCACGGCGGCCAGCAGCACGGTGGGATCGAGGCTGGCGAAACCGGAGGCGGTTTCCATCACCTCCGTGGTCAGGCAACTGACGTCGGGGCGAAAGACGAAGTCCAGGTGTGCCGCTTCGGCGCGACGGGCCAGGTCGATGGCGAAGTCGGCGCTGAAGATGCCTTCGATATTGCTTTCGTCCCGGCGCCAGCCGTCGTTGCTCAGCCAGGTGGGGGCCAGGGACAGGCCGATGTGGAGTTTGCGTTGGGGCATTGGCGATTCCTGAGGGTTTGGGGGGCAGCTGCAAGTTTCAAGCTGCAAGCTGCAAGAAAAAGCAGGTGTACGCGGCCCCGCTTTTTCTTGTGGCTTGCAGCTTGTAGCTTGCCGCTTTTTCAGAACGAGCCTTTGACGCCCAGGCCGAACATCCGTGGTGTGGTCATGCTGGCCTCGGTGCCGCCGATGCCGCGGTTCTGCTGCAGGTAGATCGCGGTGCGGTCGTCGAACAGGTTCTTGACGTAGCCATACAGCTCCACGGCCTTGCTGAAGCGGTAGCTCATCCGTGCGTCGGTGAGGGTGTAGGCGTCGGTGGCGTAGCTCTTGGTGTTGGCGGTGTCGGAGTAGTAGCCGTCGATACGCCGCACCTGGGCCGACAGGTTCCAGCGCTCGGTGATGTCCCAGCTCGGGCCGAAGCTCAGGGTGTAGCCGGGCGAGCGGGCAAATTCGTTGGCTTCATAGCTGTTGTTGGACGAGATCTTGTCGATGCGGGTGCGCAGGGTGCCGGCGCTGGCCTTGAGGCTCAGGTTGTCCAGCACGCGGTAGTCGGCGCTCAGTTCCAGGCCGTAGGCGTGGGCCTTCTCGGCGTTGATGGTGTAGGACTGCGACACGCCCGTGGAGATCACCACCGGGATGTTGTACTGGGCGTCCTTGTGGTCCATGTAGAACAGGTTGCCGCTCAGTTGCAGGCGGTCGTCCAGCAGGCTGGCGCGGCTGAACAGCTCATAGTTCCACACCGACTCTTCCTTGAACGCCATCCAGTTGCGGGTACTCAGGTTCAGCGCCACGCCGCCGGGGTTGTAGCCGCGGCTGACCAGGCCGCCGACGGTCCAGTCCGGGGTCACGGCGTAGGCCAGGGAGACTTTGGGCAGCAGTGCCGAGAAGGTCTTGTTGTAGTCCAGCGCGGTGGGCGCCAGCACCGAGCGACCTTCGCGGTCGATGCGGTCTTGCTGGTAGCGCAGGCCGGTGCCCAGGGTCCAGCGGTCGGTCAGGCGAATGCTCAGGTCGCCGAACACGCCGAGGTTTTCCTTGGTGTCGTCGAAGGTGGAAAGGCCGCTCAGCAGCAGCGTTTCATCCGACTTGGTGCGCGCCACGTAGACGCCGGTGGCGCCGCTGACGGTACTGTCCTGATCGCCGAACACCAGGCGGGTTTCGTTGGACAGGTTCTTCTGCTGGAGGTCGGCGTCGCCTGAGCCGGCGATGCCGGTGTAGCGCTGCACATGGGACAGCGAGTACTGCGCCTGGTTGATCAGCTTCAGGCCGTTGTCGAAGTCGTAGCTGAGGTCCAGCACGCTGGTATTGGTGGACTGCTCCCAGCTCGGCATGGTGGTGGTGACGTGCTCGTTCCTGTGGAACGGCGCCGATGCGGCTTCCTGGCTCGGCCGGTTGGAGTCGGTATGGGAGAAGGTGTACTTGGCTTCGAAGCCGGGCAGGGCGCTGGGCAGCCAGAGCAGCTTGGCACGGGCGTTGGTCGAGCTGAAGTTCTTGTCCGCCTTGCCCTTCTGGAACGCCGGGCTGGTGTAGTCGATAAAGGTGTCGCGGGCCGAGTGGTCGAGCGCCAGGCGCCCGGCCAGGTCATTGCCGAGCAGTGGGCCGGAAACCGCCAGCGAGGTGCGGCGCGAATCGTAGTTGCCGACCTCGGCCTGGTAGGCGGCTTCAGGGGTGAAGCTTGGGTCCCTGGTGTTGACGATGATCGCGCCGGCGATGGCGTTGGCGCCCTGGGACGTGGTCTGCGGGCCGCGGAATACTTCGATGCTGTCCAGGTCCCAGACCGAGGTCGCGCCGAAGTACATCTCGTTGTAGTTCAGGTAGTGGCCGTCGAGGTTGATGGTGGCCCGGGGCACAGTGCCGCCCCAGAACACGTTCTGGCCGTTGTTCGGGCCCTGGCTGTCCATGCCACGGATCACCGGAGCGCCGACGCTGTCGGTGTAGATCACGTTGGGCACGTCATTGAGCACTTCGGTGACCGTGGAACTGCCGGTCTTTTCCCTGTCGATCTCGCGCCCGCTCTTCACCGTCACCGACGAGGCGGTGTTCTTCAGGTCCCGTTCGACTTTCTCGCCGGTGATGACGATCGGCTCGAAGTCCACGCGGCCGCTGCCTTCCTGGGCGGCCGCGTGGGTGGCGCCCAGCAGCGTCGAGAAGGTCAGGACGCTGAAACCGCGGGCAAGGGTGAGGGGTGAGTAGGCCTTCAAGATGCGCTCCAAATGAGAATGATTAAGATTTGTGGCGAGCCTATCACGGTGCCATCATATTCCTCAATAAAGAATTGATTCCACAATGTGGTTTGCGCTGGTTTGGAACAGGCCTTGTCGCGACCCGTGCCAGAGCCTTGTGCCCGGTAGTGGTAAAGCCGGTATGATGCGACCCGCCGCTGGCCGCCTTGCGGCGTTGCCCCAGCCTGTTGAGGAACAGCCGCGAGACAGCGGAGAGGAGAGCCGATTTGAAGACAGACCACGACGTTCAGGACGACGCGCCGGAAACCCCGGGCGAGAAGCGCTCCGGCACCATCCAGTCGGTGGCCATCGCCACGCGCTTTCTCAATGTGCTGGCCAGCGCCGAACGCGAGTTGGCCCTGGGGGAAGTGGCCCGGCGTACCAACACCGGTGGCTCCACCACTCACCGTTACCTGCAGAGCCTGGTCAAGGAAGGATTGGCCCGGCAGGACCCGGCCACCGGTCTCTACGACCTCGGCCCGGCGGCGCTGAGCATTGGCATCGCGGCGCTGAAGCGGGTGGATGCGGTGGAAATCGCCGCCCAGCACATGAAGGCCCTGGCCCATCAGCAGGCGGCCAGTGGCGGCGTGGCGATCTGGACCGAGCGCGGTCCGACCCTGGTGCGCTGGTACCGCAGCGCGTTCTTCTCGGTGAACTCGTTGGCCCTCGGCGACATCCTGCCGCTGGACAACACCGCCTGCGGCCTGGTGTTCCAGGCGTTCCTGCCCAAGGCCACCATCGATGCCGCGCGCAAGCAGCAGCCGGCGCATTTTCGCGGTACCCCGCCGGACAAGGCGTTGCTGGACGAGGTGCGAAAGAGTCGCTGGGCGGAACTGACCAGCCATTTGCTGTCGAACGTGACGGGGCAGGCGGCACCGGTGTTCGATGCCCAGGGCGAGATCGTCTGCTGCATGACCACGGTGACGGACCTGGGCCGGCTGAATTCGCCGGAAGATCGGGATGCGCTGTTTCGCGAGGCGAAGCGGGTGAATCAGTCGACCGGGGGGCAGGTCTGGGAGGGTTGAGCACGCGCTCTTTCAGTGTGTCAGTCAGATTGGGGCTGCAGCGCAGCCCCAGGTAATGACCAGGCGGTTACGCCTCGGGCAAGGTGGCACCGCCATCGACAATCAGCGTCTGCCCCGTCACATAGCCGGCATTGTCCGACGCCAGGAACAGCATGGCGGCGGCGATGTCGGCGGGTTCGCCAAGACGGCCCAGCGGCACGCCAGCGGCAATCCTGGCGTTGACCTCGGCATCACCAAGGTTGTCCATGGCGGGCGTGCGGATCATCCCCGGCTCGACGCCATTGACCCGCACCCCCAGCGGCGCCAGTTCCAGCGCGGCGTTGCGGATGAAACCGTTGACCCCGGCCTTGGACGCGGCGTAGTGGCTGAGCCCCGGATAGGCCACGCGTGGGCCGGTCACCGATGACGTCACCAGCACATTGCCGCGCCCCTGGCGGCGGAACAGCGGCAGCGCCGCCTGGGTCAGCCAGAACAATGCCGACAGGTTCACGTTCAGCGTACGCCGCAGCACCGTCTCACCGATCTGTTCGAAGGGCGTCAGGGGAAAGTACGCGGCGTTGTGCACCAGCACATCCAGACGTTCCAGCCCCTCCAGCAGGCTGAAGATCGCTTCACGGTCGGCCAGGTCGATGCCCGCCGCCTGCACCTGATGACCCTCGCCGCGCAGGCTGCCGGCCAGCGCTTGGGCGCCGGCCAGGTCGAGGTCGGCAATCAGCACTTCGGCACCGCCACGGGCGAAGCCCTCGACGATGGCCCGGCCGATGCCCTGGGCGCCGCCGGTGACCAGCACCTGCTGGCCGTGATAATCGAAGTGGGCATTCATGGCTGATCCTCCAGTCGGGTGTAGGCGAGGGTGGGCACGTCGACCACGGTGGAGCCGCCATCCGCAGTGATCACCGCCCCGGTGATGATCGACGCCTCGTCGCTGACCAGGAACTGGCACAGCGCGGCTATCTCATCGGCACTGGCGGCACGCCGCAGCGGCACGTCGGCCGTGACCCGCCGATAGGCGGCGTCGAGGTCTTCGCCGTAATGGGTCATCAGCGGTTGCATTTCCTCATCGGCCATCGGTGTGCGCACCCAGCCCGGACACACGCAGTTGACCCGCACCCCTTGCGGCCCGAAGTCCCGGGCCAGCGAGCGATTCAGACCGACCAGCGCATGTTTGGCCGTGGTGTAGCCGCACACCTCGGGCCCCGCCGCCAGCGAGGCGATGGAGCCCAGCAGGACGATGCTGCCGCGCCGTTCGATCAGCAGCGGCAGGCAGGCCCGGGCGCTGTGAAAGGCGCTGTGCAGGTTGCCGCGCATGGCCGCGTCCCAGGCGTCGTCGCTGGTCTCCAGGGCGTTGCCCAGGCCGTGACCGCCGGCGCAGCAGATCAGCGCATCGAGGCCGCCGAAGCGGGTGCGGACCTGTTCGATGAAGCCGGCCCACACCGCGCTGTCGGCGGCATCGCCGGCCAGCACCATGGCATCGTGCCCGGCCGCCACCCGTTCCAGCGCCTCGCGGCGCCGGCCCACCAGTACCAGGCGGTGCCCCAGTGCTGCCATGCGCTGTACGCAGGCCTCGCCGATGCCGGTGCCGGCACCGGTGATCAGCACGGTCTTAGTCATTGCCGTGGTCCGTGGTGTTGATCAGGTTGCAGTAGGACGCCACCGGGAAGTTGCTGAAGGCGTCGAAGCTGCCCTCGGCGTAGCCGAAGATCTTGCCGTCGCTGCGGTGCTCGCGCAGGTCGATCATCACCAGACCCAGGGTCGGGATGATCTTTTCGCGCCAGACGAACAGGTACAGCTCGTCGGTGATCTTGTAGTAGTGGCAGCGGTCGGTGTCGCACAGGCCTTTCTCGACGCCTTTCAGGCACTGCCAGGTGTAGTAGTGCTCGTTGAGGTAGATGTGCTCGTACTCTTCGGTCGGGCTGTAGCGGTAGCGGTTGCGGATGCCCACCAGTTCCTGGGTCGGTGCGTGCGGGCAGGCGCCGTCCTGCCACGGGCGATCAAGGGTGCCGTGGAGGAACTGCGCTTCGACGGCGGTCAGGTTCTTGCCGCCCAGGGCACGCTGGTACATGCCTTCGCGGGTTTCCTCGGCGCTCGGCATGTTGCCGATGACGGCGGTGAACGACTGGCTCAGGGTGTCCAGCACCAGGGTGATCGACCAGGTCTGGCCGTGTTCGGTCTTGAGGAAATCCACCAGCACGATGCCCGGACGTACGGAGGTGGCGCGGTACGGCGCGCTGCCGCTGGAGTGGCCGTCGGCGGCGTGCCAGTGCAGTTGCTCGGCGTCGAAGCGGTGCTCGATGGACCAGCCGTTGGCGAAATTCAGGGTCATGCGCTGGCCGGCCAGTTCGGCCAGTTGCGGCAGGATGAACGCTTCGGGGGCGAAGCCCTCGGCCAGGGCGCCTACGGTGATCCAGTCGGTTTGGGTGGTCATTGGAGATGGCTCGCAGTTGTTGTTGGAGCCGTGATGGTGCCGTGGAGCGGAGCGGGGCGGTATCAACCGGATGGTCGAGGCGCAGTGGTATACCAGTAACCCGGCTGTCACAAACTGGTAGTAATGTGCCATCACTTAACGGCAGGAATGAATCGTGGTGATCCGCCGGTCTTTTTCTTCTCTGAGCTTTCTGCAGTTCCTGCTGTTGTCCTCGTCCGTGGCAATTCTGCTGTTTCTCTGGATCCTGTACTTCCAGCAGAGAACCACGTCCGGGCAGGAGGCGCTGGCGGCCAAGGCCTCGGAGCACCTGAACCTCGCGACCATGGCGGCGGAGAACCTCGGGCAGTTGGTGGACCGTGCCCAGACCATCGGCCGGGCTGCCCAGGCCGACCTGCGCGGCAGCGGTCAGGGGCGCTGGAGCCTGGTGCGGATGCTCGCCGAAGACCCGGTGCTCAAGCGCATGAGCCTGTACCGCGCCGACGGCCGCCTGCTGTCCGCCAGCCACGCCGACGAGCCGCGGCAGTTGCCCGAGCAGTGGTTGCAAGCACTGCGCACACACACTGGCCGTTACGGCTTCAAGGCGTTCCTCCCGCCACTGGATGCCGACTCCCGCGAGGCGGCGCAGATCAACTGGCGCCTGCCGTTCCTGCTGCCCTTGACCGACCCGTCGCGGGGCGAGCCGGAAAGCATCCTGCTGGTGCAACTGGACATCGGCTACCTGGCGGTGCTGTTCCAGCACATCGACCTGGGCAGCAGTGGCCTGGTGCGCCTGCTCGACAGCGCCGGCCACGAGCGCCTGCGCATCGGCAACAGCGGTGTAGTGGTGGCCGGGGAGCCGCTGCGTCCCGACCTGCCGGCCAACGTCGAGTCGTCCGGACGCATCAGTCAGTTCAGTGCCGACGGCCATTTCCAGAGCCTGTTTCGCAAGGTGCTGCCACGGGGTTTCAGCATCGTCGTGAGCCAGCGCGAAGAGGAAATCCTTGCGCCGTCGCACCTGCTCTACGAGCGCCAGCTGTGGCTCAACCTGAGCATGACCCTGCTGATTCTCGCGGGTGTGCTGTGGAGTTGGCGGGTGCTGGGCAAGCGCGAGGAAGCCTTCGGTGCCCTGGAGCAGGCGCAGCAGATCAACCAGCAACTGATCCAGCGCCTGGAAGAAGAGCACCGGCGCAGCAGCCACGCCGCCGCCACCGACCACCTCAGCGGCCTGCACAATCGCCGGCAGTTCATGGAGACCGCCGCCCGCGCCCTGGCCGAGCAGCGCAGCAAGCGGCGCCTGCTGGCGATCCTGTTCATCGACATGGACCGCTTCAAATCGATCAACGACTCCCTCGGTCACAAGGTCGGCGACCTGCTGTTGCAGGCGGTGGCGGGGCGGATCAGTCGGGCCCTGGAACCGGGAGACGAAGCGGCGCGCTTCGGTGGCGACGAATTCGTGGTGCTGTTGGCGGGCAGCCGCAGCGAGGAGCAGATCGACGCCTGGGTGCGGATGCTGCTGAACAAGCTGTCGGCCCCCTACAAGCTGGACCGGCACGAACTCAACAGCAGCCCGAGCATCGGCGTGAGCATCTGCCCGCGGGATGGCCAGTCGGTGGACGAGCTGATCCGCCATGCCGATGCCGCGATGTATTCGGCCAAGCAGGCCGGGCGTGGCCAGTACCGCTTCTTCGATCCGTCGCTGAACGTGGTCAATGTCGCCGAGTTCGCCTTGGAGCAGGCGCTGGGGCCGGCCCTGAAGGAGCACCAGTTCGTCCTGCATTTCCAGCCCCAGGTGCGGTTCGACTCGATGCGGGTCGAAGGCTACGAAGCGCTGGTGCGCTGGCAGCATCCGGAATTCGGCCTGCTGTACCCGGACCGCTTCATCTCCCTGGCCGAGCGCAGCGGTTTCATCGTTGCCCTGGGCTGGGAAGTGCTGCGCCTGGCCTGCGAAGAACTGGTGCGCTGGCAGGCCCAGGGGATCCAGGCGGGGCTGGCGGTGAATGTCTCGCCCCTGCAGTTGCGCCAGCCGGACTTCAGCGCGCAACTGCTGGGCGAACTGCACCGCCACGGTGTGGAGCCGCACCGGCTGGAGCTGGAAATCACCGAGACCACGGTGCTGGACGACGAAGGCCAGGCCATCAAGCACCTGCAGGCGCTGCGCGATGCCGGACTGAGCATCAGCCTCGACGATTTCGGCCAGGGCTACTCCGGCTTTTCCCATCTGCAGGCGCTGCCGATCAACCGCCTGAAGATCGACCGCGCCCTGATCGCCCAGCTGTCCAACAGCCACGACGACAGCCCCATCGTGCTGTCCACCATCATCCTCGCCAAGCGCCTGGGCCTGGAGGTGGTGGCCGAGGGCGTGGAAACCCGCGAGCAGGTGGTGTACCTGCGTCTGGCCGGCTGCGACTTTGCCCAGGGCTATCACTTCAGCCGGCCGCTGACGCTGGCCCAGCTCTACCAATACCCTCCCTTTGTCGATGCCTTGGTGACTGCATGCGAGCACTGAATTACCTGTTTTGCCTGTTGCTGGCGTTATCGCTGGGCAGCGTCGCACAGGCCGAGTGCCGGCAGTCCGGCCTGCGCATCGCGGTGATCCCGAAGAAGAGCATGGAGGTGCTGATCAGGGACTATCAGCCGTTGCTGCAGCGGCTGAGTTCGGCGCTGGGCGTGCCGGTGTCGATCGTGCCGGCCTCGTCCTACGAGAGCGTGGTGGATGCGGTGGTGTCCGGCGGGGTGGACATCGCCTGGCTGGGGCCGGCGTCCTACGTGCTGGCCCAGCAGCGCGACCCGCGCATCGAGCCGTTCGCCAGCCTGACCATCAACAACGGCTACTTCACCCCGGCCGGGCATCATTACCAGGCACTGTTGCTGGCGCGCCGCGAGGTGGCGGCGGATGTCGAGTCGCTGCGCGGCAAGCGCGGGGCGCTGAGCGATCCGGCCAGCACCTCCGGCAGCGTGATTCCCAATGCCGAGTTTTCCGCTCTGGTGGGCATGCCGCTGGCGCAGTTCTTCGGTTCGGTGGCGTACAGCGGTTCCCACGACAAGTCGCTGGATGCCCTGCTCGAGGGGCGGGTAGACGCGGCGTTCGTCGCCAGCGTGCGGGCCGATGCCTACCTCAACAGTGGCCGGATCAGCCGTGACACCTTCAACGTACTATGGCGCTCGGAGCGCATCTACTACGATCCTTATGTGTTCAGCGGCAGCCTCTGCCCGGCGTACAAGGCGCGGATTCGTGCCGCCATGCTGGAGAACCAGGCCGGCCTTGCGGCGTTCCTGGCCTCCCAGGACGCCAGCGGCATCGCCCCGGTGAGCCGGGCCGAATATGCGCCGCTGGTGCGGATGATGAGTGCACGACCGGGCTCCTGAGCCTCAGGGCCGCCACCAGGCAGGCTTGCCATCCTCGAAGGCGTGGTGCTCGGGCTTGAGTTCGGGCGCCGCGGGATCGTCGAATGCGCCCACCAGCAGGGCCACCACTGGTTCGTCATCGACGGCGCCGATGGAACTGCCGCAACGCGGACAGAAGGCGCGGCTGGAACATTCCGAAGAACGGTACACCGCTGGCCGGCCGCCTTCTCCGGTCCAGTAGACCCGCTCGCGAGGAAACTCCACCCACAGGCTGGTCAGGGCACCACTGTGCCGCTGGCAACTGCGGCATGAACAGCTGTGGGGGTTTTCAGCAGGCGCGCAGGCTTCGAAGCGAATCCAGCCGCACAGGCAACCGCCAGGGTAGGTGGCAGGGGGCATAGTCAGTCCTTTGAGATGGGCAGGCCCGAGAGCTTAACGCAGAACTGACTGTGGCAACGCCTCAGAACGCCGACTCGCGAATGACCACCGCCATCAAGGTGTTCACGCCCTGCCACAGCAGACTCCTTCGCTCTCCGGCAAGCACCACGGTGCCGCGCAGGACCGTGGCGTTATCGGGTGCTTTACCGGTGACGGTCAGGCTGGCCCGGTACAGCGCCTGCTCAGGTTTGGGCGGCTCGTTACCGTCCAGGCTGGCGGCGATGCTGCCCTGGTAGGGTGACGCCAGCTCCGGGGCTGAGCCGAGGCGGCGGCTGGCCGTCTGGGCCAGGTGCTGCAATTGCACGGGCTGCGCGGCGCGGCTGATGGCCTCTGGGTAGAACCAGCCCTGGCTGTCGGGCGGCAGGTGTTGCAGGTCATGCTCTTCGATGAAGGCTTCGACCTGCTGGCCCCCGGCGTCCACCAGGGTGCCCAGCCACTCGCCTGCCGGCAGCCATTCACCCACCTGCAGCGGCTCGGCCACTTCCCGCACCTGGCCGGCAAAGGCCGCGCGCACGGTCAACGCCTGCCACTGCTGGCGCAGCACCTGCTGGCGCTGCTGTGCGGCGGCCAGTTCCTGGCGCACCACACCCACGCCGGTGGCGCTTTCGCGGTCGAGCAACTGGAAGCTGTTCTGCCATTGCAGGATGAGGATGCGGCGCTCGACGCTGTCCAGCTCATGACGCAAGTCCGGCGCGTCCAGCACGAACAGCGGCTGACCGGCCTCGACCTGGTCGCCGGACTGTACCAGCACCTGCGTCAGCCTCCCGGCCACCGGTGTGTACAAGCCGTTGTGCCGGGCCGCCTTGAGCAGCGCCGGCGCTTCGATGCTGCTGCGCCACGGCAGGCACACGAGCAGCAGGGCCAGCAGGCAGGCGGACAGGCTGATCAGGCTGTTGCGGTTCATGCGGTAGTCCTTGCGGCGGGCATACCACTGGCGAGCTTCGTTGACCAGCGGCAAGAGGATGAAATAGCCGATCTCCACGGCGAACAGCAGCAGGCCGAGCAGCTTGAAGGCGAAGTGATAGACCAGCAGGGCGATGCCCAGGAACAGGAAGAAACGGTAGATCCAGGTGCCGATGGAGTAGCCGATCAGCAGCCGGCGCAGACCCGACGGGAAGTGCTCCGGTGACGCGTCGCCGAAGCCGAACAGCCACTCGCGCAAGCGCCAGCGGGTCAGGGCGAAGGCCCGTTGCTGAAGGTTGGGCACGCCCAGCAGGTCGGACAGCAGGAAGTAGCCATCGAAGCGCATGAACGGGCTGAGGTTCACCGCCAGGGTAAGGATCCAGGTGGTGCTGGCGAGGGTGAACACGGCGCTGCGCAGCATGCCGTCCTGGAGGAAGCTCCACAGCAGTGTGGCCCAGCAGGCCAGGGCCAGCTCCGCGGCCATGCCGGCGGCGCCGATGGCCAGTCGCTGACGCCGCCGGGCCAGGCGCCAGGCGCCGGAGGTGTCGGTGTAGAGCACCGGCCACATCACCAGCAGGGCTACGCCCATGGTCGCTACCCGTGCGCCGTGGCGCTTGCAGGTGTAGGCATGGCCCAGTTCATGGAGGACCTTGGCGAGGATCAGGGTCAGTCCGGCCAGCGCCGCGCCCTGCAGGGTGAAGAAGTGCAGGAAGGTGTGGCTGAAGGTGTCCCACTGGCGCAGCACCAGGGCCAGGCCGAGCAGGCCGGCGCCCAGGGTCAGGAGCAGAAAGGTGCGGCTGAAGAACGGCGCGACCCAGGGCAGGGTCCGTTGCAGGAAAGCATCCGGGCGCAGCAGCGGCACGCGCACGAACAGGTAGTTCTTCAGCAGCCAGCGGGCCCAGCCGGTCTTGCGCCGGTCCAGGGTTTCCAGCAAGCGCTGGCGGTCCTCGTCGCCCTGGCTTTGCAGCAGATGGTTGTTGCGCAGGAAACGGCGAAAGCGCTGCACATCCTCGGCGTCGAGCTCAAGGGTGGTGCCGGCGCTGATCTGTTCGGCAATGCGCTGCGCGCAGCCCAGACCCCAGCGTTTGAGCATCTCCAGCTCGGCCCAGCCGAGACGGAAGAACTGCCCGCTGGCCGGATCTTCGAGGGTCCAGCCGGGAGCGCCGCGGGCGTCTCGCGGCCCCGGGTGCAGGCGCAGTTCTTCACGCAATTCGCCAAGGTCCGGGCTGGCGCTGCCCATGGCGGCACCGTTCACAGCGCCAGCCAGATGCGCAGGGCTGCCAGCGGGCGGCGCAACAGGTAGGTGAACAGCGTGGTGCGCTCGCCATAGACCTTGGCGGTGCCCTTGAGGCCGATGCGGATGCGTGGGTCGGCTTCGCTGAACCCGGCCTTGAGCCGGTAGGCCATGCCGCCCTCGGCGGTGGCCGTGGCGCGATAGCCCAGGTGCCTGAGGTTGCCCGGCAACGGCGCCGCTGGATCGGTGTTGAGAAACAGCAGCACGTCGGCCCCGCTGTGCAGTTCGATGGCATCGCTGACGGGCAGCTGGATTTCCAGTTGCGTGCGGGACGGGTCGGCCACCTGCATGATCTGCTCGCCCAGCGACACCGGGCGGCCTTGCCACTGCGCCGGGTCGTCGAACAGTGCCACGCCGTCATGGGGCGCCAGGATGCGGGTACGCTCCAGGTTCTGTTCCAGGTAACGCACCTCGGCCATGGCCTGTTCACGACGACCTTGCAACACCGCCAGGCCGGCCTTGCTGCGGGCGTCGCTGAGGGCCTGTTGCTGCGCCTGGCGGAACTCGCCTTCGGCGATGGCCAGGGCCTGGCGCGACGCTTCCAGGCGGCTCTGCAGTTCCCGGGCGTCGAGCTGGATCAGCGGCTGGCCGGCCTTGACGGTGTCGTTGGGCTCCACCAGCAGGCGTTCCACAACCCCCTGCAGCGGGGCGCGCAGCACACTGGGTTGCAGGGCGACGATTTCCGCCGGGGCCAGGGCGGCCTGGCGAATCGGCAACAGCAGAGTCACCAGCGCGGCAGCCGCGCCACCGAGCCACCAGCGACGGTCGCGGCGCAGGCGGCGAAGGCCTGTGCCACTGGCCGGCTGCAGGCTGGCCCAGGCATGGCCGAATGCATCCTGGGTCAACGCCAGCAGGCTGGCCTCGTTGCCGTCCAGCGGTTGGTCGCGGGCCAGCAGCAAGGCGCCGAGCAGCCGTCCCTGGCGGTCTGCCAGCGGCAGCCAGACCAGCCAGGAGGGCAGGTACTCGGCCCATTGTGCCTGGTCGCTGGCACCCAGCTGGCTGGCGTTGAGTTGCGCCAGCTTCGGCCCCGGATGCTGTTGCTGCCAGGCCCGGCAATGGCCGGCGAACCAGTGGTTGAAGGGGGCGTCGGCCTCCACTGTGGCCAGCCCCGACAGGCTCAGCAGGCGCTGCTCGCGGGCATCCCACAGCATCGCCTGGCGGTACGGCAACAGGCGGCGGGTGTCGTTGACCATGACAAAGCCCAGCGCCGCCATGTTAGCGGCGGCGCGGACCTGCCGTTCGAGCTGGACCAGGCTGGCCAGCGCCGGCGCGGGCAGGGCGGCGCTCATGAGCGCGGCGCCGCAGGAGGATCGATGCGGGCGGTGCCGCTCATGCCCGGCAGCAGGTGCCCGGCCTGGGCATCGATACGCCCGAAGACTTTCAGCGTCTGGCTCAGCGGGTCGATCACCGAGCCCAGGCGTTCGACCCGGGCGGGATAGTCGCCACCGGTCTCTTCCAGGTGCACGGTGAAGCCGTAGCCCGGCTTGAGCCAGGCCATCCAGCGCGACGGCACGATCAGTTCCACCTCGAAGGCGCTGTCGTCATACAGCGCCAGCAGTTCCTTGCCTTCGGCAACGTATTCGCCGGGCTGGACCTTGCGTTCGGCGACCCGTCCGGAGAACGGCGCGGCAATGCTGCAATGCTGCACCATCACCTGGTTCACGCCGTTCTGCGCCCGGGCCATGTTCAGCTCGGCCTGGGCCTGGCTGAGGTCGGAGACGCTGATGGACTGCAACTGGTCGAGCTTTTTCGCCACGGCAAGCTTCTTGTTCGCCGCTTCCTGCGCGGCGCTGGAGTGGCCCAGTCGTGCGCGGTGGATGGCGCAGTCGAAGGCCACCAGACGCTCGCCCTTGCCGAAGCTGTCGCCTTCCTTGACCTTCAGCTCGGTGATCTTGCCGGCCAGTTCGCTGGAGATCACCGTGCGCTGGCTGGCACTGAGCTGGACCCGCAGGTCCGGCTCGGCGCTGCCAACGGCCGGAGGCGGCTGCAACGGCGGCGGTTCCTCGGCCCTGGCGGAGGCGCTGCCCAGCAGCAGCGCCAGCAGGCAGGTTTCAGCGACGAGCCGGCGCATGGCTGACCTCGACCACTTCGGTGCCCTGCAGCGAACCGACACTGCTCCACAGGTCGAGGTTCACCGGCTGCACTTTTTTCGGCGTGACGTAGTCACGGCTGGTCACCGCGTAACGCACCATCAGCGGCGCCTGGATGCTGCCCTGGGCCAGGGCCGCGCTTTTCTGTCCGATGGCGCGGGCCAGTTCGGCCACGCTGTCGCCGGCCAGGCGCTCGGGCAGCGGATCGAGGCCGGCGGCCTGGTAGATGGCACCGTAGGCCGTCTGCAACTGGGCAAAACTGCGGTCGCGGCTGCGCAGGGCCAACACCGTCTCGGTGCTGGTGCGCACTTGCTCCAGCACGGTCTGGGCATCGCTGCGCAGGGCGTTTTCGGTCTGTTGCAGGATGCCGTTCTGGATCCGTTGCAGCTCGTTGGAGCGTTCGAACAATCGGGTGGCCTGGTGGTACTGCTGCCAGGCCACGTTGACCTGGGTGAGCACGGCCATGCGCATGGCCTGGCGACGTACCTCGGCCAATGCCTCGCGGGCCTCGCCGGTGCGCTTGACCGAGGGGTAGGCAAGCACGTTGAACAGGTTCCAGCTCACCTGCACGCCGGCGTCGGCCCACTGGTTGTTGGTGGTGTAGCTGTTGCTGTCGTAATTGGTGCCGACGAACAGCGAGGCGCCGGGCATCAGGCGCAGCAGGGCCGCACGGGTTTCCAGCACCGTGTTGCGTGCCTGGTAGCTCTCTTCGCGTACTTCCGGGCGGCGGACCATGGCCATGGCTTCAAGGTCGTCGAGGCGATAGGCCAGGTTCGGGGCCTGGAGTTGCTGGTCGCTGGGTACCACGACCTCGAAGCGGGTCGCCGGCGGCAGGTTCATCAACCCGGCAAGGCGCGCCTTGGCGGTGGCCAGTTCGCCGTCGACGGTTTCCAGTTGGCGGACCATTTCCAGCAAACCTTTCTGGTAGCGCAGCGCGTCGACCGGGGCGAGCAGGCGCTGGCGCTCGGTCTGGCGCGCCTGGTCGAGGGCCTGGCGGGCGTCGGCCAGGGCGCGTTGGACCTGGGGCTGCAGGCGCTGGGCTGTGGCGGCTTCCCAGTAGGCACTGCGCACCTGCTGGATGATGTCGGCGATCACCCGGCGTCGGCGTTCCTCGGCGGCCAGTACCTTGTTGGCCTGGGCCTTGGCGCCGAAGTAGCCGATGCCGAAATCGAGCACGTTCCACGACATCTGCAGGTCGGCGCTGCGGATCGAGCGGTCCTGGCTGGTGGAGGGCTCCAGCGACTGGTTGCCGGTGCGGATCGACTCGCTGGACGACGCCAGGGTGTTGTCGCGCCCACGCCAGCCGGCGCGGGCGGCCAGCTTGGGCAGCATGTCGTAGCTGGACTGGTCGAGCAGGTTGTCTTCCAGCGCGCGCTCCATCAGGCCCAGGCGCTGTTGCAGGTTGTACTTCACGGCGCGGGCCATGGCCTGCTCCAGGTCGATGGCCTGGGTGACCGGTTCCTGGTTGTCGAACATGCGGCTGCGGTCGGCGCTGGCCTGGGCCAGTTGCTGTTCCAGGGTCAGCGGCTCGGGGGTGACGGCACACGCGCTCAGGCCCATGGCCATGACGCCCACGGCGAGTTGGCGGGGCAGCCGTTTGTGCGGGCCGGGCAGTTGCTTCTTGATCACGAGATTTCCCTTGAACGAATGGTAAGCGGCGAGCCAGTGCGAAAGCGGGCGGGCTGATGGGTGCGAGGATAAGAATCATTCCCAATATTGGGCAATTGCGGGTTCATTAAGATTGCTTAAGGTCGGGAACCGGCGAGTCGGGCCAGGGCTGGCCCTGCCGCGGCCGGCCTTGCAGGGAGCGAGGCCGGCCGGGGAATCGGGGAGGGGGCTGTTCCGTTCGCGCTCAGCGGCGTGGCCTGGCGGCCCGCCAACGCGCTGCAACCGGTCTACGCTTTGCCTTTCACCGGAGGCTCTTCACTGGGCGGGTCACCCACGGTGGGCGGAACGGTCGGTTTGACCGGGACGCCTTCGGGTTCCTGCACCGGATCCGGTGGTGGCAGGTTCGGGTCGTCGATATTCGGATCGGGCGTTTCTGCCGGGACAGGGATACTCATTGGCCTTTCCTCTCGATGATCAAGGCATTCAAGGGTTGGACCGCATTCCTCCCGGCATCGCTCATTTTTTATTGAGCCTTTTATTGAACCCCTCGCGCCTGCCATTGCTCTGAACCCTTACCGTCACGCTGTAACGGAGCGATGTTCGATGACCCGCAATGAGCCTTTCGAAACCGAGCGTATGGCCGGTGGCGACAGCCCCGCCGACGAACCGCTGAGCCTGTCCCAGGCGCTGCTGCTGCCCCGGGTGGTGATCGAGAACACCACGCCGGTGATCGATGCCGGGCTGTACCCGGTGAAGTCCGAAACGGGCAAGACGGTGACGGTAGGCAGCAAGGTATACGCCGATGGCCATGACGTGCTGGCCGTGCACCTCAACTGGCGCCAGGCCAACAGCCGGCGCTGGCACAGCCTGCCGATGCAGGCGCTGGGCAACGACCAGTGGGAGGCCAGCTTCACCCTCGGCGAAGTCGGGCGCCACCTGTTCGTCATCGAAGCCTGGATCGACGGCTATGGCACCTATTGCTACGACCTGGAGAAGAAGTTCACCGCAGGCGTCGATATCACCCTTGAACTCACTGAAGGCCGCCTGCACCTGGAGCACGCCGCCGAACGCAGCGCCGGGCCGCTGCGCGAACAGTTGCTGGGCGTGGCCAGGCGCCTGCGCAAGGGCCTGCCGGCTGCCACCCAGGTCGAGTGCCTGCTGGCCACCGATACCCGGGTGCTGATGGCCCAGGCCGATCCCCGTGCCTACCTCAGTCGCAGCCCGGAATTCCCCCTGGAAGTGGAGCGCGAGCGGGCGGCGTTTGCCAGTTGGTACGAGCTGTTTCCTCGCTCGATCACCGACGATCCCCGTCGCCACGGCACCTTCAACGATGTCCATGAACGCTTGCCGATGATTCGCGACATGGGCTTCGATGTCCTGTACTTCCCGCCCATCCACCCCATCGGCAACAAGTTCCGCAAGGGCCGCAACAATGCCCTGCAGGCTGCCGAGGGCGATCCCGGTAGCCCTTACGCCATTGGCAGCCCCGACGGTGGCCACGAGGCGATCCATCCGCAACTGGGCAGCCGCGAGGACTTTCGCCGGCTGGTGGCCGCCGCCGCCGAGCATGGCCTGGAGATCGCCCTGGACTTCGCGATCCAGTGCTCCCAGGACCACCCCTGGCTGCAGGAGCACCCCGGCTGGTTCTCGTGGCGGCCGGACGGCAGCATCCGCTATGCGGAAAACCCGCCGAAAAAGTACCAGGACATCGTCAATGTCGATTTCTACGCCGCCGACGCCATTCCGTCGCTGTGGCTGGCCCTGCGTGACGTGGTGCTGGGCTGGGTGGAAGAGGGCGTCAAGCAGTTCCGCGTCGACAACCCCCACACCAAGCCGCTGCCGTTCTGGCAGTGGCTGATCGCCGATATCCGCAGCAAGCACCCGGACATCATCTTTCTCGCCGAAGCCTTCACCAAGCCGGCGATGATGGCGCGCCTGGGCAAGGTCGGCTACAGCCAGAGCTACACCTACTTCACCTGGCGCAACACCAAGGCCGAGATCCAGGAGTATTTCGAAACACTCAACCAGCCGCCCTGGTCGCTGTGCTACCGGCCCAACTTCTTCGTCAACACGCCGGACATCAATCCGTTCTTCCTCCATCACTCCGGACGTGCCGGCTTCCTGATCCGTGCTGCCCTGGCAACCATGGGGTCGGGACTCTGGGGCATGTATTCGGGCTTCGAACTGTGCGAGGCCGCACCGATCCCGGGCAAGGAGGAGTACCTGGATTCGGAGAAGTACGAGATCCGTCCGCGGGACTTCAGCCAGCCCGGCAACATCATCGCCGAGATTGCCCAGCTCAACCGCATCCGTCGCCAGCAGCCGGCCCTGCAGAGCCACCTCGGCGTGCGCTTCTACAACGCCTGGAACGACAACATCGTCTATTTCGGCAAGCGCAACCCGGACGACAGCTTCGTGCTGGTGGCGGTCAGCCTCGATCCGCACAACGCCCAGGAAGCCCACTTCGAACTGCCGCTGTGGGAGCTGGGGCTGGATGACAACGCCACGACCCGCGGCGAAGACCTGATGAATGGCCATCGTTGGGAGTGGCATGGCAAGACCCAATGGATGCGCATCGAGCCGTGGCACCTGCCATTCGGCATCTGGCGCCTGGACAAGGCCAACTAGGAGCCCCGCATGGCGAAGAAAAGCCGCCCGGCGGCCTTTATCGACGATCCGCTCTGGTACAAGGACGCGATCATCTACCAGATCCACATCAAGTCCTTTTTCGACTCCAACAACGACGGTATCGGCGACTTTCCCGGCCTGCTGGCCAAGCTCGACTACATCGCCGACCTCGGGGTGAACACCCTCTGGCTGCTGCCGTTCTATCCCTCGCCGCGGCGCGACGACGGCTACGACATCGCCGCCTACAAGGCCGTGCACACCGACTACGGCACCCTGGCCGACGTGCGCCGCTTCATTGCCGAGGCGCACAAGCGCAACCTGCGGGTCATCACCGAGCTGGTCATCAACCACACCTCCGACCAGCATCCCTGGTTCCAGAAGGCCCGGCGCGCCAAACGCGGTTCGAAGGCGCGGGACTTCTACGTGTGGTCCGACAGCGACGAAAAATACGACGGCACGCGGATCATCTTCCTCGACACCGAAAAGTCCAACTGGACCTGGGATCCGGTGGCCGGCCAGTACTACTGGCACCGCTTCTATTCGCACCAGCCGGACCTCAACTTCGACAACCCGCAGGTGATGAAGGCGGTGATCGGGGTGATGCGTTTCTGGCTCGACCTCGGCGTGGACGGCCTGCGCCTGGACGCCATTCCGTACCTGATCGAGCGCGACGGCACCAACAATGAGAACCTGCCGGAAACCCACGGCGTACTGAAGCGGATCCGCGCCGAAATCGACGCCAACTACCCCGATCGCATGCTCCTGGCGGAGGCCAACCAGTGGCCGGAAGACACCCAGTTGTATTTCGGTGAGGGCAAGGGCGACGAATGCCACATGGCCTTCCACTTTCCGCTGATGCCGCGCATGTACATGGCCGTGGCCCAGGAAGACCGTTTTCCGATCACCGACATCCTGCGCCAGACCCCGGCCATCCCGGAGAACTGCCAGTGGGCCATCTTTCTGCGCAACCACGATGAGCTGACCCTGGAAATGGTCACCGACCGTGAACGCGACTACCTGTGGAACTACTACGCCGCCGATCGCCGCGCCCGGATCAACCTCGGTATCCGTCGGCGCCTGGCGCCGCTGATGCAGCGCGACCGGCGGCGCGTGGAACTGCTGACCAGCCTGCTGCTGTCGATGCCCGGCACGCCGACCCTGTACTACGGCGACGAGATCGGCATGGGCGACAACATCTACCTGGGCGACCGCGACGGCGTGCGCACGCCGATGCAATGGTCGGTGGACCGCAACGGCGGCTTCTCCCGTGCCGACCCCGCGCGGCTGGTGCTGCCGCCGATCATGGACCCGCAATACGGTTACCAGACCATCAACGTCGAGGCCCAGGCCGAAGATCCCCATTCGCTGCTCAACTGGAACCGCCGCCTGCTCACCGTGCGCAAGCAGCAGAAGGCGTTCGGTCGCGGCACCCTGAAAATGCTCGCGCCGAACAACCGGCGCATCCTCGCCTACCTGCGCGAGTACACCAGCCCTGAAGGCGTCAGCGAAACCGTGCTGTGCGTGGCCAACGTGTCCCGCGCCGCCCAGGCGGTGGAGCTGGACCTGGCGCCCTGGATTGATCGGGTACCGGTGGAAATGCTCGGCGGGTGCGCCTTTCCGCCCATCGGCCAGTTGCCTTTTCTGCTCACGCTCGCGCCCTACGGGTTCTACTGGTTCCTGCTGGCCCCCAAGGACCAGATGCCCAGTTGGCACGTGGAAGCCGCGCAGCCCTTACCGGAGTTCACCACGCTGGTGGTGAAGAAACGTATGGAAGAACTTCTGGAATCACCGGCCCGCGAAGACCTGGAACAACACATCCTGCCGCAGTACCTGCCCAAGCGCCGCTGGTTCGCCGGCAAGGACGCGGCCATCGACAGCGTGCACATCGCCTATGGCGTACGCTTCGGCTCGCCCACCAGCCCCGTGCTGCTCAGCGAGATCGACGTACAAAGCGGCGGACAGCAGCGGCGCTACTTCCTGCCCTTCGGCCTGATCGGCGAAGACCAGATCCATACCGCCCTGCCTCAGCAACTGGCGCTGGGCCGGGTGCGGCGTACCCGTCAGGTGGGGCTGATCACCGACGGTTTTGCCCTGGAGACCTTCATCCGCGCCTTGCTCGAAGGGTTCAGTCAGCGCACTCGCCTCGCCGGCAGCGACGGCGAGCTGCAGTTCGACTCCACGCCGCAACTGGCGGCCCTGGGGCTGGGCGAGGACGCCGAGGTGCGCTACCTCTCGGCCGAGCAGTCCAACAGCTCGGTGGTGGTCGGCGGCAAGCTGGTGCTCAAGCTGATTCGCCGGGTCAATGGCGGCGTCCATCCCGAACTGGAAATGGGTGCCTTCCTGACCGCCGCCGGCTTCGCCAACATCTCGCCGCTGCTGGGCTGGCTGAACCGCGTCGACGCGAGTGGCGAGCCGTGCCTGCTGGCGATTGCCCAAGGCTACCTGAACAACCAGGGCGATGCCTGGGACTGGACCCAGAACAACCTTGAGCGGGCCATTCGCGACGAGCTGGAACCGCCACAACTGCGGGGCGAAGGCCATGCCGACGCGCTCGAAGACCTGACCGGCTTCGCCGCCTTGCTCGGCCAGCGCCTGGGCGAGATGCACCTGGCCCTGGCCGGCCCCACCGACGATCCGGCCTTCAAGACCCGCGTCAGCGATCGCAGCGACAGCGAGCGCTGGGGCCGGCAGATTGCCGGGCAGTTGCGCACGGCTCTGGATTTGCTGGTGCAGCACCGCGACGCACTGGATGACGAGAGCAAAGCGCTGGTGGATGACCTCGAACAGCAGCGCGACGGCCTGCTGCGGGAAGTCGCGCAACTGGCCGACCAGGCCGAAGGCGGCCTGGTGATGCGGGTGCACGGCGACCTGCACCTGGGCCAGGTACTGGTGGTGCAGGGCGATGCCTACCTGATCGACTTCGAGGGCGAGCCGGCGCGGCCGCTGGAAGAGCGGCGCGCCCGCCACAGCCCGTACAAGGACGTCAGTGGCGTGCTGCGGTCCTTCGACTACGCTGCTGCGATGGCGCTGCGTGGCGCGGCGGGTGCCGGCGCACTGCCCGACAACCTGCAGGCGCGGCAACGGGTCACCCGGCGTTACCTGCACGCCTCGCGTCACGCATTCGTCCAGGCCTATGGCCTGGCGACCGCCAGCCTGCCTCATGCCTGGCTGCACGAGGGGGGCGAGCAGGCGGCACTGGAATTGTTCAGCCTGGAAAAGGCTGCCTACGAAATCGCTTATGAAGCCGAGAATCGCCCGCAATGGCTGGCCGTGCCTTTGCATGGCCTGCATGGGCTTGTCAGTACCTGGGGAGAGCAGTAGATGAGCGTGCACAAACGGGAGCAAGGCGGACTGGGCCGCAGCGATATCGATGACCTGGTCAATGCCAGGCACACCGATCCTTTTTCGGTGCTCGGTACGCACGGTGATGGTGCCGGTGGGGCCTGGTTGCGCGCCTTTTTGCCGGAGGCCCTGAGCGTTCAGGCGCTGGACCGCGGCACCGGCGAAGTGATCGCCGAACTCGCGCAAGGAAGCGTACCGGGGCTGTTCACTGCGCACTTCGCGCAACCGCCCGGAGCCTACCGGCTGCGGATCAACTGGGCCGGCGGCGAGCAGATCACCGAAGACCCCTACAGCTTCGGCCCGCAACTGGGCGACATGGACCTTTACCTGTTCAGCGAGGGCAACCACCGCGACCTGGCCAACCGCCTCGGCGCGCAGCCGATCGAGGTCGATGGTGTCGCCGGGGTGCGCTTCTCGGTGTGGGCACCGAACGCCCGCCGGGTGTCGGTGGTGGGAGATTTCAACAACTGGGACGGGCGCCGGCATCCGATGCGCCTGCGCCATGCCAGCGGGGTGTGGGAGCTGTTCATTCCGGGGCTGGGCGCCGGCGAAACCTACAAGTACGAAGTGCTCGGCCAGGGTGGCGTGCTGCCGCTCAAGGCCGACCCTCTGGCCCGCGCCACCGAATTGCCGCCGAGTACCGCCTCCAGGGTCGCCGGCCCCCTGGCCCATGAATGGCGCGACCAGCAGTGGCTGCAGGCACGGAGCGCGCGCCAGGGCACCACGGCGCCGCTGTCGATCTACGAACTGCACGCCGGATCCTGGCAATGCGAACTGGATGAAGCCGGCGAGGTGGTGCGCTTCTATAACTGGCGCGAGCTGGCCGAGCGGCTGATTCCCTACGTGCAGGAACTGGGCTTCACCCATATCGAGCTGATGCCGATCATGGAGCACCCGTTCGGTGGCTCCTGGGGTTACCAGCCGTTGTCACTGTTCGCCCCGACCGCCCGCTACGGCACGGCGGAAGACTTCGCCGCCTTCGTCGATGCCTGCCATCAGGTGCAGATCGGCGTGATCCTTGACTGGGTGCCCGCGCATTTCCCCACCGACAGCCATGGCCTGAGCCAGTTCGACGGCACCGCGCTGTACGAATACGCCAACCCGCTGGAGGGCTTCCACCAGGACTGGGACACCCTGATCTACAACCTCGGCCGTACCGAGGTGCACGGCTTCATGCTGGCCTCGGCGCTGCACTGGCTGCGGGAATTCCATATCGACGGGCTGCGGGTCGATGCGGTGGCTTCGATGCTCTACCGCGACTACTCGCGCAAGGCCGGCGAGTGGGTGCCCAATCGCCATGGCGGGCGCGAGAACCTGGAAGCCATCGACTTCCTGCGTCACCTCAACGATGTGGTCGCGGTGGAAGTGCCAGGGGCGCTGGTCATTGCCGAAGAATCCACCGCCTGGCCGGGCGTCAGCCAGCCGGTGCAGCAGGGCGGCCTGGGCTTCGCCTACAAGTGGAACATGGGCTGGATGCACGACACCCTGCATTACATCCAGAACGACCCGATCCATCGCCAGCACCACCACAATGAAATGAGCTTCGGTCTGATCTATGCCTATTCGGAGCATTTCATCCTGCCGATCTCCCATGACGAAGTGGTCCACGGCAAGCGCTCGCTGATCGACAAGATGCCCGGCGACCGCTGGCAGAAGTTCGCCAACCTGCGTGCCTACCTGGCGTTCATGTGGTGCCATCCGGGCAAGAAGCTGCTGTTCATGGGCTGTGAGTTCGGCCAGTGGCGCGAGTGGAACCACGACAGCGAGCTGGACTGGTACCTGCTGCAGTACAGCGAGCACCTTGGGGTGCAGCGGCTGGTGGGCGACCTCAACCGCCTGTACCGCGAAGAGCCGGCGCTGCACCAGCAGGACTGCGTGCCCCAGGGTTTCCAGTGGCTGATCGGTGATGACGCCCACAACAGCGTCTACGCCTGGCTGCGCTGGAGTGCCGACGGCCAGCCGCTGCTGGTGGTGGCCAACTTCACCCCGGTGCCGCGCGAGGGCTATCGCATTGGCGTGCCGTTCGGCGAGCGTTGGGACGAAGTGTTCAACAGCGATGCCGAACGTTATGCCGGCACCAACTTCGGCAACGAGGGCGCGGTGGTGGGGCAGGCGCTGGCCAGCCATGGGCAGCCGATGTCGCTGGCGCTGAACCTGCCGCCGTTGGCGGTGCTGATATTGCGGCCGGCTTGAGTGCGGGGTTTAAGCAGGACCGGCCTCATCGCCGGCCTTGCCGGCGATGAGGCCGGTCCTGTTTAAACCTGAACCTGCCCGAACACCGCCCGCAGATGCCCACGATAGGCCTCGAACGCCTTGATCGCCCCGTTCACCGCATGGGCCTCTTCCTCGCTGTCCAGCTCCAGCCCATCCACCAGCGCCACGAACTGCCGCCAGTGCGGTGCACGCCCATCAGGATGGGCGGCCAGGTGGCGGGCGCCTTGCTCGCCGTCCAGGCCCAGGCGCTGGGTTTCCTTGAACAGGAACGCTGCGCCGAGGTTCGAGCCTTCACTGCAATACAGCCAGCCAAAGGCCTCCGCCGGATGCGCCAGCTCCACCTGAGCAGGGGCCGTCGGCGGTTCCAGGCCGAGGTCGCGCAGGTCCGACTCCACGGCCGCGAAGCGCGACAGCAGCTCCAGCCCTGGCAGTTGCCGGTTGAGGCGGGTGTCCTGGTACAGCCCCAGCAGACTGCCGTGGAAACGGTGTTGCAGGTTCAGGAACAGTCCATAGCGCTCGCGGTCGGCGAAGGGCTGTGCGGCCATCACCAGCGCATCGACGCTGTCGTGATCGCTGCTGCTGGCAGCCTTCAGGCGCTTGCAGCGGCTCGGGGACGGGGCGGAAACGGCAGGAGCATTCATCGGCGGATCCATCGAAGTGACTGTGCCGGGAATGATGCGCAGCAGGACGGAAGGGGACAATCGCGGGTCCATTAAGATCGCTTAAGGCTCGGGGCGAGGTGCCCCAAGGGATCTGTGCCGGCGATAACGCTGCCCCGTTACAGGAACAATGCTCCAATCAATTCCGTCCGGTTCTTCACCCCCACCTTGCGAAACAGGTTGATCAGGTGGGTTTTCACGGTCGGCAAGCCGAGGTCCAGTTGCCGGGCCAGGGTCTTGTTGCAGGCGCCGTTCTGCAGCAACAGGGCGATTTCCCGCTCCCGCGGGGTCAGGCCGGCGAGGCGGTCGGGCACGGACCTGGGCAATTGCCGGGCCGCCATCTGCATCAGCCCGTGCAGCGGCAGCAGACGGTCCAGCTCGGCCTGGCTGAATGCTCCCAGTTCGCCGTCGCGCAGCAGCGACAACCCGGCCACCGGGCGTTCATCGACCCAGGCCATGATCTCCACCACATCCACCACCCGGTGCTGATGCAGGAAACCGAGGTACTCAAGGCCCTTTTCGGCATCGTGATGGGCCAGCCCCTGGCGCAGCGATACCACCGGCAGGCCGATGTCGCGGCAGTTGTCCGGCTTGAGCGGATCGAGGTGGCGGTAGTGCTCCAGGTAGCGGTGGTGCATCGGCGGCTGCATGCCCATCAGCTGGAAGTCGCAGGCCTGCAGCTGCGCGTCGATCTGGTAGAAGGCGGCGAGGCTGGCCGGCACCTGCTGGCTGAAGGCGTGCAGGCAGTAATCACCGAGTTGGCGGGCGGCATTCATGGTGGCGTTCTCCTCAGCGGGCGTTGTCCAGCAGGGCGCGGACGGTGTCCACGGCTGCCTGGGCACACTGGCCGTCCATGGCTTCCGAAGCGCCGGACACACCGATGGCACCGATCACCTGGCCGTCCAGCAGGAAAGGTTCGCCGCCGCCGAACAGCGCCAGGTTGGGTTGCAGCGGCAGCCCCTCGCGGACCGATACCGAGCATTTCTGCAGGCGCTCTTCCCAGACCCGGGTGGACGCGCCGAAACCGGCGGCGGTCAGGGCCTTGTTCAGGGCGATGGCCTGGGACGGACGGGGCGCGCCCTCCATGTGGGCGCTGTGGATCGGCTGGCCACCGGCGTCGAGGATTACCAGGCTGACACGGACACCGGCCTGCTCGGCGAAGTCGAGGGCGGCGTTCAGGGCCTGCATGGCCAGGCGCAGGGTGATGGTCGGTTGCTGACGCAGCAGGGCAGTCATGGCGCGGATTCCTCGATGACGGGTTCGGGGGCAGGGCGGCGTTGCAGGAGCAGTTGCCAGACACAATAGGCCGCCAGCAGCGCGGCGGCGATATGCATGGCCCAGGGCCCGCCCAAATGGGCAGCGAGCAGCCCGGCCAGCAACCCGCCGATGGCGTCGAAGCCGAAGCGGGTGGAGGTGTAGATCGACACCACCCGCCCGCGCAGCGCTTCCGGCGCCTGGCTTTGCAGCAGGATATTGGTACCGACATTGTTGATGGTGACGCCGAAGCCGAGAATCACCATCGCCAGTAGCGACAGCGGCAGGTAGCGGCTGCTGGCGAACAGCAGCAGGCCGACGGCGCTGGCAATGGCGGAAAACAGGATCAGCCCGCGCAGCCGGTCGACGCTCTGGCGCCCGGCCAGTAGCACGGTGGACAGCAGCGAGCCAAGCCCGGCGGCGCCCCACAGCCAGCCCAGGGTGCGGGCGTCACCGGCGAAGATGTCGTGGGCGAACACCGGCAGCAGCACGGCGTAGGTGGAGGCGGTGAGGTTGACCACCAGCACGCCGAGGATCAGGGCGCGCAAGGGCGGCGAGCGCAGGGTGTAGTCCAGCCCCTCGCGAAACATGTTGCGCATGCTGCCGCTGGCTTTTTCGCCAGGCGCCAGGCGGATCGCCAGCAGGCCGAGAATCAGTCCGGCATACGACAGCGAGTTGAGCGCGAAGCACAGGGCTTCGCCGGTCAGCGCCAGCAGCAGCCCGGCCAGCGGCGGGCCGACGAAGCGCGAACAGGTGAACAGCATGGCGTTGAGGGCCAGCGCATTGGGCAGGTCGTCGCGGTCGTCCACCAGGCGGCTGAGCAGGGACTGGCGCAGCGGCGTATCCACCGCGTTGAGGACGCCGAGGGTGGCGGCGAGGATCACGATCAGCGTCGGGTTGATCAGTTCCAGCCAGGTCAGCAGCGCCAAGCCCAATGCCTGGATTGCCAGAAGGGCCTCGATCAGCATCAATAGCCGGCGCTTGTCGTGACGGTCGATCCAGGCGCCGGCGATCGGCCCCACCAGCAGTTGCGGCAGCAGGGTGGCGCAGGTGGTGATGCCGAGCAGGGCGGCGGAGCCGGTCAATCGGTAGACCAGCCAGGACAGCGCCACGGTCTGCACCCAGGTACCCAGGGTGGAAACCGCATGGCCGATGAAATACAGGCGGAAATTGCGGTGGTGCAGGGCCCGCAGGACGTTGGGCCAGCGGTTCGGCCCGGAAGAATGCGCAGCTTTCACGATCGGGAACGCCAGGACAGGGAAAGGGCGGGGCCGCCAGCCAGCCCCTGCGTGGGACTTTACCCGGTTGTGCGAGGGGCGTCTTGCCTCTGCCTGTCGAATACATGTGCCTGCGTGCCAGGCGGGACGAAGCAGCCATGCACTGAACGGTTGCACCGGGGGCATGTTCCTTGGCACGCAGTCCGGGTATCCTCGACGCACTTTGTTCGATTCATCCTGCCCCAAGGAGTTTTGCGCTGTGTTCAAACATGTCGATGCCTACGCCGGCGACCCCATCCTCTCGCTGATGGAGACCTTCAAGACCGATCCCCGGGCCAACAAGGTCAACCTGAGCATCGGCCTGTATTACGACGCCGCTGGCGTGGTGCCGCAACTGGCTGCAGTGGGCGAGGCCGAGCAGCGCCTGGCCGACAAGCCCCACGAAGCCTCGCTGTACCTGCCGATGGAAGGCCTGGCCGGCTACCGCCAGGCGATCCAGAACCTGCTGTTCGGCGCCGATCACCCGGCGGTGAGCGGCGGCCGCGTGGCCACCGTGCAGACCGTCGGCGGCTCCGGCGCGCTGAAGGTCGGTGCCGACTTCCTCAAACGCTACTTCCCCGAGTCGCAGGTGTGGGTCAGCGATCCGACCTGGGACAACCACCGTGCCATCTTCGAAGGCGCCGGCTTCAAGGTCCACAGCTACCCGTACTTCGACCAGGCCACCCGTGGCGTCAACTTCGACGGCATGCTGGCGGCCCTGCAGACCCTGCCGGCCAACAGCATCGTCCTGCTGCACCCGTGCTGCCACAACCCCACCGGTGCCGACCTGAACCCGGCGCAATGGCAACAGGTGATCGAGGTGGTCAAGGCACGCAACCTGATCCCGTTCCTCGACATCGCCTACCAGGGCTTCGGCGAAGGCCTGGAGCAGGACGTGTTCGCCATCCGCGAAGCCGCCCGTGCCGGCGTACCGTGCCTGGTGAGCAACTCGTTCTCGAAGATCTTCTCGCTGTATGGCGAGCGGGTTGGCGGCCTGTCGGTGGTCTGCGACGATGCCGACACCATGCAAAGCGTGCTCGGCCAGTTGAAGGCCACTGTGCGTCGCAACTACTCCAGCCCGCCCGCGTTCGGTGCGCAACTGGTTGCCACCGTGCTCAACGACGCCGGCCTGAATGCCCAGTGGGCGGCGGAAGTGGAGCAGATGCGCCTGCGCATCCTCGAGATGCGCCAGGGCCTGGTGGACGCCCTGGCCGTGCTGTTGCCGGGCAAGGACTTCTCGTTCTTCCTCAGCCAGCGCGGTATGTTCAGCTACACCGGCTTCAGCGTGGCCCAGGTGCGTCGCCTGCGTGACGAGTTCGGTGTCTACCTGATCGACAGCGGCCGGGTGTGCATGTCGGGCCTGCGTCCGGACAACCTGCAGCAGGTGGCCGAGGCGTTTGCCGCAGTGCATTGATCGCCTGAGGCCCTGTCGCCGGCTTGCCGGCGACAGGGCCATCGACACCTCCCTCGATTTTCGACCTGTCGGTGCACCGCAAAGGTGCAACCATTCCTCGGACAGGGCTTTGCAAGTGCAACCTTTCAGCGCACAATCGCGCCCCTCTTTGATGGCCGGGGTGCGCGCAAGCGTCTGTTTCGCCACTTCCGGTGCTGTTGCTGTCTTGCGTGTGGAGTTGCACCCGGAATGAATGAGCAGGCCCCGAGCGTTGAACAACGCTTCGAATCGACCCCAGCCACCCTCGGTAGCTGGGCCCGTCAAGACACCACCTGGATGCTCGGCCTGTTCGGCACCGCCATCGGCGCCGGCACGCTGTTCCTGCCGATCAACGCCGGCCTTGGCGGCTTCTGGCCGCTGCTGATCCTGGCGCTGCTGGCGTTTCCGATGACCTATTACGCCCACCGCGGCCTGACCCGCTTCGTCTTGTCCGGGCGTGGCGAGGGTGATATCACCGAAGTGGTGGAAGAGCACTTCGGTCTGAGCGCCGGGGCCATGATCACCGTCCTGTACTTCCTGGCGATCTTCCCGATCCTGCTGATCTACAGCGTGGCACTGACCAACACCGTCGGCAGCTTCCTCGAGCACCAGTTGCACATCCAGCCGCCACCGCGGGCGCTGTTGTCCTTCGTGCTGATCCTCGGCCTGCTGGCGATCGTGCGCTGTGGCGAGCAGGCCACGGTCAAGGCCATGAGCCTGCTGGTCTATCCGTTCATCGTCGCCCTGGCGTTTCTCGCGGTGTTCCTGGTTCCGCACTGGAACGGCGGCATCCTCACGACTGCCAGTGAGTTCCCCGGCGCCAGCGCCTTCCTGCACACCCTGTGGCTGGCGATCCCGGTGATGGTGTTCTCGTTCAACCACTCGCCGATCATCTCGGCGTTCGCCGTCGACCAGAAGCGCCGCTACGGCGAGCATGCCGACCAGCGCAGCGGCCAGATCCTCGCCCGCGCTCACCTGCTGATGGTGGCGATGGTAATGTTCTTCGTCTTCAGCTGCGTACTGACCCTGAACCCGGCACAGCTGGCCGAGGCCAAGGCGCAGAACCTGTCGATCCTGTCTTACCTGGCCAACCATTTCAGCAACCCGACCATCGCCTTTGCTGCGCCGATCATCGCCTTCGTCGCCATCGCCAAGTCGTTCCTCGGCCACTACATCGGTGCCAGTGAGGGTCTCAAGGGCATCATCCTCAAGACAGGAAAGCGTCCCCAGGCCAAGACCCTCGACCGCGTGACCGCAGCGCTGATGCTGGTGGTGTGCTGGATCGTCGCCACCCTCAACCCGAGCATCCTCGGCATGATCGAAGCCATGGGCGGCCCGGTGATCGCGGCGATCCTGTTCCTGATGCCGATGTACGCGATCCGCCGCGTGCCGGCAATGCGCAAGTACCGCGGTGCGCTGTCCAACGTCTTCGTGACGCTGGTGGGGCTGGTGGCCTTGTCGTCAGTGGTGTATTCGCTGATTCCTTGAGCTGACGCCTTGGTGCTGGCGTGCCAGCTTCTATAGGGATTCGAGTGAGTTGTCGGGTTTTGTGTGGTCAGATTGTCCACAAAAAACGTCCGACAATTCAACAATTTGCATTCCCCCATAGGTGGAAACTCACTTTCGTGCTTAACTCAGGGTCCTTTTCATCCTCCCGCATAAGGATTCCGTTCATGGCTCAAGTGACTCTCAAAGGCAACCCGGTTCAGGTCAGGGGCGAGCTGCCGAAAGCCGGCGCCCAGGCACCGGCGTTTTCGCTGGTTGGCGAAGGCCTGGCCGACAAGTCGCTGAACGACTTCGCCGGCAAGCGCAAAGTGCTGAACATCTTCCCGAGCGTCGACACCCCGACCTGCGCCACCTCCGTGCGCAAGTTCAACGCCCAGGCCAACGACGTTGCCAACACCGTGGTGCTGTGCATCTCCGCTGACCTGCCGTTCGCCCAGGCGCGTTTCTGCGGTGCCGAAGGTCTGGAAAACGTGAAGAACCTGTCGACCCTGCGTGGCCGCGAATTCCTGGAAGCCTACGGCGTTGCCATCGCCGACGGCCCGCTGGCCGGCCTGGCTGCCCGCGCCGTGGTAGTGCTGGACGAAAACGACAAGGTCCTGCACAGCGAGCTGGTTGGCGAAATCGCCGAAGAGCCGAACTACGAGGCGGCGCTGGCTGTGCTGAAGTAAGGCAATCTGGCAACACCTTGAAACGGCCTGGCTTAGTCCAGGCCGTTTTTTTTTGAGCTGCAAGTTGCAAGCTGTAAGCCGCAAGTAAAAGCAGGAGCGGCGTTGGCGGGCTTTTTCGAGCTGCAAGCTGTAAGCCGCAAGCTGCAAGTAAAAGCAGGAGCGGCGCTGGCAGGCTTTTTCTTGTGGCTTGTAGCTTGAAGCTTGAAGCTTTTCCGTTTTTCGAGCCGCAAGCCGCAAGCCGCAAGCCGCAAGCCGCAAGCCGCAAGCCGCAAGCCGCAAGCCGGAGCGGCGCTGGCGAGCATTTTCTTGAGGCTTGAAGCTTGCAGCTTGCAGCTTGCAGCTTTTTCATTAGGGTTCAGAAACTTGGCATCGTCAGCATTCAGTAAATTGCCGGTAAATGCACTTTGCTAAACGTTCTCAAGTGCTTATCGTTCAGCCTCCTTCAAAGTTTCCGCGCAGATATGGTCGATCAACCCATGCAATCTTCCTCCCGTTCTTCCCGCCGCTGGCTGTTCAGCCTGTTGATTCTGTTGCTGGTCGCCGTCCTGTGCTGGTGGTTGTGGCCTGCGTCGAGCACCTCCAAGGCGCCGGCCAAGGGCGATGCGCCGGCCGCCAACGGCGGCGGCCGGCGTGGCGCCGGTGGCATGCTGGGCGGGCCGGGGCGTCCGGGCTTCGGCAGCAACACGGCCAGCGTGCCGGTGCGGGTGGCACCGGCGCAAACGGGTGATTTCCCGGTCTACTACAAGGCCCTGGGCACTGTGACGGCGACCAACACGGTCAACGTGCGCAGCCGCGTGGCGGGTGAGCTGGTCAAGATCCACTTCCGCGAGGGCCAGCAGGTCAAGGCCGGCGACCTGCTCGCCGAGATCGACCCGCGCAGCTACCAGATCGCCCTGCAGCAGGCCGAAGGCACCCTGGCGCAGAACCAGGCCCAACTGAAGAACGCCCAGATCGACCTGGCGCGCTACAAGGGCCTGTACGCCGAAGACAGCATCGCCAAGCAGACCCTCGATACCCAGGCCGCGCTGGTGGCGCAGTACGAAGGCACCATCAAGACCAACCAGGCTGCGGTCAACGACGCCAGGCTGAACCTCGATTTCACGAAAATCCGCGCGCCGATCACCGGCCGTCTTGGCCTGCGCCAGCTCGACCTCGGCAACCTGGTGGCCGCCAATGACACCACCGCGCTGGTGGTGATCACCCAGACCCAGCCGATCACCGTAGCCTTCACCCTGCCGGAAACCGACCTCGACACTGTGCTCGCCCGCGTGCGCACCGGTGATGCGCTGCCGGTGGAAGCCTGGGACCGCGGCGATACCCGCCAGCAGGCCACCGGCGTGCTGGGCAGCATCGACAACCAGATCGACACCACCACCGGCACCCTGAAATTCAAGGGCCGCTTCGAAAACAAGGACGAAGCACTGTTCCCCAACCAGTTCGTCAACGTGCGCCTGCTCGCCGACACCCTCAAGGACGTGATCACCGCCCCGGCGGCGGCGATCCAGTTCGGCACCAACGGCACCTTCGTCTATGTGGTGGACGCCGAGAACAAGGTGCACATCCGCACGCTGAAACTGGGGGCCAGCGACGGTGAGCGTACGGTGATCAAGGAAGGCCTGGCCAAGGGCGAGCGCATCGTTCTGGAAGGCACCGATCGCCTGCGTGACGGCACCCTGGTGGAAGTGGTGGACGACGCCACCCAGGTTCCGACCACCCCCGGCCAGCACCTGCAAGGCCAGGACAAGAACGAGGCCTCCGCCACGCCTGAGCCGCAGGGCCGCCACAGCAAGGCCGGCGCATGAATCTGTCGCGGCTGTTCATCCTTCGCCCGGTCGCCACGACCCTGAGCATGCTGGCCATCGTCCTGGCCGGCCTGATCGCCTACAAGCTGCTGCCCGTGGCGGCCTTGCCCCAGGTCGATTACCCGACCATCCGGGTCATGACCCTGTACCCCGGCGCCAGCCCGCAGGTGATGACCAGCGCCGTGACCGCGCCGCTGGAGCGCCAGTTCGGACAGATGCCGGGCCTGACCCAGATGGCTTCCACCAGCTCCGGCGGCGCGTCGGTGCTGACCCTGCGCTTCAGCCTGGAAATGAACATGGACGTCGCCGAGCAACAGGTGCAGGCGGCGATCAACGCGGCCAGCAACCTGCTGCCCAGCGACCTGCCGGCACCGCCGGTGTACAACAAGGTCAACCCGGCGGACACCCCGGTGCTGACCCTGGCGATTTCCTCGAAGACCCTGCCGTTGCCCAAGCTCAACGACCTGGTGGACACCCGCATGGCGCAGAAGATCGCGCAGATCAGCGGCGTCGGCATGGTCAGTATCGCCGGTGGCCAGCGCCAGGCGGTGCGGATCAAGGTCAATCCCGAGGCGCTGGCTTCGGCGGGGCTGAACCTGGCTGACGTGCGCACCCTGATCGGCGCGTCCAACGTCAACCAGCCCAAGGGCAACTTCGACGGCCCGACCCGGGTGTCGATGCTCGATGCCAACGACCAGCTGCGTTCCCCGGAGGAATACGCCAACCTCATCCTGGCCTACAACAACGGTGCGCCGCTGCGCCTGAAGGACGTCGCCGAGATCGTCGACGGCGCCGAGAACGAGCGCCTCGCGGCTTGGGCCAACCAAAACCAGGCCGTGCTGCTGAACATCCAGCGCCAGCCAGGGGCCAACGTCATCGAGGTGGTGGACCGGATCAAGCAGATGCTGCCGTCCATCACCGACAACCTGCCGGCCGGTCTCGACGTGGTGGTGCTCACCGACCGTACCCAGACCATCCGCGCCTCGGTCAAGGACGTGCAGCATGAGCTGCTGATCGCCATCGCCCTGGTGGTCATGGTCACCTTCCTGTTCCTGCGCCGGGTCAGCGCCACCATCATCCCTTCGGTGGCCGTGCCGCTGTCGCTGATCGGCACCTTCGGCGTGATGTACCTGGCCGGGTTCTCCATCAACAACCTGACCCTGATGGCCCTGACCATCGCCACCGGCTTCGTGGTGGACGATGCCATCGTCATGCTGGAGAACATCGCCCGGCATATCGAGGAAGGCGAGACGCCGCTCAACGCCGCACTCAAGGGCGCCAGGCAGATCGGCTTCACCCTGATCTCGCTGACCTTCTCGCTGATCGCGGTGCTGATCCCGCTGCTGTTCATGGCCGATGTGGTAGGGCGGCTGTTCCGCGAGTTCGCCATCACCCTGGCGGTGGCGATCCTGATTTCCCTGGTCGTGTCCCTGACCCTCACGCCAATGATGTGCGCGCGGCTGCTCAAGCGCGAACCGAAGGAAGAGGAACAGGGCCGTTTCTACCGCGCCAGCGGTGCCTGGATCGACTGGATGATCGAGCACTACGGCCGCGGTTTGCAGTGGGTGCTGCGGCACCAGCCGCTGACCCTGCTGGTGGCGGTGGCCACGCTGGGCCTCACCGTGCTGCTGTATCTGGTCGTTCCCAAGGGCTTCTTCCCGGTGCAGGACACCGGCGTGATCCAGGGCATCTCCGAAGCGCCGCAGTCGGTGTCGTTCGCCGCCATGAGCCAGCGCCAACAGGAACTGGCGGCACGGGTGCTGGAAGATCCGGCAGTGGACAGCCTGTCGTCCTATATCGGTGTCGACGGTGACAACGCCACCCTCAACAGCGGCCGCATGCTGATCAACCTCAAGCCCCATGGCGAGCGTGACGTCACCGCAGCCCAGGTGATTGCCCGCCTGCAACCGCAACTGGATCGCCTGAGCGGCATTCGCCTTTTCATGCAGCCGGTGCAAGACCTGAGCATCGAAGACCGGGTCAGCCGGACCCAGTACCAGTTCAGCCTGTCCTCGCCGGACGCCGACATGCTCGCCGAGTGGAGCGACAGGCTGGTGCAGACCCTGCGCCAGTACCCGGAACTCACCGACGTCGCCAGCGACCTGCAGGACAAGGGCCTGCAGGTGTTCCTGGTGATCGACCGCGACGCCGCCAGCCGTCTGGGCGTGACCGTCTCGGAAATCACCAACGCCCTGTACGACGCCTTCGGCCAGCGGCAGATTTCTACCATCTATACCCAGGCCAGCCAGTATCGCGTGGTGCTGCAGGCCGAGGCGGCGTCGAGCATCGGGCCGAAAGTGCTGGAGCAGATCTACGTCAAGACCACCGGCGGCGTCCAGGTACGGCTGTCCAGCCTGGCCCGTATCGAAGAGCGCCAGGCGCAACTGGCCATTGCCCATATCGGCCAGTTCCCGGCGGTGATGATGTCGTTCAACCTGGCCGAGGGCGTGTCCCTGGGGCATGCGGTGGAACTGATCGAGCAGGTGCAGAAGGATATCGGCATGCCGCTGGGCGTGCAGACCCGCTTCCAGGGCGCGGCGGAGGCCTTCCAGGCGTCGCTGTCGAGCACGCTGCTGCTGATCCTTGCCGCCGTGGTGACCATGTATATCGTGCTTGGCGTGCTCTACGAGAGTTACATCCACCCGGTCACCATCCTTTCCACGCTGCCGTCGGCGGCGGTGGGGGCCTTGCTGGCGCTGATCCTCACCGGCAACGACCTGGGCATGATCGCCATCATCGGCATCATCCTGCTGATCGGTATCGTCAAGAAGAACGCGATCATGATGATCGACTTCGCCCTCGAGGCGGAGCGGCATCAGGGCATGGACCCGCAGACCGCGATCTACCAGGCCGCGCTGCTGCGTTTCCGGCCGATCCTGATGACCACCCTCGCTGCACTGTTTGGCGCGGTGCCGTTGATGCTCGCCACCGGTTCCGGTGCCGAACTGCGCCAGCCGCTGGGCCTGGTGATGGTCGGCGGGCTGCTGGTCAGCCAGGTGCTGACGCTGTTCACCACGCCGGTGATCTACCTGTACTTCGATCGCCTGGCGCGCCGCTTCAAGCCCGAACAGAACCCGCAGGAGGAACCGGTATGAGCCGCCTGCTCAACGCCGCTTGCCGCTTGCAGCCTGTCACCTGGAGCTGCCCTTGAACCTGTCCGGCCCATTCATCCGTCGCCCGGTGGCGACCATGCTGCTGAGCCTGGCGATCCTGCTGCTGGGGGGCGTCAGCTTCGGCCTTCTGCCGGTGGCGCCGCTGCCGAAGATGGACTTCCCGGTGATCGTGGTCTCGGCCAACCTGGCCGGGGCCAGCCCCGAGGTCATGGCCTCCACCGTGGCCACGCCGCTGGAGCGCAAGCTCGGTGCCATCGCCGGGGTCACCACCCTCACCAGCAGTTCCAACCAGGGCTCGACCCGGGTGATCCTCGGCTTCGACCTTGGCCGCGACATCGACGGCGCGGCGCGGGAAGTGCAGGCCGCCATCAATGCGGCGCGCAACCTGCTGCCCAGCGGTATGCGCAGCATGCCTACCTACAAGAAGATCAACCCGTCCCAGGCACCGATCATGGTGCTGTCGCTCACCTCCGAGGTGTTGCAGAAAGGCCAGCTCTATGATCTGGCGTCCACCATCCTGTCCCAGAGCCTGTCTCAGGTGTCCGGCGTGGGCGAGGTGCAGATCGGCGGCAGTTCGCTGCCGGCGGTGCGCATCGAACTGGAACCCAGGCGGCTCGCCCAGTACGGGCTTTCCCTGGATGACGTGCGCGAGACCGTGTCGGCGGCCAACCAGCGCCGGCCCATGGGCTTCGTCGAGGACGCCGGGCGCAACTGGCAGGTGCGCGCCAACGACCAGTTGGAGAAGGCCAAGGACTACGAGCCGCTGGTGATCCGCTACCAGGACGGTTCGGTATTGCGCCTGAGTGACGTGGCGAAGGTCACCGATGGCGTGGAGAACCGCTACAACAGCGGCTTCTTCAACGACGACGAGGCCGTACTGCTGGTCATCAACCGCCAGGCCGGTGCCAACATCATCGAGACCGTGGAGCAGATCAAGGCGCAATTGCCGGCCCTGCAGTCGCTGTTGCCGGCCAATGTCACCCTGAACATCGCCATGGACCGCTCGCCGGTGATCAAGGCGACCCTCAAGGAAGCCGAGCACACCCTGCTGATCGCGGTGGTGCTGGTGATCCTGGTGGTCTACCTGTTCCTTGGCAACTTCCGCGCCTCGCTGATCCCGACCCTGGCGGTGCCGGTGTCGCTGGTGGGCACCTTCGCGGTCATGTACCTGTGCGGGTTTTCCCTCAACAACCTGTCGCTGATGGCGCTGATCCTGGCCACCGGGCTGGTGGTGGATGACGCCATCGTGGTGCTGGAGAACATCTCCCGGCATATCGAGGACGGCCAGCCGCCGATGCGCGCGGCCTATCTCGGCGCCAAGGAAGTGGGCTTCACCCTGTTGTCGATGAACGTGTCGCTGGTGGCGGTGTTCGTTTCCATCCTGTTCATGGGCGGCATCGTCAACGCGCTGTTCCGCGAATTTTCCATCACCCTGGCGGCGGCGATCATTGTTTCGCTGCTGGTGTCCCTGACCCTGACCCCGATGCTCTGCGCCCGCTGGCTCAAGCCACAGGCTCACGATTCGGGCCAGACCCGCCTGCAACGCTGGAGCGAGCGCCTGAACCAGCGCATGGTGGCGGGCTACGACCGCACCCTGGGCTGGGCCCTGAACCATCGCAAGCTGACCCTGTTCAGCCTGCTGCTGGCCATCGGCGTCAATATCGCCCTGTACGTGGTGGTGCCCAAGACCCTCATGCCGCAGCAGGACACCGGCCAGCTGCAGGGCTTTATCCGGGGCGACGACGGGCTGTCGTTCAGCGTCATGCAGCCGAAAATGGAAATCTACCGCCGCGCCTTGCTGGCGGACCCGGCGGTGGAAAGCGTGGCCGGCTTCATCGGCGGCAACAGCGGAACCAACAACGCCATGGTGCTGGTGCGCCTGAAACCGATTGCCGAGCGCAAGCTGGACGCGCAGAAGGTCATCGAGCGGCTGCGCAAGAACATGCCGCTGGTGCCTGGTGGCCGCTTGTTCCTGATGGCCGACCAGGACCTGCAACTGGGCGGTGGCGGTCGCGACCAGACCACCTCGCAGTACCTCTACACCCTGCAGAGCGGCGACCTCCAGGCGCTGCGCACCTGGTACCCGAAAGTGGTGGCAGCGGTGCGCGCATTGCCTGAGCTGACCGCCATCGACGCCCGCGACGGCAGCGGCACCCAGCAGGTGACCCTGGTGGTGGACCGCGACCAGGCCAAGCGCCTGGGCATCGACATGAGCATGGTCACCGCCGTGCTCAACAACGCCTACAGTCAGCGGCAGATCTCCACCATCTACGACAGCCTCAACCAGTACCAGGTGGTGATGGAGATCAACCCCAGGTACGCCCAGGATCCGAGCACCCTGGAACAGGTCGAGGTGATCACCGCCGACGGGGCGCGGGTGCCGCTGTCCACCATCGCCCATTACGAGAACAGCCTGGCCAACGACCGCGTCAGCCACGAGGGCCAGTTCGCCTCCGAAGACATCTCCTTCGACGTCGCCGAGGGCTACAGCCCCGACCAGGCTCTGGCGGCGCTGGAAAGGGCGGTGGCCAAGGTCGGTCTGCCCGAGTCGGTGATCGCCAAGCTCGGCGGCACCGCCAACGCCTTCGCCAAGACTCAGGAAGGCCAGCCGCTGATGATCCTCGGCGCCCTGGTGCTGGTGTACCTGGTGCTGGGCATCCTCTACGAAAGCTACATTCACCCGCTGACCATCCTGTCGACCCTGCCGTCGGCCGGGGTAGGGGCCTTGCTCACGCTGTACGTGACCGGTGGCGAGTTCAGCCTGATCTCGCTGCTGGGGCTGTTCCTGCTGATCGGCGTGGTGAAGAAGAACGCCATCCTGATGATCGATCTGGCGCTGCAACTGGAGCGTCACGAGGGCCTGGGTCCCGAAGAGTCGATCCGTCGTGCCTGCCTGCTGCGCCTGCGGCCGATCCTGATGACCACGCTGGCGGCCATTCTCGGTGCCTTGCCGTTGCTGCTGGGCAACGCCGAGGGCTCGGAAATGCGCCAGCCGCTGGGTCTGACCATCATCGGCGGCCTGGTCTTCAGCCAGGTGCTCACGCTTTACACCACTCCGGTGGTCTACCTCTACCTGGATCGCGCGCGCCATCGCTTCAACCGCTGGCGTGGCGTGCGCACCGACGCTGCCCTGGATACCCCGCTATGAGCCAACGTGTCTTTCTCTCCGATTCTTCGCTGCTGCGACTGCTCGGTGCCCGCGGTTCGCGCCTGCTGGCGGCCGGCCTCAGCGTGGCGATGCTCAGTGCCTGCACCCTGAGCCCCGACTACCAGCGCCCGGACATGAACACTGCGGCGCCGTTCAAGTACGCCGAAGGCTGGACCCAGGCCAACCCGTCCGACGCCCTGGCCCGTGGCGCCTGGTGGGAGCTGTACGGCGACGCGCAGCTCAACGCCCTGGTGGAGCAGCTCAACGCTGGCAACCAGACCGTGCGCCAGTACGAGGCCCAGTACCGCCAGGCCCAGACCCTGGTCCGCAGCGCCCGCGCCTCGCTGTTCCCCAGCCTCGACCTGAGCGCGGGCAAGACCCGCTCCAGCCAGGGCACCGGCAGCAGCAGTTCGAGCCTGAGCAACAACAGCAGCGGCATCCGCGACACCTACAGCACCCAACTGGGCGTGAGTTGGGAAGTGGACCTGTGGGGCAAGTTGCGTGAAGGGCTCAATGCCAATGAAGCCAGCGCCGAGGCGAGCTTTGCGGACATGGCGGCGATCCGCCTGAGCCTGCAGTCGGAGCTGGTACAGAACTACCTGCAACTGCGGGTGATCGACGAGCAGAAGCGTCTGCTGGAAGCGACCCTTGCGGCGTACCAGCGTTCGCTGACCATGACCCTGAACCAGTACAAGGCGGGCGTTTCCGGCAAGGACGCGGTTGCCCAGGCCACCACCCAGCTCAAGAGCACCCAGGCTGACCTGGTGGACCTGGTCTGGCAGCGTGCGCAACTGGAAAACGCCATTGCCGTGTTGCTCGGCAAGCTGCCGGCGGAGTTCGCCCTGGCGCCGACCACCGATATCCCGGCCTTGCCGCAGATTCCGCTGGCCTTGCCGTCGCAGTTGCTGGAGCGGCGTCCGGACATCGCCTCGGCCGAGCGCAAGGTGATGTCGGCCAACGCCAGTATCGGTGTGGCGCGGGCGGCGTACTTCCCGGACCTGAGCCTGAGCCTGAGCGGCGGCTACAGCAGTAGCAGCTTCAGCAACTGGATCAGCCTGCCCAACCGCTTCTGGTCGGTGGGACCGAGCCTGGCCATGACCCTGTTCGACGCCGGCAAACGCTCGGCGGAAGTCGATCGTACCGTGGCCGTCTACGACCAGACCGTGGCGCAGTACCGGCAGACCGTGCTGGATGGTTTCCGCGAAGTGGAAAACTACCTGGTGCAGCTCCAGGTCTACGCCGACGAGGCCGTGGTGCGCCAGGAGGCGCTGGAGTCGGCCCGCGAGTCCCTGCGCCTGACCGAGAACCAGTACAAGGCCGGGCTGATCGGCTACCTGGACGTGGTCAACGTGCAGACCACCGCCCTGAGCAACGAACGCAGCGCCCTAACCTTGCTGCAGGGCCGGCTGGTGGCCAGCGTGCAACTGATTGCCGCACTGGGTGGCGGGTGGGATGGAAAGCTCAGTCCTCCGTGAAAGTTCAGGTGCTCGCCGCAGGTTGTGCTGTGTTTTCAAGATCGAGCGCCGCCCGTGCGGCGCATCGCTGGCAAAGCCAGCTCCCACATTTTTTGCAACGCGCCATGGCCTGTGAGATTTGAGTTGCCAGCCTTTGATGCTTGGCGATCTGTTGCGGGGAGGCTGTTGGGCTCGACTCGATAGTGTGCCGTACACACAAGGCGATCAACCATGGCCTTGCAGACAATGTGGGAGCTGGCTTTGCCAGCGATGCGCCGCGCGGGCGGCGCTCGATCTCAAGGGCGCAGACCAACTCCCGACTGGCACCTGTAACCGACGACGTGGAATCCGGCTGGCCCTCGCCAACCTCACACCCTGTGTAAATCCCCCCGCCAACCGGCTGAAACTCCGTGCGTTTCGCCAAAGCTTGAGTACAATCATCGGCTTTTATGGGCTGGCAAATTGCCTCACCATTTTCCTCCCTGGAAGTCCTTATCTTGATCGGCAGTTACTCACCTTCTCTGGTCGTGATCTCCCTCTGTGTGGCGATCCTTGCCTCCTACACCGCACTCGACCTTACCGGACGCCTGGCCACGGCCAAGGGACGGGCCGCGTACCTGTGGATGAGCGGCGGCGCATTGGCCATGGGCATGGGGATCTGGTCGATGCATTTCATCGGCATGCTGGCGTTCAGCCTGCCGATCCAGTTGGGCTACGACGTCACCCTGACGGTACTGTCGCTGGTGGTTGCGGTGCTGTCCTCGGGCTTCGCCCTGTGGCTGGTGAGCCAGCGCAGCCTGCCGCTGCGCATGCTGTTGCTGGGCGCGGGAATCATGGGCGCGGGCATAAGTTGCATGCACTACACCGGGATGGCGGCGATGCGCATGCAGCCGGGCATCCAATACGACCCACTGCTGTTCGGCCTGTCGCTGCTGATTGCGGTCGGGGCCTCGATGGCGGCGCTGTGGATTGCCTTCCGCCTGCGCCGCAGCACGCCCTATGTGCGACAGATTCGCGGCGGCGCGGCGGTGCTGATGGGCGTCGCGATCGTTGGCATGCACTACACCGGCATGGCGGCGGCGAATTTCCCCGATGGCAGTTTCTGTGGCGCCTTCGACACCGGCCTGAGCGGCGACGGCCTCGATTACCTGGTGCTGATCACCACCCTGGCGGTGTTGTCGGTGGCCCTGTTGACCTCGGTGCTCGATGCCCGCCTGGAAGCCCGCACCGCCGAGCTGGCGCGCTCGCTGACCCTGGCCAACCAGGAACTGACCCAACTGGCCCTGCACGACACCCTGACCGGGCTGCCCAACCGCACACTGCTGGCCGATCGTATCGACCAGGCGATGAGCAAGGTCGCCGAGCATGGTGGCTGCTTTGCGCTGATGTTCATCGATCTGGATGGCTTCAAGCCGGTAAACGACGCCTTCGGTCACCACACAGGCGACCAGTTGCTCAAGGAAGTGGCCTTGCGCCTGCGCGGGCATCTGCACAGCCAGGACACCCTGGCGCGGATCGGCGGCGACGAATTCGTCCTGTTGGTGGAGCTGGAAGATCCGGACGACGCGGTCAACGTCGCCGCCAAGCAGGTCAATCTGGTGTCCCGGGCGTTCCGCGTGGCCGAGCAGAGCCTGCAGATTTCCGCCAGCATCGGCATTGTCCTGTACCCGGGCAACGGCAGCGACCAGCACGAACTGCTGCGTAATGCCGACGCCGCCATGTACCACGCCAAGAGCGCCGGCAAGAACGGCTACAGCTTCTTCGACGTGTCGATGAACAGCAACGCCCGCCTGCAATTGCAACTGCTGCAGGACCTGCGCACCGCCGTGGAAGAAAAGCAGTTCCGCCTGTACTACCAGCCCAAGTTCGACGCCGTTGGCCGTCATGCGATCGGGGCCGAGGCGCTGGTGCGCTGGGAACACCCGACCCTGGGCCTGCTGCTGCCGGATCGTTTCATCACCCTCGCGGAAAAGACCGGTCTGATCATTCCCATCGGCGAATGGGTTCTGGAAGAAGCCTGCCGGCAGATGCGCGAGTGGGTCGATCAGGGCTATGGCGACTGGCGGATCGCGGTAAACCTCTCGGCGATCCAGTTCTGTCACGCGGGGCTGGTGGACAGCGTGGCTGCCGCGTTGGCGCGCAATGGCCTGACGCCCAACAACCTGACCCTGGAGATCACCGAAACCACCGCGATGCGCGATGCCGACGCCAGCCTCTGCGTGTTGCAGCGGCTGTCGGACATGGGCGTGGACCTGTCCATAGACGATTTCGGCACCGGTTATTCGAGCCTGATGTACCTCAAGCGCCTGCCGGCCAACGAACTGAAGATCGACCGCGGCTTCGTCCGCGATCTGGAACAGGACAGCGATGACGCCGCGATCGTCTCAGCCATCGTGGCGCTGGGGCAGGCGCTGGGCTTGCGGATAGTGGCCGAAGGGGTTGAAACCGATCGGCAGCAGGATTTCCTGACCCGGCTGGGCTGCGATTCGCTACAGGGCTATCTGCTCGGCCAGCCCGTGCCGGCCGAGCGTTTTCTGATCGATATCGAAAGGGTGACGGCAGCGCAGGCCCGCGTCTGAGGTTCAGGCGGTGCGCTGCAGGGCGCAGGACGGCTGGAAGGCGGCGAGTTCGTCTTCCACCGCTTCGATGATCCGCTCCACATCGTGGGCGGCCATGACGGTGGAGCAGGGGATGCCGGCAATGGCCAGCAGGGTTTCACCAGTGGCGCGGTCGAACAGGCGGGCTACCATGCTGCGCGGCGCGTCCATGCTGGCTTCGAAGCCCAGGGGGTGAAAATGCCAGCGCATCATCTGGCAGGCGCCGGGAAAAGTGAATTTGTTCATGCAGGCCTCCTTGTATCGCTGGACCGATAACCCTGAATGACACCCCGAAATGACTGGCCTTTCGCGGCCAGAGACTAACCATAGCAGCAATGATGCGCGTGAACGGGAATAATTCCCGGTTGTTTTCCCCGTTCCATGATGGCTGTCACATTCCGGTCCATCCCCCTTGCTGGCGCAAACGTTTTCCGCGCTGCTTTGCCACGCATCCGTCGAGGCGCGCTGCCCCAGCGTCGTTCAAGGGTTTCCGACGGGTGGCGCCTTCAACTCAACAGGCCGGCGGCGATATTCACGGTGAACCCGAGAATCGCCGTGTTGAACAGGAAGCCGATCAGCGAGTGGGCCAGCACCACCCGGCGCATTTCCCGGCCGGCCACGCCCACATCCGAAGTCTGTACCGCAACGCTGAGGGTGAAGGAAAAGTAGTGGAAGTCCCAGTAATCGGGATGGCGCTCTTCATCGGGGAAGCGCAGCAACGGCTCGTGGCCGTCGTTGGTATAGAAGAGGCGGGCGTAATGCAGGCTGAAAATGGTCCCGATCAGCAGCCACGAGCCGGCCACCGTCAGGCCGGTGTAGGCGTAGTGCAGCAGCAGGGCGCTGCCGTGCAGTTCCCGGCTGCCGGCCAGTTGCAGCGTCACGGCGGCAAGGCTGGCCACGGCGGCGATGCTGACCACGAACAGCACCAGCGCGGCATTCTCGTCCTCGGCATCGGCGGTTCGCCGCACCGTGTCGGCGTTCGCCCCGAGGGTGAGATGAAGGATCAGTGCCAGGTAGACCCAGGCGGCGACGTTCCAGCCGGCCAGCACCTGCTGCACGGTGTCGCCAGCGGGAATGAACAGGCCGCCGAGAACGCCCAGCAGGCTTGCGGCGATCAGGCGTGGGTGAGTGTGGGCCAGTTTGTGCAGTGCCATGGGGCCTCGCGGTCGGGGAGTCATCCGGCAACTGTAGACCCTGAACGGTGGCACGCCGTTCGGCGAAAGGAGTTGCCGAGGCGGGTGGGCTCGTTCATCCTGCGCGCCTTCGATCCGTCATCGCCGTCGAGGAACCCCACGGTTTGCCCGAGTCACAGCCCAATCCGCTTCAGCAATACCTCGCCCGACTGGCGCCTTCCAGCCAGTTGACCATGAAGTACGTCCTGCAGGACGCCGCCGACCGCCTCGGTTTCGACGAGACCGACATCCTCGACGTGCCCTGGTATCAGCTCGATCCCGCCGACATCACCGATCTGGTGGCGGCCCTGCGCAGTGACGGTTACGCGCCCAACAGTTCGTCGCTGTACGTCAACGCCATTCGCGGGGTGATGAACGAGGCCTGGCGCCTTGGGCTGATCGATCAGGAGCGGTTGTTGCGCATCCGCGAAGTGAAGGCCATGCAGGGCACGCGCCTGCCGGTGGGGCGCAACCTCAAGCGCACGCTGATCCGCGAACTGATGGACGTCTGCGCCGCCGACCCGCGCCCCCAGGGCCTGCGCGACGCCGCGGTGATCGCGCTGCTGTACGGCACCGGCATGCGCAAGTCCGAATCGGTCAACCTCGACCTCGCCCAGGTGGACTTCGCCGAGCGCAGCCTGAGCGTGCTGGGCAAGGGCAACAAGCAACTGATCAAGTACGCCCCGGTCTGGGCCTTCGAAAAGCTCGGCGCCTGGCTGGCGTTTCGTCGTGAACAGTTGCCGGCGGGGCAGGCCGACGACAGCTTCCTGTTCAACCGCATCCGTCGCGGCAGCCACATCACCCGCGAGCGCATCACCAAGCACGCCATCTATTACATCGCCCGCCAGCGCGGCCAGCAGGTGGGGGTGAAGATCATGCCCCATGACTTTCGCCGGTCGTTCATTACGCGGGTGATCGAAGAGCACGACCTGTCCATCGCGCAGAAACTGGCGCACCACAGCAACATCCAGACCACCGCCAACTACGACATGCGCGACGACAACGAGCGGCGGCGGGCGGTGGATCGGTATGACTATTGAGCGGGTTATCGGCGCTTTACGCTGGTGATGTAATCGATCAGATGGCCGACCGTACCCAGCTTGTCAGCCTGGCTTTCAGGGATCACGATGCTGAATTTCTCCTCGAGGAGTGCGGTCAACTCCACCAGGTCGAGTGAGTCTGCACACAAGTCATCTGTGAGCGATGCTTCTCTTCTGACGGCGGTCGCTTCACATCCGAGCCGCTGGATAATTGCTTCTTTCACACCCGATTCGACATTCATGTTCGTCATCCTCTGTTGATCCCCGCTCCAGCGAGGGCCATCTCATTCCATCAGCCTTTGCGGTCTGGCGAAACTGACAAAAATATCAGGTCCGCCCCAGGTCTCCGGCCTGGCAGGCGATCACGTAATTGATCACTGAGCCGAGTGTCGTGAATGGCCGTTGCTCCGGTCCCGGCAGTTCAAGGTCAAAGGCTTTTTCCACGGCGTGCAGGATCTCCAGGCGCTCCAGCGAAGTGGTCGCGAGATTGTGACGAAACGACAGGGTCTCGCTGAGCTGTTCCGGGTCCAGACCGAGGACGCTGTGAATGATGGCGAATACCTGCGACCGAACCGCGCCGAGGGTGCTGGCCGGTGGCTGTCCTGAACCATGGGTGGGCAGAGGCTCCGGTCGGGCAGGCGGCCGCGCCTGTCCGGCCTTTTCGATGCGTACGGCGACATCATCGATCAGTTCGCCCACCGTGGCGAAGCGACAGCTGTCCTCATCGGGGATGTCGATCGTGAACCGGTCCTCGATCGCCATCAGTACCTCCAGCGCCTCCAGCGACGCCAGGTTCAGGTCTTCGACAAAGGTGGCGGATCGTTCGATTTGCCTGGGGTCCACATGCGCTTTGGCGCCGAGGGCCTTCAGAATGAACTGCTCGATAGGCTCCATCTTGCTCATGTCGCCGGCTCCGTTCCTCAAGGATCAGTTGAACCGATGACGTCATTTGAGCAGAGCCGCAGCCAAGGCGAAATTGACAAAAATATCAGTACGCCATCAGTGGATGCTCGACGCCAGTTCGAAGATCGGCATGTACATCAGGATCACGATCAGCCCGATCAGCAGGCCGATGAAGGTCATCAGCAAGGGTTCGAACAGGCGCACGAACCACTCGATCCAGCGACCGATCTCGGCATCGTAGAAATCGGCGCTGCGCTCCATCATCTGGCCGACATTGCCGGATTGCTCGCCCGCCCGCAGCAGGCGCAGCGATACCGGCGTCACCAATTCGCTTGCCTCCAGCGCCGCCGACAGCGAGACGCCTTCACGCACCCGCTCGCAGGCGCGGTCCAGGCGTGTCGCGGCGCTGCTGCCGAGCAGGCCGCGGGCCATGCCCATGGCCGTCAGGATCGGAATGCCGCCTTGCAGCAGGATCCCCAGCGAGCGATAGAACCGCGCCAGTTCGTACATCACCAGCCGCCGGTGCAGGGCAGGCAGGCGCTGCAGCTGGCGACCCAGCCAGCGGCGCACCGACGGTCGGCGTTGCAGCAGTGCCAGGGCAAGGCACAGCCCGGCGCTGCCGGCGAGCAGGGTGCTCTGGTGGCGCTGCAGAAACAGCCCGGCATCCATCAATAGCTGCGACAGCCACGGCAGGTTGCTGCCCAGCCCCTCGAACACCAGGCTGAAGCGCGGCACCACATACGCCAGCAAAAACAGCACCACGCCGCCGCCCACCAGCAACAGCAGCAGCGGGTAGATCGAAGCGCTGACGATCTTCTGCCGGACTTCATCCAGCCGCTGGCGATAGCCGACATACCGGCGCAGGGCATCGGCCAGGGCACCGGTCTTCTCGCTGGACTGCACCAGCGCCACGTACAGCGTCGGAAACACGGCCGGTAACTGGGCCAGCGCCTGGGAATACGACTTGCCTTCGTACAGCAGGCGCACCAGCGCATCGAGGGTCTTGCGGGCCTGGGGCGCGTTTTCCTTCTCTGCCAGGCTCTGCAGGGCGTCGATCAGCGGCAGGCCGGCATCGAGCAGGGTGCCCAGCTCCTGGCTGAACAGCAGCAGGTCGAAGGTTTCCCGGCGGGGGCGGCGCAACCGCACGAAGTGCGCGCTGCTGCGCGCACTGAGCACCCGCAACCCCTGGCGCTCGGCCTGTTCGCGGGCCTGGGCGAGGTCCGCAGCGTCGATGTCCAGGGCGACTACCCCGGTCTTGCCCAGGGCCTTGAGACGAAAGCGCATAGTGGTCACCTAGTTCCAGTTGGTGATTTCGGCGTTTTCGCCGTCGCCGCCGGGCTGGCCGTCCTTGCCCAGGGAGAACAGGTCGTACTCGCCGTTCTCGCCGGGGTAGCGGTAGAGGTAGGCGTGGCCCCACGGGTCATCGGGGACTTTCTTCTGCAGGTAAGGGCCGGACCAGCGTGCCTCGTCGCTGGGGGCGCTGACCAGCGCCTGCAGTCCCTGTTCCGAGGACGGATAGCGGCCGATTTCCAGCCGGTACAAATCCAGCGCCTTGGACAGGCCCTCGATCTGCGCCCGGGCCACCTTCGCCTCGGAGCGGCCTAACTGGCTGAAATAGCGTGGTGCGACGATCCCGGCCAGCAGGCCGAGTACCACCAGCACCACCAGCAGTTCCAGCAGGGTAAAGCCGTGTTGCGTGCGACGTTGTCGGTTCATGGCGGGGCCTCCTCCAGAGCGTGTGGATAGCGCTCATGCAAAGCCCGTGCGCGTCTGCGCCGGGGCCCGTGGCGGCGCGGCCGGCGGGGCGGCACAGTGCTTGCGTCATCCCCTCCGAGCCCGCCCCGATCGGGGCATAACCCCCACTTGTTGGGGAAAACCGGGAGGAGGCGAGCATGCGCATCCTGACCACCGCACTACTGGCCTGGTTGGCCACCCTGAACCCGGCCCAGGCCGATGTGTACGTCTCCGTCGACGCCAATGGCAGCTACGTCCTCTCCAACGTCCACCGACCGGGGCGGCACTATCAGCGGGTGATCGCCGAACCCGGCGTGGCCAGCGTGGCGACGAGCCGCCCGGAACTGGTGACCGGCAAACCCTACGCCGAGCTGATTGCGGCAGCGGCCAGGGCCAACGGCCTGCCAGAAGCGCTGCTGCACGCCGTGGTCCACGCCGAATCCCGCTACGACGCCAACGCCCGCTCGGGTTCCGGGGCCATGGGCCTGATGCAATTGATGCCGGAGACAGCGAAGGAGTTGGGCGTTACCAATGCGCTTGATCCTGCGGCCAACCTCGACGGCGGGGCGCGCTACCTCAAGCGAATGATGAAACTGTTCGACAACGACGTGGCCCTGGCCGTGGCGGCGTACAACGCAGGGCCCGAAGCGGTGCTGAGCCGGGGGCGGGTGATACCGCCGTTTGCCGAGACGCAGCGGTATGTGCCGCAGGTGCTGCGGCGGTATCGGGAGTTGCGGGGGGAGTGAGGGTTTCTCTGGCGTACAGGGTCAGGGCAATTGCATGAGGCGGTGCCTTGGTCGTGGACATTGGTTCGATGCCATCGTATTGACGTCACTTTTCCTGCTCATCTATCATCGCGCCCGCCAATGATGGCCTATTGATATTGACCAGGGATTCGGGATGATGACTGTCCACCACCTCGCGATGAGGTTGTGCCTTGTGGCTGCGTGTCTGGGCGCCATTGCTCCAGCGCTGGCGGTGACCCCGGGTGAGCAGGACATGATCCGCGATCGTCAGAATCGCCTGTTGCAGGAGCAACAGCGCCGTCTTGATGAACTCCGCGAGTTGCCGGGCAATCCGGTCACGCCGCAAACCCCGACATCCGCTGAAGACACCCGCTGCTTCCCCATCGACACCATCGAGATCAAGGGCGCCGACCGCCTTTCTACGGCGGACCGCGAGCGCCTGGCGCAGCCTTATATCGGCCAATGCCTCGGCGTGCAGCAGCTCAACGCGCTGCTCAAGGCCATAACCGATCATTACTTGGCCCTTGGTCTGGTGACTAGCCGTGCTTACTTGCCTCAGCAAGACCTGAGCAGCCGTCATCTGGAAATACAGGTGGTGGAGGGGCGACTGGAAGGGCTCAAGAGCGCCCAGGACAGTGGGCTCACTGCGCGGGAACTGGCCATGACCTTTCCCGGTGAGGTCGGCGCGCTGCTCAATCTGCGCGATATCGAGCAGATGGTCGATCAGTTGAACCGCTTGCCCTCCAACCAGGCAAAGATGGAACTGGTACCTGGCAGCAATGTGGGTGGCAGCACCGTGGAAGTCGGCAACACTCCGCGAAAGCCCTGGCGCGCCAGCCTGTCGCGTAACAACGACGGGCAGCGCGCTACCGGTGAGCAGCAGTGGGGCAGCAGCCTGGAGTGGGACAGCCCGCTGGGCCTGGCAGACCAACTGATGTTGCGCGGCGGCCGCGATGCCGTCAGCGACCACCAGCGCACCTCGCACAGCGAGATGCTGTTCTACAACCTGCCGTTTGGCTGGTGGAACGTCAGCTACTCCTACAGCCAGAGTGCTTACCGCTCCCGGGCCCAGGCCAACGGCTTCAGCTTCAAGCAGACCGGCGACACCCAGAACCACCAGTTGCGGGTAGAGCGTGTCGTCCATCGCGACAACCTGTCCAAGACCTCGCTCAATTCCGGGCTCGCCTACCTGCGTTCCAACAACTACATCGAAGACAGCAAGCTGGCCAACAGCAGCAATCGCCTGAGCGAAGCGCAGTTCGGCATCAACCATGGCCGGCGGATCGGCGGTGCCTTCGTCAACCTGGACCTGGGCCTGCAGCAAGGCATCGGCGCTTTCGATGCGCAGTCCGGTCGCACCGAACGCGCCAGCGACCCGGATGCCCGCTACCGCAAATACACCGCGACCCTCAGCTACCTGCAGCCGTTCCGGCTGGGCAGCGAGTCGTTCACCTTCAGCAGCCTGATGACCGGCCAGCGCAGCGAAGACCCGCTCTACAGTCCGCAGCGCATGAGCCTTGGCGGTTTGTCTTCGGTCCGCGGCTACAAGGACCAGTCCCTCACCGGCGACAGCGGCGGCTACTGGCGCAACGACCTGCGCTGGAGCCGCCCGGTGCAAGCCGAATGGCTGCGCCCGGTGCTGGGCGAATACGGTGTCAGTGTCGGCTACGACCAGGGCGTGATTCGCGGTGACCGTTTCAACGACGACCAGCACGGCCGCGTTTCCAGCAACTCGCTGGAACTGTTCGCCCGTGGCCAGCACTTGAACGCCAGTGTCACCTTCGCCCATTCCCTCGAGCGCCCCGACGTCATCACCGAGCGGGAAGCCCCGATCTATTTCCGGCTGGAGCTACTGCTTTAACTCCAGCCTTTGCCGAATCGAGACCACGACATGGATGTCCGTCAATTCGCTTTCCTGCTGCGCCAGCCTTCGGCGACCCTGCAAGCCCGTGAAAACTTCTGCGGCATCCCCAAGCGTGCCCTGGCGTTTCTGCTGGCTAACGTCATGTTCTGGCAACCGCTGTGGGCCCAGGCCGAGGGTATCGCCGTCAGTGCGCCCGGCACCGGGCTGGCTCAGGCGGGCAACGGCGTCCCGGTGGTCAACATCGCCGCGCCCAATGCCGGCGGGCTGTCGCACAACCAGTTCAAGGACTACAACGTCGATGCCAAGGGCCTGATCCTCAACAACGCCACGGATCGGACGCAAAGCACCCAACTGGGCGGCATCATCGTCGGCAACCCGAATTTCAGCGGTCGTGCCGCCGACATCATCCTCAATGAAGTCAACGGCGGCAGTCCCAGCCAGTTGCGTGGTTATACCGAAGTGGCGGGCAAGTCGGCCCATGTGATCGTCGCCAACCCCTACGGCATCAGTTGCGATGGTTGCGGCTTCATCAACACGCCGAAAGTGACCTTGAGCACGGGCAAGCCAGTGATCGAAAACGGCCAGCTCAACCGTTACCAGGTCGATCAGGGCAGCGTTGCGATCCAGGGCGCCGGGCTCAATGCAGGCAATGTCGACCAGTTCGAAATCATCACCCGGTCGGCACAGATCAACGCCCAGCTGCAGGCGAAGAAGCTCGATATCGTTGCCGGTCGCAATGACGTTGATGCCCGAACCCTGGCAGCCACCGCGCGCGTGGCAGACGGCAGTCAGGTCCCGGAGCTGGCGGTGGACTCGTCGGTGTTGGGCGGCATGTACGTCGATACCATTCGCCTGGTGGGTACCGAAGCCGGCGTCGGCGTGAAGCTGGCAGGCGACATGATCGCTGGCGGCGATATCCAGATCGATGCCAACGGCAAGTTGAGCCTTGGGCAGGTGTCGGCAGGTGGTTCGGCGGCGGTCAAGGCACGATCGGTCGATGCCCAGGGCACGCTGTACGCCGGCAACAACCTGGCGATCACCGCGCAAGGCGAGGTGAACAACCACCAGAGCCTGGCGGCACGGGACCGCCTGACCATCGACAGTGCGGGGCGGGTGCTCAACCAGGGCGTGATCGAGGCGGGCGTCAACGCCGACAACAGCCGCAACGGGCAGGGCGATCTGAGCATCAGCGCACAGACCCTCGAAAACACAGGCCGTACCCTGGCGGCCAGCCGCGACCTTGCGATCACCACCGCTGAGCTGGACAACCAGGGCGGTACCCTCAGTGCCGGGCGCAATGCGCAGGTCGATGCGACTCGGCTGGATAACCAGAACCGTGGCCGCGTACTAGCCGGCGGCACGCTTGGCAGCAATAGCCAGACCCTGCTCAATGGCCAGGGCGGACTGTTCAGCAGCGGCTCAGCGCTGGCGCTGAACAGTAACCGGCTGATCAACCGCAATGGCGAACTGTCCGGCCTCGGCCAGGTCACTTTGCGCGTGGCGAGCCTGGACAACGTCGCCGGCCTGGTCAGCGCCGGGCAGGGGCTCGACGCCTACGTCGCCGGCCTGCTGGACAACAGCGGCGGCGGCCAGGTGAGCAGCCAGCAGCAATTGACGGCCAGCGTCGGCAGTCTCGATCAGCACCAGGGCGGCCGCCTGCACAGCGACGCCGGACTGAGCCTCGACCTGCGCCACGGTACGCTGGACAACCGCGCCGGGGTCATCAACGCCAGCGGCCAGTTGACCTTGGACAACCTCGCCGATGTCGATAACCGCCAGGGCGAAATCTCCAGCCGGCGCGCCTTCACCCTTGCCGCCAGTAACCTCGACAACGCCGCCGGCAAACTGCTCAGCGACCAGGCGTTGACGCTGGAAATAGCCCGCACCCTGATCAACAACGCCGGCCTGATAGCCGCACAGGGCCTGCGGATCGACGCCGCCAGCCTGAGCAACGGCGAGCAGGGCATGCTCTCCAGCCGCGCAGGCCTTGTCGCCCGCATCGGCGGGGCGTTGAACAACCACGACGGCAACCTCAGCGCCCAGGGCGATCTGCAGCTTGCCGTGGGCAGCCTGGACAACAGCACGGGCCGCCTGCATGGTCAGTCGGGCATTCACCTGGACCTCAACCGAGGCCACTGGAACAACCAGGGCGGCCTGGTGACCGCGCCCGGCCCGTTGCAACTGGACAACCTCGCCAGCGTCGATAACCGGAGTGGCGAGATCTCCAGCACCCGTGACTTCGAGGTGCGTGGCGACCAACTGGACAACCGGGGCGGAACGCTGAAAAGCGAAGGCAGCCTCGGCCTGACCGCCGCCACTGGCCTGGACAATCGCGCCGGCCAGGTACTGGGTGGCGACCTGCGCCTCGATGTCGGCCCGCTGGACAACCAGAATGGCCGGATCCAGGCCAGCAATGAGCTGCGCCTGACGGCAGGCAGTGTCGACAACCGCGACGGCGTCCTCGCCAGCGGTGCGCAACTGACGTTGCAGGCCGGCACGGTGGACAACCGCTTCGGCAAGCTCTCCAGCAGCACAGGCTTGACCGCTACCCTGGCCGGCAACCTGCTCAACCAGAGCGGCCTGTTCACGGCGGGCGGCGACCTGCAACTGAGCAGCGCCGACCTGATCAACCAGCGCGGCGAGCTGGCCGCTGGCGGCACCCTGCAACTGCGCAGCGGACATCTGGACAATAGCCAGGCCGGGCGCATCCACGGTTACAACCTCAATGCCGATATCGCCAGCCTGGAGCAACTGGACGGCGGCCAGCTCTACAGCCAGAACGACCTGGCCCTGACGCTCAACCAGGGGCACCTGGGCAACCAGGGCGGGCTGATCAATACCCCGGGCCAACTGTTGCTCAACGCCTTGAACACGGTGGACAACCGTGGCGGAGAAATCTCCGGCAGCCGGGCCTTCCTGTTCGATGCCGCCAGCCTCGACAACCGTGACGGCAAGCTGCTCAGTGACCAGTTGCTGACCCTGCGCATCGCCCGCGCCCTGGACAACGCCGCCGGCCTGGTCTCCGCTGCGCGCCTGGACGGTCGTATCGGCAGCCTGGGTAACGCCGCCGGCACGTTCACCATCGGCAACGACCTCAGCCTGAGCGTCGGTGGCTTGCTCGACAACCGCGGCGGCGAGCTGCTGGCCCGCGAGCTGAGCCTGAGCGCTGGCGAAGTGGACAACCGTCACGGGCGCATCCAGGGCGACCAGCGCGTCGTCCTCGACAGCCGTGGTGCCGTGCTCAATGGCACGGGCAGCCTGGTCGCCGGCAGCGCCTTCAGCCTCACTGCGGCCAGCCTGGACAACAGCGCTGGCACCTGGACCAGTAATGGCAGTCTGGATGCCACCATCATCGGGCAACTGCTCAACCAGGGCGGCACCCTGGCCACCGCAGGAGACCTGGGCCTGGCCGTCGGCAGACTGCTCAACCTGCACGGCAGCCTCAGCAGCAAGGCTCATCTGCGTCTGAGCGGCGCGAGCCTGGACAATCGTCAGGGCGACCTGTTCGCCCGCGAACACCTCGAAATCCTCGGCACTGGCCTGCTGGACAACCGCCAGGGCAGCCTGCGCAGTGATCAACGTCTTGATCTGCGTGCCCTCCAGCTGAACAACGGCAGCGCCGGTCGCATCGGGGCCGGCGCGCACCTGAACGCCAGTGTCGCCGGGCTGGAGCAACTGGACGATGGCCAGATGCTCAGCCAGGGCAGCCTGACCCTCGATCTGAACAACGGCCACCTGAGCAATCAAAACGGGCGGCTCAATGCCGCCGGGCAATTGCTGCTCAAACAGCTGGGGACGGTAGACAACCGCAATGGCGAAATCTCCAGCAACCTGGCCTTCCTGCTGGCTGCCGATGCGCTGGACAACACCGCTGGCAAGCTGCTCAGCGAGCAGGGCTTGACCCTGCGCATTGCCCGTTTGCTGGACAACAGCAAGGGACTGGTGTCGGCACCGACCCTCGACCTTCACGCCGGCAGCCTGCTCAACGCTTCCGGTCGCCTCAATGCAGGCGGCAGCCTTGGCCTGAACGTCGACGACACGCTGGATAACCGTGACGGCAAGGTGCTCGCCAGCAATGCATCGGTCGCGGTCGGTTCACTGGATAACCGGCAAGGCCTGATGCAGGCCGACAGCCGCCTCGAAGTCACAAGCCGAGCGGTCTTGAACAACCGCCAAGGCACCCTGTACGCCGGGCAGGCCCTCGACCTGCGCGCTGCCAGCCTCGACAACGGCAGCGGCCAGCTCTACGGCAAGGCCGACGTCAGCCTCGACCTGAACCATGGCCACCTGGACAACCAGAGCGGCCTGATCAATGCCCCCGGCCAGTTGCTGCTGCGCAACCTCGGCAGCGTCGATAACCGCGGTGGCGAGATTTCCAGCAAGCTGGTCTTTGAAGTGGCAGCCACTCGCCTGGACAACCGCAGCGGCAAGCTGCTGGGCGAGCAGGCGCTGACCCTGCGCATTGCTCAGGCCATGGACAATGCCGCCGGCCTGGTGTCGGCGCAGCGGGTCGAAGGTCGGGTCGGCAGCCTCGGTAACGCCAAGGGCAAGCTGGAGGCACGGGATGGCCTGCAACTGGTGGTAGACGACGCACTCGACAACAGCGGTGGTGAACTGCTCGCCCGCGATCTGGGCGTGACCACCGGCACCCTCGACAACCGCAGTGGCCGGGTCCAGGGCGATAACAGCCTGCTGCTCGACAGTCGCGGACGGGTCCTAAACGCCGCAGGCAACCTGGGTGCCCGGCAACTGACCCTGAACGCCGCCAGCCTGGATAACGCCCAGGGCTCCCTGTTCGCCAGCGAGCGGCTGGCGCTGGTGCTCGGCGGCGTGCTGGACAATGCCAAAGGCACCCTGCGCAGTGATCGCGTGCTCGAATTGCAGGCAGGGCAGGTCAACAATGGCGACGGCGGACGCATCAGCAGCGCCGAGCTATTGAGTGCCAGGGTCTCCGGCCTCGATCAGCGGGACGATGGGCAACTGCTCAGCCAGGGCAGCCTGACGCTCGACCTCGGCAATGGCCATCTGAACAACCAGAGCGGCCGACTGAACAGCCCCGGACAATTGCTGCTGAGCAATGTCGGTTCGGTGGACAACCGCGGCGGTGAGATCTCCAGCAACCTGGCTTTCCTGCTGGCGGCGGCGACGCTGGACAACGGCAGCGGCAAGCTGCTGAGCGAACAGGCCCTGACCCTGCGCATTGCCGGCCTGCTCGACAACAGCAAGGGGCTGGTGTCGGCACCCACCCTGGATCTGCGCGCGGGTCGTCTGCTGAACCTGTCCGGCAGCCTCAGCGCCGGCGGTGGCCTGACACTGGACGTCGATGACACGCTGGACAACCGCGAGGGCAAGGTGCTTGCCGACAATGCGGTGGTCACAGTCGGCTCCCTGGATAACCGGCAAGGCCTGGTGCAGGCCGACAGCCGGCTCGATTTCGCTGGCCGGGCGGCCCTCGACAACCGCCAGGGCACCCTGTACGCCGGGCAAGTGCTCCACGTACGCGGTGCCAGCCTCGATAACGGCGGCGGCAAGCTCTACGGCAAGGCCAATGTCACCCTCGACCTCAATCACGGTCAACTGGACAACCAGGCCGGCCTGATCAACGCTCCGGGCCAGTTGCTGCTGCGCAACCTTGGCAGCGTCGATAACCGTGGCGGAGAGATCTCCAGCCAGCACGCCTTCGTTCTTGCTGCCGACAGTCTGGACAACCGCAACGGCAAGCTGCTCGGCGAACAGGACCTGGGCCTGCGTATCGCCCGTGCCCTGCTCAACGGCAATGGCCGGCTCGGTGCGGCAGCGCTGGACCTGCGCGCGGGTAGCCTGGACAACCGCGACGGTCTGGTCGAGGCCCGGGAGGGCCTGGCCCTGAACGTCGATACGCTGCTGGGTAACCAGCAGGGCAAGCTGCTCGGGGCGAACACCTCGGTCACCAGCCAATCGCTGGATAACAGCGACGGCCTGATCCAGGGCGACACGTCGCTGACCCTGAGCCAGTCGGCTGATGTATTGAACGTCAACGGCCAACTGCTCGCCGGGCAGGATCTGACCTTGACGGCGGCCAGCCTGGACAACCATGGCGGCGGCCGGCTCAACGGCCAGACCCGGCTCACCCTCGACCTCGTCGGCGGGCTGCTGGACAACCGTGACGGCTGGATTACCACCCCCGGCGCTCTGCTGCTGAACCGTCTGGGCCGCGTCGACAACCGCGCGGGCGAAATCTCCAGCCAGCAGGCTTTCGTGCTGGCGGCCACGGCGCTGGACAACGGCAGTGGCAAGCTGCTCAGCGAGCAGGGCCTGACGCTACGCATCGCGCAGTGGCTGGACAACAGCAAGGGCCTGGTTTCAGCGCCAAGGCTGGACGTGCGTGCCGGCAGCCTGGTCAACCTGTCCGGTAGTCTGAACAGCGCCGGAGCCATCGCCCTGGTGGTCGACGAGGCGTTCGACAACCAGAGCGGCAAGCTGCTGGCAGACAGCGCGGTGCTGCGTGTCGGCTCGCTGGACAACCGCCTGGGCCTGCTGCAAGGCGATACCGCGTTCGACCTGACTAGCCTCGGCGCTGTAGACAACCGCCACGGCACCCTGTTCGCCGGACAGCAGTTCGACGTTAGTGCGGCCAGCCTCGACCAGCGCGACGGCGGTCGGCTTTCCAGCCAGTCTGGTGTCACCCTCGACCTCAACGGCGGTGCACTGAACAACCAGGGCGGCTTGATCAATGCGCCTGATCAATTGCTGTTCAGAAACCTCGGCAGCGTCGCCAACCTGGGCGGCGAAATCTCCAGCGCCACGTCCTTCGAGCTGGCCGCGAACCGGCTCGACAATGGCGGCAAGCTACTCAGCGAACAGACCCTGACCCTGCGCATCGCCCAGGCTCTGGACAACACCAAGGGGCTGATCAAGGCTGCGGCGCTGGATGTCCGTGCCGGCAGCCTGGTCAACCAGCAGGGCACGCTAGAAGCGCGCAACGGCCTGACCCTGCTGGCCGATGGCACCCTGGACAACCGCCAGGGCAGCTTGGTCGGCAACCGCACCACGTTGGGCAGCGTGGTGCTGCGCAACGACGCGGGTCTGATCCAGGGTGACCGGCAACTGACCCTGACTGCGACCGGCGCTCTCAGCAACGGCAAGGGCCGCCTGCTGGCCGGAGACGCCTTGACGGTGAGTGCCGCCAGCCTGGACAACAACCTGGGCCGGGTCACCAGCGATGGCGCTCTTGACCTCACGATCGCCGGGCAACTGCTCAACCAGGGTGGCCGCCTGACTGCAGGCGGCGCGTTGCAGGTGCGCAGCAACGAACTGGACAACCGCCTGGCCGGCTTGCTCAATTCCGGTGGCGCCATGACCCTGGATGTCGCCAGCCTGGACAACCGCGGCGGCGAAATCGCCAGCGTCGCCAGCCTGACCGCCACCGGCACCCGGCTGGACAACAGCGCCGGTGGGCGCCTGGTCGCCAACGGCGCCCTGCAACTGACCCTGGCACGCCTCGACAACCAGGCCAAAGGCATCGTCTCCGGGCAACAGGCGGTCACTATCGTCGCCGGCCAGGTGGACAACAGCGCCCAGGGCAGCCTGTATGGCAAGACCGGGCTGTCGCTGCTGCTGCGTGCGGGCAGCGGCGTCAATGGCCAGTTGAACAATGCCCAAGGCGTTGTGCGCAGCGATGCCGGCCTGGGTCTCGACCTGGCCAGCCTGGTCAACGACAGCGGGCGCATCACCAGCGCGTCCAACCTGTTGCTCACGGCGGGGCAGGGCGTCGGCAACCTCGGCGGGGATATTCTCGCCGGCGGCACGCTGACCTTCACCAGCCTTGCGCTGGATAACAGCCGTGGCCGTGTCGCTGCCGACGGTCGTGTGCAGCTCGCTACCGGCACCTTCACCAACCAGGCCGGGCGTCTGACCATTGTCGATCGTCTCGACCTGACTGCCGGCCTGGTGGACAACCGTGGCGGCCGGATCGCCAGCGCCAAGGCGCTGGTGGCCAGTGTCAGCGGTCTTGACCAGCGCAGCGGCGGCGAGCTGTACAGCAACAGCGCGCTGACTCTTGACCTCAACAACGGCCTGCTCGACAACAGCGGTGGCCTGATCAATGCGCCGGGCCCGCTGGTGCTGCGCAACCTGGCCACGGTGCTCAATCGCGGCGGCGAGATTTCCAGCGAGCAAGGCTTCGCGCTCACGGCGCAGAGCCTCGACAACAGCGGCGGCGACCTGCTCAGCGACGCCGCCATCAGCCTGCTGGTGCGTCAGGCGCTGCTCAACGTCGGCGGGCAGATTGTGGCCGAGGGCCTGACTGCCGAGGCCGGTAGCCTGGATAACCGCGACGGGCTGTTCAGCAGCTCCGCCGCCCTCGACCTGACGGTCGCCGGGGCGCTGGGCAACGACGGAGGAGAGGTCTCCGCCGCCGGCAGCAACCTGATCCGCGCTGCCAGCCTGAGCAACACCGCAGGCCAGATCATGGGCGACAGCACCCTCGACCTGACGGTGACCGGTGCCCTGGGCAACCAGGGCGGCACCCTGGGCGCCGCGCAGCGCCTGCAGGTCACGGCGGGCAGCCTCGACAACAGTCACGACGGCAGCCTGGTCAGCGATGGCCGCCTCGGTGTGAACGTCGGTGGCCTGCTGGACAACCAGGCCGGCGGCAGCCTGCTGGCCAAGGGCGCGATGGAACTGCTGGTGGGCAGCCTCGACAACCGGGGCGGCCGCCTGTTCGGACAGAACACCCTGACCCTGCGTGGCACCGGCCTGGACAACCGCGCCGGCGTGGTTCGTGCCAACCAGGACCTGCTCCTGCGCCTGGCCCTGCTGGACAACCGCCAGGGTGTGGTCAACGGCGTGCGGGCGCTGGACCTGGGCGCCACCGAGCTGCGCAACCAGGCGGGCCTGATCAGTGCCAGTGGTCTGCTCAGCCTGAACGCCGACACGGCCGGCAACGGCAAGGGCCGTATCGCCAGCCAGAGCGACCTGCGCGCCACTGTCGGCGTGCTCGAACAGCAGGGCGGCGAGCTGGTCGCCCAAGGCGAGCTGAGCCTGAGCGGCGAGCGCCTGGACAACGGCGCCGGCGGCCTGGTGGGCAGCACAAAAGCGCTGAAAATCGACGTGGCGTCCATCGACAACCGTGGCGGCAACCTTTCCAGCCAGCAACAGGTCGAGGTCAGCGGCGCGCTGCTGGACAATAGCGGTGGCAAGCTGCTTGCCGGTACCGCACTGGAAGTGACCGTCACCCGGGTGATCAACCAGGCCCGTGGCCTGCTGTTCGCCCAGGACATCAGCCTGGCCGGCACTCGCCTGGACAATGGCGGCGGCACTCTCGCTGCCCAGCGCGACCTGGGCGTGCGCTTGTTGGGTGATCTCGACAACGGCCAGGGCAGTATCAGTAGCGAAGGCAAGCTGACGCTTGCCGGCAGCCAGCTGGACAACCGCGCCGGCAGCCTGTCCAGCGCCGGCCTGCTCAAGCTCGAGGCCAGCGCCGCGCTGCTCAATCAGGGCGGCATGGTGGAAAGCGCCCAGGCCCTCGACCTGCGCAGTGCCAGCCTGGACAACAGCGCCCAGGGTCTGATCAAGAGCCAGGGCAACGCCACCCTGGTCACCGGCCACTTCGCCAACGACCTCGGCGGCCGCCTGATCGGCAGCGGGACGCTGGACCTGACCGCCGGCCAGGTCAGCAACGGCGGCCGTATCGCCAGCAGCGGCGCACTGACTGCCAGCCTCGGCGGACTGCTCCAGCAGGGCGAGCTGTTCAGCAACAGCCTGCTGAGCCTCGACCTCAACCACGGCGACCTGAGCAACCTGGGGCTGATCAACGCGCCGAACCTGATCCTGAATAATCTGGGCGCGGTCAGCAACGCCGGCGAAATCTCCAGCCAGAGCGCCTTCAGCCTGGCGGCGCGCAGCTTCGACAACGGCAACGGCAAGCTGGTCAGCAACCAGGGCCTGACCCTGCGCATCGAGCAACTGCTGGGCAACGCCAACGGCCGCATCAGCGCCATGAGTCTGGACCTCGGCAGCCTGCGCCTGGACAACAGCGACGGCCTTATCAGCAGCCGCGGCGCCCTTACCGTGAATAGCGGCGAGTGGCTGCGCAACCAGCGCGGCACGCTGATCGCCGATGGCGTAATGAGCATTGCCGGTGCCAGCCTCGACAACCGCCTGGGCGAGATCGCCGGCAAGGCGCTGGTGGAACTGAACGCCACGGCCATCGACAACCAGGGTGGTCAGGTGATCGGCACCGACCGGATCGATCTCACCGCCACCCGTCTGGACAACCGCAGCGGCCTGCTGGGCGCCACAAAAGCGCTGAAACTCGAGATCGGCAGTGTCGACAACCGTGGCGGCGAGCTGACCAGCAACAGCGATATCAGCCTCACCGGGCAGAGCCTGGACAACAGCGACGCCGGGCTGGTGTTTGCCGCTGGCAACCTGACCCTGACCGTGCAGAGCGTGATCAATCGCGCCCGCGGGCAACTCAACGGGCAGGGCGTCAGCCTGGGCGGTGCGAGCCTGGACAACAGCGGGGGCGCCATCTTCGCCCGGTTGCCGCTGGTGCTGAATCTCAGCGGTGAACTGGCCAACCGCCAGGGCACCCTCAGCAGCGAATCAACGTTGAACCTCACCGCCGCCAGCCTCGACAACAGTGGCGGCAGCCTGAGCAGCGCCGCCGACCTGAGCCTGACCGTCAACGCCGGGGTGAACAACAGCGACGGCGAACTGCTCACCGATGGCGGCCTGGTACTGCGCAGCGCCAGCCTGGACAACAGCCGTGGCAGCCTCAGCGCCAAGGGCGCGGTCAGCGTCACCACCGGTTTGCTGAGCAACATCGGTGGCCGCCTGAACAGCGCGCAAACCCTCGACCTCATCGCCAGCCAACTGAACAACGGCGGCACCATCGGCAGCCTCAAGGCGCTGACTGCCAGCGTCGGCGGCCTCGACCAGCAGGGCGGCAAGCTGACCAGCAACACCCGCCTGAGCCTGGACCTCAACGGCGGCACGCTGAACAACCAGGGCGGCCTGATCAACACCGTCGGCCCGCTGCTGCTGAGCAACCTGTCTGACGTCAGCAACCGCAACGGCGAGATCTCCAGCGCCCAGACCTTCACCCTCGATGCCCGCAGCCTGGTCAACGATAACGGCCGTCTGCTGAGCAGCCAGAATCTGGACCTGCAGATCGCCCAGGCCCTGAGCAACGGCAACGGTCTGGTCGGCGCCGCCAGGCTCGATATCAGTACCGGTTCGCTGGACAACCGCGAAGGCATCCTCAATAGCCGTGGCGACCTGCAACTGACCAGCCGCGGTCTGCTCGACAACCGCCTGCAGGGCTTGATCAGCGCCGCCGGCTTGCTCGGCCTGAACAGCGGCGACCTCTACAACCAGGGCGGCAGCCTGCTCGGTGCCAGTGCGGCGACCCTGACTGTACGTGCGCTGAACAACAGCGCTGCCGGCCTGATCAACAGCCAGGGCGGCCTGACCCTCACGGCCAGCAGTCTCGACAGCCGTGGCGGTGAAGTCTCTGCGCGCAGCAACCTCAAGCTGGACCTCGGCGCACTACAGCTGGCCAACGGGCGCATCGTCGGCGACCAGGGCGTGACCCTCGGCCTCAACGGCAACGACCTGGCCAACGGCGGCGGCCTGATTCTCGCCAGGGGCGCACTGACCCTCGACCGTATCGGCGCCTTCGACAACGCCGGCGGCGAGCTGTCCAGCCAGCAGACCGTCACCGTCAACGCCAACAGCCTGGACAACCGCAACGGCAAGCTGATCGGCAGCCAGCGCCTGGTCCTCAACGTCGGCAGCGTCAACAATCAGCAGGGCCTGCTCTCCGGCTGGCAGGGCCTGACCCTGTACGGCACCAGCCTCGACAACCGTAACCTCGGCACCCTGTCCAGCCGCAATGGCGCGCTGGATGTGCAACTGAGCGGCGCCCTGCTCAACAGCGGCGATGGCGCCCTGGTCAGCCAGGGGCGCATGGATATCGGCGCGGCCAACCTCGACAACGCCGGGGGCGTGCTGTCCAGCGGCGAGGCGCTGCAACTGGTGGTCGCCAGCCTCGGCAACCGCGGCGGCAGCATCGACGCCCAGCAACTGCTGACGGTCAACGGCACTGACCTGGACAACAGCAATGGCCGTATTGCCGGCAACGGCAGCCTGGTCCTCGACCTGCGCGGCACCCTGAACAACGACGCCGGCACCCTGACCAGCGCCGGCAGCCTGCTGCTGACCCAGGCCCTGCAAGTGCTCAACCGTGGCGGCAAGATCGTCAGCCGCGCGGGGCTGGAACTCAACGCCGGCACCCTCGACAACCGCCAGCTGGGCACCGTGGCGGCCAGGGATCAGGTCAAGCTGATCGCCAGCTCGCTGCTGCACAACGATGCCGGCGGCCTGATCTACAGCCAAAGCGCCGATGTGCGCGTGCAAGCCGCCGGGCTGAGCAACCAGCAAGGCCAGGTACAAGGACAGAGCGGCCTGGTGCTGGACGTACTCGGCGCCCTCGACAACCGCAACGGCACCCTGCTCACGCAGGACGGCAACCTGGTGGTCCAGCGGGCCGCCAGTCTCGGCAACCAGGGCGGCACAGTTGCCAGCCTTGCCGGGTTGCTCGACCTCAAGATCGGCGGCCTGCTCGACAACGGCCGCGACCTCGCCGGCAAGGGTGGCGTGGTGCAGGGCCAGCAACTGCTCGTGCAGGCGGGCGTCACCGACAACAGCGGCGGGAGCATGGCTGCGCAGAGCGGTGATGCACGGATTGCCGGCGGCGACTTCACCAATGCCGGTGGCGGCCTCTACGCCAAGGGCCTGGTCCGGGTCGATGGCCTGCGCCTGGACAACAGCGGCGGACAGCTGGCCGGCAACCGCGTGGAACTGGCGCTGGGTGACGCGCTGGTCAACCGCTCCGGGGTGATCGAAAGCGACAGCCACCTGCTGGTCTCGGCCGGCGACCTAGACAACCAGAGCGGCGTGCTGCGGGCGCTGGGCGGTGCGGGCAAGACTGAGTTCCAGGTACTGCGCGACTTCGACAACCGCTACGGCAAGCTGGAGGTGAGCAGCGCCGACCTGACCTTGAATGCGGGGCGGCTGAGCAACCTCGACGGTTCGGTGCTGCATGGGGGGAGTGGGACGTTCGATATCTCCACGGCCAACCTGACCAACGCGGGCGGCAACCTGGTCACCCGCGGCGGCCTGACCATCGCCGCCAGCACCTGGACCAACAGCAGCGTGGTCCAGGCCGGGCGGCTGACGGTGAATGTCGGCGAACTGACCCAGGTCGCCGGCGGCCAACTGCTCGCCTCGGAGAGCTTCAGCGGCAGCGGCAGCAACTGGAGCACCGGCGGACTGATCGCCAGTGACGGACGCCTGGACCTGAACCTGAGCGGCACGCTGAATGCCGGGGCGCGTATCACCAGCCTGGGGGCGATGAACCTCGGGGTAGTGCAACTGCTGGTGGGCAGTGCGGCCAGCATTGCCGGAGGTGGTGCCACGGGGATCACCGTCGGCGGGCAACTGAGCAACGCCGGGCGGGTGACCTCGGCGTCCAGCCTGACGCTGTCGGCCGGCAGCATCGTCAACCAGGGTTCGCTGGGTGGCGCGCTGGGGCTGACCGCGACCACCGCCAGCCTGGTGAACCAGGGCGGGTTTGTCTTCAGCGGTGCAGACATGGCGCTGTATGCGGACAGTCTTTCCAACCAGCAAGGGGATATCTACGGGCTGGGGGCGATTCGGGTTGCGAAGGATGCGCAGGGGAATCGGTCGACGTTGTTGGAGAATATTTCCGGGACGATTGAGAGTGGGGGGGATTTTTCGATTGTTTCGGAGGCAGTTGTAAACAAACGGCGAGATTTTGAAATACAAGAAAATCTAGAATCTGGATATATCGGCGTCAGGTGCGTTTCTTGTAATGGTCTTAATGAAGTTTGGGATCCTTATATTCCAGGTGGATCTCATCTTGTCTGGGCCCAAAAATACGGCAGTTCTTCTGTTTCGGAAGAAAGCTCTCAGCAGGCTAGTTTGATTTCGGGGCGAAATTTTTCTATTCGCGGAAGTGATGTTCTAAATAGTAACTCATTGATTTCATCTGTGGGTGAGCTAGATATTAAAAGCGATAGCTTTTCCAATATTGGTTCCTCTCTCGGAGGGTACACTGTTCTTAAGTATCTCAATGTTACTTTGCCGAGCTGGGGGCTTCTGACAGATATTCTTAAATATAACTCTGAAAATGATAAAAATTACAATGGAGGTATTCATTTCTGGAATGCAGCAGGCGCTGAGACAGTCGCCACTATCAGAATAGATGGAGTAACTGCAGGCAATGACTCGTCTTGGGCATGGTATCAGGTGTTTGGAAGCATGTGGGTCCCCATGGATAAGTGGGTTCCCAAGTATGGTATCCCGATTCCAAGTGGTAATTACCAGCCAGGTGCGGGAATTAAGGTTCCGCTAGAAATTCAGAGCGCCGGATTGATATTGGAGAAGATAGTCAGTGACGATGGGGCGAGCTTCATTCCCTCAGTAGTCCAAGCTGGTGGGGTGGTTTCCATCACAGCAGCCAAAAAAATCGCCAATGGTGTTGAGCGTTCTTTTACTACCGGCGTAATTGGTGCACCTCGCATGTTGGATACCACCGCTATGGATGCTGGTGTATCCAATATCGTCCTCCAAAACAAACAACTCCCCCCCAATCTGGCCCAACAACAGATCAACCCCCTGGACCTCCCAGGTTTCACCCTGCCCACCAACCAGAACGGCCTGTTCCGCCTCAGTGATCAATCCGCCAGTAGCAGCCAGGTAGCCCAGGGCGACAACGGCCCCCGCAACTGGACCCTGAGCGGCGCCAGCATCGATGTCGCCCAACGGGAGCAATCCGTCCCGGGCACCACCGGCCGCACCTTGCAACTGGACGCCATCACCCAGTTGTCGGCGAGCACCCAGCAGCTCTCGGTGGCCGCCCGCGAGGCCAGCACCGTCAGCGCCGCCATCAACGCGATCAACGTCGCCGCCGCTGGTAACGTCAACAACGGCACCTGGCAATCCACCCGCAGCGATGGTGCCGATATCACCCGCAGCGACGGCATCGGCAGCCAGGCGCCGACTGGCGACCCTTCGGGCTCGATCAGTGCCTCGGGCCAGAATGTCGACCTGTCCGGTATCTCCGGCAGCCGCGATACCCAGATCGGTATCAGCGGCCCCGTTGGACCCGGCCTGCCCGGCGGCGGGCGCGGTACCAGGGTCGGCTCCGGCCCGGCAGCGGGCAGCCGTGACACCCAGATCGGCGTGACCGCCAATCTGCCGGGCCTGCCCGCCACCAGCCGTGATACCAGCGTGGCCGGCCAGGCCGGTAAACCTGATCTTGGCCTGCAGGAGCGTGGCAACCAGGCGACCCCGAGCACGCCCGGCGCGAGCCAGAATGTGCCCGGCCTCTCCACTGCGGGCCGTGACACCCGCGTGAACGGCGACACCACCGGCGCCCGTCCCGACCAGGCCCTGCCGGGGCTGACGCCACAAGTCCGCGACCAGCAACTGGCTGTCGGTGCGCCACAATCGGCACAGGTGACTACCGTCGATCCGCTGGCGCGTGAAGCGGTGATCCCGGCATCGGAGCGCTCGGACACTCCGGTGATTGACGCCGGCAGCACGGCGATCAACGCACCGGCTACCCCCTCGCCGACCCCGGCCAGCAGCCAGACCATCGACCGCGTGCAAGGCCTGCCAGACCACACGGCGGCCTCGCAACCGCACAAATACCTGATCGAAACCAACCCGCTGCTCACCGACCTCAAGTCGTTCATGAGTTCCGACTACCTGCTTTCCGGCCTTGGCTACAACCCGGACGACAGCGCCAAGCGCCTGGGTGACGGCTTCTACGAGCAGCGGCTGATCCAGCAGGCCATCGTTGCCGGCACGGGCCAGCGCTTCATCGCCGGGCTGACCAGCGACGAAGCGATGTTCAAGTACCTCATGGACAACGCCATCGCCAGCAAGCAGCAGCTCAACCTGGCGATTGGCGTCAGCCTCACGGCGCAGCAGGTCGCGGCGCTGACCCACGACATCGTCTGGCTGGAAGAGGTGGTGGTGAATGGCGAGAAGGTGCTGGTGCCGGTGCTGTACATGGCCAACGCAGCCGGTCGCCTGGCGCCCAACGGAGCGCTGATTGCCGGTAACGACGTGAGCCTGATCGCCGGCCAGGACCTGACCAACGCCGGCACCTTGCGTGCCAGCAACAACCTCTCGGCCAAGGCCGGCAACGATATCGTCAACAGCGGTCTGATCGAGGCGGGCAACCGCCTGGATCTGTTGGCGGGCAACAACATCGTCAACAAGGCGGGAGGGATCATCAGCGGTCGGGACGTCAACCTGACCACGATCAACGGCGATGTGATCAACGAGCGGACGGTGACCAGCCATGTCACCAATACCGCCCGTCTTTACGAGCGCACCGACTATGTCGACAGCGCCGCGCGAATCGAGGCGGCCAATGGCCTGAGCATCAATGCCGGTCGTGACCTGATCAATGTCGGGGGCGTGCTGCAAAGCGGTGGCGATATCGGCCTGCAGGCCGGCCGCGATGTGCAGTTGCTCTCCGCCGAGGCCAGCAATGGCCTGGCCTATGGCCGGGTGAGCACCCAGTCCACCACCCAGAACGGTTCGCAGGTTACGGCGGGGCGTGATGTCAGTGTCGTTGCTGGTCGCGATTTCAGCGCCATCGCCAGTCAGATCGATGCGCTGCGCGATATTGATATTTCTGCTTTGGGCGACGTCACTCTGATGTCGGCGGCCGACGAAGCGTATGCCTCATACACCTCGAAAAAGCTCAAGACGCAGGAAGGGCATGTCAGCCAGGTATCCACCACGGTCGATGCGGGGGGCAACATCACCCTCAGCGCGAGTAAAGACCTGGAACTGATTGCCAGCCGGGTGAGTGCAGGGGACGAGGCCTATCTGTTTGCCGGCGGCAACGTCAACATGGCGACAGCTGACAACGTTGATTATTCCTATTACGAGAAAACCAAGAAGGGTTCGTTCGGCAAGAAAAAGTCGACGATGACCGAAACCGAAACGGACGTATCTGTCAGCTCCAGTGTTTCGTCCGGGACAAAACTGGTCATTTCCGCCGGAGAGGATTTCAACGCCACAGGCGCCAAGCTGAACAGCGATGGGGCATTGCTCGTTACCGCAGGCGGCGACATCAATCTCGATGCCGCCCAAGACTCTGTAAGGCAGGCCAACGCCTCGTCCAAGAAGAGCTGGACTTCCAGCAAGTCCAGAAGTTCAGAAGTCACCCAGACCCGTTTGAACGGCACAGAGTTGGTCGGCGAAAGCATCGAGCTGAAGGCTGACAACGACGTCTTGCTGAACGCCGCGGCCTTGCGCGCCGAAGAAGGAGTGAAACTCACGGCAGGCAATGACGTACTGATTGGTGCCGCTCAGGAAACGCAAACGTCCGCTCAGTCCAAAAGCTCCAGCAAGGCCGGTTACACGGCCACCGGTTGGTTCTCATCCACGCAGAAATCGCAACAGAGCCAGAGCACCTCAACCCAGAGCATCGGCAGTGCTATCAGCGCCGACAGCATCGAGATCAGGAGTGGCAGCGACACTACGCTTGAAGGCAGTACGTTGGTGGCCGACAAGGATATCGGCATCAATTCCGGGGGTAACCTGGCGATCACCAGTGCCGAAAACACTGAAGCCTCGAACTCCAAGTCCGGCAGTAAGAAAGTTGGCGAAATCGGCACGACCTGGTGGCAGGGCGCAACAGGGGTCCTGAAACAAAAGCAGACCGAGGAGTTTGCATCTACACGCCAGTCGGGCAGCCAGGTCGCATCGTTGGGCGGCAATATCAACCTGACGGCGGGTGATCGTTACACCCAGACCGCCAGCCAGTTGGTCGCACCTGCGGGTGACATCGGTATCACCGCAAAGCATGTCGATATCCAGGCTGGTTACGACAGCATGGAGTTCTCCAAAACCACCAGCACCAGCCGTACCGCGATCGGTGGAACGGTGAGCATCCCGCTGCTTGATGCATTGCAAAACATTCAGCAGATGGGCGAGGCGGCGCAGAAAACCAGTGATGACCGGATGGTTGCGTTGGCTGCTGTGAATGCGGCAATGAGTGCCAAGCAGGCTGTCGAGGCCGGTCAGGCGCTTATGGAAGCCCCGCGGGCCGGGATCAAGATCAGCGTCAATCTCAGTGACAGTCGCAGCCAGAGTGAAAGCAGCCAAAGCGGTCGCAATGTGGTGAGCAGCGATGTGGTGGCTGGCAGAAACGTGAAGGTCGTTGCCACGGGGGATGGTGCGAATAGCGACATCAACGGCATCGGCAGCCGCATCGAGGGTGGTGGCGATGTCAGCCTGAAGGCCGACGGCAATATCAACCTGGTAGCGGCGCAAAATACGGCGAGCCAGAACAGTACCAATAGCAACTCGGGCTGGAGCGCCGGCATCGGGATCGGCTTTGGTGGGGCGCAAAACGGCATTTCATTCGAGCTGGCGGCAAATGCCGGACGCGGCATGGCCGACGGTGACGATGTCACCCAGACCAACACCTACATCAAGGGTGGCAACAGCGTCAGCCTGGAGAGTGGCGAGGATACGAATATCAAGGGAGGGGTCGTCTCCGCTGAGCAGGTCAAGGTCAAGGTGGGCGGCGACCTGAACATCGAAAGCCTTCAGGACACCAGCACCTATACCTCCAGGCAAATGAGCGCTGGCGTCGGTGTAAGCATCTGCGTTCCACCGTTCTGTGCTGGCATGAGCAGTGTCAGTGGCGGTATCGCCGCGCAGCAGATGCAAAGCGATTACGCCAGTGTCAACGAACAGTCGGGGATCAAGGCTGGCAATGGTGGCTTCCAGGTCGAAGTTGCCGGTAACACTGATCTCAAGGGCGCCATCATCGCCAGTACCGATAAAGCGGTGGTGGATGGCAAGAACAGCCTTGAAACCGGGACGCTCACGACGTCCGCAATCAAGAACAAGGCAGAGTACGACGCCACCAGCATCAACCTGAGCGGTGGTTACGGCGGAGACATAGGCCTGGATGGCAAAGGCAATGCCAATGCAATGGCCAACGCCAATGGGCCCACCGCGCCGAGCAAGGACGGACTGAGTGTTAACACACCGGTCGTGCTCTACGCCGGAGACAGCTCCAGCAGTACCACCGACAGCGGGATCAGCGGCGCAGCGGTCACCATTACCAATGCTGCCAGGCAGGCTGAACTGACCGGTCAGACGGCGGAACAGACGGTTGCCGGGATCAATACCGATGTCGCCAGTGACCGCGATGGCAGCAACAGACTCAAGCCGATCTTTGACGCAGAGGAGATCGGCGTGAAGTTCGAGATTGTTGGCAAGTTTGTGCAGAACGTTTCGCAGTACATCGCGAGTCGGGCGCAAGAACTCGATCAGAAAAAGGAGCAGGTCGAGAAGGAACGAGCGCTGATGAAAGCGCCCGGAATATCCGAGGCCGATCAACTCAAACACCTCAACAATATTCAGGCGCTTAAGCAGGAAATCAGGGAAATCGATGAAAACTGGGGTTCGGGTGGCACCTACCGGCAAATTGCGACGGCGCTCGTCGCGGGTGTCAGTGGCAATGTGGCTGGAAGCAGCGCGCAGTTTGCCCAGAACATGGTGGTCAACTACGTACAGCAACAGGGTTCGGCGTACATCGGCGAACTGGTGAAAAAGGGCCTGAAGGAAGGCAGTCCTGAACACTCGGCGCTGCATGCCATTCTCGGCTGTGCCGGTGCTGCTGCCAGTAACCAGGGCTGTTCGGGTGGAGCCTTGGGCGGTGCTGCCTCCAGCGTGCTGGCAGGGCTGTTTGCAGAGGCTGATGCAAACGAAACCGCCGTAGAGCGAGAAGCCAAGCGCAACCTCATCACCACGCTGGTGACAGGCATTGCCGCCATGAGTGATCCGAACGGTGCAGCGACCGCAAACAATGCGGCTACGGCGAACATCGATAACAACTGGTTGGCAACGCAGCAGCATGTGCAGTACCAAAAGGAGTTGGAAGAAGCCCAGGGGCCGCTAGCTAAGGCGATAGTGACCGCCAAGTGGACGGGTACCTCGGTAAAACAGGATGTCCTGACAGCCGGTGGTATTGGCCTGGGTCTCGCAGAAAGTGGTCTGCAGGATATTGAAGGTCTGGCTGAGTTCCTTGCTGATCCGGTCACCGGACTGCAGGGGCTTGCCTCGGTAGTCAGTGATTCGAAGGTACGCACTCAACTTGGCGAGGCGGCACAGGCGAGCCTGCTGGGCAGTATTGACCGGATGAAGGTGGCACTTGAGACCGGCGGGGATGATCAGGCAGTCCAGTTGGGGCGTGATCTGGGTTCGTTGATCTACACGGTCGCAGGCGTCGCGACCGCAGTAGGGGGGCTAGCCAAAGCGGGACTGTCCCTGGCAAAAGCGGGGGTTGAGGTATCGAGCAAGTCTTTGGGTAAAATGCTTGCCAAGGACAGTGAGGCGCTTGGTGAGCATATTGCTGCGCTGGAAGTCAGGACGACGAAAAACCTGGATTCTGTCAGCGGAGGGGTGGATTCTGGTGCAAAAGGACCAGTGCAGGTTATCCCTGATGCAATCAGCCCACCCAAGCTCAGCTCGGTTGAAGACCTGTTTGGGCAGACATTTGAAAGTATCCCGCTGTCGCACCTTCCCAATTGGAAGACCGGTTCGCTTGTAAATGATGGGGTGTTGGGCGAGCAACTGGCCCTTCAAGTCCTCAACGAAAAAACCGGACTCAATTTCAAACCTCTGCAAAACAGTAGCAACCACGGCTGTGATGGCTGCGCGGTGGCGATCAATGGCGATACGATTACCGTAGTGGTGATGGATGCGAAATCTTCGGTGAATGGCGTGAGTAAGGCCGGTACGCCGCATGGGGATCCGGCGGCAAGATTGAGAGGCTGGTTGGCCAATGAGTCAATAAGTCAATCCGATCCGGTCTTGGCTGGAGCCTTGGCATCTGCGCTGCGAAGTGATGCAGTCAAAGTCCAAGGCGTTACCGTTAAAGTCGGTTTGCCAGCACCCGGTAAAACAGGTCAAGCAGAAATCAAGGTGGAACCATGGCTGAAGAAATAAATCAAATTGAACGCGCGGGTGTAAACCCAAAATGGCCTTCCTACAAGAGCGTATGTGTTCGCGTCGCTAGAGGGCCGCATGTTGAGGACTCGTTTTATGTCAACGCGATACGCGAATACATCACGAGGGAGGATGCAAGGCCCACTGGACCAATGATGGTTCCAAATAAAAACAATGCGACAGATACCACCCCGGAAAGAATGGTGAGGGGTAGACTTCATAGGGTACTTGCCACTGCACCAAGCAACCCGCAATGGTTGCAAGAATTGGCTCACTGGATGCGTTACTACCAAGTAGGTGTTTGGCAATTGTACTTTTGGGCACATCAGTACGATCAACGCCCCGGGAACTATATCCGCCAACAAAACTACAGCATCCAAACCGCCACCAATATGATGGGTGCAATGGCGATTTTGGGCTGGAAGGATGCCGTCATCCATCAGGGCTATCTCACCCATGCGGCTCTCAACCGTGGGCATCAATTAGTGATTGAGTACGAAGAGCAACACCGCCGCGCCCAAGCCTTTATGCTGCGTGTGTTTGCCGATTGGGTGGGCGATGTCTCGCATCAATGGCCTGCTTATGCTTACGACGAACCCATCTACGAAGCCTTGTTGGCCAAGTGGCGCACTCCCAGCCCCGACGACCTGATGCCCTGCTTGTTGGCCGCGTGTGACCGCCACACTTGGCAAACCGGCAAAGAGAGCCAGAAAAATTCCTACGACTTCAATCAGGACTGGCACTTGGAGCGCGTGCCGGTGGAAATTCTCTATATCCTGCGCTTGCGCCAGTGGGAAGGCTTAGCCAATCCGCAGAAGATTGATCATCCGCTGCTGGCCGCGCCCTTTGACCAATTGCCGCCCGAGCAACCCGTACCTGAGTTGGACGAGTTGATGCAAGGTGTGCTCAAACGCGCAAGGGAAGACTGGCCACAGTACGATGAAGTGCTGTCTTTTCCTGCATTGAAGGGTTGAACAGGTGAAAAAGGTGCAGGTGCCGCTGGGCGTGATGTTGAAGAGGTTGTGACAGTCCCGAATGCGCAAGCAGGGACGCCAGCCCACCAGGCACTGACGCACCTTTCCCCGCAACCTCAGCGATCTACCTTTCCCGCTGCTGCGCAATCCCCTCCAGCAGCGCCCGCACCAGCGCCCGCGAAATCTCCAGTGACTGACAAGACCGCCACGCCAGGTCGCCCACTGTCCTGTCGGCCAGCTCGCAGATTTTCAGGGTGGTTTCGTGGGTGGATTGGAGGGTCATGGACAGGTGGATCAGGGCGTCTTCGATATCGACGCCGGCGCAGACGGCGAACAACGGCTTTTGGTTGTCCTGGCAATGGCCGAACTGGGTATGGGCGGTGGTGAAGCGGGGGATGAGGCTGGGTGGATCGGGTACCGGCTTTTTCATGGTGACGATCTCTGTGGAAGGAGTGAAACGCCACGAACCGGCTGTCAAACAGGTGGGTGGCGACTGTGCGCGGGTTGACAGACCGGTCCACAGAGAAAAACCGGCGCGCCCGAAGGCGCCCACACGCACAGCTGCCATAGCAACCAGCGATCTGTGAAAGGTCGGCCTGTCAAAGCCGGTCGTTGATTTGGCAACGACCGACGCAGACTAGGCAGCGATCCCCACGAGCGCAACGGCTGATAAGGGCCGGAAGTATGGTTCGGAAATTGCCTACGTAAAAGTCAGAAACAGCCTAAATTTCGTAGCTTTATGCAACGCCTTTTGCGCCCCAGCGCATCGAGGCCGCCGACGACCTGAGCCTGAAAGCCGGGCAGGACCTCCTGAACCAGGGTGGCGTACTGCAAGGCGGCCGCGATGTCGGCCTGCAGGCCGGACGCGACCTGCTACTGGGCTCGACCGAAGCCATCAATGCCGAAGCGGTCGCGGGCCGAACGAGCCAGAGCGTGCAGCAGAACGGCAGTGTGATCACCGCCGGGCGTGATTTCAGCGCAGCGGCGGGACGCGACTTTGCTGCCATCGCCAGCCAGATCGATGCGCTGCGTGATATCGACATCACTGCCACGGGCGACGTGGCCCTGATGTCGGCGGCGGACGAAGAGCATTCGACCTACAGCTCGAAGAAGCTCAAGACCCAGGAAGACCATGTGAGCCAGGTGGCGACCGCGCTCAAGGCCGGCGCCGACCTCGCTATCAGTGCCGGCCAGGACCTGGCGCTGAGCGCCAGCCGGGTCACGGCAGGAGACGAAGCCTACCTGGTCGCGGGCGGAAACCTGGCGTTGTTGGCGGCCGAAGACAGTGATTACTCGCTGTACGACATGAAGAAAAAGGGCAGCTTCGGGAGCAAGAAGACCCAGCGCGACGAGGTGACGCAGATCACCAACGTGGGCAGCGAGATCAGCACGGGTGGCGACCTGACGCTGGTGAGTGGCAGCGACCAGTTGTACCAGGCGGCCAAGCTCAACAGTGGTGGTGACCTGACGCTCGACAGCGGCGGGGATATTACCTTCGAGGCGGTGAAGGACCTGCATCAGGAGAGCCACGAGAAGAGCAAGTCCGACCTTGGCTGGTTCAGCATGAAAGGCAAGGGCAGCACGGATGAAACCGTTCGCCAGAGCGAAATCGTGGCCCAGGGCGAATTGGTCATCAATGCGGTGGGCAACATCCATGCGGATGTCTTGCAGATCAACCAACAGACCGTACATGAGTCTATCGATGCGATGGTCAAAGCCGATCCTAACCTGGCCTGGTTGAAGGAGCTGGAAGCGCAGGGAGGCATCGACTGGCGGCAGGTACAGGAGATTCATACCAGCTTCAAGTATTCGAACTCGGGGTTGGGGCCAGCGGCGCAGATCATCATTGCGATCATCATGGCGGCGGTGGTCGGGCCGGCGGCGATGGGCGCGCTGGGAACTGCTGGAGCAAGCACAGCGGTAGCAGCGGCAGGAAGCGCAGTCGCTGTAGGTGCCGCGACTACGGCTTCGATCAGCGTGGTCAACAATCGCGGCAACCTGGGCGCGGTGCTCAAGGACGTGACCTCCAGTGATGCGCTCAAAGGCTACGCTATCTCGGGTATTACGGCGGGCCTGACCGTTGGCTATTTCGATGCCTGGACGGGCACGACCACCGACCCTATCACCGGCAAGATCACCACCAACCTGAGCACCTGGAAAGGTATTGGCCAGTTCGCGGCCAGGCAGGGTCTGCAAAATGCCACATCGACTGCCCTGGGCAAAATCATGGGGCAGGGCGGTGAGCTGGGCGACGCCTTGCAGAGCACATTGTTCAACACGCTGGCGGCGGCCAGTTTGAACGCGGTCGGCGACTACACCAAGGGACTGTATGCCGACGGCAGCCTGCAGAAAATCGCGATTCCATGCTGTGGTCGGTGGTCTTTTGGCCGAAGTCAGCGGTGGTGATTTCCGTACTGGCGCGCTGGCAGCAGGCGCCAATGAGGCGATGGATGACCAGCTCAATACCTGGGTGGGCGGCGACAAGAACCTGCTAAACATGAGTTCGCAGTTGGTGGGGGTGTTGGCTGCGGCTACGCAGGGTGATGCAGACGCCGAGAGTTTGCAAAAGGGCGCCTGGGTCGCGCAGAACGCGACGCAGTACAACTACCTGAATCACGATCAACTGGCGGAGGCAGCCAAGGAGCTACGTGCGTGTGCCGATGCTGACTGTCGAGAAGAGGTGGTAACTCGCTATAAGGACTTGAGCTTTGCTCAAGACCTCGAAGCTGCCGCAGCGTGTTCGGCCAGTCGAGCAAATTGCGCTGCTTACTCCAGAGAAGTGGCCAATACCATGGCCAATCTGGACGACGTTTACCAGATCCTGGGTGATGGCCCGACCCAAGAGTGGGAGCTTCTTCGTCAAACCAACCTTGAGTTTCAGGAGATGCTCGCGACGTTTACCGCCGGGCACACTTCGGCCTCTATCGCAGGGGCGATGCAGCAAAAATGGGGGCTGTCGGATGAGAACACTAGGATTATTGCCGAGAATCTAGTACTAGTAGCTGCTGGTGGCGTCTCAGTGATTGCTGCGAAAAAAGCACTGGCTTCGGTGCTTGGTTCAAAAGCAACAGCTTCTCCACGCACTCCACTAGGTGGTCCTACTGAAAACTGGAAAACCTTTGTTAATGCTGAAAAACAGATTCAACTGGAAGCAGGTGCTGAGCAACGTGTAGACCAAGTTATCAATGATAACTCTATCTGGTAAGAAAAATTTCACGAGCTCTATGACGCTCACAACCGATGAGGCTCTATCGGCAGGGCAAAAATATTTCGGTCCCGAGTACAGGGAAATCGGCAAGCCCGGCTCTGGGGTGTTTCACAGTGCTGATGGCACCAAGGAGTTCCGTATCGACTCAGGATCTATATCAGGAGCACACGCTCCGGGACTCCCGCATGTACATTTCGGAGTTAAAGACCCTGTGACTGGAAAATATATTTCTAACAATCATGTTCCCTATGCGGACTAGGATATGAATACGTCTATCGTTCGGAAGGGTATTGTTGTCACTGGCGAGTATTCTGGCTGGGAAATTGTTGTTGCGGACGACCGTGATGGCGACACTGGCGGGTATTATCTTTACTTGAAGAAAAGTGATGTTGAAGGGTTTGACTACTGGTTCGAGCATGAGGCAGGGCTTCAGGCTCAGCTAGCTGATTTTGAGGTGGAGTGGATAGTTTAGTAAGTTAATTAGCATGGCTGTTATTTTGCCGTCGGTTCAAAAGCAACTGCAAGCCTTGAAAAAGAGGCCGGCACTTACTTTGGGCAGCAGAGAAAATATTGGTCTCAAGAGCCAATCCAGTACAACGGGAATAAGGTTTATCAGTGGAGTGACTTGATTGACCCAGGTAGGATTGATTCGCAAACTGGATTAACCAATGAGCAGCTTATGGAGAGTGGATTGGCACCATATTGAACAGATGGGAAGAAAATAAACCTCCATCATATGTTGCAGGCTCATGACGGCCCTATTGCGGAAGTGGCTCAGGGTTTTCATTAGAGGAATACAGCGGTTATTCATATAAACTCTGGCTCAGATATTCCATCTGGAATTAGCAGGGCGCAGTTCGAGAAGTGGAAGAAAGGCTATTGGAAAGCTAGGGGATCTAATTTTTAATCGATTTGGTGATATATGATTTTTGATATAAATTGCGTTGTCGTAGAGTTAAAGAAATTACGATTGCCATTACCCAATGCTCAGGTGTTGCCAAGTGATGAACTCTTGGATTCGTGTGAGAAAGAGTTGGGCTTTATCTTTTCGGAGGATTATAGATATTTTTTGAAGGAGGCAAGTGATAGTCTCTTGAACGGAAAGGATTTCCTTAGGGTTACATTTGATAGAGATAGCCCGAGAGAATTAATTACTAATGCGAATGAGGCGTGGAGGCTAGGCGTTCCTCGTGATTGGCTTCCTTTTTGTGAAGATAATGGTAACTACTACTGCCTCACGAAACTTGGAGAGGTAAGATTTTGGTCCCATGATGGTTCTTCTGGTGAGAGCTGGCCAAGCTTGGCGATTTGGATTAAGAAAGTTTGGATTGATGAAGAATAAAAGTAGCCCCGGCACTGTCGGGGCTATTTGTTTCACTCCGCTGTAATCACCAAACAGCCCTGCATCACCCGGATTCGTATCCGCTCAGCGCCATCGTAGCGGCGACTTTGTCCCAGCTATCCAAGGTTCAAGAGCGACTTCCCAAATCGACAACCCTCCCGTGAAGAATGGATGTAAAGTAGGGGAGGATGTCGATAATAAAACCGGTAAGGGCAATGATCCCTCTTGGTCTACTGTTCGGTCCAGGTTCTGGAAAAATGAGGCTGCTGCTCCAAACGCTGCAGATACTTATGGTTCAGATAACCTTGATCGTATGAGGAAAGGGCTCGCGCCTCAGCGATATAACGCAGATAAAGGGGGCGTTGAGTCTATGGAGTTGAGTCATGAACCTATTCCTGCTCGGGATGGTGGTAAAGACTTCGTTCCTCGTTGGCCACAAGACCACGTCGCTGTCGATTCTTACAGAAAACCAGGATATTGAAAAATGACCGAAACACTTTCTTCAATTTTTCAGCGCACACGAGGGGCTCCTGTTGAAATTGCAGAGCGTCTTGTGTACCCGATTTTCCAAAAAAAATCAAAGCAGGGCGGAGCAGTTTTTTAATTCGACGATTGAAAGCACCGGCGCAGCCGATATCAGGATTGCGCTTGAAAGTAGTAAAGGGAGTACTGGAGGTGAATAATCAACATCACTCCGAAATAGTCTTATGGGCGGATACGAGTCCAGAGTCAGTGCCGTTTTCAGTCGTGTCAAAAACAGCTTGCGAATTGAAGATGTGGAATGTTTGGCGGGTGAACGATATTGTGCAGGCGTGGGTCGGCAATGCGGGCATCCTAATAACTGAAGAAGGAAACCTGACAACGTTGGAGTGCAGTGGTGGTACTGAGGCGGTAGATTTTTCTGCCTTGGTTTTCCGGATTGAGTCTGTTGATTGAACTACTTGTGCTGGAGTGGCCAGCAGATCGCTCGAGAAAGTAATGAGCCAGGTAGCTTGAGAACTTGGCTTCATGTGCGTTGCAAGACTCCATTAGTGGGGCGTTAATAAATGTTTTTGGAAAGTTACAGGGAGTAAATGGGCGTCTGCCCTCATTGATCAGGCCGCTCGGGCACTTGCTCAAGGCCAAGGTTTCGAGGGCGTCCAGCCAGCGAATGAGCTCGTCAAGGAATGGGGGGAGCTCATGGCCGGAGAACTCTTAGGCCTTGGGTTTTCCGCTGTCCTAGGTAAGGCTGGCTTGTGGCTTGCAGACGCTCCAAAAGCAACTGGCATTGAGTTCTTGCCCAAAATGACCAGAAACAGCGCCGGACAAATTGAAGCGAATGTTACGCAAAGCAGTGCTATAAATACCCTTGAGGCCAGTGGTTAAAAAAACTGTTTCGCAGGATGGTACGGTGACGGTATTGACAAGTGGTGATAAAACGTACCGATTTTACCCATCCTCTACGTCTACAGGGCAACCCTCAGCTTCGCTGACAATTTCAGGGGTAAAAAAACCAGTTGTGAAAATTAGATTTGTCGGAGAGTGAAGTGGTCGAGCTGAATGTCAGATCTAGTGATTTATCTATGATAGTAGAAAAACTGTCAGGGGTCGTCGACTTTGAGAGCGATTTGCCTTCGAAGGTTTTTTTTGAAAACGAACTGGTGTATTGGTTTTTTGAGCGGCCATTGCTTGCATTTGTAGATATGTTTTCTGAGTTGGTCTCAAAAAGTATCTCTAGCTACGGTTCGAATGTGTTAATTAAGTTTTCTGGTGATAAGTTGCTGGATGATTCTTGCATTGTTTTTGATGGGTGTGATACTGAGGGTAAGGTTTTGATTGTTAGTGATAGGTATGTTGATTTTCTTGGGGGTAAACTTGGATATCCAATAATTTTTTTTAATGAGAATCACGACTGGGTGGCTTTCGAGAGTGCGCATGAGGAGTTTGGGGTTATAGCAGTTCGGAAGGCTGATCTTCCAAAAGAGTTTTCTGAGTATCTGGAGTGTAATTTTATTTCGGCTAAAACTCTTGAAGGATTGGCATTGAGTTCCACTGCTGTGGGCGTTATAGCGAAGGCTTTCCAAAAAGCATACAGCGGCTAGTCGGTGCTTATGAGTTAACGATTAATGGGCTGCCGCAGCGAATTGCTGTGACGGGTGGCGACAACGGTTTTGTCGTCGGTACAACCCCAAGGGGTAGCGTCAAGTGAAAATTTTAAAGTTGATGGCGGATTATCAGTGTCACCCGCTATGGGATATGTCTCCTGATGAATATGGGGACATAGATCCTTGCGGACTTCCTATCTCTAAAGAGCTTCAGTTGCGTCTGTCAAAGTGGGCCTCTACATACGATGAAACACTGGACATTGATTACCCGCCAAACTCTGGGTTTAAAAGCGAGGAGTTGGAACGCGAATTCAAGCAGGAGGGAGAGCGGTTGGCTGAAAGCTTGAGGAATGAGCTGGGTCCGGATTTTTCCATTTTTCTTAAAATTTAGTTGGTGCAAAAGGAACTGGTGCAGCGTAAGGAAGGCTTCCAGATGAGGTATTTACCGGGAAGAAACCGCATCAGACAACGCCCGGAGTAGCGAGTGTGACACAGGAGAGGTACAACCCCGCGACTGGAAAACTGGAAGAATCTGCCATCGAGTACGATCAATATGGCCGGCAGATTAAAAGAACGGACTACACTAATCACGGATATGGGGACAAGAAAAGCCAGCGGAGTATCATTCCGACCCCCACACGCACCTATGACTATGGTCCAGGCTATGGCTCAATGGAAAAGATACGAGGATCAATAATGATTAGTCTTCCAGAATTGAATGAACTGCTTGTTGCTCACAACTGTGTGCATGCAATTAGCAACCAATTGAATGCTGACGGCACAGCCTATGATTTATTCCTATCGATTTCTGACTCTGAAACAGCAGGGGCTGATGTCGTGAGTGTCAGGTTTATTGACATTAGCCAGTTTGCGTCCCGTGATTTTGGAGGCGGATTAACTCAGTTGATGCATATGAGCGTTAACAAAATGGATTCGGGCCTCGATAGGGTGCGCTATCAACTGAGTGATCTTGAAGATAACAAGCTTTCGTTTTATTTCTCATAATTCTCGCTTGGTTAGCTGGTGCAAAAGGAATTGGTGCAACGGGAGGAGTAGCCAGCTCTGGAGGGAAACCCACAGTTGAATTGTTTGGTGGGCAGAAAGCACAGATCCCTGGTGCAATTAACGTTGATATACATCCAGATATTCAGTCGGGTATTCGGGCGGACGCGACGAAACTCCTCTTCAGAGACAATTCGCTGGGAGAGGCTGTTGCTAGTAACCCTTCACTCCAAAGAATGCAGATGGCACTAACTCAATGATGGGTTTTCTATTGGAAGCTGCTCGTGCAATAGAGCCTGGTGGAAAGATACTTATCAATGCGAACGCTGCGAACCCTTATGGCAAAACCCCGCGTGCATCTGAGCTAGAGTCTCTAGGGTTGCGAGTTATACAAAATAGTTCTCCTGATTCCAGGTTTTCGGGGCAAATATTCCTCCGCACAGATGGAAGTGTAATTACAAATCTCGATAGCATGAAAACTATCGTCCTGGAGAAGTTGAGATAATAATGTCAGATGATTTTGTTTCACATGATGCTGCTATTAAAATTGAGCCTGACACAAAAGCAAATTCAACGACCCTCTTATGAGAAGAAGAGAAAAAGGATACGCAGGGACGAACAGATACCCCACCAGGCACTGACGCCCCTTTTCCGTCCCCTCGGCGATCTACCTCCCTCGCTGCCCCGCAATCCCTTCCAGCAGCGCCCGCACCAGCGCCCGCGAAATCTCCAGCGACTGACACGAGCGCCAGGCCAGATCGCCCACCGTTCTGTCGGCCAGCTCGCAGACTTGCAGGGTGGTTTCGTAGGTGGATTGGAGGGTCATGGACAGGTGGATCAGGGCGTCTTCGATATCGACGCCGGCGCAGACGGCGAACAACGGCTTCTGGTTGTCCTGGCAATGGCCGAACGGGGTATGGGCGGTGGTGAAGCGAGGGACGTGGCTGGGTGGATCGGGTACCGGCTTTTTCATGGTGTCGGACTCTGTGTTGAGGTGGGACGCCACAAACCAGCCGTCAAGCAGGAGGGTGGCGACTGTGCGCGGGTTGACGGACCGGACCACAGAGAAAACCGGCGCGCCCGAAGGCGCCCACACGCACAGCTGCCATAGCAACCGGCGCTTTGTGAGATTCGGCCCGTCAAGACCGGTCGTTGATTTGGCAACGACCGACGCAGACTAGGCAGCGATCCCCACGAGCGCAACGGCTGAAAAGGGCCGGAAGTATGGTTCGGAAATTGCCTACGTAAAAGTCAGAAACAGCCTAAATTTCGTAGCTTTATGCAACACCCACATCCGCCGCGAGGAGGATGAGTAGCCGCAACGGACGATGCCGCCACCCGCCACCCCCCAATTCCCCAAAAACCGGGTAAACCCCGGGCCCCAGTCCCCAACTCTCTTCGCGATGAACACCTAACTCACTGAAAAACAACAACAAACGACTCTGGCGCGGCCCTTGCAAAAAGGCCTGTAAACGTCCCGACCGAGGCGCGCCACGATGATCATTGTCAAAGGCAATCTGTTGCCCTCTCTGTTGTCCCTGGCCATTGGGTTGTTGGCCATCCAGCCGTCCGCCGAGGCGGCGATCCGCTGCGAGCGAACGCTGGTGGCGAATGTCGTCGCGCTGGACCAGCCCCTGATGTTCAACCGCCTCGGCGCGCAAAACGCCAACGGCATGATGTTCGCCCTGCGCCGCGATGTGGTGGACGAGCACGATGTTCCGCTGACCAAGGGCGGCGCCGCAGTGCCGGGCAAGGTCTCGCTGCGCCCGGACAAACGCCCGCGGCCGATCGTGCTGCGGGTGGCCGCCGGTGACTGCCTGACGGTCAATCTGCAGAACCTGCTGGCCTACCAGGCCAACCCGAACAAGGGCGAGGAAGGCGAGGACGGCGAGGGCGAGGACTTCGTCGTCGATGATCAGGTCGCCGACCGTCACGTCGGTTTCCAGGTCAACGGGCTGCAGGCCGTCAACGGTATCCAGGACATCGCGGCGTTCACCGGGCGTAACGGCAACTTCCTGGTGGCGCCGGGCAATACCCGCTCCTACACGCTGTATGCCGAGCGCGAAGGCGCCTTTGCCGCCATCAGCAAGGGCGCGACGTTCGGTGGCGACGGTTCGGCGGGTAACGTGGCCAATGGTCTGTTCGGCCAGGTCGTCGTGGTGCCCAAGGGCGGCCGCACCTACCGCAACACCCTCACTGAGGAAGAAATGCGCATGGCCACCACCGGCCGCGCACCCACCGGCCAGCCGGTGGTGGACTACGAGGCCCGCTACCCGCAACGCGAGCCCTGGATCAGCGAAGGCAAGGCGGGGGCGCCGATCATCGCCATGGTCGACGGCAACGAGATCGTCTCCAGCGAGGCAGATGCCGTGGTCATGGGCCCCAACCCCGACGGCAGTTTTCCGCCCTCGACCTACCCGCTGGAAAGCCTCGGCAAGCGCAACCCGGCGCTGCCCAACCGGCTGGACGCGTTCCGCGACTTTTCCTCGATATTCACCGATGAAGCCGTGGCGACCCAGGCATTTCCCGGCTATTGGGCCGATCCGGTGATGGGCCATGTGCTGGAGCCGGCGCGGGACTCGTTCATGATCAACTACGGTGCCGGCGGCATGGGCGCCGAAGTGGTGGCCAACCGGCTTGGCGTCGGGCCGATGCACGACTGCCTGTCCTGCGCCTACGAGGAATTCTTCCTCAGCTCCCACACCGTGGGCGACGTGGCGATGCTGGTGGACGTACCCGCCAACGTCGGCCTGGAGAACATCCGCCCCGGCGAAGTCCCGGACCCGCGCGATACCGGGGTCAAGGCGACCATGGCGCTTTACCCTTCGGAGCCGGCCAACGTCAACCACAGCTACATCGGCGACTTCATCAAGTTCCGCAACAGCCACAACGGCCACGAACAGCACATCTTCCACCTGCACGGTCACCAGTGGCTGTTCAACCCCAATGACGACAACTCCGACTACGTCGATGCCCAGGGTATCGGCCCGGGCATCGGCTACACCTATGAAATCGCCAACGGCGGCTCCGGCAACCGCAACCGGGTCGCGGGTGATGCCATCTATCACTGCCACTTCTACCCGCACTTCGCCCAGGGCATGTGGAGCATGTGGCGGGTCCACGATGTGTTCGAGGAAGGCACCCGCCTGGAAGTCTCGGCCCAGGGCAGCGACGGCTATCACACCGAACCCTGGGCGCTGCGCAGCGGCAAGCCGGCAGCAGGGGCCCGGGCCTTGCCCGATGGCGAGATCGTCGCTGGTACGCCGATTCCTGCCGTGGTGCCGCTGCCGGGCAAGGCCATGGCGCCGATGCCGGGCCAGGTCGCGGTGATCCCGAAAATGGCTCCAGCCCTGGTGGCCAGCCACGATGACGATGACGACGAGCATGAAGACGATGATGACGATGACGACCAGGCCCATGACGGCGAACTGCGCGCCATCGGCTCGGTGGTGCTGGTGGACCGCAGCGAAGCCAACCGCAATGCCGACGGCAGCCTGAAGAACCCTGGTTATCCGTTCTGGATCGGCGGTATGGAAAGCACCGTCGGCCAGCGTCCGCCAACCCCGCCGCTGGACATGCTCGACGCCGACAAGGCGCGCAGCCTGCGCGACAGCGGCAACAGCCTGTGGGCCAACCTCGACCCTGCGCAGTCCGGTGGCTGGGACGGCGGCCTGCCACGTCATGCGCTGGACGGCCTGGCCGCTGGCGGTGAAGCCCATGTCACCACCACTGCCCTGGACTTCTCCAAGGAGATCACCCGGGCCAAGGCGGTGTTCATGCCGGAGGAGGGCACCGATGTCGAACAGGCGGCGATGCGCTTCCACTCGAAACTGGAGCACCCCAGCTACGCATTGCTGCCCGGCCGCCAGTTGACCGCCAAGGCCTTCCGCACCAACGGCGCCTTGCCGGTGGCCGGCGCGCCGTACTACGAGCCGTGCATGGACGACCGCGCCAAGCGCCTGACCCAGGCTTCGCCCACCGGCGAGTACCACAGCGGCGAGCGCCTCGACGGCATGAGCTTCACCGGCTCGTCGCCGTTCACTGCCGATCGCCCGCGTATCTACAAGGGCGCCAACATCCAGTTCGACGCGGTGTACAACAAGGTTGGCTACCACTTCCCGCAAGCGCGCATCATCGCCCTCTGGGAAGACGCCTGGCCGGTGATCACCAAGCAGCGTCCGCCTGAGCCGCTGGTGATGCGGATCAACACCTTCGACTGCACCATGTACCAGCACACCAACCTGATCCCTTCGTTCTACGAGATGGATGACTACCAGGTGCGCACCCCGACCGATGTGATCGGCCAGCATATCCACCTGCCGAAATGGGACCTCACCGCCGCCGACGGCTCGGCCAACGGCTGGAACTATGAGGATGGCATTCTCTCCCCCGGCACCGTGGTCGAACGAATCCACGCCATCCGCACCTTCAACCAGTGCCAGAGCAGCGATCCCCGCGATGGCAGCGCCGAGTGCCCGAAAGCCAAGAACCATCCGTTCTTCGGCCGCTACGGCCGGGCCGACTGGCTGGGCGCACGCACGCAGATGCAGCGCTGGTTCGCCGACCCGGTGGTGAACGTCTACAACATCGACCGTGGCCTGGGCACCATCTTCACCCACGACCACCTCGGCCCATCGACCCACCAGCAACTGGGGCTGTACGCCACGGTGCTGGCCGAGCCGGCCAACTCCACCTGGTACCACGCCGAGACCGGCGAACAGCTGTACAACACTGCCCAGCGCCAGGACGGCGGGCCGACCTCGTGGCAGGCGGTGGTCGCCACCGGAGACCATGACAACGACGGGCGCAACGACAGCTACCGCGAGTTCTTCCTGGAATACAGCGACTTCCAGCACGCCTACGAGGCCGGTGTCTACGTCGGTGCCGGGCCGGACGGCATTCCCAATCCGCAGGCCTATCCGCCCAGTGCCGACAGCTTCCGCTACGCCATCAACCCGCCGGTGCGGGCCAAGGCCTCCAACCTGCTGGAACAGGTGGTGGAAGTCCGTGGCGGCCTGAGCTCGGCCTGTCCGAGCCGGCCGTGCCCGCAGGCGATCTCGGTGGATGACCCGGGCATGTTCGTCGTCAACTACCGCAACGAGCCGCTGGCACTGCGGGTCTTTGATCCGAACAAGGTGGCCCCGGACGGCAAGCGTGGCATGCAGGCCGACGGCCTGGCCGGCGATCTCGCCTTCGCCATGCAGAGCCGCACCGATCGCGCCATCGCGGCGATGAACCTGTCGCCGGCGGCGGTCACCCAGGCGGTCGGGCCTACCGGCGGCACCACGCTGTTCCCGCCGCACATCAACAAGGCCGGCGCCGAACCGGGCGACCCGTTCACGCCGATGCTGCGCACCTACTCCGGCGACAACGTGCGCCTGCGCATGCACGCCGGCGGCCACGAAGAGGAACACAACGTGACCCTGCACGGCGTCAAGTGGCTGCAGAGCGGTTCGGGCTTCGGCAGCAGCTCCAACTCGGGGTGGAAAGCCTCGCAGATGGTGGGCATCTCCGAGCAACTGGGGTTCATGTCGCCGGTGTCGATGATCTCCAGCTCCGCGGCGCCCAATGGCGACTACCTGTACTCCCTGGACGCCTCGATAGAGGGCTACTGGAACGGCATCTGGGGCGTGATGCGCAACTACAGCAACAGCCGCAGCGACCTGTTCGCCGTGCCGAACAACCCGCAACCGATGGCCGTGCGCAACACCGTGGCCTTCGACGGCATCTGCCCGCGCTATACCGCCAACACCAACGGTATCGGCACCCGGCCGACGGTGACCCGCAGCTACGAGATCGTCGCGGCCCTGGCCAACGACATCCTCGGCAACCCGCAAGGGGTCAACATCACCGACCCGGCCGGCGCCGGCCAGCATGTCGGCGGCCCGCTCAAGGCCGGCGGCGGCACCCTGACCTACAACACCCGGACCACGGCGATCCCGCAGGTCACGGTGGAGGATCCGGAAGACGGCGAACTGCTGACCCTCGGCGGTCACGCCGGCCCGCTGCACGACCCGACTGCCATCCTCTACGTGCGCAAGGCCGACCTTGACACCACCACCGGCAAGCTCAAGCCCGGCGTGCCGATCGAGCCGCTGGTGCTGCGCGCCACCGCCGGCGAGTGCATCAAGGTGACCCTGGAAAACCGCCTGCCGCTGGTGATGCCGGACCTGGCCAGCACCGCCTCGGTGCAGAACCTGGTCAAGCGCGACCGCAACGGCAGCGAAGGCTCCACCGCCTTCAGCAACAACCTGATGCGGCCCTCCAGCCATGTCGGTTTCCACACCCAGCTGCTGGCCTACGACATCACCAAGTCGGACGGTGTCAACGTCGGCCAGAACCCGGTGCAGACCGTTGCCCCTCGCGCCGGCAACAGCGGCGCCTACCCGAGCAAGGTCTACCAGTACTATGCCGGGCACCTGGAGCGCGAAGGCAAGCCGGTGTCGCAACTGGGCCGCGCGGTGGACAACATCAACACCACGGCGATCGAGTTCGGCGGCCTCAACATCACCCCGGCCGACCCGATCAAGCAGGGCCAGAAAGGCCTGGTGGCAGCCATGAGCATCCTGCCGCTCAACGCTACCTGGACCGAAGACACCGCCAGCCGTGCCTCGGCCACAGTGCAGGTCAGCGGCCAGCCGACCTACCGTGACTTCGCCACTGTGTTCCAGCGTGCGCTGAACATGCGCTGGGCCGATGGCCGGCCGGTGGAAGCCATCGCCGCCGAAGGCAACGGCGTGCCGGGCGACCCGCAGGACAACTCGGGCATGGCCATCAACTACAAGAGCGAGCCGCTGTGGTTCCGCTTCGGCCTGGCGCCGGACGCCCCCTTCGGTCACGCCGACGGCCGTGGCTGGGGCGACGTGCCCAACGCCCACATGGCGTACTCCAACCTGCTGGTGGGCGGCGATCCTCAGACTCCGGTGCTGTGGGCCAAGCCCGGCCAGCCGTTCCGTACCCATGTGCTGATGCCCACCGGCGGCAGCCGCGGCATGACCTGGCAACTGGACGGTCACCTGTGGCCTCTGCACGCCCTGCAGGCGGAGAAATCCGACACCGGTGGCTACCCCATGGGCCTGCCGGGGATCGGCTCGGTGCGCTTCGCCTACAACCCGATGGCCATGTACATCGGCGCCCAGGAAAGCGTGCTGCCGGCTGCGCACTTCAGCTTCATGCACTCCAGTGCCGGTGGCGGCAACGCCATCCCTGGCGACTACCTGTTCCGCGACTTCGCCGCCTACGGCAACGCCTCGGGACTCTGGGGGATCCTGCGGGTGACCAACGAGACCCCGCCTGCCACGGCACCGGCGCAGTAATCAGGGAGCACGGACATGCACAAGAAGAACAAGACGCTGTACCTGGGCCTGATGACCGGCGTGCTGCTGATGGGCATCGGCATCGCCTACGAAAGCCTGTGGTGCGACCCTCGCGAACCGCTGGTGCCGGTTGCCGATACCGGCGCCAGCCGCCTGAGCCGCGACGGCGTTACCGTGGAGTTCGAGGCCATGCCGCTGGCCGGCAGCGGCAGCCTCACCGAGGGCGCCTACGCCAGCATCCGCTTCAAGGTCACCGACCAGAACTCCGGACAGCCGCTGTCCGGGGTCTCACCGGGGGCCTGGATCGACCCGGCGCTGAGCGGTGATGCGGCCAGGGACCGCGACAAGAGCTGCAAGGCGCGGGTTGCGCTGTTCCTCAAGAGCAGCATCGGCGCACGGCCGCTGATGGACCTCAACAGCTACTTCCTGCTGGTGCTGAACAAGGACGCCAGCCTCACCGTGATCGATCCGTCGGTGTCGGTCGGCGGCGTCACCAGCACCATGGCCCGCATCGGCCTGAGCGACACACCGATGGACTGGGTGGCCAGCAGCGACGACAAACAGGTCTGGGTATCGTTGCCGGCGGCGGGCAAGGTGGCGCTGATCGACACCAGCACCTTCCAGCACCTCCAGGACCTGCCCGCCGGCCAGCAGCCGGTACGGGTGGCACTGCAGCCGGACCAGCGCCTGCTGTGGGTCGGCAACAACGCCGAGGAGGAGGGCAAGAGCGGGGTCAGCGTGATCGACACGCAGAAGCGCACGCTGCTCAAGTTCATCCCCACCGGCAAGGGCCACCACGAGATCGCCTTCAGCCACGACTCGCGCTACGTGTTCGTCAGCAACCGCGACAGCGGCACCCTGAGCGTGATCGACGGCAGCGACCTGAGCCTGCTCAAGACCCTCGTGGTCGGCCCGCATCCGCTGTCGGTGGCTTATTCGCCGCTGTCCCAGGCGGTGTACGTGGCCGATGGTCGCGACGGCGGGATCCGCGTGATCGACGCCCGCAGCCACACCCTGCGCAGCCACATCCAGGCGCAGCCGGGGCTCGGCCCGATGCGCTTCAGCGGCGACGGGCGCTACGGCATCGTCCTCAACACCCTGGAAAACCGCGCCGTGGTCATCGACGCCGCCAGCGACCGCCTGCTGCATAACCTGGAGGTGTCCGCCGAGCCGTACCAGGTGACCTTCACCAGCGCCTACGCCTACGTGCGCGGGCTGGCCTCATCCAAGGTGACCATGATCAACCTGTCGAGTCTCGGCGAAGGGCGCACGCCCATCACCCAGGGCTTCGACGCCGGGCCCGCGGCGCCGCGCCAGGCCGGCGACCTGCCGCTGGCCCAGGGCCTGACCGTGGCCCGCGACGAGAACTCGGTGTTCGTGGTTAACCCGGTGGACAACACCACTTACTTTTACGCCGAAGGCATGAACGCACCGATGTCCGGCTACGCCAACCGCGGCGCCAATGCCCGCGCCGCGCTGGTCATCGACCGCAGCCTGCGGGAAGTGGCGCCGGGGGTCTACAGCTCGACGGTGAAGCTGCCGGCGGCGGGCAATTTCGACGTGGCCTTCCTGCTCAACCAGCCGCAGATCATCCACTGCTTCAGCACCGAAGTGGCGGCCGCCCCGGACGCCGTGCACCGGCGCACGCCACGGGTGGAATTCCTCATGGACCGTCCGGTGGTGCAGCAGGGTAGTCCGTTCGTGGCCCGCTTCCGCCTGCTCGAAGGCAGCGGCGAGCCGCGCAAGGGCGTGCAGGACCTGTCGTTGCGCTACTTCCTCGCGCCGTCGTCGCGGGCGCGCAGCAGCGAAGTGGAAGAGGTGGGCGACGGCGTCTACCAGGCGCCGCTGCAACTGAGCGAGGCGGGGGCCTGGTACCTGCATGTGCAGGCGCCGTCCCTGGGCGAGGCCTTTGCCGAGAAGAACTACACCAGCCTGCGGGTACTGCCCGCCAAGGCGCACTGAACCCAGCACGAGGAACGCGCGATGAAATCCGTCAAAGCCCGCAGTTTCCTGGCCCTGTGCCTGTTGGCCGGCGCCATTTCCCAGGTTCACGCCCATGGCGGCGTCGATCACAGCGGCCATGACGCCCCGCCGGCTCGCCAGGAAAAGACCCAGGTGCGCTTCGCCGATGTCGGCCTGCTGGACCAGGACGGCATGCCGGTGCGCCTGGAAAAGGACCTGGTGGCCGACCGCATCACCGTGATCGGCTTCATCTACACCCGCTGCACCACGGTGTGCCCGGTGGTCTCGTCGATTATGGGCAAGGTCCAGCAACGCCTGGGCGGGCGGGTGGGCGACGAGGTGCAACTGGTGTCGCTGAGCGTCGATCCGCAGCACGACGACTCGAAACGCCTGCGCGACTACGCCCGCTCGTTCCAGCACGGGCCGGGCTGGAGCTGGGTCACCGGCAGTCCCTATGCCGTCACTGAAACCCTCAAGGGCCTGGGCAGCTTCAGCGCCGACCTGAGCAACCACCCGCCGCTGATTCTGGTGGGCGATGGCCGCACCGGCCACTGGACCCGTTTCTACGGCTTCACCGACCCCGACAAGCTGGTCGGCGAAGTCGATCGCCTCAGCGCCCGCCGGGTCCATGCCCGCCACACCGCCATCGCCCAGGAGCACAGCCATGAGTGACGCCAGCCTGCAGCGCCGCAGCATGAAAGCATTCGACTGGCTGGTGCTGGGCGCCTGCCTGTGGATCCTCGCCAGCGTCGCCCTGGCCCACGAAGGCCATGGTAGCGCCGCACCCGCCGCGCCGCCGCCACCGGCCGGCAGCGGCACCCACGATGCCCAGACCTATTTCACCGACAGCGAACTGCTCGACCAGAATGGCCGTCGTGTGCGCTTCTACAGCGATGTGCTGAAGGACCGGGTGGTGCTGCTCAACGTCATCTTCACCCACTGCAACGACGCCTGCCCGCTGATCACCCGCAAGCTGCGGGAGGTGCGCGAGGCAATGGGCGACGGGGCGAAGGCGGTGACCTTCATTTCCATCACCAGCGACCCGACCAACGACTCCCCCGACGTGCTCAAGCGCTTTGCCCAGGAGCAGGGCGTGGACGGGCCGAACTGGCTGTTCCTCACCGGCGCCCAGGCCGATATCGACCGCGTACTGGGCCGCCTCGGGCACATCCTGCCCAGTCCCGAGCAGCACTCGACCCAGTTGATCGCCGGTGACGTGGCCGGCAAGCGCTGGAGCAAGATCCGCCCCGACGCACCGCCGGCGGCCATTGCTCAGCGCCTGCAACTGATGACCCAGCCACTGGCCGGACGCTGAGCCATGAAGCGCCTGTTCGCCACGCTGCTGATCGCCCTCCTGGCCCAGGCTGCGCTCGCCCTCGACCTCAACGAGCAGGAGGCGGCCGGCAAGCGCCTGTACCGCGAGGGCGTGGCGGCGGGGGATGCCCAGGTGATGGCACGGGTCGGTGCGGCGGACATGCAGGTGCCAGGCAGCGTGATGCCTTGCGCCAACTGCCATGGCCGCGACGGTCGCGGACGCCCGGAAGGCGGTGTACGCCCGCCGGAGCTGAGCTGGCAGCGCCTGGTACTGGGCGCGGGCGAACGGCAGATGAACGGTCGCAGCTATCCGGCCTACGACGACGCCACGCTGGCCCGGGCCATCCAGCAGGGCCGCGATCCGGCGGGCAATCGCCTGGACCCGGCAATGCCGCGCTTTTCGCTGTCCATGGCCGACCAGCGCAACCTCACCGCCTACCTCAAGCGCCTCGCCGATGACCATGATCCCGGCGTGGAAGAGGGTTTCCTGCGCCTGGGCACCCTGTTGCCGGCAGACGGTGAGCTGGCAGAGGCGGGCCGGGTGATCCGCGCGATCATCGAGGGTCGTATCGAGGCCATCAACGCGGCGGGCGGCATCCACGGGCGCAAGCTGCAGCTCTCGGTGCTCGACCCCGGGCCGGACCAGGCCAGCGCCGGGGCGGCCCTGAGCCGGCTGCTGGACGAAGAGCAGGTGTTCGCCCTGGTCATGCCGCTGGCGCCGGCGCTGGACGACAGCCTGGCGGCGCGGCTGGAACAGGCCGGCGTACCGTTGATCGGCGCCCAGGCGCGGGCGAGTGACAGCCGGCAGATCTTCGACCCGCTACCGGGCTTGACCGAGCAACTGCTGAGCCTGGCCGAGTACGCCGCAAGCGCCCTCGACCTGCGCAGCCGTCCGGCGCGTATTCTCTACAGCGACCCGGCCCTGGCGACGGTGGGCCGGGCGTTACTGGCCGATCTGCAGGAGCGGGGCTGGAGCCGACTTGAGCTGGAGCCCTTCGCGGGCAAGGCGGTGGAGGGGGAAGCGGTATTTTTCCTGGGCTCGGCGCCGGCCTTCGGCGAGCTGACCGCCGCCTTGCAGGCGGCCGGGCGCACGCCGTACCTGTTCGCCGCCTCCAGCCAGGTGGCCGGGGAACTGATGCAGGTGCCGGAGCAATGGTCGCGCCGGGTGTTCCTTGCCTATCCCTTCGTCCCCGGCGACTGGAGCCCGGCCGGTCGGGCGGCGCTGAGCGAGCTGCGCCGCCGCCAGGGCCTGGATGGTCGCCACGCGCTGCTGCAGGTGGGCGCCTGGTGTTCCATGGTGCTGCTGGAGGAAGGGCTCAAGCGCAGCGGGCGCGACGCCAGCCGCGACAAGCTGGTGAGCGCACTGGAGAGCCTGCACGACATCGACACCGGCCTGACCCCGCCCCTGGGGTTCGGCCCCGGTCGCCGCCAGGGCCTGGCTGGCGCCCACGTGGTGACCCTGGCCATGCCCGGGCCGCTGTTCTATCCCGTAGCACCCTATACCCGCGCGGCCGAACGGCCATGAGAGGTGTGAGATGAAGCTGTTCCTGCTGATCCTGGTCCTGATCGCCTGCGCCCAGGCGTATCTGCTCAAGGCCGAAGAGGGCGGACCGGCGGCATTGCGGGTCAACGGTGTGGCGATCAGCCAGTTGCGTGTGGAGCGCTACTTCGCCGAGTACCTGGAAGACCAGGGCCGGGCACTGACCAGCATCCGCAGCCCCAGCCTGTACCAGCGCCTGCGCGAGCAGGCCGTGGAGCAACTGATCGCCAAGGAACTGCTGTGGCAGGAGGCGCGCCGCCGTGGCATCGAGGTGGACGAAGCCGCAGTGCAGGCACGCATCGGCGAGCTGCGCCGGGCCTTCCCCGATGCCGACGCCTACGACCGCGCCCTGGCCAATGCCGGCTTCGATGGCGCTTCGTTCGCCGACTACACTCGACATGAGATCGCCGCGCAACAGGTGTATGCGCTGTTGGGTCGGGTCGAGCCGCCAACGGACGAGGCCGTCCGGGCGTTCCACGAAGAACGTCGGCAGGCCGGAGAAAATAACCCGAACCAACCGCAACAAAGCCCGGTCGAACGAGAGCAGGGACTCGCATTGACCAAAAACCTCCTCCTCGAACGACAGCAGGCGCAGGCACGCCAGGCGGCGTTGCAGCGTCTGCGGGCCGAGGCCCGGATCGAACGGGCCGATACCCGGTGAAGGTGTCCCCCAGTAGTGGGGGAAGCTCAGGGGCAAAGTGCCATACTGTCCCCGGGATTGGGGCCAGCGGTCTCCGGCATTTTGGGAAACGGCAAGGGAATCAGCTATTTGCACCCGTCTCAAAACGCCTTCGCGGTCTGGCATGAAGCGTGCGTAAGCCTGTTCAAGGTCGCACGCAGCCGGATCGGGAAACCGCACCAGCACGCATTTGGAGTCGACCTTGGTGAAGACAGTTCTGGTAGTCGATGACGAGCAGACCCTTGCGCAGAACCTCCAGGCTTACCTGGCGGCGCAAGGCCTGGACGTCCATGTTGCCCACGACGGAACGAGTGCCATCGGCCTGGCCGAGCGCATCCAGCCCGACGTGACCGTGCTGGATTATCGCTTGCCCGATATGGAGGGGTTTCAGGTACTGGAGGCCGTGCGCTCGCACAGGGACTGCCACTTCGTGTTGATCACCGCGCATCCGACCGCCGAGGTCCGCGAGCGCGCCGCCCAGCTCGGAGTCAGTCATATCCTGTTCAAGCCTTTTCCCCTGGCGGAACTGGCGCGCGCGGTGTTCGACCTGATGGGTATCGCGCGGGTGTCCAAGGCCGGCAGCAACACGGATTCGGGGTTCGTCGAACGACGCCAGCACGCAAACCAGAGCTTCCCCCTGCAGCTGTATGACGGCACCTGGGTTCTGGCGGACAGACGGCGTAACGGCTCGAGACCGCCCCCACCCGACGACGATCAACTGCTCACCGGGGAGTAGGCGCGAGCAGACTGAACCCTGGCTTGCCGCGCCCCGTGCGTTGGAGAGCAGGCCATGGAATCCTCGTCGCTCGCAGTATCCCCGGCAACCGTCACTCCCGCGGCTGCACTCGACCGGGCCTTGCTCGGCCGGGCCCGTGAGCAGGCCGCGCTGACCGGCGAACGCCTGCTCGATGTGCTGCGCAGCCTGGTCGCCCAGACCCCCGTCGATTTCGTTGCCATCCTCGGCAGCCATTTGCATTACCCGGTACTGGACAGCCAGCGCCTGCTCGGTGCCACGCCGCTGTTCGGCCGCGTCAGCCTGGCCCAGTGCCTGAAGCGCGAATTCATCCTTGTCGAACTGGACGGCCAGCCCGCCGGAGTCTTCGCCGATCCCTTCGACGGCGAACGCCTGGCCTGGATCGACGAACACCTGCAGGGCGCTCCGCTGTATCTGGTGCAGGCTGCCGACCTGGCGCTGTTTCTTGCACGCCAGGAAGAGAGCTTCCATGCCGTCGATTCCCTTGGCAGCGAAGGCGAGGGCGGTGTCGAGGCCGAAGCCTTGCAGAGCCTGTCGCTCACCAGCATCAGCGAAGACCAGAGCCGGGTGGTCAAGCTGGTCAACTCGACCCTGTACGACGCCCTGAAGATGCACGCCAGCGACATCCACCTCGGTGTGACCGGTGCCGGCCTGGTGATCAAGTACCGTATCGACGGCGTGCTCACGGCCGTCAGCAAGGTCAATGGCAGCGAGTTCGCCGACCAGGTGATCTCGCGGATCAAGGTCATGGCCGAGCTGGATATCGGCGAGAAACGGGTGCCCCAGGACGGCCGCTTCAAGATCGGCATCAGCGCCCGGCAGATCGACTTCCGCGTGTCGGTCATGCCAAGCATCTTCGGCGAAGACGCGGTGCTGCGGGTGCTCGACAAGCAGGACCTGGCCGACCGGGTCAGCGGCGTACAGCTGCAGGCCCTGGGCTTCGAGGAGCAGACCCTGCGCAGCCTGCGCCGGCTGGCCGGCGAGCCCTACGGCATGATCCTGGTCACCGGCCCCACCGGCAGCGGCAAGACCACCACGCTCTACGCCATGATCAGCGAGATCAACCACGGCCACGACAAGATCGTCACCATCGAGGACCCGGTGGAGTACCAGTTGCCGGGGGTGTTGCAGATCCCGGTCAACGAGAAGAAGGGCCTGACCTTCGCCCGCGGCCTGCGTTCGATCCTGCGCCACGACCCGGACAAGATCATGGTCGGCGAGATCCGCGACCCGGACACCGCGCAGATCGCCGTGCAGTCGGCCCTCACCGGGCACCTGGTGTTCACCACTATCCACGCCAACAACGTCTTCGATGTGATCGGCCGCTTCAGCCAGATGCAGGTCGATCCCTACAGTTTCGTTTCCGCGCTCAACGCCGTGCTGGCCCAGCGTCTGATCCGCCTGGCCTGCCCGCACTGTGCCCGCCCGCTGCAGCCGGACGCCGAGCAACTGGCCGCGTCCGGCCTGCAGCCCGAGCAGGTGGTCGGCTGGCGCTTCGTCCATGGCCCCGGTTGCGGCCAGTGCCGCGGCAGCGGTTATCGCGGACGCACGGCCATCGCCGAACTGCTGCACCTGGACGACGACCTGCGGCAGATGATCGTCGAGCGCCAGCCGCTGTCGCGAATCAAGACCCACGCCTGCCAGCGCGGCCTGCGCCTGTTGCGCGCCTCGGCGCTGGAACTGGTGCGGGACGGCCGGACCACTCTGGAGGAGATCGATCGTGTCACTTTTATCGCCTGACCGGTTTATCGCCGTGCTCGGCGCCCAGGCGGTCGGCCTGTGCCGCCGTCAGGGCCGCCAGCAGCATTGGCTCGACAGCGCCGCCATCGACGCGGGGCGCGAGCGCTTCATCGAGGCCAGCCTGGAACGACTCGACGCACTGCTGGACAGCCATGCCGGCAAAGGTGCGCACCTGAGCGTGGTACTGGCGGCACAGCACTGCCGCTTCTGCCTGGTGCCCTGGAGCGAGGGCATCGCCCGGCCGCAGGAGTTCGAGGTCTACGCCCGTGCCTGTTTGGAGCGCTGCTATGGCCAGGCGCTGGACGACTGGGCCGTGGTGCTCGGGCCAGAGCCCGCCGGCCGCGCACGGATCGCCGCGGCCTTGCCGCAGCTGCTGTTGCAGGGGCTGCTCGGGCAGTGCCGGCAACGGCAGATCCGGCTGGTGTCGGTGCAGCCCTACCTGATGGCGGCCTGGAACCACTTCGCCGATCAGGTGGCCGGCAACGACTTCCTGTTCGTGGTAGCCGAGCCGCAGCGCAGCGTGTTCCTGTTGGCCCGCGAGGGCGGCTGGCAGCAGATCCGCAGCCAGGGCATCGGCGACAGCGACCCGGAGCTGGCCGCGCTGCTGGCCCGTGAATGTCATCTGCAGGCCGGGCAGGGCGAACTGCGCCTGTTCGTCCACGCCCCGGCCCGCCGCGCCCCGCGGCCGCTGCTCGAAGCAGTGGAATTGCTGGAACTGGACGAGCCGGCCGCGCTGTTGCCCAGCATGGCCCGGGTGGTGGCCTGACATGCGCCGCCTGATGCTCGACTTCATCCCGTCACGCCGTGGCCCGCTGGCCTGGGCACCGTTGCTGCTCGGCGCCGGTCTGCTGGCCGCCTCGCTGCTGTGGCAGCAACAGCTGGACGACCAGCACGCGCAACTCATCCGACAGATTCACCAGGCCGAACAGAAACTGGGCCTGCGTGCCCGCGACACCGCGCCGCTGACAGCTGCCCAGAGCCGCGAGCAGGCACAGAAGCTGGCGCGGATGCGGGATCTGTCGCAGCAATTGCAACGCCCCTGGGAGCGCCTGTTCAGCTTGCTGGAAGGCTTGCCGCAAGACGACATCGCCTTGCTCAGCCTCAGCCCCGACGCCCGCAAGGGCCAGGTGCGGATCAGCGCCGAAGCCCGCGACCTGGAGGCCATGCTGGCCTTCCACAAGCGCCTGGAAGCCAGCGGCGAACTGCGCGATGTGTCGCTGCTCAACCATGAAATCCTGGTCAAGCAGCCCGAGCGTCCGGTGCTGTTCAACCTTTCGGCCCACTGGGAGAGCGGCGATGCGCGTCTCTAGCCTGAGAGTCCACGAATACCTGCGCCGGCTGGGCTGGGCGCCGCTGGTGGGCGCTGCGCTGATCCTCGGCGCAACGCTCCACGGCGCCGGCCAGCTCGGCCAGTGGCAGGATCTGCACGCCCTGCAACGGCGCAGCGCCGAAGTGGCCGAGCAGCTGGCCCAACTGAAAACCGGCGAGCGCAAACCGGTCGAGGCCAGCGCCGACCCGCTGCAGGACCTGCAACAGCAACTGCCGGCCCAGCCCGAAGCGACCGCCGTGATCGAGCGTCTGTACCGGCTGGCCCGGGACCAGAAGATCAGCCTGTCCCGCGGCGAGTACGCCCTGGGTGTCGATCCCGAGACCCGACTGGCCCGCTACCAGATTCTGTTGCCGCTGCGCGGCAGCTACCCGCAGATCCGCCGTTTTCTCCAGACCCTGCTGGTGCAGATGCCGGCGCTGGTACTGGAAGACATCGACCTGCAACGCAAACGGATCGGCGACAGCGAGCTGACCGGGCGCATCCGCATGACCCTTTACCTGTCGAGGTCGTGATGAACAGTCAGCGCGTATTGGGCTGGACCGCTTTTCTCGGTATTTCCGGGGCCCTGGCCTGGGCGCCTGGGTACTTCTTCGAACCGCTGGAGCCTGAGGCTGCCGCCGCGGTGACCCGCGCCGCGCACAGCACCCCGGCGGGCAACCAGGCTGCCGCGCCGGCACACGAGGTGACCAGGGCACCGCTGCGCGACCTGTTCGCCAGCAAGCAGTGGAAGCCTGCCGCGGTGCTCGCCACCGTCACCGAGCAGCCCGTCGTGGTCGCGCCGGTGGAGGTGTTGCCGGTGGCGCCGGCGCTGCCGTTCCAGTTCGTTGGCCGCCTGGATGATCGCGACGATCAGCGGGTGTTCCTCCAGGCCGGGGAAAAACTCTACGTCGTGCGTCGCGGTGACGTGATCGACGACACCTACCGCATCGACCAGATCTCCGCCACCGAGCTGAGCCTGGTCTACCTGCCCATGCACCTGTCCCAGACCTTGTCTGTAGGGAGCGCACCATGAATTGCTCAGTCGTTCACAAATCCGCGCCGTTCCTGCTGCTGGCGCTGTTCGTCGCGGTCGCCGGCTGCGGCACCAGCGGGGTGCGCAAGGACGGCCAGGCGCTGATCGCCGAGGGGCAGTACGAAGCCGGCATCGCCCTGATCGAACAGGCCCTGGTGGAATCGCCACGGGACACCGAACTGAACATCGCCCTGGCCCAGGGCCGGGCCAAGGCGGTGGAAGCGCTGCTGACCCAGGGCGACAGCGACCGTTCGCGGCACGACTTCGCCGGGGCGCGCATGGCCTACGGCCGGGTGCTGACGCTGGAGCCGCAGAACCGTCGGGCGATGGAAGCGGTGCGGCAGATCGAGCAGCTGCGCAACATCGACGAGCGCACCGCCCTCGGCCAGGCGGCGCTGCGCCGTGGTGATCTGTTCGGTGCCGAGCGGCACATGCGCGAGGTGCTGCTGCTCGACCCGCAGAACCAGGGCGGCCTGGGCCTGCGCAGTGACATCGAGCTGGTCCAGGCGCGCACCGCCCAGCCCAACCCGCAACTGCGCGGCAAGCTGGAGCGGCCGGTGACCCTGGAATTCCGCGACGCCAACCTCAAGACCATTTTCGAGGTGCTGTCCCAGGTGGCCGGGCTCAACTTCATCTTCGACAAGGACCTGCGCCCGGACATGAAGGCCACCATCTTCGTCCGTGACGTGCGCATCGAAGACGCCGTGGCCCTGCTGCTGGAGCAGAACCAGTTGCACCAGAAAGTGGTGAACGACAACACCCTGCTGATCTACCCGGATTCGCCGCAGAAGACCAAGGATTACCAGGAACTGGTGATGCGCACCTTCTACCTCACCAGCATCGACGCCAACACCGCGCTGAACATGGTCAAGACCCTGCTCAAGACCCGCGACGTGTTCGTCGACGAGCGCCTCAACACCCTGACCATGCGCGACACCCCCGATGCGGTGCGCATGGCCGAGAAACTGCTGCAGTCCCAGGACCAGTCCAACCCTGAGGTGGTGCTGGAAGTGGAAGTGATGGAAGTGGCCCGCTCGCGGATCCTCGACCTCGGCCTGCAATGGCCCAACACCTTCGGCGTGGTCAACAGCGACGGCAGTGGCGTGAGCATTCTCAACCAGCTGCGCGGCATCAACTCCTCGCGCATCTCCATCGCCCCGGCGCCGCAACTGAAGATCAACGCCCAGGACAACGACATCAACACCCTGGCCAGCCCGGTGATCCGGGTCAGCAACCGCGAGCAGGCGCGCATCCATATCGGCCAGCGGGTGCCGATCATCAGCGCCACCTCGGTGCCGTCGACACAGGGCCCGGTGATCACCGAGAGCGTCACTTACCTGGACGTGGGCCTGAAGCTCGAAGTGCAGCCCATCGTCCACCTGAACAACGAAGTGGCGATCAAGATCGCCCTGGAAGTCAGCAACGCCACGCCGCTGGAAGCCACCCGCCAGGGCACCATTCCGGTCCAGGTCGATACCCGCAACGCCCAGACCAGCCTGCGCCTGCATGACGGCGAGACGCAGATCCTCGCCGGCCTGGTGCGCAACGACCACGGTGCCACCGGCAACAAGATCCCCGGCCTGGGCGACATTCCCGGCCTGGGCCGGCTGTTCGGCAGCAACAAGGACAACATGAGCAAGTCCGAGCTGGTGCTGGCCATCACTCCGCGCATTGTGCGCAACCTGCCGTACCAGAGCCCGTCGGACATGGAGTTCCCCACCGGCACCGAGACCAGCCTGCAGATCCGCAACCTCGAGCGTGCCAGCGAGCTGGCCGAACCGGGGCCGGACGCGCCGCTGGGCGACACGCCGATCGCCGGGAGACCCTGAACCATGAAACGCGTACAAGGCGGCTTCACCCTGATCGAAGTGGTCATCACCCTGGCCCTGATCGGCCTGCTGGCGGCCATCGCCGCACCGCTGACGGAAACCGTGATCCGCCGCGGCAAGGAGCAGGAACTGAAGACCGCGCTGTACCAGTTGCGCGACGCCATCGATGCGTACAAGCGCGCCTGGGACGCCGGCTACATCGAGAAGAGCCTCAACGCCAGCGGCTATCCGCCGAGCCTGGAGGTGCTGGTGGACGGTGTGCGTGACGTGCGCAGCGCCAAGGGCGCGAAGTTCTACTTCCTGCGGCGCATTCCCGCCGACCCGCTGCACCCGGCACAGGGCGACGACAACGGCTGGGGCCTGCGCACCTACGACAGTTCGGCGGACAACCCGCGCCCCGGCGAGGATGTGTTCGACGTGTATTCCCGGGCCCCCGGCAAGGGCCTCAACGGCATCGCCTACAGCCAGTGGTGACGACCATGCGCCGGAACAAGGGCTTTACCCTGATCGAATTGCTGGTGGTGATGGCGATCATCGCCACCCTGGTGACCATCGCCATGCCGCGCTACTTCAGCAGCCTGGAGCAGTCGAAGGAAACCACCCTGCGCCAGAGCCTCAGCGTGCTGCGCGAGGCCCTGGACCATTACTACGGCGACACCGGGCGCTACCCCGAGTCGCTGGAGCAACTGGTGGAGCAGCGCTACCTGCGCGCCGCACCGCTGGACCCGATCACCCAGCGCCGCGACCTGTGGCTGGTGCTGCCGCCGCCGGAAGGCGTGGCCGGTGGCGTCGGCGACATCAAGAGCGGTGCCACCGGGAGGGCGCGTGATGGCAGCCTCTATGCCGACTGGTAAGGCGGCCCAGGCCGGCTTCACCTACCTGGGTGTGCTCCTGCTGATCGCCGCGACCGGTCTGGCGCTGGGCGCCGCCGGGCAACTCTGGTCAACCCAGGCCCTGCGCGACCGCGAGCAGGAACTGCTGTGGGTTGGCGGGCAGTACGCCCAGGCCCTGCGCAGCTACTACCGGGCTTCGCCGGGGCTGGCCCAGTACCCGCAGACCCTGGAAGAACTGCTGGAGGATTCGCGCTTCCCCAACCTCAAGCGGCACATTCGCAGGCTCTATGCCGACCCTGTCACCGGCAGTGACGACTGGGGCCTGGTGCGTTCCATCGACGGGCGCATCACCGGGGTCTACAGCCGTTCCCAGGGCGTGCCGCTGAAGCAGTCCGGCTTCGCCGCGCAGTGGGCCGATTTCGAGGGGCTGGGACATTACGCCGACTGGCAGTTCGTCGCCGAGCAGGCGTTTACCGGCAAGGCCGCCCAACGCCCGGTCACGGACGGTGCGCCATGAAACGCTGCCTGCGGGTCGCCGCGCTGCTGCTGGCGCTGGGCTGTGCCCAGGCGCGGGCCGGGGCGGAAGACGAAATGATGGGCTTCATCGTCGATTACACCATCAGCCACATCGGCCACGACTTCTACTACAGCTTCGCCGAGCGGCTGCGTGCCACCAGCCGTCTGGATTTCAACCTGGTGGTACGGGAAAAACCGGACCCGCGCTGGGGCAGCCTGGTGTCGGTCGAGTATCAGCAACGGGTGGTGTACCGGCGCTTCCTGCCGCCCAACACCGCCGAACTGAAAGCGGTGGCCTACGAGGCTGCCGACCTGGTCAAGGCGCAGGTGATCCAGCGCAAGCTCGAATCCCTGCTGCAGGACACCACTGATCTGGAGAGGGACGAGCTATGAACGCCACTATCGCCCACCACCTGGCCTGCGCCGTGCTCCTGACGGCCTGCGTCCAGGCTTCGGCCACCGAACTGGTGCACACCCCGGTCAACCCGGCCTTCGGCGGCAACCCGTTGAATGGCACCTGGCTGCTCAACAATGCCCAGGCGCAGAACGACCATGACGATCCGTCCAGCGGTCGCTCGTCGTACACCGGCACCACGGCCCTCGAGCGCTTCAGCAACCAGCTGGAGTCGCGGATGCTCTCGCAACTGCTGGACAACATCGCCAACGGCAACAGCGGCAGCATGTCCACCGACTCTTTCATCATCAACGTGATCGACGATTCCGGGGCCCTGAGCATCCAGGTGACCGACCGGGCCACCGGCGAGGTCTCGGAAATCCAGGTCAACGGCCTGAATCCTTGAGCCGCGCCGAGCCGAATGGGGAGAACAACATGAAACGTCTACTGGGCGCACTGCTGATCCTGGCCACCCTGCAAGGCTGCGGGCTGCGCGAACCGATGTCGGCCGAGGATACCGAGACCCCGACCCTGACCCCACGGGCCTCCACCTACTACGACCTGCTCAACATGCCGCGGCCCAAGGGCCGGCTGATGGCCGTGGTGTATGGCTTCCGCGACCAGACCGGGCAATACAAGCCGACCCCGGCCAGCTCGTTTTCCACCAGCGTCACCCAGGGCGCGGCGAGCATGCTGATGGATGCCCTGCAGGCCAGCGGCTGGTTCATGGTGCTGGAGCGCGAAGGGCTGCAGAACCTGCTGACCGAACGCAAGATCATCCGCGCCTCGCAGAAAAAGCCGGACACGCCGCTGAACATCCAGGGCGAACTGCCACCGTTGCAGGCCGCCAACCTGATGCTCGAAGGCGGCATCATCGCCTACGACACCAACGTACGCAGCGGTGGTGAAGGCGCGCGCTACCTGGGCATCGACATCTCCCGCGAGTACCGGGTCGATCAGGTTACGGTCAACCTGCGGGCGGTGGACGTGCGCAGCGGCCAGGTGCTGGCCAATGTCATGACCAGCAAGACCATCTACTCGGTGGGCCGCAGTGCCGGGGTGTTCAAGTTCATCGAATTCAAGAAACTGCTGGAAGCCGAGGTGGGCTACACCACCAACGAGCCGGCGCAGTTGTGCGTGCTGTCGGCGATCGAAGCCGCCGTGGGGCACCTGCTGGCCCAGGGCATCGAGCGGCGGCTGTGGCAGGTGGCGGGGGATGGCAGTGGCGACAAGGCGGTGCTGGACAAGTACCTGAGCCAGTATCAGCAGCCTTGAAACGGGCACATCCTCCAGTGGGAGCGGCTTCACCGGAACGCCGGACCGCCGCGATCGGCGGCGAAGCCGTCGTAACCCCTGAGCCCCCTGTCTGCCAGACGTATCGCGGACTCAGGTTTCATGGCCGCTTCGCGCCCAATCGCGGCTGAAGCCCCACAAGATGTTGCCAGTCGATGAGTCTGTGTTCAGGTCGCGACCCGCGAAGTCGAGCCGATCACCGCTTCAAGCACGCTGAAGTCGATCCAGTCGCGCACATCGAAGTGCCGCGGGATGAACTGCCAGCGGTAGAGGAAGTCGGTGAAGTCCTGCAGTGCACTGATGGAGCGGCTGTCGAGGGTGGTGCGCAGGCGCCGGTGGGCGTCTTCGCCATAGGCCGCCGCAACCCAGTATTCGCTGGTGTTCAGCTCCCGGGCCAGGTAGCGGCGGGTCTCGTCGGGGTTGGCCCAGGCCCATTGCTCGGTACGCAGCAGCACGTCGACGATGCGCTTGCAGGCGCCGAAGTGATGGTCGAGCAGGTTGGTGTCCACCGTCAGGGTGCGGGGCGTGCCGTTGTTGGAGCGGATCAGCGGATCGGGGTGGGAGCCGGTGTCGATGACAACATGCAGGCCCAGTTCGTAGGCCAGTTGCAGCGCCGTGGCACCCTTGAGGAAGATCGCGTCGATATCGCCGCGCAGCAGGCCGATCAGTTCGTTGTTGCGCCGGCTGATGCGTCCGCCCAGGTACACCGCTGCACCATGCACATGGGTCACCTGTTCGTCACTGTGGGTGCCGCCGTAGGGGTAGTCCACCAGCTCGACGTCGGCGACGTTCAGGCCTTCCAGGCGCAGGGCGTTTTCCAGGCCACGCAGGGCCTGGGCGCGGGTGAAGTCGATCTGCACGTTGGCCCACTTCGGCAGGCCGAAACGGCGGTTCTTCAAATCGCGGACGGTCTTCACCCCGCTTTCGGCGGTGGTCAGGATCAACTGCACTTCGTCGGCCCAGCTCAGACCCAGCACCCGTGTGTCGACGCCGGCCGAGTAGGCCCAGATCGCCGGGATATTGCCGCCATGGCGGACCGAGTTGGGCAGGTGGTGGTCGTAGTGGGCTTCGCGGACTTCCCGTTCGCTGGACTCGCGCAGCGACTGGATCGAGGTGCCCAGCGGGGCGAAGGCTTCGGCCAGGCGGCCGGTCTGCACGGCGATGCCGAGGCCGGTGGGCACCGGGCTGTGGGTGTACCAGAGGGTGTCGAGGGGCGTGCTCATGTGGGGATCTGGTCCTTGCAGGGTGGCCGGTTGTCCGGCCAGTGGAGTAGTCGGCCCGTCCTTCTGGGCAGGGTATTCAGGCGCTGGCCTTGAGGGCGGCGGCCCTGGGCTCGCGCAGCAGTGGCAGGACTTCCTGGCCGATGCGCAGGGCCTCTTCCAGGTGCGGGTTGCCGGCGAGGATGAAGGTGGAGAAACCGGCGTCGCGGTACTCGGCCAGGCGCTCGGCGATGTTCTGGTGGCTGCCCACCAGGCCGACGGTGGGGCCGGGCTTGGCCTTGGCGAAACCGGCCCAGAGATTGGGGCCGAGGATCAGGTCGTCGAAGCGCTGGATGTTCTGGTGGTAGGCCGTCTGGCGCGCTGCGCCGACCGAGTCGCTGGCCCGGGTGAAGGCGCTGGAGACCACGCTCGGCTTGCCTTCGAGGCGGTCGAACTGGCGGCGCAGGTCGGCCCAGGCGGCTTCTTCGGTTTCCCGGGCGAACAGGTCCACGCGCAGGCCGAAGCGCACGCTGCGGCCTTGCTTGTCGGCCAGCTCGCGGACCCGCTCGATATGCGGCTTGAGCTGGTCCACCGGTTCCGCCCAGTTGAGGTAGACATCGGCGTGGCGGGCGGCCACCTCCAGCGCAGGCTCCGAGAACCCGGAGAAATACACCCCCGGCTTGCGTTCATTGCCAAGGCCCGGCGGCAGCGCGCCGTTTTCCAGTTGGTAGACCTCGCCGTCGTAGCTGAAGCGCTCGTGGCTCCACAGGCCCTTGATGATGTCGAGGAATTCGCCGGTGCGTTTGTAGCGCTGGTCGTGGTCGAGGTAGTCGCCCTGGGCGCGCTGGCTGGCCGGGTTGCCGCCGGTGATGATGTTCCAGTCCAGGCGGCCGTGGCTCAGGTGCTGGAGAATCGCCGCCTGCTGCGCGGCGTAGGCGGGCAGGGTCCAGGTGGCCTGGAAGGCGATCAGGAACCGCAGCCGGCGGGTTTCCCGGGCCAGGGCGGCGGCAACGATCCAGGGTTCAGGCCCGGTGGGCAGCAGTGCGCCTTCGAAGCCGGCCAGCTCGGCGGCCTTGGCCACCTGGGCGATGTAGTCGATGTAGGTGAAACCGTCCGGCGTGCCGTCGGCCAGCAGGCCTGGCGCAATATGCCCGTGGCGGCCGGCGAAGCTGCCGCGGTTGTGCTTGTCGGTGGTCAGTTGCGGGCCGTCGGTGCCCAGGGGCAGACGCCAGAAGAATTCGGTGCTCATGGCAGGTCCTCTGTAGATGTGAAAGGGGCGGTGCAACCGGCGTGCCACGCCGGATTCGAGGGCCTCATCGCTGGCAAGCCAGCTCCCACAGGGCCTGTGATCAGGGCACTTGGTGGGAGCTGGCTTGCCAGCGATGAGGCCGGTAGAACCACAGGGATTGCTGCCTGAGCAACACTGCAAACGCAGTCTCTGTGGCAGAGCCAACATCAGCCCTCCACCAGCTCGCCGCGCTGCTCGTAGCTGCGGTACAGCGCCGCATAGGCGCCATCGGCCTCGATCAGTTGTGCGTGGGGACCTTGTTCCTGCACCCGGCCCTGGCGGATCACCACGATGCGGTCGGCATCGCGGATGGTCGCCAGGCGGTGGGCGATGATGATTGCCGTGCGTCCCTCGCACAGCCGGCGCAGCGCCCGCTGGATGCGCCGCTCGGTGTGCACGTCCACCGCCGAGGTGGCTTCGTCCAGCACCAGCACCGCCGGGTTGGCCAGGTAGGCGCGCACCAGGCACACCAGTTGCCGCTGGCCATGGCTGAGATGGCTGCCGAGGCTGCCGACCTGGGTCGCGTACTGGTGGGGCAGGCGCTCCAGTACCTCGTCGGCGCCCAGTTCGCGAGCGGCGGCGATCAGCGTGGCGTCGTCGGCAGCGGGGGCGGCCAGGCGCAGGTTGTCGAGGATGCTGCCGGCGAACAGCACGTTGTCCTGCAGCACCACGCCCACATGCCGGCGCAGTTGCTGCTGGCTCAACTGGCGGATGTCCACGCCGTCCAGCTTCACCGCGCCTTCGCCCACTTCGTAGAAGCGGGTGAGCAACTGCACCAGGGTGCTCTTGCCATGCCCGGAAGGGCCGACGATGGCCAGCACCTCGCCGGCGCGGATGCGCAGGTCGAGGCCGTCGATAACGGGTTGCACGGCGTCGGCCTGGTAAGCGAAGCGGATCCCCTCGAAATGCACTTCGCCCTGCACCCGCGGCAACGGTAGCGGACGCGGCGGGTCGAGGATTTCCGGGGCCGTGTCCAGCAGCAGGAAGATCCGTTGCGCCGAGGCCGAACCCGTGGCGTAGCGCTCGAACAGGTCGGTGAGCTCTTGCAGCGGGCCGAGGAACAGCATCACGTAGAACAGGCTTTCACCCACCTGGCCCACGGTCACCGTACCTTCGGCCAGGGCGTAGCCGCCCACCAGCACCAGCACGGCCATGCCGGCGGCGGCGAGCAGCGCGGTGAACGGGGCGAACCAGCCAGAGCGCAGGCTGCCGGTGATCAGGGCGTTGTTGAAGTCGTCCAGCAGGCCGCGATAGCGCTGCTGGTTGTGCGCCTCGCGCCCGCTCTGCTGCAACAGGCGCACGCCGCTGACGCTCTCCACCAGGTGCGCGGTGAAGCGGCTGCGCTGCTCGGCGACTTTCGCCCAGTTGCGCTGGGCCACCCGCTTGAACGCCCAGGTGGCGAGCATCAGCAGCGGCAGGCTGCCGATCAGGCTGAAGAAAAACAGCGGCGTGATCAGCCACAGCATCAGCGCCGCCAGGGTGCAGCGCAGCAGGGCGCCGAGCAGTTCCGGCGGGCCCTGGATCAGCAACGGCTCCAGCGCATCGACGTCGCGGTCGGCGCGGGACAGGATGCGCCCGGCGCGGGTGCGGTCGAAGTAGCCGACGCTGAGGGACTGGACGTGGGCGAATACCCGCACCCGCAACTGGTTCAGCACCTCGATGGCGGCGCTGCCGGCGACGTACTGCGACAGCCCGCCCAGCAGGATCCGCCCCAGCCAGCTGGCGGCCAGCCCGGCGCCGAGCCACAGCACCAGCGGCAGGTCGAGCAGCCAGGCGTTGCCGTCGTGGATCAGGCCGCGGTCGAGCAGTTCGCGGACGAACCAGGGCCGAAGGAACACGGTGAACACCAGGATCAGCTCCAGCACGATGACCCAGGCCACCTGGCGCCGCACCGGTCTGAGCAGCGGCCAGAGGCGTTGCAGCATGCTGCGGTCGAGGGCTTTCTTCGCCAGCCGCTCCTCGATCTCGATATCGCTCATGGCGGTGTTGTTGGCGGTCTTGCTCATTGGTCGATCCCCAGCAGGTCGCGGTAGGCGGCGTTGCGCAGCAGCAGCTCGGCGTGAGGGCCGCTGTCGACGATGCGGCCCTGGTCCAGCAGCAACACGCGGTCGGCGCGCTGCACGGTGGTGGCCTTGCTGGCAATCAGCAGCAGGGTCGGGCCGCCGGGGCGGCGCAGGTGGTCGAGCACATGGCCTTCGCTGATAGCGTCGAGGGCGCTGGTGGCGTCGTCCAGGCACAGCAGGTCGGGTTTCGCCAGCAGGGCGCGGGCCAGACACAGGCGTTGGCGCTGGCCGCCGGACAGGGTCACGCCGCGGTCCCCCAGCGGGCTGTCGAGACCCTGGGGCAGGCGTTCGAGGATGTCGTCGGCAGCGGCGCGGTGCAGGGCGTCGAGCAGGTCTGCGTCGCTGGCCTCGGGGGCACTCAGGCGCAGGTTGGCGGCGAGGCTGTCGGCGAACAGGAAACTCTCCTGCGGCAACACATGCACCCGGCGACGCAGGTCGGCCAGGTCGAGGTCGCGCACGTCCTGCCAGCCGCCTCCGGCGTTGCCGATCAGCACGCGGCCGCTGTCAGCGTCGGTCAGGCGCGGCAACAGGCTCGCCAGCAGGCTCTTGCCGGTGCCGGTGGCGCCCACCAGGGCGACCACTTCGCCGGGGGCGAGGAGCAGCGAGCATTGGCGCAGGATGTCGCGCTCACTGCCTGGCGCGGCAACGTTGACCGCCTCCAGTTGCAGGCCCAGCGGCCCGTCGGGCAGGCGCCGGGGGCCGCTTTCGATGCGCGTCGGTGCATCCAGCAGTTGCCAGATGCGCCCGGCACTGGCGCGGGCGTCGGCGAAGGTCTGCATCACCCGGCCAATGCCTTCGATGCGGAACACCAGGGTGGTGGCGATCAACAGCGAGGTCACCAGTTCGCCGATGCCGATCTTGCCGGCGGCCACCAGTTGCGCGCCGATCACCAGGATCCACACATGACCGAGGGCGACCAGCGCCTGGGGCAGGGGAATCCGCGAGCTGGCCCAGGCCAGGGCCTGGCGGGCCAGCCCGGTGAACTGATGAACCTGCGTGGTAAAGCCGTCGATGCGCTGCTGTTGCAGACCGAACGACTTGATCACCCGCACCGCGCCGATGCCCTCGGCCAGGTCCTGGTTGACCCGATCGTAGGCGGCGCCCACGGCGCGGTCCAGCTCGACCAGGCGGTCGGTTTGCAGCACGAACAGGTACAGCGCCAGCAGCGTCAGCAGCAGCGGCCCCACGGCCAGCAGCGGGTGATACCAGGCCAGCAGGCCGACGGTGGCGAGCACGATCAGCGGGGTTTCCACCAGTTGCCGCCAGAAACTCACCAGCGCGTCGCGGACCTTGTCGGCGTCGCGGGTGGTGCGGGTGACGATCTCGCCGATGCCGTGCTGCCAGTGGTAGCCCAGGTGCAGGCGCAGCACCTGTTCGAGGATGCGCTCGCGCAGGCGGGTGAGCAGGGCCTGGCCGAGGATCAGCGCGCCCAGGCTGGCGGCGTATTGCAGCACTGCGCGGCCCAGGGCGACGGCGAGGATCAGCCAGAACCAGGTCCAGGCGAGATGGCCGTCGAGGCTGCCGTCGGCCTGGCGGCTGACCGCGCGACCGGCAGTGACGTCATTGAGGGCGTGGCCGATCAGCCATTGCTGCAAGACCAGGCCCAGGTTGATAAGAACGAACAGCCCGGCGACCAGGGCGAAACGCCAGGGCATCTCGCGGTAGATCGCCAGGCTGCGCAGCAGCGGGTGTCGATGGCTCATGAACGGCTCGAAACAGGACGAAGAAACGCGCGGGTGCCGTCATGGGCTGCCCGCGCGACGGGTTCAGCGGCTGGCACCGGCCTTCTGCTTGGCGGTGAGGATCGCGGTGTACTCGCCCGGATCGACGCCGTTGAGGTAGTAGTTGCCGACGTGGTGCAGGCGCCAGCGGATCGGGTCGTGGGTGGTGTGGACCCGGGCGTTACGCCAGAAGCGGTCGAGGTTCCACTTGCTCAGGGACGAACTGGCGCCAAGCAGCGAGAAGATGTCGCTGGAGATCCTCAGCGAAGCGCCGTCGGAATGGGCGCGGGCGGTGGCCACCGAGAGGATCAGTTCGTCCTGCAGGGCCTTGTTCTCCGGGTCGCGCTCGTGGGCATCGAAGGTCCGCGCGGCATCGCGCAGCAGGGACTCGGCGGCGCGCAGGGCAACCGCGTATTCGCCGATCTGGCGGATGATGTGCGGCTCGTCGCTGGCCCGTTCCACCTCGCTTTCGACCCACGGCCGGGCGTGCTGGTTGAGGTAGTCGATGCCGGCCTGCAGGGCGCCGGCGGCGATGCCAGTGTCGATGGCGGCGTGGAGGATCTGCGGGAAGGTCAGGCCGGTGCGCTTCATCGGGCCCTGGCGACGCAGCACGTAGCGCTCGTCCAGTTCGATGTTGTCGAAGCGCACGGTGCCGCTCACCGAGTTGTGCTGGCCGAAGGCGTCCCAGTCGTCCACCAGGGTCAGGCCGGGGGTGTCGCGGTGCAGCAGTACGCCGGCACCGCCGTCGTCACTGGCGGCGGTGAGCGAGATCCATTCGGCGAGGTAGGAGCCGGTGGAGTAGAACTTGCTGCCGTTGAGCACCAGCACGCCATCTTCACGGCGCTCCACGCGGGTCTTGAGGGCGAACTTGTTCTTGCCGCCGACTTCCGCCAGGGCATTGCCCAGGCGCTTGCCGGCCAGCACGTCGCCGAGCAGGCGCTGGCGCACTTCATCCGGGTAGCCGCTGAGCACCCCGCGCAGCATGACGTTGTGGATCTGCAGCAACTGGCCGACGCCGCCGTCGGCGCGGGAAATGATCCGTACGGTTTCGACGATGGTTTCCACCGAGGCACCGAGGCCGCCGTCGGCGCGCGGCACGCCGATGGCGGTCAGGCCGCTTTCCGAGAGCAGTTCGGCCTGGCGGCGGGGCAGGGTGCGGTTGTGTTTCGGGTCGGCGGCGAGTGCGGCGATTTCGCCGGCAATCTCGTGGGCGACGGTAATGGCCTGGGCTTCGCTTTCCAGGCGGCGGGGCAGGGTAGTCACGATTAACGCTTCCTTGAATGAACAGGTGCGCGGACTTGAGCAGGTTCTGTGCCATCGGTCTGCAGGCCTTGCGCGGCGTGGCTTTCAGCGAAATCGGCAGGGGCGGCTGCTGCTCTGGCAGCAGTGGGGCGGGGATTGTTGCTCAGGCAGCAGCAGTGCCGTTGCCGGGGTGTTGCCAGATCAGCAGTCCGGTACGGTGCTTGGTGGTAAAAATCAATGAAATCAATGGGTTGATGAGTTGGCACGGGCGCTGCAATGGCTCAGGCAAAGGCCGCCTGGCCCATTCGATCCGCTTGATGGAGTCCGTTCATGTCACTTGCCGCTGCTCTCGCTACCGATCAGTCGTCGCCCGCCGCGACGTCTCTGGAGCAACTCTGGTTCACCCGCTGCCCGGTACCGACCGCCTCGGGCATCGCCTACACCCTCGGCTGGCTGGGCGAGGAATTCGCCGCCGAAGGCCTGCCGGTACTGACCCTGCAGGAGGCCCGCCAGCTGGGTCACCACCACTACGATCACCAGCTGCCCGGCCTGTTTCGCGAAGGCGGCAACGTCCCGGCCCTGGCGGCCCGCGCCGCCGGTTCGCCGAGCCGGCTGATCGGCCTGACCTGGATCGAGGAATGGCAGACCATCCTGGTTCGTCCAGGCTCCGGCATCCGCACTGCTTCCGACCTCAAGGGCAAGCGCCTGGCGCTGCCGGCCTGGGGCGACAACCGTCCCGGCAGCATCGCCCGGGCCATGAGCCTGCACGGCTACAAGGGCGCGTTGAGCTCGGCCGGGCTGAGCTTCGACGACGTCACCCTGGTGGAAGTGGCCCTGGCCGACCAGGCCGCCGCACCGACCCCGGAGCAGGGCCTGCAACGTCTGTGGTCGGGCCTGGAGTACCTGGTGCGTGGCGAGGTGGACGCGGTCTACGTCAAGGGCGCTTCCGCCGCCGACGCCGCCCGCCGCCTGGGCCTGGAAGTCGGTATCGACCTCGACCAGCTGGAGCCGCGGTTCCGCATCAACAACGGCACGCCACGGCCGATCACCGTGCACCAGAGCCTGCTGGACGATCACTTCGACCTGGTGGTGCGCTTCCTCGCCCAGACCCTGCGTGCCGCCGAGTGGGCCAAGGACAACCGCGAAGGCCTGCTGCGCATTCTCCAGGACGAGACCCGCGCCGGCGCCGAAGGCGTGGACGAAGCCTACCGTGGTGACTTCCACACCACCCTGGCGCCGGACCTGTCCGAACAGCGCCTGGCCTTCCTCGACGTGCAGAAGACCCTCCTCAACCTGCACGGCTTCCTTGAAGCCGATTTCGACCTGGCCGACTGGGTCGATCACCGCCCTCTGCAAGCTGCCCGCGAACTGCTGGCCCAACGTAACCAGGACAAGGACCTCTGACATGACCGTATTGACCACCGAGCACCTGATCGACGCCGAACTGAAAGCTTTCGTCGAGCAGGTCATCCACCAGGCCGGCGAGGCCTTCCGCGTCTACCGCGAGACCAACACCATCACCGCCAACGGCACCGTCGGCTTCATCGAGCGGGTGCCGGGCCGCGACCTGCTGGTATCGGTCAACTACCCGGGCCCGTGGAAAAAGGACCAGCCGCTGAAAGCCAGCGTCACCGACTTCCAGGGCAACCTGGTGTTCGGCCAGGGCAAGGGCGGTCTGAACCGCTACACCCGGCTGTTCGTCCAGCGCCCGGAGATCACCACCGTATCCCACGTGCACAGCCCGTACCTCGGCGCCTGGGCCCAGACCCAGCGATCGCTGCCGATCAGCTACGTGCCGGTGCAGCGCTTCCAGCTGGCCCGCGAGCTGCCGGTGTACATCGACCGCCGCCAGGACGAAGTGGACTTCATCCTCGACAGCCTGACCGAAAACCCCTTCACCACGGCAATTCTCGAAGCCAACGGCGGCTCCACCGTGTGGGGCACCAAGGGCCTGCAGGACACTGCCGAGTTCATCCTGCTGCTGGAGGAGGGCGCGCAACTGCAACTGCTGGCCGAAGCCTTGGGCGGCTCCCGTGCCTATGGCCCGGGCGTGCTGACCCAGCAGTGGACCATGAGCAAGCTGCTCGGCCAGGCCCGTGAACTGGGCCTGGTACCACCCAACGACAGCCCGCGCGCATAAGGACATCCGATCATGGCAGTAAAGATTCTCTGGTACCTCACCAGTCCCGACGGTCCGTATCCGTGGGAAGAACAGGGCCGCTGGCTCACCGACTTCGATCACCTCAAGCAGATCGCCGTCAATGCCGACCGCCTCGGCTACTACGGCTCGCTGCTGGGCACCAGCCCCAACGAAAGCCTGACCGTGGCCGCGTCGCTGATCGACGCCACCGAGCGCCTGCGCTTCCTGGTGGCGCAGCATCCGGGCGAAGTGTCGCCGGCGGTGCTGGCCAAGTGGGCGCTGACCTTTGACGAGTTCTCCGGTGGCCGCCTGCTGTTCAACGTGGTCAACGGCAGCGACGCGGGTCTGGCGACCCTCGGCGTGCATTACCCGCACGACGAGCGTTACCAGTTCAGCCTCGAATACTGGCGTGCTTTCCAGGCCATCTATGCGGGCAGCACCGAGGGCTTCGACGGCCAGTACGTCAAGCTGGCGCCGCGTCCGGCCGCTGCCGCGCGGCATCCGCTGGGTGGCTGGCATCCGCCGAAGCGCCTGTCGGTGCCGCTGTGGGGCGCCGGCACTTCCGGTCCGGGCGTGGCCCATTCGGTGCAACTGCTCGACGTTTACCTGAGCTTCGCCGACACCCCGCCGAGACTGGGAGAGAAATTCCGCCGGGTCGGCGCCGAAGCGGCGAAGCTCGGTCGCGAGCTGACCTACGGCACGCGCCTGCAGATCATCGTCCGCGAGACCGAGGAAGAAGCCTGGGCCCACGCCCAGAAGCTGCTGGACAACACCTCGCTGGCCACCACCCGCGCCGCCCTCGAACGGCAACTGCCTCCGGGCCAGACCCTGGACAGTTTCCACAGCGACGACCCGCGCATCGAAGCCAACCTGCAGGCCATCCGCGAAGGCCGTCTGCCCAAGGCCCGCGACCTGGAGATCTACCCCAACGTCTGGACCGGGCCGAGCCTGTTCGGCTTCAACCTGCTGGGGCCGGCTGCCGGCACCTACCTGGTGGGCAGCGCCGAACAGGTGGCCGAGCGCATTCGCGAATACGAGGCCCAGGGCACCAGCGCCTTCATTCTCTCGGGCTTCCCGCTGATCGATGAAGCGCACCGGGTGGCGGACCTGCTGTTCCCGCTGCTCGACCTGGACCACGGCTTCGAGATCCCCCGCCTCAAGGCTCGCTCTACCGCTGAAACGGCCGGTCAACCGGCCTGAGGACTGCACCATGCCCAACGAATTTTCCCGTCGCATCTTCCTCGGTAACAGCCTGGCCATCGGTGGCGGCTTGCTGCTCGGTTCCAGTCTGCTGACCGGCTGCGGTGGCGGCGAGCCAGCCGCCGTGGCCGGTGCCAAGGCCATCGCCAGCACCCCGGTGCGGGGCGGGCGGCTGCGGGTCGGCATCATCGACGGCGACCAGGCTGGCAACCTCGACGCGCACAAGCCGTCCGGCGGCGGGATCATTCGCGGCTGGGCGCTGTACAGCAAATTCTGGGAGTGGAACGACGACGTCAGCACCCGCCTGGGCCTGGCCGAGTTCGCCGAACCCAATGCCGACGCCAGTGCCTGGACCATCCGAATCCGCCCGGGCCTGGAGTTCCACAACGGCAAGACCATCACCTCGGACGACATGCTGTTCTCGATCCTGCGCCTGACCGACCCGAAACTGGCCTCGCCCTATGCCGGGCTGGTCGGCGCCATCGACCGCCAGGCCTTGCGCAAGCTCGATGACCGCACCATCGAAATCCGCTTCAAGGAAGGCCGCAGCTTCTTCCCGCTGGACGAAACCCTGATCGCTTTCGGCGGCATCGTGCCGACCGATTACGACCCGAACAATCCGGTGGGGGCGGGGCCGTACCGGCTCAAGCGCTTCGTGCCGGGGCAGCGGGCGCTGTTCACCCGCTTCGAGAACTATTTCAAACCCAACCAGCCCTATGCCGACGAGCTGGAAATCATCGAATTCAAGGACCAGGTGTCGCGGGTTGCGGCCCTGCGCGCTGGCCAGATCGACGTCGCCAGCGGCGTGCAGGCCGAGCACAGTGCCTTGCTCAAGGCCGATCCGCGCCTGCAACTGGTGGTGTCGCCCACTACCTCGTTCACCGGCTTCAACCTCAATACCGCCAAGGCACCGTTCCAGGACGAGCGGGTACGCCAGGCCTTCCGCCTGCTGGCCGACCGCCAGGAGCTGGTGGGGCGTGGCCTGAACGGCTTTGGCCGGATCGCCAACGACCTGTATTCGCCCAACGACCCGACCTACAACCACGCCATCGCCCAGCGTCCCTACGACCTGGAACAGGCCCGCTCGCTGCTGCGCCAGGCCGGCGCCACCGACCTGCGCCTGGAACTGACCACCACCGCCAACGAAGTCAACGCGGCGCTGGTGTTCGCCCAGCAGGCGAAGAAAGCCGGGGTGGAGATCAAGGTCACGCCGGTGGACGCTTCGGTGTTCAACGGCCCGCAGAAGGAACAGTGGCTGATGTCGCCGGGTTCCACGCCGGCCCGTGGCTTCCTCGCTACCGGCCTGCACAACGACGCGCCGCTGGCGATCTACAACCGCAGCAACTTCCGTGACGAGCGCTTCTCGCACCTGTTCACCCAGGCGCTCGCCCAGCCCGACCTGGCCAAGCGCCGCGAGCTGGTGCACGAGGCGCAGACCATCCAGCACCAGCGCGGCGGCCTGCTGATCTGGGGCTTCAGCGACGTGCTCGACGCTGCTTCCAACAAGGTCGGCGGCCTGCACGGCGAACAGACCACCTTCGCCTCCTGGCGCTTCGACAGCCTGTGGTTGAACCATGCCTGATCGCATCAAGACTCCCCGTTTGCCCGCCTGGCTGCCCTGGTTCGTCGGTCGCCTCGGCTATGGCCTGCTCACCGCCTGGGTCATCAGCCTGGTGGTGTTCATCGCCACCCAGGCGCTGCCGTCCGACCCTGCGCGGGTGATCCTCGGCCCTGACGCGCCGCTGGACAGCATCCTCACCCTGCGTGAACAACTGGGCCTGAACCGGCCGATCCTCGTGCAGTACCTGAGCTGGCTGGCCCAGTTGCTGCGTGGCGACCTCGGCATTTCCCTGGACTCTGCGCAGCCGGTGGCGGCGCAGGTGCTGTACCGCTTTGGCAACACCCTGGCGCTGCTGGCCGGGGTGCTGCTGGTGACGGTGCCGCTGGCGCTGGTGATCGGCGTCGGCCTGGCCCTGCGCCGCGACAGCCGCCTGGACCGTTGGGGCCTGGCAACCCTGATCGTGCTCAAGGCCACGCCCGGCTACCTGATCGCTATCGGCCTGGTGCTGTTGTTTTCCATGCCGCACTTCGACCTGCTGCCGGCGGTGTCGCTGATCGATCCGGACCGGCCGCTGTGGCGCCAACTGCAGTACCTGGCGCTGCCGGCCATCGCCCTGAGCCTGTCGTCGCTGCCGTACCTGGCGCGGCTGGTGCGCGCGTCGATGATCGAGACGCTGGACTCGGACTACGTCGGCGCCGCGCGCCTGCGCGGGGTGCCGGAGCGGCGCATCGTCTGGCGCCACACCTTGCCCAACGCGCTGGTGCCGGCGATCCAGGGTGTGGCCCTGACCCTGCGGGTGCTGATCGGCGGCGCGCTGCTGGCGGAGGTGGTGTTCAGCTACCCCGGCATCGGCACCTTGCTCAACAGCGCGATCCAGATGCGCGACCTGCCGCTGATCCAGGGCGTGGTGCTGGCGATCACCCTCGGCGTGGTGGCGGTCAACCTGCTGGCTGACCTGCTCACCGTGCTGCTCACCCCGAAACTGCGCACCGCCCGCCGTCCCGGCCTGATCGCCCGCAATCGTCGCGGCATCCAGAGCTGGTGGCGACGGCCGGCGGCCAAAGCCCCTTGAAGGAGAACCCCATGTTCACAGCACGATTCTGGCGCGAGCCGTCGATCCGGCGCGGGGCGCTGGTGACCCTGGCGGTGGTGCTGCTGGCCCTGTTCGGGCCGTGGCTGGCGCCCCACGCCCCCACCGACATGCTTGGCGGCGTGTATGGCGCGCCCACGGCGGCGGCTCCGCTGGGGCACGACTTCCTTGGCCACGATGTGCTGTCGCGGCTGCTGGCGGGCGGCCTGTCGATCCTCTGGATGTCGGTGGCCGCTGCCGCCCTGGCGCTGGTGGTGGGCAGCGTGCTGGGCATGCTCGCCGGCCTGTCGCGCCAGCGCCTGGACCAGATCATCACCTGGCTGGCGGATGTCTGGCTGGCGTTTCCCGACCTGATCCTGGTGCTGCTGATCGTGTCCATGCTCGGGCGCGAGCCGTGGCTGATCGTGCTCACCGTAGCCATTGCCTTCATTCCCGGGGTGATTCGCCTGGCTCGCGGCAGCGCAGTGTCGGTGGCCAGCCAGGAGTTCGTCGAGGCGGCGCAGATGATGGGCTTTTCCCGCACCCGCATTCTCTTGCGGGAGATCCTGCCCAATGTGCTGACGCCACTGCTGGTGCATTTCGGCAACATGCTCACCTGGGGCATCGGCATGCTCTCCGGGTTGAGCTTCCTCGGCTACGGCGTCGCCCCTCCGGCGGCGGACTGGGGCCTGATGATCAATGAAAACCAGGCCGGCCTGATGGTCCAGCCCTGGGCCGTGCTGGCCCCGGCGCTGCTGATCGCGGTGTTTGCCTATGGCACCAACCTGCTGGCCGAAGGCATTGCCCGGTACAGCGCGGGAGCGCGCTCATGAATGCATTCGTCCTTTCGGCACCGGCCCAGTCCGCTGCTGCGGCGGCTGTGGCGGCGTTGCAGGTCGAGCACCTGCGGGTCGATCTCGACAACGGCAGTGATGTGATCGACCACATCGACTTCAGCCTGGCGCCGGGGGAAATCCTCGGTCTGGTGGGGGAGTCCGGCTCCGGCAAGACCACCCTCGCCACCGCCTTGCTCGCCCATGCCCGGCGCGGTGCGCGCATCCGTGGCGGGCGGGTGCGGGTTGCCGGCACCGAGCTGCTGGCCCTCGACGCTGAGTCATTGCGTCGGGCCCGTGGCGGCTTGATCGGCTACGTGGCGCAAGACCCGGCGCTGGCGCTCAATCCGGCGATCCGCATCGGCAAGCTGCTGCTGGAAACTCTTCAGGCTCACGAGCCGGGCCTGGGCCGAGACGAGCGCGAGCAACGGCTGCAACAGACGCTGGTGGCGGTCGGCCTGCCGGGGGATCGCGAGTTTCTCCGGCGTTTTGCCCATCAACTGTCCGGTGGCCAGCAGCAGCGGGTGATGCTGGCGCTGGCCTTCATCCTGCGGCCGAAGCTGATCGTGCTGGATGAGCCGACCACCGCGCTGGATGTCGGCACCCGTGCGCACATCCTGCAAACCGTGCGGCGCCTGTGCAAGGAGCAGGGCGTGGCGGCGGTGTACGTATCCCACGACCTGGGGGTGATCAAGGACCTGGTGGACCGGGTGATGGTCATGTATGCCGGGCGCATCGTCGAAGTCGCCAGCCGCGAGCGCTTGTTCGACCGGCCCGGTCATCCCTACACCCTCGGCTTGCTCGCGGCGATCCCGGAAGTGGGACGCCAGCGCGAGCTGCGGGCGATCGCCGGGCACGCGCCGGCGCCGGGGCAGCGTCCCGCCGGTTGTGCCTTCGCCGCCCGCTGCGAACGCCGCAGCGCCGCCTGCCAGCAGGCCGAACCGCAACTGCAGGAACTGAAAGACGGCCAGCGAGTGGCCTGCCTGCATCCACAACTGACCGCGCTGCCCGAGGCTCGCAGCCTGGCGCAGCGGCCTGTCGCCGAAGGGCAGGCGCCCTTGCTGGCGCTGCGCGAACTGAACCTGACCTACGACCGCCAGGTGCTGTTCGACCTCGATCTCGAGGTGTACCGCGGCGAATGCCTGGCGGTGGTAGGCGAGTCCGGCTCGGGCAAGACCAGCCTGGCGCGGACCCTGGCGGGGCTCGGCGACAACGCCATCGGCCGCCTGGACTTCGACGGCCAGCCGCTGAGCCTGCTGGCGCGCCAGCGCCCGGCGGCGACCCGGCATCGCATCCAGTACATCTTCCAGAACCCGTACCGGGCGCTGAACCCGCGGCAGACCGTCGGCCAGTGCCTGCAAGCGCCGCTGGAGCATTTCTTCGGCCTCAAGGGCGCGGCCTGCCGCGAGCGTATCGAGGCCGCCCTGAAGCGCGTGGCCTTGCCGGCGGAGACGGCCGGCAAGTACCCCCATCACCTGTCTGGCGGCGAGCGCCAGCGCGTGGCCATTGCCCGGGCGCTGGTGTGCGAGCCCGATGTGCTGATCTGCGACGAAGTCACCTCGGCGCTGGACGTCTCGGTGCAGGCGGCGATCCTGGCCTTGCTGCGGGAGCTGCAGGACGAGGGCATGACCCTGGTGTTCGTCACCCATGACCTGGGTGTGGTGCGGGCCATTGCTGACCGCATCGTGGTGGTGAAGGAAGGGCGGATCATCGAGCAGGGCGCCAGCGGCGAGGTACTGGATCGGCCGAAGACCGGGTATGTGAAGGGGCTGGTGGCGCAGGCGATGTTCTTGCGCCACTAAGGAGGTTTCACAAAATCAGTGCACGAATGCGCAGGAATATTCCTGCATGCGCCATTCTGGCCCGCAATGTGCACTTACACATTCCATCGATTGCTGATCGATCGATCAGGTCTCCGCCATGGCCCGCACAGCGCGCTGGCGGAGGCGTTCTTTTACCGCCGCGTCGGCTCGGGATTGCCTGAAATCCCCAGTAAACGCGGCGTTTGCCGGAACCGCTGGAATGTCCCTACCCGAACCGCTTGCGCCCGTGACCGACACCACGGGCTGGAGCGCCGAGCTGACGCTGCGCTTCGTTGAACGAGGCGGGAAGACCTGTATTGGTGCGCGTCGTCATTTCGGACCTCTTTTGGTGCAAAGGCCTTTCTACCCGGAAGGCGCGCCCTGCCATGTCTATGTGCTGCACCCCCCCGGCGGCGTGGTGGGCGGCGATCGCCTGACCCTCGAGGTACATCTTGAACCCGGCAGCCACGCGCTGCTAACCATGTCCGGCGCCACCAAGTTCTACCGCAGCGCCGGCCCCATTTCGGTGCTCAAGCAGCATTTCCACCTCGCCGAAGGCAGCACCCTGGAGTGGCTGCCCCAGGGCAACATCTGCTTCGACGGTGCCCGGCTGAGCCTGGAAAACCGCTTCACCCTGGCGCCGGGTGCTCGTCTGCTGGCCTGGGAAACCCTGTGCCTGGGCCGGCCGGTGATGGGCGAGGGCTTCGAGCGCGGCACGCTCGACAGCCGCCTGATCGTCGATATGCCCGACGACCCCGGCCTGCACGAACGCCTGCGCGTCGACGGCGGCTCGTTGCACAAACTTGCCGGCTACCCGTTGCAAGCCACCTTCTGCGCGGCGCCTGCCACCCCCGAACTGCTGGAGCAGGCCCGCGCGCTACTGGAAGACCTCGGCGTACCGGCCGGCGCGACCCTGCTTGGCCACTTGCTGGTGGTCCGCCTGCTGGACCACGACAACCAACGCCTTCAATCCACACTGGCGCGGCTCTGGCACGCGCTGCGCCCGGCCATTACCGGCCTGGCGCCGTGCCCGCCGCGAATCTGGGCCACCTGAGAGAGCGACCATGGAGCTGACCCCGAGAGAGAAAGACAAACTGCTGCTGTTCACCGCTGCGCTGCTTGCCGAGCGCCGCCTTGGTCGCGGCCTCAAGTTGAACTACCCGGAAGCGGTGGCGCTGATCAGCGCGACGGTGATGGAGGGCGCCCGCGACGGTCGCACCGTCGCCGAGCTGATGAACCTGGGGCGTGAAGTCCTGACCCGCGACCAGGTCATGGACGGGGTGCCCGAGATGATCCACGACGTTCAGGTGGAAGCTACCTTTCCCGACGGGACCAAGCTGGTCACCGTCCACGACCCCATCGTCTGAGCCGCGCGACAGGAGAGCAGGATGATTCCCGGAGAAGTACAGGTCGCCGCTGGCGACATCGAGCTCAACGCCGGACGCGAGACGATCAGCGTCAGCGTGGCCAACCACGGCGACCGCCCGGTGCAGGTGGGCTCGCATTATCACTTTTACGAAGTCAACGACACCCTGGTGTTCGACCGCGAGGCCACCCGTGGCTGGCGCCTGGACATTCCCGCCGGCACCGCCGTGCGCTTCGAGCCGGGCCAGTCGCGCAGCGTGACCCTGGTGCCTTATGTGGGCAAGCGTGAGGTCTACGGTTTCCAGGGCAAGGTGATGGGCAAGCTGGAGGTGGGCGCATGAGCCGGATTTCCCGTCGGGCCTACGCCGACATGTTCGGCCCCACGGTCGGCGACCGCGTGCGCCTGGCCGACACCGAGCTGTGGGTGGAGGTGGAGAAGGACTTCACGATCTACGGTGAAGAGGTCAAGTTCGGCGGCGGCAAGGTGATCCGCGATGGCATGGGCCAGGGTCAGATGCTCGCCGCCGAAGCCATGGACCTGGTGCTGACCAACGCCCTGATCATCGATCACTGGGGCATCGTCAAGGCCGATATCGGCGTGAAGAACGGCCGCATCTTCGGCATCGGCAAGGCCGGCAACCCGGACGTGCAACCCGGCGTGACCCTGCCGGTGGGGCCGGGCACCGAGGTGATCGCCGCCGAAGGCAAGATCGTCACCGCCGGTGGCATCGACTCGCACATCCACTTCATCTGCCCGCAGCAGGTGGAGGAGGCGCTGACCTCGGGCATCACCACCTTCATCGGCGGCGGCACCGGGCCGGCCACCGGCACCAACGCCACCACTTGCACCTCGGGGCCGTGGTACCTGGCGCGGATGCTCCAGGCCGCCGACGAACTGCCGATCAACATCGGCCTGCTGGGCAAGGGCAACGCCTCGCAACCGGAGGCCCTGCGCGAGCAGATCGCCGCCGGCGCCGTGGGCCTGAAGCTGCACGAGGACTGGGGTTCGACCCCGGCTGCCATCGACTGCTGCCTCAGCGTGGCCGAAGAGATGGACGTGCAGGTGGCGATCCACACCGACACCCTCAACGAGTCGGGCTGCATCGAAGACACCCTGGCCGCCATCGGCGACCGCACCATCCACACCTTCCACACCGAGGGGGCCGGCGGCGGCCATGCGCCGGACATCATCCGCGCGGCGAGCTTCGCCAACGTGCTGCCGTCGTCCACCAACCCGACCCTGCCGTACACCGTCAACACGGTGGATGAGCACCTCGACATGCTGATGGTCTGCCATCACCTGGACACCAGCATCGCCGAGGACGTGGCCTTCGCCGAGTCGCGCATCCGCCGCGAGACCATCGCTGCCGAAGACATCCTGCACGACCTCGGCGCCTTCTCCATGACCTCATCCGACTCCCAGGCCATGGGCCGGGTGGGCGAGGTGGTGCTGCGCACCTGGCAGGTGGCGCACCAGATGAAACTGCGCCGCGGTCCGCTGGCCGGAGACACCTCGTACAGCGACAACACCCGGGTCAAGCGCTACATCGCCAAGTACACCATCAACCCGGCGCTGACCCATGGCATCGCCCATGAAGTCGGTTCGCTGGAAGCCGGCAAGCTGGCCGACCTGGTGCTGTGGTCGCCGGCGTTCTTCGGCGTCAAGCCGGCGCTGGTGGTCAAGGGCGGGATGATCGCCACCGCGCCCATGGGCGACATCAACGGCTCGATCCCGACGCCGCAGCCGGTGCACTACCGGCCGATGTTCGGCGCCCTGGGCGCGGCGCGGCATGCCACCCGCATGACCTTCCTGTCGAAGTCGGCCCTGGACCGTGGCGTGCACCAGCAACTGGGCCTGCGCAGCCTGATCGGCCTGGCCCATGGCTGCCGTACGGTGCGCAAGGGCGACATGGTGCACAACGGCCTGATGCCGAACATCGAGGTGGATTCCCAGACCTATCAGGTGCGCGCCGATGGCGAGCTGCTGGTGTGCGAACCGGCCAGCGTGTTGCCGATGGCCCAGCGTTATTTTCTGTTTTGAGCAAGGAGAGTCCGATGATTCTGTTGACCCGCAAGGTGAGCGAGGGCGCCGCAACGGCCACCGCGACCCTGAGCCTGGATACCCGAATCAAGAGCCGGGTGCGCATCACCCTCGACGATGGTCGCGATGCCGGGCTGATGCTGGAGCGCGGGCAGTTGATCCGTGGCGGCGAGCTGCTGACCGACGAGGCGGGCGGCGAGGTGATCCGGGTGGTCGCCGCCGCCGAGCAAGTCTCCACCGTGCGTTCCGACGATCCGCTGGCGCTGGCCCGCTGTGCCTATCACCTGGGCAACCGCCATGTGCCGTTGCAGGTCGAGGCAGGCTTTTTGCGCTACCAGCATGACTATGTGCTGGATGACATGGTCCGCGGCTTCGGCCTCGAGGTGAGTGTCGAGCAGGCGCCGTTCGAACCCGAGGCGGGCGCCTACCAGAGCGCACCGCACAGCCATAACCATTCCGATCACCTGTTCGTCCGCCTGCCTGCCCAGGCGTTGTGAATTACAACAAGGAGTCCCCCATGAAGAAGTACCTTGCCCTCGCCCTGATGCTGGTCGCCGTGCCGGCATTGGCCCACCCCGGTCATGACACCAGCCCGCTGCAGGACGGCCTGCTGCACCCGCTGACCGGCCTCGACCACCTGCTGATGCTGCTGGGCACCGGCGTGCTCGCTGCGCTGACCCGCAGCCGCCTGACCCTGCCGGCGCTGACGTTGTTCGCCATGTTCGCCGGTGCGGTGCTGGGCCACCTGTTCGGTGGCGTGATCGGCATGGAAGCGATGATCCTGGGGTCGCTGCTGGTGGCTGGCGCCGCCTTGCTGCTGCCGCGAAAACAGGTGCTGCTGTCGCTGGTGATGCCGGTGTTTGCCCTGTTCCATGGCTGGGCCCACGGCGTGGAATCCAGCCCGGGCGCCTTCTGGGTGTTCAGCGCCGGCTTCGTCACCGTCAGCGGCCTGCTGTTGCTGGCCGGCTTTGGTGTCGGTTGCCTGCTGCGTCGCAATACCCGCCTGCAACAGGCCTTCGGCGGCGGCCTGCTGGCCGGCGCAGCAATGATGCTGGCGGGCTGATGAGCACCGATCTGACGTTGCTGCGGCTGCTGCAACTGGCCAGTCCGAACCTGCCGGTGGGTGGTTTCACCTACTCCCAGGGGCTGGAATGGGCGGTTGAAGCCGGCTGGGTGCGCGGCGCCGAGGGCTTTGCCGACTGGCAGCGCCAGCAACTGCACGACACCCTTGGCTACCTCGACTGGCCCTTGCTGGCGCGCCTGTACCGCGCCTGCGAGGCCGGCGATGCCGAGGCGTTCGCCCACTGGAGCCGCTTTCTGCTGAGCAACCGCGAAACCGCCGAGCTGCGCACCGAGGAGCGCCAGCGCGGCATGGCCCTGATGCGCCTGCTGGATGGCTGGCAACTGGGCCAGGCCCCGGCCTGGCGTTCGAGCCTCGAATTGAGCCAGCTCGGTGGTATGGCCTGGCTCGCCGTGCACTGGCAGATCCCGCTGCGCGACCTGGCCCTGGGCCACGGCTTCATCTGGCTGGAAGGCGCGGTCATGGCCGGGGTCAAGCTGGTGCCTTTCGGCCAGCAGGCGGCGCAGACCCTGCTACGCGATCTGAGCGAAGAACTGCCCGCCGTGCTGGCGCGGGCCCTGGCGCTGCCCGATGACGAACTGGGCGGCGGCCTGCCGCTGCTGGCGATCGCCTCGTCGCGACACGAAACCCAATACACCCGATTGTTCCGATCCTGAGGAATTCCCCATGCAAAGCTACAAGCAACCCCTGCGCGTCGGCGTCGGCGGCCCGGTCGGATCCGGCAAGACCGCATTGCTCGAAGCCCTGTGCAAGGCCATGCGCGACCACTATGAAATCGCCGTGGTGACCAACGACATCTACACCAAGGAAGACCAGCGCATCCTCACCGAGGCCGGTGCCCTGGAGCCCGAGCGCATCGTCGGCGTCGAGACCGGCGGCTGCCCGCACACCGCGATCCGTGAGGACGCCTCGATGAACCTGGCAGCGGTGGAAGAGCTGGCGCGCAAGTTCGGCAACCTGGAAGTGATCTTCGTCGAGAGCGGCGGCGACAACCTCAGCGCCACCTTCAGCCCGGAACTGGCCGACCTCACCGTGTACGTCATCGACGTGGCCGAAGGCGAGAAGATCCCGCGCAAGGGCGGGCCGGGTATCACCAAGTCGGACTTCCTGGTGATCAACAAGATCGACCTGGCGCCGTACGTGGGCGCGTCGCTGGAAGTGATGGAGCGCGACACCCGGCGCATGCGTCCGGAACGGCCGTGGGCCTTCACCAACCTCAAGACCGGGCATGGCCTGCAGACCCTGATCGACTTCATCGTCGACCGCGGCATGCTGGATGCGGCGAAGGCGGGGTGATGGGCTGAGGTTGCGCTGGCCCCATCGCTGGCAAGGCCAGCTCCCACAAGGTCCGGGTTAGCCGGCGTATCGGCGTCTGGCTCGGTCCCTTTGTGGGAGTGGCTTCAGCCGCGATTGGGCGCGCAGCGGCCACAGAACCTGCCGGTGCGGATGTGCCAGGCCGATCCGGGACTCAGGGTTTGCGACGGTGAAGCCGCTATGGCACTTGTGAGCAAACTCCGCCCCGGCTTTTTTCTGCTCCGCTGTGTAGGAATATTCTTAGGATAATTGACGATTGGGCGGGTGGACTTGATAGTTCTTCCTACAGCCAGGTTAATTGGCTGGATTAGAACTACACACTGCGTTTATATCTGCAGCGATGGTGCGTTATCGAACTGGAAAATCCGAACTGAATTATATATTTCGCAATCCTTTTTATTCGAAGGCGCATTGAACTGCGGAACTTGAATACCTAAAGTCCCGCCCCTGCCGACGATGAACAGGGAATGCGCTCATGAAATGCTTCAACGACTACGACCATGATCACAAGGAGTTCTACAAGGTTAAGCCCCATTCGGAACTGAAGGTTCTGGAGTCGGACACTACAGAGGGGCGATACCGGGTGACATACGAGGTGGACTGCTTGAGTTGTGAGCAGGTCTGGATCGATTATCAGGATGAAGCCTACGAAATCATCGCTCCGGGCGGCCGCCTGATACACGACCCTCTACAGCGCAACCGCGCCATCAACGCGGCCTACGCGCGCCTTTGGTTGCACGACAATCGTTTCCAGTGGGCCGGGCTTGCGGCCTTTGCCTCCAAGCAGGTGGGGTGTGGCCTGCTGCACGCGACCGATGTGGTGATGAAAATGCAGGCCGAGGATGAAGCGGCCAAACGCCTGCTGAAAAGTACCCAGCGCCTGAATGCGTTCGGCTGGAGCCTCAGTTACGCGGATGACGAGGCGCTGCGCGAATACCAGCTCGCCTCGGAACAGAATCCCATGTGGACGAAAGATATTTCCCCGACCTGGAGTTTCGGCACCACGGCAGGCGAGGTTGCAAGGCAGAAGGCGCGGGAAAGTGTCCACGCGACCCAGTCGGCACTCTACAAGCAGATGCAGAAAGGCTTTCGCTATGTACGTGAAAGGCTGGCATTTGGTAATACCCTGTTATTTCTCGATGTCTATCCCCTGCATATGTTTTACGCGAAGCGTGGGCTTAAAGACCTGAAAATGTGTTTGCCGCGGCGCGAGAATATCGTCAAATTGGAAGGCCGCAAGGTGTACTGGCCGGCGCCGAGGAAGCCTTTGGAGTCGGTACTTGATTTTGGGATTGAATTTGAGGAAATAGTATGGGCGTTTGAGGCTATAGAAAGGGGGGATATTGCTCAAAGTGTGGATCAGTTAGCTCAACATGAGCAGGTCAATATATTGCAGCCCGTTATGTATAACGATTGGAGGCTGGTAAGCCTGCTGAGGGGTAATCAGGTATCGTATGTTACCAACCTACCTAGGTTCTGTATGAAAAGCCTTGATACTTGGCCATGCTGCGTTGAAAAAAGCCTCGGAATGCTCATTTACTCCAGTAAACTCCGCTTCCTCGGCTGTTTTCGCCTTGCCTGGCCGGCGTCTCAAGACTTTTCATACAGAACCTAGTTCTGTCGCACAGCCGGTTGAACTGACTTTGGCAAATCAATGTGAATCACTGAACGATGATCGCACCATCGGTTTCGGTGGTGGCATCGCTGCCAATTTGGCTGATCGCGAACAACGAATGGAGTTTGTGCTCAGAGCCGCTCGACAGTTTGATGACTTGCTCAAAGGCCCGGCTCGTAGCCAGGTGGAGCAGGCCATAAAAAATATTGCCGAGGTGGATATTTGAATACGAAAATTTTCACAAAGCCCTATCGTTTATCAAAAGCGCTAGTGGTGTTTTTTGTTGTGTGTATCGTTGTTATTTTAGCTTGGTGTACTCCATGGCAAGACCGTGAAATTGCTTTGGATGTGGGTGAGCCTTGGGAGGAAATGCGCCAACGCTCAACCGCTAAAATCGGTCCAGCTGTTGAGGGGCGTTTCTGGTTTCGGATGCCAAGTTCAGATGCGCGACTAAGGCTCATAGATCCTCAATATGGTTTTGTAACACCGCTCGCGCGCTTTTTTACAGTCAGCTTTGACAATGATGGTAACGTCAGAAGTTTGAGAATGTCGCCTCAAGTCGAACCACTTCCACTCGAAGAGATACTCAAGATAGTTGTGGATTTGCAGAACCAGTGGCGCGCGGGAGGATGGGAGCTCTATTTTCCTGATGAGTTTCCGGCGATCGAAGACACCGTCGAGTGGCGAGAGCATTTGAAAGATCGTCGAGGCAGGACATTTTGGCGAGGCGGCTCTCGTTATATGATCAGGCTCTACATTTCCCGGTTTTACAGTAATAAATATGATGATCCGCGTTATCTGATTACGATGCAGCTAAGCGGGCCCAGGCGAGACTGAAATGCCTCAGCGAGGCAGTGAAGTGCTTTCGGAGCGCGCTCAGACGCCCAGTCAAAGGTGGTTGATGTCATCACATGGGAGCGCCTTCGTCCTGGCGAGGTTCCAGCGATCGAAGACACCGTCGAGTGGCGAGACGGCGCTGACAGCGAGGTGCCTGAAAAAAATGGCACCTCACAAATGCCCTCAAACCTTGTAGAACACCGCCAGCCAGACCGTCGTTTCTTCGCGGCTGGTCCATTCGACCCGGTGCCGGCAACGGGCCGGGATATCGAGAAAATCTCCCGGCCGCAGCACCCGCTCCTGTGCCTCGCCTTCCAGCCGTACGCCCGCCGAACCCTTCAGCACCATCACCCATTCCCCTTCATCCTGGTCGTACCAGAAGTCTGGCGGGCTGCATTGCCCGGTGGACACGATGCGCTCGATGCGCAGGCCCGGCCGGGTCAGCAGGTCGTCGAAGCGTTCCTGCGCCAGCGGGGTGGTGAGGTCGTCGAACAGGTTGCTCAGCATGGAAAACGCTCTTGTCGGGTATCAGGAAGGATCAGACCGATCGGGTAATACCCCCGTCGACCCGAATGTTCTGCCCGGTAATGTAAGCCGCGCCGGGGGAGGCGAGGAAGGCTACGGTGGCGGCGATTTCCTCGCTGCTGCCATAGCGCTGCAGCGGCACGCTGGCACGGCGTTCTTCGGTGGCCGGCAGGCTGTCGATCCAGCCGGGGAGGATGTTGTTGATGCGCAGGTTGTCGCCGGCGTAGGTGTCGGCAAAGATCTTGCTGAACGAGGCGAGGCCTGCGCGGAACACTGCCGAGGTGGGGAACATCTCGCTTGGCTCGAAGGCCCAGGCCGTGGAGATGTTGATGATCACGCCATCGCGCTGGCGCTGCATGATCGGCGTCACCAGGCGGGTCGGGCGGATCACGTTGAGCAGGTAGGTGTCGAGGCCACGGTGCCAGTCGTCGTCGCTGATCTCCAGGATCGGCGCCCGTGGACCATGGCCGGCACTGTTGACCAGCACGTCGATGCGGCCCCAGCGGGCGAGCACCTGGTCCACCAGGTTCTGCAGGTCGTCGTTGGACTGGTTGGAACCGGTCACGCCGATACCACCCAGTTCCTCGGCAAGGGCCTGGCCCTTGCCGGACGAGGACAGGATGCCGACCTTGAAGCCGTCCGCCGCCAGGCGCCGCGCCGCCGCTGCGCCCATGCCGCTGCCACCGGCGGTGATGATCGCTACTTTTTCTACCGTCATGTCGTTCTCCTGGGGTTCAAGGGTTAAGCTGCGTTCAGGCTAGCAGCCACGAAGCCGTCCCAGAGAGACAGTTTTCCATCGTCCAGCCAGTAGAAAATCTATCGTCATGCTCGAATCCGTCCTTGCCCGGCCCGAGGTCTGCCACGGCGCCGCCCGTTTGTTTGTCGATCACCGTCCCGGCAATTCAGCCGCGCACCTGCTGGCGATTCATGGAGGTGGCAACGCGCAGGAAGGCGTGTTTGCCGGCGTACGCGAGGAACTGGCGCTGCGCGGCGTCGGTTCCACCGCCTTCGATTGCGTTGGTCACGGTCGCACCGGAGGCGACAAGCTCGGTTCCTCCCTGGCCGATCGTACTGCCCAGGCGCGGGCCGTGATCGAAGCCACACGCCGTCCGACTGCGATCCTCGGCGCCAGCATGGGGGCCTACAACGCCCTGCGCCTGGCTCCGGAGCTGACGCCACGGGCGCTGGTGCTGGTGGTTCCGGGCATCTATTGCCCGCAGGCCTATGAAGTGCCGTTCGGCCCGGGCTTCTCGCAGGTCATTCGCCAGCCGCGCAGTTGGGCGGACAGCGACGCCTGGGAAATCCTTTCACAGTACACCGGCCGGCTGCTGGTGGTTGCTGCCGGCGACGACGACGTGGTGCCGCTGGAAATCCCCCGGCGGCTGCACGAGGCGGCGGCAAGGGCGGAGTCAAGGTCGTTGCTGGTGGTGCCGGGGGCGGGCCACAGCGGGCTGTTGCGGCGAATGCTGCAAGACCCGGTATGGCGCCCGAAGCTGCTGGACGGGTTGCTGCGCTGCCTCAGTTGACCGCGAGCGCCGGCAGACTGCGAGTTGCCCGGCTGAAAATCCGCGTCGACGCCTTGCAGGCTGGCGGATAACGCTCGAACACCTGGCGCACCCAGTCGGGACGGGTCTTGCTGGCATCGTTGAGCCAGTTGGCGACGGAGTCCTGCGGGTATTTGTCGGCTTCGGCAAGCCGTGGCAGCAGCAGGGGCTCGGCGATTTCCGGCTCCTGCTTGAGCCGGGCGATGTGCTCGCACCAAACGCCGCGGGGGCGGAGGATCTCGACGCTGAAACGGCGAATCAGTGGGTCGTCGCTGGCCGCGTGACGGCAGAGCAGGGTGATGCTGGCCTCCAGGTCGTCGAGCAGGTGCGGGCGCAAGGCCAGCCACGCCCATTCGCGCACGCCGAAGTGGCTGTCGGTGGCGAAGCGCAACTGGCTTTGCAGGGCGTTGGCGGTATTGCTGTCGCGCAACATCCAGGCGTTGGCGAAGGCGGCCCAGCCACGTACGGTGTCGGAAGGGTGGCTGAACAGCCCCTCGCGGAGGTGGGCGCGCAGGTCGGCGGGAGCTGTTTCCAGCCAGTGCCCGAGTGCCTGTCCAATTGTTGCAATCTTTTTCGAGATTCCCTGGCCGTGGCTAGCCTCTGCGGCCTCCGTCAAGGCGTGGCCAAGGGTGTTGTCCAGCCCTTGGATAACCTTTTCCGCCAGCAGTCGCTGGTCCACGGCAAGGCATTCGGCAAGGTTTCGGGTTTCGATAATGCCCTGATCGATAAGGGCTTTTCTGTCTTCGGTCATGTCCATTCCCTGGTCGGTCCGTGGCCGCGCCGACGTCCTTCGGGCGTCGCGGGCGGGCAAGAGAGTATCACCAAAGCGACCCGTTCCGCGGGTGCGATAGCGGCAAACAGACATTAGTGTCATATTGGAATCAATCGTTTGCGAATGTTACTATTCCCTTACTAAAAGCAAGGGCAAGACAGGGCAACGGACGCCCGCTAACAACGCTTCCCGCTTGCGGGGGCAGCATGGATGCCAGCGCGTGACTCCCCCTCCGGAACACCCCTGCGCACCCAGGTCTGTACGGGCGCTTTACGTACAGGACCTGATCCCTCACGGCTTCAGCGTCATGACATGACTCCCGGATTTTCCAGGGCTTGCCGACCACCGTTACCTGCGGATCGGCGAGGATGAATTTCACAGGTTGGAGAAAGGTATGTCACAGGCATTCACGCTGAAGAACCTCAGCGTCACGCGCAAACTGGGCCTGGGTTTCGGTCTGCTGCTGTCCTTCGCCTTGCTGCTGTCGCTGCTCGGTGGTTTCGGCCTGCAGAACAGCAGTGCCTCGCTCCAGCGCATCAGTTTCATCAGCGGCCTGTTCGATGAAATCGTCTTTACCCGTGAGGCCAACTACAACTTCGCCCTGAGCAACGATGCCCGGCACCAGGCGCTGCACCAGGAGCACCACGCCAAGCTCAAGGAAGGTTTCGAACAACTGGTGAGCGATGCCCGCGAAGGCCGCTGGCCGGCTCAGGACCTGGGCGCCGCGCAAAAGCTCCAGGCCGACCTGGAAACCTACACCCGTGCCCGCGACCAGGCCCGCTCGGTGGCCGAACTGACCGCCGCCAACCAGTTGCTGCAACGCCTGCAGGACGGCGCCAACGAGCTGTACTACGCCGAGGAGGCCCGTGCCTCCGAGCAGGTCAAGAGCACTCACCTGCGCCTGGCGGCGGTAACCCTGGTGGCGATTCTCTGCGGCATCGTCGTCGCGCTGCTGATCAGCCGGCAGATCGTCTACCCGCTGCGCCAGGCGGTACAGGCAGCGCAACGCATCGCCGGCGGCGACCTGACCGCCGACATCAAGGTCGAGCGCAGCGACGAGCTGGGGACGCTGCTCGGCGCTTTGAACGCCATGAATGCCAGCCTGCGCGAGGTGATCTCGCAGATCGGTTGCGGTTCGCAACAACTGGCGGCATCGGCCTCGCAACTGGCGGCCATCACCAGCAGCACCCAGGAAGGTATCGACAGCCAGCGCAACGAGACCGACATGGTCGCCACCGCGATGAACGAAATCGCCATGACCGTGCAGGAAGTGGCAAAGAACTCGGAAGAGGCGGCGAGCGCGGCCAAGGGGGCCGACCACGAAGTGAGCAGCGTGCTGGCGATGTCCCAGCAGGCGATCCGCCAGATCGAGGAAATGGCCAGCGGCGTGGGCATTTCCGCTGAGTCGCTGGGGCGTCTGCAGCAGGAATGCGGGCGCATCGGTGCGATTCTCGATGTGATCAAGGCGGTGGCCGAACAGACCAACCTGCTGGCCCTCAACGCTGCCATCGAAGCGGCGCGGGCCGGTGAGGCCGGGCGTGGCTTTGCGGTGGTCGCCGACGAGGTGCGCAACCTGGCCCAGCGCACCCAGGCGTCCTCCAGCGAAATCGAGCAACTGATCGGTACCTTGCAGCATATCGCTGACGAGAGCAGCGGCATGATGCAGACCAACCTCAAGCAGACCAGCGTTTCGGTGACCGGCGTGCGCGATACCGGCATGGCGCTGGAGCACATCACCCGCCAGGTGTCGAACATCCAGCAGATGAGCGAACTGATCGCCACGGCCGCCGAGGAACAGGCAGCCGTGACCGAGGAAATCAACCAGAGCGTGACCCGCGTGCGGGAAACCGCCGAGGAATCGGCCACCGCCAGCGCGGAAATCTCCGCGGCCAGCACCGAGCTCAGTCACCTGAGCAAGCAGTTGCATGTGATGGTCGGTCATTTCCGCTTCTGATACGGTTTTTTCTCTGCTTTCTGCGTCTGTTATGCAAACAGCGGCTTGCCGACAATAGCCCCATCAGACGAGGTTGCGGTGGTTTTCCGGTTTCCACCACCCCGTCTGACCCGTTTGATCGAGGTTATTGGAGGCTGTGATGGGCAAGATGGCGATTTTTCTGTTCGGGTTCCTGGTGCTGGCAATCGTGATCGGGGCGTTGGGGACCATCTCGCCGGTGTAACGCCTGCTAAGGTGTCCTGATCTTCTGCAGGCAGGACACCCCGCATGGCCCCTGATGAACCGTTCAAGCGTCTGTTTTTCGCCCTGCCGTGCAGCCCGCAGCAGGGCAAGGCCATTTCCCGCTGGCGCCGCGGCCTGGGCCTGCGCGGCGGCCGTCCGGTGCCGACGGAGAACTTTCACCTGACACTGATGTTCCTTGGCGACGTCGGCACCGGCCAGGTGCCTGCGATTCTCGACGCCGCTGCGCGCCTGCGCCCGCTGGAGCGGCCGGTCGACCTGCGTTTGAACCAGGTGGACGCCTGGCGCCGCAGCCAGACGCTGGTGCTGACGGCGAAAGATGTACCGCCCGCGTTTCTGCACTGGGTGTATGCCTTGCACCAGGCGATGCTGCCGCTGGGCTTCGAAGCGGACTCGCGGGATTTCCGACCGCACCTGACGCTGATGCGTGATTATCGCGAGCCGGTGCCGGAAGTGGCGCTGGATACCGAGTTTCGCCTGCCCGGCCGCGAGTTCGTGCTGTTCGAGTCCAGCAAAGGGCGCTACCTGCCGTTGGCCCAATGGTCGCTGATCGGGAAGTGACAGCGCCGTAGCGCTCCTATACTCGGACAACGGACCCTGATTCGGTGTCCGGGGCGGACGCTTGCAGTTGGCGTCCCGTGCGATCCCTCGACTCCGGCAGGGCGCAGATCGTGAACACTTCTGTTGTGGCCGTGGCCTTGTTGACTGGCGTGATGCTGGGCCTGGGCGGCTGCGGCTCGCGCTCGCGGACACCGGAAACGCCGCCGGTGGTGCTGTCCCAGGCTGCGTGGCAGCAGGTGGACCGCGAGATCGTCATGGCTTCCCGTGGCGCGACCGGTTCGGCGGGCGACTACGCGCGCAGGTCGATGCGGGTCTGGCGCGAGCAGGTGCAGGCGCGCACCGAGTCCGATTTCATTCCCTGGTTCACCGGCTATTGGACTCAGCAGTGGCTGACGCTCAAAGTGGCTTGGTACAAGATGAGCGAGGACAGTAAAAATCCAAGTGGTGACAACAGGTTAGCGCTCTATCTTCAGGAAGAATATCGCGAACGGGTGCTGGAGCCGGTGGCCGAACAGATCAATCCGGACCTGATTCGTGAACGCGCCACCGAGCTGTACGTGCAACTCCTCGGCCAGCAGTTGCAAGCCATCAGCCAGCGCTACCGGGCCGCACCTGACCAGTTCGCCCTGCACCTGAACCGTATTCCCGCCATTGCCCTTGGCCCGCCGGCGGCGCGAGATGCCAGTGTGCATCAGGTGCTCGCCGCGCGGCCGTTCGTGCAGTTGCCTGCCTGGCGGGCCCTCGACGAACAGATCCGCCAGATCGCCGCGAGCAACGCCAGCGCCTCGGATACCGGCCTCTCATCGGTGGCGAGCAAGGCCAGCACGCGGCTGGAGGCCACCCTGGCACCCCGTGGTGCGGCCAGCGCGGTGGCGGCGGCGGTGGGCAAGGCGGCCGGGCTGCTGATTTCCGTGGCGTCCGCCGGCATCGGCGCAATGATGCACGAGAGCGATCGCCCCGAGATGGTCGAACAGCTGCGGGTGATCCTCAATGTGGCGTTGAACGAGGAATGGCAGAACCTGATGGAGAACCATGGCTCCGGGGTAATGGCCGGAGTCTGGTCGATGGCGGGGCAGATCGAGGGGAACCTGAGGGGCGGGGCAGAGAGCTTGCCGAGGCTGGAGGTGCTGCCATGATTTTGTTTAAAAACAGTGGCTTGCAGATAATTGTTAAAGTTGAGTAATGCATGCCTTTAACCGAGGCAACGAAAAAGGCCGCACCGAGAGCGCTCGGTGCGGCCTTTTTAAAGACATAAACCGATATAAATCATCGACTTACGTACATTTATTCATGCAATGCTTTGGCTTTTGCTCTGCTGCTTCTTGCTCGCTTGGGCGCGGCACGCTTCACCAAAGGCTTCGAACATCCGCACCGAGTCGGGGTTCTTCGCGGCCTGCCACTCCGGGTGCCACTGCACCGCGAACAGGAAGGGCGACAGGCTGGGGGCATGGATCGCTTCGACCAGACCGTCCTCGGCGTGGGCCAGCGGCTCGACGCCTTCGCCCAGGTTCTTCAGGCCCTGGCCATGCAGCGAGTTGACGCGGATCTCGTCGCTTTGCAGCAGCTCGCGCAGCCAGCTGTCCGGCTTGATGCGCACGCTGTGCACGGCGCTGTATTGCACGTCTACCGGATCTTCCGGGTTTTCCCGGTGATCGTTGAAACCTGGCTCGGCGTAGACCTTCTGATAGATGTCACCGCCCAGCGCCACGTTGATTTCCTGCATGCCACGGCAGATGCCGAAGATCGGCAGGCCACGGGCGATCGCCAGTTGCACCAATGGCAGGTCGAAGAGGTCGCGGTCGCGGTCCTGGGCCTTGCCGGGGGTTTCGTTTTCCTGGCCGTAGAGGGCAGGGTCGATGTTGCTGCCGGCGCCGGTCAGGTAAACGCCATCGGCCATGTCCAGGTATTGCTCGAGGTCTTCGGTTCCGCAGCAGGTGGGCACCATGACCGGAACGCAGCCGGCGTGTTCCACCAGCGGCACGATGTATTTGTGGGTCATCACCTGATAGTCGTGACCCTTGCGCTCTTGCGTGCCCATGGTCATCAGGACCACGGGTTTGCGGGATTTCTGATTCTTATTGCCAATGTTGCTGTTGGGCATATGTCACCTTGGGACAGGCGCAGCCTGTCATTGTTGTGCAGGCGCGCCGGCCTTGCCTTGCGCTACCTGGGGTTTCGAGCACTGCCGGGTGTGCACGCGGACGTCGATTCCCGGTCGAAACCTGCCCCATAGCTTGCCAGAGCCGTTAAATATATCAAGCGGATTAACGCTTTCATGTGCATATTTTTTAACGTGATACCTGTGGTTTATCGTTTAATTCGTTGATTTGAATGGGTTAATGATGATTTTTCCTTGAAATATGAGTTCATTATATTTGACGAGTGTTTCCTTCGGCGGCACAGGGTCTCTGGGTGGACCTTGCGGCGCGCCGCCCCCGCTCTTAAGCTGCGCAATCCCCGTTGATATCAGTCTGACCATGCCTACTCCAAGACCGTCCCTGACGCTGACCCTGCTGCAAGCCCGCGAAGCCGCGATGGCGTTCTTCCGTCCTTCTCTCAACGAGCACGGCCTGACTGAACAGCAGTGGCGGGTGATCCGCATCCTGCGTCAGCAGGGTGAGCTGGAGAGTCATCAACTGGCCGAGCAGGCGTGCATCCTCAAGCCGAGCATGACCGGCGTGCTCAGTCGCCTGGAGCGCGATGGCCTGGTCCGACGCAAGAAGTCGACCCAGGACCAGCGCCGGGTGTTCGTCACCCTGACCGAGCAGGGCCAGCAGTGCTTCATCGACATGAGCGAAGACATGGAGCGCAACTACCAGCGCATCCTCGAACAGTTCGGCGAGGCCAAGCTGCAATCGCTGCTGGGGCTGCTCAACGAACTGAAGAACGTCAGGCCCTGATCCGCCGCCGGCCTCCTGGCGCGTGATTCGCGCGTGCGAAAAGTCCTACCTATACTGTCGGCTATCCGCAACAGCTTGCCGTCGTTGGTCGGACCACGACGCCTCAACGCCGGTGGTGGTGGCCGTATCCGAAGTAGCCCGCTCGCGAGTCGTCAATTCAGGCGCTATAGAGGGGCAATTGCGATGGATATCATCAGTCTGGCGATTCAGATCATCAGTGGTGTGGTAGGCGGCAATGCGGCGGGGATGAGCAAACAAGGCATGGGCCCGCTGCTCAATTCGATTCTTGGTGGGGTCGGTGGCGTGGTGCTCGGGCAGATCCTGTCCCACTTCACCGGCGATCCGGCATTGGCCGAGGCTGGCGCAGCCGGCACCCTGGATCTTGCCGCGATCATCAGCAGCGTGGTGGGCGGTGGCGCAGGCGGAGCGATCCTGACCTTTGTCATCGGCCTGATCAAGAACAAGCTGCAGCCGCACTAGCCAGAAAAAAGGGCCTGCATTGCAGGCCCTGTTTCAATGTGCCGGGCATCCCCCGGCTTTCACCGTGCGTACCGTGGTCGCCGGGTTGCGCGTCAGCTTCTCGCCCACCCGCGCCGGACGTGGCTGCAGCTCGCCGCCACAGTTCGGGCATTTGCCCTTCAACTGACCTTCCGCGCAGCTGCGGCAATAGGTGCATTCGAACGAACAGATCATCGCATCGCGGCTGTCGCCTGGCAGGTCGGTGGCGCAGCATTCGCAGCAGGGGCGGAGCTCAAGCATGAAGGTAGTCCTTTGAAATATGCCGAAGCCCTAGGTTGAAGGGGCTGCGAAGGCAATGCAAGTGGCCATTATGGGCGATACAGGTGCGCGTGTCCGGCCCGGTACAGCGCCGACTCGCTGAAGCTGTCGCTGGACAGCACCCGCCCCACCAGGATCAGCGCGGTGCGGCGGAACCCCTTGCGCTCGCTCTGCCCGACGATGTCGTCGAGGGTGCCCAGCACCCAGTCCTGGTCCGGCCAGGTGGCGCGGTGGACCACGGCAATCGGACAGTCACCGCCGTAGTGCGGGCGCAGTTCCTCGACGATCCGTGCCAGATGACGGACCCCGAGGTGAATCGCCATGGTCGTGCCGTGCGCCGCCAGGCTGGCCAGCGCCTCGCCCTCGGGCATGGGCGAGCTGTCGGCGAAGCGGGTGAGGATCACGCTCTGGGCAATGTCCGGCAGGGTCAGCTCGCAGCCCAGCAGCGCGGCACTGGCAGCGGTGGCGGTGACGCCGGGGACGATCTCGTAGTGAATGCCCAGCTCGCGCAAATGGCGGATCTGCTCACCAATCGCGCCGTACAGGCTGGGGTCGCCGCTGTGCACCCGGGCTACGTCCTGGCCCTTGGCGTGGGCGGCGCTGATGGCGTCGATGATCTGTTGCAGGTGCAGCTCGGCGCTGTTGATCAGAGTCTCGGCACTGTGGCCTTCGAGCACTGCAGCGGGTACCAGGGAGCCGGCGTAGATGATCACCGGGCACTGGCGGATCAGGCGCTGGCCCTTGACGGTGATCAGCTCCGGGTCGCCGGGGCCGGCGCCGATGAAATAGACGGTCATGACGAATCCTTGGACGAGAGGCGGCGGATTATCCGCCAAAGGACGGTGCCCAGGCCAATGCCAGGGTCATGTCGTCCTGCACGATACGGGTGATGCGCAGTTGCGCGATGCCGCCGCCGGCCTGTTCGGCCAAGGCCAGGGCGCTGCTTTCGGCCACGCCGTGGCAGCCGCTGTGGCGAAAGGCGATGGCGGAATGGTGACTCAGGCGTGAGGCAAAGGGCGCCAGTTGCGCGGCGCTGAAGAAGATCAGCGGCAGGTCGAGGTCGGCCGCCAGGCGCAGCAGGCCGGGTTCGTTGCGCTTGAGGTCGATGCTGGCCAGGCCAGCGAGGGCGGAAACGGGCAGGTCATGGGCCTGCAGGGTCTGCCGCAGCAGTCTGGCCAGAGCACTGGCCGAATTGCCGCGACGGCAGCCCAGCCCGGCGAACAGCGGGGTTACGCCGGGTGTAACGGTCATCAGGCCGCCTGGCGACGGTACAGCCAGGCGCTGATCAGGCCCAGGGCGACCCAGAACGCGGCGTTGGTCAGCAGCGAAGCGACGATGAACTGCGACTCCAGGGCCTCCGGTGCCAGGCTCTCATGCACTTCAGGTTGCGGCGCGCCGATCACGTGGGGGAGGACCAGCAGCACCAGGCCTACGGCCTTGAGCAGCCAGTTGCCGGCGAACACGATCAGGGCCAGGCCCACGGCGGTGGCGGCGGCAGTGCCGACCCACCAGTACTGACGCAGGGCCAGGTCGGCGGCGGCGGTGCCGGGCAGTTCGGGCGGCAGGCCGAGGTTCGGTGCCAGGCAGAACACGGCGAAACCGCCCAGGCCCCAGAGGGCGCCGGTGGCCACGCGTCCCGGGCTGCGGAGGGTGTACATGGCGGCGAGCAGCAGGGCAAAGCCCACCGCGACCACCAGGTTGCCACCGGTGGTGGACAGCACGCGCTGCCAGCCATCTTCCGGCGACCAGGCTTCGGCGTCGTGGTGATGTTCTTCAGTGGCGGCGGCGCCGGCATGCTCGTGTTCGTGAGCGGCCGGGGCGGCGGTTTCATAGGTTTCCGCCTGGAGGATCAGCGGCGACACCCAGAAGCTCTGCAACAGGGTCAACAGCAGGGCGGCCAGCAGGCCGGCGAAGCCTGCGGTGCGGGCAATGCGCATGAACATTCGGGCAGGCCTCAGTGGCAGGGGAAGGCGGCGCTGTGGCGGGTGTCGTGAGCGGCGTTATGCACCGCTTCGATGTGCGAGAACCCGGCGAAGTAGACCAGGCACAGGCCCAGTACCGAGGCGCTTACGGCGGCGACGATACGCTGGCTGAGGGTGACGGGTGTGGCGATGGAAGGACGGGCTGTGGTGATCGGCATGGCGCTTTCCTCTTGGTGTTATCGGCAACAGGCAAGCGCGAAGAACCCCTGACCGGACTCGCCCAGGAGTTGCAACGTCGCCCGCCCACCGCAGGTTTGGTCAATGCTGGTCTGGGCCGGTCTCCGGGCTGGCGAGGGTGGATGAACAACTCCAACCGTGGCGTCACCTTCCCATGCCGAACTGCTGGCACAGTGGATCAGACGCTTTCCTCGCTTACCGTTGCGGGGGCAGCACCGGCTTTTACCGGTTTCCCGTTTCACCTTTTGTAATAAAAAAGGCACCCAAACGAATCGCGCTAGGAAATCACGCGCGTTGACATCCGTCAATACAGCGGTTGACCGACTTCCGGGCACTGCGTAGCCTTGCCGATTCGAGGTTCTTCGGCGCGGGCCGGAGCTAGGTTCTGTACGAAAAGTCTTGAGACGAAGGTCAGGCAAGGCGAAAACAGCCGAGGAAGCGGAGTTGACTGGTTGTCAATGAGCATTCCGAGGCTGTTTTCAACGCAGCATCACCGAGTATCAAGGCTTTTCGTACAGAACCGAAGAGGGGAACGCGGTGCGCCTTTATTGGCCAGGCCGCGGCTGCCCCCGCAACTGTAGGCGCTGCCAGCATCGACACAGCCACTGCCCAGACGGCGGGAAGGCGTCGGTGACGCCCTGAAGGGCACAGCGCGAGCCAGGAGACCTGCCTCGTACAGTTTCCGACATTCAACCGGGCGGGGTGATCCGGTGGCGAACGCGCCCAGGCCAGACGGCCTGCGGCTCCCGTCCCGCATGCCCGCCATCCTGCCAAGGGCATCCGACATGAAAACACTGGCCAAACTCCCCGTCACCATCGTCACCGGCTTCCTCGGTTCGGGCAAAACCACCCTGCTGCGGCACATGCTGGACAACGCCCAGGGCCGCCGCATCGCGGTGATCGTCAACGAGTTCGGCGAGCTGGGCATCGACGGCGAGATCCTCAAACAATGCAGCATCGGCTGCACCGAGGAAGAGGCCAGCGGCCGTGTCTACGAGCTGGCCAACGGCTGCCTGTGCTGCACCGTCCAGGAAGAGTTCTTCCCGGTGATGCGCGAACTGGTGGCCCGTCGCGGCGATCTCGACCATATCCTGATCGAAACCAGCGGCCTGGCGCTGCCCAAGCCTCTGGTACAAGCCTTCCAGTGGCCGGAAATCCGCAATGCCTGCACCGTCGACGCGGTCATCACCGTGGTCGACAGCCCGGCCGTGGCCGCCGGCACCTTCGCCGCCTTCCCCGAGCAGGTGGACGCCCAGCGTAAGCTGGACCCGAACCTGGACCACGAATCGCCGCTGCACGAGCTGTTCGCCGACCAACTGGCCAGCGCCGACCTGGTGGTGCTGAACAAGGCCGACCTGATCGCCGCCGACGCCCTGGCTGCGGTGCGTGCCGAAGTGGCCGAAGAGCTGCCGCCTGCGGTGAAGGTGATCGAGGCGAGCAAAGGCGTGTTGCCACTGGACGTGCTGCTGGGCCTGGGCGCCGAGTCCGAAGCTCATATCGATGGCCGGCGCACCCACCACGACAGCCACCATGATGACGACGACCACGACGATCACGATCACGACGCCTTCGATTCCATCTCCCTGGAACTGCCGGAAGCCGACGAAGCCCTGCTGCTGGACGCCCTGACCCAACTGGTGGTGGATACCGGCATCCTGCGGGTCAAGGGCTTCGCCGCCATTCCCGGCAAGCCGATGCGTCTGCTGATCCAGGGCGTGGGCACCCGCTTCGACAAGCACTTCGACCGCGCCTGGCGCGCCGACGAACCGCGGGTCACGCGCCTGGTGCTGATCGGCCAGGAACTGGAGGCCGAGGTCCTGCAAGCCCGTCTGCGCTCGGCCCTGGGCGCCTGATCCATGCACCTGCTGCGGACCCAGCCCGGTGGTTTCGTACCGGACGACAGCATTGCCGACCTCGGGCAGACACCTGCCGAGCTGGTGATCCTTTGCAGTGGTGATTCGCACCTGGCGCTGCTGGCCGAAACCGCCCGGCAGTTGCCGGGCGATTACCCCAGCCTGCGCCTGGCCAACCCCATGCAGGTACAGAACCATGCCTCGGTAGACCTTTACGTTGACCAGGTGCTGCGCCACGCCAAGGTGATCCTGGTGTCGCTGCATGGCGGCATCGGTTACTGGCGCTACGGCGTCGAGCAACTGGTGGAACTGGCCGCCCGTGGCGTGAAGCTGATCCTGGTGCCGGGCGACGACCGTCCGGACCCGGAGCTGAGCAGTCTGGGCAGCGTGACGGGCGAACACGCCGAACGGCTCTGGCACTTCCTGCGCCAGGGCGGCAAGGCCAACGCCCTGAATCTGTTCAACTGCCTGGCCAGTCTGTGGCTGGGTCGCGATTACGCCTGGGACGAACCTCGGCAATTGCCGCGTACCAGCCTTTACCACCCCGATCATGCCGAACCCGGACTGGCGCACTGGCGTGCCGACTGGCAAGCCGGCCAGCCGGTGGTGCCGCTGCTGTTCTACCGCTCGCACCTGCAGGCGGCCAACACCGGCTTCGTCGACGTGTTCTGCGAGCGTCTGGCCGGTGCCGGGCTCAATCCCTTGCCGATCGCCGTAGCCAGCCTCAAGGAAGCCGGTTGCCTGGCCCAGGTCGAAGACTGGCTGGACGAAACCGGCGCTGCGCTGATCCTCAATACCACCGGCTTCGCCCAGTCCAGCCCGGAACAGCCGCACCTGCGCCCGTTCCGCCGTGACATCCCGGTGTTGCAGGCGATCTGCGCCCAGGACAACCAGCCGGGCTGGGAGGCCAGCGAACAGGGCCTCGGCGCCCGGGACCTGGCGATGCACATCGCCTTGCCGGAGCTGGACGGGCGGATCATCACCCGGCCGGTGAGTTTCAAGGACCTGGCCTGGCGCAGCGAGCGCAGCCAGTCCGATGTGGTCTGCTACCGGCCGCACCCCGAGCGCATGGATTTCGTCGCCGAGCTGGCACGGCGCTGGTGCGAACTGGCGCGCCTGCCCAATCCGCAGAAGCGGGTGGCGCTGATCCTCGCCAACTACCCGACCCGTGATGGTCGCATCGGCAACGGCGTCGGCCTGGACACGCCGGCGGCGGCCCTGAATATCCTGCGGGCGCTGAAACAGCAGGGGTATCCGGTGAGCGAATTGCCGGATACCGGCACCGCGCTGATCCACGACCTGCTGGGCGGTGTCAGCAACGACCTCGACACCCTCGACCAGCGCCCCTGTGCCCAGAGCATGGCGCTGGACGACTACCTGGCGGCCTTTGCCCAACTCCCCGAAGCCAATCAGCAGGCGGTGCGCGAACGCTGGGGCGAGCCGCAGCAGGACCCGATGTTCCGTGGCGGGCGCATGATGGTCGCCGGCCTGCGTCTGGGCCTGACCTTCGTCGGCATCCAGCCGGCGCGTGGCTATCAGCTCGACCCGAGCGCCGTCTACCACGACCCGGACCTGGTACCGCCCCACGGCTACCTGGCCTTTTACTTCTGGCTGCGCCACGGCTTTGCCGCCGATGCGCTGATCCATGTCGGCAAGCACGGCAACCTGGAGTGGCTGCCGGGCAAGGGCGTTGGTCTCTCCGACCAGTGCTGGCCGGATGCGCTGATCGGGCCGCTGCCGAACATCTACCCGTTCATCGTCAACGACCCGGGCGAGGGCGCCCAGGCCAAGCGCCGCACCCAGGCGGTGATCATCGACCACCTGATGCCGCCGCTGACCCGCGCCGAAACCTACGGGCCGCTGCGCAACCTGGAGCTGCTGGCCGACGAATACTACGAAGCCCAGTTGCTTGATCCGCGCCGCGCCGTGGAACTGCAGAAAGACATCCTGCAACTGGTGCGCGACAACCATATCGACCGCGAGCTGCAACTGGATGGCGCCCTGGACGACGCCAACGTCTGGCTGCCACGGCTGGACACTTACCTGTGCGACCTCAAGGAATCGCAGATCCGCGATGGCCTGCATGTGTTCGGTGAGTCACCGGTCGGTCGCCTGCGCATCGACACCCTGCAGGCGTTGTTGCGCGTGGCCAGGGGCGATGGTCGCGGTGCCAATGCCAGCCTGCCCCGTGCGCTCGCCCGGGCGTTGCGGCTGGGCTTCGACCCGCTGGACTGCGACCTCGGCGAGCCCTGGAGCGGCCCGCGCCCCGAGCCACTGGCGGCATTCGACTGCGGCCCGTGGCGTACCCACGGCGATACCCGCGAGCGCCTGGAATTGCTGAGCGCCGCGTTGATCGAGACGGCGCTGTCCGGCGTGTCCGAATTACCCGACGACAGCCAGTGGGACGAAGTGCTTGCCATACTGCAAGGGCTGCGCGAGCAGGTGGCGCCGCAACTGGACGCCTGCGGCGCGGCCGAGATGCAGGGCGTGCTCAGCGCCCTCGAAGGCCGCTTCGTGCCCGCCGGCCCCAGCGGCGCCCCGAGTCGCGGACGGCTCGACACGCTGCCCACCGGGCGCAACTTCTACACCGTCGATGTACGCAACCTGCCCACCGCCACCGCCTGGCGCCTGGGCTTCGCCTCCGCCAGCCTGATTCTCGAGCGTCATCTGCAGGACCACGGCGATCACCTGCGCCAGCTCGGCCTGTCGGTGTGGGGTACGGCGACCATGCGCACCGGCGGTGACGATATCGCCCAGGCCATGGCGCTGATGGGCGTGCGGCCGGTGTGGGCAGCGGGCAGCCACCGTGTCGATGATTTCGAGATCCTGCCGCTGAGCCTGCTGGACCGCCCGCGGGTGGATGTCACCCTTCGAGTGTCTGGCTTCTTCCGCGACGCGTTCGGCAACCTGATCAAGCTGTTCGACGCCGCGGTGCAGGCCGTGGCTGCGCTGGACGAGCCGGACGACCTCAACCCGCTGGCTGCACGGGTGCGCGCCGAGCGGGCCGAACTGCTGGCCAGCGGTCTGGATGAAGAACAGGCCCGGCGCCAGGCCGGCTGGCGGGTGTTCGGTTCCAAACCTGGTGCCTACGGCGCGGGCGTGCAGAACGCCATCGACGGACGTCTGTGGCACAGCCGCGAAGACCTCGCCGAGGTCTACCTGAACCACGGCGGCTATGCCTACGGCGGCGCCGACGACGGCACCGAAGCCCGTGGCCACTTTGCCCGGCGCCTCAGCCAGGTGCAGGCGGTGCTGCAGAATCAGGACAACCACGAGCACGACCTGCTCGACTCCAACGACTACTACCAGTTCCAGGGCGGCATGCTGGCGGCGGTGGAAAGCCTTGGTGGCCGCCCGGCAGCCAGTTACCACGGCGATCACAGCCAGCCGGAGCGCCCGCGCATCCGCACCCTCAAGGAAGAGCTGAACCGGGTGATCCGCGCCCGGGCGCTCAACCCCAAGTGGATCGACGGGGTCAAGCGCCACGGCTACAAGGGCGCCTTCGAACTGGCGGCGACGGTGGACAACCTGTTCGCCTTCGATGCCACCACCCACCTGATTGATGACCATCATTACCAGTCGCTGGCCGATGCCTACGTGCTCGATGCCGCGACCCGCGAATTTATCCGCCAGCACAATCCCGAGGCGCTGAGGGACATCACCGAGCGCCTGATCGAGGCCCAGCAGCGCGGGCTCTGGGAAGAGCCGGGCGACTACCGCGAAGCCCTCGAAGAGCAGTTGCTGGACGGCGAAGAAGAGGCTTGAGATGACAGAACCCGTGCACTTTCCCCTGGCCGCAGTAGTCGGCGCCGAGGACCTGAAACTGGCCCTGTGCCTGACCGCCATCGACCCGAAGATCGGCGGCGTGCTGATCGAAGGGCCGCGGGGCATGGCCAAGAGCACCCTGGCCCGTGGCCTTGCCGACCTGCTTGGTGACGGGCCATTCGTGACCCTGCCGCTGGGCGCCACCGAGGAGCGCCTGGTCGGTACCCTCGATCTGGACGCCGCGCTGGGGCAGGGCAAGGTCCGCTTCTCGCCGGGCGTGCTGGCCAATGCCGATGGCGGCGTGCTGTACGTGGATGAAGTGAACCTGCTGCCGGACCATCTTGTGGACCTGCTGCTGGACGTGGCGGCGAGCGGTACCAACCGTATCGAGCGCGATGGACTGTCTCACCGGCACAGCGCGCGCTTCGTGCTGATTGGCACGATGAACCCGGAAGAGGGCGAACTGCGCCCGCAACTGCTGGACCGCTTCGGCCTCAACGTGGCGCTGCACGGCCAGCCGCTGCCCGAGGCGCGCGGGCAGATCCTGCGCCGGCGCCTGGCATTCGACAGTGATCCACTGGCCTTCTGCGCCGACTGGGCAGACGCCCAGGCCGAGTTGCGTCAGCGCTGCCAGGACGCCCGGCAGCGGCTGGCGTCCATCGAACTGGATGACCGCTCCCTGGAGCTGATCACGGCCCGATGCTTCGCGGCGGCGGTCGATGGCTTGCGGGCCGATCTGGTCTGGTGGCGGGCTGCGCGGGCTCATGCCGCCTGGCGCGGCGCGCTGGCGATCGAGGACGAAGATATCGAGGCAGTGGCGGAATTCGCCCTGCGTCATCGGCGGCGCGAGCAGGACACTGCCGAACCGTCGCAAGCGCCGCAACCCCAGCGCGGCCAGCAGTCCGGTGGCCAGAGCGGCACAGCCGGGGAGTGGGGCGAGATGCCGGCGCAGCCGGTTGCTGTCGGGGCGCGGCGTGAGGTGCCGGCCTGGCCAAAAAAGCCCTGAGCATCCGTGCCCGCGCCGCTGCGGATGCCAGACCCAAGGCGGGCAGGCTCGATCAGGGCGCGCGTGGCCGTGGGCGAAGTGCCGGGAAGGGCAAGGTGGCCTGGCCGGCGACCCTGCTCAAGGGCCGTCCGCGCCAGCGTGCCGACCTGTGCTGGACCCAGCGCAGCGCGGCCAGTCCAGAGCTGTGGCTGGTGATCGTCGATGCGTCGGCCTCGACCCGTCGCCATCAGGCGTTGAGCCGGGCCAAGGGGCTGTTGGCGAGTTTCTTCGATCAGGCGTATCGCGCCCGCGCCCGGCTGGCACTGCTGACAGCCAGCGGCACTACGCCGCGCTGGCAGCGGCATGGCTTGAAAGCTTCGGCGGCGCTGCAGCCGTGGTTGGCATCGCTGGGCGCGGGCGGCGGGACGCCGCTGCTGGCGGCGTTGAAGGAAGCGCGAGAGTGGTTGGCGCGACGGCAAAAGCAGTTTCCCGGCGAGCGGCAGCGCTGCCTGGTGCTGACCGATGGCCGCCTGGCGAAAAGCCCGGCGCTGCTGCCGCTGCCTTGTGCCAGCCTGCTGATCGACATGGAGAGCGGCCCGGTTCGCCTGGGCCGCGCACGGCAACTTGCGGAGCAACTAAGCGCCGACTATTTCCATATGGATCAATTGGATAGAAGTTTCAAGTTATAAGCTGCAAGCTGCAAGCTACAAGCTACAAGCTACAAGCTACAAGCTACAAGCTACAAGTTACAAGTTACAAGCGAAAGCTGATAGTGCTGATAACGCGGACTGCTTTAACTTGCAGCTTGCAGCTTGAAACTTGCAGCTCTCAGGAAGGCATGGTCCAGGGTTGCAGGTCGTAACCTTTTTGCCGCAACTCGGCGCGGACTTCTTCGATCAGGTCTGCCCACTGCGCCGGGTCGGAATAGGTGCTGCTTGGTACCTGCTTGCTGCCAATGCGGGTGCTGGTCCGGTCGATCACTGCCAGGCTTAGCTCGCCGGTACCGTTTGGCGCGTCCCAGGCGACGCACTGGAAGGGTTCGAAGGCGTGGTCGGCAATCAGCAGTGCTTCGTTGACACGCAGCGGAGCGTTCATGGGTTCGGTCTCTCTATTGGTCCCAAACAACAAAATAATAGTACCGTGCGTTTGTTCGCGGCGGCGGTTACTTGTACTGATGTCCGAAGTAACGGGTGGAGTCACACACACCGCGAAATTTTTTATTCATTCGTCGGACACCTGTTTTGCACTCGCGGCTTGAGACGTTGAATTGACAGGAAAATTCCGTGAACGAAATTTAATCCCGGTGGCCGACGGACAGACGGTAGTGGGGGCACTGGCGTTCGTTGCTACTGTTACAAACGGGTCTGCCAAGATGCTGTTTCTACTCACATTTCCAATAATTGGCGTCAAGGAACGGTCATGCTCGAACCCGCACCGAACCGTCGTTTGCTGGTGGTCGATCCCTGCGATGACTGCCACCGTCTCCTGCCTGGTCTGCGCAGCGTCGGCTGGGATGTTCACAGTTGTACCCTCAGTGGTGCCCTGGAGCATCCCTGCGATGTCGGCCTGTTGCGACTCAATGCCGCTCATCTGCAACACCCCGAGGCGGTCAAGGATCTCATCAGCCGCAGCGGCGCCGAGTGGATCGCCGTGCTCAGCGCTCAGGAGTTGCGGGCGCAGAAGGTTGGTGACTTCGTCTGCGAGTGGTTTTTCGACTTCCATACCTTGCCGTTCGATGTGTCGCGGGTCCAGGTCACGCTGGGCCGGGCGTTCGGCATGGCCCGGCTGCGGGGCAAGGGCGCGGCCCATGTCGATGAGCCGGAACACGAACTGCTGGGCGATAGCCGGCCGATCCGCGAGTTGCGCAAGCTGCTGAGCAAGCTGGCGCCCACCGAGTCGCCGGTGTTGATCCGCGGCGAGAGCGGCACCGGCAAGGAGCTGGTGGCGCGAACCCTGCACCGTCAGTCACAGCGCTGCGAAAAACCCTTTGTGGCGATCAACTGCGGAGCGATTCCCGAGCACCTGATCCAGTCCGAGCTGTTCGGCCATGAAAAGGGCGCGTTCACCGGAGCGCACCAGCGCAAGGTCGGGCGGATCGAGGCGGCCAATGGCGGCACGCTGTTTCTTGACGAGATCGGCGATCTTCCCCTGGAGTTGCAGGCCAATCTGCTGCGTTTTCTCCAGGAAAAACATATCGAGCGGGTCGGCGCCAGCCAGCCGATCGCCGTGGATGTGCGGGTGCTGGCGGCGACTCACGTCGATCTGGAAAGCGCCATCGTCAGCGGACGTTTCCGCGAGGACCTGTATTACCGCCTCAACGTGCTGCAGGTGGTCACCGCACCCTTGCGCGACCGGCATGGCGACCTGTCGATGCTGGCCAGTCATTTTTCCCGTTTCTACAGCCAGGAAACCGGGCGGCGGCCGCGGACCTTCAGCGATGACGCCCTCAGCGCCATGGGCAAGCACGACTGGCCGGGGAATATCCGCGAGCTGGCCAACCGCGTGCGCCGCGGCCTGGTGCTGGCCGAGGGACGGCAGATCGAGCCCCGGGACCTGGGGCTGCAGGAGCAGGGTGCGGCCCTTGCGCCCATCGCCACCCTGGAGGACTACAAGCACCAGGCCGAGCGCCAGGCATTGTGCGATGTGCTCAACCGGCACAGCGACAACCTGAGCATTGCGGCCAAGGTGCTGGGGGTGTCGCGGCCGACCTTCTACCGGCTGTTGCACAAGCATCAGATCCGCTGAAACCGCGCAATGCAAAAGCCCGTGGCTGCGATGACAGCCACGGGCTTTTACGTTTGAAACGCGTCAGAAGTAGTAGGGGAATTTCAGGCTAAAGGTGAAGTCGGGGGCGTCGTCGGTCAGGCCGATCGACAGGTTGGGCACGATGGTCAGCTTGTCGGTGGCGGCGAGGGTCATGCCGACGTTGAAGTAGGCAGCATTGGCGTCGCTGCCGGTGACGGTGGTCCAGTCCTCGCCGTCGGCCTTGGTTTTCGAGCGACGCTGGATCACGTCGGTCACCGAGAACGACATACTCATCTTCTCGTTGAGGGCGAAGGCGACGCCGGCACCGATCTGGAAGCTGTCGCCCAGCTTGATCTTGCCCGGTACTTTCTGGCCTTCGGTGGAACTGATGTCGCTGAAGGAATCTTCCAGGTTGTAGGTGTAGGACAGGCTGCCGAACAGCACCGCCGGGTCGTAGGTCTTGACCAGCGAGATGCCCGGGCTGATGGACCAGACGCCGTTGCCGGTGGGCAGGGCTTCCGGGTAGCTCAGGCTGTCGTTGCCAGGGTCGGTGCGGAACTTGATGCCATAGGGGTCTTTGCCCGTCGGCGCCTTGACCCGCAGGGTGACCACGGCGTCCGGCGCGTATTCCGACTCGTCCATGAATTTGTAGGCCAGGCCGAAGTTCACGTCGCCCAGGGTCGGATCGCGGGTGACGGTCTGATCGGAAAGCGCCGCGCCGCTGCCACCGGCACCGCCGGACTGGAAGGTGGACTCGCGATAGACCACCGGCACGTTGACGTCGAACTGCCAGCGCTGGTTCCAGTTGTAGCGTGCGGTCAGGTCGAGGGTCCAGGTGTCGGACTTGATGCGATCGAGGTTGATGTTGCCGAGGAAGATCGAATCCAGCGCCAGGAAGCCGTTGAGCAGCAGTTGCTTGGTGTCGTAGCGGGCGTAGGTGATGCCGGTCTCGAGGCTGAACTTGCCGCCACCGAAGAAGCCGCTGGCCTCGTCGTAGAGGTTGGACACGCTCTGGGCGGGCGCCGAGTCGTCTTTCAGCGATTCGCCGTAGGACGCGCCTGTGCCGCCTGCGGCGGCCACGGTCTGGCCCGAACCTGCGGGCTGGCTTGGCTTGCTCGCGGGGGAGCGCACCAGGCGCTTGGGTTGCTGGGCCGCCGGCTGGTCCTCGACCTGCCGGACCCGTTGCTCCAGGACCATCAGGGCCTGTTGCTGCTGTTCATAACGTTGTTTGAGGGCCTGCAACTCCTGTTTCAGCGCCTCCACCTGTGGATCCTGGGCCGCAAACAACATCGTTGACGGAACCAGAGTGCTCAGACAAACGACTGCATTGAACGAAAACGACCGGTGCATAGGTTAGCCATCCCTTCCAACTGCGCAATAAGTTGAAACAGAGCGTAGATCAATATCCGGAGATACGAAGGCCCTTCAACTGGTCCAGATTGCAATTCAGCGCGCCTGCGCTGGGCAGGTTGTCGCGCAGCACCACATTGAGCTGGGCGAGGTTGTTCACGGCGTTGTTGCCGCCCAGCAGGGTAGTGGCCTGCATCAGCCCACCGTCGGCCACGCGCTGCAGGCTGCTGCCCTGGTTGTTGGCGGCCTGGATGCTCATCTGGATGCCGCTGGCGGTAGAGGAAACGGCGAGGGTGCCGGCGTTGTTGGTGGCGCTGAGGGTGGCGCCGGCGGCCAGGGCCTGGCCTTGCTGTGGATCGAGTTGCGGGGCCTTGCTGGCCTCGCTGACATTGACCTGGACGTTGTTGTAGGCGCTGTTGCCATCGCCGGCGGAGCGGTTGACCTGGACCACGCCCTGGCCGGTGCCGAGCCCGGCGCCGCCGGTCACGTTGCCGGTGCCTTGGGCGGTGGAGGTGCCGTTGCCGTTCTCACCGGTCATGGAGACGTAGAACTGCGGCTTGAAGGTCGATTGCTGCACTTGCAGTGCGGCGGTGGCGCCGATCCGGTCGCCGTTGGCGTTCTGCCAGGTACTGCTCATGACCACGCCGAAGCTGATGATGCGCCCGGGCATCACGTAGCGGCCGCGCAACTGGTCCAGTTCCTGGTCCTTGACTTCGATGGGTTTGAAAACCTGCGCGTGGGCAGGAAGACTGGCCGCCAGACAGGCGGCGATCAGCCAGCTTGAAGTCTTCATCGGGTGCTCCCGGAGCTTCATGCTCACCTGTTGTTAGAAGAAATCGCTCTGGATGAATCCGAACTCCATCAACTGCGCATCGTCGATCGGCTGGAAGTTGTTGATGCGGTTCTTGGCGGTCAGCGGCAGTGGCGGTTCGAGCAGGGCGTTGCCCTTGTCGTAGCCGGCGCCGATGACGGCGAAGATGATGCCGTTCCAGCCTTTGACGAAGTCGTCGAACTTGTAGCGTTTGTTTCCCAGTACCGGGTCGCCGACGTAGACCCAGTTGTCGTCGGCCCGTTGCATGACCACGAAGTGCTTGTAGCCGCGGATGTCCATCAGCACCACCACCGGCACGCTGACGCTTTTCAGGCTGTCTGCCGGGATGCGGTAGCCGCGGGCACGCATGCCGAGGCTTTCCACGTAGCGTTTCATGTCGAGCATGGAGAAGCCCTGCACCCGGACGGTATCCTGATCGGAGTGGGCGAGCATGCCTTCGATGATGTGGGCTTCATCCACGTCGAGCCAGTAGGCCTGCTTGAGGATGGTGCCCAGTGCGGCGGCGCCGCAACTGAAGTCGGTCTTTTGCTGGACCAGGTTGGCGAAGCGACGTTCGCGGATGCTCTGCACCGGCTTGTAGATCGTGGTACCGCCAGGCAAGGCAACGACCGCCATTTGCGCGGCCTGTACCGATCCGACCTGACTACCCAGTGCGACCAGCGTTGCCAGCAGGAGCGCGCGCATGAGCTTCCCCATCCATTGAATTCAAGGAAAGGGGCCCCGAAGGGCCCCGATCAAGGCTGTTACATGCCAGTGCAGGCACGGCAGCCTGCGGCGATGGACAGCGAGTTGCTTTGTTGGTTGCCAGAGCCCGCCGAGACGTTGGCACCGACGTTGCCCGACACGCCGTTCAGCGAGTTGGTCAGCGAAGCGGTGTTGGTCACAGGGTTGACCCAGCCGCTTGGGGTCAGCACTTGGTAGGAGGCTACGCCGAACAGCGCGAAGTCGCCTTCTTCGTGGAACTTCAGCGGATCTTTGTCGGTACGGCCGCCACGGTCGTTGCCGTGACCGTTGCCATGGCCATTGCTGCTTTCGTCTTCTACGTAACCCCAACCATTGCCTTCGTATTTGCCGTAGGCAGCGAAGCTTGCGTGCAGGGTCTTGGTGTCGTAGGTGCGATCGGCTTCGTTGCTGACGTTCAGGCCATTGGTGGTCTGGTTGGCAGCTGCGCTGGCCGCGGCGACGCGGCCGCCGGACACGGCGATGGCCAGGTTGTTTTTCTGTTGGTTGAAGTCGCCGGCGGTGACGTTTACCCCGATGTTGCCGGAGCTGCCGTTGGCCGAGCTGTTGAGCGTAGCAGTGTTGCGAGTCGAGTAGTTCTTGACATGGTTGCCCATGTTGTTCTGGGTAGCGCTGGAGATGGCCATGGCGCTGCCGAAGATGAAGCTCTCGTCGGCGGTGGCGATTGCAGCGACGTTGTCTTGTTGGTTGCCATCACCGGCCGCGGTGTTGGCGCCCAGGTTGCCCTGCGAGCCATTGGCCGAGTTGTCCATCTTGGCATCGTTGCGAGTGGCTTCGTTTTTCACCCAGTTGCCGCTGTTGGTCTGGGTGTCGATCACCGTGGCGGCGGCGCCGGCGTTGATCAGCAGGGACAGCAACAGGGATTGGGTATTGTCGTGATCGTTGTGGTGGCCGCGACCGCCGCCATGGTCGTCACGTCCGCCCGCTTGTGCAGCAACTGCCATGACCGCTGCGAGTGCGAATACCAGAGGCTTGAGTGCCATTTTAGGTTTCATGGTGTTTCTCCGCATTTATCGTTTTGATTGTTAAGTGTTGTGTTGCAGGTTTCGGGTCAGTCAGCGACCCGTACGCTCAGGGTGTTGCCCATCTGGTTCCCCACCCCGGCGCTCTGGTTCAACTGCACTACGCCACGGCTGCCGGTGAAGGCCTGGTCACTCGTGTTGACCTGGCGACTGCCGGGGGCGTTGTGGGTTGAATCGGAGCTGTTGGACAGCGCCACGTTCTGCTGGAGCAGGACGCTGTCATCGATGCTTTGCGGTATGGCGCTGATGCTGATGCGCACCGCGTTGGCCTGTTGCGTGCCGGCGCCGGCCGACTGATTGATGCCCAGCACGCCGCTGCCGTTGCTGAACGAGTTGCCGCCGATGCTGGTGCTGGCGTCGATGGCGCGGCTCGGTGCCGTGTCCATGCGCTGGATGATCCGGGTCGTTGCATCGGCGTCGTGGCCGATGGCAATGGCGCGACTGTTGTTCTGTTGCTGCTGGTCGCCAGCGGCCTGGTTGACCGACAGGTTGCCCTTGTAGTGCTGGGCGCTGGCGTCGATGTTGGCGTTATCCACCACTGGCGAGGCGGCCAGGGCACTACCCGTGCAGAACAGGGCGATGAACAGCAGGGAGGCCTTCATCTCATTTGCCTCCGGTGAGGATCTGCAGCGGTGCCATGCCGCGCTGGATGCCTGCGTTCACGGTATTGGAGATGCTGCCGGTTGCGCCGCTGCCGCCACCGCCGGTGCTGTTGCCAAGGCCCGGCAGGCTGCTCGGTACCGAATTCACCACGCGGGAGCCGCCGCTGGCGTCCGGCACCATCACCCGGTTGACCAGGGTCGCGCCGCTGGCGACGGTGGCGAAGTCGCCGTCACTCAGTTCGTTGCTGGTCTGGGCAGTGATGCGGGAGGATTCGTTGGTGTTGACGGTGAGCGGATTGGGATCAGGGCGGTCGTTGCGGAAGGCGTTGCGGGTTTTGACGTCTCGGGTCAGTACCACCACGCCGTTGCCCTCGGCTTGGGCAGGCAGCGAAGCGATGAAGGAAGCACTGAGTGCATATCCGATGACCACAAGGCGGAGCAGATTATTGTTGTGATTCCCCACGGCGGCGGTTCCTTCTTCTGAGCGCTGGCCCTTCAGCGTTGCGAGAGAAAGAGCAGAAGCTGTGCCGCTTTTTGTTTTGTTCAGGAAATCAACGAGTTGCGGGGAAATGTCGCGAGCGCTTCGCGTTGCCTGTAACGCCGCTGAGACAACGCAGCGGCCGTCGGGCCGCCGCCAGGAACGGGATGCCCGCCAATCGGGGCTCCGGCCAGACTGTATCAGCGCCGAGACAGTCGGCCGGTCGGTGGTCTGGCAGGCTCTGGGGTGGGGGTCGGCACGGGCCGGGGTGTATCAGTGGTTTAACACTCGGTGGCGCAGGCCGCGGGTTTTCCGTCCAGCAACGCTTGCACGAGAGTCAGGACCCTGGCGCGGCGGCTGGGCCAGTCACCGTCGATCACCTGGGTTGTCAGCGAGTGCCGTTGCAACCACTGCCGACTGGACTCGAAGAAGGCCCGGCGTTCGGTCAGCTCCGGCTGGCAGCGCTGCCCGTCGCCGATCCACGGCACACCCTCGGGGCTGAGCAGCAGGTGCAGATCGTAATGCCGCTCCAGCAGCGCAGGTTCGAGCCAGTCCGGGCAGTCGCCGAACAGCGTGCGGCTCCAGAGGATGTTGCTCAACAGGTGGGTGTCGAGGATCAACAGCGGCGGTTGGCGCCGGCGCGCGGCGTCTTCCCAGGCCAGTTGGCCACGGGCGATGGCCGGGATATCGGCGTAGCAGGTGTCGCGCTGCTGTTCGTCAATGAAGTGGCGAACGTATTCGCCTACCAGCTCGCCGACGAAATGCGCCTGGATCTCCGCGCCGAGCCAGCTCTTGCCACTGGATTCCGGGCCTGTGAGCACCAGCACCTTCATGCGGCCACCAACGCCGGGTCGCGGCGCCATTCGCGCAGCCCCTGGATCGCCATCAGGGTGAACAGCCCGTAGAGGCCGGCGGTCAGGTACAGGCCCTGATGCAGGAACAAGCCCACGCAGATGACATCGATGGCGATCCACAACGCCCAGCATTGCACTCGCTTTTGCGCCATCCATCCTTGCGCCACCAGGCTGAAACCGGTGATGCCGGCATCGACCCAGGGTTGTTCGGCGTCCGTCCAGGTGCTCATGGCCGCACCGACTGCCACGCTCGTTACCAGCCCGATGAACAGGCCGAGGTTGACCTGCGCTGGCGTCAGCAGGCTGACCTTGCGCGCTTCGCGCACGCTGTCCGGCCGGGTCCACTGCCACCAGCCGTAGAGTTGCAGCACGGCATAGACGCCTTGCAGGAGCATTTGCGAATACAGGCGGGCGTCATGGAATACCCAGGTGTAGAGCAGCACCATGGCCAGGCCGATGGGCCAGCACCAGGGATTCTGCTTGACCGTGAGCCAGACGGAGAGGGCGCCGAGGGCGGCAGCGAACCATTCGAGGCCGGACATCGGCACTCCTTCAACGCGGGAAAAAGGGGTGGGGATTGTACCTGTGAAGGTTTGTCCATGGCAGCGATTGCCGGGGACCGACCTGACATTTTTGTCAGTTTCGCTGCGTCGCATTTGCCGTCAGATTGTCGGGGCGGCGTCGTAGTGGCTGTTGAGTCGTAGTTGCGTCGGACCCTTGTCGAGCTGCCATGGCAGTTTCAGGAGATAAGACAATGAAAAGATGCACTGATGGTTGGACGCTACTGATGGCCGTGCCGTTCCTGACGCAGGTGGCGGTGGCCCAGGCGGCGGGTTGCGAAGAGACGCTGCAGCAGATCCAGGCGTTCTACAACAAGACCGTGGACAACTGTCCGGGGGACAGCGGCGAGGCCCAGGCGGCCTACAACTGTTCCGGCCTCATCGCCAGGGGGACCAAGCGTCCCGAGCATACCGGAGGCAAGGCGGGTGACTACTACGTCTGGCAAACGAGCCCCAAATCCCGTGAGCAAGGGAACATTGCGGCAACCTACCTGCGCAAGGACGTGGTCTTCGCGGACGTTCATGTCAAAGGCGACGTGTGGACCAACTTCAATGACGGTTTCCTGCTCATGCCGCCCTGGCTGGTTGCCAACCAGGCGGACCGTTCCTATATCGACTGCGCCTTCCCTGCCGACGCCTGGGCGTTCGAACGGGCGGACAAGGGCTGCGGCGACAACCAGAAAACCCCGGGTGTCGAGACTACCTGTGACTCGCTGGGCGTGAATGGTCAGAACTGGGTGGACAAGTATTTCGAACCCTACAAGTACTCGCAGAGCGAGCTGATCGGTGGCACCAGTTGTGCCTTCGACCTGAGAACCACCGATGGCGCCAAGAGTGCCGAGGCGTTCAAGCAGTTCCTCGATGCCCGCAAGGCCATGCAGAACGTGGCGAACCAGGACACGGCGTTCGGCTCCTACACGGAAGTGCGCTACACCAACCCGCCCAGCAACGAGTCAGTGCCCTGGGCGTTCTACTACACCGACCCGGCCGGGCGTGAGGATGCCCTGAAGAATCGCGACGAATACAAAAAATTGAAAGGCGTCGATGTCCCGGTGATCCAGATCCAGTTCCCGCGGGACAAGAACAGCCAGGCGACGTTCTCCTGCGAAGCAGGGCCGACCCCAGGACCTGCACCGGTACCTGAGCCAGGCGGCAACGCAACGGAGCTGGCAGCCGGAGGCTGGGGCCTGGGGGACGATCCCAAGAAATGCTCCCGTTACTTCGATTCGGTGGTGTGGATCAACCGTTGGGACGCCTACCTCAACCAGCATGTCGATTCGGTGTCGGTCACGCCGTCCGCGTGCGGGCGTGAAATCGGTGCGGACCAGACTGACGCGGCGATGGAGGAAATGAAACAGAAAGCCACCTCCGTGCCGGGTGGGGCGAAAAAATGGGGCGACCGGGACGCCACCCTGCGCCGTCAGTACGTTTGCCATATCTCGTTGGTGGAGGAGAACGGCTCGTCGGTCAGGTACAAGCAGGAATACAACCTGGAGCCCATTCGCTCCTACGTCTCCCACGAACAGTCGCTGGAAGCCAAGTGCAACCCGCCGCTGACCGACAACAAGATTGGCGGGGGTTGGGGGCCTGGCGGTTCGGCGCAGTGCACGCAGTACGTCAGTTCGGTCAAGTGGGTGAGGCGCCAGTTCCCCGAATATGGCAGCCAGCAGGTGATGTCGCTGGAAGTCACGCCTACCGACTGTGGCCGTAACATCGGTCCGGACCAGAACGCGAAGATGATGGCCGAGATCAAGAAGAAGGCGCTGGCAGCTGATCCGAAGGGCGCGGAGTACTGGGGCGCCAAGGATGATTCGATGCGGCGCCAGACTGTTTGCCTGATGAAGATGTACCGGGAGAAACCGACCTGGAATATCGAGTCGATCCGCCCGAACGGTGTGAGTGCGGCGCAGGCTGAGGCTGCGCATTGCAATTTCAAGTGATTGAAGGGGGTTGACGAGGTGGGCTGCCGATACTCGTTTGGGTATCGGCAGTTTTTTTGGGCTTTTTATGCAGGTTTGGGGGCGATTCTTGGGGTTGTGGTTGTTGATTTTGTGAGCATATCCGTTATTTTCGGCGATGTTGGCGGCCCGTTCCGCCTTTACGGCGGGTCCCTTTTTTCTTGGAAAAAGGAACCAAAACCGCTGGCTCCCACATACGGCCCTACGCTTCGCTCCGGGTCCCCTCGCTCCGGTGTCCTCCAGGGGCCGCGCGGCCTACGACTTGCTTCGCCAAGTCTACGACTCGCGCTCTTCGGCTACGCCGAAGGGGGCTGCGCCCCAGCCCCTTCCGAACACCTCCACTCGGCCTCCTGAAGTCGCAGGTTACGGGCGGCGCTCTCACGGACGGATCTTCGAGATTTGGATCTGATTTTGATAGGCGCCCCAAAGAGCCAGAGCTTTTGCTCTGGCTTTTGCTCTTCATGCGCGTCAGTTCAGACGCCGCCAATTGCGACTTCAGCCGGCCGAGTGGAGGTGCCTGTAGGGGCCGGGTGCGTAAGCACCCTTCGGCGATAGCCGAAGACGCGAGATGGAGATTTGCGAAGCAAATCGTAGGCCGCGCTGGCCCCGAAAGGTGCCGGAGGGAGGGGACCCGTAGCGAAGCGTAGGGCCGGATGTTGGGAGCGGGCGGTTTTGCTTACTTTTGACAAGACAAAAGTAAGCCGCCGTAAGGGCGGAACGGGCCGGCAACGTCTCCGAAAATTATGGATAATCACGCAAAATTGATCTTTTCAGAGATTCGGTGAGGAACCGTTTTCACCCGAGTTCTCCCGACCGACCTGATATTTTTGTCAGTTTCGCAAAAGGCTTCGCCTTGGCAGATTAGTAGCCGGGCGGTGGTGGTTTTGGGTCGTATTCGCGCCGAACGCACGACATGAATCTTTAACTTCATCGTCCAAGGAGGCGCTGACATGAAGATTGCAGCCAATACCCTGACCGCGCTTGTTTCGCTTTCCGTGCTGTCGGCGCTTCCATCGGCTAAGGCCGAGACCTGCGAAGCCACACTGAGTGTGGTCCAGGAGCTGTACAACCGCACCGTGGACATCTGTCCCGACGGTGACACCGCCTCTGACTGTTCGGGACTGTTGATCCGGGGAACGCATCGCGCCGATCCGGCGAAAGGCCAGGCCTTCGATGTCTGGAACCCCAGCCCGAACGCACTGAGGATCGGCAGCATCGCATTTTCCTACCTGCGCAAGGACATCAACTTCGATGACCCTGGCATGGATGCCACCAACGGTTTCATTACCACGCCTTTCGATTACCTGTGCCAAGGGCAGCAGGGCGCGCACCTGCAGTGTGCCTTTACCTCCGACGGCTGGACCGACTACCGCAACGACCGTGGCTGCTTCGACAATAACCAGACCTCGAAAGTGGAGGGCTTCTGCCAGGACACCGGCATTACCACCGGCGCGAAATGGCTCGCCCAGTTCCTCGCGAACCAGCCGGCCAATGGTGTCTGGGGACCTTATCCCTACCAGGCTCAATGTGGCTTCGATATGGCCAGGGGGCGCGGCCAGGCCGGGCGTGCGGCGGCGTTCAAGACGTTTTTGGAGTCTCGGCGGCTGGTCAACAACCGTGAGTTCATGATGCAGACCGAGGTCAGGGTCTCCAACCCCGGTAACGACCAGATGCCGGTGCTGGCATTTTTCACCGAGGGCCCCCACGGCCTCGCCGATGCGCTGGCCAATCAGCGTGACTACCTGGCCAGGACCGGTCAGTTCCGGCCGGTGATCGCTATCGACTTTCCCAGGACACCCGGCGGCGTCGCGACGTTCTCCTGTGCGCCCAACCAGATGCGACCGCCGGCCAGTGTGTCGACGCCAGGCTTCTGCAGGGCGGGCAGGTCGCCCAGTCCCGGGTTCGCAGTGAGTCCCAAGCCGATCGACCAGGCCACCCAGGCAGCCCTGGCCGCGCAACTGGCACAAGCCCAGTCTGCTGTCGCAGCGGCGACCGCCGCGCAGGCACAGGACGATGCGAAGCGCTGCAAGCCGTGCATCAAGGAAAGCAAATGGATCCAGCGCGACGACCCTGTTCTGGGCGCAGGCATCTGGTCGCTCAGCATCACGCCCACGGACTGCGGCCGCGCCATCGGGCCGGACGAGACCGATCGCATGTACGCCGAGCTGTACAACAAGCACAGCAATGACCCGCAGTGGCGGCAATATGCTGACAACTTCGGATCGATGCGCCGGCAGTTCGTGTGCCATCTCGCCAACAGCAACGCGCGGAAAAAAGCCGAATGGAACCTTGAGCCCGTGCGCCCTTATGTCAGCCATGAGGCGATGCTGAATCTGTCATCGCCCTGCAACCCCGGACCGGCGGACAAGGGTAAATAGGCTAGCGAGCGGATGTCTGGCGAGAGGGCGAAATCATGGATATCAAAATAAAGTGTATGGCTCCGGTACTGATACTCGGTTTGGTCATCCAGTCGGCGCGAGCGGAAGTGCCGATGTGTGCAAAAACCCTGGAAGTCATCAACAGGCTCTACAACAACCTGGTGACAAAATGCGAAGGCAGTGAAGGCACAGGTCCCCTCACGGATTGTTCCGGTCTGATCATCAGGGGCGCCAAACGGCCCGAGGCCAGCAGTCCGCCTCAACCGGCGGGCAGTTGGTACATATGGAACCCGAGCCCCAGAGGCCAGGAGCTCGGCACTTCCGCTGCCTCGTGGATGCGCAAGGACGTCAACTATGAGTCGCCAGGCGTCGAGCATAGAGGCGGCTTTATCGTCACGCCTGTCAGCCTTGTGCCAAAGGGCGAGCCAAAATCTGAAATCGCCTGCATCAGCCCATTGGACTTCTGGAGTGATTTTCGAAATGACCAAGGGTGTGGTGACAACAAAGAATCAACAGATCAAGTGGAGCAGTCCTGCCAGGCAGAAAAGATAGATGGTGAAAACTGGTACCGAAAGAAATTCCATCCGTTTGGCGATTCGTTTGCAAACCTTTCCCGGAGGGGACAGAAGCTGTGCACCTTCTATATGAAGGAAGGCTACGACAAGGTCAAGGCTGCCGAGAACTTCCTCAAGGCAAGAAATTCCATAGAAACCACATATTCTGCTTACGAGTCGCAGACCGAACTGCGTTTCTATCACCCCAAGGAACCCAATACCCAGTCGATATTGGCCTTTTTCTGCACGAACGATGCCGCTTGTGCGGATGCGGTGTTAAATCGAATTGAATATTTCGAATTGACAGGCTTCGTTAGAAATATAATAAAAATAAAATTTCCCGATGTTCAAGGAAAGACGGCGACGTTCTCTTGTGATGAGGCAACGGATGGTTTGAATGGGGTGGATGTCGATAGTTATTACATGCGTATATACAAAAAAATTACGGAAAAGAAACTTGAGGCGCAGCGCAACGCTGATTTCGACGCAGTTTTTGACGCGGAGAACGAGCTGCAAAAGATGCACTCGGAATACCGTGCGATGACAGATGAGGTAAAAAAATAAAAGCAGGTTTTGTTTTTTCAATTACGACGTCAGCTTTGACCTCATGGCCGTTTTTACGCCGATTCCAGCAGTATGGCTATAGCGTAGCGAGGAGTTAACGATGAAACAGAATGTTGAGAAAATCGCGTTTGTGTTGATATTTCCATTTATTTTTCAGTCGAGCCTGGCGCAGGCAGCGAACTGTGCTGAAACAATGAAGAAAATTAATTCACTCTATAGCAATCTGGTGGACGAGTGTCGCAATCCCGATGGCTCTCCCGACCCGCTCACCGATTGTTCGGGATTGATCATCAGAGGGGTGGAACGACCGAATAAAAACGCTTTGAATATATGGAATCCCAGCCCCTCGGAGGCAGAGCTGGGGACAACTTCGGCCTACTGGATGCGAGCTGACGTGAACTTCCTCACTCCCGACGCCGCGCACCGCTCCGGCTATATTCTGACTCCGGTGGACGATGTTCCAGCGAATGAACCTAAATCACACATTGCCTGTATTGCTCCTGGCCCCTTCCTCAGTGATCGTCGCGATGACAGAGGCTGTGGTGATTCCCTGTCTACACCGGCTCAAGAAAAATCCTGTGACGCTATCGGCGTGAACGGAGCAAACTGGGTAGTCAAAGAATTTCCCCGGGCCCTGCTTGATGTTAACAATACGTGTGCTTTTTACATGAAGCGCGGTCACGATCGTGTGGCAGCGGCCAAAGATTTCGTGCTGGCCAGAAAATCCATTCAGAATGTCGATTCTACCTGGAGGTGGCCAACGGAACTTCGTTTCTATCACCCCACCGAAGCCAACACCCAGTCGGTGTTGGCATTCTTCTGCGCGGATAATGCGTCTTGCCGTGAGGCTCTGTTGATCAGGGATGAATACAAGAAAGTCGTGAACAAGGACAAGGACGTAATCTTGATCGAATTTCCCGATTTTCCTACCCGGCCCGCGAGATTTACCTGTTCTCCGGTATGAGTGTGCGCAGCGGTATGACAATAGTGGCAAGAGGATCAAGCGATGAAACGGAATATTGATAAAATCGCGTTTGTACTGATGCTTTCATTTGCTTTTCAGTCAAGCCTGGCGCAGGCGGAAAGCTGCGCTGAAACCATGAAGAAAGTTGATTTTCTTTATAACAACATAGTAGGCGAGTGCCGCAATCCGGACGGTTCTCCGGACCCGCTCACAGATTGTTCCGGGCTGATCATCAGAGCGCTTGATCGTCCTCCAACTGGGCTTGAAGGCGCTTGGTATATATGGAATCCCACCGACATAGAATCAAGGTTAGGTACAACGTCGGCCTACTGGATGCGAGCAGACGTCAACTTCCCAACTTTAGGATTCGATTACCGCTCCGGGTATATTCTTACGCCGGTGGACCATGTTCCTGAAGGCGAGCCTAAATCACATATTGCCTGCATTTCTCCTGTCGTCTTCAACGGTGATGAACGAGCGGAAAGAGGCTGTGGTGACTCCCCGTCTACACCGGATCAAGAGAAATCCTGCGACACCATCGGGGCCACGGGAGCAACCTGGAAATTTGGACAGGCTCGACTGGCTGAGGCTGATGTCGCACGGGTTTGTACGTTCAACATGAAGCGCGGCCACGATCGTGTCACGGCGGCCCAGGAGTTCGTGGAAGCCAGGCGATCCATTCAGGACACGTTCCTGGCCAAGCGCAGGCCAACGGAACTGCGTTTCTATCACCCCACGGAAACCAACACCCAGTCGGTGCTGGCATTCTTCTGCACGGATCATTCGTCTTGCCTCGGTTCTTTAGCAAATCGGGAGGAATACAAGAAAATCGTGAAAAAAGACAAGAATATTATCTGGATCAATTTTCCGGGTACTCCTGATCAGCCCGCGACATTCAAATGTTTTGCGGAAAAAGTGTGAGTGGCGGTGTAACGATAGTGGCAGAGGACTTAACGATGAAACGTCATGTTGATAAGATCGCTTTTGTACTGATGCTTCCATTTGCTTTTCAGTCAAGCCTGGCGCAGGCAGAAAGCTGTGCTGAAACGCTGAAGAAAGTTGAATCGCTTTATAACAAAATAGTGGACGAGTGCCGCAATCCGGACGGTTCGCCGGACCCGCTCACCGATTGTTCGGGCTTGATCATCAGGGGGGCCGCACGACCGGCTAAAAACGCTTGGCATATATGGAATCCCAGCCCCTCGGAGGCAGAGCTAGGGACGACGTCGGCCTACTGGATGCGAGCCGATGTGAACTTCCTTGTTCCCGAAACCGTGCACCTCTCCGGCTATATCCTGAATCCGGTGGACTATGTTCCAGCGGATGAGCCTAAATCACACATTGCCTGCATTTCTCCTGTCGTCTTCAAGGGTGAGGGTCGAACGGAAAGAGGCTGTGGTGATTCCCTGTCTACACCGATGGATGAGAGATCCTGTGACACTATCGGGGCCACGGGAGCAGACTGGGAACTTGGACAGTATCGACTGGCTGAGCGTGATCTCGCACTGGTTTGTACTTTCAACATGAAGCGCGGCCACGACCGTGTCACGGCGGCCCGGCAATTCCTGGAAGCCAGAAAATCCATTCAGCACAAAGTCCTGGCCAGGCGCTTTCCAACGGAGCTGCGTTTCTATCACCCCGCTGAAACCAACACCCAGTCGGTGTTGGCATTCTTCTGCATGGATGATGCGTCTTGCGTCGATGCTCGGTTGAACCAGGCCGACTACAAGAGGGTCGTGAACAAAGACAAGAATATTGTCTGGATCAACTTTCCGTATTCTGCTGCCATTCCCGCGACATTCAAATGTAATCCGACCTGAATGCCCGGGACTGTCGAGCCGGGTTGCAGCACTCGTCAGGAGCAGGAGTTAGATACGGAACTGCCCCAGCACCTGCTCCAATTGTGCGCTCAACCGATTGAGTGAATGCCCGGAATGGCTTGACTGCTGCGCGGCCACTGCCGTCTGGCGCGACAGTTCGGCCGTTTCGGTGACGCTGCGGTTGATGTCTTCCACCACATGGGACTGCTGCAAGGTGGCGCTGGCGATGGACGCGTTCAGGGCGGTGAGGTTGTGCAGGGCCTGGCTGATGGCATCCAGGCTGCTGCCGGCCTCGCTGGCCTGTTCCACGGTGGCCCGCGACGCCTGGCTGCTCGCATCGATGGCCTTGACCGCCGCCTCCGACTGACCTTGCAGGTGTTCGATCATGGCCTGGATCTCGGCGGTGGATTGCTGGGTGCGCTGGGCCAGCAATCGCACTTCGTCGGCGACCACGGCAAAGCCGCGTCCTTGCTCGCCAGCCCGGGCGGCCTCGATGGCGGCATTGAGGGCCAGCAGGTTGGTCTGTTCGGCAATGGCGCGGATCACCTCCAGCACACTGCCGATCCGGGTACTTTGCCCGGCCAGCGCCTCGATCACATGCACGGCCTGATCGATGGTGGCCGACAGTTCGTCAATCTTCGCCAGGCTGCGCTGGATACTCTGCTGGCCCTGGCGTGCCCGGTCCTGGGCCAGGCTGGTTTCGCTGGAGGCCTGTTCGGCGTTCTTCGCCACGTCCTGCACGGCGTAGGTGACTTCGTTGATCGCCGTGGCGACCTGTTCCATCTGCTGCGACTGCTGGTCGCTGTGCTGCTGCGCCTGCACGGCGGTGCTGCCCACTTCACCGGCCGAATGGCCCAGTTCGTGGGCGGCCTGCAGCAGACGGCTGACCACCTGCTGCAATTGTCCGGTGAAGCTGTTGAAGTGCTCGCCCAGGCGGGTGAGTTCATCGTTGCCATGGGTGTCGAGGCGGCGGGTGAGGTCGGCTTCGCCGCTGGCGATGGTGGCCATGGCGCTGACCGCGTCGTCCAGTGGGCGGACGATGCTGCGCGAGATCAGCATGACCAGCAGGGCCAGGACCAGGGCGATACCGGCGCCGAGCAGCGAGGCGTCGCGCAACTGGCGGAGGAACTCGGCCTGCACGTCGTCGACGTAGACACCCGAGCCGATGACCCAGCCCCACGGCTTGAACAGCTGGATATAGGAAGTCTTTTCCACCGGCTCGCTGGCGCCGGGCTTGGGCCAGCGGTAATCGATGGCACCGGCACCCTTGCTCCTGGCCAGGCTGACCATCTCGTTGAACAGGGCGAAACCATCGGGGTCGCGGATGGCGGAGAGGTCCTGGCCTTCGAGCTTGGGGTTGGCCGGGTGCATGACCATCTTCGGTCCCAGGTCGTTGATCCAGAAATAGTCGTTCTGGTCGTACCGCAGCCCGCGTACGGCGGCGATGGCCTGTTGCTGCGCGGCCTCGCGGCTCAGCGTGCCAGCGGCTTCTAGGCCCTGGTAATAGCTGAGCAGGCCTGCGGCGGTTTCCACCACATGCCGGGTTTTCTCGGCCTTGGCCCGGTACAGGTCGCCATGGATCTGGTTGAGCATCAGCAACCCGAGGGTCACCAGCATCGCCACCGCCAGCACCAGGATGAGCCACAGGCGCCGGCTGATCGACATACTGCGTAAAGTCTTCATGAAGGTCATCTCGAGTTATTGTTATTGTCACGAGCATCCAAGCACGCTTTACCGCTTCCACCTACTCGACCAATGGATAAGTGATTGATTCGGTGGATCCATTGCGCAGACGCCGACGTCACAAAACCGGCGGGTCTGATAGGATTTCGGCCCCGGTGCGCGATTTCTGAAGGGGGCGTGACGAGTGGCGCGGCATTTTTGTCGTCGCTCGTCCGCAGGGCGTGCCTGGAGCCTTGATGCACATCTGAAACAGACAACGAAAAACTACAACGGGGCGTGCCGCGAGCATCGCCCTACGGGGGAATGATGGATTTTTGGACCGCCATGCAGGCAGTGATTCTCGGCATTGTCGAGGGTCTGACAGAGTTTTTGCCGATCTCCAGCACCGGCCACCAGATCATCGTGGCCGACCTGCTCGATTTCGGTGGTGAACGGGCCATGGCCTTTAACATCATCATCCAGCTTGGGGCAATCCTCGCGGTGGTGTGGGAATTCCGCCGCAAGATTCTCGACGTGGTGGTGGGCTTGCCGAAGCAGCGTCAGGCCCAGCGGTTCACCGTCAACCTGCTGATCGCCTTCCTGCCTGCCGTGGTGCTGGGTGTTGCCTTCGCCGATCTGATCCACGAGTACCTGTTCAATCCGGTCACCGTGGCTGCGGCCTTGGTGGTGGGGGGCGTGATCATGCTCTGGGCCGAGCGTCGCGAGCATGTGATCCGGGTTGATGAAGTGGACGAGATGCGCTGGATCGATGCCTTGAAGATCGGCTGCGCCCAATGCCTGGCCATGATTCCCGGCACTTCACGTTCCGGCTCGACCATCATCGGCGGCCTGCTGTTCGGTCTGTCGCGCAAGGCGGCCACGGAATTCTCGTTCTTCCTGGCCATGCCGACCATGGTCGGCGCTGCGGTGTACTCGGGCTACAAGTACCGTGAGCTGTTCCAGCCGGGCGACTTCATGGTCTTTGCCATCGGCTTCGTGGTGTCGTTCATCTTCGCCATGATCGCCGTGCGCGGCCTGCTCAAGTTCATCGCCAGCCACAGCTACGCGGCCTTTGCCTGGTATCGCATCGCCTTCGGCCTGGTGATCCTCGGTACCTGGGCCTTCGGTGTGGTCGACTGGTCGGTGGCCCACGGCTGATGCAGTATCCACGGCTCAAGCTACTGGCGTTTGCCGCGCTCTGCCTGCTGCCCCTCGGTGGCGCCCTGAAAACGGGACTGCTCGAGGGCAGCTGGCTGCCGGCGCTGTTCTATCTCGTTGCGAGCCTGATCTGTGCCGGGCTGTACTGGCATGACAAGCGCCAGGCCCTGGTGCGGGGCCAGCGTGTTCCGGAAAAGGTGTTGCACCTGAGCGAACTGCTCGGCGGCTGGCCTGGGGCGCTGGTGGCGCAGCAGGTCTGGAGGCACAAGACGCGCAAGTTGTCCTATCAGGGGGTGTTCTGGCTGATCGTGCTGGTGCACCAGGTGGTGTGGCTGGATGTGCTGTTTCTGGGGCAGTGGCGGCACATTCTTTAGAGCCTTGCTGATTCCGGGGCCGGATGAGGGCCTTGTGGGGGGGTGTCGGGGCGCCGGACCGCCGCGATCGGCGGCGAAACCGTCGTAAAGCCTGAATCCCCGGTCTGACTGATACGCCCGGGATACCGGGTTTGGGGCCGCGTTGCGGCCCTTCGCGGCGGTCCGGCGTTCCGGTGAATCCGCTCCCACAAGATCGCAAGTGATCCGGCCCCATGTGCCTGACTGCAAGATGTCTAGATACCCATGCAGCGATGAGGCCATCACAGGCAATGATGGTGCCTGCACCGACGCCATCGTCGGCAAGGCCGACTCCCACAGGTATCGAGTCCTGCCTTGGATAGCGCGGCTGGCCGGAATGAGCTGCGCCCCAAAAGTTGGACATTAGGTGCGTAAAGCTACGCGGCCTGGTTTCTGTAAGCCACAGGACTCAGGCCGCCAAGCTTCATTTTGATACGTTCATGGTTGTAATAACGAATGTACTCATCAATCCCAGCACGGAGCTGGTCGATTGTCTTGACGTGTTCCCGGTAGAAATACTCCGCTTTCAACGTGCCAAAAAAGCTCTCCATCGCGGCGTTGTCCAGGCAATTGCCCTTGCGCGACATGCTTTGCTCCAGGCCCGTATCCTTCAAGCGCTGGCGGTAGTCAGGGTATCGGTAGTGCCAACCTTGGTCCGAGTGCAACATCGGTTTGCTGTCAGTCGGGAGTTTCTTCAGTGCACGCTCAAGCATTGTTCCCACCAGGGCATAGCGCGGTCGCGTGTCAGTCTGGTAGGCGACGATTTCCCCGTTGTACAAGTCCAGAATCGGCGAAAGGTAGAGCTTCTCGCCAGCGACCTTGAACTCCGTAACATCTGTCACCCACTTCTGGTTGGGCTGATCAGCCGTAAATTCCCGTTTCAAGATATTGGGTGATGCCTCGTCCATCAGGCCACGGTATGACCTGTATTTCTTGGGTCGCACCGTACATTTGAGGTCCAGTTCGTTCATCAGGCGGCGTACTTTCTTGGTGTTCACCAACTGACCTTCCTGACGCAGAGTCGCGGTGACACGGCGATAGCCATAGCGACCACGGTGATGGTGCTGGATGTCCTGGATCGAGGCTTTCAGCGAGGCACATTTATCCTCAGCTCCGATGGTCTTGAGCTGGTAGTAGTAGGTGGCACGTGCCAAGCCTGCAGCGTCTAGCAGGTCGGCCAGCAAATGACTCGAGTGCAGTTCGGCAATCAGCCGGGCTTTTTCGTGGTGGCTTTCTTCTGCCTGAGTTTGGCCTCGTCTAATTCCTCGAGCTTTTTTAGGTAGGCGTTCTCCGCTTCAAGCTTGCGTATCTTGCGCAGCAGTTGGGCGACCGAGAGCTCCTCGTCAGGTACTACCGAGGTTTCATCGGGCTTGGAGGGCTGCTTGGACATGGTACGAGGCGGTCTCTTCTTCGCTGAAAGCTGGGCTGTAAGCTCGCCACTGTAATACTGCTGCTGCCATCTGCCCAGTTGACTCGAATTACCCAGATTGAACAGCGCTGCGGCAGCACGATGAGACAGTTGTTCATTCAGCATGCGATGAAGCACGGTGAGTTTGAACTGGGCGCTGTGGCGCTGATGAGAGCGTTTGAGGCTGGCCACGCCGTGATGCTGGTAAGCCACGACCCAGCGCCGCAGAAGGGTGGGATCTATTTGAAACTGGCTGGCCACGTGGCGAAACCCCCGGCCTCGCTTGAGGAAGGCCTTGATGGCGGACAGCTTGAACTGCTTGGAATACTTGATCATTTAAAACACCCCGGTGCTGGATGGGTGTCCAACATCCGGGGCGCAGTTCAGAATCCTGTGGGAGCTGGCCTTGCCAGCGATTAGGCCAGCACAGGCAACGCTGTTGCCTGCTATGACGCCATCGCCGGCAAGCCGGCTCCCACAGTTTTCCACGCCAGTTGGCTCAATCCAGCAGCAACCCCACCTGCACCCGCTTCGGCAACTTCCTCACCACCAACTGATGCGAGCGGCGCAGCAGATCCTCGAGCGCTTCACGCCCCAGCGGGTAGGGCGGTGCCACGCTGATCCAGTGCGCCCGCGCCAGATAGGGCGCCGGGCGGATTCCCGGCACATCCACATAGCCGAGGAACAATTCCTTTTCGACCTTGAACGACAGCCCGGCACCGGCCAGGTCCATCACCGCGAACATCTTGTTTCCCGCTACCGAGAACACCCGCACGCCGCCCCATTTGTAGTCTTCCCGGGCGCCCGGCAGGCTCAGGCAGAACGCTGCCGCCTGTTCGTCACTGAAGCCGTGCTCAGACATAACGTTCTCCACATTCCTCGAATGACGTCACCAGATGATCGATCCACGCACGCACTGCCGGCAGAACGCCGCGCCGGTGCGGGTAGACCGCTTGCAGGAAACCGCTGGGCATCGACCAGTCCGGCAGCAGGTGGACCAGTTCGCCGCTGGCCAGTTCGGTTTCGCAATGCAGCAGCGGCAGGGCGGTGAAGCCCAGGCCGGCGAGGGCGGCGGCCTTGCGCACGACGAAGTCGTCAATGCTCAGGCGGGCTTCCAGCGCCAGGTCTTCGCTCTGGCCGTCGGCATTCAGCAGGCGCAGGTGCACCAGCCTGTCTGCCTCGGCGGCGCCCAGCACCGGCAGGCCGGCCAGTTCGCCGGGGTGCGTGACCGGATGCTGGCGGACAAAGTCCGGCGACGCCACCAGTTGCATCTGCGCGCGATTGAGGCGACGGGTGACCAGCGCCGGGTCTTCGTCGCCGACATCGCGGACGCGCAAGGCAACATCGATGCCTTCGTTGATCAGATCGACCCGGCGGTTGACCAGGACCATCTCCAGTTGCACCTGCGGATGCAGTTCCAGGAAACGGGTAATGACCGTTGGCAGAAAGGCGTGGGCCAGGCCCACCGGGCTGGAGACGCGCAACCGCCCGCGGGGCTCGCTGGTCATGCTGGCCACGGCCTCGTCAGCCATTTCCGCCTCCAGCAGCATTGCCTGGCAATGCCGCAGGTAGCGTTCGCCCACGGCGGTGAGCTTGAGTTGGCGGGTGGTGCGTTGCAGCAGGCGGGTGCCGAGGCGTTCTTCCAGCTCGGCGATGCGCCGCGACAGGCGCGACTTGGGAATGCCCAGCTGGCGGCCGGCGGCGGCGAAACCACCGGCTTCGACCACCCGGGCAAAGTAGAACAGGTCATTGAGGTCTTGCATGATTGTTCCATCAGTGGGACGAACTAGCGCGAAATCGGGATCTTATCAGCTATTCATCCTGCCGTTAGGATTCTCCCCATCGTCACCGCCAACCCGCGGTCCCCCATCAGGAGAGCCCCATGAAACTGTTGCACATCGATTCCAGCATCCTCGGCGACAACTCTGCTTCGCGCCAACTGAGCCAGCAAGTGGTGCAGGCCTGGCAGGCCGCCGAGCCTTCGGTTCAGGTGGTGTACCGTGACCTGGCGGCCGATGCCATCAGCCACTTCTCGTCCTCGACCCTGCTGGCCGCTGGCACACCGGAAGAAGCCCGTGACGCTGCTCTGGCCCACGAAGCCAAGCTGAGCGCCGACACCCTGCAGGAGTTCCTCGAAGCCGACGCCGTGGTCATCGGCGCGCCGATGTACAACTTCACCGTGCCGACCCAGCTCAAGGCCTGGATCGACCGCATCGCCGTCGCCGGCAAGACTTTCCGCTACACCGAAGCCGGCCCGGAAGGCCTGTGCGGCAACAAGAAAGTGATCGTGGTCTCCACTGCTGGCGGCCTGCATGAAGGCCAGCCGACCGGCGTCGGCCATGAAGACTTCCTCAAGGTGTTCCTTGGTTTCATCGGTATCACCGACGTCGAATTCGTCCGCGCCCACGGCCTGGCCTACGGCGACGAGCCGCGCGCCAACGCCCTGCAAGCGGCCCGCTCGCAGATCGCCAACGACCTGTTCGCCGCCGCCTGACGCGTGCGCCAATCGCGGGCCGTCCTGGCCCGCGAAAGCTGTCAGCAGTTTCATCCAGCTTTCATCTGCACCGACCTGGCCCGTTCTATGCTTTGCATCAGGCGGGTCATCGCCTTTGTGTCGGGGTGAAGCGAAATGCGGGTTCTAAGGACGTTGTTGGTGCTCTGTGCGCTGGCCTGCAGCCTGGTGGTGCAGGCCGAGCCCGCGCAACACTGGACCGTGGGCCTGCACCGCATGAGCATCCCCGATCCGCTGGATGGCCAGCCGATGCAGGTGCTGGTGTTCTACCCCTCCAGCGGCATCGCCCACCCGCGGCGGATCGACGGCTACCGGCTCAACGTCGCCGCCGAAGCTCCGGTGGTCATGGGCCGCTTCCCCTTGCTCGCGCTCTCCCATGGCAATACCGGTACGCCCCTGGCCCTGCACGACCTGGCCAGCGCCCTGGCGCGGCGCGGCTTTGTGGTGGTCGCGGCGATCCATCCGGGGGACAACGCCAAGGACCACAGCCGCCTTGGCACCCTGAGCAACCTCTATGGCCGGCCGCTGCAGATCAGCGCGGCGATCACCGCGACTCTGCAAGACCCGCTGCTGGCGCCCTATGTCAGTGGCGAGCAGGTAGGCATGATCGGCTATTCGGCGGGCGCCGAGACGGCACTGATTCTTTCCGGAGCACGTCCCGACCTGCAGCGCCTGCGGCGTTACTGTGAGGAACGCCCGCTGGATGCCGACGCCTGCACCCGCCATGGCGAAATCATCGCCGACCGTGACGACCTGCTGCCGGCAGCCGATCCGCGTATTCGTGCGCTGGTGCTGATGGCGCCACTGAGCCTGATGTTCGGGCGCCAGGCGCTGGCGGAGGTGAGGGTGCCGTCACTGATCTACAGCGGCGACCACGACCAGTTGCTGGCGGTGGACAAGAATGCCGAGGCACTGGCGCGCAAGTTGCCGGTGACGCCCAACTACCGCCGTCTTGAAGGCGCCGGGCACTTTGTCTTCATGTCGCCTTGCGACGACGCCCAGCGGGCGCGGATGGCGGCGCTGTGCACCGATGCCGAGGGCGTCGACCGGGTCGGCATTCATCTGTCGCTGCAGTCCGAAGCGTCGCACTTCTTCAACCGTGCGCTGGGCGTTTCCAGCCGGGCAGGGTTGCACACCGCCGATCAGTGAGCAGGTGAGCGGCGCAAAAGGGCAAGCGTCAGGCCGACACCCACAAGCGACAGCAGCGCCGCCACGCAGAAGATCCAGGCATAACCCAGGTGCGCGGCGACGAAGCCCATCACCGGCCCGGCAATCGCCAGGGCCAGGTCGAAAAACACCGCGTAGGCGCCCAGGCCTGCACCCCGGCTGGTGGGTGGCACCTGCTTGATCGCCTCGACGCCCAGCGCCGGGTACACCAGCGACAGGCCGAAACCGGTCAGGCCCGCGCCGAGCAATGCCAGCAGCGGCGAGGGTGCCAGCCACAGCAGGGCCAGACCGAGGGTTTCCACCGCCATGCAGGCGATCGCCACGCGGTAGCCGCCCCACTGATTGACGGCGTTGACGAACAGCAGGCGCGAGACGATGAAGCACACGCCGAAGGCGCTCAGGCACCAGGCCGCGCCGCTCCAGCCGCGTTCCAGGTAGAAGAGGGTGACGAAGGTGGTCAGGGTGCCATAGCCGATGGAGGCCAGGGTCAACGCCAGGCCGCAGGGGGCGACGCGTCCGAAGGCCGCCCAGAACGGCAGGCGTTCGCCACGCACCACCGGCAGCGACGGCTGGGTGCGGATCACCAGTAGCGCCAGCACGGCCATGGCCGTCAGCGCGAGGCCAATGGCATAGAAACCGGTTTCCTGGGCCAGCATGACGCCCACCGGCGCGCCGATGGCGATGGCGCCGTAGGAGGCGATGCCATTCCAGGAAATCACCCGCGCCGTGTGTTCGGCGCCTACCTGGCCAATGCCCCAGCTCAGGGTGCCGACGCCGATCAGGCCCTGGGCGATACCCAGCAGCACCCGCGCCACCAGCAACAGTCCCAGGCTCAACAGCGGCACGCTCACCAGCAGCGCCGAGCCCCAGGTCAGCAGGCCGCTGACGCCGATCCCGGCCAGGCCATAGGCAATGGTGCGACGGGTACCGAGGCTGTCGGCCAGGCGTCCGGCCATGGGGCGGCTGAGCAGGGTGGACAGGTACTGGATGCCGATGGTCAGGCCCGCAACCACCGCGCTGTAGCCCAGGACATCGTGGACGTGCCCCGGCAGCACTGCGATCGGCAGGCCGATGCAGAGAAAGGCGATGAAGGTGTAGAAGACGATCGAAAGGATCTGCAGGGTGACGGAAAACGACGAGGGTGACGCAGAGGGTGCGGCAGGCATGGGGTTTCGTTCGCAGGCAAGCGGTTGAAGGCTCACATCATGGCGGCGGACGAGGATAAAAGAAAGCAGGCTAACGAATTATTCGAACAAGGATCCGGGCCGCTCCCAGCATCTGGGAACGGCCCGGCCGTGTATCAGACCACCACGCCCTGGCTGCGCAGGTAGTCGTCGTAGGTGCCGCTGAAGTCCACCACGCCGGTCGGGCTCAGCTCGATGATGCGGGTCGCCAGGGACGACACGAATTCACGGTCGTGGCTGACGAACAGCAGGGTGCCCGGATAGTTTTCCAGCGCCAGGTTGAGTGCCTCGATGGATTCCATGTCCAGGTGGTTGGTCGGTTCGTCCATCACCAGCACGTTCGGCTTTTGCAGGATCAGCTTGCCGAACAGCATGCGGCCTTGCTCACCACCGGAGATCACCTTCACCGACTTGAGGATCTCGTCGTTGGAAAACAGCATGCGCCCGAGCGTGCCGCGGATGACCTGCTCGCCCTGGGTCCACTGGCCCATCCAGTCGAACAGGCTGACATCTTCCTCGAAGTCGTGGGCGTGGTCCTGGGCGTAGTAGCCAATTTCCGCGCTCTCGGTCCATTTCACGCTGCCGCTGTCCGGGGCCATTTCGCCGACCAGGGTACGCAGCAGGGTGGTCTTGCCGATACCGTTCGGGCCGATGATCGCCACGCGCTCGCCGGCTTCGACGGTGAAGCTGAAGTTCTTGAACAGTTGCTTGTCGTCGAAGCCCTTGGAGACTTTCTCCAGGGTCACCGCCTGGCGGTGCAGCTTCTTGGTCTGCTCGAAGCGGATGAACGGGCTGACCCGGCTCGACGGCTTGACCTCGGCCAGCTGGATCTTGTCGATCTGCTTGGCACGGGACGTGGCCTGTTTGGCTTTCGAGGCGTTGGCCGAGAAGCGGCTGACGAAGGTCTGCAGCTCGGCGATCTGTGCTTTCTTCTTGGCGTTGTCGGCCAGCAACTGCTCGCGGGACTGGGTCGCGGCGGTCATGTACTCGTCGTAGTTGCCCGGGAACAGGCGCAGCTCGCCGTAGTCCAGGTCGGCCATGTGGGTGCAGACCGAGTTGAGGAAGTGACGGTCGTGGGAAATGATGATCATGGTGCTGTTACGCGCCGTGAGAATGCTTTCCAGCCAGCGGATGGTGTTGATGTCGAGGTGGTTGGTCGGCTCGTCGAGCAGCAGCACTTCCGGATCGGAGAACAGCGCCTGGGCCAGCAATACCCGCAGCTTCCAGCCTGGCGCGACTTCGCTCATCGGGCCGAAGTGCTGTTCCAGCGGAATACCCAGGCCCAGCAGCAGCTCGCCGGCGCGGGATTCGGCGGTGTAGCCGTCCATCTCGGCGAACTCGGTTTCCAGCTCGGCGACGGCCATGCCGTCTTCCTCGGTCATTTCCGGCAGCGAATAGATGCGGTCGCGCTCGGCCTTGACCTTCCACAGCTCCTCGTGGCCCATGATCACGGTGTCGATCACGGTGAACTGCTCGTAGGCGAACTGGTCCTGGCGCAGCTTGCCGAGACGGGTGTTGGGCTCGAGCATGACCTGGCCGGCGCTCGGCTCCAGATCGCCACCCAGGATCTTCATGAAGGTGGACTTGCCGCAGCCGTTGGCGCCGATCAGGCCGTAGCGATTGCCGTTGTTGAACTTGACCGAGACGTTCTCGAACAGAGGTTTGGCGCCGAACTGCATGGTGATGTTAGCGGTGGAGATCAAGGATTTTACCTATCAGTACCTTACGGAGCTGGTTTCTCGCCTGATACCGATTTGATACCAACCTTGAAGGTTTCCAGCTCGCCCCAGTCGGGGCTTGAGTTAAGCCAACAGGCATAGGCCGACAGCAGCATCTGCGCGCTGTGACCCAGTTGTTGGGCGATGAATGCGGGATTGAGACCGGACATTGCGCGTATTGTCGCATAGGTATCGCGGCAGTTGTATGGCGGTTGAGGCCTGATCCCCAGATCTTTCAGCAACGCCCGCCAGTGTTTCGTTTCGACCGCCGTTGCCTGGGGAAGCTTGCGACGGCGTTCAAGGACTCGTGAGGCAGCGGAGGCGCTGTGCCAAGAGTTCGCTATCGTCCGCGCCTGCTGGTGGGCTCATTGTGTTAAAAAGGGGATCAACAGGAGGGTCGATATGGGCAAGACAGCCAAACCGTTTTACTTCGCCGCCATCCCGCTGATTGCACTCGGCGGGGCGTTCGCCGCAGTCGGCGCATCTGGTCAGGAAGCCTTCGGTTACACAGCCGTGGGCCTGCTGGTGCCTGGCATCGTGTTGCTGGTCACCGGATATCGCCGGCGGGCCTCGGCAAGTCAGCAATAGAGGGTCAGTTCGGGTTGAATAGCGCGGACTTTTACGCGGACACAAGGAAGCGCCATGGGGCTGGTACCGGGATTCAAAGTTTTCGCTGTGACAGTGCTGCTTGCGCTAGCCGGTGGATGTACGCCCTACATCCAGAAAGAGGCAGAAGCTCTGCCCGAGTCAAATACAGCCGGAATTCGTGCCATTGATAAAACGCTGACAATCGCCACCGTGGATGGCGTGGACACGCTATACGTCTTTTATACCCAGAGAACCGAGTATCGCCTGACTGCGGGTCCTCACCGGCTCGAGATTAGAAAATGGATGGGCACCCAGACCGCTCGGCCGGTGTTCTTTGACGTTGATTTGATTGCCGGGCGTGAGTACGGGATGAAGTACATTCCGCTTGAGGGCTGGGGCGGTCGGATCGAAGTCGTGGATATGGAAACCAACAAGAGCATTGGTACTCGTGTTCCGCGATGAGGTGGCGTTCCCGCAGGGCGACACACTGAGGCGGGAGGGTACCCTTGCGCAATCTTCAGCTTGACCCGGATTGAGCCTCACTCGATCTGCATCACCGGCAACCTGCATTCATTCAACCGCGCCCGCTCGCTCCACGAGGCGGTGTGGGTCGCCTTGTTCCAGCGCACCTTGCTGATCCCGTTCTCTTGAGCGCGGACGATCGCCTCTTCGACACAACGCAACCCGACGGTCGCACCCACGCAGGCGCCGTCGATCAACAGCGCGGCTTTCCAGGCTTCCAGCCAGGTCATGCCGCTGCGGTTGGTGACCACGACTTTCTTCTGGCCGTGCTTCACGTAATGGATCTCGTACTTGTCCTGCATGTCCCTGCCTGTGGGCTGAACGTCCTTTAATTGCGAAACATTATCATTTTCGGCGTGCAGATGATATTGCCCAAAGTCGTAGGGTAACCCTGGATCGCTTGTGCTAGAGCGGCGCAGATCAACGATGGCGGCAAGGTTTGCAGGTCTGGCCCCTGTGGTGTTAACTGGCCGGCCGTGGCGCACAGCCATTCAATCACTGTGAGGCGAGCCGTTGTGACCTTGAGCTTCCGACCCGTACAGGCCCGTGACATTCCGGCGATCTGCGGGTTTGCCCAGAACGCTGACGAGGCGTTTTTCTTCTTCCCCAAATGCACCTTCCCGGTGACGCCGGATCAGCTCAGCGCCGCTATCGCCCAGCGCAGCGATTCCTCCGTGGTGGTCGATGGCGACGAGGTGCTGGCCTTCGCCAATTTCTACCAGTGGGAGCAGGGCGGTACCTGTTCGCTGGGCAATGTGCTGGTCTCGCCGATGGCGCGCGGCCGCGGCGTGGCGCGTTATCTGGTGGGGCAGATGATCGAGGTGGCGCGCAACCGCCATCAGGCCCGGGAGATGAAGGTGTCCTGCTTCAATCACAACACGGCCGGGCTGCTGTTGTACCCGGCACTGGGCTTCGTGCCGTTCGGCATCGAGGAACGCAAGGATTTCGCCGGCAACCGCGTCGCCCTGGTCCAGATGAAACAACGCCTGCAGACGGACAATGAGCATGCATGACGAAGACGATATCCACGAGCCGGAACACGATCACCTGCTCGATCATGAATTCCACCACGACGAAGACGGCGAAGAGCACGCCGACCCGATGTTCGACGACGTCGAGGACGAAGATGAAGAAGAGGAGTACGGCCTCGACGTGCTGGACGACGAAGATCACGAAGACTGGTGACCGCCCCGCGGTTCAGTGACGAAAGCGCGGTAGCGGACGGTCCAGCGACAGGCTGGTGAGGGTATGCTTGACCAGCGCCTCATCGGCCTCCACGGCGCGCAGGCTTTCGCGGATCTTGCCGGCGATCGGGTCGTCGCCCTGGCGGTCGATCCAGTCGGCGATATCCTTGCAGGCGCTGGCCAGTTGATCCTGCCGGTGGTTGATCACCGTCAGCAGGGTTTTGATGTCTTTGTCGGACATGACTCATTCCTCCTGTAGGCGAATTCAGTGTAGCAGCCCCTTGGCAGCATGGCGGTCAAGGGGCTGTGTGCCGCTGGATCACTGTGTTTTCACCAGGTCACGGAACCAGTCATCGAGCATGGCCTTTTCCGCGTATAGGCGATCGCTGGCACCGGCGCGGCCGGGGCGTTGCAGGTAGAACTTGTCATCGACCCGGGCATCGGCCTGTTTCAGCACCTGCCCCTGTTGCTCGAGGGCATAGTGCAGGTCGATGCTGGGCCAGGTGATGTCGCGCATGAAGCGCACCGAGTAGGCATTGGTTTGCCAGGGCTCGTAGCGTCCGGCGAGGTCGATGTTGCGGATATCGATGCGCAAGGTCTGGCCGGCGGGCAGATAGCGGGCGCCGAGGGTTTCCAGGTAGCTGCGCAGTTCTTTCATCACCTGCTGGTCGGCACCCCGTTCGTAGCCATCGCCACGCAGGCTGGCGTCGCGGAATTTTTCCGGCTGGATGAAGTTGACCTCGACATTGGCCGTGGCCGCATATGCCATGCTGTTGCAGGTCAGGGCTGCGAAGAGGGCGAGGGTTATGGCCGGGCGCATGGTACACCTCCGGGTGTCTGTATCAGGGCATTGCCGCCACGTTCATTGTACGCCGATGGCCTGGCGATGCTGCAGGAGGGCCTATGAGCACTGTGCTTCGGGTGGCACGCAATGCGCTGGGACGCGACCTGGCGGTGGGCGATGTCCACGGACATTTCAGCCGTTTGCACGAGGCGCTGGACGCCGTCGGCTTCGACCCGACGCGGGACCGGCTGTTCAGTGTCGGTGACCTGGTGGACCGCGGCCCCGAAAGCGAGGACGTGCTTCACTGGCTGGCGCAGCCCTGGTTCCAGGCGGTCCAGGGCAATCACGAATCGCTGGCGTTGTCCCATGTGAACGGCCAGTGGCTGGACTACGCCATGTACCGCAACGCCGGAGGTGGCTGGTTTCTCGATATGCAACCGCAGCGCCAGGCGCAGTACGCCGCACGCTTTGCCGACATGCCGCTGGCGATCGAGATCGATACCGAACAGGGCCCGGTCGGCATTCTCCATGCAGACTGCCCCGTGCCGCGCTGGCGCGACCTGCTCGATCTGCTGGAAACGGTGCCGATTCCGACGCGGGCACAGGAGGTCTGTCAGTGGTCGCGCAAGCGCCTGCACGATGGCGACGAGCGCGGTGTGGACGGCTTGCGCGCCCTGTTGGTGGGGCATACGCCACTGGCGGCGGTGCGGGTGCTGGGCAATGTCTGGCACCTCGACACCGGCGGCTGGTCGCAGGGCCATTTCACGCTGCTGGACCTCGCCAGCCTGACCGAGGCTCAGCCGATCCGTCCCAGATAGCCCGTCACCTGGGCCAGTACCCGCGCCGGATCTTCCCGGTGCGGTACGTGATGACAGCCCTCGAGAATCACCACTTCGCCCTTGTCGCCCGCGAGTGCGGCGATGCGCTGTGGGTGCAGTACCGAGCCGTATTCGTCGAGGTCGCCGTGCAGCGCCAGCAACGGGCAGTCGAGGGCGCCGACGCAGCGCTCCAGGGTCCAGTCGCTGAAGGCCGGCGCCAGCCAGGTTTCGGTCCAGGCGTCCAGCACCCATTGCGCCTTGTCGCCGTGGTAGCGCGCCAGACGGTCGAGCTGGCCGGGTGCCTGGAACTGCGCCTTGGCCGTGCGGATGCCCTCCAGGGTGCGGTCTTCGACGAAGGCCTGGGACGACTCGGTGATCAGTGCCAGGCAGTCGTCCGGAAAGCGTGCCGCACAGGCGCTGGCCATGGCGCCGCCGACGCTGTGGCCGAAGGCGATGAAACGTTCGATGCCCAGCGCCTGGCGCAGATGCGGGAAGAAGCGTTCGGCTTCGTCAGGAATGAAGGTCAGCGGCAGGGTGCCGGCAAAGGCCGCGGACTGGCCGAAGCCCAGGCGGTCATAGGCCACGACCTGCAGGCCGGTGGCCTGGCACAGTTGCTGGGGGAAGTCGCGCCACAACTCGACGCTGCCAAGGGAGTCATGGAACAGCACGATCACCGGCTTGCGGGTATCGGCGACGGAAGGGAACCAGCGTCGAGCGAACAACTGGCCAAGGGGCGTTTCGATCCAGACAGTTTCGGTAGTGACAGACGACATAAGGCTTCCAGCATTCGAGGCAAGTTATTGAGAAGTAACAAAAGCGCTTCGCTGCCGCAATCGAATTCTGTACGGGAGTGCCAGAAGCCCGGGTATTCAACTGTTTGAAAGTCTGACCTTTCAAACAACTTTTCAGCCAAATTCCCGTCGCCGGAAAATCATGTTTTTCCGGCACTTTCGAGCACACTTCAATGCTGTTACGAAATAGGTAGCCAACCGCCATCAGGCAGTGCGATGCTCCGCAAAAAACCAACAAATACAGGGCCTTCAGCGGTCTTTTCAATTCGGGGAGCAGCATGAAACACATAATCAAACAGTTTGCCTGCGTGGCAATACTGGCGAGTCCGTTCGCCCACGCAGACAGCTTGCTGCGGGTGACGTGCGTCGATGAAGACAATGGCGCTGCGGTATTGATCGACAATAACGCCGTCGGTACTTGCCCGGTCATCACTGCGATGCCGGCAGGCACTTATCAGGTTCGCGTGGTCAAGTCGGTTGGCGACGACCAGGAGCAGGTGTTCGAACAGCAGGTGGTGCTGGTGGATGGCCGCCCGCAGTCGGTGGATGCCGAGTTGTCCGCGCCACGCCTGACGGCCGCCGCAGTCAAGGCCAAGGCCAGGGCAGGCGCCGCCCAGACACTGGAGGCGGCGCAGAACGGTGATGTCGACGCCATGCTTGCGCTGGTTCGGCTGTACGAAACCGGCGAGGGGGTCGACAAGAGTTCGCTCAAGGCCGAGCAGTGGCGCGCCAGAGCGCTCGAGACCAAGGCCAAGGCACAGCAGAACGCGTTCTACACCAGTCTGCAACAGGCCAACAACGGCAATATCGGGGCCATGTATTCGGTCGCTGCTGCCTACGAGTCCGGTGACGGCGTGACCCAGGATCGCGCCCAGGGCGCTGCCTGGCGCCAACGGGCCAAGAACACTGCACTGAACGAGCAACTGGCCGCGAATGGCTTCTTCAATGACGTGAAGCACTACAACTTCGACGACCCCGGAATGCTGACCTCCAGCACGACCTTCGTGCCCACGTCGCTGTTTATCGGTGTTGTGGAAAGCCCTAGCGTGACCAGCCGGCAAATGCGGATCCGCAGTGAAGCGGTCATGCGTCCCGCGACCTTCGGCAATCCCGATTCGATGATCGCCCGCGCCGCGCAACGCCAGACTGTGGTGCTTGCCAGCCAATGAGGGCACTGCTGCTCCTGATGCTCGCGGTAATGTCGGGCTGCGCGGTGAAACCTGCGGCGGTGGATCCTTCGTTCGCGGCCGTTTCGGTCGCGGTGACCGGCGACACGCGCTCCAGCGCCGATGAGTACCGACGAGCCCGGCAGGGTTACCAGACCGATCCGCGCTACGCCTGTAGCCAGCCGTTGTATGCCGCCTGGTTTCGGGGGCAGGGGCGGACCGGCGCGACCCCGTTGCCGTGCGCGAACCGCGTACCCTTTGCCGTGCAGACGCCGGACGAAGGCATACGGGTGGTGTGGCTGGACCCGGCGAGGGTCAGTGCCGTGCATCTGCTGTTTGCCGGCAGCAGTCCCAGCCCGGCGTCCCGCTTTGGTCATGTGGCACTGCGGCTGGTGGTCTGCCCGGCTTCGGCGCCGGATCCGCAGGCCTGCGACAGCAATCTGTCGAAGCATCTGGTCCTGGGTTTCCAGGCCCACGTCGATGATTTCACCCTCGACCTGCTCAAGGCGTTGGGCGGTGAATATCAGGCGCGGTTGTTCGCCAGCCGGTTTCTCGACACCTACGAGCAGTACGCCATTGGCGAATTTCGCGAGCTGCACTCGTTGCCGCTGCGCCTGAGTGCCCCTCAGCGCCAGCAACTGGTTCGCGATCTGGCGCAGATCCATTGGCGCTTCGCGGGCAGCTACGACTTTTTCACCCGCAACTGCGCGACGCTGTTGCAGCAGGCCCTGCGGGTCAGCTGGGACGATTATGCCGGCGACCGCGCCCTGGCTGACGGTTTCCTGCGCCCCGACCGCCTGTTCGCGGCCCTGCGTGACAGCCCGTTGGCCGACGGCGCGCGGTTGGCCAGCCCGGAGCAGGCCGAACGCGATGGTTACTATTTCTCCAGCACCCGCTCGTTCTACGAGCAGGCGTTGGCCCAGCTTCGCCAGCATCTGCCCGGACCCGGGCTCGACAGTCTGCAGGCCTACACCGGGATTGCGCCGCACGCCCGCCGTGCGGCATTCGACGACCCGGACTACGTCCAGCGTCTGAGAGCGGTACCGCGCACCCTCCAGGCGCAGTTGATGCTCGAGGAGTACGCACTGTTCAGCAGCCAGCGCCTGCTGTCCGGCTACGCGGCGGATTACCTGCGCCGCCAGGACTTCGCGAGCTGGGCGGGTGCGCTGGATGCAACGCACGCCGCCGTTTTCAACGATTGCCTTGTGCAACCCTTGCGTCAGCGTATTGGTCCACCGCGGCGAGCCTCGGGCATTCCCGGTGAAGACGACCGGTTCAGCGAGATCCCCGTCGCGGCCGAACACTGCGGTACCGAGCGCAGCCGCCTGTTGCTGGCCGAGGCCATGGCTGCGGTGAGCGACGATGGCAGTGAAGCGTGGCAACACCTGACGTCACTGGCCCGTTATCGGGCCGACACCCTCGACAACATTCTCTATCTCCGACAACTTCGCCCCTAGCTGGCAGGAACGCCCATGCTCACCAACACCCTCCGAGGATTCGCCCTGGCACTGTGCCTGCCCGTCGTGCTACCGGCACTGGCCGGCAGCGACGAACAGCAGCAGATGCTCGATCAACTCGCGCAACTGGACGAACTGGACCATCAGGATTTTCTCAAGCGCAACGCCAAGGCCAACGCGTGCATCGAGCAACGGGACTTTGACTGTGCCACTGCGGCGATCGAGCGGGCCAGACGGCTGGCCAAAAACGCTCAGGACAAGGCTGCACTGCAACTGACCCGGGAAAACCTGGCCCTGGAGCAGGAATTGCTGGCCTCCGAACAACGTTCTCGCCGCCAGCGGGAAGAGGCGGAGGAAGCCGACCGGCGCGCCGAGGAGCAAGCCATTCGCGCCCAGGAACTGGCCGAAGAGCGCGAGGCCGAGCGCCAGCGCACCAAATATGCGGCGATGGCCGCAGGGCTTGCGCTGGGCGGCGGCGGTCAGTTGTCTCCCGAGCGCCAGGCGCGACTGCTGTCGGCGATACAGCGCGACAGTTACTCGCAAGGTTCGGATACCAGCAATTTCAATGCGGCCGCAGACAGTATCCGCGACGACCAGCAGCGCCAGGCCCAGGAGCGCGAGGAACTGCGCGCCCGGCAACGTGAGCTGCAACAGCGCCAGCAGCAGGCCCGAGCTGAAGCACGCGAGCAGGCCCAGGACCAGGCGCAGGAACAGGCCCGCCAGGCGGCTGCAGCCCGCCGGCAACAGATGGCCGAGGCGGCCGCAACGAACGGCTCGACGCCGACGGCGGCCGAGCGTCCGCAGATTGTGCAGTACGTCTCGCAGAAGGTGGTCTTGCCGACCTGGGACAGCGAATGTCCGGCGGGTTCCTCGCCGGCTCGTCATCCCAACGGCACCACGGTGACCGCAGGCTCTGGCACGGCCTACTGCGTGAAGGACAACGGCAAAGAGGCTCAGCAACTGGCCAGCGCACCAGGCGCAACGGGCAGCAACGGCGCGGGGAAATCCACCGCGGGCGGCGCTGCTGGAGCCAGCGGCAAACAGGCTGGGGCGTCGGGTTCTGCGGCCTCCGACAAGCCGCAGGGCGAAAAGAAGAGCGCCTGGGGCGAGGTAAAACCGGAAGCCCTGGCGATCTGCCGGCAATCGCAGAAGAGTCGCATGTGGGAGTGCAACGGGGCGCTGGATGACCAGACCATCGTCGACGAGCCTACGGTGGAGAGTGCCTTGAAACGGCAACATTGTGCCGGCGGTACGCTGACCGTGGGCGGACCGGTGATCAAGGGGCAGCAGTGGCAGGTCTACCAGTGCGGGCACAGCCTCGGGCCCGGCGACTACGATGTCGCCAAGCGCTACGACCTCGTCACGCCGCGCCGTTCCTACATCTGCAAGGCGTACTTCAGCGGCCGTTGCGACACCCCGTATACCGGTCAGGACAAGCAGTGAGACGGGGAGGTGAATTGCTGCAAATCCTGCAGCAATGAACTGCATAGCGGCTATCTTGTTGACCATTGATTGCGTTCACATACTGCGCCCATCCTTCATCGATGCCCGCGACGGGCAGGGAGCTTGGCAATGGCGACAGCAATACGAGTGAGCGAAACCGGCGGCCCCGAGGTGCTCGAACTTCACACCGTCGATGAGGTGGCGCCTGGCCCCGGCGAGGTCTGGCTCGAACAGGAGGCCATCGGCGTCAACTTCCTCGACGTCACCCAGCGCAAGGGCGCGGCACCGTTGCCGCTGCCCGGCGGGCTCGGCCTGGAAGGCGCCGGTCGGGTGATCCGGGTGGGTGCCGGGGTGAGCCATGTCGTCGAGGGCGACCGCGTGGCCTACGCCACCGGGCCGCTGGGCAGCTACGCCAGTGGCCGGCTGTTTCCCGCCGAGCGTCTGGTGAAACTGCCGGATGCGCTGTCGGCCGAAGAGGCTGCAGCCGTGCTGTTCAAGGGCATTACTGCCCACTACCTGCTGAAGTCGACCTACCCGGTAGGGCCGGGCACGACGGTGCTGCTCTATGGCGTCGCCGGCGGATTGGGCTCGATCATGGCCCAATGGGCGAAACACCTTGGCGCCTTCGTCATCGGCGTGGTGTCACGCCCGGCCAGTGTGGAAAAAGCCAGGGCGCTGGGCTGCGACGACGTGCTGGTATTCGACCCGGCGACCCTCGCCGCCGAGGTCGCCCGTATCACCGAGGGCAGGAAGGTGGATGTCGTCTATGACCCGATCGGCCGCGTATCCTTCGAGGCTTCCCTGGACAGCCTGCGGCCACGTGGGCTTATGGTGTCTTTTGGCGCGTCCTCCGGCGCCCCGGCACCGCTGGAAATGGCCACGCTGAACGGCAAGGGCTCGCTGTTCGTCACCCGGCCGTCGCTGGCCGCCCATACCGCTACCGTCGCCGAGTACCAGCAGCGCGCCAACGAGGTGCTGGCAGCGGTGGCGGCGGGTATCATCACGCCGCACATCTGGGGGCGCCATGCGCTGGCGGATGCGGCCAGGGCCCACGCCGACCTGGAATCCGGGCGTTCATCGGGAGCGATCATTCTCATACCATGAGCCTTGATGTGCTGGACAACCCCCACAGCGACGAAATCGCCGCGTTCCTCGCCGTCGCCGCGCAAGGCTCGTTCGTCGCGGCCGGGCGCCTGCTGGAGCGCCATCCGACGGTGGTGTCGAAGCGGGTGGCGGCGATGGAAAAACGCCTGGGCGTGCGGCTGATCGAGCGCTCCACGCGCCAGGTGCGCATCACGCCGGTGGGCGAGCAACTGGAGCAGCGTCTGCGCGCGGCCCTGGGCATGATCGCCGAAGCCGAGCAGCAGGCGATTTCCGGGGCCGCCGAAGTGCGTGGGGTGCTGCGCCTGGCGCTGCCGGCGGCGATGGGGCGGCTGTGTATCGGGCCGTTGCTGCCGGACTTCCTCGACACTTACCCGCAGGTGTCCATCGCCGCCGACTACAGCGAGCGGCTGGTGGACATCATCGAGGAAGGCTTCGACATCGTTATCCGCATCGGTGAGCTGGAAGACAACCGCCTGATCGCGAAAAAGCTCTGCGATCACCGACGGATCCTCTGTGCCTCGCCGGCCTATCTGGCGCGCCATGGCGTGCCGGAGCATCCACGGCAACTGGCCGAACACAACTGCCTGCGTTTCAGCGGCCTGGCATCGTTCCCGCAGTGGCGGCTGTATGCCGGCGACCAGCAGCAGGCGGTAACCCCCAAGGGCAATCTCACCGCCAACGACAGCGAGTCGCTGCTCGCGGCCGCCCGTGCCGATGCCGGCATCCTCGGCGCGGGCGAGTGGCTGATGAGCCGCGACATCGCCGCCGGGCGTCTGGTACGGGTGCTGCCGGACTGGCAACTCGACCCTACCGGTGGCGTGTACCTGGTGCGGCCATCGGCGCGTTTTCCTGCCGCGACAGTGCTGGCCTTCAAGGAATGGATCGAGGCACGCTTCAGCCCGGCGCCGCCGTGGGCGCGGTGAAGTCCGTGCTTCAAATGAAATAGATTCGCATTTATACTCCGGCCCCCGATGCCCACTCCAGGTCATGTTTCCCGTGCAGGCCGATCCTCCCAAGCCCTCGCTGCTGTCCACGCTGGTTCGCCATTACGACGAGCTGGTGGAGCACGTCCGCCGCCGTTTCGGCGAGCGCGGTTTCGCCCGTGAAGTGGTGCACGATGTCTGCGTGCAACTGTTGCAGAAGCATGAGAAGGAGGGCGTGCGCACGCCGCTGGCGCTGTTGCGCAAGATCACCCATGACAGCGCCGTGAGCCGTTATCGCGGCGAGCGACGGCATCAGGCCTGGATCGTCGCGGTGCCGGAACTGCCGGAGGTGGAGGCGAACATCGCCAGCCAGGAGCGCCAACTGGATGCCAGCAAGGCGCTGGAACGCCTGATCGCCGCCATCGAAGGCCTGCCACCGCGCTGCCAGATGGTGTTCGTGATGCACAAGATCCATGAACTGCCCCAGGCCGAGGTCGCCGAACGCCTGGGCATTTCGCTGAAGACCGTGGAAAAGCACCTGCGCCTGGGTCTGGCGGCCTGTCGCGAACACCTCGGCAATGAGGTGTTTCCATGAGTCGCAGCACCCGCCCGGGCAAATACGCCGAAGAAGAGCAGGCCATCGCCGACCTGCGTGAAGCCCTCAAGCAGCGTTTTCCGCTGCCCGATCCACCCCCGCCGCGCAAGAAACGGCTCAACGCGACTCGCGCCGGCCTGTTGTCGCTGGCCCTGCTGGCGGGGCTCGCCGGGTTCGATCCGGCCTACCGCAGCGAGCACTACCTGACCCATGTCGGCCAGCGGCAAACCCTGCAACTGGCCGATGGCAGCGAGGTGGTGCTGGACAGCGCCAGCGAACTGACGGTCAGTTGGCACCTGCTCAGCCGTCGTAGCGAGCTGGTCCGCGGTCAGGCGCTGTTCGCCGTGGCGCCGCGGGTCTATCGCCCGTTCCTGGTCGAGGCCGGCCCGGCAGCGGTGCGGGTGGTGGGCACCCGCTTCAATGTCAGCCGTCCAGGGCCTGACGTACGGGTCACCGTGGAAGAAGGGCGGGTCGAAGTGCGGGCTGGCGATGCTTCGAGCCTGCTCCAGGCCGGGCAGCAAGTACGGGTGCACGACGGCCACCTTGAGCCGCTGGCCCAGGTGGATGCGCGTCAGTCCATGGCCTGGCGCAACGGCGAGCTGGTGTTCGAAAGCACGCCGCTCGCCGAAGTGATCCAGGTCATCCAGCGCTACCACGCCGCGCCCATCCGCCTGGGCGATCCGGGACTGGGCCGCCTGCCGGTATCCGGCGTGTTCGACAGCGCCCATGTCGAGCGCCTGCTGGGACTGTTGCCGAGCATTCTGCCGCTGACGGTCAGCAACGCTGCCGATGGTTCGGTACTGATCGTTCCTCGCGGAAAAAAATAATCGCGTCACGAGGTAGGGTTGGGCGGGGCCGCCGACGGCTATCTCCATGTCCCCTTATTTCATGGAGTGCCGTTCGTGAGTCAGTCCCTGTTGCGCGTGTCGTTGCTTGCTGCCGGTCTGTTGTCGAGTCCGCTCTCGTTTGCCGGGTCCGATCCGGTGGACTTCGATATCCCGGCCGCGTCCCTCGAGCAGTCGCTCAATGCACTGGCCCGCCAGGCCAGTGCCCAGATTCTTTTTTCCGGCGACAGCACCGCGGGCAAGACTGCGCCGGCGCTCAAGGGGCGCTTCACCCTGGCGCAGGCCCTGAGCCAGTTGCTGGGCAGCAGCGGCCTGAAGGCCCAGGAGCGTGACGAGCACACCTTTATCGTGGTGCCGGGTGCCGCGCCGGCCGTCGAGGTCCCAAGCAGCGAGGCGGCGGCGGTGGAACTGACCGGCCTGGAGATCAGCTCGTCCCGCACCAACGGCACGCTGGTGCCCCAGGCCCGGCAGGTCAGCGTCATCGAGCGCGAGCAACTGGAGCAACTGCGCCAGGGTTCCGACAGCCTGGCCACGGTGCTGGCCAAGAGCATTCCCGGCATGGCCGATTCCAGCCGCACTATCACCGACTACGGCCAGACCCTGCGCGGACGAACGATGCTGGTGCTGGTGGACGGCGTACCGCTGAACACCAACCGCGATTCCTCGCGCAACCTGGCGAACATCGACCCGGCGCTGATCGAACGGGTCGAGGTGATCCGCGGCAGCAGCGCGATCTACGGGGCCGGCGCCACTGGCGGGATCATCTCCATCACTACCCGGCCCGCAGGCGGCGAGCCCCAGGCGCAGACCAGCCTGAACGCCGTCTCGCCCCTGAGCCGGCTGGGACGCGACGGGCTCGGTGGCCAGTTGCAGCATCACCTTTCCGGTTCCCAGGGACAGGTGGACTACGCCCTTGATCTGGGCGCCCGGCATATCGGCGCCTCTTACGATGCCAATGGCCGGCGCATCGCTCCGGAGCCCAGCCAGGGCGACCTGTTCGACAGCAACACCTGGAACCTGGGCGGCAAGCTCGGCCTGCGCATCGATGAGCAGCAGCGCATCCAGCTTTCTGCCAGCCACTACAACGCCGACCAGGACAGCGACTACACCTCCGATCCTTCCGTGAGCCGACTGCCGCCGGGCACCGTCGCGGCGCGGCCGTTGTCCGGGCTGTCGCTGGACGAGCAGAACCAGATCCGCAACACCTTGCTCAACCTGGAGTACGCCCACGCCGATGTGCTCGGCGGTACGCTCAACGCTCAACTGTACTACCGCGACTACTTCACCCGCTTTACCCCGTTCGATGCCCGGGGCGTGGCGACCCGTGGCCGCAATGTCGACCAGGTGATGCAGAACAGCGAGGTGTTCGGCAGCCGCGTGACCCTGCGCACGCCGCTGGGCAAGGCGGGTGACACCGAATTGCTGTGGGGCGCCGACTTCAACCAGGAACGCAGCGACATGCCGATCGACATCTTCGATCCGGCGCTGTACGACGCCAGTGGCGGCCGCCTCTACGAGAAGATCGGCAAGCTCACCTACATGCCCGACCTGACCACCCGCAGCCTGGGCGGCTTTGCCCAGTTGCAGCACCGCATCAACGATCAGTGGTCGGTGGAGGGCGGCGTTCGCTACGAGTACGCCACGGCGCGCTACGACGATTTCGTGCCGCTCTCGGAGTCCACGGCGGCTTCGCCTGCGACGGTGGCCGGTGGCGAGGTCAACTACGACGCGTTGCTGTCCAACGCCAGCCTCACCTGGTCGCCGGTGGCGGGGCAGGAATGGTACGTGGCGTTCAGCCAGGGCTTCCAGTTGCCGGACATCGGTGTCCAGGTGCGCAACGCCCGGCGCGGTTTCGATATCGATTCCTCGAACCTGGAACCGGTGAAGACCAACAATTACGAACTGGGCTGGCGCGGCGCCCTGGGCGAGCAGACCCTGGCCAGCCTGGCGCTGTTCTACACCACCTCCAGGCTGGGTGATGTGCAGAGCTTCAACAATGGCCTGATCCTCACCCGTACCCAGGAGCGCATCCACGGCGTCGAGGGCAGCCTCGACTGGCTGACCGACGACGAACGCTGGGGCGCAGGCGGCACCTTCAGCTGGCTCAAGGGCCGGGAGAAACCGGACAACGGCAATTGGCAGGACATGACCGGCTACCGCATCCCGCCCATGAAAGTCACCGCCTATGTACAGTACAAACCCGACGACGACTGGAGCCACCGCGCCCAGCTCACCTGGTTCGACAGCCACGACTACCGGCTCGACGGTGTCGCCAGCTTCGGTCGGCGCAAGGTGGACGGCTATGCCACAGTCGACCTGATCAGCCAGTACCGGCTGAGTGCCGATGACCAGGTCAGCGTCGGCATCCAGAACCTGTTCAACCGCGACTACTACCCGGCGTACAGCCAGTTGATGCGCAGCAGCACCAACGCCAGCCGCCTGCCGGCGCCGGGAACGGTGTTGACGGCGAGCTACACGCACCAGTGGTAAGCGCGTGAGCGACGGCTCCCGTGGGTGATGGCAATCTGGCTGCGGCGGACTTGACGCTGGGCCGGGTCGCCGGAGAAGCTTGGCCATTGCCCACAGGAGCCCGCCATGGACCTTGCCAGCCTCGCGTTGTTCATCCCCGCCTGCTTCGCCCTCAACATGGCCCCCGGCCCCAACAACCTGCTGTCGTTGAACAACGCCAGCCGCTACGGCCTGCGCACCGCCTGCGCCGCCGGCGTCGGCCGGCTGCTGGCCTTCGCCGGAATGATCGTGCTGGCGGCGCTGGGCCTGGCGGTGGTGCTGCACACCAGCGAATACCTGTTCCTGGCGATCAAGGTGCTGGGGGCGTTCTACCTGTTCTACATCGCCTGGCAGTTGTGGCGGGCGCCAGTGGGTGAGGGCGGTCCGACGCTGGAGCGCAAGGGTGGGGTGTTGCGCCTGGCGCGACAGGAGTTTTTCGTCGCCGCTGGCAACCCGAAAGCAATTCTTATATTCACCGCCTTCCTGCCACAGTTCGTGGTGATGAACAGCGACGTGCCGGTGGGCGAGCAGTTCCTCTGGCTGGGGGCAATGTTCCTGGCGCTGGAGTGGCTGGCGATCGCTATCTATGCCTGGTTGGGCGCCTACCTGCAGCGCTGGTTCGAGCAGCCGGGGCCGCGGCGTCTGTTCAACCGGGTCAGTGCCGGGTTGCTGGGCTGTGCCGGGCTGGGGTTGCTGGCGGCGCGGCGGGCCTGAGCATGATGAGGTCTGCGCTGCCGTTGGCCCTGGCGTGCTGGGCGACCGCGAGCCATGCCGGCGAGGTCGTCTCGCCCTTCGTGTCGCTGCATGGCTTCACGGTGAAGAAGGACAAGAGCCATATCATCAGCAACCTGCCGCCGCTGACCGATCAGGGCTCGCTGCCGCTGTGCTTCGCCCACGCGGCGGCGACGGTCTACAACTACTACGTTTGCAAGGGGCTCGGCCAGGATTGCGCCAGCGCGCCGAAGAGCGCACTGGCCTCGCCCCTCGATATCACCCGCTATGCCTCGCGCCCGGAAAACAACGAAGGCCTGGAGTATTCCAGCTCCTATCCGGCCATCCGCATCAGCGGGGGCTCTGCGCTCTACACCCTGGAGAAGGCGGCGCTGTTCGCCGGGGAAGTGGCCTCGCAACAGTGCGCGCCCTACGAGAGCTTCTTCATCGGCACCGCCAGTACCGGCCAGGGCGTGGCTGACACGGTGGTGCTGTCGCAGAACGAGACCCTCGCTAGCCTCGAAGCCTTCTACAAGAAGTACAACCCGCCCTGTAGCACCCAGTGTCCGCCCGGAACCCTGGAGGAGCTGGGGGCCATCCTGCCGAATTTCCACACCGACATCCTGGCATTGTCCCGCGCGCTGCGGCGCGAGTCGTTCGATGGCTTCCTGACCCGGCTGGCGATTCCGGCGAACTGCGCGCTGGCCAGGAACCGCGCGTTCTTCGACCGGAACGACTACACCATGGGCATGCTTCCGCCCACGGGCAAGAAAAGCCTGTCCTACACCCAGTACCGCAAAGCCATCATCGACGCGGTCAAACGCGACAATCCGGTGATCCTCGAAGGCATCTGCCTCTCGGCGAAGAAGAAAAACGGCAAGTGCGACGACATGCACGCGCTGGTGGTCTACGGCTACGCGGAACTGTGCGACGCCGAGCGCTGCTACACCGGCCTGAAGCTGCGCAGCAGCTGGGGCCAGGAGTGGCAGGCGGCCGCCGATGAGCGCTGGTATGACGCCAAGGCGCTGTTCGAGCGCTCTGCGCAACTGGAGGGCATGGTGGGCTGGTTGACCCCGGTCGCGAAGAAGAAGTGAGGCCCGGCGCCTGCCGGGCCGCGCGATCACTCTGTCCAGCCCAGTCCCAGCGCCTTGTGCAGCGCCGCGAAATCCTTGAGCAACTGCGCATCCGCGGCGATGCGGTTCTGCCGCGCATCGAAGCGCGTGCGCTCGGCATCGAGCCAGTCGAGGGTGCTGGCGGTGCCGGCGCGGTAGCGTTCGCCGGTGAGTTCGGCGGCCCGCTCGGCGGAGCGCTGGATGTCCCTCAGCATCACTACGTTTTCCCGCTGGTGGCCATAACGGGCCAATGACGTGTCGGCATCACGCAGGGCGTTGAGCACGGTGCCGCGGTACTGCGCCAGGGCCAGGTCGCGGCCGCTCTCGGCGGCGTCTATCGACGCTTGTACCCGGCCGAAATCCAGGGCGTTCCAGGTCAGGCGAGGCACCACCAGCCAGGTGCCGTTGCTCTTGCGCGCCAGGTGGCCGGGGTCGGCGGCGCTGAAACCGAGGTCGCCCATCAGGCTCAGCTTGGGAAACCAGTCGGCTTTCTTCTCGCCGATCTGCGCGGTGGCCGAGGCCAGGTTGCGCTCGGCGTTGCGCACGTCGGGGCGGGCCTTGAGCAGGTGCTCGGGGCTGGCCACCGGCACCTGCGCGGGAATGCTCGGCAGGTCGCCGGCGCTGCTCAGGCGGGCGTCCAGCTCGCCCGGTTCCAGGCCGCAGAGCAGGGCGAGGCGGTCGAGGGATTCGATGATCTCGGTCTGCAGCGGCAGCTGGCGGGAGCGGGTGGTCTCGGCCTGGGTCAGGATCTGTTCCAGTTGCAGTTCGCTGGCGACACCCTGGCCACGGCGCTGGCGGGTCAGGTCGACGATCTGCCGGTCGGCGGCGACGGTTTCGTCCACCACCGCTAGCCGCGCCTGGCGGTCGCGCAGATCGACGTAGCCCTGCACCACCTCGGCCACCAGTTGCACCTGGGCGTCGGCCAGTTCGGCGGCGCTGGCTTCGGCACTGGCCTGTGCCGCCTCGATGGCGCGACGGGTGCCGCCGAACAGGTCCACTTCCCAACTGGCGTCGAAGTCCATCAGGTACAGGCTCAGCGGCCCACGGCCGCCGCCACCGCCACTTTCCCCGCCGAGCTGCGACAGGTCCGGTGAGCGCATCCGCAGCATCGTGGCGTTGCTGGAGACTTTTGGCCGGCCACTGGCTTGTTCGCTGCGCAGGCCAGCGCGGGACTGGCTCAGGCGCGCCCGGGCCTGGGCGATATCAGGGCTGTTGGCCAGGGCGTCGGTCACCAGCCGGTCGAGCAGCGGATCATTCAGCCCGCGCCACCAGTCGGATACGGCCGGGGTGCGGGCCTGGTCCTGGCGATCGTGGGCCAGTTGGCCGCGGGCCAGAGTGTCAGTGGCGACGTCCGGCGCGCCCTGATAGTCGGGGCCAACGGTGCAGCCGGCCAGTACGGCCAGCGCCAGGGCAGTGAGCAACGGGTTTCGCATCAGCGGATTCTCTTCGGCAACGGGCGCGTTTTCAGCAGCAGGGCAAGGGGAATGCAGGCGAGCAGGGCGATGCCCAGCAACAGGAAACTGTCGCTGTAGGTCATCACCAGCGCTTCACGGGCGATGGTGTCGGCAACCTGTTGCAGGGCCTGCAACTGGGCATGGGCGAGGTCGGTGCCGTGGGCCATGAAGCTGCCGGCGCGCTGGGCCATCTGGTCCTGCACCAGGCTGCTGTTGGCGCTGATGGATTCGCGCAGCGCGGCATCGTGGACGTGCTCGCGGCGGTCGATCAGCACGCCCAGCAGGGCCAGGCCGATGGAGCCGCCGAGGTTGCGCGCCATGTTGTACAGCCCGGCAGCCTCGCCGGCTTCGTGCACCGGCACGGCGGACATCGATGCCTGGTTCAGCGGCATCATCGCCAGGATCTGGGCAAAGCCGCGGATAAGCTGGGAGGCGTAGAAATCATGGCCGACGCTGTCGGCGGTCAGCGACAGGTCGAGCAGGCAACTCACGCCGAACAGCAGCAAGCCGGCGATCACCATGATCCGGGCGTCGTAGCGGCTGAGCAGGCGCGGCAGAAAGGGCATCAGCAGGAACGCCGGAATCCCCGACAGCAGCATGATCGAACCCGCCTGCTGGGCGTTGTAGCCGGAGATATTGGCGAGAAACTGTGGCAACAGGTACGACACACCATAAATGGCGCCACCCACCGCTGCGACGATGACGATGACGCTGGCATAGCGCGGGTTGGCCATCAGCCGCAGGCGGACGATGGGCTGGCGGGCGCTGAACTGGCCGATGGCGACCAGCAGAAAACCGAGCAGGGTGGCCACGCCGAGCCACTGGATCATGCTCGACTCGAACCAGCGCTCGCGCTGGCCTTCTTCCAGCAGCACGGTCAGCGAACTCAGGCCCACCGCCAGGCCGGTGATGCCCAGCCAGTCGGCCTTGAACAGCGCCTGCAGGTTGGCCTTTTCCGGTTTCAGGCCCGACCAGAGCAGGGCGATCAGCACCGCGCTCACCGGCAGGTTGAGAAAGAAGCACCAGCGCCAACTGGAGTTTTCCGTCAGCCAGCCGCCCAGCACCGGGCCGAGCAGCGGCCCGAGCAACACGGTGAGACCGAAGGCGCTCATGCCGATGGCCAGTTGGTGTTGAGGCAGGCGGGTGCGGATGATGGTCTGTGCCGTGGGGATCATCGCGCCGCCGGCAAAGCCCTGGCCGATCCGGCCGAAGATCATCTCCGGCAGGCTGCTGGCCAGGCCGCAGTACATGGAAAACAGGGTGAACATCAGCGCCATCGCCATCAGGAAGCGGCGCAGGCCAAGGACCCGGCTCAACCAGGCTGCCAGCGGAATCATGACGATCTCGGCCATCAGGTAGCCGGTGCTGATCCAGGTGCCCTCGGTGCCGGTGGCGCCGATCTGGCCCTGGATCTGCGGCAGTGCCGAGTTGGTGATGGAGATGTCCAGGGTCGCCAGCAAGGCACCGAGGCCACCGGCGACCACCGCGATCCAGTCGCTGAGGGAGGCGTTGGCCGGGTGCGGCGGGCTGCTGGCGTGGATGGCTGCGGTTTCAGCCATGGTGCTGGTCCCCGGTGGAGCGCAGGTCTACCTCGACGGTGGCCGACAGGCCCGGCAGCAGGACCTGATTCAGCTCGGCGGGGATGTCGAGGACGATGCGCACCGGCACCCGCTGGACGATCTTGGTGAAGTTGCCGGTGGCATTGGACGGCGGCAGCAGGGCGAACTGGGCGCCGGTGCCGGGAGCCAGGCTGTCGATATGACCTTGCAGGTCGCGGCCGGGCAGGGCGTCCACATGCACGATGACACGCTGGCCGGGGCGCATGGCGCCGATCTGGGTTTCCTTGAAATTGGCGGTCAGGTACAGCGACTGCAGCGGCACGATGGTCATCAACCGGGTGCCCGGCTGGGCGTACTGGCCGACCCGCACGCCGCGGTCGGCGACATTGCCGGCGATGGGGCTGCGCAGCAGGGTGTCGTCCAGGTCGATGTCCGATTGCCGGGCGCTGGCTTTGGCTTCGGCGAACTGTGCCCGGGCCTGTTGCACCTGTGCCTTGAGGGTGGCGGTGCGCACTTCGCTGGCGCGCAGCGCGGCCTGGCGGGCGGCGAGGGTGGAGGCGGCGCGGGCCTGCTCGTTGACCAGGTCGGCCAGGCGCTCCTCGGTTTCCGCGCCGGAGCGGGCCAGCGGCGTGTAGCGTTGCACCTGGGCGCGGGCGTGCTTGAGGTCGTTGTCGGCACCGGCCAGCTCCGCGCGGTTCTGGGCGATGGTGGCGTCCTGCTGGGCCAGTTCCGCTTCGGCGCGGGCGACGTCCGCCTCGCGGGCCGCGACGATCGCTGCCGACTTGTCGCTGGCGGCGCGGTAGTTCTGCACATCCAGGCGCGCCACCGGCTGGCCGGCTTCGACCCGCTGGTTGTCGGCCACCAGCACCTCGGCGATGTAGCCACCGATCTTTGGCGCCACGGTCATGCTGTCGGCCTGCAGGTAGGCGTCGTCGGTGCTCTCGAAATGGCGGCCCTCGACATACCACCAGCCACCCCAGGCTACGGCGGCGATCAGCGCCACGCCTCCCAGCCCCAGCAGTACGCGCAGCGGTGCGCGACGATTGGGCGTGACCTGCTCAAGATCGGTTTTCGGTGATTGATCGACGGACATGGAGGGCTCGGCTCGAATTTATATCGGTCGGAATAAAATGCGCGAATGTGACAATTTATGTCAACTGATATATTTTTCACCCTGAATTCATCAGGAGCGTTGTCATGGCCCGACACAAACCCGCAGCCGAGGGCGGTTACCAGCGTGGCGAGGAAACCCGCGCCCGGCTGATCGACAGCGCCATGCGCCTGTTCGGCGAGCGTGGCTTCGGCGCGGCCACCACCCGCGATATCGCCGTGGACGCCGGCGTCAACGCGCCGGCCTTGCAGTACTACTTCGGCAACAAGGAAGGCCTGTACCTGGCCTGTGTCGAGTTCATCATCGAGCGGGTCTGGGAGCAGGTGCGGGAGGCGGTGGACAACGCCGAGCGTACCCTGAACGACCCGGACAGCAGCGATGATGCCCTGGTGGAAAGCTACCTGGCGGTGCTGGGCGGGTTCATCGGTTTCATTCACGACAGCCCGCGGGCCAGCGCCTGGCGCCAGTTCATGGCCTGCGCCCAGGCCGGGCACGACAGCCCCGACACCCTGGAGCTGATGAGCCAGCGCCTGCACGGCCCGATTCGGCGGGTGACCGGTGGCGTTATCGGCCGTCTCACCGGCTTGCCGGCTGATGACGAGCGCACCCTGATCAGGATGTTCGTGCTCAACAGCCAGGGCATGGTCTTCCGCGTGCTGCGCCAGCAGGTGCTGGGCACCCTGGGCTGGGACAGCGTCGATCGCGAGCGGATGGAAACGGTGCGGGAGGTGTTACTGTCGCAGACGCGGCTGATGCTCAGGGCGCTGGTGGCCGAGCGTGGTATGGGCTGAATGCCCGGGGGCTCAGGCAGGGGCGGGAGTAGCGAACAGATCGAGCGCCGCCTGCGCGGCGCATCGCCGGCAACGCCGGCTCCCACGGTATTTGCGTCGTGCACAGGCTTATCGTCTGGCACAACTGCTTGTGGGAGCCGGCGTTGCCGGCGATGCGCCGTGCGGACGGCGCTCGATCTTGACGCCGCCGAAAATCTCCAGTCTTGCAAGCGCTGTCCGCAACGCAAAAAAAGACCGGTCGGCGGAGCCACACCGACCGGCCAAACACCGGCTTACCAGTCGATACGCACGCCGAAGTTACCCGCTAACTGCTCCTGCTCGCGGCTGTCGAGGTTGGCGGCGTAGGTGAGGCCGGTGTACACGCTGACCGCCGGGCTCAGACGCGCGGTGATCCCCACACCGACGTCGGCCCAGGTGGCCTGCTGATCTGTCTTGAGGGTGTCGACGTCGTCGAAGGTCAGGCGGTCTTCGCCGGCGAGGCTGTGCCACACGTTGGCCCGCACCCAGGGTTCGACCGGCACCGTGCCGGCCTGGTACGCGCCCTTGAGCCGGGCACCGAGGCGGCCGGTCCACTGGGTGTCGCTGTCCTGGCGGATCTCGGAAACGCCATCGTCCTGACGTTCCAGCGACACCTTCTGGCCGATGATCTGCGCCTGCGGTTCCAGCACCCAATGCTCGCTCAGCGGGATCGGATAGCCGGTTTCCAGGGACGCCGCCCAGGCGTGGCCGTCGAGGTCGATGCGCAGGCCACGGTCGGAACGGGCACGGCCATCGAGGCGGGTGTACTGGGCCACGGCGTCGAGGTACCCCTGTTGCGGACCGACCAGGGTCCAGTAGGCGCCGACGCTGTCACCTTCGAGTTTCATGTCGCCCACGGCGATGTCTTCGAAGCCCAGAGCGAAGCCGCGGATATCGCCGGTCAGCCGGGTGTGAGCGACATACAGTCCGGCGCGCTGGCGGTAACCGCTGTCGCTGGTCTGGCCGTAGAGGTCGTGGCCAACCTGGAAGCCGCGCAAGCTGCCGTCCAGGCTGGGCGAGACATCGCCGCTCCACTGCTGGCGCAGCTTGTCGCCGAAGAAGCGGCCCCAGCCGCCCGGCAGCGCGCCCTGGCCGTCGAGCAGGCGCTGTTCACCCTGCCGTTCATGGAAGGTACTCAGGGTGCTGCGTCCGATCAGCGCTGCGGCGCGGTTGGCAACCGCATAGACCGCCGCTTCCGGACGATACAGCGGGATGCTTGCGCCAGGCTCCGGGTCTGGCAGCGGCGGGGTACCGAGGGCGGCCACCGGCTCCGCAATGCCCGGTTCGGACGCTGCCACCACCGACGAGCGCAGGTACCAGCCTTCGGCGCTGTCGGCGGTGACGCCGCCTTTGAACAGGTAGTACTGGTAAGCGCCGACCGACAACGGCGCGCCCAACTGGAAGGCGCTGGCGCTGCCGGTCACGCCGCTGCCGGCCTCGACCACCTGGATGCCGTTGGCCGTGGTGAGCGCACCGGTGCCACCGAGGTTGTTGACCAGCAGGGTAGTGGTGCCGGAGATCGTGCCCTGGTTGACCACCAGCCGGTCCGAGGCGGCGCCGTCGCCCTCCAGCACGCTGTTCAGTTGCAGGCGGCCGCCGTTGCCGGTGTAGCTGCCGTTGACGGTCAGGCGGCCGAGGCCGTCGCCAGCGCTGCTCAGGTCGATCAGGCCGGCGTTGCTGACGCTGGCGTTCTGCCCGGCAGTGAAGGCGCCGATCACGCCGCCGGTGGATTGCAGGCGGCTGCTGCCGTCGAGGGTCAAGGTACCGGTGCCGCTGGCCAGGTCGCCCAGGGTCAGGTTGCTGTTGAGAGCGCCCGCCGAGCCATTGGTCAGGGCGATGCTTTCCCAGTTGGAGAAGCGTCCGTCGAGGGTGGCGGTGGTGTTGTCCAGCGTCAGCAGGTCGTTGCCCAGGTCTGCGTTGATCTGGGTAACGACCGCCAGCTGCGCGTCGCTGAGGTTGGCCAGCAGGGTCCGGTCGTCACCCTGGCCCAGTTGCAGGCCGCCCCGGAGGATGCCGCCACCGCGCCAGACCACGGTGTCGTTGCCGGTGCTGAGCAGCACGTTGCCGACGACCTCGCCACCGGTGACGGTCACGCTGTCGTCGCCGCCAGAGACGCTGATATTGCCGCCGATCAAGCCACCGCTGAGAAGAATGGTGTCCTTGCCGAAACCGGTCACCAGGTTGTTGTCGATGGTGCCGGCGCGCATGTCGAACACATTGTCGTCCAGCTTCATGTCGACCCGGCCGATGCGGCCGCCGGTCATCAGCGCGATATCGCCTGAGTCGAAACCGCCGACGATGCGCCCCCCGCTCATTTCGAAGCGGTCGAGGCCCTCGCCCTGGTCCAGGGACTGGATCTGTCCGCCGGTCATGATGAAGGCGTCGATCTCGTCGTCCATGAACACCGCGCCACCGATGGTGCCGGAATGCACCTCCACCCGGTCGTTGCCGACGCCGAAGGTGACGCCGCCGGTGATGGTGCCGCTGCCGCCGGCTGGCAGGATCAGGGTGTTGTTGCCGTTGAGGTCGGTGAGTGAAGCGGCTGTGCCGCTGTCGCAGGTGTAGGTGTCGTCGCCGGTGTCGGCACCGAAGCTGCAGGCGCCGTGGACGGATTCGAGGGGAAGGGTGAGTAACGAGAATGCACTGCAGATCAGCATCAGAGGTGTACGCATCGCCTGTATTCTCCAGGAAGACAAAAGGCTCAGTACTGCCTCGATCCAGCGTTTGCTGGACGATGCGACCAGGAATACAGGCGATGGGCCAGCTCGACAACTGACAAAAATATCAGGTAGGCGGTAAAAACCCGCCCTTTTATCGGGAAATGTTCTGATCGGCACGAAGCCATTGACCTACGATGAACAGCGCACTGCAGGCTAGGTTCTGTATGAAAAGCCTTGAGACGCCGGCCAGGCAAGGCGAAAACAGCCGAGGAAGCGGAGTTTACTGGAGTAAATGAGCATTCCGAGGCTGTTTTCAACGCAGCATGGCCAAGTATCAAGGCTTTTCATCCGGGACCTAGGAGCCTGCAGCCCTTCCACTGCCAGGGAGTCATGGACATGCTATCTACGCTGGAACTGCGGAATCTCGTCGAGAAGAGCTTTCTACCGGTTCGGTGCCTTTGCACCCTGGCCAAAGATCAATCCCTGACCGTGACGCTGTACGAAAGCGGCAACCCGAACCCTGTGCTGGTGAGGCCCGGTATCAATATCGAGCAACTGAACGGCATGGGGGCCATTTCCGCGCTGATGATCCAGCTGCGCTGTGATCTGCTGGACCAGCAGACGGCAGTGCCGCTGCGCGATGCCAGCTGAGCGGGATCGGAGCGGTTATCGGGAACCCGCTCAATCCCGATAGAACGTCTGCACCAGGTGATAACCGAACTTGCTCTTGATCGGCCCATGCACCGTGCGCAACGGTTTCTTGAAGATCACCTGATCGATCGCCCCCACCATCTGGCCCGGGCGGACCTCGCCCAGGTCGCCGCCACGCTTGCCCGAGGGGCAGGTGGAATATTTCTTCGCCAGCACGTCGAAGGCCTCGCCCTTGGCGATGCGTTGCTTGAGTTGCTCGGCTTCTTCGGCCGTCTTGACCAGGATGTGTCGGGCCTGTGCTTTCATGATGCGGGTGCCTCGGGGTTGCGGGTAAAAGCCGGCGATTATGCCTGATCGCGCAGCTCGGTGCGGTCGCGAAAATGCTCCAGCGCCTGCGGGTTGGCCAGGGCGTCGGTGTTTTTCACCGGCAGGCCATGCACGACGTTGCGCACCGCCAGTTCGACGATCTTGCCACTGATGGTGCGCGGGATGTCCGCCACCTGGACAATCACCGCCGGCACATGACGGGCACTGGTGTTGTCGCGGATGACCTTGCGGATCTGCGCCTGCAGCGCATCATTCAGTGTGACGCCTTCGGCCAGGCGGACGAACAGCACCACCCGCACATCGTGTTGCCATTGCTGGCCGATGGCGACGCTGTCCAGCACCTGCTCGACCTTTTCCACCTGGCGGTAGATCTCGGCGGTGCCGATGCGCACGCCGCCGGGGTTGAGCACGGCATCGGAGCGGCCGTGGATCGCCAGGCCGCCCTCGGCGAACTCCTCGGCGTAGTCGCCCTGGCACCACACGCCGTCGAACTGGCTGAAATAGGCAGCCTGGAAGCGCTCGCCATCGGGGTCGTTCCAGAACCCCAGGGGAATCGCCGGGAAATGTCGGGTGCACACCAGTTCGCCTTTCTCCTCCAGCACTGCCTGGCCCTGGTCATTCCAGACCTCGACGGCCATGCCCAGGCCCTTGCACTGGATCACGCCCCGGCGCACCGGCAGGGTCGGGTTGCCGAGCACGAAGCAGGAGACGATATCGGTGCCGCCGGACATGGACACCAGGCAGATGTCTTCCTTCACCTCGCGGTACACGTAGTCGTAGCTGTGGGGCGACAGCGGCGAACCGGTGGACAGCAGCAGGCGCAAGCGCTCCAGGCGATGGCTTTGGCGCGGCTGCAGCCCGGCCTGTTCCAGTGCCGCGAGGTACTTGGCGCTGGTGCCGAACACGCTGATGCCCTCGGCGTCGATCAGGTCAAGCAGGCGCTGCGGGCCCGGATGGAACGGCGAGCCGTCGTACAGCACCAGGGTGGCGCCGAGGGCCAGGCCGCTGACCAGCCAGTTCCACATCATCCAGCCGCAGGTGGTGTAGTAGAACAGCACGTCGTCCGGCCCCAGGTCGTTGTGCAGGCCGTGTTCCTTGAGGTGTTGCAGCAGCACGCCGCCGGCGCTGTGGACGATGCACTTGGGCACGCCGGTGGTGCCGCTGGAATAGAGGATGTACAGCGGATGGTCGAACGGCAGCGGGACGAAAGCCGGTTCGCCGCCGCTCTGGTAGAAATCGTCCCACAGGCTGACCCGGGCGTTGGTGCGGAAGGCCTCGGGAACGGCGTCGGCATTGCCGTAGGGCACCACCAGCAGCTGTTGCAGTGCGGGCAGGGCGGCCAGCACTTCGTTGAGCTTGTCCACCTGGGACAGCGGCTTGCCGGCGTACTGATAGCCGGCGCACACCAAAAGCAGCTTCGGCTCGATCTGGCCAAACCGTTCGACGATGCCCTGGGTGCCGAATTCCGGCGACGAACTGGACCAGATCGCGCCGAGGCTGGTGCAGGCGAGCATCGCCACCAGCGTCTGCCAGGTATTGGGCATGCAGGCCGCGACCCGGTCGCCAACGCCGACCCCGGCCGCCTTGAAGGCCCGTTGCAAGCCGGCGACCTGGGCCGCCAGTTCGCCATGGGTGAGGGTGAAGCGCTGGCCGTCCTCGCGCACCGAGACCACGGCGACACCCTCATCGCGTCGCCGCAGCAGGTGCGCGGCGAAGTTCAGGGTGGCGCCGGGGAACCAGCGGGCGTCGGGCATTTGCGGGCCCTCGTCCAGCGCCTTGATCGGGGTGTGATGCCAGCGCACCTCGAAGCGCTCGGCCAGGGTGTCCCAGAAGGTCGCACGCTGCTCGATGCTCCAGCGGTGCAGGGCGGGGTAATCGGCCAGGTCGAGGCCGAAGCGCTGGTTGATCTCGCGCCGGAACTGGTCCATGCGGCTTGCCTGAATACGCGCCTCGCTCGGGCGCCAGAGCACATCGTTCATGCCGATTCCCCTTGTCTGCCTGTGTTTGAGTCTATTCGACGCTGGCGTTTTTCACCTCGCCGGAGGCCGACCAGATCCGGTAACGCACCTCGACCCCTTCAGGTACATAGACCACCACCGGCAGCTTGCTGTTGTAGCGCAACAGGAAGCCATCGCCGATCACCGGGACGAAGGCCTTGGTCTTGGTCTGGTCCGGGCAGGCCATCAGGGTCGAGGCCGGGCCGGAGACCTTTTCCAGCCGGTAGTAGGGGTAGCCCCAGCCCTTGAGGTCTTTCTCTTCCAGATGCCCGCCGAGGCGCTGGCGGTTGCAGTCCACCAGCAATTCCTTGCCGGCCAGCACTTCGAGTTTGAACGCGTTTTCGTCCTCTTGTGCGGGCAGGTGGATCACCTGGCGGGTGAAGCCTTTTTCCGCTTCCGGATACGGCGCGACGTCCTTCAGGCTGGCGGCCGGCACCAGCGGGCTGGCCGCCAGGGACAGGGTGAACAGGGCAGTGAGGGAATACGGGCGCATGAGAGCTCCTTGCACAGTTGTCGGTCCGTGATGCCCGCCGCGCCTTACTGCGCCAGCCAGCCACCGTCGATGTTCCAGGCGGCGCCGCGAACCTGGCTGCCGGCATCACTACAGAGAAACAATACCAGCTCACCCAGGTGCTGCGGTGTGACGAAGGCCACGGACGGCTGCTTCTCTGCCAGCAGATCGTGTTGCGCCTGCTGCGGGTCCTGGCCTGCGGCGATGCGGTCGTCGATCTGCTTCTGCACCAGCGGGGTCAGCACCCAGCCAGGGCAGATGGCGTTGCAGGTGACGCCGCTGGTGGCGGTTTCCAGGCCGACCACCTTGGTCAGACCGACCACGCCGTGTTTGGCCGCCACGTAGGCGACCTTGCCCAGTGAGCCGACCTGGCCGTGCACCGAGGCGATATTGACGATCCGTCCCCAGTTGCGCTGGCGCATGCCCGGCAGGGCCAGGCGGGTGCAGTGGAACACGGCCGAGAGGTTGACCGCGATGATCGAATCCCAGCGCTCCACGGGAAAGTCTTCGACCGGCGCCACGTGCTGGATGCCGGCGTTGTTGACGAGGATATCGACAGCGCCGAAGTGCTGCCGGGCATAGTCGAACAACGCTTCGAGCTGGGCCACATCGCCAAGGTCGGCGGGATGGTGGGCGACTTTCGTGCCATGGCTGCCGACCTCCGCCAGCGCGGCGGTCGGATCGCCGAAGCCGTTGAGCAGCACATCGGCGCCGGCGGCGGCCAGTACCTTGGCGATGCCCAGGCCGATGCCGCTGGTGGAGCCGGTGACCAATGCGGTTTTTCCTTTGAGATTCATGGGTGGCTCCTCAGACGATGCCGGTGGCGTAGAAGGTGGCGATCACGACGAACACCGCCAGGGTCTTGATCAGGGTAATGCCGAAAATGTCCTTGTAGGCTTCGCGGTGAGTCAGGCCGGTGACGGCCAGCAGGGTAATGACCGCGCCGTTGTGCGGCAGGGTATCCATGCCGCCGCTGGCCATGGCGGCAACCCGGTGCAGCACTTCCAGCGGGATATTGGCGGCGTTGGCCGCGGCGATGAAACTGTCGGACATCGCCGCCAGGGCAATGCTCATGCCCCCGGACGCCGAGCCCGTGATGCCGGCCAGCAGGGTTACGGTGATGGCTTCGTTGACCAGCGGGTTGGGGATGGCCTTCAGCGCATCAGCCAGTACCAGGAAGCCCGGCAGCGAGGCGATCACCGCGCCGAAGCCGTATTCCGACGCGGTGTTCATCGCTGCCAGCAGGGCACCGCTCACCGCCGCCTTGCTGCCATCGGCCAGGCGGCTCTTGATCGCCTTGAAGCCGGCCACCAGCACCAGCAGGATGCCCAGCAGCAGCGCCGCTTCCACGGCCCAGATGGCCGTCAGCTTGGCAATGTCGGTCTGCACCGGCGCGGCCATACCCGGCAGTTGCAGGCTGTGGCTCTTGCCATACCAGTCGGGAATCCAGTGGGTGAACAGCAGGTTCATGATCCCCACCAGCAGCAGCGGCGACAGCGCCAGCAGCGGGTTAGGCAGGGTCAGGTCGTCGGCGGTTTCCGGCTCGTTGCGCAGCTCGGTGCCGTAGCCTTCACCGGCGCGCTGGGCCTTGTTGCGCTGGCGTTGCAGATAGAGCATGCCGGTGCAGAACACGAACAGCGTGCCGATCAGCCCCAGCCAGGGAGCGGCCCAGGCGGTGGTGTTGAAGAAGGTGCTGGGGATGATGTTCTGGATCTGCGGCGTGCCGGGCAGGGCGTCCATGGTGAACGAGAACGCGCCCAGGGCGATGGTTGCCGGGATCAGCCGCTTGGGGATGTTGCTCTGGCGGAACATCTCGGCGGCGAACGGGTAGACCGCGAACACCACCACGAACAGCGACACGCCGCCGTAGGTGAGCAGGGCGCAGACCAGCACGATCACCAGCATCGCCTGGCGGGTGCCGAGCAGGCGGATGGCGGCGGCGACGATGGAGCGGGAAAAGCCCGACAGCTCGATCAGCTTGCCGAACACCGCCCCGAGCAGGAACACCGGGAAATACAGCTTGATGAAGCCGACCATTTTCTCCATGAACACCCCGGTGAAGGCGGGAGCGACGGCGGACGGGTCAGTGAGCAGGACAGCGCCGAGGGCGGCGATGGGGGCGAACAGAATGACGCTATAACCACGGTAGGCAGCCAGCATCAGCAGCGCCAGGGCTGCGAGGGCGATGATCACACTCATGGAGTGTCTCCTTGGTGACTCTTGTTTTTGTTGGGTTCAAGGAGGTAGCGGGAATCGTGCCAACTTTATAAGTTGTTGATTTAAAAGAGAAAAATATCAAATTCTGATTTCTCTGGTCGAGTTTGTCTCTTTTTTGAGATTGTGGGGTGGCCGAACCGCCGCGATGAGGCCAGAAAGAGCGGTCTCAAAATCAAGACTTGAGTCTCTTTATGGAGACTGAATCCCCAGCGCCACCAGCTTCTTGTACAAGGTCGACCGCCCCAATCCCAACTGCCGCGCGGCTTCCGGTACATTCCCGCCGCAGCGCGCCAGCGCCTTGCCCAGCAAGTCCCGCTCGAACGCCTCGCACGCTTCGCGATACCCGGTCACCGGCTCATCCGCCACCGCCAGCGGCTGCAACGTCCCCAGCGCTGCCCGGATATCCGCTGCGCCCAGGCGCGCCTGGTCTGCCAGCAAGGTGGCCCGCTCCAGCACATTTCGAAGCTCGCGGATATTCCCCGGCCAGGCATGCCGGGTCAGCAGCGCCTGGGCGTCGTCGTCCAGTTCATGGCGGCTGCCGAGGTCTTCGAGGAGGGTTTCGCTCAACGCCGGCAAGTCTTCCAGCCGTTCGCGCAACGCCGGCACTTCGATTGGCAGCACATTGAGCCGGTAATACAGGTCGGCACGAAACTCGCCCCGGGCCATGGCCGCCTGCAGGTCTCGCGAGGTGGCGGCGACGATGCGCACGTCGGTCTGCAGCATCTGGTTGGAACCTACGGGTTCGTATTCCTTTTCCTGCAACACCCGCAGCAGCTTGCTCTGAAGCGGCAGCGGCATGTCGCCGATCTCGTCGAGGAACAGGGTGCCGCCTTCGGCCAGTTGCAGTTTGCCAGGGCGGCCCTTGCGGTCGGCACCGGTAAAGGCGCCCGGAGCGGTACCGAAGAATTCGGCTTCAAGCAGGGTTTCCGGAATCGCCGCGCTGTTGATGCTGACGAAGGCCCGGTGCGCCCGTGGCGAGGCGGCGTGAATGGCGTGGGCCAGCAGTTCCTTGCCGGTGCCGGTCTCGCCCAGCAGGAGCACCGGCGAATCGCTGCTCGCCGCCCGCCGTGCCCGGCGCTTGACCTCCAGGCTGCGGGCGCTGGTGCCGATGAACTGGTTGAAACTGTACTTGGCCTGGCGCGCCTTGAGCAGCGAACGGGTCGAGGCCAGTTCCTGCTGCATGCTGGCGTAGCGCTTGAGCAGCGGCGACAGGCTGCGCAACTCGTCGAACAGGGCGAAACCGATGGCGCCGATGACCGCGCCGTCGCCATCGTGGATCGGCAGGCGCATGACCACCAGCGGCTCCTTCGGCGTGTCGAGCATGTCCAGCAGCGCCGGGCGGCCCTGGGTCACCACCTCGCGCATCAGGCTGCCGGGGATCACCTGCTCGCAGGGCTGGCCGATGGCGGCGCTGGCGTCGGCCAGGCCGAAGCGGCGGGCATAGCGCTCGTTCATCCAGACGATCCGCGCGTCGCGGTCGACGATCACGGTGCCTTCGCTGGACTGTTCGATGATCTCGAACAGCGATTTGATCGCCAGGCGGCGCACCCGCTGGTAATCCTTGAGGCTGTCGCTGTCGTGCATGGGGCGTTCCGTCACAAAGAAGGGATCAGGCGCGTGGGTCGAAAGCTTCGCGCAGCGCATCGCCGATGAACACCAGCAGGGTGAGGATCAGCGCCAGGGCGAAGAATGCGGTAAAGCCCAGCCACGGTGCTTGCAGGTTCTGCTTGCCCTGGTTGACCAGTTCGCCCAGCGACGCGCTGCCGGCGGGCATGCCGAAGCCGAGGAAGTCCAGGGCGGTGAGGGTGGAAATGGCGCCGGTGAGGATGAACGGCAGGTAGGTGAGGGTGGCGTTCATGGCGTTGGGCAGGATGTGCCGCACGATCACCAGGCGGTCCGGCAGGCCCATGGCTCGGGCGGCCTGTACGTATTCCAGGTTGCGTCCGCGCAGGAACTCGGCGCGGACCACGTCCACCAGCGCCAGCCAGGAAAACAGCGCCATGATTCCCAGCAGCCACCAGAAGTTCGGCTCGACAAAGCCGCTGAGGATGATCAGCAGGTACAGCACCGGCAACCCCGACCACACCTCCAGCAAGCGCTGGCCGAGCAGGTCGATCCAGCCGCCGTGATAACCCTGCAGCGCGCCGGCGGTGACGCCGATCAGCGTGCTGATGGTGGTCAGCGCCAGGGCGAACAGGATCGAGATACGCGTGCCGTACAGCACCCGCGCCAGCACGTCGCGGCCCTGGTCGTCGGTGCCCAGCCAATTGCTCGCGCTGGGCGGGCTGGGCGCCGGCACCTGCAGGTCGTAGTTGGGCGTGTCGGCACTGAACGGCACCGGCGGGAACAGCATCCAGCCGCCCTGGCCCTCGATCAGCTCGCGCACGTACTGGCTGCGGTAGTCCGGCTGGAACGGCAACTGGCCGCCGAACTGCTGTTCGGTGTATCGCTTGAACGCCGGGAAATACAGGCTGCCCTGGTGGCTGACCACCAGCGGTTTGTCGTTGGCGATCAGTTCGGCGCCGAGGCTCAGGGCCAGCAGCGCGGCGAAGATCCACAGCGACCACCAGCCGCGACGGTTGCGACGGAAGTTCTGCAGGCGGCGGCGCGACAGGGGCGACAGATGAATCATCAGTGCGCCCTCGTGGCGAAGTCGATACGCGGATCGACCAGGGTGTAGCAGATGTCGCCCACCAGGCGGATCAGCAGGCCGAACAGGGTGAAGATGAACAGCGAACCGAACACCACCGGGTAGTCGCGGCTCACCGCCGCGTCGTAGCTCATGCGCCCGAGGCCATCGAGGGAGAAGATCACTTCGATCATCAGGGAGCCGGCGAAGAACACAGTGATCAGCGCCTGGGGAATCCCCGCCACCACCAGCAGGATGGCGTTGCGGAACACATGGCCGTACAGCACCCGGCGTTCGGTCAGGCCCTTGGCCCGGGCAGTGACCACGTACTGGCGGGTGATTTCATTGAGGAAGGCGTTCTTGGTCAGCAGGGTCAGGGTGGCGAAGCCGCCGATCACCAGCGCGCCCACCGGCAGCACCAGGTGCCAGAAGTAGTCGGCGACCTTGCCGATCAGGCTCAGTTCGGCGAAATTTTCCGAGACCAGCCCACGCACGGGGAACCAGTTCAGCGAGGTGCCGCCGGCGAACAGCACGATCAGCAGCAGGGCGAAGAGAAACGCCGGCAAGGCATAACCAATCACGATCAGGCTGCTGCTCCAGGCATCGAAGGCGCTGCCGTGGCGCACCGCCTTGCGGATGCCCAGCGGGATCGACACCAGATAGGTGATCAGCGTCGCCCAGAAGCCCAGCGACAGGGTCACCGGCATCTTGTCGAGGATCAGGTCGGTGACCCTGGCACCACGGAAAAAGCTCTCGCCGAAGTCGAGCCGGGCGTAGTTGCCGAGCATCAGCCACAGCCGTTCCGGCGCCGACTTGTCGAAGCCGTACTGTTTCTTGATGGTTTCCAGCAACGCCGGGTCGAGTCCGCGGCTGGCGCGGGAATCCACGTGCACCGATGAGGCCCCCGGTGCGCCGCCGCCAATGCCCTGCAGGCGTGCCACGGCCTGTTCCACCGGCCCGCCGGGAGCGGCCTGGACGATAACGAAGTTCACCAGCAGGATCACCAGCAAGGTCGGGATGATCAGCAGCAGGCGCCGCAGGATGTAGGCGGTCATTTCGCTGCTCTCGTGCGTTCAGCCATCTGGGCGTCGGTGAGCGGGGTCGGGCTGATCTCCCACCAGGTGTCCAGCGCGGGATCATTGGCCGCCGGGATCTTCGGCAGGCCGAAGCGGTTCCACCACACGCTGGAGGTGCCCGGCGGGTAGTAGTTGGGAATCCAGTAGTAGTTCCATTGCAGCACCCGGTCCAGCGCATGGGCGTGGCGCTGCATGTCGGCCTGGGTGCGGGCGCGCACCAGGCCGTCGATCAGGCCGTCCACCACCGGGCTCTTGAGCACCATGAAGTTGTTCGAGCCGGGGTCGTTGGCCGCTGCCGAACCGAAGTAGCTGTACAGCTCCAGCCCAGGCGAGGGTGACACCGGGTAGCCGGTGACGATCATGTCGTAGTCGCGGGCCATCAGGCGGTTGACGTACTGGGCGGCATCGACCCGGCGGATCTGCATGTCGATGCCGATCTGTGCCAGGGTGCGCTTCCACGGCAGCAGCAGGCGCTCCATGCCGTTCTGGCCGTTGAGGAAGACGAAGCTCAGCGGCTCGCCTTTATCATTCACCAGGCGATCGCCATCCGGGTGCCAGCCGGCCTCTTGCAGCAGGGCGAGGGCCTGCAACTGCTTGTCGCGGATCAGGCCGGAGCCATCGGTCTTCGGCGCTTCGAACACCTGGCTGAAGACTTCGTCGGGCACCTGGCCGCGCAGCGGTTCGAGCAGCTTGAGCTCTTCGGCATCCGGCAGCTCGCGGGCGGCCAGCGGGCTGTTGGCGAAATAGCTCTGCTGGCGGATGTACATATCGCGCATCATCCGCCGGTTGCTCCATTCGAAGTCCCACAGCAGGGCCAGCGCCTGGCGCACGCGGCGGTCCTGGAACATCGGCCGCTCCAGGTTGAACACGTAGCCCTGGGCGCTCTGGGCCATGTCCCTGGCCAGGTGGGCGCGCTGCAGGCGGCCGTCGTCCAGCGCCGGGCCGTTGTAGCCGATGGTGTAGCCGGTGGCGGAAAACTCGCGGTTGTAGTCGTAGCCGCCGCCGCGCAGTACCTGGCGGGCGACGTCGGTGTCGCCGAAATACTCGATGCGCAACTGGTCGAAGTTGTAGCGGCCGCGGTTGACCGGCAGGTCCTTGCCCCACCAGTCGCGGTTGCGTTCGAAGGTGATACTGCGGCCGTTGTCGATCCGCGCCACGCGGTACGGGCCGCTGCCCAGCGGCGCCTCGAAACCGCCGCCGTTGGCGAAGTCGCGGCCGCGCCACCAGTGCTCCGGCAAGACCGGCAGCGAGGCGAGGTCCAGGGCGAGGGCGCGGTTCTGGCTGGTCTTGAAATCGAAGCGCACCTGGCTGGGGGATTCCACCACCACGTCGGCGACGTCGGCGAACTGGGTGCGGTACTTCAGGTTGCCTTCGCGCAGTAGCAGGTCGTAGGTGAAGCGCACGTCTTCGGCGCGGATCGGCTTGCCGTCGGCGAAGGTCGCCTTGGGATCGAGGTAGAAGCGCAGCCACAGGCCGTCGTCGGCCCGTTCCATGCGTCGGGCCACCAGGCCATAGACGGTGTAGGGCTCGTCCTGCGAGCGCACCGCCAGCGGTGAGTAGACCCAGCCATCGATCTCGCTGACGCCGATGCCTTTGTCGATGTACGGCAGGATATGGTCGAACTGGCCGATCTCGATGGCCGAGCGGCGCAGGCTGCCGCCCTTGGGGGCGTCAGGGTTGGTGTAGTCGAAATGAGTGAAACCGGCGGAATAGCGCGGGGCTTCGCCGTAGACGGTGAGGGCGTGGGAAGGGGCGGCCTGGGCCGTCAGGCTGAAGGCCGTGGCGAGCAGGCACGTCCCGGCAAGGATCAGCTTGCGCAACCACCCCTGTGGGAGCCGCGAAGGACCGCAAAGCGGTCCCCTGAAGCGACGCAAGACCGATCAGTCCTGGCGGCTGGTCACTTCCAGCAGGTGATAACCGAACTGGGTCTTCACCGGACCTTGCACCACGTTCAGCGGCGCGCTGAACACCACGGTGTCGAATTCACGGACCATCTGGCCCGGGCCAAAGGAACCCAGGTCACCGCCCTGGCGGCTGGACGGGCAGGTGGAGTTGGCTTTGGCAACGTCCGCGAAATCGGCGCCGGCTTCGATCTGAGCTTTCAGTTCGTTGCACTTCTCGATGCTGCTGACGAGGATGTGACGGGCGGTGGCTCGGGCCATGGGGTGGTACTCCTGTTGGTAAAAGCCAGAGACTACCGCAATTGGCCGCTGAATTCTCCTTCGAATCCGTAGGACCGCAGGAAGCCGACCTGGCATTTTTGTCAGTTGCGCGGCAGCTTTCACTCTCTCCAAGATGCGTCCATGCCGTGAGCGGGCCAGGGCGGGCATCGAATGGCGCCGGACACGCGATCGGGTGACAGGGAACCACAGGGAGGAAGCGGCATGAGCCGTCGGGAATCGTTGGTGAGCCATTGCCTGTCGACGATAGGCGTTGTCTTGCTGTCTTTCTTCTTCGCCTGCGCAAGCTGGGGGCTGTCGGGGCCGCAGACCGCGCAACTGCTCAATCAACGGTTGGCCGCGACGCCCCAGCGCTGCGTGGGCGACAAGCCCGTCCATCACTGCAGCGGTGTCCTGCTGCTGCCCACGGACCAGACGCATCCGCGCCCCTTCTGGAACCACAGCGCTGAAGCCGGTGAGCGGGGTTCGGAGCGATTTCGCTTCTTGCGTGCCGATCTGGACGGCGCCGCCCCGCCTGGCGCCGTGGGCTACGTCCTGTACGACGGCTTCAGCGCCCTGGGCCTGGGAAAACCCTATGACGTGGAGAATGACGGCGAGGTGGTCGACGGAGAACTGCGGGTCCGCAACTGGCCGCAGGACTCACCGCAGCAATTGGCGGTTCAGGCGCTCTACTACGACATCGACCAGCCCGACAGCCTGCTGCTGGCCCAGCGCGGACAACGGGACTACTTCGATGCCACGGGCGACTGGCTGCCTTTGGTGCGCTTTACCGCCCAGGGCGGTTTCGGCTTCAGCCAGAAGGAACAGTTGTACAACGGCTATCAGGTGGCTGACCGGCTCAACGTTCGGTTCGCCAGAACCGGGACAACCTGCACAGGTGGTCAGGCTGCGTACTTCTGCAATGGTGTTCTGCTGCGTACCACCGACGTGGGTGACTTCCATGCATGGAACCCCAGCCCTGCATCGATCAATGGCAACGGCGTGTCCTTTCACTATTTCCGTGCCGACTTGCACACCGCCATCTACAAGCCCCAGGGCTTTGTCATGCGTGAGCAGAGTTACCCCGTGCCTGAGCCACTCACCTTGCGTTGCGCGTTCCCGTTCGATGCTCACACGGGTGGCCAGGCGGATATCTGCACCTTCCGGCCTTCCTGCGCGAGCCTGAACATCCGCACGCCCCAGGCATGGGCCGCGGCTTACGCTTCGAAACCCATCAGCAGTTGTTACTTCGACAACAGTGCGGACGACTTCCAGCTCTCGATCGAGGTGCGCAATGCCAACAAGTCCGTCGACCCCTACGGCTGGAACGAGGTGATTCTGGCGGCTTGGCGGCCGAACGCCGGTCGCGATCTTCCTCTCGAAGCCTTTGTCTTCATGCCGAACCACAAAAATGGAAATGGTCTCGATGGCGCGAGAGTCTTTCAGGAGGATTACGTTCTTACCGACCAGCGCTACATCCCGGTGCTGGAGGTTCACCCGGACGCCACGGATGGCAGGGTGTTCACCTACAACCCGCAAGACCAGCACATACCGTGACAGGTCGGTGCCGGTGGGTGCTGCAGCCTCTGTTGCCGGCGGGTACCTGATATTTTTGTCAGTTGTGCAGTTCCCCGCGCGGCTCTTCAATGACTCCTCGTTCCACCTGAGTCGTTGTTCCCACTTGCTAGCGGAGAGCCCGTCATGACCATCCAGGAACCCCTCGAGTCCGGCAGTCTGCTTCACCGGATCACCTTGCTCAGCCAGCAGATCCGCGCCCGCTCGGGCGACAGCCTGGCGCTTGATCCCTTGTACATTCCGGCCCTGATCACGCCCGTGCAGACGCCGGGTGCCGATGGTGGGCTCAATAACGCCGCCTTGAATCAGCACGCCGATGGCCTGCTGGTGCTGGTGCAGTCCTACAGCAACATGCGCGCCGGTGACTGGGTCGATGTCTATTGGGGGGACGATTCGGCCTCGGCTGCGTCGGGGCTGGTTCTGGAGGAACATATCGGCGCCAGCTTCGCCTTGTTCGTCAACGCCGGAAAGATTCCGGAAGGTGTGCACAAGGTGCACTACAGCGTGACCCGCTCCGGCAGTGGCAACAAGGAGTGGTCGCTGGCGATGCAGGTGCTGGTACGCCGCGCCCAACCCGGTGGCACCGACCCCGAGCCGGATCTGCCGGGTCATCAGAACCTTGCTCCGCCAGCGCCGGAACTTCCGCCCAGCGGCATCATCGACGAGGAGGCAGCCCGCAACGGGGTCAAGGTGAGCATTGCGCCGTACCCCAACATGCGCGAATACGATCGCATCACCCTGAGCTGGGGTGGGGAACTGATTACGCACGCGGTGAAGGCCGCCGAGGTGGGGCAGGCCGTGGAAATCACCGTGCCTGAAGCGGTGATTCTCAAGGCCGGCGACAGTGACGAACTGGTGCTGGTCTACCGGGTGATGGACGAGGTGCACAATCAGTCCAGCGACTGGTCACCGCGCAGCCATGTGATGGTAGAGGTTGACGGCAGCCGCCCGGATGCGCCGCTGATCGTCAACCCTGACGACAATGCCGATCCGTACGATGTGATCGACCTGGACAAGCTCGGCGATGCCGATCTGCCTGTCGATGTGATGGTGATTCGCGATGGCGGCATCGCGGTGGGCGACAGCGTGACGCTGACCTGGGTCGGCACCACGGCCCAGGGGCAGGAGATCAGCTACACCTCCGAGCCGCAGAGCGTCCTGCGGGTCCCCACAGTGCTGAGTTTCGAAGTGCCCAATGCCGATGTCCGCGGACTGGGCCATGGCCGCGGCGTGGCGTCGTACAAGGTCAACCGGAGCGATGGTAGCGACGCCACCTCCAAGCGCGCCTTCGCCAGTTTCATTGGTGTGGAGCAGCAACTGCCCAAGCCTACGGTCACCCAAGCCGTAGGAGGCAACCTCGACCCCGACTTGCCCCAGGCCGCCGTGGTGGTCCCCGGCGCAGCGCTGCAATCCGGAGACTGGGTAACGATGACCTGGCTAGGCACCCAGGCCAGTGGCAGTCCGCTGCTGCACACCGAGGAGCGTCAGGTCAGTGGGAGCGGAACCGGCAAGCCCTTGACCTTCATCGTCCAGGCCAATGCCATCAAGCCGCTGGACGGTGGCCGGCTGGAGGTCTACTACGACATCCGCCGCCCCGGTCTGGACGCACCGCTGAAGTCCGAGCGCGAGCACCTGCAGGTCGGCGAAGCGCAGCATGCGCTGCCAGCGCCCGGCGTGAACCCGGCAGCCAGTGACGGCTGGCTTGATCCGGACCAACTGCCCAATGGTGTGGACGTGGTGATCGCGCCGTACGCCAATATGCGCTCCGGGCAGACCGTACATCTGGAATGGCGGGCCACGGTGGGAGGCCATTTTACCGATTTCATGCAGCTCAATGAGTTCTCGGCGGGCAAGCCGGTGCTGTTCCGCATCGAGCAGGAGCAACTGAAGGACAATGCCGAGGGCGAGGTCGAGGTGTGGTACCGGGTGGAAGAGCCGGGCCAGCCGACGCGACGCTCGCAGGGCCTGCACCTGAAGATCGGTCAGGAGGAGGAAGAGGATGCACCGCTGATTGCGCCGGTGGTGCTGGAGGCGGTGGATGGGCTGCTCGATCCGTTGAAGGGCGCGACGGTGCGGGTGAGTTATGCGGACATGGTGCCAAGCGACGAACTGGCCATTGCCTGGGGGCTTGTTGGCGAAGAGGAGCCTCTTTACGTAAGCCAGCCACAACCGGGCAGCACCCAAGGTTACGTGGACTTCCCCGTGCCGGCGGAGGTGCTGCAAGCCAGTGATGGTCATGGCGTACAGGTGTTTTACGCGCGAGTTCGTAAAGGTCAGAACCGGCTTTCAGAGGCCCTGAAACTGGTGGTCATGGAAATCCCGCCGGAAGGTTTGCCGACGCCTGTCATTCCGCAAGTCAAGGAAGGGTTGCTCGATCTCCATGACTTCAATGGCGATGCAGAAATCACCGTCGAACCGTGGCCGGGGATTAGCGCCGGTCAGCGCTACTGGTTGCGCGCATATGGCACGGACAAGGAGGGGGGAGCCCACACCGTCGAGCTGGCGGTAGCCGAAGCAGTGGCGTCGGCGGAAGTCGCAGCGGGGCTGAAGGTATTCCTGCCACGAAGTGATTTGCTGCTGTTGCGCAACTACAGCGAGCTGAAAGTCGAGCTGAAAGTAGCGATCAATGGTGGCGATCAGGAAAGTGCGGCTTCACGGTTCCCGATTCTGAGCGTTCCTGTTCGGTCAGAGCATAAACTGATTATTGAGAATTTTGATAAATACGAAGATAAGCGAATTTACTATGGGGAACTTCTAGACATCGATACGATGGAAGTTACGGTTTTGGATGTGCAGGGGGAGGGTATTTTGGGGCCATACTATCTGGCAGGGCACAAAGCTATTCGGCTTGATTTGAAGTTTCAGTGTCGACGCGTGAATTTCACTACTTTCCGAAATTCGGGCTATATGGCTACTTACATATTTTACAATGCACAGGGTGCTGAGCTCGGAAGGAGGAGTGTGCCAGCGGGCCCGCAAACACACTTGGATCTTGAGTTTAAAGCGAAAAATGGTGCTTTTATTTCCAGGATAGAGGCGATCAATGCGGCGGGTAATACATGGATGCAAAACTGCATTTTTGAGCTTTAACCTCTGAAGATCGGCCCCGCCCATTTCCAATGGCCGGGGCCATTTTATCGATGCTCTGCATGCACCACATTTTCCTGGTTTCCCCTATATCTCCTCAGCACAGCCTACGGTTGCGTCCTTTCACCTCCGCTCCGCTCGCTTCCAGCCTGGCACCTGATATTTTTGTCAGTTGTGCACTTTCCCCCACGGCTCTTCAATGATTCCTCGTCCCATCTGAATCGTTGTTCCCAACCGCTAGCGGAGAGCCCCCGTCATGACCATCCAGGAACCCCTCGACCCCAGGAGTCTGCTTCACCGGATGACCCTGTTCAGCCAGCAGATCCGCGCCCGTTCGGGCGACAGCCTGGCCCTCGACCCCTTGTACATTCCGGCCCTGATCACGCCGGTGCAGACCCCGGGCGCCGATGGCGGGCTCAATTACAACGCCTTGCACCAGCACGCCGATGGCCTGCTGGTACTGGTCCAGTCCTACAGCAACATGCGCGTCGGTGACTGGATCGATGTGTACTTCGGCGACGACGCGGTGCCGGTGGCGTCGGACCAGGTGCTGGAGGAGCATATCGACGACAACTTCGCCCTGTTCATCGCCGCCAGCAAGGTCCCCGAAGGTGTGCACAAGGCGCACTACAGCGTGACCCGCGCAGGCAGCGGCAACAAGGAGCTTTCGCTGGTGGTGAATGTGCTGGTGCGACTGGCCCAGCCCGGCGGCACCGATCCCGAGCCGGACCGGCCCGGCCACCAGAACCTGGCCCCACCCGTGCCGGACCTGCCGCCCGGCGGCATCATCGACGAGGAGGCGGCCCGCAACGGCGTCAAGGTGAGCATTGCGCCGTACCCCAACATGCGCGAATACGACCGCATCACCCTGAGCTGGGGCGGCGAATTCGTGACCTATCAGGTGAAGACCGACGAGGTGGGGCAGGCGGTGGAGATCACCGTGCCGGAAGCCATCATTCTCAAGGCCGGCGACAGCGATGAACTGGTGCTGGTCTACCGGGTGATGGACGAGGTGCACAATCAGTCCAGCGACTGGTCGCTTCGCAGCCATGTCATCGTGGAGGTCGAGGGTAACCGGCCGGACGCGCCGCTGATCGTCAACCCCGACGACGCTGCCGATCCGTACGATGTGATCGACCTGGACAAACTCGGTGATGACGACCTGTTTGTCGATGTGATGGTGATCCGCAATGGCGGCATCGCCGTAGGTGACAGCGTGACGCTGACCTGGGTCGGCACCACCGCCCAGGGTGAGGAAATCCACTACACCTCCGAGCCGCAGAATGTGCCGCGGGTCCCGACGGTGCTGAGTTTCGAGGTGCCCAATGCCGATGTCCGCGGCCTGGGCCATGGCCGCGGCGTGGCGTCGTACAAGGTCAGCCGCAGCGATGGCAGCGACGTCACCTCCAAGCGCGCGTTCGTCACCTTTATCGGTGTGGAACAGAAACTGCCCAAGCCCACGGTCAGCGAAGCGGTGGGTGGCAGCCTCGATCCCGAGCTGCCTCTTGCCACGGTGGTGGTGCCCGGCGCAGCGTTGCAATCCGGGGACTGGGTGACGATGACCTGGCTGGGCACCCAGGCCAGCGGCAGCCCGCTGCTGCACACGGCCGAGCGGCAGGTCAGTGCCAATGGCGGGGGCAGCCCGATGCGCTTCTCCGTGCCCGGCAGCTACATCAAGCCACTCGATGGCGGGCGGCTGGAGGTCTCCTACGAAATCCTCCGCACTGGCCTGGAGGCACCGCTGAAATCCGAGCGCGAGCACCTGCAGGTGGGCGAAGCGCAGAACGCACTGCCGGCGCCCACTGTGAACCCGGCGGCGGTCGATGGCTGGCTCGACCCGAACCTGCTGCCCAACGGCGTGAACGTGGTGATCGCGCCGTACCCCAACATGCGTGCCGGGCAGGACGTGCACTTCGAGTGGCGTGCCACCCTGGGCGGTAGTGTGACCGACTATATGTCGATCAACGAGTTCTCGGCCGGCCGGCCGGTGCTGTTCCCTATCGACCAGGAGCAGTTGCGGGAAAATGCCGAGGGTGAGGTGGAGGTGTGGTACCGGGTGGAAGAGCCGGGCCAGCCGACGCGCCATTCCCGCAGCCTGCACCTGAAGATCGGCAAGGAGCAGGAAGAGGAAGCGCCGCTGATCGCGCCGGTGGTGCCGGACGCGGTGGACGGCATTCTGGACCCCGCGAAGGTACCCAACGGCGCCAAGGTGTGGGTGAGCTACACGGACATGGCGCCCGGTGATGTGCTGACGCTGTTCTGGCAGGGCACGACTGATGAGGCAAGGTATGAAAGCCTGCCACAAGCCGGCAGCGCGGATGGCCTGGTGGAGTTCATCGTGCCGCCGGCGGTGGTGGAGGCCAGTGCCGGGGAGGGTGATGCCGGAGCGGTCACCGTGTTCTATCGGTTGGCAAGACCGGGTCGGCCAGTGCGCACCTCTCCGGAAACCCTGCTGAACGTCACCCTGGTGGAGGAGGCGCCGTTGATCGCGCCCGCGGTTCTGGAGGCCACAGGTGGCACCCTCGATCCGCTGGATACTTCGGACGGTGCCACGGTACGCGTCAGCTACGCCGACATGACGGCGGCGGATGTGGTGGTGGTGCATTGGGTAGGGGCGGATCAGGAAGGCAGCCACGAAAGTGAACCGCGCGCCGGCAGTAGCCTGGGGTACATCGACGTCGTGGTGCCGCCGTCCGTGGTCTGGGCCAACGAAGGGCGGCAGGTCAGGGTGCATTACACCCGCAGCCGCAACGGCGTGCCGAAGGCATCGCCCGAGTTGACCCTGAGCGTGCTGGAAGTACCGGTCAAGGACCTGCCGACGCCGGTGATTCCACAAGCCAGCAGCGGGCAACTGGATGTGCTCGGGCTCAGCGGGAATGCGCGGGTGACCGTGGAGGCCTGGCCGTTGATCGCGAGCGGGCAGCATTACTGGTTGCGTGCGTACGGCAAGCTGAAGAACGGCAGCGCCTATACCATCGACCTGGCGCTGGGCGAGACCGTCACCGAAGCAGAAGTCAGCACCGGCCTGAATGTGGTGCTGCTGCGAAGCGAACTGATGAAGCTGCTTAACCGGAGCGAGTTGCAGGTGGAACTGAAAGTTGCGCTCAAGGGTGACCAGAGCGAGGCGGGGGCGACTCCGTTCCCACGGCGCAAGGTGACGGTCAGGACGGAGACGCAATTGTTGGTGGAGAATTTCCTGAGCGTTCCATTGGGATCGTATGGGCCTGGCGGAACCTTCCCTTCTGGGTTCGAGACGGCGGTAATGAAGGTTGATGTGCTCACCGGAAGATACGTACTGACGACCCGGCAAAACTTCCCTAATGGAAGGGGCTTTGCCCTTTGGCACGGCGCTACTCAACAGCACTTCAGTGTCCGCTTCACGCCCAAACAGCAAGCAAGCAAGGTGAACATTCAGATCATGTGGGACCATAGCCTTGGGGGGCTGCTAACTTCTATGACGACAAGGGCGCTTTGATAGGAACGATAGATATGTCTGCGCCGGTTAATAGCCTGGTGACGAAAACCTTCCCGGCACCGGCCGGGAAGCAGGTGGCGAAGATAGAAGTCAGGTCAGGCGACTTCATGCATTACACCCGATTTGAATTCGAGGTCTGACTGCCCCCGGCGCTCCTGCAACCCGATGTTGCAGGAGCGCGCGGCAGCAAGCGTCGTCTCTACCTATCAACCCGTGCATTGAGGCGTGCCGCTTTCAGCAGCATCGCCTCCGTGCTTTCCCAGCCCAGGCAGCCATCGGTGATCGACACGCCGTATTTCAGCGTGCCCTTGCCCAGGCTCTGGCAGCCATCGAACAGATGGCTCTCGATCATCACCCCCACCAGTGCGCAGTCGCCGTCCAGGCGCTGGCGCAGCACATCGTCCAGCACCGCCGGCTGTTTGAGCGGATCCTTGCCACTGTTGGCATGGCTGCAATCGACCATGATCCGCGGCGAAACGCCGGCCTTGACCAGGCCCTGGCGAGCCTGCCCGACACTCGCGGCATCGAAGTTCGGCCCCGAGTGCCCGCCGCGCAGCACCAGGTGCGTGTCCGGGTTGCCAAGGGTCTCGACAATGGCCGGATGACCCAGGGCGTCGAGGCCGAAATGACGGTGCGGGTGGGCCGCGCTGCGGATCGCGTCGCAGGCGATGCCGACGCCGCCGTCGGTGCCGTTCTTGAAGCCCACCGGCAGGCCGAGGCCGCTGACCATCTCGCGGTGGATCTGCGACTCGGTGGTACGTGCGCCGATGGCGGCCCAGCTCAGCAGGTCGTCGAAGTAGCCGGCGGCCATGGGTTGCAGCAGTTCGGTGGCCACCGGCAGGCCGCGCTCGATCATGCCCAGCATCAGTTCACGGGAGAGGCGCAGGCCGCCGTGCATGTCGTCGCTGCCGTCCAGGTGCGGGTCGTAGGCCAGGCCTTTCCAGCCGACGGTGGTCCGCGGCTTTTCCACGTAGGCGCGCATCACCAGCAGCAACTGGTCGCCGACCTGCTTGGCCAGCGCGGCCAGGCGATCGGCGTATTCCAGGGCCGAGCGTGGGTCGTGGAGGGAGCAGGGGCCGACGATCACCAGCAGGCGCGGGTCGGTGCCGTCGAGAATGTGCTTCACCGCCTGGCGGTGGCGCTCGACCTGGGCGGCGAGGGCGGTGGAAAGGGGCAACTGCTGCTTGAGTTGCACGGGGCTTGGCAGACGCTGGCTGACGGAGGTGTTGGCCGCGGCGGTGTGGGTCAGGGGCAGGGCTTGGCTGGTCGCTTGCATGTTCGGATTCCCTGGGCGGAAGGCGGGTGCTGTCCCGCGCCTTCGGCCCTATCGCTGTGTTCGACAGATACTTGTATGTGTTGGGTTGCCACCTGCAAGGCACCGGTCGGAGGCGGCTGGCTGGCCCGAGCGGCAGTGGCTAAATCGCCAGGCAGAGCGTTGGTAGCGGTAATAAGTGGCGTTGTTCATGTGTCGATTCCTCATGGATGTCAGTGTGTTCGGGCCCAAAAACAAAACCCCCGGAGGGCTGGGCCGTCCGGGGGTTCGAGAGTTCTCGTGTTCGGCGGCCCTGTGAGTGGGCGCCGGTGGGGGTATCAGCGGCGCCTGTGGCTAAACCAATACCCAAAATAAAACGCGGCTGGAGCAGCAGTCCCGCAGGCAGCCACGGACACCACGGAGCGCGCTGGGCGACCGTTGTGCTGTACGTGGTTGTGAGGGCGGTTTTGCATGGTGTGCTCCGGTTGAATGCGTTCGAGCTTACTTCAGCGTAACTGCGTGTTTCAACGATTAATTTCAATCGTAACGATTAATCAAACTAACGTCGCAGGTAGGCGGTGAAGTCGATGTCCCCGGCGCTGAGAATGGCCTGCACGCGGTTGTGCACGTTGAGCTTGCGCAGGATCGCCGAGACGTGGGCCTTGACCGTGGTTTCGGCGATGTCGAGGTTGTAGGCGATCTGCTTGTTCGATTCGCCCTTGGTCATGCGCTCCAGCACCAGCAATTGCTTGCGGGTCAGGGCCTGCAGCAGCTCGGGGGCAAAGCCCTGGGGCTCGCTCTGGCTGCGGCGGCTGCCGCTCTTCTGGGTGCGGATGATATCGGGCGGCAGGTAGACGTTGCCGTTGAGGATCTGCTCGATGGCCTCGGTCATCTGCGAGCGCGGCGACGACTTGGTGATGAAACCCACCGCGCCGTAGGTGATGGCCTGCAGCACCACTTGCTTGTCCTGCTCGGCCGAGACGATCACCACCGGGATGGTCGGTGCCTCGTTGCGCAGGTTGATCAGCCCGCCCAGGCCGTGCATGCCGGGCATGTTCAGGTCGAGCAGGATCAGATCAAGGTCGTCGTTCTCGCCGGTCAGGGCCAGGGCACTGTCGAGATCGGCGGTTTCCATCACCTCGCTGCCGGGAAACCCGTCGCTGATGACGTTGTGAATGGCTTCGCGAAACAGCGGGTGGTCGTCGGCGATCAGAATCTTGTACATGGCTTTGCACCTTATTGTTTTTGGCGTTGACCGCAAGGAATCGTCGTTCAGGGGAAGACCTCGGGCGTGGCGGCAACCACGGGCAGGCCGGCGGCTTCCCAGGCATCCAGGCCATCACGGTACCAGTACAGCCGCGAGTAGCCCAGCGCCGTGGCGCGCTTGACCGCGTTCCAGCTCAGCCAGCAGTCGGAACGGCAGTAGAACACGATGGGCCGCTGGCGGTTGCCGGCGCTCAGGCGCTCCAGGTGGCGGCTGAAGTAGGCCGACCATTGCGCGTCCAGGGCGCCATCGCCGGTATTGGCCAGCCAGTGGCTGCCAGGCAGGTTGGCGTGGGCTTCGCTGTCGATGAACTGGCCGTTGAGGTACTGGCGCTTGTAGACGTCGATCAGCAGGGTATCCGGCTGCGCCGCCATCAGCGCCTGTAGCTTCGCCGTATCGACGGTTTCGGCAACCTCGGCGGAGGCGGGCGTGGGGCTGCGGTAGAGGCCGGCGCGGTAGCCGTCGGCGGAGAACAGGGGCGTGTCGGCCAGGGCAGTGCCGGCAAGCAGGCCGGACAGGGTGAGGCCGGCGATTGTGGACAGGACGCGGGGCAGCATGGTCGGCAGTCTCGTTTTTGTTATGCCGGTATTACAGGTCAGTAGCGCAGCTTTGTGAATGCGACCATCGACAGCAAAAGCGCTACCAAAGTAGTAGGCGATCGGCCCGGGGACGGCTCTAGCATGGGGTGTGGCGAACAACAACGAGAACGACGCCGATGGACATTCTGCTGGTTGACGACCACCCCATGCTGCGGGTGGGCCTGCGTGCCGTACTGGCCGAGGAGCTGCCGGTACGGGAAGCCGCCTCGGGCGAAGAGGCCCTGCAGCGGGTACAGGAACAGGTGCCGGGCCTGGTTCTGATGGATTTCGACCTGCCCGGCATCAGCGGCCTGGAAACCACCCGCCGCCTGCGCCAGCGCCTGCCGCAACTGCGGGTGCTGTTCTTCAGCGAGCACACCGAACTGGGACTGGTGCGCCAGGCACTGGATGCGGGAGCCTGTGGTTTTCTGTCCAAAGCGGTGGCGCCGGCGACCTTGCTCGAAGCGGTACGCCGGGTGCTGGCCGGGCATGCCTATATCGAACAGGCCCTGGCCACCCAGTTGGCCACCCAGCCGCACCGCGCCGAGGACAAGGACGCTCGATTGAGCGGTCTGACCCAGCGCGAGACCGAGATCTTCCTGATGCTGGCCAAGGGCACCTCGATGCGGATGATCGCCGAGCACCTGTGCCTGAGCGGCAAGACCGTGTCCAACTACCTGACGGTGCTCAAGAGCAAGCTGCAGGTCAGTTCCCATGCGGAGCTGGTGCATCTGGCGATCGAGACCGGATTGCTCAGGATCGCTGCCTGAGCGAGTTGCAAGCTGCAAGCTGCAAGCCGCAAGCCGCAAGCCGCAAGCTAAAAGCACTCCCTCGGAGGCCGGACGATAAGGCTACAAGCCCAGAGACTGCACACGAACTGCTCTGGCTTGTAGCTTGTAGCTTGTAGCTTGTAGCTTGCAACCGCCTCAGTCCCAGGTCTTGGGACACCCCTCGCAGCCTTCCATATTGGCATCCTGGAAGTTCGCATAGTGCACCCGCGTCCCGCGCAGGTCGGCCTTTTCCAGGTTGCTTTCGCCGAACTTGGCTTCCTGCAGGTTGGCATCGTTGAGCTTGGCGCCATTGAGGTCGGCTCGGCTCAGCCAGGTCATTTCCAGGTCGGCGGCCTGCAGGTTGGCGTTGTGCAGCTTGGCCCCGGACAGGCGGGCGAACTCCAGGTAGGCGCCGCTGAGGTTGGCATCGTTGAACTTCGCGCCCTGGGCGAACATGCCCCAGGCCTGGCTGGCGATCAGGCTGGCACCGGTCAGGTCGGCGATGCGCAGGTTGCTCTGTTGCAGGCTGGCACGGTTGAGGTTGGCACCCTGCAACTGGGCCTTTTCCAGGTTGGCAAGGTCGAGGGTGGCATGGCGCAGGTCGGCGCCTTTGAGGTTGGCCCCGGCCAGGTTCATCTTGGTCATGTCCTGGTTGTTGAGGTCGGCACCTTCGAGGTTGGCGTTGGGGCACTGGCTTTGCGGCTGGATCACGCAGCCGTTGATGACCAGCGGCTTGTCGTCGTCACCATCGTCGGCGATCACGGCGAAGGCGGGGGTGATGGCGAGGGTGAGGAGCAGAGGCAGGAATTTCATGGGCATCTCCTGGGAAGAAAGCGAAAGGGGGGCTGTCAGGCCCCCCTCGTCTAGCTCAGATCAACGCTGTGCGGTCTTGGTGTCCCAGCTCGGGATCTTGAACACCCAGAACGAACCGCCCTGTGCCACCGGCTTGGTCAGCTCGGCCATGTCGCCGCCCCACAGTGGGACCGCGCCGCCGTAACCGACGGTCACACCGATGTACTGCTCGCCGTCCTGCTCCCAGGTGATGGGCGGCGAAACGATGCCGCTGCCGGTCTGGAATTTCCACAGCTCCTCGCCGGTCTTGGCGTTGAACGCCTTGAAGTAGCCGTCGCCGGTACCGGTGAACACCAGGTTGCCCTTGGTTGCCAGTACGCCAGCCCACAGTGGCAGGCGTTCCTTGTGTTCCCAGACCATCTTGCCGGTGGTCGGGTCCATGGCGCGCAGGGAACCTACGTGGTCTTCATACATGCGTTTGATACGGAAGCCCATGCCCAGGTAGGCGGAGCCTTTCTTGTAGTTGACCTCTTCGGTCCAGTATTCCTCTTTCCACTGGTTGGACGGCACGTAGAACAGGCCAGTGTCCTGGCTGTAGGCCATCGGGTTCCAGTTCTTGCCACCCAGGAACGGCGGCGAGACTTCCACCGACTTGCCCTTGGTTTCGCCTGGCGCAGGCTTCGGCGGACGCTGGCCTTCGTTTTCCACCGGGCGACCGGTCTTCAGGTCGATGTGGCTGGCCCAGGTGATGTTGTCGGCGAACGGGAAGGCGTTCTGCAGCTTGCCGTTGGTACGGTCGACCACATAGAAGAAGCCGTTGCGGTCGGCGTGGGCGGTGGCCTTGAACTGCTTGCCGTTCTTGTCCTTGTAGTCGAACAGCACCAGTTCGTTGTTGCCGGAGAAGTCCCAGGCATCGTTCGGGGTGTGCTGGTAGAACCACTTCACTTCACCGGTGCTCGGATCGACGCCGACCTGGCCCGAGGTGTAGAGGCTGTCGTAGTCGTGCGGGTTGCCGTCTTTCGAGGTCCGCGCCCAGGTGTTCCATGGGCCCGGGTTGCCGGCACCGACGATGATGGTGTTGGTTTCGGCATCGAAGCTCGCGCTCTGCCATGGGGCACCGCCGCCGTGGCTCCAGGCTTCGACCTTGCCGGTCTCGGTGCTCGGATCATCCGGCCAGGACGGTGCCTTGACGTCACCCGTCGGGGTGCTGTCCTTGCCGTTCAGGCGGCCCATGTGGCCTTCGACGAACGGACGCATCCAGACTTCTTCACCGGTTTCCGGGTCGCGGGCATACAGCTGGCCCACCACGCCGAATTCGTCGCCGGAGCTGCCGTGGATCAGCAGGACCTTGCCGGTCTTGCCGTCCTTGATCAGGGTTGGCGCGCCGGTCATGGTGTAGCCGGCGGAGTGATCGCCGAACTTCTTCTTCCACACGACCTTGCCGGTGTCCTTGTTCAGGGCGACCAGCTGGGCGTCGAGGGTGCCGAAGTAGATCTTGTCGCCGAAGATCGCTGCACCGCGGTTGACCACGTCACAGCAAGGGCGAATGTTGTCCGGCAGGCGGTGGTTGTAGGTCCACAGGCGCTTGCCGGTCTTGGCATCGAGGGCGAAGACCCGCGAGTAGGAGCCGGTGACGTAGACGACGCCGTCGTTGACGATCGCTTGCGACTCCTGTCCACGCTGCTTCTCGTCGCCGAACGAGTACGACCAGGCCGGGGTCAGCTTGAACACGTTCTTGTCGTTGACCGCCGCCAGTGGGCTCCAGCGCTGGGCGTTGGTGCCCATGCCGTATTGCAGCACGTTGTTGGTGGTCTTGTGGTCGTTGGCGATGTCTTCCCAGGTCACGGGCTTGGCCTGGCTGGCAGGGGCCATGGCCAGGGTGCTGACCAGCAGCACGGCCTGCACGGCCAGAGACAGAGGAGAGAGAGCGGCGGGTAACGATCTTATTGTCATGTTGGTGTTTCCCAATGGAGGTTTTGGCCTGCATAGACTGGAACGCCAGCGCCGCCCGAGATACGGAAAAACTCCCGCCTTCGCCGGGAAAACTTCCCGGTCCGGGCATGATTTGGCACTGCCCCACAAGCGCTACTACCAACGGAGTAGACCGCGACCACCAAAGCAGCATGGGGCCTGCATCGGGTGCTTCCTAAGATGGCCGCAGAACCTTTCGCCAGAGAGGTTTTCGCGTGCAAATCGTGCAACCTGAAGTAGTCGAGGGCAGAACAATGACAACAGTGAAAAACGCCTGGATGAGCGCCGTCCTGATCACCGGTCTGATGAGCGCGGGGGCGGTCATGGCCCACGGCAACGTGACGCCGACGGCGGTCAACACCGGCAACCTGGAAAAGCTCGGTGAGGAATGGCGGACGGAAAACCCGTACCGCAACAGCAAGGACCACGACGAGGCGGTGAGCATCGGTGCCTCGGCCTACAACCAGAACTGCGCGGCCTGCCATGGCCTGGAAGCCAAGTCCGGTGGCATCGCTCCTGACCTGCGGCTGCTCGACGAAGGCGCCAGCGGTGACGAGTGGTTCGTCGAGCGTGTGCGTCACGGCTCGGTGCGCGACGGTCGCGTGTACATGCCGAAGATGGCCGACTACCTGAGCCAGGAAGCGCTCTGGGCCGTGCGGACCTACCTGGACAGCGTCCACGTCTCGGAGTGATGCCATGGGCCGGGTGTCGTTGTTGCTGGTGGCGTTGCTCGCGGGCGCTCCGGCATACGCCCCTGCATCCAGCCTGGACCCGGGCCCCGACCCGGTGCCCTCGGTGATGTGGGAGTTCTACCGAAAACAATGGATTGGCGACGAGCCGTACCGCTTCGACGAGCGGGTCAGGGTCGTTGCACCGCCGTTCGCCGAGGACGCCCGGCAAGTGCCGCTGCAGGTGGATGCCCGCGGCCTGCCGGGCCGGGTCAAACGCATGCTGGTCTGGGCAGAACTGAACCCGATACCGCGGGTCGTCGATTTCGCTCCGGGCCCCGAGGTGCTGCCGTGGCTGGCGATCCGCATCCGGATCGAACAGGCCACGCCGTTGCGCGCCGCCGTGCAGACCGAGGATGGCGTCTGGCATGTCGGCTCGACCCTGATCGATGCCGCCGGTGGCGGTTGCACCGCACCCAGCGTGGCGCGCAGCCAGCCGGGCTGGGAAGAGCGGCTCGGCCAGGTACTCGGCGGACGCTACCCTCGCGAGGACTTCAGCCGCTTGCGCCTGTCGGTCTCGCACCCCATGGATAACGGCCTGATGGCCGGGATTCCGGAATTCTTCATCGAGCACGCCGAACTGTTCGACGCCCAGGGCCAGTCCCTGGCGACCCTCGAGCTGTTTCCGGCGGTGAGCGAAAACCCCAGCCTGTCGTTCGACCTGCGCCGTCCCGGCCCGGTACGCCTGAGCCTGCGTGACAACAACGGCAACGGCTTCGACGCCGCTATCGAGTGAGGTCCTTGATGCGTGCCTTGTTGTGCCTGTTGAGCCTTGTCAGCCTGCCGAGCCTGGCGGAGCTGGACTACCGTCTGCAGCCGCGCCAGATCGCGGCGGACACCTATGTGCTGGAAGGCAGCACCGAGAACTTCTCCCGGAACAATGGCGGCAATATCGTCAATACCGGGTTCATCGTCAGCGAGGACGGTGTGGTGGTGATCGACAGCGGTCCGTCGCTGCGCTATGGCAAGGCGCTGCGCGAGGCCATCGGCAGCGTCACCGACAAGCCGGTGGTGCAGGTGCTGATCACCCATCACCATCCCGATCATGCCCTGGGCAACCAGGCCTTCACCGACGTGCCCATCGGCGCCTTGCCGGGTACTACCGAGCAACTGGCGAAGGAGGGTGATGCGCTGGCCGAGAACATGTACCGCATGGTCGGCGACTGGATGCGCGGCACCGAGGTACGCCTGCCGGACCAGGCGTTGCAACCCGGCGACAGGCGCTTCGGTTCGCACCCGCTGAAGCTGTTGGCGTTCAGTGGCCACAGCGGCGCAGACCTGGCGGTGCTGGACGAAAAGACCGGCGTGCTGTTCGCTGGCGACCTGCTGTTCTACCAGCGCGCCCTGACCACGCCCCACAGCCCGGGACTGGTGCAGTGGGTCGACGACCTGCGGCAACTGCAACGGCTGGACTGGAAGGTTCTGGTGCCGGGACACGGCCCGGTGAGCCGCGACCGCGGGCCGTTCGACCAGATGGTCGATTACCTGGGCTGGCTCGATGACCTGCTGCGCGACAGCGCGGCCCACGGGCTGGACATGAACGAGGTGATCGCCACGCCGATTCCCGAGCGCTTCGCCTCGATCAGCCTCACCCAGTACGAACTGATCCGCAGCGTGACCCATCTGTATCCGCGCTACGAAGCGGCGGTCATGAGTCGGGTCGAACAGTAGCGGCCGTTCCTTGCCAGTGCGGGAATGGCCCACTAACCTTGCCGGCTTTCCATGCCCTTGCCCGAGTTTCCATGAGCCGCAGCACCTCCCGCACCACAGGACGCCCGACCCTGGCCGAAGTCGCCCGGCTTTCCGGGGTTTCCCCCATCACCGTGTCCCGTGCCCTGCGCGGCGTGGCCACGGTGGCGCCGGCGCTGGTGGAGAAGGTCAGGGCGGCGGCGGCCGAGCTGGGCTACGTCGCCAATCCGGCGGCCCGTGCGCTGGCCTCGGCGCAGAGCCAGTCGGTGGTGGTGCTGATTCCGTCGCTGTCCAACCAGTTGTTCGTCGAGACCCTCGACGCGATCCACGATGTGCTGCGCCCACGCGGCCTGGAAGTGTTGATCGGCAACTACCACTACGACGCTGCCATCGAAGAGAACCTGATCCGCAACTACCTCGCTTACCAGCCCCGCGGCCTGCTGCTGACTGGCTTCGAGCGCAGCGAAGCGGCGCGGCAGATGCTCGCCGCCAGCCGCGTGCCCTGCGTGCACATGATGGAACTGGGCGGCGAGCCGGGGGCCTGCTCGGTGGGCTTCTCCCAGGAGGATGCCGGGCGCGCCGTGGCCCGCCACCTGCTCGAACGGGGCCGGCGGCGCCTGGGTTTCATCGCCGCGCAACTGGATGCACGGGTGATGCAGCGCGCCGCCGGTTTCCGTCAGGGACTGGCTGATGCCGGGCTTTACGATCCGGCGCTGGAACTGCTGGTGCCGGAGCCGTCCTCCATTGGCCTGGGCGGCGAGCTGTTCAGCCAGTTGCTGGCGCGTCATGGCGATATCGACGGGATCTTCTTCTGCAACGATGACCTGGCCCAGGGCGCCATCTACCAGGCCCGGCGCCAGGGTATTGCCGTGCCGGAGCAGGTGGCGATGGTCGGTTTCAACGACCTGCCGGCCTCGGCCCACCTGGTGCCGCGCCTGACCTCGATCCGCACGCCCCGGGCTGCGGTGGGCCATCACGCGGCCCTGGCGCTGCTGGCGCGGCTCGATGGCAAAACGGCCCAGGTGGCGTCACACGACCTCGGTTTCGAGCTGATGGTGCGGGAAAGCAGCTGAATCAAGCCGACGGGCGGTGATGGCAGACCGCTTGCACGGCGCTTTGGCCTATCTACGCTTAGCTCAATTCCGCCCATGGAGTGAGCGCGACATGTTTGACTCCCATCGCAAAGCCGATCTAGCAGAAATCGAGCGGTGTAATCGGATGTTGGCCGAAGCCAACGCAAAACTGGCAGCGATCAGCCGATCCATGGCGATGATCGAGTTCAGCCCCGATGGAGTAGTACTCGACGCCAACCCCCACTTTTGCAAGGCCATGGGCTATAGCCTCGACGAGATTCGTGGCCAGCATCACCGCCTCTTCTGCGAAGAGGCCTACGCCAAGACCGAGGAATATCGCCAGCTCTGGCGTGACCTGGCGCGTGGCGAGCCGCGCAGCGGCACCTTCCTGCGGCTCAACCGCCAGCACAAGGAAATGTGGTTGGAAGCCAGCTACATGCCGGTGTTCGGTCCTGGCGGGCAGGTCAGCAGCATCATCAAGGTGGCCTCGGACATTACCGAGCGGGTGGTCCACGAGCACGAGGCCGACTGCATGCTGGAGGCCATCGGGCGGTCCATGGCGGTGATCGAGTTCACCCCCGACGGGCGCGTGATCAAGGCCAACGACAACTTCCTCAACACCATGCGCTACCGCCTCGACGAAGTGGTGGGCCAGCACCACAGCCTGTTCTGCCACAAGAGCGAAAGCGAGTCGCCGGCCTACAAGGCGTTCTGGGCCTCGCTCAATCGCGGCGAATACCATTCGCACCGCTTCGAACGGGTCAACAAGCTGGGGCAGATGGTGTACCTGGAGGCGTCCTACAACCCGATTTTCGACACCAAGGGCCGGTTGTCCAAGGTGGTCAAGTTCGCTAGCGACATCACCCAGCAGGTGTGTACCCAGCAATCGGCCGCCGAGGCCGCCCATGCCACCTCGGTGCAGAACGATGCCTGTGCGCGCAAGGGCTCGGAGGTGGTGCAGCAGACCGTGCATGTGATCGAAGAGATTTCCCATGACCTCAACGAAGCGGCGCGCAGCATCGACGCGGTGAACCGCCAGTCGGAGCTGATCGGGCAGATCGTCCAGACCATTCGTGGCATTGCCGACCAGACCAACCTGCTGGCGCTCAATGCGGCCATCGAAGCGGCGCGGGCCGGCGAGCACGGGCGTGGTTTCGCCGTGGTGGCCGACGAGGTGCGCAACCTGGCGGCGCGCACCAGCAAGGCGACCCTGGAGATCGTCGAGGTGGTGCGGCAGAACCATGACCTGTCGCTGAATGCGGTGGCCAGCATGCAGTCGAGCCTGAGCCGCACCGGCCTCGGGGTGGAACTGGCCAATGAGGCCGGAGAAGTGATCCTGGAAATCCAGCAGGGGTCGCAGCATGTGGTGGATGCGATCAGCCAGATCAACTCGACCTTGCAACTTCACTAGTGGTGGCGAAACCCGTAGGAGCGGCGCAGCCGTCGTAAAACCTGAGTCCCCGATCTGGCTGGCACATCCGGGGCACAGGTTTTGTGGCCGCTACGCGCCCAATCGCGGCTGAAGCCGCTCCCACGAGGTCCCGACATCAGGTCCGTCAGGTAGCTCAGGGCATATCACCAGTGGTGGCAGGTACTGCACGAAACCCGTAGGAGCGGCTTCAGCCGCGAACGGCGGCGCAGCCGTCGTAAAACCTGAGTCCCCGATCTGGCTGGCATAGCCGGGACACAGGTTTTGTGGCCGCTTCGCGCCCAATCGCGGCTGAAGCCGCTCCTACGAGATTTTTCAGACTGCGGCTGCCAACTGCGCCACCACATGCTCCCGACGAATCCGCGCCAGCGGCACGCTGACCAGCGCCAGGGTCAGCACAACCGTCACGCCAATCCCCCAGGCCGCCAGGGTGAAGCCGCCCAGCGAGATCAACCCACCGGAAATCGCCGGCCCCACCGCCAGGCCCAGGCTGAGGAAGCTACCGGCCGCCGCCACTACGCGACCCTCGCGATCCAATTCTGCCGCCAGGCCGGTCAGGTAGCTCAGGGCATAGAAATAGGTGATGCAGATGGTCATCACGCCAGCGGTGTACAGGGTTTTGGAGTGCTCGCCCAGCACATAGCTCAGGCTGGTGGCGCCGGTCAGCAGCACGGCCAGGATCACCGGCGTGCTCATGCCGAAGCGCTTGCCGATCATCGCTGCCAGCAGCGGGCCGATCAGGCCGACCACTGATTGCACCGACAACAGCACACCCAGCTCGTCGCCGCTGTAGCCGACCAGGGTGCCGATGCGTTCGACGAACGCCCAGCCCATGGTGTCGCGAGCCTGGAACACGAACATCGCCAGCATCATGCAGATCGCCGGCAGGCTGAGCAGGACATTGCCCTGGCCCTTGCTGCCCGTGAGGGTCACCACCGGCTCGGTGACGGGCGCTCGCTGCTGCATCGCCGGGATCGCCAGCAGCATCACCGCCATGGTCGCCGCCATCGCGTAGTACAGGCCGGACAGGCCATACAGCGCCATGACCTTGGCGTAGCCGAGCATGACCACGATCATCAGCAGCACCGACAGCACGTTCATGTGCCCGGCGACGCGGTCGGGGTGTTTCGCGCTGGACACCGCGGCGTTGCCGCAGGCCAGGGCCAGGCCCGCGCCGATGCCGGCGACGCAGCGCATGGTGGTGAGGGCATAGAGATTGTCGAGGTGGGCACTGGCGAGGTTGGCGGCGATCGCCAGCAGGGCGCCGCCCAGCGCCAGGGTGCGACGCGGGGCGCGGCCCATGAACGGCGCCACCAGCAGGGAGGCGAGCATGGTGAAGCCGAACTCCGCCGACATCAGCAGCCCGGCCTGGGCCTCGTTGAAGTGCAGGTCGTGGATGATGGCGCTGATCAGGAACGGCAGGGCCCACAGCCCCAGCAGCCCGACACCGTAGGCCGCGGCGGCGGCGGAGAACACCAGGCTCCAGCTTTCAGGCAGGACGTTGCGTATTGTTTTCATTGTGTAATCCCGGTTTGCACGCAAAAAAGCGCGCCATTATCGGCGCGCTATCCAAGTTTTACTGCTGACTTTCGTCGACTGGCGTGCCGTCGTCGTATTGCGACAGCCAGGTCACCATGGCGTCCCGGTAGCGGGTGAAGCCCTTGTAGTCCACCAGCTCCTGGTCCAGGTCGCGGATCACTCGGTGCATGCGTTTGGCCCACTGCGGCGCGAACTCGGCCAGTTGCTGCAGGCTGACCAGGTAGGTGCGCACCGGGAACAGCACGGCATTGCTGCGCGGCAGGCGGTGCAGCGGCTGCAGTTCGATCCGCAGGTTGACCAGCTCGCCGGCGTTTTCCGCGGTCACGGTGGTACGGTCCGGGGCCCAGTCCGGCAGGGTCTCGGCGGAGGTTTCCAGGCGCGGGTTGACGGTGATCGACCAGTTGGTGCGGCGCACCGGGTGGCCCGGACGCAGACGCAGGAGGAACTTCAGGGCGCGCTGGAGGATGCCCATTTCATGCAGCTTCGGCACCGGGCCGTGGAACTCCATGAAGCTCATGCCCAGGTTGAAGCGCAGCGAGTAGTCGGCGCGCTGGGTGGCCATGCCGGCGCCCATCACCAGGGTGTCGTCGCGCTCTTCGAGCAGGATGAACTCGCCCTGGGCCTGACGGGTGATGTACTCCATCGGGTCCATCGGCAGGGTGCTGGCGTCACCGAAGGTGAAGGTGTCGTCCAGTTGCAGCGGGCGGTTGATCCAGCGCCACTGGCTGCCTTTCTTCTCCAGGCTGAAGTGCTCGGGGAAGTCCCGCGAATAGGACTCCATCAGCAGTTCCAGCAGGTCCCACTGGGCTTCCATCATGTGCGGCAGCGCGGCGTAGTGGATGCCCGGCTGGCTGTCGAGGATCTGCGCACGGTGATGGCACTCGGAGATGTAGTGCTCGTCGATGTCGAACTGGGCGCGCAGGGCACCGTTGCCGAAGGGCACATGGGGCTCGACGTTCATCGAGTACATGTACTGGTCTTCCGGATAAGGGAAGGGCAGGCGCAGCACCGCGTCGCGGCTGTTGCTGTAGGTGAAGCCCCGGGTGTCGAGGTCGGCGTAGCTTTCGATCGGCTTGAATACGGTCATTGTTGTTGTCCTGTCTCAGAGGTCCACGACCAGGCGGCTGCAGCTCGCCCGGGATACGCACGGCATGAATTTGCGCTTGCTCAGCTTGTCTTCTTCGCTCAGCCAGTCGTCGCGGTGGTCCAGCTCACCGTCCACTTCCAGCACTTCGGTCTCGCAATAACCGCAGGCGCCGCCACGGCACAGGTACGGCACCTTGTAGCCCGCCTGCTCGGCGGCTTCGAGCAGGGATTGCTCGGCGGGGACTTCGAGGGTCACGCCCTGGCGGGCGAGGGTGACGCTGAACGGCTGGCCGCTGGAGCCTTGTTCGACGAAGCGCTCGTAGTGGATGTGGCTGTCGGTCCAGCCCAGCACATGGGCGCTTTCGACGGTGTCGTCGATCATGCTGTCGGGACCGCAGACGTAGACGTGGCTGCCCAGCGGACGGCCGAAGAGGATGCGCGGGATGTCCATGCGCTCGTCCTGGCCCTGCACGTAGAGGTGCACCCGGGCACCGTACTTCGCCTGCAGCTCGCGACCCAGGGCGGTGTGTTCCGGCCCGCGCACGGCCAGGTGCAGCTCGAAGGTGGCGTTCTTCAGCTCCAGCTCTTCCAGTTGCGAGTACACCGGAGTGATGCCGACGCCACCGGCGATGAACAGGTGCTGACGGGCGTGCCTGGCCAGCGGGAACAGGTTGGCCGGCTGGAGGATCTGCAGCAGATCGCCTTCGCGGACGCTGTCGTGCAGGAAGCGCGAGCCGCCACGGCCGTCGGTCACCCGGCGCACGGCGATCTGGTAGGCGCTGGAGTCGTAGGGTGAGCCCATCAACGAGTAGGCGTTGCGGTGGGTCTTGTCAGCGCCTTCGAGGACCACCACCACGTGGCTGCCGCCGGAGAAGGCCGGCAGGTGCTTGCCGTCGGGATCGACCAGGGTGAAACGGGTGATTTCCGGGGTCAGCGTCTCGATGCGGGCCACGCGCACGGCCAGGGTGCCGTTATGGGTATTCATGTGTCGAGCTCCTCGGCAGCCGGCAGTTCGCCCGGGACTTCGCCATCGGCCTTGATGCCCTGGAAGGCGGCCAGGCGGCGGGAATAGTGATCGCGCACCACCAGGTCGAGCTGGCAACCGGGGCAGGTGAAGACGCGGTGGGTGACGTTTTCGGTGTAGGTGTCGCAGTGGGCGCACCAGACGCGGCGAACCAGGGTGCCGCTGTGTTCGCGCAGCACTTCGTCGCGGTTCAGGTCGACCGCGTTGGCGGCCTGCATGGCGGTGCCGATGAAGCTTTCCGAGCCACTGAGGTACAGGCGGGTGCCCATGCGCGCATCTTCGAGGCGGGCGCGCAGGGCGGTGATCAGTGCCTGGTTGCTGGGGAACACTTCGAGCCCCGCCGCCTCGGCCTGTTGCAGGGCTTGCAGGTGATCGTGCCCGGAGAAGGATTCGGTGGAGTAGAGCAGGGTGCTGTTGTGCCGTTGCTCGGCGGACATGTCCGCGATCAGGCGCAACATCGCCGCGCCGCCGCTGCCCTGACCCGCGATCAGGTGGCGCAGGCCACCCGCCATGGGTTGCAGCCGGTCGTAGACCGGGCGGCTCTTGATGCCGGTGATAAGCATGGTGATACCTCGTCATTCACCCTCCCGGCGAACCGGGAGGGCTATGGCGTCAGCAGAAAACCGCCTATGCCATATTGCCTATGGTTTTATATGTTTTGTTTCGGCCGCCCACGATGGGCGTTTTCATCAGTCAGAACGGGGAAATCAGTGCTTGAACATGACGTGGCGGACGCAGGTGTAGTCTTCCAGGCCGTACATCGACATGTCCTTGCCGTAGCCGGACTGCTTCATGCCGCCGTGGGGCATTTCGCTGACCAGCATGAAGTGGGTGTTGACCCAGGTGCAGCCGTACTGCAGGCGTGCGGCCAGGCGGTTGGCGCGGCCGACATCGCGGGTCCACACCGAGGAGGCCAGGCCGTAGTCGGAGTCGTTGGCCCAGGCCAGGGCCTGCGCTTCGTCGTCGAACGGGGTGACGCTGACCACGGGGCCGAACACTTCACGCTGGACGATCTCGTCATCCTGAAGGGCGTCAGCCAGCACGGTTGGCTCGAAGAAGAAGCCCGGGCCGTCGACCCGGTTTCCACCGGTAATGACGCGGATGTGCGGCTGGGCCTTGGCACGCTCGACGAAGCCGGCCACGCGTTCCAGGTGATCGCGGGTGATCAGCGGGCCGAGTTCGGTGTCCGGATCATCCTGCAGGCCCATGCGCAGGCTGCCGACAGCCTCGCCCAACTGGCTGACGAAGCGCTCGTAGGCGCCTTTCTGCACGTACAGGCGGCAGGCGGCGGTGCAGTCCTGGCCGGCGTTGTAGAAGGCGAAGGCGCGGATGCCCTCGACGGCGGCGTCGATATCGGCGTCATCGAAGATCAGTACCGGGGCCTTGCCGCCCAGTTCCATGTGGGTGCGTTTGACGCTGCTGGCGGTGCTGGCAATGATCCGCGCACCCGTGGCGACCGAGCCGGTCAGCGACACCATGCGCACCCTGGCGTGGTTGACCAGTGGCTCGCCGACGCTCGGGCCGCGGCCGAAGAGGATGTTGACCACGCCGGCGGGGAACAGCTCGGCGATGATTTCGCCCAGGGCCAGGGCGGTCAGCGGCGTCTGCTCCGAGGGCTTGAGCACCACGGTGTTGCCGGCGGCGAGGGCGGGGGCGAGTTTCCAGGCGACCATCATCAGCGGGTAGTTCCACGGCGCGATGGAGGCGATCACGCCCAGCGGATCGCGGCGGATCATCGAGGTATGGCCGGGCAGGTACTCGCCGCCGGCGGAGCCGGACAGGCAGCGACTGGCGCCGGCGAAGTAGCGGAACACGTCGGCGATCGCAGGGATCTCGTCGTTCAGCGCGGCAGCGTAGGGCTTGCCGCAGTTCAGCGACTCCAGGCGGGCCAGGTGCTCGCCTTGGGCTTCGATGCGGTCGGCCAGTTTCAGCAGCAGGTGCGCGCGGTCTTTCGGCGCGGTCTGCGACCAGCCGTCGAAGGCCAGGTCGGCAGCCTGCACGGCGGCATCCACCTGGGCGGCGCTGGCTTCGGGGATGTTCACCACCACCGAGCCCTCGGACGGGTTGTAGACCGCGTAGGGGCTGCCTTGGCCTTCGACCAGTTGGCCGTTGATCAGGAGTCGGGTTTGCATTGCGTATTCCTGCTTGGAGTTATTGACGAATACAGGCGCACAGGTTCACGGAGGGCCTGCGCAAGGCTTAAACATATAAAACCATATCTTAAATTTGTCTGCTAGCCTGCAAGCAGCGATTTGTTGTTACCAGAAGGTCATAAGGCGCTATCACGACAACTGTGGTTCGCTATAAGATGCGAAACCGAATTTTTAGCCGAGTCTCTGCAAAGCTCGATAGGGAGAGGCAATGACTGCCCTGAATAGTGCCCGTAACACCGCCTTTATCCGGCTGCGCCAGGAGGGGCGCACCGATGAGGTGGCGCGCAGGCTGGTAGAAGCCATCGAGCTGGGGCTGTTTGCCGAAGGGCAGCAGTTGCCCAGCGAATCGGAACTGGCGTTGCAATTGGGGGTGGCCACGGTCACGTTGCGTGAGGCGCTGGTGACGCTGCGCCAGCGCGGGCTGATCGAAACCCGCCGTGGTCGCAATGGCGGCAGCTTCGTCTGCGCCCCGGTGGAATTGCCGGAAGCCTTGCTGCTGCAGCGCCTGCGTGACATGAGCGGTCCCGACCTGCGCGACCTGGGTGATGAGCAGACGGCCATTTCCGGCACGGCTGCGCGCCTGGCGGCCAAGCGCAGTTCACCGGAGCAGCAGACGCGGATCGCCCACCATATCGACATGCTGCGCCAGGCCGGCTCGCGTCTGGCCCGGCACCGCGCCGATGCGCGCTTTCATATCGAAGTCGCGGCGGCGGCCCAGTCGCTGCGCCTGACCAATGCCGAGATGCGCCTGCAATCGGAAGTCGGCGAGCTGTTGTGGATGGAAGCCGCCGGTGGTGGCGATATCACCCTGGTGGAGCACGAGCACCAGGCCATTCTGCAGGCACTGGTGGCCGGCGATGCGGTGCTGGCCGGCGCTCTGGCCGAGGCTCATGTCAGCCGCGGCATCAAGCGCCTGATCAGCCTGCGCCTGGAATTGCTGGCGAGCTCGGACGACGACTGAACCGCTGTACCCGATCCCATAAGAAGAAAAGCCGAACCTGCGTGAGGTAATGCCATGTTTACCCTGAGCGACAACGCGTCCTTCTCGGCCTGCGCCCAGCAGTTGGACAGCACATTGGGGACCATCTTCAGCCAGGTCCGCCAACTGGTGGAGGAAACCCGTGAACTCTGGGAGCGGGTACTGGCCGAGGGTCGCCAGCCTGCGGCGAAAGACCTGGCGTCACTGCGTCCGGCCATCGACCGGCAACTGCTGGCGACCGGTGCCTTTGGCTGTGGCGGCGGCGTGATCGTCGAGCCCAATGGCCTGGCCGACCGGGAGATGCACCTGGAATGGTGGTACCTGGCCGATGGCGGCAAGACCCTGCCGCTGCGGCCCAACTTCGACCAGCGTCGCGAGAACTACTACGACTACACCGAAATGCCCTGGTACAGCCGTCCGCGGGATACCGGCAGGAGCGTGGTGGAAGGGCCATACGTGGACCTCTACGGCACCAACCTGTACGTGCTGACCTTCACCATGCCGATCCTGGTGGGCGGGCGGTTCATTGGCGTGGCGGGGCTGGACCTGTCGTTGCACAACGTCGAGCGGCTGCTGGTGCGCAGCCTGATGCGTCTGGACCATGAGGCGGTGCTGCTGTCCGCCGAGGGGCGGGTGATCGCTGCCAATACGGCGAACTGGATGGTGGGCGAGCTGGTGAGTACACGGCTCAATACGCTGCAACTGGATCAGATTCGCCTGACCCTGTCGGAGTCGGAAACCGGCTGGTCGCTGGTGCGCTTGCCGGGGTTGCGCAGCAAGGCGTGAGGGGCTTGGGTCTGGCCTGGGCTGCGGTTGGTCCGGTCCTTGGAGGGAGCCTGTGCCGGCCTCATCGCTGGCAAGGCCAGCTCCCACGGGGCTTGCGTCCGGGCCGGGCAGTGGGGTTGGCCCGGACCTTGTGGGAGCTGCCCGGGCGGCGCTCCGCTTGCCAGCGATGAGGCCGGCTCAGGCCGGACGCCGCCCTGTCAGCTTTCGTAACCCAGGTTCGGCGCCAGCCAGCGCTCGCTGACCGACACGTCCTGCGCTTTACGCGCGCTGTAGCTTTCGATCTGGTCCTTGTCGACCTTGCCGACGGCGAAGTACTGCGCCTGCGGATGGGCGAAGTACCAGCCGCTGACCGCCGCCGCCGGGAACATGGCGAAGTGTTCGGTGAGGAACACGCCGCTCGGGCCGGTTTCGCCAATGGCGGTGCCGTCCAGCAGGCGGAACAGGGTTGCCTTCTCGGTGTGGTCCGGGCAGGCCGGGTAGCCCGGGGCAGGGCGGATACCGGCGTACTGCTCCTTGATCAGCGCTTCGTTGTCCAGGTGCTCGTCCTTGGCGTAGCCCCAGTAGTTTTTCCGCACTTGCTCGTGCAGCCACTCGGCGCAGGCTTCGGCCAGGCGGTCGGCAAGGGCCTTGACCATGATCGAGCTGTAGTCGTCGCCCTTGTCCTGATAAGCCTTGGCCACTTCCTCGGCGCCAATGCCGGCGGTGGTGATAAAACCACCGACGTAGTCAGTCAGGCCGCTGTCCTTCGGCGCGACGAAGTCGGCCAGGCTGAAGTTGGGCTTGTTGTCCGGCTTGATGGTCTGCTGGCGCAGGTGGTGCAGGCGCGCCAGTGGTTGGCCGTCGTCACCGTAGACCTCGATATCGTCGTCGGCCACCTGGTTGGCCGGCCAGAAGCCGAACACCGCACGGGCGCTGATCAGCTTCTCGTCGATCAGCTTGCTCAGCATCTGTCGGGCATCGGCGTACAGCGCAGTTGCTGCTTCACCTACCACCTCATCGGTGAGGATGCGCGGGAACTTGCCGGCCAGGTCCCAGGAAATGAAGAACGGCGTCCAGTCGATGTAGTCGGCCAGCACGTTCAGGTCGATGTCTTCCAGCACCTTCACACCGGTGAAGGTCGGGACTGCCGGCTGGTAGCCAGCCCAGTCGTATTGCGGCTTGGCGGCGACCGACTGGGCGTAGCTCAGGCGCTCGGTACGGGCGCTGCGGTTGGCGGTGCGCTCACGGACGTCAACGTATTCTTCGCGGGTTTTCTGCACGAAGGCCGGCTTGAGCTCCTTCGACAGCAATTGCGTGGCCACACCCACGGCGCGGGAGGCGTCGGTGACGTAGACGACCGCGTCGTTGCTGTAGCGCGGCTCGATCTTCACCGCGGTGTGGGCCTTGGAGGTGGTGGCGCCGCCGATCATCAGCGGCAGGTGGAAGTCCTGGCGCTGCATTTCGCGGGCGACGTGGACCATCTCGTCCAGCGACGGGGTGATCAGCCCGGACAGGCCGATGATGTCGCATTTTTCGTCGCGGGCGACCTGCAGGATCTTTTCCGCCGGCACCATCACGCCGAGGTCGACGATGTCGTAGCCGTTGCAGCCCAGCACCACGCCGACGATGTTCTTGCCGATGTCGTGGACATCGCCCTTGACCGTGGCCATGAGGATCTTGCCCTTGGCTTCCGGCTTGTCGCCTTTCTCTTCTTCGATGAACGGAATCAGGTGGGCTACCGCCTGCTTCATCACCCGGGCGGACTTCACCACCTGGGGCAGGAACATCTTGCCGGCGCCGAACAGGTCGCCGACCACGTTCATCCCGCTCATCAGCGGGCCTTCGATCACTTCGATGGGCCGTGCGCACTGCTGGCGGCACAGCTCGGTGTCTTCGACGATGTAGGCGGTGATGCCTTTCACCAGCGCATGTTCCAGGCGCTTCTCGACCGGCAGCGAGCGCCACTCTTCGTTTTCCACTTCCTTGGCCGCGCCGCCGCCCTTGTAGTCGTCGGCGATGGCCAGCAGGGCGTCGGTGCCTTCCGGGGTGCGGTTGAGCACCACGTCCTCGACCCGCTCGCGCAGCGCCGGCGGGATCTCGTCGTAGATCTCCAGCTGGCCGGCGTTGACGATACCCATGGTCAGGCCGTTCTGGATGGCGTGGTAGAGGAACACCGAGTGGATCGCCTCGCGCACCGGGTTGTTGCCACGGAACGAGAACGACACGTTGGACACGCCGCCCGACGACAGCGCGTAGGGCAGGTGGTCGCGGATGTACGCGCAGGCTTCGATGAAGTCCACGGCGTAGTTGTTGTGCTCTTCGATGCCGGTGGCGACGGCGAAGATGTTCGGGTCGAAGATGATGTCTTCCGGCGGGAAGCCGACTTCATTGACCAGGATGTCGTAGCTGCGCTGGCAGATCTCGCGCTTGCGGTCGGCAGTGTCGGCCTGGCCGACTTCGTCGAAGGCCATCACCACCACGGCGGCGCCATAGCGCTTGCACAGCTTGGCGTGATGCTTGAAGGCTTCCACGCCTTCCTTCATCGAGATGGAGTTGACGATGCCCTTGCCCTGGATGCACTTCAGGCCCGCCTCGATCACTTCCCACTTGGAGGAGTCGATCATGATCGGTACGCGGGAAATGTCCGGCTCGCCGGCAATCAGGTTGAGGAAGCGGACCATGGCGGCCTGGGAGTCGAGCATCCCTTCGTCCATGTTGATGTCGATCACCTGGGCACCGGCCTCGACCTGCTGCAGGGCGACTTCCAGGGCCTCGGTGTAGTTTTCCTCGCGGATCAGCCGGGCGAACTTGGCGGAACCGGTGATGTTGGTGCGCTCGCCGACGTTCACGAACAGCGAGTTGCGGTCGATGGTGAAGGGCTCCAGGCCCGACAGGCGACAGGCCTTGGGAATGTCCGGAATGACCCGCGGCTTGTACTTGGCCACTGCCTCGGCGATCGCCTGGATATGGCCCGGCGTGGTGCCGCAGCAGCCGCCGATGATGTTGAGGAAGCCGCTGGCAGCGAACTCCTCGACCACCACGGCCATTTCCGCCGGGGTCTCGTCGTACTCGCCGAAGGCGTTGGGCAGGCCGGCGTTGGGGTGCGCGGACACGTGGGTGCCGGCCTTGGTCGACAGCTCTTCCAGATACGGACGCAGGTCCTTGGCACCCAGGGCGCAGTTCAGGCCGACCGAGATCGGGTTGGCGTGGCGCACCGAGTTCCAGAAGGCTTCGGTGGTCTGGCCCGACAGAGTGCGGCCGGAGGCGTCGGTGATAGTGCCGGAGATCATGATCGGCAGTTCGATGCCGTCGTCCTCGAACACCTGCTGCACGGCGAAGATCGCCGCCTTGGCGTTGAGGGTGTCGAAGATGGTCTCGATGAGGATCAGGTCGGCGCCGCCCTCGATCAGGCCGCGGGTCGCTTCGATGTAGTTGGTGACCAGTTCGTCGAAGGTGACGTTGCGGTAGCCGGGGTCGTTGACGTCCGGGGAAATCGAACAGGTGCGGCTAGTCGGGCCGAGCACGCCGGCGACGAAGCGCGGCTTGTCGGGGGTTTCGAGGGTCTTGGCATCGGCGACCTGGCGGGCGATGCGCGCACCCTCGACGTTGAGCTCGTACACCAGCTCTTCCATACCGTAGTCGGCCTGGGAAATCTGCGTGGCGTTGAAGGTGTTGGTCTCGAGGATGTCGGCACCCGCATCCAGGTAGGCCTTCTCGATGGCGGCAATCACGTCCGGGCGGCTGAGCAGCAGCAGGTCGTTGTTGCCCTTGACGTCGCTCGGCCAGTCGGCGAAGCGCGTGCCACGATAGTCTGCTTCCTCAAGTCGATAGCTTTGGATCATAGTACCCATGCCGCCATCGAGAATCAGGATGCGCTCTTTGAGTGCTTGCTGAAGTGCTTGGAAACGAGCGCTGCGGTCAGACATTGGAACTACCTGGGTCAGACAAAGACGAAAGTTGCGGGATGATAACAAAGCTGCGCGCTTTTTAGACGCGTCGCACATTTGCATGAATTTCATTCATGTTGGCACCGCAGTCCACCAGTAGAATCGTGAATAGCTATCAAAAACCAGGACATACGGCACATGGTGCATCGCTTTCTTGCCGGCGCCTTCGCTCTGCTCATCAGTAGCGCGGCGCTAGGGCAAGCCCCCCAGAACGCTCCGGCGATTTCCTACACCCGGGACATCCAGCCGATCTTCACCGAGAAGTGCGTGGCTTGCCATGCCTGCAACGACGCGGCCTGCCAGTTGAACCTCGGCAGCGCCGAGGGCGCCAGCCGCGGCGCGTCGAAAATCCCCGTGTACCAGGGCGATCGCAGCAAGGCGGTGGCGCCGACCCGGCTGTTCTACGACGCCAGCGGTCCGGCCTGGCAGAAGCTGGGCTTCAGTTCGGTGCTGGACAACCAGGGCAGCCAGGCCGCGCTGATGGCGCGGATGCTGGAGCTGGGCCATGCCAAGCCGCTGGTACCCAACCAGAAGATCCCCGACAACATCGTGCTGGGCCTCAACCGCGAGAACATGTGTCCGCTGCCCGGCGAGTTCGATGGCTACGCCAAGGCCCATCCCCAGGAAGGCATGCCGCTGGCGGTGACCGGCCTCACCGACGCCCAGTACCAGACCCTGCAGCGCTGGCTGGCCCAGGGCGCGCCGGTTGAGCACAACCCGGTGCAGCCGAGCGCGAAGGAAGCGGCGCAGATCGCCGACTGGGAAGAGTTGCTCAACCGTCCCGGTTCCACCGAAGCACTGGTGGGACGCTGGTTGTACGAGCACCTGTTCCTTGCCCACATCCATTTTGTCGGCGGTGAACCGGGGCATTTCTTCCAGTGGGTGCGTTCGCGCACGCCCAGCGGGCAGCCGGTGGACATCATCGCCACGCGCCGTCCCAACGACCCGCCGGGCACCGATTTCTATTACCGCCTGATGCCGGTGCAGGGCGTGATCGTGCACAAGACCCACATCACCTACCCGATGGGGCCGCAGAAGCTCAAGCGCGTGAAGCAGCTGTTCTACAGCGGCGAGTGGCATGCCGCCGCGCTGCCGGGCTACGGGCCGCGGCACCGCTCCAACCCGTTCGAGACCTTCGAGGCCATCCCGGCGGTGGCCCGTTACCAGTTCATGCTGGATAACGCCGAGTACTTTGTCCGCACCTTCATCCGTGGCCCGGTCTGCCGCGGCCAGATCGCCACCGACGTGATCCGCGACAACTTCTGGGCACTGTTCCAGGAACCGGCTCACGACCGCTACATCACCGATGCCAAATACCGCGAGGAAGCCACGCCGCTGCTGGCGATGCCTGGCCAGATCGACGACGTTGGCAGCATTCTCAGCCTGTGGCACGCCTATCGCGACAAGCGCAACGAGTATGAAAGCCTGCGCCGCGACACCTACGCCGACATGCCGCCGCCCAGCTGGTCGACCCTGTGGGCCGGCAACGACAACGCGCTGCTGACCATCTTCCGGCATTTCGACAGCGCTTCGGTGACCAAGGGCCTGATCGGCGACGTGCCGCTGACCATGTGGCTGTTCGACTACCCGTTGTTCGAGCGCACCTACTACCAGTTGGCGGTCAATTTCGACGTGTACGGCAACGTCTCGCACCAGGCCCAGACCCGGCTGTACTTCGACCTGATCCGCAACGGCGCCGAGGTCAACTTCCTGCGCCTGATGCCGGCCAACAAGCGCGGTGCCATTCTCAGTGACTGGTACCAGAACAGCGGCAAGGTGAAGATGTGGATGGACTACGAGGAGATCGACACCAGCACGCCGAGCGCGCTGAAGCTCGATCTGCACCATTCGGTGCGCGACTTCGGCCTCAAGCTGATCGAGCGCACCGGCAGCCTCAATGCCGCGCCCGATCCGATCAACCGCTGCAGCGGTGCCTATTGCTCGCGGCCGAACGTGAGCGAGGAGTTCCGTGATGTGGAGCAGGCGCTGAGCCGCCTGGCCTCACGGCCGGCAGCGGGGCTGAAGGTGATCAACCAGTTGCCCGAGGCAACCATGCTGCGCATCGAAGGGCAGGGCGGCAAACGGCAGGTCTACAGCCTGTTGCGTAACCGCGCCCACAGCAACGTGGCGTTCATGCTTGGCGAGGCGTACCGCTACCAGCCGGGGCTGGACACCCTGACGATCTATCCGGGGGTGATGAGCAGCTACCCGAACTTTATGTTCAACGTGCCGGCCAGCGATGTGCCGGAGTTCGTCGAGGACCTGGAAGCGGCGCGGGACGACACGGCGAAGTTCGAGCGGATCGTCATGCGCTGGGGCGTGCGCCGCAGCCATCCGCAGTTCTGGCAGTACTTCCATGACCTGAATGCCTATATCCAGGAGACCGATCCGGTGGAGGCCGGGGTGCTGGACATGAACCGCTACGAGAACCTTTGAAGCGGCAAGCTTCAAGCTTCAAGCTGTAAGCTGCAAGAAAAAGCACTCGCGCCGCGGACTGCTCTTTCTTGCCGCTTGAAGCTTGCAGCTTGCAGCTATCTTTCCCGACACAATTAGTAGGACTTTGTTCGTACGCGCGGTTGGCGTAAACTGCCGACAAGTCTGTGAGGAAATTCCATGAGCGCTATAACCATTACCGACGCCGCGCACGATTACCTGGCCGATCTGCTCTCCAAGCAGAACACCCCGGGTATCGGTATCCGCATCTTCATCACCCAACCCGGCACCCAATATGCCGAAACCTGCATTGCCTACTGCAAGCCAGGTGAAGAGAAGCCGGAAGATACCGCGCTGGGTCTGAAGAGCTTTACCGCCTACATCGATGCCGTGAGCGAGCCGTTCCTCGACGACGCCGTCGTCGACTACGCCACCGACCGCATGGGCGGCCAGCTGACCATCAAGGCGCCGAACGCCAAGGTGCCGATGGTCAACGAGGACAGCCCGATCAACGAGCGGATCAACTACTACCTGCAAACCGAGATCAACCCGGGGCTGGCCAGCCACGGCGGTCAGGTCAGCCTGATCGAAGTGGTCGAGGACGGCATCGCCGTGCTGCAGTTCGGCGGCGGTTGCCAGGGCTGCGGCCAGGCCGACGTGACCCTGAAGGACGGCATCGAGCGCACCCTGCTCGAGCGCATTCCGGAGCTGAAGGGCGTTCGCGACGTGACCGACCACTCGCAGAAAGAAAACGCTTACTACTGAGTGAGCCAACGAAAAGCGGAGCCCGAGGGCTCCGCTTTTTTGTTTCGGCTGTGCGGCCTCATCGCCGGCAACGCTGGCTCCCACAGTGTGGGAGCTGGCTTGCCAGCGATAGCGCCGGTACAGGCTGCCTTCTACTTAAAAGTCATAGCTCACACTGGTGTAGTAGAACGCTCCCTGCGCGCCTTCAGGCGAGGTGATCGAGTACTTCGGCACCCCGTACAGCTGCGCGCCCTTGAGCTTGTCCGGGTGGCTGTCGAACAGGTTGATCGCGCCCACCGAGACTTTCAGGCCCAGGTCGAAGCGGTAGCTCAGGTCCAGGTCGGTGACCCATTGCGGGCTGAAGGTCTGGTCCAGCGCCGGGTTGCTGGCGTTGAGGTTCTTCCATTCGCCATAGCGGCGCTGGGTGACGGTCAGGCCCCAGTTCTCGTACAGCCAGTTGGCGCTCAGGGTCAGTTTGTTGTCCGGCGTGCCGTGTTCGATCAGGCCCTGGGTGTTGCGCCCGACGATCTGGTCGCCGCGGATCCCGCCCACGTCCCGCAGGTCGGTGATGCGGGTGCGGGTCTTGGCGAAACCGGCATTCAGATCAAGACGCCCGTAAGCCGCAAGATCGAGCTGGTACTGGCCGCTCAGCTCGATGCCGTCGGTGCGGGTGTCGGCGATATTGGTGTAGAACGCTGCGCTCTGGATGTTGGCGTAGGGCGTGCCGGCGAAGATCGGACCGACCACCGTGGACGGCAACTGGTCGGAGAGGGTGATGCGGTTGTCGATATCGATGCGGTAGGCGTCGATGCTCAGCGAGGCGTTGTCCACCGGCCGCCAGACCAGGCCCAGGGAGTAGTTGGTGGATTCCTCGGGTTTCAGCGCCCGACCGCCCAGCAATGCCGCTTCCGGGCTGTCGGCCCGCAGGGTGCGTTGCTGCACCTCGACCCAGTTGCCGCTGCCCGTTGGCTGCTCGACCACCTGCACGCTGAACGACGACAGCCCGCTCTGCACCAGCGACGGCGCCCGGTAGCCGCTGCTGATGCTGCCGCGCGCGGCGATCTGCGGGGTGAAGTCGTAGCGCAGCGACAGCTTGCCGTTGGTGGTGTCGCCGAAGTCCGAGTAGTGCTCCGAGCGCACCGCCAGCCCCGCCTGGAATTTCTCGGTGATCTGCCCTTCAAGGTCCAGGTACGCGCCGAATACCTTGCGTTCCAGCGAGGCGGCATCGACCTGGGTGATGCCCGAGTAGTAGCCGGGAATCCGCCGGCCGGTGACCGGATCGAGGGTGTTGAACAGCGCTCCGTTCTGCCAGCCGGCCGCTTCGCCGGCGCTCAGGGTGTAGTTTTCCTTGCGCCAGGCCAGGCCCGCCGAAACGGTCAACGGCTTGGCCAGCAGGTCGGTAGGGAAGTCCCGCACCCAGTCGAGGGTCAGGTTGGTCTGCTCGTTTTCCCGTTCGCCGGTATAGATGTTGTAGGGGCTGTTGGCGCCCCAGCTCGGGTTGATGGCGTCGCGGTCGGTGGATTTGAGCGTGTCGTTGCCATAGTTGGCGGCCAGGTCGAACTTGCCCAGTTGCTCGTTCTCGTAGCGCAGGCCGCCAGTGACCGCGTAGTCCTCGAGGGCGTAGCGGGTGATCGGCAGGCGGCCGTCGGGGTAGCGCGACAGGGCGACGCTGCCGTAGTTGTTGCGCAGCGTGGTGGGCGGGTCGAAGAAGCCTTCGGCATCGGTGTTCTTGTGGGCGTAGGTGGCGAAGCCATAGGCGGTCAGGCCGTCGCTCAGGCCGATCTCGCTGTTGGCGACGAAGTTGTACTGGTCGGAAACGCCGCCCGAGCCCCAGTTCCAGGTGCGGTAGCGGTTGTTCTGTTCCCGCGGCGTATTGATGCTGGTGCTGCCGGGGTAAAAGATCCGGTTGTCCGCACGGGTGTCGCTGGCCGGGTCCTGGCTGCCGGCGTCGAAGGACAGGGTGAGGAAACCGTCGTTGGGCAAGGCGAAGCCCTTCCAGCCGCTGAGCTTGCGCTGCAGGCCGTCGCCCTTGTCGTAGCCGCCGAAACGGTAGCCGATGTTGCCGCCGTCGTCGTTTTCCTTGAGCACGATGTTGATCACCCCGGCGATGGCGTCGGAGCCATATTGGGCCGCCGCGCCGTCTCGCAGGATTTCCACCCGTTGCACCGCACTCAGCGGGATCAGGCTGAGGTCCACCGCGGCCGCGCCACGGCCGTTGGCCAGGGCCTGACGGGTGACGTTGGCGCTGGCGTGGCGGCGCTTGCCGTTGACCAGCACCAGCACCTGGTCCGAGGCCAACCCGCGCAGCGAGGCGCCCTGAGCGATGGAGCCGGCGAACGCGCCCTGGGGCGACTGCGGGAAACTGAAGGACGGCGACAGCGCGGTCAGGGCGCCGGACAGGTCCTTGGCGCCGGTTTCCTCCAGGCGCTCGGCACTCAGGACATCCACCGGCGCTGCGCTTTCCAGGGCGGTGACGTCGCTGCGGCGGGTACCGACCACCACCACGGTGTCGAGTTTGTCGCTTTTGGCGCCGGCGCCACTGGCGGGCTCCTGGGCGTGAACGGCGGGCACGGCAAGGCTGCCGATGACCAGCGCCACGGCGCCGGCCAAAGGATCGAGACGGAACATGAAAGGCTACTCCTGTAACGCGAAAAGGAGGCCGGCGACGCGGGTCGCCGGCAAGGGGCGGGTCAGAACCGGCTGGTGACGCTCAGGCCGACAGTGCGCGGATCGCCGTAGGTGATCACGTACTGGCCGGCCGTGCCGTTGGGCCGGCCATGGACCTGGTAGCGGCGGTCGGTGAGGTTGTTGACGAACCCGGTGACACTGAGTTTTTCGTCGGCGCTGAACCAGGTCAGGCGGCTGTTGACCAGGGTGTAGTGGGGCTGGTTGAGCGGTGCGTCGACGCTGCTCTGACGGTCGGCGAGGAAGTATTCCTTGTCGCGGTAGCTGACATCGCCGCCGGCCACCAGCTTGCCGGGGATGTCCAGCGGCAGGGTGTAGTCGGCACCCAGCGAGACCACGTGGCGCGGCGAGCGCACGAAGCTGTTGCCGCTGTAGTCACCGGTGACGGCGCCGGTGTTGGGGTTGGTGTTCTTGAAGTCGGTGTACTCGGTGTCGAGGAACGACAGTGCCGCCCGCAGGTGCAGGCGATCTGTCGGCTGGCCTTCGATTTCCAGTTCCGCACCCTTGACCTTGCCCGCTGCGCCGTTGGTCAGCGCCGTGGTGAGCACGCCGTTGTTCACTGTCAGCAGGTTGACCTGAATGTCCTGGTAGTCGTAGTAGAAGACGTTGGCGTTGACCGTCAGACGACGGTCGAACCACTCCGACTTGAGGCCCAGTTCGTAGGCGTCCAGCTCCTCCGGATCCACCGTGGTCAACTGCGCCAGGCTGGTGGACAGGCCGGTGTTGAAGCCGCCCGAGCGGAAGCCGTGGGCATAGCGGAAGAATACCCGCAGGTTGTCGTTGATGCGGTATTCCGGGGTCAGGTCGTAGGTCCAGGCGTCCCAGCGCTTGTCTTTTTCCTGGCTGCCGTTGCTGCCGACGGCGGTCAGCGGGATCAGCGGGCCATTGGCGGTGGCGCGGGTGAACTGGGCCAGGTTGAGGTCGATGTCCTTTTTCTCGGTGGTCCAGCGCAGGCCGCCGGTGACGGTCAGGTTGTCGGTGAAGTCGTAGGTCAGGTTGCCGAACAGGGCGTAGCTGTCGGTACGGTGGGTGTAGTTGAGGTCGCGCAGATCGACGTTGCCACCGGTCTGGTTGGAGCCGGTGCCGTTGGGCGTCGGCCCTGGCGTCACCGTGCGCACCGCACTGCTGTCGAGGGTCTCGTGGAAGTAGTGGGTACCTAGGAGCCAGCGCAGGGTTTCCTGCTGCGGCGACGCCAGGCGGAACTCCTGGGAGTACTGGTCGTAACGGTTGTCGCTGTCGGTGGCGCCGTTGACTTCGTACGGCGTGTAGTCGGCGTCGGTGAGCGACTGGTTGCGCAGGTAGTCGTAGGCGGTGATCGAGGTCAGGGTGTAGTCGCCCAGGTTCCAGTTCAGGGTCAGCGAGGTGCCGCTGTGGTCGAGCTTGTAGTCCTCGTCGGTGTTGAGCTGGATGCGCCGGCCGTCCGGACGCTGGTAGCCGACGTTGTAGTAACGGCCCAGCGGCAGCGAGCCGCTGCTGCCGTCGCCCTTGAACTCGCGGCTGTGGATCTTGAGCAGGGCTTCGAGGTCGTCGTTGACCTTGGCCAGGAACTGCACGCGCACCGCTTTCTTGTTGACGTCGCCGTAGGTCTGGTCGTTGGTCAGGTTGTGGGTGAAGCCGTCGCGTTCTTCCGAGTACAGCGACACCCGGCCGGCCAGGCGGTCTTCCACCAGGGTGCCGCCGAGGGCGCCGTTGAGGATGCGTTCGTTCTTGCTGCCGAAGCCAATAGTGCCGTAGCCGTCGGTCTCGAAGGTGGGCTTCTTCGAGATCACATTGACTGCGCCGGCCGTGGTGTTCTTGCCGTACAGCGTACCTTGCGGGCCGCGCAGGATCTCGATGCGCTCCAGGTCGAACAGCGGCCCGCCGCCGGCCACCGGCGCGTTGAGGTAGACGTCGTCGGCATAGATACCCACCGGGTAGACGGTGGCGGCGCCGGTATCGCCGGTACCCAGGCCACGGATGTACCAGCGCGGGCGGCCGTCGCCATCGGGATTCTTCGCCGAGGCGTTGGGAATGAAGGTGGTGATATCGCCCATGGCGCGGACACCGTCGGCGACGATGCTGCTGCCCTGGACCGCCGAGACCGCGACCGGTACTTCCTGGAGGGTTTCCTCGCGGTGCTGGGCCGTGACGGTCACCGCCTTCAGCGCGGTGGTGGTGCCGGTGTCTTCTTCGGCATGGGCGAACTGGCCTGCCAGCAGCAGACTGATGCCGATGCCTTTGGCGATTGGATTGAGTTGGAACATGCTGCTTCTCCCCGAGCGTTGCAGATACGGGGATAGAGCAGGGTTTGTGCCATATTTATAACTAATTGATTTATATCAATAAATTGTGAAATTTCAGGAAGGGTTGCTAGACAGGCAGCAAGGGGGTGGTGAATGCCTGCTGCTCCAGCAGCAGTCCGCTGGAGGCAAATCCCAGCCTGCGCACCTGATATTTCTGTCAGTTGTGCCGTGTTTCAGGGTGGCCTAGCGTCGTGCGTGAAAGCAGTTGTGCAAGGCCCACTCCCGATGGCGAGGTGACGATCATGCTGGTCGACTGGACTGAATGCGGAAAAGTGCTGTCCGGACGTGCTCTGGATAAAGGCGAAAGTGTTTCGGTGTTCCTGATCGACGAGCAGACGGAGCGGCTCTGGGAAACCGACCGGCTGCAGAAGTTCACCCCGGCCCCGGACCGCTTGGGACAGTGGAGCTGGCCGATCGACTTCTGCCTGTACATCAACCGCACCTCCGATGTGATCCAGGCCGGCAGCTGGAAAGACGGCAAGTGGGTGGTGGAGGGCAGCAGTTTCTCCAACCGGCTCTGGCGGACCGCGCAGAATATCCGCGCCTTCACCAACTGCCCCGGTGCCGACAACTGGATCCGGGCCGAGCCGATTCATCCCACTGTCAGCCTCAAGGCCGGTGATGTGGTGGAGGTCATGGTTCGCAGCGAAATCTCCGGCCGCCGCTACCGGGCCGAGCGCTTCCGGCCGCTCAAGGACCGCCTGCAGCCCGCGCAATGGGCCCAGGACCTGGCCGCCTGGATCAACAAGACCTTCGACATGATCAGGGCCGGTTGCCCCGACGCCAGCGGACAGCGGATCAAGGAAACCGCGGACAAGGCGGGCAACTACATCTGGGTGCCGCATAACTCAAAGCTGACGGTGAGCTGGGAGGTGTCTCAACACAAGCAAGCCGTTCAGGTACTGTCCGGCCGCGACGCGCTGGAGGGCGAGCGCATCTGCGCCTATCTGGTCGATGATCTGAGCGGCGAACGACTTCAGTCCGAAGACCTGGTGTTCAAGCCGGCCGCCGATCGACGCGCTGTGCGCGACTGGGTGGAGGATTTCTGCAAGGAGATCAACAAGCGCGCGAAGAACATGCGCGCGGGTTACTACGATGACAAGGGCGTGCTCAACGTTGCCCACAGTTTCGAACGAAACTTCATCTGGACCTGGCGCAAGGGTCTTCGCGCCTTTACCACCGCGCCGCACCTGAACAACTGGGTTCAGGGTCCATCGTTGCTTACTGACCGAGTCATGACCGTCGATGAGCGGGTGATCGTCAGGGTCTGCAACAAGGCCAATGGCGCGGTGTGGGAAACCCTGCTCTTCACGCCGAAGGCCGATCGGCTGAAGCCGGCGCTGTGGGTGCGGGACCTGTCGACGCTGATCAACCAGCAAAGCCTGTTTGTGCGCGCCGGGCAGCCCAACCCGGACACCCAGGTGATCGAGACCATTGCCGATGTCTACCGTAGCCATATCTGGGTGCCGAAGCATTCGGAGCTGGAGGTGAAATGGGATCGTGTCGTCCCGCAATCCCGGGGCGCGGTGACCTCGGACCGCGACGCCGTGGAAGGCGAAAGCATCAGCCTGTTCGTGATGGACGAGGCGACGGGGGAAATCCTCGAACGCCCCACCTACAAGGCGGTCAAGGACTCGCTGGGCCAGTACCTGTGGCCGCGGCGTTTCGCCAGCGAGGTGAACAGGAGCTCGCGCTATGTCCAGGTGGGCGACAAGGACGAGAACGGGGTGTTCACCACCTTCGCCAGTGGCTACAAGAACAGGATCTGGACACCGGACCAACATATTCGCGCTTTCAGCACGTCGCTGGATCTCGATAACTGGGTGATGGCCCGACCGTTCTCCTTCGAGCGGGACCTGAAGGCGGGCGACCGCATGGTCGTGCATGTGCGCAGCGAACTCACCGGGTACCTGTACCAGACCCTGACGTTCAGCCCGGCGCTGAAGAACAACAGGGCCACGGCGGCGGACTGGACCAGGGCGTTGTGCGAGAAGCTGAACAAGGAATGTGTCTACCTCAAGGCCGGGTGCAAGAACGAAAAGACCCGGCGCATCGAACCGGTGGCGGATCACGACCGCAATGCGATCTGGGTGCCGGTGGGCTCGGGACTGGCGGTGGAGGTGCTGAATATTGGCGACAAGACCCGGTATGCGGCGCCGATCGAGGTGCACACTGACGTCGACGCCCAGCAGGGAGTCGCCTCTGCGAGAATCGTCCTGGGGACGCTGGTTGGCAACGATGGGATTGGCCCGTCAATCAACCTCGGGCTGATCTGGTCTGCGCAGAACACCTGGTCAATCACCGGTGTCAGCCATTTACTGTATATGGAGCTGACGAAGCGTGGCAGCCCAACAACTTATCGGTACGTTCTTCACCTATCGAGCGGCGCTGTGGTGAGGTTTGAAACGGATAGCGTCGAGAAAAATTTCTATTTTTCGAATTTCAGGTTTGGTCATTCCGAGTCTGGGTTTGAGGTGCGCTATAAAAATGGAGTCGTGGAGGAATTTTCATTCAGGCAGGTGGTTCGGGACTCAACGAAATTTGTCGACCATGATGCCTTCATGAAAGGTGATCAATCAGTCGTGGTCAGTACGTTATATTTACCTACCGCGATCCATTCGCCTACTGGCTCAAGTGTGGCGCTGGAGTGGAGAAAAGATCAAGTTTTAACAAGTTCGAGTGGCTGGATAAATTTGAAGGTTCCGGTGTTTTGCATGCTGGAAAGAATCACCTCAGGCAAGACCCGCATTTTTGAAAGTCAGTTGGAGGGAAAAAACTTCAGTTTCACGCTGTATCCAAAGCACGCACAGAAGGTCGAGTACCAGTTGTCGGTCGAATCCATTAATGTCATTGAAGGCACACTTCCCTGGGGATGGTTTTCACAGATCAAACGGCTTGGCGCCGGAGGCGTTTCAGAGGTCGCGTTTTCCTATGTTGCCCAAGGCGCGAAGCACAATCCACCTCGTCTGGCTACCGTCTCATCCCGCGCCATGCGCGTGTGCTTCGATTACAACACTGACAACACGGTTGCCAAATACACGCTGCAGGCCGCCGGGGCAGCTACGGTCACTCGCCGCTATATCTACAGCAAGGCCTGAATTCAACACATAAGTGCAACGCTCACCCCTGTATGCACTTCGTACGGCGTCTTCCAGCCCAAGCGCTTGCGCGGGCGTAGATTGATCCTCGCTACTGTCCGATTGACGGCTTCGACGGTCAGCTTGCTGAAGTCGCTGCCCTTGGGGAAATACTGGCGGAGCAGACCGTTGGTGTTTTCATTGGTGCCACGTTGCCAGGATGAATAGGGGTCTGCAAAAAAGACCTGGCACTGGCTCCGTAGCGCGATGCGTTCATGCCCGGCAAACTCCCTTCCGTTATCCAGCGTCAGCGTGTGAGCGGCATGGCCCTGAAGCATCAGATTGATCGCCCGCGTTACCTGCCGGCGCGTTCTGCGCTTGACCGGATAGGCGCTCAGATAGCCGCTTTTGCGATCAACCAGGGTCACCAGGTTACCGCCCAGTCCATGTACCGTATCGCCCTCCCAGTCCCCCAGGCGCTCGCGGCTTTCGACCTCGGCTGGGCGTTCACTGATTGACACGCGATTACGCAGCTGCCCGCGCCGATCGTGGCTTCCATAGCGTTTCCGGTAGCGCTTTCGGCGATGTCGCAGATAGGTATAAAGCTCACCACCGGCGCGCTGTTCGGCGGCAATGAACCGATAAATCCACTCATGGCTGACCGCCCGGCTTGGCTGCTCCTGCTTCAACCGCTGGGCGATCTGCTCCGGACTCATGCCATGCTTGAGCCACACCGGGAGATGATGGCTGAGCCATGTCGCCGGCTTGCAAAACTTGCGCGCACCCGCTCGACGAGCATCACTTTCATGGGCCGCAGAAACAGCCTTGTAGATATTCTGGGTGCTGTTGCGGCGAACCTCGCGACTGATCGTCGAGGGATGCACGCCGACCCGCTTTGCAATGCTCGCCTGGCTCTCTGCGGCGCTCAAGCCAGCCTCAATCTGGTAACGTTGTCCCTGAGTCAGCTGCCGGTAATGCGTAGTCATCTGCGCTTGAATCCTTCGGTGTGAGAGCCTGGATTCTACCGGTGGCTGGCTCTCTGCCTCTCGTTTCAAGCGTTGCGCTTATTCTATGAATTCAGGAGGGGCAAACCGACATTGAAATGCAATGTGGCGCCCATGTAACCAAACGCAAACAGTACTTCACCGACGGGGTGCTGGTAAAAGAAACACAGTCGCTGGGCGAGTGCACTTCCGTGACCGAGTTTTCCACGGCCGTGGACAAGGAAACGTCAAACGCTACCACCACCAGCGTTACGCGGAAAAAAGGCAAGGATGTCCTGGTCGAGAAGGCACTTTCCGTGATTGATGCGAATGGCAACATCATCAAGACGGTGGAGAAGGGGATAACGACTGAACTCACGTATTATCCCGAGGGACCGTCGTGGCACGATCATTCAGTGCAGAAAAAAGTCACTCACATTTCCAGCATTTCAGACGTCGTTTTATGGGGGGTGGACAATATGACGCTGAGCCCGTTCTTCAGTGAGAGCGGGTACACCTGGGAGACGGTGACTGACCATGTGCTAACGGTCGATTTTCCCGCAACCAACCACGCCAGGGATACATTCGGATTACCCGTTGAACTTGAATGTTGCCGCGAGCAGGGCTTTTTCATAACCCGCCTCGAATCGGAAAAGGTTTATGTAGGCGAAGGCGACGCACGGGTTGATCTGAAGTGGAAATTCTACGGTTGTACCGCGCTGCCAGCGCAGGGCAGAAGCTCGGGGCCGGTCATGCCATCGCTGGCAATGACCATTCTTTATCCTCAGACCAGCGATCAGAAGAAACTCAGCAAGTTCACCTCCGCTTCCATGACCATTGAAAAGACCAGTTACGTAACGGCGACTGACAGCAAGGATTTCGGCCGCCCATCGAAACGGGAATCCTGTCGCCTTGATTCGCAAGGCAAGGAAAACACCACGTCCCGCCATGAAACCCGTTACAGCTACGCGTTGTCGTCGGATGTTCTGACCACGACGATTACCGAAACATTCGGCGAGAAGCTCACCGCCACCAGTACGGTGGCGAACAATATTGTCACCGGCCAGGAGATCAGTGCCACCGACTCGCGCAAGAACCGGACCCAGTGGACCTACGACAGTCATGGTCGCATGGTCAGCGAAGTCGATAATGCCCAGGACAGCAAGCAGCGTCAGGAAACCCGCTTTCAGCACCACAGTTTCTACAAGGGCCACACCATAACGATCCTGGCGCCGGACCTTGATCAAAAACGCGTGGAATACGATGCCGCCGGCAATCAGACGAAAACCTGGACGCGGGGTGCGGGTTTTATCGGCTGGCGGCTGATGTCGAGCATGGAGTTCGATGATGCGGGGCGCGCCTCGCTGCAGACCGATTACGATTATCTCCCCGATGGCACCCTGTTCAGTAAACACGAGCAGCGCCACCACTACGATGACTGGGGCCAGTTGCTCTATACCGAACTGCCTGGCGACATGCAGGCGTACTGCGAACACGACCCGATCAAGCGGCAAACGCTGGAGTACGTAAAAGCAGGGGGCAAGATCAAGCAGAAAGTGCTGTGCACGTTCGATGAGCGGGGCAACCTCACACGACGCGAACTGCAGGATGGTGCCGGCAAGGTTCTGACCTGGGCCCGGCACGACTACGATGCTGGCGACAGGCTGATAAAAAGCCAGGACAGTTCGGGCCTGGAAACGGCCTTCACCTACGATTCGCGAGATCGCCTGACCACGATCACCGAAGGCGGGGTCGTCACCAGCAACGTGTATCCGACGCACTCGGGCCTGGTGAGCCGGGTCAGGATCGGCAAAGACAAGGACACGCTCGAGGAAGTGGCCAGCCGCAAGCTGAATGCGTTGTCCCGTGTGACCAATACCACGGTTGGAGGACGGGCAGTCGACCACACCTATGAAGGCATCAGCCAAAGGGGGGTACGCACTACCGGAGTGCCTGCGCTGGCTGAAGCCTTCACCCGGCATCGTGTCGATCACAGTTTTGCCGGTGATGCTTGTAGTGGAAGCCTGATGGAAAGGCATGTGGTGGGCAAAGAGGACTCCTCGGTTACCCATGTCTACTCGCTACGCGGCATCCTGCTGTCGTTCACCAACGCCTTCGATCAGAAGACGGTCTACCACTACGATGCCGTCGGCCGCCGGACCCAGGCACTCTCCGATGAGGTTCACAACACGCTCACCTATGACGCCTTCGGCACCTTGACCGAGGAAACCGTCTGGCGCATTGCCGAACGTTCGAGTGTGAAAATCGGCTACACCCACGACGCGCTGGGCCAGGAAACCGCGCGCAGCTTCGTCATCGACGACAAGCACAAGCTGACCCTCAAGTACACCTATGAGAAAGGCCGGATCAAGACCGCGCAGTTGCTCAACGACACCACCTCCATGAGCAAGGAAGACTACACCTATGACGAACAGGGCCGATTGAAAACCTGGACCTGCGATGGCCCGCAGCGGCCCACCGATCCCTGGCTCAATGAAACCTTGAAGAAACAGTCGTTCACTTACGACGTGCTCGGCAATATCCAGACCTGCACCAGCGAAACCACCGGTACCCGGAAAACCAACACGGCGACCTATGCCTACAGCGATACCGACAAGATGCAGCCGGTCAGGATCAGCCACTCGGAAAAGAGCTGCACGGCTGTCGACCTCGCCTATGACACCGAAGGGCGCCTGACGAAGAACCCGGTGAACAAACTGCACCTGCATTACGACAAGGCGGGGCGCCAGGTCGGGTCTGGCGAGAAACACCTGGCTCATTACGACAGCTTTGGTCGACGTGTGCACAACGAGGACTACTACTACGGCGAGTGCTTCTACTACAACGACAACGCGCCCTACGCACGTAAAGGCGCTGTTCGAATCGGTGACAAGAAGACCTGTGATCACCGCCGCACGCTGTTGCTGAATGAAAGCGGCAGTTGCGTGGCCCAGCAGCAGACCTTGAGCGGTGGCGGTGAAGCAGAAATCAATACCTTCGAGTTGAAGGATATACGTGGCAGTGTGATCGCCTCGTGGCGAACAGGCAAAGAGGGCTTTACGTACCTGCCGTTCACACCTTACGGCTATCGACCGAGCAGGGAAGATGATCTGCACTGGCTGGGCTTTACCGGCCAGCCCCTGGACCGGCAATCCGGCGGGGTCTATCACCTGGGCAATGGCTACCGCACCTACGACCCCATCACCCTGGTATTCCATGCCCCGGACGACCCCGGCTTCAGCCCTTTTGGCGAGGGCGGAAGCAACTGGTACGCCTACTGCCTGGGTGATCCCGTCAATATGGTCGACCCGACAGGGCATGCGACGACGGTTGCCCAGTGGCGGACCGTGGAAACCGCGCGCGTGCCTGTCGACCCGGTTGTCCGGGAAGTCATCAATATGGGGGTTTCACTCGCACTGATCCCCTTTACCGGAGGAGGCTCGGCCGTAGCCGGATGCCTGACCGCTATCGCACTGGCCGAAGGCGCCGCGGGCATAGGGGCGGCGATGTTGCAAAACAGCGACCCGGACTCCGCCAGTGCCTTGCGCTGGCTGCAGTTCGGGCTCGGCATTACCGAAGCCGTTGTGTCCCTGAAAAACCTGGCCAGTCATCTGCCTTTGCGCAACGGTGGTCGGGTCAAGGGGATCAGCGAGAGCATGGGAAAGCAGTTCATGGAAATGGGCGGCAATCTCAGGAATACCCGAATGCTCAAGAGTGGCGCCTATGTCTTTGAAGATATCTACAAGGGGGCACCGCGATTGAATGTGCATTGCCATGGGGTGATAGACGGGGTCGGCTATATGCATCTGGGTAATCGGGCGTACACGCCGGAGCATTTGCTGATGATGCTGAAAAGCCGGTCGATCGATCCCAAGCACTTCGCCAGTATCCGGATGATCATGTGTGGTTCTGCCAATGGTGGGTCAGCCTCGTTTTCTCAGAGACTGGCAACGATGACGGGGCGTCCGGTGAAAGGCTTCCTGGGCTCGGTGTGGACAGGCTACGACGCTGACACGATGACCCGGATATTTGCGGAGGGACACCTCAACGGGAAACGCATCAGCGGAGGGGTGATTCCTCTGATGGAGTCGTTCCCGATGACGAAGCAGAACCCCTTCAAGATCTGGAAGTCACCCATGGACTTCATGAAGTTTGAATACAACCCTGTTCATTTCATGCCCTGAACGCTTCATGCCGGCTTGAACCCGGGGCACCAGCCCCGGGTGCATGGTTGCCATGGCGCCTTTCGCTACCTGGCTGAAGTCATCCCTCTCGCTTCACCACCAGCGTCAGAATGTCGTAACTGGCCACCAGTTCCCCCAACTGGTTGGTCACTTCCACATCCCAGGCCACCACGCCTTGCGGGATGCCCTGCGGGCTCTTCTTGCCCTGATCGATCTTGCGTTTGCAGGTCAGGCGTGCCTGGATGGTGTCGCCGATGCCCACCGGGTTGATGAAGCGCAGGTTGTCCAGGCCGTAGTTGGCCAGCACCGGGCCCGGCGCCGGGCTGACGAAAAGCCCGGCCGCAGCCGACAGCACGAAGTAGCCATGGGCGATGCGCTTGCCGAACTGCGACTCGCGGGCGGCGATGTCGTCGAAGTGCATGTAGAAGTGGTCGCCCGACAGGCAGCCGAAGTTCACCAGGTCGGCCTCGGTGACGGTGCGGCGGTGGGTCAGCAGCGACTCGCCGATGCGCAGGTCTTCGAAGTGGCGGCGGAACGGGTGAACGTCGGTTTCGATCACCTCGGCGCCACGCACGTATTCGCCGGTGACCGCCGTCAGCATGCTCGGCGAGCCCTGGACCGCCGCCCGCTGCAGGTAGTGCTTGACCGCCCGCAGGCCGCCCAGTTCTTCACCACCGCCGGCGCGACCGGGGCCGCCGTGTTTCAGTTGTGGCAGCGGCGAGCCGTGGCCGGTGGATTCCAGCGCCGCTTCGCGGTCCAGCACCAGCAGCCGGCCATGCCAGGCCGCGGCTACCGGAATCGCCTTGGCCGCCACCGCACGGTCGGCGGTGACCAGGCTCGCCACCAGGCTGCCTTTGCCACGGGCCGCCAGCACCAGCGCTTCGTCGAGGTCGTCGTAGGTCATCAGGGTGCTGACCGGGCCGAAGGCTTCGATATCGTGGGCGCCACCGTCGGCATGGGCATCGCGGGCCAGCAGCAGGGTCGGGGCGAAGAACGCACCGTTGGCCACGCCTTCGCCGCGAGGCTCGAAACCGTCGCGGGCACCGAACAGCAGGTCACAGCTCTGCAGCAGTTGTTCCACCCGCTCGCCGACGTCGGCCTGCTGGGAATGGGAGGCGAGGGCGCCCATGCGCACGCCTTCCACCGACGGATCGCCCACCACCACCTTGCTCAGGCGTTCGCGCAGGCGGGTCGCCACCGCGTCCAGGTGTTTCGCCGGGACGATGGCGCGGCGGATGGCGGTGCATTTCTGCCCGGCCTTGGTGGTCATTTCCCGCGCCACTTCCTTGATGTACAGCTCGAACTCTTCGCTGTCCGGCGCCACGTCGGGGCCGAGGATGGCGCAGTTAAGCGAGTCGGCCTCGGCGGTGAAGGGCACCGAGTGGCGGATCAGGCTGGGGGTGACCCGCAGTTTCGCCGCGGTGTCGGCGGAGCCGGTGAAGGTCACCAGATCCTGGCCGTCGAGGCGGTCGAGCAGGTCGCCGGTGCTGCCGATCACAAATTGCAGCGCGCCCGGCGGCAGCAGCCCGGACTCGTCGATCAGGCGCACCACCGCTTCGGTCAGGTAGCTGGTGGCGGTGGCCGGTTTGACGATGCAGGGCATGCCGGCGAGGAAGGTCGGGGCGAATTTTTCCAGCATTCCCCAGATCGGGAAGTTGAAGGCGTTGATGTGCACGGCCACGCCGGCGCGGGGTACCAGGATATGGCTGCCGGCGAAGTGGCCCTGCTTGCCCAGCGGGATGGCCGGGCCTTCGTGGACCAGGTTGCCCGACGGCAGTTCGCGGGCACCGATGCCGGCGTAGGAGAACAGCGTGGCGTTGCCGCCTTCGATGTCGATCCAGCTGTCGGCGCGGGTGGCGCCGCTGTGGTGGGACAGGGCGTAGAGCTGTTCCTTGCGCTCGGCTAGGTACAGCGCCAGGGCCTTGAGGCGCTGGGCGCGTTGCTGGAAGTCCAGGCCCATGAGGCCGTTGCGGCCCTGCTGGCGCCCGTAGGCGAGGGCTTCGGCGAAGTCCGGGCGCTCCTCGTGGGCATGGGCCAGGACATGGCCGTCGATGGCGCTGCGCAGGGACTGGGCGCCGTGCTGGCCAATCCAGCGGCCGGCGATGAAGCTTTGCAAGGTAGGGGCAGCAGACATCGTGTGTGTCCTCCGATTCATTCAGTGAGGCGCTGTTACCACAGCGCCAGGGTGTAGCCGACGATCAGGCGGTTCTCGTCCAGGGCATTGGTCAGGCCGTTGCCGGAACGGAAGGTGACGTTGCGCCAGCGCAGGCTGACGTTTTTCAACGGACCGCTCTGGATCACGTAGGCGAGGTCGGTGTCGCGTTCGCGTTCGCGCTCGCGGCCGTTGTCGATGCCCGCGGCCTTGGCGTGGCGGCCGTCGGTGTAGCGGGTCATGAAGGTCAGGCCGGGGATGCCGAGGGCGGCGAAGTCGTAGTCGTAGCGGGCCTGCCAGGAGTCGAGGCCGGCGCGGGTGAAGGTGTTGTAGGTGACCAGGTTGACGGTGTACGGGTCGCCGCCATTGAGGAACGGGAAGGCGCTGTCGCCGGACATCTGCTGGAAGGTGCCGCTGAACTTGTGGGCCCCCACTGCGAGGGTGAACATGCCGTTGAAGTTGCGGTTGTCGATGCGCCCGGCGCGCTCGGCGCCGTCGCCACGGCTGTCGAAGTAGCGCAGGTCGCTGCGCAGGCTCATGCCTTCGGCCAGCGGCAAGGTGTGGACCAGGCCGACATACTGCTGGCGGTAGATCTCTTCCAGCTTGGCGTAGTAGTAGGTCACCGCCAGTTGCGGGCTGAACGCGTAGGTGCCGCCGCCGAAGTCGAAGTGGTCGCTGGTGGCGGCGCCGTAGCCGATATCGTCGTTGCTCGACGAGTCGCGCAGGTTGGCCTTGGTCAGGCGCCCGCCATTGACGGTCAGGCCGTCGATCTCCTGGCTGGTGAGGAGCCCGCCCTTGAAGGTGGAGGCCAGCAGGCGCGTATCGTTGTAGGTCACCACCGGCAGCAGCGGTTGCAGGGTGCCGAGGCGCAGCACGCTTTTCGACAGGCGCACCTTGGCGGTCAGGCCCAGTTCGCTGTAGTCGTCGGCCGGTTCCAGGCTGTTGCGGCCGTAAGGCAGCAGGCCGGTACCGCGGTGGTCGCGGCTGGAGTCCAGCTTGATGCCCAGTTGGCCCATGGCATCCACGCCAAAGCCGAGGGTGCCGTCGGTGAAGCCGGACTCCAGTTTGGCGGTGAAGCCCTGGGCCCATTCCTCGGCCTTGGATTGCGGCGCGTTGTCCTGGCGGAAATCGCGGTTGATGTAGTGGTTGCGCAGTTCGATTTTTGCGTGGCTGTCCTCGACGAAGTCGGCCATGGCAGGGGCGCAGGCGAGGGGCAGGGTGATTCCGGCCAGAAGGCGAATGGGGTTCATTGTTGTTATTCCCGCGTCGATTCTTGTTTTAGTGTTTGCTGGCACCGGCAGCGCCGATACCGGTCATGGAGCGGATGAACTGCGCCAGGTAGCGGCCGCGTTCCTCGCTGGCCTGGGCCGAGCGGTCGGTGACCGAGAACGCCCAGGCGCAGAAGAACGCCATGCTCATGGAGAACAGCGCCGGGTTGCTGTAGGGGAACAGCGCCTTGTCGTGATGCAGCACGTTGACCCACACCACCGGGCTCAGCACCAGCAGCACCACCGCCGACACCAGACCGCCCATGCTGCCGGCCACTGCGCCGCGGGTGGTCAGGCCTTTCCAGAACATCGACAGGAACAGCACCGGGAAATTGACCGAGGCCGCGATGGCCAGCACCAGGCCGGAGAGGAAGGCGATGTTCTGTGACTCGAAGGCCAGGCCCAGGAGGATGGCCAGCACGCCGATCACCAGGGTGGCGATGCGCGACACGCGGATCTCTTCCTGTTCGGTGGCCTTGCCTTTGCGCATCACGCAGGCATACAGGTCATGGGACACCGCCGACGCGCCGGACAACGCCAGGCCAGCGACCACAGCGAGGATGGTGGCGAAAGCCACGGCCGAGATGAAACCGAGGAACAGGTTGCCACCCACGGCTTGCGCCAGGTGCACGGCGATCATGTTGCCGCCACCGATGATCGCGCCGCTGGCGTCGCGGTACGCAGGCTCTGTACCGACCATGACGATGGCGCCGAAGCCGATGACGATCAGCAGCAGGTAGAAGTAACCGATGAAGCCGGTGGCGTAGAACACCGATTTGCGCGCTTCCTTGGCGTCGCTGACGGTGAAGAAGCGCATCAGGATGTGCGGCAGGCCGGCGGTACCGAACATCATGCCCAGCCCCAGGGAAATCGCGTCCACCGGGTTCGACAGCAATCCGCCAGGCGCCATGATCGCGGTGCCTTTGGCGTGAACGGCGGTGGCGCTGGCGAACATCGCCTCGGTGCTGAAACCGAAGTGCTTGAGCACCATGAAGGCCATGAAGGTGGTGCCCGACAGCAGCATCACCGCCTTGATGATCTGCACCCAGGTGGTGGCGAGCATGCCGCCGAAGGTCACGTAGAACACCATCAGCACGCCCACCAGGATCACCGCGTAGAGGTAGCTGATGCCGAACAGCAGCTCGATCAGCTTGCCCGCACCGACCATCTGCGCCACCAGGTACAGCAGCGCCACGGTCAGGGTGCCGAAGGCCGAGGTCAGGCGTACCGGCGTCTGCGAGAGACGGTAGGACACCACGTCGGCGAAGGTGTACTTGCCCAGGTTGCGCAGGCGCTCGGCGATCAGGAACAGGATGATCGGCCAGCCGGCGAGTACGCCGAGGGCGTAGAGCAGGCCGTCGTAGCCGTTGAGGAACATCATCGCCGAGATGCCGAGGAAGGATGCGGCGCTGATCATGTCGCCGGCAATCGCCAGCCCGTTCTGCATCCCGGTCAGGCCGCCGCCCGCGGTGTAGAAATCGCTGGCCGAGCGGGTGCGCAGCGCAGCCCAGCGGGTCACGCCGAGGGTGAAGACGACGAACAGCAGGAACATGCCGATGGCGGTCCAGTTCATTGCGCGCACTCCTGCTTGACCTTGTCGTTGAGCGGATCGAGGACGTTGTTGGCGCGGTACACGTAGATACCGGTGAGGCCGAACGACACCAGCACGATCAGCACGCCCACCAGCATGCCCACGGTGGTGACCCCACCGCTGAGGGACTGGCCCAGGGTGCTGGGGGAAAAGGCCACGAGCAGGACGAAGCCGTAGTAGATCACCAGCATGGCAGCGGTCAGCGTGCCGTTGAGGCGGCGCTTGCGCCGGACCAGTTGCTGGAAGTCGGGGTTGTTGCTGATGGATTCGATATGACTGGGCGTCATGGTGTGGGCGCTCTCTTGATCTTGTTGTAGTTGTTGTGTCGTTCACGCTTGGGGTGTTGCTTTGCTCTTTCGGGCCTCATCGCTGGCTTGCCAGCGATGAGGCCGGAGCCGGTTCAGAGCTGATCGAAATCCAGCACCACCCGCTCGCTCACCGGGTAGCTCTGGCACGACAGCACATACCCGGCCGCCACTTCGTAGTCTTCCAGGGCATGGTTGCTGTCCATTTCCACTTCGCCCTCGATGACCTTGCACTTGCAGGTGGAACAGACCCCGGCCTTGCACGACCACGGCAGTTCGGCACCGATGGCGTTACCGGCCTCCAGCACGCTGACGGTGTTGCGCGGCAGGTCGAAGGACAGGGCGCGACCGTCGCTGATCACCGTCACCTGGCTCAGCGCCGTGTCCACCTGGCGCGCCGCTTCGCGGGCCTGGCGGCGCTGCTCGTTGCCGGCGGTGGCAAACAGCTCGAAGTGGATGCGCTCCGCTGTCAGGCCCCTGGCCTTGAGTGCATCGCGTACGGTCTCGGTCATTTCCTGCGGGCCGCAGATGAAGGCGGCGTCGAGGTTCGGCACATCGAGCCAGCGGCTGAACAGTTGTTCGCACTTGGCGGCATCGATACGGCCGTTGTAGAGGTCGATGTCCTGTTGTTCGCGGCTGAACACGAAGATCAGGTTGAGCCGTTGCAGGTAGCGGTTCTTCAGGTCTTCCAGTTGTTCGCGAAACAGCGCGGCGCCGCTGGCACGGTTGCCGTAGAGCAGGGTGACGCGGCTGTCCGGCTCGGCTTCCAGGGTGCTCTTGACGATGGACAGGATCGGCGTGATGCCGCTGCCCGCCGCGACGGCGAGGTAATGCCCCTGGCGCGCCGGGTCGAGGGCGACATGGAAGCTGCCGGACGGCGGCATCACGTCGAGCACGTCACCGGCGGCCAGGGTCTCGTTGGCGAAGGCGGAGAAGCGTCCGCCGGCGACTTTCTTCACCGCCACCCGCAGTTCACCGTCGTTGATGCCGGTGCAGATCGAGTAGGAGCGGCGCACTTCTTCGTCGTCCAGGTGAGTGCGCAGCACCAGGTACTGGCCCTGGGTGAAGCGGAAGGTTTCGCGAAGGTCTCCCGGCACGTCGAACAGGATCGACACGGCGTCGCGGGTTTCGCTGCGGACTTGCTTGACGGTCAGGCTGTGGAACTGGCTCATGGTGGTTCTCCATCAGTCGCGGCGTGCCGCGCTCAGATGCATTTGAAATAGTCGAAAGGCTCGCGGCAGTCGCAGCAGCGGTACAGCGCCTTGCAGGCGGTGGAACCGAACTGGCTGAGCAACTCGGTGTGCACGCTGCCGCACTGCGGACAGGCGATCACGTCGGTCTCGCCCAGCAGGCTGCGCTTGCTGCTGCTGCCCACCGGCGCGGCGATGCCGTAGGCCCGCAGCCGCTCGCGGCCTGTGGCGCTGATCCAGTCGGTGGTCCAGGCCGGGCTCAGTTGCCGGTTCAGCCGTGGTGCGGCAAAGCCGGCCTGTTCCAGGGCGCTGCGGATGTCCTGCTCGATCACTTCGGTGGCCGGGCAGCCGGAGTAGGTCGGGGTGACGGTCACTTGCAGGTGACCCTCGGCCCAATCCAGCTCGCGAACGATGCCCAGGTCCACCACGCTGACCACCGGCACTTCCGGGTCCATGACCTGTTCCAGCACCGTCCAGGCCTGGCTCAGGTCGTCGGCCCGGGGCGCGCGGGCGCCGCGGTCGCTGGCGATCAGCTCACCAGGTCGCATCGGGGTAGGCTCGCGGCAGGAACTGCATTTCCGCCAGCAGCAGTCCCAGGTGCTCGCTGTGCACGCCCTGGCGACCGCTGAGGTAGAAGTGGCTGGCAGGCTGTGGCACTGGCAGGCAGGCGCGCTCGAAGGTGGCCTCGACCTGATGCTGCCAGTCCAGCGCCACTTGCTCGGGGTTGCCGATCAGCCCGCCCTGGAACAGCCGCTGCTCGACGGCATCGGCATCCACCAGCTCGACGGTGAAGCGCCAGACCTGGGGCAGGGCGGCGAGCATGCGCCGGCGGCTTTCCTCGGTGCCGTCGCCCAGGCGCTCGACCCATTCTCCGGAGCGGCGCAGGTGATAGGTGACTTCCTTCAGCGCCTTGGCGGCGATGCCCTGCACGCGCTCGTCGCCGGAACGGCACAGGCCCTGGAGCACGGCAAAGTGCCAGGCGTCGTAGAAGAACTGCTTGAGGATGGTCACCGCGTAGTCGCCGTTGGGTTGTTCCACCAGCAGCAGGTTGCGGTAGGCGCGTTCGTCGCGGCGGAACACCAGGTGGTCGGCATCGCGCCCGTCATCGGCCAGTTCCGCGGCGTACTCCAGCCAGTTGCGCGCCTGGCCGACCAGGTCGAGGCCGACGTTCATCAGTGCCAGTTCCTCTTCCAGTGCCGGAGCCCGGCCGCACCACTGGCACAGGCGCTGGGCCTGGACCATGGCGCTGTCGCCCAGGCGCAGCAGGTACTGGATCAGGTCTGCGTTCGTGGCAGCGCTCATCACATGTGCCCCACTTCGGCGGGCAGCTCGTAGAAGCTGGCGTGACGGTAGATCTTGTCGTCGGACGGGGCGAACAGCGGGTCTTTTTCGTCCGGCGACGAGGCGGTGATCAGCGCCGATGGCACCACCCAGAGGCTCACGCCTTCGTTGCGGCGGGTGTACAGCTCGCGGGCGTTCTCAATGGCCATCGCCGCGTCGGCGGCATGTACGCTGCCGACGTGCTTGTGGTTGAGCCCGTGCTTGCTGCGCACGAAGACTTCGAAAAGGGTCCATTCGGACATGGCGGGTTCTCCTGTCAGGCGGCGGTCAGGCGGCGTTCTTGTTGTGTTTTTTGCGGGCGTGGGCGACGGCGGCTTCGCGTACCCAGGCACCGTCTTCGATGGCCTGGCGGCGGGTGGCGATGCGCTCCTGGTTGCACGGGCCGTTACCCTTGAGCACTTCGTGGAACTCGTCCCACTGGATCTGGCCGAAGTCGTAATGGCCGCGCTCGGCGTTCCACTTCAGTTCCGGATCCGGGGCGGTGCAGCCCAGCAGTTCCAGTTGCGGCACGGTCTGGTCGATGAAGCGCTGGCGCAGTTCGTCGTTGCTCTGGCGCTTGATCTTCCAGGCCATCGACTGGGCGCTGTTGGGCGAGTGTTCGTCGCTGGGGCCGAACATCATCAGCGACGGCCACCACAGCCGGTTGATGGCGTCCTGGACCATGTCCTTCTGCGCCTGGGTGCCCTCGCGAATCATGGTCAGCAGCAGCTCGTAGCCCTGGCGCTGGTGGAAGCTCTCTTCCTTGCAGATGCGGATCATCGCCCGCGAGTAGGGGCCGTAGCTGGTGCGCTGCAGCACCACCTGGTTGACGATGGCGGCGCCATCCACCAGCCAGCCCACCGCGCCGATATCGGCCCAGCTCAGGGTCGGGTAGTTGAAAATGCTGGAATACTTGGCTTTTCCGCTGTGAAGCTTCTCTATTTCTGTATCGCGATCAGCGCCCAGGGTTTCCATGGCGCTGTACAGGTACAGGCCGTGGCCGGCTTCGTCCTGAATCTTCGCCATCAGTTGCAGCTTGCGCTTGAGGCTCGGGGCGCGCGTCACCCAGTTGCCTTCCGGCAGCATGCCGACGATCTCGGAGTGGGCATGCTGGGAAATCTGCCGGATCAGCGTCTGGCGGTAGGCATCGGGCATCCAGTTCTTGGCTTCGATCTTGATCTCGGCGTCGATGCGCTCCTGGAAGGCGCGTTCTTGTTCGGACATCTCTTCGAGGGTCTTGAGGCGCTTGACGCCGGTTTCGACCAGTTGTGCGTACATGTGGGGTCTCCCGCCTTTTTATCGTGGGCTTTGGGGCGTGGGAACAGTTATAAGTGATACAAAACCAAATATCAAACACAAAAAATGGTGTCGTAATTGTTTTTTGTATCGGATCGGATGAATGGGCGGGGGTTGCATTACCTACCAATGGTATCTACCTTTGGTATGTAGAAATTCACTCTCAACACCTGGAGTCCTTCCATGCGCGCACTGATCGTCGTTGCCCATCCCGACCCCGAGTCGCTGACCCATCGCGTCGCCGCCGAACTGGCCAGGGGCGTGGCGGAAAACCACAGCGTCGAAATCGCCGACCTGGCGGCAGAGGGTTTCGATCCGCGCTTCAATCCGGATGACCTGGCAGGCTTTCGCAACGTGGCCGCGCAGCCGGCGGAGGTCCTCGCCGAACAGGCGCGAATCGACAGGGCCGATGCGCTGGTGCTGGTGTATCCGGTGTACTGGTGGTCGTTTCCGGGGCTGCTCAAGGGCTGGATCGACCGGGTGTTCACCAATGGCTGGGCCTACGATCAGAACGAGCAGGGGCTGTTGCAGCGCCTGCCGGTGCATCTGGTCGCGCTCGCCGGCGCCGGCCCGCGCACTTACGACAAGCACGGGTATTCGGTCGCCATGCATACCCAGATCGAGCACGGCATCTTTGGCTATTGCGGCGCCCGGGTGGCATCCTCGACGCTGTTGACCCAGGCGGACGCGGGATTCCCCCAAGGCCATTTCGACACGGCGCTGCGCCTGGGGCGCGAGCTGTTCAGTCACAGGAGATGATGCATGAGCGACACCCGCAAGCGCCTGACCCGGGAGCAACGTCTTGAGCAGTTGCTGGACGTGGCCCGGCAACTGATCGCCGAAGAGGGCACCGATGCCCTGAGCCTGGGTCGGCTGGCCGAGGCGGCGGGCATCACCAAGCCGACCGTGTACGACCATTTCGGCACCCGGGAAGGGCTGCTGACCGCGCTTTACCAGGATTTCGAAGTGCGGCAGAACCTGCTGATCGACACCGCCATGACGGCCGGCGAGGCCACGCTCGCCGGCAAGGCACGGGCGATCGCCGACAGCTACGTCGATTGCGTGCTGGCCGAAGGGCGGGAGATTCCTGGTGTGCTGGCGGCACTGGAAGGCTCGCCGGAGCTGGTGCGGCTCAAGCGCGAGTGCCAGTTGGCGTTTCTTGGCAAATGCCGGGCAGTGCTGGCGCCGTTTGCCGGGGAACTGTCCACGGCAGGCCTATGGGGCATGCTGGGCGCGGCGGATGCGTTGTCCGCTGCTGCGGTGGCCGGGGAAATCGACCACGGGCAGGCGCGAGGGGAGTTGTTCGAGGTGATTGTCGGACTGGTGGAAAGGCACAAATCCAGGTAGGAGCGGCTTTAGCCGCGATTGGGCGCGAAGCGGCCATAAAACCTGAATCCACGATACGCCTGCCAGGCCGCAGAATCAGGTTTTACGACGGCTGCGCCGCCGATCGCGGCGGTCCGGCGTTCCGGTAAATCCGCTCACACAAGCCGGGCGCTACACCGCCTGCTTGCGCTTGTCATACACATGACAAGCCTTGCCCTCCGAGCGTTTGATCGAGTACGCCGGCTGCAGGACGATCCGCGAGCTGATGCCGATGTGGGTCTTGATGTGCCGGCTCAGTTCCGAACACACCTCTTTTTGCTGCGCTTCGCCCAGGTGCTGGTGCTCGCCGCGCAGTTCAACGTGGATGTCGATGCTGTCGAGGTTGCCGTTGCGGTACAGGTGGATCTCGTAGCACTCCGACAGTTGTTTCACCTTCAGTACCTGTTCCTCGACCTGGGTCGGGAACACGTTGACGCCGCGGATGATCAGCATGTCGTCGCTGCGCCCGGTGATCTTGTCGATGCGCCGCATCGGCCGCGCCGTGCCCGGCAGCAGGCGGGTCAGGTCGCGGGTGCGGTAGCGCACCATCGGCAGGGCTTCCTTGCTCAGGGTAGTGAACACCAGTTCGCCCAGCTCGCCGTCCGGCAGCACCTCGCCGGTGACCGGGTCGATGATCTCGGGGTAGAAATGGTCTTCCCACACGGTCGGGCCGTCACGGCTCTCGGCGCACTCCATGGCCACGCCCGGCCCCATGATTTCCGACAGGCCGTAGATATCCAGGGCGGTGATGCCCATGCGCGCCTCGATCGAGGCCCGCAGTTCCGGGGTCCAGGGCTCGGCGCCGAAGATGCCCAGGCGCAGCGCCAGTTTGTGCGGGTCGATGCCCTGGCGTTCGATCTCGTCGGCCAGGTTGAGCATGTACGACGGCGTGACCATGATGATGTCGGGCTGGAAGTCGCGGATCAGTTGCACCTGTTTCTCGGTCTGGCCGCCGGACATGGGGATCACGGTGCAGCCCAGGCGCTCGGCGCCGTAGTGGGCGCCCAGGCCGCCGGTGAACAGGCCATAGCCATAGGACACATGCACCTTGTCGCCCTTGCGTCCCCCGGCGGCGCGGATCGAGCGGGCGACAAGGTCGGCCCAGGTGTCGATGTCCTTCTGGGTATAACCGACCACGGTCGGCTTGCCGGTGGTGCCGCTGGAAGCATGCAGGCGCACGATGTCGTGCTGCGGCACGGCGAACATGCCGAAGGGGTAGTTGTCGCGCAGGTCGTTCTTCACCGTGAAGGGGAAGCGTGCCAGGTCTTCGAAACTGTTCAGGTCGGAAGGATGAACGCCCAGTTCATCGAAACGCTGCCGGTACATCGGCACGTTCTGGTAAGCGTGTTCCAGGCTCCAGCGCAGGCGTTGCAACTGGTGGGCGCGCAGTTCGTCGACACTGGCGGTTTCCATCGGGTCGAGCACGGAAGCGGGAGAGAGCTGCATGTTCATGGGTTCACTCTGAATGTTGTTGTTGTCTACGGCCGGCACGTCGGCCCGAGTGCATGGCGCCAGCATAACCCGGCGCCGTGGAGTGTTCAGCGTTCAGTTGTCGAGGCGTTCGATGATCATCGCCAGCCCCTGGCCGACGCCGATGCACAGGGTGCACAGGGCGTAACGGCCGTTGCGGTGTTCCAGCTCATGCAGCGCGGTGGTGACCAGTCGCGCGCCGCTCATGCCCAGTGGGTGACCGAGGGCGATGGCGCCGCCGTTGGGGTTGACCCGTGGATCGTCGTCGGCCACGCCCAGTTCGCGCAGCACCGCCAGCCCTTGGGCGGCGAAGGCTTCATTGAGTTCGATGACGTCCATGTCGGCCAGGGCCAGGTTGGCGATTTCCAGCACCTTGCGGGTCGCCGGCACCGGGCCGATGCCCATGATCCGCGGCTCCACGCCGGCGCTGGCCATCGCCACCACCCGGCCACGGGCCTTGAGGCCGTTGCGGCGGGCCGCCTCGCTGCTGGCCAGCAACAGTGCACAGGCGCCGTCGTTGACCCCGGAGGCGTTGCCGGCGGTGACGCTGCCACCGGCGCGGAACGGCGTGCCGAGGCGTTGCAGTTGTTCGAGGGTGGTGTCGGCGCGGGGATGTTCGTCCTGCTCGACCACCTTGTCCGGACCTTTGCGCTGGGGGATGCGTACCGGCACGATTTCTTCGGCCAGGCGACCACTGGCCTGGGCGGCACCGGCGCGCTGCTGGCTGCGCAGGGCAAAGGCGTCCTGGTCGGCGCGGCTGATGTTGAACTGCTCGGCCACGTTCTCGGCGGTCTCCGGCATGCTGTCGATGCCGTACTGTTGCTGCATCAGCGGATTGACGAAGCGCCAGCCGATGGTGGTGTCGAAGATTTCCGCCTGGCGCGAGAACGCCTGTTCGGCCTTGCCCATCACCAGCGGTGCGCGGGACATCGATTCGACACCGCCGGCCAGCACCAGCCCGGCTTCGCCGCAGCGGATCGCCCGTGCCGCGGTGCCCACCGCTTCCAGCCCGGAAGCGCAGAGGCGGTTGAGGGTCACGCCCGGCACGCTGGTCGGCAGGCCGGCCAGCAGTGCCGACATGCGTGCCACGTTGCGGTTGTCTTCGCCGGCCTGGTTGGCGCAGCCGTAGACCACGTCGTCCACCTGGCTCCAGTCAACCTGCGGGTGGCGTTCCATCAGGGCGCGCAGCGGCACCGCGCCAAGGTCGTCGGCGCGTACGCCGCTCAGGGCGCCGGCGTAGCGCCCGATGGGCGTGCGCACGGCGTCGATGATCAGGGCATCAGTCATTTCAGGGTCTCCGGTTCGAGCACGCTGCCGCGTACCTGGTAGGACTTGCCGCGAAACAGCGCGATCAGCTTGCCGTGCTGGTTCTCGATGCGGACGTCATAGGTGCCGGTGCGCTTGCCCCGGCTCAGTTCGGTGCACTCGGCGGTCAGGGTGTCATCGAGAAACGCCGGGGCGATGTACTCGATGCTGCAGCCCTGGGCCACGGTGGCGTCGTTGTGGCTGTTGCAGGCGAAGGCGAAGGCCGAATCGGCCAGGGCGAACAGAAAGCCGCCGTGGCAGGTGCCGTGGCCTTGCAGCATGTCGGCGCGCACGCTCATGCCGACCCGCGCCGTGCCCGGGCCGCTGGCCAGCAGGCGCATGCCCAGGCCTTGGCTCGCGGCATCGCGGTCGAACAGGGCCTGGGCGCAACGGCTGGCCAGATCCAGACGGTCATTCATGAAAGCGTGCTCCTTCGGCCAGTTGCCGGCGCAGTTGCAGGGACGGGCGATAGCGTTCCTCGCCATAGGCCGCTTGCAGGTGGTCGAGCACGGTCACCAGGGTGGCGGCGCCCAGTTGATCGGCCCAGGCCAGCGGGCCTTGCGGGTAATTGACCCCGGCGCGCATCGCCAGGTCGATGTCGGCGGCCGAGGCCACCCCTTGCAGCAGGGCGTCGGCGGCTTCGTTGGCGAGCATGGCGACGGTGCGCAGCACGCACAGCGCCGGGCTGTCCCGCAGGGGCGTGACGTTGATGCCGGCGGCGCCGAGCAAGGCAACCACCTGGTCCACGGCATGGGGCGATGTGCCCGCGGCCCAACTGATGCCCAGGCGCGTGCAGCGGCGGTAATCCAGAGCCAGGTCGAGCAGGACCAGGTCGTTCAATCCCTCGTCAGCGGCGCGCTGGCTCGCCAGGCGCCCGTCACTCAGGGCCAGGCTGGCCTCGCCGACCCGCAGCAGGCCGCGCCCGGCGCGACGGCTGACGCTCACGCCCTGTTGTGCCAGTCGCTCCAGCAGCGGCTGCAACAGGCCGGCTTCGCCTTCGACGATCACCGCCGGAACAGCGGCGTTGCTGGTGAGCACAGCGGCATCCGGGCGGATTGCGCCTTCGCGGTAGTCATAGAAGCCACGGCCGCTCTTGCGGCCGAAGTGACCGGCGTCCACCAGCTCCTTCTGGATCTGCGAGGGCTGGAAACGCATGTCCTGGTAATAGGCCTCGAACACCGAGCAGGTCACCGCGTAGTTGACGTCGTGGCCGATCAGGTCGGTGAGCTCGAAGGCGCCCATGGCAAAGCCGCCGGCCTCACGCAGCAGGGCGTCGAGGCTGGCGCAGTCCGCGGCGCCTTCCTGCAGCAGGCGCAGGCTTTCGGCGTAGAACGGCCGGGCCACGCGGTTGACAATGAAACCGGGGGTGGAGCGCGCCAGCACCGGCTGCTTGCCCCAGGCCAGCGCGGTGGCCAGTACCCGTGCAGCGACGTTCGGGTCGGTGGCCAGGCCCTTGATCACTTCCACCAGCGCCATCACCGGCGCCGGATTGAAGAAGTGCATGCCCACCAGCCGTTCGGGGTGATTCATGCCGGCGCCGAGGCGGGTGATGGAGATCGACGAGGTGTTGCTGGCGAGGATGCAGTCCGCAGCGCAGACGGCTTCCAGTTGCCGCAGCAGGGCCTGCTTGATCTCCAGGTTCTCGACGATGGCTTCGATCACCAGGCCCGCGTCGGCCAGTTGTTCCAGGCTGTTGGCAGGCGCCAGCGCGGCGATGCACGCCTCGCGGGCCTCGGCGCTGAGCTTGCCGTTGGCGACCCGCCGGGCCAGTTGCTTGCCGATGCCGTCGATGGCCTGGGCGGCTGCGCCCTCGCGGTTGTCGTAGAGCCAGACCCGGTGCCCGGCGCTGGCTGCCACCTGGGCGATGCCGGCGCCCATGGCGCCGGCGCCGATCACGGCGATGGCGACGTTCGTGTTCAGTGCGCTCATCGACTCAATACCCCTTGAACTGCGGCGCGCGTTTTTCCATGAAGGCGGCGACGCCCTCACGGTAGTCCTCGCTGCGTCCGGCCAGGCGTTGCAGGTCGCGTTCGAGGGTCAGTTGCTGCTCGAAGCTGTTGTCGAGGCTGGCGTGCAGGCTGCGCTTGATCAGGCCCAGGCCGTAGGTCGGCTGGGTGGCGAGCTGGCGGGCGAGGGCGATGGCCTGGTCGCGCAGTTCGGCGTCGTCCACCACGCGATAGATCAGGCCCCACTCCAGCGCCTGTTCGGCACTCAGGCGTTCGCCCAGCAGCGTCAGCGCCTTGGCCCGGGCCATGCCCACCAGGCGCGGCAAGGCCCAGGTGCCGGCGGAGTCGGGGATCAGGCCGATCTTGCAGAAGGCCTGGATAAAGCTCGCCGAGCGGGCCGCCATTACCAGATCGCAGGCCAGCGGGATGTTCGCTCCGGCCCCGGCGGCCACGCCGTTGACCGCGCAGATCACCGGGATCGGCAGCTCGCGCAGGGTGCGGATCAGCGGGTTGTAGAACCGCTCGATGGACAGGCCCAGGTCCGGCATTTCTGCGCCGGGCGCAACGTTGCGGTCGCTCAGGTCCTGTCCTGCGCAGAAACCACGGCCTTCGCCGGTCAGCAGCAGCACGCGGACATCGCCGTTGTTCTGCACGGTCTTGAGGGCGTCACGCACCTCCTGGTGCATGAGGGTGTTGAAGCTGTTGAGCTGCTCGGGACGGTTCAGGCTCAGGGTCGCGACCCCGGCCTCGATGGAAAACAGGATGTGCTGGTAACTCATGGTAGGTCCTCTTAGCAGCCCTTGAAGTCGGCCGGACGTTTTTCCTGGAAGGCGCGGATGCCTTCGTTGCGGTCGGCAGTGCCGGCCAGCAGGGTGAATGCGTGACGTTCGAAGCGCAGGCCGCTGGCCAGGTCCAGGTCCTGGGCCTTGAGCAGCGCTTCCTTGGCCAGGCGCACCGCCAGCGGCGCCTTGGCGGCGATGCGCTGGGCGATCTGCAGGGCGCGTTCGACGGTGAGTTCGGGTTGGGTGATTTCGCTGACCAGCCCGGCGTCGAGGGCACGGCGGGCGCTGATGGATTCGCCGGCCAGAACCATCTGCATCGCCAGCGATTTGCCCACCGCCCGCAGCAGGCGCTGGGTGCCGCCGGCGCCGGGCATGATCCCGAGGTTGATTTCCGGCTGGCCGAACTGGGCGTCTTCGCCGGCGATGAGGATGTCGGCGTGCATCGCCAGTTCGCAGCCACCGCCCAGGGCGTAGCCGTTGACGGCGGCGATCAGCGGTTTGGGGAACTGGGTGATGCGCTGCCAGTAGCCCTGGCGCGGGTCGTCGAGCATGCCGACGAGGTCGCGCTCGGCCATTTCGTTGAGGTCGGCGCCCGCGGCGAAGGCCTTGCGGCTGCCTGTGATGACCACGGCGCGCACGTCCGGGTCGTCGGCGCAGCGTTGCAGTTCGTCCGCCAGTTCGCCCAGCAGCTCGGTGGTCAGGGCGTTCAGTGCATGTGGACGATGCAGGGTGATCAGGCGCGTGGCCTGATGCGCCTGCACCACAAGGGTGTTCGGCATCACGACTTCCTCGCAAGGCTCGCCGGGCCCGTGGGCCGGCGTTTTATTGTTGGACGGGCTCGATGGCCCTTTCGCCAAAGTATAGGCATAATGCGATACAGAAAAACAACATCACTAACAAAATGATGTGTCTAATACTGGTTTGTGGTGTTGGTTAAGCTGCGTTATTACTGAGATCTACACCGTGTAGAGCGATTCTGATAACTGCCTGTTGCGTATCGAATTGGAGTGATTTGTCATGACTTGTTACAGCATCGATGGCCTGACCCCGGTGGTTCATCCCACGGCCTATGTGCATCCGTCGGCGGTCCTGATCGGCGACGTGATCGTCGGCCCGCACTGCTACATCGGCCCGCTGGCGGCGCTGCGCGGCGACTTCGGACGGATCGTCCTGGAGGAGGGCGCCAACCTGCAGGACACCTGCGTCATGCACGGTTTTCCGGCCAGCGACACGGTGGTGGAGCGCAACGGCCATGTCGGCCACGGCGCGGTGCTGCATGGCTGCCGGGTGGGAGAAGACGCACTGATCGGGATGAACGCGGTGGTGCTGGACAACGCCCATATCGCGCCGCGCTGCATCGTGTCGGCCGGGGCGCTGGTCAAGGCCGGCTTCCACTGCGAAGAGCAATCGCTGGTGCTGGGTTCGCCGGCAAAAGTGACACGGCGTCTGAGCGACGACGAGGTGGCCTGGAAACAGACCGGCACCCGGGCCTACCAGCAACTGACCCGGCGCTGCCTGGAAACCATGCGCGAGTGCCAGCCGCTGAGTGAAATCGAGGACGGTCGTGGTCGCTACCGCGATGACGCGGTACGCCCGAAAGTACCGGGCGGCGCCTGAATTCTTGCGCGCGTCTGCATGGTCATGCCGAGGGCGCGCGGGTATATTTCTTCCTTTTTCGACCGGAACGCCTATGTCGTCCCTCACACCGCTCGACCACCTGATCGACCGCTTCCAGCAGCAGACGCCGATTCGTGCCAGTTCCCTGATCATCACCCTCTATGGCGATGCCATCGAACCCCGTGGCGGTACCGTATGGCTGGGCAGCCTGATCCAGTTGCTCGAACCCATGGGCATCAACGAACGGCTGATCCGCACCTCGATCTTCCGCCTGACCAAGGAAAACTGGCTGACCGCCGAGAAGGTCGGCCGGCGCAGCTACTACAGCCTCACCGGTACCGGGCGGCGGCGTTTCGAGAAAGCTTTCAAACGGGTCTACGCGGCCAACCCGCCGGCCTGGGACGGTTCCTGGTGCCTGGCGGTGCTGACCCAACTGCCCCAGGACAAGCGCAAGGTCGTTCGCGAAGAGCTGGAGTGGCAGGGCTTCGGTGCCATTTCGCCGGGGGTGCTGGGCTGTCCGCGCTGTGACCGGGCCGATGTCAACGCCACCCTGGTGGACCTCGGCGCCCAGGAAGACACCATCCTCTTCGAAACCACCGCCCAGGACGTGCTGGCCTCCAAAGCTCTGCGCATGCAGGTGCGCGAGAGCTGGAAAATCGACGAACTGGCGGCCCACTACAGCGAGTTCATCCAGTTGTTCCGGCCCTTGTGGCAAAGCCTCAAGGAGCAGGACAGCCTCGACCCGAAAGCCTGTTTCCTCGCCCGCGTGCTGCTGATCCACGAGTACCGCAAGCTGTTGCTGCGTGATCCGCAATTGCCCGACGAACTGCTGCCGGGCGACTGGGAAGGTCGCGCCGCCCGGCAGTTGTGCCGCAACATCTACCGCCTGATCCATGGCGCGGCGGAGCAGTGGCTGGAAGCGGCGATGGAAACCGCCGACGGGCCGTTGCCGGAGGCCGGGGAAGGTTTCTACAAGCGCTTTGGCGGGCTGGCCTGACTCACAGTCCCGCCACCTGCCGCTCGCGGTGGTCCAGTGGCAGCAACTGCCCGGGCATGTCTTCCAGCAAGCGCCGCGTATAGTCGCTGGCCGGCCGCTCGAATACCTGCTCGGTAGGCCCCTGGTCCACCAGCCGGCCCTGGCTCATCACCAGCACCTGATCGCTGATGCCGCGTACGGTGGCAAGGTCGTGGGAGATGAACAGGTAGGTCAGGCCCAGTTCCTGTTGCAACCGTTGCAACAGATCCAGCACCTGCGCCTGGACCGGCGCGTCCAATGCCGACAGCGGTTCGTCCAGCACCAGCAGTTCCGGCTGCGCCGCCAGCGCGCGGGCGATGGCAACCCGCTGCCGCTGCCCGCCGGACAACTGGCCCGGCCGGCGCCTGAGCAGTTCTGCGGACAGGCCGACCCGCTCCAGCAGCTCCAGCACCCGTGACGGATGATCCCGTCGCTCGCCCAGGCCGAACGCCCGCAGCGGTTCGCTGATGATTTCCAGCAGGTCGTGCCGCGGATCCAGGGCGGCCCAGGGGTTCTGGTAGACCAGTTGCACTCGCCGTCGATAGCCATGCAACTGCTTGCGGCCGGCACCGAGGACTTCCTCGCCGGCAAAACGCACACTGCCGGCGCTGGCCTGCTCCAGGGCGAGAATGATCCGCGCCGTGGTGGATTTGCCCGAACCGGACTCGCCCACCAGGCTGGTGGTGGTGCCCCGTTGCAGGCTGAAGCTGACATGCTCCACCGCCGCCGGACCGTGGCGGTTGAAGCGGCGTTGCAGGCCGGTGACCTGCAACAGCGGCTCGCCCTTTACGGTGGCGGGGGCTGCCCTGCGTTGTTGCAGCCGGGCCAGCGGCGAGGCCTGGAGCAACTGGCGGGTATAAGGGTGCTGCGGCGCATGCCACAGCTGCGAAGGCGTGCCACTTTCCAGCAGGCGGCCGTGGCGCATCACCAGGATACGGTCGGCGCGGTCCAGGGCCACCGCCAGGTCGTGGGTGATCAGCAACAGGCTGCTGCCGCGCTCGCGTACCAGTTGTTGCAGGCGGTCGAGAATCTGCCGCTGCACTCTGACATCCAGGGCGCTGGTAGGCTCGTCAGCGATCAGCAGCGGCGGATCGTTGGCCAGGGCGATGGCGATCAGCACCCGCTGGCACATGCCGCCGGACAGCTCATGGGGATAGCACGTGAGCAACTGTTCGGGCGTTTTCAGGCCCACTTGATGCAGCAGCGTCACGGCCCGTGCTGCGGCCTCGCGGCGGGGCACGCCATGGACGGTCATGGCTTCGGTCAGTTGCGCGCCGATGGTCTTTACCGGGTCCAGGGACGTCCCCGGATCCTGCGGCACGAAGCCCACCAGGCGGCCGCGGCGCGAACGCCAGTCGCGCTCGATCAGGTGCTCGAGTGACTGGCCCTGCAGCCACACCTGACCTTGTTGCAACACCCCCGGCGGCAGTAGTCCGGCAAGGGCCGCGGCGGTGGTGGACTTGCCCGAACCGGACTCGCCGACCAGGCAAACGATTTCGCCGGCGGCGATGTCCAGGTCCAGGCCCTCGACGGCGGCCTGCCGGCTGCCGGGATACTCGACGCCGAACTGGCGGATACGAACCAGTGGTGCACTCATCATGCGTCTCCCTGAAGACGTTGCAGGCTGCGGGCCAGTTGCTGGGTAGCGAGGACCACCGCCGCCACCACCAGCCCCGGCAGGGTGGTGTACCACCAGGCCACCACCATGTAGTTGCGCCCTTCGGCGATCAGCAGGCCCCATTCCGGTTGTGGCGGCGGCGCGCCGAAGCCGAGGAAACTCAGTGCCGACACCGCCAGCACGGCACTGGCGAATTCCAGCGCGGCCAAGGCCAGCAGCGGCCCGGCGGCGTGAGGCAGGACGTGCCGCCAGAGGTTGGTCCAGGGGCCGACGCCGGCCACCTGCGCCGCCTCGACGAAGGTGCGGCTGCGCCAGCGCAGCACTTCGCCACGGGCCAGACGGGCGAAAATCGCCACCGACGACAGGCCCACCGCCAGGGCGATTTCCAGGGTGCCGAAGCCCAGCGCGGTGACGATGGCCATCGCCAGCAGCAGCGCCGGTATCGACATCAGCACCTCCACCAGCACCGCCAGCACCCGGTCGGCGACCCCGCCGAACCAGCCGGCGATGCCGCCCAGCAGGCTGCCGGCCAGCAAGGCGATCAGCACCGCGATGCTGGTGGCCTGCAGCGACAGTGCTGCGCCGTACACGCAGCGGGCGTAGAGGTCGCGGCCCAGATGGTCGGTGCCGAACCAGTGCCGCGCCGAAGGGCCTTGCAGGGTCTGGGTCGGGTCGGCCAGCAGCGGGTCGGCGCTGGTAAAGAGGCCCGGCCAGAAGGCCCAGCCCAGCACCAGGAGGAACAGCGCGAGACTCAGTGCCACTGACAGCCCGGGCCAGCGCAACGGACGGGCGAAGGCGTAAGCAGGTTGCAGGATCATGGACGGCTCCCTTGGCGGATGCGCGGGTCGAGCAGCGGATAGAGCAGGTCGGTCACCAGGTTGGTCAGCACGTACAGCGCCGCAGCCAGCAGCACCACGCCCTGGACCACGGCGATGTCCTGGCTGGCGACGGCGGCCTGGGCCAGCCGGCCGATGCCGTCGCGGGAGAACACCGTCTCGGTGACCACCGCGCCGGCCAGCAGGTTGCCAAGCAGCGTGCCGCTCAGGCTCAGCAGCGGGATCGCCGCGTTGTGCAGGATGTGCCCGCAGAGCAGCCGCCACGGCCCGACGCCTTTACTGCGCAGGGCCTGGACGAAGGGCTGCTGGCTGACGCTGGCGATGGAGCGGCCGAGCACCTGGGCGATCATCGCCGCGCAGGGCAGGGCCAGGGTCACTGCCGGCAACACCAGGCTGGCGAGGCCGTGCTCGCCCATGGCCGGCAGCCAGTGCAAGCGGAACGAAAACAGTTGCAGCAGCACCAGCCCGACCCAGAAGGTCGGCAGCGACACCACCAGCGCCGGCGCATTGTGCAGGGCGTTCTGCAACGGCCGGCGCCGCACCTGATGCGCGGCCAGTGCCAGGCCGACGCCCAGTGGCAGTGCCAGCAGCAGGGCGGCGACCGCCAGGGCCAGGGTCGAGGGCAGCGCTGCCGCGAGCGCCTGGGCCACCGGCTTGCCGGTCTGCAGCGAGGTGCCGAGGTCCAGTTGCAGCAGCCGCCACAAGGCGCCGCCGTACTGTTGCCAGAGGCTGCCGTCGAGGTGATAGCGGGCGCGCAGCTCGGCGACCCTGGCCGGGTCCACCGCCCCCGGTTCGCCGCTTTGCGCCAGCAGGATCGCCACCGGATCGCCCGGCAGCGCGTAGAGGATGGCGAACGACAGGCTGAAGGCGGCCCACAGCACCAGCAGCGCCTGGGCCGGACGCCAGATCAGCGCATGGCGATTGGTCGAAATGCTCATGGCTCAATGGCTCCCAGGTTGTGCCAGCCAGGTGTCGTAGAACTGCAGGCGGGTCGAGGCTTCGTAATGCAGGCCGCGCACCACGTCACGGAACGCCGTCACCGTGGCGGCTTCTACCAGCGGGATCACATGGCCCTGGTCCAGCAGGTCACTGGCAGCCTGCTGGATCAGGGCGCCGCGTTTCTGCCCGTCGAGGCTGACTGCCGACTCCAGCAGGGTCTGGTCCAGAGGCGCGGGGCCGCGCACGTTGACGTTGCGGCCGCTGGAGAGGAACACGGTGCGCAGCACGTCCGGGTCGGCGCGGGTCAGGTTGAAGAACCACAGCTCGTAGTTGAGCGAGGTCTGCAACAGGCTGACCTGGCCGATGGTGGACTTGTTCAGGCGCAGCTCCACCCCGATCTGGCGCAGTTGCTGCTGGACCAGTTCCAGCACCGGGGTGGTGGCTTGCCAGTAGTCGAGGGCGAAGCTCAGGCGCTTGCCGTCGCGCTGGCGCCAGCCGTCGGCGCCTTTCGTCCAGCCAGCCGCGTCGAGCAACTGGCCGGCACCTTGCGGGTCATAGGTGAGGCTGGCGCTCAGGTCCTGGTAGTAGGGTGTGCTGCTGGCGAGCACCGAGCTGGCCGGCTTCTGGTAGCGCGAGATCACGCCCTTGAACTGGCTGCGGTCGATGGCCTTGTTCAGCGCCCGGCGCACATTCACCTCATCCAGCGGCGGGCGGGATTCGTTGGGGGTCAGGTTGAAGACGATGCCGGGGTTGGGCCGGGCGATGGAGGGCACGCCCTGGGCGTCGAGCACCGCTTCGTCCTGCACCGGCACGCTGGTGTTCACGTCGATCTGCCCGGACAGCAGGCTGCCCAGGCGCACACCGGATTCCGGCAGGATGTGGAACTCGATGGCATCCAGCCAGGCGCGGCCCTTGTGTTCGGCCAGGGACGAGGGCCAGGCGTAGTCGGTGCGGGCTTCGATGCGCACGACCTTGTTGTGTTCGAAGCGCTTCACGCTGAACGGTCCGGAGCCCACCAGCGCGCCCTGGCAGCGCTCCTCGGCGGTGCGTTTCAGGGTGGCCGGCGAGAGCAGGCCCAGGCTCATGGTCGAGCTGGCCTGGAGGAACTGGGCGTTGGCCTGCTTGAAGTTGACCCGTACGCTCAGCGGCCCGGTGACGTCCACCGACTCCAGCCCCGCCAGATACGTGCCAGCCAGTTGCGCCAGGGCGCCGAGGGCGACGATGGCATCGAAGTTGGCCTTGACCGCTGCCGCATCCAGCACCGCACCGTCGGCGAAGGTCACGCCTTCGCGCAGGTGGAAGGTGAACTGCCGCGAGTCGTCGCTGACCTCCCAGCGCTCCGCCAGCCAGGGCACGATCTCGGCGGTTTGCGGATCCTGGTCGGTCAGCGAGTCCACCAGTTGCCGGCCGACGTTGAGGGCGGTGTTGTTGCCCGCCTGCTGCGGGTCGATGCAGTTGGGGTCACCGTCGAACGCTACCCGCAGCACGCCACCGGTCTGCGGCTGTGTCGGGGCTGCGCTGTTGGCCTGCTGCCCGGATGGGTGATCGCAACCGGCGAGGGCCAGCGCGATGGCCAGGCTGAGTGAAGCCAAAGGTCGAGACATGGGCGCTCCTTAGAAAAAGCGGTTGGTGCGATAGGGCAGGCCGAGGTTTTCCCGCAGGGTGCTGCCGGCGTACTCGCGCTGGAACAGGCCGCGGCGTTGCAGCTCTGGCACCACACCGTCGACGAAGTCGTCGATGGCCGAATGCAGGCCGCTGAACATGATGTTGAAACCGTCGGCGGCGCCGGCTTCGAACCAGGCCTGGAGGTCGTCGGCGATGCTCTGGGGTGTGCCGATGAGGATGCGGTGGCCGCCGGACGTCAGTTGGTTGAACAACTGGCGCACGGTCGGGCGCTCGCGGCGGATCAGGTCGAACACCAGCTTCTGCCGGCTCTGGTGGGTATTGGTGGTAAACGCTTCCGGTGGCAGTGGCACGATCTCGTCGAACGGCAGTTCGGAGAGGTCGTAGCCGAGGCTGACGAACTTCGAAATCGAACTGAGAAACGCCTTGGGCTCCAGCAGTTCCTGTTGGCGGTCGTACTTGGCCTGGGCTTCGGCGAGGGTCTTGCCAACCACGGGCGAGACGCCGGGAAGGATCTTCAGCTCATTGGCGCCCCGGCCAAACGCGGCGGCGGCCGCCTTGGTTTCGTCGTAGAAGGCGAGGCCCTGCTCGATCGTGTGCTGGGCCGTGAAGATCAGTTCACCGACCCGCGCCGCCAGGCGCTTGCCCGCCACCGAGGCGCCGGCCTGGGCGACCACCGGATGGCCCTGGGGCGAACGCGCGACGTTGAGCGGACCGCGGACCTGGAAGTGCTCGCCCTGGTAATCGAGAACATGCAGCTTGTCGATATCCAGCCAGGTGCCGCTGGCCTTGTCCTGGACGAAGGCATCGTCGGCCCAGCTGTCCCACAGCCCGCTGACCACGTCGTAGAACTCTTCGGCGCGGGCGTAGCGGTCGTCGTGCTCGACATGGTCCTGGCGGTTGAAGTTCTCGCCGCCGCCCAGTGACGTCACCAGGTTCCAGCCGGCGCGACCGCCGCTGAGGTGGTCCAGGGCCGCATATTTGCGTGCCACGTTGTAGGGCTCGTCGTAGGTGGTGCTGGCGGTGGCGATCAGGCCGATATGGCGGGTGCTGGCGGCCAGCGCCGGGGCGAGGATCAGCGGATCCCAGCGCACGCTGTTGGGGCCGCGCTGCACGGCCAGGTCGAGCTTGACGTCGAGGGTGTCGTTGAAGAACAGCGAGTGGAAGCGTCCGGCTTCCAGCTTGCGGGCGATGTACTGGTAGTGCTCCAGGCTCTTGAAGGTGTCCAGCGGTGCTTCCGGCAAGCGCCAGGCGCTGCCGCTGAGAGTACCGGGGATAAAGGCGCCGAGTACGAACTGGCCTTGGCTCATGGTGAGGCTCCTGGCGCCCGCCGACGACGGCGGGCGCGGTGGTCGGTGGGGTCAGAAGTTGTAGGCGATGCGGGTGTACCAGAAGCCGCCGTACGGATCGAACGGCGAGATCGAGCCGAATTTCGGGAAGCCGTTGACGTCACCGGCCGGGAACGCATTGTTATCAGCGCGAACGTCGAACAGGTTGTTGGCGCCCACGGCGATATCGAAGTTGTCGGTCAGGGCGTAGGCCACTTCCAGGTCGGTCAGCCACTTGGCGCCGTAGGTCACGTCGTAGTTGGGGTTGGCGTCGAGGGCGACCACCTTGTCGTAGCGGGTCAGGCCGGCATTGATGGTGAAGCGGTCGATCTGCCAGTTGGCGCTGAGGATCAGCTTGGTCTTGGGGTTGGCCACGGTGAGGTAGCCCTGGGCGACGCGGTCGAACAGTTCCAGGTTGTTGCCGGCGGCCTTGAGGGCGGCCGGGGTTTCCTTGATGTCGTCGATCTCGGTCTTGTTGTAGTTGAAGCCGACGCCGTACTTGACCCGGCCGAATTGGCCGTAGTCGACCCGGTAGTCGGCCACCAGGTCGATGCCGCGGGTGGTGGTGTCGGCGGCGTTGGTGAAGTACTTGATGCGGTAGCCGGGCTTGTAGCCGTTGGCGACCAGCGCCTGGTCGACACCGTTGCCGTAGAGGAAGCCGGTGAGGGCGATACGGTCGCGGATCTCGATCTGGTAGGCGTCGAGGGTCACGCTGGCGTTTGGCAACGGTTGCCAGGTCAGGCCGAGGCTGATGTTGCGCGATTTCTCCGGGGTCAGGTCTTCGGCGCCGAGGGCGCGGGCCAGGGCGGAATCGACCCGTGCGGTCTTGGCTTCGACGAACTGCGCCACGCCGTTGACCGTGGTGTACTGGTTGGCGGTCTGGGCATACACCGACTGCGACAGCGACGGTGCGCGGAAGCCGTTGCTGATCGTCCCGCGCAGGGCGAAGGTCGGGGTGAAGTCGTAGCGCGCGGAGAACTTGCCGCTGCGGGTGTTGCCGCTGCTGTCGTCGTATTTCTCGAAGCGTCCGGCCACGCCGATCCAGAGCTTTTCCGTGGGGTTGAGGCCCAGGTCGACATAGCTGGCGTAGCTGTTGCGGCTGAGCTGGCCTTCGTCCTCGGGGGTGAGGGTGATCGCGCCCTGGGCGCCCACGGAACCGGGTTGTCCGGCCAACGGACCGCTGGGGTAGATATAGCCGCCATTGATGTACGAGAGCGGGTCGTCCGACTCGGTCTTGTAGCGCTCGTGGCGATGCTCCAGGCCCCAGGACACTTGCAGCGGCTTGGCAAGGCCCACCTCGAAGGCGCGGGTCAGGTCGAGGTTGCTGGTCCACTGGTCGAAGTAGTTGGTGTAGGTGTCGAAGCGGGTCGGGCTGGACGGGCCGAGGGAGGCGTTGAGGGTTTCGTCGGCGCCGGCCTGGCCTTTGTCGCGGCCGAAGGTGGAGCTGAGGTCCCAGTGCCAGTCGGCGATCTCGCCCTTGCCGCCGACGGCGGCCTGGTAGTCGGTTTCTTCCAGTGTGTAGAAGGGCGCCGTGCCGTCGGGGTAGATCTCGGGAATGATGTTGGTGGAGTTGGGCCGGCGGTAGTTCTGCCCGCCCCGGGCATCGCGCTTGCTGTAGGTGGAGAACGAATACAGGGTCAGGTCGTCGTTCACCGGCAGTTCGGCGTTGTAGGACAGGTTGATGGCCTTGATCTTCGGCAGGCCGTTTTTCTGCACTTCGCGGTCGGCGGTGGCGTTGCGCGGGTCGCCGGCAAAATACAGGTTGCCGGTGGCCTCGCGGGAGCGGGTGGCGGTCTGCACCGACTTGGCGTCCAGCGCGTAGTTGAAGAAGCCGCCACTGTCGCCCAGGGCCAGGCCCTGGTTGAGGGTCTGGCGCAGGTTGCCGCCGTCGCCCTTGTAATACTCGCCGTACTGGGTGCTGACCGAGCCGCCGTTGTCCTTCTGCTTGAGAATGATGTTGATCACCCCGGCGATGGCGTCGGAGCCGTATTGCGCCGAGGCGCCGTCGCGCAGCACCTCGACATGGTCGATGGCGCTGATGGGGATCAGGTCCAGGTCCACCGGGTTGGTGCCGTAGGCGGCGGTGGAATCGAGGTTGATCACCGCGCTGTTGTGGCGGCGCTTGCCGTTGACCAATACCAGCACGTTGGAGCCGTTGAGGCCGCGCAGGCTGTAGGGGCGGGCGATGCTGTCGTTGGAGGTGCCGGAGGGGCGCTGGGAGAACGACGGCAGGGCCTTCTGCAGGGCGCCGCGCAGGCTCGATTCACCGGTTTTTTCCAGTTGGCTGCTGTCGATCACATCGATCGGCGCCGGGCTGCTGGTGACGGTACGCACTTCACTGCCCCGCGAGCCGGTGACGATCACCGTGTCGAGGGCGGTGTCTTTCTCCGCGGCGATGGCCAGCGGGGTGAGCAGGTAACCGGCGAACAGCGCCGGTGCCAGCGATAACGGGGTGAACACAGACTTCATGGTTGTTCCTTGGGTTCGATTGGCAGGTCAGGCCCTGGATGTGCGATCGAACGGGCTCTCATAGGGTGTTTCACGCATCACAGGCGCAGCCGGGCCCGCGCAAGGTCCGTTGCTTGCGTGGCTGGCGTGCCTGTTGGTCGTCCGGCGCGCGCCGGTGCGTTGTGCTGCGGCTGGTCCCTAGCCGCTGAGCAGGGGGTTGAAGCGCTCGTCCCAGAACCCGCGCACGTCCGGCGCCTGGCGGATCAGGCCACTGTCGCGGAACAGGTCGGCGATGCGCTGCTGGGCGAGGATGTCGGCCTCGCTCACCGGCAGCAGCCGGCACGGGCGCTGGCGCTGGTTGAACTGTTGCAGGTAGAGCGTCCGGGAAATCCCGGTGAGGGATTCGTTGCGTTTGGCCCAGGCCTGGGGGTTGTGTTCGACCCAGTCCCAGGTGGCTTTTTCCCGGCGCAGGAAATCACCGATGGCGGCCTGCTTGCCGGGTTGCTGCAGCACTCGGGCGGTGGTGGCGATCAGGTAATTGCCGCAGTGATAGCGACTGGCGTCGGCCAGCACCACGCCGTCCATGCCGGTCTGCGCCTGCAGCGCGCCGATGCCGCCGGCGACGATGGCGTCGACATGGCCGTTCTGGAACGCCACCAGCGCGTCCCGCGCCGGCATCGCCCGTGGCTGGATATCGGCGAGGCTCATGCCGTTGTCCCGCAGCAGATTGAGGATCAGGTAATGGGTATCGGTGGCACGGACGAAGCTCACGCGCTTGCCCCTGAGGTCGGCGATCGAGGCGATGCCACTGTCGCGCTTGACGATCAGGCTGCTGCGGTTCTGTTCGCCCTGGTAGCTGGCGATCAACACCAGCGGGTTGCCGGCGGCATGGGCGAACAGCGGCAACACCGGGCTCATGAAGGCGTAGTCGAGGCTGTCGCTGGCGAAGGCTTCGAGCACCATGGCGCCGCCGGGAATGTCCACCCATTCCAGCGGGTAGGGCGTGGCGGCCTGCCCGGCGTCAGCCAGGAAGCTCGCGGCCTGGCCCTTGTAGCGCCAGACCCGCAGCGGGTCACCGGCGTTCGCCAGCATCGGCGCCAGGCCAGCGGCGAGGCCGGCGAGGGCGCTGTGGCGCAGGAAGGCGCGACGGTCGAGAGAAAACGCCATGGTGGCGGCCTCAGTCCAGCAGATCAGGTTGTTGCTGGACGATGCGATCCCACAGCGGCAGGAAGTTCAGCCAGCCGAACAGCTCGCGCTGTGGCGGATTGAACGGGTCTTCGCCGAGGTCCGGGATGCGTGGCTGACCGGCCGAGTAGGCGAGCAGATGGGCGCGGGCGGTGTCATCGGCGAGGATGAAGCGCCACGCCGCGCTTTCCACGCTCTGGCCGGTGGTCCACAGGCCGTGGTTCTGCCACACCAGCAGGTTGTTGTCGGCGAAGGTCTCGACGAAGGCCCGGGCCAGGGCGTCGCGGTCCTGCAGCAGGCCGCCGTCGGCGTTGCGCAGGGCGTGGCGGTCGAACAGCACCTGCTCACCAACGAAGGCCGAGGATTCGGCGGTAATCGGCTGGAACAACTGCCCCAGCGACGACCAGACCCGGCCATGGAAACCGTGCAGGTGAGCAATGCCCACCACCTCCGGGCGGGCCCGTTGCAGCTCGTAGTGAAGCTCCAGGGCGCTGGTGTTGAGCAGGCCGTCGCCTTCCACCACCTGGCCGTGGCCGTCGACCCGCAGCAGGTCGCGGGTGCGGATGCGGGAGAAGGGCACGCCCAGCGGGTTGATCCAGTAATGGTCGGTCTCGATCGGGTCGCGGGCGGTGAAATGCCCGGCCAGACCCACTTCGAAACCCAGTTCGGCGAACAGGCGGTACGAGGCCGCGAGGCGCTGCTTGCGGTGCAGGCGTTCGGCAAGGGGATCGGCGTGAACGGGCGGGGCGCTCAGTTGCAGGCGGTGGTTGTGGTGGGGCAGTGAGGTAATGCTGTGGCTCATCGGGCGTACTCGCAGGCGAATGGGTCGGGGGCCTCCACCGTGCGAGGGGTCGGGTCTGAGGGGGACTGTAACAAGGGGGCGGGGGCGGTAAGAAATACCGTTTCGATCTATTTTTATTATTATTTTTCAGAATAAAAATTCTTTTGATTATTTAATAATTGCATTTTTTGCGCTGTCGGCTTGTAGGAGCAACTTTCTTGGCCGCGATCTGTAAGGGTGCACATTCTGCTGCGGGAGTGGCTTCAGCCGCGAACGGCGGCGAAGCCGTCGTAAAACCTGAATCCCCAGTCGCACTGCTACACCTCGGGTTCCGGTTTTATGGCCGCTGCGCGGCCAATCGCGGCTGAAGCCGCTCCCACAATGGGGGAGCCGGCTTGCCGGCGATGGAGTCATTGCAGCCGATACAGTTGTCCGGTACGTAGCGGAATACGACATTTCAAACCCCATTTTCCGCCCTCCGCTGTAGGCGCTGGCGTTGCCAGCGATCAGGTCCGAAAGACCAACCTCCAGCTCAGGTACTCTCACGCACCACCAGTTCGAACCCCACATCCTCCACCTGCTGCCCGCGCCCGAGGCCGCCCTCGATCCGCTGCAACAGCAGTTCCGCCGTGCGCAGCCCGATCCGTCCGCCATCCACATTCACCGTACTCAGTCGCGGGTGGGTGTGGGCGGCGAACTCCAGGTTGCCGAAGCCCATCACTGCCAGGTCCTGAGGAACCCGCAACCCGCGGGACTGGGCCTCGGCCATCACGCCCTGGGCCAGCAGGTCGATGCTGCAGATCACTGCGTCCATTGCCACGCCACTGGCCAGCAAACGGGCCATGGCTTCACGCCCATGTCCCATGTTCACCGGCACCGCTTCCAGCTCGCAGCCAACGATCTCCAGTCCGGCCTGTTCCAGCGTTTCGGCGCAGGCCTGGCGGCGGCGGGTGGCGCGGTCGTCGTCACTCCACACCAGGCCGATGCGACGATGCCCGCGTTCGACGATGTGCCTGGCCATGGCCTGGCCTACCGCCTCGTGGGAGAAGCCGACCACAGTGTCGATCGGCTCCGGCGCCAGTTCCCAGGTCTCGATCACCGGCACGCCACGGGCGATGAGCTTTTCCCGGGCGGCGGCGCTCTGCAGGCGGCGGGTGAGGACGATGCCGTCGGGGCGACGGGCGAGAATGGCGTCGATCAATTCGGACTCGCGCGCCGGGGAGAGGTCGGACTGGCTCAGCAGCAGTTGATAGCGTGCCGCCGCCAGACGCTGACCAAGCTGGGTGATGGTATCGACGAAGGCGCGGTTGGCGATGTTGGGGACTACGACGATGACCAGCCGGCTGCGCTGGGACACCAGGGCACCGGCCAGCAGATTGGGCACGTAGCCGGTCTTGCGGATGGCGGTGCGCACCTTTTTCGCAGTCTTTTCCGAGACCAGCTCGGGCCGGTTGATCACCCGCGACACGGTGATGGGCGAGACCTTGGCCATCTTCGCCACGTCATCGAGGGTGGCGGGCGCGACAGGTCCGGGTTTCGGGCCTGCGGTGTCGGCGGGTATTTCCAGCATGCGAAGCCTCAAGACAGGAGGATGGAGCGGATCGGCGGATTCTACCGCAACGGCAGCCTTTTTCCTCGTGTCGCTAGGCTGTCCCAACCTATGGGAATCAGGCGCATTCTCTGATTTGCAATGCAGCAACGGCGGCGCCTAGGATTAATGACAGCGCTGTCATTTGATAACGCTGTCATTGGTTGGAGGCAGGTTGCTACCGTGACCTGCGATCCGCCAGAACCAAGCGGGCGCCGTCCGGAAGGCCCTGCGCGAACCCTATAAAAACAATGAGGCACTCGCGATGAACAATCCTGACACCTTCGCCACCGGCCCCGCCGTCGGTGCCGTTGCCGCGTCGGCCAGCGCCACCCGTTACCGCTATCTGATCCTGGCCCTGATTACCCTGGTGCTGGCCCTGTCCAGCGGCGACCGTGCCGCACTGTCGGTGGCCGGCTCCGACATGAGCAAGGAGCTGGGCATCAGCTCGGTGGAGATGGGCTACCTGTTTTCCATCTTCAGTTGGGCCTACGTGATCTTTCTGATTCCCTCCGGCTGGCTCAGCGACCGCTTCGGCTCGAAAAAGACCATGGCCCTGGCTATCTGTGTCTGGTCGGTGTTCACCGTATGCATGGGCCTGGTGCACTTCGTCGGCATGATCGTGCCGCTGCTGCTGGCCCTGCGCTTCCTGCTGGGTGTGGCCGAGGCGCCAGTGGGGCCTGCATCCACGCGGGTGATCGCGTCCTGGTTCCCGTCCGCCGAGCGGGGCATGGCCGGCGCCATCTTCAACAGCGCGCAGTACATTTCCCTGGCCTTCTTCACCCCCTTCATGGGCTGGCTCTGCTACGCCTTCGGCTGGGAGTGGGTGTTCATCGTCATGGGTATCGTAGGCCTGGGCATCGCCGCGATCTGGTGGAAGCACTACTACCTGCCGGTCAACCACCCGAAGATGAACGCCGAGGAGCTGGACTACCTGCGCAAGGGCGAGGCCCTGGTGGATCTGGAAGGCCAGGCGGCACTGCCCAGGGACAAGCGTCGCAGCTCCCTGGCCGAAATCGGTGTGCTGTTCAAGAGCCGCATGCTGCTGGGCATGTTCATCAGCCAGTACTGCGTCAGCGCGGTGACCTGGTTCTACGTCACCTGGTTCCCGATCTACCTGGTCAAGGAGCGCGGCTTCGACATCCTCCAGGCCGGTCTGGTGGCCTCGATCCCGGCGCTGTGCGGGCTGATCGGCGCGGTGTCCTCGGGTTTCTTCTCCGATTACCTGCTGCGTCGCACCAACTCCCTGAGCATCGCCCGCAAGACACCGATCATCACCGGTGTGCTGCTCAGCTCGACCATGATGCTGTGCAACTACGTCGATGCCCAATGGCTGGTGATCGCGGTGATGAGCCTGGCGTTCTTCGGCAAGGGCTTCGGCAACCTCGGCTTCAGCGTGGTGGCCGACACCGCGCCACGGGAGATGGTCGGCATGACCGGCGGCGTGTTCAACGCCCTGGGCAACACCGCCGGCATCGTCACCCCGGTGGTGATCGGCTACCTGCTGCATTCCAGCGGCTCCTTCACCAGCGCGCTGTTCTACGTCGGCGCCCACGGCCTGCTCGCCGCGTTCTCCTACCTGTTCATCGTCGGCAAGATCCAGCGCCTGCAACTGACCGACCTGACCGGCAAGAAAACTTCCAACGCCCAGTGATTCGAAAGGACTGTATCCATGATCGAAAGCAACGTTTATATCGACCCGAAGATCGCCGCCCTGCAACCCGGCGAAGCCACCACCGACAGTATTGCCTGGATCAGGCTGTCCTACACCGTGCTGCCGCTGGGTGCACCGATCAGTGACGCCAAGGTGCTCACCGGCCGGCAGAAACCGCTGACCGAAATCGCCTTCATCTTCGCCGAGATCCGCACCCGCGAAGGTCACGAAGGCATCGGCTTCGGCTACTCCAAGCGCGCCGGTGGCCCGGGCATGTATGCCCACGCCCAGGAGCTCGCCCCGGTGTTGCTGGGCGAAGACCCCAACGACATCGCCAGGCTGTTCAACAAGCTGCTGTGGGCTGGCGCGTCCATGGGCCGCAGCGGCCTGACCACCCAGGCCATCGCCCCGTTCGACATCGCCCTGTGGGACCTCAAGGCCAAGCGCGCCGGCCTGCCGCTGGCCAAGCTGCTCGGTGCCCATCGCGACTCGGTACAGTGCTACAACACCTCCGGCGGCTACCTGTCGACGCCACTGGAAGCGGTGCTGGACAACGTCGACAGCTCTCGCGCCAACGGCATCGGCGGGATCAAGATCAAGGTCGGCCAGCCTGACACCGGTATCGACTTCAAGCGCGTGCAGGCCGTGCGTGAACGCCTCGGCGATAGCTTCCCGCTGATGGTCGATGCCAACCAGCAATGGGACCGGGTCACCGCCCAGCGCTTCTGCCGCAAGCTGGAACAGTTCGACCTGACCTGGATCGAGGAGCCGCTGGACAGCGCCGATGTCGAAGGCCACGCCGCCCTGGCCACATCGCTCGATACCGCCATCGCCACCGGCGAGATGCTCACCAGCTTTGACGAGCACGCACGGTTGATCCGCGCCAACGGTTGCGATTTCGTCCAGCCGGACGCCCCTCGCGTCGGTGGTATCACGCCATTCCTGCAGATCATGGGCCTGGCCAGCTACCAGGGCTTGAAGCTGGCGCCGCATTTCGCCATGGAAATCCACCTGCACCTGGCGGCAGCCTACCCGCAGGAGCCGTGGCTGGAGCATTTCGAGTGGCTGGAGCCGCTGTTCAACGAGCGGTTGGAGCTGCGTAACGGCCGTATGTGGGTGCCCAACCGTCCGGGGCTCGGTTTCAGTCTCAGCGAGCAGGCCCTGGCCTGGACCCAGCACAGCGTCGAATTCGGCAAGCGTCCCTGAGTCTTCCATGGCGGCGGTGCTTCTGCCGCCGCCGCCATGCGTGTCACCCCACAGGAAAACAGATCATGAGCCACCGTGAAGTCAGCCCCGTCATTCGCCTCGATGCCGCCGACAATGTCGTCGTCGCCCGCCTCGAGATTCCCGCCGGCACTCCCATTCCCGGTGAAGGCATTACCACGCAACAAGCGGTGCCCCTCGGGCACAAGATCGCCGCCCGTGCCATCGCCAGGGGCGAGGCCGTGCTCAAGTACAACACCGTGATCGGCTACGCCGCCGAAGACCTGGCGCCCGGCACCTGGATGCACAGCCACAACATCGCCTTCGGCGACACCGAGCGTGACTATCGCCACGGCCTCGACTATGTGCCCACCGACCTGCTGCCGGCGGCACAGCGAGCGACGTTCCAGGGCATCGTTCGCGAGGGTGGTCGCGTCGCCACCCGCAATTACCTCGGCGTGTTCGTGGTAGGCAACTGCGGCGCCACGGTGGCGCGCAAGATCGCCAACCACTTCGATGCTTCGCGCCTGGCCGGCTTCCCGCATATCGACGGTGTGGTGCCCTACGTGCATGAAATCGGTTGCGGCATGGAAATGACCGGCGAGCCCATGGACCTGCTGCGCCGCACCATCGCCGGCTATATCAAGCACCCCAACACCGTTGGTGCCGTGGTCATCGCCCTGGGATGCGAGCGCAACAACATCCATGGCTTCTTCGAGCAGGAAGGGCTGGTGGAGGGCGAGATGTTGAAGAAACTGGTGATCCAGGACGTCGGCGGCGTGAAGAGCGCCACCGAACAGGGCATCACCTTGATCGAGGGCATGTTGCCCCGGGCCGATGCGGTACGGCGTCAACCCGTGTCTGCCGAACACCTGATGATCGGCATGCAGTGCGGGGGCAGCGATGGTTTCTCCGGACTGTCGGCCAACCCGGCGCTGGGCGCGGCGGTGGACATCCTGGTCCGCCACGGCGGCACTGCGATTCTTTCCGAAACCTCGGAAATCTTCGGCGTCGAACACACCCTGACCGCGCGCGCCGTGAGCCCGGAGGTCGGGCGCAAACTGGTGGCGCGGATCGACTGGTGGCTGGAATACAACAGGGGGCGCGACACCCAGATCAACGGCCGGGTCAGCCCTGGCAACAACGCCGGCGGCCTGGCCAACGTGCTGGAAAAATCCCTGGGTGGGGCGAAGAAGGGCGGCAATGCGCCGTTGATGGACGTTTACGAGTACGCCCATCCGGTGACGACCCGCGGCCTGGTGTTCATGGATACTCCCGGCTACGACCCGGTGTCCGCCACCGGCCAGATTGCCGGCGGCGCCAACCTGATCGCCTTCACTACCGGTCGCGGTTCCTGCTTCGGCTCGGTGCCGGCGCCCACCTTCAAGCTGGCCAGCAACTCGCCCATGTACCAGCGCATGAGCGACGACATGGACATCAATTGCGGGCAGATCATCGATGGCGACAAGACCATCGCCGAGATGGGCCAGGAAATCTTCGAGCGGCTGCTGGCTCATGCCTCGGGGGAGCGGACCAGGAGTGAAATCAACGGGCTGGGGGAGGACGAGTTCTGTCCCTGGCAGATAGGCGTGCTCGCCTGATCGTGGGAGCTGGCTTGCCAGCGATGAGGCCCTGATCAACACCTCCAACAGAAACGGCCGGACCCGGGTCTGGCCCAACGGACAAGCCATGCACAACAAAAACAACATCCTGTCTGCCGTCACCCTGCTTTCCCTGTCTGTCCAGGCGGATGCCGCCGGTTTCCTGGAGGACAGCCAGGCCACGTTCAAAGCACAGAATTTCTATCTGAACCGCGACTTTCGCGAAGATGCCGGCGTGTCCAGGCGCGAGGAATGGGCCCAGGGCTTCATCCTCGATTTTCGCTCCGGCTACACCCTGGGCACTGTCGGCTTCGGTCTCGATGCCCTCGGCATGCTCGGCCTCAAGCTCGACTCCGGGCCCGGTCGCAGCGGCACCGGCCTGCTGCCGGTAGGCGACGATGGCCGCGCCCCGGACGACTACAGCAAGTTCGGCGTTGCCGCCAAGGTGCGTGTGTCGAAAACCGAAGTGAAGGTCGGCACCCAGTTGCTCAAATACCCGACCATCGCCTCCAGCACTGGTCGCATCCTGCCGCAGACCTTCCAGGGCGGGGTACTGACGTCGAAGGAACTGGACGGCCTGACCCTCACCTACGCCCGGATCGACCGCACCACCAAGCGTGATTACGCCCACAGCGAGGCCATGAGCCTGGTCAACAAGAACCGTCGTTTCAGCGGCGCGCCCGAGGTCGACGATTTCCGCATGGGAGGCGTGGACTATGCCGTCAGCCCGGATCTGGTGCTCAGCTACCAGTACGGCGAACTGGACGACGTCTACGGCCAGCATTACCTCGGCCTGCTCGGCAGCAGGGTGCAGGGGGCGGGAAAGCTAGCTCTGGATGCGCGCTACTTCGTCAGTGACGACACTGGCCGGGCGCTGGCGGGTCGAGTGGACAATCGCACGCTGAACCTGCTGCTCAGCTACAGCCTTGGCGGTCATAGCGTCGGCGTGGCCTGGCAGGGGTTGTCCGGTTCAACTGCCATGCCGTACCCCCTCGGCACCGATGCCTATCTGACCAACTACATGATGGCGGCCGATTTCATGGAGCCGGGCGAGCGCACCTGGCAGGTGCGTTACGCTTACGATTTTGCCGCCGTCGGTGTACCGGGGCTGACCTTTTCCACCCGCTACAACCATGGTGACCACGCCAATCCGGCGACCTTCGCCGGCGAGGGCCGGGAGTGGGAGCGGGACACCGACCTGGGCTATACGCTGCAGTCGGGGCCTTTGAAAAACGTCAACGTGCTGTGGCGCAACGCGGCGCTGCGTTCGAACTACCAGCGGGATATCGATGAGAACCGCCTGATTATCAGCTACAGCCTGCCGCTGCTGTAGACCAGTCATGTACGAGGAGTGACCGCCAATCATTGGTGGTGGGGCCGGCAAAGGTTTTTGCCGGCTTTGTTTTGCCTGGAGTGTTGTGCAGGCTCGGTGTGCCTCATCGCTGGCAAGCGGAGCGCCGTCCGGCCTGAACTGCGCCCCGGATGTTGGACACCCATCCAGCACCGGGGTGTTTTAAATGATCAAGTATTCCAAGCAGTTCAAGCTGTCCGCCATCAAGGCCTTCCTCAAGCGAGGCCGGGGGTTTCGCCACGTGGCCAGCCAGTTTCAAATAGATCCCACCCTTCTGCGGCGCTGGGTCGTGGCTTACCAGCATCACGGCGTGGCCAGCCTCAAACGCTCTCATCAGCGCCACAGCGCCCAGTTCAAACTCACCGTGCTTCATCGCATGCTGAATGAACAACTGTCTCATCGTGCTGCCGCAGCGCTGTTCAATCTGGGTAATTCGAGTCAACTGGGCAGATGGCAGCAGCAGTATTACAGTGGCGAGCTTACAGCCCAGCTTTCAGCGAAGAAGAGACCGCCTCGTACCATGTCCAAGCAGCCCTCCAAGCCCGATGAAACCTCGGTAGTACCTGACGAGGAGCTCTCGGTCGCCCAACTGCTGCGCAAGATACGCAAGCTTGAAGCGGAGAACGCCTACCTAAAAAAGCTCGAGGAATTAGACGAGGCCAAACTCAGGCAGAAGAAAGCCACCACGAAAAAGCCCGGCTGATTGCCGAACTGCACTCGAGTCATTTGCTGGCCGACCTGCTAGACGCTGCAGGCTTGGCACGTGCCACCTACTACTACCAGCTCAAGACCATCGGAGCTGAGGATAAATGTGCCTCGCTGAAAGCCTCGATCCAGGACATCCAGCACCATCACCGTGGTCGCTATGGCTATCGCCGTGTCACCGCGACTCTGCGTCAGGAAGGTCAGTTGGTGAACACCAAGAAAGTACGCCGCCTGATGAACGAACTGGACCTCAAATGTACGGTGCGACCCAAGAAATACAGGTCATACCGTGGCCTGATGGACGAGGCATCACCCAATATCTTGAAACGGGAATTTACGGCTGATCAGCCCAACCAGAAGTGGGTGACAGATGTTACGGAGTTCAAGGTCGCTGGCGAGAAGCTCTACCTTTCGCCGATTCTGGACTTGTACAACGGGGAAATCGTCGCCTACCAGACTGACACGCGACCGCGCTATGCCCTGGTGGGAACAATGCTTGAGCGTGCACTGAAGAAACTCCCGACTGACAGCAAACCGATGTTGCACTCGGACCAAGGTTGGCACTACCGATACCCTGACTACCGCCAGCGCTTGAAGGATACGGGCCTGGAGCAAAGCATGTCGCGCAAGGGCAATTGCCTGGACAACGCCGCGATGGAGAGCTTTTTTGGCACGTTGAAAGCGGAGTATTTCTACCGGGAACACGTCAAGACAATCGACCAGCTCCGTGCTGGGATTGATGAGTACATTCGTTATTACAACCATGAACGTATCAAAATGAAGCTTGGCGGCCTGAGTCCTGTGGCTTACAGAAACCAGGCCGCGTAGCTTTACGCACCTAATGTCCAACTTTTGGGGCGCAGCTCAGCCAGCTGTGGGAGCTTGCCGGCGATGACATCATGGCGGCCGGCACAGTTGCCGGCACGAACCTTGCGGCTTCAGCCGCGAACGGGCGCGAAGCGGCCATAAAACCTGTGTCCCGGTTGTGTCAGGCGGATCAGGGACTTAGGTTTTACGACGGCTGCGCCGCCGTTCGGGGCTGAAGCCGCTCCCACGAGGGATGTGAACCCTTCAGATTTTGAGCAAGACAGTTGCTCCTACAAGATCTGCATACATCGGACCTGTGGGAGCTGGCTTGCCAGCGATGAGGCCCGGTATCAGGCCACCTCAGCCGTCTTCACACTGTGCCGATTCATCGGCACCTCCAGCCCCAGGTGATCCCTCAGCGTCCGCCCTTGGTAATCCCCGCGGAACAGCCCACGCTCGCGCAGGATCGGCAACACTTCATCGGTGAACCGGGCAAAGGCCGCCGGCGCGCCGACATGCACGTTGAAACCGTCCACCGCGCCTTCCTTGAACCAGCGCTCGATCTCGTTGGCCACGGTCAGCGCGGAACCCGCGAAGCCGGTGAACGGGCGAGCAAAGCGCAGCGCCGTTTCACGCAGACTCAGGCCCTGTTCCCGGGCCACGCGCTTGATTTTCTCGGCATGCCCGCGATAACCATTGCTGCCCAGCTCGCCCAGTTCGGGGAAGGGGGCGTCCAGTTCGTACTGGCTGAAGTCGTGGTAGTTGAACGGCCGGCCCAGTTGCACCAGGGCCTTTTTCAGGTCCAGTTCGCCGGTGCGCGCCTTGAGGATGGCCTGGGCCTGTTCGTCGGTGTCGGCAATGATCGGCGAGATGCCGGGGAACACCAGCACATGGTCGGGATTGCGTCCGGCCTCTTTGGCGCGGCGCTTGATATCGGCGTAATACTCGCGGGCGTCTTCGAAGTTGTCGACGCCGGCAAAGATGCCTTCGGCGATCCGCGCCGCCAGCCCGCGTCCAGACTCGGATACCCCGGCCTGGAAGATCACCGGCTGGCCCTGGGCCGAGCGGGAGATATTGAGCGGGCCGGTCACCGAGAAGAATTCGCCGCGATGGTCCAGGCGATGCTGCTTGCCCGGGTCGAGGAAGCGCCGGTTGGCCTTGTCCCGCGGGAAGGCGTCGTCTTCATAGGAATCCCACAGGCCCTGGACCACCGCTACATGCTCGTGGGCGCGACGATAGCGTTCGCCATGGTCGATATGCTGCTCGCGACCGAAGTTGCCGGCGGCGCCTTCCAGTCCCGTGGTGACCACGTTCCAGCCGGCACGGCCGTGGCTGATCTGGTCCAGCGAGGCGAACTGCCGGGCGACGTTGAAGGGCTCGGTATAGGAGGTGGTGAGGGTTGCCACCAGACCGATGCGCTCGGTGGCGCCAGCCAGGGCCGAGAGCAGGGTCAGCGGTTCCAGGCGGTTGAGGAAGTGTGGTGCCGAATCCGGGGTGATGTAGGGGCTGTCGACGATGAAGGCGAAGTCGAACTTCGCCGTTTCGGCCGCCCGCGCCTGCTGCTTGTACCAATCGATGTCGATGCTGGCGTCGCCGGGAATCTGCGGGTCCAGCCATTCCTGCGGGTCGGTGCCGACGCCGGTGAGGATGGCGCCGAGGTGCAGTTGCCGTGTGCTCATGGGTTCAACTCCTGTCGTGAAAAGGGGGCGGGTTCAGGCCCAGGCGTGGCGGACCAGCAGGCTGTCGGCATCGAGGGCCGCGTCCACCGCATCGATGATCGGCTGCGCCTCGCTGCGCACCAGCCAGTCGGGGCTGACCTGGGCGAACTGCACGCGGTGGTCGCGACCGATCACGATCACCGTGGGTTGCGGCAGTTCCCAGGTTCCGGTGCCGGTGATGGCACCGATACCAGGCCCCTTGGCCAATGCGGCCTGGCGCGAGGCTTCGTCGAAGCTGTAGAGAATGCCCAGGCGCCGGCCAAGGACATTGTCCTTGTCGCTGGCAACCTGCAGGGTGAGCGAGTGCTTGTCCTTGATTTCCTTCAGGCGCTCCGGCACCTGCGGGCTGATCGCTACCAGCGGCACGCCGCGCCGCTTCAGTGCCGGCTGCAGGTTGCGTTCGTAGTAGGGGATGGCGATGTTGCACGCCGGGCAGCCGGCGAAGCGGAAGAACACCAGGACGGCAGGGCCATGGCTGAGCAACTGATCCAGATCGAGGCTGCCGCCTTCGACCTTGAGCAGCTCGAAAGGCTCGACGATATCGCCCGCCTTGACGAAGCGCTCGGGGTTGGCTTCATCGACCAGGCGCTGGCGCTGGTCGATGTTGACTTGCAGGGCTTCGGAGGCCCAGGTGCGCTGGCGTTCGGCGTGCAGCTCGGCCAGCAGGTGATTGACGGATTCGCTCATGAAAGGCTCCTGTGAGATCAACCGGCCACGGCTTCGCGCTGCGGTTGGAGGAAGGGGTAGTCGATGTAGCCCTGGTCGCCGCCCACGTAGAAGCTGGCTTCATCCGGGGCATTGAGGGGGGCGTCCTGACGGAAGCGCTCCACCAGGTCGGGGTTGGCGATGAACAGCCGGCCGAAGGCGACGAAGTCGGCGCGGCCCTGTTCGATGGCGGCGCGGGCGCTGTCGCGGTCGAAATCGCCGGCGAGGATCAGCGGACCCTTGAACAACTGGCGCAGGGTCGGTGCCAGGCGGCGCTCCGGTGGCGTGGCGTCCGGTTCGATCAGGTGCAGGTAGGCGATGCCGCGCCGTTGCAGTTCGCGGGCGACGTGGCTGTAGAGCGCCAGGGGTTCGCTGTCGCGGATGCCGTCGTACTCGACGTTCGGCGAAATACGCACGCCGACACGCTGCGCGCCCAGTTCGCCGATGGCCGCATCGACGATCTCCAGCAGGAACCGCGCACGGTTCTCCACGCTGCCGCCGTAGGCGTCATCGCGCTGGTTGGCGCCGTCGCGCAGGAACTGGTCGATCAGGTAGCCATTGGCGGCGTGGATTTCCACACCATCGAAACCGGCACGACCGGCATTGCGGGCGGCAATGCGGAAGTCTTCGACGCGCTGGGTGATCTCGTCGCTCTCCAGCGCCCGTGGCACCGGAAAGGGCTGTTGCCCGTTCGGCGTCGATACCTCGCCGATGGCGGCGATGGCCGAAGGCGCTACCGGCAGCAGATTGCCCGGCAAACGGTGCGGATGGGCCTTGCGCCCAAGGTGGAACAACTGCTGGAAGATGCGTCCGCCTTCGGCGTGCACGGCGGCGGTCACCGGTTTCCACGCCTCGACCTGGGCGTCATCGTGGATCGCCGAGCCGCCGGGGCGGCTGACGCTTTCGGCGGACACGTGGGTCGCTTCGGAAATGATCAGCCCGGCGCTGGCCCGCTGACGGTAGTAGGTCGCCACCCGGGGCAGCGGTTGGCGGGTCTGCTCGTCGGAGCGGGCGCGGCCCAGCGGCGCCATGACCACGCGGTTGGCCAGGGTCAGGTGGCCCAGCGGGGCACTGCTGAAAAGACTCATGGAGAACTCCTGCTCAGGTGGATTCAAGAAGTGGCCAGCTCACGGGCGAGGGCGAAGATGCCTTCCATGCGCCAGTGCTGGTTGTCGTAACGCGGGTTGGCGGCGTACTCGTCCCAGCCGGAGTCGCGCCGGTACTGGCCGACCAGGCCGCTGGCGAGCACCTGTGCCGGGTCGAGGCTGACGGGCTGCTCGCAATCGGGGTGCACATAGAGCGCGTCGCTGTGGCAATACAGCTCGCACATGAAGCAGGTCTGGCAGGCCGACTGATCGGCGATGCGCGGTTTGCCGTCTTCGCCCTGGCTCAGGGCATTGCTGGGGCAGACTGTCACGCACTGGCTGCAGCCGCTGCAGCGGTCGCTGAAGATCAACTCGATCATGCCGTTACCTCGCTGGGATCAAGGGCTGTGACGGCATCGCGGCGTACCCAGGGGGTATCGAGGCCGCCGCTGCGCAGATGGGCGTCAAAGTGGGCGAGACGCTCGGGAGCGTCGCTGCGCTGGTGCATGCCACGACTTTCCTTGCGCGCCAGGGCGCTGTGGTAGCACCAGCGGGCGCTGGCCAGCAGGGAAGTGGTTTCCCGCCAGCGCAACAGTGCCGTCGGCTCGGTCGGGCAGCGCTGGTCACGCAGGCGGTCCCAATGGTTTTCCAGCACGTCGAGCGAGCGCTGCAACTGGGCACCATGACGAAACAGGTTCTTGTCATAGGGGTGCAGTTCGCTCTGCACAGCGCGGATTGACTCGCGGTAATCGGTGTCTGTACTGCCTTCATGCAAAGCTGCGTACCGTGGCACGTTACGTACCACGGTACGAATTGCCGGATTTTCCAGGGCGTACCGGGCGGCGCCGGCGCCGGCCCACTGTCCGCTGGACAGCGCCCAGGATGAGTTCACCGCACCGCCGCCCGAGATGGCGCCGGTCACCGCCTCGCGACTGGCAGCGTCGCCGGCGGTGAACAACCCGCGCACACCGGTCTGGCAGGACGCGTCAACGATGCGCAAACCGCCCACGCCGCGAATGGTGCCTTCGCCATGCAGGGTCACCTGGAATTTGTCGCGATAGGGGTCGATGCCCTGGCGGTCGAACGGCAGCATCAGGTTCGGTTGCACGTAGGGCAGGCGCGCGCGGATATCGGCGGGGATGCGGTCCAGCCGGCAGAACACCGGCCCTCGCAGCAGCGCGCGGGCGAGGGCGTCGTTGAAGGTGGGGCCCTGGGGAATATCCAGCTCATGGCCGGCGGCGTCGAAATAACGGCCGAAGGTGTAGACCATCGAACGGGTCATGGTGCTGCCAGCCGGGGCGATGCAGTAATAGTTGGAAAACTCCATGCCCGACAGCTCGGCACCGGCTTCCACGCCCATCAGGTAGCCGTCGCCGGTGTTGGTGTGGCTGCCCAGCAGGCGCGAGAGAAAACCGCAGCCGCCAGTGGCCAGCACCACTGCCGGGGCGCTGACCTGCCATTCCCGCTTGGCCTGGCGCTGCCAGCCGCGGGCGCCGGCCAGCTCGCCCGACTCATTCTTCAGCAACTCCAGTGCCGGGCTCTGGTCCAGCACGGTGACCCCGTGCTCCAGGGTCAGTTGGCGCATGGCTCGCATGTATTCCGGGCCACGCAGGGCGCGGTACTGCTTGCGGCCCTGGTCGTCGATGGGAAAGTGGTAGAGGCGGTCCAGTTGCGGCAGCGACTGCCAGGTGGTCTCGAGGATCCGCGCCATCCAGCGCGGGTCGCCCAGCCCTTCGGCACTGAGGGTGCGCTTGTCGATGGCCGCCGCGCGCTGCTCGGGCGGTACCCACCAATGGCCAGGGCCGGCGGTGGCGGTCACGCCGCTGGTGCCACAGTAGCCTTTGTCGGCGAGCACCACGGTGGCGCCCTTGCGCGCGGCCGCGATCGCCGCCCAGGTGCCGGCGAGGCCGCCGCCGATGATCAGTACATCGGCGCGCAGCTGCAGCGGGGCGGGGGCATTGTGAAACAGGGGAATCATGGGATGCGAAGGCTCCTGGCGAGGTCGTTGGGGATGGCCTCCGCCGGGAGTGGGGTCGGGTCTGGGTAGAACCATATGCCTGCGTCAGCCGAGAGGGAAAGGCTTTTTGGTTCTAAGCTAATTATGTGATTTTCGTATTTATTAGTTTTATAAAATTACATTTGGTTATTTTAAGGGGCGTCGTGAAGGTGCTCCGGAGTCAGGCGAACGACTGCTGTCTTTTTGATATCATGACCGCACAATGAAAGCCTATGGATGTGAAGGCTGCTGACACAGGATGGAAGGGTAAATGGCGTTATTCGTACAAAAGCCGGTTTTCTGGAACACCAACCACTACACCGCGCCTTCCGGCGTCTTCGCCACCAGCGGTTACCCCAAGGAAAACGGCTACGGCCATGAAGAGTGGAACAACTCCCCACGGTTGCTGCTGCGCCGTGGCAACGAGCGCTACCGGGTTTTCCATACCGAAGGCTTCGGCGCTGCGCCGCTGATCGACAATGCCGGTCAGACCTTCGTCTTCATGACCGCCTCCCACAATGGCATCCAGCAACTGGTGGGCATCGCCGGCAATGCCGTCGGCCTGTTCGACGAGCGCCTGAAACCCCAGCGCGAGGACATCGTCCAGAAACTCGCCTTGCACGACCTCTGGGAAGAAGCCTGGGCCGTCACCAAAGTGCGCAAGCTCCACGAGGACGACCGTCACCACTTCATCAGAAACTGGAAACAGGACTTGCACTGGATCCCCAACTGGATCTGTCCCGACGACTATTACTGGTGGTTCGACGAGCCCGTCACCCTCGACGCCCGCAGCATTACCGGCAAACAGAAACTGCTGGGCATGTTCGGCAGCTACACCGAGCTGGACCTTGCACTGGTGGGCCGGATCATGGATGCCATCCCGCAGGCGCAGCGGGGCGAGAAATGGCTGCGCTTGATGGACGCCATCCAGTGCGCGCCGTCCGAACCGATCTCCGCGGTGGAGCGTGATGAACTGCTGGAAGGCAGCGAGCCCGTGACCGAGGTGATGACCCAGGTCCAGGCCCGGCGCGGGCAAGGCAAGTTCCGCCAGGATCTGCTCGAGATCTGGGGCGGCGCCTGCGCGGTGACCGGGCTGGCCTGCACCGAGGTACTGCGGGCGTCGCACATCAAGCCCTGGGCCGAGGCGACGGCGAAGCAGCGGCTGGACAGCAGCAACGGGTTGCTGCTGGAGGCGAATCTGGATGTGTTGTTCGATCGCGGGTTGATCAGTTTTGATGAGCGGGGGGAGATGCTGGTGTCGGGGCGGTTGGCATCCGCGCATAAGGAATGGCTCGGCGTTCCCCGTTCCTTGCGCTTTGTGAACAGCGAGCTTGCTGAGTACCTGGCGTACCACCAGCGACATGTGTTTCAGCAATGATGAGTGGTTGAAAACAGGTTTCTCGTAAAACTCGGTTGTTGTCGCCAGGTGTACGAGAGGCAAGTAAGGAATAAGGTTCAGTCAAGTGCACAGGAGTGAAGCGTGATAAGTCAAGCGTTGTTGGATACTCGGAAGTTGGTGGCGAATTGCCCCTGGCAGTGGAAGCTTATCGCAGACGCCGTGGGTCAGTATGCCCATGCTTCTTTGCTCGAAGCGGCGAAGATCCGGGGACAAATATCGCAGTCCTGGGGGTTCGGGGATTATTGGAGTACTGCTGAGCAACTGCTTCATCCCAGTGTTCAGTCATCTGTCGCCTCAGTGCTTAAGGAAAAAAAAGATGTGAGGCAAGCCTGTCATGCCCTTGTAGTTTATTTCATTGAACAGCAACAGCCTGTAAATCCTGATACGGTTCTGATCGCCGAGATGTATCTTGTCTAGAAAGCAGTACAAGCGCCTCTGGGCGCTTTTTTGTTCAGCCGGTTCGCTTTTTCCCGAACGTGATCGCGGACGGTTGGAAATTACTTGAAACATGGCTGTCATCGCCACTTGCTAGCGTCCCAGCGACCACTGCCAGAAGGTTGATAACAAAGGTGATTTCCGCCCCGCTGCGCAAGCCGTTCATGATCCGCTCGGACGACCTGAGCGCCGACGAGTTCGGCGCACTGTTCACCCGAATGTTCGGCAATCTCTACGCCCACCTGCCGCGCCTGGACCGCAAGGTGGTCATCGCCGGTGTCTATGGCCGCTACGAAGGCGTCAGCTTCCGGCGCATGAGCTACCTCGGCGACCTCACCACGCAACTGCCGGACATGGACGACGAGATCACCTTCGTTTTCCCCACGGCCGGCCGCATCGTCTTCGCCCTCGGCGACGACCAGGTCGGCACGCCGCGTTACGGCCTGGCGGTGGAGAAGGCCGAGGTGCGTTCGGTGAGTTTCGTCGACGGGCACCAGCAGTACGGCATCTCGGTCCGTCGCGAGCTGTTCGCCCGGCGCCTGGCAACGCTGCTGGGTCGTCCGGTCATGAACAGGATCCGTTTCCAGCCTGTGGTGGACCTCAACACCGAGCGCTTCCAGGGCATCCGCGCCATCATCGCCATGGCGACCGGCAGCGAATTCGACGGGCTGATCAACACCAGTGCGCTGATGCCGGTGCGGTTGCAGGAGATGCTGGTGGATTCGGTGCTGGAAGCCTGGCCGCACACCTACAGCGAGGCGCTGCTGGCACCCACGCCGGCGATTGCGCCACGGCATGTGCGGCTGGCGATGGACTATATCCGCGCGCACCCTGAAGCCCTGGTAAGCGGTAGCGAGCTGGCGCAACTGAGCCACGTCAGCCTGCGGGCGCTGCAGGAGGGATTTCGACGGTTCGCCGGCTGTTCCATCGTCGCCTACCAACGGCAGGTGCGGCTGGAGCAGGCCCGTGAGGCGCTGCGCCAGGATCCGGCGCAGTCCATCACCGACCTGTCGCTGCGCCTGGGCTTCAGCAATGTCGGGCGCTTCTGCCAGTACTTCCAGAACGCCTACGGCGTCAGCCCCGCGGCCTTGCGCAAGGCCTGACGTTTGCCTCAGAACTGATAGCTGGCCCTGAGTGCGCCATTCACGCCGTGGCTTTCACCGCCGGCGATGGCGCCGACTTCAGCACCAAGGCTCAGGTCGCCGAGGCTCGCGGTCAGGCTGAAGGCGCCGTTGAACTGATCGCGGCTGTCGAAGGCAGCGCGCTGGTCGATATCCAGCCCGAACAGGTGGCTCTGGCTCTCGACCTCGTGGTCGCCCAGGGCGTGGTCATAACCCAGCTCGATACCCGGCACCACTTGCCAGCCGCCGCTGAGCGCGACCGGGGCGAAGGTGGCTTTCACCGCAGCGGTCACGCTGCGTCGGGTGGTCTGGATGCCATCGACGTCCAGGGCCAGTTCGCTGCCTTTTTCCTCGAAACCGGACAGGTCGAGGTGGCTGACCCGCAGGCCCAGACTCGGTTCCAGGGTCATGCCGTTCAACGGCAGGCGGTAGCCCAGTGCCAGGCTGGCACCGCTCAGGGTGCCATGGGTATCGCCCTTGGCCGCACCGAGGCCGCCGCCCAGTTCGCGCTTGCTGCTGTAGTCGAGCCAGCCGGCGCTGATCCCGGCATCGACGAACAGGCCCTGTTCCAGGCTGTCTGGCGCATAGCGTGCGCCGGCCTTGAGCAGCGTCAGGTCGGTATCGACATCGCCGCCGCTGCTGCCGATGCTGCCCCGGCTGTAACCGAAACCGGCGTGGCCGCTGAGTTGTTCGGAGAAGCGCCGGGTCAGGCCGAACAGTGCGCCCTGGGTGTGCTCGTTGCTGCTGGCGGCCCGGGAGGAACCATCGGTGCCGAGGTAGCCGGCGAGGGCGGTGGACCACAGCCGGGTCTGGCCGGCCTTGAGACCGATGCCGCTGCTGTAGCCGGCGGTGGCACGATCGACCAGCGCGCCCTGGCGCAGCAGGTAGCTGGCGGCATCAGCGTGCACCTGGCCACCGACGGTGGACTCGACCCCGCCCAGGGTGCCGGCATCGATGGCCGATTGCAGGTAGTAGTTGTAGGCGCTGTAGGTGCCCGACAGCTCGCTGTTCTGCAACTGCTGCAACAGCGACGCGCCGGCGGCGGCGTTGCCGAGCAGGCCGCTCATGCCGGGCAGGCTGTTGTACCAGACCATCTTGCCGCGCAGCACATAAATGGTCTCCTGCGACAGGCCGAGCCCTTCCTTGAGGTAGTTGTCCATGCTGCCGTATTGCGCAGTGACTTCATCGAGGCCGGCTTGCAGGTAGCTGGCCTGAACACCCAGCAACGGCGCGTAGATGGCGGCCATGCTCGACGGCATCGCCGCCAGGGTCGCGGCGACTCGGGCAGCGGTATAGTCGTTGGTGGCGAGGTAGTCGGACATGATGGTCGCGCTGTCCACCCCGGCGATGCTCAGCAGCACCGCGGCGGTCCAGCCGGTGCGGTCCTTGCCGGCGGTGCAGTGGAACAGCGCGGCGCCGTCGGCAGCGGCCAGTTCGTTGAACATTACGGAAAACTGCCCGCGCATGCCGGCGTCGTTGACGAAGGCGCGGTTGGTTTCCTCCATCATCGCCACGGCCTGGGCGGCGCTGCTGATGGAAATCGTGGTGATGTTCGAGCCGGACGTGGTGCTGCCGATGATGTCGATGTTCTGGTACTCGGCGCCCGCAGGCAGGGTGTCCGGCGTGCTGGCGATCTCGCTCGGGGTGCGCAGGTCGTAGACATTGCTGATGCCCAGGCCGTTGAGGATGGCCAGGTCGGAGGCGGTCGGGGTCAGGGCGTTGGAGCGGTAGAACTGTCCGGCGCGCATCACCCCGTCGTGGGTGGTGGTGTAGGCGCTGGTGGTGCCGGCGACGTCACGGAAATTGTCGATGCCCTGCAGGCGCGGGGTATCGAGGGTTTCGGCGGCCTGCAGGTTGGCGGCGGCAACGGACAGGCTGAGCAGCGACAGCGAACACAGGATGCGATGGAACACGGAGGAGCCTCTGGATAGTGCTTGGGAAGGGGCACTATCGGTGGGGCCTGGGACGCGAATGTTACAAAAAATGGCGTTGCGCAATTGGCTGCGCTATTGGTCCGTGGCGTGCGTTTTTGGTCTGTGGGACAGGGGGTGGGTCGGGCGCCGCTCGCTGCGCATCGCCGGCAAGGCCGGCCCCCACAGATATCGAGCCCGGCCTGAGTGGTGCGATTGCTCCGGACCTTGTGGGAGCCGGCCTTGCCGGCGATGCGCTGCGTGAGCAGCGCCCGTACGGATTCACTCCGCCAACGTCCCGTTATCGATCACGAACCGGTATTTCACATCGCCCTTGAGCATCCGCTCGTAGCTGTCGTTGATCTGGTCGGCGCGGATCAGTTCGATGTCGGCGACGATCCGGTGCTCGGCGCAGAAGTCGAGCATTTCCTGGGTTTCCGGGATGCCGCCGATCATCGAGCCGGCAATGGCACGGCGTTTCATGATCAGGTTGAACACGTTCGGCGACGGGTGGCTGGTGGCCGGGGCGCCGACCAGGGCCAGGGTGCCGTCGCGCTTGAGCAGCACCAGGAAGGCATCCAGGTCATGGGGCGCCGCCACGGTGTTGAGGATCAGGTCGAAGGACTTGCCATGGGCGGCCATTTCCTCGGCATTGCGCGACACCACCACTTCGTCCGCACCCAGCTCCAGAGCGGCTTCGCGCTTGGACTCGGAGGTGGTGAAGGCCACCACATGGGCGCCCAGCGCATGGGCCAGCTTGATGCCCATGTGGCCCAGGCCGCCGATGCCGACCACGCCGACTTTCTTGCCCGGCCCGGCGCCCCAGGTGCGCAGCGGCGACCAGGTGGTGATGCCGGCGCACAGCAGCGGGGCGACGGCGGCCAGTTGCTCGGCCGGGTGCTTGATGCGCAGCACGTAGCGTTCGTGGACGACGATCTGCTGCGAGTAGCCGCCCAGGGTCCAGCCCGGCGCATCCGGGGTCGGGAAGTTGTAGGTGCCGATCATGCCGTCGCAGTAGTTTTCCAGGCCATCGTCGCAGTCGGCGCAGTGCTTGCAACTGTCGACGATGCAGCCGATTCCCACCAGGTCGCCAGCCTTGAAGCCGCTGACATGGGCACCCACGGTCCGGACCCGGCCAACGATTTCGTGGCCGGGCACGCAGGGGTACTGGGTGCCTTCCCATTCGGAACGGACCTGGTGCAGGTCGGAGTGGCAGACGCCGCAGAAGGCGATGTCGATCTGCACATCGTGGGGGCCGGGTTCGCGGCGGGTGATGGTCAGCGGTTCCAGTGGCTGGTCGCCGGCGTGGGCGCCGTAGGCGATGACTTGCATGACGGACTCCTTGGAAAAGGTGAAGACCGGGCTATCTTCCACGCGGCGGCGGGCGTTCCGGTAACCCATTAGAGGCGGGTTCTTGCCTGATCCTCGCTCAGCTGCGGATCGCCGCCTCGATCGTGGCGATGTCGATCTTGCCCATCTGCATCATGGCTTCGAAGGCGCGCTTGGCGAGGGCGCGGTCCGGGCTGGCGATGGCGTCGGTGAGCACGCGTGGGGTGATCTGCCAGGAAATACCCCATTTGTCCCGGCACCAGCCGCAGGCGCTTTCTTCACCGCCGTTGCCGACGATGGCATTCCACAGGCGGTCAGTCTCGGCCTGGTCGTCGGTGGCGACCTGGAACGAGAACGCCTCGTTGTGCTTGAAGACCGGGCCGCCGTTGAGGCCCAGGCACGGTATGCCCATGACAGTGAAGGTCACGGTGATGACGTCGCCTTCCTTGCCCGACGGGTAGTCGCCCGGAGCCTCGTACACGCCGGTGACGGCGCTGTCGGGGAAGGTGGCGGCGTAGAAGGTGGCTGCTTCGAGGGCATCGTGGTCGAACCAGAGGCAGATGGTGTTCCTGGCGGTCATGGCAGTGACTCCGGAGGGGAGAGGAGAGGTCTTGAGTCTAGTCCCGTGCGCAGTTCGCGCGCGCCCTTCAGTCGGCCACCGGCGCGCGCCACAGCACGTAGCGATCCTTGCCCTCGTGCTTGGCGTCGTAAAGTGCCGCATCTGCCCGGCCCAGGGCTTCGCTGAGGTTGTCGCCGGCGTCGATGCGGGTCAGGCCGATGCTGATGGTGACCGGGTGTTCGCCCGGCGCCTCCCGCACGGCCTGGCACAGCGCCTCGACCCGTTGCTCGGTGGCCTGCTGGTCGAGGCCCCACAGGTAGATGACGAACTCTTCGCCACCCAGCCGGGCATAGACGAACTCGCCCATGCTGGCCTTGATGTTGGCGGCGATGCGCTTGAGCACCACGTCGCCGCTGTCATGGCCGAACTGGTCGTTGACCTTCTTGAAGTTGTCCACGTCGATCATCGCCAGGTAGCGCCCGGCCTCTGCCTCGTCGTTATGCATGTGCCGCTCGGCCTGGGTCATGAACGAGCGGCGGTTGGGAATCTCGGTGAGTACATCGATGTAGGCCTGGTCCAGCAGCAGCCGCGACATGGAGAAGTTCTCCAGCTTCGCCTGGCGCAGGACGATGTAGCTGTAGAAGGTCAACCCGGTGATGAAGGTGGCGTAGCTGATGATCATCAAGGCGTGCAAGCCGATCAGTTCGATGGCACCGGTCTGGAAGGGGTTGAGCAGCAGCCAGGTGATGACCACGCTGCCCAGCCAGGACCAGCGTTGCAGTGGCAGCACCGTGATGGCGAAGAGGATGGTCGAGGCGGCCATGATCAGCCAGCCGGGCTGCAGGTTCTGCGGGATGCCGTCCACCACCAGGCGCACGGCAAGGGCCATGAGGCTGACGAACAGCAGGTTGAGCACGCTGAAGTGTGCGGCCTTGCGCACGAACAGCAGGACCATGGTCAGGACCCCCATGGCAACGATCAGCAGCCCTGAGCGCCAGGTCAGTCCCTGGTCGCCAATGAAGCTCACCAGCAGGTCGAAGATCAGCCAGACGGCGATGCTCAGGCAGAAAATCAGGATGCAGAAACCGCGCAGGCGCTCGAAGTCGTGCTGGCGGAATTCGGCGCGCAGGGCGGGCGGGGCGATATGGCGGCGGACCTGGTCTTCGATGGTTTTGTACATGGTTCTGCTGTTCTGGAGACAGGGAGGGCCTCATCGCCGGCAAGGCCGGCTCCCATAGGGTGGAGGCAGGCCTGGCGCTGCGATGAGGATCTATCGAGGGGCGCTGGGCAGCACGCTGGCCCAGGGCCGGTAATTCAGGGCGAACACCGCATCGGCATGGCAACTCGCGCCAAGGGCCGGGGCCATGGGCTCGGCGCGGAAGGCTTCCCCCTCGCGGCTGACCTGGCGAAACGCTTCGCGAATGATCCCCACCTCACAGGGCAGGGCGGCAATGTAGCGCTGCCGTACCAGTGGGCTCAGCCGTCCCGTGCCGGCACCGTCCTGCCACCACAGCGTGAGGTTCAGCCCCACCAGCTCGGCGAACCAGCCCGCCTGTACGCCCGGCGCCAGCTTGCCGGTGCTGAAGGCGCTCAGGTGCAGCGGCGCGTCCAGTTTGCGGTTGAATTCCTGCAACTGGATGTACAGCGCATCCCGCCGGTCGGACGCCTGGAAATGCAGGTCGTCCAGCTCCATCGGCAGGTACCAGCCGGTCACCGGCAGTTGCCAGTGCTCGCGGACTTCACGCTGCTGCGCCAGTGATTCGCCCAGTTGGGCTTTCCAGTAGGCGGCAAGCCCCGCGCTGTCCAGTTCGTCGATACGGGTGTAGTAGGCGCTGTCCAGGTGCAGCCCCACGATCAGCTTCAGCCCCTGGGCATGGGCTTCGCGCAGGCTGTTGGCGAGCCAGCCGTCGGCGCCGCCGAAGCGTTCTTCACCGTAGCGGGTCCACTGCACGATGAGGGTGTGCGCGCCTTGGCGGACGGTGTCGCGCCACAACTGGCGCCATTGCTCGGTACTGAGGCTGGCATCCGCGTTCAGGGGTTGGTAGATCACCCGCTGGTCGGCAGCGACGGGCAGGCACACCAGCAGTAAAAGCAGTAACAGTCGGCGCATCAGAAGGTCAGCTCCACGCCCAGCAGCACGCCATTGGCGCGCTCGTATAGATTGCCGCCGAGGGACTGCTGGTACTCGGTGCGTACCTTGAGCGAGCCCCGATAAGCATTGTACTTGTCGTCATCGAACCACCATTGCCAGCGCAGGCCGATGCCGGCGCGCAGGTCCTGGCGCCAGTCGTTGCTCGGGTCCTGGCTGGCAAATTCGAGGAAGCCATAGGGCATCAGTGTCTGCGGCGAGCGGGTATCGAGCTTCCAGGTGTGCCCTTGCTGATAGCGCGACAGCCACTGGTGATCGCCGGCGCGGGTCCACCAGGCGGCGTCGAGGTAGAGGAAACGCTCGTTCCAGTCATCCTCGTCGACCCGCCAGTCGGCGCGGTAATCGCCCTGGTCGAAAAACGACGCGGTGGCGCGCAGCAGCAGGTCGTTGCTGCTTTCGGCGTGGCTGCGCAGGTCTTTCCAGTTGCCGCCGACCTTGGCCGGACTGAGCAGTTGGCCGAGGCTGAGGCCGTCATAGTGCGCGTCGTCGATCTGCCGCTGGTGGTACAGCTCGGCGTACAGGTTGAGGTTGGCGCGGCCCAGCGGCTTGTAGCGCAGGCCAACGCCGGTGCCCATGCTCTGGGCGTAGTCGCTGCGGCCACTGGCGCCGAACAGCACGCGACCGTACACCGACAGGGTGCTGCCGTTGCGGCTCGGCTCTTCGCCCAAGGCATGGTCCCACATGGCCATCTGCACGTTCTGCGACTGCGCCCGGCGCTGCGGGTTGTCCGAGGCGCGGAAGTTGTCGTTGGTAGAGATGCCGGCCGGCGACCAGGTGCTGGCCAGGGTCACGGTGTCGCGCCGCGACAGCGCTTCGTGAGCGCGGCGCTGGCGGTACTTGCGCGCTTCCAGGCTGCCGTATTCGTCGTCGCCGTCCACCAGGTCCTGCTCTACATCGAGCACCCGGCGCAGTTCTCTGCGGGCGGCGGCGCTGTCTTGCACTTCGTCGTAGCGCCAGGCGAGGGTCTCGCCGATGCGGTAGTCCTCGGGGAAGCTGCGGGTGGCCTGTTGCAGGTACGGGATGGACTGGCGGCGCAGCGCCGGGTCCGGGTCGCCGGCCAGGCGCATGCCGTAGTCGGCGCGGTAGCGTGGATGCTCCGGCGCCAGGCGCACGGCCTCGGCCAGCCAGGCCGTGCTCTGGGTCAGGTCGCCGGTTTTCCGGGCGGTGATCGAGGCGTCGTAATAGTGCTCGGCCCGTGGCTGGTGCTGCAAGGCCTGGCGGCGGCGCTCCAGGGCGAGCGGCAGGTCGCCGCGGCGTTCGGCGATGGCGGCGCCCAGCGCCCAGTCATCGGCGGCCGGGTGGCCAGCAGGGCTCCAGTACTGTTCAGCCCGTTCCGGGTTGCCGGCGTTGAGGGCACTGCGGGCGGCGGTAAGGCGGGCGTTGTCGGTCCATTCGCTGGAGGGCAGGGTGTCGAAGAGGCGCTGGGCGCCGGCTGAATCGCCAGCCGCTTCCAGGGCGTAGGCCAGCGGCAGGCGGCTGCCGCGATCACCCAGGCGTTGCGCGGCCTGGTAGTACACCACCGCTTCGCCCGGGCGGTCCGGCATGGCGCAGCGCCCGAGGGCGCGCAATTGGCCGGGCTCGACGGGCTTGTCGGGAATCGCCGCGTGCACCGCCTCGCATTGACCGCTTTCCGCCAGTCGCGCCAGCAGCAGGCTGCGGCTGGCGGCATCGATCCGGGGAATCAGGCCGCTGACCCTGCGGCTGTCCAGCGCCGTATCGGCCTGGCTGTACAGACCGGCCAGTCGCTGCAGCAGCGGGGCGGGGAGACGGCCCTGATGGCGATCGTACGCCTGCTCCAGCAGTCCCCGTGCCTCGTTCCCGCGCCCGCCGTCGAGCATCAGGTAAGTGGCCTGGTTCAGCGCGTCGAGGCTGCCGGTCTGGCGATACAGGCTGGCCCAGGCAGCAGCGGCATCGCGGCCGTGGCCGGTGCCCTGCAACAGTTCGGCACGTTGCTGGAGGATGGCCGGGGTCTGCGGCTGGGCGGCGAGCCAGTCCATCACCTGGCGGGTCTTGCCTTCTTCCCTCCAGATCTCCAGCAAGCGTTGTTGCCGCTGGCTGTCCCAGGGTTGCGGCAGACGCTGGCGTTGCAGCAGGTCGTCGGCATGCAGGCGCTGGGCGAGGACCAGCCAGGTTTTCGGATCGTCCTCGGCGCGGCACTGGGCCAATTGTTCCCGGGCCTGTTGCGGATCGTTGCGCGACAGCCATTCGGCGGTTTCCAGGCAGGGTTTCTGCAGGTCGTTGCTCAGCTCGCGTACCAGGGCGCCGTCTTCGCTCTGCCGGGCCAGTTCCAGCAGTTGCTGGCGGTGTTGCGGCTGATCGCGGTCGGCTTGTGGCAGTGATTGCAGCCAGCGTCGCGCCTGTTGCTCGTGACCCATGGCGACGGCGCGGTCGACCATGGCCAGGCGTGTCCTGCGCGCGGCGTCTTCCGACGGCGCCTTGGCCAGCAGGGCTTGCAACGGGGCTTCGTCGAGGCGTTGCACGTAGGCGTTGGCCAGGCGCTGCCAGTCGTCGTCGCCGAGCGGGCCGCTGGCGGCGAGCGGTGCCAGTTGCTGGATGGTCTCGTCCCAGTCGCCCACCTGTTCGGCCCAGTTGGCCCGGGACTGACGCAGGATATTGTCGTCGCCGGCCGGGCGTAGCTGGTTCAACCAGTCCAGCGCCTTCTGCGGCCCGCCATGCTTGCCCAGGCTCAGGCTGTAGGCCTGGCGCAGGCGGATGCGCGGGCTGATCTGGCTGTCATTCATCCAGCGCTCGACGGTAGCGGCGTCCGGCGGGTCCTGTTCGATACGCAAGAGGCGCAGTTCCAGCAGTGCTTCGCTGTCCTTGCCCTGGACCGCGGCGAGCTGTTCGGCTTCCTGGTAGCGGTGCTGATGGGCCAGGGCCTGGATCAGCAGGCTGCGGGCTTCATCGTTGTTCGGCACCCGCTCCAGCAGGTGACGGGTCAGGCGTTCGACTTCCGGCCAGTTGGCGTTCTTCGCCTCGCGGTAGCTGCGGTCCATGTAGGGGAAGCTGCGGAACCGGTCGAAATCGCTCATCGGTGCCGCCATGCCCTGCGCGCTGCACAGGCACAACAGCAGGCCGGTCAAGGTCAGGGGCCTGAGCGTCTTCATGCCACCTCCCTGGCGATGTTGTATGCCGCCTGCTGTTCGGTGGCCTGTTCGGCCAGGGCTTCGCGCAGCACCTGGTCAGTGATGATGCCGCGCTGGATCAGGTAGTCGCCCAGGCTGGTGCTTTCCGGGTCGAAATCGATCATCACCTGATTGAACAGGGTGGCCGGGACCATGCCGCGGGTTTGCAGCAGAGTGCCCAGCAACACCTGATGATGGCTGACCCGCTCGATCAGGTCGGCATCGTCCTTGTGACGCTCCAGCACCGCGAGCATCGCCCGGGTTTCCTCCTTCTGCCACGGGCTGGGGTAGTGATAGCGCAGCCCGAGGGTGACCCGCCCCTGGGGAGCCAGCCGGCTGCTGACCGGGCGCTTGAGCTGACGGGCAATGGCGCCGAGGGACACCTGGCTGACCGGGCTTTCGCTGGCCAGCACCAGGGTCTTGCCCTCGACCGCCACCGGCAATACGCCGTAGTGCATGGCGATCTTGCGCGGCAATTGGGCAATCAGTTGCGGGTCGATGGCGAACGGGTCCAGCGGGGCCCAGGGCAGGTCCAGTTGCTCGGCCAGGGTTTCCACCAGCTGTTCGCTGCTGATCAGCCCGCGCACCAGCAGCTCTCGCCCCAGACGGCGGCGTTCCGGTGCGGTGATCGCCGCCTGCAGTTGCTCGGCGCTGATCAGGCCCTTGTCGACCAGGCGCTGGCCCAGCGGTGTGCGGGCCGGCGCGGCGAGGGCCGGGAATTCGTGGGTGGTCTTGTCCCAGGCCACCCGCCGTGAGTCGCCCATCTCCAGCACCTGGCGCAAGGCGCGGACGTTGGCGAAGAAATTGACGAAGTTGCTCCACATCATCCGGGGCGCCGACAGCAGGCCCTCGAAGATGCCGTAGTAGCGGGTGACGAACCAGCCGCGCTGGAACAGCCGGTTGATCAGCAGAAAGCCGTTGAGCCAGAGCAGGGTGCTGAGCAACTGGCTACCGGCCAGGATCGACGGGAAACGCCAGGCGTCGGGGAAAATGACGGTGATCAGCCACATGGTCACCAGCACCAGCAGCAACAGGTTGACCAGGAAGCTCAGCAGGTAAGCGAACAGCCCGCGGCGGTCGCGCCAGAGGAAATAGTTGAGTGCACCCTTGCGGCTCCAGCCCAGGTTGCTGGTGCCCTGGAAGACGATGCCGACGATCCACCGCGATTTCTGCCGGATCGCATGCTGCCAGTCGCGGGGGAAATGCTCACGCACGCAGATCACCTGGGCGAAGGCCTTGCTCATGCCCGGCGCCCAGACCCGCTGCAAGGCCAGTTGCGGGTCGCTGATGGAGTAACGGGCGAAGATGCACTTCATGCCTTTCTGTTTGAGCCGGAAGCCGATGTCGTAGTCCTCGGTGAGGCTCTGCACGTCGAAGGCGATGCCGTCGCCGTCTTCCAGCAGCGCGCCGATGGCGCGGCGGCTGAAGCAGGTGCCGACGCCGGCGCTGGGCACCTGGCCGGTCAGGGCTTCGCGGACGATGACGTCCTTGCCGTGGTTCTCGGCGAACTCGTCCACGTAATGCCCGGCGGTGAACCCGCGCCACTCGGGGGCGAAGGGGTAGACCGGAATCTGGATCATGTCCTTGTTCGGCAGCAGGTAGTTGAACAGGCGCAGTTCCATGGGCGAGATGACGTCTTCGGCATCGTGCAGGATGAACCCGGCGAACTCGATGCGGGCATCGCGCTCGAAGCGCAGGATGGCGTCGATCACGTTGTTCAGGCAGTCGGCCTTGCTGGTGGGGCCGGGGCGCGCACAGACCACCTTGTGCACATTGGGATAATGCAGGCACACGGCATCGACGTCGGCCTGGGTCTGCGGGTCGTTGGGGTAGGTGCCGACGAAGATCTGGTAGTTCTCGTAGTCGAGGGTGGAGGCGGCAAGTCGTGCCATTTCGCCCACCACGCCCACCTCGTTCCAGGCCGGGACCATGATTGCCAAAGGTTTTTCCGCCACCTCGAACAGGCGCTTTTCGTCCGCCGGTGCGTATTTTTCGTAGATGCGGAAGCGCCGGATCAGTTTTCGGCCCCAATAGACGATGTCGATGAACAGGTCATCGAGGCCGAGCAGGAACATCAGGCTGGCGAGGAGGATCGCCAGCCACTTCAGACCGAACAGGACATAGGTGAGGACATCGACCCAGAACAGGCTCATGAGGCACGCGGCCCGCTGGCGTTCTCCTTCGACCACCGGGTCGGTTCAGTGGCGATGACGGTGTACGGCATTCCTGCGCTCATGGTCCGGTCCCTCTGATATTCAGGTCATACGGGGCGTTGCATGTGGGTAGGCTTTAGATACAAGCAGCGGAGTCCGAGGTTGTCCAATGCGTGGGATGTTTCGGTGACCTGCGTGGAGCGGCGTTGCGACGGTGTTCTCGGCAACTTCTTGAATCATTTGTTGACGGGCCACTGGCGTTTCGCTAGTTTCGACGCCATGACAACGCTCCCGCTCGTGCCGACCCGCAGCATTATTACCGCCATTATCAGATTGGCGGGTTAGCTGGCACTTGCACCGAACCCGCCCTAGGAGGCGGGTTCTTTCTCTCGACTCCTGGGCACTTTGAAAAGACCAGGAGTCACCGATGACCAGCCTCACCGCTTGCCCCAGTACCGCCGTTGGCGCACCGAACCTGCTGTCGGACTACGTGCGCCGGATTCTTGCCGCACCGGTGTACGACCTGGCCATTGAAACGCCTCTGCAAGCGGCCCGTGCCCTGTCGGCGCAACTGGGCAACCAGGTGTTGCTCAAGCGCGAAGACCTGCAACCGACCTTTTCCTTCAAGATCCGTGGTGCCTACAACCGCCTCAGCCAGCTGACCCAGGCCCAGCGCGAGCGTGGCGTGATCACCGCGTCCGCCGGCAACCATGCCCAGGGCGTGGCCCTGGCCGCCCGCGAACTGGGCCTTGTCGCCACCATCGTCATGCCGGAAACCACCCCGGCGCTGAAAGTCGAGGGTGTGCGCTCCCGTGGCGGCAATGTGGTGTTGCACGGCGATGCCTTTCCGCGGGCTCTGGCTCACGCCCTGCAACTGGCGCAGCGCGACGGCGCGACCTTCGTGCCGCCGTTCGACGACCCGGACGTGATCGCCGGCCAGGGCACCGTGGCCATGGAGATCCTGCGCCAGCAGCAGGGCCCGCTGGACGCGATCTTCGTTCCGGTGGGCGGCGGCGGGCTGATCTCGGGCATCGCCGCCTACGTCAAGTACCTGCGGCCCGAGGTCAAGGTGATCGGTGTCGAGCCGCAGGACTCCAACTGCCTGCAGGCTGCCCTGGCTGCAGGCGAGCGGGTGGTGCTGCCGCAGGTGGGCACCTTTGCCGATGGCGTGGCGGTGGCGCAGATCGGCGCCCATTGCTTCGACATCTGCCGGCACTACGTCGATGAGGTGGTGACGGTCAGCAGCGACGAGCTGTGTGCGGCGATCAAGGACATCTACGACGACACCCGTTCCATCACCGAGCCTTCCGGCGCGCTGGCGGTGGCGGGGATCAAGAAATACGTCAACACCCGTGGCGTGCGCGGGCAGACCCTGGTGGCGATCGACTCCGGGGCCAACGTCAACTTCGACCGCCTGCGCCATGTCGCCGAGCGCGCCGAACTTGGCGAGCAGCGCGAGGCGGTGATCGCCGTGACCATCCCCGAGCGTCCGGGCAGCTTCCGTGCGTTCTGCCAGGCCCTGGGCCGGCGCCAGATCACCGAGTTCAACTACCGCTACTACCCCGGCAAGGAAGCGCGGCTGTTCGTCGGCGTGCAGACCCACCCCGTCACCGATCCTCGCGAGGCGCTGCTGGCCAGCCTGCAGGAGCAAGGCTACGACGTGGTGGACCTGACCGACAACGAACTGGCCAAGCTGCACATTCGCCACACCGTGGGCGGACATGCCGGGCCGGGTGCGCAGGAGAGGGTGCTGCGCTTCGAGTTCCCCGAACGGCCGGGGGCGCTGCTGGGCTTCCTGGAAAGCCTGGGCAAGCGCTGGAACATCAGCCTGTTCCACTACCGCAACCACGGCGCCGCCGAGGCGCGGGTATTTGCGGCGCTGGAAGTGCCGGAGGAAGAACGTGACAGTCTGCCGGCCACCCTGGATGCCATGGGTTATCGCTACTGGGACGAGACCGATAATCCGGCATACCGGCTGTTCCTTGGCTGAATTGTCATGGATCAACACAGGCTGCCCGTGACTGGCGGATGCTCGGATTACCGAGATAAAGCCACTGAGGGACAAGACCATGAGCAGCACGTTTTTCATTCCAGCCGTGAACATCATGGGAATCGGTTGCCTGGATGAAGCCATGACGGCGATCGTCGGCTATGGCTTTCGCAAGGCCCTGATCGTTACCGACGCCGGGCTGGCCAAGGCCGGCGTGGCCGAGCGCATCGTCGAGCAACTGGCGCTGCGCGATATCGACGCGGCGGTGTTCGACGGCGCCAAGCCCAACCCGAGCATCGCCAACGTCGAGCAGGGCCTGGCGCTGTTGCAGCGGGAGAAGTGCGATTTCGTCGTTTCCCTGGGCGGCGGCTCGCCCCATGACTGCGCCAAGGGCATTGCCCTGTGCGCCACCAACGGCGGCAAGATCGCCGACTACGAGGGTGTCGACCGCTCGGCCAAGCCGCAATTGCCGCTGGTGGCGATCAACACCACCGCCGGCACCGCCAGCGAGATGACCCGCTTCTGCATCATCACCGACGAAGCGCGCCACGTGAAAATGGCCATCGTCGATCGCAACGTCACGCCGATCCTGTCGGTGAACGACCCGGCGCTGATGGTCGGCATGCCCAAATCCCTGACGGCCGCCACGGGCATGGACGCCCTGACCCATGCGGTGGAGGCCTACGTGTCCACCGCGGCCACGCCGATCACCGATGCCTGCGCCCTGAAAGCCATCGAACTGATCAGCGCCAACCTGCGCCAGGCCGTGGCCAACGGCCAGGACATGCCGGCGCGGGAGAACATGGCTTATGCCCAGTTCCTTGCCGGCATGGCCTTCAATAATGCGTCCCTGGGTTATGTGCATGCCATGGCGCACCAGCTGGGCGGCTTCTACGACCTGCCGCACGGCGTGTGCAACGCGGTGTTGTTGCCCCATGTGCAGCGGTTCAATTCCAAGGTGTCGGCGGCGCGCCTGCGGGACGTGGCGGGAGCACTGGGCGTCGAGGTGCGCGAGCTGAATGCCGAGCAGGGCGCGGCGGCGGCGATTGCGGCGATCGAGCAGTTGAGCCGTGATATCGATATTCCGCCAGGGTTGGCGGCGCTGGGGGCCAAGGTCGAGGATGTGCCGATTCTTGCCGTCAATGCTCTGAAAGATGCCTGCGGCCTGACCAATCCGCGGTCGGCGAGCCAGGCGGAGATCGAGGCGGTGTTCAAGGCAGCGTTCTGATTGTTGTTGGGGGTGTTGGGATGGCCGGGCGCCTGTCGTGAGATGTTTGGCGCCCTCGAGATCGAGCGCCGCCCGCGCGGCGCATCGCCGGCAACGCCGGCTCCCACATTTGTTGCAACGTACCTATGTCTGTCAGGCCATGGTTGATCGCCTTGTTTGTACGACGCGATATCGAGCCGAGCCCAACAGCCTCCCCGCGATATATCGCCAAGCACCAAAGGCTGGCAACTCAACTCTCACAGCCCATGGCGCGTTGCAACAGATGTGGGAGCCGGCGTTGCCGGCGATGCGCCGTGCGGACGGCGCTCGATCTTGAGGGCGCTGAAGCTCTCCTGCCATGCCCCCCAAAACCCAACACATCCCCCCATCCATACCCCGTTTTGACGATGCCCACCTGATCCCGCCCCCGTATACCTCTCAGGGTTCTTTCCCTGGAGGTAACCCTCGTGAAACAAGCTCCCCCTTACGTACCCGGCCACCAGTTGCTGGCCGGCAAATCGGTGCTGATCACCGCCGCCGCCGGCGCCGGGATCGGCTATTCGGCGGCCCGGCGCAGCGCCGAGGAAGGCTGCCGGGCGCTGATGATCTCGGACATCCACCCGCGCCGCCTGGAAGAGGCAGTCGAGCGGCTGAAGGCGGAAACCGGGCTGCAGGCCATCTACGGGCAACTGTGCAACGTCACGGTCGAAGCCGAGGTCCAGGCCCTGGTGGACGCTGCCGAGCACCAATTGGGCGGCGTCGATGTGCTGATCAACAACGCCGGCCTCGGCGGACAGAAAAGCGTGGTCGAGATGAGCGACGAGGAGTGGTCGCGGGTGCTGGACGTGACCCTCACCGGCACCTTCCGCATGACCCGTGCCATGCTCCCGCACATGCAACGCCGTGGCGCCGGAGCCATCGTCAACAACGCCTCGGTGCTCGGCTGGCGTGCACAGAAGGAGCAGGCCCACTACGCCGCGGCCAAGGCCGGGGTCATGGCGCTGACGCGCTGCGCCGCGCTGGAAGCCGCCGAGCACGGTGTACGCATCAACGCGGTGTCGCCGTCCATTGCCCTGCATGACTTCCTCAAGAAAGCCTCCAGCGAAGCACTGCTGGCCAGCCTGGCCGGCCGCGAAGCCTTCGGCCGCGCCGCCGAGGTCTGGGAAGTGGCCAACGTGATGATGTTCCTCGCCAGCGACTACGCCTCCTACATGGTGGGCGAGGTGCTGTCGGTCAGTTCGCAACAGGCCTGAGGAGTCCGCCATGAGTCATCTCTTCAGCAGTGCCCAGGCATTGCTCGACGCCGAGGGCCTGGACCTGGGCCGTACCGACTGGCTGACCATCGAGCAGCCGCGCATCGACCTGTTCGCCGAGGCCACGGGCGATCACCAATGGATTCACGTCGATCCCGAGCGTGCCGCCAGCGGCCCGTTCGGCGTGTGCATTGCCCACGGTTACCTGACCCAGTCTCTGGTCAACCTGTTTCTGCCGCAGCTCATGACCCTGGAAAACATGGCCATGGGCGTCAACTACGGTTCCGACCGCGTACGTTTTCCGGCGCCGGTGCGGGTCGGCGCGCGGGTGCGCGGGCACGGCGTGATCCTGCGCGCGGAAAGCCTGGGTGAAGCGGTCCAGGTGGTGGTCCGCGTCAGCGTCGAAATCGAGGGCGAGAGCCGTCCGGGCTGCGTGGTCGACACCATCAGCCGCTACACCTTCAATCCTGTTTGAGCGAGATCGTCATGAGCCTGAATGAAGTCGTAATCGTCGCCACGGCGCGTACCGCCCTGGCCAAATCCTTCCGTGGGTCGTTCAACGACACCGAAGCGCCGGTCCTTGGCGGCCATGTGGTGCGGGCGGTGGTCGAGCGTGCCGGCATCGAGGCCGACGCGGTGGACGATGTGATCATGGGCGCCGCCGTGCAACAGGGCACCCAGGCCTACAATATCGGCCGCCTGTGCGCCTACACCGGCGGCCTGCCGGACAGCGTGCCGGGCATGGCCCTGGATCGCATGTGCGCCTCTGGCCTGATGAGCATCGGCGTGGCCGCCAAGGGCATCATGGCCGGCGAGATGGACATCGCCATCGGTGGCGGCGTCGAGTCGCTGTCGCTGACCCAGACCAAGCACAAGAACACCTACCGCGCCCAGTCCGTTGCCGTGCTCGACGCCATGCCCACGGCGTACATCCCGATGCTGGAAACCGCCGAAATCGTCTCCCGTCGCTACGGCATCAGCCGCGCAGCCCAGGACGAGTACAGCCTGCAGAGCCAGCAGCGAACGGCGGCCGCGCAGCGCAACGGCCTGTTCGCCGACGAGATCGTACCCCTGACCGTCGACCGCCTGCTGTTCGACAAGGAAGGCCAGCCGGCTGGCCATGAGCGGGTGACGGTGGAGCGCGACGAATGCAACCGACCGAGCACGACACTGGACGACCTGGCGGCGCTCAAGCCGGTGTGGAAGGACGGCAAATGGGTTGCGCAGGGCGAGTTCATCACCGCTGGCAACGCCTCGCAGTTCTCTGATGGTGCGGCTGCCAGCCTGCTGATGAGCCGCACCGAAGCCCGGCGCCGTGGCCTGACCCCGCTGGGCATCTACCGTGGCATCGCCGTGGGTGGCTGCGCCCCGGACGAGATGGGCATCGGCCCGGTGGTGGCGATTCCGAAACTGCTCAAGCGCTTTGGCCTGGGCGTGGCGGATATCGGCTTGTGGGAGATCAACGAAGCCTTTGCCTGCCAGGTGCTGCATTGCCGTGATGCGCTGGAGATCCCGCCAGAGCGTCTGAACGTCAACGGCGGTGCGATTGCCATCGGTCATCCGTTCGGCATGTCCGGCGCGCGGATGGTCGGCCACGCGCTGCTGGAAGGGCGCCGCCGTGGCGTGCGCTACGTGGTGATCGCCATGTGCATCGGGGGCGGCATGGGGGCGGCGGGGTTGTTCGAGCTGCCTTGAGAGCAGCTAAGCCATTTGGACGATGCCCCCGCGACCGCCCGGTCAGATGATCCTCTGACAACAACGACAGAGGATCACCCCATGCAGCCTGCACCGTGCCCGCGTCAATCGCCCTGGAGTCCGTCATGCGCAATCTGATCGGCTACCTGATGAGCGCCATCGTCATTGCCGCCGTGGCCTTCGCGTTCTCGCCACGCCAGCCGGCGCCGCTGGGGATCACCGAAATCGACGCCGACCGGGTCCAGGTCAACGCCTTGCTGGCCGACGGTGAGCAACTGCTCGGGGTCGGTGAACGAGGCACCATTCTCACCAGTACCGACGGCGGCCTGTCCTGGCAGGCCAGTCAGGTGGCCGGCGGCCGCGACGCCACGCTGACCGCGGTCACGGCACTGACTCCCGGCCTGCTGGTGGCAGTGGGGCATGACGGCTGGATCCTGCGTTCCACCGATGGCGGCCGGCAGTGGCAGGAAATGCACTACGACGCCGAGCTGGGCGAGCCCTTGCTGGGCGTCTGGAGTATCGACGGCCAGCATGTGGTGGCCTACGGCAGCTACGGCAAGTACCTGGAGTCCAGCGATGCCGGACTGCACTGGACCGCACGGGAAATGCCCGGCGACGGCGCTCATTTCAACGGCCTGGACGGCGGTGCCGACGGCCGGCAAATGCTGGTGGGCGAGCAGGGCCTGGTGCTGCGCTCCAGCGACGGCGGGCAGCAGTGGCAGAGTCTGACGCCGTTCTACAACGGCTCACTGTTCGGCGTGGTACGGCTGTCGGCCGAGCGCTGGCTGGCCTACGGCATGCGCGGTCATGTGTTCGTCACCAGCGACTTCGGTGACCACTGGCGCCAGGTGGATGTCGGCAGCCGCCTGCCGATCTACGGTCATGCGCTGCTGCCCGGCAACCAGGGCCTGGTGCTGGTGGGCGCCGGCAGCACGCTGATCCGTCTCGACGCCAGGGGCGCGCTGCAGGACAGCTCGCAGCGCGCTGGTCTCGGCACCCTGACCTCGGCACTGGTGCTCAACGCCCGGCACCTGCTGGTGGCCGGCGAGCGCGGCGTGTTCCAGGGCAACGAGCAAGGCGCCCTTGCCGTCGCCCCCTGAGACTTGCTATCACCCGCCTGGCGTTTCCCGTGCGCCAGGGGATGTGCCTTGCGGCTTCACACAATAAAAACAACAGACGGGCGCCGGCATGCCGGGCCCGTGGGGGACTGACCATGCACACCACGATGCCCAATGCCCGGGTCCTGGAAGAGATGGGGCTGGAACTGGCCGAATACGAGCGGATGATCGGCAACATGTACGATGCCGCGATGGACACCTGCTGCATGACCGAGTCGCTGCAGCAGGTGCGGGCGCTGTTCCAGGCCAATTTCGTTACCCTGATCCTGCGGGTGGCCGACGAGCCGTTCCTGTCGCCGATGATGGTCGCCGGCGATATCGAACTGGGCGAGGGCGGGATCAATCACTACGCCTACTACGCCAAATCGACGCTGTTCGACAAAATGCCCACCGACCGGGTGTTCACCATCGACGACCTGATGAGCGAGGCCGAGTGGCTGGGTTCGTCCTTCTATCTGCTGTACTGCGAGCCCTACGGCTGTCACCAGATGCTCGGTGTCGATATCAGCATGCCGGACGGTGGCATCCTGCGCCTGCGCATCAACCGCACCCGCGAGCAGGCGCGTTTCGGCGATACCGAGCGGGCCATGTGCGCCATGCTTATCCCGCACCTGCGGCGGGCCTTGCACATGCATTCGCTGCTGGACCGCAGCGCGTCTCTGGGCAGCCTGTACAGCCAGACCATCAGCCGCCTGGCGGTGGCGACCATCGTCCTCGACGAAAGTGGCAGCGTGCTGCAAGTGAACCCGGTGGCGCGGGAGATTCTCGACAGCCAGGACGGCCTGAAACTGGTGGGTGGGCGCCTCGAAGCGACCTACCCCAGCGACAACCGCGAACTGAGCCGGTTGGTGCGCAACGCTTTCACCCGTGCCCGCCAGGGCGAGGTGGGCGGGCAGGGCGCCGAGGCCATGTCGATATCGCGGCCGTCCGGGCAGGTCAATCTCGGCGTGGTGGTGGAGCTGATCCCGTCCCAGGAATTGCTCGAAGGCAAAGGCAAACCCACGGTGATGGTCTATGTGCGCGATGCCGTGGGCAAGTCGCTGGTCAGCACAGTGGTGACGTCCCAGCTCTATCACCTGACGCCCGCGGAAACCGCCCTGGCCCTGGAACTGGCCAACGGGCTGTCGCTGGAAGAAGCCTCGGAACTGCTGAACATCCGCCGCAACACGGCGCGGGCGCACCTGCGCTCGATCTTCTCCAAGACCGGCGTGCGCCGTCAGACCGAGCTGGTGCGGATCATGCTTAACAGCGTGGTCGCCCTCGGCCAGCCGGGCACCTTGCCACTGCCGGCAAGCGCAGTGTGAGGGGCGGTCGCCACGTCCGGGGCGGGCGTGGCGGCCGGTAAAAACGCGTTAGTCCGCACGGACGATGCTGTCGGTCCAAGCCCCTGCCGATACTGGGCTCCCTGCTATCGGTATTCCAAGGAGAACAACAATGACCGGCAGTATCCTGGGCTCTCGTGGCCTGGCTTCGTTGACCTTCGCAGCCGCCCTTGGCTGTATCGCTCCCGCCAGCGCCGCCCCGGAAGACGTCCCGCGCCTGGGCAGCGAACTGACCTGCCTGGGGGCGGACAAGAGCGGCAATGCCGATGGCAGCATCCCGCCGTATTCCGGCAAATGGCTGGGCGTGCCGCCCCAGGTGGATTTCAAAGGCACCGGCCACCACCCGATCGATCCCTATCCGGACGAAAAGCCGCTGTTCGTGATTACCGCCGCCAACCTGGCGCAGTACGGCGACCGCCTTTCCGACGGCCAGAAAGCGCTGTTCAAGCTCTATCCTGCCAGCTTCAGGATGCCGGTCTATCCCAGCCACCGGGATTTCCGCCCCAGCGACACGGTGTGCCAGGCCACCAGGGAAAACGCTGCGGTGGCCAGACTGGTGGACGACGGCGAGGGCGTGGTCGGCAAGACCGGCGGCACGCCGTTCCCGGTGCCACGCAGCGGCCTTGAATTGCTGAAGAACGCCTCGCTGTTCACCCTGCGGGCCTGGACCGAGGAATACACCTCCGACAACGCCTACGTGCTCAAGGACGGCAACATCAACTGGGGCCGGGTGCATTCGCGCAACCTCGCGCCGGCGCTGGAGCCAGGGCGGATCGGCGACACCACCGGCAACTCGTCGTTCTACCTCAACGAGACCCTGCTGCCGCAGCGCGACAAGGGCGAGATCAACACCGGCACCGAGTTCTGGAACGACAAGACCCAGCCCCGCCAGGCCTGGCGCTACGACCCCGGTACCCGCCGCGTGCGACAGACGCCCGGTTATGGCTTCGATATGTCCTTCCCCGGCAGTGGCGGCTCGCTGACAGTGGACGAAGTGCGCATCTTCAACGGCTCGGGCCAGCGTTACGACTGGAAGATCGTCGGCAAGCGCGAGATGTACATTCCCTACAACACCTATCGCCTGCACTCGGCGAGCCTCAAGTACGCGGACCTGCTGACCCCCGGCCACATCAACCCCGAGGCCATGCGCTACGAGCTGCACCGGGTCTGGGAACTGGAAGGCACCCTCAAGCCCGGCTACCGCCACCTCTACGGCAAGCGCCGCATGTACATCGACGAAGACACCTGGTTCCCGATCATGGCGGACAACTACGACAACCGTGGCGAGCTGTGGCGCACCTCGATGGTCAACTACTTCTACGCCTACGAGTCCCAGGCGCAGCAGGCCGGGGTCGGCCTGTACCACGACCTCAATGCCGGCAGCTACCTGGCCTTCAACCTGATCAACGAACAGCGCACCGGCTACCAGTTGAACAGGCCGGGGTTCAGTCCCAAGGACTTCGGTCCGGAGGCGGCGCGGCGGTTCGGGCAATAGATCGCGTTGGGGCTTTATCGCTGGCAATGCCAGCTTGTGTCTTCAAGGCCTCTTAAACTCAGAAGGGTGAGAGCGGTGGATGGCAGACTGAATGCCAGCGGTGCTTAAAGCACGAGTGGGAGCCAAGTCGCCATCCACCTCTCACTCTGACCAGAAGCCCGAACAGTTGGATGAGCGGCAAAACTCGAAATCACAAGCTAGGGATAGGTCAGAGCGCTCTCACTTCTTGAGTGTAAGAGGGCTTGGCGATGATTTCCTACTTTGTTGGTCTCGATGTTTCGAAAGCGACTGTGGATGTGGGGTTTCTTCCTGCGAATTACCCGCAGTTCCAGATCAGTAACGACTCTGATGGCTTCGCTCAGCTGATTGCATGCCTGAACGGGCTTGAAGTCGAGCGAGTACTGCTTGAGGCCACCGGTGGTTATGAGAGGGCTTTGCTCAAGGCCCTGCAGCTAAGCGGTCTTAATGTGGTTCGCGTCAATCCCAAGCGCGCTCGTGACTATGCCAGATCCATGAACAAGCTTGCCAAGACCGACAAAATCGACGCTCGGATGCTGGCGAAGTTTGCCCGAGATATCGAGGACTTGCCGCCGGTTGAGCCTAACCAGGCTCGGGATGAGCTGGGGGAGTTGATCAAGCTGCGAGGCAATCTGGTCAAGGATCGAGACAGCAACAAGCGCCGGATACAACAAACCACTCAGGCCATAGCTATATCCACCTACACCGATCTCATCGCTTATCTGAACCAGAAAATCAAAGCACTGGATGAGGCGATTGAGAAGGCCTCGAACGCCCTGAATCAGGAGAAAGCCAGTCAGTTGAGATCGGTGAAAGGGATTGGAGTCATTGCGTGCGGCACGCTCATGGCATCGCTGCCTGAGCTCGGAGCCGTGACAGGGCGCAAGATCGCGGCCCTGGTAGGGTTAGCCCCTTACAACAACGACAGCGGCAAGAAGAGCGGCCCCAGATCGATCGAAGGCGGGCGCTATGCAGTGCGCCGTGTGCTCTATATGTCGACCTGGTCAATGGTTCGCCACGATCCGGAAGTCAAAGCCGAATATGAGGCTCTGCGAGCGCGAGGCAAACTTGCCAAGGTCGTTATTGTGGCCTGCATGCGCAAGATCCTGGTACGTCTTAACGCGATGCTGCGAGACGGCACGAAGTGGAAAGAACCGAAATCTCAGATACCCGCAACCTGACAGCAAGCGAGGGCTGATTTACTGAAAAGCGGGCTTCGCCAGCGAAACCGCAATGCGGTATCGCTGGCGAAGCCATGCCTGAAGGGGGCGTTTGAAAAAAATCCTTAAAGACAGTTGCTCCCACAGGGACCGGGCCAACCGCTACTCCCGGGTCTGGCTCGGGGCCTGGGGGAGCCGGCCTTGCCCGCGATGGCGTCATTTCAGGCGAAACCTTTGCCTGCGCTGAGCTGCCCCAGAAAACCGCCTAGTCCAATTGGAGGATGAAGCCGCTGGCGCCTCTGCCCAATCATGGCGGTCATGAATTCACCCATTCATAAAGGGGGTATTAGCCGACCCCCAGGTGTTCACCCGAGGACAACAAGAAAATGACCAAACTCGCCGAGATCTCCCTCGACAATGCCCAGCGCACTCACCGCTATGCCCGCGGCTGGCACTGCCTGGGCAATGCCGCCGACTACCGCGACGGCAAGCTGCACACCCTGAATATCTTCGGCACGCGCCTGGTGGCCTTCGCCAACAGCGAGGGCGCCATCAGCGTGCTCGATGCCTATTGCCCGCACATGGGCGCCGACCTGTCCCAGGGCACGATCGAGAACGATCGCGTGGTCTGCCCGTTCCACCACTGGAAATACGACACCGCCGGCAAGTGCGTGGAGATCCCGTACTGCAAGCGCATCCCGCCGAAGGCCAAGACCCGCGCCTGGCTGACCTGCGAGGAAAACAAGCTGCTGTTCATCTGGAACAACCCGGAAGGCAAGCCGCCGAGCGAAGGCGTGGTGATCCCGCACCTGGAGGTGATGGACAGCCCCGAGTGGATCCACGAGTGGAACATCGACACCATGCTGATCGAGACCAACCCTCGCGAACTGGTGGACAACCTGGTGGACGCCCAGCACTTCGGCCCGGTGCACGGCACCCCGACCAAGTACTTCGCCAACATCTTCGAAGGGCATATCGGCCACCAGATTTTCCATGGCGATTCCGAGCGCCTGGGCGGCGACCTGATCGCCGAGTCTGCCTACTACGGCCCGGCCACCCACTTCACCCACCTGAGTTCGATGTTCGGCGACGTGCGCATCCACGCCATCCTGCTCAACAGCCACGTCCCGGTCGGCCCCAACAGCTTCGAGCTGCGTTTCGGCTGCATGGTCCAGCGCGTGCCGGGCTGGACCGAAGAGCAGAACCAGGAAGTGGCCAAGGCCTATGTGCAGGGCAACCGTGACTCGTTCTACCAGGACGTGGACATCTGGAAGCACAAGATCCGCATCGACAAGCCGGTACTGGCCGAGAACGACGGTCCGGTCTATCAGTTGCGCGAGTGGTACGAGCAGTTCTTCACCGACGAAGAACAGGTGCCGGCGGTGATGGCCGAGCGTCGTGAGTTCGTCACCGTCGACGAGCGTTGAGATACCCGGGCCTGCTGTCCGGCAGGCCCGATCCCGAACCACGGGTCTGGAGAACGCCGACAATGAAAACAAAAAGCCTTCTTGCCTACTGTGTTCCGCTGTCCATTCTGTTTTTCGTGGTGCTGACGGTACTGGTCTCGGTGCCGGCGGAGTCACGCAGCGCCAAGGCCTGCCGGCAGATGCCGGGATGCCTTGGGGTGGTGGCGTCTTTCCAGGGCTGGCCGAGCCTGCGCTAGCCCCTTATTCCAGCCTGACGCCACCGTCATAGGGCGTCTGCAAGTCCCGCTCCGGGATTTCCCAGATCAACAGCTTCGGTGGCGTCTGTATGAACGCCGGGCTGTTGAAATAGGCCTTGGCCGCTCCCGAAAACTCGCCGCCGTCCTTGCCGAAGTTGCCGATCGGCGCGGCCAGCGCCTGCTGCAGGAAACCGGCGAAGTTGGAGTTGCGTGAGAACGAGGTGCCGATCAGCGCTACGTTGGGCAGGTTGTCGTCGCCGAACAGGTCGTCGAGGCTGTCGCCACTGCTGTCGGCGTCCGGGGTCTGCTCGTTGATGACCGAGGCAGCCACCGTTTCCTGGGCCGGTTGCAGCGATGTCGGCAGCCAGTCAAGGCCGGCCAGGCGCACCAGGTCACCGGCACGCGGCGCGGCAGGCTGCGGGGTGACATCGAAGTTGCGTCTGGGCGTGGCTTCGAAGCCCATGGCCGCTACCTGTTTGCCGATCGCCAGCGCTGCGGCGTGGGCGCCGGCTTCGCTCCAGTGGGTGTCCAGGCGCAGGAAGGCGTCGGCTCCCAGCGGCTGCAGCGCCGGCGCCAGGTCGATGACGGCAATGCCGGCGCCGTGCAAGGCGTGGGTCCAGTCGCGCACCCGCGGCTCCAGGCTGGCCGGACGCGGCAGGTCGCAGAGCTGGCCGGCGGCAATGCGGCTCTTGTCCGGCACCACGCTGACCAGCAGTTCGATGCCGCGTTTCTTCAACTGATCCCGCAGGGCGATCACCGCCTCGGCCTTGGCCCGGGCGTTGTCGGCGGCGTGCCGGTTGAGCTTGAGCTCGTCGCTGATGAACAGCCACTGCGGGCAGCCTTCGCGCACCCGTGGCCCGGTATCGCCGAGCGTCAGCCAGCTTGTGGCACGCTCCAGTTGCGCGGCTTTTTCCGGCAGCGGCGCCTTGGCCAGTTCCTTGGCGATGCGGTGGGTGATTTCACCCTCCAGCACCGCATCGTTGGACAGCGGCTTGCCGGGCAGCAACTCGAGCTTGCCGCTGAACGCCAGCCAGGCGCAGGAGGCGAGGCCCGCGACAAGGAAGGCCGCCAGGGTGACGCCGGCCAACGGGCTGGTGCGCAGGGCAATCTCGCTCGGTGGCGTCGGCGCCGTACTCGGAGGAGGGGTCTTGGTCGTCATCAGAACTGGAAGTACAGGAAGGGCACGGCGTCACGGCTGGCGATCAGGGAAAACGCCAGCAGGAAACCGGCCACGGGCCAGAGGGCAGCCACCACCGCATACAGCGCGCTGTGACCGAAACGTTGTTCGAGACGCGCCTGGTACAGCGGCGCCACCACGCAGAACACACCCAGCGCCGCCGCCAGGGCATGCACCGGACGCACCGTGGCCGACAGCGCTTCGCCCAGGGCGAAGGCGTGCAGGCCGAACTGGCCGGCGTACATGGCCAGGGCGGTGTCGAAGTCCGGGGCACGGAACAGGGTCCAGGCCAGGCACACGAACAGCAGGGTCAGGGTGTGCGACAGCACTTTCGGGATGGCCGGCAGGCTGGAACGGCTCCAGGCCCGGTCGATGCACAGCGCCACGCCGTGGGCCGAACCCCAGAGCAGGTAGTTCCAGCTGTCGCCGCCGTGCCACAGGCCGGCGATGGCCATGGTCAGGAACAGGTTGCGGTAGGTGTTCCAGGTACCGAAGCGGTTGCCGCCCAGGGCGATGTACAGGTAGTCGCGCAACCAGCTGGACAGCGACAGGTGCCAGCGCCGCCAGAAGTCCTGGATGCTGCTGGCCAGGTACGGCCGGTTGAAGTTCTCCGGGAAGTGGAAGCCGAGCATCAGGCCCAGGCCGATGGCCATGGCGCTGTAGCCGGCAAAATCGAAGAACAGTTGCAGCGAGTAGGCCAGGCAACCCAGCCAGGCGTCGAGGAACGACGGGTTGTCCAGGTGGAAGGCCACGTCCACCAGCGGCGACAGGGTGTCGGCTACCAGCACTTTCATGCACAGGCCGATCATGAAGCGGCGGGCGCCGAGGGAGAAGTTCTGCCAGTTGAAGTAGCGCTGGTTGAGTTCGCGGCGGACCCAGTCGTAGCGAATGATCGGCCCGGCGATCGAGTGGCCGAACATCGAGATGTAGGTGGCGAAATTCACCAGGCTGCGTTCCACCGGCACGGTATGCCGGTGTACGTCCACCAGGTAGGAGATCGCCTGCAGCACGATGAACGACAGTCCGGCCGGCAGCGCCACCCGTTGCCACTCCATCGGCAGGTAGCCGTAGTGGCTGATCAACTGGTTGTAGGTGGCGGCAAGGATATTGGCGTACTTGTACCAGCACAGCACCAGGGTGTTGAGCACGATCAGCGCCGCCAGGAGGCGCAGCCGTCCCAGCGAATCCTCGCGGCTGCGGTCCACCGCCAGGCCGCCGGCCCAGGCAATCACCGTGAGCACTACGTGCAGCAGCAGGAACAGCGGGCTCAGCCAGCCATAGAAGAACCAGCTTCCCAGCAGTAGTACCAGGTTGCGCCCCCGCGCCGGGCTGAGGGCGTAGACCAGCATGAACAGCGGCAGAAACAGCGTGAGGAATTCGAGGGAGGCGAAGACCATGGGGCGGTGGACGTCCTGTCAGTTGGCCAAGGTGTCGGTGGTGTTGAGCAGGCGCGGACCTTCGGCGCCGGGCAGCAGCATCACGCTGTAGCGCTCGCCGGCCTTGAGCTCGCCCAGGTCCAGCGGGTTGCCGACGTTGGCGTTGGCGCAGACCAGTTGCACCGACAGCTTCACCGGGTTGATCGAGCGCCGCTGCACACTGCCGTCGGCGGCATCCTTGAACAGGTCGGCGTTGCGCCCGGCCGGACGCAGCGTGGGTGCCTGGCAGGCCGGATCGAGGCTGATGAAGGCTAGCGAGGCTTTCAGGCCGTTGAAGTCATCGGGCTGCTCGCGCACCACGCGCTGGCTCAACGTGCCGCCGTCGTTGAAGGCGAACACCGTGGCGAACTCGCCCGGCGCGACCTGCAGGTCCAGCGCCGAACTGGCGGCGCCGTTCTTGAGGGTGCCCTTGATCGGCTTGTTGGCCGGCACCTGCAGGTAGGCCGAGACCTTCTGGCTGTCGTCCAGCTTGAGGCTGGCCTTGGAGCCGCTAGCCTGCATGTCCAGCACGCCGGGCGCGACGTTGACGAAGCGCAGGAACGCCGAGTCTTCGCTGGGACCGGTGGGGTACAGCGCCACGTCGGCAGCGGCGGTGCCGGCCAGCAGTGCAAGGGGCAGGGCGGCGAACAGGCTGGTCAGGCGGCTCATTTCTTCGCACCCTTGACCACGTCGCTTTTCAGCAACTCGTCGGTGATCGCCTTGCCCCAGCTTGCGTAACCCTGGCTGGTCAGGTGCTGTCCGTCGATGGTTGCCCACTGGCCCTGTTTGGAGAATTTCAGCGAGTCGATGTACTGGCAAGGCGCGACGTTGGTCGAAAGGAACGCCGATGCCTGCTCGACACGGGCGTAGGTCTTGCCGTACTTGCCGCCTTCGCTGCCCCAGTTCGGTCCGACCCAGACGCACCGGGTCTTGGTGTCATCGATGGCCTTGGTCAGCTTCTTGGTTTCCTGCCAGGCCCAGGTCTTGGGGAAGGCCGACTTCTTGTAGTCGGCCATGGTGTCGCCCATGACCACGATGATCAGGTCGGGTTTGTCGGCGGCCACCAGCTGCGCGATGGGCTGGGTGCTGGCCTTGTTGCCCAGCACCACGGCCTTTTCGTTGCCACGGCGTTCGGCGCCGCCGCACTTGCCGCCCGGGGAGGTGGTGGTCCAGTCGCCGGCGTTGGAACCACAGACACCCAGGGTATGGACCTGGGCGCCTTGCTGAACCAGGTTTTCGTGCAGGTCCTTGATCAGGTAGCTCGGTGTCGCCAGGTGGCTGTCGCCGATCATCAGGATCGTCAGGCCAGCGAGAAGGGAAGAAGCAGCCATGTGAAGAACTCCTTTTTTGGCTCAGTTCGCATAAGGGGAACGGTAAGGATTGACAGGCAGCGGCATGGCGCCGCCGCCGTCATCGAACAGGTAGCGCAGGTACAGGCCACCGGTGAACTGGCGATAGTCGCGGGCGTTGTCCATGCCCAGGGCGCCGCCGAAGAAGAAGCCGCCGCCGAGGCGGTATTCGCCGCTGGCGCCCAGGGAGTAACCTACGCCGCTCTTGTTCTGGTCCACGTAGTGGGTCTTGATCGCTGCGCCACCCAGGGTGTTGCCGTTGTTCGCCAGTTGCTCCAGCGCTGCCTGGCTTCCGCGGTTGCGGAAGTAGGGGGCGCCGTCGAGCTCGATGTGCTGCACGCCGAGGGAGCTCTGGATCTGGTAGCTCCAGTCCGCGCCCCGTTGCGCCCAATTGAACGGTACGCCGATGGAGAAGTAGTTCTGCGGGCTGAAGTAGCCGCCATGACCGTAGGTGAAGAACGTCTGGTTGTTGTCGTAGTGCATCGCCGACAGGCTCAGGCCGCCGGTCAGGCGAGCGTCTTCATTGCTGAACAGGTACCAGTAGATGCCGCTGCCCAGTTCCGCACGGGCGTTGTTCTCGACATTGTGGCCGACCAACTTGGCCCAGCTTGCATAGGCATAGGTGCCGAAGCGCTGGTTGTCGAAGCTGACCTGGCCGCGCAGGCCGTTGGCGGTGACGCCACCCCATTCGACATCGGAGCGATGGTCGCGGGCACCGGCGAAGGAGACCAGGCTGTCGTTCACCGAGCGGCGCGAGAGGTTGAGGTTGTAACGGAAATTGCTGCCGTCGGTGAACGGACGGTCCAGGCTGATGCCACCGACCACATTGGTGTAGCGGAACCCGACCGGGCTGGTGCCCAGATCGACGTTGAGGCCCAGCGATGGCATCTCGTAGGCGACCGCGAGGCCGGCACCGGCGTCTTTCTGTGTACCGATGCTCTCGCCGACAGCGCTGGCGAGGGCGTCGGACTGCTCGTCGATGGGCAGGTCAAGCAGCGCGTTGCCCTGGGCTTCGGTCAGGCCGCCAAAACGCAGATCGCCGCCGCTTGGCTGGTGGATGGTCCCGGTATTCAACCAGACCGGCGTAACCCTCACAGCCATGCGGTCATCGCCGATCGGGAAGCTGATTTCGAACGGTGTCTCGACGTCGGTGATCTTGCTCAGGGCCGACTCGCCGTTGTTGCCGCGAATGGTCGCGCCCTGCTTGATCTGCGGGCTGCGCGATTCGCGCACGCTGGTCAGTTCTTTCTCGATGACGGCGCGCGGGTCGGGGTTGACCACGGCGGTTTCGGCGTCGTCCAGCGCCCGTGCGCTGCGGCGCAGACCTGGCTCGTCGTCACGGCTGGCGAGCAGCAGCGGTTCGTCGAAACGCTCGCTGTCCCGGGGCTCCTCGACGTTGTTGCGGCGCTTGCTCTGCACCCGTGCCGGATCGGGAATGTCGTTGAGGGCCATCTCGCCCAGGCGCGAGGCCTTGCGCTGGCCGGGCTGGCCGACGAAGGGGTTGGCGGCGATGGCCTGGCCGAACGGGTTTTCGATCACCTCTTCTTTCGGCGCCTGCAAGGCCAGGGCCTCGGCGTACAGCTTCTGGGCCTTGGCCAGCTTGCCGCGGCTGCGGTACCAGGCTGCAGCGGTGCTCAGTACCTGCGGGTTTTCCGGGGCCAGTTCCAGGCCGCGCTCAATGGCGCGTTCGGCGTCGGCGGTCTGGCCGTTCTGCTGGAAGGCGAGGGCCGCGGCCATCTGTACATCGGCGTTGTCCGCCTGCGAGGCCAGCAACGGCTGGAACAGGTCTACGGCTTTCTGCGGATTGCGGTTGTCCATGTACATGCGTGCCAGCGACGACACCGCCTGGACATCGTCCGGGCGCTGCGCCAGTGCCGGGGCGAGGGTGTCATAGGCGGCCACCAGGTCGCCTTTCTCCCGCAGCAGGTCCGCCTGGCGCACGGTGTACTGGAACAGCAGGTCATCGTAGGCGCGCTGTTCGGCAGGCTTGAGCGGCACGCCGCGTATGTCGCGCAGGATCTCGTTGACTTCCATGTCCTTGCCGGACTGCAGCAGGGCGCTGGCGTAGGCGATGCGCAGGGCCGGTGTCGGCTTGCTGCTCTGGGCGATGGCGCTGCGCAGCAGGGTCACGGCGCGGTCGGCCTGGCCGATATCGATATAGGCGTTGGCCAGTGCGGCATACAGATCGGGTTTGGATGGCAGACGGTTTTGCGCGCCTTGCAGCAGCCTGATGGCCTGGGAACGCTTGCCTTCCTTGACCAGCGCCGAGGCCTGGGCGGCCAGCAAGCGCAGGTCGAGTTCTTCGGCGAGGCTGTTCATGGCCGCGCTGCGCTGGCTGACGGGAATGCGGTCGAGCAACTGGCGGGCCTTGCTCCACTGCTCCACGCGACTGGCGAACAGCGCGCCAGCGTACAGGGCTTCGGGCTTGTCGGGGCTGGCCTTGACCAGTTCGTCCATGAGTTGCCGGGCTTTGCCCGGCGAGCCGGTCTTGAGGTAGACGGCGGCCAGGTCCGAGCGGGTCCAGGGGTTCTGCGGGTCGTCGCGCACGGCGTCTTCCAGTGCCGTGCGGGCGCTGTCCAGGTCACCACGGCGCTCGAAGTCCTTGGCCTTGCCGGTGGCGATAGCGGCGCGCAGCTTGCGCAGGTCGCCCAGGCGCTGGCGCTGGATGTCGCTGAGGTTGTCGATCAGGCGCTGGGCCTCGGCGACCCGGCCGCTCTGGGCCAGCACGCTGACCAGGCCGGCGAGGGCGTCGGGGTGGTTGGCATCCAGGCTGAGGGCGTGGCGATAGGTGGTTTCGGCGCGTTCGAACTGGCCCTGGGAGGCCTGCAGGTCGGCAAGGTTGAGGTGGCCCTGGATTTCCCGCGGGCTGGCGGCGATGGCTTTCTGCAGCAGCTCGCGGGCCTTGTCGGGGCTGCCGGCCTCACGGGCCTGGGCCGCTTCATCCAGCCAGATCCAGTAGCGGTTGGCGGCCAGCGCGGCCTGCCAGCGACTGGCGTTGCCTTGTTTGATGGCCTGGCGCAGCAGGGCGTCGGCGTCGCTCAGGCGGCCCTGGCGCTGACGCACCAGCCCCAGGCCGCCGAGGGCGTCGGCATCCTGCGGCGCCTGGCGCAGGCGGGCCTGGAAGGCCTGTTCGGCACCACTCAGGTCTTCGTCCTGCAAGGCCTTGAAGCCCCGTTGCAGGTGCGGGTTCTGCTGGTAGGCCGATTGTGCCTGGCGCTGGCCGGTGCGCATCTGTTCGCGGACTTCCTCGTCATCCGGATAGGCCTTCAGGTAGTCCTCGTAGAGCGCGATGTCGGCCTTGCTGCCGCCAAGCCAGGACAGGCCCTGGCGCCAGGCTTCCACGGCCTGGCTGCCGATGGCCGGATCATTGCGGAACGAGGCCAGCCGGCGGATGCCGTCGGCGCGGGTGCTTTCGTTGCTCAGCAAGAGCTTGGCCAGGGTCAGCTTGGCCTGGGCGTTGTCCGGGTCCTGGCGCAGCAGGCGTTCAAGGCCCTGGCGTGCTTCCTGCCAGCCGTTGGCGGTGTAGCCGAGGGTGCCATAGAACTCCAGGGCCAGGTCGCCCTGGGGCGCGGCACCGTCGAACAGATCGCGGTAGGTGGCCACCGCCTTGTCGGTTTCGCCGGACTCGACCTGCACCCGCGCCTCGTTCAGGCGTTCAGTGCTGGCGTCGCCGTGCAGCTTGATCGCCTGCTCCAGCAACAGGGCCTGGCGCCCGTCGGGATGGGCGTTTTTCAACTGCTCGAGGTAGCGCCTGGCGTTGGCCGGACGATCGCTGTCCAGCTCGATCAGGCCGAGGTTGTAGATGGCGTCGGCCTGTTGCGGATCGATCAGCAGCAGCTTGCGCCAGGCTTCCGAAGCCCGCGCATGGTCATTGCGCGCTTGCCAGTAATGGCCCTGTTCGAGCAGGGCCTTGCCGTTCTCGCTGAGTTCGGCGTGACCGCTGTTGTGGATCAGGGCGGCGAGCAGGCCGACGGCTAGGGTTTGGCGGCGCGAGCGCATGAGGTCTCCCAGAGAGGTTGCAGCTTCCCGTCGGCGAGGAAGCGGTAGTGTTCATCCATGTAGCCGAGGGCAAACAGGCTGAGCACCACGTCGTAATAAGGGGGTTGCCTGGTTTGCACCGCTTCCGGGCTCAGGCTTTTTGCCAGCAGCGCATCGACGCGCGCACGCTGCTGTTGCTCCAGCCAGGGTTGCTGGCGAGCCTTGAAATAGGGCAGCAGGGCGGCAGAGAAGCCGAAGGGGCCATCGTTGTCGCCGAAGGTGTTGCTCTTGACCTGGATTTTTTCCGGCGGCGCGCCGCGGGTCGCGACCTGCAGGGCCATGCCGCCGAGGCTGTCGAGCACCGGCTTGAACAGCGGGTCGCTGTTGGGGGTCAGGCCCGCCCACAGGTAGGTGCGGATGGCGTCATAGCTGCCCAGCTCGCCCTTGACCGGGTCGATGACGAACAGCCCGCCGTTGGGGCCGGTGGCCCGGTAGCCGACCCAGTCCGCAAGGAAACCGTTCTGGGCGGCGCCCTTGACCAGCGTGCCGGTGGAGCGGGCGATCTCGTTCCACGGGCCTTGCGGATCGGCGCCGGCCATGCGCCGCAGCACCGGCACCGGCAGGTAGCTGGGGTTGAGGTGCCAGAAATGATCGGGCTTGGCAAAACCTTGCGGGCCGGGCAGCAGCATCTTGCCCAGGCCCGGCAGGTCGGCCACTTCCTTGCTCTTGATGTTATTCAGCAGCAGCTCGGCTTCCTGGCTGTAGCGCTCGTCCCTCCACAGCCGGGCGGCTTCGATCAGGTCGTAGGCGAACCACAGGTCGGCGTCGGACGCCGAGTTGGTGTCCAGCAGGCGCCACTGGCCCTTGTCGTCCTTGCCCCACCACCAGCCGGGCAGGTTGCTGCCAATGTCGCTGCCGGCGAGGTTGTTCTTGGCCCAGGCCCAGAGCTTGTCGAAGGCCACGCGGTCGTTGGCCACCAAGGCGAAGAACATGCCGTAGGACTGGCCTTCGGACGAGCTGTGCAACTGTGGCGTGCTGGCATCCAGCACCCGGCCATCAGGCTGGATGAAATGCTGGGTGAAGCTCTGCCACAGCGGCCAGTCGCTTACACCGCACTGATCGGCGGCCTGGCTGGTGAGCGGCAGCAGGGTGGCGGCCACCGCGGCTGCGAGCAGTGTCTTGATCGTACGCATGGATCACTCGTCCTTGAGGCGGCGACGGGCGATGGCCCGCAGCGAGAAGTAGGCCGCGCAACTGACCAGGCCGACACCCGCGACGGTCAGCAACAGCAGCATGAACACGTGCCGCGACAGCAGCCACTGGATGTACTTGAACGGGCCGAGATGGCCGACGTAGTAGGTTTCGTCCGCCACCAGCGACTGGATCTGCTTGCCCTTGATCACCGCCAGGCTGCCCTGCAGCGACTGGGTGTAGTGCTGGCCGCCGATCAGCGCATCGGTGATTTCGCTCAGGTGCTGTTGCTGCGGGCTGGACAGCAGTACCACGCTGCGACCGCTCTTGAGCGGCGATTCGAAGCCGCTGACGTAGGAACTGCCGCTTTCGCCGCTGAAGGTCAGGGCGCCGCGGGACTTGCGCAGGTTCGCCACCGGGTCGGGGCTGATCCATTCGCGCAGGCGCAGCGGCAGGTCGGAGAACTCGACGTAGCGTTTGGCGTCTTCGCTGCGGCTTGGCAGGTAGTCGGCCCAGGTCTTGAGCAGCGGCTGGTTGTTGCCAGACGACAGCACCAGCAGGTCCTTGTCGGCGAACTGCGTGACCTCATCGGCCTGGCCGACGCTGACGGCGGTGGCCGGGTAACCGGTGGAGTCGCCGAAGCGGCCGAGCACGGTCAGATAGGCATCCCAGTCGGCAGGGCCGGCGTTGTCAGGGAGGATCACCGCGGTCTGCGACAGGTCGGCGAGGCGGGTGAAGGGGAAACCGCTGTCCTTGAACACGCCCAGGTTCGGCATGGCCATGAAGTGGTCATAGCCGCTCAGGTCGAGGGTGGATTCCGGGTCGATGGCGCCGCGCATGTTATCGATGATGATGTCGCCACATTCGCCCTGCTTCAGGTAGTCGTACATGAAGCGCAACTGCAGGCGCGACTGCAGCGCCACCGAATCCAGCGGCAGCAGCATGCTGGCTTCGCGGCCGAGGCTGTCGTCGCTCTTGAGGGCGCTGAGCAGCTTCTCGCCGGCGCCCATGCTCTGGATCGACGGCAGGTTCATCGAACGGATGAAATTGTCGTTGAAGCTGACCATCAGCGACGAGTTGGTGGACGTCTGCTGCGGCGTGTAGCGGTACTTGAGGTTGAGCCGGGCACCGTCTTCGCGCCAGTTGAACAGGTCCGGCGGAAGGCGCATCGGAATGGTGATCATCGCCGGCGCGTAGCCGGAGACATTGAGCTGGCGCGGCTCCAGCAGTTCGCCGAGGCGTACCGCACGGTCGGTCGGCAGCCAGTTGGGCGCGTCGTAGGGCTGGCGCGGCACAAGGATGTCGACCGCGTCGATCTGCACGCTCTGCCCGGAAAGGCTGCGGCTGCCGATCACCAGAGCGGTGGCGGCGCGCTTGATTTCGTCGCTGTCGCGGCCGGCGATCACCAGCAGCTTGCCGAAGCGGTCGTTGGGGTTGCTCACCAGCGACAGGGTCGGGCCCTGCACCGCCGGCAGGTCGAGGCCGTCGAGGTGGCTGGCGTCGCGGCTGTTGACCAGCACGATACCGTTGCCCTTGGCCGGCAAGCCCTGAACCTGGGTAGCGAAACGCGCACCGCGGTAGCTGGCCAGTGCGCCCAGCCAGGACGAGACCGCGCCGGCGGCCTCCAGGGTGGTGTTGTCGGGCGCGGCGGCAAACACGAACGGCATGTCCAGGGCGCGGCGGTCGCGGCGGTCGAACAAAGGCAGCGGCAAGCCGGCGAGGTCATTGGGCAATTCCACTTGCGAAACCTGGATGTCCAGTTGGCTGTCGCTGCTGACCTTGGCCCACAGGCTCGAATGCAGCGGGTCTTCGCACTGCATGGTGTAGTGGCCGATCAACTGCACGCTGAGGCGGTTGAACTCGGTGATCAGGTACGGCGGGATCTGTATCGTCTGTTTCTGCAGGGTGCCGGCGCCTTCCTTGGGCAGCGGCAGGCTGGCGGCCACTTCGTCGTTGACCAGGATGTTGATCTGCGACAGGTCGCTGAGCAGTGCCGGCGAATAGGTGTACTGCAGCGTCAGTTGGGCACCGGTCACCACTTCGTCGGCGCGCATGTCGAAGTTGACCGTGTCGCTCGACTCGATGCCGCGCAGGCTCATGGTGTAGTCCTTGCCCAGGGCCTTGAACGTCAGGCGATAGCCGGGCGCGTCACTGGAGATGACGGCAGCCTCGGGGCTGGCCGGGGCTGGCGTCGCAGCCACCACGTCTTCGGCACTGGCCGCATGGCTCAGGCCCAGCAGCAGCGCACAGGCGAGCAGGGTGCGCGGGCGGCGCAGCAGAGTGACGTTTTCGCCGATGAGAGCCGTGACAGTCATTGGTTTTCCATTGCGGGTTCGGGAGTGGAGGTGTCGCTGTTGCGGAAGTAGCGACGATGGTGCAGTGCGGCCAGGCTGGCCTTGCCCAGGTCGGACATGCCGCGCAGGCCGACCTTGCTCACCGAGCGCAGGGCACGCCATGGGGTATCGACATGGCTGCCGCCCCAGGTCGAGGCCCAGGTATCGGCGCGGGAGAACGTCAGGCGGACCATGTCGCTCTGCTGGCGCAGGGTCAGTTCCTTGAAGCGCATGCCGGCCATGTTGCCGCGGGCGAACATCACCCGCGCCGGCAGCACGCAGGCCTGGCCCTGGCGGTGCAGGGTGACGTCCAGTTCCATGTCCTTGCTCAGGCTCAGCTCGGGCGGCAGCTTGACGCCGACGCCGCTCTGCGAGAAGTCGAGGGTGGTGCAGTCGAAGCTGCGGCCGTCCGGCAGGGTCAGGCGTACCGGCAGTTCGGCATGGACCCGGGGCTCGGTGCGCACCTGGCGGCTTTCACTGGCCACCGCCACGGCGGCGCTGGTCATGATGACGTTATAGAGCGTCCAGCCCAGGTTGATGATGATGGTGATCACGGCGTTGGGGTCGCCGATGAACAGTTGCACCACACCACAGACGATGCCGATCAGGTTCAGCGCCAGGAGGACGATGTAGGGCCGGGCCAGCTTCCAGTCGAAGTAGTCCTTCTCGATGATGCCGCCCTTGTCGGTGACGTTGAAGCCACCGATTTTCGGGTTGATCAGTGCCACCAGTACCGGACGCATGATGTACCAGGCCAGTACCGACTCGTAGACCTCGTTCCAGAACGAGTGGCGGAAACGCCCCTGGATCCGCGAGTTGGTCAGGCTGGCATGGAAGATGTGCGGCAGCACGTAGGCGGTGATCATCAGTGCCGAGGCATGGAAGATCTGTGCGCCGAAGATCAGGTAGGCCAGGGGCGCCGTGAGGAACACCAGGCGTGGCAGGCCATAGAAGAAGTGCAGCATGGCGTTGACGTAGCAGACCCGCTGGCCGAAGTTCAGGCCCTTGCCGGTGAAGGGGTTGTCGGTGCGGAAGATCTGCGCCATGCCCCGGGCCCAGCGGATCCGCTGGTTGATATGTCGCGACAGGCTTTCGGTGGCCAGGCCCGCGGCCTGGGGAATGGCCAGGTAGGCGGTGTTGTAGCCCTTGCGGTTGAGCTTGAGGGCGGTGTGGGCGTCCTCGGTCACGGTTTCCACCGCCACGCCTCCGACTTCCAGCAGGTGGGTGCGGCGGATGACCGCGCAGGAACCACAGAAGAACGTGGCATTCCACAGGTCGTTGCCGTCCTGCACCAGGCCGTAGAACAACTCGCCCTCGTTGGGCACCGAACGGAAGGTGTTGAGGTTCTTCTCGAACGGGTCGGGGGAGAAGAAGAAGTGCGGCGTCTGCAGCAGCGACAGCTTCGGGTCCTTGAGGAACCAGCCCATGGTCACCTGCAGGAAGGAGCGGGTCGGTACGTGGTCGGCGTCGAAGATGGCGACGAACTCGCCATCGGTGACCTTCAGCGCTTCGTTGAGGTTACCGGCCTTGGCGTGACGGTTGTTGTCGCGAACGATGTAGTTCACCCCGATCTGCCGGGCGAACTCGCGAAATTCCTCGCGGCGTCCGTCATCGAGCACATGGACCCGCAGCTTGTCACGGGGCCAGTCCATGGCCTGGGCGGCCAGCACGGTGAGTTTGACGATGCTCAGCTCTTCGTTGTACGTCGGCACGAACACGTCCACCACCGGCCATTCTTCCGGCGGCTGGGTGAGGATCTTCGGTTTGCGCTTGAGCGGCCAGGCGGTCTGCATGTAGCCGAAGGCGAGAATGATCAGCGCGTAGGTCTCGGCGGCCACCAGGCCGTAGCCGAAGAACATGTCCACCCAATTGTCGAAGCCAAGGGTGTCGGTCAGGCGCCAGTAGACGTAGCGCAAGGTGGCGATCAGCGACAGGACGATCATCGCCAGCACCGCCATGCGCCCCGGCACCTTGCGCAGGATCAGCAGCAACCCCAGGCACAGCCCGGCGAACGCGAACTGGCGCTCCAGATCCAGCGGCGCCGTGATGACGGCCACCAACAGCAGCAGGCCGATCACCGCCGCGGTGATCTTCAGGCCGAGCTTGACCACATGGGGCCAGTGTTCCATTCGGGTAAGCCAGGCAAACGCCCGCGCTCTCCTGGACGTCGGCAGCTCCGGCGTCGGTGTGAGTTGGGCTGTCATGGGGCGCTGGTTTCTTTGCGGTGCTGCTCGATGCGTTGAGCCAGGTCGTCAGCCACGCCGCGCAGTGCGTGGCAGGCGGGGCTGTCGACCGGTTGCTGGAAGGGGTCGTATTCGAACGTCAGGGCGTCGTCGAGCTGGGGGTCCAGCGGAACGTGGGCGAGCCAGCGGTCGGCCAGTTGCTGGCGCAGCACTTCAGCCATGTCCAGGCTCAAGGGGCGCTGCGGGTCGACCTGGTTGACCAGGAAAAAGGCGGTGCCCGGGCGCAGCGGCGCGAGCCAGGCCTGCAACTTGTCGAGCACCAGGTAAGAGGCGGCGTCCGCCAGGGTCAATGCCACCACCTGGTCGGCGATGGCCAGCATGGGGTGCAACCAGGGTGAAGCGCCGGTGGCGCTGTCGATCACCAGCAGGTCGTCGGGGCCCAGTTCGAGGGTCGCCAGTTGCTGCATCAACCACGCCGGATTGGCCGCCAGTTGTGCTTCGAAGGCGCGCAGGTCGGCGGCGTTGCTCGGACCGAAGGGCAGGCATTCGATACCGCTCTCGGTGATCGCGCGGATGCCATCCCAGCCGCTTTCTTCCAGGCGGGCCTGGTTGATGCCAGGGGTGGAACGGGGCAGCCTGAAGTGGCTGAGCAGCGCGTTCTGCGGGTCGAGATCAAGGACCAGGGTACGGCCGTGCGGGCGTTTGAGCAGTCTGGCCAGCGACGCCGCTACGGTGGTCTTGCCGACGCCGCCCTTGGCCGACATCACTACGATGACGTGGGCTTGCGGGCGTTGTGCGGGCTGGGCACGCAGGGCGTTGTCGAGGGCGCGACGGTTGTTTTCCCCGGCGGCGGCGCGACGGTCACGGGCGACTGCGGCCAGGCGATCACGCAGCGACCCGGCTGGCGCCTGTTCGGCAACAAAGGACGGCTCGGGCAGCGCGGGTGGCAGTGCCGCAGCAGGTAGCGCCGGGGCAGCGGGGCGGGCGGCGACCGTCGCGGGACGCTTGATCTCCACCAGTGTCACAGCCGGCGACTTGGCGGGCAGCGCTGCGCTTGCGGCGGGCACGGGCGGTTCGACAACGACCGGGAGGGGTTCGAGGAATTCGAACTCGGTGTTGATTTCCTTGTAGCTATCAGCACTTGCCCCAAAGCGGTGGAACAGGTTTCCAATATCGTCTGCTTGACTCATATATGTACTTCCAGCCTACGGCTATCTGGACTACAGAAGGGCAGGATCAGGACTTCCAAGAGGGTAAGGGTGTGATATCAAAATGACGGTGTCAATAATCTGATTATTTTTTGTCCTTCGCTTTCCGACGACGGGTAGCAGAAAAAACAGCGCCGGAAAATTGACCTGCAAGCGAGGGCTCTGGCACGCGTCATCCTTCAATGCATCGGCCTGTATTCGTTAAAGTTGAATAGTACTTAGGGTCTAACCTGACAGATTTTTCTGAGGCAACGCCTGATCCGTGTAGGAAAAAGCGTACAGATGATATCAATATTTCCTACAGTTTGCGCAAAGACCAATGGCTGGAAGGCCACAGGGCGCTGAGCGGTAGCAGGCTTTTTGCCATCGCCGTGGCGGCCGGAAAACCCGGTCGCCGCGGGAGGTGAGCAGGCAAGAACGATGCCTGGAGGCGCCTCAATGAGGCGCGCGGGGGATGGTCTTGAGCAGGTCTTCGGCGCTGATATGGCCCACGACTGCGCTGCCAGGCTGCGGCAGGTCGAGAATGTGGCCCTTCATCTTGCCGATCACGTGCATTTCGCAAGGCTTGCAATCGAACTTCAGGGTCAGCACCTCGTCACCGTGCACCAGTTGCATCGGCGCCACCTTGGTGCGCACGCCGGTCACGCCCTTGGCCTGTTTGGGGCACAGGTTGAAGGAGAAGCGCAGGCAGTGCTTGGTGATCATCACCGGTACTTCACCGGTTTCCTCGTGGGCCTCGTAGGCCGCATCGATCAGCTCGACGCCATGGCGATGGTAGAAGGCCCGGGCTTTCTCGTTGTAGACGTTGGCCAGGAACGACAGGTGCGACTCGGGATAGACCGGCGGCGGGGTGGTTTCGGCCTTGCGTGCGCCGCGCGGGTGAGCGCCGACCCGGGCATTGGTCAGCGATTCGATGACCTCGCGCCGCAGAGCCTTGAGTTGCGAGTTGGGAATGAAGAACGCCTGGGGCGCATCCAGTTCGATGGAGTCAGCGTGGTACTGGGTGGTGCCCAGTTGGCCGAGCAGGTCGTGCAACTGGTCCAGGGCCTGCTGTGGCTTGTTGGCTTCGCCGAACGGACCGTCGAGGCTGGCGCTGGCACTGACGCCCTCTTCGCTGATGGCGGTCAGTTGCAGGCGCTCCTCGCGCAGACGGGCGACCCAGGACAGGCCGACACGGCGCTCGGCGGAGGTCTTCTGCAGCGCTTGCTGCCAGTTGTGGTCGAGGTTGCGGCTCAGCGGATGGTTGGGGCGCAGCTTGTACAGGCCCTCTGGCATCTCGTTGGGCTCGACGCGGTAGCGGTAGCGTTTCTCGCCGTCTTCCTCGAACTCGCCCTTGAGCTCGGCGATATTGGCGCGGAAGCCGACCACTTCACGCTTGACCAGCACGTTGAGGCCGTCACCGTTGGACAGCGGGTCGTGGGTGACCACCTGCAGGTCGCGCTTGCCGACTTTCTCCACCACGCCCACCGCGAGGCCGGTGAAGGTCGGCGAGTCGAACGCACCGATGTCGATCTTGCGCTCGCTGACGAAGTAGTCGGTGCTGCCACGGTGGAAGGTCTTGTCCGGGTCGGGCACGAAGAAGTGCGCGGTGCGGCCGCTGGAGGCGCGGGCCAGGTCCGGGCGGTCTTCGAGGATTTCGTCCAGGCGCTGGCGGTAATAGGCAGTGATGTTCTTCACATAGCCCATGTCCTTGTAGCGGCCCTCGATCTTGAACGAGCGCACGCCGGCGTCGACCAGCGCGCGCAGGTTGGCGCTCTGGTTGTTGTCCTTCATCGACAGCAGGTGTTTTTCATAGGCGATCACGCCGCCTTTTTCGTCCTTCAGCGTGTACGGCAGGCGACAGGCCTGGGAGCAGTCGCCGCGGTTGGCGCTGCGACCGGTCTGGGCGTGGGAGATGTTGCACTGGCCGGAGAAGGCCACGCACAGCGCACCGTGAATGAAGAATTCGATCGCCGCGTCGGTTTCGTCGGCGATGGCCCGGATTTCCTTGAGGTTCAGCTCGCGGGCCAACACCAGTTGCGAGAACCCGGCCTGGTCGAGGAACCTGGCCCGGGCCAGGGTGCGGATGTCGGTCTGGGTACTGGCGTGCAGCTCGATCGGCGGGATGTCCAGCTCCATCACCCCCAGGTCCTGGACGATCAGCGCGTCGACACCGGCGTCGTAGAGCTGGTGGATCAGCGCGCGGGCCGGCTCCAGTTCGTTGTTGTGGAGGATGGTGTTGATGGTGGTGAACACGCGGGCGTGATAGCGGCGGGCGAATTCCACCAGTTGGGCGATGTCGCTGACTTCGTTGCAGGCGTTATGCCGTGCGCCGAAGCTCGGACCGCCGATGTACACGGCGTCGGCGCCATGCAGGATAGCCTCGCGGGCGATGGCGACATCGCGGGCAGGGCTGAGCAATTCCAGGTGATGTTTGGGCAAGGACATGATGTTTTTCTAGGCTACGACACGGTCAAGGCGCGCATTGTAGCGGCGAAATGCCCGCCGGGCATCCGAATGCTGCCCGGTGGCCTGGGTGTGGTGTCGGCGCCACCTATCGTGGCAGCGGCTTTAGCCGCGATTGGGCGCGAAGCGGCCATGAATCTGAGTCCCGGGTGCGCCAGGCTGACCGGGGATTCAGGCTAACGACGGCTGCGCCGCCGCTCCTGCAAGGGTCGGCAGCGGACCCTAGCCTTTGGCCGCCATTGCCGTCACTTCCACGCGCATGCCTTCTACCGCCAGTTCGGAAACGCCGACGGCGGCGCGCACCGGCCAGGGCTGGCTGAAGAAGCGCTGGTAGACCGCGTTGAAGGCCGGGCGGTCGGCCATGTCGGTGAGGTAGATAGTCAGGTGCAACACCCGGTCCAGGGAGCTGCCGGCCTTTTCCAGTGCCACTTTCAGCGCCTGCAAGGTGCATTCGCTCTGCGCGGTGATATCGCCCAGCTCCAGGCTGCCGTCGGCGCGGGTGGGGATCTGGGTCGACATCAGGATGCCGTTGAAGGCCGTCACGTCGGAGGAAATCGACTCCGGGTCGGGATCGGGAATGTAGGTGATGTCTTGGTTTGCCATGAATGCTTTCTCGCTGACTCGGTTGAAACAGGCTGCACAGTGTAAGCCGTGCACAGGTGCAGGGCGAATCCGGTTGAACCCCGGCGCGTGCGCGCCAGTCCATCGAAGACCTTTCATGCACTACAAGGAGCAATGCGATGAAATCCATGACCTCGATGTTCGCTGGCCTGGCCCTGATCGGCGCCCTGTCTGCCCCGGCCTGGGCCGACCAGCCCGGTGCCGACTGGAAAGTCACCCAGGAGCAGGCCACGGCCACCCTCAAGGCAGCCGGCTACACCCAGATCACCAAGATCGAGGCCGATGACGGCCATTGGGAAGGCGAAGGCACCAAGGCGGACGGGATGAAATATGAATTCAAGGTCGATCCGCACAGCGGCAAGATCGTGAAGGACGAGATGGATCACTGATGCCTACGCTCGCAAGGACCGCTAACCGGCCCTTGCGAGCCCGCTTCAGGCGACCAGCGCCTCGATGATCGCCTTGTTGAACGCGGGCAGGTCATCCGGTTTGCGCGAGGTGATCAGTGTCCAGCCATTGGCGCCGCACTGTTTGACTTGCGCATCGACCCATTCGGCCCCGGCATTCTTCAGGTCGATCGCCACGCTGGCGTAGGAGGTCAGTGTCTTGCCGCGGGCCACGCCGGCGTCGATCAGTGCCCAGGGGCCGTGGCAGATGGCGGCTACCACCTTGCCGGCTTCGGTGAATTCTTTCAGTAGCCGCTGCGCATCGGCATCGCCGCGCAGGGTGTCGGCGTTGACGGTTCCGCCTGGAATCACCAGCGCGGCGAATTCCGCGCTTTGCACATCCTTGAGCTGCACATCGGAGTCCACGGTGACGTCCTTTTCCGTGTCCTGCTTGAAGGTCTGGGTGGTCCCGCCCTTGATCGAAGCATGGATGACGGTCGCGCCCTCGGCGCGCAGCGCCTCCAGTGGCTTGAGCAACTCGTCGCGCTCGATACCGGCGTTGGCGGTGATGACCAGGATTTTCTTGCCTTGCAATGCTTGGCTCATGAAGGGTTCTCCGGAATGAAAGTGAGCGACCCACTGTCGCCGCCTTCTGTTGAGGCAAGGCGCCTGGCAAAAGTTTGGTTTTTCTTTTTCCCGCAGATTGAACGTCCTTCACGGTCATGGGCTCAGAACTGAAAGGCACCTGAACAGGACCACGGCCATGAATGACAAGCCTCACCGCCCGGAACTCCAGGCCTGGCATGACATGCTGACGGACGACGGCTACCGCCTGGACTCTCCGGATGCCTGGCACGCCAGCCTGTTGCAGGGCGCCGAGCAATTGCTGAGCAGCGGGGTGGTGGACTGGGACGAATACAGGGCGCTCAAGGCACTGGCCAATGGTGGCCATGCGCGGGCGCTGGAAGAGGCGCTGGATAACCGTCTGGCGGACCCCGAAGCATGAAAGCGCTGAAGATCGCTACCTTCAACGTCAATGGTATCCGCGCCAGGCATGGGCATTTGCTCGACTGGCTGGCGCGGGAAAAGCCTGACATTGCCTGCCTGCAGGAACTCAAGGCCGAGGTTTTTCCGACACAGGAACTGGCCGAGGCGGGCTACGGCAGCCTGCACGTCGGCCAGGCGGCCTGGAATGGCGTCGCTATCCTCGCTCGGGACGCCGAGCCGCTGGAAATCCGCCGCGGCTTGCCAGGCATGGACGACGACGGCCAGAGCCGGTATCTGGAGGCCGCCGCCCACGGCGTGGTGGTGGCCTGCCTGTATCTGCCCAACGGCAACCCGCAGCCGGGGCCGAAGTTCGACTACAAGCTGGCCTGGTTCGAGCGCCTGATCGAACATGCTCGGGTGCTGCTGGACAGCGGTCATCCGGTGGTCCTCGCCGGCGACTTCAACGTCGTGCCCACCGACTTCGACATCTACAACCCGCGGTCGTGGCTCAAGGATGCGTTGCTGCAACCCGAGAGCCGCGCCTGCTATCGGCGTCTGCTCGACCAGGGCTGGACCGACTCGTTGCGTCATCTTTACCCGGACCAGCGGCTGTACACGTTCTGGGACTATTTTCGTGAGCACTGGCCAAAAAACTCCGGCCTGCGCATCGACCATCTGCTGCTCAGCCCGAGCCTCGCGCCCCACCTGAAGAATGGCGGCGTCGATGCCTGGGTGCGCAACGAACCCAAGGCCAGCGACCATGCGCCGGCCTGGGTCGAGCTCGATACAGGAGCCCGTCATGACGGATGAAGCCTTCGTCGATCCCCGGCGCGCCCTGGACACGGTGCGGCAGTTGCGCTTCCAGGACGACGGCGCCACGCCCAACAATCGGCTGCCGGTGATTCGCTATTTTCTCCAGACCCGGCCCGGCAGCGATGCCGCCGAGGCGTTCGAGGCGCTGTTTCGCCGGCACCACTGGACGCCCTTGTGGCGAGCCGGGATCTTCGATTTTCACCATTACCATTCCACTGCCCACGAAGCGCTGGCCGTGGTGCGCGGGCAGGCGCGGGTGACCCTCGGCGGTCAGTCTGGTCAGACTCTGAGCATCGGCACCGGTGACGTCCTGGTCCTCCCAGCGGGCACCGGGCACCGCTGCGTCGAATGCAGCCGGGACTTTCTGGTGGTGGGCGCCTATCCGAGGGGACAGGAAAACTACGATATCCAGCGCCCCAGCAGCGCCAGCCATGCGGCGTCCAGGGCGCGGATCGCCCAGGTTGCCTTGCCCGAGGCGGATCCGGTGGCGGGGGAGGATGGGCCGTTGATGGCGGCCTGGGGAGGGGAGCGTAGTGGTTTCAAGCACTAGCCGCACAACACGGTTGATCCTGCTGGCCTCATCGCCGGCAACGCCGGCTCCCACAGGGTATCTGAGCCAGGCGCCGGACCGGCGTCTGGCCAGATAAATTATGTGGGAGCCGGCGTTGCCGGCGATGCGCCGCGCGGGCGGCGCTCGATCTCACGGCCGCCGCAAATCGAGCGACCTGCACTTGTCAGCCTGCCGACAGGCTCACGCCAGCAAATCCTCGTAAAACGCCCCATACGGCTTGCTCGGGTGGGCTATCTGGATTTCCAGGATCCACAGGCCGCGATTAGGCCGCCCGGCAAAATCGCCAAGATCACCCGCGCGGTAGATGGCATGGGGGAAGTCGCTGACGCGGTGCCCCTTGATGTCCAGGTTGAGCGTCCAGCCCATGGCCCGGGCCTGCTGTTCGGCAAAATCATAGAGCTCGACACCGCTGCAGTCTGCCTCGCGCCAGTGCGCCTCCACACGTTGGTAGAGCGCCTTCGCCGCCGCCGCGCAGGCGATCATCTCGGCATCGTCGCCCACGGTGAAGGTGGCGCCGGCATCGCCCTCATGGCCTTTCCAGACGATGCCCATGTCGATGAAAAAGATGTCGTGCTCGCCCAGTACCGGATCACCGTCCGAACGCTGGTTGAAGGCTTTCAGGGTGTTGGCGCCGAAGCGCACCAGCAGCGGGTGCCAGATGCGCTCCATGCCCAGCTCGGCAAGGATCTGCTTGCCACGGGCGGTGGCTTCGGTCTCGGTCATGCCCGGGCGTATCACCGCGGCGATCGCGTCCACTGCTTCCCAGGTGCGGGCCTGGGCGTATTGCATCGATTCCAGCGCGTAGTTCGCGCCGGTGGCTTCCTTGGGGTACACGGCGGTGTTCATGGTGGGCTCTCTTTATCAAGGGCTCTGGCTGTTTTGGCTATATAACCTCCTATATAGCGATATGGCTTGCAACATTTTGTTAATCGCTCAGTGCCCGTACAGCCCGACCAGGCTTTGCCCACCCAGCGCATGCCCTTGCAGCGCCTTGAGCAGGCCGTCACGGTCCAGCCCTTCGGGCAGTGTGCCGGGGGCCAGGTCGGTGGCGATCAGGGTCAGGTTGTAGTGGTGCGGGTTGTCGCCCGCCGGTGGGCAAGGTCCGCGGTACGCCGTGGCGCCCTTGACGTTCCTGCCGATGCTGATGCCCTCGGTGACGCCTTCGGCCAGCTCGCCGCGGCTGGCGTCGATGTTGTAGGCGACCCAGTGGACCACGCCCAGGCCCTTGGCACCGTCCGGGTCGAACATCACCAGCGCCACCGAACGGGTGCCTTCGGGAAGGTTTTTCCAGCTCACCTGGGGCGAGCGTTCCTGACCTTTTCCGCAGTTGGTGTCGGCGCCGATCTGGGCCAGGGGGAGGGTGCCGCCGTCGGTGAAGGAGCTGGAGGTGAGGGTCAGCGGCGCCGCCTGTGCGGCGCCAGCCAGGGCCAGCAACAGCGCGCCGGCGAGGGAGGGGAAGGTGGTTTTCACTGCAGGTCGCCTTTGAAGTGATCGTCGGGACACCGCAGTGTAGACGCTTACTCGACGCCGGCGCGGGGGACCGGCGGGTTGCCGGCATGCTCGCCCATTTCCGGCACCGGAGGGTGCTCCTGGGCCGCGTGGCGCAGGTCGTCGGTCACCCGCAGCTCGGCGCCGGTGGGCGAAAAGGTCGCCGACGGCACGAACGGCGCAGGGTTGGCCGGCACCGGGCGCTTGCCGCGCCGCCACAGGAAGAAACTCACCAGGGCAAGGTTGATGGCGGTCATCGCCCAGAACAGGCCGACTTCGCCGTAGCTGTTCATCAGCGGCGAAATCGCCACCGGGCTGATGGCCGAGCCCAGCGAGTTGATCAGCAGCAGGCCCTGGATCATCGGCACCAGGGCTTCAACCGGCGCACGGTCGGCGGCATGGCTGACCGACACCGGGTACACCGCGAACACGCCGCCACCGAGCAGGAACAGCATGGCCGGCAGCAGCGCGGAGTCGGACGGCAGCAGCACGATCACTACCGACAGCACGGTGCACAGCATGCCCAGGGCGATCAGCACGTCCTGGCGGTCCTTGCGGTCCGACCAGCGGCCCACCGGGTATTGCAGGAGCATGGCGCCGAGAATCACCCAGGCCATCATCTGGCCGACTTCCCCCACATCCAGGCCGATGCGCTGCAAGTACAGCGGCAGCAGGGTGTAGATCGCGGCGATGGCCACGCCCGAGCCGAAGCAGCCGACCAGGCCGGTCGGGGTGACGCTGAGCAACTGCCGAGGCTTGAGCGGCTCGACATGCTCCAGCAGCGGCGACACCCGCGGCAGGATCACGATCGGCAGCACCGACAAGGCGGCCAGCATGCCGGCGACCATGAACGGCGCGGCATCGCTCCAGCCAGCAATGGACCCCAGCGCCGCCTGGCTGAGCACGCCGGCGCCATAGAAGGCGATCATGTACAGCGCCAGCAGGCGGCCGCGGACCTTGGTGTCGCCGGCCATCAGCAGCCAGCTCTCGATCACCAGGAACACGCCGACCGTGGCCCAGCCATTGATCATCCGCAGCACCGCCCAGCCCCAGGTATCGACGAACCGGCCCTGGGCGAGGATGGTCACGGCGATGAGCGAGGCGAAGCTGCTGTAGGCGCGGATATGGCCGATGCGCAGGATCAGCCGGTCATTGAACACAGCGCCCAGGGTCAGGCCGATGAAATAGGCGGAGGAGACCATGCCGATCATGGTCGGCGATTCGCCGGCATCGGCCAGGCGCAAGGTGGTCAGGGAAGACAGAAAACCGTTGCCCAGGGCCATGATGAACAGGCCGAGCAGGGGTGCCAGCGCCATCGCCAGCAAACGCGGAGACATACGTACCTCAAGAAGTTCGATTAACGGACAGACCCTTGGTACGCGCGCGCACATCGACCGGACCGTGACGGACCGGTGCTGCATGTTTATTGGGATTGTTCGCTGCTCGATACGACCAGGCGAAAAAGGGCGCGGAATTCTAATGGGTTTGCGGGGGTGGTTGACAGGTGGGAATGGGTGTGACGGATTGTCGCGGCGCTCTGAAAGAAACCTACCGGTTGGCAGGCAACTGCAAATTCCCGGCAGGCAGGTGCAAGAAACCTGACTATCCAGATGAGTTAATTCCCCGGTGATCCGGATTCATACGGATCTCGACTGGTCCTTACGATAAAAATAAAGGGGATTGATGTGAAAAGGTTTCGCCATGGCTCATTACTGGCCGCGGCCCTGAGCGCCATTTCGTCCGGCGCCTCGGCCTACGAGCTGTACACCGACGCGGACTCGACACTGAAACTGAACGTCCAGGGCGCCCTGGGCTTCTTCCACAGCGAGGAAAGCTACAACCAGGGCGGCCCGATCGACCCCGGTTCGGTGGCCTGGCAGGAAGCTTTCCTGCGCTACGGCCTGAGCGGCACCACGCGCTTCCCGTCTGCCGGCAATTCGTCGCTGTACGGCGAATTCAACCTGGTCAGCAACGGCACCTGGGACGAGGGCGACGCCGCCGGCTACACCGACGGCACCGAGCGTCGTACCGACATCGACCGCGCCTACGCCGGCTGGCGCTCCGGGGATCTGTTCCCGGCGCTGGGCAAGGATGGCGTGGACATTTCCGGCGGCCGGCAGAAGGTCAAGGTCGGCGACGGCTTCATCATCAACGGCGATGGCCTGAGCGTTGGCAACAACTTCGGCGATGGCAGCCTTGACCGCGGCGGCGCCTATTACCTGACGGCACGCAATGCCTTCGACAAGACCGCCTGGCTGCGCCTCGGCGGGCAGCAGGGCTGGCGCGGCGACCTGATCTGGCTGAAATCCGACAACGATCTGAAGGCCAGGCCGGAACTGGGCATCGGTGTGCTTGAGCATGTGGCGCCGGAAGGCACCGTGGGCCTGACCTACGTCAAGGGCCTGGATGTCGAAGACCGGCTGGCCAACGCCTTCAGCGCTCAGCGCGACGGCCTGGAGATCACCAGCCTGCGGGCCCAGGGCAACGCCGGGGTCAAGGACCTGTTCCTGTCGTTCGAGTATGCCCACGAAGACAAGCGCCTGGGCGACGAACACGCCTGGTACGCCGAGGCCGGCTGGACCTTCTCGGGCCTGCCCTGGCAGCCGCGGGTCGGCTACCGCTACAGCCGTTATTCGGAAGACTACGATCCGCTGTTCAGCGGTTTCAGCCGCGGCTACGGCACCTGGTTCCAGGGCGAGGTGGCGGGCAATTACTCCGGACCGTTCCAGCGCAACGCCGTCATCCATATGGCCAGCCTCGGCCTGACCCCGCACCCGGACGTGGCCATGGGCGTGCTGCTGTTCGACTTCAACACCCTCGACCGTAGCCAGGGTGATCTCGCTGCCCGGGAACTGGACCTGTACCTCGACTGGACCGTCGGCCACTTCACCGTCAGCCCCTTGGTGGGCCTGTACAAACCGAAGAAAAGTGCCGAGGAGGGTGGTTCGCAGCAGGGTAGCGACGACCTGAATCTGTACAGCCAGTTGGTGATTTCCTTCGCGTTTTGATGACTTTTCCCGCACGAGTGGCTTCCCACTCCATAGCGTCACTTATAAAAAGGAACAAACCCGATGCGTGCTCCCTTCTTTCCCTCGGCCCTGGCCATGGCGGTCGGCCTGACGGCGTCACTGGCCCTGACGGCGGCGCAGGCGGCATCCAACGATCCGGCGCGGCCGAACATTCTCGTGGTGGTGGCCGACGACATGGGCTACGCCGACCTCGGCAGCTTCGGCAGCGAGATCGAGACCCCCAACCTCGACTCCCTGGCCGCCTCCGGTGTGCAACTGACCAACTTCCAGGCCATGCCGGCCTGTTCGCCAACCCGCGCTGCGCTGCTGACCGGCGCCGACCCGCACCAGGTCGGCCTGGGCAACATGGCCGAGGAAACCGCGCCCAACCAGGAAGGCAAGAAAGGCTACGAGGGCTATCTGAACGATCGCGCCGTGACCATTGCCTCGCTGCTGCGCGACTCCGGCTACGACACCTACCTGGCCGGTAAATGGCACCTGGGCAGCAGCGAGCAGACCGGCCCGGACCAGCGCGGTTTCGAGCATTCCTTCAGTCTGCTCAGTGGCGGAGCCAGCCACTATCCGGACATGAAACCGGCCTACGCGCCGACCCCGGACGCCAAGGCCCCATACGCCGAGGACGGCAAACGCCTGGACAAGCTGCCGGCGGACTTCAGCTACTCCAGCCAGTTCTATGCCGACCAGATGATTCGCTATATCGCCGCCGACAAGGACAGCGGCCGGCCGTTCTTCGGCATGCTGGCCTTCACCGCGCCGCACTGGCCGTTGCAGGCCCCGGATGCGGCCATCGCCAAGTACCGTGGTCGCTATGACGCCGGCTACGATGCGCTGCTGCAGGCGCGCCTGGACAAGCAGAAGGCCCTTGGCCTGATTCCCCAGGACGCCGAAGCCGCTGCCCGCTCGCCCAAGGGGCGGCCGTGGGACAGCCTGAGCGCCGAGGAGCGTCAGCGTGAAGCCCGGGCGATGGAAATCTACGCCGCCATGATCGACCAGATGGACGCCAACACCGGTCGGGTCTTCGACTACCTGCGGCAGAACGGTCTGTACGACAACACCGTGGTGATCTTCATCTCCGACAACGGCGCAGAGGGCCACGACCTTGACGAGACCTGGCCGGCAGACCAGTTCCCGAAAATCCGCAAGGTGATCGACGAGACCAACGACTTCAGCTACGCGCACATGGGCAAGCCGGGTTCGTACACCTTCCTCGGCCCGAACTGGTCGCGGGTGGCAGCGCCGACCCTGAGTCTGTTCAAGGGTTTCCCTACCGAGGGCGGCACGCGTACGGCCGGTATCATCCGTATTCCGGGTGTCGATCAGCACGGCAAGAAGCTCGATCAACTGGTCAGCGTCAAGGACTTCGCCCCGACCTTGCTGGAGCTGGCTGGGGTCAAGCACCCCGGGCAGCACTACAAGGGCCGTGACGTGGTGCCGATGACCGGTACCTCGATCATCCCGCTGCTCAAGGGCGGGCAAGGGGCGGAACGCACCGAGGGCGGGGAACTGTTCGGCAAGCGTTTCGTGCGCAAGGGCGACTGGAAGCTGGTACATATGCCCAAGCCGTGGGGCACGGGGGAGTGGCAATTGTTCAACCTGCACTCGGACATGGCCGAGCGCCATGACCTCAGCGCCCAGCAACCGCAGAAGGTAGCCGAGCTGAAACAGGTGTGGGACCAGTATGCGCGGGAGAACCATGTGATCCTGCCGGACCACGTCAGCGGCTATTAAGCAGCTCATCGCCTTGCAGGAGCAGGCTTCGCCAGCTCCTGCAGCGTGGATGCAAGATGTAGAGAATGAAAGATGCTCACCCGTGCACGTCTGCACTGTCTGACCCTGCTACTGCTCCTGACTTTTTCCGTCGGCGCCGCCGAACCGCGCCCGCCGACCCAGGCGCTTGCCAATGGCTACGTCGCCCAGGCGCGCTGCACCGCCTGCCACCAGTCCCAGGCCGACGCCTGGGCCAGATCGCACCACAGCTGGTCCCTGCGCGAAGCCCGAGACGGCAACGTGCTCGGCGATTTCAATGACACCGTCTTCAGTGATTCCAGCGGCGTGCGCATGCGCTTCTTCAAGCGCGCCGGACGCTACTTCGTCAACGCCGAGGGCGAGGACGGCAAGCCTGCCGATTTCCCCATTGCCTATACCTTCGGTTTCGACCCGCTTCAGCAGTACCTGATCGAACGCCCCGGCGGTCGCCTGCAAAGCCTCACCGTCGCCTGGGACAGCCGGCCGCAGGAGCAGGGCGGCCAGCGCTGGTATTCGCTGTACCCCGGCCAGCGCTTTACTCCGGACGACGCCCTGCACTGGACGGGCCGCTACCAGAACTGGAACGCCATGTGCGCCGACTGCCACTCGGGCAACCTGCAAAAGGGCTACGACGCCGCCAGCGACAGCTTCCGCAGCACCTGGAGCGAAATGGCCGTGGGCTGCCAGAGCTGTCATGGTCCGGGCCAGCGCCATCTTGACTGGGCGCAGCAGCCGTCCGCGGTCAGCCCGGCGACCGACAAGGGCCTGGAGGTGGATTTCCGCAACCCGACCAAGGGCTATGTCGTAGAGCAATGTGCTCGCTGTCACAGCCGCCGTCAGCCGCTGGGCAATAGCAGCCAGCCAGGCCAGCCGCTGCTCGACGCCATGCGTCCGGCGGTGTTGTCCGCGGGGCTCTACCATGCCGACGGGCAGATCCTCGACGAGGTCTTCGAATACGGCTCCTTCACCCAGAGCAAAATGTTCGCCAAGGGCGTGTCCTGCACCAACTGCCACGATCCCCACACCACGAAGCTGCGGGCCGAGGGCAATGACCTGTGCAAGGCCTGCCACAGCCCGGCCGGCAACCCGCAGTTCCCCAGCCTGACTAAGCAGGACTACGACACCCCGGGCCACCATCATCACCCGGCGGGATCGCCCGGTGCGCAGTGCGTCAATTGCCATATGCCGACCCGCACCTATATGGGCGTGGACGTGCGCCGCGACCACGCCCTGCGCATTCCCCGGCCGGACCTCGACGCCAGTACCGGCGCACCTGACGCCTGCACCCAATGCCACAACGACCAGAGCGCGCAATGGGCGGTCGAGGCCATCGACGGCTGGTTCGCGCATCCTCGGCGCGAGCCGCATTACGGCGAGACCTTCGCCGCCGCCCGCCGCCAGGATCCATCGGTGATCCCGCACCTGGCGAAGCTGATCGAAGACACCACCCGGCCCGCCATTGTCCGGGCCAGTGCGGTGGAGCTTGGCGCGGGCTATGGCGGGGCGTTGCAGGCCAGTCTGGTCGGGGCGCTGGGCGATGCCGATGCGCAGGTGCGCCTGCAAGCGGCCCGTGGCATCGAGGGACAACCCCCGGCGCAGCGCCTGCAGTACCTGTTGCCGATGTTGCAAGACCCGAGTCTCGCCGTCCGCGATCAGGCGGCGCGAGGGCTGGCCGATCTGCAGGTGCCGGATAGCGACCGTCTTGCCGCGCTACTCGGCGATCACGAACAGCGTTTGAAGACCAACGCCGACCTGCCCGCCGGCCGGCTCAACCTGGCGGTGCTGCAGGAGCGCCAGGGCCGGATCGCCGAAGCCATCGACAACTACCGTCAGGCGTTACAGCAGGATGCCTGCTACGTGCCGGCGCGCACCGGGCTTGCGCGGTTGTTGATGGGGCAGGGCAAGGTGGCCGAGACCGAGGCATTGCTTGGTGACGGATTGGCGTTGCAGCCCAAAGACGCTGAACTGGCTTATGCCCTTGGCCTTTTGCTGCTCCAGCAAGGCAGTACCGACGAGGCCGTCGACTGGCTGCGTCGCGCCGGCACCCCGAGAGCCTCGTACAACCTCGGGTTGCTGTTGAACCGCATGGGCCGGCAGGAAGAGGGGCGAGTCGCGTTGCTCGGAGGGCTGGAACAGGATCCGCACAATCCTGACCTGTTGTATGCGCTGGCGTTCATCAGCGTGCGCATGGGGCAGGGCAAGGCGGCGCTGGCGTACTGCGAGCGCACCCGGGATGCGCGCTGCGAGCGCTTGTCGCAGGCGGTTCGGGCGCGCTTGCAAAGCCATCCATGAGTCTGAATCAGGGCGGTGTATCAAGCTTCAGGTCGCGTGGCCGATAGAAAACGCCTACGCAACCGGATATGCAGGATCTTATTTCGAACATGAGCATGGACATCGCCAGCGCGCCGTTCTGGAACTACCTCTTCAACGCACTCAACCTTGTGGGAGCGTTCGCAGTGGGCTGGGCGGTCTTCATCACGATGATTTCCTGGGTCTGGAAAGGTTTCAAGGTACTACCCAGCCCGAGGTTGCTAGCGGTTTGTCGCTTGTTGGCGCCTCGCCCCGTGGTGGTTTTGCTGGTGGTCGGTGGGGTGCATCTGCTGCTGGCCTTGTGTGCTCTGGTCCCGGATCGCCCGTTTTACCCCTGGGCCATTCTGTTGCTGGCGATACCCTACGGTGGGCTGTTCTATCTGGGCATGAGTGGCAAAGGCGTGGGAATGCCGTTGGGTCATGGCTTGAAACTGACCATCGAGCGATCTCCGCAGTTGAACGTGCCTCTGTCACCCCTCGTGCTGTGTTTTCATGTCGATGGCGACTTCAGGAAAAACCGGGAGGCCATTACCGAGCTGATCATTGAAGCGATCAATGCCACCAGGGCGTTCAGCGCCGATTACGACTTCGTTCTGAAAAGCTGGTTCTTCGCCAACCGTGACGAAGACAAGGAGCCGCGGATTCTGACGGTCAGGCGGTACATGGGGCAGGTGGGCAACGTCGCCCTGGCCTGTATCGTCGGTCACCTGCTGGTCTTTGTCGGGTACTTCGCGTTTCCCGGACTCGCTGTGGGCTGGGTGCTGCTCGGCGCGGCGAGTGTCATGTCCGTGGCTGTCCTGCTTATTGCGCCACGTTTGCGTTCGGCGGTGAAGGTCATGAGGAAAATCTCTCCCGAAGACGGATCCTGGCCTGCCGAGACGTCGGCCCGAGTGCTGGGCAAGGCCATTTTGCGCGACACACGCGGATATGGAGTCAAGTTCATACCCCGCCGCCCGATGTCCAGGACTCACTTCCTCGGACTCGGCCTCGCTGGCCTGAAAGTCAGAAATTCCTGCGGTGGGGCGGAGGCCGGCCTGCTCCTGGTACGCCGCCCCCCGCTCATAGCCGCCGATGATTGCCTGGAGCGCTGGGGTGGCGTCAGGATTCCCCGCACAGCGAGATCTCTGGTTCGTGAAGCACAGGAAAATTCACCGACCGCGCAATGAAGCACTTCTGGTGCGCCAGATGGTGCAGCTCCCGCGCCTTGTCCAGATCCGATCCTGCGGCGAGGGTTACCCGCGGCCGCAGCGTCACCGAACTGAACTGCCCGGCGCCGCTGTGCTCCTCGACCATCTCGCCTTCGGCGTCATCCTCGTAGGCCAGCACCACGATCCCGGCTTCGGCGCACAGGCCCAGGTACCAGAGCTTGTGGCAGGCCGAGAGCGAGGCCACCAGCAGCTCTTCCGGGTTCCAGCGCGTCGGATCGCCGCGAAAGGCCGGGTCGGACGAGCCTGGTATCTGCGCCTTGCCGTAGGCCTGGATCACATGGTCGCGGCTGTAGCCTCGGTAACTGGCGGTTCCCGTGCCGAGGTTGCCGGTCCAGCTGACGTTGACGGTGTAGTGATGCTGTTTGTCTGCCATGCGCGTTCTTCCTGGTGAACAAGGCGTGTCAGCCTACGCCGCCAGCCGCTGCTGACGGAACAGGCATCCGCGGAAGCACGCCATTGCGCGGACGCAATGAACGGCGCTTCATTGCCAGCCATAGCGCCGCGCAAACCAGCCCTTCATGCCCTGGACCACTGCCGCGTAGCCCAGCAGGATCACCACCAGGAATGGGAAGTAGCTCCACGGCAGCGCCTGCAGCTTGAACGCGCCGGCCAGCGGCGACATCGGCAGGGCCAGGCCGATCCCGACGATCACAAGCGTCATCAGCAGCAACGGCCAGCCGGCCCGGCTCTGGATGAACGGGAGCTTGCGGGTACGGATCAGGTGCACCACCAGTGTCTGCGACAGCAGGCCCTCGACGAACCAGCCGGACTGGAACAGGGTCTGCTGCGCCGGGGTGTTGGCGGCAAAGACGAACCACATCAGCGCGTAGGTGAGGATGTCGAAGATCGAGCTCAGCGGCCCGAAGAACACCATGAACCAGCCGATCTCCTCGGACTTCCAGCGCTGCGGCTGCTGCAGTTGCCCGGCATCGACGTTGTCGAAGGGAATGGCGGTCTGCGACAGGTCGTACAGCAGGTTCTGCACCAGCAGGTGCAGCGGCAGCATCGGCAGAAACGGCAGGAAGGCGCTGGCCACCAGCACGCTGAAGACGTTGCCGAAGTTGGAGCTGGCGGTCATCTTGATGTACTTGAGCATGTTGGCGAAGGTCTTGCGGCCTTCGATCACGCCTTCCTCCAGCACCATCAGGCTTTTCTCCAGGAGGATGATGTCCGCCGCTTCCTTGGCGATGTCCACCGCCGAGTCCACCGAGATGCCGACGTCGGCGGCCCGCAGCGCCGGCGCGTCGTTTATGCCGTCGCCCATGAAGCCCACCACATGGCCGCGCTGGCGCAACAGGCGGACGATGCGCTCCTTGTGCGCCGGGGTCAGCCGGGCGAACAGGTTGCAGGCGGTGGCCCGCTCGCCGAGTTCACGATCGTTCAGGGCATCGATCTCGCTGCCCAGCAACAGGCCGTCGATGTCCAGGCCGACCTCGCGGCAGACCCGGCGGGACACCCGTTCGTTGTCGCCGGTCAGCACTTTCACGGCCACGCCTTGTTCGGCCAGGACTCGCAGGGCGGTAGCGGTAGTTTCCTTGGGCGGGTCGAGGAAGGCGATATAGCCGGTGAGCACCAGTTCGCCTTCATCAGCCACGCGATAGATGCCGCGCTCGCCGGGCAGTAGTTTCACCGCCACGGCCACCACCCGCAGTCCCTCGTCGTTGAGTTGCGCCGTGTGTTCGCGGATACGCGCCAGCAGCGGTGCATCCAGGGGCTGTTCGTCGTCGCCCAGGCGCACCCGGCTGCAGACTGCCAGCACCTCCTCCAGCGCGCCCTTGCACACCAGCCGGTGGCCGTGGCCAGGTTCGGCCACCACCACCGACATGCGCCGGCGCTGGAAGTCGAAGGGGATCTCGTCGACCTTGACGAAGGCGCCGCCCAGCCGCGTCTGGCGCTCACCGTCGGCGTGCTCCAGCACCGCCACGTCCAGCAGATTCTTCAGGCCGGTCTGGTGGTGGCTGTTGAGCCAGGCGTCGTCCAGTACCGCCTCGCAGGGGGCGCCGAGCACATCGGTGTGACGCTCTAGGACGATGCGGTCCTGGGTCAGGGTGCCGGTCTTGTCGGTGCACAGCACGCCCATGGCGCCGAAGTTCTGGATCGCGTCGAGGCGCTTGACGATGACTTTCTTGCGCGACAGCACCACCGCCCCCTTGGCCAGGGTCGAGGTGACGATCATCGGCAGCATTTCCGGGGTCAGGCCCACGGCGATGGACAACGCGAACAGCGAGGCTTCCAGCCAGTCGCCCTTGGTGAAACCGTTGATCAGCAGCACCAGCGGCGCCATCACCAGCATGAAGCGGATCAGCAGCCAGCTGACCTTGTTCACCCCTTGCTGGAAGGCGGTGGGCTCGCGGTCGCTGCTCAGCACCCGTTCGGCCAGGTTGCCGAAGTAGGTGTTCTGGCCGGTGCCGACCACCAGTGCGCGGGCGCTGCCGCTGACCACGTTGGTGCCCATGAAGCACAGGTTGTCGCACTCCAAGGGGCTGCCGACGGCGCGGCGGGCCTGGGCAAATTTCTCCACCGGCAAGGACTCGCCGGTGATCGCCGCCTGGCTGACGAACAGGTCCTTGGCCTCCAGCACCCGCAGGTCGGCGGGGATCATGTCGCCGGCGGACAACAGCACCACATCACCCGGCACCAGGTCGCGGAACGGTACTTCCAGCGCGCCGCGCCGATCGGTGTCTGCGGCGCCTGGGCGCAGCACGCTGGCGGTGTTGCTCACCAGCGCCTTGAGACGTTCGGCGGCGCGATTGGATCGTGCTTCCTGGAAGAAGCGCAGCAGCGTGGACACCAGCACCATACTCCCGATCACCAGCGCGGCCTTGAGGTCTTCGGTCAGCCAGGACACCAGGGCCAACAGGGTGAGCAGCAGGTTGAACGGGTTGCGGTAGCACCACCACAGGTGCAGCAGCGGCGGCACGGGTTTTTCCTGGTCCACCAGATTGGCGCCGACACGGGCGCGCACGGCCTCGGCTTGGTCGGTGGCCAAGCCTTCCGGTCGGGTGTCGAAGCGTGAGTAAAGGTCGTGGGCGTCGAGGCCGGCCACCGTCGACAGCTGGCGGATGAACGCCGCCGGCAGACTGCTGCGGGCGCTGCCGTTGCGCAGCAGTTCCAGCATCGCCTGGCGGCGGAAATGCCGGCTCAGACCGTGATCGAAGAGGGCCAGCAGGCGCCGGCCGAAGCGTTTGAACAGCATGATGCGCTCCTGGGCGGTCGCTCGGTGGCGGCCGCCGGATCGGATTGCGCAGCGCAGGTACTGCGCCGTCGCCGGGCAGGCCGGGCGGCGGCGCGAGTAGTACTCGTCAGCCGCCGTCCGGCCCGGGTCTGGGTGACACGGGACTGGGGTCTGGATTCATGGCCGGGCTCCGGATGCTCCTGATCGAGTGGACGGGACGGCTGCCGCGTCAGTGCTGCCCAGACCGGGCACGGCCTGGGTCATCAGCACGAACAGGCAGGCGCCGGTGCTGACTAGAGCGTTGGTGCGCAGGCCGGTGAGGCGCTGGCGCAGTTGACGTTCGGCGCCGATCAGGGCACCGAGGATGAGGGCTGCGGCGGTGCGCAGCAGAAAGACTTTCCAATCCATGATTCACCTTGTTCTGCGGCCAGGGGCCGGCAAGGGCGCCGGAAGCTGCCGGCGCGGAATTCGGGTTATGGATTGCGCGAGGTCGCGGGGCTGCACGACGCCGCCTCGAGGGCGATGCCGGGAACAACCGTTGGGAAAATGGGGAGTCATCATCCCGTGGGGGATGCGAATCGCCACTGTCCGCCATGATCAGCGAGACAGTGGCAGGGGAGTGCTGCCGGACGTGCTCGCTGTTCAGACCTGTCGCAATCGACTGGGGCAACTGTCCAATGCAGGACTCCTGTGTGATGGGAAATCGGGCGGCAAAGTACGCCCTCCGATGTGCTCAGTCAAGGCCCGCTTGTGTCGGGCGTCAAGGTCGTTTGCGATGTGTTCAGCGAAGCGACAGGAACGCCCTGGGCAGTGAACGAAAAGCCCGCCGGAGCGGCCAAAGCACAGAGTCCCGAATCCACACGAGAGCCGACATGGGCCATCCCTCCCGCAACACCAAACCCGCGCCACGACTGGGCCTGATGCTCGGCGATCAGTTGTCCTTCGACCTGGCCATCCTCAAGGTGCTGGACCCCGGGCGTGATGTGCTGCTGATGGCCGAGGTGGACGGCGAGGCGCGTTACGTGCCCCATCACCCCCAGAAGATCGTGCTGGTGTTCAGCGCCATGCGCCATTTCGCCAAGGCACTGCAAGACCGGGGCTGGCGGGTGGAGTATGTGCGTCTGGACGACCCGCACAACAGCGGCAGCATCGTCGGCGAACTGCGTCGCTGGCGCAAAACGCTTGAGGCCGATGAGATGCATGTGACCGAGTGCGGCGAATGGCGCCTGGAACAGGCGCTGCGGGACAGCCGTCTGCCGCTCGTGTGGCACGCCGACCAGCGCTTTCTCTGTTCACGCCAGGCGTTCGCCCGCTGGGCCAAGGGGCGCACTTCGCTGCGCATGGAAAACTTCTACCACGGCATGCGCAAGCGCTGCGGGCTGCTGCTGGAGCCTGACGGCAGCCCGGTGGGCGGGTCGTGGAATTTCGACGCCGATAACCGCAAGAAGCTGCCCAAGGGGCTGCACGGGCCGATGCCGGCACGGTTTCGCCACGACCGCATCACCACAGAGGTCATCGCCCTGGTCCGCGAGCGCTTCAAGAATCACTACGGCAGCATCGACGGCTTCGATTACCCGGTGACCCACGATCAGGCGCAGACGCTGTGGCAGCACTTTCTCGATTTCGGCCTGGCGGCCTTCGGCGATTATCAGGACGCCATGGCCGAGGGCGAGCCCTACCTGTTCCATGCACGGATCAGCGCGGCACTGAACATTGGCCTGCTGGAGGTGCGGCAACTGTGCAACGACGTGGAAGGCGCCTTTCGCCAGGGGCGGGTGCCGCTCAACGCCGCCGAGGGGTTTATTCGCCAGTTGATTGGCTGGCGTGAATACGTGCGTGGCATCTACTGGCTGCGCATGCCGGAATACGCCGGGCTCAATGCCTTGGGCAACCGCCGCCCGCTGCCGGCGTTCTACTGGACCGGCAACACCGGCATGCGCTGCATGGCGCAGGCCATCGGCCAGACCCTGGAGCTGGGCTATGCCCATCATATCCAGCGGCTGATGGTGACCGGCAACTTCGCCTTGCTGGCCGGCATTGCGCCGCCGGAGATCTGCGAGTGGTACCTGGCGGTGTACCTGGATGCCTACGACTGGGTGGAACTGCCCAACACCCTGGGCATGGTGATGCATGCCGACGGCGGCTACCTGGGCTCCAAGCCTTACTGCGCCAGCGGCCGCTACATCCAGCGCATGTCCGATCACTGCGGCGAGTGCCAGTATCGGGTCAGCCATGCGGTGGAGGAGGACGCCTGCCCGTTCAACGCCCTGTACTGGCACTTCCTGATCCGCCACCGTTCGCTGCTGGCGAAGAACCCGCGCCTGGCCCTGGCCTATCGCAACCTCAATGGCATGAAGGACAGCCGCCGCGACGCGCTGTGGCAACGAGGCGAGAACCTGCTGGCGAAGCTGGATGCCGGCGAGTCCCTGTAACCACGGGAGCAAGGTTCATTGCGGTTCCTGCGGCGAGGCGGGGGCCTGTGCCGGCGCCGCGTACCAGCGCTCCTGGGGTACCCGCTTTTCGTGGGCCGGATCGCTCATGTAGTGGGGCGACATCATCTGCACGCCGTACTCGTTGAACACGTCCTGGATATTGGCGTAGAGCATGCTCAGCAGTTCCGCCCGGGGGCGGGGTGCGCTGGGCACGGCCTGGGCCACCAGACGGTATTCGGGGTAGAAGTCCGAAAGGGCGGTCTGGAACACCTGCGGGCGCGGCGTGTCCAGCACGCCGGGGGTGCGCCGGGCAGCCTCCAGCAGGATCGCCTCGACCTGGCGCCAGGGCGTGTCGTAGCCGATGGTGACGGTGGCGTCGACCACGTAGCCACTGCCCTGGACCACGCGGGAGTAGTTCTTGGTGACGCTGCCGGTGATCATCGAATTGGGGATGGTCAGTACCTCGCCAAGGCCGGTGCGGATGCTGGTGGTAAACATGCCCAGTTCGGTGACGGTGCCCTCGTGCTCGCCGATGCGCACGAACTCACCGGGGCGCAAGGTGCGGGTATAGGTGAGGATCAGCCCGGCTGCCGCCTGGCCCACCACGCTGGTGGCGCCCAGGGAAATCATCAGGCCGATCAGCACCGACAGGCCCTTGAACGCTTCGGTGCCGGCGCCGGGCAGGTACGGATAGGCCATTGCCAGGGCAAACAGCCAGATCGCCAGCGAGGTGAGGCGGGTGGTGGGCGGCAGGGTTTCGGCATTGAGCCAGTTGATGTTGCCGGGGCGCGCCAGGCGGGTCAGCAGGCGTTTGCTGAACGCGCTGATGCCGCGGGCGATGAAGAAGATCAGCAGGGCAATGACCAGCCCCGGAATCCCGCTGACCATGGCTTCCAGCAGGTAGCCGGCCATGTCCAGCATGTACTGGTTGAGGCTTTCGCCCCACGGGCGGGTATAGGGGAAGCGGCGCAGCACGAAGCTCAGCCATTCGTAGCTCACCAGCAACGCCAGCAGCCAGTACAGCAGGTCGACGAGGCGCCGCGAGACCATTACCAGGTTGCCGGTATCGAGCAACTGGGTCTGGCCTACGCGCAATACACCGGTGTGCCGGCTCACGCTGGTGGGCAGCCAGCCCAGCAAGCGTTTGTGGCACCAGCCCAACAGGCGCAGCAGGGCGAAGTACAGCAGGCTTGCCGCGGCGGCATAGCCCGCGGCCTTGAGCATGAACTGCAGGTTGCGCGCCTGGTGGTTTTCCGCCAGCACCTGGCGCAGCCGGGCGGCGGCCGTGTCGGCGAGGTCCGCCACCGAGCCATCGCTGTCGCCGAGGTCGTCAGGGGTGACGATGAAGGCCCGGCGCTGGCCCATCAACACCAGGTAGTTGTCCTTGATGCTGTCGAGGTGGACGCGAGGGTCTTCCTGGTTCTCCATCACTTGACGAATGACCGCTTCGGCACGCTGGGCACGGATTTCCGGCGACTCGCCCAGCAGTGTGGCATTGAAGGTGATGAGGGTGCGGTTGGCGATTTTCAGCGCTGCCGGTTCTGTCCGGGCGAGCGCCTTGTCCTCGGTCGCGCCCACCGGTGTCGCCAGTGTCCAGAGCACCGCCATGATCGCCAGCCAAGTCCCTTTGCCCATCGTTCTCGACTCCTGCCTCCGGTGATAGCACCAGATTAGTTCAGCCTGCGGGTTGTCTCCTTTTGGGGACATGGGCCAGTGCGTTTGCGTCTTAGCATGCCCGCCACAACCACAAGAACCACGGAGGCGCATCGCCGATGCACAGCCCATCCACCGAGCCACGGCGCTCGCTGTATTTCGATTACCGGGTCTATCCGGCCTTTACCGCTGAGGTGGGCGCCACCACGGTGCGCCGCGAGGCGGTGGTGGTGGTCGGCGCCGGCCCCATCGGCCTGACGGCGGCGCTGGAACTGGCCCGCCACGGCATTCCCTCGATCGTGCTGGAGGCCGAGCAACAGGTCAGCGAGGGCAGCCGCGCCATTGTCTTCACCCGGCGCTCGATGGAGATCCTGCAGCAGGTCGGCGTGGCCGGACCGGTCAGCGCCGCCGGCCTCGGCTGGCGTTTCGGCAATTCGTTCTACCGCAACCAGCGGGTATTCCGCATGGAAGCGCCCCACGACGCCGACGACCGTTTCCCGCCCATGACCAACCTGCAGCAGCCGTGCCTTGAGCGTGAACTGGTGGAGGCCGCCGAAGCCAACCCGCTGGTCGAGCTGCGCTGGGGCAACAAGGTGATTGGCCTGACGCAGGCGTCGGACCACGCCTGCCTGGAGGTCGATACCCCAGCGGGCAGCTATCGCCTGGAGGGCACCTGGGTGATCGCCGCCGACGGCGCACGCTCCGGCCTGCGCACACTGCTCGGCCTGAAACTGGAAGGCGCGGCCTACGAGGGCCGCTTCGTGATCGCCGATATCCGCATCGAACTGGACCTGCCCACCGAGCGCCTGGCCTATTTCGATCCGCCCTGGAACCCCGGCAATACCGTGCTGATGCACCGCGAACCGGGCAATATCTGGCGCATCGACTACCAGTTGCCTGCCGACGAAACCCCGGATCAGGCGCTGGCCCCTGAGTCCCTGCGCCAGCGCATCGACGCGCAACTGGCGCTCATGGGCTATGCCGGTCGCGAATGGGAGATGGACTGGAGTTCGGTGTATTCGGCTCGCGCCCTGACGTTGCCGGAATATGTCGCCGAGCGGGTGATCTTCGTTGGCGATGCCGCGCACCTGCTGCCGATCTTCGGTGTGCGCGGCGCCAACACCGGTTTCCAGGACGTCAATGACCTGTGCTGGAAGCTCGCGCTGCAGATCAAGGGCCTGGCTGGCCCCGCTTTGTTGCCGTCCTACAGCCATGAACGAGTGGCCGCTGCCCGGGAGATCATCGACGAAGCCGGCAAGAGCACCCGCTTCATGACCCCGCCCAGCGCCGGCCAGCGCCTGTTGCGGGACGCCGTGCTGTCGCTGTCGCTGACCCAGGCGTTCGTCCGGCCGCTGTTCCACTGGCGCACCTCCCGGCCCCACGATTACGCCGACTCGCCGCTCAACTGCGGTGAGGACGACGACCACGGGTTCAGCTGTGGTCCACGGGCGGGAGCGCCGCTGCTGAATGTGCGGCTGAATGAGGATGACTACCTGTTCGATCACCTCTGTGCCGCCTTCCACCTCGTGTATTTCACCGAAGCCGGCGCGCTGCCTCGGGCGCTTCAGGTGCAGGCAGCCACCTTGCAGGAACAGGGCGTGCCGCTGCGCATCATTGCCGTGGGCAGCCCGGCGCCAGTCAGCGGGGCCGACCTGAGCCTGACCGATCGCGACGGCCACCTGCGCCGCAAGTACGGCGCGCACACCGGCAGCGCCTATCTGGCCCGGCCCGACCAGCATGTATGCGCCCGCTGGCTCGCGCTGAGCGGGCAGGCCCTGACGACGGCCATCCATCGCGCATTGGGCAACGACTGAGGACGACACCATGGCAACCCTGAGCATTCCCGAACTGGAAACCCTGTACGACCACCTGGCCGATCACCTCGACCAGGCGCCCGACGGCAAACGCGAGTTGCTGCTGGTCAAGCTGGCGTTGCTGGCTGCCGAAGCCCTTGGCGACCTCGACACCTTCACCGGCCTGACTGCCATTGCCGCCCGCGACCTGTAGTTGAAGAAAGCAACCCTCCTGCCTTGCAGCCGTTGCCCGGCTCACCCCGGGCAGCGGACCTTCCAATAACAATAATCAGGAAGTCCCGATGAGCCGCCGTGCCCGGCCGGCCTGATAGACTGCCGGACTTCGCCCCTCCATTAACCCTTTTCGGGGAGATGCCATGCAGTTCTGGCCTTTGCGCACCCTCCAGCCGGCCAATTGCCTGAACGTCGGCCAGGCCGCCAGCCTGCTGGCGCGGGTTGGCGAGAACCATCGCCGGCAACTGGCTGGCGACCTGCTGCAGTTGATCGGCAACGGCATTCCCCTGGCCCAGTGCACGGTGTTTGCCTACGCGCCGCGCAGCAACCCGCAGGTGTTCACCTTCGCCGACCGTGCCCGCGAAGTGTCGTTGCCGAAGATCTCCCACAGTTATGCCGAGCGCTTTCACGGCCTGGACGGCAATCGCCAGGCAATGATTGCGGGCGGCGAGCGGACCATGGTCCAGCGCCAGCACATCGACGATATCGGCCATGCCGAGTACCGGCGCATTTGCTACGAGCAACCGAAGATCGCCGAGCGCCTGGCGCTGCTGACCCACTGCGACAATGGCCGCTGGCTGTCGGTGAATTTCTACCGGGGGCGCGAGCATGGCTGTTTCAGTGCCCGGGAACTGGACTGTATCGAAGCCTGGGCGCCGCTGCTGACGCAGATCGTGCGTATGCACTACCTGGCCTGGCAGCAGACCCATGAGCTGCCGCTGGTGCTGGCCGAGCGGATGTCGGCGCTGTATCCGGAGCTGACCCGGCGGGATCTGGAGTTGCTGCGGTTGCTGCTGACCGGGATCGACAACGACGAGATCGCTGCCCGCCTGGGGGTTCGGCCTACCAGTGCGGCGACCTACATCAAGCGGCTGTACCGCAAGCTGGGGACGGGCAGTTTGCGGGAGTTGGTGGGGGTGGTGATGCTGGGGAGTGGATCCCGGCACTAGCAGGGTGTTTCCGCGTTTTCGAGATCAGGCGCCGCCCGCGCGCTGCCGGTGTTGCGCTTCGATCCGCGCCACGTCGTCGGCCGACAGGCAGTACGCCTGCTGCTCGTCCTCGCTGCGCACCACCAGCACCATGATGCACGCCAGCAGCGCGGTGCCGGCCAGCCACCAGATATGCCAGACCAGGGCAAAGCCGACGATCAGGCTGAGCAGGCCGAGCAGCAACGCCAGCGCGGTGTTGCGCGGCAGGTGGATATCCTGCAAGTCGCCGTCTTCGGCGGCCTGGCGTCCACGTTCTTTCATGCCCCAGTAGGCATCGAGGCCGTCCACCACAGGCAGCCTGGCAAAGTTGTAGGGCGGTGGTGGAGAAGGCGTGGACCACTCCAGGGTCCGACCATCCCAGGGATCGCCGCTCCGGTCAGGGTTGGCCCCGCGCTGGCGGATGCTCACCACCAGTTGCAGGATCTGGCAGATCACGCCGCAGAGAATGATGCCGACGCCCAGCAATTCGGCCAGCAGAAAAGGCCGCCACTGCGGTTCATCGAAATGGGCGAGACGGCGGGTCATGCCCATGAAACCGAGGGCGTAGGAGGGCATGAAGGCGAAGTAGAAACCGATCAGCCAGCACCAGAACGCGGTGCGGCCCAGGCGGTCGTCGAGGCGAAAGCCGAAGACTTTGGGAAACCAGTAGGTCAGGCCGCACAGATAGCCGAACACCGCGCCGCCGATGATCACGTTATGGAAATGCGCCACCAGAAACAGGCTGTTGTGCAGCAGAAAGTCCGCTCCGGGCACCGCCAGCAGCACGCCGCTCATGCCGCCGATGCTGAAGGTGACGATAAAGCCGAGGGTCCACAGCATGGGCGTCTCGAAACGCACCCTGCCGCGATACATCGTGAACAGCCAGGTAAAGATTTTCACTCCAGTGGGCACGGCGATGATCATGGTCATGATGCCGAAGAAGGCGTTGACGCTGGCCCCGGCGCCCATGGTGAAGAAGTGATGCACCCAGACCACGAACGACAGCAGGGTGATGATCAGCGTCGCCCACACCAGCGAGTGGTAGCCGAACAGCCGCTTGCGGGCGAAGGTGGATACCACGTCGGAAAAGATGCCGAACGCCGGCAGGATCAGGATGTACACCTCCGGGTGTCCCCAGGCCCAGATGAGGTTCACGTACATCATCGGGTTGCCGCCCAGTTCGTTGGTGAACAGGTGCATGTCCAGATAGCGGTCGAGGCTGAGCAGGAACAGCGTGGCGGTGAGAATGGGGAAGGCGGCGAGGATCAGGACTGCCGTGCACAGCACGGTCCAGGTGAATACCGGCATGCGGAACAGGGTCATGCCGGGGGCGCGCATTTTCAGGATGGTGACGAAGAAGTTGATGCCGGTGAGCAAGGTGCCGACCCCGGCGATCTGCAGCGACCAGATGTAGTAATCCACCCCGACCCCGGGGCTGTAGGCGATGCCGGACAACGGCGGATAGGCGACCCAGCCGGTGCGGGCGAACTCGCCGATGCCCAGCGACAGGTTGACCAGCATCGCCCCGGCGACGAACAGCCAGAAGCTCAGGGCATTGACGAAGGGAAACGCGACGTCGCGAGCGCCGATCTGCAGCGGCACCACGATATTCATCAGGCCCACCGCCAGTGGCATGGCCATGAAGAAGATCATGATCACCCCGTGGGCGGTGAAAATCTGGTCGTAATGGTCCGGTGGCAGGTAGCCGGCAGAGCCGCCTGCGGCCATGGCTTGCTGGGTGCGCATCAGGATGGCATCGGCGAAGCCGCGCAGCAGCATCACCAGGGCAACGACGATATACATCACGCCGATACGCTTGTGGTCCAGGGTAGTGAACCATTCCCGCCACAGGTAGCCCCATTTCCGCCTGGCGGTGATGGTCATCAGGCCGGCCAGCGCGATCAGGCCGACCACCGCCAGGGTGGTCATGATGATGCGGTCGTCGAAGGGGATCGCGTCCAGGCTGAGTTTGCCCAACATGCCGGGTTTGCTCCTTGTGGGCAGGGGAGGACTGAGCATTGGAAGCGGCGGGATGGAAAGGGTTGGATCGGGGCGCCGGGAAAAGTGACGGGCGGTTCATGGTGCGGGACTGCGGCAGGGCTGGCGCCCTGTCGTAGGTCGGGAACGAAGCTGGACGCAAAGCGCCGCCCGGGCGGCGCTCGATCTACTGGGCGCCGCAACGCCCAGAGCGGTTTTATCGATATCGTGGATAGTCCGTATACCCCTGCGCCCCACCGGCATACAACCCACGCTCGGCCAGGGCATTGAGCGGTGCCTTGTCGCGAATACGCTCCACCAGGTCCGGATTGGCCAGGAAATACCGGCCAAAGCCCACCAGCGGCACGCGCCGGTCGTTCACCAGCGTTTCGGCCTGCTCAAGGTCCAAGCCCGCCATTGGCGATCAACGCGCCTTCGAAGCTGCCGTCGAGAATCCCCAGGATCCTTTCCAGATCCGGCGCCCCGTACCAGCCATTGACATCGGCGATATGGACGTAGCCCACCCCGCGCTCCTGCAGCATCCGCCCGACGAAGGCATAGGTATCGGCCGCGAAGTCGTCCTGGGCGCTGTTGTAGGTGGTGAAGGGCGACAGCCGCACACCGATGCGCCCGGCGGGTACCACTTCGGCCACGGCCTCGACGATGTCCTGCAAAAAACGCGCACGGTTGGCGATGGAGCCGCCGTATTCATCGGTGCGCTGGTTGACCCGCGCCGACAGGAACTGGTGCGGCAGGTAGCCGTTGGCGGCGTGGATCTCTACGCCGTCGAAGCCGGCGGCGAGAGCGTTGCGGGCTGCCTCGCGGTACTCGGCGATGGTCGCCCGCACCTCGTCCAGGGTCATGGCCCGCGACGGCGTGGCACTGATGCGCACGTAGTTGTCGTTCTGCAGCAACGCCCAGACGTGCAGGCTGTCGACGTCATCGTTGAAGCCGGACGGCGACAGCGGCTCGGCCCAGCCCAGGGTGCCCATGGCACCGATGCGGCCACCATGCCAGAGCTGGGCGACGATGCGCCCGCCGGCTTCGTGGACCCTGCCGGTGACCGCTTTCCAGCCGTCGACCTGGGCCGCGCTGAACAGCCCCGGCGCCCGTTCGAACGGGCACGACATCGGGCTGACGTTGGTCGCTTCGGACACCAGCAGTCCGGCGCTGGCCCGCTGCGCGTAGTACTCGGCCATCAGTGCGGTGGGCACGCCATCGAGCCCGGCGCGGGCACGGGTGAGGGGCGCCATGACCAGGCGGTTGGGCAGATCGAGGTCGCCAAGGCGATAGGGTTCGAGAAGGGATGTCATGAAGGGTGATTCCTTGGTGAAGGTGAGGGCTCAGAACTCGCCGTCCAGCACGGCGTCGAGGCGGTCGATGCGCCAGGTGCCGTCGACCCGCGACAGCTCGGCCAGGTATTCGCCGGTGGTGGCCAGCCGCGGTTGCTCGCCCGGCGGGATCGAGTAGCAGGAGAGCAGGGCCTTGAGCACGGCGCGTTCGCTGGACAGGCTGAGGAACATCGGCGTGGTGATGACGTGGCGACGCCGGTCCGTCTGGCCGTCGCGTACTGCCTGCAGCCCGGCAACGATGGCCGTGCGGCCGGTCCAGGGCCCCCAGCCGCTGCTGGAATTGCTCACCACGCCGCCGGTGCTGGCGTCTTCCGCGAAGGCCGAGCCCATCAGTTGCATGTCGCCGGCGTCGTAGCCCCAGCCGTAGCGGTGCAGCGGCTCCAGTGCCGCCTGCGCCTGGGTCCAGTCGAAATCCTGTGTGTGGGTCATGTCGCGTGCTCCTTGTTCGGAAAAGGGGTCAGAAAGCGCTGTCGAGCACTTCGTCGAGGCGGCTCAGGCGCCAGCGGTCGCCGCTATTCACGGCGGTGAAGCTGTATTCGCCGGTGGTGACCAGGTGCGGTGGCTGGCCGTTGGCGTAGGAAAAGATCGAGACGTAGAGCCGGACTTCGGCACGCTGCTCGTCCAGTTCATCGAAGAGGTAGCTGTCCACCACATGGCGGCGGCGGTCGGGCTGGGAATTGCGGATCGCGCTCAGCGCCTCGACGATGCTGGCCTTGCCGCTCCACGGGCCCCAGGCCACCTCGGCGCCGGCGACGAAGCCGCCGCTGCTGGCGTCTTCGGTAAAGACGCTGCCCAGCAGCGGCATGTCGTTGCTGTCGTAGCCCCAGCAGTATTCGTGGAGCCGTTGCAGGATCTGGTGGCGGGCGGCCTGGCGTTGCTGTTCGGTGTTCATCGGCGGGTACTCCTTCTCAGTGGCCGCGTTCGTAGGGCCCGGTCGCGCGGGCGTAGGCGGGGATCGCCAGGGGCGGCTCGACGCCGGCCGTGCGGGCGACGTTCAGCAGCCAGAACGGATTGCGCAGCAGTTCGCGACCGATGTAGACCAGGTCGGCGGACTCGGAGAACAGGATGGATTCGACCAGTTCGCTGGAGGTGATCGAGCCGTTGCAGCCCACCGGAATACCGACCTGCTGGCGGATATGCGCGGCGTAGGGCACCTGGTAGCCGGGCACGATCTGGCCGTTGAAGGTCGGCGCCAGGCCGCCGGCGGAGATGCCCAGCAGGTCAACGCCCAGGGCCTTCAGCGACTGGGCGAGGCGGGTGGTCACTTCAAGATGGTTGCCGCCATCGCCGGCCTTGTCTTCGGCAGACAGGCGCACGATCAGCGGCCGGTCCTGGGGCCACACGTCACGCACGGCGGCGACGATCTCCAACAGCAGGCGGTTGCGGTTTTCCTCGCAGCCGCCGTAGCGGTCCTCGCGACGGTTGCTCAGCGGCGACAGGAACTCGTGGATCAGGTAGCCGTGGGCCGCGTGGATCTCCAGGCAGTCGAAGCCGGTGTCGATGGCGCGGCGGGCGGCGTCGGCGAAGGCCTGGACGATGGCCTCGATCTGCGCGATCTCCAGTTCCAGCGGGGTGCGGTGCTGCTCGCTGTGGGCAATGGCCGAGGGCGCGAAGATGTCGCCCTCGACCATCGACTTGCGTCCGGCATGGGCCAGTTGCAGGGTGCACTTGGCGCCGCAGGTGTGGATCAGTTGCGCCAGGCGCGCCAGGCCTTCGATCTGGCTGTCGTCCCACAGGCCCAGGTCGGTGTGGCTGATGCGTCCGCGAGGTTGCACCGCCACCACTTCCGAGGTGATCAGGCCGACACCGCCCAGGGCGCGGGCGGCGTAGTGGGCCAGGTGCAGGTCGTTGACCTGGCCGTCGTCCTGGCCGGTGTACATCAGCATCGGCGCCATGACGATGCGGTTTTTCAGGGTTACGCCGCGCAAGGTCAGCGGCTGGAAGATCGTGCTCATGGTGGTCCTCTAGGCGGTCGCCCGGCGCGGCTCGCTTGCGGCTTCAGTGCGAATGAAGTCTGCCGCGCGCTCGGCGATCATGATGGTGGGCGCGGCGGTGTTGCCGCGGACGATGGTGGGCATGACCGAGGCATCGGCCACCCGCAGGCCCTGTACGCCCCGCACGCGCAACTGCGGATCGACCACGGCGTCGGGGCCGATGCCCATGGCGCAGGTGCCGGCGGGGTGCAGCGCGGTGCCGGCACGGGCGCGGACATAGGCTTGCAGCTCGGCATCGCTGTCGCCGACACCGGGGCCGGGCAGTGACTCGGCCTTGAGCAGCCGGGCCAGGGCCGGGGCGGCCATGACCTTGCGCGCCAGGCGGATGCCCGCGACCAGGTTGTCGACCTCTTGCTGCGCGCCGAGGTAATTGCCATGCACCATTGGCAGGGCGTCGGGGTCGGCGCTGCGCAGCCGTACTTCGCCGCGGGAATGGCAGGTGTTGCACAGCGGCGCCAGGGAGAAACGGTGCACTTGCGGGATCGGGTCGCCCCAGCCGCAGGACGAGGCCGCCAGTGCATTGAGCTGGATTTCCGAGCGGCCATCGCCATCGGTATCGAAGAACGCGCCGCACTCGACGATGTTCGAGGTCAGTACGCCGCTGCGGAACAGCATCCATTGCAGACCGTTGGACACCGCCCGCCAGCCGCGGTCCTGGCCCATGAGGCTGATGGGCTCCTTGAGGTCGGCATCCACCGGCACCAGGACGTGGTCCTGGTAGTTCTGGCCGACGCCGGGCAGGTCCACCAGCGGCTCGATACCGTGCTCACGCAGGTGATCCGCCGGGCCGATGCCGGAGAGCATCAGCAGCTTGGGCGACATGAAGGCGCCGGCCGAGAGCACGATTTCCGCGCTCGCCATCACCTCCTGGACCTGGCCTTCGCGGCGCATCCGTACGCCGCTGGCGCGGGTACCGTCGAAGAGGATCTTCAGCACGCTGCTGTCGGTCCACACGGTGAGGTTGCGGCGCTGCTGTGCTTTCTCGATGTAGGCGATGTAGCTGCTGCTGCGTTCGCCGCGGTAGCTCATGGTCTGGTAGAAGCCGACGCCGGCCTGCTTTTCGCCATTGAAATCGTGGTTGAACGCCGCCGGCAGGCCGGGCGCGCCCGAGGCCTGCTGCGCGGCGACGATGAAGGCGTCGCTCAGCGGGTGGCGATGAACGCCGTCGGAGACCCGCAGCGGGCCGTCGGTGCCGTGGTATTTGCCGGCCAGGCGGCTGTTGCATTCGGCGCGCTTGAAGAACGGCAGTACCTCGTCGTAGCGCCAGCCGGCGCAGCCCGCGGCGGCCCAACCGTCGTAGTCCTCGGCCTGGCCACGGCTGTAGCACATGGCGTTGACCGCCGTGCCGCCACCCAGGGTGCGCCCCTGCAGCAGCGGCATCTGCCGGCCGTTGGCGCCGGGCGTCGGCTCGCTCTTGAACAGGAAGGTGCGTGAGGTACCGTGAATCTTGAAATAGCCGCCGGCCATCCTGATCAGCGGATGACGGGCGTGAGGCCCGGCTTCCAGCAGCAGGACGCGGTTGGCGGGATCCTCGCTGAGGCGGGCGGCCACCACGCAGCCAGCGGCGCCGCCGCCGATCACGATGTAGTCGAAGGTGTTGCGGCCATCAGGGCCCGGGGCAGTTTGCATATCGAACGCCTTGTTGTTTTTGTCTTTGGGAGAAGGCTACGAAGGGCGGCTCGTGGACGCTTGGTTGCCCGCGCCAGACGTTGGGTCGGGCACGCCAATCCGCTGGACGAGGGGCTGTTGACGAATGAAATACACAACAATTAACTTGTTAACAAAATAACGACAGATCACTGATCGCGAGGCCCGCCCGCCATGTTCAATGCCTTCAACACCGGCTCGATAGACCAGCGCAAGCGCCTTGCCTACTGGACCGAAGCCATCTGCGAGACCTTCCTCACCGTCGATTGCCGGCAGCAGAGCGACCGCCCGTTCCATGGCGAAATGAAGGGCTGCCAATTGGGCAGCCTGGACCTGATCGACGTGGTGTCGCCGGCCATGGAGTACTACCGCGGACCGGCCCAGCTCAAGGGGCGGACCGAGGAGCATTTCCAGCTGGTGCTGCAGGTCACCGGTACTGGCGTGCTGGAGCAGTACGATCGCCAGGCCATCCTGCTGCCCGGCGATGTCGCCCTGTACAGCGCCTCGGCACCGTCGAGCATCGCCTACCCGGCGGGCTCGCGGACCATCGCCGTGAAGGTCCCCCGGGACAGCGTGATCAGCCGCCTGCAGGGGCGCGAACAGGCCCTGGCGCTGTCGCTCAAGGCGGCTTCGCCGTTTGGCGCGATGGTCGGCGGGATGATTCGCGAATCGCTGGGCTGGGGCATGGGGCAGGGCGGTCGCGACGAGCCACGGCTGTCCAGCGGCATGCTCGACATCATGTGCTTCGCCTTCGAGAATGCCGCCGGCTTCAGCGTCAGCGGCGCACGCAAGAACCCGCTGGAGCAGATCAAGCGCTACATCGGCGAGCACCTCGACGACCCGGAACTGCATCTGGACGACGTTGCCAGCAGGCACAACGTGTCGTTGCGCACCCTGCACCGGCTGTTCGCCGCCGAGGGCACCAGCGCCAACCGGTGGCTGTGGCAGCAGCGCCTGGAAGCCAGCTACAAGGCGCTGACCGAACGCAAGGTCCGCCAGGTCAGCGAGGCCGCGCTCAGTTGCGGGTTCAACGACCTGTCCCATTTCAGCAAGGCATTCAAGAAAGCCTACGGCGTCACGCCCAACCAGCTCCTGCGCGACAACGCCCGCTGAGCGCTGCGCGACTGGCGCCAGCAACCAATACCTTGGCGCGGCCACCCAAGCCGCGCCGGCCCGCCGCCCCCTAGCATGTCGTCATCCGCTACCTACAAGTACAACAGCGATACGGTGATGATATGAGTACCCAGACGTACGACTACATAGTCGTCGGTGGAGGCGCAGGCGGCTGTGTGGTGGCCGCGCGCCTCAGTGAAGATCCCCGCAACAAGGTCCTGCTGGTCGAGGAAGGGCCTGGCGACAACAGCCTGTTCATCCGCATGAACGGCGGCTACTTCCGCATGATGGGCACGCCGCGCACCAGCACCTACCACGCCGAACCCTCGGCCCATGTCAGCGGCCGGCCGATCCAGATCATGCAGGCGCGCACCCTCGGCGGCGGCCACTCCATCAATGCCATGCTGTACATCCGTGGCCAGCGCGAGGACTACGACGGCTGGGCCGCGTCCGGCTGTGACGGCTGGTCGTTCGACGAGGTGCTGCCGTTCTTCCGCAAGGCCGAGAACAACCAGCGCCTGGGTGGCCGGCTGCACGGTAACGACGGGCCTTTGGTGGTCTCGGACAACCGCCACCGCCACGTCCTCAGCGAAGCCTTCGTCAAGGCCGCCCAGGAAACCCTGGACGAGCAGGGCAGGCCGTTTACCTACAACGACGATTTCAACGGCGAGCGCCAGGAAGGTTTCGGCTACTACCAGATCACCAGCCAGAAAGGCGAACGCGGCAGCTCGGCGCGCACCTACCTGCGCGCCGCCAGATCGCGGTCCAACCTCACCGTATGCACCGACACCCGGGTGTCGCGGGTGCTGATCGAAAACCTGCGGGCCACCGGGATCGTCGCCGAGCGCAACGGCCAGCAGACCACCCTGCAGGCGACCCGGGAAGTGATTCTCTGCGCCGGCAGCCTGATCACCCCCAAGTTGCTGATGCTCTCGGGCATCGGCCCGGCCGAGCACCTGCGCGAGCACGGCATCGAGACGCTGGTGGACCTGCCAGGCGTCGGCGAGAACTTCCAGGACCACCTGGTGGTGCCGGTGGACGGCAAGCTGAAGGACCCCATCAGCCTGCTCGGCCAGGACCGTGGCCTCAATGCGCTGCGCCACGGCCTGGAATGGAGCCTGTTCCGCAGCGGCATTCTCAGCTCCTGCCTGGTGGAGACCGGCGGCTTCATGGACCTGGACGGCGATGGCCGCCCGGAGATCCAGATCCACACCCTGGCCATGGCCTCCACCGCCTGGGGCAAGCTGGCCGATGGCGAGCCCAGCCACGGCTACTCGGTGGCGCCGTGCTGCCTGACCAGCCATTCCCGCGGGCAGATCCGCCTGCGCAGTGGCGACCCCAAAGATCCGCCACTGATCAACGCCAACTTCCTAAGCGATCCCCGTGACCTGCAGAACCTGGTCAACGGCGTACGCATGGCGCGGCGCTTCCTCAAGGCACCGTCGCTGGCGGGCTTCATGGACGGCGAGCTGATGCCCGGTGCCGACGTCGGCGACGACCAGGCGGCGCTTGAGCAGTACGTCCGCGCCCATGCGCAGAACGCCTTCCATCCTGCCGGCACCTGCGCCATGGGCAGCGGGCCTGAGGCGGTGGTCGATCCGCAATTGCGGGTGCGCGGCGTCCAGGGGCTGCGGGTCGCGGATGCCTCGGTGATGCCGACCATCATCCGCGGCAACACCACGGCGCCGACCATCATGATCGCCGAACGCGCCGCCACCTTCATTGCGGGCAACGACGACAGCGCCGTCTTGCGCCACCGCGAACAACTCGCGACCGCCTAGCCGGTCACGCTTCGCGCCCTGGCCAGGGATCACGGCCAGGGCCACCGGCTGCACGGAGGGCGCCGCCCACCAGAACCCGAGGACCGCAACCACCACCCGTCCACGCCTTGCCAACCCGCTTCGAACCAGACCAACAAAAACGATAGTCGCCGAACGTGTTTCGGTGAAGGAGCACGCCATCATGCACAGCAATCCACCGGGGCTTCCTCGTCATCTGCAAGGCATCCCCGTTACCCAGATCTTCATCGCTGCATTCATCACCCAGTTCTGCATGGGTTTCGAGGTGCTGCTGCGGCTCAATGCCGCCAGCGCCATCAAGCACGATTTCTTCGACGCCACCAATCCACTGACCTCCGGCGCCATGATCGGCGAGGTACTGGGGGTGCTGTTCCTCGGTTTTGCGATCGCCAACTTCGTCATGGCGCCGCTGGTGGATGCCATCGGCCTGCGCCGTACTCATGTGCTCAGCGTGCTGCTGTACCTGGCCGGCACCTTGACCCTGGTCTCGGCCACGCCGGAATCGGCCTGGGCCTGGCAACTCTTGTGGGGCGGCTCGCTGCTGCAGGGGCTGGCCTGGGGTTCCATCGAGGCGGCGCTGAACCCGCTGGTGGTGACGATTTACCCCACCCGCAAGGTGCTCAAGCTCAACCTGTTCCACGCCGCCTTCGCCCTGGGCATGCTGATCGCAGCGCCGGCCTGCGTGTTGGTGGAGAAGCTGGCGCTGGGCTGGAAGCTGCAACTGGGCCTGGTGTTCATCCCGGCAGTGATCGCCCTGGCGCTGATTTCCCGGGTCAAGTACCCGCCCAGCGAGCGGGTCGCCAATGGCGTGTCGTTTGCCGGCATGTTCCGCCACACCCTGACCCGGCCGGCGTTCTACCTGTTCCTGTGTGCGATGTTCCTCACCTCGGCCTCGGAACTGGTGCCCAGTAGCTGGATCGACCTGACGCTGACCCGCATCGTCGGCATCCAGGGTTTCTGGCTGGTGGCCTTCATCTACACCGTGCAGATCGTGGTACGCCTGTTCACCGGGGTGATGTACCGCCATCTCGGCTCCAGCGGCATCCTGTTCTTCGGCTGCCTGTTCGCCTTCGTCGGCCTGGCATTGCTCAGCCAGGCGTCGAGCCCGGCCACCGGGCTGTTCGCCGCGCTGCTGTTCGGCATGGGCACCAGCGTGCTGTGGCCGACCATGCTCGCCGGGACGTCCGAGCGCTTCCCCGAAGGCGGCTCGCTGGCCATCGGCATCACCGCGTCGGCCGGGATGCTCTCCACCTACGTGCTGATGCCCACCTTCGGCAAGCTGTTCGACCAGGCCAAGATCGCCAGCGCTGGCGGCAGCGCCGCCTTCGAGGCGCTCAAGGAAGGGACCCCGGCCCATGACCAGGTGATGGTCGATGCCGCTGGCTCGATCTTTCAGACTGCGTCGTTCCTGCCGCTGATCGTGGTGGTGTTCTTCGCCGCGGCCTGGCTCTACGACCACCGCCGCAAGCGCAGTGCCGCCGCGCCTGCACGCTTCGTCGCCGGCCAGGCCAAGAGCTGACGCCAACCCCGTTTCCCCCTGACCCCACACCTCGGGTTGGTACTTCGGTGTCAGCCTCGCGGACGGCTTTTCCCCACAAAAACAAAAAGTACGCCAATGACCAAGACACTCATCACGCTCTCCGGCTTCGCCCTGTCGCTGTCCCTCTCAATCTCCGCCCAGGCTGCCGGCGACGCCATGGCCCGGGACTACATCGCCGCGCCGGCCGGGGTCGACCTTGCCGTGGGTTACTACACCCACAAACAGGCCAACACCTACGTAGCGGACGGCAAGGACATCGGCGCGGACTTCTCGTCCGACCTGCTGATCGCCCGTTACGTCCATTTCATGGAAGTCGGCGGGATGATCATCGATCCGCAGATCATCCTGCCCATGGGCCAGTTGAACGTGAACATCCCCGGCGCCGTGGACGACCGTCGCAGCAGCATGGGCGACATGATCCTGCTCAGCTCGTTCTGGTTCGTGAACGACCCGGCGAACAAGACCTGGGTCGCCTTCACCCCCTACGTCACCGTGCCCACCGGCAACTACAACGACGAGCGTCCCGGCACCAGCCTGGGTAGCAACCGCTGGAGCTACACCGCCGAGTTCGGCATGACCAAGGGCTTCGGCGAAAACACCACGGTGGACCTGATCGCCGCCGTGGACTTCTTCGGTCGCAACGACGACTACCTTGGCCAGACCCAGAAAAAGGACAAGGTCTGGAGCGCCCAGGCCATCTACGCCTACAACCTGACCCCGACGATCTGGGCCTCGGCCAAGTACACCTGGGCCAGTGGCGGCGAGACGGAACTGGGCGGGGTGAACCAGGACGACCGCTCGAAGGTGCAGACCGTCGCGTTCGGCCTGGCCAAGCAGTTGACCCGCCAGGACAACGTGCAGGTCGAATACATCCAGGACCTCAAGGTCGATAACGCCTTCGAGACCCGTGGCGCCCGGGTGCGCTTCGTCCACGCATTCTGATTGTTCGTGATGCCCCCGCCCGCCGGGGGCTTTTTCTTGCAGCACCTACAGAGGAATTCACCGCCATGTTCACCGTAGCCTTTGCCTTCCGCCGCAAGCCTGGCCTCAGCCGGGATGAGTTCGAGGTGCTCTATGAGGCGCATCGTCAGGTCATGGTCCGGGAAGCCCGGGGGCTGGTCAGCTATGTGCAGCACAAGACCTTGGCCACCGACAACGTTGGCGGCATCCCTTGCGACAGCGGGTTCGATGCGTTGTCGGTCTACACCTACCGCAGCGAGGCGGATGCGGTGTATACCACCCGGCTGGCGGCGGTGGCTGCCGACAGCGAGCGGTTCATCGACTTCTCCAGCATGGTGACACTGGCGCTCAGCACCCACGTTGTGTGCCCGGATTGATTGTGGGAGTGGATTCACCGGAACGCCGGACCGCCGCGATCGGCGGCGAAGCCGTCGTAAACCCTGAGCACCGGGTCTGCCAGGTGCATCGCGGACTCAGGTTTTATGGCCGCTCTGCGGCCAATCGCGGCTGAAGCCGCTCCCACAAGGTGGAGGGCAGGTTTTCGGGCTATTGGAACTCAGGGCAGCAGCAGAATGCTTCCTGTTGCCTCGCGGGAGGCCAGGCGCGCATGGGCGGCTTCGTAGTCGGCCAGGGTATAGCGGCTATCGATCAGTGGACGCAACTGGCCCTGGTCGATGAAGCCGCGCAGAGCGGTGAAGGTCGCGGCCACGTCCTCGTCCGTTTCCAGCCAGGCGTCGTAGCCGAGGATGCGTTTTTCTTCCACCACCAGGTCGGCGACGTCGAAACTGGCGGTCTGGCCGCCGACGAAACCGATCGAAACCACGGCACCACGGGTGCGCAGCGCACCGACCAACTGCCCGAGCAGCTCGCCGCCCACCGGGTCGAACGCCAGGTCGGCGCCACGGCCGTCGGTGGCCGCCAGTACCGCTTGCCTGAGGTCCTGGCTGGAGAGGTCGATCACCGTCGCGGCGCCCGAACGCTCGGCACAAGGCACTTTCCGCGCTGTGGAAACGAGGCCGACCGGGATGGCTCCCAGCGCCCTGGCGATCTGGATCAGGGCATGGCCGAGCGCCCCGGAGGCTCCTGAAATCAGCACGGTCTGGCCGGCGCGGACCTGACCGACCCGGCTCAACGCCTGATACGCGGTGACGTAGTTGATGGGCAGTGCCGCGCCTTCGTCGAGGTCGAAGCTGTCCGGCAGTTCGATCAGGCGTTTGTCTTCCACCACCACCCACTGCTGTTGCAGGCCGTCCTCGCTGATGCCCAGTTGTGCGCCGCCGTAAAGGGCGACCCGGGTGCCGCGAGGGAAGCGGGCGCTGTCTTCGACCACACCCGAGCCGTCATTGCTGAGCACCCTCGGTGCCTGGGCCGCCGGGACCCGACCCGAGCGCACCAGAGAGGACAAGGGGTTGACGGTGGCGGCGTGGACTTTCACCAGGCTGTGGCCGGGCTTGATCTGTGGCATGGGACGTTCTTCGAGGGTCATTTGCGCAGGCGCGCCGAAGCGCGTGGCTACCAGTGCTTTCATGGTTCACATCCAGTCAGGGACAAACAGGACAGCGCCCCCGGAACAATCCGGGGGCGCTGTAGGAGAGGTCGGTTAAGGTCGCGACTCAGCGCCGCGCATCACCCAGCAGCGGCAGGCGTGCCAGCATGTTCTTCATGGCCAGGGCGTCCCACGGCAGGTGCTCGGCCACGCCGATGCCCACCACGTCCACCACCTCGGCAACATCGGCCAGCAGGCGGATCACCTGTTCCATGCGCATCTTGCCCTGGGCGATGCCGTCGAATGTGTCGGCGGGAATGTCCGGCTGGGCGAACAGCAGCGAGCGGAACAGGCCAGGATCGAGCACGTCCAGGTCGAGGTGGATCGCCAGGTGCCGGGCGCCGGTCTCGCGCAGCCACTGCAGCACCGGTTCGCTGCTGTCGGCCAGTTCGGCGGGGCCGGCGCTGCGCAGGGACAGGCGCTGCAGGGTGGCGGTTTCCACGTCGAGGGTCTTCTGCAGGCCGGCGTACATCACGTTGGCCGGCTTCAGCGGCACTGGCACGGTGTCGGCGAAATCGCGATCACCTTCACCCAGCAGGTTGCCCAGCACCATGGCGTGGGCGTGCTGGAAGTCTTTCGGGGTGATCACGTCGGGGTGGGCATCGACCCACAGCACCGCCAGGTCACCGCCATAGCGCTCGTTGAGGTAGGCGAGCGGCGCCAGGTCCACCAGGCAGTCTCCGCCCAGCACCACGAGGCGCTCGGGCTGGTGCTTGTCGATCAACTGGCGGGCGTGCTCCAACTGTCGGAGCAAGGCGGCACGGGCAATGATGCCGTCCTCCAGTGGTAGCGGCTGGCCGTCGGGTTCGCTCACGGGCACCTGCTCCACCGGGCCGCTGGCCTCGGGAGCCAGCCACGCCAGCAGTTGCGCGCCGAAGAAGTAGGGCGGGTTGTTGCCGCCTTGCCATTGCGGGAATAGCAGGCGGAGGGTTTTATCGGTGTTGTGGGTCATCAGGTCACCATCGGTTGGAGAAAACGGAAACCACCGTCAGGCGGTATTCGCCAGTACCGCCTTGCGCGGCTCGCGGGCTTCAGCGGCAATGATTGAAAGGGTCACGAGCACCAAGGCCAGGCAGTCGGTGAGGTGCAACTGCTCGCCGTAGAACAGGATGGAAAAAAAGCTGGCGGCGATCGGCACCACGGCAATGGCCATGCCGGTGGCGCTGGCGGGAATCAGCGGCACCCCCTTGAAATACAGCAGGTAGGGCACGGCCCAGACCAGCGCGCCGTAATACACCATCACCCCGATATTGACCGTGCCGAGCTGTCGCCAGTCGAAGGCCAGCCCTTGGTCGACCGCCATCGGCAGGGTGAGCAAGGTGCCGGCCAGGCACACGCCGGCGGCGAGGGTCGCTGGCGGCAGGTCAACGTCGATCTTCTTCGCGGCGATGACCGCAGCGGCGGTGGACAGCGTCGACAGCAACAGAAACACCAGCCCGGCCAGGGAGGTCTCGCCGCCGCCCTCGGCACCAGGCAGCGTCAGCACCAGGACACCGGCAATGGCCAGGGCGATCGCCCCCAGCTTTCTCAAGCTCAGCCGCTCCTTGAGCAACAGCGAGGCGAGGGATAGCACTGCAGCGGGCGCCAGACTGCTGAACACCGAGGCAACGATGGCAGTGGCGGAGGCGAAGCCATAGAGCAGGAACACGGTGTACAGCACCGCGCCCAGCAGAGCCTGGATGCCGATCGCGACCCAGGCCCGCAGGCCGAGGCGGTGCAGGGCGAGCCGGTCACCAAAGTGCACGAACGGCATGAGCAAAGCGAAAGCGATGGCAAAGGTGATGCTGGTGAACAGCCAGATGGGAATCTGGTTCATGGCGTCCTTGGCGATGGGATAGCTGATGCCGATGAGGAAATAGCAAAGCAATACATAGACGTAGCCTCGGTTCATGGTTGACCTCGGTTGTTGGTGTTATGGCAGCTACGAAAAGAATCAGAGACCGCTGCGGCAGGCGGCGATTGTTATTGGGGGCACAGTCACGGGCACGCACAGCCATGCTGCGCGCTCAGGAATGCAGGTGCTTTGCCTGGCAGGCCAAGAGGTGTGCTGGAATCGCCAGTCGCGTCAGGGCTGGCGCAGCAGTTGTTGCGGGGAGAGGCCGTAGGCTTGTTTGAAGGCTTTGCTGAAATGCGAGAGGTTGGTGAAGCCGTAGCTCAGGGCCGCCACGCTGACCTGCTGGAAGCGTCCTGCCAGCAGGGCGTCATGGCAGGCCGCCAGGCGCTGCTGCCAGAGCCAGCGCATGACGCTGGAGCCTTCGCCGGCGAACAGCCGGCTCAGGCTGCGACTGGACAGGTGGGTGGCGGCGGCGATCTGCTCGATGCTCAGGTCGCTGCGCTCAAGGTTCGCCAGGAGGTAGCGCTTGACCCGCTCCAGTTGCTGTTCCCAACGTTGCTCACTGGCCGGCGCCTTGCCGCCGAACGCAGCTTCGAAGGCGCTGGACAATACGTCGAGAAAGGCACCGTTGAGCCGTTCGCTGATGGCGTCCGACACCGCGCGCGCCTGCCAGGCTTCCATCAGCATGGTCCGGGCAAAGCCGCCGAGGGGCGAGGTGCTTTCCAGGGTGCGGTTGAGAAAACGCTCGGCATCGGGGAGGTGCCGTTGCAGCAACGCCCGTGGCACGCCCAGCACGATCTGGTCGTCGCCGGTGGGGAAGGAGCAGGTGAAGGGGCGGGCGCTGTCGTAGAGGATGATGTCGCCCGGGCGCTGGCGCGACAGCGTGCCGGCCTGCTCGACCCAGGCTTCGTTGCACAGGGTCAGGGAGATGAAGAACTGGTCGACGTCATCGTCCTGGCGGGCACGGACATATTCCACGGGCGCCGAGCGGATATGGGAGAACGACACACCGCCCTTGGCTGCGGCCGTCAGCGAGCCGTCGAAACGGTCGTTGCTCAACTGGCGGTTGGCGGTGGGCACGAAATGGGAACAGACGACATCCTGCCAGTAATCGAAACGCTCCCGGGTTCCGAGGCCTTGGGTGGGGAAGAGGATGTTCATGGGGCTTCTCGGTGCGCACGAGGGGGATACGCCGATCAAGATAACAGGTCTGCAGGGTGAGGGTGTCATCACCGGTCAGTTCCTACGGATGCCGAAGGTGCGGCAGATCGCCCGGTCGATCAACATCGCGCAGCACCCCGACATCCGCTACCGCAATCCGCACGCAGCGATCCGGGTGATCCAGAATCACCTGGCGCCCGCCCTGGTCGCCGCCGACCGCGATCAACGCCGGCCAGAACGCCCGCCCGAACAGCACCGGGTGACCCCGTTGCCCCTCATGCACCGGCACCACGATCTGCCCGGTCAAGGCATTGGCACTCAGGTGGCGCAGGGTTTCGGCAGCGACCCACGGCATATCGCCCAGCAGTACCGCCACGGCCTCGGCTTTACTGTCTGCCAGCCCGCCAATGCCCGCCGCAAGGCTGCTGCCCATGCCGTCGCCAGCGCTTTCAGCCCGTACGATACGCACCTGCGGAGGGATACCCAAAGCCTGCGGATCATCCCCGACGCGCAGCACCACATAAACCTCGTCGAACACCTCCAGCACCCGCGCAAGCGTCGCCGCCAGCAACGTCTGCCCGGACGATAGGCGGGCCAGCCGCTTGTCGCTGCCGAACCGGCTGCCTTGCCCTGCCGCCAGCACCAGGGCGGTACAGCGGTTCATGCCGCTGGTGCCCGTTGCTCCAGGGCACGCTTGGCCCGGGACACCTTGAGCGCACCTGGCAGTGCAACGCCGTTCTTGGCGGCAAGCAACTCGGCCATGACGCTGACGGCGATTTCCGCCGGGGTCTTGCTGCCGATGTAGATGCCGATGGGGCCGTGCAGGCGCTGCAATGACGCTTCGGTTTCGCCGAAATGTTCCATGAGCCGTTCGCGGCGCAACTGGCTGTTGCGCCGCGAACCGATGGCGCCGACGTAGAACGCCGGGCTGTGCAGGGCTTCGAGCAGGGCCAGGTCATCGAGCCTGGGGTCATGGCTGAGGGCGACGATGGCCGTGCGCGGGTCGGCATGGAATTCGCGGACCACGTCGTCGGGCATGCCGCGGACCTTGTCCACGCCGTCGACGCTCCAGCCGCCGATGTACTCCGGACGCGGATCGCAGACGGTGACCTTGAAACCGTTGAACAGGGCCATGGTCGCCACGTATTCGGCGAGGGCGCCGGCGCCGATCAGCAGCAGACGGTAGCCGGGGCCGAGGGTATTGAGCATGTGCCCGCCGCCGAAGCCGAACGGCTGCGCCCGATGCGTTGGCGTCAGGCTGACCGCGCCAGTGCTCAGGTCGAGATCGCGGCGCACCAGGCTGCCGCCGTCGAGCAAGTCGAGCAATCGCACCAGCGCCGCCGCGCAGGGGTCGAATTCCAGGATCAGTTCCAGGGTACCGCCGCACGGCAGGCCGAAACGATGGGCCTCGTCGGCGCTGACGCCATAGCGCACCACTTCGGGCGGTCCAGGCTGCATCCCGGCGCCACCATGGGCGCAGGTGTAGCGGTGGATCAGATCGTCCTCGATGCAACCCCCTGACACGCTACCCACCACCCGGCCATCGCCGCGCAGGGCCATCATCGAGCCCACCGGGCGTGGCGACGAGCCCCAGGTGCGGGCCACGGTGGCCAGCAGGGCCGGTTCGCCGGCCTGACGCCAGTCGCGCAAGGTGCGCAGGACCAGCAGATCGATGCTTTCCATGAATGACCTCCTCAGCGCATGTGCAGAATGATCGGGCTGCTGCTGGCCGGATCGGTGTGCCCGCGCAGGGTGTTCACCGCTTTGGCCTCGACCTTGCCGCCGGCATTGCCCCAGGTGCTGCGGATGAAGCTCAGCACCTCGGCGATTTCCCGGTCCGACAGCTGCTCGCGGAAGGCCGGCATGCGGTAGGCGTCCGGCACGCCGGCGGCGACGATACGCTGCGAGCCGTTGAGGGTGATGTTGATCGCCGAGGCGTCTTCCCCGGCCAGTGCCGAGGTGGCACCGGCCAGCGCTGGCATCCATTCGCCCTGGCCTTTGCCGTCGAGGCCATGGCAGGTGGCGCAGCGGGTCACGTAGGTGTGGGCGCCGGGCGCGTCCAGGTGCTCGCTGGCGTTGACCGCCTGGTATTGCCAGGGTGCGCCGTCCCGCTGCGGGTCGCCGGGCAGGGACTTCAGGTAGCGGGCGATGGCGGCCAGGTCGTCGTCGCTCATGAACTGGGTGGAGTTGTTGAAGGCCTCGGTCATCGAGCCGAACACCACCGCGTGGCGGTTACGCCCGGTCTTGAGGAATTGCACGATCTCCGTCTCGTCCCAGCGGCCCAGGCCGGTGTTGTGGTCGGCGCGCAGGCTCGGGGCGTACCAGCCGTCGAGCAGGGCACCGGCGAGGAACGGCTTGCCGCTGTCGTCCAGGGCCTTCTCGTTGAAGGCGATGCCCCGAGGCGTGTGGCAACTGCCGCAGTGGCCGGGGCCCTGGACGATGTAGGCGCCGCGGTTCCACAGCGGATCCTGGCCGGGCTTGTCGGCATACGGCGTGGTGGGCGCGAACAGGCCGTTCCACAACGCGATGGGCCAGCGCAGGTTCAGCGGCCAGGGGATCTCGCCGGGCGGGTTGGCCTGGCGGGCCGGGCGTACGCCCTGCATGAAGAAGGCGTACAGGGCACGCACGTCGTCATCGCTGAGCTTGGCGTAGGACGGGTAGGGCATGGCCGGGTACAGCCGGCGCCCGCCCGGTGCCACGCCGTGGCGCAGGGCGCGGTCGAAGTCGGCGAGGCTGTAGCCGCCGATGCCGGTTTCCCGGTCGGGGGTGATGTTGGTGGCATGGATCGCCCCCAGGGGCGTGGCCATTTTCAGGCCGCCAGCGAACGGCGGACCGTCCGCCAGGCTGTGGCAGGCCACGCAGTCGGACAGGCGTGCGACGTATTCGCCACGGCTGACCAGTGCCGGGTCGAATCCGTCGGCAGCGGGCTGCACGGCGGCGAAGGGCGAGGCGGGCTCGCGGGTGACGTACCAGGCCAGCAGGCCTGCCGCGACCAGGCACGGCAGCGCCAGCCAGCCGGCGGTTCTTGCGAATCGGCTGCGAGTCATCGGGCGCTCCTTGTCAGGTGAAGGTGTAGCGGCTCAGGGGCATGCTGCGAATCCGCTGCCCGGTCAGCCGTGCCACCGCATTGGCCACCGCCGGCGCTACCGCCGGCAAGGGCGGCTCGCCGATGCCGCCCATCTTTGCGCCGCTCTCGATGATCCGCACATGCACCCGGGCCATCCGCGAGGGCGGCAGGATCGGGTACAGGTCGTAGTTGCGTGCCTTGGGCTTGCCGTCGAGCCACACCGCTTCTTCCACCAGCGCCTGGGACAGCCCCAGCGCCACCGCGCCGTTGACCTGGGCTTCGATGATCGCCGGGTTGACGATGCTGCCGGGGTCGATCGCCTGCCAGATGTCGTGGACCCGCACCTGGCCGTTGTCGATGGACACCTCGGCGATCACTGCGGCCTCCGAGCCGAACGGCGACGCCATGGCCACGCCACGGGCACGGCGGCTGCCGTCCTCGGCGGCGAAGGGCCCGCGCTTCCAGCCACCGGACAGCTCGCCCACCGCTTGCAACAGCGTGGTCAGGCGCGGGTTGTCGCGCAGCAGGTGCAGGCGCAGTTCGTACGGGTCCTTGCCGCCCTTGTCGGCCAGTTCGTCAAGGAAGGCCTCGTAGAAGAAGTCGTTCAGCGAGTTGCCCACCGAACGCCAGTAGCCGAGCATGGCCGGGCCCTTGACGTAGATCTGGGCGATGCGTTTGTTGGGGATCGCATAGGACTTGCCGGCCAGGCCCTCGACCGCCGTCGGATCGATCTTGTCGCCCTGTTTGCCCGCCAGGGCTTCGGTCGGGCCTTCGGTGGCGCTGACCGCTTCCAGGGCCACGGGCAGGCCGTCGGCATCCAGCGCGGCGCGGAACTTGACCACGGCCACCGGACGCAGCACGTCGCGGAGGAATTCTTCTTCCCGGCTCCAGATCAGCTTGACCGGGCGGCCCACCGCCTTGGCCAGCTCGATGGCCTGTGGGTACGGATTGGCAGACGCGTAGAGAAAGTGCCGGCCGAAGAAACCACCCAGTAGCGGTGAGTGCAGGGTGATCTGCGCGGGATCCAGGCCGGTGCGCTTGGCGATATCGGCGCGGAACATGTCCGGCGCCTGGTTGGGCAGCCATATCTCCAGCGAGCCGTCCGGGTTGAACCGTGCCAGGGCCGAGGGCGGTTCCAGTTGGGCGTGGTTGAGGTACTGGTTATGGTAGGTGGCTTCGACCGTGGTTTTCGCCTTGGCCAGCACGCCGGCGACGTCGCCTTCGTTTTCATCGTCCCGGGCCGGGCCCTTGGCGGCGGCGAGTTGATCGCGGAAGCCATCGCTGGAGAAGTCTGCCGGCATCGCCCGCAGCGTCGAGTCGGCGGGGGCCTCCTGCCAGTCCACCTGAAGGGCTTCCACCGCGCGTTTGGCGTGCCACCAGCGTTCGGCCACCACGGCCACGGCACCGGGCAGGCGATGCACCGAATGCACACCCTTCATGGCCTTGACCTGTTCTTCATTGCGCAGGCCGCCCACCGTCATGCCCAGCCGCGGCGCGTGCTGCACGGCGCCATGCAGCATGCCGTCGAGGGTGATATCGATGGTGTACAGGGCCTTGCCGGTGGATTTGTCGTAGGCATCGACGCGGCGTACCGGCTTGCCGATCCAGCGGAATTGCGCAGGATCGCGCAGCTTGACGCTGGCCGGGTCGGGCACCGGCAGGTCCATGGCCCGTGCGGCCAGTTCGCCGTAGGCCAGGGAACGGCCCGAAGCGGCGTGGATCACCTTGCCGGGCTCGGTGGACAGTTCGCCCAGCGCCACGCCGAGCTGCTCCGATGCCGCCTGCAACAGCATGGCCCGGCACAGGGCGCCAAGGCGGCGCATGGTCGGGTAGCTCATGCGCACCGACATGCTGCCGCCGGTGATGCGCATGCCGTTTTCCATCACTACGTAGGCATCGCCGGGCGGCGCGCTATCCACCAGGAAGGTGGCGGGGTCGGCGTCCAGTTCTTCGCCGACGATCTGCGCCATGGCGGTGTAGGTGCCCTGGCCGCCTTCCATGAAGGGGCAGAGCAGGCGGATGCTGTTGTCCGGGCGGATTTCCAGGAAGGCCGGCACCTGGGTGCCGCGTTCGGCAGTCGCGGCCGCAGCGGCCTGGACCCGGGCCGAGCCCATGGGCAGGCCGAAGCCGAGTACCAGCGCACCGACGGCGGTGCCCGCGGATGCCAGCAGGAAGCGCCGGCGGGACAGGTTGACCGGTTCGCCGCGCAGCAGGGCGGTGAGTGCTTCGGGAGCGTCGACGGGCGTGTTCATCAGGCCTGCTCCTGCTGCGCCGCCAGTTCGTGCACGGCGGCATGAATGGCGTTGTAGGTGCCACAGCGGCACAGGTTGACCATCGCCGCATCGATCTGTGCATCGCTGGGGCGGGGGTTGTGCTTGAGCAGCGCGGTGGCTGCCATCACCTGGCCGGACTGGCAGTAGCCGCACTGGGCCACCTGATGCTCGACCCAGGCCGCCACCACGCGCTTGCCCACCTCATCGGCCTCGATGGCTTCGATGGTGGTCACTTCGAGGCCCGCCACCGCGGCGATCGGGGTCACGCAGGAGCGCACCACATTGCCGTTCACCAGCACCGAACAGGCGCCGCACTGGGCCAGTCCACAGCCATATTTGGTTCCGGTCATGCCCAGGTCGTCGCGAAGCACCCAGAGCAAGGGCGTATCGGCGTCAGCCTCGACCTGGACGGTCTTCTGGTTGATGCGTAGGTCCATGGTTCACCTGCTGATCAGTCGGTTGATGTGTCGATTTTTCTTATAGGCAGGCGCCACGCTTCGGCGTGGCCCAAACCCAAAACGCTAGCACGGGCATTCCCCGCGTCCATTGCATGAACCTAGCGACAGGATTGATAAATCAGTCCGGCAGGCGCAGGGCGTCGATCACTACCTGCATCGCCAGCGACGGATCGCGCTGGGCGGCGTAGTACAGGTGGTAGCCGGGAAAGCGCCGCCAGCAATTTTCAAGCACCGCAAGCACCCGGCCGGCGGCGATGTGCGGGCGGGCGAGGTCTTCCGGCACATAGGCCAGGCCATGGCCGGCAAGGGCTGCGTTGAGCACCTGGTAGATGCCGTTGAACACCAGGCGGCCGCCGACCTTCACGCTGAGGGGCTGGCCGTCCTGTTGCAGTTCCCAGGCGTATAGGTTGCCGTGGGTGGGCAGGCGCAGGTTGATGCAGTCATGAGCGGTCAGCTCATTGGCAGAGCGAGGCATTTCGCGGTCGGCGAAGTAATCGGGTGCGCCCACGATCGCCATGCCGAACGCCTCGCCAATGGGAATGGCGCGGATGTCGCGGGCGAGACCGTCGCCCAGGCGCACGCCGAAATCGAAGCGACCCTGGACGATATCGACGAAGCCGTAGTCGTTGTGCAATTCCAGGTTCAGACGTGGGTGTCGGGCCAGCAGCGGCGCCAGCTTTGGCCACAGCAGGGTGTCGATGGCGTGATCGCTGGCGGTTATGCGCAGGGTGCCGCTGGCAAAGTCGCCGAACTCGGCGACCGCGTGCAATTGCGCCTCGATGGCTTGCAGCCGTGGCCCGACCGAGGCGATCAGCCGCTCGCCGGCCTCGGTGACCGAGACGCTGCGGGTGGTGCGGGTCAGCAGGCGTACGCCCAGCCGTGCCTCCATGGCGCGGATGACATGGCTGAGCATCGACTGTGACATGCCCAGTTGGGCGGCGGCGCGGGTGAAGCTGCGCTCGCGGGCGATGGCGATCAGGGCCAGCAGGTCGCTGTAGGGTTCTTTGGCCATGGTGGCGCCTTCTTTGGCTGCGATGACGAAGGCGGGCAGTCTAGAACGCGGCTTTCATCTCATTAACCCGCACAGGGCGCATGAACCCATGCACCAGACTGATAAATCCAAGCTCAAGCTGGTGGATAGCGCAAGGCCGCGATCAGCAATGCCATGGCCCGGGACGGCTGGCGGCGGCTCGGGTAATACAGGTGCAGCCCCGGCCAGACCGGGCACCAGTCCTGCAGCAGTTGCACCAGCGCACCGCTGCGGACATGGGGCGTCACCATCCCCTCCGGCATGTAGCACACGCCGAGCCCGGCGACGGCGGCGTCCACGCAGTCGAAGCCGTTGTTGAACACCAGTTGGCCATCCACCTTGAGGTTGAGCGGGTGACCGTCTTTCTCGAATTCCCAGGCCCACAGGTTGCCCCGGCTGGGCAGGCGGATGTTGATGCAGTTGTGCCGGAGCAGGTCTTGCGGTGCGGCGGGCGTGCCGTGGCGCTCCAGGTACGCGGGGCTGGCGGCGATGCTGAACGGCGCGTCGGGACCGATGCGCACGGCGATCATGTCCTGAGCCAGGGATTCGCCCATGCGCACGCCGGCGTCGAAACGCTCGGCGACGATATCGACGAAGCCGTTGTCGGTGCTCAGCTCAACCTTGATCTGCGGGTGCCGGGGCAGGAAGGTGCGCAGCCTGGCCATCAGCACGTCGCTGACCGCGTGGTCCGAGGCGCTGATGCGCAGGGTGCCGGCGGGGCTGTCACGCAAGTCGTTGAGCGCTTCCAGCTCGCTGTCGATGGCCTGCATCTGTGGCGCTACGTTGCGCAGCAGTTGCTCGCCGGCTTCGGTGAGGGTAACCGAGCGGGAATTGCGCGACAGCAGTTGAGCGCCCAGGCGTCGCTCCAGGGCGCGGACCGCGTGGCTGACCGCGGTCTGCGACAGGCCCAGGCTCGCGGCGGCGCGGGTGAAACTGCCTTCGCGGGCGACGGCGAAGAAAACAGGCAGGCCGGTGAAGGCGTCGCGGAGGGCTTTGTGCTCCATGGGGGCGCGGTCTCGCTGGAAGGATTGGCGCACGGTAAAGGGTTGAGGCGGGATTTTGAAGGGTGGGTTTGTCTGGCACTTGTTTTGATTCTGCCGGCGATGAGGTCATTCAGGCCCTAGCGGCGGTATTCGCCATCCACCAGCCGCGATATCCCCAGCGGATTGGCCTCCCGCAGCGCCGCCGGCAGCAGTTCGTCAGGGTAGTTCTGGAAGCACACCGGCCGCAGGAAACGGTCGATGGCCAGGGTGCCGACTGAAGTGCCGCGAGCATCCGAGGTGGCCGGGTACGGGCCGCCATGAACCATCGCATCGCACACTTCGACACCGGTCGGATAGCCGTTGAGCAGCACCCGGCCGACCTTTTCCTGAAGCAGTTCGCCCAGCCAGGCAAAGGCGCGCAGTTCCGCCTGTTCGCCAATCAGGGTGGCGGTCAACTGGCCGCGCAGGGCCTGGATGGCAGCGCCCAGCTGGTTCTGGTCTTCGACCTCGATCACCAGGGTCGCCGGGCCGAAGACTTCTTCCTGCAGCAGTTCGTCGCCATTGAGCAGCAGGCTGATATCGGCCTGGAACAGTTGCGGTTGCGCTTGTTGTCCGGCTTGCGTGGCGCCGGCCAGGTGGCGGATGCCCGGATGCTCGTGCAGGTGCGCCAGGCCCTTGCGGTAGCTGGCCAGGGTGCCGGCGTTGAGCATGGTCTGCGCCGGCTGCTCGGCCATCTGCGCCTTGAACTGTTCGAGGAAGGCGCTGAATTGGGGCGAGCGCAGGCCGAGGATCAGGCCGGGGTTGGTGCAGAACTGGCCGCAACCCAGGGTCACCGAGGCGCTGAGTTCCCGGGCAATGGCCTCGCCACGGACGTTGAGCGCTTCGGGCAGCAGGATCACCGGGTTGATGCTGGACATCTCGGCGAACACCGGGATCGGCTGGGGGCGTTCGGCAGCCAGACGGCACAGGGCATTGCCGCCCTTGAGCGAACCGGTGAAGCCCACGGCCTGGATCGCCGGGTGCTTGACCAGCCATTCGCCGACACCGCCGCCATAAATCATGTTGAACACGCCCGCCGGCATGCCGGTGCGTTCGGCAGCGCGCAGGATGGCATCGGCCACCCACTCGGCGGTGGCCATGTGGCCGCTGTGGGCCTTGAACACCACCGGGCATCCGGCGGCCAGTGCCGAGGCGGTGTCGCCGCCGGCGGTGGAGAAGGCCAGCGGGAAATTGCTGGCGCCGAACACCGCCACCGGACCGACACCGATGCGGTACTGGCGCAGGTCCGGACGCGGCAGCGGCTGGCGCTCGGGTTGCGCGTGGTCGATGCGCGCCCCGTAGAAGTCGCCGCGGCGCAGCGCTCTGGCGAACAGGCGCATCTGGCCGCTGGTACGGCCGCGCTCGCCCTGGATGCGGCCGGCGGGCAGGGCGGTCTCGCGGCAAACGGTGGCGACGAAGTCATCGCCCAGGGCGTCCAGTTCGTCGGCGATGGCGTCAAGGAAGCTGGCGCGTTGCTCGGCGCTCAGGTTGCGGTAGCCCGGGAATGCGGCGGCGGCTGCCTTTGCCGCAGCATCCACTTCCGCCTCGGTGGCCTGCACGAACAGGTGCGGCAGCGGCTCGCCGGTGCTGGCGTCGAGGCTCTGCAGGCGGGTTTCGCCCTGGGCCGAGCGCTGGCCGCCGATGTAGTTGTGTCCGAGGATCATTGGGGACTCCAGATCAGGTGGAACGGAAAATCAGGTGATGGCGCCGATCTGCCACGGCACGAATTCGTTCTGGCCGTAGCCGTGCTGCTCGCTCTTGCTGCGCTCGCCCGAGGCAATGCGCAGCATCAGCCGGTAGATATGCTCGCCGCGCTCCTCGATGGTCATGCTGCCGTCGGCAATGCCGCCGCAGTTCACGTCCATGTCTTCTTCCTGGGTTTCCCAGAGGCGCGTGTTGGTGGCCAGCTTGATCGACGGCGAAGGCGCGCAGCCGTAGGCCGAGCCGCGGCCGGTGGTGAAGGCGATCAGGTTGGCACCGCCGGCGACCTGGCCGGTGGCGGAGATCGGGTCGTAGCCGGGGGTGTCCATGAACACCAGGCCGTGGGCGCGCACCGGTTCGGCGTACTCGTAGACGTCCACCAGGTCGCTGGAGCCGGCCTTGGCCACAGCGCCGAGGGATTTCTCCAGGATGGTGGTCAGGCCACCGGCCTTGTTGCCGGCGGAGGGGTTGTTGTTCAGTTCGGCGCCCATGCGGGCGCAGTAGGCTTCCCACCACTGAATCCGGGCGATGAGCTTTTCCCCCACCTGCCGGCTGACCGCACGGCGCGTCAGTAGGTGCTCGGCACCATAGATTTCCGGGGTTTCCGAGAGGATCGCGGTGCCGCCGGCAGCCACCAGGCGGTCTACCGCATTGCCCAGCGCCGGGTTGGCGGTGATGCCCGAGTAGCCGTCGGAACCGCCGCACTGCAGGCCCACGGTGAGGTGGCGCACGCTGACCGGCTCGCGCTGTATGTCGTTGGCCTCGGCCAGCAGCGATTTGACCTGGGCGATGCCGCTGGCGATGGTCTTGGAGGTGCCGCCGGTGCCCTGGATGGTGAAGGTGCGCAGGGTGTTGCAGCTTTCCAGGCCCTGGGCGGCCAGCAGGTCGGGGATCTGGTTGGTCTCGCAGCCCAGGCCGATCATCAGCACCGAGTGGAAGTTGGCGTGCACCGCATAACCGCCCAGGGTGCGTTGCAGCATGGCCAGGGCTTCGCCGCCCGGGTCCACGGCACAGCCGACGCCGTGGGTCAGCGCCACCACACCGTCGACATTGGGGTAGGGCGCCAGGGCCTCGGGGTGAATGTCGCGACGGAAATGGTCGGCGATGGCCCGGGCCACGGTGGCCGAGCAGTTCACCGAGGTGAGGATGCCGATGTAGTTGCGGGTGGCGACCCGGCCATCGCCGCGGACGATACCCATGAAGCTGTCGCCGGTGGGCGCGGTGACGCCCTTGGCATCGACGCTGAAGGCGTAGTCGCGGGCAAAATCGCCCATGGCCAGGTTGTGTACGTGGACATGCTCGCCGGCGGCGATGGCCTGGCTGGCAAAGCCGATGATCTGGCCATAGCGGCGGACGGGCTGGCCGCTCGCAATCGCGCGGGCGGCCACTTTGTGCCCGGCAGGGATCGCCGCCAGCACGCGGATGCCTTCCTCCAGCTCGAGGCCTTCGGTCAGCGGCTGGCGGGCGATCAGCACATCGTCCAGCGGGTTGAGTCGGATCACGGCGAGGGCAGCGCTTTGGCTGCCTGTTCTTGTAATGAGCTGCATGACGGTTACCTCAAAAGTGCAGCGGGGCTCAGGCCAGCCCGCGCTCGCGATAGTCGATCAGGCCCGAGAACAGCATCAGGCCGAAGGCCATGACCACGAAGAAGATCAGGGCCAGGAAGTAGGAGCCGGTGAACTGCACGATCAGACCGATCAGGATCGGCACCACCACGCCCACCATGTTGCCGCAGAAGTTCATGCTGCCGCCCAGTACGCCGGCCTTGGACTTGCCACCGAGGATGGCCGGCAGGCACCAGTACATGCCGCACCAGCGGATGAAGAACAGGGCGACGCAGAGCAGGGCGATGACCTGTGCCGCATCCGGGGTGTAGGCCACCAGCAGGATGCACAACGCGGCCACGGCGGCGGAGCCGGCAAACATGCTGCGCATCACGGTATTGGGCTGGCCGCCGTTGGTTTTCCACTTGTCGGCGACCCAGCCGCCCACCAGCTCGCCAACGAAACCGCACATGAAGATCAGGAAGGTGGCGCCGCCCATGGCCTTGATGTCGAGGTTGTGGGCCTGGTGCAGGTAGCTCGGCATCCAGGTCAGCAGGCCGTAGAACACGCTGTTGTAGCAGGCGTAGCCGGCGAACATGCACAGCACCGAACGGCTCTTGAGCAGTTCCTTGAGCACTGCCTTGCGGTTGCCGTTGTGCTTGCTGGCGGCGTCGTTGGCCTGGGTGATGTAGTCCAGCTCGGCTTTGTTGACCTGCGGGTGTTCACTGGGGTGGTTGCGGATGTACCACCAGGCCCAGATGCCCACCAGCACGGTGCCGACACCGGCGATGAAGAAGGCGATGCGCCAGGAGTCGAACCAGGTGATCAGGCCGGCGATGATGATGGCGCCGAAGGCCGTGCCCAGTGGTGCGCCGCCGTCCACCAGGGTCGCGCCGCGACCCCGTTCGTTGGGAGTCAGCCAGGCGCCGTTGAGCTTGGCGCCGGCCGGCATGATCGGTGATTCGGCCACGCCCAGGCCGACGCGGGTGATCAGCAGGGTGATCCAGTTGTGGGCGAAACCACCAAGGGCCTGGAAGGCACCCCAGCCGACGGTGGCGACGCCGACGATGTTGCGCACCTGGAAACGGTCCAGCAGCATGCCGCTGGGGATCTGCATCAGCGCGTAGGACCAGAAGAAGGCGCTGAGGATCAGCCCTTCCAGGGCCGGGGTCAGTTCGAATTCGCTGGAGATCAGCGGCAGGGCCACCGACAGCGAAGCGCGGTCGATGTAGTTGATGGCGGCCAGCAACAGCAGGATCAGGAAAATGCGCCAGCGGACGGTGGTCGGACGGGCGCTGTCGGCAGAAGCCAGGGCGGGCGCGGGGGCCGCCGGATAGGGGCTGTTCTTCATGCTCATCTCACTCTTATGTTTGTTATGAAATGCCGGTGGGCGCCTCCTTGCGCCGGGCTCGGGTCGGGAGCCGGGTCAGAGCGGTTTCACGGCTCCCGGTTGCAGCGGTTCGGCGGCACGGGCAATGCCGTTGCGCAGCGGTGCGCCGAATTCCGCCAGGTCGATCTCGAACACATCGCCGGGGCCTGCCTTGATCTGGTCAGCGAACGACAGGGTCGCGGTGCCGAAGAAGTGAATGTGCACGTCGCCGGGGCGAAGGAACTGCGGGTATTTGAAGTGGTGATACTCCAGGTTCTCCAGGGAGTGGCACATGTTGTCTTCGCCACTGAGAAACGGCTTTTCCCACAATACGCCGTCGCCACGACGGATGCGGCTGGTGCCTTCCAGGTGGCGGGGCAGTTCGCCCACCCGCAGTTCCGGGCCGTAGGAGCAGTTGCGCAGCTTGGAATGGGCCAGGTACAGGTAGCTGCGGCGTTCCATCACATGGTCGGAGAATTCGTTGCCGATGGCGAAGCCCAGGCGGTACGGCTGGCCATCATCGCCGATCACGTAGAGGCCGGCCAGTTCGGGCTCCTCACCGGCGTCCTCGGCGAAGGAAGGGCTCTGGAACGGCTGTCCCGGACGCACCACGGTGGAACCGTCGCCCTTGTAGAACCACTCCGGCTGCGCGCCGACACTGCCGGGGGCGGGACGGCCGCCATCGATGCCCCACTGGAACATCCGCGCGGTGTCGGTCAGGGCGGCGGTGTCATCGATCTTCTGCTGGTGCATCTTGTCGCGGGTCGAGGCGCTGCCCAGGTGAGTCAGCCCGGTGCCGCTGATCAGGCAATGGGCCGGGTCTTCGTGGTCCAGCGGCGGCAGCACGCGGCATTCGGCCAGGGCCAGGGAATAACTTTCAGTAGTGTCGCTCAGCCCGCGGACCAGCACCTCGGCGCTCAGGCTGCGCTGATTGCCAATGGCGGCCAGGGCCAGTTCACGCATGTGGGTGGTGTCGCGCACGACCTGGATCAGGTCGCCTTCGACCACGCCGACATGGCGTCGGGCTTGAGCGGTCTCGAATTGGATCAGGCGCATGGAGGCTCCGTTTCGTTCTTGTTGGAGGATCGTCTGGGGGCCACTTTAATTTTCCGGGGCGATGCTGCCTAATGAGAGCTGTTTACCCCGTGATAACTTTTAGTGATCCCCTATGCTGCCATCCCTGAGTTCCATGGCTTCGCGCCTGCGTCTGCGCCAGTTGCGCCTGCTGATCAGCCTCGACGAGCTGGGCTCGATCCACAAGGCCGCCGAGGCCATGTCCATCACCCAGCCGGGGGCGACCAAGGCCCTCAACGAAATCGAATCGACCCTTGGCGCGGTGCTGTTCGAACGCACCAGCAAGGGCCTCGAAGCCAATGACCTGGGCCGCTGCGTGGTGCGTTACGCACGGTTGATCAACACCGATCTGGCGCACCTGCGCGAAGAGATGCTGGGGATTCTTCAGGGCCATGGCGGGCGTTTGTCGGTGGGCACCATCATGGGCGCGGTGCCGATGCTGGTGGAGGGCCTGGCGCAGTTGCGGGAGAACCAGCCGGACCTGTCGGTGACGGTAGTCGAGGACACCAGCGACCGCCTGCTCAGCCTGCTCGACCAGGGCCGGCTGGATCTGGTGATCTGCCGCACCAGCGTCAGCCGGCGCCCGGATGCTTACGACAGCCGGGTCAAGCATCAGGAGCAACTGGTGCTGGTGGCCAATCCGGCCCACCCGCTGGCGGCCAGCGCGCATCTGGAGCTGGCGCAACTGGCGGAGTCGCGCTGGGTGGTGTTCCCGGTCAACATGCCGATGCGCCTGACCCTGGAGCGGGAGTTTCGCCAGGCGGGGCTGAATTTCCCGCAGTACCCGATCGAGACCTCGTCGACCTTCACCACCTTGTCGTTGCTGCGCCAGGACCCGGGGCTGCTGGCGGTGATGCCCTGGGACGTGGCGAAGGTGGCGGTGGAACACGGGATGCTGGTGAAGTTGCCGCTGCAATTGTTGTCGCGCAGCGAGCCTTACGAGGTGGTGACCCGGCGCGGAGTGGAACTGAGCGGGCCGGCGCAGGTGTTGGTCGATATCCTGATGAACCACTGACTTGGCCGCGCCTACCTGGCCGAACGGCTCCAATACGGCGGATCCCCAAGATACTCCGCGAGGAATTCGACGAACGCCCGCACCTTCTTCGAGTTGCGCCGGTTGGGCAGGTAGACGGCGTATACGCCACTTTCTTCGTTGTTTACGTGGGCGCGCCATTCCGGCAGCACGATCTGCAAGCGCCCGGCCTCGATATCCCGGCCCACCAGCCAGTCGGCAATCAGCAACACGCCCATGCCACTCAGCGCCGCATCCCGCAGTACCAGCGAGTTGTTGGCCCGCATCGGACCGCTGACCCGCACACTTTCCTCGCTGCGGCCGGTGAAGTGCCAGAGCGGCGCGCTGCGGCTGTAGGCGAAGCTCAGGCAGGCGTGCTGCGCCAGATCGGCGGGGGTTTGCGGCTCGCCGTGGCACCGCAGGTACTCGGGGCTGGCGCAGAGCACACGGTGATGGGGCGCGAGCCGGCGGGCCACGACGTCGGGGGTCTCGACATGGCCAAGGCGGATGGCGAGGTCCAGGCGCTGCTCGGCCAGGTCCACCACATCATCGGACAGCAGCAGGTCGAGGCTGATATCGGGGTAGCGGGCGAGGAAGGCGGGCAGGGCGGGCGACACATGCAACTGGCCGAAGGCTACCGGCAGGCTGACTCGCAGCTGGCCTCGGGGCGCCCCCTGGGCTTCGCTGGCCTCGAGGTTGGCGCTTTCCAGGTCGGCCAGCAGGCGCACAGCGTGTTCGTAGTAGGTTTCGCCGACGGTGGTGAGGGTCACGCCGCGGGTCGAGCGATTGAGCAGGCGGGTTCCCAGGGCGTGCTCAAGGGCATCCACCTGGCGCGTGACCGACGAGGTCGCCACGCCCATCTGCCGGCCGGCTGCGGCAAATCCGCCGCCGTCCACGGTGGCGACGAAGGCGCCGAGTGCTGCAAAACTGTCCATGAGTCACCTATTGCGTCTGGTGCAACGAAAGTTGTCGATCTTCTGCCGGCCCATTCCGCGCAGTCAAGGATATTGCCTGCCACGAGCGCCATCGCGGCGTTGCGCAAAACGCAACGGCCTTTTGCCCGGACGACGGATTCCGTGGTTCAGCGTCCCGCCGTACGCTGGCGTCCTTCCTCCGACTCACCCTGATGAGGTGTCGCATGTCTTCAAGTCCTTCCACCACGGCCACACCTGCCAGCACGGCCCCGACGCTGTCGGCGGCGCTGGTGGTGTTCCTGGCGTTCTGCTGTGGCGCCGTGGTCGCCAACCTGTATTACGCCCAGCCCATTGTTGAACTGATCGCACCGGCCATCGGGCTGTCGACCCACCATGCCAGCCTGATCGTGTCCCTGACCCAGTTTGGCTATGCGGTGGGCCTGCTGTTTCTCGTGCCCCTGGCGGACCTGCTGGAGAACCGTCGCCTGCTGGTGGGCTTCACCCTGGCGGCTGCGGTGTGTCTGGCCGCAGCCGCGCTGAGCCAGACGCCGTCGCTGTTCCTGCTCTGCGCGCTGCTCATCGGCCTGACCTCGGTGGCTGTGCAGATCCTGGTGCCGCTGGCGGCGCACATGGCGCCGGAAGCCTCCCGTGGCCGGGTGGTGGGCAATATCATGAGCGGCTTGCTGCTGGGGATCCTGTTGTCGCGGCCGCTGTCCAGCACCCTGGCCGAAGCCTTTGGCTGGCGCAGCGTGTTCTACGGCGCTGCCGGATTGATGGTGGTGATGGCACTGGTGATGCAGTGGCTGCTGCCAAGCCGCCTGCCGTCCCACCGGGTCAGCTACCCGGCGCTGATCGGCTCGGTGTTCACCCTGGCACGTCGGTACGCTGTCCTGCGTGAACGCTCGCTGTACCAGGGCTTGCTGTTCGCCAGTTTCAGCGCGTTCTGGACCATCGCGCCGATCGAGCTGATCCGTCAGCACGGGTTCAGCCAGAACGGCGTCGCGCTGTTCGCCCTGGTCGGTGCCGTGGGGGCCATTGCCGCGCCGATCGCCGGTCGCCTGGCCGATGCCGGGCATGGTCAGCGTGGCACCCTGGTGGCCTTGCTGCTGGCGCCGCTGGCCCTGCTGGTGGGCGCATTGCCGGGGGCGGGCTGGTGGTGGATGGTGGTCACGGCGATCGTGCTCGACTTTGCCGTGCAACTGAACATGGTCCTCGGCCAGCGCGAGGTCTACGCCCTCGATCCCCATAGCCGTGCGCGGCTGAATGCGGTGTACATGACCAGCATCTTTGTGGGCGGCGGTTTCGGCTCGCTGCTGGCCAGCCCGCTGTACGAAACCTTCGGCTGGGCCTCGTTTGCCGGTTTCGCAGCGCTGGTTCCGGGTCTGGCGACGGTGTTGTTCCTGCTGCGCGGGCGGCGCCATTGAGTGCGGTGTGAGCCGGTCACTGATTAGATAAAGCATTTCGACTTTGCTATACCCAGACTACGGATGCAGTAGATCCCCGCCTTGATACATGCTGGAGGAGATATGCTCAAACGTATCCTGATCTGCGTCGCCGTCATCGTTCTGATCGATGGCGACATCAGAAAACCCGTCGGTGCCACCGATCAGTTACCCACCTTCAGCCATCCGGGCGTCTTTGTCGGACTGACGCAATTGCAGTTCATCAAAGATCATTTGCATGAATCCCCGTGGAAAGAAGCGTTCGAGCACGTATTGCCAAGCCCTCTGGCCGCGAAAGACTACACACCCCATCCGTGGTCGACGGTGGAGTGCGGTTCCTACTCCAATCCAAACCATGGCTGTGATGATGAGATCCGCGACTCGCAGGCCGCCTATACCCAGGCACTGCTGTGGATTCTGACCGACGACATCACCTATGCGGAAAACGTCGAGAAGATTCTCAACGCGTGGTCGTCGACATTGACGGGAGGACACATCAATTCCAATGGTCCGTTGCAGGCGTCATGGAGTGCGGAGATGTTCACCCGCGCGGGCGAGTTATTGAAGTCCACTTATCCCGGCTGGAGTCAACAGGACCAGGACCGCTTCGGCGAGATGCTGACCTCACAGTTCGTACCGGCCATGAACACCATGTTCGAAGCCTCTTCGGGGCAGTCCTGCAATAACCTGAACTGGCATGCCAGTGCGGTGGAGGGGCTGATGAACGTGGCCGTCTACAACGAGTCGCTGAGCTGTTTGATGAAGCATTGAAAAAGTGGAAGAGCCTGGTGCCGGCCTATATCTATCTGGCGGCGGACGGGCAACGGCCCCGGGATGCCTTCTGGTGCGTACGCAGCGATAGCCAGACCCAGGCCCGCTGGCACAAGCCAGTCGCTTATGTCGAGGGCCTGACCCAGGAAAGTTGCAGGGACTTCGCGCACACCGCCTACGGACTCGCGGCGATCATCAATGCCGCAGAGACTGCGCGCTTGCAAGGTATCGATCTCTATGGCGACCCGTCGACACTGACGGCGGAGCGATTGATGAAAGCCATGGAGTTGCACAGTGCCTATCAGAACAAAAGCATTACAGCGGCGCTCTGCGCGGAGTATCCCGAGGGCTCGCCGATATTCATCTCCAACACCAAGGGTACCTTCGAAGTCGGTTTCAACCACTATGTGCTCAGGGAGAAAAACAGCCTTCCTGAAACCGCGGCCTTTTTAGCCGGAACCCGCCCCACCACCGGTTATTTCCACTATCTGTGGGAAACCCTGACCCACGCGCAGACTGGCGATCAGTAGTACGCGAGCAACGGTGATGCGCCACTTCTCGCACCTGCATCGCCTCGAGCGCGTAGAATGCACTGCTGGCGAGCCGCCGTCCGGCTCCCCAGGTGCTGGATGCCTCCACTTCAGAGTGGAGGCATCGTGCTTTTCGCTGAACTGAAATAAGGCCCCACATGCCCAGCGTCGCTCCAGAAATCCAGGCCAGGGAATGGCACCACATGGTCGCGCAGTTCCCCGGCGCGCTGACCGAGTCGTTGAAGACCCTGGTCGAAAGCAACAAGGCCAGCCTGGCTGCCCGCTTCTACGAACACATGCTGGCGGATCCCAACGCCTCGCTGATCCTCTCTCACGAAGAAGTCAAAAGCCGTCTGGGCAGCTCGATGCAGGCCTGGCTGGTGAAGGTCTATTCGGCCGCGGCGCAGGACGACTTCCTGCCGCTGGTGGCGCTGCAGAAGCAGGTGGGCGAGGTCCACGCGCGTATCGACGTGCCCCTGCACCTGGTGCTCAGCGGTGCACGGAACCTCAAGAAACAGTTGTTCCAGCTGATCGTCCGCCAGGACTGGCCCGTGGAAGCCCGTGCCCAGGCCTTGCACCTGTCCAGCGAAACCATGGACCTGGCCATGGAGATCATGAGCCACGCCTATTCCCGCTCCCACGACCGCAACTCGCGCAACGAGGAGGGTTACCGGCTGTTTTCGGTGCTGCAGAACATCACCACCGAACGCGAGCGCCAACGCGGGGCGCTGCTCGATTGGGAAAACAGCCTGATGTTCGACCTGGTGATGGGCGCCGGCGGCGGCAACCTGCCGCGCCTTGCCGCCTCGGACTTCGGCCTGTGGTTCCGCCACAAGGGCGCCTATGCCTTCCAGAACACCAGCGAGACCGAGCAGATCCTCAAGATCATCCGCAACATGGACGAGGTGCTGCTGCCGAACTTTCTCGCCGCAGGCGACGCTGAGGCATCGCGCATGCGCCTGCTGCGGGAAATTCGCGACCAGACCAAGAGCCTGATGTTCAACCTCGACAGCCTGTTCAACACCGCCAACGAACTGGAAAGCGGTCGTGACGTGCTGACCCGCATGCTCAACCGCAAATTCCTGCCAGTGGTGATCGGCAACGAAATCACCATCGCGCAGAAGAACGGTCAGCGCTTCGCGGTGCTGGCCATCGATATCGACCATTTCAAGGCGATCAACGACAACTTCGGTCATGACGCGGGTGACCTGATCCTGCAGCAGACCGCCGAGATTCTCAGCAGCCACAGCCGGGCGGGGGACTATGTGTTCCGCATGGGCGGCGAGGAATTCCTGATGATCCTGGTGGACATCAACCACGCCAACGCGGTGAAGGTGGCGGAAAAACTGCGGCGCAAGATCGCCGAAGAGAAGCTCGGCCTCACCGATGGCAAGCGCCATCAGGTCACGGTGAGCATCGGTGTGGCGACCTACGACGGCCACCCGGACTACCAGCACCTGCTGCGCCAGGCCGACCAGGCCATGTACCAGGCCAAGCAGGACGGGCGCAACCGGGTGGTGTCGTTCGAGGACCTGGCCGGCGCCGATTGAGGGCAGCACGCCGGGCCGTGGGGCCCGGCAGGCCGGTCACTTGAAGTCGGCTCGCATCTGCGTCGCGATGCTCACGCCGCTGGAGGAGCGCACGCAGACGTCCAGGTAGTCGGTGAAGCGCGGCGGCAGCGCGATCCCTTCGCTGATCAGGCGGCTGTTATCGAACAGGTAGTTCAGGTCGGCGAAGCCGCTGTACAGGCGCAAGGCGCGCAGCACCAGGCGCGGGTTGGCCGGGCCGATACGCGACTCGAAGTCGCCCGCCAGTTCCTTGAGGTTTTCCACGCCAATCTTGCGGTAGCGTTCGCCCACAGGCGCAGCACCATTGGCCAGGGCGAACGCCTGGTCGATTTCGGCGAAGGTGCACGCGGCCTGATGGCCGGCGGAGATGTGATACAGGTCGTGGCCGAGCTGCGGTTTGAGGGTCAGGCCGATCAGCGCTTCGGCGCAGTAGTCCGCCGGGATCACATCAATCTGTTCATCGAGGCCACAGGTGAAGCTCTCCAGCGCGAAGCCCATGCGGAACACCCAGAAAATACTGCCGGAGGCCTGGCAGCCGAGGGTGCGGTGGCCCACCACGATGGAGGGGCGCGCTACCACCAGCGGCAAGCCCGGCAGTTCCTCGCTCAGACGACGTTCGATTTCCGCCTTGGAGGCGGTGTAGTCCACCAACTGCTCTTCGGCCCGCGGGAACGCCCAGGACTCGCTGATCGGCGATTCCTGCTGCGGTCCGCAACACATGGCCGTGCCGACATGGAGGAAACGCTTCAGGCGCTTGGAGCGGCTCATCACTTCGGCGAAGGCGAAGGTGCCGTCGACATTGACTGGCCAGATGGTCGGGTTTTTCGAAAAAGACGCAACAGCGGCGCAGTTGATGACACGGTCGATCTGCATCAGGCGCAGCGACTCCCGTGGCAGCCAGGCGGTGTCGAGAAAGTCGCCGCAGATGATCTGGTCCGGATTCAAGGCCAGGCACGCGGTTTCGCCGACATCATGGTCGCGCAGGTTGGCGCGCAGGCGGTCGAGCCCCTGTTCGCGGCGCTCGGCACGAACCAGGAACGACAGGTTCGCGCCTTGTCCGTCGGCGATCAGGCGGGCGGCCACGGCGCCGCCGAGGAAACCGGTCGCGCCCGTCAGCAGGATACGTTCTGGCGCAATACTCGAAGTCATGGGTTCACCCTGTGATGAGCGGTCATCGCGGTTTCGGGGCACCCCTGGAGCGGCCCGGGTACGCGGATTGACCTGGATGGAAGATTGATCGGACTTTTTTGCGGCACGAGCGGGCTCGCCTCGAAAACTCCAGCTTCAAGGGTGGCGGCTTCAGGGGCGGCGCAAAGCCGCAGGCCGCGTGGCCTGTGGCGTTCTGCCCGGGAACGGGCGGCGGGTGATTGTTACGGCTGCACTGCGCCGTTTCAATTAACGAAAAGGGCTGATCCGATGAAACAATCTTAATAACCGTTTTATGACAGCGGCTCCGTCATGCGGCGTGCACCTTGTCAGCGGAATGACGGCAGGAGTACGGATGTACTCCTGTGTGGCATTACCGAAGAAAATGCAGCGGATCTCCCGTGAGGCGAGGAGCGGGCGCGGCATCCAGCTCTGCGCGCAACTGGTCGATCCGCTCGTAAAGCCGATCGACACGCTCGGCAAGGACCGTCTCGCTGCTGAGCATCCCCGGCGACTGCGCCAATTGCCGGAGCTGACCGGCCAGACGGGCGCCTGCCGCGTCCACGCGGAACGACGGCAGGGTCATGCGTTTCCATTTCTCCCGGCCCAGGCCGATGCGGCTCAGGTGCACCTTGAGCACCTTGCCCAGGTGATAGCGCAGGGGCCGGCCGTCGCTGAAACGCTGGGGGTCGTAGAAACCGGGGAGGACGTGGATGTGTGGGGCCAGGCCGAACATCTCCGTCCAGTCCAGCCATTTGTCACGGTTGAACTGGCCGCCAAAGGCGAAGCCCTGCCACGGCACCCTGACGATGTCGGCCAGGATCGCGCCGTGCATCGCTTCGGTCAGGACCAGGCGTGCCCCGGCCAGTGCGCTCATGAACTCCCCCGCGGGCAGCAGCGGCGAGAGAAAGCGTGCCCCAGCCCGCGCGCAGACCTGCTCCCAATCGACATAGCGCAGCGAGCGATGGTGAGGCACGACCACCACCTCGCCGCCTGGCTGGCGCAGGGAGGCCCAGTCAAGACTGGCCAGCAGGTAGGCGGAGTCTGCCACGGCCCGGTCTGGGTCGAGCCCCAGCGCCTGTGCACTGCGCAGGCCACGCACGGCATGGACGCTCCAGCGCTTGTCGAGCCGCGGCGGTGTGCCGTAGCCTGCGCCGGTACCCATCACCAGAATCCTTCGAGCCTCCGCCACCCGGCGGCAGAAGGGTTCGTTCAACAAGGTGCCGATGCCCAACACCACCACGCCGTCGCGCTGGATGTCACCGAGCAGCGCCGGCCAGATCCATTCGTTCAGTTCGTCGCCAACGTTGGCGCTGCCTGCTGCAAAAACCGCTTTCACTGCATCACTCCCTGATCAATGACTGTCGAGGCTCTGCCTGAACCGCGTGCCCACCGCGTAACGACACAATTGCAGGTGATGGCCAAGGTTTTCCGGTGCCTTGCGCAGGGCGCGCCAGGTCTGGCTCAGCGCGCTCTTGTGGGCGCGGCTGCGCCAGCTTCCGGCGTACAGATGCCGCGCCAGCGGCCGGGCATTGGCGCCGGCCTGGTGGTGTGGGTCAGCGAACACCCCCACGGGAAACACCCGGTCCCAGCCGATTCGCTGTTCCTGCTCGACGCCGGCGAAGCCTTTGGCAAGCAGCAGCCGGCTGACTTCGTTGACATTGACCAGGCTGGACAGCCGCGACTCGTCGAAGCGCTCGCGGTTGTAGTAGCCGAGCATGGCGTTGGGCAGCCAGTGGCCAGGCGTCGCGCCGATCACCGAGGTGCCGAAGCGGTCGTCCCATTCCAGGCCGATGAAGAAATCGTTGTCGAGGATGGCGTCGAAGGAGCCCAGGACTTCGACATCTGTGTCCAGATAGATGCCGCCTTCGCGATGCAGCACCTGCATGCGCACGAAATCCGCGACGAAGGCATAGCGCCTGGCGTTGTACGCAGCGGCCGTGAAGGTTTGGGCGTAGACATCGACGTTGCTTTCGTCCCAGCGCACCAGCTCGTAGTCCGGCAGGTGGTACGCCCACGAGGCCAGGCAGCGGCGCGCCAGCAACGGCAGCGGCTTGCCGCCGAACCAGCAGTAGTGAATGCGTTTGGCGATCATCCCAGGGTTCCTTCGAGTCGGGTGGTCTGCAGCGGACGGCCGTGGATCAGGCGGTCGATGACGTCGGCGGTCTGCAGTTGGCCGTGAACGCCATAGGCGAGGTGGTACTCGGCGAAGGCGTGGGTGTTGCCCAGCGCCTGGTCGTAATGCTGATGCAGCCATTCCAGGCGCTCGTCGAGCATCTCGGGAGTGTTCACGCACTGGCCGAAGAAGCGGCTCTGTTCCAGATCGTCCGGATCGTCGCTGGCGTTGACGTAGATCACCGGGCGACTGGCCACGCTGGCCTCGAGGGCGGCATTGGACATGATGCTCAGGACCACGGAGCTCTGGGCGAGCGCGTCGGCGAGGAACAGCTCGGGCGGCAGCAACTGGATGTTGGGGTGGTCTTGCGCGGCCTTCTGCCAGAACGCCATCAGACTTCTCGGATGCGGCTTGAACGCGACCGGAATGTGTGGGTGGCGGGCCGCCCAGTCGCGGATGAGTGCATAGGTGCGTTGGTAGCCAGGACGTTTCTCCCTGTCGGGCCCCACGCCCAGTACCAGCACGCGCGGGTCGTTGGCGGCCGGGGGCATGTCGTAGCGCTGATCGACCAGGTAGGAGCCGGTGAGGATGGCCTGCGTGGTACCGAAACGCAGCGTGCGGCGTTGCAGGGCCGCCAGCGAGCTTTGCCCGAACAGCAGGTAGTAGTCGTAATCGGTCATGCTCAGGCGCCGTGAGCGTTCGACCGTGGTGGCATGGGCCAGCTGTGCCAGACGCTTGTTCTGGGCATTCAGTGCAAGCCGCAGGAACGGCGTCACCAGGCTGCCGTGACGTTCGCTCAGCACCAGCCCCGGACCATGATGACGGGCCAGCCACTCGGCGTAGGCGGCGTGGGCGTAGTAGCGCAGCGGCACCCTGGCCGCAGGGCGATACAGCAGTTTCTGGCGGACGGCCACGTCCAGAGGCTCGATGGCGGCCTCGACCACGTCGTGGCCACGTTCGCGCAGCGCCTGGATCAGGCCGTTCTTGCGCCGCTGTGCGAGTAACTTCGGTGAACCGTGAAGCACCAGGATCCGGTCGGCGGCGCTGTGGGGAGCATTGGCTGCCCGCAGGCGCGCGAACAGGCCGTGCTTGAAGTCGAGGGTGGCATCACGCAGGAATCTTGCGGTCGCACCGATCACGCCGTGTTTCTCGCGCCAGAGTGCCCAGCGGTAGGCATCGAGTTGGCGGGCGCGTACTTGCCAGAGACCTGGGGTTGGATGGTTCATCGAAAGTGCTTAGCTTGCTATTGACCAGAACAGGTTATCAGCGCCCGGACTTCGATTCTGTCAGTGCAAAGTAAGGTTTAAGTAAATTCGAAGCCTGCCGATAGGATTCCGTGGCCATCCGTTTTTCATTTTCGAGATTAGCGTTGGAAATACCGTCTTTCTCTGCCCCTGGCATGTAAGGCTCGCATGCTAGAGCGCGGGTTCCTCGAGTTCGGCCAGCGTCCAGACACCGGTGCCATCCAGTTGCAGATGGTGAGTGTGCAGCCCCGACAGCGTGGAGCGATGCCCGACGCTGACCAGAATGCTCTCTCCCAGGCGTTCCCGCAGCAATGTGTACAGCGCGTGCTCGAGGCCTTCGTCCATGGCCGAGGTGGACTCGTCGAGGAAAACGACCTGTGGCCGGTTGAACAGCACGCGGGCAAAGGCCAGCCGTTGCTGTTCGCCGATGGACAGGATCCGCGTCCAGTCTTCGCTGTGGTCCAGCCTGTCGGCCAGGTGCGTAAGGCTGACCTGGCGCAGCGCCTGGGCCAGGCGATCGTCGTCGCTCGGCGTGCTCACTGCCGGATAGGCGACGGCGGTCCGCAGCGAGCCGAGCGGCAGGTAAGGCCGCTGCGACAGAAACAGTGCCGCGTGGCCACCGGGACAGCGCACTTCGCCCTCGGCATAGGGCCAGAGTCCGGCCATTGCGCGCAGCAGGGTGGTCTTGCCGCAACCCGAGGGGCCTTTGATCAGCAGCGAATCGCCGCGGGCAAGGCTCAGGTCGAAGCCGTCGAGCAGAAGCCCGCCATCGGGGCGCATGACTCGCAAGGCACGAACCTCCAGGGCGTCGGCCCGGGGGATGCGCAGCACATGGGGCAGCTCCCGCGCCTGTTGATTGGCATCGAGAAAGCCGGTCAGACGATCCAGTGTCGCCCGGTATTGAGCGAAGGCATCGTAGGAGGAGCGGAAGAACGACAGTGAGTCCTGCACCTGGCCGAACGCCTGCGAGGTCTGCATGACATCGCCGAGTTTGATCGCCCCGCTGAAAAAGCGCGGCGCCTGGAGAATGAAGGGGAACACCACCGCCACCTGGCTCACTGACAGGTTGAAACCATCGAATTTCAGGCCGCGAAACACCAGCGCCCAGACATTGCCGATCAACGTGGCGAAACGCCCCAGCAAGGTGTTTCGTTCGATGGCGGCGCCCTGGTAGAACGCCACGTTTTCCGCGTACTCCCGCAACCTCATCAGCGCGTAACGGAAATCGGCGGTGTATTTCTGGTTGAGGAAGTTGAGCCGGATCAGCGGCTTGCCCAGCTTGAAGGCTATCCAGGTGGCGACCAGCACGTAGAGGTACACGGCGAATACCATGGCGCGCGGCACCTCGACGCCGGCGACGGTCAACGGCGCCGACAGCCCCCACAGAATCGCGGTGAACGCTACCAGCGACACCACCGCGCTGACTGCGCCGAGGGTAAGGGTTACCGAACCGGTGACGAAGGCATTCACATCCAGCTCGATGCGCTGGTCCGGGTTGTCCACCGGTTTGTCCAGGAACTGGCCACGGTAGTAGGCATCGCCGTCGGTCCAGTCGCGGGTCAGGCGTTCGGTCAGGGCCGTGCGCCAGTGGATGCTGAAGGCCTGGGTCACGTAGTCGGTGAACAGGGCGCGCAGTACATGGATGGTCGCCAGCACTGCGAAAACCCCTAACAGGTACCAGAACGCTTTCTCATCCAGTCCTTGCAAAGCGCTGTAGAAGCCGTTGTACCAAAAGGAAAAAAGCACGTTCAGGCGCACGGAAAACAGCGTCAGCAATAGCAGCAGGCTGAACACCAGCAAGGGCCGCCAGCTGCGTTTGGGGCTGAGCCAGGGCCCGGCGATTTGCCAGAACTGTCGGCCCCAGCGACTGAAACGCACCACCAGGGTGGCGCAAACCGCGAGGGCGGCGAAGGTGAGTACGGCGGCTACGGCGAGCCAGCGCAGGCTTTCCTGCACGGCTTGATGCCAATCCATTTCCATGGGCGGGGTTCCAGGCGGGGTTTGTGCTGAGCCTAGATGAGCCGCGCCAGGGCGTGGATGAAGGATCTTTAATGAGGCGCGGCAAGCGCGGAGTACGGATGTACTCCACGCTTGCCTGTCAGCCAGTCGCCGTGGACTGACGACGCCGGCTGCGCCAGACCAACCGCCCAAAGGGAATCGCCCAGTTCGCCACGGCGATCGCCAGCAGCAGATCGAGGAGGGTGGGAATACCGGCCTGTACGATGATCTTGCCCGCGAGCAGCGGGAAGCCGAAGACCCCGATGAAGTAGGCGAGGCTGAACAGCAGCAGTGATTGCGCAGTGAGGCCGGTGGGCGCTTCGTTCGCAGCCAGCCCATTGATCACCGAGTAGGTCAGCCCATAGCCGACGCCCAGCACGATGGCGGCCAGCAGGTAGGTGGTGGGGCTGTCGACCACGAAGATGAACATCAGAACCGACACCACCATCAGGGCGGTCAGCAGGCAGGCCATGGGATAGGGATCGCGCTTGACGATAAAGCCGGCGATCAGCAGGCGACAGGAGATGGCTGCCGACATGAATCCTATGAAAAACAATGAGTAATCAAGATCTTTTAATGTCGCGTAGGAGGTCTGGAAGCTGGACAGTCCGCCGAAGATCGCGCCGCCGAGGCCGACCATGAGGATCGCGAACGCCGCCCTGGAGCCCAGCACCGAACGCGCCGCCTCAGTGGTGATCCGGCAGACCGTCACAGGCCCAAGGTTCGCTTGTTGCCCGCGAATGGCTGGCGCCATCAGCAAGAACAGCGCGCCGCCCAGCACACTCGCCAGTGCGGCGACGACGAATGCCGCCTCCACCGGATAACCCAGCGCTTCCGCCAGGCGTCCTGTCAGCGGCCCGGTGCCGATGCCGCTCATCATGCTGCCGGACAGCAAGGCGAAATAACGGACCCGCCGCGCCGGCTCGATGATCATCGCCACGATGATCGGCCCCAGGGTGTAGAACACGCCCCAGCCAAAGCCCAGCAGCAAACCGAACACCAGCATTGCCAGGCCGGCACCCGGGGCCAGAGCAAAGCCGAGGCAGGCCGCCGCCAGAAACACCGCGCCGGCGGCGATGGCCCGGGGTGCGCCTATCAGGTCTGTCAGGTGCCCGGAGACGAGCACTGCCAGAAAGGTGCTGAGCATGGCGACCGAGATCACCGAACCGGCATCCGACTCGCTGCCGCCATGGGCAGCGAGCGTTCTGGCCAGCAGGAAGGTGGTGCCGTAGGACAGCGAAAGCAGGTAACTGCTCAGGCAAAAGGTGCCGAACAACCCAGGCGCTGATGGTGCGCCTGCAGCGGATACCGAGGACATCGTGTTCTCCGTGATGGGAAGGACGGCCATCTAATCACGGCTTTTCGAAAGCCCAGGTGCGAAATCGCCGGAGTGAAGATCGACCTGATCGTATGTATCCGGCCGGATTGCCGGGAAACCATGCTGGCGGGCGAGCCACACCACCGCCAGGGTGAAGCTCAGCAACAGCAGCAACGCAGGCGGGAACGAGACCACGCCATAGCGATCCAGCAACAGGCCACCCAGCATTCCGCCGCCGGCAATCGCCAGGTTCCAGGCGGTCACCAGCATTGACTGGGCGACATCGGCCGCATCACCCGCCGTGTTGGCGAGGCTGGTCTGGAGCAGCGTGGGCACACCGCCGAAGGCCAGCCCCCAGGCGGCCACTGCCGCGTAGACCATCACCGGCACTGTGCCCGCGATGCCGAGCACCAGCGCCGCCGCGCCGAACAGCAGGGTGCTGAGCAGGGTGAGGGCGCGCAGGTGGCGATCGATCAGCACGCCGGTGATCCAGATTCCCAGCAGCGAGGTGGTGCCGAACACCAGCAAGATCAGATCGGTCCGTTCGGCCATGGCCGCTGCGGCGAGGTAAGGCGCGATGTAGGTGTAGAGAATGTTGTGCGCCAGCACGAAGCCCAGCACCACGAGCAGCACCGGGCGCACGCCCGCAGTCGTGAACACCTGGGCCAGTGAGCGCTGACGCTGTGCCGGTTGGCCGGGGAAGTCCGGAACGCCGAGGCGCACCCACAGCATCAGTGCCACGGCCAGGACACTCATGATGCCGAAGCACATCCGCCAGCCCACCAGGTTGCCCAGTGCGGTGCCGGCAGGAATGCCAAGGGCCATCGCCAGTGGCGCGCCGACCATGGCGATGGCGATGGCCCGGCCTTTCTGGTGCTCGGCCACCATGCGCGCGGCGTAACCAGCGACCAAGGCCCAGAGCAAGCCAGCGGACATGCCCGCCACAAAGCGCGCCACCATCGTCAGGCCGTAACTGTCGGACCAGGCGGTGACGGTATTGGCCACCAGAAAGCCCGCGATGGCCGTCAGCAACAAAGGCCGGCGCCGGGCGCGGCGGGTGAGGGCAATCAGCGGTATCGCTGCCAGCAAGGAACCTGCGGCATACACCGTGACCAGTTGCCCGGCCAGCGCTTCGGAGATCTTCAGGTCTGCGCTGATGCGAGGCAGCAGGCCTGCCGGCAGCGCCTCGGTGAGAATGGTCACGAAACCCGCCAGTGCCAGGGCGAGCAGCGCGGCAACCGGCAGGCGGGGGTTTTCAGTAGTGTTCATGGCGACAACGTCCTTGGCTCGATAAGTCAGGCCGTGACGATAGAAAACCTGCGATTGAAGAAAAAGACGCGTAGAGTTCCGCGCTATACGGACAGTTATGTCCGCAATCGAGGCAGGCAATGGATCTTTTGAATGGTTTTGCGGTGTTCGTCCAGGTCGCGGAAACCCGCAGTTTCGTCGCCGCCGGGCGCTTGCTCGGGGTGTCGGCTTCGGCGGTCGGCAAGAGCGTGGCGCGGCTGGAGGAGCGGCTGGGCGTGCGGCTGTTTCACCGCAGCACCCGCAGCGTCACGCTGACCGCCGAGGGCACGCTGTTCCTGGAGCGCAGCCGGCGCATCCTGTCCGAGATCGAAGCCGCCGAACTGGAGCTTTCCCAGGCCAGTGCTGCGCCACGCGGACGCCTGCGGGTGAGCCTGCCACTGGTGAGTCCGCTGATGCTGCCGGTGCTCGGCGACTTCATGGCCGAGTATCCCGAGATCGAACTGGACCTGGACTTCAGTGACCGCCTGGTGGACGTGATCGAGGAAGGCTTCGACGCCGTGGTGCGTACCGGCGAGCCAGGCGACTCGCGCCTGACCGCCCGCCGGCTGGGAACCTTTCGCTCGTTGCCGGTCGCGGCGCCTGGCTACCTGGCCCGACACGGAACGCCGCAGGTACCCGAGGACCTGCTGCACCACACCTGCCTGCACTACCGCTTTCCCAACAGCGGCAAGCTGGAACACTGGGCGCTGCGCCAGACTGCCGGGGCTGAGGAACTGCAAGTGCCGACCTCGATGATCTGCAACAACATCGAGACCCGGGTGTGCTTCGTCCTGCGGGAATTGGGCATTGCCTACCTGCCGGATTTCGCCATCCGCGAGCAGCTTGCCGCTGGCAGCCTGGTGCCGGTGCTGGAGGACTACGCCGAGCGCACCGGGGTGTTTCATGTACTGTGGCCGGCGAGCAAGCACGCCTCGCCCAAGGTACGGGCATTTGTCGATTATCTGTGCGCCCGGGTGTTTCCCGCCCCGGCAGAGCGCCGGGACGGTTGAAGCTCAGAGCCTGAAGCGGGCGACCATGCCATTGAGGCTCAAGGCCAGGCGGGACAGGTCCTGTGCTGCAGCGCTGGTCTGGTGGGCACCGGCCGAGGTCTGGGTGGCCAGGTCACGGATGTTCACCAGGTTGCGGTCCACTTCCCGCGCCACCTGCGCCTGCTCCTCGGACGCACTGGCGATGACCAGGTTGCGTTCGTTGATCGCGGCGATGGCCTGTGCGATCACTTCCAGGGCATCGCCGGCGAATACCAGTTGCCGCAGCGCAGCCAGGGCTTTCCGGACCTGATCGCGGCCGTCGTGGTGGTCCTGTCGGCACCCTGGGAGGCTCACGGCATTGCTGGCAACTTCCTCGACAGCGGCGGTCATCTGGTTGACGGCGGTAGCCGCCTGGTCGATCTCGGCACTTTTAAAGGTATACAATTTGTATACATTAAAATGACATCCGGGATTTTCCGAGGGGACGAGGCACTTGGGTTAGAGTGCGCGTCACGTTTGCTCACACGTTGTCTGAACAATGAACCGACCGCTGTTCGTATCCCTCGACGGACCAAAGGGAACCGGGAAAACCACGTTGCTGGAGGCCGTCACCAAAGCGCTGCGGGCGCAAGGCAGGAAAGTGATCCGCCTGAGCGAAAGAAACTGCGACCCCGACCGGGAAGCGACCATGGCGCTGGTCAACCGCTTCGCCAGGCATCCGGCAGAAGACCTGGAATGGGCGATCTGCGAGCGTCTGGCTGCCAGCCGCGCCTGGATTTCCCGGGAGGTTCTGCCTGAACAGCCGGCCGACAGCATCATCCTGATCGATCGCTGGTATCCGTCGGATGCGGCGTTTCGGCGGATGGTGCCGTTCGCGCAGATTCTGCGGTTGAACATCGAGCGCGGTGTGCAGGTGCCGGACCTGCATGTGGGGGTGGTTACCGCGCCTGAGGTTTCATGGGCAAGGGCCGCGGCGCGAAGCCGCGGGCTGGGCAGTACGGTGATTCACCGGTCGAGCGAGCATGTGGCTTGTACCGAGGCGTTCGAGCGGGCAGTGGTGGATAACGGCTGGGTGCTGTGTCGCAATGAAGGGCGGGTGGAAGAGGCGGTGGCGCAGGTGGTCTCGCAGATCCAGAAATTACCGCCCTCTACAGCGAAGCGTTAGCTCATCCGGCTGCAGCGATTTGCTTCAAAACCGCTGCGACCCACGGTTTGCAGAGCGGTTACTGAATGCTGAACAACGGTATCTCGCTGCGGCCTGCCTGAATCTGCGGGCATCGGGGATCTGGCTGCCCCAGTTGCCCGCTATGTTGAAAGCCGCTCCCCAGGCAGCCACCATTGCAGACCGGGAAGTAACGGCAGCTCTTGCAGGTGGGATGGTCCACCTTGATCTGCAGTGGCTTTGCAAGAATCGCTGGCAGCGTTTGGTGATACAGGTTGCCCATGGGGTGGGTCTTGAAGCATGTGCATGAGCACACGTCGCCATTGGGGTAGATGTAGACTTTAGCCGTTGCGGCGCCGCAGTTTTTTGTCGTGATGGAGTTGCCAAGATCGGCTATGGCCTCGTCGCCCAGCATTTTCAGCCGACTGAAGTCGTACATCGGAAACGCCAGGATGCGGGTGTTGTAGGGCTGCTGGCGCAAGGCGTAGATATGTTGATTCCATGTCTCACTGCAGATTTCCATGCCTGATGAGGCTCGCCCGGCAAAGGTGGCCCGTTTGATGGCGATATGGGTGAGGCCTAGCTCATCCAGTGGCCGGATGAACTCTTCGATTCGGGTGAAAAAATCAAGGTCAATGACAGTCGCCGATACGCTGCAGGAAATGCCTTCTGCCCGCAGGCTTGCAAGCGTCCGTAGCGCCCGTTTGTAGGTGCCGACGCCACGTATCTGGTCATGCTCTGCTTCTGCGCCGTCCAGGGAGATCTGCACCGACAGCGACGGATGATGGGTCCATCGTTTGAGAGCATGCTTTTTGTAGAACGACGTGACGCCGTTGCTGTTTATCTTGGTCTGCTGACCAAGCGAAAGACTGTGCTGCAGAATACTGTCGAAATGGCGATGCAGCGTCGGTTCTCCACCCGTCAGCAGGACCAGGCTGCCTGGGTGGTCACGGTGTATCTGGGAGAGTGCGTCGAGAATCATGGCTTTTTCGGCGGTCTCGTCGCGGTAGGGCGAAGAGTCCCGGATACAGTGGCTGCAGGCAAGATTGCAGCGCTCCGTCAGGACGATGTAGAACTGTTCCATCATTCAAGCTCGAGATAAGGGCGTACTTGCAGTTCGAGGTCGAAATCTTTTTGCGCACTCGCAAGCAAATGTTCGACCAATGCCTGCACCGACGCTGACTCGATGGGCGAGATCGCCGGCTGGAAGGGGTGGCGGACGTAGCTTTCCAGCAGCGTGGCGAAGCGCTCGTCTTGCTCCTGGCGCAATAGCCACTCTTTCAACGTCAGGGGGTACAGTCCGACCGCTAGATGGGACGAATGCTGCGCTTCGGTGCGGGTGAAGTGCCAGAGGCCGCGTGGACAGTAGAATACGTCGCCCTGCTCGAGCAGTACCGAAGACCATCCCGTGGCGTCGGCGTCGATCGGCGGCACCTGCTGACGACGGATAGCCTTGGACAGCACATGCTGGTCGTTACGGTAGTACCAGCGTTTGCTGCCGTGGGTTTGCAACACCAATACATCATGTCTGTCGAAGTGAGGATTGACGCCGCGTTGATGGGCGGCGGTGTAGTAGCCGTTGATACTGATGCGCGTATTCAGTTCCGAAGCGAGTGCATCGCTGAAGTTTTCCAGCCGTGAACTGTGCTGCTGGATGTTGTCGAACACCAACGTGCCGCCACGGGCAATCGCGTGCAGCATTTTTTTCTTGTTGAGCGTGTTGTTCTGGTTATTGGCGTAGCGGTCCACATCATCGATGAGGTCGTATTTGTGGATGGTGTTGTTGTGATTGGTGATGCGTACCTTCGGGTAGAGCAATGTGTTGCCGTTGAGAATCTGATTGAAGGCCTGTATGTCAAACAGGTCGGCAAATTTGTGCTTGGCACCTTTTATATGCAACGGGGCGCGATCGCAGTATTCATCAAGAAACTGCTGCTGGCTGATGTGTTCGAAGATGAAGCTGAATAGGGTCATGGTGCGGGGCTCTAGCTGGGCTTCTTTATCAGTGTGATGCCTGAATCGATCAACTTGCCAAGCTGAGACTGAGGCAATCGGTCTTCGATATGACTGATGTCGACTTCTACCAGCGCTGGTAGCTCGAACAACCAGTCCGGCAGGTGGCGTATGTGAGTTCGTGCAATACCCAGGTAGCGCAGGTGTCGAGCGTGCGCCAACTGCTCGGGCAGCATCTCGATCGGGTTGGCCCCCAGGTTGAGCCGCTCGATGTCCGTTTGCCCGGCGGGCCAGTCGAAATGCTGGAAGCTGTTGCGGTAGACACTCAAGTGTTTCAGGCGACAGCCTGCGGAAGGCGGCCATTGCAGTGCCTGCAAACTATTCTTGTGCACCAGCAACGTGCTCAGTTCAGGGGAGGTGGATGCGAGATCCAGCACCTTCAGCCTGTTCGCCCCAAGGCTAAGCCATTTGCAATTCGGAAAAACCGCAAGGGCGCTTTGCAGGCCGATGCAGTTGCTGTTCAATTCTGCCGCCAACACACTGGAGACAGAAGCCAACCCTGCCATATGGCTATCACTTAGCTGCGCCTGGTTGAGCCTCAATGTGCGGGGTGCCAGAGCCCGAACGGCCTGGAATACATCGTGCAACTGCGTGCGAGGCATCTCGTGGAGCAGGCTCGACCCGTTGTCTGCATCATCGAAGTCAAGCAGCTTGCGCTCGGGGTCCCAGCCGGGGGAACTGCCGGTGACCTGCGCTAGCAGGTCTCGCGCTTTGCAGGGCGCGGTTGCGATGTCTGCGTCTAGTTCATCGGCGAGGAGCAAAGCGATGCGCGCGGAGGTATCGATGTCCAGTTTGACGGGCACGATCCTCAGCCCGCCGAGGAAGTAAAACAGCTTGCGCAGCTTGATGTAGATCGGGTGGCGCGGGCATACGAATTCATCCGAGACATGTCGATCGCCTTTGAGAACCACGAACAAGCGTCGTCCCGCCAGGTTTTGCGAATCACGCCAGTGTCGAATGCTGCGCAGGTGTTCGAAGGGCAGGTCGTTATCGCCCAGAATGGGCAGCACCAACACGAGGACTGTGGCTGGGCAGATGGTCTGGTGCGTTAGCCCCGGCTTTTGGTCACTACCGAGCCTGTCGATACATTGATGTACATGATGCCCGCGGGCGTTAAGAACAGCAGTGAAGTCGTCCAGCAAACCACAGGCCAATGGCAAGTCCGAGACAATCTGCAAATTGGCCGGCATTGCCATCGCCACAGGGACCTTGGTGTTAGTCGCGCACGTCCTTGTCACAGTGATCCGCTTCTTTCCACAGGCCGAACATGGCCTCGACATCGGCCAGCGCGGCAGGATCCAGATCGCTCAGTTTCAGGGACTGGCGCTTGATGTCGGCCACCGAGTCCAGCGCGCAGGATTGAAGTTCAACTGTTTTGGCTTGCATCACGAAGTCCTTTATCGGATTAGGCAGGTTTTAGCCGTGCGATCTTAGGGGTTAATGAACTTCTCTGGCAATAGACCGATCGCATCGCTCAGTTTCGGAGTGCGGCTTGACTGATTGTTGAGAAAGGCCACGCTGGCTCGCGGCTGCTACGAGGCGCCATCGGGAAGACACGCGTGTCTCCTGTAGCTAGAATCCGCACACCCGTACCAAACCGACAGGCGATCGTTACAGGCCTGAGATTGCCTGCATGCCTATAAATTGACTGACGGCACTGCGATGCCGAATTATGTGCTTTCCCAACTTGAAAGCCGCTCTTCAGAAATCCGAACCGCCTCTGTCGAAAATACTGTTGGATATCTGAGAATGACCGCTTCAAACGCGAACTCTCCAAGCCCCATATCCAGCAGCGCTCTGTACCCCTGGGTTTCTGTAGGACGACACACAGCCCGATTTACAGACTCGATGATTCCGTGCCTCTCGATCATTTGCCATGTGCGAGTAGCACGAGTTTTCTTCCCGTTTTTGACTCGTAGAGTTTCTTCATACGCGAAGATGGCTTGTAGCGCCTCTTTCTCCGCTTGAGTAGAGGCCCCGTATGATTCTGCTCGTAGCTCAGTTGCACGAAGAAGTGCCTCATTAGCCAAATCCTGGCGTCCCTTTTCGATCGCGTTTCTTGCAAAGGTCTCACATTTCTCAGGTGAGTCGATTTTCTTGATTCTGTCGTCCATGGGTTCTCTCGAACGTCAATTTTTGAGGCATCGTCGCTCCACGGGCATCGTGTTCCTGGAAGTGGTGTAACTGAACCTGCCGAAGGCGCCATGTGGGCAAAAGAGGTTGGTCATCGTGGTTCTTGACTAACGTTGAGTTTGCGGACTTAACCTTCACCAGAGAAACCGCGATGGCCAAGCCCACTATCGCATTGACCGAGTTGGTTGAGAAAGGGGCAGATGCCGATCTGCTCAAGCAAATGATCCCGTTCGGCGGCGATGAACTCCGGAAGCTCCGCGATTGCGACTCCCGCCAGCAAAGGCGCAACCAAAGCATCGGCGTTGGTGACGCGTAGTAGGCCACGCGGTGCTACATCGTGTTTGCTGCCATCACCGTGAGTGAAACGCCACACCTGGACAGCAAGGCTTGCTGGACTACCTGGCTTCGCAGGTGCCGCTGGGGCGGGTGGGTGAGCCTGTCGAGATCGCCAACGCCGCCGTCTTCCTCGCAAGCGATGACTCAAGCTTTGTAAACGGAGCTGAATTGTTCGTTGACGGTGGCCAGGCACAGATCTGAGCCTGAATGACTGCGCAGGGAAGGGGGAACACCCCCTTCTTCGAGCCGCACTTCGGAGAAGCGCCATGCGCTCGTGGACGCTGGGGCAGTACACGTGATCGCAACGGCTGAAGAGGATCTGGTCGCCGCTGTGGCTCGCATCACGGACGGGAAGGGGGCACGTATGGCCTTCGACCCCGTGGGTGGCCCTGAGGTGGGAAACATCCTGCGGTCGCTGTCATTCCTCGGGATTTTCTTCCAGTACGGTGCGCTGGAGACGGCTGACATCAGCGTGCCGGTGATGGAACTGCTCGGCAAAGACTTGACCATCCGGGGTTACCAGCTTTTCGAGGTTACCCAGGATGAGGCGCGGCTGAACAGGGCCAAGGTGTTCATCACCGAGGGACTGGAGAACGGCAGCTTGCGTCCGATTGTCGGCAAGGTGTTCAAGTTCGAGGAGATTGTGGAAGCGCACCGTTACATGGAATCGAACAGCCAGGTAGGCAAGATCGTTGTAGAACTATAGAACTAACATTGCCCGGGCGGATCATGTCTGTCCGGGCAATGATCTATTGCGAAGCGACCAGGGCTACGTGTCGCTGTAAAATCACGCGACCCAATGTGTTGGTCGGATAGGTCTCTGGCACATGTCACGTTTCAAGGAGCAACGCTTGGTGTTCAGGACGTTGATGGAGTTGATCTATGTGGTGAGCGTGGTTTTCACTGTACTCGCGCTCGTTTTTATACCGTGCGCGATCCTGAGCCTCGGAGTGCTGCTCATACTCGGCATCGACGACAGGTTTGTGAGCCCCGTTGTGGCTTATGTTGCATTCCCAGAGGCAGTTGTCATCAGCGGGTATTTGCTGCTTCGCTACTGGAGGCAAATCATCGAAATAATCGAGTCGATCACACCGTGGTGATATAGGAATGCGTGGGGGACACGAGTGATTTGATCATGTCATCAGGTTGATGAAGCGTCATCGTCCCGAGGCCGTGGTCTTCCTGGGTGACCTAATGCAGAACCTAGTCTTGAGAAGCAGCTCCTGCGGGAGCAGGTGAACAAGGTCAACCCGCGTAAAGAGTTCTTCCGCATTGGTCTGCCTGCTATCCGGGCTGAACTTGAGCAGATTGGTGTCGAAACGCAGTGGACGATGAGCGCCAAGGCGATCGAGTACAGAGAGACTCAACGCACATAGCATATAATTTAACATAATATACATTACGCGAATCATCACATATCCACCTCAAGCCACACCCCAACAAGATTTCGCGATAGCCAGCGCCGTTTGAAACCCGGCACCGTCGCCTGACTCAACCAAGCAAAGCAACAACACCTCTCTGGCAAACTCATCCACCGACCGCGGTGTGCGACCCAGCAACTCATGCACGTTATGTGTGTACGGCGCGCTGCCTCGACCGCGATAATGTTCAAACAGTTTTCGCACAGCGTCGGCGTATCCCGGTTCCCATGATGGCGACACGTCGTTCACGAACTCCAGCGACTTGCCGGTCGCCGCCGACAGTCGAGGCGCCAGTTTCAAGACGCCGCCGTAGGGTTTGCTGGCTAGAAGATCCCGCACAGCTACAGCCGCCAGGTCGCGTGCTTCGATCGGCGTAATCACGGCACCGTCTGCCGGAAAGTAAAACCGGCCCTGTCTGAGTGTGTCTAGCTGTATCAGCAGGTTGTCGAACACAACATGCCTGACATCTACTCCCTGCAATGCAGACTCAAGGCTCGAAGGATCGTCCAGGTCGGCGATGCGCGTTTTGACATATTCATATCCCGCCAGTTCGTCGACACTGATGGCGGTTCGTGCCAAGCCCCTGATCTCGTTACCGCCCAATCCATCAATGACCCGACGTCCGATTTTTCCCGTGCTGGCCAAGAGCGGCGCCCCAGGCAGGTTCCGGGTTGTTTAACGTCATTATTGCTCTCCGGTCGTCTATCAAACCAAGACCATATTGGTCTGATCGTGCCAGGCAAGAATCCGTGCTATAGATTCAACCCTGCACTATCGTCTTTGTGAGCGGGTTGGATAAATAACTCAATGAAATGACTATTTAGTTGAGTTATATGATATGGCAAGAAAACTTCCCTCTTTCATCACTGTCCATTTGCATTAATTCATTGAGGTAACCTGAATGCCCGTGCCGATGCAAACTGCGCTGAACGAGTCCGATCCCGCACGCCACCTCCTCCACGGCGCGCTGCTGAGCGATGCCATTGCCAGCCACCTCGCCGACATGCATCGCTTGCAGGCTCAGGTTCGTCAGATCGACCAGAATGCTGCCCGCCTGGAGCAGTTTCTCGCCACCATCGAGGCAGATCTGAACAAGGTACGCCACCTGCTCCGCGCCCGTCGCACGGATTGATCTGCGCCAGCGAACTTCCCGGTGCATCCGGTATCGCAATTAATGCGGTACAGTTCTTTAACCCGCCGGGAAAATGACCTTTTGCCCGTCAGATTATTTACTGGTTCGGCGCAACGACTGCGCCCTTCAGAGCATTCAAGATCATGAACACCCCCGACGAAACGCTGCAGGCCAGGACTCCATACACGTCGTTGCCCAGCTTTCTGCCCTTCCCCATCGTCGGCCTCGGAGCCTCCGCTGGCGGCCTGGCAGCCTTGCTGCGCTTTTTCGAGCAGATGCCCAATGAAAGTGGCATGGCCTTCGTGGTGGTGATGCACCTGTCCGCCGAGCACGAAAGCAGCGCCGACCGCATCCTGCAGAAAGTCACCCGCATGCCCGTGCAACAGGTCACCAAGCCGACACCGGTGGAGTGCAACCATGTCTACCTGATCTCTCCCGCCCAGCAGCTGGAGATGCTCGATGGCTACCTGCGGGTCACCGAGCGCCCCAGCGGCCAGCCGCGGCATATCGCGATCGATGTCTTCTTCCGTACCATGGCCGATGCTCATCGGCATCGCAGTATCGGTATCGTGCTTTCCGGCGCTGGCAATGATGGCAGCGCCGGGCTGATGCGGGTCAAGGAACAAGGCGGCGTGACCCTGGCCCAGTCGCTGGACGATGCCGAATACGAAAGCATGCCGCGCAACGCCATCGCCACCGGACAGGTGGATTTCGTCATGCCAGTGGTGGACATGCCACAGAAGCTGGTGGAGCTGTGGGACAACATGCGCCAGATCCAGTTGCCGCTGGGAGACGAGATCGAGCCGCCGCTGCACAACCCCGACAGTGCAGAGGAAGAGCGCGCGGCCGACGCCGCCCTGCGGGATATCATCATCATCCTGCGCACCCGCACCGGCCACGATTTCAAGCATTACAAACGCGCTACCGTGCTGCGCCGCATCGAACGGCGCATGCAGGTCAACCGCCTGAGCGACCTGCCGGCCTATCGCGACTTCCTCAACAACAACAGCGAGGAAGCCAGCGCATTGCTGGACGACATGCTGATCGGTGTGACCAACTTTTTCCGCGACCGGGAAGCCTTCGAGGCCATGGAGCGGGAAATCATCCCGCGCCTGTTCGACCTGACGCCCGAGGGCGATCCCACCGTGCGCGCCTGGTCGGCGGGCTGTTCCTCGGGTGAGGAAGCCTATTCCATCGCCATGCTGTTGGCCGATCAGCTCGATTTCAGTCACAGCGCCCACAAGTTCCAGGTCTTCGCCACCGACATCGACGAGCACGCCATCGCCGTCGGCCGCGCCGGCGTCTATCCCGAGGCGGTGGTCACCGACATTCCGCCGGCGCGGCTACGTCAGCACTTCGCCAAGGAGCAGACGCATTTCCGGGTCAAGAAAGAGATCCGCGAGCGCGTGCTGTTCGCCCTGCACAACCTGTTGCGTGACCCACCATTTTCCAAGCTGCACCTGATCAGTTGCCGCAACCTGCTGATCTACCTCGACCGCCAGGTCCAGGCCGACATCCTGCAGATGTTCCATTTCGCCCTGGCGCCGGGCGGCTATCTGTTCCTTGGCAGTTCGGAGTCGGCGGATGTCTGCCTCGATCTGTTCGCGCCGGTGGACAAGAAAAACCGCATCTACCGCGCCAAGGCCAGCTCTAGCCTGGGTCGCCCCACGCCTACCCTGCCCCTCAATGCGTTCACCGGATTCTCGTTGCCGAACATCGAGCGCAGCCTGGAACGGCGCAAGGTGTCCTTCGCCGAGGTGCACCAGCGGGTACTGGAGCAGTACGGGCCGCCCAGCGTGGTGGTCAACCAGGACTCGGACATCGTCCACATGTCCGACCGCGCCGGGCGTTTCCTGCGCTACATCGGGGGCGAACCTTCGCACAATCTGCTCACCCAGGTTCTGCCGGAGCTGCGTCTGGAGTTGCGCACCGCACTGTTCCAGGCTTTCCAGACCGGCAAGAGTATCGAGGCCCGGCGCGTGCAACTCGAACGTGACGGGCGCAACTACTACGTGAACATGGTGGCGCGACCGTTCCGCGACCTGGACGCCGACTTTGTCCTGGTACTGTTCGACGAGGTCGAGGAAACCATGAGCAGCGAGGCCAAGGGCCCGCGTGACGACAGCAAGGACAGCGTCCTGTCGCAGCTCGAAGGCGAATTGCAGCGCACCAAGGAACAGTTGCAGGCCACCGTCGAGCAATCCGAGACCTCCACCGAGGAGCTCAAGGCTTCCAACGAAGAACTGCAGGCGATCAACGAGGAACTGCGCTCCACCACCGAGGAGCTGGAAACCAGCAAGGAAGAGCTGCAGTCGATCAACGAAGAGCTGATCACGGTCAACCAGGAGCTCAAGAGCAAGGTCGAGGAAACCGGCAAGATCAACGACGACCTGCAGAACCTGATCGCCTCCACCGACATCGCCACGGTGTTCGTCGACCGGCGCATGCGAATCAAGTCCTACACGCCACGGGCCACCGAGATCTTCAGCATCATCCCGTCGGACACGGGCCGTTCGCTGCTGGATATCACCCACCGGCTCAATTATCCGAGCATGGCCGACGACGCGGTGGCGGCGTTCGAATCCCTGCGCATCATCGAGTGCGAGATCCCCAGCAACGACGGTCGCTGGTACATCGCCCGGCTGCTGCCATACCGCACCACCGAAGACCTGATCGACGGCGCAGTCCTGACCTTCATCGACATCACCGAGCGGCGCCAGGCCGAGGATCGCCTGCGTGAAGGCGAGGAACGTCTGCGCCTGGCGGCCGAGAGCACTCAGGACTTCATCATCCTGACCCTCGACCCTCAGGGCCTGATCACCACCTGGAACCGCGGGGCCGAGCGCACCTTCGGCTACCGCGAGGACGAAGTGCTGGGGCGTTCCGCCGAGCTGATCTTCCTGCCGGAAGACCGCGAATCCGGCGTCTTGCACGAAGAACTGCGGCGCGCCCGCAAGGATGGCCGCGCCGACGACGAGCGCTGGCTGCAACGCAAGGATGGCAGCCGCTTCTTCTGCAGCGGCGTGACCACTGCCCTGCACAATGGCCTGCAAGGGTTCGCCAGGATCGGCCGCGACGTCACCGAGAAAAAACGCCAGGAGTCCGAGCAGGTCTGGCAACTGCAGCAATCGCGCAGTACCAGCAAGCTCAAGGACGAATTCTTCGCGGTCATGTCCCACGAACTCAAGCACCCGCTCAACCTGATCCAGCTCAACGGCGAGTTGATGGCGCGCCTGCCGCTGGTGCGCGGCAACGCCGTGGCCGGGCGTGCGGTGGACACCATCCTCGGTGCGGTGCGCAGCCAGGCGCGGATCATCGACGACCTGCTCGATCTGTCGCGGATCAACACCGGCAAGCTCAAGCTCAACCGGGGCCCGGTGTTGCTGCGCCAGGTGCTGGCAGACATCGCCGACGTGGCGCGGAGCGACGCGCAGAATCGCCAGATCGACTTTGCGCTCGACCTGCCTGAAGACGCCCACGATCCACTGGTGGTCGATGCCGACCCGGTGCGCATCGAGCAGATCATCTGGAACCTGTTGAACAATGCCTTGAAATTCACCGCGCCGGGCGGACGCATCACGCTGCGTCTGGAGGACGAAGGCGCCCAGGTGCGTCTGGATGTCGAGGACAACGGCCAGGGCATTGCTGCCGAGTCGCTGCCCCTGATTTTCGATCTGTTCGGCCAGGTGCCGGATCAGCGTCACAGCAACAGCCGCGCCGGCCTGGGCATTGGCCTGGCACTGGTGCGCGAGCTGGTGGAGGCACACCACGGGCGGGTCGAGGTGCGTTCCGAAGGGCTGGGACACGGCGCCGTGTTCAGTGTCTGGCTCCCCCACTACAGCCGCGATATCGCACCGGCGGGTGAGGCGCTGAACCCGCCCCCCGGGGATTTCCTCGGTCTGAAAGTGCTGGTTGTCGACGACTCGGAGGACATCCTCAATATCATGAAGGCGCTGATGGAGCTGGAAGGCGCGGAGGTCACGCTGGCCTGCAACGGCGCCGAGGCGCTGAGCCGGCTGGAAAACGGCGGTCCTTTCGATCTGGTGCTCTCAGACCTGGGAATGCCCGTGATGAATGGCCTGGAACTGATTGGCCGGTTACGGCGCGACAGCCGCTTCGTGGCCTTGCCGGTGATCGCCCTGACCGGTTTCGGTGCCAGTCAGGACAAGGATGAGGCGCTGCAGGCGGGCTTCAATGCCCATGTCGACAAACCGGTTTCGTTCGAGGTCCTGCAGCAGACGGTACTGTCGGTGCTTGATGCGAAATGAATGATCGCCGGCTCCCTTGTCCGGGAGCCGGCGATCGAGGTTTCAGGCTCCCGACTCCGGATCACTGGCCGGAACGCCTCTCGGCTCTTCGTCCTCGTCGGTCACCGAAGGATCGGCGTCCGGATCGGGCACCTGCGAATGATCGTCGGGGATGTCGCTACCGGGCTTGCCCTGCCCTGGCGGAATGTCGAGATCGTGCATCACGCACCTCCCCTTACGGCTTGGTTTCGGAGTGATCCTTCGGCGTCACCGGTACGCCATTCGGGCCGGGGACGACCGGATCGGTGGCGTCGCGGGTCGTGGCATGCGGATCCACCGAGCTGCCGCCGTGGGCGGCTGCCAGCTCGCGGGCTTTCTGCAGATGAGTCTTGAGGGTTGGCAGGGTCTGTTCGGCGAAGGCCTTCAGTTCTGCGTCCTTGCCGTCTTTCGCGTAGTCGGTGAACAGCTTGATGGTCGCTTCGTGGGCGTTCACCTGGTTGTTGGCGTAGGCCTGGTCGAACGACTTGGCACCGCGCAGTTCGAGGATCATCGCCTTGGCCTTGTCGATCAGGTCGGCGTCACTGGACACCTCGAGCTTCTTGCTGGCGGCGATCGCCTTGAGCTTTTCGTTGGCCGCGCCATGGTCCTTGAGCATCATCGCCGCGAACGACTTGACGTCCGCTGCCGTGCCTTTTTCCTGGGCCAGTTTGGCCGCCTCCACTTCGGCAACGCCCTTGGCCGAAGCGTCCTCGACGAAGTCATCGGCATCCTGGGCCGCATGCACGGCACCCGCCAGAGTGAATGCCAGAGCGAAACCCGCACTACGCAACAGTGTGTTCATCATTGAATCCTCTTGTCAGTTCCAGATCTGCGTCCTACTACCTGATCTGAACAAGGGGGCTGGCGAGAGGTTCATCTTTTTTGCAGTGCCTGGTCCCCGCCTCCTGGCCCGCCACCGTCTCGGTAACGGACCGGGTGGCCAGCGACCGAGAGCGCCGCGCCACTCAGGCTCGGTGGCGCGGGCTCCAGCCACGGTGGTTGGCTACAGGCTTATGAACGGCCGTCCAGGTAGAGGGTGCCGCGCAGGTACAGCGCGGCTTGGCCGCTGATGATGACCCGGCCGTTGTCCTGCAGCTCGCAGCGCAGTTCGCCGCGACGGGCGCCGCCCTGGCGCGCAGTGAGGCTGCGCTTGCCGAGACGCTCGGACCAGTAGGTAGCCAGCGAGGTATGTGCCGAACCGGTCACCGGGTCTTCGTTGATGCCGACCCGCGGGCCGAACCAGCGGGTGACGAAATCGAAGTCGCTGCCCGGGGCGGTCACGGCGATGCCGCGCACGTCATAGCGGTTCAGGGCGACGAAGTCAGGTTGCAGGCCTTCGACGGTTGCCTGGCTGTCGACCACCACCACGTAGTCATCGCTGCGGTACAGCGCGTCGATACGGCAACCCAGCGCCTCGGCCAGGCCGGCGGGCACGGTTTCAGGCTGCGGGTGCTTGAGCGGGAAGTCCATGGCGAGGAATTCGCCGTCGCGGCTCACCCGCAGTTCACCGCTGCGGGTGAAGAAGCGCAGGGTTTCACGGCGCTCGCCCAGCTCGTTGAACAGCACCCAGGCCGCGGCCAGGGTCGCGTGGCCACACAGGTCGACTTCCACTGCCGGGGTAAACCAGCGCAGTCGGTAGCCCTCGCCTTCGGCGACGAAGTACGCGGTTTCGGACAGATTGTTCTCCTCGGCGATCCGTTGCAGGGTCGCGTCGTCCAGCCAGCTTTCCAGCGGGCACACCGCCGCCGGGTTGCCGCCGAAGGCGCGGTTGCTGAAAGCGTCGACCTGATAAATCGGCAATTGCATGGAAGCTCCTTATCCGTTACGGATTTCTTCGAGGTAGTTGTAAATGGTGTAGCGCGTGACGCCGAGAGCGGCGGCGGCTTTTTCCACCGCGCCCTTGACGATGAACAGCCCGCCGTCGTGCATCTGCCGTACCGCATCGAGCTTCTGCGCCTTGCCGAAGCGAACGCCCTGACGGCGGGCGTCCTGCAGGGCGCCGTCGATGATCTGGGTCATCAGGTGTTCCAGATCGGGGGTGTCGTGGCTGGCAGGCGCCGGCTCGCTGGCAGTGGCCAGCAGTTGTTCGAGGCAGGCCTGGGCGGCGGCGATGCCAGTCAGGTCGCTGTTCACACAGAGACTGGCGTAGGGCTCGCCACTGCCATCGCGGAACACCACGGTGGCGCTGCGCAAAGCGCGCCCGTCGCGGCCGCGGGTCGGATAGCTTTCCACCACCACCGGCGCCTGGCTGCCCTTCTCCAGCGCCGCCTGCAACACCGCGTCGAAGCCGCGGTCGTCGTGGGGGCCGGCGAGGATCGGACTGCCCACCTGGCGGCCGCTGACATGGCCATTGACGATGGCCAGCACCGAACGCTCCGGGCAGGTCAGGTCATGCAGCAGCACTTCGGTATTGCGCCCCAGCACGCTGCCGAGCATGCGAACGGTGGCGCGCAGCACGTCGAGCACCAGGCGTCGCTCCTGGCGGGGATCGAGGGTCATGGCAGGTGGTCCGGAAAGACGAATCGAGAAAATATCAACAGTAAGTTGATATTTCAACAATCAGCCAGGAGGGATCGACATCCAGCGCTTCGCCAATCGCATAAAAGTGCCCACCGGCCACGTAATGCAGGCTGCGCAGCGCGGGGTCGGCGGTCTCGAATGTCCAGTGACCGTCCTGGAATACCCGGTCGTCGGCCCAGGCGGCAACCACTTCGGCGATGAACAGATCGTAGGTGTCCTGGTTGTGCGGTTCGGGAATGACCTTGCACATCAGCCAGGCTGAGCAGCCTGCTACCAGCGGCGCTGGATAGCCGTCGACGCGAAACAGTTCAACGCCGGCCCTGGCCAGCTTGTCCGGGGCATCGGCCAGGCTCTCGGTGCCGACCTGGTGAGTCAGGCGCAACTGGCCGGCATTGGGCACATGCAGCACCATCCAGCCGCTGCCTTCCACCAGTTGCCGGGTTTTGGCGATCTTGTCCAGGACCACGGTGACCTTGGGCGGGTCGAAATCCAGGGCGCAGGCCCAGGCGGCGGCCATGACATTGTCGACGCCGTCGTGGGACGCGGACACCAGCACGGTCGGACCGTGGTTGAGCAGGCGGTAGGCTTTTTTCAGATCGACGGGCTGGAAATGCGCGGGCATGACGTGGGATCTCGTAAGGCGGGACCGCGGCAGTGTAACGCAAGACTCTTTATCAAGATGAAGGCCGCATCGCTGGCAAGCCAGCTCCCTGTGGGAGTCGGCGTTGCCGGCGATGCGCCGCAGAGGCGACACCCGATTTCACAAGCGCCGCCCTATTTGGCCTTCAGCTTCAGATACGACTGATGCAGATCCGACGCCCAGCCATCGATCACCCCTTTCACATCGTCCGGCTTGAGCACCTGGCTGGTGTTTTCCAGCGGCTTGCCGGTGCCTTTTCGCACCACCTGGGCCACTACTTTGTTGGTGCCGCCGTCGATGAACTGCGCTTCGGTGGCGATATCGGTTTCCTGGTCGCGAATGCCCGACGCGGTACTCACTGCCGCCGCCACCAGCGCCACCGGAATCACTTCATACGGCTTCAGCCCCTCGGTCTTGCTGCTTACCCCGGTGATGGCCGGGCGCACCACGATCACCCCCGGCCCTGGTGCGCTGGCCAATGGCAGCGACTTGCCCAGTTCACGCTTGAGCGCCTGGTCGTAGTAGGCGGTGATGCCTTGCAGGGTGCCTTGCGGAATCTGCGCGGTGGGCTGCGGCTTGGGATAGAGCTGGCTGGGCTCGATATACACGCTGCGGTAGGCCTTGGTGTCCAGTTGCGGGTCGATCCAGCGCAGCACGGGCGCACCCGACGGTGACTTGGCTTCCTTGAGCTTGCTGTAGTCCTTGAGAAAACCCGAATACTCCGTCGGCTGCGTCAGGCTGCTGGAGCAGCCGGTGAGCAGCAGCGATGTCAGGCAGAACGAACTGATCAGATGGGCGGCGTTCATGAGGCTGTCCCTGTTCGTTGAATGGAAAAGCGGCCACCGGCATGCAGCCGGCGGCCCGGTTAGGTATAGCGCAGCTTTTCCGGCCCGCCGCAGCGAGGCCGGAAAAGTGCGACAGGGTCAGCTTTTCGGTGTCACCAGCACCTCCACGGTCGCCTCCGGCGCATCGGTGGCCACTGCAACCCGGCGCTGTCCGGGGGCGCTTTGCGGGTAACCACGCTCGGCATCGGCCAGAATCACCTGGGCGGCCTTTTCCGCCGCAACGTAGATCGAGGTGACGATGAAGAAGCCCGGGATCTTCGGAAAGATCGAGGCATCCACCACCCGCAGGTTGCTCACCCCACGTACACGGAAGGCGCTGTCGAGCACCGCCATCGGGTCATCGGCGGCTCCGATCGGGCAGGTACAGGAGGCATGGTGCCCCCAGGCCTGGTTGCGCACGAACTCCTTCAGTTGCTCGTCGGTCTGTACCGCATCGCCTGGCAGTTCTTCCTGGGCGATCAGCTTTGCCTCCTTCAGCGGCTTGGCCAGATTGCGCACGAACTTGATGCCCTCCACCACCGACTGCAGATCCTCGCCCTTGGTGTCGTTGCCCTCCTCGAAATAGCGGAAGTTGATCAGCGGGGTGTCCGCCGGATCCTTCGAACGCAGGGTGACGTAACCGGCGGTGTTGTTGGTGTGGGCTTTGAGTACCGCCCAGGTCAAGTAGTTGAGCTTGTCGACGATCAGCTGCGAGTAGCCCGGGAAGTAGCCGCGGAACAGCGCCAGCAGCGAAAAGCAGAAGAGGTCCGGCAGCGGACGCTGCTTCAGCGATTTCTTGATCACCGCCAGCACCGCGCCGTTGGTGGAATAGACGCCGATCTTGCCCTTGGCCCACTCCTCGTACTGCGGATCGCCCTTGGCATAGCGCGCGCCTTCCAGCACGCCCCATTCGTCGAAGTTCATGCGGTTGACCACCCCCACTTCGTAGCGGTCCTGCAGGTTGCGCCCCACGCCCGGCAGCTCGACCCGCACCGGCACCTCCACCGCCTCCAGTACGTCCCGCGGACCGATGCCCGACAGCATCAACAGTTGCGGTGTGTTGAAGGCGCCGCCCGAGAGGATCACTTCGCGGCTGGCGCGAGCCTGGCGCAGGTCGCCGGCGGATGTCGGGTTGCGCGGCAAGGTGCAGGCCCGGTACATCCTCGCGCCCTTGATGTACTCGACACCGTAGGCGCGTTGATGCTCGTCCAGCAGGACCCGGGTCACCAGGGCATCCAGCTCGATGTGCAACCTGTCGGGGAAGCGCTGTTGCACGTCCAGCAAGCGCTCGCGGGTGCCCATGCGATGGTGCTTGTGGGTTGCCAGCGGCGGATAGCGCAGACCGATGGCTTCCTCGCGCACCAGGCGCCAGTCGTTGGGGTCGCCGACGCCCTGCAACTGCCAGCCGATGCGCTTGACCGTCTCGCCCAGGGTTTCGAACGCCTGCCTGGCCGACTTGAGGATCGAGCGCACCAGCGACAGGTCGTCGATCACCGCCTCGGGCACCGCTTTCTCGGTGTGCAGCCAGCCCTTGAAACCATGCCGCGACGGGTTGAAGCCGAACCAGGAAAGGAAACGCTGGAACGGTCGGTGATGGCAGTTTTCCAGGCGCTGAAAGTGTTCGCGCATGGCGCTGGCCTGCCACGACGTATCGCCGGTGATGCGGGCGATATGGTCCCAGTCCTGGTTGTGCGGGTAGACCGTGATCATTGCGTTGTGCGCGGTGCAGCCACCCAGGCAACTGGCCCGTGGATAGAGCACGCCATCCACGGTTTCACCTTCGTAGCTACGGGTGAACTTGGGGTCCTGCAACTGCCGTGCATCACTGCTGTAGTGGCGCACGAAGAAGTCCCAGCGCATCGCGTTGTTCTCGGTGGAGCGTGGGTGGAAGGCGGGCACCTGGTACTGCTCCGGCAGCCCTTCCTCGCCGCCCTTGGAAACCGGGTCGCTGCCCGACTCCAGCACCAGCACCCGGCGCCCCTGTTCGGCCAGGCGGGCGGCGACGGTGCCGCCCCCTGCCCCCGATCCCACCACGATGTATTCGTAATCCGTTGCGTCAGTCATCGCAGTTGCCTCAGAAGGTTTTCAGCAGGGCGATCAATGCCCGTTTGTCGTCATCGCTCAGGCCCGGTTCGTCCTTGATGAAGCCGGTACCGAAGTAATGGCCCTTGTCCACCACGAAGTCAGGGCACTTGCTCGCGGCCAGCAGCGGCTTGACCAGGCGCTTGAAAACCTTGCGCGCCTCTTCGTCGCTGGCGTCGGCGGGCAACTGCTTGAGGTCATGCTTGATCTTCAGCAGCAGCTCGAGCACCTGGTCGCGTTTTTCCATGTCGATGTTGGACAGCAGGTTCACCGGCGTGCCCTGCGGGATCGGCCCGAGCTGGATGCCGTCGTCACCGAAGGCCCATGGGAACCAGCGGCTCAGCACGCCTTCGAGTTTCTGCAGGAAGTTGGGCAGATAACCGCTGCTGACCCGCAGGTAGCTGCGTTCGCTGGTCACATCGACGGTGCCGGGGTGGGTCTTGCCGGAGCGGGTCACCACCTGGAAGTTGCCTTCGCGCTTCTCCGGCCACAGCAGCTTCTCGATGGCGTCGTCGAACGACGCCAGGCGGTCTTCGACACTGCCCGAGGGGTAGAACTTGCCGAGGCTGTTGTTGAGGAACAGCGGTGCTGTTGACCAGACGCTGACCAGTGACGCCGGTCGGGTATAGCCGCGTCCACCGGCCGGCATGTCGTATTCCCGCGCCACGCCGGTGAAGGGGTTCTGCACCAGTACCGAACCCACTGCCGGCAGCTTCTTGTACGACTCCGACGAGAAATTGTCCCAGATGTTGTCGGCCAGGGCGTTGGTGGCCAGCGGGCTGCAGGCGTTGGTTTCGGTCAGGGTGACCGGCACCCGCAGTTCGGTGGAAAGGAAGTTGTCGGTCAGGAAGTCATCCTTCTTGACGATCTCGACCATGGCGTTCTTGAACTCCGGCGTCTGGCTGTAGCTCCAGTACTTGTTCCAGCACTGCAGGTAGTTGCCGTTGACGCAGCCATTGTCCGGGAAGTAGCTCCAGGCCTTGTCCGGCAGCTTGCTGGAGTGGCAGCGGGCGCAGGTTTCGGCGAAGACTTCCTTGCCGCGCGCCAGGACCGCCGGCGAAGCGTTCAGGTGGGCAGCGCCTCCCGGTGCGTTCTTGAGGTAGTCCGGCGTTGCCGAGGCGAGGAAGAACAGCGCCAGGTCTGGCGTCTGCGCCTCGTTGGCGTTCCAGTACGCCGAGTTCTTGCGCGCCACGTCGATGCGGAACGGGGTGATCGGCTTGCCACCGATCAAGGGCCGGAAGTGGGTGGTCCACTCTTCGCTGAACAGACCGATGTTGACGAACACCCGGTTCAGCGCGCCGAGGGCGCCCACCGAGTCGGCACCGTCCTTGAGCACCCGCGGGGTGAACACGGTGTCGGGCTTGGCGTAGAACCTGGTCAGCGGACTGTCGGCGGGAATTCCCGGCACGTCGTTGAACTGGCGGTTGTTGAGGTCGCCACCGGCGAGTTTCTCCTTGCCGGTATGGGCCGCCAGTTCGATCCGCGCCTTGAGGTTGTAGACCGCGTTCATGGTCCGCGGGTTGTTGATGTAGTCACTGGACACCAGCGAGGTATCCAGTGCTCCCGGCCGCGAGGTGTGGAACAGTTGCTGCGGGTAGCTGGACTTGTCCGGATCCCACATGAAGATGCGATCGACCCAGAAATACTGGGCTCCGGGGTTGGAGTTGAGGTTGGCCCAGGCGGGCTTGTTGGGGTTGGCCGGTGGATTGGCCGGGTTTGGCCCGACGTGGCAGAAGCCGCAGGACATGCCCACCCGATAGGGTTTCACCAGCTTGCTGTCGTTGTAGTAGCCGGGATCTTCGTAATAGCGCTTGGGGTCCCAGTGTTTCTGGGCCTTTTCGTCGAAGTCCGGGTTGGGGAACAGGCGCAGGCCGACGATGCCGGTGCCGTAGCCGTAGTAGGAACCGGCGGGAATGTTCTTGCCCCGGGCGCCGATTTTCACCCCCGGATACTTTTCTTCGTTTTCGAACGGGTCGGCGCCACAGGACGGATCACGGCTGTCCAGCCACAGGCCGTAGCGGTCCTCACGCGGACCTTCGGCTTTCACGTAGCACGGCTCGTTGACCACGCCGAGGTAGTCCCAGCGGTTGTCGCGGCTGGCCTTGAGCCCCGGGTGGCTGGAAATGGTCTTGAGGAAATCGAGGTTGCCGACGCTGTCGCGCGACAGCTTGTCCCAGAGCTTGTCGTTGCCGGCGGTCCAGACGATCCAGTTGTTGCGACCGCGAGCGAAGGCGTCCACCGCCTGCTGCTCGGTGATGCCGGGAATGAAGGGTGAAAGGCGCTCCACCAGCAGCTGGGGCTGTTTCGATACGCCGTAGTCCATGTCGGCGAAATAATCCTCCTCGGCGCCCTTCAGGCTGTCGGCTTCGCGGCCGACGCACTTGGCTTCGTCGAGGATCTTGCCGGACTGGTCCCCGCAGGGATTCTTGCTCTCGCTGTTGCACCCCTGCAACAGCACCAAGGGAAGACAAACGCTCAGCATCAGCTTCACGGGTTTCATGCGCTGCTCCTTGCAAACGTACAGACCGGTCCCTCTGTCCTTGGGGACACGTTATTACGGCCGGTCCAGATGGCCGAATGAACTGACTGCCTGCGCGCCGGGTCGGTGAACCGTCGCGCCAGTATCGTTACAACTCCTTACAAACGCCCAGCCTAGGCTATTTCTCAGGGACCGATGAATGCCATTTCGCGATTAAAAATCGCGGCTTATTTCGTTGCCGCATAGGTTTGCGCGCAGGCTTCAAGTGCGCCATCTTCAATGCTGGCATCTGGCTATTTTCCTGCTCTACACTGCTTCGCCAAATGGATTTCATCCCCTACCTCGAAGGCGGAACATGGACAAGGAACAGCCCGAAATCTCTGCGCAACAGCGCGCGCAATACGACGCCGAACACCAGCGCATCGGCAAGCGCCGCGAGTTGCTGCGCCTGGCCCCTAAAGACAAAGGGCACTGGGCCGTGGCCCTGTCCGGTGGTGGAATCCGCAGTGCAACCTTCTGTCTCGGCGTGCTGCAATCGCTGGCGCGGGCGAAGGCCCCCGGCGGCAGCGACGACAAGGACAACCCGCGCAACCGGCTCATCGCCCAGTTCGACTATCTGTCGACCGTCAGCGGTGGCGGTTACCTGGGGTCGTTCTTCGGCAGCCTGTTTCTCCCCGGCCGCCTGCGCAAGCCCAGTGAAGCGCCGGTGGCCAGCAGCCCGGAAGTCCAGGCCGCCAAGGACGCCTACAAGGTGCTCGACTTCGAGCCGCCGGGCCGCATCCATACCAGTGTCGACTACCGCCATTCGCCGCCGGGCGAAGCGCCACTGGCCTGGCTGCGGGAAAACGGCCGCTACCTGACACCGGGCAGCTCCGGCGACATCTTCTACGTGCTGGCCCTGTCACTGCGCAACTTGCTGGCGCTGCATGTGGTCATCGGCTTGCCACTGCTGTTCGCCCTGGCGCTGGCGGTGCTGGTGAACGTGGGCATCTCCTCCAGCGCCCTCTGTTCGCCCGTCGCCGCCCTGTTGCCGATGGGCGTGGTGCACCTGCTCTGCGGATCGTTGTGGTGGCTGCCGGCACTGCTGGTCGTGGTCGTGGTGATACCGCTGATGGCGGCGTTCTGGATGGTGTATTTCCAGAAGGACCAGGATGAGCGGGTGCACCTGTGGAACTGGTCCACGGGGCTCTCCTTCGTTGCCGGTCTGATGTTCCTGGGGCTGGCGTTCGCGCCCTGGGGCATGGACGAAGAACTGCGCTCGCTGCTGGTGGGCCTGGCGGCCGTCAGTTGGCTGGCCATCGCCTACAGTGTCTGGCTAGGCCTGTCGCTGCGCCACAAGCGCGACCGCGATGACGCCCTGGCGCGCAACGATTGCGTGCGCACTTACCGCGTGCTGGTCACCCGCCACCTGGGCCAGGCGTTGATTCTGGTGCTGGTCGCGAGCTTCTTCGCCCTGCTGCCCTCGGTCACCGAATGGATCTACACCAGTGAGCAGCGCGGCCCGCTGATTTCCTCGACGGCCCTGTTGCCGGTCTTGATCGCCATTGTTCGTGGCCTGACCGCGTTCAGTGACGACAAAGCCATGCCGAGCTGGTTCAGTCGTCTGCCAATGAGCGTGATCGCCGGCGTTGCCGGGGTTGTCATCTTCATGCTGGTGGCCGTGCTGTGGGGCCTGCTGGTGCAGTTCGTGCGCTATCAGGGGCTGGAAGGCGACGCCCTCATCCGTCTCGCCGTGCTGGTGCTGGTGGCGGCGATCCTGAGTTTCGTCACCGGGCGCTTCATCGGCTTTCTCAACCAGTCGTCGCTGCAGTCGTTCTATGCCAGCCGCCTGGCCCGTGCCTACCTCGGGGCGTCCAACGGCCTGCGCTTCGACGGCGCCACTCGCAAGATCCGCAAGCAGCGCATGAGCGTCGCCGAGGCCCTGCCCGGGGACGACGTGCCGATCGAGACCTACTACGGCACCACCACCTGTGCACCGGTGCACCTGATCAACGTCACCATGAACCTCACCGTCGACCCGGCCGAGCAACTGGTGCAGCGTGACCGCAAGGGCAAGCCGCTGTGCCTGGCGCCCAGCGGTGCCACCGATACCCGCAGCGTCAGCTACATCCTGGATGGCGACCCCCGGCAGCGCTCGTTCCAGCAACGCTGGATCGCCAGTGAGATCTATCAGCCGCTGGGCCTCGCCCACTGGGTCGCCACTTCCGGCGCAGCCTTCTCCACGGGGCTCGGACGGGCCACCAGCCTCGGCACGTCACTGGCCTTCGGTCTGACCAACGTGCGCCTGGGAAGCTGGTGGCCGGCGAATTTCGTCGAAGATGAAGAACAGGGTGCGCCCCAGCGCGTCTGGCGTGACAAGGGCTGGGCCGCCACCTTCCCGACCCAGACCTACCTGTTCTATGAACTGACCGCACACTTCCACGGTTTGCGACGTGATTTCCAGTACCTTTCCGATGGTGGCCACTTTGAGAACACCGCAACCTACGAGCTGATTCGCGCTGGCCGCAACGTCGAGCTGATCGTGATGTGTGATTGCGGCGCCGACCCTCACTATCAGTTCGACGACCTGGCCAACCTGATCCGCCTGGCGCGGATCGATCAGGCGCTGGAGATCCGCCAGGACCTGAACGTGCTGGGCGATCCGGTGCTGGGGCCCTACTTCGGTCTGCCGGAGAACTTCGCCCGTCCGGGGCCGGGCGACAGCCTGCGTTGCGCGATGCTGTTCGACGTCACCGACCAGCAGGGCCAGCGCACCGCGCGGATCCTGCTGCTCAAGCCGAACGTGGTCGCCGGCCTGCCGGTGGACGTGGTGAACTACGCCAGCGAGCACCCGACCTTCCCCAACGAGAGCACGGCCAACCAGTTCTTCGACGAAGCCCAGTTCGAAAGCTACCGGCAGTTGGGCCTGCAGACCGGACAGCGCCTGTTCGGCGGCGGCAAGGACGGCTCGAAGGTGGCCGACGCCTTGTGGCACTACCTGGGGTTGTCCACCTCCCACTGAAGCGGACGCCCCGGCGGACTCCGCCGGGGCGCTTGATCAAGCCACCACCGACCAGGCGATCGCCGACAGGGTCACCAGTCCTACCAGCACCACGAACAGGTTCGACACCTTGCCCGAGTATTTGCGCAGCGACGGTACCTTGTTGATCGCGTACATCGGCATCAGGAACAGCAGGCAGGCGATCACCGGGCCGCCCAGGGACTCGATCATGCCGAGGATGCTCGGGTTCAGGGTGGCGACGATCCAGCAGGCCAGCACCATGAACAGCGCGGTCAGTTGCTCCAGGCGCTTGCGCGACAGCGCGCGGCGACCACGGGTGCCTTTGACGATCAGGCCCTGGAAGCCCTCGCTGGCGCCAATGTAATGACCGAGGAACGATTTGGTGATGGCCACCAGCGCAATCAGCGGCGCGACGAAGGCGATGACCGGCGTCTGGAAGTGGTTGGCCAGGTACGACAGGATCGAGATGTTCTGCGCCTTGGCCGCCGCCAGGTCGGCCGGCGACAGCGCCAGCACGCAACTGAAGCAGAAGAACATCACCGTCAGCACCATCATCAGGTGCGAGACCGCCAGGATCTTGCCGCTCTTCTCGTCGGCACGCTCGCCGTAGTGGTGCTTCTGGCTGACCGCGAAGGCCGAGATGATCGGCGAATGGTTGAACGAGAACACCATCACCGGAATCGCCAGCCACAGGGTCTTGAACAGCAGTCCCGGCGCCATGCCCTCGGCGGCCTGGGCGAAGAACGCGCCGTTCCAGTTGGGAATCAGGCTCAGCGCCAGCAACAGCAGCGCCGCCACGAACGGATAGACCAGCAGGCTCATGACCTTGACGATGATGCCCTGGCCGCAGCGCACCACGATCATCAGGCCGCAGATCAGCAGCAGCGACAGCACCGCCCGCGGCGGCGGCGCGATGTGCAACTGGTGTTCGAGGAAGTTGCCCAGGGTATTGGTCAGCGCCACGCTGTACACCAACAGGATCGGGAAGATGGCGAGGAAGTACAGCAGGGTGATCATGGTCCCTGCGCCGGTTCCGAAGTGCTCTTCCACCACTTCGGTGATGTCCTCGGTGCCGCCCTTGCGTCCGGACAGGACGAAGCGGGTCAGGCCGCGGTGGGCGAAGAAAGTCATGGGGAATGCCAGCAGCGCCAGGACCAGCAACGGCCAGAAGCCGCCCACGCCGGCATTGATCGGCAGGAACAGGGTGCCGGCACCGATGGCGGTGCCGTACAGGCCGAGGGTCCAGGTGGTGTCGTAGCGGCTCCAGCCTGTTTCGCGCGCGGCAGTGCCCGCCGCGACACCGAGGTTCGTGGTGCTGTTTACATCAGTCATCGATTACGCCTTGTAGTTGTTTTTGTTGCCTATGAATAACCAGGGTGGCGCGGGAAGGCGTGCGTGGCCGCCGCCCCCGCGCCGTGATCCGCAAGGGATCAGCATTCGACGAAGGCGACGGCCAGGCCGCCGCGGGAGGTCTCCTTGTAGTTTTCGTGCATGTCGGCACCGGTGTCGCGCATGGTGCGGATCACCCGGTCGAGGGAAATGAAGTGCTCGCCGTCGCCGCGCAGGGCCATCTGCACGGCGTTGATCGCCTTGACCGCGGCAATCGCGTTGCGCTCGATGCACGGCACCTGAACCAGCCCGCCCACCGGGTCGCAGGTCAGCCCGAGGTTGTGTTCCAGGGCGATTTCGGCGGCGTTTTCCAGCTGCGGCGGCGTGGCACCAAGCACATCGGCGAGCCCGGCGGCGGCCATGGCACAGGCCGAGCCCACTTCGCCCTGGCAACCGACCTCCGCGCCGGAGATGGAGGCGTTCTTCTTGCACAGAATGCCCACCGAGGCGGCCGCCAGGAGGAAATCGACGACGTCCTCGTCGCGGGCCTCGGGGTTGAATTTCATGTAGTAATGCAGCACCGCCGGGATGATCCCCGCCGCGCCATTGGTCGGTGCGGTGACCATGCGCCCGCCGGCGGCGTTTTCCTCGTTTACGGCCAGGGCGAACAGGTTGACCCATTCCATGGCGCTGAGGGTCGAGCCGATCACATTGGGCTTGCCCAGTTCCTGCAGGCTGCGGTGCAGCTTCGCCGCCCGCCGCTTGACCTTGAGCCCGCCAGGCAGGATGCCTTCGTTGTTCAGGCCGTTGGTGACGCACTCGCGCATCACCGCCCAGAGTTGCAACAGGCCGGCGCGGACGTCGGCCTCCTCGCGCCAGGCCAGTTCGTTGGCCATCATCAGCTGGCTGACCCGCAGGCCGTGGCGCTTGCACAGCGCCAGCAGTTCCTCGGCACTGGAGAATTCGTAAAGCAACTGCACCGTTTCGCCGGTCTCAGCGGCACCGGACAGTTGTCCGGCCTCGACGATAAAGCCGCCGCCCACCGAGTAGTAGGTCTGCTGCAGCAGCAGACCGCTGTCGCCCGAGGCTTCCAGGGTCATGGCGTTGGGGTGGTACGGCAGGCTCTCGTCGAGCAGCAGCAGGTCGCGCTGGCAATCGAAACCGATGGCCCGGCTGCCGCCCAGCACCAGCACGCCGGAGGCGTGCAACTGCTCGATGCGCGGCGCGATGCACTGCGGATCGATGCGGTCCGGCCATTCGCCCATCAGTCCCAGCAGGCAAGCGCGGTCGGTGGCATGGCCGACGCCGGTGGCCGACAGCGAGCCATACAGCCGGACTTTCACGCGGCCCACCTGATCCAGCAGCCCCTGCTCACGCAGCGCCTCGACAAAGGTCGCGGCAGCGCGCATCGGCCCTACCGTATGGGAACTGGAGGGGCCGATGCCGATTTTGAACAGATCGAAAACACTGATAGCCATGCTAATGCCTGTGTGCCCGAACGACGACGACCCTTTCGGTGCACGGTGAAAAAATTGAGTGGTGTCGCGAAGTTGGGCGATACTGCCGCCAGAATTTTCCTACGACCAACGAAAGTTTCTAAGCAAGGCTTTAGCAGGACTAAACGATGAGGCGTCCAATGAACGGCCAGATGTACGTCTGGCTGCATGTGTTTTCCTGCGCGGCGCGGCACCTGTCGTTTACCCGCTGCGCCGAAGAGCTGCACATCACCCCCGGTGCGGTGAGCCAGCAGATCCGCCAACTGGAAGAGCGCCTGGGCTTTCGCCTGTTCCTGCGTCGCGCCCGTGGCGTGGAGCTGAGTGCCGAGGGGCAGCGCCTGGCCATGACCGTGCACGAGGCCTACGGCAGCATCGATGCCGAACTGCGCCGGCTGGACGCTGGCGAGATTCGCGGCACCCTGCGCCTGCGCTCGATTCCCTCGTTCCTCGCCAAATGGCTGACGCCGCGCTTGCCGCGCCTGCAACAGCGCTTTCCGGATATCCAGCTGCGCCTGGTGGCCGAGGACAGCAACCAGGCCTTGCACGAAGGGGACTTCGACCTGGCCATCGACCTCAACGACGGCAGCTATCCGGGCATGTACTCCACGCCGTTGCTGGACGAAGAGATCTTCCCGGTCTGCTCCCCTGCCCTGCTCCGCGGTCGTCCGCCGCTGCACGGGCCCAACGATCTGGTGCACTACCCGTTGCTGCACGACATCACCGCCTGGCGCGGCAGCTCGGAATACGCGGAGTGGGAGTTCTACCTGCAGGCCATCGGTGCCGAGGGGCTGGATGTGCGCCGCGGGCACACCTTCAACCGCAACCACCTGACCATCGAAGCGGCCATTGCCGGGATCGGCGTGGCCATTGCCCGTCGTACCCTGCTCAATGATGAGCTGGAGCGCGGAACACTGATCGTGCCCTTTGGCGCGCCTGTGCCGAACCACAAGCGTTATGTGCTGCTGTACAGCGCCGGCACCCTGGCGCGCCCGAGCGCGCGGGCGGTGCATGACTGGCTGGTGGAGGAAGCGGAGGTGTTCAGGGCGCTGTATGACAGCTCGGCCTGAGTCTGACTGCCCGCGATGAGGCCTTGGGCTACAGCAAACCCATTCAATCGCTGCGCCCCACCACCTGCCCCTCGGACGGCAACACCACCTGCCCCAGGTCGATGTGCTTGAACACCGGGCTTGCCCCCAGCCGCGCATTGAAGCGGGTGTTGAAGCTGAACGGGTCTTCGGTCGGCACATTCAGCGGCTTGCCATAGCGAGCTTGCGCCGCCGTGCTGTCATACCCCATCAACTGCAACAGGGTCGGGAACAGGTTGTAGTGGCTGGAGCGGTTCTTGTTGTCCGCCAGGTGCGCCTGCCAGTCGAGGGTCTTGAGCCCTTCGCCCTGGATCACCAGCAACGGTACCAGCCCTTCCTCGGCCACCGGATCGCTGTCGCAGTGGGTGTTCAACCCCGGATTGCCCCGCTCGTGCAGGTCCTGGCCGTGGTCGGAGGTGTAGATCACCACCGCCTGGCTCAGGTCGGCCTTGAACAGGCGGTTGAAGAACTCGCCGACGTTCCACGACAAGGTGTTGCGGTAGGCGTTGCGGTACAGCACCCAATCCTGCGGACGCCCGGCAAAGCCGTCGCGCTGGCCGGTGTCGGTGACATCGGTGTACCGCCCGCGAGGCAAGGCCGGCCGGTAGCGCATGAAGTCATCCGGGTATTTGTCATGCACCGGAAAATGCGCCCCCACCTTGTTGACCAAGATCAGTTGCGACTCGCCGTCGGCCAGCAGCGTGGTGAGGGTGGCCGCCACCGCCATGTCACGCTGCAGTACCGGGGTGTCGTCGAACTGGATGAAGCGGTCGATATCGCGCTTTTCGGTGTCGGTCATCAGGTTCTGCAGGTGGCCGCCGTTGCGCTGGGCATCGACGTACACCGTGGCCAGGCCCGCCTGGTGGGCGTACTGCCAGATAGACGGCTGGGTCGAGTTGATCCGCAGGTAGTCGTCGCGGGTGCCGCCATAGCGCAGGGTCACGTTGGTGTCAGCGCTGCAGTTGGCAATGGACGCGGCGTAACCGTAGTTGAAGATGCGCACGCCGGGCTGGGCCTGGGTCAGCGGCGTCTGCACTCCCAGCGGGGTGTTGGTGTCGAGGTAATTGCCAGCAATGCTCTCGTCGATGATCAGTACGATATCCCGGGCCATCGCCGGCCCGCTTTTCCCCAGGTTCACCGGCTCGCGAGCACCGACATGGTCGTGCAGGCTCTCGTAGGCCATGAGGTTGAGGTAGGCCAGCGGCGTGAACATCACCGGCAGGCCACGGGCGCCTTCGCCGGCCCGCACGAACAAAATCGACGTCAACAGCACCAGGCCCAGCAACGGCGCCGCCCAGGGCAATCCCCGTGGCAGGCGCGGCGCAACGCCGGGGCGCAGGCCGACACCGAACAGTAGCAACAGCCCGCGCACCAGCGCCTGCATGATCGACGCGTGGTATTGCGCCACCGCCTCCTGCACGAAACCGCCGGAATACACCATCGAGATAAACGCGCTGTAGGTCAGGTAGCTGCTGGTGATACGCGTGTAGGCGTCGAAGAACACGCCGCTGGCGAACAACAGCAGCGCCAGCGCCCAGCGCAGCCAGCCCTGGCGAATCATCGCCGCCAGCAGCAACGCGCCCGCCAGTACCAGGAATACCCCGCCATAGAGCAGCAATGCGGGGCTGCCGGCAAGGGCCTGCAAGCGTTCGACAATGGCAGCGTGAAAGCACGCCAGATAGCCCAGTAGCAGAACGGCCTTGAGGGATGCACGCATGGCTTTTTCCATCCGCGATGGCAGCAGTTTTCCGAACGGTAGCCAGCTTGCGAAGTTCTTTCCATCTATGGCTCGCCAATTTTATGGCAGGTTTTTGGCGCCTGTTTCTGAGTCCTACTACTAAAGAAATGCATCCATTTAACTATTGAGAAAAGCTCTACAACCCTTGTTGCACAAGGAGTTACGACCGTTCATCGCGAAAGCGTCCGGCGTTTTGACGCCGCCCTTTTCGCTAAGGCACGGATTGGAAAAGAGTTGATGGCAAAACGACTTGTTTATCAGGCGTTGTAAGTGAAGCGAAACATGCCATTGGTTTGACACTTTTCCCGCAGCCTGCGCTATACCGAAAACACATCACTGTTACACCCCCATTACGCCATGCGAGGCATCCCGGAATGGACGTGAGTGTGTTCGGAACAGGTTACGTAGGACTGGTACAAGCGGCCGCACTGGCCGATGTCGGACACCGTGTGCTCTGTGTGGATGTCGACAGCCACAAGATCAGCCAGCTGCGCCAGGGCGTTCCGCCAATCCATGAGCCGGGCCTGTCGGCCATGCTCGAGGACAACATCCGCGACGGTCGCCTGCTGTTCAGCACCCAGGCCAGCGACGCCGTGACCCACGCCGAACTTGTGTTCATCGCCGTCGGCACCCCGCCCGACGAAGACGGCTCGGCCGACCTCTCCCATGTCCTCGGCGTGACCCGGCAGATCGCCGGCCTGATGGACACCGACCACACCCTGATCATCAAGTCCACGGTACCGGTGGGCACCGCCGACAAGGTGGCGCAACTGGCCCGCGAAGAACTCGACCGCCTCGGCAAGCTGACCCTCAAGGTGCGGGTTGTGTCCAACCCCGAATTTCTCAAGGAAGGCAGTGCCCTGGCCGACTGCATGCGCCCCGACCGGATCATCGTCGGCACCTGCGACGCCGAGGCCCAGGACCAGCTCACCGAGCTCTACGCGCCCTTCTGCCGCAACCATGAAAAGCTCATGTTCATGGACAACCGCAGCGCCGAGCTGACCAAGTATGCGGCCAACGCCATGCTCGCCACCCGCATCAGCTTCATGAACGAACTGGCCAACCTCACCGAGCGCCTGGGCGCCGATATCGAGGCGGTGCGCAAGGGCATCGGTTCCGACCCGCGCATCGGCTACCACTTCATCTACCCCGGCTGTGGCTTCGGCGGCTCCTGCTTCCCCAAGGACCTGCGCGCCCTGCTGCACACCGCCGAGCACAACGGCATGCCCTTGCGCCTGCTGCAGAGCGTCAGTGAGGTGAACGACGCCCAGCGGCAGATTCTCTTCGCCAAGCTGCGCCAGCACTTCCCCGGCAGCCTCGCCGGCAAGTCGGTAGCGCTCTGGGGCCTGGCCTTCAAGCCCAACACCGACGACATGCGCGAGGCCCCCAGCCGCTACCTGATGGAAGCGTTGTGGGCCGAAGGCGCCACCGTGCATGCCTTCGACCCGGAAGCCATGGCCGAATGCCGGCGCATCTACGGCTACCGCAAGGACCTGCAGCTCTGCGCCACCCGCGACGACACCCTGGAAGACGCCGACGCCCTGGTGATCTGCACCGAGTGGAAGAACTTTCGCGTGGTCGACTTCGCCCTGCTGGCCAGGAAGCTGCGCCAGCGCCTGATCATCGACGGGCGCAACCTCTACAACCCCGACCAGGTCGCCACCTTCGGCCTGGACTACTGCGGCATCGGCCTGCGTCACGTCGATCCCGAGGTGCTGGCGCCATGAACATCCTGGTCACCGGCGCGGCCGGTTTCATCGGCGCCCACTGCGTGGCGCGGCTGTTGCGCGATGGGCACCGGGTCAGCGGCCTGGACAACTTCAACGGCTACTACGACCCGACCCTCAAGCACAGCCGGATCGGCTGGGTGCGCCACGAGGCCGGCAGTTTCCCGCTGCACCGCGTCGACCTGGCCGATGGCCCGGCACTGGATCGCCTGTTCGCCCGCGAGCAGCCCGAGGTGGTGCTGCACCTGGCGGCGCAAGCCGGGGTGCGCTACTCGCTGGAAAATCCCCGGGCCTACCTGGACAGCAACCTCACCGGCTTTCTCAACCTCCTTGAAAGCTGCCGCCGGCACCCGGTACGCCACCTGCTGTATGCCTCGTCCAGCTCGGTCTATGGCGCCAACCAGCGGACCCCGTATTCGGTACGCGACGCCGTGGACCATCCGCTGTCACTGTACGCCGCGACCAAGAAAGCCAACGAAGCCATGGCCCACAGCTACAGCCACCTGTTCGGCATTGCCGCCACCGGCCTGCGCTTTTTCACCGTTTACGGCCCCTGGGGCCGCCCGGACATGTCGCCGATGCAGTTCGCCAGCGCCATCGTCGAGGGCCGTCCGCTGCGCCTGTTCAATCACGGCCGGCACCAACGCGACTTCACCTTCGTCGACGACATCGTCGAGAGCCTGGTGCGCCTGATTCCCCTGGCGCCTCGGGCCAATCCCGACTGGGACGCGCTGAACCCCGACCCGGCCAGCAGCCACGCGCCCTGGCGCCTGTACAACATCGGCGGGCAGCGCCCGGTGGCGCTGCTGGACTACGTCGCCCTGCTGGAAAAGCACCTGGGCCGTCGTGCCGAGGTGGAGTTGCTGCCGTTGCAGCCGGGCGATGTGCTCGACACCTGCGCCGAAGCCGGCGACCTCGCCGACGCCACGGGCTTCACCCCGCGCATTTCCCTGGATGAAGGCCTGGGGCGCTTCGCCACCTGGTTTCTCGATCACTACCTGCCGCTGCACGGGACGCCGGCGCAGGTTCACCGGGCCACGCCCGACGAGCAACGGAGGTCGGTATGACCGGACAACCGAAAAGCGCGCAGATCCAGGCCCTGAGCCAGGACAAGCGCATGGACCCGAAACACCGCATGCGTATCGATTCGGCAGTGCACAAGCAAGGCCGAGGCTGGTTCACCGGCCGCCTCGGCGGGCGGCCCTGGACCCTGTCGCGGACCAACCGCTGGGTCGCCGCTGGCGGCGCCGTGACGCTGATCGCGCTGCTTTCGCCGCTGCTGCTGGGCCTGGCGGTGGCCGTCAAGGCGAGCGGCCCGGGGCCGGTGTTCTTCGTGCAGAAACGCACCGGCTACCGGGGCCGCAGCTTTGGCATGTTCAAGTTCCGCACCATGGTCGCCAACGCGGAGGCGCTGAAAGAGTCGTTGCGCCACCTCAACAAGCACGGCGCCCAGTCCATCGACTTCAAGATCGACGATGACCCGCGGGTAACCCGGATCGGCCGCTGGTTGCGGCGCAGCAGCCTGGACGAGCTACCCAACCTGTTCAACGTGGTGATGGGCGACATGCGCCTGGTCGGGCCCCGCCCCACCTCGTTCAACGCCTACCGCTACAAGGACAACCACCTGGCGCGGCTGAGCATCTACCCCGGCATGACCGGCCTGTGGCAGATCTCCGGGCGCAGCAACATCGATTTCGACCAGCGGGTCGAGCTGGACCTGAGCTACATCGCCGAACAGAGCCTGAGCCTGGATCTGAAGATCCTCCTCAAGACCCCCTTCAAAGTCTTCAGCGGCCACGGAGCAAGTTGAGATGGACGGTTCTACTTCAAGAAGCATGAGTATCGCGACTCCCAGCGAGTCCAACCTGACCTCCACCCTGCTCGACCAGGATCAGCGTGTCCTGTTGCTCACCGCCGCCAACAGCGGCAGTGGCACCAGTACCGCGGCCCTGGCGGTCGCCAGCCAGTTGGCGGCGATGAGCGGTGGCGCGGTGCTGCTGATCGACGGCAGCAACGCTTCCGGCAACCTCAGCCAGCAACTGGGCCTGAACAAGCTGCGCGGCTTGCGCGACCTGCTGTTCGACGACCAGACCCCGCCGCTGGCCCAGGACTGCATCGTGCGCCTGTCCGACCAGCGCTTCGACGTGCTGCCGTGCGGCCTGCACGAGCGCACCGGCGAACGCCTCGATCCCGAGTTGCTGCGCGGGCTGCTGCATCGGCTAGCCAGCGAGTACCGCTTCGTGGTGATCGACGGCGATGCCATCTATGCCGGCGCCGACAGCCTGGTGATGAGCCCGCTGGTGGATGGCGTGATCCTGGTGATCAACGCCGACGACACCCGCCGCGAAGTCGCCCAGGCCGCCAGCCAGCGCCTGTCCCTGGCCGGTGCCCGGCTGGTGGGCAGCGTGTTCAACCGGCGTCGGTATTACATGCCGACCTGGCTGTACAACCACCTTTGAGCCGATCGTGCGAGGGAAACAACCATGAGAACGCCCTTGATCGCCCTGTTCGCGCTGTTGCCGCTGGCGGCCTGCACCTCCACGCAGGAAGCCCGGACCATGCCGGTACAGATCCTCACCGCCGCGCCGGCCAATGCCCAGGACACCGAACTGTCCAGCCAGGAACAGGTGCTGCGCCCGCAAGACGTGCTGGATGTGATCTTCCATATCAGCACCAGTGGCTCCGACGCCTACCGTATCCAGTCCGGTGACACCATCGGCCTGAACTTCCTGTCCGCCAGCTCGCTCAACGGCAATCAGTTGGTGCTGCCGGACGGTCGTATCGAACTGCCGGCGGCCAACACCTCGGTGAACGTCGCCGGCATGACCCCGGACCAGGCCCGCAGCGCGATCCAGCAGGCTTACCGCAACAAGAGCCTGTTCCAGCCCAACCGCGACCAGCTCACGGTGCAGGTGATCAGCCCGCTGACCAACGAGCAGAACCTGAAAAGCGCGCTGAACCACCCCGCCACCGGCATGAGCCGGGAAATCACCGTGGGCAGCGACGGCCACGCCAGCTTCCCCGAAGTGGGCTCGGTAGCCCTGCAGGGCATGACCGTCAGCCAGCTGGAAACCTACCTGAACAAGCGCTACGCCGACCTGCCGGGGCGCATGACCGTGGACGTGATGCTCAAGTCCACCGCGGTCAACGAGATCTACGTGCTCGGCGAAGTTGGCCAGCCCGGCGCCTACCCGATCCGCCGGCCAGTGTCGGTGCTCGAAGCCCTGACCCTGGCCCGCGGCCCGAGCATCAAGGCGCGGCTGGACTCGGTGGTGATCATGCGGCGCAAAGGCAACCAGGTGCAGGCCATGCCCTACAACATCGACCAGGCGCTGGACGCCAGCGCCGCGCAGGTGGCCTACCTGCAGCCGGACGACATGCTCTACGTGCCCAAGACCAAGCTCGCCAGTGCCGGCGAACTGGCCCGGCAACTGGCCGACGTGGTGCTGTTCCAGGGCGTGGGCTTCAGCTTCGGCTACCGCGTCGACAACAAAGGCAGCAGCAACTGAATCCGGGGGTATCGCGTGATGAATCAGCTCATGAATCCCAACGAAAACTACCTGCACGAGTTCTTCCGGATCTTCTTCGCCAACCGGCAGTGGATCAAGCGCATCTTCCTGGTGGTCGCGGTGATCGTGCTGGCGCTGCCGCTGGTACTGCGCCAGAGCTTCGACATCGGCGCCGAAGTCATCGTGCAATCGAAGAAACTGTCCCAGAGCGATACCAATACCGCGCTGGCCCAGGAAACCGACAAGTTCATCCCGCCATCCCTGGCGGACATGGAAACCGAGAGCAATATCCTGCGCTCGCCGACGCTGATCCGGCAGACCATCAGCCAGTTGCGCGATGAGGGCCGCTACCAGGTCGAGCCCGGCCTGATGGACCGCGTGCTGTTCATCCCGCTGCACCAGCATGTGGTCGACCCGCTGCGCTCGGCCATGGGCCTGAAGGTCGAGTCCGCCGGCGACAGCCAGCTCGATGCCCTCACCGAACAGGCGGTGAAAAGCCTCAAGGTCGAGACCCTGCCCGGCTCCAACGTCATTTCGGTGACCTACAGCTTCCCCGATGCGGCCCAGGGCACGGCATTCGTCGCCCGCCTGCTGGACAACTACCTGAAGAACCGCCAGGACCTGCAATCCAACGAACTGCCGCAGTCTTTCTATGAACAGAAGAAACTGCAGTACCAGGCTCGCCTGGACGACCTGGAAGGCAAGCGCCTGAGCCTGCTGGAAAGCGCCGGCTCGTCCGATCTGAAGGAGGAAATCACCTTCCGCCTCAATGCCATCAACACCGAGGAGCAGGCCCTCAACCAGTACCAGGACCGCCTGCTGCAAAGCCAGCGCTGGCTGGACTACCTGAAGAGCGCCCTGGTCGCCGCCGGCAGCGCGAAGATGAACGACTACAGCTTCCCGTTCACCTTCACCACCACCGTCGACAACATTGCCTTCGAGGATCGCGAGATCAAGCAACTGGGCGAGCAACTGACCACCCAGGTGTCGCGCTACGGCAATGACCTGGCGGTGTTCCAGCCCAACAGCGAACCAATGCAGTTGCAGAGGGAACAGATCAACCGCAGCCGCCAGCAGTTCCTCAAAGTGGTCAACAACCGCATTCAGGAACGGGAAAAAGACCTGGCGGTGGTGCAGGACGTGATCGCCCAGAAAACCCAGCGCATCGGTCAGTTCAAGGGGCGCATTCACCAACTGCAGGAAACCATGAGCAAGGCCCGTCAGCTCGACACCGAGATCGATGCCCTGCACAAGGCGTTCTTCACCTACACCCAGCGTTACGAGGAAAGCCGCAGCCAAGGCCAACTGGACAATATGTCCAACGCCCGGATTCTCAGCGCGCCGTACCAGCCGACCGAGGCGGCCTTCCCGCGGCCTGGCCTGATCGTGCCGTTCGGCCTGCTCACCGGGCTGCTGCTGGCGATCGCCCTGGTCTACGTGCGTGAGTTCTTCGATCACCGCTTCAAGCACCCGGCGCAAATCAGCCACGACCTGGGGCTGCCGGTGCTGTTGGTGATCAACGACGAGACCCCGGCGCGACCCAATCCCTACAAGGCCTGGACCCTGCCACGGCTGTGGCACTGGGTGCGCAATTGAACGCCCCGGCCCCGCGCCAGCCGATCATCCACCTGCTGAACAGTGGTGGGTTCTACGGCGCCGAGCGCATGCTGCTGGACCACTGCCTGGCCACCCCCGGCCAGCATCGGGTGCTGTTTCTCGAAGCACCGGACGAACTGGTGGCGCGCTTTCGCGCCGCCGGTGTGGACTGCCGGCGCTGTGCGGGGCTGGGCGATCTGTTCGCTGACCTGCGGGCGCAGCGCGGGCAGCAGTCGCTGCTCAACGCCCACAATTTTCGCGGCCTGCTGTTCGCCTGGCTGGCAGCCTGGTGCTGGAAGCTGCCGCTGATAGCTACCCAGCACGGATTCACCCCGCGCAGCCACAAGCAACGCCTGTATACCTGGCTGACCTTGCAGCTTTGCCGTACGCCGGTGGTCAACCAGGTGGTCTGCGTGGCCGAGAGCATTGCCCGGATCCTGCGTCAGGCGCAGGTTGCGGCGGAGAAGATCCGGGTGATCCCCAACGGTTTGCCCGATAGCGCCGGCCGGCCGTCACGGACGCCCAGGCACGGCGAGTGGCTGGCCGGCTACGTCGGGCGGCTGAGCCATGAAAAAGGCCCCGACCTGTTTCTCGACACCCTGATCCCGCTGTGCCGGCAGTACCCGCACCTGCACGGCGTGATGCTCGGCGACGGCCCTGAGCGTGCCGCGCTGCAGGCACGGATCAATGCCGCCGGGCTGGTGCAGCGCATCCGCCTGCCGGGTTTCCAGGACGACATGCGTCCGTGGATGAGCCGCCTGGATGCGCTGGTGATCAGCTCGCGCACCGAAGGCACGCCGATGATCCTGCTCGAAGCCATGCAGGACGGCGTGCCGGTGGTGGCCTTCGGCGTCGGCGGCATTCCCGACGTCATCGAACACGGCCAGAGCGGCTTGCTGGCCCGGCCGCTGGCGGCGGATGAACTGGCCGGACACCTGCGCGCGCTGATCGACGACCCGGCCCAGGCCGGCGAACTTGCCGCCCGCGCCCGTCGTACACAACGCGAACGCTATCACCTGCCTGTCCTGGCCCAGCGCTGGGCCAAGGTTTACCTGGGCGCTACAACGGAGGTCCGCGCATGATCCTGCCCCTTTCGCTGGTCGGCCTGTTCGGCCTGTTGGCCTTGATGCTGCTGGTCAGCCCCTGGCCGTACCTGGCGCCTGGCGCGGTCGCCGCCCTCGGTGGCCTGCTGGTGCTGTATCGCCGTCCGGCCTGGGGCCTGCTGGCGATCATCGCCCTGGTGCCTTTCGAAGGCCTGTTCAAGGACAGCGACCTGACCGCGGCCAAGCTGCTCGGCGCCGGCCTGCTGCTGGTGCTCGGCTTGCAGCTGGCCAGCGGCCAGATCCGCGGCGAGCGTCTGCGCAGCAACCTGTGGCCGTTGTTGCTGGCGTTCATGGCCTGGTACGGCATGAGTTTCTGGGCCAGCGAAAACACCCTGGTGTCGGCCGGCCACCTGCGCGAGATGGTCATCGCCCTGATGCTGTTCGTCATCACCCTGCTGGTGGGCCGCGAGCTGAACCTGCTGTGGCTGGGGCGGCTGGTCAGCGTCAGTGTCGCCATCACCTGCGCGATGGCGATGTTTTCCGGCAAGTACCAGGACCAGGGCCGGGCCTCCGGGCTGCTGGACGACCCCAACGTCTTCGCCCTGCTGATCGCCTTCGCCGTGCCGCTGGCGATCTGGCTCCTGCTCAACAGCCCCGGCGTGCTGCGGCGGTTGTTCTGGCTGGGCTGCACCGGCCTGCTGCTGGCCGGCATGACCAGGACCGAATCGCGCTCCGGGCTGGTGGTCCTGCTGATCAGCCTGGCCATCGGCCTGTATCACTACCGGGTGCACCTGGCCCGCCTGCGCCCGCGCCACCTTGGCGTGCTGATGCTGGCCATGGCCGTTGCACTGCCCGCCGCGGTGGCGGTAATGCCGGCCAGGTACATGGAACGCATCCAGTCCCTGGCGGTGCTCAAGTCCGGGGTCAACGCCCACGAGGACGATTCCCTGGGGCGTCGCGCCTCGTACATCGTGGTCGGTGGCAAGATGATCCGCGACAACCCGCTGCTCGGCTCCGGCCCCGGCACCTTCCCGCTGCACTACGCCACCACCGGCTATGCCAAGGCGTTCTCGGCCAATCGCAAGGTCACTGACCTCTACCGTCGTGCGCACAACACCTACCTGGAACTGTTCAGCGAAATCGGCATCCCCGGCGGCCTGCTGTTCGTCGGCATGATCGCGGTGGCCCTGCGCAATCTGTGGGCCGCCCGCGCCGCGTGGTTGCGCCAGCATGACGTGATGCGCACCGACCTGCTCACCCACCTGAGCATGAGCCTGCTGTCGCTGGGCCTGTTCCTGATGTTCCTCAGCGCACCGAACCACAAGTACCTGTGGATCCTGCTGGCGTTGTCCTGGGCGCTGCGTCGCCAGGCCGAAACCGCCGGCCGGCAGGCGTCGCAACCATGAACAGCGTGGGCATCGTCATCCCGATGTTCAACGAAGCCCGTCACATCGGCCGCACCCTCGTCGCCGCCCGGCACGCCGCTCGGGAGGCCGGCCTGAGCTGCGAACTGATCGTGGTCGACAATGGCTCCACCGACGATGGCCCGCGGATCGCCCACGCCCTCGGCGCCCGGGTGCTGAACTCGCCGGGACTGAGCATCGGCGCCCTGCGCAACCGGGGCGCGGCAGCCTGCGACTGCGCCTGGCTGGCCTTCCTCGATGCCGATATCGAAGTGCCGGAGCACTGGCTCAGCCGCCTGCTCGACCTGCATGGCCGAGGCTGCGGCGATGTGTTCGCACTCGACTGCGATACGCCGCACCAGGCGCCCTGGTTCGCCATCGCCTGGCAGCGCCGCACCCTGCGCGCCGGCGAACTGATGCACCACCAGCAGTGGTTGCCCAGCCCCAACCTGCTGATGCCACGGCAGTGGTTCGAGCGGGTCGGCGGCTTTGATGAACACCTGCGCAGCGGCGAAGACAAGGAGTTCACCCTGCGGCTTTCCGAGGCCGGCGCGCGCCTGATTGTGCTGCGCGATCCGGTGGTACTGCACTGGGGCTACGAAGGCAGTTGGAAGGAATGGCTGGGCAAGGAAATGTGGCGCCAGGGCAGCCACTTGCAATTGCTCCGGACCCACGGTGCCAGCCTGCGCCTGCTGCGGTTTCCGGCGTTGTCGGTAGGCGCCTGGGGGCTCGATGCCATGGCGCTGTCGGCCCTGCTCGACGGATTCCCGCACCTGGCCTTGCTGCTGGTGATGGTCGCCAGCCTGCCGGCGCTGCTGCTGAGCCTGCGGCAAAGCCTGAAACACCGCGACCTGCGGCTGTTGGTGCAGCTCTGGGGGCTGCACTTCATCCGCCTGCACCTGGCCGGCATGGCCTTCATCCTCAGTCTGTTCAACCTCACCGCAAGGAGGCCAGCCCGTGGCTGAATTCATCTTCTGGCTGTGCCTGCTGCTGCCTCTCTATGCCTGGGTCGGCTATCCGCTGCTGTTGACGCTGGTCGCACCCTTTTGCCCGCCCCTGCGCACGGCCGCGCCCGTGCCGTTGGCAGTGACCGTGGTGATCGCGGCACATAACGAACAGCGGCACATCGAGCAGAAACTGCGCAGTGTGCTGAACCAGGACTACGAGGCCGCCTCGCTGCGGATCATCCTCGCCAGCGACGGCTCCACCGACCGCACCGTGGCTTGCGCCCGCAGCGTGGTCGATCCGCGCATCCTGGTGCTGGACCTGCCGCGGATCGGCAAGGCGGCAGCGCTGAACCAGGCGGTCGCCCTGTGCCGCGGCGATGTCCTGGTGTTCACCGATGCCGACAACCAGTGGGCCGACGACACCCTGCGTCACTTGCTCGCGCCGCTGGCGATCCCCGGCGTGGGTGGCAGCGCCGGGAAGATGATCATCCCCCGCGCCGGCAAGGGCCTCAGCCTGGGCGACAGCCTGTACCGCCACTACGAGGCCTGGGTACGCCGGGTGGAAAACCGCACCGGTTGCATGGTGTCCGCGGACGGTGCGTTGCTGGCCCTGCGCCGGGAGCTGTTCCAGCCGATCCCGGCGCAGGTCAACGACGACTTCTATATCAGCACCTGCGCCCCGGCCGCCGGCCAGCGCATCGTCTACGTGCCCGAGGCCGTGGTGCTGGATTACGGCGTGGACGAGGCCGGCAAGCAGTTTCGCCGGCGCCAGCGGGTGACCGTCGGTGGCCTGCAGAGCCTGGCCGCCCGGCGTCAGTTGCTCGACCTGCGGCGCCACGGCCTGTACGCCATCGCCCTGATCAGCCACAAGCTGCTGCGCCGGCTGGCTCCGGTGCTGTTGCTGCCGCTGCTGCTGAGCAACCTGTGGCTGCTGGATGAGTCGCCGTTCTACCGCTGGACCTGCGCGATGCAACTGCTGGGCTACGTCATCGCGCTGGTCGGCCTGCTGGACGCCGGACACCGCCTGCCGCGGCCGTTCCGCCTGGCTGCCTATGTGCTGGTGACCCTGGCCGGCATGAGCGTGGGCCTGTGGCAGTTCCTGCGCGGGCACAGTTACCAGCAATGGAACCCCGACCAGAACCGCTGAGGGCTTGGCCATGCCGATCAAGACCACCATCAAGCGTGCCAGCGGCTGGATCTACCTGAACTCCCCGGTAGGCCGGCGGCAACTGCAAGGCGCCGGGCTGATCCTGATGCTGCACCGGGTGCTGGCCGACGACCGCGCCGCCGAGCTGCCGCACCGCAACGAGCTGTGTGTCGGCCCGGTGGCGTTCGAGCGCCTGCTGCGCTGGTTGTGCCAGCACTTCGACTGCCTGCCGCTGATGGACCTGTTGCACAGCCCCGGCAATGGCCGCCCGCGGGTGGCCCTGACGTTCGACGACGGTTGGCGCGACAACGCCCTGCACGCCTTTCCACTGCTGCAGAAGTACCAGGTGCCGGCGAGCATCTTTCTTTCCACCGACTACATCGGCAGCCGCCAGCGCTTCTGGTGGGAAAGCCTGGGCGAAACCCTGTGGGGCAGCCACGGCGAGGCGGCGCGGCACCAGTTGATCGAACAATTGCGCCGGGTCGGCCGGCCCCTGCCCCCCGCCTATTTCATGCACGACGCGCCCCGGGCCCGCAGCCGCGCCCTGGCCCACTACCTGCAAAGCCTGAAGAGCCTGGCGCCGCAGGCGCTGCATCTGCTCACCGATGCCTGCCCGCCGGAATCCCTGCCCCAGGCCCTGGACTGGCAGCAGGTGCGCGAGCTGGAAGCGTCCGGGCTGGTCAGCTTCGGCCCCCATGGTGCCAGTCACGCGTTGCTGCCAGGCCTGGACGACCGCCGCCTGGAAGAAGAGATCAGCCGCAGCCACCGCGCCTTGCAAAGCGGTTGTGCCAACCCGTTGCCGGTGTACTGCTACCCCAATGGCGACCATGACTTGCGGGTGCGCCAGCGTCTGGCCGCGCACCGCTATCCCTGGGCACTGAGCACCCGCGCCGGGATCTGCCAGGGCAGCGACGATCCCCTGGCCCTGCCGCGCATCGGCGTCAGCCAGCGCAACGCCAGCCGCCCCTCGCTGCTGGCCTGGCGCATCAGCCGCGGAGGCCACTCATGAGCCGCCCGTCCTATCTGCGCCACTTGCTGCTGAGCATGGGCACGCGGTTGGCGATGATCGGCCTGCGCCTGCTGCGCAACGTGTTGCTGGCACGCCTGCTGGGGCCGGCCGAGCGCGGTCTGTTCGCCCTGCTTAGCAGCCTGCCGGACCTGATCGCCGCGGCCACCAGTGGCGGCCTCAACAGCGCCGTGGGCTACCAGGCGGCGCAGCAACGCAACCTCGGCCTGCTGCTGACCCAGGTGCTGGTTTACGGTTGCCTGCTGGCCGGTCTGCTGACCCTGGCCTGTGTCGCCCTGCTGCGCAGTGTCGGCGTCGAGCTGGAAATCAGCCAGCAACTCGGTCTGCTGGCCTGGCTGCTGTTGCTGGCGGTACCGCTTAGCGTGTTGAAGAGTGGCCTGCTGACCCTGCACAACGCCACCGGTGGCGTTGGCGCGTTCAACGGCCTGCGCCTCACCGAATCCCTTGCGCCACTGCTGCTGTTCCTGCTGTTCTACGCCTTGTGGCCCGACGCCGCGCTACCCGCGGCGCTGGCCAGCTGGCTGCTGGGCCTGGCCCTGGTAGTGGTGCTCGGCCTGCTCTGGCTGCGCCGTGGCCATGCGCTGCGCCTGTGCTGGGACCGTGCCGGCCAGCGCGAGCTGTTGGCCTACAGTGCCAAGAGCCACCCGGACCTGCTGTTCCAGCAAGTGATCCTGCGCTCGGACTATCTGCTGGTCAGCGCCCTGCTCGGCAGCGCCGCCCTCGGTCACTACGCCATGGCCAGCGCTGCCGCCGAACTGTTGCTGATCGTCCCCGAAGCAGTGACCACGCCGCTGATGAAGCGCCTGCTGCAACAGGACGCTGGCATGGACACCCTGACCCCGCTGGCCCTGCGCCTGACCGCCACGGTGATGCTGGCGGCGTGCCTGAGCATGGCGCTGATCGGCGAATGGCTGATCGTTACCCTGTTCGGCGTCGAGTACCAACCGGCCTACCCGGCCCTGCTCGGCCTGCTGCCGGGGCTGTTCGGCCTGTGCTACGCGAGCATCCTGCGCCTGGACCTGCTGGGCAAGAACCGTCCCGGCAGCGTGTCGCTGATGATGGGCGCCGGTGCTGCGCTGAACCTGGTGCTGAACCTGATGCTTATCCCGCAACTGGGCATCGTCGGTGCAGCGCTGGCCTCCTCCATTGCCTATCTGGCGGTGACCCTGGCGATGCTGGTGCTGTATTGCCGGCTCAGTGGCGTGGCCTGGTGGCGCACCCTGTTCATTCTGCCGGGCGATCTGCAGCCGCTGCGGCGCATGCTGCCAGGCCGGGTGGCCGGATGAACGCCCTGCGCCTGCTTCCCGCCTGCCTGCTGGCCGTGTGCGGCCTGGCCGGGGCGGCGCAAGTGCGCTGGCCGGATATCCGCGACGGCAGCCTGTACCTGACACCGCAGCGCGCCGACCAACTCGACCTGCGCTGGGTCGGTGCCTGGCAGGCCGATGCCAACCCGGAACAGGTGTTCCTGCTGGACGGCCGGGGCCGGCTGGTCGGGCAACGGGACATCAGCACCCGCGAAGCCCGTGGTGAGCAACAGTGGCCGTTGCAGACCGGTCTTGGCAGCTACCGGCTGGAGATCCCCGGCTACAGCTTCCGGCGCTATCGCCCGACGTTCAGTGACGGCACCCGCGCGCTGTTCGCCCCGGCACGGGTGCATGTGAGCCTGCAGGTGGAGGCCGACACCCAGCTGTATTTCCGCGTCGCTGCCGGCGAAGAAGCAATCCTGGCCGGCAAGTACCATGGCGGTGTCAGCGGCCTGCGGGCGGTGCGCCTGGAGGATGGCCAGGCCCTTAACCTGAGCCTGGCAGCGCAACCGGCGTACTGGCAGTTCGAGCAGGTCACCCTGCCCGTCAGCCCGCGAGCCCAGGTGTGGCGGCTGGACCTGCAAGGCCGTGGCAAGGCAGCGTTCTGGCTCGACGGCACCGCCAACCTGTTCGCCCGCCGTGCCGACGACCTGCAACCCCTGCAGGAACAACCCGGTGATGTGTCGTTGCGACTGGGGGCGCAGCACCTGGGGCCCACCGCCCGCCTCGGCCTGAACCTGCCCTACCTGATGCCGCCCGCCGCCAGCTTCCCGGTGCTGGATGCCCTGCGCCCGGCGGCAGCGGGTTTCTACAGTTTCGTCGACGTGCTGGCTCGTCAGCCCGACTACGAAACTGCGTTTCGCCGGCTTTACCGCGAGCGCTTCGCTATCCACGACGACATCACGTTGCTGGCAGCCACCGGCCGGGTCGCGGACTTGCGCGATGACGTTGCCAGCCGCAAAGGCCTCGATGCCTGGCTGGCAGCCAGCGTTGCCCTGGGCGGTGCCGGCCGCCACTACCTCGCGTTTGCCGATGAGCCGAACCTGAACTACGCCAGCTACGACGACTTCCGCGCCTTTTTCCGCAAGCGCCTGGAACAAGTGGAGGCTTACGCCGGGGCCCGTGAAGCCGGAGTGCGCATCGCCATGCCGGCCAGCTCGCGCCTGGTCAACGGCCCGCTGGCCGAGCATGCCGCCGAGCGCCGGGGGCTGGATTGGGCGCAGCGCCTGCTGAGCGAATTCGGCCCGCGCATCGACGCCCTGGCCTGGCACGAATGGATGGTCCGCGACCTGCTCGCCACCCGGGTCTATCGCGCCAACGTGCGTCAGGCCGCAGGGCTGGTGGGCATCGACGAGCGTGGCCGGCCCCGCAAAGCGCTGCTGCTGGACCAGACCAACCTGTCCCCCGGCTCCAGCCTCAGCCTCTACGAACAGAACGGCCATCACGCTGCGTTGTGGTGGACCTCGGTGGCCATCAACGCCAGCGCCGATGGCCTGCTGACGATGCTCAACTGGTTCCAGGCCGCCGACGAACCCGAATACCCCAAGGGTATGCTGCAGGTGCTGGGCCCCGAGCGCTTTGCGCTCAAACCGGTGGGCCTGGCCCAGCAATTCATCCAGCGGCACTGGCTGGACGAGGTGCTGCAACTGGACAACGACGCCTTCGAAGTCGATGCCCTGGCCATGGCCCGCGGCCCGGCCCGCAGCCTGCTGGGCGTGAACAAGAGCGAGCGGACCCAGCGGGTGCGCTTCGACGCCGGCAGCCCGCACTGCCCGGCCAGCCCCGAATTGACCCTCTTCGGACCCGACCATCAGCCGCGCAAGGCCGATCTGGCCTGTCGCGACGGGCGACTGGGTTTCGAGGTACCAGGGCAGACGCTGTTCGCCCTGAGCTGGAGCGCGTCGTGAGCTACGCGCGCCGATCCAATCGCCTTGCCCGATACTGGAGGCAATCATGCGTGTACTGAACAAGCTGCAAACGCACATCAGGCACAAAGGACTGCGCTCGACCCTGCACACGGCCCTGCGCCGCTACGTGTTCTACCACTGGGAACTGATCTGGATGGAGCGCGACCTCGTCAGCCCGGTCCCGCCCCACAGCCTCAAGCCCAGCAGCCCGACCCAGGCCGAGCAGATCACCCTGCACAACGTCCATGCCTTCGCGCGGTATTTCGGCGATCGCCTGGAGACCATGCGCGAACTGCTCGCCGAAGGCCATACCGGCATCATCCACCGCGACCCCGAAGGTCATGTGGTGGCTTTCATCTGGGGCTGCCCGCGGGATTACCACGACCACCACTACTACGGCTGCTGGTTCCCGGTGAAGACGGGCGAGTTCTTCGAGTTCGGTGGCGAACTGACCCGCGCGTACTGGGGCACCACACTCTCGGTGGACCTGCAACTGAACCTGTGGAAGGCCATGAGCAAACAGGGCTGCGACAAGGTGGTGGACGTCTGCGAGAGCCACAACATCCCGGCGCTCAAGCTGCACCTGCGCATGGGCTATGCCGAGCAGGGTCGGGTCACTCATGTGTATTGCCTGTTCGGTCGCTTCAAGTTCTTCCGCCAGAGCCGCTACGAGGGCTCGCGTCTGGCGGCGTTGCGCAAGAGCGCGCCGATACCGGCATCGGCGGGGGTGGCCTGAAATGGGGTTACGCCTGAGCTGGCTCGGTTCGCTGAGCGATCCCGGATTTCCGGCACGGGAGTACGAGGCGCTGCGTGAACGCCTGCCGCAGAGCACACCGTTCAACAGCCTGGCCTGGCTGCGGGCCGCAGAGGCCTCGCTGCCCGCCGGGCAGTTGCTGCAAATCCTGGTCGGCTACGAGCAGGCGCAGTTGCGCCTGTGCCTGCCGCTGGTGCGGATGCCCTGGCGCATCGGTCCCCTGGGTTTCAGCGTTGTTCGGCATCTGGGCTACCCGCTGAGCGACCGCATCGGTTTGCTCATCGATCTGCCCGAGACCGAGGCTGCAGCCGTGTTGCGTGCTATCCGACAGCACCTGCCCCATAGCCTGCTGCAGTTGAACGAGGTCACCCGTGGCGAGCCGTGGCTGCTGCACTGGGGTTGGCGCAGTTCCACCCACGAGCGGCGGCGCGCCTGCAATGCACCGGTGCACCAGCTCAGCGAGGCGGACCGCCAGGAGGTCAGTGGCGACCCACGCTACAAGCTGCGCCGGGCACGCAAGCGCATTGCCGCCTGTGGCGCGGTGGTGCGCCGGGTCGTGCCGGACGCCGATACGGCCGGCGACTGGCTGGAACGCGTCGCCGCCGTGGAAGACGCCAGTTGGAAAGGCGACGACGGCGTCGGCATTTTCAGCAGCCGCCAGTCCCGCACCTGGATGCAGCAGGGTCTGGTGGCCCTGGCCGCTGAAGGCCGTTTGCGCCTGGTGGTGCTGGAACTGGCCGGCCGTTGCATCAGCTATCGGCTCGGCCTGCTGGAGCGTGGCCGGCTGTACGACTACAACCTGGCGTTCCTGCCCGAGCATGCCGGTCTGGGCAGTGGCCGGGTGCTGCTGCAGGAGTGGATCGACTGGGGGCTGGACGATGGCTGGGAGTGGATCGACGCCTCCCGGGTCAGCCTGGAAAACTCCAGTCATCAGTTGCACGAACGCATGACGGGCCAGGTCGAGCACCTGCGTCACAGTTTCTACAGCTGGCGGCCATCGGGGATCTGCCTGGGGCTGGGGCTGCGCCTGTGGCGCCGCTGCCGGCCGTGGCTACGCTCATTCAGCACCGGTCGCCCCGCCGTGAAACCGCCAGCCGTTACCCGCACACCGGTCACAGGAGCCAGCGAATGTCCTTCAAGGTCATAGTCAATGCCGATGATTTCGGCCTCAGCGAACCCGTCAACGCGGTGATCCTGCGGGCCTTCCAGGCCGGTCTGATCAGTTCCGCCACGGCCATGGCCAATATGCCGGCCTTCCGGACCGCCTGCGTGCTGGCGAGGCAGCCGGCGCTGCGCGGGCGGGTCGGCCTGCATTTCAACCTCAGCCATGGCAAGCCGTTGAGCGACGCCATCGTGCGGGAACCGCTGTTCTGCAATGCCGAGGGCGATTTCCATTTCCGCCTGTCGCGCAACTGCCTGCGGCTCTCGCCGTCCGCACGCCAGGCGGTGGAACAGGAACTGGCGGCGCAGTGGCAGCATTGCCTGCACCTGGGGCTGTTGCCCAGCCACCTGGATTCGCACCAGCACGTACACAACATCTGGCCCATCGGTGAGATCGTCGCCCGCTTCGCCGCCCGCGAAAGCGTCCCGGTGCGCCTGGCACGCAACCTGGGGCGCAACATCGGCCCGCTCAAGCGCGTCTACAAAAGCCTGCTCAACTGGCGTCTGCGCCACCTGGCAGGGGCCACCGCCGACTTTGTCTGCACGCCGGTGGACCTGCGCGACGGCCTGGCGCCGCGACAAGGGTTGCTGGAAGTGGTGGCGCACCCCAGTGCCTTGGGCAGCAACGATTTCGGCGATGCCTACCTGGGCACCGGCGAGTCGCTGACCGGTTTGCTGGAGCAGCAGTTGCAGACGGCGCCGCGCGTAGGCTACCGGGTGTTGGCCGAGAGTTAAGCGTCCTCTTCGGCTGCGGGAAAGGTCCGGCAACTCTTGCGCTCGGCAATCTCCCGGGCGCTGGGTCGCTCGTGTATGAAGCGCGCCTCGCCGTCGCTGTAGATCTCGAGGAATCCCCAGATCAGGTCGGCTTCGGTCTGGCCAGGCTTGGGTGGTTCGAACCACCAGACTTCGCGGCAGATCAAGGTCATGGGAAGGCTCGGCTGATGGCGGGTTTCTCCAACTATAGATAACTATTTGCCACCGCCACGGGTGCCATTAACGGTGTGCTTGCACTTCCTTTCACTGGAGTGCTTGCCATGCCCGATTCGACACCGGACCGTTTCGACCATCACATCCCGTTCATCAAAGAGCGCCTGCCCCGATGGGCGTCGCAAATCCAGCCACAACAGGCCAGGCACCTGCGCTACCTGAGCGATACGCCCGAGCAACCCTGGCTGTGCAACGCCATTCCGGCACTGCGCGAGGAGTTCGAACAGGCCCAGGCCCGGGTTCACGCCGTGAGCACGGCGCTGGCCGGTGCGCTCTCCGGTCTCAAGACAGCAGCGGAATTCGCCGAGCCGCTACTCTGGGGGCGCTTGCGCGATGCGCTCGACTTTCAGGGCAATCTGCGCAAGGTCAGGCTTGTGCGGTTCAGCCCCGACTGGAAATGGCCGGTGACCGAACGGTATCTCGCGTACCGCATCGAGTCGCTCCTCGAAGCCGCCCTGCAGAACTTCGCGCCTGACCAGGAATGGCTGCCCGAGAGCGTGGTCATCAGCGGCGACTTTCGCGTCACCTACGAAGATGGCCGTGCGCGCTATCACTACAACGAACTGCCGATCACACCTGCGATGCTGGCCCGGGAGTGTCATGCACTCGACCTGGGCAGCAGCTATCAGCAGCACTTGCGCGACGTCTTCCGACCGGTTGAAACCCGCCGGCTGGCGATCGAGGCGCGCAAGGCGCATCTGCGTCTGGATGTGCTCAAGGCCCGTATCTGCTACAACTTGCGCGATGATTGCCAGCGGCTCAGGCAACTGCTCGGCGACGAGCCCCTGCCCTCCGCAAGCCCTATGCCCCGGTGCCATCGGCTGAGTCTGTTCGGGATCGACGTTCACGATGCGCTGGTGATCCGGCCATGGCCGAATTCCGAAGCCGTGATGCTCCACCTGCCGGGCCTCGACGAGGGCGCCCTGACCCGCCACGCCACCCAGGGCGCTTGCGAGCGCGACCTGTTGCAGCGGCTGTGCGAACCCGGGATGCGCCAGCAGTTCCTCACCTTCATTCACCAGGGCAAGCGCGAACACTTCGCCAGCGTTCTGCAACGCAACCTCACCGGCGACACCCGCGCCGAAGACCTCGATGCACAATGGCCCGTCCCTTCGGAGGCGAACCTGCACTGGTACGACGCACCGTTCGACGAAGAGGTATTCGCTTACCTGCACGATCGCCACGTACGCCGCCTGCTCGACGAGGCAAAGCTGGTGGCCGTGCCCAGCGCCAACGTCGATGAAGCGGCGCGTCAGGCGCGAATCCGCTACTGGGAGTCGATCGGCCTGGACGTGCTGGGCGTCGCGGCGTTTTTCATACCGGCAGCCGGGCAACTGATGGCCGCGGTGTTCGTGGTGCAATTGCTCGACGAGGTCTATGAAGGCGTGAAGGCCTGGAACGTCGGCGATATCGATGCGGCCCTGGGGCATGTCAAAGCCGTGGCCCTGGATGTCGCCAGCGCCGTCGGCACGGCAGTCGCGTTGAATTACGCCAGCAAGCTGGGCAGCAAGCTGGTCGAGGTCGCCCGGGCGGACGGCACACCGCGCCTGTGGAACGGCGACCTGAGGCCCTGGCGCACGTCCTTGACCGAGCGGGCCGTGCGCAATGAGGCCGGGCAATGGGTCAACGAAGGACGGCACTATTTTGTGGTTGACGCCGAGCACTACGAACAACGCCTGCATGCCGACGGACAGCGCTGGGAACTGCACGATCCCGAGGCGCCCGGGGCATTTCGTCCGGCGTTCGAGCACAACGGCAAGGGCGCCTGGATGGGCACCCACGAAGCCCCGCACCAATGGCCGCGGCAGACTTTGCTGCGGCGCATCGGCCACAGCGTGGAGCGATACAGCGACGACGAACTGGACGTGGCCAGCCGGATCAGCGGCGTGGACCGCGACGACCTGCTCGACATTTACATCAAGGGGCAGCCTGCGCCGCCGCGCCTGCTGGAAACCCTGCGGCGGCTGCGTGGCGACGAGTTGTCGCCGTCGCCCCTGGAGCGTTTGTGCGAAGGACTCTACCGCCCTTCGCGCAGTACCCCGGCCAGCGACCGCCTGGTACTGACCAGCCTGCTGGCCGAGCCGCGCTGGCCGTCCGCTTGCAGCCTGGAGTTGCGTGGCGGCTCACTGGAAGGGCCCACCCTGGAGGTGGTCGGTGATCGCCTGGCAACCGACCAGCGCCTGATCGTCAAGGTGCCTGGCGGCTACCGGGCGGCGACCGGCGAAGGCTTGCAAAGGGTTCATGACGATCTGTTCGAGGCGCTCGCCGAGGCCATGCCGGAATTCGCTGACGCCCCGCGAACGCTCAAGGGCTGGATCGCCGAACGTGCCCATGGCCACCCCGAACGGACACTCGGCCAGGTCTGGCCAGGCGCGAGCAATGGCTGGACCCCGCGTGGCCGCTTGCTGGGCGGCAGCGACCGGCCGGCGACCTACCCGCCGGCCGCTCCTACCGGCAATGCCTTGATCGACCGTTATCGCCGGCTTTACCCCACCGCCAGCCGCGAGCACGCCCAGGCCGAGCTGCGCGCCTGGCTCCTGGATGATCAGCAACCTCATCTGGTCTTGCGCGCACTCGAGCAACAACTGGAGTACCTGCGTGGCGAACTCGGCCGCTGGGCAGGTAACAATCTCGGGCGACTGCGTGTCCAGGACGCCTTGCTGCACAGCTGGCGGCGTCTTCCGGTGCACCGGCAAGTGCTCAAGCTGGCCGGGCTGGGGCTGTCCGAGGATGACTTCCTGAACTTCCCGCATCTGAATGGCGCCTTCGGGCATGTCCGCGAACTGGTGCTCGACAACAACCCTTTGCGCACCCTGCCCACCCGCCTGACCTGCAACTTCCCCGATCTGCGCTGCCTGTGGGCCAACGCCGCGCAGCTCGAGCACCTGCCAGCGGGCCTCGGCGAGCAGATGACCGTGATGGAACTGCATGACAACGGCATTACCTGGACTGCGCAGTCACAGGCCGCGCTGGACGGCTATCCAAGGCTGGAGATGCTCAATCTGACAGGCAACCCGCTGAGGGAAGCGCCCAATGTCAGCCGCTTGAGCGAACTGAATGAACTGAGCCTGAGCGATACCAGCATCAGTCGCTTCCCGCAGGGGCTGGAGTTGCTGGAGGATCTGCAATCCCTCGACCTGTCTTCCAACCAGATCACCGAGATGCCCGATCCGCAGATCCTCAACCCATCTGCGCAGCGTGCCCTGAGCCTCGAATTCAATCCGCTCAACCCGGCGGCGCTCGAACGCATCGAAGGCTATTACGCGCAGACCGGCATCGACCTGATGATCTCGGAGGAAGATTTTTCAACCATGCTGTACGGTGCCGATGACCAGATCCGGGCCTGTTGGGACCGCCTCAGTCGAAGCTTGCCGCTGCAGTACCGGCGCGAGGTGCGGCAGCTCAGCGACACGGCGATGAACTACGCCGCGCCGGAAACCACTCGGCGCCGTTTCTGGTTTCTTCTGCAATGGCTGGATTCGAGCCCTCACGCACGAGCGATGGCGACGTCCCGTTCGGTCAGCGACCTGTTTCTGTTCGAGTTGACCGCCGAAGTGGACTTGTCTCAGGCGTTCGCCACCGCCCGCGCCCAGACCGAGCACATTCTGGGCGTGGCGACGGCGAGCGTGCGCTATCAGGCCGTTACCGATGCCCTGCTGGTGCGCTTTCCGACCGCAAACCCGTTGCAGCTCGAAACCCTGCGGGCCCTTACCTACCAACAGGTGGCGAATGTACCGGAGGTTCCGTTGCGCCTGGCGCCAACCCTCGAGGAGCGGGTCGAGTCCCTGCGTGCCGGCGAGTTGTTGCAGTTCATGGACAACCAGTGGCTGGGCCAGTTGCGTGATCAACTGATCAGCCTCGCCGCCAGCTCACCCAACGGGCGTGACGCGCTGCTGGCGGAAACGGCCGAGGGCACGCCCGTTCACCCGGTGTGGACGGATTGGCTGCGTATCCGCTACGCCGACGACTTCACGCAATTGCAGGAACAGGCGACTGCATGGTTGCAAGCGGCCGAGCTGCAGATGAGCGAAGGCGACTATCTGATCGAAGCCGACCGCCTGCGACGGGCGTTCGAGCAGAGTCAGCGGCAGTTGCTGGAGGACCTGACCCGCAGCATCGCCGATGGTAGCCAGACCCATTGGTAATGCGACATCGGCCCCCGGCTTGCCGGGGGCTCAGTACTCCACTGCGGTGAAGGACTCACTGGCCAACCAGTGTTCGAAGCGCTCTGCCGGCATCGGTCTTCCGAGCAGATAACCCTGGCCGTGGTCACAGCCGGCATTGCGCAGGAACTGATGCTGGGCATGGGTTTCGATGCCTTCGGCGGTAATGCGGAAACCCAGGGCGTGCCCCAGGTCGATGATGGCGCGGGTGATCGCGACATCGTTGTCGCCGTGGGGCAGGTCCTTGATGAAAGCGCGGTCGATCTTCAGATGATTGATCGGCAGCGTCTTCAGGTACGCCAGGGATGAATAGCCGGTGCCGAAGTCGTCCACCGCCGTGGCCACGCCCAGCGCCTGCAGATGCGCCAGCACCTCGCAGGCATGTTGCTGGCTTTCCATCAGCAGGCTTTCGGTGATCTCCACTTCCAGCAGGTCCGGGCTCAGGCCATGGCGTTCAAGGGCCTGGGTCAGGCTGCGCACGTAGTCACTGCGCTCGATCTGCAGTGCCGCCACGTTGATCGCGATCGGCCCCGGCAGCAGTTCGCGGTCGCGCCACTGGCGGATCTGCGCGCAGACCAGGTCGAGCACGTGCTCGCCGAGGGGAATGATCAGCCCGGTGCGCTCGGCCAGCGGAATGAACTCCGCTGGCGACACCAGCCCGTGTTGCGGATCGCGCCAGCGCAGCAGCGCTTCGGCACCCTCGACCCGGCCGCTGAACAGGTCGATGCGCGGCTGATACCAGACTTCGAACTCCTGCTGTTCCAGCGCCCGGCGCAACGCCCGCTCCATGGACAGACGCTGCTGCAGGCGCTCGGTCATGTCCGGTTGATACAGGCGCCAGGCGTTACGCCCGCTTTCCTTCGCCGCGTACATGGCGGTGTCGGCGTGACGCAGCAGGCTCTCGGTGCTGTGCCCGTGGTCCGGCGCCAGAGCGATCCCGATACTGCCGGTGACCAGCGCGGCATTGCCCTTGAGGTCGAACGGCCGCTGCAGTGCCTGCAGCAGCCCGTCCACCACCCGTCCGGCCTGTTCCGCGCCGTCGATGCGCTGGAGGATAAAGGCGAACTCATCGCCACCGAGGCGGCACACGGTGTCCTCGACGCCGACTCCCTCGCTCAAGCGCTGCGCCGCCTGTTGCAGCAGCAGATCGCCCAGGGCGTGGCCGAGGCTGTCGTTGACCAGCTTGAAGCCGTCGATATCCAGCACCAGTACCGCCAGGCGCACTTTCGGCGCGGCCAGGGCCTGTTGCAGGCGGCGCTGGAACAGCACGCGGTTGGGCAAGCCGGTGACCGCGTCGTAATGGGCCAGGCGCTCCAGTTGTGCCTGTGAGTCCCGCAGTTCGCCGTTGCGCAGGTTGATCAAGCGGTTGCTGCGGTTCAACTGAGCCACGAACACGCTGAACAGGGCCGTGGTGGCCAGGGCGAAAAGAAACAGCGGCGAATTGAACAGGCTCAGGGACGACCAGCCATTGCGCGGTGTTGCCGCCAATTGCCAACTGCCGCCCGGCACATCGACCTTGAGCGTCACCGAGGGCTGGTCGAAGAGCGCCGGCTCGCCCCAGATCATCGCGCCAGCTGCGCCCTCGCCATCGCCGCCGCGCAACGCCAGCCGGAAACTGGCGTCTTCGCTGACCCCGGCTTCACGCAGCAGGCGATCGATGTCCGCGACCACCGAAACGTTCCCCCAGTACAGGCGCACGCCCTTGTGCCCCTTGAGAAACACCGGGCGACGGTAGATCAGCCCGCGACCGCCCTGGTACAGCGCCACCGGGCCGGCCAGCACCGCCTCTTCGCTGTTGCGTGCCCGCTGCACCAGCGGGTACTGGGCCGGCAGCACGCGGTAGTCGAGCCCGAGGATGCTCTGGTTGCTGTGCAGTGGATAGACATCGGCGATGACATCGTTGGGCGCCAGGGAGATATGCCGGATATAGCCGACCGACTCCATGGCCTGACGCGCCATGTCATGGAAATGTGCGGGAGAAATGTCACCATCGGCACTGAGCAACTGGGCTATCCCTTCGGTCTCACCGAAGGCCGAGCGCATCTGCGCTTCCAGCCCGGCGCGAATGCCCGACAGGCGCATGCTGGCGTTGGCGATCATTTCGCTTTCCTGGCGCTGCACATCGAGGCGACCGAGCGCAACCGACAGGCCGATGCCGATCACGGCAAAACCGATGGGGAGCAGGCGCCAGGCGGTTGAACGCATGCGGGTAGGAAGGCGGCGGGGAGCTTCGAGGGCGAGAATTCTTGTCGTCATACGCCGGACTGCTTGCTTCTAATGACTTGCTTATCGGCGGATGAGCGGCAATGTTGAGGCGGGCTGGCTTTTTTTTGCAGCCTGGCGTTATCCTCGACTGAAACGTTTCATCTATCCGATTTCACCCATCGAAGAAAAAGAGGTGTCGTGCCATGGATCGTCTGCTGGATTCGCTGTTTCCCACTGCCCAAGAAATTCCCGAGCTGTACCGCCTGGGTGAGCCGCTGGAACAGCGCGACTACCTGGTCAACGGCGAACTGCGCCGCTGGGACGGTCCGCTGGCCACAGTGCGCAGCCCCGTATGGCTGCGCGAGGGCGAGCACGAGCGGCAAGTGATCCTGGGCAGCGCGCCGCTGCTGGATGCCGATACCGCCCTCACCGCCCTGGACGCTGCCGTCCATGCCTACGACAAGGGCCGCGGCGCCTGGCCGACGATGCGCGTGGCCGAGCGCATCCGCCATGTCGAGGATTTCCTCGGACGCATGCGCCAGCAGCGTGAGGCGGTGGTCAAGCTGCTGATGTGGGAAATCGGCAAGAACCTCAAGGACGCCGAGAAAGAGTTCGATCGCACCTGCGACTACATCGTCGACACCATCGGCGCCCTCAAGGAACTGGACCGCCGCTCCAGCCGCTTCGAACTGGAACAGGACACCCTTGGCCAGATCCGTCGTACCCCGCTGGGCGTGGCACTGTGCATGGGCCCCTACAACTACCCGTTGAACGAGACCTTCACCACTCTGATCCCCGCACTGATCATGGGCAATACCGTGGTGTTCAAGCCGGCCAAGTTCGGCGTGCTGCTGATCCGTCCGTTGCTGGAAGCCTTCCGCGACAGCTTCCCGGCCGGGGTCATCAACGTCATCTACGGCCGTGGCCGCGAGACCGTCAGTGCACTGATGGCCAGCGGCAAGGTCGATGTGTTCGCCTTCATCGGCACCAACAAGGCTGCCAGCGACCTTAAGAAGCTTCACCCGCGTCCGCACCGTCTGCGTGCGGCGCTCGGCCTGGATGCCAAGAACCCGGGTATCGTCCTGCCGGACGCCGACCTCGACAACGCCGTCAACGAGTCGATTACCGGCGCGCTGTCGTTCAACGGCCAGCGCTGCACGGCGCTGAAGATCCTGTTCGTTCATGAACAGGTGGTGGACAGCTTCCTGGAGAAATTCCAGGCGAAACTCGCTGCGCTCAAGCCCGGCATGCCCTGGACTCCGGGCGTGGCCCTGACGCCACTGCCGGAACCGGGCAAGATAGAGTACCTCGACGGCCTGGTGGCCGACGCCGTCGAGCACGGCGCCCGGGTGCTCAACCCCGACGGCGGCAAGAGCCGCGGCTCGTTCTTCTACCCTGCCCTGCTCTACCCGGTGAACCCGTCGATGCGGGTCTACCACGAAGAGCAGTTCGGCCCGGTAGTGCCGGTGGTGCCCTACAGCGACCTGCAGACCGTGATCGACTATGTGCTCGACTCCGATTTCGGCCAGCAGCTCAGCCTGTTCGGCAACGACCCGGCGGACATTGGCCGGCTGGTGGACACCTTCGCCAATCAGGTGGGCCGGATCAACATCAATGCGCAATGCCAGCGCAGCCCCGACACCTTCCCGTTCAACGGCCGCAAGAACTCCGCCGAAGGCACCCTGTCGGTACACGATGCGTTGCGGGTGTTTTCCATCCGCACCCTGGTGGCGACCCGCTTCCAGGACAGCAACAAGCAACTGATCAGCGAGATCATCCGTAATCGCCAGTCGAGTTTTATCACTACCGACTACATCTTCTGAAGACCGCCGGGCAGCCTGCCCGCCGTTTGTCTTGAGAACACTGCGGCAGATTTGCGCTTTTGCCAAACCTGTACAAATATACAGCGACACGCTCGGGCACGCTGCCCGGGCATCCCGCTGGCATTCGTTACAGGAGGAACACGCCATGGCTGTAAAACCCATTCCCGAGGGCGCACACAGCATCACCCCGTACCTGGGCATCAAGGACGCGCACCAGGCCATCGAGTTCTACAAGAACGCCTTCGGCGCCGTCGAGATGTTCCGTCTCGAAGGCCCCGACGGCCGCATCGGCCATGCCGAGCTGAAGATCGGCGATTCGTCGATCATGCTCGCCGAGCCTTGCGACCAAGCCTCGCTGGTCAGTAGCCAGTCACAGCCCGGCGTCTCGGTGGGCCTGCATCTTTACGTGGAAGATGTCGATGCCCGCTACGCTCAGGCGATCAAGGCCGGCGCCACCCAGGTCAGCCCGGTGCAGGACCAGTTCTACGGCGACCGTAGTGGCACACTGAAGGATCCGTTCGGTAACCTGTGGTTCGTTTCCACCCACAAGGAAGATCTCTCGGTGGAAGAAATCCGCGCCAGGGCGGCGAAGCTGTTCGGCGGTTGATCTGGCTTCTCGAATAGCATCCGGGGCTGCTGTCGCGCCGTGCGGCCACAGCAGCCCCACACTGGAACGGGCAATGCGAATCATCGAAAAAAACGCCACCCTCGTGCGCACCCTCACCCCTGCCGAAGACGACCTGCTGCGCCATTTCAGCCGCGGCACCCTGGAAGGCCCGCGCCTGCTGCAGGCCAACCAGATGCTGATGAAGATCCGCGCCGCCGGCCACTGGCTGGCCTGCGACTGCCAGGCCAGGGCCATGCCGGTGCTCAACGTCACCCTGAACAGCCATACCGGGACCCTGTTCCTGAAAAACAATCCCGGTACCGCCGAACACGCCGACGACTGTCCGTTCAGCAAGGACGAGCGTGACCTCGCCGACAACGAGAATCCCGACACCCCGCCCGCCGCCTGGCTGGCCCCGGATACCCCGCTGCGGCTGATCGGCGACTTTCGTCGCGGTGCGGGCGACGAAACCGGCAATGGCAGCGGCAGCAGCGGCGACAAGCGCGAACAGCATCGCCTGCTGTCCCTGCTGCTGACCCTGATCGAGGCCAGTGGCCTGAATGTCTATGCCACCCACCTGAAGAAAGACCTCACCGCCCAGTTCGCCGAATTGCGCGGTGTGGCCGGGCGCTACCCGCTGATCGAGCGGGTTCCGGCCAGCAACTACCTGGAAACCCGCCTCGACATGAAGCACATGATGATGCTCAAGGCCAGGCTGCGGGAGTCCACCGTGTTCGGCAACCATAGGCGCCACGGCCTGATGCTCGATTGCGTCAACCAGATCCGGGCACGCAAGGTCTACAACGAACGCAGCGAAGACGGTTTCGACTTCCAGGGCCATCATTTGCTTTGGGGCGGCAGCCGCACGCCGGGCCCGCTGCTGGCCCTGGCGATCTACTCGCCGGCCACCGCCGGCAGCCATTTCTATGAACTGATCCACGTCGCCAGCGTGCCGGTGCTGTCCCGGGGTCACCTGTTCCCGGTGTACCGCGACGAAGAACGCGAGCCTTTGAAAATGCTGGTGTCACTGATCGACTGGATGGCCAGCAAGGGCGTGCAGGTGATCATGCGTCGGCCGGTGATCGGCGGCCAGGTGATGGACGAACTGGTGCTCAGTTCCGACCAGGACCGGGTCCTGTCGGTGTCACTCACCGAACAACCGCTGGGCCCCGAGCCGGAAACCGAGAACTTCCGCCGCTACGCCGACTTCAAGAGCCTGGACACCTTCCGCAAGTATGTCGCGGGCTTTTTCATGCGCGGGCGTGAGTGAACGCCACTGGTCGCCTGGCGAGCCACCTGAACGGCACCCCCGGCCACGGGGGCGACCCAATATCAGGTATCCCTCGCCAAAAGGAGTTTGACCATGAAACGTTCAGCCCTTGCTGTTCTGGTGTTCGGCGCGTTGCTCGGCAGCCACGCGTTCGCCGACAACGGACCGACCAACCCGACCGCTCCTGCCCCGGGTGTCGGCACCACGCCGGCAGAAATTCCCATGCCCGGCAGCACCGACCCGCGTACCCAGGGTAGCGACCCAGGCCGTCAGGGCGGCGCCACCACCGACGGTACTGACCGCAGCCAGCGCAATGCCATCGACGGTACCGGCTCTGAAAACGGTGCCGGCAAGGGTGGCATCAACGGCGACGGCGGCAGCAACACGGGTGGCAGCGGGGCCGGCAGCGGACAGTGATCACCACTGGCGTTTGTCTGGCCGCGTCAATCCGAGCTTTTCGATGCGATAGCGCAGCATGTCGCGACTCAGACCCAACAACCGCGCCGATTTGGTCACGTTCCAGTCGGTGCGGTCGAGCATCTTGCGCACCATGTCCCGCTCCACTTCCGGCAGGTTCATCGACTCCATCGGGTCCGCTGGCGGCCGGGGTGTGAAGACGGGCATCGCCAGCGGCTCCTCCACCAGGCTCGGACAGACATTCAGTTGCTGCGGTCCGATCACCTCGCTTCCGGCCAGCAAGACGGTCTGCTCGAGCATGTTGCGCAACTCGCGCACGTTGCCCGGCCAGCCGTAGCTGAGCATCAGGTCTTCGGCCTCGGCACTGAAACGCAACGATCCTTTGCCGTACCGTTTGGCATGCTGGGCAAGAAAGTGCCGGGCGAGAATCAGGATGTCTTCACCGCGTTCATAAAGACGCGGCACCTTGATCGCGATGATCCGCAGACGGAAGAACAGGTCGCGGCGGAATTTGCCCTGCTGGACCATCTGCTCCAGGTTGCAGTTGGTGGCGCTGATGATCCGCAGGTTGACCTTGCGCTCCTTCACCGCGCCGATGCGGCGGATGGTACGGTCTTCCAGCAACTTGAGCAGCTTGGCCTGGAGCAACAGGTCCATTTCGCCGATCTCGTCGAGGAACAGCGTGCCGCCATCGGCCGCCTCCACCAGCCCGACCCGGCGATCCTTGGCATCGGTGAACGCGCCTTTTTCATGGCCGAACAGCTCGGCCTCCAGCAGGTTGGCGGGAATCGATGCGCAGTTGAACTCGATAAAAGGACCCTTGCTGCGCGGTCCGTCGAAATGCAGGGCGCGGGCCACCAGTTCCTTGCCCGTGCCGGTTTCGCCTTCCACCAGCACTGGCGGCAATTCGCCCCCGGTCATGCGCTGTTCGGCATCGAGCAACTGGCGCAGGGTGTGCTTGAGGCCGAGCACGGCCGGCGACTCGCCGATCAGCGCCTGGATACCGGACTTCGACGCCTCGCGCTCCTGATAGAACGACAGCGTGCGCTCCATGCGCTCGGTGGCCAGCGCCTTGTCCAGCATCAGCTTGAGTTCGGCCAGCGCCACCGGCTTGGTCAGGTAGTGGAAGGCCCCCTCCTTCATCGCCGCCACGGCGTCTTCGACGTTGCCGTAGCCGGTCATCATGATCACTTTCAGGTCCGGCGCCTGGGCCGTCAGGGTCTTGAGCAGCTCATGACCGTTCATGCCCGGCAGCGAGTTGTCGGTGAGCACCGCGTCGGGCTGGAAGTGCTGCAACTGCTCCAGCGCGTCCTCGGCGCTGTGGCAGACCGTCACCTCGAATTGCTTGCGCTCCAGGTAGGTCTGGATGTTCTGCGCGAGGATTTCGTCATCCTCGACCAGCAGGATGCTGTGCTCCATGGTCCCCTCCGGCAACATTGAAAATCAGGCTGACACGGGTTCCTTCCTCCTCGCGGCTGGTCAGGCTGACCGTGCCGCCAAATCGTTCCATGATGCGCTTGACCAGTACCAGGCCGACCCCGAGGCCGCCCTGCTTGGTGGTGAAAAACGGCTTGAACACCATCCGTTCCTGCTGCCGGCTCATGCCCTTGCCGGTATCGCTCAGTACCATCTGCCATTGCCGACCACCCTGCTCCGGGGTCACCTCGATACCCAGCCGGCCGCCCCTGGGCATGGCTTCCAGAGCGTTGGCGAACAGGCTGTTGAGTATCTGCGTCAGTAGCATCGGCTGGCTCGACACGCTGGCCGCCGGCGGTGTATCGAGCACCACTTCGACGCCGCTGCGCTCGATCTGTCCGGCAAAGGCGCCGAGGGCATCGTCCACCGCAGCCAGCAGGTCCACCGGCTCGGCCTCGTCACTGGCCGGGCGCAACGACACCAGCAGCTCGCGGACCCAGCGCGACATCCGATCGACCTGGCCGATGATGTCGGCGATGTTCTTCTGCGCCGGTTCGCTGGCGATCTCGTGGGCCAGTTCGGCGCTGGAGCGGATGGTCGCCAGCGGATTGCGCAGGCTGTGGGCCACCGCCGAAGACATTTCCCCGAGCGCGGCGAACGTCTCGCTGGCCACCAGGCGGCGCTGCTGCGAGGCGAGCATGGTCGCGCCGCGGCGCACGATCCAGAACAGACCGAGGTAGATCAGCACGCCACCGATGATGCTGCTGCTCCAGATCAGCACATAGCCGCGCTGGATCCGCCGCACCAGGTCCTGGGGTTCCTTGTAGACCTCGACCATCGACACCACCTGGCTGCCGCTGGCGTCGAACATGGGGATGTAGTTTTCGATGAACAGGTAGCGCGGCTCGCGGTGGAACTGCTGTTCCTCGCGTTCGTCGGCAGCCTTGTGGTAACTGGCCGAGACTGGCTGGCGCGAGGCGAAGGACTCGTCCAGGTCATCGTCGCCCTGGATCTTGCGCCCGATCAGCGCCGGGTTGGTCGACCAGACGATGGTCCGGTCCAGCGCGTAGACGTTGGCCAGCAAGGTGTCGGGCAGGTGTTCGACATGATCGAGGAATTCGACACGCGCATCCGCCGCCACCGCCGCCTCCAGTCCAGGACGCTGGCCGTCCAGACGCGGGTCGAGCAGCTCGCCCATGGTCACCGTCGGCGGGATTTTCGCGTGGCGCACTTCAGCCAGTGCCATGGCCTGGATGAACTGGGCGGTCAGCATCGCGTCGCGTTCGACACTGTCCTTGACCACGAAACGGGTCGAGACATAACCGAGGGACGCGGCAACCGACGCAATGATCAGCAGGCTGACCAGGGAAAACCAGCGCAGCAGATTGAACGGCTGCTGGGTATGGCCGGCAATGCCATCGGGCGGACCGGGAACGGCCGTGTCGTCACTGTTCAGCACCATCGGACCGCTTCCTCGCAGGATGCCCGTGTCAGGAACTTATAGCCCAGCCTGTCCATGGCGCGTATCGCCCGTGCCGTCCATACGACGCACGGTGATGCCGGTTTGCCATTTATCGCACCCGCCGCAACGCCACCGTCACCCAGGTGCCCTGCCCTTCGCGGCTGCCCAGCTTCACCGTGCCGCCGAAGCGCTCGACGATTCGCCGCACCAGCACCAACCCCACGCCCAGCCCGCCGCGCTTGGTGGTGAAGAAGGGTTTGAAGGCCATGCGCAGTTGCTGCGTGGTCATGCCCTTGCCGGTATCGATCAGGCGCACGCTGACCAGCCGTCGCTCGCGGGACAGCACCTTGACGCTGAGCCGCCCGCCGTCGGGCATGGCTTCCAGGGCATTGCTGAGCAGGCTGTTGAAGACCTGGGCCAGCATCACCGGTTGGGCCAGTACGTGCAGGCCGGCCAGATCGTCCAGTTCCACTTCGACCCTGGCGCGGATGATCTGCGCGGCATGGGCCTGCAGGCATTCGCGCAGGGTTGTGTCCAGCGCCACCGGCTCGGTTTCGTCGTTCAGCGGACGCAGCGATTGCAACAGTTCCCGTACCCAGTGGGACATGCGGTCCACCTGGCCGATGATGTCATCGATGTTGCGGTGGGCCGCACCCTCATCGAACTCACGGGCCAGTTCGGCGCTGGAGCGGATGCTCGCGAGCGGATTGCGCAGGCTGTGGGCCACCGCCGAGGACATCTCGCCCAGGGCGACGTAGGTTTCGTTGTTGACCAGTTGCTTGTGCTGGGCAGCGAGCACTTTCGAGGCCCGCCGCACGATCAGGTACAGCCCGACATACACGGCACCTGCACCCAGGGCGGTACCCAGCCAGAGCAGCACCAGCCCGTGCTCGATGCGGGCGATCAGGTCGCGGGGTTCCTTGTAGATCTCCACCATCGCGGTGACCTGCTCGCCGCTGGCATCGAACAGCGGAATGTAGTTCTCGATGAACAGCCGCTCCGGCGGCACCGGGAATTTCTGTTCGGCGCGGGCATCGTCGATGTCGTGGTAGCTGGCCGACACCCGCATCTTGTATTCGAAGGCCCGCTCCAGGTCGTCGTCGCTGGCGATCATCTTGCCCACCAGTGCCGGGTTGCTGGACCAGATCACCAAGCGGTCCGGCGCATAGATATTGGCCAGCAGCATGTCCGGCAAATGGGCGATGTGGTCGAGGAATTCCCAGCGGGCCTGGCGCCGCACTTCCGCCGGCACGTCGGTGAAGGAGGCGTCCACCCGCGGGTCCAGCAACTCGCCCATGGTGCGGATGTTCGGTACGGCGACATGGCGCACCTCGGCCTCGGCAATGGACTGGATGAACTGGGCGGTGAGCAGTGCGTCGCGCTCGACGCTTTCGTCGATGATGAAGCGGCTCGACACCAGGCCCAGGCCGATGGCCACGCTGAGGATCACTGCCAGGCTGACCACCGCGTACCAGCGCAGCAGGTTGAACGCCGGCCGCTCGCCTTTCGCTTCGGCGTCAGGGGTGTCCAGCGACTGGGCGGGTGGTTGCAGGGTCATGACGACATCCCCGGGACGGATGTCTCTAGGTATAGCCCAGTGCCATGAATGCGAAAACCACCCACGGGCAAATTCCCCAATCCTGGGGCCAGTCACCCGGCGTCGTCGCGTTGCAAAGGCCGGGAAACGGGCCGCAGCCCAGGTAATGCGGGGCTTCCAGCCATCTGGTACGGATGTTGCCGAACCTCGTGCAGACGACCCAATTCCTTGGGCCCGCTTGCAAGAGGAATATGCTCATGCACCGTCCAACGCCCCACCCGCTGGCCTTGCTGGTTCTGGCCGGCCTGCTGCAAGCGCCCGCCCAGGCGGCGCTGTTCGATGTCGATCCGGGCCCCTACCTTCACGCCACCGGCGGATTCGCCGCCTGGTACCAGGACAGCCATGGCCGGGTGCTCGACCTGTGCCTGACCAAGGCCGTCAGTTCGCGGGTAGCCGGCACCCCGGCGGCGCCTTCGTATATGTGCACCCTGCTACCCACGCCCGGGGTGTTCGATGATACCCAGGCGATCGACTTCCCCGGCAACTTCCCCGATGAAGCCTTCTGGTTCACCGCTGATGCCGCCATCGTCGATGCGGCCCGCGGCATCGACCTGAGCTACGGCACTGCCATCGAAGCCGCCTTCGCTGCCGAAGAGCCGGTGGAAGGCGACCAGGTCAGCTTCGCCCGGGTGCGCATCCGCGTCGATGTCACGGCACCCGGCACCTACGTCATTACCCACCCCTACGGCGTCGAAGTGTTCGACGTGCCGGTGGCGGGCCGTCGCGCCATCAACATGACCCGCGATATCGGCATTGGCGCGCCGCAGACCTACACCGGCGCGCTGAAGGGCGATGTCGGTCCGTTCCTGCGCAGTGTCAACGGTCCCTACACCGAGACCAACCCGCAGACCGGTGCCAGCGAACGCTTCATTGGCGACCCGAACCTGGAAGAAGCCGTCACCGGCAGCCCGTTCAACACCAACTACGTGCGCATCGAAGGGCCCAACGGCATCGACCTGCGCACCACGTTGTTCGCGGTATCCGGCAAGCTCTCCAGCGTCAACCGCCCGACCCCGCTGATTCCCCAGCGCAGCACCTATTCACGGCGCACGGTCAGCGGCAACCCGGTAGCCCAGCAGGATGTGTTCGTCCTGGCGCCGCCGCAGCCGGCCACCGTCACCCTGACCAGCCAGAGCCCAAGCCTGGCCCTGACCGAGGCCGACCACACCGGTGCCTGGTATGTGCAGTCGGCGCTCAACCCGAGCCTGCCGAGCCTGCTGACGGTCGTGGCCGACAACCAGCCGGCGATCCCCGCCAGCACCCCGACCACCGCCAGCCTGCCGCTGACCGACCTGGTCAGCATCGAGCGCGCCGAGTACAGCCTCGGGTCCGGACAACTGACCGTGGTCGCCAGCACCAGCGATGAAATCACCCCGCCCACCCTGACCGCCCGCACCGGCCAGGGGGCCGTGATCGGCTCCCTGGGCAACGAGGGCGCGCAGAAAACCCTGACCACCGGCCTGTCGCCGATCCCGCCGGCGACCGTCACGGTCACCAGCAGCAACGGCGGCAGCGACAGCGAAGAAGTGGTGATCCTGCCATGAACGCATTCACGCCAAGCTCCGCAGCAGGAGGCAACATGAACAGATGGCCCCGTCTGGCGCTGTGTGCCGCCGGACTTACCCTGACCCTCGGCAGCACGGCCTGGGCCGGACTCGCCGCCGTGGACCCCGGCCCCTACACCCTGGCGACCGGGCGCTACCCCATGTGGTACAAGGACGACGGCAACCTGTCGCTGGAGCTGTGCCAGTCCCGGGCCGCCAGTTCGCGCCTGCCGGCGGCCACCCCGCCCAACTACATGTGCACCCTGCTCCCGGAACCCGGCGTCTATGACGACGCCCTGCCGCTGGTGTTTCCCGATAACTGGCCGCCGGAGATGTTCTGGTTCCTGGCTGAGACCTCGATCCCCGAGGTCGGCAACAGTGGCTACGAGCTGGAAGTCTACGTCGCCGGCATCGAAGCGGCCTTCGCCGCCGAAAACCCGGTGGACGGCGACCAGCAGAGCTTCGCCCGCATCCGTATCCGCGCCTCGGTGCCCACCGCCGGCACCTACACCGTGACCCACCCCTACGGCGTGGAAACCGTCACCGTCGCCGCCGGCGGTCGCCGCGCCATCAATATCACCCGCGATATCGGCATCGGCGCACCGGGAGACTTCAGCGGGGCCCTCAACGGCGCGGTCGGGCCGTTCCTGCGCAGCGTCAACGGCCCTTACACCGAGATCAACCCGGACACCGGGGCGACGGAAACCTACGTCGGCGACCCGAACCTCAACGAAGCGGTGACCGGCAGCCCCAACAACACCAACTTCGTGCGCATCCAGGGCCCGGCCGGGACTATCCAGACCAACCTGTTCAGCGTGTCCGGCAAGGTGCTCGATGCCCGTACCCAGACCGCCGCCGAACTGGACCGCGCCACCTACCGGCGTACCGCAGCCGGCAGCCGCATCGAAGTGTTCGCCCGTTCCGCCAACAGCGCCAGCCTGTGCCTGCGGGAAACCATCGCCCTGGTGCCTGGCACGCCGGCGTCGGCCTGCCAGTACAACCTGCTGGCGGACAACAACGGGCTGTTCTTCGCCCAGCGCCTGATCAATGGCGCGCCGCCTTCGGTGGTGGTGCTCACCGCCAGCAGCCCGACCGGAACCACGCGGCCGACTTCGTTGTCGAGCAAGCTCAGTGACGTGGTGAAGATCGACACCGCACGCTACGAGTGGGCCAGCAAACGCCTGACCATCCGTGCCAGCTCCAGCGACGAAGTCGTCGTTCCTGACCTCGTCGCCCAGGGCTACGGCCGCCTGTCCAAGGCCGGCACCGTGCAGACCCTGACGGTCAACGACCTGGCGCAGCCACCGGCCAGCGTCACCGTCAAGTCCGCCGCTGGTGGCAGCGACAGCGAGCCGGTGCAGGTGGTAGGCAGCGCACCGACGCCGGTACCGAACCAGCCGCCCGTGGCGGTGGCCGATACCGGCAGCACCAGCTTCGGCGTACCGCTGACCCTCAACCTGGTCGCCAACGACAGCGACCCGGACGGTGATCTGCCGCTGACCATCAGCGACCTGACCCAGCCGGCGAGCGGCCAGGGCACGGTGGCACTCAACGGCAGCACGTCGGTGACCTACACCACCCCGGCCGTGGTCAACGCGCCGATGCAGGCCACCTTCAGCTACCGCGCCATGGACAACAAAGGCATGAAGTCGGCGATCGCCACGGTGACCGTCAACGTTGCGCCGAACCAGCCACCGGTGCCGGTCAACGACAGCGTTGCTACCCTCGGCGTGCCGATCACCATCGACGTGCTGGCCAACGACACCGACCCGGAAGGCAACCTGCCCCTGGCGATCGCCAGCGTCAGCCAGCCACCCGCCGGACGCGGCAGTGTGGCCATCAGCGGCGACCAGGTCACCTACACGCCGCCGGCCAGCGTCACCACGGCGTTCAGTACCAGCTTCAACTACACCGCCCGCGATTCGCTGGGGGCGCTGTCGGGACAAGCCACGGTCAGCGTGCAGGTGTCGCCACGGCCGGCCCAGGAAACCTTCGCAGTCACCGCCGCGACCGTCCAGGCCCGTTCCAACAACCGCTACAACTGGGATATTTCCGGCACGTCGTCGGTGACCACCGGCAACACCATCACTGTGCAGGTGACCACGCCCACCGGCCTGGTGACCCTGGGCAGCACCACGGTGCCGGTGACCGGTCGCTGGCGGCTGGTGGTAGCCAACAGCACCACTGTCGTGCCCACGGCCAACCCCACTGCCACCATCCGTAGCAGCCAGGGCACGGTGCGGACCGTCCCGGTCGTGGTGCAGTAAGCCATGAACGGCCTGACGCCCCTGCTGCTATGCCTGGCCCTGCTCGGCCAGGCACAGGCCGACGACCTGATGGACAACGCCGACCTCGGACCCGGCGTCGACCTCGGCGAGTCACTGCTGCCACAGCAGGTTCCGTCAGGCCAGCAGGCCCTGATCGAGCAGAACGGCCAGTTCAACCGCGCTGCCATCGAACAGAACGGCCAGGACCTGCTGGGCAGGATCGTGCAGTCCGGCAGCGCCCAGGAAGCCTGGATCCTGCAACAGGGCTCGGACCTGATGGCTGCCATCAGCCAGCAAGGCCAGGGCAACCAGGCGGCCATTATCCAGAACGGCACCCACAACCGCGCTGAGATCGCTCAGGCCGGCAACAGCAACAGCGCGACCATCCAGCAGACCGGCACCGGGCTGTCCAGCTCGGTGATCCAGGCCGGCAATGGCCAGACCGTGACCGTCAACCAATACCGATAACACGTTGGAGGCACCACCATGTTCAAGCTCGCACCCCTGAGCGTCGCCATTGTCCTGGCGCTCGCCGGCCAGGCCATGGCCGATGACAGCGTGTCGAACCAGAGCCAGCTCGGCACCGAGAACATCGCCGAGGTCAAGCAGTTCGCCGCGCCCAACAGTAGCAGCACCCAGCAGCAGACCGGCCTGGGCAACAACGCCGCCAGCCGCCAGGACAATTCGACCGCGCAGATCCTCCAGCAGCACCTGGGCGACTACAACGCCGGCTACGCCGAGCAGTTGGCCGAGTCCGGCAGCCAGATCCATCAGCAGCAGACCGGCAGCCTCAACGGCACCCATGCCAGCCAGTCGCTGGGCTACGAGAACCAGGCCACGCAGATCCAGTCCGGCAGCGGCAACTTCTCCTTCGTCTACCAGGACACCCAGGAAGGCAGCCAGGCCGTGACCCAGCAATACGGCAACGGCAACAACGCCTTCGCCGAGCAGTTGTTCAGCGGCATCGCCAACAACGCCCAGATCGTGCAGATGGGCAACGACAACTACGCCGCTGCCGAACACATGTTCCACGAGAACGGCCAGGTCAACATCCACCAGGCCGGTGATGGCAACTGGGCGTATGGCGAGCAGAGCTCGGGGCAAGGCGGTGAGGTCAACATTGGCCAGAGCGGTGGCTGGAACACCGCGCAGGTCTGGCAGGACACCCAGGCCGGCAGTCAGGCCAACGTGGCCCAGTACGGCCAGACCAACGAAACCGTGGTGGACCAGACCTTCGGCGAGAACAACCTGGCCAGCGTGCTCCAGGTGGGCGATCTCAACGCCTTCTACGTCGATCAGTTCGAGTGGCTGCAGTCGGTGGCGACGCTGTACCAGACTGGCAGCGGCAACGTCGGCTTCAGCTACCAGAGCGGCGACGGGCATAGGCTCAGCGTCAACTCGGTGGGCAGCGGCAACCGCATCCTGGCCAGCAACTGGAAGGGCGAGCGCTTCGGGGGGCAGTTCGGCAGTTCGCAACGGGCCCAGCTCAATCAGAATGGCACCGCCAACAGCGCCAACCTGACCCAGAATGGCGGCAATCAACTGGCCAACCTCAACCAGAACGGCACCGGCAACGAGGCGCGTATCGACCAGGCCGACAGCAACAACGAGCTGTATTTCGAACAGAACGGCAGCGACAACCTGCTGATCGCCGACCAGCGTGGCACCCTCAACTACGCCACCGGTGTCAGCAATGGCAGCGGCAACAGCGTGACCCTCGACCAGAGTGGCAGCGGTAACCAGAGCCACACCTGGCAACTGTATGGCCAGGACAACGAGGTCAGCGTCAAGCAGACCGACAGCGTCAACGTGGCCTACGTGACCCAGGGGGGCACAGGGAACCAGGCAACGGTGGACCAGAGCGGCATGCACCAGACCGCGACCGTTCAGCAGTTCGGCACCGGGAACCAGGCCAGCGTGCTGCAGCAGTGAGATTTCCCGCTTGGCCGCGGCTGGCGATGGGGCTGGCCGCGGTCTTTTTTTGGGGGACTCGCAATCCAGCGATCCGGCAATCCTGCCCCCACCATCATCCAAACGTCAGAGCGAACACCCGGCGACCGGAGCCGCCCCCTGCAGATACTCCCGCGTCCACCCGGCAAGAGGCAGCGCCGGCTGCTGCTCGAAGATCCGCGCACCGATCAGCTTCAGCGCCTCGGTATTGCGGATCGAGTCCACCCCTGCCCCCGGCCAGGCGCTCGGTGTTTCGATCTGCCAGTTACCCTGCCCGTCGCAGCCGGCCATGCGGAAGCGGAAGGTGTAGTTACCGGGAATGCCCATGCGCAGGTCACTGACGACCAACGCATCCCCCACGACGTCATAGCGCAGCCAGTCCCCGGTAAACCAGCGCAAACGTTGATGCAGCGGTGCATTCTGGAGGATGTTCGCCGCCGCCAGGTTCAGCGGCTGGCGCTGCCATTCCGGTGCATCGCTGTCGAACAGGCCGCTGACGCCCTCGTAGTACTCCCCGTCCGGGGTTTTCGCGATGACCCGCCACAGCAAGGTGTTGAACGGCATGGGCACGGCCCGCAGTTGCGTCACCTCGATCTGCTGGGCCCGCAGCGCCGCGTGGAAACGCTGTTCGGCAAGGTTCTTCGACAGCAGGCCGAAGCCGAGGTACGCGGTACTGAACAGCAACAAGGCGCCCAGCAAGGTCGTGACCCGTGCGGTCATGCCGCGCACGGCGGCGTAGATCACCCCGAGCAACAGCGGCACGGTGTACAGCGGGTCGATGATGAACACCGCCGCCCAGCTCTGCGGCGTCGGCTGGAACGGCCACAGCAACTGGGTGCCGTAGACGGTGAATGCATCCAGCAGCGGATGGGTGATCAACACCAGCCACAGCGCCAGGAACACCCGTGGGCCACTGTAGCCCGCATCGGGCCGTCGCTTTCGCACCACCAGCAGGGTCAGCCAGGTCAGTAGCAGCGCCAGGCCGGTGAGGACGAACAGCGAATGGGAGAACCCTCGGTGATAGGTCATGGTCGAGACCGGATCGGCGTAGCGGATCGCCACATCCAGATCCGGCAGCGTGGCGAGCATGGCGCCGTACAGCAGCGAACGACGGCCCTGAGTCCTGCCGAGCACGGTCCCTTGCAGGGCCGCGCCCAATACGGCCTGGGTCAATGAGTCCAACGGCGTTCTCCCTGAAGTGAATGGGAGGATCCTAGCCGAGTGGCCCACCAGATGACATCAAATCGCGCACATCAATCCAGTACCACATGGGGCAGGAAGCGGCTGGTGTCCTTGGTGATCAGGCTGTCGTCCTCGCGGATGCCAATGCCCGAGGCCACGTCGCCGATTACCCAGGAGCCGACAAGCGTGTAGCTGTCACCGAAACGCGGCAGCGGCACGAATTCCTGGAGGATGTACGGCGCATCGGTGTACGGCCCGTCCTCGGCAAGGAACTCGCCGTCGCGGGTGCGCAGTTCGATGTTCGCACCCTCGCGGGAGAAGTACGGCTTGCGCACCCAGCCCGCTGGCACCGCGCGTTGCGGCTCGCGGTCGACAAAGGCCGGCAGCAGGTTTGGATGCCCCTGGTGCTGCTCCCAGAGCAAGGCGAGGATGCCCTTGTTGCTGATGATGGATTTCCACGCCGGTTCGACGAACTGCGTGTCGCACCCCGGCACCGCCTTGCCGAACGGCTCGTGGAAGATGTGCTCCCAGGCATGCAGCTTGAACAGGCGCTGGATCCAGTGCCCGTCGAGATCGACGAAGCGCCCGCCCTGCAGACCAATGTCCTCGATATCGATATGCCGGGCGTCGATCCCGGCGTGGGCCGCCATGCGCCGCAGGAAGTCGGTGGTGCCACGGTCCTCCTGGGAACCGGACATGGCCGAGAAGTGAAACGGCGCACCGGCGGGAAACGCCGAGAACGCCTGCACCAGGTCCTCGGCAATGGTGTTGAACTGGCTCGCGTGCGCCGGCAACGCGCCGCTGGCGATCAGGCTTTCCAGCCAGAGCAGTTGCACCGAACCCGCTTCCAGCAGGCTGGTCGGCGTGTCGTAGTTGGCCTCGATGCACTTGGCCGGCCCGTGGCCGTCATAGATGAAGTCAAAGCGCCCGTACAGGTGAGGATGACCCTGGCGCCAGGAGTCGCGGACCAGGTCGAAGAAGGCCGGCGGAATCGCCAGGCGGGTCAGCAACGCCTCGCTTGCGACCACCCGTTCCACCATGTCCAGGCACAGCTCGTGAACCTCCCGGGTCGGCGCTTCGAGGTCGCGGCTGATCTGCGCTTCGCTGAACTGGTAGTAACCCCGCTCGTCCCAGTAGCGCTCACCGTCGATGGTGTGGAAGCCGAAGCCTTCGCTTTCGACGATGTGCTGCCATTGCGGACGTTCAACCAGGCTGATCTTCTTCATCCCGCCCTGCCCTTCAGCCGCCGAACCCGGAGCGCTTGCCACCCCAGCCGCTGCGTGCGGTGGCCTGCTGGCCGAAACCGCCACGGGACAGGCTGGCACTGACGCTGGTGCCGTTGGTTCCCGAGTGGAAGGCATTACCTGATCGCGAGGAACCGGAAGAACCGTAGCCGCCCGCACCACTCGCCGCCTCGTTGTTCTCCTGCTGCCTGATTCGCCGGGCCAGGATCGACGTCTGGTAGCTGCCACGGGAATCGCGGTTGAGGTAGATCGGTTGCGCCTGGAAACGCAGGGCGCTGCGGTTGCTCATGGCCTTGCCGATCAGCATGATGGCCAGGCCGCCAGCGGCCGCCGCGGCGACGGTGCTGTCGGTGCCGCCGGAACGTGCCGCCTGTTGCTTGGCCAACTGCTCGATCTCGTCGTACTGGGACCAGGGCAGCTCGCCGGACATGGCCAGTTCGAAGCCGGTCATCCTCGGCATGTACTTGCCATTGGAGGTGAGCTGGCAGTAGTGCCCGTCGAAATCGGCATCGCAGGTGGTCTGGTCGTCGTAGACCGGCGCGATACGGTGGTGATCGATCATGGCCTGCATATAGGATTCGGAACACACGTCCACCGGGAACTTCGCTGCGACACAGGCCGGCACGCCCCTGAAGTGCTTCTTCACGGTATAGGTGACATCCGGCTCGGTATCGCTGCAGCCGCTGATGGCCAAAGGCAAGGCGCCGACCAGCAGGAGTCTGGAACTACGGGGTCTCATGGGCTTCTCCTTGCCTCAGGCCGATGGGGTCATGCAGGCCGAATTGAGCATGCCGACGCTGATGGCCACGGCGGCGGCATAGATGGCCGCGGCCAGCTCGCCGGCGACGATGCGCTTTGCCAGGCCCTTGAGCACCAGCGCAGTCGCGGCGAAGGCCAGCAGTTGCACGAGGGCGGCGATCAGCACCCAGACCACCACGTCCACCACGTTGATGCTGTAGGCGATGATGTTGCTCGCCGGCAGGGCGAAGCCGATCAGTGAACCGCCCAGGGCAATGGCCGCCGCCGGGTTGTTCTGGCGGATCTGCTCGAACTCCCTGTGCGGGGTGATCCGGGTATAGAGGAGCTGGAACAGGGCGAACAACGTCACGGCGACGAGGATGTAGATGAAGAATCCGGAGATGGCGGTCGCGTTGAGCGACAGGCGCAGGGCTTCGAGCATGGTGCCTCCTTGACTGGAAAAAAGCTCAGGTAACGCTGATATCGGTGGGTTGCAGGGTGACGCCGACGGCGGTGGACAGGCTGAGATCGCCCGCCTCGTCCTCCTCGACGGAAAACAGCAGGAATTCACGGCGATCCGGCAGGTCGAGGTCGCGGGCGTAGAGCATCGCGTGATGACCCACGCGATAGCGCGTCTGCGGGTTGCACACCTGCTCCAGCATCGGCACCAGTTCGGTCTGGCCCGGCTCCGCTCCCCACTGGCGCTGGTACTGGATGCCACCCAGCTCGTACAGCGGCAGGCCGATGGGCGACTGCGGGCCGGTCAGGCGCAGCAGTTCGTCGTGGCTGTCGAGCGGGACCACCTGGTGGTAGCCGAACAGGATGATGTCTTCGATGTCATCGGCACCGTCGCCGTGCATCACCACCTGTAGGAAATAGTCCTCGTCATCGAGGTAGAAACGCTCCAGGCGCAGGCCGTCGCCGAGATCGATGCGACCCCGGGCCCAGACGTCCTCGTCGCCGGGCAGGTTCAGGGGCGAGGTGTCGGCCAGCCGTTCGGCCAGTTGCCTGTCCAGGCACAACCTGCGCTGCGGGGCCAGGCCGAAGGGCGGTTCGCCGGTCCGGGCGCGAGGGGTGTCGTGGCCAGCAGGCAGCGGTGCCTGGAGGCCGAGCATGCGCTTTATCCAGCTCATGGGGATGTCCTTCAGTGTCAATGGCGCGGAGTTCCTCCTGCGCCTCGGCGCGACTCGAAACAGGCGCGCATGCTGCATTGCCGGGCGCGGGCGGTATAGGCGATTTTTTTAACAAGCAATGTCCTTGTAGCCCGGAGCCCGGAGCGGACAAAGAAAAACCCCGGTGCATGCACCGGGGTCCAGGGGTAAGCCGACAGGGAGGCGCGGTCAGCGTCCGACCGCCCGCGCCGCGTCGGCGGTGTACATGTCGGGGGTGTACTTGCCTTCGTTGAGGATCGGGCCTTTCTTCGCCTCGTTGGTCATGCCGTAACCGGTGTACTGCCCGGAGTTGAGGTCCATGAAGAACTGCGAGCCGGCCTGCCAGCCGCTCATGTCCGGGTGGTAGTAGTAGTTGATCATGGCGTGTTTCCACAGTTGCCCGCGGGCATCGTAGTTGTCGGCCATCACCGCGTTCCAGGTGTCTTCGTCGATGAACAGTACGCGCTTGCCATAGACGTGGCGGAAGCCTTCCTTGAGGTCCGCTTCCACCACCCAGACCCGCCGCAGTTCATAGCGCATGACGTCCGGGTTCGGGTGGTTGGGGGTGAGGATGTCGCTGTACTTGTAGCTCGCCGAGTTGGGCTTGAAGGCGTTGGCCGGCACGTAGATCTCGCGCTTGCCCAGCAGCTTCCAGGTGTAGCGTTCCGGCGCACCGTTGAACAGGCGGTCTTCGTCGACGGTCATGGTGCCGTTGGTGCCGATCATCGGCTGGTCATAGCCGTAGCCGGGCATCTGCCGCACGCGCCGGGTGGACGGGCTGTAGGCCCAGGCCTGGCGCGACGAGGTAACGAAGTTGTACGGCTCGTGGGCGATGCTGATCACACCGTTGTCCCGCGCCGGTTTAAGGGTGGTGTTGTAGCTCATGGCCTGGATGCCGGTGTCGGTGGTCGGCTCCACCGTCGGCGAGTTGGCCTGTGACAGGTTGCGGGCATGCGCCCGGCCCCAGCCGATGCTGCCGTTGGGCAGGACCGACGCCAGATCGGAGATCTTCTCTTCGGTCCAGGCCCGGGCCGGCAACTGGTGGTTCCACAACACTTCCATGCCGTTCTTCGGAATCGGGAACGGCACCTGGCCCAGCCCCTCGATGCCCAGGCCATCGTTCACCAGCTTGGCGTTGAGGGCATTGGACATGGCCCGTTTGCACACGTAGTCCGGATAGCGGAAGTCGCGGTGGCCGGGGTAGATGTTCATCTTGTAGGTGGTCGGGTATTTCTTCAGCAGGGCCTTCTGGCCGTCGCTGAGGTGCGACTCGTACTGGCTCATGTTGGCCGCGGTGATCACCAGGATCGGTTTTTCATCGGCGTAAGGGTCCACCGGCTGGTCGCCGGAGAATTTCACATGGTTCCAGCCAGGGACTTCGCCAAGGTACTTGCCGGTGAACGGCGGAATGGTGCCTTCGGCGTTGCCGGCTTTTTCCGCGCCGGTGCAGGTCAGGTCCTTGCCCAGGCGGGCAGCCTCTTCGGGCGATACAGCGGCGCATGCGCCAGCCATCGCGATGCAGTTGGCAGTGAGCGCGACCGCGAGCATGACACCTGTTCTTGTTGTTTTCATGTATTGCCTCCTTCGCTGATAAGGCTTTCGGGTGTGGTCCCATTGTTGGCTTTCCGGGGTGGGAAACATCGTCCGGAAAGACTAAGAAATCGGGGTTGTTACAGAGAGTCTGGAGGGGTACCTCAGGCCCTCACCGCAGCGATGAGGGCCCGGCAGTCAGCCCGCAAACCGCTTTTTCAGCTGGTCCTTGAGCACCTTCCCCGTCGCATTCCTGGGCAACGGCTCGGTGACGCGATGCACCCGGGCCGGTACCTTGTAGCCTGCAAGGCGCTCGCCGATGAAGGCGCGGATGTCCTGTTCCGCCGGCAAGCATTCGCCCTGCACTACCAACGCCACCACCTCGCCCAGCAACGGGTCGGGCACGGCGAAGGCCGCCGCCTCTTCCACGCCCGGCAGGTCGATGGCGCAGGTCTCGATCTCCGCTGCGGAGATCTTCTCGCCGCCCCGGTTGATCAGTTCCTTGACCCGCCCGCTGATGCACAGGAAGCCCTCGTCATCGAGGTAGCCGATATCGCCGGTGTTGAGCCAGCCGTCTTGCAGGGTTTCGGCGCTGGCTTCGGGCAGGTTCCAGTAGGCACTCATCAGGGTGGGCGAGCGCAGCCAGATCAGCCCGGGCTCACCATCGACCACGGGCGTGCACGGGCTGTCGCCGATCCGCACGTCGACGATGGGCAGCGGCCAGCCGCAACTGCCCGGCTTGTAGACGAAAGGATCGCCGCCGATCGCCGCACCGATGCCGTTGCTCTCTGTCAGCCCGTAGCCGCTGCCGCCGATGGCGTCGGGCTTGCGCTCGATCATCCCGGCCAGCAGCCCCGCCGAAGAGGCGCCGCCCCCGAGGCCAAGGCCGAACAGGCTGGCGGTGTCGACCCCGCCGAAGCGTGGCGAGGCCAGCAGTTGCTGCATCATCACCGGGGCGCCGTTGAACTGGGTGCAGCGCTCGTCGCGGATCAGGTCGATGGCCCGCTCCACATCCCACTTGTACATCAGCACCAGCCGCCGTCCGCCGCGCAGGGCCGAGAGGAACTGCGCGTGCAGGCCGCTGACATGGAACAGCGGCACCGCCATCAGGCTGGTGGGCGCATGACCGCTGGCGATCACCTTGCCGATGCGCTCGGGCGAACTGAGGGCGCAGAACGCACTCTGGAAGTCGAGTGCCATCATGGCCTGGCACACCGCGCGGTGGCTGGACAGCACACCCTTGGCCCGGCTGGTGGTGCCGGAGGTGTAGAGGATCATCGCCGGCGACTCCGGACTCACCGCTACCAGCGGCGCGTGCAGCGGCTCGGCGGCCAGCAGGTCTTCGTAGCGAAAGCAGTGCTCGGCCAGCGCCGTCGCCGGCTCCAGGCCAACGACGATGGTGGTGCGTTGCAGGGCCGACAGGTCCTCGCCCAGCAATTGCAGACGCGGTTCGTCGCACAGCAGCAGCCCGGCACCGCTGTCCTCCACGCCGTGCAGCAACTCATCGCGCAGCCCCCAGCTGTTCAGTGGCACGCAAACCGCGCCGCAGCGCAGGATCGCGGCAAAGGCCACCAGCCATGCCGGCTGGTTGCGCATGGCGATCGCCACTCGCTCGCCGGGCTGCAGACCGAAGCGGGCGATCATCTGGCCGGCCAGGCGCTCGACCTGATCGAAGTACTCGGTGAAGGTCAGGCGCTGGTCCTGCCAGACCAGGAATTCCCGGTCGCCATGCACCCGGCCGGCGTCGATCACCTCCTGCAGGGTGCGCTGGGCATGGCGGAACTGCCGGGGACCGCCATCGGCCGGGGTGATCATCTCGAAAGGCGCACCTGCGGCCAGCAACTGGTCCCAGGCCGTGCGCCATTGTGAAAGGCTCATCGGTTTCTCCTCAGTGTCCGGCGCGGGCTGCATCGAGGGCCGCGTAGCGCTCGCAATGGAAGTCACGGTCACCGAGGCTGGCCTGGGCCACCCGTACCCGCTTGAGGTACAGGCCGACATCCAGCTCGTCGGTCACGCCGATGCCGCCGTGCATCTGCACCGCCTCGTTGGCCACCTTGATCGCCGTGTCGCCCGCCTTCCACTTCGCCAGGCTCACCAGCCGACCACGTGCGTCGCTATCGAGACTGTCGTCATCCAGCGCCGACAACCCGGCCATCACCGCGCTGCGGGCCAGCGCCAGATCGACATGCAAGCGCGCCGCACGGTGCTGCAGGGCCTGGAACGAGCCGATCGGGACGTCGAACTGCACGCGGGTCTTGAGGTAGTCGAGGGTGGTCTGGAACAGGTGCTCGGCGATGCCCAGCAGTTCTGCCGCGACACAGGCACGACCACGGTCGAGCACGGCATCCAGCACGGCGAAGCCCTGCCCCGGCTCGCCCAGCAAGGCCTCGCGATCGAGCTGCACGCCCTGCAGTTGCAGGCGGGCGCTGTTGCGCGAATCGATCAGGGGCAATGGGGTGCAGACCAGGCCGGGTGTATCGGCGGGCAGCAGGAACAGGCTGATGCCCTGCGCCTGCCCGGTGCTGCCCGAGGTACGGGCGGCAACGATGAACGCGTCGGCACCGTTGCCGTCCACCACCCAGTACTTGTCGCCGTCCAGGCGGTAGCCATCGCCCTGCGCCACCGCGCTCAGGCAGGTCGCCAGCGGGTTGTGGCGGGCACGTTCGTCCACTGCCAGGGCCAGGCGCAGACCACCGGCAATCAGCCCCGGCAGCCAGCGCTGTTGCTGCACGGCATTGCCGGCCAACTGCAGCAACGATCCCCCGAGCACCACGCTGGACAGCAGCGGCGTGGCCGACAGGTTGCGGCCGATGGCCTCGAACACCGGGCCCAGGCCCATGCAGCCGAAGGCCAGGCCACCCTGCTCCTCGGTAAAGGGAATCGCGCTCCAGCCCAGGTTCACCGCGTCCTGCCACAGTTGCGGGTCGAACCCTTCGGCGGCGCCCTCGTCACGCAGCTTGCGCTGGGCGCTCACCGGGCCGCGGGCGGCGAGAAAGTCCCGGGCGCTGTCGGCCAACAGCCGCTGTTCTTCGCTGTACCGCAGGTTCATGCCGTCGCTCCTTTTTTCGCGTCGGGCAGGCCAAGCACGCGCTTGGCGATGACATTGAGCTGGACTTCCGAGGCACCGCCGGAAATGGTCAGGGCGTAGCTGTTGAGCCAGCCTCGGGTGACCGCCAACTGGCGCTCGTCGAAGGCGTCGCTCTGCCAGCCGAAGGCGTGGCCACCCATCAGGTCCAACAGCACTTCGAACTTGTCCCGCTCCTGCTCGGTGTGTACCAGCTTCATGATTGCCATCAGGCCGCTGACGTCATCGCCGCCGCGGGCCTCCTCGGCCATGCGCTGCACGGTGAGGTTGTAGGCGTGCTCGTTCATGGCGCAGGCCATGGCTCGGGCCTGCAAGGCCAGTTCACCCTGGCCTTGTGGTTCGGGCAGGTACTGGCGCAACAGCGCCGGCAGGTCGAAGTGGGACGGCAGGCTGATTTCGCCGAACTTCGACATGGCCTTGCGTTCGTGCTGCAGCAGGTACTTGCCCAGGTTCCAGCCGCCGTCCAGTGGGCCGATCAACTGGCTCTTGGGGACTTTCACGCCATCGAAGAACACTTGGCAGAACGCCGATTTGCCACTGATCAGGTCGATTGGCACGGCGTTGACCCCGGGGCTGCGCATGTCCAGCACGATCAGGCTGATGCCTTCGTGCTTGGGCTTGTCGGGGCTGGTGCGGACCAGGGCGTACATCCAGTCGGACTTGTCGCCGTAGGAGGTCCAGATCTTGCTGCCATCGACCACGAAATGATCGCCGGCATCGCGGGCGGCCATTTTCAGGCTGGCGAGGTCGGAGCCGGCGTTGGGCTCCGAGAACCCTTGGCACCAGCGGGTTTCACCGCGGGCCATCGGCGGCAGCAGGCTGCGTTTCTGTTCTTCGCTGCCATAGGCCAACAGCACCGGGCCGAGCATCCAGATGCCCAGGTTGATCTGCGGCGGCCTGCATTTGAGGCGGCGCATCTCCCCTTCCAGCACCGCCACATGCTCGGGGCTCAGCCCGGCGCCGCCATATTCTTCCGGCCAGTCGGGACAGAACCAGCGCTTGTCGCGCATCCGTTCGAACCACAGCCGTGCGTCTTCGCTGGGAAACTGCGGCTGGCTTGCCCCCCAGACCACATCGCCCTCGCCCATGGCGGTACGCATCGAGGCGGGACAGTTGGCCTCCAGCCAGGCGCGGGTTTCCTGCCTGAATTGCTCAATCGTGCTCATGACTTGACCCTCGCCCCGACCGCCAGGGTCGAGGCTGATTGTTGTTGTGGGGTTCGTTCAGCGTTGAGTGCGCGGCATGCCCAGACCGAACTGGGCGATCAGCTCGCGCTGGATTTCATTGGTGCCGCCGCCGAAGGTCACGGTGATGGCGGCGCGCAGTTCGTATTCCAGCTCGCCGTGCAGGGCTGCCGCCGCCGAACCGGAGCGCAGCGAGCCGTTGGCGCCGACGATGCCCGACAGGCGCCGCAGGATCTCGATGGCCGACTCCGAGCCGTAGACCTTGGTAGTCGAGCTCAGGGCCACGTCCATTCGCTCCTGCTCCAGGTTGGCGGCGATGCGCAGGTTGATCAGGCGCATGGCTTCCAGCCGCGCGTAGCTCTCGGCCAGCGAACTGCGCACCCAGGCCTTGTCCATCGCCCGGCGGCCCTGCTCGTCACGGCTCCTGGCCCAGAGAAAGACCCGGCGGAACAGCCCGGCCACCTTGTCGGACCAGGAACCGAGGCCCAGGCGCTCGTGGTTGAGCTGGGCGGTGATGAGCTTCCAGCCGCCGTTGAGCTCACCCACCAGCATGTCCTTCGGTACCCGCACGTTGTCGTAATAGGTGGCCGTGGTGGGGTTGCTGGTGGTCGGGATCACCGTGCTGGAGAAGCCCGGCGACGTGGTGTCGAGGATCAGGATCGACACGCCCTTGTGCCGCGCCAGGGTCGGATCGGTGCGCGCCGCCAGCCAGATGAAGTCGGCGGACTCGGCACCGGAGGTCCACAGTTTGTTGCCGTTGACCACGAAGTGCTCGCCATCCAGGCGGGCGCTGGTCTTGAGTACCGCCAGGTCGCTGCCGGCATCCGGCTCGGAATAGCCGATGGCGAACATGATCTCGCCGGCGGCGATGCCGGGCAGAAAGCGTTCTTTCTGCGCTGCGCTGCCGTGCTCCATCAAGGCCGGGCCGACGGTGCTGATGGTCACGAACGGCAACGGCGCACCGGCAATGTTGGCCTCCTCGAAGAAGATCAACTGCTCGGTGGCGGCGTAGCCCTGGCCGCCGTGGGCCTTGGGCCAGCCCACGGCCAGCCAGCCGTCGCGGCCCATCTGGCGGATGGTCTGGCGGTACAGCTCGCCGCCCTCCTTGCCGCGCAGTTGCTCGCGCAGCTCGGGGGTCATCAGCGCCTGGAAGTAATCCCGCACCTTGTGGCGCAGGACGTGTTGCTCGGGGGAGAGATCGACGAACATGCTGCGCTCCTCAGGCCGCGCCAAGAATCAGGCCGCTGGTGGGTACGCCGGTCCCGGCGGTGACCAGCACGTTTTCCACGTTCGCCACCTGGTTCACCGCCGTGCCACGCACCTGGCGCACCGCTTCGGCAACGCCGTTCATGCCGTGGATGTAGGCTTCGCCCAACTGGCCGCCGTGGGTGTTGATCGGCAGCTTGCCGCCCCGGGCATGGTGGCCGGCGCGGATGAACTCCTTGGCCTCGCCGCGCGGGGCGAAGCCGAATTCTTCCAGTTGCGGCAGCACGAACGGGGTGAAGTGGTCGTAGATCACCGCCGTCTGGATGCCGTCCGGGCCGAGGTCCGCCTGGCGATACAGCTCGCGGGCAACCACGCCCATTTCCGGCAGGCCGGTGATGTCGTCGCGGTAGAACGAGGTCATGATCTGCTGCCCGCTGCTGATGCCCTGGGAGCCGGCCTTGATCGTCACCGGCTTCTGCCGCAGGTCACGGGCGCGCTCGGCGGAGGTGATGACCATCGCCACCGCGCCGTCGGACTCCTGGCAGCAGTCCAGCAGGTGCAGCGGCTCGCAGATCCAGCGCGAGGCCTGGTGTTCTTCCAGGGTGATGGGCTTGCCATGGAAGAAGGCGTTGGGGTTGGTGGCGGCAAAATCCCTCACCGCCACGGCGACCCGGCCGAAGTCTTCGGAAGTGGCCCCGTAGGTGTGCATGTAGCGCTGGGCGAACATGCCGACCCAGGCGGCCGGGGTATGGAAGCCGTGGGGCATGTACCAGCCGTAGTTGACGTTCTCGAAGATCGGCGTCGAGGCAAAGCCGTAGCTGCCGCTGCCGAAGCGGTACCAGGAGCGCTCGTTCATCGCCCGGTAGACCACCACCACCTTGGCCACGCCCGTGGCCACAGCCATCGCCGCGTGCATGATCGGCGCACAGGCAGCGCCGCCGCCGTGGGGCACCTGGGAGAAGAACTTGACGTCCTTGCAGCCCAGCAACCGGGCGATCTCGTACTCCGGCACCTTGTCCACCGAGTAGGAACTGAAACCCTCCACTTCCGACGGGTCGATGCCGGCGTCTTGCAGTGCGGCCAGGGTGGCTTCCATGGCCAGGCGCAGTTCGGTGCGCCCGGAATTCTTGGAAAACTCGGTCGCGCCCAGACCAACGATGGCGGCGCGCCCGGATAGCGATTGCGTCATGACAGGGTCTCCGGCTGTCAGGGCAGGACCAGCACGACCGTGCCGGTCACGTGGTTGCCCATTGAGTTCTTGCCGCCAAGGGTCACTTCGACCGTGCGGGTTTCGGGATCGAGGCGGGTCACACTGCCGCTGAAGGTCATGCAGTCACCGGGGTAGTTGGGCACCCCGAGCTTGATCTTCAGCGAGGCGAACTGCGCCAGCGGGCCGGCCCAGCCCTCGACGAAGCGTTGCACCAGGCCATTGGTGGTGAGGATGTTCATGAACACGTGGGGCGAGCCCAGTTCGCGGGCGGCGTCCTTGTCGTGATGGCCGGGGAAGTAGTCGCGGGTGGCGATGGCGCCACCGGCGATCAGCGGCACCGTGATCGGCACCGCCAGTTCCGGCAGTGGCTCGCCGGGACGCACGTCTTCAAAGCGCTTGGTGTTCTTCAAGGTCATATTTCCATCCCAGCGTGTCGTTATCGCTCAGCCATTCGCCGAGCCGTTCCAGGCAAGCTGCCGAGCCACCGAGGGCGATCCCCAGGGCGCGGCTCCAGTAGAGAAAACGGTGGATCGGGTACGTCAGGTCGACACCGATGCCGCCGTGCACATGCTGCGCGGTGTGGCCGATGCGATGCCCGGCCTCGCAGGCCAGCCAGGCCGTGGCCTGAGCCTCGGACGGGGCGGCAAGGCCGGCATCGAGGCGGTAGCAGAGCTGCCAGAGGCTGCTGCGCAGGGCTTCGAGGGCGATGTAGGTGTCGGCCATGCTCATCTGCACGGCCTGGAAGCTGCCGATACGCCGTTCGAACTGTTGGCGTTCGCTGACGTAGGCGACGGTGCGGCGAATCTGCTCTTCACTGACCCCCAGTTGCAGCGCCCCCAGGGCGGCGATGGCGCGAGGCTCCAGCCAGTCGAGCGCGTTGACTGGCAGCAGGTGGCTGACACCCAGGCCTTCCACTTGCACATCGGCAACCGCTTCGCCGTGGGTCATCACCGCCGGAACGAGCCGTACGCAAGGCGATTGCAGGTCCAGCAGCATCAGGCGTGGCTGGCCGTGCAACAGCACCGGCACCACAGCGGCAGCGGACTGGGCCGCCAGCGGCACGGCGGCGATCCGCCCGCTCACCCGCCATTGCGCGCCATCGGGGGTGGCGTCCAGTTCGATACCGCAGGCGGCGTTGACGCCCTCCAGCGACAGGCTCAGCAGGCTTTCGCCACTGGCCGCCCGCTCGATCCAATGGGCGTATTCTTCAGCGCCGAACGTCGCCAGGGTCGCAGCCGCCAACTGGTGACGCCACAACGGCACCTGGCCAAGGCCGCGGCCCTGGGCCTGCAGCACCAGCATCAGTTCGGTCATGCCCAGGCCGCTGCCGCCGGCACTTTCGGGAATCGCCAGGGCGTGCAGGCCGGTTTCCCGGCACAGGTTCCACAGCGCCGCCATCAACGGTTCGCCGCTGCCATCCCACTTGCGCAGGGTGTCATCGTCACAGCTGTCGACGAACAGGCTGTCGGCCATCTGGGCGATGGCGCGCTGGTCTTCGCTCAATTCGAAATCCATGGGCGCTTACTCCGGCTCGGCGACGGGACGGAACAGCGGCAGGGTCTGCTGTTCGTCGAAGGTCTGGAATTCCACCTGCAGACGCTGGCCGATGCTGATGTCGTCGCGCTGCACGCCGGTCAGGCCGGCGATCAGGCGCACGCCCTCCTCCAGCTCGATCAGGCCGATGGGGTTGGGGTGATCGAACGGCGGGACTTCCGGGTAATGCATGACCACGAAGGAATACAGGCTGCCGCGGCCGCTGGCCTGCACGGTATCCCAATCGAAGCTGTGGCACTGGATGCACACCGGCGCCGGCGGATGTCGCAGGGTCGAACAGGCGCTGCAGCGCTGGATCAGCAACTTGCCTTCGGCGCAGCCCTCCCAGAAGAACCGCGTGTCGTCGCTCATGCCCGGCAGTGGCCGCTTGGGTTTGGCCGGCACTTCGGCCGGCTTGCCGGCGGGCTGCGGGTTGGCCGGGCGGAACTTGAACACCCGGAACAGCAGCTCGCCCACCGGCTCGTCACCCTCGGGCTTCTCGACGAAGTGGCTCATCACCAGGGTGACGAAGAAACCGGTGCCCAGGGCGGTGGTCTTTTCGTCGCCCACCGCATCCAGGCGGGTGGTGTAGTACAGGCGCTCGCCCAGGTGCACCGGACGCTGGAAGGTCAGCTCCGAGTTCACCGCCACCACCGAGGCGTAGCCGTGTTCCTCGAACAGCCTGAGGACCTCGTAGGGGTTCTCGTCGGTGGAGCCCGGCGGGTAGTTGTTGGCGTGCAGCCCTTCCATGGTCCAGACCTGAAGCATGGCCGGCGGCGCGACGATACCGTCGTGGGGGCCTTGCAACGCGGCGGTCGGGTCGGTGTAGAGCGGGTTGTCCAGGCCCATGATCTCGCACCACTGGCGGATCATCGGCGCGTTGACCTCGTCCCAGGCATACACCCGGCCGTATTGGCGCCCCACCAGGGCGCGCACGTTGGACAGCAATTGTGGATCAGCCACAGTCGTCTCCTGCGAAGTGAGGGCGGCCACCGATGGCGCCGCCATAGGGTCGATCAGGTGGGCGTTGTCTGCGCCGCGCCAAGGAAGGCCGGGCGCTCGCCGCCGCCGTGCAGCAGCAGGTTGCAGCCGCTGGCGTAGCTGGCCAGCGGCGAGGCGATGTACAGGCAGGCGTTGGCGATATCCTCGGCCGCAGCCATGCGTCCGGCGGGGATGCCCGCGCCGACCGCAGCGATACCGGCCTCGTCGCCGTAATGCAGGTGGGCCTGGTCGGTCAGCACCAAGCCGGGGCTGACGGTGACCACCCGGACTTTCGGTGCCCACTCCACCGCCAGCGAAGTGACCAGTGCCACCACCCCGGCCTTGGCCGCGCCGTAGGCGGCGGTGCCGGGGGACGGACGCTGGGCGGCGACACTGCCGATAAAGACGATGCAGCCGCCCTCCTCCTGCGCCTGCATCAGCCGGTTGGCCTGCTGGGCGACGTTGAGCGGGGCGATCAGGTTGAGGCGGATGATGCTCTCGTGAAAACGCGGCGAGGCGGTGGCGGCCTCTGCGGCGGGCGCGCCACCGGCGTTGTTGACCAGCACATCGAGGCGGCCGAAGTCGCGCTGGATGCTGTCGAACAGCCCTTGCAGCGACTCGCCGTCGCGCACGTCCACCGGGAAGAACAGCGCCTCGCGACCGGCGCTGGCCGGCAGCTGTTCCGGAGCGTTGCGGGCGCAGACGATGACCTGCGCACCGGCCTCCAGAAAGCCTTGGGCGATACCCGCGCCGATGCCCTTGGTGCCGCCGGTGACCAGTACCACCTTGCCGCTGTAGTCGAGACCGCGTTGCTGGCCCATTTCAGGCTCCTTGTTCTACTGACAAGGTCCACTCTAGGGACAAAGGGCTGGGCAAACTTCGTCTGAACGGACGATGAATCGCTAGGGTCCGGGCCCGACACTGCCGGGCAATTCCCATTCCCTGACGCGCGCGAGAAGGCTTATGTCCGCTACCGATCAACCCTGCGTATTGCTCGAATTCCCGGCACCCGGCGTCGCCCTGCTGCGCCTGAACCGGCCCCAGGCGACCAATGCCCTGAGCCTGGAATTGCAGGCGCTGCTGTCCCGCCACTTCACCGAGCTGGCGACCGATCCCGAGGTGCGTTGCATCGTCCTGACCGGAGGCGACAAGGTGTTCGCCGCCGGCGGCGACATCACCAGCATGGCCGGGGTCGGGCCGATCGACATCGTGCAGCGCCATACCGAGCGGGTCTGGGCGCCGATCCAGCACTGCCCCAAGCCGGTGATCGCGGCGGTGTGCGGCTATGCCTATGGCGGCGGTTGCGAACTGGCAATGCATGCCGACCTGATCGTCGCCGGGCGCGGGGCGAAGTTCTGCCAGCCGGAGATCCGCATCGGCATCATGCCCGGCATCGGCGGCACCCAGCGCCTGGTACGGGCGGTGGGCAAGGCCAAGGCCATGCGCATGGCCCTGACCGGGCAACCCGTCACGGCCGAGGAAGCCTGGGTGGCGGGCCTGGTCAGCGACCTGGTGGACGATGACCAGGTACAGGCCAAGGCGCTGGAACTGGCGCAGGTCATCGCCGCGATGCCGGCGTTGGCGGCGGAGCAGATCAAGGAAGTGATCCTGGCGGGGATGGATGCGCCGCTGGAAACGGGGCTGGCGCTGGAGCGCAAGGCCAATGCGCTGTTGTTCGCGTCGCGGGATCAGAAGGAAGGGATGGAGGCGTTTATCGAGAAACGCCCGGCGCGGTTTTTGGGGTGTTGAGGTGAGCGAGTGCTAGCCGAGGGCGCATCGCTGGCAAGGCCAGCTCCCACAGGTTGGTGCTGCACACAACCCCTGTGGGAGCCGGCGTGGCCGGCGATGCGCCGCAAAGGCGGCGCTCGATATCAAGGACGCTGCAGACCTGTCGACCTGCCCTGAAGCCTCAGATACTCATCACCATCTGCCCACTGTCCACCCGCAGCTCCACCCCATTCACCGCCCTGGCTTCGTCACTGGCAAGGAACAGCACACTCGCCGCGACATCCTCCGGCCGACACATGCGGTTCATCGGATCACTGTCGATGGTCAGACGCTCAGGATCGAGGCCCGGCGGGAAGCCGCCGCTGGTCATGTCGGTAAGCACACCGTCCGGGTGCAGGCTGTTGCAGCGGATCCGGTACTTGCGCCGCCGGCAGAAGACGGCCACCGAGCGGGTCAGCGCTGCCACCGCACCTTTCGAGGCGCTGTAGGCCAGGTAGTCATCACGCCCGGCCAGGGCGGCGATGGACGACAGGTTGATGATCGAACCGCCACTCGCCTTCATCAGGCCGATGGCTTCGCGGCAACCGAGGAACACGCTGTCGGCATTGATGCGCATCAGCGTGTGCCAGTCGTCCAGCGAGGTTTCTTCGACGGTGCCGGGAATCAGGATGCCGGCATTGTTGACCAGCACATCCAGCCGTCCGAAGCGCTCACCGATCAGCCCCATGAGTACCTGCCAGCCGATTTCACTGGCGGCATCATGGCGTACGAACAGCGCCCCGGACCCGATTTCTGCCGCCAGGGCTTCGCCCGCTTCGACGTCGATATCGGCGATCACCACCGTGGCGCCTTCCCGTGCCAGCAGGCGCGCGCTGGCCCGACCGATGCCCTTGGCGCCGCCGGTGACCAGGGCGATCTTGTCTTGCACCCGGCCGGGTGCGCGTTGCAGTTCAGTCATGAGGTGGCCTCCGTGGCCGGGCAAGGTTGAGTGAGCGCTTCAAGGGCCGCAGCCTTACCGGCTCGACGACCTGAGAAGACGCAGTCGGCCAGCGACAGACCACTGATGTAGAGGTGCGAGGGAATGCCCACGGCGGCGCGTCCGGCGGCGTACAGGCCGGGAATCGCCTGTGCCGTTTCGTTCAGCACCGCGCCGTTGTCCTCATCGACCCGCAGGCCGCCAAGGGTCAGCGCGCCAAGGGGGAAGATCGGGTTGCCGACGGAAATATCGCAGGCCTGGAACGGCCCCTGCTCCAGTACCTGGCGCCCGCCCCGGGACTTGCCGAAGGGGTCGCCCGCCTCGCCACGGGCCGCGGCGTTGTTGGCCTCGATTGACTCGCGCAGTGCCGTCGCCTTCATTCCGGTCACGTTCGCCAGCTCGTCGAGGGTCTTGCCCTTGCGTACCTTGAGCAGCATCAGCGCCAAGGCCGGCACGCTCTGGAACCACCAGTAACCGCCGAACAGCGCCTCGCGGATCGCCTTGCGCCGCAACGGCGCGTCCAGCACCAGCCAGGCACGACCGCCCTGCTCCTCCATCAACGGCTGGCCAAGGGTGGCGCCATAGACTTCCTCGTTGCAGAAGCGCCGGCCTTCGGCGTTGACCACGATGCCCTTGTGCCAACTGTAAGGCGGATTGATGAAGCGCCAGGCCGACACCCGTTCCAGCCGGTCGCTGGCAGCCCCCACGCTCTGGCCGAGACGCAGGCCGCTGCCGTCGCAGCCGGTGGCACCGACCTTGAAGTTGCGGCGGAATTTCGGCGCATGCTGCTTGATCAGCTCGCGGTTGAAGATGAAGCCTCCGGTGCTGAGGATCACCGCTTTGCTGGCATGGACCAGCACCGGACGGGCAAAGTCCCGCTCCAATTGGCTGGCACGCCGACGCAGCGTGTCGCAGTAGCCCGGCGCGAAGTTCTGCAGGTGCTCGGCGCGGGTGATCCATTTCGCATGCAGCGCGGCCTGCTGGCTGCCTGGAGGCAGGCGCCAGAGTTCGGCGCCGATCACCCGGCCGCTGGCATCCTGAACCAGGCGTTTGGCCGCCGCCTGCAGCAGCGGCCGCACGCCGGCCTTGAGGCAGGCTGCTTGCAGGTGGGCATAGAGCACCGCACCACACTGGCCCTTGCCCGCGGTGCGGTGGCCACGGGGCGCCGGTGGATGGGCGCCGCCGTAGAGCGGCACCAGTTCATTGCCGGAGTAATAGAGGTAGTAGCCGTCCTGCGGGTACGAGGTCTTGCCGCCCGGCGGCACTTCGTGGGAATAAGGCGCGCCATGGCTTTCCAGCCATTCCAGGTTGGCCACGCTGTCGTCGCAGAAGCGGCGCAGGGTGCGGTCGCTGATCACGCCCTGGGTTTCATGCCGCAGGTAATCGAACATGGCGTCCGGGCTGTCGGCGAAGCCGGCGGCGCGCTGCTGACGGGTGCCACCCCCGGCGTAGACCACGCCACCGCTCTTGGCACTGGCGCCACCGCCGGTAAACCGGTCAGCCACCAGCACATCAGCCCCTTCGGCGCGGGCCTGCAAGGCCGCACAGGCGCCGGCGGCGCCCCAGCCGAGCACCAGCACTTCGCATTGGGCATCCCAGTTCAGCGTGCGCGGATCGTCCACCTGCAGCGGCGGCAGGATCGGGGTCACGTTGTCGTTCATGACACCTCCCGGGCCAGGTGATTGGCGGCGACGTAGCCGAAGGTCATGGCCGGGCCGAGGGTGCCGCCGGCGCCGGGGTAGCTGGTGCCCATCACCGAGGCGGAGCAGTTGCCGATGGCGTACAGGCCCGGGATCGGCGTGCCGTCCTCGCGCACCACCTGGGCGTACTCGTTGGTCAGCAGGCCGCCCTTGGTGCCGATGTCGCCGGCATCCAGGCGCATGGCGTAGAACGGCCCCTTGCGCAGCGGCGCGAGGCACGGGTTGGGCTTGATGTTGGAGTCGCCGTAGTAGCGGTCGAAAACGTTGCCGCCCCGGCCGAAATCGGGGTCCACGCCGGTGCGGGCATAGTCGTTGATCCTGGCCACGGTATTCTCCAGGCCGGCGGCGTCGACGCCGATCTGCTGCGCCAGGCTTGCCAGTGTGTCGGCTTTCCAGTACAGGCTGTTGAGCCATTCCTTGCGCAGGCGGCTGTCGGGCATGACCTGGGCCGGCATCAGCGGGCCCATGGCGTAGTGGAAGCGGAAATGCGCGTCGAAAACCACCCAGGCCGGTACGCTGCGGCCGCCGCTGTGGGCGTTGTCACGGTGCATGGCGTCGACGAACTCCAGGTACGGCGCCGCTTCGTTGACGAAGCGCCGGCCCTGGCCGTTGACCACGATGGCGCCGGGAAAGGCGCGCTCGGCGAAGATGCCCCGGGGTTTTTCCTCGCCCGGCACGGCGATGGTCGGGGCCCACCAGGCCCAGTCCATCAGGTCGGTGGCGGCGCCCTCCTTCATCCCGGCGAGCAAGGCGGCGCCGGTGTTGTTGCCTGGCGGCGTGGCGCTCCAGGTCATCTGCGTCGGCTTGGGCAGGTACTGCTCGCGCAGCGCCTGGTTCTGTTCGAAACCGCCGGAGCCGAAGATCACCCCGTGCCGGGCTTCGATGCATTGCTCCTGGCCGTTGCGCTCGACGACGATGCCGGCGACCTTGCCGTCCTTCATCAGCAGCTCACGGAAATCGGTGTTGAGCCACAGCGGCACGTTGCGATCCATCAGCGAACGGCGCAGCGCAGCCACCAGCGAGCTGCCGAGGGCGGCGCGGCGGTCGTACTTGCTCTTCCTGCGCCATTTGAAATCGAGTTTGTAGCGCAGCATCAGGCCCATGATCAGCAACCGCCAGCCGAAGCTGCGGGCCATGGCCTTGTGGGCATGGCGGGCGGTCCAGGCGATGCGGCCCATGAGCAGGGTCGAGGGTGATGGCTTGCGCAGGTTGTCCAGTTCCTCCTCCAGCAGGCTGGTGTCGAACAGCTCGGGGTCGAGGGTACGTCCGCCGGGCAGCGACCCGGGCAGATGCGGGTAGTAATCCGGGTATTTGGCCGCCACTGCGTAGCGCACACGGCTCTTGCGGGTCAGCGCCTCGATCATCTTCGGCGCGTTGTCGAGGTAAGCCTCCAGCCGCGCCGGCTCGACATGCTCGCCCGCAGCGGCCTGCAGGTAGGTGCGCGCCAGCTCGCGGCTGTCGTTACCGCCCTGGCGGGCGAAATAGTGGTTGTTGGGGATCCAGATCCCGCCGCCGGAGATCGCCGAGGTGCCGCCGTACTTGTCGCTTTTCTCCACGATCAACACCCGCAGGCCGTGGTCGGCGAGAAACACCGCCGAAGTCATCGCACCCGCGCCCGAGCCCACGACGATCACGTCGTAGGCGGATTGAGACTGAACTTGAGCCGTCATTGTTGTTATGCCATTCGCTGAGGTCAGGAAAATGCCGGCGGCGTTGACGCCGACGGCAGGTTCCATCTTCAGCGGGTGGCAGGCGGAGGATCATCGTCAAAGCGGACTAGGTGGTGACCTTGGGGCGCAGCTCATATTTGCTGTGGGAGCCGCATCGCGGCCGGGTACTAAACCCGAGGCCGGCGACCGGCCCAGGGCATGGCCTGCTCCAGTTGGCTGGCAATGCGCAGCAGCCCGTCTTCTCCACCCAGCCTCGCCGTGAACATCATCCCCACCGGCAAGCCGCTGTCGCTCATGCCCAGCGGCAGGGAAATCGCTGGTTGCCCGCTGACGTTGGCCAATACGGTGAAGCCGGCGCTGCCCATCGCCTTGTGGGCGTAGCTGTCCCAGCCCTGGTCGAGGCTGAGCACGCCCAGTTCAGGCGTGAGGCTGGCAGTGACTGGCGAAAGGATCAGGTCGAAGCGCTCGAAGTGCTTTTCCATCGCCGCACCGATGCTTTCGAACGACTGCCGCGCCCGGTACATGGCTTCGCCATTGGTGCCCTTGGCCCGCTCCAGCACCACCTGGGTGATCTGTTCCAGATCCTCGGCAGTGGCGGCCCGCCCCAGGGCCTGCTCGCGATCATGGACCAGACTGAGCAAACCGGTGCCGACCACCGTGCCGTGGGCGCCGAACAGTTGCCGCGGGTCGATGCCGAGGGTCAGTTCTTCCAGTTCATGGCCGAGGCCCAGCAGTTGCTTGAGGGTGTGCTCAAGGGTGGCGGCGATGGCCGGATCCAGCGGTGCACCGGTCAGCGACTGACGCACCACGGCGATCCGCAGCTTGCCCGGATCGCGGCGCAACTCTTCGATATACGGGCGCTCCACCGGCGCCGCCCAATAGGCGCTGCCCGGCTCATGGCCATGGCCGGCATCGAGGAACAGCGCCGTGTCGCGCACGCTGCGGGACACCACATTGGCCACGCTGGCGCCGAACCAGCCCTCGAAATGTGCCGGGCCGCTGGGGGTGCGGTAGCGGCCGGGCTTGAGCCCGACCAGGCCGCAGTAGGACGCCGGAATACGAATCGAGCCGCCGCCGTCGGTGGCGTGGGCCACCGGCACGATGCCCGCCGCCACCGCCGAGGCCGCGCCACCGGACGATCCGCCAGCGCTGTGGCCGAGGTTCCAGGGGTTGCGGGTCTGGCCCCAGGCCAGGGATTCGGTGGTGGTGGTCAGCCCGAATTCCGGGCAGGTGGTCTTGCCGAAGGGCACGGCGCCGGCGCGCTCGTAGCGGGCAATCAGCGTGCTGGTGAGCGTGGCAGGTGGTGCATCTTTGAACAGGCGGCTGCCGTTGCTGGTGGCGGTGCCTTGCAGGTAGGTATTGAGGTCCTTGAGCAGCAGCGGCACTCCGGCCAGTGCGCCCTGGGCCGCGTGCCCGGCGGCACGACGCTGGGCCAGCAAGGTGCGGGCGTATTCCTGGTGCAACATGTTGACCGCCTGCACCTTGGGATTGACCAGGGCATGGCGGGCCAGGGCGGCGTCGAGCAAGGCCTCGGGGGTCAGTTCACCCTTGCGCACCGCCTCGGCCATGGCCCAGGCGTCGAGTGATTGATAGTCGCTGGCGGACAGCTCGCCGGCCTGGACACTGGCAAAACGGCCCAGCAGGCTGGCGCCGGCGGCGACAGCGGTGGCTTTGAGCACGGTACGGCGGGGATAGGTGGCAGTCATGGAGTGGATGGGCCTTCTGATTATTGTCATTGGAATTAAGGATGAAGCGGCCGGCTGGCCGGCGATGAAACCGCTCAGGCGACGGTGAAGCGCGCCGACAACTGGTCCAGCGCCCGCGCCAGTTGTTCCAGGTCCGCCGCCGCCACCGCGCTGCGCCCGGCGCTGGCCGACAGCGCGCCGGTGCCGGCAGAAACGTTCTCGACCCGTGCCACCATCTCGCGGGTAACGCGCACCTGCTCGTCGATCACCGTGGCGATGGTGTCGACGCTGCGGATGACATCATCGGTGCCGCTGCGGATCTGCGCCACCGAGTCGCCGGCTTCATGGGCCAGGCTGACACCTTCACGCACCCGCAGCACCACGCGGCCCATGCCATCGACCACGGCACGGGTACCTTCCTGGATGCGTTGCACGGTAAGGTCGATCTCGCCGATGGAGCGGCCGGTACGCTGGGCCAGCAACCGTACTTCATCGGCGACCACGGCGAAACCGCGGCCCTGCTCCCCTGCCCTGGCCGCTTCGATGGCGGCGTTCAGGGCCAGCAGGTTGGTCTGCTCGGCGATGGTGCGGATCACCCCGAGCACGCTGCTGATCTCGTCGGAGAACACTTCCAGTTCGTGGATGTGCACGGCGGTATCGCTGATCACATCGCTGATGCGGTTCATTTCCTGGGCCATGTCGCGGATGAAGCCCTCGCTCTTGCCGGAACGTCCTGCCGAATGCTGGGTGATGTCCCGGGACACACCGACATGGTTCTCGACTTCGCCGATGGAGCCGGACAGATGCTCCACTGCGCTGGAAATACCCTTTACCGCCTCCGCCTGCTGCTGGGTAGCGCGGGACGCAAGCTCCGCCGACTCGGCCAGGCGCGCCGCCTCGCGGCTGACCCGCTGGACCAGCTCGCGCATCTGCGAAATCAATCCGTGCAGGCTGTCACGCATGGCGGCGATGTCCCGCAGCATCAGGGCGAACTCGTCGCTGCCATGAACATCAATGGCTTGCGACAGGTCGCCACCGGCAATGGCCTGCATGCTTGCCGCCGCCTGACTGAAGGCCCGGCGCAAGCGACTCAGGGTGGTCAACGCCGTGGCGCTGCCCACCAGCACGCCGACGACGCCCAGCAGCAGATAGGCCAGCACGGTGCGCTGGTAGCGCGCCTGCGCCGCCTCGTATTCCCGCTCCGCTGCGGCCTGCTGCAACGCCTGCAACTTGCCCAACTCGACCCCGGCGGCACTGCCGGCCGGTTCGGCCACCCGCAGGAAGGAAATGATGCCCGGCAAGCGGAAGTCGCCGGCACGCAGGGACTCCAGCAGCACGCCCAGCTCTTCGACCCAGATGCCGTAATGCTGCTCGAACGCCTCGGCGCCCTGCTGTTCCTCGGGGCTCAGGCTGCGCTGGCGATAGTCGTTCCAACGCTGCGCCAGCGCCTGGTTGTTGGCCTCGATGGTGCCCAGGGTGACTTCCACCGAGCGGTCGAACGCCGCCATCAGCGGTCCGTCCGGGTCGTGCTGCACGGCCAGCAGTGCCAGCCGGCGGCTCTCGTCCAGACGATGCTGGATTTCGCCGAAGACCAGCAGGGTCGCGAGATTGTCTTCGTTGATGGTCCGCAGGCTGTCGCGGGCCTGCTGCAGCCCATAGACGCCGAAGCCCACCGCGACGACGAACAGAACGGTCGCCAGCAGCGCCCACAACCACAGGCGCTGGGCAATGGTGATTGCCTTGAACACGGTGTGTCCTCGCCCGGGTCAGTCGGAAGTGATCATGGCCGTCATGGCCGCCACGAAGTGCTCGCCGTAGGGCGGCAGCAAACCCCACTCGCCCCGCGGATCATGGGCCGGCGCCTTGAACACGGTGCGCAGGTGACTGAACTCGAGGAAGCCTTCGCGACCGTGGTAGTGCCCCATGCCGGAGGCGCCGACACCGCCGAAGGGGGCGTCGTGCATGGCCGCGTGCATCATCACGTCGCCCAGGGTGACGCCGCCGGAAATCGTCTGTTCCAGCACCCGCCGCTGCTCGCTCGTATCCTGGCCGAAGTAGTAGAGCGCCAGTGGACGTGGCCGGGCATTGATCTCGGCGATCACCTGGCCAAGGTCGTCGTAGCCCAGCAGCACCATGGCCGGGCCGAAGATTTCCTCGTGCATGATCCGGGCTTCCTGTGGCGGGTCGATCACCAGACGCAGCGGGCGGCGGCGATCGTTGTCGTCAGGCGCCAGCTCGTGCGGCAAGGACTCGACGCGGGCACCGCGCTGGCGGGCGTCGTCGATATAGCCCTCGACCCGTGCCAGATGACGCGGGTTGACTACGGCCACCACGTCCGGATTGCCCTGGATGGCGGGATGCAGGCTGGCGTAGGCGGTGCGCAGCGCTTCGACGAACGCGTCCAGCAGTTTGCGCGGCACATAGACCAGATCCGGGTTGATGCACACCTGCCCGCCATTGGTGGTCTTGGACACGGCGATATTGAAGGCGGCCTTGTCCAGGTCGGCGCTGGTCGAGACGATCACCGGCGACTTGCCACCCAGTTCCAGAGTCACCGGCACCAGGTTTTTCGCCGCGTTGGTCATTACTGCCCGGCCAATGGCGGTGCTGCCGGTGAATACCAGGTGGTCGAACGGCTGGGCGGTGAAGGCTTCGGCCAGCTCGGCATCGCCATTGACTACCGCGACCTCCAGCGGATCGAGGTACTCGGCACACAGCCGGGCCACCAGTTCTGCTGTGCGCGGGGTGACTTCCGAGGGCTTGAGGATCGCCCGGTTGCCTGCCGCCAGCACCGAGGCCAGCGGGCTGAACAGGGTGTACAGCGGTGCGTTCCAGGTGCCGATGATGCCTACCGTGCCCTTGGGCTGGTACATGATCCAGGCCTTGGCGCCGAGCTGGTCATAGGGCGGGAACGGCGCGCGCTGCTCGTCCTGCATCCAGCCTTCCAGATGGTCGCGGGCGTGCTTGAGGGATGCCAGCGCACCCAGCACATCGTTCATCAGCGAGAAACCGACGGGCCGGCCACCGAAGTCGGCGTCCATGGCCTCGGCCAGCGCGCCGTGGTGGGCCACCAGCAGGTCGATCACCTTCTGGATGCGCTGGCGCCGGGTGGCGGCGTCGACGGCGCCGGCGGCATTGAACGCGCTTTTCTGGCGGGCAAGCAGCCCCGAGAGCGTCTGGACGGAAGGTGCGGCTGAACTCATGGCGGTCCCCTGTTGTTGTTATCGGCCTTTGCAGCGCCCGATGCGCCTAGGGCCACGTTGCCCCGAGAAGCCCCGCCGCGCCTCGTCCGATCGGACGAGAATCGAGCAAAAGCGTTAGTCCGTTGAGACGATGCTCCATGCCCCGCTGCGCTCGATACTGGCCCCACGAAAACACCACTCCATGAGGCCAGCCATGGCAACACCACACCTCAGTTTCGACCCCCAGGCCTTCCGTGCGGCGCTCGGTACCTTCACCACCGGCGTGACCATCATCACCACCCAGGGTGAGGACGGCGCGCCGGTGGGCATTACCGCCAACAGCTTCAACTCGGTCTCGCTCAACCCGCCACTGGTGCTCTGGAGCCTGTCCAAGCAGGCCCGCAGCCTGCCGGTGTTCAGCAGTGGCAAGCACTGGAACGTGCACGTCCTGTCCACCGAGCAGGAGCGCCTGTCCGGGCGCTTCGCCACCCAGGGCGAGGACAAGTTCGCCGAGGTGGAACTGGACCGCGGCATCAGCGAGGCGCCACTGCTGCAGGACTGCACGGCGCGCTTCCAGTGCCGCACCGCGTTCCAGTACGAGGGCGGCGACCATGTGATCTTCGTCGGCGAAGTGCTCGCCTTCGACCACAGCGACCGCGCGCCGCTGGCCTTCCAGAGCGGTCAGTACGCCCTGACCACGCGCAAGCCGCGCAACGAACTGCGCCTGGCCACCACCCCGCCGCCGCCGGAGTGCAGCTACACCGAAGACCTGCTCGGTTACCTGCTGGGGCGCGGCCATTACCAGGTACTCAACCTGCTGCGGCAGATGCTCAGCCACCAGCAACTGGACGAGCAGGCGTTCTTCATCCTCGCCGTGCTGTGCATCCGCGATAACCTCGACCTCGATGAGATCAACACCTTCGTCAGCTACACCGGGCATACGGTGACGCTGGCCGGCATGCGCTTCCTCGAACGCCAGCAACTGGTGGCCATCGAGGGCGAGGACGACGACCTGCGCTTCGTGCTGACCGCCAAGGGCCGCGAAACCTCGCTGCAGCAAGTGGCGCTGGCCAAGGTGGTGGAGCAGGAGCTCACCAGCAAACTCGGCATTGCCGATGCCCAGGCGTTGAAGGTGCTGCTCAAGCGCCTGATCGTGGTCAGCGATCCCGGCCTCCCCGACCTCTGGGCGCCGCGATGAGCGTGGCCGTGCCGGCTCTGTCCGCCGCACCGGTGGGCTGGCGGGCCCACGGGCTGCTGGCGCTGCTGGCCGTGGTGTTCGCCGACAATTTCGTCGGCCGGCAGATCCTGGCGGTGATGATCGAGCCGGTGAAAGCCGAGTTCGGCGTCGGCGACACCGCCATGGGCCTGATTTCCGGGCTGGCCTTCGCGACGGTCTACGCACTGCTGGGACTGCCGGCCGGACGCCTGGTGGACCGCATGCCGCGCACGCGCCTGTTGGCGGCCTCGTGTCTGTTGTGGGCCCTGGCGACCATGGCCTGTGGACTGGCCGGCAGCTTCCTGCTGCTGGCCATCGCACGGATGCTGGTGGCCGTGAGCGAATCGCCGACCACTTCGGCCTCGCTGTCGCTGATCTCCGATCTGTACCCGCCGCAGAAACGCTCCTTCGCCATCAGTTGCTTCACCTCGGCACCGACCTTTTCCTCGATCATCGGCCTGAGCATCGGGGCCTGGGTGGTGGACCAGTACGGCTGGCGTTTCGCTTTTGTCGCTCTGGGGCTGCCGGCGCTGGCGTTCGCCGCAGTCCTCGGTTTCATGGTGCGCGACCCGCAGCGAGGCCGCTGGGACCTGACGCCCCATGCGCCAGCGCCCTCAGCCGGCCTGACCCGCGAAGCCCGTGACCTGTGGGCGTTGCCGGCGTACCGCTGGATGATTCTCGCCGGCGGCCTCACCACCCTCGGCTCCTATGCCGTCGCCATGTGGAACACCAGTTTCCTGGTGCGCTCCCACGATCTCCCGTTGCAACACGCCGGGCTGCTGGCCGGCGTGGTTTGTGGGACAGCGGCGGGATTTGGCGGGCTGTTCAGCGGCTGGCTGAGCGATCGCCTGAGCCGCCAGGACGGGCAATGGCAGTTGCGCATCCCGATCATCGGCCACCTCACCGCCCTCGCGGCCCTCGCCGCCTACCTGCTATGGCCGAATCCGGTGCTGTTTCACCTGGGCAGCCTGCCGGTGCCGGTGGCGATGCTGTGGTGCGCGCTCTACAGCTTCTTTGCCGTGTGGTGGGTGGCGCCGTCCTACAACCTGGTGACGCAACTGGTGCCGGCCAACCGTCGCGGCACCGCCATGGCGCTGCAGACCATCGTCAGCACCTTGCTGGGTATCGGCAGCGGCCCGCTGCTGGCCGGCGTACTGAGCGACCTGCTGCTGCCGCTGGCCGGGCAGGACTCGCTGCGCTATGCCCTGCTGCTGGTCAACCTGCCGACACTGGCATCACTGGCGCTGTTGCTGCGCACCTCGCGCTGGCTGGGCCGATAGCCGTCTGGCTACCGACCCGATGGTTCAGCGGCGCTGGCCGAAGGCGGCGATAGCCTCACGGGCCGCGTCGCTATCCAGCAGGCTTGCGAACAGCCGCGCCTCTTCGTCTATTCGTTCCTGCACTGCCAGCGCCGTGGTGCTCTTCAACAGGCGCTTGGTTTCCAGTACCGCCGCCAGCGGTTTGCTGGCCAGCTTGCGCGCCTGGGCCAGTGCGCTGTCGAGCACCTGATCCGGCGCCCCGACCCGATTGACCAACCCTGCCTGCAGTGCCGCCTGGGCATCGAACGGCTCGCCCAGCAGCAGCGCCTTGGCGGCGCGCGGGTAGCCGAACAGACGCGGCAACAGCAGGCTGGAGCCGGCTTCCGGACACAACCCCAGATTGACGAACGGCAGGCTGAAGCGTGCGTTGTCCCCGGCGTGCACCAGGTCACAGTGCAGCAGCAGCGTGGTGCCGATACCCACCGCTGCGCCACAGACCGCCGCAACCAGTGGTTTGGGGAAACGACTCACGGTGTGCAGAAAGGTCCACACCGGCGCGTCCGGAGCGGTGGGCGGGTCGGTGATGAAGTCGGCCAGATCGTTGCCCGCGCTGAAAACCTGCGGACTGCCGTGAAACAGCACCACAGCGATGGCGGGGTCGTGCTCGGCTTGGCGCAGCAGCTCGGTGAGACGCTGGTACATGGACAGGCTCAGGGCGTTTTTCTTGGCTTCGCGGTTGAAGCCGATAAGGAGGACACCGGAGTCCTCGCGGGTCAGGATATCGGTCATGACGCTCTCGCTGATGAATGAGGCGCTAGCAATAGCGTCCTGGCCGGATGGGCGAAACGTCCGGATTGAGTAGGTCATTCATCACGACGCTCGTCGTCATCTCAGAAATTCCAGCTTTCTCGCAGGATTTTTCCGCGACTCTCGCAGGAAATCGCCTGGTTACTCGCTTGGCTGACTCTGCAAGTCTTGGTTCCGAAGCTCGATGAGCGTTTGAGTCACACCGTTCAAGCCAGGATCAAGCAGCTTAAGTAAAAGGAGTCGGTATGAAAGAACTGGTAGGAAAGCGGATTACCGTTGCCCAGGACCATTGGGCCGATTGGCGCTGGCAGCAGAAGCATGCATTCAGAGATGAAATCTCACTGAGCGAAGCACTTGCGCAGCAATCTGAAGATTTGAATTTCGAGATCAAGAAAGGACTTTCCAACCGCAAGCTACAAGTCACCCCGTATTACCTGGACCTGATAAAGCGACATCCGTCTTCCCTAAGCATTGTGGACAATCCATTGTGGCGCCAAGTGGTGCCTTTCTGGGGTGAAGAAGCAAGTGGTGGCTATGATGGGCAATCGGAAAACTGGGAGCTACAGCATGAAATGAAAACTCCGATTTGCCAGCACAAATATGAAAATCGCGTCATTTTGCGAATAACCAACACATGCCACTGCTACTGTCAATTTTGCTTCGAGGCACTGCGAACTCTGCAAAGGGACTCAAATAAAGGGAGTACGGGAAAAGGCACATTCGAGGAGACATTGAGCTACCTGCGAAGCACCCCCTCGATTGAGGAGGTGATTTTCAGTGGTGGCGACCCATTGATGCTATCAGACGGCAAGCTGGATCAGTACCTTGGCGCCGTCAGATCGATAGACAAAAAGATATTGATCAGGCTGCATTCCAGGGCACTTACATTCAACCCATTTAGAGTAACCGATCAGCTGGCGAGCATCTTGGCCAAGCAAAAAATCAACTCATTCGGCGTCCACGTCTGCCACCCTTGGGAGCTGAGTGATGAATTCATTGAGGCAATTAGAAAACTACAAAAATCCGTACCCCTGATATTTGCGAACATCCCGTTCATCAAGAGCGTAAACGACCAAAAAGATACCCTCCGAGAGCTCTTCATTGAGTTGTATCGCCTCGGCGTGAAGCCCTATTATCTTTACCATTTCATGCCATATTCTCCTGGTGCAGAAGTCTACAAGGCCGGTATCGAAGAAGCAAAGAGCATCATGAGGTACCTGAAACGACGGGTTTCCAATATCGCGCTACCTGAATATGTGCTCCCCCATGAAACAGGAAAGTTTACCGTGCCTTTGGATGGCATAGGTGATCAGGCACCAGAGTACATTGAGCGCAATGGCAGACGTATCTATCGTTTTATCAATTGGCAGGGAAAGTCATGTGAGTGGGTGGACAACTAAGAGCAAGGAGAACCTCTGATGAAGCCAAGTGCTATTATTTTTGTGGATGTTGATGACTCCGAGTACACCTGCTATCGCTATCGAGAGCCGCACTTTTTGGCAGCTCGCAAGCGTGGCCTTGCTTGCCTGATCGTGGCGAAAAAGAGCCGCCGTCACCTGAAACGGCTCTACACCGACAGTGACGACTTATTCCTGGTAGAGCGTCTTGACGAAGAATCACTTTTGAGTGTTGTAGAAAAAGCGAGCAAGGAATACCGGTTAGCAGCCGTTTTTTCTTATGCAGGCCAAGCGACACCCGACGGCCAGATCGGAATGACCGTCGCAAATGTGTGCCGGTCCTTGGGACTGCATCATTCGTCACCGGAGGGAATCAACGCATGCAATGATAAATTTGTGATGCGTCGTAGATTGGAAGACCACGCTATACCGTCAGTTTCCTACGTTTTGTGCCAAAACGAAGCCGAACTGATCGCCGGTGGACTCGAGATAGGCTATCCCCTCATCGCCAAACCTCGTTTTGGCGCACGCTCGGCTTTCATTAAAAAGTGCGAAACAGAGGCGGAGCTTCTGGAGCACTATAGGGTGTACCAACTAGAATTTGACCGCTCGCTCTCGGCAAGCAGCTTTGGTCACTGCAGTATTCGAAGCAAAAGAAACATACCTGGCTCGACCATTCTGCTTGAAGAATGGATCGATGGCGTCGAAGGCACTGTCGAGTGCGTAGTGACCGAAAGCGCCGTATATCCATTGATAATAAATGAAAAACTGATCATGACTGATCGCAGTCATACAATTCTGGAGAACCTACTGATCACACCACCTGAGTCATTTTCATCAGCTCAGGAAAAAATCATTCGCGACTATGCGTGTCAATGCATCAAAGCGCTAGGGTTGAATCGTGCGATCGCTCATGTCGAATTCAAAATGACCCCAAAGGGTCCACGTTTAATCGAAGTCAATCCGCGGTTAGGCGGGTTGTATGTAAATCTTGCTTTCGCTGACATCGCCGGGCTGTGTCCTTGGGAAACTCATCTAGATCTTCTATTAAACGAAACTTGCCTTTCCACCCGTTTGAGACTGGCTGAGGAACGTGTGCGCAATGCATCGAAGCATTATTCGATGATGGCGTTTTATCCAAATTCGTCCGGCGTGTTCAAGGGGTTCGCAGGGCTGAGCGCTGTCGAGTCAAGTGCGAAGATCTTGGAGTTCGATCACTTCCCTTTTGGCTCAACGGTCTGCTCAGAGACTGAAGAGTACTATTTATTGAAATGCTGGGCTGAGGTGAAAAATGGCACGGAAGCGAAGGCGCTCTACCAGATGCTGTCTATGAACATCAATCCGATTATCGAGTAAGTCAAGGTTATGAATTTAAAAATAATCACTGATGCTTTGAGTGAGCACGGGTTTGCTCATGTTGCTGATATTTCTGAATGGATATCGCCTGCTTATATAAGCGAGAAGCGATTTGGTGCTTGGTGGGGAAACCTGGTTTACGATGAAAACTTTCGCCTCTACACTCATCGAGAACGCAGAATCCTGAGATATTTTGCATCGGGTAGCGGCCACTCAATCCAGTTAAATCCGAACACTGATTTTGTCTCCGGTGCCACTTATGCCGTATCGTACCAGCGCGGCACCAATGCTTTGACTTACGCGGAAGAAGGATTCATTACTGATCACCTGCTTCAGCAAATCCTCCATTTCGATCTGGCTGTGTCGCGCGCCACCTCTCCGCTGTCTGAGTCGATGAATATAGACATTCATCAATTCAGGATCAAAGCGACTTCAGGGCAAACCATGCCGACCACCTCCGGCATTCACCAAGATGGCTACGATCTGGTCTTCATGCATTTCATCAATAAGCACAACGCCTTCCCTGTGATCTCGGAGGTTTTCGACCGTGCCGAAGAAGCGGGTCTGCAGTTTCGCAAAGAGCTGGGCCGATTCATGGAAACACTCATTGTCGACGACCGCCGTTGCTGGCACCGCGCTTCGGCCTTAAGACAGAAAGACTTGGGAAAACCAGCCTATCGGGATGTATTGGTAGTGAGCTTTCGGTATCAGGGAAAAGGAAGCCTTTCATGATCAGTGCCGCCCATCCAGATACTAATAATGAGGGTCAAAATAAAAATATCCGTTTGATTATTGCAGCACGTTTTTTCTCCGATTTCGGCGCGTTTCTGAACATGATCGCGCTCACCACCTATGTTTATGTGCTCACCCAGGATGTCGTTCAGATCAGCATTTTCCTGGCGTGTCGCGTGCTGGGCGGAATCGTTGCGAGCATCGTGGGGGTACCGTTTTTCCGACGCATAAAAGGCCACTGGTCGCTCATTGCCTTCGACCTCACCCGCGCGTTGCTGTTGGCGATGTTGCTGGCCCTGCCTTCGACGGCATTGTCGTATGTTCTTCCCCTCATAGCCTTGGGCCTGGGCTTCGGGAACTCAATGTTTGCTATCGGGTTAAACAGTCAACTTCCCTGGTGGGTGCACAAGTCGCAGTGGGTAACCACCAATGCATGGTTGACGTCAGTGTCGGCAGTGGGGGCCGTTGCCGGAAGCCTGATATCTGGCATGTTGCTGGTCTACAGTGGATTCGAGTCGGTATTTATCATCAACATTGTCATTTACCTGCTGGCAGGAGCATGCGTAGTGCCTTTGCGTTTTTTGCAGTCGCCACAGGACGCTCCTCAAGGAAGCCCACTAAGGGAATGGCGAAATCTGCGCGCAGGCCTTGGCTGCGCACCTGTGCTTGCCGGGATGCTGGTGGTGACGATTGCCGATACGTTGGGGAGCGCGGCTCACAACGTCGGTTTTCCGGTGTTCTCTGAATTGCTTGATTCGAAATCCGCAGGGCACATCATGGGGCTCCTGCTGGCGGTCTGGGCTGCCGGCAAATTTGCGGGAGCACGTATGACTGAGATGTTGTTGCGCAAAGCGCTGGGACCAGGTATCGAAAATCTTTTCCTGGTGGGCGTGGTGCTGATGTCGCTTGGCTTTATCGCAACTTTCCAGCAAACGTCTCTCTCTGTCGCACTGGTGTGTGTCGCCGTCGCCGGGCTTGGCGACGGGATCTCCGATGTCAGTCTGGTATCCCGTATCCAGCAGGAGCCAGAAGCCTTGCGCTTACCCGTGTTCAGCCTCATGACATTCCTGCAGATGACCGGATTTGGCATAGGGATGCTGGTTGTAGCTCCGTTCTACATCTGGTTCCAGCCATCTGTGGTGATCGTGATCTTTCACGGCCTTCCTCTGCTGGCGGCAACGATTGCTTGGGGACTGGCCAGCCGCAGGAACCTGATGACCTCTGACAATCCGTCTGAGTGACCACCGTCATGCTCCAGGCCAGCCCTGAATAAGCGTTTAACGTCGCTCATCCGACAGCGGCGTCGGCTGTTCTGGCTCGGGCACGATTCGGCCCTGCTCCGGCTCGAAGGGCGCACGTTCTATATCGCTGGGTTCCTCGGGGCGCTCGGGGTCGCCGTTGACGTTGGGATCGGTCACCGGGTCCGGCTCGCGGCGCGGGTCGTTCAGCGGGTCTTTCCAGAGCGGATCGTCTTTGGGGTCGTGCATGTCGGCATCCTCAGGCAGTGGGGTCTCACTGCATTCGAACGGACAGGATCGTCAGGAGTGCCGGTTAACCGATCAACGGGGCAATGGGTTAAGGTGCCGTCTTCCCTTATGTTGCGAGCGCCTCATGAACATCCGCCCTGCCCGTCCCGCTGACGCCCCCTTGCTGCCAGCCATCGAACAATCGGCGGCGCAGTCTTTCCTGCAGATCGAGGGACTTGAGTGGCTGGCCGGTCACGACGTGCTGAGCGTGGAGGAACATCTCGGCTTCATCGATAGCGGCCTGAGCTGGGTGGCGGTGGACGAGGCGGATGACGCGGTGGGATTTGTCTGCGCCAGCGTTCAGGACGATGCGCTGCACATCGAGGAACTGTCCGTGCGTCACGACCGGCAAGGGTGCGGCCTTGGACGGCGGCTGGTCGCCGCTGTCGAAGCTCGGGCCTGCAGTGACAGCTTCGCCGGCCTGACGCTGACTACCTTCAGCGAGGTGCCGTGGAATGCGCCCTTCTATGGCCGTCTCGGCTTCGAGCGTCTGGACGATGCCCGGCAGAGTGAATGCCTGCGCCGGCAACTGGCCCATGAACAGGCGCTGGGTTTGCCGGGGCGGTGTGCGATGAGCAAAACCTTGCGTGCCCCGGCCTGATCCTTACTTTTCTGCTTCGACCTTCTCGGCTTCGCTCGCCGCCTGTTGCGCGGCGCGCAGCGCGTCGATCGTCTGCTCCAGCAGTTCCACCTGCTTGACCAACTGACGCCGCTCGCCGCCTGCCAACTCCAGTTGCTGACCCTGCACCTGGAACTGACGCTGCAATTCTTCCCGCGCCCCCTGGGATTGCGCCAGGTTGGCGCTGAGGGTACGGGCCTCCAGGGCGTGCTGCTCCTGCTGGTCCTTCAGGTGCTGGCATTCGCGCTGGACATGCCGCGCTTCTACCAGCAGGCGTTCGTTGTCGCGGTTCAGGCGCGTGGTTTCGTCCTGCTTGACGATCAGCGTCTGCTGCAACTGACGCAGTTCCACCTGGAGCTGCTGTACCTGTGCTTCGTGGCGACGCTGATCCTGCTCGCGCTGCTCGCGGGCAGCGGTGCGGTAGTGCTCCAGTGCATCGCGGGCATGCTGGTGCTTGTCTTCCAGCGAAGCGATCTGTTCGTCCTTGTCGGCCAGGCGCACGTTCAGTTCGCCCACCGCCTGGGTCAGGGTGGCGTTGCGGGTGTGCTCGCTCTGCAGGCTGCTGCGGGTGGTCGCCAGCTCCGCGGATTCCGCGGCCAGCGCCGCGCCCTGGATCTGCAACTGCTGTTGCGCATTCGCCAGCGCCTGCTGGTTCTCCTGCAACTGCGCCTTGAGCCCGTTGACTTCGATATCGAAGGACTTCTGCGCCTCTGCGACGCGAGTCTCGCTTTCTTCCTTCAGTTGTTCGGCCAGTTGCCTGACCAGGCTCATCAGCGACTCGCTCAGGTCCGGCACGCTGGTGGTGGCCGGTGGCTTCTGGATTTCCAGTTCCTTGAGATAGCGATGAATGGTGGTTTTCGAACCGGTATTACCGAGTTCAATACGCACCGCATCGATGCTGGGGTGCTCGCCACGGGCCAGGATCGCCTGACGGGCCTTGTGCACGACTGCTTTGTTGATACCACCGCGGGCCATGTCTGGTTTTCCCTGCTATTTCATAATGTGGTACGTATGGTGTATTTACATACCAAAAATAGCAAATGAATTATGCTGAATTCATGAAAAATAACATTGAATAATCACGACTTATCGAATGAGAGGGGATTAAACCCTCGGGAAAAGTGGCAGTAGCTGTACAACCGTTTCATGCCGCTCCCCTGCAGGTCGCGGGACGGCTATCCTGCAGAGCAGCCAATCCCGCCGCAGCAGAGACCCCTCGTGCCGTCACACTCGCCAACCTCCCAGTGCCAACCGGCGCTTATCGAAGCCCGAGGCCTGAGCCGCACCAACCCGCTGAACCACGAGCCCCTGCTACAGCCCACCAACCTGCGTCTTCACGCCGGCGAACGGGTGGTACTCAGCGGCAGTTCGGGATCGGGAAAAAGCCTGTTGCTCAGGTCGCTGGCGCTGCTCGACAGCCCTGACACCGGCACACTCGAAGCCTTTGGCCTGCCGATACCGGTGCACGGCATCCCCGCCTACCGGACACAGGTGGGTTATGTGGCCCAGCGGGCTGCACTGCTGGAAGGAAGCGTCGAAGACAATCTGCGCGTGCCCTTCTCCCTCAAGGCGCTACGCGGCCGCAGCTTCGACAGCCGCCAGGCCACCGAACTGCTGAAAAAGGCAGGAAAGCTCCCGGAATTTCTCGGCAAGCCGGCCGCCGAACTGTCCGGCGGCGAAGCGCAGGTGGTGGCGCTGGTGCGGGTGTTACTGCTGGCACCACGGGTCCTGTTGCTCGATGAACCCACTTCGGCACTGGACCCGCAATCGGTCGCCGCCGTCGAAGCGCTGGTAACGGACTGGTTTACGCAGGCCCCCGAAGCCCGCGCCTACATCTGGGTGACCCACGATCCGGAGCAGGCCCGGCGCATGGGCAATCGCTACCTGACAATGGCCCAGGGCGCGCTGCTGGAGGGGAACACACCATGAATTATCAATCGCTGTCCTATGTGGACCTGGGCATCGCTTCAGCGCTCATTCTCATCAATGGCGCCCTGTCGCTGCTGCTGAAACTGCGACTGGAACGGCAACTGCTGGTGGCCGGGCTGCGCACGGTGGTCCAGCTTCTGGCGATCGGCTATGTGCTCGGCTGGGTGTTCCAGTTCGCCCACTGGTACGTGGTGTTGCCATTGATGGTCAGCATGACGCTGATCGCCGGGGTTTCCGCGGCTGGCTGGGGCAAAGAGCGTCACGCCGGGCTGCTGACCGACAGCGTTGTGTCGGTATGGCTGAGTTCCTGGCTGGTGACGGCGATCGGCCTGTTCGTAGTGCTGCGCATTCGTCCCTGGTACGAGCCGCAATACGCCATTCCGATTCTCGGCATGATTCTCGGCAACACCCTGACCGCAGTGTCCCTCGGGATCGAGCGGATGACCCGCGAACTGAGCGCCCGTCGCGGTGTTGTGGAAATGATCCTGGCGCTGGGCGGAACCCGCTGGGAAGCGGCCCGGGATGCGGCCGCGCAGGCCGTGAAGGCGGGGATGATGCCAACCCTGAACCAGATGTCGGTAGTTGGCATCGTCAGTCTGCCGGGAATGATGACCGGCCAGATCCTGGCCGGACAAAGCCCCGCCGAGGCGGTGCGTTACCAGATCGTCATCATGTTCCTGATCGCCGCCGCGTCGGCGTTGGGCACCGTCGGCGCGGTGCTGATGACTTTCAACCGGCTGTTTTCGCCGGCGCACCAGTTCATGGCGCACAAGCTGTCAGCGCGTCGGTAGCACCGCGTTCACTGTGCCCCGCGCAAACGCCAGCGGCACGGCCGGCCCTTGCCTGCTTCGCTGCGCTCCTGCGCCATCAGTTCGCGCCACCAGCGCTCACCGGCTTGCGGTGCACGCAGGTCCAGGCGTTCGCCCATGCGCGGTGTCGTCACGCTGACGCCCTGCCCGGCCGCGCACTCCAGCACGCTTTCGAAGGGGTCGTACCAGGCATGCATCGACAGATCGAAGGTGCCGTTGTGGATCGGCAGCATCCAGCGACCGCCCAGATCGACGTGCGCCTGCACGCTCTGGCGCGGGTGCATGTGCACATAAGGCCAGTGCTCGTTGTAGGCGCCGGTTTCCACCAGGGTCAGGTCGAAGGGGCCGAAGCGCCGGCCGATCTCGGCGAAGCCGTCGAAGTAGCCGCTGTCGCCACTGAAAAACACCCGCAGCTCCGGCGCCTCGATCACCCAGGAACACCACAGCGTGCGGTTGCCATCACGCAGGCCCCGGCCGGAAAAATGCTGGGCCGGTGTTGCGGTGAGGCGCAAGCCACCGGCGTCGATGCCTTGCCACCAGTCGAACTGGCGCACTTTTTCCGCCGGCACGCCCCAGGCCAACAAGCGGTCGCCCACGCCCAGCGGCATGACGAACAGCTCCACCTTCGACGCCAGGGCCTTGATGGTGGCGCGATCAAGGTGGTCGTAGTGATCGTGGGACAGAATCACGCCGCGGATCGGCGGCAACTCATCGAGGCTCAGCGGCGGCTGGTGAAAGCGCTTCGGCCCGGCGAACGGCAGTGGCGAAGCGCGTTTGCCGAACACCGGATCAGTCAGCCACCAGCCGCCCTGCAGCTTGAACAGCACCGTGGAATGACCGAGGCGGTACAGGCTGGCGTCGGGCGCGGCGTCCAGTTCGGCCCGCGTCAGGCGGTGCACCGGCACCGGCGCTTTCGGCACGGTATTGGCGGGTTTGTTGAACAGGAAGTTCCACAACACTTTGGCGTCCGGCTCGGGCACGTTGGCCGGACGCGGAGTCAGGTTGTGAAAGCGCCCGTCCCGGGACTGGGGCGACTGGCTGTGGTCGGCGATCGGGGCACGCAGTAGCGGATGGCGTTTCAAGCAGTAAATCCTCAGATCCCTGTAGGAACATGCCGAAGTATAGGGCTGACAGGTCCGGGCAGGTTGCCTGATCCTGCGAGGTTGATGCCTGATCCGGAGGGCCCCGCCTCCCCCAATGTCACGCACAGTCAAACCCACTGGCGCTCAGGCTCAAGACAGCCTACCGCTCGTTAGCAAAACTTGTCCGACTGCTTTTTTGCACAAACCCACCTGAAGCGCCTCGAGACAACAATGACCACCGACACCAGAATCGACTTCATCTACCTCTCCGAACAAGACATGATCCGCGCCGGCGTCACCGATATGCCGGCCTGCGTCGACACCATGGAAGAAATGTTCGAGCTGCTGTATCAGGGCGACTACCGCATGGCCGGGCCGAACAACGACTCCCACGGCGCCATGATCACCTTCCCGGAGAGCTCGCCGTTCCCGGACATGCCCAAGCCCACCGCCGACCGCCGCATGATGGCCATGCCTGCGTACCTGGGCGGCAACTTCCGCACCGCCGGCGCCAAGTGGTACGGCTCCAACATCGCCAACCGCGAGAAAGGCCTGCCGCGCTCGATCCTGATGTTCACCCTCAACGATGCCGACACCGGCGCGCCGCTGGCGCACATGTCGGCCAACCTGCTGTCGGCCTACCGCACCGGTGCCATCCCGGGCGTCGGCGCTCGTCATCTGGCGCGCAAGGACTCGAAAGTCATCGGCCTGCTCGGTCCTGGGGTGATGGGCAAGACCACCGTCGCCGCGTTCATGGCCGTCTGCCCGCTGGTGGACACCATCAAGATCAAGGGCCGCGGCCAGCGCAGCCTCGACAGCTTCATCAGCTGGGTCAAGGAAACCTTCCCGCAGATCACCAATATCCAGGTCGTGGACACCCTGGAAGACGTGGTCCGTGACTCCGACCTGGTCACCTACTGCAGCACCGGCGAAGTCGGCGATCCGAGCACCTACCCGCTGGTGCGCCGCGAGTGGGTCAAGCCTGGCGCCTTCCTGGCGATGCCGGCGCCGTGCAGCATCGACGCCGGCATGGAGCAGGACGACATCCGCAAGGTGCTGGACAACACCGGCATGTACAACGCCTGGTTCGAGGAGCTGCCCAAGCCCGCGCACAACTGCGTACCGCTGGTGGGCGTGCGCTTCATGGACATGATCGCCGAAGGCAGCCTGCAGCCCGAGCAACTGGAAGACATCGGCAAGATCATCGCCGGCGACGCGCCGGGCCGTCTGAACGATGAAGAAATCATCCTGATGTCGGTCGGCGGCATGCCGGTGGAAGACCTCGCCTGGGGCACCAAGGTGTACCGCAACGCGGTGGAACTGGGCATCGGCGTGAAACTGAACCTCTGGGACACCCCGGTCCTAAGCTGAACCCAATCATTCGAACCCCAACGAGGAATTCCCCATGACGCAGATCGTCAAGGTCAAGAGCGGCTCCATCTTCGAAGAAAAGGCCAGCTACTCGCGCCTGGTGGCCGTGGACAACTGGATCTATGTGTCCAACACCGCCGGCCGCAATCCCGACACCAAGCTGATCCCGGAGGACGTGATCGAGCAGGCCGAACAGGTGTTCGTCAACATCGAGCGCGCCCTGGCCGCCGTCGATGCCAGCCTGGCAGACGTGGTCTGCTCCCGAGTGTTCATCCAGGATCCGGCCGACGTGCCGAAGGTGATGGACTTCGTCGGCACCAAGTTCCGCGGCATCGACCCGGCCTGCACCGCCACCTGCCCGCCACTGGGCTCCACGGTCTACAAGGTGGAACTGGAAGTCACCGCCTACCGCGGCGCGTCGAAAGCCGACGTGGTCAAGATCAACCTCGGCCAGTAACCCGCTGAACCTTCATTCATAGAGCACGCCATGTCGCCCAGCATCGATCCCGTACAGACCAGCAACGCCCTGCCGCCCGCCACCACCGTGGTGATCATCGGCGGCGGCATCATCGGCCTGACCGCCGCCCTCACCCTCGCCGAGCGCGGGATTCCGGTGGTGGTGATCGAGAAAGGCCGGATCGCCGGCGAACAGTCGTCACGCAACCTCGGCTGGGTCCGCAAGACCAGCCGCCATGCCGACGACATTCCCCTGGCCCTGGCCGCGGATCGACTGTGGGCGCAGATGCCGGAACGGGTCGGGGCCGATGTCGGCTACCGCCAGGCCGGCATCATGTTCATCGCCCGCAACGAAGCGCAGATGAACATGCACCAGAACTGGCTCAAGAGCGTCGAGCACCTGTCGCTGGATTCGCGGCTGCTGAGCAACCGGGAAATCGCCGACAAGGTGCCCGGCGGCCAGGGCAACTGGGCGGGCGGCATCTTCACCCCGTCCGACGCCCGCGCCGAACCGACTCTCGCCTCCAGCGCCATCGCCCGTGCGGCCATGGCCAAGGGCGCGATCATCGTCGAGCACTGCGCGGTGCGCAACCTGGTGACCAGCGCCGGGCGGGTCAGCGGCGTGATGACCGAGCGTGGCGAAGTGCGCTGCGAACAGGTACTGCTGGCCGGCGGCCTGTGGTCGCGGCGCTTCCTCGGCAACCTCGGCGTGAACCTGCCGACCTTGCCGCTGACCTGCTCGGTTCTGCGCACCAAACCCATGGAAGGCCCTACCGACATCGCCGTCGGTGCGCCGGACTTCTCGTTCCGCAAGCACCAGGATGGTGGCTTCATCATCACCCAGCGCGGCAAGCTGGATGCCTTCCTGACCCTCGATCACCTGCTGCTGGGCACGCGGTTCCTGCCGCAGCTCAAAGCCCAGCGCGATTTCCTGAAGATTTCCCTCGGCAAGTACTTCCTCAACGACCTGGCCCTGGCCCGGCGCTGGAAAGCCGACAGCGTCACCCCGTTCGAAAAGGTCCGCGTGCAGGACCCGCCCGCCAACCACGGGCTCAACGACGACGCCCTGCGCAACCTGCGCGCCGCCTGGCCGGTGTTCCAGCAGGCCGAGATTGCCGCGGCCTGGGCCGGCACCATCGACGTCACCCCGGATTCCAACCCGGTGATCGGCCCGGTGGCATCCATTCCGGGGCTGACCCTGGCCACCGGCTTTTCCGGTCACGGCTTTGGCACTTCGCCGGCGGCGGGGCATCTGGCGGCGGATCTGGTCTCGGGCCAGACCCCGATCATCGACCCGGCGCCGTACCGTTTCGAGCGGCTGGCCTGAGCCATCCAGGGCTTTCCTAGGGGAGCCCGCTAAGGCTCTGGAGTAAGGGGCTGAAACGCATCACCTGATTGACACAACTATTCACGAATACCGGGTACTCTGCGGGGAACGATGTCTAACTGACATCATCGAAACAAGGCGCTTATCCATCGGGCCGTCATTTCGAGGGCCGACACCGCCTGTTTTTCCCCAAGGAGTACCCATGCAGTTCCGGCACATGAAAATCGGCAAGCGAGCCGCCAGTCTGTTCACCCTGCTCGGCCTTCTGGTCCTGGCACTGGGCCTGATATCCCTCTACGAAACCCGCCAGATGGACCGCGCATCATCCGAGATCCGGGTGACCTGGCTGCCCTCCGTCATCTCCATGGGCGAGATCGGCACCGACCTCAACCGCGCGCGGGCCATGACCATGCGCAGCCTGATCGAAGAACAGCCCGAGACCCGTGCCGATACCCTGCGTCGGGCTGCCGAAGTCAACCAGGGCTCGCAGAAAGCCATCGACCTCTACGAAGGCACCATCTTCGAACCCGAAGACCGTGCCCTGTTCACCACCTTCACCAGCGCCCGCGAGCGTTACCTGGGAATCCAGGCCAGTGTTGCCGATGCCGTACTCAACAACCGCCTCGACAACGCCCGGCAACTGATCAACGGCCCGCTGGGCGACGCCACCGACGCCGTGCAGGCCGCGCTGCGTGCCCTGGTGAAATACAACGCCGACGGTGCCGAGAAAGCTGCGCAGCGCAGTGCCGATGCCTCCGAAGAATCGTTCCTGCTGATCATCACCGCTCTGGTGGTGATCATGACCGCCCTGGTTGCCATCGCCACCCTGCTCACCCGCAGCATCGTCGTGCCGTTGGCCGATGCCGTGGCGGTGGCCGAGCGCGTCGCCACCGGCGACCTGACCCGTGACATCCACGTCGAAGGGCAGGACGAGCCGGCGCTGCTGCTCGGCGCCTTGAGCCGCATGCAGGCCAGCTTGCGTTCGACCCTGGCACGCATCAGCGCCTCGTCCGACCAACTGGCGTCAGCTTCGGAAGAACTGCACTCGGTGACCGAAGACACCAGCCGCGGCCTGCAACAGCAGAGTGCGGAGATCGAACAGGCCGCCACGGCGGTCAACCAGATGACCGCCGCGGTCGAGGAAGTGGCCAACAATGCAGTGAGCACCGCCGATGCCTCCAAGGGCGCCGACCAGACCACCCGCGATGGCCGCGATCAGGTCAACCAGGCCCTGCAGTCGATCCAGCTGCTGGTCAGCGAGGTCACCAGCACTGCTGGCGACATCGAGCAACTGGCAGCCAGCGCCAACGAGATCAGCCGGGTGCTGGACGTGATCGGCTCCATCGCCGGCCAGACCAACCTGCTGGCCCTCAACGCGGCCATCGAGGCTGCCCGGGCCGGAGAGGCAGGCCGTGGCTTCGCGGTGGTGGCAGACGAAGTGCGCGCCCTGGCCCACCGCACCCAGCAGTCCACCGGCGAAATCGAACAGATGATCGGCCAGATCCAGAGCGGCACCGAGCGTGCGGTCAGCGCCATGCACAGCAGTCAGGGCCGCGCCAGCGGCACGCTGGATGTCGCCGAAGCGGCCGGCCAGGCGCTTGAACTGATCGCCGAAGCCATCGCCTCGATCAACCAGCGCAACCTGGTGATCGCCAGCGCCTCCGAGCAGCAGGCGTCGGTCGCCCGCGAAGTGGACCGCAACCTGGTAAATATCCGCGACCTGTCGATGCAGACGTCGGCGGGCGCACACCAGACCAGCGCCGCCGCGCAGGACCTGTCGCGCCTGGCGGTGGAACTGAATGCCATGGTGGCGCAGTTCAAGGTGTAGCGTTCACAGCCAGCGCCGGACTCGCCCGCAGTAGCGGGCGAAGTCGGCCGCGAACAGCTGGGTCAGCGCCTGCTCTTCGGGCGCGATCTGGAAACGATTCATGAAGACGACGAAGCCGGCCACCCCCAGCAGTGCAGTAGGCGAGCCCAGCAGCGAGGCCCAGGCCAGCAGGATCACGGCGAAGCCCAGGTACATGGGGTTGCGGGTGTAGCGGTAGATGCCCGTGTCCACCAGCGCCGAAGCGCGTTCGGGATGCAACGGATTGACGGTGGTTCGTGCGCGATGGAAGGACCAGACACCGGCAAGGCAAACCGTCAGCCCGACCAGCGCAATGGCAATGGCCAGCAACGGCGTCAGCTCATAGCGTGGCGTGACACCGGATAGCCCCCACATCAGCAGGCCGAAGGCAATGGCCACCAACGGTGGCGGAACACGATTTTGCAGCATGGGCATCAACTCCGTTTGAGGTGCCGAAGAGCATGAAGCCTGAAGTGGCTACAGGGTCAAGCCGGGATTGAGTTGTCGCGCTGCAGCGGCTCCGGCCCCCGGTCGCTAGTCCATTGAGACGATGCCCGCCCATACCCTGCGCGGCGATAGTGCTGTCCATCACTCAAGCCCCACGGAGCCGGACAGCCCATGACCATCCTCAAGCGATTCCAACTCGACGGCAGTGTCGCCATCGTCACCGGCGGCGGTCGCGGGATCGGCCGGGCGATTGCCCTGGCCTATGCCGAGGCCGGCGCCGATGTGGTCTGCGCCGCCCGGTCACAGGCAGACGTCGAGGCGGTCGCCAGTGAAGTCCGCGCCCTCGGTCGTCGTGCCCTGGCCATCGCCTGCGATGTCACCGACCACGAGCAACGCCAGGCGCTGGTGCGCCGTAGCCACGAGGAAATGGGCCGGATCACGCACCTGGTCAACAACGCCGGCGGCGGCGGGCCCAACGATCCACTGCAATTGAGCCCGGAGCAGTTCGACGAGATCCTGCGCTTCAACGTCTCCAGCACCTACGCCTTCTGCCAGCTCTGCGTGCCGCTGATGCGCGAGGCCGGTGGCGGCAATATCGTCAACATCAGTTCGGTGGCGGCGCGCTATTCCCAGCGTCATTTCAGCGCCTACGGCAGCGCCAAGGCAGCCCTCAGCCACCTGACCCGCCTGCTGGCCCAGGATTTCGCCCCGCAGGTGCGGGTCAACGCCGTGGCACCGGGCCCGACCCTGACCGACGCCCTCGCCGGGGTCATGCCGCCCGCCATGCGCCAGAGCATGGAAGCCAATACACCGCTCAAGTGCCTGGGCACCCCCGAGGACATGGCCGCCTCGGCGCTGTTCCTGGCCAGCCCGGCGTCGGCCTGGATCACCGGCAAGATCATCGATGTCGATGGCGGCGCGGACGCCAGCGTCTGGGTCGGCTGAACCCCTTCCCCTTTCGGCCGGCACCTTGAACCCGTTGGGGCCGGCCTTTTTTCTTCAGCAGAGTACGAGCCCCACCATGGACGCCCATTTGATCGATGCCCTCGGCGCCGAGCTGTTCCACGCCCTGCGCAGCCGCAAGACGCTCGCGCCGCTCAGCCAGCGTTTCCCCGAAGTCACCCTGGACGACGCCTACCGTATTTCCCTGCGCTTCCTGCAACGCCGCGAAGCCCTCGGCGAGCAGGTGGTCGGCAAGAAGATCGGCGTGACCAGCCGCGCCGTGCAGGAGATGCTCGACGTGCACCAGCCGGACTTCGGCTTCCTCACCAATGCCATGCAGGTAGCCGACGGCAGCGACGTCAGCCTGGCCCGCTACAACCTGATCCAGCCGCGGGCCGAAGGCGAGATCGCCTTCATCCTCGCCGACGACCTGCAAGGTCCTGGTGTGACGGCGGGTGACGTGCTGGCCGCCACCGAAGCCGTGATGCCCTGCTTCGAGATCGTCGACTCGCGGATCGACGACTGGAAGATCCGCATCCAGGACACCGTCGCCGACAACGCCTCCTGTGGCGTGTTCGCCCTCGGCAACCAGCGCATCGACCCGCGTGAGGTGGACCTGGCGCGGGTCGAGATGCACCTGCTGAAGAACGGTCAGCCCGCCGGCAGCGGCCTCGGCTCGGCCGTCCAGGGCCATCCGTGCGAGGCCGTGGCCTGGCTGGCCAACACCCTGGGCGAGCTGGGCATTCCCTTCCGTCGAGGCGAAGTCATCCTCTCCGGCGCCCTCGCCCCGCTGGTGCCGGTGGGCGCCGGCGACCGCATCAGCCTTTCCATGAGCGGGCTCGGCCAGTCCAGCCTGCGTTTCATTCCCTGAGTCCTTGTGGAGCCACCGACAATGAGCAAGAAGATCCGCTGCGCACTGATCGGGCCGGGCAATATCGGCACCGACCTGCTGTACAAACTCAAACGCAGCGAGGTGCTGGAGCCGGTCTGGATGGTCGGCATCGACGCCACCTCCGAGGGCCTGGCCCGGGCCCGCGAACTGGGCCTGAAAACCACCGCAGGCGGCGTCGACGGCCTGCTGCCCCATGTGCACGAAGACAATATCCAGATCGCCTTCGACGCCACCTCCGCCTACGTCCACGCCGAGAACAGCCGCAAGCTCAACGAGCTGGGTGTGCTGATGATCGACCTGACCCCGGCGGCCATCGGCCCGTATTGCGTGCCACCGGTGAACCTCAAGGCCAACCTCGGTCTGGGGCTGATGAACGTCAACATGGTCACCTGCGGCGGCCAGGCCACCATTCCACTGGTGGCAGCGGTGTCCTCGGTGCAACCGGTGGACTACGCCGAGATCATCGCCACCGCGGCCTCGAAATCCGTAGGGCCGGGCACGCGCAAGAACATCGACGAATTTACCCGCACCACCGCCAGTGCCATCGAGAAGGTCGGCGGCGCGAAACAGGGCAAGGCGATCATCATCATCAACCCGGCCGAGCCGCCGCTGATCATGCGCGACACCGTGCATTGCCTGACCGCCACCGAGCCCGACCAGGATGCGATCCGCGCCGCCCTCGAGGCGATGATCGCCCAGGTACAGCGCTACGTGCCGGGCTACAAGCTGGTCAACGGCCCGGTGTTCGACGGCAACCGGGTGTCGGTGTTCATGGAAGTCGAGGGCCTGGGCGACTACCTGCCCAAGTACGCCGGCAACCTCGACATCATGACCGCCGCCGCCGCCCGCACCGCCGAGATGTACGCCGAAGCCATGCTCAATGGCGAGCTCGAACTGCGCCCCGTCCAACCCGCCCACGCCTGAGGAATCGATCATGGATCTTCGCGGCAAACGCATCACCGTACACGACATGTGCCTGCGCGACGGCATGCACCCCAAGCGCCACCAGATCAGCCTGCAGCAGATGAAAGACATCGCCTGCGGCCTCGACGCCGCCGGCATTCCGCTGATCGAAGTCACCCACGGCGACGGCCTCGGCGGCAGCTCGGTGAACTACGGCTTCCCGGCCCATACCGACGAGCAGTACCTGTCGGCAGTGATTCCGCTGATGAAACAGGCGAAAGTCTCGGCCCTGCTGCTGCCGGGCATCGGCACCGTCGATCACCTGAAAATGGCCCACGAGCTGGGGGTTTCCACGATTCGCGTGGCGACCCACTGCACAGAGGCCGATGTCAGCGAGCAGCACATCCGTTACGCCCGCATGCTCGGACTGGATACGGTCGGCTTCCTGATGATGGCCCACATGAACAGCCCCGAAGGCCTGGCCGTACAGGGCAAGCTGATGGAAAGCTACGGCGCCAACTGCATCTACCTCACCGACTCCGCCGGCTACCTGCTGCCGGAGGATGTCGCCGCCCGCGTCGCCACCCTGCGCGCGGCACTGAAGCCGGAAACCGAGATCGGCTTCCATGGCCACCACAACCTGTCGATGGGCGTGGCCAACTCCATCGCCGCCATTGGCGCCGGCGCCACCCGCATCGATGCTGCCTGCGCCGGGCTTGGTGCCGGTGCCGGCAACACGCCGATGGAAGTGCTGGTGGCCGTGTGCGAGCGCATGGGCATCGACACCGGGGTCAATCTGTTCCAGATCCAGGACGTGGCCGAAGACCTGGTGGTGCCGATCATGGACTTCCCCATCCGCAGCGACCGCGACGCCCTGACCATGGGCTTTGCCGGGGTGTATGGCTCGTTCCTGCTGTTCGCCAAGCGGGCGGAGAAGAAGTACGGCGTATCGGCGCGGGAAATCCTGGTGGAAATGGGCCGGCGCGGGATGGTCGGCGGGCAGGAGGACATGATCGAAGACACTGCCATGACCCTGGCGCGGCAGCGCTGCTGAACGAGCCGGATGACTGGGCGCCTGAAAGCACGGGCAGAGGGTTTCCACTCTCTGCCCGGCCGTGTCAGAAACTCAGGAAAAACCAGGCGCCTGTCTACAACTCACGGCTTGAAGTGCACAGGTTTATAGCGGAACGCAACGAAGTCGATAGGATTGTCTATGAATTTGAAAGGGTTCTTCTTGTGGATCACACACTCCTCTGCGAACGGCAACACGAACGAGGTCGTGGCTTTGATACCGCGTCTGCTGGTGTACTGTGCCATCGCACCTCCAGCGTTGAAGTCGGCGAACACCCCTCCCTGGAATCCCTTCACCGGAATCCCGGACAGCGTCGCCAGTTGTTGCCCGTAGGAAGCAGCGCCGCCGGTGGCTGAATCACACACGATCAAGCGGATGTTGGCGTATTTTTCGAGATTTACATTCCTGCGCCTCAACAACCCCAGAAGTTCTTCAGGTGACATCATTTTATTGCCGATCACAGGAAAGCCGGTATTCCCGTACATCTTCCCATGAGCGTCGATATTCAACCTGAACGCGTTCTTGTAGCGATCCTCGAACATATAACCGCCACCTTCTCTCAGTTTCTGCACATTCCTCATGTTCCCTCCCCTGGCAACAATGGGATTGCTGACAGCACGCCTCGTTCCGGCAGCCGCATTAGCCCGTCGCGCCCCGCGCGCACCACCCGACACTCTGGACATCGCCTTTCCGCCTCCCGTCGGCACCAGGGAAGCAGCAAATGAAATCCAGTCGAAAAGGATCGCTAGGTCGGGGTCGTGCTCGCGTACCACGATCGCTCCGACACTGAACCCGGTCGAAGCCGCTGCAAACCCTACGCCGGCCGAGATGGACAAGGAGCTGCCACCTGTGAGCACAGCAACAACAGCAATGACAGCACCGGTAAAGATGGTATTGACGATAGGGTCATCGAGCAGCGGCGCATGCGTCATTCTCGTGGTCTGTGACACCATGACGGCGTGCCCTGTCGGATCGACCAGATTGCGCGGGTCGCCATTACAGTAGCTGTACCCATTGATGCCACCTTGGCCGAAGGGACTGAAACTGGTGTCATCCGGGGCATGGAAAACCTTCAGCATCGGGTTGTAGGTGCGATAGCCGTTGCCCAGGTGATAGACACCGCCGGATTGACGATCAATGGGCTGGCCAGCGAAGCCCAGCCAGTGCAGGTCATCCACCTTGCTGGGCCGGTAGCCGAAAGGTTCGTAAGACAGCACGCTGAAACCTTCTTTACCGATACGCCACGAGGCAACGACACTGCCCTGCAGATCCTTGAGTTCGAATGTGTTGATCTCTGTGTCATCGCCGCCGCTCAGCGTCTGTTGCTGGGCCAGACAACCGCCACTTTGATTCAACAGCAGCGTTCTGCGCTTATCACACTGTTTTTTGTCGCCCATCAGCACGTAGCCCTCCCGCGCATAAGGGAGATCACCGTCGTAATAAAACCATTCACCGTAGTAATCGCCTTCATTACGTACTCTTCGACCCTCGTTGTCGTAGTAGGCCAGGTGACTCTTTCCCGATCCCACCTGCCGGTCGTCGTGGTCGTAATGCAGCGCCAGCTTGTTCAGCGGATTGTTCTTCAGCCGTCCCTCAGCGTCGTAGTCCAACTCAACGGCGGCGCACCTGGTGTGGGAGTGAGTGATCTTTTTCAGCTGGACCCGATCGGTCTCATCGTAGGTATACGTGGCGGTGTTGATTTTCTTGGTGCCGACAGTCTCACTGACACAGGTCCGGATATTGCCCAGCAGGTCATAAGTAAACGACTGCCTTATCAGTGGCTCATCCAGCCAATAGTCGACCGGGCGCTCACTGCCCTCACAGGTCCAGGTCTGCAACCTCCCCTGCGCATCGTAGACGTACTCCTCCTTGCGCAGGCGGGAGGTGTCCTTGAGCAGTTCGGCAGTCTTGATCCGGCCTTTGTCGTAGGTGTACTTCAGATGCAGCTTGTGCTTGTCATCAATGACGAAGCTGCGTCCGGTTTCCTGACCGAGCGTGTTGCAGGTGTAGCTGATACTGGCGGTCGATCTGGCGACAACCTGCCAAACCGTTTCGCCGACCAATGTACCGAAACCGTCGTAGGTGAAGGTGGTATGGGCTTCATTGGATACCGCCTTGACCCGGCGGCCGGCGCAGTCGTAGTGATAGACGGTTTTCTGGCCGAACGCGTTTGTGAATGACAGCGGGCAGCCGCGTAGCGAAAAAACTTCGGTAACCGAGGATTTCGCCCCTGCGACGGTATGTTCCTCCTCGACACTTCCGCTGCGGGGGTTCCTCTTCACGCTGTGCTCGACGCTGTGTTTGGCGAATGCCTCATCGAGGACTGGAAATAGCGTAGTGCGCTTGCCTAACGGGCTCACACCCTCGTAGGCGTAGTCAACCTGACGGCCACCCACGCTGGTTTTCGTCACACAAGACACTGCGCTTATCGTCCGGCTACCCAGTTCGACGCGACCCTCTGCCTTGCCGGCCTCTGCTACCTCGAGTTTGTCCGCAACCGAAGAGTGGACAGGGTAATCCACGTGGATAACGACACCGCCTTTGGTCGTGCTTCTCACACGGCTTCGATTGTCGTAGGTGTAGGCGACTTCTACGCCATGGTTGTCCTTGCTGGAGATCAGCCTGTCACCGGCATCGAACGAACAATCGGTCCAGGCTTGCAGCTCACCGCTACCATTCTGCACCTCGAGGCGCGTCTGATTACCACGCCTGTCGAACGTGCTCACAACCTTCTTGTTGGTTTTGCCATCGACCTTGGTGTACTCGGTCTTCTTCACGGCATCCGGGTTCTTCAGGTCGTATTCGCAATAGGTCCGCCCACCGTCGGGCAGCTCTGTTTCCCTCAGTTCTCCCCAGCCATCGTAATGCAACCGCCATTGTTGCTTGCTGAACAAGGTACCGTCAGGCAGGTAATCCAGTTCGGTCCTGACCACCGGGAGGCCCGCGACGTTGTAATCGACGCAGGACAACAAGCGCCAACCAATGAACCCGGCACCGCGCGCCCACCTCTTGGTTTCGTTGCCATTCAGATCGTACTCGACACGCGACTGCTCATTCTCCGGCGACACCGTGGTTATGCTGTAGCCCTTGAGAAAACTGTGGTGCTCGTATCGGGTCGTCAGCCGGTCGGCGGCCTTGCTGGCGTTGGCGTTCTCGATCTGGGTTACGAGGCGTCCATGCGCGTCGTATGACCATTTCGTCTGGCTTTCAAGCCAGTCGGTGGCGTGGGCCTTGAGGCCGGATGCAATGTCGCTGGCAATCCTGGTCACACTTTTATAAAGGTCCCCCGCGCCCGACTGCTCGGCAACCGTAGTGGTCAGAACACCGTCCTTGACGACATACGCGTAACGAACATGATGTCTGGAGGAAGTGAGCTTGTTTCCATATTTATCAATGCGGTGATTTTCCTGCTCCAATAGCCGACCGAAATTCCTGTCATTGACGTCGGTTACATACGCATTTTCCTCCAGACTCATCGACCCGCTGAGGAGTTTGTCCAGCTTTTTACCGTTCGTGCTACTTGGATACAATACAGTCAATTTGGCGAGGGGCTTTATTGCATTATCACAACCATTTCGCTCTGGCAGCAACGTGTAACTATAGAACACCCAGCTCAAGTCGGTGCGGACACCGTCCTTTTCGATGTACACTTTTTCAGACTCGATATAGGTCTTGAAATAGTGGCTGTCGCCAGGACACTCCAGCACCATCGGTAGATTGAAAACATCCTTCTCATGCTTCGTATCGTAGCGTGACTCCCACTGGGTCGTGACTTCCGCAGTTCCCCAGGTCAGTCCTCGAGGCGAAAAAATATTCAGGCACCAACCTATCGGATTGACATAGTCGACCAGAAGCCCGATACCGTGGGCGAGGCTGTTCACACGCTGAACCCTGCGTGTTTCCACGGTGGTTGTTATTTTTGGGGCGCCGCGATAATAAGTCCATTCCTTGGTTATACCGTTCTCCACAGACTTGATCAGGTTGCCATCAGCATCGACGACCGCAGTCGACACCTCAACGTGTTGCCCTCTTGTCACTGTGGTCTTCAGCGTTTGCGTACCCTGCTTGGTGTCTTCGCTCCTCTCGTAGTCGACAACCTTCAGGCATTTATCCTGCAACTCTTCCTCTTTGATGAGCATGCCCTTATCGGAGAAATGCAAAGTGGTCGTGCTTGCCTGGTCTGCGCATCGAGTGGAGACGATCGTTTTCTGTTTCTCGTAAACATAGGAGCGAACAGTCTCTTGCATGTTCTGCTCGAGACGCTTGTAGGATACGACCGGTATGGCTCCGAACTGATTCCCAAAGCTCACAGACCCTGCCAGAATCGTGCCGTCGACAGAGATAGCGGGAAACTCGACGTCATCATATTTTTCCGAATACAGGAACTCCTCTACCACACCCCCGGAGCGCACTTGGGTAATCGCACTGACGGGGAAGAAACCTCCATTTGCATAGCCTTTGAATTGGCTATAGTCAATTTTCGCAAAAGCCACTCCAGCCTGACTGGTTCGCTTTACGCTCAAAACATTCCCGAAAGGGAAAGTTCCGGAAGACCTGCTCATAATGGACCAGAAATCATTACTGTCCAACGCGCTGATCGATTCGTTGCGCGGTGCCTCCAGTGAAACCTCGAAAACGGTTTTCAATGCCTCGTTATCAGGATGCAAGATGCAGAATAACGTTTTCCCTTCTATCCTGCTTTCAAACAACTTTACTTCCGCAACTCCGTTAGCGTTTCCAGGCGCCTGGCAAACGATAGCTTCCAACATGACAAATAGAGGCTTCGTCATGTCATCGTCTTCAAGATCCTTCCATTTCAGGTCCAGCTGATAGCCTGTCACATTCTTGATGGTTGTAGGCAAATACCCCTTCACCCCGTGCCACTTCTGGGTCAGCCTCTTAACTTTACCAAGGCACTCTGTTATCCCGTTCTTATGGACGATCTCCCATGGCGCACCATTGACGAACTTATTTTTCTTGAGTTTAAAGCTTTGAAACACCAATGTATCGTTGTTAATCATCTGCGTGGACCTGAAGCAATCATTATTACCGTCAGGCGAAACTATCATCACGGTTTCATTAGCAGGCGTGGCCCCACCAGAGAACATAAAGCTGAAGCCATAGATGTCCCATCCGGTATCCCTCGTCCAGCACAATCCCATATCAAGCGAAGGTCCCTGGCCCTCATTTGCCATCACACTGCCAAATGGAATTTTTACGTGGGCTTTGCCGGTCTGCGGGTCGACCCCGGCCTGCACCTCAATCGGCGCCGCGTACCGCGTCTTGTCGCCAATGTTCAGCACCTCCACCGCCAGTCCCGAGCCCACCGGCACCCAGATCGCATTGCGGTCATGATCGGCCACCGGTTCGATGCGCCGGGTCTTTTCGTTCTTGCAGCCGGCCTTGAGGTAGACACATTCCTTGTTCAGCTTTTCGCACAGCGCCCTGGTCCAGTCCGCCGCCGTAGCCTTGTTGTTCTTCAGCACCGGGCTGAACGTCAGGGTCTGGTACAGGTAGCCGGTGAGTTCGCTGCGCACATGCACGACCATGCGGTCGCCCGCCTTCAGGTCTCGCTCGAAGGAGAACGGCCGGGCCATCACCAAGTTGTCCAGATCCAGCGACGTGCTGAAAGCGCGAATGCGCTGGTCCGGTGTCCAGATCCTGTTCTTGTAGCCACTGGCGAAGGTGGTGAACACCCCGTTCTCGTCCTTGTCGCCCACCTGGACATAGCGCGAGCTTCTGTTCACCTCGCTGGCGAAACGCCGCGGCCACAGGTACTGGCCCAGCGAATCCTTGACCGCCTTGTAGGTCGGGCGCTCGAGGATTTCCCCCGTCGCCTCGTCCATCACGAACAGGCTGATGCTCTCGCCTTCCACGGCGTCGCGGTCCGAGGTCACCGCTCCGCGGGATTGCGGGACGACGCGATCCCATTTCACCTCCAGCTCCGAATGCTTCGGCACCCAGATATGGCTGCGGTAGACATCGGCAATGGTTTCGATTACCTGGGTGTCCGGGTTGGGCTGCCCGGCGCGCACAAACAGGCTTTGCTGGTTGATCAGCGTCGACAGGTCCCGCACCCACAGCGCCGGCTTCAGCCGATCCGCTTTCGGCGTGAAGAGCAGGGTCTCCCACACCGCGCCATTGGCCTTGTTGCAGACCCTGACAATTACCCGCTCATCTACGGTCATGACTCGGTCAGTAAGCAACGATGGGCCCTGAACCCAGTTGTTCAGGTGCGGCGCGGTGGTAAAGGCACGCAGCCCCTTGCGCCAGGTCCAGATGAAGTTTCGTTCGAAACTGTGCGCAACGTTGAGCACGCCCTTGTCATCGTAGCAACCCGCGCGCATGTTCTTCGCGCGCTTGTTGATCTCCTTGCAGAAATCCTCCACCCAGTCGCGCAGGGCGCGCCGATCGGCGGCCGGCTTGAACACCAGGTCTTCGGACTGAAGTCGTTCGCCGCTCAGATCATCGACCAGATAGGCGCAGATGCGCTCGCCCTCCAGCGCGTCGCGGCCGGACAGTACCTGAGCGGCCTGTTTTTTCTCGGAGATTTCCCAGCTCACCGTCAGCCTGGAGTTGTGCGGCACCCAGATGTAGTTGCCCGCCTTGTCCGCGGTTTCCTTGATCCGTTGGCCGCTGGCGTCGGGGCAGCCGGCCCTGATCATGTCGAAGGTCTTGTTGATCCAGGCGGCCAGGTCCTGGGCCCATTGCGCGGGCTGCAGGCGGTCCTTGAGCGGCCGGAAGCGCTCGGCCCGGTAGCGGCGGCCGGAGATTTCGCTGCGAACCATGACCTCCACCACATCACCGGCCTTGAGGCTGACAGTGGGATGAATCGGCTCGGCCCGGATCCAGTTGTCGGCACCGGGGCAGTTGGTGAAGGCGCGGATATTCTGCGCGGTCCGCCAGAGCCGGTTGGAGAAGCTGCTGCCCTCCACCACCCACTTGCCGTCTTTCCAGCTGCCGGCCTGGATCACATCGGAGGTGCGGTTGATGTACAGACAGAAATCGATCGGCCAGCTCCACTGCCCCAAGCGGTCCGGGGCCGGGGTGAACCTTTGCAGCCGGTCGGTTTCCCAGAGCCGCTCCGTCTGCTCGTCGATCAGGAACACCGAAACACTTTCGCCTTTATCCAGAGCACGTCCGGACAGCACCTTTCCGCATTCAGTCCAGTCGACCAGCATGATCGTCACCTCGCCATCGGGAGTGGGCCTTGCACAACAGCTTCCACGCACGACGCTAGGCCAGCCTGAAACACGGCACAACTGACAGAAATATCAGGTGCAGACTTTCGACAGGCCAACTAAAAGGCGTAAAAAAGGCCCGCAACACGGTCATGGGCGGGCCTTGTCCACCACTGAATCATCATCGCCAGTCGGGCACCACCGACTGGTCCAGCGCGAAAGGCTGCGCGGCAATGGTCTGGCGCTGATAGGCCGGGGCACGCGGATCGGTGGCCAACCACAGCATCACCGCCGCCGGCACCTCGGGTGGTGCGCTGCCGGCACGCAGGGCGATCAGGCCCTTGTCGCCGATGGTGGCTTTGAGCGCGTCGGTGGTGACTACGCCGGGGTTAAGGGTGTAGGCACACACACCGGCGTCGCCCAGTTCCACCGCGACAATCCCCGACAACCGCGACACCGCCGCCTTGCCCGCGCCGTAGGCGTAGCCCCAACCACCCTTGCCCGCTGCCACCGGCGGATCGCTCTCGCCGGCACCGGAGGTGACGTTGATCACCACGCCGCCGCCCCGCTCGGCCATTACCTGGGCCACCGCACGGGTCAGCAGGAACGGGGTGAGGATGTAGCCCTTGAACATGCGCTCAAGGGTGTCAGCCTGCAGTTCCATGAACCCGGCATTGAGATCACTGCCCTGATAGATGGCGTTGTTGATCAGCACGTCGATACGCCCGAATTCGGCCAGCACGGTCCTGCAGGCCGCCAGGGCCGAATCGCTGTCGAGCAGGTCCATGGGCACCACCAGCGCTTTGCGCCCCAGGGCGCGGATGGCGTCGGCGGTGCCGTTGAGGCTGCCTGGCAGCGGCGCGCCGCTGGCATCGCGCAGGGCATGGGGATGCTGCTCGCCTTCGTCGAGGGTACGGGCGCTGATGGCGACATCGAAACCCGCCCCGGCGAAGGCCAGCGCTGCCGCGCGGCCAATGCCGCGGCTGGCGCCGGTGATGAATGCGACCTTGCTCATGCTGCGCTCCTCAGACCCGTTGCGGGCGGACCATGGCGTCCATGCCGCCGTCGATGTACATCACCCCGCCATGGATGAACCCGGCGCGCTCCGATTGCAGGAAGGCGATCAGTTCGGCGATTTCCTCGGGATGGCCGTTGCGCCCCAGCGGCGCGACGAAGTCGCGCACGGCCTGGCCAAACCGCGGGTCGTTGCGCGAGGCATCGTGCAACGGTGTTTCCACCGCACCGGGGGCGACCACGTTGAGGCGGATGCCCTGGCGCCCCCAGGCCGAGGCCAGGCGTCGGGAATGATGGGTGATGGCGTACTTGGAACAGGCGTAGGCCACCTGTGGCTCGCCCAGTTCGTTGGCGATGGCCACGGCCCGGGCTTCGTCGCCGTCGAGCATGGCCTGGGTCATGGGCTCCTGTTCACTGCCGGGGCGGATCGCCGCTACCGAGCCGATCACCAGGGCGGCAGGGTTATTGCCCTTGGCCAGGGCGGGCTCGAGCCCGGCGAGCAACTGGCTGACGCCGAAGTGGTTGATGGCGACGATCAGGCCGCAATTGGGCGCGGTGACACCGACGCCGGCGCAGCAGACCAGGCCGTCGAGCACGCCGTCGCTGAGTTCCAGGGTGCGGGCGATGGCAGCGGCGCGGCCGTCGGCGGTGGACAGGTCGGCAGTGACGTCGGCGTTCTGCCGGTCGATGCCGATGACGGTGTGGCCAGCGGCACGCAGCGCACGGGCGACGGCGGCGCCGATGCCGGAGGCTGAACCGGTGATGGCGGTGGTGGGCATGATGAGTATTCCTGCGATTTTTTGGGGAAGTTATCGCTGGCAAGGGCATCCATGGATCTCGCAGACAAGCACAGAACCCTGGTGGGAGCGGCTTCAGCCGCGATTGGCCGCACAGCGGCCATAAAGCCTGTAATCCCGGTATTCCAGCAGAATCGCGGATTCAGGTTCTACGACGGCTGCGCCGCCGATCGCGGCTGAAGCCGCTCCCACAAGGGTTGCAAGTGCTCTATCCCTTTGCACCTGGTTGCGAAATGCGTAGATACCCATGCAGTGATGGGCTGCACAGCCATTCCACTATCAACGCTCGGAACGACCGGAGCATCGTCCGAGCAGACTAAGATCTAGGCCCGCCGCGCCACCGCCAGTTGCGGCGGCGGCACTTTCAGCTTGCCGACGCTCTTGAGCGGCATCTTCGGCTTGCCCAGCGCCACCACGCTGTTGAGCAGGATGCGCACCAGTTCGGTCTGCCGGCGCACGCCGGTCTTGGAGAAGATCGAGCGCAGGTGCGCCCGCGCCGTGTTGCGGCGGATGTTCAGCTCTTCCGCCGCCTCTTCCAGCGACAGGCCGTTGGCCAGTTCCATCGCCAGTGCGGTCTCGGCCTTGGTCAGGTTGAACAATTGCTTGGTCACCAGCTCGCTGGCCAGCGACTTGCTCGCCGCGTCGCGGATGTACACCAGCGCCGCCGGCTTGCCCTTCTCTTCCGCCCAGTCCAGCGACGGGATGGGTTCGACCACCAAACCGAGGTTGACCTGCCCGGACGGCCGGGTCACCGACATGGCCTCGGCGCTCTTCGGCGCATCCGGCGAGAATGCCGCGCGAATCAGGCGCTGCAGCTCGCGGTTGTCGCTCGGGTAGGTGGCTTCCAGACGACCGCCCACCAGCTTCAGGCCGTCGGCCTGGGACAGCAGGTCCTGGGCCACCGGGTTGACCCGCAGCACGCTGCCGCTCTCGTCCAGTACCAGGGTCGCCACCGACAGGCGGCTGATGGCCTGGGAATACAGCTCGCTGAGGGATTCGCTGCGGTCCAGCAGGTTGTGCACCTGCATGGCCCGGCGCAGGTGCGGCAGCAAGGTAGCGCACAGGGCACGGTCATCGCGGGAGAAGGCCGGCGCCCGCTTGGGCCGGGTCACGCGGAAACGCAGCTTGCCGCCGTCGGGGGTGGAGATGTCCACGCCCATGACATGGAATACGTCCTGGGGGCCGCAGAACATCTTGAAGTAGGCGCTGCGCTCCCACTCGGTGGCGCTGAGCACATCGTCGACGGTGAACACGTAGTCGGCAGGCAGGTTGGTGAACGGGGTCTGGGTTTGTGGGTAGGCCATGTAGCTGACTTCGCCGGCGCCTTCGATGTCGCCGACGATAATCATCACGCCCATGTCGGGCTGGTCTGGCACCCGCAGGATCAGGGTCACGTAGTTGGCGGCGTAGAGGTCGCGCAGGCTGGTCAGGGCGCGGGCCATGAGCTTGGGGTCCATGGCGCCGTCGTAGACTTCGCCGACAAGCCGGTCATAGCCGGCCAGGTCGAGTCCGAAGCTGCTCAGGGCATCGAGGGTCAATACCGGATTTTCCACAGTCGTTTCCTCGCTCGGGTAAGGCGGTGCCTTCCCTTGTTATTTTTATAATTTCGGCTCGGGGCAATGGGGCCGCCCCGTTGACAGTGCACATCGCAAGGTGGCGTCGTTTTTCTCTGCAGGAAAAATCGGCGCCGCCACAGTCTCGCTATCTCCCGCAGCGCCCACAATAGGGCGCTCGCTTATATTTTTGGTTACCGGATGTGTGGTGCTGCCGGCTGTTTCTTCAGGCGGAATTCGCCGCGCAGCACTTCCACCGACTGCGCCTCGCGCTGCACCAGCGGCCGCCCGCGGTTGAACCAGGCCGCCAGCGCCGGCAGCAGGAAGATCGCCCCCAGCACATTGACCAGGAACATGAACGACAGCAGCACGCCCATGTCGGCCTGGAACTTCAGCGGCGCGAAGGCCCAGGTGCAGACACCGATGGACATGGTCAGCGCGGTGAACACCGCCGCCGTACCGCGCTGGCACATGGCCTGGTAGAAGGCCTCGCGCAGGTCGGCACCGGCGGACATCTCGTGCTGGATGCGTTCGTACAGGTAGATGCCGTAGTCCACGCCGACACCGACCCCCAGGGCCATCACCGGCAAGGTCGCGACTTTCAGGCCGATACCGAGCATGGCCATCAGCGCGTTGCACAGGATCGCCACGATCGCCAGCGGCACCAGGATGCACAGCACTGCCCGCATCGAGAGGAAGGTCAGCCAGCAGAACAGCGCCACCGAGCCGAACAGCGCCGCCAGCATGATCACCTCGGCGCGCTTGACCGCCTCGTTGGAGGCCGCCATCACCCCGACGTTGCCGCCGGCCAGGAGGAATTCCACCCGTGGCGTGGCCACCTCGGAGATGATCCGTTTTGCCTCGTTGACCGCGTGGCTGATGGTGGCGCCTTCGTGGTCGGCAAGGAACACCAGGATCTGCATCTGCTGACAGCCATCGGTGACCAGGCCGTCGTCCGGCATGTAGGCGCGGGCGCCCTGGCTCAGACCACGGGACGAGCCGGGAATCGCCGCCCAGCGCGGGTTGCCTTCGTTATTGCCGGCGATCACCCGCTTACCCATGCCCGCCACGCTCTGCACCGACTGCACGCCCTTGACCGCGCGCATGCGGAAGTCGAAACCTTCCACCGCACGCATCACCTCGGGGTTGAGGCAGCCTTCTTCGACATCGTGGGCCTGGACGAACACCGACAGCACGTCGAGGCCGATGGAGTAGCTGCCGATGATCCGGGCGTTGTCCTGGTTGTAGCGCGAATCGGCGCGCAGCTCGGGCGCACCGGCGCCGATATCGCCCACCGCCAGCTCCCGGGCCTTCCAGACCCCGGCGGCGAGCAACAGCAGGCTCAGGCCGAATACCGCCAGCGCCGGGCCTGGTTCGGCCAGCGCCGACAGCCGCCACCACAGGCGATGGCGGGCCTGGCTGCTGGCTTGCTCCTTGCGCAGCAGGCCACGCTCCAGCGGTAGCCAGGAAATGATGATCGGCAGCATCAGCTTGTTGGTGACGATCATCAGCATCACACCGATGCAGGCGGTCACTCCCAGCTCGTGGACGATGGGAATGTCGATCAGCATGATTACGGCGAAACCCAGGGCGTTCATCAGCAGCGCCAGGGAACCGGGAATGAAGATCTTGCAGAACGCCGTGCGCGCCGCCTGCAGGGAGGTGGCACCGGCCACCACGTCCTGTTTCCAGGCGTTGGTCATCTGCACGGCGTGGGACACGCCGATGGAGAAAATCAGGAATGGCACCAGGATCGACATCGGGTCGATGCCCAGCCCCAGCAGCGGCAACAGGCCCAGCAGCCAGACCACCGGCAACAGCGCCACCGCCAGCGCCACCAGGGTCAGGCGCAGGGAGCGGGAGTACAGCCACAGCAGCAGGCCGGTGATGACGAAGGCGATGGCGAAGAAGCCGATCACCGTAGTCAGCCCTTCCACCACGTCGCCCACCAGCTTGGCGAAGCCGACGATGTTGATCTCGATCTTGTCGCTGGAATACTTCTGGCGGATCTCTTCCAGCCCCTGGGCGATCTGGTTGTAGTCCACCGGCTTGCCGGTGCGCGGATCGAGGTCCTGCAGGTCGGCGCGGACCATGGCCGAGCGCAGGTCGTTGGCGACCAGCCGGCCGATCTGCCCGGAGGCGGCGGCGTTGCTGCGGACCTGGGCCAGGTCCTCCGGGGTGCCGGCGAAGCGCGGCGGCACCACCACGTCACCGTAGAAGCCTTCCTCGGTGATCTCGATGTAGCGCACGTTGGCGGTGAACAGCGAGGTCACGCTGGGCCGGCTGACACCGCTGATGAAGAACACATCGTCGGTGACCTTGCGCAGGGTATCGAGGAACTCGGGGTTGTAGATGTCACCCTCGCCCTTCCAGCGCACGCTGACCAGCAGACGGTTGGCGCCGGTGAAGTACTGGCTGAACTTGAGGAAGTTGACCATGAAGGCGTGGCGCACCGGGATCTGCTTGTTGAAGCCCGGGTCCAGTTGCGTGTTGAGGGCGCTGTAGCCCAGCCCGAGGCTGAGCAGCACGAACAGTGCCAGCAGCCCTTTGCGCCAGGCCATCAGCCAGTCGGCGATGACCTCGACGCAGTGCGTCACCCATTGCTTGACCTGATTCATCGCTGCACGCTGCTCCCTGATCCGGTGTTCTTGTTTCAGGGGATAGTCAGGGGTGGCAGGGTTCGGGGCATCGTCCAAATGGCTTATGAAATCAGCGCGGTGTTGCCGGCGCCCATAACCGTGGGAGCCGGCTTGCCGGCGATGAGGCCATCAGCCGCGATACAGAATCACCAGGTCATTGATCACCGACGGCCGCTCCTGACCCAGCACATGGGTGTTGATCTCCAGGGTCAACTGCGTCCCGCGCCCCAGCAGTTCCACGCTCTTGACCCGCGCCCGCGCATGGATCCGCGAGCCCGCCGGCACCGGCGCCGGGAAGCGCAGGCGGTCGGAGCCGTAGTTGATCTGGGTGGAGAAGCCAGTGATCTCGAAGCCCAGTGCCAGCTTCATTCGCGACTGCAGCACCTGGACCAGCGCACCGTGGGCGATGGTGCCGCCGAACGGGCTCTGCAGGCGCGCCCGCTCCGGATCGGTGTGAATCCAGTAATCGTCGCCCGATAGCTGGGCGAAGGCATCGATCAGCGCCTGGTCGACCGTGACGACATTGCTCCAGTCGCTGAACTGGTCGCTGACCAGCCCCTGCAACGCCGCAGCGTCGTTGAAGTCGATCGTGCGTACCGGCACTGCGTCTTCGACCGGCTGCGGCTCAGGCTCAAGCCCCGGCAGCGGTTCCAGCGTGGCGACGTCCTGCTCCAGCCCGGTAAAGCGCAGCAGCCGATTGCCCTTGGCGTCCGCCTCGGCAAACACCGGTTTCAGGCGCATGCCAATACGGATGTCGTCCTCGTTCAGGCCTACCAGTGTGGTGTTGATGCGAACACCTTCGGCCAGTTCCACCACCGCCAGCTTCTGCGGCATCTCGTCGGCGAAGTCCGACAGGGTCGGAATCCGCGCCACGGTGTAGGTGTACAGCGTCGCCGTGCCGTCCACCTCACGCCAGCTCAGGGCCTGCCCCAGGCACGCCGGGCAGTGCCGGCGCGGGTAGAACAGCCACTGCGAACAGGCGTCACACTGCTGGATCAGCAGCCGGCGGGCCTTGAGCCCTTCCCAGAATGGCGCGGAGATCTCCGTGGCAACGGGCATCGGTTTGTTGTTGGACATGCTCTTATGCTCCCTGAAGAATCAATGCGCCCTGCTCGCTCATCACGCCGCCGGTGCCGGAGACGTAGACGGTGTCGCAGCCCTTGAGCTGACGTTCCCCGGCGCTGCCGGCAAGCTGCGTCACCGCCTCGATCACCTGGGACATGCCGCCCGCTGCGCCTGCCTGGCCGAAGCTGAGCTGACCGCCGTGGGTGTTCATCGGAAAGTCGCCGCGGTAGGTCAGGTCGTGCTCGCGGACGAAGGCCATGCCCTCGCCCTTGGCGCAGAAACCGGCGTCTTCCAGGGTGAGCAGCGCGGTGATGGTGTAGCAGTCATAGATCTGCGCGGCGTCGACGTCGGCCGGCTTGAGCCCGGCCATGGCGAAGGCCCGCTGCGAAGCCGGGCCGATCGGCGTGTGGATCATGTCCTGGGCGTAGGATGGCGACTTGAAGGCCAGATGCTCGCCAAAACCGGTGACGAAGGCCGGCCGCTTGCGCGCCCGCGCTGCCACTTCCTTCGAGGCGATGATCATCGCCGCGCCGCCGGCCACCGGCATGACGATTTCCAGCACATGCAGCGGGTCGGCCACCATGCGGCTGCCCAGCACCTGCTCGACGCTCAGCGGCTGGCCGAAGAACATCGCCTCCGGGTTGGCCAGGGCGTTGGTGCGCTGATCCACGGCGATCTTGGCCAGCGCCACCGGATCGTAGCCATACTGCGCGGCGTAACGCTGGGCGATCATCGCGTAGCCGGTGTTCTGGCCCATGTGGCCGTAAGGCAGGTCGAACTCCGCTTCCGGTGCACCGAACGCGGTGCTATGGCCACCGAAGCGCATGGCCCGGGCCATCCAGCTTGGGTCTTCATCCGGGCCGAAGGGCGCCATACGTGCCGGCAGCACGCACAGCACCGCCTGGCACAGGCCCAGTTCGATGGCGGCGGCCGCACGCCAGACCATGCCCACCGAGGTGCAGCCGCCCAGGTCCACCACTTCGGCGAAATTCAGACGCAGGCCCAGGTACTCGGCGGCCATGGCCGGGACGAACACCGAGGCTTCGTGGAAGTGCGGGCCGTTGATCACCAGCCCATCGAGGTCCTCGGCCTTGAGTCCGGCGTCACGCAGGGCGCGGGCGGCAAGATCGGCGACCTGCTCCAGGTGGAACATCTTCGGCGCCGTGGCGTACTTTTCCGGTTTGTATTGCGCGGTGCCAACAATGGCCGCATGCCCTTTCAGGCCCATGATTTCTCCCCGTCCGGGCCTGTGGCCCGGTTGTCATAGCGATGGAAGCCCCGGACCTGCGGCCCGGGGCAGGTGCAGGTTAGAAGCTGTATTTCATCGAGAAGGTGGCGTAGTCGCGGTCGGCGAAGGGCCGCTTGACCGGGTCCGCCGAGCCCAGGTAGCCGGTGTAGTTGAGGCCGACTTCGAGGTTGCCCAGGTATTTCCAGGTGGTGCCCACGCTCAGGCGTCGGTCGCCCTGCACCCCGGAGATGCTGCCGGCCATGGGTGTCGAGCCGCTGAACACGTTGGAGAAGCGCACTGGCACCTCCAGATCCCAGCCCTGGAAAACCCCCGGATAACTGAACGATGCGCCCAGGGTGTAGGCGCTGGCGTCGCGGCTGCGCCAGGCCGAGGCGGTCTTGTAGGTGTAGTCATCGGATTCTCCGACCATGCCGCTCAGGGACGGCAGCAGGTTCACGCCTTGCAGGTTGGGCGCCGCGGAGGTGCCCTCGACGCTGTCGGCGCGCACATGGATGATTTCGCCGGTCAGGGTGGTCTGGCTGGCCCATGGCCGGTCGCCCAGCACGCGCATGGCCGAGAGCTGCATCTGCTGGCCCTTGCCCCGCGCCGGTACCGGACCGAGGCCGGTATTGACCATGATCGGCGCGCCATCGCGGTACGACCACTCGGCACCGACCTGCACTTCGCCCAGCTTGGTCGAGGCGCTGATGCCGGTGAGCTTGATGTCTTCGAAGTACTTGACCTTGTAGCCGTTGGCGGCGAAGGCATACAGGCCGCCGCCCACCGGAACCGGGTTGTAGCCCACCAGCGCGGTGGCCGGGTTCTTGTCGTGGTAGTTGACGTGGAACAGCGACATCTCGATCGCCGGCACCGGACGGAAGCGCACCTGCACGCCCCACTGGCCGCTGTCGCGAGGTTCGTCGGTGCCGCGGTAGGCGATCTTGTTGGCGCCGCTGTAGATGAACTCGCGGCCCGGGCCGATCACGTCGCTGCTGGACAGGTAGCTGCCCACCGGCGGCAGTTCGGTGCCCTTCCACTCGTACTGGACGTAGGCACCGAAAGTGATCTGCGGGTTGAGGCGGAACGAGGCCGAAACCTGGCCCACCGGCAGCAGCACTTCCTTGACCTCGACACCCGGCTGCGCCGCCTTGACCGCGTCGGACGGGTTCTGCACGCCGTTGACGCCGGGGTAGTACAGGCTCTCGCCCCAGGACTCGATATGCCGCCCGGCCTTGACGTCGAGCATGGTGTCGTTGTCGAAGCGCCAGCCGCCGAACACATAGGCGTCCAGCAAACGGGTGCGGCCGCCGCTGTAGTAGCGGGTGTCGCTGGTGAATTCGTCGTGGTCGCCGCCCTTGTTTACCGTGGCCGGCGAATCGTTGTCGTTGCCCTTGTGGTAGACATCGTCGTAGAAGGTGCTGGCACGCACCACGGCGCCGTAGTTGTCTTTGCGCAGGATCATCTCGCCCAGCGCGCCGATGCGGTTGGTGGTGAGGCTGCCGCGGTCGAAGTTGCGGTTGGCGTCGTCGGCATTGACCCCCATCAGCCGGTCGCTCTGCTTGCCCAGGCGTACGCCGACGCCATAGCTGGTGGTCACCGACCAGTCGATGGTAGCGCCGTTGTCGAACTCGATGGTTTCGCCGGCCAGCGCCGGGGTCGAGGCCAGGGCCATGGCCGCCGCCAGTCCGGACAGCCGCAGCCCGTGCGAGCCAAGGCCATGCGCTTTCTTGTTGTTGTTATCGATCACACTGACTCTCCTGTTGGGCAGCCATGGGGCTGCCGGGATTGACCACCGCTCAGGGCATTTCGAGCGGGTCGGCCGCAGGGCTTTGCGCGACCAGGCGCTGGTAGCGGTACAGACCGCCCTGCTCCTGCCGCGACAGCGACCCTTCGGCCATGAGGTAGTTGGCATGGGCCAACGTTTCGCCCAGCGCCATCAGTTCGTCGAAACGACCGGACAGCTTCGGGAACAATTCGGCCATCAGCTCGAGCGCGCTGCGCGGCGCGTCACAGCAGGCCAGTAGCCGCGCCAGGTGCGCCCGGTGATGGGCGGCCAACTGGTCGAGGCGCGTGTGCAGGTTGAAGAACGGTCGCTCGTGGGCCGGCAGCACCAGCACGTTGTCGGGCAGGTGGCGCAGGTGCTCGATGGACGCCAGCCAGTCCCGCAGCGGGTCGCCGTCCGGCTCGCTGGCATGTACGCCGACGGTGGAGGTGATGCGCGGCAGCACCTGGTCGCCGGAGATCAGCAGCGCGTCCGCCTCGGCGTAGAAGCAAGCGTGTTCCGGCGAATGGCCACGGCCCACCACGACCTGCCAGTCCCGGTTGCCGATGCGCAGGCGATCACCGTCGCGCAATCGCCGGTAGCTGTTGAAATGCAGCGGGCGGAAATGGCCGTTCTGGATGGTCCGGTACATCTCGCCGGCCTGTTCCGGGCTGAAGCCGGCCTTGAGGTAGTAGTCGATGAAGTCCCAGCCCGGCGCGTCGCCCTCCGGCACCTTGACGTAGAGCGATTGGTATTCGCGCTCGGTCATGTACACCGGGCAACGGAAGCGCTCGGCCAGCCAGCCGGCGACCCCGGCATGGTCGGAGTGGAAGTGGGTGCAAAGCACGGCCCGCAGCGGCTGGCCGGCGAACACCCCGGTGAACACCTGCTCCCAGACCTCGAAGGTCTGCTCGGTGTTCATGCCGGTGTCCACCGCCACCCAGGCGTCGCCATCGCGCAGCAGGTAGAGGTTGATGTGGTCGAGGCGAAACGGCAGCGGCATGCGCAACCAGAACACCCCGTCCGCCACTTCGCGCACGTCGCCGCCCGCCGGCGCCTGCGGCCAGGGGTAGCGCAGGCCATCGCGCTGTTCGTGGCCGTTGCGGTCGAGGTCAGTCATGGCCAGCGACCACGAAGGGGGCCAGTTCCAGGCGCTGCAGCAGCTCTGCCGAGTAAGGTCGGTAGGTGCCGGCCTGTTCATCGCGCAGGTACAGCGGGTCCTGGCAGGCCTGCGGGCAGTAGCCCTGGCGCTGCAGATCGACCTTGCGCAGCTTGAAGGTGGTGGTCAGGTCGGCGGCGGCGCTCACCCGTACGAACAGCGGCGCGGCATAGCGCGGCAGGCGCTCCTGGGTCAGGGCGTACAGCGCGTCGGCATCGAACGCCTGGCCCGGCTGCATCAGCACCGCAGCCATGCCGGCGCGGCCTTCGTGGCCGGGCACCTGCACGCCATAGATATTGATCAGTTCCAGGCCTGGCAGATCGCCGAGGGCATCGGCCACTTCCTGGGTCGAGACGTTCTCGCTCTTCCAGCGGAAGGTATCGCCGATCCGGTCGACGAAGTAGCAGTAGCCATCGGCGTCCTGGCGCAGCAGGTCGCCCGAGCTCCACCAGGCGTCGCCGGCGCTGAGCACGTTGCGGCGGATCTTGCTCTCGGTGGCCGCCGCGGTGGTGTAGCCCTCGAAACGACCGCCGCCGATTTCCGGATGGTCGACGATAAAGGCCATGGCTTCGCCCACCTCGCCCACGTCGCAGACCTGGTAGAAACCGTTCTCGTCCCGTGGATGGCAGTCGTTTTCCACGTCGTAGCGGATCAGCCGCAGGTTGGTACGGCTCCAGTCGGGAATGCGTCCGCAGGAACCGACGAAGTTGTCGACGTTGATCAGCGCGGTGTTGGCCTCTGTGGCGCCCCAGCCTTCGAACACCCGCACCTGGCCAAAGCGCTCGATCCAGCGCTGCCACGACTCTGGCGTAAGGCCGGCGCCAAGCATGCAGCGCAGGTTATGGTCGCGTTCGCCGGGCTGCTCGGGACGGTTGAGCAGGTAGCGGCAGATTTCGCCGATGTACTGGAACACGGTGATGCGGTGGCGATTCACATCGCGCCAGAACTCGCTGACGCTGAACTTGCGCCGCACCACGATGCTGGCACCGGCGCGCAGCGCGGTGGAGGTCACCGAAGTGGCGGCGGCGCCGTGATAGAGCGGCAGACAGCAATAGAAGACGTCTTCGCAGGTGACGTCGAGGGTGATTTCCATCACGTCCCCCGAAGACATCCAGCGCATGTGGCTGTAGCGCGCCGCCTTGGGCAGACCCGTGGTGCCGGAGGTGAAGATCAGCAGGGTCGCGGCCTCGGCTTTCACCTCGGCGCGGATATACCGCGGGAAGGCCGTGCGCGGCGCGCTGTCCAGGCGGGTGGCGAACTGGCGGTCGATGAAACCGGGGATATCACCGGCCCAAGGCACCTCGTCATCGCCCACCAGCCAGTAGGCCAATGGCGGCAGACCATCGGTGGCGAGCACGTTGCCCAGGCATTCCTCGCCGATCACCAGCGCCTTCGCCGCAGTGGTCTGCAGGGCGTGCAGCAGCGGTTTGCCGTTGACCTGGGTGTTGATGAAGGCCACCACCACGCCCAGTTTGACCAGGCCGAACCAGGTGCAGAAGAACGCCGGACGGTTCTCCATGACCATGGCGCACACATCGCCGGCGCGCAGCCCCTTGGCATAGAAGGTGTGGGCCATCTGGTTGGCGCGGGCGTCCACTTCGGCGTAGCTGAGGGACTGCTCGCCGTAGATCAGGAACGGCCGTTCGGCGAAGCGTCGGGCCTGTTGCTCCAGGCGGTCGGCCAGGGTGTAGCGGTCGGCCGGCTTGATCTGCCCGGCGGCGACAGCGCGGCGGTCGAGGATGGCCTGGGTCTGCTCGCGGGGCACCACGGTAGCGGTCCGCTGGGCGGTCGGTGCGAGGGTCATTGCGCCACCTCCGCCGGCTGGCGGCAAGACGGGTAATCGGTATAGCCACGGGGGCCGGCGGTGTAGAGGGTCTTGCGGTCGAAGCCGGCCAGCGGCTGGCCATGGCGCAGGCGCTGGACCAGGTCCGGATTGCCAATGAAATGCCGGCCGAAAGACACGGCCACGCCCTCTCCTGCTTCAAGCGCGGCACGGGCCGAGTCGCCATCGAAGCCGTCGTTGAGCACCAGTTTGTGTCCGCCGTGCTCGCGGGCCAGGGCGAAGGCGTCGAGGTCACCCAGCGGCGAACGCATGACGTGCAGGTAGGCCAGGCCCTGGTTCGCCACGGCCTGGCACAGGGCGATGGCGGTCTGCGCCGGGTCGTCGTCGTGGATGTCGTTATAGGGGTTGCCGGGGCAGAACCGCAGGCCCACGCGTCCGGCACCGATGGCCTCGGCCATGGCCTGTACCGTCTCGGCCACGAACCGGGCGCGGTTCTGTGCGCTGCCGCCGTAGGCGTCGTCACGCTGGTTGCTGCCCGACGCGAGGAACTGCATCGGCAGGTAGCCGCTGGTGCAGTGCAGCTCGACGCCGTCGAAACCGGCTTCACGGGCATTGAGCGCGGCCTGGCGATAGTCGCCGATGACCGCGGCGATGCCGTCCAGGCTCAGGGCCTCGGGCTGCTCGGTGTCGGCCATGCCCACCGCGTCGGTGAACACCTGGGTGCGGGCGCGGATTGCCGAGGGCGCCACGGTGGCGGCGCCGGCCGGTTTGTTGTGGCGACTGGCAGCGCGGCCGACATGCATCAGTTGCAGGACGATGCGCCCGCCTTCGCCATGTACGGCGTCGGTCACCTGGCGCCAGGCGGCGATCTGCCCGGCCTCGTAGATCGCCGGCGTGCGGCAATAGCCCAGGCCGCTGGCCGAGGGCGCGGTGCCTTCGGCAACGATCAGCCCGGCACTGGCGCGCTGCCGGTAATAATCGACCATCTCGCGGGTGGGGACGCCCCGCGAATCGGCGCGGCTGCGGGTCATCGGGGCCATGACGATACGGTTGGCCAGTTGCAGGTCGCCCAGGCGCACCGGCTCGAACAAGATGCTCATGTCAGCTCCTTACCTTCTTGTTGTGCCCGGGCTGACAGGCAGTGCCGCAACCCCGGATATGGGCTGCATGATTGACTTGCGACGGGGCTGAAACATCGTCCGACAAGACTAGTTTTGCGCCTTGGGGTATCGTCGCCAGCGCCTTGGAACAGGCGATAAAAATGGTCTGAACGGACGATGAAAGCGCTGCCCGATGCGCCGACGATCGAGCCCATACAACAAGAACCGGAGCGACCCCGTGAACCCTTCCAGCCCCGTCACCTGGCGCACGCACTACGCGCTTCTGGTGCTCGCCTGCATCTATGTCTTCAACTACATCGACCGCCAGTTGATGGCGATCCTGATCGAGCCGGTGAAACTCGAATTCGGCATCTCCGACACCGGCATCGGCCTGCTCTCGGGAGTGACCTTCGCGGTGTTCTACACGGTGTTCGGCCTGCCGCTGGGGCGGCTGTCGGACCGCATCGGGCGCAAACCGGTGATTGCCTTCAGTTGCATGGCCTGGAGCCTGATGACCATGCTCTGCGGCCTGGCCGGCAACTTCCTGACCCTGGTGCTGGCGCGGATCGGCGTGGCGGTGGGCGAAGCCGGCGGCACGGCGCCGTCGGTGGCGATGGTGTCCGACCTGTACCCGGCCAACCGGCGCTCGACGGCGTTATCGGTGCTGATGCTGGGATCCAGCCTGGGCGCCATCGTCGGCCTCGGTCTCGGCGGCTGGATCGCCCAGCACTATGGCTGGCGCCATGCATTCCTGCTGATTGGCGCGCCGGGGATTCTGCTCGGGCTGGTCCTGCTGCTCACCGTTCGCGCGCCCAGGCCGCAGGTGGCGCCCCGGGAGACCGGCGCCGCCGCCAGGGAAGGCTGGCTGGAAACCCTGGTGGAGCTGCTGCGCATGCCCTCCTTCATCTGGCTGGTACTGACCGGCGGCTCGGCGGCCATCGCCGGCTATGCCATCGGCACCTGGAGCCCCAGCTTCCTGATCCGTTCCCATGGCCTGAACCTGCAGGAAGCGGGTTTCCTGGTGGGCGTGGTGGGCGGCACCGGCTCGACCATTGGCACGCTGGTATGCGGCATCCTCACCGACCGCCTGGCGCGGCGCGACGTGGGCTGGCAGATTGGCGTTCCGCTGCTCGGCACCCTGCTGAGCATTCCCTTCGCCCTCGCCTATTTCCTCTGGCCCCAAGGCATCGCCTTCCATATCGGCAGCATTCCGGTGCCCCAGGCGTTCCTGTTCTACAGCGCGTTCGGCTTCTTCGGGGTGTGGTGGGCAACGCCGTGCCTGGGCGCCATCACTCACCTGTTCCCGGCCACGCGACTGGCCCAGGCCACGGCAATCTTCGTCATGTCCATGACCCTGCTCGGGGTCGGGCTGGGGCCGCTGGTGATCGGGGTGTTGAGCGATGTGTTCGTCGGCACGCTCGGCGGTGAATCGTTGCGCTACGCGCTGGCGGCGTCGGTGAGCCTGCTGGTGCTGGCGGCGGCGTTTCTGCTGATGGCGCTGCCGAAGTATCGGCGGCAGATGCGGGCCAAAGACGCGGAGGTGGTGACAGGTGCGGTGGTGGGTGCCTGAGAGACCTGTGGGAGCGAGCTCCCACAGGTCCAGCCAGATCAAATAGTCATGTTTGTTCCATGAGCGCTGGCAGGCAGGTTACTTCTCGGCTTCGATCACCTTGTTCAACACCGCCCCGTCGATACTCAGGGTGGCGCTGTTGAACATGCCTTCGACGTAGGTCTTGGCCGCCTGCTCCTGGCGTTGCGCACGCAGCGCATCGCGCAGTTGCCCGCGAACCTCGTCGAAGGTGGCGACGCGGGCCGGCTGGGCCTCGGTCAGTTTGACGATGTGCAGGCCCAGCGGGCTCTGCAGCGGCTCGCTGACCGCACCGACCTTGAGCTTCGACACGGCGCTGCGCACTTCCGGCAGCAACTGCGCCAGTGGTTGCAGGCCGATGTCGCCGCCACGGCTGGCGCTGCCGGCGTCCTGGGAGTAGGTCTTCGCCAGTTCCGCGAAGTTGCCCCCGGACGCCTGGGCGCGCTTGGCGATGCTCTCGGCCTGCTTGCGCACCGATTCCAGCGCCTGCTCGTCCGGAACGGCCAGGAAGATCTGGCTGACCCGGTACAGCGCCGGCACCTGCAGCGACGCCTTGCCGTTCTCGTAAGCCTGTTTCAGCTCCTGTTCGCCCGGATAATCGTCCGGCACCTGGGTGACGCTGTTCAGGTAGCTGCGCAGAACGATCTGCTCCACCGCTGCACGGGTCTGGGCTTCCACGTCGGGACGCTTCGACCAGCCCTTGGCCTCGGCCTGCTGGTACAGGGCCTTTTCCGCCAGGCGCGCGCGGATCCAGGTTTCCAGGGCCGGACGGTCGTTGCGCAGTTGCTGGCGCGCAGTGGCCGGCAACTGGGCAAACAAGGCCTTGAGTTCTTCAGCGCCGACCTGCTGGTCGCCAAGGCGAGCCAGCGCGGTGCCGCTGTCGGTGGTTTCAGGAACGGTACGGCTGGCCGCTTCCAGATCATCGCCCGGACGCAGTGCCAGGATGACTGCCACGGTCAGCGCAGCCAGCGCTCCGGCGCCGGCCCAGAGGCGGCCACGGCTCACGAAGCGCTTTCCACTGGCTGCTGGGCAGCGGCGGCGTTGCGGCTGTAGTCACGCAGGTAGACCACGAATTCCTGCAGCAGGCGATCCCACAGGACCAGCGAGCCCAGCAGGTGACGTGCGCTGACGCCATCGGCGACCACGACATCCTGTTCCAGAACGAGGAACTCACCTTGCTCCGACAGGCGGGCGAAACGGCGCGAGGCGTTCCAGCGGTTGGCCAGGCCCTCAGGCAGTTCGCCCTGGACGCGCAACGCGCAGCTGTAAGTGAAATCCAGATACTCGCCCTGTTCCTGGGCGGCGTTGCCAAAGCGTACGTTGTAACCGATACCCTGGCTGGCGGTGGCCAGTTGCACAACCTGGTTCTGCTCGATGCGGTTGACGCGGCAGCCGGCGTCTTGCAGCAGCGTGGTCAGGGAGTCGGCGTTTACGGTTTCGATCAGCGCGCTTGCAGTCATGTGTCACCTTCCTTGCGTGGTTGAACCTGAATATGAGGCTCGAATTTGTAGCACATTGCTAGCAGCCGGTACAGTTTCCCCATGATTTGTCAGTGTTTTATCTTTCCGCTCGCCGATTCTGCAGACCGCGCTCGAAACGCTGCAGCAGTTCTTCGCGCTTGAGCAACGGCGCGAAGTAATCGCCTTGGCCGATGCCACAGCCGAGGTCCATCAGAATCAGGTGTTGCCCGGGACTCTCCACGCCCGTGACGGTCGCACTCAGCCCCAGCGTGTCGGCCAGGCTCAGGCAGGCGCGTATCACCGCCCGGTGCCGCGGCTGATGCTCGAGCTCCGCCATGAACTGCCGGGATATCTTGATCTCGCTGAACGGTAGCTGGCACAGGCGCTGGAACGAGCCGCCATCGTCACCGAACTCGCCAAGACACAGGCCGCATCCCTGCATGCGCAGGCGGATCAGGTTTTCCAGGTGCAAGGCCGAGCATGGCTGGCCACCGTTGAAGTTCACTTCGAACCCGATGCCCTGTCCGGCCGAGCGATGAAACTGCATCAGCAACCTGATGCGCCGGCTGAGGCCCCTCGCCCCCAGTTGCGACACCTGCAGGGGAAACGACATGCGCAGCAGCCTTCCGCTCGCAAGCAGCTTGCGTTGCAGCGACAGCCCCTGCTCCAGCAACGCGGCCAGCACGTCATCCAGCAGACCGGTGCGCTGCGCCAGCGGCATGAACAGGTTCGGCGCCAGCACGCCTTTTTCCGGATGGTTCCACTGAGCGATGACATCCACGCCCAGGATCTCGCCGTTGCCCAGGTCGCAGCGTGGCAGATAGCAGGCCTCCAGCTCCTTGTACGACAGTCCCCGGCGGATCTGCGCCTCGTCGATGTCCGAAACCTGCGGCGCAGGACACGCCAGCAGCGGAACCCTGGAGCGCAGGCGACCCAGGGCATCGCGCATGGTTTCCAGGCGCAGGGGTTTGCCGACATCGCCCAGGAAGGCCACGCCGAGCCGGTCGAACAGACGCGTCAGGCAGCGGCGCATCTCCGAGTGCAGGCCGCTGCTGAGCACGACGCCGGCGATGAGCCGGGCCTGCGCGGCGCGGTGGATGAACTCCAGACCGTCCATGCCTTCCATGCGCACGTCGCAGACCACCACGTCCACCGGCCCCACGTGCGCCAGCAGGGCGAGGGCCTCGTTGCCGCCGGAAGCCACCCACACGTCGCGGCACCCCAGATGACCGAGGATTTTCAGGGCGATGGCTCGTTGAAACGACTGGTTTTCCAGGATCAGAACACGCAAAGACTTGGCAGGCACAACCGCTTCCCTCAAAAGGTCCAACCGCCATATTCCACCGGTTGGCGGGCAGAAGAATCAGGAGGCTTCCTAGCCGAAGGCGGAAATCTCCGAAGGTAGGCAACTAGTGTTCGCAGAAATGCTCGAGACGCTGGGTCAGCGCCACCATCGCCTGCTTGAGCGCCTCCACCAGCGGATCGAGGCGCTGCAGGGGACAGCCATCGCGAAACAGTTGTTCGAGCCGCTCGCAGGCGTGCAGCAAGTGCCGCGCCTTGATGATCCGTGCCCCGCCCTTGACCCGGTGCACGAGGTCGGCGAGGCCGCCGAGATCATTGTCACGGTGCAGACGCTCAAGGCGTGCGAGGTCTTCGCGGTTGCTGGTCAGCAGGTCACTGAGCAGGTGCCTGATCGACTCGCGATCGCCACCGGTCAACTGGCGCAGGCTCGACAGGTCCAGCCCCTCGCCCAGTTCTTCGAGCGCTCCGGCATCGCCGCTCGGGCGCGACATCTCGCACGTCGAGAGCCTGTCGGCCAGCTCGGTCAGGTTCAAGGGTTTGAACAGGCAATCGTCCATGCCCGCCGCCAGGCAGGTGTCCCGTTCCTGCGGCACGGCATTGGCCGTGCAGCCAAGGACCAGCATCGGCGACTTGCCCTTGCGCCGCTCGTCTTCGCGCACCGCGCGCGCCAGGGCGTAGCCATTGATGCCGGGCATGTTGCAGTCAGTGATCAGCACATCGAAGCGTTGGCGCAGCCAGGTGCGCAGGCCCTCGTGGCCGTTCACCGCCGTGGCCACGCGGTGGCCGAGAAAACTCAGTTGCTGTTGCAACAGCAGGCGGTTGGCCGGGTAGTCGTCGACCACCAGGATATCCAGCGGCGTGGCGCTGCCAGCCTGAGGTTGCGCAAGGCTGGCGAGCACTTCCTCCGACGGGTTCGAACGCGGCAGATCGAGGAAGATGCGCGCCCGGGTGCCGACGCCGAGCGTACTGTCCAGTTGCATCTGACCACCCATGAGGTTGCACAGGGTCTGGCTGATGCTCAAGCCCAGGCCAGAACCGCTGCGGGCGCCTTGGCGGTTGTTGCTGGCCTGGCGAAACGGACTGCCCAGCAGCGCCAGGTCGTGATCGGGAATGCCTACCCCGGTGTCTTCGACCGACAACTGCAGGCCGATCCGATCGCGCTCCGCCTCCAGTTCCAGCGTTACGCACACTTCGCCTTCGTGGGTGAACTTGATGGCGTTGCTGATCAGGTTGGACAACACCTGCTTGAAACGCACCGGATCGAGCATTACCTGCACCGATCCGTGATGATCGGTATCCATGTCCAGGGTCAGGCGCAGGTGTTTTTGTCGCGCCTGCGCTTCGAACATGCGTACCGTGGTTTCCACCTCGCGGCACAGGTCGACCTGCTGCGGGCTCAGTTCCAGGTGCCCGGATTCGATGCGGGTGATGTCGAGGATGTCGCCCACCAGTTCCAGCAGGCCACGGGCAGCGCCTGAGGCGACCTCGATGGCCAGGCGGTCGAGCACGCCCGATTCGGCCTTGCGCAAGGCCAGTTCGAGCATGCCCTGCAGCGCGTTCATCGGTGTGCGGATCTCATGGCTCATGGTCGCCAGGTAAGTGGTCTTGGCCCGGTTGGCCGCCTCGGCATCGTCCTTGGCCATCTGCAGGGCATCGTAGAGTTGCTGGCGTTCGGAAATGTCCACCCAGCCACCGATCAGCCCGGCCACCGCGCCGTCGCTGCCGCGGTACGGCAGCATCCAGTGGCAGATGGTCAGGCGCTTGCCGAACAGCACCAGCTCGCGGTCCTGGACCACCGAGTTGCCCTGGGTCATGACCTGCCGATAGGCCTCGCGGCACTGGCGGGCCTGGTCTGCACCGATCAGCCATTCCGGCACCGGCTGATTGATCACCGCGTCGCGCTCGACGTTCAAGGCTTGCAGGTAGCTGGCATTGCAGGTGCGCAGCGCGCCCTTGCGGTCACGAACGTAGATCGGGTTCGGCGTACCGTCGATCATTACCCGCATGAACTCCAGCTGGTCGCTCAGCGCCTGCTCGACGCTGCGGCGCCGCCGCACCTGGCGCCGCAGCCCGCGGATCCAGTACATCGCCAGCAGCAACAGGACCACGGCCATGACAAAGCCCTGGATGATCATGCCGCGGTACTTGCGCCAGTAGCTGTCGGCGACAATCACCTCGCTGCGCCAGCGGTTGGTCAGTTCGTCCATTTCCTGGGGCGCGATGCTCAACAGCGCCTTGTCGAGGATCGACAACAGCTCCGGCGCATCGGCCTGGGTGGCGAAGGCAAAATGCACCGCTGGCACCGGCAAGGCGGCGCGGATGGTCAACTGGTCGCGATGATGACGGGCAATGGTGTAGCGCGCGCCCATCAGGCTGACCACCGCGCCCTGGGCTTCGCCACTGGCCACCCGCTCCAGCGCCTGGTACGGGCCTTCGCTCCACAGCACCTTGATGTCGGGATGGCGTTCGCGGATCCAGTCCTCCAGCACACTGCCCTGCACCATGGCCAGGCGCTTGCCGGCGAGGTTCTCCAGGCTGTCTGGCTGGCTGTCGCCGTCGCGGGTGACCAGGACCAGGCTGTTGCTGAGATAGGCACGGCTGAAGCCGACACGCTCCTCGCGGCGCCGGCTGAACGGTAATGCCGCGACCAGGTCGATGCTGCCGCGTTCCAGGCGATCGACCATCTCGTCCAGGCGTCCACCGTCGACGATGTCGAAGACCAGGCCGGTCCGCTGGCTGATGCGCTCCAGCACGTCGGCGCTGATGCCGCGGAACACCCCCTGCTCGTCGCGGTAGCTGACCGGCAGGAACTGTTCGTCGATGGCCACCCGCAACCGCGGGTGCTGGCGCAGCCATTCCCGTTCGATGTCGCTCAGGTCCAGTTGCCAGCGCCCCGGATAACCGAAGGCCCCACCACTCCAGCGATGCAGGATGGACTGGCGGGTGCGCTCGGGAATCGCCTCCAGCGCCTGGTTGACCAGCCCCCGCAGTTGCAGGTTGTGAAAGGAGACGGCAAAGCCGTAGTGACTTTCCTCGAACAGGTCGGTGACGGTCAGTTGCAGGTGGCTGAGGTAGTTCTTCTGCAACAGGTACTGGGCGCCGAGGGCGTCGCCAAGAAACACGTCGGCCTGGCCGAACGCCACGGCGCCCATGGCATTGAGCAGCGACGGATAGACCTGCAGCCGGCTGCCGGGGAAACGCTGGCGCACGTAATCCCTCGGCAGGTAGCCTTCGCGCATCGCCAGGCGGACACCGGGACGGGCCGTATCAGCCGGACCGTCTTCGATGCGCGTGGCCAGCACCGGCAGGTTTTCTACATAGGGACGCGACAGCAACAGGCCGGCGCGAGCGGCCTCATCGGCGCTGAGCGTACCGAGCAGGTCGATCTGGCCAGCATGCAGCGCCGCGATCGCTTCGCCGCGATCGGCGAAGCATTTCACCCGTATCTCGATGTTCAGCAACTTGCCCAGCAGTCCGGCGTAGTCGGCGGTGAGTCCTTCGTAGTCGCGCCCGGTGGCCGTCATGTCGAACGGCGCCCGGTCGGGTCGCGCGACCCCCAGCCACAGGACTTTTCGCCCCCGCAGCCAGCGGCGATCGGCCTCGCTGAGGTCCAGGCGCAGGTCTTCGACACTGGCACGCGCCAGCAACGTCGGCTCGCCGGCGTCTGCGCCAGGCAGCGCCAGCGCCAGGCAGAAGGCAAGCGCGCACAGCCATGCACGCTGTTTCGGTGTGGTTATCGACACGGGGCAGGTCAGATCAGTGTGTGGCGTCTGGCTAGGTCGGCCAGATCCACCTGTGAAGGCACCCGCAATTTTTCCAGCAGGCGGGTCTTGTAGGTGCTGATGGTCTTGTTGCTGAGCAGCATGGCTTCACCGATCGCCTTGTTGCTCAGCCCGCGGGCCAGGTGCTGCAGGATCAGCAGTTCGCGATCGGTCAGGCGCTCCAGGCGCTGCGCTTCGCTGGTGGTGCAGTCGAAGCGGTTGACCGAACTCAGGGACACCTCCGGGAAATAGGTGTAGCCGGACATGATCGCCATCACGGCCTTGCGCAACTCGGTCAGGTCGTCATGCTTGGACACGAACCCGGAGGCCCCCAGGCGCATGCAGCGCAGCGAGAAATACGCGGCGATCTGCGAGGTCAGCACCAGCATTTTCATGCTCAGGTTGGCCGCCTTGACCCGGGCGATGATTTCCAGCCCGTCCATGCGCGGGATGGAAATGTCGAGGATGGCGATATCCGGTTCGTGCTCGCGGATCAGACGCATGGCGTCCACGCCGTTGTCAGCCTCGGCGACCACTTCGATCTGCTCCTGGCGAAGCAGCATCCTGACGCTGGCGCGAATGAACGGATGGTCGTCCACGATCATGGCTCTGTACATGAAACACTCCCTGTTCTGGGTGACGCGTGCGGCAGGGAGGGGGTCGCTGCCGCGCGGGGGGAAGCAGTGACCACCTAACATCAAAAAGCCACTACCCGTGAGGAGGAGTATCGGTCCCCGGCCAGGGGAAAAGGCACCAGACAATTCCCTAAGAAGGGAGGGAAATTTCCCAAGACTATCTTCAACCCTTGATCTCGATGCGCCTGCGCTCGTCACCCTCGATCAATTCGAAGCGGTAAACCCGCCCTGGAGCCTGGGTAAACGGCAGCCCGACGCCCGGCCGCACATGGTGCTTGGTGGGCGTCGCGCACTGCTTGCCAGCGCTGTCACAGTCGTTGAAATGGTCCAGCACCACCGTGCCGCTGCCGTGGTTGTGCACGGTGAATCCGCTCGCATCGCGGGCCACCTCGGTGCGGTACTGCACACCTTCGGGGTGAACGAACAGCAACGAGCCAAAGCCGGTGAGGATTTCGACGCGCCCCTTGAGGGCTTCATAGTCCCTGGCGTCTTCCTCGCTGAGGGCGAAACCATCGCCGCGCTCGGGCACCACCGGGATGAAGCGCACGCGGAAATAGCGCTCCTGCGCACGCTCGCCACGGTACAGCAGACGCAAGGTCTGCATGCCGGACGCTGGCACGATCAGCCGCGCCGGGCTGGCGATCACCGGCCGCTGCTCCAGCGGCAGGTCATCCAGGGCCACTTCGCTGATACCGCCCTGGCGGTCGTACACCAGTTCGAACACGCTGACCTTGACGAAGGCGGTGGTGTCTCCGCCATTGCGCACCCGCTTGAGCAGCGTGCTGCGATCGCCGTTCAGGTAGTCGTACAAATTGCCCACGTTGATCTGCGGCGCGGCCTGCACCGTCGCGGCGCTCAACAGCATCAGTACACTGCAGAGAAGTCTGTTCATCATCACTCACCTCACACTATTGCCTTGGTTCGGCGGGCTACATGCCCGCATCGAAAATCACCGTTACATCACCCGCGTATTCCATACCCGGGTACCGCGCCATCTCGTCGACCTGCGCCTTGTCCACTTCGAAATGCAGCACTCCGCCCTGGTTGAGCATCGGCTGCGTGCTTTCCAGTTCCAGCGCTTGCCCCTGGTCCACCGGCAAGAGCACGCGATTGACGCTCTGGCCGGAATGCAGGAATCCGCTGGGCAGGGTCAGCTTCACCGCCAGGGGCACCTGGTGCGCATTGCCCTGGTTACGCAAGCCGCACCGCCCGTCCTGCGGATACTGGCAACGCAGGTGGACGCTGAACGGACCGGACGACCAGATGCGCAAGGCGACATCGCGGTACAGCCGCTGCGGCAAGCGCTGACTCCATTGCTCCCAGCCGCCGGGCGGCTCCAGCACCACCTGGTCGCTGCCCTGGGCGAATTCGATGCGAAAATCGTGCTCCACCCGTAGCTCGAAGCGCAGCGTGAGGCTGTCGGCGGCGAGCCCGCCCACATCGCTGCCCAGGTCAAGATCGGCACCGGCACCGACACTCAGGGTCAGTTGCCCGTGGTAGCTACCGGTGCTCATTTTCAACGGCGACGGCGTGAGCAACCGGTAGGCCAGCCCCACCTCACTGATCGTCACGCCGCCCGCCTCGCTCGTTTGCGCCACGTTCGACACGCAGGGCACGGGTTGCGCCGGCTGGTTGATGCGCCACAGGTTATGCAGACGCGCCCCGCTGCGCTGCATCCCCGCGACCGCGCAGCCGCCCTGCACGGCCTCCAGCGCGGGCGACGCACCTTGCGCCTCGAGGCCAAGCCCCACGGCGAGCACCTCGAATGACAGGGTATGGGCCTCACCGCTGCGTTCGTGGACCACGGTCACCTGCCGCCGCGAAGGCGCTTTCACCGACAGTGCCGAGCCCGGCTGCAGTTCGTAGCGGATGGGCAGATCCAGCGCCGGGCCGGCACTGCACTGTCCAGGCCAGCGCGCACAGAACGTCGGCGCCGTACTGACCGGCCGGAATTCCATGCCACCGCGTGACTCGGCGCTGACTGTCAGCGACGCCGACTGCGCGGTCGTGGCGCCCAGGATCGACAGTGCCACCAGGCACAGGCCGAGCAGCGGGCGGCGAACATTCAAGGTTCTCATGCGCCACCTCCCGACGGCTCGTTGTCGCTACGGGCCAGGCTGCGGGCTTCGCAGCGCTGTTCACCCGCCATCAGAATGCCGTCTTCCCGCGGTCCGTCCGGACGCATGCGCAGCAGGCACATGGGCCGGCCCTGGTGCGACACTTCCAGCGTGGGTACTGCTTCGCTGATCTCGACGATGAAGAAGCCATCGGCTTCACTGACGCCGCGGCTGGCGTGGTTGACCAGCATGGCGCCGCGCAACGGCTGCCCGCGTTCGTCCAGCAGCCGTCCCATGACCGTGACCGTGCGCATCACCCGCAACGTACGGTGCTCGACACCGCCGCGGTTGAGGTGATAGCCAAGGGTCGGCGGCTGGATCACGGCGCCAGACTCCTCGCCGGAGAGGAAGTCCAGCTGCACATGACCGGACTTGTAGGCCGACACCGGCACCACATTGCGTCCTGGCCGCAGCAGGCTGCTGCCGCCGGCCGAGTCGTGGGCACGCAACTGCAGGTCGGGCACATCCGTTTCCACATCGACGATCAGCCCGGCTTCGTACGGCAGGTACTGGCCGCTGAAGCCCAGGCGGTCGCCGCCCACAGCGAGGGTGCTGTCGAGGTTCAGGCCGGCGCTCACCTGCTGGTTGAACGACGAGCGCTGGACGAAGGCATCGCCATGCATCACCCGGTTCTCGAACTGGGTATCGGCGGCAAGGCCGCTGCCGTAGCGGTCGAAACTGACGGTACCGGCAAGGCTGCGCAGGCTGCCCTGCTCCGGCAGGTACTGATAGGTCAGCGCCGCGTTACGGTCCTGGCCACCGTCGCGGGACGTACGCGTACCGAGGCTGGCGGACAGGCGCCGGCCAGGTCCGCCCAGGCTGGTGCTGAGGGTGAAGTTGATGCCGCGGCTGCGACGATCGCCACTGCTGTCGGTACCGGGCCGGTCGAACAGCGACACCCGCCAGTTGGCGCTGCTGCCCCAGAGCTTGCCGAAGTACGACAGGCCCAGGTCCATCGCCGTGCCGCCGTTGCGCCCTTCGTCATGGCTGACACGCAGGCTGGCGGTGTACTCGCGGTCGAGCCGGTGATTGACCGACAGCGACGTCTGTCCGCTCTGCTGCGGGCCTGTGGCGCCGGTGCGATAACGACGGGTGTCGTACGTGGTGCTGCTGCGGCTGAAGATCAGGCTGCCGTTGTCGTACTGGAAGATGCCTCGCAGGTCGTAGCCGGTGCCCAGGCCATCGGTCCTGAACAGGTTGCCCAGCAGTTGCAGGCGGTCCAGGGCATGCCAGTCCAGCGAGCTGCCGTACTGCTGGTAATCGTCCACCCGTTGCGCCGACAGCCCCACCACCACCCGTGGGTGGAGCAGATAGTTGGTCAGGATGCCCGCACTCAGGCCCTTGTCGTCGGGCTCGTCCGGGTTGCTCAGCAGCGTCTGGCGCTGGCCTGCATAGAGGTTGTAGCGCCAGGGCGACTCGACGTTGCTCCAGTTGTTGGGCTTGTAGACGAATTCATTGCTGGTCGAGCTGACCTGGCCATCCTCGATCAGGCGCACCTCCACCTCGTAGATGCCGCCTGGCAGGTTGCGGGTGTCGAGCACCTGCAACCCGGGCGCCACCGCCTGGGTGCTGAGCAACTGGCCGTTGCGGTAGATCTCCACCAGGCCCTGGCGATTGGGCGTGACATAAATGGGCGTGACACTGGCACTGCCATCGTTCAGCGCCAGGCTGTCGCTGCTGCCGAACATCACCCCCAGCGTGGTTTGCGGGGTGTTGCCGAGCATGTGGGGCTGACGGCTCAGCCCCTGGGCATCGGGCGTGAACCAGCCAAGGCGGAAGAAGCGGTCATCCTCCAGGCGCTCGGCGAAGAGCTGGTCGATGTTCTGGCGTGTCTGTACGTAGCGCCCGCCGCTGCGATCGAAACGCGCCTCGGCCAGGGTCGTCCAGTGGCCGACGCTGCCCTGCCCCTGCACCGCGTAACGGCCAGCGGTTTGTTCGCCGTCGCGGCTGAGGTTGAGCTGGTTGCGCAGGATCAGCCCGTGGCTGCCCTGTTCCGGCAAGCGGTGGTAAGCCTGCTGGCCGGTGCTTTCGGCGCCCTGGGTGAGAATCGACAGGCGCGATTCGAGCAGGTCGTAGTGCAGGGCCAGCAAGCCACGCGGGCAGCCGCTGCGACAGCTGCCCAGGGCCTGGCCGCTGCCCAGTGCATCGGCCCAGGCCTGACGGGAAACCTCGGACTCCAGGCTATCGCGGCTGTCGGTGAAGTTCAGCAGTTGCACGCGCTCGTCACGGCTGAGCACGATCAACGCCTCGCCCAGCAGGCGGCCGTCCAGATCGACCCGCACCGCCAGCGGCACGTCGAAAAAGTGTTCATCGAAACCGGCGGGCAGACCTTCGGCCTGCCGGAGTATTCCTGATCGACCGCCTTGCTCCGTCGACCCGTATGCGCTGGCAGCCGCCAGCCAGACCGTGGCCACGCAGCAGCCCACGGCCAGTCGAATGGATATTGCCAAAGACATGTCACTGCTCGTCAGTGAAGAGGAAGAAACAGCGGTCGCCGCGATCCTGCGCGCACGCAGGACCGGAGCGATCCGGAATGGACATTGGGTGTCTGATGGGTGATCAGAGCGGCGGAGCGGTCTCGAACATCATGTTGTAGGTGCCGCTGTAGTCACCCGGCGGATAGGGGCCTTGCAGCACTTCGTAGTCGATATAGGTTTCGAAGTTCACCAGTTTGCCGGGAGCGGCCTGGGAGGCGATGAGAACGTTCTGCGGGAAGTCCTTCAGGTGCCGGCCATTCACCGATACCACCATGGGCAGCTCGTTGTCACCGCTGCGCAGGCGCGCCGGCTCGACCAGATACCCGGTGATGGTGCCCACGGTGCTTTTCAGCATCATGGTCTCGTTGAAGCGGGTGAACCCTGTGCCGACCTGATTCATATAGAGGGTCTGGGTCCGGCTCATCCAGTTGCCGGTATCGATGATACTGAAGCTCTCGGTGGGGACCGTGCCCGTGACCGAGAATTGCCCTTCGATCGGCTCGACGGCGGTGGCAAGCCCCGAGACCACCAGCAGAGCCAGCGGAAGCGAGCGAACGCTGTATTTCATGTTCCAGTTCCTTGTGCGAATACGAATGGGAAACGTCTGAACGGACGGTCCGTTACAGCGGCGCGCTGGTTTCGAACATCAGGCCGAAAGTGCCCGAATAGTTGCCCGGCTTGGGATAGGCGGACGGTATTGCAGACAGCTCGAAATCGATCGGGAACAGCTTGAGCGCTTCCTCGGCATTGACGATTTCCTGCGGCAGTTCGGTGAGGGTCTTGCCGCGCACCTTCAACTGCATTTCGATCACGTCGTTGTCCGCGTTGGTGATCTGCGCGGGCAAGCTCAGGTGTGCGGTCACCGCGCCCACCGTGCTCTTCATCGACAGGCGCTGCTTGAAGGTCTGGAAGCCTTGGCCGTCCACCCAGTTCAGCTCGTGGTTCTTGCCCCACCATGCGCCCATATCGATCACCGAAAAGAATTCGGCCGGGATGGTCCCGACGAAAGTCGCTTGTTTGTTGATCGGCTCCGCCGCCGAAACCGCACCCGCCGTGAGCATCAAGGCCAGGGGCAGCGCAAGTACGCCGTATTTCATGGTTATTTCCCTTGTTGAGTAACGAAAATTCCGAAGCCCACCAAAGACGCCGCCGAGGATGGGGTAGCTGGCGTCGGTAGGTGAGGTGGATTATTCGCGAGCGGGAAAAGGGCTTACATCAGACGTATCCCAGCGAGACTGGGAAATTTCCTAGAGAGAGGATTGACAGCTGCGGGCCGGCTTTCGGGAAAAAGGCGCCCGCCCCTCGCTTTCAAGGTGACGGGCGGGACAGAAAGGTGGCGCGCTCGTTACCGGCGCCCGTGGGAAAAGCCGGCTCAGCGCCGTGGAAGGCTGATCCGGAAGCACGCCCCGCCGAGGGCCGAAGGCTGCACGGTAAGCCGTCCGCCCTGGCCTTCGATCACCCGGCGACTGATCGCCAGCCCCAGGCCGAACCCGCCGGTGGCGCGGTCGCGGCTGCGGTCGAGACGATAGAACGGCTGGAAGATCTGCTCGCGCTCATGCTCGGGAATGCCGATGCCGTCGTCCTCGACACTGAGCAGGCAGTTGCCTTCGGCATCGTGGCGCAGGTCAAGCAGCAGGCGCTTGTCGCAGTAGCGCATGGCATTGCGGATCAGGTTCTGCACCGCCCGGGCGGTGAGCCTGGGGTCGAGCACGAAGCGTTGCAGGTCGCCGGCCGCGTGCACTTCGAGGTTGATCGCGCGACTGTCCAGCTCATCGGCGAAGCTGCCGAGGATACTGTCGACGAACTCCAGCAACGACACCTCGACCCGCTCCACCACCTGCCCTGGTGTCTGCAACCGGCTGTAGGACAGCAGTTCCAGGACCAGCTCGTCCAACTCGCGCACGTGGCCCACCAGTTGCATGAGGCGCTTGCGGCTGCTGGCCGGGAGTTCGTCGTAGAGCAGCACCAGGCCGAAGTCCAGGCGGGTCAGGGGCGTGCGCAATTCATGGGAGACGGCGTTGAGCAGTTCCCGCTGCTGGGTCAGCAACTGCTCCAGGTCGTGGGCCATGGTGTCGAACACCTGGGCCAGTTCACCGATGTTGGAGCGCGAGGAAATCAGCGTGCGTTCCGACAACTGGCCCTGCCCCAGCAACTGCGCGGTGGCCTTGAGCCGTTGCAGGTCGCGCCAGTGCGGCCACAGCCAGAGCAGCAGGCAGCCCAGCAGTGCGGCGCCGATCAGTACGGTGATGCCCCAGGACAGCAGGTTGATGTCGAACGGGTCCGGCGGGTTGCGCAGGGCCACCAGCCAGTGCTCGCCCAACGGCGCGAAGGCCGTTTCGTAGTAGCCCCAGTCGCCCAGGCGGACCACGTTCTGCCCGGCGTCCAGGCGCGCCCGTTCGGCTTCGCTGAGGTCAGGGTCGGTACGCGGCAGCAGCTCGATGGCCAGCGGCGCGAAATCCGTCGCCAGTGCCTGCGCCACCTGTGGCCACTGGCTTTCCGGCGCCTGCTGGAACTGGCGCACGATCAGCGCTTGCACGCCTCTGGCCTGCTCCAGGTTATAGGCCACATAACGCTCGTTGAACGCCTTGAGGATGAACTCGGGGACCAGGAAGATCGCCCCGGCGTAGGTAATGATGGTCAGCAGGTACAGGCGAACGAGGATCTTCAGCATGGCCCGGCCTCAGACCTCCCATTCCACGCGGCTGAACAGATAGCCCTTGCCCCACACGGTCTTGATCTTGCGCGCCTCGCCGGCGTTGTCGTCGAACTTGCGCCGCAGCTTGGAGATGGCCACGTCCACCGAGCGGTCAGTGCCATTGAACTCGATACCGCGCAGGTGCTGGAGGATATGGTCGCGGCTCAGTACGGTGCAAGCGTTGCGCGCCAGCACCACCAGCAGGTTGAACTCGCCACTGGACAGCTCCACCGGCAGCCCGCGCCAACTGGCAGTGCGCTCGGCGAGGTCGATACGCAAGGCGCCGATGACGATGCGGTCACTTTCCAGATGGGGCTCGGCGATGCTGCTGCGGCGCAGCAAGGTGCGCACCCGTGCCAGCAATACCCGCGGCTCGCAGGGCTTGGCGACATAATCGTCGGCGCCCATCTCCAGGCCGAGCACCTGGTCATGGCTGTCATCGCGGGCGGTGAGCATGAGGATCGGCAGGCTCTGCGACTCGGCGCGCAGCAACTGGCAGACCTGCAGGCCATCGAGGCCGGGGAGCATCAGGTCGAGGATCACCAGGTCCGGTTTGTCCCGCCTCACCTGCTCCAGTACCCGGTCGCCACGGGCGATCACACTCACGGTGAACCCGTTGCGTTGCAGGTAGCTGCCGATCAGCTCGGACAGGGCGCAGTCGTCTTCGACCAGGAGGATATTGGGCATGGCTTGACTTGCAGGACAGGGAAAGGAACGGAGGATATAGAACCGGAAAAGGTAAGGAGTTATTTCTTCACACTTTTTCACAGACGCTCTACAGAGCTTCACAGCCCTGCCCGACGCGGGTGCCTTACCATTCGGCGGTCATTTATGGAAGATCCGTATGTTTCCTTCAAGCCCCGCCCGTCTGCGCCTTCTGTTTCCTCTCACTGCCCTTACCGTGCTGCTGAGCGCCTGCGACAGCAAGGCCCCGGAAGAACAACCGCCGCCCGCGCCCAACGTGTCGGTGGAAACCGTGCGCGTGCAGCCGCTGGCCATCAGCACCGAACTGTCCGGCCGTGTCCAGGCGCCGCGGGTTGCCGAAGTGCGTGCGCGGGTGGCCGGCGTGGTGCTCAAGCGCGAGTACCGCGAAGGCAGCGATGTGAAACAGGGCGACGTGCTGTTCCGCATCGACCCGGCACCGTTCAAGGCCGACTACGACAGCGCCCGCGCCACCCTGGCCAAGGCCGAGGCCACGCTGTACCAGGCCCGCCTGCAGGACAAGCGCTACGCCGAGCTGATCGAGATCGACGCCATCAGCCGCCAGGACCGCGACAATGCCCGGGCCGCGGCCATGCAAGGCGAAGCCGACGTGGCCGCGGCCAAGGCCGCCGTCGAGCGGGCGCGGCTGAACCTGGGCTACGCCACGGTGACCGCGCCGATTTCCGGGCGGGTCGGCCGCGCCCTGGTCACCGAAGGCGCTCTGGTGGGTCAGAACGAAAGCACGCCGCTGGCGATCATCCAGCAACTGGACCCGATCCACGCCGACCTCACCCAGTCCACCCGCGAGATCAATGCACTGCGCCGCGCCTTGCGCGCTGGCGAGTTGCAGCAGGTCGGCCAGGACCAGGCCAGAGTCACCCTGATCCAGGACGACGGCACGCCCTACCCGCTGCCCGGCAAGCTGCTGTTCTCCGACATCAGCGTCGACCAGAGTACCGGCCAGATCACCTTGCGCAGCGAATTCCCCAACCCCGACCTCGACCTGCTGCCGGGCAGTTTCATCCGCGTGCGTCTGGAACAGGCGGTGCAACCCCAGGGCATCAGCATCCCGCAGCAGGCGGTGCTGCGTGACAGTGCCGGCCAGCCGCGAGTGCTGCTGGTGGACGGCGAACAACGCATCGCCGAGCGTCCGGTGGTGCTGGGCAATGCCCAGGACAATCGCTGGATCGTCAGCGAAGGCCTGGCACCGGGCGACCGGGTCGTGACCGAGGGCCTGCAACACGTCAAGGCCGGCGACCCGGTGCAGATCACGCCGAGCGCCACGGGCAACCAGCCCATCGTCCAGACCACCGGCCAGTGAGGGCCTGATTCATGCCGCAGTTTTTCATTGACCGCCCGATCTTTGCCTGGGTGGTCGCGCTGTTCATCCTGCTGGCCGGCGCCCTGGCCCTGCCCAAACTGCCGGTGGCCCAGTACCCCAACGTGGCGCCGCCGCAGGTGGAGATCTACGCCGTCTACCCCGGCGCCTCGGCGCAGACCATGGACGAAAGCGTGGTCAGCCTGATCGAGCAGGAGCTCAACGGTGCCGACCACCTGCTGTATTTCCAGTCCCAGAGCAGCCTGGGCAGCGCCACCATCACCGCCACCTTCGAGCCGGGCACCAACCCGGAACTGGCCCAGGTGGATGTGCAGAACCGCCTGAAGATCGTCGAGTCGCGCCTGCCGCGGGCGGTGACCCAGCAGGGTCTGCAGGTAGAGAAAGTCTCTACCGGTTTCCTGCTGCTGGTGACCCTGACCGCCGAGGACGACACCCTCGACGAAGTGGCCCTGAGCGACTTCCTCGCGCGCAACGTGATGAACGAGATCCGCCGCCTCGAAGGCGTCGGCAAAGCGCAGTTGTACGGTTCCGAGCGGGCCATGCGGATCTGGATCGACCCGCAGAAGCTGATCGGCTTCAACCTCACTCCTGAGGACGTCAACAGCGCCATCGCTGCGCAGAACGCCCAGGTAGCGCCGGGCAGCATCGGCGACCTGCCGGGACGTTCCGGTCAGCAAATTACCGCCAACGTGCTGGTCAAGGGCCAACTGTCGAGCCCCGAGGAATTCGCCGCCATCGTCCTGCGCGCCAACGCCGACGGTTCGACGGTGACCATCGGCGATGTCGCCCGGGTCGAGATCGGCAGCCAGGAATACCAGTTCGGCACCCGCCTCAACGGCAAGCCGGCCACCGCCTTCAGCGTGCAGCTGTCGCCGGGGGCCAATGCCATGCAGACCGCAGATCTGGTGCGGGCGAAGATGGACGAGTTGTCGCGCTACTTCCCGCCGGGGGCGAAGTACGACATCCCCTACGACACCTCACCCTTCGTCAAGGTCTCCATCACCCAGGTGATCAATACCCTGGGCGAGGCCATGGTGCTGGTGTTCCTGGTGATGCTGCTGTTCCTGCAGAACATCCGCTACACCCTGATCCCCACGCTGGTGGTGCCGGTGGCCTTGATGGGCACCTTCGCCGCCATGCTGGCGCTGGGCTTCTCGATCAACGTGCTGACGCTGTTCGGCATGGTGCTGGCCATCGGTATCCTGGTGGACGACGCCATCGTCGTTGTGGAGAACGTCGAGCGGATCATGATGGAAGAAGGCCTGCCGCCCCGCGAGGCGACGCGCAAGGCCATGGGCCAGATCAGCGGCGCGATCGTCGGCATCACCGTGGTGCTGGTGGCGGTGTTCCTGCCGATGGCCTTCATGAACGGCTCGGTGGGGGTGATCTACCAGCAGTTCTCCATGTCCATGGCGGTGTCGATCCTGTTCTCGGCCTTCCTGGCCCTGAGCCTGACCCCGGCCCTGTGCGCCACCCTGCTCAAGCCGGTGGCCAAGGGCGAGCATCATGAGCGGCGCGGGCTGTACGGCTGGTTCAACCGCCGCTTCGAGGCGATGAGCAACGGCTATCAGCGCTGGGTGGTTCACGCCATTGCCCGCAGCGGCCGCTACCTGCTGATCTACGCGGTGTTGCTGGGGGCGCTGGTGATGAGCTTCAGCCAGTTGCCGTCGTCGTTCCTGCCCACCGAGGACCAGGGCTACACCATCACCGACGTGCAGTTGCCGCCCGGAGCCAGCCGCCAGCGCACCGAGCAGGTGGCGGCGCAGATCGAGGCGCACAACGCCGGCGAACCCGGCGTGGGCAATACCACGGTGATCCTCGGTTTCAGTTTCTCGGGCAACGGCCAGAACGCGGCACTGGTGTTCACCACCCTCAAGGACTGGTCCGAGCGCGCCGCCGAGGACGCCGCAGCCGCCATCGCCGAACGCGCCACACTTGCCTTCAGCCAGTTCAAGAACGCCATTGCCTACTCGGTGCTGCCACCACCGGTGGATGGCCTGGGGACGTCCACCGGCTTCGAGTTCCGCCTGCAGGATCGCGGCGGCCTGGGGTATGCCCGGCTCATGGCTGCCCGCGACCAATTGCTGGCGGCGGCGGAAAAGAGCCCGGTGCTGGTCAACGTCCGCGAAAGCGCCCTGGCGGAAAGCCCGCAGGTGCAACTGGAGATCGACCGCAAGCAGGCCAACGCCCTGGGCGTGTCCTTCGCCGATATCGGCACGGTGCTCAACACGGCGGTGGGCTCCAGCTACGTCAACGACTTCCCCAACCAGGGCCGCATGCAGCGGGTGGTGGTGCAGGCCGAGGGCGACCGCCGCAGCCAGGTGGAAGACCTGCTGAAGATCCATGTGCGCAACAGCAGCGGCAAGATGGTCCCGCTGGCGGCCTTCGCCCGCGCCCAGTGGGTTTCCGGGCCGGTACAACTGACCCGCTACAACGGCTACCCGGCCATTTCGGTGAGCGGCGAGCCCGCTCCCGGCCACAGCTCCGGCGAAGCCATGGCCGAGGTGGAGCGACTGGTGGCGGAACTGCCGCTGGGCTTCGGCCTGGAATGGACCGGGCTGTCGCTGCAGGAGCGCCTGTCCGGCAGCCAGGCACCTCTGTTGATGGCCTTGTCGCTGCTGGTGGTGTTCCTGTGCCTGGCGGCGCTGTACGAAAGCTGGTCGATCCCCACCTCGGTGCTGCTGGTGGTGCCGCTGGGGATTCTCGGCGCGGTGCTCGCCGTCACCCTGCGTGGCTTGCCCAACGACGTGTTCTTCAAGGTCGGCCTGATCACCCTGATCGGTCTGTCGGCGAAGAATGCCATTCTCATCATCGAGTTCGCCAAGAGCCTGGTGGACCAGGGCCATGACCTGGTAGACGCCACGGTGCAGGCCGCGCGCCTGCGCCTGCGGCCGATCGTCATGACCTCGCTGGCGTTCATCCTCGGCGTGGTGCCGCTGGCCATCGCCACCGGTGCCAGCTCCGCCAGCCAGCAGGCAATCGGCACCGGCGTGGTCGGCGGCATGCTCAGCGCCACCCTGGCGGTGGTGTTCGTGCCGGTGTTCTTCGTGGTGGTGATGCGCCTGACCGGCTACCGCCGCAAGCAGGCGGTAACGGCGACAGGCGTGGCAGGTGAAAGCTGATGGACAGCCCGGCGGCGCTCGTGGGAAGGTGGCAATCCCTGTCTTGTGGAAACACCGTGCAATGAGAGCCGCCTCTCTTCCACCCTGCTCCGTCCTCATCCTGGCCGGCGGTCGCGGCCAGCGCATGGGCGGTCAGGACAAGGGCCTGCTGCCCTGGCGCACGAAGCCGCTGATCGCTCACCTGCATGAGGTAGTGCGCCCCCTCAGTGACGACCTGATCATCTCCTGCAACCGCAACAGCGACCGCTATCGGGAGTGGGCCGACACCCTGGTGCACGATCATCAGCCCGACTTTCCCGGACCGCTGGCCGGCGTGCTGGCGGGCCTGGCGGTAGCGCAGCATGACTGGGTGCTGGTGCTGGCCTGTGACGCGCCGCGAGTGGATCGGCGATTACTGGAGTCGTTGCTGGCCTTGGCCGACCCGGCCGGAACACCAGTTATGGTGCGCCAGGGTGGTCATTGGCAACCAATGTTCAGCCTGATACCGCGCTCCCTGCGCAGTACACTGGCCGATGCCTGGGAGGCTGGCGAACGCAGCCTGTTGCGGGTTTTGCGCAGCGGGCCGCTGGTGGCCCTGGACTGTGCCGAGGACGATCCACGGCTGGCTAATTTCAATACGCCGGGGTACCTCGACGACGAGGACTCAGCGCAAGCGTGAACGGATGTGCCGGCAGTGCTCGAGCATCTGCCCGACGCTGGTGGCTTCGAGACCGATCTTGTCTTCCATCGCCGCGAACAATTGTGCCGCGTCGCCCTTGAGGGCGCGGCCCTTGTCGGTCAGCAGTACCTTGCGCCGACGGCGGTCGCCGGGGTCCAGGTACACGGTGATGAAACCCGCATCGCTGAGCCGGCGAATGATCGGCGTCAGGGTACCGAGGTCGAACAGTGTCACCGCGCTGAGGGCGCTGATGGACATATCGTCCTCGCCCCACAGCCCGATCAGTACCAGCAATTGCGGGTAGGTCACGCCATGCCGCCGCAGCGGCTCGCCATAGTCGCGGACCATGGCATTGGCGGTTGAATACAGGGCGAAGCACAGCATCCTGTCGAAATCGAATACAGGCTCTTCCATTGTTTTTTCCGCGGCTATCATTATCCGGTTTCCCGTGTCTGCTCGTTATGCGCCCATTGCTGCAGCCAGGCGAAATCCACCCGGCCGCTGCCGGTACTGGGCAGCAACGTCATGAAGGCGACCCTCACGGGCACCTGCCAGGACGCCAGCCCTTTCCGGCATTGTTCCACTACCTGTTCGGCGCTCAGGTCCGAACCACTGTCCGGCACCACGAACGCCCACAAACGTTCCACCCTGCGGGAATCGCAGATCCCCATCACGGCAGCGTCCCGCACGCCCTCCAGCGCGTGCAGGAAGTTCTCGACTTCCAACGGATTGACCCTGACACCGTCACAGGTCACCAGGCGCGCGATGGCGCCGTGAAAATACAGATAGCCATCCTCGTCGCGACTGCACAGCTCGCCGGTGTGCAGGACGCTCTCGCCGGGTTCTATCCCCGGTTTGAGTTTCTGCGCCGTGGCGACCGGGTCGCGCCAGTAACCGGGCATCACCGTGGCGCTGCGAATCACCAGTTGGCCCATGCGCAGCGGCTGGGCAACGTCCTGCCCGTCCTCGTCGATCAGCCACACCTCGGTGTCAGGCACCGGAATGCCGATGCTGCCCGGTTTGCTGTGCAGATCTTCCGGCGGCAGGTACGCGCAACACTTGCACTCCGCCAGCCCGTAGAGGGTGCAGACCTGCGCCCGGGGAAACAGCGCGGCGATCCGCTCGCTCTGGCGTCGGCGCAGGCCCACGCCACCATTGGTCACCATGCGTACCGCCGGGAAGCACAGGCCGCGCCGCGCCGCATGCTCGTGCAACAGCATCAGGGCGTTGGAGACGAAGGGCACCACACTGACCTGGTGACGCAGGATGCTCTCGGCCAGTTGTCCGGGCGAGCCTGAGGACTTTTCCAGAATCAGCGTGGCGCCGGCATCCAGCGCCATGAGCATCTGGTACAGGCCGTAGTCGGTAGACAATGGCAGCGCACCCAGTACGTTGTCACTGGCTTGATAGGCCAGGTTGCTGCGTAACGAAGCCAGCGCTGCCAGCATGTTGCGGTGAGTGACCATGATGCCCGTGGGCAATTCCGGCCCTTCGCAGGGATAGAAAATGGTCGCCAGGTCGTCGTCCAGCGGTGGCATTGCCGAGGCGAACCAGGCTTCCTGGCTCAGCAGGCTTTCGAAGGTACGGGTGGCACGGGCATCCGGATCACCATCGAGCAGCACGGTGCCGCGCAGATGCGGCAGCCCGGCAATGCTCGACGGCAGGCCAGCCAGCACGGCACTGGTGGTAATCAGCACCGTGGCCTCGCAGTCGCGCAGGATGTGGTCGAGGTGCGCGGCGCTTATCCGGGGGTCGACATTGACCACCACGCCGCCGGCCTTGAGCGCGCCCCAGAACCCGCAGACCGTCTCGATGCGATTGCCCAGGCACAGCAGCACCCGGTCCTGCAGCCGCAGCCCCAGTGCCAGCAGACCACCGGCCAGGCGACAGCTCGCCTCTTCAAGCTGGCCGTAGGTGTAGGGCTCGCCTGAGTAGATGATCGCCGTCTTGCCCGGATACAACCCATTGCTGTCGTCCAGGACCTGCTGCAACCCGCCGGGGCGGGTCATACCCTGACTCCTGCCAAGATGCCGTCCATGAGAATCCCTTCAACGATGCGTGGAAAATGAGCACCTCGCAGGGACTGGAAACAGCGCCAGCGAGGCTCGATTTCGCCAAGAGTGCCGCATCCGAAACAATATAGCCAGTTGCCATTGGCGGCGATTTAATGGCGCCAAGAAACGGCTGCAGCCCGCGTGTTACGGGCTATGCGGGAAAATGTTGCCAGCGGGGTCAGGCATCCGTTTGGATGGGATTTGAGGGGGCCTGCCTGTGGATCTTCAGCGCTCTTGAGATCGAGCGCGGCGGTCCGGCGTCCCGGTGAATCCACTCCTATGTTGCAACGTACCTATGTCTGTCAGGCCATGGTTGACCGCTCTGTATGCCGCGATACATCGCCAAGCACCAAAGGCTGACAACTCAAATCCCTCAGGCCATGGTGCGTTGCAAACAATGTGGGAGCCGGCGTTGCCGGCGATGCGCCGCGCGGGCGGCGCTCGATCTCGAGAACACTGAACCCTCCCGCGCCGGACACCCGACAACCATCACCCCAACCGGTGCCAGCTCCGCCGCTCCCGCCCCAGCAACTCATCCCCTGCCGCCGGTCCGTCTTCCCCTGCGGCGTATTCATGAACTTCACCGCCCTCCTTCCAGGCCTCGAGGAACGGCTGCACCGCACGCCAGCCGTTCTCGATGTTGTCGGCACGCTGGAACAGGGTCTGGTCGCCGATCAGGCAGTCATAGATCAGGGTCTCGTAGCCGGTGGCCGGGCGCATGTTGAAGAAGTCCTTGTAGGCGAACCCCAGTTCGACGTTCTCCATGGCCAGCGCCGGCCCCGGACGCTTGGCCTGCAGGTCGAACCACATGCCTTCGTTGGGCTGGATCTGGATTTTCAGGTAATTGGGCTTGGGCCGCTCGGCATCGCTGTCGCGAAACTGCGCGTAGGGCGCCGGCTTGAAGCAGATGGCGATCTCGGTGTCGCGCACGCTCATGCGCTTGCCGGTGCGCAGGTAGAACGGCACGCCGACCCAGCGCCAGTTGTCGATCATCACCTTCAGCGCCACATAGGTTTCGGTCTGGCTGTCGGCCGCGACCCGCGATTCCTCGCGATAGCCCTTGAGTTTCTTGCGTCCCACCTTGCCGGCGACGTACTGCCCGCGTACCGAATTCTTCAGGGCCATGGCCTTGGACCACGGCCGGATCGCGCCGATGACCTTGGCCTTTTCGCTGCGTACGGCGTCGGCGCCAAAGGCCGCCGGCGGTTCCATGGCGACCATCGCGAGCAGCTGGAACAGGTGGTTGGGCACCATGTCGCGCAGGGCCCCGGTGCCATCGTAGAAACCGCCACGTTCTTCCACGCCGACGGTTTCCGCGGCGGTTATCTGCACATGGTCGATGTAGTGGTTGTTCCAGAACGCCTCGAACAGGCCGTTGGAAAAACGGCTGACCAGAATGTTCTGCACCGTCTCCTTGCCCAGGTAATGGTCGATCCGGTAGATCTGCCGCTCGCTCATCACCCGTAGCAGGCAGGCGTTGAGCAGTTCGGCGCTGGCCAGGTCGGAGCCGAACGGCTTCTCGATCACCACCCGCCGAAAACCTTCGCTTTCGTGCAGCAGGCCGGCGTCGCCCAGGCGTTGCACCACCTCGGCGAAAAACCGCGGCGAGGTGGCCAGGTAGAAGATCGCGTTGCCGTTGCGTGCCTTGCCGATCCGCTTGCCGATGGCCTGGTAGGTCTCCGGGTCGAGGAAGTCGCCAGTGAGGTAGTCGATGCGTTTGGCCAGCTTCGCCCAGCGTTTCGGATCCAGGCACTGAGCGCCCTCGCCGGCCGCCTTGTCGCGCTCGTGCATGAAGGCTTCCAGGCGCTCGGCGAACTGCGCGCCGGTGGCCTGGTTGTGGTCGACACCGACGATGCGCAGGTTGTTGTCCAGCAGACCGTCGCGACTGAGGTTGTACAGGGCCGGCATCAGCAGGCGCTTGACCAGATCGCCATTGGCGCCGAACAGGAACAGGGTGCAGGGTGGAGCGGTTTCGACGTTGTATTGATTCATTCGGAACGCTCGACATGCCCGCCAAAACCGAAGCGCATCGCCGACAACAGCCGGTCTCCATAGGTGCCTTGCTGCTGCCTGGAACGGAAACGGGCGTACAGCGCGCTGGACAGCACCGGCACTGGCACGGCCTGCTCCACTGCCGCCTCGATGGTCCAGCGGCCCTCGCCGCTGTCGGCTACCGAGCCGCTGTAGCCGCTCAGTTGTGCGTCATGGGCCAGGGCGTCGGCGGTCAGGTCCAGCAGCCAGGAGGTGACCACGCTGCCACGGCGCCAGACTTCGGCGATTTCCGCCAGATCCAGTGAATAGCGCTGCTCCGGCGGCAGTTCCTCGCCGGCTTTGCCACGCAGGATGTCGAAACCCTCGGCGTAGGCTTGCATCAGGCCGTACTCGATGCCGTTGTGGACCATCTTGACGAAATGCCCCGAGCCGGCCGGCCCGGCGTGGATGTAGCCTTGCTCGGCACGGCCGAAATTGCCCTCGCGCCCACGGGTTCTGGGGATGCTGCCAACCCCCGGCGCCAGGCTGGCGAACAGCGGATCGAGGTGTTCGACCACCGCCTGCTCGCCGCCGATCATCATGCAGTAACCCCGCTCCAGCCCCCACACACCGCCGGAGGTACCGACATCGACGTAGTGCAGCCCACGCGTGCCCAGTTCGGCGGCGCGGCGGATATCGTCCTTGTAGAAGGTATTACCGCCATCAATGACGGCATCGCCCGCCTCCAGCAGGCCGGCCAGTTGCGCGATCGTCTGCTCGGTGGCTTCGCCCGCCGGCAGCATCACCCACACCGCCCGCGGCTTGCCCAGTTGCCCCACCAGGGCGGCGAGGTCCGATGCCCCCTTGGCGCCCTCGTTCACCAGGGTGTCGATGGCCGCCTGGTTGCGGTCGCTCACCACCACTTGATGGCCGTTGCGCATCAGGCGCCTTGCGATGTTACCGCCCATGCGGCCCAGCCCCACGATTCCCAGTTGCATGTGCCGATGCTCCGTTCGAAAGGAAGAAATGCCTCGTCAGGCCCACAAGGTTAGTCCAGTGGCAACGAACGATGGTTTCACGACGAACGGCACGACAGCGGCAAACAAAAAAGTTCCAACGAACGGAAAAAGAATTCAGAATCGCGCCCCGTCGAGCGTCTACGCTTCAGTTCTGTGACAAGCCAACCAGTGAGGTGCGCAATGCAAACCCTGATGCCAGCCAGCCCGCCCCGGACGCTCTACGTTCAGGTTCGCCGCGACGAACTCGACCGTCTGAAACAGGAACGCGACCAGCTCAAGGAACAGGTCGCCCGCCTCAACCTGATGCTGCAACAGGCCCGCGCCGACCTGCCGGCCACCGCCTGATCCTCCCCTTTCGGGCGCAGTCATTCCCGGTTGCGCCCCCGTCAGCCCAGCAGCACCTTCAGCCAGTAAGCCACCCCCAGCGCCGCGACCAGCAGCAGCAAAGCCGCCGAGATCCGCGATACCGATGCCCGGTAGCGCTGCGCCAGGCTGTGCCGCATCACGCCGATATACAAAGCGAGAATCCCCAGGTCGATGATCAGCCACAGCAGCGCCAGCAGGCCGATGCTGGCACCGAACGAGTCGGTCACCGGAATGAACTGCGGGAACAGGGCAACGAAGAACAGGATGTCCTTGGGGTTGGAGATACCGATCACGAAGCCCTGCCACCAGCCGCTGCCGCGACGTGCCCGGTGCTCCTCGGCGACGCCTGACGCCCTCAAACCGCTCAAGCCCAGCCAGCCGATGAACAGGCAACCCAGCAAGCCGCCCCACTGCAACAGCTGCGGGCTGATGGCCAGGCTGCCAGCCAGCACGGCGGCGGCCGCCGCGACCAGCACCAATGAGGCGGCATTGGCGCCCAGCGCAGTCTTCACCGCCGGCAGTGTGCCGGCGCGGCTACTGGTATCCAGCACCAGCAACACCACAGGTCCGGGCGTTGCGATCAACAGGATGACAGTGCCCAGGTAGGCAAGCAGCAGCGGAGTATTCATTTTTGGCTTCGTGACGTTGATGGCGTGCATTGTGGCGGCGCCACCCGGCCTTGAAAAACGCAAAAAGCGCTGGCCTACTATGATCCAGACTCATGATGAGCAACACCCTCCATGGCCGATCGTTTGCCCCCGCTCTATGCCCTGCGTGCCTTCGAGGTCGCCGCGCGCTCCTGCTCCTTCACCCGCGCCGCCGAGGAACTGGCCCTGACCCAGAGCGCCATCAGCCGGCATATCCGCAGCCTGGAGAGCCAACTGGGCTGCCGCCTGTTCGAGCGCAACGGTCCGCGCCTGCGCCTGACCGACACCGGCCAGCGCCTGGCGCGCCAGCTCAATGCCGGTTTCAGCCTGATCGAGCAGGCCTGCCAGCCGTTTCGCGGCAGTCGCCGGCAATTGCGGCTCAAGGCGCCGTCCACGCTGACCATGCACTGGCTGCTGGCCTGTCTCGAGCGCTTTGGCCGCCTGCACGACGCGTTTGCCGTGCAGCTGGCCAGCGTCTGGATGGATCAGGATGCCGTGGACTTCGCCAGCGAGCCTTACGATTGTGCCGTCCTGCTGGGCGACGGCCATTTCGGCGAGCAGGTACACAGTTGCAAGCTGTTCGAGGAATGGCTGATTCCGATCTGCGCGCCATCGATGCTCGGCGCCGCGCCGTGGGACGGGCGACGGCTGGCCGAAGCGGCGCTGGTCCACCCGTCCGGCGACCGCCGTGACTGGCGACGCTGGCTGCGCGGCAGCGGCCTGACGGATGCCATCGACCTGCAGCGGGGGGTCTGCTTCGACACCCTCGACCAGGGCATGGCTGCCGCCATGGCCGGCCACGGCGTTTCCATCGGTGATCTGGCGCTGGTCAGCGCCCACCTGCGCGATGGTCGCCTGGCGCTGCCGTTCCCGCAGGCGGTGGCGACCGGCGATGCCTATTACCTGGTGTGGCCGCGGGGCAGCGCCTGGCAGCACAGCATCGACACCCTGCGCGACTTTCTGCTCGAGCAGCGTCCAGGCGGCGACCCGACAGCGGTCGCCTGAATCCACAACCTTGCGCACGCCGGTGCATACTGGCCGGTGCCCTGTTCCCCCAAGAGCCGTCCGACCGATGCAGACAGAACTCGACCTGTTCGAAGCGCCGCAGCGCCAGGAACCTCAATGGGTCGGCCAGCAGACCGTCGTGCTGCCCGGCTTCGCCCTGCCCTGGGTCGAACGCTTGCTGCCGGCGTTGCGCCGGGTCGTGCTGGCCGCGCCGTTTCGCAACATGACCACGCCGGGCGGACGGACCATCTCGGTACGGGTCACCAATTGCGGCAGCCTGGGCTGGGTCAGCGACCGCGGCGGCTACCGCTACAGCCCGCTCGATCCGCTCAGCGACACCCCCTGGCCCGCCTTGCCGCCGGCGTTCATCGAGCTGGCGCAGCACGCAGCGCGCGCCGCCGGCTTCGACGATTTCGTACCGGACGCCTGCCTGGTCAACAGTTACCTGCCAGGCAACCGGCTGACCCTGCACCAGGACCGCAACGAGCGGGATTTCAGTCAGCCGATCGTGTCAGTCTCGCTGGGGCTGCCGGCGACCTTCCTGTTCGGCGGGCACGAGCGCGCCGAGCGCACCCGGCGGATCGTCCTGCAGCATGGGGATGTGATGGTATGGGGCGGTGTCGACCGCTTGCGCTATCACGGCATCATGCCGTTGAGGGATGGCGTACACCCACTGCTGGGGGCACGGCGAATCAACTTTACCTTGCGCAAGGCCGGATAGAGCCTGCCGACGGAACGTGAGGCTGCTCGTCGAGATAAATTGAGAAACAACGTGTTTCAATGGTCTAACCTCCATCAGCCGGCATGACGCCAGCCCAACGGAGGTGACCACTCAATGCCTGCGGCTATTGCCCCTCGTCCTCAGTCGCTCACACTCGCCTACACCCGCGACACCCTCTTTGGCGTCTCGACCCAGAGCGCCGAATGCCAGGTGCAGCTTGAAGCGTTGAACCTCAATGGCCAGCCTGGGGTGCAGTTGCAGATCACCCCGCCCTTGCCGCCGAAGCTGGCACAGGCTCATACACTGGTGTTCGACTGGCGCGGGCACGCCTGCCGGGGCATCGTCCAATCGTCCCGACAGTGTGGGGATGGCAGCTTGCAATTGCGTCTGGAATTGCAGTAACGCGGAATCAGCGCCCGGCAAGCCGGTGCAGTGTTTCCACGCGATTGGGCTGTTGCGCTTCGCGCTGCTGGCGAACCCGCATGACCAGATCGGCCAGTGCCCGGCAATCGGGCAAGGCACCGAGGTGAATATCGCTCACGGTCATCTCCCGGCGATGGGCATCGGCAGGAAAATGCAGCGTCAGCGACAGGCCGTCGCCACAGCTGACCTGGCAGTGGTCAGGCAGAAAAGCGCCCTCTATCAATTGCCGCAGTTCCAGATCGCACACTCCATTCATTGGCATTGTCATACCCTCTCTCTAAGTCCACCCACGGTAGGCCCGCCGGGCCGTCGGCTTCTAATTGAAAAAGCCATCGGACAGCGCAAGCCTCATTGAGCTTGCGCATGAGTGCGGCGGCAGGACCCCGCAGGCTCTGAGATAAGGAGGATCAGGCCCGGCATCGGGTTCGAACGCAGTGAGCGAATATCGGACGAAAGGCTCGCGCAAAAAAAACGGCAGCTCGATGGCTGCCGTCACGGGAGGGAATCAGGCCCCCATCTGGCCGAAGCGGCCGGCATGGAAATCATCGAAGGCCTGGACGATCTCTTCCTGACTGTTCATCACGAACGGTCCGTAACCCACGACAGGTTCGTCCAGCGGCTCGCCGCTGAGCCAGAGCACCATGGCTTCACCGTCGGCCTCCAGCAGGACATCGTCGCCACCGCGCTCGAACAGCACCAGTTGTGCGGCGCCCACGGTTTTCTCGCCGTTGATCCGGAGCGATCCGCGCAGCACCACCAGCGCCGCGTTGTGGTCATCCGCAGTCGCCAGGCGAACCGACTTGCCGGCGTTCAGGTGCAGGTCCCAGACGTCCATCGGCGTGAAGGTCCGCGCCGGGCCGCGGTGGCCTTGATAGTCGCCAGCGATGACGCGCAGGCTGCCCGCGCCATCCGCCAGTTCGACCTGGGGAATGTCGGCCGCCAGCAGCGTCTGGTAGCCAGCCGGCGCGGACTTGTCCCGGGCCGGCTGGTTGACCCACAGCTGCACCATTTCCATCATCCCGCCGGTTCTGGCGAACGACGGCGCATGGAACTCCTCATGGATGATGCCGCCCGCTGCGGTCATCCATTGCACATCGCCCGGCCCGATCAGGCCACCGGCGCCGGTGGAGTCGCGGTGTTCCAGTTCGCCCTGATAGACGATGGTGACCGTCTCGAAGCCCCGGTGCGGATGCTGACCGACGCCACGACGGGCGCTGGTGGGCTGGAAATGATGGGGCGCGGCGTAATCCAGCAGCAGAAACGGGCTGATGTGCCGGGCCAGGTTGTCGTAGCTGAACAGGCTGCGCACCGGAAAACCGTCGCCGACCCAATGGGCCGCCGGGCTCTGGTAGACACCTTGAATCTTCTTCATCAGAAACCTCCTCGTTGCATGGGAACCACAATACCCATGCAGCGAAAAAGACGGTAGCCGGCAAAAAACAGCTTCAGTGTTCCACCAATGGAACGGTCAGGCGCGCCTGGCCGCTTCGAGTGTGAACGCCGCGAGAATCCATGCCTCGATCGCCTCCACGGCCGCCTTGGGATCCTCCTGCATGAAGCAGTGCCCCCCGGGCACCTGGCGCGGCTCGACACAAGGATTGAGCCTGGCCCAGCGCGCCAGCGAACGGGGCACGAACGGGTAGGTCTGTGCGCCATGCAGCACCAGCGTCGGTGTCTGCACCTGTCCCAGGGATGCCCACAGGCGTTGAGGGAAGGAGCTGAAGATCTCCACCTCGCGGCTCGGCCGGCACTTGAGCACCACGCCTTCGCCGCAATCGCCGATGGCATGATCCACATAAGCCTGCAGCGCAGCGCCATTCCAGCCTTTGAAGATCCCTCGTCCTTGCAGCGAATCGTGGGCCGTCTGGCGATCCGGCCAGAAGCTGCGCCGGCTCGCGGCCTTGCGCGCCAGGCCGTGACGACGGTGCATGCCGAACAGGCTGGCGACGCCCATCACACCGATCATCGAGCGGCTGAACACCACAGGGTCCAGCAGCACGGCACGGCGGAACAGCTGCGGTTCACGGGCCAGCATCAACGCCGTGAGCACACCGCCAAAGCTGTGGCCGATGGCAAAGCACGGCACCTCGCCGTACTCGCCACGGCCGGCGTGGAAAGCTTCCAGCGCCAGTTCGGCACTGCGGTTCCAGCCGACGAAGGGGCCGCCGTGATCGCTGTCGCCATGGCCCTGGACGTCGCTAAGCCACAGATCGAAATGCGTGGCCAGCAATTCCAGCGTCGGCTGGTACGCCAGGCTGCAGAAGCCGTTACCGTGGACGAAGTGCAGCAGGGGCTTGCCGCTGGCGGGGGACCGCCAGCCGCGCAAGGTGAAGGATTCGGCGCACTCATGCGTCCAGGGGATCAGTTCCATCGGGGCTCGCAGCGGACTTCAGAAAAAACCCGATTCTACAAACAGCAGCGGATACAGAGATAGCACCAGCAGGGCCGCCATCAGCAGGTTAAAGCGCCGAAGCCAGCGGGGATCCTGCAAGAAGCGGCGCAGGGCGCTGCCGAACATCACCCAGACGCAGACCGATGGCAGGTTGACCAGGCAGAACACCGCGGAAATCACGATGACGTTGAACAGGTAGCCCTGGGCCGGCGTATAGGTGGTAATGGCGCCGACCGCCATGACCCAGGCCTTGGGGTTGACCCACTGGAACGCTGCTGCTCCCCAGAAGCCCAGCGGCTTGCGGCTTTGCGGGTCGGAGGCGGACATCGGCCCGGAATTGGCGATCTTCCAGGCCAGGTACAGCAGGTACGCCGCACCCGCATAGCGCAACACCGTGTACGCCAGCGGGTAGACCTTGAACACCTCGCCAAGCCCCAGCCCAACGCCGAGCACCATGACCATGAAGCCGATGCTCACCCCGAGCGCATGGGGAATGGTGCGACGCACGCCGAAGTTGACGCCCGAGGCCAGCAGCATGGTGTTGTTCGGCCCGGGCGTGATCGAGGAAACGAAGGCGAACAGAACGAAGGCCGAGAGCAGATTCAGCGAGGTGAGCAGCATGATGGCGTTCCTGGTTTACGGGGCATCCGCCCCTTTGGATTTGTAGGAAAAACCCTACCGGGAATCCTCGCCAACGCAGCAGTACAGTTCCCAACTATTGCGCAGATACACTTTACTGTTCAGCTCTGCTGAATCAACTTACGGCCACTGAGAAACTGGACTACGATGTCCGCCACCTTTCTCACCGGAATACCCTGTCCATGTCGTTGCAGATCCGCCCCGCCCGTCCCGAAGACGCCGAACAGATCCTCACCTTCATCACCGAACTGGCCGAGTACGAGCGCGCTCGCCATGAAGTGGTGGCCAGCGTCGAGGCGATCCGTCACAGCCTGTTCAGCGAAGGCAGCACCGCCCACGGGCTGATCTGCGAGCGGTACGGCCAGGCCATCGGTTTTGCCGTGTATTTCTTCAGTTATTCCACCTGGCTGGGCGCCAACGGCATCTACCTGGAAGACCTCTACGTGACGCCGCAGGCCCGTGGCACCGGCGCGGGCAAGGCACTGCTGCGCCACCTGGCCCGGCTGGCCTGCGAGAAAAACTGCGGTCGCCTGGAATGGAGCGTGCTGGACTGGAACCAGCCGGCCATCGACTTCTACCTGTCCATCGGCGCGCAACCCCAGGACGAATGGGTACGCTACCGCATGGACGGCGAGACGCTGCGGGCCTTCGCCCACGGCTGAGCATCACCACCCTCCACTTCGACGGATTGATAGCGGGGCACTGATCCATGGCCGTGAAAGCCAACACCCAGACCTTCACCATTCTCGCTCAGGACCCGGCGGTGAGTGCCCCGGACGGTACGCCGCTGTTCGCCCGGGTCAGCGTACCGCTGGAGTCGCTGGCGGACGGGCCCACCGGTTACCGGGTCAAGGTGGTCGATTTCGACGCCTCGGCCAATCGCCTGTACCGCCCGCACCGCTACCAGCAGGCGCCAGGCGACAAGGCCGTCGATCCGTTCGACCCACCCCACAAGGGGTTGCTGGGGGCGCCGCAGTTTCATTGCCAGCAGGTCTACAGCGTGGTCATGCGCACCCTCTCGCGCTTCGAGCTGGCGCTAGGACGACGCGTCGGCTGGGGCTTCGACGGGCATCAGTTGCACATCGTGCCACACGCCTTCGTCGAGGCGAACGCCTTCTACTCCCGGGACGACCGCGCGCTGATGTTCGGTTACTTCCAGGACGGCGCCGACTGGGTGTTCACCTGCCTGTCCCACGACATCGTCGCCCATGAGGCGACCCATGCCGTGCTCGACGGCCTGCGTGGCGGCTTCATGAATGCTTCGGGCCCGGACCAGGCGGCGTTTCATGAAGGCTTCGCCGATGTGGTGGCGCTGCTCTCGGTGTTTTCCCTGCGCGAAGTGATCGAATTCGCCCTCACCCGTTACCGCGGCCTGGAGATCCAGCAGCAGGACGGCGTACGCCTGATCGACGGCGACGCCCTGCGGCCCGACGCACTGGCCGACACTTTGCTGTTCGGCCTCGGCGAGCAGTTCGGCCAGGCCATGACCGGCCTGCGGGCCAACCCGTTGCGCCGCTCGGTGCAGTTACGCCCGTCCACCGACTACCTGGACAGCGCCGACTACGCCGAACCCCACAGCCGCGGCGAAGTCTTCGCCGCGGCCATGCTGCGCAGCCTGCTGGAACTCTGGTGTGCGCGGTGCCAGTCACTCGGCACCTTTGGCCACGATCGCTACAACCTCGATGCGGTAATCGACGAAGGCGCCAAGGCGGCCGACCAGTTGCTCACCATCGCCATCCGCGCCCTCGATTACTCGCCGCCGCTGGACCTGGAATTCGGCGATTACCTGGCCGCGCTGCTCACCGTCGATGCCGAAGTGGCGCCGGACGACTCGCGCTACAGCTACCGGCAGATCATCCGCGACACCTTCGCCGCCTACGGCATCCGCGTGCCCGCCGGCCGGACCGACGCCGAGGGCTGCTGGCTGACCTTCGCCGGCAACGAGCAGATCCAGTACCGCAACAGCCATTTCGATTCGATGCTCAAGGACACCGAGGAGGTCTTTCGTTTCCTCTGGGAAAACCGCAAGGCGCTGCAGATCGACGATCGCGCCTACACCGAAGTGATCTCGGTGCGGCCGAGTCTGCGTTTCGGGCCTGACGGCTTCATCCTGCGCGAGACGGTGTGCGAGTACACCTGTCGCGCCAATCTGTACGGTGCCGAGTTCCGCTCGGTGTTCAGGGAACCGCGTCCGGCCTGGCTCAAGACCACCGACGAGGTCACGGTGTACGGTGCCGGCACGCTGATTTTCGACCAGTACGGGCGCATCAAGTACCACATCCAGCGCCCGCTGGATGATGCCCGCTGGCAGGTGCGGCGTCTGGAGTGGCTGTATGGGCCGCGCACCGACGGCTTGCCAGCCGGGGCGCTGGCGGACCTGACCCGCATCCACCGCGCCCGCGCCATGCAGTCGCCCGCAGCCAGCGGCGAGGTGCAGCCATGAGTCCGGTCCGCTTGCACCTGTTCGCCTACCAGGTCGGGTTCGGCGACTGCTTCCTGTTGCGCTTCGTCTACCCCGACGACAGCCGGCGCCATGTGCTGATCGACTTCGGCACCGTGGGCATGCCCAAGGGCGTGGAAAAGGCGACGCAAATGCTGCGCATCGCCAACGACATCAAGCAGCGCTGCGGCGGCAAGCTGGACGCGCTGGTGGCCACCCACCGCCATGCCGACCACATCAGCGGTTTCGATCCGGGCAGCAAGGACACCGGCCCCGGTCGCATCATCCGCGAGCTGGCACCGGACGTGATCCTGCAGCCCTGGACCGAACAGCCCGACCTGCCGGAAGACGCCACCGCACCGCTGGCCAGCGCTCATGTACGCGCCCTGGCCGGGATGAACCTGACGGCGAAGGGTCTCGACGACTACCTCAAGGGCAAGCCCAGGGGGCTGGCGCCGGAGCTGGCCAGGCGCCTGGGTTTTCTCGGCGAGAACAATGTCAAGAACGAGGCGGCGGTGAGGAACCTGATTGCCATGGGCGAGCGCGACGGTGCCCGCGCGATCTATGCCCATTACGGCAGCGACGATCCGCTGGCCACGGTGCTGCCCGGTGTCAGTACCCGCGTGCTGGGCCCGCCCACCGTGCAGCAGAGCGACTCGGTCCGTCGCCAGCGCGCCACCGATCCCGAATACTGGCTGCGCCAGCCAGAGCTGCTGTTCGGCCCGCGCAACAGCCGCGGCGCCAGTGCCTCGCCCTTCCCCGACGCTGACTACGAAAGCGGCGGCAAGCTACCCCAGAGCACCCGCTGGATTGCCCAGCGGGTTCGCCAGAGCCGCGGCGAACAATGGCTGTCCATCGTCACCATGCTGGACAAGGCCATGAATAACACCAGTCTGATCCTGCTGTTCGAAGCCGGCGGCAAGAAGCTGCTGTTCCCCGGCGACGCCCAGATCGAAAACTGGCGCTACGCCCTTGCCCAGGAGGGCGTCGCCGACCTGCTCGGCTCGGTCGATCTGTACAAGGTTGGCCACCACGGCAGCCTCAATGCCACGCCCAGAACCCTGTGGAACGGCTTTCGCAAGAAAGGCGACGCCGCCCGGCCGGAACGCCTGACCAGCGTGCTCTCCACCCTGCCCGGCAAGCACGGCACCGAAGCCAGCAACACCGAAGTACCGCGCCGGCCGCTGGTGGACGAACTGGACAAGGACAGTCACCTGCACGACACCGACCGCCTGGCACCCGATCAGCTCTTCGACGAAGTCATCCTCGACCTGTAGGGAGGCGCAATGCTGTACCGCATCACTGCTGACGGCCTGGTGCTGCTGCACCTGCTGTTCATCCTGTTCGCGGTAGGCGGCGCGCTGCTGCTGTTCAAATGGCCGCGACTGTGCTGGCTGCACCTGCCTGCAGCGCTCTGGGGCTTTCTGGTGGAAGTGATGCACTGGCCCTGCCCGCTGACCCGCTGGGAAAACCACTTCCGCCGGGCGGCGGGTGAACAGGGTTATGCCGCGGGTTTCATCGAGCATTACCTGCTGCCGGTGATCTATCCGGCCGGGCTGACGCCCGCCTTGCAGGTAGGGCTGGGATTGCTGGTGCTGGGGGTGAATGGCGTGATCTACGCAAGATTGCTGTATCGGCGCCGCTGAACGGTGTGACAACGAGGGGCTGGCACTCAGGCCACCGCGAGACAGGTCCTTTCCTCCGGCAGGATGCGCCTTGCCGGAAAGATCAGCCCTGCCCCGCAGTGGTGGGGTTTACCAGGTCAGCACGGCACCCACGGCGAAGGTGTCGGTGTCTTCGTTCTGTGCGTCGCCTTCATGGCCGCGGATTTCGAACTGGTTGTACTCGGCCACCAGCTTGAGGTTGTCGTTGATGGTGTGGAACAGCGCGATGCCGCGGGTCTCGTAGTCGGCGCCGGTGTTCACCGCACCGTTGCCGTCGTCCTTGGTCTTGCCGTACGACAGCGCCACACGGTTCTTGCCGATGGTGTAGGAGCCCTGCACCAGGTAGCCCTTGCTGTCCACTTCACGCAGGGTGGCTTCGCCGGCGTTGTTGGTGAAGAACGGATTGATGCCTTTGGCGGTGAAGCCCGAGCCAGTCAGGGAGAAGTCGCCCATCTTCGCCTGTACGCCATAGCCCAGGCCTTTGGAGGTGACGCTGTCGACGTTGCTGTCGGTGTTGTCCGAGGTCTGGTAGCTGCCGTTGAGCCAGCTGTAGATCTTCGCCCCGCCCAGGTCGAACTGGTAGGTGATCTCGCTCTCGGTGCGCGGGTTCTTCTGGTAGGCCTTGCCCACGGCGCTGTCGTCGTTGGTGTCCACCGGATCCATGATACCCACGGCCACCCGCAGCCCTTCCATCACCGGGGTGCGGTAGGTGATCTGCGAGGTCGGGAACGGGTACGGGTAGCCGCTGCCGATGTTGCCGAAGGACACGCCGCCGCCGTCCACCAGGCCGAGGGTATCGCTGACCTGGCCGTAGCCAGCCAGCAGCTCGTCGAGCAGGATGTTGGAGCGGGCGAACAGGCCGAAGTCCTTACCGATCAGCACTTCACCCCATTCCGGGTTGGCCACGGTGCCGTAGAACTGACGCACATCGATGGCGGTGTCGGTGCCGTTCTGTTCGCTGTCGTTGATGGTTACCCAGAACGAAGCGCGACCGCCCAGCTTGAGGTCGCCCATCTGCTTGGTCATGTTGAAGCCCAGGTAGTTGGGCAAGAAGCCCATCTTCACCCGCGACTGACGGCGGTCGTACTGCTCGCCGGCGCGGTCGACGTCACTGTTGACGTAGAAGGCGTTGATATAGCCGTCGGTGGAGAAGGTCGTCTCATCCTTGTCGTACAGCATGATCTCGGCGCTGGCCAGCGGGGTCAGGCCGAAAGTGGCGAGGCCGGCCAGAAGGGGCAGGAAACGGGCATTGGCATTCTTATTGTTGTGCATGACGCTCTCCGCGAACGTTGGGGACGGTTGTCGGGAGGAATTATCGAAAGCCGACCGCCGGTGCCCTACGCTGCCTTGGACGCAAGCCGGCGCTGCTTTGGCCGGTGGCGGTGGCGCGCCGTTCGGGGGAACTAATCCCCTGTGCTAGCGGGTCACAAGGCTAAAGTGTCGACACCGGTGCCGAAGGTCGGTGTCGCCCATGCAAAAATGCAGGTTGGTCTTGCAGTTTTGCCGATTGAACTGGGCAAAATTGCACTGCTACGATCCGGGCGATCCTTGACCACTCGTCCACACCGTGCCGATTCATGTGGAAAATCAATAACAAAGCAGGGAGACAGCGATGACCGCGCATGCTCAACCACCAGCGACTTCCGAAGCGGACAACGCTCAGGTACTGGCCAGGGTCCGTAACCATATTGGCCATTTGACCCTCAATCGCCCCTCCGGCCTCAATGCCCTCACCCTGCAGATGGTTCGCGACCTGCGCCTGCAACTGGAACAGTGGGCCATCGACCCGCAGATCCATGCCGTAGTCCTGCGCGGCGCTGGTCCCAAGGGTTTCTGCGCCGGCGGCGATATCCGTTCGCTGTACGACAGCTACAAGAACGGTGCACGCCTGCACCGCGACTTCTTCGTCGAGGAATACGAACTCGACCTCCTCATCCACCATTACCGCAAGCCTATCGTCGCGCTGATGGACGGTTTCACCCTCGGCGGCGGCATGGGCCTGGCCCAGGGCGCGGAGCTGCGGGTGGTCACCGAACGCAGCCGCCTGGCGATGCCGGAAGTGGGCATCGGCTATTTCCCGGATGTCGGCGGCAGCTACTTCCTGTCGCGGATTCCCGGCGAGCTGGGCACCTACCTGGGTGTCACCGGCGTGCAGATCCAGGCCGCCGACGCGCTGTACTGCGGCCTGGCCGACTGGTACCTGGATGCCGACAAGCTGGACACCCTCGATGAACGCCTCGACGAACTGACCTGGAGCGACAACCCGCTCAAGGACCTGCAAGGCGTGCTCGCCCGCCTCGGCACCCAGACACTCGTGGCCCCGCCCCTTGCCGAACTGCGCCCGGCCATCGACCACTTCTTCGCCCTCCCCGACATCGCCAGCGTGATCGAGCAACTGCGCAGCGTCACCGTGGCCGACAGCCACGAATGGGCCCTGAAGACCGCCGACCTGATGGAGACCCGCTCGCCGCTAGGCATGGCGGTGACCCTGGAGCTGCTTCGTCGGGGCCGGCACCTGAGCCTGGAAGACTGCTTCAGGATGGAGTTGCACCTGGACCAGCAATGGTTCGATCACGGCGACCTGATCGAAGGCGTGCGCGCCCTGCTCATCGACAAGGACAAGCAACCGCGCTGGAACCCCGCCACCGTCGCCGGACTGGACCGTCAGCGGGTCGAACAATTCTTCGAAGGCCTGTGAGAGCCGGAGTACGCACATGCAAGACCTTGAACTGAGCGAAGAACAGATCATGATCCGCGACATGGCCCGCGACTTTGCCCGCGGCGAGATCGCGCCCCATGCCCAGGCCTGGGAAAAGGCCGGCTGGATCGACAACGCCGTGGTGGCGAAGATGGGCGAGCTCGGCCTGCTGGGCATGGTGGTGCCGGAAGACTGGGGCGGCAGCTACACCGACTATGTCGCCTACGCCCTGGCGGTGGAAGAGATCGCCGCTGGCGATGGTGCCACCGGCGCGCTGATGAGCATCCACAACTCGGTGGGCTGCGGGCCGTCGCTGGCCTACGGCAGTGATGAACAGCAGAAGACCTGGCTGCCGCGCCTGGCCAGCGGCGAAGTGATCGGCTGCTTCTGCCTGACCGAGCCCCAGGCCGGCTCCGAAGCCCACAACCTGCGCACCCGCGCCGAGCTCAAGGATGGCCACTGGGTCATCAACGGTGCCAAGCAGTTCGTCAGCAACGCGCGCCGTGCGGGCCTGGCGATCGTCTTTGCCGTGACCGACCCGGATGCCGGCAAGAAAGGCATCTCGGCCTTCCTGGTGCCCACCGACAACGAGGGGTTCGTGGTCGATCGCAGCGAGCACAAGATGGGCATCCGTGCCTCCGATACCTGCGCCGTGACCTTGAACAACTGCCGTATTCCCGAGGCGAACCTCCTCGGCCAGCGCGGCAAGGGCCTGGCCATTGCCTTGTCCAACCTCGAAGGCGGACGCATCGGCATCGCCGCCCAGGCCCTGGGCATCGCCCGGGCGGCATTCGAAGCGGCGCTGGTGTATTCCCGCGAACGCATCCAGTTCGGCAAGCCGATCAACGAGCACCAGAGCATCGCCAACCTGCTGGCCGACATGCAGGTGCAGATCAACGCCACCCGCTTGCTGATCCTGCATGCCGCGCGCCTGCGCAGTGCCGGCAAACCGTGTCTGAGCGAAGCTTCCCAGGCCAAGCTGTTCGCCTCGGAAATGGCCGAACGGGTCTGCTCCATGGCGATCCAGGTGCATGGCGGTTATGGCTATCTGGAGGATTACCCGGTGGAGCGGTATTACCGGGATGCGCGGATCACCCAGATCTACGAGGGCTCGAGCGAGATCCAGCGGATGCTGATTGCCCGAGAGTTGAAAAACTACCCATTGTGATTGGCTGCTGGCCTCACCGCTGACCACGTGGGAGCGGCTTCAGCCGCGATCGGCGGCGCAGCCGTCGTAGAACCTGAATCCGCGATTTATCTGGAATACCGGGAATACAGGTTTTATGGCCGCTGCGCGCCCAATCGCGGCTGAAGCCGCTCCCACCAGGCCTCAGCTACCCCACACCCGCTGTGCCTTCGGCGCTTCGGCAAGCAGGGCATCCACCGCCTCACCCACCTCGTCCACCTGCCACAGCGCGCCCTTGTCCCGGGTCACGCCAGTGCGCCAGCCATCCCCCAGCGAGATCCGCCCGCCCTGGCTTTCGAACACCTGCCCGCTGACGTGCCCAGACCGCTCACTGCCCAGCCACACCACCAGGGGCGCGACGTTTTCCGGCGCCCAAGCGTCGAAGCTGCCGTCTTCGGGCTTTTTCACCACATCGGGCATGGCGCTTTCGGTCATCGAGGTGCGCGCTGCCGGGGCCAGGGCATTGGCGGTGATACCGTAGCGCGCCAGCTCCGCGGCCTGTACCAGCGTCAGCGCGGCGATCCCGCCCTTGGCCGCCGAGTAGTTGGACTGGCCAATGGAGCCCTGCAGGCCGGCGCCGGAGCTGGTGTTGATGATCCGCGCCGCCACCGGCGTACCGGCCTTGGCCAGGTCGCGCCAGCGCCGCCCCAGGAGGTTGGCCAGGCAGTAATGCCCTTTCAGGTGCACGCGCATCACCAGGTCCCAGTCGTCTTCCGACAGGCTGAGGAACATGCGGTCGCGCAGCACGCCCGCGTTGTTGACCAGCACATGCACTTCGCCGAACGCCGCCAGGGCGGCATCGACGATGCGCTGGGCGCTGTCGAGGGTGGTGATGTCGTCGCTGTTGGCGATGGCCTGCCCGCCACTGGCGCGGATCTCCCCGGCCACGTCCGCCGCCGCGTCGGCACGGATATCGTTGATCACCACGTTGGCGCCCTCGGCCGCGAAGGCCAGGGCGTAGGCGCGGCCGAGACCACCGCCGGCGCCGGTGATGATCACCGTCCGGCCATTACAGATAGGCATGTCTGACTCCTTGATTCAAAGACGCTCGATAATCGTGACGTTGGCCTGGCCACCGCCCTCGCACATGGTTTGCAGGCCATACCGGCCGCCGCTGCACTCCAGTTCGTTAAGCAGCGTGGTCATCAGCCTCGCGCCGGTGGCGCCCAGCGGGTGGCCCAGGGCGATGGCACCGCCGTTGACGTTGGTGCGCGCCGGGTCGTAGTCCAGTTCCTTGGCCCAGGCCATCACCACCGAGGCGAAGGCTTCGTTGATCTCCACCCGGTCGATGTCGTTCATGCGCAGGCCGGTCCGCTCCAGGGCGCGGCGAGTCGCGGCGATCGGCGCCGTGAGGTGCCAGATCGGGTCGTCCCCCAGCACGGTCAGGTGATGGATGCGCGCCCGTGGCGTCAGGTCGTAGCGCTTGAGCGCCGCTTCCGAGACCACCAGCAGCGCCGCCGAGGCGTCACAGGTCTGGCTCGACACCGCAGCGGTGATCGACGGGAAACGCGGGTCCACCGGTTGCAGCTCGGCCATCTTCGCCAGGCTGGTCTGCCGCGGCGTTTCGTCTTCGCGCAGGTCGTCGAAGGCGACGATTTCCCGTGCGAAGCGTCCGCTGTCACGCGCCACCAAGGCCCGTCGGTGGCTTTCCAGGGCGAACGCCTCCATCTGCTCCCGGCTCAGTTGCCAGTGATCGGCAATCCGCTGTGCCGCATAGAACTGGTCCACCGGTTGCCCGCCGAAGCGCGCCCGCCAGCCTTCACTGCCGGAAAACGGATCGGGGAAGCCCAGTGGCTGCCCGGCCAGCATCGCCGAGGAAATCGGGATGCGGGTCATGGTCTGCACGCCGCCCACGGCCACCACGTCCTGGGTGCCGCTCATCACCGCCTGGGCGGCGAAGTGCACGGCCTGCTGGGACGAGCCGCACTGGCGGTCCACCGTGGTGCCCGGCACCGTGAGCGGCAGGCCGGCGGCCAGCCAGCTGGTCCGGGCGATGTCGCCGGCCTGGGCGCCGATGGTGTCGACGCAGCCGAAGATCACGTCGTCGTAATCCTCCGCCGGAATGGCATTGCGCTGCACCAGCGCCTTCAGCACATGGGCACCGAGGTCGATGGCATGCACTTCGGACAGCGCGCCCTTGCGCTTGCCCGTGGGGCTGCGCAGGGCATCGACGATATAAGCCTCTGGCATGGTTCAGTCCTCGAAGGTGTGGCCCGGGCCAAGCCGGGCGCTGTCGGCAAACAGGTACGCGCCGACACGGGATTTGTGGAAACCGCGATCGCCCCAGGACGCATCCAGGGCCCAGGCGCGCTTCATGAACATCTGCAGGTCGACTTCCCAGGTGTAACCCATGGCGCCATGCACCTGGATGCCCTTGCGCGCCGCCACCCAACTGGCTTCGCAGCAGGCCAGCCGCGCCTGGGACACCCACAGCGACGCCGAGGCATCGCCCCGGGCCAGGCCATGGGCGGCGCGGTACAGCACCGGCTTGGCCTGTTCGATCTGCCGCGCCACGTCGGCCAGGTGGTGCTTGACCGCCTGGAAACTGCCGATGGGCTTGCCGAACTGCTTGCGCTGGGCCACGTAGTCCACCGACAGGTCGAGCATGCGCTGGGCCAGGCCCAGCAGTTGCCCGGCCACCGACAGCGCGCCCCGGTCCAGCAATTTGGCCTGCAGCGCCCGGCCTTGCTCGCCGGCCGCCAGCAAGGTGGCGGCGGCGGGATTCCAGGTGACCCGGCCCAGGCGGCGCGAGGCGTCGATGCTGGCATTGGCCTCGACATCCACCTGCGCCCGCGGCACCAGATGCACCTCGTCGCCGTGAGGCAGGATCAGCACCTCGGCCAGTTGCGCGTCGCTCACCAGCGGGTTGATGCCGTGGCCGATGGCCAGGCGCACGCTGCCTTCGGCGATGCGCGGCAGCAGACTGGCCCGCGCCGGGTGCCCCGGATCGAGCGCCGCCAGCAGGCCGACGGCAACGTAGGCGGTGTCGGCCAGCGAGTCGGGAATGGCGTAGTAACCCAGTTCCTGGGTCATCAGCGCCCAGGCCACGTCGTCCATGCCCAGGCCGCCGTCATCCTCGGGAATCGACAGCGCGGTAAGGCCCTGGGCGGCGATCTTGTTGCGCAGGTCGGGCGAGCGGCCGGCGTCGGTTTCCCAGATCTCGCGCAGCATCTCCGGCGCGGCCTCGGTCATCAGGAAGCGGCTGATGGCCTCGCGGAAGGCGAGCTGGTCATCGTTGAAAGTGAAGTCCATGGCCGCTCCTTACTTCGGCAGGCCGAGCATGCGCTCGGCGATGATGTTGCGCTGGATCTCGTTGGTGCCGGCGTAGATCGGCCCGGCCTGGGCGAACAGGAAGCCCTCCAGCCAGTGCGCGGCATCGCCGGCCAGCGGTGCGCTGGCGCGCAGTTCGCCACGGGCGCCGAGCAGGCGCATGGCAGTCTCGTGCATCTTCAGGTCGAGCTCCGACCAGATGATCTTGTTGATGCTCGACTCGGCGCCGATCTGCTCGCCGCGTCCCAGCCGGCCCACGGTGTGGTAGGCCGACAGCGCATAGGCTTCGGCGCCCATCCAGCACTCCAGCACGGCGTCACGCAGGGCCGGATCACGCTCGGCGGCCTGCGGCTCGGCTTTGAACAGTTCCACCAGCTTGCGCGCGGTGTACTGGAACCGCGCCGGCGAGCGCAGCAGCAGACCGCGTTCGAAGCCGGCGGTGGCCATCGCCACGTGCCAGCCCTGCCCTTCGGCGCCGATCAGGTTGCCCACCGGCACCCGCACATCGTCGAAGAACACTTCGGCAAAGGCATCCTTGCCGTTCAGCGCCTTGATCGAGCGGATGCTCACGCCCGGTGCGTCCAGCGGCACCATCAGGAACGACAGGCCGTGATGACGGCTGGAGCCCGGTTCGCTGCGGAACAGACCGAACAGCCAGTCGGCGTAGGTGGCCCGGCTCGACCAGGTCTTCTGGCCGTTGATCACATAGTGGTCGCCGTCGCGTACCGCCTTGCTGGTGATGGCCGCCATGTCCGAGCCGGCATTGGGTTCGGACCAGCCTTGGGCCCACATATCGGTGCTGGCGGCCATGCGCGGCAGAAAGTGCTTTTTCTGCGCCTCGGTGCCGAACTCCATCAGGGTCGGGCCGAGCAGCAACTGGCCGTTCTGGTTGATGCGCATTGGCGCGCCGGCGCCGTAATACTCTTCCTCGAAGATCAGCCACTCGATCAGGTCGCAGCCGCGCCCCCCGAGTTCGGCCGGCCACATGACCATGGACCAGCGGCTGTCGAACAGTTTCGCTTCCCAGGCGCGGTGCTGTTCGAAGCCCTCGCGGGTGTCGTAGCTGGCCAGCGGCTCGCGGGGCGCATGTTCGGCCAGCCAGGCCCGGACCTCAGCGCGAAAGGCATTCTGTTGGGGGGTGTAGGTCAGTTCCATGGCGCCTCCTCAGAACCGGGCTTCGCGTTTTTCAACGAAGGCGCGGCGGGTTTCCGCCGAGTCCGGGCTGGTGTACGCCTGCAGGGTGAAGCCCTGCTCCCAGCGGTACTTGTCTTCCAGGTTGCCGTCCTCGATACCGTTAAGGGCCTCCTTGGCGATGCGGATCATGCCCGGGCTTTTCGCGGCGATGCGCGCGGCGATCTGCAGGGCGGTCTCACGCAGTTGCTCCTTGTCCACGATGCGCTCGATGAAGCCGTACTGCTGGGCTTCGCGGGCGCCGATGCTGTCGCCGGTGAAGAACAGGTAGCGCACCTTCTGCACCGGGAACAGCCGCTGCAGGTGAGCGCCGCCACCCATGGCGCCGCGGTCCACCTCAGGCAAGGCGAAAGTGGCGCATTCCGAGGCCACGACGATGTCCGCCGCGCCGGTGATGCCGATGCCGCCGCCCAGCACGAAGCCGTGCACGGCGACGATCACCGGCACCGGACAGCGGTGCACGGCCTTGAAGGTGGCGTAGTTGCCGGCGTTGACCTCGATGATGCGTTCGGGATGGGCGTCCAGCTCCTTGATGTCGACGCCGGCACAGAAGCCGCGGCCTTCGGCACGGATGACGATGACCCGCACCTCGGGGTTGGCACCGAGGCTGTCGATTTCACGGGCCAGGGCGTTCCACTCGCGGCTGTCGAGGGCGTTGACCGGGGGCTTGGCGATCACCAGTTCGGCGATCCCCTGCTCTAGTTGCGTGCTGAATGCCTGGTTCACAGGGTTTCTCCAAGACGGATGGGCGGGTTTTCCGGGCGCGGGATAGCGCGCCGGGCCTGCAAGGCATCGAGGCACTGCTCGGCCTCGCGGGCGATGTGTTCGATCACTTCCTGGCAACTGAGCAACTCGCCGATGGCGGCGGCCACCTGGCCACTGGGCAGAATGCCGTCGTCGGGCCGGCCATCGACCATCGAGCGCTGCAGCAGCACCGGCTGGTTGGCGGCCATGACCACCTGGGACAGCGCCGCCGGGTCTTCCCGCAGCGAGCGCAGGAACACCGAGGCCATGTGGCCCAGGCTCATGCCGGTGTGCTGCTTCCACTGCCAGGCGCTGCCCAGGGCGATACGCAGCCGGCCGAACGGGCCGGCCTGCTCCAGGCGGTTGATGAAGGGGTTTTCGATCATGCGGTGGCGCATGCCGTCCACCGCAGTGGTCACGCGCACCCGCTGTGGGTCGCTGACCTTGAGATAGTGTGCAAGCGTCGCCGCCGGCGTCGGCGATTCCCGGGTCATCAGGAAGCGCGTGCCCATGGCGATCCCCGCCGCGCCGGCGGCCAGGGCCGAGGCCAGGCCGCGTCCGGTGGAATAACCACCGGCAGCGATCACCGGCACCGTCACTGCATCCAGCACCTGAGGCAGCAGGATCGAACTGGGCACGCCACCGGTGTGGCCGCCGCCCTCGCCGCCCTGGATGGTGATCAAATCGGCACCCAGTTCAACGGCCTTGACCGCGTGCTTGAGGGCGCCGACGGTGGGAATGCACAGCACGTTGGCGGCCTTGAATCGGGCAATGGTCTGTTTGTCCGGGCCGCGGCCGTAGCTCACCGCCCGCAGGCGGTAGGCGATGGCGAGGTCCACGCACTGGGCGGCGTTATCCTGGAACATATGAAAGTTGAGGCCGAAGTTGCTGCCGCCGGTGGCGTCGATCACCTTGCGGATCTCGCCCTCCAGTTCATCGGCGGCAATCGTCGCACCCGCGAGAAAACCGAAGCCGCCGGCACGGGTGGTGGCGATCACCAGGTTGGCGTCGGCCACCCAGCCCATGGCGGTCTGCACAATGGGATAGCGACAACCCAGGGCCTCGGTCAGTGGAGTCTGCAAGCCGCCGTTCATGCCCCGTCGCTCCCGGCGGCGGCCGCCTGTTTGTTGGCCTGGGCCATGCCCTTGGCGTCGAAGCCGCCGAGCTTGTCACCCGACAGCAGTTCGTTGTGGGCATGGGCGAAATGGTGCCAGGCGAACGCCGCGTCCATGGCGGTGCGCTTGCCCTGCAGGTCTTCGACATGGTTGATGGCCTGCTTGGTCAGGGCCAGCCCCATGCGCGGCTGGCGGGCGACGGTGGCGGCCATGGCGTAGGTGGCGTTTTCCAGGTCGTCGCGGGACACCACGCGGTTGACCATGCCCATCTGCCAGGCGCGTTCGGCGCTCATGCGCTCGCCACAGAACAGGAACTCCTTGGCGATGCGCGGATTCAGTTCGTAGGGATGGGCGAAGTACTCCACCCCCGGAATGCCCATGCGCACGACAGGGTCCTGGAAGAAGGCGTCGTCGCTGGCGACGATCAGGTCGCAGACCCAGGCCAGCATCAGTCCACCGGCGACACAGGCGCCATGAACCATGGCGATGGTCGGCTTGGGCAGCTCGCGCCAGCGCCGGCACATGCCCAGGTACACCTCCTGCTCGCGGGCATAGAGTTGCTCGCCGCCGGGCTTGTTGGTGTGGTCCCACCACAGGTGAGCGCGTTCGAACGGCTTGTCGATGTCGCGCCCCGGTGTGCCGATATCGTGGCCGGCGGAAAAGTGCCGGCCGGCGCCGCGCAGCACGATCACCTTGACCCCGTCGTCGTCCACCGCCCGGCGCAGCGCGGCATCCAGGGCGTAGGTCATCTGCGAGTTCTGCGCATTGTTGAAATTGGGCCGGTTCAGGGTGACGGTGGCGATGCCGTCGGCCACCCCGTACAGCACCGGCTCATCGGTCTCGTAGGCCGAACGGTCGTGGCGCACGACGAATTGGCTGTCGCTGCTGTGCATGTTCGCGCTCCTGTCTCAGGCGGTACGGATGCCGGGCGGATTGCCCTTGAGCGCGCTGGCGCGCAGGTCATGGGGGTCGAGGCGGCGGATCAGTGCCAGTTGCTCGGCGCTCGGGTGTGCGGTTTCCCGCAGGTGCGGCGACCTGAGCAGCGGAAAGCCGGTGTTGTCCTGGACCTGCTCGAAGCTCACGCCAGGGTGCAGGCTGCGCACCTGCACGGCGCGGTCAGGACCGTCGAAGTCCATGACGCAGAGGTCGCTGACCACCAGGCGAATGTCCATCAGGTCACGGCGGGCGCCTTCGGGCCAGCGCTCGGCCTTGAAGCCGACACCGGAGACCATGTCCACTTCGCCGCTGACGAACACCCGGCTGTTGTGGCTGGGCACGAAGAACGAGTTGATATGGTTGATGCTGTTGCCCGGCAGGCCGCGCACGCCAAGGATCGCGGTTTTCGGCTTGTGGTAGTCGCCGACGCAGGACAGGTTGGTCTGGCCCCAGCGGTCGACCTGGGTCGGGCCGATCATGGCGTGGCGGCGACCGCCCCAGACGCATTCGAAGACCCGTTCGAAAGACAGGTAGCCCGAGTAGCGCGGTTGCTGGTCGCCGCGCGGCCCCAGCGGCACCGGCTCTTCCACCAGGAAGGCCTCGCTGTCGGTCATCAGCAGTTCCGGACTATGGCTGAGCTTGGCCAGGCTGGCGCCCAGGCGCGGGATCACGCCCAGGCCCGAGGCGATCAGCTCGCCGTTGCCGCGCCAGGCTTCGGAGGCGGCGACGATCAGCAGTTCGGCGAGGGTGAAATCACAGTTGGCAGACATTCTTCGCTCTCCTCAGAACACGGGAAGGGGCAACGCGGCCATGCGCGCAGCGCCGCCGTTTTGCGCTTGATAGGCCTGCTCGCCGGCGCTCACGTAGGTCTCGACATAGCGCTCCCAGCCGCCCTCCTCGCCGGCGCTGGCGACGTACTGCTTGAGGTGCGTCAGGTCCCAGCCGTAGTCCGACGGGCAGGACGTCGGGTGCGCGCCCAGCGGCGCGTGGACCACGCCGGTCACCAGGTAGCGTTCGAAGGTGTTGAAGCGGGCGCTGTCGGCGCTCAGTTCCAGGCGGTCCTGGATCTGTTCGCACGAAACGAAGCACTGCTGCGCGGCACGGGCAAACAGGTGATCGAAATACGGGTCCGGGCCGGTCACCAGGCAGTTGCCCAGGCGGTCGGCGACGTTGACGTGCAGGAAGGCCATGTCCAGGTTCAACGCCGGCATGGCCAGCAGTACCTCACCGTCGGCATAGGGCGAGCGGATTTCCTTGATGTCCGGATTGAGCCGCGCCACATCGGTGGCCAGGCCGCAGCGGGTCGGCAGGAACGGCAGGCGCATGCCGGCGGCGCGCAGGCCCCACTGGAACATGCCTTCGTCCAGTTCCATCAGCTCCAGTTCGCCGGCCTCGCGGGCCTTGCGGTAGTAAGGCTCCAGCGGAATCGCATCGAGGGTGGCGAAGCCGAACACCAGCTTGCGCACCTTGCCGGCGGCGCAGAGCATGCCGACTTCCGGGCCGCCGTAGGCGACCACGGTGAGGTCCTTGACCTCTGAGCGGAGGATCTCGCGGACGATTGCCATCGGCTTGCGCCGCGGGCCCCAGCCACCGAAGCCAATGGTCATGCCATCGCGCAGTTGGGCGACCGCATCGGCCGCCGTCAGTTGTTTGTTCATGTCAGGCTCCTTGCTGGCCGACCGAGAAGTCGTGGCCCCAGATGCTCACGCGGGTGAACTCGAACGCCGAATGTTCCGCCCAGTCCACTTGCAGGCCACCGAAGCCGTACTCCAGGTCAAAGCCTGACGGGGTTTTCATGTAGAAGCTGGTCATGCGGTCGTTGAGGTGCTGGCCGAGGGTGGCCGACAGTTGCACGCCCTGGGCCTGATGGCGGTCATGGGCGCGGCCGACTTCGGTCATCGAGTCCACTTCCACCATTACGTGCACGCAGCCGGACGGTACCGGGTACTCGGCCAGCGCCAGGCTGTGGTGGCGGGCATTGCCGCAGTGCAGGAAGTGGATGCGGATCGGCGGTGCCGACGGATCGGGGCGGAAGTTGAAGATGTCCGACAGGCCGAAACCGAGCACGTCCCTGGCAAAGGCCAGGGTTGCGTCGAAGTCGGGTGCGGGCAGCACGGTGTGGCCCAGGCCCATGTCACCGGTGATGAAACGCGGCACCCCCTGGGGAGAAACGAACGGCTGGCAATCGGAGCGATGGCCCCAGCTCAACTCATGGCGGTTGCCGGACGGATCCACCACTGCCACCAGCGCCTGCACGCCGCGCTGCTCGATCTCGGCGGCGCTGCCGGCCTGCCACTCCACGCCCTGCTCGTCCAGATGGGCCAGCGCGGCAGTGAAAGCCTGCTCTGACGCCAACTCCCAGCCGGAGGCGACGTAGCGCGCCTCGCTGCCTTCGACGATCAGCATGCGAAACGGCCGCTCGTCCATCTTCACATACAGCCCGCCCGCCGGTGCCGGCCCGACCTGCATGCCGAGGACATCCTCGGCGTAGCGCTGCCAATGGCTGAGGTTTTCGACCTGTGCGACGAAATAGCTCAAACCGCGAATCTCGATCATGCCCCTGTTCCTCGATGGCTGAATCCGGTATCGAGGTCATTGTGCGCAGCGGCATGGGGGGCATCATCGTCCGTTGAGACTACGCGGGTCGGGGGCAGAGAACTGTGTGTGTCCGGAGTTTGAAGGGGGTCAACAGGCGCATGCCGTGGCTTGTATGGCGCCGTTTAGATCGAGCGCCGCCCGCGCGGCGCATCGCCGGCAAGGCCGGCTCCCACATTTGTTTGAACTGCGCCCCGGATGTTGGACACCCATCCAGCACCGGGGTGTTTTAAATGATCAAGTATTCCAAGCAGTTCAAGCTGTCCGCCATCAAGGCCTTCCTCAAGCGAGGCCGGGGGTTTCGCCACGTGGCCAGCCAGTTTCAAATAGATCCCACCCTTCTGCGGCGCTGGGTCGTGGCTTACCAGCATCACGGCGTGGCCAGCCTCAAACGCTCTCATCAGCGCCACAGCGCCCAGTTCAAACTCACCGTGCTTCATCGCATGCTGAATGAACAACTGTCTCATCGTGCTGCCGCAGCGCTGTTCAATCTGGGTAATTCGAGTCAACTGGGCAGATGGCAGCAGCAGTATTACAGTGGCGAGCTTACAGCCCAGCTTTCAGCGAAGAAGAGACCGCCTCGTACCATGTCCAAGCAGCCCTCCAAGCCCGATGAAACCTCGGTAGTACCTGACGAGGAGCTCTCGGTCGCCCAACTGCTGCGCAAGATACGCAAGCTTGAAGCGGAGAACGCCTACCTAAAAAAGCTCGAGGAATTAGACGAGGCCAAACTCAGGCAGAAGAAAGCCACCACGAAAAAGCCCGGCTGATTGCCGAACTGCACTCGAGTCATTTGCTGGCCGACCTGCTAGACGCTGCAGGCTTGGCACGTGCCACCTACTACTACCAGCTCAAGACCATCGGAGCTGAGGATAAATGTGCCTCGCTGAAAGCCTCGATCCAGGACATCCAGCACCATCACCGTGGTCGCTATGGCTATCGCCGTGTCACCGCGACTCTGCGTCAGGAAGGTCAGTTGGTGAACACCAAGAAAGTACGCCGCCTGATGAACGAACTGGACCTCAAATGTACGGTGCGACCCAAGAAATACAGGTCATACCGTGGCCTGATGGACGAGGCATCACCCAATATCTTGAAACGGGAATTTACGGCTGATCAGCCCAACCAGAAGTGGGTGAGGGGTCATGCCGAGATAAAGGAAAATTAGGACATAGTGGTTCTATCCTATTGATATAAATAGAATTTCACTTGGCCTGTTTGTCCCGCCTGCCTCATGCCCGGAAGCGTCTATGCTGATCTATTTGCATGCATAGGGGCTGAGCGATGGCGGCTTTGGAGAGAACGGCATATCCACGACTAGCAACTACCCTCAGTGCGAAGGACTTACACCGCAACTATTCGCTTTCCTCAGGAGAGCTTGACTGGATTTCCAGGACAGCTCGTAGCCCAGCCCTTTCCCTTGGGCTGGCAGTCCAGCTCAAGGTATTCCAAGAGCTCCATTACTTTCCTCCCCTAGACGAGATACCTCCAGAAATCACTGACCACATCAGGAATACACTCGGTTTTGGCCCTCGTATCACTTCCCGCTATACCAACTCGCGTACTTTTTATAGGCATCAGGCGGCCATTCGTGAGTACCTCCAGATCAAGGCTTTCTATGGTAGTGAAGCGCTCACCATAGCTCTCCACCTTGCGCACGAATCTGCCGAGGTACTCGACCAGCGGGCGGATATCATCAATGTGCTGATCGGCGAGTTGCTGCAGCGCAGCTACGAACTCCCAGCCTATTCCACCCTCAATGACGCTGCTGAGGATGCCTTAGTTGCAATGCAGGAGCGGCTATTCAATCTCGTTGTGACCAGGGCGCCAATTGAGGTGGTCTACAAACTGAAAGAACTGCTCGAAACGGATTTCGGGCGACGCCAAAGTGACTTCAACGCCCTCAAGCAGGCACCCAAGAAGCCATCCCGCAAACACTTGGAAGTGCTGATAGATCACATGGCTTGGCTCGAGAGCTTTGGGAATCTAGATGCCATTTTTGATGGAATCGTCGATACCAAAATCCGCCACTTCGCTGCCCAAGCTGCGGCGTCGGACGTCGCCGAGCTTAAGGACTGTTCGCTGCCGAAGCGTTACACGCTGATGCTTGCCTTGATCTATCGGATGCGCGTGCGGACTCGGGATCACCTAGCCGAGATGTTCATCCGGCGAATCTCTACGATTCACAAACGTGCCAAGGAAGAACTAGAGCAAATCCAAGCACGGCAACGTCAGAAGCTGGAGCAGCTGGCGGCCACCCTGGACGGTGTGGTGCAGATTTTGGTTCAGGAACCGGATGACCAAGAGGCAGGTAGCCTGATTCGGGAATACCTCTCCCCCGACGGCAACCTGGAACGGTTACGCGAAACCTGTGCCGAAGTCCAGGCTACCGGCGGTAATAACTACCTGCCGTTGATCTGGAAGCATTTCAGGTCCCATCGCTCGCTGTTGTTCCGTCTCAGCCACCTTCTCCAACTGGAGCCCACGACTCAGGATCGGTCGCTGGTTCAGGCACTTCAACTGATACAGGACAGCGAGAATTTGCACCGCGAGTGGATCGACGAGCACGTCGACTTGTCGTTTGCGTCGGAGCGCTGGGTCAAGGTCGTTCGTCGTCCTGCCAGTGAGGGGCCACCGACCAACCGGCGCTATCTGGAAGTTTGCGTATTCTCCTACCTGGCCAACGAACTGCGATCCGGTGACATGTGCGTACAAGGGTCGGAATCCTTCGCCGACTATCGCAAGCAGTTGCTACCCTGGGACGAATGTCTCCAGCGACTACCAGCCTACTGCGAAAAGATGGAACTGCCTGGCACGGCGAAGGAATTTGTTACCTCCCTCAAGACCCAGTTGGAGGAAACCGCGCAGCAACTGGATGACAAATTCCCCTCTTGCCGAGGGGACGTATCGATCAACGAAGCCGGCGAACCGGTATTGCGCCGAGTGACGGCGCGCGACATCCCGCCATCGGCCATCTCGCTACAGACGGCCCTCATGCAACGCATGCCGGCCAGGCACGTACTCGACATCATGGCCAACATCGAGCACTGGATTCAGTTCACTCGACATTTCGGGCCGATGTCCGGCAACGAGCCAAAGCTCAAAGAACCTGCCGAGCGCTACCTGATGACGATCTTCGCCATGGGTTGCAACCTCGGCCCCAGCCAGGCCGCGCGGCATCTGGCCGGTAATGTCACCCCCCACATGCTTTCCTATACCAATCGCCGTCACCTCTCGCTGGAGAAACTGGACAAGGCTAACCGCGAGCTGGTGGAGCTCTACCTGCAGCTCGATCTGCCCAAACTCTGGGGCGATGGCAAGGCGGTGGCTGCGGACGGCACCCAGTTCGACTTCTATGACGACAACCTGCTGGCCGGCTACCACTTCCGCTACCGCAAGATGGGAGCCGTTGCCTATCGGCATGTGGCCAACAACTACATCGCTGTATTCCAGCACTTCATCCCCCCGGGCATCTGGGAGGCAATTTATGTAATCGAGGGGCTGCTCAAGGCCGATCTCAGCGTCGAAGCTGATACGGTGTATTCCGATACCCAGGGCCAGTCGGCCACGGTGTTCGCCTTCACTCATCTGCTTGGTATCAACCTGATGCCACGCATCCGCAATTGGCGCGACCTGGTGATGTGCCGGCCGGATCGCGGCGCTGCGTATAAGCATATCAACCGCCTGTTCACCGACACCGCCGACTGGCACCTGATTGAAACCCATTGGCAGGATTTGATGCAGGTCGCGCTATCGATCCAGGCGGGCAAAATCTCCTCGCCTATGTTGCTGCGAAAACTCGGTTCCTACAGCCGGCGTAACAAGCTCTACCACGCGGCACAGGCACTGGGCAGCGTGATCCGTACGATCTTCCTGCTCACCTGGATCGGCAGTCGCGAGTTGCGCCAGGAGGTTACCGCGAACACCAACAAGATCGAGTCCTACAACGGATTCTCCAAGTGGTTGTCCTTCGGCGGCGACGTGATCGCCGAGAACGATCCGGACGAGCAACAGAAGCGACTGCGCTACAACGACATGGTGGCCTCGTCGGTGATCCTGCAGAACACTGTGGACATGATGCGGATCCTGCAGAAATTGGCTCGCGAGGGCTGGCAGTTCTCCGATGAGGATGTGTCCTTCCTCAGCCCCTACCTGACCAGCAACGTCAAGCGTTTCGGCGAGTTCAACCTCAAGCTCAACCGGCCGCCGGAGCCCTGGATCAAAGACTCGGTGTTCCAGCAGGCAGCCGGGTCCATCCGCACTGGCAAGCTCGGTACTGCGGAAACCGAGGAGATGACCTGATGAACATTCCTCCTGCGTCATTTCGCGTCACGCCCTACGGCGAGGTAGATGCCGAGGCGCTGGAGCGTTTGCATGACGTCTACGACACCACCCAGTTGCTGTGTCTAGTCGATGGGCTGGATCTGCTGCTTAAGGATATGAACAACATCGGCGGCCTCAGGGATGGCCTCCTGCGGGTACATGCCATGGCGAAAACGGTGCTCGATGGTGCGGCACTATCGGTGTCTGTGACGGAAGGCGGCAGTATCTGGGAGGAAGCCGAGTCGCTTGATGAGGATCTGGTGGAACTGGGCAATTGGCTGGCCAGCGTCAGAGCTCAACTGAGGCCTTTGATTGAACTCATGCCGGCCGATCCTCATTAACCAACTAGTCGCCAGCAACACCGAGCAAGCTACTGGCTTCTGAACGGCTCAACAAGTTGACCCACATAGCCTGTCGGATAGTTCCGGTCACGCAGTCCTACTTCGGCGCTGCCGGGCTTGCTTGCGCTGTCATAGAAGGTTCCAAGCAACTGATCCCACACCAGCAAGAACTCACCGAAATTGACCTGAGCATCCTCGAAGTCGCGTTTGTGATGCCAGCGGTGTGTTTCTGCAACACCGATGACGCGCCGTAGCCAGCCCAACGAGTAGTCCAGATTTGAGTGTTGAAAGGCCAAATGTACCGTCAGGATGCCGAACCAGGTGGCCACGAGTGCAGAAGGAGTGCCCATCGCAAAGAGCACGAGCAGCCCAGGCCCTGCCATGATGGCGGCATGCAACGGGTGCCGGCGCTCGCCGTTCATCCAGTAGAGCCGCTCAGCGCTATGATGTGGCTCATGCAAGCGCCACAGCCATGGAACCTGATGGCTGAAGCGGTGCATGGCGTACAAGCTAAGGTCCAGCACGGCGGCGACAATGACTAGCTGAGCCCACAGCGGTAACTCTGTTGGGAAGACACGGAACTCTGCGGGCACCCAATCGCCCAGCCGGGCCAGCACGGTCGCCGTAATCTGGATCACGGACAGGTTCACGACCATATGGATGATATCAGTAAGGGTATCCTGGTGGTCCTCCAACCAGTCGTCACGGAACGGCTGCACGCGTTCCAGCAGCGCCACCAGCAGAATCCCTAGGGCGGCAATGATCGGCGTGCTGGGCCAATACGGAATACCCGTGTAGAGCAACCAGATCATCCAAGCTGCGGCCCCGCCAAAGATTGTTGGGTAGCTGAGCCAGCGGATCATGAACCTGAGTGAATTGCCCATCGTGAAGCCCTCCCTGAGATGACTCCACTTTGTGCCAATCACCTGTGATGGCGCTTGAACAGAAAAGCTGAATTCAGCCTTTCAGACTGACATGACCCAAGGCAGATGAGGGGTCGAGGCCAAACAGGTCGCGGAAGGTGCGGGAAAAGTGGGCAGCGTCAGCGAAGCCGGCAGCGTGGGCGGCCGCAGTCAGGTTGGCGCCGCTGGCGATATGCTGGAGCGCTATGACCAGGCGATTCCATTTCCGGTAGCTGCGCAGCGGCAGACCGGTCTGTTCGACGAACCAATGTGAGAATCGGGTAGGCGACAGATGAACGCGCTTGGCCAACGCCTGCCTGCCATTAATCGGCTCTTTTAACGCAGCGAGGACCGACTGCAGTCGCGGATCGGAGGCCGGCGGAGTCGTAAGGTTGAGAACAAGGCGCACCATTTCCCGAATTTGCTGGGCTGACGGATCGGAGCTGCTCAGCAATTTTCGCAGCGATGCTGTATCGCCCATCTGAATCGGAGTGATGCCCTCCCCGATGTTATCGGGAAGTGCTCGCGCCTCATCGGACAGCGCGTCGAGGTAGATCGACAACACTTCGTCAGCTTCGATCTGATGGGCCACCCCTGCCCTGATGCAGATGGCCCTTGCCGTCACCGACGAGGATGTACACTTCACAGTCAAGCTGCCGTTCAAGCTGACGGTAATTTGATGCGCCATGTGGCTATGCCAATCTTGGCTACCCGCCTGCCCCAGAAAAATGCCCAGCCCGGGTGAAATCCAGGCTCTGCCATGCCAGCCGATACCCTGCGTTGCGTTCATTCAGCGGCACCTCAGGGTTCCACATCCCGCTGCATTTTGTGCACTAATGAGCTTTATAGCTAATTATAGAGTGATTATAGAATCCTCTTTGGCCTGAACTCTATCGCTTGCTCGATTGAAATCTCACCCGCTACAAAATCAGCTCGCCCTGTGAGACTAGACACTCTATTTGATCCAAATCAACGAAGTGCTGTTATCGTCAAAAGGAGCATTCATGGCTCGGGGGCAATCTGCTATCGTCGGCCTATTGCCCCGCCTGGTGAATTGCTGTGCGTCGGATTGGATTGATCCTGCTAATGATTGCTAGCCTCGTGCTGCCGACCTTCGGCGGTGTGGCTTTCAGCATGCCGGCACAACCTTGCCCGATGCAGAGCGCCGATCATCAGGGCCATGCAATGGTCGATGCTCCGTGCTGCGAGCAAATGGACACGTCTGATGGGGTGGCCAATAAGTCCCCCTGCAAATCCGGCCAGGAATGCAAGACCGGAGGACTTCTCCAGACCACCGTGATCAAGAGCATATCCCCTCTCCCCTCACGCCCCGAGATATTGCTGACCCAGTCGGTGATTAAGCGAGAGCCCGCAGGACTCTGGCGCCCTCCTCGTTTCGTCTAATGCCGTGATCATCCCGCGCCTTACAGTCAGGCGCATCGTCGCGACCACGTTTCGTAGCTGCGACCTCGATCAATCGCATTGGAGGCGAAAGCATGTCCGCTTTCCTTTTTCCACGCCGTGGCTATCTCGGCGTGTTGGCTGCCGCATTCTGGGCAGCTCCCTGGCTTGCCGCGCAGGCACAGCCCCTAACCTTCGAACGAGCCCAAGCTCTGGCCGAACAGAGTGCCCCTGAGAACCTCGCGCGCCAGGCGCAGGTGGCATCGGCACAGCAGGCTGTAGGGCCCGCAGACGCCTTGCCCGATCCCAAGCTGATTATAGGCATCGACAACCTGCCGATCGAAGGCCCTGACCGTTACACACTTAATCGTGACTCCATGACCATGCGCCGCATTGGACTCATGCAGGAGGTACCAAACGGCGACAAGCGTCTGGCCCGTCGCCAACTGGCCGAAGCCTCCATGACGCGGGCCGAGGCCGAACAGCGTGCCATGCAGTTGGAAATCAAGCGCCAGACGGCAGTGAGCTGGCTGGATGTGTACTACGCCGAACGCAGTGTTGGCCTCTTCGATCAACTGGACCGTCAGATCGAGATGCTCCGCTCGACCGTGCAATCGCTGATTGCCGGCGGTAGTGCTCAGCCTGGCGAGCTGTTGCAGGCCGACCAGGAAGCTTTGGCGTTACAAGATCGGCGAGATGAACTGAATCGCGATGTGGCAGTAGCTCGTGCCAAGCTGCGCCGCTGGATAGGCAACGAGGCTGACCAGCCTTTGCAAGGAGGTGTTCCCAGTCTGAACCTGGTGGCACCGCACCTGCAGCAACGCATTGCCTCACACCCTGAGTTGCGCGCTGCCTCCGCCCGAGTCGGCGAGGCTAGCGCCGAGCTGAACGAGGCCATCGCCGAGAAGACCCCCGACTGGGGTGTTGAGTTTGCCTACAACAATCGCGACAACCAGTTCGGCGATATGGTGATGGTGCAATTTACCTTCGACCTGCCGTTGTTCGTAGGCACACGTCAGGGGCCCAAGATCAACGCCAGACAACAAAGCGTGTCGCAGATGGAAGCCGAGCAGGAAGCATTACTGCGCGCCCATCAGGCTGAGCTGGAAGGCGGTATTGCCGAGCTTGAGCAACTGCGCAGGACCTTGTCACGCACCGAAAAAACCTTGATCCCGCTTGCAAGCAAACGTGCCGATCTCGAACTTGCCGCTTACCAGGCCGGCAACAGCCAGCTGACATCCGTCCTCACCGCCCAGCGCGACCTGATCGAGGCTCAGCTACGGCAGATTGAACAGCAGCGCAAGCTGAGCCAGCTCTCCGCAAGCCTGTACTACGCCTATGTGGAGGGACTGAAATGAAGATATCGGCATTTGGTTTTGCGGTCGCCTTGCTGGCCGTGGGCATTGGCGCGGCGGGCGGTGGCTACTGGCTGGCCCAGCGGCAAGCCAAACACGAGATCCTGCCTAGCTCCGCACCGACGGACGAGCGCAAGGTGCTCTATTGGTACGACCCGATGCAGCCTGAGCAGCGCTTCGATAAGCCGGGCAAGTCACCTTTCATGGATATGGAACTTGTCCCTAAATACGCAGGATCCGAGCAGGATCCGTCTGTCCTGAGCATCCCCGCTCAAGCCGTGCAGAACCTCGGAATGCGAACCTCGATGGTGATCCGAGGTGTACTGCCCTCGGATATCGAGGCGGTGGGTTCCCTGGCCTATAACCAGCGAGAAGTGGCGAACCTCCAGGCCCGCGCCGGCGGATTCGTCGAGCGGGTTTACGGTCGCGCCCCGGGCGATGTGCTGCCTGCCGGAGCCCCCCTGGTCGACCTGCTGATTCCCGAATGGTCCGCCGCGCAGTTGGAGTTCCTGGCGGTACTGCGTACCGCTGACACTCGCTTGATAAGTGCGGCCCAAGAGCGCCTGCGCCTGCTTGGCATGCCTCAAACGTTGATCGAGCAGGTCCGCCGCAGCGGCAGACCACGGGCGGTGCAAACCCTCACCACACCTATCAGCGGCGAGCTCCAAGCCTTGCAGGTACGCGCCGGGATGACCGTCGAAGCCGGGCAGGATCTGGCGTTGATTAACGGGCTATCCAGTGTCTGGCTCGATGCGGCGATACCCGAGGCCATGGCCGGAAGTATCCAGGTCGGGGACGAGATCCGCGCCAACCTGACGGCCTTTCCTGATCGACCGCTGCTGGGCCGCGTCATAGCCTTGCTGCCGAGTGCCGATCCGCAAACACGCACGCTCACGGTACGCAGCGAGCTACCCAACCCTGCCGGTAAGTTGCGCCCCGGCATGTTCGCCGCCGTACGCCTGAACAGTGCCGTCGAACAATCCACGCTTCTTGTGCCGAGTGAAGCCGTGATTCGCACCGGGAAGCGTGCGTTGGTGATGCTGGTAGAAGGCGATGGGCGCTACCGCCCCCTGGAAATAACCTTGGGCCGCGAGGCTGATGGGCGTCTGGAGGTGTTGTCCGGTCTTGAGGAGGGTCAGGCGGTCGTTACCTCCGGCCAGTTCCTCATCGATTCGGAGGCCAGCCTACAGGGTGTCATGGCCAGCCATGCCGAGCAGGACAATAAGAAGGAACTACATGAGGCCCATGGTGTGATTCGTGCTCTGGACGCGGAGTCAGTCACCCTGGAGCACGGGCCCTTCGAGAGCCTGAATATGCCAGGTATGACCATGGCTTTTCCATTGGTCAGCTCAGAAGTAGCTGTGGGACTTAAGCCAGGAGATCACGTACGTATCGGCGCCCGCCAGAAAAACTCCGGCCTGATGATCGAGCAGCTCAGCAAGGAAGGAGACCAGCCATGATCGCACGCCTGATCCACTGGTCTATCGGCAATCGCTTTCTGGTGCTGCTGGCGACCCTGTTCATCACCGCCCTGGGCATCTGGTCGCTGCGCAACACGCCGTTGGATGCACTGCCGGATCTGTCCGACACCCAGGTCATCATCCGCACAAGCTTCCCCGGGCAGGCACCGCAGATTGTCGAGAACCAGGTGACCTACCCGCTGGCCACCACCATGCTCTCGGTGCCGGGGGCGAAGACAGTGCGCGGCTACTCGTTCTTCGGCGACTCCTTCGTTTATGTGCTGTTCGAGGACGATACCGACCTCTACTGGGCACGCTCGCGGGTGCTGGAGTACCTCAACCAGGCGCAGGAACGCCTGCCCGAGGGTGTTACCACCACCCTTGGGCCGGATGCCACCGGCGTGGGCTGGATCTACCAGTACGCCTTGGTCGACCGCAGCGGCCAGCATGATCTTGCCCAGCTGCGGGCACTGCAGGACTGGTTCCTTAAGTACGAACTCAAGGGCCTGCCCAACGTAGCCGAAGTGGCCACCCTCGGCGGCATGGTCAAGCAATACCAAGTGCTGCTCGATCCCCAGAAGCTGGTGGCTTATGGGGTAACTCAGCAGGAGGTCGAAGCGGCGCTGAAGAGCGCCAATCAGGAAACCGGCGGCGCCATCCTGGAGCTGGCAGAGCGCGAGTACATGGTCCGGGCTTCAGGCTATCTAGAGAGCCTGGCGGATTTCCGCAATGTGCCGCTGCGGGCTTCGGCCAGCGGAGTTCCGGTGCTGCTGGGTCAGGTGGCCACCATTCAGTTGGGGCCAGAGATGCGTCGTGGCATTGCCGAGCTGGATGGCCAGGGTGAAGTTGTAGGTGGCGTGGTCATCTTGCGCTCCGGAAAGAATGCCCGCGATACCATCGCCGCGGTGAAGACCAAGCTGGACAGCCTGAAGGGCAGCTTGCCGGCCGGCGTCGAGGTGGTCACCACCTATGACCGTTCGCAATTGATCGACCGCGCCATCGATAACCTCAGCTACAAGCTGCTGGAAGAGTTCGCGGTGGTTGCCCTGGTTTGCCTGATCTTCCTCTGGCACCTGCGCTCGTCGCTGGTCGCGATCATCACCCTGCCCCTGGGCATCCTGATGGCCTTCATCGTCATGCGCTACCAGGGCGTCAATGCCAACATCATGTCGCTCGGCGGGATCGCAATCGCCATCGGCGCCATGGTCGATGCCGCCGTGGTGATGATCGAGAACGCGCACAAGCACATCGAGGCCTGGAAGGCTCGACACCCCGGTGAACCGCTTCAGGGCGAGGCGCACTGGCGGGTGATCGGCGAAGCTGCGGCCGAGGTCGGGCCGGCGCTGTTCTTCAGCCTTTTGATCATCACCCTGTCTTTCCTCCCGGTCTTCACCCTGGAGGCCCAGGAGGGTCGCCTGTTTGGCCCGCTGGCATTCACCAAGACCTATGCCATGGCTGCCGCTGCTGGCCTCTCGATCACCTTGGTACCGGTGCTGATGGGCTATTGGATTCGTGGGCATATCCCCAGCGAACAACAGAACCCCTTGAATCGTTGGCTGATCGGTGCATACCGGCCGGTGCTGGAGTGGGTGCTGGCTTGGCCTAAGGTGACCCTAGCGCTGGCCTTGCTAGTGTTTTTGTCCAGTCTCTGGCCCCTCAGCAGACTCGGAGGAGAGTTTCTACCGCCGATGGACGAGGGCGACCTGTTGTACATGCCATCAGCCCTGCCCGGCTTGCCGGCCAGCAAGGCCACCCAGCTGCTGCAGCAAACCAACCGGATGATCCTCACGGTGCCCGAAGTGGCACGGGTATTCGGCAAGGCCGGGCGAGCAGAGACCGCCACCGATCCAGCACCGCTGGAAATGTTCGAGACCACGGTGCAGTTCAAACCACGCGATCAATGGCGCGCGGGGATGACACCCGAAAAGCTGATCGAGGAACTGGATCGCGCGGTAAAAGTTCCGGGGCTGTCCAATATCTGGGTGCCGCCCATCCGCAACCGCATCGACATGCTGGCGACGGGGATCAAGAGCCCCATTGGGGTGAAAGTGTCCGGAACCTCCTTGGTCGACATCGAGCGCATAACGCGCGATATCGAGGCCGTGGCCAAAGAGGTGCCTGGGGTGAGTTCGGCCTTGGCAGAACGCCTTACTGGCGGCCGTTACGTGGACATCCAGATCGATCGACTGGCCGCGGCGCGCTATGGCCTGAGCATCGCCGATGTGCAGGCGGTGGTATCGGGCGCCATCGGCGGCAGCAATATTGGTGAGACGGTTGAAGGACTGGCCCGCTTCCCGATCAACCTGCGCTATCCCAAGGAGTGGCGAGACAGTCCGCAGGCACTACGGCGTATGCCGATCCTCACGCAAGCCGGCCAGCAGATCACCTTGGGCACCGTCGCCCAGGTTAGTCTGACCGAAGGGCCGCCAATGCTGCGCAGCGAGAACGGGCGTCTGTCCGGTTGGGTCTATGTCGATGTCCGTGGGCGCGACCTGGCATCGACCGTGCGCGAGTTGCAGCAACGCGTAGCTGAGCAGGTACAACTCGATGCTGGCATGACCGTCTCCTACTCCGGTCAGTTCGAGTTCCTGGAGCGCGCCAATGCACGGCTGGCCTGGGTGGTACCGGCGACCTTGTTGATCATCTTCGTGCTGCTTTACCTGACCTTCAGCCGCTTCGGTGAGGCCCTACTGATCATGGCAACCCTGCCCTTCGCCCTATCGGGCGGCATCTGGCTGCTCTACTGGTTCGGCTTCAACCTGTCGGTTGCCACTGGGGTCGGCTTTATCGCCTTGGCCGGCGTCTCGGCGGAATTTGGGGTGATCATGCTGCTGTACCTGAAGAATGCCTGGCATGCACGTATGGATGCCGGGCGCAGCGGTGACCCGGCACTACTGGAGGCAATTCGTGAAGGCGCAGTGCTGCGCGTGCGGCCCAAGGTGATGACGGTGGCCGTGATCATCGCCGGCCTGTTGCCAATCCTCTGGGGCGGAGGTGCCGGATCTGAAGTGATGAAGCGCATCGCCGCGCCCATGGTCGGCGGCATGATTACCGCGCCGCTGATGTCCATGTTGGTTTTGCCGGCCGCGTACTGGCTGATGCGAAGGCAGCGTACACAGAAGGTTCGCGCACCGCAGGAGCTATAGCTTTACAAACCCGGGCAAGCCACGCGCCAAGCTGACTCGCCCGGGTAACGCGGCAGGAAGCATTACGGCGATGTAACTTTGACTTCATTTTTATGACAGGTTGAGCGGATATATTTTAATCACCACTTTGAAGGAGTGATTAAACATGAAAAGCCTCAAAGTTATTGCAGCCCTTGCCGCTATGGTTGTTTCCTCTGCCACTCTGGCAGAAGGCGGCGCTGATCGTGTTTATGGTCGGATGATTCAGGCCAATGAGCAGGCCATGCAAGAGTATGCTGCCGCTAACGGAAAGAATCCGCCTGAAGTTATTCATTACCGCTACGGCATGAAACTCGATATCGCCAGGGTCGTGGCCACTACCCCGACGGACTCTAGCTGCGGTGTGATGCCGGCCCAGATGACCTACGAGGACTCCAATGGCGATCTGAATATTCTTGAATACCGGGCAGCCGGGACAGGTTGCCGTAATCAAAACTAGATAAATGACATCGCGCTGACTGAAATGTAATTTCCAAGTCACCCTGACGTTATTTGGCATGTGGAAATATGACCAAGGCGTGCCTGGCTATGCCCGGCGCGCTTGGCACATATATGCGACCACACAATGACAACTGCCAATAACATCAGGAGCATTTATGAATAACAGAACCCTGTTAGGACTTTCTCTGCTCACTCTGAGCGTCAGTACCGGGCAAGCTGCGATGGCCGCCGGCGAGAAAGGCTAGGGATTTATCGAAGGCAGCAGCCTGACCATTCTCAATCGAAATCTCTACTTCAACCGCGATTTCCGTAAAGGCCAGTCCAGCAGCTCGGGTAATGGCTATTCGGAAGAGTGGGCGCATGGCGTGATAGGCAGATTCGAGTCTGGTTTCACCGAGGGCACCATAGGCTTTGGTGTCGATGCCTTTGCCATGCTAGGGCTCAAGCTTGACACCGGCGACGGCCGTTCTGGAGCAGGCGGCTCAGTCGACGTGATGCCTTACAACAGCCTCGGGCAGGCTGAGGACAACTACTCAAAACTGGGGGGCGCGGTGAAAACTCGGTTCATGGATACCGAGATCAAGGTAGGCGACGTCTTTCCTGTCAGCCCTGTCGTCCAATACGGTGATGCGCGGCTTTTACCGGAGAGTTTCCGAGGTATCACCGTGCTCAACAGCAGCGTGGAAGGACTGTCGCTTCAAGGCGGTCGCCTCCACTCGATGAGCCAACCCAATACCAGCAGCATGCGCGACGGCTTCGCTACCTTCTACGCAGGCGAAGTGGACTCGCCATGGATCGCCTATTTCGGTGGTGATTACACGCTTAATGACAACGTCGGCTTTAGTCTCTACACCAGCCGCCTCAAGGATGCCTGGAATCAATATTACGCGGGCACCACGCTGAGCTACCCGCTTGCGGACGATGTCGCCTTGATCGGCGGGCTGAACTACTACAAGGCGGTCGATGAAGGGAAGCAGCTCCTCGGGAGCTTCGATAACAACATCTGGAGCGGCAAGGTCGGCATCCAATTCGGCGCTCACACAGTACTGGTGGGTCTCCAGCGCAACAATGGCGATGATGACTTCGATTACTTGCGCCAATCGGACTCCATCTACCTCGACAACTCCATCCAGTACAGCGACTTCAACTCGCCGAAGGAGAAGTCATGGCAAGTGCGCTACGACCTGGATATGGAGTCTTTCGGTGTGCCTGGGTTGAGCTTCATGACTCGATATGCCCAGGGCTGGGATGCCGACTACAGCAAGGCCAACGAAGTCTATATGCGCCGTGATGACAACGGCGATCCGTTGACCAACCAGAAGCGCTGGGAGCGGGACATCGAGGCCAAGTACGTTGTGCAGACTGGATCACTGAAGGATATGTCTTTCCGTGTTCGCCAAATGACCACTCGCGCGACCGATTACGAGTCGGATCTGGATGAAGTCCGCCTGATTGTCGAGTACCCGCTGGAAGTTCTCTAACCCTGGCAAGCGGGCGGGTTGATTGCCCGCTCGCGCCTTGGTCCTGCTGTCCCCTCGTAGTGCTCCTTTGGTTTGGAGACAGCCCTTGGCGCCCTCGGGCGCCTTTTTTACTTAGGTTAAAGGGCGTATGAAAAAGAGTCGGCCACTACACACAAGCGGCCGTGCTGGCAGGCAGTACTACTGAGCGGGATATTCTGCAACGACCTGATCAGACCCCGCCTTGGTCAAGCCAATGACCTGGTAGGCATGCTGTACGCCATCGACTTCCATACCGGGGGAGCCCGCCGGCATCCCGGGAACAGCGATGCCCACGAGATCATCGCGCTTGGTGAGCTCGATGACCTGAGCCGCCGGCACATGACCTTCGACGAACTTGCCGTCAATCACCGCGGTGTGACAAGACGCCAACCGCGGCGCAACGCCCAGACTTTGCTTCACTGCCGACATGTTGCTTTCGACATGGTCGACGACTTTGAAGCCATTCGCTTCGAGGTGTGAGATCCACTTCTTGCAACATCCGCAATTAGCATCACGATGGACATCAATCGTCAGGGCATCAGCGGCTTGAACTCCAGTTGTGACGGAGAGAGCGGCCAGCAAGGCCAGATATTTAGCTTTCATGCACGTGCTCTTTGCCATCGGCGTGGGTGTGGGTCTTGGGCGAGGCATTCGGAGTTTGCTCGGAATGATGGTCTCCGCCGCTTGGGGCGGCCTCATCCCCGGCATGGTGATCATCGCCACTCATGTCCGAATGGTGACCTGCCTCAGGTGCGGAGCCACCCTCGCTATCAGTAGCCGCGGCATCGTGATGGCCAGGCTCTCCGGCATCACCTGTTCCATGATGGTCTTCGCCACCGCCGCTATTGCCATGATGGCCAGGCTTGTTGTCGCCGTGCTGACCTTCATGATTGTGCATTTGCGTTTCCCCACCACCATGCTGATGGCCGCCACTGGATGCGACGAGTGCTTGGTATTGCTTGGCATCCATCGTCGGCAATTGGTCAATGAAGGCAACCATGCCCCAGATGTACTCATCGCCCATGCTCTTGCCCCACGCAGGCATACCCGTTGCCTTGATGCCATGCTTGATCACCCAGAACGCTGCTGACGGATTGCCATCGACACCGATCTTGGCGAGGTTGGGAGGCGCAGGGTAAAGCGATTGGCTTAGCTCGGTCTCCGCCACACCTGGCGCCAAATGACAGCCGATACACATGGAGTTGTAGTTGCCCGCACCGGCGCGAATAAGAGCTTGATCATCCAGGTTGGGAACCTCGATGTCCCGCGAACGGACTTCGATAGAGCGGTCACGGGCCATCGTGAGAAACGCATGCACTGCAGGAAAATGGGGATCGTCGGCCCCCACGTTGACCACGCCAAAGTAGGCGCCGGCCAGGACAGCTGTGCTACCGACCACGCCGGCCGCCACCAAAGTTTTAATTGTTCTTTTCATGTCAGGTTCTCAAAACCACATCCGGATACCGGCGACAAAACGCGCCTCGTCTACATCACCGCCCTCGTCGCGCACCATGTCTGCCGTGTTGCCATAGGAGCGGCTCCAGGAAACCCCGATATAGGGGGCAAACTGCCTGACAATCTCGTAACGCAGACGCAAGCCGAGCTCGGTATTTGCCAACCCAGACCCCACACCTCGCTCAGGATCGTTCTTGCCGTAGAAGTTCATTTCGGCAGTTGGCTGGAGAATCAGCCGGTTGGTCAGCAGAATGTCGTACTCGCCCTCCAGTCGGGCAGCAGTTTGGCCATTCTCGCCGACGAAGGCCGTGGCTTCGGCCTCAAAGGCGTAAAGCGCCATGCCCTGGATACCGAAGGCGGCCCAAGTCTGCGGCGACTCCGGTTTGAAGTCCTGGCGAACGCCCGCGACGACATCCCACCAAGGGCCGATCGAGCGGCCGTACAGCAGCTGTAATTCAGCATCCTCGGTCACGCCGTTGGTACGCTCGCCTTCGGAGCGGAACCAGACCCGGTTGATATCACCGCCTACCCAGCCCGACGCATCCCAGGCCAGGGTGCTGCCCTCATCTGCGTCCTGGTATTCGAGCTGATCGAGCAGGAAAAAACTGTTGATGGCGCTGTCGTGAACCTTGTGGCCAGGTAATGGCGGGAAAGCCGCTTGGCGATCAGCATCCGTCAGAACGGGAATCGGCGTACGGCTGGTGGTTCTCGGGGCTTCAGCGGAGCCATGGTTCATCTTTGAATGATCCATGCCCTCCATCTGTCCTTGCATGGCGCCATGCCCCATCTTGCTGTGATCCATAGCCTGGGCCTTCTCTTGGCTCTGGCCGTGGCCCATCTGGCTATGATCCATGCTGCCCGAAGCACCCTGCATGGCACCATGGTCCATCTTGCTGTGATCCATGCCCTCCATCGGCGCTTTGGTAGCGCCGTGGCTCATCTGGCTATGGTCCATCGACATGGTGCCGTGCCCCATTGCCGAATGATCCATTTCTTCCGCAGCCAAAGTAACGCCGCCGCTGAACGCACTCAGCGACACAGCCAGCGCCAAGAGAGATGGACGTGAAAACCTAGTGGTCATGGTTCGAACCTGCTTCGGCTTCGGTGCCGCCATGCTTATCCATCATGTTTTCGTGATTCATGCCGTCATGCTTCATGTCTCCGTGATCCATGGCGCCATGATCCATCTGCTGGCCAGCGGCCTTGTCTTTCGATTGATCTGCAGGCTTGTCACTGGCGTCGGGCGCAGCCGACTCGGCAGCATGTTGTTCGTGCTCGCTGTGCCCCTCACCTGCCAATGACGTCGGCGCGTGCAGAACAGCCAAAAGACTGAACATCGCTGCGCTGCCAAACAGGGCATTACGCTTCATAAAAGTACTCATCAGAAATCTCCTTTACTCATCCACACGGACTTCACGGAACATGCCCATTTCCATGTGGAGCAACAGGTGGCAGTGATAGGCCCAACGTCCCAACGCATCGGCGGTCACCCGATAGCTGCGCTTGGAACCTGGCGGCATGTCGATGGTGTGTTTACGCACCAGGAAATTGCCGTTCGCATCCTCCAGATCACTCCACATGCCATGAAGATGGATCGGGTGAGTCATCATGGTGTCGTTGACCAGCGTGATGCGAACACGCTCGCCGTACTTGAGGCGCAGAGGCTCGGCGTCAGAGAACTTGATTCCATCGAAGGACCAGGAGAATTTCTCCATATGCCCGGTGAGGTGCAGCTCGATGGTGCGACTTGGCTCACGCCCGTCCGGATCAGGGAAGGTGCTGCGCAGGTCAGAGTAAGTCAGGACGCGCCGGCCGTTATCACGCAGGCCGATACCTGGGTCGTCCAGCTTGTGCGTCGGCGTCATGGTCTGCATGTCGACCAAAGGATTGTTGGTCTCTGAGGCCGGGTGTGCCTGCATGTTGCCAGCCATGCCAGCCATGCCAGCCATGCCAGCCATGCCAGCCATGCCCGAATGATCCATTCCAGCCATCTGGCTGTGATCCATGCCGGCCATGCCACCCTGCATGCTCCCATGATCCATGCCCGCCATACTGCCGTGGTCCATTCCGGCCATGTTCCCGTGATCCATACCGCCCATGCTGCCGTGATCCATACCCATGTCGCCCATGGCAATCAGCGGACGCGGGTCGGGGCTGGGTACTGGTGCACTCAACCCCTCCTGTACAGCAAGGGTGCCGCGCGCATAGCCAGTGCGGTCCATGGATTGGGCAAACACGGTATAGGCCTGTTCGCTGTCTGGTTCGATGATCACGTCGTAGGTCTCGGCCACGGCGATACGGAACTCTTCGACGCTGACCGGTTTGACGTGCAGACCATCGGCCGCAACCACAGTCATCTTCAGGCCTGGGATGCGCACATCGAAATAGGTCATAGCCGAGGCATTAATGAACCGCAGGCGGATCTTTTCGCCTGGTTTGAATATGCCGGTCCAGTTGCCATCAGGTGCCTGGCCATTCATCAGGTAGGTGTAGGTGTAGCCACTGACGTCAGCGAGATCCGTCGGGCTCATCTTCATCTCGGCCCACATCTTGCGATCGGCTACGGCGGCGGACCAACCCATCTCGCTTACGTCATCGATGAAGTCACCAACGGTGCGTTTGTGCTGGTTGTAGTAGTCCGACTGTTTCTTGAGCTTGGCCAGTACCCGCGTTGGATTTTCATCCGTCCAGTCGCTCAGCAACACGACGTAATCACGGTCGTAACTGAAGGGCTCGGGCTCCTTGGCATCGATGACCAGCGCGCCGTATACGCCGACCTGCTCCTGCAGCCCCGAGTGACTGTGATACCAGTAGGTACCGTTCTGGTTGACCTTGAACTTGTACTCATACATGCCGTCAGGGGCGATGCCATGGAAGCTCAGGCCAGGAACACCATCCATGTTCGCCGGCAGGATGATGCCGTGCCAATGGATGGAGGTGTCCTCCTTGAGGCGGTTGCGCACGCGCAATGTGACGGTATCGCCTTCGCGCCAACGAAGAATCGGCCCAGGGAGCGAGCCGTTGATGGTCATGGCCGTGCGCGCTGCGCCGGTGATGTTCACCGGGGTTTCACCGATGAATAGGTCGAATTCGTTACCAGTCAGTACGTTGGGCTGGCCGGGGCTGTTCACCGCCCAGACCGGCGTGCGCCACATGCCCATGCCGCCGAGAATACCGGCGGCGGCGAGGCCTTTGACGAAAGTACGTCTTGTGGTTTTGCTTTGCATGCCGTTATGTCCAATCCGTCAGATGAGCCGGTGATATGCATCCGGTCTCGGGTTCATTGACTGCTCCAGTGTCGGGAGATTTGATCTTCAAGCCTTGCGTGCTGCGCAAGTTCCCCCTGACACCAAGCAGTATGAAACTGCCATATCTCAACCATCCGGGTGATTACATTTCTGTAAGGTTGAGGGGGCTCAGCAGCTGGCGTGTTCCGCCTGTTTGGCTTGGCTGCCGGCGACAGGAGCTTCATCGTTCTGCTGCTTGGCCAACTGATAGGCTTCCAGCGAGACCTGGCGGGCTTGTTCCATGCGTGCAAACGTGCGATCAGCACCGCCTTCGGCCATCGCCAGGCTGGAAACACTCAGGGCAGCAACTACAAACAGGGTTTTGATCGATTTCATTTCGTTAATCCTCAGAAGTTTAGAAGCCCCTGTAACTAGTGGGGACGAGCGTTAAGCTCGCTGCTACGTTAACCACGACGCCCTGTCAGCAACCTGATCCGAACATTACAGTTCTGTCAGTTTGCTATTTCTTTCTTGTAGGCCCTCCTGAAGGCTCGGTACTGTCTTCCTGCCCGCGCAGCCTTGCGGATTCCATGGGCCTGATCGGTAGCAATGCCTGAGCTAACTCGTTCATTCGCACCGACGGATCGCGACCATCAAACAATCAAGAGAGATAGCCACTATGTCGAACAAATCCAACGTAGCTACCGGTGCCGCCTTGGCTCTGGTGGCCGCCAGCCTGTTCTCCACCCTGCCCGTCCAGGCTGCTCAGGAAACCAAAGCAGCAGAAGTGAAGTGCTTCGGGATCAATGGTTGCAAAGGGCAGAACGACTGCATGACCGCGAAAAACGACTGCAAAGGCCAAGGCGAATGCAAAGGCCAAGGGTTCAAGTTGATGACCCAGACCAAATGTGACGAAGCCGGTGGCAAAACCAGCGAATAAGGCGGTTCAGGGGAGTGCATGCCACTCCCCTGCTGGAGTCTCGAATGAGTAAGCGCAAAACTCTGGGTTTCGGTCTTGGCCTTCGTAACGAGTATTACCGGCAGATCCTGGAGGAACGGCCTGCGGTCGACTGGTTCGAGATCATTTCCGAGAATTACCTGGTGGAGGGCGGCAAGGCTCTCTACTTCCTTGATGCGATCGGCGAGCACTACCCCCTGGTGATGCACGGAGTATCTCTTTCGATTGGCGGCTCACATGCCTTGGACATAGACTACCTACGACAGCTCAAGCAGCTGGCGGATCGGGTGCAGCCTCAGTGGGTGTCTGATCACCTGTGCTGGAGTCGAGGCAACGCCCATCAACTTCACGATCTGCTACCGCTGCCGTTTACCCAGGAGAGCCTGCTGCATGTCGCGGCCCGGGTGCGCTTGGTGCAGGATGTTTTGGAACGTCCCATCGTGCTGGAGAACGTTTCCTCCTACGTGCAGTGGACAACATCCAGCATGAGCGAGTCTCAGTTCCTCTCGGAGCTCAGTTACCTGACCGGGTGCGAGCTGCTTCTCGACGTGAACAACGTCTACGTCAGTTCGCGCAACCAGGGTTTCGACCCTTGGCAGTTCATCATGGAATTGCCGCACGAGCGGATTCGGCAAATTCACCTGGCCGGGCACAGCGATTACGGGCAGTACCTCATCGACACCCATGACCAGCCCATCGCTGATCCGGTTTGGTCTCTCTACAGCAAGACTTTGAGCTACTTGGGCCCGACATCGACCTTGATCGAGCGGGATGACCAGTTTCCGCCGCTGGAAGAGCTGTTGTCCGAATTAGCACATGCCCGTGCTATCGCCAAATCTGTGATATCGGGGGCCACCCCTTGAGCCTGATCGCCCTACAGACTGCATTTGAAACTTACCTGACAGGTGACAGTGCCCTGCCCTCCAACGAGCTTTTGGAGCAGATCCGAGGTAGCACAGCGCTGAGTGCTCTCGAAGGCCTGCAGATCTACCACAACGCTTACCGTTCGCGCCTGCTTGCGGTCTTGCGAGAAGACTTCCCTGCCCTGCTTCACTGGATCGGCAACGAATCATTCGAGCAGCTCGCACTGGCCTACTTGGCCGCCTGGCCACCACGACATTTCAGCATTCGCTGGCTGGGCGAGAAGCTGCCCGAGTTCATTAGCAGCTACGTCGAAGAACCCCAACTATCGCCGATGCGCGAACTCGCGGAACTGGAATGGGCCTTTACACTGGCCTTCGACGCTCAGGATGTCGAAGCGCTTTCGCTGGAGACCATGAGTGATTTTTCGGCTGAAGACTGGATTTCACTCAGGGTTTCCCTGACTGCATCTGCCCGGTGGTTGCAGCTGCAGTACAACACGCTGGAGTTGTGGAAAGCCGCCAAGTCCGGCAGCTTGCTGCCTGATATTACCCGCCTGCCAACGAACCTAGCCTGTCTTGTTTGGCGTCATGAACTCGTCTGCCAGTACCGGAGCCTGGAGCCAGCGGAGGCTTCGGCATTGCAGTTTCTCATCGAGGGCGGATCGTTCGCTGAACTCTGCGAGTCGTTGAGCGCCACGCATGGCGAGCAAGCTCCCTTGCAAGCCGCGACCTGGTTGAAGTTGTGGGTCAACGACGGTTTGCTAAAGCGCGGCCAGCTATTGAACCTTTAGGCTAGCGCTCTCTCTTTGGCCACTCCGAGCGCTTCTATGACTCACCGCATCATTCATTTCAAACAGCAAGCCTTGCTTGACCCGGAGACCTATCAGGCAATGCTGGCCGACGGCGTTGGTCACTGGGAGCGGCTTGCAGGAGAAGTCGTCGGCATAGAAGACGAAAAAAGCCACGAGTTCGCTGCATTGAAAAGCCTGTTCAAGCGCAAGCGGTACTCCTATGACACGCTGGAAATGCGCGAGCCAGGCGATCACTCAAACTGGCTTCGCGGCCGAGATGGTTCAGAAGGTATGACCAACGAGGTCACCAGTATCCCAGGGCTAAAAGAGCTCTCAGAACTGGAGATTTAGTGGGATAGCAGGTCAGCGCTCAAGCGCTGACCTGGGCCGAATAGCCAAGCTCCTGGATGAGTTCGCGGATCGATTCGGCACTTTCTGTGCTCTCAACGGTGACCTTGCCGGCCGCTCGATCCACTTCTACTCGTGCATCCTGATCCAGAGCTTGAATGGCCTTCGTGATTTTGCTCACGCAACTGCCACAGCCCATCCCCGCAACACTCAGACTAAACATGTCTTTCACCTCATTTCGTCCGCGGCTCAAGTTACCGCACGGACAGCATCGACCTTGACACGATGGCAAGGTCAAGCCCGTAAGCGCTACAAAAGGATCAGCCGTTTACCACGGGCGTAAGGATGGGGGTTGGTGAACACACCACGACATGCCTTGCGCCCCTCGTCAGTGCGACGTATAGATTCTGGGGGGTCATAAGCTCAGGATGCAGGACAACCGAGACATCCGCCTCCAGCCCCTTGAGAAGTAATGTGCTGCCTACAGAGCGTCTTGCGATCGGTCGGGCAAGGTGTCTATTGCGCTCTCGCGCTTGAATGGCTGCACTCAGAAAGTCGGCAGCACCTCCCACCACCGCTTGCATTGCAGACCGGCAGCAGTACAGAACCTCCGGTCGGTATACACGTGCCCCGTGCTGCTCAGCGAGCGTATCGATCACACGGAGCGCTTGCCCCAATGTTGGCGCTGCTACGAAATCGATCGCCGCAGCCTCGGCCGCGGTCGGAGGCGTTCGGGCCCTTCCTGCACGCAGCGACTCCACGCGCGTTCGCAGGTTTGCTGCACCTACCCCCGTCATTACGCTGGAAGCAAACTCCACAAGTTGTGCCAGAGCATTGGCACCCTGCAAGTCAAAGTTCCTGGCGAAGTTGACGAGATCTCTCAGGTCGACGGCTTCTACGGCCATGGCACCGGGTGTCTGGCTCGTGAGCTGATGGCGACCTTGCACGTTGATGGAGTCCCCGATGATGAGGACGCTACCCTGAGCGTTGGGAGCTTCGGTTCTCGCGGCCACCAGTCGCTGCTGAACTTCGGTTCCGGCGTTTAGCTGCACCCAACGCACTTCTGCTGGAGCCGTGCGCAGATCCACCGGCTGACCAGCTTGAAGTTGTTGCCTTATGGCGAGCAGCCACTGCCCGAGGTTCTCAGCTCCAGCCAGCCGCCAGCGCCACGGTATCCTCAACTCTCCCGCTGCGGGAAACAGGGGTTGCACCTCATTCGCCCAATGCACCAGTCGATTGCCACGGAAGCTGAATATGGCTTGCATCGGGTCACCGAGCACGCAGGTCGGAAGCACCTGGGCCAAACCAGACACGATGGCGTGCTGGACGACGTTGCAGTCTTGGTACTCGTCGACAAGCAACCGTGCATAGGTGGCGCGAAGGGGCTGAGCGAGGTGACCGGCCTGCAACAACTGCATGGCGGCCTCCCGAATTGCCGGGTAGTCAGTATTGGGTTGATGCAGCTGTAGGATCTGCGGGTTATGGCCGCTTCGCGCTGGGAACTTAGCGATCAGGCGCATCGAGAATCCGTCAATGGTGGAGACTCGATATGCGGAGTTAGGAACACCGGCTCGTCTCAGGCGCGCCCGTAAGGCCGCAACGCCGGCGTTCGTATGTGTCAAGACGAGGATGGGTTTGCTCTGCGTATGCGCGATGAGCGTCTCGGCAATCAATTGCGTTTTTCCACAACCTGCGGGGGCCGTTATGGAGCCACGCTCGATAGCGAAAAGATCAATCTCAGGGGGCACTTGTAAACGTCCAGAGCTGATTCGTGACTGCCATGAAGCCCGGTTCGGCGTTCTGTAAAGACGGACCGACGATGTCCCTTGCAACCTCCTGATAGGTTGTCAGCGACTTGAACCAGCCGCTGTTGCGGATACGGGATGCGGTTCCCAGCAGCTCTCGTCTCTCAGGTGAGTACCCATCCACGAGTCGCTTGGCTCGGATATCGTTCAGCGTCACGCGGCCTTGGGACTTCGTCTGAATGTGTGCGTTCATCAGCTCTGCACCCACTATTGTTTCGGCTTTCGCCAGAAGTGCATCGAGTGCTTGCTCACTGAGATGGCGGAAGATCTCGTCCTCCAACGTGAGGCCTGGTCGCCATGTAAGAATTTGCCCGCCGGCGGCCAAGAATGCTTCAGCGAGCCCCGCGGTCGAAGGCTTGTCGGCATCTACAAAAACCATCACGCGGTAACCCAAGTTCAGAAGTGCTGTTCCCCGGATAAGACTGTTATCGGGGCTTCCCCCGCCGGCGTCCACATACGCGCCGCCATGGGCCAGGAATGAGGTAGCGCCAAGACTGACCCACCATTGGTCAAGGCCACGCGCGAAGCCAACCTCGCTGGCCCCCTCGCAAACGATGATGGATTTGGCGAGGAATGCTTCGGGGTCCTTCCGAAGGGTACTTTGTACCTCGTTGGCTTCCCCAGCTGGCATAACACTGTGGCGCTGAGGTGCTGACCGAACAACGAATAACTGGCTGCCGGACAGCTCGCGCAGCGCGACCGGCGAGTGCGTCGTCATGAACACTTGCAACGGAGCGGCAGCGTCCTTTGCACCCAGCGAGTCCAGGAATCGCATGAGCCGATGAGGTTCAAGCCCGTATTCCACCTCATCAACCAGGGCAATTGGCGCGGCGCTGGCCGCAGCCCTTTGAAGCCCTGCCACTAGCAAGCGTGACGAGCCCGTGCCAAGGGAGCGCAGCGGAATACCTGTTTCACTGTGCAGCGCGATCGCCCCCTCGCCAATCGACACAGAATGTGCGTCAAGGAGCGCCTGAGGCATAGCCCCGACCGAAACGCCAAGATGCTGTGCTGTGCGTTGCACGACCTCAAGCGTCTGGGTCAGATGTTCGGCTGCTTGATTGCCAAAGTTCGCTCTTGCTTGCCTAGCGGCGCGCGCCAGTTCAGCACCAAGCTCGGCGCGCTCATCGGTAAGTCGATTGAGCACTGAGCCACGACTCCACGACAGGTTCGAGCTCGCAAAGCTGCCGATACGGGCGGGCGCTAGTGCCGCTCGTTCTTTCCAGGGAAGAGTGCGTTCAAGTTGCTGCTGCTCCGCGCGCTCGGAGAAAAGTGTCCAAACAGGCTCCAAATCGGCACCAACTTGCAGACGCAAGGTGATGACGGTCTCCAGCCCCGCTCGCGGTTCGTCTTCGACTTCCCCCGTACCGGGATGGAATCCACGCAAGAACTCGCCGTAGACATCAATATCCATCAGCGATAACGGCAGATCGCCAAGCGCCACGCTGATGGTGATGGGTACATCGACGTTTAATGCGAAGAAGTCCATGTCGCCGAACGTGCCGCCTCGGCGGGCGCCGACGCAAAGGTCAATCGCATCTAGAATGCTGGACTTTCCACTATCGCCAGGACCTATGAGGCAGTTAATTCCTGGGGCCGGCACCCAGTCGAGCGCCTGGATAGATCGGAAGTTGCTGATAATCAGTCTGCGAATGCGGGCCACGGAGAGTCCTCATGGGTTAACGACGACCAGTCTCCTACCCGCAGCGGCAACAGTCCATCGAACGTCACCTCGTCACTATGTGTTGCGACAGATAGGTCGGACCGGAAACTACCGTACGGCATTTTCCGGTCAGATGCGCTTCTGAATAATCACCTGGTCGGTGGTATGGAAGCCTATCCGATGTCCGTTGATTTCAACCTCAGAGCATTGAAGACCACCGACGCCGAGCTGACACTCATCGCCAGCGCAGCAATCAAGGGCGACAGAAGATGCCCCGTCAGCGGGTACAGCAGCCCCGCTGCTAGCGGGATTCCCATCGCGTTGTAGAGGAACGCAAAGGCGAGGTTCTGCCTCATGTTTTTCACGGTTGCCACTGACAGGGTGCGCGCTCGCAGGATGCCCATCAGATCTCCCTTGACCAGCGTCACTTGGGCGCTGTTCATCGCCACATCGGTACCGGTGCCCATGGCGATACCTACGTCAGACCTGGCCAGGGCGGGCGCATCGTTGATGCCGTCACCCGCCATGGCGACACGACGGCCATAGCCCTGCAAATCGGCGACCAGTTTCTCCTTATCCTGCGGTTTGACCTCACCATGCACTTCCTCGATTCCGAGCTGCTTCGCCACGGCTCTTGCTGTGGTGAGGCCATCACCAGTGGCCATGATGACCTTTACGTCTTCGCTTTGAAGCTTGGAGACAGCCTGTTGAGAAGTAGGCTTGATCGGATCGGAAACGGCCAGGAGTCCCGCCAGGCGACCATCAACGGCCAAATAGATGATGCTGATGCCTTCCAGACGCAGTTGCTCGGCGCGATTGCGCAGCGGGGTAATATCGACGCCCGCCTCGTCCATCAGTGCGGTGTTGCCGAGCTGCAGCTGATGGTCATCGACCTGGCCGCGCACACCAATACCCGAGCCAGATTCGAAAGTGTCCGGTTTGTCCAGTGCAATGCACTGACCGCGCGCATGATCGACGATGGCATGAGCCAGCGGGTGCTCACTACCCTGGTCGAGACTAGCAGCCAGGCGCAGCACTTCATTGGAGTCGTAACCGCCTGTCCCTTCCGCACTATGAAATACGGGACGCCCCTCAGTCAGGGTTCCAGTCTTGTCGACGATGAGCGTGTCGATCTTGCATAGATTTTCGATGGCGCTGGCATCGCGGAACAACACACCGCTGCTAGCGGCCTTGCCAGTCGCAACCATGACGGACATCGGGGTTGCCAGACCCAGAGCGCAGGGACACGCAATGATTAGCACCGCCACCGCATTGATCAGGCCAAATACCCAGCCTGATTCCGGCCCTAATAGCCCCCAGCCGAAGAAGGTCAGAATCGCGATCAGGATCACCCCGACCACGAAATACCCTGCCACCGCATCAGCCATACGCTGCATGGGGGCCTTGGAACGTTGGGCTCTGGCCACCATCTGAACGATCTGCGACAGCATGGTCTCGGCACCGACCTTCTGCGCCTCCATCACCAGGCTGCCGTGGGTGTTCAGGGTGGCACCGATAAGGGCATCCCCTACCCGCTTGGTCACGGGTAACGGTTCTCCGGTAAGCATCGACTCGTCGACGGCGCTCTCCCCCTCTAGAACCGTACCGTCCACCGGGACTTTCTCTCCCGGCCGGACACGTAGGTGGTCGCCCTGATGGACATGTGTCAGCGGAATATCTTCTTCCTGGCCATCGGGCTTGATGCGACGCGCAGTCTTTGGTGCCAGCCTCAGCAGTGACTTGATGGCTGCCGAAGTCTGCGAGCGGGCCTTGAGTTCGAGCATTTGGCCCAACAGCGTGAGTGAGATAATCACCGCGGCTGCTTCAAAATAGACGCCGATACGTCCGTCCTGGGCAAAAGCCGCCGGAAACCACTGCGGAACCAAGGTAGCGGCCACGCTGTAGAGGTAGGCAGCGGCCGTTCCCAAACCGATCAGGGTCCACATGTTGGGGCTGCGGTGGCGGATGGAGTCAATGCCGCGGGTGAAGAATACCCAGCCACCCCATAGCGTCACGGGCGTCGCCAGAGCCAGCTCGACCCAGTTCTGGGTCGTGCCATGAAACAGTTGCAAGGAATGGCCGGCCATCGCCAATACGGTCACGATGACGGTCAACGGTAGGGTCCACCAGAACCGCAGCGAGAAGTCCTTCAGCTCTGGATTTTCCTCCTCTTCCAGCTCCGGGATGACAGGTTCCAGCGTCATCCCGCAGATCGGGCAGTTTCCGGGAGCCGGTTGACGGATTTCTGGATGCATCGGGCAGGTGTATTCAGCACCTACAGGTGTCGATGTGGGTGCTGGAGTCGCGTGCTGGTGATGCTCCCCATGAGACTGATGGCTCATGTACTGATGAGGATCTGCTTGGAATTTCTCTAGGCACTTCGCACTGCAGAAATGATAGGCCTTCCCTTCAAAGCTCTCGCGATAAGGGCCATCAGGTTTGACCTCCATGCCACACACCGGGTCGCGCTGGCTCTCGGAGTGGGCGTGCGAGTTATGTGAATGATCCTGGTCATGATGGCAGGAGGTCTTTTGCATGCGATCTATGTCCTTTCTTCGTCCTTGGAAACAGCGGTGCTGCTGGAGTGGGAGTGCCCGCCGTGATTGTGGCCAAACAGATGCATCAGCGGGCATAGCAGCAGGATGAGGTACGGCAGGGCCTGCGAAAGATGACCGTAATGCTCACGCGCTACATAGAAGATGCCGATTACGGCCAGCATGATCAGCGCAATGCCAATCTTGCTCTTCCAAAAAGGCGGCTCAGTGGTACTGGTGTGATGGGTATGGTCCACGACAATAGCCTCGTTTCAATGGCGGCCGGATCAGTATAGGTGTCTCAGACTGGACGGAGTTGGCGAGTATCAATAAACGTCAGCGTACGGTCACCTTACCGACCATTCCCGACTGATAATGTCCTGGAATATTGCAGGCGAACTCCAGTTCGGTGGCGGCGGAGAAGGTCCAGATCAACTCTTCGCGTGCTCCAGGTTCGACAAGAACACTGTTGGGGTCATCGTGTTCCATACCGACCATCTTCATGCCGCCCATGGCATGGCCCATATTGCTCATGTCATGTGCACCTGTAGGGGACAGCGTGCCGTTCTGAAACATCGCGGCCATCTCTTTCTGGTGCGCGGCATGGGATGCCGCTTTGCCAAGATTGAATTCGTGTAGCAGTGCACCGTCATTTTTCAGGACGAAGCGAACTGTCTCGCCTGCTTTGATCTCCATTGCTTTGGGTTCGAAGAAGATGTCCCCCATCCGGACTTCGATGGTGCGATCTACTGCCTGACCGTCTCCCGGTTGCCCAATACTGTCTTTCTTGTGGCCCGGGCTGGCCAGCGCATTGGCAGCACTGAGCAGCAAGCCAAGGGTGGTGATTATGAAAGCGGGTCTGAGTTTCATGGTGTGCCTCTGAGGTGTTGAGGAGGGATGAGTCCCGATGCTAATGAGGTGCAGCTGGCGGTACGCTGACGTGAAAACTACATCGCAGTAAGGTTCGTCAGATCGGTGCTACCCAGCTCGCGGCCAACGGGTAGCACCGATGCCGGACTAACGCAGAGCAAACTCACCGACCATCCCCGCCTGGTAATGCCCAGGCAATGTACAGGCGAAGCTCAAACTGCCCGCCTTAGGGAAGGTCCACACGAACTCTTTGGTTGTGCCGGGCTCGACGAGAACCGCGTTCGGGTCGTCATGCTTGGCTTTGATGACTTCCGGATAGCCTGGAGGGTTGGAGTCTCCCGTGCCATAACGCTCATGCCAGACAATGCGCTCGGCCATGCCGGTCGGGGTCAGTGTGCCGTCCTTGAACAAGGACGCCATCTTGCGCTGGTGCTCCAGCTGGGACGCTGCCTGCCCGATGTTGAACTCGTGCATCAACGCGCCCTCGTTCTTCAGAACGAAGCGCACGGTTTCACCTGGCTTCACATCGATCGTTTTCTGGCTGTAGTTGATGTCGTCCATCTTTACCAAGATGGTACGAGTCGCTGGCGTCGCCTGGGCCTGCTGCCCAATGCCATTGCTACTGCCGCCGACCTCGGCAAATGCCGGAAAGGTGGTGCTGATGAACAGAGTGCTGATCAGCAGTTTAAGGGGTAAGCGTTTCATGGTGAGACCTCGAGATGGGTGCTGGAAATCTCATGCTATTCCCCGCTTGCTGCCAGGCCGCTGACCCCAAAACTACAATTGCGTCAGCTGGGAAAAAGCACGGCGCCATAAAGGCGCCGCTAGGCCAAAGGAGCAATCACGGAAGGCCTGGAAGATGGGAAAATCCTTATCGATGGCACTCTTTGTCGGCCATCATTAGCTTGTGCTCGCGGATCATTTGAGCCAGCACGTCGTCTACCAGCTTGTCATGCTTTTCCATCCAGGCCAGATGCTCTTCGGCAGACATGTTTGGCGCGGGATGTTCGTTGTGCAGCTGGCTCATGATGTCTTCGAGCATGTTCATATGCTCCTTCATGTGCACATGCCGCTCGCCGACCGGGGCCTTCTCCGCCTGGATCAGCACGGCTTCTGCTTTGTCGCGCATCTGCTGGATGCGCTCGACTACACGGTCGCTGCCCCCTTCGGCCCAAGCCATGGAAGACAGCAGTAGCGAACCAACCAGAAGCAAAGGTTTCAGCGATTTCATGGGCAGTCTCCATCAGTGCAAACTATGGCCGGCACCTCTGCTTTTGGTCTGTCGAGGGCCGAGAGCACAACCTAGTACTCATGCTTGCACCCTAGACAAGCCACCCTGTCAGTGAGCTGAAGTCAGAATTACATTTTCGTAAGCTTCTGGTTGGGGCCGCGGTTTGCCTGCAAACTCAGGCCACCCGACTTTTGGAGTCTGCACACATGAAACTACTGGTAGCTGAAGACGAACCCAAAACCGGTACGTACCTCCAGCAAGGTCTCACCGAGGCTGGGTTCAATGTCGACCGGGTTATGACCGGTACAGATGCCCTTCAGCATGCACTTAGCGAAGCCTATGACCTGCTAATTCTGGATGTAATGATGCCTGGGCTGGACGGTTGGGAAGTGCTGCGCATGTTGCGCGCAGCAGGAAAAGACGTCCCCGTACTGTTCTTGACGGCACGCGATGGTGTGGAAGACCGCGTTAAAGGGTTGGAGCTGGGTGCGGACGACTACCTGATCAAGCCATTTGCTTTCTCAGAGCTTCTGGCCAGGGTCAGAACGCTGTTGCGCAGAGGTAATGGTTCGCCGACGCAGACCACCATGAAAATTGCCGATCTGGAAGTCGATCTGATGAAGCGGCGTGCGATCCGTGGCGGGAAAAGAATTGACCTGACCGCGAAGGAGTTTTCACTGCTGGAACTGCTACTGCGCCGGCGCGGCGAGGTGCTCCCGAAGTCGCTGATTGCCTCTCAGGTTTGGGACATGAATTTCGACAGCGACACCAATGTCATTGAGGTTGCGGTACGCCGGCTACGCGCAAAAATCGATGACGATTTCGATCTCAAGCTGATTCATACCGCCCGCGGCATGGGATACATGATGGATGCTCCGGAGTGAATATGAAGCACCTTTCGCTGACCGCACGCATGAGCCTGATGTTCATGTCCGCGGTAATTGCAGTCCTGACGGTAGCAGGGCTGAGTTTCAATATGCTCAGCCAGCACCACTTCAAGATGCTGGATCGGCAGGCCCTGGTGGAGAAACTCGAATCCGCCAAACATATCCTCAACAATGCTCGCGGTGAAGCGAGCCTTTCGGAAGAATTACCGCAGTTGCGAGCTTTGCTGGGAGCCCATCAGGATCTGGCCGCCACTATCCTGGCCAGTGACGGTTCTGTACTGTTTTCCGACCCCAGAGCAGTCGAAGTACCTGAGCGTTTCAGACGTGCAAATGAGCAGAGCATGTGGGAGTGGCAGAACGGCCAACACATGTACCGTGGCATGACGGAGCAAATCTCGGTAGCCGATCAGGCTGAGCCGCTCACTGCGTTGCTGATTCTTGACGTCACCAATCACACACACTTTTTCGACACGCTGCAACGATGGTTTTGGATTGGATTGGTCATCAGCGCCCTGTTCAGTGCCGCACTCGGCTGGGTGGTTGCTCGCAGCGGCCTTAGGCCTCTGCGGCAAGTCACTCATGTGGCCTCCGGGATGTCCGCTCGCTCGTTACAGGAGCGAATCCCTCTCGAACCAGTGCCGCGGGAACTTCAGCAACTGGTTCTCTCCTTCAATGCGATGTTGGCTCGGCTAGAGGATGCCTTCGTTAGGCTCTCCAATTTTTCGGCCGACATTGCCCACGAGCTACGCACGCCCGTTAGCAACCTGATGACCCACACCGAGGTGGTGCTGAGCAAGAAACGCGATATCAATGCCTATGAAGAGAATCTCTACTCCAACCTGGAGGACTTGAAGCGCATGTCTCGGATGATTGATGACATGCTTTTCTTGGCCAAGGCTGATAATGGCCTGATCATCCCCGAGCAGGCCAGGATCGAACTGGCTGACGTAGTCTTCAAGCTGTTTGACTACTACCACCTTCTGGCCGAAGAACATGGCATTGAACTATCGCTCACAGGCACAGGCCAAGTGCTGGGAGATCGGCTGATGCTTGATCGTGCACTTTCCAACTTGCTGTCCAATGCACTGCGCTACACGCCGGTGGGACATACAATTTCGGTTTTGATCCGCGAGACAGCGGACTCCACAACCTTCAGCATCGAGAACCCAGGGGACACAATTAGCTCAGAGCATTTAGAGAAGCTCTTCGACCGCTTTTACCGGGTCGACCCCGCTCGGCGGGAGGGAAGCCCGAGCAACGCCGGGCTCGGACTTGCCATCACCCGATCCATCATTGAGGCTCACAAAGGCCGCATCTGGTGCACCTCAGCCGCCGGCCTCACGGGCTTTCACATCGAATTGCCCCATTCCAGATGATGCCGATCTGGCGGTAAGTAGGCTACAGCTAAACCGCTAGCCCAACTTGACAGGGTGGGTGCAACTCGACTGAGCGCAGATTGCATTCGCCATCCAGATAGGTAACGAGCGGTGAGCTGACACCAGATCACCCCATTCGCTCTCGGGTAGTAGTTTATGAAGTTTGAAAACGGCATACCCCACGCTTGCCTCGCCAATCCAATCCAATGCTCGAATGGCTTCCCCCGCTCCAGTAGCGCCTAGAGCCATCAACCATCGAGGCGCATACCGAATCGACACGGTGGTCTTGCCTACCTGAAGCTCCCTAGAGCGTCCGTCGGTTAGAAAGACATAGCGAACTGGAACCTGTGTGCTCAGCCCTAATTTATTCGCGGCACGAGCCCCGTGGTCGACCAGCACTTCACCCAGCGCATTAGCCAGCGAGTGGACAACCTTCTCCGGTGCCGGCGGGCGCACGCCGAACCGAGTTTCGACTGCGGCAACATAAATGCCCCGAGCAACGCGAAACAGCTTTCCACCTTCGACCAGGCGAGAGAGTCCTCGCTGCACAGCATGGCGAGAACCATGATGCAGGAATCTGCTAGGTGTCAGAACCTCACCTTCTGGAAGCTGTTGAATGATGTCCAGGATTTTCTCGGGAAGAGCCTTCATTGTCCTGTCAAACCTCGTGAGTGGCCCTGCCAAGAACCACCAGAGGTGGCGACCATCTCATGCGGGACACATCATCGAACAATAGACCTGGTGCTTGGCTCCGTCCTGTGAGTACAGGCAATCTCTGTGCGAGTAGGTCTGGCCTGATGCCGTTTGGAAGTCGTAGCCCAAGACTCGTTCGTCCCGGTCATAGACCCTTATCAGCTCGGTCAGCTTCTCCATCGTCCAGTCATTGGATCCATTCAGCCTCGCAGGCAGTACAACCTGGACTGCCTCGACCAGCGTTCCCTCAGCGCGTCTTTGTAGCATGAACACTTGACCATTTCACTCAACGCGGGCGAATGGGAAGAGAAAAAACTAACGCCTTACCAGGTGGTCGTCCTTTGGAGCGAGTGGTCAGCAGCTGCCCGCGGGCGACTGAAAAATGAGCTGGAAATAGCCCGGCAAGAGAACATAAAAGCCAAAAAAGACAAGCAGGCATCCCGCAGTTACCTCTTCTTTGTGGGTGCCCAGGATGCCAAGAACCCTGCAATTTTCCATGTGCTGGATCATCGACTCATTTGCACCGCACATGACGAGCTGGTGTTCCCAGTGCGCAGCTAGGTGCAGATCGGGGCCGCGGAAGGCGGTCTTATGGCAGTCCCTCGGGCCAGTTTGAGATGTGTTGTAGCGCACTCAGTTGCCCAGGGAACACTCCTGTGCTCTCGACATAGCGCAATGCGGATTGCCCATCGCTCCAGCCTACGTACTGCATCAGCGCTTTGATATCCCAGCCGCTGCGGGTGGCCCAGGTGGCAAACCCGCGGCGCAGCGAGTGGCTACTGTACAGCTCCGAAGGCAGCCCTGCTGCCTGCAGTACGGCGCGCATGAGTGGGACAACGCTATTTGGGTGCAAGCCCTGCTCACCTAAGTGCCCCCAGCGATCAATTCCACGGAATACCGGCCCGCGTGCGATACCCGCAAGACTGATCCAGTCGACGTAGGCTTGTACTGGGCACAGCCTGGCCAGCGCCGGCGCGTTGAAGGTCTGGCCTTGGTTGTCCCGATCACCTTTGCTCCAGGGCAGGAACAGTTGCATGCCCTTCCCGGTCCGCACCTGGATGTGCTCGACCTGTAGGCGACATAGCTCATCACTGCGAAAGGCCCGCCAGAAGCCGATCAGTATCAGAGCGCGATCGCGGCAACAGCGCAGTAGCCGTGGCAAGTCGTCTTCCGCGCGGGCCTGCTCCAAAGCTTGTTCCAGCCACAACACGCACTGTTCGAGCTGGCGCAGCTGCAAAGGTTCGGCCTGCTTCTCTTGGCGTGGGTGCAAAGTACGAATGCCCTTGAGGATCTGGCGGACCAGCGGAGTCTTGGTCGGATCCGGGAAGCCTTGGCTGACATGCCACTGCGCCAACGCCGCGAGGCGCAACTTCAAGGTATTGCTGGACAGGGTGGCGGCGTGATCGACCAGATAGCGCACGACTGTATCGCTAGTCGCCGGCAGAAAGCCACCCCACGTCACCTCGAAGTGCTCAAGCGCCTGCTGATAGCTCCGCCGGGTGTAGGCACGAGTGCCGGCCTGCAGGTACCGCTCGATCTCCTGGCTCATCTGAGCGCATCCCCTTGGTGTACCGGTGAGCGACTGCCAAACGACAAAAACACCGCATCACCTTGGATAATTCATGATTACCCAATTCTAGATTATTGGTAGAAAATAAGGGAAATTCTTGATAAAGTGCTATGTATCTACATGGTATGTACCACAGAACGAAATCGTTAGGAGGCTCCGTCATGGCCCGTGGTGGAATCAACAAAGCTGTCGTGCAGAAAGCCAGGCATGCCCTCCTCGCCCGCGGCGCCCACCCCAGTATTGATGCGGTGCGCATCGAGCTGGGCAACACCGGTTCAAAGACCACCATTCACCGCTACCTGAAAGAGCTCGAAGACGCCGAGCGCGGCCGGGATGCGGCTTCGATCCCGCTCAGCGAACAGCTGGCCAATCTGGTCAGCCAACTGGCAGATCAGCTAGAGGAGGAGGCGCAGGCCGCGGTGGCCCTGGAGCGCGAACAACTGGCCCGCGAACGGCTCGATTACCAGCATCGGTTTCGACAGGCCGAAAGCCGCATCCAACAACTGGAAGGCCAGACCGCGCTCGACGCGGAACGGCTTCAGACCACTCATCACGAGTTGCAGCAGGCACGCGAGCAACGGCAACAGGCCGAGATCGAGAACGCCCGCCTACAGCAGGCTAATCGTGACCTCGAGGAGCGGCACAAGGATCGCGACGCACAGATCCACTCGCTGGAGGAAAAACACCGACATGCGCGCGACACCCTGGAGCACTACCGACAGGCCAGCAAGGAACAGCGTGAGCAGGAACAACGCCGACACGAGTCGCAGGTACAACAACTGCAACTAGAACTGCGGCAACTGCAGCAGACCTTGATAATCAAGCAGGACGAGCTGACGCAACTGAACCGCGACAATGCACGCTTGCTCACCGAGGCGCGGCAGTTGCAAAAAGAGCGACATGCACAGCAACAGCTAGTGGCGCAGAAAACTCAGGCCCTGGAGGCTCTGCAGAGCACGCTGGCCGGCTCCGAACGCACGAATGAAGCCCTTGATCAGCGTTGTCGCACATTGCAGGAGGAGGTGTCCCGGCTGAGCGAAGCCTCCGCGCTTCAGGCGCAGCAGACGCAGGGCCTGCAGAAGCGCTTGGTCGAAGCCACTACACAGCTGAAGCTACTCGGGGCACCGCTTGCGAACAGCGATGGCGCATGTAGCACATGAACCGGCACACTGAGCCTATGCGCTGAGCGGAGGTGAAGATGACACTACTTGAGACTACCAATGAGGGGGCTGCGGAACCTGTCCGTTTGACTACGCCACTGGGCCAGGCCATTGGTAATCTGTTCGCCCGGGCCTTGCCGCTACTGGATGGCAATCCGCCAGGCTCGCTCAAAGTCTTCGTCTTCGGCGGCTGCGCGGTGCACCTGCTCACCCATGCGCGTGGTAGCGCGGACATCGATGCGGAGATCGAGGCGGCCCGCGTGCTGCGTAAGGACGAGATCATGGCCGTCTACACACCGCCAGAGGGTTATGAGGACGGCGACGGCCGCGACTTGCAGGTGTACCTGGACCAGAACTACACCAATGCCCTCGGGCCACTGCACGAGGACTACCGCGAGCGCGCCATCCCGATGGAGGGTTTCGAGGGTGAGCAGCCGCTGCATATCTTCGTTGCCGCCGGCGTGGATCTGGCCATCTCCAAGCTCGGCCGCTTTACGGAAAACGATCAATATGATATCGAACAGCTCATCGAATGTGGCCGTGTCGATGTCGGCCAGTTTGTTACACTGGCAACAGAGGCAATCGATTATGCCGTGGGCAACCGAAGCGCAATGCTAGGCTGCCTGAAACTGGTCATAGCGAAGTACCTGGAGGATGGGCGAGATGCCACGTCTGGATCGTAAACAAAGCTTTGGCACGCTCCTGGAGACTGTCACCCAGCAGCGTCTTAGCCAAGTTGCGTCCGATGCTCTTGTGGAGCTTGCCAAGCAGTTGTGGTACGAAGAGCGCGACCTCGTGCCAGTACTGCAGCGTGAAGTGGCAGGCAAGCTGCGCGAGCCTGAACAGAAGCTGCGTGCCCTCTATCTCGTCGACCTGCTGCGTCGCTTTCCCTGTGTATCAACGGACAAAGCCGCGCACCTAAAAGGCTTTGTCAGCAGTTGGTCGAACCTGAAACCAGCAGAACGCTCACCTCGTGCGACCCAGCTTGTCTCTCGCTACCAACTCGACAAGCTGGCCTATGAATGGGGGCTTGAAGAGGACGTCAGCAAGCAGATGCAGGATGTCCTGGCTTTCCAAACCCGCCATTACGCCGCCACCCAGGGCGTGAAGACGGGCTATTCAGAGCCAACGCCCGTAAGCTAGCAGCAGGGCACGGCAAAATGGACGCGGAATGGCCAACTCAACAAATGACGACCAACGACTCGCTGATCTAACACGCGAGGCATTAGCCGACGTGAGCGAGGGTTTGGTGATCGATCACGCATTGGTCGAGACCTGGGCTCAGAGCCTTGATACCGACACCCCGGTGCCTTTGCCAACTCCAGATCGGCCTACTTAATTCGCAGCAGGCCGAACTGATCCTCAGCGGTATCAGGCTGAAGCCATTGCGCTAAGCGCGCCTTCGCTTGAGCAGGACTTCCATTCTGTTCGTTTAAATACAGCAAGTTACAGAACGAATGCACTAATTTTTGCCTCATCTCGGCATACCCCTGATTCCCCCCTTACCTCGGCATAACTTCAATCAGGCGTTCAGAGCCGATTCTATAATTGACTATAAAATCCTATAAAGCCCATCCTGAGTAACTTAGCGACGCTAGAAAGATATTTAAATACAATCAGTTGCAGCGCGTATGTCCTAATTTTCCTTTATCTCGGCATGACCCCGGTGACAGATGTTACGGAGTTCAAGGTCGCTGGCGAGAAGCTCTACCTTTCGCCGATTCTGGACTTGTACAACGGGGAAATCGTCGCCTACCAGACTGACACGCGACCGCGCTATGCCCTGGTGGGAACAATGCTTGAGCGTGCACTGAAGAAACTCCCGACTGACAGCAAACCGATGTTGCACTCGGACCAAGGTTGGCACTACCGATACCCTGACTACCGCCAGCGCTTGAAGGATACGGGCCTGGAGCAAAGCATGTCGCGCAAGGGCAATTGCCTGGACAACGCCGCGATGGAGAGCTTTTTTGGCACGTTGAAAGCGGAGTATTTCTACCGGGAACACGTCAAGACAATCGACCAGCTCCGTGCTGGGATTGATGAGTACATTCGTTATTACAACCATGAACGTATCAAAATGAAGCTTGGCGGCCTGAGTCCTGTGGCTTACAGAAACCAGGCCGCGTAGCTTTACGCACCTAATGTCCAACTTTTGGGGCGCAGCTCAGTTGCAACGTGCCATGGCCTGTGAGCGTTGCGTTGCCCGCCTTTGGTGCCTGGCGATCCATCGTGGGGAAGCTGTCGGGCTGGACTCGATATCGTGTCGTACCAACAAAGTGGTCAACCTTGCCCTTACAGACATAGGCACGTTGCAACAAATGTGGGAGCCGGCCTTGCCGGCGATGCGCCGCGCGGGCGGCGCTCGATCTCGAAAACACATCAATACTCTCGCCCTGCACCTCGCTCCCGTTACCCGTTGTCCCGACTAACAGGGACTAGTCCATTCCAATGATTCGCCCCCCAGACCGCCACTCCTAGACTGCGGCATCTTTCCGTCCCGCAGAGACTCGCCCTATGGAGTTCGCCTTTACCGAAGAACAATTGATGATCCGCGACAGCGCCGAGCGTTTCCTGGCTCAGGCCAGCGATTCGGCGGCAGTGCGTGTGGCGATGGAGCGGACCGGGGGCTACGACCCGGCGCTGTGGCGACAGATCGGCCAGAAGCTCTACTGGCCGGCGTTGATGGTGCCCGAGCACTACGGCGGCATGGGCCTGGGCTTCGTCGAGCTGGCGCTGCTGCAGGAGCAATGCGGGCGCTTTCTGCTCGGCTCGCCGCTGTTCGCCACCGCCTGCCTCGCCACCCCGGCCTTGATGCTGGCCGACAACCCGCCGCTGCAGGACACCTGGCTGACCTCCATCGCCGCCGGGCAAACCCGCGCCACCCTGGCCTGGGGCAGCGGCATGGAGGCCTCGGCCATCGAGGTGACCGCGCTGCCCGAAGGCGGTGGTTACCGGCTTGACGGCCGCTACGCCCAGGTACTCGACGGCGCCGAGGCCGATCTGTTGATCGTCGCCGCCCGTGACCTTGGCAGTCAGGGCGAAGAGCGCATCAGCCTGTTCGCCCTGCCCGCCGACACGCCTGGTGTCCAGCGCACCGCCCTGCCCACCCTCGACCAGACCCGGCGTCTGGCTCGCATCGAACTGCAAGCCGTGCACGTCGATAGCACGGCGTTGCTGTGGACCGCTGGCGAAGCCTGGCCGCTATTGCGTGATGTGCTGGACATCGCCGCCATCGCCCTGGCCGCCGAACAGACTGGCGGCGCCCAGCAGGTGCTGGACCTGACCCTGGCCTATATCGGCGAACGCAAGCAGTTCAACCGCCCCATCGCCAGCTTCCAGGCCATCAAGCACCGCTGCGCCGACATGATGCTCAAAGTGGAGTGTGCCCGCTCAGCCTTCTGGTACGCGGCATGCGTTGCCGATGGGCGGCTGGCTGCATCTGCGGAAGCCGCGCCGGCCGCGGAACTGGCCACGGCAGCGGCCACCGCCAAGATCCACGCCAGCGAAAGCTTTTTCCACTGCGCTGCGGAGTCGATCCAGTTGCACGGCGGCGTCGGCTTCACCTGGGAATACGACCCGCACCTGTATTTCAAACGCGCCCGCGCCGGCGAGCAGTGGCTCGGTACACCGGCCTGGCACAGCGAGCGCCTGGCCTCGCTGCTTCTGGGAGAACCTGCATGAAAATCGGATTCAACAGCGCGGACGAGACGTTCCGCGACGAAATCGCCGGCTGGATGGCTGAACACTTGCGTGGCGAGTTCGAGGCGCTGCGTTTTCGCGGTGGGCCCGGCGACGAGCACAGCTTTCCCGACGTACGCAAAGCCTGGGAGCGGGAACTGGCCGCTGGCGGCTGGACCGGTGTCGGTTGGAGCCGGGAACACGGCGGACGCGGCCTGAGCATCAGCCAGCAGGTGATCTTCCATGAGGAGTACGCCCGCGCCGGCGGCCCGGGACGCATGGGGCATATCGGCGAAGGCCTGGTGGGCCCGACCCTCGCGGCCTTCGGCAATGCCGACCAGAAGCGCCGCCTGCTGCCGGGCATCCTCAGCGGTCGCGAGTTCTGGTGCCAGGGTTATTCCGAGCCTGGCGCAGGTTCAGACCTGGCCAACGTGCAGACCCGCGCTCGCCTCGATGACAGCGGTGAGTACTGGCTGATCAGCGGCCAGAAAGTCTGGACCTCGCTGGCCCATGAAGCCGACTGGTGCTTCGTGCTGGCCCGCACCGAAGCCGGCAGCAGCGGCCACCGGGGGTTGTCGTTCCTGCTGGTGCCGATGCACCAGGAACAGATCCGCGTGCAGCCGATCCGGCAACTGACCGGCACCAGCGAGTTCAACGAAGTGTTTTTCGACCAGGCGCGCACCTCGGTGGCGAACATGATCGGCGAGCCCGGTGACGGCTGGAAGATTGCCATGGCCCTGCTCGGTTTCGAGCGCGGGGTCTCTACCCTGGGCCAGCAGATGCTGTTCCAGAACGAACTGGACGAGGTAATTCGCATCGCCCGCTGCAACGGCGCTGGCCGCGACCCCTTGCTGCGCCAGCGTATCGCCCGCACCTGGGCCGGGCTCAGGGTGCTGCGCTACAACTCCTTGCGCATGCTCTCCGGCCCGCAGGACGGCCGCCTGGCCCGCGAGGCGATGATCTACAAGCTGGCCTGGTCCAGCTGGCATGTCGAACTGGGCAAGCTGGCGATGGATGTACTGGGGCCGGACGCGGAGATCCTGGAGGGCGCGCCCTATGAACTGAGCCGGCTGCAGTCACTGTTCCTGTTTACGCGTTCGGACACGATCTATGGCGGCAGCAACGAGATCCAGCGCAACGTGATCGCGGAGCGGGCGCTGGGGATGCCGCGGGAGGTACGTCAGTAACATCCGGTTGGGTGTTGGCCGGGATTCATCGCTGCGGTTCGCCGCCCCGGCCAGGCCAGCTCCCACAGCGGGTGCGTCAGGCTGATCGGGGACTCAGGGTTTACGACGGTTCGGCGCCCCGACAAGCTCGCTCATACAGTTCGTTGCCTGTCACTCATCTCGTGGGAGCGGCTTTAGCCGCGATTGGGCGCGCAGCGGCCATAAAGCCTGTATCCCGGGTGTATCAGGCTGACCAGGGACTCAGGCTCTACGACGGCTGCGCCGCCGTTCGCGACGGTTCGGCGCCCCGACAAGCTCCCCACAGGGTACGCGCCGCGTTGACACCAAGCGCCGTACCTGTGGGGCCGAACCGGTCAACGTACCCTGATCTTCGGATCCCCCGCCCCACGCCTCAGGGTTTGCAGGAAGCCTTCCAGCGGCGCCGGTTCGGCGATCTGCGGCAGTTCATCCTTGCCCGGCCGGTTGGCCCAGAACGCATCCCATGACGGGAACAGCTCATGGAAGGTGCCGGCATAGGGCTCACGCCCCGGCCAGCGCATTTTCAGGCCGCCGATCGGCGGCTTGTTGAGGTCGGTGGCGTACCAGTAGCACGGCAGGCGCCGGCGGAAACACCAACGGCCGTCGATGCGCTCGTAGTCATCCCAGTACAGCATCTGCATGATCACCCACTCGGGCCCGGTCTCATGCTCGTTCTTCGAATAGACCACGCCGGTGGCGTGGTCCGGGTCGCTGAACTCGATGATGTGCTGGCCCAGATGGTGCGAGGTGCCGTGGAACTGCTTGCGCATGGTTTCATCCAGCCACGCCTTGAGGTGGGCGCGCCCGCTCTTGTCACGCCCGACCCGCACGTCGGCAGCAAAGCAGTTGGCCATGGCGTCCATGTCGCGCATGTCCAGGGCCAGGGCGTACTTGCCGGCGAGCTGGCGAATGGCATCCAGCGACTCCAGGCGGTCGATGCGTTGCAGCAGCGAAGCGTCGTTCATGCTCACTCCAGCACCGTGTACAGGTCGGAACTGCGACCGCCGTCCACGCTGAGACTCGCGCCGGTCACGTAGGAGGCTTCATCGCTGGCGAGGAACAGGATGGCATTGGCCAGTTCTACAGGCAGGCCGACCCGTTTCATCGGGATGACTTTCTCGGTATTGGCCCTGGCCCTGGCGTCGCTGAGCATGCCGGCAGTAGCCGGGGTATCCACCACGCCAGGGATCACCACGTTGCAGCGTACCTTGTGCGGGGCGCCTTCGCTGGCGGCGGCACGGCTGAAGTTGATCACCGCGGCCTTGGCCGCCGAATAGCCAGCCATCCAGGCCGTGCCGAACAGGCCGCAGATCGAGGCGATGTTGACGATGGCGCCGCCACCGTTGTCACGCATCAGGCGCATGGCGGTGCGGGTGCCCCAGAACGTCCCATCCACGGTGGTGCTGAAGTTGGCGTGCCAGTCGGCGGTGGTCATGCTGTCAATCCCGCCCCAGGTGTAGGCCATGGCGTTGTTGACCAGGATGTCGAGGCGGCCGTGACGGCTGGCCGTAGCTTCCAGCGCAGCGACATAAGCCTGCTCGTCGCTGACATCGGCGACGGCGATCTCCGCCTGGCCACCGGCGACCTGAATACGCTCGCGCACCTCCTCCAGCGGCTCCGGCCGGCGGCCGCAGAGCACCACGGTGGCGCCCTCTTCGGCGAAACGCAGGGCGGTGGCTTCACCAATGCCAGACCCGGCACCGGTGACGAAGGCGATTTTTCCTTGCAGACGCTTGCTCATGAAAGTTCCTCAGATAAAGGCCATGCCGCCGTTGACGGCGATGTTCTGTCCGGTCATGAAACTGGCGTCCTTGCTGGCGAGGAACACCGCCACCCGGGCGATCTCGTCGGTCTCGCACATGCGCCCCAGCGGTACATTCTTCAGCAGCGCCTGCATGTGTTCGTCGGGGATGCCGGCCATCATCGGCGTGTTGGTCGGACCGGGCACCAGGGTGTTGACGCGGATGCCGCTGGGCGCCAGCTCACGGGCGATGGCACGGGTCAGCCCCATCACCGCAGCCTTGGACGCGCAGTAATGGCTGGGGCCTTCGCCGGTGAGCGCGGCGGTGCTGGAGAGGTTGATGATGGTGCCCGCGCGCTGGCCCTTGACCATCAGCCGGGCGCCTTCGCGGGCACACAGGAAGGTACCGCCGAGGTTGACGCCGATCACTCGGGCCCAGCTTTCGTCGGGGGTGTCGAGAAAACTGTCGAGAGCACCGACACCGGCATTGTTGACCACGATATCCAGGCCGCCGAAACGCGCCTCTACTTGCCCCATGGCATCGGCCACCGACGCGCTGTCGGCCACGTTGCAGGACAGCGCCACGACGCTGTCGCCCAGATCGGCCAGGCTGCTGGCCAGGGCCTGTTGGTCGAGGTCCACGGCCACCACCTTCGCCCCTTCGGCGACGAACCGGCGCACGATGGCCTGGCCCATGCCCTGTGCGGCGCCGGTGACGAAGGCCACCTTGTTCTGCAGTTTCATGACGTTCTCCTTGGATTGTTCGACGCGGCCCGCAGACGGCGGGCTTCCCCGGCATGATTGGGCCGGCGCGGGGCGTGAACATCGTCCAACAGGACTAGCGGGCCGCAAGCACCATGTGGTCTGAATGGACGATGCCGTGCCCCCGCGCAACGCCGAGCATCCAGTAGCGCATGCCAGGCCGGACGGGGCTTACCCCTTCGCTCATCCACCTCGTCCGGCCTGGCCTGCGCATCCATCAGCTGACCTGGAGAGCCTCATGAACCAACCCGTCGACCTGCCCCTGCCCGTCGGGCACTACCAGACCCTGCCCAACGGCCTGCGCCTGCACTACCTGGACCAAGGGGAAGGCCCTGTGGTGCTGTGGCTGCACGGCAGCGGCCCGGGCGCCAGCGGGCACAGCAACTTCAAGGGCAATGCCCCGGACTTCGTCGCCGCCGGCTACCGCAACATCCTCCTCGACCTGCCGGGTTTCGGCCGCTCCGACAAGCCGGATGACGTGCAGTACAACCTGGCGTTCTTCGTCGAGTGCGTGGGCAGCTTCCTGGAGCAGATCGGCGTCGAGCGCTGCACCCTGCTCGGCAACTCCCTGGGCGGCGCCATCGCCCTGGGGCTGGCGCTGCGTCACCCGCAACTGGCGGAAAAACTGATCCTGCTGGCGCCAGGCGGCGTCGAAGAGCGCGAGACCTACTTCCAGATGCCGGGCATCCTGCGCATGGTCAGCCTGTTCAATGCCGGCCCCATCGGCCTGGAAGAAATGCGCAGCATGATGAGCCTGCAGTTGTTCGACCCGTCGATCCTGCCGGAAGACCTGCTGCTCGAGCGCGTCGCCGTGGCCGTGCTGCAACCGAAGAACCTGTTCAGCACGATGATGGTGCCGAACATGGAAAGCCGCCTTGGCGAAATCCAGTGCCCGATCCTCGGCTTCTGGGGCAGTAACGACAACTTCAATCCGGTCAGCGGCGCCCAGCGCATCATCGACGGCGCGGTGAAAGCGCGGTTTATCGTGCTCAACCAGTGCGGGCACTGGGTGCAGGTAGAGCATCGGGAGCTGTTCAACCGCAGTTGCCTGGAGTTTTTGCGTTACGGTTGACCGTTTTTCAGGGCCGCCCGGCGGCCCTTCGATCAAGGCACTTGCCACCGCCCGGCCAATGCGGCACCGTCTGCGAATTCCCGCATGGAGGCGAAGTGCCATGAGCCGGTTCTTTCCGTTGTTTTCCAGCAAGGCCAAAGGCAAGGACGCGAAACCCCAAGGCCTGGCACCCCTGGCACCGCCCAAGCCAGCCACTGCGCCCGCACCGCCAGTCGCCGCAGAGCCCGTGTCTGCGCCTGTCGCCGCACCTACTCCCGGCTTCCAGTTCAGCCTCTGCCTGATGAAGCAACTGTTCCCCGGCGTACCGCCGGCTCGCCATTGCGATCTGGAGGCAATCGCCGACGAGCTCAATGCCCATCTCGACTTCTACAAACTGGATACGTCCCTGCGCCGGGCACACTTCTTTGCCCAGATCCGCCAGGAAACGGGTGAAAAGCTGGTGGTCGAAGAAAACTTCATCTACAAGGCCAGCGTGCTGACCCAGTATTTCAGCTATTTCAAATGCCATCCGGACAAGGCCTGCGAGCACGGTTACGAGAACAGGACGGGCTGGTTGAAAGCCAACGGCAAACCCATGGCGCGCAGCGATTTCGAGGCCATCGCCAATTTCGCCTATGGCGGGCGCAAGGACCTGGGCAACGGCGAGCACACCAGCGGCGACGGCTGGAACTTCCGCGGTCGCGGGCTCAAGCAATTGACCGGGCGCTACAACTACAGCCGCTTCCAGGCCTGGCACGACCAGCACAGTGCCCACTGGCCGCAGGACCGACCGGACTTCCTCGCCGACCCCGACCTGCTGCTGTCGATGAAATACGCCACCCGTTCAGCCGTCAGCTTCTGGTTGAACAACCACCTGTACAACATTGCCGATCAGGGCAGCGATGCGCAGGTGGTCAACCGGATCACGGCGGTGGTGAACAAGGCGACTGCCAGCTACCCGCAGCGGCGGGAGCATTTCGAGCGGTTCTGGAAGGCGAAGCTGCTGGGTTAGAAACTCAGGCGAGAACGCCAGGCGCTCTCACCCCGCCGCCGGCACCCGATTCAACGCCGCATCCCCCGGCTTGCCCAGCACACACGAAGTCCCGCCCGGCGTGTACATCATCGCTACGCAACGGTTGCACGCCGTGCACCGGTTGTTACGGCCCTCGCCGTTGGCCAGTTTGTTCACGTAGCCTGGCTCGGCGATCAGCGCCCGGCCCATGGCGACCATGTCGAAGCCTTCGCTCATCACCTGCTCGATGCTGCTCAGGCTTTTGGCGCCGCCCAGGTACGCCAGGGGCATCTTCACCGCAGCGCGAACCTTGCGGGCATGCTCCAGCAGGTACAGTTCGTGAAACTCCACCACCGGATCGGTCATGCGCTGGATCGCCATGGCCAGGGCAATCACCGGGTTTTTCTGCTGCACGCGGTTTTCCTTGGGGAAGGACGAGCCGAACATGGTGGTGATGGATTCGGCGTTCATCCCGGCGCTGAGCACCAGCAGGTGAGCGCCCTCTTCTTCCAGCATGCGGGCGATCCGCGCGCCGTCGTCGGCGCTGTTGCCGGCGCGGGTGCCCTCGGTGACGCTGTACTTGCAGATCACGGCCATCTCCTGGCCCACGGCATCGAGCACCGCCCGCAGTACCCGGCGCGGGAAGCGCAGGCGGTTTTCCAGGCTGCCGCCGTACTGGTCACGGCGCTTGTTGTAGAGCGGCGAGATGAACTGGCTGAGCAAATAACCGTGGCCCATGTGGATTTCCACCGCATCGAAGCCGGCCTCGCGGGCCAGGCGCGCGCCCTGGGCGAAGTCCTTGACCACTTGCTGCATGTCGCTCTCGTTCATGGCCTGCTTGAGGAACATGCCGCTCATCATGCCGATCTTGTTGAAGCCGCCACTGGACGACAACGGCCGCTGGGTGGAGCGCTCGCGGATGAAGGTGAAGCAGCCGCCATGGGTGATCTGCGCGCTGGCCATGCCGCCCCGGGCATGCACGGCATCGGTCAGGGCCTTGAAGTGCGGCAGGCTGGCGGGTTCGAGGATCAACTGGTTGGGCAAGGTGCGGCCATCGCGGCTCACCGCGCAGTAGGCCACGGTGGTCAGCGCCACGCCACCGCCGGCGAGATCGCCGTGCAACAGGGCCAGTTGCCTGGACGGCACGCCACCGGCGCTCATGCCTTCGTTGGTGGCGGCTTTGAGGAAGCGGTTTTTCAGGGTCAGCGGGCCGATGGTGACCGGGCTGAAGGGGGACGCGGCGGTTTGGCTATTCATGGCGGCTCTCACGGAAGAACGGAAAGAAACCGGCCACGCCGCAGGGCGTGGCCGAGGGCCTCAGAAGGTGTATTTGGCGTTGAACGACAGGTAGTCACGGTCGGCCATCAGGCGGCCCTGGGCGACATCCGGCGAACTGAGGTAAGCCACGTAGGTCAGGCCCACCTGGAAGTTGCCCAGGTACTTGAAGTCGCCGCCGACGGTCAGGCGCTTCTCGTCGCGTCCCAGGCCCTGGTAGGCACTGCCGTCGACGTTCTGGGTCCACACCACTTTGGTGGTCAGGTCGACGCCGTTGGCGATGGACGGGTAATCCATGTAGGCACCGATGCCCAGCAGGGTCGAACCGCGGGTCTGGGTCTCGGACTCGAAGGTGTCGTAGACGCCATCGACGCCCGGCCCGCCGCCAGTGACGGTGAGCTTGTCGACGCCCTGGATGCGCTGGTGCACCACTTCGCCCATGAAGGTGGTCTGCTGGGCCAGGAAGCTCGGGCCGAGGATGTACGAGGCGTTGAGGTTGCCCTGCCAGATCTGCCCGGTGGTCGGAGCGCCGTTGTCCAGGTACACCGAGGCGCCATCGCGGTAGCTGAGGTCGCCGGCGTACTGCACCGAGTCGCCGATCTTCGAGCTGAAACTGATACCGGTCAGTTCCACATCCTCGAAGTAGCCCAGTCGGTAGGCCGGTGCCGAGCCGGTGCTGCTGTGCCGCGCCAGGCGCTTGAGCGACGAATACTCGGTGGTGCCGCTGAAGTCGAAGAACAGCGAGCCGACCCGTTCGTGGTAGCGGTAGTGGAACAGGCCGATCTCGGTGTTCTCGGTAATCCGGTAGCGCACCCCCAGGCCCCACTGGCCGCTGTCACGGGGCTTGAGCTCGCCGACGTAGTTGACGCCGGTGAAGGTGGTGTCCGGCAGGCTGTCGATCACCCCCGGTGCCAGGCGATAGAACTCGGCGCCGGGGCCGAAGGTATCGCTGCCGAAGTAGTCGCCCACCGGGTTGAGCTGGGTCTTTTCCCACTCGTACTGGTAGAAGCCCACCAGCGCCAGGTCCTCGTTAAGCGACCAGGACGCCGAGACCTGCCCCACCGGCAGGTACGAATCCTTGGCCTCGGTGCCTGGCACGTTGAATTTGGTGGCATCCACCGGCGCCTGCCCCTGGCTGATGTTGGCCCAGAACAGGCTCTCGCCCCAGGCCACCAGATGGCGACCGGCCTTGACCGACAGGTACTGGGTGTCGCCGATATCGAAGTTGCCGTAGATATAGGCGTCCAGCAGCCGCGCCTTGCTGCCGCTGAGGCGTCGGGTGTCGTCGCTGAAGCCATCGGCGCGACCGATCTTGTTCACCGTGTCCGGCGAGTCGTTGTCGTTGCGCTGGTGGTAGACGTCGTCGTAGAAGTGGCTGCCACGCAGCACCGCGCCGAGGTTGTCGTGCCTGAGCTGCATCTCGCCGAACAGACTGACACGGTTGTTGATCAGCGCGCCGCGCTTGAAGTTGCGTGTGCCGTCGTCGTTGTTGAGGTCGTTGAGATAAGCGTGGGCCGGCTTGGCGGTACGCATCGAGGCGGTGTAGTTGACCGTCACCGAGGTATCGAGGGTGGTGTTCTCCCCCAGCTCGAAGCTCGGCCCAGCGCTGGCGGCGCTGCTGGCGAGCCCCACGGCCAGGGCCAGCAGACTGCGGTGGCGCAGGTCATGGGTGGCGATCCGGTTCGAAGACATGCTCCATTTCTCCTTTCTTGTTGTTGTGCGGACTGCCAGCGCAGCCTGGAACACCCTCCGCGCCAGCACATCGTCCATTTGGTGAAACTCAGCCCGCCGCCACCAGCGCACGCAGTTCGTTCTTCGCCACCTTGGCCGAGGCGTTGAGCGGCAACGCCGGGAACAGCCGCACCTGGCGCGGCACCTTGTAATTGGCCATGCGCTCGCGGCTCCAGGCGATCAGTTCGTCTTCGCCCAGTTGCCGGCCGTCGCGCAGCACCACGCAGGCGCAACCGACTTCGCCCATGCGCGCATCGGGAATGCCGATCACCGCCACCTGGGCGATAGCCGGATGAGCGATCAGCGCCGCCTCGATTTCCGCCGGATAGCAGTTGAAGCCACCGACGATGTACATGTCCTTGAGCCGGTCGGTGATGACCAGGTTGCCCTGCCCGTCGAGCCGGCCAACGTCGCCGGTGTGCAGCCAGCCCTGCGCGTCGATGGCCTCGCGGGTGGCCTCGGGGTTGTGGAAATAGCCCTGCATCACATGGAAACCGCGCAGGCAGATTTCGCCGGTTTCGCCCTGGGCCAACGGCTGGTTGTGCGGGTCGCGGATGCTCACCTCGGTACCCGACAGCGGCCGCCCGCTGGTGCCAGCGATGGTCTCGGCGCTGTCAGTCGGGTCGCAAAGGGTCGCCAGGCCGCCGCATTCGGTCAGGCCGTAGGCGGTGGTCACCACGCTGAAGCCCAGTTCGTTGCGCATGCGCTCGATCAGGCTTGGCGGAATACTGGCCGAGCCGGTGACGGCGATGCGCAGGCTGGACAGGTCGGTCTCGCCCAGACGCGGATGTGCCAGCAACGACAGGTACAGGGTCGGCGCCCCCGGCAACACGCTGATGCGCTCGTTGGCGATACGCTGGAATACCGCATCGGCATCGAACACGGCGTGAGGCAGGATGGTCGCGCCGGCGATCAGGCAGGTCAGCCAGCCGGCCTTGTAGCCGAAGGCATGGAAAAACGGATTGACGATCAGGTAGCGGTCTCCCGGCCCCAGCCCCAGCACCCGTACGTACTCGCCGAAGGCCCGCAGGTTCTGGCCGTGGGCGCTCATCACGCCCTTGGGCTTGCCGGTGGTGCCGGAGGTGAACAGCAGGTCGCACATGGCCTCCGGCCCGATGGACAGCGCGCGGCGTTCGGCGGTGAGTTTTTCGATGGTCAGGGCGCCGGTGAGGAACTGCCGCCAGCCGAGGTCACGGCTATCCGCCGCACTGTCGGCATCCAGGACGATCTGGTGCTCCAGGCTGGCCGGGCGATGGGGCTGCAGCAGCGCGGTGTAGTCGACCTCGAGAAAGTGACGCTGGACGAACAGCGCCCGGCAGCCACTGCGTTCGAGAATGTCGGCGGCCTCGGCGCCCTTCATCCGCGTATTGACCGGCACCAGCACGGCGCCGGCGCAGTGAATGCCCAGCGCGGCGAGGATCCACTGGCGGCAGTTGGGCGCCCACAGGCCGACCCGGTCGCCGGCCTGGATGCCCAGCGCCATCAGGCCACGGCTGATGGTCAGGACCTGTTCCGGCAGATCGGCATAGTCCAGGCACTGGCCGTCTTCTTCGATGGCGGTGAGCCCGGCGAAGCGCTGCGCGCTGTCGAACAGCAGGCGGGCAATGCTGGTGGGTGCCGCTGGAACGGCGACGATGGGGTTCTGGCTGGAGTGGGTCATGGTCGGGCTCATCATTCGGGGAAGCGGATACGCAGTTGTGCGCTGGTGGGCACGGCCTGGCAGGCGAGAATCCAGCCCTCGGCCAGTTCGTCGGCGTCCAGCGCGTCGTTGATCAGCAACTCGACCTCGCCGCTTTCCAGGGTGCACATGCACGAGGCGCAGCCGCCGACGCGGCAGGCACTGGGCGGATTGAGGCCGGCGCGCTGCAGGGCATCGAGTACGGTTTCGCCGCTGTCGCAGGGCACCTGGTAGTCCTCGCCATCCAGACGCACCACCAGGTGGGCGGCCACCGCCGCGTCGCTGGCCAGCACCGTCGGCGCCTCGCCTTCGCCCGGCAGCGAGACGAAACGCTCCACATGCACCCGGCCATGGGGCATGCCGAGGCTTTTCAGGGCGGCGACGGTGGCGTCCATGAACGGTGCCGGGCCACAGATAAAGGCCTCGGCGTCGATAAAGGGCCGCGCCAGTTCCGCCAGTTGCTCGCTGGACGGCACGCCCTGCAGCGCATCCAGCCAGTGCACGATCTGCAGGCGCCGGGGGTGGGCGCTGGCCAGCTGGCGCAGTTCTTCGCGGAAAATCACCGAGCGTTCGTCGCGGTTGGCGTAGACCAGCAGGATCCGGCCCTGCCCGGCCAGCAACGCCGAGCGCAGGATCGACAGCACCGGCGTCACCCCGCTGCCGCCACCGAACAGCAGCAGGTCGGCATCCAGCGAACGCGGCACGAACACCCCGGCCGGCGGCAGCACGTCGAGGTGCTGGCCTTCCTGCAACTGGCCACACAACCAGTTGGAGGCACGGCCATCGCGCACGCGCTTGACCGTCACACGCAGCGGTTCATCCAGCAAGGGGGTGCTGGACAGCGAATAACAGCGCGGCAGCCAGCCGCCGTCGAACGGCACCCGCAGGGTGAGGAACTGTCCGGGTTGATAACGGAAGCGCTCGCGCAGCGCTTCGGGCACGTCGAACACCAGCGAGCAGGCGTCGGCGGTTTCCTCGATCACCCGCGCCACGCGCAGGCTCAGATAGTCATTCATGGTTCAGCTACTCCGGACCACCGGCCTGTACGACACAGGCCGGCGAACGTTCGAGGGGATGGCGTCAGACGAACGGGTCCGGGTTGGGCAGGCCCAGTTGCACCGCGCCGAAGCTGCGCCCGTAGGCCATGAAGTTGTTGGCGATATGGCCGCGGGCCTGGTGCAGGTCGCGGAACAGCCGCGCCACCGGGTTGCTGTTGTACAGCCCTGAGGCCGCCATGCTGCGCAGCAGGTCGTTGACCCGGTCGGCGCAGACGTTGGTCACGTAGGACGACTGGTAGCGGTACAGCAGACGGGTTTCGGTGTCCGGGTATTCGCCGGCCTCGGCCAGGCTCATCAGGTGCGCGTAGTTGCGCTCCAGCACCAGTTTCAGGGCATCGACGGTGATGGCCGCCTCGGCCACGGCAATCTGCGCCACCGGGTCGTCGGCAGTGCGGGCGCCGTGCTTGCCGATATGGGCGGCGGCGTTGGCGCGGAATTCGTTGATCGCCCCTTGCAGTGCACCAATGGCCGAGGTGGAGACGGCGCGGGAGAACACCTGGGCGAACGGAATGGCGTAGATCGGGTTGGTGTTGACCAGGCGGCCCGGGGTCGCCTCGATACGCCAGTTGTTGGTGCGTTGCACGCGATGGGCCGGGACGAAAACGTCCTCGACGACGATATCGTGGCTACCGGTGCCGCGCAGGCCGAGCACGTCCCAGTTGTGTTCGATGCGGTAGTCGGCGCGGGGCAACAGGAAAGTGCCGTGCTCGCTGGCGAAATCGCCGTCCGCCGGCAGAATGCCGCCGAGGAACACCCACTGGCAGTGCTCGCTGCCGCTGGAGAAGCCCCAGCGCCCGCTGATGCGGTAGCCGCCCTCCACCACCGTGACCTTGGCCGCTGGCATGTACGTGGACGCGATCAGGGCGCCATGGTCGCTGGCCCATACCTCGCGCTGCGCCTCCACCGGGTAGCGCGCCAGTTGCCAGGGGTGAACGCCCATCACGCCGTAGATCCAGGCGGTGGACATGCAGCCTTCGGCGAGGATCATCTGGATCTCGAAGAAGGTCCGCGGGTCCACTTCGTAGCCGCCGAAAGCGCGAGGTTGCAAGGCGCGCAGCAGGCCCGCGGCCTGCAACTCGATGATCGACTCGTCCGGCACCCGCTGCTCGCGCTCCGCCTGGGCGGCGCGCTCCTTGAGTTGCGGCACCAGGCGCCGCGCCCGCTCTACCAGCTCGATTTCTTCCTGGCTTTTTTCACGCATGCTGTACATCACTCGACTCTCCCGATCGGGTTGCGCCCTTGCGCAAGCTGAGGGGGATGATCGGATTCACGAGCAGGGCGTTCATCGTCAAAGCGGACTAGGGGACGCCTCCAGGGTCGGGCTCGAACAGCGCGTCGGGCGATCCCTCAGGCCAGCGCTCGGTCCACAAGAACCTGCAAGCGCCGCCGCGAGCACCGCTCGACCCGGGCCTCGACGCCATACACGGCGGCCAGCAGTTGTGGTGTCAGCACCTGTTCCGGCGCACCGCTGGCCACCACCCGGCCCTTGTGCAACACCACCAGCCAGTCGGCGTGGCTGGCCGCCAGGTTGATGTCGTGCAGCACCGCCACCGCCAGCAACCGATGCGCCGTGACCCGCTCACGCACGGCATCCATCACGCGCAACTGGTAATGCAGGTCCAGGGCGCTGGTCGGCTCGTCCAGCAGCAATACCTGCGGGTTGCGCGCCAGCAACTGGGCCAGCGCCACCAGTTGCCGCTGGCCGCCGGACAGGCTGTCCAGCCCCTGCTCCGCCAGATGCTCGATGCCCAGCCGGCGCAGGGCGTCGAAGGCATTGCCCAGTAAATCATCGCCACCGCCGACCCGCAGCGCCGCGACGATGCTTTCCAGTACGCCGAGGGCAATCCCCGGCGGCAGTTGCTGGGGCATGTAGGCCAGGCGTCGCGAGCGCTCGGCGAAGCTCAGGCGGGCGACGTCCTCGCCCCCCAGGCTGAGTTCGCCCTTCATCCGTTCCAGCCCGGCAATGGCCCGCAGCAAGGTGGATTTGCCCGCCCCATTGGGCCCGACCAGCGCCACCAGGCTGCCGGCCGGCAACGGCGGCAGGCTCAGGCGCTGAATGATGGTGCGCGCCCCGTAGGCCACCGAGAGGTTTTCGATCGACAGACTCATGGTTTTCTTCCCCGGCGAAACACCAGCAACACGAAGACCGGCACGCCCACCAACGCGGTGACGATGCCCACCGGCACGATCACCCCCGGCAAGATCAACTTGCTGGCGATGGACGACAACGACAGCAGCAACGCCCCGACCAGCGCACTGGCCGGCAGCAGGAAGCGCTGGTCTTCCCCCACCAGCAGCCGGGCGATATGCGGCCCCACCAGGCCGATAAAACCGATGGTGCCAACGAAGGCCACGGCCGTCGCCGACAGCAGGCTGATGCGCAGCAGCGAGGCGAAACGCAGCCGGCGGGTATCGACACCGAAGCTGCGGGCGCGATCCTCGCCCATGCGCAGCAAGGTCATGGCCGGTGCTGCGCGCAGGGAGAACGGCACGATCAGCGCCAGCACCAGGGCGAGGATGCCGAGCTTGTTCCAGTCGGCGCGGGCCAGACTGCCGAGGGTCCAGAACACCAGTTGCTGCAACACGTCCTCGGTGGCCAGCAACTGCAGCAGCGACACCAGCGCGTTGCAACTGAACACCAGGGCAATGCCGAACAACACCAGGCTTTCCACCCCGGCACCGCGCAGGCGGGACATGCTCTGCAGCAACAGCACGCTGAGGCAGGCGAAAGCAAAGGCCATCAGCGTCACCTGCACACTCGGTTCCAGCCAGACGATGCTCAGCGGATAGGCGATGGCCAGCGACGCCCCCAGTGCCGCCGCCGACGACACCCCCAGGGTGAAAGGACTGGCCAGCGGATTGTCGAGGATCGCCTGCATCTCGGCGCCGGCCAGGGCCAGCGCCGCGCCCACCAGCACCGCCATCAGCGAATACGGCAGGCGCACGTTCCAGATGATCACCCGCTCGGTGGCGCTCAGGGTCGTCGGGTCGAACACGCCCTGCAACAGATGCCCCAGGCCCATGCCCGAGGCGCCGCTGGCCAGGTCGGCGAGCACCGACAGCACCAGCAGCGCCGCCAGGCCGAGCACCAGGGCGGCCCGCCGCCACAGCAGCCGGCGGTAGCGTGCCGCCGCCACGGCGGCACCGGTTTCAAGCATCGCGGTCACTGGGCGTCGATCCAGTAGTGACCGTCCAGCCCGACCTTGAGCAGGCGGTTGATATCGGCCATGGTCGCGGCCGGATCGATGTCGGCGAAGCGCTCGGGATGAATCCAGCGGGCCATGGCTTCGATGGCCAGGATGTTGAACGGCGAGTTGTAGAAGTCATGCCACAGGCCGTGGGCCTGCCCGGCCTGGATAGGCCGCAGCGGCGCGAACTCCGGGCGTGCGGTGACCTTCAGCAGGCTCTGGCGCGCCGTATCGGCACTGACGCCGGCCCCCAGCAACACGCCAGGCGCGCGATTGCCGGTGGCGATATAGACGTCCGGGTCGGCCTGCAGCACATACTCGACGCTCACATCACCCAGCGCTCCCGGCAGCACGTCGGCACCGATATTGTGCCCGCCCACGGCCTCGACCACCCCGCCCAGGCCGCTCTTGCCGGTGGTATGTCCCGGCGCCTGCCAGACGCCCGGCAGCAGTTCGAGGAAGACCTTGGGCCGTTCGCTGTCCTTGAGCCCGGCGACCCGCTCGGTGATTCGCGACAGGTGCTGGTCATAGAAGCTCAGGTACTCCCGCGCCTCGTCCTGGCGGCCGAGCAACTGGCCGAGGGCTTCGAGGCTGACCCGGGTATTGCGGATCGGATGCACGCGAAAGTCGATGAACAACACCGGCACCCCGGCCTTGGCCAGCAGATCGGCCACCGGGCTGTGCTGGGTCGGGCCTTCACCGGCGATGCTGAACACCGCCAGGTCCGGTTTCAGCGCCAGGATCTGCTCGGCGCTGACGCTCTGCTCCGAGGCCTGGCCGATCAGCGGCAGTTTGCTGATGGCCGGGTATTTCTCGGCGTAGACCTCGTAGGTGTGCGGATCGAGCAGGCGCATATCGTTCTGCCAGCCGACCACCCGCTGGAACGGATTGTCGCGGTCCAGCAGCGCCAGGGCGAAGAACAGCCGACCCTCGCCCAGGACAATGCGCTGCGGTGCATGGTCGATGCTGACGGTGCGGCCCAGCACATCGGTGACCTGCACGGCGCTGGCCGGCTGGGCCAGGCCGAGCCAGGCGCCGAGCAGCATCAGGAGCGGCAGCAGGCGCCGCCAGGAAGTTGCGATGGTCATGGGTTGACCTCCCGTATCAGGTATCGCTCCAGCGACGGAGCAGGTTGTGGTAGACGCCGGTGAGTTCCAGCAATGAGCCCTGGTCGGCGCCCTGTGTGGTCAGGCGCTGGATTGCCACATCCATGTCCAGCAGCAGACTGCGCTGGCTGTCCTCGCGCACCAGGCTCTCGATCCAGAAGAACGCCGCCAGCCGCTCGCCACGGGTCACAGGCTCCACCCGGTGCAGGCTGCTGCCCGGATACAGCACCAGATGCCCGGCGGGCAGCTTGACGCTGCGCTCGCCGAAGGTGTCGCGGATCACCAGTTCACCGCCGTCGTAGCTGTCCGGATCGGCCAGGAACAAGGTGGCGGACAGGTCGGTACGGACCCGTTCGCGCACGCCCTTGATGCCGCGGATGGCGTTGTCGACGTGAAAGCCGAAGCCCTCGCCTGCGCCATAGCGATTGAACAGCGGCGGATAGATGCGCTTGGGCAAGGCCGCCGACATGAACAGCGGGTTGTCCGACAGCCTGCGCAGGATCAGCTCGCCCAGTTGCCGGGCCACCGGGTTGTCTTCGTCCAGTTGGCGGTTGCGCTTGGCCTGGGCCGACTGCACGCCGGCCGTGGCCTTGCCGTCGATCCAGGGTTGCGCCAGCAGTTGCCGGCGCAGGTCGTCCAGCTCAGGGGCGCTGAACAGCCGGTCGATTTCGATCAACATCAGAAGCTGTAGTCCACACTGGCGGTCAGGGTACGACCGGCACCGGGCACGCCGTACAACTGGAAGCCGTCGAGGGAGGCGCCGACGCGGCTGTAATAGAACTTGTTGAACAGGTTGCTGACGTTCAGGTTGACCGTGGTCTGGCTGTCGACCCTGTAGCGGGCGGCCAGGCTGTGCAGCCAGTAGGACGGCGCCTTCTCGTGGTCGCGGGTGTAGATCGTGTAGACCCCGGACGGGCCGTTGGCATAGCTGCTGTTGTTGTTCAGGCCACCGACGTACTTGTTGTCGCTGTAGCGGCGACGGCCCACATAGTCGGCGCCGTAGCTGAGGCTGAGGTCGTCGGTGAGCTCGTAGGTGGTCCACAGGTTGGCGGTCAGGTCGGGAACGTTCTTGGCTTCCTCGCCCTTGTTGGCACCCTTGGTCTGGCGGCTCTTCATCGCCGCGAAGCCGGCGTAGGCCGACCAGCGATCGCTGAGCTTGCCCTGCAGGCCCAGTTCGACGCCGTCGACGCGCTTGGCCGGCAGTGCCCGCACCGGCGCGCTCTCGCCTTCGCTGTACTCCCAGCTGTCGTCCAGCTCGGTGCGGAACAGCGCGGCGGTCAGGCCCAGGCGGTCGTCCAGCAGTTCCCACTTGGTGCCCAGCTCCCAGGTCCGCGATTCGGCCGGCTTGTAGTCTTCGGTGCTGGCGGCGCCATAGATCTGGTTGTTGGTGGTGGCACCGATGGCCGACGGCTGCGCCGCCTGGCTGTAGGACAGGTAGATACTGCCGTTGGGCAACGGCTTGTAGACAATACCGGCACGACCGCCGATGGCGTCGTCGCTGCTCTTGCTGTTGCCGGTGGAGCGCTCGCTCTCGGCTTCCCAGCGGTCATAACGCAGGGCCAGCAGCAGTTGCCATTGCGGGTCCAGGGTCAGGGTGTCGGAGGCATACAGGGCGGCGTTCTTCACCACGCTGCGCGGGTCACCGTAGCCCTTGGACACCGAGGTCGAGGCAAAGTGATGGGCCGGATCGGACAGGTCGAAGAACATCGCGCCGTCCGGTACGTCCATGGTCTTGTGCAGGCCGCCGTAGCTCTCGCGGTACAGCTCCACGCCGGTCACCGCTTCGTGGTGAATGCCGCCGGTGTCGAGGTTGAAGCGCAGGTCGGTCTGGTTGTCGATGATCTCGTAGCGCTTGGACAGGCCGAAGTCGCTGCCGCGCAGGTAGGCGTAGTCGCTGCTGCTGTTGGCGTACTGGGTGTAGGCATTGATGCCGTTGATCGAGGTCAGCGGACCGACGCCGACATACCCCAGGCTGGCACAGCGGGTGCCAGTGCAGGTGCGGCTGCCATCGGCATTGGCCGCGACGAAACGGGCCGGCGACAGCACCGCCCAGTTGTCGGTCTGTTGCCAGCGCAACAGGTTGCGCAGGGTCAGGTCGTCGTTGAAGTCATGCTCGAACAGGCCGGTCAGCGAGCGGGTTTCGCTGCGCTGGGTGTACAGGTCGGAGTCGCCGTACCAGGCATCCCGCGACACGCCCGGCATGCGCTTGCCGTCGGTGCCACGCTGGATCGGCACACCGCCATCGGGGGTGTTCCTGTCCTTCTGGTAGAAGGCATCCAGCCACAAACGGGTGTCGGTGCCCAGGCCAAAGCCGACGGAGGTGGCGATACCCCAACGGTCGTAATCCACTTCATCGCGCTCGGACACGGCGTTGTAGTGCTTCATCAGGTTGACCCGCACCGCCGTGGTCTCGTTGAGCTGGCGGTTGATGTCGGCGGTCAGGCGCTTGTAGTTGTCGGTGCCGATGCCGGCGGACAGCTTGCCATCATCGCCCAGGTGCGCGCGCTTGCTCACCAGGTTGACGCTGCCGCCCACCGCCGACACACCCGACTCCACGGAGCCGGTGCCCTTGAACACCTCGGCCTGCTCCAGGTTGAAGGCGTCGTTGCGGCTGGACATGCCAGCATCGCGCACGCCGTCCACAGTCAGGCTCTGCTCGGCGGCGAAACCGCGAATGGAGAACAGGTCGCCCCAGCCCAGGTTGCCCTCGCCGGACATGAAGGTAATGCCCGGTACATTGCGCAGCACCTCTTGCAGGCTCTGGGCGTTCTGTTCCTCCAGTACGGCCTTGGGGACCACGGTGATGCTTTGCGGTGCGTCCAGCAGCGGCGTGGTGATCTTGCTCGAGGTGACTTCGTCGACCTTGTAGGCCGACTGCTTGCCGGTCACCGAGGTGGACGGCAGGTCGACGGTGTCGGCGTTGGCGGGAGAAACGCAGGCGCCGAACACCAGGCCGAAGGCCGGTGCCAGCGTTGCCGGAAGGCGTTGTGGGGAAGCGAAAGACATGGGTTTTCCTTAAAGTGAATCAGTCGCATTTGTATCCCCGAATGATAACGAGCCGTCTGATGGGACTTTTCGCGCAAATGTAATGGTCGGGCCGTCCATCGCCCGCCAACACATTCCATTACATTTGCCCCGCCCGTGGCGGTGTAAAGTGCGCCGATTCCACTTGAGAAGCATTCCGATGTCGAAACCCGAGCACCTCCTGATCGTCGACGACGACCCCGAAATCCGCCAGTTGCTCTCAACGTATCTGGACGCCGCCGGGTTCCGTACTTCGGTGGCCGCCGACGGCCGGGAGATGCGCCGGCGCCTGGAAGACCAGGTGATCGACCTGGTGGTGCTCGACCTGATGCTGCCCGGCGAAGATGGCCTGAGCCTGTGCCGCGACCTGCGGGTGCGCAGCAACATCCCGGTGATCATGCTCACCGCCCGCGGCACCCTGGTGGACCGCATCGTCGGCCTGGAAATGGGTGCCGACGACTACCTCGGCAAGCCCTTCGACCCGCGCGAGCTGCTGGCCCGGATCAAGGTGGTGCTGCGCCGCACCAATGCCTTCCCCGAACGGGCGCGGATGGACGAAGCCCGCACCTTGCGCTTTGCCGGCTGGCAACTGGACACCGCCAGCCGCCAGTTGCGCGCTGCCGACGGCCTGGTGATCAGCCTCGGCAACTCCGACTACCGCCTGCTGCGCCTGCTGTTGCAGCACCCCAACCGCCCACTGAGCCGCGACTTCCTGCTCAACCATGTGTTCGACCGCGAGCGCACGCCCTACGACCGCAGCATCGACGTGTGCATCAGCCGTCTGCGCCAGCATCTCAACGACGCGCCCAAGGCCGCCGCGCTGATCCGCACCGTGCGCAACGAGGGCTACATGCTCACCGTCGATGAGGTGCGCAGCGAATGAAACGCTGGTGGCCACGGTCCCTGCAGGGACGCCTGCTGGTGATCCTGGTGGGCGGCATGCTCGCCGCGCAGCTGCTCACCAGCAGCATCTGGCACGAGGTGCGCCAGACCCAGGTGCTGGAAATTCCTCTGCGCCTGACCGCCGGGCGTATCGCCGACCTGCTGCATGTCGCGCACCGCCACCCGGAGCAGCTCGATGCCTTGCTCGATGGGCTCGAATCGCCACGCTGGCATCGCCTGCCGGTCGCCCCGGATGTCGCCGACAACGACCCGATGTACCAGATCCTGCTGCGCCAACTGGTCAGCGAGCGCATCGGCGAAGCCGCGCCGGTGCGCCTGCTCGGTCTCGAACTGCTGGCCGCCGACGCGCAGCCGGCCGGTCCCGGCGTGCTGTTCGGCGAAGGCCAGGCCAGTGTCCGCCTGCGGGTGGCGCTGGACCTGCCGGACGGCCGCACCCTGTACCTGCAAGCCACCGAAGACCAGGGCTGGAGCAGCGGCTCCACCAGCAGCCTGGTGCTGGACTACATCCTGCGCATCTACCTGTTGCGCATTCTGGCCGTGGTGCTGGTGGCGATGCTTGCGGTGCGCCTGGCGTTGCGCCCGCTGAAACAGATGGCCGCGGCGGCCGAAGCGCTGGGCCGCGATATCCATCGCCCACCGCTGAGCCTGGACGGCCCGCAGGAAGTGAGCCAGGCGGCACAGGCGTTCAACGCCATGCAGCGGCGACTGATCGACGGCATCGCCGAACGCACGCGCTTCTTTGCCGCGGTATCCCACGACCTGCGCACGCCCATTACCCGCATGCGCCTGCGCGCCGAGCTTCTGGCCGATGAACAGCAGCGCCAGCGCTTTCGCGACGACCTGGGGCATATGGAAGAGATGGTCTCGGCCAGCCTGGACTTCCTGCGCAGCGGAGAACTCGAACATGCCCGCGAGCCGGTGGCCATCGATGCCCTGCTGCAGGCTTTGCAGGCGGATTTCCAGGACCTCGGTGGCGAACTGCACATCCATGGCCGCGCCCTGCCCCTGCCCGCTCATCCGGGCGGCCTGCGCCGCTGCCTGCAGAACCTGCTGGACAACGCCCGCCGGCATGCGCCGGGGCCGGTGGACATTGAAGTCGAGGACAGCGCCACATGCCTGCGCATCAGTGTTGCCGACCGCGGGCCGGGGATTGCTCCGGAGGAACTGGAGCGGGTGTTCGAGCATTTCTATCAGGTGGACAGCTCGCGCAGTGGTGGCGGGCATGGCTTGGGATTGAGTATCGCGGCGAGCATTGCCGGGGCCCATGGTGGCAGCCTGACGCTGAAGGCGCGGGACGGTGGTGGCCTGGTGGCGGTGCTGGAACTGCCTCGCGAGCAATAGAGCAGGTGGTGATCGCTATCAAGGTGCTTGCCGACAGACCTCGTTGGAGCTGCCGGGCGCATGCCTTGGGATCTTCAGCGCTCTTGAGATCGAGCGCCGTCCGCACGGCGCATCGCCGGCAACGCCGGCTCCCACATCTGTTGCAACGCGCCATGGCCTGTGGGATTTGAGTTGCCTGCCTTTGGTGCTGGGCGATCCATTGCGGGGAGGCTGTTGGGCTTGACTCGATATCGCGTCGTACAAACAAGGCGATCAACCATGGCCTGACAGACATAGGTACGTTGCAACAAATGTGGGAGCAACTGTCTTTAAGGATTTTTTTCAAACGCCCCCTTCAGGCATGGCTTCGCCAGCGATACCGCATTGCGGTTTCGCTGGCGAAGCCCGCTTTTCAGTAAATCAGCCCTCGCTTGCTGTCAGGTTGCGGGTATCTGAGATTTCGGTTCTTTCCACTTCGTGCCGTCTCGCAGCATCGCGTTAAGACGTACCAGGATCTTGCGCATGCAGGCCACAATAACGACCTTGGCAAGTTTGCCTCGCGCTCGCAGAGCCTCATATTCGGCTTTGACTTCCGGATCGTGGCGAACCATTGACCAGGTCGACATATAGAGCACACGGCGCACTGCATAGCGCCCGCCTTCGATCGATCTGGGGCCGCTCTTCTTGCCGCTGTCGTTGTTGTAAGGGGCTAACCCTACCAGGGCCGCGATCTTGCGCCCTGTCACGGCTCCGAGCTCAGGCAGCGATGCCATGAGCGTGCCGCACGCAATGACTCCAATCCCTTTCACCGATCTCAACTGACTGGCTTTCTCCTGATTCAGGGCGTTCGAGGCCTTCTCAATCGCCTCATCCAGTGCTTTGATTTTCTGGTTCAGATAAGCGATGAGATCGGTGTAGGTGGATATAGCTATGGCCTGAGTGGTTTGTTGTATCCGGCGCTTGTTGCTGTCTCGATCCTTGACCAGATTGCCTCGCAGCTTGATCAACTCCCCCAGCTCATCCCGAGCCTGGTTAGGCTCAACCGGCGGCAAGTCCTCGATATCTCGGGCAAACTTCGCCAGCATCCGAGCGTCGATTTTGTCGGTCTTGGCAAGCTTGTTCATGGATCTGGCATAGTCACGAGCGCGCTTGGGATTGACGCGAACCACATTAAGACCGCTTAGCTGCAGGGCCTTGAGCAAAGCCCTCTCATAACCACCGGTGGCCTCAAGCAGTACTCGCTCGACTTCAAGCCCGTTCAGGCATGCAATCAGCTGAGCGAAGCCATCAGAGTCGTTACTGATCTGGAACTGCGGGTAATTCGCAGGAAGAAACCCCACATCCACAGTCGCTTTCGAAACATCGAGACCAACAAAGTAGGAAATCATCGCCAAGCCCTCTTACACTCAAGAAGTGAGAGCGCTCTGACCTATCCCTAGCTTGTGATTTCGAGTTTTGCCGCTCATCCAACTGTTCGGGCTTCTGGTCAGAGTGAGAGGTGGATGGCGACTTGGCTCCCACTCGTGCTTTAAGCACCGCTGGCATTCAGTCTGCCATCCACCGCTCTCACCCTTCTGAGTTTAAGAGGCCTTGAAGACACAAGCTGGCGTTGCCAGCGATGCGCCGCGCGGGCGGCGCTCGATTTCATGAACGCCGCAAGAATCAAGGCATGCACCTGTCAGCCTTTGCACCTGTCAGCCTTTGCACCTGTCAGCCTTGATGCGGTCTCCCGACGAGCATTCTGTGGCTATGGCCAATGCAGCGATGGGCCTCAAACCGTTGCCACCAACCCCCGAAACGCCGCCAACACCTCCTCAGGTTTCTCCAGCATCAACTGGTGCCCACACTGCTCCAGCACCTCGAAAGTCCCCTGCGGCAACTGCCGCGCCAGGGCCTCGCCGCCGCTGGCCGGGGTCAACCCGTCGCGGTCGCCGGACAACACCCGCACCGGCAGGTCCAGCCCGGCCAGTGCCTGCGCCGCTGGCCACCGGGCATTGGCCACCAGCGACTTGAATACGTACAGGCGATTGCGTCGGGTCAGGCCCTCTTCGTACTCCACCACCCGCTGATCCGCCTTGGGATGCCAGGCCTTGTCGCGAAACCCCTTGGACAACACCGGCCGGATCAGCTCCAGCACCCACGCCGGCAGGCTGAGCAAACCGCCACGGGCCAGCGGCCGGTGGAGTTGCGAGCCCAGCAGCAAGGCTCCGTCGATCCGGGTAGGCGCAGGCTCCAGCAGGGCGCTCAGGGTCACGCCCGTGCCGAAGGAATGGGCCACCGCCAGGTTGCGCGCGCCGCCGTAGCGCCGAACGATCTCCAGTTGGTCGGCCACCAGCTCCGACCAGGCATACGCCGTCGGATCCCGTGGCTTGTCGCTGTCGCCATGGCCGAGCATGTCCCAGGCCACCAGGCTGTAGCCCTGGTCGCCAAGGCTGCGCCAGAGGTCACGCCACTGGTCCTTGTGGCCGCCACCGCCATGGGCGAAGAACACCACGGTGTCGGCATGGTCGGCACCGGCCTGACGGGCCACGCTCAGGCGCCGGCCGGGACGGATCTCCAGCAGTTCACCCCGCACCAGGGGCAGTCGGGAAAATGCAGTTGCTTCAGCCATGGGCAGTCAGGGCCTCTCCGGATTCAAGGTAAGCGGGCCGTGACAGGCCCAGGTGATCGCGCAGGGTGCGGCCGCTGTAGGCGCGGCGGAACACGCCACGCCGCTGCAGTTCCGGCACCACGCCCTCAACGAAACGTTGCAGCCCGCCGGGCAGGTACGGCGGCATGATGTTGAAGCCATCGGCGGCGCCTTCGTCGAACCACTGCTGCATGCGATCGGCAATGGTCTGCGGTGTACCCACCAGCACCAGATGGCCACGGGCGGCCGCCATGCGCAGGTACAACTGGCGAATGCTCAGGTTTTCCCGGCGGGCCACGGCGATCAGCAGGTCGCGGCGGCTGACGCCCGACTGGGTGCTCGGCAATTCCGGCAGCGGCCCGTCCAGCGGGAACGCAGACAGGTCAGTGCCACCGGCGATATCCGCCAGCAGCGACAGCCCCACCTGCGGCTGCACCAGCGCCTGCAATTGCTGGTACAAGGCCTCGGCTTCGCGTTCGCTATCAGCGACGATGGGCAGCAGGCCCGGCATGATTTTCAGTTGCCCGGCGTGGCGCCCGTAGCGTGGCAGCAGCGCTTTCAGTTCGCGGTAGAAACGCCGCGCACCGTCCAGTTCCGGCTGGGCGGTGAAGACCATTTCGGCATGGGCCGCCGCCAGCTCGCAACCCGCCTTCGAGGCCCCCGCCAGCACCTGTACCGGCGCCACCTGGCGCGCGCGCCAGTGCCCCTGCACCTTGCCGAGGAACTCCCGCGCCAGGCCATAGCGCCGGGCATGTTCGAAATGAGCCTGGCGACCGAAGTTGAAGGCTTCCTCGGCATTGCTCGAGGTCACCAGGTTCCAGCCGCTGCGCCCGCCGCTCAGGGCCTCCAGCGAGGCGAAACTGTCGGCGACGGTGTCCACGCGGTTGTACGAGGTGGTCACCGTAGCCACCAGGCCGATGCGCTCGGTCACGGCGGCGAGCGAAGCCAGCAAGGTCAGCGGCTCGAAATGCTCGGTGCGCGACATGCGGCTCAAGGCGTCGAGGTCGCCGGGCAGCATGGCCAGGGTGTCGGACAGGAACAGCGCATCGAAGCAGCCCTGCTCGGCAGTCTGTGCCAGCTGCCGGTAATGCTGGAAGTCCAGCCCGCCATCGGCACTGGCCTCGGGGTGCCGCCAGCCGGCGACATGGTGCCCGGTGGCCATGAGAAAGGCATTCAGGCTCATCATCCCGCGGCTCATGGGCTCACCTGCGCGGTCACGGCGTGAGGCTGTGGCAGCGCTACAGCGCCGAGCAGCGCCCGGGTGTACGGATGTTTCGGCCGGGTCAGCACCTGGCTGGCCGCGCCCTGCTCCACCACCTGCCCGCCCTGCATCACCGCAATGCGGTCGCACAGCCGCGCCGCCACCCGCAGGTCGTGGGTGATGAAGACAATGCTCAGTTTCAGCCGCCGCTGCAGCGACTCCAGCAACTCGAGGATCTGCACCTGGATCAGCGCATCCAGCGCCGACACGCACTCGTCGGCGATCAGCACCTTCGGCTGCACCGCCAGCGCCCGGGCAATGCCGATGCGCTGGCGCTGGCCGCCGGAAAACTCGTGGGGAAAACGCTCCAGCGCGGTGGCCGGCAAGCCCACCAGTTCCAGCACTTCGCGGGCCCGGCGCGCCGCTTCGGCAGCGTCCACGCCCTGGGCCAGCGGGCCGGTCATGAGGATATCGGCGATGCGCTGGCGCGGGTTCAGCGACGCGAACGGGTCCTGGAAAATCATCTGCACCTCGCCACGCAGCGGCCGCAGGCGCCGCTGCGACAGCCCGGCCACCTCGTGGCCGAGCCACTGGATACTGCCGGACTCCACTGGCAACAGCCGCACCAGCGCCCGGCCCAGGGTAGATTTGCCAGAACCGGATTCGCCGACGATGCCCAGGGTCTCGCCTTCGGCCAGTTGCACATCGACGCCATCGAGGGCCCGGGTAATGCGCCGTTTCCACCAGCCGCCACGGCTGTTGAAGCGTTTCTCCAGTTGCTGCGCTCGCAGCACCGGCGACGCCGCGGCCAGTTGCGGACGGGGTTGCAGTGGCTGGGCCGTCACCGCCGCAATCAGTTGCCGGGTGTAGGCCTGGCGCGGCGCGTCCAGCACCTCGCGGGCACTGCCTTGTTCCACCAGATGGCCCTTCTCAAGCACCAACACGCGGTCGGCGATGGCCTGGACCACGGCGAAATCGTGGGTGATGAACAACATCGCCATGCCCTTGTCGCGCTGGATGCGCCGCAGCAGCGCGAGAATCTGCGCCTGGGTGGTGACATCCAGCGCCGAGGTGGGCTCGTCGGCAATCAACAGTGCCGGTTCGAAGGCCAGCGCCATGGCAATCACCACCCGCTGGCGCTGCCCGCCGGACAATTCGAAGGGATAGGCATGGCACAGTCGCTCGGGATCGGGCAGGCCGACATAACCGAGCAGCTCGACCACTCGCTGGCGTCGCACTCGAGCGCTCTTCACACCGTGGTCCTGCAAGGTCTCGTCGATCTGCCGGCCGACGCTGAGCAACGGGTTGAGGGCGCTCATCGGCTCCTGGAACACCATGCTCACCGTGCGCCCGCGCAACTGGCGCATCTGTTCTTCGTCGTGCTCCGCCAAATCGGCGCCACGCAGCAGGATCCGGCCGCCATCGACCTTCAGCGGCGCCGGCAACAGGCGCAGCAAGGCCTTGGCCAGCATGGACTTGCCCGAGCCCGACTCGCCCACCACACACAGGCATTCGCCGGCGCGCAATTGCAGTGACAGGTCGTACAGGGCGTGGCTACGGTCGGCGCCGGCGGGCAACGCGATGCGCAGGTGTTCGATGTTCAACAGGCTGGCCGAGGTCATTGGGCGGCTCCTGGTCGGCGGGCGGGCTCGAAGGCGATACGCAGGCCCTCGCCCACGCGGTTGACGGCCAGTACGCAGAAGACGATGGCCAGGCCCGGCAGCAGGCTCATCCACCAGGCTTCGCGCAGCAACCCGCGGGAGGCGTTGATCATGTAGCCCCAGCTCATGGCTTCCGGATCGCCGAGGCCGAGGAAGGCCAGCGCCGCTTCGGTGAGAATCGCTGTGGCCATGACGAAGGTCAGGGTCACCAGCAGCGGCGCCAGGGCGTTGGGCAGGATCTGCCGGAACACGATGGCCAGCGGCGACTGGCCCAGCACCCGGGCGGCCTGTACGAACTCGCGCTGGCGCAGGCTGAGGAATTCGGCGCGCACCAGGCGCGCCACCGCCGGCCAGGCCACCAGCGAGATGGCGAGGACGATGGAGCCCAGGGACGGTTCGAGAGTCGCCACCAGGATCACCGCCAGCACCAGTTGCGGAATGATCTGGAAGAACTCGGCAATGCGCATCAGCACGCCGTCCAGCCAGCCGCCGAAATAACCGGCCAGCGCCCCTACCAGCAGACCGGTGAGCAAGGTGGCGAGGCTTGCCAGCGCGCCCACTGCCAGGGACACCCGGGCGCCATACAGCAGGCCGCTGCCCAGGTCACGCCCGAGCAGGTCGCTGCCCAGCCAATGGCTCGCGTCCTGGAACGGGGGCAGCATCGGCTCGGCGTTCATTTCCCATGGCGAGCCCTGGGCCAGCCAGGGCGCAGCCAGCGCCAGCAGGGCCAACAGCAACAGCCAGGCGGCGCCGATCAGGGCCGAGGGCTGGGCGACGAAGCGCCGCCAGACAGTGGAATGGCTCATGCGCCCTGCCCTCCGGCGCCAATGCGCGGGTCGAGCAGGCGGCAGGCCAGATCGGTCAGCAGGTTGAAGCCGACCACCAGCAGTGAAATCACCAGGAAACCTCCCATCAGCACGCCGTAGTCGCGTTGCGACAGGGCGTCGTACATCAGCCGGCCGATGCCCGGCCAGGAATAGACCACCTCCACCAGCAGCGCGCCGCTGGCCAGTTGGCCCAGTTGCAGCCCGGCGAAGGTCACCACCGGCAGCAAGGCGTTGCGCAGCACGTGGCCAAGCAAGATCCGTCGCGGCCGCAGGCCCTTGGCCCGGGCGGTATAGACGTACTCCTGGCTCATCGCCTCCAGGGTCGCGGCACGGGTCAGGTGAACGTACAGCGCCAGGAACAGAAAACTCAGGGACAGGCACGGCAGCAGCAGATGACGCAGGCGGTCAGCCAGCCAGGCACCGCCGTGCAGCTCGCGGGCCACGGTCTCCAGGCCGAAGGCCGGCAGCCAGTCCAGACTCACCGAAAACAGCAGGATCAGCAGCATCGCCAGCCAGAACGTGGGGATCGAGTACAGCAGCAGCGCGCCATGGGAAATCACCCCGTCCAGCCAATGCCGGCGCTGCCGGGCATGGGCCGCCAGCACGCCAAGGCTCACCCCCAGCAGCGACGACAGCAGGAAGGCCGAGCCCATAAGGCTCAGGGTCGCCGGCAGGCGCTCGGCCAGCAGCGTCCAGACCGGCGTCTGATTGCGGTAGGAATAACCGAGGTCGAGGTGCGCGACCTGGCCCAGGTACACCAGCAATTGCTGGCCCAGGGGCAGGTCGAGGCCCATGTCCTGGCGCAGCTTGGCGATGAACGCCGCATCATCGACACCGGCCTCCCCCGCCATCAGCAGTGCCGGATCGCCCGGTGCCAGGCGAATCAGCAGGAACGCCAGCACCAGCACGCCCAGCACCATCAGCCCGGCACGACCGACCCGCGCGCCGAAGAACAGCAGCGCGCTCATGGCGCCGGGGCGTCGAGGTAGACGCTCTCGTAGTCTTCGTTGAGGCTGGTGGCGGTGCGCAGCAGGTTGTGCACCTGCTTGTGGTACAGGGTCGGGTAGCGCATCTCGAAGATCGGCGCGATGGGCAGCTCGGTGTTCAGCAGGTTTTCCAGTTGGCTGTAGAGCTTCTGCCTTTCGGGGCCTTCGGCCGTATCGGCCACCTGGTTCCACAGGCGGTCCACTTCGGGATTGCTATAGCCACCGACGTTGGCGAAAGGCGAGGTCTTGAGGATGTAGTCGGAGCGATACAGATAGGCGTTGGTCAGGTAGGGATCACCGATCTGGAAGATGAAGTTGTAGGTCAGGTCGAAGTCCCAGTCGCTGACCCGCTGGAACCAGGTGGCGGCGTCCGAGGTGACCACCTGGACCTTGAAGCCCAGCGGTTGCAGGGCCTGCTTGGTGTATTCGGCGAGCCGCTCCCAGGCGCCGCCTTTCTCGCCATTGAGCAGGCGGATGCGTACCGCGCCGACATCCACGCCGGACTCGGCGATCAGTGCCTTGGCCTTCTTCAGGTCGTAGTCGTACTGCGGCAGTTGCCCGTCGTGGTACGGCGAGTGTGCGGCGAAAGGCCCCTTCGCCACTTCACCGGCACCGAAGAAGATGTTCTTGACGATGAAATCGCGGTTCAGCGCGTGGAGGATCGCCTGGCGCACCTTGGGATTGTCCAGCGGCGGCTTGCGCGTGTTGATCTGCAGGAACGCCAGGCCGGCGTACAGCTCCCAGCCCTTGTCCGACGCCGTCACATCGGGCAACGCGCCCAGGCGCTTGAGGTCGGAATAGTCGGCGTCGCCGCCGCGCAGCACCTGCACGTCGTTGCGTTCGAACGCCGCGGCGCGGGACGAGCCATCGGGAATCACATGAAAGACCACGCCGTCCAGATGCGGCAGCCCCGGTTTCCAGTAATGGGCGTTCTTCGCCAGCTTGATCCAGGCGCCGCGCTTCCATTCCTGGAACACGAACGGCCCGGTGCCCACCGGCTTCAGGTTGTAGGGGTTGGCGCGAAAATCGGTGCCTTCGTAGAGGTGTTTAGGCACCACCGGGCGCAGGCCGCTGCCCAGCAGCGAAAGCAAGGGCGCGAAGGGCTTTTTCAGGTGGAAGGTGACTTGCAGCGGCTGGCTGGAATCGATGGAGGCCACGTACTGCTCGAAGATGCTCGCCATGCGCTTGTCCACCTCCGGGTAGAAGGTGTTGAAGCTGAACAGCACGTCCTGCTCGCTGAACGGCTTGCCGTCGTGCCAGGTCACGCCCGGTTGCAGCTCGAAGGTGTAGGTCAGGCCGTCCGCCGACTGGCTCCAGCTTTTCGCCAACACCGCTTGCGGTGTGAGCCCGGTATCGAAGGTCAGCAGGCCCTGCAGCACCTTGCCGCTGACGTACTGGGTGGACACATGGGTGACCACGCCATACATCAGCGACGGCGGCTCCGGCTGGGCCACCAGGTTGAGCACGCCGCCGTCGCGGGGTTCGGCCAGGGCGTTGCCGGCGATCAGCGTAGCGCAGGCCAGCAGCGCGGCGCCCAGCCCTTTCAACAGATGACGCGGCCCGATCCGGGGCGGATGACGATGGGAATGACGGGGCATGGTGACTCCTTGGCAAATGGTCCAGCGACTGTGCCAAGGGGTTTAGCAAGCGCTGTGCCACGCCCTTTGCGGCCTGCAAAGCCGCAGGATTCGCCGTGTTGCCCAGCACGCGCTGATGAAAAAACCACAGCGCCCGGCGCCAGGTGTGGAAAAAGCAACAGCGCCGCCGTGACGCTGGCCGGGACAGCCCGCGAAACACGGGCCTCGCTGCGCTGGCACAGGCTTTGCCCTGTTTCCCGCTTTCGAACCGAACGAAGTGAGCACCATGTCACTGGACTACCTGGGCAACCCCATCGACACCGACGACCAGGACGCGCGCCGCGCTCTGGATGATTTCATCGGTGGTTTCATCGGCTACCAGCCCCGCGCCGAAGCCATTCTGGCCAGCGCCGACCGTCATCCCGAGTCGGCCCTGAGCAATGCCCTGGCGGGCATCCTGCTGATGTTCGTCGAATCCCCCGAAGGCCCGGGCCTGGCCGAGGCCTATCGGCAGCGCGCTGCCGCCGTGGAGTCGGCGCATCCACGGGCAGCGCTGTACCTGCAGTTGCTCCAGGCCTGGATCAGCGATGACCTGGACCGCGTGCTGAGCCTGGCCGGCCGCCTGCAGGCGCAGTACCCTCGCGACCTGTTTGCCGCCAAGCTCAATCAGTACGTGGAGTTCAACCGGGGCAACTGGCCGGCGCTGCTGCGGGTTGGCCTGAAGGCGGTGGCAGCAGCGCCGGACATCGCCCAGAGCCACGGCATGCTGGCCTTCGCCTACGAGCAGTGCCACCTGCTGGAAGACGCCGAAGCCAGCGCCCGCCAGGCCCTGGCGCTACAGGCGGACGAACCCTGGGCCCAGCATGCCCTCGCCCACGTGATGCTGACCCAGGGCCGGATCGAGGAAGGCATCGTCTTTCTGGACAGCGTCAAGCAGCACTGGGAAGGGCTGAACTCGTTCATGTACACCCACAACTGGTGGCACCTGGCGCTGTTCCATCTGGCCCGGGGCGACGAGACGCGGGTGCTGGAGATCTACGACCGGCATGTCTGGGGCATCCTGCCGCAGTATTCCCAGGACCAGATCGGCGCGGTGTCGCTGCTGGCCCGGCTGGAGCTGGCGGGCGTCGATGTCGGCGAGCGCTGGCAGGCACTTGCGCCCTGGTTGCAGAAGCGCCAGGCCGACACCGTGCAGCCGTTCCTCAGCCTGCAATACCTGTACGGACTGGCCCGCGCCGACAAGCCCGAAGCCGACCTGCTGCTGCAATCCCTGCGCGTTCATGCCCACACGGCGCCGGCCTTCAGCCGGGCAGTATGGGCCGAAGTCACCCTGCCCCTGGCCGAGGGGCTGCTGGCCCATGCCCGTGGCGACTATCCCCGCGCCGCTCGACTGCTGGCCGGCAGCCTGCCACGGCTCAACGAAATCGGCGGCAGCCATGCCCAGCGCGACCTGTTCGCGCAGATCGAACTGGACGCCCGCCTGCAGGCTGGTGACTGGGAAGTGGCCCAGCAAACCCTGGAGCTGCGCCGTCGCTACGACAGCCTGGACGTGCCAACCAACCGCAGCCTGGCGCGGGTCTACCGCAAACTGGAACTGCCGGCCCTCGCCCGCCAGGCCGAGGACCGGGTCGTCCAGGTGCTCAGCGCAGGCTAGTGCGGCGAGCTTCGAACACGCCCCGGGCAATCGCCCGGGCCACGCAGTCGGCAGCGGCCGAACCGATGCTGCCGATACGCACCTGACGCTGGGCGCCGCCGCCCAGCTCCACCGCGCCGGAGGCCAGGGCGAACACCGTGTCGCCGTCGAACGGCAGGTGCGCCGGCCGCACCGCCCGCGCGATACCGTCCTGGGCCATGATCGCCACCCGCTTGCATTCGGCCGTGCTCATCTGCGCCGTACTGGCGACCACCACAAGCGTGGTGTTGGCCCCGGCCTGCAGGCGTCCCATGGAGTCCAGGCGCGACAGCTCGGGAATCGGGTCGCTGCAATCCTGATCGCCTTGTGGCCGGGCGCTGCCGAATTCACCGGCGATTTCCCAGGGCCAGGCCCAGAAGGTTTCGCCGTCGGGCATGTACACCGAGCCGATCGGGTTGGCCACCACCAGGGCCGCGACCATCAGGCCGTCGCCCAGGTCCAGCGAGGCCGAGCCCAGCCCGCCCTGCAGCACCCCGGCCATGGCCCCGCGCCCGGCACCGACGGCGCCGAGGGCAAATACCGTGTCGGCGTTGGCCAGCGCCTCGAAACCGAGGCGACGGTAAGGCGGCTCCAGGCCCCATTGCTTGTCGCCGCCATTGGCCAGGTCGTGGAGCACCGCGGCGGGCACGATGGGAATGGCCGGGGCGCCGGCCTTCAGGTGCAGGCCGACACCTTCGGCGGACAGCGCCGCGGCCACGCCATCGGCAGCGCCCAGGCCGAACACCGAGCCGCCGGCAAACACCAGGGCGTGCAACTGGCCGACCATGTTTTCCGGTTCCAGCGCCGCCGTTTCGCGTCCGCCGGGGCCACCGCCACGGATATCGACGCTGGCGGTCCAGACACTGTCGGTACGGATCACCGTGACCCCGGTGTCGACCCGTGGATCGGTGGCGTGGCCGACGCTGAGGCCGGGGATGTCGGTGAGCAGGTTGCGAGGTCCGGGGTATGGCATGAGCAGCGATCCATTGGAAATTGGTCAGGCTGTTCAGCAAGCGACGTGCCAGCCCGGCCGATGGCTGAGCCTTTACTGTGGACGCTGGCTTGCCAGCGATGAGGCCCGCAAGGCCTGCGAACCTTCGTTGTAGAAAAACCAACACCTTGTCCGCGCCACCGCTGAAAAATCACCAAGCCACCCAGCCTTCACCTGCCAAACCCCTGTTTCCTATGGGTTTTCCCGACTGGCACAGCCCTTGCTCCTTACCCATCACCAGAGCTTGCCCCAACAAGCCGCCCCCTACTGACCTCATCGGAGTAAGCCCTTCATGCGTTCCTCGAACTTCGGCGGATTGCGCCCGCCGCATAAAGTCTTCGCCTTCAGTCTGCTGTTCCTCGCCCTGAGCGAGGCGGCCACGCCGGTGCTGGCCGCCGACAGCGACAACCCGCTGGACACCGTGGTGGTGATCGGCAACCGCGGCCAGGCCCGCACCCTGGCGCAAAGCCCGGCGCCGGTGGACGTGATCTCCTCCAAGCAACTGCTCGCCACCGGCCAGGGCGACCTGACCCGCGCCCTCAGCCGCGTGCTGCCGTCGCTCAACCAGCCGGCCTCGTCCGGCTTCGGCTCCACCTCGGTGGTGCGCCCCATCAGCCTGCGCGGTCTCAACGGCGATCAGGTACTGGTGCTGGTCAACGGCAAGCGCCGGCACAACAGCGCTCTGCTCAACAACGGCACCTACCTCAACTCCGGCTCGCAGCCGGTGGACCTGGACATGATCCCCACCGCCCTGGTGGACCATGTCGAAGTCCTGCGTGACGGCGCCTCGGCCCAGTACGGCTCCGACGCCATCGGCGGCGTGGTCAACATCGTGCTGAAGCAGACCGACCACGGCGGCAGCGTCTCCACCACCTACGGCCAGAACTACGAGAACGGCGACGGCGAAACCTCGCGGCAGACCGGCAACGTCGGCCTCGCGCTGCCCAACGACGGCTTCATCAACCTCGCCCTGGACGTGAAGCAACAGAAGATCTCCGACCGCTCCGACAAGGCGCCGTACACCGACAGGGCCGGCAACACCAGCCTGCAGCACACCTACTACGGCACCGGCCTGCCGGAGGCGCGCAACTTCAGCCTGGGCTACAACGCCGAGCTGCCGGTGAACGATGCCCTGAGCCTGTACTCGTTCTCCACCTACACCCGGCGCAATTCCGAGAAGCCCCTGGCGTTCCACCAGCCGGCCAGCTTCGACGGCATCGCCACGCCCTTCCCCGACGGCGTGGAAGACACCCTGCGCTTCATCGAAAACGACTTCCAGGCGGCCTTCGGCGGCAAGGGCAACGTCGCCGGCTGGGACTACGACCTGTCCACCACCTACGGCCAGGACCACGCCGAAGCCACCCTGCGCCATACCTACAACCTCAGCTATGGCGCCGCCTCGCCCACCTCGGTGGACACCGGAGTAAAAACCTTCAGCCAGTGGACCAACAACCTCGACCTGACCCGCGCCTTCGACCTCGGCCTGGCCAGGCCGACCCAGATCTCCTGGGGCCTGGAGCACCGCTACGAGAACTACAAGATCGGCAAGGGCGACTACGCCTCCTACGCCAGCGGCCCGTTCAGCACCGGCGCCAGTGGCAACCCGATCGCCCCCGGGACCATCTCCGGCGCCGGCACCACCCCGGCCGACGCTGCCGAAAAAGGCCGCACCAGCCTCGGTGCCTACGCCGAGATCGGCCAGGACCTGACCGACCACTGGCATGTGGACCTGGCCAGCCGCTACGAGGACTACAACGACGGCTCCGGCACCACCCGCAACGGCAAGGTCTCCACCCGCTACCAGCTGACGCCGATCCTCGCCGTGCGCGGGACCTTCAGCACCGGCTTCCGCGCGCCGTCCCTGGCCCAGCAGATCTACAGCTCGACCTCCCAGAGCAACGTCAACGGCAACCTGATCGACTACCGCAACGTCGCCGTCGACTCCGCCGTGGCCAAGGCCTTGGGCGCCACCACCCTGAAACCGGAAAAATCCACCAACGTCAGCGTCGGCCTGACCCTGCAACCCAACGACGTCACCAGCATCACCCTCGACGCCTACCAGATCAGGATCAAGGACCGCATCGCCCAGACCGGCTACCTCGGCGGCACCGCGCAGATCAACGCCATCCTGGCCGCCGCCGGGCTTGCCACCAATCAGTCGGTGACCTACTTCACCAACGCCCTCGACACCACCACCCGCGGCATCGACCTGGTCGGCGACTACCGCCAGGACCTCGGCGCCTGGGGCGGCCTGCGCTACACCCTCGGCTTCAACTGGAATACCACCGAGATCGATGACATCCACGCCTCGTCCGTGGCCCGCCAGGCCCTCGGCCCGACCGGTGGCTACGACCGTCAGCGCCAGGGCAACCTCAAGCACGGCCTGCCGGAATCCAAGCTGCTGCTGGGCGCCACCTGGACCTTCGACAAGCTCGACCTGAGCCTGAACCTGACCCGCTACGGCGAGTACACCCAGTACGGCACGCTCGAGGCCTACGACCGCACCTTCTCGCCGGCATGGATCACCGACCTCAACCTCGACTACCACCTGACCCCGGCCCTGACCCTCACCGCCGGCGCCAACAACCTGTTCAACCAGTACCCGGAGCGCACCAACCTGCCGAGCAGCTCGGGCGCCTTCCCCTACGGCAACTTCTCGCCATACGGCACCACGGGTGGCTACTGGTACACCGGCCTGAGCTACAACTTCTGACCCGCCGCCCTGCCGGGGCGCCGGCAGGGCTTTTCGTCGCAACACGGGAGCCCGATTCCATGACCCGCCGCACCGATCAACTCAAGCTGGGAGCCTTTCTGGCCAACAGCGGTCATCACGTCGCCGCCTGGCGCCACCCCCTCGCCCAGGCCGATGCCAGCCTGGATTTCGACCACTTCAAGGCCGTCGCCCGCAGCGCCGAGCGGGGCAAGTTCGACGCGCTGTTCGTCGCCGATGTAGTCGCCCTCTGGGGCCATCACCTCGATGCCCTGAGCCGCACCGCCCGTGGCGAACACTTCGAGCCGCTGACCCTGATGGCCGCCCTGGCCGCCGTCACCGAGCGCATCGGCCTGATTGCCACCGCCACCACCAGCTACAACGAGCCGTACCATATCGCCCGCAAGTTCGCCTCCCTCGACCACCTGTCCAAGGGCCGCGCGGCCTGGAACCTGGTGACCTCGGTGGTCTCGGACGAAGCCTGGAACTTCGGCCGGGAAACCCATATCCAGCACGCCGACCGCTACCAGCGCGCCGAAGAATTCCACGACGTGGTCAAGGGCCTGTGGGACAGCTGGGACGACGACGCCTTCCCCCGCGACAAAGCCAGCGGCCAGTACTTCGACCCGGCCAAGCTGCACACCCTCAACCACCGTGGCGAGCATTTCACCGTACGCGGACCGCTCAACGTGGCACGGCCGCCCCAGGGGCATCCGGTGCTGGTCCAGGCCCTGGCGGCGCGGGTCGCCGAGGTGATCTTCGCCTCGCACCATGAGCTGCCGGCGGCCCAGGCGTTCTACCAGGACATCAAGCAACGGGCTGCCGCCCTTGGCCGCGACCCCGACCACATCAAGATCCTGCCCGGCGTCACGCCGTTCATCGGCGATACCCGTGAACAGGCCCAGGCGTTGTTCGACGAGTTCCAGGCGCTGATCGACCCGGTGCTGGGCCTGCGCCTGCTGGCCGATACCCTCGGCGAAGACATCGACCTGTCCGGCTACGACCTCGACGGCCCCCTGCCGGACACCCCGCCCGGCGAACGTGGCAGTCGTCGCGACCAGGTGCTGGAAGTCGCCCGCCGCGACAACCTGAGCATCCGCCAGCTTTACCTGCGTTTGGCCGGCGGCAACCCGGTGATAGGCACCCCCGAGGACATCGCCGATACCTTCGAAGCCTGGTTCCAGGGCCGCGCCTGCGACGGCTTCAACGTGTTCTTCCCGTACTTCCCCGGCTCCATCGACACCTTCGTCGACCAGGTGATTCCGCTGTTGCAGGCACGCGGGCTGTTCCGCCATGACTACGAGGGCCGCACCCTGCGCGACCACCTCGGCCTGCCACGCCCGGCCAACCGCTTCAGCGTGAACGCGGAGGTGCCTGCGTGAAGACGCTGCCCTGCCTGTTGCTGGCCCTGTGCGGCCTGAGCGCAACCCCGGCCTTCGCCCTGAACATCCTGCTGAGCAACGACGACGGCTATCGCCATCCGAACATTCGCGCCCTGTACAGCGCCCTCAAGGACGCCGGGCACCAGGTGAAGATCGCCGCGCCGCAAAGCGAACAGAGCGCCCGTGGCGGCGCCTTCATCTATGGCCGTGAGGTCAGCATCGGCCGCGACGACGACCCGGCCTACCCCGACAGCTACTACATCAGCACCCACGAAACCGGCCTGTGCAGCAGCCCGGACTGCGCCGGCAAGGAGGTGCAGATCGAAATCAGCGGCACGCCGGTAATGGCGTTGCTCATGGGCCTGAAGAAAGTGCAGCCGGAACCGGACCTGGTGATCGTCGGCCCCAACCCCGGCAACAACGTCGGTGCCATCAATACCGCCTCGGGCACCTTCAACGCCGCCAGCTTCGCCGTGCGCGCCGGCTACCCGGCACTGGCGGTAAGCACCGACCTGAAGGACAAGGACCCGCAACGTGTCGCCGCCCAGGTGGTGAAACTGGTGGCCGCCCTCGACCGCCACCGCCAGCCCGACGGCAGACTGCTGCCGAGCGGGCTCGGCCTGAACATCAACTTCCCCGCCGACAGCACCCTCAAGGGCGTGCGCCTGACCCGCATCGGCAGCTACGTCGGCTTCGACACCCAGTACACCGATGACCTCGGCAACCTGTTCCCGAAACTGGCCGGCAAGCCCGGCATCAGCTTCCAGTACGCTGCGCCGGCGACCCCGGCCCAGCAGGACGACGAAGCCGTGTGGCTGGCCAAGGGTTACCTGACCATCAGCCCGTTCAACGGCCAGCTCGAATCCACTGACCAGGCCGGCGCGGCCAGGGCATTGGCCGCCCTGCCGCTGATCCCGCAGGAGCAACGACCATGAGCGGCGGATTCTCCCTGGGTTTTCTCAACCGGGTCTATCACCCGCAGTTCGACGCCCGGGTCTACCGTGACACCGTCGAACTGTTCCAGGTCGCCGAGGAGCTGGGCTTCGACACCGGCTGGGTGGCCCAGCACCATTTCGCCAGCGAGCAGGGCCGCCTGCCCTCGCCGCTGGTGCTGCTCGCGGCGGTCGCCCAGCGCACCCGGCGCATCGGCCTCGGTACGGGGATCATCGTCCTGCCGCAGGAGCAGCCGCTGCGCCTGGCCGAAGATGCCGCGGTACTCGACCTGCTCAGCAGCGGCCGGCTGGAGCTCGGCGTGGGCGCCGGTTTCGACCCGGACAGCTTCCGCGCCTTCGGCCTGCCCCACGAGCAACGTCACCGCGATTACGAACTGCACCTGCAACGACTGCAGAGCGCCCTGGGCAACGGTCCGCTGAACGCCGACGGTCTGCGCTTGCAGCCGCTCGCTACTGGCCTCGGCGGCCGTCTCTGGGAAGCCACCTCACGGGTGGAACTGGTGGCGGCGCGGGGCAACGGCCTGATCATGGCGCCCAATCCGCATCTGCCGCCCGAGGCCGGGATCGAACTGGTGGAGCGCTATCGCGCCGCCTGGACCGGCGACAACGGCACGCCACCGCGGGTCGCCAGGGTCCAGGGCGTGTTCCCCCACACCGGCGGCGACAACCAGGCCTTGCGCACGGACATCCGCGCCTACCTCGAACGCCAGCACAGCATCGGCGTCTATCAAGGCCCGCTGGACGGCGACTTCGATGCCACCCTCAAGCACCTCGGCGTGCTGCACGGCTCGGCCGAGGCCATCATCGAAGGCCTGCGCGGCGGCCCGCGACTGGGCCGGCACGACCACCTGATCGTCCAGGTGCAAAGCGCCAGCACCCGCTGCGCGACGCCATCCGCGCCCTGCAGTTCATCAGCGAACAGGTCGCACCGGCCCTCGGCTGGCGCCGCGCCGCCGCGACCTCCACCCAGGAGCCTGTCCTGTCATGAGCAACGTCACTCCCCGCCCGTTCAAACTGGGCTTTCTCAGCCATGCCTTCGGTGAAGACCCGAAACAGGTCTACGACGACCTGCTGGAGCAGTTCGAAGTGGCCGAAGCCCTGGGCTTCGACGGCGGCTGGATCGCCCAGCACCACCTGAGCAACGGCTTCGGCAGCCTGCCGTCGCCGCTGCTGTTCCTCGCCGCCGTGGCCGAGCGCACCCGCCATATCGAACTGGGCACCGGGGTCATCGTGCTGCCCTTCGAAGACCCGGTGCGCCTGGCCGAAGACGCCAGCGTGCTCGATCAGCTCAGCGGCGGCCGGGTGCAATTGGGCCTCGGCAGCGGCGGCGCCAACCTCGACAGCTTCAGCGCCTTCGGCCGCGACGCCGGGCAACGGCAACAGCGTTTCAGTGCCGACCAGCAGCACCTGCAGCGTCTGCTCGAAGGCCATCCCGCCAGCGCCGACAGCGACCTGACCCTGCAACCGCCGGCCCCCGGCCTGAGCCAGCGCCTGTGGCATTCCCATGGCAGCAGCGAAGGCGCGGCCTACACCGCCGCGCAAGGCAACGGCCTGCTGCTCGGCACTGCCACCCATGATCCGCTGACCGTACAGAAACCCTTGGCCGACGCCTACCTGCAGGCCTGGCAACACCGCGACAGGGCGCCGAGGATCGGCGTGGTCCGCGCGGTGTTCCCGGCCAACGACCGGGCCACGGCCCAGGCCGAACTGGCGCCGGATATCGAGCGGCATATCCCGCGCCTGCAACGGGAAGGCCTGATCGACCAGGCCGTGGACCTGCAGGAGCATCTGCGCCTGATGAACGTGCACCACGGCCACCCCGACGAAGTAATCGCCAGCCTGCGCCAGGACCCGTCGCTGCTGCCCTACGCCGACTACCTGATCGTCGTGGTGCAGGCCGAAAGCTCGACCCAGGCCCAGGTGCTGAAGCGCCTGGAAATCATTGCCCGGGAAATCGCCCCGGCGCTGGGCTGGCAACCCCGCGCTACCCAGCGTGAAGCGGCAGTGGGATGATGGCGAACCTTCCTGTTTCCCCCGTTGCGGAGCCCGTGCATGGCCCTTGAGTTCAGTTGGCAATTGCCGCTCTGCGGGCCCGACGGTGCCAGTGACTGGGGCGCCCGCCCCGGTCAGTGGATCCAGCTCGCCCAGGCGGTGGAGTACGCCGGCATCGATGGCCTGTGGATTCCCGGCGGCGCCCCCTGCGCCGACAGCCTGGGTGTAGCCGCCGCGCTCTGCGCCCATACCCAACGCCTGCACCTGACCGTCAGCGTACCGCCGGAAGTGGTCCTGCCGGCAGCCCTGGCCGCGACGCTGCAAAGTCTGCAATCCATCAGCGCCAACCGTGTGCGCCTGCACCTGCCCGACAGCGATCGCGGCAGCCTGCGCCAGGCCTTCGGCGAATGGCTCAACCGGGACCAGCGCAGCGAGCGCATCGGCGAATACCTGGACATCCTCCAGCGGCTGCTGGATGGCAACGAGACCGGCTTCAACTACAACGGACGCTACTTCCAGCTGGAGAACGCCGGCTTCGCCCGCCGCGACCTGCCGGCACCACCGCTGCTGCTGGACGACAGCCAGAACACCGCGCTGATCGCCAGCCACGCGCACACCTGTCTGCTGCGCCCGGCGGCGCCCGCCTGGCTGGAGCAGGAAATCCGGCGCCTGCGCGATTCCCGGCCCGACCTTGAATTTGCCTGTGCCTTCGGCCTGATCCTGGGCGACAACGAAGAACAGGCCTGGGACGCCGCCGCCCGGCAACTGGCCGTGGACCTCCAGGCATTGGCGCAGACCGACACCGTGCCGAGACTGTCCCGCGACCGCCATCCCCTGCGTCGTTTCGAATGTCACCCCAACCTGCTGCAACTGCGGCCGGGGCAGCCGCTGTATCTGGTCGGCACACCCCAGCAGATCGCCACCCGTCTGGGCGAACTGCACGGGCTCGGCATCCGCCAGATCGTGATCCAGCACCAGCCGGCAGTGAGCGAAGTGCTGCGTTTCGGCGAGCGGATCCTGCCGCTGCTCCAGCAACAGGGCCTGAGCAAGGAGCGCCACGGCCATGGCCAGTGAACGCCGTACCCCCATCGAACTCGACTGGTTCCTGCCCACCAACGGTGATGGCCGGCACCTCACCAGCAGCGGCCTGCCCAAGGTCGGCCTGTTCCAGCAGGGCGAGCGCACGCCGACCCTTGATTACCTGCGGCAGATCGTCCGGGCGGCCGAGCTGTCCGGTTTCGACGGCATCATGGTGCCGACGGCCAGCGGCTTCGAAGACCCGTGGCTGATCACCGCCGTGCTGGCCCAGGAAGTGCGGCGCCTGCGCTTTCTGCTGACCCTGCGACCGGGCCTGGAACTGCCGGCCTGGAGCGCGCACCGTGCAGCGACCCTGCAACTGCTCAGCGACAACCGCCTCGACCTGCATGTGGTCAGCGGTTCCAGCCGTTTCGAGCAACGTTCGCTGGGCGACTTCCTCGAACATGACGAACGCTACGCGCGCACCGCCGAGTTTCTCGACGCCTTCCAGGCGGTCTGGGCCGGGCGTCGCCAGCCTCATCACGGGCGCTACTACCGCTGCGCCGGCGACACTCCCATCGACCCGCGGGCCCAGGCGCCGGCGATCTACTTCGGCGGCGCGTCCAGCGCGGCGGAACAGGTGGGCGCGGCCCATGCCCAGACCTGCCTGATGTGGTGCGAGCCACCGGCGATGATCGCCGAGCGCATCCAGCGCATGCGCGAGCTGGCCGCAGGGCATGGGCGCAAGCTGCGTTTCGGTTTGCGCGTGCACGTCTTCGCCGCCGCCACCGACGAGGCAGCCTGGAGCCATGTGGAACGCCTGCTGGAGGAGATCCCCAAGGACGCCATCGACCGCGCCCAGTTGCAGATGGCGGCGTACGAGTCGGTGGGACAGTCGCGGCAGACGGACCTGGTCAAGGGCCGTGGCAGACGGGCGCGGGAACTGGAAGTCTCGGCCAACCTCTGGGCCGGAGTCGGCCTGGTCCGCGGTGGTGCCGGCACGGCGCTGGTGGGCAGCTACCAGCAGGTGGCCGAGCGGATCGAGGAATACCATCAGTTGGGCGTGGACTGCTTCATCCTTTCGGGGTTTCCCCACCTGGAAGAAGCGATTCACCTGGGAGCGGAGTTGTTGCCGCAGTTGCGCCATCTGGGCGCAACCCGATCACGGCGCCGGAGCTGACACCGCTTACGGGTTGCGGCCCTTCAACATCCCGTGGTTCACCAGCAAGGTGCGCATGGCATTGCGGGTGATGCCCAGCAACTGCGCCGTGCGCAACTGGTTGAAGCTGCAATGGGCAAAGGCCTCGCGCACGATCAGATCCTCGATATCGTGCAGCAGCGAGTCGCCCGGGGTCTCGAACAGCCGTAGCAACTGTTCGCGGATCTCTTCCTGGGGCAGCTTCGGCGCACCGGACGGCCCGGCCTGCAGGGCACTCAATCCCGCCGAGAACTTCAGGTGCTCGGGCCGGATCGGTTTGTCTCCGGCCACCAGCAGTGCCAGGTGCACGACGTTTTCCAGCTCGCGGATGTTCCCCGGCCAGGGATAATCCAGCAGCGCCTGGGCCGCCGATTCCGAGAGCATCGGTTCGCTGATCTTCAGCCGCGCGCTGTACAGCTTGCGAAAATGCTCCACCAGCGGCAGCACATCCAGCGGCCGTTCGCGCAGCGGCAGCACCGCCACCTGGGCGACGTTGATGCGATAGAACAGGTCGAGGCGGAAGTTGCCCGCTTCCACTGCCTGCTCGAGGTTGACGTTGGTCGCGGTGACCAGGCGGATATCGATCTTCACCGGCTTGCGCGAACCCACCCGCACCACTTCCTGCTCCTGCAGCACCCGCAGCAGTTTCACCTGCAGCGGCAACGGCAGGTCGCCGATCTCGTCGAGGAACAGGGTGCCGCCATCGGCCTCTTCGAACCAGCCGGCTCGCCGGCCAACCGCACCGGAAAAGGAGCCGGCCTCATGGCCGAAGAATTCGCTCTCGGCGAGGTTCTCGCTGATGGCGCCGCAGTTGACCGCGACAAAAGCCCCCTTGCGGCCACTGGCGGCGTGGATGTAGCGGGCGACCAGCTCCTTGCCTGTACCGGTCTCGCCGTTGATCAGTACCGGCGCATCGCTCGGCCCGACCCGTTGCAGGTACTCCAGCAACTGGCGTGAGCGGGGATCGGCGAAAACCAGCGCCTTGGCGCGGATCGACAACGGGTCCTTCTCACCCTGGGGCAAGGTCAGGATGGGGTTCGGCTGTCCGTGAGAACCGCTCATGGCAAATACGTCCCGGTGTAAGCATCTGGTGGGTAAGGCTGTACTCTACTGGCGCTGGCTTATAGCCAGAAATATTAAAAAAGCATTAGAAAATAACCGCTTGAACAGTCTGTTGATTCCGCAACAACCTGCGCCGGGCACTGTTGCGAATCAAGCGCCGACACCCTGGCCACCCCCGCCAACGCCGGAAAATTCTTTCAAAATCATGACAGAACGATGATGGCATAGCGCTTGCTATCGCCTCGTCTGCTTACTCTTCACAGAGCGGCCCTTACGCGAAACGGCACCGTCGCCGGCTTCGCATCGCCTTGTTCAAGGGATACCCGCCATGCCAACACGTCGCACCCCTCACCCTGTTCGTCCGCTCGCCCGCCGACCGCTGCTGCTGGCCAGCGCGCCGCTGCTGTCGCTGCTGGCCACGGACGCCTTCGGCCAGCAGGCCGAGAACGAAACCACCACCGCCTTGCCCCAGGTCACCGTCACCGCCCAGCGCCAGGAAGAATCGGCCCAGGACATCGGCATCGCCCTGACCGCCCTGAGCGGCCAGGACCTGCAGGACAAGGGCGTCACCGGCGTCAACCAGTTGCAGAACTACGTGCCCAACCTCGACATCGCCCCGCAGTACGGCAGTGGCAACCCGCTGTTCCGCATTCGCGGCGTCGGCCTCAAGGACTACGGCAGCAACAACACCTCCACCGTCGGCGTATACCTCGACCAGGTGGCACTGCCCTACCCGATCCAGACCCAGGGCCAGCTCTTCGACCTGGAGCGGGTGGAGATCCTGCGCGGCCCGCAGGGCACCCTGTACGGGCGCAACAGCACCGCCGGCGCGATCAACTTCGTCACCAACAAGCCAACCCGCGAGCTGCATGGCGGGCTCACCGCCAACTACGGTTCCTACGACGCAGGCAGCGTCGAAGGCTTCATCTCCGGGCCGTTCAGCGACACGCTGCGCGGGCGTCTGTCGTTCCTCACCGAACAGGGTGGCGCCTGGCAGGAGAACCGCGTCACCGGGCAGAGCCTGGGCGACAAGGACAACACCTCGCTGCGCGGGCAACTGGACTGGGATGCCAGCGACAGCGTCAACTTCAACCTCACCGTGCATGGTGGCCAGGACAAGTCCGACAGCCGCGGCTCATACCTGTACCAGGGGCTCAAGCCCAATGCCACCTACGGTTCACGGTACGCCGCCATCGCCCCGGAAAACGACGGCAAGCACACCGGCTGGGGCCTGACCGAAGGCTTCGCCGGCCTGACCGGGCTGTCGGCGAACGACAAGCCGCACCGCGACAACGACAACACCGGCTTCGCCCTGACCGGCACCTTCGACCTGAACGATCACCTTACCGTCACCAGCATCACCTCGTCGGACCAGTTCCGCCGCCGCGAGTACATCGACTGGGACGCCTCGGTGATTCCGCAATCCGACGAGTTCTTCGACTCGCAGATCGAGGTGTTCTCCCAGGAGCTGCGCCTGGCGTCCCATGACAACGAACGCTTCAACTGGCAGACCGGGCTGTACTTCGCCAAGGACCGCCTGGACGAGGAGTTCTACTCCGACTTCAGCGCCAACCTCGGCTACGGCACCTTCACCTCCTACCAGCAACGGTCACGCACCTACGGCGTGTTCGCCCAGGGCGACTACCGCCTGACCGATGACCTCAAGCTGATCGTCGGCCTGCGCCAGGAGAAGGAAAACCGCGAGCTCAACGACTTCAGCACCCGGCGCATCCTGGTCAGCAACGGCGCCTACAGCTTCGGCGCGAGCACCTTCCCCGCCGCCGACAGCGAACTGGAGAGCAACTCCACCTCGTGGAAACTCGGCCTGGAATACCAGCTCACGCCTTCGACCCTGCTGTACTCGACGGTCAGCCGCGGCATCAAGTCCGGCGGCTTCACCGCGTACAACTCCAGCTACGTCGACCAGATCGCCCCGGTCAAGCCGGAGAAGCTGCTGGCCTACGAGGTGGGCTTCAAGAGCGACCTGAGCAACACCCTGCGCCTCAACGCCGCGGCCTTCTATTACGACTACCGTGACCAGCAGTACCAGTCGCAGGTGTGGATCAGCCAGCAGGTGGGCAACGTCGGCCGCCTGGTCAACATCCCCAAGTCGAAGATCTATGGCTACGAGCTGGAACTGCAATGGGAACCGCTGGCGGGCCTGACCGTGGGCCAGTACTTCGGCACCAAGAAGGGCAAATACCTCGACTATGAAGGGCTCAACAGCACCGCGACCCGTGCGGTCAACTTCGCCTATCCGGTGTACACCGACTTCTCCGGGTCGAGCCTGAGCAACTTTCCGGAAACCAGCTACGGCGGCCAGGTGGAGTATGTCTGGGAGATTCCCGGCTTCATCCTCAGCGCGCAGAGCGACTACTCCTACCACGACAGCATCGCCGGCAGTAACGGCACTACCACCGACGCCTACTGGCTGGCCAACGCCCGCCTTGGCCTGAAGCCGGTGAACGGCAACTGGTCGGTGGCACTGTGGGCGCGCAATCTGTTCGACAAGCAATACGACCTGTACCACGGCTCGTTCCTTTCCAACGCGCAGATGGCCACCCCTGGCGATCCACGTACCGTCGGCCTCCAGGCCGGCTACAGCTTCTGAGGAGCGTTCATGAGCCGAGATCTGCACCGCCGGCAGGCCCTGCGCCTGCTGGCCGGCGTCGCCGCAGCACCGTTGCTGCTGCGCTACGGTCGTGCCCTGGCTGGCGTGGCCTCGCCTTTCGGTCTGGGGGTCGCCAGCGGCGATCCCTGGCCGGACGGCTTCGTCATCTGGACCCGCCTGAGCGCCGGGTTGCCGTATCCGGGCGACGAGCAGGCGCTGCCTTCGAGCATTCCGGTGGACTGGGAAGTGGCCCTCGACCCGGGCTTTCGCCGTATCGCCCAACGCGGCCGGACCCAGGCCCTGACCCTCAACGGCCACGCCGTGCATGTGGAATTGCGCGGCCTGGCGCCCGGTCGCGAGTACTGGTACCGCTTCATCGCCCTGGGCGAGCGCGGCCCGGCGGGCCGGGCACTGACCCTGCCGGCCCTCGGCGCCCCGACCAATCGCCTGCGCCTGGCCGTGGCCTCCTGCGCCCATTACGAGCGCGGCCTGTTCAGCGCTTACCGGCACATGGCCGAGGAACGACCGGACCTGGTGCTGTTTCTCGGCGACTACATCTACGAATACAGCAATGCCCCGGATACGCCGGGGCTGGCCCGTTCGTACAACGCCCCGGAAGCCACCGACCTGGCCGGCTATCGCTATCGCTACGCCCTGCACCGCACCGACCCGGACCTGCGGCAATTGCACGCCGCCGCGCCGTGGATCGCCACTTGGGACGACCATGAAGTGCAGGACGATTATTCCGACGTTTATTCGAAAGACCCGGCCATCACCACAGCGCGCTTCCAGCAGCGCCGTGCGGCGGCCTACCAGGCGTTCCTCGAGAACATGCCGCTGCGCCGCCCGCGGCTGGGCAGCAACGGCAGCCCGCTGATCTACCGCCGCTTTGCCTGGGGCGACCTGGCCAGCCTGCCCGTGCTGGACGGTCGCCAATACCGCTCGAAACAACCGTGCTACCAGGCGCCGAACTTCGGCAAGGGCCATATGGAAGTGGAAAGCTGCAGCGACCTCGCCGATCCCGGGCGCACCCTGCTCGGCTTCGAACAGGAGCGTTGGCTGTATGACGGCCTGAAACGCAGCGAGGCGCGCTGGAACCTGCTGGCCCAGAACCTGCTGATGGCGCCGCTGCGCGCACAGCGACCGGACAGCGGCGAAGCCCGCTACTGGACCGACAACTGGGACGGCTACCAGGCCGCCCGCGGGCGCCTGATCGACAACCTGCAGGGCAGCCGCGTGGCCAACCCGGTGGTGCTCAGCGGCGACTACCACTCGTTCTGGGCCAACCACCTGCACGAACGCCCGGAAGATCCCGGGTCGCGGCTGGTGGCCGCGGAATTCGTCGGTACCTCGATCACCTCCAACGGCCCGAGCTACGAGGCGATCCAGTCGATACTGCCGGCCAACCCACAGATCCGTTTCTATGACAGCCGGCCCCGGGGCTACCTGTCGCTGGACCTGGACCGGGAGCGGCTGGAAGTGAAGATGCAGGCGATTTCCGACCGGCTGGACCCGCAGGCGAGCGTGTCGACCTTGAAACGGTTCGTTGTGGAGAGTGGCAGTCCGAGGGTGCACGAAGCCTGACAACCTCATTCCGGACACTGTCCCACATCAGAAGCTCGCTCCTACAGAGCCAAGCCAAAGCCTCGTAGGAGCGGGCCTGTTCGTCTTCCAGCACCCCGAAAGCCAGAGGAAAACATCTACCCTGCCAGTCGCTCCGAATGACTGCTCAAGGATGTTTTCGTGTTGCTCACCAGGTCTCTTCGCCCTCTCCTCACCTGCTGCTTCGCTTTGCTGTACGGATGCACTTCATCGGCACCCCATGCAGACGAAGCCGTCAGTCCCGCGGAAAACGAGCTTTTTCAGATCGCCTTCGTGATGGCCCTCAAGGAGTCCATTACGCCTTATATCCAGGGACCGGCAAACCTCGTGATCAGGCTCAAGATCGTTATCAATCGCGAGGGGCGCCCGCTGTCATGCGAAGCCAGGCTACCCACCCCATCAGTGCCGGTGCAGCAAACTGAACCAGCACCGGATGCGGACATGAATGAGTTGATCGAGGTTGCCGAGCGGGTGTGCCTGCAAGCCGTTTATCCAAGAGCACCGGCTGCGCTCTACGACAAGCGTGGCCGGCTGGAGATCAATGCGCCGATCCGTGTCAATGTCCAGTCCGGAACCATTGCCGACTCGGTGCGCGACAGTCTCCGCCAGCAATTCTTCCGGCGGCACTTGTTCGCTCACGAGCGGGTGGACAGTATCGGGACAGCCCTGGTTCGCTATAAAAGCGACCAGACCGGGCGTATCCAGAGCTGTCTGGTGGAGTTGATACCGACGGCTGTACGCCCCAACAACTTCAGGATGGACAGGGCCCTGGAGAAGCGGCTGAGCCAATCCTGCATGAAGCTCAACCTGAGCCGGATGCCTGGGTTTGCGCTGAATCAACAGCAGCAGGCCGAGGGCATGATCAGCCTGCAATATGCGCCGTGGATGGTGGGGAGGCCATAGGGCGTCCGCCGGTAGATAGTCAGTGTCCTTGAGATCGAGCGCCGCCTACGCGGCGCATCGCCGGCAAGGCCGGCTCCCACAGTTTGAAGTCGATCTCAAATCCAGGCACGACGCGAAACCTGGGGTGGCTTGTCGGGACGCCGAACCGCAGCGATGCGCCGCGCGGGCGGCGCTCGATTTCAAGACCCCTGAAGATACAAAGCGAGGCATCCCCCCCTACAACGGCACCGTCAACTTCACCCAGTACGCATCCCCCTCCGGCCGGTTCCGCACGTCGGTCTCATGCTGCCATTTGGCAGTAATGAACCACCCCGACGCATCGCTGTACTTGATCGACGGGCCGATGGCGAAGGCCTTGCCCTTGTTGTCCTCGACCCGCTCACCGTACTGCCGGTCGTCGGTGGTCTGCTGGTAGATATATCCGCCCACACCCACCACCCAGCCATTGCCTAGCCCCCACCCCAACGCATAGTCGGCATGGGCTTCCTGCCCGGAGCGGTAGTCGGTACTGCGGTTGCGGGCATTGAAGTCGTACATCAGCTTGAGGTCGAGGTTCGGCCCGTCGGGGTCGACGTAGCTGAACGCCGCTACCGGCTCGGCGACCCAGTAGTTGCGGCCCAGGTTGGTCTGGCGGTCACGGTCGTAGCTGCCGGTGGGGGCGATGATGTCCAGGGCGTAGACGGCGTGGAACTTGTCGCTGTAGTGATAGCCCAGCGCCGGGCCGAAGATCATGTCGCCCAGGCCACGGCGATGGTCGCGGTTGCCGTTGACCGTCACGCTAAGGTCCACCAGCGGTGCAATGGCCTGGAACGCCAGGCTGCCGCCCAGTACGGTCTGTGAGGTCACCCATACCAATCGCGGCGCAACCACGTTGGCCCGCAGGCGAAAATCCAGCGGCAGCGAGCGGCCATCGTTGCCCATCAGGTCGTCAGCCGCATAGTGCTGGGCATAGACCTGGGCATACCAGCCCGGCGGCGGCAAGGCGCCGGACATATAGTTCTCGGCGCCCATGGGATAGGACGAACCACCGCCTTCGGTGGCCCAGCCGGGCGTGGCCACGGCCAGCAGCGAGGAAGAAACAGCGAGCAGGATCTTGTTGTTCATGGTGTCGGTCCTTTGTTCAGGGCGAACGCCGCCCACGCGCCAGCCGCGCGGCTGAGCACCACGGCGTTCAGGAAAGATCGGGAAGAAAGCGGATCAGCGTCGGCGCAGCGGCCAGAAGTCGAGGAACTGGCTCAGCAGCACCATCAGCGGGAAGGTCATCGCCAGCAGCGCCGAGGCCAGCCAGAACTCGCGGGTGTAACCCGGCGCGCCGCTGTCCATGGGCCCGCTGATCCACGGGGCCAGCGCCCAGTACAACGACGACAGCAGGCCTCCGGCAACGATCGCCAGCAGCAGTTGCAGCGGGCCGCGCCCTGCGCGTCCGGCAAACAGTTGCCCTTCGAACATCAGCAACGGCACCAATACGCCGAACAACAGGGCGATGGCACCACGGACCATGAACGGCACCGGCTCAAGACCCAGCCCGCGGGTGCCCAGCCCGTACAGCCCGGCGCTCACCAGCAACACCCAGAGCCCGCGGGCGATTCCGGCCCAGGGTTGGCCGCTGATTCGCGACACCGGCCAGAAATCCAGCAGCAGACAGGCGAAGATCACCGCCACGGTGGTCACGGAAAACGCCAGGATCTCCAGCGCCGGCAACGCGCCGTGAGGGTCGAGACGCGCCTGGTAGAACGGCGCACCGGCCAGGGCCGAGAAGTCGAACAACAGGCTGAACAGCCCGTAGCCCAGCAGGTACGCCACCGCGAGAATACCCAGCCCCAACCCCAGCGGATGACGCCACAGCGCCGCCAGCGGCCAGCATTCCCAGACCAGTACCAGCCAGAAGGTCACCAGCACGCAGAAGATCACGTACATCAGGGTGAACGGCGTCGGCGGCCCGACCTGCTGCGCCTGGGTGACGAACACCAGCCCGGCGATCACTGCGGCCGCCAGCAGGGTCAGCACCAGTTGCGCCAGCCCCCGCCCCGGCTGCCCCAGTCCACCAAGCCAGTGCGGGTACTGGTTGCGCCAGACCATCGACAGCACGATCTGCGGCGGTACGCAGCACACCAGGCAGAAGGTCGCCCAGGTGGCGAAAAACCCGCCGCTCATGCAACTGATCGCCAGCCACGACACCAGCATCACCAGCGCCAGCCCGAGCAGACCGGTGACTGGCTGACGGGACGCCAGCAAGGCCGCCCCGGGGACTTCCATCACGCTCACATCGCTATTGTTCTTGTTGTCCATGTGCGGTTTTCCCGTTGGCCTCAACCGGCCTTTTTCAAGAGATCCAGCGCCACGTCGACGATCATGTCTTCCTGACCGCCCACCATGCGCCGCCTGCCCAGTTCCACCAGGATGTCCAGGGTCTTCAGGCCGTGTCGCTCGGCGGCGATCTCGGCATGCCGCAGGAAGCTGGAATAGACCCCGGCGTAACCCAGCCCGAGGGTTTCCCGGTCGACCCGCACGGGCCGGTCCTGCAAGGGGCGAACGATGTCGTCCGCCGCGTCCATCAGGGTGTAGAGGTCGGTGCCGTGGTTCCAGCCCAGGCGCTCGGCAGCGGCGATGAACACTTCCAGGGGTGCGTTGCCCGCCCCCGCGCCCATGCCGGCGAGGCTGGCGTCGATGCGGTCGCAACCCTCCTCCACCGCCACGATCGAGTTGGCCACGCCCAGGCTGAGGTTGTGGTGGGCGTGCATGCCGGTCTGGGTTTCAGGGTTCAGCACCGCCTTGAAGGCGCGCATGCGGTCGCGGATGTCCTGCATGTTCATGGCGCCACCGGAGTCGGCCATGTAGATGCACTGGGCGCCGTAGCTTTCCATCAGCTTGCCCTGGGCCGCCAACTGTTCGGCGGGGATCATGTGGCTCATCATCAGGAAGCCCACCGCGTCCATGCCCAGTTCCCGGGCATAGGCGATGTGCTGGCGGGCTACGTCGGCCTCGGTGCAGTGGGTGGCGACGCGGACCACCCGTGCGCCGGCATCGTAGGCCGCCTTGAGGTCGTGGACCGTGCCGATGCCCGGCAGCAGCAGCGTGGCAATCTTCGCGTGGCTGACCACGTCCGCCACCGCCTCGATGTACTCAAGGTCCGAATGACGGCCAAAGCCGTAGTTGAAGCTCGAGCCCTGCAGGCCGTCGCCGTGGGCGACTTCGATGGAATCGACCCTGGCCTTGTCCAGCGCCCGGGCGATTTCACGGGCGTTGTCCAGGGTGTACTGGTGGCGGATGGCATGGCTGCCATCGCGCAGGGTGACGTCGGAGATATAGAGTTTCTTGCCGTTCATGGGCGCCTCAGAGTTTCACGCAGATGTTCTTGAGTTCGGTGTAGAACTCCAGGGAATGCACGCCGCCCTCGCGGCCGATACCCGACTGCTTGCTGCCACCGAAGGCGGTGCGCAGGTCGCGCAGGAACCAGCTGTTGACCCAGATGATTCCCGCCTCCAGTTGCCCGGACACGCGATGGGCGCGGCCCAGGTTTTCGGTCCACAGAGTGGCCGACAGGCCGTAGCGGGTGTCGTTGGCCAGGGCGATGGCTTCTTCTTCGGTGTCGAACGGCCGCACATGGCAGCACGGGCCGAAGATCTCCTCGGTAACCACCGGCGAGTCGTCCGGCAGACCGGTCCAGATGGTCGGCTGCACCCAGGCGCCACCGGCCAGCTCTGCCGGCATGTGCGGGACATCGCCACCCGTGACGACGGTGGCACCGGCGTCCCTGGCCTGCTGGTAATAGGACAGGACCTTCTCCCGGTGGGTCAGGCTGACCAGCGGGCCCAGGGTTGCCTTGGGATCATCCGGCGCGCCGATCACCAGCGCCTCGGCCCCGGCTTTCAGGCGTGCGACGAAGGCGTCGAAGACCGGCCGCTGCACATACAGCCGCTCGGTGCCCAGGCAGACCTGGCCGCTGTTGGCGAACGCCGAGCGCAGGGTGCCTTCCACCGCCTTGTCCAGATCGCAGTCGGCGAAGACGATGCCGGCGTTCTTGCCACCCAGCTCCAGCGACACCGGACGCACGCCGCGAGAAGCAGCACGCATGATGGTTTCGCCGGTGCCGGTCTCACCGGTGAAGGTGAAGGCATCCACATCCGGGTGCGCCGTGAGGAATTCACCCGCCGAGTTGCCGCCCAGGCCCTGGACCACGTTGTACACGCCCTTGGGCACGCCAGCGGCGTTCATCACCTCGCCCAGCAGCGCGGCGGTACTCGGGGTTTCTTCCGAGGGCTTGACCACCACGGTGTTGCCGCAGGCCAGTGCCGGACCGACCTTCCAGGTCATCAGCAGCAACGGCAGGTTCCACGGGCTGATCACACCGATCACCCCGCGTGGCCGGCGTACCGCGTAGTTCAGCGCGCCGCTGCCGTCCGGGGTGTCCATCTCGAAGGTCTCGGCGGCGACGTTCTTCACCGAGTCGGCAAACACCTTGAAGTTGGCCGCGCCCCGGGGGATGTCGATATGGCTGGCCAGGGAACGGGGTTTGCCGGTGTCACGGCACTCGGCGGCGAGGAATTCCTCGAAGCGGGCCAGGATACCGTCGGCCACCTTGTGCAGGATGGCACCGCGCTCGGCCACACTCATCCGTGCCCAGGGGCCCTTGAGTGCGGCGCGGGCGGCGCGCACGGCGGCGTCCACTTCGGCTTCGCCGGCCTCGAAGACCCTGGCGAACACCTGGCCGTTGCTCGGGTCGAGCTTGTCGAAGGTGCGGCCGCTGGCCGAGGCGACGTACTCGCCGTCGATGAAATGCTTGATCTCTTGCATGGGGCAGACCTCAGGTCAGTACGGTGAGGAAACGTTCGTTCAGGGCACGGTTGTGGTAGAAGATCGCCTTGCCCAGCTCGTCCGCCGACCAGGTCTGCGGCTTGTGGTCGGGGTAGTTGTAGTCACCCCCGGCGAAGACTTCGTTGCGGTTGCCGGACGGGTCGAAGAAGTACACCGTCTTGCCGTGGGTCAGGCCGTGACGGGTCGGGCCGATGTCCAGCGAGGAATTGGTCATGGAAATCAGGTCGGCGGCGCGCAGCACGTCGTCCCAGGTTTCCAGGTAGAACGACACGTGGTGCAGGCGGCCCGGCTCGGCGTGCTGGATGAAGGCGACATCGTGGGCCTTGGTGGCCAGGCTCATGAACTGGGCGACGCGGTTGCCCTGGTCGTCCACCACCTGCTCGGCCAGGTAGAAGCCGAGCACGTTGACCAGCAGGTCGTAGGTGGCCTGCAACTCGCCGCCGTACAGCAGGCAATGGTCGAAGCGCACCGCGCGCATGCCCTTGAGGCCACGGGGCCAGGCTTCCGGGTTGAAGTCCGAGACGCCCCACTTGCCGGTGTATTCCTTTTCCGCGTACAGCTCGAAGACGTGCCCCGACGGCAGGTCGAACTGTACCCGGCGACCGCAGCCCTGCAGTTCGCCGGCGGGGATGTTGCGCACCGTGCACCCCCAGGCCCGCAGTTCGCCCTCGAGGGTTTCCAGGGTCGGCTCGTCGATGACCTTGTAGCCCATGAAGTCCATGCCGGCCTCCTCGGCCTGCACCAGCACCACCGAGAATTTCTCCACCTCGGTCCAGGCCTTGAGGTAGACCCGGCCCTGCGCGTCGCGGCCGGTCTCGATCAGCCCCAGCAGATTGATGTAGTGCTCCAGTGCCTGGGCCATGTCCAGCACCCGCAGCTGGATATGGCCAGGACGCAATACGCCTTTCTTCATGATGAATACCTGTTGTGATTGTTATGAATTCACCCGGCGACCCGACGTACCGGATCGACCGTCCTTTCGATCAGCAGGTCACTGCGCGGATAAGTCCGGCAGGCCAGCGCATAGCCCTGCTCGCGCTCCTCGGGGGTGACCCGTGCCACGCTGGTGGGGCCGCGATGGACCTCGCCTGCGAGCACACGGATCTTGCACACGCCGCAGCCCCCGCCACGGCAACCCACTTCGATGCAACGTCCGCCCTGGCGCTCCATTGCCGCCAGCAGCGACTCGCCTGGCTGGCCGTGAAAGCTTTCGCCGCTGGCCAGGCAAATCCGGTATCCCTCGTCCATGGGCGTGGCTCCCGGTTCAGGTCATTACCGTGAGGAAGCGTTCGTTGAGCATGCGGCTGTGGTAGAAGATCGCCTTGCCCAGGTCCTGCTCGCGCCAGATCACCGGCTTCTGGTCCGGGTAGTGCACGTCGCCACCGGCGAACACCTCGTTGCGGTTGCCGGAGGGGTCGAAGAAGTACATCGACTGACCATGGGTGATGCCGTGGCGGGTCGGGCCGACGTCCAGAGAGGTGTCGGTCATCGACAGCAGGTCGCCGGCGCGCAGCAGGCCTTCCCAGCTTTCCAGCAGGAACGCAGCATGGTGGAAGGCACCGGTGTTGCCGTCGCCGACGAAGGCGATGTCGTGGGCCTTGATCGACAGCGACATCCAGTCGGCCACGCTCTCGCCATCGGCGCCCACCACCTGCTCGGTGACGTGGAAGCCCAGCACCTCGCAGAACAGCTCGCGGTTTTCCCGCAGGTTGCCGCCGTGCAACTGGCAGTGATCGAAGGCAGTCACGCGCATGCCGCGCAGGCCACGGGGCCAGGCTTCCGGGTTGATCTCCCGCAGGCCCCATTTGCCGGTGTATTCCTTGTCGGCGTAGAGCTCGATCCAGTGCCCGGTGGGGCACAGGAAACGCACCCGGCGACCGCAGAAATCCAGTTCGCCGGCGGGAATCTGCTCGACCTGGCAGCCGTAGGCTTTGAGGTCTTCGGTGAGGGACAGCAGGACCTGCTCGTCGCGGACCTTGAAGCCCATGAAGTCCATGCCCGGCGCGGCGGCCTGGACCAGGACCACGGAGAAGCGGTCGGTTTCGGTCCAGCCCTTGAGGTAGACGCGGCCCTGGGCGTCCTGGTGGGTGACGATCAGGCCCAGCAGCTCGACGTAGTGCTTGAGTGCCTGGGCCATGTCCATGACGCGGATCTGGACGTGACCGGGGCGGAGGATGCCTTTTCTCATTGCTTCACCTGTTGTTGTTATGGGTGCGGATCACTTGCAATCATTGTGGGAGCGGCTTTAGCCGCGATCGGCGGCGCAGCCGTCGTAAAACCTGAATCCGCGATTTGTCCGGTATACCGGGAATACAGGTTGCGTGGCCGCTGCGCGGCCAATCGCGGCTAAAGCCGCTCCTACCGGAATCCCGGATCAGCGGCCGGCGGCAATCCGCTCGGCACAGGCCAACGCCGCCGAGGTCATGATGTCGAGGTTCCCGGCATAGGCCGGCAGGTAATGCGCAGCGCCTTCCACTTCGAGGAACACCGAGACCTTGAGCCCCTGCCGCCAGCCCAGCCCCGGCACATTCACCGGGGCCTCCAGGTCTTCGAACTGCACCGCCTGCTTGAGCCGGTAGCCCGGTACATAGGCCTGCACCCGCTCGACCATGGCCTGGACGCTGGCCTCGATCGCGTCGCGGTCCGCCGGCTCGCACAGCACGAACACGCTGTCGCGCATGATCGGCGGTGGCTCGGCCGGGTTGAGGACGATGATCGCCTTGCCCCGCTCGGCCCCGCCCAGTTGCTCGATGGCGCGGCTGGTGGTTTCGGTGAACTCGTCGATATTGGCGCGGGTACCGGGGCCGGCGGAGCGGCTGGCGATGGAGGCGACGATCTCGGCGTAGTGCACCGGCGTCACCTGCGACACCGCCCTGACCATGGGAATGGTCGCCTGGCCGCCGCAGGTGACCATGTTGAGGTTTCCGGCATCGAGCTGGTCGTCGAGGTTGATCGCCGGAATCACATAGGGGCCGATGGCCGCCGGGGTCAGGTCGATGACCCGTACCCCGCGGGCCTGCAGCGCTTCGTTGTGGCGGGCATGGGCCTGGGCCGAGGTGGCGTCGAAGACGATGGCGATGTCGTCGAAGCCCGGCAGTTGCAGCAGGCCGTCAAGGCCGCCGTCGGTGGTCGCCACGCCCAGGCGGCGGGCCCGGGCCAGGCCATCGGAGGCCGGATCGATGCCGACCATCGCGGCCATTTCGAGGTGCTGGCCGTGGCGCAGCACCTTGATCATCAGGTCGGTGCCGATATTGCCCGAGCCGATGATCGCCACTTTGCTGCGTGTGGAGGTTGCGTTCATGGGATTCCCTGTCGTTGTCATTGTTCAGGAACCCGGACGTTCAGCGTCCGCGTTGCTTGGCGGTCTGGCCGGCGATACCGAAGTCGCTGGCGGGAATCTCGTTGATGATGACCCGCACCGACTCCAGCGGCGCGTCCAGCGCCTCGACCGCTGCCGCCGACAGCGCCTGGATCAGGCGCGCCTTCTGTTCCTCGCTGCGACCGGCAATGAGGTGGACCTGCATGATGGGCATGTGACTGTTCTCCGCGAACTTCAGACAAAACGCATGGATACGCTGCCCAGATGCTGGAAGCGCACGTTGATGTTGTCGCCGGCTTCCACCGCCACCGCTTCGGTGACGCCACCGGTGAGGATCAGGGTGCCGGCGGGAATGTCCCGACCGCGCTCGCCGAGCAGGTTGGCCAGCATCGCCACGCTCTGTGCCGGATGGCCGAGTACCGCGGCGGCCGAGGCGGTGGCGACGATGCGACCGTTGCGCTCCATGACCACGCCAAGGTTGCGCAGGTCGAGGCCCTGCACCGGCAGCGGCTGGCCGCCGAGCACATAGCGCGCCGAGGAGGTGTTGTCGGCGATCACGCTTTTCAGGTCGAAGCGGAAATTTTCGTAGCGCGAGTCGATCACCTCCACTGCCGGCAGGACGAAGGCGGTGGCCGCTAGTACGGCGCCGACATGGCAGCCCGGCCCGGACAGCGGTCTGGAGGTTACAAAGGCGATTTCCGCCTCGACCTTGGGATGGATCAGCCCGGCGGTCTCGATGCTGCCGCCATCAGGCACCGAGCCGTAGTCGGTGATAAACCCGTGGATAGGATCGACCACGCCCATCTGGCGCATCTTGGCATGGGAGGTCAGGCCCATTTTCAGGCCGGCGATGCGCACGCCACGCTGCTCCTTGATCGCGCGGATGGCGTCCTGGATGGCGTAGGCGTCCTGCCAGTCCATGTCCGGATAGTCGTCGGTGATCTTGTGCACCGCGGTCACCGAGCGCTCGGCGTTTTCCAGGTGGCGGGCCAGGTGTTCGATGGTCTGGGTATTCAGTGGCATGTGAGGCTCCCTAACTCAGATGAAACGCACGCTGGCCGAGCCGATACCGCCCAGGCTCATGCGCAGGTTGTCGCCGGCCTTGACCGGCACCATGGCGGACAGCGCCCCCGAGAGGATCACTTCGCCGGCCTTGAGGCCCCTGTCGAAGCGGCCCAGGGTGTTGGCCAGCCAGGCCACGGCGTTGGCCGGATGGCCCAGGGCTGCGGCGCCGGCGCCGGTGTGGGCGATCTCGCCGTTGAGTTCGAGGGTCATGCCGGTGAGGCACAGGTCGATGGCGTGGGGCGATACCGCCGCGTCGCCGAGCACGAACAGCCCGGACGACGCGTTGTCGGCGATGGTGTCCTGGATAGTGATCTTCCAGTCGCGGATCCGCGAATCGACGATCTCGAAGCACGGCATCACGCATTCGGTGGCCCGCAGCACATCAGCCAGGGTCACGCCGGGGCCGGACAGGTCGCGCTTGAGCAGGAAGGCGATCTCGCCCTCGGCCTTGGGCGCGATCAGGCTGGTGGCAGCGATGGCGGCGCCGTCTTCGCGAAGCATGGCGCTGGTGAGGTGGCCGAAGTCCGGCTGGTCCACCTTGAGTTGCTTCATCACCGCGTCGCTGGTGACGCCGATCTTCTTGCCGATGATGGTCTCGCCGTCGTCTTCCTGGCGCCGGGCCAGCACCCGCAGTTGCAGGGCGTAGGCCTGTTCCAGGGTCAGTTGCGGGTAGTGCGCGGTAAGCGGCTCGATCGGGCGGTTGTCCTTGAGTGCGCGGTACAACTGCTCACTCAGCGCTTCGAATTGTGTTGACTGCATGGTTACCTGCCATGGATGCCGTTGAGTGGCCCGCCACTAGGGCCTGTACGAAAAGCCTTGATACTCGGTGATGCTACGTTGAAAACAGCCTCGGAATGCTCATTGACAACCAGTCAACGTCGAGCGCGACCCCGGCCGTTCCTCGGCTGTTTTCGCCTTGCCTGACCTTCGTCTCAAGGCTTTTCATACAGACCCTAGAGCGGCGGTGCTGGGATCCAAAGTAAGGCGGCGCAACAATGCAGTCCAATACTGTATAGTCACCGATCAATGCATCTGGCGCATCGTTGAATATCACGGGGATCGGGCGGCACATGGAAATCAGGCAATTGCGTTACTTCATCGCCGTCGCCGAGGCGCTGAACTTCAACCGCGCGGCGGAGCGGGTACACATTTCCCAGTCGGCGCTCAGCCGGCAGATCCAGCAACTGGAAGACGACCTCAATGCGGTCCTGCTGGAACGCACCTCCAAGCGCGTAGCGCTGACCGAGGCCGGCGAAGCCTTCTATCACCATGCCCAGCGCATCCTCGGCGAATTGCAGTTCGCTGCCGAGGAATCGCGGCTGCTGTCGTCCGGCCAGCGCGGCACCCTGGCCATCGGCATCTTCGGCTCGTCGATCCTCGACCTGATCCCGCAGGTGCTCAAGCGCTTCACCAGCGCCTACCCCAACGTCCACGTATCGCTGCACCCGATGGACAAGGACGCGCAGATCCAGGCCTTGCGCGAGCGCCGCCTGACCATCGGTTTCAACCGCCTGGTGCCGCTGGAGCCGGACCTGGAGCAGGAGGAAGTGCGCCAGGAGCCGCTGATGCTGGCCCTGGGCGAAGGCCATCCGCTGGCAGGCGTTGACTGCATCGACCTGGAGCAGATCCTCGACCAGCCGATGATTCTCTACCCCCGTGGCGTGCGCAGCAGCCTGGCGCTGCAGATCCGCGAGATGTTCGGCGAATACGGCGCCCAGCCGCGCATCGCCCATGAAGTCACCGACGTCACCACCGCCATCGCCCTGGTGGGCGGCGGCATGGGCCTGAGCATCGTGCCGCGGGCAGCGACCAACCTGCGGCTGCCGGGGGTGATCTATCGTCAACTGGCCTGCCGCCGGCCGTCGCAGATCGAGTTGGTGTGCCTGTACCGGCGTGGCGACCAGTCGCCGGTACTCCAGGGCTTTTTGCAGATCCTGCGGGCCTTTCGCGAGAACCAGCCATGAACAAGATCGACCAGTACCTCCAGGCCGCCGTCCGCGACAACACCCGCCGCAGCTACCGCTCGGCCATCGAGCACTTCGAGGTGACCTGGGGCGGCTTCCTGCCGGCCACCGCCGACAGCATCGCCCGCTACCTGGCGGATTTTGCCGGCGAGCACTCCATCAATACCCTGCGCCAGCGCCTTGCCGCGCTGGGGCAGTGGCACGTCAGCCAGGGCTTTCCCGACCCGACCAAGGCGCCCATGGTGCGGCAGATGCTCAAGGGCATCCGCGCCCTGCACCCGGCCCAGGAACGCCAGGCCGCGCCGCTGACACTGGAGCACCTGCAACGCACCATCGGCCACCTCGAACAGCGCGCCGAACAGGCCCGGCTCGCACAGGCGTTGCCCGACCTGCTGCGTGCCCGGCGCGATGCCGCACTGCTGCTGATTGGCTTCTGGCGCGGTTTTCGCGGCGACGAACTGGCGCGGCTGCGGGTCGAGCATATCCAGGCCCAGGCCGGCGGCGGCATGCAGTTGTACCTGGCACAGAGCAAGGGCGACCGCCAGGGACGCGGGGTCACCCATCGCATGCCGGCGTTGAAGAGCCTGTGCCCGGTACAGGCGTATCTGGAGTGGATCAAGGTGGCGGGCATCGCCCATGGCCCGGTGTTCCGCAAGCTGGACCGCTGGGGCAACCTGGGTGAGGAGGCGTTGAACAGCGGCAGCCTGATCGCCCTGCTGCGACGGATCTTCGCCGGGGCCGGGCTGCCAGCCGAAGCCTACAGCGCCCACTCGCTGCGCCGCGGCTTCGCCACCTGGGCCAGCAGCAACGGCTGGGACACCAAGGCACTGATGAGCCATGTGGGCTGGCGGGATGTGAAATCGGCGCTGCGTTACGTGGACGCCAGCGCCTCCTTCGGTGAACTGGAACTGACCGCGCCGCTGATCGTGGCGCTACCGCCTGCCGAGTGAATCAGCGGCGACTGCTGTTCCACAGGCGGATGACATCGCCGGCGCGCTCCGCCAGCAGCGTCGCGGCGTTGGCGCAGGCCTGTTGCAGGGTCATCGGGCCGCTGGTGGCGGCGAAGGCGGCAGCAATGCCGTGGGCGTACAAGGCCTGATAGCCCTCGCCCAGGGTGCCAGCGATCACCACCACCGGCACACCATGGCGCCTGGCGACACGGGCCACACCGAAAGGCGTCTTGCCGCGCAGGGTCTGGGCGTCGAAGCGGCCTTCACCCGTAATCACCAGATCGGCGCCTTGCACGGCGGCTTCCAGCCCGGCCAGCTCGGCCACCACCTCGATCCCCGGGCGGAACTGCGCATCGAGGAACGCCCTGGCAGCGAAGCCCATGCCGCCCGCAGCGCCGCAGCCGGGGAAATCACGCACGTCGCGACCCAGTACCTGCGCGCAGTGGTCGGCAAAGTGACCCAGGGCGTGGTCGAGCAGCTCCACTTGCTCGGGGCTCGCGCCCTTCTGCGGGCCGAAGATTGCCGAGGCACCGTTACTGCCACACAGCGGGTTGTCGACGTCGGCTGCCACTTCCAGGCGAACGCCGCTCAGGCGTGGGTCGAGGCCACTGGCGTCGATACGGGCAACCTGTGACAAGGCCAGGCCGCCCTCTTCCACTGCCGCGCCCTGGGCATCGAAGGTGCGCAGGCCGAGCGCCCGGAGCATGCCGCTGCCGGCGTCGTTGGTGGCGCTGCCGCCGATGGCGAGGATGATCCGCTGGGCCCCGGCATCCAGCGCCGCACCGATCAACTGGCCGGTGCCGAAGGTACTGGTGCGGCAGGCGTCGCGCTGCTCCAGGGTGAGCAGTTGCAGGCCGCTGGCCTGGGCCATTTCGATGATTGCGGTGCGGCTGTCGCCGAGCCAGCCCCACTGGGCGGTGACCGCTTCGCCCAGCGGGCCGCGCACGCTCAGGCTGCGCTGTTCGCCGTGGCAGGCGGCGACGATCGCCTCCATGGTGCCTTCGCCACCGTCGGCCATGGGGCAGCAGACCAGTTCAGCGCCCGGCAGCACAGCGGCGATGCCGCTGGCGATGGCGGCAGCGACCCCTTCGGCGCTGAGGCTGTCCTTGAACGAGTCGGGGGCGATGACGATTTTCATGGGGGGCTCCTGTTCCAGATGCCTGCATGCTGCCAGTTGCGGCCAGGGCGGGCCTCGGTCGAGTGCACAAGTTCGGTGGCGGGTTGTTTGTTCACTTGGACAAAATGGAGCTGCAAGCTACAAGCTGCAAGCTACAAGTAGAAGCAGTGCGCGGTGTGGCTTGGAGCTTGCGGCTTGCGGCTTGCGGCTTGCGGCTTGCGGCTTGCGGCTTGCAGCTTGCAGCTTGCAGCTTGCAGCTGATCATGCCGGCAAGAGCTGCAAGCCGAGGTAGAGGCTGAGCATGCCCTCCAGTCGCAGCGGATCCACGCCGCTCAACTCGCCGATCCGCTCCAGCCGGTAACGCAGGCTGTTGCGGTGGATGCCCAAGGCCTCGGCACAGGTCTGGCTCTGGCCGTCGTGAGCGCACCAGGCGCGCAGGGTGGAGAGCAACTGGCCGCTGACATCCTTGGCCCGAATCCGTTGCAGGGGCTCCAGCAGTTCGTCCAGCGCATCGTCCTGGCGATGCCGCCACAGCAAAGCCGGCAGACGATAACGGGCCAGGGTCAGCAGGCGCTCGCCGGGCAGTACCTCGCGACCGTAGGCCAGCAGGTCGCGCACGCGGCGATAGCCCCGGCGCAGTTTTTCAACACCATCGGCTGTGCCACCCACCGCCACCCGCTGAACCTGCCAACCCTGGCCGTGGAGTTTGTCCAGCAGGCGCTGTTCGTCCAGCACCAGGCTCGCCGGACGGCACCACAACAGCGACTGCCGGGCCGGGCTGACGCACCAGCTGTCCGGATAACGCTGCATCAGCCACACCGACAAGGCCTCCGCTCCAGCCCCCTCGCCCAGTTCGAACAGGCAGGGAATCCGCGCCAGTTGCGGCTTGAGCCCCAGTTGCCGGGCCTCGTCCACCAGGCGCGGGGCATCGCCGGTGCCGCCCAGCAGCAGGGCCAGCAGGTCGTCGCAGCGCTGCCGCCGCCATTGCTGTTCCACTTGCAGGTGACGCTGGGCCAGGAGCATTTCGGCGGTCATCCGCACCAGTTCGGCATAGGTCCGCAGTTGCTGCGGCTCACCGGTGATGCCGAGCACGCCGATCAGCCGGCCATCAAGCATCAGCGGCAGGTTGACGCCGGGCTGAACGCCCTTGAGGCATTTCGCGGCTTCGCTGTCGATTTCGACGATGCGCTCGTTGGCCAGTACCAGTTGCGCGCCTTCGTGACGGGTGTTGATGCGCGGGGATTCGCCGCTGCCAAGAATCAGGCCCTGGCTGTCCATGACGTTGACGTTGTACGGCAGGATGGCCATCGCCCGATCGACGATATCCTGCGCCAGGTCATGGTCGAGTTCGAACATGCGGAATTCCTTGAGGGTCTACGGTTGGGTCTGCGGCGCCGGGCAGGGTCTTGGTCCATGGCACAGTGACATACCGCAAATGCTGTGCAAAAGCACAAAGACAGGGCTTTGCGGCTGGTCGAGACTCATCGGCAGCGCCCGCCTCGACGCGGAAACGCCGCACAACCATAACAACAGAGAGAGAACCATGTCATCCAGCCCTGCCCTTGACCAAGGCCACGACGTCAACCGCGACGCGCTGTACCGGCGCATCACCCTGCGGCTGATTCCCTTCATCTTCATCTGCTACCTGTTCAACTACCTGGACCGGGTCAACGTCGGCTTCGCCAAGTTGCAGATGCTCGATGCGCTGAACTTCAGCGAAACCATCTACGGCCTCGGCGCCGGGATCTTCTTCATCGGCTACGTGCTCTGCGGCCTGCCCAGCAACCTGGCGCTGAACCGCTTCGGTCCACGGCGCTGGATCGCCCTGATGATGATTACCTGGGGCACGCTGTCGACCTGCCTGCTGTTCGTCACCACGCCGACCCAGTTCTACGTGCTGCGGCTGTTTACCGGTGCCGCCGAGGCCGGCTTCTTCCCCGGCATCGTCCTGTACCTCTCGCAGTGGTTCCCGGCCCAGCGTCGCGGGCGCATCATGGCCCTGTTCATGTCGGCGATCCCGGTTTCCGGCCTGCTCGGCGGGCCGTTCTCCGGCTGGATCCTCAACCACTTCGCCACAGGCCAGGGCGGCCTCGCCGGCTGGCAGTGGATGTTCCTGATCCAGGGCCTGCCCACCGTGGTGCTGGGCTGCATGGCGGTGTTTCTGCTCAGTGACGGCTTCGCCAAGGCCGGCTGGCTGAGCGCCGCCGAACACAAGGCGGTGGCCGATGACCTCGCTGCCGACGCGGCAGGCAAGCCGAAGGCCGTCAGCGACAGCCTGATGTCGGTGCTGACCAACCCGCTGATCTGGACCTTCGGCTTCGTCTACTTCTGCATCCAGAGCGGCGTGTACGCCATCAATTTCTGGCTGCCGTCGATCATCAAGAACCTGGGCTTCAGCGATGCCCTGCTGATTGGCTGGCTGAGCGCCATTCCGTACCTGCTGGCCGGGGTGTTCATGCTGCTGGTGGGCCGTTCGGCCGACCTGCGCAACGAGCGCCGCTGGCATTTGGTCGTGCCGATGCTGATGGGTGCCGTTGGCCTGCTGATCGCAGTCAACTTCGCCCACAGCCCGGTAATCGCCATCCTCGGCCTGAGCATCGCCACCATGGGCGCCCTCACCGGCCTGCCGATGTTCTGGCCGATGCCCACCGCCCTGCTCACCGCCGGCACCGCCGTGGCGGGTCTGGCGATCATCAACTCGGTCGAGCAGATGGCCGGTTTCCTCAGCCCGTACCTGGTGGGCTTCATCAAGGACCAGACCGGCTCCACCGACGCGGCGCTGTACTCGCTGGCGGGGTTGATCGTGTTGGGTAGCCTGGTGGCGTTGCAGGTTTCCCGGCAGCGCGGAGCCCGCCATGTAGTCGGGGCCTGACAGGGCCTCATCGCCGGCAAGGCCGGCTTGTATGGTAGGACTTGAAGGGAGGAGAAGGGACAAAGCCAGCTTCTGACTGTTCGCGCAGTACAGACCGTGGGAGATCTCGCCCCTCCTCCTTTCACCCAAGCGCCGATAAAGAATCCTTCTGGCTCACAACCGACGAAAGATACAAGCCTGCGCCTCTGGGTGGCCCTTCAAGCCCTCAAACCATATCCGGGAAGAAAGCCCAATGGCAATGCCAGTTACTGTTTTACAGCCGATTGTGGGTGTGGACGTCGCCAAAGATGAGTTGGTGATTTACCACGCCGAGTCCGATGAGCTGGAGACCATTCCCAATAACAAGACATCCATCAAGAATTGGCTCAAAGCGTTGCCGGGAAAAGTAGCTGTCGCCATCGAAGCGACCAATATCTATCACTTGATGTTCGCTGATCTCGCTCATGAGTTCGGCTGCACGATTTACATGGTGGGTGGCTATGAACTGAGCCACTACCGCAAAGGCGTGAATATCCGCGCCAAGACCGACGCGCTGGATGCCCGGCTGCTTGCTCGGTATCTCAAGAACGAGGGCCAGGAGCTACGTCCGTGGAGCCCGCCCTGCACGCTCTATCGTCGCATTATCAGCCTTTTCCGCCGTCGTGCTGCAGTGGTCCAGGCGCGCGTCAGCCTCAAACAGAGCTGGGCCAATGAACCCCTGCTCAAGAGGGCAATAGGGGGCCAGCTTAAAGCCATGGCGCGATTAGAAGCGCTCATTGAAAAAACCATCAATAACCAGTTGAAAGAGGCCGGATTGGCGGAGCAATTGGAGCGTTGCATGAAAGTTGAAGGTATCGGTTTGTTGACTGGCGCTCGTTTGCTCACCGCCTTTCAGCGAGGAGACTTTCGAAACTCGGATGCCTTTATCGCATTTCTGGGACTGGACCTCCGGGTCTCCAAGTCGGGCCAGAAAGATGGACGTCGCAGTTTGTCCAAGCGCGGTGATCCTGAAGCTCGTCGCCTGTTGCACAACGCTGCAATGTCGGCCCGTCGCACTGCTGCTTGGAAAGAGGTTTATGAGGGATACATAAGCAAAGGATTCCGCACTACCCAAGCCTTGGTGATGCTCGCTCGCAAGCTTGCTCGCGTGGTATTCGCCCTGTTGAAAGGACAGGGCGAATACCGACCAAAAGTCAGCTAATGGGCTTCCCGAAAACCATAGAATCTCCCACAGGCTGTGCATGGACCATGACCCTGTGTGAGCTGGCCGCACGGCGCTCCGCTTGCCAGCGATGCGTTTCCCCCGTACAAAAGTCCATTCACCTATCGCGAAGGGGCTTTCGAATCATGATCTACCGATCTCTGGGCCGCAGTGGCCTGCAAGTCTCCCCTCTGACCCTGGGCAGCATGATGTTCGGCGAGCAGACCGGTACCGAGGAGGCGCTGCGCATCATCGACAAGGCCTGGGACCAGGGCATCAACTTCATCGACACGGCAGATGTCTACAACGCCGGACGCTCGGAAGAGATCGTCGGCGAAGGCATCGCCCGCAACCGCCATGACTGGGTACTCGCCACCAAGGTCGGCTACGGCCCTGGCGACGGTGTGCCGAACCGCAGCGGCCTGGGCCGCAAGCACCTGTTCAATGCCGTGGAGGCCAGCCTGACCCGGCTCGGCACCGACTACATCGATATCTATTACCTGCACCGCGAAGACCACACCACCCCGCTGGACGTCACCGTCGCCGCCATCGGCGATCTGCTGCGCCAGGGCAAGATCCGCCACTGGGGCGTGTCCAACTTCCGTGGCTGGCGCATCGCCGAGATCTGCAACCTGGCCGACCGCCTTGGCGTGCCCAAGCCCGTGGTCAGCCAGCCGCTGTACAACATTGTCAACCGTCAGGCCGAGACCGAGCAGTTCGGCGCCGCCAGCTTCCACGGCCTGGGTATCGTGCCCTTCAGCCCCCTGGCCCGCGGCGTGCTCAGCGGCAAGTACGCCCCCAACGCCGAGCCCGAGGCCGGCAGCCGCGCGGCGCGCCAGGACAAGCGCATCCTCGAGGTGGAGTGGCGCCAGGAGTCGCTGGGCATCGCCCAGCGCATCCAGGCCTACTGCGCCGAAAAAGGCATCGGCACCGTGGAGTTCGCCATCGCCTGGGTACTCAACAATCAGTTGATCAGCTCGGCCATCGTCGGGCCGCGTACCGAAGCCCAGTGGGACACCTACGGCGGCGCCCTGGACGTCAGGATCACCGCCGAGGACGAGGCCTTCATCGATTCGCTGGTCACCCCCGGCCACGCGTCGACCCATGGTTTCAACGATGTCGCCCACTTCGTCAGTGGACGTCTGCCGCGCTGACCTCGCTCTTGAGCAAGTGGCTGATGGCAGCCTTGAGCTTCATCGGCCGCACGGGCTTGTGCATCAGGGTGTGGCCCAGCTCGCGCACCTGTTGCTTGAGTTCGTTGCTGTAATTGGCGGTGATCATCAGCGCCGGCAGGGGCGATACCCGCTGCGCATTGATCGCCGCCACCGCTTCGAGGCCATTGCGGTCGTTGTCCAGGTGGTAGTCGACGATCAGCAGGCCGGCGTCGCTGCGGTCGGCGGGCAGTTGCCCGGCCAGATCCTCCTCGTTCACCGCGGTCACCACCTGGCAACCCCATTGCTCCAGTAGCGTACGCATGCCCGCGCAAATCGCCGCGTCATTGTCCAGGACCCAGATCCGCGCCCCTTCCAGACGCTCCAGCAACGGCAGCACCAGCGGCTGCGGCGCCCTGGCCCTTGGCGCCTGCCGGCTCAGCGGCACTTCTATGGAAAACACCGAGCCCTTGCCGGGTGTCGAACGCACCTGAATGCGATGGCCGAGCATACCGGCGATCTTTTCCACGATCGCCAAACCCAGGCCCAGTCCACGGTCCTGATCAGGGCGCTGGGAGTCGCCCCGCTTGAACTCCTGGAAGATTTCTTCACGCTTGTCGGCCGGGATGCCGATACCGGTGTCCCAGACCTCGATGGACAGGCGCCGTCCACGTCGCCGACAGCCCAGCAGCAAGCGCCCCTGGGGCGTGTAGCGGATGGCATTGCTCAGCAGATTGCGCAGGATCCTTGCCAGCAACTGGATATCGCTGCGCACCCGCAGCCGGGTGGGCACGTAGTGCAGGCGCAAGCCCTCGCTGACGGCGGTGGCGGCATATTCGGCGGCCAGGTTGTCGAGCAGGTCGCTGACGGCGAAGGTGGCGACATCGGCCTTGATCACTCCGGCATCCAGCTTGGAAATGTCCACTAGCGTGCCCAGCAGCGATTCCACGTCATCCAGGGCGTTGCTGACGTTGCGCACCAGCGCCGGGCTGCTGCTCTGCTCCTGCAGCGCACTGGTGAACAAGCGGGCGGCGTTGAGCGGTTGCAGCAGGTCGTGGCTGACCGCAGCGAGGAATTTGGTTTTCGACAGGTTGGCCTGCTCGGCCTTCTGCTCGGCGCGGCGACGTTCTTCGATTTCCCGCAGCAACTGGTGGTTGAGCTGGGTCAGTTCGGTGGTGCGTTCGCGCACCCGCACTTCCAGGTGCTGATAGGCCTGGTGCAGCGCTTCGGCGGTACGCCGGCGCTCGGTGATGTCGCGGATCATCACGAAGATGCCCACCACCTCGCCACTGGGCAGCCGGTTGGGCACGTAGGAGCGCAGCATGTAGCGTTCCTGGCCGTGGGCGTTGGTTTCGGCGAACTCGAAGGTGACGCTCTCCCCGGCCAGTGCCTGGGCGATATAGGTTTCCAGGCGCTTGTAGTGCTCGGCGCTGTGCACATCGCGCAGGCGCTGGCCGAGCATTGCCGAATGCGGCCAGCAGTACCATTGCTCGTAGACCTTGTTGGTGAACTCGTAGACCAGGTCGGCGTTGAGGTAGGCGATCAGTGCCGGCACCTGGTCGGTGATCAGGCGAATCCAGCGTTCGCTCTCGCTCAGGGCTTCGGCATGCTGATAGCGCTCGGTGATATCGGTGAAGGTGTTGACGAAGCCGCCGGTGGGCAACGGATGGGTACGCACCTCCAGCATGCGCCCGTCGTACAGGCGCTGTTCCAGTTCACGCACCGGCCGGCCATTGGCATCGCGGGTCGCCGGGGTCAGCAGCGACAGCTCGCTGTCGCCGATCACGTCGGCGAACTGGCGGTGGGCGGCGATCGGGGCCAGGCCGCTGAGTTCGAGGAAACGGCGGTTCCACAGTTCCAGCACGCCATCGGCGTTGACCATCGCCACGCCCTGGGACAGGTTGTCCACCGCCCGCTGCAGCAGATGCGATTTCTGCGCCACCGCTTGCTCGCGTCGCTGGGTCTCGCTCTGCTTGACCTCGGTGATGTCGGTCAACAGCACCACCCGCCCGCCCCCCTGGGTCGGGCGTTCGCTGGCCTGCAGCCAGCGCCCGTCCTTGAGGCGGTAGAGCAGGTTTTCGTCGTTGATATTGCGTGGTTCCTCGGTGAACAGGCCGGTGCGCAGCATCAAGCGACGCACCTCCGACAGGTGCATGCCGCTGATGATGCGAATCCGGCTGTTGGCCCAGAGTGCCTTGAAACGCTGGTTGAACAGCACGATGCGCAGGTCCGGGTCGAACAGCACGAAGGCATCGGAAATGCTCTCGATGGCATCCACCAGGTACTGGTGGGCGGTTTCCGCCCGCAACCGGGCATCGCTGAGCAGGTGGTTGCTGGCCTTGAGTTCGGCCATGGCCTGGTTGAGGGCGTCGGTGCGCTCGCGCACCTGCTCGGCCAGGGTCACCGAGTGCTGGAACGCCGCGTAAGGGTCGTCCGGGCGCGCCGCCCCCGATTCCAGTCGCTCGATCAGCGCCGCATTGATGCGGCCGAGCTTGTGGTTTTCATGGCGCAGTTGCTCGATCAGGCGCCGCGCTTCAGTCAAATCGCCGGGCACGGGACCGTCCGATGGCAACGCCGGTGAAGGTCTGGTTGATGTGCATGCCATTGAACTGTTCTCCATAGGAGTTGAAACCCACCACCGCATGCCGGCGCAGGATCGCTTCGACCTGCTCCGACTCCGGCTGGCCGTCCAGCTCCAGGCGTCGCAGGAAGCAGTCGCAGCCGATGGTCAGCAGCAATGAACCGAGGCGTTCGCACAGCCCGTCGAACAGCGCGTCGAGGTTCGGCACCAGCGGCCCCGGGCTCATGGCGGTCAGGACGATGCCGTTTTCCACGGCGCAGTAGAAGCTCAGGCTCAGGTCATCGTGGACGCGCTGGATGGCGCGCACGTAGTAACGCTCGTTGATGCGCACCGCCAGCGGGTGGGCGGCGAACGTGAGCAGGCTGAGCTGGTCCACCGGTACGCCGATCAGATGCGCGTATTCCAGGGCGGCGGGCTCGGCGTTCAGCTCGTAGACCCGGCGCAAGGTGGGGTCGGCGCGGGTCACCACCAGCTTTTCCGCGCGGGGCTGGATGTGATGGGTGGTGAAGACCTCGAAGTCGAGCCAGGTATTGACCAGCAGCACCACGGCGGCGCTGCTGTGGAAGGCACCATCGTAGTAGACGTGGGTGTGGTTCAGGTAGTTGTCGTCGCCGGCCGAGCCACCGAAATGGGGAATGTCGCCCAGGGCGGCATTGAGGGCGGCCAGCAGCATCTCCTCGCGACTGGACAGGCCGTCGAGCAGGGTCAGGGCAAAGCTGTGGCCCTTGATCGGCGCCAGGGTATTGCCGCGGCATTCGTTGACCAGCCGTTCGACGCAGCGCTGGGCATCGATCAGGCTGAAGTCGTGCATCGGCGCGATCAGTTCGGCGGCAATCGAGAACTGCCGGTAATCGAAACCCAGCGCGGTGATGCAACCCCGGCCGTAGCCTTGCGGGGTTATTTCGCCGGCGCTGGTGCAACCGGCCAGGTGGATGCCGCCAAAACTCTCCTGCAGTGCCCGGGCCAGGGCCGGGAGGTCGTATTCGGCGGAACAGAAAAACAGCACGAAGCCCAGGTGCGGGTGCATCAATTGCCGGGCGAGGTCCTGGGCGGCCTCTTCGGCGATGACGGCGCGGGATACGGCACTGAGGACGCCTTCGGCGTTGGACTGCGGCATAAGCAGCCTCCAGCGTAGGGGGAATGGATGCCGGCAGTGTACGAAGGGCGGGGATGAGGCCGAATGCTACTTGGGTAGTGGGTCGTGGTGGCTTTGGTTGTAGATCACGGCCGCTGGGCGTAGCGCTGCGCCAGCACCGCGCACACCATCAACTGGATCTGGTGGAACAGCATCAACGGCAGGATCAGCGCACCCACCGCCCCGCCGGCAAACAGCAACTGGGCCATGGGCACGCCGGTGGCCATGCTTTTCTTCGAGCCCGCAAAGAGGATGGTGATGCGATCTTCGACCGTGAAGCCCAGCCAGCGCCCCAGTGTCTGGGTGCAATACAGCACCAGCGCCAGCAAGCCGCAGCAGACCAGCGTCAGCCCCAGCAGATGACTCAGCGGCACCGACTGCCACAGCCCACTGACCACCGCGCCGCTGAACGCGGTGTAGACCACCAGCAGGATCGAGCCCTGGTCCACCGATTTCAGCCAGCCGGCGTTGCGCGCCACCCAGGCGCCGATCCAGCGTCGGGCCAGTTGTCCTGCCACGAACGGCACCAGCAGTTGCAGGACGATGGCGTACACCGCCTCCAGGCTCGAACCGGTATCGCCTTCGACACCCATCAGCAGCATCACCAGCAACGGCGTCAGGACGATCCCCAGCAGGCTCGACGCCGCTGCGCTGCAGATCGCCGCGGGCACATTGCCCCGGGCCAGCGAGGTGAAGGCAATGGCCGATTGCACCGTCGCCGGCAACGCACACAGGTACAGCACGCCAAGGTACAGGGCATCGCCCACCAGCGGCAGGATCAGTGGTTTGAGCAGCAGCCCCAGCAGCGGAAACATCACGAAGGTGCAGGCGAACACCAGCAGGTGCAGGCGCCAGTGCCCCGCCCCGGCGATCACCGCCTCGCGGGACAGCTTGGCGCCATGCAGGAAGAACAGCAGGCCGATGGCCAGATGGGTCAGCACCTCGAAGAACGTCGCCGTGGCGCCCGACGCGGGTAGCCAGGTGGCGATGGCCACCACTGCGAGCAAGGCCAGGGTGAAATTGTCGAACAGCAACCTCAGGTGTTTCATCGCACATTCCGGCTTGTTGTAGTGAAGGTGGGCCAGACGATAAGGTGTCTGGCAATTTCCGACTAACGCCAGAACACCACAAATGTCTTCCAATGGACAAAACCCGACCCGCCTCGAGCACCTGAGCACCCTGCCACGGCCGCTCTACGGCCAGCACGCCAGCCTGCCCAATGTTGCCCTGGACTACCGCCATCGACATCCGTGGAACCAGTTGTCCCATGCACTGCACGGCGTGTTGCAGGTGCACACCGACCATGCCCGCCTGGTTGTGCCACCCCACCGTGCGGTCTGGGTGCCGGCCCATCTGGCTCACCGGGTCACCTGCAGCGCAGACGCCTGCATTCGCAGCCTCTACCTCGACCCGGCGCTGGCGTTGTGGCCGGGCGAGCAGTGCCGGGTGATTGCGATCGATCCACTGCTGCGCGAACTGATCCGTGCCTTTGGCGAACTGCCGGTCGACTATGACCTGGAAGGCGCCGACGGCCGCCTGGCCGCGGTGCTGGTGGACCGTCTGCGCCTGGCCGAAGAACTCGACCTGGTGTTGCCGCAGCCCCGTGATCCGCGCCTGCGGGCCTTGTGCCGCAAGGCCCAGGCGCGCCCCCACGCAAGCATCGGCCTGGGCGATGCCAGTGAAAAAGCCGGCGTCAGCGAAAAGACCCTCAGCCGCCTGTTTCTCAAGGAAACCGGCATGACCTTCCGCACCTGGCGCCAGCGCATGCGTCTGGTCAGCGCCCTGCCCGCCCTGGAGCGCGGCGAACGGGTGACCGACGTGGCCCTGGCCTGCGGCTACGAATCGCTGTCGGCGTTCAGTGCCGCGTTCGGCAAGCTGTTCGGGCTGACGCCGGCGGAACTGGGGCGCGAACGCCGGCCTTGAGCGGCAGCTTGCCGCAGGTGCCCTGGCCGGATGCTTGCTATGCTGCGCCCCGATCGACATTTCCGACTGACCAGCTCAAGGATTCGACCTGTGAAAGCTGCCCGCGTACTACTGCTGAGCCTGCTGCCCTTCATGACCAACGCCGCCGAAGTCGGCGACACCCTCGCGCCCTTCACCCTGAACGACCAGCACGACACCGCCTTCACCCTCGAAGCCAGCACCCGGGTGCTGTTGGCCGCCGGCGATATGGACGGTGCCAAGCTGGTCAAGGCCGCGCTGGCCGAGCAGCCCAAGGGCTATCTGGAAGCGCGCCACGCCGTGTTCGTCGCCGATATCCAGCGTATGCCGGCGCTCATCAGCAAGCTGTTCGCCGTACCGGCGATGCGTGACTACAGCTACCGTGTGGTGCTGGACCGCGAAGGCCAGGTCGTGCCGCAGTATGCGGTGGCCGAAAACCAGGTGCTGTTGCTGCAACTGGACAACGGCAAGCTGGTGCAGAAGCAGTCCTTCAGCGACGCCGACGCACTGCGCAAGGCCATCGACGCCCTGCCGCAAGGCTGACTCAGGCACGCAGGCCGCGATCGACATACCAGGTCAGCGGCAACGTCAGCAGCAGGATCGCCGCCAGCACCATCAGGGCAAACGGCACCCCGCTGGCGTCCCCCAGCCGCCCGAAGACGATGGGCGCCAGCGCCCCGCCACCGATGGTGCCGGTGTAGAACAGGGCGAACGCCTGTTCACGCCGCCCTGGCGCCGCCAGCTCGGGCACCACGCCGTACAGCACCGAGGAGGTGCCATTGAGCACCAGCCCCAGCAACGGCAGCATTACCATCAATGGCTGCAACGGCAGGAACACCGCCGCGACCACCAGCGCCGCCGTCAGCGACTCGGTAAACCACACGGTCTTGAGCAGGCCGATGCGCGCGCCGAGGTAACCGCACAGCAGCTTGCCGAACGCGCCGCCGATGAACAGCAGGGTCAGCGCCAGGCCGATGCCGGCCGTACCGGCGCCCTTGTCGGTGAGCAGGAACGGCAGGAAGGTAAGAAAGCCCATGCGCACCGCGCTGTCGAGAAAACCGGTCGCCAGCAACGCCCGCAGGCCGCCCACCGAACCCGTACCTTCATGTTGCCAGGCCTTGCCGGACGCCGCCGCATGGGCGGCCGCCCCACGGGGGATCAGCAGGTACATCGCCAGGGCAGCCAGCAGACCGAGCACACCCGCGAGGGTCACGCTCAAGCGCCAGCTCATTACCGTCAGCGACACCCCGACCAACGCCGGGATCAGGGTCTTGCCGATATCGCCGGCAAAGTTGTACTGCGACAGCGCCTGCTTGACCGGCGCACCGGGCTCGTGGGTGTCGCTGACCAGCGAAGACGCCAGCGGGTGCTGGGTACTCGCGCCCAGTCCTCCCAACACCAGCGCCGCCAGCAGCGCAATCAGACCGCCCGCCTGCCCTGCCAGCAAATACGCCACGCCAATCAGCACGGTGCCACCGATCAGCAGTCGCTCGCGGCCGAAACGCCGGGCAGCGCGGCTGGCCAGCAACTGGAAAGCGGCCATGGTCGCCGACCAGGCACCGCGCAATACGCCGATCTGCGCGTAGCTCAGGCCGAACTGCACCTGCCATATCGGCAGCAGCACGTAGATCAGATCGGTAAGGCCGTCGTGCACCGCATGAGCGCCGCAGGCCGCCAGCAAGGCACGGCGGCGCGGGGCAGGTTCAGCGACGGGGGACGTCGCTGGCATTACGGCATCGTTGGGGTTGGGCATGGTCACGGCAGTCCTTGCAGCAGAACCACCATTAAAACAGTAACAAGATGTTAACGCGACCGGCGCGAACGCCTGCCCTGCTAGCCCGGAATCTCCGGCTCAACCAGTGCCGCCAACTGGTTCAGCGAGTCCTGCCAGCCCAGGTAGCAGCCCTCAAGGGGAATCACTTCAGGCAGGCCTTCCTGGACGATATGCACCTCAGTGCCACAGGACACCGACTTGAAGGTGATGGTCGCGATGATCTCGCCGGGCAGGTTGGGGTCGTCGAAACGGTCGGTGTAGCGAATGCGTTCGTTAGCCAGCACCTGCTGGTACTCGCCGCCGAAGCCGTGGGACTGGCCCGTGGAGAAGTTTTCGAACGACATCCGGTAAGTGCCGCCTGCCTGGGCATCGAGGTGACCGACATGGCAGGTGAAACCGTGGGGCGGGAGCCACTTGGCCAGGGCGTCGGCGTTGACGAAGGCGCGGTAGACCCGCTCGACGGGGGCCTTGAACACACGGTACAGGCGGACGGTGTTGCCACTCATGGTCGATCTCCTGTTCGGGTTACGGGGTGTAACCAGTCAAGTCGAAGACCGCGAGAGCGTCCAGCCGTCCGCGCTGCGTCTTCGCTCAGCGTTCGTCGTCGAAGTGGTCGCTGACCAGGATCGCCCGTGCCAGCTCTTCATCGCTGGCCTGCAGGCCGGGGTTGTCCTGGCGGACCTTCTGCATCACCGACTCCAGGTAGGCACCACGGATCTGGCCACCGCTGGCCACGAAGCTGGAGGCTTCATCCCGTGCCGGCACCACTAGCTTGTGGTCCTTGAAGGTTGAATAGAGCGAAGCGGAAACACCCGCCGAGGTGGCGACATCACCAGCATCGACCCGGGCCAGCGCCGTGCCGAAAGGCAGGCAGAGCAACAACGAAGAAACGAGCAATGTACGCCGCATGACGGAATCCTCCGGAAATGACAGGTATTACTCAGTCTAGGATGCGCAGGGTCAGTCAGGAGTTCCGTCGGACGAGCAGAAAGCCATTAATGACAGCAGCCAATAACTTGATCAGGCGATCAAGAACAATTGTTCTGCAACTTTGTATACCAAATACTTTTCTAAAGATTTATACAGAGGTCGCCGATAGAGGGTCGATAGCAAGTTGCCACTAATTAGTCCGACTGTGTTATCTGCCTTTCGCCTGCATGGATGTACCTCACGATGAAAATAAAGAACAAACTCATACTGGCCTTCGTGCTCGTGGCTTTTATCCCGGTCAGCTTGGTCGGCGCGCTTTCTGTGCTGAACATTCGCAGCGATGCCGTAGACCAGTTCGTGGAAAGCAGCACCCGTGAAATTCGTCAGATCGATGGAAACATGCGGCAGTTCTTCGATGGTACGTCGCAGAACGTCGAACAAATGGCAAAAGATCCCGTATACAACTCTGTCACAAACCTGAAACATTACCTCGGTACCGATGCCCCCAGCCAACCGCTGCCTCCCTCGGCAAAAGAAGTGATCGAACAGTTTTCCCGGTATGGCGCCACTCACCCGGCGGCGGCGATCCTGTCCATCGGCCTGGAAGACGGCAGCTATGCCAAGTGGCCGGATGACCCGCAACTGGCCAACTACGACCCGCGCACCCGCCCGTGGTACAAGGCGGCCATGGCCAGCCCGCAGAAGACCGTGCGCACCGCCGCCTATTACTACGACAAGGACGCCGTGGCCCTGGTGGGCACGGCGCGGGCGATGCTCGACGATGCCGGCAAGGCCCGGGGCGTGTTCGTCGTCAGTGTGTCGCTGAAGAACCTTGCCGAGCTGATCCAGAGCATCCGGCTGGGCGACAGCGGCTACGTCATGCTGGTGGAAGACGGCACCGTGCTGGTCGATCCTCGCGATGCCAGCCACAACTTCAAGAAACTCGCCGACCTCGGCGCGCCCTACGCGCACCTGGCCAACACCGCCCAGGGCTTCACCGAAGTGGAAATCGACGGCAAGCGCTACATGGCCAACGTCTGGACCTCGCCCGGCCTGGGCTGGCATTTCATCGGCCTGATCGAGCACCAGGAGGTGATGAGCACCGCGACCCGCATGACCTGGCTGACCGCCGCCATCGTCATCCTTCTGGCGCTGGTGTTCGCCGGCGTAGCCGCCGCGTTTTCCCGGGTTATCGTCAAGCCGATCGGCCAGGTCAGCACCGGCCTGCAGTCCATCGCCGAGGGCGAAGGCGACCTGCGCCGCGACCTGCAGGTGCAAGGCAAGGACGAAACCGCCGAACTGGCGGGCTGGTTCAACAAATTCCTTGCCGCGATCCGCCAGCTGATCCAGCACATCGGTGCCGCCTCCGGCAACCTGCGCGATGCCTCCCAGGCCAACCGCGAGATGGCCGGCAACATGAATGATGCCGCCGGACGCCAGCGCGAGGCTGTCGAGCTGGTGTCCACCGCCTTCAATGAAATGGTCGCCACCGCCAACGAAGTCGCCCGCTCCTGCAGCAGCGCCGCCGATGCGGCGGAAAACGGCCATCGACGGGTCGCCGAAGGCAAGCAGCAGATCGAGCAGACCACCGACAACGTCAACCGCCTCAGCCACCGCCTGAGCGAATCGTCCAGGGCCATGGTCGAGCTTGAACAGGGCAGCCGCGATATCAACCAGATCCTCGGCACCATTCGCGCCATCGCCGAGCAGACCAACCTGCTGGCGCTGAACGCCGCCATCGAGGCCGCCCGCGCCGGCGACCAGGGCCGCGGTTTCGCCGTGGTTGCGGATGAAGTACGGGCGCTGGCCAAGCGCACCGCCGATTCCACCGGCGAGATCGATCAGTTGCTCGGCACCCTCGGCAGCAAGACCCAGGAAGTGTCGCAGAAGATGGAAAGCTGCCTGGACCTGTCCCAGGCCAGCGTGTCGTCCATCGCCAGTGCACGGGACAGCTTCGAAGGCATCCAGTTGTCGGTGAACGAAATCCGCGACCAGAACCTGCAGATCTCGGCGGCGGCCGAGGAGCAACACAGCGTCGCCGAAGAGATCAACCGGCATATCCAGCAGATCTACGACGAAGCCCGCCGTGTCGAGGAGTTGGCGAGCGCAGCGCAGCAGGATTCCGGACGCCTGTCGGAGCTGTCGCAGGAGTTGAATGGCCTGGTCGGCCGCTTCAAATCCTGATAGCCGTGGCGCAGGTATCAGCCTTGATACTTGCGCCGTTCTCAAGCAGGGTGCGTGTTCGTTCGACACGGAAGCTTTTCATGCGCCCTCTTCCTCTTGCCTTTGCCGCGCTGTGCACCTTCCCTCTGGCGGTACAGGCCGACACCGGTTTCGACCAGCAGATTCGCGACGCCGCCCAGGCGCTGATGCGCGACAACGGCATTCCCGGCCTGGCCATCGCCATCACCGACAACGGCCGGCAGCATTTTTACGAATTCGGCGTCGCCGACACGGCCAGTCACCAGGCGGTGACCGGCGACACCCTGTTCGAGCTGGGCTCCATCAGCAAGACCTTCGCCGCCACCCTGGCCGGCTATGCCCAGGCCCAGGGAAAACTCTCGATGACCGCCCGCGTCGACGACTACCTGCCGGAACTGGCCGGTACAGCGTTCGGCAAGCTCAGCCTGATCAACCTCGCCACCCACACCACCGGCGGCATGCCGTTGCAGTTTCCCGATTCGGTCAGCGACAACGACACCTTGCTGGTCTGGCTCAAGGACTGGAAACCGGAACATCCGGCCGGCACCTGGCGCACCTATGCCAACCCGAGCATCGGCATGCTTGGCATGATCGCCGCCCGGCAATTGCAGATGCCCTATCGCACCGCCCTGCAGGACCACCTGCTGCCCGGCCTCGGGCTCAGGCACACTTTTATCGAGGTACCCAAGGACCAGCAGGCGCTGTACGCCTGGGGCTACGACAAGAATGGGCAGGCGGTGCGGGTCAACCCCGGCGTACTGGCGGACGAAGCCTACGGCGTGAAAAGCACCAGCCATGACCTGCTGCGCTTCGTCGAGGCCAACCTGGGCCGCGTCGAACTGGCGCCGCCGCTCAAGGAGGCGCTGGCGCAGACCCATCGCGGTTATTTCCGCCGCGGTGCCATGACCCAGGACCTGATCTGGGAGCAGTACGACGCGCCGCTGGCGTTGCAGACCCTGTTGGACGGCAACGACAACCGCACCGCACTGCTCGGCGCACCGGTCGAGACGATCACCCCGCCGCTGGCGCCAAAACCGCAGGTGTGGCTGAACAAGACCGGCTCGACCAACGGCTTTGGCGCCTATGTGGCACTGGTTCCGGAAAAGCAGTGGGGCATCGTGATTCTGGCCAACCGCAATTACCCCAATACCGAGCGGGTAAAGCTGGCGTGGCGGGTGTACGGTTTGCTGGAGGGTCAGGCCGGGCGATGACCATCGGTGCTGCTGAAGGCGTCATCGCCGGCAACGCCGGCTCCCACTGTGACACTCTCCTGGGGCACTCCAGGGTGCGGAGGTCATTCCCGGGATGATGGTGCGCCGCAAGCCTCGTGGGAGCCGGCGTTGCCGGCGATGAGCCATGCGCTACAGCGCGTCTTCAACGAAGGGCAGCCGGTCCTGGCCGAAGAACATCTCGTCGCCGACGAAGAAGGTCGGTGCGCCAAACACCCCACGGCGCACCGCCTCTTCCGTGACGCTTTTCAGTGCCTCCTTCACTTGCGCATCGCCCACCCAGGCGGCGAAGGCGTCCGGCTCGAAGCCCGCCTCCACCAGCACCTGCGCCACGACCGCCGGATCGCCGAGGTTGCGTGCGCCCACCCACAGCGCCGTGAACATCGCTGCCAGGTAATCCTCGAAGCGCTCGGGCTGGTGCCGTTGCACAGCGACGGCACCGCGCATCAGTGTCAGGGTGTTGATCGGAAAGTGCTGGCTGAAACGCAGCGTCACCCCGTAGCGGGCGGCATAACGCTGGAAATCGATGCAGGTATAGCGGGCCTTGGCCGGTACGGTGACCGGCGAGCTGTTGCCGGTGGCCTGGAACACACCGCCCAGCAGCATGGGACGCAACACCACACTGGCGCCATGCGCGGCGCGCAGGCGCGCAAGCTGGGTCCAGGCCAGGTAGCTGGCGGGGCTGCCGAGATCGAAGAAGAATTCGACGGTCTTGCTCATGAAATACAGGTCCTTGTGTGAAGGTGAGCCATTTCAGTGGAAACGGGCGGCGGCTTACCAGCGCTCCATCCACGGGCGCAGGTCCAGTTCGAAGGTCCAGGCATCGCGCGGCTGGGCGTGCAGGTGCCAGTAGTTGTCGGCGATATGGCCAGGATCGAGGATGCCGTCTTGTTCCCTGAGCGCGTAGCGCTCCGGGAAACTGTCACGGATGAACGCCGTATCGATGGCGCCGTCCACCACCACATGGGCGACATGGATGTTTCGCGGCCCCAGCTCCCGCGCCATGCTCTGGGCCAGGGCGCGGATGCCGTGCTTGGCCCCGGCGAAGGCGGCAAACCCCGCAGCCCCGCGCAAGCCGGCAGTGGCGCCGGTAAACAGAATGGTGCCACGCTCGCGGGTGACCATGCGCCGAGCCACCGCCTGCGCGGTGAGAAAGCCGGCGAAACAAGCCATTTCCCAGATCTTGAAATACTTGCGCGGGGTCTCCTCGAGGATGCTGCACGGCACGTTGGCGCCGATGTTGAAGACGAATGCCTCGATCGGGCCGATGCTGCTCTCGATCTGTTCAATCAGCGCTGCCACCTCCTCTTCCTTGCGTGCATCGGAAGCAAAACCGTGGGCCTGGCCACCTTCGGCACGGATCTCGTCGAGCAGTGGCTGGAGTTTGTCGGCACTGCGCCGCGTCACGCAGGCAACATAGCCCTCCCGGGCAAACCGCTTGGCGATGGCCCCGCCAGTGGCGTCGCCCGCACCGATCACCAGTACGACTTTGTTGTTTTCGTTCATGGGTGTCGCCCTTTTGATGAATGATCGTTTAGTAAATGAACGCTATGCTATGATTCCGACACCCGTCAAGCGTGTCACAGAGGATTTCGAGCGTGCGCTACTCCAACGAGCACAAGGAGCAGACCCGGCAGAAGCTGGTGCAGAGCAGCGGCGCCCTGGCCAAGCAGGGCGGCTTCTCCGCTACCGGCGTAGCCGGCCTGATGAAGGCCATTGGCCTCACCGGCGGCGCCTTCTACAACCACTTTCCGTCCAAGGACGACCTGTTCAGCGAGATCGTCCGACAGGAGTTGTCCCACAGTTTCATCAACCTGAAGACACAGACCGGCGACCTGACCTGCGACAAACTGCGGCGCTGCCTCGATCAGTACCTGAGCATGGCCCATCTGGAAAACCCGGAAAACGGCTGCGCCCTGCCGACCCTGGGCGCGGAGATCGCCAGGGCCGATATCAAGGTGCGGGAGGAAGCCGAGCATTGGCTCAGCGCCTTGCATGAGGCGTGGGCAGGGATTCTGGAAGATGACGCCCTGGCCTGGGTATTGCTCAGCCAATGCGTGGGCGCCCTGCTGGTGGCGCGGATGCTGGCCAGCGATGACAGCCGCCAGGCCGTGCTGGCCGCCAGTCGCGGATTCGTGCACAAGGCGCTGGAGCCAGCGCCCTGAACCCTCAGTGCAGGTCGTTGCGCCGGTAGAGGCTCAGGCCCACCGCCAGTACCGCGAGCATGCCGGCGCAGCCACGGTTGATCCCGCACATCACCCGTGCGGAAAACGAGCGCACCGCGTGCCGTCCGCCCAGGGCGTAGACGATCATCATCAGGCAGTCGAGGGAGGCGGTGATCACCGCAAGGATGAGGTATTGCTGCAGCACCGGCTGGTCCGGGCGAATGAATTGCGGCAGAAACGCCGAGAAGAACAGCAATCCCTTGGGGTTGGACAGGCCGACGAACAACGCCCGCAGAAAACTGGAGCGCCCAGAGACCGCCGCCGCGGCGCCATCAGCATTCAGCGCCCGCACCGGCGCCCGCCAGAGCACCACCGCCAGGTACAACAGGTAGGCGGCGCCGACCCACTTCACCAGGCTGAACAACTGCTCGGATGCCTGCAGCAAGGCACCGAGGCCGCACCCCACGGCGCCGATCAGAATCAGGTCGGAGAGCATCGCCCCGGCCATGCCGAAGCCGGCCACACGCATGCCATGGGTAGCGCCATTGTTCAGGGCCAGCAGCATGGCCGGGCCGGGCGTGATCATCACCGCACTGGCGGCGATGACGTAGAGCAGAAGAGTCGAGGCGTCCATGACGGCTCCAGGCAGATCGAAGCGCGCAAGGATGCCTGCGCCGCCGACGCCACTCAAGCCCCTGTACACTTTGTCGGCAGCCGGTAACAAAATGCCATGCATCCGGTCCAACGGATGTCCCAGACTTTCACCACGCCCATCCGGCAGGAGCTTCATGTCCATCCGTTCGACGTTCAGGCATTGTCCTGCCCTGCTGCTTTGCCTGACCCTGGGCTTCACCCCGACGGCACCCGCCGCCACGCCGGCCAACGGTCAGACCGACGACCTGTTCACACTGATCGACAACGTCTCTCGCATGGCCTCGTCGGGGCTGGCCAGTTGGCTGAAACTGTCCCGGGACACCGCGGTCGCCTCGGGCGTCGAGCCGATCCCCCTGCACATTCGCGCGCAACTGGAGCCCTGGTATGACTTCCAGGTACTCGATGCCGCCCGCTTTCAAGTGGGCAACCCGCAGCAACTGGACGCCGCCAGCGCGTTCCTGCAGAACCCCGATGTCAATGCCGTGACCCTGGTGGACGTCATCGTCTTTCGCAATGCCAGCGACGCGCAGGACAACGTCGCCCTCTGGGCCCACGAACTCAAGCACGTCCAGCAGTACCAGCAATGGGGCGTGGACGACTTCGCCACCCGTTACACCCGGGATTTCGATGCCGTGGAGGCACCTGCCTATGCCATCCAGGCCGAGGTGGCCAAAGCCCTGAAACCGGTCCCTGGCGCGATCCTGGCAGCCCGTCCGGCAACGCGTTGAGGCTGGCATCGCACTGCGACGTTGTCGTTCATATTCCCCGGCGCCGTCAGCCAGGTTCCGGAAGCCCGGCCACCCGGATACGGCGTCGGGCCGACGGTGCTTTCGTCAGGCGTGTAGGAATTTTCATCAGAAAATACCGAATTGTTCCACAGCTCTATACTCCACGTACTCATCGAACCTGATTCGACGTATCGTGAGCGGCCCGCCTGGACTGGCGGGTTCCACTCCTGAGTGACTCGGGAACAATCCATTCCTGATGCAGGAGTTGTGATGCACAAGATTCTGATCGTCGACGATCACCCAATGATCCGTTTTGCCACTCGTCTGCTGCTGGAGCGCGAAGGTTACGAGATCGTCGGCGAAGCCGGCGATGGCGTCGAAGCCGTTAGCCTGTGCCAGCAGTACGCACCTGAGGTGGTGGTTCTGGATCTCGGCCTTCCGCGCCTCGACGGCCTGACCGTTCTGGAAAGGCTGCGCGCCGTTGATCCGACGCCCCGAATCATCGCGTTCACCGGCCTGCCACCCCGTCTGTTCGCCAAGCGCTGCATCGAGGCCGGGGCATCGGCTTTCGTTCGCAAGGACGAAGACACACAGATTCTCACCGGCGCCCTCAAGGCGGTACTCAGCGGTTACTCCTATCTGCCCGACCTGGTGCGCATGGCGCCCCACACCCAGTCCGAAGCCAAGCGCCTGGAGCGTCTGTCGAACCGTGAGTTCGAGGTCATGCGGCAACTGGCCAAGGGCGCGACCAACAACGAAATCGCCGAGGCGATGATCCTGAGTTCCAAGACCATCAGCACCTACAAGACCCGCATCATGGACAAACTCCACGTCCGATCCCTGGCGGAACTGCTGGACGTGGCCAATCGCCACGAAATGAACTGAACGCAAATGAAAACTCGCCTGCTTGGCGCCTGGGGAGTCGGCGGCCTGATCCTCCTGCTGCCGGCCCCGCTACCGGCGGTGGAGCAGGCAGCATCGCGCGAACTGCTCGCCCGCTCGATCGCCAGCAGCGCGCCACCGGCCCTGAGCGTCGAGGACCGACGCTGGCTGGAGCGCAAGAAAGTCCTGCGCCTGGGCACCTCGGCTCCTGACTATCCGCCCTTCGACATCACGGTCAGCCAGCGCGACTACGAGGGCCTTACCGCCGATTACGCCGGCCTGCTGGCCGAGCAACTGAAGATCGACCTGCAGGTCCTGCACTACCCCAGCCGCGGCGCCGCTATCCAGGCGCTGCACCGGGGCGATATCGACCTGCTGGGCAGTGCCAACGGCTACGAAGGCGCCGACCGCGAACTCCTGCTGAGCCTGCCCTATGCCGACGACCAGGCGATCATCGCCACGCCGCTGGGCAAGCCGCGCGCCCCCGACGACGACCTGGCAGGCGCGCGCCTGGCGATGGTCGATCACTACTTGCCGGTCGAGCGTATCCGCCAGGTCTATCCCCGCGCCACGCTGCAGCTCTATGCGTCGAACCTGGCGGCGCTGGCGGCGCTGACCCAGGGCAAGGCCGACGCCTTCATCGGCGATGCCATCAGCGCCGATTACCTGATCGGCAATCATTATCGCGACAGCGTGCAGATTGCCTGGTATGTCAAACCATTGCGCGCGTCGTTCAGCTTTGCTCTCGAACACGACAACGACGTCCTGCTGCGCCTGCTCGACAAAGCCTTGGGCAACCTCTCGGAAAGCGACCGGGTCAACGTTGCCCGGCGCTGGAGCAGCGGCCTGAACAGTGCACTGCTCAACCGCGGCGCCCTGGCCCTGACGCCGCAGGAGCAGGCGTGGATCAGCCAGCATCCGAGCGTGCGGGTAGCGATCAACAAATACTTCGCCCCGCTGACGTTCCTCGATGACAAGCAGCAGTTTCGCGGCATCACCGCCGACCTGCTGGAGCAGATAGGCTTGCGCACTGGCCTGTCATTCCAGATCGTCGAAGCCGACTCGGTGCCTGCCATGATCGCACTGGTGGAAAACGGCCAGGCAGACCTGGTCGGCACCTTGCCTTACGGCGCCGAGCGCGCCCGCACGCTCGACTTCACCCGCCCTTACCTGACCACCCCCAGGGTGCTGGTGACCGCCGTTCGCGCCGATGCGCCGGACAGCCCCGAGGCGCTGCGTGGCAAGCGCCTGGCACTGATTCGTGGCGCCCCGTTCACCGAGCGCTTGCGCAGGGAGTATCCGGGCATCGAACTGGTCGAGGTGGACGACCCGCTGGCGCTGATGGAGTACGTCGCCCAGGGGCGTGCGGATGCCGCGATCAGTTCGCAGATCAACGCCGCCTATTTCATCAGTCGCCTGTTCAAGGACCGCCTGCGCATCGCCGCCCTGCTGGACGACAACCCGGCCACGGCGGCGTTCGCCACCGCCCGTGGCGACACCGAACTGCATTCGATCCTGGAAAAGACGCTGCTGAGCATCGAGCCGGACGAAATGACCTTGCTGGCCAACCGCTGGCGCACCAATGCCCTGATCAGCGACAACCCGTGGCGCAACTACCGCGGCCTGGTGCTGCAGATTCTCATCGTCGCGGGCCTGGCGATCGCTGCGGTGGTGCTGTGGAACCGCTACCTGCGTCGTCTGATCGATCAGCGCAGCCAGGCCGAAGAGGCCCTGCAGCGTCAGCTGAAGATCAGCGAAGGTCTGCTGCAGGAACTGCGGCTGGCCAAAGAAGCGGCCGACAGCGCCAGCCTGGCCAAGAGCTCCTTCCTCGCCACCATGAGCCACGAAATCCGCACCCCCATGAACGCGGTGATCGGCCTTCTGGAACTGGCCCTCAAGGACGCCGCGCAGGGCCGTGTCGACCAACCGTCGCTGCAGGTGGCGTTCGATTCCGCCAGCAGCCTGCTGGAGTTGATCGGCGATGTGCTGGATATCGCCAGGATCGAAGCCGGGCATATGGCCCTGGCGCCGCAGCCCACCGACTTGCCGGCGTTGATCCGCGCGACCGCGCAGGTGTTCGCCAGTAGCGCCCACCTGAAGGGGCTGGCGCTCGAGCTCGACCTGAGTGGCGCGGACCGAGCCGTGCTGGTCGATCCGCTGCGGTTGCGCCAGGTGCTGTCGAATCTGTTGAGCAATGCGGTCAAATTCACCGAGCGCGGCGGGGTCCGGGTGTTGCTTTGCGGGGCCGAGGAGCCTGATACGTCGGGCGTACGCCTGACCCTGAGCGTGGAAGACAGCGGCATCGGCATCAGCGCAGAGGACCAGACCCGACTGTTCAGTCCCTTCGCCCAGGCCGGCTCGCAGCCGGCGCGTCAGGGCACCGGGCTCGGCCTGATGATCAGCCGCACCCTGTGCGAGCTGATGGGCGGCACGCTGCACCTGACCAGCGAACCAGGGCGCGGGACCCGGATCGACGTCAGCCTGACCCTGCCCTGGGCCACCGAACCTGAAACCGGCGAGACCGGCACGAGCGAAACCCCGAGCCAGAGCCCGTCGCTGAATATCCTGGTGGTGGACGACTACCCTGCCAATCTGATGCTGCTGGAAAAACAACTGGGCGTGCTTGGCCACCGCGTCAGCCAGGCGAGCGACGGCACCGCCGGCCTCGAGGCCTGGCGCGCAGGCCAGTTCGACGTGCTGATCACCGACTGCAACATGCCGGGCATGGACGGGCACGGGCTGGCCAGGGCAGTGCGTGCCGAGGAAGCCGCGAACGGGCGCCAGCGTTGCCTGATCCTCGGCCTCACCGCCAATGCCCAGGCACAAGAACGGGAGCGCTGCCTGGCCTCAGGGATGGACGACTGCCTCTTCAAACCCATCGGACTGGGCGCCCTGCGCCAGCACCTCGGCGGCCCGGGCCGAACGGCACTGGCGGCAAGGACCGAGGAAGACGACAGCGGTTTCGATCTTGAAGCATTGCGTCACCTGACCCTGAACGACCCGCAGTTGATCCGCAGACTGGTGCAAGAGCTGGCCCACAGCACCCGCCAGGACCTTGCCGCCCTGCGCGCCCTTGCCCCCGACGCACCTGCCGCCGCGCTGAAAGCCCTGGCGCACCGCATTCGCGGCGGGATGAAAATGCTCAAGGCACGGGGATTGGTCGCCCATTGCGACGCACTCGAGCAGGGCTGCACCCTGGGCGCGGGGGAAACAGAGCGGGATCGACTCAAGCGGCAACTGGAACACAGCCTCGAAGGCTTGCTGCGCAAGCTGAATGTCGAGGCAGACCCCGGGCAGCGGTGACATCAGGGGCTAGACTTTCCGACACCCCTTCAGGAGAGTCGACCATGGACGAGCCACAGGGCAAGCCCCCCACCTTCTGGCAATTGCTGCACAGCATCCTCGCCGCCGCCTTCGGCGTGCAAAGTGGCAAGAACCGCGCCCGCGACTTCACCCACGGCAAACCCTCGCACTTCATCGCCATGGGTACCGCCTTCACCCTGGTGTTCATTCTGGTGCTGTACGGGTTGGTGCAGCTGGCCCTTCATCTCACCAGCCGCTGAAACGAAAACCGCCCGCGGGGTCCATGCCGCAGGCGGTTTCTGTCGCTGGATCACGGTTGAATGTTTTCGAATCAGCCTCAGCGTTCCGTCACTGATGGCTGACCCAGTACACGGCGGTTACGACGACCAGGACGATCAGGCAGAGAATTGCCCACGCATCGACACTGCTGTCCGTCTTGCCGGTTTTGGTCGGATTTCCCATTGCATCGCCTCTTTTGTAGTGGTTATGGGAATGCACACCTTCAGCAGTTAAGTTCAGCAATCTCCTTTGCTCAAGAAGGGATATTTACCACTCGGCGGACGAACGGAGACGGCGCCAAACGCTAGCCAGTCTCACTTAGACCAAAACGTTATTTTCATATGCAAAAACTTCACTTTTTCACATAAATACAACCTGCTATCTTTCCACGGCTCCGCATCCGGAGTGCGCGGCCGTGCGCGCGATTAGCTGCAAGCAGCTTGAGAACAGGACCCCTATGTACGTATACGACGAGTACGATCAGCGGATCATCGAGGACCGCGTCAAGCAGTTCCGGGATCAGACGCGCCGCTATCTGGCCGGCGAGCTGAGCGAAGAAGAATTCCGCCCCCTGCGCCTGCAGAATGGCCTCTACATCCAACGTTTTGCCCCGATGCTGCGGGTCGCCGTGCCTTACGGCCAGCTGACTTCCCGCCAGACCCGCATGCTGGCGAAGATCGCACGCGACTACGACAAGGGCTACGCGCACATCAGCACCCGGCAGAACGTGCAGTACAACTGGCCTGCACTGGAAGACATCCCCGAGATTCTTGCCGAACTGGCTACCGTGCAGATGCATGCGATCCAGACCAGCGGCAACTGCCTGCGCAACGTGACCACCGACCAGTTCGCCGGCGTGGCCGCCGACGAGCTGATCGACCCGCGTCCATGGTGTGAAATCGTCCGCCAGTGGACCACCTTCCACCCTGAATTCGCCTACCTGCCGCGCAAGTTCAAGATCGCCATCAACGGTTCCACCAGCGACCGCGCGGCCATCGAAGTGCACGACATTGGCCTTGAGCCGGTGCACAACGCTGCCGGCGAGCTGGGCTTCCGTGTTCTGGTGGGTGGCGGCCTGGGCCGTACCCCGGTGGTCGGCGCCTTCATCAACGAGTTCCTGCCGTGGCAGGACCTGCTGAGCTACCTCGACGCCATCCTGCGCGTGTACAACCGTTACGGCCGTCGTGACAACAAGTACAAGGCGCGGATCAAGATCCTGGTCAAGGCCCTCACCCCTGAAGTGTTCGCCGAGAAGGTCGAGGCCGAGATGGCCCACCTGCGGGGCGGCAGCACCACCCTGACCGAAGCCGAAGTGCATCGCGTCGCCAAGCACTTCGTCGATCCGGCCTACAAGGCCCTGGACAACCTCGACGCCCAGCTTGCCGAGCTCGATCAGCAGCATCCGGGCTTCGCCCGCTGGCGCGTGCGCAACACCCTGGCGCACAAGAAGCCGGGCTACGTGGCCGTTACCCTGTCGCTCAAGCCTACGGGCGTCGCTCCCGGCGACCTGACCGACAAGCAGCTCGACAAGGTCGCCGACCTGGCCGATCGCTACAGCTTCGGCCAGCTGCGCACCTCCCACGAGCAGAACATCATCCTCGCCGACGTCGAGCAGAGCGAACTGCACGCCCTCTGGCTGGAACTGCGCGAGCACGGCTTCGCCACGCCGAACATCGGCCTGCTGACCGACATCATCTGCTGCCCAGGTGGTGATTTCTGCTCCCTGGCCAACGCCAAGTCGATCCCTATCGCCGAATCCATCCAGCGCCGCTTCGACGACCTGGACTACCTGTTCGACATCGGTGAACTGGACCTGAACATCTCCGGCTGCATGAACGCCTGCGGCCACCACCACGTCGGCCACATCGGCATTCTCGGCGTGGACAAGAAAGGCGAGGAGTTCTACCAGGTTTCCCTCGGTGGCAGCGCCAGCCGCGACGCCAGCCTGGGCAAGATCCTCGGCCCCTCCTTCGCCCAGGACGACATGCCGGATGTGATCGAAAAGCTGATCGCCGTGTACGTCGAGAAACGTACCGAAGACGAGCGCTTCATCGACACCTACCAGCGTATCGGCATCGACCCTTTCAAGGAACGCGTCTATGCAGCGAATCATTAAGAACAACCAGATCGTCGACGAAACCTGGCACCTGCTGCCCAAGGACGTGACCCTGGACCAACTGACCAACTGCGACGACTACATCGTGCCGCTGCAGCTCTGGCGTGAACACGCCCACGCCCTCAAGGCCCGCGACGGCGGCCTGGGCGTGTGGCTGGACAGCGATGAAGAAGCCGAGGAAATCGGTGAAGACGTGGGTCATTTCCAGGTCATCGCCCTGAACTTCCCGGCCTTCACCGACGGCCGCAACTACTCCAACGCCCGCCTGCTGCGCGACCGCTACAAGTTCACCGGTGAACTGCGCGCCATTGGCGACGTGCTGCGCGACCAGCTGTTCTACATGGCCCGTTGCGGTTTCGATGCCTTCGCCATCCGTGCCGACAAAAACCCGGAAGAGGCGCTGGAAAGTCTCAAGGACTTCTCGGTGACCTACCAGGCCGCCACCGACGAACCGCTGCCGCTGTTCCGTCGTCGCTGATCGCTGCTTGAAATGAAAAGCCCCGCCAGTGATGGCGGGGCTTTTTCGTTTTCGATGTGCGGGTACTGGCCTCATCGCTGGCAAGCCAGCGCCCACAGATTGTCTAAGGCGCAGGACCCAGTGGGAGCTGGCCTTGCCAGCGATGAGGCCCTGAAGATCAGCGCCAGCGGCTGATCCGGCTCCACAACCCCAGGACGGTGTTCTCGATCGAACCGCTGGCCGCCAGCCCTACCCTTTCCTGCAGGCTTTTACGCTCGGCGAAATGCAGGTGGTACAAGTTCGCGCTGCGGGAACGCTCGCTGAGGTATTCGTCGCTGGTCTTGAGCTCGTCCACCAGTTGCTTGTTCAGCGCCGCAACGCCCAGCCAGACCTCACCGGTAGCCACATCGTCGATGTGCAGTTGCGGGCGATAACGGGACACGAAGTCCTTGAACAATTGATGGGTCACGTCCAGGTCTTCCTGGAATTTCTCCCGGCCCTTCTCGGTGTTCTCGCCGAACACGGTGAGGGTGCGCTTGTACTCCCCGGCGGTGAGCACTTCGAAGTCGATATCGTGCTTCTTCAGCAGACGATTGACGTTGGGCAACTGCGCCACCACGCCGATGGAGCCGAGGATGGCGAACGGCGCACTGACGATGCGCTCGCCAATGCAGGCCATCATGTAGCCGCCACTGGCGGCGACCTTGTCGATGCACACGGTCAGCGGAACGCCTGCCTGACGAATCCGCGCCAGTTGCGAGGCGGCCAGGCCATAGCTGTGCACCATGCCGCCACCGCTCTCCAGGCGCAGCACCACTTCGTCCCGTGACGTGGCCAGGCTCAGCAAGGCGGTGATCTCATGGCGCAGGCTGTCGGTGGCGGACGCCTTGATGTCGCCGTCGAAATCCAGCACGAACACCCGCGGCTTGTCGTCGGCCACGGCTTTCTTCTGCTTCTTCTGCTCCTTGGCCTGCTGCTTGCGCAGGGCCTTGAGCTGATGCTTTTCCAGCAGCCCCGACTCCAGGCGCTCGCGCAAATCCTTGTAGAACTCGTTGAGGCGGGTGACCTGCAAGTTCCCGCCGGCCTTGCGCCGGCCCTTGCCACGCATGCCGGCGATCGCCGACAGCACGACCAGCAGTGCAATCACCAGGGTGGCGGTTTTGGCGAGAAAGCTTGCGTACTCTGCAAGAAACTCCACGATTACTCCTTACTGACCTGCGCCCTCACGGCGCGAAAACGATAGTGAAGCATACCGGCGGCAGGAAGCGGTCGCCAGCGTAGGAAATGTCTCGCAAGCAGTTCAAACGCTCTTTTCAAACGCTTGTATGTTTTTTCGTTGACAGCCCGCTGGTGGCAACCTAACCTCGCCAGATCCAAACCGACCAGGCGCACCCCGTGGGCAGCATCTATCTGATTCGACATGGCCAGGCCTCTTTCGGCGCAGACGACTATGACGTCCTGTCTCCGGTGGGCATGCGCCAGAGCGAAGCCCTCGGTGACCACCTGAGCCAGCTTGGCCTGAATCTCGACCGTTGCCTGGCCGGCGACCTGCGCCGCCAGCAGGACACCGCCCGCCTCGCCCTGGCCCGCATGCAGGCTGCCGGCAGCGCAGTGCCGGAACTGGAAACCGACGCCGCCTTCAACGAGTTCGATGCCGACGCGGTGATCCGCGCCCTGCTCCCCGGCCTGTTGCCTGAAGAACCCGAAGCCCTGCATGTCTTGCGCAACGCGCGCCAGCACCGCGCCGAGTTCCAGCGCCTGTTCGCGTTGATCGTGCAGCGCTGGCACGGCGGCCAGCACGACAGCGAAGGCCTGGAAAGCTGGGCCGCGTTCGTCCGGCGCACCGGCGACGGCCTGCAACGCGTGCTCGCCCAGGCCGCCAGCGGTGACAATATCGCAATCTTCACCTCCGGCGGCACCATCGCCGCCCTGCTGCACCGTATCACCGGAATCAGCGCCAGCCAGGCTTTCGAGCTGAACTGGCAGATCATCAACACTTCGCTCAGCCAGCTGAAATTCCGCGGCAGCGAAGTGACCCTGGCCTCCTTCAACAGCCAAGCCCATGTGCGGCTGCTGAGGATTCCGGAACTCGTCACCTGGCGATGAGGTCCGGCCTGTATGACCCTGCGTAATTGCAACCACTCAATAAGGAAAACACCATGAGCGATGTCGCCAAAGCCGTTGAAGCCATGAAAGCCAAGTTCAACCCGAGCGCCGCCGCCGGCCTGGACCTGGTCTTCGGCTTCAACATCACCGACGAAGACAAGCACTACGCCCTGATCGTCAAGGATGGCACCTGCGAGATCCAGGAAGGCGAAAACGCCGACGCCAACTGCACCCTGGTGCTGGACAGCGAAACCCTCAAAGGCATCGTCAGCGGCGAAACCGACGGCATGCAGGCCTTCATGGGCGGCAAGCTGCGCGTCGAAGGCGACATGATGCTGTCGATGAAGCTCAGCGAGCTGTTCCCGGCCTAAGCGTCACGCCCATGGCAGAAAAAGACCGAAGCCTTCACCCGCTTCGGTTTTTTTTCGCCCGTCGATCCGGGGCATCAGGAGCGGTGATCGACCGGCAACACCCGCGCCAATAAGGCGTTGCGGCGCTTGGCAGTGATCCACGCGAGAATTAGATTAGCCAATGTTCCATGGCTACCAAAATAAGGGAAAAGCATGACGCTCACCGACCAGTCCACCCAGGTCCGCCCCGGCGAAGAACTCGATCCTGCCCTGATCGATCCGTACCTGAAGGCGAACATTGCCGGCCTCAGCGGTGTTCCGACCATCAGCCAGTTCCCCGGCGGCGCCTCGAACCTGACCTACCTGGTGACCTACCCGGAGCGCGAATTCGTACTGCGCCGGCCACCCTTCGGCCACAAGGCCAAGTCGGCCCACGACATGGGCCGCGAGTTCCGCATCCTCAACCAGCTCAACGACGGTTTCCCGTACTGCCCCAAGGCCTACGTGCACTGCACCGACGAGTCGCTGATCGGCGGCGAGTTCTACGTGATGGACCGGGTCAAGGGCATCATCCTGCGCTCCGACCTGCCGCCCGAACTGGGCTTCGACGCCAAAGACACCGAAGCACTGTGCAAGAGCTTCATCGACCGCCTGGTGGAGCTGCACCAGGTGGACTACCACGCCTGCGGCCTGGCTGACCTGGGCAAGCCGGAAGGCTACGTGCAGCGCCAGATCGAAGGTTGGAACAGCCGCTACGAGAAGGCCCTGACCCCGGATGCGCCACGCTGGGAAGCGGTGATTGCCTGGCTGCGGGAAAAACAGCCGGCGGACCACCCTCGCCCTGGCATCATCCACAACGACTACCGCTTCGATAACGTGATCCTCGACGCCGCCAACCCGATGCGCATCATTGGCGTACTGGATTGGGAGATGACCACCATCGGCGACCCCCTGATGGACCTGGGCAATACCCTGGCCTACTGGATCGAAGCCAGCGACCCGGCGCCAGTGCAACTGATGCGTCGCCAGCCGAGCAACGCCCCGGGCATGCTCACCCGCCGCCAGTTCGTCGACTACTACGCCGAACGCGCCGGCATCGAGATCAGCAACTTCGACTTCTACTACACCTACGGCCTGTTCCGCCTGGCCGGGATCGTCCAGCAGATCTACTACCGCTTCTACCACGGCCAGACCCAGGACAAGCGCTTCGCCCAGTTCATCCATATGAACAAGCTGCTGGAGCACATGAGCCTGCAGGTCATCGACGCCTCCAGCCTCTGACAACGACAAGAAGGAACCTCCCATGTCCAAGACCCAACTGTTCGACCTCGACGGCAAGATCGCCTTCGTCTCCGGCGCCAGCCGCGGCATCGGCGAAGCCATCGCCCACCTGCTGGCGCAACAGGGCGCCCATGTGATTGTCTCCAGCCGCAAGCTGGACGGCTGCCAGCAGGTCGCCGACGCCATCAATGCCGCCGGCGGCAAGGCCACCGCCGTCGCCTGCCACATCGGTGAGATGGAGCAGATCGGCGCGGTGTTTGCGGGCATCCGCGAGCAGTTCGGTCGCCTGGACATCCTGGTCAACAACGCCGCCACCAACCCGCAGTTCTGCAACGTGCTGGACACCGACCTGGGCGCCTTCCAGAAGACCGTGGACGTCAACATCCGCGGCTATTTCTTCATGTCGGTGGAAGCCGGCAAGCTGATGCGCGAAAACGGTGGTGGCAGCATCATCAACGTCGCCTCGATCAACGGCGTGTCACCGGGGGTGTTCCAGGGCATCTACTCGGTGACCAAGGCCGCCGTGATCAACATGACCAAGGTCTTCGCCAAGGAATGCGCCCAGTTCGGCATTCGCTGCAACGCCCTGCTGCCGGGCCTGACCGACACCAAGTTCGCCTCGGCGCTGGTGAAGAACGACGCCATCCTCAACACCGCGCTGCAGCAGATTCCGCTCAAGCGGGTGGCCGATCCGAAGGAGATGGCCGGTGCGGTGCTGTACCTGGCCAGCGATGCGTCCAGCTACACCACCGGTGTGGCGCTGAACGTGGATGGTGGGTTCCTGTCCTGATTCATCGGTGATTTTGCGGGCCAATCGCTGGCAAACCAGCTCCCACAGAGTTTTGAGCCGCGCCGCAATTGCGCGAAAAAACCCAAGACCCTGTGGGAGCTGGCCTACCAGCGATAAGGCCCTGAAGAAGCACACAAAAGCCCATGACAGGCGTACCATACCCACCTTCCGGCGAGCCCTTCTCGCCTGCCCCTGTCGCTCAAGAAATCCCCATGCCTTTCGAACTCAGTGTTGACCTCACCACCCTCGCCATTCTCGCCGCAGTCGCCTTCGTCGCCGGTTTCATCGATGCCATCGCCGGCGGCGGCGGCCTGCTGACCACACCCGCCCTGCTCACCGCCGGCATGCCACCGCACCTGGTGCTGGGCACCAACAAGCTCAGCTCCACCTTCGGCTCGGCCACCGCCGGCTTCACCTACTACCGCCGCAAACTGTTCCATCCGGCGCAATGGAAGCACGCGCTGGTCGGCACCCTGGTCGGTGCGCTGCTGGGTGCGGTGATCGCCCATTACCTGCCGGCCGAATGGCTGAACAAGATGCTGCCGGTGATCGTCTTTGCCTGTGGCGTCTACCTGCTGTTCGGCGGCACGCCCAAGGCGCCGCTGGATGCCGATGTGCCGGTGAAGAAGAAGTGGCAGTTCCCCCAGGGCTTCACCCTCGGTTTCTACGACGGCGTCGCCGGCCCCGGTACCGGCGCGTTCTGGACCGTCAGTACCCTGCTGCTGTACCCCATCGACCTGGTCAAGGCCAGCGGCGTGGCGCGCAGCATGAACTTCGTCAGCAATGCCGCGGCGCTGTCGGTGTTCATCTTCTCGGGCCAGGTGGACTGGCTGGTGGGCTTGTCGATGGGCTCGGCACTGATGGTCGGCGCTTTCTTCGGCGCCCGAACCGCCATCAGTGGCGGTTCGAAGTTCATTCGCCCGGTGTTCATCACCGTGGTGCTGGCGCTGACCGTGCGCCTAGCGTGGCAGCACTGGTTCGGCCAGGCCTAGGCGACGGGCCACGTAGAGGTCGATCAGGTAGCGGGCGATGGAACGCCCTGCCGGCAGCGGCGGCAGCGCATCGACCCGGAACCACTGGGCATCCTCGATCTCGTCCGGCTGCATGACGATCTCGCCGCCGGCGTACTCGGCATGGAAACCCAGCATCATCGAGTGCGGGAACGGCCAGCACTGGCTGGCGACGTACTGGATGTTCTTCACCTCGATCGCCACTTCCTCGCGCACTTCCCGCACCAGGCAGTCCTCTGCCGACTCGCCGGGCTCGGCGAAACCGGCCAGCGTACTGTAGACCCCGGTGACGAAGCGCGGCGAGCGCGCCAGGAGGATTTCGTCGCCACGGGTGATGAGCACGATCATGCTCGGCGAGATCCGCGGATAGCTGCGCAGATCGCAAGGCTGGCAGTACATCGCCCGCTCCCCCGGCACCTGGACCATGGCCTGGCCGCAACTGCCGCAGAAACGATGCTCGCGGGCCCAGGTGGAGATCTGCGCCGCGTAACCGAGGATCTTGTAGGTATCGAAGTCGCCTTCGAGCATGAACTGACGCAGGCCGCGCCAACTGCAGCCCGGCAGCGCCTGGCTGCCGTGCAGTTCGATCAGGTAGACCGGCTGGCCATCGTAATGACCAATGCCGTGCTCGAAGCGGATATCCAGCTCCTGGCGCTTGAGCCAGTCACGGGGGAACAGCGCGCCATTGGCGTCCTGCATGAAGCCTTCGGCGCTGCGCACGACCGCCAGGCCGCCGTTGAGAGTCGTATCCAGTACCGCAGTGGTCCAACGCGCTGACATGTTCCCGTTCCTTAGCGGCTCGCCCCCCTGGTCAGTCGGCGAACTCCGGCTTCTGTTTGCTCATGTGGGCGGCGACGGCCACCCGCAGGTCGGTGGATTGCAGCATGGCGGCGTTCCAGGTGGCGATGTACTCCAGCCCATCGTCGATCCGGTGATCGCGCATGTAGCTGAGCATCTCCTTGGTGCCGGCCACGGCAATCGGGGATTTTCCCGCAATTTCCGCAGCAATGGCAAAGACTCCGTCGAGCAGGCTGCCGTGGTCGTCCCAGGTGCGGTTGACCAGACCGATGCGCCGGGCCTCTTCGGCATCGACAGTGCGCCCGGTATAGGCCAGTTCGCGCAGCAGTCCGTCACCGATGATGCGCGGCAAGCGTTGCAGGGTGCCGACATCGGCGGCCATGCCCATATCGATTTCCTTGATGGAGAACTGCGCATCGCTGGCCGCGTAGCGCATGTCGCAAGCCGCGATCAGGTCGATGGCGCCACCGATGCAGTAGCCCTGGATCGCCGCCAGCACCGGCTTGCGGCAATTATCGACGGCATTGAACGACGCTTGCATCTGCAGGATCTTGCGCCGCAGCAGGCGGGCGTTGCGGCCCACGTCCTTGCCCAGCTCGTTGGCGATCGAGGCCAGCATCATCAGGTCGATCCCTGAGGAAAAGTGCTTGCCGGCACCGCTGATCACCACGACCCGCGCCTCATCGGTGTCGTCGATCCACTGGAAAATCTCGACGATCTCGCTCCAGAACGCCGCATTCATGGCGTTGATCTTTTCCGGACGGTTGATCTGGACGTGGGCGATATGGTTCGACAGCTCGACCTTGAATGCGGTGTAGTCGGTCACGGCGACACTCCTTGAGCAGCAGATGTAGGAAGCTTCGGACTATATCGCACCCCGGACCCCGCACTTGTGCCAAAACCGGGACTGCACGTCTTGATCTTGCGTGACGCTTGCGGCACCGTGCGCAGGTCTTTGAATTATCAGGAAACATCTTCATGTCCACTTCCCTGGCCGGCGCTCTGGCCCACAACTTCCTCGGGCAGGCGCCGCGCTGGTACAAGGCGACCTTGTGCCTGTTCCTGCTGCTCAACCCTTTGCTGTTCTTCACGCTCGGTCCGGTGGTGACCGGCTGGGTGCTGGTGGTGCAATTCATCTTCACCCTGGGCATGGCACTCAAGTGTTACCCGCTGATGCCCGGCGGCCTGCTGATGGTCGAAGCCCTGTTGCTGGGCATGACCACGCCCCAGGCGCTGTACGAAGAGCTGCAGCACAACTTCCCGGTGATCCTGCTGCTGATGTTCATGGTGGCGGGGATCTACTTCATGAAGGATCTGCTGCTGTTTACCTTCTCGCGTATCTTGTTAGGTGTTCACTCCAAGACCTTGTTGTCACTGATTTTTTGCTTCCTGTGTGCTTTCCTCTCGGCATTTCTCGATGCGCTGACGGTGACGGCAGTGATCATCAGTGCGGCAGTCGGATTCTATGGTGTCTACCACCGGGTTGTCTCCGGCGGCAATCCGCGCGGCGAGGCCGGCATCGACAGCGACCAGCACATCCCCGAACTGGCCCGGGATGACCTGCAGCAATTCCGCGCGTTTCTGCGCAGCCTGCTGATGCACGGCGCCGTCGGCACGGCATTGGGCGGCGTCTGCACCCTGGTGGGCGAACCGCAGAACCTGTTGATCGGCCATGAAATGGGCTGGCGTTTCCAGGCCTTCTTCCTGAACGTCGCGCCGGTGTCATTGCCGGTGCTGGTGGCGGGCCTGGTGACCTGCGTTTTGCTGGAGAAACTGCGCTGGTTCGGCTACGGCACCCTGCTGCCCGACCGCGTACGTCAGGTCCTGGCCGCCCATGCCGCCGAGGACGACGCCCAACGCACCGCCCAGCAACGCGCCACCCTGCTGGTGCAGGGCATCGCCGCGCTGATCCTGATCGTCTGCCTGGGACTGCACCTCGCCGAAGTGGGCCTGATCGGCCTGCTGGTGATCGTGCTCATCACTGCCTTCACCGGCATCACCGACGAACACCGCCTGGGCCGTGCTTTCCAGGACGCCATGCCGTTCACCTCGCTGCTGGTGGTGTTCTTCGCGGTGGTGGCGGTGATTCACCAGCAGCAACTGTTCAGCCCATTGATCCATGCGGTGCTGGCACTGCCGGCCGACCAGCAGCCGGGCATGCTGTTCATCGCCAACGGCCTGCTCTCGGCCATCAGCGACAACGTGTTCGTGGCGACCATCTATATCACCGAGGTCAAGCAGGCCTTCCTCGACGGTGCCATGAGCCGTGAACACTTCGAGACCCTGGCGGTGGCGATCAACACCGGCACCAACCTGCCAAGTGTGGCGACGCCCAACGGGCAGGCGGCGTTCCTGTTCCTGCTGACCTCGGCGATTGCACCGCTGATCCGCTTGTCCTATGGGCGGATGGTGTGGATGGCACTGCCATACACCGTCGTGATGGGCGGTCTGGGCTGGTGGGCCGTCACCTACTGGCTGTGAAGCGATCGCTGGCAAGCGGCCCTCCGCTTGCCAGCGATAAGGCCCTCAAGTCCTGCGCAGATCCTCGAAGAACGCCTTCTTCCCGTCCACCAGCAGCGATGCCCGCGGCTGGCTGGCCTGCTCGCCGTTCGTCACGTCCACATGCCAGTAGCAATGACGCACCGCCCGAGTGATGGCGACATAGGCCAGGCGCAGCACTTCTTCCTTCTGCGCGGTATCGAAGCCTTCCGGATCGCCCGCCCGCGACAGACCGGCCAACCGGTAGACCTGGTTCTTGTACGGCGAGCGGGTCACGTACTGGCAGTCTCCCAGCATGAACACCGCGTCAGCCTGCAGCCCCTTGGCGCTGTGATAGGTCAGTTGACGGAGCCGACGCTGCCCGGCCGGCAAGCTAGAATCAGCATTAACTATCGACTTAATATGCTCTGAAATCAGAGACTTATCAGATGTTTTTCGAAACAGGATCATCACCGAGTCGCCTCGGCGGTAATGCTCGGTCACCTGCTGTGCCAGTGCCGACTCGTCGCGTTCGCACACCTGCACTGGCCAGCGTTCGTCCGCTGCCGGTCCGACCGCCCTGGCCTTCTTGCCACTGATGGACGGCGCCGATTTCACGATATGTTCGGCAGCGTCGATGATGTGCTGGTGGCTGCGATAGTTGTCGGTGAGCATCACCCGGGTGCTGGACGGAGCGACGAAGGTCTTGGCGAACTCCATGAAGTACTTGGGCGAACTGCCCCGCCAGCCATAGATCGATTGCCAGTCATCGCCCACGCACAGCAGTGACGAATGCCGCGCCTGTCGCCCTACCTGCATGGCCGGCCCGCGGCGACGGATCTCCCGCAGGCTGGCGCGCAGCCAGGAGACGATCTGCGGCGACACATCCTGGAATTCGTCGATCATCAGGTGCGCCAAAGGCCGCAACAGCGGGTCGGGCAGTAGTTGCAGGTTCTCCGGGTTGTTCTCGCCGAACAGGGCGAACATGCGGTTGTAGCTCATCACCGGGGGCGACAGCCCCAACAGATGGCTTTCCAGCGCCTTCCAGTACAGGCTCAGCGCTTCGAAGAACTGCGCATCGGTGTCGCCCTGGGGGAAGCTCATGCCGCTGACTGCAACGCTGACATCCAGCCCGAGGTTCTCGATAAACCCTGCCGAGGCGACGAATGCGTCCAGCAATGGCACCGCTGCCAGCTCGCCCTTGACCTTGTAATCGAACCCGGGCCCGGCTACCGCATCACCAGCCAGGGACGAAGTCAAACGTTTGGCCGCGGCGTAATTTTCCAGCCAGATCACAGGCTTATCGCAGAAAGCTTGAAACAGGGTGCGCTTGACCAGCCACTCCGCCCACACCGGCAGCTTGGCGCCAGGACGCTTGTACTGCTGGTTCTCGCCCGGGTCGAAGCCCAGCACAACCCAGGCGTCCAGCTCGGCGATGCGGCCATGGAAATGGAAACGGCTGCCATTGATCTCCACCGTCTCGCGACTCGGCTCGATGCCCTTGACGGGCCAGGCGCCTGCGCGAAACCACAGGTCCTCGACGGTGTCGCACAGCTCTTCGTCGCGACTGGCGGAGAGCTGGGTCACCGCCATCCGCTTCTGCACGTCGGGATGGTCCTTGTCCAGCGACTTGAGCTGTACTGCCTCGCGGCGCAGGCCGGCGACCAGTTCGGCGAAACGCGGACTGGCTCGCAGCAGGTCGCGATAACACAGGTTGAGCTGTTGGCGCTGGGCGTCGTTGAGGCGCAGGTCGAAGGGATTGCTTTCGGCATCGGCCTCGGCACCGGCCGGCAGCTCACTGCCCAGGGTCTCGAACGCCCGCACCTGGCTGAAACCCGGAAGGCTGCGCACCAGCGGCAGGATCCGCGAATGGAAAGTGCGCACCAGTTCCCGCGCCTGCAGCGGGCTCAGTGCCACCTGCCAGAGGCCGAACACCTGCAGCAGCCGGGCGATGAAGTCCTTGCGCGACTCGCGGGTGAAGGTCACGACCGTCATCGCGTCCAGCTCGTAGCCCAGGTAGTGGCGCAGCAGCAGGATGCGCAGCACCAGCGAGGTGGACTTGCCCGCGCCCGCCCCGGCGATCACACAGGTGGACGGGGTATCGCTGAAGATCATCTTCCATTGCGCAGCGCTGGGCTGGGCATGCTCTGGCAGAAGGCGGGCGACATCGGCCTTGAACCGCTTCTTCAGATCGGCGCTCAGTGGCAGGCGCCAGTCATCGAACAGGGCATCGTCCACCCCCGGTACCGCGGGCTCGTCGGCGCGGGTATCGCGGATCACCAGTACCTGCCGACCAGCCTCGTAGCCATCGGCGCGGCCTTCGTCGTAGCCCTCGCGCAAACCGTCGGCATGACCGCTGCGCAGACCGCTGGCATGCCCCTGGAACCACGAGTCGCGGTGCTGCGCCCGCAGGCGGTTGAGGCCGCGACCGAGCAGGCGGGCGGCCAGGCGCCGAATCCAGGGCAATTGGGCGGGAGGGGTCAGTTCAGGGGATTGCGGGGGAAGCTTGTCAGACACACCGGCTCCGGCTGGAAAATTCACACAAGCCGGAAGTTTTACCCCATTCGGCAGGAATGGGACAGTGGCGATTGTCCGGAAAATCAGCGGATTAGCGTAACAACAGGAGAATGTTCCTGAGCAGATGCCGGCAGCGCCAACTCCCGTGGGAGCCGGCGTTGCCGGCGACGGGCCGCCAGGCGGCCCTGCCTGTCAGGAAATCGCCTTGTCCACCAGTTCCTGCGCCTCGCCCACCAGACGCTGCAGGTGCGCATCGTCGATGAAGCTCTCGGCGTAGATCTTGTAGATGTCCTCGGTACCCGACGGCCGTGCGGCGAACCAGCCATTGGCGGTCATCACCTTCAGGCCGCCAATGGCCTGGCCGTTGCCCGGTGCATGGCTGAGGATCTGCTGGATCGGCTCGCCGGCCAGTTCAGTGGACTTGACCTGCTCCGGCGCCAGCTTGCCCAGCAAAGCCTTCTGCTGCGGATTGGCCTTGGCCTCGACGCGGGTGGCGAACGGCTCGCCCAACTCGGCGGTGAGTTCGGCGTAAGCCTGGCTCGGATCACGACCGGTGCGCGCGGTGATCTCGGCGGCCAGCAGTGCCGGAATCAGGCCGTCCTTATCGGTGGCCCAGACACCGCCGTCCTTGCGCAGGAACGAGGCGCCGGCGCTCTCCTCGCCACCGAAGCCCAGGGAGCCGTCGAACAGGCCATCGGCGAAGAACTTGAAGCCGACCGGTACTTCGTACAGGCGACGGCCCAGACGTGCCGTGACCCGATCGATCAGCCCGCTGCTGACCACGGTCTTGCCCACGGCGGCGTCAGCACGCCATTGCGGACGGTTCTGGAACAGGTAGTCGATGGCCACCGCCAGGTAGTTGTTCGGCGCCAGCAGGCCACCGGTCGGGGTGACGATACCGTGGCGATCGTGGTCCGGGTCGCAGGCGAAGGCTACGTCGAAGCGGTCGCGCAGTCCGATCAGGCCCTGCATGGCGTACGGCGACGACGGGTCCATGCGGATCTGGCCGTCCCAGTCCACCGACATGAAGCGGAAGGTAGGATCGACCTCGGTATTGACCACCTCGAGATTGAGCTTGTAGTGCTCGGCGATCGCCGACCAGTAACGCACACCGGCACCGCCCAGCGGATCGACACCCAGGCGCAGGCTGGCGCCGCGGATGGCGTCGAAGTCGATGACATTGACCAGGTCGGCCACGTAGGTACCGACATAGTCATGACGATGGGTGGTAGAGGCCTTCAGCGCCTGCTCGTAGGGCATGCGCTTGACGCCCTTGAGGCTATCGGCCAGCAGCTCGTTGGCCTTGGCTTCGATCCACTTGGTGACATGGCTGTCGGCCGGGCCGCCATTGGGCGGGTTGTATTTGAAACCGCCGCTCTGAGGCGGGTTGTGCGACGGCGTGATGACGATGCCATCGGCCAGGCCGGCGGTGCGGCCACGGTTGTAGCAGAGGATGGCATGGGACACCGCCGGGGTCGGGGTGTACTCGTCGTCCTTCGACAGCATCACCTCGACGCCGTTGGCCGCCAGCACCTCCAGGGCGCTGGCCGCAGCCGGCGTCGACAGGGCGTGGGTATCGGCGCCGATGAACAGCGGGCCGTCGATTCCCTGCGCCTGGCGGTACAGGCAGATCGCCTGGCTGATGGCCAGGACGTGGTCTTCGTTGAAACTCAGGTCAAAGGAACTGCCGCGGTGGCCGGAGGTACCGAAGGCGACCCGCTGGGTGGCGATGCCGGCGTCCGGCCGGCCAGTGTAGTAAGCGGTCAACAAGCGTGGGATATCGACCAGAACGGAAGCGGGAGCCAACTTGCCAGCCAGAGGACTGAGCTTCATGCAAAACCTCAAGAAAGGAGTTTCAGGGTGATGAAATCGCAGAGTTTACTGGCACTTCGACTACAAGGCGACGGCGAAAATTCCCACCCTGCAACTATTTGCCCTGCGCTGCCCACCAGGACGGGAACATGTGCCGCACGCGGGTCTCATCGAAACGGTCGTCGATCAGCATGACCATGCCGCGATCCTCCGTGCCACGGATCACCCGCCCGGCCGCCTGGATCACCTTGCGCACGCCGGGGTACAGGTAGGTGTAGTCGAAGCCGGCGCCGAACAGCGCGGTCATGCGCTGCTTGAGCTGCTCGTTGACCGGGTTGACCTGAGGCAGCCCGAGGGTGGCGATGAACGCGCCGATCAGCCGCGTTCCCGGCAGGTCTACGCCCTCGGCAAACGCACCGCCCAGTACGGCAAAACCGATGCCGCGGCCGCCCTCGACGAAACGCTCGAGAAACCCCTGACGCTGCGCCTCGTCCATCCCGGAGGACTGCGACCATTGCTCGATGGCCGGATAGCGCTGCGCCAGCAGCGCCGAAACCTGTTGCAGATAGTCGAAGCTGCTGAAGAACGCCAGGTAGTTGCCCGGTTCCTCGCGGTACTGTCCCTCGATCAGGTCGACGATGGGTGCCAGGGACGCCTGGCGGTGCTGGTAGCGGGTCGAAACCTCGCTGACGATACGCACCCGCAACTGCTCGGCCACAAAAGGCGACGCCACGTCCAGCCAGGCCGTATCGGCGGGCATGCCCAGCAGGTCGGCGTAGAAATGCCGCGGGCTGAGGGTCGCGGAAAACAGCACGGCGCTGCGGGCGGCAGCGAAACGCGGACCGATCAGCGGTGCCGGCACCACATTGCGCAGGCACAGGGTGGAAAGGTCGCGGCGCCCTGCCCCTTTGCGCTTGCTGATATCGAACAGGAAGTGCCGGTCGAAGACGTCGCTGAGGCGGGCGAATTGCAGGGCCTGGAAGAAGAACTGCAGCAGCGCCGGGTCCACCGCTTGTGGCGTACGGTTCATCAGGTCCTGGATCAGGCCGATGCAGCGCAGCAGCGTCTTGAGAAAGGCCGCCGGCAACTCGTTGCTGGCCTGGTACGGCGCCACCTGCGCCTTGTGCAGGCGGTTCCACTCGCGGTTGAGGCTCTGCAACGCACTCGCCATGCCCGCTGGCGGCTCGCGGCGCAGGGCCTGCAACTGGCCCTGGTCGAGACTGGCGCTGTACATCTGCCGCGCCCGGTCCACCAGGTTGTGGGCCTCGTCCACCGCCAGCGCCAGGCGCCACTGGTCGGTCTGGGCCAGGCCATGGAGCAAGGCGCTCTGATCGAAGTAGTAATTGTAATCCGCCACCAGTACATCGACCCAGCGCGCCAGTTCCTGGCTCAGGTAGTACGCGCAGACCTGATGCTCCAGCGCCAGCGCGCGGACCTGCGCCTTGTCCAGCAGTGGCACGGCCATCGCTGCTTCGCGGGCGGCCGGCAGGCGGTCGTAGAAACCTTTCGCCAATGGGCAGGCGTCACCATGGCAGGCCGTGCCGGGGTATTCGCAGGCCTTGTCACGGGCCACCAGTTCCAGGCTGCGCAGTGCCAGTTCAGGGCTGACCGCCATCACCTGGCGCACGGCATTCAGCGCCAGGGCGCGACCTGGGGTCTTGGCGGTGAGGAACAGGATCTTGTCCAGCGGCTGGCGGGCCATGGCCTTGAGCAGCGGAAACAGGGTACCCAGGGTCTTGCCGATGCCGGTGGTGGCCTGGGCCATCAGGCAGCGGCCTGTACTCACGGCCTTGTACACCGTCTCGGCCAGATCGCGCTGGCCCTTGCGAAACGACGGCCAGGGAAAGCCCAGGGCATTGAGTCCGGCATCACGCTCGGCCAGGCGCCGCTGCTGCAGGGCGGCCCAATGCACGAAACGCTGGCACAGTTGCTGAAAGTGCTGTTCCAGCTCGGCGGCGCTGGCGCTGCACTCGAAACGGGTTTCGCGATCGTTGTCGACGTCGAGATAGACCAGCGCCAGGTTGATCGAGGGCAAATCGCGCTGCTGACACATCAGCCAGCCATAGACCCTCGCCTGGGCCCAGTGCAGTTGCCGGTGGTTGTCCGGCTGGGTGGCGAGGTCGCCGCGGTGGGTCTTGATTTCCTCCAGGCAATTGCGGTCTGGCGCGTAGCCATCAGCGCGGCCCCGGACTTCCAGCGCCTCGAAAACCCCGGCCAGGGCCACCTCCGCTTGGTAGTCCGGACCGCGCCCCTTGACCACGCGGCGATGCCCGGCAATACCTTCCTGGGCGGTCGGCGACGGCGTAAAACGCAGGTCCAGATCGCCGCGCTTGGCAGTGAACTCGCACAGGGTGCGTACCGCCACCCGATAGCTCATGCTTCAGCCCACTGCACATGGCAGACATCCACCGGCAAACCGTGCAAGGCGCAGAAGTCGATCCAGCGCAACTGGTTGTCCTGCAGGCGATCGCCGGGGCCTTTCACCTCGATCATCCGGTAGCGTTTCTCGCCGGGCCAGAACTGGATCAGGTCGGGCATGCCGGCGCGGTTGGCCTGGATGTCTTCCAGCAACCGCAGGAAACACTGCTTCAGGTGTTGCGGGGGCAGGCAGTCGAGGGCCTGCTCCAGCAATTCCTCGCTGAGCAGTTCCCAGTACACGAAGGGCGATTGCAGCCCCTGCTTGGCCGCATGGTTGCCGAGGATGGTCTGGCGATAGCGACCATCGTCCAGTTGGTCGAGGCAATCGGCGAACAGATCGATACGGCGGCTGTGGAAGCCGGCGTCCAGCAAGTCCTGTGGGCCGCTCTGGAACGGATGGAAGAAGGCCCCCGGCAGCGGTGCGAAGATCGCCTTCCAGCACAGCAGGCCGAACAGGCTGTTGAACAGGGTGTTTTCCACATAGTGCACGGGTGCTGCGTCGGCCTCCTGCAGATGACGCTGCACCGCCTGTTCGACGCCCAGCACTGCCAGCTCCGGCGGCAGGGTCAGGTCCAGACGGCTGACGACTCCGCCCTTGCGCCGTGGCTGCGGCGGGCCGCCGAGCTTGCGCCGCAGTCGCGGCACAATCCGTGTCAGCGCCTGCGCCTCGGCAGCGTTGCCCGGCTGCTCGGCCGCTTCCAGCGCCAGCATCAGCGCCGCCGGGTAATCACCGCTGCGCTCGAGCACACGGATATGCCGCTCCCGCGCCTGCGGATGGGTGCAACAGGGATAGATCTGCAAGGCTCGGGACCAGTCGCCAAGCCGTTCGCAGTGGTACGCCAGCTGATACTGCACACGGGCGCGGCGACGCTCCAGCCACGGGTTCGCGGTACTCAGGGCATCCAGCCGGGCCAGCAGCCCGTCGATGTCCGCGCCGTTTTCCAGTTGCTCGGCACAGGCATGCAGGGCCATGCACAACTCGATGTCTTCGCGCACGCGCAGGGCGCGTGAGTCGGCGCTGAAAGTGACGTGCTCGTAACGCAACAGGCCGAGGTCGGCGAGCACGAATTCGGACCAGTCCTGATACAGGTTGCCGAAGAACATCAGTCGCAAGCGGTCGCAAACCGCCTGCTGGCTCAGCCTGTAGATCGCGTCCGGACAGTCCGGCCACCACTGTTGCAAGGTGCGTGGCTCGTCGAACGACTCCCGCACCTGCTCGTACAGCTCATGCTTGGCAGCCCGCGGGCGCGTGAGGCTCGCGGCGAAGCAGGTACTGATTTCATCCTTGAGCAACAGCGCGAACAACTCGTCCAGCGTCAACAGCGTCTGACCATCGACCCAGCCAAGCGCCAGCAATGGCGCCAACGCCTGTCGGGTCGGGCCGATCTCGGCATAGGACAGACGTCGCTCGCGAAACAGCACGCCCTTGCGCATCACCATCCGCACCAGCAACGCCTGGCTCGCCTGCGGCAGCAGGTCGAAACCCTCCACGAACGCCCGCTCTTCGGCATCCAACAGATCGGCGTAGCGCAGGCGCAGCCAGTCGAGCACCTGGCGGAAGTTATGCAGGTAATAGAGCGGGTCGTTGACGGAATGAGCGATCACGGAGGGTATAACCAGCGAAAACCAGGCACTGGTTATACATACAGACACGCGTTATTGGCAACCGCGCAAGATCAATGGTCACCGACTGGATCTTCGACCTCGATCAGCGGACTGCGACGGTACAGCGCCTGCAGCGTGGCCAATGGCAGGCCGCTGGTTCCCGTCAGCCATTGCAGTACCGGGTCCGATGAAGGCTGCCCCTGCAAAGCCTTGTGCAGGTAAGGCAAGGCCACCAGCATTCCCGGATGACAGCGCCGCAGAAAACGCTCAAGCCTGCGGCCCTCACTGACGAAGGGCGAGCACAGCAGGCAGATCAGCTGCGCTTCGTTGATGCCCCAGGCCTGGGAGGCGAAATCCCCGGCCAGGCGGCGCACTTCCCCAAGGTCGTCACCCTGGCGCCACGGCTCGATCAAGGGCTCGCGCATCGCTGCCGGCATGTGCTGACGTTTCATCTCTTCCTCGATGCGGCCCAGGCATTCGTCCATGCCATCCTGATAGCAGCGCTCCTCGACGAATTCGCTGTGCAGCGCACGCATGTGCGCGCGCATCAGTGGATTGCCGGGCTGGGTCGGCGCAAAGCCGAAGGACCATTCGTCATGCTTGAAACGCAGCAGTTCGGTGAGCAGGCGGCCCTGGCCGCAGAACGGGTCGTGAACCAGGTCGTCGATCGCAATGAAACGCGGTACCCGCCCGCGTGGCTCCACCGGTTTCGCTGCCCTCTCGTCTGCAGGCTCGGGGGCCCGGAACTCCTGACGCACGGCACCGACCGTCTCGAACAGTGCCCGGGGGAACGCCTCCACGGGCCGTACCCGTGGCAGCCCGGCCTCCCTCAGCAACCGCAGGCCCTGGGCGAGAAAGCGCTTGCGGCGCGCTTCGGGTTCGCCGCTGACCAGCACATCCACGCCACCATCCCAGGCAGCGCCCAGTCGATGGAGGTCGGCAAGGTCCAGGTATTGGCGATGAATGACGGCCCGGTCAGGATTGCCCGGGGTGAGGTGCCCCGCCATGAGCAGCGCATGGCGGTCGGCCTGCTGCTGGGGCCGGGAGATACCGTGGCGGGCATCGAAGGGTCGTATCTGCCCGTCATCCACTGCCAGCAGTTCGACCCGCGGGTCGTCATGTACCACCAGTGCCGCGAACGCCCGCTCGATATTGCCCAGGGTCACCGTCGGCATGTCGCTGTGGCGCGCCGTGGCGACGCGCAGGTTGAAGGTCACGGGCGAGCGCGCTGCCAGGCTCAGTTGTGCCGCGCGCAGGAATGCCAGGGTATGGGTGCTGTCCTGGCTGCCGGTGTGCACCAGCATCACTTTCAGCCCATGGATGCACTCGAGGCCGCCGGCCACCACCAGCAGCCTCTGGATCAGCAACTGCAAAGAGGCACGCTGGGCCTGGGTCAGGCGCTCCAGCAAGCGCTGCAGAACCTGCTGGTAGACGTATTGCATGGCTTGGTCGTGAATCGCACCCATGGTAATTCCCCGATAATTATCGCAACGACTGAAAACTTGATACGCAGCCGAAAACATGCAGCAGAGTCAGTGTGCGCTCTATCGATGTTTCAAATGCGTCGTTCAAATGTGAAAGCCCGATTTACGGCGCAGGATATTTCTTACATTCCTACAGAAATACACGGACCACCAAACAGTTCCATCTCCATGATCCGTGACAGCGAGCCGGCGCGCGGGCGGGTTTCTCGAGGGCCAGGCAATCCGGCTGCCGGCGTAATTCCATGGGCATATCTCGCTCCTTGAGACGACAGCGGGAAGAGCCGTTCGATGACACACGGATATCTTCCGCGCCATATAGGCGATAGTTGTTTTTGCACAGCATCACGTAACTCTACAGACGCTGAAATGGGTTTATTCCCACAGCAACAACATAGCCGAAGCAAAGTCCTTAGTCCGCTTAAGACTAATAGGAAATTTCTGAAATTTAAGATCCAAAATCTCACAAAAAAGCCCGAGCACTGGCTCGGGCTTGGTGAGAGGGGGATCAGGGCGATCAGGCGTCAGGCAGTTCGAGCACCACGCGGCCACCGCAAGGACACTCGTCCATGTGCCGGTGGGCATCCACCACCCGCTCGAACGGATAGACCTGGATGATCTGCGGCAGCAACTGGCGGTCGGCGGTGAACTGATTGATATCGCGCAGGGCGCGGTGCAGGGCGACCTGATCCTGAGTGATGCCCAGCTCCGGCTTGCCGGTGAAGTTGCTGATGCAGTGAACGAAGAACTGGATGTTCTTCTGGAACGCCGCACAAGCCGGGAATGGCGTCTGGTTGCCGCCTTGCAGGCCGTAGAGCACCAGGCTGCCGCGGGGTGCCAGCACATCGCCGAGCAACGACATCTGCGGGCCGCCGAGGCCATCGAGCACCATATCGACGCCGCGGCCATCGGTGTACTTGTTGATCTGCATGAGCAGATCCTGCTCCTCGGTGACGATCACCTTGTCGGCACCGAGCTTGAGCAGGGGTTCGCGCTCCTCGGCATCGCGGGTCGCGGCGATCACCTTCAGGCCCAGCGCCTTGCCCAGTTGCACGAACGACGGCCCGGCGCAGTGGCTGGCATCGGTGACCAGCGCGGTCTGCCCGGCCTTGGCCCTCGCCAGGTCGACGTAGGCAAAATAGGCCATCAGAAACGGCGTGTAATGCACGCTGGCTTCGATCGGTGTGAGGATATCGGGGTAACGGGTCAGTGCCAGGCGCGGCAGAACGATGATCTCGCCATACACCGGATGCTCATTGGGGCTGCCGGCCGGGAAGCTGGCCACCTTGTCGCCCACCGCCAGGTCATCGACGCCCTCGCCCACTGCCGTCACTACCCCCGCCATCTCGTGGCCGATGCCGGACGGCAGGCGCGCCTGGGACGGTGCCAGGTTCTGCCGCCAGAGCACGTCGTACCAACTGACGCCGATTGCCTGGACGCGAATCTGCACTTCCCCGGCTGCCGGTGCGGGCGTTGGCAGCTCTTCGATCTTGAGCACCTCGGCCTGACCGAACTTGTGGAAACGGATCATGCGGGACATCGCAAACCTCGCCTAGTGAACCTCTAATGCCCTGAACTCTATCGGGGCTTTCATGGTTAGACCATCAGTGGTCATTAATAGTCGACATGCTTGTCATTGATTGGGCTCATGCCCCGGCACTTGCCGTACACTGGCACACAGCCACGATTTCCGGTGCAGGGTAACAGCCTTTGCCCTTAAGATTCACCCCTTGCCCCACACCGCCAGCGAAGCGAAGCCGATGAACCGTAACGACCTGCGCCGCGTCGATCTCAATCTGCTGATCGTCTTCGAAACCCTGATGCACGAACGCAGCGTCACCCGGGCTGCGGAAAAGCTGTTCCTCGGCCAGCCGGCGATCAGCGCCGCCCTGTCGCGTCTGCGCACCCTGTTCGACGACCCCTTGTTCGTCCGCACCGGGCGCAGCATGGAGCCATCGGCGCGGGCGCTGGAAATCTTTGCCCTGCTCTCCCCGGCCCTGGACTCCATCTCCACGGCCGTCAGCCGCGCCGCCGACTTCGACCCGGCGACCAGTACCAACGTGTTCCGCATCGGCCTGTCGGATGACGCCGAGTTTGCCCTGCTGCCGTCGCTGCTCAAGCGGGTTCGCGCCGAAGCGCCGGGCGTCGTGCTGGTGGTGCGTCGGGTCAACTACCTGCTGATGCCGACCCTGCTCGCCTCCGGTGAGATTTCCGTCGGCGTCAGCTACACCGCCGACCTGCCGGCCAATGCCAAGCGCAAGGTTTTGCGGCGCAGCAAACCCAAGCTGCTGCGGGCCGACAGCGTGCCGGGCTCGCTGAGCCTGGACGACTTCTGCAAACGTCCGCATGCGCTGGTCTCGTTCGCCGGCGACCTCAGCGGTTTCATCGACGAAGAGCTGCTCAAGCTTGGCCGCGAACGTCATGTGGTGCTGGCCGTCCCGCAGTTCAACGGCCTCGGCAGCCTGCTCACCGGCACCGACATCGTCGCCACCGTCCCGGACTACACCGCCGACATCCTCACCGCCGCCGGCGGCCTGCGCGCCGAAGAACTGCCGCTGGAGGCGCGGACGTTCGAGCTGCATATGGCGTGGCGAGGGGCGCAGGATAACGACCCGGGGGAGAAGTGGTTGCGGTCGAGGATTCAGATGTTCTTCGGGGATCCGGACAGTCTATAAAAGACGCCCGCCCCCCTCACACCAATTGAATACCAATCGAATAACTCCCCAACAGCATCCAGAACACCAGGAAAATCCACGGCGTGCGCAGCGAGAACAACAGCGATTTGCGGTGTCCGGCACGGGAAGTCTCGGCCTCGCAGAACAGCGGCGAATCGTCGTAGGCCAGTCCCATCAAGGGCTCGCTGCGTAGCAAGTGGCTCTGCTTGAGCTGCCAGTGATCGATGATGTTGTACGCGGCCCGGATGCCGGGCCAGGCGTTGAGCGAACTCAATACCCCAAGCAAGGCGAGGAATGCCGGGACGATCAGGGTGAACAGCGGTCCCCAGCCCTGATTCAGGTTGCCCATGGAAGACACGAACGCGATGACCAGAAACGACTGGGCCGCCAGATAGGCATCGGTACGATTGGCCAGGATGCTGGTTTCGTACTGGATCTCGCGCCGATAGAAGTCGAGGCGCTCTTTGGGCGAGCCGAACATCCTGGCGTTGTGCTCGCTGATTTCGTGTTCCGGGGTGGCCGGGGTGATGATTCGAGGCACTCGCTGCTCCTGATAAGTGGAATTCCCGGCCATGCGCTGAGCCTGGAACCGAGTTCGGTAGAGCCGATGAAGCCCCCCGAAATTCATTTGGTTTTTCCACTCGGGACCGCTCGTCGTACCGATTGCCCATCGGAATCAACACACAGGCACTGGATCTCTCGAACCGGTATGAACTTTCTCAACTGCAGGAGCTTCGACCATGCGAGACTTCCCCACGCCGCCCTTCCCTTCGCAACCGCAAGAAGTCCCGGGCTCACAGCGCAAGATGGAGCCTTATCCCGACTGCGGTGAGCAGTCCTATACCGGCCACAACCGCTTGCAGGGCAAGATTGCGCTGATCACCGGCGCCGACAGCGGCATCGGCCGAGCGGTGGCGATCGCCTACGCCCGCGAAGGCGCCGATGTGGCCATTGCGTATCTGGATGAACATGAAGATGCCCGCGAAACCGCGCGCTGGGTCGAGGCTGCCGGCCGGCAATGCCTGTTGCTGCCGGGCGATCTGGCCGGCAAACAACATTGCTATGACATCGTGGCAAAGACCGTCGAGCAGTTCGGTCGCATCGACATCCTGGTCAATAACGCAGCCTTCCAGATGGCCCACGAAACCCTCGAGGAAATCGACGATGATGAATGGGTGAAAACCTTCGACACCAACATCACTGCGATCTTCCGGATCTGCCAGGCTGCGCTGCCTTCCATGCCGAAAGGCGGCTCGATCATCAATACCAGCTCGGTCAACTCCGACGACCCGTCACCGAGCCTGCTGGCCTACGCGACGACCAAGGGTGCCATCGCCAACTTCACCGCCGGGCTGGCGCAATTGCTCGGGAAAAAGGGGATTCGGGTCAACAGTGTGGCTCCCGGCCCCATATGGACCCCGCTGATCCCGGCGACGATGCCCGACGACGCGGTGAAGAACTTCGGCGCCAGCTACCCGATGGGACGCCCGGGGCAACCCGTCGAGGTCGCGCCGATCTATGTGCTGCTGGGCTCCGATGAGGCCAGCTACATCAGCGGTTCCCGTTACGCGGTCACCGGTGGCAAACCCATCCTGTGAGCGCAAAGAGGCTCGCCGTTCAGGCGAGCCTCATCCTCTTTACCCTTTGCTGTGTTCGCGGGAGGTCGGCCCGGTGCCGCGCTTGATGCCCCGCGGCCCGGCAACGCCCCAGATGGCGAGCCCGACTACCGGCAGGACCACCAGCACCAGCAACCACATCACCTTGGTCGCGTCTGTCTTGTCGCTACGGAAAACACTCACGATTGCCCACAGATCGAGCAACAGGATGATCGCCGCAACGGCGATCCAGAAGTACGTGACAGGTTCATTCATGACCGCCTCTCCCTTGTTCCAGTTGAACTGGCGGCATCGCTGAACGCCACGATTGCTGCCCCGTTGAACAAGGGAAGCCGGAACGCCGGGTAAAGTTCAGGCCAGGTTACCTGCGCTGGACCGGCGGGAAAGAGATACGTTGAACCCACCCGCGCAGAAAGGCGCAAGCCGGGCGCAAACGCGCCAGCACCTGCCGGCTCAAGGCATCAGGATGGCCTGGCCATGGTCGATGGTCGGAACGGCTACGCCCGCGCGACGGTCTGTCAGCCATGCGCGCATTCGCGCGGTATCGAAGATCTGGCCTTCTTCCATCATCACCAGGATCAATGCCTGGGACATTCGGTAACAACCGCATTGAGCGCAGCGCCGCTCTTCCCAGCCGCTCGTGCATTCGACGGATTCAGCCTGCCCGGCGCAAATCAGACAACTCATGTGAGCCCCCTTTTGTTTTTGTTCAGTGGAGGTTGGATGCGAAGGCTCGAGGTTCGCATGCCTCTCGCTTCCCATGAGATTTCCGTGCCAACTATAAATTCCCTGTATCTGCGACCAGGCCTCCATTGCGCAAACGCCGGGAGGCGGGAGTTGATGCGCCTGTGCCGCGACTACCCCGTTGGCAAGGAGATCCGGAACAGGGTGCCGCATGCCTGGTCGGACTCGACGTCGATGGCGCCGCCGTGGCGGGCGACGATTTCACTGACGATGAACAGGCCCAGGCCGAGTCCTCCGGAGGCCTCATGCCCCGAGGTAAGCCGCGAATACCGGCCCTGGGGATCGAACAGGTAAGGCAACACATCGGGCGGAATGGGCTTGCCCCAGTTATGCACGCTGAATTCGACCGCCGCAGGACGCTGGCTCAAGGTCACGGTGATGGGTCTGGCGTGATCGCCATGATGAAACGCATTGGCGATGAGGTTGGAAAACACCTGCGCCATTCGGGAGGCATCGAATTGCCCCAGGGCTTGATCATCGCCTTGCAGGTCGATGGTGATTTCAGGCCGGGAAACACGCAGTTCTTCGACCAGGGCCCGACACAGCGGAGAGAGGTCAATGCTCTCCCGCAAGAGGGGAATACCGCTGCCCAGGTTGGCCTTGGCCATATCCAGGAGGTCGGTCACGATCTGTCGGGCCCGCTGCACACTCGTCGCGACCTGGCTGGCCACTCGACGGTCGTGCGCGGAAAGCTGATCTTTGCGGCTCAAGACCTCCGCGCCCAACAGGGCGGCGGTCAAGGGGGTCCGAAGGTCATGCCCGAGCACGCCAAGTACCAGTTTGCGGGTCGTTTCCACTGCCACGCCATAGGACGAGATCGACTCGCCCAAGGCCTGATCGATGGCTTCGTTGAAGCGCACGAGGTCATCGACATCGTGCGTCTCGGTGGCGACCTGAAGCGGCAGCCAGAGGCGCAGCACGCTTGCGCGCAGCGCCCGATACTCGGCAACGACCTGATCCAGGGTAAATCCGGCGTCCAGCCGCGTGATGGCGTGTTTCTGGGCCGCGGTTTCAACCACACTGGCCGGCTGCAGGCCACGGGATTTCTCGAACTGCTGGAGGGGCGTCTGGGGCTGTGTCATGTCCAGGGCAATCGTCCGCAAAATGCTCGCGGCATGATTTCTGAGCCCCACGTCGTCCAGCGCGGGCAGAGGCGTATCCACCGTGCGGGCAAAATCCTCCCACGCCTGCAGGATGGGTTCCATATTCTGGAGGATGAACTCGGACAACCTCATGTCGCATCGGGCCCCGTCTCTCGATCAGATTTCCAGCATAGTCGAGACTGCAGCGAGGCGGCGGCCCGAACAGCGACTGGCACCGACCGACGGGCATTCATCCCGCCGCGTCGGCAAACGCGCATGGCGTTCGCTGAACCCGGTCACTCCACCATCAACCGGTAGTGGCGCTTCTTGCCCAGGCTCAAGCGCCACTCCCCCACCCCTTCGGGAAGCACCTGTTCCGCAGACGCCACCACCACACCATCCAGGCGCAACCCTCCGCCCTCGGCCAGCCGCCGGGCCGCTGCGCGCGACGGCTGCAAACCGGCCTGCAGCAAGGCCTCGGCCAGCGTCAAGGGTACCGGCAAGGTACTTCTGGCCAACCGCACGGTGGTCAGGCCGGTATCATCGCCCTGGCCAAACACCCCCAGCGCCGCCTCACGGGCTTGCCGGGCGGCGGCTTCACCATGGGCCAGCGCGGTGACCCGATCCGCCAGGACGACCTTGGCCTGGTTCAACGCCACGCCACCCTCGCGGGTAAGCTCGTCGATCCGGGCCAGCGACAGCTCGGTAAACAGCGCCAGGAATCGGGCCACATCGCGATCATCGCAATTGCGCCAGAACTGCCAGAAGTCGAAGCTGGACAAGCGCCGCTCATCCAGCCACACCGCGCCATTGAGCGATTTCCCCATCTTCTTGCCGTCGCTGCTGGTCAACAGCGGCATGGTCAGGCCAAACAGCTGGCGCTGGTCGCGACGCCGGCCCAGTTCGACACCGTTGATGATGTTGGCCCACTGGTCGGCGCCACCCAGTTGCAGCGTGCAGTCGTGCTGGCGGGCCAGTTCGGTGAAGTCATGGGCCTGCAGCAGGGTGTAGCCGAACTCCAGGAACGACAGCGAATGCTCCCGGTCCAGGCGCTGGCGTACCGCGTCGAACGTCAGCAGGCGGTTGATCGAGAAGTAGCGCCCCACCTGGTCGAGAAATGTCAGGTAGCCGATGCCGTCCAGCCACTGCGCGTTGTCGACCACCAGACCGCCACCTTCGCCGATGTGCAGGTAGCGATCGAAGGTGCGCGTGATGCCGGCGATGTTGGCCTGGATCCGCGCTTCGTCGAGGATCGGCCGGCTTTCGTCGCGAAAGCTCGGATCACCGATGCGGGTGGTCGCCCCGCCGATCAGCAGAATCGGCCGGTGCCCGGCCTTCTGCAGCCAGCGCATGAGCATCAGCCCCTGCAGGTGGCCGACATGCAGGCTGTCGGCGGTGGCGTCGAAGCCCAGGTAGAAAGTGCGCGGTCCCTCGGCGAGGTGGGCGCGCAAGCCTTCAAGGTCGGTGCTCTGGTGGATGAAGCCCCTGGCGTGCAGGTGGTCGATCAGATCGTTGTATTCGCAACTCATGGAAAACTCCCTGGGTATCGAGGCACTGCAGGTCAATGGGCAGACCTGCACGCACCGGTTTGTCTTCGGCTTAGCGCCGGGGCCAATGGATGACAATTCCTGCCAGCAGAATCAGCGAACAGATACACAGCCCGATCCACTCATTCATCGGTCAGTGTCCGGCCAGGCTGATGGCATCGGCGGGAGCGCGACGGGCGCTGGCCCGGGCCAGCAACAACACCAGCAGGCTGAACCCCGCGAGGAACATGCACCAGGCACTGGCGCCCTGCTCGGCCAGGCTGCCGGCCAGGGGCGTGGCCAGCGCGCTCACCGACAACGGCAGGCCACCCAGCAACGCGGCGGTCGAGCCCAGGGCTTCGCGTTGCGAAGCCATTGCCAGGGACATCAAGGTCGATTCGGCGATGCCCAGGCCAAACAACGCGATGAACATGCCGGTCGCCACCAGTGCCAGGCCGACGCCGAGGACCGCCGCCAACGCCGACACTGCCGCACCGATCACCATCGCCACGACCCCGGCCACGGCCAGTGGCGCAACCCCGACCCGCTCGACCAGGCGGCTGCAGGTCATCGCCCCCAGCAGCACCGCGATGCCGGTCACGCCAAACACCAGGCCGAAGGTATCCGGCGCCAGACCGTACTGTTTCTGGTAAACCAGCGCAGCGCCGCCGATGTAGGCGAACAGGAAGAAGAACACCGCCGTCAGCGCCAGGGCCGGAATAAGGAAATTGCGGTCAGCAAGGATGCGCCGGTAGCCACGCAGCACCCGTCCCGGCGTGAGCGGCAAGCGTTTTTCCACGGGCAGGGTTTCCGGAAGGTTCACCAGGCTATTGAGCAGCGCCAGCAGCCCCAGCCCGGCCAGCAACAGCATCACGCCGCGCCAGCCGTAATGGGCATCCACCTGCCCGCCCAGCGCAGGCGCCAGCACCGGCGCCAGACCTTCGATGGTCATCAGCAAGGCGAACAACTGAGCGGCGCGAGGCCCCTCGGCCACGTCGCGCACCGTGCTCATGGCGACCACCAGCGTCAGCGCCGCCGCCAGCCCTTGCAACAGGCGGGCAGCCAGCAACATGCCGATGCTCGAAACCGAAGCGGCCCACAACGCGGCGACGATAAACGCCAGCACACCCGCCAGCAGCGGCCTGCGCCGGCCATAAGCATCCACCACGGGGCCGAACAGCAACTGACCGGCACCCACCGCCAGCAGGAACACGGTCAGGGTCAACTGTACCTGGGCGTAGGAGGTACTCAACTCCTGGGCCATATGCGGCAGCGACGCCAGGTACATATCGATGGCCGAAGGACCGAGGATCGCAATCAAGGCAAGGGAGGCGGCCAGCCGCATCCCGGTTGCAGAGGGTGTCATGGAAGCACCTTGTCAAATTCGAGTGAGGAAAAAATCGCCTACCGATCGGTAGGTAGCTTTCCGGCGCGACGATAAACGCTCTGCGCGCATTTGGCTAGGGGTGATAGCTCACAAAAGCGCTGGCCCGGTCAATATTGACTAACAGGCACTCGCTCCCCACGATGGCGCGGCCTCTATGAACCGCGCCACACACCTGGGAAGCACCCATGCAGCATGAGCATGACTATCTGAGCGTCGGACCTGCGGAGCTGGAAGGCACCACGCTCGCAGCGCTGATCGCCCGCCAGAAAAAACCGCTGCGGGTCTGCGATGTCGACTTCAGCGAGCACGACTTTTCACGAATGAACCTGAGCGGCGTGCGTTTCGAGCGCTGCCTGTTTCACGGCGCGGATTTCACCGCAGCCGATCTGTCCAACAGCCAATGGCATAGCTGCCGGGCTGCCCATGCGGTGTTTCGCTCGGCTGTCCTGGAAGAGGCCCGCTTCGTCAACTCGGACCTGAACAACACGGCCTGGCAGCGCAGCAAGCTGGCGCATGCCGCGTTCGACGGCTGCAAACTGACCGGTGCCAGCTTCGCCGACAGCGCGACGCTGGGGCTTGCCTTCAGGGACTGCGTGCTGCGCAGCGCCTGCCTTTCGGGCATTTCCTTCTACAAGAGCGAGCTGTACAACCTCGACTTCGCCGATGCCGACCTGAGCTACTGCGATTTCCGCCACGCGGTGTTCACCGAAGGCGGCAGCCTCACCGCCGCACGGGTCAACAACGCCCGCTTCGACGGTGCCGACCTGCGCGAAGCGAGCCTGCACGGGTTGCGCCTGGTCGATGCCAAGTTGTTCAAGGGTGCGACCATCTCCCGTGCGCAGGCCAGCATGTTGCTCGCCGGGCTCGGGTTGCAGGTGCTGTAGCCTCGACCCGGCGGTCACCAGCGGCTATCGTGTGGCACGTTGCAGCCATAACAAGATCGCCGTGCCCCCCCCTGGAGCGGCACGCCAAAGGGAGCCGTACATGACCCGGACCAGCGCGCACACCCGCCCGAGCGAACTCGCGGCCTTCGTCAACGAGCACTTTCCCGGGCGCCGAATCAGTCCGGACGGCGTGATTGTCCAGTCCTGGTATCGCAGCGTCATGGAGCACCGGCTCGATCCCGCCACCGCCACCCGCCTCGATATCCTGTGCGCCGACGATATCCGTCGCCATCAGCAGCAGCACCAGCAGTACCTCGATATCGCCAGCCAGGGCGTCAGTGGCCTGGCCCGGCGCGTGGTACCGGCAGGCTTCGCCGTGCTGCTCAGCGACGAGCACGGCATTACCCTCGATGCCCGCCTGCCACGGGAGCACGAGCCTTACGTCCGCTCGGGGCTGGTGGTGGGCGCGCGCTGGGACGAGTCGATCGCCGGTACCAACGGCATCGGTACCACCCTGGCAGCAGCCGAACCCCTGATCATCCACCGCGACGAACATTTCCTTACCGCCAATGCGCGGCTGAGTTGTTCGGTGGCGCCCATTTTCAATGCCCAGGGCCTGTTGCAGGGTTGCCTGAACGCCACCTGCCTGAACAGCGACGGCCCCAAGGAAAGCCAGTACCTCACGCTGCAACTGGTGATCCTGTACGCCCGTCTGATCGAGAACGCGCACTTTCGCCAGAGCTTCCGGGACTGCCTCACCCTCTCGCTCAAGCCGATCGACGAGATCGCCGACCTCGCCAATGAGCAACTGCTGGCGGTGGACGACAGCGGCCGGGTGATCGGCGCCAATCGCGCCGCCTTCGTCACCCATGACCTGGTGGGGGGCCGCAACCTGCTGGGTTCGCTGATCGACCAGTTACTGCCCATGAACGTCGACGAGTTGCTGCGCCTCACCAACGGCGGTGCCCGTGGCCTGCGCCTGCGTGCCCGGCACGACGAAACCCTGCTGGACCTGAGCCTGCGCATTCCCTCCGGGCAGCACCGCGCGATGCCGGCGCCGGCCAGGACGCCACGTTCCCGTCATCCCGACCTGGAACAACTGGCCGGTGCCGACCCGGCGTTGCAACAGTCGGTGCGGCGCCTGCGCAAGGTCATCGACAAGGACATCGCCATCCTGATTACCGGCGAAACCGGCACCGGCAAGGAAGCCTTCGCCCGAGCCATTCACCACGCCAGCGCCCGCCGGGCCGGCCCCTTCATTGCCCTCAATTGTGCAGCGATCCCCGAAAGCCTGATCGAGAGCGAACTGTTCGGCTACCGCGGCGGCAGCTTCACCGGTGCCGAGAAAAAGGGCATGAAGGGCAAGCTGGAACTGGCCAACGGCGGCACGCTGTTTCTCGACGAGATCGGCGACATGCCGTCTCATCTGCAAACGCGACTGTTGCGGGTGCTGGCCGAACGCGAGATTTCCCCGATCGGCGCCCAGGCTCCGGTAGCCCTCGATGTCCAGGTGATCTGCGCCACCCACCAGGACCTGCAGGGCATGCTGCGCGACAAGGGCTTTCGCGAGGACCTGTTCTATCGTCTCAACGGCATGAACCTGCGCCTGCCGCCCCTGCGCGAGCGCAGCGACCGTGCCCAACTGATCCAGTCCCTGCTCGACAGCCAGGCCGATGCCCATGGCCTCCAGCTCACCGAGCAGGCCCGGCAGTGTCTGCTCGATGCGCCCTGGCCCGGTAATATCCGCCAGTTGCTCAATGTCCTGCGCTACGCGGTGGCACTGGCCGAGGACGGCTGTATCGATCTGGACTGCTTGCCCGGCGAGCTGTTGCACAGCCACAGGCCGGCACTTGCGGTCCGCTCGCCCGCAAGCAATGAACCACAGGCGTCAGGCCTGCTGGAGCTGCTACGCCGGCATCGCTGGAATATCAGTGCCGCGGCGAGCGAACTGGGGGTTGCCCGCTCGACCCTCTACCGGCAGATGAAAAAGCACCATCTGGTGCAACCCAACGACCGTTTCTGAACCCCCATGAAAAACGCACGGACCGCATAAGCGATCCGGGCGTTTTCAATCAACCGTCAGTCAGGCCTGGATGTACACCACATGGCTGTGGGTGTACTCGTACAACCCGTGCTTGCCGTCGGCGCCGCCGATACCGGACTTGCGTGTCCCGGCGTGGAAACCCTGCATGGCCTCGAAGTTCTCGCGGTTGATGTAGGTCTCGCCGAAGTCCAGCGACCGGGTGGCCTGCAGCGCCGCACTGAGGCTGCCGGTGTAGATCGACGAGGTCAGGCCGTATTCGCTGTCGTTGGACAACGCGATGGCCTCGTCGAGGTCATCGACGATCTGGATCGGTAGCACCGGGCCGAAGATCTCCTTGCGCATGATCTCCATATCCGCCGAGCAGCCCGCCAGCACCGTTGGCTGATAGTGGAAGCCCTGGCCCAGGTCGGCCACCGCGCCGCCGGTGATGACCTGCGCGCCCTGCTCGCTGGCGGTGCGCACCATCTGCGCCACCTTGTCCAGCGCCGCACGGTTGATCAGCGGTCCCATGTCCAGGCCGCTTTCGGCCAGCGGATCGCCGTAACGGGTCGCCGCCATGGACGCGGCGATGCGCTCGATAAAGGCATCGGCCACCTTGCGCTCGACATACACCCGCTCGGCGCAGTTGCACACCTGCCCGGTGTTGATCACCCGCGAGGCGGTGATGGCCTTGACCGCCAGATCCAGGTCGGCGTCAGCCAGGACGATGGCCGGCGCCTTGCCGCCCAGTTCCAGGTTGAGCTTGGTGATGTTCGGTGCCGCTGCGGCCATGATTCGCGAGCCAGTACCGACGCTGCCGGTGAAGCTGATCAGGTCAATGCCCGGATGGCTGCTCAGCGCATGGCCGACCGTTGCCCCCGTGCCGCAGACCACGTTGAACACGCCGGCGGGCAGATCGGTCTCGGCCACCAGGCGGGCGAACTCGAAGCAGTTGATCGGTGTTTCTTCGCTCGGCTTGATCACGATGGTGTTGCCGGTCAGCAGCGCCGGCGCCATCTTGCGGGCGATCAGGAAGAACGGGAAGTTCCACGGCAGGATACCGGCGACCACGCCCAGCGGCTTGCGCAGCAGGAAGATGCTTTCGCCGGGACGGTCGCTGCTCAGCACTTCACCTTCCAGGCGTCGCGCCCACTCGGCCATGTAGTCGAGGTAGTCGGCGGTGAAGTTCACCTCGACCCGGGCCAGTTCCAGCACTTTGCCCTGCTCGGCCGTGATGACCCGTGCCAGGCGCTCGGCCTGCTCGCGCACCTTGCCGGCGATAGTACGCAGATAGCCTGCGCGCTCGATGGCCGGGCGTGCGGCCCAGGCCTTCTGCGCCTGACGTGCCGCGGCAATGGCCTGCTCGACCTCGGCGTCGCTGCCCTGGGGCACGCGTCCGAGCAATTGGCCGTTGGCCGGGTTGTGCACCTCGATATGCTCGCGGCTTTCGACGAACGCGTTGGCGATGTAGTTCTGGTAGATGGCGTCACTCATGTCCACGTCTCTCTTGTCGGGAATGGCACGACCGGCCGGCAACGCTGCCGACCGGCCGGTGGCTTAGTGCTTGCTGCTGAACTGCTTCCACGCCTCGCCTTCGTGCTGCAGGTCGTGGGAGCGCTTGATCAGGTACTGGTGGATCTGGTCGACCTGTTCCGGGGTGAAGGCGTCGGCGAAGGACGGCATGCCATCGGGCACGCGGCCGCCAAACAGGATGCCGAGGAACATCTGGTGTTTCTCTGGCGTCAGCTTGCGCAGGTCCGGCAGCACGCCACCGCTGACCGCGTGGATGCCATGGCACTGCGAGCAATAGCCGTCATACAGCTTGCCGCCGGCGTCGATGGCCGCCGTGTCGGTGCTCAGGGGCGGCGGCTTCGGGGTGTCGGGACGCGGTGCCGGCTCCTGCAGTTTCGCCGTGCCGCCGATCTTGTAGGTCAGCACCTGGGAGAACGGCTGCACCCCGGCCCGCAGCGACAACGCCCCGGCGAAGGTCGAGAACGCGCCGCCCCAGCCGGCCATGAAGGTCACGTACTGTTCGCCATCGACGCTGTAGGTGATGGGCGCCGCCATCACCCCGCTGGCGGCCGGTTGCTCCCAGAGCTTCTGGCCGGTGTCGGCGGCATAGGCGATGACGCGGCCATCGGCGCTGCCTTCGAACACCAGGTTGCCGGCGGTGCTCAGGGTGCCGCCGTTGAAGATGGTCACGTAGGGCACTTCCCAGGCCGGCTGCTGCTTGACCGGGTCCCAGGCGATCAGCTTGCCCGACCAGCCCTTGGCCATTTCCAGCAGGCCGTCGACGTTCTCCGGCATCATCCCGGTGCGCAGGCCCAACTGATACATGCTCTTGAACGGATTACGCTTCGGCGCTTCCGGAATGTGCTCGTAGTAGGCCGACATGATGTGGGCCGGGATGTACACCAGCCCGGTGTTCGGGTTGAAGGACATCGGCTGCCAGTCGTGGGCGCCCCAGAAGGCCGGCGTCACCAGCTTGCGCTTGCCGTCCTTCCAGTAGGCGGCGTTTTCGTCATCGACGATGGGCCGGCCGGTCTTCATGTCCATGCCTTTGGTCCAGCTCTGCGGCACGATGCCCTTGGCCGAGAGCAGCTCGCCGGTGGCCCGGTCGATGACATAGAAGAAACCGTTCTTCGGCGCCTGCATCAGCACTTTGCGCGCTTTGCCGTCGATCGGCAGCTCGGCCAGGATCATGTGCTGGGTCGCGGTGTAGTCCCAGGCATCGCCCGGCGTGGTCTGGTAGTGCCACACATACTCGCCGGTGTCGGCATTGACCGCGACGATGGACGACAGGAACAGGTTGTCGCCCTTGGCCTGGCTGCGCCATTTCGGGTCCCACAGCGAGCCGTTGCCGACGCCGATATACAGCAGGTTCAGCTCCGGGTCGAAGGCGAACGAGTCCCAGGCCGTGCCGCCACCGCCCTGCTCGACGAAGGCATCGCCGTGCCAGGTCTTGGCGGCGATCTCCATGCCCTTGCCTTCCGGCGGCAGCTTGGGATCGCCCGGCACGGTGTAGAAGCGCCAGGCCTGCTTGCCGGTTTCGGCATCGTAGGCAGTGACGTAGCCACGCACGCCGAACTCGGCGCCGCCGTTGCCGATCACCACCTTGCCATTGACCACCCGAGGTGCGCCGGTGATGGTGTAGCTGCGTTTGTGGTCAGCGCGGGTATCGACCGACCAGGCCAGCTTGCCGGTCCTGGCGTCGATCGCCTCCAGACGTCCGTCGAGCACGCCGACGTAAACCTTGCCCTTCCACACCGCGACCCCTCGGTTGACTGCATCGCAGCAGGCTTCGCCAGCGCGGTTGCGGTCCGATTGCGGGTCGTATTTCCAGATCAGCTTGCCGTCACGGGCGTCCAGCGCATACACCACCGAGAACGGCCCGGTGGTGTACATCACGCCGTCGACCACGATGGGCGTGGCCTCGACGCCGCGATCGAGGTCGAGCTTGTAGCTCCACGCCAGGCCAAGCTGGCCGACGTTCCGATCGTTGATGTCCTTGAGCGGGCTGTAGCGCTGTTCGTCGTAGGTGCGCCCGGTGCTCATCCAGTTGCCGGGTTCCTGGTCAGCGGCAATCAGGCGCTTGCTGTCGACGTTGGCCGGCACCTCGGCGGCCAGGGCGGGGGTGGCGGCCAGGCTCAACAACAACGCGGCAGCCAGGGATTTCAGGGGAATGCCGGCACCGCTGGAACGCGTACCGGAAAGCGAGGCATGGCCAATCTGTCTCATGGGGTTAGTCCTGTTCTTATTAGTGGCGCGACCGTTTCGTTGCGCCCAAGGGACAGAGCAACCGCTGTGCCAGCCGCCTTCGACAGGCCTGGATCCCCCTATCCATGAGGGTTTGAGCGAATGACCACTGCGTGGAAGAAGCACAGGCGAGCGCTACAGGTGTAGCGGGCGGCGCTACAGTCGCAGGTCAGCTGTAGTGCGGTGCCGGGCAGAAGCGCCGGGCACGACATGAACAAATCTTCATATTCCGCGCCAGTTCCCGGCCAGCGGGAGCGGCAGCCGATCGCGACACTGATCCGGGCGCCGGCCAGGTTGAGCCCAGGGAACAGGTTGCGTAGCATCCCCGCCCCCGGCCGCTGCGCGGTCCACCTGCGGACCGACCCGAGCCCGACGCCCCATGCCCAACCCTATTCCCCTCAAGGACCACGAAAAGGAACACCGCCTGGTCAACCGCCGGCTGCTGGCCTGCGCCGCGCTGGTGTGCAGCCTCTGCGCCGTGCTGGTGGGCCGGCTCTATGTGCTGCAGGTGATCCAGCACGACCAGCAGACCGCCGTGTCGGAAAACAACCGCGTGCATGTGCTGCCGATCGCCCCGCCCCGCGGCCTGATCTACGACCGCAACGGCGTGGTACTGGCCGACAACAAGCCCAGCTTCGACCTGACCATGACCCGTGAGCGCGCCGGCGACTCGGCGAAAGTGCTCGATACCCTCACCGAAGTGCTGGGCCTGGGCGAGGAAGATCGACGGCAGTTCGACAAGGACCTGCGCCGCAGCCGCAAGCCGTTCGAGCCGGCGACGCTGATGGTCGGCCTGACCGAAGAGCAGATCGCCCTGATCGCGGTCAACCAGTTCCGCCTGCCCGGCCTGGAGGTGGAGCCGCAGTTCATCCGCGAGTACCCGCTGGCGGCGCACTTCGCCCATTCGGTGGGCTATGTCGGACGGATCAACGAGAAAGAAACCAAGACCCTCGACAACACCGAGTACCGCGGTACCCAGTCGATCGGCAAGACCGGCGTCGAGCGCTTCTACGAAAGCCAGTTGCATGGCCATGTCGGCTACGAGGAAGTCGAGACCAACGCTCAGGGCCGGGTGATGCGCGTCCTCAGGCATCAGGACCCGGTGCCGGGCCAGGATATCGTGCTCAGCCTCGACGCCCACCTGCAGGTGGCGGCGGAAAAGGCCCTGGGCGACCGCCGTGGCTCGGTGGTAGTGCTCGACCCCGCCAACGGCGACGTGCTGGCGATGGTCAGCAACCCCAGCTTCGACCCCAATCCCTTCGTCAAGGGCATCAGCTTCAAGGAATACGCCGCCCTGCGCGACTCGGTCGACCGCCCGCTGTTCAACCGCGTGCTGCGCGGCCTGTATGCGCCCGGCTCGACGGTCAAGCCGGAAGTGGCCATCGCCGGCCTCGACAGCGGTGTGATCACCCCCGGTAGCCGGGTGTTCGACCCCGGCTACTACGAGTTGCCCAACTACGACCACAAGTACCGCAACTGGAACCGCAGCGGCGACGGCTGGGTCGACCTGTACACCGCCATCATGCGCTCCAACGACACCTACTTCTACGACCTGGCGCACAAGCTCGGCATCGACCGCCTGCACGACTACATGGCCGAGTTCGGCCTGGGCCAGAAGGTTTCGCTGGACATGTTCGAAGAAGCACCCGGGCTGATGCCCTCGCAGCAATGGAAGCGCGCCACGCGGCGCCAGGCCTGGTTCCCGGGAGAAACGCTGATCCTCGGGATCGGCCAGGGTTACATGCAGGTCACCCCGCTGCAACTGGCCCAGGCCACCAGCCTGCTGGCGAGCAAAGGCGTGTGGCACCGTCCGCACCTGGCACTGAGCGTCGGCGGCGAAGCCCCGGTCGATCCCAACCCGATGCCCAATATCGTGCTGCGCGACCGCCACGCCTGGGACCAGGTCAGCCAGGGCATGCAGATGGTCATGCACGACCCGCGCGGCATTGCCCGCGCCGCTGCCGCCGGTGCCCAGTACCGGATTGCCGGCAAGAGCGGCACGGCGCAAGTCGTGGCGATCCGCCAGGGCGAGCGCTACAACCGCAACAAGACCCTCGAACGGCACCGCGACAACGCCCTGTTCGTCGGCTTTGCCCCCGCCGAGCACCCCAGCGTGGTGGTGGCGGTGATGATCGAGAACGGCGAGGCCGGCGGCCGGGTGGCCGGGCCGGTGGTGCGCGAGGTCATGGATGCCTACCTGCTGGACGACCAGGGCCACCTGAAGGCGCAGTTCGCCGGTGAGGCGGCGCCCCGACAGACGCCACACACCTAGAAAACAAAACGCCGCGCCGCGCAGCCACGTCAGATGACGTGACCACGCGGCGCGGCGTTGTCAGGCGTTAACGGTCAGACCGCCAGCGCGCGCTCACGCAGCTCGATATTGAGGATGCGATCGTTCTCGCTGTAGTCGACCGGAACGTCGATCACGTGCACGCCCGGGGTCTTGATGCAGTGCTCCAGCAGCGGCAGCAGACCTTCGGCGCTTTCCACACGATGGCCGTTGGCACCATAGGCTTCGGCGTACTTGACGAAGTCCGGGTTGCCGTAGTCCAGGCCGAAATCGGTGAAGCCCATGTTCGCCTGTTTCCAGCGGATCATGCCGTAGCCGTCGTCACGCAGGATTACCACGGTGACGTGCATGTTCAGGCGCACGGCGGTTTCCAGTTCCTGGCTGTTCATCATGAAGCCGCCGTCGCCGCACACGGCGATCACCGGACGGTTCGGGTAGACCAGGTGCGAGGCCATGGCCGATGGCAGGCCGGCACCCATGGTCGCCAGGGCGTTGTCCAGCAGCACGGTGTTGGGCTTGTGCGCCTTGTAGTTACGGGCGAACCAGATCTTGTAGATGCCGTTGTCCAAAGCGACGATGCCTTCGGACGGCAGGGCGCGACGGATATCGGCGACCAGACGCTGCGGGTAGACCGGGAAGCGGTTGTCGTCCTTGCCTTCGGCGATCTGCGCTTCGTTGGCTTCGCGGATCGCCATCAGGCGGGTGAAGTCCCAGTGCGACACGTCGCCCAGGCCTTCGCCGATCTGCCAGACGGCGTTGGCGATGTCGCCGATCACTTCGATCTGCGGGAAGTACACGGCATCGACTTCAGCGGAGCGGAAGTTGATGTGGATGACTTCGGTGCCGCCACGGACCATGAAGAACGGCGGCTTCTCGATCACGTCGTGACCGATGTTGATGATCAGGTCGGCGGCCTCGACGGCACGGTGGACGAAGTCACCGGAGGACAGCGCCGCGTTGCCGAGGAAGCGCGGGTTGCGCTCGTCGACCACACCCTTGCCGAGCTGGGTGGTGACGAACGGGATGCCGGTCTTCTCGATCAGTTGCTCGAGGACCTTGGCGGTCATCTTGCGGTTGGCGCCAGCGCCGATCACCAGGATCGGGCTGCGCGCGGTGCGCAGCTTGTCGATGGCCGCGTCGATGGCCACGTGCTCGGCCAGCGGACGGCGGTGCAGGCTTGGCGGGATCGGCAGGACGTCGGTCTGCTCGGCGGCGATGTCTTCCGGCAGTTCCAGGTGCACCGCGCCCGGCTTCTCTTCCTCGGCCAGACGGAAGGCTTCACGCATGCGCGACGGGATGTTGTCGGCGGAGGCGAACTGGTGGGTGTACTTGGTGATGGGGTCCATCATTGCGCACACGTCGATGATCTGGAAGCGGCCCTGCTTGGACTTCTTGATCGGCTTCTGGCCGGTAATCATCAGCATCGGCATGCCGCCCAGGTAGGCGTAGGCACCGGCGGTCACCAGGTTGGTCGCGCCAGGGCCCAGGGTCGACAGGCTGACGCCGGTCTTGCCGGTCAGGCGGCCATAGGTAGCGGCCATGAAGCCCGCGGACTGCTCGTGGCGGGTCAGTACCAGCTTGATCTTCGACTTGCGCAGGGATTCCAGCAGGTCGAGGTTTTCCTCACCGGGAATGCCGAACACATACTCGACACCTTCGTTTTCCAGGCATTGCACAACGACATCGGCGGCCTTGGCCATCTTGCTTGCTACCTCAAATGGGATTGCACGGGTTTGAGTGTCGACCGGTCAGCGCGGAGCACTGACGTCAGTCTGTCCGGTCGCCAGCAAAGCGGCACGGACGAAGTCTTGACGTAAGCAACGCTCGATAAAGTCACTTACAAAGACGGCGGCATTGTCGCACCTTTTCGGCACCGCCATGGCTTGACGAATGGCAGTAAATGCACCGTTCAGCACCCGATAGCGGGAATCGGCCGCCGCAACCTTCTCCAGCGGCTGGCGTACACCCGCCGCGGCGTCGAGGTTTTGCTCGATGAACAGGTCCACGGCGCCGGCAGAAGTGCCTGCCCGCGCAAGCTCAGCGTGCTGCAGGGTGCGGCTGAGAAACAGGTCGTAGGCCGCGCCCTCGCCCACCGCCAGGCGCAGTCCGGGCTGGTCGAGTTGTCCCACCTGTTGGAACGGCGCGTCTTTTTTCACCAGGTAGGTGCCTTCGATCAGCACGTAGGGGGCGCTGAAATGGATCTGTGCCTCGCGCACCGGCTCGATGGCGAGGAAGGCGACGGTCCAGGCGTTGTCTTCCAGCGCGGCGAAGACTTTGCCCGCGGCATCGAAGGTGCGCATTTCCAGGGTCACGCCCAGTTCTTCGGCCAGGGCCTTGGCCAGCGCTACCGAGACACCCTGGGGTTCGCCGTCCGGACCGCGCTGGGCCAGGACCGGGTTACCGAAGTTGATGGCGGCGCGGAGGATGCCGTCGGGGGCGAGTTCAGTGAGGATGGCGGGGGTTACTGGGGGCATCTGCATGACTCCGACATTGATGTTGGACTTTCTGACCTCATCGCTGGCACCGCCAGCTCCCACAGATCCGGCGGTGCACACGATCCTTGTGGGAGCCGGCGTTGCCGGCGATAGGGCCCTGAGGGCTTACCAGATCGGCAAGGTATAGGAAACGATCAGACGGTTCTCGTCCGCGCCACGGGCAAAACTGGAACGATAAGCCGCATTGCGCCACTTGACCCCGACATTTTTCAGCACACCGGACTGGAACACATAACCCAGGTCGGTGTTGCGCTCCCATTCGTGGCCCGCAGCGCTGGCTGTGGCAGCTTCGGCGTGGTCGCCCTTGACGTAGCGGCTCATGAAAGTCAGGCCCGGAATGCCGATGGCGCTGAAATCATAGTCATAGCGCGCCTGCCAGGACCGCTCCCCCGGTTCGGCGAAATCGTTGATCTGGATGTAGTTGGCCAGGTACGGGTCGGTGCCGTTGATAAAGGGCATCGAGGTGGAACCGTTCATTTTCTGCAGCCCCAGTCCCAGGGAATGCCCGGCCAGGCTGTAGGTGACCAGCCCGCTCAAGGCGCCGCTGTCGATCCGCCCACCACGGGCCGCGCCGCTGTCGTCACTGCGCATGTAGCGCAGGTCGCTCTTGAGCTTGCCCGGTCCGAGGTTGACGGTGTGCACTAGGCCGAGGAAGTGCTGGCGGTAGACCTCTTCCAGCTCGGCATACTGGTAGCTCAGCACCACCTGCTTGCCGAGGGCGTAGTCGGCACCGCCGATCAACAGCGCATCGCCATCGGCGGCGCTGCTGAAACGGCGGTTCTTGTTGTTCAGGGTCAGGCCCACGGCGTTGGTGGAGTCACGGTCGGTCATGCGCTCGAAACGTGCGCCGGTGAGCGTCAGCCCCTCCACTTCCTTGACTGTCAGCAGGCCGCCGTCGAAGGTCTGCGGCAGGATGCGCCCGGTGTTGGCCTGCAGGGTCGGCAACTTGGGGATCAGGGTGCCGTACTTGAGCTCGCTGTTGGACACCCGCACCTTGGCGGTCAGCCCGACCCGGCCGAATTCATCGGCCGCACGGCCGTCGTCATGGGTCGGCAGCAGGCCGGAGCCGGTGCGGTCGGGGCTGGAGTCGAGCTTCAGGCCGAGCATGCCCAGGGCGTCGAGGCCAAACCCGACGGTGCCGGCGGTGTAGCCCGAGCGCAGGTCGAGGATAAAGCCCTGAGCCCACTCCTCGCGCTTGTTCTGCCCGGTGCCGTCGCGGAAATCGCGGTTGAAGTAGTAGTTGGACAGTTGCAGGCTGGCCTTGCTGTCTTCGATGAAACCGGCGGCGCTGGCGGTGCCGGCGGCCAGGCAGGGAGACAGGGTGAGCAGGGTCTTGATGATGTTCTTGTTGTTGTGCATCGACAGGTCTCTTTTTATGGGCATAGGGCAGCCAAGGCCCTTGGGATGGGGCCTGGCGCAGAGAAACATGTGGGATTCGAGGGCCTCATCGCCGGCAACGCCGGCTCCCACGCTGTGGGAGCTGGCTTGTCGGGGTCCAAACCGCATCGATGGCGCTGGTCAGTGCGCCGAGGCCGCTACAGGCTCACCAGGCTCTTTGTTGCTGACCCGCATCAGCGCGGTCATCAGGAAGGCGATCGCCAGCAGCGCACTGAGAAACAGCAGGCCGGTGGCCGCGCTCTGGCTGTTGCCCTTGACCACGCCGATCATCGACGGCCCGACGAAACCGCCGAGGTTGCCGATGGAATTGATCACGGCGATGGACACCGCCGCCGTGGTGCGGTCGAGGAACAGGGTCGGCAACGCCCAGAACGGTGACTTGAAGCTGTACAGGCCGGACAGCGCGATACAGATCATCGCCATCGACAACACCGGGCTGCCCAGCATGCCCGCCCCCACCAGCCCGAGGGCCGCCACCAGCAGCGGGATGGCCGAATGCAGCTTGCGCTCGTTGCGGCGGTCGGAACTGCGCGACCAGACCACCATGGCCACCGTGGCGACGATGTACGGCAGCATCGCGATCAGGCCAATCTCGGTGTGGGTCAGGCTGTCGGAGAAGCCCTTGATGATCTGTGGCATCCAGTAGCCGACACCCAGGCTGCCGCACTGGTAGACGAAGTAGATGAACGCCAGGTACAGCACCTTAGGGTTGGTCATGGTCTTCATCACGCCAAGGCTCTTGACGTTCTTGCGGCTCTGGCGGTCGCGCTCGAGCTCGGCCAGCAGCCATTCCTTCTCCTCCGGCTTCAGCCATTTGGCCTGCTCCGGCCGGTCGGTGAGGAAGAAGTAGCAGGCAATGCCCAGCAGCACGGCGGGGATGCCTTCGAGGAACAGCATCCAGCGCCAGCCGCTCCAGTCGAACCACTTGACGTTATCCATGATCCAGGTGGAAAGCGGCGCGCCGATGATGTAGCTGACCGGGATCGCTGCGGTGAACAGGGCGACGGTGGTCGCCAGTTCCCTGGAGCGGAACCAGTAGGTCAGGTAGACGATGATCCCCGGGAAGAACCCGGCCTCGGCCACGCCCAGCAAGAAGCGCAGGACGTAAAGCTGGTTGGCGCTCTGGGCGAAGGCCGTCGCGGCGGCAATGGCGCCCCAGGTGACCAGGATCCGGGCGATCCACACCCGCGCCCCGTATTTGTTGAGCATCACGTTGCTCGGCACTTCGAAAAGGAAGTAGCCGATGAAGAAGATCCCGGAAATGAAGCCGAAGGCCTCGCTGGTCAGGGCCAGTTCCTTGTTCATCTCCAGCGCGGCGTAGCCGATGTTGGCCCGGTCCAGGTAGGAGACGATGTATAGCAGGAACACGAAGGGGATGATCCGCCAGGTGATCTTGCGGACTATCGCGTGTTCATCAAGTGTCTTGTTGTTGTTCATGGCGACCTCTGGGAGAGCAAGCTTGCGCCTGTCTCGTGCGTTTTTATAGTAACCGGGCCGAAACCCGGGTAGATCAGGCAGAAAAAACCATGCACACCGGGCTGCCGGTGGCGATCGAGAAGCCGTTGGGGGTAAGGCGCCCGCTGTCGCCGTCGATGGACAGGGCGACGATGGTGTCGCTGTCTTCGTTGAGCACGAACAGGAAGCGCTGGTTGGGCGTCAGGGCGAAGAACCGCGGCGTGCGGCCCAGGCTTGGCGCGAACTGCAGCGGGCTCAGCAAGCCGCTGCTGGTGTCGATGGCGAACACCGCGACGCTGTCGTAGCCGCGGTTGGAGGCGTAGAGGAAACGTCCGTCGCGGCTCACTTCGATCTCCGAGGCGCGGCTGTTGCCGGTGAAGGTCGAAGGCAGCGACGGCAGCACCTGCAACGGCGTCAGGGCACCGCTGATCGTGTCGAAGCGGTAGCTGGTGACACTGGAGTCCAGCTCGTTGATGGCAAAGGCCAGCGCGGCCTGCGGGTGCAGCGCCACATGACGGGGACCCGCGCCCTCGCGGCTGGCGACAAAGGCCTGGTCGGTAGGCAGCAGACGGCCGTTGTCGAAGCGGAAGGTGAACAGCCGGTCCAGGCCCTTGTCCGGTACCAGGACGAACCTGCCGCTTGGGTCGAACGGATTGAAATGGGGCTTGGCGAAGGGTTGTTCGTCGCGGTGCGGACCCACCGGGCCGTGCAGCGCCAGCAGTTGCTGCAGACCTCCCAGCGCGCCGTCTTCCTCGATTGCCAGCACCGCCAGGGTGCCGCTGAGGTGGTTGGACACCACCAGGAAGCGCTCGCTCGGGTCCAGTGCCAGGTGCACCGGGTTCTTGCCCTCGCAACTCTGCCGGTTGAGAAAGGTCAGCCGGCCGCTGGCTTTGTCGACACAGAAGGCGCTGACTTCGCTGCGGTCACCGTGCACCGTGTACAGGCGGTCACCGGCGCGGTTGAGGGCGAGGAAGGACGGGTTGACCAGATCCTCGACGAGCTGGATGAGCTCGAGGCGGCCCTGTTCCTGATCGAGGGCGAAGACACTGATGCCATCGCCCCGGGCGTTGCGTTCGCGGGTGGTGCGGGAGCCGACGTAGGCAAACATGGAATTACTCCGGAATCGTTGTTGTTCTTCAGGGCCTCATCGCCGGCAATGCCGGCTCCCACCAGGGTCAGGCTCTGCGCGAAACCTGTGGGAGCCGGCGTTGCCGGCGATTGCAGGCGACACTAGGCCTTGGTCCTGGCCACAACCTTGCGCACCACATAGGGCAGCACTCCGCCATGGCGCAGGTAGCTGATCTCCTGCTGCGAATCGATGCGCACGCCGAGCTCCACCTCTTCGCACCGGCCATCCGCCCGGCGAATCACCAGCAACACCGGGTTGTCGCCGACCCGCAGGTCATCCAGGCCGACGAAATCCAGCGCCTCGCTGCCATCGAGCTGCAGGTCTTCCACCCCCTGTCCGTCACGGAACTGCAGCGGCACCACGCCCATACTAATCAGGTTGCTACGGTGAATACGCTCGACGCTGCGCGCCACCACCGCCCTGACGCCCAGCAGGGCCTGGGCCTTGGCCGCCCAGTCACGGCTGGAGCCGGCGCCGTAGTTGATCCCGGCGAAAACCACCAGCGGCGTGCCGGCGTAGGTCTTGGCTGCTTCGTACAGCGGCAGCACCTGCTCATGGTCGGCGCTGCGCGCCCAGGCGCCCTGCCCCGGCTGCACGTCACCGAGCAGCAGGTTCTTCACCGATTTGTTGGTAAAGGCGCCACGCAACATGACTTCGTGGTTGCTGCGCCGGGTCGAGTACTGGTTGAGGTCCTGCGGGTCTTCGCCGCGCTCCAGCAGCCACTGGCCGGCCAGGCTGTTGGCCGGGATCGCACCGGCTGGCGAGATATGGTCGGTGGTGACGTTGTCGCCCAGGACCATCAAGGCGCGGGCGCCGCTGATCGCCAGGCTGCTTTTCGGCTCGGCCTGGATATCTGCCAGGTACTGCGGGCGACGCAGGTAGGTGGATTGCGGGCTCCACGGAAACTGCACGCTGCCCTCGGCCGACAGTGCCTGCCAGTGATGGGTGCCGTCCCAGACCGTGGCCAGGCGCTGCCGGAAGAATTCCGGCTTGAGCACCCGTGCCACTTCCGCGGCCACCTCAACATCGCTCGGCATCAGGTCATGCAGGAAGACCGGGCGACCCGCGCGGTCCTGCCCCAGGGCATCGCGACCGAGGTCGATGGCAATGCTGCCGGCAATGGCGTAGGCCACGCACAGCGCCGGGGACGCCAGGTAACCGGCGGGGATTTTCGGGTTGACCCGACCTTCGAAGTTACGGTTGCCCGAAAGCACCACCACGCCCTTGAGGCCCTGATCGGCGAAGGCTTCGACACGCTCCTCGAGCTTGCCGGAGTTGCCGATGCAGGTCATGCAGCCGAAGCCGGCAAGGTCGAAGCCGAGGGCGGAGAAGTCTTCCAGCAACCCGGCTTCGCCCAGGTAATCGGCCACCACCTGCGAACCGGGCGACAGCGAGGTCTTCACCCAGGGCTTGCGCTGCAGACCGAGGGCACGGGCACGCCGGGCCAGCAGGCCGGCCTGGATCATCAGCGAGGGGTTGGCGGTATTGGTGCAACTGGTGATCGCCGACATGACTACGGCGCCATGGCTGATCGCCTGGCCAAAGGACGGCTCGAAAAACTCGGCCGCGGCAGGCCCGGCGATCAACCCTTCGCCACCCAGCACTTCCTTGCGGAACGACGCCCCGGCGGCCGACAGCGACTGGCGCTGGTGCGGCTGGTGCGGCCCGGCGACGCTTGGCTCGATGCTCGCCAGGTCCAGCTCGATCAGTTCGTCGAACTGCGGCTGCGGCAGGTCGTCCCGGCGCCACAGAGGCTGGGCCGTCATATAGGCGACGACCTGGCGGCACAGTTCGGGCGAACGCCCGCTGAGCGTGAGGTAATCCAGGGTCTGATCGTCGAACGGGAAGAACACCACGGTGGCGCCATACTCCGGCGCCATGTTCGACACCGTGCCACGGGCGCCCCAGTCGATGCCAGACAGGCCCGGGCCGGTGAATTCGACGAACTTGCCCACCACCGAGCGCCGGCGCAGGACCTCGGCCACCCGCAGGGCCAGGTCGGTTGCCGTCACACCGGGGCGCAAGGCATTGGTCAGGCGGATGCCGATCACCTCGGGAAAACTGATCGGTACCGGCTCGCCAACCATCGCCGCCTGCCCTTCCAGCCCGCCGACACCCCAGCCGAGCACGCCGATGGCGTTGATCATCGGCGTGTGGCTGTCGGTGGCGACCATGTCGTCCGGGTGCAGCAGACGCCGGCCGTCGGCCGTGCGGCTTTCCCAGACCACCTTGGCCAGGGCTTCCATGTTCATCTGGTGGATGATCCCGGTGCCGGGCGGGATCACCCCGAAGTTGTCCAGGCTCTTCTGCGCCCACTTGATAAAGCGGTAGCGCTCGCTGTTGCGGCGGAAGTCGATATCCAGGTTGGCCTCGACCGCATCGGCCTCGGCATAGCGCTCGACGATCACCGAGTGATCGATGGTCAGCACTGCCGGGATCAGCGGGTTCATGGCCTGCGGATCACCGCCCAGCTCGGCCACCACGTCACGCATGCCGGCGAAATCGGCCAGGGCAGGCAGGCAGGTGGTGTCATGGAACATCAGGCGGTTGGGCTGGAACGGCACCTCGCAGGCCGGGCCCTCGCCGATGGCGCGCAACAGCACCGACGGCAGCGCCTGCGGCGAGCAGCGCGCGACGTTCTCCAGGAGGATGCGGATCGAATACGGCAAGCGCGCCAGAGCCTCCGCGCCCAGCAGCTTGTGCAGGTCGACGTAGGCAAAGCTCTGCTGGTCGATCACCAGGGTGGAAAGAAGGTCGCGGGCTGTCTCGGTCATGCTGCTCATCGCTCGGCTTTTTATGATGTTCACGGGCCGGGCAAGGCCGTAAACCCGTTTATGGGGCCGATACTAGGAGCAGCAGGACGGGATGAAAATTGATCAATTACCACGGCAGCGTTCTCCGATGGAGAACGCTCGCAACGGTCAGGCGCCAGACAGTTTCAGGTGATCGATGAAGGTGCGCAGGGTCGGTGACGCCGCGTCGTACTTGCGAAACACCAACAGCAATGAGCGCTTGGCCCAAGGTTCGGCCAGGGCCACCGCCTTGAGCCCGTGGCTGCGCTGGTATTGACTCACCACACTGCGCGGCAGCACCGCCACGCCCAGGCCGCTGGACACCAGGCGGCACATGCAGTCGAAGCTGCTGATGCGGATACGCAGACGCAGCGGCAAACCGAGCTGCTCGGCCTCGTGGGTGAGCAGACTGTGCACCGAACTTTCCAGGTGCGGCCCGACGAACTCATGCTCCAGCGCCTCGCGAAACGGCACCGACTTGCGCCCCGCCAGCACATGCCCGGCGGGCACCACCAGCACCAGTTCGTCGTCGCGGTACGGCAGGGTTTCCAGGCCCTGGGCGGCGGTCTGCACGGCAATGATGCCGAGGTCGGCACGACCGTCGGCCACCGCCCGCACCACCGCCGAGCCGACCCGTTCCTCGATGTCGAAGCGGATCTGCGGGTACAGCTCGGCGAAGCCGGCGACATCCTGGGGCAGGAACTGCGACAGCGCCGAGGTGATGGCATGGATGCGGATATGGCCCTTCACGCCGCTGGCGTAGTCGCTCAGTTCGGTGTCGAGTTGAGCCAAGGTCTGCTTCAACTGCCGGGCGTAGAACAGCAGCGATTGCCCGGCCGGGGTCAGCTCGACGCCGCGGGCATTGCGGATCAGCAGCGGCGAACCGATCTGCGCCTCCAGCTCGCTGATGCGCTTGCTGATGGCCGACACCGCCAGGTGCTTGATGCGGGCAGCGCGGGTGAGGTTGCGCTCCTGGGCGACGGTGATGAACAGGTCGAGGCTGGTGAGGTCGTAGCGCATGGTCGGGGCTCGGCCGGGTCGGGGGCGGTGAGTCTAGGGCATTTTTGCAGGCTGCGGGGTGTCAGTGGCGGCCTCATCGCTGGCGACGCCAGCTCCCACAAGGTCAACTGTTCTAACCAACCCGTGGGAGCCGGCGTTGCCGGCGATGAAGCTCACCCGCCAAACACAATCCCCGTGCGCGCCGCCGCATTGCGGATATGGTCCTGCATCGCCTTCTGCGCCGCGCTCGCCGAGTGTCTGCTCAGCGCACGGAGGATCTTGCGGTGTTCCTGCCAGGTCTCCATCGCCCGCTCCGGACGAATGAACGGCAGTTTCTGGCTTTCGGCGAAGATCGCTTCGCTGGAGGTGACGATATGCAGCATCGCCCGGTTGCCGCTGGCTTCCAAGAGGCGCCGGTGAAACGCGAAGTCCAGCTTCGCCGCCGCCTCGAAACGGCCGGCACGCAGTTGCTCGCGCATGGCCTCGACATTGGCCGCCAGTTCGTCCAGGTCGTCAGCGGTCAGGGCATTGGCCGCCTGTCCCGCCGCGAAGCCTTCCAGCACGTAGCGCAGCTGGAAGGTGTCCGCCGCGCCGATCTGCTGGGCAAACGGCCAGGAAAACCAGGACGACTCCGATGCGGCGTCCACCTTCGCGCCCTGGACGAACACGCCCTTGCCTGCCTGCACGCTGACCACCCCCAGCGCACTGAGCGACGACAGCGCCTCGCGCAAGGACGCGCGGCTGACCCCCAGTCGTTCGGCCAGGTCGCGCTGGGATGGCAAGGCATCGCCGGCCTGGTAACCGCCTTCGCGAATCAGTTGCTGGATGGCCTGCACGGCCTGCTCAGGAACAGCGCTGCGGGTGGGTGTTTCGAGCATGTGGTCAGACCCGTCGGAACGAAAGATTCGCTGTTTTACGTCCTTTCCCGCACCTGACGCAAGTTTGGCCCCAAACTGGCGCAGCCCCGTAAACATTGCCTTTTCTCGGGGCAATTACGATTCAAGCGGACCGGCGACAACGCCCAACTGTTCAGACCAGTAATACCGCGAAAACCCGCGTCCCCCGGTTATTTCGTAGGACTTTTCCGCGCATGGCACGCCGGCTGCAATGGCCCGGACACTCGATTCAGCCCATTGATCCGCCATGAGGTAATGACCATGTCCAAACTCCGCTCCCTTCTGCTGGCCACCCTCCTCTGCGGCGGCGCCCTGAGCGCCCAGGCCGATGTGCTCGGCGATATCAGCCAGCGCGGCGTGCTGAAAGTCGCCGTGCCCCAGGACTTCCCGCCGTTCGGCTCGGTCGGCCCCGACCTCAAGCCCCGCGGCCTGGATATCGACACCGCGCAACTGCTGGCCGACAAGCTCGGCGTCAAGCTGGCCCTGACCCCGGTCAACAGCACCAACCGTATTCCCTTCCTGACCACCGGCAAGGTCGACCTGGTGATTTCCAGCCTCGGCAAGAACCCCGAGCGCGAAAAAGTCGTGGACTTCTCCAAGCCTTACGCACCCTTCTACCTCGCCGTGTTCGGCCCGCAGGACAGTGCCGTCGACAGCGTCGAGGCGCTGGCCGGCAAGACCATCAGCGTCACCCGCGGAGCCATCGAAGACATGGAGCTGAGCGCCGTGGCCCCGCAAGGCACCACCATCAAGCGCTTCGAAGACAACAACTCGACCATCGCCGCCTACCTGTCCGGCCAGGTCGACCTGATCGCCAGCGGCAGCGTGGTGATGGCCGCCATCGCCGAGAAGAACCCGAAGAAAGTCCCGGTGCTCAAGGTCAAGCTCAAGGACTCACCGGTCTACGTCGGTATGGCCAAGGAGCAGCCGGCGCTGCTGGACAAGGTCAACGGCATCCTCGCCGAGGCCAAGGCCGACGGCAGCCTCAACCGCAACGCCGAGAAATGGCTGAAGCAACCGCTGCCCGCCGACTTCCAGTGAGCCCGCGCCCATGGCTTATCAATTCGATTTCGCCGCGGTCCTGGCCCAGGGTGACCTGCTGCTCAAGGGCGCGCTGTTCACCCTGGAGCTGACCCTGATCGGCACCGTGGCCGGCGTTGCCCTGGGCATCGTCGGCGCGGTGGTCCGGGCCTGGAGCCTGCGGCCGTTCAACTGGCTGTTCGCGGTGTACGTGGAACTGATCCGCAACACCCCGTTCATCGTCCAGTTGTTCTTCATCTTCTTCGGCCTGCCGGCGCTGGGCGTGCGCATGACCGAGTGGCAGGCCGCGGTGCTGGCGATGGTGATCAACCTCGGTGCCTATTCCACCGAGATCATCCGTGCCGGCATCCAGGCCATCCCAAGGGGTCAACTGGAAGCCGCCGCGGCCCTGGCCATGAGCCGCGCCGAGACCTTCCGCCATGTGATCCTGCGTCCGGCCCTGGCCAAGGTCTGGCCGGCGCTGTCGAGCCAGATCGTGATCGTCATGCTCGGTTCGGCGGTGTGCTCGCAGATCGCCACCGAGGAGCTGTCGTTCGCCGCCAACTTCATCCAGTCGCGCAATTTCCGTGCGTTCGAGACTTACCTGCTGACCACCCTGATGTACCTGCTGATGGCCATCGGCGTCAGGCAGTTGCTCAACCTGCTGGGCCGGCGCTTCATCCTGAGGAGGGGCTGATGGATTTCACCTTGTGGGACATCGTCCGCAACCTGCTCACCGGCCTGCAGTGGACCCTGCTGCTGTCGCTGGTGGCCTTTGCCTGCGGCGGTCTGGTCGGGCTGCTGATGCTGGTGGCGCGGATCTCGGAAAACGGCACGCTGCGGGTTCTCAGCCGCGGCTATATCGAGCTGTTCCAGGGCACCCCGCTGCTGATGCAACTGTTCATGGTGTTCTTCGGCATCGCCCTGTTCGGCATCGATGTCTCGGCCTGGGTTGCCGCGGCGGTCGCCCTGACCCTGTTCACCAGCGCCTTCCTCGCCGAGATCTGGCGCGGCTGCGTGGAGTCGATTCCCCGCGGCCAGTGGGAAGCCAGTTCGAGCCTTGCGCTGAGCCGCTACGAACAACTGCGTTACGTGATCCTGCCGCAAGCGCTGCGCATCGCCGTGGCGCCGACCGTGGGCTTCTCGGTGCAGGTGGTCAAGGGCACTGCGGTGACCTCGATCATCGGCTTCACCGAGCTGACCAAGACCGGCGGCATGCTCGCCAATGCCACCTTCGAACCTTTCCTGATCTACGGCCTGGTCTCGCTGGGCTACTTCATTCTGTGTTTTCCATTGTCCCTGGGTGCCCGCTACCTGGAGAGGAGGCTGCATGCCGCTGGTTAGAGTGTCCGCGTTGCACAAGTACTACGGGAACAACCACGTGCTCAAGGGCGTCGACCTGAGCATCGAACAAGGCGAGGTGGTGGCGATCATCGGCCGCAGCGGCTCGGGCAAGAGCACCTTGCTGCGCACCCTCAACGGCCTGGAGTCGATCAACGACGGCGTCATCGAAGTGGACGGCGAATACCTCGATGCCGAGCGCGCCGACCTGCGCTCGCTGCGGCAGAAAGTCGGGATGATCTTCCAGCAGTTCAACCTGTTTCCGCACCTGAGCGTCGGCGAGAACGTCATGCTCGCCCCGCAACTGGTGAAGAAGACGCCCAAGGCCGAGGCGCGCCGACTGGCGCAGACGATGCTCGACCGGGTCGGCCTGGGCAACCGCTTCGACGCGTTCCCCGACCAGTTGTCCGGCGGCCAGCAGCAACGGGTGGCGATCGCCCGCGCCCTGGCGATGTCGCCGAAGGTGCTGCTGTGCGACGAAATCACCTCGGCGCTGGACCCGGAACTGGTCAGCGAAGTGCTGAGCGTGGTGCGTGAACTGGCCCGTGAAGGCATGACCCTGGTGATGGTCACCCACGAAATGCGCTTCGCCCGTGAAGTGGGCGACAAGCTGGTGTTCATGCACCAGGGCAAGGTGCATGAGATGGGCGATCCGAAGGTGTTGTTCGATGCGCCGCAGACGGCGGAGCTGGCGAATTTCATTGGCAGTGTGGCCTAGCCTCAAACCGCTCCCCGGGCGCCCTCTTCCAGCGTCTTCCACAACCGCCGCATGGTCGGGTTCTGGTTGGCGTGGGCGCACCAGGAGCGGATCTCCAGACGCGTGCTCCACTCCTCGCCGCCGGCCCTGACCAGCTTGCCCCGCTCCAGCTCATCGACCACCGCACTCTGCGGCAACCAGGCCACGCCGTGACCGTCCATGGCCATGCGCATCAGCAGCATGGCCATGTCGGCTTCATAGCAGCGCTCCAGTGAACAGGCGGTCGGGCCGTTCTTGATGACGATGTCGGCCACCCGCCCCAGGAAGGTGGTGGCGGTGTAGGCCAGGTGCGGCACCGGTCGTGCCGAACTGCCCGGCAGGCGGAAGCGCGGCTGGCCATGGGCATCCGGGGCGCACAGCGGCAAAAACACATCATGGCCGAGGGTCAGGCTGCCGAAGCGCGCCGAGTCCATCAGGATCGGTGCCAGCGGATGGTGATAGACGATCATCAGGTCGCAACTGCCTTCTTCCAGGGCGATCACCGCGTCATGGATGTTGGCTGCCACCACCCGCGCACTGAACTGGCCGTTGCGCGGCTGGAACTGGTTGAGCCATTTCGGCAGGAACGTCATGGACAGGCTGTGGCCGGCCGTCACCTGGATCGAGCGACCCGGCATGCGCTCCACCTCGCGCAGCGCCGAACGTAGCTTGAGCAGCCCGTCGAGGGCTTCGCGGCCTTCGTCGCAGAAAATCCGTCCGGCGGCGGTGAGCTGCACCGGGTAGGTGCCACGGTCCACCAGCTCGACGCCGACCCACTCCTCCAGCGAGCGAATACGCCGCGACAGCGCCGACTGAGTGACACAGCGCACCTCGGCAGCCCGGGAAAAATTCTTCCACTCGGCAATCGCCAAGAGATCGTCCAGCCATTTGATCTGCATACCGTCACCTCGCTGCGTGGCGGCAGTGTACTGCGCGCGTGCCCCGCGTCAGCAGCGATTTCAGCGAACTATTCCAAAAGCGCATGGGCTGATCGGGATTACTCATCAAGCCGCCCGGCATCCCTCCCTAGAATCCGGCCAATCGCACAACAACAAGAGGACCGCTCCGTGAAGAACAACCGACTTCCGCGCCGCATCGCCTTCGGTATCGCCCTCGGCGTGCTGACCGGCTGGGCCTGCCATCATTTCGCAGGGAGCGAACAACAGGCGAAGGACATCGCTGCCTACTTCTCCATGGTCACCGATATTTTCCTGCGCCTGATCAAGATGATCATCGCACCGCTGGTGTTCGCCACCTTGGTCGGCGGCATCGCCAGCCTGGGCAACTCCCGCTCGGTAGGCCGCATCGGCCTGCGCGCCATGGCCTGGTTCATCACCGCCTCGGTGGTGTCCCTGAGTATCGGCATGGGCCTGGTCAACCTGTTCCAGCCCGGCGCCGGACTGAACATGGACATCAGCCAGCACGCCACCACGCCGCTGGCGGTCAACACCGGCGATTTCAGCCTCAAGGTGTTCATCAGCCACGTGTTTCCGCGCAGCTTCGCCGAGGCCATGGCCAACAACGAGATCCTGCAGATCGTGGTCTTCTCGCTGTTCTTCGGCTTCGCCCTGGCGGCGGTGAAACGCGCCGGCTACACACGGATCAGCGACAGCATCGACGAACTGGCAAAAGTGATGTTCCGCATCACCGACTATGTCATGGCCCTGGCGCCCATCGGCGTGTTCGCCGCCATTGCCTCGGCGATCACGGTCCAGGGCCTGGGTCTGCTGCTGGACTTCGGCAAGCTGATCGCCCAGTTCTATCTCGGCATCGGTCTGCTCTGGGTCGTGCTGTTCGGCGCGGGCTACCTGTTCCTCGGGCGCAGCGTGTTCACCCTCGGCAAACTGATTCGCGAACCGATCCTGCTGGCCTTCTCCACCGCCAGCAGCGAGTCGGCCTACCCCAAGACCATGGAAGCCCTGGAAAAATTCGGCGCGCCGAAGCGGGTATCGAGCTTCGTCCTGCCGCTCGGGTACTCCTTCAACCTCGACGGTTCGATGATGTACCAGGCGTTCGCGATCCTGTTCATTGCCCAGGCGTACAACATCGACCTGAGCTTTACCCAGCAGGTGCTGATCCTGCTGACCCTGATGATCACCAGCAAAGGCATGGCCGGCGTGGCCCGGGCGTCGGTGGTCGTGGTCGCGGCGACCCTGTCGATGTTCAACCTGCCGGAAGCCGGCCTGCTGCTGATCCTCGGTATCGACCAGTTCCTCGACATGGCTCGCACCGCCACCAACGTGGTGGGCAACAGCATCGCCACGGCGGTGGTAGCCAAGGCCGAGCCTCATGAAGAACCGGCAGACGAGCCTGCCCCCGCTCCCCAACCCGCGCCCGCCGTGGCCTGAGGGCACAACCATGAACAAGCCAAACCCGACCGCTGTGCGCAAACTCGGTATCGTCGGCGGCCTCGGTTCCCTGGCCGGCGGCGACCTGTTCAGCAAGCTGATGCGCTCGCGAGCGGTGCTCAACGACCAGGACCGATACCACTTCCTGTTCGAGCAGCATCCGTTCCGCGACCTCAAGCTGCCTCTGGACCGCCAGGCGAGCATGACCGCGCGCAAGTTCTATGTGTTCCAGGTCTGCCAGTCGTTCGAAGCCAGCGGGGTCGATGCGGTATTGCTGCCCTGCTTCGCCAGCCACACCTTCCGCGAGGAGCTGCAGGATGAACTCGGCGTGCAGTTGCTGGACATGATGGACGCCCTGCGCCAGCACCTCGCGCATGTTGCCGAACCGGGTACTGTCCTCGGGGTCATCGCCTCGGACTTTGTCCGTCACTCGGGGCTGTTCGAACGCTACTTCGGCGAGCGATACGTCATCATCTACCCCGACGAGCACGAGCAGGCCACCCTGATGGCCGCGATGTATGCCGAGCACGGCATCCGCGACGGTCATCTGCAAGGCGTGCCGCTGGAAGCGGTGCACCAGGCCTGTCTGTCGTTGCAGGCCCGGGGGGCGCAATGGGTAGTTCCGGGGATGACCGAGCTGTCACTGGTCTGCGCCGACCTGCAACGGCGCGGCGTGGCGGTGCTGGACATCAACGAGATCTACGCCGGCTTCGCCACCCGCGAGCATGGCGACCTCGAGCGGCCGGCGTTCAAGCTGGGCATCGTCGGTGGCGTCGGTCCGGCGGCCACGGTGGACTTCATGGCCAAGGTGGTCGCCAGCACACCCGCGGGCAAGGATCAGGACCATATCAAGCTGGTGGTGGAGCAGAATCCGCAGATCCCCGATCGCACCGCCAACCTGCTGCACGACGAAACCGACCCGACCCTGGCGCTCTACGCCACCTGCAAGCGCCTGGAAAGCGCCGGGGCCAACGCCATCGCCATTCCCTGCAACACCGCCCATGCTTTCGTCGAGCGAATCCAGGCGCATCTGCGGGTACCCATCGTCAACATGCTCAGCGAAACCGTGGCACATATCCGCGACCGCTATGGCGAGGGCGTGACCATCGGCCTGCTGGCAACGTCCGGCACCCTTGCCAGCCAGGTCTACCACCAGGCGGCCGGTCGCCTGGGCCTGCAACTGATCGCACCGGGGCACGATTACCAGACCCTGGTCATGCAAGCCATCTACGGCGAGCGCGGCATCAAGGCCGGGTTCACCGAGGGCATCTGTCGTGAACAGCTTCTGGTGGCGGCGGAACACCTTTGCGACCTCGGTGCCGAGGTGCTGATCCTCGGCTGTACCGAACTGCCGCTGGTGCTGCAGCACTGCGAGGCGTTTACGCTCAACGGCCACAGGGTGGCGCTGGTGGACCCCACCACCCTGTTGGCGCGCCGCTGCGTGGCGCTGGCCCTCAGCGCTCCTCTGGCCAGGTCGTGAGCACCTCGTACCCGTCCTCGGTCACCAGCACCATGTGCTCCCACTGCGCCGACAGCGAGTTGTCGCGGGTCACCACGGTCCAGCGGTCAGGCAGGGTCTGGGTCTGGCGCTTGCCGGCGTTGAGCATCGGTTCGATGGTGAAGATCATGCCCGGCTTGAGCCTCATGCCCAGCCCACGCTGACCGAAGTGAAGGATCTGCGGGTCACCGTGGTAGACCTGGCCGATGCCGTGCCCGCAGTACTCGCGCACTACACTGAAGCCGGCCCCCTCGCCCACGGACTGGATGGCGTGGCCGATATCGCCCAGGGTCGCGCCCGGCCGCACCGCACGGATGCCGGCCCACATGGCGTCGAAGGTCACGTCCACCAGCTTTTTCGCCGCCTCGCTGACGTTGCCGACGCAGTACATGCGACTGGTATCACCGTACCAGCCATCCTTGATCACGGCGGTATCGATATTGATGATGTCACCGTCGCGCAAGGTGCGGCTGGACGGAATGCCATGGCAGATCACCTCGTTGACCGAGGCGCAGATGGTCTTGGGGAAGCCGTGGTAGCCGACGTTGGCCGGAATGGCCTTCTGCACGTTGACGATATAGTCGTGGCAGATGCGATCCAGCTCGTCGGTCGTCACGCCGGGACGGACATGGGGCGTGATCATCGCCAGCACATCGGCGGCAAGTTCCGCAGCCACACGGGCCTGGGCGATCTGTTCAGGGGTATGCAGGGTGATCTGTCTCAATGCTGGGCCTCCATGGCGCGCGGCAAGGGTGTGCCGTCCAGCGCGCAGACCCGCTTCAGGTCCAGGCCGCCCTGTTGTTCAGCCTGGATCAGCAGGCGGCAGATTTCGTTGTGGTTCAGGTCAGGATGCAGTTCGGCAAGCATGCCGATGCGCATCCAGTGTTCAGCCTGCGCGTTGATGGAGCGGCTGAGCGCAGTGCTCGCTACGCGAAGGCTCTCATGCATGGATTCTGAGATCTTTACAATACCCACAGAAAATTCCTATACGAAACGTCGATGTTTCGTATATTAGCCGAAAACTTGCACCAGGTAACATTTCCCGCTTGATCCGCTGTACGGCGATTCGCTGGCAAAGCACAGTTTCCCGCTTACGCTTTACTTGCAGGGCCGGCCGGCCCGCCGAATCCCGTGTTCCGCCAGACCAAGGAAATCTGCCGCGTGCCCTCCATCTACCAGCTCAAGCCCCGCTTCCAGGCGCTGCTGCGCCCCGGCGTCAGCCGTCTCCATCAACACGGCGTCACCGCCAACCAGGTCACTCTCGCCGCCGCGCTCGTCTCGGTCCTGCTGGGCCTGTTGCTGGCCTGGGGCAGCCAGCACGCCTGGCTGTTCGCCCTGCTGCCGTTGTGGATGCTGCTGCGCATGGCGCTGAACGCGGTGGACGGCATGCTCGCCCGCGAATTCGGCCAGCAATCGCGCCTGGGTGCCTACCTCAACGAACTCTGCGACCTGGTCGCCGATGCCGCGCTCTACCTGCCCTTCGCCCTGTTGCCCGGGGTCTCGCCGCTGCTGGTGGTGCTGGTGGTACTGGCCGCGCTGCTCAGCGAATACGCCGGCGTCATGGGTCCGCTGGCCGGCGCCTCGCGCCGCTACGACGGCCCCATGGGCAAGAGCGACCGCGCCTTCGTCTTCGGTGCCCTCGGCCTGGCCGTGGCTTTTGCCGTGCCTGCCCCCTGGATCGATGGCGTGTTGCTGGTGGTCCTGCTGCTTTCTTTCTATACGCTCTATAACCGGGTACGCCACGGTCTCGACGAAACCCGCTGACTTCCCCGCTGGATAAGGATGTGTCCCATGCGCCAGGCGCAATCGCTGCATTTCACCACTCATGACGGCGTCGAGCTGCACTACCGCCACTGGCCTGCCCAGCGCGAGCCCGGCCAGGACAAGCGCGCCGTGGTGATGTTCCACCGTGGCCACGAGCACGGCGGGCGCATGGCCCACCTGGTGGAAGAGCTGAACCTGCCGGACCACGACTTCTTCGCCTGGGACGCCCGCGGCCATGGCCAGTCTCCCGGCGCCCGTGGCGACAGTCCGGGCTTTGCCACCAGCGTGCGCGACGTGCAGACCTTCATCGAGCACATCGGCCACCAGCACGACATCGCCGAAGAAGACGTGGCGGTGCTGGCCCAGAGCGTCGGCGCGGTGCTGGTAGCCACCTGGGCCCACGACTACGCCCCGAAAGTCCGCTGCCTGGTGCTGGCTTCGCCGGCCTTCAGCATCAAGCTCTACGTGCCCTTCGCCCGCACCGGCCTGAAGCTGATGCGCGCCTGGCGCGGCAATTTCTTCGTCAACAGCTACGTCAAGCCGCAACTGCTGACCCACGACCCGGAGCGGGTGCTGTCCTATGTCAGCGACCCGCTGATCACCCGCCCGATCTCGGTGAACATGCTGCTTGGCCTGTACGAAGCGGCCGACCGCGTGGTGGCTGACGCCCAGGCGATCCAGGTACCGACCCAGGTGCTGATCTCGGGTGCCGACGTGGTGGTCCGGCGCAAGCCGCAGGAACAGTTCTTCGACCGTCTCGGCACCCTGCACAAGGAAAAGCATGTGCTTCCCGGTTTCTTCCACGACACCCTCGGCGAACGTGACCGCGCCCATGCCGTGGCACGCATCCGGCGCTTCGTCGTGCAGTGCTTCCAGCAGCCGGTGCAGCGCCCGTCCCTGCTCGACGCCGACCGCCAGGGCGCGAGTTGCGCCGAGGCCGAAAGCCTCGCCGCGCCGCTGCCGACGTATTCGCCGCGCAATCTCTACTGGCGGGCCACCCGTGCCTCGCTGCGCCTGGGCAAGACATTGTCCGAAGGCGTGCGATTGGGTTTCGACACTGGCTTCGATTCCGGCAGCACCCTGGACTACGTCTACCGCAACCAGGCTACCGGCAAAGGCAAGCTCGGCGAGCTGGTGGATCGCAATTACCTCGACGCCATCGGCTGGCGCGGCATCCGCCAGCGCAAGGTGCACGCCGAGGAGCTGCTGCGCAGGGCCATCGAACAGTTGCGCCAGCAGGGCAAGCCGGTGCATATCGTCGATATCGCCGCCGGCCATGGCCGCTACATCCTCGAAGCCCTGCAGGGCCTGGAGCAGCGCCCGGACTCGATCCTGCTGCGCGACTACAGCGACCTCAACGTCACCCAGGGCACAGCGCTGATCGCCGAAAAGGGCCTGGAAGACATCGCCCGCTTCGTCCAGGGCGACGCCTTCGACCGTGCCTCTCTCGCCGCCCTCGACCCGCGCCCCACCCTCGCGGTGGTCTCCGGACTGTATGAACTGTTCCCCAGCAACGACCTGATCCGCGCCTCACTGGCGGGTCTGGCCGACGCCGTCGAGGACGGCGGCTACCTGGTCTACACCGGCCAGCCGTGGCACCCGCAACTGGAGATGATCGCCCGTGCCCTCACCAGCCACCGTGGCGGTGAAGCCTGGGTGATGCGTCGGCGCAGCCAGGCGGAAATGGACCAGCTGGTGGCAGCCGCCGGCTTCCGCAAGCTGGAACAGCGCATCGACGAATGGGGCATCTTCAGCGTCAGCCTCGCCCGGCGGGTGCGCGAATGAGTATCCCGCGTGAGCCGGGCCTGATCCGGCGCGGGGTGTTCTGGCTGCTTCTGCTGGGGCCGCTGTTCTTCCTCACCTATGGCCTTGCCAACAGTTTCACCGCCCAGCGCGACGATGTCGGCAGCCTGGTGTTCGCCTGGGAGCGACAGATTCCGCTGTGGCCCTGGACCATCGTGCCCTACTGGTCCATCGACCTGCTTTACGGGCTGTCTTTCCTGGTGCCGCGCACCCGTGGCGAAATGGACCGCCACGGTCTGCGCCTGCTCAGCGCCCAGCTCATCTGTGTCGCCGGCTTCCTGCTCTGGCCCTTGCGCTTCACTTTCGAGCGCCCGGAACTGAGCGGGCTGTTCGGCTGGCTGTTCGACGTGCTGATGGGCTTCGACAAGCCGTACAACCAGGCGCCATCACTGCATATCACGCTGCTGGTGGTGATCTGGGCGATGTTCGCCCGGCACACCCAGGGGCGCCTGCTGCGTGGTCTGCTGCATGTGTGGATGGTGCTGATCGGGCTGTCGGTACTGACCACCTGGCAACACCACTTCATCGACCTGCCCACCGGCGCCATGGCAGGGTTTTTCTGTGTCTGGCTGTGGCCGCGGGAAGGCCGACCGCCGTTGTTCGCAGCCAGTCTGCCGCAGGGGCCGCAGCGTTACCGCCTGGCCTGGCGCTATGCCTTGGGCGCGGCGCTTTTCGCTGGCATGGCCTTCGGCTTCAAGGGAGGCTGGCTGTGGCTGCTCTGGCCGGCGCTGGCCCTGCTGCTGGTGGCGCTGAACTATCTGCTGTTCGGTGCCGACGGTTTCCAGAAGCGTGCGGACGGCAGCCAGTCCTGCGCGGTGCGCTGGTTACTGGCGCCTTATCTCGCCGCAGCCCGGATCAATTCACGGTTGTGGACCCGCCGTCATCCCCAGCCCGATGAAATCTGTGACGGTGTCTGGCTCGGGCGCGTGCCTGCCAAGGGCGAGGCGGACAGGTTCGCGGCTATTGTCGACCTTTGTGCCGAACTCCCGGTGAAGGTTGCTCCCGGCCAGCACTACCGCAGCCTGCCGTGCCTGGACCTGGTGCCACCGGATCCGGCCCTGTGCCGCGAAGCGGCTACCGCCATCGAAACGCTGCGAAACAACGGCCCCGTGCTGGTCTGCTGCGCCCTCGGCTATTCACGCAGTGCCAGCGCGGTGGCCGCCTGGCTGGTCACCAGCGGCCGTTGCGCCGATGTCGACGCCGCCGAAAGCCTGATCCGCAGTGCCCGCCCCGGGATCGTCCTGCACCCGGCACACCGCCAGGTGCTGCAACAACTGCACGCCGGAGCCTGCCCATGATCGAAGACGCTCGCCTGGCACTGACGGCCCGGCTGCTGGACCGGGGCCGGCAACTCGAACGGCTGTCCGACGGCATCAGCCTGCTCGCTCTGGCTTTTGGCCTAACACCGCTGCTGCTCAGCGTCAGCCATCCACAGCTGACCTGTGTGCTCTGCGCGTTGCTGCTGGTGCTGGGCGCTACCCAGAAGTACTTTGCCGTGCGCGTTACCCTGGATGCCGGCCTGATCGCCAGCCTGGCAGAAGACAGCGGCCGCCTCAGCAGCCGCACCCGTACCCTGGACCAGGCACTGCACGAACTTGGCCTGAAACCCGACGCCCATGACCGTGACTGGCCTTCGCGCTGCCGCGCAGCCTTGCGCCTGCTGCGCGCCCAGGCGCTGTGCCTGGGGCTGCAACTGCTGTTATCCGTACTCACCGTACTCACCCTGCCATGGCTTCCGGCCCTCCCCTAGGACCCGCTCATGCTCGCCGACCTCACCGCCTTTCTCATTACCTCCTTCGCCCGCCTGGTCACCGGCGCTCGCGCCCTGTGGCTGGGCTGCACGCCCCAGGCACAACAGCGGCTGTATTTCGCCAACCACAGCAGCCACGGTGATTTCGTGCTGATCTGGGCCTCCTTGCCCGAATCGCTGCGCCGCAATACCCGCCCCGTCGCCGGCGCCGACTATTGGCTCAAGCCGGGCCTGCGCAGCTTCCTGATCAACAAGGTATTCAACGGCGTCCTGCTGGACCGCCAGCGCAGCGAGCCCCAGGCCGACCTGCTGCAACCGGTGAAAGACGCATTGGCCCAGGGCGACTCGCTGATCTTCTTCCCCGAGGGCACCCGCAACCTCGGCGACGAGCCGTTGCTGCCCTTCAAGAGCGGCCTGTTCCATCTCGCCAGCGCCCAGCCCGGGCTGGAACTGGTACCCGTCTGGATCGCCAACCTCAACCGGGTCATGCCCAAGGGCCGCACTTTGCCGCTGCCGCTGCTGTGCACCCTGAGCTTTGGCGAGCCGCTGCACCTGCGCGACGACGAAAGCAAGCAGGCCTTTCTCGAACGCGCCAGCAGTGCCCTGCTGGCCCTGGCCCCAAAGGAGGTCTGACATGCACGACGCAACCTGGCCCCTGTTCGCCGGCATCGGCGCCCTGCTGCTGCTCGCCAGCCTGATCGGCCGCCTGCTGAAATGGCGCGCCGGCCCTGCTCCACACGCGGTCATCGACAACCTCAACGCCCGCATCGACGCCTGGTGGGTGATGGTGCTGGTGATCGGCCTGGCATTCATCTTCGGCAAGACCGGGGTGATCGTGCTGTTCTACCTGGTGTCGTTCTACGCCCTGCGGGAATTCATCACCCTCACCCCGACCCGCCGCGACGACTACCCCGCGCTGGTGCTGGCCTTCTACATCGCCCTGCCGGGCCAATACCTGCTGATCGGCTTCGACTGGTACGGGCTGTTCAGCATCTTCATTCCGGTCTACCTGTTCCTGCTGCTGCCGATTCTGGCCAGCCTCGGTGGCGACACCACGCGCTTCCTCGAGCGGGCCTCGAAAGTGCAGTGGGGCCTGATGATCGCGGTCTACTGCCTGTCGTCGGTGCCGGCGCTGATGACCCTCGACATCCCCGGCTACGAGGGCCGCAACCTGCTGTTGATCGCCTGGCTGATCCTGGTGGTGCAGATCAGCGACGTGCTGCAGTACGTCTGCGGTAAGCTGTTCGGCAAGCACAAGGTGGCGCCGCGGCTGTCACCGTCGAAAACCGTCGAGGGCCTGGTAGGCGGCGTCGCCCTGGCGACCCTGGTGGGCGCAGCGCTGTACTGGATCACCCCGTTCAGCTTCTGGCAGGCGGCACTGATGGCGCTGGTGGTGAACGTGATGGGCTTCTTCGGTGGCCTGGTGATGTCGGCGATCAAGCGCGACCGCGGGGTCAAGGACTGGGGCCACATGATCGAGGGTCACGGCGGCATGCTCGACCGCATGGATTCGGTGTGTTTCGCCGCACCGATCTTCTTTCACTTCGTCCGTTACTGGTGGGCGTGACGGCACCACGCTGGCAAGCTGGATCAAGTGTCTGGCAGAACAGGGCAAGCGGCGCGGGCGCCAACCGTGTTCAATGGGCCGCCAGCATTTCCCCCGCGGGAGGTGCCAGGCCGACAAGAGCCGCGATCCCAGCGGCCGGTATCGCCTGCGTGCCACTATCCCAGATAATCGATGCGCCCCGTCTGAAGGGCGTCCGCCACCAGGAGTACCGTCATGGGCAAACTTGCTCTGGCTGCCAAGATCACCCACGTTCCGTCCATGTACCTGTCCGAACTGCCCGGCCCGCGCCAGGGCTATCGCCAGGCAGCCATCGACGGCCATAAAGAGATTTCCCGCCGCTGCCGCGAACTGGGCGTCGATACCCTGGTGGTGTTCGACACCCACTGGCTGGTCAACGCCAACTATCACATCAACTGTGCGCCGCACTTCAAGGGCACCTACACCAGCAACGAGTTGCCGCACTTCATCGCCAACATGGAATACGAAGTACCGGGCAACGACGTGCTCGGCCGCCTGCTGGCCGCGGAAGGCAACCGCTACGGCGTCGAGACCATGGCCCACGACGCCACCAGCCTGGGCCCGGAATACGGCACCCTGGTGCCGATGCGCTACATGAACGCCGACCAGCATTTCAAGGTGGTTTCGGTCTCGGCGCTGTGCACTTCCCACTACCTGAACGACAGCGCCCGCCTGGGCTGGGCCATGCGCAAGGCCGTGGAAGACCACTACGACGGCACCGTGGCGTTCCTCGCCAGCGGTTCGCTGTCCCACCGCTTCGCCCAGAACGGCCAGGCCCCGGACTTTGCCGACAAGGTCTGGAGCCCGTTCCTGGAAACCCTCGACCACCGCGTGGTGCAAATGTGGGAAAACGCCGAATGGGATGACTTCTGCACCATGCTTCCCGAGTACGCGGTGAAGGGGCACGGCGAAGGTTTCATGCACGACACCGCGATGCTGCTGGGTGCCTTGGGCTGGTCGAAATACGACGGCAAGGCCGAGGTGGTCACCCCGTACTTCGGCTCATCGGCCACCGGCCAGATCAACGCCATCTTCCCGGTAACACCGCAGGACGGCTCGGCGATTCCAGAAGCCCAGGCCTCGGCCGAGCGGGTCATGGCGGTCGGTCGCCTGTAACGCCTCTCTCCTTCCAGCAGGAGCGGGCTGACTCGCTCCTGCACGCTATCCCCTCATCGTTTCCCCCATCGCAAAGCCCCCTCTCTCTGGCAGCCTCGATCAATTCCGACAGCAGGCTCAAACAAGAACCTATCGTTCGTTAGGCATTTAATGCAAAGTGTAACAGGCGCTTGCATGTGCCCCCTGCTGCCTCAGCCAACTCCAATTATTCAGGCCGCCTCCCATGATCAACATCGAAACGCCCACCTATTACAGCGCTACCAAGAAGTACAACCTGGCCTTCCCGACCCTGGAAGACGACATCGAAGCCGATGTCGTGGTGATCGGTGGCGGTTTCTCCGGGATCAATACCTCACTGGAACTGGCCGAGAAAGGCATCACCAACATCGTGGTGCTGGAGGCGCGCTACCTGGGGTTCGGCGGCACCGGGCGCAACGGCGGGCAGATCATGGCCGGCATCGGCCACGACCTGGAAAAGATCAGGAGCAGCGTCGGCGACAAAGGCCTGCAGGAAATCTTCGAGATCAGCGAACTGGGCGCCGGCATCATCAAGGACCGCATCGCCAGGTACGACATCGACGCCGATTTCTGCCACGGCTACGGCTACATGGGCTTCAACGCCCGCCAGGAAAAGACCCTGCGCACCTGGGAAAAAGAGTTCCGCAAGGTCAACACCAAGGATGAAATCCGCTTCCTCGGCGGCGCCGAGGTCAAGCAGATCATCGGTTCCGACGCCTACAGCAGTGCCCTGCTGCACATGGGCGGCGGTCATGTGCATTCGCTCAACCTGCTGCTGGGCGAGGCCAAGGCGCTGGTGGGCCATGGCGCGCGGATCTACGAACACAGCGCGGCGCTGGAAGTCACCTACGGCGAGAAAATCACCGTGCGCACCGGCCGGGGATCGGTCAAGGCCAGCAAACTGCTGTGGGCTTGCGACAGCTTCCTCAACAAGCTGGAGCCGGAACTGCACTGCCGCACCATCAACACCTACGCCTTCCAGATGATGACCGAGCCACTGCCGGAGGAACTGATCCAGCGCATCAGCCCGATCCGCGGCGCCTACAGCGATATCCGGCCGGTCATCGACTACTACCGCGTGACCAACGAAAACCGCCTGCTGTTCGGTGCCGCCACCCCCTTCGTCGAGCACATTCCCAACGACCTCAAGGCGTGGAACCGTGCACTGATGCTGAAAATCTTCCCGTACCTCAAGGACGTGAAGATCGACCTGGCCTGGGGCGGGCCGATGGCCACCAGCGCCAACCTGTTCCCGCAGATCGGCACCCTCAGCGGCCGGCCCAATGCGTTCTACGTGCAGGGCTACTCGGGCTTCGGCGTAACGCCGAGCCACATCATCTGCAAGATCCTCGCCGAGGGCATGGCCGAGGGCTCGGGGCGCTACGACCTGATCAGCTCGGTGAAACATGCGCGGATTCTCGGCAAGGACAACTTCCGGCCGCTGATCCTGACGGCGGGCAAGACGCTGCACCAGGTGTCGGGGTTCTTCAACGGGCGGCGTTGAGTTGCCCGATTTACTGTCAGTCGGGCCTCATCGCTGGCAAGGCCAGCTCCCACAAGGTCCCAGGTCAGCCGCAGCATTCAGGCCTGACTCGATATTGTGGGAGATTCTATGGTTTTCGGGAAGCCCATTAGCTGACTTTTGGTCGGTATTCGCCCTGTCCTTTCAACAGGGCGAATACCACGCGAGCAAGCTTGCGAGCGAGCATCACCAAGGCTTGGGTAGTGCGGAATCCTTTGCTTATGTATCCCTCATAAACCTCTTTCCAAGCAGCAGTGCGACGGGCCGACATTGCAGCGTTGTGCAACAGGCGACGAGCTTCAGGATCACCGCGCTTGGACAAACTGCGACGTCCATCTTTCTGGCCCGACTTGGAGACCCGGAGGTCCAGTCCCAGAAATGCGATAAAGGCATCCGAGTTTCGAAAGTCTCCTCGCTGAAAGGCGGTGAGCAAACGAGCGCCAGTCAACAAACCGATACCTTCAACTTTCATGCAACGCTCCAATTGCTCCGCCAATCCGGCCTCTTTCAACTGGTTATTGATGGTTTTTTCAATGAGCGCTTCTAATCGCGCCATGGCTTTAAGCTGGCCCCCTATTGCCCTCTTGAGCAGGGGTTCATTGGCCCAGCTCTGTTTGAGGCTGACGCGCGCCTGGACCACTGCAGCACGACGGCGGAAAAGGCTGATAATGCGACGATAGAGCGTGCAGGGCGGGCTCCACGGACGTAGCTCCTGGCCCTCGTTCTTGAGATACCGAGCAAGCAGCCGGGCATCCAGCGCGTCGGTCTTGGCGCGGATATTCACGCCTTTGCGGTAGTGGCTCAGTTCATAGCCACCCACCATGTAAATCGTGCAGCCGAACTCATGAGCGAGATCAGCGAACATCAAGTGATAGATATTGGTCGCTTCGATGGCGACAGCTACTTTTCCCGGCAACGCTTTGAGCCAATTCTTGATGGATGTCTTGTTATTGGGAATGGTCTCCAGCTCATCGGACTCGGCGTGGTAAATCACCAACTCATCTTTGGCGACGTCCACACCCACAATCGGCTGTAAAACAGTAACTGGCATTGCCATTGGGCTTTCTTCCCGGATATGGTTTGAGGGCTTGAAGGGCCACCCAGAGGCGCAGGCTTGTATCTTTCGTCGGTTGTGAGCCAGAAGGATTCTTTATCGGCGCTTGGGTGAAAGGAGGAGGGGCGAGATCTCCCACGGTCTGTACTGCGCGAACAGTCAGAAGCTGGCTTTGTCCCTTCTCCTCCCTTCAAGTCCTACCATACAAGCTGGCCTTGCCAGCGATGAGGCCGCCAGGACCACACACCACCAACTATCAACGCCACACGAGAACACCCGACTTCTATCATTGCGCGTGATAGTCACCTTCGCTTCGTTCGATTCGTCCCCGCCTGCGCCTGAACGCAGAATCCGCCCACTATCAATACATTGGCGGAGTTCTCCATGGAGCAGTCACTCAAACCCTTGCGCTACCCCCTTACCGCGTTGGCCCTTCTGGTGATGAGTGCTTGCGGCCGCACCCCGGAAGCGGTGCAGGCTCCGTCCGCACCCAAGGTCAGCGTGGCCCAGGTGATCGAACAGCCGATCAATGAATGGGACGAGTTCACCGGCCGCCTGGAAGCACCGGAAACCGTCGAGGTCCGCCCCCGCGTGTCCGGGCAGATCGATCAGGTGGCCTTCACCGAAGGCGCCCAGGTCAACAAGGGCGACCTGCTGTTCCAGATCGACCCGCGTCCGTTCCAGGCCGAGGTCCGCCGCCTCGAAGCCCAGCTGCAACAAGCCCGCGCCACCGCCATTCGCAGCGAAAACGAAGCCCAGCGTGGCGAGCGCCTGCGCAACAGCAACGCGATTTCCGCAGAACTCGCCGAATCGCGTACCAGCGCCGCCGCCGAAGCCCGTGCCGGTGTCGCTGCCATCCAGGCACAGCTGGACCTGGCCAAACTCAACCTCAGTTTCACCCGCGTCACCGCGCCGATCAGCGGTCGGGTCAGCCGCGCCCAGTTCACCGCCGGCAACATCGTCACCGCCGATGTCACCCCGCTGACCAGCGTCGTTTCCACCGACCGGGTCTACGCCTACTTCGATGCCGACGAACGCGTCTACCTCAAGTACAGCCAACTGGCCCGCGACGGCCAGCGCGGCCAGACCACCCCGGTGTACCTGGGCCTGTCCAACGAGACCGGCAACCCGCACCTGGGCCAGATGAACTTCGTCGACAACCAGGTCAACCCCAAGACCGGCACCATCCGCGGTCGCGCCGTGTTCGACAACCGTGACGGCCAGTTCACCCCGGGCCTGTATGCGCGCCTGAAGCTGGTGGGCAGTGCCACCTATTCGGCGGTGCTGATCAACGACGAAGCCGTGGGCACCGATCTGGGCAAGAAGTTCGTACTGGTGATGGACAAGGACAACAAGGCCGCCTACCGCCCTGTCGAACTGGGTCCGAAACTGGAAGGGCTGCGCATCGTTCGCGCCGGCCTGAACAAGGAAGACCGCATCGTGGTCAAGGGCCTGCAGCGGGTACGTCCCGGCTCGCAGGTAGCCCCTGAAGAAACGCCGATGGCGAGCGAAGCCACCCTCGCCGCCCTCGCCCAACAGCGCCAGGCCCTGGAAGCCGCCAACCGTCAGCCTGCTCCAGCCGGCAACGCGACGGTCAAGCTCGCCAGCGCCACGGCACCACGCGGTTAAGGGACGACTCCAATGAATTTTTCCCGGTTTTTCATTACCCGGCCGATCTTCGCCGCAGTGCTGTCGCTGCTGATCCTGATCGCCGGCGCCATTTCGCTGTTCCAGTTGCCGATCAGCGAATACCCCGAAGTGGTCCCGCCCACCGTGGTGGTGCGCGCCAACTTCCCCGGCGCCAACCCCAAGGTGATCGGCGAGACCGTCGCCGCGCCGCTGGAACAGGCCATCACCGGTGTCGAGAACATGCTGTACATGTCCTCGCAGTCCACCGCCGACGGCAAGATCACCCTGACCATCACCTTCGCCCTGGGCACTGACCTGGACAACGCCCAGGTGCAGGTGCAGAACCGCGTGACCCGTACCCAGCCCAAGCTGCCGGAAGAAGTGACGCGCATCGGTATCACCGTCGACAAGGCTTCGCCCGACCTGACCATGGTCGTGCACCTGACCTCGCCGGACAACCGCTACGACATGCTCTACCTGTCCAACTACGCCATCCTCAACATCAAGGACGAACTGGCACGCCTCGGCGGCGTCGGTGACGTGCAACTGTTCGGCATGGGCGACTACTCGCTGCGGGTCTGGCTCGATCCGAACAAGACCGCATCGCGCAACCTGACCGCCAGCGACGTGGTCGCCGCCATCCGCGAACAGAACCGCCAGGTCGCCGCCGGGCAGCTCGGCGCACCGCCCGCACCGGGAGCCACCAGCTTCCAGCTGTCGGTCAACACCCAGGGCCGTCTGGTGAGCGAGGAAGAGTTCGAGAACATCATCATCCGCTCCGGGGAGAACGGTGAAATCACCCGCCTGAAAGACATCGCCCGGGTCGAGCTCGGCTCCAGCCAGTACGCCCTGCGCTCGCTGCTGAACAACCAGCCGGCGGTGGCAATCCCGATCTTCCAGCGTCCGGGCTCCAACGCCATCGAGATCTCCGACGAAGTGCGGGCGAAGATGGTCGAGCTGAAGAAAGACTTCCCTGAAGGCATGGACTACAGCATCGTCTACGACCCGACCGTATTCGTTCGCGGCTCCATCGAGGCAGTGGTGCACACCCTGTTCGAAGCGCTGATTCTCGTGGTGCTGGTGGTGATCCTGTTCCTGCAGACCTGGCGCGCCTCGATCATCCCGCTGGTAGCCGTGCCGGTCTCGCTGATCGGTACCTTCGCGGTGATGCACCTGTTCGGCTTCTCCCTCAACGCCCTGTCGCTGTTCGGCCTGGTGCTGGCCATCGGTATCGTGGTGGACGACGCCATCGTCGTAGTGGAGAACGTCGAGCGCAACATCGAGCTGGGCCTCGAACCACTGGAAGCCACGAAAAAGGCCATGGGCGAAGTGACCGGGCCGATCGTCGCCACGGCGCTGGTGCTGTGCGCCGTGTTCATACCAGCGGCGTTCATCTCGGGTCTTACCGGGCAGTTCTACAAACAGTTCGCCCTGACCATCGCCATCTCCACAGTGATCTCGGCTTTCAACTCGCTGACCCTGTCGCCAGCGCTGGCCGCCGTATTGCTCAAAGGGCACCACGCACCGAAGGACCGCTTCTCGCTGCTGCTCGACAAGCTGCTGGGCGGCTGGCTGTTCCGTCCGTTCAACCGCTTCTTCGAGCGTGCCAGCCATAGCTATGTCGGCACCGTGGGCCGGGTCATCCGCCGCAGCGGCGTGGCGCTGTTCGTCTACGCCGGCCTCATGGGCCTGACCTGGCTGGGCTTCTCGTCCACCCCGACCGGCTTCGTCCCGGCGCAGGACAAGCAGTACCTGGTGGCCTTCGCCCAGTTGCCGGACGCGGCCAGCCTCGACCGCACCGAGGCGGTGATCAAGAAGATGAGCGAGATCGCCCTGAAACAGCCGGGCGTGGCCGACTCCGTGGCCTTCCCGGGCCTGTCGATCAACGGTTTCACCAACAGCCCCAACAGCGGCATCGTGTTCACCCCGCTCAAGCCGTTCGACGAGCGCAAGGACCCGAGCCAGTCGGCCGCCGCCATCGCGGCTGCGCTGAATGCGCAGTTCGCCGACATCCAGGACGCCTACATCGCGATCTTCCCGCCGCCGCCGGTACAGGGGCTGGGCACCATCGGCGGCTTCCGCCTGCAGATCGAAGACCGCGGCAACCTGGGCTACGAAGCGCTGTACAAGGAAACCCAGAACATCATCGCCAAGAGCCATAACGTGCCGGAGCTGGCCGGGCTGTTCACCAGCTACCAGGTCAACGTGCCGCAGGTCGATGCCGCCATCGACCGGGAAAAGGCCAAGACCCACGGCGTGGCCATCACCGATATCTTCGACACCCTGCAGATCTACCTGGGTTCGCTGTATGCCAACGACTTCAACCGTTTTGGCCGCACCTACCAGGTCAACGTCCAGGCTGAACAGCAGTTCCGCCTCGACGCCGAACAGATCGGCCAGTTGAAGGTGCGCAACAACCAGGGCGAGATGATCCCGCTGGCGACCTTCATCAAGGTCAGCGACACCTCCGGTCCCGACCGCGTGATGCACTACAACGGCTTCATCACCGCCGAGATCAACGGTGGCGCGGCGCCGGGCTACAGCTCCGGCCAGGCGGAAAAAGCCATGGAGAAACTGCTGAAAGAGGAACTGCCCAACGGCATGACCTTCGAGTGGACCGAGTTGACCTACCAGCAGATCCTCGCCGGCAATACCGCGCTGTTCGTGTTCCCGCTCTGTGTGCTGCTGGCCTTCCTGGTGCTGGCCGCCCAGTACGAAAGCTGGAGCCTGCCACTGGCAGTGATCCTGATCGTGCCGATGACCCTGCTGTCGGCGATCACCGGGGTGATCCTGTCCGGTAGCGACAACAACATCTTCACCCAGATCGGCTTGATCGTACTGGTGGGGCTGGCGTGCAAGAACGCGATCCTCATCGTCGAGTTCGCCAAGGACAAGCAGGCCGAAGGCCTCGACCCGCTGGCCGCGGTACTGGAAGCCTGCCGCCTGCGTCTGCGGCCGATCCTGATGACCTCGTTCGCCTTCATCATGGGTGTGGTGCCGCTGGTGTTCTCCTCCGGTGCCGGTGCCGAAATGCGTCACGCCATGGGTGTGGCGGTGTTCTCCGGGATGATCGGGGTGACCATTTTCGGCCTGTTGCTGACGCCGGTGTTCTTTGTCCTGATCCGTCGTTACGTCGAACGCAGCCAGGCGCGCAAGGCCGCGCGGCTGCCAGCCGTGGAGAACCACGCATGAACCCGCTGAACCTGAATGCCGCCAAACTGTGGATGCCGAGCCTGCTGGTACTGGCCCTGAGCGCCTGCGCCGTGGGCCCGGACTACAAGGCCCCGGACACCGCCGCCGCCCACCTGGCCGCCGCCGACGGCCAGTCCGGCCTGGACCGCAACCGCTTCGAAAGCGCCTGGTGGCACCAGTTCGAAGACCCGGTGCTGGACCAGTTGGTCAGCCAGTCGCTGAACGGCAACCGTGACCTGCGGGTGGCCTTCGCCCGCCTCAAGGCGGCCCGTTCGATCCGCGAAGACGTCGACAACGACGCCTTCCCGACCGTGACCAGCCGTGCCAGCAGCAACCTCGGCAAGGGCCAGATCCCTGGCCAGACCGAGGACCGGGTCAACAGCGAACGCTACGACCTGGGCCTGGACATGGCCTGGGAGCTGGATCTGTTCGGCCGTATCCAGCGCCAGCTGGAAGCGAGCCAGGCCCAGGAAGCCGCGGCCCAGGCCGACCTGCAACAGTTGCAGGTCAGCCTGATCGCCGAGCTGGTGGACGCCTACGGTCAACTGCGCGGGGCGCAACTGCGCGAGAAGATCGCCGTGGCCAACCTCAAGACCCAGCAGGACTCTCGCGGCATCACCGAAACCCTGCGCGATGCTGGTGTCGGCAACGAGCTGGACGTGGTCCGTGCCGATGCCCGCCTTGCGGCGGTGGAAGCCAGCGTGCCGCAACTGCAGGCCGAACAGGTGCGGGCACGCAACCGCATCGCCACCCTGCTCGGCCAGCGGCCTGACGCCCTGAGCGTGGACCTGTCGCCGAGACAGTTGCCGGCCATCGCCAAGGCGTTGCCGGTGGGTGATCCGGGCGAACTGCTGCAACGCCGTCCCGACATCCGCCGCGCCGAACGCCAACTGGCGGCGGCCACCGCCAACGTCGGCGTGGCCACGGCCGATCTGTTCCCACGGGTCAGTCTGAGCGGTTTCCTTGGCTTCACTGCCGGACGTGGTTCGCAGATCGGTTCCTCGGCGGCGTCTGCCTGGGCGCTGGGCCCGAGCATCACCTGGGCCGCGTTCGACCTGGGCAGTGTCCGCGCCCGTCTGCGCGGCGCCAACGCCGAGGCCGAAGGCGCGCTGGCGACCTATGAGCAGCAGGTGCTGCTGGCCCTGGAAGAGTCGGAAAACGCCTTCAGCGACTACGGCAAACGCCAGCAACGCCTGCTCTCGCTGCTCAAGCAGAGCGAAGCCAGCCGCAAGGCGGCGGAGCTGGCGTCGATTCGTTACCGCGAAGGGACCGTGGATTACCTGGTGCTGCTCGACGCCGAGCGCGAGCGCCTGGCAGCGGAAGACGCCCAGGCCCAGGGCGAGGTCGAGCTGTACCGCGGCATCGTCGCCATCTACAAGGCACTGGGTGGCGGCTGGCAGGCCGAGACGGTCGCTGCCAACTGATTTCAGAGCTCCTTTGGTTGGTTCACACCGACCTTTTTGCCCCGCCAGCGTAAGCTCGCGGGGCTTTTTTTGATTCTTCGCTCGGGGTTTTGGTGCTTATTTAGCGTGATTATCCGGTATTTTTGGCGACGTTGCCGGCCCGTTCCGCCCTTACGGCGGCTTACTTTTGTCTTGTCAAAAGTAAGCAAAACCGCCCGCTCCCAACATCCGGCCCTACGCTGCGCTTCGGGTCCCCCTCCTTCCGGCACCTTTCGGGGCCAGCGCGGCCTACGATTTGCTTCGCAAATCTACATCTCGTGTCTTCGGCTAACGCCGAAGGGTGCTTACGCACCCGGCCCCTACAGGCACCTCCACTCGGCCGGCTGAAGTCGCAATTGGCGGCGTCTGAACTGCCGCGCATGAAGAGCAAAAGCAAGATCAAAAGCTCCGGCTCTTTGGGGCGCCTATCAAAATCAGATCTGAATTTCGAAGATCTGTACGAGAGAACGCCGCCCGTAACCTGCGACTTCAGGAGGCCGAGTGGAGGTGTTCGGAAGGGGCTGGGGCGCAGCCCCCTTCGGCGAAGCCGAAGAGCGCGAGTCGTAGACTTGGCGAAGCAAGTCGTAGGCCGCGCGGCCCCTGGAGGACACCGGAGCGAGGGGACCCGGAGCGCAGCGTAGGGCCGTATGTGGGAGCCAGCGGTTTTGCTTACTTTTGACAAGACAAAAGTAAGCCGCCGTAAGGACGGAACGGGCCGGCAACGTCGCCGAAAATAACGGATATGCTAGAAAAAATCGAAACCATCGCCCCCAACCCCAATCCAAGAATGAAAACCTGCGCGAAGACCCTTTTTTCCAGCGAAACTGCTGACCAACTGCTGCCCCAGCAACAGCCCAGTGCCCGCCAGCCACCACCACCGCCCCGCTCCCTCAATGAATCCGAGGCCTCCAGCCATCTGGCGCGAAACCTGCTCTGCCCTGCCAAAACACCGACAGCACAGGTTCACACCATGACATCCCATCCCCCTTTCTCCCGCCGCCGCTTCCTCGGCAACAGCCTGGCCCTTGGCGGCCTGGCGCTGGGCGGCAGCCTGCTGAGCGGCTGCGGCGACGACAGCCAGCCCGGCGCCGAGCACCTGAGCGACAGCGGCCCACGCCAGGGCGGCCGGCTACGCCTGGGCATTCTCGACGGTAACAAGAGCGGCAACCTCGACGCCCACAAACCGGTGGGCAGCGGCATCATTCGCGGCTTTGCGCTGTACAGCAAGCTGTGGGAGTGGGACGAAAACATGCTGCCGCGCCTGGCCCTGGCCGAGGAAGCGGAGGTCAGCCCGGACGGCAAAGTCTGGACCCTGCGCCTGAAACAGGGCCTGGAATTCCACCACGGCAAGACCATCGACGCCAACGACCTGCTGTTTTCCATCCGCCGCCTGACCGACCCGCAACTGGCCTCGCCCTATGCCGCACTGCTGCACTGGATCGACCGCGACAACCTGGAAACCCTCGACAACCGCACGATCCGCGTACGCTTCAAGGACGGTGCCGGTTTCGTGCCGTTGCCGGAAACCTGGGTCAATTTCGGCGGCATCGTGCCGGTGGACTACCACCCGATCAGCAACCCGGTGGGCGCCGGCCCCTACAAGCTCAAGAGCTTCAGCCCGGGCCAGCGCTCGCTGTTCACGCGCTTCGAGAACTATTACAAGGCCGGACGGCCCTACGCCGACGAGTTGGAGATCATCGATTTCAAAGACCAGACCACCCGCCTTGCCGCGCTCCAGGCCGGACAGATCGACATGGCCAACGCCCTGGCCGCCGAACACCTGAACCTGATCGAGAAAGACCCGCGCATCCAGGCCGTGACCTCGGTCACCGGCAACTGGCTGAGCCTGGACATGAACACGCAGAAAGCGCCGTTCGACGACCCGCGGGTGCGCCGGGCATTCCGCCTGCTGGCCGACCGCGAGGAGCTGGTCAAGCGCGTGCTCAACGGCCAGGGGCGGGTTGCCAACGACCTGTACGCACCCAACGATCCGACCTTCGACCAGAGCATCCCGCCGCGCCGCCACGACCTGGAACAGGCCAGGGCCCTGCTGCGCGAGGCCGGCCAGGACAACCTCAAGGTGGAACTGATCGCCGAACAGAACGGCGTGGCCCTGGCCTCCGCCCTGGTGTTTGCCGAGCAGGCCCGCCGTGCCGGGGTCGAGGTCAATGTGCGCCAGGTGGATTCGGCTACGTTCAATGGCCCGCAGCACACCGAATGGACCTTCAGCACCGGCGGCAGCATCGGTGCGCCGTTCCTGACCTGCGCCCTGCATGCCGACGCACCGGTGTCGGTGGCGAACAAGACCCACTTCGACGACCCGCGTTTCTCCGAACTGTTCCTCAAGGCCCTGGCCGAGCCAAATCTGGAAAAACGCAAGCCGCTGGTGCATGAAGCCCAGCGCATCCAGTACGAGCGGGGTGGTTTGCTGGTGTGGGGTTACGCCAATCTGGTGGATGGCTTTGCCCGCCGGGTGGGTGGCGCGGCGGCGGAGAAAACCTTGTTCCCGACCTGGCGCTTCGATCAATTGTGGCTGAAGGACAGCGCCTGATCCTTGAGGGCCTCATCACCGGCAAGCCGGCTCCCACAGGGCTCTTGTGTGGGCTGGCTTGCCAGCGATGAGGCCCTCCGGTCACACCTCAGAAATGCGTCGTCACCGACACCCCATAGGTCCGCCGATCGCCCCGCGCATCCCAGGCGATATCGAACGGCAGCGGCACGCTGTCGGTCTTGTAGCGCTTGTCGGTGAGGTTGTTGACGTAGGCGCTCAGGTCCAGGTCCTGCTTGCCGCCGAAGTGATAGGTCAGGCTGGCGTTGCCCAGGGTGTAGCCGCCTTGCGACACACTGTGGTCTTCCTGCGCGGTCGGCAGGAAGAAGATCCGGCTCTGGTAGCGCCAGGTGTTGTCGAGGGTCACGGCATCGCCGCCTTGCAGCGGGATGCGGTAGCTCGCGCCCACCGAGAGGGTGCGCGACGGCGAGCGGGCAATGCGGTTGCCGGAATAGTCGGGCCCGCCCGGCGACGAAAAGTCTTTCAGTTCGGTATGCAACAGCCCCAGCGAACCACGCACCTGCAGGTTGTCCACGGGCAGCGCCTGCACCTCGAATTCGGCCCCGCGAATCACCCCGCTGCCACTGTTGGTCAGCAACGACACCACCTCACCGTTGCTCACCGTGACGTTGTTCACCTGGATATCGGCATAGTCGTAGTAGAAGACGTTGGCGTTGGCGATCAGGCGCTCGTCGAACCACTCGCTCTTGATCCCCAGCTCATAGGCATCGACGTTCTCCGGCGCCACCACCGAAGTTTCCGCCTGCACCGTCGCACCACCGTTGAAGCCACCGGAACGGAAGCCCTTGGCGTAGCGGAAGTACACCCGGGCGTTGTCGTTCAACTGGTATTCGGGGGTGAAGTCGTAGGTCAGCTTGCTCCAGGTACGTTTCTCGTCCTGCACCGCAACCGTGGCCAGGCTGCCGCTGTAGTCCTTCCACCAGTGCTCGCTGCTGCCGAAGGCGACAGCGCCGGCTCCCGGCGCGGCCACACGGTGCAGGTCGATGTCCTTGGTTTCGCGGGTCCAGCGCAGGCCGAGGGTCAGGCTCAGGTCGTCGGTCGCCTGCCAGGTGCTGCTGCCGAACAGCGCATAGCTGCTGGTGGTCTGGTCGAGGTCGGTACGGGCGTAGCTGGCCACGCCGAACGGCGCATTGTAGGCGGTGGGCAGGATGGCGCTGCTGCTGGCGCTGTCGAGGTTTTCGTGGAACAGGTGGGTGCCGACGATCCAGCTCACCGGCTGGTTTTTCGGCGACGACAGGCGCAGCTCCTGAGAGACCTGGCGCCAGTGGTCATCACCGTAGGAACGGCCGAATTCGTAGATGCCCATGTTCGGGCCCTGGGCCTTCTCGCGGACATCGTCCAGGGCGGTGATGGAATCGAGGGTCAGTTCGCCCAGTTCCCACTGCAGGTTGAGCTGCACGCCATTGTGCTCGATACGGTCGTCGGCCTTGCCGGTGTAGGCCGCCTCATCGTCCTTCAGGGCCGGCGCCGGTCCGAACAGCGTGGTGCCGCCGGGGCCGGAACCCCAGGCACGGGTGGCGATGCCCTGGCCCTGGTAGTCGCGGGCACGCAGTTGCAGGGTGGCCTGCAGGGTATCGCTGAGCTGCGCCAGGATCTGCGCCCGCACCGCCTGGTCGTGGACGTCGCCGTAGGTGTGGCCGTCCACCAGGTTCTTCAACTGACCGTCCTTGCTCTGGTCGACGAAGGCCACCCGCGCCGCCAGGCGGTCGTCCACCAGGGTGCCGCCGTAGGCGCCCTCGTAAAGCCGTGAATCGTAGTTGCCGGCATCTACCTTGAAATAGCCATTGCCCTCTTCGAAGGCCGGCTTGCGCGAGACGAAGTTGATCGCCCCGCCGGTGGTGTTCTTGCCCCACAGCGTGCCTTGCGGGCCGCGCAGGATTTCTACCCGCTCAAGATCGTACAGCGGGCCGCCGGTGGCGATGTGCGGGCTGATGTAGGTGTCGTCGAGGTAGATGCCCACCGGGTACACGGTGGTGGACGCCATGTCGCCCGAGCCCATGCCACGGATGTACCAGCGCGGACGCTGGTTGCCGGCGAATTCCGGGGCGATGGCGTTGGGCACGTCCTGCAGCGCCTTGCCGGCGGTGAAGCCGCCGCCGGTGGACTGGATGGCCTTGCCGGAAACGGCGGACACCGCGGCGGCGACGTCCTGCAGCGACTCCTCGCGCTTCTGCGCGGTCACGGTGACCGTAGGCAAGGCTTTCTGGCTGTCGGGGGTGCTGTCATCGGCCTCGGCGGCCAGCAGGTTCTGGCCTGGCAGGAAGGCAGCGGCGATCAATAGCGCCAGGGTGTGGCGACGGTAGGGAACATTCATGCGGGCAGTTCTCGTTTTTCGGTGTGCTGGCGCTATGGCAATGCTCGTGCCAGAGCCTGCAGGCCAGGAACCACAAGGGCTCCGGGCCAGCCGAAGAAACTGACTGCTGCATCAGGAGCAGCGGGTCAGCAACCCGCTGCTGATGGAGACGCAAGCCCTACTCCTGCGCCCTTACCGCCAGCACATTGCACGGCAGGTGCTGCAGCACATGCTCGGTGGTGCTGCCCAGCAAACCCTGGGCGCCCCGCCGCTGGCTGCTGCCCATGACGATCACGTCCGCGCGGTGATGGCTGGCGTACTCGCCGATCGCATGGCTGGCCGGGCCGCTGACGAAATGCCGGTTCGCCTCCGGCACGCCAAAGGTATCGGCCAGGTGCTCGAAGGCCAGTTGCGCCGAGTGCCGCACTTCACGGTTGAAACCCGGCATGGTCACCGCCCCGGCGCCGAAGTCGGCGATGTGGGTCTGCGCCACATCCCAGGCATGCAGCAGATGCAGTTCGGCATCGCACTGCACGGCCATGGCGTTGGCGGCGCGGATCACCCGCTCGTTGAGGCGGGTGTGCTGGCTGTCGGGATGCAGGGTATCGACGGCGGCGATGATCACCCGCGGCAACGGGCAGCGTACATCGCTGACCAGGTGCAACGGCGCCGGGCAATCGCGCAGCAGGTGCCAGTCCGGTGGGGTCAGGAACACCCGGCGCAGGGCCGATTCGTGGTGCACGTCCTTGATCACCAGGTCCGGCTGCATGTCCTCGACGTGCTCGACGATATCCTTCATCACCTGGCGGCTGACCTGCACTTCGCAGGTGACTTCCAGGCCGTCGTGACGCAACTGGCCGGCCTCGTCCCGCAGCCAGGTCCAGGCCTCCTGCTCCATCGACTGGCGCAGCGCGCTGCCGCTGGCCATGCGCCCGAGCAGGTCGCCTTCCTCGATGAACACGGCAATGTGCAGCGCGGCGTCGGTGGCCTTGGCGATGGCCACGGCGCGCTCCATGGCCGGGGTATGCCGCAGGGTCGGCGCGGCGATCATGAAAAGTCGTTGATACTGGCTCATGAGACACCTCCGGATGGAATCTCCGATGATGATCAACGCGCCCGGCCAGGACGGCCTGCGGGCGGCACCGCCGACAGAACGCCGGCGGCGTGAACTCAGTATATGCCCGCTCTCAGAGACAGGTAGCCAGCGCCGCCATACGGCGCTGGGCCAGGGCGTCGTCTTTCTGCGCGTAGAACTTCACCAGGCTGCCGGCGCCGGCGGCAGTGATGTCGGCGAAGTACTCGGCGCCACGGGTCGAGACCGTGACCACGCCGCCCGCCTGCTCCAGGTAGCCGCTGGCATCGACGCCGAAGGACGCTTCGTCCTGCCAGGTGAATTGCACGCACTCGGCGACCTTGGCTACATCTTTGGTCGAATTGAAAATCCTGTCCGGTTGGCCAGATCGACCCTCGTTCATGGCCGACGAAGCACAGCCCGCCAGCAGTGTCGCGGCGACGAGCGCCAGTGCAGTCCGCATGTTTCACCTCGGTACGCGCAAAAAAGGAGCGACTGTAGCACTGCCGGGCCACACGCCGAAAACCCTGTTTTCAGTGCGCCAATAGAGCGGGCTGATGAAGCGATCAACAAGGTCGATTAGTCACACAAAAAGCAGGGGCATAAACTTCCCGCGAATGCGACAAAAGGTCCTCCCCAGAATGGACCCACGCGCATCCCCTGCATGCTTTGGCCTGAAGACCACTGACCGAATCCGACGCTGTACCCGGCGGGCACTCTCGTGCGCGGCGGTAGCGCCTGCTCGGCCGTAGAAAGGAGATAACCATGGGACTGGGTAGACGACAGTTCTTCAAACTGTGCACCGTGGGCGCCGCCACCGCGACCTGCGCCAGCCTAGGCTTCGCACCGGGCATGGCCCACGCGACCCAGTCGCGCCAGTACAAGCTGCTGCGGTCCAAAGAGACCCGCAACAACTGCACCTACTGCTCGGTGGGCTGTGGCCTGCTGATGTACAGCCTCGGCGATGGCGCAAAGAACGCCAAGGCACGGATCTTCCACATCGAAGGCGACCCGGACCATCCGGTCAGCCGTGGCTCGCTGTGCCCCAAGGGCGCGGGTCTGGTGGACTACATCCACAGCGAGCAGCGCCTGCTCTTCCCCGAATACCGTGCACCGGGTTCGGACAAATGGCAGCGGGTCAGCTGGGAGTACGCCATCGAGCGCATCGCCCGGCTGATGAAGGATGACCGCGACGCCAACTTCATCGAGAAGAATGCCAAGGGCGTGACCGTCAACCGCTGGCTCAGCACCGGCATGCTCTGCTCCTCGGCGGCCAGTAGCGAGACCGGCTCGCTGGACCAGCGCTTCACCCGCGCCCTGGGCATTCTCGGCACCGACAGCCAGGCCCGGGTCTGTCACGCCCCGACCGTCTCGGCCCTGGCGCCGACCTTCGGCCGTGGCGCCATGACCAACAACTGGGTCGATATCAAGAACGCCAACGTCATCCTGATCATGGGCGGCAACCCCGCCGAAGCGCACCCAGTGGGCTTCAAATGGGTGATCGAGGCGAAGATCCGCAACGGTGCCAAGGTCATCGTCGTCGATCCGCGCTTCAACCGCAGCGCCGCAGTGGCGGACATCTACGCCCCGGTGCGCGCCGGCTCCGACGTGACCTTCCTGATGGGCATGGTCAACTGGCTGATCACCCACGACAAGATCCAGCACGAGTACGTGCGCGCCTACACCAACGCCAGCCTGATCGTGCGCGAGGACTATCACTTCGACGAAGGCCTGTTCAGCGGCTACGACGCCGGCAAGCGCAGCTACGACCGCGCCTCGTGGAACTACGAACTGGACGAGAACGGCTTCGCCCGGCGCGACCTGAGCCTGAGTCATCCGCGCTGCGTGTGGAACCTGCTCAAGGCCCACGTCGCCCGCTACACCCCGGAAATGGTCAGCAAGGTCTGCGGCACCGCCCAGGACGACTTCCTGAAGATCTGCGAAACCCTCGGCGAGACCAGCGCCCCGGACAAGACCGCCACTTTCCTCTACGCCCTCGGCTGGACCCACCACACCAATGGCGCGCAGATGATCCGCGGCTCGGGGATGATCCAGCTGCTGCTGGGCAACATCGGCATGGCCGGCGGTGGCGTCAACGCCCTGCGCGGTCACTCCAACATCCAGGGCTACACCGACCTCGGCCTGCTGTCGCTGCGCCTGCCGGGCTACATGAACCTGCCGTCCGACGCGCAGACGGACCTTGCCACCTACCTCAAGCAGACCACGCCGAGCGCCGTGCTGCCGGACCAGGTCAACTACTACAAGAACACGCCGAAGTTCTTCGTCAGCCTGATGAAAAGCTTCTGGGGCGACAAAGCCACCAAGGACAACGACTGGGGCTTCGACTGGCTGCCGAAGTGGGATGACAGCTACGACGTCATCAACTTCACCAACCGTATGTACGAAGGCAAGGTCAACGGCTACATCGCCCAGGGCTTCAACCCGGTGGCGGCGTTCCCCGACAAGAACAAGGCGCAGGAAGCCCTGGCCAAGCTCAAGTTCCTGGTGATCATCGACCCGCTGGCCACCGAGACCTCCAGCTTCTGGAAGAACCACGGCGAACAGCACAACGTCGACACCGCGTCGATCCAGACCGAAGTGTTCCGCCTGCCGTCGTCGTGCTTCGCCGAGGAAGATGGCTCCATCGTCAACTCCTCGCGCTGGCTGCAATGGCACTGGGCCGGCGCCGCGCCGCCCGGCGAGGCCTGGCACGACGGCAAGATCCTCGGCCACCTGTTCATGAAGCTCCGCGAGCTGTACGAGAAGGAAGGCGGTGCCAACCCGGCGCCGGTGCTGAACATGGCGTGGGACTACGCCGACCCGCTGGACCCCAAGCCGGAGGAAGTGGCCAAGGAATCCAACGGCTGGGCGCTGGCCGATCTGTACGACGACAAGGGCAACCTGGTGCTGCGCAAGGGCCAGTTGCTCAACGACTTCGGCCAGTTGCGCGATGACGGCAGCACCCTCAGCTTCAACTGGATCTTCGCCGGTTCCTGGACCGAACAGGGCAACCAGATGGCCCGCCGCGACAACACCGACGTGGGCCTGGGCAACACGCCGGGCTGGGCCTGGGCCTGGCCGCAGAACCGCCGCGTGCTGTACAACCGCGCCTCGGCGGATCCGGCAGGCAATCCGTGGGACCCGAAGCGCAAGCTGATCGGCTGGGACGGCACGCGCTGGAGCGGCGTCGATGTACCGGACTTCGCGCCGACCATCGCGCCGGGCAGCGCCACCTGCCCGTTCATCATGCTGCCCGAAGGCGTGGGCCGGCTGTTCTCGGTGGGCGCGCTCAACGACGGGCCCTTCCCCGAGCACTACGAGCCAACCGAGAGCCCGCTGGCGAGCAACCCGCTGCACCCGGCCGTGACCTACAGCCCGACCGCACGGGTCTACGACCACGACCGTTCACGGATGGGCAAGCGCGAGGAGTTCCCCTACGTCGCCACCACCTACTCGATCACCGAGCTGTTCCGCCACTGGACCAAACACTCCCGGCTCAACGCCATCATCCAGCCGGAGCAGTTCGTCGAGATCGGCGAAAAACTCGCGGCCGAAAAAGGCATCCAGCAGGGCGATCAGGTCCGCGTCAGCACCAAGCGCGGCTACATCAAGGCCAAGGCCGTGGTGACCAAGCGCATCCAGCGCCTGACCATCGACGGCCAGCCGGTGGACACCATCGGTATCCCCTGCCACTGGGGCTACGAAGGCACCACGCGCAAGGGCTTCCTGGCCAACACCCTGACCCCGGGGGTCGGTGACTCCAATACCCACACGCCGGAATACAAGGCGTTTCTCGTGAACGTGGAAAAGGTCTGAGGGAGCACTCATGTCATACCAATCCCAGGACATCATCAAACGCTCCGCCACCAGCGCCCTGACCCCGCCGCCCCAGGCGCGCAATCACCAGGCCGAAGTGGCCAAGCTGATCGACGTGAGCATCTGCATCGGCTGCAAGGCCTGCCAGGTGGCGTGCAACGAATGGAACGACCTGCGTGACGAGGTCGGCCACAACGTCGGCGTCTACGACAACCCCGCCGACCTGACCGCGGAAACCTGGACGCTGATGCGCTTCGACGAAGTGGAGAACGAAGCCGGCAAGCTGGAGTGGCTGATCCGCAAGGACGGCTGCATGCACTGCGCCGATCCGGGCTGCCTCAAGGCCTGCCCGCAACCGGGGGCGATCATCCAGTACGCCAACGGCATCGTCGACTTCCAGTCCGAGCACTGCATCGGCTGCGGCTACTGCATCGCCGGCTGCCCGTTCGACGTGCCGCGGATCAGCCAGAAGGACAACAAGGCCTACAAATGCACCCTGTGCGTGGACCGCGTGTCGGTCGGCCAGGAGCCGGCCTGCGTCAAGACCTGCCCCACCGGCGCGATCAACTTCGGCGGCAAGGACGACATGAAGCACCTGGCCGGCGAGCGCGTGCGCGAGCTGCAGGGCCGCGGCTTCGCCGGCGCCGGCCTGTATGACCCGCAGGGCGTCGGCGGCACCCATGTGATGTACGTGCTGCAACATGCCGACAAGCCGCACCTGTACCACAAGCTGCCCACCGACCCGCGCATCAGCAGTGCGGTGCAGGGCTGGAAAGGCTGGCTCAAGCCGGCGGCGGCGGTGGCCTTCTTCGCCACCCTGGCCGGGACCGTGTTCCATTACGTCGGCGTCGGTCCGAATGAAGTGGACGAGGAAGAGAAACACGACGAGGAAACCCACGCATGAACAAGGACACGATGATCCTGCGTACCCGCTTCATCGAGCGCGCCAGCCACTGGCTCATGGTGATCTGCTTCTTCACCGTGGCGCTGTCGGGGCTGTCGTGGTTCTTCCCGTCGCTCAACGGCCTCAACGCCGTGTTCGGCACGCCGCAGATGGCGCGCATCCTCCACCCGTTCTTCGGCGTGGTGGTGTTCCTGCTGCTGGTGTTCCTGTTCATCCGCTTCGTGCGCTACAACCTGCCGGAGCGCGAAGACCGCCTGTGGTTCCGGAACGTGCCGCAGGTACTGGCCGGCAAGCACGAGCCGCAGCTGCAGATCGGCAAGTACAACGCCGGCCAGAAGGTGCTGTTCTGGGGAATCATGGGCCTGATCAGCCTGCTGCTGGTGAGCGGCGTGGTGATCTGGCGGCCGTACTTTGCGCCGCTGTTCTCCATTCCGACCATCCGCATCGGCCTGCTGGTGCATGCCCTGGCCGGCATCGGCCTGATCCTGCTGGTGATCGGCCATGCCTACCTGGCGTTCTGGGTGAAAGGCTCGATCCGCGGCATGGTCACCGGCTACGTGTCCCATCGCTGGGCGAAAACCCATCACGACCGCTGGTATCGCCAGATCAGCGCCAAGCAGGACGGAAAAGGCCAATGAGCAGCATCCGCATGACCCCGATCGACGGCGGCCGCCCCGCCGTCGGCGACATCCCGCCGGTGCTGCTACCGGCGGCCCACGGTCGCTACAGCGTGCGTGCCGCACGCCTGCGCCAGTTGGCCGTGGGCCATCCGATGGCCGACTACCTGAGCTTCGTTGCCGGGCTGGTGGACGCCCAGCAACGGGTACTGGAGCGCTCACCCCTGCCGCAGGCACTGATCGACGCCCTGCCCGCCCTGCTCGACCAGGACCAGCCGCCGCTGGAATGCCGCACCTTCCCGCGGGACGGCTACTGGCTGACGGCGCTGCGTCACCTGGCAGAGCATCTGGAACACCCGGTGCTGCGAGGATTGGCCCAGCGCAACGACGCCAGCCTCGAAGCCGACGCCGAGGCCCTGATGGCTGGCGCCTACGATCAGGTCGATAGCGGCGAGGCGCTGTTTCTCTGGGCCGCGCTCTCGCTGTACTTCAGCCAACTGGCCGCGCACCTGCCGGCGGCCGGCAAGGCCCTGGGCGAGCAGCGCCAGCACTGCCCGGTGTGCGCCAGCGTGCCGGTGGCCAGTAGCATCCTCGGCGGGGCCCAGACCGGCTTGCGTTACCTGCACTGCAGTCTGTGCGAAAGCCGCTGGCACATGGTCCGGCTCAAGTGCAGCAACTGCGAAGCGACCGGAGCGCTGGACTACTGGTCGCTGGACAGCGAGCACGCGCCGGTCAAGGCCGAAAGCTGCGGTGACTGCGAGAGCTACCTGAAAGTGTTCTACCCCGAGCACGACAAAGACCTGGAGGTGCTGGCCGACGACCTCGCCTCGCTGGGGCTGGATGCCGAAGTGGAACGCCAGGGGTTCGGGCGCAGTGGCGTGGGGCCTTATCTGTTTCCAGGCTGAACCTGTTGTAGCCCTGTGGGAGCTTGCTCCCACAACCCAATCCAGAGCCCCACTAAAAATCAAACATACGCATATTGATTAAAATCAATAATTCCAAAAAAGAATAATATCCATATTCCAAAAAAGAACTTCCGAAAGGATTTTTATAAAAATAAGATCAATCCCAGACGACCTCGTTACCCCCTACAAGATCAACGCCAGGCGACACACCTGCACCCTACACCGGGCCAGTGCCAGCAGTAATGGACCACGCCCGCATGCCAACGCCCCGACACCTCCACCTCAGTGCCCTGACCACCGCGCTGCTCCTGGCCGGCTTCGCGCCTGTCAGCCAGGCCGCCAGCAACGATGCCCGCCTCGATACCGTGACGGTGATCTCCACCGGTGTGCGCGGCCAGGAACGCACCGTCGCCGACAGCCCGGCGCCCATCGACGTGATCAACAGCGAGCAACTGCTCAAGACCGGCCGTGCCGAGCTGTCCGAGGCCATTTCGCGGCTGCTGCCGTCGTTCAACTTCGGCACCAACATCGCCGGCTACAACTCGGTCACCCGGCCGCTGAGCAACCGCAGCCTGGGCCCGGCCTACACCCTGGTGCTGGTCAACGGCAAACGTCGGCACAACGGTGCGGTCGGCCAGCGCGGCAATATCGATAACAGCGGCGCCAACGCGGTGGACATCGACCTGATCCCGGTCAGCGCCGTGGACCATATCGAAGTGCTCAAGGACAGCGCCGCGGCCCAGTACGGCTCCGACGCGGTGGCCGGGGTGATCAACATCATCCTCAAGTCCAGCGCCTCCGGCGGGCATCTCGAGAGCAGTTACGGCAAGCTCTATTCCGGCCAGGGCGAAACCATCAAGGTGGCCGGTGACCAGGGCTTCAAGCTCGGCGAGAACGGCTTTTTCCACCTGTCCGCCGATGCCCGCAAACGCGGCGACGCGGCCTGGAACGGCAAGGCCGACAGCAGCGTGCGCGCCTTCCGCGACCCGCTGAAGGAAGCCGCCTGGGACCGCGTGGCGATCAAGAACGGCGACCCGCAGATCAAGGCGTTCAACGTCGCCTACAACGCCGAACTGCCACTGGACGCGCTGACCCTCTACTCCTATGCCACCTACGGCGAACGCGATGCCGAGGCCTACAACTATTTCCGCCTGCCCACCGGCACCGCGGCGGTTCCCGAGTTGTTCCCCGACGGCTACTACCCGCTGAACAACATCAAGGACCGCGACTACCAGTTCCTCTTCGGTGGCAAGGGCGAGCGCGCCGACTGGCACTGGGACCTGAGCACCACCTACGGACGCAACAACATCCACCACTCCAGCGACTTCAACATCAACCCGTCGCTGGGCACCGCCACGCCCACCCGCTTCGACAACCTGGCGACCTTCCGCTTCGAGCAATGGGTCAACAACTTCGACCTGACCCGCCGCTACGACAGCCTGTTCGGCCTGACCTCGCCGGTGCAGGTGTCGGCCGGCCTGGAACATCGCTGGGAACGTTTCAGCACCTTCGCCGGCGACCCCGAGGCCTACATCACCGGCAGCTACCCGGCCGCCTCCGGCGCCCAGGCCGCCGTGACCCTGCGCCCGGAAGACGAAGTCAGCCTGATCCGCAACAATTACGCTGCCTACCTGGACCTCGGCTTCGATCTCACCGACCGCTGGTTCCTCGACCTCGCCGGCCGCGTCGAGCACTACGACGACGATTCGGGCAACACCTTCGGCCTCAAGCTCAACTCGCGCTATGAACTGACCGACAGCGTCGCCGTGCGCGGCACCGTCGGCACCGGTTTCCGCGCGCCGTCGCTGACCCAGATCGGCTACACCGTGGCCGACAACCGCGTCGCCACCGACGTCAACGGCAACGTGGTGCCCGCCGTCACCCGCCTGACCCCGTCCGACAGCGGCCTGGCCGCAGCCCTCGGCGGCGACAAGCTCAAGCCGGAGAAATCCCGGAACCTGGGCCTCGGCCTGACCTGGCAGCCGGCGCCCCGCACCAGCATCACCGCCGACGCCTACCTGATCGACATCGACGACCGCATCACCCTGACCAGCATCTACGACCAGGGCAACGGCGTCATCACCCGCATCCTGCAAAGCCAGGGCGTGGCGCCCGGCACCTGGGTCAACTACTACACCAACGCCTACGACACCCGCACCAAGGGCCTGGACATCGTCGCCGACCACAGCACCGACTTTGGCGCCTGGGGCGATGTGCGCTGGAGCCTGGCGTTCAACTGGAACAAGACCAGCATCGAGGACGTGCGCGACACCCCGGCCTCGCTGGCCGGCTCCGGCATCACCCTGGTAGGCCGCGACCGCGAAGGCGACCTGACCGTGGCCAGCCCGCGAACCAAGTGGATCCTGGGGGCCAACTGGAAAGTCGACAACCTCGCGGTGAACCTGCAGACCACCCGCTACGGCAGCGTCAAGACCCTCGCGGTCAACCCCAGCGGCGACCGCAGCTTCAACGCCCGCTGGATCACCGACCTGGACGTCGCCTACACCTTCTTCGACCAACTGACCGTCAGCATCGGCGCCACCAACCTGTTCGACGTGCGCCCCTCGAAGAACGCGGTGTACAGCTCGCTGGGCCTGGCGCCCTACGGCAACCCGCCGTTCCATCCGGGTGGCGGCTACTGGTACAGCAAGATCGCCTACGACTTCTGATCCAAGAGACAACAAAGGTTGAGAGAGCAACGCGAATCCTGTGGGAGCGGCTTTAGCCGCGATGACGGTGGTGCAGCCACCCTCGCAATCGCGGCTAAAGCCGCTCCCACAGGGTCCGCGTTGCCTTTGACCGAGATGCGGAGATACCCATGCTTCGAGGAGGAACGCCCATGAGACTGCAACGAACCCTGGCCAGCGCGGCCATCCTGCTTGCCCTGGGCCTGACCCTGCCGGGCTGCTCGCCCTCGCAACCGGACGCCCAGGCGGCCAGCACCCTGAAAATCGCCTTCTTCAGCGACAACACGCAACTGGTGAGCATCGACCCGTTCCAGGTCTACTGGCTGGAACACCGGGTGATCCTGCGCAACGTGGTCGAGGCCCTGACCGACCAGGACCCGCAGACCGGTCAGATCATTCCCTGGCTGGCCGAACGCTGGGAGATCAGCCCCGACGCCCGGGAATACACCTTCTACCTGCGCAAGGACGTGACCTTCAGCAACGGCGAAGCCTTCGACGCGCAAGCGGTGAAGACCGCCTTCGACAGCAACAAGGCGTTCGCCGCCGAACTGCCGAGCACCTTCGGCGCCACCTACCTCGCCGGCTACGACCACGCCGAGATCCTCGCCCCGCACACCGTCAGGCTGGTGCTGGCCACGCCCAACGCCGGCTTCCTCCAGGCCACCTCCACCACCAACCTGTCGATCCTCGCCCCCGAGTCCTACCGCAAGAGCGCCAAGGAACGCTCCCTGGGTGCGGTGATCGGCAGCGGCCCGTTCAGGATCGAGCACTACACCCCGGAAACCGGCCTCAAGCTGGTGCGCCGCGAGGGCTACGCATGGGCCTCGGCCAATGTGCAGAACAAGGGCGATGCGCACCTGTCGGCGATCGAAGTCAGCTACGTACCGGAAGAAAGCGTGCGCAATGGCCTGTTCCTGCAGGGCAAGGTCGACATCCTCTGGCCACGGGTGCCGTTCTCCGAGGTCGACCTGCAATTGCTGCAGCGCAACGACGCCACCATCCAGAGCCGTTCACTGCCGGGCCCGGCCTGGAACCTGTACCCCAACACCCGCGACAACCGCATCCTCGCCGACCAGAACGTGCGCCTGGCCCTGCAGAAGGGCATCGACCGCAAGACCTACGCCAGTACCGTCTACAACGAAGCCTTCCCGGTGGTGGACGGCGTCTACGACGTGACCACGCCGTTTTTCCGCAGCCAGGGCGACAAGCTGGCCTTCGACCCACAGGGCGCCGCGAAGCTGCTGGACCAGGCCGGCTGGTCCCTCGGCCAGGACAACTACCGCTACAAGGACGGCAAGCGCCTGAGCCTGGTCTACAACCTGCCCGGCAAGGAAACTGCCGGTGACGTGCTGATCCAGGACCAGTTGCGCCAGCTCGGCATCGAACTCAAGCTCAAGGTGCAGACCACCGCCGAATGGGCCGCTGCCAACGCCGCCGGTAGCTACGACCTGACGTTCAGCTACATGACCCGCGCCGACCCGATCATCCTGCAATCCATCCTCGATCCGCGCACCGCCAACAGCTCGACCCTGGCCACCAACACCTACGCACCGGCCGTGCTGCCGCTGGCGCAAAACCTGTTCGACGCCGGTCTCACCGCCACGGCGCCCGAGCAACGCGCCGACGCCTACGGCCAGTTGCAGGACCTGCTAATCGACCAGGGCTCGGCGATTCCGGTGTACGAGCGGGTCTGGCAGGCCGCGACCTCCAAGCGGGTGCAGAACTTCCGCTGGAGCGCCGAAGGCTTTGCCTTCCTCAATGACATCGAGGTCAAGCCATGAGCCGTTACCTGCTCGGCCGCATCGCCCAGGCCGCGCTGGTGCTCTGGGGCGCCTACAGCATCACTTACTTCATCCTCTACCTGCTGCCGGGCGATCCGCTGAGCATCATGCTCAGCGCCTCGGGCATGGAGATCGACGCGCTGTCGCCCGAGCAACTGGCCAAGGCCCGGGCCTACTACGGCCTCGACCAGGGTCTGCTGGAGCGCTACGTCAAACTGCTGCTGGGCGTATTGCAGGGCGACCTGGGCCAGTCGCTGACCCTCAACCGCCCGGTCACCGAGATCCTTGCCGAGCGCCTGCCGCAGACGCTGGCCCTGGCCGGGCTGGCGATCCTGCTGTCGCTGGTCGGCGGCGTGGGCCTTGCGTACCTGGCGGCGTATGTGCGCTGGCAGCCGCTGAAAACCGCCCTGTCGCGCCTGCCGGCGCTGGGCTTCTCGGTACCGGTGTTCTGGATGGGCCTGCTGCTGATCCAGATCTTCGCCTTCGGCCTGGGCTGGTTCCCGGCCACCGGCAGCATCGGCTTCGAGAGCCTGGTGCTGCCGGCAGTGACCCTGGCGATCCCCAGCGCCGCCGTGTATGCCCAGGTGCTGCAACGCGGCTTCATCGATGTCTGGCGCGAGCCCTACATCACCACCGCCTTCGCCAAGGGCCTGAGCCGTGGCCAGGTCCAGGCCCGCCACGGTTTTCGCAATGCCGCCCTGCCGCTGCTGACGCTGGTCGGCCTGCAGGTGGGCAATACGGTGTCCGGCGCAGTGCTGGTGGAAACCATCTTCGCCCGCAACGGCGTCGGCCGGCTGGTGCAGGAAGCGGTCCTGCGCCAGGACATTCCGCTGGTGCTGGCCGTGGTCGCGGTATCCGCCGCCGCCTTCGTGCTGGTCAACCTGCTGGTGGACCTGCTCTACCCGATCCTCGACCCGCGCATCACCCATGCGCCCAAGGTGACCTGAGATGACCGTCCTGCAACGCCTCTTCCCGACCGCCGTGGACACCCCGCACTGGCGCCCGCGCCGCCGCCTGCAACGGCTGATCGACCAGGCCGCGCCGCTGCTGCGTAGGCCGGGCTTTATCGTCGCCCTGCTGCTGGTGCTGTTCACCCTGCTGGCGGCACTGCTGCCGACCCTGTTCACCAGTGTCGATCCCTACGCCACCCAGCCCTCCGCCAAGCTGCTGCCACCCAGCGCCGCCCACTGGTTCGGCACCGACGAACTGGGCCGCGACCTCTACACCCGGGTGCTGTATGGCGCGCGGCTGTCAGTGGAGGCGGCCTTGATCGCGGTGGGACTGGCGCTGGTGGTCGGCCTCGGCCTGGGCATCGTCTCGGGCTTCGTCGGCGGGCGCCTGGATGCCGTCATCATGCGCGTGATCGACGTGCTGCTGGCACTGCCCGGCCTGCTGCTGGCGCTGGCCATCGTCACGGCCATCGGCTTCGGCACGATCCCGGTGGCCATCGCCGTGGGCGTCGGCATCATCCCGGGCTTTGCCCGCACCACCCGCGCCGAAGTGCTGCGGATCAAGACCCTGCCCTACGTCGAAGCCGCGCGCCTGGGCGGCGCCAGTTGGACCAGTACCCTGCTGCGCCACGTGCTGCCCAATGCCTGGGGCCCGGTGGCCGTGCTCGCCACCCTCGACATCGGCGCGGCGATCCTCGCCACCGCCGGCCTCAGCTTCCTTGGCTTCGGCGCCGAACCACCAGCGGCGGAATGGGGCACGCTGATCGCCAACGGCCGTCATTTCCTGATCACTGCGCCCTGGGTGTCACTGCTGCCGGGCCTGTTCCTGGTGCTGGTGGTGTTCAGCCTCAATCACCTGGCCCGGACCTTCGAGGAGATCCAGCGATGAGCCGCCTGATCGACGTCAACGACCTGCGGGTCAGCTACCACAGTGCCGGCCGCGTCACCGAGGCGGTACGCGGGGTGAGTTTTCACCTGGAGCCGGGCGAGACCCTGGCCATCGTAGGCGAATCCGGCTCGGGCAAGACCACCGTCGCCAGCGCCCTGCTCGGCCTGCTGCCGCTGACGGCGCGAATCGACGGCGGCCGCCTGGCGGTTGACGGCCAGGACATCAGCCACGCCAGCGACAAAGTCCGGCAGCAACTGCGCGGCCGGGTGGTCGGACTGGTGCCCCAGGACCCGATGGTCAGCCTCAACCCGACCCTGAGCATCGGCAAGCAGATCGGCGAAAGCCTGATCCTGCGCCATGGCCGCCGCTATCCGGGGCTGGACGCCGACGTGCTGGAACTGCTGGAACAGGTGGGCCTGGACAAGCCGGCGCTGCGGGCGGCGCAGTATCCCCATGAACTGTCCGGCGGCATGCGCCAGCGGGTGCTGATCGCCATCGCCCTGGCCGGCGAGCCGAAGCTGATCATCGCCGACGAGCCCACCAGCGCCCTCGACGTGACGGTGCAGAAGCGCATCCTCGACCACCTGGAACGCCTGGTGAAAGCCCGTGGCATTGCCCTGGTCATCATCACCCACGACCTTGGCGTCGCCGCCGACCGTGCCGACCGGGTGCTGGTGATGAAAGGCGGCGAAGTGGTGGAAACCGGGCCGGCGCGACAAGTGCTGTCCGCACCGGACCACGCCTACACCCGCGCCCTGCTCGCCGCCGCGCCGGCCTTCGGCGAAACACGCCGGCCGCTGCCGGTGAAGACCCGCGGTGCCCGGCCACTGCTCAGTTTCGAGAACGTCGGCAAGGCGTTTCGGCTGCCCAACGGCGAGCGCTTCCAGGCCTTGCAAGGGCTGAGCCTGGACGTGTATCCGGGACAGACCCTGGCCATCGTCGGCGAGTCCGGCTCTGGCAAAAGCACCAGCCTGCGCATTGCCCTGGGCCTGGAACAACCGGGGACAGGCCGTGTGCGCTTCGACGGCCAGGACATCGGCGGCCTGAGCTGGAAGCAGTTCAGGCCGCTGCGCCAGCGCATGCAACTGGTGCAGCAGAACCCGTTCGCCGCGCTCGATCCGCGCTTCAGCATCTACCAGAGCGTGGTCGAGCCGCTGGTGTCCTTCGGCGTGCTCAAGGGCCGAGAACTGGAACAAGCGGCGCGGCGACTGATGGATCAGGTGCAACTGCCGGCCAGCTACCTTGATCGCCTGCCACGGGAACTGTCCGGCGGCCAGCGCCAGCGCGTCGCCATCGCCCGCGCCCTGGCGCTCAAGCCCGACCTGTTGCTGCTGGATGAACCGGTGTCGGCGCTGGATGTGTCGGTGCAGGCGCAGATCCTCGACCTGCTGCGGGAACTGCAGGCGGAACTGGGCGTGGCTTATGTGCTGGTGTCCCACGACCTGGCAGTGGTGGCGAGCCTGGCTCATGAAGTGGTGGTGTTGCGCCAGGGGCAGGTGGTGGAACAGGGCGCGGCGGATGAGGTGCTGGAGCGCCCGCGGGAGGGGTATACCCGGGAGTTGCTGGAGGCGGTGCCGGGCAGGCGGCTGGCGGTGGCCTGAGCAGTGCGTGCCTTGGGTTCGTCAGCGCTCTCAAGACCGAGCGCCGCCCGCGCGGCGCATCGCTGGCAACGCCAGCTCCCACATTTGCTGCAACGCGCCATTGCCTGTGAATGCTCTGTTGTCAGCCTTTGAATGCAAGACGACCTATCGCGGGGAAGCTGTTGGGGGCGACTCGACATCGCGTCGTACAAACAAGGCGGTCAGCCATGGCCTGACAGACATAGGTACGTTGCAAAAAATGTGGGAGCTGGCGTTGCCAGCGATGCGCCGCGCGGGCGGCGCTCGGTCTCAAGGTCGCAAATAAATTCCCGGCGAGCACCGGGACTTCCTTTACTTGATCACACCGCACGCAAAGCGCGCCGCCCCACCACCCAGCGGCGCCGGATGGTCGGAGTGGTTGTCGCCACCGGCATGGACCATCAGCGCGTGGCCTTTCAACTCATCCAGCTTCTTGATCTTCGGCGCCAGCAGCGGCTGCCCGGCCTTGCCGTCGGCGGTGACGATCAGCGCAGGCAGGTCGCCCATATGGCCGCCATCATCCCACGGGAAGCTGTGCTTGCCGGTGTTCTTCGGGTCCCAGTGACCACCCGCACCACCTGCCGGCACCGGCTTGCCATCGGCCTCGGTCGGCGCACAGCTCGGGTTGGCGTGGACGTGGAAGCCATGCACGCCCGGGGTCAGGCCGCTCAGTTCAGGGGTGAACACCGCGCCATACGGGCTCTCGGTGATGGTCACGAAGCCGACGCTCTTGCCTTCGCCCTGGGCGGTGGCTTCCTTGAGCTCGACCTTGAGCGAATCGGCGGCGTTCACCGCGGCGCTGGCACACAGGGCTACAGTCAGAGCAATCCACTTTTTCATGAGGCACTTTCCTTATTTCGCAGAGAAAAATCGCTTGAGAGCTTAGTCAAAAGCCGCCGCGGGTTCGAATGAAAATCAACCTCAGCAACAACCTGATAACTATGGCCCCATCAGCCTCGGTTCAGTTCCCGTCGATCGACGAGGACGTCCATAAAGTCCTTCGCATTCCGCCCAAGGCAATGGCACACTGACATCAACTCCATCAGCCAGGGACAGGCATGAGCTTCTTCGACCGCCTATTCACCTTCCGTCAACGGGAAACCCGAGCGCCTCTCGAAGACTTTCTGACCGAATTGCTGGCCGAATGGCTACGCGAAGCCACGGCGGCGGGTCGCATCAACGACGTCCTGAAGGGTCTGTTCCAACTGCCCGAAACCCGCCTTCCCGCCCCCGACGCCCTGCCCGGCCTGGTCTGGGAAACCCAGCATGTGATCGGCCCTGGCCATCGCGGCGAAGGCAAGCGGCCGGACCTGGTGGGTCGTGGCAAGGACTTTTTCTTCATCATCGAAAACAAGATCGCTGCCGGTTTCACCTGGCACCAGGATGATCACGGCGAAATCGATCAGCTCAACCTCTACGACGAATACCGCCGGGACCGCAGCGAACCGGGCGGCGGCATCGCCCTGCTGACCCAGTCCACCCTGCCGCCCGCAGGCTGGGCACCCCGCACCCTTTACTGGAGCACGGTCGAGCAGTACCTGCGCTCCTTTGCCAGCGACAGCACCCCGGTGCTGAATTACCTCACCCAGCAACTGATAGCGTTTCTAGGAGAACACGGCATGAACGGTACCCGGATCGCACTTGCGGATATCACCGCCTACCCCGCTTACCAACGATTGATGGAAGGTTTGTCGAGCCTCGGGCGAATCGCCGGTAATCGCCTGAGCATCGGCCTGCAGAACGTCGACCTGCAGAAACTGAAGGCCCCGCGTGGTGGCGCCAACGGCGAGTTCGCCTGGCCCAAGTACCACGGCCTGGTGCTGAGCGAAGGGGGTATCCGTTGCAACGAAGCCTGTTTCGTAGCCTGGGGCGGAGTGGTCACCGACGCCATCTACGAGGTCATCCAGCCCGCCAGTGCAGGCATTCCGGACATTTGCGTCGGCTTCGGCCTGTGGTGCGCAGAAGAGGCGCCGGAGGCGGAACTGCTGATGAACAGCCTGCTCGCCAGCCTGATCGAATTTACCCAGACGCCATGGACCCTCAGCACCCATTACCGCGACGGCGGCTATGGCCCGATCCTGCTGCTGTCGGCCCGCCGCTCGCTGATCGACCTGCACGTCCAGGCCGACGGCGGCGACCTGGACGACATCGCCGGCGAGTTCTTCGAAATGCATGGCCAGGCTGTGCTCCAGGCGCTGGCGCAGCGCATCGCTGACGACGAAAGCGTGGACAGCCGCCTGCTGGCCCTGGCCTACGGCAGCAACCCCGTCCCGACCCTGGATTCGATTTCCAAGGCCTGACCCCCCTGCGACATTTCGCCCGCCCCGGCGGGCGTGACCCATGGGTCAGCTCGTGTGTCTCCCGAATACGCGCCCTTCGCCGGGCGTGTCATCCGCGGACAATCACAACAACACGGCTGACCCATGCACCCTCAACGCACCGCCTTGCACAACGAGCTGCACGCCCGCCCGTCGCTGTATTTCGACGCGCCGGCCCATGTCTTTCACCTGGCCTTCATCGGCGGCCAGAAACAGTGCGACGCCCTGTTGCGGCGCTGCTGCCCGGATATCGGCGAGACCGGCGCGGTCCAGGGCATCACCCGCTTCGACGGTTGCCCGTTCAAGTGGGAACGCCATTCCGAGTTCTTCACCCTGACCCTGGTGCAACCCTCCGCCAGCCGCGAGCCGGACTGGAGCGCCCTGCCCGCCAGCCTGGCGAGCGCCATCGAGCCCTGGCGCGAGCACCTGATCAACGCGGTGCAGGTGCTGGTGCGCGAGGAAGACGGCCTGGAACCCGGCCGCTACGGCTTCAAGGATCCGTGCGGTTCCAGCGTCGGCGGCGGTGATGCCGTGGTGTGGAGCGACTTTCGCCTCGATGACGAGGGTAACAATCGCCTGCTGTTCATCAACCGTCGGCTCAACGACTACCGCCTGGGCCGGATGATTCGCCGCCTGCTGGAGATCGAGACCTACCGGATGATGGCCTCACTGGCCCTGAGCACCGCCAAGGAACTCGGCCCGCAACTGGATGGCTTCGACCGCAGCCTGGTCAGCCTGTCGCAGCGCAACGCCGGCGCCAGTGGTGTGCAGGCCAAGGTGCTGCTGGAAGACATCGCGGAGCTGTCGCGCCAGGTGGTGGCAGCGACGGTCAGGAGCCGACACCGTTTCAGCGCCACCCAGGCCTATGCGCAACTGGTGTTCGAGCGCCTGGCGGAACTGCGCGAGGGGCATGTGGGGGATTGTCAGCGACTGGGGGTGTTCATCGAACGGCGCTTCCGGCCCACCGTGCGCTACTGCGCGGCCACCGAGCAGCGCCTGGAACATCTGGCCAAGGGCGTGGCCAACCTCGGCGACCTGCTGCAGGCGCGGGTACAGGTGGAGATGGAGGAGCAGAATGCCGAGATCCTGCGCAGCCTCAATGCCCGCGCCGAGTCCCAGGTAAAGATCCAGCGAGCAGTGGAAGGCTTGTCGATCATCGCCATCACTTATTACCTGCTGAGCCTGTTCAAGCTGCTGTACAGCGGCCTGGAAACCCTCGGCGCGCACATCCCGCCACGGGATGCGCTGCTGGGGCTCGCACCGCCGGTGCTGTTGATCCTGCTGGTGATCCTGTTGCGGATTCGCAAGGCCAAGCAGCATTGAGGGGTGGCTGGCTTGAGCTGGGTTTTGTTGTCGAGATCGAGCGCCACTTCTGCGGCGCTCGATCTACAGGACCACCTCACTCCAGGGTGATCTTCCCCGCCTTGATCACCTGTCCCCAACGGGCATTGTCCTGGGCGATCAACTCGGCAAACTGTTGCGGCGTGCCGTGTTCGACGCTGATGCCGTTCTGGCCGAAACGCTCGGCAGTCTGTGGCGACTTGGCGATGCTGTCGATCGCACCGCTGAGTTTCTGCACCAGTTCCGGCGCCGCGCCCTTGGGCAGGACGATGCCGAACCAGCCCGAGGCGACGAAGCCCGGCAACCCGGCCTCGGTGGCGCTGGGCACATTGGGCAGCAGCGGTGAACGCTCGGCGCTGCTCAGCACCAGGCCCTTGAGCTTGCCGGCCTGGATCTGCGGCGCCAGCACGGTCAGGGTGTCCACCGCCACGTCGATTTCACCGCCCAGCAGGCCGGTCACCGCCGGCGCGCTGCCCTTGTAGGGCACATGCAACAGGTCGGCACCGGACAGGTTTTTCAGCAGTTCACCAGACAGATGGCACAGGGTGCCGTTGCCGCAGGAGGAATAGCTCAGCGCTCCCGGCCGGGCCTTGGCCTCGGCGATCAAGGTATTCAGGGAGTCGATCTTGCTGCTGGCCTGCACCGCCACTACGTTGGGCACCGAGGCCACCACGGCCACCGGCACGAAGTCGCTCTTCCAGTTGTAGCGCAGGTCGTTCTGCAGGTTGGGCAGGATCGCCAGTTGCCCGGCAGTGGCCAGCGACAGGGTGTAGCCGTCCGGCTTGGCCTTGGCTACCGCCTCGGCGGCGATGGCGGTGCCGGCGCCCGGCTTGTTGTCCACCACCACCGGCTGACCGAGCGACGCCGAGAGCTGCTCGGCGTAGTAGCGACCGATGGTGTCGGCCGCGCCACCGGGCGGGAACGGCACCACCAGGGTCACCGGCCGGCTCGGGTAATTGTCGGCCTGGGCCAGGCCGGTGATGCCGAGGGCCAAGGCGGCCAGGGCGAATTTCAGGGATCGGGTGAAGGTCATGTTCAGCTTCCTGGAAACGGAGGGTCGGGAAAAAATCAGTCTTCGCTGAAGGCCACCTGGCGGGTGGCACGCACCCGTGGCGAGAGCATCAGCACCACCACCAGCACGCAGAGAATCAGCAGGGTCAGGCTCAACGGCCGGGTGACGAACACGCTCGGATCGCCCCGCGACAGCAGCATTGCCCGACGCAGGTTTTCTTCCATCAGCGGGCCGAGCAGGTAGCCCAGCAGCAGCGGCGCCGGCTCGCAGCGCAGCTTGATGAACAGGTAGCCGAGCAGGCCGAAGGCAACGGTCAGCAGCACGTCGAACAGGCTGTTGTTGACGCTGTACACGCCAATGCAGCAGAACAGCAGGATCGACGGGTACAGCAGGCGGTACGGCACCGCCAGCAGGCGCACCCAGATCCCCACCAGCGGCAGGTTGAGCACCAGCAGCAACAGGTTGCCGATCCACATGCTGACGATCAGCCCCCAGAACAGCTCGGGACGGTCGTCGATCACCTGCGGGCCGGGAACGATGCCGTGGATCATCATGGCCCCGGCCATCAGCGCCATCACCGCATTGGACGGCAAGCCCAGCACCAGCATCGGAATGAACGAGGTCTGCGCGCCGGCATTGTTCGCCGACTCGGGGCCGGCGACGCCTTCGATGGCGCCCTGGCCGAAGCGCTCGGGTTGCTTGGCCAGGCGCTTTTCCACCATGTACGAGGCGAACGAGCCGAGCATCGCGCCACCGCCGGGCAACACGCCCAACAGCGAACCGAGACCGGTGCCGCGCAGGATCGGCTTCCAGCTGCGGCGGTAATCATCCCGGGACGGCAACAGGCTGCCGACCCGCGCCACCTTGGCCACGCCGCCGTGGTCGCGTTCAAGGTTGGCGATGATCTCGGCGATGCCGAAGATACCCATGGAAATGACGACAAAGCTGATGCCGTCGCTCAGGGCGGGAATGCCGAAGGTGAAGCGCTCCACCCCGGAGTTGACGTCGGTGCCCACCAGCCCCAGCAGCAGCCCCAGCAGGGTCATGGCCACGGCCTTGAGCACGTCGCCCTGGGCCAGGACGATCGCCGCCACCAGCCCCAACAGCATCAGCGAGAAATACTCCGCCGGGCCGAATTTCAGGGCCATTTCCGCCAGCGGCGTGGCGGCAGCGGCCAGCAGCAGGATCGCCAGGCTGCCGGCGATGAACGAGCCAATGGCGGCGATCGCCAGCGCCGCACCCGCTCTGCCCTTGCGGGCCATGGCATGACCGTCGAGGCAAGTGACCACCGAAGACGACTCACCCGGCAGGTTGACCAGGATCGCCGTGGTCGAACCGCCGTACTGGGCGCCGTAGTAGATGCCCGAGAGCATGATCAGCGCCGCCGAGGGCGTCAGGCCATAGGTGATCGGCAGCAGCATGGCGATGGTCGCCACCGGCCCCAGACCCGGCAGCACGCCGACCAGGGTGCCGAGGGTGACGCCGAGCAGGCAGTACAACAGGTTATTGAGGGTGAAGGCGGCCTCGAACCCAATGCCCAAATGATCCAGCAGTTCCATGATGCGCCCTCAGACCGGCCAGGCCGGCAGGTTCAGGCCCAGCCCCCAAGCGAATACCAGCACGCTGAACAGCCCCAGCACGCAGCCCAGCAGCGTCAGTTCGCCGAGGTGGGCACGTCGCCGGGCCAGGCCGCTGAGCAGGGTCATCAGCAGGGTCGAGAGCGCCAGGCCGAGGCTGGGCAGGAGCAGCGCGAAAGCCACCACGCTGCCGCCGATGGACAGCCCCACCCGCGCCTGGAACAGCTCGCCCAGCGCCACCCGCTCGCGGGCCAGGGCCACGCCGCGCACCAGCAAAGCGATACCGAGCCCGCACAGGGCCAGGCTCACCAGCCAGGGGAAGTAACCAGCGCCCATGCGCATGGCGGTGCCGCTGGCGTAGTCGGCGCCGATCACCAGCCCGGCGCTGCCGAAGCCGAGGAACAACAGGCCGGCGAGCACCTCGCGGGCATCGAGGATCAGGATGCGGGCACGGACGGCACGCTGGGACAGATCGGACACGGAACGCTCCATGAAGGCGTCCAGGCGCCTTGGCAGGGTACGGTGGTGAACGATCCGCGCGTGCGGTCTCGTGGGTACGGAGGAGAATCAGGCGCCGCGTTGCGCCTCGCGGGCAGCGACCTTGGCGCGGGTCAGCGGCAGCAGTTCGCGGCCGTAGTCCTCGGCGTCGTTGACCGGATCGAAGCCGCGGATCAGGAAGGTGGTCACACCCAGGTCGTAATAGGCCAGCAGGGCATCGGCTACTTGCTCAGGTGTGCCCACCAGCGCGGTGGAGTTGTGGCCGCCGCCGACCAGAGCGGCAATACCGGTCCACAGGCGCTCGTCGACCCGCTCGCCCTGGGCCACGGTATCCAGCAGGCGCTGGGCGCCGACGCTTTGCGGCTTGTTGGCGATCACCGGCCCGGAGCGTTCGATGCGCTGGCGGGCAGTGGTGAGGATGGCGTCGGCCTTGGCCCAGGCGGCTTCTTCGGTGTCGGCGATGATCGGCCGGAACGACACGCTGAACTGGATCTCGCGGCCATGACGGGCCGCCTCGGCGCGCACCCTGGCGATGGTTTCGCGGGTCTGCTCCAGCGACTCGCCCCACAGGGCGAAGACATCGGCGTGCTTGCCCGCCACTTCCAGCGCCGCCTGAGACGAGCCGCCGAAGTACACCGGCAGGTGTGGCTGCTGCAGCGGCTTGATCGCCGAGAAGGCGTTCTGCGCCTGGTAGAAGGTGCCCTGGTGGTCGAATGGCTGCTCTTCGGTCCAGACCTTGCGCACCACCTCGAGGAATTCGTCTGTGCGGGCGTAGCGCTGGTCGTGGTCGAGGTAATCGCCATCCTTGCGCTGCTCGCCATCGTTGCCGCCGCTGATCACATGCACAGCCAGGCGGCCATCGAGCAAGTGTTCGAGGGTCGCCAGCTTGCGCGCGGCCAGGGTCGGCGCGACAAAGCCCGGACGGTGCGCCAGCAGGAAGTTGATGCGCGAGGTGGACAGCCCGGCCAGGGCGGTCACCAGGAAACCGTCCGGCTGATCCGACCAGTAGCCCACCAGCAGGCGGTCGAAACCGGCGTCCTCGTGGACCTGGGCAAAGCGGGTGATGTACGCCTTGTCGAAGATCGGACCGCTGGCGTCGAGGGTTTCCGAAGACAGCCGGTGGCCGATCATGCCGATGAATTGAACGCTCATGCTGGGGCTCCTTGATGGGCGGGAAGAGCGCCTGATGGTTATAGAAGGCGCTTTCTTCAAAACGAACGCTTATAAGCTAACGATCACCTCCTCCGTTGTGAAATTCTTTTCCGGCATAAGCTAATACTAAGATTAAAGAATAATAATTGATCTTTAAAATTCTCTTTGCGCATATTAGCTTATGCAGAATTTGAATTTTGAGAATCATCTGGCGGTTGCTAGGGTTCTTCAAAACCGCAGCCTGAGCCCGAAATCATGACCGAACCGCTACGCCTGGACCGCCTTCGCACCTTCATCGGCAACCTTGCCGAACTGCTTGACCAGGAAACTGACGAGGCCGCCATCCTCGACCGCGGGCAGAACCTGTTGCAGCAACTGGTCGCCCACGACGACTGGCTGCCGGACGATCTGGCCCAGCCCAGCCCCGAGCGCTACCAGCAATTCCTGCTGCATGCCGATTCCCGCCAGCGCTTCTCCGTGGTCAGCTTCGTCTGGGGGCCGGGCCAGAGCACGCCGATTCACGATCACCGGGTCTGGGGACTGATCGGCATGCTGCGCGGCGCCGAGTATTCCCAGGGCTTCGCCCGCACCGACAGCGGTGCGCTGATCCCCGCCGGCGAGGCCGTGCGCCTGTCGCCGGGCCAGGTCGAAGCGGTGTCGCCGCGTATCGGCGACATCCACCAGGTGAGCAATGCCCATACCGACCAGGTGTCGATCAGCATCCACGTTTATGGCGCCAACATCGGCGCGGTAAAACGGGCCGTCTACCTCGCCGACGGTAGCGAAAAGCCCTTCATTTCCGGCTACTCCAACACCCGCTTGCCCAATATCTGGGACCTGTCCAAAGAGAACCCCGCCCCATGAGCACCGCGACCACCCGCTCCTATGCCGAGCTGCGCCAGCACCTGCTGGCCAAGCAAGAACTCGCCCTGATCGACCTGCGCGAAGAAGCGCCGTTCGCCCTGGAGCACCCGCTTTTCGCGGCCAACATTCCCTTGTCGAAACTGGAAATCGAGATCTACGCCCGGGTGCCCCGGCGCGACACGCCGGTAACGGTGTATGACGATGGCGAAGGCCTTGCCGCCCTCGCCGTCGAACGCCTGCGGGCCCTGGGCTACACCGACGTGGCCGAACTCGAAGGCGGCCTCGCCGGCTGGCGCGATGCCGGTGGCGAGCTGTTCCGTGACGTCAACGTGCCGAGCAAGGCCTTTGGCGAACTGGTAGAAAGCCAGCGCCACACGCCGTCGCTGGCGGCCGAAGACGTCCAGCAACTGCTCGATGAAAAAGCCGATGTGGTGGTGCTGGATGCCCGCCGCTTCGACGAATACCAGACCATGAGCATTCCCGGCGGCATCAGCGTGCCTGGCGCCGAGCTGGTCTTGCGGGTAGCGGAACTGGCCCCGGACCCGGCCACCCGGGTGATCGTCAACTGCGCCGGCCGGACCCGCAGCATCATCGGCACCCAGTCGCTGGTCAATGCCGGCATTCCCAACCCGGTATCGGCCCTGCGCAACGGCACCATCGGCTGGACCCTGGCCGGGCAGAAACTGGCCCACGGCCAGTCGCAGCGCTTTGCCGAGGTGAGCGCCGAAACCCGCGCCAGCGCCGCCCGCCGCGCCCGCGCCGTGGCCGACAAGGCCGGCGTGGCACGCCTGTCCAAAGGTGGTTTGCAGGCCTGGCAGGCGGAAACTCATCGCACCACCTACCTGTTCGACGTGCGCACGCCCGAGGAATATGCCAAGGCCCACCTGCCGGGCAGCCGCTCGGTGCCAGGCGGGCAACTGGTGCAGGAGACCGACCACAGCGCCAGCGTGCGCGGCGCGCGGATCGTGCTGGTGGACGACGACGGCGTGCGCGCCAACATGAGCGCCTCCTGGCTGGCCCAGATGGGCTGGCAAGTGGCGGTGCTGGACGGGCTGGAAGCGGCCGATTTCAGCGAAACCGGCGAATGGCAGGTGCCGCTACCGGCACTGCCGCAGCCGCCGTCGATCCAGTCCGCGCAACTGCAGGCCTGGCTGGACGAAGGCACCACCGTGCTGCTGGACTTCACCACCAGCGCCAACTACGTGCTGCGGCACATCCCTGGCGCCCACTGGGCGATCCGCGCGCAACTGGCCCAGGCCCTGGAAAACCTGCCGGTGGCGGAGCGTTACGTAGTGACCTGCGGCAGCAGCCTGCTGGCGCGCTTCGCCGCGGTGGACCTGCAAGCGCTGACCCGTAAACCGGTGTTCCTGCTAGAAGGCGGCACCGGACGCTGGATTGCCGAGGAGCGACCACTGGAACAGGGCGAGACGCACCTGGCAGTGCCGCGCAGCGACCGCTACCGCCGGCCGTACGAAGGCACGGACAACCCGCGCGAAGCGATGCAGGGCTATCTGGACTGGGAGTTTGGTCTCGTGGAGCAACTGGGCCGGGATGGCACCCACGGGTTCCATGTGATCTGACTTGAGCTGCAAGCTGTAAGCTTCAAGCTTCAAGAGAAAACAGCGACACCGCGCACCGCTCTTACTTGCAGCTTATGGCTTTCTGAAGGCCTCTCTAGCTGCAAGCTTCAAGCTGCAAGAAAAAGCGGCGACACCGCGCACTGCTCTTACTTGCAGCTTGTGGCTTGCAGCTTGCAGCTTGCAGCTCAACCCTCTCAGTGCGCCCGCCAGGCTGCCACCACCGCTTCATCCCGCCCGCGAGTCGCCAGGCAGTAGTAGAGCGGAACGGTCACCACCAGCCCAACCAGCCACGACAGGTCAGCACCCTCCACCAGGTTGGCGTAAGGCCCGACATACAGCGACGTGTTGGCGAACGGCAGCTGCACCAGGATCCCGCAGGCATAGGCGATGATCGCGTGCAGGTTGTAGCGCCCGTAGATCCCGCCATCGGCGGCGAAGATCGAGGCGATGTCGTAGTGGCCGCGCTTGATCACGTAGAAGTCGATCAGGTTGATCGAGGCCCACGGCACCAGCACCAGCAACAGCGCCAGGATCAGCCCGATGAAGTGCGAGATGAAGTCCGCCGAGGCGCCCAGCGCAGTCATGCAGCAACCGAACAGGATCACCGCCGCCAACACCACGCGCACCTTGATGCTCGGCGTCCACTGGCTGAAGAAGGTCTGGATCGCGGTGACGATCGACAGCACCGCACCGTACAGGTTGAGGGCGTTGTGGCTGATGATGTTGAGCAGGAACAGCACCATCAGGATCGGTCCGAGCCAGCCGGTGGCCTGTTTCACCGCGTCCATCGCCTCGGTACCTTCCGGTACCAGCAGCACCGCGATGGCGCCGAAGCTGAAGCACAGGATGGTGCCCAGGGTCGCGCCGAAATAGGTGGCCCAGAATGGCCGGGCAATCCCGACTTCACGAGGCAGGTAGCGCGAATAGTCCGAGGTGTAGGGCGAGAAGCTGATCTGCCAGATCACCCCCAGCGACACGGTAGCGATCCAGCCCGAGAGGTTGAACGCGCCACGGGTCAGGAAGTCGTCCGGCAGCGTCTGGCTGAACATCATCGCGAACCCGGCCAGCAGCGCCGCGCCCATGACCCAGGTGCCGATGCGGTTGAGGGTATGGATGAAGTTGTAGCCGATCACGCCAATGGCGGTGGCGCTGAGGGCGCCGATCAGGATCGACGCCGGCATCGGCACACTCGGCGCAATGCCGTGGATCGACTTGCCCGCCAGGACGATGTTGGAGATGAAGAAGCCAACGTAGATCAGTGCGGTGAAGAACACGATAAGCAGCGCGCCGTAGCGGCCGAACTGACCACGGCTCTGGACCATCTGCGGAATGCCCATCTGCGGACCTTGCGCCGAGGCCAGGGCGATCACGATCCCGCCCAGCAAGTGCCCGAGGGCGATGGCGATCAGGCCCCACAGCAGGTTGAGGTGGAACACCTGGACCACCATGGCCCCGGTGACGATTGGCAGCGGTGCGATATTGGTACTGAACCACAGCGTGAACAGATCCCGCGCCTTCCCGTGGCGCTCTGCTGGCGGAACGTAATCGACCGTATGGTTCTCGACGAACTGGTGTTGCGAAGACGGCTGGGACATGGGCAAAAAGCTCGAAAGGTTCTGTTTTTATCTTTGTAGGAAACCACTTGCGGCACGCAGCAAGCGGCGTCGAAGCTGAAGACCATATTATGGTATTCCAAGCTTTTGACAACACTGATTCGCCTTTTTGCCGACCAACTGTGCTGCCTTTTGCCCCCCCCTTCCCTTCTCTATTACCGCAAAGCCCCGTATTCATTGGGCTTTGATCTGGATCAAGACGTTCGTCAGGGCTGGAAAATTCCCCTTGCAAATTAGGTATTACGGTATACCATCAGACACATCAACGATAAAAACGCGGTCGAAACCGCTGCATCCGAGGACCACGCCATGATCGACGCAACCGTCTACAAGAACGTTCTGGGCTCCTTCCCGTCCGGCGTTACCGTGATCACCACCCTGGACGACGACGGCCAGGTCGTCGGTCTCACCGCCAGTGCCTTCAGCTCCCTGTCCATGGACCCGCCGCTGGTGCTGTTCTGCCCCAACTACAGCTCCGACTCCTACCCGGTACTGATCCAGAAAAAACGCTTCGCCATCCACCTGCTCTCCGGTCAGCAACAGGCCGAGGCCTATGCCTTCGCCAAGAAAGGCAAGGACAAGGCCCAGGGCATCGAGTGGACCCTGAGCGAGCTGGGCAACCCGCTGCTGGCCAACGCCACGGCGATCATCGAATGCGAACTGTGGCGCGAATACGAAGGTGGCGACCACGCCATCATGGTCGGCGCCGTAAAGAACCTGATCGTCCCCGCCGAAGCGCCGAGCCCGCTGGTCTACTGCCGCGGCAAGATGGCCAGCCTGCCCGCCTTCGCCTGAGCCCCTATTCTTACTTAAGTCATGCGTCTGCCTGATCCGACAGGCGACCGATAACACAGCCTGAGGAAACGCCTCATGAAATTTTCGTTGTTCGTACACATGGAACGCTGGGATGAACAGGTCAGCCACCGGCAACTGTTCGAAGACCTGACCGAGCTGACCCTGATGGCCGAGAAAGGCGGGTTCAGCACCGTGTGGATCGGCGAACACCACGCGATGGAATACACCATCTCGCCAAGCCCGATGCCGCTGCTGGCCTACCTCGCCGCCCGCACCGAAACCATCCACCTGGGCGCCGGCACCATCATCGCGCCGTTCTGGCACCCGATCCGCGTCGCCGGCGAATGCGCCCTGCTCGACGTGATCAGTAACGGTCGCATGGAAGTGGGCCTGGCCCGCGGCGCCTACCAGTTCGAATTCGACCGCATGGCCAACGGCATGCCGGCCTCCGAAGGCGGCGCCGCACTGCGTGAAATGGTTCCGGCGGTACGTGCCCTGTGGCAGGGCGACTACGCCCACGACGGCGCCATCTGGAAATTCCCCACCTCCACCTCCGTGCCCAAGCCGATCCAGAAGCCGATGCCGCCGATGTGGATCGCTGCCCGCGACCCCGACTCGCACAACTTCGCCGTGGCCAACGGCTGCAACGTGATGGTCACGCCGCTGATGAAGGGCGACGAGGAAGTGGTCGACCTGAAGAACAAGTTCGAGACCGCACTGGCCAACAACCCCGGCGTACCGCGCCCGCAACTGATGGTGCTGCGCCACACTCACGTCCACGCCGAGAACGATCCGGAAGGCTGGAAGATCGGCGCCCAGGCGATCAACCGCTTCTACCGTACCTTCGATGCCTGGTTCGGCAACAAGCAGACCCCGGAAAACGGCTTCCTGCCGCCAAGCCCGGAGGCCAAGTTCGCCGAACGTCCGGAGTTCGAACTGGAAAGCCTGCACAAGACCGCGATGATCGGTACGCCGAAGGACGTCATCGAACGCATCCGCTACTACCAGGAACTGGGTGTGGACGAGTTCAGCTTCTGGTGCGACAACAGCCTGCCGCACGAAGAGAAGCGCAAGTCGCTGGAGCTGTTCATCAACGAAGTGGTGCCGGCGTTCCGCTGATCCGCAACGCTCGTCGGGCCGGGAACCTGCGGCCCGACGCTGTGGTATATCGGTAGGAGACTTCCGATTTTTACCGCAGCGAGGTCAGGACGATGAAAACCCTTGAATGCGTGCACCGCAACCACACCATCACCGCCAGCGTCGAAGTCCACCCCGACATTCCCACGCCCTACGCCGGCGGCTGTCGGATCACCGATCCCCAAGGCCACATCAGCCGGCGCCTGCCGTTGCCGGTGTCGATGATGTACCTGGCCGACCTGGACAAGGCCCAGCATGCCTCGCTGGCCCACGGTCGATGGCTGGTGGATCAGCAACTCGACAAGCACTGACATTTCCTTTGCCCTTTCGGGCCTGATCGCCGGCCAGCTCACACAGGTTCGAGGTGCACCTCAAATCCTGGTGGGAGCTGGCTTGCCAGCGATTGCAGCAGTCAAGACACCCTGGCAGCAAAGCCTTCCACACCACCACTTATCCCCTCCCCCACAGAAATTTTCTCTCCCCTCTTGCACATCAAATATTATGGTATACCATCAGACAACAAGACCCTGAACACACTCCACAGGAGCCCCGCCCCATGAGTTTCGAAATCCGCAAGATCGTCACCTACTCCGAAGAAACCCGCATCGAAGGCGGCAAGGCCACCGACAAGCCGGTGACCATGGTCGGTCTGGCTGTCGTGATCAAAAACCCGTGGGCCGGCCGTGGCTTCGTCGAAGACCTCAAGCCTGAAATCCGCGCCAACTGCTCCGAGCTGGGTGCGCTGATGGTCGAGCGCCTGACCGCCGCCATCGGTGGCGCCGACAAGATCGAAGCCTACGGCAAGGCCGCTGTGGTCGGCGCCGACGGCGAGATCGAGCACGCTTCCGCCGTGATCCACACCCTGCGCTTCGGCAACCACTACCGCGAAGCGGTCAAGGCCAAGAGCTACCTGAGCTTCACCAACAAGCGCGGCGGCCCTGGCACCTCGATCCAGATCCCGATGATGCAGAAGGACGACGAAGGCCTGCGCTCGCACTACATCACCCTGGAAATGCAGATCGAAGACGCCCCGCGTGCCGACGAGATCGTCGTGGTCCTGGGCGCTGCCGACGGCGGCCGCCTGCACCCGCGCATCGGCAACCGCTACATCGACCTGGAAGAGCTGGCTGCGGAAAAAAACCAATAACAACATCCAACGGGCCGGGGCGTGGGTTCCCACGCCCGACTCTCAAGGAGCGCCCCACCATGATTCAGCCTGTCGCTGAACGTACACCCGCCGGCACCAGCTACCTGGCCACCGGCCAGGGCCATCCCGTGGTACTGATCCACGGCGTCGGCTTGAACAAAGAAATGTGGGGCGGACAGTTCGTCGGCCTCGCCAGCGATTACCGGGTCATCGCCTACGACATGCTCGGCCACGGCCAGAGCCCGCGTCCCGAATCCGGCACCGACCTGCAAGGCTATGCCGCGCAACTGGCCGAACTGCTGGACCATCTGCAGATTCCCCAGGCGACGGTGATCGGCTTTTCCATGGGCGGCCTGGTCGCCCGCGCCTTCGCCCTGCACTACCCGCAACGCCTGGCGGCGCTGGTGGTGCTCAACAGCGTGTTCAACCGCAGCCCCGAGCAGAGCGCCGGCGTCATCGCCCGTGCCGCCCAGGCCGCCGAGCACGGCCCCGATGCCAATGCCGAAGCGGCCCTGGCACGCTGGTTCAGCCGCGAATACCAGGCGGCCAACCCGGCGCAGGTCGCGGCCATCCGCCAGACCCTGGCCGGCAACGACCCGCAGGGCTACCTGACCACCTACGAACTGTTCGCCACCCAGGACATGTACCGCGAAGGCGACCTGGGCAGCATCCAGGTGCCGACGCTGATCGCCACCGGCGAGTTCGACCTCGGCTCGACCCCGACCATGACCCGCGAACTGGCGGCGCGCATTCCCGGCGCACAAAGCGTGGTGCTCGCCGAGCAGCGGCATATGATGCCGGTAGAGTCGCCGCGCCTGGTCAACCAGATGCTGCTGGACTTCCTCGGGCACGCCCGAACCCTCTCCGATTCAGCCAAGGGGATCGTTGCATGACGCTCACTCGTTTCCAGATGTGCATCGACGGCCAGTGGCTCGATGCGCACAACGGCAAGACCTTCGACAGCCTCGACCCGGCCACCGCGCAAGCCTGGGCACAACTGCCCGATGCCGATGAAACCGACGTCGAACGGGCCGTCCAGGCCGCCCAGACAGCCTTCGACAGCAAAGCCTGGCGCGGCCTCACCGCCACCGCACGGGGCAAGCTGCTGCGCCGCCTCGGCGACCTGATCGCCGAGAACAAGGAACACCTGGCGCAACTGGAAAGCCGCGACAATGGCAAGCTGATCCGCGAAACCCGCGGCCAGGTCGGCTACCTGCCGGAGTTCTTCCACTACACCGCGGGCCTGGCCGACAAGCTCGAAGGCGGCACCCTGCCCCTCGACAAGCCCGATCTGTTCGCCTACACCGTGCACGAGCCGATCGGCGTGGTCGCCGCGATCATCCCGTGGAACAGCCCGCTGTACCTGACCGCGATCAAGCTGGCACCCGCACTGGCCGCCGGCAACACCATCGTCATCAAGCCGTCCGAGCACGCCTCGGCGACCATCCTGGAACTGGCCCGCCTGGCCCTCGAAGCCGGCTTCCCGGCCGGCGTGGTCAACGTGGTCACCGGCTACGGCCCGAGCACCGGCGCGGCGCTGACCCGCCATCCGCTGGTACGCAAGATCGCCTTCACCGGCGGCGCCGCCACCGCCCGCCATGTGGTGCGCAGCAGCGCCGAGAACTTCGCCAAGCTGTCGCTGGAGCTGGGCGGCAAGTCGCCGAACATCATCTTCGCCGACGCCGACCTGGACAGCGCCATCAACGGCGCCGTGGCCGGCATCTACGCCGCCTCCGGCCAGAGCTGCGTGGCCGGCTCACGGCTGCTGGTGCAGGACGAGATCTTCGACGAGTTCGTCGAGCGCCTGATCGAACGCGCCAAACGCATCCGCATCGGCAACCCGCAGGACGAAACCAGCGAGATGGGCCCCATGGCCACCGCCCAGCAACTGGCGGTGGTCGAAGGCCTGGTCGCCGCCGCCAACGCCGAAGGCGCACGCCTGCGCATGGGCGGCAAGCGTGCCGAGGTCGAGGGTGAAGGCTGGTTCTACGAGCCGACCCTGTTCGAGTGCGACAGCAACTCGATGAAGATCATGCAGGAAGAAGTGTTCGGCCCGGTCGCCGCGGTGATCCGCTTCAAGACCGAGGAAGAAGCCCTGGCGATTGCCAACGACTCGCAGTTCGGCCTCGCCGCCGGCATCTGGACCCGCGACCTGGGCCGTGCCCACCGCCTGGCCCGCGACGTGCGTTCGGGGATCATCTGGGTCAACACCTACCGTGCCGTCTCGGCCATGGCGCCCATCGGTGGCTTCAAGAACAGTGGCTATGGCCGCGAAAGCGGTATCGACTCGGTGCTGGCCTACACGGAACTGAAAACGGTCTGGATCAACCTCTCGACCGCGCCCATGCCCGACCCCTTCGTGATGCGCTGACAGGTGAACTGAAATGATCGAACCCGGCATCTACAAAGACGTGATGGGCTCCTTCCCGTCCGGCGTGACCATCGTCACCACGCTGGATGCCGAGGGCGGCATCGTCGGCATCACCGCCAGCGCGTTCAGCGCGCTGTCGATCGAACCGGCGCTGGTGCTGTTCTGCCCCAACTACGCCTCCGACACCTACCCGATCCTGCGCGACGCCAAGCGCTTCGCCATCCACCTGCTGGCCGCAGGGCAGACGGCCGAAGCCTACGCGTTCGCCGGCAAGGGCAAGGACAAGGCCAAGGGCATCGCCTGGCACCTCAGTGAGCTGGGCAACCCGCTGCTGGACAACGCCACGGCGATCATCGAATGCGAACTGTGGCGCGAGTACGACGGTGGCGACCACGCCATCATCGTCGGCGAGGTGAAGAACCTGGTGCTGCCCGAGCAGCCGGCGACCCCGATGATCTACCACAAGGGCAAACTGGGCGCGCTGCCGCCCCTGGGTTGACCTTGAGGGCCCTATCGCTGGCAACGCCAGCTCCCACAGGTCCCGAGGTGCATGCGGTCACTGTGGGAGCTGGGGTTGCCAGCGATGAGGCCCTCAAGAACTACCAAGCTTTCAGGGGTTGCCGCACGCAATCGCTCACCTTCGGTTGCGGCACCCCGTTTTTCTTCTCCCCTGCAGGAACCCGAGCATGAGCAACGAAAAATTCGAAAAAGGCCTGAAGATCCGCACCCAGGTGCTGGGCGAGGACTACGTCAACCGCTCGATCCAGAACGCCGACGAGTTCAGCAAGCCGCTGCAGGAACTGGTCACCGAATACTGCTGGGGCCATGTCTGGGGCCGAGACGGTTTGTCGCTCAAGGAACGCAGCATGATAAACTTGGCCATGATTTCGGCGCTCAACCGGCCACACGAACTCAAGCTGCATATCCGAGGCGCCTTGCGCAACGGCCTGAGTCGTGAACAAATACGTGAAATCCTGCTTCAGGTCGGTATCTATTGCGGTGTACCCGCGGCCGTGGACAGCTTCCGCCTGGCCCGCGAAGCCTTCGCCGAGGCCGACTCGGAGTCAACCAGTTAAACACTGGCTGTTCGAAACCACCGCAGGGAGCACCCGGTTGTCGTGTGCTCCGATGTCGCTGGCGCAACAGCCAACTGCAGAGCGCAAACGATGAAACGCCAGCCACTCGACGACACCTTCAAGGTCAACCGCAACCCTGTCACCCTGCGCGAAATCGTGCTCGACAAACTGCGCGGCGCGATCATGAACTTCCACCTCCTGCCCGGCGACCGCCTGGTCGAACGCGACCTCTGCGACCGCCTCGGCGTCAGCCGCACCTCCGTTCGCGAAGCCCTGCGCCACCTGGAATCCGAAGGCCTGGTGGAATTCGCCGACGCCAAGGGCCCACGGGTCGCCATCATCACCCTCGAAGACGCCCGCGACATCTACGAGCTGCGCTGCGTGCTCGAAGGGCTGATCGTCCAGCTGTTCACCCTCAACGCCAAGGCCAAGGACATCCGCGCCCTGGAAAAGGCGCTGGAAGAAAACCGCGAAGCCCTCAAGGACGGCGAGCTGCAGCAGGTGCTGGAGTCGGTCCAGGGCTTCTACGACGTGCTCCTGGAAGGCTCCGGCAACCACGTCGCCGCCACCCAGTTGCGCCAGTTGCAGGCGCGCATCAGCTATCTGCGGGCGACCTCGGTGTCCCAGGAAAACCGCCGTGGCGCCAGTAACCAGGAAATGGAAAAGATCGTCGAGGCGATCAAGAGCGGCGATCCGCTGGCCGCCCACCAGGCCTCGGTGGACCACGTCCGCGCTGCCGCCAAGGTCGCCCTGGACTACCTGCGCTCCAAGCAGGAAGACAACAGCAAGATCCGTGAAATCGCCACTCCCATCGCTCTCAAAGAGCCCCGCATAGGTCGCTGATCATGCCCGCCGTCCCGCGTTTCTGCCCGCAATGCTCCGCCGCGCTGAGCCAGGGACGGCCCGACGGCGATACCCACGAGCGGCTGCTCTGCGCCGCCTGTGGCTACATCCACTACGTCAACCCGAAGATCATCGCCGGCTGCATCATCGAGCGCGATGGCAAGTACCTGCTGTGCCAGCGCGCCATCCCGCCGCGGCCCGGCACCTGGACCTTGCCGGCAGGCTTCATGGAAGCCGGGGAAACCACCGAACAGGCGGCCCTGCGCGAAGTCTGGGAAGAAACCGGCGTGCGCGCCGACATCGTCTCGCCGTACTCGATCTTCAGCGTGCCGCAGATCAGCGAGGTGTACATCATCTTCCGCGCCGTGGCGGTGGAGATCACCGGCGAATACGGCCCCGAGACCATGGACTGCCGCTTCTTCGCCCCCGATGAAATCCCCTGGGACGCCATCTACTACCCGGCGATCCGGCAGATCCTCGAACGCTACATCGAGGAACGCCAGGCCGGGGTCTACGGCATCTACATGGGCAACGACGATACCGGCAAGGTGCATTTCATCCGCTGAGGCGTTCGCGCAGAAACTCGATCAACGCCTGCACCGGCCGCGCACTCTGGCGGTGCTGGGGATAGACCGCCGACAGCTGCAACGGCTCCGGCGCGAAGTCCTGCAATACCGGCACCAGCGATCCCGCCGCCAGGGCTTCGCCGACGATGAAGGTCGGCAGGTAGGTGATACCCATCCCGCTGATGGCCGCCTCGCGCAGCAGATCACCGTTGTTCGCCCGCATCCGCCCGCACACCGTTACCACCCGCGCCTTGCCCTGCTCGACGAAACGCCACTGCACCTGGCGGCCATGGCCGTAGGGCAGGCATTCGTGGGCCGCCAGTTCATCGGGCCGTGACGGCGTGCCGTTCCGAGCCAGGTAGTCGGGGCTGGCGCAGTACACCCGCTCGATGGCCGCCAGGCGCCGGGCGATCAGGGTCGAGTCTTCCAGCACGCCGATACGCAGGGCCAGGTCGTAGCCTTCGGCGAGCAGGTCCACCGAGCGGTCGCTCAGGTCCACTTCGACGCTGACCTGCGGGTGACGCTGGAGAAAGGCCGGCAGCAACTCGCCCAGGTGCGCCACGGCAAACGACAGCGGTGCACTCAGGCGCACCGTGCCACGCGGCTCGCTGGTCTGCCCGGCGATGCCCTGTTCAACCTGCTCCACTTCGGCCAGCAGGCGCAGGGCCGATTCGTAATAGCTCTGGCCCAGCGGCGTCGGATCGAGGCGCCGGGTCGAACGGTTGAGCAGGCGCACGCCCAGGCGCTCCTCCAGGGCCATCAGCCGGCGGCTGACGAACTGCTTGGACAGGCCCAGCTTCTCGGCGGCGGCGGTAAAGCTGCCGGACTCCATGACCTGGGAAAAGATACGCATGTCTTCGAACGGGTTCATTGTCACTCTCTGGTGGACAGTCAAACGCTTTATAGCGGCTTTTTCACTCCGGCGCATCTGAATAATCTACACCCACGTTGCAGCGATGGCCCGCAGCAGAGCCCTCGCCGCCCGAATCGCAACCTTGCGTACCTCACGTGCCAACACTTACGAAGAAAAGGAATCCACAGATGAACCGCATTCACAAAACCCTCGGCGCCACCCTCCTCGCCCTCTCCATCGGCAACGCCTTCGCTGCCGGCAGCCCGGGTGTCGAACACACCACCCAGGCGTTCCTCGAAGCACTGGAACAAGGCGGCGGCAAGCCCCTCGAGCAACTGGCCCCGAAAGACGCCCGCGCCGTCCTCAGCGGTGCCCAGTCGTCGGTAAAGGTAGACCTGTCGGGGATCGAGGTCAGCGAGCGGACCATTAATGTCGGCCAGGACAAGGTTACCCTGAAGATCGTCCGCCCGGCCAAGGTCGAAGGTGAGTTGCCGGTGTTCATGTTCTTCCACGGCGGCGGCTGGGTGCTGGGCGACTTCCCGACCCACCAGCGGCTGATCCGTGACCTGGTGGTGGGCTCAGGCGCCGTGGCGGTGTATGTCGACTACACGCCGTCCCCCGAGGCGCACTACCCGACCGCGATCAACCAGGCCTACGCCGCGACCCAATGGGTGGCCGAGCATGGCAAGGAGATCGGTGTGGACAGCACCCGCCTGGCGGTGGCCGGCAACAGCGTCGGCGGCAACATGGCGGCGGTGGTGGCGCTGATGGCCAAGGAACGCAAGACCCCGGCGCTGCGCTTCCAGTTGCTGCTGTGGCCGGTGACCGACGCGAACTTCGAGACCGCTTCATACAAGCAGTTCGCCGAAGGTCACTTCCTCACCACCGGACTGATGAAATGGTTCTGGGACAACTACACCACCGACCAGGGCCAGCGTGCGCAGATCCAGGCTTCGCCGCTGCGCGCCAGCAGCGAGCAGCTCAAGGGCCTGCCGCCAGCGCTGGTGCAGACCGCCGAGTTCGACGTACTGCGTGACGAAGGCGAAGCCTATGCCCGCAAGCTCGATGCCGCCGGCGTGACCGTCACCGCCGTGCGCTACAACGGCATGATCCACGACTACGGCCTGCTCAACCCGCTGGCCAAGGTGCCAGCGGTGCAAGCAGCGATGCGCCAGGCGGCAGGCGAGCTGAAAGCCCACCTGAACTGACGTACCCACGCCACACCGACAAGCGCGCTCCCGAGAGGGAGCGCGCTGTTATTTACGCAGGGCTCTGCCAGAACGGCTCCTTGCCCGGCAGCGCTATCTGCACCCGGCCATCGTCGCGCAACGTCAGCACCGAGTTGCGGTAGAGCGCCTGTTGGTCCTTGAAGTACTTGTCCGTCGCCCAGTAAGGGAAGCCTTCCTGGGTGTAGGCAACGAAATTACCGTCCGCCTGCAGCAGCAGGCGCCCCGTTGCCGTCAGCACGACCGTGGTTGCCACGGCCCAGACCGCCTTGTTTTCGCCGGTCCTGACCACTTCCACCGCGCCACCGTGGCGGTAGTACAGGCGGTAGGTGTCGGCGGGCGACTTCAGGTAGTCGCCTGGCCGCAGATATTCGTCGACCCGCAGTTGCTCCTTGACCGTAATCTTGTAGGGCACTATCTGGAACAACCGGTCCCTGTCGAAATACTGGCTCAACATGCGGCCTTCCACTTTGTGCCCATTCGGTACGTCATGGCTCACAAGGTTCTTGCCGGTATTGGGATCATCGGACCTGCCCTGATACTTCAGGCGGAATGCACCAGGGCCTGGCTCGAAAGCGATGGACCAGCCCTCGAGCACCGTCGAGTCGTCGTGCCGCTCGCCCCCTTTTCGTTTGCCCCGCTGGATACCCGATGCGCCCCGCACGTCGTCCAGCACCAGGATTCTGTCCGATACAATCTGGCGCAAGCGGAACCGATGGTCGACGGTCGGGCTGTAGAGCCACGACTCCATGAGTTCCAGCCGCCACTCCTCGGTCCATGAAGACGCCTGCAGCCGATCTTCGTTGTCCAGCCTCAACCCGTCGCCACCCGGGACGCGAAGGGTCACGGCCGCGGCGGCATGCATCCCGTCCGACTCCTGCGCCAACTGCCGGACCAGATCCTGCACCGGCTGATGCAGGGTACAGAACATCGCGTACTCGCTCTTGTGCGTCTGTTCTTCGAAGTCGTTGAGCTCGGTGGACAGCCGGTAGGGGTTGCGCGGATCCTTGTGCGCCAGGTGCAGCAGCAGGAATGCCTTGACCTGAGCGAGGTAAAGACGGGCATAGCCGAACTTGGTGCCGTAGAAGAACGACATGAAATCGCGCTCGCGGTGTTCCTGGTAGAACTCATCGACGAAGTTTCCATCGGACCTGTTCAGCACGCGCTGGAGCTTGCTCAGGTTCGCACCGATCTCTCTGCCCGCCCGAAGACTCACGTCGCTCAGGCGCACCGACGCCTCGAAACGCTGGGCCCTGATCTCCGGCGCCCCTGCCGCTTGCTGGCGGATGCGCTCCAGCAGGTTATCGAGCGAGTCCTCGAACTCCCGGTAGCGCGCCTCTACGGTGCTGACCGCGGCGGCCAGCGGATATCGGGAGATATCAGGCTGGTAGCGGTCGATCTGGCGATGGACGGCCGCGATCCCCGAACGCACCGCGTCCAGCGCGCGAAGCCGCTGGCCCAGGATCGCACCCATCTTCTGGGCGTCGGTACTGCCGTAATTCTGCAAGAGCACTTCCCACACACCATCGAAGGCCCAGGACAGCGACCGGAATCCGGTTTGCTGCGCGAGCGATTCGGCGCTGATCTCTATGCCGTACTGGAACGGTGAACTGCTCATCGATGCCTTTCTCCCTGAATAGCACTGTGGCCAGACAACCCGGCCGACGGTCGACCGAGTGTAGGGACAGCGCGTGACAGAGGAAATAGCAAAATGCCACCAATGATTACCCTGCCAGCGCCAACCCCGCCAGATAGCCGAAGGTCATCCCCGGCCCGAGGGTGATCCCGCCGCTCGGGTAATGCCCGCCCATGATGCTGTGCATGTCATTGCCGACCGCGTGCAGGCCCGGAATCACTTCGCCGGTGGCGTCCAGCACCCGCGCCTGAGCGTCGGTCTTCAGCCCGGCGAAGGTGCCGAGGCTGCCGGGCACCAGGCGCACCGCACAGAGCGGCCCGTTCAAAGGTCGCAATGACGGATTAGGACCGTTCGACGGATCACCCAGGGCGCGGTTGTAGGCCGACTGGCCACGTCCGAAGTCCGGGTCATGTCCCACCTGTGCATGCTGGTTGAAACGCTCGATCGTGGCCTGCAACTGCTGCGGATCGAGGCCGCAGCGCTCGGCCAGCTCATATGCGTCACGCCCCCGGACCAGATAGCCACGGCGCTGGTAATACCAGAGCGGAAAGGGAAACGGCTTGGCCCAGCCCAGGCCGAAGCGCCGCTGCGCCTGCCGGTCGCAGATCATCCAGGCGTAAGGCTGCTGCCCGGCCGGTGTGCGGGCGAACAGGTTGTTCATGAAGTCGTGGTAGCAGTCGGCTTCGTTGGTGAAGCGCCGGCCCTCGCCATCCACGGCGATAAAGCCCGGTTTGCCGCGATCCACCAAGTGTGGAAAGCGTCCGGTCGAGCCGTCGCGACGAGGTACCAGCGACACCGGCACGAATGCCGCGTCATGGGCCAGATCCTCGCCCAGCAAGCCACCAGCCTGCTCGCCGAGGCGCAGGCCGTCACCGCTGTTGCTGGTGGGCGCCGCGCAGTGATGGACATGGCCAAGCCGCTGCGCCAGCCGGGGTCCGTCGTGGGCGAAACCGCCACAGGCCAGAACCACACCACGCCGCGCCAGCACATCGCACTCCTTGCCGTCACGCCGCAAGACCGCACCGCTGACGCGACCGTCATGGCGTAGCAACCGTACCGCCGGACTGTCGCTGAACAGCTGTACCTGCCGGTCCAGCGCACTGCGCAGCAGCCGCGCCACCAGCGCATTACCATTGACCAGATGCATGCCACGTCGGTACAGCAACAGGTCGCGGGCATGGCGCAGCAAGCGCCCGCCCACATGCCAGGCGGCCTTTGCCGAGCGGCGGACATTGAAGAACGCTCCCAGGTCGGCGCCTCCGGCAATGCCCATGCCGAACAGGCTGACGATATCCAGGGGCGGTCGCAACCGCTCGATCCACGGCCCCAGTTCGCGGCCGTCGTACGGCTGCGCACACAGCGAGCGGCCGCCCCTGGCCGAGCCTTCGCCATCGCGCATGTCCGGCATGGCGCTGCCGGAATAGAACTGCACGGCGGTATGACGCTGGAAGAACGAGACCATCTCCGGGCCCCGTTCGAGGTAGGTGCGCTGTTGTTCGCTCAGGTGCTCGCCGTGAACCTGCGCCAGCAGGTAGCGCGCGGGTGCGTCCTCCGGCTCTACCCTACCCTCGGCCACTGCCAGCGGGTTGCCCGGCACCCACAGCCAGCCGCCGGACCAGGCGCTGGTGCCACCGAACCAGCGGGTCTTCTCCGCGACGATGACCTTCAGTCCCTGCTGCGCCGCCGTCACCGCCGCCGCCAGACCAGCGGCCCCGGAGCCGATCACCAGCACATCGCATTCAAGCTGTTGCATTGCGTGTTGCCTTTTCTGGGGCCGCGGTGCGGCCCTTCGCGAGCGAGCTCGCTCCCACAGGGAATGGAATTCCCCGAACCGGTCACTTCAGCGGCGAGAACCCGGTCGGGCGCATCAACCGCGACTCCAGTTTCAGCACCGCACCCAGCTCCTTGTTCTTGCGGCCGAACTCGGCCCAGCGCGGGTCGGCGGCCATGCTGGCGCGGCGGGCGGCGCGGTCATCGAGGCTCTCGTAGGCCCAGATATGCACCACCTGGTTGGCCTCGCCGAACTCGGTGGTGAAGAACCCCACCAGGTTGCCCAGGTGTTCAGTCTGCACCGCCAGCGCATCGCTCTGGTACAGCGCCAGCCAGTCGGCCATGCGGGTCGGGCTCAGGGTGTAGGTGCGCAGTTCGTAGTACATGGTCATTGTTCCTGGATGAGTGAAGGGGTTTGCGCCAGCCGTTCGGCGGCATGGCAGGCGGCGAGCCAGCCGAAGGTCAGGCCGGGGCCGAGGGTGATGCCGGGGCCGGGATAGGTGCCGTCCATCAGCGAGTTCATGTCGTTGCCGGCGGCGTACAGGCCGGGAATCGGCGCGCCGCTGGCGTCCAGCACCCGCGCCGCGCTGTCGGTGGCAAGGCCACGGGCCGAGCCGAGGTCGCCGGTGTGCAGGCGGATCGCGTACCACGGCGCCTTGAGCAACGGCGCGTTGCACGGGTCAGGTCGGTGGTCGGGATCGCCCATGTAGCGGTTGTAGCTGTTGCCGCCCTTGCCGAACTGACGATCGACGCCGTCGCGGGCGTCGCGGTTGTAGCGCTCCAGCGTGCGGCGCAAGCCGTGGGGATCGACGCCGACCCGGGCTGCCAGTTGCTCGGCCGTGTCGGCACGGAAGAGGTAGCCGGCCTCGATCAGCGCGCCGTTGTCCACCGGCTTGGGCCGGGCCAGGCCCAGTCCGTATTTGTTCAGCGCCTCGGCGTCGCAGATCAGCCAGCACGAGGTATTGCCGGTGGCGAACATGGTCTGGACGAAGTGGTGATAGGAGTCGGACTCGTTGACGAAGCGTTCGCCGGCACTGTTGACCGCAATCACGCCAGGCTTGGCACGGTCGGTCACCAGGTGCGGGAAGCGTTCGCGCACGCCGTTGCGGTGCAGCACCTCCGATACCGGCGCCAAGAAGAAATTGGCGGCGAGGCCCTGCCCCAGCGCCGCGCCAGCTTGCTGGCCGAGGTGCAGGCCATCGCCCACGTTGGTCTCGGGCGACATGCTCAGGTGTGGCGCGTCGCCCTGGGGACGCTGCGCCGCAGCCTCCGGCCCCGCCGCGAAACCACCGGTGGCACAAACCACGCCACCATGAGAGCGCACTCGCAGCTGGCGACCGCCACGCTCGATCACCGCGCCCACCACGGTGCCGCCTTCGACGATCAGTGATCGGGTCTGGCTGTCCAGCCACAATTCGAGACCGTGGGCGAACGCGGTGGTCGCCAGCCGGGCGATCAGCGCGTTGCCAGTGGTGAGCCGAGTGCCACGGGGATGACTCAGGCGGTCAATGGCATAGCGCCCCATGAGTTTCAGGCAATGCAGCAACGAGCGCGGCGAGCGACGGAAACTGAGGAAATGCTGGATATCGACGCGATTGACCATCATCCCGCCGAACAGCAGCATGCCCGCCGGCGGCATCTTCAGGTCCTTGAAGTGCGCGCCCAGGTGGCGGCCGTCGTATTCGAGCATTTCCAGTGCCCGGCCACGCTCGGTGGCGCCCTCCTCGTCCGGGTAGTAATCCGGTGACAGCGGGCGCAGGGCGTACTTGAGTTCGGTGTTGGCTTCCAGCCAGCGCAGTGCCTGATGGCCCTGCTCGATATAGGCATCCACCAGCGCGGCGTTGTAGCCGGGGCCAATGACCTTCTGCAGATAGCGGCGCATGGCCTCGGCGCTGTCCTGCACACCGGCGGCATGGGCCTGGTCGGTGCCGTACAGCCACACGGCGCCACCGGAGATCGCCGACGTGCCGCCGAACTGCGCGGCCTTCTCCACCAGCAACACCTTGAGGCCCTTGCGCGCCGCCGTGGCAGCGGCGGCGAAACCGGCGGCGCCGCTGCCGAGCACGATCAGGTCGAACGCCGCGTCGCTGCCATCGGGAAAACGGGTTGCGCTGTTCATCGTCCGGCCCTCACAACTGCAAGGGCGTGACGCCCATGAAATGACCGAGGTTGCCGAGCTGCGCCAGGGCCATCTGCGGGCCGGTCTGCACGCTGCAGCCACGGGCACGGGCGGCGGCCAGCAACGGGGTGATTTCCGGTGACGTCACCACATCGGCCACCAGGGTCGAGGCGGCCAGCTGGTCCAGGTGAACCGCAGGCAGCGGCAACTCACCGGTGCCGCCCATGCCCGCAGGCGTGGCATTGACCAGCAGATCGAAGCCCGCCAGCGAGTCGTAGCCGATCTCCACATCAACCTCGGCAAAGGCCTTGCGCAGCAGCGCCGCCAGTGCCTCGCAGCGCGCCAGGCTGGCGTCGCTGAGCACCAGCGACACGACCCCGGCCTGGCACAGCGACCAGGCGATCGCACTGCCAACGCCGCCGGCGCCAATCACCAGGGCACGCTTGCCGCGGGCCTGGAAGCCATTGAGGCAGGCGGCGTTGAGAAAGCCTTCGCCATCGACGTTGTCGCCCAGCAGGCGACCATCGGCCTGACGCCGGATGACATTCACCGAGCCCAACGCGGCAGCGCGTTCGCTGACTTCGTCCAGACGCCCGGCCAGGACCTGCTTGTACGGCACCGTCACCACCACGCCGCGCAGGTTCTGCCAGCCACGGAGGGTGTCGATGAAGGCATCGAGGGCCTCCTCGCGGATATCGATGGGCAGCATCGCCAGGTTGCGGCTGTTGTCCTGGAACCAGCGATTGAAGTTTTCCGGGGATTTGACCTGGGTGATGGGCGACCCGACGATCGCCACCAGTTCAGTGGATCCGTGCAGCATGCTGACCTCCAGAAGGTCGTTGTTGTTATGCCGTCAGGTTGCGTGACGGCGCTGAAGCGGCCAATGGCGCAGATCGTGGTTCTGGTTGTTATTCGCAGCATCACTGCGATAATCGCGTTATTCGTCGAAATCTGCGGAGTCACCATGACCCAGCCCAGCATTCATCCACGGGACCTGATCGCCGGCCTGCAAAAGGGCCTGGCACTGATGCAACTGTTCAGCGTCGACCAGCCGAAACTCACCGTGCCCCAGGCCGCCAGCCTGTCGGGCATGACCCCGAGCGCCGCACGGCGCTTTTTGCTGACCCTGGTACACGATGCCTTCGTCGAAACCGATGGCCGCCACTACTGGCTGACACCCAAGGCCCTGCGCATTGGCCAGGCCTATGTGGATTCGGCGCAATTGCCGCGGATGCTGCGACCGGTGGTGGAACAGGTGGCGCGGACCACCCAGGAACATGTGTCGGTGGGCACCCGCGACGGCGACGAGATCGTGCACATCGTCCGCAGCCGCTACAGCCATGTGGCGTCGCTGTCGATCCGCCCCGGCTCGCGGGTACCGATGTACTGCACCGCCAGCGGCCGCCTGTGGCTGGCGGCGCTGGCTCCGGCGGAGCTGGACGCCTACTTTGCCCGCACCGAACTGCGCGGCCTGACGCCCTACACCTGCATCGACGAAGCGACCCTGCGCGAAGAACTGAAAGCCATCGCCCGCCAGGGCTTTGCGGCGGTAGACCAGGAATTCGAAGTGGGCATGCGCGTGCTCGGCGTGCCGCTGCCGGATCGCCACGGAGTGCTGCGCTCGACCCTGGCGATCACCAGCCATGCCTCGCGCATCAGCCTGGACGAGATGAAAAAGCGCTTTCTGACGCCGCTGTACGAAGCGCAAGCCTTACTCAAACCCGTGCTGGACTGAAGTAACACGTCGCTTATCTCCAATTCGAATAAATTTATTTTTATTAAGAATTGGACGGAATAACACGTCCCCTCTAAAAATCCCCGCCTGTCGAACAGTGTTCACCCAACAACTGTTCGCCCACCAACAGCAGATCAACAGTTGCGTCGCCCGGGCAACACAGCCTTTGCTTAAAAAGCGACGCAACCTGTTGATTCACAACGATTTCAAAAACTGGAACGGCTCTTGCTCCACCCCAGGCAACCCTCCGCGCCAAAGGAATCGAATCAATGAGCACTGCTTTCAATATCGTCGCTGTTTCCGGTGGGGCCTGGCGCCCATCGCGCACCCTGGTCCTGACCGAAGCGCTGATCACCGCCCTCGGCCAGCACCTGGATTTCAACGTCAAGGTCATCGAACTGGGCGATATCGCCCGTCCTGTAGGCGGCGCGCTGTCCCGTGCCGAATTGCCGATTGAGGTCGAAGCGCAACTGCTGGCCATCGAACAGGCCGACCTGCTGATCGTCGCCGCACCGGTCTACCGCGGCTCGTACCCGGGCCAGTTCAAGCACCTGTTCGACCTGATCGGCCAGGATGCACTGATCGACACCCCGGTGCTGCTGGCCGCCACCGGTGGCAGCGAGCGCCACGCGCTGGTCATCGATCACCAGTTGCGCCCGCTGTTCAGTTTCTTCCAGGCGCTGACCCTGCCCATCGGCGTCTACGCCTCGCAAGCCGACTTCCACGACTACCAGATCACCAGCCCGGCCCTGCAGGCGCGTATCGCCCTGGCCGCCGAGCGGGCCGCCGCGACCCTGGCCGGCGTGGTCACCGACAGCGCCCTGCGCAAGATCGCCTGAGGCCGATGTCGACCATGAACCTGCCTTCCCGATCCCTGCAAACCCCAGTGCAAATCGCCCGTGAACTGGCCGCGCAATTCGCCGAGACGGCGGTCGAGCGCGATGCCCGTGGCGGCACGCCCAAGACCGAACGCGACGCCCTGCGCGCCAGCGGCCTGCTCGGCCTGGTGATCCCCACCCAGTACGGCGGCCTCGGCGCCACCTGGACAGAAACCTTTGAAGTGGTGCGTCAGTTCGCCCGGGTCGATAGCTCCATCGCCCATGTCTTCGGCTTCCAGCACCTGATGCTGGCCACCGTGCGCCTGTTCTCGCGCCCCGAACAATGGGAGCCGTGGTTCGAACTGACCGCCCGCAAAGACTGGTTCTGGGGCAACGCCCTCAACCCGCTGGACACCCGCACGGTGGTCAAGCGCTTCGATGGCTGGTGCGAGTTCTCCGGCAAGAAGAGCTTCTGCTCCGGCGCCAGCGACTCGGAAATGCTCATCGCCTCGGCGGTGGACGAAAGCGCCGGCGGCAAGCTGCTGATCGCCGCCATCCCCAGCGGCCGCACCGGCATCACCCTGCACGGCGACTGGGACAATATCGGCCAGCGCCAGACCGACAGCGGCAGCGCCACCTTCGAGCGGGTGCGGGTCGAACACAGCGAACTGCTGCTCGATCCAGGCCCGCTGAGCACGCCGTTCGCCTGCCTGCGCCCGCTGATCGCGCAACTGCATTTCGCCAATATGTTCCTCGGCATCACCGAAGGCGCCTTCGAAGAAGCGCGCCAGTACACCCTCAACGAAAGCCGGCCATGGTTCCGCTCCACAGCGCGTCACAGCGGCGAAGACCCCCATGTGCTGCGCCACTACGGTGAGTTCTGGGTCGGACTGGAAAGCGTGCGCCTGCTGATCGAACGCGCTGCGGACCTGCTCGACCGCGCCTGGGCCAAGGAACACGCACTGGGCGCCGAGGAGCGCGCGCAACTGGCGCTGGCCATCGGCACCGCGAAAGTGGCCGCCACCCGCCACGGCCTGGATATCTGCAACCGCCTGTTCGAAGTCACCGGCGCCCGCGCCACCCACGCCTCGCTGCGCTTCGACCGGCACTGGCGCAACCTGCGCACCCAGACCCTGCACGACCCGCTGGATTACCGCATCCACGAGCTGGGCGAGTGGGCGCTGAACGGTACGCGCCCGACCCCGACCTTCTACTCATAAGGCCCGTCCATGCAATTGCTGACCCTGCCCCCGTCGCCCTCTCTGGCCACCTCGATCCGCGCTACCGCGCAGGTCTTCGAAGACCCGCACTCGCAGGCGCTGCTTGCCCACCTGCAACAGGTCGCGCCCAGCGAGGCCAGCGTGCTGATCATCGGCGAGACCGGGACCGGCAAGGAGTTGGTGGCACGGCACATCCACAACCTCAGCGGGCGGCGCAACGGGCCGTTCGTGGCGGTCAACTGCGGCGCGTTCTCCGAGTCGCTGGTGGAAGCCGAGCTGTTCGGCCATGAGAAAGGCGCCTTTACCGGTGCCCTGGCGGCCAAGGCCGGCTGGTTCGAAGAAGCCAACGGCGGCACGCTGTTCCTCGACGAGATCGGCGACCTGCCGATGCCGATCCAGGTCAAGCTGCTACGGGTGCTGCAGGAACGCGAGGTGGTGCGCCTCGGTTCGCGCAAGAGCATCCCGATCAACGTGCGGGTACTGGCCGCCACCAACGTGCATCTGGAAAAGGCCATCAACGCCGGGCACTTCCGCGAAGACCTGTACTACCGCCTCAACGTGGTCAGCCTGCAGCTGCACCCGCTGCGTGACCGCCCCGGCGACATCCTGCCCCTGGCCCGGCACTTCATTGCCGAGTACAGCCGGCGCCTGGGCTACGCCGACGTCAGCCTGAGCGAGGAAGCCCGCCAGCGCCTGGCCGGCTATGACTGGCCGGGGAACATCCGCGAGCTGGAAAACGTCATCCACCACACCCTGCTGATCTGCCGCGACAAGGTCATTCGCGCCGAAGACCTGCACCTGTCCAACCTGCGCATCGAGCGCGAGGACAGCGGCCGGCCACGGACGGAAAGCGCCGATGAACTGCTGCAGCGGGCGCTGTTGCAACTCTTCGAGGAACAAGGCGAAGGGCTGCACGAAAAGGTCGAGGACGCCCTGCTGCGGGCGGCCTATCGCTTCTGCCATTACAACCAGGTCCACACCGCACAACTGCTGGGCCTGTCGCGCAACATCACCCGCACCCACCTGATCCGCATCGGCGAACTGGTGGTGAACAAGCGTCGCGCCGCCCCGGGCGGTTTCGATGGCCGGGTGATCAACCTGTCGATCTGAATTCCTAGAAAACACCCCCTGCCACGCGTGCCCACTCAACGATGGCAATGAGGACAAATTGATGAGTCTCGATATTTTCTGGTTCCTGCCGACTTCCGGCGACACCCGTTACCTGGGCCACTCGGCCAGCGGCCGGCCGGCGACCAACGCCTACATGCGGCAGATCGCCGTGGCCGCCGACCAGCTTGGCTACGATGGCCTGCTGATCCCCACCGGTGCCAGTTGCCTCGACCCGTGGGTGACCGCCGCCAGCCTGGTGCCGGTAACCCAGCGCATCAAGCTGCTGGTGGCCCTGCGCACCTCCCTCGGCAACCCCACCGCCTCGGCCCGCCAGGCCGCCAGCCTCGACCAGGCGAGCAACGGGCGTCTGCTGCTCAATGTAGTGCCTGGCGGCGACGCCACGGAGCTGGCCGCCGATGGCGTATTCCTCAAGCACGACGAGCGCTACGAAGCCTCGGATGAATTCCTCACCATCTGGCGCCGCCTGCTGGAGGGCGAGACCGTCGACTTCGAGGGCAAGCACCTGAAGGTCGAGGGCGCGCAGAACTTCTTCCCGCCGGTACAACAGCCCTACCCGCCGCTGTACTTCGGCGGCTCTTCGCCGGCAGCCCATGAACTGGCGGCCAAACACGTGGACGCCTACCTGACCTGGGGTGAGCCACCGGCCGCGGTGGCCGAGAAGATCGCCGACGTCCGCGCCCGCGCGGCCAGGCATGGCCGCACCGTGCGCTTCGGCGTGCGCCTGCATGTGATCGTGCGGGAAACCAACGAAGCCGCCTGGGCCGCCGCCGACGAGCTGATCAGCCATCTGGACGAAGAGACCATCGCCGCGGCCCAGGCCAACTACGCGAAGATGGACTCCGAAGGCCAGCGGCGCATGGCCGCCTTGCACGGCGGCGACCGCAACAAACTGGAAGTGGCGCCGAACCTGTGGGCCGGTGTCGGCCTGGTGCGTGGCGGTGCCGGCACCGCACTGGTAGGCGATGCCGAGACCGTCGCCGCGCGCCTGCTGGAATACGCAGACCTGGGTGTCGACAGCTTCGTGCTGTCCGGCTACCCGCATCTGGAAGAAGCCTACCGCTTCGCCGAACTGGTGTTCCCGCTGCTGCCGGGCAAGGGCAAGGTCACCGTGGACGGCGCCTTCACCGGTGGCGCCTTCGATGTGCGGGCCGGCAAGAGCAAGGAACAGGCGGCATGAAGATCATCGACCTGCGCTGCCGCCCGGCGTTTCTTCACCCGTTCTTCGGCGGCGTGCCGGGTTCGCCCGAGCACGCCACCGCCCGCTGGCTCAACCGCCGCGTCGGCACCCGTGGCGCCGACAACCACTTCGAACGCTCGCTGACGCAAGAAGGTTTTCTTGCCGAAGTGCGCGAGGCCGGCCTGTACAAGGCGGCGGTGGTGGGCCGGCATACGCCGGGCCAGCACCTGCCCAACGACCTGATCCACAGCGTGGTCGAGGGCCACGCCGAGCTGGTCGGCGTCGGCGCTGTGGAGCCTGTGTTGCAGGGCATTGACGGCGCCATTGCCGAAATCGACCGCGCCATCGACGTCCTCGGCCTGCTGGCCATCGACCTGGAGCCGGGCTTTGCCGAACCTGCACGGCACGCCGATGACCCGCTGTACTGGCCGATCTACGAGCACCTGCAGAAACGCGGCATCCCGCTGTTCGTCATGAGCGGCCCGACCACTCCGGATCCGGCCTACAACGACCCGGGACGCCTCGCGGCGGTTGCCCGGGCGTTTCCCGAGCTGAAGATCGTCGCCAGCCATGGCTACTGGCCCAACGTGCAACAAGCGATCGGCGTCGCGTTCCGCTACGAGAACATCCACCTGCTGCCCGACATGTACCTGTTCCAGGCCGGCAGCGAGGCGTATGTGCAGGCAGCCAACGGGTTTCTTGGGGATCAGTTGCTGTTCGGTTCCTCATACACCTTCAGGCCGATCGCGCAGAGCATCGAGGATGCGCAGAAGCTGGGGTTCAGGGATGAGGTGGTGGAGAAGTTCTTCTACCGCAATGCGGCGCGGGTGCTGAATCTGCTTTGATGGCACCGGCCCCATCGCCGGCAAGGCCGACTCCCACGGGTATCCTGGACCACTGTGGGAGCCGGCCTTGCCGGCGATGAGGCCCGCCCGGTCAACATCACGCTCAAACCCGTTCGACCCGGTCTGCAAGTTCCCTGCTGCGTTCCAGATCCACCCTCGCCACCGCCACCCGCAACCGCCCCAGCGCCCGCCCCTGGATCCGCTCGATCCCGCCCTGCACCAGCCGCAACCCCGGCAAGGCCGCCGTCAACGCCGCCAGGTCTGGTTCCAGTCCGCGCTCGCCAGTGTAGTGCAGGTCCAGCAGCACCTCGCCATCGACTTCGACATCTTCCTGATGCAGGGAAGGCGCCAGCAAAATCCGGCTCACCTCATGCCGAGGGTCACCGAACACCCGCCACACCTCGCCCTGCTCCACCACCCGCCCGCGCTCCAGCACCGCGACGCGGTGGCACAGATCGCGGATCACCTCCATTTCATGGGTGATGAGGACGATGGTCAGCCCCAGCCGGCGATTGATATCGCGCAGCAGTTGCAGGATGGCCTGGGTACTTTCCGGGTCGAGGGCCGAGGTGGCTTCGTCGCACAGCAGGATCTGCGGCTCCAGCACCAGTGCACGGGCAATGCCGACCCGCTGTTTCTGGCCGCCGGACAGTTGCGCCGGGTAAGCGTCGCGACGCTCCACCAGGCCCACCAGTTGCAGCAGTTCATCCACCCGCCGGGCACGCTCGGCGGCCGCCATGCCGGCCATGCGCAACGGCAGTTCGATGTTCTCGGCCACGGTGCGGGTGGCCATCAGGTTGAAGTGCTGGAAGATCATCGCCACCTGGCGGCGTAACGGGCGCAGTTGCCTGGCGTCCAGAGCGGCGATGTCCTGGCCGTTGATCAGCACCTGGCCTTCACTGGGGGTTTCCAGGCGGTTGATCAGGCGCAGCAGCGAGGACTTGCCGGCTCCGCTGCGGCCGATGATGCCGAAGATCTCGCCGCGCTGGACGCTGAGGTCGATGTCCTGCAGGGCGGTGAGGTTGCCGTAGCGTTTGCCGATGCCCTGCAGATGCAGGTGGGTGACGAGGGACTCGGGGAGGAAGCTGGTCATGGGGTGAATCCTGGATGTGTGGAGTTGCTGAGGGCCTCATCGCTGGCAAGCGGAGCGCCGCCCGGCCAGCTCCCACAGGGTTCTGCATGCACAGTCATTGTGGGAGCAACTGTCTCGCTCAAAATCTGAAAGGTTGCACATCCCTCGTGAGCGGCTTCAGCCGCGAACGGCGGCGCAGCCGTCGTAAAGCCTGAGTCCCTGATCCGCCTGATACAACCGGGACACAGGTTTTGTGGCCGCTTCGCGCCCATTCGCGGCTGAAGCCGCTCCCACAAGGTTCGTGCCGGCAACTATGCCGGCCGTCAACGATGAGGCCACGAGCAGCCCGGAAGATCAGAAGCCCGGTGCGATCTGCCCCTTGTAACGGGTCAGGATGAAGTTGCGCACTTCAGGCGTATTCAACGCCTTGGCCAGTTTCTGGATACCCGGGTCCTGCAGGTTGTCCGGACGGGCCACCAGGTACTCGACGTACAGGTCCTTGCCCTTCTCGACGATCAGCGCACTGTTGGTGTCGATACCGGCTTCCAGGGCGTAGTTGGCGAACACGAACGCGAGGTCGACCTGGTTGACCGCCCGCGCCAGCAAGGCGCCTTCCAGTTCGCGGATCTTGAGTTTCTTCGGGTTCTCGGCAATGTCGCGCTGGGTGGCCAGGGTGTTGCTCGGATCCTTGAGTTTGATCAGCCCGGCCTCATGCAACAGCACCAGGGCACGACCGGTGTTCACCGGGTCGTTGGGGATGGCCACGCTGGCACCGTCGGGCAGATCCTTGAGGTCTTTGATTCGGGTCGAGTAGGCACCGAACGGCTCGATGTGCACGCCCACCACCGGCACCAGGTCGGTGTGGCGGGTCTTGTTGAAATCATCGAGGAACGGCCGGTACTGGTAGTAGTTGGCGTCGAGGTTCTTCTCCGCCAGTTGCTGGTTGGGCTGGATGAAGTCGGTGAAGACCTTGATGTCCAGGTCCACACCCTCCTTGGCCAGCACCGGTTTGACGAATTCGAGGATCTCGGCATGGGGCACCGGCGTAGCGCCGACCACGAGTTTTTCGTTGGCATGGGCCGACAGGCTGAGGATGGCAGCGGCCAGAACCGCCAGAGACTGCTTGAACATGATGTGCTCCTTTGGGTTGGGTGTGGCCGTCGTAGGGCGAACGTGGGGCCGGGTTGGGCAAACGGTGTTTCAGCGGCGGGTGAAGTACCGCACCAGGCGGTCGCCGCTCATCTGCAGGGCCTGCACCAGCAGGATCAGCAGCAGCACGGTGACCACCATCACATCGGTCTGGAAACGCTGGTAGCCGAAGCGGATCGCCAGGTCGCCAAGGCCGCCACCGCCGATCACGCCGGCCATGGCGGTGTAGTCCACCAGCACGATGGCCGTGACGGTGACGGCGGCGATCAGCCCGGTGCGCGATTCCGGCAACAGGGTGTAGCGGATGATCTGCCAGGTGCTGCCGCCCATGGCCTGACTAGCTTCCACCAGGCCGCGATCGACCTCGCGCAGCGCGGTTTCCACCAGCCGGGCGAAGAACGGCGTGCAGCCCACCACCAGCGGCGGGATGGTGCCGCGTACCCCCAGCGAGGTGCCGGTGATCAGGGTGGTGACCGGAATCAGCACGATCAGCAGGATGATGAACGGCAGCGAACGCAACACGTTCGCCACCAGCGACAGGCAGCGGTACAGCACCGGGCTGGACAGCAACTGGCGCTGCCCGGTGAGGTACAGCAGCACCCCCAGCGGCAGGCCGAGCAACACGGTGAAGGCCAGCGCCGCGCCGAGCATGCTCAGGGTCTCCAGGCTCGCCTGGCCAATCTCGGGCCAGTTCAGGTTGACCAGCAACTCGTTCATTGCCCGCCTCCGCGGCGCAGCGCCGCCACCGGGTGCGGCGCCCGCAGGCGGTCGCCCTGGCCGAACAGCTTGTTGCGCAAGGTGCCTTCGGCGTACTCGCGCTTGAACAGACCGCGGGCCTGCAACTCCGGCACCAGCAGATCGACCACGGCGACGAAGGTTTCCGGTGCCACTACGCTGGCGAGGTTGAAGCCATCGACGCCAGTGTCCTCGACCCACTCCTGCAACTGGTCGGCCACGGTTTGCGCCGAGCCCACCAGCACCGGACCGTCACCGCCGATGGCGCAGTAGTCGGCGATTTCGGCGGTGGTCCAGGTGCGGTTCGGGTCGGCCCGGGTAAAGGCCTCCACCGCCGACTGAATGGCATCACTGGGCACTTCCCTGAGCACCTGGTCCGGGTCATAGCGGGAAAAGTCGATGCCGGTCCAGCCCGACATCAGCGTCAGCGCGCCACTGGCGCTGGCGTACTCGCGATATTCGCGCAGCCGCGCCAGGGCCGCCTCGTCGGTCTCGGCAACGATCACCGTAAGCTGCTCGAGAATGACGATATCCTCCGCCGCACGCCCGGCAACCACCGCTGCGGCGCGCAAATCCGCCACCTGTTTCTTCAGCACGGCCTTGCTTGGCGCGGCGACGAACACGCACTCGGCGTTGGCCGCCGCGAAGGCGCGGCCACGGCTGGACGCACCGGCCTGGTAGAGCACGGGGGTGCGTTGCGGCGACGGCGCACACAGATGGAAACCCGGAACCTTGAAGTAAGTGCCCTCGTGTTCGATGCCATGGACCTTGGCCGGGTCGGCGTAGACGCCGCTATCGCGGTCGGCGCGCACCGCGTCTTCGTCCCAACTGCTCTCCCATAGCTTGTAGCAGACCTGCAGGTATTCCTCGGCCAGGGCGTAGCGCTGGTCGTGGGACAATTGCTCGCGCTGGCCAAGGTTGCGTGCGCCGCTGCTCAGGTACGAGGTGACGATGTTCCAGCCGGCGCGGCCCTGGGTCAGGTGATCGAGGGTGGACATGCGCCGGGCGAAGGGAAACGGATGCTCGAACGACACCGAGGCCGTCACGCCGAAGCCCAGGTGCGTGGTGGCGGCCGCCATGGCCGGCACCAGCTGCAGCGGGTCGTTGACCGGCACCTGGGCGCCGTTGCTCAGGGCGGCGTCGGCGTTGCCGCCGTAGACGTCATAGACCCCCAGCACATCGGCGATGAACAGGCCGTCGATGCAGCCACGCTCCAAGGTCCTGGCCAGCTCGACCCAGTAATGAATATCGGTGTAGCGCCGCGACTGGTCGCGGGGATGCCGCCACAGGCCGGGCGACAGATGCCCGACGGTGTTCATGGCAAAGGCGTTGAGACGGATCTGCTTGCTCATGCGCCACCTCAGTTCCAGTCGTGACGCGCCGGCTTGATGCCGTTCAGCGCCCAGTTGCCGACCAGGTGATACTTCCAGCGCACCGGGTCGTGCAGGGTGTGTACCCGGGCATTGCGCCAGTGGCGATCGAAGTTGTGCCGGGCCAGGGACGAACGGGTTCCGCCCAGTTCGAACAGGCGATTGGTGGCTTCCAGGGCGGCTTCGGTGGTCAGCACCTTGGCCTTGGCCACGGCCACCGAGGCAGCGGCGACGTTGTCTTCGTCCGGCGCCGGCCTGGCGGCATCGAGCACCCATCCGGCGCGTTCGAGCAACGCTTCGGCGGCTTCCTGGCGAATCTCCAGGCTGCCGACCTGGATGATGGTCAGCGGATCGTCCCCGGCGCTCTCCACCTTGGCGTCCACCCAGGGCCGGGCGTGTTCGCGAACGAAGGCAATGGTGTCGTCCAGCGCTGCGCGACCGATACCGGCGTCGATGGCAGCGGTGGTCAACTGGGCGAAGGGGCCGGCCAGGGTCGGGCTCTCGTAGGAGCGGTAGCTGGGGAACAGATGAAACGCCGGCACCCGCAGGCCATCGGCAATCACCGTGCCGCTGGAGGTGGTGCGCTGGCCGACACTGTCCCAGTCATCGACCACCACCAGTCCCGGGGTGCCACGCTGGACGAAGGCCAGTTGCGCGCGGTCCTGATCGTCCAGCGCGAGCACGCCGATCCAGTGGGCATACAGCGAACCGGTGCAATAACCCTTGCGTCCGTCGATGCGATAGCCTTCGCCTTCACTGACCAGGCGGGTGCGGATGTCCTGCACGGTCTTGCCGCCGGTTTCCGACAGCGCATTGGCGAAGCGGTTGCCCTTGAGCACCAGGTCGAAGAAAAAGCGTTTCTGCTCTTCGCTGCCCTGCAGGCGAATGTCTTCGAGCAGGCAGTAGTGGTTCTGCGGAATCTGGCCAAGGGACGGATCGGCGGCGGAAACGATGGCGATTACCTTCGCCAGCGTGGCGAACGACACTTCGGCACCGCCGTATACACGGGGCACTGTGATGCCCCATAGACCACTGTTGGAAAAGGCATCGACCACATCGGCCGGCACCTGGCGAGTGCGGTCACGTTCGGAGGCGCCTTCGCGCAGCAGCGCGGCGACCTGGTGGGCCACGGCAATGGCCTCGGCATCGTCGTGAATGACATGGGCATCCGGCTGGCGGATATCGTAGTGGGCAGAAACGGCAGGTACGGACATGGAAATTCCTTGGTCCTGGTCAGGGGATGCCAAGGACCAGAGCACAAGCCATGCCAAGGATAAAAATCCTTTTATTTCAACAACTTAAGAAATACGTAAGACAGTCCGGCAAGATTGCCGGACAGCAAAGTGTTGGCCAGGTGTTGGTGGGTGGACAGTTGGGCAGCGGGCAGCGAGGCGTTATTCGATAATCACACCGGGGCGTGAATCGCACACTTCCTCGAGAAACAGGCAGCTGCCACTTGCAAACGGTTGCGGCACTTACTTGGACGGCGAATCCGGATGATCGGTCTTGCCCTCGCGCTTGGCGTGGGACTGGGCGGTGGAATCCCGTTTGCCGTGTCCGGGTTCGTCCGGGCGCTGGGCGTCGTTGTCGCGCTCCACTTCGCCAGGCAGGTGATGGGTATCGGCGTGTTGTTCGCGGCTCATGGCAAGGCTCACAAGGTCAGGGAATTGTTGTGGTTGACCCGACACCGACGGCAAAAGGTCCATCGGCATGACCACCGGCCAGCGCAGTGACCACACGGCGCCCACCAACCATAAAAACGGAACCCCTGAAAAACCGCCTTTCTCCAATGAGTCAGGACCGTCGCGCCATTGCCGCGAACAGGAGACTGCCCTTATGAAAGCGCACTTGATGAAACTCCTTACCCACCCGGACTACGCCTGGGTGGAAATCCGCACCGAAGAAGAACGCGCCCCCCGCCATTACCTGCCCCACCTGTTGCTGTGGGCCTTGCTGCCGGCCGTGTGCCTGTTCATCGGCGTGACCTGGACCGGCTGGAGCCTGGCCGAAGGCGAGCGGGTGCGGGTCAGCATGGCCAGCGGCCTGCAACTGGGCGTACTGCTGTACATCACGACCTTGCTCGGCACCCTGATCATGGGCGGTTTCATCCGCTGGATGTCGCGGACCTTCGATGCACGCCCGACGCTGAACCAGTGCATCGGCTTCGTCGCCTACACCACCACGCCCTACTTCCTCGCCGGTATCACCGGGCTCTACCCGAGCCGCTGGCTGGCGGTGGCGGCGCTGATCGTGGCGGGTGCCTACGCCACCTGGCTGCTGTTCGTCGGCCTGCCCAAGTTCATGCGCCTGACCCAGGACCGCGGTTTTCTCTATGCCGCCTCGGCCTGGGGCGTCGGCCTGCTGGTGTTGGTGACCATCCTGGTGAACATGATCCTGTTCTGGTTCAACGTGCTGGAGCCGGAGTACCTGCGACCGGCGGCGTTGCCCTGACAGACATCGCTGCGGTTCGGCGCCCCGACAAGGCCAACTCCCACTAGAAACCGGGCCAGCCGCGCTGCCCAAGACAGGACGCAAAACCTGTGGGAGTCGGCCTTGCCGACGATGGCGTCATTACCGGCGACATCATTGCCTGTGCCGACCCCATCGTTGGCAAACAGAGATCTACCGGACACCCTGCTCGATGCTGTAGTGAAAAGTGTTCTTCACCCCTGGCACTTCCACTGCCCGCCCGTCCACCAGCTTCGGCTGGTACTTGAAGCTGCGAGCCGCCTGCAATGACGGCTGGGCAAACCACGGGTGGCAGCCGTCGAGCACCTGCGGATCACGTACCCGACCCTGCACATCGACCGTGTAGCTGACCGTGCAATCGCCCTGCACGCCCTTGTCCAGCGCCCGCTGCGGATAGTCCGGCGCTTTCTTGCTGATGGGCAGGTACTGCTGGCTGGCGGCCGCCCGGGCCCTGTCATCCGCAGCACGGCGTTCAGCCGCCGCACGCTGCGCCTCGGCCGCGGCCTGGGCAACCCGCTGCTGTTCGAGCCGGTCCTGTTCCTGACGCGCTTGCTCCTGCTCCTGCCGCTGGCGGGCTTCGTCACGACGACGCTGCTGTTCGGCGATCCGCTCCTGCTGGCGTACCTCGGCCTGCCGCTGACGCTCGCGCTTGAACGCCAGTTCCGCCTCGCTCGGCACTACTGGTACCGGTGCCGGTGCCGACACCAGCTCCGGCTCGGGCGGCGGCGCGATCGCCGGCGGTGGCGCAACCTCGGGCTCCGCCGGTGCAGGCAACGGCACGCTGATCAATTGCGTGGTGATCACCGGCACCACGGGCACCGGCAACTGCGGCCGGTAGTCATGACCGAGCAAGGCGGCCGCCAGCGCCACATGCAAGGCCACGGCAATCCCGGCAGCCCCCGCATGACCGCGCCAGTTCGGCAGAGTGAAGCCCGGCATCGGGGACGACGACATCGGAAGGCTCAGGCTGCTCATCTTCAAGGCTCCTCGGTGATCAGGCCCAGGTTGCTGACACCGCCACGCTGCAACTCGGCGATACCCGCCACCACCCGGCCATAGTCGGCGCCATGGTCGGCGCGCACGTAGACCTGGGTGTCGCCACGCCGGGCGATGACCTGGCCGACCTTGTCGCGCATCTCCTCCAGGCTTACGGCGCTGTCGCTCTGGCCCTGGATGTCGAGGTCCGGGCCGACGTTCCAGTAGAAGCCGCCGTCGGCCTTCACCGACAGGGTCAGCACCTGTCGCTCGCTGTCCGCCGGCAGGGCCTGGGCGGCGACCTTGGGCAGTTCGAGCTTGACGCCCTGCACCAGCATCGGCGCGGTGACCATGAAAATCACCAGCAGCACCAGCATCACGTCGATGTACGGCACTACGTTCATTTCCGCCTTCACGGCGTGTTTGCGCTGGGGTTTGACCAACATCGATGCGACTCCTTTCAGGCCACCGCGGCCATGTTCGTCGTGCAGTGCAGACGCTTGTGTAGGCGCGCCTGCAGTTCGTTGGCGAAGCTGTACTGGCGGGCGCTGAGGGTCTGGCCGCGGGCGCTGAAGCGGTTGTAGGCCATCACCGCCGGGATCGCCGCGAACAGGCCGATGGCGGTGGCGATCAGCGCTTCGGCGATGCCCGGCGCCACGGTGTTGAGGGTGGCCTGCTGCACCTGCGACAGACCGAGGAAGGCGTTCATGATCCCCCACACCGTGCCGAACAGGCCGATATACGGGCTGACCGAACCCACGGTGGCGAGGAAGGCCAGACCCTTGTCAAGGCGCTCGTCCTGCTCGGCGAGGGACACGTACAGGCTGCGCTCCACGCCTTCGAGCACGGTGTCGCTGCCGATCTGCGGCTGGCGCTGCAACTGCGAAAACGCCTGGTAGCCGTCGACGAAGAGCCGCTGCAACGGGGTTTCCTCGACGCCCTCGGCGGTACGGGACTGGCTTTCCCGGTACAGCAGCGCCAGGTCGCCACTGGCGCGGAAACGCTGCAGGAACGCCTCCGACTGGCGCTCGCTGCGGCGCAGGCTGACCCCGCGCTGGACGATCAGGTACCAGCTCAGCAGCGAGGCCAGCACCAGGCACGCCATCACGGCCTGCACCACCAGGCTGGCGTCGCTGACCAGGCCCCAGAGGCTCATGTGTTCGGTTGCAGCTTGCATGTCTTGCTCCTTGGCCCCGCGTCGGGCGGGGCATCACGTATTGGATGACGGGCGTGTTGCCGGTTGATGACAGCCGCTCACTCGAGCTTCAGGGCCTCGGCCACCTGGCTCCAGCCGATGTACTTGAAGTTCTGCCGGCCCTCGGGCATGCGCTTGCGCCCGTCCTGCACCACCAGCAGCCCCTGGCTCCAGGGCCCGCCAAGATTGGCCGAGCTGACGTCCAGGCCGTCGGTCTGCGAGGCGCCGTCGATGCCGCGCGCGGCATCCAGGCCGATGCGGAAGGCACCGCGCAGGCGATACGGCGGGCTCGCTTCCACAACCAGATAACTGTCATTGCCCTGGCTGGAGATCACCAGGTAGTCGCGCTGCTCGCCCTGATAGAAACCCAGGCCCTCGATATCGGCCTTGAGCGGACCGCCGACGCCGATCACCTTTTCCAGGGTGGTCGGCCCGTCAGCCCGGGCATCCAGGGCCCAGACGGCCTGGTCTTCCTCGCCGATGAACAGGCGCTGGCCACGGTCGTCGGCGACACAACCTTCCGGTTGCGTAGCGGTGGCGAAGCGACGCACCAGTTCACCCTGCAGCTCACCCTTGGGCGCACTCAGGCGGTACTGCAGGAAGCTGCCGTCCTTGTCGTTGGCGATGGCATGGATCGCCCCGCCGCTGTCCTTGAACAGGCACAGGCCGTAGATCTCCTTGAGCGGCGTGGCCACTTCGCCCAGCACGCTGACTTCGCCGGTCTTCGGCTCGATGGCGAAGACGTGCAGGCTGTTGTGGTCGCGGTTGCTGGCCACGGCGACATCCACCTCCCGCTCGCCCAGGCGCAGGCCCTTGCGCACATCGACGTTGTTGACCCGGCCGATGCGCAGGTCCTGCAGTTGCTTGCCGTCGAGGTCGTAGACCAGCAACCCGCCCTTCTTGTCGGTGCCGAGCACGCGGCTGTTGCCCGGCTCGGCGTCGTTGACCCAGATCGCCGGATCGTCGGCGGCATCGCCGAAGCTCGGCACCGGCTCGGTCTGCACGCGGGCCGGCAGCACCGGGATGGCCGGCGTTGCAGTGACGGCCGGCAGGTCCCAATCCAGGCGCGCCCGGCGCTGGCCTTCGTCATCGACGATCAGCAGCTCCAGGCCCTTGGCGTCACGGCGCACACTCAGTTGCTCAGGCTCGTTCAGCCCGGCCAGCGGCAACCCGGCCTCGGCCTGCCAGCCGGCGCCACTGCGGCGATACAGGTGCAGGACCGACGCCTGCGGGTCCAGCGCCAGCAGGCCACCCGGCACCAGCGCCATGCCGGCGATGCCCTTGCCGATAGCGCCGAACGGCGTGCGCAGGTCCACCGGGCGGCGCTGCAGCGGCGCTTCGGCAGCGGCGCCATAGCGCCACAGGCCGAGGTTTTCTTCGTTGACGTAGAGGCTGTCACTGGCGTCGTCGCCCTGGCAGTGCTCGCTCAGCGGCGGCAGGCTCAGGCCGCGCACCCGCAGCGGGTTGTCCAGCGGCTGGTCGGCGCTCGCCACCAGCCACTGCTCGCCGACACCCTCGGCCCCCAGCAGGAACACGAAGCTGTTGCGCGCACTGTCGCGGTACAGGCACAACCCTTCGATCGGGAAATCGCGCTTGGGCAGGTACAGCGGCGCACTCCAGCCGCTGTCCCGCTGCAGGCGCACCAGCAGCGCCTGCTGACGCTTGCTGTCCAGCGTGGCAACCAGCACGCCGCTGTCGCCCACGCGGTAGTCGAGGCCCTTGTAGCGGCCGTCCAGTTGGCTGAGCAGTTGCCCGTCAGCCTTGAGCAGTTGCAGGCCCTGCTTGCCGGCCACCAGGCGCTCGGCGCCGGGCCAGAAACCTTCGGCGGCCAGCAGCCGGGCGTTTTCCACGCTGCCCGGCAGGCGCTCGCCCAGGGTCAGTTGCGGCTGCGCATGGGCCTGGGAGATTGCCAGTGCCAGCAGCAGGCCGCCCAGCAGGGTGTGAGGTCTTGCGTTGAACATGATCGGGTCTCGTGACGGTCGTTCAGAAGTGGGTCAGGGTCAGGCCGAGCTTGTAGGTCGGCCCGTATTCCTCGTACTGGGCGTTGAACGAACGGCGTCCGGTGTAGGTGTAATAGGACTCGTCGGTGATGTTCTGCGCCTCGAAGGTCAGTTGCAGGTCCGGGGTGATGAAGTAGCCGGCCTTGAAGTCGACGAACAGCTGGTCGTCGGCGTAGAGGTCGTGGGCCTTGTCATCCACCGCGGCCACTTCGGCCAGGTAGCGGGACTTGTAGTTGGCCGCCAGGCGCAGGCTGAGGGTGTCGTCTTCCCAGCCCAGGGTCAGGTTGCCGACGGTGTCGGACTGGTTGGGCAGGTCGATGCGTCGGTTCAGGCCCTGGCCTTCGATCTCGGCGCGGGACTTGCTCAGGGTCAGGTTGCCGCCCAGCAGCAGGCCGTTCCAGGGCGCCGGCAGCCAGTCGAACTTCTGCGAGTAGGCCAGTTCGACGCCATAGAGTTTGGCGCTCTGGCCGTTGGCGAAGGTCTTGGCCTCGTCGAAATCGACCCACTCGCCGCTGCCGGCCAGGTCGGTGCTGTACACGAAGTTGTCGATGTCCTTGTAGAACACGTAGGCCGACAACACCCCGGCGCGGCCCAGGTAATGCTCGATGCCGAGGTCGAGGTTCATCGACTCCAGCGGCTTGAGGTCCGGGTTGCCGAAGCTGGCTTCGCCTTCGCTGTCATCGATCATGAAGCCCGGTGCCAACTGGCCGAAGGTCGGCCGCACCACGCTGTGGGTCCAGGCCGCGCGCAACTGGGTCTGCGGGGTGAACGAGTAGCGGGCGTGCAGGCCCGGCAGCCAGTGGTCGTAGCGCTTGCGGCTCTGGGTCGGGCTGTATTCGCCGTCGCGCAGGCCGGTGCCCTTGGCTTCGAACTCGGTACCCTCGTAGCGCACCCCGGCAATGAAGCGCCAGGCGTCCACATCGAGGGTGTTCATCAGGTAGGCGGCGTTGATGTCTTCGCGCATCTGGAAGTCGTTGATCCGCGATTCTTCTTCGTCGTAGAAGGCATTGCGGTCCAGGCCGCCGATCAGGTCCTTGATGGCGCCGGCACTGATGCCGTTGCCGAAGTTACCCAGGGAATAATCGACGTTACCGCTCTGGTAGCCCGCCAGGCTGACATCGTCGAAATCGTCGTAGACCCACACGTCGGTGTTGCTGCGCTTGTCGCGGCGGCTGGCCTTGGCGCCAAACTTGACCTGGGCGCTGTTGCCGCTCAACTCGTAGTCGCGGGCCAGATCGAGGCGGATGTTCTTTTCTTCGTCGGTGGAGTTGGCTTTCTCCCACTCCACCTTGTCCAGGGTGAAGGCGTCGGCGTCGTAGAAATCGCTGCCGGTGCTCAGCCGTGGCTTGCGCGTGCCGTCGAAGCCGATGCCGCTGAAGTCGCCGGTGAACCTGGCGTTGGCGATGCCACCGGGGTCGTTTTCGCTGGACTTGCTGTAGCCCACCTGGCCGCTGAGGGTCCAGGCGTCGATCAGGCGCTCACCACCGAACACGTAGGACTGGATCTCCTGGGTGTCCTCGCGGGACTTCAGCGCCCGCCAGCCTTCCCCGTCACCGCGCTCGCCGGAGGCTTGCGGGTCTTCGAACTCGACGCCGGCGGCGTTGCGGGTCTCGGTGTCCTTGAAGCGGCTGTACAAGGTGCGCAGGTAGTAGCTGGAGAAATCGTCCGGACGGTAGTCGAAGTTGAGGCCCGCGCCGGTGCGTTCGCGGCGGATGCGGTAGTCGCGTTGCTCGGCTTCTTCGAGGCGCGGCTGGCCGTCGTCGAAGTCCCAGCCGCCACCGGTCTCGACGTTGTCCGAACCGAAGTCACGCTGCTGCCAGCTGAAGGCAGCGGCCACGCCGAAGTTGTCGATGCCGTCGCCGAGGCTGAACTTGTCACTGATGGCGCCGGAGAATTTCGGGCTGTCCTGGCTGGTGTTCTGGTCGTGGCTGGCTTCGCCGCTGAGGGTGTAGAACAGCCCCGCGTGGTCGTAGGCGGACAGGCTCTCCACCTCGATGGTGCCACCGAGCGAGTTGGCGTCCATGTCCGGGGTCAGGGTCTTGACCACCGACAGCGACTGCACCAGTTCGGTGGGCAACACGTCCAGCGCCACCGCGCGGCGCTCGCCTTCCGGCGCCGGCAGCAGGGTGCCGTTGATGGTCACGCTGTTCAGGTCCGGGCCGATGCCGCGCACGCTGACGAAGCGGCCTTCGCCCTGGTCGCGCTCCACCGACAGGCCGGGAATCCGTTGCAGCGCCTCGGCGGCGTTGTCATCGGGCAACTGGCCGACGGCGTCGGCGTGGACCACGCTGCGCACGGTATCCGAGGCTTTCTGCTCCTTGAGGGCCTGGTCCATGCTGGCGGCCTGACCGACCACGTTGACGTGCTCGGTCTTGTCTTCGGCGAAGGCCGGCAGGCTGGCGCCGATGGCCAGGCTCAACAGGCTGATCTTGAATCGCCGACGGTTGTCCACGGGTTTGATGCTCACCACGATTGCGCTCCCCTGAAGTCCATCCGCCACGTCGGGGCGGAAACTGCAGGGCACGCTAGGGGTGGTGTGTGGCAGATCTGTGACAGGGATTTTCGTAACCAGCGGATCCGCACTTTTTCGCCGGTTTTTGCCGGTGTTCTGGTCCGAAATGACCTCCTGACCTGGCCAACCTCATCGCTGGCCACGCCAGCTCCCACAAAGTCACTGCACGCCGCACACCTGTGGGAGCCGGCGTGGCCGGCGATGAGGCCGGTGTTTCTCAGCGAAATCCGACATTTTTTTCACATCTGCCCCCACCCAAATAGACCCCCTCCCCTGTAACCCAACCGTCATTCGCCTTTGTTTCCTTGGCCGCCACTACCCATCGACCAAGGACCCTCCATGACCCGCCCGCGCCTTCTGGCCCTCGCCCTCGCCGCCTGCCTAGGCACTGCCGTTGCCGAGCCCCTGCCCCATTCTCCCGGCGCGCCCTACGCCGCCAGTGGCCTGGCCGACCGCATCGTGCTGACCCCCGGCGCCAACCCGGCGCGGGAGATGGCCGTGACCTTCCGCACCGACAGCCGCCAGCCCGACAGCCAGCTGCAACTGGCCCCGGCCCTGGACGGCCCGCAACTGGAAAAACGCGCCCGCCTGCTGCAAGGCAGCAGCCAGCCGCTGGACAGCGAGAACGGCCCGGCGCTCTATCACCAGGTCCGCCTCACCGACCTGCAACCCGACAGCGCCTACGTCTACCGGGTCAAGGGCGCCGAGGGCTGGAGCGAATGGCTGCAGTTCCACACCGCTGCCGAAAGCTTCAAGCCGTTCCGCTTCATCTACCTCGGCGACACCCAGAACGACATCCTGTCGATCGCCTCGCGCACCGTGCGCCAGGCCCTGCAGGCCACCGCCAGCCCGGCGCTGGTGGTGCACGCCGGCGACCTCACCTCGCAGCGCGACGATCTGGTCCACGACGACGAATGGGGTGAATGGAACCAGGCCGGCGGTTTCCACTACGCCGGCGTGCCGCAGGTGGTGGCCGCCGGCAACCATGAATACCTCGACAGCCTCAACGCCGACGGCAGCGAAAGCCGCACCCTTGGCCCGCACTGGGCCAGACAGTTCGCCCTGCCAGGCAATGGCGTGACCGGGCTGGAAACCACCACCTATGTCACCGACTACCAGGGTGTGCGCTTCATCGTGCTGGACGGCACTGCCGCCCTCGACCTGAACACCCTCGACCAGCAGACCCAATGGCTGGAACAACGCCTGAAAGAGAGCACGGCGCGCTGGAAGGTGGTGGTTACCCACCAGCCGATCTTCACCTGCGCCCGCCCCGAAGACACCGGCCCGCTCAAGGCCGCCTGGAAGCCGCTGTTCGAGCGCTACGCCGTAGACCTGGTGTTGCAGGGCCACGACCACTGCTACAGCCGCCTGAGCAATGAAAATGGCCGCGCGACGGCGAAGCAGGCCCACACGGCCGGCAAGGTGCAGGGGCCGGTGTACATGGTCTCGGTGGCCGGCTCGAAGATGTACGGCCTCAACGACCGCGCCCACCAGCAACCGGACCGCAGCGCCGAAGAAACCCAGCTGTACCAGACCGTCGAAGTCGGCGCCTCGCGCCTGGAAGTGCGCAGCTACACCGCAGCGGGCCGGCTCTACGACGCCTTCGACCTGAGTCGCGACAAACAAGGCCGCAACCGCCTGAGCGAACCGGCGAAACACCTGCCGGCAGAGCGCTTCTGCACGGGCGAGCAAGGCCCCGATCAGTTGCCGTGCAAATCCCGGGACAAAAGCCTGTAACAGCACTGTGATATCGGTCGGGCACGCTGGGCGGGCCCGGCCCGGAGACCCGCGATGAAATCACTGCTCAAACTGCACACCCTGACCTTCGTCGGCCTCGCCGTCGCCGCCAACCTCGGCCTGCAGGTCTACCTGGCCTTCGGCGAGGTCAAGCCGTGGGCACAGATCAACTGGATGGATGTGGTCGGCGAAGGCGGCTCGGGGCTGATCTGGCTGCTCTGGCTGGTGATGCTGATGCGCAGCCGCCCCGCCGGCCGGGTCACGCGCATGCTTGCAGTGGGCATGGCCTGCGTGTGTTTTTCCTGGTGGATGGACGTGCTCGACGAGTTCATCCGCCTGGCCCCGGAAGCGGTCTGGGACAACTGGCTGGAAACCGCGCCGATGCCTGTGGGGCTGGTGCTGGTGACCTTCGGTATCTACCACCTGCACAAGGAACAACAGGCGATCAACGCGCAAATGAGCAAGCGCGAGGGGCTGTTCCGCGAGCACCTGCTGTTCGACAAGCTCACCCCGCTGGGCGGCGCCCAGTACCTGCGCCAGCACGTGCAACGGGCACTGGAACAGGCCGCCGAGGAGCAGCAGCCCCTGTCGCTGGTGGTGCTGGATATCGACGACTTCAGCGCAGTCAACCTGGTGCACGGCGAAGCCGAGGGCGATCACCTGCTGCAGGTGCTGGCGCAACTGCTGCTGCTCAACCTGCGTCAGCAGGACGTACTCTGCCGGCTGGCCGGCGACCGCTTCGTGGTGGTCATGCCCAACACCGGCGAAACCCAGGCGCGCTGGCTGGCAGACGAGCTGCAACAGGCGGTCGCCAGCCTCGCCCACAAGACCCGCCGCCATGGCGAGCGCCTGCACCTGCGGGCCAGCGTGGCGGTGGCCATGGCCTATGACGATGACGTCGACAGCCTGCTCAAACGGGTCAACCTGGGCATCGCCAAGGCCAAGCGGCAGGCGCCGCACAAGGGGGCGGCATGAGCGGCTACGAGCGTGACCAGCGCTTTATCGTCGGGCATTTCCAGCCGGCGGCGCTGATCGATCTGGCGCTGTCCCGGGGCATCGACAGCCACCGCCTGCTGCGGGGCTGCGAAGTGTTCTACGAGGACGTCAGCCAGGGACGGGCGAAATTCAGCCAGGAACAGTTCCTTACCCTGATCGACAATGCCCGGCGCCTGCTGGACGCCGACGACAGTGCCTTCCTGTTCGGCCAGCGCCTGCTGCCGGGCCACTACGGCGACGCCAGCCAGACCCTGCTGCATGCCCGCGACCTGTACCAGGCGCTGGAGCACCTGTGCGAATTCCACGCCCTGCTCAGCCCGCTGCTGACACCTCGGCTGTGGCTGGAGGAGCACTACCTGCACCTGTACTGGCAGGACGGTTGCGGTGCCGGAAACCAGGCGCAGTTTCTCGGCGAAGCCTGCCTGAGTTCGGTGCTGGCGATGAGTCGCCGGCTGGCCGGCGAGCACCTGCCGTGGCGCATCCAGTGCGCCTGGAGCGAGCCGCGTCATATCGAGCAGTACTGGGTGTACCTGGGCGAAGAGGTGCGCTTCGATGCGCAACTGACCTTGCTGTCGCTGCCCCGGGAGTACATCCACCGGCCGTTGCCGAATGCGGCGACCACACCGGGGCTGGTGGCGCGGCAGGCGTGCCTTGGACAACTGCAGGCGCTGGGCGGCGGGTCGAGTTTTCTCGACAGCCTGTACGACCATCTGCACAGCCACATTCACGAACCGATCAACCTCGACCGGGTCGCGGCGGCGTTCGGCATCAGCCCCACCACCCTCAAGCGGCGCCTGAGCAAGCATGGCACCCACTTCCAGCAACAACTGGATCTGGTGCGCCGGCATGTAGCGCTGTACCTGTACCAGATGAAGGGCTACACCAATGAAGAGGTGTGCAGCTACCTGCGGTTCAGCGACACCACCAACTTCCGTCGCTCGTTCAAGCGCTGGACCGGGCTGACCCCGAGCGGGCTGGCCCGCTGGTTCGAGCGGATCGGCTAGACCTGGGACCCGGGCGTGCTCATGACCTGCTCCATATGCGTCGTCCGCCACACCGGCTCCGCTTCCACATCGACGATGGCGAACCCCTGGCGCTGCCAGAATTCGATGGCTCCCGGCAGGAACGGGTGGGTGTGCAGGTACAGCACCTCCACCCCCTGCGCCAGCGCCAGGGCCTTCAAGGCCTCGAACAAACGCCTCGCCAGACCGCCACGCCGATACCCCGGCTCGACGAACAGGCGCACCACCTCCACTACCCGCCTCTCGCGATAATCGAGCTGGGGGAAGCGATGGTCATAAGGCAGGTAACCGATGGCGGCGACGATCCGCCCGCCATCCCGGGCAATCAGGAAGCGTCCGCCAGCAGGTGCCAGGTATCTGCCGGTGAAATCGGCCAGGTCCGCCGGCATCGGCGCATCCGCCAGCATCGGAAAGATCGCGGCACGGGCCGCCATGACGAAATCCACCGTGGCAGCGATGGTCTCCTGGCCCGGCACTTCGATGCAGAGATCCACCGAACTCATGTCAATAAGCCACAAAAAAAGCCCGGTTTTGCTTGACCCACTCCAGAAACCTCCCATTAAATCGGCACATTCTTACAAAAATATCAGCCATCAGGGACGCCCCATGCTCGACCTCGCCCTCGATAACGCACGTGTCCACGATCTCCATCACCAGGCGGTTCGCTGCCGCAACCAGGGAGAACTGGATCAGGCGGACGCCCATTGGCTGATGGCGTTCACCCTGGCCGAAGGCATCGATGGCTTCGATCCCGCCTGCCTCGCCACGCTGCGCAGCGAGCTGGCAGACCTGCGCTGGCTGCAGCAGCGCCACGACGACGCCCTCGACCTGCACCTCGATGTACTGCGCTGTCGCGAGCAGTTGTTTTCGGCAAGCCACCAACTGGTGGGCCGCAGCCTGCAGAGCCTGGGCGACTGCTACCTGGAGCTCGGTCGCCTGGCCGAGGCCGAGCAGATGCTGGAACGCGCCGTGCAGGTCTACCGCGAAGACACCCCCGACGACCTCGAACCGGTCGGCGCCTGCCTCGCCTCGCTGGGTGCCGCGCACCTGCAGCAGGAACACCTGGCCCAGGCCCACCGCGCGCTGCAGGAATCCCTGGTGATCTACGAAGTGCTGCGCCCGTTGAACGAGCGGGCCATCACCGTCCTGGGCGAGCAGTTGAAAGCCATCGAGAGCCATAGCGGTTTTCGCCGCAAAGGGGCGTGGTGGCGATTCTGGTAAAGCTCGCATAACCGCTGAAACACATTCCCGAGCACGCCCGGCCAAGAAGGATTATTCTTCGAAGACATTTCCCCGGCTCAGAGTATGTGAGAAGCGAATATGAAGATCGATGACATGGACGCCTTTGTCGCCGTCATCCGCTGCCAGTCGACCAACCTCGCCGCCGAGGCGTTGCAGTTGACCCAGCCGGCGATCACGCGGCGGGTGCAGAACTTCGAGGAAGACCTGGGCGCCAATCTGCTGGATCGCAATACCAAGCCGCTCAAGCCGACGCCCATGGGCTGGCGGGTCTACGAGCAGTGCAAGGCGATCCTGCGGGAGATCGATACCCTGCGCGAGCTGGTGGCCAGCGACGGCGCGCCCAGCGGCACGCTGCGCCTGGGCGTGCCGCAGACCATCGGCGATGTGGTGCTGCTCGATGCCCTGGCGCAGATCCGCGAGTCGTACCCGGAACTGCGCACGCAAGTGGTCAGCGGCTGGGGCAGTGCGCTGATCGCCAAGATGGAAAACGGCGACCTCGACGCCGCCGCCGCGCTCTTCCCCACCGGCAAGATCTTCCCCGAGGGCATCGCCAGCCGTTCCATCGGCCGCATGCAGTTGCGGGTGGTGGCCGCCAAGGGCACCGCCAGCAAGCGCAGCTACAAGCTCAAGGATTGCTACCTGCGCGGCTGGGTGCTCAACCCCGATGGCTGCGGTTTCCGCGCCGGCCTGCAACGGGCACTGAGCGAACAGGGGCTGTCACTGCAGATCAACCTGGAAACCTTCGGCACCGAGTTGCAACTGGGCCTGGTGGCCAACGGTCAGGGCCTGGGCCTGGTGCCGGAGCCACTGCTGGCCGCCAGCCGTCACCGCGACCAGCTTGAAGTGCTGAACGTCAGCGACTTCAAGCCGCAAGTGGACCTGTGGCTGTTCCATCCACGCTATCTGGGCAACCTGCAGGAACCGGTGGAATTGTTCGGCAGCGTCTCGGCCCAGCGACTGGACGGCAACAAAATATCCTGATCGCATGTTAATACGCTGTTGTTATGCTTATTTCTGATAATTAACTTAGAACCAAAAAGCCTTTCACAAGCGTTTTAAAGACGCTTATGTTCGCTCTACCGACCCCGACCTGGTGGAGGCAAATGGATTTCTGCCACCGCCAGCGGGTCTGCCCTCCCGCTTCTCTCCGCCTTTGCGGCCCGCCCCTGGCTGTGCGCAGAACGCCGACATCCCAACCTCGCGGTTGCCGGTCGGGTCGCGCTGCTGCCTCGTCATTCCCAGCGTACCTGCGGCAACCTCATGGAGATACGCGATATGGGGCTCACCCGTAGAGATCTGATTTCCCGCCTGGCTGCCATCGGTGGCTACTCGGCGGCGCTGGGCGGCCTGTCCGCGCTGGGCTTGCCCGGATCGGCCCAGGCCGCGACCTTCGAACCCCTGAAGCTGGCCAGCCGGGCCGGCAATGGCAAGAAAGTGCTGATCGTCGGAGGCGGCATCAGCGGCCTGGTGTCGGCCTACGAGCTGCGCAAGGCCGGTTTCGAGGTCAAGCTGCTGGAAGCCCGCGACCGCATTGGCGGCCGGGTCTGGACCCTGCGCAACGGCGACCGCATCGAGCACAACGACGGCAGCCGGCAGACCGTGGAATTCGACAACGGCCTGTTCTTCAACGCCGGGGCCGCCCGCCTGCCCAGCCATCACCTGACCATCCTTGGCTACTGCCGCGAACTGGGCGTGGAGCTGGAAGTGCTGGTCAACAGCAGCCGCAACGCCCTGGCCCAGCCCGACCTGAGCAAGCCACCCCTGCTGCTGCGCCAGGCGGTCAACGATACCCGCGGCCACCTCAGCGAACTGCTGGCCCGCAGCATCCAGCGCAGCAGCCTCGACCAGGAACTCAATGCCGGCGAGCGCAAGGCGCTGCTGGACTTCCTCAAGGTCTACGGCGACCTCAACGACCAGCAGCAGTACCGCGGCTCGGTGCGCTCGGGCTACACCCGCTTCGCCGGTGCCGGCGACCAGACGCCCATCCAGCGCACGCCCGTGGAGCTGGACCGCCTGCTGGACAGCAACCTGCTGCTGCCACTGGTGTTCGACGAGATCCCGGAGTTTTCCGCGACCATGTTCCAGCCGGTGGGCGGCATGGACCAGATCCCCAAGGCGTTCTATCGCCAGGTCAAAGACGCGGTGCAGCTCAATGCCGAAGTGCAGTCGATCCAGACCTCCGACAGCGGCAGCCGCGTGATCTGGCGCGACCGTACCACCGACCGCCAGCACACCGAGGACGCCGACTACGCCGTGGTCGCCCTGCCCTTGCCGTTGCTGCGCAAGCTCGACAGCAACTTCACCCCGGCCTTCAAGCAGGCACTGGAACTGGCCAAGCCGGACAAGGCCAACAAGGTGGCCTGGCAGTCGCCACGTTTCTGGGAAACCGACTTCCAGATCTACGGCGGGCTCTCCTACATCAACCATGACGCACGCTTCCTCTGGTACCCGAGCGATCGCCTCAACAGCCCGCAAGGTGTGCTGGTGGCGACCTACAACACCGGCGAGGTCGCCGAGCGCTTCGCCGGCCAGTCCTGGCAACAGCAATTCGCGTCTTCGCGCAGCGCCGTTGAATCGCTGCACCCCGGCCATTCGCAGAAGCTCGGCCGGGCCGTGGCGGTGAACTGGTCGAAGATCCCCTTCAGCGAAAGCCCGTGGATCGTCCACGACGAAGTGGCCCAGCCGGGCTACGACGCCCTCAACCAGCCCCAGGGCCGCACCTGGCTGGCCAGCGATGCCCTGGCCCATGGCGGGGTCGGCATCTGGCAGAACAGCGCCGCCGAATCCGCCCGCCGCGTGGTCGGCCTGATCGCCCGGCACGCCAGCCAGACCACCCGCAACGTCGCCGCCGCCTGACAGACAAGGAACGTCACCATGAACCGCATCACCAGCCTCGCCCTCGGAGCCGCCATGAGCCTGACCCTGAACGCCGCCCATGCCGACAGCATCCAGCGCGTCAGCCCGCCGGGCTCCAACTTTCCCATTTCGCAACTGGTCACGGTGCCGGCCTCGGCGCAACTGACCTTTGTCAGCGGTACCCTGCCGGACGTTGCCGACCCGAATGCGCCCAAAGGCAGCATCAAAGCCTACGGCAACACCGAAACCCAGACCCTCTCGGTACTCAGGAAACTGCGGGCAGCCCTGCAGACCCAAGGCCTGGACCTGGGCGACATCGTGCAGTTGCGGGTCTTCCTGGTGGGTGACCCGGACAAGGGCGGCACCCTCGACTTCGCCGGCCTGCAGGCCGCCTACACCCAGTTCTTCGCCACCGCCGAACAGCCGAACAAACCGAGCCGCACCGCCGTGCAGGTCGTCGCCCTGCCGTTGCCGGGCGCGCTGGTAGAAATCGAAGCCGTTGCCGCCAAGGCGCCTTGAGCCGCCCCGCGAACAAAACCAGAACAGGAAACACGCCTTGAACACTGCCCGCTTTTCCAAGTGGCCGGCAGCGGCCGCGCGCACCCCGCTGTTGGGTGCCGCGCTGCTCGCCAGCCTCAACATTCCCGCCCTGCACGCCGAAGAAACCGGCGACTCCGCCAGCGGCTCGCGCCTGGAAACCGTGATCGTCACCGGTAGCCGCGGCAGCGAAAAACGCACCGTGACCACCAGCCCCGCACCGATCGACGTGATCAGCGCCAAGCAGTTGCAGGACACCGGCAAGCCCGGCCTGATGGAAGCCCTCAGCGCCAGCGTCGCCTCCTTCACCCTGCCAGAAAAGACCGGCTGGGACGCCAGCGGCATGGCCCGCGCACCGAGCCTGCGCGGCCTCAACGCCGCGCAGGTGCTGGTGCTGGTCAACGGCAAGCGCCGCCACACCAGCGCCACCCTCAACATCAGCGGGATCAACGCCGGCGCGGCGCCGGCCGACCTCGACCTGATCCCCATCAGCGCCATCGACCATGTCGAAGTGCTGCGTGACGGTGCGGCGGCCCAATATGGTTCCGACGCCATCGCCGGGGTCATCAACGTGATCCTCAAGGCCGACACCAGCGGCACCGCGGTGACCAACGCCGGCCAGGGCTACGATGGCAAGAAGCAGACCGTGCAGCAGAGCCTGAACAAGGGCTTCGAGATCGGCACCGACGGCGTGCTGCAACTGGCCCTCGATGCCCGTAGCCAGAACGACGACAACAAGGCCAGCGCCAACGGCTACAGCGTCGCCGAGGCCCACGAGAAGGCCGGCAAGGTCACCTATGGCGGCTACGGCACGCCGAAGATCAACCTGCTGACCCTGGGCTACAACGCCGAGCTGCCGGTCGACGATGACCTCAGCCTGTACTCCTTCAGCACCTGGTCCTACCGCAAGGCCGAACAGGGCCAGAACTTCCGCCTGCCGACCATCGTCAACACCATCACCACCGGCCCCAATGGCCGGCCGTCCGGCTACACGCCGACCTGGTACATCGAGGAGCAGGATTTCCAGGCCGCCTTCGGCGCCAAGGGCCTGGTGGGTGACTGGGACTGGGACCTGTCCAGCACCTACGGGCGCAACGACGCCGAACAGGGCACCTGGAACAACCAGAACCCGTCGCTGGGCGAAGCCACGCCGAACCGCTTCAAATCCGGCACCTGGATCTCCACGCAACTGACCAGCAACCTCGACCTGCACCGTGGTTTCGACGTCGGCCTGAGCAAGCCGCTGGACCTGTCCTGGGGCCTGGAGCAGCGCCGCGACGGCTATGAAGTGGAAGAAGGCGACTGGGCCAGCTGGGCCAACGGCGGCTACTGCCGTGCGCCGGGTGACTGCGCCTCGTCGGGCGCCCAGGTGACCAACGGCATCTCCCCGGCCGAAGCCACCAGTGCCCACCGCAACAGCGTCGCCAGCTACGTGGACGTAGGCTTCAACCCGTTGCCGCAGTGGTACGTCGGCACCGCGCTGCGCTACGAGCACTACGACCAGGGCATCGGCGCCACCCGCAGCGGCAAGCTCAGCACCCGCTACGAGTTCACCCCGCAACTGGCGGTGCGCGCCACCGTGAGCAACGGCTTCCGCGCCCCGTCCCTGGCCAACAGCCTGTTCAGCGCCCGCTCCACCACCTATGGCGTGGTCAACGGCGTCTACCAGTCGATCAACTACGGCGTACTGCCAGTGGACTCGGCAGCGGCGAAGGCCCTCGGCGCCGAAGCGCTGAAACCGGAGAAGTCGAGTAACTACAGCCTCGGTCTCACTTATCAGCCCAGCGACCGGCTGTCGTTCACCGCCGACGCCTACGTGATCAACGTGCGCGACCGCATCACCCTGACCGGCACCCTGCTCGGCACCGAGGTGACCCAGACCCTGATCGACAACGGCATCACCTCCACTTCCGGCGGCCAGTACTTCACCAACGGTGCCGACACCCGCACCAAGGGCGTCGACCTGGTGGGCAACTACGACCAGGACCTGGGCGGCTACGGCAGCGTCAAATGGACCGCGGCGTGGAACTGGAACGACACCGAGATCCTCGACTACAAGCAGAGCGTCAACATCCTCGGCAAGGACTACCAGCTGATGAACCGCCAGGCGCGCAACTTCATCAGCGGCGTGCAGCCCAAGACCAAGCTGATCCTCGGCGGCAACTGGCGGCTGGAGCGCTACAACGTCAACCTGGGTCTGACCCGCTATGGTTCCTGGCGCGAGGTCAACGATGCCAGCAACCGCGACTACGACCGTATCTACAAAGCGCGCTGGATCACCGACCTGGACGTGGGCTACCAGCTCACCAAAGGCCTCAACCTGGCGATCGGGGCGAAGAACCTGTTCGACATCTACCCCGAGCGGCAGAACCCGAGCAGCAAGACCATGACCAAGGGCTACGGGGCGTATTCGCCGTATGGGTTTACCGGGGGGTATTACTACACGCGGTTGAGCTATGACTTCTGATTGAGCTTCAGGGCTTGCCAGCGATGAGGCCGGCACGGGCAATGATGGTGCCTGCAATGACGCCATCGTCGGCAAGGCCGACTCCCACAGGTATGGAGTCTGATCCGGACTCTGTGGGAGCTGGCTTGCCAGCGAGGAGGCGCAAAGGAGCATTCAGAATCAAAATTCAATTTATTGATATCTATCAATTTTAAAATGCATAAATTACATAATTAGCATAGAAGAAAATGTGCTTTCACAGGCGCGCCACAGCAGCTTAAGGTCTACCCCACAGACCGACCCCATTCCTGGCGGAGGCCGTTATCGACGACTGAAGCCGGGAACCCTCTCCCGCGCTTCGTCCCACCTCTTTGCGGGAGCGAAGCATGAGCAAACGACAGATCAAACTCGGCGCGATGATCCACGGTGTCGGCCACGGCTGGGGCGAGTGGCGTCATCCGGACGCGCTGGCCGACGCCAGCGTCAACTTCGGTTACTACAAGCAGCAGGCGCAGATCGCCGAGGCGGCGAAATTCGACTTCGCCTTCATCGCCGACAGCCTGCACATCCATGCCAAGTCCAGCCCCCACTACCTCAACCGCTTCGAGCCGCTGACCGTGCTCTCGGCCCTGGCCGCCGTCACCGAGCATATCGGCCTGGTGGCAACCATCACCGTCAGCTACACCGAGCCCTTCCAGGTCGCCCGCCAACTGGCGTCGCTGGACCATATCAGCGGTGGCCGCGCCGGCTGGAACGTGGTGACGTCGTGGCTGTCCGGCACCGCCGACAACTTCGGCAAGGCCGAGCACCCGCCCCACGCCCAGCGCTACCGCATCGCCAACGAGCACGTTCAGGTGGTCCAGGGGCTGTGGGACTCCTGGGAAGACGACGCCTTCACCCGCGACAAGCAAAGCGGTGAATTCTTCGCCCCCGACAAGCTCCACGCCCTCAACCACCAGGGCGAGTTCTTCAAGGTCAAAGGCCCGCTGAACATCGCCCGCTCGCGCCAGGGACAGCCGCTGATCTTCCAGGCCGGCACGTCCGAGGACGGGCGCAATTTCGCCGCACGCCAGGCCGATGCGATCTTCGTCAGCCCCGACAGCTTCAGCGAAGCCCGCGCCTACTACCAGGACCTCAAGCAGCGAGCGAAAACCTTTGGCCGCAACCCGGACGAGCTGTTCATCCTGCCGGGCATCCGCCCTATCGTCGGCCTCGACGCCGAGGACGCCGAGCAGCGCTACCAGCAAGCCGTGGCGCTGGTCAGCATCGACGACGCGCTGGTAGCCGTGGGCCGGCCGTTCAACGACTACGACTTCAGCGGCCATGACCTCGATGCGCCCTTCCCCGACCTCGGCGACCTGGGCAGCCAGAGCCACAAGGGCTCGTCCGACCACCTCAAGCGCATCGCCCGCGAAGAAAACCTGACCCTGCGCGAAGTGGCGCTGCGTTTCTCGGCGCCGAAGCGGGACTTCGTCGGCACCGCCGAGGAGGTCGCCAACGCCGTGCAGGACTGGTTCGAACACGGTGCGGCAGACGGTTTCATCATCAATTCGCTGCTGCCCGACGGCCTGCAGCGCTTCAGCGAAACCGTGGTACCGCTGCTGCAGCAACGCGGCCTGCTGCGCCAGGACTACGAAGGCCAGACCCTGCGCGACAACTTCGGCCTGGCCGTGCCGGAAAACCGCAACACCTTGCGTCGCACCCAGGAAGCGGTCGCCTGAACCGCCCACGCCCCCACTCATTCACGAACAAGGAGTTTGCCCCATGAGCCTCGAATTCATCGGCCTGATCGGCCCCCAGGAAGCCAGCGAATCCCAGGCCCCCCGCGGCCCGGGCGTTGACCTCGATTTCATCAAGGCGTTCGCCCAGGCCCAGGAATACGGCGGGTTCGACAAGGCCCTGCTGGCGGTCAACACCAGCGCCGCCGACTCGCTGATCATCGCCAGCCATGTCGCCGCCTACACCGAAAAGCTCGGCCTGCTGGTCGCCCACCGTCCGGGCTTCCAGGCGCCGACCTTCGCCGCCCGCCAGTTCGCCACCCTCGACCAGCTCAGCCGTGGCCGCGCCTCGATCAACGTCATCACCGGCGGCGACAGCGGCGACCTGCAGCGTGACGGCGACTTCATCGACAAGGACGCCCGCTACGCCCGCACCGACGAATACCTGGACGTGGTCAAGCAGACCTGGACCGCCACCCAGCCGTTCAGCCACGAAGGCGCGCACTACCGTGTCGAAGACAACCTGACCCTGGTCAAGCCGCTGCAGAAGCCCCATGTGCCGATCTACTTCTCCGGTGCCTCCGATGCCGCCGTGGAAGTCGCAGCCAGGCATGCCGACGTCTACATGATGTGGGGCGAGCCGCTGGAACAGGTGCGCGAACGCATCGCCAAGGTGCGCAGGGCGGCGGCCAAGTATGGGCGGGAGAAACACATCCGTTTCAGCCTGTCGCTGCGGCCGATTCTGGGTGCCACGGAAGACGAAGCCTGGGCCCGCGCCGAGCGGATCCTGGCGGACGCGAAGGTGCTGCACGAACAACGCGCCGGCAAACGCCGTGAGCTGAACGTGGGCAAGAACAACATCGGCTCGGCACGACTGGTGGAACTGGCCAGCCAGAAAGTGGTGCATGACAAGCGCCTGTGGACGGCCATTGCCGCACTGACCGGCGCGGCGGGCAACTCCACCTCACTGGTGGGCACTGCCGACCAGGTCGCCGACGCGGCGCTGGAGTACTACAACCTGGGGGTCACCACCTTCCTGTTCCGCGGCTTCGACCAACTGCGCGATGCGGTGGAGTACGGGCAGGATCTGCTGCCAAGGATTCGCCAGCGGGTGGCGCAACAGGCCCAGGGGAAACGGGCCAACGGCTGACAGCTCGTCTTGAACTCAAAGGCGCCATCGCTGACAAGCGATGACGCCTTTGGACGTAACTCAGGAATCCTGCTTGCCGCTCTTCGACTCGACCTTCTTGTCGGCCACGGTCTGCTGGCCAGCCTGGTCTTTCTGTGCTTGCTGGAACTGTGCATGCCACTCCTGGACCCGATCGCTGCCGCCCTCGGCATGAGCGATCACCGGCAGGGCGAAGAGGATGGACAGGGTTGCTGCTTTCAAAACGGACATGGGTAAACCTTGCTTGAGGGAACTGGTGCCCATTGTCCGGGAGCAGGGTTAACCGAGAATTAAGTGCATCCGGAGAACCTCATCGCCGGCAACGCCGGCTCCCACAGAGGACTGAGTCCGCCATGAAATCCACGCCCGACACAAACCTCGTGGGAGCCGGCGTTGCCGGCGATGAGGCCCTTGCTACACCCACGGCAACTGATGGGTCACACAGTGAATCCCGCCACCCCCTGCGGCAATCGCGTCGATCTCCAGTTGCACGATCTCCCGCTGCGGATACAACTGTGACAGCAGGTCGAACGCCGCCTTGTCTGCCTCCCGGTCTCCAAACTGCGGCGCAATCACCGCACCATTGATGACGAAGTAATTGATATACCCCGCCGCAAAATCCGGGTTGCCGCGGCTGAACTTGCTGCGCCGCGGATTCAGCGGCGGCGACAGCGTGTGCACGGTCAGCTTGCGGCCATCGGCGTCGGTGGCATTGCGCAGGATCTCCAGGTGCGCCTGGGTCACCGCGTGGTCGTAGGACTGCGGGTCGGTGTCGAGGTTGGCGACCACCACGCCGGGGCTGACGAAGCGCGCGTAGAAGTCCACGTGGGCATCGGTGATGTCCTTGCCGCGAATGCCCGGCAGCCAGATGATCTTGCGCAGCCCCAGGCACGCCTTGAGTTCTTCCTCGACCTGGGCGCGGCTCCAGCCGGGGTTGCGGTTGCCGTTGACCCAGCAGCTTTCGGTCATGATGCCGGTGCCATGGCCGTCCAGTTCGATCCCGCCGCCCTCGCCCACCAGTTCGCTGCGCAGGTGCCGTGCGCCGCTTTCCCGCGCCAGCAGCGCGGCGATGCGCGCATCGTCGGCATGGCGCTGCTTGCCGCCCCAGCCGTTGAAGTTGAAGTCCACCGCGCCCAGGTCGCCCGCGTCGGTGACGACGAAGTTGGCGCCGATGTCGCGCATCCAGATGTCGTCCAGCTCGGTGACCAGGAAGCGCACGTTGTCGCTGCCGCAGTGTTCCTCGGCCAGGTCCCGTTCTTCTTCGCGGCAAAGCACCGTGACCGGCTGGTAGTGGGCGATGGCGCGGACGATGCGGCCAAGGGCAGCCTGCACGTCGGCGGTGAAGTCTTCCCAGATCGCCTCCTGGGCGCCGAAGGCAACAAAGGCATGACGCTGGCGTTCGCCTTCGTCGGGCATGAACCATTCCTCGTCTTCACTGGCGGCAAGCAGCCGGGTCGGCAGCAGGCCGGTGCCGACGATGGCGCCGAGGCTGGCGGCCACGGAAATCTGCCGGATGAACTGGCGGCGTGTGGGCATTTCTCTTTCACTCGTTTCGGTTGAAGACGCCGCCCGGAGGCGGCGCAGGGGTTACTGACTGGCGGTCTTGAACTTGGTCCAGGCGCGCATCCGCGCACGCATGTCGGCCTGGCGGATGTCCTTGCCGGGGATCAGGCGCGCGAAGGCGGCTTCATCAGGATAGATATCCGGGTTGTCGCGCATCGCCGGGTCGACCTGCGGTCGCGCCCTGGCGCTGGAGGTCGGATAGCCGGTGAAGTCGCTGATGGCGGCCATGTTTTCCGGACGCATGACGAAGTTGATGAAGGCGTAGGCGTAGTCCGGGTGTTTGGCGTCCACCGGAATGGCCATGTTGTCCATCCACACCGTGGTGCCCTCCTTCGGAATCCGGTACTGGAACTTCACCGGCTTGCCGGCGGCATCGGCGGCGCGCTGGGCCTGGGTCATGTCGCCGCTGTAGCCCAGCGACAGGCACAGGTTGCCGTTGACCAGGTCGGTGACCGGCTGGGACTGGAACTTGCGGATGTACGGGCGCACCTTCATCAGCAGTTCGCTGGCGGCGGCCAGGTCCTCGGCCTTGGCGCTGCGCGGCTCGCGACCGAGGTAGTTGAGCACCACGGCCAGCACTTCGTCCGGCGAGTCGATCACCGAGATGCCGCAGTCGGCGAACTTCGCCGCCAGCTCCGGCTTGAACAACAGATCGAGGCTGTTGACCGGCGCATCGGGCATGCGCTTGCGGATCATCTCGTCATTCCAGGTCAGGCCGATGGTGCCCCAGGTGTAGGGCACCGTGGCGCCAGCGGCGTTGGGATAGTGCTTGCGCAGTTGCTGCAGCCCCGGCTCGATATCCGCCAGTGCGGTGATCCTGGCCGGGTCCAGCGGCTGCAGGCTGCCGGCACGCATCAGCCGTTCGGCCACGGTGTCACCGGGAAAGATCAGGTCGTAGCCGCTGCCAGCGGTCATCAGCTTGGCCTCCAGCACCTCGCTGCCATCCATCACGTCGTAGATCACCTTGATCCCGGTTTCGGCGGTGAAGCGCGACAGCGTGTCGGCGGCGAAATAATCGGACCAGTTGTACAGCCGCAGGGTCTTGCCGGGATCGTCGGCCTGGGCGCTGCCCAGTGCCAGGCCGAAGCAGGCTGCGGCCAGCCAGCGGCGGCTCATCGTGCACCTCCATCGGCCCAGACGCTGTCGCGGCGGCCGTCTAGCCCCAGCAGCGCGCCGTACATTTCCGGCCGGCGGTCGCGGAAGATGCCCCAGGTCAGGCGTTCCTCGCGCATGGCGGCCAGGTCGAGGGTACGCATCAGCACGCCCGGGGTCTGGCGATCGGCCTCGGTCAGCAGCTTGCCCTTGTGGTCACTGATGAAGGACGAGCCATAGAAGTCCATGTGCAGTTCCGGGTCGCCGGTCGCCACCTCGCGCCCGATACGGTTGGACGCCAGCACCGGCAACAGGTTGGCCGCCGCATGGCCGCGCATGGTCATCTGCCAGTGGTCACGGGAATCGAAGTCCGTCGCCCCCGGCTCCGAACCGATGGCGGTGGGAAACAGCAGCACCTCGGCGCCCATCAGGGCCAGGCTGCGGGCGGTCTCGGGGAACCACTGGTCCCAGCAGATGCCGACGCCAAGGCGGCCGAAGGCGGTGTCCCAGACCTTGAAGCCGGTATCGCCAGGGCTGAAGTATTCCTTTTCCTGATAGCCGATGGCGTTGGGGATGTGGGTCTTGCGGTAGACGCCCAGCAGGCGACCGTCAGCGTCGGCCACGCTCAGAGAGTTGAAGAAGGCGTTGCCGGCCTTCTCGTACCAGCTCAGCGGCAGCACCACGCCCAGCTCCCGGGCCAGCGCGGCGAAGCGCTGCAGCACGCGGCTGTGGCGATACTCCTCGGCCAGGGCGAGGTGCTTGTGGTCTTGCTCGATGCAGAAATACGGAGTGGCGAACAGTTCCTGCAACAACACGACCTGGGCGCCCTGGGCGGCGGCGGCGCGCACCAGTTGCTCGGCGCGGTCGAGGTTGTCGTCAAGGTTCCAGGTGCACGGCATCTGGGTAGCGGCGATGGTCAACAGGCTCATGGCATCACCCCCGCACCGGCCAGGCTGGCTGCTGCTGGGTGATGCAGTGCACCCCGCCGCCGCCATGGGCCAGACGCTCGATACGCACCGGCACCACTTCGCGGCCGGGGAAGGCCTTGGCCAGCACCTCGGCGGCCTCGCGGTCGGCGTCGATACCGTAGGCCGGCATGATGATCGCGCCGTTGGCGATGTAGAAGTTGGTGTAGGAAGCGCAGAAGACCTCGGCGTCCGGGTCCACCGCGGCGCTGGCTTCGTACAGGTCGATCAGCTCGAAGCGGCGGCCCTGGGCGTCGCGGGCCAACGCCAGGGCGCGGCGGTTTTCCCGCACCACCTCGGCATAGACCGAATCCTGGTCGCGGGTCGCGTCCACCAGCAGTACGCCGGGACGGGCGAAGGCGCAGACACCATCGACATGGCCATCGGTCATGTCGCCAGTGACGTACTGCGGATCGCCGGGCAGCCAGATGGTCTTCCTGATCCCCAGCAGGCGCGCGAAGATCTCTTCCATCTCGGCCTTGCTCAGGCCGGGGTTGCGGTTGGGATTGAGCAGCACCGACTCGGTGGTGATCAGCGTGCCCTCGCCGTCGACATGGATGGCGCCGCCTTCGTTGGCCAGTGGCGTGCCGAAGCACGCCAGGCCAAGACCGTTGAGCACGCGGCGGCCCAGGCTTTCGTCCAGCTCATGGGCCGACTTGCCGCCCCAGGCATTGAAGCGCCAGCTCACCCCGGCCAGGCCCTGTTGCGGATGGGTGATGAAGGTCGGGCCGGAGTCGCGGCACCAGCTGTCGTTGACCGGCAGCTCGATCAGTTCGACGTTGGCCCCGCACAGGTCGGCAGCGCTGGCACGACCAGCAGGATCGACCACCAGCTTCACCGGCTCGAAGCGGGCAATGGCGTTGACCACGCGAGCGAAGTCTTCCTGCACCTGGGCCAGGGTCACGCCCCAGGTGCCCTCCCACAGGGCCTGGTTGTGCGGCCAGACCATCCAGGTCGCCGCGTGGGGCGCCCACTCCGCGGGCATCGTCCAGCCCATCTCACCAACGCCATTGCACAGCATGTCAGTCCACCTTTTCAGTTAAGGATTTTTTATTACTGAAATCCGCCCTCGGCGGAATGGAGTTCATGCTATGGCTTCAATACCGGCGCAACAAACGATAGATTTAGCGTACAACTGATTAGCCGAGCTTATCGATAATGTTGAAACACTGGCCTCCCCTCAACGCCCTGCGCGGCTTCGAAGCAGCTGCCCGCCTCGGCAGTTTCCACAAGGCCGCCGAGGAACTGCACCTGACCCAATCGGCCATCAGCCAGCAGATCCGCAGCCTGGAAACCTTTCTCGAACAGCCGCTGTTCTTCCGCAATGGCCGCAGCGTCAGCCTCACCGATGCCGGCCACGACCTCCACGCCACGACCCAGTCGCTGCTGCAGGACCTGTCGGTGGGCATCCGTCGCCTGGAGCAGTACCGCAAGCCCAACCAGCTGGTGGTCAACACCACGCCGGCCTTCGCCCGCCACTGGCTGATGCCGCGGCTGGGAGATTTCCACCGTCGCCATCCGGAAGTGGACCTGTGGCTGTTCACCACCTTCGAAGCGCCGGACATGACCACCCAGACCGTCGACCTGAGCCTGCGCGACGACCTCGACCCGCAGGCCGAATGCAGTTACCAGGAACTGTTCGACGACCGTCTCTACCCGGCCTGCCACCCGGACGTGCTGGAGCAGCCGGCGGCACAGCGCACCACCCTGCACGGCGAACGGGAGATGGACTGGAGCCGCTGGCAGGTGCAGGGCGGCGAGGATGTCGGGCAGCGCACCCACGGGCTGAACTTCTCCGACCCGGGGCTGCTGCTGGACGCGGCCTGCGAGGGCTACGGGATTGCCCTGGTGAGCGAGCTGCTGGCGGCGCGGGCGCGGGACAAAGGCCTGCTGCAACCGCTCAGCGAGCACCGCGTGGCCGGGGCGAAATGGGTCTGCCTGATTCATCAGGACAGCGAGAAAAGCGCAATGACCCGCTCGTTTGCCCAGTGGTTGAGGGAGGCACTGGCCTAGATGGGCTGGGCGATCAGCAGAATCGCCGTGCCGTGGGCGACGATGGCGGCGGGCACGCCGTAGCGCATCCGCAGCAGACTGCAGGCCAGGCCCTCGACCAGGGTGAACAGCAGCACCGGCCAGCCCGCCTGGGTGACCGTCAACGCGAGAAAGACATGGCAGGCAGCGAAGGCCACGGCGCTGCCCAGTGCTGCGCGCAGGGCCGTGGTGTGCCGGGCCAGATGACCTTGCAGCAGGCCGCGAAACAGCACCTCTTCAAGGGCGTTGCCGCCGTAGGCCAGTACCAGCAGACCGCCCAGCCAGAGCCCGTCGCCGTTGAACGCGACACCCTGCCAGAGGCGCAGCGGCAGGCCGATGGCGCAACCGGCCAGCAGGCCCGCCCACAGGCCGCCGGTGCGCCAGTCAACCCATCGCCACAGCTCCGGAGCGGCGCGAGGCAGCAGTGCGACCAGCCCCAGCGACATCAGGCCGAGCGCGGCCAGCACGAGCGGGTTGGTGCTGAATCCGAGCTGCATGCCCGTGCCCAGCGACCACAGCCCTGCGGGGGTCATGGCGTCGCGCACCAGGATAAAGGCGAGGATCAGGATGAGGATGCGCAGGCCGCTGGCGGCTCTGGGGGTTAGCCAGAACCACAGGGCGCACAGGGCCAGGCCTGGAGACAGGTGCAGCAAGTAGGTGGCGAGTTGGCTGAGGGCGTGTTCGATCACAGCGGGCTTCCATGCGCGGGCGTGCGGCGCAGTTTAATCCAGAGGCGCGCCCCCAGGGCACGCCACAGCGGAGTGGGAGCGGCTTCAGCCGCGATTGGCCGCGCAGCGGCCATAAAACCGGGATCCGAGGTGTGTCAGTGCGACTGGGGACTCAGGTTTTACGACGGCTTCGCCGCCGTTCGCGGCTGAAGCCACTCTCATCAAACAAATCCCAACCCATTGATTTTTAATCATAAAAATCAAGCCGCGACCAGCTGCAATCCCAATTTCCGGGCTTTGCGTTGCAAAGCCCGGAGCTGGCGATCCTGGCTTCTGGCTTCGAATTCAGCCAGCCCTTGCTCCACATAGGCCTTCTTTTTGGTCAGCATCAAGTAGATCAGTCGTGCGAGCTGATGCGCCGTTGCGTTGATCGCACAGCTCGTATCCATGCGCGTCAGCCTTGCTCTGTGCGAAGCGCCGATAAACCCTTTGTCGTTTCGTGCGTTTGAAGCGGCTTGCTTCAAGGCTTGCCCCGCATGGTTGTGAATCTTGGGTCCAGCGCCGGATAAGGATTTTCCGCCCGATATGCGCGTAGGCGGAGCAAGGCCGAGCCAGGAACAAAAGTGCTGTGACGACGGGAAGCGGGAAAGATCAGCGCCGACTTCACTGGCAATGACTAGCGCAGTGTCGACACCAATGGTCGGAATGGCGGTCAGATCCACGCCCATCACCCGGCATAGTGCTTGATGCAATTGAGTTTGCTGTGCCGCTGTGCGATGCGGGCTACGCAAAGTCTTTTGGGGCTTGGGTGGGGAAACATCCAATACCGGCATCTGGTCTATCACCTCGACAATAGCTTCGTCGCATTCGGCGATCTGTTTTTCCAGAAAGTCGTAAAGCGCCAACTCCAGCTTCAATGCCGTCAGGTGCTCCTTGCGCCAATTGCCGAGCAAGCTACGCGCTATGGTTTCCTGGCTTGCCTTGATGCGTGGGTCGCTCAAGCTGGCGAGTACGTACGGATCGCGCTCACCCTTATTGATAGCACGCAGGATTTTCATCCCAGTGACGCCGGAAATGTCGCTGATGACATTGGCCAGTTGAATATTCATCTGGGCCAAGGCTTTCTGGATCCGGTTCAGGGTCTTCGCTTGATCACGAACCTTGTGACTTCGCTGCCTGAACAAGGATCGCGCGACACATGTCAGGTCATCGGGTCGGAAAGCACTGCGCAGGAGCCCATAAGACATCAACTGCAAGATCCATTGGCAATCCATCACGTCAGACTTACGGCCTGTAATCTGTCGGGTTGACCGTGCATTGACGAGACGAACATCAAAACCTCGCGCATCGAGGATTTCGTAAATGGGGATCCAGTAAACGCCTGTCGACTCCATGGCTACGACCTTGATATTCAAGCTCTCCAGCCAGTCGGCAAGCTTATGAAGGTCGTCAGTGAAGGTCGCGAACTTGCGGACGGGCTTGTCATGCCTGTCATCAACTGCAACGAAGTGCTCCCGGCTGCCGATATCAATCCCGGCACAGTCGGTGTGGACAAGGGTGAGGTGTTGCTTGGAGGGCTTGCGTGCCATGGTCAATCCTCGCAGGATAAGGGGCGCGCGGGGCACACGGTGGCGAAAGGGGTTCACTCTCTCATACGTGGTCACAGCTGATTTTTCAGCTGATGCCGACAGGGACTTCACGCCGATACCGTGGCGGACCACTCTCCCACTCGGGTGTGCTGGCACACACCAGTGCTGGTTACGGTCTCTGTCCCGCGCGTACTGAACCTAACAAAGCAAAAGGCGGTTGGCCCTATCGGGCCAACCGCCTTTTGTCTTTAGATGTAAGCGGCACCGCGTAACTGGCGTCGTACGCTTCATGTTTGCTGCGCGACAGCGCGGCGCCGGGGCGGCGGGCGGACTCCCACAGAAGAATGTGCACGCTTACAGATCTCGGCCAAGACAGTTGCTGCCACAGAGCGTTGAGCCGTGCGCGGTCCTGTGGGAGCCGGTCTTGCCGGCGATGGCGTCAGGCCAGACAACCCATTTCCCACAGGATCCCTACCAGCCCTGATTACCAGTCGTAGGTCATCTGCACCGACGCCACCCGCTCCTGCCCGTAGTAGCACCCGAACGAGTAGTTGCAGTCCGACACATACTCGCGATCAAACAGGTTCTGCACGTTCAGGCTGGCCTGCAAGCCACGCAGGCTCGGGTCGAGTTTGCCCAGGTCATAACGCACGGTGGTGTCGTACACCACATAGGCCGGGACGTCGAAGGAGTTGGACGAATCCCCCGGCTTGCGTCCGGTGTAACGCGCCCCCGCCCCCACCGTCAGGCCGTCGAGGCCGACGCCGGTAATGTGGTAGTCGGCCCACAGGGTCGCCGACACCGGCGCCTGGGACTCGTTGCGGTTGCCTTCGTCGCCATAGGTGCTTTTGGTGTAGAACGAATCGATGTAGGTCGCCGCCGCCAGCAGGTCGAGGCTGTCGAGGCTGGATTTCAGCTCGAGCTCCACCCCGCGGGAACGCACTTCGCCGTTCTGGCTCTGGTACTGCGGGTACTCGGTGTCGCCGGTGAGCACGTTCTTCTGCTTGACCTCGAACACCGAGGCGGTGATCAGGGTCTTCTCCAGCGGCTGGTACTTCACCCCCACTTCGTACTGTTCGCCCTCGGTCGGCTCGAAGGCCTTGCCGCCACGCTCGGGCGCCGCCGTGCCAACGGTCGGCAGGAACGATTGCGAGTAGCTCACGTAAGGCGCCAGGCCGAAGGTGGTGACGTAGGTCAGGCCCACGCGGCCGGTGAACTTGCTGTCACGCTGGGAGGCGATGGCGTGGGCCAGCAGGTCCTTGTTGTCGATCTCGGCCCAGTCCTGGCGACCGCCCACGGTGAGGATCCACTGGTCCAGACGGATCTGGTCCTGCATGTACACGCCCGTCTGGCGCACGGTGTTGTCCCACTTGGTATCCAGCACCGGGGTGACGCTGGAAGTGTCGTAGTTGTTCTTGCCGTAGAGATCCACCGGCAGCACGTTGTTGGCATTGAGGCCGTCGTACTGGCGGGTGAAGTGGCGGTAATCGACGCCGCTCAGCACCGTGTGTTGCAGGGCGCCGGTGGCAAACCTGTATTCCAGGTTGTTATCGATGGTCCAGGCGATGTTGTGCTGACGCCAGTCGAGCTTGGTACGGTTGGCCCGGGTGTAGTCGGTATTGCCGGCGCCATCGGTGGCGAAACTGCGCAGGTAGAACCCCTTGTAGCGGTCGCGCACGTCGGTGTAGCGGGCGGTGGAGCGCCAGGTCAGGTCGTCGTTGAAGGCGTGGCTGAAGTCATAACCGGCGATGTACTGATTGCGCGTGTAATCGTTGTAGCGAGAGTCGCCGGAGAAGAAATCGCGGTCGATCCGCTCGCCGTTGGGGCTACGGTCCAGCGAGCCGATGCGCGGCAACGACTGATAGTCGGCCTTGCCGTCGTCGCGCTGGATCTGCGCCAGCAGGGTCAACGAAGTGGCCTCGTTGGGCGTCCAGGTCAGGCTCGGGGCCAGCAGCATGCGCTCGTTGTGGGTGTGCTCGACCTGGTCGTTGCCCTTGTTGGCGAGGCCGATCAGCCGGTAGGCGAAGGTGCCCTGTTCATCCAGCGGTCCACTGCTGTCGAAGGCACCGTTGACCCGGTTGTAGCTGCCGGCGCCCAGCCGGACCTGGTTGCGCGCCTCGCGGGTCGGACGCTTGGACACCAGGTTGATCAGGCCGCCCGGCTGGTTCTGCCCGAACAGTACCGAGGACGGGCCCTTGAGCACTTCGATGCGCTCCAGGGTGTAGGGGTCGATCTGCGGCGCGCCACCCAGGCTGCCGGCATAGGGCACGTAGGCACCGTCGAAGTACAGCGGCGTCGGCGCAAAGCCACGGCTGGTGATTTCATCGGCGATGGTGTTGCGGTCGGTAAAGCCGCCGATGTTCAGGCCCGGGGTGTAGCGCAGGGCCTGGGTCAGGTTGCGGGCACCCTGGTTCTGCACCTGTTCGGCGGTGACCACGTTGATCGCCTGGGGAATCTCCAGGATCGGCGTGTCGGTCTTGGTGGCGGTGGCACTGCGGCTGGCAACGTACCCGTCCACCGGCCCCCAGGCCGATTCGGCGGCCCCCAGGCCGATTCGGCGGCCGCACCGGTGATGCTGGTGCTCTCCAGTTGCATCACCCCGGCATCCGCTGCGGGCAGCAGCGAGTAGCTGCCATTGCCCTGGCGCACCGCCTGCAGGCGGCTGCCGGCGAGCAGTTGGCGCAGCCCGGCCTCGACGCTGTAGGTGCCTTGCAACCCCGGCGATTGCAGGCCACGGGCATGGGCCGGATCGAACGACACGGTCACCCCGGCCCTGGCCGCGAAGCGGGTCAGCGCACTGTCCAGCGGGCCGGCGGGAATGTCGAAACGGGCTTCGGCCTGGCTCTGCGCCCACGCCGGTGCCGCGCCCAGCAGCAGCGCTGTCGGCGTGGCCAGGGCGGCGCCGAGCACGGCACAGTGCACTGCCCGGCTCAGGGGGGACGTCTTCGAGGTCATGGTCTGGGGGGTGCGATCAGTGGAACGGGACATGCGGTTTCCTTTCGCCCTGTGGCAGTGATGAACGGCGTCTCTGTGGCGCCTCTACCTACAAGTCGAAGCAGGCTGGAAATCGATAACCCTGCGCGCAAAAAAATCTCAGGCCGCGTCGATCCGCGTCCAGAAACGGCTGATTCGGCGCACCCGCACCGGCAAGGTGCTGGTGAGATTGTCGAGGACGATATCGGTGTCACGCAGATGGAAGGCCCCGGAAATCCGCAGCTCGCCCACGCCTTGCGCGCAGCCGAGGTGCCCCGGGCGATAGCGCCCCAGCTCGGCGAGAAAATCCGCCAGCCGCCAGTCGTTGACCACCAGCATGTCACGGGTCCAGGCATCGGCCTCCACCGGCGCAGGACGCAACGGCCCGGCCTGGCGGCCCGTGAAGCTCAGCTGCTGGCCGGCCTCGACCCGTACCGGAACAAGACGCTCGACGCAGCGCACCTCCACCGCATGCTCCAGCACGCAGACCCGGCTCTCGCCACCCTCGCGGCGGACGATGAAGCGTGTGCCGAGGGCACGTACGCTGCCTTCGGCGGTATGCACGACAAAGGGCCGGGCCTGGGGATCGCGGGCGGTCTCGATGAGGATCTCGCCCGCCAGCAGGTCGATCTGCCGCAACTGCCCGTCGTAGCGGATATCCACGGCACTGGCGGTGTTGAGCTGCAAGCGGCTGCCGTCGTCCAGGCGCAGCGAGCGGCGCTCGCCAGTACCCGTGCGCTGATCGGCGAGCAAGGTCGGCAACGACGTCTCGCGCCAGGCCAGCGTGCCCGACGCACCGGCGGCCAGCAGCAGCGACAGCACCTTGAGCACCTCCCGGCGCCGGGCCCGGGCGCCGGCCAGCGTGCCGCGAGCGACCTGCGGAGCGACCTGGCCGAAGGTGTCCTGCAGCCGCCCCAGACGCTCCCAGGCCTGCTGGTGACGTGGGTCGCTGGCCAGCCAGTGCTGGTGCGCGGCGCGGGTGGCGTCATCCGGTTCGCAACGCAGTTCGACATACCAGTGGGCGGCGGCTTCGAGCACCGTCCGGTCAAGCACGGCAGCCACGGCCTACTCCTCGATCAGCAACAGGCAGTGGGTCAGCGCGCGCACGGCGTGCTTCTTCACTGTGGTCACCGACACCTCCAGGCGCCGGGCGATCTCCACGTAGCTCAGGCCATCGAGCTGGGCCATCAGGAAGATCTCGCGGGTACGGCCGCCAAGGCCGTCGAGCAGGCGGTCGATCTCCATCAGGGTCTCGATGATCTGCAAGCGGGTTTCCGGTGAGATGTCCACGGGCTCGGGGCGCGCTGCCAGCACCTCCAGATAGGCCTGCTCCAATGCCCGGCGGCGGAACAGGTCGATCATCAGGCTGCGCGCCACGCTGCTCAGGTACGCCCGGGGCTCGCGCAGTTCGGCAGCCTTGCGCAGGGTGATGACGCGGATGAAGGTGTCCTGGGCCAGGTCCGCCGCGTGGTCGACACAACCGAGGCGATTGCGCAGCCAGCCGCACAGCCAGGAATGGTGCTCCTCGTACAGCGAGTGCACGGCCTTTTGCAGCGAGAGGTCAGCGGAAGACATGGCAGGAACCGGGGAGACAAGTGGTAATGACTCTCATTTAACAGGAGGCGAATTGCCCTTGGCAACCCCGCCCCCTGAGGCCGCCCTTCTCTCACCTGACGCAGCACACCAGTTTTTTTAACGCCTCAGAGCACAAATTTACTAATTTCGCCCTTGCCCCGCACCGCTCAAGATCCGCTCCAACAAGAAAGGCACCGGCTACGCCGTTGCCAACCGAAGTACCGCAGCGTACTCATCCTTGCCTTGGAGTCCGTCATGACCAACGCAGCGTCACCCGCACCGCTCATCGAGAAACACACGATCGGCTACGTGCCCCCCGAAGATCGCCATGGAAAGGTTCGAGATCTGTTCACCCTCTGGTTCGGCGGCAATATCGCGCCGTTGCCGATCGTCACCGGGGCCCTCGGGGTCCAGTTGTTCCACCTCAACCTGGTGTGGGGCATCGTCGCCATTCTCGTCGGCCATTTGGTGGGCGGCGTGCTGATGGCGCTGCACTCGGCCCAGGGCCCGCAGATGGGCATCCCGCAGATGATCCAGAGCCGCGCCCAGTTCGGCTCCCTCGGCGCGCTGCTGGTGGTGGTGATCGCCGGCGTCATGTACATCGGCTTCTTCGCCTCCAACATCGTCCTGGCCGGCAAGTCGCTGCACGGCGTCGCCGACAGCGTGCCGGTACCGGTGGGCATCGTGATCGGCGCCCTCGGCTCCGGCATCATCGGCATCATCGGCTACCGCTTCATCCATGTGCTCAACCGCATCGGCACCTGGGTGCTGGGGATCGGCATCGTGGTCGGCTTCGGCTACATCTTCACTCACGTACAGAGCGACGACTTCCTCACCCGCGGCGGCTTCAACCTGTCCGGCTGGCTAGCCACGGTGTCGCTGGCGGCGCTGTGGCAGATCGCCTTTGCGCCCTACGTGTCCGACTATTCGCGCTACCTGCCGGCCGACGTGAAAGTGTCCTCGACCTTCTGGACCACCTACCTCGGCTCGGCCCTGGGTTCGAGCCTGTCGTTCATCTTCGGCGCCGTCGCGGTGCTGGCGATCCCGGCCGGCATGGACACCATGGACGCCGTCAAGCTCGCCACCGGCGCCCTGGGCCCGCTGATGCTGGTGCTGTTCCTGCTCAGCGTGATCAGCCACAACGCCCTCAACCTGTATGGCGCGGTGCTGTCGCTGATCACCCTGGTGCAGACCTTCGCCTACCGCTGGATCCCCACCGCGAAAAGCCGCGCCGTACTCTCGCTGATCGTCCTGGCCGGTTGCAGTATCGTCGCCGTGTTCGCCTCCAAGGACTTCATCGGCCACTTCGTCGACATGGTGCTGGTGCTGCTGGTCGTGCTGGTGCCCTGGACCGCGATCAACCTGATCGACTTCTACGCCATCCACAAAGGCGACTACGACATCCAGTCGATCTTCAAGGTCGATGGCGGTATCTACGGGCGCTACAACCCCCAGGCCCTGCTCGCCTACGCCATCGGCATCGTGGTGCAGATCCCGTTCATGAATACCCCGCTGTATGTCGGCCCTGTCTCGGCCCATATCAACGGCGCCGACCTGTCCTGGCTGGTGGGCCTGGCGATCACCTCGCCGCTGTACTACTGGCTCGCCACCCGCGACAGCGCCTACCGCCGTCGCCAGGTGAGCGCAAAGCTGGCCGCCAGTCACTGACCGAGTGAACCGAGGCCTTGCCGTGGCGGGCCGCAACCTGCCACGGCAAGGCCTCGGTTCAACTCAACATGGCCTGAATCTGCTGCGTCGCCTGGCGCGTGCTGTCGGCCAGTTTCTTCACTTCCTCGGCCACCACCGAGAAGCCCCGCCCCACTTCCCCCGCCCGTGCCGCTTCGATCGCAGCGTTGAGCGCCAGCAGGTTGGTCTGCTCGGCGATGCTCTTGATCACCCCGACCACCGTGGCGATCTGGGCGTAGGTGGTCTGGTTCTGCGACAGCATCTGTTCATGGCTGGCCTGGGCGCTGCGCTCGTCGCTGATGTCGCGCACGGCGCCGATCACCCGCTGCAGCACCCCGCGCTCGTCGCGCACCGCGCATCCCCGCTCGCGGCACCAGATGTAACCGCGGGTCTTGTGGCGCATGCGGTACTCGAAAACGTACTCGCCAGTGCCCCCCGGCTTGAGGATCTCGCGCTCGAACAGCCCCATGATCTGCGCCAGATCGTCGGGATGGGTGATGCTGACCTGGGCGTTCCAGCCGTCCGGCAGTTCGCTGGCGCTGTAGCCCATCAGCGCACGGAACTGGCTGGAGATGCGCATATGGCTGTCCGGATGCTGCACATCGCCCTGGACCACACTGATGTCCCAGGTACCTTCGGTGAGCGTGGATTCAAGCTGTGCCCAGACTGCGGCCTGCTGCTGGTGCGCCTGGATCTGCCGGGCCTGGTCGTCGATGACGTCGCGCAGGTGTTGACAGTCCTGCTGCAGGTGCCGGATCTCGTCGCGAGCGGCGGCGTCCTGCCGGCGCAGTTGGTCAAGTTGCTCGTTCAGTTCAGCGCAGCGGGCACGGGCCTCGTCCCGTTGCGCCCGGTCCTGCTGGCGATCCACCGCCAGCCCGGCAAGCGCCGCGAGCAGGGCCGGATGACGCTGCAACTGCCCGTCACGCGGTCCTTCCCATGGCTGGCCCTGGTGGATATGCACCAGCGCCTGCTGCAGTTCCTGCACCCAATGATCCTTCCTGAAAAACATCAGCGCACACCGTTCGGCAGTGAAAACCCCGAGTTGACCGGATTGCGCTGCCGGCGTCTTGCACGCTCGTGCCGGCTACTTGACCGTCGCTGCCAATCACTGCGCCAGCAGGAGCAACTGTTCGAACTCGTCCAGGCTCAGGGTGACGCCCTCCCGCGCCGACTTTTCCCGCTCGCGGAAGCGTCGTTCCCCCGGCAGGCGACTGACGCCCACGGCCTCCATCTGCCGCACCAGTTCGCGGCTGCGCTCGGCGAATCGATTGCCCTGGGCCAGGGTCGGGTCGATGACGATCAGCAGTTGCCCGGTCCACGGCGTCTTCGCCCCCGGGTTCTCCGACCAGTCGAACTCGAAGGAGAAGTTGCCGCCGGTCAGCGCCGCTGCCAGCAGTTCCACCATCATCGCCAGCGCCGAGCCCTTGTGGCCGCCGAACGGCAGCAGCGCGCCGCCATCGAGGATCGCCGCCGGGTCACGGGTCGGCTGACCCAGGCGGTCCACACCCATGCCTTCGGGCAGCAGCTCGCCCTTGCGCGCAGCGATCTGCACATCGCCATGGGCGATGGCGCTGGTGGCCATGTCGAAGACGATCGGCGCGGCGCCGGCGCAGGGTGCGGCAAAGGCGATGGGGTTGGTGCCGAACAGCGGTCGCTGACCGCCCTGGGGCACCACGCAGGTCATGCTGTTGACCACGCTCAGTGCCACCAGACCCTCGTCGGCGAACGGCTCGACATCAGGCCACAGGGCAGCGAAGTGATGGGAGTTGTGGATCGCCAGCACCGCGATCCCGGCGCTGCGCACCTTGCTCAGCAGCAACTCGCGGGCCGCCGCCAGGGCCGGCTGGGCAAAGCCACCGCCGGCATCGACGCTGACATAACCGCTGGCCACGTCCCGCACCACCGGTTCGGCCTTGCCGTTCACCCAGCCGCTGGCCAGGGTCGAGACGTAGCCCGGAATGCGGAACACGCCGTGGCTGTGGGCGCCGTCGCGCTGGGCACTGGCGCAGTTGAACGCCAGCGCGCGGGCCACCGCATCGCTGGTGCCGTGGCGCACGAAGATGCGTTGCAGCAGGCTTTCGAGTTCGGCGAACGGCAACTGTTTCACAGGTGCGGACATCTGGAGCTCCCTTGCGTTGGATGTGGAGTGGGCAACCGCCATGACAGCGAGCTGACTTTCCCCTTGTGACAGCTATCTGTCAAATATTGACTTGATGACAGAAAACATTCATTTTCTGTTTCCAGCATAACCACCACCGAGACAGCGCCGTGAGCCAACCGATCAAGCAACGCCTGGAAAGCAGCCTGCACAATGCATCGGCCTCGGGTCGCAAGATCGCCAGCTACATGCTCGCCCACCTCACCGACCTGCCCTTCGAAACCTCCGCCAGCCTGGCGGAGAAAATCGGCGTCAGCGAATCCAGTGTCGGGCGCTTCTGTCGTTCGCTCGGTTACGAGCACCTCAAGGCGCTCAAGCAGGACTTGAAGGACGACCTCGGTGACGGTCCCTGGCTGGTGGGCGACCGGCTGCAAGAATTCCGCCAACACTCTGGCGACGACGGCGAAGGCAGCAGCCGCAGCCTCGATCTGGAAGTCGCCGCGCTGGTGCGGGTCTACGAATACAGCCGCACGCCAGCCTGGGAAACCGTGGCCCGGCGCCTGGCCGAACGGCCGCGGGTGTTCGTCGCCGGCTTCCAGACCGAGCGTGGCATTGCCCAGTGCATGGCGCACCTGCTGCAGTACCTGCGCGATGGCGTGCAGGTGGTGGACGGCAGCGCCGGGCACTTCGGCGACGTGCTGCTGGGCAACCCGGCGCAGTGCGCGCTGGTGGTGTTCGAGGCGCGCCGCTATTCGCGCCATGCCCTGCTGCTGTGTCGCAAGGCACGGGAAGCGGGCATCCCGGTAACACTGGTTACCGATACCTTCTGTGACTGGGCCGATGCCAACGCCGACGAGGTGTTCCGCATTCCGACCCAATTCAATCTGTTCTGGGAGTCCACCGCGACGATGCTGTCGTGGGCTCACCTGATGGTCAACGAGGTCTGCAAGAAACTCGGGCCTGATGTTGAAAAACGCTTGGACGCAACTGCCGCTCTACACAACGAATTCGTTGGCTACACGTCAACGGCAAAACAATAACCAGAGAGTGCAATCACAGATCGGGGTATTTCCATGAAACCAGTTGTCCGCTTCGCGGGGGCCTGCGCCCTGCTGCTCGCCGGTATCGTCTCGGCCCAGGCCGAAACCTTGAAAATCGCCACGGAAGGCGCCTACCCACCGTTCAACTACGTTGACTCCAACAACCAGCTGCACGGCTTCGATGTCGACATCGCCAAGGCCCTGTGCGAGCAGATGAAGGTCGAGTGCACCCTGGTGGCCCAGGACTGGGAAGGCATCATTCCCGCGCTGATGGCGCGCAAATACGACGCGGTGGTGGCGTCGATGATCGACACCGAGGAGCGGCGCAAGAAGATCGCCTTCACCAACCACTACTACCGCACCCCGCTGTCGGTAGCCGTACCGAAAGACAGCGAGATCACCGACGCGCAGACGAAATTCAAGGGCTACACCGTCGGTGCCCAGGCGTCCTCGACCCAGGCCATCTACGCCGAGGATGTGTATGGCAAGGCCGGTGCCGACGTGAAACTGTACCCGACCCTGGACGAAGCCAACGCCGACCTCGCCGCCGGCCGCCTCGACGGCGTGATCGCCGACAAATTCCCGCTGCTGGAATGGCTGAACAAGAGCGGCAAGGACTGCTGCAAGACCCTGGGCGACGTCGATGGCACCCGCGCCGACGCGGCAATCGCGGTGCGCAAGGAAGACGAAGCCCTGCGCGAGCGGCTGAACAAGGCACTGGACGCCATCGTCGCCGACGGCACCTACCAGAAGATCGCCGGCAAGTACTTCGACTTCGATATCTACCAGTGACCCTGCGGCGGCCTCAGGGCCGCCATCGCCGGCCAGCCGGCTCCCACAGTTCAACGTGAGAGCCGGCTGGCCGGCGACAAGGCCCCGGAGTGCTGCGCAAACACCGCTTTCCTGCCTGAGGCACCGCCCATGCTCGAACAACTCTCCCTGCTCTCCTTCGCCAGTGGCGGCTGGGGCCAGGCGCTGCTGGCCGGCGCCCTGGTGACCCTGGCGCTGGCCCTGGCCTGCCTGCCCATCGGCCTGCCGCTGGGCCTGGGCATCGCCCTGGCCGCACGCTCGAAAAAACGCCTGCCACGGGCCTTCGCCACGGTCTTTTCCACGGTGTTCCGCGGCCTGCCCGAGCTGCTCACGCTGCTGATCATCTACTACGGCTGCCAGATCGCCGCGCAGAAAATCCTCGCCGCCCTGGGCTACGAAGGCGAGGTGCTGATCAATACCTTCCTGGCTGCCATGGTCGCCTTCAGCCTGGTGTTCGCCGCCTTCTCCAGCGAGATCTGGCTGGCGGCGTTCAAGACCGTACCCAAGGGCCAGTACGAAGCCTGCGCCGCCCTCGGCCTTGGGCAGCGCACCGCGTTCGCCAAGGTGGTGTTTCCACAGTTGCTGCGCATCGCCCTGCCCGGCCTTTCCAACAACTGGCTGTCACTGCTCAAGGACACCTCGCTGGTCTCGACCATCTCGCTGGTGGACCTGATGCGCCAGACCAACCTCGCTGTCAGCGTGACCAAGGAACCGATGCTGTTCTACGGCGTGGCGTGCCTGTGCTACCTGCTGTTCTCGGCGCTGTCGGGCCGAGTCTTCCAGTTCATTGAAAACCACTTCAGCCGCCACCTGCGGAGCGCCCGCCCATGAGCTTCGACGAACTGCTGGCCCTGTTTCTCAACCCCGACCTGCTGGAACGCTACGGCCCGCGCTTTATCGACGGTCTGCTGGTGACCGCCAAGCTGGTGGCGATCTCCTTCACCCTCGGTGCCCTGCTGGGCATGCTGCTGGCCCTGGCACGGATGTCGAAAAGCCTGGTGCTGCAACGCCTGAGCGCCGGCTACGTGTACTTCTTCCGCGGCTCGCCGCTGCTGGCGCAGTTGTTCCTGCTGTACTACGGCATCGGCTCGTTCAAGGGGTTCTGGCAGGACGTCGGCCTGTGGTGGTTCTTCCGCGATGCCTGGTACTGCACCCTGCTGGCCTTCACCCTGAACACGGCGGCCTACCAGGCGGAAATCTTCCGCGGCAGTCTGCTGGCGGTGGCGCCGGGGCAGTACGAAGCGGCCAGTGCGCTGAGCCTCAAGCGCTCGACCACCTTCTTCAAGGTGATCCTGCCACAGTCGCTGGTGGTGGCCATCGGGCCACTGGGCAACGAGCTGATCCTGATGATCAAGGCCAGCGCCATCGCCTCGCTGGTGACGATCTACGACCTGATGGGCGTGACCAAGCTGGCGTTCTCCCGCAGCTTCGATTTCCAGATCTACCTCTGGGCCGCCGTGCTCTACCTGCTGATCGTCGAGACCGTGCGACGCAGCCTGAAACTCATCGAGGCCCGCCTGGGCCGCCACCTGCCCTGAACACGTTGTAGAGGACACCCGTCATGCATTGCCAAACCATCGTTCTGGGCGCCGGGATCGTCGGCGTCAGTACCGCGCTGCACCTGCAGGCCCGTGGCCGCAAGGTCGTGCTGATCGACCGCGACGAGCCCGGCAACGGCACCAGCCACGGCAACGCCGGGCTGATCGAGCGCTCCAGCGTGATTCCCTACGCCTTTCCACGGGACCTGGCGAAGCTGGCCCGCTATGGGCTCAACCAGCAATCGGATGTGCGTTTCAGTTGGCGCTACCTGCCCAAGGCCGCGCCCTGGCTGCTGAGCTACTGGCGCAATTCGGCCCCCGCCCCCCTGGCGGAGGCGACCCGGGCCATGCTGCCGCTGGTGCAGCGCTGCGTGGAAGAACATGACTCGCTGATCGAAGCCGCCGGTGCCCAAGCACTGATCAAGGCCAACGGCTGGATCGAGGTCTACCGCAACGACGCCGCGTTCACCCACGCCAAGGCCGAAGCCGAGGCATTGCGTCCTTACGGGCTGAGCTTCGAAGTCCTCGACAGCGCACAGTTGCACGCCCGCGAACCCGACCTCGGCCAGGGCGTGGTCGGCGGCATCCACTGGCGCGATCCCAAGACCGTGAGCAACCCTGGCGCCCTGGTGCGGGCCTACACCGCGCTGTTCGTCCAGCGCGGCGGGCAGTTTATCCATGGCGATGCGCGCAGCCTGCGCCAGGTGTCCGGCGAGTGGCAGGTGGACAGCCGGCGCGGCCCGGTCACGGCCGCCGACGTGGTGATCGCCCTCGGCCCGCAGGCCGCCGAGCTGTTCAAGCCGCTGGGCTACCGCATTCCGCTGGAGATCAAGCGCGGCTACCACGCCCATTACAAGCCGCGGGCCGGCGCCCACCTGACCCACTCGCTGTGCGACGCCCAGGCCGGCTTCGTGCTGGCGCCGATGGAACAGGGCATCCGCCTGACCACCGGCATCGAGTTCGCCGCCAGCGGCGACGCCGCCAACGACATCCAGTTGCAGCGCTGCGAGGCCATCGCCCGCGCCCTGTTCCCGCTGGGCGAACGCATCGAGCAGACCCCGTGGCTGGGCCGTCGCCCGTGCCTGCCGGACATGCGCCCGGTAATCGGCCCGGCCGCTCGCCACCCGGGGCTGTGGTTCAACTTCGGCCACGCCCACCACGGCCTGACCCTTGGCCCGGTGAGCGGTCGCCTGCTGGCGGAGATGATGACCGGCGAAACGCCGTTCACCGATCCAAAGCCCTACAGCGCTGAACGCTTCAACTGAGCCTCGCCATTCGAGCCACGCCGGAGAACGATAACAATGAACGCCTCACTCAGCCTTGCCGAACCCTCTCCCATCGCCGCCGCGGGCAACGTGGCGGTACAGATCAGCGGCCTGGACAAATACTACGGCCCGTACCACGTGCTGCGCGGCATCGACCTGACCGTGCGCGAGGGCGAGCGCATCGTCCTTTGCGGCCCTTCCGGGTCGGGCAAGTCCACCCTGATCCGCTGCATCAACCGCCTGGAGATCGCCGAGAAAGGCCGGATCCTGGTCAATGACACCGACCTTGCGGGCAACACCCGCCAGGCGGCGAAAGTGCGCAGCGAGATCGGCATGGTGTTCCAGCATTTCAACCTGTTCCCGCACATGAGCGTGCTCGACAACTGCACCCTGGCGCCGATGAGCGTGCGCGGCCTGAGCCGCAGCGAAGCCGAGGAACTGGCGCGGTTGTACCTGGACAAAGTGGGCATCGGCAGCCAGGCGGGCAAGTACCCCGGCCAGCTGTCCGGCGGTCAGCAGCAGCGGGTGGCGATCGCCCGGGCACTGTGCATGAAGCCCAGGATCATGCTGTTCGACGAGCCGACCTCGGCACTCGACCCGGAGATGGTCGCCGAAGTGCTCGACGTGCTGGTCAAACTGGCCGACAGCGGCATGACCATGCTCTGCGTCACCCACGAGATGGGCTTCGCCCGCCAGGTGGCGCAGCGGGTGCTGTTCCTCGACGGCGGCCAGATCATCGAGGACGCACCGCCGGAAACCTTCTTCAACGCACCGCGCAGCCCGCGGGCGCGGGACTTCCTCGCGCAGATCCTGCACTGAAACGAACACGGGGCCGACCTCGCGGTGAGGTCGGCCCCGTGCTGTCTGCCGCAAGGGTTCAGTCGTCCAGCGGTTTGGGCGGCGGCAGCGGCTTGGCTGGCTTGGCCGGTTTTGCCGCTTCACCGGGCTTGGCCGGCTTGCCGGCCTTGGTTTCGGCGACGGGCACTGGTTCCGGTGCGGTGATGGCTTTCTCGCTGGCGGGCAGCTCGTCGACCGCGGCGAAGATCTTTGCGGTGTCGACCGTGCCGTCGTGCTCGATCTCGTGCGCCACGCCATCCTTGCCCACCAGAATCACCCGGGTGCCGGTCTTGGCACTGCGCGATACCTCGCGGATCAAGGCCATGGTGGTCTGCTGTTCGAGGAACTTGTCGTCGCGCTTGCCGATCATGCCGGCAACGCTGTAGAGCACCAGCCCGCGCTCCTTGAAACCGGCCTGGGTGGCCGGATCCTTCAACGACTCGGTAATGCCCCGCAAGGTCGGGTCGGCGGTACTCGGTGCAATGACCACCAGCGGGCGGGCCTTGCCCAGTTCCTGGGCCAGAGGGGCGTCATCGGCGATCGCGAGCGGCGCGAAGACGGCGAGCAGAGTGGCGAAGGTCAGTGACCGGGCGAGCATGTGTTTCTCCTTCTTGTTTCCTCGTAACAGTGACTACAGACCTGCAGGAAAGATCCGAAGGCCGCAGCCTAAACGAACGCAAACAATTGATGCGCGAGACAAAAGTAACTTCCGGTTTCAGGGAAATGCCGGGAGCGATGAAAATTCACCATCCAAATAGCGAAAATTCCTAATCGCTAAAAGCAGGATAGCTGATGGATAAGGCCACGCTTTCGCAGAGGACCTGTCAGCGAAAAAACTGGCTCGGGGTCTTGCCGAAATGCTTGCGGAACATGGCACTGAAGGCACTCGGGCTGTCGTAGCCCAGTTCCCCCGCGACGTCGATGATCTTCTCCCCCACGGCGATGCGCTCCAGCGCCAACAGCAAGCGCGCCTGCTGGCGCCATTGGCCGAAGGTCATGCCGGTGTCCTTGTGGAACAAGCGCTGGATGGTCTTTTCGTCGAGGCCCAGGTGCGTGCTCCAGTGGGCCAGGGTCGAGCTGTCGCCGGGGTTGCGTTGCAGCGCTGCACAGATCTTGCGCAGCCGCGGGTCGACGGGCTGCGGCAGGTTCAACGGCAGGGTGGGCAGCATCTCCAGTTCATCGAGGATCAGCCGCATCACCCGCGCCTCGCGCGAATCGGGACGGTGCGGATGGGGCATGTCCACCGAGACCTTGATCAGCTCGCTGAGCAGCGGCGAAATGCTCACCGCACGGGTCTCGCCAGGCAGATCGAGGGCGTCGTCGGCCTGGACGAACACGCTGCGCATCTTGATCGCGCCGACGCAACGGATCGCGTGCACCTGGCCACGGGGCATCCACAAGCCCCGGCTCGGCGGCACGGTCCACTGGCTCTGCGCCGAGTTCACCACCATCACGCCCTCGATGGCGTAGATCAACTGGTGCTTGTCGTGGGCATGGGGCGAGATGTGCCAGTTCTCCGGGTAATCGGTGGCGCTGCTGCTCAGGCGCCAGTCGGCCTGGTCGATGTCGCGGAGAAATTCATCAAGCGGTCTGATCATCTTGCCCTTTTCTCGACAGTCGCCTCCCGAATCGCGTGAGACAGGCATGTATCCGGCGCCTAGCATAGCCCTCGCTCCACCCGATCCTGAACCCCCGCGCGCGTATTTCTGCCCAGGCCCCGGCCTGCGCCAGTTGCACCGCGCCCTGCCCTGGAAGGTCCAGCACCATGTCTACCAGCAGCACCGCGTCACCCTTCTCCGCCGCCTCGGTCGCACGCCAGGCCAGCCCTCTGGTCATGCGCGTGATCGGCGCCTGCGCCCTGGCCCACCTGATCAACGACCTGATCCAGGCGGTCCTGCCATCGATCTACCCGATCCTCAAGGCCAACTACGGCCTGAGCTTCACCCAGATCGGCCTGATCACCCTGACCTTCCAGCTCACCGCCTCGCTACTGCAGCCCTGGGTCGGCTACCACACCGACCGCCATCCCAAGCCATGGCTGCTGCCCACCGGCTCGATCTGCACCCTGGTGGGCATCCTGATGCTGGCCTTCGTCGGCAGCTTCGAGGCCATCCTGCTGGCCTCGGCGCTGGTGGGCATCGGCTCGTCCACCTTCCACCCGGAAGCCTCGCGCATCGCCCGGCTGGCGTCAGGCGGACGCTTCGGCCTGGCGCAATCGACCTTCCAGGTCGGGGGCAACGCCGGTTCAGCCTTCGGCCCGCTGCTGGCGGCGGCGATCATCATTCCCTACGGCCAGGGCCACACCGCCTGGTTCGGCCTGTTCGCGCTGTTCGCCATCGGCGTGCTGTACGGCCTCAGCCGCTGGTACCGCGGGCACCTGGCGCTGTTCACCCTCAAGCCCGGCAGCCAGGCGACCCATGGCCTGTCGAAACGGCGGGTGACCTTTGCCCTGGTGATCCTGGCGTTGCTGGTGTTCTCCAAATACTTCTACATGACCAGTTTCACCAGCTACTTCACCTTCTACCTGATCGAGAAGTTCGACCTGTCGGTGGCCAGCTCGCAGCTCTACCTGTTCCTGTTCCTCGGGGCGGTGGCGGCCGGTACTTTCTTCGGCGGGCCGATCGGCGACCGCATCGGGCGCAAGGCGGTGATCTGGTTCTCCATCCTCGGCGCCGCGCCCTTCACCCTGGCGCTCCCCTACGTGGACCTGTTCTGGACCAGCGTGCTGAGCATCGTCATCGGCTTCATCATGGCCTCGGCCTTCTCGGCCATCGTGGTCTACGCCCAGGAGCTGGTGCCGGGCAACGTCGGGATGATCGCCGGGATCTTCTTCGGCCTGATGTTCGGCTTCGGGGGCATTGGCGCGGCGCTGCTGGGGTATCTGGCGGACATCCACGGCATCAACGAGGTGTACACCCTGTGCTCGTACCTGCCGTTGCTGGGCATCCTGACGATCCTGCTGCCTTCGACCAAGGGCGTCTGATGCCATGAGGGGCTGACCGCCGCCGCCGATGTGCTCCAGCGCCCATCGGCGGCGTCAACCCAATCCGGCCCCTCATCCTTCCCAGGCATTACCGATGCAAGCACTGCTGCAAGACATCCTCGACCAGGTCCGCCCCCTGCTCAGCCACGGCCAGGTGGCGCAGTACATTCCCGCCCTCGCCCAGGTCGCACCCGACCAGCTCGGCATTGCCGTGCACGGCCTGGACGGCCAGGTGCATTGCGCTGGCGACGCCGAGACACCGTTCTCGATCCAGAGCATCTCCAAGGTGTTCAGCCTGGTCCAGGCCATCGGCCACAGTGGCGAGTCCATCTGGTCGCGGCTGGGCTACGAACCGTCCGGGCAGGCGTTCAATTCGCTGGTGCAGCTCGAAGTGGAAAAGGGCCGCCCGCGCAACCCGTTCATCAACGCCGGCGCCCTGGTGATCTGCGATATCAACCAGTCCCGCTACGCAACGCCGACCCTGTCGATGCGCGACTTCGTCCGTCGCCTGAGCGGCAATCCGCGCATCGTCAGCGACGCGGTGGTGGCCGAATCCGAGTACCAGCACCGTGCGCGCAATGCCGCCATGGCCTACCTGATGCAGGCGTTCGGCAACTTCCACAACGACGTGGACGCGGTGCTGCGCAGTTACTTCCACCACTGCGCCCTGTCGATGAACTGCATCGACGTGGCCAGGGGCTTCGCCTTCCTCGCCAACAGCGGCTACTGCCCCCACAGTGGCGAACAGGTGCTGAGCCCGCGCCAGGCGCAGCAGATCAACGCCATCATGGCTACCAGCGGCCTGTACGACGAGGCCGGCAACTTCGCCTACCGCGTGGGGCTGCCGGGCAAGAGCGGGGTCGGCGGCGGCATCGTCGTGGTGGTTCCGGGGCGCTACAGCATCTGCGTGTGGTCACCGGCGCTGAATGCTTCGGGCAACTCGCTGGCGGGTCTGCGGGCGCTGGAGCTGTTGAGCGAGCGCCTCACCGGCTCGGTGTTTTCGGCGGTGCCCTGAGGGCGCCGCGCACCTCGATGTCGGTGAGGCCGACGCGCTCGGCCTGTTCGAGGATTTCCCCAGGCGTGGCGTCGGCGCTGGGCATCACCAGGCTGTTCTCGGCATCGCCATGGTGCAGTTGCAGAAGATGCAGCGCCGCTTCATGGCGAGGCAGGTCGGCTTGCGGCAGTTCCAGTTCATGGGTGCAGGGTTCGCCGTCGCAACGGTAGTCCAGGGTGTAAAGCGTCATGTCGAGGTTCTCGCGGCAGTTGGGAAAGGTCCTTTACCCTGACTCAACAGTCAGTTTTTAGTTCAGGCGAGCGCTTGACAGCGCCCCGGAAACGGGCAAAATCGCCGCCCTTTTTTGCGCGACAGGACGTCCTTTCCATGCAACGGATCATGATTCTGGGCAACGCCGGCAGCGGCAAGTCCACCCTGGCCCGGCTTCTGGGCCAGCGTCTCGGTCTGCCAGTGGTGCACCTGGACAAACTGTTCTGGGAGCCCGGCTGGGTCGAGCCCGACGCCGAGCAGTTTCGTGAACGGATGCGCGCCGCACTGCGCGGTGACGCCTGGATCAGCGAAGGCAACTACGCCCGGCGCACCTTCGACCTGCGCCTGCCTCGCGCGGACCTGGTGATCTGGCTCGATACGCCACGCTGGACCTGCCTGCGCCGGGTGATCGTGCGCAGCCTGCTGAACCGTCCGCGCCCCGATCTTGCCGAAGGTTGTCGGGAAAAGCTCGATCGCGAGTTTCTGACCTTCCTGAAATTCGTCTGGCAGTTCGACCGTGGCTACCGGCCAGGCATCGAAGGCGTGCGGCTGAAGGTCGGCCCGCAGGTGCCGGTGGTGCACTTGCGGGGCAACCGGCAGGTGGCCGGATTCGTCGAGCGTCTGGTCAGGACGGACACCGCCCCGCGTTCTTCTTGTTGATCGCCTTCATCCGCGCCGCCGCCCGTTGCACGGTGGCCATCTTCTCGGGGCGTTTCATGCCCCGCCACTTGCGGATTTCCTCGCGGCTGCGGCCGCAGCTCACGCACAGTTCACTGTTGAGCTGACAGAGGGACACGCAGGGGTTCTCGATATCCTTGGCCATGGTTCAGCCCTGCCGCTCGTGGATCAGCCGCAGCGGGTCGGCGACCTGTTCCAGCGGCACGCCGGCATCGGTCAGGGCGATGTCCGTGAACTCGCGGATGCGTGCCAGTGCCGGGCCACTGGCGGCCCGGTCGCGTTGCTCGACGGTGGCGAAGGCCCAGCTGACCTGGAGGCTGCGGGGATAGTCGGCGTAATCGACCACATGGTCGAGCCAGACAAAACCGTCGATCTCGAACTTCGCCGCCTCGCAGGCCTGGGTGAGGTATTTGATGAGGCGCCGCTCGACGCTGGCGCTTTCGTTTCTGGACAGTTTCATGGGCATTCTCCGCGTGTCCCCGGCGCAGGGCCGGGGGCGGCAGATGGTACGCGGTCTGCGGGCGGGTGCCCAGCACAGAGGATCTGTTGTCATGCACCAAGGCTGACAACGCCAGTCTCACAGGTCATGGCGCGTTGCAACAAATGTGGGAGCCGGCGTTGCCGGCGATGCGCCGTGCGGACGGCGCTCGATCTCGAGAACGCTGAAGATCTATCGACAAGCGCACGGCAGCCATAACCCAGTCGCCCGGAACGACGCCATCGCTGGCAAGGCCAGCTTGTATGGTAGGACTTGAAGGGAGGAGAAGGGACAAAGCCAGCTTCTGACTGTTCGCGCAGTACAGACCGTGGGAGATCTCGCCCCTCCTCCTTTCACCCAAGCGCCGATAAAGAATCCTTCTGGCTCACAACCGACGAAAGATACAAGCCTGCGCCTCTGGGTGGCCCTTCAAGCCCTCAAACCATATCCGGGAAGAAAGCCCAATGGCAATGCCAGTTACTGTTTTACAGCCGATTGTGGGTGTGGACGTCGCCAAAGATGAGTTGGTGATTTACCACGCCGAGTCCGATGAGCTGGAGACCATTCCCAATAACAAGACATCCATCAAGAATTGGCTCAAAGCGTTGCCGGGAAAAGTAGCTGTCGCCATCGAAGCGACCAATATCTATCACTTGATGTTCGCTGATCTCGCTCATGAGTTCGGCTGCACGATTTACATGGTGGGTGGCTATGAACTGAGCCACTACCGCAAAGGCGTGAATATCCGCGCCAAGACCGACGCGCTGGATGCCCGGCTGCTTGCTCGGTATCTCAAGAACGAGGGCCAGGAGCTACGTCCGTGGAGCCCGCCCTGCACGCTCTATCGTCGCATTATCAGCCTTTTCCGCCGTCGTGCTGCAGTGGTCCAGGCGCGCGTCAGCCTCAAACAGAGCTGGGCCAATGAACCCCTGCTCAAGAGGGCAATAGGGGGCCAGCTCAAAGCCATGGCGCGATTAGAAGCGCTCATTGAAAAAACCATCAATAACCAGTTGAAAGAGGCCGGATTGGCGGAGCAATTGGAGCGTTGCATGAAAGTTGAAGGTATCGGTTTGTTGACTGGCGCTCGTTTGCTCACCGCCTTTCAGCGAGGAGACTTTCGAAACTCGGATGCCTTTATCGCATTTCTGGGACTGGACCTCCGGGTCTCCAAGTCGGGCCAGAAAGATGGACGTCGCAGTTTGTCCAAGCGCGGTGATCCTGAAGCTCGTCGCCTGTTGCACAACGCTGCAATGTCGGCCCGTCGCACTGCTGCTTGGAAAGAGGTTTATGAGGGATACATAAGCAAAGGATTCCGCACTACCCAAGCCTTGGTGATGCTCGCTCGCAAGCTTGCTCGCGTGGTATTCGCCCTGTTGAAAGGACAGGGCGAATACCGACCAAAAGTCAGCTAATGGGCTTCCCGAAAACCATAGAATCTCCCACAGGTTTTCGAGCCCGAGAGAATCAGGCGCTTGAGCCCTGCCTCAGAACTTCAGTTCCCACTGCCCCATCAGCGCATGGTTGCGGCTATTGCTGCCCAGCTCGCCGCTGTAGCCAAGCCCCACCGACTGGCGAGCGCTGACGCCGAGGGTCAGGCCGGCTTCCACCACCAGGCTGTCGCGGTCCAGCGCACTGCCCTCGACACTGAAGGCGTCGCCACCGGCGATGAAGGCCTGCCGGGTGCGGGTATCGAGGCTGCCGTAGGTGTGGCGCCAGCCGAGGCTGGCCCGTGGGGTCAGGCTCATGCCGTTGTCCAGCTGGCCCAGGTGGGCGATGCGCACGCCGAAGGTGCTGGTGACGTTGTCCTGGGTATCGGCTTCCACCGCCAGCGCGGCATCGCCGCCCTTCTCGCGGTAGGCATCACGGTGATAGCGCTGGTAGCCGAGGTTGGCGAAAGGCTCGGCACTCAGGCGACCGCTGCCCAGGGCATAACCCAGTTCGGCGAACGCTTGCTGGCTGTCGGCATCGTAGTTGCCCGTGATGCGCTCTTCAAAACCGCTGAAGCCCAGGTCTCGCTTGCTGTCGCCGTCGTGGCGGCTGTAGGCCGCGCCCAGGCGCAACGCCAGCGCACCGCTCTGACGCAGGGCGTAGACACCGGCGTGCCAGCTATCGACGTTGCCGTCCAGGCCGGTGGCGTCAAGCCGGGTACGCGAGTAGCCACCCAGCACGCCCAGGCGCCAGTCGCTGCCCACCGCCCAGTCCAGGCCCAGCACGGCACCGCCGGTGCGCTGTTCGAGCGCACTGCTGCCGTGACTGCCATCGACCTTGCCGTAGCTGCCCAGGCCCTGCACCCACAGGCGGCCGAGGGCATTCGGGTCGTTGAGGTTGCGCACGCCCTGGGACAGGCCGGTGGCGGCCAGCACCGGTGTGTCGTCCTGGTTCAGGCCGACCAGCAGGCCAGCACCGCCGCCCAGCGACTGCATGGCGCCGAGCATGCTGCTGCCGACCTGGGCACTGCCAGCCAGGGTGGCGCCGGCCAGATTGGCGGTACTGGCGCCGCTCAGTTGCTCGATGGCGCTACCAGCGGTGGCAGTCGAGGTGTTGAGCAGGGCGTTGTAGAGTTTGCTGTCACTGCCGAGGCTGCCCAGGGCGCGGGCCGCGGCGGCGCTGTTGCCGTTGCCGGTGTAGTGCTCGAAGGACACGTCGTTGCGGGTGTAGTCCAGGCCCACCGAGGTACTGGTGTAGGTCAGGGTCGGGGTCAGGAAGGCGTAGTCACTGGTGACCTTGCCAAAGGTGCCGTCCACCGCGCCGGCATTGAGCACCGTGTAGTGGCTCTTCCACGGGTACTCGCCCGCCGACGGCTGCACCTGCAGGCTGGCGCCGTTGAGGTGGGCGGTGCCGCTGACGCTGATCGGCGCACTGCTGCCGTCGGCGTTGACGCCATAGACCAGGCTCGCGCCACTGGCAAAGTTCAGGTCGCCGTTGACCGTGGCCACCCCCAGACCGGTATTGGTCAGCATACGGCCATTGATCGTCAGACCACCCACCGAACCGCCGCCGGCATAGGTGCCATCCACCACCAGCGCACCCAGGATGCTGCCCTGGTTGACCAGGCTGGCGCCGGTATTCACCGTGCCGCCCTGGCTGAAATCGTCGACGCTGCTCAGGGTCCAGGTGCCGCCATTGACCACCAGCTTCTCGAAGTTGGCGCTGTTGCCGAAGCTGCCGCTGCCATCGAGGGTCAGGGTGTCGATGCCGTCGCCGGCATCCACCAGGCCCTTGAACACACCGCCCGTGGTGACGGTCAGGCTGTCGTTGCCGTCGCCCATGCTCAGGGCCAGGCCATTGCCGCCGCTGATGAGGCCGCCGTTGATCACGGTGTCGTCGAAGTTGCCGATCAGTTTGATGGCAAAACCGCCCTCGCCTTCGATCAGGCCGAAGTTGGTGATACGGGTGGCGGCCAGCCCGGAGCCTTCGGCGCCATCGTCCACCAGGATGCCGTTGTCGACGCTGCGGATGATGCCGCTGGCGGTATTGACGATGGTACCGCCGCCCATGGCAATGCCTTCGCTGCCGTTGGGCCGGCCACCGCTGTCGACGCCCTTGGCGCCGAGGCCCTGGATGGTGCCTTCGTTGTAGATATGGCCGATCTTGTCGATGTCCACGCCGTCACCGTCGCCATTTATCTTGCCGTCGGCGATGGCCCCGGTGATGACCCCGCCCGCGTAGTTGAAGACGGTCCCGAAACCGTCGGAACCGAAGCCCGAGCCGTTGCGACCGGTGACGCTGCCGTAGTTGTACAGAGTGGCGTCGGTCTTCAGGTCGATGCCGTGGCGATCGGCGCTGATGGTGCCGTAGTTGTACACGGTGACGCCGGTGGACTCGCCGATCTTGATGCCGTCGAACTTCTGGTCCAGGCCGTTCTTGTCCTGGGGCGCCGTGTCGGTGTGGATCAGGCCGTAGTTGATGACGGTGGCGTTGGAGCCGGTCTTGATCGCGTCGTTGCCCACGGCGTGGATCACGCCGGTGGCTTCGTTGGTGAGGCTGGTGGTGAATTTCGGGTTGTTCAGGGTTTCCAGGTCGATGGCCTGGCCGTCGCCGGTGGACTCGATGGTCCCGGCGTTGACGATCTTCAGGGTACCGCCCGCCGTCGGGTTGGTCTGGAAGCGCAGGCCGTCGTTGGTGCCCTGGATCAGTGCGCCGGCCTTGTTGGTGATGACCCAGGCGCTGGCGTCCTCGCCTTCGTCCTTGGTGTCGATGCCGCGGGCCACGGTGGAGCGGATGATCCCGGCGTTCTCCACGGTCATGGTCGTGCCGCTGGTGTGCTTGGGCAGGATCACCCCGTCGTCCTTGCTCGAAACGATGCTGCCCTGGGCGGACACCTTGAGGTTGTCGCCCTTCTTCAACTCCAGCGTGTCGGTGGTGGCGCTGGTGATCGAGTAATCCTTGGCGACGGAGGCTGAAGCGAAAGCCGCGCTGGCGAGCGCGATACACAGGGCAAGGCGATGCGGGGTGAAGAGCATGGCAAGGTGACCGTTATCGTTATGAAAGCCGGTCAATATGGCGATGGGATATTACGGTTTGATTGATGAGGCAGTGACACGTCACAAGCCGCAAGCGGCAAGAGAAGTCCAGTGCCCGACTGCCCTGCTCTTGCCGCTTTTGGCTGGCGTTCTGGCATCCGCCAACACCAGGTCAGCTCTCTCGCCGACGGGATTGACCCCGGCGGCGGTGATGATGGCCTGAGGTAATGCCCTACCTCCTCGTCGCCGGCCACACCACTGCCTGCGCCGCAATCACGTGCTGCTTCACCGCGTCGAAGGTGATGCTGGGCGAGCCGTGCAGCTCGTAGCCCTGGGCGAGCAGGTCGGAAATGCGCTGGCAGAACGCGGAGTCGTCGCGGCCGGTGATGAGGCGATACGCCGGCTGGTCGTTGGGTGGTGTAGAGGTCATGGCAGTTGTCCTGGTCATTCAGCGAATCGGGCCGCCGATCATAGCCCTCAGCGCTTCGCCTTGTCCCCGCCAATGGCCCGCGCCGCGCGGATCAGCGACAGGTGCGTCAGCCCCTGGGGCAGGTTGCCCAGGTAATGCCCCTCGTCCGGATCGACCATCTCGGAATAGATCCCCACGCCGCGTCCCAGCCCTTCCACCGCCTGCTCGAATGCCTGCTCGGCACGGGCTTGCTGGCCCAACAGCGCCCAGGCCTCGACCATCCAGAAGGTGCAGGCGAGGAAGCAGCCTTCCTCCAGATCGACCTGGCTGTAGCGGAAGTGGAATGCGCCACGCCCCAGTTCCCGCTGCACCGCCTCCAGGGTGCTGCCCAGGCGCTCGCGCTCGGGGTAGCCGAAGCGCACCGCCAGGGCGATCGAGGCGTCCAGCTGACCGCTGTCGGGATAGAACTGGTAGGCCTGCAACGCCTCGCTCCAGCAGTGCGCCTCGACCCAGGCGTGGATGCGCTGGCGCTCGCGGTCCCAGCGGTCGCGGCAGGTGGTGGGCAGATGGCCGTGGTCGGCCAGCTCCACCGCGTAGTGGAGCGCCTGCCAGCAACTGATCTTCGAGGTGGTGTAGTGGCGGATCTCCGGCAGCTCCCAGAGCCCGGAATCGGGCTGACGCCAGGTGTCGGCGCACTGGTCGGCGACGCCGCAGAGGATCTTCGCGCTGCGGGCATCGAGGACGTTGCCGCAACTGATGAAGCCGCGCACAGTCTCGAAGATGTCGCCGTAGATACCATGCTGGATCTGGCCGGTCGCATCGTTGCCCACCACCGGTGGCGAGAACTTGTAACCCGGCAACGGAACCGCCCGGGCGCCCTCGCCCACCTCCCCCAGCAAGGTGTAGAACACCCGCACGCCGTGCTCGCCCAGGCGGTGCAGCAGCCAGGTCAGTGCTGCCTTGGCCTCCGGCTGAGCGCCCATGGTGAGAAAGGCGCCGATGATGTAGCCGGCATCGCGCACCCAGGCGAAGCGGTAGTCATAGTTCTTGGTGCCGCCGATGCGTTCCGGCAGCGAGGTGGTGGCCGCGGCCATGATCGCGCCCGTGGGGGAAGACAACAGCAGCTTCAGTGCCAGCGCACTGCGTACCACCAGTTGCGGGTACGGGCCGTCGTAGCTGAGGCAGTCGCTCCATTGCCGCCATTCGCGGTGCGAACCGTCGATGCGTGCGTCGATCAGTTCCAGGCTGGGCACCACCAGCGGTTCGTCGCGGCCGGTGACCAATGCCATCACGACCTTGTCCCCCGCCGTCACACTCACCTCGGCACGCACGCCCAGGTCGTCCTTGCGGGTGACCTGTAGCTGCTCGTCGCAGATGAACATGCCGAGGATATGCCCGGCGTGGAACACGCAGCCGTTGCCGGTGGCGGCGAGAAACGGCGAGACGGTATCGGCCTGGGTGCCGAAGTCGATCTTCACCGCGAACCCGACCTGGCCTTCGAGACCTTCCAGACGCCGCCCCAGCTCGCCCCAGGGCAAGCGCCCGGCCGGGCCGCTGTTGAGCGACTCGGTCAGCCGCGCCTGGCCGCCCTCGGTGATGAACAGGGTTTCCAGCACGTTGCTGCCCGGCAGGTAACGGCGTTCGACGCGGTACGGCTGTGTCGGCGTGATCGCGAAAAAGCCGCCGTGCTTCGGCGCCAACAGGCGGTCGAACAACGGCGGCGAGTCCATGTGCGGTACGCACCACCAGTCGATCGAGCCGTCCCAGCCCACCAGGGCCACCGAGCGGCCGTCACCCAGCGCCGCATAACCTTCGAGGGGGAGCCAGCCACCGGCATCGCGTTGCGGTTCCCCATGCTGGATGCCTTGTATCACGCGGTCTTCCACAGCAGTCGCTCCAAACCGGAATCGTCTACCTTGGGACCGGTGCGCACCGCCACTGGTTCGCTTGCCGTTACTTGCCCAGCTCTTCCCGACAAAAGTCCACGAACAACTGCGCCGGCCGGGTCAACTGCACGCGCTTGAGCTTCGCGGTCACCAGCCCCGACAACTCCACAGGTTCGGTAATGTCCACCGCCACCACTTTCTGCCCGTCGTAGGTGCACTCGGAACTCGGCCGGGTCACCAGCAGCGAGAAACCGAAGCCCTGTCCCACCATGCCGCGCACCATCTCGATCGACGGAGAGCTGAAGACGATGTTCGGGGTCAGACCAAGATCGTTGAACAGGCTGACGAAGTAAGTACGGCTCGGCGCCACATCCAGCAGGATCATTGGCTCGGGACACAGGTCCCGCAGCGACACCTGGCTCTGCCCGGCGAAACGGTGCTTCTGCGGCAGCAGCACGTAGGGCTTCTGGGGCGGCATCAGCGGTTCGGTCTCGATGGTGTTGTCCAGGTAGTGGTCGTAGAGGAACGCCAGGTCGAAGGCGCCGGAGGTCAGGCCCTGGATCAGTTCCTGCTGCTCGCCGTCGCGCAGGCGGATGTCCACCCCCGGATAGCGCTGGCGAAAGCCAGCGATCAGTCGCGGCAGGTACAGCGGCGCCACGGTTTCGAACACGCCGATATCGATCTGCCCGGCCACGGTGTCGTTGTCGGCCAGGGCGTTCTGCTCGAACTCGCGGGTCATCTGCAGCAGGGCCTTGGTCTTGCTGTAGAAACGCTTGCCACTGGGAGTCAGGGACACACCCTGGGCGTGGTGGCGGATGAACAGCTGTACGCCGAAGCTCTCTTCCAGGCTCTTGATCGCCGTGGAAATCGACGGCTGGGCGATGTAGAGCTGGCGCGAAGCCTCGGCAACGCTGCCGGCCTCGACGGTGGTGACGAAATACTTGAGTTGTCGCAGGGTGTAGGAAGCCACGTGAACTTCTCCTGGCTGGCTGCCGGCTCCGTCCCGCAGCTTGGGTAAGACGTTTTACCTGTCACCTTACCCTAGCCGCCGCCCGCCGGCGTGGCCGGTGAACGAGGATTTTCCTGCCGTCGGACGATATTTTCCCTTGGCTCACTGCCAGCCTTCCAGGCCGCTGGCGTTGCGCTGGAAGAAGTCGCGCAGGTGGTCGATAAAGAACGCCACCTTGGCCGACAGGTTCAGGCGCTCCAGGTACACCGCGTAGATGTCCGCCGGCGGGGTTTCGTAGTCCTGCAGCACTTCCACCAGCTCGCCCGAGCGCAGGTGGCGGGCCAGGTTCCATTCGGCGCGCATGAGGATGCCGTGGCCGTCCAACGCCCATTTCAGCGCCACTTCGCCGTCGTTCGTACTGAGCCCGCCCGCGACCTTGATCGATTCCGACTGCTTGCCCCGGCTGAAACGCCACACACCGAAGGCCAGGTCGTTCTGGCGCAGGACGATGCAGTTGTGCCGCGCCAGGTCCTTCGGCGTTTCAGGGTGGCCGTGGCGCGCCAGGTAGCCCGGCGTGGCGCACAGGCGTCGGCGGTTGCTGGCGATCTTGCGGGCAATCAGTCGCGAGTCGGGCAGCTCGCCGAAGCGGATGGCGACGTCGGTGGCGTCGTCCGGCAGGTTGATCGGACGGTCGGTGAGCTGCAATTGCACCTCCACTTCCGGGTGCCGGTGAACGAAGGACGACACTGCCGGGCCGACATGGGTACGCCCGAAGCCGAGCGGCGCATTGACCCGCAGCAAGCCCCGAGGTTCGGCGCGGCTGCTGGATACCTGCTGCTCCATTTCCTCGATCTCGCCGAGGATGCGCTGGGCGTTGACCAGGTACAGCTCGCCTTCGGCGGTAAGGCTGATGCTGCGGGTGGTGCGGTTGAGCAACCGCACGCCGAGACGCTGCTCCAGTTGCGCCAGGCGCTTGGACACTGCGGGCGGTGTCAGGTCGAGTTCCCGTGCGGTCGCCGCCAGGCTCCCCGCCCGCACCAGTTGCACGAAAAACGCCAGTTCCGAGACCGGGCTCATTAGTAATTCCAGGTAAACAATGTAGTTAATTTCATTGTATTACCACATTTCAGAAAAACCCTTAAATTTGCCTCCGTGATTACCCACATGAAATCTGGGCTATCTGCCCGGCGACGCTGCCTCGTCGCCGCCTGACAGCCCGGCCGCCAACAAAAAATCCGACTCACAACAATAAAGCGGAGAAAAACGGCCATGCGATTCTTAGGCAAGCTGTATGTACAGGTTCTGATCGGCGTCTCCATCGGCATCGCGCTGGGGGTGTTCTGGCCGGACGTCGGTGTTGACCTCAAGCCCCTGGGCGACGCCTTCATCAAACTGATCAAGATGGTCTTCGCCCCGATCATCTTCGCCACGGTGGTGCTCGGCATCGCCAAGATGGAAAACATGAAGGAGCTGGGACGGGTCGGCGCGCGGGCACTGATCTACTTCGAAGTGCTCTCCACCTTCGCCCTGGTCCTGGGCCTGATCGTGGTCAACCTGGCCCAGCCCGGCCAGGGCATGAACGTCGATCCGGCGACCCTCGACACCAAGAGCATCGCCAGCTACACCTCGGCAGCGGCTGCCGGCTCCGGCAGCTTCACCGACTTCCTGCTGCACATCATCCCGGCCAGCGTCACCGACGCCTTCGCCAAGAACGAGATCCTGCCGATCCTGCTGTTCTCGACGCTGCTGGGCATTGCCCTGGCCCAACTGGGTCCGCGCGGCAAGCCGGTGGTGGATGTGCTGGAGGCCTTCTCCCACGGCATGTTCCATATCGTCGGCATGGTCATGCGGGTTGCGCCGCTGGCGGCCTGCGGCGCCATGGCGTTCACCGTCGGCAAGTACGGCCTGGGCTCGATCGTGTCCCTCGGCAAGCTGATGGCGACCATGTACATCACCTGCTTCCTGTTCGTGGTGATCGTCCTCGGCTTCGTCGCACGGCTGTCCGGCTTCAGCCTGTGGAAGTTCCTCAAGTACCTGAAGGAAGAGCTGTTCACCGTGCTGGGCACCAGCTCTTCGGAATCGGTGGTGCCGCAACTGATGGGCAAGCTGGAAAAAGCCGGTGTGTCCAAGCCGGTGGTGGGCCTGGTGATTCCGTCCGGGCTGACCTTCAACCCCGACGGCCAGTGCATCTACTACACCATGGCGGCGATCTTCATCGCCCAGGCCACCAACACGCCGCTGAGCCTGACCGACCAGCTCATCGTCCTCGGCGTCCTGCTGCTGACCTCCAAGGGCTCGGCGGGGGTGACCGGCTCCGGCTTCATCACCCTGGCCGCCACCCTCGCCTCCCTGGGCAGCATTCCGGTGGCCGGCATGGTCCTGCTGCTGGGCGTCGACCGCTTCATGTCCGAAGCGCGCGCCATCACCAACACCATCGGCAACGCCGTCGGGACCATGGCCATCGCCAAGTGGGTCGGTGCCCTGGATACCGCACAGATGAACCGTGCCCTGGAGGGTCAGGCCGATGCAGAGCCACAGCGCCAGGCCCCCGCACCATCGAACCCAACCGTGAAACCGGCAACCACCGTCAGCGGCGCCTGAGCCGCGGTCCGGAAACCCGCCTTGTGATGCAGTAAGGAGAACAAACGTGGAAAACGTTGATAGAGAAACAGCCGTCCAGTCCCTCACCGACACCCTGGCGAAATTCACCGCCTACATCGGCAAACGCCTGCCCAGGGACGTGAAGGAAAAAACCGCCAAGCTGCGCGCCGCGGAAACCAACCCGCTGGCCATCGCCGTGTATGACTCCATGGCCGAGAACCAGGACTACGCCGACAAGCTGAACCGTCCGAGCTGCCAGGACACCGGCGTGATCCAGTACTTCATCTCGGCGGGCGCCCGTTTCCCGCTGCTGGGCGAGCTGGAGGGCATCCTCGAGAACGCCACCAAGGAGGCGACCATCCAGGGCCCGCTGCGGCACAACGCCGTCGAGACCTTCGTGGAGAAAAACACCGGCACCAACACCGGCTCGAAGATCCCGTGGCTGGACTGGGAAATCATCCCGGATGCCGACCACGCCATCGTCGACGTGTACATGGCCGGCGGCGGCTGCACCCTGCCGGGTTCGGCCAAGGTACTGATGCCGGGCCAGGGCTACGAAGGCGTCACCGAGTTCGTCTTCGATGTGATCACCTCCCGCGGGGTCAACGCCTGTCCGCCGCTGCTGGTGGGCGTAGGCGTGTCCACCTCGGTCGAGACCGCCGCACGCCTGTCGAAGCGGGCCATCCTGCGCGAAGTGGACTCCAGCCACCCGAACGAAAGCGCTGCACTGATGGAGAAACTGCTGGAAGACGGCCTCAACGAAATCGGCATCGGCCCGCAGGGGCTGACCGGCAACAGTAGCGTCATGGGGGTCAACATCGAGTCCTCGGCGCGTCACCCGTCCACCATTGGCGTGGCCGTGTCTACCGGCTGCTGGGCCCACCGCCGCGGCAAGATCCGCATCAACGCCGACCTGTCCTACGACATCCTGTCCCACGAAGGAGTAGTCCTGTGAAAAAGATCCTCAGCACCCCGATCAAGGACGAAGACCTGGCCTCCCTGAATGTCGGCGACGTGGTCTACCTCACCGGGCAACTGGTCACCTGCCGCGACGTCGCCCATCGCCGCCTGATCGAACTGGGCCGCGAGCTGCCGGTGGACCTGCGCGGTGGCGCGATCTTCCACGCCGGCCCCATCGTCAGGAAGAAGGACGACGGCAGCTTCGAGATGGTCTCCATCGGCCCGACCACCAGCATGCGCATGGAGAAGTTCGAGAAGGAGTTCATCGAGCAGACCGGTGTCAAGCTGATCGTCGGCAAGGGCGGCATGGGCCCGGAAACCACCACCGGCTGCCTGGAGAACAAGGCGGTGCACGCGGTGTTCCCTGGTGGCTGCGCAGTACTGGCGGCGACCAAGGTCGAAGAGATCGAGCGCGCCGAATGGCAGGACCTGGGCATGCCGGAGACCCTGTGGGTCAACCGCGTGCGTGAGTTCGGCCCGCTGATCATCTCCATCGACACCAAGGGCAACAACCTGTTCGAGCAGAACAAGCAGCGCTTCAACGAACGCAAGGGCTCGGTGATCGAGAAGATCAACAGCCAGGTGCGCTTCATCAAGTGATCCACCCGCGCCGGCCAGGGCCCACGCAGCCCTGGCCGGCGCCTCGTTTCCGACCTTTGCCCACTCCAGAGATCGCCATGCACAAAGCCAGTCCTTCCGAACTGCGCGAGCGCTTCCGTGCCCAGCTCGCCGGTCCCCTGTGCGTTCGCACCGCTTCGGTGTTCGACCCGCTGTCCGCCCGCATCGCCGCCGACCTTGGCTTCGAGGTGGGTATTCTCGGCGGCTCGGTCGCCTCGCTGCAGGTGCTCGGCGCGCCGGATATCGCCCTGCTCACCCTCAGCGAGTTCGTCGAGCAGGCCACCCGTATCGGCCGCGTCGCGCGCCTGCCGGTGATCGCCGACGCCGACCACGGCTATGGCAATGCCCTCAACGTCATGCGCTGCGTGGCCGAGCTGGAGCGCGCCGGGGTCGCCGCCCTGACCCTGGAAGACACCCTGTTGCCGGCGCGCTTCGAAGAGCCGTTGTCGGAGCTGATCAGCCTCGAGGAAGCGGTGGGCAAGCTGCGCGCCGCGCAACAGGCCCGTGAAGACCGCAGCCTGGCGCTGATCGCCCGCACCCATGCCGGGGCCCAGTCGCTGGCCCAGGTGATCCAGCGCACCCGCGCCTACCGGGATGCCGGCGCCGATGCCCTCTGCCTGATCGGCGTGCGCGACTTCGAGCACCTCGAGGCCATCACCGACGGCTTGCGCCTTCCGGTGATGCTGGTGACCTACGGCAACGCCACCCTCTGGGACGAACAGCGCCTGGCGCGGCTGGGCGTACGCATCGTCGTGGACGGCCATGCCGCCTGCTTCGCCGCGATCAAGGCCACCTACGACACCCTGCGCGCCCAGCGTGGACTGGCCAGCGACCACCTGCTCAAGCCGTCGGAACTGGTGGCGCGCTACAGCAGTGCGCAGGAGTACCTGGGGTTGGCGCGGGAGTACATGGGGGTGATTGCCTGATCCGCGCCCCGACAAGGCCAGCTCCCACAGGGTTCGGGCCAGCGGCATCATTCAGCGTAAGAATCGATACCTGTGGGAGTCGGCCTTGCCGGCGATGAGGCCAGCACAGCCCCTGCTGAGCCCGTCAGATCACCACCCTTGCCACCTGCTCCTGCAACTGCCGTGACACCCGCTTCAACCCCTCGCACGCCTCGCCAGTCTGGCGCAAGGTCTGGGTCCCGGTAGACGCCGCATCATGGATACGGGTGATGCTGCGGTTGATCTCGTCCGCCGTGGCCGCCTGCTGCTCCGACGCACTGGCAATCTGGAAGGCCATTTGGCTGACCGTCCCGGCCGAGGCGGTGATCCGCTCCAGCGCCTGCCCGGCCCGCGCCGACGCCTCCACCGGATGCTGCGCCGCCGCCACGTTCTGGCCAATCTGCTGCGCGGCTTCGCCCGCACCCGCCTGCACCCGGCTGATGATCTGCTGGATCTCCAGGGTCGACTGCTGGGTACGCATGGCCAGGCTACGCACTTCATCGGCCACTACGGCGAAACCACGCCCGTGCTCGCCGGCCCGCGCGGCTTCGATAGCGGCATTGAGCGCCAGCAGGTTGGTCTGTTCGGCAATGGCGGAAATCACGTCCAGCACCTGACCGACACTGCCCGAGTCGGCGGCCAGTTGATCCACCACCCGGCGGCTGTCATTCAGCCCGCCGGCCAGCACGCCGATGGCGCTGACGGTCTCGTCCACCGTGCCGCGCCCTTCGCTGGCATGGCGCTCGGCTTCTTCGGTGGCGCGGGCAGCGACGCTGGCATTCTGCGCGACTTCCTGCACGGTACCGACCATCTGGGTCATGGCGGTGGCCACGCTGTCGGTCTCCTGCTGCTGGGCCGCCATGTTGTCCTGAGCGGCACGGGTGATGCGGCCAAGGTCGTCGCTGACCCGGGCGATGTCCTGGCTGGCCTCCACCACGCTCGCGGTAACGTCGTGGGCCGCCAGCACCAGGCTGTTGAAGCTGCGCGACACCTGACTCAGTTCGTCATCGCCATCCACCGGCAGGCGCAGGGTCAGGTCGGTGTGGCCCTGGGTGGCGCGGGCCAGGGCTTCGACGGTGTCGTTGAGCGGCCGGGTGATGCTGCGGATCAGCAACCAGGCAAACAGCATCAGCGCCAGCAGGGCCAGGCCGACGACGATGGCCGGCAGGCGCAGCACCTGGTTGACCTCGTCACGCACATCCTGCGGGTGTATGCCGCTGGCCAGCACCCAGCCCCAGGGCTTGAACAGCAGCACTTCCGACACCTTGAATTCGGCCTGGGCGCCGCTGGCCCGGGGGAACCAGTACTCCACCGTGCCACGCCCCAGGGTACGGGCCTTGTCGATCATCTCCCGGGCGAAGGGCTTGCCGTTGACGTCCTTGAAATCGGCCAGTTGCTTGCCCACCAGCGCAGGCGCCGTGGGATGCATGAGCATGCGATGGTCGAGGTCGAGCACCAGCAGGTAGTTGTCGCCCAGATAGCGCAAGGTACTGACGGCCTGCAACGCCTGGCGCTGCGCCTCGTCCACGCTCAGGTGTCCTTCGCTGGCCTGGCGCTGGTAATGCCCGAGGATGTTCGACGCGGTGTTGAGCGCGGTACCCACGCCGGCCATTTTTTCCGCCAGCAGACTGCGCTGCAGGGTCAGGCCCAGCCAGCCGCTCAGGCACAGCACGAAAAGGGAAATGCACGCCACCAGCAAGGTGACGCGGGTACTGATACGGAGTGTTCTCAACCCGGACATGGGAAAGCCTCGTTCTTGTAGGAGTAGTGGCAGCGCAATGGCAGACGCCCGCAAACATACACTACTGAATCTATAGTTAACGAGGAATAACCCTAAAAATATCGGACATCAATCAAACAAAGATTCATAACTGTCTTCACAAAACAGACCATCACGCCTGACCTCAGCCACTCGCGTCGTCCCGGTCATTGCGCGGCGGCCAGACCAGGCGCAACGGCGGCGGGGTTTCCTGGCGCACCTGGCGGGCCTCGCCGAGCGCACGAATCTGCGCCTCCAGGCGCTCGGCTTCGGCGGCCAGTTGCTCCAGCGCCTGCGACAGCGCGCGGGCAGATTCATCATCCCGGGGATCCGGGCGATGGGCCAGGCACTTCATCAAGTCGTGATAACGACGGATCAGCGTTTTGAACAGGATCACTGCTACCTCCGTGGCAAACTCTCCAATCGTGTCCCCAACTGCGCCGCCCCACGCGCCAGTTCGACGCTGGCCGCACGCGCCTGACGCAAGCGCCAGGCCGAGGTGTGGGCCAGTTGTCCGATGCTCGCCAGGGCGTCATCGAGCTCCTCGACCAGGCGCTCCTGGGCGGCGCAATCCCGCGCAATCAAGGTGCCGCATTCATTGATGCTGCTGGCCGCCTCGCCGAGCCCGGCCAGCGCCAGGTTGGCGCCGTAGGCCTGATCGCGGCTCTCCCTCGCCAACGCACGAACTTCCTGAAAAGCCAGGTCACCGGCAGCCGCCGCCCGGACCGACTGGTCCATGCTGCGAAACGCCATCAGCGAGGCACTGAGCCCGGCCTGCCCCTTGCGCACCAGACGCAGCGACTGGCGGGATTCGTTGCCCACTTGCTGGGCATTGCCGGCCAACTGCTGCCCGCGGGCCTTGATCCGGGCGAACGCGGCGAGCGTGCACTCCAGCTTGAGCTGCTGTTGTTGCAAGGCGATGTCGCAGCCGTCGGCCAGGGCATCCATCCGCCGGGCCAGTTCCAGCAGGTGCGGCATCTGGCTGTGGGCGTGCTGCAACTGTCGACGCAATTCGCCGGCTTCATGGCGGGCACGGCGCAGGCGAAGCGCCTGCCCGACCAGCGCAAGCAGGGCCAGCAGGCAGACGCTGACCGGCTTGCTGAACACCAGTGTCGACGGCGCAAGGAATGCCGCGCTGGCGAGGGCAAGACAAAGGGCGAAGCGGGACATGAATCGGTAGGTCCTTGGCGGGGCGCAAACGTGTGCGGCGCATTGTCTGCGGTTTTTTCCCGGGGATTAACCCCGGGCGGGCCGAGGGATAAATGAAAGTGCTGCGTGGATAAATGAACGCCTGCTATATCCCGCCGCGTTCGCGGTAGCGTCCGGGACCCATGCCGAACCAGCGTTCACAGGCTTTGTTGAACGCGCTCTGGTGACGGAAGCCGACCTGATAGGCGATCTGCTTGAAACTCAGGGCGCTGTTGCGCAGCAGGTGGTGGCTGTCACGCAGGCGGACTTCATCCAGCAGGCGCAGGAAGCTGTGGCCCTCCTGTTCCAGGGCCCGGCTGAGCTGGTTGGCGGTCATCGCCAGGCTGTCGGCCACCCCGGCCAGGGTCACGGCCTGCCCGTGGGCGAAACGCTCGCTGATGACCCGCCGGACCCGCAGGCTCGCCTGTTCGCTGTCGGCGGATTGCCGCCATTGCGCCAGGTACTGGTTGTGCACCGCGTGCAGGGCCGGGTCATGGGTGGCAACCGCCAGCGCCACATCGGCATGGCTGAACAACAGCGCGTTGCGGGTCGCGCCGTAGTGGATATCAGAGCCATACAGGCGCTCGACGGCGTCGGTGTCGGCCGGGCGCGGGTAGCTGAGCTCGGCCCGCAGCGGCCGGATCTGCCGCCCCGGCACCAGCCAGCACAACAGGCCCAGGGTAATGGCCGAGATCGCATCGATGAATACCCGCGACAGCGGACGCTGCTCGACCCCCGCCTGCACGCCCACCAGACATACGCCGTCGCTGCGCGCTTCGACGAACAGGCAAAAGCCGGTGCCGATCAGGTGATGGTGCTCGGCGACGCCCGTCAGCACGCTGCCGATGGTGGGGCTGGACATCAGCGCATACCCCAGCGGACCGAGGTTGGCCGGATGGGCATGGTCGAACGCACGCAAGCCGATGCCTGGATCACCGCTCAGGGCCACCGCCTGCTCGAACAGTGCGTCGAGGGTGCGCAAGGCAATGAACGGCGACGCCGAGGCCGAAAGCAGTGGCTCGCCGAAACGACGGCAGAGATGGCCGACGGCCGGGTCGGCGTCGCCCAGCGCGGCGAGTATCGCCTTGGCAAAGGTGCGCGACAGGGTGTGCATGGAAAAGTCCCGAACAAGAGATGGCAAGGCGAACAGGGGCCATGTCGTACGACCCCCGGGGCCGGCATTTTACTCAATCAGCCCCCCCTCTCTGGAAGACCTTCAATGGAGTAAGGCTTTTCCCGAGCGGCTTTCAGCGTAGTAGGGAAATGCCATCAGGTGTTTCCAAAGCGAAATCCGTTGTCATACAATTGTTGGTAATGATTCTCAGTATCTAATCTTAATAATTCTTAACTGACCACTGAGTGAGCAGGCTGGTAGAACAAGCGCGAATCTCCATGAGGGAGCAGTAATGCGGGTATTAGTAGTAGAGGACGACCCTTCGGTCAGCCATTGGCTTGGCTGCAAGTTGCATGCGTGCGGGCACAACTGCCGGCTGATCGACAATGGTGAATGCGCCTTGCGGATGATCGGCAATGAGGTGTTCGATGTGGTGATTCTCGATCGGATCCTGCCGAAGATGGACGGCATCGAGGTACTGCAGCGCCTGCACGGGCAGAACCGTCCGCCGATCCTGATCCTGTCGGCCAACGACCAGAGCAGTGATCGCGTCGAGGGCCTGCGGGCCGGTGCCGACGATTACCTGGGCAAGCCCTTCGACTTCAATGAACTGCTGCTACGCCTCGAATTGCTGGCGCGCCGTCACCAGCGCCAGGCGCCGAGCGAAATCCTGCAGATCCAGGACCTGCGCATCGACCTGGCCAGCCGTCGGGTGCAGCGCGGCGACAAGGCCATCGACCTCACCGACAAGGAATTCAAGTTGCTTCAGGTGCTGGCCGAACACGCCGGGCAGGTGGTCACCCGCGGCATGTTGCTGGAGAAGATCTGGGGCTACAACTTCGACCCGCAGACCAACCTCATCGATGTGCACCTGTCCAAGCTGCGCACCAAGCTGGAGAAAGGCTTCGACCATCCGTTGATCAAGACGGTAAGGGCCATCGGCTATGTCCTGGGCTAGCCTGCGCCCTCTTCTTGCCACCAGCAGCCTTCGCCAGGCCACCACCATTGCCTTCATCTGCCTGTTGTTCTCGCTGATCTCCATCGTGCTGAGCAACCAGTTGCTGGAGGTGGTGATGCGCAGCCATGTGCGCGACATGATCCTCAACGAGGTGCGCAGCGGTCAGCTGCAGGGGCGCTACCGCGATGCCGCGCAACTGAGCTGGTCGCTGCAGCATCGCCAGTCGCTGGAGGTGCGCAAGGAGCACCAGGCGGTGGTCATCGACCGCGACGGCCGCCTGCTGCTGGGCAACCCCGACTACCTGCCGGCACCCAGCCGGCCGGCCAACGGCAAACCGCGCTGGCACCACACCACGGTGACCGACAGCAACGGCTACACCGCCGAGATCCTTGGCCTGTCGATCCCGTTGCCCGACGGCGGCCAGTACTTCAGTGCCTTCGACCTGCGCCCCATGCTGGAGCGCACACGGATCATCCCGCTGGCCACCGGCGCCGGGCTGCTGCTGTTGCTGCTGTCGATCCTGATTACCGCCCTGCCCTTCGGCCTGCACAACCTCTACCGCATCAACCGCATCCGCGACGCCCTGGCGCGCTACGCCAACGGCGACTACACCGCCCGCGCCCCGGTCACCCGGCAGGGCGACGAGTTCGACCACCTGGGCGTGGAGATCAACCACGGCCTGCTGCGGATCAACAAGCTGATGGACGAGGTCAAGCACATCACCAGCCATATCGCCCACGAACTGCGCACACCGCTGACACGCCTGCAGAGCCGGCTGCTGACCGCCAGTGAAATGCTCGACGGCGCGGCGCGGGACGAGCTGTTGTGCGCGGTGCAGGACAGCGAACGGATCCAGAACCTGTTCCGCGCCGTGATGCGCATCGCCGAGGTGGAGACCGGGCGCATGACCTGTCATTTCCAGACCATCGACGTGCACGAACTGCTCAATGATGTCGCCGATTACTACCAGCCCCTGGCCGAACAGCGCGGCTGCCCGCTGCGCCTGGACGTGGCCCGCGACTGCCAGCTCTACGGCGATCGTGCGCTGCTGTTCCAGGCCCTCGCCAACCTGATCGACAACGCCCTGAAATATGCTCCGCCGGGGCTGCCGATCACCCTGCGGGCCGAAGCCCGCAATGGCCATGGCGAACTGCAGGTGCGCGATCACGGCGCCGGCATCGCCGCCTCCCAGAGCGAGCGGGCCATGGAGCGCTTCCAGCGCCTGGGCGAAGGCAGCGACACTCCCGGCCACGGCCTCGGCCTGACCCTGGTACGGGCCATCGCCGAACTGCACGGCGGCGAGCTGCGCCTGGGCGACAACCGCCCCGGGCTGATCGCCACCCTGAGCATCCGCCGCCAGCGCCTGGGCGCCCCGGGCGAGGTTCGTTAAGCATTCTTAATGGTTGTCGCCTTGCCGGCCAATTGAGAATAAATCCTAATATCACCACGCCCCGCCAGGGGCATTTCCTCCCCTTCAGCCCCGTTTCCGGAGACTTGCCATGACCCCACGCATCCGCGCCTTCCTCAATGACGAAAGCGGTGTGACCGCCATCGAGTACGGCATTCTCGCCGCCGCCATGGCCGCGGCCATCGGCATCATCTTCGGCGAGGACGGCGTGTTCATCACCGCACTGAAGAACCGTTTCGAGGCCATCGGCAACCAGATCAACGGCGACAAGGGCGCCGCCCAGTAACGCGGCCCGTCAGTCCAGATGAACAGCTCCTTCGCCCTCCTCGTCCTGCTCCCCGCACTGTGCTGGGTGATCTGCTCGGACCTGCTCTACCGCCGCATCCACAACCTGCTGGTGGTGCTGCTGTTGCTGGTCTGGTGCGCCCTGCCGCTGTTCGCCCTGGTCGATCTCGGGCCCTGGGCCGGCCTCAGCGGCCAGGCATTGCTGGGCCAGATCGGCAGCGCACTGTTCGGTGCGGTGCTGGTGCTGCTGGTGGGCTTCATGCTGTTCAACCTGGGCCAGGTCGGCGCCGGTGACGTCAAGCTGATGACCGTGCTCTGCCTGTGGGCCAGCGGCAACCAGATGGCGTTCCTGATCGTCACGGCCCTGGCCGGCGGCATCCTCGCCCTGGCGATGCCACTGCTGACCCCGCTGGAACAGGCCGTCGCACTGCTCTGGCAACGCCTCGGCCTGCGCTTCCCCGGGCTGGCCATCGCCATCCCCACGGTGCTGACCAGCGAACGCCCGCAAGGCCTGCCCTACGGCCTGGCCATCGCCACCGGCAGCTTCTACACCCTGCTGTTTCCCATTCACTCCTGACCATCGGTTGACCCATGAAAACCCCTTCCGTCCTCCTGCTGGCAGGCGCCCTGACCCTGGCCGGCGGCGCCGCCCTGCTGGGCCGCGTCCTGCTGGCACCGCCCACTGCACCCGTCGCCGCAACGCCCGAGGCGGCTCCCGCAGCGGTGAGCAAACTGGCCGTGCTGGTCGCCACCCGCGAGCTGAAACCCGGGCAGTTCATTGACCACAGCCTGCTGCGCTGGCAGGAAACCGACGCTCAATTGCCGGGCGATCAGGTCTATCTGCGCGGCCAGGACGACCTCAACCTGGTGGTCGGTGCCACCGTGCGCCGCACCGTCGCCGCCGGCCAGCCGCTGTTCGCCAATGCCCTGGTACGCCCCGGCGAGCCGGGTTTCCTCGCCACCGTGCTGACCCCGGGCATGCGCGCCCTGACCCTGCCGACCACCGCCGTGGCCGCAGGACAAGGCCTGATCGCCGGCGGCGACCGGGTGGACATCATCCTGGCCCTGAACAAGACCGCCCTCGACGGCCGCGACCCGATGGCCGGGCCGCTGTTCCCGCCGCCGCTGGCCGCCCAGACGCTGCTGCGCGACGTGCGGGTACTGGCGGTCAACCGCAACGCCCGCGAGCTGACCCAGCGCAACAACCGCAGCAAGCTGCCGGCCACCACCACCAAGGCCGAAGAAAACCAGTTCTTCGACACCGTCACCGTCGAAGTCACCCCGCGCCAGGCCGAGCGCCTGGCCCTGAGCAAGGAAATCGGCAAGCTGCAACTGGCCCTGCGCAGCAACCGCGAAGACAGTGACGGCCTGCCCCGCAGTGGCGATCGCCAGGTCACCCGGCTGGCCCAGGCCACCGATGTCTACCCGAACGACTCCGGCCCGATCCTGCTGTTTCGCGGCAACGCCACCGAGATCGTGCTGCCCCACCACTGACCCCTCGCCGTGCCCGCAACCGGGCACTGACTGGCCTTTTCGGAATTCCTGACGATGAAGTTCGCTCCTGCCTCTCCCCTGGCGCTGTCCTGCGCGCTGGGCCTCGGTCTGTTCTGCGCCTTGCCGCTGCGCGCCGAGGTCGTGGTCCTCGATCCGCCGCTGGAACTGCCGCCGCAATACGAAGAAGTGGCCGAACCGGTGGACACCGACGCCACTGCCGCCGAAACCGAATACCCCGTCGCGCCGGCGCCAAAACAGGTGTCGCGCCTGCCGGCGACCCTGACCGAAGTGCGTGAGACCCGTGACGTGCACCTGCTGCTCAAACAGGGCCGGCTGCTGCAACTGCCGAAGCTGGCGAGCAAGGTGCTGGTGGCCGATCCCAAGGTCGCCAGCTACCAGGCGCCGACCCCGGGCAGCGTGTTCGTCTTCGCCGAAAGCGCCGGCACCACCACCCTCTACGCCCTCGACACCCAGGACCAGGTGATCGCTGCAATCCGCGTCATCGCCGACTACGACCTCGACGCCCTGAGCAAACAGATCGCCGCCGAAGTACCGGGCGCCCAGGTCGAGCTCGGCCCGTCCTCGGCCAAGGGCCTGGTGGTGCGCGGCAACGTACGCACGCCGCAGCAGGCGCGCCAGGTGATCAGCGCGGTGGAGGCCTACCTCGGCTCCCCCAGCAGCAGCCCCAACGGCGGCGGTGTCGCCGGCAGTGATGGCCCGCGGGTGATCAACCAGCTCAAGGTGGAGCTGTCGGCCCAGGTCAACCTCAGCGTGCGCATCGTCGAGGTGTCCCGCAGCCTCAGCTCCGAGCTGGGCCTGAACTGGGAGGCGACCCTCAAGGACGGCAACTACTTCTTCCGCAACGCCCGCAGCCTGTTCGACGCCACCACCGGCGCCTTCACCGGCGGCACTGCCACCAACGCGGTGGCCGGTGGTTTCCATCGCTACGGCTCGACCACGGTGTCCGGCCTGCTCACCGCCCTGTCCCAGGACGGCCTGGCGACAGTGCTGGCCGAACCCAACCTGACCGCCATGTCCGGCGAGACCGCAGGCTTCGCCGCCGGCGGCGAGGTGCCGATCGTCATCACCACCAACAACAACATCACCATCGAGTACAAGCAGTACGGCGTGATCATGCGCATGACCCCGACCCTGCTGTCGCCCAACCGCATCAGCCTGCACGTGGCACCGGAAGTCAGCGACCTGTCCGACGAGGGCGCGGTGGAACTGCAGGGCAACGTGATCCCGGCATTCAAGGTACGCCGCGCCGACACCACGGTGGAGCTGGCCAGCGGCCAGAGCTTCGCCCTCGCCGGGATGCTGCGCAGCAACAGTGCCCAGCAGGTCAGCGGCGTTCCGGGCCTGAGCAGCATTCCGGGCCTGGGCCGCATGTTCGAGACCCACACCTCCAGCCAGGCCGACACTGAGCTGGTGATCATCGCCACCGCCTACGTCGTCGAGCCGACCACGCCCGGCGACCTGCAGACCCCAGGCCGCGGCCTCCGCACCCTGGACGCGCAACTGCCGGCCCAGGCTTCCGCCGGCTACCTGTACTGAGTTTCGGAGCACATCCCATGCACGCCGCCAAACCCCTGTTCGTCGCCCTGGCCCTCGCCCTGTCGCTGGGCGCCTGCGACCGCAACGTCAACAACCAGCGCGAGGCCCTGTACGGCCCGCAGACCCCGCAGCAGCCGATCCAGGCGGTGCCCTCGGCCATGGTCGCGCACCTCAGTGCCACAGCCGGCGGCGGCCTGAGCCGCGAGTCGCTGGCCGACCTCAATACGATGCTCGACCGCCAGGGCCGCCTCAGCCAGCAGACCCTGACCCTGCGCCCGGCCACCCCGGCCGGCGAACAGGTCGGCAAACGCCTGGCCTCGGTACTCACCGACCTGGGCGCACGCCAGGTGATCCTCGCCCCGACCCAACTGGACAAGGGCCAGGGCGCCGACCTGGAGGTGGTGTCCGAGGCGCTGGTGGCGCAGATCCCCGACTGCAGCATCGCCGACCCGAGCCGCTGGACCGTCAAGCCCTACCGCGCCGTCGGTGAGCTGGGTTGCGCCAACCGCGCCAACATCGCCCGGATGGTCGCCGACCCACGCGACCTCAACCGTGCCCAGCGCCTGGACAGCGCCGATGGCGTGGCGGCGGTCAACGCGGTGGAGCGCTACCAGCGCCACGAGACCGTGGAACTGCTGGACATCAACTTCAACAAGGACTGACCGGAGCGAGCCATGAACGACACCACGCGAGTCACCCCGCCCGCCAGCGAAACGCCGCCGGTCCTGCTCTACGCCGCCAGCGCCGCCGACGCCGAACTGTTCGGCCAGTACCTGCAGCGCCTCGGCCTGCCCGCACAACTGGCGCGCAGCGGTGGCTTCGGCGCAGCGCTGCACGGCTGCCGCGAGCAACTGGCGCCCGAGGTGCTGATCGTCGACCTCGACGGCCAGGCCTCGCCGCTGCAGGCGGTGGCGGAACTGGCCCAGGTCTGCCCGCCGGACTGCCGGCTGATCGCCCTGGGCAGCACCCACGACCTCAACCTGTACCGCGCCCTGCTGCACAGCGGCGTGCACGACTACCTGTGCAAACCCGTGCCGCTGGACCAGTTCGCCAGCACCCTGCGCCGCGCCCGCGATCCCCATGACAGCGCCAACCCCGGCAGCCGCACTGGCCGCACCATTGCCGTCACCGGCGTCAGTGGCGGACGGGGTGCCAGCACCGTCGCCGCGGCCCTTGGCCAGTTGCTCGCCAGCCAGCGTCACAGCAACAGCGCGGTGGTGGATTTCGACCGTGGCCGTGGCGACCAGGCCCTGCTCCTCGGGCATGAAGGCGATGCCGGCCTGGCCGCCGCCCTGGGCACCGCGCAGATCGACTCGCGCTTTCTCGAACGCGCCCTGGCGCGGATCGACGAGCGCCTGTACCTGCTGGCCCAGCAACCGGACCTGCGCGCCGCCGACAGTTTCAGCAGCGAACACCTGCTGACCCTCGGCGCCAGCCTCTGCCAACTGTTCAACCAGGTCATCTGGGACCTGCCCAGCGGCCGCTGCCACGGCGCCCTGGATGTGCTGCAGCACGCCGACACGCGCATCCTGCTCTGCGACTTCAGCGTGCAGGACGCACGCAACTGCCTGCGCCTGCTGCGCGAGATCGGCGACGAGAGCAACGGCCAGCGTCTGCTGCTGGTGGGCAATCCGCTGCGTCCGGGGCATCTGGACCTGGTGGAGCGCCAGCAGTTCGAGGACTTCGTCGGCCACAAGGTGGACCTGATCCTGCCCCACGCCGGCAGCGTCCTGGCCGACAGCCTGCTGGCCGGCCCCTTGCAGACTGGCCGGGCTCCCGCCCTGCAACAGGCCCTGCTGGACCTCGCCGACCTCGCCTGCGGGCGCACGCCGAGCAGCGCCCCGGCGGCCAGCGGCAATCTGATCCTGCGTCTGCGCCAGGCCCTGGGCCGCGGCCGTCGCGCCGCCTGAAACGAGGACACGGTCGATGATCATCCGTCACCCGAAAAAGAACCTCGCCGCCGTCGCAGTCAGCGAAGTCGCTCCTGCGCCTGCGCCAGCCCGTCCCAGCGTCGAGCCCACCGCCGTTCAGCGTCCTGCGGCCAACCGTGCCCAGGTCGACACCCTCGGCATCCAGAACCGCCGGCTGATCCGCAACCAGCTCTACGACCAGATCGACCCGCTCAAGGCCGCCGCCCTCGGCCGCGAGGCGCTGCGCCAGCAGGTAGAAGCGGTGATCCGCAAGATCTGCGACGACAGCCGCCTGCAGCTGTCGCGGCAGGAAGAGCTGGCGGTGTGCGAGGAAATGCTCAACGAGATGGTCGGCATCGGCCCGATCCAGCCGCTGCTGGCGGACGACTCGGTGAACGACATCCTGGTCAATGGTGCCGGCCAGGTGTTCGTCGAGCGTTTCGGCAAGCTGGAGCTGTCGCCGATCACCTTCATCGACGAAGAACACGTGTTCAACACCGCCCAGCGCATCGCCGCGGCGGTGGGCCGGCGCATCGACGAAACCCACCCGATGGTCGATGCGCGCCTGGCCGATGGCAGCCGGGTCAACGTCATCACCTACCCGCTGGCCATCGACGGCACCACCATTTCCATCCGTAAGTTCATGCGTCGCAACCTGTCCCTGGACATCCTCGCCGAGCGCGGCGCGCTGTCGTTCGAGATGGTCGAGGTGCTCAAGCGCGGCATGCTGGCCAAGCTCAACATCGTGGTGTCCGGCGGTACCGGCGCGGGCAAGACCACCCTGCTCAACGCCCTGTCGCAGAACATCAGCGACGAGGACCGGGTGATCACCATCGAAGACGCCGCCGAACTGCAACTGCAGCAGCGCCATGTGGTGCGCCTGGAAACCCGCCCGGTCAGCGCCGAAGGCACCGGCAAGGTCGACCAGCGCGACCTGGTGCGCAACGCCCTGCGGATGCGCCCGGACCGCATCATCCTCGGCGAGGTGCGTGGCGGCGAGAGCTTCGACATGCTCCAGGCGATGAACACCGGCCACGATGGCTCGCTCTGCACCGTCCACGCCAACACCCCGCGCGACGCCATCATGCGCTTGGAAAACATGGTGATGATGGCCGGCATGCAACTGCCGCTGGAAGCCATCCGCCGACAGATCGCCAGCGCGGTGAACCTGATCGTCCAGGTCGAGCGGATGCGCGATGGCGGCCGACGCATCGTCTCCATCACCGAGGTCTGCGGCATGGAGAACGACGTGATCCAGACCCAGGAACTGTTCGGTTTCACCACCTCCAGCGTGGACGCCGACGGCCGCCTGGTCGGCCAGTTCGGCGGCAGCGGCCAGCGCCCGCAGTTCTACACCCAGCATGCGCACCTGTTCGGCGGAGGCCTGTGATGACCGCCTTGCTCGATCTGTTCACCCTGCTGGTGTTCCTCTGCGTCTTCATCGGCTTCTTCGCCGTGCGCGGCATGAGCCGCAAGCGCCAGCGCGCCGAAGCCCAGGCCGAGCGCCTGAACGCATTGCGGGCGGAGCTGGCCAACGCCCAGCCGGGGCTCGGCCTGGCGCTGGAGGCCAACCCCGAACTGCTGCGCGACCAGGGTACGCCGGCCTTCACCCGCTGGCCGCTGCTGGGCGCACGCCTGGCCCGCGTCTGGCAAGGCACCCGCAGTCTCGGTTGGCACGGCAGACTGCGCCTGCGCCTGATCCTGCTGGGCAGCGCCAGCCTGATGGTCGGCGTGGTGCTGGGCCGGCAGATGCCCTGGCCGTGGCTCTACGGTAGCCTGCTGGCACTGGCAACCTTCTTCGGCGTTGCCACGCTGGCCTATCGTCGGGCCATGGGCCGCTATCTGCATGACCTGAAGCTGAGCCTGCCGCAAGCCATCGACGCCATTACCCGCGCGGCCCGCGCCGGGGTGCCGGTGAGCAACGCTTTCACCCTGGTGGCGCAGAATATCAATGGCCCGCTGGCGGCCGAGTTTGCCCAGATCGACAACTGGCTGCGCCTCGGCCTGCCGCTGCGCCAGGTGATGCAGGATTCGGCCAACCGTATCCCGCTCAACGAATACCGCTTCTTCGCGGTGATCCTGATCATCAACCAGGAAGCCGGCGGGCGCCTGGGCGAAACCCTCGACCGGCTCTCGGCGACCCTGCGCGAACGCCAGGAACTGCACCTGAAAGTCCAGGCCAAGACCTCCGAGGCCCGCGCCTCGGCCAAGATCGTCGCCGCCCTGGTGCCCTGCGCGCTGGGCTACATGTACCTGAACTCGCCGCGCGACTTCAATTTCCTGCTCAACGACCCGACCGGCAACAGCGTGCTGTTCTACGCCTTCGGCAGCGTCACCCTGGGCTTGCTCATCACCCACCTGATGGTTCGGAAGGTCGCATGAACCTGTTTCTCCAAGACCCGTTCGTCCAGGCCGGCCTCGGCCTGCTTTTCTGCGGCCTGGGCATCGGCCTGATCGGCCTGTACCGGCGCCAGCGCGAGCCGGTGCTGCACGAGCGGCTCAACCGTCGTTCGACTGCGGCTCAGGCCGTCGGCAACAGCGACATCCTGCGTGACCAGGGCCTGCAAGTGTCCCGCCAGGTATTGGTGGTGCTGCAGGCGGTGGCCCGGGTCGGCGAGCAACTCGCCGGCAGCCCCCGCGACCGCGCCAAGCTTACCGACCTGCTGGTAATGGCCGGCCTGCGCCAGCGCGAGGCACTGGGCCTGCTGGTGGCCGGCAAGTACCTGCTGGGCCTGCTGCTCGCGGTGGCGGTCATGTGCCTGCTGGAACCGGGCAAGCGCCTGGGCCTGAACGGCATCACCGCGGCCCTGATCGCGGTGTTCGTCGGCGGCCTGCTGCCCGAGCTGTGGCTGAAATGGCGCGCCGCCCGCCGCGGCGGCCGGCTGGCCCGCAGCCTGCCGGATGCCCTCGACCTGATGGTGATCTGCGCCGAGGCCGGCCTGCCGCTGGGTCGCGTGTTGCAGGTGGTGTCCAAGGAGCTGTCGCTGTCGGCGCCGGAAATGGCCGATGAACTGCGCTACACCTGCGCCGAACTGCAGATTCTCGCCGACCGTCCCCGGGCCCTGCTCAACCTCGCCGAGCGCACCGGCGTCAGCGGCATCGAAAGCATGGTCTCGACCCTGATCCAGGCCGAACGCTACGGCACGCCGCTGTCCCAGGCACTGCGGACGATTTCCGATGAAAGCCGCAAGACCCTGATCCTGACCCTGGAAGAACACGCCGGGAAGCTCCCGGCCCAGCTCAGCGTGCCGCTGATGACCCTGATCCTGCCGCCGATCATCGCCATGATGGGCGCGCCGGCGCTGGTGCGCATCGTTCGCCTGTTGTCCCACTGACTCCCGACTGTCTTTTTCCGAGTGCCTGCCATGCCCCGTTCCCTCACCGCCCTCACCCTTCTCGCCCTGCTCGCCCTCGGCGGCTGCAGCAGCCTCGGTTCCGCCCTGCCCGGCGGCGCCCCGACCCTGTCCGCCAAGGACGATCGCGAAGCGCTGAAACTGGCCCGGGTACTGCGCGACAACGGCCGCCTGGAAGGCGCCTTCGAGGTCTACCAGCGCCTCGACCAGCGCACCCCGCTCACCGGCGGCTATCTGCTGGAATACGCCAGCGTCGCCGCCGCCGTGCGCCCGCCACGGGACGCCTGGGCGCTGTATGACCGCGCCCGCCAGGGCAGCGACCTGGCCGCCCTCGACCCGGCCCAGCGCCAGGCCCTGTGCGGCGGCCTCGGCCGCGCCGCTCTGGCCCTGGGCAATGCCGCCAGTGCCGAACAGCACTTCAACTGCGCGCTGAAGGTTGAAGGCGAGCGCAGCCAGAAGGCCCAACTGCTGAACGGCCTCGGCGTGGCCCAGACCCTGCTGGGCAAGCGGCCGGAGGCGCGGGAGTCGTTCCAGCAGGCGCTGGCGGTCGAGCCCGGCTACAGCCCGGCGACCAACAACCTGGCCCTGAGCTGGCTGGCCGACGGTGAGCGCAGCAAGGCCATCGGCCTGCTCAACGGTGCGCGGCAGAACGGCGAGATCGCCCTGCAACTGAACCTCGCCCTGGCCTGGGTGCTGGACGGCCATGACGACACCGCCCTGCGCATCCTCGAAGAAAGCCTCGAGCCCCAGTACGCCCAGGACATCCTCGAGCGCTTCCGTGCCACCCGCCAGCGCATCGCCAACGGCGCGCCGGTGGACAGCGAGCTGCTTGCCGCCAGCCAGCAGCCGCTGAAACTGGCCAGCCGGGACTGATTGTCGATGAGCGCGCCGATGAAACTGCTCGTTGCCCTGCGCCGCCTGCGCGGCGCCGATGAGGGCGTCACCGCGGTGGAAACCGCGTTCATCCTGCCGGTGCTGCTGTTCGGCCTGATGATGCTGTTCGAACTGGCGCACATGGCGCTGGTGATCGGCGCCGGCAACCTGGCGCTGGAACACGCCGTACAGCGCCTGCGCGAGACGCCGGATTACTACCGGCTGAGTGCCGAAGCGCTGCAGCAGCGTCTGGCCGAACGCATGCAGGAACGCAGCTTCGGCCTGTTCGAGGCCAGCGAACTGAAGCTCGACGTCTTGCCCTTCGACAACCTGCGCCGCTACGGCGAATCGCGCTTCGGCACCAGCGGCGCGAACGATGACGATGACAGCGAAGGCACGAACGACACGACCCTGGACACGGTGTTCTCGCCGCCGATCCTGAGCATCACGGTAGACCTCAAGCAGGACTACATGACGGTGTTCCCCGCCCTGTTCGGCCTTGGCGACGGCTACCAGTACCAATACCGCCATCTGCTCGGCAACCTGACCAGCGATCCGGAAAGCGAGGACGGCCAATGAAGCGCAGATCTTCCCAGCGCGGCAGCGCGATGCTGGAAACCGTGCTGGTGTTCCCGGTGCTGATCGGCATCACACTGCTCGCCGCCGACCTGTACAACCTGCACCAGGCACGCAGCTACATGGAACAGTCGGCGCACACCATCGCCTCGGTGCTCGGCGTACAGAGCCGTCTGGACAGTAATGGCCTCGAAGCCCTGGTCGACCGCGCCACCAGCATGAACCGCACGCCATTCGAAGTGATCATCAGCAAGGTCGAGAGCGATCGCAGCATGAACTGGCGACCGCTCTACCGCGGCCAGGTGCGGGGCGTATGCCAGGCACAGAGCAGCGGCCCGCGCTTTACCGGCGAGTTCCCCGACGAACTGCGCGCCGATGACGAGCAGAGCCTGACCAGCGTGCCCATGGTGGTGGTGCAGGTGTGCTCCACAGTGGATGCCCTGGCGTTGAGCTACGCCCTGCTGGGCAGCGACACCCTCGAAGTCCAGTCCATCAGCCGCCTGCAGCACGGCACGCCAACCCTGGACGATGTCCTCACCCGCGAACTCGACCCGCAGGACGACGAATGAGCCAGACCGTTCCCCAGGCCAGGGGCCTCAAGCGCCTGGCCTACCTGCTGCTGGCGTGGGTCAGCCTGGGCATGGCCGTGCTGGGGGCGATCCTGCCAGGATTGCCCTGCACCGAATTCGTGCTGCTGAGTGCCTGGGCAGCGTCGCGCAGCTCGCCGCGGTTGAGCCGCTGGCTGGAACGGCACCGGTTGTTCGGGCCGTTGCTGAGGGACTGGCGCGATGGCGGCTATATCAGCCGGCGCAGCAAGGGCGTGGCCAGCCTGGCAATGCTGGTGTGCCTGGGGCTGTTGCTGTGGCACCAGCCGCCGTTGTGGGTGGTGCTGTGCGCGGTGGGCGGGATGGGCTGTGGGGCGGTGTACATCTGGTCGCGGCCGGAGCGGGGTTGAGAGCAGGACACTCCTCGCTTCAGACCTGCAGGGGCGCTTGATCCCCCGGCAACCCCCCTCACCCTTAAGCAATCTTAATGATGCGCCGATTGCTGCGAACAAGAATGATTCCTATCTTTGTCGCCATCCTCGGCCGAGGTTTTCCTGGCCGGTCACCGAGCAGGAATCCACCCCGCCATGCCCGCTTTTCCCTTTGTCACCCGCCTGCGTCGCTTCGCCCGGCAACAACAGGGCGCGGTCGCGCCCTTCGCGATTCTGGTGCTGGGCGGTGCGCTGATGGCCACCGCCTATGTCATCGACACCAGCCGCTCGCTGGAGAACTCCAGCCAGCTCAAGCGCGCCACCGATGCCGCCGCCATGGCCGTGGGCAACCAGCGCCTGCTCGATGACAGCCTCAGCGACAGCCAGATGCACCAACTGGCCACCGGCATGGTGCAGGCCAACCTCGGCACCGACCTGGCCCTGAGCGAGCAGATCGGCGGCAATGCCATTCAGGTCACCCAGCAGCGCGACGACGAGGGCGTGCTGCGCATCACCGTCAGCGCCCGCTTCGGCGCCGAATCGCAGTTGCTGCAAGCGCCCACGACGAACATCCAGGTCAGTTCCACCGTGGAGGTGATCAACCGCCCGGTGGAAGTGGCGATCATCATCCCCAACACCCTTAGCGAACAGGCCCGTGACCTCGCCGCACTGCGCCGTCTGGTGCTGGAATTCTCGAAACAGGTGCTGGGCACCCGCCCCGATGGCCAGACCTGGATCTCCCTGGTGCCCTACAGCCAGTCGGTGAATGTCTACGACGCCGAAGACAGCGGGCGCATCCGCCGCTGGGCCGCCCCCGGCGCGCTGACCCCGGTGGAGCTGCGCTCGCTGTTCCGCACCGGCTACAGCGGCCTGGCCGACCAACGCATTCCCGACCGCCGCGCCAACCTGCTGTGCATGTACCGCGGCCTGGGCGTCGGCCAGAACTACTTCTGGGACCAGGCGCCGTCCGGGCAATTCAAGATCTACTACCGCCACGACCTCCCGGAGAACGGCAGCCCCGGCGCGTCGCCGATTTCCTGGACCGGCCCCAACCCCGACTTCGGCCAGGCCAGCGGGGTCAACGACGTGCGCTGGATGGTCGCCGACCGGGGCTGCCCGGCCGCCGCCCTGCTGCCGCTGACCCGCGACATGAGCCGCATCGAGCGCCGCGTCGAGCAGTTCTCCACCCGTTTCAACACCAATTACGCCATCGCCATGGGCTGGGGTGCGGCCAGCCTGTCGCCGCAGATGCGCGGCACCGCCGGCTGGGGCGACAACCGCCTGCCGCTGAATTTCAACGCCAGCGGAGCGGGCGACAACGCCAAGATCATCGTCATGCTGGCCAACACCACTGGCAACTGGTTCGACACCGATTCGTACAACGCCGAAGTGGGCCAGGCCATCGACGGCGAGAACTCCACGGTGTCCTCCAACGATGTTGCCGGGCGCCGTTTCACCGACCTGTGCGCCAGCTTCCGCGCCCGCGGCCTGAAGTTCCATTTCCTCGGCGTGCGCCCGGGCGATCCCAACGACTTCGGTCGCCGCCTGTTCGACCGCGTCGCCGGCCCCGGCCTGCGCGTCTGCGCCCAGGGCGGCAGCATGACCTTCGCCAACGCCGAGAACTTCGGCGATGGCGAGGCGCAACTGAGCACCCTGCTGCGCGAGATCGCCAACAAGATCAGGCATGAGCGCTACGTGCGCCTGATCGACTAGCCCGCCCGCCTTCTCCTATTTCCGCTTCCCGACAAGGACCTGCCATGAGTGCGTCACGCCCCCGCAACCGCAAGCCCCACACCAGCCTGGCACTGGCGCTGGAACCCCGGATGATGTTCGATGCCGCCGCCGTGACCACCGCGGTGCAGACCGCCGACCAGGCCGACGCCCAGCAGACCGCCGTCAACCATGCGCCAAGCCTGAGCGCCGACGCGGCCCAGGTCAGCCATACCGTGACCGACAGCGTGGCCAGCGGCAGCCCGCTGTTCAGCAATGCCCTGGCCGATGCCAACGACACCGACCAGCGTTTCGACAGCCTGCGGGTGACCATCGACAGCAGCGGCAGCCACGAAGCCCTGATCATCGACGGCACGCAGATCCTGCTCAGCCCCAATAGCGGCAGCACCAGCGGCGGCAAGGATTACGCCTACACCGTGACCACCTCGGGCGGCAGCGCCACCGTCGATATCGTGCTCGCCTCCACCACCGCCAACAGCGCCGCCGATCTCAAGGCGCTGGTGGAAAGCATCCGCTACCAGACCCTCGACGGCACCCTGGAAAACGGCAGCCGCACCATCACCCTGACCCAGGTGCGCGACGACGGCGGCACTGCCGATGGTGGCAGCGACACCACGTCCCTGAGCATCAGCGCCACCGTCAACCTGGTCAGCGGCGTCAACCGTGCGCCGGTGCTGGAGCGCGACAACCCGCTGGACCTGGCGCAGTCCATCGCCGCCAGTGGCGTGACCCTGAAGGAAGCGATCTACAGCAGTAACGGCCAGTTCCTCTATGCCGCCGCCGACAACGGCCGGCTGCTGGTCTACGGGGTCGATGGCAAGGGCGTGCTCAGCCTGATCCAGAACGTTGCCGCCCCCAGCGGCATGACCTCGCTGGTGGACGTGGCCCTGAGCAAGGACGGCAAGTTCCTCTACAGCGCCGACAGCGGCACCCTCCACACCTGGCAAGTGGCGGCAGACGGCACCCTGAGCCGCATCCAGGGCACCAGCGTCGGCAGTCTGCGCGGCCTGGCACTGTCGGACGACGGCAAGCAGGTCTACTTCACCACGCTGTACGGCGGCCTCGAAGTGCGCAGCCGCGACACGGTGACCGGCGCCATCGGCAGCAGCGCGATCCAGACGCTCGACGAAGGCACCCTGCAGTCGGCCCGGGCCAAGCTGGTGTACAGCGCCGGCGACTATGTCTACGTGGTGCTCGACCCGGACTCGTTCGTGTCCCAGGACACCCTGACCGTCCTCAGGCGCGGCAGCAACGATCGCCTGTCGGTGGTGGACCTTGGCTGGGCCAACACCACCGACGGCTCCTTCGACGGCACCACCACCCACAGCCTCGCCGTCAGCGCCGACGGCCAGTTCATCTACCTGGGCGACAGCGAACTGGGCGTGATCCAGGTCTATCAACTGGGCAGCAACGGCCTGGTGCGCATCGACAGCATTGCCCTCGACCAGGTCAATGGCCTGACCCTCAGCGCCAACGGCCGCCAGTTGTACGCCACCAGCGCCGACGGCAGCCTGCACCAGTACCAGGTCAACGCCAGCACCGGCCTGCTCAGCGAAACCGGCAGCCAGAGCGTGACCGGCGCCCAGGCCGTGGTCGCCAGCCCCGACGGCCAGTCGCTGTTGGTGGCTGGCAGCGGCGTCAGCCGCTTTACCAACGTGCGAACCTACCTCAGCGCCACCGACCTAGTGATCGGCCAGGGCCTCACGCTCAGTGACAGCAACGCCGACATTCTCGCCGGGGGCGCCGGCGACTACAGCGGCATGCGCGTGACCCTCGAGCGGGTCGGCGGCGCCAATGCCGCCGACCAGTTCGCCTTCGCCGCCGGCAACGGCATCAGCCTCGACGGTGAAGGGCTGATGCGCAACGGCGTGGAAATCGGCCGCTTCGTGCAGAGCGGCGGCCAGCTCACCCTCACCATCAGCGCCGCCCTGACCCGCGCCGAAGCCAATGCCCTGCTGCAACAGGTGATCTACCGCAACAGCACCAGCAGCGGCCAGGTGGAGCTGCGCCTGGTGGCCAACGACGGCGCACTGGACAGCAGCGAGCAGCGGGTCAGCCTGCTGATTACCCTCAACAGTGCCCCGCAACTGAGTGCCGGCACCGTGGTCAACCCGGTCTACGACACCCACGGCACCCTGGTGACGCTGTTCAAGGACGCCCAAGTCAACACCGGCGAAGCCGGCCAGAGCATCAGCAACCTGACCCTGACCCTCGGCGGCGTCGCCGGCGCCAGCCAGGAATTCCTGCTGGTGAACGGCACCGCCATCGCCCTCGACCAGTCCGCCAGCGGCATCCTGGCCAACGGCATGAGCTACCGCTACACCGTTGACGGCGACAACGCCACCCTGGAGCTGAGCAGCACCGCAGGCCTGGCGCCGTCGGCCCTGCAGACCCTGGTCAACGGTATCGGCTACCGCAACGACAACCCGGTGGCCGTCAGCGGCCTGCGCAGCGTGACCCTGTCCAGCGTGCAGGACAACGGCGGCACCGGCGGTGGCGGCAGCGACACCAGCACCCCGCAGATCACCGCCAGCATCACCCTGAAGACCGGCACCGCGCCGACCATCACCGAGCAAGTCGACCCAGAAGCCACCCTGTACTACGCCAACGGCACCCTCAGCGGCTACAGCGACTACGTCAACGCCATCGAGATCAGCGGCGACGGCAAGACCCTGCTGCTGGCCGGCACCACCGGCACCAACCTCAACGGCACCAGCTACCTGCGGGTCTACGCCCGCGATGCCGCCAGCGGCGCGCTGACCCTGCTGCAGAGCTTCACCCAGGGCAGCAGCGACAACCCGGCCACCACCGACATCGAAGTCGATGGCCTGGGCCGCATCACCAGCGTCACGCCAACCAGCGACAACGCTTCGGTGTACGTCGGCGGCTTCGACAGCGCCAAGGGCTACAGCACCCTGGTGCGCTTCACCCGTGACGCGGCCACCGGCCTGCTCACCTACGCCGGCATCGCCGCCATGCAGAACGACGTGGTGCGCGCCGCCGACGCCACGACGACGCCCGCCGTGACCGAAGTCCGTCTGGACGGTCCGCTGACCGACGTGGTGATTTCCGCCGACGGCACCTCGCTCTACACCATCAACGGCATGACCGCCGGCTTCACCAGCACCGGCAAGGCGGTGCTGGGCATATACGCCCGCGACCCGGCCACGGGCGCCCTGACCTACCTCGGCAGCTACTACGACACCACGCAGATGCCACGCCCCAGCGGCATCGTCCTGAGCAGCGACGGCGCCTCGGTGTATGTGTCCAACAGCAACGGCAGCATCACCGTACTGGCCCGCGACAGCAGCGGGCGCCTGAGCTTCGTCGAGCGCATCACCGTCGCCAGCATCAACGCCGACCCCAACAGCGCCACCCGACCGGCGAGCGAAACCCGCTACCTGAACGCCACCGACATCGTGATTTCCGCCGATGGCCGCTCGGTGTACGTCAACTCTGTCGATGCAACGATGATCACCTCCTTCAGCCGCGACGCCAGCACCGGAAAGCTGACCTTCACCGGCGCCTTCTACACCTACGACATCACCAGGGCCACGGCCATGCGCGAGCTGGCCATCTCGGCCGACGGCACGGCGATCTACGCCACCAACAACAGTCGCGCGGTGCTGGTGCTCAACCGTGACGTCGACACCGGCCTGCTCAGCTACAACAGCCTGATCAGCGGCCTGGCCAAGAACAACGGCTACATGGCCGTGAGCCCCGACGGCCAGCACATCTACAGCGGCACCTACGTGGTGAGCAACGGCATCGATATCATTTCGGCCCGCTACAACAGCCACTGGAACGAGAACACCGAGACGCTGGTCGCCGCCGGCATGCAACTGAGCGACGTCGACTACGAGGCGCTGGGCAATTACCAGGGCCTGGTCATCACCCTGGCCCGCAGCGGCACCGCCAACGCCGCCGACCACTTCGCCTTCAGCGCGGGCAACGGCCTGAGCCTCGATGGCCAACGCATCCTGCTGGATGGGCAGGAAGTCGCGACCTTCGTTCAGAGCGCTGGCACCCTCACCGTGACCCTGACCGGCGCGGTCAACGGCACCGTCGCCAACCAGATTCTCCATCAGTTGAATTACGCTGCCGGCCCGACCGCCACCGACAAACAACTGAACCTGAGCATCCGTTTCAATGATGGCGTCAAGCAGACCGAGCGCTCGATCGTCGTGCTGGTCAACCACGCCCCGCAACTCGACGGCAGCATCGCCGCCCTGCAGCCGGTGGAAATCGGCCAGAGCCTGAGCGTCACCCTGCCCCTCGACCGTTTCAGCGACAGCGACGGCGATGCCCTGAGCTACAGCCTCGACGGCCTACCGGAAGGCCTGAACTTCGATCCGCTTACCGGGCTGATCAGCGGCTCGCCGGTGGACGGCACGGTGGGCGTGTATCAACTGACCTTCACCGTCACCGACGCCCGCGGCGCCCAGCAGGAGTACAGCCTGGAGCTGGAAGTGCAGGCCCAGCCCGAGCAGCGGCCGAACCTTGGCGGCGCCACCACCGATGTCGAGCTGGTGGACACCGCCAGCAACAACGACGACAGCCTCGGCAGCCTGCTGGACACGCCCCGCGACAGCTTGCTCAGTGCCGACGGCAAGTACCTCTATGTGATCAGCGACGGCGTGCACTGGGACGACTCCAGCAAGGCCACCCTGAGCATTTTCGCCCGTGACGCCGACGGCCACCTGAGCCTGGTGCAGAGCATCAAGGCCGACAGCGCCGCCCTGACCGGCGCCGAAAAGGTGCTTATCAGCGCCGACCAGCAGTGGCTGTACGTGCTTTCCGGCACCAGCAACAGCGTGCTGGTGTTCTCCCGCGATGCCGACAGCGGCCAGGTGCAACTGGCCTCGACCTTTGCCGGCGACGGCCTGAGCGAGGACGTGCCGGCCATCGTCGACGTCGTCCAGCAGGGCGACAGCCTGTACCTGGCCACCAGCGCCGGCCTGTTCCAGCTACGCCAGGCCAGCGATGGCAGCCTGGGCCAGGCGACCCCGCTCGCCGCCATCGAGGGTCTGGAAAGCCCGCAGCGCCTGCTGCTGAGCAGCGACGGCCAGTTCCTGCTGGTCAGCGGCGTGGGTGGCCAGGACCTGCTGGTCAGCCTGCGTATCGGCAGCGACGGCAGCCTGACCGAAGTGGCCCGCAGCGGCCTCGGCGACGGCACCCTGCACAACCTCAGCGCCATGACCCAGAGCAGCGATGGCCGCTTCATCTACGCCCTCGACAAGCAGGACGACGGCGTCGTGCAGTTGCGCATCCTCGCCCTGGGCAGCGACGGCAGCCTGCAATTGCTGGGCAGCCAGAGCGTCGACAGCGACGCCGCCGAACTGGCGGTGACCGCCGACGGCAGCGCCCTGTTCATCGCCGGTGGCGGCAAGCTGGCCGGCTATGCCCGGGGTAGCAACGGCCTGCTGATCGGCCAGGCCCACAACCTGCAGGGCGACTACCGGGAGCTGGTGGGCCTGAGCCTCAGCGCCGACGGCCAGAGCCTCTATCTGGTGGGCGGCAACTGGGACTCCAGCGTGCTCAACCTGCGCCTGGGCGTCAGCGGCCTCACCGTGACCGAAGGCGACGGCGCCGTGCCGCTGCTGCCGAGTGCGACGGTCAGCGACCTGCAACTGGACGAACGCGGCAACTACAGCGGCGCCTCGGTGGAAATCGCCCGCCAGGGCGGTGCGTCTGCCGATGACCTGTTCGGCTTCGGCGACGGCAACGGCTTGACCCTGGTGAACGGCCAGATCCTCAAGGACGGCAGCATCATCGCCACCCTGCAGCAGCAGAACGGCCGCCTGGTCCTGACCTTCACCGGCGAGGTCAGCCAGGCCGACGCCCAGCAGGTGCTGCGCCAGCTCGACTACCGCAACACCAGCCAGGACCCGACCCGCAACGGCGCCGAAGTGAAGATGCAGGTGGTGTTCCTCGACGGCGACGGCAACCGGGCAGTGCTGAACGTGGCGGTGACCCTGGTGCCGGTGAACGATCCGGCGATTCTCGACAGCACCGTGCTGAACCCGACCCTGCCGGACCTCGGCGCCCCGGTGAAGCTGTTCGACAACACCCGCATCGACACCATCGAGGCTGGCCAGTTGGTGGGCCAGGTGATCCTGACCCTCGATGCCCTCAAGCAGCATGATGTGATCGTGGTCCAGGGCCAGAAGATCTACCTCGACACCCTCGACTCCGGCACCCTGCCCAACGGCCTGCAATACCAGGTACGCCAGGAGAACGGCCAGACCGTGCTGACCCTGTACGTCATGCGCTCGGCCAGCGACACCGCAGCGCTGATCGACAGCCTGGCCTTCTACAACACCGGCAGCGACAACAGCGGCAGCCGCCAGATCGCCCTGAGCATCCGCGAGAACGTGAACTACGGCGTAGCCGGTGAAGACCTTACCCGCCTGGCCCAGAGCGTCACCGTCAGCTTCGGCGCGGCGGTGGCCAACAGCGCACCGGTGGTGGAAAACCGTGGCGCGGCGGTGCTCTACCGCGAGCGCGAAGGCGCCATCGTCCTGGCCCCCGCCGCCACCCTGAGCGACAGCCAGCTCGATGCCCTCAACGGTGGTCTGGGCAACTACCAGGGCAGCACCCTGGAAGTGACCTTGCTCAACTACAAGGCCGGCGACGCCCTCGGCTTCCAGGCCGGCAACGGGCTCAAGGTGGTCGACGGCCAGTTGTTCAAGAACGATGTGGCGATCGGCCGCGTGACCATTGCCGACGGCAAGATCACCGTGCGCTTCAACGACGATGCGGGAACCGTTCCGACCCGGGAAGACGTCAACAACGTCCTCCACCAGCTGACCTATGCCAGCACCAGCCATGGCCCCGACGCGGTGCAGCGCTTCAGTATCACCCTCAACGACGGCCGCCTGACCTCCGCAGCCGTCGAAGCCCGGATCAACACCGTGCTGGTCAACGACGCCCCGGTGGTGGCCGACGATCCGCTGCTGTCGCTCGGCGACTTCAGCCTCACCCGCCACCTCGCCAGTCTCGCTGGCCTGGGCGAACTGAGCAGCGCCGCATTGAGCGCCGACGGCAAGCTGCTGTACCTGGCCGATGCCCAGGGGCATCTGGCCCTGTTCGGCCTGGACAGCACCGGCCAGCTCAGCCTGATCGACAGCCTGCCGCTGGCCGAGGGCCTGGAAAGCATCCAGCACCTGAGCCTGAGCCACGACGGCAAGACCCTGTTCGTCTCGGCCAACGGCAACCAGCAGTTGCGGGTGTACCAGATCGGCGCAGACGGCAAACCGAGCCTGGGGCAGGTGCTGAACTACGGTGAGAGCAACGAGTGGCAGAGCTTCCGCCAGGTGGAACTGTCTGGTGACGGCAAGCTGGCCTACGTGATGACCGATACCGGCATCGCGGTCTACAGCCGAGCCGATGACGGCACCCTGAGCTACCAGCAGCAGATCGCCGGCGATGCGTGGTCCGCGCCGTACCTGTGGCTGCCGTCCTCGATCAGGGTCAGCGGCGACTACCTGATCGTCACGACGGCGTTCAACGATCGACCCGGCGTGATCGTCTACAGCCGCGACAGCAATGGCGGGCTGACCGCAGTCGTCAACCTGTTCAAGGGCGGCAAGGACAGTGCCGGCACTACCGTCACGCTGGACAAGGTCGAACACCTGGCGATGAGCGCCGACGGCAAGACCCTGTACCTGAGCGACGCCAGCGGCCTCGTGCGCCTGAGCCTGGATACCACGCAAAAGACCCTGACCGTGGTCGAGACACTCGACCTCAGCGGCATCCGCGATATTGCCCTGGGCAGCGATGGCCGCAGCCTGTATGTGGCCCTGGAAAGCGGCCTGGTCCAGCGCTACGCCACCGCCGAAGGACTGCTGGCCGCCGGTAGCGTCAGCGCTGCGGCCGGCGAAATCGTCCTGGGCGCCGACGGCCGCGTACTGGTGCTCGGTGACGGGCTCAGCGTGCTGTCCGCCCCGGGCGCCAGCGACCCGCTGTACGACCGTGCCGGCCAGCCGGTCGCCCTGGCGCCAACCCTGCGCCTGAGCGATGCGGAACTGGACGCCGCCAACAACGGCGCAGGCAATTATCAAGGCGCCACGCTGACCATCCGCCGCGAGTTCGACGGCTCGTCCGCCGACCGGTTCGGCCTGATCGCCGGCAATGGCTTGAGCCTGGACAACGGCAGCGTGCTGCTCGATGGCGTGGCCGTGGCGCGCCTGCAATCGGCCGACGGCAGCATGACCCTGACGATCGATGGCGCCCTCACCAGCGCCCAGGTCAATACCCTGCTGCGGCAGTTGTCCTACGCCAATGACAGTGGCAACGGCGATCAACGCATCAGCCTGATCCTCACGCTCAACGACGGGGCGCTCGACAGCAGTCGCTTCAGCGTCGATCTGAGCATCACGGGAACGGCGGGCGGCGTCGATCCGGTGGAGCCTGTAGACCCGGTTGATCCGGTCGATCCTGTCGACCCCGTGGATCCGGTTGACCCGGTCGATCCTGTCGACCCCGTGGACCCGGTTGACCCGGTCGATCCTGTCGACCCCGTGGACCCGGTTGACCCAGTGGATCCTGTCGACCCCGTAGACCCGGTTGACCCGGTGGATCCTGTCGACCCCGTGGACCCCGTGGATCCGGTTATTCCGCCCGTGTCCGACACGGTTGCTCCGGTCATCCTTCAGGCCACCGACGAGCGCGAAACGCAGGTCGTGACAGGCGCCAGCCAGCCACAGGTGTTCGAGGCCTCGGCACCTGTACAGGCGCCCGCCGATGCCGAACAGGTACTGCGGGAAACCGAGAACCAGCGCATCGCCTTCCAGCAGCAGGCCCAGGAGATCGCCCGCCTGCCGGAACCGGACGCCCTGCCCGAGCCGGACGCTCTCGACCCGTTGCCCAATCCGCTGGCGCCAGCGGCGCTGGAGATCGGCGTCACGCAAGTGAAGGACAAGGTGCAGGTCCAGGCCGACGCCGAAGGCGTGGCACATTTGCCAGCGACCTTGCTGGCTGCTGGCCAGGCAACGCGCCTGCGCCTGGCCAACGGCCTGGCCCTGCCCGGCTGGATTCACTTCGATCCCCGCAGCAGCGAAGTTCGGGTCAACAGCCAGCAACTGGCGCGCCTGGGCCAGATAGAGCTGGTGCTGCTTGGCGTGGATACCCAGGGCCAACCGGTGTCGATCAAGGTTCAGGTGCGCGATGCCGGGCATCCGCAACTGGCCAGCTTGCCGGGCAGCCCGTCGCTGAGCCAGCTGCTGGCGGCGCTGTAAGCGCGCGCAGATCGCCAGCGCCCACGATCGGTGGGCGCTGGCGTGAATCGCCGGTCAGGCGCGAGGGTTGACGCCCTGGCGTTGCAATTCCTCGATGCTGATTTCGCGCATGCGGAATTTCTGGATCTTGCCCGTCACCGTCATCGGGAATTCTTCGACGAAGCGGAAATACCGCGGCGTCTTGAAATGCGCGATGCGGTTCTTGCACCAGGCCTGCAGCTCGACGTCAGTGGCGCTGTGGCCGGGGTGGAACTTGATCCAGGCGACGATTTCCTCGCCGTAGCGATCATCCGGAATGCCGATCACCTGCACGTCCGCCACGGCCGGATGGGTGAAGAAGAACTCTTCCAGTTCCCGTGGATAGATGTTCTCGCCGCCCCGGATGATCATGTCCTTGTTGCGCCCGGCAATGCACACGTAGCCCTGCTCGTCCATGCTCGCCAGGTCGCCGGTGTGCATCCAGCCCGCCGGGTCGATGGCTTCGGCCGTGGCCGACGGATTGCCCCAATACCCCAGCATCACGCTGTAGCCACGGGTACACAGCTCGCCGATCTGTCCCCGCGGTACCACGCAGCCGTGCTCGTCGATGATCTTGCTTTCCAGTTGCGGCTGGGTGCGGCCGACGGTGGTCACCCGCAATTCCAGCTCGTCATCGGGACCGGTCTGCAGCGACACCGGGCTGGTCTCGGTCATGCCGTAGGCGATCTGCACCTCGCTCATGTGCAGATCGCTGATGACCCGACGCATCACCTCGATCGGACAGGTGGCGCCGGCCATGATCCCGGTGCGCAGGCTCGACAGGTCGTAGTCCTGGCGCTGCGGCTGGTCCAGTACGGCGATGAACATGGTCGGCACGCCATACAGCGCGGTGGCCCGCTCTTCGGCCACGGTCTGCAGGGTCAGGGCCGGGTCGAAGGCGTCGTTGGGGTAGATCATGGTGCTGCCGTGGGTCATGCAGCCGAGGTTGCCCATGACCATGCCGAAGCAATGGTAGAGCGGCACCGGGATGACCATGCGGTCGTGCTCGGTCAGGCCCAGGCTCTCGCCCACCATGTAGCCGTTGTTGAGGATGTTGTAGTGGCTCAGGGTCGCGCCCTTGGGGAAGCCGGTGGTGCCGGAGGTGTACTGGATGTTCACCGCCTGGTCGAATTGCAGGCTCTGCTGGCGGGCCTGGAAATCGTCGACGCTGATCCGCTCGGCGAACTCGCCCAGGTCGTCCCAGCGCAGAAAACCCGGAGGCGGCGCGTCGCACAGGCTGACCAGCCCGCGCAGGTCGGGCAGGCGCTCGCTGTTGAACTGCCCCGGCGACAGGCTGGCAAGCTCCGGCAGCAACTCGCCGAGCATGCCGTGGTAGTCCGAACTCTTGAAGGCCCCCGCGCAGATCAGCCACTGGCAGCCGGACTGCTTGAGCACGTACTCCAGCTCGCTGGTGCGATAGGCCGGGTTAATGTTGACCAGGATGATCCCGGCCTTGGCGCTGGCGAACTGGGCGATGCACCACTGCGCGCAGTTCGGTGCCCAGATGCCCAGACGGTCGCCGGTCTTCAAGCCCAGGGCCATGAAGGCGCGGGCATGCAGATCGACGGCGGCGGCGAGTTCCGCCCAGCTGTAGCGCAGGTGCTGATGGCGGACCACCAGGGCCTCGCGTTCGGCAAAACGTGACACCGTGCGGTCGAATGCCTGACCGATGGTCATGGCCAGCAAGGACTTGTCCTGACGGCCCTGGGTGTAGCTGGGTTGATTCATGGCGATCCCTTTTTGTGGTTGTTCTGGGAGCTGATTCGGGGCGCGAACTACTCTGGCGCAAATTTACGTTAACGTAAAGGTCACAGTGATGATTGACAGCTTCCGGACTCAGGTTTACGTTAACGTAAAGGTTACGGACCAGACCCACACCCCTCCAAGAACAATCAATAGAAGGTGCCAGAGCATGCGTTATCCCTCCCTGAACTTCGCCCTGGGCGAAACCGTCGACATGCTGCGTGACCAGGTACAGGCGTTCGTCGCTAGCGAACTGGCGCCCCGCGCCGCGCAGATCGACCACGACAACCTGTTCCCCGCCGACATGTGGCGCAAGTTCGGCGACATGGGCCTGCTGGGCGTGACCGTCAGCGAAGAATATGGCGGCGCCGGCCTGGGCTACCTGGCCCACGTCGTGGCCATGGAAGAAATCAGCCGCGGCTCGGCCTCGGTCGCCCTTTCCTACGGCGCCCACTCCAACCTCTGCGTCAACCAGATCAACCGCAACGGCACCCACGAGCAGAAAGCCAGATACCTGCCCAAGCTGATCAGCGGCGAACACATCGGCGCCCTGGCCATGAGCGAGCCCAACGCCGGCTCCGACGTGGTCTCGATGAAGCTGCGCGCCGAACAACGCGGCGACCGCTTCGTGCTCAACGGCAGCAAGACCTGGATCACCAACGGCCCCGACGCCAACACCTACGTGATCTACGCCAAGACCGACCTGGACAAGGGCCCTCACGGCATCACCGCGTTCATCGTCGAGCGTGACTGGAAAGGCTTCAGCCGCAGCAACAAGTTCGACAAGCTGGGCATGCGCGGCTCCAACACCTGCGAGCTGTTCTTCGACAACGTCGAAGTGCCGCAGGAAAACATCCTCGGCGCGCTGAACGGCGGCGTGAAGGTACTGATGAGCGGCCTCGACTACGAGCGTGTCGTCCTGGCCGGCGGCCCCACCGGCATCATGCAGGCCTGCATGGACCTGGTGGTGCCCTACATCCACGACCGCAAGCAGTTCGGCCAGAGCATCGGCGAGTTCCAGTTGATCCAGGGCAAGATCGCCGACATGTACACCCAGCTCAACGCCAGCCGCGCCTACCTGTACGCCGTGGCCCAGGCCTGCGACCGCGCCGAGACCACGCGCAAGGACGCCGCCGGGGTGATCCTCTACACCGCCGAGCGCGCCACCCAGATGGCCCTGGAAGCGATCCAGATCCTCGGCGGCAACGGCTACATCAACGAGTTCCCGGCAGGCCGCCTGCTGCGCGACGCCAAGCTGTACGAGATCGGCGCCGGCACCAGCGAGATCCGCCGCATGCTGATCGGTCGCGAACTGTTCAACGAAACGCGCTGAAGCAGCTGCAAGTTTCTAGCTGCAAGCTGCAAGTAAGGCAGCCTTGCGTTCGAACCATTCTTGCAGCTTGAAGCTTATGGCTTGAAGCTGCCAAAGGACCTCTGATGATTCTCAAGTCTCAGTTGAACACCCGCGCCCCCGACTTCGCGGTCAACAGCGCCGCCATGCTGGAGCAGGTCAATGCCCTGCGCACCCTGCTCGCCCAGGTCCACCAGGGCGGCGGTGCCAAGGCCCAGGAACGCCACACTTCCCGCGGCAAGCTGCTGCCCCGCGAGCGGATCGACCGCCTGCTCGATCCGGGCTCGCCGTTTCTCGAAGTCGGCCAACTGGCCGCCCATGAGGTCTATGGCGAGGACGTCCCCGCCGCCGGCGTGATCGCCGGCATCGGCCGGGTGGAAGGCGTGGAATGCATGATCGTGGCCAACGACGCCACGGTCAAAGGCGGCTCCTACTACCCGCTGACCGTGAAAAAGCACCTGCGCGCCCAGGCCATCGCCCAGCAGAACCGCCTGCCCTGCCTCTATCTGGTGGATTCGGGCGGCGCCAACCTGCCGCGCCAGGACGAAGTGTTCCCGGACCGCGAGCACTTCGGCCGGATCTTCTTCAACCAGGCCAACATGAGCGCCCAGGGCATTCCGCAGATCGCCGTGGTGATGGGTTCCTGCACCGCCGGCGGCGCCTATGTGCCGGCGATGTCCGATGAAACCATCATGGTCCGCCAGCAGGCCACCATCTTCCTCGCCGGCCCGCCGCTGGTCAAAGCGGCCACCGGTGAAGTGGTCAGCGCCGAAGACCTGGGCGGGGCCGACGTGCACTGCAAGACCAGCGGTGTCGCCGACCACTACGCCGACAACGACGAGCACGCCCTGGCCATCGCCCGGCGCTGCGTCGCCAACCTCAACTGGCACAAGCAGGGCGAACTGCAACTGCGCACCCCGATCGCGCCGCTGTACGCCGCCGACGAGCTGTACGGCGTGGTCCCGGCCGATGCCAAGCAGCCCTTCGACGTGCGCGAGATCATCGCCCGCCTGGTGGACGGTTCGGTGTTCGATGAGTTCAAGGCGCTGTTCGGCACCACTCTGGTGTGCGGCTTCGCCTACCTGCACGGCTACCCGATCGCCATCCTCGCCAACAACGGCATCCTCTTTGCCGAGGCTGCGCAGAAAGGTGCGCACTTCATCGAACTGGCCTGCCAGCGCGGGATCCCGCTGCTGTTCCTGCAGAACATCACCGGGTTCATGGTCGGCCAGAAATACGAGGCCGGCGGCATCGCCAAGCACGGCGCCAAGCTGGTGACGGCCGTGGCCTGCGCCAGGGTGCCGAAGTTCACCGTGATCATCGGTGGCAGCTTCGGCGCCGGCAACTACGGCATGTGCGGCCGTGCCTACGACCCGCGCTTCCTGTGGATGTGGCCGAACGCACGGATCGGCGTGATGGGCGCCGAACAGGCCGCCGGCGTGCTGGCCCAGGTCAAGCGCGAACAGAGCGAGCGCAGCGGCCAGCCGTTCAGCGCCGAAGACGAAGCCCGCCTGAAGCAACCGATCCTCGATCAGTACGAGCACCAGGGCCATCCCTACTACTCCAGCGCCCGCCTGTGGGACGACGGCGTCATCGATCCGGCCCAGACCCGCGACATCCTTGGCCTGGCCCTGTCCGCCGCGCTCAATGCACCGATCGAATCCACCCGCTTCGGCATTTTCCGGATGTGACCGATGACCGACTTCAGCACCCTCGAACTGATCAAGGATCCGCGCGGCTTCGCCACCCTGTGGCTGAGCCGCGAAGACAAGAACAACGCCTTCAACGCACAGATGATCCGCGAGCTGATCCTCGCCATCGACCAGCTCGGCGCCGACGACAGCCTGCGCTTCGTCCTGCTGCGCGGTCGCGGCCGGCACTTCAGCGCGGGCGCCGACCTGGCCTGGATGCAACAGAGCGCGGCGCTGGACTACCAGGCCAACCTCAACGATTCCCGTGAGCTGGCCGAGCTGATGTACAACCTGGCGCGGCTGAAAGTGCCGACCCTGGCGGTGGTCCAGGGCGCGGCCTTCGGTGGCGCACTGGGCCTGATCAGTTGCTGCGACATGGCCATCGGCACCAACGACGCGCAATTGTGCCTGTCTGAAGTGCGCATCGGCCTGGCGCCGGCGGTCATCAGCCCGTTCGTGGTCCAGGCCATGGGCGAGCGCGCCGCCCGCCGCTACGCCATCACTGCCGAACGCTTCAGCGGTGCCCGTGCCCGCGAACTGGGCCTGCTGGCGGAAAGTTATCCGGCGGACGAACTCGATGCCCGGGTCGAGCAATGGATCGCCAACCTGCTGCTCAACAGCCCGCAGGGCATGCGCGCCAGCAAGGAACTGCTGCGCGAGGTCGGCCCCGGCGAACTCACGCCGGCGCTGCGCCGCTACTGCGAGAACGCCATCGCCCGCATCCGCGTCAGCCCTGAAGGACAGGAAGGCCTGCGCGCCTTCCTGGAAAAACGCACACCGGCCTGGCAGGCCGAACCGATCGACAAGGAGCCACGCCCATGAGCCGTCCCGAGCTGACCACCCTGCTGGTCGCCAACCGCGGCGAGATCGCCTGCCGGGTGATGCGTACCGCCAAATCCCTGGGGCTGACCACGGTCGCCGTGCACAGCGCCGTCGACCGTGAGGCCCGCCACAGCCGCGAAGCGGATATCCGCGTCGACCTGGGCGGCACCAAGGCAGCCGAGAGCTACCTGATCGTCGACAAGATCATCGCAGCGGCCAAGGCCAGTGGCGCCCAGGGCATCCACCCCGGCTACGGCTTCCTCTCGGAGAACGCCGGATTCGCCAAGGCCATCGAAGAAGCCGGGCTGATCTTCCTCGGCCCGCCGGCCAGCGCCATTGAAGCCATGGGCAGCAAGTCGGCCGCCAAGGCCCTGATGGAAACCGCCGGCGTGCCACTGGTGCCCGGCTACCACGGCGAAGCCCAGGACCTGGAGACCTTCCGCGCCGCCGCCGAGAAAATCGGCTATCCGGTATTGCTCAAGGCCACTGCCGGCGGCGGCGGCAAGGGCATGAAAGTGGTCGAGCAGGAAAGCCAGTTGGCCGAAGCGCTGGCCTCGGCCCAGCGTGAGGCGCAGTCGTCGTTCGGCGATGCGCGGATGCTGGTGGAAAAATACGTGCTCAAGCCCCGCCACGTGGAAATCCAGGTATTTGCCGACCAGCACGGCAACTGCCTGTACCTCAACGAGCGCGACTGCTCGATCCAGCGCCGCCACCAGAAAGTGGTGGAAGAAGCGCCGGCGCCGGGCCTGAGCGTGGAACAGCGCCGGGCCATGGGCGAAGCGGCGGTGCGCGCCGCCCAGGCCATCGGCTATGTGGGCGCGGGCACCGTGGAGTTCCTGCTCGACGCCCGCGGCGAATTCTTCTTCATGGAGATGAACACCCGCCTGCAGGTGGAGCACCCGGTCACCGAGGCCATCACCGGCCTGGACCTGGTGGCCTGGCAGATCCGTGTCGCTCGCGGCGAAGCGCTGCCGATCACCCAGGAGCAGGTACCGCTGACCGGGCACGCCATCGAAGTGCGGCTGTACGCGGAGGACCCGGCCAATGACTTCCTGCCGGCCACCGGCAAGCTGGCGCTGTACCGCGAAAGCACAGCGGGTGACGGGCGCCGGGTCGACAGCGGTGTCTGCGAGGGCGACGAGGTGTCGCCGTTCTACGACCCGATGCTGGGCAAGCTGATCGCCTGGGGCGAAGACCGGGAGCAGGCGCGCCTGCGGCTGCTGTCGATGCTCGACGAGTTCGCCATCGGCGGCGTGAAGACCAACATCGCGTTCTTGCGGCGCATTCTCGCCCACCCGGCGTTCGCCGCGGCGGAACTGGATACCGGTTTCATCCCGCGCTACCACGACGACCTGCTGCCGGCTCCAGGTGCCCTGCCCGCGCCGTTCTGGCAGGCGGCGGCAGAAGCCTACGTGCAAGGGTTGCCAGCCACGGTGCGCAGCGACGATCCGCATTCGCCCTGGTCGTCACGCCAGGGTTTGCGCGCCGGCGTACCGACGCAGATCAGCCTGCACCTGAACGCCAACGGCGAGCAGCAGGCGGTGAGCCTGCTCCATCAGGCGCCCTCGACCTTCGTTCTGGATGGCGAGCGGCTGCTGGTGGATGACAACGGCCTGCGCCGCCAGCACCTGGCGATCCGCCGCGGCGACACGCTGTACCTGCACTGGGACGGTGAACTGCACGCCGTCAGCGCCTACGACCCGATCACCGAGGCCGAAGCCGGCCACAGCCATCAAGGCGGCCTGACGGCGCCCATGAACGGCAGTATCGTGCGGGTGCTGGTCGAGCCCGGGCAAACGGTGGAGGCCGGTACGCAACTGGTGGTGCTGGAGGCGATGAAGATGGAGCACAGCATTCGTGCCCCGCATGCCGGGACGGTTGCGGCGCTGTACTGCCAGGAAGGCGATATGGTCAGCGAAGGCAGTGTGCTGGTGGCACTGGAGCAAGCGGCGGGCTGATCGGTCTGGCGCAATGAAAAACGGCGCCCTCGCCATTGCGAGCGGCGCCGTTTTTTTCGATCAGAGTTTGAGGCTGGCGCGCATCACCACACCCGTCAGCTCGCAGTCATCGCCGCAGAGCATCATCGGGTAGGTGGGATTGAGCGGCTTGAGAAAGCGCTGGCCGCCTTCCTGCACCAGTTGGCGGAACAGGCCCTGTGGGTTGCCTGGCAGGCGGGCGATCACCAGCTTGCCCACCGCGACCTCGGCACCGCTGTCCACCAGGATCAGCATGCCGGCGGCGATGCTCAGCCCGGTGGGCGACGTCATGGCATCGCCCTCGACCCGCAGCCAGTAGGCGTTGCCCAGCGCCTTGTAATCGGTAAGGTCGCCGCTCTCGGCAACGTCCTCGCCCTCGTCCACCGCCCCCAGCCGCTGCCAGTCCGAGACCGGGTAGCGGAATCCGCGAGGCAGGTAATAGATACCCGACTCTTCGCCAAGCTCGGTGGGTTCCAGCTTGATGTCGAGTTCGAGGGCGACGAGCAACTGGTCCAGGCGCTCGAAAGACAGCTTGCGCTGACCACGCAGCCAGTGACCGACGGCTCCCTGGGAGAAACCGATTCGTTCGGCGAGTTGTTCTTGCGTGAGGTTCAGTTCACGCATCCTGGATTTGACCAGGGCAATCCATTTATCCATCGCAGGCACGATACGGACTGCCTTTTGCCGCTCAATACACAAATTGTAGTATTTGTGCAGCCACTTAAAATACATTACGTACTAAATTGGCGTTGTCCCCTCCACTCCCATCAAGGATGACCCTTCATGAGCACACCGACTTCCAGTGAAATGGACAGCGAAGCCTGCCGCCGCGCCCTGGATCACTACCTCAGCCCCGAGCCCGAGCCACTGCCTGAACTGAACCGCATCAAGACCATCGTGGCGCACAGCGACCTGTCCGCCGACGACGCCGCCGAGCAAGTGCTGTGGGCCCTGCGCTGCGCCTCCAGCAATGTCGCCGAGGCGGTACGGCATCTCAAGGGACGGCAACAGGAACAGGTCATGACCGCCTCGCACCTGATCAACCTGGCGTGGGTCATGTACGAACATCACCTGAAAAAGGCAGCACGGGAGCGTCTCGACAACGGCGATCCACGAGACTGAAAAACGAGGAAATACAACGGGAAGGCCCGGAAAACCCGGAAGACGGAAACGGCGAAAAAGAATTTTCGTAAAATTACAGAAAATTCATTTGACTTGAAAATGAGAACGATTATTATTGCAAGCAACTGGTCGCGAGACTGGTTGGATAAGCTGAAAGCCCTTAGGTCGGACTCTCAGATTATCTCCTCATCAGGCTAATCACGGTTTTTGACCCGGCTTTTTGCCGGGTCTTTTTTTTGGCTCTTCAGGCTAATGAAGGCGTTGTGTTTCTGAATGTGGCGAATGATATCAAAGGACTGTCACCGGATGTAACCCCGGAGTGCGGCTTTGCTGAATTTAGCACTTGAGAATCAATCTCGTTACGATTAAGCTCATGCCCGCGTCAGGGAAGATGCCCCCACCACCGACTCCTCCGTATCATCTGCAAGGAGCTTGAACCATGACCCGTCTGTTGCTGCCTCTGAATCATCACGCCGACTGCACCGACGCCGCTGAGCGGGCGTTGCTGCACCCGCTGAAAAAGCTGCCGCGCCGGGTCCAGCAGGTGTTCTTGCTGAACCGCCTGGACCAACTCTCCTACGCCGATATCAGCCGCCGCCTGGACCTGTCCGACGCGGCCATCGAGCGCCACATGAATCAGGTTCTGCAGGCCACCCTGCCCTCGCCGTCGGCCATCGCCCGCGTGGCCGGCCAGTGGTACGTGCGCCTGCAGAGCCCGCAGGTCACTGCCAGCGAGCGTATCGATTTCCGCCGCTGGCTGGATGCGGCGCCCGAACACCTGGCGGCGTTCCACGCCACCGAGCTGCGCTGGCGCACCCTGCTCGCCCCGGCCCGCCAACTGGGCGAGAGCCGGTGGTATCGCCAGGGTCGCGCGGCGTTTTCCTTCGGCGGCTGCACCGTGGCCATGAGCCTCGGTGCAGCCGCACTGCTGGCGCTCGGTTTCTGGTCCTGAGCCAGGTTGTGTAGAGTGGTTGCCCACAATAACTCTACACAGGACCGTGGCAATGACCGAACTGAGCATCGACTGCGACTTCGACTCCGGCAATATCCTGGTACGGGATGCCAGCAATCCCCACGAGGTGCGCCTGGCGATACGCAAAGACACCTGCAGCGACCATTTCCAGTGGTTCCACTTCAAGGCCACCGGCCTGACGCCCGGGCAGTCCCACAGTTTCATCCTCGAGAACGCCAGCGAGTCCTCCTACAAGAACGCCTGGGACGGTTATCACGCGGTCGCCTCCTATGATCAGCAGACCTGGTTCCGCGTGCCCTCGAGCTTCGACGGCAAGGCGCTGCGTTTCAGCCTGGAGGCCCGCGAGCCGCAGGCCTGGTTCGCCTATTTCGAGCCCTACTCCCGCGCCCGCCACAACCAGTTGATCGAACGCGCCCGGCACCTGCCCAACGTTACCCTGCTGGCCACCGGCCGCAGCGTCGAAGGCCGCGACATCCCGCTGCTGCGGGTCGGCGACGGCGCAGCGCACAAGCGCAAGGTCTGGATCATCGCCCAGCAGCACCCGGGCGAGCACATGGCCGAATGGTTCATGGAAGGCGTGATCGAGCGCCTGGAAGGCAACGACGCCCGCCTGCAGACACTGCTGGCCGCCGCCGACCTGTACCTGATTCCCAACATGAACCCCGACGGCGCGTTCCGCGGGCACCTGCGCACCAATGCCAAGGGCCGCGACCTCAATCGTGCCTGGCAGGACGCCAGCAGCGACCAGACGCCGGAGGTGCTGTTCGCCCAGCAGCAGATGAAGCTGCACGGCGTCGACCTGTTCATCGATGCCCACGGCGATGAGGAAATCCCCCACGTCTTCACGGCGGCCTGCGAAGGCAACCCCGGCTATACACCACGCATCGCCGCACTGGAAGCCCGTTTCCGCCAGACCCTGTGCGCCCTCACCGCTGACTTCCAGGACGTGCATGGCTACCCGCGCAGCGCGCCGGGCGAGGCCAACATGACCCTGGCCTGCAATGCCGTGGGCCAGGCCCATGACTGCCTGTCGCTGACCCTGGAAATGCCGTTCAAGGACCACGACGACGCCCCGAACCCGACCACCGGCTGGTCCGGCGAGCGTTCCAAAGCGTTGGCGAGTTCGGTGCTCGATTGCATCGGCGACCTGGTGGGTGAATTGCGCTGAGCGCTGGCCTTTGTAATTGGATGGACCGCGGGTGGGCTAGTCTGTAAGCCTCCGTACCCACCTCAGAACTGCACATCCAGAATCACGCTGTCCTGGTACGCCGCCGCCGGCGGCGTGGCCTGGTCGGTGTAGACCCGCGCGGTGTAGTTGAACACCTGGCTGCCGGTTCCGGTCCCGTTGCCGGGGTTGATGTCGGCATCGCTGCTGGAACGCCGGGCCGTGGTGAGCGAGCCCCAGCGCACCGCGGTGGCGCTCTTGAAGATGTCGTAGGCCAGGTAGTTGTTGGCCGAGGACTTCATCCGCCGGCGACCGCCGGACACATACAATCCATCGTTCAACCCCACGGTATAGGCGCTACCCTTGGTGCAGCTCAGGCTTACACTCTGGCTCACCGCGGAGAAGCCGCTGACCACCGGCGCCGTGCCGAAGTTGATGGTCGGTGTGGTGATCTGGCAGTCGGCGGTTACCGTCAGGCTTACGGTCATGGTGGTGGTGCCGCTGGTGGTCTGGCGACCGAGGCACAGGCCGCCGACGCCAATGCCATAGCAGTAGTCCCAGTTCCAGAACACGTTGAAGGTTTCCTGGTACAGCCCCGCCGCGACGTTGCCGCCGGTCAGGGTACGGGCATAGACCGGAACAGTGCCGGGCACGACGTTGCCCAGCAGGCCAAGCGCGTCGAGGATGCCGTTGCGGCCGAAGTCGTATGGCTGGCCGCGGGTGATCGGGTGCGCGGTGGTGCCATCGGCGTACAGGGTGTACTGGATGACATCGCCCGTCGGACCGACCAGCCCGGTGGTCGTGCCGACAGGGGTAAAGGTTGCCTTGAAGAAGTCGTCGGTGCGCAGCAGGGTCAGCAGCGAGCCGCTGCAACGCAGGCCGCCGTTGGTGGTGGAACTGGACTGCACGGTGGATGCCACGGTGGTCGAGGCGACGCTGCCGAACAGGATATTGGTGGCCTGGACCACCGTGCACTGGGCCTGCGCCTGCTGCGCGCCGAGGCACAGGAGCAGCGCCGCCAGCAGGCGTCTCACCGGCACACCAGCGGGCCGATCAACGGCACGTCGTCCTGGTTGTCCGCCAACGGGAACTGCACCTGGCAACGGCCACCTCCGGCAATCTGCACCTCCAGGGTGTTCTGCGCCGCCAGCCCTTCCAGATAGACCAGCCCGTCCCAGCCCACCACCGCCAGCCCGCCACTCTGCTGGTGCAGCACCTGGCTGCCCAGCGGCAGGTCCTGATGATTGGCGTCCACCAGTTCGATACTGGCGGCGCGTACCCGGCTGAGCGGGAAGTTCAGCAAGTAACCGGCCCCGCGGCGTACCGCCACCCGCTGCTCGACATTCTGCGCCCGCACGTTGGCTGGCAGCTCCAGGGTGTCGATCTCGTACTTGCCGCGGTAATAGGCGCTGCTCCACGGCACCAGCAGATGGCCCTTGCTGTCGGTGCGGCCGACGGTCTGGTTTTCGTAGCGCACCGGCACATCGGCGAAGCCGTCGGTGCTGACCACCACGAAGGCGTCATTGATGCGGTTGGCGGCGAACAGCCCGGCGTCCATCCAGACCAGCGAGCCGCTGGCGTCGGCCCAGCGGGTCATGCCTTCGCGGGTGCCGTAGGTGCCGGCCTGCAACTGTACTGATTGCAGGCGCCAGGTCAGGTCGGCCTGACGATAGGCTTCCTGGTCACCACCGGCATAGCCCAGGTTATAGCCGACACCCCCCTCGCTGGGCACGGCATGGCTGTAGTTGACCCGCTGGATGCTCTCGCCGTTCTGGTTGCGCTCGGCGCTGAGGCTGAGGGTGCCGTACAGGTCGAAGGGAATCACCAGTTGCGCCTGGGTCGCCCACTGCCCGCCGCCGACCTCGCGGTTGGCCGACAGGTACAGGCTGGTGTTGCCCCACAGCGATTTGCTCCAGCTCAGGTTGAGCAGGCGGGTGCGGGATTCGTCGCCGGCGCGCACGTCGAAGTAACCGGCACCGAGGCTGCCATAGCGCTCCAGGTTGAGGCTGACGGTCATCTGCTCGCTGCGCTTGCTCAGACGCGTCCAGGGGCTGTCGAGCAAGGTCAGGTCGGCGTAGTCGCCATAGCGTTCCAGGCGCTGGTAATTGAAACCGATGCGCTGGCTGTTGTACTGGTAGCCGAGGCTCACCTGGCGGCCGCTGCGGCTCTCGAAACGGCTCTGGCTGACCGCCGCATTGACCACACCGAAGGTGCCCACCAGCAGGTTGCCGCCCACACCGCCCAGTGCCAGGTTCTCGGCCGCCTCGGCGTGGCTTTCCAGGGTGAAGCTGTCGCTGACACCGTAGCGCAGGCTGGCGGCAGTCAGCGCCGGGCCATAGCCGAAGTCGCGCAGGCCGTAGTCCCGACGCAGGCTGCCGGCGGCCACCGAATAGTCCATCAGGCCTTTCTGCAGCAGCGTGCTGGTGACGTAGAACGGCAGCGTGGTGGACACCTGGCGGCCCTGGGCATCGGTGGTCACCACTACGGCGTTGCCGGCACCGTTGATGTACGGCACGTTGGTCAGGGTGTAGGGGCCAGGCTGCAGGTCGGCGCTGGCGCTCTTGTAGCCGTTGATGAACAGGTCCACCGAGGATGGCACTGCCGCCTCGCCGGCGAAGGCCGGCAACGGGTAGGTGACCAGGTCCGGGCGCACCGAGAAGTCCCGCGACACCTGGACGCCGCCCAGGCGGACCGAACTGGTCCAGGGCAGCGAGCCGCTGATCACATCACCGGCCTCCAGGGTCAGCAGGCGCGCTTCATCGGTGTAGCGGAAGGTGGTGTCATAGCGCAGGAAGCCGCGCCGGCCGCTCTCGAAGTTGCGCCCGCTGATCGGCTCGCGCCACTGCCCGGTGGTCGAGAAGGTGCCCCAACTGTCGAACAGCCGCAGCTCGTTCCACACCGACAGGCTGCTGCCGACGTCGTCGGTGTCGTTGAGATAGGCGTCGTAGTTGAGCAACGCACCGAAGCTGCTGAAGGCCTCGCCGCCAGGGAACAACGAACGGTTGCCGATGCGCTGGTCGGGCAGCCATGACGGCGGTACCTCCAGCACCAGGCGCTGGGCCTGGCTGTCGTAGTCGCTGTGCAGGCCGTCGACGCTGTCCAGCGCCACCTGCTCGCCTACTGCCACCGGGAAGGCGATACCTGCGGCCTGCAGGTCGTCGCGGGCGACATACAACCTGCCGGAGCGTTGATGAACGATGACCACGTTACCGCTGCTCATCTGGTTGACCACCAGTTCCAGGTACAGCTCGGCGTCGCTCACCACCTCGCCTGCCGTGGGCGGCGGCGGTAGCTCGCCCGCCCACAGCGGGGCCGCGGCGCACCACGCCATGCCGCCCGCCAAGACCAGCGTGCAGGTACAACACGACCACCCCTTCACGCACTTCGTCCCACCATCGTCGGGTCCTCCGTGGCCCCTGGTCCTTCCGTCACTCGCTCACGTCACTGGCCCTGAGCGATGGTCTGGGCAGTCTCGCTGCCATTGATCCGGCCCTTGAGCACCGTGGCGGCCGAAGCCTGCAGCGGTGCCGGCCAGCGCATGATCGCGCCCGGCAGAACATAGCCCAGCAGCCCCTGGACCACCGATCGCTCCTGCCCGCCCTGCTGCATCACCACATCGGTCAGGCGCGCATGCACCGGGCCGGTGTTGCGCAGTTCCACATAGGGGCGGCCCTGTACCGATACCTGGCGCCAGCTCAGCAGCGGCTTGCCCACCCCGGCAGCGTCACGCGGGTCATTGGCGTCGGGCTTGCCTCGCAGTCCCTCGCCATAGACGAACAGCGGCACCGAATAGCGCATCTGGAAGCGGATCGCCGCCTGAGGCTTGTCGGTGCCATCGCCCGGCGGCCGGGCCGACGGAATTTCGTCGATGATGATGCGATAAGCCTGCTCCTGCCCCACCGGCGACGAACCGATACGGTTCAGGCGAATGAGCTGTTTCTGCCCCGGCTCGATCTTCGCCACCGGCGGGCTGCCGATCACCTCCCGCTGTTCCTTGTACTGGTCATCGAAGTCGCCCTGGCGCCAGGTGAAAACCCGCACCTGCAGGTTGGCGACCTCGTCACCGCGATTTTCCAGCCACAGGGCGCCAGCCTTCTGGCCGGCATCGATCACCGGATCGATCGGCCAGATCAGCACCGAGGTCGCCGCGTTCGCAGGCCCGACCCACAGCAGCGCCAGTGCGGCAATTCCCACATGACGCCGAGCGTCCCTACCCATGCCTCTCTCCTTCGTTGTTGTTATCCGCCCGAGAAGCGCTCTCAGAAGGTCAATGTCACTTGCAGCACATCGCTGTAGCTGCCCGCCGGCAGTGTCCCGGTCAATTGCGCGCGGGCGTAGACCGGCAGCTTGATGGCGGTGGGATCGCTGTAAGTGACCGTCACCGTCTGGTCGATGCCCAGGCTCTGGCTGAACGCGGCGTCGCTGTACAACTGATAGGCCACCAGATTCGCCCCGGTGCTGCGCTTGAGGTTGCGAGTGCCGTTATTGTTCTGGCCGCCGCCGACCTTCATGCTCAGGGTGACCCCCGGTGTGCACTGCAGGGTCACGGTAGTGCCGCTCAACTGGGTGCTGGCGGTGGTGCTGGCCAGCGCCGAGTAACTGCCGAAGTCGAGGTTGCCGTAGTTGGTCACGCCCCCCACCACCAGACAGCCGGCCTGGATCGTGGCATTGACCAGAAAGGTGCTGGTCAACGCGGCGTCCAGCGGTGGGGGCAATACCGCCACCGCCAGTGCCAGCGTTGCCGCCAGCCGCCCGTGCATGGCTCAGAAACTCAACTCGACCGCAACAGTATCGGTGTAGGTGCCTGGCGGAAGGCCGGCCTTGCCCACGGCCTTGCCGTACAGATTCACTGCTTGCGCCGTGCCGGTACTGGTGGGCAGGGTGATGGTGCCGTTGATCGCCAGCGGCGTCGTGAGACCGGAATCGGTGAAGAAGTCATAGCCCACATAGTTGGCAGACCCGTCATACAGCGCGCGCGTACCGCCGGTGCCCTGGCCGTCGTGGGCGCCGGCCCCGACCTTGACCACCGGGATCGCACCGTTGGAGCACAGAATGCTCAGGGCACTGCCGCCGGTACCGAGCACCTGGGCCCCGGCCGTGGTGAACAGCGCGGTCTGGGTACCGAAGTTGAGGGCACCGAAGTTCACCCCGCTGGTGGCCGTGGAGCCGTTGACCTGGCAGCTGGAGATCAGCACCAGCGAGGCGTTGATCTGTCCGGTCACCGTGGCGGCCTGGGCCTGGGAAGCCAGCAACAGCCCTACGCCGGCGAAGAGGAAACGGGAAAGGGTCGGTTTCATGATTCACTCCTTTGACTGTCACCAGTCCAGCGTCACCGTCAGGGTGTCGCGATAAACGCCTGCGGGCAGGGCTTGGGGGTTGGCTACGACGACGCCGTAGATGGGGATGGGAATCTGTGCCGCGCTGCTCACCGAGAAGCTCAATTGCTGGCCGATGCCGTAGTTGCTGCGGCCGGCCGGATCGGTGGAGAGTTGGTAGGGAATCAGCACACCGCCATTGCTCAGGCGGCGGGTGGCACCGTCGGGGTTGGTGCCGCCGTTGATCGTCACGGTGAAGGCGCGTACCTGCGGGTTGCAACTGACCTGCAGATTGCCACCGCCGCCTGTTTCATCGATGGCGGCACGCAGGGTCTGGTTCCACAACGGGCCCTGCTGCCCGAAGTCGAGCACGCCGCCGGTGGCGGCCGGGGCCGTGGTGTCCGGGTCGCTGCTGATCTGACAGGCGGAAGTGATCACGAGCCGCGCCTGAATATGGCCGCTCATCGCCCCCTGGACGCCGGTGCTGAGCAGGAGCGGTCCCAGGCTCAGCAGGAGGATGCGTGATGTCTGCATGCTGCTCGCTCCTTAAGCAGTGCGTTCGTGGCCGTCACCAGGTAACGGTCACCTTCAACAGGTCCGAATAGCGTCCCGTCCGTGGAAGCTCGGTTTGTGTGTCGATACGTGCATAGAGCGGAAGTTCCACCGAACCGCTGTCCGGTACGCGAGCGTGCTGGGCAATGTTCACCGACAGCGGCAAGCGCCAGGCAGGATCCTGGTAGAGACGGTAGGGAATGGGCCTGGCCCGGGCATCGTCGGACACCAGGTAACGCACCTCGCCAGTGCCGCCATGCAGCCCGCCATCGACCTCGACCTGATAGGCGGTATCGGGGTTGCACTCCAGGCGCGGCGGCCGCTGCGCCAGCAACTGGCTGCTCAGCGGGCCGGCAGGATCGTCCAGCCGCGGGGTCTGGCCGAAATCGAGCACCCCCAACGCCTGGGCCGATGCCGAACGCGGCTCATGGACAAGCAGACAGCCGCGCTGAACGTCGATGCGCACTTCAACAAGGAAATCCGTGGCGGCAACGCCTTGGGCCGCACACAGCCCGAACAGCGCCACCCGTGACAGTCCCTTCACCTTCCCTCCCTGATTCCGTAGGAGTACCGATGTTTGAGGGTAGCAGCCGAGGAAAATGCTGCCAGCCGATCAAGAAATGTACAGATCCTGTACAAGAAATTTCCGACGGAGGCCCAAGCAACGACTGGCAGCACTTTTCACTATCTGGTTAATATTGCCGCCGTTCGCCCTGCCCGGCCTTACGAGGAGCTTGTTTTGCCCGCCTGGATCCGCTCGCCATTGCGCACCCTGCGTCAGCGCCTGACCCCATCCGCCCGCAGCGAGACGGTCGCCGACGACGAGATCTCCGCGTATTTCCGGCAAAAGGCCGCGCAACAGGGCTACAGCCTCAGCCACGGCCAGCAGCAGGTGATCGCCGCCATGGCCGCACAGACGGCGCTCCTTGCCAGCGGCCAGGCCCGCAGTCTGTACCTGCATGGCCAGGTCGGCCGGGGCAAGAGCTGGCTGCTGGACGGGTTTTTCCATGCCTTGGGCGACCTCGCCAAACGGCGCCTGCACTTTCATGATTTTTTCGCCCGCCTGCACCAGGGCATGTTCGAACACCGCCGCGAACCCGACGCCCTGGCCGTTACCCTCGACGCCCTGCTCGGCGATTGCCGGGTCCTGTGCTTCGATGAATTCCACGTTCACGACATCGGCGATGCCATGCTGCTGACCCGGCTGTTCCAGGCGTTGTTCGAACGCGGCATCTTCGTCGTGCTGACGTCCAACTACCCGCCGGCCGGCCTGCTGCCCAATCCCCTCTATCATCAGCGCTTCGAACCGGTGATCCGGCTCATCGAACAGCGCATGCAAGTGCTCGAAGTCGGTGGCGACCAGGACTACCGCGCCCTTCCCGGCGCCGGTACCCAGCAGCGTTTCACCCAGGGCATCTACCTCTGGCCCGGCAGCCCTGAGCAACAGCGCGAGCTGGGGCTGGTGGCGCCGGGCGATTTCGTGCAACTGGACGTCAACAAACGCCCGTTGCGCGCCCGCCTGCGGGATGAACACAGCGTGGTATTCGACTTCGCCACCCTCTGCGAGCAGGCCACGGCCGTCATCGACTACCTGGAACTGATCCAGCGCTTCGACCACTGGACCCTCGAAGGCCTGCCCGACCTCGAAGACTGCACCCTCGCCGCCCAGCAGCGCTTCACCAACCTGGTGGACGTGCTCTACGACCGCGACAGGCCACTGCTGCTGATCGGCGAGCGGCCGCTGGGCGAAAGCCTCGGCGGCAGCGCCGCCGACCTGGCCCGCACCCGCAGCCGCCTGGGGCAGTTGCGGCAGATCGGGCCCGACTGACCGGGGCGGGGCCTCACCCCGCCCGCGCCAAGCCCGCCAGCACCTCCTCGATCTCCACCAGTACCGCCGGATCATCCAGCGTCGATGGCGGCGTATACGGCTGCTGGTCGGCGATCTTGCGCAGCACTGCCCGCAGGATCTTGCCCGAGCGGGTCTTCGGCAGGCGCTTGACCACCCGCACCCGGTTGAAACACGCCAACGCGCCGATCTGCTCACGCACCGTGGCAACCAATTCGCTCTGCAACTGCGCTTCGCCGATCCCCGCGCCGTCCTTGAGCACCAGCAACGCCAATGGCACCTGGCCCTTGATCTCGTCGCGCACACCCACCACCGCGCACTCGGCCACCGCCGGATGCCGCGCTACCAGGTCTTCCATCTCGCCGGTGGAAAGGCGGTGCCCGGAGACATTGATCACATCGTCGGTGCGGCCCATGATGTAGACGAACCCCTCCTCGTCGAGATAGCCACCGTCGCCGGTGTGGTAATAGCCGGGGAAAGCCTGCAGGTACGACTCCAGATAGCGCGAATGGTCGCCCCACAACGTCTGGCTGCAGCCCGGCGGCAGCGGCAGGGAAATCACGATAGCGCCCTGCTGGTTGGCGCCCAGTACCTGACCGTCCTCGTCCAGCACCCGGACGTGATAGCCGGGTACCGCGCGATTGCTGGAACCGGCACGCCCGGCGCTGCCATCGAGCCCCAGGCACGGCGCGGTCACGGGCCAGCCGGTTTCGGTCTGCCACCAGTGGTCGTGCACGGTCTTGCCACTGATGCTCTCCAGCCATTGATGGGTACTGGAATCCAGGCGTTCGCCGGCGAGGAAGAACTGGCGCAGCGAATTCAGGTCGTAGCGGCGCAGCAACTGGCCGTCCGGGTCTTCCTTGCGGATCGCGCGCATGGCTGTCGGCGCGCAGAACAGGCCGTTGACCCGGTATTGCTCCACCACCCGCCAGTAGGCACCGGCGTCGGGGGTCCGGATCGGCTTGCCTTCATAGAACACCGTGGTGCAGCCATTCATCAGCGGCCCATAGACGATCAGCGAATGCCCTACCACCCAGCCGACATCGGAAATGCCCCACCACACCTCGCCCGCCCGCATGCCGTAGATGTGTTCCATGGCAAAACGCAGGGCCACGGCGTTGCCGCCGTTTTCACGAACGATGCCCTTGGGTTTGCCGGTGGTGCCGGAGGTGTACATGATGTACAGCGGGTCGGCGGCGCTCATCTCCACCGGTTCCACGGCTTGTGCCTTGGCCAGCGCAGCCTGCCAGTCGAGGTCTCGGCCCTCCACCAGGCTCGCACGGGCCTGGGGCCGTTGCAGCACCAGCACCTTGCGCGGCTGATGGCCGGACTGTTGCAGCGCGCTGTCCACCAGCGGCTTGTATTCAATGACCCGGTCGAACTCCAGGCCGCAGGAAGCGGTCAGTAGCAGGGTCGGCCGGGCATCGTCGATGCGCAGCGCCAGTTCGTGGGGGGCGAAGCCGCCGAATACCACCGAATGCACCGCTCCGATCCGCGCGCAGGCCAGCATCGCCATGGCTGCCTCAGGCACCATGGGCATGTAGATGACCACACCGTCTCCCTTGTTCACGCCAAGCGCGCGCAGCAGGCCGGCCAGCCGCGCCACTTCGTCGCGCAACTCGGCAAAGCTGTAGCGGCGCTGGCTGCCGGTCACCGGCGAGTCGTAGATCAGGGCGGTCTGCTCACCCCGGCCCTCTTCGATCTGGTGATCCAGGGCCAGGTAACAGCTGTTCAGGCGACCGTCGGCGAACCACTGATGGGTGCCGTCGGCGTTGTTGCGAAGGATTTCCGTGGGTTTGCGGAACCAGGCCAGGCGCTGGGCGTGTTCGGCCCAGAAGTCGGCGGGCGCGGCAATGGAACGGTCATAGCACTGCTGATAACTCATCGACGAATAACCCTACGTTTGTTGTTATTAAAAGGGCGAAGGCCGAGTATGGCCGGATGGGGCCGGGCCGCTATCGAACTTAAGTCGCATGCGGCCCTGTGTTTGCCGCTATGATGGCCGCCGTTTCGATTGCCGGTCCCCTCCATGCACACCCTTGAAGACCTCAAAGCCGGCCGCCTTGCCGGTACTGCCCGCCTCGACCTGGCCTGCGGCCTTGAGCAGTTTCCCGACGAAATCTTCGACCTGGCCGACAGCCTGGAAGTCCTCAATCTCACCGGCAATGCGCTGACCCGCCTGCCCGACGACCTCGGACGGCTGCACAAGCTGAAAATCCTGTTTTGTTCAGAGAATCGCTTAAGCGAACTGCCTGCCGGTATCGGCCAGTGCGCGCAACTGGAAGTGGTCGGGGTCAAGAGCAACCGCATCGAGCAGGTTTCTGCCGCGGCGTTGCCCCCGCGCCTGCGTTCGCTGGTGTTGACCGACAACCGTGTGGAACGCCTGCCCGACGCCCTGGGCGAATGCGCCGATCTGCAAAAACTCATGCTGTCGGGCAACCGCTTGCGCGAGCTCCCTGCCAGCTTGGCCCGTTGCCACAAGCTGGAACTGCTGCGGGTGGCCGCCAATCGCCTGGAACACCTGCCGGACTGGCTGCTGCACATGCCCAACCTGGCCTGGCTGGCCTACGCCGGCAATCCGCTGCCGGAAGGTTTCCGCCCGCCTGACGTAGCCGGCGCATGCCCGAGGCTGGACTGGGCGGCCGTGACCCTTGGAGAGGTGCTGGGCCAGGGCGCGTCCGGCGTGATCCATCGCGCGCATCTGGCGGGCCGTCAGGAGTCGGTGGCGGTCAAGCTCTACAAGGGCGAGATCACCAGCGATGGCACGCCGCTGGATGAAATGAACGCCTGCATCGCCGCGGGCAACCACCCTCACCTGATCCCGTTGCTGGGCCGTATCGACGACCATCCGCAGGGCGTCCCGGCGTTGCTGATGGAACTGATCGATCCGGCCTGGTACAACCTCGCAGGCCCCCCGAGCCTGCAAAGCTGCACCCGCGACAGCTATCCCGCCAGCCGCCGCCTGAAAGCTGCCGGCGTCCGCCGCCTGGCCTCGGCCATCGCCTCGGTGGCGCAGCACCTGCACCGCCATGGCTTGAGCCATGGCGATCTGTATGCCCACAACATCCTCTGCAACGACCATGGCCACAGCCTGCTGGGAGACTTCGGCGCGGCGTCGTTCCATCCACTGGATGGCGGCCGTGCCGCGGCGGCGCTGGAGCGCATCGAGGTGCGGGCGTTCGGGATTCTGCTCGGGGAATTGCTGGCGCGGTGTGACGAGGAATTGCCGGGGCTTGGCGACTTGCAGAGCGATTGCGTGCAGAGCGCAGTACAGCGGCGGCCAGGGTTCACCGAGGTCGTGGCAAGGCTTGGGGAGTAGCGCAGGATTGATGGGCCTCATCGCTGGCAAGCCAGCTCCCACAGGAGGTTGAGCATCTGTGGGAGCTGGCTTGCCAGCGATGAGGCCAGCACCAGCAACCCGAAAAAGAAAGGCCGCATCGCGCGGCCTTTCTTCATGAAGCGATGCCTCAGGCAGTCAGGCCCACGTAGACGTTCTGCACGTCGTCGTGACCATCGATGGCTTCGAGGAAGGCTTCCACCTCGGCCAGGGCTTCCGCGCTCAGGCTGGCAGCGCTGACCGGGTTTTTCGGGGTGTAGCCGATTTTCGCCGAGATCACGGTGAAACCCTGCTCAGGCAGGGCTTTCTGCACGCTGTCCAGGTCGGTGGTTTCGGTGATGAACAGGGTCGCGCCCTCTTCCGCCGGCTCGAAGTCCTGGGCTCCCGCCTCGATGGCGGCCATCTCGGGATCGGCGTCCGGGCTGTCCGGAGTGGCTTCGATCAGGCCGACGTGGTTGAAGTCCCAGGAGACCGAACCCTCGGCGCCCAACTGGCCCTTGCGGAACAGCACGCGGACTTCGGCGACGGTGCGGTTGACGTTGTCAGTCAGGCACTCGACGATCAGCGGGACCTGGTTCGGGGCGAAACCTTCGTACTTCACCGCGTGGTACTGCACTTGATCGCCCAGCAGGCCAGCACCTTTCTTGATCGCACGCTCCAGGGTCTCGCGAGTCATCGAGGCTTTCTTGGCCTGCTCGACCACCAGACGCAGACGGGGGTTCATGTCCGGGTCGGCACCGCTGCGCGCAGCGATCTGAATTTCCTTGGCCAGCTTGCCCATGATCTTGCCCTTGGCATTGGCAGCTTGTTCTTTATGCTTGGCTTTCCACTGTGCGCCCATTCTCGACTCTCTTGTTTCAACAGCCGGTTCAGGAAGCGACCGGCAAAGTGGGTGCAGTTTACCGCCAATCGACAAGAAATGCGGGGCTGACGTGCAGCCCCGGCGATTTTCAGGTCCGGGCCGGCTTGATGGCCATCGCGGTGTTCGGTGCCACCTGAGGATCATGCCCGGCGCTGGCCGGACGGCTGTTCCAGTGCGGCACCAGCACCAGCGCCGAAAACAGCGCGCAGCCGGCGAACACGATGAACACCGTTACCCCGTCGAAATACCCCGGCAACAGGCCACCCAGGATCGCGCCCACCGAGCCGCAGCCATTGACGAAGCCCGCAGCGGTGGCGCCGGACTTGGCCGTGCCGAAGTCGATGGCAGCGGCGCCGCTGATCATCGAGTCCGGCCCGTACAGGGTCAGGCCCATGACGAACAGCAGGCCCACCACCAGCGCCACACTGCCGCTGTGCAGCGCGCCCATGAACAGCGCCAGCACCACCGTGAGCACCAGCAGGCTGATGACACAGGCCGGCATGCGCCGGGCGCCGAACAGTTTGTCCGAAGCCAGGCCGATCATGATCGGGCCGAGCAGCCCGGCCAGTTCGAACGCCGTGGGGATGATGGCCGCGCCGACCTTGCCCACCGACGGCATCTGCTCGAAGACAATCACCGGCCCCCACAGCAGGATCGCGTAACGCGCCGGCTTGAGCAGGAAGTACGCCAGCCCGAGCACCAGCACCGTGCGGTTGCGCAGCACCGCCTTGAGTGGCGCCCAGACACTGCACAGGTGGCCGGCCGGCGCCATGCTCTGCGGTTCCGGCTCCACCGCCGGCAGGCCGACGTCTTCGGGCTTGTTGCGTTGCAGCAGGAAGAACAGCAGCGCCACCACGGCCACCACGGCGGCACTGGAGAAGAATGCTGCGTGCCAGGTGCCGACCAGGGTGTAGGCCCACCAGCCGGCGAACGGCGAGGCCACCAGCCCGCCGAAGGCATAGCAGGAACTCCACAACCCGAGCACCCGTCCGCGCTGCGCCGCCGGGAAGAAGCTGCCGATGTTCTTGCACAGCCCGGCCCAGCCGGTGGACTGCGCCAGGCCCTGGACCAGCATGCAACTGGCGAAGATCGGGAAGGTGGCATAGCTGCCCATCACCAGTGCCGCCGCCGCCGAGATCAGCAGGCCGCCAAGCACCACGACCCGCGGACCGAAGCGATCGGCAAGCATGCCCCAGGTGAACTGGCCCACCGCGTAGGCGCCGAGGTAGAGGGCATCGAGGTTGGCCATGGCCATTTTGTCGAGGGTGAAATCGGGGTCTTCGGCGATGCCGAGCTTGGCCACCGAGAAGGCTTTGCGGGTGAAATAGAACGCCGCGTAGGCGAGCCAGGTAATGGCGAAGATCTGCATGCGCCAACGCTGGATGTCGGGTGTGTGCTTGTTCATGTGAATCTGACCTCAAGACTGAGTGTGCCGGCAGAATTGGGAAAAAACGCCTGTGTTGTTCTTGTGTTGCGCACTGCGTGACGGTCGATCGCACCGTCACCTGGTCAGATGGAACCTGGAGCACGCTCTATTGTTGTCTGCGCTTCTCAACAGGGTCCATGGCCGCGCCGCGCGGGCATGCCGGGAGGCGGGGTTGAGAGATGGAAACAATTACTGACTGATAAATAAAATCGATTTATCGTATTTCAAATATAAGCCCAGCTTGTTACAGGTCCTCGCCATGCCGGTTTCCCACGCGCAGTTGAAAGCCTTCCATGCCGTTGCCTTGCACGGCAGCTTCACCCGGGCCGCCGAACGGCTGTTCCTCACCCAGCCGGCGATTTCCGACCAGGTGCGCAAGCTGGAGGAGCGCTACGGTGTGCTGCTGTTCCACCGCAACAAGCGCTCGGTGCAGCTGACCGACCTGGGCGAGCGCCTGCTGGGCATCACCCAGCGCCTGTTCGCCTGCGAAACCGAGGCCAGCGAACTGCTGCAGGACTCCCGCGCCCTGCAGACCGGCACCCTGGTGCTGGCCGTGGACGCCCCGGTGCATGTGCTGCCGCAGGTCGCGCGATTCTGCCAGCGCTATCCGGGCATCAGCGTGAAGATCGAGACCGGCAACACCGACGAGTCCCTGGCCCGGCTGTTCAGCTATCAGGCCGACCTCGCCCTGCTCGGCCGCGACGTCAACGACGAGCGCCTGTATTGCGTGCCCCTGCAGGACGAAGCCATGGTCGCGTTCGTCTCCCGCCACCACCCCTGGGCCGGACGCGGCGCAATCAGCCTGGCCGATCTGGACGACACCCCACTGGTGCTGCGCGAACCCGGCTCGGTCACCCGCCAGACCCTCGAAGAGGAAATGCAGCGCGCCGGCCTGCGCATCCGTCCGGCGATCCAGGTGGAAGGCCGCGAAGCGGCGCGGGAGGCAGTGGTGGTCGGCATCGGCGTGGGCGTGGTGTCGGCCGCCGAGTTCGGTGCCGATGCGCGGGTCTGCGCCCTGCCCATCGTCGACTGCCAGCGGCGGCTGAAGGAAACCCTGGTGTGCCTCAACGAGCAGCGCGAACGACGGCTGGTGGCGACCTTCCTGCAGATGGTCGAGGAGAGCCTTGCCGGCACGACAGGCTGAGACAGGGCAGTTTTCTTCAATACCCGCCACCGGGCGCCCGATAGGCTCCAGCTTTCTTCACTGACAAGAGAGACGCTGCATGAGCCTGTCGCTGTCCATGGCCGCCTTCGCGCTGGCCGCTTCCATTTCTCCCGGCCCGGTCAATCTGGTGGCCCTCGGCGCTGGCGCGCGCCACGGCCTGCGCCCGGCCCTGCGGCATGTCACCGGGGCCACCCTGGGTTTCTGCCTGTTGTTGCTGCTGGTGGGCTATGGCCTGCACGCGGTATTGCGGCAATGGCCGGGGCTGACCGAAGCCCTGCGCTGGGCCGGCATTCTGTTTCTGCTGTACATGGCCTGGAAACTCGCCGCCGACGACGGTCGACTGGGGGACGGCAGCGCCGGCAAACCGCCGAGCATGGGCTACGGCGCGCTGATGCAGTGGCTCAATCCCAAGGCGTGGCTGGCCTGCGTGGCCGGGGTCGGGGCCTTCGTCGGCCAGGGCGAGACGGCCTTGCTGTGGCAGTTCACCCTGATCTACCTGGTGATCTGCTATCTGTCGGTGGGTTGCTGGGCCTGGGCCGGCACGGTGATCCGCCGCTACCTCGACGAACCACGGCGCATGCGCCTGTTCAACCGCGCCCTGGCCCTGTTGCTGGTGGCGAGCGCAGCGTACCTGCTACTGGGCTGAGCGGTAATGCCCGGGAGTCGCCGCCAGGTGCAGCTTGAAGGCCCGTTGCAAATGGGCCTGATCGGCGAAACCCGCTTCGTGGGCGACGTCGGCAATCAACCGGCCTCGGCGCAACTGGGCGCGGGCGTAGCGCACCCGCTGATCGAGCAGGTAACCATGGGGCGTCATGCCGTAATGCTGCTTGAACGCACGGATCAGGTAGGAGGTCGATAGCCCCGCCGCCTCGCCGATATCCTCCAGCTTCAGCGGCTCGGTGCAGTGTTCGCGGATATAGTGCGCGGCACGCTGCAACCGTTGATTGCCCTGCCCTTCACCGGCCGGTGCCGCCTGTACCTGGGCGCGCAACTGGCCGAAGAAGCAGGCGGCGGCGTCGCGCTTGCGTTGGCTGTCGCCGTCAGGATCGACCAGAACGGCGTACAGCGTGGTCAACGCCTCATACAACGGTTGCGCGGTGCTCAGGGTCTGCGCCAGCGGCTCGAAGCCCTGCTCGCGCAACCAGGGAAGGTCAACGTAAAGCATCAGGTACGACCAGGGCTGGTCGGCGATGGGGTTGCAGGCGTGGACCACCCCGGGATTCATCATCACCACCGTGCCCTGCCCGATCTCGTGCCAGCGCTGACCGTCGAAATAGGTACTGCGTCCGGCGGTGATGGCACCGATGGAAAAGCCCTCGTGCGAGTGGCGTGCGTAGCAGACCTTGCGGCCGTCGCCCACGCCACGGGCCTCGATGAAGGGCAGTGCCGCGTCGCGCCAGAAAGACGATGTGCTGCTCACCCGAAACCTCCCCCAAACCTTGCGAAATGCAGACACAGAGCCTAACACCGCTCAGCCAGCCTCTCCAGCGGTGCGCAGCCCGAAGGCGTGCAGGCTCGGCCAGACCAGCCGCTGCGCTGACGACAGCTCGCCGTTGACCAACGGCAGAATCAGCCCGGCCGCACCGCGATAGAGCGCGCCGCCGCCGACCTGCTGCTTGCGGCAGTGATCGAACAGCGCCAGCAGCCTGTCACCGGCCGCCTCCGGCAGCGCCGGCTCATGGCGCGCCGCGAGGCAGATCGTCTCGAAGAACGAGTGATAGCCGTTGCGCAGCAGAAACGCGCTGGCCATCAATTGCAGGCGCCAGTAGGTTTCCAGCCCTGACAAACGGCCGGAAAGCGCTGCCAGATGACGGCACAAGGCCTCGACCCGGGTGCTGAGCCCGCCAATGAACGGCATATCCAGATCGTTCATGCAGGCACCGATGTCACTGTCCGCATCGATGCTGAAACGGTGGTATCCCCGGTATTTGTCGTCTGTGATGATCCCGACGGGATCCGAGCCCCTTTCCGCCTCGGGCCGGCTATTGAGCAACAGGTACGGATCGGGCCGCTCGATCCGTCCAGACAGCGATCGAGCGTCAGGCGTCTCGTGCACAGTGGCCGCGGGCTCATTCCCCGAAGATGTCCAGGCGTGCAACAGCAACACCTGACACAGCGCCCGCTTGCGCAGGTCACGGCCTTGGGTGTCGCCCAGCAACACCTGCACATCCAGTGCTGACGTCGCGCCCGGCCACTGCGCTTCGCCGCTCAGCAGCAGGTGCAGCAGCCGTTGCATGCGCAACCGGTAAGGCAATGGCGCCAGCACCGCCGCCAGCCGTTGCCAGACACAGGCCAGGGTCTGTTGCAGGTAGGGATCCTGCAGCATCGAGTTCGATACCTGGGAAGCCATCTCCCGCCCCAGGCGTTGCAGCAGGACCTCGCCCTCCGGCCAGCCCCAGACCTGTTCGGCGAACGCCTGTTCCCAGTGCAGTTTGCCCAGGGCATTGCCCTTGATGTCGCGCCGGTTGTCGCGCAGCTTCGCCGGTGGCGGCAACACGCCGCCCGGGGTCAGGTGATTGCGCTCCAGCAGGCGCAACCAGTGAGCTTCGAAGTGCCTGCGATCGCGGGGGCTGGCCAGCCAGCGACAGCCAGCCTCGCCCTCCTCGCGCAACTGTTGCAAGCGCTGGAAGAACGCCTCGTTGTGCAGATACGCCGCGCGCACCTGAGCGGCGCTGAGGTGACGGCTGCCTGCGCCGCCGTCCGCGCCATCCAGCACCGCGAAGGGCGTCGCCGCGAGGTACTGATCGCCGAACGGCAACTCCAGCAGATACAGCCGTTCGCCAAAGCCGACCCGTCGCTCCAGCGTGCGGACATCGACGAAGCTGCCGTCCCGGTCCGGGTCATAGTGACTGGCGGCGTAGCTGCCGCTGGCGATCGTAGCGAAGCTGGCGAGATCGGCATGGCGGTCGAGCAGCTCGCCAAGACGCCCTGACACGTCGGCGCACCCACGGTGAGCGGCGCCGTGGGCTTCGGCGAAAATCCGCAGACCGAGCTGATTGGGCACCTTGCGATCGACGTTGACCACCCTCAGGCACATGCCCTGTTCGAGTACCTGCGCGAAAAAGCCCGAGCGCTGGCTGGATTCCGATACCGCGAACAGCCCGAGCAATTCCATGACGAAGTGGCTGCGTACCAGCACCGAACGGATCGGCGCGAAGGTCGGCGACTGCAGCTCGGCAGGTTCCTGTTTGAGGCGGTAATGCTGTTGCCAGGCGAGGGCCCGGGCCGGAGTGCCGAACGAGACATACATCACGCCACGGGCCTGCAGCATGAGCCGTCCCTGGTCCAGATGCAGGTCCTTGTAGCGCCCGTCATAACAGGGATCGACCAGGGCCAGGGTGAGACGGACATAACCCGGGCGCTCTTCCATCAGCAGCAGCGACAGGTTCACCGGCAGGTCATCGGAGACCTGCGGCACTTCGCCCAATGCGATCAACGCCGTGCCGCTTCCGGCCGGATCGTTCAGTAGCGCCTGGTAACGGTCGGTCACCGTCTGCCAGCCCTGGGCCCGGGCAAACAACGTCATCCGGCCCTGACCCGGCGAGCTCCCGCTGTCGTCCAGCTTGCGCTGGGCCAGCCGTGCCAGGCGCTGCAGGCGTGGCAGCAGGTCCGCACGGGGCGCTTGCAGCCCGCCGCCCGCCTGCAGCAGCTTCAGCGCCTTGCGCCAGGCCTGCTCGAAACCGCGCATGGCCTGCTGTTGCCAGCCATAGAGCTGGATGTCTCGGTCCAGCTCATTGCGATAGGTCGCGGTGGCCGTGGCGTCCAGGCGTTCACGGCAGGCTCTGAGCACCTCCAGGTGCTCGTCGATGCTGCGCGGGTTTTCCGCCAGGGTGAAATACTGCGCTGCCAGCACGTTGAAGGTGGTGTGCTGGATCTCCAGCAGGCGCCGTTCGACCTCCGCGAGGTAGTCGCTGCGTTCGTCGGAGGTCATGTGGAACCAGGGGCTGCGGGGCCCGGCGCTGGCAATGCGTTCATCGACAAGAGCATTGAGCAGGCGGGTGTAGGCGCGAGAGGGCTGAAGCATGCGGACCGTCCTTGGGCGTTCGAAGAAAGCCCTGATGCTAGGTCGGCGAGGAGGCGCAGAGGATCGGGAAAGCTGTCTCCGCGTCCTTGATTGTCAGATTGGCCGAAGTGTTCCCATTGATTAAAAACGATGGATATCAGGCTGAATATTAATTGCCCGCGAAATATTCAACGTTATTTATATAAATATCCATGGCGATAAATTTATACAGAACAAACCGCGTATTTGCCGCACACCCTCAATACACTGTCAACTGACATTTCTAACAGTTGTTGTGATCAACCGGAAAGACAAGAATTGAATGCCAATGCACCCTTGCATTGATCAATTACCGGAGATACACAACATGGAAAACAAGTCCACTGCACCCAAGGCGGAACAGATTCGCAACGGTGATTTCTCTGCCGGGGGTACCGATTGGCTAGCCTACAATCCGGTCAACTTCGACGACGAGCGCTGCAATCTCAGCCCCTACGGACGGGCCGTGCAGATTCTTCCTGTCGTTCCAGCGGGACGTTATCGCCTCACTTGCCGGGCAGCGCTCGTCGAGCGTGGCGTGGGCACCCGCGCGCGCCTGCGTATGGAGGTCAATCGTGAACATTCCCACAGCGGTACTACGCCTGCGAAAAAAGTCGGCTACGACTCGATTATCGATATCACCGACCCTACCGAGCAGCAATACGCTAGCTCTATCAGCCTGACAGACGCTGAAAACCATCTGGTTCTGCATCTCGAGGGCAACGCTGACGCTGCCTGGATCGACGATATCTCGTTTGATCTCTATGAAGAAGAAGACGAAGAACTGATTCAGAACGGCGACTTCTCCCAGGGCAGCAATTTCTGGGAGCCGACTGGCGCAGTCTTCGACGCGCAGACCTGCGCACTGCGTGCAGACGACATCTCGCAGAACGTCGCCATCTCGAGCGAAGGCTATTACATGCTCAAAGCCCGGGCTCGCGCGGGCGCCGGGTCGGAGGGGCGTATCGTGATCGCCCGACTTCCTTCGGGCGAGTTTCAGTATTCGGCCGTCCTGGCCAACTCCTGGCAGGATATCGAAATCGCGGTGGACGCCCTGAGCGGAGAAACCGGGTTCAAAGTGTCGCTGATCCGTGATCAGGGCAACGACATCGAATTCGACGATATTTCCCTCAAACTTTTCAGACGCCAGTAAGAAAGCGGCCTGAGTGGCAGCCCCTGTTCCCTTGACCGGGAACAGGGGGCTCCAGCGCACTCCGACATTCCCGCTATCGATCCCCGACGCGGCGCAACCGCCCGGGGCTCGCGCCAGGTCATTGACTCATGGATTCACCTGACCCAAGCTGGGCGCTTTTTCCTTCAACCCATTACCCGGACGCTGCATGCCCAGACCGCGCCTCTATCTCCTCGCCGGCCTTGCCCTGATCGCGGTCATCGGGCTGGGCAGCGTGCTGTTCGGCGGCAAGGCACCCGCCCCCGCGCCCAACTTGCAACATACCTATGCCAAAGCACTGGCGCAGGCCCACAACGGCCTGCCGGGTGCCGCGCGGGTGCTCTACCAGCAACTGGCCCGCACCGACCTGTCGGCGATCCGCCGGGCCAGCCTGTATGCCGAACTGCACAACTACCCCTCACCTCAAGCCCTGAAACTCGCCAGCCAGGACCTGCACCATGAAGAGCCGCTGGTGCGCCGCGCCGCCATCGAGGCGATCGCCGCACTGGTGCCCGGCCCGCAGCGCAGCCTGCTGCTGGGGCCCATGCTCGATGACGAGGAACAAAGCGTGCGCTTCGCCGCAGTGGATGCGCTGCTGGGACTGACGCCGGACGAGGTGGGCCTGTACTTCGGGCCGGTGCAGGAGATCCTCGACCAGTATCAGCAGGCGCTGCTGGCACGTACCGATTCGGCCAGCGATCAGGTGCATCTGGCGCGGCTGTATGTGCACGAGCAGGACTTCAGCGCTGCCAACGCCGCCCTGGACCGCGCCCGCGTACTGGAACCGGACAATCTCGACGCCCTCGCAGCGAAAGTCCGGCTGCTGGACAGCCAGGGCCAGGGCGATGCCTCGCGGGAACTGCTGGCCACGTCCCTGCAACGGCATCCGCAGTCGGCGTTCCTGCAGCACGAACTGGGGCTGTGGCTGCTGCGTCACAATCAGAACGAGTACGCCCTGCTGGCATTCTCCCGGGCGCTGGAGCTGGAGCCGGACAACAACGACTACCGATACACCCTGGCCGCCAGCCTGCACAGCCTCGACCAGCTCGACGCGGCGCAGAAGCAGCTGGAAATGATCCTTGCCCGCGAACCCGCCAACCGCAAGGCACGGGTGCTGCTGATCGAGTACTGGAAGGAAAGCGGACAGTTGCAGAACGTGCAGATCCTGCTGGCGCAACTGGAGCAGCAGAACCCGGACGACCCTCTGGTGCAGCAAGGCCTCTGAGCCACGCCACAGCACCTGTAAAAAACGGTTGAACCCCGCCTTTGACGGCGTGGTCCAGTGATAGTAAGGCCGCTATGGCAGTCCACTGCCGTGCGCGTGCTATCAAAAGGAGATCAACCGTGAACGATTCGTCTGCCAACAGCGAGCGTGCACTGGTCCTGGCCCCGCCGGCGATCAGTGGCCTGGCGCTGAGCCTGCTGGACCAGGCCGGTGTCAGTACGTTGGCCGCCGCCAACCTGGAAGAGCTCGGTGACGCCCTCGACCAGGGCGCCGGCCTGGCAATCATCGCCCACACCTGCCTGGACGGTTTCGAACGCTCCCTGCTCAAGCACTATCTCGGCAACCAGCCGCTGTGGTCCGACTTGCCGGTGGTGGTGCTGGGCGACGGCGAACGCCCCATCAGCAACAGCCCCGACCTGTGCCTGGCCCTGGGCAACCTGTTCGTGCTGCCCTGCCCCTTTCCCGATCAGGACCTGCTCGACCTCACCCATTCCTCCCTGCGCGCCCGTCGTCGACAGTACCAGTGCTGCCGGCAAGGTCTGGAACTGGCCAGCCTGCAGCAGCAGACCGAGGAACGGGTGCGCCATCTGCGCGAAGAAGAACAGCGGCTGCGCCACGACGAAAAGATGGAAGCCATCGGCCAGTTGGCCGGTGGCGTTGCCCATGACTTCAATAACCTGCTCACCGGTATCGGCGGCAGCCTGGAACTGATCCGCCAGCGCCTCGCGCAACATCGCCCCGAGGAAATCCCCAGGCTGGTGGACATGGGCATCGGCGCCGTGCAGCGCGCCGCCGGCATCACCCACCGGCTGCTGGCCTTCTCCAGTCGCCAGTCGCTGGACGACCGCCCGGTGCAACTGGCCGCGCTGCTGGAACGCAAGCGCCTGACCCACCTGCTGGGCCCAGGCGTGCGCCTGCAGGTGCAGGTCGACGAGCAACTGTGGCCCGCCCAGGCCGACGCCCGGCAGTTGCAGGAGGCGCTGGACAACCTGCTGGTCAATGCCCGCGATGCCTTGCCCGACGGCGGAGAAGTGCGCATTCAGGTGAGCAATCGCCATCTGCCACGCCCCTTGCCGGAGGCTCATCCGCTGGCCGGGACCGACTTCGTGAGCATCCACGTCAGCGACAACGGCTGCGGTATGCCGCAAAGTGCCGTGGACCGGGCCTTCGACCCGTTCTTCACCACCAAGCCCATCGGCCAGGGCACGGGGTTGGGGTTGTCGATGGTGTACGGTTTCAGCCGCCAGTCCCACGGCCATGTCAGCCTGCACAGCCGGGTTGGCCAAGGGACCCAGGTGGAACTGCTGCTGCCGCGCCATCACCCGGCGGGTGAAACGCCGGCCACCGGCGACGCCGCCCGCGCCCGCGACAACAGCGAATACCGGGTGCTGATCGTCGAGTCCGATGTCACCGTGCGGCAACTGGTGCGCGACACCCTCGTCGAACAGGGCTACCGCTGCCAGGACGTCTCCGACGGCAACCTCGCCCTGACCCTGCTGCGCGCCGAGCGGCCCTTCGACCTGCTGGTCTGCAACGTCGGCCTGCCCGGCATGAGCGGCCGGCAACTGGCCGAGGTGGCGCGCAAGCTGCGCAGCGGTCTGCGCGTGTTGTTCATCACCGGCTATGCAGAACAGGCGTCGTCCCACCTGGGACGCCTCGACGCGGGCATGCAAGTGCTGAACAAGCCGTTCACCTTCGGCCAGTTGCGCGACAAGGTGGCGCAGATGCTCACCCGCGAGGGCAACCCATGAGCCAGGCGCAACGCCCGGTCGACCTGACCGAACTGGCCCCGGTGGACACGCTGCGCGTGCTGACGGTGAACGTGCACAAGGGCTTCAGCCCGTTGAACCGGCGCTATGTGTTGCCGGAACTGCGCGAGGCGGTGCGCAGCCACCACGCCGACCTGGTGTTTCTGCAGGAAGTGCTGGGCAGTCACAGCCGGCACGCGGAACGCTATCCGGGCTGGTCGCCGCTGCCGCAGTACGAATTCCTCGCCGACAGCCTGTGGCCGATGTTCGCCTACGGCCGCAACGCGGTGTACCCCCATGGCGAGCACGGTAACGCACTGCTGTCGAAGTTCCCGATCCTGGAGCACCGCAACCTCGATGTCAGCGTCGGCGGCAGCGAGGAGCGCGGCCTGCTGCACTCGCTGCTGGAACTGCCCGGCGGGCGCCAGGTGCACACGGTGTGCGTGCACCTGGGGCTGGACGAGAAGCAGCGCCGCCAGCAGTTGACCCTGCTGTGCCAGTTGCTCGACAGCCTGCCGCCGGATGCGCCGGTGGTGGTGGCCGGTGACTTCAACGACTGGCGCCAGCGCGCCGACCGGCAACTGGCCGCCTGCGGCCTGTTCGAAGTGTTCAGCCAAGCCTTTGGCGCGCCTGCCCGCAGCTTTCCGGCGCGCCTGCCGCTGTTGCGCCTGGATCGCATCTACTTGCGCAATGCCCGGGCCCGCGCGCCCGAGGTCATGGGGCGCAAGCCCTGGTCTCACCTGTCCGATCACCTGCCACTCTGTGTAGAGGTCCTGTTATGAACACCGAATGGCGTGACGCAAACGAAGTGCAATTGTTGATCAACGGCGAGGAATACTATCCCTCGGCGTTCGAGGCCATCCGCCAGGCCCGGGAAGAAGTACTGCTGGAAACCTTCATCATCTACGAGGACAAGGTCGGCCTGGAGCTGCAACAGGTGCTGATCGATGCCGCCCGCCGCGGCGTGCGGGTCAAGGTACTGGTGGATGGCTACGGCACCGCCGAGCTGAGCCGCGAGTACCTGCAGGCGCTGTTCGATGCCGGCGTCGACCTGCAAGCCTTCGACCCCAGCCCGATGGTCATGGGGGTGCGCACCAACCTGTTCCGCCGGCTGCACCGCAAGATCCTGGTGGTCGACGGCAGCCTCGGTTTCGTCGGCGGGATCAACTACTGCGCCGATCATCTGGGCGATTTCGGCGAGCAGGCCAAGCAGGACTACGCCGTACAGGTGCGCGGACCGATTGTCGACGACCTGCGCCAGGCCACGCTGAAGCTGATGGAAAGCCGCACCCGGCTGGGCGGCAATCACCGTCGCCGCTGGTGGCAACGGGCGGCCGCCTTGCAGCCGGACAGCGAGCAGGCGCGCATGCGCCTGTTCATCCGCGACAACAACGAGCACCCCACCGATATCGAAGAACAGTACCTGCGGGCCATCGTCAGCGCCCATGAGCGGATCGTCATCGCCAATGCCTATTTCTTCCCCGGCTACCGCCTGCTGCGGGCCCTGCGCAATGCCGCGCGCCGGGGCGTGGACGTGACGCTGGTGCTGCAGGGCATGCCGGACATGCCCTGGGTGCGCCTGTGCTCGCGGCTGCTCTACAACTACCTGCTGCGCGACGGGGTGAAGATCCACGAATACTGCGAACGGCCGCTGCACGGCAAAGTGGCGCTGGTGGACCGACACTGGTCGACGGTGGGCTCGAGCAACCTCGATCCGCTGAGCCTGTCGCTGAACCTGGAAGCCAACCTGGTGATCCGTGATGAAGCGTTCAATCAACGCCTGTACGAACACCTCGACGAACTGATGCACAAGCGCTGCAAGAAGGTCACCCTGCAACGGGTATTGCGCGGCTACTGGTGGCGGGCACCGCTGATCTTCCTGACCTTCCACTTCACCCGTTACTTCCCGGCGCTGATGGGTTCGCTACCGGCCCACACACCGCGGCTGAAGCCGCTGTACCGAGCGGATATCGGCCAGGAGCGGCTGTCATGAAGGCCCGCCGCTCGCTGTGGAAACGCGCCCGCCAACTGCTGACCCTGGTGTTTTTCATTTTGGTGCCGGTGCTGCTGTTCATGCTCCTGCGCAACCAGGACTGGAACGAGGTCTGGCAGGCCCTCACCTCCTACCGGCCCACGGTCCTGCTGACGGCCCTGGCGGTGGTGGTGTGCAGTTTCAGCCTGTTCGCCAGCTACGACCTGCTGGGCCGCCGCTACACCGGGCATCATTTGCCGGCGCGCCAGGTCCTGCCCCTGGCGTTCGTCTGCTATGCCTTTAACCTCAACCTCAGTGCCTGGGTCGGTGGCGTTGCCTTGCGCTACCGGCTGTATTCCCGACTGGGGCTGGAGACCTCGACCATCACCCGCATCCTCGGGCTCGGTCTGGTCACCAACTGGCTGGGCTATCTGCTGGTGGCGGGCAGCCTGTTCGCCCTGGGCTTCCCGAAACTGCCGGCCGGCCTGGAAATCGGCAGCACCGGGCTGCGCCTGATCGGCCTCGCCATGCTGCTGGTGGCGCTGTTCCATCTGCTGGCCTGTGGTTTTTCCTCGCGGCGTGAATGGCATGTGCGCGGGCACCGGATCCGCCTGCCTTCCTGGCGCCTGGCAGCGCTGCAGGGGGTGATGGGCGCGGGCAACTGGGCCCTGATGGGGTGGGTGGTGTACATCCTGCTGCCGGACAAGGCCGGGTATCCGACCATTCTCGCCATCCTGCTGGTGAGCAGCATCGCCGGGGTCATTACCCATATTCCGGCGGGGCTCGGGGTGCTGGAAAGCGTGTTCATCACCCTGCTCCAGGGCCAGTACAGCCAAGGCACGCTGCTGGCGGCCCTGATCGGCTATCGCGCCGTGTATTTCCTGCTGCCGCTGTTGCTGGCACTGGTGACCTATCTGGTACTGGAGCGGGTCGCCAGTCAGCGTGGCCGTGCGTCGGCGTCGGCGTCTGCCGCCAGCCGCTCCGGCTGAAGCATCGCGCTGACCTTGTGCACCAGGGCTTCGAGGCCGAAGGGCTTGGTCATCAGTTCCAGGCCCGGGCCAAGGACTTCGCCGGGGTCCAGCGCTTCCTCGGTGAATCCGGTGATGAACAGCACCGGCAAGCGCGGCGCGCGCTGGCGCAACTGCCGCGCCACCTGAATGCCGCTGACGCCACCTGGCAAACCGATATCCGACACCACCAGATCGATCGGGCCGCCCGTTTCGAACAGCGCCAGGCCGCTGCTGGCGTCGGCAGCGTCCAGCACTTCCAGCCCCTGCTCCTCCAGCGCTTCCTTGATGAGCATGCGCAACGTTGGCTCGTCGTCGATCAGCAGAACACGCTCGTTGCGCACCGCCAGTGCCGCGGGAGAAGGCGCTTCGCTCGGTTGAGGCGATGGCACGGCAGGGCCGGCGAAGCGCGGTAGCAGCAACTCGACCCGTGTGCCTTTGCCCTCTTCGGAAGTGATCCAGATCCGCCCGCCCGACTGGCGAACGAAGCCATAGACCATCGACAGGCCCAGGCCGGTGCCCTGGCCGGCAGGCTTGGTGGTGAAGAACGGGTCGAACGCCCGCGCCAGGGTCTGTGCCGACATGCCGCAGCCGGTATCTTCGAGGCACAGGCTGCAGTAATCGCCCGGCGGCACATCGCTGCCGGGAATGTCGGCATGATGGCGTTCGTTGCTGGTGCTGATTTTCAGGCGTCCGCGCCTGCCCATGGCATCACGGGCGTTGGCGCACAGGTTGATGAGCGCGTTCTCCATCTGACTGTTGTCCACCAGCACCCGCCATGGCTGGGGGTCGGCCTGTATCTGCAGTTCGACGTCCGGGCCCATCACCTGCAGGATCAGCGGCTCGATCCCGGCCAGCAACCCGTTGAGGTCAGTGGGCTTGGGCGACAAGGGCTGGCGGCGAGCGAAGGCCAGCAACCGATGGGTCAATTCGGCCGCACGGCAGGAGGCCTGGCGTGCGGCGTGGAGGTACTTGTCCAGATCGTTGGTCTGGCCGCGGGCAATGCGCCGTTCGAGCATTTCCAGGCTGGCGCTGATACCCGCCAGCAGGTTGTTGAAATCGTGGGCCATGCCGCCGGTCAGTTGCCCCACCGCCTCCATCTTCTGGCCATGGCGCAGCAGTTCTTCGGCCTGGCGCAGGGCCAGTTCACGCTCGCGGTCCTGGGTAATATCGCGGCCCATCAGGATCGCGGCATCGGGGCCGGGCATGACGCTCAAGGCAAACCAGCGGTAGTGGCCGTCACGGTGGCGCAACCGGCCTTCGCCGGTAGCCTGGGTGCCGCCCAGCAACTGCGCAATGCCGTCACGGTCGTCCGGATAGACCATGTCGAACAGCGCCTGGTCCAGGTTGTCGTCATCCCAGCCCAGCACTTGCTGACAGGCCGGGTTGAAGGTACTCAGGCGCAAATCGTCATGGACCTTGAACATCAGGTCGCTGGACAGCTCCCACAAGCGCTCGTGATCGGCCGTACGCTCCCGTATCTGCTGTTCGAAGGAGCACGCCAGGTCGCGCCACTGGCGCTCGGACTCGACACTGCTGGTGGTCTCCAGCACGGTGTCGAGAAAGCCCACGACCCGTCCATGCTCATCCCTGATGGGGCTATAGGAAAAGGTAAAGTAGACCTGCTCCATTGCCCCGTTGCGGCTGGTGACCAGCGGAAAATTCTCGATGAACACCGCCTCGCCGCCCATGACCCGGTACACCAGCGGGCCGATCTCGCTCCAGACGTCGCTCCAGATCTGGTCGAAGCCACGCCCCAAAGGGCTGGGCTTGGTGCCGAGGATGGGCACGAAGGCATCGTTGTACAGCGTGACCATCTCGCTGCCCCAGACCAGGCACCCGGGGAAACGCGAGGCCAGCATCAGGTCGACCGCGATGCGCAGCGCGCTCGGCCAGCGGTGCAGCGGTCCCAGGGAGGTCTGGCTCCAGTCGAACTGGCGGACCGCTTCGCTCATCCCGCCTTGCTCAACCGGCCGGGGCTGGAGGTGAATGATGTGCATGCTCGGGTGCTTCCTTACGGTTACTCAGCAGTCCGACTCCTGGCCAATGTCTTCGTTCCACAAGGTTGGCTGCGCCGTGATGAACTGTTGCATCAACTCGATACAGGCCTGGTTCTGAACGACTGAAACCTTCACGCCGCGCTGCTCAAGCAAGGCTTCTTCGCCCAGGAACGTGCGGTTCTCGCCGATCACCACCTCGGGAATGCCATAGAGCAGGATCGCCCCGCTGCACATCGAGCAGGGCGACAGGGTGGTGTAGAGGGTGGATTCGGCGTAGACGCTGGCAGGTTGTCGTCCGGCATTTTCGAACGCATCCATTTCGCCATGCAGCACGACACTGCCCTGCTGCACCCGGCGGTTGTGTCCGCGACCGATGATGCGGCCCTTGTGCACGATCACCGAGCCGATGGGAATACCGCCTTCGGCCAGCCCCTTGCGTGCCTCCTCGATGGCGGCTTCCATGAATTCCTGCGATGGCGCCTGGGCATCGGCCATGACCGCTCTCCTTTTGTGGGATTCCAGTGTGAACGCTAGCACATCGCCATGCCCGATGGCGGGCTTTTCCCTGGCGACTATGCTCAATACGTTTGTCCGTCCACGATTGCTCGCCGTGCAACCTTCGCTCAAAGGAGCGCCGCAATGACCAAGCACGTTCTGGTGGTACTGACCAATACCGCCAAGTACCCGACCCTCAAACGCGCCACGGGCCTGTGGCTGGGTGAAGCCGTCCACTTCGCCGATGTCGTGCAGCAGGCCGGTTTCCAGGTGGACTACGTCAGTCCAGCCGGCGGCTACGTGCCGATCGACCCCCACAGCCTGAGCATGGCCCAGGACATCGACTGGCAGTGGTACAACGACAAGGCGTTCATGAACCGCCTGGGCACCACCCTGGCGCCCGGCCAGGTCAACCCCCGCGATTACCAGGCGATCTATTACGCCGGTGGTCATGGCACGATCTGGGACTTCCCCGACAACCACGCCCTGCAGGACATCGCCCGGCAGATCTTCGAGAGCGGTGGCGTGGTGGCGTCGGTCTGCCACGGCGCGGTGGCGCTTCTGAACATCAAGCTCAGTGACAACTCGTTGCTGGTCAAGGATCGCGAAGTGACCGGTTTCTCCAACACCGAGGAGCAACTGGCCGAACTGGACAAGGTCGTGCCATTCCTGACGGAAACCGAGCTCAGCGCCCGTGGCGGGTTGTACCGCAAGGCCGAGGATCCCTGGCAGGCCTTCGCCATCGCCGACCAGAAGGAGGGCCGGCTGATCACCGGACAGAACCCCGCCTCGGGGGCCGAGGTCGGTCGCTTGGTGGTCAAGGCGCTGGGCGGAAAAAGCCGCCCCTGAGCAGGCCCATGAAGCGACCCTTCTCACACCTTCTGTCCGCACCTCTGACAGGGCTTACTCACAGCGCTCACTTATGCTGAGCGGACCGGGCCCGACAGTCATTGACCTGTCGGCCCCTGCCCTCTGCCTACAGGTGAATCATGCCCTCTCCCACTACTCATTCCGGACGCGTGCTGCTTGAAGTGTTCACCACCTTGCTGGTCGGTCTGTCACCGGTCGTATGCGGCTTGCTGGTGATGGCCTGGCAAGTGGACAAGAAGCTCGACGACTCCGCGGTCATCGCCCGCCAGAAGGCGTTGCACAGCGTTGACCAACTGATCGACTCACTGCATGCCGCCAGCAACAAAGTCCTCAACCTCGCCGAATACCCCTGCGACAAGGCCCTGCCGACGCTGTACAGCGAAGTGGTGGCGAACCCCGAGTTGCGTTCCCTGACCCTGGTGCGGGAAAACCGTGCCTACTGCAGCACCTTGCGCGGCGAATCCGGCCTGCTGGTAGACCCGGGCGACTACTTCAACCATCGCCTGCGCCTGGAACCCGGCAACGACAACACCCCGGACTCGGCGATCCTCTTCTACCGCCTGCAGGAATACCCCTATGGCGTGCTGGCCGTGGCAGATGGGCAGATACTCCAGCGCCTGCTGCGCGGCCTTCACGAATCGGCCAGCGTCCTGCTGCAATTCGGGCCGAACCGCATCGGCGCCACCGGCGAGGTGCAGGAAACCACCGAGGCGCCCGATCTGGAGCAGTACACCAGCATGGTCTCGCCGCTGTACGGCTACACCTTGCATGTGGGCTATCCGCCGGGGCATACCGCCCGCCAGTTGCTCGACAACAGCGTCGCGCTGGCGCCCTCGCTGCTGTTGGTGGGCGTGATCACGGCGATCGGCAGCTACTGGGCAATGAACCGCCGCCGCGCGCTGCCGCGCCGTGCCTGACGCCAGGTCCGGCCTGCGGGCGGCGCCGCGGCGAGGGATCGCGGTCACTGCTCCCCTTCGGGATTCAGGTCCGGATCCGCGTTCCCGGTCTTCTGGCCCACGGGGTCGATGTTCTCCGGGTTGGCCGGATCCTGACGCTTGTCGATCCCCGGTGCCGGTTCCAGTTGCAAGACCTCGTTGGTGTAGGCCCACTCCCGGGCCACCGCCTCGGGATCGTCGTTCAGGTGAGTGCCGTAGCTGGGGATGATCTGCTTGAGTTTTTCCTGCCAGGCCGAAGACGCCAGGCGATCCTTGAACACCTTCTGCATCAGGTCGAGCATGATCGGCGGCGCGGTAGAGGCGCCTGGCGAAGCGCCCAGCAGGCCGGCGATGCTGCCATCCCTGGCCGCCACGACTTCGGTGCCGAGCTTGAGCACGCCGCCCTGGTTCTCGTCTTTCTTGATGATCTGCACCCGCTGACCGGCCTGCCACAGACGCCAGTCTTCTTTCTTCGCCGTAGGGAAGTAGGTTTTCAGTGCGTCGAAGCGATCGTCGTCGGACTGCATCACCTGGCCGATCAGGTATTTCACCAGGTCGAATTCGCGAACCCCTACCCGCACCATCGGCCAGGTGTTGTGCAGCGACATGCTGGCCATCAAATCAAGGTAGGAGCCCTCCTTGAGGAACTTGGTGGAAAAGGTCGCGAACGGTCCGAACAGAATCACCCGCTTGCCGTCCAGGACCCGGGTGTCCAGATGCGGCACCGACATGGGCGGAGCCCCTGTGGAGGCGATGCCGTAGGCCTTGGCCATGTGCTTGAGGGCAATGTCCTGGTTATCGGTGACCAGGAACGAACCGCCCACCGGGAAGCCGGCGTAATCCTTGGCCTCGGCGATGCCGGATTTCTGCAGCAGCGGCAGCGCCGCCCCCCCGGCACCGATGAACAGGAATTTGGTATCAGTGGCGCCTTTGCTGCCGTCCTTGAGGTTCTTGTACTCGACGCGCCAGGTGCCGTCGGCGTTGCGGCTGATGTCCTCGACCTCGCTGCTCAGCTTGAGGCTGAAGTTCTGCCGGGTTTGCAGATAGGCCACGTACTGGCGGGTGATCTCGCCAAAATTCACGTCGGTGCCGATCGGCGTCCAGGTCACTGCCAGCTTCTGTTGCGGATCGCGCCCCTCCATCATCAGCGGCACCCATTTGCGGATCTGCTCGTGATCCTCGGAATATTGCATCGGCCGGAACAGCGGGCTGGCCTGCAGCGCTTCGTAGCGTTTCTTCAGGAAGCGGATATTGTCATCACCCCAGACAAAGCTCATGTGTGGCGTGGAATTGATGAACGACCGGGGATTCTTCAGCACACCGTTCTTGACCTGCCAGGCGAGGAACTGCCGGGTGATCTGGAAGGACTCGTTGATTTCCACGGCCTTGGTGATATCGACCTTGCCGTCCTTCTCTGGCGTGTAGTTCAGCTCGGCGAGGGCAGAGTGGCCGGTGCCGGCGTTGTTCCAGCCGTTGGAGCTTTCGTTGGCGACCTTGTCCAGGCGCTCGATCATCTCCATCGACCAGCCGGGTTCCAGTTCGTTGAGCCAGATCGCCAGGGTCGAACTCATGATGCCGCCGCCCACCAGCAGCACGTCGACCTTCTTCGGCTCCTCGGCCTGAGCGCTGGTGAACCCCCAGAGCAACGTCAGCCCGACGAGCGCCCCTCTCCATTTGATCCCGATCTTCATGTTTTCTCCCATGGGGCAAGCCCCGATGTGGTTGGCGTGAATTCCCTGCCCACTGGACCGACAGCCAGCACCCGGTGCCGCGGTCTTCGCGCCCTGTGCACGCAAGGCGAGCGAAGCCCGATGGCGGGGCCTGAAGGGTCAACACTTCGAGGTTCGCCATCGCAGAACAGTTCAAAGGTTAGCTGAGCCGCTGCACCGTGCTCCGGCCATGGGGCTCGAATCGCGTGGCGTCTTCAGGAAGTCACGAAACGGGAGGTGGTTTTTTTAGGTTCTGGTTGTGCCACCAGTACCGAAACCAGCACCAAAACCGGAGCCCGTGCGGGCTTATCCGTTCGATGCAGCGAGGCTGCCGGCCTCTTTCGCTTCTACGGCGTCTGGACTGACGTGCAGAAGCAGATCGACCTGTCGGCACAGCCTCTGATTTCGAAGATCCGGCCGTGAGAGCGCCGCTCGTAACCTGCGACTTCAGGAGGCCGAGTGGAGGTGTTCGGAAGGGGCTGGGGCGCAGCCCCCTTCGGCGTAGCCGAAGAGCGCGGGTCGTAGACTTGGCGAAGCAAGTCGTAGGCCGCGCGGCCCCTGGAGGACACCGGAGCGAGGGGACCCGGAGCGAAGCGTAGGGCCGTATGTGGGAGCCAGCGGTTTTGGTTCCTTTTTCCAAGAAAAAAGGACCCGCCGTAAAGGCGGAACGGGCCGGCAACGTCGCCGAAAATAACGGATATGCCCGCAAAAATCAGCACAAAAACCAACACCAAAACCGACATCCATGTGAGCTTATCCGTTTGATGCAGCGAGGCTGTCGGCCCCTTTCGCCTTTACGGCGAGTCCATTTTGTCTTGGCAAAATGGACGAAAACCGCTCGCTCCCAACATCCGGCCCTACGCTTCGCTCCGGGTCCCCTCCTTCCGGCACCTTTCGGGGCCAGCGCGGCCTACGATTTGCTCCGCAAATCTTCATCTCGCGTCTTCGGCTGCACCGAAGGGTGCTTACGCACCCGGCCCCTACAGGCACCTCCACTCGGCCGGCTGAAGTCGCAATTGGCGGCGTCTGGACTCACGCGCATCAAGAGCAAAAGCAAGATCAAAAACAGAAACGGAAGCACATCGAGCTGTCCGCACCGCCTTTGATTTCGAAGATCCGGCCGTGAGAGCGCCGCCCGTAACCTGCGACTTCAGGAGGCCGAGTGGAGGTGTTCGGAAGGGGCTGGGGCGCAGCCCCCTTCGGCGTAGCCGAAGAGCGCGAGTCGTAGACTTGGCGAAGCAAGTCGTAGGCCGCGCGGCCCCTGGAGGACACCGGAGCGAGGGGACCCGGAGCGAAGCGTAGGGCCGTATGTGGGAGCGGGCGGTTTTGCTTACTTTTGACAAGACAAAAGTAAGCCGCCGTAAGGGCGGAACGGGCCGGCAACGTCGCTGAAAATAACGGATATGCCTGCAAAAACCAGCACAAAAAACCAGCGCCAAAACCGGCACCCTTGAGAGCTTATCCGTTTGATGCAGCGAGGCTGCCGGCCCCTTTCGCCTTTACGGCGAGTCCATTTTGTCTTGGCAAAATGGACGAAAACCGCTCGCTCCCAACATCCGGCCCTACGCTTCGCTCCGGGTCCCCTCCTTCCGGCACCTCTCGGGGCCAGCGCGGCCTACGATTTGCTCCGCAAATCTTCATCTCGCGTCTTCGGCTGCGCCGAAGGGTGCTTACGCACCCGGCCCCTACAGGCACCTCCACTCGGCCGGCTGAAGTCGCAATTGGCGGCGTCTGGACTCACGCGCATCAAGAGCAAAAGCAAGATCAAAAACAGAAACGGAAGCACATCGAGCTGTCCGCACCGCCTTTGATTTCGAAGATCCGGCCGTGAGAGCGCCGCCCGTAACCTGCGACTTCAGGAGGCCGAGTGGAGGTGTTCGGAAGGGGCTGGGGCGCAGCCCCCTTCGGCGTAGCCGAAGAGCGCGAGTCGTAGACTTGGCGAAGCAAGTCGTAGGCCGCGCGGCCCCTGGAGGACACCGGAGCGAGGGGACCCGGAGCGAAGCGCAGGGCCGTATGTGGGAGCCAGCGGTTTTGGTTCCTTTTTCCAAGAAAAAAGGGACCCGCCGTAAAGGCGGAACGGGCCGGCAACGTCGCCGAAAATAACGGATATGCCCACAAAAACCAGCACCAACCCAAAGAGCCAGAAAACCAGAAAACCCGGGTCAACCCAAGGACAACCCAACCCCAGCCCGAACCTCCCCACCACGCAGCGACTGAGCACGATACACCCGGCTCACCAGAACCAGCGTAGTCGCCGCAAACACCACCTCCGTCACCTGAAAGCCCCCCAGCACCAGGGCATTGAACTGAGTCGTCTCCCACGTCCGCAGTACATCCACCCAATAATCCGCAACGCCGCCGACAAACTTGTCCAGCACGAAAACACTCCACCAGAACGGCAGCAACCTGCCAGTCCCCACAGCCTTCGGATCCTCGGGATTCTGGCTGGCCTGGAACACCTCCTTCACCACCTGAAACGGCTTCCACAATTGCATGACCGGAACGAAGAACCAGCCAACCGCCCAACCCGGGGTAAAGCGCATGCCCTGCGCGCCCAGTTGCCGGGCATTGTGGTTGCTGCGATAGATCCACTTGAACATCACCACCGCAGTGGCAATGAACAGCACCATCCCCAGCACCTCGACGAGCCGTTGCCGCCGGTCATTCTCGATGCTTCGAATCAACAGATCGGCCGCTGTCTCAGCGGTGCGCTGGGCGATATCCGCCGCCAGGCGGTATTCCATCGCAAAGCTGACAACCGCGACCAGGCTGAGCAAGATCTGCCCGCCGAGCAGAACCTTCAGCGCGCGGGTCAGGCCAGTGGTGGCCATCAGGCCGGTTACCGGGTCGATGCCGGCGCGCCCGCGCTTGCGGGAAAACCACCAGGCGACCAGCAACGGCAACGCGGCGACAAACAGGTAGCTGCCAATCAGATACCCCACCGAATAGCCACTGGCGCCAGGCCCCATCAACAACACCGACAGCTCGACGGTCATCGACACCGCCAGGAGGATCAGGAACCCCTTGGAACCATTGACCAACCGGCCGCTGTACTGGTTGATCAACGCCGCACCGAAAAGAAACAGCAACCACACCACCAGCAGCGGTCCGAGGGTGGTGCCGTTGACGAGGGAAAACGCAACCATTGCACGACATCCTTATTCAAAAAAGGGCCTTCCAGAAGCGCGCGAGGGTATCAGGGGGCCCTTGATACTGTCGATCCGCCAGCCAAGGTCTCCGGCCGACAAACATCAGTTTTTCCTGATGCCAGCCAAAGCAATCATGAATTTTTCCTGACGCGATGCCGACTTACTCTGAGCCGGAACCCGCCCGGCCTCCCCGGGGCAACCGAGTGTCCACAGAGGCACCGGATCTCGATAACAACTCCAATACCTGCCGAGGATCCCCCAATGCCCGTCCACGCCTTTTTCACCCCGCATCCCTCGATGCCCGAAACCTTGCGGAGGGCGCCATGACCGACGCCCGCCCTGTTACCGCCAACCCCGACGAACACCTGCTGGCCAGCCACGGCTACCGCCAGGAACTGGACCGCGGCCTGAGCCTGTGGTCGTCGTTTTCCGTCGGCTTCGCCACCATCTCGCCGGTGGTGGGCATCTATTCGGTGATGTCCCTCGGCGCCATCAGCATCGGCCCTTCCTGGGTCTGGATCGTGCCCCTGTGCCTGTTGCTGCAACTGAGCGTGGCCCTGGTCTATGCCGAACTGTCGTCGCAGTTCCCTCTGGCCGGCGGTTGCTACCAGTGGGTGCGGCGCCTGGTGGGTGATCGCCTGGCCTGGTTCACCGGTTTCCTCTATCTGGCAGCAGCGCTGGCCTCGCTGACCACCGTGGCCTACCTCGGCGGCTTCTGGCTGGGCTTGCTGATCACCAACGAACCGCCTTCGGCCAACACCCAGGTCGCATGCGGTGCAGCGCTGCTGGCCCTGGGGCTGGGGGTCAACCTGCTGGGCATCAACCCGCTGAAGTACTTCGTCAATGCCGGGATCTTCGCCGAGGCCATCGCTTCCATCGGCATCGGCGTGGTGTTGCTGCTGTTCTTCCGCAACCATGACTTCAGCCTGCTGTTCAGTAGCCTGGGCGCCGAAAGCGCGTCCGACGGCTCGTACCTGAGCGGCCTGCTCACCGCGCTGGCGGTGTGTGGCTGGGCCTTCCTCGGTTTCGACGCCTGCTCGCAGCTGTCCGAGGAAACCACCGACGCCCGCGTGTCCACGCCCCGGGCCATCCTGCGCTCGATGCTGGTGGTGGGCCTGACGGTGATGCTCACCGCCTTCGCCGTTACCCTGTCGTTCAAGGACCCGGCCGCCGTGGTCAGCGGGCAGATCGTCGATCCGGTCACCCCGGCCGTGGTGGATGCCCTTGGCGCCTGGGCAGAGCGGCCCTTCGTCGCCATCGTGCTGATCGCCTTCGTCGCCTGCGTGGTGTCGGTGCAGACCTACATCGGCCGGGCCATCTTCGGCATGGCCCGCGACGGCATCCTGCCCGGCTCGGCCGTGCTGCGCCGGGTAGACCGGCGCAAGGTGCCGATGGCGGCGATGGTGTTCAGCACGCTGGTGGCCAGCCTCGGGCTGGGCCTGGGCCTGAATGCCACGGCGGTCGGCACGCTGATCGCCTTTGGCAGCGGCGGCTTTTTCTTCGTCTTCCTGATCGTCACCGTCAGCGCACTCTACGCCCGTCTCAGCGGACGCTGGGATCCGGCCAAGGGCGCCCTGCAGCTCGGCCGCAAGGGCTTGGCGATCAATGCCTTCGCGGTGTGCTGGCTGCTGTTCGAGGCGATCAACGTCGCCTGGCCCCGTGAACTGCTGGCCCCACCCGGCGCCCCCTGGTTCCAGGTCTGGGCGGTGGTGGTGGTGTTTTCCGCCCTGGCCCTGTTCGGCCTCGCCTACCTGTGGCTGGCCAAGCCCCATCGACGCATCGCCACCAGCCTCAGCTTCGCCAGTCGCGCCGTCGACTGATCCCCCCTCTGCGCCCCGCCCCACCACACCGGCCCCGCTGCCGGTGGGGCGGGCGCCTGCCTGAATGAAGGAACCGACCATGTCCACCCTGCATTACTGGAACTACCCCACCGAGATTTTCTGCGGCACCGGCGCCCTCGACCTGCTCGCCCAGCGCTGCGCCCTGGCGGGCATGCAGCGCCCGCTGCTGGTGACCGACCCCGGCATGCTGACGTTGCCACCGCTGCTCGCCGTGCGCGCCCACCTGGACGCTGCGGGCATCGATTACCGGCTGTTCCACGGCCTGTCCGGCAACCCGAGCCTGGACGAAGCCCGCGCCGGCGCGGCAGCGTTCGCCGCCGGCGGGCATGATTCGCTGATCGCCGTGGGCGGCGGCAGCGCGCTCGACGCCGCCAAGGGCATCGCCCTGCTCAGCCGCGACCCCGATGGCCTGGAGCGCTTCGAATGGGCGCAGATGCTGGCCCACTATCCGACCCTCGGCGACTACCCGGCGTTGCAACTGCCGCCGCTGATTGCCCTGCCAACCACCGCGGGCACCGGCTCGGAGCTGGGCCGCGAGGCGGTGCTCACCGACACCGCGCAAGGCGTGAAGAAGGTCATCGGTCACCGTGAACTGCTGGCGCGCAGCGTGATCCTCGACCCGGCGCTGACCACCGGCCTGCCCGCGAACCTCACCGCCGCCACCGGCATGGACGCCCTCACCCATCACCTGGAGGCGCTGTTCTCGCCGCTGCATCACCCGATGTCGGCCGGCATTGCCGTGGAAGGTGTGCGCCAGGTCAAACTGCACCTGGAAAACGCCGTGCGCGATGGCAACGACCTGATCGCCCGCGAAGGCATGCTGGTGGCCTCGGCCAGTGCCGCGGTGGCGTTCCAGAAGGGCCTGGGCGGCGTGCATGCCCTCGCCCACCCGCTGGGCGCGCGCCATCACCTGCACCACGGGTTGCTCAATGGCGTGTTGTTGCCTTACGTATTGGTGGCCAATCGCAGCGCCATCGAGCGCGACGCGGCGCGGCTGGCGCGCTACCTGGAACTGGACGACCCCAGCTTCGACGGGCTGCTGGCCTGGGTGCTGGAGCTGCGCCAGCGGGTGGGCATTCCGGCGAGCCTGGCGCAACTGGGGCTGACCGGCGAGGACGCGGCGCAAGTGGGTGAGCTGGCCGTGGCAGATGTATCGTCCTCGGACACCAATGCCTTGCCCCTCACGGCGGCGGACTATTCACGGATCTACCGCAATGCGGTGGCGGGCATCCTGGCCGGTTGAACCGCTGCAAGCACGCGGTCAGATGGCCAACCCGTGCACCCTGAGCAGGTCTTCGATGAACGCCCGCGCCGCCTCGCTGCGCGGGCGTCCGCCGTAGGTAATCATGCTGTGCTCCACTTCGTAGCGCAGGTGCTGCGGCTGCAAGGCGCGCATCCGTCCGCGCTCGATCCAGATCTGCGCGTAGTGGGTCGGCAGGTAGCCCAGGTGGGTCCCGGCCAGGACCGCATGGGCCACGGCTTCCATATGGTAGGCCGTGGCCCGGCTGCGCTCGGGGCGCAGCGGCAGCGCCTGGTTTTCCGGGAGGAAACCGTGGCTGATCCAGTTGCACGCAGCAATGCTGTCCAGCGCCGGTTCGGCTTCGTCGAACAGCGGATGCCGGTCGCCACAGAACACCCCGATTTCTTCACGGTACAGCGGCAGGTAATCCAGGCTTGGCCGGGACCGGCTGAAGTACGACACCGCCAGGTCCAGTTGCCCGTCGATCACCGCCAGCTCAAGCTCGGTGGGCGAATTGACGTAGAGGTTCAACTGCACGTCCTGCTCGCGGCGATGGAAGGTGGCCAGCGCCTCGCCGAAGCGTGCCTGGGGCAAGGTGGCGACGTTGTCTGCCAGGCCCACGTACAGATCGCCCACCAGATTGCCCGACAGCGCCTGGGCCTCGTCGCGAAACAGGCCGATGGCGTCGAACATTGCCCGGGAGGCCTCGAGAATGCGCCGGCCCTTGGCGGTCAGGCGAAAGCCGCCCTTGCCCCGCTCGCACAGGCGATAGCCCAGGCGTTTTTCCAGGCTGCCGATGTGCATGCTGATATTGGACTGGCTCATGTTCAGTTCGGCCTGGGCCGCCGTAAAGCCGCCGCATCGCACCACAGTGGTGAAGATGCGCAACAGGCGCAGGTCGAGGTCGGTGACGGTACGGAGCATGACGGGCGAGCGCTGGAAGATAGGCGACCAGTGTAGGCGCCATGACCCGGAGCCACCAGCGGCCCGGACGAAAGTTTTTCTACTGCCTGCCCTGTTCTTCGCCGCGCCATGGCGGTAGCTTCGTTCAGGTCTTTTCCCTGGCGAACACACCCTCATGGCACTCGATTCCGGCCCTTCCCTCAACGCCCTGCGGGTGTTCGACGTGGTGTCGCGGCACGCCAGCTTTCGCCTGGGCGCCGAAGAGCTGGGCGTGACCCAGGCCGCGGTGGCGCAGCAGATCCGCGGGCTCGAGGCCAGCCTCGGCCTCAAGCTGTTCGAGCGCCTGCCCCGCGGCCTGGCGCTGACGGACAACGGACGCACCTACGCCGCCAGCCTGCGCAAGGCTTTCGAACTGATCGACGAAGCCACCCGCGCCCTGCGCCCCGAGCCCACTCACCTGACCATCAGCGTGACACCCAGCTTCGCCTCGCGCTGGCTGATCCCGCGGCTGGCCGCATTCACCGAGGCCCACCCGCAGATCGACCTGCGGGTGCTGGCCACCGAGCGGCTGTCGCATTTCCACACCGATGGCGTCGACATCGCCGTGCGGTATGGCCGGCCGCCCTTCGGGGCGGGGCTCAATGCCGAGCCGCTGTTCGATCAGCACATCGTCGCCGTGGGCAGCCCGGCCCTGCTGGACAGCCAGGGCATGCCACGGCAGGTCAGCGACTTGCAGCATTTCATGCTGCTCCACGATGCCCACAACCTCTGGCCGCAATTCATCGCGCGGTTCTTCGAACAGCCCCTGGCGAACACACCGAAGAACATGCGATTCAACCAGACCTCGCTGGCCATCGAGGCGGCCATCGCGGGTCAGGGCCTGGCGCTGGCCAGTCACTTTTTCGTTCAGGATGATATTCGCGCCGGTCGTTTGCGCAGCCTTACCGAGCAGCCGTTGCAGTTGGACACGGGCTTTTATCTGGTGTGGCCGCGCAAGGCGCGTCACGTCGGGGCACAGGCGGTGGTAAGGCAGTGGTTGGTGGATCAGGCTGGGGCGTGTGCGAATGCTAGGTTGCCGGCCTCCGGCAACGGTCAGTCGGGAAACGCCTGAGACTTCGGTAACTTGCTGCACTCGGGCTGACGAAATTGGAGTATGAAGAGGATGGATAAAATGGCCCCGCCCATTAAAAACGGACGGGGCCGAACTTCAAATATCAAAAATCATGTCAGTGAACCACATATAGTTTTCAACGGGCCTGTCATTTACCCCCTCTATTCTGGAGATGAATTTTCCGCTAGGCGCCTTAAATTCGATTCTTATTTGGCTACTTGACCCTATGGCACGCTCCCTTCCCAGTTCCGTACCCTGCGCATCATAGAATATGTAAGTAGCCCAATAGTACTGGCCCGTCATACTTGAAAAATTAACCCGACGACACTCAAATTTCAAATCCAGACGAATGGATCTACGACCATCCATGCGTGGCCCTGCTGCTACTATTCTAGCCGAGCCAGCAACATCCTCCACTGTAATATCCATTGTAGGAAGTTCTATCAACCCACCATAAGTAATCGAGTGATCTCCGTGTTTATCAAATTTCTCGAAAATCAGATTATGCTCCGACCGAACAGAGACACTCAAAATCGGGAAGCGTGAAGCCGCACTTTCCTGATCTCCGCCATTGAGTGCCGCTTTCAGTTCAACTTTCAGCTCGCTGTAGTTGCGTAACAACAGCAAATCACTTCGCGGCAGGAATACCTTCAGGCCCGCGGTGACTTCCCCCGACGTCACTGCTTCGGCTATTACCAGTTCGACGATGTGCGCGCCCCCCTCCTTGTCGGTGCCGTAAGCGCGCAGCCAGTAACGCTGACCGGCGCTGATCCCCGTCCATGGCTCAACGGTGATTTCTGCATCGCCATTGAAGTCATGAAGATCGAGCAGCCCCTCCTTGACCTGTGGAATGACCGGCGTCGGCAAACCTTCCGGCGGGATTTCCATGACCACCAGCCTCAATTCCTCTGAAAGCCGGCCCTGGCCTTTACGAACTCGCGCGTAAAACACCTGAATTCCGTGACCGTCACTGGCCTGCAACACATCCGCCGGCACCGGGAAGTCCACGTACCCCTGCGTGCTGCCCGGTTGCTGTGTGCTGTCATAAAGAGGCTTCTCACCCACAAAGCCCCAAGTGATGGCCAGAATGTCTTCCGGCACCATATCCGCATAGCTCACACGCACCGTGGCGCCCTTCAGCGGATCGAGCAATCCATCCACCGCTTCCAGCACCACCGCTGCGGGCAGCGGTGCATCCTCCTCCTGTTCCTTGCCGATCTTCAGCCGCAGGCTTTCCGAGTAACGCGTCGGCTGGCCCGGCTCTTCCACCCGGTACAGCACCTCCACTTCGCCGTCGAGGTTGTCCCGCAATTGTTCGCCATCGACCAGGAAACGTACCGGTTTGCCAGCCGTGAATTCGTTGATCGGCATCGAGTCGCTGAAGTTGCTTCCCGCTGTGGCTCGCCATTCCAGGTGCACGGTTTGCCCGTCGCGCATGTTGGTGTAAGGCGCGATCACCACGTCCACGCCGTTGGGCAGCAGGTCCGGGTCGAGCCAGCCATCGCTGGCCGCCGGGCTCACATCCGGGGCCGGTAGTGCGTTCTGTGCTTCGCCCACTTGCAGATGCTCACGCTCGGACGTAAGCGGTGCGTCCAGACCGGAGCGGCGAATTTCGTAGTAGACCTCCAGCCGACCGCCTTCCAGCGGTTTGATGTAGTTGGCCTGAACGGTGAAAGGCAGGGGTTTGCCTACTCCGCCGGCACTGACCGAGCGCGCTTCGGTGTGCAACAGCGGGCTACCACTGGCCAGCGTACCCAGCCAGGTCATCGTTACCCAGTCCCCGGCTTGCAGCGCCGCGCCGGGCACTACGACGGTGGCAAGAGGCAAGTCGGGGTCAAGGCTGCCGCCTACCGCTTCGGTGACCGTAGGCTTGGGCAGCTGCTGTTCCACTCCGATGAAACTGGCGAAGGCGCGCTTGGAGGTCACGTCGCTGCCATCGCTGCGGCTGACCTTGTAAGCCGCTACGCCACGGCCGTGGCCCAGTCCGCGGACATCGGCATTGGGCACTTCGAAGCTCAGCACTGCGGGAATCCGCTGAACGTTCTGCGGTTCGGAGGTGTAGCTGATTTCCTGGCCTTGGGCCGTTGTGCCGATCCAGGTGAGTGTCACGCTGTCACCCACCGCGATGCCGCCATCGCGAACCACGATGACCTCCACGGGAAGGTCGTCATCACCCAGTTTGTCCAGGTCGATCACATCGTACGGATCGGCATTGTCGTCGGGGTTGACGATCAAAGGCGCATCCGGCCGGCTGCCGTCGACTTCCACCATCACATGACTGCGTGGCGACCAGTCGCTGGATTGGTTGTGCACCTCGTCCATCACCCGGTAGACCAGCACCAGTTCGTCACTGTCGCCGGCCTTGAGAATCACGGCTTCAGGCACGGTGATCTCCACCGCCTGCCCCACCTCGGCGGCCTTCACCTGGTGCGTAACGAGTTCACCGCCCCAGCTCAGGGTAATGCGGTCGTACTCGCGCATGTTGGGATAGGGCGCGATGCTGACCTTGACCCCATTACGGGCGGCCTCTTCGTCGATGATGCCGCTGGGTGGCAGTTCCGGTGCTGGCGGAGCGAGGTTCTGATGACCTGGCAGGTCCGGTTCGGGATCGGTGCCACCGGGCTGGGCGCGGCGTACCAGTATCTGCAGCTCCAACGAGAGCTCCTTGTTGCCGCTGCCCGAGCGGGTGACGGTGTAATGCACCTTGTGCAGGCCTTCCGGAATCTTGCCGGCATTGACGAACAAGGCGAAGCTGGCGCCGATATGTTCTTCCAGAACCAGCCCCGAGGCCGCCGAGGCCGAATCGTCACCCCAGTAGATATCGACCCAGTCACCCGCACGCATATTGCTGTAGGGCTGCACCAGCACCAGCAGGCCATCGGCGTGCTGACTCAAGGCGGCATCATTGAGCCCGCCATCGGCACCGGGGGTTTGCATGGGGGTGATCAGGGCCGGGATGTACAACGGATCGAGGGCCAGCGTGTCGCCCGAGCGGGCGCGGATCTGCTGGCTGAACAAGGCGATCCGGTGAAGAAGACTGCCGGAATCGAGGGGTTCCTGGATGGTCATGACGGGTGCTCTCCGCTAGCGGGTGGGAACAACGACTCGGGTGGAACGAGGAGTCATTGAAGAGCCGCGCGGGGAATCGCACAACTGACAAAAATATCAGGTGCTGGGCCGGAAGCGAGACGGAGTGGATGTGGAAGGACGCAATCGTCGGCTGTGCAGAGGATTTATGGAGGTCACTGTGAAAGTGGATATTGAAGAACGTGTATAAATGGCCCCGACCATTGAAAATAGACGGGGCAAGCCTTCAGGAGTTAAAGCTCAAAAATCATGTTTTCCGTCCACGAACTACTTGAGCCAACCGCCTCTATCCTGGAAATTAAATCACCATTTTTTGCTTTAAATTCAACGTCAGAGTACAGTGGCGTGCCCAAAGTGACACTCCACCTACCAAGCTCAACCCCCTGAGCATTATAAAACACGTAAACAGCCGCATAGATTGAACTTCGGAAGTTAGTAAAGTTCACGCGCCAGCATCGGAACTTCAGTTCAAGGCGAATCGTTCTATTCCCTATCAGATATCTCGACCCAAGAGAGGCACTCCCTTGAGCATTCAACACCGAGATTTCCATCGTATCGATATCAAGAGGCTCCCCATAATAAATTTGCTTAGATCCGTATTTCTCAAACCTCTCAACAATAAGATTATGCTCTGACCGAACTGGGACACTCAAAATCGGGAACCGTGAAGCCGCACTTTCCTGGTCGCCGCCATTGAGCGCCGCTTTCATTTCGACTTTCAGCTCGCTGTAGTTGCGCAACAACAGCAAATCGCTTCTGGGCAGGAATACTTTCACTCCAACGGCTACTTCTGCCGATGTTACGGTTGCAGCCAACGCCAGCTCGACAATGTGCGCTACACCGTCTTTGTCAGTGCCGTGGGCGCGCAACCAATAACGCTGACCGACACTGATCCCCGTCCATGGCTCCACGGTGATTTCTGCATCGCCATTGAAGTCCTGAAGGTTGAGCAGCCCGTCCTCGACCTGGACAATGACCGGCGTCGGCAAACCTTCCGGCGGAATTTCCATGACCACCAGTTTCAGATCCTGTGAAAGCCGGTTCTGGCCTTTACGAACCCGCGCGTAAAACACCTGTACGCCATGACCATCACTGGCTTGCAGTACCTCCGCCGGCACGGGGAAGTCCACGTACCCTTGCGTACTGCCCGCTTGCGGCTCGCTTACGTAAAAAGGCTCCTCGCCAACCAGCCCCCACGCAATGGCCAGTTCGTCGCTCGGCACCATGTCCGCATAACTCACCCGCACCGTCGCCCCCTTCAACGGATCGAGCAATCCATCTACCGCTTCCAGCACCACCGGTGCGAGCAGCGGTACATCCTCTTCCTGTTCCTTGCCGATCTTCAGGTGCAGGCTTTGCGAGCGTCGCGTCGGCTGGCCCGGCTCTTCCACCCGGAACCACACCTCCACCTCGCCCTCGGCGTTGTCTTGCAGTTGCTCTTGCTCGATTCGGAACAGTATCGGCTTGCCCGCCGAGAATTCGTTGAGCAGCATGTAATCGGTGAAATGGCCTCCCACCGTGGCCCGCCATTCCAGGTGCACGCTCTGGCCGGCACGCATGTTGGAGTACGGCGTAATCACCACGTCCACGCCATTGGGCAGCAGGTCCGGGTCGAGCCAGCCATCGACGGCCGCCGGGTTTACGGTGGGCGCCGGCAGTGCGTTCTGCGCCTCGCCAACCTGCAGGTGCTCGCGCTCGGACGTAAGCGGTGCCTCCAGGCCCGTGCGGAGGATTTCGTAGGAGACCTCCAGCCGCCCGCCATCGAGTGGCTTGATGTAGCTGCCTGGCACGGAGAAGCGCATCGGGCTGCCACCGCCATTGGCACTGACCTGCCGCTCGGCCGTGTGCAGCAGCGGGCTGCCGCTGGCCTGGGTGCCCAGCCAGGTCATCGTTACCCAGTCCCCGGCCTGCAGCTCCGCGCCGGGCACCACCACCGTGGCCTGGGTCAAGTCGGGATCGAGGCTGCCACCCACCGCTTCGCTGACCGTGGGCTTGGGCAGCTTCTGTTCCACACCGATGAAACTGGTGAAGGCGCGCTTGGAGGTCACGTCAGAGCCATCACTGCGGCTGACCTTGTAAGACGCCACGCCACGGCCATGTCCCAATCCGCGGACGTCGGCATTGGGCACTTCGAAGCTCAGCACTGCGGGAATCCGCTGGACGTTCTGCGGCTCCGAGGTGTAGCTGATCTCTTGCCCCTGAGCGGTGGTGCCGATCCAAGTCAGCGTCACGCTGTCGCCCACCGCGATTCCACCATCGCGAATCACCATCACGTCGACAAACAGGTCGCCATCGCCAAGTTTGTCCAGGTCGATCACATCGTACGGATCGGCATTGTCGTCGGGGTTGACGATCAAAGGCGCATCCGGCCGGCTGCCGTCGACTTCCACCATCACATGACTGCGCGGCGACCAGTCGCTGGACTGATTGTGTACTTCGTCAATCACCCGGTAGACCAGCACCAGTTCGTCACTGTCGCCGGCCTTGAGGATCACCGCTTCAGGCACGGTGATTTCTACGGCCTGCCCCACCTCGGCGGCCTTCACCGCGTGCGTAAGGATTTCGCCGCCCCAGCTCAGGGTGATGCGATCGTACTCGCGCATATTGGGGTACGGGGCGATGCTGACCTTGACGCCGTTGCGGGCGGCCTCCTCGTCGATGATGCCGCTGGGTGGCAGTTCCGGTGCTGGCGGAGCGAGGTTCTGATGGCCTGGCAGGTCCGGCTCGGGGTCGGTGCCACCGGGCTGGGCGCGGCGTACCAGTATGTGCAGCTCCAGGGACAGCTCCTTGTTGCCACTGCCCGAGCGGGTGACGGTGTAATACACCTTGTGCAGGCCTTCGGGAATCTTGCCGGCGTTGACGAACAAGGCAAAGCTGGCGCCAATATGTTCCTCCAGAACCAGGCCCGACGCCGCCGAGGCCGAGTCGTCACCCCAGTAGACATCGACCCAGTCACCCGCACGCATATTGCTGTAGGGCTGCACCAGCACCAGCAGGCCATCGGCGTGCTGACTCAAGGCGGCGTCGTTGAGGCCGCCATCGGCGCCGGGGGTCTGCATGGGCGTGATCAGGGCCGGGATGTACAACGGATCGAGGGCCAGGCTGTCGCCCGAGCGGGCGCGGATCTGCTGGCTGAACAAGGCAATCCGGTGAAGCAGGCTGCCGGAATCGAGGGGCTCCTGGATGGTCATGACGGGTGCCCTCCGTTAGCGACTGGAAACAACGACTCGGATGGAACGAGGAGTCATTGAAGGGCCGCGCGGGGAATCGCACAACTGACAAAAATATCAGGTGGCTGCCTAGAACCGAGGCGGAGTGGATGTGAAAGGTGCAATCGTCGGCTGTGCTGAGGATTTATGGAAGGCACTGTGAAAGCGGATATATTAATAACGCGTATAAATGGCCCCGGCCATTGAAAATGGACAGGGCCAGCCTTCAGGTATTAAAGCTCAAATATCATGTTTCTGAACGATGACACACTAGGGCTAATAGCTTCTATCCTGGAAATAAATCTTCCAATCGACGCTGTGAATTCGTGGTGCTGGTAACCAGCCTCGCCAGACAGGATAATCTTGCCCAGTTCAGAGCCTTGGGGGTCATAGAAAACATAAGTAATCGAATGCTGCGTGTAGCGATACGCGGTGAAGACAAGGTGCCGACACTCGAATTTCAGATTTAGGCGATAAGACTTGTAACCAGCCAACATAGGCACTGTCCCTGTTACACTGGCATTCCCAGCAGCATCTAGAACCGTAATATCCATCGTTGGAATATCGATAACTTCACCATAGTAAATTTGTTGAGTTCCATATTTATCAAATTTCTCAACAATTAGATTATGCTCTGAGCGAACAGGGACACTCAAAATCGGGAACCGTGAAGCCGCACTTTCCTGATCACCGCCATTGAGCGCCACTTTAAGCTCGACTTTCAGCTCGCTGTAATTGCGCAATAACAGCAAATCGCTTCTGGGCAGGAACACTCTCAGCCCACCGGCGACTTCCGCCGACGTCACTGCTTCGGCTATGGCCAGCTCGACGTTGTGGGCTCCACCCTCCTTGTCAGTGCCGTAAGCGCGCAACCAGTAACGCTGACCGGCGGCGATCCCAGACCATGGCTCCACGGTGATTACAGCATCGCCATTGAAGTCCTGAAGATTGAGCAACCCGTCCTTGACCTGCGGAATCACCGGCATCGGCAAACCTTCCGGCGGGATTTCCATGACCACCAGCCTCAGTTCATCTGAAAGCCGACTCTGGCCTTTACGAACTCGCGCGTAAAACACCTGAATTCCGTGACCGTCACTGGCCTGCAACACATCCGCCGGCACCGGGAAGTCCACGTACCCCTGCGTGCTGCCCGGTTGCTGTGTGCTGTCATAAAGAGGCTTCTCGCCCACAAAGCCCCAGGTGATGGCCAGAATGTCATCCGGCACCATGTCCGCATAACTCACCCGCACCGTCGCGCCCTTCAGCGGATCGAGCAGTCCATCCACCGCTTCCAGCACCACCGGCGCGAGCAGCGGCGCATCCTCTTCCTGTTCCTTGCCAATCTTCAGCCGCAGGCTTTCCGAGTAGCGCGTCGGCTGGCCCGGCTCTTCCACCCGGTACAGCACCTCCACTTCGCCGTCGAGGTTGTCCCGCAACTGTTCGCCATCGACCAGGAAGCGTACCGGTTTGCCAACCGTGAATTCGTTGATCGGCATGGAGTCGCTGAAGTTGCTTCCCGCCGTGGCTCGCCATTCCAGGTGCACGGTCTGCCCGTCGCGCATGTTGGTATAGGGCGCGATCACCACGTCCACGCCGTTGGGCAGCAGGTCCGGGTCGAGCCAGCCATCGCTGGCCGCCGGGCTCACATCCGGAGCCGGTAGTGCGTTCTGTGCTTCGCCGACCTGCAGGTGCTCGCGCTCGGACGTCAGCGGTGCGTCCAGACCGGAGCGGCGAATTTCGTAGTAGACCTCCAGCCGACCACCTTCCAGCGGTTTGATGTAGTTGGCCTGGACGGTGAAAGGCAGGGGTTTGCCTACTCCGCCGGCACTGACTGAGCGCGCTTCGGTGTGCAGCAGCGGGCTACCACTGGCCAGCGTACCCAGCCAGGTCATCGTTACCCAGTCCCCGGCCTGCAGGGCCGCGCCGGGGACCACGACGGTGGCAAGAGGCAAGTCGGGGTCGAGGCTGCCGCCTACCGCTTCGCTGACCGACGGTTTTGGCAATTGCTGTTCCACGCCGATGAAGCTGACAAACGCGCGCTTGGAGGTGACGTCGCTGCCATCGCTGCGGCTGACTTTGTAAGCCGCTACGCCGCGGCCATGGCCCAGTCCCCGGACGTCGGCATTGGGCACTTCGAAGCTCAACACTGCGGGAATTCGCTGGACGTTTTGTGGCTCGGAGGTGTAGCTGATTTCCTGGCCTTGGGCCGTGGTACCGACCCAGGTCAGCGTCACACTGTCACCCACGGCGATGCCGCCGTCGCGGACCACGATGACCTCCACGGGAAGGTCGTCATCGCCCAGTTTGTCCAGGTCGATCACATCGTACGGATCGGCATTGTCGTCGGGGTTGACGATCAAAGGCGCATCCGGCCGGCTGCCATCCACTTCCACCATCACATGGGTGCGTGGCGACCAGTCGCTGGATTGGTTGTGCACCTCGTCCATCACCCGATAGACCAGCACCAGTTCGTCACTGTCGCCGGCCTTGAGAATCACCGCTTCAAGCACGGTGATTTCCACGGCCTGCCCCACCTCGGCGGCCTTTACTGCGTGTGTAAGGAGTTCCCCGCCCCAGCTCAGGGTGATGCGGTCATATTCGCGCATGTTGGGATAGGGCGCGATGCTGACCTTGACGCCGTTGCGTGCGGCTTCTTCGTCGATAATGCCGCTGGGTGGCAGTTCCGGCGCAGGCGGAGCGAGGTTCTGATGGCCTGGCAGGTCCGGTTCAGGGTCGGTGCCGCCGGGCTGGGCGCGGCGTACCAATATCTGCAGCTCCAGCGATAGCTCCTTGTTGCCACTGCCGGAGCGGGTCACGGTGTAGTGCACCTTGTGCAGGCCTTCGGGAATCTTGCTGGCGTTGACGAACAGGGCAAAGCTGGCGCCGATATGCTCTTCCAGAACCAGCCCCGATGCCGCCGAGGCCGAATCGTCACCCCAGTAGACATCGACCCAGTCACCGGCGCGCATGTTGCTGTAGGGCTGCACCAGCACCAGCAGGCCATCGGCGTGCTGATTCAAGGCGGCATCATTGAGGCCGCCATCGGCGCCGGGGGTCTGCATCGGCGTGATCAGGGCCGGGATGTACAAGGGATCAAGGGCCAGGCTGTCGCCCGAGCGGGCGCGGATCTGCTGGCTGAACAAGGCGATCCGGTGAAGAAGACTGCCGGAATCGAGGGGTTCCTGGATGGTCATGACGGGTGCTCTCCGCTAGCGATTGGGAACAACGACTCGGGTGGAACGAGGAGTCATTGAAGAGCCGCGCGGGGAATCGCACAACTGACAAAAATATCAGGTACCCCCCTAGATTAGGAAAACTATCTTCTCATACGCTTAGCAGCACTACTGGCGCATGCTTCTATTTCATATAAAGAAAAATCGGCCCTGCAGCCTAAGCTGCAGAAGCCGACCTCTGAAGTTCAAAGTTCGAAGATCAGATTATCAAGATACGCACCTGTTCCTGATGTCTCCATTACCATAGTTGAAAAGAACTGACCTGGAGGCGCGGTGTATGTATATCTAAAACTCCCACCCGCCGACCCGGACTGTTGACGGAACCGCCCGATTTCCAAACCCTGTGCGTTATAAAAACTACAGATTGTCGGGTACCAAGGATGATAAGTCGCAGAAAATTCTACAGCCCTACATTGGAACTTCAGCGCCATGGAAATCGCTATGACCGAACTCAAAAGCATGCCATCCATGTGAGGCTGATTACCAGAGACCTGTATAACCTCAGCCCAAGAACTAGGCGTAAAAAGCGTGATCGTCATCGTTGAGGTATTAATAGACTCCAGGTAGTTGATCTTCTGAGGAGGCAGATCATTGAAGTTCTCATGAATGGTTCGCTTTTCCACTCGCACCGTCACAACCAATAGCGGGAACCGTGTCGCCAGATCTTCATTACTACCACCACTCAGAGCCACTTTCAGCTCGACCCGCAACTCACTGTAATTGCCCAGCAGTATCAACTCACTTCTGGCAAGGACCAGCTTTAGCCCTCCAGCAATATCTGCCGCCGTGACCGTCTGGCCCACTGCAAGATCGATGGTATGGGCGGTACCGTCTTGCTTCGTCCCGTAGGCTCGCAACCAGTAATATTGACCCACCGCAATTTCCTGCCACGGCTCAACCGTCACATCGGCATTTCCGTTAAAGCTCGTGAGGTCAAGCCCACCCTCCTTGGCCTGCACAATGACCGGCGTCGGCAAACCTTCCGGCGGGATTTCCATTACTACCAGCCTCAGTTCCTCTGAAAGCCGGCTCTGGCCTTTACGAACTCGCGCGTAAAACACCTGTATCCCGTGGCCATCACTGGCTTGCAGCACATCCGCTGGCACCGGGAAGTCCACATACCCCTGCGTGCTGCCCGGTTGCTGTGTGCTGTCATAGAGAGGCTTCTCACCCACAAAGCCCCAGGTGATGGCCAGTATGTCTTCCGGCACCATGTCCGCATAACTCACCCGCACCGTCGCACCCTTCAACGGATCGAGCAGTCCATCCACCGCTTCCAGCACTACCGGTGCGATCAGCGGTGCATCCTCTTCCTGCTCCTTGCCGATCTTCAGGTGCAGGCTTTGCGACCGTCGTGTCGGCTGGCCCGGCTCTTCCACGCGGTACCACACTTCGACCTCACCCTCGGCGTTTTCTTGCAACTGCGCCTGCCCGATGCCGAACGGCAGCGGATGGCCCACCAGGAATTCGTTGATCGCCATGAAGTCGGACGTGCCGCTGCCCACCGTGGCCCGCCATTCCATGTGCACGGTCTGCCCCACACGCATGTTGGCGTACGGCGCGATCACCACGTCCACGCCGTTGGGCAGCAGGTCCGGGTCGAGCCAGCCGTCGCTGGCCGGCGGGGTCACGCCGGGCGCCGGCAGGGCGTGCTGTGCTTCGCCCACCTGCAGGTGCTCGCGCTCGGACTTCAGCGGTGCGTCCAGGCCGGAGCGCAGAATTTCGTAGTAGACCTCCAGCCGCCCGCCATCCAGCGGCTTGAGGTAGTCGGCCAGGACGGTGAACACCAAGGGGGAGCCCGTGCCGCCGCTGCTCACGGGGCGTCGCGCGGTGTACAACAGCGGGCTGCCGCTGGCCTGAATGCCCAGCCAGGTGAATTCCACCATATCCGAAGCCTGCAGCGCCGCACCGGGTACCACCACCGTGGCCTGGGGCAAGTCGGGGTCAAGGCTGCCACCCACCGCTTCACTGACCGTGGGCTTGGGCAGTTGCTGCTCCACGCCGATGAAGCTGACGAACGCGCGCTTGGAGGTGACGTCGCTGCCATCGCTGCGGCTGACCTTGTAAGCCGCCACGCCACGGCCATGGCCCAGTCCGCGCACATCGGCATTGGGCACTTCGAAGCTCAGCACTGCGGGAATCCGCTGGACGTTCTGCGGCTCGGAGGTGTAGCTGATTTCCTGGCCTTGGGCCGTGGTACCGACCCAGGTCAGCGTCACACTGTCACCCACGGCGATGCCGCCGTCGCGGACCACGATGACCTCCACGGGAAGGTCGTCATCACCCAGCTTGTCCAGGTCGATCACATCGTACGGATCGGCGTTGTCGTCAGGGTTGACGATCAGCGGGGCATCCGGTCGGCTGCCATCCACTTCCACCATCACATGGCTGCGCGGTGACCAGTCGCTGGACTGATTGTGCACCTCGTCCATCACCCGGTAGACCAGCACCAGTTCGTCACTGTCGCCGGCCTTGAGAATCACGGCTTCAGGCACGATGATTTCCACCGCCTGCCCCACCTCGGCGGCCTTCACCGCGTGCGTAACGAGTTCACCGCCCCAGCTCAGGGTGATGCGGTCGTATTCACGCATGTTGGGGTACGGGGCGATGCTGACTTTCACGCCGTTGCGGGCCGCCTCTTCGTCGATAATGCCACTGGGTGGCAGTTCCGGTGCTGGCGGCGCGAGGTTCTGATGGCCCGGCAGGTCCGGCTCGGGGTCGGTGCCACCGGGCTGGGCGCGGCGCACCAGTATCTGCAGTTCCAGCGACAGCTCCTTGTTGCCACTGCCGGAGCGGGTGACGGTGTAGTGCACCTTGTGCAGGCCTTCCGGAATCTTGCTGGCGTTGACGAACAAGGCGAAGCTGGCGCCGATATGCTCCTCCAGCACCAGCCCCGATGCTGCCGACGCCGCATCGTCACCCCAGTAGACATCGACCCAGTCACCGGCGCGCATGTTGCTGTAGGGCTGCACCAGTACCAGCAAGCCATCGGCATGCTGACTCAAGGCGGCGTCATTGAGCCCGCCATCGGCGCCGGGCGTCTGCATCGGCGTGATCAGGGCCGGGATGTACAAGGGATCGAGGGCCAGGCTGTCGCCCGAGCGGGCGCGGATCTGCTGGCTGAACAAGGCGATCCGGTGAAGAAGACTGCCGGAATCGAGGGGTTCCTGGATGGTCATGACGGGTGCTCTCCGTTAGCGACTGGAAACAACGACTCGGGTGGAACGAGGAGTCATTGAAGGGCCGCACGAAAAACCGCACAACTGACAAAAATATCAGGTGCCCGCCTGGCCCAGGCCCGAAGTCCCATGGAATCAGGCCGCGACCTGGATGAGCACGATTGCGACCTCACCGCTATGTATTTTCATATATAGCGTTGTCAGCGCACGTCCCTCGCAGCTAGTATTCGCCCCGGCCCGGCTTGTCTGCCGGGTCAGGTATCCGTAAGCACCAGGGATCCGACCATCTCCGGGGAGGGAGATTTCGGGTCTTTTTTACGGCTATCGCTGTATACACGAATATATAACGATGAGGCCGGAAGGCTGTTGCGCGGTGCGTTCGCAGCCCGTCAACAGCAGCGCCGCGCCTCCATAACATGGAGCCGTCATGAAGTCGTTCACCCCTCGCGCCCTGGTAGTGGCCATCGCTGCCGTCCACGCGCAATCCCTTCTCGCTGCCGAAACCAGCCAGCCGTTCAGCCTCGGCGAAATCCAGATTTCCGCCCCTCAGGATGAAAAACTGGCCACCGGCAGCACCGTTGTCGAACTCAAGGACATCCGCCTGCACGACCGCGAAACCGTGGACCGCGCCCTGGCACTCGCCCCCGGCGTGAACCAGAGCTATATCGGCGGCCGGGCCGAGCAGGTGGTCTACGTACGCGGCTTCGACCGCCTGCAGGTGCCGGTGTACATCGATGGCATCCCGACCTACGTGCCCTACGACGGCAACATCGACCTCGGTCGCTTCACCACCTACGACCTGTCGCGCATCGAAGTGGCCAAGGGCTTCGCCTCGCTGCTGTACGGGCCCAACACCCTGGGTGGCGCAATCAACCTGGTGACCCGCCGGCCCACCGAGGCCTTCGAGGGCGAGGTGGGCGGCGGCCTGGAACTCACCGATCACGGCAACGTCAATGCGTACCGCAGCTACGCCAACGTCGGCTCCAACCAGGGCAACTGGTGGATGCAGGGCGGTGTGTCCTACGTCGACTACGACTACAGCCTGCTGCCGGACGACTTCGAGCCCACCAACAACCAGCAAGGCAACGGGCGCCGCGAGAACAGCGACAAGCGCGACGGCAAGTTCAGCTTCAAGCTCGGCTTCACGCCCAATGAAACCGACGAATACGTGCTGGGCTATGTCCAGCAGGAAGGCCGCAAGGGCCAGCCGCCCTATGCCGGCGACCTGCCCGCCACCGGCCAGCGCAAGCGCTGGTGGGAATGGCCGCAGTGGGACAAGACCAGCCTGTTCGTCGCCACCAATACCCGCTTCGGCGAGCACGGCCTCAAGACCCGCGTGTACCACGACACCTTCAAGAACTCGCTGGAGAGCTACGTCTACAACAACGGCATTCCCGGCGCGCTGCAATCGGGCTTCCCGAGCAAGTACGACGACGAGTCCACCGGTTTCTCCATCGAAGGCGACCTGGCCATCACCGAAGGCAACCGCCTGGGCGTGGCCTATCACTTCAAGGAAGACGTGCACCGCTCCCGCGACGGCAGCGATCCACAGACCCATTTCCGCGACCAGACCCAGTCCATCGCCCTGGAAGACACCCTGCGCCTGAACGACATCTTCAGCCTCGTCGGTGGCGTGTCCTACAACTACCGCAAGAGCCTGGACGCCGAGAACTTCGGCACCAACGCGACCTCACCGAGGGTCAAGACGCTGTACGACGAGCCCACCGGCAGCGACGATGCGGTCAACAGCCAGCTTGGCCTGTTCATGAACACCGGCCCGCTGCTGGACATCGACCACAATGGCCAGGTGCGCTTGACCGTCTCGCGCAAGAGCCGCTTCGCCACCATCAAGGACCGCTACTCCACCCGCTTCGGCACGGTGATCCCGAGCCCGGACCTGAAGTCGGAACGTGCCACCCATTACGAGTTGGGCTACAGTGGCGCGCTGACGTCACAGTGGAGTCTGGACGCCGCGCTGTTCGTGGCCAATATCGAAGACTCGATCCAGCAGGTCACCGTCCCGGCGCAAGCCAATTGCGCGGCCCCGTGCGGGCAGTACCAGAACATCGCCAAGGCGCGCAACCAGGGCTTCGAGCTGGGTCTGAAAGGTGATCTGGGCGACTGGGAGCTGGGCGCCAGCTACACCTTCCTCGACCGCGAGAACCGCAGCAATCCCGAGCTGCACCCGATCGACACGCCGCGCCACAACCTGTTCGCCTCGGCCACCTGGAACCATGACGCCTGGCGCCTGACCGGCAGTGCCGAAGCCGCCTCGCGGCGCTACAACACCTCGGATGGCACGCAGATGTCCGGTGGCTACGCGGTGTACAACTTCAAGTCGGGCTACCGCTTCAGCAACGATGTGCTGGTGGAGGCCGGTGTACGCAACCTGTTCGATCGCCTGTACGAATACAGCGAGGGGTATCCGGAAATTGGCCGCAACTACTTCGTACAGTTCAATGTTCCGCTGTAAGGCATGGCTGACGGCCCTGGCCCTGGCGTTCGCTTCGGCGGGCGTCCAGGCCGCGGCGCCGAAGCCGGTGGTGGTGCTGACCAGCTACCCGGAAGAAATGATGAGCCGTTTCGAGGAAGCCTTCGAGCAGGCCAACCCCGGGTATCGCCTGCAGATCCTCTGGCGCCAGGGCTTCGATGCCCTGCCCTTCCTGCGCCAGCCGGACCAGGGCGGGGTCGATGTGTACTGGGCGCCGTCGCCGGGCAACTTTGCCCGCCTGGCCAGGAACAACAGCTGGCAGCCGCTGGGCGTGGACCTCACCGGGTTGCCGGCGCGCATCGGCGGTACTGCCCTGCGCGACGGCGGTGCGCACTACCAGGCCACGGAGCTGGCCGGCTACGGCTTCGCCATCAACCCCGAGGTGCTGGCGGCGCTGAACCTGCCTGCACCGCAGGACTGGACCGACCTGCTCGATCCGCGCCTGAGCGGCCGCATTGCCTTGCCCGACCCGGGCCGGGTCGGCTTTGCTCCGGTGCTGCTCGACATCGTGCTCCAGGCCTACGGCTGGGAGCGCGGTTGGGCACTGTGGAGCGAGATCGCCGGGCAGTCGCGGCTGGTGAGTCGCGGCGGCACCCTGGTCAGCGATGAGGTGGCCAGCGGACGCGCGGCGGTCGGCCTGTCCATCGACTTCTTCGTCGCCTCGGCGGTGAGCAACGGCCAGCCGGTGGACTTCGTCTATCCGGCCCACGGCGGGCTCAACCCGGCGCATATCGCCATCACCCGCGATGCCAGGGATGTCGAGGGTGCTCGGGCCTTCGTGCGCTTCGTGCTGTCCGAGGCCGGGCAGAAGCTGCTGGCCGACCCGGACATCCGCAAACTGCCGGTGCGGCCCAGCGTGTACGCCGGGTTGCCGGCGGGTTACCACGATCCCTTCGCAGCGGCGGCCAAAGGCGCCTACCGCTATGGCGACGACAGTTCTCGCGAGCGCCTCGCGCTGGTGACGTCGTTGTTCGTGCAGTGGCTTGGCCAACCCCATGAGCGGCTCACGGCGCTGTGGACACGGGTACATGCCGGGGAAGCCGCGGGCCGTGACCTGACCGCCGTGCGCGCCTACCTTGGCGTGCCACCGATCAGCGCCGGGCAAGCGGCCTCCACCGACCTGCTCAAGCTGTTTGGCGCCCGCCAGGACAGCGGCATGGAGCACACCCCCGCCAGCGATCAGGATGAACTGGGCAAGTACGAGATCGCCTGGCAGTTCTACAGCGCCACCCGCCACGCCGAGGCGGCGCGGCTGCTCGACGAGATGGGGCTGTGATGCGCGTCTGGCTACTGGCCGCCGCTGCGGCGCTGACTACGTTACACGCCAGCGCCGAGGTCAATCGCGAAGCCTTCGCCCAGCCGCTGGCAGGGATGGACGACGAGGCACAACTGGAACGGTTCTTCCGTGGTCGCGGGCTGTTCCGCCAGGCCTGGGTCATCGCGCCCTCGCGGGACGACGCGGTGGACGGCCTCGGCCCGCTGTACAACCGCATCACCTGCATCGCCTGTCATCCGAAGAACGGCCGTGGCCAGGCGCCGGTCAACGAGCATTCGCCGATGCGCACGATGCTGGTCCGGCTGTCGCTGCCAGGGCGCGACGTCCATGGCGGACCATTGGCCCACCCGGCCTACGGCGACCAGCTCAACGAGCTGGGCATTCCCGGCGTACGCGGTGAAGGTCGCGCGCACATTCTCTGGCAGGAAAAGACGGTCGCCCTCGGCAATGGCGAACGCGTCAGCCTGCGCCGCCCGCAACTGAAATTCAGTGAACTGGCCTACGGGCCGCTGGGGGACATTCGCACCTCCGTGCGGGTTGGCACGCCGGTGTTCGGCCTTGGCCTGCTGGAGGCGGTCAGTGCCGGCACCTTGCAGCGCATGGCCGAGGAGCACAAGCCGGATGGCGTGCGCGGACGGGTCAACCAGGTGTGGAGCGTCGAGCGCCAGCGTCTGGAACCCGGGCGCTTCGGGCTCAAGGCCAACCAGCCGAACCTCAACCAGCAGATCGCCAGCGCCCTGCACGGAGACCTCGGCATTACTTCACCGCTGTACCCGCAGGAAAACTGTGCACCGCAGCAGGTAGCGTGCAGGCAGGCGCTCAGTGGCGGTCAGCCGGAGCTGGATGCGATGCAACTGGGTGAGCTTGGGTTCTACCTGGCTCATCTGGCAGCGCCTCCCCGGCGGGACCGCAACGTGCCACAGGTGAAACGGGGTGAGCAGGTGTTCAACGAGACCGGCTGCAGCCTGTGTCACCGCCCCCGGCTGGAGACCGGGGTGCATCCGCAATACAAGGCGCTGTCGCAGCGCCGGATCGAGCCGTTTACCGACCTGCTGCTGCATGACATGGGCGAAGGACTGGCCGATGGCCGCGAAGACTTTCTCGCCACCGGGCGCGAATGGCGAACGCCGCCGTTATGGGGGCTGGGGCTGATCGAACAGATCAATCCCGGGGCCGGCTACCTGCATGATGGCCGAGCCCGCACCTTGACCGAGGCGGTGTTGTGGCATGGCGGGGAAGCGGCCGTGGCGCGGCAGCGGTTCGTGGCACTGTCGGGGGAAGATCGCGGGGCGTTGCTCGCGTTTCTGAAATCGTTGTAGATCGCTGTTGGCCACCCGTGGGAGCTGGCTTGTCGGGGCGTAGAACCCCAGCGATGAGGCCATCACAGGCAATGATGGTGCCTGCTATGACGCCATCGTCGGCAAGGCCGACTCCCACAGGTATCGAGCCCTGCCCTGGATAGCGCGGCTGGCCCAGAACCCTGTAGGAGCGGCTTCAGCCGCGATTGGGCGCGCAGCGGCCACAAGATCTGGCTCTGCGGGTGTGTCAGGCGGGTCGGGGACTCAGGGGTTGCGACGGTTCGGCGCCCCGAAAAGCTCGCTCCACAGGACACGGAATCAGCGCGTCACTGTACGCATGGTCACGAACTCTTCCGCCGCCGTCGGGTGCACGCCGATGGTCTCGTCGAACTGCTGCTTGGTCGCTCCAGCCTTGAGGGCGATGCCCAGGCCCTGGATGATCTCACCGGCATCCGGCCCGACCATGTGGCAACCCAGCACGCGGTCGGTGTCGGCATCCACCACCAGTTTCATCAGGGTCTTTTCCTGCACCTCGGTGAGGGTCAGTTTCATCGGACGGAAACGGCTCTCGAAAATCTTCAGCGAGTGCCCGGCTTCCAGCGCCTGCTCTTCGGTCAGGCCAACGGTGCCGATGGGCGGCTGGCTGAAGACCGCGGTGGGGATGTTGCGGTAATCCACCGGACGATACTCCTCCGGCTTGAACAAGCGCCGCGCCACGGCCATGCCTTCGGCCAGGGCCACCGGGGTCAGTTGCACGCGGCCAATCACGTCGCCGATGGCGAGGATCGACGATTCGTCGGTCTGGTAGGCGTCATCGACCTGGATGAAACCGCGCTTGTCCAGTTGCACTTCGGTGTTTTCCAGCCCGAGGTTGTCGAGCATCGGGCGACGCCCGGTGGCATAGAACACGCAGTCGGTGACCAGCTCGCGGCCGTCCTTGAGGGTCGCCTTGAGGCTGCCGTCCGCCTGCTGGTCGATACGCGCGATGTCGGCGTTGAACTGCAGGTCGAGGCCGCGCTTCTCCAGTTCTTCCTTCAGGTGCGTGCGCACCGAGCCATCGAAGCCCCGCAGGAACAGGTCGCCCCGGTAGAGCAAGGTGGTATCGGCACCCAGCCCCTGGAAGATGCCGGCAAACTCCACGGCGATGTAGCCACCGCCCACCACCAGCACACGCTTGGGCAGGTCTTTGAGGAAGAAGGCTTCGTTGGAGCTGATCGCCAGTTCGCGCCCCGGGATGTCCGGCACCTGCGGCCAGCCGCCAACGGCAATCAGAATGTGTTTGGCACTGTAACGCTGGCCTTCGATTTCCACTTCGTGAGGGGCAGTGATGCGCGCGTGGCCTTCGAGCAGGGTTACACCGCTGTTGACCAGCAGGTTGCGGTAGATGCCATTGAGTCGCTGGATCTCGCGGTTCTTGTTGGCGATCAGTTGCGACCAGTCGAATTGCGCGTCTTCCAGCGACCAGCCGAAGCCTGCGGCCTGCTCGAAGTCATCGGCGAAGTGGGCGCCGTACACCAGCAGTTTCTTCGGCACGCATCCGACGTTGACACAGGTGCCACCCAGGTAGCGGCTCTCGGCCACCGCCACTTTCGCCCCGTAGCCCGCAGCGAATCGCGAGGCACGCACACCGCCGGAACCGGCGCCAATCACAAACAGATCAAAATCGTAGGCCATCGTATTCTCCATCGGCAGGCCGCCAGCATAACGCCGGTAGTTGCAAGCTGTAAGCTGCAAGCCACAAGAAAAAGCCGACCTGCACAGACCGCTCTTTCTTGCAGCTTGCAGCTTGCAGCTTGCAGCTCGAAACTTGCCGCTCCAAAAGTAAAAAAGCCACCCGAGGGTGGCTTCCTTGCTACAAGCGCAGGCCTCAGTAAGCCTTGCCAGTCTTGTAGTAGTTCTCGAAGCAGAAGTTGGTCGCGTCGATGTAGCCCTCGGCGCCACCGCAGTCGAAACGCTTGCCCTTGAACTTGTAGGCAATCACGCAGCCATTCTGCGCCTGCTGCATCAGGGCGTCGGTGATCTGGATCTCGCCACCCTTGCCCGGCTCGGTGCCGGCAATGATGTCGAAGATGTCCGGGGTCAGGATGTAGCGGCCGATGATCGCCAGGTTGGACGGCGCATCTTCCGGCTTCGGTTTTTCGACCATGTTGGTCACGCGGAAGATGTCGTCGCGGATCATGTCGCCGGCGATCACACCGTACTTGTTGGTTTCCTGCGGATCGACTTCCTGGATGGCGACGATCGAGCAGCGGAACTGCTTGTACAGCTTGACCATCTGGGTCAGGACGCCATCACCTTCCGGGTTGACGCACAGGTCGTCCGCCAGGACCACGGCGAAGGGCTCGTCGCCGATCAGCGGACGGCCGGTGAGAATGGCATGGCCCAGACCTTTCATCTCGGTCTGGCGGGTGTAGGAGAACGAGCACTCGTTGAGCAGGCGACGGATGCCGACCAAGTATTTTTCCTTGTCGGTGCCCTTGATCTGGTTTTCCAGCTCGTAGCTGATGTCGAAATGGTCTTCCAGGGCGCGCTTGCCGCGACCGGTCACGATGGAGATCTCGTTCAGGCCGGCATCCAGGGCCTCTTCGACGCCGTACTGGATCAGTGGCTTGTTCACCACCGGCAGCATTTCCTTGGGCATGGCTTTGGTTGCTGGCAGGAAGCGGGTGCCGTAACCGGCTGCCGGGAACAAGCATTTCTTGATCATATGAGTCCTTAACGAAGGGCTGTGCTTACGAAATTCGGCGCAGTCTAATCAGGCGGCACGTACCTTACAATGCCCCGCAGGACCGCAACCGTTGCCATCATAGAGAAATACCGCAGCGGATAGTTCCCGACCATTGAAAATATTGACTTTGCGTCGTCTCTCCGACATTCGGTAATGACCGCGGGACGCCGTTTCCGATGGGGAAAGCGGCGTCCTGGCCATCATTGTGCGACCGCCTCGGGGGCGGCCTGGCTCACTGGGCGGTGCCCTGCCCGATCAGCACGCCGTCGATGGTCTGGCCGTACAGGTTGACGCCATCGTTGGCATGGAACCTTACGCGCGTCTTCTCCACCGACCCTTCCACCAGGCGCGGGTCCTGCGGGCGCTCGTGGCGGTTGATGTAGGCGGCAACGTCCCAGGCCTGCTGGTCGCTCAGGCTGCCGGGCTTGCCCAGGGGCATGTTGTACTTGATGAAGGAGGCCGCGGTATTGATCCGATGCATCCCGGCGCCCCAGTTGTACGAGTCCTTGCCCCACAGCGGCGGCATCACGTAGTCACCCGCCACCGCCTGGCCTTCGCCTTTCTCGCCATGACAAAGGGCGCACTGTTGCTGATACAGCTTCTCGCCACGCTTCATGTCGTAGCCGGCGGCCGGCTGCGCCACCTCGGGATAACCGCGCCCCGGCGGCTCGATGCCGGTGGGCGCTCTGGTCGAGAGCCAGTAGGAATACACCGACAGTGCCGTGATCTCCGGGCTGTCGGCCGCCGGGGCCTTGCCGTTCATGCTGAACTGGAAACAGCCCTGGATGCGCTCGGCGTAGGTGTTGACCTTGTCGTTTTTCTTGCGGTACGCCGGGTACATCGGATAAGCCCCCCACAGCGGCGCCGAGTGGGCCATGCGCCCTTGATCGAGGTGGCAGTTGCTGCACTTCATGCCATTACCGACATAGGCGGGCGCCAGGCGCGTGGTGTCGACGAACAGTGCATAGCCATCACGGACCATCTTGCCGAACGCGTTGTCGGGCAATTCGCTTTCCGCAGGCGGTGTGAAGAACGGCGTCTTGCCGGCCGGCGGCACGTTCAGCTGTGACTGGTCTTCCATGGCAACCGGTGCGGCGTGAGCCGACACGGCCGCGAGGGTCAGCGCGCAAACAATGAATCCCTTCATGGCTTGACCTCCTGTCCAGCGGCGAAATAGTCAGCGACGGCCTTGATCTCCTGATCGGTCATGGCCTTGGCCACGCCGGCCATCAACTGATTGGGATCACCGCGGCGGCTGCCGTCGCGCCAGGCGTTCAACTGCGCCACCAGGTAGGCGGCCGGTTGATGGGACAACGGCGGGAAATGCTCGCCCACACCGACACCGCCCGGCCCGTGGCATTGCACGCACCCGGGGATTTCCCGGCTCCAGTCGCCATACAACGCCAGGGATTGCACTGCGCTGCGGGCCATCTGCTGACGGCGGTTATCGGGGGTGGCGGGGGCTGGCAGCGCCGCAAGGCTGGCGCTGACCGCCGCGATTTCCGCACCGCTCAGCGCTTTGGCCAAGGGCTCCATGATCGGGTTCTTGCGGGTGCCGTCGCGGAAATCGCGCAGTTGCTTACTCAGGTAAGCGGCCGACAACCCCGCCAGTCGCGGGAATCCGGCGGCGGCCATGCCCAGCCCATCGGGGCCGTGGCAACCCTGGCAGGCCATGGCGGCGGGGTTCTGCCCGCCCCGGGTAAATACATCCTGCCCTTGATCGGCGTGGGCCGCCGGGAGGGCGAACAGCATCAGGCTACTGATCAACCATCGATCCAGTGCAATCATCACGAAGCTCCATCTTCTGGTTATATGCTTAGACTCAAAAAACATAAGCCTATGGATAGTAGGGCTATCCTTTCGCCATTACTACGGCGAAATGCACCGAAAAGGAGCACGCAGATCAGTAAATCGATCAGTTCAGCAGTGAATCCGTGAAAGCGGCGAAATGCGTCCGATCAATCCGATCAACCGGAAATGCAGCGCGTCGCCGCGTTGTTCACATCGGAAAGACGCAGCGGGAAGTTGTTCAGGCGCTCGTGCAGCTTGATGCTGCTGCCACCGGAGCGTTCGCTGATGTCCAGGATCGCCGCCGGGGAATCGGACAGCTTCTGCGGCACGATGGCCCGAATGGCTTTGTCATTGCGGGTCACTTCCAGCGGGTCGCGGCTGTCCTTGAGCTTGTCCTGCACGCATTGCAGGTATTGGTCCGGTGACTTGCCGGAAATCACATCCAGGGTTTCGGGGCTCTGTTCCAACTCGGACACACTGGCGCAACCGGTCAGCGCCAACGCCAGGGCAGGTACAAACCATTTCATCGAATCCCATCTCCTCAAATAAAAATGCTTCGACCGTCATTAGGCCGATTTGCTCCCTGGAATGACACTTTTCTCGTCAGGACTGTGATGAAGTCCTACATTCGGGCCAGTTCTGTTATCGTTTCGCTTTTGCCGAAACACCCCTTGCGGAGCCGTAGCATGAAATTCGTACACCAGCGCGAACACCTCAACGAGGACGACATCGTCGTCATCGAGTGTTCCCAGCGCTGCAATATCCGCCTGATGAACGACGCCAACTTCCGCAGCTTCAAGAATGGCGGCCGGCACACCTATCACGGCGGCGCCTTCGACCGTTTTCCGGCGAAGATCACGGTGCCAAGTACCGGTTTCTGGAACATCACCCTCGATACCGTCAGCCCGCGGGCCATTTCGGTCACGCGCAAACCGACCTTCACCTACAAGATCAAGATCATCCGCCGCTCGTCGTCGCAACTGAGATAAGCCCCATGACCGCAACGATCAAATACGTCATCAAGTACAAACTCGACGGCGAACGCCGCTGGGACTTCGCCCACCTGCCAGACAACTCGCTGGAGCAGGCCCAGGCCGCGCTGCGCAAGATCCATGGCGACGACGCCGGGAAAATCACCGACATCCAGGTCAGCAAGGCACTCTGAAGGCCATCGCCGACCGCAGACAGGAGTTCGCAGACAATGAGTCAATGGCCGGACCACCGCATTCTCGACCTGTTCGGCATCGACCTGCCGATCCTGCAGGCGCCCATGGCCGGCGCCACCGGCTCGGCCATGGCCATCGCCGTCAGCAATGCCGGCGGCCTGGGCGCCCTGCCCTGCGCCATGCTCAGCGCCGAACAGATCCGCCAGGAACTGGAGGCCTTCGCCCAGGCCAGCCGCGGCCCGATCAACGTGAACTTCTTCTGCCACACCCCGCCGGTGCCTGACGCCGAGCGGGCCGAGCGCTGGAAGCAGGCGCTCAAACCGTACTACGAGGAAGTGGGTGCCGATTTCGAGGCACCGACGCCCGTCTCCAGCCGCGCACCGTTCGACGACAGCGCCTGCGCCCTGGTGGAGCAGTTCAAGCCGGCGGTGGTCAGCTTCCACTTCGGCCTGCCCGAGCCACGCCTGCTGGCGCGGGTCAAGGCCACCGGTGCGAAGGTGATCTCCAGCGCCACCACCGTGACCGAGGCGCTGTGGCTGGAACAGCATGGCTGCGATGCAATCATTGCCATGGGCTACGAGGCCGGCGGCCATCGCGGCATGTTCCTCAGCGACGACCTCAACAGCCAGGTCGGCACCTTCGCCCTGGTGCCGCAGATCGCCGATGCGGTACGCGTGCCGGTGATTGCCGCTGGCGGTATCGGCGACGCCCGCGGTATCGCGGCGGCGTTCACCCTGGGCGCGTCGGCGGTGCAACTGGGAACGGCGTACCTGTTCTGCCCGGAGGCGAAAATCTCTCCTGCCCACCGTCGCGCGCTGCACACTGCGAGGGAAAGCGACACCGCGCTGACCAACCTGTTCACCGGCCGCCCGGCCCGTGGCATCAGCACGCGGATCATGCGCGAGCTTGGACCGGTGAGCGACCTGGCACCGGCCTTCCCCCTCGCTGGCGGCGCCCTGGCACCGATCCGCGCCATCAGCGAGCCACAGGGCAACAGCGACTTCAGCAACCTGTGGTCCGGGCAGGCGCTGCGCCTTGGCGTCGAACTGCCCGCCGCGCAACTCACCCGCAAACTGGCAGACGAAACCCACGCATTGATTGTTCGCTGAAAACAGGACTTTCCGTATACAAGGCAATCGCTATATATTCGCTTATATAGCGATTAGCCTTCACTCACCCTCGGAGCTGTTTCATGCGTAAGTGTGCACCTCGTCTTGCCCTGACTACCCTGTTCGCCTTCATGACCCTCAACAGCGCCTGGGCTGATGACGTTCAGGTCGCCGTCGCCGCCAACTTCACCGCGCCGATCCAGGCGATCGCCAAGGACTTCGAAAAAGACACTGGCCACAAACTGGTAGCGGCTTTCGGCGCGACCGGGCAGTTCTATGCGCAGATCAAGAACGGCGCGCCGTTCGAAGTCTTCCTCGCCGCCGACGATAGCACCCCGGCCAAGCTGGAAAGCGAAGGCGACACCGTCAAGGGCTCGCGCTTCACCTATGCCGTCGGCACCCTGGCGCTGTGGTCGGCCAAGCCCGGCTACGTCGATGCCAAGGGCGAAGTGCTGAAGGCCAATGAGTACAAACACCTGTCCATCGCCAACCCGAAAGCCGCGCCTTACGGCCTGGCCGCCACCCAGGTGCTGGCCAAGCTGAACCTCACTGACGCCACCAAGGCCAAGATCGTCGAAGGCCAGAACATCACCCAGGCTTTCCAGTTCGTGTCCACCGGCAACGCCGAACTGGGCTTCGTCGCGCTGTCGCAGATCTACCAGGACGGCAAGGTCACCAACGGCTCCGCCTGGATCGTTCCGGCCGAGCTGCACGACCCGATCCGCCAGGACGCGGTGATCCTCAACAAAGGCAAGGACAACCCGGCCGCCAAGGCACTGGTCGAGTACCTGAAAGGTCCGAAGGCCGCTGCGGTCATCAAATCCTACGGCTACGAACTCTGATGCCGCTGGACGCCAGCGATTTCGGCGCAATCTGGCTGACTCTCAAGCTGGCGTCGGTGACCACCCTGATCCTCCTGGTGGTCGGTACGCCGATCGCCTGGTGGCTGGCCCGCACCCGCTCCTGGCTGCGCGGCCCCGTGGGTGCGGTGGTGGCGCTGCCCCTGGTGCTGCCGCCGACAGTGATCGGTTTCTACCTGCTGCTGGCCCTGGGACCGCACGGTTTCATCGGCCAGACCACCGAGGCTCTCGGCCTCGGTACCGTGGTATTCAGCTTCACCGGGCTGGTGATGGGCTCGGTGGTCTATTCCATGCCGTTCGTGGTGCAGCCGTTGCAGAACGCCTTCACCGCCATCGGCAACCGTCCCCTGGAAGTCGCCGCGACCCTGCGTGCCAGTCCCTGGGACACCTTTTTCAGCGTGGTGCTGCCCCTGGCCCGGCCAGGGTTCGTCACCGCCAGCATCCTCGGCTTCGCCCACACGGTCGGCGAGTTCGGCGTGGTCCTGATGATCGGCGGCAACATCCCCGACAAGACCCGCGTGGTCTCGGTGCAGATCTTCGACCACGTCGAAGCCATGGAATACGCCCAGGCCCACTGGCTGGCCGGCGCCATGCTGGTGTTCTCGTTCCTCGTGCTGCTGGCGCTGTATGGCAGCCGCGGCAAGTCGGCCTGGAGTTGAACATGGCCTCGATGATTCACGCCCGAGTGAAAGTGTCCCGGGACGATTTCACCCTGGATGTCGACCTCAGCCTGCCCGGCCAGGGCGTCAGCGCACTGTTCGGCGCCTCGGGCTCGGGCAAGACCACCTGCCTGCGCTGCCTGGCCGGGCTGGAGCGCGCCGAGGACGCCTTTATCGAGGTCGGCGGCACCGTCTGGCAGGACTCGGCCAGGAAGATTTTCGTACCGCCGCACCAGCGCCCCATCGGTTACGTGTTTCAGGAAGCCAGCCTGTTCAGCCATCTCTCAGTGCGCGGCAACCTGGAATTCGGCTGGCGCCGCATCGATCCGGCCACCCGCCGCATCAGCCTGCAGCAGGCCTGCGAGCTGCTGGGCATCGACCACCTGCTCGAGCGCAAGGCCGACACCCTGTCCGGCGGTGAGCGCCAGCGCGTCGGCATCGCCCGCGCCTTGCTCACCAGCCCGCGCCTGCTGTTGATGGACGAGCCGCTGGCTGCCCTCGACGCACCACGCAAGCGCGAGATCCTGCCGTACCTGGAACGCCTGCACGCTGAACTGCAGATCCCGCTGATCTATGTCAGCCATGCCCAGGACGAAGTAGCCCGACTCGCCGATCACCTGGTACTGCTGGAGCAAGGCAAAGCGCTCGCCAGCGGCCCGATCAACCAGACCCTCGCCCGCCTGGACCTGCCCCTGGCCCAGGAAGAAGACGCCGGCGTCATCATCGAAGGCCGCACAGGCGCCTGCGACGAGACCTATCAACTGCTCGACCTGCACCTGCCCGGCAGCGACCTGCGCCTGCGCATTCCCCACGGGCCGATGCCCGCCGGCACCGCGCTGCGGGTCAAGGTACAGGCCCGGGACATCAGCCTGAGCCTGGCAGAGGACACGCAATCGAGCATCATCAATCGCTTGCCGGTCACCCTTCGCGCACTCAGCCACCAGGGCAATCCGGCGCAGGTTCTGGTCAGCCTCGAGGCCGGTGGTCATCCGCTGCTGGCGCGTGTCACACGGTTCTCCAGTGACCAGCTCGGCCTGCACGAAGGCCAGCAACTCTGGGCGCAGATCAAGGGCGTGGCGCTGCTCGGTCACAGCGGGTGAACGCTTTCTGGACAATGGCCAGTAAAATGCCGGGCCATTCAAGAATGAAACGCATTTAACACCTAAAATAACCCCACACTTTGAACGCTGAATATTAAACGTTCCTCTTTTCACAAGAGAAATTTCCCATATTCGTTCAACCCCCCTATGCTTGCGGGGTGGAACATTTCGCGCGGCGAAAATCCACCTGCCCAGTCGACTCCCAGCCCGAAAAGACTTCAGCAAATATCTTTGCTCGGGGAATTAATTTTCAACGAATGCGTCTTTAATGAAGGGAAAGAGGGAAGCGTCTCCCGGCGCCCCCTCCCTCTGTGGGTTACGCCTGCGAGGCATTTCAAGTTACCAAGGAGAAATACATGCTGATACTCACCCGCAAGGTTGGCGAAAGCATCGTCATCGACGATGACATCAAGGTCACCATTCTAGGTGTCAAGGGGATGCAAGTGAGGATCGGTATCGACGCACCGAAGAACGTCCAGGTGCACCGTGAAGAGATCTACAAGCGCATTCAGGCCGGTAGCCCGGCGCCCGAAAAAGGAGAAGGCAATCAGTAAGTCGATCCCATGACTCGAGTCGCACGGATGCGCTTGGTCCCGTCACGGACCTTCCGCTCGCAGTAAAGGGACTTCACTCCCCAGGCGGCCCGACCAGTTTGTTGACCAGGCGGATCATCTCCTCCGGCTCGAAGGGTTTCTGCAGCACTTCATTGAACAGCTCCGGGTTTTCCCGACCGATACCGGCCTGCGCGCCACTCATGAGAATGATCGGCAAGGCCGTCAGCCCCGGGCGCTCGCGAAGCTCTGTCGCGAGTTGCTTGCCATCCATTTCGGGCATCATGTAGTCGGTGATCAGCAGTTCAACCCGTGTCTTCTGCAACACTTCGAGGGCCTTTTTGCCGCCACTGGCTTTCTCGACCTGATAGCCCGCATCCTCCAGGGCAAAACCGAGGATGTCGCAGATGACGTACTCGTCGTCGACCACCAGAATCGTGCTCATGGTTGCATGCCACGCCCCTCAGGAGCGCTCCACCGGTTGCGCGGTGCCGGACAGCACTGCGGTTGCCTCGTTGAACGCCTTGCGCAACTCCATTCCTGTCTCACCTATCACTACCTCCCGTAGTGCCGGGTCGTAACGGCTGTCACGAACCTTGAGTACCGACAGCACCCGCCGCAGTTCAGACTCCAGTTCGACGAAGCGCATCAGCAGCAGGTTGTCGACGATGCTCGACAGTTCCGGCGCCGGGGCATTGATTTCAGAACCGAACAGGTCACGCATTTCCCAGGTCGCCACGACCGTCACATCGCGGGCACGCAGCTCGCCCATCAGTGCACGGAAGAATTCGTTCAGGCGTTCGGGCCGGGTCGCCAGCCGGGTGAAGGCCCCCAGGTTGTCGATCAGCACGCGCTTGATGCCGTGCTGGCCGACATAGCGCAACAGCCGCGCACCGACATCGTCCAGCAGGCCTTCGGTGGTGGGTTGCCAGGCGATGTGCAGCGCGCCGTCGCGCTCCAGGGCCGGGAAGTCCAGGCCCAGGGCAGCGGCTTTCATGCGCAGGCGCGACGCCGGCTCGTAGAAGCCGAAGTGCAGCCCCGGCGCCTCGACCGTCGAGGCGCCAAGAAAACTCAAACCCAACGACGTCTTGCCGCTGCCTGAAGGCCCCATCACCAATGTCACCGAACTCTGTGCCAGGCCGCCCTGCAACAGTTGGTCGAGGCTGGCAACGCCGCTGCTGACGCGAGCGCAGGTTTCGCTGCCGGTGCCGGAAGGACGGCTATACAGCGCCTCGAGCCGCGGAAAGACCTTCAGCCCGTCGGCGCTGATCTCGCATTCGTGAAGCCCCGACAAGGCGCCGCTGCCACGGGTCTTGCGCAACTGGATACGGCGCACCGCCCGGGCGCCATGCAGGTCTTCGCCCAGCTCGATCACGCCATCGACCATGGTGTGCTCGGGGCTGTCGTCCTCCAGGTGGGTGCTGGTCAGCAGCACCAGCGTGCAACCGGCGAACGCGGCATGGGCCTGCAGTTCGAAAATGAATTTCTTGGTATCGAGCACCGTCTCGGCCCGTGAGCGGGCGGTGAGCAAGCCGTCGACGATCAGCAGCGACGCGCCGTGCCGGGCGATTTCACCCCGCAGCAGACGGACCACCGCTTCGAGGCCTTCCTGGTCCAGCGTATCGAAGGCACTGAGAAACTGGATCTGATCACCGATCTTCGCCGCATCGTAGAACGACAGGGTCGACAGGTACTGGAACAGCCGCTCATGGGACTCGCTGAGCAGCGTCGCCACCAGCACCCGACCGCCGGAGGCGACATGATTGAAGGCCAGCTGGTTGGCGAGAATGGTCTTGCCGGAGCCGGGGCGGCCCTGAACGATGTAGGCGGCGCCAGCGATCAACCCACCCTTGAGCAGATCGTCGAGCCCCTCGATGCCGGTTACTAGACGCTGGAGCTGTTCCACGTTGCCTGGTCCTCTTCGGTGATGGAAACGGGCAGGCACAGGGTCACGCAGGCGCCCTGCCCTGGCTCGCTGTCGACCCAGATCGCGCCGTTGCTCTGCTTGGCGAAGCCATAGGCCTGGCTCAAGCCCAGGCCAGTACCCTTGCCGAATCCCTTGGTGGTGAAGAACGGCTCGAAAATGCGTGGCAACACATGCGCATCGATTCCCCGGCCGGTGTCGGTGACGCCGATCAGCACGAAAGGCCCCGACAGTTCTTCGCGCTCGCCCTGCAACGTCTGGTTGCGTGCCCACAGGCGGATCTCGCCGCTGTCCTGAATCGCATCCCGGGCATTGAGCACCAGATTGAGCAGCACCATCTGCAATTGCGCCGCGTCTACCTCCACCGTCGACAGCCCTTCGTCGTACTGCACCAGCAGGTGGATCTCCGGGGGCAGTGCCTGGTTCAGCAGTGCGCGAATCGACTCGATAACCTCGGGCAGGGCAACCCGCACCACGTTCTGTTCCTTGCGCCGGGCAAAGCTGAGCAGTTGCTGGGTCATCTGGCTGCCGCGCTGGCCGGCATCGAGAATATGGTCGAGCAGGCGCTGCACCCGCTTCGGATCCTGGCTGTTCATCGCCAGCTTGGCCGAGCTGATGATGATGGTCAGCAGGTTGTTGAAGTCATGGGCCATGCCGCCCGTCAACTGGCCCAGGGCCTCGAGCTTCTGCGACTGGAACAGTTGCGCACGCATCGCGTCCAGCTGCAGGGCGGCATCACGCCGGTCGGTGATATCGCGGGTGATCTTCGCCAGCCCTATCACCTCGCCCTCGGGCGAGCGCACCACGTCCAGGGCCACCAGGGCCCAGAAACGGGTGCCGTCCTTGCGTACGCGCCAACCCTCGTCCTGAGCGACGCCGCTGCTCAGGGCCTTGCCCACCAGGTATGCGGGGCGGCCGTCGGCACAATCCTGCTCGGTGAAAAACAGCGAGAAATGCCGGCCGATGACTTCATCGGCCTTGTAACCCTTGATGCGCTCGGCCCCGGCGTTCCAGGAAATGATGTAGCCGTCGAGGTCCATCATGTAGATGGCATAGTCGACGACGGTCTGCACGAGTTGCTCGTACAGACTGCTGTGTTTGTTGTGCAGGTCCAAGCGTTGGGATGGATCCATTTCGGATTCCGCTGGTTATTGTCGAAGTGTAGCTACAGCATACGCTGAGGACGACACCGAGTGCGGCGCTTTCTTACACCAATTCTCGGTAATTCCGACATACACTTCGTGCCATCCACGAAGTGCCCCTGCAACTATTGCGCTGGATCAAGGTATAGCTGCATTGTCGCCGCGCCGCCTCCTGAGCAGCGGGGCAAATTGCTATAGTCTCTGCTCCAGACGGCTTCAACAGGCAAGTGACTGAGGATAAGGATGATCGACAAGCGCATGAAAGGCATTCACGACGACCTGGAGCACACCGCCGACGGCATGGAGCAGTTGGCACGGGGTCTGGCCGGGCATGCCGTTTACCTGCAGGGCTCGATCCATGCCGCCGATGCGGTGGAAGTGAGCGAGCGGGTCAGTGGCCTGAACGCTGCCATCAACGAACTGCGTGCCGTGGCCAGCGCCATCGACCCTCATTGAGCCCTTCCCATGCTGCCTGAACATCCGGCCGGACTGCGCAAGCCACAGGCCGCGCGTCTGTACCGACGCCGGGGCCAGGTCGGCCTGTTCTTCGTCGGCGGCCTCTCGGTACTGGCCGGCATGACCGACGCCATCGGTTTTCTCGCCAGCGGCGATTTCGTCTCGTTCATGAGCGGCAACACCACACGCCTGGCCGTGGCCCTGAGCGAAGGCCAGTTTGCGTTGGTCGCCCGCCTGGCGCTGCTGATTGTCACCTTTGTCATCGGCAATGCGCTGGGGGTCATGATTGCCCGCTCCAGCCGCCGGCGCGCCTGGCCGCTGCTGCTACTCACCACCGTGCTGCTGCTGGGCGCCGCCCTGTGCGGTGAAAGCGCCGAACTGCCGGCGCTGCTGGCGGCGATCCTGGCGATGGGGATGCTCAACGCGGCGGTGGAAGAAGTGAACGGCCTGCCCATCGGCCTGACCTACGTGACCGGCGCGCTGTCGCGTTTCGGCCGTGGCCTGGGTCGCTGGCTGATGGGTGAGCGCCGGCCCGGCTGGCGCATGCAACTGGTGCCCTGGGCCGGCATGCTGTGCGGTGCCGTGCTCGGCGGCTGGCTGGAACACCGGCTGGGATTCGCCGCGCTGCTGGTCAGCGCCGCGCTGGCGGCGGTACTTGCCGTGGTGTCGGTAATGATTCCGCGACGCTGGGTACAGCGTTACATGGCGCGCTGAACAAAGGTCTTACCGGTTGACGCGAATATAACGATGAGTTATAAAGCGCGCTTGCTCGGGGAAGCTCAATGCCTCCTGCCAGAGCCGCGAGTGTGGTGGAATTGGTATACACAGCAGACTTAAAATCTGTCGGCGTGAGCCTTGCGGGTTCGAGTCCCGCCACTCGCACCATCTCCTGAAAAAGCGCCCGCCCCGGCGCTTTTTTCATATCTGCCAATGACTTGGCACACCCTCTGAAACAAATTCGAAAAAACGCGGTCCTACCAGCGCCATCGATTGACCGCCTCCGCGGTCAGAGGACCTGATCGTGCTGACCCGTCTTACACAACTGACCTTGCTGGCTGCCATTCTGGTTTCTGCCGGCTGCGCCCATCACCACCACCATGGCCGCGATCGCGGCGACGACGGCTGGCGCGACCGCGACCATCGCTGGCAGGACGACGATCGTCGTCATTACGATCGCCGCGACTACCGCCGTGATGATCGTCGCTACCGCGACGACGACTGATTCATTTCCTTATCCCCGTGCGTTTCTGATTGCCCCTTTTTTCGAGGTTTCGACCATGCGTTTGTCACTGCCTACCCTTGCTCTAGGTGTTCTGCTTTCCCAGGCCGCGCTGGCCGGTGATGGTACTGCTGCCATCGGCGGCGGCCTTGGCGGTGCCCTCGGCAACGTCGTCGGCCAGCAGATCGGCGGCAGCACCGGCGCGGCTATCGGTGCCGGCCTCGGTGGCGCCGCCGGCAGTGCCGTCGGCGCGAAAAAAGGCAACCGCACCGAAGCGGCACTGGGCGGCGGCCTGGGCTCGGCAGGTGGCTCGCTGATCGGCGGCAAACTGGGCGGCTCCACCGGCTCCACCGTCGGTGCCGGCCTGGGCGGCGCTGCCGGTGGAGCATTGGGCAACCATCTGGCTGACGACAGCCGCGACTCGGGCAAGCGCAAGCACAAGCGCCGCCATCGTCATCGCTGAGCGCTGAGCCACGCAACACGCTGAAGAAAACCGGTAGCGATGAGTTACCGGTTTTTTTTTGCAACCCACCGTGAAATCCCGCCTTGCGACCCTCTGCAAATTTGCACATGGAACCGGCTTTTATGTGAATTCTTAACTCATAAATGCGCGCCTATACTCGGCTCAACCCCCTGCTTCCTGACCAGGCGGGACCGACAACAACAAACAAGGCACGCCTCCATGACCCAAGCCCGCCACGCCTTCCTTGCTGCCCGCGATTTCCTGCTGGCCCACCGTAACGACTACGACACCGCGGCCCGGGAGTTCCGCTGGCCGCAACTCGATCGCTTCAACTGGGCGCTGGATTACTTCGACCACATGGCCGCCGACAACCAGACCAGCGCGCTCTGGATAGTCGAGGAAGACGGCAGCGAACGCCGCTACAGCTTCCACGAGATGTCGCAGCGTTCCAACCGCGTGGCCAACCATCTGCGCGCCTTGGGCGTGAGGCGCGGCGAGCGCATCCTGATGATGCTGGGCAACGACATTGCCCTGTGGGAAAGCATGCTGGCGGCCTTCAAGCTGGGCGCGGTGGTCATCCCCGCCACTGCCCTGCTGACCGCCGAAGACCTGCGTGACCGCGTCGAGCGCGGTCACGTGCGCCACCTGATCGTCGGCGCCGCCAACCTGGAGAAATTCGCCGGCATCGATGGCAGTCTCACCCGCATCAGTGTCGGCAGCCGGACGCAAGGCTGGGTCTGCCATGCCGATGCCGAGGCGCACAGCGACGCTTTCATCGAGGAAGGCACGACCCAGGCCACCGACCCGATGCTGCTGTACTTCACCTCGGGCACAACCTCCAAGCCGAAGATGGTGCTGCACAGCCACCAGAGCTACCCGGTCGGCCACCTCTCCACCCTCTACTGGATCGGCCTGCAGCCTGGCGACGTCCACCTGAACATCTCATCTCCCGGCTGGGCCAAGCACGCCTGGAGCTGCTTCTTCGCCCCCTGGAACGCCGGCGCCTGCGTATTCATCCATAACAACCCGCGCTTCAACGCCGCCTCGCTGCTGCAGACACTGGAGCGCTACCGCATCACCAGCCTGTGCGCACCGCCCACCGTGTGGCGGATGCTGATCCAGGAAGACCTCGCCAGCTACCGCGGCCGCCTGAATCTGCGAGAGCTGGTGGGCGCCGGCGAGCCGCTCAACCCGGAGATCATCGAACAGATCCAGTTGGCCTGGGGCCTGGACCTGCGCGACGGCTTCGGCCAGTCGGAAACCACCGCGCTGGTGGGCAACACACCCGGCCAGTCGCTCAAGCCGGGCTCCATGGGCCGCCCCCTGCCGGGCTATCGCGTCACCCTCCTCGACCCCGACGGCCATCCTGCCACCGAAGGCGAGGTCGCCCTGCCCCTGGCCGAGCGTCCGCTGGGGCTGATGCTGGGCTACGAAGACAGCCCGGAGAAAACCGACGAGGTCATGCGCGGCGGCTACTACCGCACCGGCGACACCGCACAGATCGACGCCGACGGCTACATCACCTTCGTCGGCCGCGCCGACGATGTGTTCAAGGCCTCGGACTACCGCATCAGCCCGTTCGAGCTGGAAAGCGCACTGATCGAACACCCGGCAGTGATGGAAGTGGCCGTGGTGCCGAGCCACGACCCGGTCCGCCTGGCGGTGCCCAAGGCGTTCCTGATCCTCGCCCACGACAAGCCCGGCAGCGCCGAACTGGCCCGTGACATCCTGGCCTTCGCTCGCGAGCACCTGGCGCCGTACAAACGGGTGAGACGGATCGAGTTCGTCGTCGAACTGCCCAAGACCATCTCCGGCAAGATTCGCCGGGTGGAACTGCGGCAAATGGAGAATCAGCGGCGCCAGGGCGATGGTCGCGGCGCGCAAGAGTATTTCGAGGAGGATTTTCCGCAGCTCAAGGGTTGACCGGTTTCCCGGCTCGAGAAATGCCGCGTCAGGTAACGGGGATCTTCAGCGTGAAAAAGATTGAATCCCCTGCGCAAAGCGTCGGTCCAGAACTATGAACGCAGTCAATCTGACGAGGTAACAGCAATGACTATCGAAGCAGAGACACTCGTACAACTGACCGAAGCGCTGAAGAAACGCGGCATGACCCGCATCGCCGAACTGGACTTCACCCGGGCGCCCTACCGCCGGGATCACCGTTGGACCTGCATCGTGAGCAAGCGCAGGGCCAGCGGCAAGTCGGGAGGTACACGGACTTGAACGCGCAGGCGCCATGGCCTGCAGTACCTGGGTTGTCACCCTTGGGCCTTGGCGATGTATTGCGGGTGCGCTGCAACCATATCTGCGGGAGCCGGCGTTGCCGGCGATGAGGCCAGCAGAATCAGCAGTGTTGCCAGGTCAGGCCCTATCGCTTGCAAGCGGAGCGCCGCCCGGCCAGCTCCCACCAGGTGGCGCGTTCATCGGGGAGCCCCGGACAATCAGGGTCAAGAAACAGATAAGGCGTGCCAGCAGCGATACCAGCCATCTTCCTCGGTGATACGCAGATCGGTCTGGTACAGGTCCGACAGGTGCTCGCTGGTCAGCACCTCGGCCTTCGGTCCGTCGGCAACGATACGGCCCTGTTGCAGCAGCACCACCCGCTCGATCTCCGGAATGATCTCGTCGATGTGATGGGTGGTGATGATCATCGCGTGGTCGGCGCCGCAGAAGTTGCGCATCAGCTTGAGCATGCCGAGGCTGGCGCCCATGTCGAGGCCGTTGGCCGGCTCGTCGAGGATCAGTGCACTGGGCTGGTGAACCAGGGCACGGGCCAGCAGCAGCCGGCGCTTCTGCCCGGTGGACAGGCGCTGGAACATGGTCTGCTCATGCCCGGCCATCTCCACCACCGCCAGCAGCGCGCGGGCCTGTTCGATCTGCTCGGCACTCGGCTGCAGGTGGCCGTGGGCACCGATGGCGCCGAAGAATCCGGACACCACCACGTCCAGCGCCTGGGTGAACGGCGTGTAGTCCTCCTGCAGGTCCTGGGAGACAAAACCGAGGCGGCTGCGCAAGGCCCACAGGTTCACAGTGTCGCTGCCGAACAGCTTCAGGTGGCTGCCTTCGCGCTCCACCGGGTACAGCTCGCGGGTGATCAGCTTGAGAAAGGTGCTCTTGCCAGCGCCGTTGGGGCCGAGGATGGCGACTTTTTCGCCGGCACCGATGTGCAGGGAAAAACCGTCGAGCACGCGAGTCTGCTGCTGGTAGGCGGTGACGTTGTGGATGTCGATCATGGGGTACTCATCAGCGCGGGGCGAAAAGACAAAGTAGATGCCACGGACCGGGGCGATCAGTGGCCGGGGCATCTTTTCACGAGTTGCCGATGGAGGCTACAACTGCAAGGCCGGGAATGCTTCGGCCTTGCTGACCGTTTCAGACGACAGGCAAACCGGCAAGCAGCGCAAGGGTACGGTAGTCCAGGCCGGTCGGGGTGGTGTTCAGGTATTCATCAATGGCCTCATCGTCTTCCACTATCGCGAGCATTCGCCGGTGCCGGACATGGATGTCCCGGGACTCGCTGGCCGTCTCGGCCGTCAGCGCCATGTTGGTGAGTGTTTCCCGAGCGAACGCCGGCACCTCCCGGTGATAGCTGTAGCGAGCCGCGCCCGGCAGGATCACCCGGTCCAGCAGGATGAAGTCACCGGTGGGAAGCATGTCCGGGTTTTCGGTTCGGCTCAGGGCGATATCGATCTTCTTGCCGGCGAATTCCAGCCAGCCGTGGGACGCCACGCCCTGCCACGACGGCTCGCCCACCCAGCCGATCACCACCTCGGTGTCGATGTTTCGCTGCTTCTTCAGATAACGCTTCATGAAGAATGACAGGTGATAACAACCGCCGGTCATTCCGCCTTCCATCACCACGCGCTGGTGAAGGCGAGTCGCTACATCCGCTATCGCGCGCTCCTGGGCGCTCAGCGATAACAACCATGCGCCCGACATTTCGTCGAACTGCTGTCTTTCCAACTTCCGTTGTCGTGCCTGGCCCATCCTGTTGCTCCCTGCAAAGTCAGGAAAAATATAGCTGCGCCACTCCAGATAACCATCTGATTACTGCGAACGGCCGCACAAAAAACCAATGAATACAACGGGTTTGATATCAGGTCGCCAGCCTTCGCGACATTCCCCATGGCGTGGGTGCAATCATCTTGCTGCCACGGTGAAGGCTCAACTTAAATGGCGTGAATTATTTTTCATGAGCATCGAGCGATGTTTTCCGTCGGGTTAGCCCTAGCGGCTCGAAGCCCGTCGCGGTACGTCGCATAAAGCGACGAAATTTCCGGCATGTACGACTTTTATGTAGGCCATTTCCGAATCATACTTCCGCGCCTTTCCAGCGGTTGCGCGATGGGAAACAGGTACCTAGGCTTCGCCGGTCGCTGCCAATTCAGCGATCAGGTTTGGTCACCTGAGTCCGATGCGCATCAGCGCCCTCTCTTTGAGTGCGTTTTTTTGCGTCTGCCAGTTCGCTTTATGGCGGCTGTGCGCGGGGCACCCTTGGGTGCGCCGGCTTCCTCGGGCCCGGTTGACCAACCTGCGTACAGTCGCCACCTATCGTTTGGTCACGCAGGTGGTGGCTCCATAGCCCGCAGGAGTTCCACCATGAACAAGATCGTCCCCGATCCACCGCCTTGCCCCACTACCGCCCCTATCGATTTCGGCGTCTGCAAGGGCGCTCATCCGCCGCTGTTTTCCGTGCGTGCCGATGCCGACTTCGAGGATGCGCTGGCTCACCTGTCCGCCGCCCTCACCGCCGCCTTCCAGACCAACGACCAGTTGTGCGAAATGCTCGCCCCGCCCATGGGCGACATCGCCTGGTCCACTTACCAGTCACTGGAAATCTGCCAGGCACTGTGCCGGGCGATGCTGCAAGGGATGCAGCGACAGCGCCTGAGCGCATAGCCAGCGCGCATGAAGAAAGGGCCGCATAGCGGCCCTTTCCCTTGGTTCAGTTCAACGCTCCGTTCAACACTTCGTAGACAATGCCCGTCGCCACCGCCACCAGCACCAGGTCGACCCGACCTGCATCCACTCATAGCCCTGGTAATGCGGCAGATGACCGATCAGGCGGCCATCGAGCTTCTTGGCGATGCCGGGCGGCAGCGGTTTGCCCCGGACAAGATTCTTCTGCACGCCGGGAGGCAGCGCCGGCCCCGGCTTCCAGTAGTCATGATGGTCACGGACGACGCCCAGCACATTGTTTCGGTCGATGGACGGGCCACCGCGGTGCTCGTTGCGATCAGGACCCTTTTTACCGCCGCCGTGGTTGTCATGGCCCTGGGCATGGGGCGGTTTGTCATTTCCGGGGCCGGGCCCCTTACCGTTGCCCGGATCGGCGAAAGACAGGCACGGGCTCAGGGCCAGCGCAATTGAAGTCACCATCGCGACGGTGAAACGGGGCTTGCTCATCAGGGCTTCCTTGTGGAAAGAAATCTCACAGAAATGTAGACGATGACGATGAGATAAGTTCCCCTGGCGCGTAGTATTGGCAGCGGCCGATGCTGCCCGCCGCTCGCTCCGGACTGGAAAGGTGAAAGCATCGCACGACCAACCGCAACCACACATTTCTCTTGCTGGTCGAGGTTTGGCAACGCGAGCACCACAGGCTTCGACACCAGGAGGAACGATGTCATCCATCGAAAACGCCAAGCGCATGGCCAAGGCCCTGCGCCACTCGCTGCACACCCGCGACCACGCGATCAGCCACGCCACCGCGCTGGAACTGGTGGCGCAACAACTGGGCTACAAGGACTGGAACACCGCCAGCGCCCGCCTGCCCCACGAATCGCCCTCGCCTGCCATCCGCTTCGACAAGGCCATCCCGATTTTGCGCAGTTTCGATGAAACCAAGGCGCGAGAGTTCTACCTGGACTTCCTCGGGTTCAGCGTCGAGTTCGAGCACCGCTTCGAGCCGGGTTTGCCGTTGTACCTGGGGATTGAACGGGACGGGTTGCAGCTTCACCTGTCAGAGCATCACGGCGATGCCAGCCCGGGAACAACCCTCTTCGTGCCCATGCACAACATCGAGTTGCTGCGCGACGAGTTGCGGACCAGACAATACGGCTACGGGCGTCCGGATATCGTCGAACAGGGCTGGGGCAAGGTGCTGGAGGTTCATGATCCGTTCGGTAACCGTATTCGGTTCTGTGAAGACTGATTGACGGCGTCCGGGCTCATGAGTCCGGTCGCCGCTACCCTGCTACGTAGAAACTTTCACTACCTCGCTTAACAAAGGAATGAACGTGTTCGGATTTTCATGGGAAGCCTGCATTGGGTTAATAATTTCGTTGTTTATCCTGCTGTTCGCATGCCCGGCAGGTGTAAAGAAAACGGCCGATCAGGTCATTTCTGCCCAGACCTACTATGGCGGAGGCTATCTATCTCTGATCGCCGCGCTGTTAAACGTTGTGATTTATGTAGCCTTGGCTGACCAGGAAATCTCCGGGCCGGTAACGGTCGCACTTTCGATCTGGGGCGCAGTGTTCGGCTCGATTTTTGGCGCGTTTTACTGGACAGCGTTGTGTCTTTACATAATCAAGAAAATAAGAACACGCTCGGGTCTCGCAGTATTGTTTCTCGCGCCGCTTCTGCCGCTCGGCTTGAATTACCTGAACGACATAGAGCGTGTCGTTGTTTCCGAGTATCCGTTAGTTGGACTCAAAGACAGTACCACCGATGCTATCGCCATCGGTCTGTGCCTGACCGCAGTGATTGCCATCAGTTATTGCTACCACCATGTCAAAGGTAGATGGCAAAACCTCTGATCAATAGGGAAAGGGGCTGGCTCGTCCCGCATGCCCGCCCCTTTCCTCACCTTGATATCAATACCGGTGGTATTCCTGACCGCCGCGATCTCCATCGTAATGCCTGTGATGTCCACCACCGTGGCCTCCATGCCAGTACGGCCAGCAGCCACTGAGCAGCAGCGCTGACGACAGGATTACGACCCAAGCAGTTGTTCTCTTCATCGATGTATCTCCGGCCAGGCGAAGCCTGAACTTGCCCTACTTCAGACTCGCGCACAGGGGTGAGGTTCAGGCACTTCGAAAAGCCTTGATACCTCTATTGACCTCACGCGGGCCTTGAACCAGTCTGCGCTGCTGGAGGCTGCACACTGCTGCAGCGAGACGAGCAACAACCGAGCATGGACGCAAGCTTATGAGACCCCTTGAATGCCCCACCCCGGCCGAAGCGCTGGCCATCGCCGAAACGGTGCTGAAAACCCGCTACCCTGATGCCGCGTTCGCCTTTGTCGCGGGCTCGATCATGCGCGGGCAAGGCACCCTGCTTTCGGACATAGACCTGGTTGTGGTGCATGACCATGTGCAGGCGGCGCGCCGAGAGTCGTTCCTGGCTCAAGGGATTCCGGTCGAAGCGTTCGTACACGATCAGTCGACCCTGACCTGGTTCATCAATGAGGATGCGAAACGGGGTCGCCCGAGCATGCCCAACATGGTGGTCGAAGGCGTGCTCATCGGCCCCGCCTGCGATGCGGTGCATGCCTTGCGGCAACACGCTGCAGACCGACTGGAAAGCGGGCCTGCATCACTCACGCCGCAGGCCCTGAACCTTCTGCGCTACGAAATCACCGACGCGATCGACGACCTGCGCGGCGTTCGCCCGGCATCCGAAATCATGGCCATCGGTGCACAGCTGCATGCCAGGCTGGTAGAGCTGGCGTTGCGTGGAAGAGGCCGCTGGTATGGCAGCGGAAAATGGGCGCCCCGGCTGCTGAACGGGGCGGACCCGGCGTTGGCGGCTCGATTCGACGATGCCTTCCGGACCTTATTCGTATCCGGAAATCCAGAGTTGCTCATTGCGCTTGCGGGGGACGAGTTGGCGCCCCACGGGGGCTTTCTGTTCGACGGCGATTGTCGGCTGGCGCCGGCGTCGTGGCGAGCGTAGAACTGTGTCGGCCGATCAGAGGGCGGTGGTTTTCTTCAAGCCCAGCACCGCGAACACAATATTGGGCAGCATCATGATCAGCAACATGCCCCAGAAACGACCTTGCCGGCGCTATGCAGCGAGGCCCCCACCCCGATGAACGCCAGTACGATCACGAAGCGCAGGGAAACGAACTTTTCCAGTCCTCTCATGTCTGTTCCTTGAATTCGCTGAGAAATGGCGGCAATGGTACAGCGCCTACACGAGCAGAACATCCGGTTTGAGTACCGCAGACGCTTCGGCCCTTTGGAAAGAGAAAAGGGGTTGACTGAATGCGGCATTCAGTCAACCCCCTCGAACATCTCACTACGCAACCTGACTCGATACCCCTTGCCAACCCTGCTCGTCACGCTGCGACAGCCATCGACTATCGTCAGTACACTATTACTCTGGATCTGGCAGCCAGCTATCGGATCAGGAAGTCGCAGGCGTCAAGCACTGCAATGCGACAAATAACGACCCAAGGCTTCGCGGGCACGCTGCAGCAGGGCCTGGTATTCCTTCGGCGGCTCATCGCTGCTGGCCAGAGGCTTATCCATCAGATAGGCCCGTACGGCGCAGTAGGTCTGAAGGCATTCTTGTGAGAGTTCACGAGAGACTGCAGAAAAATCAGGTTCCATCACGGGTAGGCTCCTTGGCGAAATACGTGTTTGCCGTTTGTAGGACGGCTTGATACCAAATAATTCAGCAATATTAAAGCGCTATCTCATATTTGTGCGCTACTTGCCCTCAAGCAAGGTGGGTGCCAGCGCCGCAAGTATGCTGCAAACCCGCGCCAGTACTGGCCTTCAACCCGGTATGCGATGGCTGCGTGCGCACCATTGATGATCAGGCAGCACGTGCGGTCTAAGGTCGCACACACCGTAACGCAATGTGTATTACCCGTCGACGAGGGTGGGCCAAGACGCTCGAAACAGACAACGATATAGAGGAACTGCCATTGAAGACGCTACAGGCGATCTCGCAAGTAGCAGGCTATTCATAAACGCAGCTATTGTCCAAGGAAGGTAGAGGAGTTTCAAAAACTCCGAATTGGACATGTCAAAGCTGCTGTTTTATTTTGCGCCCAAACTAAAAGCCCCCGCAGAACTTAATCTGCGGGGGCTTTGAATAGTGGAGGCCGAGGTCGGAATCGAACCGGCGTAGACGGATTTGCAATCCGATAGAGGCCCTCCGGCAAACCGTGCCGCCAACCCCGAAATCCGTTCCAAAACCAATCGGATTTGCCAGGGCTGCAGGCCGCACTCTAGAAGGGGCGCGGCCTGAGTTTTGGAACCGTTTTTTACCCCTCCTCCGGCGTTCTGCCGACCGAACCAAACTCCCCTTTCGCTACATCTCGTCGCTCGGCGCTGGTCGGGAAGCCTATACCGAAATACTGTATGTGCATACAGCTAAATCGAGTACGCTATGGACATTGACACAACAGGCTTTGAGCTCGGCTCACCGACATACGTCGAAACGCTGAAGCACCAAACGCTCATGCTCTGCATCGAAATCGAGCAGCTACGGGCAGACCTTGTGCACGCCAAGAGCTCGGTCACCAGACTCGTCGAGATCAACAGCGAGCTCAACGAGAGAATCATCAGCGAATACCGCCGTGCAAACGGCGCTTACGTCGATTACGTCGACTTGGTGAACTACGCGCGGTGCAGCTACGGGATTGACCTTTGCCGGGACGACGCTGAACGGGAAAAGTCCAGGCGGCTTAACGAGCAATTCAAGGACAGGATCCGCCCACCGGTAGATGAGCCGATGCGTAAGCCATGCCTCTCGCGGCCGCACGGTCTTATGCCCGGCGGCTAAGCTGGGTCTTGGAGGTGATCATCATGTGCGGAAGGCTCACGCAGTATCGAGGGATTCACGACTTCGTTGAGGTGCTCAGCATGCCCGGCGCCTGGCGGAACAATGTCAGCGAGCAACCCCTGGAGCGCTACAACGTAGCACCAAGCACGCCCGTGGCTGTGCTGCGCGATGATGATGTAGGGCTTCGGGCAGACCTGGTGAGATGGGGTTGGCGCCCGCACTGGGCGACTGACCGCGCCGCGCCGATCAATGCGCGCATCGAGAAGGTGGCGCACGGGGCGTTCTTTCGTGCGGTATGGCCGCATCGTGCCGTAACTCCGGTCGATGGGTGGTATGAGTGGGTTGATGAAGGCGGACCGAAGAAGCAGCCGTATTACATCCGCCGGCGGGACGGGCAGCCTTCGTTCTGTGCAAGCATCGGCCGGTTTAATGGCAGCGAGCATGACGGCTTCGTCATCATCACCGCGGACGCCGAGGGCGGAATGGTTGACGTGCACGATCGAAGGCCGGTCGTGCTATCGCCAGAACTGGCGCGCCAGTGGATTGATGGAGGCACATCGCAGGAGGAGGCCGAGCAACTAGCCCTAAATCTCGGCGAACCCCCTGAAGCGTTTGAGTGGTATCGTGTTGGTGTTGCGGTTGGCAATGTGCGTAACCAAGGGCAACAGCTAATTGCTCCTGTTTAATGACGAGTCAGGGGCTGGTGGCCCAATGCGTAAAGTTGGTAGTCAGTCACCGCCTGATAGGCTGACTCGGCGATCAGCCGCAGGCGCTCCACCTGCTCCGGCGCCACGCCGGCGGCCTGGGCTTCGCGGTACTGGCGAAGCGCTGTGATCGCCTCCTGTATCAGCGGCTCACCTGCCTCGACCATTCCCTCGATAGTCCGCTTCATGGGCGCTTCTCCCAGCAATCAGTCGAAGAAGTATAGGGCCGCCTCTGTCACCTGGCTTGCTATGCTTCACCAGCGCTACCGAGGATAGTCAAATGGTAACTGACAAGAAGACGCTGTTTCTGCTTTCGCGCCTGGCAGATGCTCAACTCGCGTTGGCTAAATCGATGAGAGGCGTGCCCCCTGCAAGCCCCGTCTACCCGGTAGAGTCACTACAGCGGATATCTGAAGCCCTTGCCATAGCAGAGGCGGCTCTCCTCGACATCCAGAATACTATCTCCGGTGGCGGCCAGAATGAAGTAACCAAGCTCCATTGAGCGCACGCCTTCACAATCCCTTCACAACTGGACTGGCAAACTCAGCGCTCTCTCGTTTTTAGGCCCGCTCTGTGCGGGCTTTTCTTTACCAGACTCAATGCCTCTCTCAGCGACACACCCTCAGTCCCGCCTCTAGCTGCTTTTCATACCCGATCCGCTGTCGCCGCTCGGCTAATAGCGCCCTCACCTTCACCTCCAGACTATCGGCCTCGCGCAGGCCTGCGGCCGCCCATGGCGGTACCGCGACCTCCGGCGGGCGGCACGGCACCCGCACCGGCACCTCGACGCGAACGAACTGCACCTGCGGCTCAACTTGGCCAGCGCAGCCGGCAAGCGCGAGCACGCCAATGATCAGCACCCTCCTCATAACCCCAACTCCTTGTCGATGATCGACACTGCAGCGGCGCACTGGTCGCCACCGGTGCGCTCTTGCTGCAAGCGGTTCGCCGCGGCGTACTCGGCCTGGGCGCCGGCCTTCGCCTCGCCCACTGCCTGCTCTGCCCTGATCTGGCGCTCGTTCGCAGCCAGGGTCAGGTCGCCCAGGGCCTTGCCCTGCTCCTGTGCCAGGCCGGCGAGGTTGTCGCGCGCGTCGGCGCACACGGAGGCCTTGTCCTGAGCCGCGTCGAGCAGCGGGCGGAAGTGGCTGGTTGTCGCCCAGGTGCCGACCGCCATGCCCAGCAGCACCAGCAAGCCGGCACCGCTGAGCCGCAGCGCCCAGGCGCTCATGCCAGGACCCGCAGCGCCAGGTCGTAGAACGCCTTGCGCTCGGCTGCGCCGACGGGCACACGCCCTGGTTGCCCGGAGTTGATGATGCTGCCGATATCGCTGATCTTGCCGGCATCGGCCAGCTCGTTGAGCCCGTGGGCTTTCCACCACCAGGCGGCAGACTGCGCTGCATGTTCGGCTTGCTCGAGCAACTGCGGCTCATCTAGCAGCGGCAGCCCCAGCGCCTCGGCTGCGGCGCGGTAGTTGTCGCGACCGGTGAGCTGGATCAGGCCGCGGCCCCGGAAGCGCCAGCCGTCGCCGGAGGCTTCGGGACCATTGCCCATACGGCCGCCGTACACCGCATTCGCAAAGCGTTCCGGGTTGCCGGCCAGTTCAGCGGCGCGCGGCACAAGCGACCGCCAGCGGCTGTTAGGTGAGGACGCCAAGCCAATCTCGCGAATCCGGTCGGCGCGGTAGTTCAGGTCTTCCACCAGCGTGCGCAGCTGGCCCGACTCGTGGCCGATCTGCGCGATGAATGCTGCCAGCCGCATCCTGCTGTCGATCTTCCAACGTGCCGTAGCGCGGTTGATTGCGGGAACAAAAAGGCCCGCGACTGGGCGGGCCTTGGGCAAAATCTGTAGCAGTTGTTGCTCAGTGATCGGCATATGCTTCTCCGTTTCGAAAGCTAAGCCCGCCAAAGCGGGCAACAAAAAGCCCCGACAGTGCGGGGCTTTAGGAAGTGGTGCTGACCAGCCAGGACGGCGGTGTCGGTCGCTCTGCAGCGTCCGGAAAGCCTGGCGACTCCGGCCACGCCCTGAGTGCCAGTCGGTACGCTTGCAGCTCGCGGTACTGCTCGACAGTCAGCGTCGTGTCGCGCTCGGCCTCGATCTCGTCGCGATGGCGCACCACCATTCCGTCTGTTGCGCTCAGCGCCGCATCGCGCCACAGACGTTCGCCGTACTCAAGTTCAGCGACAGAAAGTGGCGGCCGCTCCACAGCCTCGGGGGCGCCCGCCGGACTTGCTTGAATCAACCGGCCTTGGGTCTGAGCCTCAAGAAGCGCGCGGTAATCCGCTTCGGCCACTTCGACCAGCTCAGCCGCTTGTGGCAGCGAGCAGTTCACGTTCTCGACCTCAATAAGCGGCGCGACCGCTTCTGCATCATCTTCCGGCCGAATCCATTCAGGGTCAGGAATCCAGAGGGTGCGCGGCCCGTGAATATCGTCGATGTAAAAACCGCAGCTCAGCGCATGAAAGAAAACCATCAGTACCCCTCCGCCTCTACGATCAGTTGTAAGCCCGTTTGCACAAGCCCGCCCCACTCCTCCACCCGCAGCTTGCACCCCGTCCGAGTCAGGCTTGAGTAGGAAGCAACCAGCTGGCCGACCGAACCGTCTGCTGTCATCACTGAGATTTTTACGCTGTCAGCTTGTACGGGAAACGTAACGGGCCACGTGACAGCGCCTGTCCAGATGTTGACAGCATCACCGATGTACACCGCTACTCGCTGCCGCAACAGCCCCGTATCCGCGCACATCCACCAGCCAGGAACGCCCTTCACGCAGGTATTGCGCGGCAGCTGAGCCTGCGCAACCAGGCGCACAAGATCACCGCGATTCGAGCCAAGGTATGGCTCGGTGATCGCGCCCCCGACGAACCCGACCACTGCCACGTTTTCGACGCTGGCTTTCTGAGACAACAGCAAATTCATGGTGGAGATGTTATAGGCGTCAAGGATGCCGTAGCCCTCTAATGACGTCGCCGCCCAGGCCTTCTGGTTGAGCAGAATATTCGTGTATTCACTGGTGTAGGCGTCTGTGATGCCGTACCCGGCCAGCGTCGTGGCTTTTGCCGCCTTGCCCGCGATCGCACTGGCCATGGTGGTGGCAAAGTTCGGATCATTGCCCAGCGCAGTCGCCAACTTTTTCAAGGTGTCGAGCGTCGCAGGCGCGCCTCCAACCAGTGCCGTGATAGCCGCCTGCACCAAATCAGTTGATGCAACTTCAAACCAGCGGGTCCAATCATTGACGTAACGCGCCCGGAACCAGGTCCGAGCAGTGTTGTACTGCGTGTAGATTTGGGTCGTAATGTTCACATTTGCAGCCTGCACAAGCAGCGTGCCAGCGGCCTCGACCGGATAGTTGAGTGCCAGTTGAGCGCTGAGGTTGTCCGACTGCCCATGTGAGCCGGGAGTGCGCACAGTATTAAGGTCAACATTTGCGCCCAGCCCCGGCCGCTCCTTCCCGACCTCTCCCCAGCCAGCAGCGCCGAGCACAGCAAGAATCTCGGAGCCGGTCTGCGCTTTGGTAAACGCATCACCAATCCCGTGGCCCGCAAGCGTCGCGGGATTGCTGCCGGCAACGACCCGGCCGAAGGCGTCAACGGTTACAGCGCCGTACGCACCAGGGGCCACACCCGACTTGCCGCCGACCTGGGCAAAGGTCAGCGCCGTGGTGCCCAGTACTGGCTGTGACGTGTTGATCAGTTGCCAGACCGTACCGGCGTTGACGTTGCCGTCTTGCACCGGGACGGTGTGCCCGGGGATGCATTCGATGCTTTCATTTGCATCATGCGCCCGGGCCCAGGCGCCTACCGCCGCGACATAGATCCAGTTCTGCGACGCCGTCGCCTGATTCTTCACCAGCACCCGGTCACCAACTGCAAGGGCTACCCCGTCGATGGTTTGCAGGCCGCTGAGTGCGATTGCCCCGGTCGTCGCGCAGCGTACTGAACGCTTTGCATCGGTCGCGGTAATTACCTGAATCGCGGTCAACAGCTGACTCAGGTCCGCTTCGCTGGGCGACAAGCCGGCAGCATTAACGACCGCGAGAATCTCTTGCGTGACCGCATTGCCCCAGCTCGCCGGGATCAGCGAGCCGATAGCACCTGTACTGGGGTTTTCGTCCGCGAATTGGCCATTGACCAAGCCAACACCGGGCGTGCTTTTTGGGTAGTCCATCGTTCTTCATCCGTAGTTGATTGTTTCGAGCGTGTGCGCCGGCGCGCTGCGCCGCACCACACATTCCAGGGCGCCGCCCGGGTCAGCCCCGAAGCGCTGCCCCCAAAAGCTCGCACCAAAGCGGCGGCCCAGCCGAAGCCTCGGCCCCGCGTCGAGCGTCCACATAAACTGAGCAGTCCAGGTGCCGAAGTGCGCCGTGCCAAAACGGGCTCGACCGAAGCGCGGCGCCCGGTGCTCGATGACCCGCGCCTGCGGATAGCCGAGACTGAATGCCAGGTCGACGAAGTACGCCGGCGACTGCCCACCGACTTCGACCAGACGCCGGCGCACCGCCAGTTGGCGGTCGTCGAAGCTCGGTGATTCGCCCATGCACGGATCGGGGAGGCTCATCACCCGTTCCCAGTCCGGTACCAACTCGCGGACAGCCTCGGGCGCCGCCTCGCCCAACAGGTCGGCGGCGCGCAAGTCTTCGCGTGCAAGCTCGCGCGCTGCAGCCCCCAGCAGTTGGTCTACCTCGGGGTTGAACTCACGGTCCCAGGCCGGCCCAGAGGGCAGCAGCGCGCGCAACTGCGCGTAGTAGTCGTCTGCCGTCCTCACAACCACAGCACACCCCCATAGGTCAGCAGCTCATTCGCCGCCGCTGGCACATCACCGGCCGGGCCTAGAATCTGGTGATCACGCTCGCCAGATGCGCCGCTGATCGCTTCGCTGATGTGCGTGCCCAACAACCCTTCGCCCAACTCCGACTCGCGGTTGTGCAAGTCGATCAGGGCCGCTTCGACGGCACGACGCACCGCGCTGCTGTCGGGAGTGACCTTGAGCTGGTACTGCACCGGCTTCTCGACCGGCGGCAAGACATACACCTCAGCCGTTACCGGCCGCTCCTGCTCGATATACGCGGCCACGGCAGCGCACGCTTCGGGGGTAGGGATGATGTCGATATCGCCGTCACGCACGATGAACACCCCCACCGTGCCGGGCCCCAGCCAGCGCCGCACGACCCACGCACGGGTCACGCCGGCGACTTCCAGCGCCCAGGTCACGTAATCGCTTTGGGCGCCGCCGTGGGGCACGACGCGGTACGAGCGAATCACTCGGCCGCGCAGCGTCTCGATGCTCTCCTGTTCGGTACCGCCCAGCAGGCCGGGAGCGGCAACGGTGAACACATCGTTCAGACCCAGCACTGGCGATACCAGGCGCAGCGCAGTACCGGCCTCGCTGTTGCCCAAGACCCCGGCATCCAGCGCTTCCAGGGTGGCCACGCCCTGGGCAGCCGTCAGCTTGACCGTGGCTTTCACGCGAAACCGCGCGCCGTCATCCCGCTGCAGCAGCGTGCCGGCATCGAGCAGCGCCGACACAGCGCCCGTGAACGCCGCCGGGCCGGTCGCGGCCACGGCTTCCAGGCGGTCGCGCTTGAGCCGCGCACGGGCCATGCGGCGCAGCGTGTCCTCGTCTGCGGTGTCCGGCAGGATCTGGTCGGCGATGTAGGTCTGGTGCCCGTAGCGCGCAAAGCTCGCGGCGCCGAGCACGCGCGAAAGGACTTCGCTGTCGGAGCGCAGCAGCGAGCTGGAGCCCGCCAGGTCGCTCTGCGCGCGGCCGATCAGGGCGGGTAAAGTCGGAGTTTCAAACGGCATGAATCACCTGCCAGAGGTCATCGAGTTGAACATCTATCGCCGCGCCGTCCGGCATCGACAGCACAACGGCAAGGTCAAGGCGATTGACGCCCCGGGTCGCAGTTACCGTAACGCTGCTGACCCGACCGTCATCCAGCATCCAGGCCAGCGCCTCGCGGGCGAATGCCACCGCATCGCGCTCGGTGTCGGCGGTCAGCGCCCGCCGGCGCAGTTGCCAGAGCCGTGAACCGATCCGGTCATTGGCAAGCGTCGGGAAGCTGTCGCCCCACCAGCCGTAACGCTGGTCGTCATCGAGCACGTCGCCAGCATCGGCGCGGCGCCAGGTCAGCAGGCTGATCACCGTGGCCCGTCGCCAAGCGTTCTCGCCCAGCTCGTCGGTAGTGAGCAGTGCCATGATCAGCCCCCCGGGACCGGTTTCTTGTCGGAGCCTTCGTGTACGTGGGTCGAGGTACTGACCCCGACCGCTACAACGTCGCCCGCGGCTTCGATGCGGCCCGTGGTGCGAATCACTGGCGTGTCGAACTCGACAGCCGTACCCGCCTGCACCTTGAGCGTCAGCGTCTCGACCGAGATTTCCCGGCCGCGCTTGAAGTGGATGCAATCGCCTTCGTCGGTGTAGATCGCCACCTCACCACTCTGCAGGTCCTTGAGCCGAAAGCGCCGGTCAGCAAGGCAAACAACAACACCGTGCGAGCGGTCGCCGTTGACGAAGAGCGCCAGGCCTTCGGCGCCGGCCTGAGGGTTCGACGTGAAGCCATACGGCTCGAAGTGCTCAAGGTCGTCTTTCAGCTCGTCCGCGGTGAGGCGCATCTGTACGCGCTGCATCAAGCCGGACGCATTAGCCAGGGCGAGCACGCCCCGCACCAGGAAGTTTCGGTGTGCCGTCATTGTTCGGGTTTCCAGTCTGCAGGAATGAGGTATTCGAAGTTGTCGGCCTTGCCGCCCTTCTTGAGCTTGCGAGACTTGTGAGGGTCTTTCGGCTCAGGCTCGAAGGCGTCCGGCGGCCCCACCGTGATGTTCGCAATCGTGCCGTTGTCGTCGAGGCTGTACTCGATTTCGCTGATCAGCATGTCGCGGTCGATGCCGATCAGCGGATCGACTACCCGCACGGTCATGTTGGGCAGCCACAGCGCGCCGTTGGACTGCCGCCAGCCCTGCACCTTGTAGTTCAGGGTCAGGGCCTTGCCCATGCGGTTACCGCGTTCCCAGTTCGCCCGCGCCTCGGCAAGTTTCGGGGTCATCTGCCCGCTTTCATGGATCAGCAGAACCCGTTTCCGCGCGGCCCGTGGATCACTGGCCGAGGCCTTAACCTCCGACGCCTGGGCGCCAAACTCGGTGTCCGACCCTGAGCGCTGGCCCGTTACGCGGTATTCAGAAAACACCCCGGAAAAGTCAAGTTGGGCCGAGCCGGTCTTGATGTTCTGCCCCAACTCAAGACGGTCCACCGCACGGCCGGCGCTCCCCGGGCGCACGATCACCAGGCGCCCCCGCGTGTCATCGGTAGACAGCAGCCGGGACAGGGTCAGCAGGCGGTCGATCGACTCGAACACTGTTTCACCTGGCTCGATCGTGTGGTCTGTCAGCTTGCCGGTGTCCGCCACCTGGCTCACCACCTGCACCCCGTAGGGCGTGGCCAGCGCTTCGACGATCTGCTGCACGCTTTGCCCGCGCCACTGCCCAGGCGAGTTGACCGCCGAGCAGTCGACAAGGTCGGACGTCAGCGAGCGACCCGCCACCGCGCGGTTGACCGTGTGTGCGTCGTAGTTGATCGGCGTAGCGTAGATCCAGCCGGTCAGGACAAGGTCGCCACCGATGCGCACCTGGCAGAAGTCGCCCTGCCGCACCGGAATCTCCTGATCCTGCCCCGGCCAGCGCCAGGTCACGTCGAGTTTGAAGTCTCGGCTCTGCCGCTCGATGCCGGCGCTGATGCTGACTTTCTTCCATCCGCGATAATCCAGGCCGTTCACGCTCAGCGTGACAGCGTTCATTTCATCCACGGGGTTTACTCCTGGGCGACGGTCAACGCACCCACGGGCAGGAAGCCGGGGTGATTCACCTTGTTACGCGTAACGATCTCGGCGGCGCGCGTGGCGTCGCCGTAGCGCTGGTAAGCCAGCACCACTGCCGGCAGGCTTTCGTGGGTGATCACCTGCGTCAGGCGCACGCCGGAGCGCGCCACCTCGCTCAGGTGCCCGCGAACGTGCTTGCGCAGCGTCTCCAGCGCTTCGAAATGCCCGTGCGGCACATCCTGCGCGGCGTCCCACAGCGCAGCGCTCAGCGCGTAACGCAGCGTCACGACATCTTCCGTGGCTGGCACGTCCGGCCGCTGGACCGGCATCGCCGCTTGCTGGGCCAGCGACGGGCATCCAGGCAAAGCCGCCGGCGCAGCGACTACCGGCATCACAGCCACGATTCGCGCGGCCTGCACGATCAACGCATCGCGCACCAGCTCGCGGGCAGCCTGCACCACTGCTGCTGTCGCCACGCCGCCGGTGGCATTGTTACTACGTCGGCTCTCGGCCACAGCAGCGCCCAGGGATTGGGCCTGCTCGATCTTCGCTGTGACGTCGCGACCGGCAGCCGTGTAACTCGCGAATACCGGCTCATCCGCTGCAAGGCCCGCCACCGTGCGCGCAAACTCGGGGTCCGCCTCCAGCACGCTGGAGCTGGTGGCCACAGTGCTGGACACGCTGGAGTCGTCTGCAGAAGGCCCCCAGCGGTAACCCGACGACCGCGAATGTCCGCTCAGGTCGGCGAACTGGGCGCGGATCATCGCCGAGAAGTTGCCCGGCGAGTTGATCAGCATATCGGCCAGCGCCTCCACCGATCCGACCAGCCCGGTGATCTTGCCAAACTCCTGATACAGCGCCATCTGCAGGCCGGCTATGCCGTTCTGCAGCGCCACGACAGCAAGGCGCGCGCGGTTGACCACGGCCATTGCGGACTTGTACCGGTTAATCGCCGAGTCGAGCACGCTTTCCGACGACTCCTCGACCTGCCGTGCGGCGTTCGGCACGCCAGCAGGAAAGCCCTTCTCCCCGTCTTCGACGAACTCCAGGTCGAAGCGCACGACACCACCTTCCCGGCGTTCGTGGGTCACGTTGCAATTCGTCGCCGTGACAGTCATGCGCCCGAACCAAGGGTGAATCAGCTCCCCCGGCCCGGGCTGGTCGAGAGCGTTCAGCAGGTCGTCACGCTTGACGAAACAGTCATCACCGACGACAAACGCCACCAGCTTTGTGACGCGGGTCACCCGCCCCATGTCTTCCACCAGCGGCTTGTCGCGCTGGGGGTACTCATGCAGCTGGGTGCGCCGCCCGACCGGCATGCTGTCGCTGTCAACGTGAAATGGCACCCCGCGAAAGGACGCAGGGTGTAATTCATCACGCCAGGTCTTCATGTCACCCCCTTGCAAGCGATCGGTAGCCGACTTGCGGCGTCACTGACAGCCCCGGCTGATTGGTTTCGGCCGGATCAACCCGCATGCCCACCGGAGCATTCTCGAAGCGAACGAGCATCGAGCCCTCCAACTTGGTCTTGTTTGCGGCGGCTTGCTCAACGAGCGAGCCACGCGATGCCGGCAACGTGCCAGGCGCAGCGCCGGGCAACGAAGGGCTCGCGGTGTGCGGGATCAGCGACGGCTGGACCGCCTGCAGACCCTTCATCAGCTCGGCCGTGGTCGCGGCCGGGAGCGGTTGAGGCGTCGCCGGCGCAGCGACAGCCGCCGGAGCAGCCACGGACGGGACCAGGCGCAGCGCCGGCGGTGCGACAGACACGGCCTGCACATTCGGCGGTGCCGATACCGCTGCAGCAATTGGACTCGGCGGGACCAGCGACAAGCGCGCCGGTGCCGACGGCGCGCGCAGCAGGCTGGCCGCTGTCGTCGCCTCGGGCAACACTTGCGGCATCGGCGCCATGGGCTTGACCAGCGCCCCGGGCACGGGCTGGCCGGCACCGTTACGCGCGTTCTGTTCGTCCGTCCACGCCCTGACTTTGTCGGTGGCCGACTGGATCACCCCGTCGCCACCGCCCTCGAAGCCGAGGAATTTCATCATCGGTTCGATGATCGGGCGCAGCTTGTCCCATAGGCCCTTGAAGAATCCGGTAATGGGCTCCCAGTGTTTCATCACCAGGCCCAGCGGCGACCAGTCAAACACCGACTGCAGGAAGCCGAAGAACGGCACCGACAGCGCCTTCACCAGCTCCCACAGGGCGCCGAAGAACTCGGTCAGCGGCCCCCAGTTCGCGACGATCTGGCCCAGTGGCGACCAGTTGAACGCCGCTTTCATCCAGCCCCACACAGCCATAGCGGGCTCGCGGATCAGCGCCCACACGCGCTGGAAGTACGGCGCGACGGTTGACCAGTTGGCGATCAGCACGCCGGCAGTGATCGCGATACCGCGCACGATCATTCCGATCGGGCTCATGCTCGCCACGCCGTTCATCAGCGCCAATGCCGCCGTGGCCCCGGCCGTGGCCAGGCGCAGCACGGTGAAGCCCACTGCCGCACCGAGCACGCCCTTCACAAGCCACGGGTGTGCGGCCGCGAGGCTGGAGACGGCGGTCACCATCGGCCCAACGGTTTCTAGGAAGTCATTGAACGGCGGCAGCAACATCGAACCGACCGTGATGCCCAAGCGCGTGACCCGGTTCTGCAGGAGCTGCAGCGCGTTCTGAGTCGTCGCCGCGCGAGCCGCATACTCGGCCGTCATCGAACCTGCGTACTTGCCATCCTTGCCCACCGCCTTGAAGTTCGTCTGCAGCGTTCCGAGACTGGTCAACAGTGGCGCAATCGCCCCCACCGACTCTTTACCGAACAGGTTGGTCAGCACCGCCGCTTGCTTGCTTTTCTCGACCTTGGCCAGGGTCATCAGCACCTTGTTGATGGTGCCCTCGCTGTCGGTTTGCATGCCCTTGGCGATCTCGTTCGAGTCCAGGCGCAGGGCCTTGTAAGCCTCCTGCTGCGACTTCGTCGCCGCCGTACCAGCGGTCAGGGTCAGCATGAAGTTCTTGATACCCGTGGCCGCCACGTCCTGGGCGATACCCACCCCGGCCAGTGTCGAGCCCATCGCCGCCAGTTGCGCGGCGCTCACACCGGCCACCTCTCCCAACGGGCCGATAGAGGTCAGGATGCTGGAGATTTGCCCGGTGCTCGCCGCCCCCGTGTTACCTAGATGGTTGATCTGGTCGGCCAGCGTGACGACCTCGTCCTGATTCATCTTGAACGCGGTACGCCACTTGGCCATCATTTCGCCGGACTGCGCCGCGGTCTGATCGAACGCTACGCCCATCTTTACCGCGTCTTCCGCGAAGCGGTTCAGCTCGTCGCGGGCAATGCCGGACTGGCCGCCAGCCGCGACGATCTGCGCGATCCCCTCCGCGGCCATCGGCAGTCGCTCGGACAAGCCCAGCACGTCGTCGCTCATCGCTTTGAACTGCTCAGGCGACTCGAAGTTGACCACTTTCTTGACGTCGGCCATGGCGCTCTCAAAGCCCATCGCCGCCTTCACCCCCATCACGAACGGCGCCGCGATTGCGCCCCCCTGCAGGGCCTCGCCGAACGTGATCTTGCCAAGCCCCGAGTTGTTCAGTTGCTTGCGCAGCACGGCCGCGTTTTTCCGTACGCCTTGCAGCACCGGCGACAGCTTGTCGACGCCGGTGATCAAGGCCTTGAGCTGGAAGCGATCAGCCATCTAAGCCCCCTTGGTCAGCTCGTTGATTCGCCAGGCGTTTTCCTCGCTCTCGAACAGCTCGTCGAGCGGCAGGCCTTGTATCTCGCCTGGGCTGGCTTTCCAGAACCAGGCGAGGTCATACGTCAGATCGACGATTCCTCGGACGTCTCCGAATCGGCAGGCAGGAAAAAACCGATAATGGTCCAGATCACCTTGTTCAAGTCCGCCAGGGCCATCTGGTTGACCGAGGTCGGCGGGATCTTCGCGCACACGGCGATGTACTTCGCCGCCGCCTCGACTTCCGCAATGGGGTAGCCGTCGCCACCGATGGTGTACGGCAGCACCTTGATGGCGCGGCATTCCTGAACAGTGGGGCGGCGCAACTCCAGCTCGGTGACTTCTTCACCGTGGGCCTGAATCGGGGCGCTCAGCTTGTGGGTTACGGTGCTCATTACTGCCAGTCTCCTGCGATGCCTTCAAATTTGAGCGGGACCTTCGCGTCGTCGCCGGTCACTTTGGTTTCGTCCACCAGATACGCGCCGGACAGCACATAGACCGAGCCGTCTGCAAACTCGGCGGTGATGGTCATGTTCTGCCCGGCGGCCAGCTTGGCCCGGGGGAAATTGGGGGTTTTCACGGCGTCGACGCTGAGGTAAGGGATCAGGTCTTCTTCCTTGTAATGCCCGCGCACGATGGTTTCGCGTTTCACGTCCGAGAGCGGCGCTTCCACGCCGCCAGTGATGGTGAGCTGATCGCCATCAATTTTGATGTAGCAGGTGCCCGCGACTTTCTGACCCATTGGGGGCCTCCCATAAAAAAACCCGCACAAGGCGGGCTGGAGTTGGTGAGCTGCGTTACGCCGCGTCGGCGTACTGCAGGCGGAACTGGTAGAGCAGCGCGAACACGCGCAGCTGGTTCACCAGGTCCGGCGGGAACAGCACATTCAGGCGGTTCGGGTTGTTCGGGTCGCGCTCCACCACCAGGTTCTGCTTGAACAGCTCGGTGTTCTCGACGATGCCGTCACGCTCCAGCGCGCCGTAGGCTGCGATCAGCTCGCCGCGAATCACGTTCGGCGTGACGATCGCCTGGCCAGCACCAAAGCGCGTGCCGTCGCTGGCCAGCTTGTGACGGGCGTACTTGCTGGTGATGATCGAGCGCAGGTAGCGGATCACATACGCCGACTGGTGCAGCGTCTCACTGTCCAGGTACGAATCGTCCGCCTGCCCGAAGGCGTTACGCTGGTAGGTCGTAACGGCGCGCTCGATGCGGTAGCTACCACCGTTGTAGCTGGCCGTGGCCATACCACTGGTCAACAGCGATTGACGCTCAGTCAGCAGGTAGCGATCACTGGCCTCGGCCGGGTCGAGCCCGGTCAGCACGCCGGTCTGCGTCGGCCGGGCCGGGTCCGCGCTGATGAACACTGCGGTACGGGCCATCCAGGCGGCAGCGACTTCCCACGCCGGTTGCGGCACCCCGGCTTCGAAACTGTGGATAGTGACGTGCGGATCGTTGCGCAGGCGGCCAGCTGCGACCTGCTGGCCGAGCGTGCCGCGCTGCGCGCTGTAGACATGGCCATAGAGCTGCTTGGCCCACGACCAGCGGCCGGTGCTGTCATCCATGATGGCTTGCCAAGCATTCAGCGTGGTGGTGTCGGTCCACGGCTGCGCAATGAACTCGAATTCCTCGTCACCGAGCGCGGCCAGCGCCTGGGCGATCTCCGGCGTACCGGCGCCGCCGGTCATCGCCGTGGTGACAAGGGTCAGGCCCGCCGGCGTTACTTCACCGTTGGTGCGCCCGAGGCGGTTGAGCTGGACGCGAATGTCATTGCCCAGGTCGCCCTTGAACTTAGCCGTCAGCGTGACGACTCCTGCAGCTGCAGTAGCGGTCACAGGCAGTTCTACGGCGGCGTTAACCGCCGCCGCCAGACTGGTGGCCACCGCATCCGCTGTCGCGCTGGCCACCACCACCGCACGCACACGCTGGCCAGCCACGTACAGGTTGACCAGGCCAGCCGCCGTGGCCGTGCCCGTTACGGTAACGCTCGCCGTGGCGACAGTGCCGGTGCTGACTTTCAGCGGCAGGCACCAGACTTCGCCGGCGACATCGATCGCGCGAACGCGAGCGTGCATTGCCGCGAGCATCGAGCCGTCACCGGCGATGGTACGCGCCTCGGTCGTGCGCGATACCAACGTCAGGCGACCGATCTCGGGTCCGGTCACGTCGTCATTGACCTGGCCGACAAGCAGGCGGCGCAGAGTGGATGCGCCGCTGTTCGCCATCGAGTTGTCCACCTCGGCGTAGAACAGCGGGACGCGGATATCGCTCGGAATATTGCTGAAACTGACGCTCATGCCTTGGTTCCTCGGCGGGGGGTCGCAGGTTTAGCGGCAGGCTCTGCCGCGTCTTCGGCGGCCGGCACCTCCGGATCTGGCGGCAAGGCATCGCCGTCGTTGATCCGGCGCTGCCAGTACGCAGTCAAGGGCACATCGGCGCCCTTTTCGGGCAGCAGTTCGCCGCCCTTCTCCGGCATCGGGCAGGCACGCCCCGGGGCCGGTCGCAGGTGAATAGTGGTCACTGGGGTAGATCCTCTCGGGTTTCTAATTTGATCAGCGGGTCGGTGAACACATAGCGGGTATCCACGCCCTCCAGCGCGGGCAGACCGGCGAGGACCAACTCTTGCCAGGTCTGCGGCTTGCCCTCGCCGTCCCACTCAAGCCGACCCAACTGGAAGTCGGCATAGAAGCGGTAGCGGTAGACCATGCGGCCGCGCTCAAGCAGCAGCAGTTGGCCACCGTCGTAGATCAGCGGACCCGACTCATCGTCAGGCTCAAAGCCGACCAGGGCACGCCACAACTGGGCGCGCACGTCGTGCAGGACATCAGCGACCGACTGCCCTCGCTCGTCATCCGTGGGCAGCACGACACACACGTCGATCGCGTCGCGCACGTCCTGGGTGATCACGTTCTGCGCGACAGGCTCGTCGGCCGAGTCACCAACCCCAATCACATAGGCCGCCGGCGGCGGCATCTTGGCGCTGTCATTGGTCGGGTCCCAGTTCAGGCCACCAGCCACGCGCCCCTCAAAGCCGGGCGCGTAGGCTTTCAGCTGCTCGATCACAGGGGTGATTTTCATGCGGGTGTACTCAGTTGAGCAGCGCGGCGGCGAAGGCCTGCTGCAGGATGCGTTGCACCTCCGATCGGCTGTCGGTCAGCGCGTCGGTCATGTAGTTGTCGCGTGGGGTGATACGCCAGCCGTTTTGCCGCCGAGCATCCAGCAGTTCTTGCCGCTTGCCCCGCGCCCGGCGAGCCATGCCAGGGCCACGGCCTCGCACTTTCGAGCCCTTCCGCACACCGTAGTGCAGGTAAGCCGGGTAGAACTCTTTCATGCTGCTGGTCTTGCTCGGCGCGACACGCACCAGAAACCCCGAGCGCGACAACTTGAAACCAATGGAATCGGTCGTCACCCCGGTGCGGTTGACCGGATAACCCTCTTGACCACCGCCGAGCGCCAGGTTCATCTGCGCCCGGCCCGTGATCAGCTGGCCGACCTTGCGCATCCCTGCGCGGATCTTCCGCTTGTTGAAGGCTTCACGGTCGAACTGGTCGAAGCCCTCGACGTGCAGGTAGCCGTCAATCGAAACTGAGTTGGCCATGCGGCTGTCCCCCTTCTCGATTTTCCGAACCCAGCTCCTCGACCTCGACTACTGACCAGACACGCCGGCCGCCAAGGTCGGTGGGGCGCTTCACACGATAGACTCGACCGCGTCCGACAAACTCGCAGTCGGCATCCAGATCGGGGATGAAGTGGCAGTACAGACGATGGGTGATGGTCGACTTGGTCTGCTGGGTACTGGCATAGGTCGCCGTGCCAAGCGGCTCGACCTTGACCCAGCGCCCACAGATGGGCGTGAACTCAGGCGCCAGCCCAGGACCAGCCGGTTTGTCCAACCTCCGCCGAACAGCCATGCGGTGCGTCAGCTCGCCTGACGCAGGTGCTCGTATCGCCATAGCTAGAACCTCGGCGGAACGGTGATATCAGCCAGCAGATGATCAACAAAGCTGCTCGGGACTTCGGCCAGAGACTGCCCCACGATCAATTGTCCGCGATGGGTGAACGCCGTTTCAGCCGCCATCAGCAGCCAGCTGATAACCCCGGGGTGGGACTCAAGATCCACACCGGCACGGTAGCGAATCCGAAGACGCCCCACAGGACGGCCACCAGGGAACTCCAGGCAGCTTTCTTTGCTACCCGATATCAGTTCCACCGGCCCCGAGAACGGTACCGGTGCGCCGGCCCCTATGACATGGACAGACTCGACGGCGACCACCTGGCCAACGTCCAGCGAATGCCCCGACGGATAGTGCGCCGGCCAGTCCTCTTCATAGGTAGCCTCACGAATCGCAGCGCCTGTTTTCGACTCGCACTGAGCGACCACGCCGGGGATGATCACCAGCTCAATCAGTTCGGACTGCAGATCCTCGGGCTCCGCCCGACACTGAAAGGCAACCTGCTCCAAAGTGAGAACAGGATCGCCTATATAGGCTACGCGGCGCGCCATGATTAAGGCTTACCGCTATCGCCCGCGGGCTCACTGGTACTCCCAGCGCCTGCCTTACCTGCCTCCGTCTTTTTCTCAGTTGGCGCAGCGCTTTCTGCAGCAGCTTTCCCCTTCTTGGCTGCTTGCTTGCCGGCCTCGATTGCGTAGCCAGCCTCGACCAGGCTTTCCGCCACATCCGCCGCGAAGCCAGCGGTTTCCCCGGCGGCATAGCCGCGCCAGTTTTTCTCGAAGGTAACAATGATCTTGCTCATGGGATGCTCCCGATTTCTGGATTTGGAACGCCCGGCGCGCCGGGCGATTTGCCTTACAGGGAGCTACCCCACTTGACATCGGTCATGACGGCTACGGACTCGATGTGCCGCGGCCCGAAGTCGTGCTTCGCGATCACCCGTACAAGCGTCTGGTCACGCTGGAATGCGCTGATGACGTTGCCGTTGCTGTCCTTGTAGGTGGCCTCCTTACTGAAGTCGATCACCATGGCGTCGTCCTCACCGATGAAACAGTCAGCAAAGTCAGCGAAGTGGATTTCCGAGGCGTCTCCATCGGCGCCCAGGTTGATCGGCACCTGCGTGGTGCTGCCCACAGGGAAGCCTTTGAGCATGTTCTGATCCAGCTCGGGATAGGCCTTGTTGCCGTTACCATCACGCAGGGCTGACAGCCAGCGCTTGGTGCGCGGGGCCATGACAAAGCCCGGTGCGGTCATGTTGGAGTTGGCATTCTCCAGGCGGAGGATGAGCGCAGACAGGGCCAGCTCGACCGACTGCAGGGTGATCTCTGCCGGTGCCGCGAATACGTTGAACGACGGGGCCCAGAAACGGAGGCCTTTTGGCAGGTTGCCAGTGCCGGCGCCACGCAGGAACGACAGGTCTTCTGCAGTGGCGACAGACGAGACCAGGTCGTTCACTACCAGGCGGTCCACGCTCGGATTGGTACCGGAATACGCCAGAAGGTCGTTGCTGATCGGTACAAGAGCCGCGAGCTTTTTGGACGACAGCTTGAGATCGTCGAACTGCATATCGGTAGTCGGCATATCCTCCTCGGTACCGATGTAGCCCACGACCGCGCCGCCTTTGATGCGTGGCACGGTAAGGTTGCCGTTTTGCAGCGGCAGCGAAACAGCACCGAGGCTGCGCACTACGGACTTTGGTCGCAGCAGCTCGATGACCTCGCTGGAGAAGCTCTGCGGCACAAGCACACCGCCGGCGCCAGGGGTAACCGTGCTGAGTGCCATCGCAATTTCAGGGTTGTAGCCAGAGTCAGTTGCCATCTTCGCAGCCATGTTCTGATCGCCTCGAGCGGCGGCTAGGACGCGGACCATTTGAGCCATGTTGGCACCAGCTACCGGTTTGGCGGTGAAAGGACCACTGATGTTGCTGGGCGGCCCGTTCAGGCCTTGGGCGCTTTCGTCTACAGGCACAGCGTTGGCAGCTGCCATCCGTTCTGCAGCCTCGGCGCGCTTGAGCTTGTCGGAAAGCTCGTTGAATTGGTTGCTGAGCTGTTCGAACTGGGCCAACTGCTCTGCACTGAGCGCAGTGCCTCCGGCTTCGAGCTGAGCAAGCGCCTGGATCTGACCGTTGATCGTGGCGCGTTCGCTACGCAGTTGTGTTACGAGGGACATACTGCCTCCTGGGCATAAAAAAACCGCCCGAAGGCGGTTGTGGTCACTGCCGCGAACGCGGTCAGAGTTGAGATTGAATGGCCGAAGCCGCAGCCTGGACAATGATTCGCTGCCGGGCCTGAGCGCCTTGGCGCTGTGTTCGGCTGAGCGCCACCGCCCGAGACAGGTTGTCCACGGCCAGTTGCGGGGCTTCCAGGCGATCGGCAAGACCCACTGCGATAGCTGCCGAGCCGCGGTAGCAAGCCGCCTCGGTCGCGATGATGTCAGCCACATCACGATTGCGGTAATCGGCGACATGGGTCGTGAACAGCTGATAGCTCTCCTGCACGATTTCGTTGAGCACCTGCAGCGATTGTTCGGTCAGCGGCTCGGTCGGGCTCAGGTCATTCTTGTGAGCTCCTGCGAACACCGTGGTGACCTTGACGCCCATCCCCTCGACCATCCTGGAGCGATCCATATGGCTGGCAATCACCCCGATCGACCCCACGCCCGAAGTCAGACTGACCACCACTTCGGTGCAGGCAGACGCAATCAGGTAGCCGCCGGAGTACGCCATGTAGTTGACCAAGCCAGTGATGGGTTTGATCTTGGTTGTAGCACGGATGTCAGCGGCCAGTTCGAAAGCGCCGACCGCGCTGCCACCTGGGCTGTCAATATCGAAGACGATGTGCTCAACCATGGGGTCTGCGACGGCCTGATTGAGCGCCGCGCGCAACCCCTCGTAACTGGTCATCGTCTCACACGCGTTCAGATGGCTGCCGCGGCTGACCAGGATGCCGTGAACCCCGATCACCTCCACACCGGTTTGCGCAATGGCGGCCCGGCGCTGCTCCTCCCGTCGATCCTGCTCAGCCTGGTAATCATCGTCGTCGTAGAACATCGATGGTGTTGTGGTTGCACCGCCCATGCTCAAGTTGACGATGTTGAGACTCATCGTTTGATTCGCCCAGCGGACCGCGAGATCCAGCATGTCGGGCGTTGTCAGCAACGGCTGATTGAACAGCAGGCTGGCAGCACGCAGATGTCGTTTCATGCAGCAAGCATCCTCAAGATGTCGTCGCGCTGCTGTTCAAGCTGAGCGCGAACGTTAGGGTTGTTCATGTCGGGTAGGCCGTTTGCCACGTCGGTCATGTTGAGCGGCTGCAGATAGGTGTCGCCGTTCGCTACTGGCGGCATGTTCTCCAAGCGGCGGATGTCGTTGATCGACAACCAACCCCATTGCCGTCCGATCGCGTAAGCGTCATAACGGCTTTTCTGATCGCCTCGCAGCAGCCCGGAAAGGTTAAATTCAATGAAGTACTCTCGGCGCTCCGATGGGAGCAGGAAGTCACGCATCATCGCTTGCTCATGGCGCTTCACCCACGGCATGAGAGCGAAGATCACGTACTGAATCAGCAACTGCTCCAGGCTGTTGTAGCTGGCCTTCTCCAAATCATTGACCATGTGAGGCGGGATCTTGTAGATCCGCGCGAGGTCCAGACCGGTCGCTTTGAGAATCCCCAGCAACTCCGCGTCGACGTTGTTCATCGAGACTGGCTTGAAGGTCATGCCCTCTTGAAGCATCGCCACCTTCTTGGCGTTGTCGATACCTGAGAACTTGTTACCCCACTGATCCAGAATGCGGTCGACGCTGCTCTGCTCTCTGATCGGCGGCGCCTCCTTTGGCCGCTCGATCACGCCACTGACCGCGGTGCCGTTCGCAAAGGATTTACCCGCGTACTGGCGAACTGCTTGGGCCAGGCCGACGGCATCTGCATGGAGTTCGACCGGAGACAGACCGGTATAGTGATTCTTGGTGTGCCAGCGCACATGGTGGATCAGGCGCATGGGCAGCGGCTCGTGGCCGCCGATGCGATACACCGGCCTCAAGTCACTGCCTTTCAGCACCATGACCTTGTCATTGTGCAACGGGTACAGCGCCTTCACCGATCCATCATCGTTACGCTCGACGTAGCTGAAGCAATTACCCCTCAGCCCGAGCGCAAGTTGGCTGGACTCACGATATTCGTAGGGCGTCTGCCAGGGGTTTGGCTGATAACGCAGGACATCGTAGAGCTGATGCATCGTCGCCGGTTCGCGCTTGCCATCCCCGAGTCGGCGATAGAGTTCAAGAGGTAGCTGGCCAACACTTTCAGCCAGCAGCGTGACGCAATTTTGTAGAACCGTGATCGCCAGCGCACTGTCTGGCGTGACCTTTACGCCGGAAGCGGAACGGCCTGAGCCGATCAAGCTGCGCCAGAAGCCGCTGCTGCCATCGGATACCAGGCCCTCATTCGGGCCGAGCACATTACTGAAAAACATGCTCACCCTCCTGCTGGGTTGCGTTTGTCTTGAATACGCGCAGCAGCCCTATCAGCTAGCCAGGCCCAGCCGATCATGCTGAGGCCAGCAACGATGAGTGCAAGGGGAATGCTGACCAGGGCGATCCCGGAAACCAGCAATCCAAAGCCCACCAGCCCGGCAACCCACGCCGCGATTGCGATTTTGTTCAAACCCCGACTCCTTCGTCGTAGATGGAGGTGCCGCTGCTGCCGGCAGAAACTGCACCACTGATACCGGTGGCCATGATCGACGCGATGATTCCGTCGACCCGACCGGTTGCCTTTGCCTTGTCAGCCTTGCGGTTGCTCGCCGGGTCGGAAACGATGACCGCATTGCCGGCACACCAGGTCATTACCGGATTACCGTCGTGCCGTAGCGACTCCACCGCCTGAACATCCGAGTCATCGAATAGGTCTCCAGCGTCGTCGTCACCTCCGGATCTGACTGCTGAAACGCCGAGCAAGCGGCGCTCGAATTCGTCCACCGCAGGCCCCATGTCCTTGAACCCCTGCCCGAACTCGACCAGCTCAGGGAGCTCAATGTCGTACTCGCTCATCAACTGACGCATATCCTCGATACGCCATCGGTCGTAGGCGATCTTGTCCACTTGGAAAAAGCTGCAAATCGTCTGCAACCTACGAAGCACATGCAGCTTGCTGATCGCTCGACCAGGTGTTGTCTCCAGCTCGCGAGCCTTGATCCATGCAGCGTAAGGGACCTTGTCGCGAGCCTCACGCTTGTCCAATTCATGGTCCGGGATCCAGAAGTACGGCAGCAGCCGCCAATGCGGATCCTCGTAGGTTGGATAGAAGAGCAGGACAAATGCAGTTAGGTCGGTGGTGCTGGACAGGTCCAGGCCGCCGACGCAAGGCCGATTACGCAGCAGCGACATAGGCACGCGCTCTTCCGCCTGGCTCCACACGTCCCAAGATATCCAGGGCGACTCCGCGCCCGTCCATTCGCAGAAATTGAGTCGGCGAACCATGGCCTCCTTGCTTGGCATGCCGCGAGCCTCTGTCACCTGCTCACGCAGATACTTCATCCCCGGCAGGTCGGCATCTTGCAGGGATGGGTTGGACTTGAACCAGCAGCTCTCGTCCTGGATAGGGTCATCACCCTCATCGAGCGAGCAGATGTATGCAAAAAATCCATCGTCGACGAGGGCCCCGGAGGCCACCTTTGAGCCGTACTCGTGGTACTCCCAGCAAGGCCCCCGTTTGTTCGACCCACTGTTGGTGATCATGAAAATGAGGGCCTGCTTGCGGCTCTTCGTGCCTGCTCGCATCATCTCCACGACCATGTTGGTCTTGTGCTCATGCACTTCGTCGATGAGAGCCATGTGCGGCCTGGGCCCAGACTGACCGTCATCGGAGCTGATTGGTCGAAAGAACGACCCCGTCTTGAGGTAGGCCAGGTTCCAGATATTCATCCCCGTGCCGCTGCAGGCAAGCCGCTTGGTAAGCTCCGGCGACTGCTGCACCATGGCCACCGCGTCGCGAAACAGGATCATGGCCTGGTCTTTCTTGGTCGCCGCAGCATAAACCTCAGCCCGCGCCTCATTGTCACTGACCAAACCTTTCAGGCCTACGCCAGCTGCCAAAGGCGACTTGCCAGAACCCTTGCCACTTTCGACGTATACAACCCGGAAACGGCGGTAGCCGTCACTACCCTTCCAGCCAAAAATGCTGCCCACGATGAATTTCTGCCAAGGCAACAACTCGAAGGGCTGGCCCTCGAACTCCCCACCATTGAGTTTCAGTACGGCGCGATAGAACCGGATAGCCTTATTGGCTTCTTCTAGATCCCAAAACAAACCGCGGCCAGGGCCTTCAACAAGATCCCGAAGGTGGCGAGCGCATGCGTTTCGGATGTCTGGCCCGGCGATCCGCACGCCGGAGTGCACTTCAGTTGCGTACTGGGTAGCAGGATCGTCAAGCGAAGTGCTCCGCGAGCGGGTCTTCTTTGTCGTCATGCTCTTTAACCTGAACCTTGGATCGAGCTGCTGGAGTAAGGCCGAACTCGACCAGGTAACTTTTGAAGCGACGATCAACGTCGGCAAGCATGGCAACAGCAGGGTTCGCCTTGAGAACCAACTCCCCTTGGGTGCTGGTGGTCTCGTAGGTGCGCCCCTGGGCGTCGACCATTTCGCGCAGTGCGAGGATTTCGGCGTAACAATCGCAGAGCCGTTCGAGCGCGAAGCCATCCGCCTCGGTGAGAACACCCATCCGATCGAGTAGCACTGTCAAACGGCCCCATGCCACCTGCCCCTCACTCGCCAGATGCGCGGGCGCGCTAGGGATGCGCCTGGCCGGCTGAGGCTCGTTCTTGTTGATCGGGCGCTTGCCGGGATTCCCTCTGACAAGCTTCAGCTCTGTCGGAGTGGGTCGTCTCCCAGCCATTTATCAGCTCTCAAAAAAAAGATTTCATTTCGCGGTTTTGCGTAAAGAGAGGGGCGATCGGTCAGGAATGCTTACGGAAAAAACATTCTCACCCCCCTACCCCTCAGGGATGGGGCCCCGAAGCGCCCACAGGGCTTCATCAGCGGCGATTCCAGTGGTGCTTGGGGTCCAGCGGCCTCCCACTGGTGTCGCAGCCAGCCTCGCGCCCTGACTTCTCCAAGCGCTGCTTGTAGGAGCTGTGGCAGTTGGTGCACAGGGACTGCCAGTTGGTGCGATCCCAGAACAGGGTCATGTCACCACGGTGTGGGTTGATGTGGTCAACAACGGTGGCAGGCTTGTTCAGTCCTGAGTTCAGGCACCGGATGCACAGCGGGTTCTTGCGCAGCCAGCCTTCGCGGGCCTGCTGCCAGCGGTAGCTGTATGGACTTGGCTTCTTGGCTGGTTCGCGAGCGAGCACCTGCTATCCCTCCACTTTCTTACTCATGAACCGATCCGAGTAGTCACGCAGCTTTTCCACTCCAATGAAGCCAACCATGCAGCCGGCGAAGACCGAGAGATTCGGGGGTAGCGCGAAGTACTCCAGAACCGGCAGCAAGCTGATTGCGATCAAGCCGCAGATAGCGCCCTCAAGGGCAATCTTGCGGCCGCGACCACCACCATAGATAACGCGGCACATGGCAACAGCAGCAGCGATGCCGCCGGTATAGAGCTGAGGCTGACGTGCTACCAACCAGGCAAGCGCCGCTGCCCACAGTGTTGGGTCCTTTTCCGGCATGTTCGGCATCTCGATTCCTCCCGTTGCGGGGAGCGCAAATGAATTGGCCCACCGAAGTGGGCCCTTGAATTGTTTCCGGGAAGTCATGGATGAATAGACAGCTACGCCCGAATATAGCCAAGGGCTACCATCCAGCCTCAATCCATGAAAAGGAAGTCCCATGCAAGTTGACCTGTATCGAGACCAAGACCGCTGGCTCATTATTGAGGAAGGCAGGGAGATTCCACGGATTAGTGGGGCTGGATCGGTGTTTCTAGATGGCATTAGCTACGAAAGAACCGTCGCTATCGAAAATCTCCCAACAGGACTCAAGCAAGCCGAGGTCCTCAACTCACTACAAACGAAGGGCTTCTATGCTGCGAGGTATCAGTCAACCTTGACCGAAGTCGAAATTCAGGACTGAACAAACAAAAAAACCCGGCTTTGGGCCGGGTTTCTTTGTTTGTTCGCCAAAGGCGAAATTATCACGATGGCGAAATAGTGCCAAAACACTCGCCAAATAGTCAAGCAGCTTTTTCGCGCGCCCTCATACGCTCTACAACCTGGGCAACGGGCCGCAGAGCCTGCCGGTCCAATTTGTCGATGTGGGCACCCAGCCGGCCCCATACTTCAGCCCAGTCACGCGCCCAATGGCTGGGCTCCATCTTCACGCCGGTGCGCTCCTCCACGAAGATGCACACCGCACTTGGCCCCCACCCTTCTCGATCATGGACCATTTGCTTGTGCGATTGCAGAGCCGCCATCGCCATCCAGTAAGCGCGCTCCTTTTTGCGGCCCGACAAATCATCCAGCCCGCTACCTAGCCACGCTAGGCCATGAGCAATGCTCAGGTCGTTAGCGTTGGTGATCGGCGAATACATGAAATTGCCGAAAGTTCGTAGCGATTTAGGCAGTGTGTCGATCGCTACCATGACCATGCCGGCGACCAGCATGTGTGCGCAGCGTGAATCAGTGAGGCGGCGTCCTGATCGGGTTTCGTGTACGCCTTCCGTGCGGATTTCGTAGACCTTGGCTACCTCTTTGCCGTCATGGTTCTCCAGCATGACCATAATCTTGTTTTCCCCCGCACCGAACTCCCGCCCGATCACAGCCGCCTCTGCGGCGACCGCCAATGCAGAAGGCCGGTCTTCGTGGAGTGCGTCGTGCCAAGCCTGGCGTGCGCAGATTACCTTCATGTCCTTTCCCCTCAATCCCCGGTGTAGTTGCTACCACCGGCACCCAGCCGGTTGGCTTCCTGATAAATCGCCTCCGGCCCAGTGGCCCGAGGGTTCTTCAATTGCTCAATCTGCTTCTTCGCTGCGCGCAGGTTCATCCCCAACTGGGCGGCCAATGCCTCCACCGGCATCGGCCGATTGGTCCAAGGATCAATCCAGCCGGAGCCGCAGCAGACGTCACAGCCCAGTTCATGAAAAACGCCCTGCACGACCCCGCGACCTTGGCAGGCGCCGCACTCGGCAAGCCTGATCATGTGCTGTTTGAAGGACGGCCCGTGGCTCTTCCTTGTCATTTCGAATCCTCGCCTATGGTTGACTCCGCAATGCCGCTGGAGCCCTCGACGGGCGCGGCCTGTGGCGAAATACCGGAAACTTCGGATCTAGGTTCGGTCAAGCCGTGAATCAGGCCGAATCCCTTCTGGTCTAGGTGCGCGTGCCACTTCTCCAGGGCCTCGCGCCTGCGGGCCATCATGTCGGACTGGACATACACCTTTACGTTGTGGCTGACGGCGTGGTTGATCAGCATCTCGCCCACCAGGTGGTCTACGCCGAGATCGGCCCAACTGGTGCGGGCAAGTTTGCGCAGGTCGTGACTGGTCCACTCGCCCTGGCCAAGCCGGGTGAACACCTGACTGGCTTTCACGTCGCTCAACGCCTTGCCGTTGCGGCCCGGGAATACGAATACGCCCTCATAGCCCTGATTGCGCTGAGCCTCCCGGTAGGTCATCAGCACCGAGCGCACTTGATCGGTCAGTGGTAGGCGATGCTCGACGCCAGTCTTCGTGTGCTCGGCAGGGATGAACCACTCGCGCTCCGCCAGGCTGATATGGCTCCAGCGCGCCTGCCTTGTCTCACCCAGGCGGGTCCCGTGACAAAGCATCATCAAGCCCAGCAGGCCAGCCAGCGAGCTGGTGTCCTTGGCGACCAGCTTGCCCTCGCCCGCATCCTCGCGAAGCTCCAGGGCAAACAGATCCATCAGGTACTCGATGTCCTTCGCGCGAAGCCGGGACGGCTTGACGCTAACCTTGGCCTTGGAGAAGTCACTGAAGCGGATTCCGGTGAACGGGTTCTTACTGATCAGCCCGAGCCGGTGCGCTTGCCGGAACGCCAGGACCAACAGTTGGAAGACCAGGCGCACGTAGTCAATCGATAGCGACTCCTGCAGCGGCCACATCAACTTGCGATCGAGCAGCGCCTTGTCGATCTCAGCCAGTGGCGTGTCGCCCAGGCGAGGTATCAAGTGTTGCTTCATCACCGAGGCCGCAGTGCTCTTGCGCTTGGCCGACAGGCTGCGGTCGCGGGACATGCGATCGGCAAACCACGACAGCAGCTCACCGGTCAGGATCCAACTGGATAGGCTTGAGCCCTCCCCGGCCTCAAGCCGCAGGCGGATATCCGGCAACGCAGTGGCGACCTTGGAGGCGCTCAGCTCAGGGTAGGAACCGATCAGGTTCCACTTGCCCTTGTGGATCAGGTACCAAGAACCGCGCTCGCGGGACCGATGAAATCTGAAATAAAGACCCTGATTGCCCAGCGCGCGCAGATCGCGGACCTGGCCAGTAGCCTGGCGGCGGATTTCTGCATCGCTGATTTTCACAGCGGCGGTGTTGGTCATGCTGCAACCTCCGTTTTCGGCAGCAGCAGATAGGCCCGAAGCTGCTCCATAGCGTCGAAGTGCCCACGGCAAACGATGGCCAGATAGCCTTGATCGTTCAGGCGGCGAATACAGGCTTGCTGACTGGCGGACACTGGCGCCGGATCGATAGTCGCCTTGAACTCAACGTACAGCCCGAAGTAGCCACCGCGGGCCATGGGCAGCACCAGGTCCGGGATGCCTGCCTTCACCCCCTGGGCCTTGAGCTTCGCGGCCACGGCCTTCACGCGGTGCCCACCGTTCGGGACGTGATAAATCAGATCGCGCACTTCGGGATAGCGGAGCTCGATCTCCCTCATGAGTGCGGCCTGCTCCTGCCCTTCGCGGTCGACAGGCTTGGCGCGTGTGATCTTGGTACCGGGCGCACGTGGATTGCGAAGTGGTGGTCTCTGAGTCATGCGACAAGCACCCCCTCGTTGAGCAGGATGTCCTGGGTGCGCATGACGCCTTCCGCGTGATGATGCCGAGCCGTTTCGCGATCAACACAGCAACTCCGGCCGTCACAGGCGTCATGACATGCACTACATGCCCACGCGCCCTGCATGTCATGCGGCTTCCTGCCCATGCCGCAGGTGCCGGCGAGCCGGTAGTGCGCGAGCACCGTGGTTTCAGGGTTGCCGTTGCAGACGCCAGGAATGCGCACTTGGCACTCCCGACCGCGCGCGGCCTTGGTCAGTTTCGATTGCCGCATGGGCTTTCCTCTCCGTGGAGGTCGATGACTTGATAGGCGCTCGGCCACAGGCGATAGCCGTGGGCATTGGCCAGGCTTTCGTCGCGGTAGAGCGCTATCGGGGGTTGTGGTTTGTCGGCCAGGCCGAACAGGTCGGATCGGCAGTACAGGGCATAGCGGTATTCGGTGAGCTCAGGCTGCAGCATGGCGAGACCTCCCCTGGTAGCGGTCGGCCATGGACTTGCCTTTTTCTGGTTTTGCAGATGAAGGGGGAATCCACCCGGAGGCGAGGTCTTCGAAACGGTTGTACTGCCCAAGGAACGCGGCGCGAACGGTGCCCGTTTCGATGTCCCGGCCCTTCCCGATGATGATCTCGGCGATACCCTTGGCTTCGGTGTGCTCGCTGTAGACCTCGTCGCGGTACACGAACATGATCACGTCGGCGTCTTGCTCGATGGCCCCGGACTCGCGAAGGTCAGACGGGATTGGGCGCTTGTTGGGGCGCTCTTCGCACTTGCGGGACAGCTGACTCAGCAGGACGACCGGGATACCCAGTTCGTTTGCAAGCAACTTGCAACCACGGCTGATGCTGGAAACCTCCTCGGTGCGATTGCCCCCGTCGCCCTCAACGAGCTGGAGGTAATCGATCATCAGGATGTCGAGGCCGTAGCGAAGCTTGTGGCGTCGAGCCAGAGAACGGATCCGGCCGATCGATGACCCGGCCTTGTCGGCGATGTACAGCGGGGCAAACTGGATGAGCCGCGAAGCGGTCGCCAACTCGGCGCCGTGGTCCTGGCAGGCAGTGCCGTTCTTGATCAGGTTGAGCGGGATACGACCTTCAGCAGCGACAAGACGGTCGATCAGCTGTCGCTTGTTCATTTCAAGGCTGACGACCAAAGCCGACTTGCCCTGCCGGATGGCCGCATTGGCTATGAATTTCATGGCAAGAGTGGTTTTGCCCATCGCTGGGCGCCCCGCGAGCACGTAGAGATGATCGGGCTGCAGGCCGCCGGTCTTCTCGTCCAGATCGACAAGCCCCGTCGACAGTCCGATCAGGGTTTCACCGCGAACATGGCGGTCGTGGCGCTCCTGCCAAACCTCGATCTGCTCACCCATCACATCCCCGGCCTTGACGATCTCGTCGTCATTGGTGGCGCTATCGATGGCCATCGCCGCGGCCTGAACGGCAGCGATCTTCGCCTGGATGCTCTCGCTACCCTGAGCCACCTCGATGGCGTGCTCGCCCAGGCTGTACAGGGCGCGCTCAATGGCCCGCTCGCGAACGATGCTTGCGTAGGTCTTGGCGCTAGCGACACTGGGGGTGTTGTTCACGATCTCGGCGCAGTAGGCCAGCGCCCTATCACCGTTCGCCAAAAAACCAATTCGATCTGCAACCGTCAGGAAGTCCACGGCGTTGCCATCGGATCGCACCGCGAGGATGCCGCGGAAGACCTCAGCGTTCTCGGCGAAGTAGAACGACTCCGGCGACAGGTCTTCGCTCAGGGTGTCGATCAGCTCGGGGCGGATCATCATCGCGCCCAGTAGGCCGTGCTCGGCCTCGGCGTTGTAGGGATCACGCATGGTAATTGCCCTCCACCACCTTCACGAAGTTGGTCGGGGCGATCAGCCAGTCGAACGTGCAGCGGAATGGGTTCCCGTCCCTACCCTTCGCTTTGCCCATCAGGAAGTCGCTCGACTGAACCATGCCGAAGAAATCGCGCCAGAATTCCAGATCCTGGTGTACGGGACTTTCGCTCCAGCGAGCGCCGACTTTCTTTCGGCGATCAGGGTTGATCAGGATCACCTTCGGCAATTGCGGCAGCATCTCGTTGAACAGGTCGACGATCTGATCGACCGGAACCTGCTTCGAGGGGTCGCGAGTAGCTACTGACGGTTCCTTGATGGTTCTATTACGGTTCTGGGGGCAGGAGGTGCCGGGGTGTCCGGCATCTGGTGCCGGGGTGGTCGGCATATCCTGCCGGGGTGGGGCGGCATCTGGTTCCGGGGGGCAGGAAATGCCGGGGTCATATAGATTCGGGCTCACCGTGTACCAGGTTGAGCGCCCTGCTCTCTGATGCGCAGTCAGAACATGGACCTGCTCAAGCCAGCGCAGCGCATTGCGAACCGCCCGCTCTGACAGGCAGGTGCGTTCCGCGATACGAGCCACAGAAGGCCAGCAGACACCGTCATCGTTTGCGTTGTCGGCGAGAGAGATCAGCACAGCCTTTTGAGCTGGGCTCATACCCTGCAATGGCCAGCACGCGGTCATGATGATCGTGCTCATTGGCCGCCCTTACCCGCCTGACGCGACAGTTTTGGGGCATAACGAAAACCTGCCGCGCGAGCGTTGCTTGCGTCGTGATGGAAGTGCATAATCGACCTCGAAAAGATGTTGAAGAGACCGCCCTGCCAGGCGGTTTTTTTTCGCCTGCGATTTATGGGCTGGATAAATCAACAGGTGTTTTGCCCATCTACTGGCAAGGCGCCAGACGGTAAATAATTCGAATCGCGGCAGATGGATTGCTCGCCAAAAGCCATCTCATGCAGTGCCTGGGTTGATGGATCACGCGACACCCTTCAGCGCTTTCCGTGCAAACTGAATGAGATCAGGGCGCAGTCCGGCGATAGTGATCTCGCCATCAGATGCATCCTGAAGACGTTCGGCCAGCTCTGTAGAAGCCTTTCGATGGCCGCCCGCTAGCTGCCACATGTGGCCTATGGTGGTTTTTGCGGCGGCAGCCACTTCCTGCCGCCGCTCGTTCGTGGCCCCACCCAGCCAATCACGAAGGTGCTCATTCATGAGGATTCTCCTTACACATCTAACAGAATTTAGCTTGCGGCTAATGTTTGAGCAAGGAGAATTTAGCTTTGCGTACATTTAGCAGACAGCTAAAGACTGGCATTCTTCGCGTCATGGATATCTACGAGATTCGCAAGCACAACCTGGTCAAGCTGATTGGCAGCCAGAAAAAAGGATCCTGCGCAGAGCGCTGGGGAATGGCGCCCGCCCATCTCAGCCAGATTCTTTCGGACAAGACGGCGAAAAACTTAGGCGATGACGTAGCGAGGCGTATCGAAGCTATTGAGGGCCTGCCGCGCGGCTGGTTCGACTCAATTCCTGAGGAGGTCCACGACGCATCGCCAATGGCCGATCCGAGTCCGAGATCAGCTTCCGACCTTGTCAAACAGATGCTTGCGAAAAGCGGTAAACGAATTCCCGAGGCTACACGTCAGCGACTGCTTGCAGCGGCCGAAGAGACAGCAGCGCCAAACCCGATCAACGCAGACCTCTCCAGACCAGGATTAGTTGGCGATGAGGTATGGATCGCGCATTACGACGTCCGTGGTTCCATGGGTGGAGGGCAAGTAGCGCACGACCATCCAGAGATGCTTCAGGATGTGCGGGTAAGCCCTAGACACCTGCGAGAGCTGGGCGTCGAGTTCAAGGAGCACTACCACCTGAAGCTGGTTACAGGATGGGGCCAGTCCATGGCGCCCACGATTAAGAATCGCGACCCGCTAATAGTAGATGCGAGCATCCGCGCGTTTGTTGGCGATGGGATCTATTATTTCTCTTGGGGAGGCCATGAATACATCAAGCGACTGCAAATTGCGGACGAGGAGTATTTCGAAATGATCTCTGACAACCCGAACCATAAAGATCGAATGATCCGCCAAGAAGAAACCTATATTCAGGCAAGAGTACTTCTGGTGTGGAATGCGAATTTGTTGTAGCGGAACCCCTAACCATGCGCAAAACAGCCTCAATGGGTAGAGCGACTCGGCACCAACTTGTCTGAATAAGCAGTGATACAACGCGCAGGAGCGATGTCGTCTTAACAAGACAGAAAATTAATAGCATGGAAGAGCCAGCAAAGATATGAGTCGATTAATTCACCGCAACCACAGCGAGCCTGAGCGACTGGGCTTGGATTGGAACTCTGTTTGGCAAGGCGCCGACTCAGGATTGATCAAGTCTTGGGAGGTCGGCCGTCAGCTTGCAATTCGAGAACCAGTCTTGGCCGAATGCGCCAGGGCGGATGAGCTCCCGCCGCTAAATTGGAAGGGCGGAGTCAGTAAACAACTCAAGAAACGTGAGAAATTTGGATCGCTACATTACCTCGCCCAATGGCAAGGCCTTCGCGGACAAGACCTTGAAATTGACATGGATGCAGAGGTCACCCTCACCTGCTCCAAGACTGGAATGGTGGTAACTTTCACTCCAGATTCCCGCAAGTTTGCTACCCAGCAGAATGACAGTGCCGATGATTGAGATGGCGTGACGGACCTAGGTCGACACAGACACCTGAGATTCCGCCTGTTGTACGAAAAGCCGGCTGCCGGCCTAGCGCTTGGCCTTGGTAGCCTCTGGTTTCACTAGACCAAGGAGAGGCCGTGCATAAAAATCGATTTATAACCATTGACGTCGAAACTGCAAACTCTTGGTTTGGTTCGATCTGTCAAATCGGCGCCGTTGAGTTCGTAGATGGCCAAATAGTCAACGAGTGGGAGAGCTTAATTGATCCCGAGGACGAGTTCCTTGATTTCAATATTAGCATCCACGAGATCACTGCAGATATGGTTGTGGGCGAACCACTGTTCGACGCCGGACTTAATCAAATAAAGCTGTTGGCTGGTGACAGTCTAGTAGCTAGTTATGGCCATTTCGACAGATCAGCCTTCAGTCAAGCCTGTGATGTTCGCAGACTACCTCGAATGAGCAACCATTGGCTGAACATTCACCCTGTAGTCAAGCGTGCATGGCCAGAAAAGTATGCCGAGGGTGGTTACAGACTGAATTCGGTTTGCAAATACCTAGGTATTCCTCTTCCCCGTCATCACAATGCCGTAGACGACGCCAGGGCTGCCGGATACGTCCTCTTGAAGGCTTGCGAGTCGACCGGGATCCCACCCTACGACTGGCTGGCAAGAAACAAGCGCCCGGTACGCATAGCGGATGCCCCCGCTGTCAACGTTGATGGCCCTTTGGCCGGGGAGAGCATTGTCTTTACCGGCGCTATGCAGATGCCTCGTCAGCATGCCCAGAACCTTGCTGCATCTATCGGTTGCGCTCTCACTAATGGTGTGACCAAAAAAACCACCATCCTCGTGGTCGGAGATCAAGATCTGACCAAGCTCGCAGGTAAAGAAAAGAGCAGCAAGCACATTAAAGCCGAAGAGCTAAATACTGCGGGCCAGAACATCCGCATTATTAGTGAGACTGACTTTATGGCAATGGTCGCGCTTGATGACGAGGACAATCGAAGCGCCTGAACCGGGGTGCGCAAATCCATATAAGTACTCCGAGAGAGCGGCGGGCTGACACCCGGCGCGCTCTCTGTCTCCTCAGAACGGCAGCTCGTCTCCAGCAGCCTCTTCGCCGCTACCACCCTCCCCCCTTTCAACCGGCTGCTCACCAGCTGGCTTCTCCCATTGCAACAGCACCGATCCATCATCGCAGAAGGTCATATCCAAGCCGTCCGTTTCGGATAGGAGCTCCATGATCGAATCCCAATCCTGGTCGCTGTCCGTATCCAGACGATGGATAAGCACTCTCCTCCCCAGCTGCGCTAATGGCGAATTGATCATTTCCGAAACGCGCAAGCCTAGACGCTCCAGGCTAGTCAACTGATCCCGTGTCGCATCGAGATGCTCCCTGATTGCCGCCGGCATTTTCCTACCTCCATTACTGTATATCCGTACAGGTCCCGACCAATAGTAGCTCACTGCTAAACGAGCCGTAAAGGTGATCGCCAACGGAAGGCAATCCAGTCGATTTTTAGTGCCGGCGAAATTAATTTAGCTTTGAGCTATTGACGATACTTTAGCTTGAGGCTAAATTTGGTCTTGCTCGAGACACAGGCTCCCGAGGAGGCCGTGAAGGCCATCGCTCTTTACACAATCAGACGTGACCACCGCGACGCACCCGAGCCATTACTCGGGTCGGGAAAAGCTAAGCCGCCGCCCATGCAGCCTCTGGATAGCTGCCGTGTACCCACAAGAGGTCACGCGAAACTACGCAAGCCAGTCGGGCCACCAGTAGTGGCAGCGGCCAGTGATACGAATCGGGCGATGCGCGTAGCGGAGAGGAACTACCGAGAATTCCTCGGCAGTTCAGCCCAGTCCACCGTGGCGAGTAACGGAGACCAGAAAGACCGATTTCACTGGCTGGCCTTCGAAGTTGAGGGCCAGACGGGAAATCACTCGGAGACAGCACCGTGAACAAAGAAGAGATCTACGACGAACAGATCAGCCCGCTGATGCAAAAAATCATCGGCATTTGCCGTGAGCACGGCATTGCAATGATCGCCAGCTTCAACATCGCCCACGACGGTGAAGGGCCGAACGGCGAAGACTGCTCTCGCCTGACTTGCACCTCGCACTTGCCTGATGCTGAAGGCACTTTCGATGAGCGCTTCAGTAATGCCGCCGTGGCGATTCAACGAAGCGCACCGCACCACATCGGCATGAACATCACTACGCAACACGCCGACGGCACCAGGACGCTGACGGCGGTGATTTGATTTCACTGGCTGGCCTTGGCGACAGGGCCAGACGGGAAATCAACCAGCGGGGAAGGCAATGAGTAATCAAATCGCGCTATTTGAAGCGCTCAAGCTGGCCAAGGCGGAAGAAAAGGTCGCCTACGAAGAGGCCAATCGCCTTGAGGCTGAGTTGGGGGCTGCGACGCATCGATATTCCGATGCAAGAGCTCAGGTAAGCAAGATGCTGCGCGCAATCGAAGAGTCAGCACTGGAAACCTGAATTGCTCGATTTCACTGGCTGCCCTTCGGGGTTGAGGGGCAGACGGGAAATCAACCAGGAGATAGCAAATGCCCCAGTACAGCTTTCGCCTCATGGCGGTTTGCGAGGTCGTCGTGACCGCCGAGAACGAAGAGCAGGCCGGTCTGCTGGCCGCTGACGAAACGCCAATCAGCGCCTATTCATTCGAGTCTGGTGAGCTTTCTTGCTTGGTTACTGACGCGAATAGTGCCCAGTGCGTGCGCCACGCCGATTACGTAATCGACTGAACAACCAGCGCCACGTCAGCCTGACGTTAACTGCCCGATCCACCTGGTGCCCCTATCTCCAGGCTGCATCGGAGATTGATCTGAGCGTGCCCGAGCGGGCTGCAACGCCGGATGAGTAAAGACCGCTCAAATCCCCTGTGTCCGAGCAACTGCGGACGTGTACGTAAAAGATCTGCGTAGCGGAAATAAGCAGGCTTGCGCCCTGGTGTTCCGATCAATCTCCAATGCAGCCCCCAACGGAAGTTAATTGCATGACCAAATCAATCAGGCAAATGCTCAAGGACGGCGAGATGCGCCGCGCCGACGCAATCAAAGTGCGGCTTGAAGATATCCACGAAGAGCCAGGCTTCAACCTCCGCACCGAGGGCGAGGCGCTTGAGTCCAGCATCAACGCCCTCGCGGAGTTCATCGCGGACGGCGGCGTCATACCGGCGCTTGAGATTCGCCCGCGGGATGCCGGTGGCGTCTGGGTCGTTGATGGTCACCGCCGGCGCCGGGCGCTGCTGAGGCTTGACCAGGCTGGACGACTGCCGCGCACGCCCAGCAAAGAAGATCCGAACGTTCTGGAGTTCTGGGTTGATGTGCGCATGTTCGAGGGCAGCGATGCCGACCGAGTTGCGCGGATCATCAGCAGCCAGGAAAACGAGAAGCTTTCCCCGCTCGAACTGGCCGAGGGCTACAAGCGTCTCAGGGCGTTCGGCTGGACCGTGGAGCAGATCGCAAAGAAGGTCGGCAAGACCCGGCAGCATGTCGAGCAGGTCGTCACCGTCGGCAATGCAAACACCGATGTGCAGAATCTGGTCGCCGCCGGGCAAGTATCAGCAACGACCGCCGCTCAGGTCGTCCGCACTCACGGTGACGACGCCGGCAAGGTACTCGGCGCCGAGCTCCAAAAGGCCCAGGCCAGCGGCAAGAATAAGGTCACAGCCGGCACGATCAAGGGCCCGTCTATACCGAAGCCACGCCTTGAAGCCGTACACGCCGCCTCACGCAATTTGATTGCATCACTCAACGCAATCGACGAAGACAGCCAATCCCTCACCCTTTCGACCGCGCTTGTCCTTGAGCTGCGCAAAGCCCTGGAAGGCGCCCTACCGAGATAGATCATGGACACGATAACCAACGGCGCATGGACGGGCCATCTTGGTAAAGGCCTTGCCCCTCGCGAGCTTGAAGCCCTGCTGCTGGTCGCGCAGGGGCTGACGACAAAAGAGATCGCCCGCCAGATGAGCATCGCACCTGGTACCGCGGCGAATCGCATCGAGACGGTGCTTTTCAAGCTTGATGCAAGACGCCGGACCGACGCGATCGCAAAAGCAATCAAAGGCCAGATCATAAGCCCGCTCTGCTTCATCCTTGCTGGCTTCATCGCTATGCACGCCATGCTCGACGACGGCGACCCGATGCGCCGCGACCGACGTGTACCAGAGCGCCGCACCGCTCAAATCCGAATAGTTCGTAAGGCTGAGGCCTTCGAGCATCACGTCTGACCCCTTCCGAGGTATCCCCATGCAACCAGCAATGCATCCTGCGTTCGCGCAGAAGCTTGCTGTGCTCGCGGCATTGCTTGAGCGCAGCAAATACGTGCGAGCCGAAGCTCGCGCCAAGGCCTCTCCCCGCTTTCAGGCTTCGAGTAATGGGAAGACGTGGGACGTGATCGAGATCGCGACAGGTGTCGTACACGGCTTCGCATTCAGCTATCAGGCCGCAATCAATTTCGTAAATGCGATGGAGGCTGGAGCAGCCAGTAAGACGAGGGCTCACCCATGAACATCGGTACCGCTATCCCCGATCCGCACCAAGCGATCGCTGAGCAGTTGGCAGACCAGGTCAACGCCTATCTTGCCGCTGGTGGCAGCGTCACTGTCGGGCCGCCCTTTAACTACACCCCTCGCCCGCCGGCCCGATTCAATAATCAGGCGCCAGTGGTCGAGCGTAAGGAAGCCGGCCGGAAGCGGCGTGAAGAGCTCGCGAAGCGAAACGCGATGGTTCGCGAGTTGGCCAAGACCATGACCTACAACGAGGCAGCAAAGGCCACCGGTATCGCCATGGCAACGCTGCACCGCATCGCCAAGGAAGGTGAATTCCTTTTCCAAGTCAGCGAGGGACGGAGCAGCAACGGTCGGAAAATCGACCGCAACGCCGATGCCAAAAAGCTGGAACGCCTGGTCTCGCTGCGCGACTGCGGTATGTCACGGAACGCCGTGGCGAATCGAATGGGCATCAGCGACAAGCTGCTGCAGCGCTTGATTGATGACTACAGCATCGACTTTCCGGCACGAGGCTTACGGCGGTGAGCAAGGTTTCGAACCGAGCCCGGCATGGCCGGCGCCAGCAATTCATTCATCTGCCGCCCAGCGGCTTGGGAGGCGCCTGTGGCAAACAAGGACAAGACGAAGGGTGCGGAATATTCGCGCCGATCCAGGGAGAAGAAAAAAGCCGAGGGTGCTCGACTAGGTGTAGAGCAGGTGCTGATCGAAATGCCTGCCGGCATCAAGAAGCTGCTCGCTGCCGAGGTGAAGGCTCACGGCTACGACCAGGTGCAAGCGCTCTGGCAAGACCTGGCTCTGTCCTGGGCTGCTGCTGATACTGAAGAGCGAGCGCGTCGGCTGCAACGACCTGACGCGCCAGCTTTTGAGATATCGCCGAAACTGGCGAGAAAGTTCGAAAAGGCAAGCTTAGCCGAGCTTAGTCGCTATGCAGGTGATGACAACTCAGCCTCGCATTCAGCCAAGAATTTATCTAATGCCTCCTGATTGGCAAGCATAGAATCCGTAGCAAAACGGTAATTGATATGCAAATCATCATGCGTCAGATCTAGTTCGCTACAAATAAACTGCCGGCAACGAATCAGCGCCGTGAGAATTCGGTGAAGCTCAAGTTTCAGTTTTGTATTCGAATCGGTTGGCTTCGCTAGATCAAGCTTTTCTAATACTCGCTTCACTTCATCTATTTTTTCACGAACCGTAAGTCCACCTATGTAGTTACTGTGATTGTGATAGATGTGAGTCCAGTTATGATCTACTTGCGCTCTAGACATAGATCCCTCGTTATCAGCCGGCCAAGGCTGACTTTCTGGTCAGATTATTCCTTTCGAGACCGGTCCGATTGCCGGCCCTCATTAAATAACGCATTCGCAAACAAATTGCCACCATGCCGAGCCCCGGCCGCGGAGGATCCAACATGCCCATTCGCAACGCAGTGATGCACTTCATCGACAAGAAGCCGGACGGCAGCCCGGCATGCCTGCACCTCGCCAGTTCCACTCTGCCCGACAGCGCCGCCATCGAGAACCTGGTGCACGATGTCAACGACACCTACAACGCCAAGACCGGCAAGGGCTGGGGTTACTTCCAGCCGTCGTCAGGCGCGTATCCACTCTGTGACTGGCTGGATGAGTGGTTCCTTCAAGGCTTCAGCTTCATCGACTTCACCAGCACTGCGGTCGAGCACCTGACCAAGCTGATGGAAGAGTCGAATCTGTCCGTCGGCGGGCATGTGCTTTTCGCCCACTACCAGCAGGGCCTGACGGAGTACCTGACCATCGCCATCCTGCAGCAGGTCGAGACGGTGGCTGTAGCTCATGACCTGAGCGTGGCGATCTCGCGCAATCTGGACACAGGCACCCTCGCCTTCGGCGCTCGCATCAATCTCAGCGAATGGAAGGGCAACCCTGCGTCAAGGCAGTACGTGTCGTTCATCAAGCCCAAGGGCGGCCGCCGCGCTGTCGGCTACTTCCAAGACTTCATCGGAGTGACAGAGGGTGTAGACTCGCCGGGCGAGACGCGCACGCTGCTGAAAGCCTTTAGCGACTACGTGAAGGCGGAAGACTTGGCCGACGATACTGCCAGCGAGAAGAGCCATGACCTGGTGGCGTACGCCCAGGCGCAGAGCAAGACGGGGGAGCTGGTAAAGCTGGACGATTTGTCGGAACTGCTGGACGAGGAGCGCCCGAAGACATTCGCCGAGTTCATTCGGGGCGGCGACTACGGGATCTCAGAAACCTTCGCTCCGGACAAGCGTACCCTCAACCAGTACCGGCGCTATACCGGACGGGCTGAGGGTATGTCGATCAGCTTTGAAGCCCGCCTGCTCGGTAAGCGCATCGAGTTCGATCAGGACGGCGCCACACTGACCATTAAAGATCTGCCTACGCAATTGATAGAGCAGTTGAAAAGACGTGCGGCCTGATCAACGGCGTCGGAGGTCGAAAACCAGACTTTTTCCGACGCCCAGTCTATCGAGAATAGCCTTGGGGGTTTCAAGCTTGAAGTAGACCCAGTGCCCGGAATCATCAGCCTTCGGTTCGTTGTGCGAAATATACCGAGACACTTCACCTTGAAGCATTCCCAGAGCATGTGCCAATTCAGACTCTTGCAGCTCACCTGGCATTGCCATTTCCTTCTCCTTTCTGGATCACTCGCCCATTAGAAATACACAGACCCTACCCCCTCTGTTCGCCCGCGCAGTGCCAACTCGCCGATACTTTTCTGGAAAGCCGCGGCGAGAACAGCTGGTTCTACGATGAGACCGCGCTGGCAGAGCGCTGGTCTTCAATCCAGCAACTTAAGGAAATGGAATTTATACTAGCAAGCGATCATCCCCCGAGCGCTGCCAACCCAATAGCCGCTGCTAGCTGAATCCACATAGCAGCATTAATTCCTTGTTTATCACACCAGGCCTTCAGATCGGTTTTCTCAATAGCATTTGCGGCTCCTGTCTTTTTTATATCCTGTATAGCCTGATCTATAAGCTCCTGCGGAGGGCGGTCACTTTGATCCAGTCGATTCAATACTTCCCCAAGATTAGGGGCGTTCGGATCGACATGGAGATAGTCATCAATATGGCCATTACTGTGCACTAGATCCACCCCAACATCTGCGATAATACGGGCCTTGCCTACAGTGAAATTGCTGTGCTCAGATTTAATTCCAATAGACATACCGCCTCCCAAAGAACCATGACAATGTTTATATTTTTTCAAAGATCCGCAAGGACAAAGCTGGTTTCTACCAACCTTAAGTCTCCTTCCAGAGCTAATATCTATGTTATCTAAACGCCCACTCTTAGCTCCACTCAACTGAATACCTACATCAAAACCATGAACAGTAATGTTGTTCATAACAACAGTTTGATAGTTGCCGATTTTGATTCCAGCCACGTACACCTCCTATGTTGAAAAGCAGTTGAGCATTCGGCTGGCCAAGTCACAGAAATCGAAAGCCGGACCCATCACCTTTCTTGCCGCTTTTTGAAATTTGCGTTCAATGACTATTAGTAATAAGTAGCTCAGGCGCGCAAATCACGCCACCCCTGCAAGGGGTATACTTGCACGGAGAAACCCCAAATGCCCCAAATCAACCGCACCGCCAGCATCATCTTCGGCGACGCCGAAATCATCATCCGCGAGCCGCACCCAGGCCGCCAGCCATGGGACCAGGAGAAGGCCTGGGAGCGGGAGTACCGCAACCAGGTGCTGAAGCGTATCGTGCAGACGCTCAATCGCTTGGGGTGGACCTGCGCCATGCCCGAGCTGAGCGAGCGCGACAAAAAGGATGACCCATACGGCATCAAGGAGAACTTCCGCCGCAACAAGCGCGTGTGCAGCAAGGGCGACCTGAAAGCCGATCTGGAGCTGTCCGGCGCTTCGATCACCTTCGAGATGTTCCAGAACGTCAACGCGCCTGATCGCCCCGACCATGACGGTCGGTACCAGAGCGACAAAGAGAAGCACATGCCCTACCTGATGCGTCTGGAGATGGAACGCACCCGCCGGCGTATCCGCACCTATCTGTGCAACATCTTCAGCGGCTACTACTTCGACGAGGAGTGGATGCGCAAGCACGAGAAAAAGGTCGGCCCGGGGCACCTCACGGCTCTCGAGCGAATCCAGCTCCACTACGAGGGAAGCTGGCACTTCAAGGGTGTGGACTGGAACGAACGCAAAAACCAATCGTGGATGAGCAGCAACCTGAAGTCGGCGGACGGCCATATGCTGGAGCATGGCCAGACCGTATGGTTCACCGACTACAAAGGCCGGTGGCAGCGCGGTACGGCGCTCTACAACATCAACAACATGTGGTGGGTGGTCACTGGGCCTTACAGCTACACGAACGAGTGCTGCCGTGAGCTGTACGTGGCTCCGCCTGAGCACATCCAAATCAAGGTGAACCAGAAACGACGCCGGAGTCGACTGGAATCCTTGATGTCTCAGGCAGCGGCCAAGCTGGAATTCAAGCGTGCGGAGGTGCTGAAGAACATCCTATTCCCGCCGGAGGAGTCGCTGTACATGATCTGGACGGAGCGTCATGGCGGCGCATTCTTCCGACCTGGTTACAGCGGCTATACGACTGATACCGGCCAGGCGGGTAAGTACACTCGCGCCGAGCTGAAGCCATATTTGGGCAGCGCAGACGAACGGGACTACCTGCGCGCGATTCCCGTGCGCACGGCTGCGTGACCCGCCCAGGCTACAAGCGTCCATCCCTTTGCGTTCGGCGTGCCCATGAAACTACCCGTTGTCAAAACGGCGCCCATCACCACTATCCTTGCAGGGTCAGCGGCGAAGCATATTATCTCCATCAAACCCCCTACCTCGACAGGGCCGAGCGCTGACGGAAGACATGGAGATCGGCGGCTCTGGTGAGGAGACGCAGAGCCTTCGAGGCTAGATAGCCTTCAGGATTCGAATGAACAATGCGACAAATACCGCCACACGGCGTCTTGGGCCCGTGCCAGCAGCTTTTGATAATCCTCCGGCGGTTCGCTATCAGCCTGTAACGGCTTATCCATCAGGTAAGCGCGTACAGCACCATAGGTCTGAGCGCATTCTTGCGACAGCTCTTTTGCCCTTTCTGAAAACTTTGCATTTCCCACAGCAGCCTCCCTGGCCAGCATCATTGCCAGCCTTTAAATGGTCTATATGCTGAAAGTTTCATAATGCGAAAGCAAGCGGGCCCAACATGTGCCCAACCCTTGAGCTAAAGCGTTGGAACTTAACCACCCTTCTCTGACCACCGGTAGCCGATCTCCCTGGGAATCTCCAAGGACAAAGAGCCGTTCAGCTTATAGGCAAGCGTGGGGTCATCATTGGCTGAGCTCCGAAACCAGAGCAGCCATGAGCCGTCTGAACGCTCATACGCCTCGTCGAGATGAGTGCGTACCTGCTCTTCTGTAAATCCGAAAAACGTAGCGATCATTCGGTCGCGCAGCTCAATGTTCACCAGCGCCTCCACTCGGCTTCGGTGCCGACAGAAATGAATAGCCCACTTTAATGAATCACGCCAGCCCGGTGAGGGCAGCGCCTGCAATGGAGATTGCCGTGAGCATCCCAGTGAATGCCCTGAAAGAAGATGAGCTTCTGCACTACGCCGCGCTCGACCCGGGTGCTGCTGCGGAGCTTGCGCGCCGTATCGCCGAGCAAGGCGTTGACCCAAGCGCCATTGCCGAAGGGCTGCGCGAAGAAATCCGCACCCTTGAAAGCCAGCTCGACGACGAGTCCCGCGATGCCGACGAGCTGCGAGATAACGCCGAGGACGCCTGCCGCTGGATTCGGCGCGCACTCGACCCTGATGACCGCGAGCTTTCGACGGAGCAGATGCTCCAGAAGGCTCTGGATTGCCTGGAGTAAGCAATGAGCACGTTTGCAGTTTTTGGCATGACCCGTGATGTAGCGCTGGCCGAGGCCAGGAAAACCACCAAGACCACCAAGCCCAGCGGCAGGGTTGGCTTCCCCCCCATTGACCTCACGGTCGCTGAATGGGGCGAGGCGGTCGACAAGCAGGCGCTGAAGATCATGCAGGGCAAGAAGGTGCGCCAGCTGAGCCCTACCTTCGATGCGCCGCAGTATGCCGAGCAGTTCGTTGCCCTGGTCCGCAAGCAGTGTGAGTGCCGTGATCTGCGGATCAGGGCGAAGTGCGTGCTGACGGACTCCGATGGGCGGCCGATCATCAATGCGAAGACCAGGGCACCAAAGACTGGCTGGCAAGACTACTCACGAGGTTAAGCCTTCCAGGGTTTCAATCGCTAAGCGCAAGTCGGAGATCGCCTGCCTGCAAGAGTCGCTAGCTTCTACCTCATTGTTCAGCATGTTGATTGCATCGGACGCTGGCTCACGCAAAACTTTATCGACTCCTACGGCCCGAGCGTGCGCTACTCGCAAATCAGCCAGTAATGAGAGTTCAAACCCGACCATGGATCCTACTGGCATCTCGCTCAATATCTGGCCCAAGACGCTCAGTTGCTCTGGCCCGCCAGAGTAGATCCACCTAACAATAAAGGTTCGATCTTTAAGAGCCCTTTCCATATGTTCAAAGTGCCGTTTAAGCGGCCAAGCAATATAAGTTAACGTCACTCGGATGTTTGATCGCTGCTGCCGTTCTTTGGCCCGTTCGTGCAGCGCTGGAAACAAACCGGCGGCCACAATAGCAACTACCGAAAAAATGGCCTGTATCCAAGCGGGCATCGCCTCATTCGCCATGGCCGCCTTGCCAAACTCCCAAATTCCGCCATCGGGAAGCAGTTTCGAAAACACCACGCCGGCCCCAAAAAGGCAAACACAACCGCCCCAAACAACCCTGTCTCTCTTCATTTGACCACCCTGGCAATTAGCCGATGGATTATGCCCGGCAGTGGCTACACGAGGTATCCCCATGACAACAGCAATCGACCTGTTCGCCGGACTCGGCGGATGGAGCACCGGCGCGCGCGCCGCAGGCGTCCAGGTTCTCTGGGCGGCAAACCACTGGCCAGAGGCCGTGAAGTGGCACGCAGCCAATCACCCGTCCACCGAGCACGTCTGCCAGGACTTGCACCAGGCACGCTGGGAGCAGGTGCCGGCCCACGACATCCTGCTGGCCTCGCCCTGCTGCCAAGGTCACGCGAAAGCGCGCGGCAAGAAGTCGGGCAACCCGGAGCACGACGCATCGCGCTCGACGGCCTGGGCGCCGGTATCGGCCCTTGAGTTCCACCGACCACAAGCGGCGGTGATAGAGAACGTGCCGGAGTTTACCGACTGGGTGCTATACCCAGCCTGGCTGCAGGCAGTGCAAGCGCTTGGATATCAGGCAGCGCCGCACATCGTGGACTGCGCAGACCTCGGCGTGCCGCAACACCGGGTTCGCCTGTTCATGGTCCTGACGCGCAGCAAGGCCCCGCTGATGCTGCAACTGCCACGCGAGCGGCATGTGCCGGCCGCCAGCTTCCTCAACTTCGATGGTGGGCGGTGGTCACCAGTCGAGAAGCAGGGGCGCGCCCAGGCCACGCTCGACCGAGTCCGCAACGGGCGCCAGCGCTTCGGCGGCCGCTTCATCATGCCCTACTACGGCAAAGGCTCCGGGACCACCGGCCGCGACATCAACCGGCCGATCGGCACCATAACCACCTTGGACCGTTGGGCCCTGGTCGACGGTGACCGCATGCGGATGCTCAGCGCCAACGAGGCATTGGCCGCCATGTCATTCCCGGCTGAAACCCTGCGACCGGAAAATCACCGGCTGACCATGCACATGGCAGGCAACGCGGTGCCCCCGCTGGCAGGGCAAAGAGTGATTGAGGCGCTACTCAAGGCTGGGTAACGGGAGGATTCAGTATTTAGGGGAGCGCTCGCAGGAAGGGCTTGTCCACCCCCTCTTTTCGGCGCTCAGCCAGCCATTTCCGACTTAACTCAACATCGATCTTAAGTGCTCTATGGCGGCAGAGATGTAGAACGGTTCCACCTATGTTGTATGGCCCACACGCAGGGCAATTAACTGATCGCCCCCGGTGCTTGATAGTTTTTTCCCTAGCGACTTCCCTACAAACATAACACCGCATATCAACCTCCTTTTCGAATTCGGCCCACTATAGCCGCGAGGTATCCCCATGCCCACAGAAAACCGATCCAGCAATACCGAGATGGTCAGCGTGCCCCGTGAGCCAACGCCAAACATGTTGGCGGTAGGGCTTGAGGCTGATGGCCTGCTGCACAAGTGGTACGCAATGGTCAACGCTGCGCCAGCCCCGCATCCCCACGCCGAGCCGATAGCGTGGATGGTTGGTACTGCCTTCTGGTGGACCAAAGAAGAGGCAGAGCGGGATGCTGCGGCGACTGGGCTGCCGATTGTTGGCCTGGGGCCGATGACCGGCGCTGGACCAGTCATGCAACAACAGGGCGCGCCGGTGGCGCTTCCAGAGCGAAAGCGCGCTCCATCGGATCGAGCCACAACCTGGAACTCCCGCATCGAGGGCTTCAATGAGTGCCTTGACGAAATGTCCAAGCTTGGACCGCTCTACTCCCGACCGGTCCAGGCAGAAACTGTGATTACGGTAATCACCGCTGAGCAGGTCTTAGGCGCTTATCAATTCGCATCATTCGAGCCTGCCAAGCATCTTCGAGGCACTACAAACTGGTGCGCCGCATTTGCTCAAGAGCTGAACTATCGAATCGGCGCAGACACAGGCGAAGTCGAGCGAATCGCCAAAGAGCTTCGCGAGACTCGAGAAGAGCGTGATGGCCTGCGCCGAAGCGTGGATGAGTTCCAGTCTCGTAGCCACGGGATCAAGAATCTCGCGGCGATTGAGCAGCTGAACGACAAACTGGCCGATCGGGATGTGCTGCTACAAGACCTTCTGGATTACGACATCAGCGCGAACGCTCGCCGAAGGATCGAGGAAGCTCTATCCGCCAGCGCAGAGCCAGAGGCGAAGTCGTGAAAACGCATTTCGCACCATTCACCGACCTGGATGACATTGAGCAAGCACCCTGCGGCACCTGGCTAGGGGAATCCTCCGAGCTGTCAGGAGACTGGGCCATGGTCGATTGCCAGCTCTGCAAGAATCGCCGAGAAAGGATCATCGCTGCCGCAGCTGAAGAAGAGCGCTTCATCGTCGAGCAGATGGGCGACATGGCGGCCTTCATGCGCGCGGTGGATTCAGCCCCGCAAGAGAACATCTGTACTCCTCAGCTGTAACCCCTCTCCCCTCTATTCACTGCCGCGATATAGCGGCCAAGGAACGACCGTGCCTGAAGAAATGAAACAGGCCGCGCAGAAGGCATGCACCTTCCATCGCGGCACCTGGGAATGTCGTGGTGATGGATATCTGTGGGATGCAGACCACGATGGCTGGGACCCCGACGAAACCGACAATCCCTGCCCCTGCTGCAACACGCTCGAATACCTGGAGCGCGCAAAGGAAGAGGCCGAGAGCGTCAGCTCCTGGTCGGACGGGCATTCATCCGGCACCGGTGAAGACATCTGGCTCAACTGCTTGAGCTGGGCGGAGGCGGCAAACCCCGAAGGGCTTCCGGAGGTCCTCCAGAAGATCGGCCCGGTAGAAGCCTTGGTCAGTGACCCAGAGTCGCCCGACGGCTACTTCGTCCGAACCAACAATGCCGAGGTGACGGCATGCGCCTGAAGAAAGCCGAGCGTGAGCAGGTCCGGCTGAAGTACGGCGGTCGTTGCGCCTATTGCGGCAATGACCTGGGCGAGCGCTGGCACGCCGACCACTTCTCCCCGGTGATCCGCTTGCCCGATGAGCGCGTGGCTGAGCAGCTGCAGAACCACAACCTGGCCAACATGATGCCGGCCTGCGTGCCCTGCAACCTAAGCAAAGCCCGTATGCAGCTGGAGGACTGGCGCCGCTGGCTAGCCGGCCACGTAAACAGCCTGAACCAATACCACCCCATCTATCGCCTGGCCAAGGCCTACGGCTTGATCGCCGAGACCGGGGCCGAGGTCGTCTTCCACTTTGAAAAGGTTAGCCAACCATGACCCGCCTCGCCCTCTGCCTCCTGCTGGTGGCCACCGGCGCCAGCGCAGACCAAATACCCAGCGGGGTAACCGTTTTCCACGACGACGCCCGGGGCGCGACCTGTTGGCTCTACGAACTGGGTGTGCGCGGCGGCATCAGCTGCATCCCCGACAGCCAGCTTCAGGCCGGCAACCAGCGCCAGCTCTCCCCGCACGAACAGCAGGACAACGGACCTACACCCGCACTGGCGCCTGGGCGCTGGATTGATGAGAGGTATCAGCTGTGACCGAACTTGAAGAACTGCTGCTGGCCGCCAAGGCCGCCGGGCTTGAAGTTGAGCCCTGCACCTGCAGCGATCCGAAATGGCCGCTTCGCATCAAGGGCCAGTCGGGCACCCGGGCGCACTGGAATCCCAGCATCAACGACGGCGACGCATTCAAGTTGGCCATTGATCTGGGCATCCAGATCCACGTCGAAGGGCCTGGCGAGTCTGAAGCCGTATGGGCTGACGACACCATGATCTGGGTGAACAGCGAATACGCCCAGGGCGATCGCCGGAAGGCTGCGCGCACTGCCATCGTCAGCGTTGCCGCCCAGCGCGGAGAGCAAATGCCATGACCGACCTGATCGAAGTGAGCGCGTCGAACCTCTCCGGCGAGGCGCTGGGCTGGGCAGTTGCCACGGCCGAAGGGCTAGATGTGTACTTGGAGCCGCCCGGGTACAACGGCGTGCCTTGGCGGGTGTTCGCCCGTTACCAGGGCCAGGCGATCGAGCACACCAAGCGCTATAACCCGTGGGAAGACTGGGCGCTGGGCGGGCCGCTGATCGAAAAGTACAAGGTGTCGCTCTCGCCGCCAACCAGCGCGGTGCACCGCAACTTCGGATACATGGACAAGCGCAACGGCTACTACGAGTCTGGGTTCTGGGGTAGCACGATCTTCGGCAGGGAGCGCAAGCACCGCCGCACGGCATTCCACCACCCCGACAACCCTTTGACTGTCGCCATGCAGGCGATCGCCCAGTTTGAGCTCGGCGATACCGTCCAGGTGCCAAAGGAGCTTATTCCATGCCCAGCATGATCAAGGTTTCAACCTGCGACCTTGCCGGCAAGGCGCTGCTTTGGGCCGTCGAAATGGTAGACGGCCCGATTCCGGCGGCGGACGGCCAGCTGCAACTGCCACTGGGCGGCCAGGCCATAGACGACGCGACCGGTGAGTATCTGATCCAGAAGCACGGCATGTGGATTGATCGCGGCTACAGCTGGCCCTGGCTGGCCTGCGTGTCAGGTCATCCGCTGGACCGCCAGCCCGGCGATACCCGGGCAGAAGCTGCAGCCCGCGCTGTAGTTCACCACGCCCGAGGCGAAACCATCAACGAGCCACAGGAGCTGATGCCATGATCGCCCTCGCCTACATGGCCTACCTGATCTACAGGGGGCCGCGATGAACGAAGTCAGCCTGTACCAGGGCGACTGCCTGGAGGTGATGAAATCGTTGCCCAGCGCCAGCGTCGACATGGTGCTGGCTGACCTGCCATACGGCACCACGCAGTGCGCCTGGGATGTTGTCATCCCCTTCGAGCCGCTGTGGGAGCAGTACCTGCGGATCGCAAAGCCTGATGCTGCCATCGTGCTGTGCGCGGCCCAGCCGTTCGCGTCATTGGCGGTCGCCAGCAACCCCGCACACTACCGCTACGAGTGGATCTGGGAAAAGGGCAACGCCACCGGCTTCCTCAACGCCAAGAAACAGCCTCTGCGCGCCCACGAGTCTGCCCAGGTCTTCTACCGGCGCCAGCCGGTGTACAACCCCCAGATGACCGGCGGCCACCAGCGGCGCACAGCAAGGCGGAAGACGGTCAATTCGGAATGCTACGGCAAGGCGCTGCAGCTCACTGAGTACGACTCGACAGAGCGGTACCCTCGCTCCGTGCAGTTCTTCTCGAGCGACAAGCAAACCGCCAGCTATCACCCCACGCAGAAGCCCGTAGCCTGGATGCGGTTCCTGATCGCCACCTACACCAACCCTGGTCAAGTGGTCCTCGACAACACGATGGGCAGCGGCACGACCGGCGTTGCCTGCATCCAACTGGGCCGGCGCTTCATCGGCATCGAGCAGGACGAGGTGCATTTCGGTACCGCGCAGCAGCGCATTGCTGAGGCCATCACCATCCGCGACACCCCTGCAGCGCAGATCGAACTGTTCGAAGCGCGCGCCTAACCCCTCCCCCTACAACTCAAGCCCGCCGACATGCGCGGGCATGGAGAGCTATTGCCATGACGAAAGAAGAACTGGCGGCGCTGCCCGAGAAGGTGCGTATAGCCATTGAGGCCGGCAAAGCGGCTGCAGCGGCCCATCCCAACGACGGCGGCAGCGCCAACCTCGACCGCGTCGTGATCCCGATACCTGGTGTGCGCGCCAGCCAGTTACCCAGCCTTCCTGGCTACGTGCAAAAACGGAGCGGCTACCTCCAGCAGGGGATTCACTTGGACACGCCCTGGCCGGGGCAGGGCAACCAGCACAGTGCTGGCGTACGAGCCATGCATCTCTCACTTCAAGCGCAAGGCGTGGATTGCCACGTCTGGCATCAGCTCGACTGAGCACTCATCTGCCGCCACCGGCGGCGTGGAGACCATCCCATGGAAAACGAAATCCTCTCGGACGAGGAGCTGGTGGAGATCACCGGCTACAAGCCCAGGGCGTGGCAGCGCCGCTGGCTCAATGACCGCGGCTGGCACTACATAGAGAGCCGCGGCGGTCGCCCGCTGGTTGGGCGCCAGTATGCGCGCCTGAAGCTGAGCGGCGCGGTCATCGACATCGTTCCTTCAACGCCGCCGCCTACGCCAAAGCCGGCATGGGTACCCGACTTTTCCCGAGTGAAGTGAGATGCGCCCTAGGAACATAGAAAACCGCGACCTGCCGCCGGGCATGTACCGGCGCAAGCGGACCAGGAAGAACGGCAAAGAGTGGGTCGGCTACTACTACCGGGACCAAGCCGGAAAAGAGCTCCCACTCGGCACCGATCTGGCCAGGGCCAAAATGAAGTGGGCCGAGCTCGAAGCCAAGCGCCTACCCGCAGAGCTCACGACCATGAAGGGCATCTTCGATGAGTACGAGAAGAAGATCATTCCAGGCAAGGCGCCGCGAACCCAGAAGGACAACATCTACGAGCTGAAGCAGCTGAGGGACGTATTCGACGAAGCCCCAATCGACGAGATCACCCCGTCAATGATTGCCCAATACCGCGACAGCAGATCGGCCAAGACCAGGGCAAACCGGGAGATAGCCTTGCTCTCCCATGTAATCAACACTGCCCGCGAATGGGGGCTCACGACCAGAGAGAACCCCTGCCTGGGTGTGAGAAAAAACAAGGAAAAACCACGGGACTACTACGCAAACGAGATCGTCTGGAAAGCCGTGTATGAGGAAGCGCCGCAGGAGCTGAGGGAGGCGATGGATTTGGCCTACCTTTCAGGGCAACGACCAGCGGACGTGCTCGCAATGCGGAAGGACTTCAGGGAGGGAGTTTATCTGCGGATAGCCCAGGGCAAGACGGGCAAGAAGCTGCGCATCCTCTTGGAGGTCGATGGCGTGCAAAACGCCTTGGGCAACCTGCTGGACCAGATTGAGAGACGGAACAGCCATCATCTGTCGCCTTTTTACATCGTGAATGAAGACGGCAAGCGGATGAGCTGGGGCATGCTGCGAAACCGTTGGGCAGATGCGAGAGAGGCAGCCAGGGCCAAAGCCATGGCAGAGAAGAAGACGGACCTGGCCAAGCAAATTGCCCAGTTCCAGTTCAGAGACATTCGCCCGAAAGCGGCATCGGAGATCAAAGACTTGGGCGATGCGAGCACCCTGCTCGGGCACTCCCAGACAGAAATTACCGAGCGCGTTTATCGACGAGTGGGCGCCATCGCGAAGCCGTCTAAATGACGAAGTTTCGGAACTCTACCCCTAAAGTTTCGGAACTCCGGTATCATTTCGCGCAAACTAAAAAGCCCCGCAGACGTTAATCTGCGGGGCTTTGAATAGTGGAGGCCGAGGTCGGAATCGAACCGGCGTAGACGGATTTGCAATCCGGAGCATAACCACTTTGCTACTCGGCCTCATGAGCTTCTGAAATCTTTCGATTTCTCTAACTCGTTGAAAACGTTGAGTTTTTTATTTCTCGTCGCTTTCGATGGGGGCCATTATGCGTGCATTCCCCGATGCTGGCAACCCCCTGATTTAAAAAAAGTTTCTGCCCGTACAGCGGGGCGGTTTTCCTTACGCAACCGCCCTGCCCCGTGGGCTCCCTTCATGCCGCCTTGCGCTGCCCGCTGGCGCGGGTGACTTCGAACAACCCCACCAGTTTCTGCAGCTTGTTGGCATTGAGTCGCACGGTTTCCGCACTGGCGTGCAGAACGCTCACGGTCTGGTGCATCTCGATCGAGGACTGGTCGACCTCCTTGATGGTCCGGCCGTAGTCCAGGCTGCGCTGGTTGAGTTGCTCGATGATGCTGAACATGTTTTCCACGGCCTGGTGCAACTGCACGTTTTCCGAAGACGCCTGCTCGGCGAGGCCCAGGCTCTGGTCGACGTTTTTCACGCCGTCTTCCATGAAGCCCACGGCTTTCTGGGTTTCGCCCTGCAGGCTTTCCACGGTCACGCGGATTTCCTCGGCAGCGCTGGAGGTGCGTGCGGCGAGGCTGCGCACTTCATCGGCCACCACGGCAAAGCCGCGACCATGCTCTCCGGCCCTTGCCGCTTCGATGGCGGCGTTGAGGGCCAGCAGGTTGGTCTGGTTGGTGATGTCGCTGATCAGGCCACTGATCTTGCCGATCTCGGCCATGCGGCTGTCGAGCAGTTGCACGCTGGAGGCGGAACGCTCGACCACGTCACGGATCGACTGGGTGCCCGCCTGCACGGTGAGGAACTGCTGGTGGGCACGCTCGACCACCTCATCCATGGCCTGCTTCATCTGTTCGGCGCCGGCCGAGGCCTGCTGGATCTCGCCCAGTTGCTCCTCGACGATGACCATCATGCGGTGGATGGCCTCGGCCACCTCCACCGAGGTGCTGCTGGCTTCGCGGCTGCGGCCAAGCATCATCTGGTTGGTGGTGCCAACGCTGTGACTGGCCTTGACCACCTGACCCACCACTGAATCGAGGTGGTCGATGAAGCTGTTGATCCAGCGCCCCATGTCGCCGGTTTCATCATTGGCCATGCGTGCCGGATCCAGGCGCTGGCGCAGGTTGCCCTCGCCTTCGGCGATGGTACGGATCACCCCGGTCATTTCGGTCAGCCGCGCGGCCAGACGCTTGGGCCCCAGGGTGCTGAACACCCAGGCGGCGACCAGCAGGCTGCCGGCTTCGCAGAGGTCGATCAGGTGCTGCGGCAGGCCGCTGTAGTGCTGCACGACATAGTTGCAGGTGAACAGGCCCAGCATGGTCGCCAGGTACGGTTTCATCAGGCCGTAGCTCAACGAGCGGCGCCGGTAGACCTCCTCGAGGTCGGCCTCGCACATCATGCCCCAGCGGTCTGGCGAGCCGGGCAACTGGAAGGTGACGCCCTTGCCCACCACCGGGATGTGCCGGTAATCGGAGTACCCCGGATAGGTGACGAACAGGTTGGAGCCATTGCGGATGGTTTCACGCACGCCGGGGTGCAGTTGCTGGGTGGCCGGGTCGGTGAAGCGCAGTTCCAGTTCGGTGTGACGCTGCACCTGTACGGTCTTCCAGGCCGTGTGCACCCCACTCTTGAGGTTTTCACCGTGGCTGAAGGTGCCGTCCTCGAAGCGCGAGCGAGACAATGCCACCCCCGGTTGCAGGCTCGGGTCGAAACGCGACTGGACCATGAACAGGTAGTTGTCTCCGGACTCGGCGAAGATATGCCCGGCCTCGCGCTGGATCAGATCGCCCAGCACATCGTTGGGCACTCGCCCGCACAGGCAGGCGACGGCTTTGCCGGCAACCTTGATCGGTTGGTAGAACATCAGCGTCACTTCGTCATGAAAGCGCGACGAGGACGGCCCGATGCTCAGGGTCAGCGGGTCGCTGTAGGGCCCGTGCAGGAACGGCGCCTTGAGGCCTTCGGCCAGGGCCGCCGGATTGACGGTGCGGCGCTCCGGGCCTGTCCAGGTCGAAGCCAGCAACTTGCCGCTGGGGTCGAGCACGAACAGCTCGGAGAAGTCCTCGGCTTGCGCCAGCTTTTCCTGAAGGGACAGCGGGTGGAGAGCGCCCAGGTCGCCCAGGCCCTGGCCCAGCTCGGCCAGATGCTCCCACTGCTCCACCGTCCAACTGGTGAGTAGCTTGACCCGGGTTTCAGCGATCGCCTCGAAGGTTTGCTCGATGACCGGATAGGCCGAGCGATTGACCCGGCAGGCCCAACCCATGGACAGCTTGCCGGTCTTGCCGAACCACGGCAGCCAGCGACGCTCTTCCCCCGATAACTGCATGGAGTTGCTTGCAAGCGACATAGACCTCTCCAATGACGACATCCCAATGGGTTTCGAGAGGCAACTTACAGGCCAACTGAAAGCTTGCTAACTAACCGAACGGTCAAAGGCTGGCTTTATGCCACTTCCGAGGAACCCGGATGAACGCCGCAGCGGGTTGGGAAGAACGAAAAACGCCCCAAAGCGGGGCGGATTGTTCGACAGAGCGTTCATTAAGGTGCAATAACTCCAATCGATTCAGGAACTTGCCAGCATTGGCCAGTCACTGGCCCGACGCCCGAAATCGACCGGCTCGGTTGAGGGGTGGGTTTCGCGGGTCTTGAACAGGCCGAGCTGCGCGGCACGGGCGATGGCCGCCACCTTGTTCTGCACGCCGAGCTTGACGATGGTGTTGCGTGCGTGAAAGTTCACCGTCGACTCCGACAGATGAAGGATCTCGGCCACCTCTTCGGCAGTCTTGCCAATGGCCGACCAACGCAGCACTTCGATCTCCCGCTCGCTCAGGTGCAACGCCTCGATCTTGCGCTTGAGTTCATCGACCTGGTTCATGTGGATCACGTTGCACAGCAGCAATACCTGCCCGGCCTTTTCGTACCACTCCTCATCGCCGATCGGCCCGTCCCGGCGCGACACGTCGAGGATGCTGAACACCCCTTCGGAGTGCGCGCCCTGAGACCAGCCATGGCACATGCCGAAGGTCTGGGCGTCGCTCCACATCCCCGGCGCGCAGCGAAAGAATTCCTCGTTCCAGAAGATCGGCAGGATCGAACGCCGGCAGTGCGCAATGCGCGGGTCGACATCGGTGTAGCGCCGGGTCTTGTAGGTCTTGATCCAGCCCGCCGGAAAGGTGCTCCAGAGCACGGGACGGGCGTCGAGGCTGGTCCAGCAGGAAAAACCGAAGAAATCGAACCCCAGTTGCACGATCAGGCCGTGCAAGGCATTGAAGCGAAGGTTGGGGGAGATTTCCCGTGCCAGGACATGCAGGACTTCGGCACTGAGCGACATGATGGCAACGCCTCTTCATCGGCGCCGGTATCCATTCCAGTGCGCGTGCGGGTTATTGAAAATGTGGGTAGCAGGAACCTGAGGCTAGATGGGCGCTGGCAGCCCAACAACCAGAACTTGGATATATATCCAAAGCATTCCCTGCCGCGGGGAAGCGTCTAGGTCGAGGCTCGACGGGAAAGAACAGGCAAACGCCGGCAATCGCCGCGACGGAACTTTTTTCTCCCGTCGCGGTAACTGCCGGCGCCGCTACTCAGACCTTGAACTTGGAAATCATCACGTTCAGTTCCACCGCCAGGCGCGACAGGTCCTGGCTGGCGGCGTTGGTCTGGTTGGCGCCGGCCGAGGTCTGCATCGACAGGTCGCGGATGTTGACCAGGTTGCGGTCCACTTCCCGCGCCACCGAGGCCTGCTCTTCCGAGGCGCTGGCGATCACTAGGTTGCGCTCGTTGATGGCGGCGATGGCTTCGGCGATCACCTTCAGCGCCTCGTCGGCGGCCTGGGCCACTTCAAGGGTGCGGCTGGCCTGGCTCTGGCTGCTGTGCATGGTACTGACCGCACGGTGAGTACCGGCCTGGACGCCGCCAATCATCTGCTCGATCTCTTCGGTGGACTGTTGGGTGCGATGCGCCAGGGCGCGGACTTCGTCGGCGACCACCGCAAAGCCCCTGCCCGCCTCGCCGGCTCGCGCGGCCTCGATGGCGGCATTGAGGGCCAGCAGGTTGGTCTGGTCGGCGATGGAACCGATCACATCCAGCACGCGGCTGATGTCGTTGACGTGGTTGGCCAGGGTCTCGACCTCCTGGGCGGTGTCGCCGACATCGCCGACAAGGCTCTGGATCGAGGCCAGCGCCTGGTCGACCTGGGCCCGGCCATGCTGAGTGGTGTCATCGGCGCGGCGCGAGGCATCGGAGGTGGACACCGCGTTGCTGGCGACCTCCTCGACCGCAGCGGTCATCTCGTTCACCGCCGTCGCGGCCTGTTCGATCTCGGCGCTCTGTTGCAGCAGGCCGCGGCTGGTGTCGTCGGTAACCGCATGCAGCTCTTCCGAGGCCGACGCCAGGCGATCGGAGGACTCGGCGATCTGCCGGATCGTGGTGCGCAGGCGTTCCTGCATGGTGCGCATCGACTGCAGCAGCAGCGCCGGTTCGTCGCGGCCGATCACGATGATTTCCTGGGTCAGGTCACCGTGAGACACACGGTCGGCCACCACCACGGCTTCGTGCAGCGGGGTGACGATGCTGCGGGTGAGGACGGCAGCGATGGCGATCATGGCGGCGAGGATCACCACCAGGGTGATAGTGATGATCAGGATCGCCCGGTTGTACGACTCGTTGCTGACCTTGCCCGACTCGACCAGCCCGTCGTAGTTGTAGCGGATCAGGTTGCTGAGGTCGTTCATCATGGCATCGGCATACGCCACCAGCGGGCCGTTGAGCAGATCGATGGCATCGTCCGGACGCTCGGCGCGCACCGCATCCAGCAAGCGTTTCTGCAACTCGTGGTATTTGCCGTAGGCGCCCTTGAAGGTGTCGAACAGCTCGCGGTTCTGCGGGCTGTCGATACTGGCCTCGTAGGACTTGAGGTTGGTGTTGATCTCCTGCTGGCGCTCGGCAATCAGGTCCAGGGTGCGCTGGCGTTCCTCCGGGTCACGCAGCATGATCGAACGCAGCGTCAGCGCCCGGGTGCGGCCAAGGGCCAGGCCGACTTCGGCCAGGGAGTGACTGCTGGGTTGCCAGTAACCGGTGATCTTGTCGGTGGCCGAGTTCATCTTGTCGGCTTCGAAAATGGCGACCGCGCCCAACAGCAAGACCAGCACCGCCAGCACCGCGAAGGCAAATCCGGCTCGGTAGCCGATGGAGAGATTTCTGACCCGCATTGACCTTTCCTCAAATATCCGCCCTGGCCTGGGTGGTTGTGAAAGCCAGGGGGATGAAGCCTTGGAGCCCACGGGCACGGCAAATTGCGCCGGCTGCGGGGCGTGGTGCACACAAGGTTTCTGCCGCGGTGAGCGGTCAATTTCTAGTTAGGTCGGGAGGCCCGATGCATCAGGTGCCGACGCGGGGCGCTGGCACCTGAAAATACCTTTGGATTCTACGGGAATGGCAAAATGATGGCAAACCGTAAGGGCGCACAAATGCCTGTCATGCAGTGCGACTAAACAAAGGCATCCGCGTAGAAATCCGCCTCCGCCAGCCCCCGTTCCGCCACATAATCCCGCCGCGCCGAATCCACCACGATCGGCGCGCCGCAGGCGTACACCTCGAAGCCCTTGAGGCTCTGGAAATCGCTGACGACCTGGCGGTGCACGAACCCTGTCGCACCCTGCCAGTCGCAGGCCTCGGTCGGCTCGGAAAGGACCGGGGTATAACGCAGCCACGGCAGCTCCGCCTCCCAGGCCAGCAGTTGCTCATGGCGGTACAGGTCTTCGCGACGGCGACCGCCCCAATAGAGGTACACCGGGCGGCGGTTGTCGCCGCGCTCGCGCAGTTGCTCCAGCAAGGCCTGGATCGGCGCAAAGCCGGTGCCGCTGGCGAGGAAGATCATCGGCGCATCACCGTCGCGCAGGAAGAACGACCCGAACGGCCCTTCCATGCGCAGGATCGCCTTGGGTTGCAGGGCGTTGAACACATGGCCGCTGAACACGCCGCCGGGCATGTGGCGAATGTGCAGTTCCAGTTGCTGGTCGCGGGCAGTCGCGGTGGCCATGGAATAGCTGCGCCGGCTGCCGTCCTTGAGCAGCACTTGCACGTACTGCCCGGGGAAATAGTTGAAGGCGCTGCCCGGCGCCAGCATCAGGCGCAGCACCGCCACGTCATGGCTGACCTTGTCGATGGCGGCGACCCGCACGCCCATCTGCTGGATGCTGATGCCGCGCAGTTCGGTGACTTCCGGCGCATCGATGACGACATCGGAGCGGGCCCTGGCGCAGCAGAACAGTGCCAGGCCCTGTTCGCGTTCGGTCTGGGTCAGCACATCGAAGGGGCTGTCGCCGTGGTCGACGTCGCCGTCGAGCACACGGCCCTTGCAGCTGCCGCAGGTGCCGGTGCGGCAACTGTGCTTGAGCATCAGGCCGTCGGCCAGGGCCGCGTCGAGAAGGGTCTGATCGGCAGTGACCGGGCAGCTCAGGCCGACCGGCTGGATGTTCAGGGTGTAGTTCATGGTCTGGGCCTCGGATGGGTTTGGTGTTCAGAATCGCCAGCGCCCACAAGCACGCTGTGCACACAGCTACCGCCTGTGGGAGCCGGCTTGCCGGCGATGGCGATCTAACGGCGACTCAGCAGATCCAGCGCCACATCGACGATCATGTCTTCCTGCCCACCCACCATCCGCCGCTTGCCCAGCTCGACGAGGATGTCCACGGTCTTCAGCCCATAACGCGCCGCCGCGATCTCGGCATGCCGCAGGAAGCTCGAATAGACCCCGGCATAGCCCAGCGCCAGCGACTCGCGGTCGACCCGCACTGGCCGGTCCTGCAACGGGCGAACGATGTCGTCCGCCGCGTCCATCAGGGTGTAGAGGTCGGTGCCGTGGTTCCAGCCCAGGCGCTCGGCAGCGGCGATGAACACCTCCAGCGGCGCATTGCCGGCACCCGCGCCCATGCCGGCGAGGCTGGCATCGATGCCGTCGCAGCCCTCTTCCACCGCCACGATCGAGTTGGCAACGCCCAGGCTCAGGTTGTGGTGGGCGTGCATGCCGGTCTGGGTTTCAGGGTTCAGCACCGCCTTGAAAGCGCGCATGCGGTCCCTGATGTCCTGCATGTTCATGGCGCCACCGGAGTCAGCCATGTAGATGCACTGGGCGCCGTAGCTTTCCATCAGCTTGCCCTGGGCCGCCAACTGCTCGGCGGGGATCATGTGGCTCATCATCAGGAAACCGACGGTGTCCATGCCCAGTTCGCGGGCGTATTCGATGTGCTGCTTCGACACATCCGCCTCGGTGCAATGGGTAGCGACGCGAACCACCCGGGCGCCAGCATCGTAGGCGGCCTTGAGGTCGTGGACCGTGCCGATGCCCGGCAGCAGCAGCGTGGCGATCTTCGCGTGGCTGACCACATCGGCGACCGCCTCGATGTACTCGAGATCGGTGTGCCGGCCAAAACCGTAGTTGAAGCTGGAGCCCTGCAGCCCGTCACCGTGGGCGACTTCGATGGAGTCGACCCTGGCGGCATCCAGCGCCCGGGCGATATCGCGGGCATTGTCGAGGGTGTACTGGTGGCGAACGGCGTGGCTGCCGTCGCGCAGGGTGACGTCGGAGATGTAGATCTTGTTCATGGTCGGTCCTCAGCCGTTGATCATCGACAGGGCCATACGCTCGGCGGTGGCCAGCGCGGCGGAGGTCATGATGTCGAGATTGCCGGCATAGGCCGGCAGGTAATGGGCGGCGCCTTCGACTTCGAGGAACACCGAGGTCTTCAGGCCCGAGAACACGCCAAGGCCGGGGATTTTCAGGTCGCTGACGTCGTCGAACTGCACCTTCTGCTTGAGGCGATAACCCGGCACATAGGCCTGCACCGCCTGGGCCATTTCTTCGACCGAGGCTTCAACCCTGGCCCGGTCCGCCGCCTCCGACAGCACGAACACCGTGTCGCGCATGATCAGCGGCGGCTCGGCCGGGTTCATGACGATGATCGCCTTGCCCTTGGCCGCACCGCCAATCACTTCGATGGCGCGGGCGGTGGTTTCGGTGAACTCGTCGATATTGGCGCGGGTGCCGGGGCCGGCGGACTTGCTGGCGATGGAGGCGACGATCTCGGCGTAATGGACCTTGGCCACGCGGGACACCGCCGCGACCATCGGAATGGTCGCCTGACCGCCGCAGGTGACCATGTTGACGTTGAGCTGGCCGAGGTTCTGCTCCAGATTCACCACCGGCACGCAGTACGGGCCGATGGCGGCCGGGGTCAGGTCGATCAGGCGGATGCCGGGCTTGATGGAACGCAGGAAGGCATCGTTTTTCACATGAGCGCCGGCGCTGGTGGCATCGAAAACGAAGTCGATTTCGGCAAACTCCGCCATGCGCGTCAGCCCTTCCACGCCCTCATGGGTGGTGGCGACCCCCATGCGGGCAGCACGGGCCAGGCCATCGGATGCCGGATCGATTCCGACCATCACCGACATATCCAGGTGCTGCGCATGGCGCAGGATCTTGATCATCAGGTCGGTGCCGATGTTGCCGGAACCGATGATGGCGACTTTCAGTTTGCGTTGACTCATACCGCTTCTCCGTAGACTTCGGCGAGCAGGATCACGTCCTGGTCGAGGGTGTCGGCATACAGGCGCTGGACCGCTTCGGCACGCAGCGTCAGGGCGGCGCGCTGGTTGATGTAGCCCTTGTCGGTGATTTCGCCGTCGTTGAGGCTCGGCGGGGTGTCGAGGATCAGCAGGCGCACCGCGTGCTGGGACGACGCCGGGAAGTCCCGGGCCAACGCCTGCAGGCCGGCGCACAGGGCCAGGCGCACCTCCGGCTGCAGCGCCAGCTGCGCACCGCTCATGCCCTCGCCCGCCTTGCCCAGCAGCTCACGCAGGGCCGGGGTCGGGTAGACCAGCGCGCCGATCACGTCGCGGTCATGGCCACAGATCACGCAGTCGCTGGCGTAAGGCGCCAAGGCGCTGACCAGCCGCGGACGCAGGGTGCCGACCGAGACCCAGGTGCCGCTGCTGAGCTTGAAGTCTTCGGTGACGCGGCCATCGAACAGCACGCCCAGTTCAGGACGCTCGGGGTCCACCAGGCGTCCGGCATCGCCGATGCGGTAGAAGCCCAGTTCATCGAACGCCGCCTCGGTGCTCTGCGGGTCGTTGAGGTAGCGGGGAAACACCGACGGCCCGCGCACGCGCATCTCCAGCTTGTCGCCACTGGGCACGAAACGCAGCTGTGTGCCCGGCACCGGCAGGCCGATATTGCCGGCCTTGTCCAACTGAAAGTGCACGCTGGTTACCACGGGCGAGGTCTCGGTCGAGCCCCACTCGGTGGCGAAGAACAGCGGCGCCTCGCGCACCTGTGCGGCGCGAGCCACCAGGCGCTGCCAGGAGCTTTGCGGCAGTGCGGCGGCGGCGTAGAACAGCAGCTCCAGGCGGCCGAACAGCGCGTCGGCCAGGGCCTCGTCGCGCTCCAGGTACGGCAGCAGCGCCTCGTAGCCGCGGGGCACGTTGAAGAACAAGGTCGGCCTGACCGACTTGATGTTCTCTACGGTGCGGTCGATCTGCCCCGGCAGCGGGCGGCCGTCGTCGATGTACAGGGTGCCGCCGTTGCGCAGTACCAGATTGAAGTTGTGGTTGGCGCCGAACACGTGGCTCCACGGCAACCAGTCCAGCACCACCACCTCGATCTGCTCGATGAAGCGCCAGCACTGGGCGATGGCCTGCTGGTTGGCGCAGAGCATGCCGTGGGTGTTGATCACCGCCTTGGGCGAGCCGGTGGAGCCGGAGGTCAGCAGGTAGCGCGCCGGGGTGTCGCCATTCAGGCGGGCGAAGGCGTCCATCACCGCCAGGCTCTCGGGCTTGTACAGCAGCGGCAGGGCCAGGCCGTCAGGGATCTCCTGGGCATTGCGCGCGGCCACCACCGGGCAGCGCGGCTTGACCAGCTCGATGGCACGGCAGTAGGCGTCGCCGTCGTTGACGAAGATCAGCGCCGGGTCCAGCACCTCGATGATCGCCTTGAGCTTGGCGCAGCCGCTGCCGGTGTTGCGGGCATAGGCCACCGACACGGTGGACACCGGAATGCCCACATGCAGCGCCGCCAGGGTCAGCAGCGCCTGGTCGATATCGTTTTCCGAAAGCATCAGCACCGGACGGCCCGGCACGGTGTCCAGTTCCAGCAGCCCCTGGGCCAGGGCACCAACGCGCTGGCGCACTTCGCCGTAGGTCAGGGTGAACCAGCTGCCATTGCGCCGCTCGGCCAGGTAGGGCCGGTCGGGCGTGAGTTCGGCCCAGTGCTCCAGCCATTCGCCGATGCAGCGGGCATAAGGTTGCAGAGGCTCGGGAGAGCTGAGGATGAAACTGCCGTCCGCGCCGGGCTCGCAGAGCACGCGCGCCGGCGCCAACCGCGTCGGGTCGTTGAAGATGTCGTACATGGCACGCCCTCGTGAGTTCGGCAGACCGGGTGGCCGCCGCTCACTGATTTATTGTTGTGACGTTCGCCGGCACCCTCGCCGGCGTGTGTGGATTGGTCAGCCTGGATCAGGCGAAACGGCAGCTCACTTCGCCCAGCCGGGTCAGGCGCAGGCGCAGGCTGTCGCCGGCGGCAACCGGGACCATCGGCCCCAGCGCCCCCGACAGCAACACATCGCCGGCCTGCAACGGACGCCCGGCCTCGGCCATGGTCCGCGCCAGCCACAGGCAGGCATCCAGCGGATTGCCCATGCAGGCGGCACCGACGCCGATGGCCGCCTGGGCGCCGTTCTTCTCCAGCAGCATGCCTTCCAGGGCGAGATCCAGGCCACTTAGGCTGACTGGCGTCTTGCCCAGCACATAGAGGCCGGACGAAGCGTTGTCGGCGACTGTATCGACCAGGGTGATCTTCCAGTCCTCGATCGCCGAATCGACGATCTCCAGGGCTGGCAGTAGGTGGTCCACCGCCCGCAGCAATTCGGCCAGGGTGGTGTCGGCATGGGGCAGGTCACGACCGAGGATGAAAGCGATCTCGCCTTCGGCCTTGGGCTGGATCAGGCGACGGCTGTCGATGGTTTCGCCATCGCGGATTTCCATGTCGGCGAAGAGCATGCCGAAGTCCGGCTGATCGACGCCCAGTTGCTGTTGTACCGCCAGCGAGGTCAGGCCGATCTTGCGCCCGCTCAGGCGCCGGCCGGCGGCCAGGGCGGCCTGGGTGTTGAGTTCCTGGACGGCGTAGGCGTCGGCCAGGCTGTTGATGTCGAAGCGCTCGGAAATGCGGCCGCACGGGGTGCGGCTGTCCCGGGCGCGGGCCAGGGCCTCGGCGGCCGGTTGCAAGGCGGGATGGGTCATGGCGTTTCTCCTGAAAACAACGCTTGAAAACGAAGTCGGCTTACAACGCGCGGGCGCGGCTTTCGCGGTAGCCCTGGTGCAGTTCGTCCACCAGTTCGGCCACGCAGTAGTGGCGGTTGATCTGGCCCACGCCCTGCCCCGCCGACCACACGTGTTTCCAGGCCTTGTTGGCGCTGGCGATGTTGCCGGAGAAGTCGATGCTGGCGCGGCTTTCGGCGGCCGGATCGATACCGGCCTGCTCCAGCGACGGGCGCATCCAGTTGGCAAGCACGCCGCTAACCGCCTTGGTGGTCACCACGTCGTCCAGCGAGCAGTCCACCAGCATGTCGCGGTAGGCGTCTTCCACCAGGCTCTCTTCGGCAGCCACCAGGCGCGTGCCCACCAGCGAAAAATCGCAGCCAAGCACTTGCGCGGCGTGGATATCGCGGCCATTGGAGATCGCCCCGGCCAGGCCCAGCGGCCCGTCCCAGAACTGCCGCACTTCGCCGACGAAGGCGAACGGGTTGTAGTTGCCGGTGTGGCCGCCGGCACCGTTGCAGACCAGCACCAGGCCATCGACGCCGGCGTCCACCGCCTTGCGTGCCAGCGCCGGGCTGATGACATCGGCGATGACCACGCCGCCGTAGGCATGCACGGCGTCGAGAACGCGTTTCGGGCTGCCGAGGGCGGTGGACACGATAGGCGGCTGGTAGCGTTTGACCAGTTCCAGCTCGGCGTCGAAGCGGTCGTAGGTGCTGTGCACGATCATGTTCAGCATCCACGGCGCCCGCGCCTCACCGCGCCGGGCGGCGGCTTCGCGCTCGGCGACGATCTCGCCGAGCCACTGGTCCAGCTGCTCGACGGTACGGGCGTTGGGTGCCGGGAAGCTGCCGATGATGCCGGCCTGGCAGCAGGCCGAGACCAGCTTCGGCCCGGAGACCAGGAACATCGGCGCCGCCAGCACGGGCAGGTTGAGGCCGGCGAACAGTTCCAGCAGGTGTTGTTGCGGTGCACTGAGGCTTCTGTTGCTCATCACGCATCTCTCTTGTTTGTCTTGTAGAGCACGCAGGTGTGGTTCAGGTCTTGCGGTGCTTCGCCGCGCCGCTGCTGCGGATTTCCCAGCCGCCATCGCTGTGGATGATGGTGGCGGTGGTCAGCCCGGCGTTTTCCCGCGAGGCCAGCAGCACGTAGTGGCCGGTGTGGTCCTCGGGTTCGGCGATGCGTTGCAGCGGTACCGCCTGGGCCGCGCCGGCCTCGAACCCAGGGATCTGGTTCAGTGGCACGCTGCGGCTGTTCAGCCCTTCCAGGCTCTTCATCGGCGTGTTGGTGGCGCCAGGGGCGACACCGTTGACACGGATGTCCGGCGCCAGCTCATAGGCCAACTGGCGGATCATGCCTACCAGGGCATGCTTGGCGGTGACGTAGAGGATGCCACCGCCGCCGGCATAAAAGGCACTGTTGGACAGGGTGAAGATCATGCTGCCACGGGATTCACGCAGCGCGGCGGTGGCCGCCTGGGCGCCCAGCAGGTAACCCTGCACGTTGATCGAGAAGAGTTTCTGGAACGCGCTCTCGAAATCTTCCGGGGCGATGCGGTCGAGCCGGGTGAAGTAGTCGAACACCGCGGCGTTGCCGACGAAGGTGTCGAGCTTGCCGAAGGCTTCCAGCGTTGCCGCCACGGCGCGCTGGTTGTCCTGCCAGCGCGACACGTCGCCCTGTACGGTGATGATCGCCTCGCCCAGTTCGGCAGAGAGTGCCGCCAGTTGCGCGGCGTCGCGGCCCATTACTGCGACCTTCGCGCCTTCGGCGACATAGCGACGCACGATGGCGCTGCCGATGCCGCCGGTGCCGCCGGTGACCAGGGCGACCTGGTTGTCTAGCCAACCCATAAATCCATCCTCAAGAATTTGCAGTGCTCATTCGGGCCTCATCGCCGGCAAGGCCGGCTCCCACAGGGTTCGGTGTCGCCGCGAACATTGTGGGAGCTGGCTTGCCAGCGATAGGCACCCCTACAGGAAGGTATTGATGTTCTTGCACAGCAACATGGCATTGGGGATCAGGATCTTGCGCTTGAGCAGTTTCAATCCGTCCGCCTCCACACGCAGTACATCCTCGCGCCGCCCGGTGATCTGCGACTGTTCGTCCAGGCCGCGGCTACGCACATTGATGAAGCAGGAATAGGCGCGGTACTCGCCCGGCGCATCGCCGGGGTACACCTCGATATTGCTCACCAAGTGCACATTGCGGGTCGGCGGGTTCTCGGCCCAGGCCGAGGGCTGCTTGAACCGCGACACCCGCCGCTGCAGCTCGCGAATACCATCGTCGAAGAAGGCCATGTGCTCCAGGGTGTAGGGCCCGGACTTGTCTTCACGGCGGCGGTTCTCGATGCCCGGCATCCAGTAGTGGATCGCTTCGCTCAGGGTACGCAGCCAGTCGTCCCAGCATTCGTCATCCAGCAGGCGCGCTTCGCGCAGCAGGAATTGCTCGACGCGGCGCACCTCTTCGAAGGTCAAGGGTTGTTCCAGTGTCATGGGGTTTCTCCTCAGCGCATCGTGCCGTTGCGGTCCGGGACATCGGCCCAGGTCGGCGCTTGCAGCAGGTCTTTCCAGCGCTGGTAGAACGCCCGCGCGTTGCATTCGTTGAGCTGGCCCTTGAACACGTTGCCCGGCAGCTCGCTGTCGTCCAGGCGGGTGTGCATGCCCAGGCCGACGTAGAGGTCCTGGTAGCGGGTGACCACGCCCTTGGCCGTCTTGGTGCAGTACTCCCAGTTCTCGCCGTCGTCCATCTCGAACACACCGGTGGGCGAGAAGGTCATCATCGCGCCGCGCCGCCATTTGTCCTTGATGTCCTGCGGGGCGTTCTTGTTGACGATCACCCAGGTGAACAGCTCGATCTTGTGCGGCCCGCGGGGCTGCCAGATGCGCACCGTGTTCTGCCCCGGCAGGAAGGAGAAGTTGGGGAACACGGTGAACGAGGAAATCGCCCCGATCAGCTTCGAGCGGAATTCGCCCAGGCGCTCGGCCACTTTTGGCCGCAGCACATGCAGGTATTTGTTGATGTCGCGCTCACCGAGGGTGGCGGCGTTGCCCACCACATCGGTGGCGAACTCGTAGCCGTGGCCGTTCCAGTTCACCGAGTAGGATTCCGGCAGCTCGCCGACATTGGCCACCGGGCCACCGAGCATGGCCTTGGCCGCCGAGTCGTGGGTCCAGCCGCCGTGGAGGATGTCGCCCACGAAGTTTTCCGCAGCGATCTTCCAGTTGCAGTCGATGGTGGAGCGGATGCAGCCGCCGAGGAACTCGCTGCCGCCCTCGTCCATGTCGAGCATCACGTCCAGGTACCAGGTCATCGGCCCGAGGTATTCCTCGAGGGTCGGGCCATCAGCGGCGAAGGTGGCGAACACCAGCCCCTTGTAGGTAGCGACCCGGGCTTCGCGCAGGCCGTGCTTCGCTTTGTCGAAGTGGCTTTCCTCGTAGCACTTGGACTCGTGCATGCCCATCAGCCGGCCACCGTCGGCGCCGAACGACCAGCCGTGGTAGTTGCAGATGAAGCCGCGGGCATTGCCGGCCTCGGCGAAGCAGACCTTGTTGCCGCGATGCGGGCAGGCATTGAGGAAGACTTTCAGCGAGCCGTCCTTCTGCCGCACCACCAGCACTTCGTCCTCGCCCATGGAGGTGGTCAGGTAGTCGCCGAATTTCGGCAGTTGCGACTCGTGGGCAACGAACAGCCAGCAACGGGCGAAAATCTTCTCCAGCTCCTGTTCGTAAATGGCCTGGTCCCAGAACACCTTGCCCGACAGGCGGCCCTCCTCCATGTCGCAGATGCGGTCAAGGTTATCCAGGCTCGGGGTCGATTCGAGGGTGCGCAGCGGTATGTATTTATTGTTATCCATGGTTCGGACTCACACGGGAATGCGGTGGATATCAGACCGGGCTTTCGGCTTCGGCCAGGGCCTCGTCGGCTTCCAGCGCGACGTCGGCGTAGACCTCGCGGTCGGTGACGATGATCTTGTAGGTGCGCAGGTGCCGTTCGCAGGGGAAGGTCACCGCCTTGCCCGTGGGGATGTGGAACTGGCCCCAGTGCACCGGGCAGGTGATCAGGTCGTCCTCCAGGTCGCCCTCGGCCAGCGAGGCCGTGGCGTGGGTGCACATATCGGTAGTGGCGTAGAAGGTACCGCCCAGGTTGTAGACGCAGATGGCGTCGCCCTCGGCCTGCTCGACCTTCTTCAGTTCGCCTGGCGCCAGTTCGTCGCGCTGGCACAGCAAGACCCGACTCATACCCGGCCCTCCTTCAATTGCAGGAAGCCCAGCCCGGTGACCCAGGCCGGCACTGCCTCGTAAGCGATCACCTCGCCCACCGGCTGCTCCAGGGCCGCCATGGCGCAGGCGAAGTTGCGGATTTCCATGGCGCCGTTGCCGCCGCGCCGCAGGATGTCTTCATCGCGGTAGGCGCACAGGGCGTCGAGATCACCCTTGACGCCCAGGGCGAGAATCTCGCGGTCGAAGTCTTCGGCCACCTTGCCCATCTCGACGGTGCCAACCCAGTGGCTGATGCCGCCGCTGCCGATGATCACCACGCGCTCGTCGGCGTCGAAGGCCTCCACCGCCGCGCGCAGTTGCCGGCCAAGGTCGGCCGAGCGTTTCAGCGAGATATAGGGATCGACGCCGCAGGCCAGGTACACCGGGATGCTCGGCAGGGTCTTGCCCATCAGTTGCTCGGCGGCCTGCACCACCAGTTGGTGCGGGATCGAGAACGAATGGTCGACGGTGAAGCTGCGCGCCACGCTCCAGTCGATGCCGCTGGCGTCGCCGTGGGCGACGATGTGCTCGGCCAGCGCCTGATGGTTGGTCACCACCCGGCGCTGCAGGCCCGGCAGGCGGTCGATCGGCCCGTCCACGTCGCCGGTGCCGATCACGTAGCGCGGCAGGCAGTGGGTGCCGAACAGAATGTAGTGGTCGCAGCCGACGATGATCACCGAGGTCGGCTCAAGCTCCGCCAGGCGCCGGGCGCAATCGGCGTAGGCCTGCCACACTGCGTCGCGCTGGGCTTCGGGCGGCGCCTTGGGCGCCACGAACATGACCGGGTCGTGCGGCATCCAGAAGCCGCCAACTATCTTGCCCATCTCATCACCCCTTGAGCGCGGCGGAGAACCCCGCGCTGTCTTGGTCAGTGCAGCCCAGGCGCTGCTTGTAGATCGCCATGTCGCGTTCGGCAGAAAGCTCCTGCCAGAAGCCCATGGTCAGCATCGGATTGACCCCGGCGGCCTGCAGCCCGGCCACATCGAAGCCGAGGATCATCGCCGTCTCGTCCTCGCTCAGTTCGAAGCGGGCGAGAAAGCCCGCCGGATCCTGGCGAAAGCGCTCCTTGGCGGCGCGCTCGACGCAGAGTTGCCAGAGCACTCGCTCCATCAGGTTTCGGCTCATGGCACTTACTCGCTGAGAAAATCACGGACCAGCGCTGCAAAGCGCCGTGGCTGCTCGCTCTGCACCCAGTGACCGCAATGGCCGAACAGATGCAGGTCGGCATTGGGCACGCTGTTGGCGATCAGCAGGCCGCATTCCGGCGGCACCACGCGGTCTTCACGACCATGCACCACCAGGGTTGGCGCCGTGATTTTCGCCAGCGCCGCCGCCGGGAAGCCCTTGACCAGGGTCTGGCCTTCGGCGGCTGGTTGCGGGATCAGCTTGCGCAGGGCGTCCTGGGCACCGGGACGGGCGCTGGCCTCGAAGCGCGACTGCACCAGTTCGTCGGTGATCAACGATGTGTCGTAGGGGAACAGCTCCATCAGACGGCGCATGTTGTCCAGCGATGGCTCGTACTCCCAGGCGCCGCGCAGGCCGGGGGTCTGGATGAACTCGCCGGCCGGCGTGCCGAGCAGTACCAAGCGATCGACCCGCTCGGGGGCGAACACCGCCAGGCCGATGGCCACGGCGCCGCCGAAGGAGTTGCCGATGAACGAGGCTTTCTGGATGTCCAGCGCATCCATGATGCCCAGCAGGTGGTTGACCCACAGCTTGATGTCGTACTTGGCATCGGCCTGGAATTCGGTGAAGCCGAAGCCGGCGATGTCCGGCACGATCACCCGCCAGCGGTCGGCGAATACCGGGATGGTTTTCGCCCAGTTGGTGCCGCCGGAAACGCCCGGACCCGAGCCGTGCAGCAGGAACAGGGCCTCGCCCTGGCCGGCTTCGTAGTAGTGGGTGTTGTGCCCTGCGGCCAGCAATGTCTTGGCAATTGCGCTCATCGAGGTCTCCGTTTTTATTCTTAACATACAGATGTGTATCTAGATGCTATGGAGGGTTTTGACGTGCGTCAACGAAAAAAATGGAGAATCGTGCAAAATTATGCAGGTCAACCTACATAACTGTATTTTAAGAATTGAGGAAATTCGGCACACTGGCAGCGTTCCAGGGCACGTCCCGCCTGCGTTGGCGGCGATAGCCTCGGCATTGCGCCGGGCGCTAGAATGCCCTCCTTCGCGCCCCGGGCCGGACCACGAATCTGCCGCCCCTGGCGCCCTCCAGCTCGATGAACAAGGCCCCTACACGATGTCATCACGCACCAATCTCACCCGCGAAGACTGGATTCATGCCGCTCAACACGTGCTGGTCAGCAGCGGCGTCGATGCGGTCCGGGTCGATACCCTGGCCAAGGAACTGAAGATCACCCGTGGCAGCTTCTACTACCACTTCAAGAGCCGGGGCGAGCTGCTCGAAGGCATCCTCGGCAACTGGCGCGCCCGCGCCACCGAAGACGTCATCCTCAACCTGCGCAACGCTCATGCCTCGCCGCTGCAGCAGTTGCAGCGCCTGCTGGAGCTGCCCTCACACGGCCAGACCGCCAAGGACGCCGCCGCCATCGAACTGGGGATCCGTGCCTGGGCCCGCCGCGACAAGCAGGCGCGCCAGGCCATCGACGAAGTCGACAGCCATCGGCTGAACTACATCGAAGGGTTGCTGATCCAGGCCGGGGCACCGGCGGATGAAGCGCAGGACCGGGCTTACCTGATCTATGCGTACCAGATCAGCCTGTCGCTGCTGCACAGCGACGACACCACCGAGCAGCGGATGGAACGCAGCCAGCGCATGGCCGGACTGCTGCTGCCACAGGGCGCGGCCGTTCCGGCCTGACACTGTCTGATTGCCTGGCACAAACCCTTGTAGGAGCGGCTTCAGCCGCGATTGGCCGCATAGCGGCCACAAAACCAGTATCCCGGGCGCATCAGGCAGATCGGGGGCTCAGGTTTTGCGACGGCTTCGCCGCCGTTCGCGGCTAAAGCCGCCCACAAAAGACCGATGCAATCTTCGGATTGCGAGCAAACCAGCCTCCTCCGAGCCAGTTGCCGCCCTGCCGACTCCATGCACCCAACCCCGCCAAGAGATACATAACTGTATCTTCTAATTTCAAAACCCCCTCTTTCTCCCTTCCCCTATTGACAAACCTCCTCGGTGACCCGCTAGTCTATACATACACATTCGCATGTGTATTCAAATAAGGTCGCCCACAGCCCACACCGGGGCTGGACCCTAAGACAATAAAAATACAGTTGGGTATCTCACTATGTTCTCGCATGCGCGCACCGGCCGCCCCGCCGATACACCGCCTCCCCTCGACCTGACCGACAGCCCGTCCGCGCGGCCCGGCCTTTCCTGCCCCATCACTCGCTGAGGCTTGCTCATGGATCTCTCGATACTGGCGTTTCTCGGCCAGGACGGCCTGACCACGGGCGCGATTTATGCGCTGGTGGCCCTGGCCCTGGTCCTGGTGTTCTCGGTGACCCGCACCATCCTGGTGTTCCAGGGTGATTTCGTGACCTACAGCGCCCTGACCCTGGCGACCCTGCAATTGGGCCTGCTGCCCGGCACCCTGTGGCTGCTGATCGGCCTGTCGCTGCTGGCCTGCGGGCTGGACGCGGCGCTCGCCCTGCGTCACGGCCACTACCGCCGGCTGCCGGGCCTGGCGCTGCGCTACCTGAGCCTGCCAGCCCTGCTGTGGCTGGTGCTCGGCTCACTGGACCTGAGCGCCCTGCCGGGCGTGCTGCAGATCCTCGTCACCCTGGCACTGGTCACACCGCTGGGCCCGCTGCTCTATCGCCTGGTCTACCAGCGCGTGGCGGAAACCTCGGTGCTGATGCTGTTGATCATTTCGGTGGCGGTGCACATCGCGCTGGTGGGCATCAGCCTGTGGATGTTCGGCGCCGAAGGCGTACGCACCCAGGCCCTGGCCGAGGCCACGCTGCTGCTCGGCGAGCTGCCGGTCAGCCTGCAGAGCCTGCTGGTGATCGCCTGCGCCCTGGCGCTGATCGGCCTGCTCTATGCCTTCTTCGGCCACAGCCTGTACGGCAAGGCCCTGCGCGCCACCGCACTGAACCGCAACGGCGCGCAACTGGTGGGCATTCCCACGCAACTGGCGGGGCAAAGCGCCTTTGGCCTGGCGGCCTTCATCGGTGCGGTGTCCGGGGTGCTGATCGGCCCACTGACCACGCTGTATTACGACTCGGGCTTCCTCATCAGCCTCAAGGGCTTCGTCGCCGCGATCTTCGGCGGCCTCGCCAGCTACCCCATCGCCGCCTGCAGCGCGTTCTTCGTCGGCGTGCTGGAGAGCTTCGCCAACTTCGGCGCCTCGGCCTTCAAGGAAGTCATCGTGTTCACCCTGGTGATCCCGGTGCTGCTGTGGCTGTCGCTGAAACACCCTCACCTGGAGGACCACTGATGAGCCGTCGCCTGCTTCCCTTGCTCCTGCTGCTGGTAGCGATGTGCGCCGCGCCGGCAGTGCTGCCGCCGTTCCATGTCACCCTGCTCAACTACGTCGGCCTGTACAGCCTGGTCGCCCTGGGGCTGGTGCTGCTTACCGGCATCGGCGGCATGACCTCCTTCGGCCAGGCCGCGTTCGTCGGCATCGGCGCCTACGCCACTGCGGTGCTGAGCACCGAGTACGGCCTGTCGCCCTGGCTGGGGCTGCTGGCCGGGCTGGCGATCACCCTGGCGGTAGCTACCTGCCTCGGCCTGCTGACCCTGCGCCTGGCCGGCCATTACCTGCCGATCGGCACCCTGGCCTGGGGCCTGGCGCTGTTCTACCTGTTCGGCAACCTGCCGGGCCTCGGCGGTTTCGGCGGCATCCAGGACCTGCCGGCCATCGAGGTGTTCGGCTGGCGTATCGGCAACGCCGCCGACTTCAGCCCGCTGCTCGGGCTGATCCTGGTCGCCAGCCTGTGGCTGCTGCACAACCTGCTGGACAGCCGCCAGGGCCGCGCCATCCGTACCCTCAAGGACGCTGCGGGCATGGCCGAAGCCATGGGCATCCCCACCGGCCGCAGTCGCCTGCAGGTGTTCCTTATCGCCGCGCTGCTGGCAGCGCTGTCGGGCTGGCTGTACGCCCACCTGCAACGGGTGGTCAATCCAACGCCGTTCTCGGTGGTGATGGGCATCGAGTACCTGTTCATGATCGTTCTCGGCGGTGTCGCCAGCCTGTGGGGCGCACTGCTCGGCGCGGCCTTGCTGACCCTGCTCAAGCAAGTGCTGCAGGACGTGCTGCCGCACCTGTTCGGCCAGGCCGGCAACTTCGAAATGATCTTCTTCGGCGTGCTGATCATCCTCGTCCTGCAGTACGCCCGTGGCGGGCTGCTGCCGCTGGTGCAGGCGGTACTGCCGAGCGTCCGCCGACACACGCCGGTACCCGCCAGTGCCGCCGCCCTGCCCCGGCGTAGCCTGCCCGCTCACGGCCAGCCGCTGCTGGTGGCCGAAGGGCTGGTCAAGCGCTTTGGCGGCCTGGTGGCCAACAAGGACATGGGCCTTGCGATCAACAGCGGCGAAGTCACCGCGCTGATCGGCCCTAACGGTGCTGGCAAGTCCACCCTGTTCAACCTGCTCTCCGGGGTCCTGGCGCCCAACGCCGGGCAGATCAGCTTCCTCGGCCGGCGCATCGACGGCCTTGCACCCCGCGCCATCGCCCGCCTGGGTGTCAGCCGAACCTTCCAGCATGTGCGCCTGCTGCCGGAGATGAGCGTGCTGGAAAACGTTGCCCTCGGTGCCCACATGCGCGGCAGCGCCGGGCTGCTGCGCTCGATGCTGCATCTGGAGCGCGCCGAGGAAGCCAGCCTGCTGGCCGAGGCGGCGCGGCAGATCGAGCGGGTCGGCCTCGGCGAATTCATGCACACCCCGGCCGGCAGCCTTGCGCTGGGCCAGCAACGCATCGTCGAAATCGCCCGGGCGCTGTGCAGCGACCCGATCCTGCTGCTGCTCGACGAACCCGCCGCCGGGCTGCGCTACGGCGAGAAGCAGGCCCTGGCGCACCTGCTCGAACAACTGCGCAGCGAAGGCCTGGGCGTGCTGTTGGTGGAGCACGACATGGACTTCGTCATGGGCCTGGCCGACCAGATCGTGGTGATGGAGTTCGGCCAGCGCCTGGCGAACGGCACCCCGCTGCAAATCCAGGAAAACCCCGCGGTCCTGGCCGCCTACCTCGGAGGTGTGGAATGAGCCGCCTGCTGGATGTACGCAACCTGTCGATCAACCACGGCAAGGTCGAAGCGGTACGCAACCTCGACCTGCACCTGGACGAAGGCCAGATCGTCAGCCTGATCGGCCCCAACGGCGCCGGCAAGACCACCCTGATGGCGGCGCTGATCGGCCTGTTGCCGTCCACCGGCGACGTCAGCTACGCGGGCGCGCCGCTGCTGCCCCACCACAGCGTGGCCCAGCGCATCGACAAGGGCATGGCGCTGGTGCCGGAAAGCCGCGAGCTGTTCGGCCTGATGAGCGTCGAGGACAACCTGCGCCTGGGCGCCTTCAGCCGCCATCGCCAGGGCCACCGCGACCACCAGCAGACCCTCGACGAAGTCTTCGCCCTGTTCCCGCGCATGCATGAACGCCGCGACCAGGCCGCCTGCACCCTGTCCGGCGGCGAACGGCAGATGCTCGCCATCGGCCGCGCGCTGATGGCCCGGCCGCGCCTGCTGATGCTCGACGAGCCGAGCCTGGGCCTGGCGCCGCGGGTCATCGGCGAGATCTTCGAGATCTTCAAGACCCTGCGCGAGCGCGGCGTTTCCATCCTGCTGGTGGAACAGAACGCCCGCGCCGCACTGAAGATTTCCGACTACGGCTACGTGCTGGAAGTCGGCGACATCGTCCTGCAGGGCGACGCCGCCGACCTCGCGCAGAACCCCCGGGTGGTCGAGAGCTACCTGGGCCGCAAGTCCCCTTCCCCCGCCACGGAGGCCGACCGCGCTACCGGCACCTAGCGCCCGCTGTACCTGCTTGCTCAACGCCATAACAACAATACTCAGGAGCTTCCATGAAACCCTTCCTTCCCTTGCTGCTGGTGGCCGCCCTGTCGGCTGCCGCACAAGCCGACGTCACCGTCGGCGTGGTTCTCTCCACCACCGGTCCCGGCGCCTCGCTGGGCATTCCGGAACGCAACACGGTGGCCCTGCTGCCCAAGGAAATCGCCGGCCAGGCGGTGAAATACTTGGTACTCGACGACGGCAGCGACAGCACCGCCGCAGCCAAGAATGCGCGCAAGCTGGTGAGCGAAAGCCAGGTCGACCTGCTGATCGGCTCCACCACCGTGCCGACCTCGGCAGCCGTGGCGCAGATCGCCAAGGAAAGCCACACCGCCCAGATCGCCCTGGCGCCCTACACGCCGGCCAGCGGCGAACAGCAGTGGATCTTCACCATCGCCCAGACCAACGCCCTGATGGCCGAAGCGCTGATCGAGCACATGAAGGAAGCCGGGGTGAAGACCCTCGCCTACATCGGCTACAACGACGTCTGGGGCGAGGACTGGCACAAGGTCCTCAGCGAACTGGCGCCAGCCGCGGGCATCAAGCTGGTGCGCGACGAGCGCTTCAACCGCACCGACTCCTCGGTCAGCGGTCAGGCCCTGAAGGTCATGAGCAGCAAACCCGACGCAGTGCTGATCGGCGCCACCGGCACCCCGGCCGCCCTGCCCCACACCGAACTGCGCCGGCTCGGTTACAAGGGCACGATCTACCACACCCACGGCGCGGCCAACTCGGCGTTCCTGCGCATCGGCGACAAGGCCCTGAACGGCGCCATCCTGCCGGTGGGCCCGGTGGTGGTCTGGGACAAACTGCCCGAAACCCATCCATCCAAGGCCGTGGCCAGCGACTACGCCCAGCGCTACGAAGCACAGTACGGCGCCGGCAGCCTGTCGCCGTTCGGCGCCTACCTGTACGACGCCATGCGCCTGGTCGAGGCCGCTGTCCCCGAAGCCCTGAAAACCGCCCAGCCCGGCAGTGCCGAGTTCCGCCAGAGCCTGCGCGACCAACTGGAGAAGACCAGGGACGTCGCCGGCACCCATGGCGTCTACAACCTCAGCGCCACCGACCACTTCGGCCACGACCAGCGCGCCCGCGCCCTGGTCACCGTGCAGGACCAGCAATGGGTCCTGCTGCACGCCCCTGAATGAACCGTCAGAACAACAATAAGAAAGGCCACACCATGAACCGACTCAACACCGCCATCGCCCTCGGCTCCCTCTGCGCCCTCAGCCCGGTGCTGCACGCCCAGGGCTTCTTCGAAGACAGCAAGGCCAGCATCACGGCCCGCAACTACTACTTCGACCGCGACTACAAAGGCACCTCGGCGCAATCGGCCACCCGCGAATGGGCCCAGGGCTTCATCCTGCGCTTCAGCTCCGGCTACACCGAAGGGCCAGTGGGCTTCGGCCTTGATGCCCAGGGCCTGCTGGGCCTGAAACTGGATTCCAGCCCGGACCGCACCGGCACCGGCCTGCTGCCATTCGACAGCACCGACCGCCATCCCCGCGATGACTATTCGGAACTGGGCCTGACCGGCAAGCTCAAGGTGTCGAAGACCGAACTGCAGGCCGGCACCCTGATGCCGATCCTGCCGATCCTGTTCGCCAGCCCGACCCGGTTGCTGCCGCAGACCTTCCGCGGGGTGAACCTGAAGTCCCAGGACATCGACAGCCTGACCTTCACTGCCGGTCGCCTCGACCGGATGAACCAGCGCGACTCCACCAACGACCAGAAAATCAGCATCGCCGCGCCCAACCGCCGCTTCAACGGCGCGGCGCAGTCCGATGCCTTCTACTACATCGGCGGCGATTACCAATGGTCCGAGCCGCTGACCCTGAAGTACTACCACGCCGAACTGGAGGACATCTACAAACAGGACTACGTCGGCTTCGTCGACAACCGCGCCCTGGGCGGCGGCCGCCTGAAAACCGATGTGCGCTACCACATCAGCCGCGAGGACGGCGCCGCCCGGGCCGGCGAAGTGGACAACCGCACCTTCGGCATCATGGCCACCTACAGCCAGGCCGGTCACAGCCTGGGGCTGGGCTGGATGCAGCTGGACGGCGACACCTCCATGCCCTACATCGCCGGTTCCGAGCCGATGGTGGTCAGCGAAGGTGCCCTGAGCAGCGAATTCCTCAACCCGAAACAGCGTACCTGGCAGGTGCGTTACGACTACGACTTCGCGGTCATGGGCGTGCCGGGGCTCAAAGGCATGCTGCGCTACCTGGACGGCAGCCATATCGAGCTACCGACGGCACTCGGCGGCTCGGGACTGAACGAGAGCGAGAAGGACATCGAGCTGTCGTATGTGGTGCAGAGCGGGCCGCTGAAGAACGTCGCGCTGCGTTTGCGCCATGCCTGGTATCGCAATGACTTCGCTTCGGCGGCGTCGTTCAGGGATGACAATGAGCTGCGGGTGAATATCGACTACACCCTGGCGCTCTGGTAAGCGCCCACTCCAGCCCCCGTCCGCGGGGGCTACCTGATATTTCTGTCAGGTGTGCCGTTGAAAAAAAGCCAATAGACTCACCCACGTCCCATCGTCATCGTCCCGTGACCCACAGGGCATCGAGGTGCACAATGAGCGAAACGTACCAGTATGGCGTGTTCAATTATTCCAAAGGCCCGTTCGGCGTTATCAAAAGCCATGGAAAGCACCACCTGGTCGGCCATGCAGACTTCGACCAGAACATCAACCTGGCTCACAAGGCAGGTGGTGTCGAGAGCCTGAGCTACAACGAAAACTACGACTTTTCCCCTGACTACCGAGGCATGGACGGAATGCCCGTGCTGTTCTTTACGCAGAGAAATGCCAATGGTCACCACATCTATTGCCTGGGGGAACGGACGGTTTTCCGCCCGCTGGACAAATACCCCTTGCCCGTGGAAAAGCTGGATGCGCCGGTCGAAGACACCAAAGTCATAAAGGTGACGGTACTCATTCTGTTGGAGGGGCTGGGGACGGCGCATATCGACAACAGCAGGTTCGCCGCCGAACGCATGCAGTTCTACGCAACGCCAGACACGCTGGCGTCCGCCCTCCTCCAGGCCTGCGTTGACGCGCTGGCAAGCGGAAGCACTACAGCCTCCAGCAAATACCCGTTCTACCGAAAAACGAGCGCTACTTTTGGCGAGTGCGTCGTCGGGTTGAGTTATGAAGCGCTCGGCCCAGGCCGCGAGTCGTATCTGGAAAAAACCGGTGCGCAGTACCGAGCGCTCGGCTTGCCATGGCATGTCATCGGCAAAAAAGACATGGCCAACGCCGCTCCCGCGCTCGACAAGAACAAGTCCCTCAAGGAAAACGGGGTGACGGCGTCCAATCTTGTCTATTGCCGTGCCTGGTTGCCGGGCAACAATCTCCAGTCCTATTAACGACACGGCGCCTCAACAAGGGCCAGCGTTCGATGCCACCGGCAAGCTAGCGCTTCCACGGCACAAACGAAAAAGCCGGCACCCCAAGGACGCCGGCTTTTTCACGGGTAGTGTCGCAGGTGCATCAAGCCGCCTTCTTCAGCGCCCGATAGTGCACCACCATCCCCATCAGCGCCACGACCGCCGCCGCGACACCGGTGGACACCACCAGCACCTGATACTCCTCGACGAACGCCATGGTAATCAGGCAGCCGACGATAAAGATGATGCTCAGGTAAGTCAGCCACGGGAACAGCCACATCTTCAGACGGATCTGCTTGCCCTCGGCTTCCAGCTTGCGGCGCATCTTCAGTTGCGAGCAGGCGATCACCAGGTACACCAGCATGGCAATCATGCCCGTGGTGTTCATCAGGGTGTCCAGCACGTCTTTCGGACGCAGGGCTTCGTTGAAGTTGATCAGCGCGCAGATCACCGCCACGGCGCAGGAGCCGATGATGGCGAACACCGGTACGCCAGTACCGGCACGGGTCAGTTTGAAGATCTTCGGCGCATCGCCACGGGTCGACAGGGAGAACAGCATGCGCGACGCGGTGTAGTGGGCCGAGATCAGGCAGCTGCTGACCGAGGTCAGAACGACGAAGTTCATCACGAACTCGGCACCCGGAATGCCCAGCATTTCCAGGGTACGGCGGTACGAACCGTAGCCGGAGGTGCCCATCAGCGGGTCATTCCACGGTACCAGGCAGACGATCAGGAAGATCGAGCCGATGTAGAACAGGCAGACGCGCCACACCACCGAGTTGGTGGCCTTGACGATCTGGCCGGCCGGGTCTTTCGACTCGGAGGCGGCGATGGTGACGATTTCCGCGCCGAGGAAGGCGAACATCGCCCCCAGCATGGCCACCACCACCGACTCGATACCGTTGGGCATGAAGCCGCCATGGGCCGTGAGGTTGGCCATGCCGCTGACTTCACCGGTAGGCCACAGGTTCATCACCGCCGCCGTGCACACCACCAGGAAGCAGACGATGGCCACCACCTTGATGAGGGCGAACCAGAACTCGAACTCGCCGTAGTGCTTGACGTTGAAGAAGTTCACGCAGATCAGCGCCAGGGTGGCGATCAGCACGAAGCTGTTGATGCTCACCGAGGGGAACCAGCCATGGAGAATCTTGCCGGCGACGTAGGCTTCCCAGGCCATCAGGATCACCCAGTAGCCCCAGTACAGCCAGCCGATGGTGAAACCGGCCCAGCGGCCGATGGCGCGCTCGGCGTAGGTGGAGAACGAGCCGGTATCCGGCGAGGAAGTCGCCATTTCACCGAGCATGCGCATGATCAGCACCACCAGGATGCCGCCGGCCAGGTAGGCCAGTACCGCAGCCGGGCCGGCGCTGTGGATCACGCTGCCGGAACCGACGAAGAGTGCACCGCCGATCACGCCGGCGATCGACATCATGGTCAGGTGACGCGATTTGAGCGAAGCCGCCAGCTTGCTCTCGTGCTCCGACTTCGCTGCCGAAGTCGTTGTGGATGTTGCGTCCATCAGTTGGTCTACCCCGTGTTCTTTTTATCCAAGGAAACTCGACGGGGGCGTGACATGGAGTCGCGCCCCTTTTGCATCAGCTGCTCTGATTTGACGTGCACGACGCTGTCCGGGCCGACGAACGGCTACATGCTGGACAGATTTTCTGTCGTACTCAGGCTCGTCCGCTGGGCCTGAAAGGTGCTGCAAAGACGCGATGACCGGCCCTGACGGGTGGCGGCATCAGCGGGTGAAACGCAAGGGCGCTGCCCTGCGTCGGGAATTCATGGTGCGACGAACGGTTGTTCATGAAGCTTCACGGCTTTGATCTAGCGGTAACTGGTACCTAATGTAAAAATGTCCGGCCTCAAGAGCCATGCACAGTGCCCACTGATTGTCACTGCACTGTACAGGCCGCCAATGCAATACAGCGCAGGCGCGGCCGGCGACACGCTCACCCGAAGGCATAGTTTTCCCATGTTCGAACTCCATCCCGACGCCTCGCACCCGCTGGTCAACCAGATCATCGACGGACTGCGCGAGGCGATCGAGAACCAGACCCTCAAGCCCGGCGCCAAGGTCCCGTCGATCCGCGCCTTCGCCGCGAAGTATTCGGTCAGCACCTTCACCGTGGTGGAAGCCTACGACCGCCTGGTGGCCCAGGGGCTGCTGGTCAGTCGTGGCACCGCCGGGTTCTTCGTCAACCGGGCGGCCGGCGAACTGCTTGACCCGCAGGCCAGCGAACCTGACCTGGCCAAGCCGGCGTTCAATTCCGAGTGGTACCTGCAGCAGATTTTCGAAAGCCGGCAACTGGCGTTCAAGCCCGGCTGCGGCTGGCTGCCGAACGACTGGATGTACGAAGACGGCCTGCGCCGCGGCCTGCGCCAGGTCGCCAGCAGCGTGATGGAGCTGAGCGGCTATGGCGACCCGATGGGCCTTGCCGAGTTGCGCGCCCTCACCGCACAGAACCTGCAGCAGGACCTGCGCATCGTCGTGCCGCCCAACCAGCTGATGCTCACCCACGGCGCCAGCCAGGCCCTGGACCTGGCGGTGCGGACCCTGGTCAAGCCCGGCGACGTGGTGCTGGTGGACGATCCCGGCTACCCCAACCTGATGAGCATCCTGCGCTTCCAGGGCGCCACCCTGCTCGGCGTGCCACGCACGCCGAACGGCTACGACCTGGAGCACTTGCAACGGCTGCTTGATCACCACCAGCCAACGGTCTTCTTCACCCAGCCGCACCTGCACAGCCCGACCTGCTCGCGCACGCCGCTGGTCCAACTGCACCGCCTGCTGCAACTGGCCACCCAGCACGGTTTCCGCCTGGTGGAAAACAACCTCTACGCCGACATGATCGAAGAGCCGCTGCCCTGCCTGACCAGCCTCGACCATCTGCAGCAGGTGGTCTATGTCGGCAGCTACTCCAAGAGCATCTCGCCCAACGTGCGGGTCGGCTACATGCTGGCCAACCCGGAGCTGATGCAGCAGTTGCTGCAATTGAAGATGCGCTCCGGGCTGACCACCTCGCAGGTGATGGAACGGGTGGTCTACGCCGCCATCACCGACGGGCGCTGGCGCAAGCACCTCAAGCGTCTGCGCCAGCGCCTGGCCGAAGCGCATCAGGAAGTCGGCCGGCAACTGGCACGGCTGGGCTTCGAGCGCTTCATCGAATCGGACGAAGGCATGTACATCTGGACCCGTCACCCGGCCATTCCCGACAGCGCCGCGCTGCTGGACGATGCCCTCGACCAGGGCATCATGCTCGGCCCCGGCCAGTTGTTCATGGTCGATTCCCAGGCCACCGGCTGGATGCGCTTCAACGTGGCATTCAGCACCGACCCGGCATTGTGGGAGCAACTGGAGAAGTTGCTGGTCAAGCACATCCGTCGCCTGTAGGGCGCGCATCAGCCCGATGCGCTAGGGTTGTCCCATCGCCGACAACCCCGAGCCGCCATGTCACGCTCAACCTACAACCGCATCACCGTCGTCATGGGTCTGTGCGCGCTGATCGCCGCTTCGGCGCTGCTGGGCCTGCCCTACTGGCAGCAGGACTTCGTCATCGCCGACCTGCGCACCGAAACCGGCCAGCGCCTGGGCGAACGCCTCGATGACGGCAGCCTGCTCGACCTGGATGCCGGCACTACGGTTGCCCTGCAGTTCGACGACGATCAGCACCGCATTCGCCTGCTGACCGGACAAATCCTGCTGCAGGCCGCCGCGACCCCGCTGGCCATCACCACCCCGCAGGGCCGCATCGAGACCCGGGATGCCCGGTTACTGGTGGAGCGTCTGGACGACACCACCCTGGTCAGCCAGCTCAGCGGCAGCAGCCGCATCGGGCCCGACCTGAACCTGGACAGCGGCCAGCAGGTTCGCCTCAGCGCCGACGGTGCCGGCCCCGTGCACCCGCTGGACGCCGTCGCGCTGCAACGGGCCTGGACCCACCACCAGTTGCTGGCGATCGACCAGCCGCTGGCGGAAGTGCTGGAGCGCCTGGCCCGCCACCATCCGGGCCTGCTGCTGTTCGACCGAACGGTGCTGGCGCGGCAGCGGGTAACGGCCACCCTGCCCACCGACGACAGCAACGCCGCCCTCACAACGCTGGCACAACAGGTACCGCTGCGCATCCGCCGCCTCGGGCCCTGGCTGACGCTGGTGTCCCTGGTCGAAACGACGCACTGAAGGTTCCGCCGGCCAGGGGCAGAAAAAGGTCGAATGGTGAAGGCTTGCGCCGCGGCGCTAGGATCAGCGAACCAAAAAGAAATACAGAGGCCGGTTTCATGACAAGCAGCATGTTCAAGGATCACTTTTCCAGCGGCTCGGCCGGTTACGCGGCCTACCGACCGGGCTATCCGCTGGAACTGATCGACGAGCTGACCAGCATCAGCGCCGGCACCGGCCGTGCCCTGGATTGCGGCTGTGGCACCGGGCAACTGTCGGTGCTGCTGGCCGAGCGCTTCGACGAAGTGATCGCCACCGACGCCAGTGCCGCACAGATCGCCGCCGCCGAACCCCGCGAGGGCGTGGTCTACCGCACCGCCCCGGCCGAGGACAGCGGCCTGGCCGATGCCAGCGTCGACCTGATCACCGTGGCCCAGGCTGCCCACTGGCTGGACCTGGACAAATTCTACGACGAGGCCCGGCGCATCGCCCGGCCCCAGGCAGCCATCGCCCTGATCACCTACGGCGTGCTGCATCTGCAAGGTGGGGCTGACCGTCATCTGCAGCACTTCTACCACGACACCATCGCCGGCTTCTGGCCGCCCGAGCGCCGCCATGTGGAAAGCGGCTACCGCGACCTGCCCTTCCCGTTTGCCGAAATCGACGTACCACCCCAGGTCATCGAAATGCACTGGAACCTGGCGCAACTGATTGGCTACCTGAACACCTGGTCGGCGGTGAAAGCCGCGCACAAGGCGCTTGGCGTCAATCCCGTGGATGCGCTGGCGGAAATGCTGAGCGAAGAATGGGGCGATCCGGCGAGCCGGCGGCTGATTACCTGGCCGTTGACGGTCCGGGCCGGGCGGATCCGCGACTGACACCCCCGACAAGCTCGCTCCCACAGGTCCAGCCAAAACAAATAACCATGTTGTGTTCCATGAACGCTGGCAGCGTCGGCAGCCCCAAGCAGCCGCAGGCCCCGGAACAGCGGCATGGATCAGGACTTCCCGACCAGAAAATCCCCACACTCCCCCACGGAACCATTTGCCAAACCCAAAGATCGGATTCTCATTCCCCGCCCATACTGGCAATGCGCCAAATAATTTTCTGCGGGCAGTGATACTGTCAGCAGGCCGGACTTACGAAACCGGCCCCATTCTCAGGAGCAACGACAGAAATGGCAGCACTCAGCACCAGCACGCTCGAAGCGATCCAGGCACACCGTACCCAACTGCTCGGCGAATGGATCCGCGACCTTCAGGACAGCGGCGCGACCCGCAACCTCAAGGAACAGGACCTGCAACAACAAACCAACGAATTCCTGCAGTTGCTGATCGCAGGCCTGGAAACCCAGACAGGCGAAAACATCGGCACCGCCGGCTGGGACAATGTCCGCCAGTTCCTCGAAAAGCTCTCCCACAGCCGTGCCCTGCTCGGTCACGATTCGCACCAGACTGCCAATTTCATCTTCGCCCTCAAAGGCCCGCTGTTCGCCCTCCTGCAAAAGCAGTTCGGCAAGAAGCCCGCACAACTGGCCGAACAGCTGTGGGTGGTTTCCGAGTTGCTCGACTCTCTGGGCATGCACACCATCCGCACCTACCAGAAATCCCGCGAAGCGGTGATCAAGCGCCAGCAGGAAGAACTGCTGGAACTGTCCACGCCGGTGGTCAAGCTGTGGGACGGCGTGCTGGCCCTGCCGATGATCGGCACCCTCGACTCGCAACGTACCCAGGTGGTGATGGAGTCGCTGCTGCAACGCATCGTCGATACCGGCGCCGAAATCGCCATCATCGACATCACCGGTGTGCCGACCGTCGATACCCTGGTAGCCCAGCACCTGCTCAAGACCGTCACGGCCATCCGCCTGATGGGGGCCGACTGCATCATCAGCGGCGTGCGCCCGCAGATCGCCCAGACCATCGTGCACCTGGGCCTCGACCTGCAAGGCGTGACGACCAAGGCCAACCTCGCCGACGCCCTGAAACTGGCGCTGTCGCGCCTGGGCACCTCGATCGTCAAAGCGGTCTGAAGCCATGGACCGTATTCCGATTCTGCAGATGGGCGAATTCCTGCTGGTGACCATTCAGGTCGACATGCATGACCAGCTGGCCCGCACCCTTCAGGACGATCTGTCCGAGCGCATCAGTCGCACCTCCGCCAAGGGTGTGCTGATCGATATTTCCGCGCTGGACATGGTCGACTCCTTCATTGGCCGGATGATCGGCACCATTTCCGGCCTGTCACGGATCATGGACGCACAGACCGTGCTGGTAGGCATGCAGCCCTCGGTGGCCATCACCCTGGTGGAGCTGGGTATGAACCTGCCCGGCGTCATGACCGCACTGAACGTCGAGCGCGGCATGCAGAAACTCCGCGACCAGGTAGCGCATTCATGAACCTGCTCAGCAGCGGTACCCAACCGGTCCGCCTGGAACAGGACGTGGTCCTGGCCCGGCAGACCGCGCGCAAGCTGGCTACCGAGTGTGGCATGCGTCTGATCGACCAGACCAAGCTGGTCACGGCGGTCAGCGAGCTGGCGCGCAACACCGTGGTCTACGGCGGTGGCGGCGACATGGAGTGGCAAGTGCTGGAGGACATTGGCCGTGTCGGCCTGCGCCTGAGCTTCCGCGACAACGGCCCGGGCATCGCCGACATCCGCCTGGCAATGACCGACGGCTGGACCTCAGGCGGCGGCCTTGGCCTCGGCCTGACCGGGGCCAAGCGCCTGGTAGACGAATTCGACCTGCAAACCGCGCCCGGCGAGGGCACCTGCGTGACGATTACCCGATGGACCTGAAAATTGATGGATCGCCGACCTGCGTGCTGGCGATAGAAGACAGCTCCCAGGTCGGCCACGCCCGGCGTACCGCACAAACCCTGGCGCAGATGCACGGGTTCAGCGAAACCGACATCGGTCGGATCGGGCTGGTAGTGACGGAACTGGGCAGCAACCTGCTCAAGCATGCCAGCCGCGGCGAATTGCACCTGCGCACCCTGCCACGCGCCGGCCAGCCTGGCTTCGAAGTGCTGGCGGTGGACCGCGCCGGCGGCTTCGAGCGCGAGGCCTGCCTGGCCGACGGCTATTCCACTGGCGGCACCCAGGGCATCGGCCTTGGCGCCGTGGCACGGCAAGCCGAGGTGTTCGACCTGTACAGCGACGAACGCGGCACCGTGCTGCTGGCGCGCCTCTACCGCAAGGAAGACCGCGACCCCGACGTGCGCTACGGCATCAGCCAGCACGCCCTGCACAACGATGCGCATTGCGGCGACAGTTGGTACCTGGCCCTCGCCAACGGTCATTTCAGCGCACTGGTGGTGGACGGCCTCGGCCACGGCGTCGAGGCCGAAGAGGCGGCGCTGCTCGGCCGCGCCACCTTCGCCGCGCAAGCTTTCGAAGCGCCGGACCTGATTCTCGACGACATGCACCAGGCGATGAGAGGCAGCCGCGGCGGCGCCGTGGGCATCGCCCAGTTCGACGGCTACCGCGACAGCCTGCGTTTCGCAGGCATCGGCAATATCGGCGCCAGCCTGATCACCCCCGAGAAAGCCCGCGGCCTGACCTCCCACCCGGGGATCGTCGGCGCCCAATACCGAAAGGCCCAGGCCTTCGACTATGCTCCGGTGAGCGGCAGCCTGCTGATCCTGTACAGCGACGGTTTGCAGTCACGCTGGAATCTCAACGACTACCCCGGACTGATCCATCGCCACCCGGCGGTGATCGCCACCGTCCTGCACCGCGACTACTGCCGCGGCCGGGACGATGTGACCGTGCTGGCGATCGCGCTGGAGGCCGTGCAATGACCGATCTGTCCAACCTCAGCCCCGAGCAACGCGCACTCTTCGACCGCCTGCAAGGCGAAGCCGATGCGCTGCGCGCCGAACTCGACGAGACCAACCAGGGCGTGCTGGCACTGTACTCGGAGCTGGATACCCAGGCCGAACAGCTGCGCCAGGCCTCGGACCTGAAAAGCCGCTTCCTGTCCTACATGAGCCACGAGTTCCGCACGCCACTGGGCTCGATCCTGAGCATCACCAGCCTGCTGGCCGACGAGCTGGACGGCCCCCTCAGCCCCGAGCAGCACAAGCAGGTGGCCTTCGTCAGCAATGCCACCCGCGAGCTGAGCGACATGGTCGACGACCTGCTGGACCTGGCCAAGATCGAGGCCGGACGCATTACCGTCTCGCCTGGCTGGTTCGACATGCTCGACCTGTTCGCCGCCCTGCGCGGCATGTTCCGGCCGATCGTCACCAGCGAGGTGGCCCTGATCTTCGAGGAGCCGGCCGGCCTGCCGCGGCTGTATACCGATGACAAGAAGCTGGCGCAGATTCTGCGCAACTTCATTTCCAACTCGCTGAAGTTCACCACCAGCGGCGAAGTGCGGGTGTCAGCCCGCCTGGAGGGCACCGACCGCGTGCGCTTCGCGGTCACCGATACCGGTATCGGCATCGCGCCAGAGCTGCACGGCGCGTTGTTCGAAGACTTCTCCCAGGTCGACTCGCCCCTGCAGAAACGGCTGCGCGGCACCGGCCTGGGCCTGTCGCTGTGCAAGCGCTTCGCGGCGCTGCTTGGCGGTGAAGTCGGGGTGCGCAGCGAGCCCGGGACCGGCTCGACCTTCTACGTCATCATCCCTCTGGCCGTTGCCACGGAGCCCGTCGATGAAACCTGATACCCAGTTGCTGATCGTCGACGACAACGTCGCCACCCGCTACGCCCTGAGCCGGCGCCTGGATCGTCATGGCTACAAGGTGCTGGAGGCGGGCACCGGCGGCGAAGGGCTGGCCCTGATCGCGCAGTCACGCATCGACGCCCTCATCCTCGATGTCAACCTGCCTGACATGAGCGGCTTCGATATCGTCCGTCAGTTGCGCGCTCATCCCGACACCGCCCTGTTGCCGGTGATCCATGTCTCCGCCGCGTCGATCCAGACCGGCGACATCATTACCGGCCTCGACGCCGGCGCCGACGCCTACCTGATTCACCCGGTGGACCCGGACGTACTGCTGGCGACCCTGCGCACCCTGCTGCGGGTGCGCGACACCGAACACGCCCTGCGTGACTCCGAGGCGCGCTTTCGCGAGATGTTCACCAACGTCTCGGCGCCGATTGCCGTGCTCGACGCCAACCTGACGCTGCATGAATGCAACCCGGCGTTCGCCCGGCTGCTGCCTGACGAGCCCGATCCGCAAGCGCTGCGCGACTGCCTCGACGACAACGAGCCAGCGATCCTGGGCGAACTGCGCCTGCGCCTGGCCGACGGCGGTCGCTGGAAAGGCAAGCTGAACATGCGCGTGCGTGGCGAGCTGCGCGAGACCGAATGGCAGATCTCGCCCTATCGCACCCCGGGGTCGAGCCTGGTGTTCGTCGAGGACGTCACCGAACACCGCCATCGCGAGCGTTCGCACCAGGCCAAACTGGATAGCGCCAATACCCAGCTGGCCAGGGAAGTCGCCGAGCGTGCGCGTACCGAGGCGCAGTTGCTGCAGGTACAGAAGATGGACGCCCTGGGCAAGCTTACCGGCGGTATCGCCCATGACTTCAACAACCTGCTGACCGGGATCATCACCAGCCTCGAACTGATCCGCAAACAGGTGGCCGGGCATCCTTCGGGGAAGGTCCAGGTGTATGCCGACGCCGCCTTGAGCTCGGCCACCAGCGCCGCTTCCCTGACCCATCGCCTGCTCGCGTTCGCCCGCCAGCAACCGCTGGACACCCGGCCGGTGGACGTCAATGAGCATGTGCGCTCGCTGGAAGAACTGATCATCCGCACCGTCGGGGAACGCATCGCCCTGAAACTGGAACTGACCGACCAGCCAGCCACGGCCCTGGTCGACCCGGTGCAGCTGGAAAGCGCGGTGCTCAACCTGGTGATCAACGCCCGCGACGCCCTGCCCCACGGCGGCACCATCTGGATCACCACCCAGACCGGCACAGGCCAGGGCAATCCGAAACTGGCGGAGGGCGACTACGTGGCCCTGTCGGTTCGCGACGACGGTATCGGCATCGACCACAGTGTGATCGACAAGGTGTTCGAACCGTTCTTCACCACCAAGCCACTGGGCCAGGGCACCGGCCTGGGGCTATCGACCATCTATGGTTTCGCCCGCCAGTCCGGCGGCGACGCGCGGATCCACAGCGCGATCAGACGTGGCACCGAAGTGACCCTCACCCTGCCCGCCAGCAGCGCACCCGGCGTGCCGATCACCCTGCCGGGCACGGTCAACCCCCAGGGTCACGGCGAGCACCTGCTGATCGTCGAGGACATGGCGGCGGTACGCATGTTCGTCAGCGAAGTGCTTTTGGACGCCGGCTATCGCTGTACGGCGGTGGAAAGCATCGAGCTTGCGCTGGAGCGGCTACAGAAGGACCCTTCCATCGACCTGCTGCTGACCGACGTCGGCCTGCCGCGCATGAGCGGTCGCGAACTGGCGGATGTGGCGCGGGGCTGGCGCCCGGAGTTGCCAATCCTGTTCATGACCGGTTACGCCCAGAATGCGGTCAACCGCCAGGCGTTCCTTGCGCCGGGGATGGACATGCTGTTCAAGCCGTTCCAGATCGGCGAGTTGCTGGACAAGGTGCGACGGGCGCTGGACGACGGGCAAGTCCAGACGGGCTGAAGCTGTCCGTCGCCCTGGCGCCGCGCTGTCGCGCAGAACGGTGGAGCGAGCTTGTCGGGGCGCCGAACCGTCGCGAACGGCGGCGCAGCCGTCGTAGACCCTGAGTTCCCGATCAGCCTGACACACCCGGGGCACAGGCTTTGTGGCCGCTGCGCGCCCAATCGCGGCTGAAGCCGCTCCCACGAGGGGACCAGGCACCGAGCCTGGCCCTGGAAGGTATTCCACAACCTTACGGCCGCATGTCCGGCTCCTCCAGCAACCAGGCGCGAAACGCCTCCAGTGCCGGCAGCGACTGGTTGCGCGCGGGATACACCAGGTAATAGCTGCGGGTGCTGGCATAGGGCAGCACCGGGCTCACCAGTTTGCCTTCGGCCAGTTCATCGGTAATGAGGATCCGCGGCACCAGGCCGATGCCGATATCTGCCCGGACCGCCTGGATCAGGTGCGAGGTCAACTCGAAGCTGGGCCCCAGGCGCATGGCCTGGTGGGCCAGGCCGTGATGGGTGAACCAGTCGCCCCAGGCGTGGGGGTTGTTGGCGACGTTGAGCAGCACCTGCTGGCTGATGTCCTCCGTTGTCCAGCGCGGGCGGGAGGCGGCCAGGGCCGGCGACAGGATCACCACCAGTTCCTCGGCATGCAGCAGGTGACTGACCAGCCCCGGCTGCTCGCCGCTGGCGACCACGATGGCCGCATCGATGCCGCTGGTGGCGAAGTCCACCGGCTCGATCCGCGAGTTGATGTGTACCAGCACTTCCGGATGGCGGCGGTAGAACTCATGCAGGCGCGGCAGCAGCCATTTCGAGCCGAAGGTAGGCAGCGTGGCCAGGCGCAGGTTGCCGCCGCCGGCCTGGTGGGCGATGGCGTGCAGGGTGGCGCTGCGGATACGCCCGAGGGCCTCGCTGATCTCGCGCTGGTACACCCGGCCTACCTCGGTGAGCTTGACGGTGCGGCCTTCGCGGCGGAACAGGATCACCCCCAGTTGCTGCTCCAGGGCCTGCACCTGGCGACTGACCGCGCTCTGGGTCAGGGACAGCTCCACGGCGGCGCGGGTATAGCTTTCATGCCGGGCGGCGGCCTCGAAGGCCAGCAGCAGCGACATCGACGGGGTCAGGTTGCGGTAATTCATTCATAAAACTCATCAAAGGCTGCGCCATTATCCGTTTGTGCCCGGCGCGGGACTCAGGAATGATTGGCATCATCCACTACCCGGCGATGAGTGACCATACATTCACGTCAGGAATAAATGATTAGCCCAAGATAAAAGAGGCCATCCCGTGATGATCGCCCAACTGCCGGTGAGCGCGCCTGCCACCGACTACACCGCCTTCCTCGATGCCCTGCGTGACGCCGGTTTCCGCGGCCAGTTCAGCACCGATTACGGCACCCGCACCGTGCTCGCCACCGACAACTCCATCTACCAGCGCCTGCCCCAGGCGGCGGTGTTCCCGCTGGATGCCGACGACGTGGCGCGGGTCGCCACGCTGATGGCCGAGCCGCGCTTTCGCCAGATCAAGCTGACCCCGCGCGGCGGCGGCACCGGCACCAACGGCCAGTCGCTGACCGACGGTATCGTCGTCGACCTGTCGCGGCACATGAACACCATCCTCGAAATCAACGTCGAGGAACGCTGGGTGCGGGTCCAGGCGGGCGTGGTCAAGGACCAGCTCAACGCCGCGCTCAAGCCCCACGGCCTGTTCTTCGCCCCCGAGCTGTCCACCTCCAACCGCGCCACCGTCGGCGGCATGATCAACACCGACGCCAGCGGCCAGGGCAGTTGCACCTACGGCAAGACCCGCGACCACGTACTGGAGCTGCACAGCGTGCTGCTGGGCGGCGAGCGCCTGCACAGCCTGCCGATCGACGCCGCCGCCCTGGACGCCGCCTGCGCCCTGCCCGGCCGGGTCGGCGAGGTCTATCGCATGGCCCGCGACATCCAGGAAACCCAGGCCGAACTGATCGAAAGCACCTTCCCCAAACTCAACCGCTGCCTGACCGGCTACGACCTCGCCCACCTGCGCGAGGACGACGGTCGCTTCAACCTCAACAGTGTGCTGTGCGGCGCCGAAGGCTCGCTGGGCTACGTGGTCGAGGCCAAGCTCAATGTGCTGCCGATCCCGAAATACGCGGTGCTGGTCAACGTCCGCTACACCAGCTTCATGGACGCCCTGCGCGACGCCAACGCGCTGATGGCACACAAACCGCTGTCCATCGAGACGGTGGACTCCCGCGTGCTGATGCTGGCGATGCAGGACATCGTCTGGCACAGCGTCGCCGAATACTTCCCTGCCGATCCGGAGAAACCCACCCTCGGCATCAACCTGGTGGAGTTCTGCGGCGATCAGCCCGACGAGGTCAACGCCCGGGTCGCGGCCTTCATCGAGCACCTGCAAGCCGACACCAGCGTCGAGCGCCTCGGCCACACCCTGGCCGAAGGCTCGGCGGCAGTGACCCGGGTCTACACCATGCGCAAGCGCTCGGTGGGCCTGCTGGGCAACGTCGAAGGCGAAGTGCGTCCGCAGCCTTTCGTGGAAGACACCGCCGTACCGCCTGAGCAACTGGCCGACTACATCGCCGAGTTCCGCGCCCTGCTCGACGGCTACGGGCTGACCTACGGCATGTTCGGCCACGTCGATGCCGGCGTGTTGCACGTACGCCCGGCGCTGGACATGAAAGACCCGGCCCAGGCCGCGCTGGTCAAGCCGATCTCCGACGCGGTGGCGGCACTGACCCAGCGCTACGGCGGCCTGCTCTGGGGCGAGCACGGCAAGGGCCTGCGCTCGGAATACGTACCGGCCTACTTCGGCGAGCTGTACCCGTCGCTGCAACGCCTCAAGGGCGCCTTCGACCCGCACAACCAGCTCAACCCCGGCAAGATCTGCACCCCGCCAGGCAGTGCGGAAGGCCTGATCAAGGTCAACGAGGCGCCGCTGCGCGGCGAGCACGACCGGCAGATCGACGAGCGGGTCTGGCAGAGCTACGCCAGCGCGGTGCATTGCAACGGCAACGGCGCCTGCTACAACTTCGACCCCGACGACGCCATGTGCCCGTCGTGGAAAGCCACCCGCGAGCGCCAGCATTCACCCAAGGGCCGCGCCTCGCTGATCCGCGAATGGCTGCGCCTGCAGGGTGCGGCGAACATCGACGTGCTGGCCGCCGCGCAACAGCCGGCGTCGTGGCTCAAGGGCCTGCCGCAGCGCCTGCGCAACGTGCGAAACAAGCAACAGGGCCAGGCCGACTTCTCCCATGAGGTGTACGACGCCATGGCCGGCTGCCTGGCGTGCAAGTCGTGCGCCGGACAGTGCCCGATCAAGGTCAACGTCCCGGACTTCCGCTCGCGCTTCCTCGAGCTGTACCACGGCCGCTACCAGCGCCCGCTGCGGGACTACCTGATCGGTTCGCTGGAATTCACCATTCCGTACCTGGCCCACGCGCCAGGGCTGTACAACGCCGTGATGGGTTCGAAGTGGGTGAGCAGGCTGCTGGCGGAGCAGATCGGCATGGTCGACAGCCCGCTGATCAGCCGCTTCAACTTCCAGGCCACCCTGAGCCGCTGCAACGTGCGCGCAGCCAGCGTTCCAGCCCTGCGCGAACTGACCCCGGCCCAGCGCGAGCGCAGCATCGTGCTGGTCCAGGACGCCTTCACCCGCTACTTCGAGACGCCGCTGCTGGCCGCCTTCATCGACCTGGCCCATCGGCTCGGTCACAAGGTATTCCTTGCGCCTTACAGCGCCAACGGCAAACCGCTGCACGTACAAGGCTTCCTCGGCGCCTTCGCCAAAGCGGCGATCCGCAACGGCACGCAGCTCAAGGCCCTGGCCGAGTGCGGTGTGCCGCTGGTGGGACTGGACCCGGCGATGACCCTGGTCTACCGCCAGGAATACCAGAAAGTCCCGGGCCTGGACGGTTGCCCGAAGGTGCTGTTGCCACAGGAATGGCTGATGGACGTACTGCCCGAGCAAGTCGGTGGCAAAGCCGCCAGCTTCCGCCTGATGGCCCACTGCACTGAAAAAACCAACGTACCGGCCAGCACCAGACAGTGGGAGCAGGTGTTCTCGCGCCTGGGCCTGAAACTGGTGACCGAGGCCACCGGCTGCTGCGGCATGTCCGGCACCTACGGCCACGAAGCCCGCAATCAGGACACCTCGAAAACTATCTTCGAGCAGTCCTGGGCCGGCAAGCTGGACAAGGACGGCGAGCCGCTGGCCACCGGCTACTCATGCCGCAGCCAGGTCAAGCGCATGGCAGACAAACAACTGCGTCATCCGCTGGAGGTGGTGTTGCAGTATGTGATCGGCTGATCGCGCGCCGGGCAGGTCTAGCCCGAGGCGTCCTGATCACAGCCATGGGGTTGCGGCAGGAGGCGGATATCCACTCTGCGGTTGGCGGTGCGCCCGGACACCTGGGCGTTACTCGCCACTGGCTGACTGTCGGCGACGCCCTGCACGACGAAACAACTGTCGGGAAGCTTGCCAATGCGCTGGATCCAGTCCCGCACGGCGATGGCCCGGGCCTGTGACAACTGGCGATTCTGCTGCGCTTCGCCAGTGCTATCGGCATGTCCGGCGATCACGATCAGCCATCCGGGCCGCGCTTCGATCTCCACGAATGCCTTGACCAGCCCCGCCAATGCATCCGGCCTGATCTGTGCGCTACCGACATCGAACAGAACCGGACTGCTCAGGTTTACCGGCCCGGGAGCAGGCAGGGCGACAGCACGCTCGGCCCGCCCATGGGACCAGACGCTCCAGACCAGCAGTCCGACCAGCAGCACCAGTCCTGCTCCGATCAACGCAAAACGGCGACGCCCGGGTGGTGGCGGCTCGGCCGGGAGCAGCGGCGGTGCTTCGGGCGGCGGCATGATCACCAACGGCATCAGCCGCTGCGGCGTCGTGTGCCTGATCCGCGGGGCGTCTGCGTTCGGTAATGGCTGGGCATCCTGTGTTCTGAGCTGCAGCCCCTCGAGCAGCTTCAGCAGTGCCTGCAGTGAACGCGACGGCACTTGCAGGTGTGCGAGAACCTGCTGCATCCGCTCAAGCCGAGCCTGCAACTGCAACCACAGCGATGCGCTGACGGAATTCTCCGACCAACCCCGCAGTAGCGGCGGCAACTGCAGAAACATCCAATCGAGCATCCCTGCCTTCGCCGCGTCGGCCGCGGGCCAGAGCCGCGGCCAGTGGGAGAGCAGCGACTCTATCAATTCCAACCCTTGCACCATGCCATGCAGGCCATGGCGATGGCTGCGCGCCAGAACGCAAGCCACCATCGAGTACAGGTCCGCACCGTTGCTCTGAAACAGACGGGTGCAAAGCACCTCGACCCTGTCCCAGTCCACATCCGGGCAGGCCGGATGGCCAAGCTTGCCCAGTTCCTCGCGCAACGCCTTGAAGGCTTCAAGGTGCCGTGGATCTTCTGCCACGTCGGCTTCCATCTCGATCAATGCCGTCATCAGGGTTCTCCTCGCCGGGGCTCAGGGCGACTGCAGGTAATCCTGGCGTTTCAAATGACGAAGCAGAATGCGGCCCTCCGCCCCCAGGGTGGTGCCGAACGTCACCCTGTCCCCTGCCTTGAGACAGGCATGGAGCACGTACTCCAGATGCCCCGGACAGGACTGCGGTGCCAGTTCGATCTGCAACTGCGCAAGCCTTGGCTCGTAGGCCAGCAGCGTCGCAGTCATCGCACCGGTGAGGCCGTGGGCGGCACCGGCCAGCCCCTGCAGTACCATGCCCATGTCCGGTAGTCCGTACCCCGGCAAATGCGCCAGAGCACCTGCCCGGCTGTTGAGGACACGCTGCAGGTTATCGAGAACGGAAAGCACCAGTTGATCTGCCTCGTCGACCTGATGAAGCTCCAGCTCGCCGGAAAAGTTCTGGAACAGGACTTCATAGAGCGATGGCCCGGTGTCGTGCATGAAATCACTCCGCCAACGGACGCAAGGTCAGATGGTTGTCGCCCAGTTCGAGCGTCCTTGCCCGATCAGGATCGAGGTCCTGGCGGTCCAGCACCTGGCGCCAGGTGTTGGCCTCGGCTTCCGGGTGCCGGAACAGGGCGATGACGGCCACGTAGCGGGCGTCCTGGTGCATAGGCTGGTTGAACTGCACGCCCTGCCCCGGCATCAGCATCAGCGAGCGATGCTCGAGCAGGTCGGCGCCGAGCGTGCCCTGGCTGTCCACCAGCAGTTCCTCGTAACTGGCCTTGTCCAGGGACTTGCGCTCACGTAGCTGGTAGACCCGGACCAGGGTAGGCACCGACAGGCCGCTCATTTCCTGCAGGTCATTGTTCATCGCCGCCCGCCCGCGGAGGTCCAGATGCAGGGTTTTCACTTGCTTGTAAAAGAGGGTGTGGGCGGTGCTGCGCGTCTCATCGCTGATGCTCTGAACCAGGCCGCAACCACCCAGCACGGCGGTCAACGCCACTACACCCGATGTTCTAGAAACGGTACGCCACATGTTGTGCCTCTCTGTGCTGCGAATTGCGGGTCAGACCGTGATAGCGACCCAGATTGATGGTGATTCGCGCCGCTCCCGGCGCGTCGTCGAGGCCGCCGCCGAACACGGCGGTCATGCCCAGCAAGGCACCACCCCCGGCGGTCGGCACCGGCAGGCAGGCGCGTGCCAGCGACAATTTCAGGCGCGCGGTACACCGCCAGCCCAGGTAGACCCGCAGCAGCACCAGCAAATCACGGTGCAGCGCGGCGCCCGGCAACCACCCCCGGGCTTCATCGGGGTCGTCGGTAGACAGCAACAGGCACATCTCGCTATTGGCGTCATGGCCGACCGGCCCCAGCGGCATGCCTCGATCCAGCCGCGCATTACCCTGCGGCCCCAGGCACGCGGGATACGGCAGACGGACCTGACGAGGCCAGTGCGCCGTGATGCGAACGCGAGTGCCAGGCGCCAGCAAGCTGACCAACGCGCTCACGCCTTCGGCATTGCGTGTCGGCAGGCGCATCACACTGAGTAGCGCCAGGAAGCGCGACACCGGCGTGGCGATCTGCTCGGCCGTACCCGGAATACCCAGGCCGATCAGCCCCAGCAGGCATTGCGATGTCTCGTCCCGGCCACCGGCCTCGAACGTCGCCGGGTAGGAATATTTGCGCCAGATCCGGTAGAACTGGGTGAAGACCCGGTGATTGAAGATGTCGAGAAAGGCTTCCAGTGCTTCATGCCCTTCGCGGCGCTGGGTGATGTCGTCCAGGTAGGCGCTGGGCATCGGCGAATCGACGCCGTAAAGCCCCAGCACCCGGGTGCGTACCGTGGCTGGGCGCTGGGGGTCGTCCGGGTCGATCTCGATGGCACGCAGTTCTCCCGCCGGAAAGCCCATGCCGGGGTCGGGACGAAAACGCACCGGGTCGTCCCCAGGATGAGTGCTGCTGCCCAAAGGCGGGTGCCCTGGCAGCGCCCGCTCCAGCAATTGGCAAAAGCGATGCAGCCCGGCTTCGGCCACTCGTTTTTGCAGTGCTTGCAGCACGCCGGTCTCGATCAGCCGGGAATGCGCTGATTGTGGTTCTCGTTCCATCGCAAGGTTTTCCCGGTCGGTTGCAGGATCAGCGTGAGCTGGTTGAACAAGTGGATGTCGGCATACAGGCCGAAGAAGCGGTTGAGCATTTCTCCGAACAGGGCGATGTCACCCTCGCCGCAGAAGCCGCTGGCATCCAGCGTCACCTCGATGTCGACACCCCGCAGCAGGAAGCCTTTCTCGAAGCGCTGGATCAGGTGATGACGGACCTCGGCAATGGCCGCCAGCCGGCGCCGGTTCAGTTCACTGCCGCTCCAGTCGTACAGCGCCAGGGTGCCACGCAGCACTTCGGCGCTATCGAGCATCGGCAGAAAGTTGGAGCCCAGGTGACTGAGCACGCGCCAGTGGAAGCGGTCGTTGTCGGGCGGGTAGCAGGGCAAGGTCGGCGCACACAGGTTGCGCACTTTCAGGCCTTCACCGGCGGACTGGCCGAAACCGTCGAGTACCGTGCTCTGCAGCGCCTTGCGCGGCAACTGACCATTGGTGCCGGTCAGGGACAAGGAAAGACTTCTGGCTCCAAGGCGGTCCTCTCGTTCGAAACCTTCACCGCCGAGAATCAGCCAGGTGTCGTGCAAACCGTTGGGGCCACGCTTGAGCCGGGTGTGAAAATAGCGCTCCGGCGCCTCGTCGCGCAGCATGCCGCCCTTGTGGCGGAAGCTGCTGAATGGCACATAGTGCAGCGCAGCGCCATCGGTCGCCGACGAGACATTGTCTACCGAGTAGATTTCCGTATGCCCATCCTGCAAGCGCATGGGGCGCAACAGGTACTCGGACTGCAACGGGTCGGGCTGCAGCGGGTCGGCCTCCAGGGCAAACAGGTTGATCACCGGAACGGCGTTGAGCCGAATATTCTCGGTTTCCGGCTCGACCGAGTGCGGCCAGGGCTCGTGAAGCACTGCCTCCACCTCGAACCACGGCGTATCCGCATTGATTGCAAGACGCTCCAGACCGTGCAATTCAACGAACATGAACTTTTCGCGGAAGGTGAAATATTCCAGCAACAACTGGTAGCCGCTGAACGCGCTGTCGCCCTTGGGCCACAGGCAGTCCTGCGGGGCGAAACCACCCGGAGCGAAGTGGCCGTCGAAACGACGCCGCTCACCGCCGCCGGGCAGCCGCAGGTAGAGTGCGGCGGTATTGAGCGTCAGGGCCTGGTGCAAGGCGCTGGTCATCGCCGGTTCGCCATTGACATACAGCGACAGACACCGCAGGTCGTTCGCACTCTGCAATGCGGTGGTGCAGTCGAAGCGCAGGCGCAGCAGCGTTCGGCCATCGGCCTGGCGGGCGAGCCGTACCGAGCTGAGCGTCAGTGGCGCCAGCACCAGATCGCGTGTGGTGGTGTAGCTGCAACGGGTCTGCTGCGGGCCTATGGGCTGCGACAGCACTTCGAACCCTCTGGCCACGACCTTGCCAGGTTGCTTGCCCGTCATGTCCGGCGTCAACTCGACGATAGACAGCGAAGGAATGGTTCGCAGGTAATGGGGCCAAAGCAGGCTGACGAGGCCTTCGGTGAGCTCCGGCAGGTCGTCGTCGAGCTTCTCGCGCAGGCGGCCCATCAGGAATGCGAAACCTTCGAACAGTCGCTCGACAAAAGGATCGCGAGCACCGGCCTTGTCCAGGTTGAGATGGGCAGCACGATCGGGGAACGCTTGTGCGAACTCCTTGCCGGCCTCGCGCAGGTAGCGCATTTCGGCGTCGAAATAATGCAGGGTCAGATTGTCCATGCTCCAGAACAGCTCCGTATCAGTGAGGGTCAGCCGCAGAGCACTGCGGCCCGTACCGGGTCGATGGCCACCAGGGCCGCCAGCAGGGTTTCCATCTGCCGCGCAAGGGCAACCCGGTCGGCATCACCCCGCTGCGACCTGACCCGCAACGACTTCAGCAGCCGGGCCTTGATCTCGAACTGCAGTTCGGGCTCCCATCCGGCCAGGGCGTGGCGTTCGCCGGTGGCGTCCAGGTCACTCAGCAGATGCAACGCCAGGTCGGTCTTGCCGTATTGCTCGGCAACCCGGGCCATGAGCAAGCGCAGCAACCAGCGCTGGCGACCGGTACGTCCCTCGGGCCTTGCCGCCAACCAGTCCATGGCCGCGTCCACACCCTTGCCGTCCGCCTGGGCCAGCGCCTCGCCTTCCAGCGCCAGGATGTCGCCATCGATGGACGGACTGACCGTAGTCGGCGCAGCCAGCCATCCCAGCGTCTGATGGGCAGACACCTCGCGAGCGATCCATTCGCGCGTGGCTTCGCTGGCGAGCGGCGTACCGTCGTCCCAGCACAGGGCCTCCAGCCCCGGGAGCCGTTCGAGAAGCGCGCCCAGGTCTTGTGCAACCACCGTCGCCCAGCCACGCTGCGGTTCGGGCAACTTGCCCAGGGCCTGGTGCACGTACCAATGCAAGTCGAGCCAATAGTGGTTCACCCCTTCGGCGAAGGCATGCTCGGCCTGCTCCAGCAGTTCCTCCCAGCGTTGCTGTACATGGAGGCGCTGCAACTGGCTGGCCAGGGTGCTGCGCGGTGACGACAGACGGGTACAGCCCTGGGCATTATGCGGTGGCACGTCATGCAGGGTGTCCCAGCGCAGGCTGCGCATCAGCCGATGGGCCGACAGCCAGCCTTGCGGTTGCTCGCGCAGCCAGGCCGCCAGGAGCCGCCCACTGTCCAGCAGGTCGCGGCCCGATTTCGGCGCGATCGGCATGGCGGTCTGCTCCAGGCCGGGTGCCACCTGAGGGGCGCTGTTCTGCGGCACTACCGCTTCCACGCCACCGGACTGGGCCAGACGTGCCGCCAAGGCCGAATACAGCGGCCCCAGTTGCGGGCGCTGCTCGGCAGGCCAGCGCTGCACGCCCTGCTCCAGCCAGGCAAGGGCCGCCACGGTGCGCTCCGCTTCGGCCTTGACCACCGCCGGATACCGCGACAAACCATCGAGCACCTTGGCGGTGGCCAGCCACTCCAGTGCCAGGCGGCGGCTGTTGGGGCGGCTCGGGAGCACCTGTTCGGGAAAGCGGTCCAGCAGGGCCGCCAGCAGGTTGAGGCCGTCCGCCAGCCCCAGCTCGCCGTCCATCTGCAAGCGCGCCCAGAGGTAATAGGTGGCGACGCGCAGATCCTTGCACCGTCCCTTCAACAGCCCCTCGGCCAGACGGGCTACCTGAGCGGGGTCCGCTCCGGAAAGCTTGTTGACCTCCTCGCGCATGAACTGGAAATCATCGTTGTAGGTTGGCTCCTCTCCCACGGGCGATTCACCGTCGATGGGCAGCAACCAGGACTCCCGACAACGCGCCTGCTCGCGGGCAAACTCCAGCGGGTCGCGATCGGCAAGGCAATGGCTGACAAGGGCGGGCAAGGTCATGGTCAAAAGATTCCGGCCATGTCAGCTCGCAACTTTTGGCAAGAAGGAAATATCTACGTGATATTTCCCGTAGTTGCCCTTGTCGACAAGCACCCGAATCTTGTCTTCACCCATATAACGGGAAGGGTCGAACCAGATATTCTCACTTTCGAAAACATGAATCTCGGAGGTCTGCGGATTCAGCCAGTGACACACGATAATGTAGGGATTCTTTCCGTTGACCGAAAGACTGTGATTACGCTCTACCTCCTGAAACTCGGCCATTACCGGCATACCGTGTTTCTGCAGATAGTCCTGCTTGCGTTTCTTGCGCATGCCGAACAACACAATCGACAGACCGATCAGGAAGAACGGCGCCCCGAGGATCGACATGATGAGGCTGGCGCCCCAGTGCTCGAAGAAACGGTCTATGCGGGCATCTTCCGGCTGGCCCGGCAGGTACAGAACCGGGACTTGTTCAGCTTTTCGGTACGCAGCGGGCGAACTGCCCACGCTGGAAGTGAAGCGGACAGTTTTTTTGCTCTCGCCCAGGAAGACGACTACCGGGTGATAGCTGACGGTCCCATCGCCGCGCTGCTCCTCGAGGGCAACGACGACGCCGGTGGCACTGACGGCCTCTTCCAGGAAACGATTGGCGCTCTGGTACGACGCAACTGCACCGAGCAGCAACAAGCCACCCACCAGCAGGAACAGATATTTTATGACTGCAAGGAATTTCATTGTTTTTCCAACCCGATCACAAGCGATAACCATCGAGGCGACATGCGCATTAGACGCGTCGCCTGATGTGGTTTGATAGTCTTGATATTTTTCGCGCGAAGAACAGTAAATGTTATCGGCCCGCAGTTCTACCATTCAGATAATACTTGGGATAATTCCAAACTAATTTAGGAATACTCCTACAAAGATTGGGAAGTAGTTTCCGCATCTGCCCTCTCATCCAGGAAAATCTGCTTCGGCAACTCGAACCCCCGCAACCTCAACAACGCCAGCGGCCCTTCCCCCAGCTCCGTGCGCAGGTGCCAGGTCAGCTTCAGTCCATCCGGTGCCGGCAGCTCCAGGTGGTAGCGGCTATTACCGTCGTCCAGCAAGGTCACCTGGGCATTTTCCAGCAGGCGGATCAGGCCCCAGGTGCCCTGGTAGTCACCGTACAGCCGCTCGGCCGTGACCACGCTGGTCCAGCTCACCCGTGCCCCCGGATGGTCGCTGCCGCCCGGCCAGGTGAAGCGCTGCCAGCGCTCGCGCTGGTTGAAGTATTGGTGTTTCTCGCCGTCGAGGATGAACACCGTCTCGGCGATGTTGCGCACCGGCTTGCCGCGCAGTTCGAAACTCAGGCCCATGCCGCCGTCGGTGTAGAGCACGTCGGCCAGATGGCCCAGCTGGTTGACCGCCTCGAGGAACTTCGGATTGAAGCGCAGCCCCTGGCTGTGCTGCGGATCCGCCACCCAGCGGCTGCCTTCCTTGCGCAACACCCCGCCCAACTGGCTGTGCAGGAAGCGGTCGATGCGCCCGGCGTCGGCGCGGATCATCTGCCCCAGCATCGGCAGCGACGCCTCGCTGTCGGTGGAGGCAAACGGATAGCGACCGACGAACGCCCGCTGCCACTCGTCCACCACCGCCCGCTGCCACTGGCGGTTGAGGCTCGCCGCCGACGGTTGCAGCACCCGTTGCCAGGCTTCGTCCAGCGGCTGCACGAACAACGTCTCGCCCACCGCGCCCCACTCCGCGCCCAGGCTCGCCGCCAGCAGGCTGCCGTAGGCGCGGGTGTCGGCCAGGTCAACGTTGTTGCCGCGAAACACCGTCTGCGCCAGGGCCTGGGTCATGGCCTGCGGGTCGGCGGCGTTGCTGATCTGTTGCAGCTTCAGGCGCACGCGGGTGACCCGGGTGAGAAAGGCTTGCAGGCTCAGGCGTTCGTCGTCGCCCAGGCTCGGGTTCTGGGATTGCGGCTCCTTGCCCAGCACTGCCAGCAGCGGGCCGAAGGTTTCGTCCAGCGGGTTTTCCAGGTGCGCAGCCAGTTGCCCCACCAGTGGCGCCTTGTCCTGGCCGATCAATTGCTGCGCCGACTGCAGCAGCGAGTCGGCCAGCGCCTGTTGCCGGCTGCCGGCGCGGCCCTGCCAGGCCAGGGTGTCCATCAGGGCGATCAGCGGCGACTGGCGCACGTCGCTCATCAGGGTCAACTGGTCGATGGCTTCGCTCAGGCTGCCGGCGCGCTGCCAGCGCAGGCTGTTGAGAAAGCCCAGCCAGGCGTCGCTGTAGTCCTGGAAATAGCGGGCGGTCAGGCGCTCGCGCAAGACGTCCGGGGCCAGGTCGTCGGCGATGTCGTGGTGGGTGTCGCTGAGCACCCAGTCGATTTCCTCGCGGCGCGCCTCGGCGATGCGTTCGATGGCCTCGCGCACCTGGCCCTCCCAGGCCTGGCGGGTGAACACGCCGGGCACGCTGCGGGCGGTGTCGAACAGGCTGCCGTCGGTGTCGCCGAGCATCTGCGCCAGGGTCAGGTCGGGGTAATGGCTGGCGGCGCTGTCGAGCACCTGGCGGTACAGGCTGGCGTCGGCGTTGCGCTGGCCCAGCTGGGCGATCAGCACCTTGCGCACCTGGCCAAGCAGCAGCGGGTCGAGGCTCACCGCCGGGTGCGCTTCCAGGTGCTCGCCGTAGAACTGCCACAGCCGCGGCGTCAGCTCGCGCCACACGCCCTGGGAGATGCCGGCGCGTTGCGGTTCCAGTTCGCCCATCACCCGTACCAGGAACGCCGCATCGGCCTTTTCCGGGCGGGCCATCATCAGCCAGGCCTTGAGCCGGTCGTAGGCCACGCTGGCGCGGCGGGTGCGCTCGGGGCTGTCCGGCGCCAGCCTGACCAGGGCGTCCAGCTCGGCGCGCAGGCGCGCCTCGGCGGGGTCGCGCAGCAGGCGGGCGTGGGCCTCGACATAGCGTGGCCACAGCGCGGCGAGCAATTCATCGTTGTGGTTCAGGCCGAAGCGCTGGTACCAGGGCGCGCCTTCGCGGGCCCGGTAATCCAGGCGCGACAGCTCGCTCACCAGTTCGTACAGCGCCAGCACCTGCGCATCGCCCTGCCCGGCCTGCTGCAAGGTCGAAAGCGCCGCCTGCACCTGGGTGATCTGCGAGCGGTTGTGGTTGAACGACAGCGCCATGCCGACGCTCCACAGCAGCGCCCCGCCCAGCAGCGCGGCGTAGGCGATCCGTGGTGCCGGCCAGCCGACGCGGCGGCTGCGGGTACGGTCGTCGATGACGTCCTGCCAGGCCTTGTCGGCCAGCCAGTGATGGCCCAGGCGCTCATTGTCGCGGGGAGCAAACGCGAGGCTGAACCACAGGCCGCGCAACGGCACGCCAGGCACGGACTGCGTCAGCCACGGCGCCAGTTGCGAGCACCAGCGGGCGATACCGCCGGCCTGCAGGTCGCGGGACAGGCGAAAGAGAAAGTCGTGGTACATATTGCCGTTGATCTGCTCCATGCCCCGCACCCGCAGCGGTTCCAGCAGTGCCGTCAGCTCGTGTTCGAGGTCCGCCGCCGAGGCCTTGGCCGGCAGCAGGCACCCCACCGGCTCCGACTCCCGGCCCGGTTGCGGCCAGCCGCTGTCGCAGACGTGCCAGACATACAACGGCAACTGCCAGCGCAGGTCCCGGGCCAGCTCGCGCAGGCGCCCTTGCGCCATGCCCATCGCCGACTCGTCGAGGCTCTGTGCCCCCGTCAGTGCCCAGACCAGGCCATCGAACCCGCGCCAGCGGCTGAGGCTGCGCCAGAGCTGGAGGTCGGCGGGGTCGGTGTCCTGGTGCAGGCTGCCAGCCCAGAACAGCACGGTGCGCTCGCCGACCAGCCAGCGTTGCTGGGTGAGGCCGGGAGCGATGGCTTCGACTTCGGCGGGTTCGCCGGTGAGGAGCAGGAGGCGGGTCTTGCGGCGCCAGAGGGGGCCGTAGAGGTCGCGAAGACTATCCCTAATTGCATTCCGCACCGGTCTAACTTCGACACCAGCGAAAGCGCCCTCAACCGGATGCGCCTCGATTCGATCATTGTAAAAAGAGCGTCCCAGCTTACTTGCCCATGCTTGATACCCGAGTAATAGCAGAAAGATGCCGAAAACACCGACACAAACCGCCGCCAGTCCCAAAAACTGCTGACGGTGAGCGGAGCTCATGTTTAATCGGTCTGGGTAAAACCAAACTATACCGGCTAAGAGCAGGCATACTAATAACACGCCTCCCACAACCATTCCGGTCATTTTGAAAAATCGATACTGCATATACAGGTCCTACGTCAGGCTGAGGAGGCTGGGGTCACAGCAACACTCCAAAGTTCATTGTTTCCAGGCGCTGCGCCGCTGAAGATGATTTGTGATCCATGCCCCAATTGAATAACTTCAACTGCCAGCGAGATGGCTAGCCAAGCAGACGTCCTTCCAGGAAGCCCAAGCACGCGATCCAGATCATGCACACGTCGAAAAGCCAGGTTCGATACAGAAAATTTGTTGATAGCCATTGAGAGCGCAGCCTTTTGTGGCGGACTAATACCCACCTGCCAAATTCCTTTGGTACTTTCGACCTCCATTGATGCCCAATCCAAGGCGAAGTGCGCCGCACTGATCAAGGCGTCGGGGCTCGTTCCAAGCGCTTGCTCAGGTCGATGCAAGTTGGCACGAGGAGATAAGTGCACTTGCTGACCAGGATTGCCCAGCAGCAAACCCACTACGCTCTCGGCAGTCTCGTTTGGATCTTGCAGGGCAAACTGGAAAGCGAGCACCAACAGCAAAGCAGAATCATTGGATCGCTGGTCCAACCAGTTATCCAGCGCTGCTAGCCCGTTGCCAGGAACAGGCTCCATCGACTGACGAATTCCAGATCTGCGCCACGCTTCACGCCATGCCCTGCGCAATGAAGACTCGGAAAGCCCACTGTCGGTCTCGAACAGAAAGGCGACTGGTGTATCAACAGGCAGCTCATTCAAAACCCTCGAAAGATCCTTGAGGACCGCCATCAAGAGTTCCATCAGCAACAGCTCGGGGTCGACGTTTTCATTGGGCAATTGACTGTGTCTCGCGGGGCGCTTTTGCAACCTGCAAGGCTGTGTCTTGATTACCCTGCCGCCATCCAGAATCGAGTGAAGCTGTTTCGAAGATGATTCATTGTGCCTCCTTAAGGCAGTGTAGGTACTGCTGGCGAATACCAGAAACGAACGTCGGCCCAAGCATTCCTTTCGACGGACATCCTCTGACCTCGCTTGATTCCACCCCTCAGCAGCGCGCAGCTGTCCGATGTAAATCAGTGCTCTACCGACTCCCAATGAAATCCATAGAACCAACGGTAAACCAAAAACATCTGTCCAAAGTTGTAGAGACTGTACCTGCAATACAGAGGTACTAAATAGCGACGCGCTGGCGACACCCAAAATCAGGAAAAGAACCAACAAAGCCAGCCAAAGCCATATTCTAGGGGCTTGAGGAGCCGCCGCTTCGGGGGCGACATTATCAAATTTAACCGGCATAATTACTCCCGACCCTTCATTGCCAAACAAGCGAAAAGCCCGATCAAAACCAAAGTCGACAGACATGATCTGCACCTTTGGAATTATCCCTGCTCGACTACCAAAGCAGTTTCAACTCGGAACATTCTCAGGAATAAAAACCCCATTTCTTAATGTATACTCTGTTGAACTCAATGGCCGCCCAGCGACGTCTTTGTTGCTAAACCAGTCAATAGTAAACCCCGACTCATTCCACTTCACCGATGAGAAATCACCTTCCTGCCCCGCTTTTCCACTATTTTCGCTAACGACAGAAATACTATTAATACAACTACTCACCAACACCTCACACTTTTCCAGAAGCATGTGGGAACGTAATTCATACACATGCAAACGGACCTCCCTGCCAGCTCCACACAACCCCATTGGTTTGCTTGGATTAGACTGAGATACTTGAAAAACAGAGAGAAAAACAGAATTTCCAATCTTGTGTTTTCGCTCATCGACGTAAACGCCCTCTACGTGAGCGCCTAGTGGTAGAGCGATAGACTCCCCATCGACGAGAGAAAAACTTAATCTTCCGTAATCTTTTTCATCCCATGAAATATATTGCATAGCAAAAGCGCGATGCCCATCAAAGTCACCTATCACCACAGCAGAAATAACGTATAGGGCGCTAATCCGCAAGAACATGGTCCGCATAACAGACCCCAACATACCTCCACCGATGCTCAGCAGTCTGCCCACCGCTACCCTTCTTGTAGGTATCTTTATCGCGCTCATGTAACTCGGCCTCTGTCTTGTTTTTGTTTTTCTCGTCATCCGTCACCCAACCTATATTCCCGGTAGCAGAGTCACATAACACATTTTTCTTTCTCACCCATGCCAACTCCCCCTCATCCCACTCATGGTAAGTACCTCCATTCCAGCGACTAAATATTTCGTATTGCAATTGTTCTTCTGTGTAAGTCCTACCAGAACTTCCAAGGAATTTTTTTGCAGCAAGAACCTTTTCCTTATAAATGGCCGACCCTGCTAAAATATTGGCCTTCCAGTTCCAAGCCTGTTCATAGTCAGGTGCTGGGTTTGTCATTTGCGTCATACCAAAGCCCTGATCGAATGCCATAATGGGAAGACCATCAAAGTTTATGAAGTGTTTGCTGCGAGTTTCTTGCTCTAGTAGTTTCTCGAAACCGGTCATATCTTCCAAGGTTGAGACATAGGTAGCGATGCTTTCCTTATCCGGATTAACGCCTTTGATCACTACCGACCGACTTAGAACGTGTCCCCCAACTGTCACAGTGACAACAAGCGTTCCACCCAGAACTTTGTCTAACAGATTAACAACCCAAACCTTTTCATTACTCTTGAATGATCCTGACTCACGAAAAGATCTCAATACCTCGCCTTTTCTCTCTCGCTCACGCAGTCCACTGACTTTTGCATCCCATTCGATGACCCATGACCATTGATATGGACCAGGATCCAGCGAATTGAATTCAAAGATGATTTCTGGAAACTCTGCCGCATCGGAAATCAAGAACTCTGCTTGATCAGTCGGACGAACCCAAGTATTCCCATTCGCAGTAGAAACCACTTTCGTGACACTTCCTGGCACAGCATTACTATTGAGAGAACCTAGAACCCGCTGCATTAAACCCTCCAATAATTACTGATAGGAATTTTCTTTTCACATGCACAAACGATCAGAATCACTCACAGGTATCTACATTGCGCCGCCCGACCTGCATATAAGTTATCCGCCCACTCGAGCTTCTCTTCGGACAAAAAAAGCAGAATAAGAAAAAACCTCTGATCTTGTTTTGGGTTGCTGCAGACTATCAATACTAAAAAAGTATTTTTTTACAAGCTCAAACGACACACCCCATTCTTTCTTTTCGTACTCCGAAGAAACAAACGCGTAGCTTAGACATTGCCCGGGCGTCAAGAAAACAGGTTTACCACCTTGTTTAACTCTAAGAACCCAGTTTTTGTTTATTTTATTTCTTGCATCTGCAATGTACGCGATGTCCACCGTTAGACCTGTCAAAGCCGATCGCGGCACGCATAAAGCAGGGCTATTGTGGTCGGTAATAATAATGCCATCACTTACCCGACCCCACGGCATTGCATTGGCCTTAGGGAGAAGCAAAAACAAGCAAATTAAAAAAACAGCCCCTTTCAAAATATATACCCTTCTAGAGCGGCAAATGCCTAACATCACTAGGATTATTCAAAAAGTCAGAAAGCACCGAAGCCAGGAGCTCCGGAGACTTATCGTAATTCCTTGGATTCCAAACACCCAAGGGGTTACGAAGCACACAAATCACATAATAGTCAGAAATTATTTCACCCTGCTGCTCCAGGTTATATTTATTCAGGGATCGCCCATCCAACTCGTACTCATAAGCTTCGCCCCCTCTCCGAGAGACCAGAAGCCCGTTCCATTTCAATGCGTACCCCAGACCGTATTGCCATACATGAACCATCTCATGTATGAACAGCGCTTTGTCCCTATCATCTTCAGTTGCAGAGAAATCATCCCTGTAGTAATCCGTACTGGGTGGATAGTACATATTTCCATTAGGCGAGGCGGCGGTAAACTGCATCCCCAAAAAACCCCACCAACCGCCGTGATGCACCCTGACACCATTAAAGTCAATCGAGTCCCCGAAGATAAGCCTCGCCATTTCAACTTCGCCTTCAGTCAACCCCCTAGACTTCCCTTCCGGCAGTCTTACAACCCTTACTGACAATCCAATATCTACATCATTGGTATGTATTTCTTCTTTCGCCAATTCTATTGTCAATCTTTCCGAAACTGCCGACGCTGCGCAGCAGATCGGCAATGGCAACTCAGGTGGCTCAAGTGTAATTGCTTCCAAACGGATCGGCTGCTGCGTCGTAACTCTTTGCGTATAACCTCGTTCATCAGTCACGCCCTCATGGAGTTCATCGTCCGCCGTCCTTATACAGTAAGGGAGGTTACTGACAATTGCTCCACTGGCTGTCATTAGACGAACCTGTTCGTCATAGAGTGTTTCCTCCTTCAACTCTTGTCCGTAGACCAGAGATAGCTTCTCCGGTGTCGCGGTTTGTACTCGTTCGGTGAAGCCTTGACTGTCGGTTATGCCTCTCCACACCCGGCCTGAAATCGCGGTGATTTTGTAAGGCATATTGGGTAAGGGCCACTTGCCAGCAGAATCGAAAATCTGGAACTGCTCATCAAACGAAAGATCTGGAGCCACGATCATTGGCATTGACCTCAATGGCACCTCTTGACCAACACCCCCAGCAAAGTCCACATGCGCTGCCTTGACGTCGTAATCACCAGCCGTCCCCGACTCGATGCGGCAGGGATCCAGCGTGATGTAGCTGCCGCCGGCGTTGAGGGTGATCTTCTTCTTGGCGACGATGCGGATCTCGTCCTCGCTGCTGATGATCTCCAGGCCCTGCCGGGCCATCAGGCCAAGACCGTCGTTCTGCGCCTGGATCTGCACCGGGCCCTGGTTGGCGATCAGCTTGATGCCGAGCTTGCGCACGAACAGGCTCACGCCCTGACCCACGCCGATGAACAGCCGCTTGATCACGCTGACATCGGCATGCCCGCCGGCGTTGAGCATCAGGTTGTCCTGTGCCGCCAGTTGCAGGTGTTTGCCGCTTGTAAGTGCGATGCCCTGCGGCGCGCTGAGCAGCAGCACGGCGGATTTCAACTGCTCCAGATCGTCCCTGAGCAGCGCCAGTTGCGCGGCCACGTCGGCTGGCTCGGCCTGGCTGACCTGTGCGTCGGCCGAGAGGTTTTCCAGTTGCTGGCCGGCCTGTTGCAGGCGGTCAACGGCGCTTGCCATCTCCAGCACCGGCCCCTGCGCCTTGGCCTGCACATCAGCACTGATGAACATCCCCTTCCCCGCCCGCAACGCACCCCAATGGTCCGTGCGCAGCTCGAACCCTTCGCCCCGCGCCTGGCGCTGCGCATCCACCAGATGCCCCAGGTTCAACTGGCTCTTGCCAGCAAAATCGGTACTGAGCTTGACGTGCTCCTTGCCGCGGCTGTCGTCCATGCGCAGCTTGTTGTTGGCCGGGGTGCGCAGGACGTTGCGCTGGTCGTTGTCCATGGTGACGAGGTCGACATTCTGGCTGTCGTGCAGGGCATGGGCGATGTACGGGCGGTCCGGGTCGCCCTGCTCGAAGGCCACCGCCACTTCGGTGTCGTCCAGCAACGGCAGGTGCAGGCCGTACTGGCTGCCGGCATACGGCCGTGCCAGGCGCAGCAACATGCTTTCCCGCCCGCGCTCGCGCTTTTCACGGTCGAACAGGAACTGCACGCGGTAGCGGCCCTGGTTGTCGATGTGGCTGTAGGTGGCGCCGGCCTTGAAGGCGCGCACCCGCGCCGGAATAGTGCCGGCTATCTGCGGCTTGGCCAGCAGGGGCGGACGGAAGCAGACGAAGTCGGAGTACGGGATGCCCTTGAAGTCGATGACCAGGTTGCTCGACCGCCCGCCCTTGACGGTGGTCTCGGTGATCAGCATGCGCTCGGTAAAGTCCCGGGGGATCTCGCCGCCGATCTTCAGCACCTGGGCCGGCTCCAGGGTCGGGCTGTCGCTGCGGGCGCTCAGGCGGATGCGCTGGTTGATGTCGCGCTCGCGGCGCAGGCGGGCGAAGAAATGCGCGCTCTCGCATTCGACCTCGTGGTTGTGCGCATGGCGGTTGCCGAGCTGGGTATAGGGCTCGGCGTAGGCGTAGGTTTCGCCGTAGGTGTTGGCGGAAATGCGCCCCTGGTTGACCTCGTCTTCCAGCCAGGCGCCGGCCTGGCGGTAGTCGTAGCGGCGCAGGAACAGGCTGCGCTCCACCAGGGTGTGCTGGCTCTGCAGGTCCCAGACCGCCCGTTGCTCGCCGGGCAGCCCGGCGGGCGGGCGCATCGGCAGCTCGACGCCGAACTGGAAGTGTTTCTGCCAGTCGTTGAAGTGCACTACGTCGATGCCCACCCGCTTGTCCACGCCGATGCGGTACCAGATGCCGACTTCGGCCAGCAGGCGGCTGATGAAGGCCAGGTCGCTCTCACCGTACTGCATCACCTGCTCGCGGCGCGGGTACTCGCGCTGCAGTTCGAAGATGAAATCGTGGCCGCGATAGCCGTGGCGCTCGCGCAGGATCTGCTCGACGATTTGCGGCACCGACTGGAAGCGGTAGATGCGGTACTGGCGCCCCCGGTCCAGGCGGGCGAAACGCGGTTGCAGGATGACTTCGTAACGGGCTTCGTCCAGCGAGGCGCTCAGGCGCTGGAAGCCGGTGATGACGCCGTACACCCGGCGCAGCGGCTCCGGCTTGGCCGGCTCGGTTTCCCAGGGGTACACCGGCTTGGGCTTGTCGAACCAGGCGAAACTGGCGGGGCGGTTGATGACGGCGGCGGCGTCGATGTCGAGGGGTGAGATCTTCGGTTCGTCCAGGGCCTCGAACTCTTCGCGGGTCATGCGAAAGCCGCGGCTGTAGTCGATCTTTTCCACCGCGCTGGTGAACTGGATGCGGTAGCTGAACGGCTGGCTGAGGTACTCGTTGCCGGTGAACGAGAGCACGTCGAGGGGTACGCTGAGGTCGCCGATGGTGAGTTCGTAGGGGTTTTTCTGTTCGGGGGTGTATACCCGGCCACGAGGTCTGGACATGTTCTGGCTCACTTTATCGATGGAATAGAAAGCAACGAGAAGCGCAGTGCGTGGCGCTGAACTTTTGGAAGGGATTTATCAGTTGAAAGAAGGAGTTCTGACCGATGAAAAACCCTGAAACAGTCAGAAATATTTTGAACCACCTTTAACCGTTAACCCCACGAATGAAGCGTTATTTTCTCGACGCGAACGATAAAACATCGCTAGGGTAACTTTCTAGAGTTCGGGATAACAATCAGATCATTCCGATAAACTTAGGGAAAATTCTTACAGAAAATCGAAATTTTCGGGGACGATGAGTATCCGGGGGACGCCATGGCCAGGCACCGGACAACTGACCTGATCCCTCCAGCGCCAAAGGTTTTTCCTGCTCCAGAAATTCATCTAGAATCCTCTTGCCCTCATTAAATTCCGGTGAAAACATCACACCCCAAATCAATATTCAATAGATAAACTTTGAATAGATAAGTACTAAAATCAACCAGAACAGAACCATCATCATTAGAGCAAACGCCCACCGCATGCGTCTGCGAGTCGGCAAAGGCAGACAATGCATCTCTTCTGGATCAAGATGACCCCTACGAATATGCAGAGTGGGCGTCGCTATTACCCCTACAAATATCGTCATCAAAGAAAATCTCTGAAAAAATGAAGCATCCTCACTACCCTCCGAATACTCTACGATCGCAATGCTTTTTTTAAAATTATTGCGCACAACCTCAAAGTCATAGCGCGCCATAAAACCAATCAACCCGATCGCCAAAAAAAGCGGGAAGTGATATCCAAAAACAAGCAACAACTTCAATCCAGAAGACATAGCGCAACCCCAAAAAAAACCGTTAAAAATCACTATGGATCTTCCCGCACACATCGAATAATAACGATGCAAGGTGACGAGCAGCGGATGCAATCCGTCCAGCCGGGTAACGCCCTGCTCGTCACTTTGCCCGGTAAAAAACAGGCACGCATCCGGCGCGGGTAGCACCGTTGACCGCCTTATACGGCATATTGGCCAAAGGCTCGCCTTGCTCATCGACAAGCTGGAATTCGAGCCAGATCTTTTTTCCAGCAACAACGGTCTTGCAGCTATAAAGTGTGTCGGCTCTGTGTTGACAATCGTCCAGGCGTACCCCTCGATAACCCTCGTAATATTCGATCTAACCAAGAATTAGCCAGGCAAAAAACAGCGTTAGTGTGCACGCTCCCATTAAAAGCCATGAACAGGCAGCCAGGCGCCATCTTCTCATTCGAGGCAACGCCATTAGTTCCTGATACTCAAGAACTCCTTTGGCAACATATTTTCGCGAACAAGCGACAACCCCTGCATACCTCACAATTTGTGAACACTTGACAGAGAACGGGGCTGTAGGCGTGGCCTTGCCATAATAAAAAACGAAGGTACTTTCAGGGAAGCCGTCGACAATCAACTCAAACTCAAAGCGTGCCATGTAAAAAAGCAGAGATGCGCCTCCCAGCCACATACCCGCCACTACCCACCCTGCAATCAGCAACATCACTCACCTCGCACCGCTGAGTAATACATCCAGCATTCTCCTGCCCATCGGGTGCCGGCAGCTATGCGGGGGATCGGCCACCCAGCGGGTGACATCCCTTGCGTTGCTGAGCCTGCGAACTCAACATCACCAAACCCGCTCCAGCCAGACATGATCTACGCCTTGGGCATCATTCCGACTCAACTGTTCAAGCAGCTTTACCCCGGTACATCTTGAGGAATAAAAAATCCATTTTTTAATATATATTTTGTCGACTGCAATGGCCGACCGGTGACGTCTCTGTTACTAAACCATTCAATAGTGAATCCCTGTTCACTCCATACCACCGATGAAAAGTCACCATCTTGCTCCGCCTTGCCGCTATTCTGGCTAACGATAGAAATGTTATTAATACAGCTACCCACCAAAACCTCATACTTTTCCCGAAGGCTATGGGAGCGCAATTCATATACATGCAAACGGACCTCCCTACCAGATCCACACAATCCCATGGGTTTGCTTGGACTAGATGAGGAAACCTGAAAAATGGAGAGAAAAACAGAGTTCCCGATCTTGTGCTTTCGCTCGTCGAGGTAAATACCCTCAACATGAGCGTCTAGAGGTAGAACGAAAGATGCCCCATCGACGAGCGTAAGTTTTACTCTGCCGTGATCTTTTTCTCTCCATGAAATATGTTGCGCAGCAAAAGCTTGCCCCCCATCAAAACCGGCAAGCGCCACAGCAAAGACAAGGTATAGGACGCTAGTCCGAAAGCACATGGCCCGTACGGCAGACCACACCATACCTCTACCGACTCTCGACAGCTCGGCCCAATAATGTCTTTCCACATACGCAAACAACCAAATCACTTGCAGGCATCTACATTGCGCCGCCCGACTTGCACATAAGTGACTGCTCCACTCGAACTCCGTTCAAGACAAAAAAAGGCAGAATAGGAAAAAACCTCGGACCTTGTTTTAGTCTTGTGCAGACTATCAAGACTAAAAACGTATTTCGCCCCAAATTTCAACGACCCACCCCGCTTTTCGCTCTCATACTCTGGAGAAAAAAAGGCATGCTTCAGACATTGCCCGGGCTGCAAGAAAACAGGTTCACCACCTTGTTTAGACCTGGCAATCCAATGTATTTGATTCTTTACATCGGCAACATAAGCGACCCCTACCGAGAGACCTACCAACGCCGATCGCGGCACGCATAAAGCAGGACTATCGCCCTCCGCTACAATCACCCCCTCACTTACTCGACCCCACGGCATTGCATTGGCCTTGGAAGCCAGCAAATATAAGGAAGCAACAAAAACAGCTCTCTTAAAAAACATATATCCGCCTAGGTCGGCAAGTGTTTTGCACCGCCAGGATTGTTCAAAAATCCGGAAAGCACCGAGTCCAGAAATTCGGGAGACTTGTCGGAATGTGTTGAGTTCCAACCCCAGGAGATTCGCGGTAATTTCGCAAGACCTATTGAGTAGGGGCCAAATGCCAGGAAGATCGAAAGCTGAAACTGCTCATCAAACGAAAGTTCCGGAACCACGATCATAGGCATTGGCCTCAACGGCAACTATTGAACAACACCCCCAGCAAAGCGATCTGCGGGTTCTGTCTGCTGCGGGCGCATTCACTCAAACCCCAGAACAACCCCGTCCTGGTCGTCATACCCCAGGGTCACCCTGCGGATCTCGAGGCGATCGGCCCGACGCTGCAGCAGGTGCTGGCTGAGCACCGGGAGGATTTGTTGATTGAGCAGGCTGTCGATATTCCGCGCGCCACTGTCAGGCAGCAGGCAGGCAGCGACGAGCGCCTGGCTCAGGGAGGGCTCGATGTGGCAGTCAAGTCCGTAGTGCCGGTGCAGGCGCCGGGCTACCTTGTCGAGCTTGAGGCCGACAATGCGTTCGAGGGCATCACTCGACAGCGGTCGGTAGATGAGGGTCTGGAAACGTGCCAGCAACGCGGGCTGGAAATGTTCGCGCAGGAGGGGGCACAGCAGTTCCTGCAAGGTCGCGTCCGGAGCGTCGGGCTGCTCTTGCAGCAATGTCTGCAGCGGATCGCTGCCGAGGTTCGAGGTCATCAGGATGACGGTATTGCGAAAATCGATTTCGCGCCCTTCCCCGTCGCGCATGAAACCGCGATCGAACACCTGGTAGAACAGGTTGAGCACGTCGCGATGAGCCTTTTCCACTTCATCGAGCAGCACCACGCTGTAGGGACGCTGGCGTACGGCTTCGGTGAGGACGCCGCCCTGGCCGTAGCCGACATAGCCCGGCGGCGAGCCTTTGAGCTGGCTGACGGTGTGGGCCTCCTGGTATTCGGACAGATTGAGGGTAATCAGCGACTTCTGGCCGCCGAACAAGCTGTCTGCCAGTGCCAACGCGGTTTCGGTCTTGCCCACGCCGCTGCTGCCCACGAGCAGGAATACGCCCAGCGGGGCCTGTTCGTCGCTGAGCCCGGCGCCGGACGCCCGCAGGCGCTGGGCCAGGGCCGTCAGGGCGTGTTCCTGGCCGATGATGCGCTCGCCCAGTTGTTGCTCCAGTGCCAGCAAGCTGGCCTGTTCGTCCTTGAGCAGGCTGCCCAGCGGTACGCCGGTCCAGTCTGCAATGACTTCAGCAACGCTGCGCGGATCGACATCCAGCGACAGCAATGGGCGCTCTTGCTGCACCTCGCTCAGTTGCCGCTGCAGTTGCGCGCACTGGTCGGGGCAGACCGGCTCGGCCTGCCGTGCATCGAGCAGTTGTCGGCTCAGCTCCAGCTCCTGGCGGTACTGCTGCTCCAGCGTGATTCGTTGCGCATGCAGGTCCTCGCTGCGCGAGCGGATCGCCTCAATGGCGCTGGCGACAGTCTGGTCACCCAGGCGCGCATCCTGCTCCAGGGCTTCCCGCTCCAGCACCAGGGCGGCTTCCCGGGCCTTGAGACGAACCAGCACCTGAGGCTCGCAATCCAGGCCCATGCGCACCCTGGCGCTGGCCGTGTCCAGCAGGTCCACGGCCTTGTCTGGCAATTGTCGTCCGGTGAGGTAGCGCCGCGACAGGGTGACGGCAGCCTGTACCGCAGCATCCTGGACATGCACGCCATGGTAGCTGGCATAGCGCGCCTTGAGCCCACGCAGCATCAGGCACGCGGCCGCGTCATCCGGCTCGTCGACCTTGACCTGCTGAAAACGCCGCTCCAGTGCCGCGTCACGTTCGAAATATTGTTTGTACTCGCTCCAGGTGGTGGCTGCGATGGTGCGCAGCTCGCCCCGGGCCAGTGCCGGCTTGAGCAGGTTGGCAGCATCCGCACCGCCCGCCTGGTTGCCGGCGCCGATCAGGGTATGGGCCTCGTCGATAAACAGCAGAATGGGCTGGGGCGCCTGCTGGACCGCCTCCATGACCTGCTTCAGGCGTTGCTCGAACTCGCCCTTCACGCCTGCCCCTGCCTGCAGCAGGCCCAGGTCCAGCGTGCGCACCACAACGGTCTTGAGGCTGTCGGGTACGTTGCCTTCGACGATGCGCAGGGCCAGTCCTTCCACGAGGGCGGTCTTGCCCACGCCGGGCTCGCCCACCAGGATCGGATTGTTCTTGCGTCGCCGGCTGAGGATGTCGATCACCTGGCGAATTTCGTCATCACGGCCGAAGACAGGATCGATCGCACCCTGCGCCGCCTTGCCGGTCAGGTCGTGGGTATATCGGTCCAGCGGGCCGGATGCCGCAGCACCAGCGCTCGCCAGCGGAGCCTGAGCCATTGGCGTGAAGGGCTGCTCGCAAGCCCGGTCTTGCTGCACCTGCGGGCGCTCCTCGGAATGCTGGTCGAGTATCCCGGCCAGGCGCTGCAGTTGGGTTTTCCCGACACTCAACAACGGCCAGGCTTCGTCGCATTGCAGCAGGTCCGGGCTTTCCACCAGGGCGCCCAGCAAATGGGCCGAACGCAAGCGGTCGGTGTCTTCGTCCAGAGAGGCAAGCAACCAGGCGTTGCTGATCAGTTGCTGCAAACGGCCGCATAGCTGCGGCTTGTCCTGCACACTGCGCGGCAAGCGGTCGAGATGATCGAGCAGGCCACGCCACAGCGCGTCCATGTCCCATTGATAGCGGCGGGCGATCACCGTCAGATCACCTTCGCCCTGTTCCAGCAGTTTGAGCAGCCAGTGCTCGATGCTGACGCTGGCATGCGCACGGCTCTGGCAGAGCGTAGCGGCAGCACTCAGTGCCTGGGCGCAGTAAGGGTCGAGACGGCGGAGCAGACGAGCGGAATTCTGGGCCATGCGAGGGCTTCCTTGAGGCTGGGGTCCGGGCAATGGCCGGCAGGAGAAACATTGCAGGCCGGCAGACGGCGCGCGTCTGCCGGCCAGGGGCATCAGCTGCCCGAACGCTCGTTCCAGGAATCTTCGTGGACGATGTTGCCGTTCACGTAGGTCCACTTGGCTTTTTCGTAGCGGAACTGGATTTGCTCCAGGTGGTTGTGCTTGGCCTTGGTGGGGTCTTTCACGTCATGCATCACGGATTTGACGTGGACCACTTTCACGTTCTCCAGCAGCAGGTTGTAGTACTCCACCTCGTTCCCGGCATCGTCGATGTGATACCACCTGAACTGTGCGCTCTTGAGTGTCTGGCCCGTGGACACCGCCTTGTAGAGATAGGGGCTGCTGACGTCGATTTCCTTGGTGAACTGGAACGGCGTGTGAATACGGGTACCCGTGAGCTTGCCGCTGTTGTCGTCGGTAGGAATGATCAGACCGTGGTCGTAGGCGAGGACTTCGATGCTGCCCTCTCGACCTTGCACGCCTACCGAGCCCTTGAGTTCTGCGCCACCATCGTTGGTGAGCCAGAGGTAAACCGGAATTGCCATGTGAAGCTCCTTACTACGGGAATGTCTGTCGCAGTTGCGACAGGGTTGTCAGCCGGAAACCACGGAGGTCGCCAGGCAGGCGCCCTCCGCCGGTAACAGACGGATATCGACTCGACGGTTGCTCATGCGACCGTCTTGGGTGTCATTGCTGGCGACCGGGTGTTCGGCGCCAAAGCCCTGGACGGCAAAACAGCTGTCGGGGATGTCGCCCATGTGTTGCATCCAGTCGCGCACGGCTGCAGCACGGGCGCGGGACAGCCGCAGGTTGTCGTCACGGTTGCCCGTGGCGTCGGTATGTCCGGCGATGACGATCAGCCAGCCGGGCTGGGCCTTGATGTCGACCAGCGCATTGACCAGCACGCGGGTGGAACCTGCCTTGAGCCGTGCGCTGCCGGAGTCGAACAGCGAAAGGCTGTTCAGGCGCACCACCTGTGGCACCGCGACCGGTTCTGGCGGTGCCGGCGGCTGACGATGAGCCAGAAGCGCATCCAGCAGCCGGGTGCGCATCGGCTCGTCGCGGTACAGGCCCAGCCCGAGGGCCAACGGCACACCCCCGCTGCGATAGCTGTCGAGGCGCGCTGCGTGCGCTCGCAGCACTGCGATGGCCTCTTCGCGCAGGGCGTGAGCCGGCTCATCGGTGCGCTCGGGCGCGGGAATCGACGCGTAGCGTTGCAGGTCGGCACTGACCTGGCGGATCAACTGATGGTTCTGCGAGGCCGAGCTGCACAGGCCGACAACACCGGCGAGGGCCAGCAACCACAGTGCCCGAATGGCTGCCCGCGACTTCGGCGGTACGTGGCGGCGCACAGGCAGCAGCGCCAGCAATGGATCGGGAAAGGGCAACGGCTCGACCTTGACCTGTTTCGAGCCGCCGCCACTGATCAATGCCAGTTGCTCCTGCGTCCACTGCTGCCAGAGATTGCCCACGACCTGCCCCGGCATCACCGGAACGAGCGCGATACCCAAGGCAACGGGGTCGACCGCCTGGCGGGCCGAACCGCTGCCCGCCAGGTGAGGCAGCACCTTTTCCTCCAGCCATGCGAGCGTGCCATTGACGCACACACCAGCCTGGACCCTCGCCGCATGGCTGGCGTCGCACTGGCGCTGCCAGTCGTCGAAGCTGGAGCAGCCGGCCGCTTCGTGTACCCGCGGACAGGCCTGTCCCGCGTGCCAACTGAACCACGCCTCGTGCCCCTGAACGGCTGCCCGGTAGGTCACCAGCGACAAGGGCAATGCGCTGCCGCGCCGCGAGATCAAGGCGAGCTGATGACCGAGGGCACGCACCTGCCCGGCCAGTGCTGCGGCATCGGCCCGCTCGCCGGGGTTGACGACGAACATCACGCTGAGTTGCTTGCTCCAGCCCGGTCGGCGCTCCTCCAGGGCAGCCACTACGTCAGGCAACTGCTCCGGTGAACGCACGCCCAGGTAGCAGCCCTTGGTCGTCATTTGCAGGCATGGCGTCTCGCTGCAATCGCCACCAAACAGCGCAGCCAGACCATCGCCACACACCAGCACCACCGGCTGGCGATACCCGGCGGGAGGCAGGCACGCTCCCTCCGCCAGGTGCAGCGAGTGACGCAGACGCACGGCCTTGCGCTCCGCCTGGCGCCAGCCGCGCACCACCACGAGAATGACCAGCACCGCCACCAGTGCGCGCCATCCGACGCTCTGAGGCAGCATCAGCAAGACAGCCAGCGACAGCCCCCCAGCCCAGAGCCACAATGCGCGTGTCAGCCTGAGAGTCATTCGCCCGCCTCAAGGGAGATGCCCGGCGACAGCGCGTGAATCAGGTTGCCGAGCACCTGGTCCAGCCCCCACCAGAGCGCCATGAGCAAGAGGGCTACCGTCAGTCCGTGGGTCAGCGACGACTGTATTCTCGCGCCCAGGCCGAACGCTGAAGCTCGACGTCCCAGGCGCAATTGCCGTGCTCGCAACGGTGCAACACGCGCGCTGAGTTCAGCCAGCAGGCGCTCGCGCTCGGGGTCGTTGTCATCGGGATAGCGACCCCGGAAGCCCAGCGCCAGAATCCGCTGGAACGCTGTCAGCACCTGTGGGTCGGGCGAGGGTTCGCGCAGCACCTCGCGCATCTCCTCATAAAGCGACTCGCCAGCCTGGTGGCTGTTGAAGAACCTGGCCTGCAACGGCTGCAGGGTCCATTGGGCGCGCAACTCGCCTGTGGTGGACTGGAGCACACGCTCATCCAGCAATCCGCACTGCGCATGGCTGATCAATTGCGCAGAGCGTTGGCTCAAGCCCGCTTCCTCGAGATCCCGGCGCGCGTCTTCGATCAGACTCACGCAGCGCGACCAGAGCTCGGGACTCTTTTCTATCTTGCCGCCTGCGCCCAGTTCCACGACCAGCAGGTAGCTGTTCTGCAGCAGTGCATCGACGTCCAGTCGCCTGGTTTCTTTCCGTTTCATGTACGCAGTACCGCGAAGAGTTCAAGTTTCACCTCGCCCAGCGATCCCGGCACATGGAACGCGCAGACCGACTGTTCAAGCACGGCCTTGCCTTTCGGGTGACTGAAGTCCAGGGCGAAGTACTGGTTTTCCAGGCGCAGCGGGATCGCCGCCGGGACGTGGCTGAGGGGACGCAAGGGCACGCCGTCGAGCGCCGCGTTGACCAAACGATCGACGTCATCCGGCGCACCGACCTTGCACAGCCGCGGGAACTGCTCCTGCAGTTGCACTGCCGGAACAGGGCAGCGTACCGACAGGTAGAAATCCACACCCTCCGGCTCACGCAGGCGGGCATCGTGCAACGACACCTTCCAGCGTCCGGGGCCGCTGTCTCTCAGCTCCAGTGCAATCACCCGCGATGGCAGGCTGGCTTCGAGCAAGGTGGAGATGGTCTGCATCAACGGCGCAAACACCGTCTCCAACTGCTCATGCCGATAGACCGGCACCTGATCGAGGTCATGCTCCAGCGAAAACGTCAGCAAGCTGCCGGCGAGCTTGGCCAGTTCCAGGTAGACCTGTTCGGGATGCCGCCAGGGATGCTCCTTGAGATCGGCAAGCACCGGCTGGCTGGTGTTGAGCGCATTCAGCAGCCAGAACAGCGAGACATCGGCCACCGCAAAATCCGCCATGCGCTGGTTGCTCTCCCGCCGCATGCCCATCAGTCGCTGGCGCTTGGACGACAGTTGCGTCAGCAGGCTGTCGAGCTGGGCCAGCAGGCCATCATGGGCGGCGAAGCTGAGCAACGGGGGAACGTAGCGCTGATCCAGCATCCACTGCCCCTGCCCGTCGCGAGCAAGGCGCACGATCGGACAGGTGACATAGTCGGCGTTCTCGTCGCTTTCCAGACGCACGCTCAGGCAGTGCTCCAGCACACCCATTTCCTGCCGATCGTCGCCGTACAGATCCTGCACCCGGCGCCAGTCACGGCGGTAACGCACCGGTCGTTCGGCGACGTCATCGTCGAGCACGCAGTTCCCGCCATTGGCCTGCTCCAGCGGCACTGCCAGCACCAGCACGACACTTCCCTGCTCGTCGGCCAACAGCCGGTCGAGCTCCAGGGCCGGAGGCAATCGATCGGCGTTTTCCGTATCGATCAGCGTGCCATCCGGCATCCGGACCTTCAGGCAGGTCGCCTTGAGTTTGCCCTGGCGCAGGGCCAGCGGGTCGAACCCGACAGCCTGCACGCCCCAGGGATGAGCCCGCGACAAGCGGGCGACACTTTCATTGGCCCAGGCTTCCCAACGGGCCTGTTGCTGAAATTGTTGCGGACAAAGCAAGGCACCCGCTGACCATAGTGGCCGGTCGATTTTCATGAGGGTCGTGTCCTGTGGCGGGCTCAGGCTTTCGCCTTGGGCATGCGGGATACCAACGACAGATTCACGTCCAGTCCTTCGACCTGGAAATGCGGGATGGCAAACAGCTTGACGCGGAAGAAACCGGGATTGTCGTCAATGTCCTCGACCACCACTTTGGCTTCACGCAGCGGGTGCGACGCCTGCAGGTCATCGCTCGGGTCGGTCATTTCCGTGACCAGCCCACCCACCCAGCGATTGAGCTCCAGTTCCAGCAGACGGCGGTCCTTGGTGGTGCCAATGTTTTCGCGCTGGATCAACTTCAGGTAGTGAGCAATGCGCGACAGCAGGAAGATGTACGGCAGGCGCGAGTTGATCCGGCTGTTGGCAGTCGCTTCGGGGGTATCGTAGAGCGCCGGCTTCTGCGCCGAGTTGGCCGAGAAGAAACAGGCGTAGTCGCGGTTCTTGTAGTACGACAGGGGAATGAAGCCGAGGTTGGCAAATTCGAATTCGTGGGTCTCGGGAATCATCACCTCCGACGGGATCTTCACCTGGTTGCCAGTCCCCAGGTCATACAGATGAATGGGCAGGTCGCTGACCGCGCCGCCCGATTGCGGACCGCGAATCTGCACGCACCAGCCATTGCTGATGAAGCTCTTGACCATGTTCGCGGCAAAGGCAAAGGAGGCGCTGGTCCAGAGGTATTTGTCGTGGTCCGGCCCTTTGACGCTTTCGATGTAGTTGAAACTGCGCACCGGCACGGTATCCGGCCCATAGGGCAGCCGGCCGAGCACCCGTGGCAGGGTCAGGCCAATGTAGCGGGCATCGTCACTGTCACGAAACGCCTTCCACTTGATGTACTCCGCACGGTCGAAGTAGTTGCCGATGTCCTTGATCGCGGCGACCTCTTCCATCGACTGCTTGCCGAAGAAGGCCGGCCCCACGGCGCCGATGAACGGCATGTGTGCCGCGGCAGAAACCTTGGAGATGTTGCGCAACAGGGCGATGTCCTGTGCACCGCGATCGAATTCGTAGTTGGAAATCGCCGCCGCGATCGGCTCTCCGCCCGGCGTGTCGTATTCCTGGGTATAGGTGTGACCGTACAGGCCGCTCTGGGCAATTTCGGGGGCATCCTCGAAGTCCTGGACCAGATGTTCCTTGCTCACATCCAGCAATTCGATACGCACGTTCTGGCGGAAATCGGTCTGGTCGATGAGAAGTTTCACCCCACGCCAGGTGGATTCGACCCTCTGGAAATCCGGGTGATGCATGACGGCATCGAGTTGCCGGCTGATTTGCCCGTCCAGCGCGGCGATATGCTCGTCGAGCAGTGTCTTGTCGAGCCGCTCGACTTTACGCGAAGACTGTTTCAGCAAGTTCATGAACACACTGACCGCGGCCGTAACCCGCTCGTCGGCGGAAACTTCCGATAACGCCTCGGTGTGTTGATAGACCTCGATGTCACCCAATTCCGAGACCGGATTCAGGTTGATCTTTCCAAACAGCGAACTGTAGATACCCTGGCTTTCATCAACCAGGGTAGTGGCGCCATGCGACGGCGCGGAAGATTGTTCCGTGGACATATTCAGAATTTCCTTGATAGCGACGCGAATAGGATCAGCGAGATGATTTCGGAGCGAGTTTCGCCAGTTCCGAGCGCAACTCGTCACTGAGCGCCTGATCCTTCAGGATGCGTTCCAGCTCACTGCGGAAAGTGGCGTTGTCCAGAAGGTTCGACTTGAGGTCGCGCAACAGATTGCGCGCCGCCAGCAGTGCGCGAAGCTGCGGAATCTGCCGCGCCACCTGCTGCGGCTCGAAGTCGCTCATTTCGCGAAAGCTCAAGGCTACCGGCAGCTCGGAGGCCTCGCCGTCCAGGGTGTTGGGTACCGCGACCTTGAGCGCTGGGGAAAACTCGGCCAGCACGCTGTTGAAGTTGTTCTTGTTGATATTGATTTTGCTTCGTTCGGACAGCGGGCGTTGTTCTCGCCCGTTACTGTAGTCCCCCATCATCATCAGCTTGAGGGGCAGTTCGACTTTCTTCAGTGCGCCCCCCGTGTGCAAGTCCAGCTTGATATTGACGCGCGCCTTGGGAACTTCGTTTTGAAAGCTGTTTGAAGCCATCTATGCTCTCCGAGAAATGATTCGACCAGCCGAAAAGACTCGGCTCCCGAGATTGTTTGCAGGAAAAAAACAGATCAGCACGGCCCTACGCGAGCCGGCCCTGGAAAACTGCGAGGAAGGATGAACCATCCCACTTGCGCTTTCCAGAGCACTCGAACAACTTGCTCCGTTTCCTACAACAAATAAGGAAAATCCAACAAAACTTCAGAATTGAAATAGAAAGAAACAAAACTTAACAAACAGATTCAATTAATACACTCGTCATTAGAATTATTTCAAAACAATAAATCTTCTCTGGAGTTAACGGCGACTGACATCAGACTCCTGAGGACGCCGTGACGCGCCAGCACCCTGCTCACTGCGCCAAGCGATCGAGCCCGATTGCCACCCGCTCCTCGTGCCTGTAGCCGGTCTGCCCGGCGACGGGCCCCTCTTCATCGCCCGTGTCCACCCGTGAGCGCGAGCGATAGCCCAGCGGGCTCACGCCCAACTGACGCTGGAAACTGCGGCGCATCCGTTCCTCGTTGCCAAAACCGACCGTCTCGGCGATGCGCTTGATCGGTTCCTGACTGGTTTCCAGAAGCCGGCAGGCCGCTTCCAGCCGCAGGGTCTCGACCGTCTGCGCCGGGGTGCCGCCAGTGGCGGCGGTGTAGGCCCGGGCGAAATGGCGCGGGCTCATGCCGAACTTCTCTGCCAGCCGCTCCACCCGCAGGTCACTGTCAAGATTCTCGGCGATCCAGGCATGCAGCCGCACCAGGCGCTGGTCGCGGTCGCTGCGCAGGGCATCGCTCTGCGCCTTGAGCGGCGCGCTGAGCTGGGCCTGTTCCGCCGAGCGACGCAGGAACAGGGTGAAGTAGCGCGCCAGGTTGAGGGCGGCGTGGGGGCCCAGGTCCTGTTCCAGCAGCGCCAGGCCCAGGTCGATGCCGGCGCTGGCGCCACCGCTGGTCCACAGATGGCCGTCGGGCAGGTACAGCGCATCGCGCTCCACGGTCAGGGCCGGGTAGTTGCGCTGCAGTTCCTCGGCGAACTTCCAGTGGGTGACCACCCGCCGACCGTCCAGCAAGCCGGCGGCGGCCAGGGCGAAAGCGCCGGTGCCGATCGAGCACAACCGCCGCGCCGACGGCGCACGACGTCGCAACCAGGCGATGACCCCGGCGTCGCTCTCCAGCCTGGACACACCGGGACCGCCGATAACGATCAGCGTGTCCAGCGTCGCCTCGGCTTCGACATCGTCCAGCGAACGGGTCATCACGCCAATGCCGGAAATGGTCTCGATCTCGCCGCCCAGGGGCGAGGCCAGGACGATCCGGTACGGTGGTGTGCGCGCCAACTCGCCACCCAGCACCCGCGGGGCGGCAGCGAACACTTCCAGCGGGCCGGCGGCGTTGAGCAGCAACGCCCCGGGAAAGGCCAGCACCAGCACCGTACGCGGGGCCGTCATGGCAGAAAACGAGGGGTGTTTGGCATGGTGGCGGCTGGGGGGCGTGGACATACTGGGCGCACTTTCCGATTGAAGAGCCCGGACGATGCCGACAAAGTCTTCTCCTGCCAAGTCCCTCCGCCAGCGCCTGTCGTGCCTGCTGTTGCTGGCCTCGCTGAGCGCCGCCCTGCCCGCCCAGGCCGCTACCGAACTGGAAGTGGGCGACCAGAGCGGCCTGATCCAGGCACTGCTGAGCGCCGCTGGCGAAGACCGCAACCTGCCCTATGCCCTCGACTGGCACCCCTTCGGCACCGGCACCGCGCTGATGGAAGCCCTGAGTGCGGCGGCCGTGGATGTCGGCGTGGTCGGTAATGCGCCGCCGGTGTTCGCCCAGGCGGGCGGCTTCGACATTCGCGTTGTCGCCGCCGCCGAGGGCGCGCAGAACAACAACGCGCTGCTGGTGCAGGGCGACTCGCCCATCGGCACGCTGGCCGACCTCAGGGGCAAGCGCATCGCCGTGGCCAAGGGCACCAGCGGTCACTACCTGCTGCTGGCGGCCCTGGCCGAGGCCGGGCTGGGCAGCAAGGACGTCAACCTCATCTACGCCAGCCCCATCGACGCACAGAACGCTTTTGCCAGCGGCAAGCTGGACGCCTGGGCGGTGTGGTATCCCTTCGTCGGCCAGGCCACCTCCCGCGGCGCCCGCACATTGCTCGACGGCAGCCAGTGGCCGGAAACCGGGCTGAACTTCACGGTAGCCAGCCACAAGGCGCTGGACGATCCGCAGAAGGCCCAATGGCTGGGCGACTTCATCCAGCGCCTGGCCCGCGCCCAGGCCTGGGCCACCGCCAATCCCGACGCCTGGGCCGCGCGACTGGCACAGGTCACCCGCCTGCCCGTGCCCTTGCTGCAGGAAATGCTCGCGCAACAGCATCTGCAGTACGTGCCGCTGGACGCCCGGGTCACCGGCCTGCAACAGCGCCTGGCCGACCGCTTCGCCGAAGCGCGGCTGATTCCCCGTCCGCTGAAGGTCAGCGAAGCCTTCGACGACCGCTACAACCGCCTGCTGCCCCCACAACCCTGATCCGAACCCCTGAAGCCATGCCGCATTCGCCGGCAGGGCCTCGTTCACCCGGAGAAAAGCCATGACCGCTCTCGACCGCACCACCCTGCGCCGCCACGCCACCGGCCTGATCGCCCTCGACGCCGAACGCTCGGCCGGCGGCTATACCCTGTTCGCCCCGCAGACCGCCGACGGCAACGTGTTTCTCGTCAACCTGCGCGGCGAAGAGGTGCACCGCTGGAAACTGCCACAGCGCCCCGGCCGTGACGCGGTGATCCTGGCCAATGGCAACCTCGGCTACAACGGCAACCACCCGGACTCGCCGGAGCTGTTTCCCGGCTGGTCGGTGTGGCATGGCGGCGCCTTCAGCGAAGTGACACCGGACGGCGACCTGGTCTGGGAATACACCGACCTGACCCATCACCACGACGCCCAGTGGCTGGACAACGGCAATCTGCTGTACAGCAGCGCCGAGCCACTGCCGCTGGACATTGCCCGTCGCGTCCAGGGTGGCATCCCCGGCAGCGAGGCGCCGGGCGGAGTGATCTACGGCGACGTGATCAAGGAAGTCGACCGCGCCGGCAGGCTGGTCTGGGAATGGCGCAGTTGGGAACATCTGGCGCCGGAAGACTACCCGCTGCATGCCTGCTTCGAGCGCTACCACTGGCCGATGACCAACTCGGTGACCCCGGGCCGCGACGGCAAGGTGATCCTCAGTCTGCGCAGCGTGTCGTCGGTGATCGCCGTGGACAAGGCCAGCGACCGCGTGCTCTGGCGCCTCGGCCACGACCTAGTGGCACAGCAGCATTGCCCGAGCGAGCTGGAAGACGGCCGCATCCTGGTGTTCGACAACGGCATCTCGCGGCCCCATGTGTCGATGCCGCACTCGCGGGTGATCGAAGTGGATCCGCACGCCCAGCGCATCGAGTGGCAGTACGCCGACACCCCCGGCTACGCCTTCTTCACCCCGTTCATGGGCGGCGCCCAGCGCCTGCACAACGGCAACACCCTGATCACCGAAGCCAACTTCGGCCGGCTGTTCGAAGTCACCCGCGAAGGCGAGGTGGTCTGGGAATACATCAACCCGCACTTCGCCGCCTACCCGGACGCCGCCTCGCGCGCCTACCTGCCGGGCGAGAACAACGCGATCTTCCGCGCCCACCGCTACCAGGCCCAGGACATTCCCTGGCTGAACGACTGAGCCGACAACGCCCCTTCCGATCACGCTTACGCAGACCACGCGCAGCGAGAGGTTCTTTCATCACAGGAGTTTCCGATGACAGCGTTTCCCCTTTCCGCCCGCGCGTGCGTCCTGCCCGGCCTGTTCGCCCTCACCTGCTGCCCCGGCTACGCCGCCGAGCCTGAGCCCGGCACTCAGGCCGACGACACGACCCTGCAAACGGTGACGGTCAACGCACGACGCCGGGTCGAAGACGCCCAGGCGGTGCCCACCGCCATGACCGTGCTCTCGGCCCAAACCCTGGAAAACCAGCGGCTGTACCGCGTGCAGGACCTGCAGCAGGCATTGCCCAGCATCAACGTCGCGTTCATGAACCCGCGGCAATCCAGCCTGTCGATCCGCGGCCTGGGCAACAACCCGGCCAGCGATGGCCTGGAAGGCAGCGCCGGGATCTACCTCGACAACGTCTACCTCGGTCGTCCCGGCATGGCCGTGTTCGACCTGCTGGACATCGAACAGCTCGAGCTGCTGCGCGGTCCGCAAGGCACGCTGTTCGGCAAGAACACCACCGCCGGCGTGCTCAACATCAGCACCCGCCGGCCCTCGTTCACGCCCGAGGGCAGCGTTTCGACGTCCTTTGGCGAAGACGGCTACACCCAGACTCATGCCAGCTTCGCCGGGCCATTGACCCGGCAACTCGCCGGGCGCCTCTCCGCCTACCGCACCCGGGAAAACGGCTACGTGGAAAACGACCATGACGGCCACACCCTCGGTGGCGGCGTGCGCCAGGGCTTTCGCGGGCAGTTGCTGTTCGAGCCCGGCGACCACTTCAGCCTGCGCTGGATCGGCGACTACAACGAAGAAGACTCCAGCGCCGGCACCCGCTCGCTGTTCAGCAGCGGGCCGACCCTCAACGGCATCAACCGTTACGAGCAGCGGGCAGCCGCGGTGGGCGCCACGCTTGCCCAGGGGCGGCACGTCAACCTCGACGCCGACCAGAGCGTCAAGGTGTTCCAGGGCGGCACCTCATTGGAGGCCAACTGGACCCTGCCCGGCGACTACACCCTGACCTCGGTCACAGCCTGGCGCTGGTGGGACTTTACCCCGCGCAACGACGACGAGCTCAACGTGCCGGTGATGTACAACGTCGGCCAGTCGGCGCGGGACCAGCAATACTCCCAGGAACTGCGCCTGGCCTCGCCGGCCGGCGAATTCTTCGACTACGTGCTGGGCGGATACGGGTTCCGCCAGGAGATGCGCAACGAAGTCTTCACCGACTACGGCCCGTTGGCGGACACCTGGAACGGCACCCCGCAAGGCGCGCTGAACAACGTGCGCAGCCTGGGCAAGGGCCGCATCGACACCGACAGCTTCGCCCTCTTCGCCCAGGGCACCTGGCACCTCACGCCGCGTCTGGACCTCAGCGCAGGCGTGCGCGGCACCTACGAGGTGAAACAGGCGCGGGTCCGCCGCTACGCGCCAGCCGGCGGCGCCGCCGTGAGCGGTGCGGCGGCCAGCGTGCGTCAGGCGCGGCTGGGCGCCTATGACTCGGGCGACCTCAACCTGTACAGCTTCAGCCCGTCGGCGCTGGTGAGCCTGGCCTATCGCTTCAACGAACAGGTACTGGGCTATGCCTCGCTGTCCCACGGCGAGAAGTCCGGCGGCGTCAACCTCAGCGTCGCCAGCGCCCCGGTGGCCGGTGCCGACTCCCTGCTGATCGGTAGCGAGCGAGCCAACGATGCGGAACTGGGGATCAAGAGCACCCTGCTCGACCGGCGCCTGCTGCTCAACGCCAACCTGTTCTGGACCGAGGTCCATGGCTACCAGACCAACGCCTACGACGACGCCAACCTCACCAGCTACCTGACCAATGCCGGGGCCGTGCGCAGCCGCGGTGTCGAGTTCGAATCGACCCTGCTGCCGGTGCGCGGCCTGACCCTCAACCTCAACGGCTCGCTCAACGACGTACGCTACCTCGACTACAGCAACGCCCCGTGCCCGGCGGAAGTCGCATTGCAGCCGGGCGCACCGGCGTCCTGCGATCTCAGCGGACACACCGTGGTCGGCGCATCGAAGTGGATCTTCAATGCCAACGGCACCTATGAATGGGAAACCGGCCCGCTGCGGCCCTACGTGAATGCCAGCTACGCCTTCCGCTCCCGGGCAGTGGGCACGGTGGACGATTCGCGGCATGCGCAACTGCCCGGCTATGCGCTGGTCAACCTGTCCGCCGGCGTGCGGGGCGACCTGGGCGATGGGCAGTGGGATGTGGCGCTGTGGGTGAAGAACGCAGCGGACAAGACCTACTACACCACCCTGTGGAATTCGCCGAATGGGGGGTACACGGGCGTACTGGGGGCACCGAGGACGGTGGGGGTTACCGGGCGGTACGACTTCTAGGGCGGGTGTCGCTGACAATCCCACACAGCTCCGGGCCAGCCGCACATCAGAAGCTGGCTCAAGAGCCTGTGGGAGCCTCCCTGGCAAACAGAGACCTGCCAGCCTTAAAGCGGCTGGAGAAGGCAGTAACGAATGAGTTGATCTTCAACGCTCTGATGAGCTGTACGAGTGAAGCGAATGACCAGCTTCGGCATGCGAACTCCTGTTCAGTCGGGGGCGAACCTTTTTCTCAAGTGCTCCTTGAGGTCTTCGGTCGAGCAGTGCTCACCTCGTGCGTATTCGCGGGAGCCAATGGCAAGCAGTTTGACCAGCGCAATGGCTTCATCCCGGCGTTTACGCTCGGCGTAGGATTCCACGACATAGGCCGGTACACCATTTTGCGTAACGACCAACGGACCATCCAGGGCCAGGTCGGCCGCGTGTTTTTTCAGATAGCTGATTGTTTCAACTCGCATGAGTTGATTCCTCCGATTCTTTGCGCTGTTGCCGCAGCGTCAGGGAAGTCGTTGACCGAACTGCCACTTCGGATACTCGACTCCCGCGAGTTCTCATCGCCCGTGGGGCAGTCCACTCTGTGGGAGCCGGCTTGCCGGCGATGGCATCATTGCAGCCGGCGCAGTTGCCTGGCAGAGCCTCGTCGCGGCGCTTCGCCGCCCCGACAAGGCCAATTCCCACAGTGACCGCAACGCGCCCTGCTTCAGCGTGGATCGTCCCCCGGCGGCTCGACCATCCCTGCCAGCAATGCATCGGTCAGCGCCTGGCTGACTTCCAGCGACTGATAGGTCGCCCACGCCAGATCCGCCGTGGGCCGGGACAATTGCTCGCACAACTGGGCATTGGTTTCGAAGGCCGAGGTGATCGCGGCGCAGAGGTGCTTCAGCGCATCCTGGATATCGACCTGCGCCCGCACGGAGAACAACGGCTGATGGGCTCCGCCGCAGGTGCCGAAGTGGGTGAGGACGGTGGTGGGACGAGGCAGGGAAAACGGTGGATCGGGGACGACCTTGTTCATGGTGAAGCTCCTCAAACCGGGTTGAGCCGCTACCCATGTGACCAAACGATGGGTGGCGACTGTACGCAGGTTGGTCAACCGGGGTTCGAGGAAACCGGCGCACCCGAAGGTGCCCCACGCACAGCCGCCATAACGCGAGACGGCGACCACAAAAGTGGCCGCCGAAGCGGGATGGACGCTTACGCGCCGTCGAACATTCCAGGTGACCAAACCTGATCGCTGATGTGCAGCGACCGGCGAAGACTAGGCACGGATCCCAAGGGGCGCAACGGCTGATAAGGGCCGGAAGTATGATTGGGAAATTGCCTACGCAAAAGTCGGAAGAAGCCTAAATTTCGTAGCTTTATGCAACACCGACCGCCCCTCGCCCAACCACTACAACGCCGGCCGCACCTTGCTCACCCACTCCTGCACGCTCGGCCGCTGCCACTGCCGCGCCGCGTAGTCCTTCAGCATCGCTGGAACCGGGTCGCCGTTGAGGATCAGGCGATTGAGCATCACCGCCAATTCCACATCGGCAATGGACCACTGCCCAGCGATGTATTCAGCGCCACCGGCCAGCAGCGCTTCGGCAGCGTTGAACAGCTTGTTGGCCGCCGCCAGCCCTTCGGTGGACAGCGGGCCGCCCTTTACGCCGTAGAACACCACAAGAGTCGAGCGCTCCTGGCGGATGTCGCCCAGGTCGCTGCGCAGCCAGGCTTGCACCTGACGCACCCGCGCCCTCTGCAGTGCCTCCTGCGGGTATACCGGCACCTCGGGATACAGCTCTTCCAGGTATTCGGTGATGGCTGAAGATTCCGACAGGGCGAAGCCGTCGTCGATCAAGGTCGGCACCCGCTGGGTGAGCGACACGCGCGTGTAGTCATCCGAGCGGTTCTCGGACCAGTCGAGGTCCACCAGGACCGTTTCGAATTCGATGCCCTTCTCGCGCAGGGTGATGTAGGCAGACATCGCGTAGGGGCTGGCGTAGCGGGCATCAACGTACAACTTCAACGGCGAACGGCTCATGGGGGCTCTCCAGGTTCGAAGCGCTCACGCTATGAGGTCCGGCGGAAAAAATACAATTCAACGTTTTCATGGCCGTATTCCTGACTGGAATAGGTGTGTGCTGGATCTACCGCAACCTCTACGAAGATCCGCGCAATTTCAGGGGGGCGGTGCGGGCGACCTACTGAGTGTCGCCACCGCCCCGGTAGGAGCTGGTTTCCGGGCCGGCATTGCAAGTAGCCAGGAGTAATGGTTTGCTGCTCCGGCCTCATCGCTGGCAAGGCCAGCTCCCACAAGGTTCTGCGTCAAGCAATCAAACCGTGCACGACGCGGACACTGTGGGAGCTGGCCTTGCCAGCGATGAGGCCTGCCCAGACACCGAGGACTATTCACAAGGAACGAGCCACATGGAAGTCACTTACAACCTGCCGCTGGTCATCGCCGCTGTACTCAGCCTGCTCGCCGCCGCGCTGCATCTGGTGGTGATCGCTGTCGGCCCCGCCGGCTATCGCCTGGCCGGCGCCGGCGAGCGCTTCGTGCGGGCCGCCGAGAAAGGCTACCGCTACCCGGCGTTCATCACCCTGGGCATCGCTCTGGTGCTGACGGCCTGGGCGGCCTTCGCATTGTCCGGCGCGGGGGTGATGGAACCGCTGCCGCTGCTGCGCCCGGCGCTGTGCGTCATCACCCTGATCTATCTGCTGCGCGGACTGCTGGGGCCGTTCTTCCTGCACACCGACGGCCGCAGCCTGCGCTTCGTCATCATCAGCTCGGCAATCTGCACCGGCATCGGCCTGGTGCACGGGGTGGGGCTAATCCAGGTATGGGGCCGGCTGGCTTCCTGAGCCGCCCCGCTCCCTTCAATTGGCTTCCTGCTGGGCCTTCCAGCGCTCCAGGTTCTCGGTCACCCACTGCTCCGGCAGCGGCCCGGCGACGATCTCGCGCATCTTCTGCGCCAGTTGCTCGCGCAACTCAGGGCGGTTGCAGGGTGAGTCCCGGGACATCGCCAGATACAGGCCTTCGCTGGAAATGGGCGGCTCGAGCACTTTCAGCTCGTCTTCCATGCCCTGGGTCCGCGCCAGCGCCATGCCGGGGTACTGTTCGTAGATCACGTAGTCGTTGCGTTTGAGCTGCAACTTCTGAAATGCCTGGGTGGCCGTGGGCACCGCTTCGAGGTTGAGGTTGGCCCTGGCGTAGTCGTCGAACTGCTGGCCATGGCTGTTGTTGACCAGGGTGCCGCCCTTGCGCCCCTTGAGGTCGTCCCAGGTGTTGTAGGAGAAATCATCGCCCTGGCGTACCCAGACCACACTGGGGGTGTGGAGGAACGGCGGCTTGATGAAATCCATGGACTGCTGGCGCGCCTCGGTCAGGAAGTAGCCGGCCAACAGGTCGACGCGGCCAGTGCGCGCCTCTTCCTGAGCGCGTGACCAAGGCCCCTCGTAACGGATATCCACCTGCAGCCCCAACGCCTCGGCCACCCGCTTGAGCAGGTCGGCATTGGCACCGATCAGCCGCTGCGGATCCTGGGGGTCGCGCCACAGATACGGCGGGTATTCGGGGTTGCCCGTGGCGGTGAGGTGCTTGCAATCCACCGCAGCCGTGGCGGCTTCGGACATCACTACCAAGGCCAGCGACAACAACAGCGAGCGGCGCAAAGGACGCTGGATCATTCATGACCCTCGGCACAGGTGGGGATTCGACGGTTAAGACAGTCTGGACCAGAAACGGTTGAGCGCCAGAATAGCAGGAAGGATCAGGAGGAAATTGCCGCAAGGCAAGGTAACGGTGGTTGGGGCCGCACAGCGGCCCCGGCAGGTACTCAGCCCGCTACCCGAGCCCGCAGCGCATGCAGCTTCTTGTAGCTGTCGACCAGCCGCAGGTGGCGGTCCAGCCCTTCCAGCTTCATGCTGGTCGGCGTCAGGCCGTGGAACCGCACGCTGCCTTCGACCGAACCGATCACTGCGTCCATCCGCTCGTTGCCGAACATGCGGCGGAAGTTGGTTTCGTAGTGCTCCAGCGCAAGCTCGTTGTCCAGCTCCACTTCCAGCACCACGTTGAGCGCCTGGTAGAACAGCCCGCGCTCGACGGTGTTGTCGTTGAACTGCAGGAACATCTCCACCAGTTCCTTGGCATCGTCGAACTTCTTCAACGCCACCTGGATCAGGATCTTCAGCTCGAGAATGGTCAACTGGCCCCAGACGGTGTTGTCGTCGAATTCGACACCGATCAGCGTCTTGATCTCGGTGTACTCGTCCAGCTCGGATTCCAGCAGGCGCTCCAGCAGCGCATCGAGGGCGTCGTCGTCGAGGCGGTGCAGGTTGAGGATGTCCTCGCGGAAGAACAGCGCCTTGTTGGTGTTGTCCCAGACCAGGTCGTCCACCGGGTAGATTTCCGAGTAACCCGGCACCAGGATCCGGCAGGCCGGCGCGCCAAGGTGCTCGTACACGGCCATGTACGCCTCTTTTTCCATACCTTCGAGAATGCCGAACAGGGTCGCGGCTTCCTCGGCGTTGGAGTCTTCGCCCTGGCCGGAGAAGTCCCACTCGACGAAGTCGTAGTCGGCCTTGGCGCTGAAGAAGCGCCACGACACCACACCGCTGGAGTCGATGAAGTGCTCGACGAAGTTGTTCGGTTCCATCAGCGCATGGCTTTCGAAGGTCGGCTGCGGCAGGTCGTTGAGGCCCTCGAAGCTGCGGCCCTGGAGCAGTTCGGTGAGGCTGCGCTCCAGCGCCACTTCGAAGCTTGGGTGTGCACCGAAGGAGGCGAACACGCCGCCGGTGCGCGGGTTCATCAGGGTGACGCACATCACCGGGAATTCACCGCCCAGCGAGGCGTCCTTGACCAGTACCGGGAAGCCCTGCTCTTCCAGGCCCTGGATGCCGGCGACGATGCCGGGGTACTTGGCCAGCACCTCCTGCGGCACATCCGGCAGGGCCAGTTCGCCTTCAAGGATCTCGCGCTTCACTGCCCGCTCGAAAATCTCCGACAGGCACTGCACCTGCGCTTCGGCCAGGGTGTTGCCGGCGCTCATGCCGTTGCTCAGGTAGAGGTTCTCGATCAGATTGGACGGGAAGTACACCACCTCGCCGTCGGACTGGCGCACGAACGGCAGCGAGCAGATACCGCGCTCGACATTGCCGGAGTTGGTGTCGTACAGGTGGGTGCCCAGCAGTTCGCCGTCCGGGTTGTAGATGGCGCGGGTGTAGTCGTCGAGGATTTCCTTCGGCAGCGCGCCCGTGCGGCCCGGCTGGAACCAGCGCTCGTTCGGGTAATGGACGAACTCGGCGTTGGCGATGTCCTCGCCCCAGAACTGGTCGTTGTAGAAGAAGTTGCAGTTCAGGCGCTCGATGAACTCGCCCAGGGCCGAGGCCAGCGCGCCTTCCTTGGTCGCGCCCTTGCCGTTGGTGAAGCACATCGGCGACTGCGCGTCGCGAATGTGCAGCGACCAGACATTGGGCACGATGTTGCGCCACGAAGCGATCTCGATCTTCATCCCCAGGTCCGCGAGGATCGCCGACATATTGGCGATGGTCTCTTCCAGCGGCAGGTCTTTGCCTGGAATGACGGTGCGTGCGCCCTCGGCAGCAGCCGGCATCAGCAGCGCCTGGGCGTCGGCGTCGAGGTTGTCGACTTCCTCGATGATGAACTCGGGGCCGGTCTGCACCACTTTCTTCACGGTGCAGCGGTCGATGGAGCGGAGAATGCCCAGGCGGTCCTTCTCGGAAATGTCCGCCGGCAGTTCGACCTGGATCTTGAAGATCTGGTTGTAGCGGTTCTCCGGGTCGACGATGTTGTTCTGCGACAGGCGGATATTGTCGGTGGGGATGTCGCGGGTCTGGCAGTACAGCTTGACGAAGTAGGCCGCGCACAGCGCCGACGACGCCAGGAAGTAGTCGAAGGGCCCCGGGGCCGAGCCGTCGCCCTTGTAGCGGATCGGCTGATCGGCGATCACCGTGAAGTCATCGAACTTGGCTTCAAGTCGGAGGTTGTCGAGAAAGTTGACCTTGATTTCCATGCGGGGATTACCAGGAGCGAAACGAAATGGCCGCTAGTATCCGGGTTTTTCCGCGCGATGCCAGCGAGATCGGCCCGATGGCCCGGCGCAGTGGCTCGGACCAAGGGGCTGAAATCGCCGTCTGGATCACCGAGGGGCCATGTAGCGTTCGAAGTTCTGGATGTGATCGTCCAGGTTGTCTTCCAGCATCATCCGGTACTGCTCGCAGAAGTACTTCAGCAGTTCCTCCCGCGCTGCGGCCATTTCCTCGCCGGACTTGAAGCTGCGGGCGCTCATCCAGGCGTTGAAGCGGGTAGTGCCGAATGTCATCGAGGCGCTGACCTTGCCGAGGTCCTCGCGCTTTTCGATCTGCTGGTTGGCCAGTTCGATGTGCGCGTCGGCGCGGTCGTAGAATGCCTGGTCGGTGGCTTGGGCCATTGCGGTGTACCTGTGAGGACGATCGGAAAAGGCGGCAAGGATGCCACACCCGGCACAGAATTCGAGCGCAAGAAAGCGAGTGAACGACGCGCCGGCCTTGCGCTATAACTCATCACACTGCCAACAGGAGCCAAAACCGCCTTTCATGCCAGCACACACACCCACCCCGGCCGAAGCCTTCCTCGCCAACCTTGACGATGACTGGGCCCGCCATGTCGCCGCCCTCGGCCCTTGCCTGCACGAGACCAAACCCGCCCGCGAGCCCTACGAGGCGCTGGTGCGGGCCATCGCCTACCAGCAGATCCATGCCCGCGCCGCCGAGGCGATTCTTGGCCGGTTGCTGGCGCTGTACCCGGGCAGCGGCTTTCCCGAGCCCGCGCAACTGCTGGCGACCGACCCCGAGGTCCAGCGCGCCTGCGGCCTGTCCAACGCCAAGCTGACCAGCATTCGTGGTCTTGCCCAGGCCCGGCTCGACGGAGTGATTCCGTCGCTGAGCGAGGCGCGAACGCTTTCGGATGCCGAGCTGATCGAGCGCCTGGTCAGCTTGCGGGGCGTCGGTCGCTGGACCGTGGAGATGTTCCTGATCTACAGCCTGGAGCGCACCGACATCCTGCCGATCGACGACTTCGGCGTGCGCGAGGGCTACCGCCGCCTGAAAGGCCTGGAGAAGGCCCCGACGCCCCGCCAACTGGGCCTCATCGGCGAAGCCTGGAGCCCGCACAGGACCACGGCGGCCTGGTATTTGTGGCGAGTGCCCGCTCGCTGAGAATTCAAGCGCAAGAAGCGGAGTGCTTGCGCCTTGCCAGCCGCCTAACCTGACACCCTCGCCCTTCGAACCGGACCCACGCCATGTCAACCGCCCCGTACCACACTGACGAGCAACGCTGGAGCGCCGTGCAAACCCGCGACAGCGCCGCCGACGGTCACTTCGTCTATGCCGTGCGCACCACTGGCGTGTATGGTCGCCCGAGCACCTGCGCCCGCCTGCCCAAGCGCGAAAACGTACTGTTCTTCCCCAGCGCCGAACAGGCCGAGGCCGCCGGCTTCCGCCCCAGCCGCCGCGCCGCCGCCGATCAGACCCACGCCGGCGAACAGCGGGCCGCCCTGGTGGCCAGCGCCTGCCGCGTGATGGACGAGGCCGAAACCGCTCCGAGTCTGGATGAACTCGCCGCTCATGCGGGCATGAGCCCGTTTCATTTTCACCGCGTGTTCAAGGCCGAAACCGGCCTGACGCCCAAGGCCTACGCCTCGGCGGCCCGGGCCCGGCGTTTGCGCGAAGAACTCGGACAGCCCTCGGCCTCGGTGACCGAAGCCATCTACGGCGCAGGCTTCAACTCCAACAGCCGGTTCTACGAAACCTCCGACCAGTTGCTCGGCATGCGTGCCCGCGACTACCGCGACGGTGGCACCGGTGCGGTGATCCGCTTCGCGGTCGGCGAGTGCTCGCTGGGTTCGATCCTGGTCGCCCAGAGCCAGCGGGGCATCTGCGCCATCCTGCTGGGCGAGGATCCGGACATGCTGGTCACCGACCTGCAGGACCAGTTCCCCAAGGCGCACCTGGTCGGCTGCGACCACGACTTCGAGCAACTGGTGGCGCAGGTGGTGGGCTTTATCGAAGCACCGTCCCTGGGCCTGAACCTGCCGCTGGACGTGCGTGGCACGGCGTTTCAGGAGCGGGTCTGGCAGGCGCTGCGGGAGATTCCGCCGGGCACCACCGCCAGCTATACCGAGATCGCCGAACGCATCGGTTCGCCCACGGCGGTCCGCGCCGTGGCCCAGGCCTGCGGCGCCAACCGCATCGCCGTGGCCATTCCCTGCCATCGGGTGGTGCGCCGCGATGGCGATCTTTCGGGTTATCGCTGGGGCGTGGAGCGCAAGCGCGTGCTGATCGATCGCGAGTCCGCCGAACGGGGCGCCTGATGAACATCAGGCACCCCTGGACGACGCGCCACACTCAGGTGTGAGTGATATCCCGGTCCTTGGTTTCCGGCATGAACAGAATCCCCAGCACCGCCGTCATCACCGCAATGACGATCGGGTACCAGAGCCCGTAGTAGATATCCCCGGTGGCCGCAACCATGGCAAAGGCCACGGTGGGCAGGAAGCCGCCGAACCAGCCGTTGCCGATGTGGTACGGCAGCGACATCGAGGTGTAGCGGATACGCGCCGGGAACAGCTCCACCAGCCAGGCGGCGATCGGCCCGTAGACCATGGTCACGTAGAGCACCAGGATGGTCAGCAGCAACAGCACCATCGGGTAGTTGGTCTTGGCCGGATCGGCCTTTTCCGGATAACCGGCGTCTTTCAGCGCCGTGCCCAGGGTGGCGGTGAAGGCATCGTTGGCGGTCTTGAAGTCCGCGGCCGGCATGCCGGTGCCTTCGAAGCTCGGGATTACCTTGTCGCCGATGCGGATCTGCGCCACCGCGCCCGCTTCGGCTTTCTCGTTGGCGTAAGGGATGGCCTTCTTCGCCAGCAGGCTCTTGGCGATGTCGCAGGAACTGGTGAAGCGCGCCTTGCCCACCGGGTCGAACTGGAACGAACACTGCGCGGGATCGGCGATCACCGTCACCGGGTTCTGCGCCTGGGCACGGTAGATGTCGGGGTTACCGAATTCGGTGAGGCCCTTGAAGATCGGGAAGTAGGTCAGCGCTGCGAGGATACAGCCGGCCATGATGATCTTCTTGCGGCCGATGCGATCGGACAGGCTGCCGAAGAAGATGAAGAACGGCGTGCCGATCAGCAGCGAGCCGGCAATCAGCAGGTTGGCGGTCTGCGGGTCGATCTTGAGCATCTGCAGCAGGAAGAACAGCGCATAGAACTGCCCGGTGTACCAGACCACCGCCTGCCCGGCTGTGCCGCCGAGCAGCGACATGATCACCACCTTGAGGTTGTCCCAGCGGGCGAAGGACTCGGTCAGTGGAGCCTTGGACGCCTTGCCTTCGGCCTTCATCTTGTTGAACACCGGCGACTCGTTGAGCTGCATGCGGATGTACACCGAGACGATCAGCAACAGGATCGACAGCAGGAACGGAATCCGCCAGCCCCAGGCTTCGAAGGCCTCGGTACCGAGGACAGTGCGGCAGGCGAGGATCACCAGCAGCGAGAGAAACAGGCCGAGGGTCGCGGTGGTCTGGATCCACGAGGTGAAGAACCCGCGCTTGCCGGGTGGCGCGTGCTCTGCCACATAGGTCGCGGCACCGCCGTACTCACCGCCCAGGGCCAGACCCTGCAACAGGCGCAGGGTGATCAGGATGATCGGCGCCGCCACGCCGATGGCGGCGTAGCTGGGCAGCAGACCGACCACGGCGGTGGACACGCCCATGATGATGATGGTGATAAGAAAGGTGTGCTTGCGCCCGATCATATCGCCCAGTCGCCCGAAGACGATGGCGCCGAACGGCCGCACGGCGAACCCGGCGGCGAAGGCCAGCAAGGCGAAGATGAACGCGGTGGTTTCGTTGACGCCGGCGAAGAAGTGCTTGGCGATGATCGCCGCGAGGGAGCCATAGAGATAAAAGTCGTACCACTCGAACACCGTACCGAGGGACGAGGCAAAGATGACCTTGCGTTCCTCTCGGGTGATACCGCGCCTGGGCTCGCCGCCCGGGGTCGTACTGTCGACTGCCGCCATGATTGTCTCCGTCTTGTTCTTGTAGGCCGGAGCATCCCGCTATCCTTCCGCACGCACTCTGGCCAATGAGAGGCTGATACATCGGATCACGGAATACGCCGGGCCCAGGACAGGCGGCGGCCTCGCGTTTTCTGCACGCACATTCGAAGCATAATCAGGGTTGGCGAGATATCCAGTCGCCAGTATCGATGGGGCTGCGCCGGTGTCGGTATCGGGTCAGGGCCGGCAGGCGCATGCCCTCACCCCACCCACTGCCGAAACACCGCCGCAGCCACAATCCCCGCCGCAATCGCCGGCAGCGGCTTCTTCACCACCAGCATCACCAGCGCCGTACTGGCGAGGGCGACCCGCGCCCCGTTGTCCCCGCTCACCGCCAGCGGCGTCAACACTGCCACCAGCACCGACCCGGACATCGCCCCGATGAACTGCTGCACCCGGGGGCTGATCGGCACGAAAGACATCACGAACACCCCGCCCCAGCGCGTTGCCAGGGTCACCAGGGCCATGACCAGGATGATGACGAAGGTGCCATGGCCTGCGGTTTCAATGTTCATCTTTCTTCTCCACCCACACCGCCCCGATGATGCCGCCGGCCAGCGCGCCGACCACCACATGGCTGTTCTCCGGCAGGTACCAGTACGCCAGCAGCGCCGATAGCGCGGCCACGGCCCAGATCAGCAGCATGCGCAGGTTCTTCTGCCCGCCCACGACCATCGCCAGCAGGAAGCAGCCCATCACCATGTCCAGACCCCAGCTCACCGGGTCACTGACCAGGTTGCCGAAGTACAGGCCGAACCAGGTGCCGAGCAGCCAGGTGGACCACAGCGCGATGCCGCCACCGAACAGGATGCCCAACCCCGGTTTGCCGGCAGACAGCGCTTGCATCGACATCGCCCAGTTGGCATCCGAGACCACCAGCATGATCCCGTAGCGCCGCGCCAGCGGCAGTTCCCGCAGCCAGGGATAGAGCGTGGCGCCCATCAACAGGTGACGGGCGTTGATGGCGAACACCGTGACCATCAACGGCACCAGCGGCACCTGGGTGCCCCACAGGTCCAGCGCGGCGAACTGCGAAGCGCCAGCGAACACCAGCGCGCTCATCCACAGGATCGAGCTGTCGCCCAACCCGGTCTGCGCGGCGGCCAGACCGAAGGCCAGCCCGAAAATGACGACGAACATGGAGATCGGCAACAGTTGCCTGAACCCGCTCCACACCTCATTGAACCCCAGCTCCGTAGAGCCCTTGGCAACCGACAGCACAACAACCTCCTCATCTGGCGTCCTCTCGATGGAACGCTCGTTCAAGCTTGTACGGACGACAGCCACTATCCACCAGACACAGTTTTGCGAAAAGCGCATATTATTCGCCGCACCCATTCGCTAATCGAATACAACGGAGCGGCCATGCAAGACCTGCAGATCGACTGGTTGAAATGCTTCGTCGCCGTGGTGGATACCGGCTCGCTGTCCAGCGCCGCCCCCGAGGTGCACCGCTCGCAGTCGGCGGTGAGCATGCAACTGAAGAAGCTCGAGGCCGCCGTGGGCCGGCAGTTGCTGGTGCGGGATTCACGCCAGCAGCAACTGACGCCGGACGGCCAGGTGTTGCTCGGCTATGCGCGGCGCATCCTCGATCTGCACAGCGATGCCCAGCACGCCTTCAGCGGCAATGAACTGACCGGACGCATCCGCCTGGGCGTACCCGACGACTATGCCGCCCGCTACCTCACCCCGGTGCTCAAGCGCTTCGCCCTGCGCTACGGCGCGGTGGAAATCGAACTGGACTGCGAGCAGTCCACCTCGTTGATCCCGCGTATCGAACGCGGCGACCTCGACCTGGCGCTGGTGTCCCGCGACCACCCGCGACGCGGTACGCTGCTGTTTCGCGAACCGATGGTGTGGGTGGGATCGCCGCAGTTCGACGTGTGGCGCCGCGACCCGCTTCCCATCGCCACCTACGAAAGCACCAGCCAGGCGCGGCGCTGCGCCATTCACTCGCTGGCGCTGCAGGGGCGTGACTATCGGGTGGTCTACAACAGCTCCAGCCTGGCCGGGCAGATCGCCGCTGTCGAAAGCGGCCTGGCGGTGGCCGTGCTGACCCGCTGCAGCGCGCCGGACCACCTGGAGATCCTCGGTGCCGAACACGGCCTGGGACCGCTGGAGCCGATGGAGGTCGCGGTGTACCGCAGCCGCGCATCGCAAAGCTCGAAACCGGTGGATAGCCTTTACGGATTGTTGATCAAGACCTTGAGGATGGCCTCGGTTTCGTGAGCCGGCCTCATCGCTGGCAAGGCCAGCTCCCACAGATCCTGCGCAGGCTACACCACCAAGGCTCGACTCAAAACCTGTGGGAGCCGGCCTTGCCGGCGATGAGGCCAGTACGAGCACCCACGATCTAGCAGACGCCCAGCATCCCCAGCAATCCCTCGGGATACACCGTCTCCCGGGTCGTGCGCAGCTCCTCCACCGACCACCAGTAATGCGCCGCCATCACCTTCAACTCATGCGCGCTCCAGCCGTCCCGGCTCAGCGCCGACGAAGACGCCTGCACCACGAAATACTGCTCCACCCCGATCACATCCTCGCCGCTGGGCAAGCGCATGACGAAACGCCGATGCCCCACGGGCTCGCCGACATCCTCCACCTCGATCCCGGTTTCTTCGCGCAACTCGCGCACCGCCGCATCGCGGAAGCTTTCGCCCTCCTCCAGCCCGCCACCCGGTGTGGCCCAGTGCGACGAACCGGCGAGGGCGTCGTCGGTGTGCACGAACTTGAACAACAACACCTTTCCTGCGGGGCTGATAACCAGCAACCGCGCCGAGGGTCTCTCACGCATGACGGAATCTTCCTGACTCGTTATTAGTAAAACTGATTTCCCATTCACTCTATTCATCAGCGCTAATGCCGACCCATGGTAAAACGGGCCGGCCCAACGTCCTGAAAGAGTCGAATCCGAATGCTCTGCGTCCTTCCCCAGGTAAGCCCCGACGTCACCCGCCTCGCTCCTGGCTTTCGCGCCTTGAGCATCACCGTCGAAGCTGCGCCGCTGATCCACCCCGAAGCCGCCGACGCGGCCATGGAACGAGCCGCACAAGCGCTTGCGGACAATGGACCGGCCTGGGCCGACGCCCACCTGGCCGCCTGGGCCGAGGTGTTTCGCGGCTTCGGTGCCAAGCCACAACGCACCCCCTGCTCTGCCGACGCACTGCGCAAGCGCTTTCAGCGGGACGGCAAACTGCCGAGCATCGATCCGGTTGTCAATCTGTACAACGCCATCAGCCTGGAATTCGCCATCCCTGTCGGCGGCGAGAACCTTGCGGCCTACAACGGCACGCCGCGTCTGGTGATCGCTGATGGCAGCGAAGCCTTCGATACGGTCAAGGAGGGTCAGCCGAGCCACGAATCCCCGGAACGCGGCGAAGTGATCTGGCGCGACGACAGCGGCGTGACCTGCCGGCGCTGGAACTGGCGCCAGGGCGTGCGCACGCGCCTGGACGCCAGCGCCCGGCATATGTGGTTCGTCCTCGAAAGCCTGCCGCAGATGCCGCTCGATGCCCTGCACGAGGCAGGCGTGCGGCTGGAGGAAGGCTTGCAGGCGATGATGCCGGGCGTGGTGATCGAGCGGGTGATGATCTGAATCGCATTCCAGGGTTTGTCGGCCGGTGCCGCGGGCCTCAATGGCCCGGCGGCTCAGAACCGCCCGAACATCTCCTGGATCCTGGCCTGATCGCTGGTCTGCGTCAGCGCCAGCATCAGCAGTATCCGCGCCTTCTGCGGGTTGAGGCTATCGCCCAGCAGGCCCGGATACGCCTCGTCGGCGGGGATGAAGCCGCTGCCGGCGCGGGAGGAACGCACCACCACCACGCCCTTGTCCATGGCGTTCCGCACCGCCGGCAGGATGTATTTCGACTCGCTGCCCGCGCCGACACCGGCAATCACGATGCCCTTGGCCTGGTGAGCGACGGCGGCGTCGTACATGTAACCGTTGTCGTTCTGGTAACCGTAGATGATGTCGACCTTGGGCAACTCCTCCAGCCGGCTGACATCGAACGGCGTATCAACGGTGTGCTGTTTGCCCACCCGGTTTTCGAAGTGCGGTACCTGGTTGACCAGACTGCCCAGATAACCGCCGCTCGCGGACTTGAAGGTGTCCAGCGCATTGGCATCGGTCTTGGTGGTGAAGCGCGCGGCACCAATGCGGTCGTTGAGCACCACCATCACGCCGCGCCCTTTGGCCTGCGGTGACGCCGCCACGCTGACCGCCTGGAGAATGTTGCTCGGCCCGTCCGCGCCCACCGCAGTAGCGGGACGCATGGCACCGGTGACCACTACCGGCTTGTCGCTCTTGACCACCAGGTTGAGGAAGTAGGCGGTTTCTTCGAGGGTGTCGGTGCCATGGGTGATGACGATGCCGGAAATGTCGTCACGCGCCAGCAGCGCGTTGACCCGCTTGGCCAGCTTCAGCAGCACCGCGTTGTCCATGTTGTCGCTGCCGACATTGGCTACCTGCTCGGTGGTGATGTGCGCCACGCTGTCCAGCGACGGCACCGACGCCACCAGCGCCTCGGCGCTGAGCACACCCGGCTTGTAGCCGGTGGTCTGGCTGGCTTGCGCGGCGGTGCCGGCGATGGTCCCGCCGGTCGCCAGCACGGCGACGTTGGGGCGAGCTGCCGCCGCGCTGTCTTGCGCCATGGCGCTTACCAGCGGGCACAGGGAAAAGATCACGGCCGCGAATCCTGCATTGAGTTTTTTCATCATGGATTTGCCTGGATTAAGAATTGTGTCGTTGGGTTCGTCACGTTTTCATTGCAAGACGAGGCGGCGTTGCACCGCCCCGCTGTTCACTGCTTCAGCCTTCGAATACCGGCCGCGAGGTCTTCTCGATCGCCGCCATCGCCTCGGCCTCGGTCATCACGCCGGACTCGGCCATGATCGTCAGCAGCGAGCGCCCTTCGTTCACCGACTGGCGCGCCAGCTTGCTGACCTGGGCGTAGCCAAGACGCGGTACCAGCGCGGTGGCCACCGCCATGGACTCGGTAAGGTGCTGGAGATTGCGTGCTTCGTCGGCCTGGATGCCGGCGACGCATTTCTCGCGGAACCGCTGGATGCCCTGGGTCAGCAAGGTGATGCTGTCGAACACCCGCGACGCCACCACCGGCTCGAAGTGGTTGATCTCCAGCTCACCGGCCTGCACCGCCTGGGCCACGGCCACGTCGTTGCCGATCACCGCGAAGCTGAGCTGGATCATCGCCATCGGCAGTACCGGGTTGACCTTGCCCGGCATGATCGAGGAGCCCGCCTGGGCCTCCGGCAGTTTCAGCTCGCCAATGCCACCCACCGGGCCCGAGGACAGTTTGGTCAGGTCGGTGGCGATCTTCGCCAGGGCCGCCGAGCAGGTACGCAGCTCGGCGGAGACGCGGGAGAACACGTCCATGTTCTGCATGGCATCGAAGGCGTTGTCTGGCGCCTGGTACTCGACGCCCGTGACCTGCACCAGATGCCGGTAAACCTGCCCACGATAGGCCGCCGGCGCACCGAAGCCGGTGCCGATGGCGGTGCCGCCCAGTGGCAGGGTGCGCAGCTTGTCGCGCACGGTCACCAGCTCCGCCGCCAGGCGATGGGTGAGCGCGGCATAGCCCGAGAACAACTGCCCCAGGCGCATCGGCTGGGCGTCCTGCAGGCAGGTGCGACCAAGGTGGAGGATGTCGGCGAACTGCGCGGCCTTGGCATCGAACTGCGCGCCGAGCTTTTCAACTTCGACGATCAGGCCGCCAAGCATGGCGTGGGTGGCGATCTTCAGCGCCGCCGGGTAGACGTCGTTGGTGGATTGCGAAGCATTGACGTGATCATTGGGGTGGACCACCTCGTAGCTGCCGGCCGGATGCCCCATGAACAACTGCGCGCGGTTGGCCACCACCTCGTTGAAGTTCATGTTGGTGGAGGTACCGCCGGAGCCTTCCAGCAGATCGACGATCAGCGAGTCGTCGCAGTTGCCGGCGATGATGTCCTGGCAGGCCAGGACGATGGCTTCGCTCTGGGCGCCGGCAATCACGCCGCAGTCGAGGTTGGCCAGGGCTGCGGCCCATTTGCACTGGGCGAAGGCATCGCGGAAGGCCGGGTAATGGGCCACGGTCAGCGGCGACACGCTCAGGTTGTCGAAGCCACGCACGGTGTTGACACCATAGAGCTTCCCGGTCGGGATGCTCACCTGGCCAACATAGTCCTGCTCGACCCTGACGTCGGCGCGATCAAAAGTACTCACGGGAATCTTCCTCATCGAAGTTGACTAGTGTTTCGACGCCTTTGCCCAGGGCGGCAAGCCGTGGCAGGAAGGCGTCCTTGATGACTGTTCGCGCCGTCTCGCAGGCATCGGCGAAGAAAGCGCTGTATTCGTTGCGCCTGGCCACCAGGTACAGGGACCGCTCAAGCCCCAGTTCCGGCACCAGGTGCGCGTTGACGTTTTCCACCCAGGTGCAGGCCTGGAGAAAACACATCGGGCTGGTCACGGCCCAGCCGATGCCCTCGGCGACCATCGCGGTCAGGGCGTCGGCGTTGTCCAGTTCCAGCCGGATGGGCACGCGGATGTTCAACCCGCGCAGGTGGCGCTCGATCTGCAGTCCCACCTGGGACAAACGGTTGAAACGCACTACCGGCAGCACGTTGGCCAATGCGCGGACGTCATCCAGGCTGCCCAGCGATTTGCCCAGCGCCTTCGGCGTGATGACGAAATAGCGCTCGGAAAACAGCCGGTAGCGGATGACGTCGTTGGCATCCATCAGCGGATCGCTGGTGACGATCAGGTCCAGGTCGCGGCGCAGCAACGACTCGCCCTGCTGCGGGCTGAGGCCGGTGCGCACCGACAGTTGCGAAACCCGCTGGAGCATCTGCCGGGTGAACGCCGAACCGCAGGTGGCGGCAAAGGAATCCACCAGGCCGATGCGCAGGTCGGGCTTGACCCCGCGTCCGGCATCCAGCACCTGAGCCTTGAGGTTGCACAGCTCCTCGCTGAGGATCGCGCCGCGGTTGCGCAGGGCGAGGCCGAAAGGCGTCAGGGTCAGTGGACGGGTCGCCCGGTCCACCAGCACCACGCCCAGCTCTTCCTCCAATTGCCGGACCATCTGCGACACCCCCGACTGGGAAATCCCCATGCGCGCCGCCGCACCCGACATGCTGCCTTCCTCGGCGACGGCGACGAACACCTGCACCGCGTACATATCGATGAGCTTGCTGGATGACATGGGAATTCTCCTTTAGGGGTTCAGCCGTTACTTGCGTCCGGCCAGGGCGACACTCGCCGCCTCGGCATTGCCCTCGCCTTCCGGCGCCACGGCGGCGAGGTCTTCCTTGCTGGTTTCAGGTGCGAACAGGTGGCAGAACACACCACCGACCAGCAACACGCCGACGCAGACGCCCAGGGCGGTGTGGATGCCCAGGTGCTGCACGGCGATCGGCAGCAGGAAGGTGGCAAAGGCCGAGCCGAAACGGCTGGCGGCGACGGCCATGCCGATGCCGGAGGCACGCAGGTGAGTCGGGAACAGCTCCGGCGGATAGACGAATTCCAGGTTCACCGCCGCCGCCAGAACACAGGCGAAGAAGCCGAAGGCGAGGATGGTGCCCAGCGGCCCGAAACCTCCGTAGGCCAGCACCGCCAGGCCGATGGCGCTGAGGTAGAAGGTGCCCACCAGGAAAGCCCGGCGCGAGATACGGTCGATGATCAGCAGGCCCAGCAACGCACCCAGCATCAGCAGCACGTTGTAGACCAGGCCACCGACGAACTTGTCCTGCACGTTCAGGGCTTCCAGCACCTTGGGCGAGAAGGTGCCGAGGGCGAAGAACGGGATCACCTGGCAGGTGTAGAACACGCAACCGACCAGGGTGTTCTTGCGCCAGCGCGGGCTGAACAGTTCGCTGAAGTTGCCGCGTTTCTTCGGCGCGGCAGGTGCCACGGCCGGCAAGGTGACGTGGGGACCGAATTTGGCGTGGACGATGGCCAGCGCCTCGGCACTGCGCCCCTTGGCCATCAGCCAGATCGGCGACTCCGGCACGCCCAGGCGCAACGGCAGGATCAGCAAGGCCGGCACGCCGCTGAGGGCGAGCATCAGACGCCAGGCGTCCGGGCCGATATCACGGATGGCGAAGCCCACCAGGTACGCTGCCACATAACCCGCCGCCCAGGCCGCCGCCAGCACGCTGAGCAGACGCCCGCGATAACGCCGTGGCGCAAACTCGGTCACCAATGATTTGCTGACCACGTAATCGAAGCCCAACACCAGGCCAAGCAGCAGGCGCAGGGCCAGGAGCTGCTCCGGGGAGGTGACGAAGAACTGCGACGCGGAGATCACCGCGAACAGCAGCATGTCCCACGCGAAGATGGTGCGGCGACCGAACTTGTCGGCCAGGGGACCGGCGAACAGGCTGCCGAGAAACAGCCCCGCCAGCGAGGCGGCGCCGAGCAGCCCCATCCACAGTGCGGTCAGTTGCAGGGGGCCGGCCGCCATGCTGACGGCAATACCGATAATGCCAAGCACGAATCCGTCGCTGAACTGTCCTCCTGTTCCGCTGAATACCGTCCGGATATGAAAACGGCTCAACGGAAGATCTTCGAACGACACTGGCTTACTCATTCGTATCTCCACTTGTTCTTGTATGTTGTGGACCGGCGCACGTTTGTTTTTCTGCCGGAGTACGATCGAGTGTACGGCTGCTTGATCACGAAAACAGGGTGTGTTTAAGGAGTATCAGGATTCTTGATACTAGCTGTCAGAAAGCCTGATAACAGGGGGTTTTGCGGAAAATTTCACGCCGTTTGTCCGGTGTGGGGCGAGGTAAGTTCGTTGCGAATTAAAGCGGGCTTTTATATGAGTCAACGCTATTTCAGGACGGCGCAACAACGGATTGATGCGCCATCGCAAGACGCACCTTATTGCGTGAACTCAGGCACGAAATGGTTCATGAACGACAGACTTTCAATGGCCGCCATATATGCGGAAAAACGCGGGTCGCCTTCATTGAAGGCCCTGGCGACATCGGCGGCATGTTCATAGGTTTGCCACTCGGCGATATCGACGAAGGTGCGCTGGTCGGCCATCGGGCAGTAGCCGCGGTAGGCGATCAGGCCGGGGAAGCTTTTCAGTGCTTCGCGCAGGCCGTCGCGTAGTTCGGGCATCTGCGCGATGTACTCCGGCTTGACGGTGAAGATGGCGAGTTCGAGTACATGATCTGGATGAGGCATACGGGACTTCCCTGGGTGTGAGGAAGCGCCAGTGTGCAGGGGTCATCCTGACAGCGTGCTGTCAGTACGCCCGTTGCCGGATTGATGGCGCATGTAGGTGCGCAGGGCAATATGCGGGCTGTCGCGCCACGGCTCGTCGCTGGTGAAAATGGACGCGATGCGGTCAACCCGGAAATCGCGGTAGGCCGCACGGGTATTGCACCAGCTGCCGACCGTCCACTTGCCACCCCAGTAGAACAGACCGATGGGCTGGATCGTTCGCCGCGAAACCTCGCCGTCGAGACTGGTGTAGGTGATCTGCAACACCCGCTTGTGCTCGATGGCCTGGCGCAGTGTGCTGAGGTGACCGCGGGTCGTGACACTGGTGGTGCCCAGGGCCCGGATCGGACTCTGCTGCGGATCGACGGCCTGCTGCGGCGAGCTGGCGGACACCTTGCTCAGCAGCGTGCGGGCGGCACCGGCCAGTTCGTTGTCGGCATTGCCGGCGAGCATTTCCATGCCCAGCATCAGCGCATCCACCTCGATGCGGCTCAGGCGCAGTGGCGGCATCTCGAAGCCGGCATCCAGGGCGTAGCCGACCCCGGTGGTGCCATAGACCGGCACCCCACTCAGGGACAGGTCGTCGATGTAGCGGTAGATCGAGCGGACCGATACCCCGATGCGCTCGGCCAGCCGCTCGGCGGTGATGGGCTGGTGCACCCGGATCAGGTTGACCAACTGGAACAGACGGTCGGCTTTGTGCATGGGCTTACCTCTCAGTTGAAACCGCAGCGAGGATCTTCTTGCCGCTGCGTTCGGCCACTTCCTGGGCCTGTCCATCGCGCTGCTTGCCTTGGCGGGCCTGCCCCACCAGGCGCGGAATCAGGTCGCCTTCGGGCAGGTTGCGCCAGAAGCGCCCCGGCATGTGCTGGCGCAGGGCATCGGGATTGACCCGCGCCGGGTTGAACGTATGCCGGTAGTAGGTGCGCCAGAGTTCGGCGTCAGGGTCGTCGGCGTGTTGCGCCCATTGGCGCCAGTCTTCGGGACACTGGCGGCGATGGTCCAGCGCCTCGCCATCGAAACGGATACCGTCCCGGGGCGTGGCGATCAGCCAGCGCTGCCGGCCGAGGCGGTCGGCGAAATGGCCGCTGGCACTGTCGAGGATGTCGTGGGCCGGCTCATGCCAGGCCACCAGGTCCAGTTGCAGCCTTTCCGCCAGCGCTGGTGGCAACGGCACGAAACGCACGAAGGCATGCAGGTGATGAGCCTCACGGGTGACCTGCTTGATCCGCCGCTGCAACTCGCTGCCCAGGCGGTCACCCGCGAGCATGGCCGTCCGATCGCCATGGGCCACCCGCCACAGCACCTCGTAAAGCAGGCTCCAGCGCTGCTCGCCGCGATACCGGCCAGCCAGCTGCAACTGCGCCAGCAACTCCGCCGGCACCCTGGCCTTGAACGGACCGGGGCCTTCGGGCAAACCCTCGGGCGTGGCCAGCAAGTCGTGAATCGGGCCCTGGCTCCAGGTCACTTCTGCGGGGTCGATGCCATGGCCGAGCAAGGTCCGCGCCTGCTCGCGCCAAGTCTCGAAGCGGTCGTCGCAATCCAGCGCGATCATCCCCACAACCCCATCTGCACGGGCGCCTGGGGTTCACGCAGGCGCGCCCGCAGCAGGCCGCTGCGCACCTCCGCCAACGCCGGTCGGTAGTCGCTGGTGACGATGAACGGCCGCGCCTTGTCCAGCACGCAACGCAAGTGGATCAGGTCGTCGTAGCGCACCCGCCGCTCGCGGCGCAGCGCCACCAGACGCTGCACGCTGCGCAGGCCGATACCCGGCACCCGCGCCAGCAATGCCGGTTCGGCGCGGTTGATATCGACCGGGAAGACCTCGCGATTGGACAGCGCCCAGGCCAGCTTGGGGTCGATGTCCAGCGCCAGGTTGCTCGCCTCGCTGAGCAGCTCGCCCGCCTTGTAGCCGTAGCCGCGCATGAGGAAATCGGCCTGGTACAGGCGGTGCTCGCGCAGCAGCGGCGGTGCCGCCAGGGGCACGCTGTCGGGGCTGTCGGGGATCGGGCTGAACGCCGAGTAGTAGACGCGCTTGAGGCCGTAGCCCTGATACAGCGACTCGGCATTGCGCAGGATGGTGCGGTCATCGGAGGCATCGGCGCCGACGATCATCTGGGTGCTCTGCCCTGCCGGCGTGAAGCGCGGCGCCCTCGCCTCGCCAGCGACTGCCAGTTGCCCCTGGCGAATGGTGCCCATGGCCTGGCGGATGGTGGTGATCTGTTTTTCCGGCGCCAGGCGCTTGAGGCTGGCGTCGCTGGGCAGCTCGATGTTGACGCTGAGCCGGTCGGCCAGGCGCCCGGCTTCCTCGATCAGCAGCGGGTCGGCGTCGGGAATGGTCTTGAGGTGGATGTAGCCGCGGAAGTTGTGTTCTTCGCGCAGCAGCCGCGCCACCCGCACCAGTTGCTCCATGGTGTAGTCCGCCGAACGGATGATACCGGAGCTCAGGAACAGCCCGCTGATGCAGTTGCGACGGTAGAAGTCCAGGGTCAGGCGCACCACTTCCTCGGGCGAGAAGCGCGCCCGGGGCACATTGCTGGAGCGGCGGTTGACGCAGTACTGGCAGTCGTACAGGCAGAAATTGGTCAGCAGCACCTTGAGCAGCGATACGCAACGGCCGTCGGGGGTGTAGCTGTGGCAGATGCCCATGCCGTTGGTGGCGCCCAGCCCGTCACGGCCCTTCGAGCTGCGCTTGGGCGCACCGCTGCTGGCGCAGGAGGCGTCGTATTTGGCGGCATCGGCAAGGATGCCGAGCTTGGCGATGAGTTGCATGGGCCGCGCCCTCGAAACACTGAATATCCATACAGTATTTCGGCAACGAGCAGGATGCAAGCCTCTCATGACCCATTCGGATGAAGTGGCGCTCGATTACCTGATTCCAGTGATATTCAAGTGCCACTACGCCATGCCAGACTGATCTCGCTTACTCAGGGCAATGCAGTGACACGCACCGTCGGGATGCCCGATGCGGCCAACACGGCTGCGCGTGTCGAAGTGCAACGAGAGAGTGCTGTTCCGGCCTGAAATGGATCAATCCGGAACACCGCCTCAATCGTTACTGCAACTATGCCCGGCATTACGTTCGATCGAATTTCGGATCTGGAAAGATCAACTTTCAGAAGTTGGCTATTGACCCAGCGCGTCCGCTCGAACCTGAAACTTCGGGTGGTTCGCTTTGACGTAACGGGCGGCCAGTGCCGTCCTCAAGAGGAGCAACATATGAGTAACCAGGGACTTTCCGTGCCGGTCGGCACCGTTCCTCCATATGCCGGCAAGCTGGACAACGCTCAACTCGCCGAACTGGGCTGGTCGATATGTGATGGCAGCGAGTTATCGACCTCATCATATCCCGAACTGTTCGCGGCGCTCGGTACTTGCAACGGCGGCAATGGCAACAGCTACTTCAATATCCCGGACTACCAGGGCTATTTCCTGCGCGGCGTCGACCCGGCCGGCACGGTCGACAAGAACGCGGCCAACCGCACAGCACCCCTCAGCGGTGCCGCTACAGGGGCGCGTGTCGGCAGTGTGCAGTCCTTTGCCACGGCCACCCCGAACACGCCGTTCAATGCCCTGGTGCCCCACGTCCCCACCGATGACCACGATGCCTACAGCGGGACGAACGCGGACATGCTCGAACCCGGTGGCGCCGAGACCTTTTCGTCCAACGGGGGTGGCGACGCCGAAACGAGGCCGGTCAACGCTTACGTCAATTTCATTATCAAGCTGGTCGACACTGCCGCGCTGCCGACCGGCGCTGTCGTGGCCTTCGCCGGCACGGATGGCTCGGGCAGCCCGAACCTGGCGGCCTTCGCCTCATGTAACGGCAAGTACTATTTCAATGCCATGTTCCCGGACCTGTTCGAGGCTATCGGAATAACCCACGGCGGCAGCAACATCGGCTACTGCGTGCCTGACTATCGGGGGCGCTTCCTGCGAGGCGTGGACAACGGAGCCGGGCGCGACCCCGAAGCACAGTCGCGAACGGCGATGGCCACGGGCGGCGCAACAGGAAACGCCGTGGGATCGATCCAGGACTGGGCGACTGCAGCCCCCGTCAACCCGTTCACGATCACCGTCAACCTAGGCAACTCGGAAAAAACTTCGGATCACTGCGCGGGGCACGATAACGCCGAGTGGAACCAGAACAGCACCCCTGTGTCGTTCACCGCCAGTGGTGGCGACCCGGAGTCACGCCCGGTGAACATCGCCGTCGATTACTACGTACTGGGCACTGCCGACAAAAACGACGGAGACATATTCCCTATCGGCGCGGTCATCGGGTTCCCGGGAAATGTCCCTCCGTCAGGCCTGCAGTGGCTTCTGTGTGACGGAGCCAGCGTCCAGAGCGCTCTGTATCCCGAACTCGCAATGGCCATCACCGACGGCATGAACGAGTCCTTCAACATTCCTGATTACCGGGGTTATTTCCTCAGGGGCGCCGATCACGGTGCCAACCGCGACCCGGTTGGCGCGGCGCGCGCCGTAGGCTCATTGCAAGGCTATGCCACGGGACGCCCCAAAACCGGCGACATCACCGGCCCCATCGACCACATGCCGACGGACGATGCGGATAACGCCGCGGCCATCTGGTGCAGCAGCGTGGCGGAATGGGATGGTGCCCAGGCGCCTGTAGTAGGCGGCGGGGATGTCGAAACGCGGCCGATCAACGCCAACATCCTGTTCTACATCAAATACGCGCCGACGCCAGCAGCCTGACCCTTCGCTGAACCTGGCCCCGGACCGTGGCAGACGTTTGTCGCGGTCCGGGGCTCCCTCCCCGGCGCATCTGGCATGCGGATCAGAACTCGCCCTTGAAACCCATGTTCCATGAGGTCCGCAGCGCCGCCTTCTTCAGCGCCCGCACCTGCTCCGGATCGACCTCGCGCCTGATGTCCTGCACGGTCGCCACCAGCGCCAGGGTGCCAATCAGCTCGCCGTTGATGCCCATGATCGGCGCGGCGATGGCCGAGATGCCCTGGGTCTCTTCCTCGATCGCCGCCGCCCAGCCCTGTTCGCGGGCCTGCTCCACTTGCTGCGCCAGTTGCCGTGGGTCGGTGAGGGTGAACGGCGTCACTGCCGGTAACGGCGCGCCCAGTTGCTCGACCTTCAAGTGCCGGGCGAACGCCAGCGCCACCTTGCCCTGGGCATTGCAGTGCAGTTGCAGTTCGGTGCCGTGGCGCACGCCGATTTCAAGGGTGGACTTGCCCAGCTGGGTTTCCACCACCATCAGGCGACGGCCCTGCAGCACTGAAAGCACCACCGACAGCCCCAGCTCGTCGCGCAGATCACGAATGGCATCGGCCGAAGCGCTCAGTACATCCACCCCGCTCGCCGCCACCCGCCCCAGCACATAGGCCTGGATGCCCAGGCGGTAGCGCGAGTTCTGCGGGTTCTGGCTCAGATAGCCGCGATCGACCAGGGTTTTCAGGTGGCGGAACACCGAGCCCTTGGTCGTGCCCAGTTGCACCGCCAGCTCGCTGACACCGATTTCATCATCGGCACCGGCCACCCGTTCGAGCACATCCAGTGCCAGTTGCACCGATCTGACGCCACCTTGTCTTGCTTCTTCGCTCATCGAAGGTCCTTGCTGTGGTTCATGGGGAAGAGAGTAGCCGGAAGCGGTGCTCAGATAAAGCCTCTGTTCGCACAGGCGAAACAGATGTTTTCCATGGACTGTTTTTTGCAGTTTGGTTCCTGAAGGGTTTCTGGTGATTTTTCACCAGCCAGTCAGGTGCACGCCAGCACATTCTCAAGCGCCTGAAGATCAAGCGTCCAGCCACGCTGGAAGCATGTCCCCATCAACAATAGAGAAACACTGTTCCTTTCTGCGAAACACAAAACATTTGACGACCCGTGAAAATGGTCGTAGAAATAGAACCGTGTAACGCATACGCATACAGCACAACGAGAGGAAGACGTCATGATTGCTCGCGGTTCGGATCTGGCCCAACGAGATATCGCCCACCATCTCCACCCCCAGACCAACCTTCGCCTGCACGAACAGGTAGGCCCGCTGGTGATGGAGCGCGGTGAGGGGATCTATGTGTTCGACGAGCACGGCCAGCGCTTCATCGAGGGGATGTCGGGCCTGTGGTGCGCCACCCTGGGCTTCAGTCAGCCGCGCCTGGCGCAGGCCGGTTACGAGCAACTGCTCAAGCTGCCCTACCAGCAGACCTTCGCCCACCGCAGCCACGGCCCGGCCGCCGACCTGGCCCAGGCGCTGATCGCCCGCGCCCCCGCCGGGCTGGACAAGGTGGTGTTCCAGAGTTCCGGCTCCGAAGCGGTGGACACCGCCATCAAGTTCGTCCGCTATTACCACAACGCCATCGGCAAGCCCGGCAAGCACCGCCTGATCGCCCGCCAGCGCAGCTACCACGGCACCACCCTGGCTGCCGCCAGCCTTACCGGCCTGCCCAACATGCACAACGGTTGGGGCGAGCCACTGGCCGACGTGATCCACGTGCGCTGCCCGCACCTGTATCGTCAGGGCCTGCCGGGCGAAAGCGAGGAGGCCTTCGCTACCCGCCTCGCCGAAGAACTGGAACAGACCATCCTCGACGCCGGCCCCGACACCATCGGTGCCTTCTTCGCAGAGCCGGTGATGGGTACCGGTGGCGTGATCCTGCCGCCGGCCGGCTACTTCGCCAAAGTCCAGGCGGTGCTGCGCAAGTACGACATCCTGCTGGTGGCCGACGAAGTGATCTGTGGTTTCGGTCGCACGGGGCACTACTGGGGCTGCCAGGCCATGGGCATCGAGCCGGACATGCTGACCTGCGCCAAGGGGCTGTCCGCCGCCTTCCAGCCGATTTCCGCACTGTTGATCAGCGACCGCCTCTACCAGGTGATCGCCGACCAGAGCCAGGCCCTCGGCGGGCTCGGCCACGGCTACACCTACGGCGGCCATCCGGTGACGGCGGCGGTAGCGCTGGAAACCCTGCGCCTGTACGACGAACTGGACATCGTCGCCCAGGTGCGCGAAGTCGCCCCCGCCTTCCAGGCCGGCATCCAGGCCCTGGCCAGTCACCCGCTGGTGGGCGACGCCCGTGGCATCGGGCTGATGGCGGCGCTGGAGTTCGTTGCCGACAAGGACACCCGCCAACCCTTCGCCCCCGAACTGAAGATCGCCCAGCAGGTCAGCAACGTGCTGCAGCGCAACGGCATTCTCCTGCGCGCCCTGGGTGACACCCTGGTCATGGCTCCGCCGCTGATCATCGATGCCGACCAGATCCAGACTATTCTCAAAGCGTTGAGCGAGGCGCTGGACGAAGTGCTGGCAGGTATCCGTCCATGAACCTCCAGACCCTTCGTCCACTGCCAGAGGCCGATATGCCTCCGCCCGCCATCGTTGACCCGAACCCGTCCAACGCCCCGGTGCTGGTGCGTTTCGAGCAGGTCCACAAGACCTACGACGAACGTTCCTGGGTGGTCAACGACCTGCACCTGGATATCCGCCAGGGCGAGTTCCTGTCGCTGCTGGGCCCCAGCGGCTCGGGCAAGACCACCACGCTGATGATGCTGGCCGGCTTCGATGCCCCGGACCGCGGCCGCATCCTCATGGACGGCAACGACATCAGCAAACTGCCCGCCTACAAACGCGACATGGGCGTGGTGTTCCAGAGCTACGCGCTGTTCCCGCACATGAGCGTGGCGCAGAACGTCGCCTTCCCGCTGAACCTGCGCAAGGTCCCGGCCGCCGAAGCCCGTGCCCGGGTCGAGGAAGCCCTGGCCCTGGCACGCCTGGACGGCTTCGCCGATCGCCGGCCCGGCCAGTTGTCCGGCGGCCAGCAACAACGGGTGGCACTGGCCCGGGCGCTGGTGTACCGGCCGCGGGTGCTGCTGATGGACGAACCGCTGGGCGCACTGGACAAGGCGTTGCGCGAGCACATGCAACTGGAACTGAAGGCCATCCATAAACAGTTGGGCATCACCTTCGTCTATGTCACCCACGACCAGGACGAAGCCATGACCCTGTCCGACCGGGTGGCCGTGTTCAACGAAGGCAAGATCGCCCAGATCGATCGCCCGCAGGTGCTCTACAGCCGCCCGGCAACGCGCTTCGTCGCCAACTTCCTCGGCGAGACCAATCTGCTGGAGGGCACCGTCGTTTCCCGCGCTGCCGGCACGGCACTGGTGCGCCTGGATGAAAGCGGCACCCTGCACGAAGCGGCCTGCACCGACGACACGCTGGCCATCGGCGAGGCCGCTGCGCTGGCGATCCGCCCGGAAAACCTGCACCTGGCGACAACGGCGGACGCTTCAGTCAACGCCTGCGTGATCGACAGCATCTTCCATGGTGCCCACTGCAAATTGCGCCTGCGCATGCCCCGCGGCACCGAGCTGGCGATGACCTACAACCCCGGCAGCCTCGGACGCGCGGCGCCCCTGCCCGGCGAGACGGTCGCGCTGGCATTGCCGGCGGCACACACCCTGATTCTGCGCTGATCGAACACCACAACAACAAGCGCCCCGAGTTTCTCTGAACTGCCAACGAACAATCATTCCAAAGGCTTGGAGTCACATCATGAATACACCCCGTAGCGTCCGCGGTTTTACCCTGGCCCTGTGCGGCCTCGCCCTGCTCGCCGGCACCGCCCAGGCCCGCGACCTGACTGTCGCCTCCTGGGGCGGCGCCTATCAGGACGTACAGCGCAAGATCTTCTTCCAGCCCTATAGCCAGGCCAGCGGCAACAAGGTAGTGGAGGACAGCTGGGAGGGCGGTATCGGCCTGTTGCGCACCCGCGCCGAGGGCGCCGACAGCGGCTGGGACCTGGTTCAGGTAGAAGCCGAGGACCTGCAACTGGGCTGCGGTGAAGGGCTGTTCGTGCCACTGGACTACAAGCGCATCGGCGGCAAGGACAACTACATTCCCAGCGCGGTGAGCGAATGCGGCGTGGGCAACGCCGTCTACAACTTCGTTCTCGGCTACGACACCAGCAAGGTCGCCCGCGCCCCGACCGGCTGGGCAGATTTCTTCGACACCAAGACCTTGCCCGGCAAGCGCGCCCTGCGCCAGGGCCCCAAAGGCAATCTGGAAATCGCCCTGATGGCCGACGGCGTGGCACCCGCCGATGTGTACAAGACCCTCAACACCCCCGGCGGCGTGGAGCGCGCCTTCAAGAAGCTCGACAGCATCAAGGGCCAGTTGCTGTTCTGGAAGGCCGGCGGCCAGCCCATGCAACTGCTGGCGTCCGGTGAAGTGGCCATGACCACCTCCTACAACGGCCGGGTGACCAATGCCATCCGCCAGGACCACAAGCCCTTCGGCCTGGTCTGGAACCAGTCGCTGCAGACCATGGACAGCTGGGTGATCCTCGCCAACTCGCCGAATGTCGATCAGGCCTACGGCCTGCTGGACGTGATGGGCAAGGGCGAACACCAGAAAGCCTGGCCGGCGCTGCAGCCTACCGGTATCACCTCGGTGCAGGGCATTGCCGACACCGACCCCGCCGCACTGGCCGACTCGCCAAGCGCACCGCAGAACGCCGCCAACGTGCTGGTGCTGAACGACGGCTTCTGGGTCGACCGCATCGACGAACTGAACGCCAAGTGGACCGCCTGGGCGGCCCGCTGATCCCGAGCGAGGACTGGACATGAGTGCAATCGCCCTCGACACCCCGCACGCCGTGGTCGCGCGCAAGGACCGCGCCGCCCTGTGGCGGGCTTACGGGCTGCTGGCGCCGCTGGTGGTGTTCCTGCTGCTGACCTTTGTCGGCCCGATCGGCACGCTGCTGTGGCGCGCCGTGGCCGATACCGAACTGCCCCAGGCCCTGCCGGCCACCGCCCAGGCGGTCGCCGCCTGGGACGGCACCTCGGCGCCGGACGAGCGTCTGTTCGGGCCGCTGGTCGACGACCTGCGCAGCGTCAGCCCGCGCGACCTGGCCGCCGCCGCCCGGCGCCTGGCCTATGAAGCACCAGCCTTGCGCCCGCTGCTGATGACCGCCAAGCGCGAGGCCGGGCGCCTCGACGGCAGCGCCGCCTCCCTCGGCGCGCTGGACCCGCGCTGGCTGGACAACGCCACCTGGCAGACCTTCAAGCGCGCCGCCGGCCCCGTGGGCAGCTACCACCTGCTGTCGGCCCTGGATGTGAAGTACGACTACCAGCAGGGGCTCGTGGCCAAGGATGAAGCGGGCCTGTACCGCTCGATCCTCGGCCGCACCTTCGGCATCGCCGCGATGACCACCCTGCTTTGCGTATTGCTGGCATTTCCGCTGTGCGTATTTCTCGACCGACGCACGCCGCGCACCCGCAACATCCTGCTGCTGATGATCCTGCTGCCGTTCTGGACCTCGATCCTGGTGCGCACCACCGCCTGGATGGTGCTGCTGCAGGACGAAGGCATGGTCAACGCCCTGCTGCTGCGCCTGGGCCTGATCGACAGCCCCGTGCACCTGCTCTACAACCGCTTCGGCGTGATCCTCGCGCTGGTGCATGTGATGCTGCCGTTCATGGTGTTCCCGCTGCTGGCGGCCATGGCCGGCTGCAACCGCTTGCTGGTGCAGGCGGCCTACTCCATGGGGGCGCGGCCGTTGCGGGTGTTCTTCCAGGTCTACCTGCCGCAGGTGCTGCCGGGGCTGGCAGCGGGGGCGCTGATGGTGTTCATCGTCACCCTCGGCTTCTACATCACCCCGGCGCTGCTGGGCGGTCCGGCCGACCAGATGATCAGCTTCTACATCGCCCAGTTCACCACCGGCACCCTCAACTGGGGCCTGGCCTCGGCCCTCGGCCTGGTGCTGCTGGTGGCGACCACCCTGCTCTACCTGATCCAGTCCCACCTGGCCCGTCGCGGCAGCGAAGGAGTGAACCGATGATCCGCAATCCCAATCGCGGGCCGCTGGCCTGGTTCGGCAACCTCGGCCTGTCCCTCGGCGGCTGGCTGGTGCTGGCGTTCCTGCTGCTGCCGATTCTGGTGGTGCTGCCGCTGTCGTTCAGTGACAGCCGCTATATGTCGCTGCCCCTGGGGCAGTTCACCCTGCACTGGTACGAGGCGTTCTTCACCTCGCCGCAGTGGCTGGGTGCGCTGTTCAACAGTTTCGCCATCGCCGTCACCAGCACCGTCCTCGCGGTGGTGCTGGGTGGCCTGGCGGCGCTGGGGCTGCGACACCCGTCGATGCCCGGCAAACGGCTGATCGAGGTGCTGCTGATCGCGCCAATGATCGTGCCGGCGGTGATCGTCGGGGTGGGCATGTACTTCGTGTTCTCCAGCGCCGGCCTCACCCGCACCTTCCCCGGCCTGGTCCTGGCCCACACCACCCTGGCGGTGCCCTTCGTGGTGGTCAACGTCGGTTCGGCGCTGGGCGGATTGAACCAGCGCCTGTTGTGGGCCGCGGCGAGCATGGGCGCAACGCCCTGGATGACCCTGCGCAAGGTGACCTTGCCGCTGATCTCGCCAGGGCTGATTTCCGGCGGGTTGTTCGCCTTCGCCACCTCGCTGGACGAGGTGGTGGTCACCCTGTTCCTCGCCGGCCCTGACCAGCGCACTTTGCCGCGGGAGATGTTCACCACCGCCCGCGAAGCCTTGAGCCCGGTGCTGCTGTCGGCGGCGACGATCATGGTGGTGTTCGCCTCGCTGTTGCTGCTGTTGTCGCGGTCGCTGACCAGGCGCTGAACCCTTCGCTCGTCAGAAGCACCCGCAGCGTTGGCGCCGCGCTGCCGCGCAGAGTACTGGTCACTGTGGGAGCAAGCTCCCACAGGTCCGGCCACATCGAATCGTGATGCTTTGCTCCACGAAAGCGGGTGCCAAAAAATGAAGAGGCACGCCTTGACAGCGCTTCCCTCACCTCACTAGCATCGACCAACCAAAGAAACAGTGTTTCTATAAAAAGAACAAAGAAACACCCGACCGCTCCACCGCTCACTGCCAACAACACGCGCATCCTCTCCACTGACGGAGCGGCTGCCCCATAACTCCAGAGAGCCACAATGAACCTCATTTCCCGCTCGACCTTCAGCAACGATGCCGATTGCGTGCTCTACAACCGCATCGCCTGGCGCATCCTGCCGTTCCTCTTCGTGCTCTACGTGGTCGCCTTCCTCGACCGGGTCAACGTCGGCTTCGCCAAGCTGCAGATGGCCGCCGACATCGGCCTCAGCGACATGGCCTTCGGCTTCGGCGCCGGGGTGTTCTTCATCGGTTACTGCCTGTTCGAGATCCCCAGCAACATGATGCTGCAGAAGGTCGGCGCACGGCTGTGGATCACCCGCATCATGGTGGTCTGGGGCCTGATCTCCACCTCGATGATGTTCGTCTCCAGCCCCACGTCGTTCTACATCCTGCGCTTTCTGCTCGGGGTGGCCGAGGCCGGGTTCTACCCTGGCGTGGTGCTCTACCTGACCTACTGGCTGCCGTCCTACGCCCAGTCCCAGGGCCTTGCCTGCCTGAGCCTGGGCGTGGGTATCGCCGGCGTGCTGGGCGGGCCGCTGTCGGGCTGGATCATGCAGACCTTCGCCGGCATGGCCGGGCTGGCCGGCTGGCAATGGCTGTTTCTGCTGGAAGGCCTGCCGGCGGTGTTCCTCGGCATCGCCGTGTTCTTCTACCTCGACGACCGTCCTGGCAAGGCCCACTGGCTGACGCCGCAACAGAACGCCAAGGTGGTCGCCGACCTCGAGCGCCAGCGCCAGAGCCACGAGCAGGCCGGCGCCACCCACACCTTCGCCAGCGCCTTCCGTCATCGCGGGGTGTGGAGCCTGGTGTTCGTCAACTTCGCCCTGCTCTGCGGCACCTACGGTGTGTCGTTCTGGCTGCCGCAGATCAATCGCAGCCTGGGCGAGCAATCGCTGCTGCAGACCGGGCTGATCTCCGCCCTGCCCTTCGCCGTGGCCTCGGTGTGCATGCTGATCGTCGGCAAGCATTCGGACCGCACCCGCGAACGTCGCTGGCATGCGTCGCTGTCGATCCTCGCCGCCTGTCTCGGCCTGGTGCTCAGTGCCGCGCTGCATGACTCACCCTTCCTCTGCCTGTTCAGCCTGTGCATTGCCATGGCCGGCAGCCTGTCGGCGTTCAACGTGCTGTGGGCGATCCCCGGCACCCTGCTGACCGGCAGTGCCACCGCCGCCGGTATCGCCCTGATGACCACCGTCGGCAACCTCGGCGGCTACGCCAGTCCGTTCATGATGGGCTGGGTCAAGCAGGCCAGCGGCCACCTGGAATACGGCCTGTACATCCTCGCCGCGCTGACCTTCGTCGCCGCTCTGGTGATGGCGCGGGTTCGTCCCGGCCCCCAGTCCCTGCCCCATGCGCCGCTGGCGTCCTGATTGATTGTCCCGACAAGGAAAGACCATGACCCGCACCCGATTTTTCTACGACGAACACTGCTTCTGGCACAGCGGCGGCCTGTTCGCCCTGACCCTGCCGGTGGGCGGCTGGGTCGAGCCGCCGTCCGGTTCGGCCCACGCCGAATCGCCGGAATCCAAGCGCCGCCTGAAAAACCTGATGGACGTGTCCGGACTGAGCCGCTCGCTGACCCTGCTGGGTGGCGAACCGGCCTCCATGGAACAGATGCTCCGCGTCCACACCGGTGAATACCTGCAGCGCTTCAAGGCCCTGTGCGAACGCGGCGGCGGCCCGCTCGCCCCGAGCGCGCCGGTCGGCCCGGCCACCTACGACATCGCCCGGGTTTCGGCCGGGCTGGTATGCGCGGCGATGCAACAGGTGCTGCAGGGCGATTGCGACAACGCCTATGTGCTGAGCCGTCCACCCGGCCACCATGCCCTGCCGGACCAGGCCATGGGCTTCTGCTACCTGAACAACATCGCCATCGCCATCGAGGACGCCCGCGCGCGCTTCGGCCTGCGCCGCGTCGCCGTGCTGGACTGGGACGTGCACCACGGCAACGGTACCCAGGCGATCTATTACGAGCGCAGCGACGTGCTGACGATCTCGATCCATCAGCAACGCGCCTACCCGCGCGGCTACACCGGCGAGCAGGACACCGGCAGCGGCGAAGGCCGTGGCTACAACCGCAATATCGCCCTGCCGCCGGGCAGCGGCCACGACGCCTACTTGCATGCGATGGAGCGCATCGTCCTCCCCGAGCTCGAGGCCTTTGCGCCGGAACTGATCCTGGTCGCCTGCGGCTACGACGCCAACGGTGTGGATCCGCTGGGACGCATGCTGTTGCACAGCGACAGCTACCGCGAAATGACCCACTTGGTGAAGGACGCCGCCCAACGCCTGTGCCAGGGCAGGCTGGTGCTGGTTCACGAAGGCGGTTACGCCGAGGCCTATGTGCCGTTCTGCGGCCTGGCAACGATCGAGGCCTTGAGCGGCGTGCGCACGGCAGTGGTGGACCCGATGCTGGAGATGATCGTGGCCCAGCAGCCGGACGCCGAGAGCCTGGCATTCCAGAAAAGCCTGATCGACCGCACCGCCGCCCTGTTCACCGAACAAAACCCACCCCGCGAGGTAACTGCCTGACCGTCCGACGCCCCAGCAAAACCCGTCTGCCGTAACCCCTTGACCCCTGAACCGCGCACCCGCTCTCGACAGCCGGGCGGAAGGCGCGCATCTGCATGGAACACAATAATGAAAATGAAAAACCTGTTTGCAGTGGCCTGTGTCATCCCGTTGAGCGCCCAGGCCGCCGAGAGCGGCGGCTTCATCGAAGACGCGCATTTCTCCATCAAGGCGCGCAACTTCTACATGAACCGAAACTTCCTCGATGATCGCACTGCGCAGAACTATTCCGAAGAATGGGCCCAGGGTTTCATCGGCACCTTCGAGTCCGGCTTCACCCAGGGCACGGTCGGATTCGGCGTCGATGCCATCGGCCTGCTGGGGGTCAAGCTGGACACCGGCAACGGCCGCAAGGGTGGCGGCACGCTGCTGCTGGAAGAAGACAGCGACGGCGCCAAGGACAGCTATTCCAAGGGCGGCGCGGCGATCAAGGCGCGCTTCTCGGCCACCGAACTGAAGTACGGCGAACAGATGACCAACCTGCCGGTGCTGGCCATCAGCGACAACCGCCTGCTGCCGGAGACCACCCAGGGCTGGCTGCTGACCAGCAAGGAGATCACCGGCCTGACCGTGCATGCCGGCCACTTCACCGCCCTGCGCAGCCGGGACCAGAGCGAGCATGACAGCGGCCGCCTGACCGCCCTGGACCTGATCGGCGCCGACTATCAGATCAACCGCAACCTCAACGTGCGCGCCTATCACTCGGATGTCGATGACTACTGGCGCAAGTACTACCTCGGCGCCACGGCGGTGATGCCGCTGTCGGAGGGCTATGCCTTCAAGCTCGACTTCAACGGCTACGACACCCGCAGCCAGGGCCAGGCCCGCGGCGGCGACCTGGACAACCGGATCTGGAGCCTGGCAGCGTCGCTGAGTGCCGGCCCCCACGGTTTCCTGATTGCCCACCAGCGGGTCAGCGGACGCGGCAACTACACCTATGGGGTGGATGGCAACAGCACCGTGTTCCTGGCCAACTCGGTGCAATACTCGGACTTCAACTACGAGAACGAGCGCTCCTGGCAGGCGCGCTACGACTTCAACTTCGCCGGCCTGGGCATCCCGGGGCTGACCTTCATGACCCGCTACCTGCGCGGCACCGACTTCCACACCGCGCAGACCGACAACGGCCGCGCCTGGGAGCGGGATATCGACGTGAAGTACGTGGTGCAGTCGGGCAGTGCCAAAGACCTGTCGTTCCGGGTGCGCCAGGCAAGCTTCCGCAGTCCGGACCGGGGGTTGAACTTCAATGAAGTGCGGTTGATTACCGAGTACCCACTGAATCTGTTCTGATCCCTCGCCCCGCAATAATCACCACAGCGTCAGGCGCCGCGTGAGCGGCGCATCGAACAGCGCAGGAGAAGACGGAGCCCGCCCTACCCCGGCTGCCCATCCACCCGCCCGCGCATCAACATCGCCCCATACCCGAGGACGAACAGCGCAAACGCCAGCGCCCAGCACAGCGCTGCCAGCCCCAGGCCGGCATGGGTATTCCACGGCACCAGGAACACCCGCGTCAGCCCGGCCACATTCACCAGGACGAATGCCAGCGCCATGCCCGCCGGCGGCTGCAGCGGCCGGCCGGTATGGCCGAGGCTGACTCGGGCGATCATCGCCAGGATCAACCCGGCCATGGCACCGACCGTCAGGCAATGCACAGCCAGACTCGGATTCAGCGCCACGCCGAAATGCCACAGCCCCATGCCCAGGCACGCCGGCACCAGCCAGGCGTAGGCCAGGTGCAGTGACCACAGCAACGGCACCCGCCACAGCCTGCGGTCCTGCCAGCGCGCCAGGCGAATGCCGTGGCCCAGTGCCAGGCCGGTGAACAGCACACCGATCCCCAACGACGGCAACAGCGCGGGCCCCGTCGCGTACAGCAACGCCACCAGCGCCGAAACGCTCGGCAACAGCCAGTCCAGCCACGGCCAGGGCTTGACCGCTTCGGTGCGGCCCAGGCCGCGCTGGGTGAAGAACGGGATCACCCGTCCGCCGATCAGGCCCATCATCGCCGCCACCAGCCACAGTCCGCCGAACACACCCTGACGCTGCCAGCCGTCGTTGCCGGTGAGCATGCCAGCCAGGGCAATGGCATCCACGCCGCTCAACAGCAGCAACAACGCCACCAGCGGGTAATTGCGCCGTTGCCGCGCCCGCCAAAGGGTGCGGCCCATAAGCCACGCCAGCAGCAACGGAAAGCCCAGTTCCAGCACCACCAACAAGGGCAGCGGCAGATCGGCCAGCCAGGCGATGCGCCCCGCCAGCCACACCAGCACCAGCGCTGCGAGCGGTTTGCCACTTAGCCCGGGCTGGCCGGTCCAGGTCTGCACGGCGGTGAGCAGGAAGCCGCCGACGATCGCCAGGCCAAAGCCGAACAGCAGTTCATGCCGGTGCCACGCCAGCCAGCCGCCCGCCGGTTGCCAGCCAAGTCCGCCATCCAGGGCGATCAGCCACAAGGGCACCGCCACCAGCGCCAGCAGGCTGCCACCGAGGAAGAACGGCCGGAACGCCAGGCGCAGCAACGGTGTGATGGCCAGCGCCTTGTTGCGGTCGATCACTTGCATGGTGCCCTCCGCGCTACCAGTTCAGAAAGAACATGCCCTTGGCCAGCAACACGATCACCAGCAGATGGGTGAAGACGCTGGCGTGAATGAACGTCACCGCTCGCGCTGTCATCCGTCCGCTGCGAAACAGCCAGAGCGCGGTGAGAAAGTGCCCCAGCACGCTGACACCGAGGGTGATCTTCAACGCCAGCAAGGTGCCGAACGACGACTCCCAGGGTGCCTTCAGCAACGGCAGATAACGCTCGCGGACCATCCCGATACCGGCGCCGAACAACACCAGCAGCACCCAGGGCATCACCTGCCGGGCGCGCTGACCGATGGCATGCTCGAGGATCATCATCAGCCGGTCGGGCAGTTGCCGGCGTATTCCGCCGAGAAACAGCACCTCGAAAAATACCGTGCCGATAAACACCAGCGCAGCGAACAGGTGCAGGGTCAGTAACAAGGGATAGGTCATGGGGCCCCGATGGTCAGGCATTGTTGTGCGCGCAAGCCTAACGCCACGCCCGCCCCGCCCCCTTGACGCCAATCAAGCCGTTGGAACTCACCGGTCACGACGCCTTCGATATGTATATCTCTTGCTGCTCGCCAGGAGGCAGCCATGCACAACCTCGAAACCCCGCGGTTGAAACTGGGGGTCTTCCAGCCGCTGGACAGCTTCGGCCAGGCCTTGATCGCCGCCGCGCTGCACCGCCAGCACGAAGTCACTGCGCTGCTCGACGACCTCAACCGGATCACTGCCCGCCCCGGCCTGCGCTGCAAGCTCGGCAGCCTCGATTCGGTGCCGACGGTCAACCGTGCCATCGCCGGACTCGACGTGGTATTCGCCTGCCTTGGCGACGAGCTCAAGGAAGACCTGCCCGTGCAATGTGGCTGCCTGATCGACGGCGCCCTGAGCCTGGGCAGCGTCGGCGTACCGAGGTTGTTCCTGATCGGTCAGTGGCAGTGGCTGGTGGACTCCGACGATGCCGAGGACGAAGCCCTCGGCGCCGGCCTGCGTCGTAGCCTCGACGCCAGCGGACTGGACTGGACGCTGGTGGAAGCGCCAGCGCTGGCGGACGGTCTGCGTGTCGACGACTTCAGCGGTACTGCCGCGGGTGCCAGCCCGGAGGCGCAGCGGGGCCTGGTATTCGCCGAAGCGCTGCTGGATGAAGTCAACCTCGGCCTGCACCGGCATCAGTGCCTGCGCCTGCGCGAGCGACAGGAGGACTGAGCCATGAGCGGCCCTGATGCGTTCAGCCAGACCTTCGGCACCGTGCTGCTGGCCCTGGCCTTCAGCGCCTTCATCCTGTTCGTACGCGGGTATCGGCCGATGGGTGTCAGCGGCCTGTGGTACGACCTGACGCTGGGGTTCATCGCACTGTGGCTGGCGCTGTGGCCTGAAGTCAGCCACTTCGTCGAGCGGCAGGACCTGATCAGCGGCCTTGGCCTGCTGCTGCAGATCATCGCCACTGCCGGCGGCTGCGTCCTCGGCGCCTTGCTGGCGAAGACCCTGAGGCTCTTGCTGCTGGAGCGACGGCGCCCGAAGGGGTTCAATCGCCGGGGCAAGCGCCGCGCCTGAGGAACGGGCACCTGCCAGTGTCAAACGCTGCTTATGATAGTGATTCCTATTTGCGCATTGATCGCAGGATCATTATCCTCCCGTCACCCGCTGGAGCCCCGGCTGGCGGTACGGACTGTCGGTCAGCATGAACTGGAATCGAATCGACCTGTGCTGGGGCCTATTGACCTCCAACAACTGGGGCGGCCTGTACTACGGCGATCCTCGTAACTTCGCGGTCACACTTCGCTATCAGTATTGATTTGCCTGACCGCCAGGATCCGGTGGGAGCGCCCCTTCGCGGATGAATCCGCTCCCGCCAGACCTTCAACCGCCCCCCTTGCCTCAGCTAAATCCGCTCACTGCCCTTTCGATATGTATCGAGTACGGGCACAATGCGGCTCTTTTTTTGGCTGGCCTACCCGGAGCCTCGAAGTGATCAAGACACCGTACTACCTCATCGACAAACAAAAGCTGCTGGGCAACATGGAGAAGATCGCCTACGTGCGCGAGCAATCCGGCGCCAAGGCCCTGCTGGCACTGAAGTGTTTCGCGACCTGGTCGGTGTTCGACCTGATGCAGCAATACATGGACGGCACCACCTCGTCCTCGCTCTACGAACTCAAGCTCGGCCGCCAGAAGTTTGCCGGCGAAACCCATGCCTACAGCGTGGCCTGGGCCGACGACGAGATCGAGGAAATGCTCGATAACTGCGACAAGATCATCTTCAACTCCATCGGTCAGTTGCAGCGTTTCGCCGACGCCTCCAAGGACAAGGTCCGCGGCCTGCGCGTCAACCCGCAGGTGAGCAGTTCCGACTACCTGCTGGCCGACCCGGCCCGTCCATTCAGCCGTCTCGGTGAGTGGGACCCGGTCAAGGTCGAAGGCGTGATCGAGCAGATCTCCGGCTTCATGTTCCACAACAACTGCGAAAACGGCGACTTCGGCCTGTTCGACAACATGCTCGGCACCATCGAGGAACGCTTCGGCCACCTGCTGCACAAGGTCGAATGGGTCAGCCTCGGCGGCGGCATCCACTTCACCGGCGAAGACTACGCGATCGACGCTTTCTGCGAACGCCTCAAGTCGTTCTCCGAAACCTACGGCGTGCAGGTCTACCTGGAGCCGGGCGAAGCGGCCATCACCCAGAGCGCGTCGCTGGAAGTCACCGTGCTCGACACCCTGTTCAACGGCAAGCACCTTGCCGTGGTCGACAGCTCCATCGAAGCGCACATGCTCGACCTGCTGATCTACCGCCTCAACGCCAAGATGGCCCCCAACGACGGTGAACACACCTACATGGTGTGCGGCAAGTCGTGCCTGGCCGGTGACATCTTCGGCGAGTACCCATTCGATCGTCCGCTGGCCATCGGCGATCGGCTGTCGTTCGTCGACGCCGCGGGTTACACCATGGTCAAGAAAAACTGGTTCAACGGCCTGAAAATGCCGTCCATCGTAGTGAAACAACTCGACGGTAGCGTCGAGCTGGTTCGTGAGTTCGGTTTCGAAGACTACCTGTCCAGCCTTTCCTGAGCTGGCAGATAAGGAGAGATAGAGAATTGAAGAAGAACGTTCTTATCATTGGTGCAGGAGGTGTCGCCAAGGTGGTGGCCCACAAGTGCGCGCAGCACAACGACGAGCTCGGTCGTATTGCGATTGCGTCGCGGAACATCTCCAAATGCCAGGCCATCATCGACAGCGTCAAGGCCAAGGGTAGCCTCAAGGTACCCGCCGACATCCAGGCCTTCTCGCTCAATGCACTCGATGTCGAGGCGACCAAGGCACTGATCCGCGAGACCGAATCGCAGATCGTGATCAACGTCGGGTCCGCCTTCCTCAACATGTCGGTGCTGCGTGCCTGCATCGATACCGGCGTGGCCTACCTGGACACCGCCATTCACGAAGAACCGGGCAAGATCTGCGAGACGCCGCCGTGGTACGGCAACTACGAGTGGAAACACCTCGAAGAGTGTCAGCAGAAGAACGTCACCGCCATCCTTGGCGTGGGCTTCGACCCGGGCGTGGTCAACGCCTATGCGGCCCTGGCCAAACAACAGTATTTCGACCGCATTGATTCGATCGACATCCTCGACGTCAATGCCGGCTCCCATGGCAAGTATTTCGCCACCAACTTCGACCCGGAAATCAACTTCCGCGAGTTCACCGGACAGGTGTGGAGCTGGCAGAACAGCCAGTGGACCAGCAACACCATGTTCGAAGTCAAGCGCACCGACGACCTGCCGGTCGTGGGCTCGCAAAACCTGTACCTGACCGGCCACGACGAAGTGCACTCGCTGTCGAAGAACCTCGACGTGCCGAACGTGCGGTTCTGGATGAGCTTCGGCGAGCACTACATCAACGTCTTCACCGTCCTGAAGAACCTGGGCCTGCTCTCCGAGCAGCCGGTGAAAACCGCGGAAGGCCTGGAAGTGGTGCCGTTGAAAGTGGTCAAGGCCGTGCTGCCTGACCCGGCCTCGCTGGCGCCTGGCTACACCGGCAAGACCTGCATCGGTGACCTGGTCAAGGGCACCAAGGATGGCCAGCCGCGCGAAGTCTTCATCTACAACGTGGCCGACCACGAAGAAGCCTACGCCGAGACCGACAGCCAGGGCATCTCCTACACCGCCGGCGTACCGCCGGTTGCCGCGGCCCTGCTGGTCGCCCGTGGCGAGTGGGACGTACAGCGCATGGTCAACGTCGAGGAACTGCCGGCCGAGCCGTTCCTCCACGCCCTCGACGTCATGGGTCTGCCGACCCGCGTCAAGGACGAAAACGGCGATCGCCCCTGGGCTTGATCACCGTTGACTGCTGAACACGAAGGGCGCCATTGAGGCGCCCTTCGTCGTTTTCGGGGTGTCCTGTCTGAGCGATGAGGTCAGCACAAATAATGATGGTATCTGCAATGACGCCATCGTCGGCAAGGCCGACTCCCACAGGTAGCGAGCTCTGCCTTGGACAGTGCGGCGGGCCCAGAACCTTGTGGGAGCTGGCCTTGCCAGCGATGAGGCCATCACAGGCAATGATGGTATCTGCAATGACGCCATCGTCGGCAAGGCCGACTCCCACAGGTAGCGAGCTCTGCCTTGGACAGTGCGGCGGGCCCAGAACCTTGTGGGAGCTGGCCTTGCCAGCAATGAGGCCATCACAGGCAATGATGGTATCTGCAATGACGCCATCGTCGGCAAGGCCGACTCCCACAGGTAGCGCGCTCTGCCTTGGACAGTGCGGCGGGCCCAGAACCTTGTGGGAGCTGGCCTTGCCAGCGATGAGGCCGGCACCGGCAATGATGCAGCAATGGCCTCAGCCCCGTGCCGCCCTGACCAACCCGTCCAGCCAGTCCTGATGCCCGTTGATCATCGGGTTGGGCCGTGCCCGCGCCAGTTCTTCAGCCGGTTTGCCCTTCTGCGTTTCCTGGGTGAGGATCCGCACCCGACCACCCTCCAGGTCTTCGATAAGCCAGGCGTGATGCACATCCAGCCGCGTCTCGCCCTCGCCCGCCCAGCCATGCCAGGCGATACGCCCCGGCTGGCCGTCACGGGGCGGGACGAACTCGGTGCACCGCGCCTCCACCGGAAAGCCGAAGGTCTCGAAGTAGAAGCGCACACCTTCGTCCAGTTCCGGCCCCTTGCCGTCGTAGAAGCGGACATTCGCCGAGTTGGCGTAGTATTCCGGCCAGGCCGTGGCGCGGCTCAGCAGCGGCCACACCCGTGCGGCCGCCAGGCCCGCGACAATGACTTCATTGGACGCGAAGTTTTCGGTAAAGCCCGGCACGAAGCCCTCAGGCCAGATGATCTGGTTCATGTTCAGCACCTCATTTGAATGAATTGCGCAAAAGCATGATCCCCAGGCTGAAATAAGACCAATCGTCATTTAGAATTCAGCACATCATGAAAACTGATATCAGACAGTTGGACTTCAACCTGCTCAAGGCCCTCGATGCGCTACTCGACGAACGCAGTGTCACCCGCGCCGCCGAGCGTCTGTCGCTGACCCAGCCTGCGGTCAGTGGCATGCTCACGCGCCTGCGCGACAGCTTTGGCGACCCGCTGTTCGTCCGCGCCCAGCGCGGCATGGTGCCGACACCGAGGGCGCTGGAACTGGCCGCGCCGGTCAAACGGCTGCTGGCCGATATCGAACACCTGCTGCAGCCCGAGGCATTCGACCCGGCCAGCGCCGCCCTGACCGTCCACCTCGCCGCCACCGACTACGCCCTGCAAGCCGTGGTACTGCCCTTCCTCGCCGTGCTGCGCCAGCAGGCGCCGAACATCCGCATCGCCATCCACCCGGCCAGTGCGCAGGATCTGCTGGAACACCTGGAACGGGGCGACCTGGACCTGGCGCTGGTCACCCCGGACAGCGAGGGGCCCGGTCTGCACAGCACAGCCTTGTTCGACGAAGACTACGTCTGCATGCTGCGCTCCGGCCACCCCAATGCCCATGGCACGACACTGCCCCTGGAGCGGTTCTGTGCCCTCGACCATGTGCTGGTGTCTACCGCTGGCAATCCGTTTCACGGCGTCACCGACGAAGCACTGCGGCAGATCGGCCGGGCGCGACGGGTAACGGTTTCGGTAGGCAGCTTCCTGGCGGTACCGCAGATCCTGCGTGACAGCGACCTGATTGCCGTGGTGCCGCGCCGCCTGGCACTGCACAGCGAGGGACTGGCGATCCTCGAACCGCCCCTGAGGATCCGCGGCTTTCGCAAGGTACTGGCCTGGCACGAACGTACCCGGCATGATCCAGGCCTGAACTGGGTGCGCGCGCTGTTACTGGAGACCTGTCGGCAACGCGACCCGCGACCACCGAACGCACGGGAAGTGCTCTGAAAAAACGTTTCAACCGCTTACAATCGATTCTTTTTTTTGCTCATTTACAAGGCCAGTCCATCCATGGCGCTCGATCCCCCCACCATGTTGATGCTTACCACCGTCCTCGCCGCAGCCGCCGCGCTGTACCTGGCGATCGAATGGGGTAGCGTCCGTGAGTCTTCCCTGCTGTTCTGGAGCGGCGGTTTCGCCACCATCACCGTCGGCTGCGTGCTGTCGCTGATGCGCATCAACGGCTACCTGGTAGTCGGCATCTGGTTCGCCAACGGCCTGCTGATCGTTGCCCACTGGCTGTTTCTGCTGGGCGTGGCGCGGTTCACCGAGACTCGGCTGTCCCGCGCCTGGTACCTGATCTTCGCGTCCTGGGTGGCGATGCTGGCGCTACCGAGCACACCGTCCTGGTCGAGCCTGATGATGTTCATCCAGTCGTCCATGATCGGTCTGCTGGCGTTGCGCGCCAGCTTGCTGCTGCGGCCCCACGGCAAGTCGATCAGCGTCGGTGCGGTGCAACTGCGCTATGTGATGCTGCTGCACGGGCTGTTCTACCTGATCAAGGCCGGCCTGGCCGTGGTGCCGGGCACACTGATCGACCTCGCCTCCTTCCGCGGCGAGATCATCCAGATTTCCCTGGTCGAAGGGGCGATGGCGATCATGCTGATCGCCCTGTCGATGACCGGCAGCGAGCGTTACCGCCGCGAGCAGCGCATCGCCCGCCTGGCCGCCCGCGACCCGCTGACCGCCCTGTACAACCGCCGCGCCCTGGAAGTCCGTGCACCGCGCCTGCTGGACGAGGTCTCCCCGGCACGGCCGGGTGCGCTGCTGCTGATCGACATCGACAATTTCAAACTGGTCAACGACCTCTACGGCCACTCCGCCGGCGACCGCCTGCTGGTGGCGCTGAGCGAGATGATCCGCACCGCCCTGCCCCAGGACGCGCTGGCGGCACGGCTGGGGGGCGACGAATTCGTGATCCTGCTGGGCAACGCCTCCCGCGAGCGCATCGTCGGCCTGGGCAGCGTGCTGCGCGAGCAGTTCCAGACCACCGCCACCAAGACCTTCGAGACGCCGGAAGCGGTGACCCTGAGCATCGGCGCCAACCTGTTCGAACAGCCGCCCGCGAGCCTGGAGGCCCTGATCGAACAGAGCGATGCGGCGCTGTACGAGTCCAAGCGCGGCGGACGGGACAGCATCCGGCTGGTGGACCGGACTGCGGGAAGCCCGGTCTGAGCCGGCGCCTTAGAAGCGGTACCTGGCCGTCAGCATGTAGTTGCGTGGATCGCCGACGAAGTTGCCGCCGGTGGTCGTGATGATGCTGGAGTAATAGTCGCGGTCGAAGAGGTTGTTGGCGTTGACGCTGACCGTGAGGTGGTTGTCGACGTCGTAGCTGGCGAACAGGTCCGTTACCGCGTAGCCGCCCTGCTCGATCCCTTCGCTGGAGTAGATGCCGCTCTGCACATGCAGGCCGCCACCGACTTTCCAGCGGTTCAACGCTCCTGGCAGGCGGTAGCTGGTCGCCAGCTTGAACAGGTTCAGCGGCAGGTTGGTGGCGTAGCGCTTGCCGCTCGAGGTGGTGCCGATCGGCGCGTACTCCGAGGCTTTCAGGTGTTCGGCGTAGTTGTAGGTGTAACCCGCCGACACCTGCCAGTCCGGCAACACTTCGCCGCTCAGCTCCACATCGATCCCACGGCTGCGGACCTCGCCAGACGCCACGTAGCAGCCGTCGGCGCGGTCGCAGGTGACCGGCATCGGCAGGTTCTCCAGGTCGATCTGGAACAGCGCGATGCTGGCGTTGAGGCGGCCGCCGAAGTATTCGCCTTTCAGGCCGACCTCATAATTGCTGCCCTCCTGCGGCTCCAGGAGCCCCCCGGATGGCAGGGCGTAGTTCTGCGGGCTGAAGATCCGTGTCCAGCTGGCATAGGCGGTGTAGGTGTCGTCGAGGTCGTAGGTGAACCCCAGGTACGGCGTGGACTTACGGGTGGCCTTGTAGCCGTCGTTGCCAGTCCAGCTGCCGGAGTGGGTGGTGACCTGGTACGCATACCAGTCCATCCGCCCACCCACTGCCATTTTCAGCGCCTCGGTCAGGCTGAAACGCGCGGTGACGTACGCGCTCTTCTGGTCAATCCGGCCATCGCGCGACCAGGCATCGACGATCTGCGGCCGGGGCACCGACTTGCCGTCGAAAGCCAGTGGATCGAACTCGTACTCGAAGCCCAGCGGCCAGCCGCCGGGGCCGTCGTCGATGTCCTGCTTGCGGTAACTGCCACCGACCACCAGCTCATGCGTGCGACCGAACAGGCTGAACGGCCCGCTCGCATAGCCGTCGAAGCTGCTCTGGGTGTTTTCGTAGTGATAGGCACCGATGCCGAAGCCCATGACCCGCGAGGCCGGATCGGGGCGATAGAGGTAGCTGCCGAGCATGTCCATTTCACTCTTCACCGCGCTGGCCGCCAGACGCGCCGTCCAGTCGTTGGCGAAATGGTGGGTGAGGTCGGCAAAGACCGTGGTGCTTTCCTTGTCCCAGTACGACCAGTCCGGACTCATGCGCCGGGAGCGCGGGATATCGAGGAAGCTGCCGTCGGCGTTGGTCCCCCGGCCGTTCCAGTCGGCACCGGGATTGTTGTCCTGGCTCCAGCTGGCGCCGACGCTGAGGGTGGTGTCCTCGTCCAGGTCCGCCTCCAGTACACCGTAGACCAGGTTGCGCTCGGTCTTGTAGCTGTCGATGAACGAATGCTTGTCCTGGACCGACACCACCCCGCGCCCGCGCAACGTGCCGCTTTCATTCAGCGGCCCGCTGAGGTCCAGTTCGGTGCGGTAGTTGTCCCAACTGCCGGCACCTGCGGTGATCGAGCCCTGGAAGTCGGCGGTGGGCCGCTTGCGGATCAGGTTGATCGAGCCACCCGGCGAGCCAGCCCCCTCCATCAGGCCAGCGGCGCCGCGCACGACCTCCACCCGGTCGTACATCGATAACAGGCCGGTGGACAGGCTGGCTTCCTCGTACTGCACGGGAATGCCATCGATCATCAGGTTACTGAGCTGGAAACCGCGGGAGTTGAAGCGCTCGCGCTCACCGCCCCACTTGGTCAGGGTCAGGCCCGGCGAATACTTCACCGCGTCGCCCAGCGTGGTCATGGCCTGGTCTTCGATGCGCTGGCGGCTGACGACGCTGACCGACTGCGGCGTTTCCCGCGAAGACAGGGCCAGTTTGGTCCCGCTGCTCATGCTGCCGGTGGTGTAGGAGCCGGTGTTCTCGCTGATCGCACCGAGGCCGCTGGCGTTGACACTGGTGGCGCCCAACTCTACCGCACGGCTGTTGCCGGACGCAGGACTGGAGACCAGGTAGCTGCCGTCGCCGGTCTTCTGGACGTTCAGCGCGGTGCCGCGCAGCAGACGCTGCAGCGCCTGCTCCACCGTCAACTCGCCGTTCAGGCCTGGCGAACGCAGACCGTCGGCGCTATCGGTGGCGAACAGGATGCGTGCGCCGGTCTGCCCGGCCAGCGCGTTCAGCGCCTGGTCCAGCGGCTGTGGCGGCAGGCTCAGCGCATGACGGGCTTCCTGGGCATGCAACGCCGACGCCAGGGTGATACCGGCGGCCAGTAGCGAAAGACGGCTCAACCGCGCACGGTGCGAAGCGGGTGTGGTGCTCATGTGACTCCCCAATGACAGCAGTGAAAATGACGTTCACAGGGAGTGGCGAATGGGCGTCGAAAAATGTTGAGGTCAGAAATGAAAAATATTCTCTTTTCCGCTAACGGGCCTTGATCGATATGCTTCCGTCAGCGGCGCGGCTGAGGCTGATCGGCAGAATCGACGGCAACAGCGCCAACAGCGGCTCCACCGCATCGCTGTCGAATTCGCCGGACAAGCGCAACTGGCCGAGCCGCGGATCGACCAGGCGAATCGGCGCCTGGCGGTAGCGCTGCAGATCGGCGACCACATCCTGCAAGGGCGTACCGTCGAAGCGCAGTTTGCCCTGTTGCCAGGCCGTGACCCGCCCCGGGTCAGCCGTCGTGACCGGTCCGGCGTGGCGCTCGCTGGCAAGCAGTTGCTGGCCGCCCTGCAGACGCTGTGGCGCCAGTGCCGGGCTGGAAACCTCCACTTCACCTTGCACCACGGTCACCGCGACCCCGCGGCTGTCGCTGCGCACATTGAACACCGTGCCGATATCCCGCACCGCGACGCCCTGACTGCGCACGATGAACGGCTCCGGACCATGGGCGACGGTGAAGGTCGCCTCGCCCTCCAGCAGTTCGAACTGACGGCTGCGAAAGCGATGCTCGATGCGCAGGTGTGTCGCGCTGTTCAGCATCAGCTGGCTGCCATCGGCCAGTTCCACACGCTCGCGGCCACCCACGGCAACGTGCAGGTCATCGCTGTAGTAGGCAGGATCGAGGATCCACAGCGCACCCGCCAGCAACAACGCCGACACCGTCCCGCCCAGCACCTGCCTGCGCTGACGCTCACGGCGAAGCTGCGCCCGGGCTTCGGCCAGCAATGCCTCGCGGGAAGGCACGCGCTCGCGCAAGGCCTGCTCGAATGGGGTAAGGGCGTCGGGGGGCGTGTGCTTCTCCGGTGGTTTCATTTTCCTGCCAGCGCCCGGCGCGCGGGTTCCCAGTCGCGCACGATGGCCTGCATCGCCCGACCAAAATGCTGGGTGACCATGTTCAGGGAAATGCCCAGGTCGCTGGCGATCTCCCGCTGTGCCATGCCGTGGATACGGTGCAACAGGAACACCTGTCGGGCCCGGGCGGGCAACGCCTCGATGATCGCCAGCAAGGCTTCGAGCTGCTGCTCCAGGTCCAGGCTGGCGGCACCGTCCTGTTCGTGGACGTGCCAGTCCGGTACCTCGGAGGTGAACTCGATGAAGCTGCCGCGCGTGTTATCGGCGCGCCGGCGGTCGATGGCCTTGTTGAAGGACACCTTGCGCAGGAAGGCGAACGGCAGCTTCACCGGTTGCTGCGGTGGTTTCTCCAGTAGCTGTACGCAGACGTCATGCACCACCTCACGCGCAAACTGCGAACCCTGGAAGCGACGGCGGATGTACTCCACCAGGTCGTCATAATGCAGGGCCAGCGCCCCGATCAACTCGGGATTGGAGGAGGACTTGGTCATGGTGTGCAGGCATGCGAATGAAAGTGAATCGCATTATAGACACGTCATCCCGCGATCCGGTAGGCGCGGGCCCGCCCCTTCCCCTCACACTCAGGTCCACACCAGCTCGGCCAGCAGGCCCGCTGCCAGCACGATCATCACCGCCCCCGACAGCCGCCCCATCAGCCGCGCAGCCGCCGGGCGGGTCTTCAGCGCCGCACTCGCTCCCAGCCCCACCATCGAATACACCACCGCGCAACTGGCGGTGTACACCAGCCCGAGCACGGCGATCTGGGTGGACAGGCTCCAGCTCGCCTGAGCGCTGGTCCAGGGCGGTACGAAGGCGAGGAAGAACAACAAGCCCTTGGGGTTCAGCCCGCTGACCAGGGTGCCGCGCAGGAACTGCCCGGTGCGGGTCACACCCCCTGTCTGATGCTCGCCGGCCTTCGGCACCGGCGGATTGCGCAGCAGGCCGACGCCCAGCCAGCCCAGGTAGCACGCGCCCACCAGGGTCAGACCGGTAATGAAGGCCGGGTTGCTGCCGCCTACCACGGCAAAGCCCGTCGCCACCGCCAGGGTCAGGCCGATATAGCCCACCAGCAAGCCGGATACCGCCGCCATCACGCCCCGTCCGCGCACGCCGGCGGCGATGGCGTAGGCCCAGTCCGGCCCCGGGATCACCACGAAAATCATCGAGAAAGCCCAGAAGGCCCACACCGTTGCACTGCTCATCCGTCCGCTTCCTTATCCGTGCAACGCCAGGCCTTTGATGGCTTTGTCCACCGCTTTCTTCGGGCCACGCAGGGCCAGGCCCACCAGGTTCAGGTTGGCCGGATCCTCGGCCAGGAAGACCTCGCGGTTGGCGGCATCGTGGCCGGTGGAGAACATGGCGAAGACGTAGGGCGACAGCGTCAGTTCCCGCTCCAGGCCAACCCGGTGGGCCTTCTGCAGGCCGGCCAGATCGGCCTCGAAGATCATCATCGGCTGGCCGAACAGGTTGCCGTACTGGCGACCGGCGGCGTCCACGTACGGCTCGCCCATCACCTCGGGGGCCGCTGAGGCGATGCCGGTGGAAAGAAAGGCGACCACGTTCAGGCGCTGCCAGGTGGCAAGGTCGTTGCGCACGACAATGGCGACTTTGGTATCGAACATCTTGAACTCCCATTCATGGCTGAGGCGCCATGATCGGAGCAGGAGGCGGGATCAGTCTGTAAGGTTTGTGCACTGCTTCCGATAAGCCGCCGGCGTCATGCGGAACGCCCGGCGAAACCACAGCCCCAGGTGACTCTGGTCGGCGAAGCCCACCTCGGCGGCGACTTCCACCGGCGCCATGCCACGGGCGAGCAAGGCCCGTGCGGCGCGCAGGCGCAGGCGCACCAGATAGGCGTGGGGCGATTGGCCGAAGGCTTTCTTGAACTGTCGGGTGAGGCGGAAACGATCTACGCCCGAGTAAGTGGCCAGCTCTTCGAGGCTGATGTCATGGGCCATCTGCGCATGCAGGAAATCCCGCGCCCGCTGCAGTTCCAGCGGCGAATCGCGGCGCAGCGACGGCGCCTTCAGGTACAGGTGGCGCGACAGCAGGTTCAGCAACTGGTCCAGGCACTGGTCGCGGGCCAACCGGCCCTCGTTCTGGTGCACGGCGACAAACGCCTGCTGGATCGCGCCGATCAGTTGCGCATCGTCGGTGAGGGTACTGTGGAACGCCGCCTGCAAGGCCGAAGCGTCACCCAAGCCCAGTCGTTCGGTCATGCCCGAGACGTAGGCCTGCGGCAGGTAGAGCATGGCGTAGGTGAAGCCTTCCGCCTCCGGCGCATGGCCGTCGTGCACCGCCCCCGGCTCGATCAGGATCGCCCGGCCCGGCGTGCTGACGTGCAGCGAGCGGTTGCAACTGAACTGCTGCACGCCCTGCTGGGTAATGCCCACCAGCATCTCGTCGTGGTCGTGGGGATCGTAGGCGTGGCCCTGGAAATGCGCGTGCACGCTTTCGATGCCGGTTTCCTGGTCACGGCGCATGCGAATCCAGTCGCTGTCGGGGGTGTCGCGGGCATCAACGCTCATAACGACTCGTCGGGGGTTGAATGTCGGCTCGGGAGTCAGGACGATGAACCTCGACCAGACCCTATCGGAGGAAAACAAAATGGAAGCAGGAAAAATCCGAGAACCACTCTATCTGGATGACCTGGCGGTTGGCGATGTTTTTGTCAGCGACCGTTATCTGCTGACCGCCGAAGAAATCATCCGCTTCGCCGGCCAGTTCGACCCACAGCCGTTCCACATCGACCCGGAAGCGGCGAAAGACACCTTCTTCCAGGGCCTCGCCGCCAGTGGCTGGCACACTGCGGCCTTGACCATGAAGCTGCTGGTGACCAGCTTTCCCCTGGGCCGTGGCGTCATCGGTGCGGGCGGTGAAATCAGTTGGCCGCAGGCGACCCGGCCAGGGGACGAACTCAAGGTCACCAGCACCCTTCTGGAGATCAAACCGTCGCGCTCAAAACCGGACCGGGACATGGTGCTGGTGCAGTCGATCACCACCAATCAGCGGGACGAGGTGTTGCAGAAACTCACGTCGAAGGTGTTGTGCTTCCGCAAATAGGCACCGCACCGGACATGGACGCTAACGCCCGGTCATGAGTCAGGCGATGGCTTGACCCGTCCGACTTATGCCTTACATTTGTGCACCTGGATGGTCGACACACTGAGCATTGATTGCACCTATGAAACGCCTTGAATGGGACAACCTGCATGTGCTGCTGGCGGTAGTGCGCAGCGGCAACCTGAAACGTGCGGCCCAGCGCCTGCGCCTGAGTACCGCGACGCTGTCGCGGCGGCTCGATGCCCTGGAGGAACAACTGGGCGGGCAGTTACTGGAGCGCACCTCCACCGGCTGCTTCCCCACCGCTTTCGGCCAGCGCATCGCCGGCTGGGCTGAGCAGATGGAAGGCGCAGCCAACGAAATCCTGCGCGAGGCCGACTCGCCGGAAACGGTGGAAGGCACGGTACGGGTGAACGCCGATGAGTGGCTGTCATTCCTGGTCACCGCCCTGCTCGCGCCGATCCGTACCCGCTACCCGCAGTTGGACATGGAAATCCTCACCACGCCTTTCCCGGTCAACCTGGCCCGGCGCGAAGCCGACCTGTCGCTGCGCTACACCCGCCCGGAGTCCAGCGACCTGATCGCCGAACCCCTGGGTGAAATCGAATTCGCCCTCTACGCCTCCAGCCCCTATGCGGCACAAAAACGCCAGGCGCTGACGGAGCGCAACTGGGCGGCGCTGGACTTCGTCGGCCTCGACGAGTCACGCATGGACCAGACCATGGAAGCCTGGTGGGAACGTCTGGACGGCGCACCGGCGCCCTGGCTGCGCTGCAACCACACACTCGGGATCTACGATGGCGTGATTGCCGGCGGCGGCGTGGGCATCGTGGAAAAGCGCACCGCCCGCCTCACCCCCAGCCTGGAACTGGTGATGGACGTGCCGGAGCTGAGCCGCGAAGTCTGGCTGTGCACCCACCGTTCCATGCGCGAAAGCGCGCGGATCAAGTCGGTGCGGGACTTTCTGGTGGAAACCTGGCCGCATCAGGAAGCCGTGCCGCTGTGCGGCAATCCCTTTGCGCCCCTCTCCACCCTGTCAGCCACCAAGGCCTGCCCGATCGTGCTGCTGCCCGGCCAGCCGCCCCGCATCCTGCTGTTTCGCCACCCACAGGCCGGCGTACAACTGGTCAAGGGCAGCATCGAGCCTGGCGAAACGCCGGCCCAGGCGGCGCTGCGGGAGCTGAAGGAAGAGTCGGGAATCGGCAACGCCAGGGTGGTGACGGATCTTGGCACCTGGGATGCCGGGCATCAGGGGCAGGTCTGGTCGTTCCACCTTTGCGAAGCCGAGGCGCCGTTGCCGGAGCAGTGGAGCCACCAGACCGAGGACGACCACGGGCACCGCTTCAGCTTCTTCTGGGCGGCGCTGGATGAGCTGCCGTGGGAAGAGTGCCATCCGCTGTTTCAGCGGGCGCTACGCTTTTTGCTCGACGGTCGCCTCGGCTCGACAACACGGTAGCCGCTCGATGCAGACGCCCGCTCGCAACAGACTGGCGTTGCCCTCTCCCGGTGTCGCCCTGCCCATGCCGGAAGGTAGACGGCAATGATGGCATTTCAGTAGCATCCACGCTTCGACTCACTCAAGGACGATCCGTGAACATGCCTGTTCTCTCGCCGCTGCGTCTGTTCACCCTGGCCGCGGTCAGCCTGCTGGCCGGCGGCTGCAGCATCCATGGCAACTACCAGGACCCCGTACAGGCCGACGCGGCCAAACTGCGCTTCATTACCAAGGTCGACAGCACCTCTCTCAGCCTGTTCGACACCGAGCATTGCCAGGGTCGAACTGCCGGCCTGCTCAACAACCTGCTCACGGCCGATACCGTGCGTCGGGCCGACATGAAGGCCCCTGCGCCAGATAACGCCGGACCTTACATCGAGGTTCGGCTCGCGCCCGGAAAGGAACAGTTGCTGCAGACCAACACCATCACCACCGGCTACGCGGTCTGCACCACGTACATCAACCTCACGCCACAACCCGGATCGGAGTATGAACTGACCCTGGTCCGTGAAGGCAATCGCTGTGTGACCTCACTCACCACACTGCACCAGCTCAACGGGAAAACGGCACGGCGAGTATTGCCGATCAGGGGCGAAACACTGCCCGCCTGCGCCGGCACATCCCCGCTTTTCCCGCGCTTCGACCCGCAACCCGATACACCTGAACGCACGGCGATGATCGACAAGATCATCAGCGATAGCATCACCCCCGCCATGAGAGCGCCCGATCCCATCAGGGATCCGGCCGCGGTGGCAACGCGGGTGGTTGCCGAGGTCGACCAGCGCAAAGCACTGCTGGAGTTCTCCATGCCCGACAGCTATTGGGCCGAGTACCGGGAAAACTGGGCCACCTTCATCGACGCCCTGGAGACACGAAAGCCGCAGCTACTGGGACACTACCAGGACGACTCGCGCAAGCGCCTGCGCTCGCTGCAGACCGACGAACTGACGGCCCTGGCGAAGTTCAGCAGGCCGGATCAGCCGAACGCGAAACTCTTCAGGCCCTACCTCCCTTCGTACGACTACATGATGGGTGACATCCTGAAAGACGAGTACGGCAAGCTCAACACCCGCCTGGCCGAGCTGGACAAGCGCTACGACGTCTGCTCGCGCTCCGTCGACTGCTGGAAGAACTGATGCCTCAGGCCGAGGGCGACGGGTCCTCGGCCTGCGGTGCAGCCAGCCCCCAGTCGCCCTGCTCATGCCAGTCTTCGCCAAAGGTCTCAGCCGGGTGCATGGTCCGGTCCGCGCCATTGCCGCAGTCCAGCTTGCTCGCGGCGCAGTAGCGATCGCAGCCCCAGCAGACGCGTTCGGGGTGCTTGGGGTTGAGGGGAAAAGGCTTGGCCATGACAGGCGTCCTTGTTGCGCAGTGATGGAGCTTCACCCTACCCCGCGCCGGTTCGCACGGGCTTGATCGGGGTCAATCCGGGCCTTGCCGGCAATGAGGCCATCACGACCGCTTCAAGGTCGCCTTGGGATACTCCCCGAACAACGCAAAATACGCCTGGGAAAAGCGCCCCAGGTGCCAGAACGACCAGCGCATCGCCACCTCGGCCACGGTCACCCGGGCCGGATCAGAAGCCAGCAGGTCGCGCCGGACGGCGTTCAGGCGGCGATTCCTCAGCCACACCGTCGGCGGCATATCGGCGTAGTGCATGAACGATTGCTGAAGATGACGCACCGACACCCCAGCGGCGCTCGCCAGGTCCAGAACCCCGAAGCTGTCCTGCGGGCAATCGTTGACCAGCGCCTTGACCCGCTCCACCACCCGCCGTGCCTGGCACTCGGCACGCCCGCGCCGGCCGACGTCCATTGCCTGGTCCAGCAGGGCGAAGCAACCATCGGCGATCTGTCGGGCGAAGCCGGGCGCCGCGACATCCACCTGCCCCTCGACCACTTCCGCCAGCACGCTGCTCAAGGAGCTGGCGAACGAGCGGCAGCCGCTGGAGCGCAGCGGCTGCAACACCAACGGGTGGAAGTCCGCCGCCGATCGGTTCCAGGCCGCGGGCTGCTTCAGCACCACAGCCACTTCGCGGTAATTCTCGGGGGTGACCCAGCCATTGCGGGTCTGACCGTCCAGCAAATAGAGCGCGTCGTCGCTCATGTCGAAGCTGAACACCAGGGCATCGGCCGGCGCGTGGAATTCCTGCTCAACCCGCAGGTTCATGTGTTCTTCGTAGAGCTCGAGGGCATCGCTTTCAGCGTGGACCAGCCGGCCATGGAAATGGCCGGACGACATCTGCGTGTACTGCTCCTGCCAACCGGGCAGCGCCACCCGGTGCTCGTTCACCTCGTGAGCTTCCAGCACTTTGATGGTCATGCACGCACCCTTTGCTCTTGTTGGTTTCGTTGCGTCAAACGTCGTCAAGAATAATAAACACGGTCTGTCGGCGTCAAAGGTCGTACGGGCGCCGATCGCCTACGCGAGGGCCTCGCAAAACTAAGTCGCTGTTTAAAAACGCTTTATTTGCAAAACAGGGCTTCACAGACGTAACAAAAGTTGTTAAATTGCCGCCCATCCTGCAGCGAGCCACACCGCTCAAGGCGAAATTCCTTTTCGCACGCCGCAGGATTCAGCAATCGGATGGTTCTTCATCCATCGCTACAGGGGCGTCGCCAAGCGGTAAGGCAGCAGGTTTTGATCCTGCCATGCGTTGGTTCGAATCCAGCCGCCCCTGCCATTTTCCCTTCCAGGTCTCCTTCTCTCATCCGTTTCCGATGCCTCGGCCTTCGGCGATTGTCCGTTCATATTTTTCTACACGCTCGTCGCCTGAAATGCCCTTGGCTGGTGAAAACACCGGGCTTTGTGCTGTCCCCCATTCCCTTGTGACGCGCCAAGTGTTAAAAATATCGCCCGCTTTAGGCCATGCCTGTTGTGTAAAACCGTACAACGGCGGATCGAACGAGAAAACAATTTGAAAAGCGTGATGTCCCTGCGTGAGGGAAGTACCTTCCCTGTTACCTGTCAGCCACCGGAGCAAGCTGCATGATCGAGGTTACCGAAGTTTCCATTGCCCAACTGCGTGCCGCGCTCGAGTCCGGCCAGACCACCGCGGTCGAGCTGGTCAAGGCCTACCTCGCCCGGATCGATGCCTACGACGGTGCCGATACCGCCACGGCGCTGAATGCCGTGGTCGTGCGCAACCCCGAAGCCCTCGCGGAAGCCGAAGCCTCCGATGCCCGTCGCGCCCGTGGCGAAACCCTCGGCCCGCTGGACGGCATTCCCTATACCGCCAAAGACAGTTACCTGGTCAAGGGCCTGACCGCGGCTTCCGGCAGCCCGGCCTTTGCCGAACTGGTCGCCCATCGCGACGCCTTCACCATCGAGCGTCTGCGCGCGGCCGGCGCCATCTGCCTGGGCAAGACCAATATGCCACCGATGGCCAACGGCGGCATGCAGCGCGGCGTCTATGGCCGGGCCGAGAGCCCGTATAACGCCGCCTACCTCACCGCCCCCTTCGCCTCCGGCTCGTCCAACGGCGCCGGTACCGGCACCGCCGCCAGCTACTCGGCGTTCGGCCTGGCCGAGGAAACCTGGTCCAGCGGTCGCGGCCCGGCCTCGAACAACGGTCTGTGCGCCTACACCCCATCGCGCGGGGTGATTTCGGTACGCGGCAACTGGCCGCTGACCCCGACCATGGACGTGGTGGTGCCCTACGCCCGGACCATGGCCGACCTGCTGGAAGTGCTGGACGTGGTGGTCGCCGAAGACAAGGACACCCGTGGTGACCTGTGGCGCCTGCAACCCTGGGTGCCGATCCCGAGTGTCGATTCGGTGCGTCCGGCCTCCTACCTGGAACTGGCGGTGGACGCCAAGGCCCTGGCCGGCAAGCGCCTGGGCGTACCGCGCATGTACATCAATGCCGACGAGCTGGCAGGCACCTCCGAAGCCCCGGGCATCGGCGGTCCGACCGGCCAGCGCATCAACACCCGCGCCTCGGTCATCGACCTGTGGAAACAGGCCCGCGCTGCGCTGGAGGCTGCTGGCGCTGAAGTCATCGAAGTGGATTTCCCGCTGGTGTCCAACTGCGAGGGCGACCGTCCGGGCGCGCCGACCGTGTTCAACCGCGGCATCGTCTCGCCGGAGTTCCTCCACCATGAACTGTGGGATCTGACCGCCTGGGCCTTCGACGACTTCCTGCAGGCCAATGGCGATCCGAAGCTGAACCGCCTGAAAGACGTCGATGGTCCGAAGATCTTCCCGCACGATCCGGGCACCCTGCCCAACCGCGAAGGCGACCTCGCCGCGGGCATGGACGAATACGTGAGGATGGCCGAACGCGGCATCACCCCGTGGAACGAGATCAGCACCGTGCCGGACGGCCTGCGCGCGCTGGAGAAGACCCGCAAGCTCGATCTGGAAGACTGGATGGACGCGCAGAAGCTGGACGCCGTACTGTTCCCCACCGTGGCCGATGTCGGCCCGGCGGATGCGGACGTCAACCCGGAATCGGCGGATATCGCCTGGAGCAACGGTATCTGGGTGGCCAACGGCAACCTGGCGATCCGTCACCTGGGCGTGCCCACCGTCACCGTGCCAATGGGCGTAATGGCCGATATCGGCATGCCGGTGGGCCTGACCTTCGCCGGTCGTGCCTATGACGACTCCAACCTGCTGCGCCTGGGTGCGGCGTTCGAAGCCACCGGCAACCGGCGGATGATTCCACCGCGTACGCCGGCGCTGGGCTGAGCGACTGCCAATGGCCTGACAAGCCAGCTTCCACAGAGTCATCGGGGCCAGACTCGATACCTGTGGGAGCCAGCTTGCCGGCGATGGGCCCGTTGAAGGCTAAGAAGCCGGACTCCCCTCCTCCAGCTGCCGGGCCGCTTCAACCCCGGCGCTGGTCAACTTGATCGGAAACACCACCGACGGCTCATGTTCCTCCACCGTCACCGGGTTGCCCTGAATCAGGTTGCGTTCCTGCAACGTCTTCAACATCCCCGCCACGGCTTTCTCACCGCGGTAGTTGTCGAGAATCTCCTTGCCCAGTCCCTGCGGATGCGCGTGCAGCAACCGGGTCAGGACTTCACGCTCCAGTTCATCGTTACTCATGCATACCTCTCTGCCCAAAAGGGCCGTGCGGGTGGTCGATGAAGCTGTGACCCACCGGGCCGGGCAGAGATTCATTCGGGATGCCGTGCCAGGCCCTGCAGTCCTGTACCGCCCTTATTACTTGCCCAGGTCATAGCCGATCATGAAGCACGCCGCTTCCAGCGCCCGCAGTGGCGTGACCGGACCAGTGACGCGGTTGAAACGGCTGTCATTGGCCGCCGGATGCGCCAGCACTGCACTCAGCAGCCAGCTGGCCCGCAGGTTCCAAAGGGCGTGATGGTGACCGGCACGCAGACGCTTGAACTGCCACGGGCCTTGACCCGGATTGCGCCGCTTCGGCGTGGTGCTGGTGCTGGCCTCCTTGGCCGCCGCCCACGGGAAGCACAGCTCCGGCGGCACCCAGCCCAGCGTGTTCGCCTCGCAATACTTCACCACCAGCCAGCCCAGCGCGGCCGCCACACGGCTGTCGTAGATCAGAAAGTCATCGCAGATCAGCGAGTAGACCTTGGTCATGCCCGAATTGAAGCGCAACCCCTTGGCCCGCAGCACCGGTACCTGCGGATCGCCAGCATCCAGGGCCGCCTTGACCTGCCACAGGGTGTCCGCCAGGCCCTTGCCATTGGTTTCGAGCCATTCGTTGTTGCGCGCCGTGACGCCACCCCAGGCCATCACCTCCTTTGCACCTTGCAACACACGGCCGTCATCGCCTTTCGCCGCCAGCAGGTCAAGGCGCAGCGCCTCCAGCGCCAGGCCATTGCTGCGCGGGCAATCGCCGGCGGCGTAGGCCAGCCGCTCGTTACCCGGATGATTCCAGCGGTACCGCTCGAAGGCGTCGAACAGGCTGTCGCACTGCCACGACTGGCCACCGCGACGCTGCACATAGTGGTGGCGGAACAACGAATCCGACTCAAGCTCGGCCGCCAACCAGTCGATAAAGCCGGCAACGTGAGTAACTGCGAGGTAGGACTGACGCTTCATGTAATGCTCCTGTGGGCTGGTGCAGGCCCTATCGCCTGTCAGCCCGGGTATGAAAACAGCCAGCCTTGCCACTTTCTGTCCAGGTCCATCCGATTCGATGAAAAATTTTGAAATTCGCCGTGAGCGCCTGATCCAGGTGCTGGGCCGTCAGCAACACGCGCTCCCTGCCTCCAGACTGTACGAACTGATGCGCGGAGGGGATACGGAATGGTCGGGCTCGTTGAAATCCATCACCCGTGACCTCGATTACCTCGAATCCGAAGTGCTGGTGCAGCGCGAGGACCAGGGCGACGGCCTGCCCATCCTGTGGCGAATCAGCAAGTACCAGCACGAGCTCAAGCTGCTGCCCATCGAAGCCATGACCCTGTCGGCGATCTTCGACCACGCCGAACGCTTCGGCCTCAAGGCCCACACCGAACAGCTCACCGACCTGCGCAAGTTTGCCACCCGTGCAATGAACCACCAGACCCGGCGCGGCATCGACCTGGGCCGGCGCATCACCTCCGGCACCCGCTTCACCCTGCTCAAGCCGGGCCGCTACGCCCCCGCGCTGCTGCACCGCATCCAGTTGGCGATCTACCAGGACGAACCCCTGGCCGTGACCTACCGCCCGCGGGATGCGGACGATGCGCTGTGCGTCTACCAGCTCAAGCCACTGGCGCTGTCTCACCAGGACTCCAACACCTACCTGTCGGCGCTGGTGGCCGAGGAACACTGGCTCGACGGCTACCAGCCCGACCCCGACAGACCGCGAGGCAAATACGGCAGCAACGGCCCCGGCGAACTGTGCGCGCTGATGTTGCACCGCATCGTCAAGGTCGACACCGGAAGGCTGAACATCCCCGACCCGGACAATTACGACGTGCATTCGCTGGAGGCCCAGCGGCACCTGATGACCATTCACGGCGACCGCGAAATCCGCCTGGAACTGCGCCTGAGCGCCAACCTGTACAACCGGTTGTGGGAAAACCCGCTGGCCGACGACCAGACGCTGGAGCCGGAGGGTGGCGAGCATTGGCGGTTGAGCTGCGGCATCCTCGACAGCCAGGGGTTGCGGCTGTTCCTGATGAGCAATGCGGCGGATATCGAAGTGATCGGGCCGCTGGAGTTGCGCGAGCATGTGCGGGATCAGCTGCTCAAGGCAGTGGCGCTGTATCGGCAGTGATGGCATCGCGCAAGCAAGCGAAAAGCCAGGTCGGGACAACTGTCTTGTGCAGAATCCTGGCCCGGCCCTTCGTGGGAGCGGCTTCAGCCGCGATTGGCACCCGCCATCGTCCTTAAGGTTGAATCGGCAACTGATTCAATCGACGTCTGAGCAGGGATTAGTAGCTCAACCCGTCTTCGCTATCACCGCGCCGCCGATAAAACCCAAACAACACCACCCCCTCCACCGGCTCATAAAACATCATCACCCGATCCGCCCCCGCACTCTGATAGTGATACCCCGGCACACTTGCCACATGATGAAACACCCGCCCAGCCGGACTGCACGGATACCCCGCCGTAATCCCGCTTTTCCCGCATTCCTCATAACCCAGCGTCAGGCTGGACGCCGGAAACTTCGAGAAATCCGCCACCCCACCAATCTGCTCGACGAACGCCATCTGCTCGACCCTGTGCGCGGGCACACCGTCTGCCAGATCCGACGGGCAAAACAGCAACCCGGTTTCGCGATACTTCGCCCGTGCGGCCTCGTAAGCCGTTTTCTGCCGAGCATAGTGCTCGACCAGTTGCTCACGCGCTTCCACATACGGATCAGCAAGATGCTCATTACCCGCATGCAGGAAGAAATAACGCGGATCGCCCATCAACCGGTAGCGTCCGTTCTCGACCTTGAAGCCAATCCAGTTGGTGTGTACCAACCGGTTGTGCCAAGGAGTACCTTCGGTCGCCTGGCCAACGGACTCATGCTCGGTCGGCTCCAGCGGCCCGAGCATGGTCAGGTAGCCAGTCCACTCGCGGTTGACCGTACTGAGGTCAATGCCGAAAAACGGCTGCAGGTGCTCGATCAGTTCGGCCTGATCGGGCACGAAGATCATCTCTGGGTCCGGAAACGGATCCAGCCCATAAGGTGCGGTCCGGTAATCCGGCCAGTGCTTCTCAACCTCCCGAAGCACTTCCATGGCCGCCCGATCATTCGCCAGCCCGTCTTTGTAAACGGCCAGCAACGCTTGCGCCGCTTCGAAATGTTCCGGCGTCAGTTGCGCCAGGTCATCCGCATTGACGCTACAGTCGGAACACTCCCGCATCGACAGTACGATCGAGCGCAAACACCTGGCAGAAGCCCTGCGGTCATGGACGAGCACGTCCTTGTATTGGAGAAAGGGAGATTCATTCATGCGTGGTCGTCCGTAGCCCTGTTGTTCAGATGCGGACTTTACGTCCGTGGCCCTGGTCCGGCAACTTGCCAGCATGCCCGTCCTTATCAGGCCTGCCTGCCCCCGGCGGCGCTTTAACCGGACACGGCTAAAACCCGCTGCTCAAACACCTGATCTCGCCGAATCAAGCAACGCCAGACCCGCATCCTTCTTCAGCAATTCGTACACCACAGTCAGGAACACGTCCCGTGTCGACTCATCACTGAGCAGTTTCCTAGCCATGCTGGTGTGGCTCCCCAAGGCTTCGCCAATGGCCGCAATGGTCTTCGCAGGAAGATCGGCCTTCATGGCCTGCTCCATCGTGTTGTTCTGCACCTGCGCCATCACCAGCCTATCGGTTCGCAGCTTTTCCGAAACGTGCACAGCGAACGCAACCTGATCGGTATCGGTAATGTCTTTGCCGAAGGCGTTGTTGAGCTTTTCGATCAGCTCCGTGAGGTACTTCTTTTCACGGTCACGAGCATCGCGCAGTCCATTGTCGGTGATGCCGTAGAGACCTGGTGTTTCGCCAGTGGGAACTACACCACCAAGATGCTCGCCCTTCTTGATTTTGAAATGGCTGAGCTTCAGGTCGCCCAGGTCCACCTGTTCCGCGATGATTCCCTTGAGCCGCTTGCGCAGCAGACGGGCAAAACTCGAGAAGGCTTCCAGACCTGGATCGGCAAAGTCGATCAGTTGGGCAATGTACTCGTAACTGCGCACGAACTTGGTCAGGCTCTCGCTGAAGATCATCAGCTCATCGCGAGCCTTGCAGTATTCCGAGCGCCGGACATCGGCATACTCCATGTCCTTTTCATTGCCTTCGTCGTGTGCTCTCTCCCAGTCCTTTTCCCAGCGATCAATGGCATCGTTGAGGTCCTTCAATTTGCCGTTGAAGCGGTCAGTAGCCGACTGCGTCAGCGAGAACAGCCGCTGATGGGTGACCTTCGGATCGACGATGGCATCACCAAAAGCCTCCACCTCGGCCTGCTCATAAATGAACATGCCATCCAGGCGCTGCTTGATGTCATAGACAATGTTCGGATCCTGAATGTCTGCCACCTGTGCATCGCGGTGGAACGTCTTGAAGGAGGCGAGAATCTCTTCGGCCTTGTTGGCAAAGTCGATGACGAAGGTCTTGTCCTTGCCGGGGAAGGTACGGTTCAGCCGCGAGAGCGTTTGCACCGCCTCGACGCCGGAGATCTTCTTGTCCAGGTACATGGCCACCAGCTTGGGCTGGTCGAAACCGGTCTGGTATTTGTTGGCAACGATCATCACCCGATAGTCCGGTGTGTCGAACACGCGACGCATATCGCGGCCCTCCAGCCCCGGGTTCAGATTGAGCTCGTTAAACTGGTGATCAGCCGGCAGGCTCGGTTCCTCGACATCGCTGTTCGGCACATCACCGGAGAACGCCACCATGGCCTGTACGTTTTCGTAGCCTTTGCGCTTGCAGTAATCCTCCAGCGCCAAGTGGTACTTCACTGCTGCGGCCCGAGAACTGGTCACCACCATGGCCTTGGCCTGACCACCGAGCAGGTGCGCCACGTTCCTGCGGAAGTGCTCGACGATAAGCTCGACTTTCTGCCCCACGTTCACCGGGTTGAGGGAAAGCCACCTGGCCAGCTTGCGGCCTGCACTCTTCTCGTCGACGCGTTTGTCATCGACCATGTCGCTGCCGATCTTGAAGGCCACTTCGTAGCTGGTGTAGTTCTTCAGCACATCAAGAATGAAGCCTTCGTCGATCGCCTGCTGCATGGTGTAGAGGTGGAACGGTGCCGGTGGATTCTCGGTGCTCACCGGTTTGCTCGGGTCACGGGGACGACCAAAGAGGCTCAGCGTCGAATGCTTTGGCGTTGCGGTGAACGCGAAGTAGCTGGCATTGCCCGGGCGCGAGCGCGAGCTTTGCCAGACGGAAAGTCGTTCCTCTTTCGAGAGCTGCTCCCACTCCGATTCGCTCTGCCCGGTCAGCACATAGCGCAGGTCGTCAGCGATGCTACCGCCGGTTGAGCTGTGCGCCTCGTCGATGATGATGGCAAAACGACGATCGCGCAGGCTTTGCTCGCTGAGAATGGCCTTTTGTGCATGGGGGAAGGTCTGCAGGGTACAGACGATGATCGGCACCCCTTCGAGCATGGCATTGGCCAGTTGCTGGCTCTTGGGCAGGTTGGAGCGCTGGCGATCGATGGCGCAGACCACGCCGGTCTGGTGTTCGATCTGCTGGATCGCGTCCTGAAGTTGCTGATCCAGCACCTGCCGGTCGGTCACCACGATCACGCTATGGAAGTACGGATCACCCGCGGGCCGGCGCAGTCGGATCAGCGAATGTGCCGTCCAGGCAATAGTGTTGGTCTTTCCGGAGCCGGCGCTGTGCTGGATCAGATAAGGCTGGCCAGCTCCTTCCGACAGCACGGCATCGACCATCTTGGTGACGCCTTCCCATTGATGGAAACGCGGGAAGATCAGGCCTTCCTTGAAATAGGTCTTGCCGTTGACATCCTGGGCTTCCTTGCGTTCCTGCAGCACGAAGCGATGGAAGATACGCAGCCAGTTGTCTTTCTGTAGCACCCGCTCCCAGAAATAGCTCACGGGGTAGTTGCCGTTTTCGCCAGATGGATTGCCGGCGGCACCATCATTGCCCCGGTTGAATGGCAGAAAGAAAGTGGAGTCGCCGGCCAGTTTGGTGGTCATGCGAATGTCGCTGTCGCTCATGGCGAAATGCACCACCGCGCCGCGCTTGAAGGTCAGCAACGGTTCCGTACCGCCACTTCGGCGCTCGGGTTTGCGGTCCATGCAGTACTGCTGCATGGCGGCTTCGACGGACTGAGTGAAATCGGTCTTCAGCTCTACGGTCGCCACCGGCAGGCCGTTGATGAAGAAAGCCAGGTCGATTTCATCGGTCTTATCCAGCGAATAGCGCAACTGCGGCACCACGCGCAGGCGGTTGGCCGCGTAGCGAGCGATCACCGTATCGTTGCGGGTGTCCTCGGGCATCGCCTGGCTCATGGCGAGAGTTCCACCACCGGCCACGGTGAAGCCGTAGCGCAGCACGTTGATGGTGCCGCCATTTGCCTTGTTGTCGAGTTGATTGACCAGACGGTCCAGCACCACCCTTTCGGTGCCCGCTCCATTCATGGCACGGAGCCTGGCCATAGGCTCCGGTTGGCTGTCCTCCAGCCACCCTATGACATCCCCGGGAAACAGCGCCCGCCCCTTGTCATAATCGGCAGACTTGCCCAGCAGCCAACCGGCAGCTTCGAGCTGCTCGACGATATGGCGTTCCAGTTCGCATTCGTGGTGAATCTGACTCATCGTTCCCTCTTTTCCCTGTCCACGACCGGCCCCAAAGAAGCCAACCGGGTTTACTCGTCCACGGTACTCGGCGCGAGCTCTGTTAACTGTTGGTCCTGCCAGGCGGCATAAGTCTGGCCAGTGTCTTCGACGACCCAGGCAGTCCTGCCATTGGCAGAGCGCCCCGCCACGACGGCAGCCGCCGCGCTGGGGCTGTTGAAGGCGTAATCCACAGCAAAACGCAGTTGACTGGCACTGTCTGGCACCAAAACGCCTTCGACTAGCAATTGCTTGAACAACGCCTCGTACCCGCCTGGCTTACCGATCCATTCAGCGCGTGCCTGAGAGCCTTTGAGGACAAAGAACTCGCCGTCGACTTCCTGCGCATAGGCCACACCGCCCTCCTTCGGAACCGCACGGCGGAAACGCGGCGAATACTGGACAACAGCGGCATCAGGCCCTGGCCCCGGAGATGACGGCTTGGTCAATTCACGCAGGAAGTCGAAGCCCAGCACCGGCAGCACGGTGCGGATCTGCTCCAGGAAGAATGCCATGTCGGCGCGATCGGACTCGGGCAGACTGCTGCCATACTCGTGGGCAGTGCCATTGAGCAACTCGCAACGGCCCGACCTGGCGGCGATCTCAAGCAGCAAGCTCTCCAGATACTTCACATGGGCCTTGGTCAGGTTCTGGTCCTTGCTGATTACCAGACATACCCGCTCCCAGAAATCCTTGCCGCCCTGGTCTTCCAGGCGGTTGTGGGTTTTCAGGCGCTTGGCCACATCGTCCGACTCGCCGATATACACCCGCGAACGCAGGTTGTTTTCCGGGTCGGGGCCGACCAGGAAATACACCCCGGTGCGAGCGCATTCGGGGCGTTGTACCAGCTCGGCCAGCTTGCTGCGCGGGCCGGTCAGGACATGGCCGGTCCAGTTCATGATCTCGGCGGTCAGCAGGCCGTTGGGTGTGCCGTCGACGAGGAAAAGGCGGATGCTCCGGCCCTGGCTCATACGGTTTCTCGCAGGTCGATCTGGCCGGTTACGGCGGCTGTGATGAGTGCGGTGCGGCGCTCTTTCAAGAGGGCGATGCTGCGTTCGGTTTTGTCAATCAGCGCACGGAAACGTCCCAACTGACCGCTCAATGCTTCGACAATAGCTCGCTGCTCCTCAAAGGGCGGGCGAGCGATTCGAATTGCCTCGATATCCGGCATGTAAATGGTCTTGTGCGTCGACCCCATCATCAGCCTATCAAAATCCGGTTTCATGCCCAGCAGCACGTAATAGAGATATTCGTTGAAAAGCTCGCTGCCACATGTCCAAACCGCAAAGTCCTGAGAGGTCGCCATGTCGACTTCCATAATGCCTGCAAAGCCGACAGAAGCTGTCCGCGACAGAAATACAGAACCGGCTGGGAGCAATCGAGCGGAAGAGTTCTCCAGGCCAAGCTGGCTGACCTTCTCGGCTGTCTCCGACACATACTTCTGTTCGCCGCTACGAACTTGCCAGACATCTGCAAGGGTGAACCAAGGAATGGTGCAGTCAACCCAGTATTCCGGTTTTGAACGACTGGGCGTGTGACCTGACTCAAGCCGAGCGGTATGTCGTAATTGCAAAACATCCCAATGGTCCGGAACCACCCCCAACCATTCAACCCCGGAGTTTTTCATCTTTACGCTGGAGGTGAAGCCCTTGGTTACTGCGTGAGTGACTAGAGCTTGGCGTTTCTCGCGGAGCAAGTCGATAAAGCGGGTTTTCTTTCGAACCAACGTATCAATTTTTACAGTCTCACGATCGAGGTACTCCGCAATAAGTTCACGCTCAAATTGCGGAGGAACTGCTACTTGCTCAGAAAAATATTGACTAGCATCAATATTTTGAATCCCTGTTGTTTGTTTAATTGAGCGAGTATTTACACCCATAGAGTACAAGTATGCAAAGGTGTAGCAAAGCCAACGCGACTGCACCTCAGGCTTGGGTTTAATCACTGCAACGAAGTTCGAGCAAATAACGGGCTCTCTCCCTCGATACTGAACTACCACTCCAACTGTAGTTTGCTCTCCACCGCCTGACTTCTCAATCAGAAGGTCTCCAGCATAGACCTGCCGTGTGAGTCGCTGCGACTCTGGAACATTCCGCAACGTCGGGAGAGGGCCTTCAACAGTAAGGTTGTTGCGGTCGAAATCAGCGACGCGAGCACAGTGGACATCATCATCGCTACCGTCGGGATCATCACCCCAAATCCCATTTTGCGCAGAGTCAATAAGTGTCTTAGCGCGCAAGATCTCCCAATGCTTCGGCACCAACCCCAGTATCTCTGTTCCGGAATCCTTGTAGACCGGGTATGACTTATGGGTACTCACGCGGTTACCTCCCCTAGCATTGAAGCAATATCTGACTCGACCGCTTTCAAATCGTTATCGATTTCAATCAACGCACGCGGCGCCTGGTAAACATAGAAATAGCGGTTGAAGTTGATCTCGTACCCGACAATCCCGACCTGCCCATCCTTCTCGTCCGTCTTGCCGGTATCAATCCACGCATCCGCCACATGCGGCAGCACTTCACGGGCAAAGTAGTCCTCAATATCCCGGCCCAACGGCACATTCTCGAACTCCCGCAGATCAGAATCGGCCTGCTGGTTGCCCTTCTCATCCAGGACCGGCTGCGCTTTGCCATCACGCTCGCCGAAACAGGCCAGAGCCGCTTTCAAAGCCCCTTTGCCAAGCTTCTTGATGCCCGCAGCCTTGAGAAACGCCGGCAGATTATCGAACTCCCCCTGAACGGCCGCAAAGGCCTCGACCTGATCGGCCCCCTTGGTGCTCTCATAAGCCTCGAGCCTCTCCGGTGTCACAGAAAACCGCAGCCGCAACGGCCGCTCTACCGTGATACGGCGATAACCGAAATGACTGGTCGGAAAAACCTTGCTGTTCGGCCCGTCCTCGAACGCCTCGTGCAACTTGGCGATCTCGGCGATCTGCTCCTCGGAAAGGTACTTGCGCTTGCTACCCAGGCTCTTGCGCATGGGCGCATGCATGGCGGTGGCGTCGATCAACTGCACCTTACCTTTGCGCAAGGCATCCTTGTGGTTGGACAGCACCCAGATATAAGTGCCGATACCGGTGTTGTAGAACAGGTCATTGGGCAAGGCGATGATCGCTTCGAGCCAGTCGTTCTCCAGAATCCAGCGACGGATCTCCGATTCACCCGAGCCGGCGCCGCCATTGAACAGTGGCGAACCAGACAGCACGATGCCGATACGGCTGCCACCCAGGTCTACAGGTTTGCGCTTGGACAACAAGTGCATCAGGAACAGCAACGAACCATCACCCACACGCGGCAGACCCGCACCGAAACGACCTGCAAAACCTTGCTGGCTGTGCTCGTTCTGTACCTGTTTCTGCACCTTCTCCCACTTCACGCCGAACGGCGGGTTGGCCAGGCAGTAATCGAACTGCTCATGGGGCAACTGGTCGTTGGAGAGGGTGTTGCCGAGCTTGATATTGCGGGTTTCGAAGCCCTGGATAAGCTTGTCCGCCACCGAAATGGCGTAGGTTTCCGGGTTCAGCTCCTGGGCGTAAGGCACCAGACGGGCATTGCCATTCCACTCGCTCACTTGTTCGATGGCCGATGACAGGAAACCACCGGTACCCGCCGCGCAGTCATAAACGGTACGAACCACACCGTCGCCGTTGAGTGCCTCGTGGTCAGGGGCGAACACCAGCGTGGTCGCCAGGCGCACCACATCGCGCGGGGTAAAGAACTCTCCCGCAGTGTCGTTGGCGGACTCGGCGAACTTACGGATCAGATGCTCGAACACCAGACCCATTTCATGGTTGCTGATGGTGTCCGGGTGCAGGTCGATACTGGCGAACTTCTGCGTCACCAGATAAAGCAGGTTGGCAGTTTCCAACTTGGCCAGCCAGCCATCGAAGGCGAAGTGCTCGAACACCTGGCGGGCGTTCGCGGAAAACTTGGCGATGTAGTCTTCCAGATTGGCGCGGGTGCTGGTGGAGCCGACACTCGCCAGCGAGAACTGCGAAACGTTATAGAAGGTGGCACCAGCAGTGCCTGGCAAGATCAGATCCATGTCCACGCCGATGTCCTTCATCGTCTCGAACTGGCTACGCACCTTGTCGCGGGTAGGCTCGAGCACACACTCCAGACGGCGCAGCACGGTGAACGGGAGGATGATTCGACCGAACTCGGACTGTCTGAAGTCGCCGCGCAGCACGTCGGCCACGCTCCAGATGAAATCGGCGAGGTTTTGCTGGTTCACACTGTGTTCCTTCCACGGGCGCAGGGAAGGTGGCGCATCAGCGCTTCCCTGCAAGCTATGAGTAATAAGCGCCGCACCTTACCTGTTCAGGTAGCATCGAGCCAAACGATCACGGCAAATGGTCGTTTTGTTGGGTGTGGCGCACTATCGAATGGCCACACCCTATGCAAAAAGCCAGGACACGTCCACGTTGGCCATGCATACAGGTAAACAAATGGAGCAGAAGCCAGGGAGCGCCGTTGTCGACCTGCCGGAATGCAGCAGGCCGACACCGAGGCGGCAGGTTACTTGAATGAGAACTTCCGCTTCAGCTCTTCACCAATCAAGCTGATATCGAGTTCCTTGCCCGGGTGCTTGTTGCAGAAGTCCGTCAGAACCGAGATATAAGCTGCGCCCAGCCCTTTTGTCAGCGCGGCCGCCGTGGTCGCGGCGATGCTGCCACCCACCACGCTGCCCACACCAGGGACCATCTTCAGCAGCCCGGTGACTACCGCACGCCCCAGCAGGCTTGCAGCGGTTGACCCCAACGTCGAGGCCACCAATGTGGTCAGGGCAGTGGTGCTGACTTCCATACCGAAGGTGACGCCGATCTTGGCCAACATCCCTACCTGAATGGGCACCAGCACGAAGGAGTCGGAGAAAGGAATGGGCGTGGCGCCGGCCGCCGCTGCCAGACCGCTAGCGATCAGAACTTCCTTTTCGGCCTGCTCGATTTTGATTTTCATGGAAGATTGATGCCGCGAGCTCAATGCATTGGCGAATGCACGCTTTTTTGCCTCGGGGATCAACCTCGCCGACTCGTAGATCAGCTCATCTATGCCTCTGACCCCGAACTTGAGCACATTGCCTTCATCGTCTTCGATCTGCTGGGCCTCGGCGCGCACCCGCACCACGGCACAGGCATCCGGCAGCTCTTTTTTGACCGCCAAGTGGAAGTTGGAATCCTTGGCAAACATGCTTTTCGTGACGACCGCCACTACGGGGATGCCCTGGGCCGTCAACACGCGGCAAAGATCGACTTCCGCCTGTTCTACGCGATCGCCCCCTTCCTGAATGCAGATCCATGCCGCGTGGATGTGCTTGTTTTCATCATGATGCCCGGCACGCTGGTCAAGGAACGCGTTCAGATCATTGAGGATGGTCTTATAGTCCTTCAGCTCCAGGCCCTTGCTGTCGACGATGGTGATCGGGTGCCCTTCCTTGGAGATCTCTTCGATCTCCTGGGTCACCGGCGTACCTGAGCCGGTCTTGGCCAACTGTCCGCGGAACACGGTGTTGATCAGGGTGCTCTTGCCGACGCCAGTCTTGCCGGCGACGATGATATTGACCTTGCCGGAACCTCGCACAGCGTCACGAATGACGTCGTCGATAGCATCCTGCTGCCGATCAGCTAATTCCGCCATTACCTTCTCCTTGATCATTACATTGCCTGCAGCGGCTTACATGCCACCACGCTTATGTTGACGAACGCGCTTCAAGGCGCATCCGCTGGTAAACCCGGCTGCCAACAGGCAGTCAGCCTGTCTAGTCAGCACTGGCCGTTGCGTTTCATCGTGCCTCTCACGTGTCGAGTGAAAAACCCTGGTAGAACGTGCGGAACAGTTCATTGGGCGAGTACTTCGAATTGAGCAACCCGAAATGCCTGCCCACATTACGCCCCACTGCCAGCAGCGTCTTGGCGGAGTTCTCGGTACCGGCGTAACCCGCATTCAACAGATAATCGATGCGTTTCTTGCCCGTTGTCCCTGTGGCGTAGGCATTACCCGTGAGCCAGACATCCACCAGACAGACGCTGACGCGCTCATCCCCCACCGTGAAGGGCTCCAGTGCCTCGCTCGCTAGGACCGCGCGCAGCCCGCCCTTGCCACCTTCGGCAATGCGCTCAAGGGCAGCCAGCGAGCGGTCGAACAGGTCGAACTCCTGGATGGAAAAGGCAAAGCAGTAGCCCTGCGCAGAGGAACGGGAGAGCGCCTTGGTACGACCCAGTCGCTTGACCAGCCAGTCGACGAAGCACGCCTTGTTGTCGAGCCCGCCACCGCTGCGGAAGGCCACATATTCGCGAATCACCTGACTGAAAGAATGCCCCGTAGGCACCCAGCCTTTGCCGCCGGCCCTCCGGCCCGAGGCGGCGTCTTGCTGAACGGTTGCGCCGAAGCCTGGTGCGAAGGGCAAGCCGAAACAACGAAGGTCATAGCCGAGCATGAACAGGCTCGCCTCGAACGCATGACAACGCGCCGACAATGCTCCTTGCTCGGCAAACCATTTGGTCCGCTCAAGCACGGCGCGAATGATCCAGCCCAACTGCACCTGACAACGCGCCCACTCGGCATAGGTGATCGCCGAAAACTGCGGCGCGGACAAACCGTTCACGAACGCCCCGGGGTTGCGGATCTGGTCACCACGCGCCGCGCCGGATGGGAACTTCAACACGGACTTGCCACCCGACCACTGCTGGCGAAACAGCGAATGCAGCATGGCAATCGCTGCGCCCACACGGCTGTCGTAGATCGGAGATCCGGAGGTGTCGAGGACAGCGTGAATCTTGGTCAAGCCCGCGTCGAAGCGCTCGACACTGCTCGCATCGAGGTCATCGAGATCGGTTTCGCCATCCAGCGACATGAGTCGCGCCATTCTTTTCAAGTAGCTCGACAACGTCCCGTCGGCCGCCAGCCGGTGCAAGAACGGAATCGCGCCGCGCACACCGCCCCAACGCAGAATATCCAGGCACACCTGAAGCGTTTGCTCATCGTTGACGTCGAGCGCGCTGGACAACTGCTCACGCAGTTTCCCCAGAACGTCCCTGGTCTGACCCCAGTTGTCTTTCCAGTGATAGTGTCCGAGTACCTGTTCGATACCCACGACATCGGCCTCAATGCCTCCGGGTACGAACTTGCTGGACTTAAACCGCAGCTTGAATGGGAGCTTCGGCAAGTTGTCTGACAGCCAGGCAATGAAATCCCGCACTTCCGGCTCTTTCAGGAACGCATCACGCTTCATCGGGGCCCCAAGAGTAATATCGAATGGCCACACCCTAAGCAAAACGCCAGCTCCCGTCCATGTTGGCTATTTATACAGGTAAACAAATCGAGCGGATGTCGACAGGCGTTGCAAGCACCGCCCTTCACGGTCCTCGCTTGAGGTTCACAACTGTAGGAAAATAGGCCGCTTCTACCCTCCACCCCTTCCCCCAAGCAAGGACCCGCTCCCCATGAACAAAATGACAGTCAGCCCCTGGCTGATGGTCTCCCCCGAAGGCCCTCTCACCTACGCCCGCAACGGCCAGCTGATCCACCTGCGCCAGGGCGGCCTCGACGGTGCTTGCGGCCCCTATTGCGTGGTAATGGCGCTGATCACCCTGGGCGTCATGTGCTCCCACGAAGCGAGAAACATGTACCAATGGCACGGCAACAGCCGCGAGGGGCGTTTCCGTACCGAGATTCGCAACCTCGGCGCACTGGTCTCGGAAGGCACCGATAACCGCGACATGCTCAGCCTCATCGAGTGCTTCAGCGGCGTGGGCGTCGGCGCCGAATACGTCACCGGCAGCAAGAAGGAAATCGTCCAGCAAGTCCAGGATGCGATCGACGCCCAATGCATGCCGATCATTGGTGTGCGCTGGGCCGGAGGAAGCGGCCACTGGCTGATGGTGGTCGGCTACCAGGGCTTCGAGGAGGACGGGAACTATCAGATCACCCATCTGCTGTGCCTCGACCCCGGCAGCGAAACACCCCGCACAAGCCTGTGGAACGCGGTCATCGAGCTGTTCAACGACGATGGCAGTTCGGTCGCCAGCGGCCCGCTCCCCTCGATCCACTGGGGATACGACGGCCAACCAGGAAGCTGTCGCATCGAAGAAGCCATCCTGATCTGCCAGGCCTGATCGGCCCTCCGGCAATCAGCACCACGAAGCAGCACCCGGCTCTGCCCGCGCCTCATAAGCGGGCATCCTCTTTCCCACATCCAAGCCCTTTAAAGCCCTACAGCCCCAGTAGCCCGCGCCTTCTGCCAACCCGGCACACCTCTTGCTCTTGTCCAACCCGTGCAGGAGTCACCGGCCCAATCCGGTAAAAGCAGCACCACAATTCGAGAAATGGACAGCTAGGGTTCCGGCTCGCTACGGCGAGTGTCTGGTCCGAGAGCTGTCGACCTCCAGCGAGGTTACACGGCGGGATAAAAGCCCGGGAGAAGAGAGCGCCAAGCGCCCGCTCGACTCCTGCCCGCCCGATAACCGAACCGGAGGTTTCTCATGCGTACACCCCGTCTGCTTTCCCTGCTGGCCGCCGGCCTCGCCGCCGTGCTGCTGTCTCCCGGCGCGTTCGCCAAGGACCGCTTCACTATCTGCTGGACCATCTACGCCGGCTGGATGCCGTGGGAATACGGCGCCAGCGAAGGCATCGTGAAGAAATGGGCGGACAAGTACGGGATCGAGATCCAGGTCACCCAGCTCAACGACTACGTCGAATCAATCAACCAGTACACCGCCGGCCAGTTCGATGGCTGCACCATGACCAATATGGACGCGCTGACCATCCCCGCCGCCGGTGGCGTGGACAGTACGGCGCTGATTGTCGGCGACTTCTCCAACGGCAACGACGGTGTGGTGCTCAAGGGCAAGGACAAGACCCTCGCCGACCTGCGCGGTCTGCCGGTGAATCTGGTGGAGCTGTCGGTCTCTCATTACCTGCTGGCCCGCGGTCTGGAACAGGCCGGGCTGAGCGAACGCGATGTGAAGGTGGTGAACACCTCCGACGCCGACCTTGCCGCCGCGTTCAACACCCCTGAGGTGAAGGCGGTGACCACCTGGAACCCGATCCTGTCGACCGTGGCCGCTACGCCAGACACCTCGCTGGTGTTTGATTCCAGCAAGATTCCCGGCGAGATCATGGACCTGCTGGTGGTCAACAGCGACACCCTCAAGGCCCACCCGGAGCTGGGCAAGGCGCTGACCGGCGCCTGGTATGAAATCGTCGCGCTGATGCATGACAACGGCCCGCGCGGCCAGGCGGCCCTGGAGCATATGGCCAAGGCCTCCGGCACTGATCTGGCTGGCTACAAAGCGCAGCTCGATGCCACCCGCCTGTTCGCCACGCCCAGGGAGGCGGTGGACTTCGCCACCAGCCCGGCGCTGCCGGAGACCATGGACCGGGTCGCCCGCTTCAGCTTCGCCCACGGCCTGCTCGGCGAAGGCGCGCAGAGCGCCGACGCGGTGGGCATGAGCTTCGCCGGCGATGTGCTGCGCGGCGATGCCAATAACGTGCGCCTGCGCTTCGACCCGAGCTTCATGCAAATGGCCGCCGACGGCAGCCTCTGAGTCTCTGACCGGGAATTTCGCCATGCGATTGATCAACCGTCAGCCCGACCGGGCCGGGCGCCTGCTGTTGGTGCTGCTGCCCTTCGCCCTGCTGCTGTTCGCCTACTTCACCGGGTCCGCGGCGCGGCTCAGCGAAAACCCCAACGACAAGCTGCTGCCCGGCGCCGCGCAGATGGTCGAGGCCGTGCAGCGCATGGCCTTCACCGAAGACAAGCGCACCGGCGACTACCTGCTGTGGCAGGACACCGCCGCCAGCCTCACCCGCCTGGGCCTGGGCATCGGTATCGCCGCCCTGCTCGGCCTGACCCTGGGCATGCTGGCCGGCACCCTGCCGCTGTTCGGTACACCGCTGTCGCCACTGCTCACGGTGCTGTCGATGGTGCCGCCGCTGGCGATCCTGCCGGTGCTGTTCATCGTCTTCGGCCTGGGCGAGCTGTCGAAGGTGGTGCTGATCGTCATCGGCATCGCCCCGGCCATTGCCCGCGACCTCGAACAGCGCGCCCGGGAAATCCCCCGCGAATTGCTGATCAAGGCGCAGACCCTCGGCGCCAACACCTGGACCCTGCTGCTGCGGGTGGTGCTGCCGCAATTGCTGCCGCGCCTGCTGGGTTCACTGCGCCTGAGCCTGGGCGCGGCCTGGCTGTTCCTGATCGCCGCCGAGGCCATCGCCGCCACCGACGGCCTGGGCTACCGGATCTTCCTGGTCCGCCGCTACCTGGCCATGGACGTGATCCTGCCCTACGTGGTGTGGATCACCGTGCTGGCCTGGCTGATGGACCTGGGGCTGCGCCTGCTGTCGCGCCGCGCCTTCCCCTGGTACGAAGGAGCCAAGGCATGAGCGCCTTTCTCGAAGTGAAAAACGTCTGGCAGGTCTACGGCGACCAGGTGGTGCTGGAGAACCTCAGCCTGAGCGTGGCCGAAGGCGAGTTCTGCACCCTGGTCGGCACCTCCGGCTGCGGCAAGTCCACCTTCCTGCGCCTGTTGCTCGGCCAGGAGCGCCAGAGTCGCGGCAGTATCCTGCTGGACGGCCAGCCGCTGGTGGCCGAACCGGACGCCAGCCGCGGCGTGGTGTTCCAGCGCTATTCGGTGTTTCCACACCTGAGCGTGCTGGACAACGTCGCCCTCGGCCTGGAGCTGCCCAAGGCACCGCTGCTGGGCCGTCTGCTCGGCCGGCACAAGCGCGAAGCCCGCGAACAGGCCGCGCAACTGCTGGAAAAAGTCGGCCTCGGCCACGCCCTCGGCAAGTACCCGGCGCAGCTCTCCGGCGGCATGCAACAGCGCCTGGCCATCGCCCAGGCGCTGGTGATGAAACCTCGCGTCCTGCTGCTGGACGAGCCCTTCGGTGCCCTCGACCCGGGCATCCGCAAGGACATGCACGCCCTGCTCCTGGAGCTGTGGCGGGAAACCCGACTGACCGTGTTCATGGTCACCCACGACCTCAGCGAAGGCTTCAGCCTCGGCACCCGCCTGCTGGTGTTCGACAAGATCCGCCGCGAGGCCCAGGCACCCAACGCCTACGGCGCCCGTATCACCTACGACATTCCCCTGAACAGCGACCGCCGTGCCGCCCGCAGCGCCCTCGACGCCCTGCCGCCGGTCATCGCCGGCCAACTGCACGCGATCCAAGGAGCCTGACCATGACTGCCTCACTGCAACTGCGCCCCACCCTGTACGAGGAGACCGTCCCCGGTGGCGGCCACACCTCCTTCGTGCTCAAGCGCGGCCAACTGCTGCGCGTCACCGACCTCGAAGGCGGCGCCAACGCCAGCCTGCTGCTGCTCAACGCCCAGGAGAAAAGCGAGCGCCTGAACCTGCCCGACACCCTCAAGTGCCAGCACACCGCCCGCCTCACCGTCGGTCATTGCCTGTACTCGGACATGGGCCGGGTACTGGCGGCCATCACCGCCGACACCTGCGGCTGGCACGACAGCCTCGGCGGCGTGCTCAACGCCGAAGAAGTGCAGGAGAAATACAGCGAAGGCCGCTACCAGGAACTGCGCAACGGCTTCCACCGCAACGGCGTCGACAACCTGCTGGTGGAAATGGGCAAGTGGGACCTCGGCCTGGCCGACCTGCTGATGAACATCAACCTGTTCAGCCGGGTGGATGTGGACGCCGACGGCTTCCTGCACTTCGTCCCCGGCAACTCGAAGGCCGGCGACTACATCGAGCTGTACGCGCCGATGGACACTCTGGTGGTGCTCACCGCCCTGCAGCACCCGCTGGACCCGTCGCCCACCTATGCGCCCAAGCCACTGCACCTGAGCTGGCACCAGGTCCAGGGCGACAGCCTCAGCCTGCTCTGCCGCACTTCGCGCCCGGAGAACGAGCGCGGCTTCCACAACACCGAACGCCTGTACATCTGAGGACCCGCCCATGAACGCCACACCCGATATCCGCAGCGCCGAGAGCGCGGTCTTCCAGGCCACCATCGCCGCCGGCGAGCCCTTCATCTGCGAGGTCAAAGCCGGCCAGACCCTGCGCCTGCTCGACCTCGAAGGCAACCAGGCGGTGGACACCCTGTTCTTCAATGCCCGCAACCCCCGCGAGCGCTACGACCCGCAGCGCACCCTGCGCAAACAGGGCCGGGTCTACCTGAGTGAAGGCAGCGTACTCTACTCCAACCTCGGCCAGCCGATGCTGACCATCACCCGCGACCTGTGCGGCCGCCACGACACCCTAGGCGGTGCCTGCGCCCAGGAAAGCAACACCGTGCGCTACGCCCTGAGCACCCGCTACATGCACAGCTGCCGCGACAACTTCCTGCGCGCCAGCCTGCACGACGGCCGGCTGGGCAAGCGCGACATCAGCGCCAACATCAACTTCTTCATGAACGTGCCGGTCACCGCCGAAGGCGGCCTGACCTTCGAGGACGGCCTGTCGGCGCCGGGCAAATACGTCGAACTGCTGGCGCACATGGACACCCTGGTGCTGATCTCCAACTGCCCGCAACTGAACAACCCGTGCAACGCCTGGAACCCGACCCCTGCGCAGGTGCTGATATGGAACTGAAGACCCTTCGCCGCTGGCTCTACCACCTGTGCCAGAGCCGCTCCGGGCAGTGCCTGCAGGCGCCCTCGAAAAAACACTGAGTGCTTTCAGCCACGGACGACCGTGGTGCAGATGACTTCTGGCGGGACGACCCGCCCCCTCTCAGGACTGCCTCCATGTTCGAGAAGCTGCTGATCGCCAACCGTGGCGCCATTGCCTGCCGCATCCTGCGGACCCTGCGCCAGCTCGAGGTCGCGGGCGTTGCCGTGTATTCCGAAGCCGACGCCGCCAGCCTGCACCTGCAACAGGCCAGCGAGGCCATCAGCCTGGGCGAAGGCCCGGCGGCGGCCACCTACCTGGATGTCGCCAGGATCCTCGCCGCCGCCCGTGCCAGCGGCGCCCAGGCGATCCATCCCGGCTACGGTTTCCTTTCGGAAAACGCCGCCTTCGCGCAAGCCTGCGAAACCGCCGGTATCGCCTTCGTCGGCCCGACGCCGGAACAACTGCGCACCTTCGGCCTCAAGCACACCGCCCGCGCCCTGGCCAAGGCCCACGGCGTGCCGCTGCTGGAAGGCAGCGACCTGCTCGACGACCTCGCCGCCGCGCAACAGGCCGCCGCCGCCGTGGGCTACCCGGTGATGCTCAAGAGCACCGCCGGCGGTGGTGGCATCGGCATGCGCGTGTGCCGCTCCGCGGCCGAACTGGACGATGCCTTCGAGGCGGTCCGTCGCCTGGGGCAGAACAACTTCAGCGACGCCGGGGTGTTCGTCGAGAAGTACATCGAACGTGCCAGGCACCTTGAAGTGCAGGTCTTCGGCGACGGCCAGGGCGAGGTCATCGCCCTCGGCGTGCGCGACTGCTCGGTGCAGCGGCGCAACCAGAAAGTCATCGAGGAAACCCCGGCGCCGAACCTGCCGGCGGGCATGGCCGGACAACTCTGCGAGGCCGCCATCGCCCTGGCCAAGGCCGTCAACTACCGCAGCGCCGGCACCGTCGAATTCGTCTACGACAGCCTGGCCGAACGCTTTTACTTCCTTGAAGTGAACACCCGCCTGCAGGTGGAACACGGCGTCACCGAACAGGTGTGGGGCGTCGATCTGGTGCGCTGGATGATCGAGCTGGCCGCCGGCGACCTGCCGCCGCTGGCGCAACTGGTCGCGGGTCTGAAACCCCAGGGCCACGCGATCCAGGCGCGGCTCTATGCCGAAGACCCGGGCCGCCAGTTCCAGCCCTGCCCCGGCCTGCTCACCGAAGTGGCCTTCCCCGAGGCCGATGGCCGCGCGCTGCGCATCGACACCTGGGTCGAGGCCGGTTGCGAGATCCCGCCGTATTTCGACCCGATGATCGCCAAGCTGATCGCCTGGGCGCCCAGCCGCGAACAGGCCAGCCGCGCCCTCGACCAGGCACTGGGCGACACCCGCCTGTACGGCGTGGAAAGCAACCGCGACTACCTGCGGCAGATCCTCGGCTTCGCCCCGTTCGCCAGCGGCGCGCCCTGGACCCGCTGCCTGGAACAACTGAGCTACCGCGCCCACACCTTCGAAGTGCTGGGCGGCGGCACCCTCACCAGCGTCCAGGACTTCCCCGGTCGCCTTGGCTACTGGGCGGTCGGCGTGCCGCCCTCCGGGCCGATGGACAGCCGCGCCCTGCGCCACGGCAACCGCCTGCTAGGCAACCCGGAAGGCACGGCCGGCCTGGAAATCACCATGAGCGGCCCGACCCTGCGCTTCAACTGCGACGCCGTGGTGGCGGTGACCGGCGCGGCGCTGCCGGTCAGCCTCGACGGGGTCGAACAGCCCATGGACACCGCACTGCTGATTCCGGCCGGCGCCACCCTGAGCCTCGGCACCATCGCCGGCGCCGGTGCGCGCAGCTACCTGTGCCTGCGTGGCGGCCTGGAACTGCCGGATTATCTGGGCAGCAAGAGCACCTTCACCCTCGGCCAGTTCGGCGGCCACGCCGGTCGAGCGCTGCGGGCCGGCGATGTGCTGCACCTCAATCCCCTTCAAGACCGCAGCGCCGGCCAGGTCCTCGACGACAGCCTGCGCACCCGCCTCGACCCGGTGCGCACCCTGCGGGTGATCTACGGCCCCCACGGCGCGCCGGAATACTTCAGCGCCGGGTACATCGACGAATTTTTCGCCAGCGAATGGGAAGTGCACTTCAACTCCAGCCGCACCGGCGTACGCCTGATCGGGCCCAAACCGCAGTGGACCCGCGACAGCGGCGGTGAAGCCGGCCTGCACCCCTCCAATATCCACGACAACCCCTACGCCATCGGCGCGGTGGACTTCACCGGCGACATGCCGGTGATCCTCGGCCCGGACGGCCCGAGCCTGGGCGGCTTCGTCTGCCCGGTGACCATCATCCAGGACGACCTCTGGCAACTGGGGCAGCTCAAGGCCGGCGACAAGCTGCGCTTCGTTCCGGTCAGCGTCGAACAGGCCCACGCCGGCAACGCCCCGTTCGACGGCGATGCCACGCAACTGGCCAGCCCGATCGTGCTGGATCAGGGCGAGGCGGACCAACGTCTGGTCGCGCGGCTGTCCGGCGACACCCACCTGCTGCTGGAAATCGGCGCGGCGGAGCTGGACCTGGTGCTGCGCTTCCGCGGCCACGCGCTGATGCAGGCGCTGCAAGCCCGCGCCCTGCCCGGGGTGATCGACCTGACCCCGGGCATCCGCTCGCTGCAGGTGCACTATGAGCCAGGCATTCTGTCGCTACGGGAACTGCTGGCAGTGGTCAGCGACCTGTGGGACGGCGTGTGCCAGCAGCAGGACCTGCGCGTGCCCTCCCGCGTCGTCCATCTGCCGCTGTCCTGGGACGACCCGGCCTGCCAGCTGGCCATCGACAAGTACATGACCACCGTGCGCAAGGACGCCCCCTGGTGCCCGAGCAACCTGGAGTTCATCCGCCGCATCAACGACCTGCCCAACCTCGACGAGGTGCAGCGCACGGTGTTCGACGCCAGCTACCTGGTGATGGGCCTGGGCGATGTCTACCTCGGCGCGCCGGTGGCCACACCGCTGGACCCGCGACACCGGCTGGTGACCACCAAGTACAACCCGGCGCGTACCTGGACTGCTGAGAACTCGGTGGGCATCGGCGGCGCCTATATGTGCGTCTACGGCATGGAAGGCCCGGGCGGCTACCAGTTCGTCGGGCGCACCCTGCAGATGTGGAACCGCTACCGCGACGTCGCCGCATTCGGCGGCAAGCCGTGGCTGCTGCGCTTCTTCGACCGCATCCGTTTCTACCCGGTGTCGGCGGACGAGCTGCTGCGGATTCGCCGCGACTTCCCGCTGGGGCGCTACCCCTTGCAGATCGAGGACAGCGAGCTGTGCCTGGCCGACTATCAGGACTTCCTCGCCCGCGAGGCCAGTGGCATCGACGCCTTCCGTACCCAGCAACAGGCCGCGTTCAATGCCGAGCGCGAGCGCTGGATCGCCTCCGGCCAGGCCCACTTCGAAAGCGACGAAGCTGCTGCCCCGGCCACCGAGGAAGCGGCACTCGAACCCGGCCAGCACGGTGTCGACAGCCATATCGCCGGTAACCTGTGGCAGGTCGCGGTGAGCACCGGCGACAGGGTCAAGGCCGGTGAGGTACTGGTGGTGCTGGAGTCGATGAAGATGGAAATTCCGCTGCTGGCACCTCGGGATGGCCGCGTGCTGGAAGTCAGGGTGCAGCCGGGCTCTTCCGTGCGCGCCGGGCAGCGGGTGGTGGTGCTCGCCGACGACTGATCCTCGCCAACGGGCCCGTCGCCTGCAACAGGCGACGGGCCTATGCTGCCAATCTGCACCATTCCCCCCTCGAAACTTCCGTGGCCATCGGTACTACACCGCCCCCGCGCCTTTGGTAGTAAGCACTATTCACAATTGCGCGCCTGTGCTGCGCTCGCAATACTTCCGTTCGCTAAACCAGACAGTGACAACAACAATAATAATTACCGGTGGAACAAGGAGTTCTTCGATGCTTGGTTACTATGCGCAATACAGCAAGGAATACATCACCACCCTGATGATCGCGACAACCCTGTTCTTCGCCCTTCCCATCTTCATCGCCCCGCTACAGTGGGCCCGGCTCATGCGCTGGACCATTCCCGAACACGAACACCTGGCGATCTATTTCGGTCGCTGCCTCGGCGCCTTCATCCTGGTGGTGGAAGTTGCCATGTTGCGTTCGGCCACCACCGGGACAAGTTTCAGTTACGCCTTCGATATCCTGTTCGTGGTCTTTACCCTGATGTTCGTGGTGCATGTCTACGGTGCAGTAAAAAAGATCCAGCCGATTACCGAAACATTGGAAATCGGTTTCTGGATGATTCTTTTCGTACTGAACATCCTGTTCTACCCGGCCACCAGCATCACCCTCTGAACATCCCGTGAACCGCGACCGGCGTTGACCGGTCGCCGGTCGATTACCTGCAATTAGCAAGTTCTGGCGCCCCGCGTCGGCTGCTTCGTGCGCGCCGGATGCCGTTCAAGGAGTGAACATGATCCAGTCCAGGGAAGACCGTGCGCGCAGCGCGCTCAAGACACTGGTCCGCGACCTGCTCCAGCAAGCCACCGGCCTGGCCGCGACGGTGCTGCGCGATGAAGCGCCGTTCCATGAAATCGGCCTGACGTCCCTGGCGATCCTGTCCTTCAACGAGCGCATCCAGCCGTTGTTCGCCGACCTGAACAAAACCCTGCTGTTCGACTGTCGCAGCATCGCCGAGGTGGTCGAGCACCTGTTGCGCGAGCATCCCGACGCCTGTACCCGCTACCTGCAACAGCAGCAGGCCCCTCTGCAACCGGAACCGCCCACGACGCCGAACGACGTCGAGGCGACCTGGCCGCACCTCGCTCCACTTGCCCTCCGGCGGCCGTCCAGCGACGCCGGGGATATCGCCATCGTCGGCCTGCACGGGCGCTTTCCCGATGCCGACAGCCTCGACCAGCTGTGGCACAACCTGCTGCACGGCGTCGACTCGATCAGCGAGATTCCCGGCGAGCGTTGGCCGCTGGAGGGCTTTTTCCAGGCCGGCACCGAGGCCCGCGACAGCGGCCTCAGTTACGCCAAATGGGGCGGATTCCTGCGTGACATCGAGCATTTCGATGCCCAGTTCTTCGGCATTCCGCCCCGTGAAGCGGCGTGCCTCGATCCCCAGGAACGCCTGTTCCTGCAATGCGCCTGGCATGCCCTGGAAGACAGCGGCCATGTCGGCGAACGCAGCCGCCTGCTGCGGCACGCCAACGGCTCGCTGGACATCGGCGTGTTCGTCGGCATCACCAGCAACACCTGGCCGCTGCTCGGCCCCGACCTGTGGCGCGACGGCCAGACGGCCATCCCCAGCGGCCTGCCGTGGTCGGTCGCCAACCGTGTCTCTTACACCCTCGATCTGTGCGGACCGAGCCTGGCAGTGGACACCGCCTGCTCGTCGTCCCTCAGCGCCCTGCACCTGGCCATCGACAGCCTGCGCCGCGGCCAATGCCGCGGGGCGCTGGTGGGGGCGGTCAACCTGTACAGCCATCCGGCCAAGTACGTGCAGTTGTGCCAGCAGCACATGCTGTCGCCCAGCGGTCGCTGCCATGCCTTCGGCAGCGCCGCCGACGGCTTCGTCCCCGGCGAAGGGGTCGCCGCGCTGCTGCTCAAGCCGCTGGAGGCGGCGCAGCGCGACGGCGACCGGATCCTCGCCGTGCTCAAGGGCAGTGCCGTCAACCACGGCGGCCGCACCAACGGCTACACCGTCCCCAGCGCCGCATCCCAGGCCGCGCTGATTCGCCAGGCCCTGGACGACGCCCGGGTGCCGGCCGCCAGCATCAGCTACATCGAGGCCCACGGCACCGGCACCCGACTCGGCGACCCGATCGAACTGCAGGGGCTGAAACAGGCCCTCGCCAATCCCAGCAACAACACCTGCCATGTCGGCTCGATAAAGAGCAACTTCGGCCACCTGGAAGCCGCTGCAGGCATGGCCAGCCTGTGCAAGGTGGTGCTGCAGTTGCGCCATCGGCAACTGGCGCCGTCGCTGCATGCGCAGTCGCTCAACCCCGACGCCGGGCTCGACGGCAGCCCTCTGCGCATCGTCCGCGAGGCCCGCCAGTGGCAGGCCAGCGGCGTACTGCGGGCCGGCATCAGCTCCTTTGGTGCCGGTGGCGCCAATGCCCATGTCATCGTCGAACAGGCCCCCGAACCGCAACACCGTGACGGCGCCAGCGCGATGCCGGTGTTTCCGTTGTCGGCGCGCAGTGAAGCGCAACTGCGCGAGCAGGCCGCCGCCCTGCTGAACTGGCTCGACTCCCGGGACGACGAGGTGCTCGGCCCTCTCGCCCACACCCTGCAATGCTGCCGCGCGGCCTTCGATCACCGGCTTGCACTGGTCGCCGGCGGCACCCTTCAACTGCGTGACGGGCTGTCGCGCTTCCTCCAGGGCCAGCGCTGCGGCTATCAGGGCCGGGCGCGGGTCGACAGCGACGACTCGCCAGCCCCGCCGGCGGACGATCCTCACGCCGTGGCCCAGGCCTGGGTCACCGGCAAGGTCACGGACTGGAGCCGCTTCTGGCCGCAAGCCCCCGAACCCCTGTCGGCGCCGCTCTACCCCTTCGCCCGCGACGCCCATCGCCTGCCTCGCGTCAGCGCGGCAGCGGCGCAGAACATTCGCCTCGACCCGCAACAGTTCTTCCTGCGCGACCACCTTGTCCATGGCCTGCCCGTATTGCCCGCAGCGGCCTGCGCCGACCTCTGCCTGGACATCGCCCGCCAGCAGGGATTCGACCTGCCACTGGAACTGCGGGCCCTGACCTGGGCCACACCAGTGCGCTTCGATACCCCGCAGCCACGCCACCTGGAGTGCCGTCACCCGCGCCATGGCGAAGGCCTGCGCCTGAGCCTGTGCAGCGGCGACGACACCCACTTTCGCGGTGAGTGCCGGCCACTGGCCCGCAGCACCCGACCGACCGCCGACCTTGCCCGGCTGCGCCAGGCATGCAGCGAGCCGCTGGACCTTGGCGCTTTCTACCCAACCCTGGCCCGGCTCGGCATCGCCTATGGGCCGACCTTCCAGTGCCTGGTCGCCGCCTGGCGCGGCCCGCAGCGGGCGCTGACCGAGGTTCGCCTGCGTCCGCGCGCCGGCGAGCCCCTGACCCGCCTCGACCCGGCCCTGCTCGACGCGGTGCTGCAAAGCGCCTTTGTCAGCGCCGGCGAGGTCGACGCCACCTTCGTGCCCTACGCCTGTGAATCGCTGCGCTGCCACACCGCCCTGAGCGAACACCTGTTCGTGGAAGTGCAGCCACGATACGCCCGCCAACCCGCCATGCGCCACTACGACTTCCGCGTGTTCAGCGACACCGGCGCGTTGCTGCTGGAGATCGACGGTTTCGCCTTCCGCCAGTACCGGTCTGCCGCCGAACCCTCCGTGCACCTGCTCGAACACTGCTGGCTGCCAGCACCCGAGCCATCGGCGGCAAGCACCGGCACCACCCTGCTCTACCGCGCCAACCCCGACGCGGCGCTGCCCGCCTCGCTGCTGGAACACAGTTGGCAACTGCGCGCCGCCGGCGACTTCCTGTACCAGGCACCACGCCAGGTCGAGCTCGACCCCGCCGACCCTCGCCATGCCGACCTGCTGCTGCGTCTGCTCGCCGACCAGGCATTGAAACCCGAGCGACTGCTGATGGACCTGCGCAGGCCGCCCGCCAGTGCCGAGCCGCAGGGCGACGGGCTAGATGCCGTACTGCTCGCCACCGACCTGCTGCGGCACCTGTGCCAGGGCCTTGGCACACCGCGGTTGCAAGTGCAGGTGCTGACCGACACCGGTCTTGCCAGCGCCATCGACGGGCTGTTGCGCTCGGTGGTGCAGGAACTGCCGAGCCTGAGCGCCAGGCTGATCGAGGTGACCGACCCGTACGATGCCGCCAGTCTCGAACGGGAACTGCACAGCAGCGTACCGGCCGGCGTACAGCGCGTCCGCCTTGCCGACGGCCAGCGCCAGCTCGCCGCGCTGCGCTTCGTCACGACCGCTACCGCCGGCCAGGACATCGGCCTGGACAGCGGCGACACCCTGCTCATCAGCGGCGGCCTGGGCGCCGTCGGTCGTGCCCTGGGCAACGTACTGGCGCAACGGGGCGGGCTGAACCTGGCGATCCTCGGTCGCCGCGAAGCCGATGCCGATACCGAGCAATGGCTGGATCAGCTCCGTCAAGCGGGCGCAGCCGATGCCGCGTACTGGCAAGCCGACTGTGCCGACGCCGCCTCGCTGGCAATGGCACTGGCCACGATCCGCCAGCGCTTCGGCGCCTGCCACGGCGTGATCCACTGTGCCGGCGCCTTGCACGACGGCTACTTCCTTCGCCAGCCGGCCAGCGAACGCCAGGCCGTGCTGCGCGGCAAGACCCTCGCCGCGCAGCACCTGGACCAGGCGACCCGCAGCGATCCCCTGAAGCTGTTCATGGTCTGCTCGTCCCTCGCCGGCACCTACGGCAACGCCGGCCAGAGCGCCTACGCGCTGGCCAACGCCTGGCTCGACCGCTTCGTCGAGCTGCGCCGGCTATCGCCAGCCCCAGGCCGCTCGCTGTCCATCGCCTGGCCGCTGTGGCAGACCGAACACGGCATGCAGGCGCCCGAGCCGGTACGCCAGTGGCTGGCCCGCAATGGCCTGGCGCTGCTGCCGCAAGACCAGGGCGCCGAGGTGTTCCTCAAGTGCCTGGCGCTACCGCAGAGCGTGCTGGTGCCCGTGTGCGGCGAGCGCGAGGCGGTGGCGAAGCTGTTCGGCATTGCCGCCGCTGCAGCGGCGCCTCAGCCCACGGCCCTCGATACCTTCGGTGGCGGCGCCTCGCTGCTGGACTACCTGACCGGACAACTGGCAGAGGTGACCGCCACACCGCCAGAACGGATCGACCCGGACACCTCGCTGGAAGTCTTCGGCCTCGACTCGATCCTGGTCATGGAACTGAACGGCCGCCTGGAGCGGCACTTCCCCGACCTCTCCAAGACCGTGCTGTTCGAAGTGCGCAGCCTGCGGGAACTGGCGGCCCTGCTGGAGCGCGAACACGCCGACGCGGCCGCTCGCCTGGCGCCCTCGACGCCCCAGGCGGCGCCCGCACCGGCAGCGATAACCGACACCCCAGCTGACGACCGTCAGGACATCGCCATCATCGGCCTCGCCGGCCGCTACCCCGGCGCCCGCGACGCCCAGACGCTGTGGCAGCACCTGGCGGCCGGCGACGATCTGGTCAGCGAAATCGTCCAGCGCTGGCCTGACAGCACCGGCGACGACGGCCTGTACGCCCGCTGGGGCGGACTGCTGGAAGACGTCGACTGTTTCGATCCGCTGTTCTTCGGCATCTCGCCCCGCGACGCCGAGCGTATGGACCCCCAGGAGCGGCTGTTCCTGCAGACCGCCTGGCATGCCGTCGAAGATGCCGGCTACACCCCGCGCAGCCTGTCCGGCCCGCGTCTGCCCGGCGTGCCGCGGCGGCGGGTGGCCGTGATCGCCGGGGTGATGTACGGCGAGTACCAGTTCTACGGCGCCAGCGCCTGGCCGCAGAAACCGGCGACCCTGACCAACTCGTCCTACGCCTCGATCGCCAACCGGGTGTCGTTCTGCCTCGACCTGGAAGGCCCGTCGTTCGCGGTCGACAGCATGTGCTCGTCATCGCTGACCAGCCTGCACCTGGCCTGCGAGCTGATCCGTGGCGGCAGTTGCGAATTGGCCCTGGCCGGTGGCGTCAACCTGTCGCTGCACCCGTACAAGTACCGCACGTTGTGCGAACTGAACTTCGCCTCCCACGACGGCAAGTGCCGCAGTTTCGGCGCCGGCGGCGACGGCTACGTGCCCGGCGAAGGCGTCGGCGTGGTCCTGCTCAAACCACTGGCCCAGGCCCTGCGCGACGGCGATCATATCAACGGGGTGATCCGCGGCAGTGACCTGAACCACGGCGGCCGCACCTCCGGCTACACCGTGCCCAACGCCGAGGCCCAGGCCCAGGTGATCGCCGGAGCCCTCGACCGCTCCGGGCTGTCGGCGACGCGGCTGGGCTACATCGAGGCCCACGGCACCGGCACCAGCCTTGGCGATCCGATCGAGATCCGCGGCCTGGGCAAGGCCCTCGCCGAGCGCGTGCCCGCCGGCTGGCAGTGCCCGATCGGCTCGGTGAAGGCCAACCTCGGCCACCTCGAATCCGCTGCCGGCATGGCGGCGCTGACCAAGGTGCTGCTGCAGTTCAAGCACCGGCAACTGGCGCCGTCGATTCATGCCGAGCCGCTGAACCCGAACATCGACTTCAGCCGCACGCCGTTCGTGGTGCAGCAGCACCTGGCAGCCTGGCCCGAGCCAGCCGACGGCCTGCCGCGGGTGGCGGCCATCAGTTCGTTCGGTGCCGGCGGCGCCAATGCCCATGTGCTGGTGGAAGACGCGCCGGCCACCGCGCTGGCGCCTGTGACCGGCGCCCAGGTGTTCGTCTTCAGCGCCCGTGGCCAGGTGCAACTGCGCGAGTACCTGCAACGTTTCGTCGACCACCTGGAGCACGAGCGCGCCCTGGCACCCGCCCAGGCGCAAGCCCGCCTGGGCCGCGCCGGTTTCACCACCGCCGACGTGGCCTGGACCCTGCGCGAGGGCCGGCACTGCTTCGACGAGGTACGCCTGGCGGTGGTGGCAGCGGACTTCGACGAACTGCGCCATCTGCTCGGCGAATGGCTGCTGGAAAGCGTCGCCGAGCAGACGCGAAGCGTGCTCGGCAGCCGCGGTGAACTGCACGATGAAGCCCTGCGCTGGCTGGAGGGAACCCCCGCCGGCTCCGCGCCTGCACCGGGCCGCAAGGTGCCCTTGCCGGGTTATGCCTTCCTGCGCCGGCGTTACTGGGTCGAGGAACAACCCCCGGTGCACCCGAGCCTGCCCGTCAAGGAACGTCCGGCAGCCCCCGCACCGGCCCAGACACCGCAGCAGATCCTCGACCGCCTGGCCCGCCAGGAAATCACCGCCGACCAGGCCCGCAGCCTGCTCAAGGCCATGCTCTGACCCATCGACCGCCCAGGGAGGCAACCCAATGCAGCAGCCGACAATCGCCGTGATCGGCGCCGGGGCCAGTGGCCTGGGCGTGGCCAAGGCCCTCAAGGAAGCCGGGCTGGCCTTCGAGATCATCGAGGCCACCTCGCGCTTCGGCGGCAACTGGCAGCCGGACGGGCCGGCCTCGAAGATGTACGCCTCGGTGCATCTGATCAGCTCGCGGCGCAACACCCAGTTCGCCGACTTTCCCATGCCCGCCGACTACCCGGACTACCCACGCCACGACCAGGTCTTCGCCTACCTCACGCAACTGGCGGCTCACTACGGGCTGGACGCCCACACCCGGTTCGATACCCGGGTCACCGGCATGACTCGCGAACCACAGGGCTGGCGTCTGGCCTTCGGCGATGGCAGTTCCTCCCGCTACGAGGCGGTGGTGGTGTGCAACGGCCTGCTCGGGGTGCCTCAGATCCCCTGCTACCCCGGCACCTTCAGCGGCATCAGCCTGCATGCCCGCGACTACCGCAGCACCGAGCAGTTGCGCGGCAAGCGGGTGCTGGTGGTGGGCGGCGGCAATTCCGGCTGCGACATCGCCGTGGACGCCGCCCAGAGCGCCGCCCGGGCGCTGCACTCGACCCGCCGCGGCTACCACTACATGCCCAAGTTCATCGACGGCCAGCCCACCCAGGAATGGCTGATGGACCAGGCGCCGAAGTTCAGCGACGACGATGCCTACTGGGAACACGTAGAGCGCAGCTTCAAGTTCGCCGGTTTCGATGGCCGCGACTACGGCCTGCCGGCACCGGACCACAGCATTCGCGAGTGCCACCCGATCCTCAACTCGCAGATCCTCTACTACCTCGGCCACGGCGACCTTCACGCCAGGCCCGACATCGAGCGCTTCGACGGCCAGCAGGTGCACTTCACCGACGGCAGCTTCGAAACCATCGACCTGATCGTCTGGGCCACCGGCTACGGCATCGACCTGCCGTTCCTGCCCACCGAAGTGTTCGACTGGCAGCGGGATTTCGACTCGCTGTTCATGCGCATGCTGCCGGCGCAGCACGATGACCTGATGTTCGTCGGCTACCTCAACACCCCGTCGGGCATCGGCAACCTCGCCAACATGACCGGCCGCTTCATCGCCGCCTGCCTGAAGGCCCGCGCCGCAGACAGCCCGGCATGGCGCCGGCTGTGCCGGATCAAGCAGCAACCGCAGCGGCTCGACCTCGGCCAGCAGCGCTTCATGCAGACCCAGCGTCACGCCCACGAAGTGGACCTGTGGAAGTTCATCCGCTCGATGAACTTCCTCACTGCCCGCCTGCAACCCCTGGCCCACAGCGCCTGACGCTTTCGCGAGGTCCGACCATGAATGCTTCCGCCCACCTGTCTGCCCCCCTCAGCGCCCTGGATGCCCTGCGCCTGCTGGACCACCTCGACGCCCCACCGGCCCTGGAGCCGCGGCTGCTGGACGACCTGCGGGAACTGCTGCTGGGGGTGCTGAAAATCGCCGCCGAAGACTTCTCGCCCGACCGGCCACTGATGGACTACGGCCTGGACTCCATCGCGTCCACCGAGATCGGCACCCTGTTCACCGCGCGCTATGGCATCACCGTGCCGCCCACGGTGTTTTTCGAATTCCAGGACCTGCGCAGCTTCTGCGGCTACCTGCTGGCCAACCATCGCGCCTCCCTGCAAGCGCACTATGGCCTGGCCGAACAGTCTCTGGCACCCAAGCCTGTACCTACCGCGCCCGCCCCCGACACCTTCCCCGACAGGAACGAGCCGGCTCGCGAAAAGGCCCAGCCGCCCGAGCCCACCAGCAACCTGCTCTCGATCGAAGAGCTCTGGGAAGAAGAGCAGCCTCAGCAGGAGCCCTCCCAAGCCCTGCTCGACCAGCACCTGCTCACCTGCCAGCGCGCCACCCGCATCCAGTTCCGGCGCCCCGCCGCCCCGCGCCTGGAATGCGCCACCTACGGCAGCGGCCGGCCGGTGCTGCTGCTTGGCGGCCTGGTGATGCAGTACGACGTGATGTGGCGGCTGCAGATGGAGGCTCTGGGCGAGCGCCACCGGCTGATCATGTTCCACCTGCCCGGCTGCGGCGACGCCGAACTGCCTGCGCAGTTCGACATCGACCACCTGGTGGCCGACCTCGCCGACCTCCTCGATCAGCTCGGCCTCGACGAGCCGCTGCCGGTGATCGGCTACTCCTTCGGCGGCGTGCTGGCCCAGGCCTTCGCCCTCGCCCACCCGCAGCGCTGCGCCAGGCTGTGTGTCACCGTCAGTTCCCCGTTCAGCGAGGGGGCCTCGAACTTCCCGGTACTGATGGGCGAGCTGCAGAAAAGCCCGCGCTTCATGACCCTCAACCGTGGCTGGAACATGCCGGCGTTGCCGGCGTACCAGCAGGTGATCGGCGATTTCGACCTGCGCCCGCGCCTCGCCGCCCTGGAATGCCCGTGCCGGCTGATCTGCGGCAGCGACGACGCCTACCAGCCGCCGGCCTACTCGCGGCTGATCGCGGCAGCCGTGCCCCAGGCCGAACTGATCGAAGTGGAAGGCGCCGGCCATCTGCTGGGTTTCACCCACTTCGAACACTACAACCGCCTGCTGCTGGACTTCCTCGACGCCACGCCGAGCGCGCCGACACCACCAGAACGGCGCACCACGGTGTTCCAGCCCGCCAGCGCCACCACCCTGGAAACCCTCGCCGACTATGTGCAACAGGGTGAGCAAGGCCACTGCGCGATTCTTTCGGCGCCTGCGGCGCAGACCGCCCTGCTGCTCAACCACCTGGCCCGGCGCGGCAAGCGCGAGGCCGGCGGCTACCGCAGCTACTTCCTGACCTCGCAGGAAGAAGCCCTCGACGCCGCCCTGCGCCTGGCCCGCCACCACGCCCGCAACCGCACCCCGGACGGCGGTGGCGGCCTGTTGCTGATCGACGCCAGCGGCTATTGGGCGCGCTACGTCAACCCGCTGAAGGCCGCTGATGAAGACGCCCTGATCCCCGGCGTGGAAGTGGTCGCCAGCCTCGCCGAGGCACGCACGCGCCTTGCCGCCAGCAGCCCGGCGCAACTGGCTGCAGTCGCCGTGATCGAGGCTGCCGACGCCACGCCCGAACAGTGTGACGCGCTGATCGCCAGCCTCACCGGCAGCGGCACCCTCAGCCTGGTGCTGGAGCACGGCCATGGCGAGCAGCGCTTGTCCCGCCTGCGTGAAAGTGCCGACTTGGTGGTGTTCGGCGAGGGCCTCGGCGGCTTCCAGGCGCCGCTGGGGGCCTGCCTGGTTCACGAGCGGGTGAAGAACCCCTGGCTGATGACGCCCAACGAAAGCTACGTGCGCCACGTCATGAGCAATTTCGGCCTGCCGCTGCGGCTGGCCGTGGAGCACCTGATGCAGCAACTGGCCGGCGAACTGCCCGCCGATTTGCTGCGCCAGTTGCGACGTGTGGCGTCGAGCAGCGAAGCGACGTTCCAGGCTCATCTGCAACACGGCAACAGCGGCTACGCCCGGATTGCCCGTATGCACGGCTTCGACGGGCGCTTCCAGGAAGGCTACGGCGTGCGCTCGCGGCTGCGGGTCGATGGCCAGCCGTCGCGGGAGATCATCGACTGCTTCGTCAACGTCGGTACCTGTCCGCGGGGCCTGAATCCGCAGGATGTGATCACGCAGGTCGCCGGGCAGCACGACACCCGGCACGACTACTGGGACGCGCTGTGCCAGGTGCTGGCCCGGGAAACCGCACTGCCCCTGGCGCTGCCGGCCTCCAGCAACGTCACGGCGGTGGAAGCGGCGCTGACCCTGGGCCTGCTCGCGGCCCGCGGCGAGCGACGCAAGCTGCTGTGCTTCAGCGGCGGCCTGGGTTTCTCGATGCTCAGCGCCGCTTCATCGCGCAACGAAGACTTCGATATTTTCCGCCAGCCATTCGAACCGCTGCACCGTCATACGGTGTTCGTCGACCCACAGGCGGAGGATGCCGAGGCACAGTTGCTGGACCACCTGCAAAGCGGCGAAATCGCCCTGGTCTGGCTGGAAACGATCCAGGTCGACGCCAACGCCTCGCGCCCGATTCCAGCGGCGCTGGTGCGCCTGATCGAACACCACCGCGAGGCCGGCGGCTACCTCGTCGGCGTGGATGAAACCCAGACCAACCTGATCACCGGCCGCTTCCTGCACAGCCAGCCGCAGATCCCCCAGCCGGACATCGTCGCCCTCGGCAGTGCCCTGTGCGACAGCCTGCTGCCGATGGGCGTGGTGCTCTACCGCGAGGAACTGGCGCAGCAGGCGGGCCAACGCCACCCCGAGCGCCTGTACGACCTGCAACGGCGTGGCATCAGCCAGTTGAGCGCGCACCTGGCGCTGAACTGCCTGCAGGCCATCGAGCGCGATGCCGGCCTGCAACAGGCCCGCGACCAGGGCGAGTACTTCCGCCAGGGGCTGCTGGCCTTGCAACGGGCGTTTCCGCTGATCAGGGAGGTGCGCGGCGAAGGCGTGCTGCTCACCCTCGAACTCGACCTGCGCGGGATGCCGGCGTTCGTCGAGCGCAGCTTCGGCTACCTGCTCTGGGGCCGCCTGCTGCGCGACCGCGAAGGCGGTGTCGCGGCCGCCGTGTGCCCGATCTACAACAACTGCCTGCGTTACCTGCCACCGCTGGATATCGACCGCGACGCCATCGACCTGATCCTCGCCAACCTGCGCCGGGCCCTGGCCCGAGGCGTCGCCGGGGTACTCGAAGACTGCGCCGCGTACAACCGGCAACTGGGCGACACCCGCACTGCCGACTTTCTCGCCGGGCTGATACCGGCAACCACGCAAGGAGCCACGCTGTGACCGAGCACACTCGCATCAACCCGTCGCGTCTCGCCGATTCCGGCGCGGCCCCTGTCCGTCCGCTGTCGTCCCATGGCCCGACGGTGTGCATCGTCGGCGCCGGCGTCGGCGGCCTGTGCATGGCCCGGGCGCTCAAGCGCAAGGGCATCGCCTTCGACTGCTTCGATCGGCGCGAGCGGATCGGCGGCATCTGGGCCTTCGACCACAGCGGCCGGCACACCTCGGTGTGGCACAGCATGAACATGAACACGCCCAAGGGGCTGTACCAGTTCAGCGACTTCCCGATGCCCCGGCACTACCCGGACTTCCCCTCCCATCGCCAGGTCCACGCCTACCTGGAGAGCTTCGTCGAGCATTTCGAGCTGGCCGACTCGATCCACCTCGACTGCCCGGTGGAACGCACCGAGCGCCTGCCCGACGGTGTCTGGCGGGTGACCCTCGGCTCCGGGGAAGTTCGCCACTACGACGCCCTGGTGATCGCCAACGGGCACCACAACACGCCCAACTTCCCCGACTACGCCGCCGATGCCAGCGTCGACGCCATCCACTCGCAGCAGTACCGCTACCGCCACGGCTACCAGGACAAGCAGGTGATGGTGGTGGGCGTCGGCAACAGCGGCGCGCAGATTGCCGTGGACGTCAGCCACGACGCGCGCATGACCTACCTGTCGCTGCGCCGTGGCGTCTACGTGCTACCCCATTACCTGTTCGGCATCCGCATCGACAAGGTGATGGGCTGCCTCAACGACTGGTGGGTGAAGAAGATCCTGCCCTACCCGCTCACCGGCCTGATGTTCACCGGCCTGTACAAGGCCCTGATCGCCAAGCGCAAGCAACTGGGCATGCCCAAGCCCGATCACCTGATGATGTCGAGCCTGCCGACGCTGTCGGAAAACTTCGCCAACCGGGTCGGCGACGGCAAGCTCAAGGTGGTGCCACAGGTGCAGCGCATCGACGGCAACACCGTGCACTTCGTCGACGGCAGCCAGCTGGAAGTCGACGCGGTGATCTACGCCACCGGCTACCACACCGACTTCCCGTTCCTGCCCACGGAACTGCTGAAGATCGAAGACAACCGCATCCCGCTGTTCCAGCGGATCTTCCTGCCGGACATGCCGAACCTGGCCTTCATCGGCCTGTTCCAGGCGGTGACCTGGGGCTTCCTCGACATGATGGAGCGCCAGGCCGACCTCACCGCCGACTATTTCGCCGGCGACTACCTGCGCCCGGACACCGCCGCCGAACGTCGCCACATCGAGGCCGAACGCAAGGTGATCGAGCGGGAATTCCTGGCCACCCCACGCAACAACTACGAGATGCACGGCCCCACCTACATGCATGGCCTGGCCCGGGAACTGCGCCAGGGCCACGAGCGCGCCAGGGCCACCGGCAATATCGGCCCGCTGCAGGCCCAGGCCCGTCAATACGAAGCGATGACAGCCCTGTGCCAGCGTCAGCCGGACGTCGTCGAGGGAAACGCGTGAGCGCCGCCGGCCCGGCCCTGGCGGTAGTCGGAATGTCCGGACGCTTTCCCGGCGCCCCGGACCTGCGCGCCTTCTGGCACCTGCTGCGCGACGGCACCGACGCCGTGCGCCAGGTTCCGGCCGAGCGCTGGGACTGGCGCGCCTACGACAGCGAACGCAATGCCGGCGACGACACCAGCTACTGCCAGCGCGGAGGATTCATCGAGCAGGTCGACCGCTTCGACCCCCGTTTCTTCGGCATTCTGCCCCGCGAGGCACAGGGCATGGACCCGCAGCAGCGGCTGTTCCTGCAATGCGCCTGGGCCGCCCTGGAGGATGCCGGCTACCCGCCGGCACAGCTGGCGAAACGCCGGGTCGGGGTGTTCGTGGGTGTCGGCCACGCCGACTACCCGACCCTGCTGCGCCGCGACGGTGTACCCAGCGACGCCTGGCGCGGCACAGGCATCGCCCTGACAGCCATTGCCAACCGGGTGTCCTACTGCCTGGACCTGCACGGCCCCAGTGAAAGCATCGACACCGCCTGCTCCAGCTCGCTGGTGGCGCTGCACCGCGCCCGTCAGGCACTGCTGTCCGGCGAATGCGAGCTGGCGATCGTCGGCGGGGTCAACCTGCTGCTCGGCCCGGAGCTGTTTATCGCCTTCGCCAAGGCCGGCATGCTCAGCCATGCCGGGCACTGCCAGACCTTCTGCGCCGGCGCCGACGGTTATGTCCGCGGCGAGGGCGTGGCCGCGCTGGTGCTGACCACCCTGGACGCCGCCCTGGCCAATGGCGACTTCATCCATGGCCAGGTGCTGGGCAGCGCGCAGAACCACGGTGGCCGCGCCCACAGCTTTACCGCGCCCAACCCCAAGGCGCAGAGCGAGGTCATCCGCCAGGCCTGGCAACAGGCCGGGCACTCGCCGCGCCAGGCCTGCCTGATCGAGACCCACGGCACCGGCACACCGCTGGGCGACCCGATCGAAATCAACGCCCTGAAAAAAGTCATGTCGGCCAGCGATGGCGCGCCTGTCGTGCTCGGTGCGTTGAAGAGTCAGATCGGCCACCTGGAAGCTGCCGCCGGGATCGCCTCGGTGGTCAAGACCCTGCTCTGCCTGCAACATCGCCAGCAGGTGGGCAATCTGCACCACCGCCAGCTCAACCCGCAGATCTGTCTGGATGACAGCCCGCTGCGCCTCGCCGAAGGCAATGCGCCGCTCGCACAACATGACGGCGAGCCGCTGCTGGCCGGGGTCAGCGCCTTTGGCTTTGGCGGCGTCAATGCCCATGTGGTGCTGCAGGCTGCCGCCAACCTGGCACCGGTGACCGCCGCGGCGCAACCGCGGCTGATCCTGCTGTCGGCGCGGGACGACGCCGGCTTGCGGGCGCGCGCCCGGCAACTGCTGTCAGCCTTCGGCGAAGCGCTGCCAGGCGGCGGTGCAGCCTTGCGCCAGACACTCTTGCAGCAGTTGCGCGAACGCCTCGGCCTGCCTGCCGACGCCGCTAGCCCAGTGCGGCTCGCCACCCTGGACATCGATCCCGGTCGCTTCGTCGCCAGCCTGGAGCAGGTGCTCGACGAACTGCGCCTGGACGTACCCCTCGACGCCTGGCGCGGCGCGGTCAGCCTGGAGGAAGTGGTCGAACGCTGGGTGGCCGAAGCCCGGCCGGCCGATGCCGACGAGCCGCGACAGGAAAGCTTCACGGCACTGCCCGAGGCGCTGCTGGCCGAAGCGAGCCTCGCCAGCATCGCCCGCACCTTGCAGGAAGGCCGTGATGCCATGGCCAGGCGCCTGGCCTTCGTCACCGACAGCCGCGCCGGCTTGTTCCAGCGCTTGCGGGACTATCTGACTGACGACAGTGCCGGCCTGTACCTCAGCGGCACTATTGCACCGGCAAACGAACCGCCACCTGCCGGGCAACTCCTGGCCTGGGCCGCGTACTGGGCCGGCGGCAAGCAGCCCAGCCCGGATTGGGCCGCCGTCTACGGCGACCAGCCGCGCCCGGGCAAGTTGCCCTTGCCCGGCTATCCGTGGCGCCTGGAGCGGGTCTGGTACACCCCGGCCACGGTCGCTGCCCGCCCCGCGCCAAGCCTGGGCCAGGCCTGGCGCGAGTGCTGGGAGGCCGACGCGGCCCCGCCCGGTTCGGTGATGGCACTGCCCGCGCTGATCGGCCAGTGGCTGCAGCAGGCGCCGGGCACGCCGCTGGCCCTGAGCGACCTGCGCTTCGGCCCGCCGCTGGCGCTGGGCACCAACGAATCCCTGGCCTTCGCGTGCGCAGATCGGCACTGGCAAGTCAGCCTTGGCGAGCAGGTGCTGCTGCAGGTGCGCGCCGACGAGCCGGGGGCACCGCCCGCAGCGCTCGCCGAGGCCGCGGCCGCGGATGCCAGGCCGCTGGCGCATTACCCCGGGGGCGCCCCTGGCCGTAACCTGCGGGACCTGCACCACACCGCAGACAGCCTGCACGCCCATCTCGCCCACCCCGGCAAAGACGCCCGGGACCCGGAGCTGTGGGCGGCACTGCTGAGCAACCTGAGCCTCGCCCCGACCCTGCTGCAGCACGCACCGGCCCCGCGCCTGCCGTTTCGCATCCGCCAGTTGCACCTCGACCCGGCGGCCCTGGCGGGCGCACGGCAACTGGTGATCGCCCGTCACGGCAGTGAACTGGCGCTGAGCCTGAGCGCCGCCGACGGTCGCTGCGCCCTGCGTCTGGACGGCCTGGAGATGCGCGACCTGCCGCGGGCGCAACACGAGGTGACCCCATGAAGGCCTGGCTGTTCCAGGGCCAGGGCAGCCAGCGCAAGGGCATGGGCGCCGAGCTGTTCCCGCGCTTCCCGGCGCTGGTACGCGAAGCCGACGCCGTGCTCGGCTACTCCATCGAACGGCTGTGCCTGGACGATCCGGACCAGCACCTGAACCAGACCCGCTACACCCAGCCCGCCATCTACGTGGTGTCCTGGCTGGGCTGGCTGGCGGCGCGGGAAGATGGCGCCCGGGCCGACTTCGCCGCCGGTCACAGCGTTGGCGAATACGCTGCGCTGACCGCTGCCGGGGTCATGGACTTCAACCTGGGCCTGCGTATCGTCAACGAGCGCGCACGGCTGATGGCCTCGGTCGAAGGCGGTGGCCTGGCGGCGGTACTCGGCCAGGACGAGCAGCAGGTCCGGCAATTGCTCGCCGAATTGCCGGACAGTGGCCTGGCCATCGCCAATATCAACAGTCCGCGACAGATCATCGTCGGTGGCGAGCACCAACCACTCGAGCAGTTGCTGGGCCTGTGTGCCCGCCAGTCGATCCGCGCCCTGCTGCTGAAAGTCAGCGGGCCGTTCCACACGCCCTGGATGGCGCCGGTGGAGGCCGGTTTCCGCGCTTTCCTGCACAGCGTCAGCGCGCAGTTCCGCGAGCCGGCCTTCCCGGTGATCGCCAATATCGACGCCCGCCCCCATCGCCGCGAGCGACTGGTGGATGCGCTGTCGCGCCACCTGACCCACCCCGTGCAATGGCAACAGGGGATGCAGCGGCTGCTGGCCGAGGGTGTCGAGCAGTTCATCGAAGTCGGCCAGCCGCCGATCTTCGCCGGCATGCTCAAGGACATCCGCGAGCATGCTCCGGCTCTCGCGGCAGCGCCTGCGCCACGGGGGCGGCCGTTGCTGGCGGCGGCCCTGGCCCCGGCGCTGGGCGGCGAGGCCCTGCTGCTGGAACTGGCCCGCCACGGCGCCATGGGCCTGCTGGACAGCCACGACCTGGACGACCAGCAGCTGCACGACACCCTGCAACGCTACAACGCCAATCCACAGCTGCGCGGGCGTTTCGGCGTGAGCCTCGACGGTGCGCAACGCCTGGCGCACGTCGCCGACGCGGGCATCCGCTGCATCGAGATCGGCGCCCATCGCCTTACGCCGCAACTGCGCGAGCGCTGGCCGGCGGTGCACTGGCTGGTCCGGCTGGAACGAGAGGCGGATCTCGACGCTGCCCTCGCCCACGCCGACGCCCTGCTGATCGCCGTCGATCAGCACCTGCCGCTGCTGCTGGAAGCCCTGGCCCGCCGCGAGCGCCTGCTGCGCCGGCCACTGATCGGCGCCGGCGGGCTGATCGGCAGCGCCGCCAGCGCCCAGGCCATGTTCGACCTGGGCGTGGAGTTCGTCGCACCGGGAGCGGTATGGCTGCTCGCCGCCGAGGCCGCCCTGCCCATTCAGCGCCAGCAACAGCTGGCGCGCCTGGGCCGCGCGGACCACCAGTGGCTGGCGGACTGGCGCTACCCCGAGCTGCACAGCCGCAGCCAGGGCTATGTGCTGGACCACCAGGCCCAACGCCACAGCGAGGCGCAGCAGGCGTTCTACCTCAGCGACGGCTGCCGTCCCGGCGACGAGCGCCAGGCCCTGTGTCAGCGCATGCGTGATGCGCAGGCCACAACGCAAGTGCCCGGCGATGCCTCGCTGTGGCTGTTCAACCGCTGGCGCCGCCAGCACGCCCCCGACTTGCCGATTCCCTTGCCCACGGCGCAGTTGCTCGACCTGCTGTGCCCCGATGCCCCACCGAGGAAAAGCCCATGAGCCTGATCGAGACCCTGCAAACCCACATCAGTGAATTCATCTGCCGGGAGACCGACCTGCCGCCGGACGAGATCGACCTGCATACCCCGCTGGGCGCCCTGGGCGTCGGCTCGCTGGTGGGCACCCGGCTGATCGGCAGCCTTGAAGAACGCTTCGGCGTGCGCCTGTCACCGACCCTGGTGTTCGAACACCCGAGCATCATCGAGCTGGCCGAAGCCATCGCCGCACTCGCCGGCAGCGCCGGGCAAACCCGACAACAGGAGCCGGAGCATGTTTGACAAGACCTGCCTGAACCCCCAGGAACTGGCCTCGGCCACCGGCAGCCTGGCGATCCACGACTGCCTTGGCCTGCGCGCCCGGCTGCACCCGGACAAGGTGCTGTTCACCCTGCTCGATGACGACGGTGCCGAGCAGCAGCGCCTGACCTACGGCCAGCTGTACGGCCGCGCCAGCGCCATCGCCCGCCAGTTGCACAGCCACAGCCGGCCGGGCGACCGCGTCGCGCTGTTCTTTCCCCAGGGGCTGGAGTTCATCGCCAGCTTTCTCGGCTGCCTGCTGGCCGGGCGCATTGCCGTGCCGGTCAACCTGCCGACCCGGCGCCGCGTCGAACGCTGCCTGAAGATCCTCGACGACAGCGGCAGCCGCCTGTTGCTGGTGGCCGAGAGCGAACGCCCGGCCTTGCGCGAGGCGTTCGCCCGCAGCAGCGCCGAAGGGCTCGCCCTGCTCAGCCCGACCAGCGAGTGCGACGCCGAAGCAAGCTGGAGCCGACCGGAGGACAACGACCCGCAGCGCACCGCCTTCCTGCAGTACACCTCGGGATCGACCTCGGCACCCAAGGGCGTGATCGTCAGCCACGCCAACATCAGCGCCAACCTGCGCATGATGCGCGACGCCTGGGCACTGGATCACACCAGCGATTTCGTCACCTGGCAGCCGCACCACCACGACATGGGGCTGATCCTCGGCCAATTGCTGCCCATCGTACTGGGCAACCACACGGTGATCCTGTCGCCAGCCACCTTCGTTCGCCAGCCACTGGTCTGGCTGCAGGCCATCGCCCGTTACCGCGCACGCCTGGCCGGCGGCCCGAACTTCGCCTACAACCTCGCCGTGGAACGCTACGACGCCCGCCGCCTGGAAGGCCTGGACCTGTCCTGCTGGACCCACGCCCTCAACGGCGCCGACGTGGTGCGTCCGGCCAGCCTGACGCGCTTCGCCGAGTGCTATGGCGCCCATGGTTTTGCCGCCAGCGCCTTCCTACCCTGCTACGGCCTGGCCGAGGCGACCCTGTTCGTGTCCGGTGGCCCCCATGGGCGACCGGTACGCACCCTCAGTGCCGACCCGCAGGCGCTGGCACTGGAACAGCGCTTGCGCCGGCCCGTCGACCCGGCCAATGCGCAGGTGCTGGTGGGCTGTGGCGAGCCTTCGTGGGAGGTGCAGGTAGCGATCGTCGACCCCGCCACACGGCAACGTTGCGAAATCGGGCAGATCGGCGAGATCTGGCTGCGCGGCCCGGCCATCGCTCGCGGTTACTGGCAGAACCCGGAGGCCACCGAGGCAGGCTTTCGCGCGCGCCTCGACGACGGCAGCGAACACCACTGGCTGCGCACCGGCGACCTGGGCTTCGTCGAGGAACAGGACCGCCAGCTCTACATCGGCGGCCGCCTGAAGGACCTGATCATCTGCGAGGGCCGCAACCTGCACCCGGAAGACATCGAGCACACGGTGATCGAGGCGCTGCGCGATGCAAGGGCACAAAGCTGCGCCGTGTTCAGCCACGACAACGAACAACAGCGCCAGACCCTGGTCGCCGCCATCGAGCTGAACCGCGAGCTCAAGCGCTGGCTGCGCGACGATCCGCGCCAGCTCAAGGCCACCGTGCGCGGCGCGGTGACGGACAGCCACGGCGTGACCCTGAATCGCATCGTGTTCGTCCAGCCCACCAGCATCCACAAGACCACCAGCGGCAAGATCCAGCGCGGCAGGATGCGCCAGCTCTACCTGGCGGCCCAACTGGAACTGCTCGATGACGCCTGAGACGGGCCTGGTGCAGTGGCTGGCCGACGACGCGGCGCCGGTCAGCCTGGTGTGCTTTCACTGCGCCGGCGGCAGTGCACAGGGGTTCTTCCCGTGGAAAAAAGCCGTGGCCGGCCGCTGCGAACTGTATGCGGTGGAACTGCCCGGCCGTACCCGGCGACTGCGCGAGCCCTTCGCCCGCTCGCTGGCGGAGCTGGCCGGGCACTTCGCCGAGCAGTGCCAGCGGCTGCCGGACAAACCGCTGGTGCTGTTCGGCCACAGCCTGGGGGCCCTGCTCGCCTACGAAACCGCCCGCCACCTGCTGGCCGCGGGCGCCCGGCGACCCTCGCGGCTGCTGGTGGCGTCACGGCAAAGCCCGGACTGGCTGCCAGTCTGCGCCGGCCTGCCGCCGCTGACCGACCGCGCCCTGCGCGACTACCTCGCCGACCTCGCCGGCACGCCCAGGGAAGTGCTGGACAACCCGGCGATGATGGACCTCACCGTACCGATCCTGCAGGCCGACCTTGAACTGATCCTCGACTACCGCCATCGGTACCAGCAGCCGCTGGAGATCCCCGTGGTGGCTTTCGGGGCGCTGGAGGACCGCCAGGTGAGCTACGAGTCGCTGCTGGCCTGGCGTCGGGTCAGCGGTGCCGGGTTCTCCCTGCGCATGAGCGACGGCGGGCACTTTGCGGTGATGGGGCAAATCGAAAGCGTGCTGCGGGCCCTGGGCTGACGCCCGGGGCTGGCCCTGCGCCGCTCTATCCCGTACCATCGCGCCCCGCCGGTTTCCGAAAGGAATTAATAGGGAATCCGTGCGCGCCGCCCACCGGCGCGAAAACGGAACTGCCCCCGCAACTGTAGGCGCCGAGCCTGCTCCTCATCGAACGCCACTGGGCCACGCCCGGGAAGGCTGGAGCAGTGCCAGGACGCGCCAGTCAGGAGACCTGCCGGCCAGCAGCATCACAAACCCACCGGCGGGGTGTCCGGAAAGGGCATCCCGTCTGCGCACGGCAACCGTCTTCACGGCTGCCCGGCGTGCGTCCGCGTGTTTTTCCGGGGTGTGTTTTCCAGACCTGTGCCGTGTCACCGCACACGTTCGAATGGAGATCGCATCCGCATGTCACCGTCCCGTCTCGCCCTAGCCCTGCTCGCCAGCCTCGGCCTGAACCACGCCGCTGTCGCCGCGCCTACCCAGTACCCGCTCACCGTGGACAACTGCGGCATGAAGCTGACCTTCGACCAGGCGCCCGCCCGCGCCGTGACCATCGGCCAGTCCGGTACCGAGATGTTCTATGCCCTGGGCCTGGAACAGAAGCTGGCCGGCACCTCGCTGTGGTTCAGCGATGTCCCCGAACGCTTCAAGGCGCAGAACGCGAAGGTCGAGCGTCTGGCCGACAACGACCCCAGCTTCGAGGCGGTGATCGGCAAGCGGCCCGGCCTGGTGGCGGTGCAGTTCGAGTGGATGGTCGGACCGCAAGGCGTGGTCGGCACCCGCGAGCAGTTCGCCGACCTCAAGGTGCCGACCTACCTGATGCCGTCCGACTGCGAAGGCAAGGACAACCTCAGCGGCGCCGACGGCACCCGCCTGCAACCGTTCCAGATCGACAGCCTGTACAAGAGCATCGAGCAACTGGCGCAGATCATGGACGTGAGCGAGCGCGGCGATGCCGTGGTCAACGACCTCAAGGCGCGTCTGGCCAAGGTCACCGCCAGCGCCGGCCAGCGCCGCGAAGAAAACCAGTCGGCGGTGTTCTGGTTCTCCAGCGCCGACCTCGACATCGACCCCTACGTGGCCGGGCGCAAGGGTATTCCCGACTTCATGCTCAACACCCTGGGCATGCGTAACGTCATCGAGTCCGATGAGGAATGGCCGACCGTGGGCTGGGAAACCATCGCCAAGGCCAACCCGACCTTCCTGGTGATCGCCCGCATGGACCGCCGCCGCTTCCCCGCCGACGATTACCTGAAGAAACTCGAGTTCCTCAAGAACGATCCGGTCACCCGCAACATGGACGCAGTGAAAAACGACCGCATCGTCATCATCGACGCCAACTCGATGCAGGCCAGCCTGACCCTGATCGATGGCATCGAAGCCCTGGCCGCCGCCAGCCAGAAGGCCCGTTGATGCTCCACGCCCTTGCCCGTCTCGCCCTGCGCTCGCTGGGCCATGCACTGTGGGTCGGCGCCCTGCTGGCCCTGGCGGTGATCGCCGCGGCCAGCATCGGCGAAACGCGCCTCGGGCTGTCCGTGGTGCTGGACGTGCTGGGCAACAAGTTGTGGAGTGCCGGGCATCTGCTCGACCCCATCGACGAAGGCATCATCTGGAACTATCGCCTGCCCCGCGCCCTGGTGGCCGGCGCCTGCGGGGCCGGTCTGGCCATGGCCGGCGTGGTATTGCAGGCGCTGCTGCGCAACCCGCTGGCCGACCCCTACCTGCTGGGGATTTCCGCCGGAGCGTCCACAGGCGCGGTGCTGGTGGCGATCATCGGGGTCGGCGCCGGAGCCTTGTCGATGTCCGCCGGCGCGTTCGTCGGCGCCCTCGCCGCCTTCGCCCTGGTGGCGCTGCTGGCCCGGGGCGCACGGGGAGCCGGCAGTGCCGGACAGATCATCCTCGCCGGTATCGCCGGTTCGCAGTTGTTCAACGCCCTCACCTCGTTCCTGATCACCGCCTCGGCCAGCGCCGAACAGGCCCGCGGCCTGATGTTCTGGCTGCTGGGCAACCTCAGCGGAGTGCGCTGGCCGGCGGTGTGGCTGGCGCTGCCGGTGGTGCTGGCAGGCTTGCTGCTGTGCCTGTGGCACCGCCGCGCACTGGACGCCTTCACCTTCGGCAGCGATGCCGCGGCGGCGCTGGGCATTCCGGTGCGCCGGGTACAGGTGCTGCTGGTGACCTGCTCGGCGCTGATGACCGCCGTGCTGGTCTCCCTCGTCGGCTCCATCGGCTTCGTCGGCCTGGTGATTCCCCATGCCGTGCGCCTGCTCGCCGGCCCGCGGCACACCCGCCTGCTACCGCTGAGCGCACTGTGCGGGGCATTGTTCCTGATCGCCGCCGATGTGCTGTCGCGCACCCTGCTCAAGGGGCAGGTGCTGCCCATCGGCGTGATCACAGCGCTGGTCGGCGCACCGGTGTTCGCCCTGATCCTGATCCGGGGGCAGCGCCTGCGATGAACGCCTTCAACGATGCGCAACGCTGTGCCGCCCTCGCCTGCAACGGCCTGGGCTATCGGATCAAGGACACGCCGCTGCTGGCGGAAGTGAGCTTGCAGGCGGTTCCCGGCGAAACCCTCGGCATCGTCGGCCCCAACGGTTCGGGCAAATCCACCCTGCTGCGGCTGCTGGCCGGTCTGCTCAAACCTTGCGCCGGTGAGGTACTGCTCAACGCGCAACCGCTGTCGCGCCTGCGCCGCAGCGACATCGCCCGGCAACTGGCGGTGGTGGAACAACAGGCCAGCACCGATGACGCCATCAGCGTGCGCGACGCCGTGGAACTGGGCCGCACGCCTTGGCTGTCGGCGCTGTCACCGTGGAACGCAGCCGACGATGCCATCGTCGCCGACGCTCTACGGGCGGTGGGCATGCAGCACCTGGCGACACGAGCCTGGCACAGCCTGTCCGGCGGCGAGCGCCAGCGCGTGCACATCGCCCGCGCCCTGGCCCAGCAGCCGCGCGTGCTGCTGCTGGACGAGCCGACCAACCACCTGGATATCCAGCAGCAACTGAGCATCCTGCACCTGGTGCGGGCACTGCCGGTGACCACCCTGATCGCCCTGCACGACCTCAACCAGGCCCTGGACTGCGACCGCCTGGCAGTCATGCAGCAGGGCCGGCTGGTGGCCCTCGGACCGCCGCTGGAGGTACTGACCCCGCAACGCCTGCGCGACACCTTCGGCGTGCACGGCCATTTCATCGACGACCCGCTGGACGGCAGCCGTTTCCTGCGCCTGCGTCCGCTCTGACCCTGTTTCGAGGATTCTGCAATGAAACGCTTTTCCGCCCTGGCGCTGTCGGCCCTGCTGCTCAGCAGCACCGCCGTGGCCGAGGTCCATGAAGTGAAGATGCTCAACCGTGGTGCCAGCGGCGCCATGGTCTACGAACCGGACTTCCTGCGCCTGCAGCCCGGCGACAGCGTGCGCTTCGTCGCCACCCACAGCAGCCACAACGCCGCCAGCATCGAAGGCCTGCTGCCGGCCGGCGCCGCGCCATTCAAAAGCAAGATCAACCAGCCGCTGGAAGTAACGTTCGACGTCCCCGGCTTCTACGGCATCCAGTGCAGCCCCCATGTCTCGATGGGCATGGTCATGGCGATCCAGGTCGGCGAGCCCGGCGCTGCCGCCCCGGTGATACCCGCCAACCTCAACCCCCGTGCCGGCCAACGCCTGGCGAGCATCATCCAGCGCGAACTGCCACCGCGCTGATTCCCGATTTCGTCTGTTACGCAAGGAACGCCCGTGATCAAGCTCCACCCTTTCGCCCTGGCCCTCGCGGCGCCAGCGCTGGCCCATGCCGAATCGGCCCAGGAACAGGCCAACGGCTTTATCGACGACAGCACCTGGCTGCTGCTCAACCGCAGCGTCTTCGATCAGCGCGACTACCGCCACGACGCCCGCAGCAACGGCGCGCGCAACGCCTACAAACCCCGCAACCAACGCAGCGACCAGTCGCTGGAATGGGCCTATGGCCTGATGGGCACCCTGCAATCGGGCTTCACCCAGGGCACCGTCGGCGTGGGTGTCGATGCCCACCTGTATTACGCCCGGCAACTGGACAGCGGCGGCGGCCGGGCCGGCAAGGCGCGGCTGCTGGGGCTGGATAACGAAGGCCACCCCAAAAGCGATGCGTCGCGGGGTGGTGCGGCCCTGAAGGTTCGTACCGCCAACACGACCCTGAGCTACGGCGAGCAGCGGGTGAAGACCCCGGTATTCAGCTCGTCCGACAGCCGTCTGCTGCCGGAAACCGCCACCGGTTTCTTCCTCGACAGCCGGGAAATCCCTGGTTTAAAGCTGGTGGCCGGCCACTTCAACGAAAGCACCGACCGCAACGCCTCCAGCCATGACCGCGGCTTCGTGGTGAACTACTCCAATGGCAAACAGGGCAACAGCTTCGACCTTGCCGGCGCGGTCTACAGCGGCTTGCCGGGCCTCACCGCCAGCCTCTACAGCTCGGTCTACGAAGACACCTGGCGCCAGCACTACCTGGGCGCCAGCTACCTCAAGCCGCTGGCGGGCGACCGTTCGCTGGGGCTGGACCTCCATCTCTATCGCACCACCGATACCGGCAAGGCGCTGTCCGGCCGGATCGACAACACCACCTGGAGCCTGACGCCGAGCTACCGCACTGGCGCCCACACCTTCAGCCTCGGCTATCAGCAGGTGGATGGCGACACCCCGTTCGACTACGTCACCCGCGGCGCCATCTTCATCGGCAACGCGGTGCAACTGTCCGACTTCAATGCGCCCAACGAACGCTCCTGGCAGGCACGTTACGACCTGGCGATGCAGTCTTTCGGCGTGCCGGGGCTGGTGTTCAGCGCGCTGTACGTGCGCGGCAGCGGCATCGACGGCAGCCATGTCGATCCGCGAGGTGGCTACGCCTGGCTGGGCTACGGCAAGGGTGGCCGGCACTGGGAACGGGACCTGGAAGCACGCTATGTGGTCCAGGACGGACCGGCGAAAAACCTCGCGCTGTCGCTGCGCTACAACGTGCATCGGGGCAACACGGCGCAGGCCGAGACAGATACCGATCAGGTGAGGTTCGCGGTGGAATACCCATTGGGCGGGAAACTGCGCTAGGCGCTGGACGCAGCGCATCCGGACTCGCCCCTAGCGTGTCGAAAGCAGGCTCGGACCCTTGACTGACACCCCGTCAACCCAGCGCCCTCGCCTGCTTGCGTGCGCCTACGCGCCGACAGTCACCGCTGCGCTGCCGTCAACGCCGAATAGCTATTCATCAGGTTGCGGTAGTTAGGCAAGCGCTGGGACAGCAGGTTGCCCAGCCCCTCGATGTCGTTCCTCCAGTCGCGGTGCAGCTCACAGGCCACCGAGAACCAGTTCATCATCTGTGCACCGGCGGCGGTCATGCGGGCCCAGGCAGCCTGCTGCACGGTTTCGTTGAAGGTGCCGGAGGCATCGGTCACGACGAACACCTGGTAACCCTCGGCCAGCGCCGACAGGGTCGGGAAGGCCACGCACACATCGGTCACCACACCGGCGATGATCAGTTGCTTGCGCCCGGTGGCCTTGATCGCCTGGACGAAGTCGGCGTTGTCCCAGGCGTTGATCTGGCCCGGGCGGGCAATGTACGGCGCGTCCGGGAACTGTTCCTTCAACTCCGGTACCAGCGGGCCGTTGGGGCCTTGCTCGAAGCTGGTGGTGAGGATGGTCGGCAGGCCGAAGAATTTCGCCAGGTCGCCCAGGGCCAGGACGTTGTTCTTGAATTCGTTGGGCGAGAAGTCCTGCACCAGCGAAATCAGACCGGTCTGGTGATCCACCAGCAACACCACGGCATCGTCTTTGTTCAAGCGTTTGTAGTCAGTGCTCATTACAGGACTCCATTGGTTTGAATGACGCGGGAGTGGCGCGGGCCACAGCCCGCGCCGGGGTGAAACTCAGAAGGCGAAGCAGGAACAGCCGAAGGCGCCCCAGAAGCCCTGGAAGTCGCTGACCGGGACGTTGGACATCCGCGCCCGCTCATGGCCGTGGGCATGCACCGCGCATGGGCCGCTGCACTGGTGTACCTGGGCCTGCAATGGCGAACCCGGACGCCAGTGACCCGGCACCTTGACCACCGGCGACCAGTCCGGCAGCACCGGAACGTCCAGCGGGCCGAGGTTGCGGAAGTCGTCGGCACCGTAGACCACCTTGCCGCCGACCACGGTCAGCACCGATTCGATCCACTTGATCGCCTCTTCATCGACGCTGAAGAAGTCGGCGCTGAGCACCGCCACGTCCGCCAGTTGGCCGACCTTGATCTGGCCCTTCTTGCCCTGCTCCGAGGAGAACCAGGCGCTGCCGTGGGTGAACAGTTCCAGCGCGGTCAGGCGTGGCAGGCCTTCCTGGTGCAAGGCCAGGCCACCGACCGTGCGGCCGCTGACCATCCAGTACAGCGAGGTCCATGGGTTGTAGCTGGACACACGGGTGGCGTCGGTACCGGCGCCGACCGGCACGCCTTCGGCGAGCATGCGCTTGATCGGCGGCGTCGCCTCGGCGGCCTTGGCGCCGTAGCGATCGACGAAATATTCACCCTGGAAGGCCATGCGGTCCTGGATCGCGATGCCGCCGCCCAGCGCCCGAACCCGCTCGATATTGCGCGGGCTGATGGTCTCGGCGTGGTCGAAGAACCACGGGATGCCGTTGAACGGAATGTCGCGGTTGACCTTCTCGAACACATCGAGCATGCGGCTGATGGACTCGTCGTAGGTGGCATGCAGGCGGAACGGCCAGCGGTTTTCCACCAGGTGGCGCACCACGGGTTCCAGGTCCTGCTCCATGCCTGGCGGCAGGTCCGGACGCGGTTCGAGGAAGTCCTCGAAGTCGGCGGCGGAGAACACCAGCATCTCGCCAGCGCCGTTGTGACGCAGCATGTCATCGCCCTGGTGCAGCTTGACGCTGCCGGTCCAGTTCTTGAAGTCGGCCAGCTCTTCCTTGGGCTTCTGGGTGAACAGGTTGTAGGCGATGCGCACGGTCAACTGGTCTTCCTTGGCCAGGTGCTCGATCACCTCGTAGTCGTCCGGGTAGTTCTGGAAGCCACCGCCGGCATCGATGGCGCTGGTCAGGCCCAGGCGGTTCAGCTCGCGCATGAACTGACGGGTCGAGTTGATCTGGTATTCCAGCGGCAGCTTCGGCCCCTTGGCCAGGGTCGAGTAGAGGATCATCGCGTTGGGCCGCGCCACCAGCATGCCGGTAGGCTCGCCCTTGCTGTCGCGGACAATCTCGCCGCCCGGCGGGTTCGGCGTGTCCTTGGTATAGCCGGCAACCCGCAGCGCGGCACGGTTGAGCAAGGCGCGGTCGTACAGGTGCAGAACGAACACCGGGGTGTCCGGCGCGGCCTGGTTGAGTTCTTCAAGGGTCGGCAGGCGTTTTTCGGCGAACTGGAATTCGTTCCAGCCCCCCACCACCCGCACCCACTGCGGGGTCGGCGTACGGGCGGCCTGGTCCTTGAGCATGCGCAGGGCATCAGCCAGCGACGGCACGCCTTCCCAGCGCAGTTCGAGGTTGTAGTTGAGGCCACCACGGATCAGGTGCAGGTGCGAGTCGTTCAGGCCGGGGATGGCGCAGCGGCCCTTGAGGTCGATGACCTGGGTGCCGGTGCTGCGTGCGGCCATGACCTGGGCGTCGCTGCCAACGGCGACGAACCGCCCGTCCTTGATCGCCACCGCGGTGGCCTCGGGGTTTTCCCGGTCCACGGTGTGGAAGCGGCCGTTGAACAGAATCAGATCGGCATTCATTGCAGGTCCTTGGTCTGGAGAGTTGGCGCCGAACGACAGCCGTGGCAACAGGGCCACGGCGGCGGTCAGCAGAGAGCCGGCCAGCAGGTGGCGGCGAGTGGGATCAGTGCGGTCGGCCTCATCAGTCATGCCACGCTCCCGGTCGGTGAGTGATCCACAGGATTCTTCGGCGTAGCGCCGTGCTTGTAGAGTTAAACGTTGTTAATTATCTCCCTGGGCCGCGTGGGGTTTTGCCCGCGTTCCCCTGCGCAGCCGTACAAGCGTAGACGGGGAATGCCCGGCAACCGGACAGCCCGTCATTGCGTTGCCGGCCGAACCTGCCCACCATGCTGCAAAGCCACGGAGCAGAGCGCTCCAGAAGGCCCTTGCCAATAGTCGGATCAGTGTCAGGAGCAGTGTGTGAACCCAAACAGCGAACAGGCCGTGCAGTTCGGTCCCTACCGGGTGTTTCCCGGCCAGCGCCTGATCGCCGAGAACGACCGGCCGCTGCGCCTCGGCCGGCGTGCCATGGATATCCTGCTCGCACTACTGGCAAAGCCCGGCGAGGTGGTCAGCAAGCAGCACCTGATGGCGCGGGTCTGGCCCGATACCGTGGTCGAGGAAATCAGCCTGCGGGTGCATATCGCCGCCCTGCGCAAGGCCCTGGGCGATGGCCAGGGCGGGCAGCGCTACATCGTCACGGTGGCCCAGCGCGGCTACAGCTTCGTCGCGCCGCTGATCGCCCAGGCGGAGCCTGCGCCCGCGCCGGCCAGCAGTGACCGGCGGCACAACCTGCCGCTGCGCCGCACCCGCCTGATCGGCCGGCAGATGCTGGTCAACCAGGTGCTCGGCCAACTGGCCCGCCAGCGCCTGCTCACTCTTTCCGGCCCCGGAGGCATCGGCAAGACCACCGTGGCACTGCGTATTGCCGAACAGTTGCTCGGCCACTATCCCGATGGTGTTCACCTGCTCGATCTCGGCCCGTTGCACAGCCCCTCGATGATCATCAGCAACCTGGCCGGCGTGCTCGACGTTGCCCTGCCCGACCAGGCGCCGCTGGATGCCCTCTGCGCGCACCTGCGCGAGCGCCACCTGCTGCTGGTGATCGATAACGCCGAGCACCTGGTCGATTCGGTGGCCAGCCTCTGCGAGCACCTGCTGCGCAGTGCGCCGCAGTTGCAGATCCTGGTCACCAGCCGCGAAAGCCTGCGCGCCGAGGGCGAGTACCTGCAACGGCTGGACGCACTGGAGTGCCCGCCTGCCGACGGCCCATGCGATCCTGCCGAGGCGCTGCGCTACGGCGCGGTACAGCTGTTCGTCGAGCGCGCCATCGCCCGCCATGAAAGCTTCGACCTGACGGCGGACAACCTGGCGGCGGTCTGCGCCCTCTGCCGCCATCTGGACGGTATCCCGCTGGCCCTGGAACTGGCAGCGGCGCAACTGGGCAGCCTGGGGGTCGAGGGCCTGCTGGCCGACCTGCGCAAGCACCTGGTCCCGGTGCCGGCCGAAGACAATCGCCAGCACCTGCTTGGCGCCACCCTCGAATGGAGCTTCCAGTTGCTGGACGACCGCGAGCGCACCTGCCTGCGCCGCCTCAGCGTCCTGCGCGGCAGCTTCACCCTGGCCTCGGCGCTGGCACTGGTGACCGACGAGCGCCTGGACCGTGAGGCGGTACTGGACGCAGTGAGCCAGCTGGTGACCAAGTCACTGCTCAATGTCGATGTCGGCGACGAAGAAGTGTTTTACCGCATGCTCGACACCACCCGCAGCTACGCCATGGCCAAGCTGCAGCGGGCCGGCGAGTTGCCCGCCGCCCTCAAGCGCCATGCCGAGCGCTACCTGGCGATCATGCAACAGGCCGAGCGCGAGTGGCCCGGCACCCGGGCCGAGCCGTGGCTGGAGCGTTACTCGCGGGCCCTGGACGACCTGCGGGCGGCCCTGGAATGGAGCTTCGCCCGCAGCGACGCCGGCCTGCTCGGCCCGCGCCTGACCGCCGCCTCGGCGCCCCTGTGGCAGGAGCTGTCGCTGCTCTCGGAACACGGTCGCTATATCCGCAAGGCGCTGCGCCTGCTGGACAACGAAGCCCACCCCGGCGGGCAACTGCACATCAACCTGAAGCTGGCCATGGGCACCTTCAGCTACCACGGCGATGGCGGCAGCCCGCAGACCCTCGAAGCCTTCGCCAGTGCCAGGGAACTGGCCGAGCGCCATGGCGACCTTTCCGGCCAGTTGCGCGCCATTTCCGGACACATGGCGGTCAACCTCAGCCGTGGCGAATACCACGAGGCGCTGCAACTGAGCCGCGATTTCGACCAGCGCGGCATCAGCCACGATCCGCAACTGGCCCTCAGCGCCCAGCGCCTGCGCGGTCTTGGCCTGCACTTCTGCGGTGACCAGGGCGCTGCCCGCCGCGAAGCCGAAGATGCCCTGCAACGCATGGCCCACAGCGGTCGTCTCAACCGCTTCACCCATGGCTTCGGCGTGCAGTACGACCAGAGCGTCGCCGCCCTCACCCTGCACGCCCGCATCCTCTGGCTGCAGGGCCTGCCGGACCAGGCGGCGTGCACCGCCGACCAGGCGCTGGAACTGGCCCGGCAGATCAACCACGGCACCACGCTGTGCTACACCCTGGCCCTGAGTGGCTGCCTGATACCCTGGTACAACGGCGAACCGGAGCAGGTGCGCGAGCGCATCGCGGCGTTGCGCGAAGCCGCGGCGCGGCACTCCTGCGGGTTGTTCCAGCGATGGGCAGACGCCTACGCCCAGGCCTTGCGCAACGCGGCGGCAGCACCTGTGGGCGGGCTGATCGACGACCTGCTGGCCACGCTGGTGCCGGGCCGGGTCGATGCCACGCTGCTGGCCCGCGCGCAGGACGGCAGCGCCGGCTGGGCCAGCGCGGCCCTGCTCTGTGCCCGTGCCGAACACCTGCTGGCCGAACCGCAGACAACACAGCGCCAGGACGCCGAAACCCTGCTGCTCAAGGCCATCGGTATCGCCCGGCGCCAGCAGGCGCTGGCCTGGGAACTGCGCGCTGCCACGGCACTGGCCGGGCTGTGGCTGGATCAGAGCCGGCCCGGGCCGGCACGGCAACTGCTGGAGCCGGTGCTGGCCCGCTTCAGCGAGGGTTTCGACACCGTCCCCTTGCAGCGGGCACGCCAGCTACTGGAGCGGCTGCCGGCGCGCCGCAGTGCCGGCAATCGCTACGATGAAAGCAGCCGAGCCTGAGTCGGGTCGGCCTGCTGCTCCACATACCAGCGCGTACTGTTCAGTACCCGGTAACGCTGTGACCCGTATTGCAGGCTGAGCAGCGACGTGGCCGCCAGCCGCTCCACGGCCCTCACCGCCTGCAGGGGGCCGATTCCGATGCCGGCGACATGGGCCACCGCCTGTTCCAGGTCGAAGGCCCGACTGAGGGACGCCAGCCGCCGCAGCACCTGCTGCTCGATCGCCGGCAGGCGCTGGAAACTCCAGTCCAGTGCCGCTTTCAACGACTGGTGACGGGCCTGGGCGGTACGCCGGCCGCGGTTGAGCACCTGCAGCCCCTCACTCAGTTGCGCCCGCAGGCCGACCAGGGCGAATACATCGATCTGCGCCGCCGCCAGTTCCAGCGCCAGCGGCAGACCGTCCAGTTGCCGGCAGATTTCCCACACGGCCCTGAGGTCCTGCGGCCGCAGGCAGAAATCCGCCTGCCGCGCCTGGGCATAACTGACGAACAGACGTACCGCCGCATAGCTCATGAACTGCTCGACACTGTGGGCATCGCTGCTCGGTGGCACCGCCAGTGGCAGCACCGGCAGCAGGGTTTCGCCGCGAATGCGCAGCGGCTCGCGGCTGACCGCCAGGAGCGTCACCCCCGGGGCCAGCGCCAGCAGCGCTTCGGCCAGACGCCGGCTGCCCTGCAGCAGCGCTTCGCAGTGATCCAGCACCAGCAGCGCGCGGCGCTCCAGCAGATGCCCCGGCAGGCCCGCCAGCGGACAGTCCTCGCGCGGTGCCAGGCCCTGGGCGCGCAGCAGGTCGACGGCCGCTTCCCGCGGGCATCGCGCCTGGGCGAAGTCGATCAGCCACACGCCATCACGTCGGTACGGCTTCTGCGCTTCGGCGGCGCTCAGGGCCAGGGCGCTCTTGCCCACGCCCACCGGGCCGCCGAGGGTCACCAGCCGGCGCTGCGCCAGTAGCAACTGCAGCGCCGCCAGTTCTTCGTCACGGCCGATGAGGCGGCTCAAGCGGGTCGGCAGGTTATGCAGCGCCGCGGCCTCGAGCGGACCGTCGTACTCGACGGGCGCGACGAAGCTGTAGCCCTGCCCCGGCACATTGACGATGAACCGCTGGCCATCGCGTCCATCGCCCAGCACCCGGCGCAGCGCGGCGATGTGCACCCGCAGGTTGATGTCCTCGACCACGGTGTCGGGCCAGATGCGGGCGATCAGGGACTGCTTGTCTACCACTGAACCTGCCCGCTCCAGCAGCACCTGGAGAATATCCAGGGCCCGGCCGCCAATGCGCAGCGGCTGGCCGTCGGCGAGGATCAGCCGCTGCCCCGCATGCACGGCATAGCGGCCAAACCGCACGACCTCGTCTTGACTGGAAACCCTGGCGAGCGCGCCCAAACCCTTCACCTCCTGCCGAAATGGTTTTCGCGCTTAATAGTGGCAGGCCAGCCGTTGGCGACAACCGCGAGAGGGGGCGCCAGGCAGCCAAGAGGGTGTGTGATACGGACAAGCGCAGGGACGCACGTTCCAGTATGAAACCGGACGCGCTCCCCCCATTCCTGCGGAAAGTGGATAGAACACCCTCCGGCTTCTGACCAACACTAACCCCGACGGCACCGGCCATCGGCCCGGTCGCCGGCCTTCGAGTGCCTCCCAACTACCCGCTAGAGGTTTGCATGAACACCCCCGCGCATCAGCTGGCCACCTGGCTGAAGCAACACCAGATCACCGAAGTCGAATGCATTGTCAGTGACCTCACCGGCATTGCCCGCGGCAAGATTTCCCCCACCAACAAGTTCCTCGGCGAAGGCGGCATGCGCCTGCCGGAAAGCGTGTTGCTGCAGACCGTGACCGGCGATTTCGTCGAGGACGATGTCTATTACGACCTGCTGGACGAGGCTGATATCGACATGGTTTGCCGCCCCGATGCGGACGCGGTGTTCCTGGTGCCCTGGGCCATCGAGCCCACCGCGATGGTGATCCATGACACCTGCGACAAGCAGGGCAACCCGGTGGAACTGTCGCCACGCAACGTGCTCAAGCGCGTGCTCAAGCTGTACCAGGACAAGGGCTGGACACCGATCGTCGCACCGGAAATGGAGTTCTACCTGACCAAGCGCAGCAGCGACCCGGACTTCCCGCTGGAAGCACCGATCGGCCGCTCCGGGCGCCCGGAAAGCGGCCGCCAGAGCTTCTCCATCGACGCCACCAACGAATTCGACCCGCTGTTCGAGGACGTCTACGACTGGTGCGAAGCCCAGGGCCTGGACCTCGACACGCTGATCCACGAAGACGGCCCGGCGCAGATGGAGATCAACTTCCGCCACGGCGACGCGTTGTCGCTGGCCGACCAGATCACCGTGTTCAAGCGCACCATGCGCGAGGCGGCGCTCAAGCACAATGTGGCGGCGACCTTCATGGCCAAGCCGATCACCGACGAGCCGGGCAGCGCCATGCACATCCACCAGAGCGTGGTGGACAGCGGCAGCGGCCGCAATATCTTCGTCAACGACGACGGCTCGATGAGTACGCTGTTCCTCCACTACATCGGCGGCCTGCAGAAATACATTCCCAAAGTCCTGCCGATGTTCGCGCCCAACGTCAACTCGTTCCGCCGCTTCCTGCCCGACACGTCGGCACCGGTGAACGTCGAGTGGGGCGAAGAAAACCGCACCGCCGGCCTGCGTGTTCCGCCCTCCTCGCCGGATGCCATGCGCGTGGAAAACCGCCTGCCGGGGGCCGACGCCAACCCTTACCTGGCGATCGCCGCCAGCCTGCTGTGCGGTTACCTGGGCATGGTCGAAAGCATCGAGCCAAGCGCGCCGGTGCAGGGGCGCGCCTACGAGCGGCGCAACCTGCGCCTGCCGATCACCATTGAGGATGCCCTGGCGGCCATGGAAGAGTGCCAGGTGCTGGAACAGTACCTGGGCCGCAAGTTCGTTCGCGGCTATGTCGCGGTCAAGCGCACCGAGCACGAGAACTTCAAGCGCGTGATCAGCTCCTGGGAACGGGAGTTCCTGCTGCTCAGCGTGTAGCCGCCCGACGCCGATTCGAAAAAAACAACAGGATGGACAGGAGCCGATATGAACGTGCTGAAACGCCTTGCCCCCTTCGCTTTGCTGGCGATGCCCTTGCTGGCCGCCGCGCAGCCGAGCGTCAGTATCTACAACTGGACCGACTACATCGCCCCGGACACCCTGACCGCGTTCCAGGCCGCCACCGGAATCAAGCCGGTGTACGACGTGTTCGACTCCAACGAGACCCTGGAAGGCAAGCTGCTGGCGGGCAAGACCGGCTATGACGTGGTGGTGCCCTCCAACCACTTCCTGACCCGTCAGGTGGATGCAGGGGTGTTCCTGGAACTGGACCGCAGCAAGCTGCCCAACTGGAAGCACATGGACCCGGCGCTGCTCAGCCTGCTGGAGCGCAACGATCCCGGCAACCGCCATTCGGTGCCGTACCTGTGGGGCACCAACGGCATCGGCTACAACGTCGAGAAGGTCAGGCAGGTGCTGGGCATCGATCATATCGACTCCTGGTCCGTCCTCTACGAACCCGAGAACCTGAAAAAGCTGCAGCAATGCGGTGTGGCCTTCATGGACTCGGCCGACGAGCTGATTCCGTCGATCCTCAACTACCTGGGCCTGGACCCCAACAGCACGAATCCCGCCGACTACGCCAAGGCCGAGAAACGCCTGCTGGAACTGCGGCCCTACGTCACCTACTTCCATTCCTCCAAGTACATCTCGGACCTGGCCAACGGCAACATCTGCGTGGCCTTCGGCTTCTCCGGCGACGTGCTCCAGGCCGCGAACCGGGCCAGGGAAGCGAACAACGGCATCCAGATCGCCTACAGCATTCCCAGGGAAGGCAGCAACCTGTGGTTCGACCTGATCGCCATTCCCGCCGACGCGAAAAACCCTGAGCAGGCCCACGCCTTCATCAACTACCTGCTCGACCCGCAGGTGATTGCCAAGGTCAGCGACTACGTGGGTTATCCCAACGCCAACACCGACGCCAAAGCCTTCATCGATCCCGAGACCCTGAACAACCCCGAGGTCTACCCGCCGCAGGCGGTGCTCGACAAGCTGTACATCTCCAACGCGCCATCGCCGAAGATCATGCGGCTGATGACCCGCAGCTGGAGCAAGGTCAAGTTCAACCAATGAGTCGGGAAAGACTGATGAATCGTACCGGCGAACACACCGCGTCGTACTACGCCGCCACGGCGCGCGACCGTCACACCTACCCGGCCCTGGAGGGCGAGGTCCGCGCCGACGTCTGCGTCATCGGTGGCGGCCTCACCGGGGTCAATACCGCACTGGAACTGGCGCTGCGCGGCCACTCGGTGGTGCTGCTGGAAGGCCGGCGCATCGGTTGGGGCGCCAGCGGGCGCAATGGCGGACAGTTGATCCGCGGCATCGGCCACGATGTCAGCGGTTTCGCCCGATACGTCGGCGAAGACGGCGTGCGCTATCTGCAACGGGCCGGGGAAGACTCGGTGACGCTGGTGGCCGAGCGCATCGCCGAGTTCGCCATCGACTGCGACCTGCGCTGGGGTTTCTGCGAACTGGCCAACACCCCGGCGCAGTTCGTTGCCATGGCCGCCGAGCAGGAGGCCTTGCGCGCCTCGGGCTATGCCCACCCCACCGAGCTGGTGGGGCCGGAGCGGATGAACGAGGTGGTGGCCAGTGATCGCTACGCTGGCGGCCTGATCGACATGGGCTCCGGGCATCTGCACCCGCTGGACCTGGTCACCGGCGAAGCCCGGGCAGCCAGCCGGCTCGGGGTGCAGGTGTTCGAGCAAAGCCCGGTGCTGCGCATCGAGCATGGCCACCAGGTCACGGTGCATTGCGCCCGTGGCCGGGTGCGGGCCGACAGCCTGGTGCTGGGTTGCAATGCCCATCTGGACGAACTGGAACCGAAGCTCAGCGGCAAGGTGCTGCCAGCGGGCAGCTACGTGATCGTCACCGAACCGCTTGGCGAAGCGCTGGCGGCCGAACTGATCCCGCGCAACCTGGCGCTGTGCGACCAGAAAGTCGGGCTGGACTACTACCGCCTCACGGCCGACCGGCGCCTGCTGTTCGGCGGTGCCTGTCACTACTCCGGGGTCGATCCCAGGGACATCGGCGCCTACATGCGGCCGAAGATGCTCAAGGTATTCCCGCAACTGGCCGGGGTGCGCATCGACTACGACTGGGGCGGCATGATCGGCATCACCGCCAACCGTTTCCCGCAGGTCGGCCGGCTGGCGCAGCACCCGAATGTGTATTTCGCCCAGGGTTATTCGGGGCACGGACTCAACGTCACGCACTGGACGGCGAAACTGCTGGCGGAGGGCATCTCGCTGGGGCACAGCACCGGGCTGGACGTCTTCAGCGCAGTGCCGCACCTGACCTTCCCCGGCGGCAAGCGCTTGAGGTCGCCGCTGCTGGCGGCCGGCATGCTGTGGTATCGGCTCAAGGAGGCGCTGGGCTAGGTGCAGCCTCGCTGGCCGCCGCTCACACCGGGCGGCTCAGCAGCGCACGGCAGCGGCGCTGCGCCGTGCGAAACGGCGTTCGCGCAGTTTGTCGAAGCCCAGGTTGTAGAGGTAGGTGTACGGCAGCAGGAACACCAGCAGTCCGATCTCCATCAGGAAGGCCTCCACCAGGCTGATGGACAGCCACCAGGCGGCCAGCGGCACGACCACCAGGATCAGCCCGCCCTCGAAACCCAGGGCGTGGGCGATGCGCACCAGCGGCGTTCGGCTGAAGCCGACGCGGCTCTGCAGGCGATCGAACAGCACGTTGTACAGCATGTTCCACAGCGTCGCCGTCACCGAGATCGCCAGGGTCAGTAAACCTGCCGCCAGCAATGGCTTGTCCATCAGCAACGCAATGGTCGGTGCGCACAGCAGCAGTGCCAGGCATTCGAAGCCCAGGGCGTGGACAATACGTTCCATCAAGGTTTTTTCGGGGGTCATGATCCAGCTCCAATCGCTTTGACCCGGCCAGCTTATGACCTACATTTCTGAACCTCAACAGCCAATATTCTAAGCAGTGGTTGCATATATGAAACGACCTGAATGAAACGACACACAACCGCGGCGGCAAATCCGTTTGTGCCGAGCAATGCCCCTCAGTGACTTCACAGCACAAATGATGTGCCGCCCTTCCGGATACCCGACCCGCCACGCTTGCCGCAGAGTAGGCGCACTACCGCAGCGCCCGAGCACTGCGCCGGGGCCATAAAGACAACCTCCAGCCCCTCATTCCCAACGCCCCACAAGAACCAGAACTCCGGCGACGGCCCGCAACACCCCTTGCCACGAATCCGGAGAACCCCTATGCGCAACACCTCTCGCCCAGGCCTGCATCCCGGCATCCTGACCCTCGCCGTCACGGCCTTCGCCATCGGCGTGGCGGAGTTCATCATCGTCGGCATCCTGCCGTCGATCTCGTCGGCGTTCGGCATTTCCCTGGCCAGTGCCGGCAGCCTCGTCGGGCTGTATGCCCTGGCGCTGGCGATCGGCACGCCGCTCATCGTCATCGGCCTTGGCCGCTTCCCGCGCAAAGCCGTACTGCTGGGACTGATCGCGGTGTTCCTGGCCGGCAACCTGATTTCCGCGCTGGCGCCGAACTACCCGCTATTGCTGCTCGGACGAGTCATCACGGCCCTGGCCCACGGCAGTTTCTTCGCCATCGGCGCCACGGTGGCCGCCAACCTCGCCCGGGAAGGCCAGGCCAGCAAGGCCATCGCGGTGATGTTCGCCGGCCTGACCCTGGCGATGGTGATCGGTGTGCCGCTGGGCAGCTACCTGGGCAATACCCTGGGTTGGCGCCTGCCGTTCTACGCCGTGTCGCTGCTGGCCTTGCTGGCACTGCTGGCCACCGCCCTGCCCTACCAGTCGCTGATGGTGCTGACCGTGTTCGTCTGGGGCATCGTCGCCTTCGGCATGACCCCGGCCTTCCAGACCGGCATGCTCGCCACCGCCCGCCTGCACACGCCGCGGGCCGTGGACTTCGCGTCGGGCCTGAACATTTCCGCGTTCAACCTTGGCATCACCCTCGGCGAGCGCGCCGGCAGCCTTCTGGTGGAGAGCGGGCAACTGGCACTGACGCCCTGGGCCGGCGTGGCCGCAGCGCTGCTGGTGCACCTGCCGCTGGCCTGGCTGTTGTGGCGCGGCCGCCGAATGAGCCCGCAGGCTTGCTGATCAGAGGATGCTGCGAATGGTCCCGCCCTCGACACGCATCGCCATGCCGTTGAGGGCGGGCGAAGCGGCCAGGTGCAACACGCTGCGGGCGACTTCCTCCGGTTCGATCATGCGCCGGATCAGCGAGGTAGGTTCGGTCTGGTCGAAGTAGTCGGTCACCACCTGCTGCGGGCTGATGCCCTTTTCCTCGGCAATTTGCGCGTGATAGCGCTTGACCGCGTCGGTGCTGGTGGGGCCTGGGAGGATGCTGTTGACCCGCACCGCCGTTCCCTTGGTCAGCTCCGCCAGGGCGCGTGATACACCCAGCAGGCAGGATTTCATCGCGCCGTAATGAACCATCCACGGCTGCGGCTTGACCCCCGACTCGCTGCTGATGAACACGATCGAGCCCTCGCCTGCCGCCAGCATGTCGGCCATCAGCAGGCGACTCATGCGTACCGCAGTCATGACGTTGACGTCGAAATAGCGAAACCACTGCTCATCGTCGGTCTCGAAGAAATCCCGCACTTCGAAGATGCCCACGCAGTTGATCAGGTAGTCGACCCGACCCTTGTCACGGGCGAAGTCGGCCAGACGCTCGGCGACGCCAGGGCGGGTCAGGTCGCCGGCCATACCGGTGCAACGCGGGCCAAGTGCCTGGCAGGCGTCCTCGACCATCTCGTCGGTCAGGCCGCTGACCACCACCCGTGCACCTTCGTCGAGAAAGCACTGGGCAATGGCCCTGCCGATACCGGTAGCTCCGCCGGTGATCAGGACGTTCTTGCCGGTCAGTTGGTAATCCATGGTGCTGCGCCTCTTGTCGTTGTTATCGGCGCGAATCTATTACGGATCGACATGCCGGGCGTATTCACTTACCGCGTAAACAGAATTCAGGAAAAACCGCTAGCGTGGTGTTTTGCAAATACGAGCCATAAATTCGGGAAACACCACACCAGGACTTGAGCTCACAACTGTTGTGCCCGGGCAATGGCTGGTGGCGACAGGCGCGGATTCCTAACCTGAGGCAGCGCTCAACGCAGTGCTTTCAACTCACAAACAACAAAGGTTTCCCATGAAAGTCTTCATTACCGGCGCCTCCGGCTATATCGGCGGCTCCGTGGCCAAGTACCTGGCGGATGCCGGGCACGAGGTCACCGGCCTGATTCGCGACCCTGCCAAACGTGACGCCCTGCAGGCGCTGGGCATCCGCCCGGTGCTCGGCACTCTGGACGACGCCTTCATCCTCAGTCGCGAAGCCCAGGCAGCCGACGCCGTGGTGCACACCGCCGACTCCGACCACCTGGCCAGCGTCGAGACCTTCATCAAGGCCCTGCGCGGCAGCGGCAAGGCGTTCATCCATACCTCCGGCTCCAGTGTGGTTGGCGATGATGCCCGTGGTGCTTATGAGCGCGAAGCGGTCTTCACCGACGAGACGCCGTTCGAACCCATGGACATCCGCCGCGACCGGGTGGCGATCAACCAGAAGGTGCGCCGTGCCGGCGTGGAAGACGGCATCCGTGCCGTGGTGTTCTGCCCGACCATGATCTACGGCGACGCCCTCGGCCTGGACACCGCCAGCGACCAGTTGCCGAAGCTGTTGGCCAAGTCGCGACAATTCGGTGCCGGGGCATACCTGGGCGCCGGTGTGCATCGCTGGTCCAACGTGCATATCGAAGACCTTGCCGAGCTGTATCGCCTGGCGTTGGAAAAGGCGCCGTCGGCGTCGCTGTTCTTCGCCGAGAATGGCGAGGCCTCGTTCATCGAGATCGCCACCTCCATCAGTCATGCGTTGGGCTTCGACGGCCGCATCGAAAGCTGGCCGGCGGACGAGGCGATTGCCGAACTGGGTGACTGGGCCCGCTTCGCCATTGGTTCCAACAGCCGGGTGCGGGCGGTGAATGCCCGGCAATTGCTGGGCTGGCAGCCACGGCGCGAGTCGATTCACCAGTGGCTGCGCAGCACTGAGGTGCGCTGGTAAGAAAAGCCGAGCCCCCTGCGGGAGCGAGCTGGCTCGCGAAGGCATCAGTGCATTCACCGACGCTTTCGCGAGCAAGCTCGCGCCCTAGACCACACTAGTGACGATTGGCTACCTCACTTCCACCAGTACTCCACCTGCACCCCGACATTGCCTCCGTGCAAGGCACTGCCAAAGGCCCCGCTGTCGGACAACGCCGAGCCCGCCGCCATCTGGCTGGCCGCCCGTTGCGCCGCCTCATTCCAGCGCGCCCAGGTGTAGTACAGGCGAATCTCCGGCCGCTGCCAGAATCCCGGGCCCTTGGGCGACCATGTAGGCGCCACGGTGAACTTGGTCAGGATGCGCGTGCCGTCCGCGGCATCGATCTGGTCACGGCCCAGTTCGGCGACGAGCTTGAACTGCTCGCTCAGGCCATACACCGGCCGCACGCCCACCGACAGCCAGTCCTGGTCGTCGCCGTCAGGGCGCCGGTCTTTCTGGTAGACCACCTGGAACTGCCCGCCGAAACGCGGCGTCACCTGCCAGTCGAAATACTCCACCAGCCGCCAGCTCTGATTGCCGCGGTCCAGGGTCGGGTCGCCGGTATAGCCCAGCGCCGTGCCTGGCCCGCGGCCATACTGCAGGGCGAAGGTATTGAGTCCGCCGAGAAAGCCTTTCTGCTTGTGCTGCGCCGCCACCGACCAGCCACTGTGGCTGTCGCGGCTGTCGGGCCGTTGCAGATAGCTCAGGCCCAGCTCGATCTCGCCGTCCGGATTGCTCCTGAACCCACCGATGTTGAAGTCATGGCGGTCGATGGACGGTTGCTGGAACAGGTTGTCCTTGCGCGAGAACACGTAGCTGTACTTGAGATCGCCGATAGCCACTTCATCGAAGCCGAAACCGGTAGCGCTCTGGTTCCAGTAGAAGTAGTCGGAGATATGAATGTCGTTGCGCCGGTAGTAGCGGCGTCCGGCCCAGAACGAGCCACCGTTGAGCGCCGGCATGTCGCGCCACCGGGCATACAGCTGGACCATCCGCGAGTAGCCGTGCTCGCCCTGGAACTGCAGGTCGTGGCCATAGGCGTTGAACAGTTGGGCCATGCCCACCACGCCGAGGGTCGAACCGTCGCCGGGCGAGACGAGGTCCTGGGCCAGTTGCAGTTCGGCAAGTTGTTCGCACTCGTTGCCTAGGCGGTATTTGGACGGTGCGCCGGGCAACTGGAAGCAGCGCTGGGTGCCGCCGCGGTCGGCACCGCCGAGGCCGCTGCGCAGGTAGCCGGTGAATTCCAGCGCGTCGGCTGCCGAGGGCAGCATCAGGCTGGTCAGGGCCACACCGGCGAGGGTGTTCAGGGAATTGCGCTTCATGGTCTTGCTCCGCTCATTGTTGTGATTGTTGTGCGGACGATCGGAAACAGCGGGCGACAGCCATCCCTGGCGAGCACGCGCGATCAGGCGCCCTCACCCGCCGCCAGATCGCGGCGCGAGTCGTTTGCTGTGTGAAGTACCGGGAAGAGAGTGCGGGGCCGGTGCGTGGCCGGCCCCGCCGAAGCTCAGTCGAGCAGCTCGCGCGCCACGCTTTCGATGCCCTCGGCATCCAGGCGGTAGTGGCGGTAGAGGTGGGTCGGTGGTGCGATCAGGCTGTATTCGTCGTAGATGCCGTGACGACGGACGCGGGTCCCGATACCGGCCTCGGCGATCACTTCGCAGACCGCGCCACCCAGACCGCCGAGGATGTTGTGCTCCTCGACGGTGAGGATCGCCCGGCTTTCCCGGGCCACGCGCAGCACCGCTTCGACATCCAGCGGCTTGACCGTGGTCATGTCCAGCACGCCCACCGAGCGCCCCTGGGCATTCAGGGCCCGGGCCGCCTGCAGCGCCGGATGCACGGTGGAGCCGGTGGCGATGATGGTCAGTGCCTCGCCTTCGAGCAGCGTGGTGGCCTTGCCGAACTCGAACACCGGCTCCTGCTCGTACACCACCGGATCGCGACCGCGCTGGATGCGGAAGTAGATCGGCTGCGGGTAGTTGGCCGAGGCCTTGATCGCGGCCTTCAACTGGTTGGCATCGGCCGGGGCGACGATGGTGATGTCGGCGATGGCGCGCATGATCGCCAGGTCTTCGGTGGCATGGTGCGAGGTGCCGTAGAAGCCCAGGGAAATCCCGGCGTGGTGGCCGATCAGGCGCACCGGCAGCGCCGAGTAGGCGACGTCCATGCGGATCTGCTCGCAGCACAGCAACGGCAGGAACGAGGCAAAGGTGGCGACGAAAGGCTTCATGCCCACCGCGGCCATGCCGGCAGCGCAGGACACCATGTTCTGCTCGGAGATGCCGAACTGGACGAAGCGCTCCGGGCAATGCTCGGCGAACTTGGCCAGGCCGTTGGAGTACTGCAGGTCGGCAGTGCCGGCGACCACCGGCTCGCCCTGCTCGACCAGGGCGAGCAAAGCGTCGGACAGCGCATCAAGACCGGGCGTCTGGGTATTGAGGGCACGGTATTGCCAGGAGTTGGCGGACAGGGGTGCAGTGTTCATGCTCAGATCACCTTGCTCTTGATTTCGTCGATGGCGCGCTGGGCGTCTTCCGGGTCGAGGTAACCCAGGTGCCAGCCTGGCTCGGTCTCCATGTAGGAGACGCCCTTGCCCTTGAGCGTCTGGGCGATGATGCACACCGGCCGCTCGCGGTTGCGTTCGGCCTTGATCCGCCGCAGCAGTGGGGTCAGTTCGGCGAGGTTGTGGCCGTCGACGTCGTAAACATCCCAGCCGAAAGCGCGCCACTTGTCGGCCAGCGGTTCGACACCGATCACATCATCGACGCTGCCGTCGAGCTGGAAGCCGTTGCGGTCGACGATCGCCACCAGGCTGCCGACCTTGTGGTGCGAGGCCGCCATCGCCGCCTCCCAGACCTGGCCTTCCTGCATTTCGCCGTCGCCGAGCATGACGAAGGTGGTGAAGTCCTGGCCGAGCATGCGCCCGGCCATGGCCATGCCCAGCCCGCCGGACAGCGCGTGGCCGATGGAGCCGGAGGAGAAGTCCACGCCCGGTACCTTGCGCATGTCGGGGTGATCGCCCAGCGGGTTGCCCAGCCGGGTGTAGCCGTCGAGGATCTCTCGGGGGAAGAAGCCCCACTCCACCAGCACCGGGAACAAACCGACGGCGGCGTGGCCCTTGCCCATCATGAAGCGGTCACGGCCGGGCCATTTCGGCTCGCCGTGGCGCAGCGACATGACGTCGTAGTACAGCGCGGCGAACAGCTCGGCCGCAGAGAACACCGAGGTGTAGTGCCCGACCTTGGCGATCTCGATGAGGCGAATGGTTTCCAGCCGGATGAACTGCGCCTTGTCTCGGAGCCGCGCCAGTTCGGCGGGCGTCAGGGCGTAGTCGTCGGCATGTGTTGAATCGACTGTCAGGGTCATTTTCCACCTGTGAATCAATGAACGTTGAAAGAGGCCGGTCAGGCACTCATGGCCAGCGCGGCGTCGAGACGCGGCTGCATGAAACGGCTCAGTTGCGGCATCACTTCGCGGGCGGTGAGTTCCATGGAGCGACGCCACAGGGCCTCGTTGTCCCACTCGTGGAAGGTGGTCATCAGGGTGCCGAACGGACCGGTCTGCTCGCTGAACGCGATCAGTTGCTGGACCACGCTGTCGGCATCGCCGTAGATCACCATCTCGCGGATGCAGTGATCGACGGTGACTTCGGCGTCGGTCATGTCCGGGCGGGTCTTGAAGATCTGCATGTAGTGGTTGCTGGCGAGGTTGTCGATCATGTACTCGAAGTAGCGCCGCAGGGTGCAGTTCGGGTCGGCCAGGTAGTCCTCGGCCTGGGCCCTGGAGTCGGCGACGAACACCGAACGCGCAACCCGCCAGTTGCGCGGATCGGCCTGGTGTCCGGCGGCCTCGGCGCCCTGGCAGTAGGCTTGCCAGTGGGAGGCGACGGTGGCGGTCGGGTTGAAGTTGGCCGACATCAGGTCCCAGTCGCGGCCGCCGGCCAGTTTCGCGGTGCCGGAGAACGGGCTCATGGCCGTGGTGGCAACCCGCGGGAACGGCTTCTGGAACGGCTTGGGCATGTAGCCGATTTCCAGCTCGTGGTTGACCGAGTTGACCAGCGACACATCGAAGAACTCCCCGGCGAACTGGTACGGCGCATCGCTGCCCCAGATGCGCTGGATCATCTCGTAGCACTCGACCATCATGCGCCCGCGGTCCTTGCCGTTGCTGCCGTAGACCTCGAAGTCCGAGGCCAGGCCGCCAGGGCCGATGCCCATCAGGAAGCGGCCGCGGCTCATGTGGTCGAACATCGCCGCATCCGCAGCGACGCGCGCCGGATGATGGTGCGGCAGGTTGAGCACGCCGGTGCACAGCTTGATGCGCCGGGTCAGCGGAATCAGCGCCGAGAGGAACTGCAGCGCGTTGGTGACCGGTTCGGTGCGCTGCGAGGTGTGCTCGCCGACCCAGACTTCGTCGTAGCCGACCTGGTCGGCGTGTACCACGCTGGCGATGTCCTGGTCGTACATCTCGTGATAGTCCCAGCCCTTGTGGTGCAGGGGCTGCATGAACATTGCGAGTTTCATGGTGTTTCTCCTTGCATGTGGCTATCAGGCGATAGCGGGCCACGGCACCCGTGCGGGCACCCTGGCAATGGGTCGCGGGATCAACTGCCGTAGAGCAGCCAGCCGCCGTCGACCGTGATGTCGGTTCCGGTGATGTAGGAAGCCAGGGGCGAGGCCAGGAACAGCGCCACGTTGGCGATCTCGAATGGCTCGCCGGGACGGCCCAGGGGAATGTTCTCCAGCACCCGGTTCTGCTGGTGCTGGCGGAACAGTTCCGGCTCCAGGTTGCCTGGCGTGGCCGTCAGCCCCGGCGAAATCGAGTTGACGCGGATGCCCTCGCGGGCAAGGTCCCGGGCCAGGCTGCGGGTCATGGCCAGGATCGCGCCCTTGCTGGTGTCGTAGGTCACGTGGTTGGCCATGGGCCGGTGGCCGCAGACCGACGACAGGTTGACGATGCTGCCGCCCCGCCCGTGACGAAGCATCTGCGCCCGGGCGTACTGGGCGCCGAAGAAGGCGGCACGGGTATTGATTGCCTGCATGCGGTCCCAGAACGCCTCGTCCACCGCCTCGACCGCCTTGAGCGGATAGATCCCGGCGTTGTTGACCCAGATCTCCAGGTCGCCCTGCCCGCCAGCTTCGGCCGCCAGATGCTCGACCTGCTCGCGGCGGGACACGTCAGTGGCGACGAAGCTCACCGCCAGGCCCTCGTCCAGCAGCGTCTCGGTGGCCTCCGGTGCCAGACTGCCGATAACCACCCGCGCGCCGGCCTGGGCCAGCCGGCGACTGATCGCCAGGCCGATGCCGGAGCTGCCGCCGGTGACCACCGCAACCTTGCCGTCAAGATCGAGCAACGCCGGAAAAGGCGTCTCGGCCAGGTGCCGGTATTCGATGGTTTGCATGAACACCCCCTCAGGCCGTCGCCAGCGCCATGATCGATTCCGGCGCCACCTGCTCGCCGTCGAGAATGCCCTGGCAGGCACCGCGGGCCATGACCATCACCCGGTGCGACAGACCGATCACCTCGTCCAGGTCGGAACTGACCACCACCACCGCCGCGCCCGTGGCGGCGAGGTCGGCGATCAACTGGTAGATGGCCGCGCGGGCGCCCATGTCGATGCCGCGGGTCGGCTCGTCGAGGATGATCACCCGTGGCTCGCGAGCGATCCATTTGGCGATCACTACCTTCTGCTGGTTGCCACCGGAGAGCTTGTCCAGCAACTTGCCGGGGTCGCCCTTGACCCCGAGTGTGGCGATCCGCTCACTGGCGAAGGCGTCGATGCGCCGCCGCGACAGCAGGCCACCCGCGCCGAGGCGGTCGAGGTTGCAGTAGGCCAGGTTCTCGGCGATGGAATGATCCAGCACCACTCCTTCGGCCTTGCGGTCCTCAGGCACCAGCACCACGCCAGCCTCGATCGAGGTGCGCACGCCGCCCAGGCGCAGCGGCTTGCCGTCGACCCGCACCTCGCCGGCAGCCACCGGGTCGACTCCGGCGATGGCGCGGATCACCTCGCTGCGGCCGGCGCCAACCATGCCGGCGATGCCGAACACTTCGCCAGCGCGTACCGAGAAGGAAATGTCGCGGAAGCGCCGGCCACGGCAACTCAACCCGCGCACCTGCAGCACCTCCTGTGCCCCCGGCGCGGCGATGGCCGGAAACAGCCGCTCGATGGAGCGCCCGACCATCTGTGCCACCAGGGTGTCCACAGGCACATCGGCACTGTCGTGCCGCGCCACCAGATGGCCGTCGCGCATCACCAGCACGCGGTCGGCGATGCGGGCGATTTCTTCCATGCGATGGCTGATGTAGATGAACGACACCCCTTCGCGCTTGAGCGCCTCGATCTGGCGGAACAGCAACTCGGTTTCCTCCACACCGAGGGCGGCGGTGGGTTCGTCGAGAATCAGCAGGCGCGATTCGAGGGTCAGTGCCTTGGCGATCTCCACCAGCTGCTGGGCGGCGATGCGCAGGTCACGCACCAGGGTGTCCGGAGAGATGTCCAGGCCCAGGCGCTCCAGTTGCACCCGTGCCTCGCGGCGCATGCGCTCGCGGTCCACCACGCCGCGACGGGTAGGCAGGTGGCCGAGGAAGATGTTCTCGGCCACCGTCAGTTCCGGCAGCAACTGGATCTCCTGATGGATCATGTTGACGCCCAGGGCGATGGCATCCTTCGGGCAGGTCGGCGCATAGGGCCGGCCATCGACCCACATGCTGCCGCGGGTCGGGCACAGCGAGCCGGCGATGATCGACGAAAGGGTCGATTTGCCGGCACCGTTTTCGCCCAGCAACGCCACCACTTCGCCGCGGCCGATCTCCAGCGTGATGCTCTCCAGCACGCTGACGGTGTTGAACGACATGCCCAGTTGCTCGGCGCGCAACAAGGGCGCACCGCTGTTGATCGGATTCATGGTCGGACTCCTAGGGGTGCCGGGCGATGAAGGCATCGACGTTGTCGCGGGTGGTGACGAAGGCCGGCAGCAACTGGTGCTTCTCCACCGGCTGGCCGGCCTTGAGCGCCAGCGCCGTGCGCAGTGCCGTACGCCCCATTTCCACGGCCTGCTGGGTGATGGTCATGTCCATCTTGCCGTCGCGCACGGCCTCCAGCGCCGCCGGCAGGCCGTCGTAGCCGAAAATCCACACCTTGTGCTCGACGTTGGCCACCCGCACAGCCTGGGCAGCCCCCAGGGCCGGCGCATCGGAACGGCCGACGAAGACGTTGATGCCGGGGTGTTTCTGCAGCATGTCCTGCGCCACCTTGAAGCCGTTGTCCTGCAGCCAGTCGGTGGGCTTGCGGTCAACGACCTGGATGCCCGGAGTCTTCGCCAGCTCGACGTCGAAGCCCTCGGCGCGGGTCAGTTCCGTGGTGTCGCCCAGGGTGCCCTGAAGCAGCCCGACCTGAGCCTGCGGACCGGTCAGGCGCACCACCTGGCGGGCCAGTTCGGCAGCAGCCACGGTGTTGTCAGTAGAGATGTAGGCATCGCACTCGACGTTCTTCGGGAAGTTGTCGACGCACACCACCGGCACGCCCTGCTGCTTCGCCAGGCGTACCGGCACGGCGGACGCAGCCGAGCCGGTGGCGGTGTACAGCAGCACATCGATGCCCTTGCTGAGCATGTCCTGGATCTGGCTGACCTGGCGCGCCGGGTCGGCCTGGGCATCGGCCACCAGCACCTGCTCGATGCCCTGGCTCTGCGCCTGCTCCATCACGCCGTCACGCACCATCAGGTAGAACACCCATTGCAGGCTGGGGATCGACATGCCGACCTTGAGTGGCTTGCTCTCGGCATGGGCCAAGGCCGGCAACAGCAGCAACAGGGCAAAAAACGCGCGCACGGGCGCAGGGAAAACGTTCATGGACGCCTCCTGGATTGTTGTGTTTGTAAGGGGCTTTGCTGGGGGGAATCAGGCGTTCTTGCGCTTCATCGCATCGAGCATCACGGCGGCGGCGATGACCGCGCCGATGATTACCTGCTGGACGAAGGGCGAAATGCCGGCGAGGTTCAGGCCATTGCGCAGCACACCGATGATCAGCACGCCGACCAGGGTGCCGGCGACGCTACCGACGCCGCCCTTGAGGCTGCCGCCACCGATCACCACAGCGGCGATCACATCCAGCTCGTAGCCGACCCCGGCGCCCGCGCCGGCGGTGTCCAGGCGCGACGTGAGGATCACGCCGCCAAGGGCCGCGGTGATGCCGCAGATCACGTAGACGATGGCGGTGTGGGTCTTGACCCGGATGCCGGACAGTTTGGCCACCTTGGCGCTGCCGCCGATGGCGTACAGGCTGCGCCCGGCCACGGAGAAGCGCATGACGAACCAGAACAGCAGCGCCAGCACCACGAAGCAGGCCACCGTCAGCGAGACGAACCCGGCGTAGCGGATGATCGACAGGTTGCCGAACCACTCGGGAAAGCCGCTGATCTGGGTGCCGTCGGTGACCATGTAGGCGACGCCACGGGCCATGGACATCATCGCCAGGGTGGCGATGAACGATGGCAGCCCGGCACGCACCACCAGGCCCGCGGTGATGCCGCCGCAGATGGCGCCGGTGAGCAGCGCGGCGGCGATTGCCAGGCCCATGGGCAGGCCGAGCACCCGCTCGGCCCAGCTCATGACCATGATCGACACCGCCAGCACCGCGCCGACCGAGAGGTCGATGCCGCCGATCAGAATCACCAGGGTCATGCCCAGGGCCATGATGCCGAGCACCGTCACCTGGTCGAGGATGTTGAGGAGGTTGCCGAGGGTCAGGAAGGCGTCGGTGGCAAGGCTGAGCACCAGACACAACAGCAGCAGGCCGAGCAGCGGCCCGGTGATGCCGGACGCCTGCGCGGAGAGCTTGAGGGAGGGCAGCAGCACGCGCGCCCTGGAACTGAAGCCATACATGGGAACACCACTTCTTGTAGTTATTTGAGGGGGTACGGTTTGTTGCGTTCAGGCGGCCAGTTCGCGGAAACGACCGCCCATGTAGACCAGCGGCGACTCCAGTGACTGCGTGATCACATTGACGACATTGCCGATGAAGATGGTGTGGGAGCCGTATTCCACTTCCTGGACCACTTCGCAGAACACCGAAGCCTGGGCATCGCGCAGGTAGCGCAGGCCACTGACGCCCACCGCCCAGTCACCGTCGACGAAGCGGCGCTCACGCAGTTCCGGCTTGCTGAAAATGGCGCACAGCGCCTCGTGTTCGCGCTGCAGCATGTTCACGCAGAACAGGCCGGACGCCTTGATGATCGGCGAGGCACTGCTGTTGCGGTTGACGCAGACCAGCGCCGAGGCCGGATCCATGGACACCGAGGAGAACGCGGTGGCGGCCAGGCCGTGTGGGCTGCACTGCTCGTCGATGGTGGTGACCAGTGTCACGGAGGCGGCAAAGCGGCCCATGGCACTGCGAAACAGATCGGCGACTTCCTGGTTGCCGGTGCTTGCTTGACTCGATGATGCGGACATCTTTGGCACTCCTCTTAGCGTTGAGCCTGTGGTCAATCTTAAGGAGCGCTCCAGCAAGCAGGTATTCGAGTTTGCCGGAATGACTTTTCAGCCAGGCCGAAAACCGCGGCGGTTTATCCCGGCATAATGGGTGCGGACTTCGCCCGGTATTCGGCGGGCATGAAGACTGATGTTCGCCATACTGATCAAAACAATAACGAGGAGCCCTGTTCATGGCCGATAGACTTCAGGACCTGCGCCTGTTCCGCCTGGTGGTGCAGACCGGCTCGATGTCCATGGCCGGCCGCCAGCTCGGCCTGTCGCCGGCGGCCATGAGCGGCCGGCTCAAAGCCATGGAAGAGTTCTACGGACTGCGCCTGGTCAAGCGCAATACCCGCGGCCTGAGCCCCACCGCCGAAGGGCTGTACCTGTTCGAGGCAGCGCAGAAGATCCTCGAGGACGTCGAGGCACTGGACAGCGTGATCCGCGGCGGCAACGCCCAGTTGCGCGGCACCATCGGCGTCACCTGCCCCACCGACCTGGGCCGGCAGTGGGTCAGCCAGTTGGTGGATGCCTTCGTCGAGGAACACCCGCATGTCACCGTGCGGCTGTTCTTCACCGACCGGCTGCTGGACTTCGTCGAATCCGGCTCGGACATCGCCATCCGCTACGGCAACCTGCCCGACAGCACCCTGGTGGCGCGCTCCCTGGGCGGCGATCGGCGCATCGTCTGCTGCTCGCCGGACTACCTGGCCCGGCACGGTGCGCCACAGACCCCGGAAGACCTGCTGGCGCACAATTGCCTGATCCACCTTCAGGCAGACTTTCCCCAGGACAAATGGCGCTTCAACCGCGACGGCGAGACGTTCTCGGTGCAGGTCAAGGGCAACCGCCTGGTCAACGACGGCTTCACCCTGCGCCAGTGGACCCTGCAAGGGCTGGGCATCGCCTGGAAATCGGTGTGGGAAGTGGCCGAGGACATTCAGGAGCGGCGCCTGGTGCCACTGCTGGAAGACTTCAGTTGCCCGGCCACGGGTTTTCATCTGCTCACCGAGGGCGGGAAGAAGCTGCCGCGCCGGGTGAAAGCCTTCGTCGATTACGCCGTACGCTACTTCAATGAACTGGACACACCGGCCCGGGGGCTGCTCACACCTGCGCTATAGCGGCGGCAGGCGGGCCAGGTCGGCGAAGATCGGTTCCAGCGCCGCCAGCAGGCGCCCCTGCACCTCGCGTCGCTGCAGGTAGCCGGCGTGCCGCTGCAGGTCCGGCAGCAGCACCGGGCCGGGCGCACCTGCGGCTTGTCGCGCCGCTTCGCGCAGATCCGCGAACACCCCGGCGCCGTGTCCTGCCAGCAAGGCCGCGCCCAGCGCTGCCGCCTCGAACACTCCGTGGCGCCGGTACGGCAGGCCAAGCACATCGGCCTTGATCTGGCAGCACGCCTCGCTCGACGCCCCGCCCCCTACCACCAGTACCGCGTCCGTGTGCGGGGGCAGACCGGTGCCTTGCATGGCCGCGAGAAAACCGGCGTATTCGTGAGCGGTGGCCTCGATCATCGCCCGCTGCAGATCGCCGATGCCGTGTCGCCAGGACAACCCGACAAAGGCCCCGCGCTGCTCCGCCGCCAGCGGCAGGTGGCGACCGCCCATGTGCGGAAGAAACAGCAGCGGCGGCACTTCTTCCTGCTCCCGCAGCGCGGCGCTGGCTTCGTAGGGCGGCCGCGCCTGCTCGCGCAGCGACTCCAGCCAGTCCAGGTTCAATCCCGCCCCGCCCAGGTAAGCCGCGCTGTAGTACAGACCCGGCAGGCAGTGGCGCAGGGTCAGCAGCGTGCGCTGCTGCCGATCGACGGCAAAGTCCTCGCGCACCCCGCACAGCACCGCGCCGGTGCCGGCGATATCCACCCGTTGCCCGTGATCGAAGGCAGCGCTGCCCAGCAGGGTCGCGGCGATATCGCCACAGCCGGCGAATACCGGCGTGCCCGGGCGCAGGCCCAGCCGTGCCGCCACTGCGGCGCACAGCCCGCCGACCCGCGCATGAGGCTCGACGATGGCTGGCAGGTGATCGGCATCGAGGCCGAGTGCACGAACCAGATCAAGGTTCCACTGGCTGTTGGCGGTGTCGGCAAAGGCGTTGAAACCGAGGTGGGTGACGTCGAAGAAGGCACCGTCGGCATTCCGCCCGGCGAGATTCATGGCCACCAGCGCCGACGGCGTGGTCAGCGCCCTCAGGTGGCGGTACCGCTCGGGTTGCTGATGGCGGATCTGCAACCATTTCGCCCCGTGGCTGGCGATCAACTGGCTGCCCGAGCGCCGGATGATCTCCTCCTCGAAGGGCCGCAACGGGTCGAGAAAGGCCGCGCAACCCAGGTCCAGCCAGGCGTCGCACGGGCCAAGCGCCTGGCCCTCGGCGTCCACCGCACACAAACCGGCCATCTGCCCGCACACGGCGATCCCCGCCACCTGCTGCGGTGCCGCACCGGCCTCGGTCAGCGCCTGGGCGATGGCGCCCAGTACCGCCTGGAACAGCGTCGCGAAGTCGATACCCTGCCCGCTGCGGTGTGCCGGCGATACCACGCCAACCCTTGCAGCGCCGCGCAGGGTACCGCTGGCGTCGAGGGCCACGGCGCGGGTACTGGAGGTGCCAAGATCGACACCGATGGAAATGACCTGACTGCTCACGATGCTCACCTCGAATCGGCGACGGAAACACGGCCGCCCTCATTCGACGCGCACGTGCTCCACCAGAAAATCCAGCACCGCGCGCACCCGCAGCGGTACATGGCCGTCCTGGCCGACGAACACCGCGTGGATCTCTTCCAGATCACCGGGATTGAACGCCTCCATCACCGGCAGCAGACGCCCGGCGGCGATGTCCTCGCGCACCCGGAACAGCGCCAGCCGCGCCAGCCCAGTACCGTTGAGTGCCAACTGGCGCAAGGCCTCGCCATCGCTGGCCTGGACACTGCCACGGGTGACGATCTTCACCACCTCGCCGCCGTCCAGCAAAGGCCAGCCGTTATAGGCCCGCAGGTAATTGGCGGTCAGCAGGTTGTGGCGCTGCAGCGCCGTCGGACTGTCGGGGGTGCCATGCCGTTGAAGATAGTCCGGCGCCCCGACGATCACCATCGGCGTCTGTCCGAGCTTGCGCGCGACCAGGCTGGAGTCCTTCATCGGCCCTGCGCGTACGGCGATATCGGTGCGCTGGCCGAGCACGTCCACCACTTCATCGGTGAGCACCAGGTCGAGCATCACCTCGGGCAGACGCTCGCTCATCAGTGGCACCAGCGGCAACAGGAAATGCCAGGCGAACGCCAGGTTGGCGTTGATCCGCACCCGGCCACGGGGGGCGTCCTGGGTGGCAACGTTGCGCTCCAGTTCGTCCAGATCCGCCAACAGGCGCACACCGCGCTCGTAATAGGCACGCCCCTCTTGGGTCAGGCCCAGTTGCCGGGTAGAGCGGTTGAACAGCCGTGAGCCGAGGCGACTTTCCAGGCGCGCTACCAGCTTGCTCACGGCCGACGGCGTCATGCGGAAATCCCGTGCGGCCGCCGAGAAGCTGCCGGCCTCCACGACCCGAACGAACACCTCCAGCTCGCCAGAGCGATTGATATCCAGGCGCGCCATGGCAACTCCCGTCGAATGGGCAAAGGCTCAAGGTTAGCCGTCGAACAGCCATGCCGGCAGAGGGCTGCAAGCGAAAAGTGTTTTTACAGAAACTGAAAGCCCGGGCCAGCCATCCCCCGGAATGCGGACGAAAAAAAACCGCCAGTAACCCAACTGGCGGTGAAACGTAGCGCAGATATGAAGATATTGCCGTCGCACCCGAGGGACCTGTTCCAACGGTGCGATCACAGTATCGCCAACCCTGCGAGCCACCGCTTGCTCCTGCCTGCCAGACGCTTGGCTGTGATTGCCAGCGCTGCAGGCGGCAGCGGATCAGTTGTCGTCCAGCACGTCTCCCCTCTCCCGCAGCAACTCGACGAAGGTGCTCAGGCACCGCGACATCATGCCCTTGCGCCAGACCAGCCAGGTGCGCAAGTAGCGAAACCGCTCCGACAGCGGAAACACGCTGACCGTGCTGCAGCCCGGCATGCTGTCGAGCATGCTGCGCGGCATCAGCGCCAGCCCGGCCCCGGCACTGACGCACGCCAGCATGCCGTGGTACGACTCCATTTCCAGAATCTTGCCCGGCACGGCCTCGTCCTGGGCAAACCAGCTCTCGAAGTGATGGCGGTAGGAGCAGTTGGCGCGAAACGCATAGATGGTCGAACCGTTGACCTCTGCCGCACGACTGATGGCCGGATGATTGAGCGGTGCGATCAGTACCATTTCCTCGGTGAACACCGGCACGCCCTCCAGCGCCGGGTGCAGCACCGGCCCATCGACGAACGCCGCGCTCAGGCGCCCGGCCAGCACGCCGTCGATCATCGCCCCCGACGGCCCGGTGCTGAGGTCCAGTTCGACCTTGGCATAACGCTGGTTATAGGCCGCCAGCAGCGCCGGAATGCGCACCGCCGCGGTACTCTCCAGCGACCCCAGGGCGAAGGCGCCCTGCGGCTCGTCCCCGGCCACGGTCTGTCGCGCCTCGGCCACGAGGTCGAGAATCCGCCGCACGTAGTCGAGGAAATTCCAGCCAGCCGGCGACAACCGCAGGCGGCTTTTCTCGCGAATGAACAGTTCCGCCCCCAGTTCCTGCTCCAGTTGTCGGATTCTCGTGGTCAGGTTCGAGGGCACCCGATGAATATGCTGAGCCGCCGCACTGATGCTGCCCTGCTCTGCGACGGCCTTGAACATCTCCAACTGCACCAGACCCATAGAGTCATTCTCTCTGCGTGAATGTTTCGCTCAGTATTATTCAGTTCAAGGGAAAGACACAACGCAGTAGGCTTCGATCCATACGCCGTCCATGAGAACTCCAAAATGACCGTGATCAGCCACCAGACCCATGCCTTGTCGATCAATCCCGCCAGCGGCGAGCAGATCGGCCACTATTCCTATGAAAGCGCCGAGGTGCAGGACGCCACCCTCGCCCGCGCCGCCGCCGGCTATGCGGTCTGGCGCCGTACGCCGGTCGAGGCCCGGGTCGAGCGCCTGCTGGCGTTGGCCGGCGCGCTGCGCGACAACGCCGAAGCCATGGCACGGATGATCACCGGCGAAATGGGCAAGCCGATCGCCCAGGCCCGCGGCGAAATCGAAAAATGCGCCCAGCTGTGCGAGTGGTACGCCGACGCCGGCCCGGCCATGGTCGCCCCGGAGGCCGCACCGGTCACCGTGGGCAAGGCGCGCATCGAATACCGTCCGCTGGGCCCGATCCTGGCCGTGATGCCGTGGAACTTCCCGATCTGGCAAGTGCTGCGCGGCGCCGTCCCGGCCCTGCTGGCGGGTAACGTCTACGTGCTCAAGCACGCGCCGAACGTGATGGGCAGCGCCTACCTGCTGCTGGACGCGATCAAGCGCGCCGGCTTCCCGCAAGGTGTGTTCGAAGTGCTCAACGTCACACCTGACGGCGTGTCCAAAGCCATCGCCGACCCGCGCATCGCCGCCGTGACCCTCACCGGCAGCGTCCGTGCCGGTATCGCCATCGGCGCCCAGGCCGGTGCCGCGCTGAAGAAATGCGTGCTGGAACTGGGCGGTTCCGACCCGTTCATCGTGCTCAACGACGCCGACCTGGACGAAGCGGTGAAAGCCGCCGTCATCGGTCGCTACCAGAACACTGGCCAGGTCTGCGCCGCGGCCAAGCGCCTGATCGTCGAGCAAGGCGTGGTGGAAGCCTTCACCGCGAAATTCGTCGAAGCCACCCGTGCCCTGGTGGTCGGCGACCCGACCCAGGACGCGACCTACATCGGCCCGATGGCCCGCTTCGACCTGCGTGACGAACTGGACGAACAGGTACAGGCGACCCTGGCCGAAGGCGCCACCCTGCTGCTGGGCGGCGGCAAGGGCGAAGGCAACGGCAACTTCTACCAGCCGACCGTGCTGGGCGACGTGACCGACCAGATGACCTCGTTCAAGCAGGAACTGTTCGGCCCGGTGGCCTCGATCATCACCGCCCGCGATGCGCGCCACGCCCTGGAGCTGGCCAACGACAGCGAGTTCGGCCTGGCCTCGACCATCTACACCGGCAACCCGGCCCTGGCCGAGCAACTGGCGGACGAGCTGGATACCGGTGGTGTGTTCATCAACGGCTACTGCGCCAGCGATCCGCGGGTGACCTTCGGCGGCGTGAAGAAGAGTGGTTTCGGGCGGGAGCTGTCGCACTTCGGCGTGCGCGAGTTCTGCAATGCGCAGACGGTGTGGCTGGATCGTAACTGAAATAATTTTGGGCCGCGTTGCGGCCCAAAAGAAACAGTCTCACCCCAGACAACGGGTCACATGCTTGACCGACTGATACGCCGCCAGCCCCCAAGGGCCCAGCTCACGACCGATGCCGCTGCCCTTGGTCCCGCCCCACGACGTCTCGACGAACACCGCCTGGATCGAGTTGATCCACACATGCCCCACGTCCAGCGCATCCGCCACGCGCTCGGCACGCGCCAGGTCGGCGCTGACCACGGTGGCCACCAGGCCGAAACGGCTGTCGTTGGCCAGCGCGATCGCTTCGGCTTCGGTAGCGAAGCGTTGGCTGCACAGCACCGGGCCGAAGATTTCCTCGGTCCACAGGCGGCTGTCCGCCGGTACATCGGCGTACAGGGTCGGGCTGACGAACCAGCCAGTGCGGTCCAGCGGCTCGCCGCCAGTCAGACGCTCAAGGCCCTCTTCCTTGGCGATCGCGAAGTACGCCGCGACCTTCAGCCACTGCCCCTGACTCGTCAGCGGGCCCATATCGACCTCTTCGGTCAGCGGATTGCCGACCCGCAGTTGCTCCAGCGCCACCTGCAACTTCGCCAGCAGGGCATCGGCGATGCCGTCCTGGATCAGCAGGCGCGAGGTGGCCGAACACATCTGGCCGGCGTTCCAGCAGATACCGGCGACGATCCATTCCACGGCCTGATCGAGGTCGCAGTCATCGAACACCACGATGGCTGACTTGCCACCCAGTTCCAGGGTCACCGGACGGCACTGCGCCGACGCACTGCGCATCACCTGGCTACCGACCGTGTTGCTGCCGGTGAACGACAGCTTGTCCAGGCCATTGTGGTTGCTCAGGGCGATGCCGGTCTCGGCCTTGCCGACGACGATGTTCAACACCCCCGCCGGCAGCCCCAGTACCTCGGCGATCTGGCCGTAGCTCTGCTCGATCAGTGGCGTGACTTCCGAAGGCTTGAGCACCACGGTGCAGCCGGCTGCCAGGGCCGGTGCAAGTTTCCAGGCGCTGGTCACCAGCGGGAAGTTCCACGGCACGATCAGGCCGACCACGCCCACCGGTTCCAGACGGGTGCGGGCGCTGAAGCCCGGCGCGGCCAGGGTCACATTCGGGTCCTTGCGCGACTGCTGCTCGATCAGGTCGGCGTAGTAGCCGAAGGTGGCGACGGCATCGTCCAGGTCCACTTCCGCTTCATGACGCGGCTTGCCGTTGTTGCGCATCTGCAGGGCGATCAGTTCTTCGCGGCGCAAGCCCAGTTGTTCGGCGAAACCGCGCAGGTAGCCGGCGCGGGTCGCCACGTCGAGGGCCTTCCAGGCCGGCAGCGCCTGGCGGGCGGCGGCCACGGCCTCGTCGACCTGGCCGGCGCTGGCGGCCTGCAGTTCGGCGAAGGGCTCGCCCAGGGACGGGTCGAACACCTTGATGCCCTCGGCGCTGGCGCCTTCTACCCAGCGGCCATTGATGTAGTGAGTCATGTGCAGCTCCAGTCAGGCCGTTTCGGCACTCGGCAGCGGCGCGCAGGCCGCCTGTTTGCGGAACACCCAGCGCGGGCCCTGGGGGCCATACACCGCGGCGGGTTCGGGGAAGAGATTGATCAGGGCCAGGTACAGCACCGCGGCCATGCCCAGGGTGATCGGCAGGCTGATATCAATACCGCCGGCCAGTTCACCCAGGGCGCCGACGAACTGCCCCGGCAGGTTGACGAAGCACAGGCCGACCAGCGCGCTGGGAATCCAGGCGCCCATGCCACGCCAGTTCCAGCCGTGGTTGAACCAGTAGCGGCCACCGCGCTCGCCGCGGGTGAACACTTGCAGGTCGTCGGCGTGGTAGTAGCCACGACGGGTGATCAGGCCGAGGATCATGATGATCATCCACGGGCTGGTGCAGGTAATGATCAGCACCGCGAAGGTGGACACGCTCTGCACCAGGTTGAAGGCAAAGCGGCCAATGAAAATGAAGGCGATGGCAGCGACACCGATCAGCAAGGTCGCACCAGCGCGGCTGAGCAGGCGCGGAAACACGCTGGACATGTCCAGGCCGGTGCCGTACAGCGCGGTGGTGCCGGTGGACATGCCGCCGATCACCGCGATCAGGCACACCGGCAGGAAGAACCAGGCCGGCGAAATCGCCAGAAGGCCGCCGACGTAATTGTTCGCCGCGATGTAGTCTGCGGCGTGAGTGGCCACCAGGGTGGCGGTGCACAGGCCGAACAGGAACGGGATCAGGGTGCCGATCTGCGAGGCAATCACCGCCAGCATGATCCGCGACTTCGGCGTTTCCCGCGGGATGTAGCGCGACCAGTCGCCGAGGAAAGCGCCGAACGACACCGGGTTGCTCATGGCCAGCAGCGCAGCACCGATGAACGCTGCCCAGAAGCCCGGCTGACCGAGGTTGACGCTGCCGGCGAAGCCCGCGTCGAACTGACCGGAGAAGGCGAAGATGCCCAGCAGGAACATCAGGCTCGACGCCCACACCGCGATCTTGTTGACCCACAGCATGAAGCGGAAACCATAGATGCACACCACCAGCACCAGCACCGCGAACAGGCCGTAGGCCAGGCCCAGGGTCAGGTCGGTTTCCGGCAGCCCGGCCAGGCGCTTGGCGCCGCCCACCAGGGCGTCACCGGAGCTCCACACCGACAGCGAGAAGAACGCCACGGCGGTGAGCAGCGACAGGAACGAGCCGACGATGCGCCCGTGCACACCGAAATGCGCGCCGGACGACACCGCGTTGTTGGTGCCGTTGAGGGCGCCGAACAGGCCCATGGGCGAAAGGATCAGCGCGCCGACCCCGACCCCGAGCAGGATCGCCCAGACACCGGCCTGGAACGACAGTCCGAACAGCACCGGGAAACTGCCCAGCACGGCGGTGGCGAAGGTATTGGCCCCGCCGAAGATCAGGCGGAACAGGTCCAGCGGGCTGGCACTGCGTTGATGGTCGGGAATCTGCTCGACCCCGTTGGTTTCGATCCGCGTCGATTGGCTCATGGTGGTACTCCAGCGCCTGTCTGATTGTTGTAGGCCGGGGATGCCGGCCAGTGCGTTGGCAGCGTGCGGCAGGGCCGCAGGAATCGGATCAGAGTTCGGTCAGCGCCGACAGATGCTCGTGACAGGCCAGCCAGCGTTCGCCGTGCAGGCGGAAGACGATGGTTTCCCGTTCTTCGAGGCGCACTTCGTCACCGGCGATGCTCAGGTGCGTGGCAACGTCGTGCATGAAGATCGCCACCTCGCCCAGCAGGCTGACCTGGCCATTGCTCGACTGGCAGCCGAGCACGGCAAAGCCATCGGCCTGCCATTGCGCCCAGAGCTGCTCGTAGGCCAGGCGCGAGGTCAGGGGTTGCGGGACGGTGTGGAAAAGAAAGGTCGCGTCTTCGCTGAAACAGGCGAAGTAGCGGGCGGTGTCATTGCTGGCGAAGGCATCGACCAGGGCGGCGGCGGCCTGCAACACCTGGTGTTCGCGGGAAGTGGTGTGGTTCACGAAGGTGGCACTCACGGTTTTTGTAGTTGTCGCGGAGGATTCTGGCGACGGGCCACCGTGGGAAGAATCGCTGATGACAAATAATCAGTTCAGGAATTTCTGAACCAATGATCAGCGCCGCCACAATGCTAAGACGTTTCACTGTGGTAATTCGGAAATTTCCTATATCTACGCCACTTGGCGACCTGCAGGATCTCCAGGGAATGCTTTCCATGGAGATCCTCACGGCATGGCCGCCCAATCCGATCTGCGTTTTACCTTTACCGCAGGTAGCAACGACGTTTTCGACGTCGTCGAATTCCGCCTGACCGAAGGCTTGTCCGAAACCTTCCGTCTCGACATCGACCTGAGCTGCACCAACCCTGCCGTCGACTTCGCCGAAATCCTCGACCGCCCGGCGCTGTTCACCCTCTGGCAAGGCGAGCAGCCGGTGCGTTACGTACACGGCTCGGTCAGCTCGTTCCAGCAGGGCGAAACCGGCTTTCGCCGCACCCGCTACCACGCCGTGGTCGAGCCGCGCCTGGCGCGCATGAAGCTGAGCTCGGACTGGCGCATCTTCCAGACCCTCAACGTGCCCGACATCGCCACCGCGATGCTGAAGAAGCACGCCCTCACCCTCGACTACGAGCAGCGCGTTACCAATCCCCATGAAACCCGGGAATTTTGCCTCCAGGCAGGCTGTAGCGACTACTTGTTTCTGGAGCGGATCATGAGGGAAGAGGGCTTCTTCTACGGTTTCCGGCACAGCGCCGAAGGCCACCGCCTGATCCACTGCGACCGCCTGTGGATCTTCGGCAAGCAGCCCGATCCGCCGGTGGAATACAACGCCAAGCCTGGCGGCGACCGCCCGGGCCCGGCCCTGCACCGGTTCATCTACACCGAGAACGTGCGCACCGCCCGCCAGGTGCAGCGCGACTACAGCTTCAAGAATCCCAAGTACAACCAGCAGACCCGCCGAGAGGCCAGCGACCTCGACCATCAGGAGCGCGGCTACGAGCGCTACGACTACCCCGGCCGCTACAAGGGCGAAGCCGGCGAGGCCTTCACCCGCGACCGCCTGCGCGGGCTGCGTGGCGATGCCTGCCAGGTCATCGCCGAAGGTGACGATGCGCGGCTGGTGCCGGGCATCTGCTTCGACCTCGTCGGCCATCCCCGCGAAGACCTCAACCGCGGCTGGCGCCCGATTCACCTGGAGCACCACGGCAAGCAGTACACCAGCCTTGCCGAAGACAGCGCCGATGCCCGCCAGGGCACCCACTACAACTGCATCGCCACCCTGGTGCCCGACGACACCGAGTGGCGCCCCGAGGCCCTGCCCAAACCCCGCATCGACGGCCCGCAGCCGGCCCGGGTGGTAGGCCCGCCAGGCGAGGAAATCTACTGCGACGAATACGGCCGGGTGAAGGTGCAGTTCCCCTGGGACCGGGAAGGCAAGGACGACGAACACAGCTCCTGCTGGATCCGCGTGTCGCAGAACATCGCCGGGGCGCTGTGGGGGCATATGGCGATACCGCGCATCGGCCAGGAAGTGATCGTCTCCAACTTCGACGGCGATCCCGACCAGCCGGTGATCACCGGCAGGGTCTACACCGCCCTGCAGCGACCGCCCTACGAACTGCCCCGGCACAAGACCCGCATAACCATCAAGAGCCAGAGCCACAAGGGCAATGGCTTCAACGAGCTGCGCTTCGAGGACGAGTCGGGGCTCGAAGAGCTGTTCATCCACGCGCAGAAGGACCAGAACAACGTCGTCAAGCATGACGAAACCACCTTCGTTGGGCATGACCGCAGCGAGGACATTCAACACGATGAAATCCTGAAGGTCGGACATGATCGTCATGACACCATCGGTAATGACGACCGTTCGGACATCGGGCACGACCAGCTCATCACTGTTGCCAATGACCAGACCCTGGTCATCGAGCGCACTCAGCAAATCTCCATCGCACAGGACCGCATCGAAGAAATCGGCAACAGCCGAGCCGACACGATTGCCGCCAACCACAACGTCAGTGTCGGGGGCCATGTCGAGCTCAGGGTTCAGGGCCATCACCGGATCCAGGCGGCTCAAGCCATTCGCAATGACACGAAGCACTACGAGTGTTCTGCGGAGTCGATTCGCTGGAGCACACCAGGCGGCGTACTCACGCTGGACGCCGGCGGCCTCAGGTTCAATGGCACAGCCGTTATCTACAAGGCCAATGCCATCGACCTGGTGACCTCCGCTGGCGGTGACGCGCATGAACTGTCGGGATCGCCAAATACAGGTGAACCGATTTGTGTGGGGTGCTGGCTGAAGGCTGCCGCTGAACATCAGGCATTGGTGAAACTATGAGCGTACTTGAAGAGCAACTCATGAATGAGTTGAGAACACTGGGTCCGACAGCTCACCTGATAGCCCTGTGCGATATGGCTAAACTCGACGACGCATTGCGCTGCAGGGTACGTGAGCAGTACGCGGAAAAAACCATACCGCTACTTCGAAACCCCGACTGGCACGCCCTGCTGCCCTATGGCCCGCTGCTGTTGACTGCCGATTCCGCCGACGAGAAGGGACACTACCGGCTGATCTGCAGCTTCAGCGGCGACCTGCGAGACGCAGTGCACGGCTGGATAGTCAGCAGCGTTGCCCCCGAACACCTCGCCGAACACCTGGCCCGGGCCGCCGTGGCATATGGCCCGGAGGGTTCAGCACACCTGTTGCGTTACTACGACCCGTTGATACTGCCGGTGCTGTATCGGCGTGCCCCGCCTCTCTGGTGGCGCGAATTCATCACGCCTGTCGCTTCATGGTGGGTTCCCAGAGGCGACACCCAGATTCAGCGCTGGGGACGGATCCCAGGCCCAGGTACAACACATCCCAACCTGCTGTCACCGCTGATGATCGATCAGACACTCTGGCAGTCCCTGACCGGGGACTCGTTGCCACATCGGCTGTTGCAAACGGTGGAAGCCGACGCACCGGACCTGCTCGACAGCACCTGCAGGGGCGTACGTCTGGCCTGTATCGAGTCATTGGTGGCGAGCGCTCGCCAAGCCGGGCTGTCCAGGCACGACGACCTTCACGACTACGTCTTCCTTGCGTTGGCATCCGGCGGGGAAAAGGCGCTTGGCGGCGACCGTGGCTGGTCGATGGCCCTGGAAGCTGCCGTCGCTGGCAAAGGCCGCCTGGGCGACCTGTACCTCTCCTATCGCCACCAACAGGCCTGAGCCAGACAACCGAGAGCATTCCCATGTCAAAACCAAGCCGTTCCCTGAGCAAGCTGCTCGCCATCAGCCGCGCAGCTTCCAACCGCAACCGCAACAACGACCCCGTCAGCCCTGTTGTCAGTTGCAAGCGCACCCTTACCCTCTTGCCGCTGCGCTATGGCGTGCTGTCTGGCCAGGATCAGGCCATCGTCGAGAAGCTGGCGCCCGCACTCCCCCCTCACCTGGGCAAGCGCCTCGCGCCCGAGCTGGCTCACAATCGCTATGCCATACGCAGTGTGCGCGAGGGCTTCGTCCATGTCTTCATCAAGCGGATGGGCAAGGACTACGTCTGTGAAGCCACCTATCGGGTCCATGACAGCGGCTTGCTGCAACCTGTTCTGACCTACGAACCCGGTACCCCGGTGGGCGGCGCTTCGGCGCTGGGTGGCTGGACGCTGAACGTGGCCGATCCGGAGGATGTGGATGAGGCGCGGCTGTTGTTCACGCCGGATCCGCTCAGTGCCGACATGCTGGAGCGCTATCTGCACCTCAACCGTTACCGCGATCGGTTGCAGAAATTCGACCTGCGTACGTTGGCCAATAGCTGCGGGGTCTTCGACGACGTCATTACGCCCTCGCAGGTAGAGAGCCTCGTAGCCGAGTTCCTTGCCGTTGGCGATGCAGCTGCTACCGCGACGCTGGAGAAGCAGGCGTTTCCCCCATTTCGCAGTGCACTTGCACCGGGAGAGGAGCCGAGGGAAATGGCCTCAATCTATCGCAATGCCCTTGAGCGACTGATGGACGGCGGCGGTATTGCCGTGGTCCTCGATGACCCGATCGGCATCGTTCAGGAATTGAATGCCTGGCGCAATGACGCCATCGAGATGACGTTGCCCTGGCTGAACACGGTCGATGCGCACGGCATCAGCAATGAGCGCCGGTATGTCGTGGCCGAGGCGCTGGATGATGTCAAGCAAGCCATGCAACTGGGGTATGTCGAGAAGGCTGTCAAGAATACCGAGGGCAAGCTCAGGGACGACAGGACCCGGCACATGATGAATGCCCGTTTCGGGGCTACTTTCGGGCAGTTTGACGAAGGCCGCGAAGAGTACGACACGGAGCTGGCACGAAGTCGGGCCGAGTCCGAGAAGGAGACGATCTTCCAGAAATACGAAGACATGCTCGACTGGAAGGGCAAGGAAGAAATCCAGGCCGAATTTTCCAGGCAGGATCGTCGTGCTCAGGAGGAGATGGACAGGCGTGGGGACGACCATCTTGCCTGGCTCGACAGCGAGATGTTTGAACAGGCGCTGGATGCCTACGATCGCAATGAACCGGTCTGGGGCCAGGCATTCGCAAGTCAGGTCGCCCTTTGCGTGCTCGGCATGAACGGAAGCAGCAAGGGCGCGGCGAAGCTGGCGTCGTGGTGGTCGGACACTGATATTGCCAAGCGCAACCTGGCCTGGCGCGCCTTGACGCGCAATCAATCCGAGATCGCGAAGGAAGCCCGGGCGGCCTTTGCCACAGCGAAGGTCGCTGCGAACGATCTTTCCGTCGATAACATCGTCACCGAATTGGGCAATGCCAGTGCCTGGTTTCAGAGAGTCGCCGACCTTTTTATCAAGGTGGATACAGCCGTTCAGACAGCGATAGTGAGCGGTGCCCATCGCTGGTTCGACCCCCAGCGGCTGCCTCTTTCCCTATCGCTGTTCACCTCCCTCCATGGGTACATGCTGAAGCTGCTACCGGTCGATGCGACGAACCGTCTGCTGCTGGGCCCGCTACTCGGCTTCGTTCACGCCACGCTGGGGGAAGTGACGACCCGTCTGCGACTGCGTGAACTGGCGGCCGCCGGCCTGACTGCCAGTGCCAACCGGGTTTCGGGCCAGGTCAACGCTCATATCGGCCGGGCACGCGACGCCGCGATGCGAGAATTCCAGAGCAGTGGAAAGGGGGCGTTTCACCAGATGCGGGGTGGCCTCGTGCTGACACTTCTCGAAAGCATCATTTTCGGCGTCAAGCTCTCGAAAAAAGACGAAGGCGACAAGGAATACATGGAGTACCAGGCGGCGTTCCTGATTACCACTGCAGCCGGAATCGAGTTGGCGGCCTTGGGCGTGGAAATGGTTGCGAGTCGGTATCAGCGCCCGGGAGTCACGGGCCACGGTGCCAGGGTTTCGTTGGGTGGCTTGCGCTTGGTGGGAGGCAGCCTGGCGGCAGTTGGCGGAGGGATGCTTGCTGTTATTGATTTTCAAGATGCTGGCAACGCTCTCGATAAGGACCAGAATGCTTTGAGTGGTGCCTATTTAGCCCGGGCCATTACTACTTTGGGGATATCTGCAATTGGGATGGTTGCGTCTCTCTCATACTCAGGACCATTATTAAGGTTGATCTTTAGTCGGAGTAGCAAAATCATTCTTTTCGTGGAGGCTCTCAATACACCCAGGATGGCGGCAATAATTCTTCGCGCCCTAGGCATAGGCAGCTTTGTGACAGCCGGGATCAGTATTCTTATTGCCTATTTGACTCCAGAGGAAATGGAGGAATGGTGTTGGCATAGCTGCTTGAAGGATTGGAAATCGGGTGGATTTTTCAAACCGTTCAAAGATCAGCAGACAGAATTGCAGAAGCTTTATCAGGCACTCGAGGAGGTGAGCTAAATGTACTGGATTGAATGGATGATCTGGCATATACAAACCTCTCCCTTAGAAAGCGCTGACTGGCGGAAAAAAGAAAAAAAATATCTGGCTGCAAAACGTGCGGGAAAATTTAAGCACGAAGACAACTTGCCTGGCGTCCGAGACCGTGTTAGTGAAGCTCCCTTAGCGGAGGGTTCAATCTATGATTTCAATGACATCTACATAGACGTTGCGGCGGGAGAATCACAGGAGCGGCGCGGAACCGTTACGTGTATGTTTCTTGTGGTCTGCTATTTTTTATTCAAGCTCACTTACTTTGCCGCCTTGACAAACTCGGTCTGGCTTACCGGATTGCATCCAACATTAAAAACACCAGTCACAGCAAGTAACTTCGTTTTAGGGGGGTTCGTGGCTCTTCTTACGGCTGCGGTATTCTATGTGGTGCTCCGATATGGACGAATTATTTTCAGACTTGAAACGTTCGTCCAGCGCCGGATGCTGATTCGCTTCAACCGGGTCACCCGTCAGGTCTATCTGCATCGCCCTAAATTCGCCGGCGGTATCACGGTTCTGGACTGGGAGCAGGTCACAGTCGATACTGCTGTGGGAGACAAACATGAAGGTGTCAATGCCGACAGGAAACTGATGCTGTTCTGGGACTCCAGCCCGCCTGATCGTCCTCATCTGCACATTGTCTTCGTCGGCAAGCGCGCCGACGGCACCAGCGATATCGTCAACCTGTGGGAATTCATTCGCCGCTATATGGAAGAAGGGCCGCAATCGGTACCGGCTCCGAAGAAACTGCTCGGCAAGGTGCCATGGCCCTGGCTGTCGGTCATGGCGTCCTTGAGCTTCTTCAGGCCGCTCTGGCGCGCAGGCCTGCGTTGGCAGGTCGCCTGCATTGTGGCGTTGGCGTCTCCGGCCTTGGCGTTGCATGCCGTGGGCCACTGGGTATCGCTGCTGCTGTGCTGGGAGCCGCGCTGGCCGCGCATCATTCGCGAGGCCGGCCTGCCTGGAAAACCTGTTCCACCGCTTTCCACTGCTGCGGACTGGCCGCCGCTGCCAAACGGAAAAAAACCAGAACCCGCACGAAAATCATCGGATGCCCACCGCAAGGAGTTGAAATGACCCGACCTTTCATTGTCCTTGGCGACACCAGCAGTCACGGCGGCAGCGTGCAGAGCGCAACGACCGGTTTCACTGTGAATGGCGTCGCGGTGGCTGGACAGGGAGACATCTTCGAGTGCCCGCTGCACGGAACGGTCGCGATCCAGGCGGCAGGACGCGGAATGCGAGCCAACAGCAAGACACCCGCGCGAGACGGAGACACCGCCGCCTGTGGAGCGAGCCTGGTTGCCTCTCATGGAAATGCCAGGTGGCAGGACTGACAGGGTGGTCATGTCCTTGCATCCCTGTCAGCCGCAATTTCCCCGAGCTGTAGCCGCAGTTCTGAACAACTTGGAGTCAATGATATGAACCTCCCCATCCAGAGCGAAAAAAACCAGGCCAGTCAGGATGATCACACCGCACCCGTAGAGGGTATTCGGGACAGGGACAACCTGTTGCATGAGGCTGTAAGCAAGATGGACCGCGAACCCGACCCGCTATTCCACATGCGCGGCCACAGCCTCAACCTTCTGATCGATGCAGCCCAGCCTCTGTTCGGCCTGGTGATCGCTCTACGCAATACCGAGACGGGCGATGCCGATCAACTGTATGGCAAGGTGCGTGACCAGATCACGACGATCGGCGAAGAGATTCGCCTCGCCGGTTATGACACCACCACGCAACTGACCTACCGCTATGCCTTGTGTGCCTTCATTGATGAGGCCGTGTTGTCTACGGCCTGGGGGAGCGAATCCAGCTGGAAGGATCGCTCGCTGCTCAGCTACCACCACAACGAAACCTGGGGCGGGGAAAAGTTCTTCACGGTGCTTGAACGCATGCAGATGGACCCGGCTCGCTACCAGGAAGTCCTGGAGTTCAAGTTCATGTGCCTGTGCCTGGGCTTCCAGGGCAAGTACGGCGCGCAGCCCGACACCCAGGAGGTCCTCAATGGCCTGATCGTCAAACTGCACCGGATCCTGCGCCAACTGCGCGGCCCGGCGCCCGAGCGCCTGTTCGACGAGCCCGACACCGTGGTCTCGCGCGGCTATCGCCTGCCACGCCTGTGGCCATTGTGGACGCCCTGGGCCCTTGCAACCATAGTCCTGACGGGCGTCTATCTCTACTTCTCGATAAGCCTGGAGCACAGCACCGAACAGGTGCTCAGATCCCTGGATTTCATCCTCCAACCCTGACCTGTGCAGTTCCTGATACCGCCACCGCTCACCCCGGTGAGTACCCGAACATCGACTTCACCTCCAGATACTCCTCCAACCCGAACACGCCCCACTCCCGCCCATTGCCCGACTGCTTGTAGCCACCAAACGGCGCGCCGTTGTCGGCCTTGCTGCCATTGAGATGGACCATGCCCGTGCGCAACCGCCGCGCCACCGCCCGGGCCCGTTCCAGGCTGCCGCCGGTGACGTAGCCGGAGAGGCCGTAGGGGCTGTCGTTGGCCATCGCCACGGCGTCGTCTTCGCTGTCATAGGGCAGGATCGCCAGCACCGGGCCGAAGATTTCTTCCCGCGCCACTGGCAGGTCCGGGGTGACGTCGGCGAATACCGTCGGCTGGACGAAATACCCCCGCTCGATGCCCACCGGACGCCCCACGCCACCACACACCAGACGCCCGCCCTGCCCCAGCCCGGCGCCGATCAGTTGCTGTACCCGCAAGAACTGCGCAGCATTGGCCAGCGGGCCCATGGCAGTGTCGGGCCGACTGTCGTCGAAGCAGACCTGCGTCGCCATCTCACGGGCGATCTCGACCGCCCGGCCCTGCAAGGCGCGAGGCACCAACATCCGGGTCGGGGCGTTGCACGACTGGCCGCTGTTGCGCCAGCAGCCGGCGACACCATGGCGCACCGCCGCGTCGAAGTCGGCATCGGCCAGGATCAGGTTGGCCGACTTGCCGCCCAGTTCCTGGGATACCCGCTTGACCGTATCCGCTGCGGCCTTGGCCACGGCGATGCCGGCACCGGTGGAGCCAGTGAAGGACACCATGTCGATCCCCGGATGCCGGGCGATCCCGTCGCCAATGGTCATGCCGTCTCCGTTGACCAGGTTGAACACCCCCGCCGGCACACCGGCCTCATGCAGGATGTCCGCCAGCAGCATGGCCGACAGCGGCGCCCGCTCGCTGGGCTTGAGCACCATGGCGCAACCGGCGGCCAAGGCCGGGGCGACCTTGCAGGTGAGCTGGTTGAGCGGCCAGTTCCAGGGCGTGATCAGGCCGACCACGCCGATGGGCTCGCGGCTGATCAGGCTGCTGCCGTGGGCGCGATCGAATTCGTAATCGCGCAGCACTTCGAAGGCCCGCTGCAGATGGCCGAGCCCGGCCGGTACATGGGCATTGCGGGCCAGCGACAGCGGCGCCCCCATTTCCCGGTGCACCGCCTGCGCCAGTTCTTCGCTGCGCTGGCGGTAGCCGGCGATGATCGCCGCGAGCAGCTCCAGGCGCTGCTCGCGGGTCCACTGCGAATAGCCGTCGAAGGCGCGTCGGGCCGCCGCGACGGCGCGGTCCAGGTCATCACGATGGCCCAGGCTGATCTGGCTGAAGGGCTGTTCGTCGTGGGGATCGACCACGTCCAGCCGAGAGCGGTCGAGCGGACGCTCCCAGCGCCCGTCGATGTAGAAGTCCAGCGCGTTCATGCCACCCGCTCCAGTGCCTGGCGCAGGGTGTCGAAGATCAGCCCGATCTGCTCCGCCGAGACCACCAGCGGCGGCGACAGTACGATAGTGTCCCCGGATGCACGCACCAGCACCCCGGCGTCGAAGCAGTGCCGCGCCACTTCGGCACCACGGGCGCCCGGTGCGCCGTCGCGGCTGTGCAGTTCCACCGCGCAAAGCAGGCCGATGGCGCGCACATCCTGCACCCATGGCTGCTCCCGCAAGGCCAGCGCGGTGCGTTGCCACAGCGGCGCCACCGTGCGCACATGGGCGTTGATCCCCAGCTCTTCGTGTACCGCCAGGGTCGCCAGGCCGGCGGCGCACGCCAATGGGTGCGCCGAGTAGGTGTAGCCGTGCATCAGTTCGATGGCCGACGCCGGGCCCTGCATGAAGGCTTCATACACGGTGCCGCTGACCAGCACGCCGCCCATGGGCACGGCGCCGTTGGTCAGGCCCTTGGCCAGGGTCATCAGGTCCGGGGTCACGCCGAAGGCCTGGGCGGCGAAGGACTCGCCCACCCGGCCAAAGCCGGTGATGACTTCGTCGAAGATCAGCAGCACGCCGTGGCGGTCGCAGAGTTCGCGCAACCGTTGCAGGTAACCCAAGGGCGGCGCATAGACGCCACCGGATCCGGTAACCGGCTCGACGATCACCGCCGCCACGGTGGCCGGGTCGTGAACGTCCAGCAGTTGCAGCAAAGCGTCGGCGTAGTGGGCGCCCTGCTCCGGCTGGCCGGCGCTGAAGCGCAGGCTGGCGTCGTAGGGCAGCGGCAGGTGCGCGACGTCGCCCAGCAGCGGCCCGAAGTCGCGCTTCTGCCGGCCGATGCCGGACACTGAAAGACCACCGAAGCCCATGCCGTGGTAGCCCTTGGCGCGGCCGATCAGCTTGGTCCGGCGGCTGTCGCCCCGGGCCTGGTGATAGGCGCGGGCAATCTTCAAGGCCGTGTCCACCGCTTCCGAACCGGAGTTGGTGAAGAAGACTTTTTCCAGCCCCGCCGGCGCCAGGTCCACCAGGACGTCGGCCATGCGCAGGGCATCCGGGTGGCTCATCTTGAACGACGACACGAAGTCCAGGCGCCCCGCCGCCTCGCGGATCGCTTCGACGATGCGCGGCTGGCCGTGACCGGCGTTGACGCACCAGAGGCCGGCCATGGCATCCAGCACCGGACGGCCCTCGGGGGTGAAGTAATGCATGCCCTCGGCGCGATCGAACAGCATCGGCTCGCGGCTGAAATCGCGCATCGGGGTGAACGGGGCCCACAGGCCGGTGGTGAGAGGCTGAGTCATGAAACGGCTCCTGGATCGGGGAAAGTCAGAGGCGGTGACCGCGCAGGGTCGGGCGCTGCAGGGCGCCGGCATTGGTGTTCACGCCACGGTCGAACAGCAGCACACCGTCTTCGAGGCGGCAGTCGATGCGGTCGGTGAAGGCGGTTTCGACGAAGCGCCAGAGCAGGTGCAGGCCGCCCGCCTCGTCCCAGCGTCCGTGGGCGACTACCGGCGTCTGCTCGGGCTGGTACTGGTGGTGCAGGTAGTTGCCGGTGATGCTGGTGTGCGACTCCACAGGCTGGTGCAGGCCGACACGCACCGAATGGCTGCCGCGGTGGTCGACCAGGGTGAAGTCGCAACCGTCATCGTCGAAGGCGAAGGCGATCTCGCGCACCTGGTCCTCGTTCGGCTCGATGATGAAGCGACCGGCCAGGTCGGCCTGGCACGGCGAGTCGCTGGCGCCGTCGAGGTCGGGCAGGTGCAGGCCGTCGATCAGGGCGTCGAGACGGGCCTGGTCGGCCTCCGGGGTCGCACCGACGCGGCCGAGACCGGGGAACAGGTGCTCCCAGAGCGCGGCATGCAGGCGTTTCTCGCCCAGGCGCAGGCCGCAGGTGAAGGCGATCACCGTGCGCTGCGCCGGCAGCACGATGCACTGCTGGCCAAACACGCCGGAGGCGTAGTAGCCGCCGTTGCGGGTCATCCACCACTGGTAGCCGTAGCCTTCGCGGCGGGTACCGGCGGCGTTGGCGGTGTCCCGCGGCAGGTATTGCTTGCCGTCGAATTCGCCCATCCACACGTCGTCCACCTGGTTGCGGGTGGCCGCTTCGACCCACTGCGGCGAGAGCAGTTGCCGGCCGTCCCACTGGCCTTCGCGCAGGTGCAGCACGCCGAACTTCAGCGAGTCCTCGGTGGTGCAGCTCAGGCCGTTGCCGCCGCTGTTGAAGCCGCCGGGCGCGAGGTCCCAGGTCAGCGGGTCCATGCCCAGGTGACGCAGCACGCGCTCGTCGAGCAACTGGTGCAGGGTCTGGCCACTGACCTGGGTGACGATGGCCGAGAGCATGAAGCTGGAGGCGCTGCTGTAGATGAACGACTGGCCCGGCGCTTCGTCCACCGGCTCGGCGAGGAAGGCCTCGACCCAACTGCTGGAGAGGTTGCGCCAGTCGCCGCCGGAGATGCCGCGGCGGTGGCCGGTGCGCATGGTCAGCAGGTCTTGCACGGTCATGGCGGCGAGGTTGGCGCTGATCTGCGGCGGGCAAAGGTCGGGGAAGAAGTCCACCACTTTGTCGGTCAGGGCCAGGCGGCCATCGTCGATCAGCAGGCCGACGGCGGTGGCGGTCCAGCTCTTGGTGGCCGAGTGCTGCACATGCGGGCGCCGTGGGGCGTACGGCCGCCAGAAGGCCTCGCTGACCACCGCGCCGTCGCGGTACAGCATGAAGCTGTGCAGCTCCAGCCCGGCGGCCTGAAGGGCGTCGAGGAAATCGACGATGGCCCGTGGATCGACGCCTTTGTCCTGGGGCAACGCCCGTGGCAGTGGGATGTAACTCATCAACGCGGTTCCTCGCAAAATCGACGGGCGAACCGCCGATGTTTTTATATGCTTAAAAATACATTTGTGCTTGAATCTGTCGCCGGGCCCCGGCAACGACACCGGGACGCCCGATCTTTTCGCTTGTCCGGCCCTCCCTTCGTCCAAGGAACGACTTCGCCCCATGGCTCAACTCACCTCGCTGCAGACCAAGGTTGCCGCCCAGATCCTCGCTGCCATCCAGAGCGGCGACTTGCCTGCCGGCAGCCACCTGAAGGAAGTCGACCTGGCCGAACGCTTTGGCGTGTCGCGCTCGCCGATTCGCGGGGCGCTGGCGTACCTCGCCGGCCAACAGATGATTGAAGCGGCCGCACAGCAGGGCTATCGCGTGCCGCTGCAGCCGCTGGCGGTGCAGGCCCAGGTCAGCGAACTGCACAGCGAGGAAGACGCGCTCTACGCGAAGCTGATCGACGACCGCCTGAACCAGGCGCTCCCCGACCAGATTTCCGAAAGCGATCTGCTGCGCCGCTACGGCGCCGGCAAGAGCGTGTTGCGTCGCTGCCTGCTGCGGCTGTCCGACGAAGGCGTGATGCAGCGCAAGCACGGCCACGGCTGGCAGTTCCTGCCGACCCTGAGCGACCGCCAGACGCGCTTCGAGAGCTACCGTTTCCGCATGCTGCTGGAGCCGGCCGGCCTTCTGGAGCCGACCTTTCACCTCAACCCCGAGCAGGTGCAGCGCTGCCGGCGCCAGCAGCTCGACCTGCTGGAGGGCGTGGCCGACAGCAAGCGCTTTTTCGAGAGCAACGCGCAGTTCCACGAACTGCTGGCGGCGGCCTCGGGCAACACCTACATCCTCCAGGCAGTGCAGCAGCAAAACCGCCTGCGCCGGCTCACCGAGTTCCATTCGGTGAACAATGTCGAGCGGGTCAAGGTCTCGTGCCGCGAGCACCTGGCGATCCTCGATGCGCTGGAGCAAGGCGACAACGAATGGGCCTCGACCCTGTTGCACCGCCACCTGGAGGTGGCGAGCAAGATGGGGGTGGCGCGGGGCAAGGGCTGAAGACCAGTGCTGTGCCGATCGCCGGCAACGCCAGCTCCCACAGAGGTACCGTGGGAGCCGGCGTTGCCGGCGATGAATGCGCCGCGCGCCCCCGTTCATCACCAGATCGCCACGGTGTAACCGAGGATCACCCGGTTTTCGTTCATGTCACGCAGGTAGTTGGCCTTGGTCAGCGCATTGCGCCAGCGCAGCGACAATCCCTTCATCGGCCCGCTCTGGAACACGTAGCCCAGGTCGATATCCCGCTCCCACTCCCGCGCCTCGCCATCGAAGCCTTTCACCACGGCCTGGTCGCCCTTGGCCCAGCGGGTCGAGAAGGTCAGCCCCGGAATGCCCAGCGATGCGAAGTCGTAGTCGTAGCGCGCATGCCAGGTGCGCTCCTTGGTCTGGGAGAAGTTGCTCAGCTGATACTCGGAGAACAGGAAGGTGTTGGTGCCGTCCACGTAGGTGAACGGGGTGTCGCCAAACTGCTCCTGGTAACCGCCGCCCAGGGTGTGGCCGTTGTAGCTGTAGGCCAGCCGGGTACTCAGGGCGCGGTTGTCGACCTTGCCCGCAAGCCCGGCGCCGGCCTTGTCGGCATCGAAGTAGCGGATATCGGTTTTCAGCGCACCGCCGCCGAGGGCGAAGCTGTGTTTCAGGCCCACGTAATGCTGCTGGTAGATGTCTTCCAACTGGGCAAAGTGGTAGGTCAGTTGCAGCGCCGGGGTCAGCTTGTAGTCACCGCCGATGAAGCGGAACCGGTCGCTTTTGGCGCTGCTGCGGTAGGCGCCGCTCTGGCTGGTCAGGCCCATTTCCTCGTAATCGGTGGACTCGCGCTGGCGGACCCGGTCGATCTGCCCGCCAATCAGCGCCAGGCCCGGAATGTCGCCGGACTTGAGCTGGGTACCGCGGAAGGTCTGCGGGAAGATCCGGCTGGTGTTGGGCTGCAGGGTCGGCAGGTCGGGCAGCAGGTGGCCGCTGCGCAGCTCGCTCTGGGCGAAACGCACCTTGCCGGTGATGCCCAGCTTGGAATACTCGTCCTGGGCGCGCCTGGCGTAACTCGGCTTGCCCGGCTCGGCCTCGTTGTCCCGGGACAGCAGGCCAGAGCCTGAGCGGTCCGGGCTGGAGTCGAGTTTCAGGCCGAGCATGCCCACCGCATCCACGCCGAAACCGACGGTGCCTTCGGTAAAGCCCGACTGCAGGTTGAGGGTGAAGCCCTGGGCCCACTCTTCGCGCTTGGACTGGCCGGCGTCTTCGCGGTAGTCGCGGTTGAAGTAGTAGTTTTTCAGCTCCAGCGAGGCCTTGCTGTCCTTGATGAAGTCGGCGTGGGCCTGGACGGAAAGCAGGCCGACACCGGTCAGCAACAGGTTGAGGTTCGGGTGTTTCATGTGTTTCTGGCTCCTGGCATTCGTGATGAGAAGGCTGTTGTTGTTGTTTTTTCGGACATGACTTGCCCCTCCACGCTGGCTGGACCAGCGCGCCGGGGATGGATCAGGGGTTCAGGTCAGCTGGCGCGACGTATTCGGTAACTGCCGTCGGAGAGCTTCTCCAGCGGGCTGGCGGCGGCCAGCAGCTGGCGGGTGTACGGGTGCTGCGGGTCGTCGAAGACCTGCTCGCGGCTGCCTGTTTCCACCACTTCGCCCTGGTGCATCACGGCCACCCGGTGGGCAATGCGCTCCACCGCCGAGAGGTCGTGGGAGATGAACAGGCAGGCGAAGCCGTATTGCGCCTGGAGCCGCTCGAAGAGTTCGAGGATCTGTTTCTGGATGGTCATGTCCAGGGCCGAGATCGGCTCGTCGGCGATCACCAGTTGCGGGTGTCGTACCAGCGCCCGGCCGATGGCCACGCGCTGGCGCTGGCCGCCGGACAACTGGTGCGGGAAGCGCTCGGCGAAGGCCTCCGGCAGCCCGATGTCACGCATGGTCTGCGCCACCCGCTCGCGGCGACCGCTGGCGCTCAGGCCGGGCTCGTGGCGCAGCGGCTCGATGAGGATCTCGCCGATCTTCATCCGCGGGTTCAGCGACGAGAACGGGTCCTGGAAGATCATCTGACATTGCAGGCGATGGGTGCGGTTGCCGGCCTTGAGAATGTCCACGCCCTTGAAGCGGATGGCGCCGGCGCAGGGCTTGATCAGCCCCACCAGCGAGCGGCCGAGGGTGGTCTTGCCCGAACCGCTGCCGCCCACCAGTGCCAGGGTCTCGCCCGGGGCGATGGCCAGGCTGGCGGAATGCACCACCCGCTTGTACTGGCGCTTGCCCCAGAAGCTGGCCGGGCCCGGATGCTCGATGCACACCTGGTCCACTTCCACCAGCGGACCCTTGCCCGCCGGCAGCGCCGGCAGCTCGCCGCGACGCGGCAGGGCTTCGAGCAACTGGCGGGTGTACTCGGCCTTCGGTGCCAGCAGGATATCGGCGATGGCGCCCTGCTCAACGGCCTGGCCCTGGCGCATCACCACCACCCTGTGGGCGTAGCGCGCCACAAGCGACAGGTCGTGGCTGATGAACAGGATCGCCGTGCCCTGCTCGCGGGTCAGCTCCAGCATCAGCTCGATCACGTCCAGTTGCGCCAGGCAGTCCAGCGCGGTGGTCGGCTCGTCGGCGATCAGCAGCTTGGGCCGCAGCAGCATCACCGACGCGAGCATGATCCGTTGGCGCATGCCGCCGGAAAACTGGTGCGGATAGGCCTTGAGGCAGCGCTCGGCGTCACGGATGCCAATGCGCTGGAGCATCTCCACGCAGCGCTCGTGGATCTGCGGCGGGTCCAGGTCGGTGTGCAGCGTCAGGGCCTCGGCCATCTGCCGACCGATGGTCAGCGCCGGGTTCAGCGACACCATGGGTTCCTGGAACACCATGCCGATCTGTGCGCCACGGATGGCGCGCATGGCTTGGGCGTCGAGGGTGACCAGGTCGCGGCCCTGGAAGTCCAGGCTGCCGCCGCAGACCTGCATCGGCATCGGCAGCAGGCCGATGGCAGCGCGGGCAGCCATGGTCTTGCCGCTGCCGGATTCGCCGACCAGGGCGACGATCTCGCCCGGGGCCACGTCGAAACTCAGGCCGTCGACCGCCAGCGGGCCATGCTCGCCGACACGGATCTGCAGGTCACGCACCTGCAACAGGGTGTTGGGCTTGGACATGATCACTTCCTCATCCGGGGGTCGAGACGATCGCGCAGGGCATCGCCGAACAGGTTGATGGCCAGCAGCGCCAGGCAGATGAACAGCCCGGGGAAGATCCCCAGCCAGCTCGCCGAGGCAATGTAGGGCCGGCTGCTGGCGAGCATGTTGCCCCAGGTGGCAGCGGGTGGCGGTACGCCCAGGCCAAGGAAACTCAAGGCGCTTTCCGACAGCAGCGCCCAACCGAACATGCTGGTGGCCAGTACGCACAGCGGGGCCAGGCAGTTGGGCGCGATGTGCCGCAGCATGGTGTACAGCTCGGAGTTGCCGATCACCCGCGAGGCTTCGATGAACTCCAGCTCCCGCAGCGACATCACGCTGCCGCGCACCACCCGCACCACCGACGGCGTGTAGGCGATGCCCAGGGCCAGGACGATGCCGTACTGGCTGGCACCGATGATCGCCATGATGCCGAGAGCCATGAGGATGCCGGGGAACGCCAGCAGCGCGTCGTTGAACATCATCAGCAGGCGGTCGGTCCAGCCCCGCAGGTAGCCGGCGAGCATGCCGATCAGGGTGCCGGCGACCACCGCGAAACTCACCGCCAGCAGGCTGATCCACAGGCTGGTGCGGGCACCGATCAGCAGGCGGCTGAACACGTCGCGACCGAACTCGTCGGTGCCCAGCCAGTGCGCCGCCGAAGGCGCCTGCAGGCGTGACAGCAGGTCGATGCGCAGCGGGTCGAACGGCGTCCAGAGCAGCCCGAGCAGGGCCATGGCGATCAGTACCAGCAGCAGGCTGGCGCCGATCAGCGCGTTGGCCGGCGGCCAGCCCCGTGGCGCCTTGCGGACCGCGGCCGGCGCGGCCAGCGGCGCCAGGGAGGGTTTCGAACTCATAACTTCACCCTTGGATCGAACAGTGGGTAGAGCAGATCGACGAACAGGTTGACCAGCACATAGACGAAGGTGATCAGCAGCAGGCAGCCCTGCAGCACCGGGTAGTCACGGGCGAAGATCGCATCCACCATCAGCCGGCCGATGCCCGGCAAGGTGAACACGGTCTCCAGCACCGCAATGCCGCCCAGCAGGTTGCCGAGGATCAGCCCGACCAGGGTCCAGGTCGGCGCGAAGGCATTGCGCAGGGCATGCCGCCACAGCACTGCGCTTTCCGACAGGCCCTTGGCCCGGGCATGGGCGATGTACTCCAGGCGCAGCACCTCGATGGTGCTGGCCCGGGCCATGCGGGTGATGGCGCCCAGTTCCACCAGGGTCAGGGTGACGATCGGCAGCACCAGGTAGCTCAGCGCCTGCCACGGGTCCTGGCCGAAGCTGACGTAGCCCACCACCGGCAGCCAGCCAAGCTTGATGCCGAAGGCGTAGAGCAGCAGCAGACCGAGCCAGAAACTGGGGATCGACAGCAGCAGCGTGGCACTCATCACCAGCCCCAGGTCGAGGGCGCTGTTCTGTTTCCACGCCGCCAGCAGGCCTACCGGCACGGCGATCAGGGTCGCCAGCAGCACCGCCACCAGGACGATGCTGGCACTGACCGCGAAGCGTTCGAGGATCAGCGGCAACACCGCCTCGCGGGTGCTGATGGAAAAGCCCAGGTCACCACTGAGGACGGCCTTGAACCAGATCAGGAACTGGGTCACCAGCGAGTGATCCAGGCCCAGGGTGCGGCGCATGTCGGCCAGGCTCTGTGGGTCGGCCATGTCGCCGAGCATCAGCAGCGCCGGGTCGCCGGGGATCAGCCGGATCAGGGCGAAGACCATCACCGAGATCAGCAGCAGGGTCGGCAGCGCCATGCCGAGTTTTTGAACGATAAAGCGGAACATCGTCTGGCCCTGCCCTACTTCGCCGCGAGGCTGACGCCCCACAACCGTGGTTTGGCCACCGGCCAGGAATGGTAGCCGCGGGTGCTGTCACGCAACGCGCCGATCACCGTACCGTTGTATATGATCACCATCGGCGTGTCCTTGATCATCATCCCGTGCAACTGATCGAACAGCGCCTGACGCTTCGCCGTGTCGCTCTCGCGCACCGCCTCGCGCAGCAGCCCCTGGGCCTGCGGGTTGTCCCAGACCTTGCGCGGCTCCTTGTTCTTGTCGCCCATCAGCGAGTCGAAGCCCAGCGCCGGGTCGAGCCGCGACGAATAGGAGAACGACATCATCTGGTAGTTGCCGCTCTGGTAGCGCTCCAGTTGCGTGCCCCACTCCAGGGTTTCCATCTGGATGTTCAGGCCGCTGGCCTGGGCCATCGCCTGGGCCAGCACGCCCATGTCGAACATCTGCTGGTAGCGCTTGTTGACGATCATCCTGATCGGCTGGCCCTTGTAGCCGGCTTCCTTGAGCAGACGCTGGGCTTGGGCTGGATCGTAGGTATAGCCCTGCTTCGCCGCCGCGCTGTAGAAGGCGCTGGTCTGCGGGATCGCCGAATTGTTGGGCTGCGACAGGCCGTTGGACAGCGCCGTGACCATCTGCCCGTAGTCCAGCGAATGGGCGATGGCCTGACGAATGCGCACGTCCTTGAGCAGCGGATCACTGGTCTGGAACAGCAGGCCGCAGATGGCCATGATCGGGCTCACCGAAACCTGGATGCCGGGGAGCGCCTTGAGCTCCTGGGCGTCGCTGGCGGTGACGTCCGGCAGCAGGTCGACGTTGTTCGACAGCAGCGCCGCCTTGGCCGACGACGGGTCGGGAATGATCATGAAGCGCACGTTGTCCACCAGCGCTTCCTTCTTGCCGGTGAAGCCATCGGGGCCGGCTTCGTCACGGGCGCTGTAGTCCTTGAACCGCGCCAGTTGCACGTACTGGCCCGGTTTCCACTCGTCGAGGGTGAACGGGCCGGTGCCGATCGGCGATTTCCAGCGCCCGTCGGCGGCCAGCGAGTCCGGATGCAGGATGCCGGAGCCACCGCAATCCGGACGGGCCATGGAGGCGAGGAACAGTGCGTTAGGCTGGTCGAGGGTGAAGACCACGGTGCGCGGGTCGGGCGTGGCGATGCTGCTGATCTTCGCGCCGCCACGGCCATCGAATTCCGGCAGGCAACGCCATTGGGTCTTCGGATCGAGGTAGTGGTCCCAGGTCCACTTCACCTCGGCGGAACTGAGGGTGGCGCCGTTATGGAAGCGCACGCCGTCGCGCAGGGTGAAGGTATAGGTCAGGCCGTCGTCGGAGACCTTGACCGCGCTGGTCAGCAGCGGACCGACCGAGGCGTCCTCGCGGTGCGCCACCAGGCCCTCGACCACATGGAGGATCACGGTGTCGGTGTTTTCGTCACGGTTCACACCGGGTTCGGTGCCGCGGATATCGGCACCCAGGCCGACGCGCAAGGTGGTGTCGGCCACGGCGTGCTGGGCCAGGGCGCCAAGGGTCGCAAAGCCCAGTACCTGCAGGGTGCGACCAAGGAAAGGATTGCGGAAGCGATGCACGGGAGAGGTTCTCCTTCGCTGAAGACCGGTCGATGGCAGGCCCGGCCTCAAGGTTCTGATCATATCGTTCTTGTTGTGGCCTGACCTCGATCAGCGCCGTTTGCGATTTTGTATTTTTCAATTCGCCGAGACATATTCACAGCGATATCTCTCTTTGTAAATGTTTTTTTATCGATTAAAAAACATTGAAAAATACATTGATGCCTATGCGGTGAGGTTTGAGGCGAAAACCGGGGGCAATGCGATGGCGAGCGCCGAGCCGTGGCTGGAGTGGGGAAGGCTGGGGGAGATGGGGTGCAGAAGAAGGGGTCGCACCCGGCAGAGAGCGGATTGCCGGGTGCGGTATGCAAACGCTCAGCGGGCCTGAGCGGCCCTGTAGGCTTCGACGAGTTTGTCCAGGAAGCCGAACAGCTTCTGGTTCATCTCGTCCCAGTCATGGGCGCGCAGCGCGGCGGGTTGCTGCACGAAGCGGTGGCCGGTGAGTTGTGCAAGATCGCTCTGCGAGGCGGCGATCAACAGCTCGATGACGTCACGGGTGAATTCCATGTGGCACTGGAAGCCGTAGACCAGCGGGCTGTATTCAACGATCTGGCGCGGGCAGCCTTCGCTCGCGGCCAGAATCTTCGCGTCAGCCGTCAGGCCGGGCATGTCGTTGTGCCAATGCCCCACCTGCAGTACCTCGCCGAAATGCGCGACCTTGCTGTTGGCCTTGCCGTCAGCGGTCAGGTGGATCGGAAACTTGCCGATCTCCTTTTCCGGGCTGTGGGCAAACGCCGCGCCCAGCGCTTCGCCGATGAGCTGGGAACCCAGGCAGATGCCCACGACCGCCTTGCCGGCAGCAATCGCCTGAGTGATCAGGCGGCACTCGGCGACGGCATCGAAGTGCGGGCATTGCGCAAGGCTGGTCGCCGGATCCTGCGGGCCTCCAAGGACCACCAGCAGGTCGATGCCTTCGGCGCTCTCCGGCAGCGCCTGCTGCTCGTAGACCCGCGAGTAGCTGGCCTGGTAGCCACGGGTCTGCACCCAGGTCTCGTAGGCGCCGGGAGCTTCGAAGGACTCATGAACGATGAAATGGACTTTCATGGGTGCTCTCTTCAAGGGTCAGGTGAGCAGGGTTTTCAGCAAGGCGCTGCCCTGGGGATCGAGCGGCTGCAACGGCAGGCGTGGCGCGCCGACATCCAGGCCGAGCATCTTCAGACCGGCCTTGATGGTGGTCGGAAGGCCGCGACGGGTGATGTATTCCAGCAGCTCGTACTGGCGGTAGAACAGGGTCCGCGCCTCTTCCAGCCGGCCCTCCTGGACCGCCGCCCACAGCGCCAGGTTGAGCTCGGGAATCAGGTTCGGTGCGGCAGTGCACCAGCCTGTCGCACCGGCCACCAGGGCTTCCAGGGTGAGCGGGTTGCAGCCGTTGTAGAACGCGACCTTGCCGCCAGCGGCGTGGTGCAGGCGGTGCATGCGCTGAATGTCGCCGGTGCTTTCCTTGACCATGGTGACGTTGGGCACTTCATCCAGGATCCGCAGGATCAGCTCGACCGACAGGTCCGTACCGCTGGTGCCCGGGTTGTTGTAGAGCATGATCGGGATATCGATGGCCGCGCCGACAGCCTTGTAGTGATCGACGATCTCGGCCTCGGTCAGTTTCCAGTAGGACACCGGCAGCACCATGACCGCCGTGGCGCCACAGGACTCGGCGAGCCGGGCACGCTGGACGGTACGTGCGGTGGTCAGGTCGGACACGCTGACTACCGTCGGCACCCGGCCGGCAATGCTGTCCTGGCTGAAACGCACCACCGACTCCCACTCGCTGTCGGAGAGGTACGCGCCCTCGCCGGTGCTGCCCAGGGGCGCGATGGCGTGCACACCGGACTGGATCAGGCGTTCGATGGATTTGCCCAATGCGGCGAGATCAAGCGAGCCGTCCGCGGCGAAGGGCGTGATGGTGTAGCCGATGACACCGTGAATCACAGGAGTAGACATACAAGGCACCTTTTGCAGTTTTCGAGGAATGGATAAAGCGTCGATCAGCCCAGGCAATCGCCATGGGTACGCAAGGCACGACGGGCGTAGTAGCTGAACGCGGCCCCGTGGCGCTTGGGTGTGGAAATCCAGTCATGGGCTTCCTGGCCAAGCGCTTCGGGAATCGGGCGGATCTCACCGGCACTCATGGCCAGCAGTTGCATCCGGGCGGCGCGCTCGAACAGCAGCGCCAGAACGCACGCCTCCTCCACCGAACGGCCGGCGATCAGCAGGCCGTGGTGGGAAAGCAGGATGGCGCGCTTGTCGCCGATGGCGTTGGCGATGATCTCGCCCTCCTCGTTGCCGACCGGAACGCCCGGCCAGTCCTTGAGGAAAGCGCAGTCGTCGAACAGCGGGCAGATATCCATGTGCGAAACCGCCAGTGGCACTTCCAGCATCGACAGCGAAGCGCTGTGCAGCGGATGGGTGTGGATGATGCAGTTGACGTCGGGACGTGCGCGGTACAACCAGCTGTGGAAACGGTTGGCGGGGTTGGCCATGCCACGGCCCTGGAGAACGTTGAGGTTCTCGTCCACCACCAGCAGGTTGGACGCCGATATCTCATCGAAGCCCAGGCCGAGCTGTTGCGTATAATAGGTGCCTGTTTCCGGCGCCCGAGCGGTGATTTGCCCGGCCAGGCCCGAGTCATGTCCACCGTCGAACAGAATGCGGCAGGTCAGCGCAAGCTTCTGCCGTGGCGTGTAGGTGTTGTCGATCAGCGCCGTCTGCATCTGCTGCTCGGCGAGCCTGACGAGTTGGTCCTTCGGGGTCTGCATGGTCGTAGTCACGATCGGTACCTGAGCTGGAAATGGCTGTTTTTTCCTGGTGACCGCTGCCACGGCGCCAGGACACTTAGCAATCGTAATGACACTTTGTGTCATAAACAAGATCAGTGTGTCATCATTTTTCAAGGAACCGCTTCGGATGTCGGTGCAGCTCAAGATTTTGCGCAAGAAAATGGGGGTGACCCTGGAGCAGCTCGCTGGGCAGACCGGTTTGACGAAGAGCTATCTGTCGAAGGTCGAGCGAGGGCTGAGCTCGCCGTCGATTGCCGTGGCGCTCAAGCTGGCCAAGGCCCTCAATGCCCAGGCGGAGGAGCTGTTCAGTTCAGAGCCGGTGCCGGCGGAGGGCTACAGCCTGGTTCGCCGTCAGGAACGCGCGGCTCCCGGTGAACAGGTGACGAGCCACCATGTACCGCTGGCACGACATATCGGCCAGCGGGCACTGCTGCCGTTCATGGTGTACCCGCCCCGCTCCTTTGGACACTCCGCCTTCAAGGAACACCTTGGAGAGGAGTTCATCTACGTGCATCGCGGCAGCGTGGAAGTGGACTTCGGCACCGAGCGCCTGGTGCTGGAGGAAGGGGATGCACTGCACTTCAATGCGCAGAAGTCGCACCGGATTCGCACGGTGTCGGAGGTGCAGGCGGAGTTGCTGGTGGTGGTGCATAGTTCGGAGTGAATGGAGGCAGGCGATTGAGATCGCCTGCCCGCCGCTGGGCTCTGCATGAAATCTATCCTGGCGGAGGCCAGGCGAGCCTGTTTTCAACGCAGCATGACCAAGTTTCAAGGGGTTTCATGCAGAGCCTAGAGCCGTTTTTCCATTACGATGGTGCGCTCGGCCCCATGATACTCGTCGCGGATTTTCTGATAACCCAACGCGGCATAAAACTGTTCAGCGGTAATCGACGATGGCACGCGGACAATTCCAATTCCAGCGCAGACAGCGGTTGCATGAATGGCATTCATCAAATGCCTGCCGGTACCACTTTTTTGGTGAGCCGGATCGACGAAAACACTTCTGACCACGTCACCGTCGAGAGCCGCCGTGCCGATAATGTTTTCGCCCAGCAAGGCTACGAAAACCCTGCGCGTGGCAAGTTGTGCAGTGATGGCTTCAGGAGAAAAGCTCTGCTCAACCAGCGCGATCACATCAGGCGGGTAGTCCTGTGAGTTCGACTCACGCAGGGCGGCTAGAACTACTTGGCTAATCGCTGCTGCATCTCTGCTCGTGGCGAGACGAACGTGGCATTCCATGCTGAGGCCTCCATCCTGAAGATTGCAGCTTAGGCTCTTTATGATAAGCCTTGATATTCGGTGATGCTGCGTTGAAAACGGTCTCACAAGGCCGCTTGACTCGCCGAAGCGGCTCGCCAGCCTCTATCGCTTTTTGCTCGGCGTGCCCATGAAGCTGCCCGTGATCAAAACAGCGGCAGGACCGATAAGCCAGGTCAGGCCCGACTCGGGGTACTTCGTCGTCACCACAATGACAAAGACAAAAAGGCCTAGCCCTGACCAAAACCGCTTGCGCGGCGTGAGCCATTCCCGAAACGCTTCCAGCCTTGCGCCCATCACCACGCTCCTTGTTTGGCAAGCGGCAAAGCATATCACCCACTTCAACAAATAGGCCTGCTGCGTGGAGGAGTCGTCTGCTCTGTGGAGCCAGTGATAAGGACGACATGGAGGCTTCTCACGTTGTCCCGACACGGATCAGCGCATTTTGATTTTGTGGTGCGGCGACATATGCTGCCTGCGATATGCAGACTCCTGGGGATAGGGATGACCAAACTCACCAAGCTACGCATTTTCCTCACACTCGGCGCCCTCGCAGGTATTGCGCCGGTGACGGTGGCGTTCATCTTCGGGTTGCCGATGCTGGTGTCAGCAGTTTTCTATTCCCCGGCCGCAGGTTGGGCCGCGACAGCAATCCTTGTATCGCTTACAGGACTATGGGGTTGCTGGAGCGCTTACAGGGCAGCGATGGCAAGCTATCCTCAGCCCGTTCATGGCTGGAAAGTAAGCGCTCCATGAACCCCACATTCAAAGCGCTTACCTGATCCCCGATGCTGTGCTCCCGATTTCTTTCTGGAGCCTGCCGACGATGATGCGCCCCGACGCCAAAGTCGAAAAAGTCTATCTCTACCCCAAGCCTGTCGACTTCCGAAAATCCATCGATGGCCTCGCCGCTCTGGTCGAACTGGATATCAAGGTGGCCGTGTTCGACCCGGTACTTTTCGTGTTCCTCAACAAGCCGCGCAATCGCGTGAAGATCCTCTATTGGGAGCGCAACGGTTTCTGTCTCTGGCTCAAGCGCCTGGAGTCCGAACGCTTCAAGACCTCGCCTGACGCCACTGACGAAGCCATTGTCCTGACTGTTCAGGAACTGAACTGGCTACTCGACGGCTTCGACCTTTGGCGCAACCGCCCACATCAGGTTTTGACCCCTCGTTTCGTGGCCTGAATCGGTATAATCCTCGGCATGGATTCCATGCCCGATGACCTTCCCGATGACCCTGTCCTGCTCAAGCAAATGCTCCTTGAGGCTTACGCAGCACGCTCGCGTGAGCAGGAAGTCAAAGAAGCCTACGCCACTCACATCGTTGATCTGAAAGAACAGATCAAGTTGCTGCGTGATCGCCTTTTCGGCCGCAAGTCCGAGCAGGCCATCGATCCCAACACGCCGCAACTGGCGATGTTCAACGAGGCAGAAAGCGAACCTCTGTTGACGGTGGAAACGCCGGATGAAGAAGTCGTCACGCCAGCGCCACGCCGGGGAAAACGCAAGCCACTCTCGGCTGATCTGCCGCGTATCGAAGTCATCCACGAACTGCCTGAACACGAACTGACCTGTGCCTGCGGTTGCCGCAAGCATGAGATCGGCGAGGAAATCAGTGAGCAACTGGATATCGTGCCGATGCAGATCCGCGTGCTCAAACATGTCCGTAAGGTCTACGGCTGCCGGGGTTGTGAAGTTGCCCCGGTCACGGCAGACAAACCGGCTCAACTGATCGAGAAGAGCATGGCCAGCCCGAGCGTGTTGGCGATGTTGCTGACCACCAAGTATGTCGATGGCTTGCCGCTGCACCGTTTTGAAAGTGTCCTGGGCCGGCACGGGATCGACATTCCACGGCAGACACTGGCGCGCTGGATTATCCAATGCAGCGAACATGTCCAGCCGCTGCTGAATCTGATGCGTGAGCGATTGCTGGAAAGTCCGGTCATCCATTGCGATGAAACCCGTGTCCAGGTACTGAAAGAGCCAGATCGAGACCCGACCAGCCAATCCTGGATGTGGGTGCAAGTCAGCGGGCCGCCTGACCGAAAAGTCGTGCTGTTCGACTACAGCTCCAGCCGGGCGCAGGAAGTGCCGTTGCGTCTGCTGGAAACTTACCGCGGGTATGTCATGACGGACGATTACGCTGGCTATAACGCGTTGGCGCTGCAGTCTGGCGTAGAACGGTTGGCGTGCATGGCGCATGCCCGGCGCAAGTTTGTCGAAGCGCAGAAAGTGCAGCCTAAAGGCAAAACCGGACGGGCCGATGTCGCACTGACGATGATCAACAAGCTGTATGGCATCGAACGCGAACTGAAAAACGCCAGTGACGAGCAGCGTTTTGCCGCGCGACAAGCGCAAAGCCTGCCAGTCCTGACCCAGTTGAAAAGTTGGTTGGACAAGGCCCAATCCCAAGTGACGCCACAAAGCGTGCTGGGCAAGGCCGTGAATTATCTGGCGAACAACTGGAGCCGGTTGGTGCGTTACGTCGAGGCTGGTTATCTGCCAATCGACAACAATCTGGCTGAACGCTCGATCAAGCCGTTTGTCATCGGTCGCAAGGCCTGGCTGTTCAGCGACACGCCCAAGGGCGCTACGGCCAGTGCCCAGATTTACAGCTTGGTCGAGACTGCAAAGATCAACGGCCAAGAGCCTTATACGTGGCTGCGCCACGTACTGGAGCGACTGCCCCACGCGCAGTCTGTGGCGGACTATGAAGCGTTACTGCCATGGAACTGCTCGCCGGAGATGCCACGGTAACTGAGACTTCCTCTTCTCGGTAGGTGGGGTTCATGGATCGCTTACGCTGGAAACTGATCGCCGCGGTGGTGGTTGCGATAGCCTGGGGAGTGACCTTGGTCGCAGTATTGGGCGGGGAGCCGTGGGTTCAGATTGCTTTTCTGATGCCTGGATCGACTGCCGCAATCATGCTCGGTGTCGCTAGGCGGCGGGCTCGCCTTGTCGGTCAGGGGCGCCTGGATGCGGCGCCACCCTGTTGAGGGCCTCATCAGCCTTGTCGGTGGCTGGGAGGCAGCGGTATGGAAGGCGGTTTACTGCGCGGATGCTAATCCAGCGCTGGGACGATGCTCGGCAACAAAAAGCCGTGAAGGCAACCTTAGCCGCCGGAGAGCAGGCGCTGGCCAGCCGAATCAGGCAGTTCCGATTCGCGGCATTAGGGTCCGAGGCGGCCTCGGAAGTCACCGATGTCGACCACGCCAGCCTGCTGCTCGGCCACACGAAAGGAGACATTACCGAGCGGGTATACCGACGCGTCGGGGCACTCGCCAAACCGACCAAATGAGCAAAGTTTTAGGACGCGTCCTAATACCATTGCACCGATACCCCTCCCAATGGCGTTCTCACAGGCCGTTTTTCTATCCCCCAAAAACGCAAAAAGCCCTGAATAATCAGGGCTTTGAATATGGCGGAAGCGTAGAGATTCGAACTCTAGGATAGTTGCCCATCGACGGTTTTCAAGACCGTTGCCTTAAACCACTCGGCCACGCTTCCACTGTGTCATGCGGGCGCCATCATACCGAAATGAAACAAGCTGTCAAACTCTCTAAGTGGCCGCTTTGCGAGCCTCTGTTATGATCTTTGCAACTCAACGTTTCAAAACCCACAGGAGTGTCGCCATGCGCGAACAGGATTACGCCGTCAATCACGGCCTGCAGGTCGAACAGCAGGAGGTCAGCCGCGTCCTGCGCAATACGTACGGGCTGCTGGCCCTCACCCTGGTCTTCAGCGCCGTCATGGCCTACGTCGCACAGCAGATGCGCGTCGGCTACCCCAACATCTTCGTCGTGCTGATCGGCTTCTACGGTCTGTTCTTCCTCACCGCCAAGCTGCGTGACTCGGCCTGGGGTCTGGTATCCACCTTCGCCCTGACCGGTTTCATGGGCTTCCTGCTCGGCCCGATCCTCAACCGTTACCTGGGTATGGCCGGTGGCGCCGAAGTGGTCAGCTCGGCCTTCGCCATGACGGCGCTGGTGTTCGGCGGACTGTCGGCCTACGTGCTGATCACCCGCAAGGACATGAGCTTCCTCAGCGGCTTCATCACCGCCGGCTTCTTCGTGCTGCTGGGTGCGGTGGTCGCTAGCTTCTTCTTCCAGATCAGCGGCCTGCAACTGGCGATCAGCGCCGGCTTCGTGCTGTTCTCGTCGGTCTGCATCCTCTTCCAGACCAGCCAGATCATCCACGGCGGCGAGCGCAACTACATCATGGCAACCATCAGCCTGTATGTATCGATCTACAACCTGTTCGTCAGCCTGCTGCAACTGTTCGGCATCATGAGCTCCGACGACTGATCAGTCCGCAGTTGAACAAGCCCGCTTCGGCGGGCTTTTTCTTGCCTTTTTCTTTTCCTGTGTCCTTCCCCACCAAAGACCCTGCAAATTAGTTAACATCTGCACAAACAGTGTTTATGGAACCGCCCGCAGTGTCTTTGAAACTCACCGTAATTGATCAGACGCCCATCCACGAGGCCCGAACCCCGGTCACCGCCCCCGCCACCTCGGTCGAACTTGCGATAGCCTGCGAACGCCTGGGCTACCACCGCTACTGGCTGGCCGAACACCACAACAGCATTCAATTCGCCGGTACGGCACCGGAGATCCTGCTCACCCGGATCGCCAGCTCGACGACAAAAATGCGCGTCGGCAGCGGCGGCGTGATGCTGACCCACTACAGCCCTTACAAAGTGGCGGAAACCTTCGCGCTCATCGGTGGGCTGTTTCCCGGGCGCATCGATCTGGGAATAGGCCGGGCACCCGGTGGCAGCCACCTGAGTTCAGTGGCCCTCGCCGCTCCCGCCGCCGTTGCCCAGTACGATCATTTCCCGCAGCAGGCCGCCGAACTCTGTGCCTTTCTGCGTGGCGATTTCCCGAAGAATCATCCCTACGCCGCGCTGGCCTGCGCCACGAGCCCGACCACCCTGCCCTCGCTATGGATGCTCGGGTCAGGTGGCGGCAGTTCGACCCTGGCAGGACAGTTGGGAATGGGACTGGCGCTGGCGAAGTTCATCGCGCCCCAGACCTGCTCGCCGGCGATCTTCCGGCAGCATGAAGAGGCCTACCGCCAATCCGGGATGACGACGCCCCCTCCTCGCCTGGTCGCCCTGGCGGTGATCTGCGCTGCGTCGGATGAAGAAGCCTGCTTCATCGCCGGCACTGCCGTGTACCGGAAAATGATGGCGGGCAGCGTTCCCCGCGAGCCTTTGCTGACGCCTGAAGAAGTGCAACAGCGATACCAGCGGATGAGTCAGCAAGAACGCCTGGAGTTCGACAGCACCCTGGGCGACATGGTGGTGGGCTCGCCAGAGACCTGCCGGACGAGAATCCGGCAGATCGCCGAGGCGTTCGGCTGCGAGGAGATCGGGGTGGTGACGGTCACCTATGCTTTCGATGACTGGCTGCGCAGCTATGAGCTGCTTGCGCAGTCGTTCGAGAGTCAGTGAAGCGCTTGCCACGATCGTCATGCCAATTTGCCCCACTCAGAAACATCATGCTATAAATGAGATTCACTATCAATTGAGCTGGCCAGCATGGCTTCGACTGACAACGATCTCCTGCAAGCCCTGGCCTTGCACTACGACGATCTGGTCGAGCATATCCGCCGGCGCTTTTCCAACCAGCATTTCGCCCGCGACGTGGTCCACGATGTGTGCCTGCAGATCCTGGAAAAGCCGCCGCTCAAGGCGATCAGCCTGCCGATCGCCTTTTTGCGCCGCGCCACGCTGAATCGCGCCATCGACCGCCGCCGCGCCGAGGGCACCCGGACGCTCTATGTGCAAAGCCAGATCGCTGTGGTCGAGCAGCACCGCGACGACCTCGACGGCGCCATGGCACTGGAATTCGAACAGCGCCTGCGCGCCCTGCTGGCAATCATCGAGTCGCTGCCCTCGCGCCAGCGCCAGGTGTTCCTGCTGCACCGCATTCACGGCATGGCGCAGCAGGAGATCGCCAGCGAGCTGGAAATTTCCGTCAACATGGTCGCCCAGCACTTCATGCGGGCCATGCGCACCATTGCGCAGCGCTGGCAGCCGGAGGCCTGATTCATGCAACGCCCTGACAATCCTGTTCTGCCCCAAGACCTCGAGCCCTACGCCGAATCCCTACGCGCCCTGGTGCCCGGTCGCGAAGCACTGCTGGCCGAAGCCAAGGCGCAAAGCGCACGCAACGCCAAGCGCCGACGCAAAGCCGCCGGCACGGCGCTGCTGCTGGCGCTCGCCGGCTGGACCTGGCTGGCCGACCCGGCGCTGGGCTACCGTCAAGTCGAGATCGCTCACAGCGGTCGCGAAACCCTGCATCTGGACGACGGCAGCGTGGTCGAACTGGACGCCGGCAGCGTGCTGCGGATCGAGTACCGGCTGCGCAGCCGCCAGTTCGAACTGCTCGAGGGCGAAGCCCTGTTCAACGTCGCTCACCTGCCCTCGCCGTTCATCGTGCGCAGCCAGGGCGTGGCGGTACGCGACATCGGCACCGTGTTCGATGTGCGCAGCGACCTGCGCGGCGTGCGTGTCGCGGTGCTCGAAGGCGCGGTGGAAGTCGACAACGGCCATACCCGCCAACCACTCACGGCCAACCAGCAGGTACTCGCCAGTTCTGCCGCCCTCGGCCCTGTCGAACCGACCCGGCCCGGAGAGCTGGACGCCTGGCGGCAGGACCTGTTCCATTTCGACGGCACGCCGCTGGACGCGGTCATCGCGCAACTGCAACGGCACCGTGCGGCACCGATTCGCCTGGAGGGCGACCTGGCACCGCAGCATCGGTTGAGCGGCGAATTCCCCACCGGCAACGTCGAGCAATTGCTCGACACCCTGCCCCGGCTGGCACCGGTCGAGGTGCGTCGGCAGAAGAACGGCCTCGTGGAAGTCGATACCCGCCGCTGAAAAATATTTTTCAGCGGCACATCAAAGTTCGCCCGGCACAAACGCTAATCCCTATGAAACGCATTCTCAACCGCTTCAATGGGGACTCCATGACCTTCTTCGTTCACCCGCTGCGCCAGGCGATGCTTCTGGCGACCCTCGGTCTAATGGTTGCCGGACCGCTGCAGGCCGAGCAGGCGCATTACCGCATCGACCTGCCTGCGCAATCGCTGGACCAGTCGATCAACGCCCTGGCCCGTCAGACCGGCAGCCGTATCCTGTTCAACACCGACGCCGCCCAGGCGGTGCAGGCGCCCGCGCTGCACCAGCAACTGAGTGTCGAACAGGCGCTGCGCCAGCTGATCGCCGGCAGCGGCCTGACCCTGAGCCAGACCGCCGACGGCCAGTACCTGATCGGCCCGGCCACCCCCTCCGCCGAGGGCGCGCTGGAACTGAAGACCTCGAGCATCGTCGGTCGCCAGCCGGTCGCCACCACCGAGGGCAGCAACTCCTACACCTCCGGCATCGTGACCCTGGGCAAGGGCGTGCAGTCGCTCAAGGACATCCCGCAGTCGATCACGGTCGTGACGCGCAAGCAGATGGATGACCAGAACACCCAGACCATCACCGAACTGGCCAGCCGCACGCCGGGCCTGACCGCCACCCGCTCGCCGGGGTCGGGGCTGTACATCTACTCCCGCGGGTTCAGCATCGACACCCTGCAGTACGACGGCGTGCCGATCCCGCGCAATACCTATTCGCTGGGCAGCTACCTGAGCGAAGACTTGAGTTTCTACGACCGCGCCGAAGTACTGCGCGGCCCTGCCGCGCTGCTGCAGGGCGGTGACAGCCCGGGCGGTGCGATGAACCTGGTGCGCAAGCGCGGTCAGGACAAACCCACCGTGACCCTTACCGGCAAGGCCGGTTCCTGGGATCGCTACGGCGTGCAACTGGACGCTGGCGGCCCCTTGAATGACGAAGGCACCCTGCGTGCACGCACGGTGCTCAGCCAGACCGATAACGGCTCGTTCATCGACTACGTGCGCGGCTGGAACCAGACCGTCTACGCGGCCGTGGACTACGATTTCACCCCTGACCTGACCGTAGGCCTGGGCGTCGCCAACCAGAAAGGCCACTCGCGCCCGGCCATGCTCGGCCTGCCCCGCTACGCCGATGGCGGCAACCCCGACTGGTCGCGCTCGACCTATGTCGGCGCCGACTGGAACCGCGCCGACAACGACCAGACCAGCGTATTTCTCGACGCCAGCTACCGCCTGAGCGATGACTGGCGGGTCAAGGCCGCCGGCGTGTACATGAGCGAGCACAATGGCGCCACCTACCAGGCGCTGTGGGATGCCCTGCCGGCCAACGGCGCCACCAACAACAACTACATCGACTGGGCCACCGACTTCACCACCCACAGCAAGGGCCTGGACGTCTACCTGGACGGCAGCTTCACCGGCCTTGGTTTCGAACAGACCTTCCTGCTGGGCGCCAACTACTCGCGCCTCAACACCGACGACCGCTGGGCCCGCGCCCCCACGGCACTCGCCGACTACACGGCTATCGATCACCATCGTCCAATGCCGGACATCTACAGCCTGGCCAGCGCCAACCGTGGTCGTGGTCAACTGACCAGCTACGAGATCACCCAGAAAGGCCTCTACTCACGCTGGTCGATCAACCTGACCGAGCCGCTGAAGCTGATCGTCGGTGCCCGTACCAGCTGGTACGACTACAGCTACGCCGCCGAATTCTTCGACCACTCCGGCTACAGCGAATCCACCACCCGCAGCACCGGCAAGGTGTCGCCCTACGCCGGGCTGGTGTACGCCCTGGGCAAGCAATGGTCGGTCTATGCCAGCTACACCGATGTGTTCCAGCCGCAGACCGCGCGCACCGCTTCGGGCTCGGTGGTCGAGCCGATCGTGGGCACCAACTACGAGCTGGGTCTGAAAGGCGAACTGCTCGACGGCGCGCTGAATACCTCGTTGGCGCTGTTCCGCTATGACCAGGAACACCACGCGGTGCTCGACCGCAGTGGCAGCATGGACTGCGATGGCTGGTACTGCTCGAAAGCCTCGGGCAAGGTGCGCAGCCAGGGCCTCGAAGCGCAGGTCAGCGGCGAAGTGCTGAGCGGCTTGCAGGTAATGGCCGGCTATGTCTTCAACACCACCCGCTACCTGGAAGACGCCGACTACAAGGACAAGGTGTACAGCACCTGGACGCCCAAGCACCAATTCAAGCTGTGGGCCGACTACACCCTGCCGGGCGACTGGAGCCGTACCTCGGTCGGCCTGGGCACCACCGCGGTCACGGGCACGACTTCCTACGACCACGTCTTCGACCTGCCAGGCTACGCGGTCTGGGATGCGCGGGTGGCCTACAAGGTAAACGACGAGATCACCGTGGCGGCCAACCTCAACAACCTGCTGGACAAGAAGTACTACCAGCCGGCGTACAGCACCATCGACTACAACAACTACTTTGGCGACCCGCGCAATGTGATGTTCAGCGTGAAGTACACGCCTGAGTTTTGAGGGTTGGGTGCATGACGACAGCCCTTCGCCGCCGTTGAGATCGAGCGCCGCCCGCGCGGCGCATCGCTGGCAACGCCAGCTCCCACATCTGTTGCAACGTGCCATGGCCTGTGGGATTGGCGTTGCCAGCCCAGGCGCACGGCTGGAGTGAGTGAAGCGACCTGGTGGCAGTCCACCCTGTGGGAGATTCTATGGTTTTCGGGAAGCCCATTAGCTGACTTTTGGTCGGTATTCGCCCTGTCCTTTCAACAGGGCGAATACCACGCGAGCAAGCTTGCGAGCGAGCATCACCAAGGCTTGGGTAGTGCGGAATCCTTTGCTTATGTATCCCTCATAAACCTCTTTCCAAGCAGCAGTGCGACGGGCCGACATTGCAGCGTTGTGCAACAGGCGACGAGCTTCAGGATCACCGCGCTTGGACAAACTGCGACGTCCATCTTTCTGGCCCGACTTGGAGACCCGGAGGTCCAGTCCCAGAAATGCGATAAAGGCATCCGAGTTTCGAAAGTCTCCTCGCTGAAAGGCGGTGAGCAAACGAGCGCCAGTCAACAAACCGATACCTTCAACTTTCATGCAACGCTCCAATTGCTCCGCCAATCCGGCCTCTTTCAACTGGTTATTGATGGTTTTTTCAATGAGCGCTTCTAATCACGCCATGGCTTTGAGCTGGCCCCCTATTGCCCTCTTGAGCAGGGGTTCATTGGCCCAGCTCTGTTTGAGGCTGACGCGCGCCTGGACCACTGCAGCACGACGGCGGAAAAGGCTGATAATGCGACGATAGAGCGTGCAGGGCGGGCTCCACGGACGTAGCTCCTGGCCCTCGTTCTTGAGATACCGAGCAAGCAGCCGGGCATCCAGCGCGTCGGTCTTGGCGCGGATATTCACGCCTTTGCGGTAGTGGCTCAGTTCATAGCCACCCACCATGTAAATCGTGCAGCCGAACTCATGAGCGAGATCAGCGAACATCAAGTGATAGATATTGGTCGCTTCGATGGCGACAGCTACTTTTCCCGGCAACGCTTTGAGCCAATTCTTGATGGATGTCTTGTTATTGGGAATGGTCTCCAGCTCATCGGACTCGGCGTGGTAAATCACCAACTCATCTTTGGCGACGTCCACACCCACAATCGGCTGTAAAACAGTAACTGGCATTGCCATTGGGCTTTCTTCCCGGATATGGTTTGAGGGCTTGAAGGGCCACCCAGAGGCGCAGGCTTGTATCTTTCGTCGGTTGTGAGCCAGAAGGATTCTTTATCGGCGCTTGGGTGAAAGGAGGAGGGGCGAGATCTCCCACGGTCTGTACTGCGCGAACAGTCAGAAGCTGGCTTTGTCCCTTCTCCTCCCTTCAAGTCCTACCATACAAGCTGGCCTTGCCAGCGATGCGCCGCGTGAGCGGCGCTCGATCCTGAGAACGCCGAAAAAGCCCGGCATGCGCCAGGCAACTACACCGGCAATTCCCGATACGGCACCTCTTCTCCCGGATTGCGCAGAAACTGCCGCTTGTACTCGCGGCTGAACTGCGAACTGCTCTGATAGCCGACCCGGTGCGCCACCTGCGCCACGCCCAGCCCTTCGCCGATCAGCATCTGCTGCGCCTTGAGCAGGCGCAGGCGCTTGAGGTACTGGATCGGCGACAGCAGGGTGCTGCGCTTGAAATGCTCATGGAAGGCCGACGCACTCATGTTGGCGCGGCCCGCCAGGGCGTCGATGCTCAAGGGCTCGGCATAGTGGTCGCGCAGGTAGGCCAGCGAGGCGCCGATCCGGGCGAAGTGCCCCTGCTGCTCCACCAGCGCCCGCAGCGCTCCGGCCTGCGGGCCTTTCAAGGCAGCAAAGTACACCTCGCGAACCCGCGCCGCGCCCATCACCCGGGCATCTTCCTCGGTCTGCAGACACTGCAGCAGGCGCAGCACCGCGTCCTGCATCGGCGCGTCCAGCGGCGCCGAACTCATCGACTCCGGCGTCTGCGCCCGGACCATGCCCGCCGGCAGCGGGTCCATGGCCTGGACCATCTCGCTCAGCACCAGCGGATCGATACCCACCGACACCCCGTACAGCGGCTGCGCCTCACTGGCAAAGGTCTCGCACATGAACGGCACCGACAGCGCCTGCACCAGGTACTGCCCGGCGCCATAGTCCAGGGTGCGCTCGCCCAGGCGCGCCAGCTTGCTGCCCTGGGCCAGCACCATCAGGCTCGGCTCGTAGATCTGCGGACTGCTGGCGACGTATTCGGCCCACGACAGCACCTGCACCTCGGCAAGCCGGGTCTCGACGAAGCCGGGACGGCTGGCCAGCGGCTTGATCAGATCGCAAAGGGCCTGGCGGCCAGGAAAGAAACGGGAATCGGACATGACAGGAAGCAGCAGTGAATGAACGGGCCATGATCGCAGATTCGCGGGCGCCGGCAGTGCCGAACGTCAGGGTACTGGAGTAATAGGCATGACACGCGGAGGAATGCCCATCGGCAGCGCCGCCGATGATCCGCAGAATGCGCCGCCTTCACCCGCTGTGCAGAGGCACCTCCATGTATACCGCCATCGGCTACGCCGCCCAATCGCCTACCGCTCCCCTCGCCCCGATGACCTTCGAGCGGCGCGCCCCCCGCGCCAACGATGTGGTGATCGACATCCTCTACTGCGGCGTCTGCCATTCCGACATTCACCAGGCCCGCAACGAATGGGGCATCGCCGTGTACCCGCTGATGCCGGGCCACGAGATCATCGGCCGGGTCCGCGCCACCGGCAGCGCCGCCAGCCAATACCAGCCCGGCGACCTGGTGGGCGTCGGCTGCATGGTCGATTCCTGCCAGCACTGCGAGGCCTGCCACGCCGACCTCGAACAGTACTGCCTCGAAGGCCCGACCATGACCTACACCACCCCCGACCGGGTGGACGGCAGCTACACCCTCGGCGGCTATTCCAGCAGCATCGTGGTGCGGGAAGACTTCGTCCTGCGCATTCCCGAGGGCATGGACCTGCCCAGCGCCGCACCGATCCTCTGCGCCGGCATCACCACCTGGTCGCCGTTGCGTCACCACGGCGTCGGCCCCGGCCACCGCATCGGCATCCTCGGCATGGGCGGACTCGGCCATATGGGCATCAAGCTGGCCAAGGCACTGGGCGCCGAAGTCACGGTGTTCACCCGCTCGCCGGCCAAGGCCGAGGAAGCCCAGCGCCAGGGCGCAGACCATGTGATCGTCTCCACCGATCCGCAGCAGATGGCCTCGGTGGCGGACCATTTCGACTTCCTGCTCGACACCATCCCGGTACAGCACGATCTCAACCCCTACCTCCAGACCCTGAAGTTCAACGGCGTGCACATCCTGGTGGGGCTGATCGAACCCATCGAACCGGCCATCGACGCTGCGCACCTGGTGCTCAAGCGCCGGGGCATCGCCGGCTCGCTGATCGGCGGCATCGCCGAAACCCAGGAAGTGCTCGACTTCTGCGCCCGCCACGACATCCGCTGCGACGTGGAGATGCTCGACATTCGCCACATCAACGAAGCCTACAGCCGCATGATCGCCGGCGATGTGAAGTACCGCTTCGTGATCGACATGGCCACGCTGCCGCCCGCCACCTGACCGAGTGCAAAAAAGCTGTACAAGCGAATTGACTTGTACAGCTTCTTGCCTAGGCTTCAGGAAATACCTGTACAAACAATCCTGTTTGTACAAGATTCCCTGGAGCCGCCATGTCCGATTACCTCAACGGCTTCGCCCGCCAGTTCGCCGCGCTGGACGCCGGCAACCTGAGCCGGCTGGGCGAGTTGTACCGCGAGGACATCGAGTTTCGCGACCCGCTGCACCGCATCCACGGCCTGCCAGCGTTGCGAGACTACTTCACCCAGCTCTACGCCAACGTCCAGGACATCAACTACGAATTCCACGGCGCCGACGAAGCCCGCCCAGGCCAGGGCTACCTGCGCTGGACCCTGCACTTTCGGCATCCCCGCCTGAACGGCAACCACCCCATCCACCTCGACGGTTGCAGCCACCTGAAGTGGACCGACCGCGTGCACTTCCACCAGGACTACTTCGATGCCGGCGCCCTGCTCTACGAGCATGTGCCGGTGCTTGGCGGACTGATCGGCTGGCTCAAGGGCCGCCTGTCATGAGCCGCTGCTGGCTGACCGGTGCCGGCAGCGGCATCGGTGCTGCTCTGGCCGAAGTCCTGCTGGACCAGGGCCACAAGGTCGCCCTGGGCGCACGCACGGCCGAGTCCGTCGAGGCACTCAAGGCCCAGCATCCCCGGCAGACACTGCTGGCCCTCGGCGATATCACAGACCGGCAGCAGGTCGAGGCAATCGTCGAAGACATCAGCGAACAATGGGGCGCCCTCGATCTGGTGATCCTCAACGCCGGCACCTGTGAATACCTGGAGCCCGGCCAGTTCGACAGCGACACCGTCGAGCGGGTGATGCGCACCAACCTGCTGGGCACCAGCCAGTGCCTGCAGGCCGCACTGCCGCTGCTGCGCCGCGGGCAGCGGCCGCACCTGGTGGTGGTCGCCAGCTCGGTGGCCTGGCTGGCGTTGCCCCGGGCAGCGGCCTACGGCGCGTCCAAGGCGGCGCTGCGTTACCTGGTGGAGTCGCTGCGCATCGACCTGATTGCTGAAGGCATCGACGTCACCCTGGTCAGCCCCGGCTTCGTCGACACCCCGCTGACCCGGCGCAACGACTTTCCCATGCCACAACTGTGGAGCGCCGAACGCGCCGCCCGGCATATCGCTAGGCGCCTGCCACGCCGCCCGCTGGAAATTGCCTTCCCCGGTCTTTTCATTTTCATCCTGCGCCTGCTCGGTGCCCTGCCGGCGCGCTGCCGGCTGTGGCTGGGCCGGCGCATGGCCCGCCCCGGACAGGACTGACGCCCATGCGCATCGCCATCATCGGCAGCGGTATCGCCGGCCTGACCAGTGCCTGGCTGTTGTCCCGGCGTCACGAAGTCACGGTGTTCGAGGCCGCCGACTGGATCGGCGGTCACACCCACACCGTCGACGTGAGCTGGCAAGGCCGACAGTACGCCATCGACACCGGTTTCATCGTGTTCAACGACTGGACCTACCCCAACTTCATCCGCCTGCTGGAGCAGCTTGGCGTGGCCTCGCGGCCCACCGACATGAGCTTTTCGGTTCACGACCCGGCCAGCGGCTTCGAATACAACGGCCACGACCTCGACAGCCTCTTTGCCCAGCGCCGCAACCTGTTGTCCCCGGGGTTCTGGGGCATGCTGCGGGATATCCTGCGCTTCAACCGCCAGGCGCTGGCCGACTTCGATGCCGGGCGCATCGAGTCGACCACCCGCCTCGGTGACTATCTCGCCGCGCAGGGCTACGGGCGGCGCTTCATCGACCACTACGTGGTGCCCATGGGCTCGGCCATCTGGTCGATGTCACGGGCCGACATGCTCGGTTTCCCCTTGCAGTTCTTCGTCCGCTTCTGCCGCAACCACGGCCTGCTGTCGGTCAATCACCGTCCGCAATGGCGGGTGATCGAAGGGGGTTCACGGGCCTATGTCGCGCCGCTGTGCCGGCGCTTCGCCGAACGCATCCGCACCAACTGTCCGGTAAGCCGGGTGCGCCGCGACGAGGCCGGCGTCGAACTCACCAGCCGCGCCGGCAGCGAACGCTTCGACCGCGTGGTGTTCGCCTGCCACAGCGACCAGGCGCTGGCCATGCTGGAAGCCCCGAGCGAAGCCGAGCGCCAGGTGCTGGGCGACCTCGGCTACGCCAGCAACGATGTGGTGCTGCACACCGATACCCGCCTGCTGCCACGCCGGCGCAAAGCCTGGGCGGCCTGGAACTATCGCCTCGGTGAAGTCGAGCAGGCCCCCGCGACCCTGACCTACGACATGAACCTGCTGCAAGGCATCGACGCCCCGGTGACCTTCTGCGTCAGCCTCAACCAGACCGCGCTGATCGATCCGGCGCAGATCCTGGCGCGCTTCGACTACGCCCACCCGCAATACAGCCTCGGCGCCGTCGCCGCCCAGGCCCGCGAGGCCGAACTGCAGGGGCGGCAGCACAGCTTCTATTGCGGCGCCTACTGGGCCAACGGCTTTCACGAGGACGGCGTGAACAGCGCCCTGCGCGTGGCCGAATACTTCGGAGAGCGCCTGTGAACAGCCACCTGTGCCACGGCTGGGTCAGCCACCGGCGCCTGACCCCACGGCCCCATGCGTTCCGCTACCGGATCGGCATGCTCTACCTCGACCTGGACGAACAACCACGCTGGCTGGGCCTGTCGCGCTGGCTCGGGCGCTCGCGCCTGGCGCCGCTCTGCCTGCGCGACACCGACTACCTGCCGGCCCGCACCCGCCACGGGCAATCCCTGGCCGACGCGGCGCGCGCGCTGGTAGGCCAGGCCACCGGAAAGACACCGGACGGTGCCGTGCACCTGCTGACCCAGCCACGTTGCTGGGGCCTGTCGTTCAACCCGGTGAGCTTCTACTTCTGCCACGACGCTACCGGGGAACTGCTGGCGATCCTGCTGGAGGTGCGCAACACGCCGTGGCGCGAACGCTTTCACTATGTGCTGCCGGTCGAACCGGGCCAGCCCCGGCGCTTCGCCCTGGCCAAGGCATTCCATGTCTCGCCCTTCCTGCCGCTGGACATGGACTACCGCATGGACTTTCGCCTGACCGACAACGGCCTGCGCATCCACATGGAGAACTGGCGCGAGGGCCACAAAGTGTTCGAGGCGCACCTGGCACTGCAGCGCCAGACCCTCGACGCCAACACCCTGCGCCGCCATGTGCTGGCCTTCCCGTGGATGAGCCTGCGCACCTTGAGTGCCATCTACTGGCAGGCCCTGCGCCTGTTGCTCAAACGCACGCCCCTGCACGCCCACCGCGCCAGCCAGGATGCCCCTGGCCTCGGCCGCCCAGTCCCCGAGGAGCCCGAGCATGTCCGAACCCACCCTGAGCATCAGTAAATCCGGCGGGCTCGCACCGCTGCTGGGCAACCTCGGCAGAAACGCGGTGCTGGCGCAGATGCGGCACTTGAGCCAGGGCCAGTTGCGGCTCATCACTCACGACCGGCAATGGACCTTCGGCCCCGCCGGCAGCCCACTGTACGCCGAGATCGAAGTGCTCGACGAAGCCGCCTGGGGCCTGGTGGCAGCCAAGGGCTCGATCGGCGCCGGCGAGGCTTACATTCACGGCTACTGGCGCAGCCCTGACCTCGCGGCGGTGACCCGTCTGTTCGTCGCCAACCTCGACGTGCTCGACGCCATGGAGAGCGGCATCGCCCGCCTCGGCCGCCCGGCCCTGCGCCTGTTGCACTGGCTCAACCGCAACAACCGGCGCAACGCCCGCGGCAACATCCTCGCCCACTACGACCTGGGTAACCGCCTGTTCGAGCAACTGCTCGACCCGACCATGATGTACTCCGCCGCCCGCTTCGCCAGTCCGGAGCAGAGCCTGGAGCAGGCACAGCTGAACAAGCTCGAAGACATCTGCTGCAAGCTCGACCTCAACCCACACGACCACCTGCTGGAAATCGGCAGCGGCTGGGGCAGCCTGGCGATCCATGCCGCCTTGCAGCACGGTTGCCGGGTCACCACCACGACCCTGTCCCGGGCCCAGTACGATTACACCCGCCAGCGCGTGCGCAACCTCGGTCTGGACGGGCAGGTCACCGTACTGAACGAAGACTACCGTGACCTGCACGGGCATTTCGACAAGCTGGTGTCCATCGAAATGATCGAGGCGGTGGGCCACCGCTACCTGCCCGAGTACTTCCGGCGCTGCGGCGAGCTGCTCAACGACAATGGCCTGATGCTGCTGCAAAGCATCACCATCCGCGACCAGCGCTATGCCCAGGCGCGGCGCTCGGTGGACTTCATCCAGCGTTACATCTTCCCCGGCGGTGCCCTGCCGTCGCTGAGCGTGCTGCTGGACACCGCCAGCCGCGAGACCGGCCTGAACCTGGTGCACATGGAAGACTTTGGCCAGGACTACGCCCGCACCCTGCGCCACTGGCAGGACAACCTCCAGCGCGCACGCCCGGCCTTGCTGGACATGGGCTATGACGAGCATTTCCAGCGGCTGTGGGAGTTCTACCTGTGCTACTGCCGTGGCGGCTTCGAAGAGCGCGCCATTGGCGTGGCGCAATTGCTCTGGGCGGCGCCAGCGGCGCGGCGGGCGCCGGTGCTGGATGCCTGAAGGCTCGCGGCGCTGGCTGATCGGCAATGCCCTGTGGCTGCAGGCCGGCTGGTGGGGTTGCGTGCTCGGGGCGCGGCAGCCGTGGCTGTTGCTAGCGGTGGTGATCGGGCTGGTGGCGCATGTGCTGTTGTGCCGGCAGCGCCGGGCGGAAATCGGTGTACTGCTGCGGGTGGGGCTGGCGGGATGTTTGCTGGATGCCGGTCTCGGGGCGCTGGGGGTGTTCGCGTTCGACCAGACACCCCTGCCGGCATGGCTGGCGTTGCTCTGGCTGGTGCTGGCCAGTGGCATGCGCCATAGCCTCGGGTGGATGCGCCGGCCGCTGTGGCGGGGGGTGGTGTTCGGGCTTGTGGGTGGGCCGCTGGCGTATCTGGCCGGGGCGCCGCTGGCGGGGGTTGGGTTGCCTTGGGGCGCGTTGCCGACAGCGGTGGTGCTGGCGGTGGTCTGGGCGGTGTGGTTGCCGTTGTGTTTGCGGCTGGCAGGCTCGAACTGATGGCCCGTGAGACCGGGCGCCGCTTGGCGGCGCATCGCCGGCAAGGCCGGCTCCCACGAGGTCAGGTGGCGCCCACGTACCCTGTGGGAGCTGGCCTTGCCAGCGATGCGCCGCACAAGCGGCGCCCGATTTTGCGCCCTACGCCAGACGATCCAGCCCACGGCGCAGATCGCGCTTCAGATCCTCCATGTCCTCCAGCCCGATCTGCAGCCGCAGCGCCAGCCCGCCCGGCGCCCAGCGGGTCGCGGTGCGGTAGCTGGTGCAATCGAACGGAATGATCAGGCTCTCGAACCCGCCCCACGAATAGCCCATGCCGAAGATATCCAGGTGATCCAGCATGTTGGCCAGGTTCGCCTTGCTGTAACCCGGCTTGAGAATCACCGAGAACAGCCCGGTCGAGCCGCTGAAATCGCGCTTCCAGCACTCATGCCCCGGACAGCTCGGCAACGCCGGATGCAGCACCCTCGCCACCTCCGGCTGCGCCGCCATCCACTGCGCCATCTCCAGCCCGCGCCGCTGCGCCTCCTGCAAGCGCAGGTGCAACGTACGCAGGCCACGCAGGGCCAGGAAACAGTCTTCGGCCCCCGGCAGCATGGCCATGGCATCGTAGGTCTTGCGCAGTTCCGGCCAGGTGTCGGCGTTGGCCGTGACCAGGCCCATCAGCAGGTCGGAATGCCCGCCCAGGTACTTGGTCCCCGCCTCCACCGACAGGTCGCAGCCATGCTCATGGGCGCGGAAGAACACCGGCGTGGCCCAGGTGTTGTCGATAATGGTCTTGATCCCGCGGGCCCTGGCCACGGCGGTGATGGCCGGCACGTCCTGGACCTCGAAGGTCTGCGAGCCCGGCGATTCTAGGAAGATGGTCGAGGTATTGTCCTTGAGCAGCCCGGCGATCCCGGCACCTACCAGCGGATCGTAGTAGCCGACCTCGACGCCGAATTTCTTCACCAGGTTCTCGCACAGCACCCGCGTCGGCCGGTACAGGGTGTCGGGCATCAACAGGTGGTCGCCGCTCTTGAGGGTGGTGAACAGGGCCAGCGCCAGAGCCCCCAGGCCCGACGGCGAGATGACCGTACCTGCCGCACCGGACAGCTCGCTCCAGGCGTTCTCCAGGGCCTCGATGGTCGGCGTGCCCTTGGTCCCGTAGGTGAAACGGGCGCGCGCCTGCTCGAGGTCGGCCATGGTCTTGAACACCACGGTAGAGCCCCGGTACACCGGCATATTGACGAAGCCAAGCTGCAGTTCATGATCGCGACCCAGGCGGGTCAGTTGGGTGGCGAGGGAAAAGTCTTTGTTCGAGTCGGTCATTGCGAACCCGTGCGGTAGATGAAGGCAGGACAGGCCTACAGCCTATGTCGCGGGCAGGCCGATCACAACCAGGATGCCGCCGAAGACTACCGGTCCTGGGCCGCCAGCTTGCGGAAGAACAGCGTCACCTGCCCCACCTCCACCCCGAACTTGCTCATCCGCGTGCGGTTGATCAGGGTGTCCTGATCCATCAGGTACATCCAGTCGTCCATGTCCAGCACCCAGTGGCGGCCGTCCACCGGTACATCCAGGCGGTAGCGCCATTGCAGCGCATTGCCCGCCACCTGCCCCTGGGCCTCGCCCACCACATCGCCGGCCTCGCCACGCCAGCGGCCGTTGCCGTCCGGTGTGAGGGTCCAGGTGCGTTGCTGGCGGGTGCCGTCGCTGTAGACAAAACGCTCGTCGAGGATCAGCCGCTCGCCGTCCCGGCGGCTGTCGATGCGCACGTGAAACCGCTTGGTCACCTCGCCCGAACGGTTCTGCACCATGCCCCAGGCCTGCACCGGCCCGGAGAAGAAGCCGACCAGGTCCAGCGTCGGCTGCTCGCCGGCGTAGCGCTCGACCTCGACGTTGCCGCAGCCCGCCAACAGCAGACACATCAATGCAACCCGCAAACGCCTCATCTCAACCTCCTCGTCCATCGCCGGACATGCCCAGCAACTGCTGGCGCAACTGTGGATCGCGGGCCTGCGGGTCCAGCCAGATGGCGAAGAACGCCCGGGCGAACGCGACATCGTCGATTTCACGACGCAACTGGTCATCGACATAGAACCGGCAGCCACGGCCGGGCAGATAAACCCCGGTGATGCGCATGCCGGGACGCACATCGACGAAGGCGGTTTCCATGATGTGGGTCCAGCGCTCAAGCGTCGCCGGGCCAAGCTCGCGCCCGCCCAGGCGGCGCATCTCGTCCACGCTGGCTTTGACCAGAGTGTCCCGGGACAGGGCACGGCGGTAGGTCAGTTCGAGGGCGAAGGGCTGGTCCCAGGCGAAGCCCGTCGCGGGACTCCACAACCGGGCGTTGTAGAGGGTCACGCCAAACCAGCTGAAGGCACCGCTGCCCAGCAGGCGCGCATCGGCGATCGCCGGGCGCCAGTCCGCCCGGCACGGCAGTGCCGCCATCGACAGCAGGCACACACACGCCAGGACATTCAGGGTCTTGCCAGCCCGATCGAGCATGGTGAGAACGCCTCGCTGGGAAAGAAACCTTGTACAAGCCTAGTTGTTTGTACAGTTTTCCGGGGCGTTCGTTCCGTCGGCGGGGGATGTTCCGACGGGTGCGGCCTGCCGGTCAGCGCGAGGCGGACCGACAGGCCACGCGGGAGGCGCTTAGAACGCCATGCCCAGCTTCACGCCAAACTCGTCACGCTTGAGCTTGGTGTTGTCGGCCGCAGCCGAGTCTTCGTCGAGCTTGTACTCGGTGCGGGTGTAGTAGGCACCTACCTGCAGTGGCAGACCGCCGTTCTGGTTCAGCAGCAGGCTGACCTCGGCGTAGGGGTTGGTGCGGTCCTTCAGGTCGACGGTGTCGCTGCCGAAATCGTCCACCTTGAGTTTGGCGCGGCCGTCGATGGTGTGACGGGCACCGACTTCGACACGCAGGGTCGAGCTGTCGAACTGGTGGTTGTAACCCAGTGCGGCCTTGGCGAAGGGCGACCTGGCAGTCAGCTCGACATCAAGGTCGTTGATCTGCGGCTCGAAGCGCGACCAGCTGTAGCCGCCGCCCACGGTCAGGTCGACGAAGTTGCGGGCGTCCAGCGCCGCGCGCCAGCCGAGATCGAGATCGGCCTGGGCTTCCTTGAGCTTGTTGTCGTTCTTCTTGCCGTACTTGGCCTGGGCGCCGGCCTGGTAGATGAAGCCGGATTCGGCGGTCAGCTTGTTGCCGAAGGTGGCGAACACGCCGCCCTGGCCCAAGTGATCGGAGTCGGACTCACTGCCGCCTTCGAACTTGAATTTGTCGTAGCTGCCCAGCAGGCCCAGGGTGAACAGCGGGTCGGTGCTCGGTGCGGCGACAGCAGCCAGAGGAGCGGCCAGCAGGGCCAGGACACAGGTCGGAGCGAGCAATTTACGGGTGGGCATTCGGAGCCTCCATGACAGTAATGTGTTAACGAACGCACCGCTTCGAGGCAACTGGATCCCGGAAAGTTCGAAACAAAGTGAAAAAATTGTGAAAGACTTCGCGTAACTGACCGCTCTGGATCGCGGCTTTGGCGTCGCCACCTGCGCGTTGACGGCCCAATGCGCTGCATGAGTGATAGTCTACGGCCATCAGCCTTTTCCCTACCCAGTGCAGGAGCTTCCACCATGCTCGGCGTGACCGACTACGGCGCTTTCGTGATCGCGTTCATCATCGTCCTGGCCATTCCCGGCCCCGGCAACTTCGCCCTGATCACCGCCACCGGCAAGGGCGGGATCAAGGCCGGACTGGCGGCCACCTGCGGGGTGATCCTGGGCGACCAGGTGCTGCTGTGGCTGGCGGTGGCCGGTGTCGCCACCCTGCTGGCGGCCTACCCGGCGGCGTTCCATCTGGTGCAGTGGGTCGGCGCCGGCTACCTGGCGTACCTGGGAATCCGCATGCTGCTGAGCAAACCCGGCGATGCGCCGCGCAAGAGCCGCATGGACAACGGCCATTTCATGCGCCAGACCATGATGATCACCCTGCTCAATCCCAAGGCGATCATGTTCTACATGGCGTTTTTCCCGCTGTTCGTCGACCCGGTGAAACACCAGGGCCTGGTGACCTTCGGCTTCCTCGCCGCGACGGTGGCGGTGGTGACCTTCCTCTATGGCCTGATCGCGGTGGTCCTGACCCACAAACTGGCCGAGCGCATGCGCGCCAACCCGCGCCTCTCCAACCTGTTCGAACGGGCGGCCGGCGCTTGCCTGGTGGGGTTCGGGATCAAGCTGGCGGCGATGCGCTAGCGATGACGATGCAGCCCATCACCGCCAGTCCCGCCAGGCACAGGATGCCAACCCCGTAGAACACCGTGCGCCAGGGCTGCACACCCCAAAGATAGGCCAGGGTGTGCAGCCCCCTGGCGAGCGTGAACACCACCATCATCCAGGTACTGGGCAGTGTCGGCGTCCCCAGGGCAACCGCCAGCCCGCCCAACGCGAAAAACAGCGGAATGTTCTCCAGATCGTTGGCCCAGGCCCTGGCGGCCCGCAACACCTGTGGCCGCTCCACCGACTGCGGCGCCCGCTTGAACACCGCGGCATCCTCAGGGTTGGTGAAGGCCAGCCCGCGCAGGCGGAACCAGCCCTGGTAGCAGGACAGCGCGAGCATCTTGCAGAACAGCATGACCACGCAGAGACCGTAGACCGACAGCAAGTCGCTCATGCCCGCGTCTCCCGCACCACGATATAGAGCAAGGGCCCCAGCGAGACGAACACCGCCGTCACCAGCAGGTACGGCAGCAACCGCCTCCACGAACCGCCACGCACACGGTTGTCGTGCCACATCCAGACACCCGCCAGCGCAGCCATCAGGTACAGGTCGATGACCACCTGGGCGGTATCCGGTCGCGCCAACAGTTGCAGCCCGAAGGCCACCAGCGACTGTTCGGCGATCAGCAGGGTCCAGCCGGTGTACAGGGTGAAAGGGATCAGCGCGGCAAGCGCAGCGAAACGGGGTGTCATGTTCTTCTCCTGGGGTGGGCCGCGCCGCCACGGTAGTGATAGGGTGGCTCGCCCCTCAATGACCTCACAGGTCATGGACGCTTCGCACAAGGACAGTCAGAGTCGCCCGATGAGCCACCACCCGTTCCACCCTGTAGCCCCCGTAGCCGGCACCAGCGCCGGCCAACACCTGCGCCGACTGCGTCGGCAGGCGGGAATGAGCCAGCTCGACCTGGCACTGGTTGCCGGTGTCTCCCAGCGCCACCTCAGTTGCATCGAGACCGGTCGCGCCAAGGCCGGTCCCGGCACTCTGCACGCCCTGCTCTGCGCGCTGGACGTACCACTGGAGCAGTGCAACGACATCTTCCTCGCCGCCGGCTATGCGCCCCGCTATGCCGCCGGCGGCATCGATGCGCAGGCGATGGGCATGGTCCATGACGCCATCGGCCATATCCTGCAGGCGCACAACCCGGCACCGGCGATCGTCATCGACAGCCAGTGGAACATCATCGCCGCCAACGCCGGCGCCGGGCTGCTGCTTGCCATGGTCGGCATCGCGCCGGACACCGGGCCTGGGCTCAATCTGCTGGACACCCTGTTGCAACCGGGCGGGCTGGGGGATCACCTGGTCAATGCCGCAGAGATCCGCGCCATCGCCTGGCAACGCGCCTCGCGGGAGGCCGCCGGCAATCCTGCACTGCTCGGCCGCTTGCATAATCTGCCCCGCCCGGAAAGCCCGACACTGGAGCAGCAGTCGTCGCCGCTGGTTTTGACTCGCGTACAGACGCCCTTGGGCGAGCTGAAATTCCTGTCCACCTTCACCACCTTCGGCATGCCGCTGGACATCACCGTGGCGTCACTGCGGATCGAGCACCTGATTCCGGCGGATGAGCAGACCTGGCAAATGCTGCGACGGGCAGCCAAGGAGGCTGACCAGACGATTTGACGCACCTCGGGGATTTGCAGGATGACCGATGCTGGGCTTTGCTACACGGCTCAAGTAATCGCTCAACCAGGAGGTGGAAGATGGCGTTGATGAAGGCAGCGGTTTTCGTGGAGCCGGGACGGATCGAACTGACCGACAAGCGCATTCCCGACGTCGGCCCCAACGATGCGCTTATCCGCATCACCACGACCACTATCTGCGGCACCGACGTGCATATTCTCAAGGGCGAATACCCGGTCGCGAAGGGCCTGACGGTGGGCCATGAACCGGTCGGGGTGATCGAGAAACTCGGCAGCGCGGTCAAGGGCTACCAGGAAGGCCAGCGGGTCATCGCCGGGGCCATCTGCCCCAACTTCAACTCCTACGCCGCCCAGGACGGCGTCGCCTCGCAGGACGGCAGCTACCTGCGGGAAAAGGGGCTGTGCGGCTGCCATGGCTACAAGGCCACCGCCGGCTGGCGCTTCGGCAACCTCATCGACGGTACCCAGGCCGAGTACGTGCTGGTGCCCGATGCCGAAGGCAACCTGGCGCCGATCCCCGACGGACTCACCGACGAACAGGTGCTGATGTGCCCGGACATCATGTCCACCGGTTTCAAGGGCGCCGAGAACGCCAACATCCGCATTGGCGACACCGTGGTGATCTTCGCCCAGGGCCCGATCGGCCTGTGCGCCACGGCGGGCGCCCGCCTGCTCGGCGCCTCTACCATCATCGCCGTGGATGGCAACGACCATCGCCTCGGCATTGCCCGCAACATGGGCGCCGACATCACCCTCAACTTCAACCGCTGCGATGTGGTGGACGAGGTGATGAAGCTTACCGGCGGCCGTGGCGCGGATTCCTCCATCGAATGCCTGGGCCTGCCCAGCACCTTCGAGCAGTCCATGAAGGTGCTCAAGCCGGGTGGCACGCTGTCGAGCCTGGGGGTGTATTCGGCCGACGTGAAGATCCCCCTTGGCGCCTTCGCCGCCGGCCTGGGCGACCACAAGATCAACACCGCGCTGTGCCCTGGCGGCAAGGAACGCATGCGCCGGCTGATGAGCGTGATCGAGTCGAACCGGGCGGACTTCGGTTCGCTGGTCACCCACCACTATGGGCTAGGCAACATCGTCGAGGCCTACGACCTGTTCGCCCATCAGCGCGATGGCGTGCTGAAGATCGCGATCAAGCCCTGACGGCGCCGGCCTGTCAGCGGCGGTCAGCCCTCGCGCGGCTCCGCCGCTGCAGCCGACGCGGCCTCGGCTTCCAGCTTCGCCCGGTCGGCCTTGCTGATGTACTTCGGCTTGTTCTTCGGCGCCAGCTTGGCGTTGGCCTTCCTGGCGTGGGCTTCGAGCAACTGCTTGATCTTTTTACGACGGTTCATGGTTTGCGGTTCCGTTCAGGGTGTGCGCATTCGAATCAGCCCCGAGCATGGCGCTGATCTTCTCTATCTCCTGCTCAAGGTCCTTGACCCTGTCCTCGATGCCATCCTGGCGTGCCGCGCTCAACTGCGCCAGGGTACGCCGCTTGAGCTTCAGCAGACGCGCCCACTTCGCCACGAACGCGGCGCTGCGCGCTTGCAGTTGCAGGGGGCCGAAATACAGCGCCTGCGGGCTGTAGCTCACCGGGCCAGTGGGTTCGGCGACGATGATCTCGTAGTAGAAGCGGTTCTCGTGCAGCACCTCTTCGGCGACGATGCGATAGCCGTGTTCCATTAGCCACTGACGCAGCGGCTGCTCGCCGCCGTTGGGCTGGAGGATCAGGCGTTCGCGGCCGCTGAGGCGAGACTGGCCAGCGGCGAGCAGGTCACGGATGGTTTCGCCGCCCATGCCGCAGAAGCTGATGGCGGTGATGCCGTCGCCTGGTTCGATGGCGGCCAGGCCGTCGGCCAGGCGCACACGGATCAACGCCTGCAGGTCATTTTCCTGCACGCTGCGCAGGGCCGCGCGATAAGGCGTCATGGCGACTTCGCCGGCCACCGCGGCACTGACCAGACCACGAAGCACCAGCGCCACCGGCAGGTAGCCGTGGTCCGAGCCGATATCGGCCAGCCTCGCGCCTGGCGGCACATGGGCGGCGACGCGCTCGAGGCGCCGGGACAAGGTGTGTGGGTTCAACGGGGTACCTCGGGTTGGCGGTGGCGGCAGTGAAGTGCCAGCCGGCAGGTTTTCAGTGTTCTCAAGATCGAGCGCCGCCCGCGCGGCGCATCGCCGGCAACGCCGGCTCCCACTCCTGTGCAACGCGCCAAGGCCTGTGAGAGGCGGCGCGACTTTAGCGGCCCGCGCCGATCATTTCAAATATCGCCGACCGGAGCCTCGGCCAGGACCCAAGCGTGCGTCGATTTGCGTCAGCGAAATGAATTTTTTTCATGACACCGGTCGCAGCCCCGCTACCCCGCGGGGTCCCACCCATTCCAAATGGCCAGCCAATCAGCCACACTGCCACCACCAAGGACGTCTGCCATGACCGCCGCCGGGATTTCGCGGCAGGGCTCTGCTCAAGCTCAATCAACCGGACTTCCTGACTTATGCCCGTTGACCTCCAATCGCTGTATCCCAGACTGATCCACCTGATGCTGGACACGGTCTTCGTGGTCGACCGGGACAACCAGATCGTGTTCGTCAGCGATGCCTGCGAGGCGCTGCTGGGTTACCGGGCCCAGGAACTGGTCGGCACCCCCATCACCCGCTACATGCACCCCGACGACCTGCCGGCCACCCGCGCCTCGATCATCCGGGTGATGAACGGCCAGCCTCACTTCGACTTCCGCAACCGCTACATCCGCAAGGATGGCGGTGTCGTCCACATTCTCTGGGCGGCGTTCTGGTCCGACGAGGTGGAAGCGCGGATCGGCGTGGCCCGCAACGTCACCGCGCTGACCGAGGCAGAACAGGAGCTGCGCTTCCTCGCCCACCACGATCCGCTGACCAAGCTGAGCAACCGCTCGCTGTTCAATACCCGCCTGGAGACCGCGCTGCACAGCGCCCGGCGCCACGCCAGCACGCTGGCGCTGCTGTTCGTCGACATCAATGACTTCAAAGGCATCAACGATGCCCACGGGCATGCAGTGGGCGACCAGGTGCTGTGCACCATCGCCCGGCGCCTGGAAAGCTGCGTGGCGGAAGCGGACACCGTGGCACGCATGGGCGGCGACGAGTTCATCGTGCTGCTGACCGATATCCACTCGGAGAACGCCGTCGCCGAGCAGGTAGCGCAGATTCTCGCAGCCATGGCCGAACCCCTCGGCGGTGACTTCGATGGCCTGGACATGCCGTCCTGCAGTATCGGCGTGGCCTGCTACCCGCAGGACGGGCAAGACGCCGACACCCTTCTCAGCCACGCCGACGGCGCCATGTACCGGATGAAGCGACAGCGCTCCTCGGCGGGCTGAAGCCCGCTCAGAGCGTCACCACCTCGCCTTCCCCGCTGTGCAGGTCGTACAGCACCAGGGCCTCTTCGGCGTCGCCGGCTGCACACACCTTGATTCCCTGCGCGTTCCACACCCCCGACTGCCCGGCGGCGACATAGTCGTCGGCCTGGCCCACGCAATTGGCCATGATCACCGTGAAGCCGTGCGCCTGCGCGATCTGCGGGTAATGGATGGCTGCCCCAGCGACACCCCGTGCGGACTTGGCGACGCTGGTGAAGTAGACCCCGGCACCCAGCGCCGCCACCTGCCGCGCATGGGCCAACTGCAGCGACTCGAAGCAGATGGCCGGCGCCAGTACGTGACCGTTGCGGCTGAACAGTCGCTGCTCGGCGCCCGGGGTGAAGAACGGTAGCTCGTCGGCGTGCAGGAATTGCTTGGAGTATCGGGTGCGAGCCAGCCCGGGCTGGAACACCAGCATGCTGATCTCGATACCTTCGCGGCCCGGCGTGGGAACCCCGACGGCGACCAGCATGGCGTGGCGGTCGCATGCCTCTTGCAGCACGTCCAGTTGCGGATCGTCGGGCGCCATCGCCACTTCCCGGGCCAGCGCCGGCGCGTAGCCGCTCAGGGAGAGCTCGGGAAACACCAGCAGGTCGGCGCCCAGGCTGGCCGCCCGCTCGATCACCTCAAGGTGCTTGCGCAGGTTCGCCCCGATCGCGCCATGGGCGGAGGAGATTTGTGCGGCGATCAGCTTCATTACCCGTCCTTGCATGAGAGAGTTGAACCGCAAAGCGTACAAGATGAGTGATGGCAATTGAACAGCACTTAGTGAACTTCCGGGTATCTGGCACACCAGTGAGGCGACTGATAAATGTCGACTGGTTCACACTCTGCTAATTGATGACTTTTTGCCATCAGTTAATCCCGCACTGAAAACGCCGGCAATGATAGCGAAACGATCTCAACCGCGCCGCCTCCCTCAAACCCCTCATTCAGGTAGCGATGCAACTCATATGAAGAGTTCGAATCGTGTCGAACAATCCTCGCGACGCGACCTGTGTCCTGCGGTAATGATTGCGAACCGTTTGGTACATATCAGGCAGCGCCGGGCGTCGGGCGACGACCCTGTGCAGCGAAGCGGCCGGAGCCCGTTTTCGTTGGGCAAAGCCCCTGCGTCAGGGTGCTGGATGAGGTAATGACGACCTTACAGACGCAAACATCGCCAGCACACTCAAATGAATATAATTTAAATAAATCACTAAACTTTAATTTTCCGAACCCGCTAAACCCAAGGTGCACAAATCGATAACTTTAGAAAAAAGACAAATGCCAGAAGATCATTTCAGAAACAAAACGGACAGTCTTTAAAACTTCAAACCTCCACGCTTCTAAAAATCTTCCCAACCCAACATAAAAACCAAAAAAATCATTCAACCCAATAATCAACCATCAAAACAGTTATGCCATTGCACAACAGTGCCCCAACCCTGAACTCAATATTATCGACCACTAAATACCTGCGCCGTGACGCTTCGAAAGCGCTCTGCACCGCTATCCGCGACACCCGGTAACCTGTCAAAAAAATGAAGCATTACAAATAGTTAGCGCGTTAACAAATCGCGCAACGGCGGGCTTTCCCGGCCCATAATGGTGCGTACGCAAGGTTTTGGGTCGTGCCATTTCCTTTGCACACTTACAAAACTTACATTTATTGGCGTCAATTAAACAACGTCAAAAAAAATGATTTCACAATGCCATTGACCGTTTAACACAACAGCGCTATTAATGCGCCCGTACTACCTCTGACCCGTGATGGGTCTTAGCTGCCATGGACTGCAGGGGAAGCCAGAAGATAACGGACGGTGGTTCACCACCACACTAGAATCCGTTTTTTATAAAGCGCCATGCAGAACGGGAGGGCTTTCCAAAGCCCAATCAAAATCAGGGGAGCACTCCTCCAAACGAGGGGAGTAAAAATCAGGAAGGGATAAAAACATCCACCGGAAAGCCTGGCGAAGAACAGGCATGGTGGCGTGTCGGGGCGGTTTGCCGCTTCGCTGGTGCAACCTGGCACTCGTGTGCCGAATGCTGTTTTTGTCTTCTCGAAACCAATCTCTTCACGCCTGCGCGCCCGCCTCGAACGAGGCCGCTTGTGTGTGTCCGGTTGAAAACTTTGTGAGCTGATTATTTTTCGGCTTGGGCGCCCTTGCGCCCGAAAAAAGACGGTTTACCAAGGATTGTTCGGCTCCGGACCGGGGCCGTGCTCGAGTGTGCCAATCGCTAGAGAACGAAGATGCTGGATGTATCCCGACGAAATGACCTGCCTCTAACAACTTCCTCGCCAATCACTGACAGCAAGGTTCCCATGCCCTATTCCCACGTACCGGCGAAGGCTCTGCTGTGCGCCCTCGGTTTTGCCGTGATGACAGCCAACGCAGCAATGGCCAACGAATCCGCAGCTCAAGCCCCGCAATCCCAGGCGTCGCAAGCCCAGGTGATGGTCAAGGCCGTCGAGTTCAGCGGTAACCGCACCTTCACCAGCGAACAACTCTCGGCACAGATCGCAAACGATTTGGGTCGCCCAATGAGCCTGGCCGACATGAAAGCCCTGGCCGCCAAGGTCGAGGCCTACTACCAGGCCGCCGGCTACCGCCTGGTCAAGGTGGTGGTGCCCGCACAGGACTTCGCTCACCAGAACGCCCTCAAACTGGTGGTTCTGGAAGGCTGGCTGGGCCACGTGCAGGTCACCGGTGCCAAGCGTTTCTCCACCGAGCAGGTGCTTGACGCCCTGACCGCTGGCGGCGTGGTCGCTGGCAAGCCGTTCACCCTGGAGCAGGTCGAGCGCTCGCTGACCCACCTCAACCGCCTGTCCGGCATCGAGGTCAGCTCGACCCTGCAGCCTGGCGTGGAAACCGGCTCCACCGATCTGGTGGTCGACGTCACCGAGGAAGCCCGCGTTCAGGGCGCTCTGGAAGTCAACAACTACGGCAGCAAGGACACCGGCGAAACCCGCGTGATCCCGAGCCTGAAGTTCGCCAACCTGACCGGCCACGGCGACGAAGCCAATGTCATGGCCCTGACCTCCATCGGCGACGGCGACCTGTGGTACGGCTACGTCGACTACAGCCTGCCGCTCAACGCCCAGGGCACCAAGGCCCGCGCCTACTTCTCCAAAGGTAACGTCGACGTCGGCAACACCTACCGCGTACTGGAGATCGAAGGTGACAACCAGAGCTGGGGCCTGGGCGTTTCCCAGGACTTCGTGCGTTCGGCACGCAGCATCGTCACCGCCGAAGCCTGGCTCGAATCCCAGGACCTGGAGCAGAGCATCCTCGGCGTGCGCACTGCCGAAGACAAGATCCGCAAACTGCGCTTCAGCCTGAACCTGGACAACTCCGACCTGTACGGCCGCACCCTGGCCACCGCCGGTCTGCACTACGGCCTGGGCGAAGCCCTGGGCGGCATGGACGACGAGTCGACCATGTCCAGCCGCTCCGCCGCCAAGGCGGACAACAAGTTCACCAAGTTCACCTTCGACATTGCCCGCCTGCAACAGATCACCCCGCGCTTCCTGGTGATCCCGCGCATCGCCGGTCAGTACTCCCTCGACTCGCTGGTGTCCAGCGAACAGTGGGGCGTCGGTGGTTTCAACTCAGTAGTCGGCCATGCGCCGTCGACCTGGTCGGGTGACCACGGTTTCACCGCCAGCCTCGAAGGCCGCTACTCGCTGTTCAAGGACAGCGACCGCTACCAGGCGACCGCGCGCATCGATCACGGCCAGGTCTGGCTGAAGGACACCCTGGTCGGCCAGGACGACCATCAGGACCTGACCGGCGCCGCCATCGGCCTGCTGGCCCGTCCGATCGACAGCGTCGACCTGCGCCTGGACGTCGGTGTACCCCTCAGTGAGAAGACCGAGGACAGCACCTACGTCTACGCCCAGGCGCGCTATCGCTTCTGAGCCACGGAAACCACACCCAATTCGCACAGGTAAGTACTCATGTCCCGCAAGAAGAAAGGCACACAGAGATTCATCAAGGCGGTCTCGGTTTCCGTGATCGGCGCCAGCAGCTCGATCGCACTGGCCGCACCCACCGGCGGCGTCGCCGTGTCCGGCGGCATCTCCATCGGCACCATGAACAACAACGAACTGGTGATCACCCAGGCGTTGCAGAAAGGCATCATCAACTGGTCCGACTTCAGCATCGACGCTGGCGAGCTGGTGCGCTTCGCCCAGAACGCCGGTAATGACTCGATCACCCTGAACCGGGTTCTGGGCAACCAGGTCTCCAACATCCAGGGCGCCCTGCAGGCCAACGGCAACATCTTCCTGATCAACCCCAACGGCATCGTCTTCGGCGCCGGTTCCCAGGTCGACGTGGCCGGCCTGCTGGCCACCACCTTCGACGTCGACGACCAGAGCTTCCTCAACGGCGGCCAGCTGAACTTCACCCAGGTCGCCGGCAAGGACCTGGGCAGCATCGCCAACCAGGGCCAGATCACTGCCGACACCGGTGGCTTCGTCTACCTGGTGGCGCCGAAGGTCGACAACTCCGGCTACGTCATCGCCAACGTCGGTCGCGTGACCATGGCCGCAGGTGACCGCTTCACCATCAACCTGCAAGGCAGCAACCTGATCAACTTCAGCGTGTCGGCCGACACCCTGGCCGCCGCGACCGGCAACGACCTGAACGGCGTGACCAACAGCGGTACCGTTTCGGCCCAGACCGTCCTGCTGCAAGGCAACTCCGCCAGCGGCCTGATGAGCTCGGTGGTCAACAACACCGGCGTCATCGAAGCCACCGACCTCAACATCGAGGCCGGCGACATCGTCCAGAACAACACCATCAAAGGCGTCAGCACCGCGGCGGCCACCACCGCGACCCTGAAGGCCGGCAACAGCATCACCACCGGTGCCAACAGCTCGACCCGCGCCACCACCCTGAACCTGGAAGTCACTGACGAGAACGCCTCGATCGGTGCCGAAGGCGCAGCCCTGACCGTCGACGCCGACGTGCTCAACGCCACTGCGGCCAGCGGCCACGTTCTGGTCACCGACGTCAACGGCGGCGTGGCCCTGGGTGAAGTCAAGGCGGGCACCGATGCCGCCGGCGGCAGCGTGGTCATCACTGCCCAGAACGGCAACATCACCTCCGCCGACACCAGCAAGACCAACGTCTCCGGCTACTCGGCCAAGTTCGTTGCCGACGGTGCCGTGGGCACCGACAACGCCGCGGTCAACACCAAGGTTGGCGTGCTGAGCGCCTCGACCCAGAACGGCGGCATCAACGTCAAGAACGAAGGTGCGCTGATCCTCGGCGACGTGATCGCCCGCGAGCAGATCACCGTCAACAACCTGACCTCCAGCTCGGCCGCCATCGACAACTCGGGCTCCATCACCCTGAGCAACGGCAGCACCGGCACCAAGAACGTCAAGGTCCGCGCCAGCGAAGGCGTGATCCTGACCGGCACCGTGTCGGCCACCAACAGCCTGGACGTCACCTCCGACACCGGCAGCATCCTGGCCGCCCAGGCCGGCACCTCGCTGGTCGGTCGCACCGTCAACCTGAGCGCAGGCCAGGAAGTCGGTGACGAAGCCCTGGCCCTGAGCACCCAGAGCAATACCGTCAACGCCAGCGCCGGCAACGGCGGCGTGTACCTGAGCGAAAGCAACGGCCTGACCATCGGCACCCTGACCGCCGCCGGTACCGACAACAACGTTGTGCTCAACGCCACCCAGGGCGGCATCACCGTTGGCAGCATCACCGCCACCGGCGGCGACGTCACCCTGACTGCCGGCAATGGCGGCATCACCGCCACCGGCTCCGGCACCAACGTCACCGCCGGCAGCCTGACCACGTCGAGCAAAACCGCCACCGGCGCCGCCAACAAAGCGCTGGCCACCAACGTCGACGCCATCACCGCCACCACCACCTCGGCCCAGGCCGGCGTGTACATGGCCAACACCAAGGCACTGAGCGGCCTGTCGGTGACCACCCCGAACGGCGACACCAACGTCACCTTCACCGGTGGCTCGCTGGTCTACAGCCGCAACCTCAACGCCCTGACCCTGAACCGCACCCAGGCCCTGGACCTGTCGTTCTCCAACACCGCCAGCGGCTTCAAGGTGAACGGCATCGACGCCGGCGCCGACAAGAGCGTCTCGCTGACCGCCGCCGGCAACATCACCCAGGGCAGCGGTGCCGTCGTCGGTAAAGACGTGGTCATCGACGCCTCCGGCAACATCGGCGCCGCCGACACCGCGCTGCAGACCCAGGCCACCAGCCTGAACCTGACCAGCCGCAACGGCATCGCCAACATCGCCAACACCTCCAGCGACCTGACCCTGACCGCCAAGGCCAGCTCCACCAACGGTGCCGTCACCGTCGACCAGAGCGGCAACCTGGCCGTCAACTCGGTCGTCGCCAAGACCGCCGTCGCCCTGACCGCCGGTGGCGCCGTGACCACCGACGCCGCCGCCGTGGGCACGCCGATCTCGGCCGGCTCCCTGACCGTCAACGCCGGCTCCATCGGTACCAGCACCAAGGCACTGTCCAGCCAGGTGGCTGGCGCGGTCAACCTGACCGCTACCAGCGGCGACATCAACTACTCCAACATCGGCGCCATCAGCCTGCTGGACGTCCTGGCCACCAACGGCAAGATCGCCTTCCAGAACTCCGGTGACGTAGTCGTAGGCCAGGTCAAGGCCGGCGGCACCGTCAACTTCAAGGTGACCGGCAACGTCACCGACGGCAACGGTTCGGCTGCCAACTTCATCACCAGCGGCCTGACCGCAGCGGTGAAGTCCTTCGGTACCAGCGGCGACGCCCTGGAAATCCAGGTCGACGAACTGGTGATCGACGCTGCCAACGGCGGTATCTACGCCCGCCAGAGCAACGGCAACCTGCTGTCCCTGGTGCAGGCCACCAGCGGTGGCACCGGCAGCGACATCCAGATCGCCGCCGACGGCAGCATCAAGCTGGGTAACGTCGACGCCGGCGGCAACAACGTCAAGCTGAGCGCCGGCGGCACCATCGAAGATGGTCGCACCGACAAGACCAAGGCCAACGTGGTCGCCCGCGAGCTGGACATGAGCGCCCCTGGCGGCATCGGCAAGCAGGGCAACCTGGACCTGGACGTCAGCTTCCTCTCCGCAGCAGGCGGCAGCGGTGGCGTGACCGCCACCAACGCCGGCGCCGTAGCGGTCAACAGCAGCTCTCTGACCGGCAAAGGCACCGCCGCGATCACCATCGTCGCGACCGCGATCACCGTGCTGGACAACAGCGGCGGCACCATCACCATGGATGGCGGCTCCCTGACCCTGACGGCGACCTCGGGCAACATCGTCTTCCTCAACCAGAACGACACCATCTACCTGCCAGGTGGCGGCAGCATCACCCTGACCGCGATGTCCAAGTCCAGCTCTTCGGTGCCGGGCTACGACGGCGTGATCATCGCCGGCAACCTGAAGACCGATGGCGGCAACATCACCCTGCAGGCGCAGTCGAACATCACTATCGGCATGCTCGATGCCGGCACCACCGGTGACGTCACCGTCGCGTCGGCCGCAGGCGTGATCCTCGACGGCAACGGCACCGCGCAGAACATCCGCGGCAACAACGTCAGCCTGACCGCCAACACCCCGAGCGAGCACACCGCCGAGCTGACCCGCGACACCGCCATCGCCGAATACTCGGCGCGCGATGCCGAAGCCGCGGCCAAGCTGCTGCAACTGAACATCCTGATCCAGCAGTTGAAGGACTACGAGGCCCTGGTGACCTCTGCCACCGTGCAGAACAGCCTGGCCGAGCTGACCCAGCGTCTGGCCGAGATCAGCGCCAACGCCCAGGCCGCCAAGGTCGACAGCATGTCGTCCACCGCCGACGCCCTGAACACTGCGCTGAACGCCGCCACCGTGGTGCGTAACGCCGCAGCGGTCATCGCCGGTGCCGCACAGGCCGTACCGTTCTCCGGTGACGCCGGTGCCGACGCCGCCTTCGCCGTGGTCGACCTGGTGATGTCCGCCGCCTCTCTGGCGCTGGACAGCTACGAGCGCTACAGCCTGGCACCTCAGCAAGACCTGCTGGTCGAGCTGAACAACACCTTGGACGTGGCCAACGCTGCGGTCTACACCGCCGCCACTAACCTGGCGACCACCACGGCGATCCGTGACACCACCGCCACCTCCAAGGCCACCGCCGATCTGGCCGTGTTCAAGGCCAACACCGCCCGCGATGCCGCCCTGCAGGTGCGCAAGCAGGCCGTGGCTGCCTACGACCAGAACCAGATGATCGACAGCTCGGCCGACAAGCCGCTGGGCATCACGGCCAACCGCCTGGACATCAACAACGGCGGCGTCATCGACTCCAGCCTGTACCTGGACTCCACTGGCAGCCTGGGCCTGGGCAACATCACCGTCGCTGCCGGCGAGAAAATCGTCGCCGAAGCCGCCGGTAACGTTGGCGTGGTCGGTACCGTCACCAGCGACACCTCCATCAGCCTCAAGGCGGGCCAGGCCATCCTCGGCCAGGGCGGCGTACTGGTCACCCCGGACCTGAAAATGGTCGCCGGCAACGGCATCGGTGCCCTGCAAGCGGTCAACACCGAGACCGACCGCGTCGCAGCCGACGCCGGCAACGGTGGCGTGGCCATCGTCAACGCCAACGGCGGCGCACTGCTGACCATCGGTACCCAGGGCGCCGTCAAAGGCATCACCGGTGCCGGCGACATCAGCGTCACCACCGACGGTTCGCTGAAAATCGACCAACTGGTGAAAGACAGCACTCACACCCATACCGTGAGCCTGACCAGCACCAACGGCGCGATCGTCGATGGCAACACCGTCGAGCGCAACGTACAGGGCGGCACCCTGGTGGCCAAAGCCGCCGGCAACATCGACCTGGACACCGAAGTCGACACCCTCAACGCCGAAGTCACCAACGCCGGCAACATCACCGTGCGTGAAGCCAACGCCGTGACCGCGCGCAACCTGAAGACCGCCAGCGGCAACATCGACCTCAAGGCCGGTGGTGCAGTAGTCGTCGGCAGCCTCGACGCCGGCACTGGCCAGATCGACCTGCAGGCCGATGGCGCGGTGGACGATGACCAGGACAACAACACCCTGATCGTCGCCGACACCCTGAACATCAAGGCAGCAGGCTCCGTTGGCGCCACCGGCAGCAATGCCAACCGCGCCCTGGACACCCAGGTCAACACCGTCAACGTCACCGCCGCCGGCGAGGTCAACCTGGCCGAAGTCGACGACCTGACCATCGGTACCCTGGAAACCGACCACGGCAACGTCACCGTCACCACCGGCGGCTCGCTGAACGTCGGCACCCTGACCACCGGCACCACCAGCGACACGGTGACCCTGGTCGCGGGCAACCTGATCACCAACGCCAAGACCGACGGCAGCAGCAACATCGACGCCGCCAACCTGACGATGAAAGCCGTCAACGGCATCGGCGCGGACAAGGCGCTGGACGTCAAGGTCAGCAACCTGGTGGCCTACACCGACACCGGCAGCATCAAGGTCAACGACCTGGATGGCGACCTGGTCATCGGCGGCGTTACCTCGAACCTGGGCCTCGACACCCAGTACGGTCTGGACGCTGCCGACGGCGACATCGAAGTCGGCACCACCGGCAACCTGACCGTCAACGAAACCGTGGCAGCCTACGACAGCGGCGCGGTCCGCCTGAGCGCCGGCGGCGACATCCAGCAGGATGCGCGGATCCGTACCGAAATCGGCGATATCGCCGTCACGGCCGGCGGCAACATCCAGCAGATCGCCCGGATCACCACCGACACCGGCAACATCGTGCTCAATGCTGGCGGCAACATCCTGCATGACGCACGTATCACGGCCGACACCGGCGATATCTCCGTCACCGCTGGCGGGAACATCCAGCAGGACGGCCACATCGCTACCGGCACCGGCAACATCGTTGTCTCCGCTGGCGGCAACCTGGTGCAGAACGAGCTGATCGGCACCACGACCGGTGACATCACCGTGAGCGCGGGCGGCAACCTCCAGCAGAACGCCAACATCAGCACCCAGAACGGTAACCTCTCGGTCAGCGCCGATGGCGATATCACCATGGCCGCTGACACGGATACCGTTGCCTACCAGAGCGGCAACGTGACCATCGCCGCAGGCGGCAATGCCACGCTGCAAGACGTGGGCGCCTTCGCGGGCAACGTCGATGTGAGCGCGAAGCAGGGCAACCTGTTGCAGGTCGGCCAACTGCTCGCCGGTACCGGCAATGTCACCGCGTCTGCCGGTGGCGACCTGACCACCCTGGCCCTGACCGGCGCACTCTACGCAGGCAATGTCAACCTCAGCGCGGGCGGTAACGTCAGCCTGCAGCAGGTCGGCACCACCAGCGGCAACATCGATCTGAAGGCTGGCGGCAACCTGACCCAGCACCAGAACGTCGTGACCGGCGAAGGCAACCTCACCGCGCACGCCGATGGCGACCTGACCACCCTGGCCGACACCACCGTGACCGGCACCGGCAACATCGACTACAGCGCCGGCGGCAACGCCTGCCTGCAGTACGTGACCACCGGTACCGGCAACATCGATCTGAAGGCCGGCGGCAACCTGACCCAGAACGCCCTGGTGCAGACCGGTGCGGGCAACCTCACCGCACACGCCGATGGCGACCTGACCACCCTGGCCGACACCACCGTGACCGGCACCGGCAACATCGACTACAGCGCCGGTGGCAACGCCAGCCTGCAGAACGTGACGACCGGCAACGGCAACATCGACCTGGCCACCCTGGTCGGCGACCTGACCCAGAACGCACTGGTGCAGACCGCCAATGGCAACGTCACTGCCGTGGCCGGCCGTGACCTGCTGATGGCCGTGGGTGCACGCACCGAAGTCAGCGGTAACGGCGACGTCGCCTACACCGCCGGCAACGAGCTGCTGGTCGACGAGATCAGTGCCGTCAACGGCAATGTGGCCCTGACCGCCAGCAACGGCAGCATCCAGGTCCATGGCACCGCTGCGCACAACGTCAGCGCCAAGCAACTGACCGCCAACGCGGCCAGCGACATCGGCACCAACGACGCCCTGCGCACCAACATCGACACCCTGGTCGCCAACGCCACCAACGGTTCGATCGTGGTCAGCGAAGCCGACGATGTCACCCTGGACAACGTCGCGGCAGCCAACGGTTCGGTCTCGGTCGACGCGGGCAACATCGCCATCAACCAGTTGCAGGGCGACTCGATCGACCTGTACTCCACTGGCAAGGTGGAAACCCTGGCCGGCGGCCTGGTCAAGGGCGGCAGCCTGAACGTCGGCGCTGAAACCGGCGTCAACCTGCACACCGCGGTCGATCGCGCTACCGTTTCGGTCAACGGCACTGGCGACATCGTGCTGGCCGAAGACGACGGCATCACCCTCACCCGCCTGAACACCGCAGACGGCGACATCCGTGTCACCGCAGGCGGCGACATCGGCGTGAGCACCGTGGACGCCGGCACCCACAACGTCAGCCTGAGCTCCACCAGCGGCGCCATCGTGACCCAGCAGCCGACGTTCTTCGCCCGTCTGCTGGCCCGCGTGGCCCAAGCGACCGGCATCACCGGCGATCGCATCGAGCTCGATGCGGCCAATGGCCTGGGCAACGGCTCGCAAGGCGCACTGCAACTGACCGGCAACACTGTCGACGCCAGCACCACCAGCGGCGACGTGAACCTGGCCCAGTCGCAGGCGGTCACCCTGGAAAACGTCAGCACCGGCAACGGTAACGTGCAAGTCACGGTCGCCGACGGCAACGCCGTGGTCGGCAGCATCAGCGGCACCGGTTCGGTGGCCCTGAACGCTGAAAACGGCCAACTGGTCGACGATGGCAACAGCAACACCCGCATCCAGGGCAATGCCCTGAGCCTGACCGCCACCGACGGCATCGGCGCCAACGGTGCCCTGCAGACCCAGGCCACCAGCCTCGACGCGCAGGTCACCACCAGCGGCAACATCAACATCAACGAAGCGAACGGCCTGGATCGCCTGACCGTCAACAGCGCCAATGGCGACGTGACCGTCAACAGCACCACCGGCAACCTCAACGTCGATGTGATCAACGCCACTGGCCACACCGTCAACCTGAACGCCAACGCCGGCGCGATCCGTGATGCCAACAACAACACGGTGAGCAACGTCAATGCGCAGACTGCCAACCTGATCGCCGCCAGCGGCGTCGGCCAGAGCGGCAATGCCTTCGACGTCAACGTCGGCAACCTGGCCTCCAGCGGCGGTACCGGCGGCGCGGCGCTGAACAGCACCTCGACCTCGGCCCTGAACCTGACCTCGCTGACCGCGTCCTCGGGTGACATCGTCCTGAACAGTGCGGGTGACCTGAATGTCAACGGCGGTGTCTCGCACACCGGCGGCGGCAACATCACCCTCAACGGCGGCAACATCAACCAGAACGCCAACATCACCACCAGTGGTCGCGGCAACGTCAACGTCAACGGCAGCGGCAACGTCGTCATGGCAGCGACCACCACCACCAGCACCGACACCGGCACCGTCAGCTACACCGGCGGTCGCAGCATCAGCGTGGCGTCGATCCAGACCTCCAACGATGTTGGCGGTGGTCGCGTGGTGTTCGTCGCGCCGCAGGTACTGGACAACATGCCGGGCGTTGCCAACGTCCGTGCCTGGTCGGTATCGCTGAAAGCGGACAACGGCACCAACGCCCTGATCCAGGAACTGATGGGCGACGTCAACGACTCGTCGCAGGTCGACCTGGGCAGCCGTGTGATCGGTGGCAGCCTGGCAGAGAGCCGTCGGTTCATGGAAGCGCTGCTGCAGCCGGCTAAACTTCAGCAGACCGGTGCCGAGAAGGTGTTCGACACGGGTCTGATCACTGCCAAACAGATCAGCCAGTCCAAGGGCTTCGTGGAAGGTGAAGACGGCGTGATGACCTACAACAAGTAAGTCGTAGCGTAGTGTCTAGTCCTGAAATAGGTTTACACCTGTTCAGGTAGGCCGATAGGCCTCAAAACGCCCGATGCACTGCATCGGGCGTTTTGTTTTTCAGGGCCATATGGGGCCGTTCTGTGTTGTAGATCTGCACTGCCTCGTCAACCATCTGTCTCGCCTGCTCAAGATCTTCAGGGCTGCTCAACAGCAGCTCCATTTTGAGGATTCCGTTGATTCGCTCGGCCAGCGCGTTCTGGTAGCAGTCATACCCATCAGTCATGGAGCACTGAACATCGTGCCGTTGGTGCAGTGACTGGTACAGCGCTGAGCAATATTGGATGCCTCGATCCGAATGGTGGACTAATGGCTGGCGACGACGTCGCGTTCGTAATGCCTGCTTGAAGGCTTGCGCCACTGACTCGGCATGCAGGCTTTCATGAACGTGGTGGCCAACAATTTTCCTGGAGTACGCATCCGTTACCAGGCTCAGGTACAGCGGGCCGTTACGTGCGGGCAGGTAAGTAATGTCGGCAACCCAGACGTGCTCCGGCCTTGTCGGAACGACTTGGCTTGGACCGGGCTTGAGTAAATTGGGATGGCGGTAGAAGCGATGAAAGCTCTGTGTTGTCTTGTGGTAGGCCCGCTTGGGCAGCACCAGCAAACGGCGCTCTCCCAAGACCTGGAACAGCCTATCTCGGCCGACTTGGAATCGTTTGTCAGGTTGGCAATGCAGCAGATAGTGCAGCTTGCGTGTACCCAAACGAGGCTGGCGCATCCGGACTTGCTGAACAAACTCAACCACCCGGTCTGCCTGATGCTCTTTGCCATCAGCCGCTCGGTTGCGCTTGTAGTAAGCCTGTCGACTGATGCCTAGAAACTGACAAGCCCTGGCAATGCTCAGTCCTGAGACTTGACCTTGCGAGAGGACTTGCCGGATCGCTTTTTTACGACCGAGACACCATAGTCATTTTTCAGAACATCAACGACCGTCTCAAAGAACTGGGCCTTCTGGCTCATCAGCTCAAGCTGTTGCTCAAGCTCTTTGATCCGCTGCTCGGGAGTGAGCGTTTTGGGGTCAGACATCGCGCAGCTCCTCTCGTCTCGGATCGAGGCCCCCTGGCTCCAATCCTGGCGACCGTGCTTACGCAACCATACCAGAACCGTTGACCGACCCTGGATGCCATACCGCACCTGGGCCTGCTTGTAGGTCAGCTCGCCTTTTTCAATCTGATCAACCACCGCCAATTTAAAAGACAGTGAGTAATCCCGCTGTGTGCGCTTTACACCTTGCTCCATCTGACTCTCCGGAAATTCGGGATGGGAGGTGTAAACCTTATTCAGGACGGGACATAGTAACGAAGAAGGCCGCCGGGGATTCCCCGGCGGCCTTTTTTTTGGACTTGTGTGCTGCAAGGTGCTAGCCGGGAGGTTTTCTGCGCTCTCGAGATCGAGCGCCGCCCGCGCGGCGCATCGCGGATAAATCCACATTTGTTGCAACGCGCCATGGCCTGTGAGATTTGAGTTGCCAGCCTTGGGTGCTCGGCGATCCATTGCGGGGAGGCTGTTTGGCTCGACTCGATATCGCGTCGTACAAACAAGGCGATCAACCATGGCCTTACAGACATAGGTACGTTGCAACAAATGTGTGGGATTTATCCGCGATGCGCCGCGCGGGCGGCGCTCGATCTCAAGGGCGCTGAAAACCCAACGACATGCCCATCCCAGCCCCACCCCTCTTTTGACCTGAATCCCCCCCGCCCCCTCTACCTTGAACTAAGGTTGCGCAACCCCTCGCCCCAAACAAGAAGCCGCCCCACCATGGATCAGCCACGCCCCCGCCCGCTCTCCCGCGCCTCGAACGCTGTCACCGGCTGGCAACGCTGGCTGCCCGGCCTGCAACTGTTGCGCAACTACCCGCTGAAATGGCTGCCCCGCGACCTGCTCGCCGGGCTGGTGCTGACCGCCATGCTGGTGCCGGTAGGCATCGCCTATGCCCAAGCCTCCGGCGTACCGGGCATCTATGGCCTGTACGCCACCATCGTGCCGCTGCTGGCCTACGCGCTGTTCGGCCCCAGCCGCTTCCTGGTGATCGGCCCGGACTCGGCGCTGGTGGCGATCATCCTCGCCGTGGTACTGCCGCTGTCGGGCGGCGACCCGATGCGCGCCATTACCCTGGCCAGCGCCATGGCTCTGGTCTCCGGGCTGGTGTGCACGGCAGCCGGGCTGTTCCGGCTCGGCTTCATCACCGAACTGCTGTCCAAGCCGATCCGCTACGGCTACATGAACGGCATCGCACTCACCGTGCTGATCAGCCAGACGCCCAAGCTGTTCGGTGTGTCGCTGGACAGCAACGGTCCGCTGTCGGACACCTTCGGCCTGTTCAGCGCACTGGCCAACGGCAGCTTCAACGCTCCGGCCCTGGCCATCGGCGCGGGCAGCCTGGCGATCATCCTGCTGCTCAAGCGCTTCGACCGGGTGCCGGGAATTCTGATCGCCGTGGTCCTCGCCACCCTGGCGGCCTGGTGGTTCTCGCTGGAGGCACACCACGGCGTAACAGTGGTCGGCTCCCTGCCCCAGGGCCTGCCGGGCTTCGCCTTGCCGCTGATCGGGCTGGATGACATCAAGGCCGTGCTGATCGGCGGCTTCGCTGTGGCGCTGGTGTCGTTCGCCGACACCAGCGTGCTGTCACGCACCTACGCGGCCCGCACCCGCACCGTGGTGGACCCCAACCAGGAAATGATCGGCCTGGGCGTGGCCAACCTCGCCACCGGCCTGTTCCAGGGCATTCCCATCAGCAGCAGTTCCTCGCGCACGCCAGTGGCCGAGGCGGCGGGCGCCCGCAGCCAGTTGACCGGGGTGTTCGGCGCCCTCGGCGTCGGGCTGTTGCTGCTGGTCGCGCCTGACCTGCTGCGCCACCTGCCGGAAAGCGCCCTGGCGGCAGTGGTGATCGCCGCCGCCATCGGCCTGTTCGAATTCAGCGACCTGCGGCGGATCTACCGTATCCAGCAATGGGAGTTCTGGCTGTCGATGGTGTGCTTCATCGGCGTGGTGGTGTTCGGCGCAGTACCGGGAATCGGCCTGGCGGTGGTGATCGCGGTGATCGAATTCCTCTGGGACGGCTGGCGCCCGCACTACGCGGTTCTCGGGCGGGTGGAGGGCATCCGCGGCTACCACGATGTCAGCCGCTACCCCCATGCTCGCCGCGTACCAGGGCTGGTGCTGTTCCGCTGGGACGCGCCCCTGTTCTTCGCCAACGCCGAGCAGTTCCAGCACTGCGTGCTGGAGGCCATTGACCAGTCACCGGAGCGGGTGCGGCGCATCGTCATCGCCGCCGAGCCGGTGACCAGCGTCGATGTGACCTCGGCGGACATGCTCATCGAGCTGGAACAGCAACTGCGCGCCGCCGGCATCGAGCTGCGCTTCGCGGAAATGAAAGACCCGGTGAAAGACAAGCTGCAGCGCCTGGAAGTGCTGACGCGGATCGGCAGCGAAATCTTCCAGCCGACGGTAGGCGCGGCGGTGGATGTGTATCTGGAAGAACACCGCATTGACTGGGAAGCCTAAGCACCGGTCAGTCGATAGCGCGCCTCGAAATCTTCTGCCAACTGCTCCAGCGTCACACTCCCCAAGCGTTCGACCAGCAATGCCTGGGCCGCGTCGAACGCCTCGGTCAGCGCCGCATTCACCGCCTGCTCCACCAGGCACTCGGGGTGATCGGTGGACAGGCCGATGGCGAAGATCGACGACGACCCCAGCGCTTCATGGATATCCAGCAAGGTGATCTGCGCCAGTGGCCTGGCCAGCGTCCAACCACCGCGATGGCCCTTTTCCGAACTCACGTAGCCCTGTTCCTTGAGCAACGCCATGGTTCGCCGCACCACCACCGGATTGGTGCCGAGCATCTGCGCGATGGTGTCGGAGGTGGCGGGCTGCTCGTGTCGGCCCATGTGGATCAGCACATGCAGCATGCGCGACAGGCGGGTATCGGTTCTCATCGATGGTTTTCCGGTCAGAGGGACGGCCAGCATATAACGACACATCATTAGTTACGAGACTGTTGACAGTCGACTTTCACGTAACTTACGGTGTGTCGAGATTTCCTCTGACGGAGCAATGGGCATGATGTACGACGCAATCATCGTGGGCGGCAGCTATGCCGGCCTCTCCGCCGGCCTGCAACTGGCCAGGGCGCGGCGCAAGGTGCTGGTGATCGATGGCGGCCAGCGCCGCAACCGCTTTGCCACGCACTCCCACGGCTTTCTCGGTCAGGACGGCCGTGCTCCGGGCGATATTGCCCGGGACGCACGCCTGCAATTGCTGGCCTATCCAACGGTGGAATGGGTCACTGGCCAGGCGGTCGAGGCCACGGGTGAGTCAGGCGGCTTCGTGGTAGGCACTGACGATGGCCAGCGCTTTGGCGGCGCCCGTCTGCTGCTGGCGACCGGCGTCATCGACGAGCTTCCCCCACTGCCCGGCTTGCGCGAGCGCTGGGGCAAGGCCGTGTTCCACTGCCCCTATTGCCATGGCTACGAGTTGAACGGCGGGCCGATCGGCGTACTGGCGGCAAGCCCGTTGGCCCTGCATCACGCCCTGATGCTGCCGGACTGGGGCCCGACCACACTGTTTCTCAATGACGCATTCGAGCCAGACGCCGAACAACGGGCGAAGCTGGAGCAGCGCGGCGTGGTCCTCGAACAGGAACCCGTGGCAGCACTGGAAGGCCACGCAGAGGTGGTCCTGCGAAGCGGCCGGCGGATCGAACTGGCAGGCCTGTTCACCCAGCCGCACACGCGCATGGCCTCGCCGCTGGCGGAACACCTGGGCTGCGCCTTCGAGCAAGGCCCCACAGGGGCGTTCATTCAGGTCGACGCCCTGCGCGAAACCAGCGTGCCTGGGGTATTCGCCTGCGGCGACGCGGCGATCGGCGCCGGTAACGTCGCCATCGCAGTGGGTGATGGCGCACGCACGGGCGGTGCAGTGCATCAGTCGCTGCTGTTTCGCTGAGCCGGCCTCTTCCCTCGGACCCCGGAAGTGTGAATGATGGCAGGATGCCGCTTCCACCGGTCGAGCAAGTGGCAATCATCCCGTCAAGGAGCTACGAGATGCTGGAGCAACGCCACGCAATCCATTGGCAGACCGATACAGTGGCAGGCGCGTAATGGGGAAGGAACTCATAGTCATTGTCGATGAATGGTATGAGCGTACCTGGGACGTGCGTAAAACAGGTAACCGGCGCTATCTGGCCAATCTTGAGGAGTCGTCCTGGATCTGGCGAAACCCCAGGCTCTGGAGAGTCAAGAGCAGCGATGTTCACTGGGTGAACAGCAAGGAGAGCAAATACACCGGTACCCTGCGCGACGTCAGAAAGCGAAAGCTGAAACACAAGTGGAACAGTGCGCGTCTGAGCGTGCGCCTCCCTGACAAGGCTCGCGAAGAAAAGCTGCACCTGCACAAGCTCAAAGTCCTCAGACGTGTTCTCGCCAAAGTGAAGTCGTATGGATTGCAAGGCTCGGCAACCTACACCGAAGAGTTGGCCTCCACATCTGATAACACACTGTTCATCGATGGCGTGCTCGAGGACCAATCGCCCTTTCAGTCAGCTGTCTGGTTCGAGCAGAGCGGTACCGACTGGAAGCCTCAGGCGACCTGTATCGTCGACGTTCACGACATCTCCGACCATCCCGCGCTCTACCCGCTGGGCCCGCAACAGAAACTGCGCACGCTGGACAGCGGCATGGCCAGCCTGCGCTTCGACTCGGTACCGATGTACGTCGAATCCGCCATTGCCATGGAAGGCACCGAGACCACACCGCCCATTCTGATAGGCAATCATTACTACCAGGCCTTCCAGTTCGGCCCCAACCTCCAGGGAGCAGTGCGCAACCAGATGCCATTGGCATTGATTTGCGAACGCGCCGATGGTTGTAGATGGCGCTCGACCCCGTTCGATCTGGAGTTCGCTCAAGTCCGGCTGTCAGGCTGCGAGTTGCTGCTCACTACCTACACGGATGAAGAAGACACGCACAGCACCTGCTGCCTGGTCGGCTCAGGCCCTGATGGACGTTTCTATTACACCGATCTCGGTCGGGACGACTGGGTCTTGCGCTGGAATCTCCACCTGCAGGACGGATTCGAACCGTCCGAAGTCAACGACGCCGATTCGGATGCCAACGCCGCGCTCGCTGGCGAGGAAGATGATTTTTTCCTGGAGTGCGAGTACGACTATCCACCGCTGGGACAGCTATCCTGCCTGGATGGCTGGCTGGGAGGCGATGCATGGCGCAGCGGCGAGCGGACCGCCCCTCTGTATAACGCCCTGAACGATGCCCGGCTCCTGCATCTGCAGTTCGGCATTGCCTTGACCGACCTCGGCATGACGGATGCCATTGTGACCTTCCGCGGCACCCCGTTGCTCACCGAGGCGAATGGGCAATTCAGTTTCGGAAGATCACTGTTCAGAATCGCCGTGGGTCAGCCGTTCAGCGAGGGTGCGGGCAATGTCCTCCATGAGTCGCACCTGCACGCAACCGTGCACGAAATACCCTGCGAAGGCTACAAGGAGCCCGGCGAAGACAGCTTCATCATCAACCTGCGCCCGCTCGAGGATGCTCAGATTCCGGCACTGATCCGCAGACTTCAGATCAACCTGCCATACGACCCGGCACCCGCCGTGACTCAGTTCTCGCTGCGCCTGGAACTGGACACCGGCCGCTGGGCGTTGCACGCCGGCAACGACCAGAACTTCGACCTGATCGTCCAGAACCCTTCAATCAATCCCATTCCTGCGGAGCAAAGCTGATGGCGATCCGCATCATCAGTTGGAACATCTTCAATTTTGCGGCAGGCAAGTCCGGGGTCCTGAGCAGGACTGACAGCACCAATCGGGTACTGGATGTGGTCCATCCCGCCACCGGGGCAGCGGCATGCGATATTTTCGTGATCATCGAACCGACGACCAAGAAGGGAAAAGTCGGAGATCTCGCCATCGGTGGTGGTCCCACCGGCGGCACGCAGATTCTCGCCATGCTCAAAGCCCGGACAAACGGCGGCGCCGACTGGGACCTGGTGCCGGCACGCTTTATCTACAGCAAGAACAAGGGCGCCGGCAAAGGCGAAACCGTCCTGGTGTTTCACCGGACACCGGTCGTCACATTCCAGTCGGGGAGAGTGTTGACGAACTCAACGAAGACCATCATTCCCAACTGGGAAATCAAAGGTGTCCGGGAGAGTTGCCCTTTTCATGTCACGTTCCACGACGTGGCAGCCAATATCGATTTCCAACTTATCGCACAGCATGCCCCGAGCCCCAGCTACGGTCCCGATGAAAACGAAAAGGCCAACCTGGGCGTGGCAGCGGTGGGCACACATGCCAGCGTCACCGGTAACGCGAAAGTAGTGTATCTGGGAGACCTCAACCTCTGCGCCGTGTCGTCCCCCCCCGTACCGAGCTGCGAACTGGATGGCCACGACGACGACCGAACCACCCTGAACAACCTGGGCCTGACACTGGTCTCCGACCGTAAACGCTCCAGCCTCAAGTCGTCAGCGGCTGTCTGGGACAACTACCGCGAGCACGCCTACGACAATATCCTGGTCAAAGGCCATACTGCCGCAAGCGCTGCCAGCCTGATCGACCTGGTCGCGCCCCTGATTGCCATTAAAGGCACTCCGGTCAAGGCGAATATATTTCGCAGCGGCACGGTGTTCTGGAAGATTCGCATCATCAAAAAAGGCGGTATCAGCGACCACCTGCCCGTGACGGTGACGCTCGACTTCTGACTCACCGCCAGGCGTACGGCGGCTCTATGTACGCCGGCCAACGCTCGTCTTCGATCTGCCTCTGGTCTTCATCGGTTTCTTGCAGGGCAGTCGGGCTGGCAGTCAGGAGAATGTCGGCGCGCTCGACGACCTGGGACGACTCGTTGCGTTGCAGAACGATCTCGATGCGCCAGTCTCCTGCTGGCAGTTCCTGCTTCTCGATGGCGACAAAACCCATGCCATCCAGCGTGCCTTCGGCGAGCAACGACCCTTCCAGCATCAATCGATATGGCATATCGGCAAGCGGCAGATTGTCCTCGTCCATCACCGTCACTTCGATACAAGGCTGCTGACAAGGCAGGATCGGATCGCCCAGTTCGGTGGACGACGCCAGCGCAACCGCCACCTCATCCATGGCAGCGTAGGATTCGACGGCATCGTCGTCGGGCGCCAGGATCACCGGGGGCACGACAGCGAAAAACATCGGTGCGAACGTCATCCTCGCGCCCTCTCGTCCAGCAGCCACTCCCGCACCTGCCGGTCCAGCACATCAAGCCGGTCCGACGGCCGCAAGCGCGGGTTCTGCAGTGCTTCCTGCACCCAGATGAGGGGCGAGTCCGCCGCCAGATCGTCATCCAGCGCCATGCCCATGTTGGCCAGTCGCAACAGGTCCGACCGCTCGCGAATGCCGAGGTCCAGCGCCCGCTGATAGACCAGACGCAAGCGCGCCTCCAGTGCCGCCGGTCCCATCCGTTCGACGCGCCGCGGCCAGTGTCTGGTCAGCAATGCCGCCGCCTCGCTCAGGAACGCTGCGTCCCCCGCCTCGGCCAACTGTTGCAACTGCTTGTCCGTGATCACCAGCATCAGGGCTCCCCCTGCCCGAACACCCGCCAGGCCTCACCACCCTGCTGCTCCACCAGCAGCCGGTTCATGGGGCCGAGCAACGCCCGGTATTGCGCCTGATCGCAGCCGGGGAGAAACACCGAAAGCACACGCGGATCGTAGAACCGGAACAGCAGCACACGGTGATCTTCCGTGCGTATCCGCAGGAATTTCTTGCAGTGCCGGCGCACCTGATCCATCGACAACGCCGCCGGCACCACCAGCAAGATGCCCCAGGCCTTGCCCCAGCCGGCCTCAAGCAAGGCCTGGCTGGCCGGCGAACCGGCGGCAAGCCTGACCAGCCACGGCGCGGCAGCCTTCAGGCGGGGCGTGAGCGGGCCGCTGTAGAGGCAGTCGGTCGGCAGCCCGCTGCGCTGGAGCAGGGGCAGGATCACCGGATCGCGGGCACCATCCAGCAACCAGTAGACCTCATGGTCGGCGTCGCCCGTGTCGGGCCACAGCTCGCTGCACAGGCGCGGCAGGACCGAGGGATCGGGGGGCATCGGTTCATTCATCGCATGCGCTCGCAGGCTTCACAGAAGGGGGTACCGCTCACGGCGGCCTGCTCCAGCACCGCGGCCTGGGCATCCTGAACGGCGGCGACGGCAGGCGCCGGCGACTCGGCCGGAGCAGCGGCCCGGGATCTGCGGGCCAGTTCGCACACCTCGCAGAACGGCGCAACATCCTGCGCCGCCTGCTCCAGCATCGCCGCCAGCGTGTCCTGGGCCGCCGCCACCTCCGCCGTCGGTTGTGCGGCGACACTTGCCTGCACAGCCACGGGCGCCTCGGCGGAGGTGACCGGCACAGGATCGACAGGGACTGCCGGTGGCGTGGTGGAGACTGCCGACACCGGCGCAGGAACCACCACTGGCGAATCGCCGGCGGCGTTATCGCGGATCGTCGGGTGTGACCGCCAGGCGTAGAGATCGGCCCGCAGGTGGCCGAAGCACAGCTCGTTGGCGACCTGACGCAGCACCTGCTCGTCACTCAGTCGGTGGATCATCAGGGTCTGCCGGGCCAGCAGGCTGCGCAGCTCGTACAGTTCGCCCGGACCGCGCAGGTGGCGCTGCACGAAGGCCTCGGCGCGCCAGGGGTCATTCAGGTCGAGACGGTGCTGCCAGGCCAGCACGCTGCTGTCCTGGCGCTGGAGATCGAACTCAGCCTGTTGGCACAGGCCGATCCGTTCCGTGCCATCCGCAACCCACACTTCCATCGTCCCGTCCCTGGCGAGCAGTTCCCGGGTTTGTACGGAATGGCCGGGGGCATGTCAACACGCCAGTACCGCTCACTCCGCCATCTGCAATTCCGGCAGCTTGACCCGGAACGCCCGGGTCGCCACCAGCAGGCAGACCAGACCCAGCGCCATCCAGCTCAGGCCGATGGTGAACGACAGACTCGACAGGCTGCTCCACAGCCACAGGGTGATCAGGAAACCGGTCACCGGCAGCGCGCCGAACAACAGGATATTGGCCGCGCCACGGCGTTTCTGGTCGAGCAGGTAATGCTTGACCACCGCCAGGTTGACCGCCGAGAAGGCGAACAGCGCGCCGAAGCTGATCATGTTGGCGACGGTGTCGAGGGTGATGAACAGCGCCACCAGCGACAACAGGCTGACCAGCAGGATGGCGCTGGCCGGCACGCGCTTTTTCGTCGCCAGACGCCCGAACATCCGTGGCAGCGCCCCGTCCCGGCCCATGGCGAACAATACCCGCGACACGCTGGCCTGGGACACCATCGCCGAGGCAAAGCAGCCGGCCACGTAGGTGGCGGTAAAGGCCGAACCGAGCAGGTCGCCACCGACCCGGCGCATCACTTCCACCGACGCCGAATCAGGGTCCTTGAACGTGCTCCACTCCGGATAGACCATCTGCGCGCACCAGGACACGATGACGAACAGCACGCCCCCCAGCAGGGTCACCAGCATGATGGCGAGCGGAATGCGGAATTTCGGGTTGGCGGTTTCCTCGGCCATGGTCGAGACCGCGTCAAAGCCGACGAAAGACACGCACAGCACCGCCGCGCCGGTCATGATCATCGGGAAGTTGAAGCCTTCGTGGTGGAACGGCGCCAGCAGCGACACCGGCTCGGCCTGGTTCGTCAGGCTCTGCACCGACAGGCCGACGAACACCGCGATGAACACCAGTTGCGCCACCACCAGTACGCAGTTGACCCGGGTGATGGACTCGATGCCGATCAGGTTGAGGAAGGTGACCAGGGCGATGGAGCCCAGCACCCAGACCCAGGGATGGATGGCCGGGAAGTACTCGGACATATAGATGCCGATCAGCAGGTAGCTGAGCATCGGCAGGAAGATGTAGTCCAGCAGCAGGGTCCAGCCGGCCATGAAGCCGAAGCACGGGCCGAACGCCTTGCGGGTGTAGGTGTAGACCGAACCCGAATACGGGTGGGCCTGGACCATGCGCCCGTAGCTGTAGGCGGTGAAGAGCATGGCGGCGAGGGTCAGCAGGTACGCGGTGGGCAAGTGCCCCTCGGTCATCTGGGTGACCAGCCCGTAGGTGGTGAACACCGCCAGCGGCACCATGTACGCCAGGCCGAACAGCACCAGCGCGGTAAAGCCCAGCGACTCGCGCAAACGGCCGGTCTGCGGGGTGGAAGGGTGAGACGGAGTATCGGCCACATTTGTTGTTGTATTCATTGCAGACTCCTGGAATCGGGATGCAGGATGCCGCGGCAGGCGAAGGGCTTCGCTGCCGTTGATGACGCTTGTTGTGGAAGGCAAGCAAGGCGGCCACCCCGGACGGGATGGCGCGCCGTTCAACTCAGCGCTTGCCGGCGATGCGCGCGGTGCGGTCGACGGCGATGCGGGTCTTCTCGACCAGCTCGTCCAGTTCGGCACGGGTCGCCACCAGCGCCGGGGCCATGATCATGCGGCCCAGGGTGGAACGGATGATCACCCCTTCCTCGAAACCGAAAGTGCGGCACTGCCAGGCCAGGTCGTTCTCGTTGGCGAAGCGCTTGCGGGTGGCCTTGTCCTCGGCGAACTGCAACGCCGCCACCAGGCCGGCGCCCTGGATCTCGCCGATCATCGGGTGGTCGGCAAACACCTCGCGCAGGATTTGCTGCAGGTACGGGCCGGTGTCTTCCTTCACCTGGCGTACGATGCCCTCATCGCGCAGCGCCTTGAGGTTGGCCAGGGCCACGGCGGCGGCCACCGGGTGACCGGAATAGGTCAGGCCGTGAGCAAACACTCCGCCCTGCTCCACCAGCGCATCGGCGATGCGCTTGCCCAGCACCAGCCCGCCCATGGGCACGTAGCCGGAGGTCAGGCCCTTGGCGATGGACAGGGTGTCCGGCTCGAAGCCGAAGTACTCGTGGGCGAACCACTCACCGGTACGGCCAAAGCCGCCGATCACTTCGTCGGCGCACAGCAGCACGTCGTACTGGCGGCAGATGCGCTGGATTTCCGGCCAGTAGCTTTCCGGCGGGAAGATCATGCCGCCGGCGCCCTGGAAGGGTTCTGCGATGAAACCGGCGACGTTCTCGGCACCCAGTTCGAGGATCTTCTCTTCCAGTTGCAGGGCGCAGCGACGACCGAATTCGGCCGGGGTCAGGTCGCCGCCCTGGGCGTACCAGTACGGCTCGTCGATGTGCGCCACGTCCGGCACCAGGCCGCCCATCTCGTGCATGAATTTCATCCCGCCCAGCGCCGTGGCCGCCAGGGTCGAGCCGTGGTAGCCGTTCCAGCGGCCGATCATGATCTTCTTCTGCGGCTTGCCCACCACCTGCCAGTAGCGGCGCACGGTGCGGATCAGCACCTCGTTGGATTCGGAGCCGGAGTTGGTGTAGATGACGTGGCTGTAGTGGCCCGGCAGCAAGCTGAACAGCAGTTCCGACAGCTCGATCACCGCCGGGTGAGTGGTATGGAAGAACAGGTTGTAGTACGGCAGCTGATCCATCTGCGCGGCGGCGGCGGCGGTCAGGTCCTTGCGGCCATAGCCGAGCTGGGTGCACCACAGGCCGGACATGCCGTCCAGGTAACGATTGCCGTCGCTGTCCCACAGATACAGGCCCTCGCCACGGACGATCACCCGCGGCCCTTCGGCGTTCAGCGCCTTCTGATCCAGAAACGCATGGATGTGGTGGGCGGCGTCCGACTTCTGGTAGTCCTGGGTCTGCCGTTGCGGGGCGAAGGGTGCATTCATGGTCTTGTTCTCTTTGTTGGTAGTCACGCGAGGGTCAGCGAGGCCGCTCAGCGGCGCTTGCTCATGTAGCTTTCCAGCGGGTCCTTGCCGAGTGCGCCCTGGGCTTCGGCCAGGGAATCGATGAACAGGGAAAACAGCTCCGATTGGGTGCCGATATCCAGCTTCACGTAGAGGTTCTTGCGGTGCGACTTGATGGTGTCCTCCGACACCCCGAGGCGCTCGGCCAGCGAGCGGGTCGAGTGGCCGCGCAGGATCAACTGGGCGATGCGGCACTCGCGCTCGGTGAGGATCGACGAGCCGAAGTTGTTCAGCGCCGAGTGCACGCGCTGATCCAGCGGGTTGTCGAATCGGTTGTTGCGCGCATCGATGCCGACGAAGTGCTTGCCCAGCAGCGCCAGCACCCAGGGACCGATCTGCTTGAACTGGCGGGTGATCGCAGGATCGGGCTTCTCGGTGAAGGCCAGCGACACCGCCAGGCTCAGGCCGGGAGACGGCTGCAGGATGTAGTTGAGTTCATCCTGCAGGTGCGAGTGGCGGTAGAACGACTGGTAGTACTCGCTCAGCTCGAAATGGTCGGGGGCCACCTCGGCCAGCTCGAAGCAACCGGACAGACCGTTCTCCACGCTGGCGCCGTAGAACGGATCGAGCAGGTAGAAGCCGGACAGGTAGCGATGCACATTGCCCTGGGGCAGCCAGGGGCCATCCACTTCGAACAGCGCACTGGGCATGCCGCCGTGGGGGTACAGGTACAGCGTGGTGGCCTGGATCGGATGGATGCAGCCGAGGGTCTCGAACAGCGTCGCGGCGAAGTTCGGCTGGCCGATGCTCTCGGTCACCCGGGCCATCTGTTCGAACCACTGCGCGGAAATAAGCCGTTGGTTGTCCACGTCGGAGCCTCGTCGAAAGGTCACTGGGGTTGGAAGGATGTTCCCACGCGGTGGGAAGTGCCGAAATCACCCGTTGGGGTGAGTACATTGCCTGACGCAAACCTGTGGGAGCGGCTTCAGCCGCGATTGGCCGCGCAGCGGCCATGAAACCTGCGCTCCCGGTATTCCAGAGACATCGCGGATTCAGGTTCTACGACGGCTTCGCCGCCGATCGCGGCTCAAGCCGCCCACAGTGTCAATACCCCTGCCCAGCCGAGTTCAGCGCAACTGGAACCAGGTGGTCTTCAACTGCGTGTACTTGTCGAACGAATGCAGCGAAAGGTCCCGGCCAAACCCGGATTGCTTGCCGCCGCCGAACGGCACGGCCACATCCAGCGCATCCATGGTATTGACCGACACCGTGCCCGCCTTCAACGCCCGCGCCACCCGGTGTGCGCGGTTCAGGTCGTCGCTCCACACCGACGCCGCCAGCCCATAGACACTGTCATTGGCCAGGCGCACCGCCTCGTCTTCATCATCGAACGCCTGGACCGCCAGCACCGGGCCGAAGATCTCCTCCCGCGCCAGCGCCGACTGAGGGCCCACCCCGGTGAAAATGGTCGGCTGGATGAAGTTGGAAGAGCCGTTGATCCGTAACTGCTCGCCTCCCGCCACCAACTGCGCCCCCTCGCCCCGGGCCTGCTCGATGGCGCGCATGATGCGTCCGGTCTGCTCGCCGTCGACGATGGCCCCGGCGCCGCTGGCCGGGTTCAGCGGGTCGCCCGGCATCCAGGCGCGGGCCTTGGCGATCAGGCGTTCGACGAACTCGTCATGGATCGAACGCTGCACGTACAACCGCGAGTTGGCCGAGCAGACTTCACCCTGATTGAAGAAGATGCCGAACGCCGCCTTTTCTGCTGCAAGGTCCAGGTCCTGACAGTCGTCGAACACCAGGTTCGGGCTCTTGCCGCCGCACTCCAGCCACACCTGCTTGAGATTGGACTGCGCCGAGTACTGCATGAAGTACTTGCCGACCTGGGTCGAGCCGGTGAACACCAGGCAGTCCACGTCCGGGTGCAGACCCAGCGCCTTGCCGGCCTGCTCGCCAAGGCCCGGCACCACGTTCAGTACGCCTTCGGGAATCCCCGCTTCCAGCGCCAGTTCGCCCAGGCGCAGCGCCGAGAATGGCGATTGCTCGGCCGGCTTGAGCACGACGCTGTTGCCGGCCGCCAGGGCCGGGGCCAGTTTCCACGCGGCCATGTCCAGCGGGAAGTTCCACGGCACCACGGCGGCGACCACGCCCAGGGCCTCGCGGGTAATGGTGGCCAGGGCGTTGGGCGCGGTGGGCGCCACCTGGTCGTAGACCTTGTCCAGCGCCTCGCCATACCAGGCGAACACGCCGGCAGCGCCAGGCACGTCGATGGTGTAGGCATCCATCACCGGCTTGCCCATGTTCAGCGAATCGAGCAGCGCCAGCTCCTCGCGGTGGGCCAGCAACAGTTCGGACAACCGCAGCAGGATGCGCTTGCGCTCAACCGGCGCCATCCGCGCCCACGGCCCCTGTTCGAACGCCTGCCGCGCCGAACGCACTGCTAGGTTTACCTCGTCTTCACCGCAGGCCGCCACCTGCGCCAGCAACTGGTTGGTGGCCGGGTTGATGGCCTCGAAGGTCGCCCCCGAGGCGCTGGCGACCGGGCGCCCGTCGATCAGGGCATTGGTAATGAAGGTTTGCCGGGCGGCACGCTGCTGCCAGTAGTTGAGATCGAGCACAGTCCACTCCCTTGTCGACCGACCGGGCGGTCGTCTTGTTGATGTCGGGCGATGGTGCGCCAGTCGTGCGGCGAGGAAAAATAGTAAAAATATGCTCGGTCACAATGAAAAAGCTCGGCAGCGAGCGGCCTGCCGGGAAGGAAAATTCATCCGTTAGTAGCGATTTCTTCCTACGCCTCGCGGCGAATGTCATCATTGCGCCCCGATATCGTCACCTGCGAAACCGGCGTCCATGTCTTCCCACGAAAGCTTCGATTCCACCGTCCAGACCCTGCTGGTCATCGACGACGAACTGCGCTCCCGCGAGTCCCTGTCGCGGGTGCTCGCCGACGAGTTCAACGTGCTGCTCGCCGACTCGGCCGAGCAGGCCCGCGAACTGCTGGAGCAGCATGAGGTGGCGGTGATCCTCTGCGACCAGCGCATGCCCGGCATGCAGGGCATCGACTTTCTCAAGGAAACCCGCGAGCGCTGGCCCGAGGTGGTGCGCATCGTGCTCTCGGGCTACACCGACGCCGAAGACATCATCGCCGGGGTCAACGACGCCGGCATCTACCAGTACCTGCTCAAGCCCTGGCTGCCCGACCACCTGCTCAACACGGTGCGCAACGCCGTGGAAAGCCGTGCCCTGCACAACCATGCGCGGCGCCTCGACGTCGAGCTGCGCAGTGCCACGCCGGTCCTGCGCCGGCGCAACCAGCAGGCGCTGGACAAGGTCCGCGACGCCTTCGATTTCGCCCGTATCGTGCGCGCCCCCGGCAGCCCGCTGGACGCCCTCTGCGAACTGGCCGCCCGGGTCGCGCGCTTCGACCTGTCGGTGTTGCTGCTGGGCGAGTCCGGCACCGGCAAGGAACTGCTGGCGCGGGCCATCCACTACGCCAGCCCGAGGGCGGGCAACGCCTTCATCATGGAAAACTGCGCGGCGCTGCCGGACACCCTGCTGGAGTCGGAACTGTTCGGCCACAAGCGCGGTGCCTTCACCGGCGCCCACCAGGACCATGTCGGGCTGATCCAGCGCGCCCACGGCGGCACCCTGTTCCTCGACGAGATCGGCGACACCTCGCCGGCCTTCCAGGTCAAGCTGTTGCGGGTGCTGCAGGAAGGCGAGCTGCGTCCGGTCGGCGCCACCACGCCGGTGCGGGTGGATGTGCGGATCGTCGCCGCCACCCACCGCGACCTCGAAGCCGAGGTGCAGGCCGGGCGTTTTCGCAGCGACCTCTATTACCGCCTGGCCGGCGTCTCCCTGGCCCTGCCGCCGTTGCGCGAACGCAGCGGCGACCTGATCCCCATCGCCAGCAAGCTGCTGGCCGACGCCAGCCAGGAACTCGACCTGCCGGGCCTGTGCTTCGCTGCCGATGCCCTCGGCAGCCTGCTGGGCTACCCATGGCCGGGCAACATCCGCGAGCTGCGCAACGAGGTCTACCGTGCCGCCGCGCTGTCCGACGGGCCCGAGATCGGCGCCCGGGCGTTTTCCTGGAAGGTCCTGCAGGGCCAGGCCCGCAGCGCCCTGCCCGGCACACCGCTCGACAGCCGCCCCGTCGGCACCCTGCAGGAACAGCTCGACGCCATCGAGGCTGCCCTGCTCAAGGAGGCCCTGCTGCGCCACCGCTGGAACAAGACCCACACCGCCCGCGAGCTGGGCCTGTCGCGGGTCGGCCTGCGCCAGAAACTGCGCCGCTTCGGTCTGGAGGAAACGCCATGAACGCCCCCTTCCGCGTGCTCTGGCTGCAGTCCGGCGGTTGCGGCGGCTGCAATATGTCGCTGCTATGCGCGGACACCCAGGATTTCGCCGGCCTCTGGCGCGGCGCCGGCATCGAGTTGCTCTGGCACCCGTCGCTGTCGCTGGAAAGCGGCGATGAAGTGCTGGCCATCCTCGACGATTGCCTGAGCGGCCGCACCCACCTCGACGCCCTGTGTATTGAAGGCTCGCTGCTGCGCGGCCCCAACGGCACCGGGCGCTTCCACCTGCTGGCCGGCACCGGCGTGGCGATGATCGACTGGGTGCGCAGGCTGGCCGCGGTCGCCGACTACACCCTGGGCATCGGCACCTGCGCCGCCTATGGCGGCATCACCGCCGCCGGGCACAACCCCACCGATGCCTGTGGCCTGCAATACGACGGCGAACGACGCGGCGGCCTGCTGGGTGCCGACTACCGCTCGAACAAGGGCCTGCCGGTGATCAACGTCGCCGGCTGCCCGACCCACCCCGGCTGGGTCACCGACACCCTGATGGCGCTGGCTGCCGGGCTGTTCGCCGAGGAAGATCTGGACGCCCTCGGCCGCCCGCGTTTCTACGCCGACCAACTGGTGCACCACGGCTGCACCCGCAACGAGTTCTACGAGTACAAGGCCAGTGCGGTGAAGCCCTCCGACCTTGGCTGCATGATGGAAAACCTCGGCTGCAAGGGCACCCAGGCCCACGGTGACTGCAACAACCGCCTGTGGAATGGCGAAGGCTCCTGCACCCGTGGCGGCTACGCCTGCATCAACTGCACGGCGCCGGGCTTCGAGGAGCCAGGCCACGCCTTCAACCTCACGCCCAAGCGCGCCGGCATTCCCATCGGGCTGCCCACCGACATGCCCAAGGCCTGGTTCGTCGCTCTCGCCGCCTTGTCCAAGTCGGCCACCCCGGACCGTGTCCGGCAAAACGCCACCGCCGACCATGCGCTGATTGCGCCGGCCATCCGCCCCACTCGTCGCTAGGAGCTCCAAGCATGACCCGTCTTCTGGTCGGCCCGTTCAACCGCGTCGAAGGTGACCTCGAAGTCCAGCTGGACATCGAGGACGGCCAGGTGCGTTCGGCCCAGGTCAACGCCACCATGTACCGCGGCTTCGAGCAGATCCTGCGCGACCATGCGCCCCTCGACGCGCTGGTCTACGCGCCACGGGTGTGTGGCATCTGCTCGGTGTCGCAGTCGGTGGCCGCCGCCCGTGCCCTGGCCGGGCTGGCCGGTGTCGAGCCGCCGGCCAACGGTTTGCTGGCGATCAACCTGATGGCGGCGACCGAGAACCTCGCCGACCATCTGAGCCATTTCTACCTGTTCTTCATGCCCGACTTCGTCCGCCCGCTGTACGCCGACCGGCCCTGGCATGCCGAGGCCGTGGCCCGCTTCACGCCCCACAGCGGCAGCCAGCAGCGCCTGGCGCTGGCGGCGCGCAAGCGCTGGCTGGACCTGATCGGCACCCTCGGCGGCAAGTGGCCGCACACCGGCTCCGTGCACCCGGGCGGCTCGACCCGCGCCATCGACCCGGCCGAGCGCCTGCGCCTGCTGACCCGCGTCCGCGAGTTCCGCCAGTTCCTCGAAAACGAGCTGTTCGCCGCGCCCCTGGAGCGTATCGCCGGGCTGAGCGGCGAAGCGCAGTTGTGGGCCTGGTACGCCGAGGCACCCGAGCGCGGCGACCTGCGCCAGTTCCTGCGCATCGTCCAGGACACCGGCCTGGAACTGCTCGGCCAGGGCCCGGGCCTGTACCTGTCCTACGGCGCCTACCCGCAGCCGGATGGCTCGCTGGCGTTCGCCCGCGGCCTGTGGGACGCCCGCCTCGGCCAGGTACGGACGGTGGCGCTGGACGGCATTCGCGAAGACGCCTTTCACGCCTGGCTCGATGACCGCGACGGGCCGCTGCATCCGGCCCGTGGCGTCACCGAGCCGAGCCCGGACAAACCCGCCGCCTACACCTGGAACAAGGCGCCGCGCCTCGACGGCGCGGTGCTGGAAACCGGCGCCCTGGCCCGGCAATTGGTCAGCGGCCAGCCGCTGCTGCGCGACGCCGCCGCCCGCTGCGGTGGCAGCGTCTACACCCGCCTGCTGGCCCGCCTGGTGGAACTGGCGCGGGTGGTGCCGATGATGGAGAACTGGCTGATCGCCCTGCGCCCCGGCGAACCCTGGTACGCCGCCTGCGAACTGCCCGACAGCGGCAGTGCCGTGGGCCTCACCGAAGCCGCCCGTGGCGCCCTCGGCCACTGGCTGCGGGTCGAACAGGGGCGCATCGCCAGCTACCAGATCATCGCCCCGACCACCTGGAACTTCTCGCCACGGGACGCCCAGGGCGTTCCCGGCGCCCTTGAAAAAGCCCTGGAAGGCGCCCTGGTACTCCCCGGCGAAAAGACCCCGGTGGCCGTGCAACACATCGTGCGCTCGTTCGACCCCTGCATGGTCTGTACTGTGCACTGACCCGGAGAATTCCCATGCAACGCCTGACCATCTCCCTCGACGACCGCCTCGCCGAAGCCCTCGACCAGTTGCTCCGCGCCCAGGGCTACGACAACCGCTCCGAAGCCCTGCGCGACATCCTGCGCCGGCATATCGAGGCCTCGCGCCTGGACCAGCAGGCCGAGTCGCTGCTGTGCGTGGCCAACCTCAGCTTCGTCTACGACCACCACGCCCGCACCCTGGCCGAACGCGTGATGACCCTGCAGCACGACCACCACGATCTGACCATCGCCAGCCAGCATGTCCACCTGGACCACGACCACTGCCTGGAAAGCCTGATGCTCAAGGGCCCGGTGCAGAAGGTGCGAGCCTTCGCCGAACGGCTGAGCGCCGAGCGCGGCGTGCGCCATGGCCAGCTCAACCTGATTCCGGTGGCGGCGGCCGCCGATGATCACGGCCACGCCCACCTGCACCCGACGAGCTGACTGCCATGGCCCGCAAACCGCCACCGCCGCCCATCGACGAAGACGCCTGGCTGGAAGTCATCGGCAAGATGGACGAGGTGTACTCGCAACTGGTCCAGGACGAGATCGCCCTGGAAGAAAAGAACGCCGAGCTGGAACAGTCGCAGCAGTTCATCGCCGGGTTGCTGGGCTCGATGTCTGACATTCTGCTGGCCTGCGATCCCCAGGGCCTGATCGAGCAGACCAACCCGTCGCTGCGGGAAAGGGTCGGCGGCGACGAACAGCAACTGCTGGGCAGCCCGGTGTACGGGCTGCTGGCCGATGCCGACAGCGCCGACCTGCTGCGCAAGGTGCTCGGCGGCCTGCGCCAGGCCAATGCCAGTGCCAGCCTGGAAGTGAACTTTCGCGGTGCCGATGGCGCCCCGCTGCCGGTGGACCTCAGCTGCACGGTGCGCAGCGGCGCCCATGGTCGCTGCCTCGGCCATGTGCTGGTGGGCCGGCCGCTGGGCGAGCTGAAGCACGCCTACCGGCAACTGCACGAAGCCCACGAAGCCCTCAAGCGCACCCAACAGCAACTGCTGCACGCCGAAAAGATGGCCGCCCTCGGCCGCCTGGTGGCGGGGGTCGCCCACGAACTGAACAACCCCATCAGCTTCGTTCTGGCCAACACCCATGTGCTCGGTGGTTATGGCCAGCGCCTGCAGGACTACCTGGCGGCCGTGCACCAGCAGGTACCGGAAGACGAACGGGAAGCCCTGCGCAAGCGCCTGCGCATCGACCCGTTGCTGGCCGACCTGCCCTCGCTGATCGACGGCACCCTCGAAGGCGCCCAGCGCACCACCGACATCGTCAGCGCCCTCAAGCGCTTCTCCGCCGTGGACCGTGGCCAGCCCGGCGAAGTGTCGCTGAACGACCTGGTGGAACGGGCCATCCACTGGATCACCCGCGGCACCGCGCCCGACCTCAAGGTGCACTGGCAGTCGGGCGCGGACATGACCGTGCACGGCAACAGCGGGCAGTTGCTGCAGGTGCTGATGAACCTGATGCAGAACGCCTGCGACGCGGCGCGGGAGACGGCGGGCGCCACCCCGCAGATCTGGATCGACCTGACCCGGGAGTCCGGCACCGCCTGCCTGACCCTGCGGGACAACGGACCGGGGATTGCCGAAGCGCACCTGCACCAGGTGTTCGAGCCGTTCTTCACCACCAAGCCGGTGGGCCAGGGCACGGGGTTGGGGTTGTCGATCAGCTACGGCATCGTCGAACGCTGCGGCGGCACCCTGGAGGCGGGGAATCATCCGCAGGGCGGCGCGGTGTTCAGGTTGTGCCTGCCGGAGGTGGATGCGGGGTTTGCGGTTTGATGACTGGGATGCAAAGCCTGTAACCACTGGGAATCTGCAGGTCCTCATCGCTGGCAAGCCAGCGATGAGGACCGGCACAACCCCTTGGCACACCCTTTGTATGAAGACCAGAAAATTCTTCATACAACCGGACCGCCCCATGCCTCGCCTCTCCCCCGTCACCACCCTGTTCACCGGCCTGATCGCCGTCAACCTGCTGGCCTGGCTCTGGGCCCTGGTCGCCTTCCGCGACTACCCGCTGCTGCTCGGCACCGCCGTGCTGGCCTACAGTTTCGGCCTGCGCCACGCCGTGGATGCCGACCATATCGCCGCCATCGACAACGCCACCCGCAAGCTGATCCAGGAAGGCCAGCCCACCGCCAGCGTCGGCCTGTTCTTCTCCCTCGGCCACAGCAGCGTGGTGATCATCGCTTCGGCCCTGATCGCTTTCAGCGCCGCCAGCCTGCAGGACGAACTGGCAGCCTTCCACGGCGTCGGCGCGGTGATCGGCACCTCGGTGTCGGCGGCCTTCCTGCTGCTGGTGGCGCTGATCAACCTGGTGATCCTGCGCTCGGTCTACCAGGCCTTTCGCCGCGTGCGCCAGGGCGAACGCCTGGGCGAGGCCGAGCTGCACGGCATGCTCGCCGGCGGCGGCCTGATCGCCCGCCTGGCCCGTCCGCTGTTCCGCCTGGTACGGCGCAGCTGGCACCTGTATCCGCTGGGCTTTCTGTTCGGCCTGGGCTTCGACACTGCCACCGAGATCGGCCTGCTCGGCATCGCCGCCAGCCAGGCGGTACAGAACCTGCCGATCCTGTCGATCATGGTGTTCCCCGCGCTGTTCACTGCCGGCATGGCCCTGGTGGACAGCGCCGACAGCGTGCTGATGACCGGCGCCTACCGTTGGGCTGAAGTCCGCCCGGCACGCAAGCTCTACTACAACCTGACCATCACCTCGGCCTCGGTGCTGGTGGCGCTGCTGATCGGCAGCATGGAGGCGCTCAACCTGATCGGCGAACAGCTCGGCCTGGAAGGCGGCGCCTGGGACTTCATCGCCCAGGTCAACGAGAGTTTCGGCCTGCTCGGCTACCTGATCGTCGGCCTGTTCGCCACCACCTGGGCGCTGTCCTGGGCCTTCTACCGCTACAAGGGCTACGACCGCCTGGACCTGACGCCAGCCTGATCAGTCACCTTCCACTTCAGCGAGCGAAGCGGAAAGCCACTTTCCACTTCGCTTCTCTCACACCCACCAACCACTTGCGTCGGCCAGGGCAAAACCCCGTGAATCAGGGCGCCGCCCACCCCGACCAAGGTCGCACGCGCCCCTGCGACCGAATGGCACAGCTCTTGAAGTAAGCCCTTGGCCACACGAAAGAAAAAGACCGCCTGGCCGAGGAAAACCAATTGACCGAAACCTTTTATGAAGTGATGCGCCGGCAGGGCATCTCGCGGCGCAGCTTCGTCAAGTTCTGCTCGCTGACCGCCACCTCGCTGGGCCTGGGCCCGGCCTTCATGCCGCAGATTGCCTGGGCCATGGAGAACAAGCCGCGCACCCCGGTGCTGTGGCTGCACGGCCTGGAATGCACCTGCTGCTCCGAATCGTTCATCCGCTCCGCGCACCCGCTGGCCAAGGACGTGGTGCTGTCGATGATCTCGCTGGACTACGACGACACCCTGATGGCCTCCGCCGGCCACCAGGCCGAGGCGATCCTCGAAGAGGTCATGACCAAGTACAAGGGCAACTACATCCTCGCCGTCGAAGGCAACCCGCCCCTGAACCAGGACGGCATGAGCTGCATCATCGGCGGCAAGCCGTTCATCGAGCAGCTCAAGCGCGTGTCCCGCGACGCCAAGGCGATCATCTCCTGGGGCTCCTGCGCCAGTTGGGGTTGCGTGCAGGCGGCCAAGCCCAACCCGACCCAGGCCGTGCCGATCCACAAGGTCATCACCGACAAGCCGATCATCAAGGTGCCCGGCTGCCCGCCGATCGCCGAGGTGATGACCGGGGTCATCACCTACATGCTCACCTTCGACCGCATCCCCGAGCTGGACCGCCAGGGCCGGCCGAAGATGTTCTACAGCCAGCGCATCCACGACAAATGCTATCGCCGCCCGCACTTCGACGCCGGCCAGTTCGTCGAGGCCTGGGACGACGATTCCGCACGCAAGGGCTACTGCCTGTACAAGGTCGGCTGCAAGGGCCCGACCACCTACAACGCCTGCTCCACGGTGCGCTGGAACGGTGGCACCAGCTTCCCGATCCAGTCCGGCCACGGCTGCATCGGCTGTTCCGAAGAGGGCTTCTGGGACAAAGGCTCGTTCTACCAGCACCTGAGCGATATCAACGCCTTCGGCATCGAGGCCAATGCCGACCAGATCGGCCTAGCCGCCGCCGGCACCGTGGGTGCGGCCATCGCCGCCCACGCTGCGGTCACCGCCCTGCAGCGCGCCAGCAACGGCAAGGCGCGCGCCACCCACGAAGCCTGATCGACGTACGGGAAAACCTGATCCATGAGCAACTACTCCACCCAAGGCTTCGACCTGGACAACAGCGGCCGGCGCATCGTCGTCGACCCGGTGACCCGCATCGAGGGCCACATGCGCGTCGAGGTCAACCTCGATGCCAACAACGTGATCCGCAACGCTGTCTCCACCGGCACCATGTGGCGCGGCCTGGAAGTCATCCTGCGTGGCCGCGACCCGCGTGACGCCTGGGCGTTCGTCGAGCGTATCTGCGGTGTCTGCACCGGCTGCCACGCCCTGGCCTCTGTGCGGGCGGTCGAGGACGCACTGGACATCCGCATTCCGCCCAACGCCCACCTGATCCGCGAAATGATGGCCAAGACCCTGCAGGTCCACGACCACGCGGTGCACTTCTACCACCTGCACGCGCTGGACTGGGTCGATGTGATCTCGGCGCTCAAGGCCGACCCCAAGGCCACCTCGGCGCTGCAGCAGATGGTCTCGCCGGCGCACCCCAAATCCTCCCCCGGCTACTTCCGCGACGTGCAGAACCGCCTGAAGAAGTTCGTCGAGAGCGGCCAGCTCGGCCCGTTCATGAACGGCTACTGGGGCAACCCGGCCTACCAGTTGCCGCCGGAAGCCAACCTGATGGCGGTGACCCACTACCTCGAAGCCCTCGACCTGCAGAAGGAGTGGGTGAAGATCCACACCATCTTCGGCGGCAAGAACCCGCACCCCAACTACCTGGTGGGCGGCGTGCCCTGCGCCATCAACATCGACGGTGACGGCGCCGCCGGTGCACCGCTGAACATGGAGCGCCTGAACTTCGTCCGCGCGCGGATCGACGAAGCCCTGGAGTTCTGCCGCAACGTCTACGTGCCCGATGTGCTCGCCATCGGCACCCTGTACAAGCAGAAAGGCTGGCTGCACGGCGGCGGCCTGGCGGCGACCAACGTCATGGACTATGGCACCTACGCCAAGGTCAACTACGACGACAGCACCAACCAGTTGCCCGGTGGCGCCATCCTCGGCGGCAACTGGGACGAGATCCTGCCGGTGGACGTGCGCGACCCGGAACAGGTGCAGGAATTCGTCACCCACTCCTGGTACCAGTACCCGGACAACGACAAGGGCCTGCACCCCTGGGACGGCATCACCGATCCCCACTACGAGCTGGGCGCCAGGACCAAGGGCACCCGCACCGCCATCGAGGAAGTGGACGAAAGCGCCAAGTACTCCTGGGTCAAGTCGCCGCGCTGGCGCGGCCATGCCATGGAAGTCGGGCCGCTGGCGCGCTACATCCTCGGCTACGCCCATGCCCTGCAAGGCAACAGCCATTGCCAGCGGGTCAAGGAGCAGGTGGAAGGTTCGCTGCGGGCGGTCAACCACGACCTGCCCAAGGCCCTCGGCCTGGCCTCGACCGACTACAGCGCCAAGCAGTTGCTGCCCAGCACCATCGGCCGCACCCTGACCCGGGCGCTGGAAGCCGAATACTGCGCCGAGATGATGCTCGATGACTGGCACGAGCTGATGGGCAACATCCGCAACGGTGACCGCGCCACGGCCAACGTCGAGAAATGGGACCCGAAAACCTGGCCCGCCGAAGCCAAGGGCGTCGGCAGCGTCGCCGCACCGCGGGGCGCGCTGGGGCACTGGATCCGTATCAAGGACGGGCGCATCGAGAACTACCAGTGCGTGGTACCGAGCACCTGGAACGGCAGCCCGCGTGACAGCAAGGGCCAGATCGGTGCCTTCGAGGCGGCACTGATGAACACCCCGGTGGCGGTCGCCGACCAGCCGGTGGAAATCCTGCGCACGCTGCACTCCTTCGACCCCTGCATGGCCTGCGCCACCCACGTGATGAGCGAGGATGGCGCCGAACTGAGCACGGTCACCGTGCGTTGAGCCAGCCCGCAGCCAACCGCCGGGGGCCGTGCAGCTCCCGGCGTTTTCGAGGTGACGCCATGTCCCAGCATCCGGTCCCCGAGGGCCACTCCGAATACGTCTACGAGGCGCCCGTGCGCCTGTGGCACTGGATCAACGCCGCCTGCATCCTGGTGCTGGCGGTCACCGGCTATTTCATCGGCGTGCCACCGCCGACCCAGCCGGGCGAAGCCATCGACAACTACCTGATGGGCTACATCCGCTTCGCCCATTTCGCCGCCGCCTACCTGTTCGCCATCGGTCTGGTGGGCCGCGCCTACTGGGCGCTGGTGGGCAACCACCACGCCCGCGAGCTGTTCTGGATTCCCCTGGGCAGCAAGCGGTACTGGCGCGACTTCGGCGCCTGGCTGCGCTACTACCTGTTCATAGGCCCCATGCCGGAGCCGATCTTCGGCCACAACCCGCTGTCGCGCTTCGCCATGGTCTTCGTCTTCATGCTCACCTCGCTGTTCATGCTGGTGACCGGCTTCGCCCTGTACGGCGAAGGCGCGCAGATGGGCTCCTGGCAGGAACGCGCGTTCGGCTGGGTGCTGCCGCTGCTGGGCCAGTCGAACAACGTCCACGTCCTGCACCGGCTGGGCATGTGGCTGATGATCCTGTTCATCCTGCTGCATGTGTACGCCGCCGTGCGCGAAGAAATCTACGGTCGCCTGAACCTGATCGGCGGCATCATCTCCGGCTACAAGAGCGTGAAGAAATGACCGCGACTCCCTGCCCCGCGCCGCGCATCACCGTGCTCGGCATCGGCAACCTGCTGTGGGCCGACGAAGGCTTCGGCGTACGCTGCGTCGAGGCCCTGCAACAGCGCTTCGAATTCGAAGACAACGTCACCCTGATCGACGGCGGCACCCAGGGCCTGTACCTGATCCAGCATGTGCAGCAGGCCGATTACCTGCTGATCTTCGACGCGGTGGACTACAACCTGGCGCCCGGCACCCTGAAGTGCGTGGCCGATGACGAGGTCCCGCGCTTTCTCGGCGTGAAGAAGCTCAGCCTGCACCAGACCGGCTTCCAGGAAGTGTTGATGCTGGCCCAGCTCACCGGCCATTTCCCGCAACGGGTGCTGCTGATCGGTTGCCAGCCGGAGCGCATGGATGACTACGGCGGCAGCCTGCGGCCGAGCGTCAAGGCGGCGCTGGAACTGGCCCTGGACACCGCCGTCGACACCCTCGCCGACTGGGGCGCCGCACCGCGCCCGCGGGCCACGGCGCTGGCCGACGACGAGGCCGTGACCCTCGCCCACCTGGAGCTGCAACGCTACGAAAGCGAACGTCCCAGCGAAGCCGTGGCCTGTCGCCTGGGCGATGAACGCATCCTCGCCCGGCGCCGCTGACATGTGCATCGGACTGCCCATGCAGGTGCTCGCCACCCGTCCCGGTTCGGCCCGTTGTCGCGACCGTCACGGCCGCGAGCGGCACATCGACACGGCCCTGGTCGGCGACTGCGCCGTCGGCGACTGGCTGCTGGTGTTCATCGACGCCGCCCGCGAGCGCCTGGATGCCGCCCGCGCCGCCGAAATCGACGCGACCCTGGCCCTGCTCGACGCCGCACTCGCCGGTACGCCTATGAACGACGCCGCCTTCGCCCTGCCCTCGGCCATGAGCGCGGCGGACCTGGCCGGCCTGCTCGGCCAGCCCACCCCCAAGGAATCCCCATGAGCGAACCCGCCATCCCTCCCGTGATCAGCCGACTGGTGGAGCAATTCGCCGCCCGCTGGATCGACCTGGACAACCTCGATGTCTGGCTGGCCGAGCCCGGCGACGCCCTGTTGCTGCTGTGTGGCGACCCGGTGCGCTACCCCGAAAGCCTCGACGTCGCAGTGATCCTGCCGGAACTGAGCACCAGCCTCAGCAAACGCCACGGCTGCCACCTGCGCTTGGGCGTCGGCCGCCGTGCCGCCGAAGACGCCCTGGCCGAACGCTTCGCCCTGCGCCGCTGGCCGAGCATCATCTGGCTGCGTGACGGCCACTACGTCACCCAGCTCGACGGCATGCGCGACTGGGACGTCTACCTGCGCCTGGCCGAGGCCGCGCTGCAACAGGGCCAGGCGCTGATCCCGCTGCGCAGTGCCGAACCCCAGCCGGTGCGTGGAGGCTGCCAGTGAACGGACCGCAGAGTTTCGACCCGCTGCACTACATCCCGGTGCTGGACATCGGCCCCGGCTCCCAGCCCGAGGGCGATGCCAGCCTGGAATACATCAGCATGCCCCAGGGCATGGCCACCCACGTCTCGCCGCAACTGCCCGAGCCCGAGGAACTGGCCGCCGCGCCCGGCGCACGCCAGGCACTGGGCGAGATCCTCGCGCACCTGCGCCGCCGTCAGACCGGCGAGGTCACGCCGATCCTCGACCTGCGCGCCTGCAGCGACGCCGACCGCCGGCTGCTCGACCAGTTGCTCGGGGAAGGCGAAGTCAGCGCACGGATCGGCGGCTCCGCCGGCGTGCGCATCCAGGAGTCGATCTTCGCCGGGGTATGGCGGGTGTTCGGTGTCGGTCGCGACCATATCGAAGTGGCACCGGCCCCCGCCCTGCTGTGCCACGCCGCACGAATCGACGCCAGCACCGACGCGCTGGTCCCGCCGCAGATACTGCCGGACGGGGTAATGAACGCCCCGGCGATCCTCACCGAGTTGCAAGACCGCACCGGCAACTGGCAGCCCGGCAACGCCGCTCACGTCATCAACCTCAGCCTGCTGCCGCTGTCCGAGCAGGACGTGCCCTTCCTCGACGCCTGCCTCGGCGAAGGCGCAGTGGTGGTGCTGGCCCGCGGCTACGGCAACTGCCGGATCAGCAACACCCGCGTGCCCAATTGCTGGCGGGTGCGCTACTTCAACTCCCAGGACGCGCTGATCCTCGACACCATCGAAGTCACCGGGCTGCCGGAGGTGGTGCTGGCCGCCCCCGAAGACCTCGCCGACTCGCTGGAGCGCTTCGAAGACGTGATCCACTGGTTCGAAGGGGAATGCCAATGAGCTTCGAAGGCAGCTACCTGGGCGACAACAGCCGGCTGGCCGATGACGCCCGCCTGGAATGCAAGATCTGCTGGTGGGTCTACGACCCGGCCGAGGGCGACCCGGTCTGGCAGATTGCGCCCGGCACCCCGTTCTCGCAGTTGCCCCATCACTGGCGCTGCCCCAACTGCGATGGCGACGCCGAACAGTTCATGGTGCTCGATGACTGACGCCAACCCGAGGGCCCAGGCCCTGGCCCGGCGCTTTCGCGAGATCGCCGAGACCCGCATGCGCGGCCTGCCGCTGTTGCACCCGGCGCTGGAGGTCGAAACCGTGGGCTTTGCCTGGCAGCAGATCGACCCCGACGCCGTCACCGGCCTGCTGGGTATCCTGATCACGCCCTGGTGCATGAACCTGGTCTGGCTGGCCGACCAGCCTGCGCCCGCCGAAGGCACGGTGCACGAGTACCGGATCGGCGAGCAGCGGCTGGATTTCATCAGCGTCCATGACGAGGTGTTCGGGCCGTACCAGAGCTGCTCGCTGTTCTCGCCGATGTTCGACTTCAACGATGCCCGGAGCGCTCGCGACACCGCCAACCATGTGCTCTCGCTGCTGCGCCGCCCGCCCGTGCAGGCGCCGGCCAACCCGAGCCGACGGCGCTTGCTGTTCGGCCGGCTGTCGGAGGAACGGACATGAGCGGCGCCGACCTGCTGTCCCGGCTGGCCGGCTCCCTGCAGGTGCGACCGGGCCGGCGCCCGGCGCTGAGGGGTGGCCGCCCGCCGCTGGCCGCCCGCCTGTTGCGCGGGCATCCGGCCAGTGCGGCCGCGCAGCGCCTGCCGCTGCTCTACAGCCTCTGCGGCCAGGCCCACCGGCTGACCGCCGAACTGGCGGTACGCGCCGCCCTGCAGGGCCAGGCCGAGCCCGATGCGCAGGCGCGGGCCACGCTGCACGGCGAAAACCGCCGCGAGCACCTGCGGCACATACTGATGGACTGGCCACGCCTGCTGGCCGGCGCCTCGCCCTCGCCCGCCGGACTGGATTCGCCGATCGACGCCTGGTTCGACGGCTCGACCCGGGACTGGCTGCAGCACTGGCACGCCGATCCGCGCCAGGCCCTGCTGGACTGGAGCGCTCGTGGCCAACACCCCGTGGCGCGCCTGCTGCACGGCTGCCGCGAACGCGCCGAGGCGCTGGCGATGCCGGTGCGCACCTTGCCCAGCGACCGCGCCAGCCTGCTGGCCATCGGCGCCAGCCTGGCCACCGAGGGTTTCATCCAGCAGCCCGAGCTGGCCGGCGAACCCTATGAAACCGGGGCCTGGACCCGCGCCAGCGATATTCGCCCGGCGCGCTACGACAGTGCCTGGCTGCGCCTTGGGGCCCGCCTGGCCGACCTTGCCGAACTCAGCCAGGCGCAACCCCGACCGCTGGCCCTCGGTGCGTTGTCCCTCGGCGACGGCCAGGCACTGGCCTGGAGCGAGACCGCCCGCGGCCTGCTGCTGCACCGCGTGCAGCTCGAGGCCAGCGCCGACGGCCCACGGATCTACGACTACCAGGTACTGGCGCCGACCGAATGGAATCTGCATCCTCGCGGCACACTGGCCCGCGCCCTGGAAACCCTGCCCGACGACGGCAGCGCCCACGCGCAGGCCGAACTGCTGCTGGCGGTGTTCGACCCCTGCCTGGCCTGGCGCCTGGACAGCCCTGCCAGCCTGCCGCCCGATCATCCGGCCTGGGTTTCAGGAGTGCCGTGTCATGCATGAAGTGAGTCTGGCCGGCGGCATCCTCGCCGCCGTCGAAGCCGCTGCGCGCCGCGATCCGTTCGTGCGGGTCAGCCGTCTGCGCGTGGAGGCCGGCAAGCTGGCCGGGGTGGAAGTCGAGGCCTTGCGCTTCGCCCTCGACGCCATCGCCCCCGGCAGCCTGCTGGACGGCGCCGCCATCGACATCGAACAACCCGACGGCCAGGCCTGGTGCCTGGACTGCGCCGCCAACGTGCCGCTGATCCAGCGCGGCGCACCCTGCCCGCACTGCGGCGGCTTCTGGCTGCAGCCCAACGGCGGCACCGAACTGCGCATCCTCGACCTGCAGGTCGAGGACCACTGAATTCGCAACAGGAGAAACGCCATGTGCGTCGTCTGCGGCTGCTCCGGTAGCCATCCCCATGATTCCCCGCCCGCCACACCCACCGACGCGGTGGTCAATGCCGGTGGCGACCTGCACTACGGCCGCGGCGATGCCGGTGTGTCGCTGCCCGGCGTCAGCCAGTCGCGCACCATCCGCCTGGAGCAGGACGTGCTCGGCGAGAACGATCGCCACGCCGCCCGCAACCGCCTGGCCTTCGAAAGCCACGACGTGCTGGCACTGAACCTGGTGTCCAGCCCCGGCTCCGGCAAGACCACCCTGCTCTGCGCCACCCTCGACGCCCTGCGTCAGCGCCGCCCGCACTTGCCGCTGGCGGTGATCGAAGGCGACCAGCAGACCAGCAACGACGCCGAGCGCATCCGCGCCACCGGCGTGGCGGCGATCCAGGTCAATACCGGCAAGGGCTGCCACCTCGATGCGCGGATGGTGGCCGACGCCTACGCCCGGCTGCCGCTGCATGACGCCGTCCACCACCAGGGCCACAGCCATGCCGCACCGCGCCTGGCGCCCGCCAACGGTCTGACGATTACCGGGGCGCTGCGGCCAGTGAGCCGCCAGGAGCCGGCCGGCCTGCTGTTCATCGAGAACGTCGGCAACCTGGTGTGCCCCGCCCTGTGGGACCTGGGCGAAGCGGCCAAGGTGGCGATCCTGTCGGTCACCGAAGGCGAGGACAAGCCGCTGAAGTACCCGGACATGTTCGCCGCCGCCGGGCTGATGCTGCTGACCAAGACCGACCTGCTGCCGCACCTGGACTTCGACGTGGCGCGGTGCCTGGAGTACGCCCACCGGGTCAATCCCGGGCTGCGGGTGATCCAGCTCAGCGCCCGCGATGGCAGCGGCATGCAGCAATGGCTGGACTGGCTGCTGGGCCACCGTCATGACTGAATTGCGTGCGCAAACCCTGCCCGGCGCCAACATCTGGCCGCCGGTGCTGGCCTGTGGCGCCTGGCTGAAGAACAGCGCCTGCCTGCTGCAGGGCGAACAGGTGATCTGGTCACCGGTGCATGGCGACCTCGGCGAGGCCGACAACTGCCTGGCCCTGGAAGCCTCGGTGCAGCGCCTGCTGGCCCACGCCGAAGCGCCACCACGGGCCATCGCCCACGACCTGCACCCGGACTTCCACAGCACCCGCGTGGCCCTCGACACCGCAGCGCGCCTGGGCGTACCGGCGCTGGGGGTGCAGCACCATCACGCTCATATCGCCGCCGTGCAGGCTGAACATGGCCTGCACGGCCCGGTACTGGGGCTGGCGCTGGATGGCGTCGGCCTGGGCAGTGACGGCGCCGTCTGGGGCGGCGAGCTGCTGTGGGTCGACGATCGCGCCTGGCGCCGCCTGGGTACGCTGCTGCCCTTGCCGCTGCCCGGTGGCGATGTCGCCGCCCGCGAACCCTGGCGACTGATGGCGGCAGCCCTGCACCTGCTGGGCCGTGGTGACGAGATCGCGGCGCGCCTGAGCCCGCTGGTGGGCGCCTCTGCCGCCGGCACCGTGGCGCGCATGCTCGACCGCCGCCTCAACTGCCCGCCCAGCAGCGGCGCCGGACGCTGGTTCGACGCTGCCGCCGGTATTCTCGGCCTGAGCCTGCGCCAGGCCTTCGAAGCCGAAGCCGCCATCGCCCTCGAACAACACGCCACCGAGTACCTGCAACATGCCCCCGCGCCACGGGTCGAGGGCCTGTGGTGGCGGCGCGACGACGGCCGTCTCGACCTGCTGCCGCTGCTGGCACGGCTGTTCGATCTGGCCGACCAGGGCCGCACCGGCGAAGGCGCAGCGCTGTTCCACCTGACCCTGGCTGCCGCCCTCGCCGATCAGGTGGCGCACCACGACCGCGACCTGCCGGTGCTGCTGGGCGGTGGCTGTTTCGCCAACCGTCTGCTGACGGCCCGCCTGGAACACCACCTGCGCAATCAGGGCCGCCGCGTGTTCAGCGCGCACAGCGTGTCCTGCGGCGACGCCGGCCTGGCCCTCGGTCAGGCCTGGGTCGCCGCCCACTGGCCGGCCTCCACCGGCCACACTGCCCAACCCCTCGAGGACCTGCCGCCATGTGCCTAGCCATCCCCGCCCGCGTGGTGGAACTGCGCGACAACGAACAGGCACTGGTCGACCTCGGCGGCATCCGCAAGGAAATCTCCCTGGCACTGGTGGGCGCGGTGAACGTCGGTGACTACGTGATCGTCCATGTCGGCTACGCCCTGGGCCTGATCGACCCCGAAGAAGCCCGGCGCACGCTGGAGATGTTCAACGAACTGGAGCAGGCGCAGCAGCCATGAAATACATCGACGAATACCGCGACGGCGAACTGGCCCGACAGATCGCCGAACGCATCCACGCTGCCGCGCGCCCCGAGCATGACTACCGATTCATGGAATTCTGCGGCGGCCATACCCATGCCATCTCGCGCTACGGCGTCAGCGACCTGCTGCCGGCTAATGTGCGAATGATCCACGGCCCCGGCTGCCCGGTCTGCGTGCTGCCCATCGGCCGCATCGACCTGGCGATCCGCCTGGCCCTGGAGCAGCGGGTGATCCTCTGCAGCTACGGCGACACGCTGCGCGTGCCGGCGTCCGACGGCCTCTCGCTGTTGCGGGCCAAGGCCCGGGGCGCCGATATCCGCATGATCTACTCGCCCCAGGACGCGCTGAAGATCGCCCAGGCCAACCCCGACCGCGAGGTGGTGTTCTTCGCCGTCGGCTTCGAAACCACCACGCCGCCCACCGCCCTGGTGATCCGCGAAGCTGCCCGACGCGGCCTGGACAACTTCAGCGTGCTCTGCTGCCACGTCCTCACCCCGCCGGCCATCGCCCATATCCTCGACACCCCGGCCGAGCAGGCGGTGCCACTGGACGGCTTTATCGGCCCGGCCCACGTCAGCGTGGTGATCGGCGCAGCGCCCTACGGCGAGTTCGCCCGGCGCTATCGCAAGCCGGTGGTGATCGCTGGCTTCGAACCACTGGACGTGCTGCAGGCGATCCTGATGCTGGTGCAGCAGGTCAACGAAGGCCGTGCCGAGGTCGAAAACGAGTTCATCCGTGCGGTCAGCGACGCCGGCAGCCGGCCGATGCAGGCGCTGATGGAAGAGGTCTTCGAACTGCGCGATTGTTTCGAATGGCGCGGCCTCGGCGAAATGCCCGCCAGCGCCCGGCGCATCCGCCCGGCCTACGCCCGTCATGACGCCGAGGCGCGCTTCGCCCTGCGCTACCAGTCGGTGCCCGACCACAAGGCCTGCGAGTGCGGGCCGATCCTGCGCGGACAGAAACAGCCGGTGGATTGCCGCCTGTTCGGCACCGTGTGCACTCCGGAAAACCCGATCGGCTCGTGCATGGTGTCCAACGAAGGCGCCTGCGCCGCCCATTACGCCTACGGGCGCTACAAAGACATCGAGGTCCATGCGTCATGAATGCCCGCTCCCCCGTCAAACGCGGCTACGTGAGGCCGCTGGACTTGCGCCAGGGTCGCGTCGAAATGGCCCACGGCTCCGGCGGCCGCGCCTCGGCGCAACTGATCGAAGAAGTCTTCCTGCGCGCCTTCGACAACCCCTGGCTGCGCCAGGGCAACGACGGCGCCACCCTGACGCCGATGCTCAGCCCCGGCGAGCGCCTGGTGATGGCCACCGACGCCCACGTCATCTCGCCGCTGTTCTTCCCCGGCGGCGACATCGGCAGCCTGGCGGTGCACGGCACCGTCAACGATGTGGCCATGAGCGGTGCACAGCCGCTGTACCTGGCGGCCAGCTTCATCCTCGAAGAAGGCTTCCCCCTCGCTGACCTCAGGCGCATCGCCGACTCCATGGGCGATGCCGCCCGCGAGGCCGGCGTGGCCATCGTCACTGGCGATACCAAGGTGGTCGAGCGTGGCAAGGGTGACGGTGTATTCATCAGTACCACCGGCGTCGGCGTGGTCGCGGCCGGAATCGACACCGGCGGCCAGCGGGCGCGACCGGGGGATGTGATCCTGGTGTCCGGCAGCCTCGGCGAGCATGGCGTGGCGATCCTCTCCCAGCGCGAGTCGCTGGAGTTCGAGACCGAAATCCGCTCCGACAGCGCCGCCCTGCATGGCCTGGTCGCCGCCATGCTCGCCGTGGCGCCGGGCCTGCGGGTCCTGCGCGACCCGACCCGTGGCGGGCTGGCGACCACCCTCAACGAGATCGCCGGGCAGTCCGGTGTCGGCATGATGCTCGAGGAAGCGGCGATTCCCGTGCTGCCGCAGGTGGAAGCGGCCTGCGAGTTGCTGGGGCTTGACCCGCTGTATGTGGCCAACGAGGGGAAGCTGGTGGCGATCTGTGCGGCGGAGGATGCCGACGTCGTGCTCCAGGCCATGCGGGCGCATCCGTTGGGTCGGAACGCGGCGCAGATCGGTCGCGTGATCGAGGACGGGCACGGCTTCGTGCAGATGCACACACGCTTCGGTGGCCGGCGGGTGGTGGACTGGCTGGCGGGGGAGCAGTTGCCGCGGATTTGCTAGCCGGCTTGCTGGCGGGCCGCGTTGGGGCTGCCGGGTGCCTGCCGTGGGATCTTCAGCGCCCTCAAGATCGAGCGCCGCCCGCGCGGCGCATCGCTGGCAACGCCAGCTCCCACATTTGTTGCAACGTACCTATGTCTGTCAGGCCATGGTTGATCGCCTTGTTTGTTCGGCGCGATATCGAGTCGAGCCCAACAGCCTCCCCGCAATGGATAGCCAAGCACCCAAGGCGGGCAACTCAAATCCCACAGGCTATGGCGCGTTGCAACAAATGTGGGAGCTGGCGTTGCCAGCGATGCGCCGCGCGGGCGGCGCTCGATCTCAAGGGCGCTGAAGATCCAAAGGCATACGCCCGGCAGCTCCAGTTTCCTGAGGGCACTCCCCCCCCACCCCAAGACATTTTTCACACCCCCTTCACCGCCCTCCGACACCTCGCTCCCTACAGTGCCGTCATTCCCAGGGCCTGCCGTTCAGCGGTGCCCGGTCCTTTGTCCGGAGTGAGTCATGCTGCAAGGTGCAATCAACCCCACCACCGTCTCCCGCCATGTGCCTCGACGCCGACGACTGTCAACGAAGATGCTGGCCATCGCGGCAGGCCTGCTCACCCTGGTCGCCGCTTTTTCCACCTGGTACGCCACACGGACACAGGTCATGGACTTGCGCAGTGAGCAACAGAGCAGTGGCCTCTACGCCGAATGGGCGAAGGGCGCCGTCATCGTCCTGATACGTCACGCCGAGCGCTGCGACCGCTCGGACAACACCTGCCTGAGCGATCCCGCCGGCATCACCGTGGCCGGCAGCGAGTCCGCCAGCGAGGTCGGCAAGGGCCTCGCCCAACTGGGCCTGCGCAATGCCGAGCTGCTCGCCAGCCCCGAGACGCGCACCCAGCAAACCGCACATTTCCTGTTCGGCAAGGTCGTGGCGACCCAGGACTGGCTCGCCGAGTGCGACCGCAGCTTCGCCCGTAACGCCTTCAGCCACAAACAGCCCGGCCACAACCTGGTGCTGGTCACCCACAGCGGCTGCATCGACCGGGTCGAACGGCAACTGAAAGTGCCCGGCGGCGAGCGCTCCAGCGAGTACGCCAGCGCCCTGTTCGTGTCCATGGGCAGCAACGGCAAGCCGCGGATTCTTGGGCAGATGAACGCCGAGTACTGGCAGAACCTCCTCGCCCATGCCGGACGCTGAAGCATGCCCTCGAATACCCGCACCGCCTTCTACCTGACCCACCTGGGCCTGCCGCTGGGGCTGGCCCTGGTGACCTTCCTGTGCTTCGACCTGACCGGGCTCGACCGCTGGATCAGCGATCGGCTGATCGACCCGGCCAGCGGCCAGTTCCTGTTCTTCCACGATCCCCTGTTCGAGAAATTGACCCACAAATGGCCGCGCATCCTGCCAGACTGGACCGGCGAGGCCGCCATCGTCGGCATGCTGCTGTCGTTGCTCTGGCCGCTGCTCGGACGCTTTGCCGGGACCGCGCCGGGACGTTTGCTGGAAAAAGCCCGGATCGCCCCGCTGCTGCGCTTCACCGCGCATCACCGCCGTGACTTCGTCTTCGTGGTGGTGGCCTTCGCCCTGTGCACCGGGGTGATTCACTACCTCAAGAGCCACACCGGCGTGTATTGCCCGGTGGAAACCACCTTGTACGGCGGCGCCCAGCCGAAGCTCGAATGGTTCGAGCACTTCAGCCTGCTGGACAAGGCCGGCGATGGGCGCTGCTGGCCGGGCGGGCATGCGTCCAGCGGCTTCACCCTGCTGGCGCTGTACTTCGTGGCCCGGCGCCATCGCTGGATCCATGCGCGCAAGCTGCTGGTGGCGATCCTGGTGGTGGGCTTCATCTACGGCACCACCCGCGTGTTGCAGGGCTGGCACTACATGTCGCACACCTTCTGGGCCGGGATCGTGGTCTGGCTGACCAGTTGGGTGACGGCGCTGCTGTTCTACGGCCGGCCGGCGTTGCAGGCGGTGGCACGACCGACCGAACGCCGGAGGGTGGTGTCGTACCGCCCGGCGCGCTCCACGGTGACCTGACAAAGGTGGGTCTATCCATCTGCCCTGGCGAGGCAAAAAGGACCACCCGCCTCTTCACGCAAAAACACATAGAGCCATTTCCTGCTGATTAATCAGACAGGTCCTACATACCCCGCTTTTTATCCTCTCCATCCTCTCGCCGGTCGGCCTGCATACCTTCAGAACTCAGGAAGGTCATCGCAGGCCCTTGCCTGTCTTCGAGTACGACTCGATTTCCCAAGCCAGAGGAAATGCAGCAATGGTTGGATATTTCATACGCCGCGGTGACAAGACCAGTTGTGGCGGCGAGGTCATCGGCTCCGACAACCTGATCACCATGATGGGCATCGAACATGCCCGTGAGGGCGATAGTGTCACGTGTGGGGTCACCGGCCTCACCTACCCGATTCTCGGGGGCGTGTCCTTTATCTCCAGCTCCGACATACCCGTGGCGGGCACGCTAGACAGCGTCAGCGGCTGTCCATGCAGAGCAACCCTGTATCACACCTGGACCTACACCACCTATGAGAACGAGAGTCCAGCGGCGGCACCGGCAGGCGCCTGGTCAACCGTCAGTCAGCCAGCAAGTGCTTCTGCCAGTGCTGCCCGTACCAGCTCCGCACCGGCACCTGCCTTATCCGGTTCAGAGGATTGCAGCGGCTGCTTCCAGCTCATCAACCAGCGCCGCCTCCCGTGCAGCCTGCACAGCTACGTCCTGCTGCTGAACGGCGAGCAGATCGCCGAAAGCCATCTCAATGAAGAAGGCTTCAGCAATATCGGCACCAGCCCCGCGCCCTTCAGTGCACAACTCGCCATTTCCGCCCCCTCGCCTGTTCTGGAGTAACGCCCCATGTCCTTGAAAGATTTCCAACAAACCACCGCGCTGGGTCCGGATGCCCTGTTCCTGCTGGAAGGCGCCACTTTCGATACCTTGCCCGGAGGGCGGCACAAGCCGAAGCAGATCGTGATCGATGCCTTGCCGTTGACCAAGGTTCCGGTGGCGATGCGGGAGATGGGTTGGCATACGTCGGCTGCTTTGATGCAGCGGTGGTTTGATAGTCCGGCGTGGGAGATGCCGGAGGAGTGGAAAGAAGACCACGGCCAACCGGCGCCGATGGAACTGTCGCGGGCGCAGTGCGATGAACATCTCGTAAAAATGAGTTGGGCGATGGGGTACGAACGCTGTCAAGCCGCAGTTAAAGAGGCCGAGTCCAGGCTTGCGACACCAAATGCTGTTAGAAGGCTCAGGGATTTACTCCGCGAGCTCGGTTGGAAGGAAGGCGATATTGTTAGTCTGGGCTCAACTTCGCACTCTGCAAGAGAAATGGACGCACTCTCTCAGCTTAACTACGCACCCTTTGGAAGTACGGAAGATCCACTTGACGATATGTATGGAGCATTGGGCTCAGCCACATTGAAGGTTGGCGTAGTAGGGAAAACCTTTACAGAGCAGGATTGCGAAACAGGGAAGACCCGAAACTACTTTAAAGTCGAATATGCGGGGTTTTATATTCGAGACCACTACGACTTCAATGGAATTCAGTTCCTGGGGATATGGACAGAAAACAAAATCCTTACCAAAAACGAAATGCTTAGAGCAGCCATCCCGAGCGGACAATCGATTTACAAATGGGCAACCGATGAGTTCGCTCTCGTGCGAAACGGTCATTTCAGAGATTACAGAGCCAAAACCAGCATGGGTGGCGACTACGTCATCTACTCGGACATTCTCTGGAGAAAGCTAGACAGAACAATTGATCTGGACGTACTGCCTTGACCTCTATCTGGAAAAAAACAGCTGCTGTAGCAGTCACTGTGATCGGAATCTGGTTCGCTTCAGAGTGGTGGGAAAAAGGCCTCGCCTCTCCATCGGGAGAACCTGTCATCAGTTCCGATGGATGCACTCGCGTACAGGCCTTCAAGCCATTCTGGCTACTTCCAGACATATTCCACGCTGAATACCGTCCAAATGACGATGGCAAAGCTCGGTGGTTCTCCTTTTGGGAGGCACCCGGTTTCTTTCGTCTGTATAACCATCAAAGCGGCGAGCTGATTGGTGAGACGACTATTTACGACCTTGAACTTTCGGGAGGGCCATTGAGGTGGTATCTGTCGGGAGAGGTGTGGGTCGGGATGACCTACCTAGGAAAGCGTGTCGATAGCTGCTCTTCCGTCAAGTCTGAGGACAAGTAAAATTTCAAGAATTTTCACGACAATGGTAGTCAAGCTGGCCATCCGGCCAGCTTGACGGAGCGAGGCCACCCGCACAGATTAAAAATGCGGTTAATGATTTGCCGTTGAACAAACTGCTGGCGGCCGTGAAAAATAAAGATACTTATCCGAGCCATACATCTTGAGACCCTATTTGAAAGCTTCAATTTTACTGGCGATTGTAGCGCCAACTCTATGGTTCGCTTCCGAGTGGTGGGAAAAAGGCCTCGCCTCTCCATCGGGAGAACCCGTTATCAGTCCCGATGGATGCACCCGCGTACAGGCCTTCAAGCCATTCTGGCTACTGCCCGACATATTCCACGTTGAATACCCTCCAAATGACGATGGCAAAGCTCGATGGTTCTCCTCTTGGGAGGCACCCGGCTTCTTTCGTCTGTATAACCATCAGAGCGGCGAGCTGATTGGTGAGACGGTTATTTACGACCTTGAGTTTTCGGGAGGTCCATTGAGGTGGTACCAGTCGGGAGAGGTGTGGGTCGGGATGACCTACCTAGGAAAGCGTGTCGAAAGCTGTTCTCCCGTCAAGTCTGAGCACAAGTAAAATTTCAAGAATTTTCACGACAATGGTAGTCAAGCTGGCCATCCGGCCAGCTTGACGGAGCGAAGCCACCCGCACAGATTAAAAATGCGGTTAATGATTTGCCGTTGAACAAACTGCTGGCAGCCGTAAAAAATAAAGACACTTATCCGAGTCAGACCCTATTTGAAAGCTTCAATTTTACTGGCGATTGTAGCCCCAACTCTTTGGTTCGCTTCCGATTGGTGGGGAAAAGGTCTTGCCTCCCATTGTGCCCTGTCAGGATAAGTCCAGACGGGTGCTCAACGACCTTTGCGCCGTGGCGGGCGGCCTCATCGCTGGCAAGCCAGCTCCCACAAGGTGTAAGAAATCCCCGTGGCAACAACGGTCTTGCGCTGCCTGCAGGTGTCAAAGCGGAGCGTATCCGGTAGGAGCTTGTCGGGGCGCCGAACCGTCACGCACGGCGGCGCAGCCGTCGTAAACCCTGAGTTCCCGATCAGCCTGACACCCCCGCATAGACAGATTCTGGGGCCGCTGCGCGCCCCACCGCAGCGATGGAGCCATCAGCGCCCGAACACGACCTCCCGCGCCGCCCCGGCCGGCAACACACAACGCACATCATGCCCGCAGCCCGGCACCACCACCATCCGCCGGGACTGCGGAGGCTTGAGCACCGTGCGCTCGTACTCGACGAACGCCAGCCCCCGCTGCAGGCGAAACGGTCCCTGGGCCATGGCCGCACAGGACTTGTCGAGGATCGGGTAGAACGCGCCCTTGGCCGCACTGCTGTCCCGTTCCCCTTCCAGGTAATCGACCCGCGCTGCGATATAACGCTCGCGGGCCTGCTGCGCACTGCGCCCAAGATGCACCGGCAATGCACGCACCCCGTATTTCCAGTCGTCATAGCCGGGGCAATCCACCGGAGGCACCGGCCGCACCGGGTCGAAATACAGCCAGCTCCCCGGATCGGCGATCACGTAGCGCAACGCCACGCCCGCCGGCGGATCGGCCGCGAAACCGATGCTGTGCTGGAGCATCTGCGCCCCCGCCGAAAACCCGGCCAGGGTGACTTCGCGCAGGCTCGGCCAGCGCCGCACCAGTTCCGCCACCAGCGCATCGAGGGCAGCGAAAGCACCGATCGGATGCGCCCCCAGCGACGGCTCGCCCGCCAGCCAGCCGCCGCAGGTCCACACGGCATCGCCGGCCTGGGCGGACGGCACGTCGGGAGACTGGCACCTGGCGGCACGCTCATCCGGCACCTGGTAGATCGGTGCGATGACCAGCGTGTCGCCCAGCCGCCCTGCCCCGCGAGCCGCCAGCAAGCCCGCCTCGAAACTGCGATTGGCATCGCGCGGGTGACCATGCATCACCAGCAGTACCGAGCGCGGCGCGGCGACGCTGTCCGATGCGTAATAGCTCATGCGCCCCGCCGGGCCCGGCAGTTCGAACGCGCGCAGGCAATCGGCGCTGGCCACTTCGCTGCACCCGGCCAGCGCACGAGCGCTCGCCAGCAGCAGGGCAAGCAGCAACAGCAGTTCACAGCCACGGCGCATCGGCCACCTCGTTGTCAGGACCTCGTTTCAAGATAAGCGAAAGCCGACGCCAGGGCCGCCTGCGGTGATCGCGGACTGAAGCCCAGTTCGCGCCTGGCCTTGGCAATGCTGTACTCCTGACGCACACCATGGAACATCCGCACCTGACTGAGCAACAGCCGGGCCGGCCGTGCCGTCAGTCGCGCCACTCGCTCCTGCAGCCAGGCCAGTACCAGCAGCAGCCAACGCGGCGCCGGCAGCGGCTTGCGTGCTCCCGGCGACAGCACCTGAAGCATTTCGCCCAGCGACGAGGAGCGTTCGTTGGCCAGGATGTAGCGCTCTCCCGCCCGGCCTTGCTCGGCGGCCGCGATCGCGCCCTCGGCGACATCGCGCACATCGACGAAGTTGAAATGAAACCCCGGATCCAGCGGAACCTGGCGCCGCCGTACCGATTCGAGAAAGGCCATTGTGTCGGTCAGCCGGGCCGCGTTCGGCCCGATCATCGCCGACGGCAGCACCGCAACCATCCACAGCCCCAGCGCCTCGGCCGTGCGCCAGGCCATGCGTTCGGCGAGGATCTTCGACTGGTAGTAGGCGTTGTCGCGCTCATCGTTCCAGACCTGCTCGTCCAGCGCGGTGCCGTCATGGCCCACGGCAGCGACCGAGCTGACATACACCACCCGCCTGACACCCGCCCGCGCCGCCGCTTCCAGTACACGACGGGTGCCCTGCACGTTCGGCTCGACAATCTCCGCCTGCGGATCCCGGGCCCAATGCCTGAACACCGCCGCCACCTGGAACAACACCTCGACGCCCTCCAGCGCCTTGAGCAGGGCGGCTTCGTCGAGCAGTTCGGTGTAGACCCGCTCGCAATCGAGACCTTCGAACGGCGCGCTGTCGTGAAGATCACGCACGCCCGCCCGAACCCGATACCCCCGCGCGAGCAACGCCCTGACCAGCGTGTTGCCCAGATGCCCGTTGGCGCCCGTCACCAGACATGTCGTGCCCATTTCCACTCCTTGTGCTGAACCATCCCTGGAATCGGCGACCTTACAGTCTCCCCCATGGGGAAGAGTCAAGCGGTACTGGCAACGCCACCGGGCGCTCCTGTACCCTGCCGGGCGAAATTCAGCGGATGTCGACTGATCGTGAACAGCAAGACCCTCACCCCTCGCGAGGCCTACCAGATCCTGCGCGACATTGCCCAGGGCATCCGTCCCATGCGTCGCATTGGCGAACAACGCTGGCCGGACATTCAAAGCGGCCTGATGACCGTGGAAGTGGATGGGTGGGTCTTCACCCTGCACAAGGAAGACCAGGCGCTGGCCCATTGCGAGCGCTGCTACGAACCCGAGGGCGCGGCCTATGTCTACGACGCCACCCATCCCTACGGCACCAATCCGGTGGAGTTCATGAGCCAGTGGGAAATGCAGCAGGTGCAGCAGATGCTGGGCGCCCTCTGACCGGCGCCCCTGCGTGGCGGATTCAGCCCGCCGCCACCTGGCCCATTGCAACCTGTGAACTGCGCGCGTACCCGCCCAGGGTCCGCATGAGCAACAGCGCCGCCAGCGCATAGGCCCCTGCGCTCGCCACCAACGCCCAGCGCAGGGCATCGCTGCCCAGGCTTGGCGTCAGGGCATCGCTGAGCATGCCGGTGACCAGCGGCCCCAGCCCGGCGCCCAGGGCCATGATGCCGAAGTTGTAGAAGGCGATCAGGGTCGCCCGGCGGCCAGGCGTGACCATCTGCGCCACGGCGGTGTAGCTCGGCGCCATCCACCACATGCCGAACACCGACATGCCGAAGATGAACGGCGTGGCCCGCGGCACCACCAGGCTGCCGAGGGTCCAGGGATCGGTTGCCGGGAACAGCACCGCCGCAATCGCCAGCGGCATCGCCAGCAACGAGCCGATGACCGGGATACCCAGTTGCCAGCGCACGTCGCGCCGGGCCAGGTGCGACGTCAGCCAGCCGCTGGACAGCGAGCCGATGATCGCCCCCGGCCCCGCTGCCAGGCCCATGACGGCGCCGGCATCCTTGATCGACAGGCCATGGCTGCGCACCAGGAACGCCGAGCTCCAGATGCCGAAGGCGTAGCCGGCGAACGCCAGCAGGGCACCGGCCACGACGATGCTCATGAACGGCCCGGAGCGACAGGCATCGCCCAGCACGCGCCAGACGCTTTCGCCCTGCCCTTCATGGCCGCCGTCGTGGAAGGCTTCCCAGTGGCCACGCCGCGGCTCGTTGCCGGTCAGGCGCAGGAGCACGGCGGCCACCAGCCCCGGCACCGCCATCCACAGGAAGGCTTCGCGCCAGCCGTAGTAATAGGTGATCCAGGCACCGACGCTGAGCCCCAGCAAGGTGCCCACCGGTGGTGCCAGCATGTACACGCTGATAGCCTTGGCGCGCTGGGCCGGGCGGTAGAGGTCGGCGATCATCGACATCGAAGCGGCGCCGCTGCCGGACTCGCCCACGGCCACGCCAAGGCGGGCCAGGGCCAGGGTCCAGTAGCCGCCGGCCATGCCGCACAACGCGGTCATCACGCTCCAGACCGCGCAGCAGGTGCTGATCAGGTTGCGGCGGTTGTTGCGGTCGGCATAGCGGCCCATGCCGAGGGAAAACACGCAGTAGACGACAGCGAAGGCAAGGCCGGTGAGCAGGCCCATCTGCGTGTCGGTGGCGTTGAACTCCTGTTTGATCGGTTCGATCACCACGCCCATGATCTGCCGATCGATGAGGCTGACGGCGGAGACCACGAACAACAGGAACAAGGTGTAGTGCCGACGGAAGGATCCGGGTGGCGTATTCATCGGTGCAATCTCGCAAGGGGTCGGGCTGAGGCACGGGGCGCCGTCCACCGGGGACGGCGCCGTCAGGGTCTTACAACGGCGCGCGCAGGTGCGACCACGGCCGGCTTACTTCCAATTGCCGTGCCAGGCTCAGCAACAGCCCCTCGCGGCAGCGACCGGCGGTGAACATCATGCCGATCGGCAGCCCTTCACGGCCAAAGCCCGAGGGCACCGACATCGACGGCTGACCGCTGACATTGGCCAGCACGGTATACGAGACGCTGCCGACGATCTCGCGGGTGTAGTCCTCGTAGCTGTTCTGCAGGCTGAGCAACTCCAGTTTCGGCGTCAGGCTGGCGGTCACCGGCGACAGCAACAGGTCGAAGCGCTCCATCACCCGCTCCATCTGCTGGCCGATGCTGTCGAACGCACGACGGGCGCGGAACAGGGTTTCGGCGTCGGTCTTGCGGGCGTTGCCCAGGAGGTGGTGGCTGATGGGTTCCAGTTCATGCTGTTGCAGCGGCCGGCCCAGGACGGCCTCGCGGTCCTTGACGGCGGTCAGCAAGGTGGTCGAGGACACCGCACCATGGGCATTGAACACCTGCCCGGCATCGACCGGCAGGTCCATGGTTTCAATCTCATGGCCGAGGCTGACCAGCAGCGCCACGGTTTCGTCCAGCACCCGCTGCACATCCGGGTCGAGGGCCACGCCGGTCATGCTGCGGCTGACCAGACCGATACGCAGGCGCCCCGGCTCGCGGTGCATCTGCGCGACGAAACTGTCCTCGACCGGCGCCAGCCAGTAGGGGCTGCCCGGCTCATGGCCGTGGCTGACATCCAGCAGCAACGCCGAATCACGCACGCTGCGCGACACCACATGGCCGCAACTGGCGCCGAACCAGCCTTCGTAGTGGCCCGGCCCCTGAGGCGTGCGGTAGCGAGTGGGCTTGAGGCCGAACACCCCGCAGTAGGACGCCGGGATGCGGATCGAGCCGCCGCCGTCGGTGGCATGGGCCGCCGGCACGATGCCTGCCGCCACGGCCGCCGCGGCGCCGCCGGACGAGCCACCGGCGCTGTAGGCCAGGTTCCACGGGTTGCGGGTGGCGCCCCATTGCGCCGATTCGGTGGTGGTGGTCAGGCCGAACTCGGGGCTGGAGGTCTTGCCGAAAATCAGCATGCCGGCCTGTTCGTAACGCTGGGTCACGGTACTGCTGTGGGTGGCCACCGCGTCGGCCAGCAGGCAGGAACCGTTGGTGGTGACGGTGCCGGCGAGGTAAGTGTTGAGGTCCTTGAGCAGCATCGGCACCCCGGCCAGGACGCCCTGGCGCGCCGTCCCGTCTTCGACCCGGGCCAGCAGGCGCTCGACGGCATGGTCGGCATGTTCCAGCACCACCGCATTGACCTCACCATTGACCTGCGCGCACCGCTCCAGGGCTGCCCCCAGCAAGGCGCCGGGTGGCAGTCCTTCGTCACGCATCAGACGCGCCATCTCGGTGGCATCGAGGGCCAGGTAATCGTCGCCGGGCATGGCATCGAGGACGATATCGGTGGAAGTGATTTCAAGGGTGTTGTTCATGTCAGGCTCACAGGCAAGGCCCTGCCGGTCGCGGCGTTCGCGGGCAGGCGGGCGATGGAAAAGGGTCAGAACAGCAGGTTCAGCGAGGTCTGCAGCAGCAGCGCATCGGGGTGGTCCGGTGAGAACACCGGATTCTTCGTCCAGGTCAGGCCGTTGACCAGGTAGATGCCCGGCGACAGCCGTGCCGCATAGGAGCCGGTCACCGCCATGGTGTAAGGCACGCTGTCCATGCGGTAGGCGTCGTACACCTCGCGCAGGTCCTTGCTGTAGTAGCTCTTGCTGAACCCAACCGACGCCATGTCGAACGGCCGGCTGGCGAAGGGCCCCATGTTGAAGGCGCTGACCTGGAAGGCCTTGTTGATGGCATTCACCGAGTCCGGCGAGAAGTCCAGCTTGGTGTCCAGGTACCAGCCACGGGCGTCGCCATAAGGCTTGCTGATCTGATGGGTGTCGGCGAAGTACAGGCCCCAGTTGTTGTCGGACTCCTCGCCGGTCTTGAACTCGGTGTAGTGGCTGGTGTTGTACATCATGCCGAAGCGCGACCACACGGCGTTCTCGGTGGCCGAGGCCGCCCGCTTGTAGCCGAGCTCGTCGATCAGCATCGGATTGGCACCCGCCACCTTCCAGTGCAGGCCGTTGGGGTTGCGGTTGACGTCCTCGAGGATGCCCTGGGGGCTGACGCTGCGGGTGATGGCGGCGCTGTTGTACCAGCGCAGCGATGCGTCGCGGGTGATGACGTTGAAGGTCGGGGTCGGCACCGTGGCCGACATGCCCACCTGGAACGGCACCACGCTGTTGGGGCCGAGCGCCGCGGTGGAGGCATTGCCGCCCAGGGCCACGCCGTAGAACAGCTTCACCCCGGCGACATAGCCGTACTCGATCTCCAGCTGGTGGTCGAAGAACGACTGGTTCACCGCCAGCACGCTGACCTGGGACACCTCGGGGTTGGCCGGCTCGTAGGTCGAGCGCACCACTTGCCCGGCCAGGGTGAGCTGGGCGTCGTTGGCCAAGCCCAGGCGGGTCAAATCGTAGGTGGTGTAGAGATTGAGCGAGCCGTTGTAGCTGGGGTTCTGGCCGTTGTAGACCTGGGTCTTGGCGTTATGACCGCCGAGATCATAGGTGTAGCCGTTGTAGGAGGTGATGGTGATGCCGACGCCGTAGTCGGCCAGGGTCTTGCGCAGCCCGCCCAGCTCCGGGCTGATGCGGGCGCAGACCGGTACGGGGCGGGTGGCGGGCTCGGCCCGGGTCAGCGCGCGGTCGTAGGCGGCGCACGCGGGCAAGCCCGCGCTGCCGGCCGGTGCATCGGCCGCCTGGGCGGCATTGAGTACCCCCAAAGCGAACAGGCCGATGCTCCATCGGCGTGGTACGAATAACGATTCCAAAGCTCCCCTCCTCTTGTGGGTTCAGTCCGTCGCCGGGGTCTGGATGACGCCGGCGATCAGGGGAGTCGGTGCAGGTTTGCATCCAGCCGATGGGGCCAGCGCCAGAAGCTTATGGAGCCAGCCAGCTCATTGATTCAAAAGGATTTTATCGCTTGCCTCGGCGAATGTTCGGCGCCCTGGCAGACACCACCGCAGGCAAGTGTTGCCACAGGAACACTGATGGTGCAAATAGCCCTGTTTTCGTGCAGTGCCAAACCTTCAGCGGCGATGACGGCGCAGATGCGCGTTGACGACCCGTGCCAGCTCGCGGATGCCCGGCGCAATGCGCTCGACAGCAATGGCGCCGAAGCCCAGGCGCACGAAACGATGCTGCTCACCCTCGGGACGAATGAAGAAGGCAACACCGGGGTCGAGCAATACGCCCTGTTCCAGCGCCTCGTAGTAGAAGGCCACCGCATCGTGGCACCACGGCAGTTCAAGCCACAGGGTCGCGCCACCGCGGGGCACGCTGAAGCGCGCCTCGGGCAGTTCCCGGCGCAGGGCCTCCACCACCAGCGCCGCGCGGTGGGCCAGGCTGTCACGGGTTTTCTGCAGCAGCCGGTCGTAGTGCCCCTGCTGGATGAACAGCGCCGTGGCGATCTGGTTGTTGCCGGGAATCTGCCGGATCATCAGCCGCTGCAAGGCCCGCAGGCGGGCGATCACCGGCGCCGGGGCGACGATGAAACCGATGCACAGCCCCGGCGACAGCAGTTTCGACAGGCTGCTGAGGTAGATGACCCGATCATCGCGGTCTTCGGCCTTGAGCGCCGGCTGGCCCTGGCCGTCGTACTGGGTTTCCGGATCGTCATCGTCCTCGAAAATCACCAGGTCACGCTCCCGGGCCAGGCGCAGCAGTTCGTGGCGGCGGGCAGCACTCATGGTCACGCCGGTGGGGCACTGGTAGCCCGGCGAGCAATACAGGTAATCGCAGTCCGCCAGCGCAGCGGTGAGTCGCACGCCCTCCTCGTCCACCGGCACCGGCACCACCTCGGCGCCTTCGTGGGCGAACACGTTGCGCGGGTCCATGAAGCCCGGATGCTCGACGGCCACGCGTCGCCCGTCACGGGCGAACAAGCGCGCCAGCAGGTAGAAACTCTGCTGCCGGCCCAGGGTCAGCAGCACTTCGTCCTCGCTGGCGGCAATGCCGCGGCGAGGCAGCACGCGCCGGATCAGCTGGCTGATCAACTGGGTGGAGTCGACGTCCTCGCCTTCCTGCCACCAACGGTCCACCGCCCGCAGTTCCAGAGCCTGGCGGCTGCACTGGCGCCATTGGTGAATGGGAAACAGGCGGTGGTCGAACTGACCGTAGACGAAGGGGTAGCGCACCTCGCGCCAGATATTTGGCCGGTCGGCCCAGAGCAGGTCCGCCGGTTGTGCCGGCAGGCGCGCCGACCAGTCCGGGCCGGGCGCGGCGGCAGGCTCCGGGCTGCTCACGATGGCCGTGGGGCGGATCGCCGAGCAGACGAAAAAGCCGTCCCGCGGGCGCGCCTCGACGTAACCCTCGGCGACCAGCCGTTCGTAGGCCAGCACCGCCGTATTGCGCGACACGCCCGTGAGCCGGGCCAGGTCGCGCCCGGACGGCAGCCGGCTGCCGGCCAGCAGGCGACCGTCGAGAATGGCGTTGACGAAGGCGGTGCTCAACTGCACCTGCAAGGCATCGTCGTTGCGCCGGGCTTGCGGCAACAGCTGCTTCCACATCAGGTCATGCCGGCTGTTGCGCATGGGCGGCCCTATTCGCTCTGCCAGCCGAGGCCGAGGCTTTTCTGCAGGGCCACGTAGCTGATCAGCAACTGGGCCTCGGCACTGATGCGCTGCTGCTCGGCATCGTTGCGGGTGCGCTCGGCATCCAGCCAGTCGAGGGCCGAACGGCTGCCGCCGCGATAGCGTTGCTCGCTGAATCCGGCGCTGCGGATCGCTGCGGTCTCGGCCTCGCGCAGCACGTCGAGCCGGCGTCGCTCGTGACCGAAACGGCCAAGGGCGACATTGGCGTCGCGCAGCGCGCCGAGCACGCTGGCGGTGTACTGGGCCACGGCTTCGTCGTGGTGGGCTTGCGCCTGTTCAACCATGTGTCGGTTCCGACCAAAATCCAGGAGGTTCCATTGCAGGTAGGGCACGCCCAGCCAGCCGAGATTGCCCTTGTTCCACAGTCCCGAGGCGCTGTCGCCGGCGAAACTGAGGCTGCCGATCAGCGACACCCTGGGGAATGCCGCCGCTTGCTGCTCGCCGATCTTCGCGTTGCTCGCTGCCAGCCGGCGTTCCGCGGCACGGATATCGGGACGCTGACGCAACAGCGCAGCGGGACTGCCTGCCGCCGGCTCAGCGCGCACGCGGGGCAACGGCGCCAGGGCACTGAAACGGGCATCCAAACTACCCGGAGCCTGGCCACATAACAACGCCAATTGATCCAGCGACTCCTCGATCTGCCCCTGCAAGGCGATCAGGTCGGCCTCGGTCTGGCCTGCCTGGGTGTGCAATCGCGCCACGTCACCGGCGCCGGCCGTACCGGCGCGCAGGCGCTCTTCACTCAGTTGCAGCAGGCGTTGCTCCAGCGCCAGCGACTGGCGCAGCTTGTCGGCCCGCAACTGGCGGCTGCGCAGTTCCAGATAGCCCTGCGCCACCTGGGCCGTGAGTTGCAGACGCACATCGTCGAGTTCGGCGACGCTGGCCTGGGCTTCGGCTTCGGCGCCCTCGCTGGTGCGGCGGGCGGCGCCGAACAGGTCCGGCTCCCAGCTCGCCATCAATCCCGACAGGTAGTAGCGCGATACCGGCTGGCTGTCGCTGCCGCGCAGCAGCTCGGCGGCACTGGCATTGACCTTGGGCAGGCGGTCGCTGCGCTGGCCTTCGAAGCCGGCGTAGGCCTGGCGCATCCGCGCACGGGCAATGTCCAGGTCGGGGCTGGCAGCCAGCGCCAGGTCGATCAGCGCGGTCAGTCCGGCATCGTCCAGTGCCAGCCACCAGTGCGCGAGCGCCGGTTGCGGGGTGGCCGGGCTGGCGGCGCGGTACAACTGCGCGGCGTTCAGGGCTTCGGCGAAGGGGCTGGGCGGACCTTGATAGTCCGGGCCGACACTGCAGCCCGGCAAGGCCAGGACGTACGCAGACAGCAGCAAGGCGCTGCGGAGGAAACGGGTGGTCATGGGTCAGTGTCCTGTGACGGGGGCGCCGGGCAGCGCCTTGCGAAGCAGACAGGCCAGCGGCACGCAGAGCAGCAGTGTCAGCGCCAGCGCCTGGAAGGTGTCGATGTAGGTCAGTACCACCGCCTGCAGACGGATCTGCTGGGCGAAGCTGGTCAGGGCCTGGAGATGGGCGGTGACGGCGTCCAGGTGGTCGCCGAAAAAACGCTCCTGAAGGCCGGCGATATGCGCCTGGCCGGTGGCCGAGGCGGCTGTTACCGCCTCGCGCAGGGTGTCGTCATGAATGCTGGTGCGCCGGTCGAGAAAGGTGCCGAGCAAGGCCAGCCCCACCGACCCGCCCAGGTTGCGCGCCATGTTGAACAGCCCGGCGGCATCGCCCGCCTGCTGCGGCGGCACCGAACTCATGGACAGCTGGTTGAGCGGCATCATCGCCAGCAACTGGCCGACGCCCAGCAGCAGTTGCGAGTACATGAAATCGTGGCCGGCGCTGCGAGCGGTGATGCCGGTAGCCAGGTAACAGCTCAGCGACAGCGCGAGGATGCCGGCCACCACCAGCAGGCGAGCGTCATAGCGGGCCAGCAGGCGCGGCAGCAGCGGCACCACCAGAAACGCCGGCAGCCCCGACATCAGCATCACCGCGCCGGACTGCTGGGCGTTGTAGCCGGTCACGCCACTGAGGAACTGCGGCAGCAGGTAGGCCACGCCATACAGCCCGGCGCCCACCAGAAACACAATGACGATCACCGCGGCGTAATGCCGGTTGGCCAACAGCCGCAGGCGCAGGATCGGCTCGCGCGCGGTGAACTGGGCAATACCCAGCAACAGCGCACCGGCCAGGGCGGCCAGGCACAGCCCGACGATGAGCGACGACTCGAACCAGCGCTCGCGCTGGCCCTCCTCCAGGGCCACGGTGAGCGCGCTCAGGGCCAGGGTCAGGCCGGCAATACCGAGCCAGTCGGCCTGGAAAAAGCGCCGCCATTCGGCGCGGGACGGCGGCAGCCCCGAGGCCAGCATCAGCACCAGCGCCGCGCACACCGGCAGGTTGAGGAAGAAGCACCAGCGCCAGTCGATGTTCTCGGTCAGCCAGCCGCCGATCACCGGTCCCAGCAACGGGCCGAGCAGGACCGTGAGGCCGAACACCGTCATGCCGATGGGCATCTGGTGCCGTGGCAAGCGGGTCGCCACCAGCACCTGCGCGGTGGGGATCATCGCCCCGCCGGCAAAGCCCTGGCCCAGGCGGCCGATGATCATCTGGGTGAGGTTGTCGGCAAAGCCGCAGACCATGGAAAAGAACACGAACAGCAGTGCGTTGCCGATCAGGAAGGTACGCAGGCCGAAAACCCGGGTCAGCCAGGCCGTCAGCGGAATCATGACGATCTCGGCCATCAGGTAGGCGGTGGAAATCCACGTCCCTTCGCTGCCGGTGGCGCCGATCTGGCCCTGGATCTGTGGCAGTGCCGAGTTGGTGATGGAGATGTCCAGCGTCGCCATCAGCGCGCCGAGGGCACCGGCGGCGACGGCGATCCAGTCGGCGCGGCTGGCGTTGGCGGGCGCGCCCGGTGCGGGCAAGGGCTCAGCCACGGGTATCCACCTCGACATGGACCGACAGCCCTGGCACCAGGGTGCCCGGTGGCAGGCTAGATTCCAGCAGGCGGATGCGCACGGGCACGCGCTGGACGATCTTGGTGAAGTTGCCGGTAGCGTTGTCCGGCGGCAGCAGGGCGAACTGGGCACCGGTGCCGGGCGCCAGGCTTTCCAGGCGGCCGCTGACGCGGGCGCCCGGCCAGGCATCGACGCGGATCCTCACCGGCTGCCCGGGCTGCAGGCGATCAAGCTGGGTTTCCTTGAAGTTGGCGGTGATGTAGGCCTGCTCCACCGGCACCACGGTCATCAGCCGCGAGCCGGGCTGCACGTACTGGCCGACCCGAACGCCGCGGTCACCGACGCGGCCGGCGACCGCGCTGTAGACGATGCTGTCGTCAACATCGAGACGCGCCCTGGCGGCGGCCGCTTCGGCGGAATCGAGCTGGGCGCGGGCCTGAGCGATCGACGCCCGCAGGCTGGTCAGTTGCCGTTGCGCCAGTTCCACCGCCGCCTGTTGCGCGGCCTCGGCGCTCTGCGCCTGGCGGGCGACGTTGCGCAGTTCTTCCAGGCGCTCGCGAGGTTCGGCGCCACTGTCGGCCAGGGGTTGATAGCGGCGGACCTGGCCTGCGCTGTACTCGGCGTTGGCACGCTCGCCACGCAGCCGAGCCTGGGCCTGATCCACGGCGGCGCGGCGCTCGGCCAGTTGCGCCTCGCCGTTGGCGATCTCGGCACGCCGGGCAGCGATCAGCGCCGCCTGCTGGTCGTACTCGGCGCGGTAACGACGATCGTCGAGCCGTACCAGCGGCTGGCCGGCCTCGATGTGCTGGTGCTCTTCGACGAACACCTGGGCCACCGTGCCGCCCACCCGTGGCGACACACCCACACTGTCCGCCTCCAGATAAGCATCATCAGTGTCCACCAGGAAGCGCGACACGCTCCACCAATGCACCGTCCAGGCCAGGGCAGCGGCAATCGCCAGGACGATCGCGAGCAGACGGGCCCTGCGCTTGCCGGGAGCGACACGCACGGGGTTCGGGGTGGGAAGTTCGGGAGTGTGCAGGGTTGTCATGGGGTGGGCTGACCGTATGGGTTGATTTATTACACTCGTTATATTTATTACAGTCGTTAGAATTGTGTCAATTGGTATATTTCTTCCGCCCGGCCACGCATAATCGCTCCCTTGCAGCCGACAGGAGAGCGATGTGAGCGCAACCAAGCGACGCCGTCAGGAGAGCCACGGCGGATACCAATGCGGTGACGAGAGCAGCGCGCGGCTGCTGTCGGTGGCCCTGGAGCGTTTCGGCGAACAGGGCTTCGAAGGCGCCTCCACCCGCGACATCGCCGAACGTGCGGGGCTCAATGCGCCGGCCCTGAATTACTACTTCAGCAACAAGCGCGGCCTGTACCTGGCCTGCGTCGAGCACATGACCCAGCGCATCGGCGAAGCACTGGACCCGGCCATCGAGCAGGCCGAAGCGACACTCGCCGCCGAGGCCGACCGGGAGGCGCTGATCGAAGCGTTCTGTGCCCTGCACCGCAGCATCGCCGAACTCATGCTGCGCTCACCGGAAACCGCCGGCTGGCGCAAGTTTCACGCCCGCGAGCAGGCCGGCCTCGGCCCCGGCGACGGTCAGCGCCTGATCCAGCAGGTGGTGGGCCAGCGCCTGCTCGGCGTGACCTGCGCGCTGGTGGCACGCCTGCGCGGCCAGGTCGAGATCGATGAAGCCAGCACCCTGCGGGCAATCACCCTGCACGGCCAGTTGCTGCCGTTTCACCTCACCCCCGGCATGACCCTCGATACCCTGGGCTGGCCCGATTTCGCCGGTGAGCGTTTCGAGAAAGTCATCGACATGGTCTGTGAACAGACCCGGGCGCTGTTGCGCGCGCTTTAAGACGCCTTTCCCATGGCTGGCGCTGTGCTTCGGCTGCAGCGCCCTGTCAGCATGAAAAGTAGTGAATTCGACAAAAATACACCGTTGCGTATTTCTGAAACACATTATACAAATAAGACATCCACAGGGACCTTGCCATGCCGACACTCAAAGCCCGCCTGAATACGCCCGAAGTCGACCTCACCAAAGCCGAGCGCAAGGTCATCCGCGCCCTGCTCGACGACTACCCGCGTGGCGGTCTCGGCCCGATGTCGCGGCTGGCGCGGCAAGCCGGGGTCAGCGATCCGACCATCCTGCGCCTGGTGAAGAAACTCGGTTTTGCCGGCTACGCCGACTTCCAGAACGCCCTGCTGGCCGAAGTGGACGACCGCCTGCGCTCGCCGCGCACGCTGCTGGCCGACCGTCGCGAAGCCATGAGCCGCGACGACGTCTGGTCCAACTACCTGGGCGAGGCCAGCGAGAGTCTGCAACGTACCCTGGCCCTGACCCAGGCCGACGATATCCGCCTGATCGGCGACTGGCTGCTCGACAGCAAGACCCGCGTGCTGTGCCACGGCGGGCGCTTCAGCCGTTTCCTCGCCGGCTACCTGGTCGCCCACCTGCGCATCCTGCGCAGTGGCTGCCTGCTGCTGGACGACGGTGCCGCCCTGCCCGACCAGCTCAACGAACTCGACCGCCAGACCCTGGTGGTGGTGTTCGACTACCGCCGCTACCAGGCCCAGGCCTTCGCCGTGGCCAAGGCCGCCAAGGCCCGTGGCGCGCGGGTGTTGTTGTTCACCGATATCTACGACTCGCCGCTACGCGAGTTCGCCGACCTGATCGTCAGCGCACCGGTGGAATCCCGCTCGCCCTTCGATTCACTGGTTCCCGCGACCGCCCAGGTCGAGGCGCTGATCGCCTCCCTGGTGGCACGGATGGACGGTCACCTCGATGACCGCCTGGAAGGCATCGATCAATTACGAGCTGCGTTCAGCAGCCACATCCTGGAGGAATAGCCGTGCCCACCGTGCCCCATCAATCCCCCCGCGACCTGCCGTTCACCGCCGGCCAGACCGCGATGCTGTTCGTCGACATGCAGCGCGCCTGGGTCGAGCCCGGCCGTGATCCCCACGTCGATCCGCAGGCCGCCCGCTACTTCTACGAGCGGGTCGAACAGACCGTCATCCCCAACCAGCAGCGCCTGCTGGCGGCGATGCGGGGCATCGGCGAGAACGTGCTGCACACCATCATCGAAAGCCTCACCGCCGATGGCCGCGACCGCTCGCTGGACCACAAGCTGTCGGACATGCACCTGCCCAAGGGCAGCCCCGACGCCCAGGTGATCGACGCCCTGGCGCCGGCGGAAAACGAGATCGTGCTGCCCAAGACCTCTTCCGGAGTCTTCAACTCCACCGCCATCGACTACGTGCTGCGCAACCTGAACACCCGCCACCTGATCGTCTGCGGCGTGGTCACCGACCAGTGCGTGGACATGGCCGTGCGCGACGCCGCCGACCGCGGCTACCTGGTGACGCTGGTGGAAGACGCCTGCGCCACCCACACCGCCGAACGCCACCAGGCCTGCCTGAACGCGATCAAGGGCTATTGCTGGATCACCGACACCGACACCGTCCTGGCCCGCATCGCTGCGCTGGCCTGAGCCCGGGAGACCGCCATGAGTCAACGCAATCCCGGCGCGCCGCTGCGCCTGACCAGCTTCGTCACCACCGACCTGTGCGGCATCACCCGCGGCCGCTCGCTGCCCGAGACGGATGTCGCCGGCCAGCTCGCCAGCGGCTGCGGCTGGGTGCCGGCCAACAGCTCGCTGACGCCCCAGGACGTGATCGCCGAAGACGGCCCCTGGGGTAGCCACGGCGACCTGCGCCTGCTCCCCGACCCCGACAGCCGCGTACGCCTGGAGCACGGCCCCGACCCACAGGCCGCGCCGCTGGACTACCTGCACGGCGATCTGGTGACCACCGACGGCGCGCCCTGGCCGGTGTGCCCGCGCACCCTGCTGAAAGAAGAAACCGCCCGCTACCGCGAGCTCGGCCTGCAGATCACCGCCGCCTTCGAACACGAATTCAACCTGCTTGGCCTGCCAGCCCAGCGCACGGCCGCCTTCTCGCTGCAGGCCCAGCGCCAGAGCGGCGACTTCGGCGGCTGGCTGATGAGCGCCCTGGAGCAGATCGGCGCGGAGCCTGAGATGTTCCTGCCGGAGTATGGCCGCGACCAGTACGAAGTCACCTGCCGCCCGACCCAGGGCGTGGCAGCGGCGGACCGCGCCGTGAACGTGCGCGAAGTGACCCGCGAGATCGCCCGCCAGCTGGGCCTGCGCAGCAGCTTCACGCCGCTGCTCGCCCCCGGTGCGGTGACCAATGGCGTGCACCTGCACATCAGCCTGCAACGCCTGGACGGCACGCCGGTGTTCTACGACGAGAACGGCCCCGGCAAACTGTCGAAACTGGCGCAACACTGGTCCGCCGGCGTGCTGCGCCACCTGCCGGCACTCTGCGCCCTCACTGCGCCCACGGCGGTGTCGTACCTGCGCCTCAAGCCCCATCACTGGAGCGCGGCCTACGCCTGCCTGGGCCTGCAGAACCGCGAGGCGGCGCTGCGTATCTGTCCGGTGGTGGGCCTTGGCGGCAAGCCTCGCGCCCAGCAGTTCAACCTCGAGTTCCGGCCGATGGACGCCACCGCCAGCCCGCACCTGGCCATGGCCGCGGCACTGATCGCCGGACGCCTGGGCATCGAGCAGGAGCTGCCACTGTCGGCGGTCACCGATGTCGATCCCCATAGCCTCAGTGCCGAGCAGCGCGAGGAACTGGGCATCAAGGCCCTGCCGGCCTCGCTCGAAGAGGCCCAGCGCCTGCTGCTGGAGGACAGCGAGCTGTGCGCGCAACTGCCCGCGGCGCTGCTGGACACCTACGTCTCGATGAAGCGCCAGGAACTGACGCTCACCCGTGAGCTTGGCGAGGAGCAACTCTGTGAAACCTATGCAACCTACTACTGAAGCCGGCCTGTACCAGCGCCCGCCGTTCCGGCTGGTCAACCCGTACGGCGACAGCCCGGTGCTGCTGGTGTGCGAGCACGCCAGCCGCTACATCCCGGAGCCACTGGCGCAGTTGGGGCTGGATGACGTGGCCGCCGCCGAACACATCGCCTGGGACATCGGCGCCCTCGAGCTGGCCGAAGCGCTGGCCAAACGGCTCGACGCCACCTTGCTGGTGGCCAACTACTCGCGGCTGCTGATCGACCTGAACCGGCCGCTGTCGGCCGATGACCTGATCCCCGAGCACAGCGAGGTCTACCCGATCCCCGGCAACGTCGGCCTGTCGGAGGCCAACCGCCAGGAACGGGTGGCACGGCTGTTCGAGCCGTTTCATCAGCAACTGACGCAGCTGCTGGATGCGCGCATCGCCGAGGGTCGGGAAGTCCGTCTCGTCGGGGTGCACAGCTTCACCCCGAGCTACCGCGGCAAACCCCGGCCATGGACTGCCGGCGTGCTGTACGGCGAGGCCGAGGCCTACGCCAGCCGGATCATCGGCGCCTTGCGCGAATGCGGCGAGGAGACCGGCGCCAACCAGCCTTATGTGATCGACCCGGCGGAGGACATGACCGTCCCCGTCCATGGCGATGGACGCGGCATCGACGCCGTGCTGCTGGAAATCCGCAACGATGGACTGCGGACCCCGCAAGGGGTGGAAGCCTGGACGCAGCGCCTGGCGCCCTGGCTCTGAAGCTTGTCCCGGCCAGGGAAACCGGGTCGGGCAGGTTCGTAGAACAAGAACAACTGAGCGCACATCCAAGCGCCGAATCTTTAAAGCTGCCGTCCCCCAGAGGATTCCACCGTGGCTATCGAACAATTCGGATACACCCAACAACTGCGCCGCAGTCTCACCCTTCGCGACCTGGTGATCTACGGCATGATCTTCATGATCCCCATCGCGCCCTTCGGCGTGTACGGCTGGGTCCACGCCGACGCCAACGGCATGGTGCCGATGGCCTACCTGGTGGGCATGGTGGCGATGCTGTTCACCGCCCTCAGCTACGGCGCCATGGCCCGCGCCTTCCCCATCGCCGGCTCGGTGTATTCCTATGCCCAGCGCGGCATCCATCCCAACGTCGGCTTCATCGCCGGCTGGGTGCTGCTGCTCGACTACCTGCTGATCCCGCCGCTGCTCTACGTGTTCAGCGCCCTGGCCTTGAACCACCTGTTCCCGGCGATTCCCAAGCTGGTGTTCATGCTGATCTTCCTGGTCTCGGCCACGCTCATCAACCTGCGCGGCATCACCCTGGCGGCGCGCTTCAACCTGCTGTTCCTGATCGCCGAACTGGCGGTGCTGGCGATCTTCCTGGTGGTCGGTTACCAGGCGCTGGAAGGCGGCCTGGGCAATGGCCGGCTGACGCTTGAGCCGCTGCTGCAACCGGAGCATTTCAACCTCGGCCTGGTGATGAAGGCGGTGTCCATCGCGGTGCTGTCGTTCCTTGGCTTCGACGCCATCTCCACCCTCGCCGAAGAAGTCAAGGGCGACCCGGCCAAGCAGATCGGCCGCGCCGCGCTGATCGCGTTGTTCGTCATGGGCGGGATCTTCATCATCCAGACCTGGCTGGCCACCGACCTTGCGGCCGGCATGACCTTCAAGTCGGCGGACACCGCCTTCTACGAGATCGCCGAAGCCGCCGGCGGGCGCTGGCTGTCCACCCTCACCGCGGTGTCCACCGCGCTGGCCTGGGGCGTCACCGTGTCCATCACCTCCCAGGCCGCCGTGTCGCGCCTGCTCTACTCCATGGCGAGGGACGGCAAGCTGCCGCGGGTGCTGGCCAGCGTTCATCCGCGCTACCAGACACCGCACATCAGCCTGTACCTGGTGGGTGTGCTGTCGCTGGGCATCGGCCTGTACTTCCTCGATGCGCCGGACGTGCTCACCTCACTGGTCAACTTCGGCGCCCTGACCGGCTTCTGCCTGCTGCACCTGGCGGTGATCAACCACTACTTCATTCGCCAGAAGAGCGGGCAGTGGTTCAAGCACCTGCTGTTCCCGGCGATCGGGCTGGTGATCATCGCTTATGTACTGGTCAGCATGAGCCTGGATGCGCAGTTGCTCGGTTGTGGGTGGATTGCGGTCGGACTGGTGTACCTGGTGGTGTTGAATCGGCGGGGGAACGGGGCCGAGCTGGCTCGGGAGCTTTGAGCTGACGCACGTCGTCGTGCTTGAGATCGAATCGCGGCTGACAGCCGCTCCCACGAGGTATCGAGCCAGACAATAAATCTGTGCCCGACGCGACCATTGTGGGAGCCGGCCTTGCCGGCGATGCGCCGCGCAGGCGGCGCTCGATCTCAAGGGCGCTGAAGCTCTTAAGTCATGCACCCGCGATACGCCGCGCACCAAACCTCGACAGCCCAACCCATCCGAACGTTCCGCCTCGACTACCGTCATAACCTCACAGCCCCCAACGGACGCTAGCGAGGAAACCGCAATGGCCCGACCCGACGACGCCTACGTGAAGTGGCTCGAAGACCGCTCGATGCTGCGCGCCGCCCAGACCCGCGCCACCTTGTACGCCGGCCAGGCACGGCTGTGGCAGAACCCCTATGCCGAGGCGCAGCCGCGCCGTGCCACCGATATCGCGTCGGTGTGGCTGACGGTGTATCCCGACGCGATCATCGCCCCCGAGGATTGCAGCGTGCTTGGCGCCCTCGGCCACGAGGCGCTGTGGAAGCGCCTGTCGGAGATCGGTGTGCAAGGCATCCACACCGGGCCGATCAAGCAGTCCGGCGGCCTGCGCGGGCGCGAGACCACGCCAAGCATCGACGGCAATTTCGACCGCATGAGTTTCGATATCGACCCGCTGTACGGCAGCGAGGAAGAACTGGTGCGCATGAGTCGCCTGGCCGCCGCGCACAATGCGGTGACCATCGACGACCTGATCCCCTCCCACACCGGCAAGGGCGCCGATTTCCGCCTGGCCGAGCTGGGCCATGGCGTGTATCCGGGGCTGTACCACATGGTCGAGATCCGCGAGGAAGACTGGTCGCTGCTGCCAGAGGTGCCGGCGGGTCGCGATGCCGTCAACCTGCCGCCCGCCGTCTGCGACGAGCTCAAGCTACGCCACTACATCGTCGGCCAGTTGCAGCGGGTGATCTTCTTCGAGCCCGGCGTCAAGGAGACCGACTGGAGCGCCACACCGCCGATCACCGGGGTGGACGGCAAGACCCGACGCTGGGTCTACCTGCATTACTTCAAGGAAGGCCAGCCGTCGCTGAACTGGCTCGACCCGACCTTTGCCGCCCAGCAGATGATCATCGGCGACGCCCTGCACGCCCTCGACTGCCTCGGCGCCCGCGGCCTGCGCCTGGACGCCAACGGTTTTCTCGGCGTGGAGATCCGCGCGGGTGGCACTGCCTGGTCGGAGAGTCACCCACTGTCGATCACCGGCAATCAGTTGATCGGCGGGATGATCCGCAAGGCCGGCGGCTTCAGCTTCCAGGAACTGAACCTCACCCTGGACGACATCGCGCAGATGTCCAAAGGCGGAGCCGACCTGTCCTACGACTTCATCACCCGCCCCGCCTATCAGCACGCGCTGCTCACCGGCGATACCGAGTTCCTGCGGCTGATGCTCAAGGAAATGCACGGCTTCGGCATCGACCCGGCGTCGCTGATCCATGCCCTGCAGAACCACGACGAACTGACGGTGGAGCTGGTGCATTTCTGGACCCTGCACGCCCATGATATGTACCTGTACAAGGGCCAGACCCTGCCCGGCAGCATCCTGCGCGAGCACATCCGTGAAGAGATCTATGAGCGGCTGTCGGGCGAGCACGCCCCCTACAACCTGCGCTTCGTCACCAATGGCATCGCCTGCACCACGGCGAGCCTGATCACTGCCGCGCTGGGCATTCGCGACCTGGAGCAGATCGGCGAGGCAGAGATCGAGCTGATCCAGAAAGTGCACCTGCTGCTGGTCATGTACAACGCCATGCAGCCCGGCGTGGTGGCGTTCTCCGGCTGGGACCTGGTGGGTGCCCTGCCCTTGCCGGCCGAGGCAGTGGCCGAACGCATGGTCGATGGCGACACCCGCTGGATTCACCGTGGCGGCTACGACCTGGCCGGCCTTGCGCCGGACGCCGATAGCTCGGTACGTGGCATGCCGCGTGCGCGCAGCCTCTACGGCAGCCTCGACAGCCAGCTGGAACAGCCTGACTCGTTTGCCAGCAAGGTGAAGAAACTGCTCGCCGTACGCCAGGCCTACGGCATCGCCAGCAGCCGCCAGGTGCTGGTGCCGGACGTGCTGACGTCCGGGTTGCTGGTGATGGTCCACGAACTGCCGGCGGGCCGCGGCACCCAGATCAGCGCGCTGAACTTCAGCCAGGAAGCGATCAGCGAGGAACTGCACCTGAGTGGCTTCACCCCGGGGCCGGTGGTGGACATGATCAATGAGACGGTCGAAGGCGACCTGAGCGAGGACGGGCGACTGCTGATCAACCTCGACCCGTATGAGGCGCTGAGCCTGAGGATTGTCAGCAGCAGTGGGCATGTCGGGTCTTGAGCCCGACCTTGGGGGGTATCCCGGTAGGAGCGGCTTCAGCCGCGAACGGCGGCAAAGCCGTCGTAAAACCTGAGTCCCCCATCAGCCTGACACACCCGGGACACAGGTTGTATGGCCGCTACGCGCCCAATCGCGGCTGAAGCCGCTCCCACCAGGCGATGTGTCAGGCCTCCAGACCCGCCCGCGCCTGGCCGGTCCGCAAGGTGAAGTTGACCCCCAGCGACAACGCCGGCTGCGGCGGATTCCAGCTCGGCTTGGGCGCCGCCAGCAGGAAGTCGGTCAGGTTCTCGCGCTTGCCCGCCAGCAGGTTCGCCAGCAAGGTGCCGGTGGCCGTGCCGCGCACGGTGCCCAGGCCGTTACAACCCAGCGCACCATAGACGTTCGGCCGCAGCTCGCCGAAGAAGCCGGCGCCGTTGCGGGTCATCGCCAGGCCGCCGCCCCAGGTGTGCTCGAACGGCACGCCAGCCAGGGTCGGGAAACGCCGCTCGAAGGACAAACGGTGCGCCGGGCGAACCTTCTCCGGGTAGTTGGTCTTGGCCCGGCCATCCGGGTTGAAGCTGAAGCTGTTGCGCACCAGGATGCGGTTGTCGTGGGTGCGGCGCAGGGTGGTACCGAACGGGTCGGCCGGGATCACGCCCCAGAACTCGTGGCCGCCGATGCTGGCCTGCTCGGCAGCGGTCAGCGGACGGGTCAGGCTGCCGTAGGTGAAGATCGGCAGCATGCGGCCCTGCAGGAAACCGAAGTATTGGCCAAAGGCGTTGTTGGCGAGGATCAGCTTGTCGGCGGTGATGCGCCCGGTCGGGTGGTGCAGCACGGTTTTCGTGCCGTAGTCCACGGCGGTGATCGGGGTGTCTTCGTACAGGGTGACGTTCGCCGGCAGGCTGTCGGCCAGGCCCTTCACCAGTGCCGACGGCTGGACCAGCATGGTGCCCGGCGTGAACAGCGCCTTGCGGTAGAACGAGGTGCCGATATGGTCCTTCAGCTCGTTGCCTTCGATCAGCTCGACCTTCTCGCCCAACCCTTCCAGGCCGCCGCGGTAGGCGTTGAGCACGGCGATGCCCTTGTCCTCGATGGCCGCCTGGTACTTGCCGGAGTGGCGCAGGTGGGCGTCGACGATGTTGTGCTCTTCGACCAGGTCGCGAAGGATGTGCTGGCCGCGCTGGTTGAGGGCCAGGACGTTGCGGGCATTGGCTTTGTCGCCGATGTAGTCCGGCGCACCGATGTCATGGGGCACATCGATGAGGAAACCGGCGTTTCGCCCGGAGGTGCCGAAGCCGACCTGCTGGGCTTCTACCAGGATCACCTGGTCATTGGGGAAGTTCAGCGCCAGCTGGCGCGCAGCCGCGAGCCCGGTAAAGCCGCCGCCGACCACCACCCAGGGCGCCTGGGCATCGCCGATCAGCGGTGGACGTGGCTGGCGCACGCGGCTGGTGTGGAACCAGCCCGGGCTGGAGTCGTCCTTGGGCAGCGAGGCAATGCGCTGCAGGGAATCCGGGTCGTTCGGCACGCCGTCCGCGAGCAGGGAAGCAGCGCCGCCGGCAGCAATGACACCGGCGCCAACGCCCGCTCCAATCAGGACCTTTCTTCTTGAAACCGCCATGTTGATTCAACTCTTTCAAAGGGTGGGTAGATGCGAGCTACGGAGCTCCTCCCCTTTGCCACGCCGGTGCGCACCTGCACGGCAACGCAGGAACCCGCGCATCGTCTTCTGATCCGCCCGGGACAGCCTTCCGGCCCGTCCCGCGCTACGCAAGACATTCACTTCCACCAGCAGGTTTCAGAATGAATAATCTCTGTATACACACTGTATTCATATTGCTTGAAAGCGTCAATCACGCAGGTTTTCGCGGTGCCGGACGGCAATCGGGGAAAACCTGTGGCGTGCCCGGAGCGCAACGGAAACTTTCCGCTGGCGCAAGGAGTCAAGACAGGGTCCCGGGACAAGGTGCCCGGACACTCGCCAGCGCCACCCCGCCCTGCTAACGTTTCTGGCGAACTGCCAGCATGAGAACCGGAACCATGGACCTGCAACGACGCAATAACGTGAATGTCATCGGCGACGGCCCTTCGACGCTGGTCTTCTCCCACGGTTTCGGTTGCGACCAATCGATGTGGAACTACCTGCAGCCGCACTTCCAGGACCACTTTCGCGTGGTGCTGTATGACCTGGTGGGTGCCGGTCGTTCCGACCTGAGCGCCTGGGACCGCGACAAATATGCCTCGCTGGACGGTTACGCCCGCGACCTCAACGAGATCATCCGGCACTTCGCCCGAGGGCCGGCGATCGTCGTCGGCCACTCCGTCAGCGCGATGATCGGCGCCCTGGCCGACCGCCTGGCCCCGGGCACCATCGCGGCCCATGTGATGGTCGGCCCGTCGCCCTGCTACATCGATGCCGACGACTACGTGGGCGGCTTCCGCCAGGAAGACATCCTCGAATTGCTCGACACCCTGGACAGCAACTACCTCGGCTGGTCGAGCACCATGGCTCCGGTGATCATGGGCGCCCCTGGCCAGCCCGAGCTGAGCAGCGAACTGACCAACAGTTTCTGCCGCACCGACCCGGAGATCGCCCGCCAGTTCGCCCGCGTCACCTTCCTTTCCGACAACCGCCAGGACGTCGCCGGCCTGGAGACACCCGTGCTGATCCTGCAGTCCACCGACGACCTGATCGCCCCGGTCGCAGTCGGCGAATACCTTCACGGCGTTCTGCCCAACAGTGTGCTGCAACGGGTCGACAATATCGGCCACTGTCCGCACATGAGCGTGCCGAGCGCCTGCTCCGAGGCCATGGACAGGTTCCTCGCGCCCTGGAGCGGAAACTGCGGCCATGGATGACAGCCTGCTGCCTGGCGCCGACGAGCTGTTCGAGCATGCCCCCTGCGGGCTGGTGGTGACCGCCGAGGACGGCACCCTGCTGCGCTGCAACCAGACCTTCTGCAATTGGCTCGGCATGACCCGGGAATCCCTGGCCGGGCGGCGCTTCCAGGAACTGCTGACCATGGGCGGACGGATCTTCCACCAGACCCACTGGGCGCCGCTGATGAAGATGCAGGGCTCGGTGGCCGAAGTGAAACTCGATCTGCGCCACGGCGCCGGTCATCTCGTCACGGTCCTGCTCAATGGCACGCGTCGCGAACTGGCCCATGGGGTGGTCTACGAACTGGCGCTGTTCGGTACCGTCGACCGGGACCGCTACGAACGTGAACTGCTGGGCGCCCGGCGCCGCGCCGAGGAGCTGCTGTCGGAAAAGACCGCCGCCGAAACCGCCCTGCAGCAGGCCCAGACCGAGCTGGCCGAGGCCTATCGCAACGCCAGGCGGCGGGCGTCCTTCGCCGAGCAGATGGTGGCGATCGCCAGCCACGACCTGAAAAACCCGCTCACCGCGATCCGCATGGCGGCCGAGTTGCTCGGCCAGGCCGACCGGGGGCCGCGGGACAACCGCCTGCTCAGCCACATCGGCAATTCCTGCGCCCGCGCCGAACGGATGATCGCCGACCTGCTCGACCTGGCGTCGGTGCGCAGCGGCAAGGGCCTGGGCATCAAGCGGCGGCAGATGGACCTGCATCAGGTAGTCGAGCAGAGTGTCAACGAACTACGGGTGGCTTTCCCGCAGGCGCACCTGCGCTACCTGTGCAAGGGATCGGGGCAAGTGGCGATCGACCTGGATCGCGCCCAGCAGATGATCGGCAACCTGGTGGCCAATGGTGTGAATTATGGCGACCGCCGCCACCCACTCACGATTACCAGCGAGCTGACCGCCGACGCCGCCGTCCTTGCCGTGCACAACCACGGCCCGGCGATTCCGGCGTCGCTGATCCCGGTGCTGTTCGAACCCATGACCCGCGCCAGCGAACACAGCGACACCGTCAGGTCGGTGGGTCTGGGACTGTTCATCGTCCGGGAAATTGCCAGCGCCCATGGTGGCACTGTCGAGGTCGACTCCGACGAGCCGCGTGGCACCTGCTTCGTCATCCGCCTGCCACGCAGCGCCGCAACCGCCACCGGGTAGCCGCTCAGCGGCGATGACCCAGCACGCGCTCGAGGCTGCGCGCCAGTTCCACCCGCTGAAACGGCTTGCCCAGCACCTCGAAGCCGCGGAGCGCCTCCGGTGGCAGATTGGTATAGCCCGTGATGATCAGCACCGGCAGCTCGCCGCAGCGCCCGCGCAGTTCCCTGGCGAAGCTGGCGCCGGTCGCCTCGGCCATGATCTGGTCGGTCACCAGCACGTCGAAGGCCATCCCCGCCTCGATCAGCGCCCAGGCCTGGGAGGGCCCTCCGGCCTCCAGCACCTCGTAGCCAAGGTCGCGCAATTGCAGTGCCGTGGCCTGCCGGACCAGGACCTCGTCGTCCACCAGCAGCACGCGGACAGACCGCCGCACCACCGGCGGCGGCTCATGCAGGTCACCCTGCAGCCCGGTGCTCATCGCGCCGACCGGCAGCCAGACCGTCACCTCGGTGCCGCGACCCAGGGTCGAACGCACCTGCAGGCCACCACCGCTTTGCAAGGCCAGGCCCTGGACCATCGACAGCCCCAGGCCCGTGCCCTTGCCGACGCCCTTGGTGGAGTAGAACGGCTCGACACAACGGCGCTGTTGTTCGTCGTCCATGCCACAGCCGTCGTCGCTGATGCTCAACCACAACTGCTCGCCGGCAATGCCTGCAGGCCGCAGGCGGAGGCCGTCGTCGGTGCCTGCGGCAATCACCAGGTGGCCGCCAGCGGGCATGGCGTCGCGGGCGTTGATCACCAGATTGAGCAGGGCCAGCTCCAGTTGATGGGGATCGACCACCACCGTGGGCAAGCGCTCGTCGATCGCCACGCTCACCTTGACAGTAGGGCCCAGCGAGCGCGCCATCAGCTCGCGCATGCCCTCCACCAGCACCGCCAGCGACACGCTCTGCGGCTGCAAGGTCTGGCGGCGGGCGAAGCTGAGCAGGCGACTGACAACGTTGCGCGCCCGGTCTGCGGCCTGCAGCGCGCAATGGATCAGGCGCGCCGAACCCTCGACGTCCCGCGGCCGGCGGCGCATCAGTTCGAGGGACGCGATGATCGGCGTGAGCATGTTGTTGAAATCGTGGGCGATACCACCGGTGAGCTGGCCGATGGTTTCCATCTTGCGCGCTTCATGCAATTGCAGCATGGCCGCCTCGCGCTCGGCGAGCATGGCCGTCACCCGATCCTCAAGGCCCTGCTTGATCGCCATCAGCTCGGCGAAGGTCGCCTGCAGGTGCGCCGACTTGTTCTTCAGCGCCCGCTCCCCTCGGGCATGGGTGATCCAGTCCCAGGTCTGGGCAGCCGTCTGTTCGATCAACCGGCACTCGTCCTCGGCCAGCACCCGGGGAGCGGCGAACTGCACGCAAAGCAGCGCTTCGCGGCCCTGGCCGCGTTCGATGGGCGCCACGAAGCCGGGCCCGGCCTCATCGTGGCAGGCACCCGCCAGCGACGGTAGATCCCGTACCCAGTCGCGAGCGATATGGAAGGGCTCGTCCGGTGCCAGCGCCTCGGCAAAATACACCCGGGCCGCCCCCAGTTCTTCGCCCAGCCGCCGCGCCACCTGGCGCTCGATCTGCTCGGGCTCGCCAAAACCGGGCAGCGCCTTGGCCAGTTCCAGCAGGAACGTCTGGCGTCGCTGGAACTGCACCCGCTGGGTGGTTTCGGACACGATGCACAGCACCCCGCCAACACTGCCATCGCACTCGCGCACCGCCGAATAGGACACATCGAACCAGGCGGTTTCGCCATGACCGCTGCGCTCGATGTAGAACGGCCGGTCGCGGGCAGCAAAGGTTTCACCGGTCTCGCGCACGCCACGCAGGAGCGGTTCGAGGTCATCCCACAATTCGCTCCAGCTCTCCTGCGCGGGCCGGCCCAGCGCCCGCGGATGCTTGCTGCCGATGGTCGGCGCGTAGGCGTCGTTGTAGAAGGCCACGTAATCGGCCCCCCAGAACAGGACAATCTGTGCCTGGGCGGGCAGTATCGTGTCGAGGATGGTCTGCAGGCCCACCGACCATTCGGACATGGGACCGAGGGGTGAGGTCTCCTGGTTCAACGTGCGCAGCAACGCGCGGATGCCGCCGGCGTCAACCTGGGACGGGCGGGCTGCAACAAGGGTTGGATTCGGGTTCATGGGTATCTGTCTTCCGGCCCGGGTCACGCTATCGAAGGTAGGAAACTGGCGCGTAGCCATTGGTTCCGTTGCGTTGTCGATATCGCTGTCCAGTGCCAGTCGGTCAGCTCGCCTGAACGTTCCCGCCCATGGGCGGCACGCAACTGGCGCGCCTGGAAGCACCCGTGCTGCTGTTCGCGGGGTGTGGGGTGGCATTGAGCCGGCGGCGGCGACCGTAGCGCCCCTGTCGGGTTCAGCCCAGCGCGCGGATCAACAAGAGATAGTCCGTTACCCGCACCACCCGGATCGGCAGGCTCTGCTGGAGGATTTCCAGGGTCTGGCCGCTGTCATCCAGCGGGAAGCGCCCGCTGACCCGCAGGCCGGCAACGTCCGGCTCCACACGCACCCAGCCTTTGCGATAGGCGCGCAGCGCTTCCACCAGATTGCCCAGCGGTTCATCGTGCACCACCAGCCAGCCTTGCAGCCAGGCGGTTTCCATGGCGCCCATGGGTGCCTGGCCGAGCACACCGCGCGGGTCGAACCAGGTCACCTGGCCGGCTCGCAGCGGCAATGCCGTAGCCTCGGCCGGCGCCAGGCGCGCCTCGTGCTGCAGGGTCACCACCCGCGAACGCCCCGGCAGTTCGCGCAGGGCCAGTTGCCCGCCGTCGCTGTACAGGGTGCCGGAACCGGTCTGGATCGCCAGCGGTCGCTGCGCCAGCGGGGCGACCTGGATCAGCATCTCGCCTTCGTGCAGGCGCAGGCGCCGCTGCTGGCCATCGAACCAGGCCGACACCCGGCTGCGGGCGTTGAGCTGCAACTGGCTGCCGTCGCTCAAGCGCCAGGTGCAACGTTCAGCGGTGGCGGTGCGGTATTCCTGGCCATCGCTCCAGTGGCTGCGCGGCGTACTGGCCAGCCAGCCGGCACCGCCCACCAGCAGGCTGACGCCCAGCGCCGTGCGCAAAAAGGCGCGGCGGCTGTCGGGCTGGTCGAGGCTGCGCAGCAGCGGCTGGCTGCCACGCCCGCGCCATGGCGACTGCTGGAACTGGCCGAGCCCCGCCAGCAGGCGCTGGTACACCTGGCGGTGGTGACTGGAGCGATTGCGCCAGCGTTCCAGCTCGGCCTGCTGCTCGTCATCGAAGTCGCCCGATTGCAGGCGCACCATCCAGTCGATGGCTTCTTCGGCCACCGGGTCGTCCAGGCGCGTTTCCTTCATTCCTCAAGCCCCCGATAACAGCAGCGCAGCGCCTGGGCCATGAGCTGATGAATGCGCCCGAGGGACAGCCCCAGGCGCTGCTGGATCTGCACGTAGGTCAGGCCCTCCAGCTGGCTGAGCACGAACACCGTGCGCGCCTGGCTGGACAGCCCGTCGAGCAGCCGATCGATGGCCACCAGGCTCTCGATCAGCGCCACCTGCTCGTGGGGCGATGGCTGCGACTCCTCCGGCACCAGGGCGAGGGAGTGCAGGTAGGCTTTTTCCAGATCGCGACGGCGCCAGGTCTCGTACATCAAGCGCTGGGCGATGGTGGTCAGCAAAGCCCGCGGCTCGCGAATGGCGCCGGGGTCCGGCAGCATCCATACCCGCAGGAAGGTTTCCGCGGCGATGTCCTCGGCGCTGTGGCTGCAGCCGGTGCGAAACGCCAGGCGCCCGCGCAGCCACAAGTAATGCTGCTGGAAGATTCGGGTGACGGTCTGCTGCTTGGGCAGGTTCTGTACGTCCATGGGTCTGACAATCTTCTGAGGGACTGCGCACGCCATCGGACAAGAAGGTGGTGGCCGGTCGAGTGATCGGTTGACTGCTTCCCTGGCAGTTGAGTCGAGTGTGCACCAGGGCATTCACGCTGAAAAAGAATAAAAAATGTTACAAAAAGACCTGTTTGGCATATGCCTTTACGAGGGGTGAGTGTTATCCGCCAGCAAAGCCGGCTCAGTGGAAAAACAGTCTCAAGCCAGCTCGCCAGACACTCTGCAAGAGCCGGCTTTGCTGGTGGATAACACCCTTGCCTGCGTTGTTATTGCACCGCCAACGCCCCCCGCTCCTGCTCTCGCAGCGGTCGCAGCAGCCAGCCAATGCTAAGCGTCAGCAGCAGGATCACCGCGGCCAGGAACCACAGCACACCGTGGAAGGCACTGTCATACCCGCCGCGCAGCAGCTCACCCAGCAACTCGGCCTGGGCCACGCCCTGCACGACACCTTCAAGATTGCCGGCGGCCACGCTGTCGATCCATTCGCGAACCGTCGGGGCATCGCTGCTGAACGCCGCCAGCCCTGCCCTCAGCCTTCCGTCCAGCAGGGTCGCGAGCAACGACCCATACACCGCCACGGCAATCGCTTCGCTGCCCAGGCGGAAGGTATTGAGCAGGCCCGCCGCCATCCCCGCCTTCTGCTCGGGCACGGTCTTCAGCGCCAGCCCGTCCACCAGCCCGGCAGACAACCCCATGCCAGCGCCCACCAGCAGCAACGGCGCCGCCAGTTGCCACAGCGCAGCCTGTGGCTGGGCCACCAATGCCAGGCTCACCACGCCCGCCAGCAAGGCCAGCAGGCTGGCCTTGAGAATGCCCACCGCCGACACGCCCCTGGCCGCCCATTTTCCGGCGAGGATCGGGCAGAACAGCATCGGCACCGTCAGCAGCAACATCGCCAGACCGGCATGAGTCGGGCTCAGGCGCAGCACACCAAACAGGTAACTCGGCAGGTAGGTGAGCAAGGTGACGAAGCCGAAGGACGCCGCCACCGTCACCAGCGCCAGCCCCACGAAGGGCCCGCTGGCCAGCAACGACAGGTCAAGCATCGGCTGACGGTGGCGCCGCTCCTGCCAGGCGAACACCGCCAGCAGCAGCGCCGACAGCGCCACCAGGCCGAGCACGCCCTGGCTGCGCCAGCCCCACTGCGAACCCTGGACGATGGCGATCATCAAGGCCAGCAACGCCGCGACGAACAGCGTGGTGCCGCCCAGGTCGAAACGCGCCTTGTGCTCGGCCAGTTGGCCGTCACGGGTGATCAGCGGCGTGCCCAGCAGCACCAGGGCGAGGGTCAGGGTGTGGGCCCAGAAGATCGCCCGCCAGCCGACGCTTTCGATCAGCAGCCCCGACAAGGTCGGGCCGAGGCTGACCCCCAGCCCGGCGACCGTGCCGAACAAGGCGAAGGCCCGCAGCCGTGCCGCGCCGTCGAAGTGGGTGGACAGAATGGCGATGCCGCAGGAGAAGATCGCCGCCGCGCCGATGCCCGCCAGGGCACGGCCAATGTCCAGCACCCAGGCCTCGCTGGCCAGGGCCGAGATCACCGAGGCCAGCACGTAGAGGGCAGCACCCGCCACGAAGCAGCGCTTGCGCCCGAGCCGGTCGGCCAGCGCGCCCCAGGCCAGGGTGAAGCAGGCAAAGGCCAGGTTGAAGGCATTGACCACCCATTGCAGGTGGGTGAGCGAGGCCTGGATGTCACTGCCGATGGCCGGCAGCGCCAGCGCCGTGCCAGAGATGGAACTGGGCACGACGAAGATCGCCAGGAGAATGGTGCCCAGCAGGGCGTTGTCGGAAAGTCGGGTGGTCATGGGTCCGTCCGCTAGTCAGAGAGGGGTGAAGCCGCGAACCGGCAGGCGGGTCGGACGGCGCAGGATGATGCCTTCGACCCATGGCAATTGTTCGGCCGGGGTATCGAGGCGCAGGTCCGGCAGGCGCTCGACGAGGATCTGCAGCACCGTGGTGATTTCCAGCCGCGCCAGGGCCGCGCCCATGCAGTTGTGCATGCCGTAGCCGAATTGCAGGTGGCGACCGTCGTCTCGGTCGAGACGGATCGCCAGCGGCTCGGGGAACACCTGCGGGTCGCGGTTGGCGGCGAAGGCGTCGGCGTAGATCACGCTGCCCGCCGGGATCACGCCCCAGGGCCCGTCCAGGTCGGTGCTGGCCAGCCGCGGGAAGGTGGAGATGGTGCCCAGCGGCAGCAGCCGCAGCAGTTCCTCCACCGCCGTCGGGATCAGCCGCGGATCGTCCACCAGGCTGCGGTACAGCGCCGGCTGGGCCAGCAGCACGTAGACCGCCTTGGTCAGCACGCTGAGGATGTTCTGGTCGCCGCCGATCAACACACCGAGCAGGATGCCCACCAGTTCCTTGTCGGTCAGCGCCGGCTCACTGTCGTGGCGGGCGGCGACGAAGCGCTGGATCAACCCGTCCGGCTCGGTGGGGCGGGCGCCGGTGACCAGGTCGGTGAGGTAGTCGTAGACGCCCCAGAACTGCCGCAGCAGGTCCGGCACGTCGGCATCGGAGGCGATCTGCACGGTGTGGCTCAGCGGCCGGTAGTAGTCGCGGTCGGCCAGGGGAATGCCGAGCAACTGGCAATCGACGGTGGACGGCACCTGCTCCAGCACCAGGCTGAACAGGTCGGTGCCCGGCGCCTGGCGCTGCAGCAGGTCGATACGGGCGTGGGTCACCCGCTCCACCGCCTCGCGCAGCAGCGCCACGCCGTTGGGGCTGAAGTCCCGTGCCACCACCTTGCGCAGGCGGCCGTGGTCGGGAATGTCGTTGTTCAGCAACAGCTCCGGCGGGGTGATGGTGGGCAGGAAACTCGGCCCGCCCTCTTCGTTGCACGGCGCGCGGATGGCGCGGTTGTCCAGCAGCAGCGCCTGCACCTCGGCGTGGCGGGTCAGGTGGATGGCGCTGTGGCCGCTGGGCAGAAGGATGCGCTTGAAACCGCCTTCCGGCGGCAGCTCGCGATACGCCGGCGCGGCGTCGAGGTTGGGGATGTGGGCAACGCTGATATCGGCGAGCCGCGGTGCGCGGGGCACGGTGTCGAGGGCGATGTTCATCAGGCGGGTTCTCCTTGTTCCAGGGCCACGTCCCTGACCAGCGCAGCGACGCCGGTGAGCCGGGCAATATCGGCCAGAGCCTGGGGATTACTGCGGAAATGCACGGTGTGCCAGCCACGGTCGGCAGCGGCGGCGACGTTGTCGGCCAGATCGTCGATCAGCAGGTTGGCTTCGGCCGGCAGCCCGGCGCGTGCCAGGGCGATGTCGAAGAAACGCGCGTCGGGCTTGCGGCAGCCTTCCTTGCAGGAATCGACGATCAGGTCGGCCACCGTCTCCAGGCCGACGATGGGCCGCCAGTGCGCCTCCCACTCGATCACGTTGTTGGTGAGGATGCCGATGGCGAACCCGGCCTGATGCAGGGTGCGCGCTGCCTCGACCATATGAACGTTGGCCAGCACCCCGGCGAACCACTGCTCGCCGAACTGGCGCAGGCGCGCCCGGGAAATGTCCGCCGGCGGCACCTGGCGTTGCAGTGCCAGCTCGACCCGGCGGCCCCACTCGTCCTCCGTCAGCAGCGCGTTCTCGATCGGCGCCAGCGGCGGCACGCCCAGCTCGGCGGCGACCTCGGCGATGGCCCGTTGCAGCACGGCCGGGGCCAGGCCGGTCTTGACCTCGTACTGCTCGAACAGCGCATCGATGGGCGGCGACAGCACCCCGCCGAAATCGAACCAGACCCGCTGGATGGCGCTCATCGCGCTCCTCCTGCGGCGATCCGCGCCGCCGGTTGCAACAGCGGTTGCAGCTCCACGTCGGCGCTGGCCAGCTCGGCGCCGCCCTGCTCCACCGTCAGCGTCACCAGCACCCGGCCGTCGTCCGCCAGGCGCAGGCTGTCGAGCCGCGCCTTGACCCGGGTCGCCAGACCGAACTCACCGAAGCGGGCGAATACCACCTTTGCGCGGCCCAGCAGCAGCTCATCCGGCGCCAGCCCGGCCTGACGCTTGGCGGCCAGCAGCGCGATCTGGCGGAAGCCTTCGAGCAGCAGCATGCCGGGTGTGGTCCAGCGGGTGGTCGAAGATCGCCGGGTTGCCCTGATCGACGATCAGCGTGGCCACCAGTTGCCCGTCCTCCACCTCGATCTCGCGGCCGAGCACCACGTTGTTCAGCCAGTGCCGGCCGACCTGGAACGGTGCCAGTGGTGCCGGCAACTGCGCCCTGGGATCGGCCTGTGGCGCGACGGCGGCGATGGCGCGGTTGCGCATCTTGTTCCAGGCGGCGTCGGTCATCCAGCGGATGGCCATGCGCTCGTGGCGGGCGGCGATGCGGCCATTGAGGCTGAGGGTCATGTCCAGGGTCACGCCGCTGCGCTGGCCGTGGCGCACGTACTCGTCCACCACCCGCACCTCGATCAGTGCCGACGCCGGGCGCACGCCCACCGCCAGGGCCTCGCGCTCCACGATATAGGTGTCGCTGTCGAGGTAGATGAACTTGTCGTTGGCGCTGACCTCGAGGAAGGCGTGGGACACGTAGATCGATGCCTGGCGGAACACCTCCAGCAGCAACAGCGTGTCGTAGTGGGCGTCGCGGTGGGTGTGCTCGCTGAAATAGCTGTGGGTGCGCGGCAGTTGCGCCAGGCAGCGGAAATGCCCGTCGCCGACGCGCTGGGCGCCGGTGAGGAACACCTCGCTGACCGCGGCGCGGTGGACCATGCCACGCGGCACGGTGTTCTCCAGGGTGCTGGGATCGGGATGCTGCAAGCTCGTCATGTGGGCAGGCCTCGTCAGGTTGTACGCAAGGGGGTTACTGAACCTGCTGTGCAACGGGCGGGCGGGATTTTCAGTGGCGGGACAGATCGATTGGTTACTTGCTTATAGCGGGAGTGTGTGGGGTTGGGGTTGGGGTTGCCCTTGAAATCGAGCGCCGTCCGCACGGCGCATCGCCGGCAACGCCGGCTCCCACATTTGTTGCAACGCACCATGGCCTGTGAGATTTGAGTTGCCAGCCTTTGGTGCTCGGCGATCTATTGCGGGGAGGCTACGGGGCTCGACTCGATATCGCGTACCAACAAGGCGATCAACTATGGCCTGACAGACATAGGTACGTTGCAAAAAATGTGGGAGCCGGCGTTGCCGGCGATGCGCCGTGCGGACGGCGCTCGATCTCAAGGGCGCTGAAAATCTCGAAACATGCTGCCGGCAACCCCACCCACCCCGGTTATATCCCCCAAACAACATGTTCTAACCCCACCACTGAAAATCCCCCGCGCCTCTTGCTCAAGGTCGGAAACAACAGCCAACACACCTTCGTGCTGCCTTGATCCGGAGTCGCCCCATGTCCCGACGCTTCACCCTCACCCCGCTGGCCTGCGCACTGGCCCTGCACCTGCTGCCCGCCACGGTGCTGGCCGAAACCGCCAGCGCGCCGGCCAGCCTGCAACAGCAACTCGACTACGACATTCCCGCCGGCAGCCTCGAAGAGGTGCTGCTGGCGATCTCCCAGCGCAGCGGCAAGGCCATCGCCTACGACCAGGCCCAGGTCGCCGGCCGCCACGGTCCGGCGATTCGCGGCAACCTGACCAGCCAGCAGGCGCTGGACTCGGCACTGCAAGGCAGCGGCCTCGGCTACAGCAGTACGCCCAGCGGCGCGGTGCGCATTCATCGCCAGGCCGACCACACACCCGCCACCACACCGCTCACCCCCGCTGCCGCCCCGCGCCTGGGCACCGTGCAGGTGCTCGGCACCCGCCGCAGCGATGTCACCGCGCTGGAGGGCAGCGCGCCGGTGGACATCATCGACGGCGACGCCCTGCGCCGCACCGGTCACGACAGCCTGGCCAAGGCCCTGGAAACCCTGGTGCCTTCGGTCACCTACCCGCAGATCAACGGCACCGACGGTGTCTCGGCCCAGCGCCCGGTGCTGCTGCGCGGGCTGGCGGCCGACCAGGTGCTGGTGCTGGTCAACGGCAAGCGCCGCCACGCCTCGGCCTTCGTCAACACCAAGGCCACCCTCGGCCGCGGCTCCCAGGCAGTGGACCTGGCGACCCTCCCGGTGTCGGCCATCGACCATATCGAGCTGCTGCGCGACGGCGCCTCGGCCCAATACGGCTCCGACGCCATCGCCGGGGTGATCAATATCGTGCTCAAGGACCGCGACCACGGCGGCGAAGCCCAGGCCAGCGTCGGCCAGTACACCAAGGGCGACGGGTTCAGCCGTTCGCTGTCGGGCTGGAAGGGCTTCAGCCTGCCCGGTGACGGCTACCTGACCTTCAGCGCCGAAGGCGTGGAAAGCGAACGCACCTCCACCGCCGGCGCCGACCTGCGCCAGTTCTACCCGGCCGGCGACAGCCGCGAAGCCGACGCCGACCGTCACTGGCGCTACGGCTCGCCGGGCCTCGGCGACTGGAAGATCGGGGTCAACGCCGGCACTTTCCTCAACGAAGCCACCGAGCTCTACGGCTTCGCCACCTACCAGGACCGCACCGCCGAATCCCAGGCTGTGTTCCGCCGGCCCATCGACGCCAACAACATCACCAGCGTCTACCCCAACGGCTTCCTGCCTCTATTGGACGTGCGCTCCCGGGACGGCGCCGCCACCACCGGAATCAAGTTCGAGGACAGCCTGCTCGGGCGCTTCGACCTCAGCGCCACCTATGGCCGCAACCGCATCGACTACCACCTGGGCGACTCGATCAACGCCAGCCTGGGCGCCAGCAGCCCGCGCAGTTTCGATGCCGGCGCACTGGTCAACGAGCAGACCCAGGTGAGCCTCGACCACGTCAAGGAATTCGCCGTCGGCTACGGCGCCGGCCCGCTGGTGTTTTCCAGCGGCCTGGCCTGGCGCCGCGAAGGCTACGAGGTGATTGCCGGCGACACCGCGTCGTGGGTCCAGGGCAGCGTGCTGCCGACCCGCGCCGGCGGCGCCCAGGGCTTTCCCGGCACCCAGCCGAGCGATGAAGGCAGCTATTCGCGCAAGGTGTTCGGCGGCTACCTGGGTCTCGAACAACAGGTGACCGACGCCCTGCAACTGGGCGTCGCGGGACGTAGCGAGCACTACGACGACTTCGGCACCACCACCACCGGCAAATTCTCCCTGCGCTACGACTTCACCGAGCGCTTCGGCCTGCGCTCGACCCTGAGCAGCGGTTACCGCGCACCGACCCTGGGCCAGATCGGCACCTCGGCGACCCAGACCGAGTTCGTTGCCGGCGATCCCACCGCCTACCAGGTTGGCACCGTCAGCGTCGATACCCCGGTGGCCCGCGCCCTCGGCGCCAGCGACCTGAAGCCGGAGAAGTCCACCAACCTGTCGGTGGGCCTGGTCTGGCAGCCGGTGGACGACGCCAGCCTGACCCTCGACGCCTACCAGATCCGCATCAAGGACCGCATCGCCCTGTCCGAAACCCTGCGCGGCACCACGGTCAGCCAGATCCTCGCCAGCCAGGGCTACGGCAACTACTCCGGGGTGAGCTTTTTCACCAATGCCCTCGACACCCGCACCCACGGCCTGGACCTGATCGGCCGCTACCGCCTGGACCTCGCCCAGGTCGGCGAGCTGACCTTCACCGGCGGCTTCAACTGGAGCAAGACCCAGGTCACCGATGTCAAGGACAACCCCGGTCCGCTGGCCGGCACCGGCGTGATCCTGATCAACCGCGAGGCCCTGAGCTACGTGCAGAGCGCCAGCCCGCAGAGCAAGCTGGTGCTCGGCGTCGACTGGCGCCAGGGCCCCTGGGCGGCCAACTTCACCACCCTGCGCTACGGCAGCTACACCCTCGATTCCAACAGCGGGCCGCAGTTCGACCAGACCTTCGGCAGCCAGTGGGTGAGCAACGCCAGCCTGTCCTACGACGTCGATCCGGCGCTGACCCTGACCGTCGGCGCCAACAACCTGTTCGACAGCTATCCCGACAAGATCGACGTGGCCAACCGCTTCGTCGGCGGCCGCGTGCAGTACCAGAGCATCTCGCCGGCCGGCGCCGAGGGCGCCTTCTACTTCGTCAAGGCCAACTACCGCTTCTGACCCGTCACCCGCACAGGAACACCGCCATGACCACCCTGATCGACTCCCGCGATCCGCTGTTCATCGTCCAGCAATTCGAAAAGGACTTCGCCGCCGCCCTCGCCCTGCTGCACCGCCACCAGGCGCTGTCGGCCAACGAAGCGGGCAATATCAGCCTGCGCCTGCCGGGCGAGGAGCAACTGCTGATCGCCTCCCTCAACGGTCCCGACGCCGGCACCGCCGCGCTGCTCGATTTCGACCTGCAACGCAGCCAGGGCAGCCTCACCGAAAACCTGCGGGAAGTGGCCGCGCTGCACGTGGCCATCTACCGCGAACGGCCCGCCGTGCGCTCGGTGATCCACACCCACTCGCCGTACCTCAGTGCCTTCGCCATTGCCGGGCGGCCGCTGCGACCTCACGCCAGCCAGCTGCTCGGCGTCCTCGACGAAGACCAGTCGATCCCGCTCACCGCCTGGGGTCCGCGTTACTCGGCAGAGCCGGTGGTCGCCGCGCTGCGCGAACACCCCCGCGCCCCCGCCGCGCTGCTGGCCAACCACGGCCCGTTCGCCTGGACCGAGCGCGACCTGCTGGCGACCACGCGGCTGCTGATCAACCTGGAAGAGTCCGCGCACCTGACCTGGCTCGCCGCCCAACTGGGCACGCCGCAGCCCTTCCCGGCCGGCGCCGCAGCGCTGTCGCGGCAGGGCTGGGTGGCGCCATGAAGCGCTTGCTGTGCCTGGCAGCGCTGCTGCTCAGCACGGGCGCCGGCGCCGAGCCACTGCTGGAGCGTGCGGTGGCCCGCGGCATGCTCAACGTGTGCAGCGGCGACGAGTTCCCGCCCTTCAAGTTCCTCGATGCGCAGGACCGACCCGCCGGGCTGATCCCCGACCTGATCGGCGACCTGCACCAGCAACTGTCTGCCGCCACCGGCAAGCCCCTGGCGTTGCGGCTGGTGCAGGTCAACCCGGTCAATCGCATCCTGTTCCTGCAACAGGGTCGCTGCGACCTGCTGGTGACCTCGATGCTCGACACCCCGGCACGGCGCCAGCAGGTGGACTTCGCCAGCCCCGGCTTCTACAGCTCCGCGGCCACGGTGTTCGCACCAAAATCCACGCCGCTGCCGGACTGGCAGAGCCTGCGCGGCAAGGCCCTGTGCGCGCCGGCCACCAGTGTCTGGGTGCGGCCGCTGGAAGAGCGCTATGGCGTGCGTTTCGTTTCCTTCAACGGCAGCGCCGAGGTGCGCAAGGCGGTGGCCGACCAGCGCTGCCTCGGCGCCCTCGGCGACGACGTGCTGTACCAGGCGCTGGCGGCCACGCCCGGCTGGGAGGACTACGAGATCAAGCTGCCCGGCCAGGACCCGGCACCCTGGGGTATCGCCCTGCGCAAGGACCAGCCGGAACTGCTCAAAGCGCTGTCGTCCATCGTCGAGGGCTGGCATGCCGAGGGCCTGATCATCGCCCTGGAGCAACGCTACGGCCTGCAACCCAATCCCTGGGTCGCGGAACAGCATCAACGCGCCCAGCGTCAGGTCGCCGCCCATGAGTGACGTGGATCTGCAGGCGTGGCTCGAAAGCCACGGCCTGGTACTCAGCGTTCTCTGGGACCCGCTCGACCGCAGCCGCCTGCTCGAAGGTCTGGGCCTGACCCTGGTGATGGCGCTGGTCTGCGGTCTGGCTTCGCTGCTGATCGGTGCCCTCGGCGTCGCCGCCCAGTACAGCGCCCGACCGTGGCTGCGCGGGCTGGTCAACGGCTACGTGGCACTGTGGCGCAGCACGCCGCTGCTGGTGCAGTTGTTCTTCCTGTACTTCGGCATCGGCGCCCTGCTGCCGCTGACGACGGGCGCGGACGGCAGCGAGGTGCGCCTGCTCGGCGGCACCGGCTGGGCGATCATCGCCATCGCCCTGTACAGCGGCGCGTTCCAGATCGAGGCGCTGCGCGCCGGCATCGACGCGGTGCCCCGGGGCATCCGCGAAAGCGCCACGGCGCTGGGCCTGCACGGGGTGCCGCTGTGGCGCCACATTCTCCTGCCGCTGGCCCTGCGCAGCAGCCTGCCGGCGCTGGGCAACAACCTGGTGCAGACCCTCAAGGCCACCTCGGTGGCCTACGCGGTGGCCGCGCCTGAACTGCTCTACGCGGCCAACCGCATCTGGTCGGACCGTTTCAATGTCGGCGAGATGATGCAGGTGCTGCTGCTCACCTGGCTGTTGCTGATCGGCACCTGCACCTGGCTGCTGGGCCGCCTCGAAGCGCACCTGCGCCTGCCCGGACGCGAGGTCGCCGATGGCCGCTGACGACTCGCTGTGGTGGCTGCTCTGGCACTGGCTGCCGTCCCTGGGCCGGGGCTTTTCCCTGAACATCGCCATGGGCCTGCTGGCCATGGCCGTGGCCACCCTCGGCGGTGCCCTGCTGGGCCTCGCCCAGGTCCTGGCGCCACCGGCCATGGCGCGGCTGGCCGGGCGTGTCGGGCGTGGCCTGCGCAACCTGCCGTGGCTGGTGGTGATGTTCTACGTCGCCTACCTGCTGCCCTACGAAGTGCAGGTGGCCGGGCACTGGCTGCAACTGCCCGACTGGCTGAAGGTCGCCCTCGGCCTGGCGCTGCCGGCCAGCGGCTACGTCGCCGAGATGCTCCGTGGCGCCTTGCAGGCGGTGCCCGTCGGGCAGTGGGAAGCCGCCCAGGCCCTCGGCCTGTCGCGCGGGCAGGCGCTGCGCTGGGTAATCCTGCCGCAGTCGCTGCGCAGCCTGTTGCCGCCGTGGATGAACCTGTTCTGCACCCTGTGCATGTCCACGTCGCTGGGCAGCCTGCTGGGCGTCGAGGAACTGATGACCGTGCTGCAGAGCCACCTGTCCGGCCAGTTGCGCCCGGACGTGCTGCTGCCGGCCTACGCCCTGGCCTTCGCCGCCTTCTTTGTTTTCGTCTACCCGCTGGCCCGCTGGGCCCGCCATCTGGAGCTGCGATGGAGCCACTGAATCCCTGGCGCGACGACACGCGCCTGACCCACGCCGGCCGCGATCCGGCCAGCCACGCCGGCACAGTGAACACCCCGGTGTACCGCAGCTCGACCTTCATCTGGCCGAGCGCCGCCACCCTGCCGCACTACCTGCAACAGGCCGATGACCCGCACCTGCGCGAACACATCTACGGACGCAACGGCAACCCCACCACCGCTGCCTTCGAGGATGCAGTAGCGGCGCTGGAAGGCGGCTTCCGCAGCCTGGTGATGCCCTCGGGGCTGGCGGCGATCGCCGGGGCGCTGCTGGCCCTGGTGCAGCGCGGCGACCATGTGCTGGTCACCGACAACTGCTACGGCCACGCCCGCCAGTTGTTCGAGCGGGTGCTGCCGGAGATCGGTGTGGAGGTCGAATTCTTCCCGCCGCTGCTGGGCGCCGACATCGCCGCGCGGATGCGCCCGGACACCCGCCTGGTCTACGCCGAGGCACCCGGCTCTAACACCTTCGAGGTGCAGGACATTCCGGCCCTGGCGCGGGTCGCTCATGACCACGGCGCGCTGCTAGTGATGGACAACACCTGGGCCACGCCGCTGTTCTTCAAACCCTTCGCCCATGGCGTGGACGTGTCGCTGCAGGCCGCCACCAAGTACCTGGTGGGCCACAGCGACGCCATGCTCGGCGTCATCACCACCACCGAGGCGCTGTACAGCCGGGTGCGCGAGCGGGTGCGCCTGCTCGGCTACATCGCCGGCGCCGACGACGCTTACCTTGGCCTGCGCGGCCTGCGCACTCTCGGCGTGCGCCTGCGTCAGCACCAGCAATCGGCGCTGGCCGTGGCGCAGTGGCTGGCGGGACGGCCTGAAGTCCTCAAGGTGCTGCATCCGGCCTTGCCCGACTGCCCCGGCCACGCGGTTTTCAAGCGTGATTTTCTCGGTGCGTCCGGATTGTTCGGTGTGGTCCTCAAACCCGTACCCGAGGCCGCCCTGCACGCCTTTCTCGACAGCCTGCGGCTGTTCGCCCAGGGCGCGAGCTGGGGCGGCTTCGAGAGCCTGATCCGCATCGCCCATGGCCGCCGCGCCTTCCCCACCGACCTGCCGGACGGCCCGCTGCTGCGCCTGCATGTCGGCCTGGAAGCGCTGGACGACCTGATTGCCGACCTCGACGAGGGCCTGGCCCGGCTGCACCCCTGAACCCTGTTGCACCTACCCTTCAAGGAGAACCCCGATGAGTGAACCCCTGACTACCTGGTACAGCATCTGCCCGCTGCTGGTGGCGTCCAACCTGGCCGTGGAGCTGGGCTGGCTCGATGAAGAGTTCGAGCACGTCGGCGCCGTGCCGCGCTACCTGCGCTCGCAGCCCGACAACCAGGGCTGGCTGAGCCATTTCACCCATGGCCAGAGCAATCTGATCCGCGACGGCGGCGCCACCCCGGCGCTGTGGGCGCGGGCCGAGCACAGCGACACCCTGCTGCTGGCCACCACCGCAACCCAACGCGCCGGGCAGATCCTGGTTCGGGCCGACGGACGCATCCGCCAGGTCGCCGACCTGTTCGGCAAGCGCATTGGCGTGCCGGTGAGCCGCAACACCCAGCGCATCGATGTGCTCAAGGTGGTCGCCGAACAGGGCATCGCCAGCGCCCTGGAACTGGCCGGCCTGCAAGCGGGCCAGGTACGCCTGGTGCCGATCGAGGACGAAGGCGATCCCCACGCCCTGCAACCGGCCCGCCGCCCCGCCGCGCTGTGGGCGCAACTGCGCACCCTGCACAGCGGCCCCGGCGCCGAACTGCAGGCACTGCTGGACGGCCGCGTCGATGCCCTGCACGTGAGCTACGGCCATGTACCGAAGTTGCTGGCCAGCGGGCAATTCACCGTGATCGAAGACCTCGAACGCCACCCGGACTGGACCCTGAAAAACCAGAACGGTCCCTACGTCACCACCGTCGACCGCGCCTTTGCCGAGGCCCATCCCGAGGTGGTGGTGGCCTTCCTGCGGGCAGCGATCCGTGCCGGGCGCTGGATCGAGCAGTTCCCCGAAGCCGCTGCATCGCTGCTGACCCGGGTCACCTTCCTGCCCGGCGCCGCCTTTATCGCCGACAGCCTGCGCGGCCGCGAACTGGTGCCCAGCCTGGCGCCGCGCAACCTCGCTGCGCTGGAGCTGAAAAAGCAGTTTCTGGTGAAACACGGCTATCTGCGCCAGGACTTCGACCTGCACGCCTGGGCCGCCCCCGACTACCTCGCCCAGGCCCTCGCCAGGCTCTGACGGACTTCATTCGCCAAGGATCGCTCATGACTTACCGCTTGCCCCCGTTCACCCGCAAACACCTGCCCGGCCTGCTGTTCGGCGGCCTGCTGGCCGCACCGGCCTGGGCCGACGACACCACCCTGGACAAGGTCCAGGTGGTCGGCGCCCGCGTCACCGAAGCCAGCGCCGCCATCGGCGAAGACCGCATCAGCAACACCCTGGCCATCTCCCACGAAGCGCTGCTGTCGGCGCCGGCGGGCACGTCGGGGCTGAAAATGCTCGAAGCCCTGCCGGGCTTCAACGTTCAGGTCAACGACGCCCTGGGCCTCTACGAGTTCGGCAACTCGGTGTTCGTCCGCGCCTTCAACCTGCAGCAGATCGGTTTCTCCATCGACGGCGTGCCGCTGGGGCGCAGCGACCAGTTCGGTGGCAGCCCGATCTACCGCTATGTCGACAACGAGAACACCCAGCGGGTGACCGCCTCCACCGGCGCCGGCGACGTGACTCAGTCCGGCTATGCGTCCCTCGGGCCCTACGTCGACTACCAGACCAGCGACCCGGCCTCCGAGCCCGGTGCCAGCCTCTCCTACACCCTGGGCAGCGACAGCCTGAGGCGCAGCTTCCTGCGGGTGGAAACCGGCGAATACCAGGGGCTGTCGGCCTATGTCAGCCGCTCGAAGATCGACGGCGATCTGTGGCGCGGACCCGGCACCATCGACCGCGAGCATCTGGAAGCCAAGGTCCGCTACCGCTTTGGCGACGGCAACAGCCTGTGGCTGCGGGCGGTGCACAATGCCTTCCACGACTTCGACTCGCCCTACGTCAGCCTGGCCCAGTACCACGGCACCGCCAACGATGCCTTCGGCCGCTCCGGGCGCGACTTCCCCTACCTCGATTACCTCCCCGACCTGCCGCAAACCGTGCCGGGGGTGCAGTACAGCAACACCGGCTACAACCAGTACTACAAGCAGGCGATCAACCAGCGTCGCGACACCCTCTACAGCCTCGGCGGCCAGTTCCGCCTGAGTGACAGCCTGAGCCAGTACGCCACGCTCTATTACGAGGGCAAGCGCGGCTACGGCGTATCGCCGGAGGCCTACGCCACCTCGCTGGCGCTGCACAACGCCGAGGCCAACGTACCCGGTCTGTTCGACCCCAGGGGCGTGCAGTACGGCCTGTCGGCCCTGAGCGGCCATCGCTATGGCGGTCGCACCGGCCTGCAATGGGAGGTCGGCAATCATCGCCTGGAAGCCGGGGTGTGGGCCGAGAAGGACGTGTTCAACCGCCTGCAGGCGCGCTACAACCTCACCGACGGCAGCCCGGCGGGCGATCCGTTGCTCAACGAACCGGTGCACCTGCAGGGCGACTTCACCTCCACCCGCGACTCGCTGCAACTGCACCTGAAGGACACCTGGGCGCTGCTCGACGACCGCCTGCTGGTGCAATACGGCTTTAAGCGCCTGCAACTGGACTACCGCATCGAAGGCCAGCGCAACGCCGGTGACTACATCGCCGGGCGCAACCCGCGACTGTCCACCACCTGGCGCGACGGCTTCCTGCCGCAGCTCGGAGTGGTCTACAACCTCACCGACAGCGCCCAGGTGTTCGCCTCCTACTCGGAGAACATGGCCCTGCCCCGCGGTGCCGACGACATCTACCGTGCCGCCAGCCCGCAAGCGCCGGCGCCGGAAGCCGAACGGGCGAAGAACTACGAGTTGGGCTGGCGCCTCAACCGGCCGACCTTCAACGCCGCCTGGGCGCTGTACCGCAGCGACTTCGACAACCGCTTGCAGGCCTTCGCTTCACCGGTGCCGGGCAGCAGCCAGGTGGAAACCTTCTACCAGAACGTCGGCAAGGCCCAGGCCTACGGCACCGAACTGAGCGGCCAGTGGAAACCCCGCGCCCTCGGCGGCCAGGTGGTGTTCAACGGCGCCCTGACCTACAACCGCGCCCAGTTCCAGGACGACGCCGCGGGCCTGGCCCTGAGCGGCAACGACCTGCCCGACAGCCCACGCTGGCTGGCGCAGAGCGGGGTCACCTGGGAGATCACCCCGTGGGCCATCGTCAACGTCTCGGCGCGCTACATCGGTGAGCGCTACAGCAACTTCACCAACACCGAGCGAGTGCCCGGCTACACCCTGTACAACGCCTACCTCGACCTCGGCGGCGAAGCCTGGGGTGGCGGCGCGCTGAAAAGCGTCAAGCTGCGCTTCAACGTCGACAACCTCTTCGACAAGCACTACCTGGGCTACATCCTCACCAGCACCACGGGCCCGGCGGTGTTCCGCCCCGGTTCGCCGCGCACCTTCCAGACCACCCTCAGCGTCGACTTCTGACCGCCCCGGCCGCGCCTGCGGGCGCGGTCCCCGATTGCCGGAGCCTGTCCCATGAAACCTGTACTGCTAGCCCTGGCCCTGGCGAGCTTTGCCGCCCAGGCCGCCGACGATGTCACGCCCCAAACCCTGGCCCTGCACCAGCGCCTGCTGATCCTCGACAGCCACCTCGACACCCCGCTGCAACTGACCCGCCCCGGCTGGGACATCGCCCAGCGTCACGACGCCAAGGCCGACGGCAGCCAGGTCGATCTGCCGCGCATGCGCGAGGGCGGGCTGGATGGCGGTTTCTTCGCCATCTACACGCCCCAGGGCCCCCGCGACGAGGCCGGCCTGGCCTACGCCAGCGCCTATGGCCTGGCGACCCTGCAACGCATCCGCGACATGATCGACCGCCAGCCCGACCAGTTCGCCCTGGCCCGCAGCGCCGACGACGCCCGGCGCATCGCCGCCAGCGGCAAGCGGGTGGTGTTCATCAGCATGGAGAACGCCGAGCCCCTGGCCGCCGACCCCGGCCTGCTGCGCGCCTACCGGCGCCAGGGCCTGAGCATGCTCGGGCTGGTGCACTTCACCAGCAACCGCTTTGCCGACTCGGCCACCGCCCTGCCGGAATGGCACGGTCTCAACGACAAGGGCCGGGCCCTGGTGAGCGAGGCCAACCGGCTGGGTATCCTGCTGGACGTGTCCCACGCCTCGGACACGGTGTTCGACCAGGTGCTGGCGTTGTCCCGCGTGCCGGTCATCGCCTCCCACTCCAGCAGCCGTGCGGTCAATGCCCACCCGCGCAACCTCGACGATGAGCGTTTGCGCCAGCTGGCGGCCAAGGGTGGCGTGGTCCAGGTCACTGCCTACAGCGACTACCTGATCCCGCTGACGCCCAACCCCGAACGCAACAAGGCGCTGGCCGCGCTGGGCACGCGCTTTCGGCATATCGCCGCGCTGAGCCCGGACCAGGCCCGCGAACTGTTCGCCGAACGGGCCGAGATCGACCGTCGCTATCCGCAGCCACGGGCAGATCTGGACGTGTTCATGAAGCACCTGCTGCATGTGCTGGAGGTGGTCGGGCCACGGCATGTGGGGATTGGCGCGGACTGGGACGGTGGTGGTGGCGTGACCGGGCTGGAAGACGTCAGCCAGCTGCCCCGCATCAGCCAGCGCCTGCTGGATGCGGGGTACAGCGAGCAGGACCTGGCGGATATCTGGAGCGGGAACCTGCTGCGGGTGCTGGAAGAGGCTCAGGCAGGCGCATCTTCGTAGGAACCCGCCCGCCGTGCTGTTGCGCAGAGAACTGGCCACTGTGGGAGTCGGCCGCCGATGATGGCGTCATTACAGACAACACATTGCCTGTGCTCAATGCCATCCTCGTAGGAGTCCGCCCGCCGCCCCGGCGCCGCGCTGTCGCGCAGCAAACATGAAGCGTACGACGCCAGTTACGCGGTGCCGCTTACATCTAAAGACAAAAGGCGGTTGGCCCGATAGGGCCAACCGCCTTTTGCTTTGTTAGGTTCAGTACGCGCGGGACAGAGACCGTAACCAGCACTGGTGTGTGTCAGCACACCCGAGTGGGAGAGTGGTCCGCCACGGTATCGGCGTGAAGTCCCTGTCGGCATCAGCTGAAAAATCAGCTGTGACCACGTATGAGAGAGTGAACCCCTTTCGCCACCGTGTGCCCCGCGCGCCCCTTATCCTGCGAGGATTGACCATGGCACGCAAGCCCTCCAAGCAACACCTCACCCTTGTCCACACCGACTGTGCCGGGATTGATATCGGCAGCCGGGAGCACTTCGTTGCAGTTGATGACAGGCATGACAAGCCCGTCCGCAAGTTCGCGACCTTCACTGACGACCTTCATAAGCTTGCCGACTGGCTGGAGAGCTTGAATATCAAGGTCGTAGCCATGGAGTCGACAGGCGTTTACTGGATCCCCATTTACGAAATCCTCGATGCGCGAGGTTTTGATGTTCGTCTCGTCAATGCACGGTCAACCCGACAGATTACAGGCCGTAAGTCTGACGTGATGGATTGCCAATGGATCTTGCAGTTGATGTCTTATGGGCTCCTGCGCAGTGCTTTCCGACCCGATGACCTGACATGTGTCGCGCGATCCTTGTTCAGGCAGCGAAGTCACAAGGTTCGTGATCAAGCGAAGACCCTGAACCGGATCCAGAAAGCCTTGGCCCAGATGAATATTCAACTGGCCAATGTCATCAGCGACATTTCCGGCGTCACTGGGATGAAAATCCTGCGTGCTATCAATAAGGGTGAGCGCGATCCGTACGTACTCGCCAGCTTGAGCGACCCACGCATCAAGGCAAGCCAGGAAACCATAGCGCGTAGCTTGCTCGGCAATTGGCGCAAGGAGCACCTGACGGCATTGAAGCTGGAGTTGGCGCTTTACGACTTTCTGGAAAAACAGATCGCCGAATGCGACGAAGCTATTGTCGAGGTGATAGACCAGATGCCGGTATTGGATGTTTCCCCACCCAAGCCCCAAAAGACTTTGCGTAGCCCGCATCGCACAGCGGCACAGCAAACTCAATTGCATCAAGCACTATGCCGGGTGATGGGCGTGGATCTGACCGCCATTCCGACCATTGGTGTCGACACTGCGCTAGTCATTGCCAGTGAAGTCGGCGCTGATCTTTCCCGCTTCCCGTCGTCACAGCACTTTTGTTCCTGGCTCGGCCTTGCTCCGCCTACGCGCATATCGGGCGGAAAATCCTTATCCGGCGCTGGACCCAAGATTCACAACCATGCGGGGCAAGCCTTGAAGCAAGCCGCTTCAAACGCACGAAACGACAAAGGGTTTATCGGCGCTTCGCACAGAGCAAGGCTGACGCGCATGGATACGAGCTGTGCGATCAAGGCAACGGCGCATCAGCTCGCACGACTGATCTACTTGATGCTGACCAAAAAGAAGGCCTATGTGGAGCAAGGGCTGGCTGAATTCGAAGCCAGAAGCCAGGATCGCCAGCTCCGGGCTTTGCAACGCAAAGCCCGGAAATTGGGATTGCAGCTGGTCGCGGCTTGATTTTTATGATTAAAAATCAATGGGTTGGGATTTGTTTGATGAGAGCGGCTTCAGCCGCGATTGGGCGCGCAGCGGCCACAGAACCTGTCTATGCGGGTGTGTCAGGCTGATCGGGAACTCAGGATTTGCGACGGCTACGCCGCCGTTCGCAAGCAGGCTCCCACAGTCCCAGCCAAATCAAATAGCTATGTTTTGTTACTTGAGGGCTGGCACAGCCGTATGACGGACCACTGCGAAGGGCCTTCACCAACCCCATCCTTGCACCCCCGACCGCGAAAAACATAGTATGCGAGCAATTCTCATCTGCATCTTTCGGATCAGCCATGTCGGACCTTCGCCTCCAGCAGCGGGTAGGCACGCTCTACCAGGACAATCACCGCTGGTTGCTCGGCTGGTTGCGGCCACGTGTCGACTGCCGTGAGCTGGCCCGGGACCTGGTGCACGACGTGTTCATCCGCATTCTCGCTGCCGGCGATGCCACCGCCCGGCTCGACGCGGTCCGCGAACCCAAGGGCTACCTGGCGACCATCGCCCGTCGCTTGATGATCGATCACTACCGTCGCGACCGCCTGGAACGCGCCTGGCTCGCCGCCTTGGCCGAGGTGCCACAAGCCCTGGAGATCAGCGAGGAGGAGCGCGCCCTGCTCCTCGAAACCCTGTGCGAGCTGGACCGCATGCTCGCCGGCCTCGGCCCTGCCGTGCGCCGCGCCTTCCTGCTGTCGCAGCTCGATGGCATGACCTACAAGGCCATCGCCGCCGCCGAGGGTCTGAGCGAAGTGACCATCACCCGCTACATCGCCAAGGCCACCCACCACTGCACCCTCTACCGCCTCGGGCTGCAATCCTGAGCCGGCTGGAACGCCTCGATCATCAGCAGCGTGAGGCACTGGAGCAGGCCGCCCATTGGCATAGCCGTCTGCACGGCGAGGCTGGAGCGCAGGCGCACAGCGACTGGCAACAATGGCTGGAGCAGCGCAGCGAAAACGCCTGGGCCTGGGATGAGGTGCAACAGACCCTCGGCCAGTTCCAGCGCATGTCCGGTGTCGGCTCGCGCCCCCTGCTGCAAGCCCAGCACCCGTCCCGGCGTGGCCTGCTCAAGGGCTTCGTGCTGCTCGCCGGTGGTTCGGCACTGGGTTATGGCGGCTGGCAGTACCAGCGCCCGAGCACCCTGCACAGCCCACGCGGCGAGCGCCTGAGCTTCACCCTGCCCGACGGCTCCCGCCTGTTGCTCAACAGCGACAGCGCAGTGGACATTGCCTACGACCAGGGCCAGCGCCGGCTGATCCTGCAGCGCGGCGAAGTGCTGGTCAGCACCGCGCACGACCCGCTGGGCCGGGGATTTTTCGTCGAGGTCGCGCAAGGCCGCATCCAGGCGCTGGGCACCCGTTTTTCGGTGCGGCTGCACGATGAACGCTCCGAGGTGGCGGTCTACGAACACCAGGTGCGCCTCACCCCGCGCCACGGTCAGGCGCTGTTGCTCGATGCCGGGCAGCGAAGCGTCCTCACCTCGCAAGCGGCCAGCGAACCCATCCCGACCACGCCCGGCCAGGACGCCTGGAGCAACGGCCTGCTGGTCGCCAACCGGCAACGCCTGGACGACTTCCTCGCCGAACTGGGCCGTTATCGCCAGGGCTGGCTGCGCTGCGACCCGGCCATCGCCGGGCTGCGGATCAGCGGCACCTTCTCCATCGACGATACCGACAGCGCCCTGCGCGCCCTGGAAGCGAGCCTGCCGGTGCAGCGACTGGAGCGCACCCGCTACTGGGTTACTGTCATACCGCGCTGAAAGAGTGAGACTTTACGGAGTGTCGGTGTCGTTTTCCCGTGGTTATCCGGAATTTTCAGCGAAGTTGCCGAAAATAACGGATACGCTCACAAATCCGACAACCACAAACTGCGTGAAGAACCAAAAAAATCCACACCCACTGATAGGTTTCGTCGCCCTGCTTCGACTCATCCAGCAGAGGGAGCACATCCCTGTTTGCCAACCAGACGAGCACGAAGCCGCCATGACCTTTCCATCCAACGTCACCCCGCTCGCCGCGTCCCTTGCCCGGGCGCTGCTGATCTCCACCACCCTGGGGCTGACCCTGCCCGCCGCCGCTTACGCCGAAGCGCGCACGTACCATATCGAGCGCGGCGACCTCGGCACCGCCCTGACCCGCTTCGCCACCGAGGCGCGCATCCTGGTGTCCTTCGATCCGGCGCTGACCGATGGCCGCAGCAGCCGTGGCCTCGACGGACGCTACGAGGTCGACGAGGCCCTGAACCGCCTGCTCGAAGGCTCCGGCCTGCAGGCGCAGCGCCAGGATGACGGACGCTACGTGATGCAGGCCATCGCCGCCCAGGCCGGCGTGATGGAACTGGGCGCGACGCAGATCACCTCCAACCAGCTCGGCACCATCACCGAAGGCAGCGGCGCCTACACGCCGGGCACCCTGGCCACCGCCACGCGGCTGGTGCTGACGCCACGGGAAACCCCGCAATCGGTGACCGTGGTCACGCGCCAGCACATGGACGACTTCGCCCTCGACAACGTCGACGATGTGATGCGCCACACCCCGGGCATCACCGTCTCGTCCTTCGACACCGACCGTACCAACTACTACGCCCGCGGGTTCTCCATCAACAACTTCCAGTACGACGGCATTCCCTCGGCGGTGCGCAACGTCGGCTACTCCGCCGGCAACACCCTGAGCGACATGGCGATCTACGACCGTATCGAAGTGCTCAAGGGCTCCACCGGCCTGCTGGTGGGGGCAGGTTCGCTGGGTGCGTCGATCAACCTGATCCGCAAGAAACCCACCCATGATTTCCAGGGCCACGTCACCCTCGGCGCCGGCTCCTGGGACAACTACCGCAGCGAACTGGACATCAGCGGACCGCTCACCGACAGCGGCAATGTGCGCGGCCGCGCCGTGGCGGCCTACCAGGACAAGCAGTCGTTCATGGACCGCTACTCCAGCCAGAGCCAGGTCTACTACGGCATTGTCGAATTCGACCTGTCGCCGGACACCCTGCTCACCGTCGGTGGCGACTACCAGGACAACGATCCCCGTGGCTCCACCTGGTCTGGCAGCTTCCCGCTGATCAATGCCAACGGCGAACGCAACAAGGTCTCGCGCTCCTTCAGCAATGCCGCGGACTGGAGCAGCTGGAAGCAATACACCCGCACCCTGTTCGCCACCCTCGAACATGAACTCGGCGACGGCTGGGTGACCAAGCTGCAACTGGACCACAAGCTCAATGGCTACGACGCCCAGATGGGCTCGATCCAGGGCTCGACGCCGCAAGCCGACGGCAGTGCCAGCCTCACCGGCCAACGCTATCGCGGCGAAACCCGCAGCGATTCCGCCGACCTCTATGTGAGCGGGCCCTTCAGCCTGTTCGGCCGCGAGCATGAACTGGTGCTGGGTGGCTCCACCAGCATTGCCGAGTGGAACGGCAAGGGTTACTGGAACGTCATCTATCCGGGCCCCAACCTGCTCGATTTCTTCAACTGGCACGGCAATATCCCCAAGCCACAATGGGGCGAAGCCGCGCAGATCACTGACGACGTGATCCGCCAGAACGGCGTGTACCTGGCCACGCGCCTGAACGTGCTGGACGACCTGCACTTCATCCTGGGCGGGCGCGTGGTCAACTACACCCTGACCGGCACCACCGACACCTACCGGGAAAAAGGCCGGGTGATTCCCTACGCGGGCGCCGTCTACGACCTCAACGACACCTTCTCGCTGTACGCCAGCTACACCGACATCTTCATGCCGCAGGAGTCCTACAACCGCGATCGCAACAACACGCTCATCGACCCGGACCAGGGCGAGAACTACGAGGTCGGCATCAAGGGCGAATTCTTCGAAGGCCGCCTGAACGCCAGCCTGGCGTATTTCGAGGTCAAGGAAAGCAATCGCCCGGTGTCCGACGACGACTACAACAACCAGACCCCGACCCCGCCCAACTACGCATTCAAGGGCACCGACGCGCAGACCAAGGGCTTCGAACTCGAGGTGTCCGGCGAGCTGCAACCCGGCTGGCAAGTGCAGGCCGGCTACACCCACAAGGTGGTGCGCGACGACCAGGGCGAGAAGATTTCCACCTTCGAGCCCGAAGACCAGTTCACCCTCTACACCAGCTACAAGCTGCCCGGTGCCCTCGACCAGTGGACCGTCGGCGGTGGCGGCCGCTGGCAGAGCAAGGCCTGGCAATCAATCTGGAATTCGCCGCGCAACCAGTACGAAGACTTCACCCAGAAGCAGTACTGGGTGGTCGACCTGATGACCCGCTACCAGATCACCCCCAACCTCTCGGCGACGGTCAACCTGAACAACGTCTTCGACAAGTACTACTTCACCAATATCGGCTTCTACAACTCGGCGGTGTACGGCGAGCCACGGAACCTGATGGTGACCACGCGCTGGGATTTCTGACCGCTGCGGCCCGTCTTCAGAAGATCTCCAGCGGATACTGGGTGATGATCCGCACCTGATTGACATCCCCGTCCGCCTGCGCCGCATTGGCGCGGTGGACGGTCTGCTGCTGGGTGAACGACAGGTCTTTCGCCGGCCCGCCCTGGACCACGTACTGCACCTGGATATCCCGCTCCCAGTGTCGGCCGCCATCGCCCAGCCTGGCGTAATAGGCATACGCTCCGTTGGGATCGACCCGGCTGTTGTCGATTCCGGAACCGCGCAGGTAACGGGTCATGACGCTCAGCCCCGGCACGCCAAGTGCGGCGAAATCGAAGTCATAGCGCACCTGCCAGGAACGCTCGTTGGGCGAGTTGAAGTCGGAGTACAGCACCGAGTTGGCCAGGTAGATAGAGTCGCCGTCGCCCAGGTAGTCGAACGGCTGGTCGCCATCGATGCGCTGGTGGGCCAGCATCAGCGAGTGGGCGCCGATCCGCAGGCGGGCGTAGCTGCTCCAGCTGTCGGTGTGGATCTCGCCGGCGCGGGCGCGGCCCTGGTCGCGGGTGCGGTATAGGTTGGCGCCCAGCTCCAGGGAGCGGCCCTCGTCCAGCACGAAGGTCTTGCCGAGGCTGAGGTAGGTCTGGTTCCACACGTCCTCGAAGCGCGCCTGGTACAGGCTCACCGATACACCACCGGCAGCGCTGTAGTCACCGCCCAGGTAGCTGGCGGAACGGTAGCGGGTGCCGCCGTACTCGGTGCTCATCTCGCCATCGTGGTTGCTGCTGGCCTTGTTGCGGGCCGCGTGAAGGTGGCCGCCTTGCAGGGTCAGCCCATCGAAGGCGGTGTTGCGCAGCGACACGCCACGAAAACTCTGCGGCAGCAGGCGGCCATCGCCATAACGAAACACCGGCGTGAGCGGAAACAGATCGCCCACCTTCAACTCGGTATCGAAAGCCCGCAGTTTCAAGGCGCCGCCCGCAGCGGAAAAGTCGTCTTCGGCGCGGTTGCGGCTGTCCAGCGGCAGCAGGTTAGTGCCCGACGTGCCGCCGCCGCTGTCCAGTTTCAGCCCCAGCAAGCCATGGACATCGACACCAACGCCCAGTGTGCCCTTGGTATAGCCCGAGCTGAAGAACGCCTGGAAGCCCTGCGTCCACTCTTCGCGGTAGCTCTGCTGGCGCGGATTGAACACGCCGTCGTCGCGGCTGCGAAAATCACGGTTGAAATAGAAGTTTCGGTTGATCAGTTTCAGCGTGCTGTCTTCGACGAAGCCCTGCTCATCGGCCGCCATCAGGGGCAGGCTGAACAGCATCAGGGCACTGGCGCAGAGGGTGCGAGAACTACGGATCGGATTGGACACGTCGGCGGAACCTCTTGTTGTTCTTGTATGAGGAGGCGCCAGTGTTGCCGGCCCGAGCGGGGCCGGACAAACGATGATTTTCAGTGCTGTGCATGCCGGATCTGCATGCAGCGAAGCCAGTGTTCAGGAGCGCTCGGCAAGCCCGAGGAAAGCGCGGGTGGCGTCGTTGGTGCGCCGCGCATAGTCGAGGATCCAGTCCTTGAACACCATGTGCGCACGGGACTCTTCCAGGGCCTTGCCGTACACCAGGTACTCCACATGCCCGGTGTTCACCACCTCGCCCACCGGCCGCAGCAGCGTGCCGCTGGCAAAGTCCGCCAGCGGTGCCACGTAGGCCCACATCAGCACCACGCCCTGCCCGGCGAAGGCGGCGCGACAGGCGAGGTCGTAGTTGGAAACCGAGAGGGTGTAGTTGATGCCGCGGGTTTCGCAGCCGGCGCGGCTGAACCAGTCCGGCCAGCCCTTGACCGTGCGCAGGTGCTTGACCTCGAAGTCGATCAGTTTTTCCCGCGACAGGTCGGCAAGGCTGCCGATTTCCCGCCCCTTCAGGTAGGCCGGCGTGCAGGCCGGGAAAATCACTTCCTCGAACAGGCCGACGGAAACGTGGCCGCCCCGCTGCCCCTGGTCGTAGAGGATGGTGAAGTCGGTTTCGTTGTTCTGGATGGCGGCGTAGTCCTCACCGTCGCCGGCGATCACCCGGACGCGGATGTCCGGGTGCCGGTCCTTGAACTCGGCGATCCCCGGCAGCAGCCAGAAACTGGCGATGGCCATGCTGGCGCTGATGGTGACCGTGGGGCTGCGGTCGTTCTCGATGGTTTCCACGGTGCGGCGCAGCTCGGCCAGGCTGCGCTCGATGCCGTTGAGCAGCGTCCGCCCGGCCTTGGTCAGGTCGAGGGTCTTGTGGCTGCGGGTGAACAGGAGCACGCCCATGCTCTCTTCGAGGTGCTTGATCTGCCGGCTCACGGCACTCTGCGAGAGATTGATCTCCTCCGCTGCCTTGGTGAAGCTCAGGTGCCGGGCGGCGGCCTCGAAGGCTTCGAGGTTCTGCAACGGAGGGAGTCGTTTTCGGGAAATGCTCATGGTCGCTCGCTGATTAGTATTCCTGCCTCCCGACCCAGCGTTCCCTGGCCAGATACGCCTTCACACCGAGGTCGAGGAAGGGGCGCGGCGGCAATCGGCTCGGCGCGCCCAGTTCCAGCATATCGGCGATCAGCGGATTCTCCACGCCGCAGGCCAGGTCGGCCAGGGTCAGGCCGGCGATGGTCTGCTTGGCGATACCGACACCGTTGCAGCCCACCGCGGCGAAGACGTTGGGCTCGATCTTGCCCCAACGCGGCGCGCCATTGCGAGTGATGCAGAAAAAACCCATCCAGAAATGCTCCATGGCCACGTCGCCCAGTTCGGGGAAGCGCGCCAGGAACACCGCTTTGTGCTGCTCGCGAATGCGCCCGCGAACACGCTCGTCGACGCGCATGCCCGGGGTGAAATCGAACTGCTGGCGGATCAGCAGGCGGTGGTCGCGGGTGTAGCGCATGGTCGCGCCGCTGACCGCGTTGGCCGGGGTCACGCCCCACTCCTCCACATCACCGATGCGCGCGCGCTGTTCGGCGGTCAGGGGCCGGGTCAGGCTGCCGTAGGAGGCGACGTTGAACATCTGCCGCTCGAAACCGGGCAACTGCGAGGCACTGCCGTTGTTGGCGAGGATCAACCGACCGGCGCTGACGGCACCGTGGGCGGTGCTGGCGAAGATCCTTCGCCCGCGTTCCAGGCGGGTCACCGCGCTGTTTTCGAACAGGGTGACGTTGTCCGGCAAGGTATCGGCCAGCCCACGGGTCAGCGCAGCCGGGTTGAGCAGGATGCAACCCGGTGTGTAGATCCCGGCATGGAAGAACGAGGTGCCCAGGCGCCGCGACAGCTCGTCGTGCTCCAGCCACTGGTACGGCTCGCCGAGGGTCTCCAGCTCGTGGGCGTGCTGGCGCAACAGGGTCTCGGCCAGATGCGGCGCGGCAGCGCAGTGGTACTTGCCCTTCTCGCTCCAGTCGCACTGTATGCCGCGTTCGCGGACGATGCCGTCGAGCCAGGCGATGCCGGCCTTCATCAGGCGCTTGTAGTTGCCCGCTTTCTCCAGCTCGGCGGTGGAGCTGCCGACGTTGTGCGGCACGTCGATGGCGAAGCCAGAGTTGCGTCCGGAGGCGTTGTCGCCGGCCTCCCCCGCTTCGAGCACGACTATGCGATCGTCGGGCCGGTTGTGGGCCAGCCGCCGGGCTGCGGCAAGCCCGGCGTAGCCAGCGCCGATAATCAGCCAGTCGGCGTCCAGTGGCTGGCGCAGGCTGGCATGGGCACGCCGTGGCGGCAGGATCGCCGACCAACCGTTGGTGTGGTCATCGTGGGGCCTGAGGGTGATGTCCATCTTGAGCGCTTCCATGGGGGCCTCAGGCTTGTGGTGGCGTGATGACGAAGAAGACTTTTGCCTGCGAACCGAAGTACTTCACCGCGGTGTTTTTCGGGATTCGCAGCGTAGTCTCGGGGCCGCCCTCGAAACGCTCGCCGGACTCCAGTTCGAAGCCGAAGGTGCCTTCGAGCACGATCAGTACCTCGTCGTAGTTCAGGGTCTTGAATGGCGAGTCATCACCGTCCCAGCGGGCGAAGCCGGCCAGCAGCGCACCGTCGTCATCCTGGGGAATCGACCAGCCCATCTCGACCCGCGAGTTGCCCGAGAGCGGCCGCTGGCTGTAGCGAACTTGCGCCGCGTTGATGCTGAGAGGCTGGTTCATGCGGTTTCCTTTTTCATGTGCCGGGCGCAGGCCCAGTAGTGGTAGGTGGCCCAGAAGCCGGTGAAGGCGCAGCCCAGCAGCACGTAGCGCAGCGACTCCTGCGGATTGCCCAGGTGCGGTGCCACCAGGTCCGACAGCAGGCCCACCAGTTGCGGGGCGATCGCCAGGTTGGCGATGTTGGCGGTGAACAAGAGGATCGCCGAGCCCTTGGCGCGCATGCCGGCGGGATACAGGTTCTGCAACAGGCCGATGGACGGGCCGATGTAGATGTAGGTGATGGGCACGAACAGCCACAACAGCACATGGGCCAGTTCCAGGCGGTCGGTGGCGAACAGCGCCACCGAGAACAGCGTACCGAGCAGCGTGGTCCAGGCCACGAACGCCGGTTGCTGGTGCATGGCCTTGCTGCGCAACAGCAGCATCACCAACACAGTGATGACCATCATCGCGGTGCCGGCGATGCCGTGGATCGGCCCCAGCAGCGCTCCCGCCTCGCCCACCGTCATCGAATAGGTGCGCACCAGGAACGAGGTGGCCCACCACAGGATGCCCCAGCCCCAGAAGGTGATCACCGTGGCGCCGGCGATCAGGTGGAACAGCGCCCGACGTTGCACGGTGTAGCGCAGCGCGTCCTTGAAGGTGCTGGCATCGCTGTCGCGGGCTTCGCCTTCGTCCTGCACCCGTTTCGGCTCGCGGATGCACAGCCACACCAGCAGCGCGAACGGCAACCCGCAGAGTCCGAACACCAGCAGCGTGGTGCGCCAGCCGTAGGCATCGTTCAGGTAGCCCGCGCCCGAGGCACCGAACCAGGCACCGACACTGGCGCCGATGCCGTACACCGACAGGGCGAAGGCCCGCAGCCTGGGGCGGAACTTGTCGGCGATGATCGAATGGCTCGGCGGCGTCCCGCCCGCCTCGCCAACCCCGACACCGATACGCGCCAGCAACAGCTGCCAGAAGTTGCTGCTCAGGCCGCAGAGCACCGTCATCGCCGACCATACCGCCACGGCGGTACCGATCATGCGCTTGCGGTTGGTGCGATCGGCCAGCGCGCCCAGCGGCAGGCCGGCGGCGACATAGAAAATCGCCAGGGCTACCCCGGTGAGAAAGCCCACCGAGGCATCGCTGAGCTGGAACTCATGCTTGATCGGTTCGATCAGCGTGGAAAGGACATAGCGGTCGGCGATATTGATCGCATACACCGCCGTGAGGATGAAAAGCGTGGTCCAGGCGCCGGAACTGGCGACCACGGACGAGCTGCTTGGCGCCAGGGCGCCGCTGAGACTGTTCGACTGCACGGACATATTGACCTCCAGCCGCCCGGCGCGCAGAGCGACGCCGCGAGCTTTGTTGTTGGTATGTGCGGGGCTAATGGGGGCAGTGCAAGCGACGGCGTCAGCCTGATCGCCGGTGACGATCAGGGGCGGGCTGGCCGGAAAGGCAAGGCGACTTCATGGAATTCCCTCATGCATTGTTCTTGTTTGGAAGGGATGCTGCGGGCTTTGCAGACAGGTCCAACATACGCGGGGAATGGGGGGCGCAAAAGCGCATATTGGTTCTGCGCTGCATGCGCTGGATGCATGCAAGAGGGCATGGAGCGCCGTAACGGCTGGGCTAGCCTGAAAAAAGGTTATTCATGGGGTAGCTGATTGCAGGGGCTGGGTTATCTGAGGCAAACCCCAGATCCAGGTGGGAGTGGCTTCAGCCGCGATTGGCCGCGCAGCGGCCATAAAACCGGTGCTCCCGGTACGCCTGAAGAATCGCGGACTCAGGTTCCACGACGGCCTCGCCGCCGATCGCGGCTGAAGCCGCTCCCACAAGGTTAGTGCTCGGCGCAAAGCCCAGGTGCGCAGACCCTTGTGGGAGCTGGCCTTGCCAGCGATGAGGCCCGACCAGGCCAAACGGGCTCCCACAGGGAACTGGCCCATGCCTAAACGGCACCCTCAGGATCGCGAATGGAAGCCCCCACCCAATCCCATAACGTCCGGGCCACTGGCGTCAGCTCCCGCGAAGCCGGATAGGCGATGTATTCCCCCAACCCGGTCTTCAGCGACTCATCCCCCACCCGGCACAAGCGCCCGCTGCGCAGCTCGTCGGGCGCGGCCTCGGCCCACACCAGCGCCACCCCGTCGCCGGCCAGCGCGGCCTTGATCGCCAGTTCGTAGCTGGACACCCGGATGATCGAGCCCCGATGCTCTCCCGCGAAGCCCACCCGGCGCATCCACTGCCGGGTGGAAAGGGTCGCCGGGTCGCTGGACTCCATCTCGATCAGGTCACAGCGCCCCAGGTCCTCCAGCCCGCGAACCTGCAGGGCATCCCGGTACTCCGGCGTGCACACGGCGAAAATCTCTTCCTCGGCAAGGCGCAGCACGCGAAGGTCCTGCCACTGACCGTCGCCATAGAGAATCGTGAAATCGGATTCGCTGAAGTCCAGCTTCAAGCGGTCTTCGGCGCCCACCACCCGCACGTCGATCTGCGGGTGCAACCTGCGAAAGCGGGACACCAGCGGAATCACCAGGTAGCTGGCCATCCCGGCACTGGCGCTGATGGACAGGCTTGGCACCCGCGCGCTGTCGATCTGCTGCACCGCTTCCTTGATGCAGTGCAGGCTCTGGGTCACCGCCCGGTACAGCACGGCGCCGCTGGCGGTGAGGATCACCTCATTGCCGCGGCGCTCGAACAGCGGCGTGCCGAGGCTCTGCTCCAGGCGCTTGATCTGCTTGCTGATGGCGCTCTGGGTGAGGTGCAGTTCGCTGGCCGCCCGCGTGAAGGTGCCGAGCCGCACCACGGCGTCGAAGGCCACGACGGCACTCAGGGGCGGCAACTTCTTGGTGCTCATGGTGGGGTCCCCGGTCAGGCGCTGTGTCGGAAGCGTCCGAGGGTAGCGACAAACCGGCGTGGCGCTCAACAGTCGAGGATCACATCACCCTGAGGCGTGCCGCAGCACGTCAGCACATAGCCCTCGGCCAGCTCTTCGTCGCTGATGCCGCCGTTGTGCGCCAGGGTCACCTCACCGGACAGTTTCAACACCCGGCACGTGCCGCACACGCCCATCCCGCAGGCTTTGGGGATATGCAGCCCGGCCCGGCCCGCGGCTGCATGCAGGGTTTCGCCCGGCGCCACATGTACGCTGTGGCCGCTGCGGGAAAAGCTCACACGGTGACCTTCGCCAGCCTGCGCAGCCACAGGCGCCAGCGGTGCGACGAAGGCTTCCTCGTGGTAACGCGCCCTGTCGAAGCCGGCGTCTTCCAGCATCTGCCGCACCGCCGCCATGTAAGGCGCCGGGCCACAGCAGAACACCTCGCGCTGGAGAAAATCCGGCGCCATGAGTTCGAGCATCGACCGGCAGAAATAACCGCGATAGCCCGACCACGGCTCGCCCTTGCCGTCCCGTTCGCACACCAGGTGCAGCCTGAACGCCTCGCTGCGGGCGGCCATACGCCGCAGTTCGGCGTGGTAGACGATGTCTTGCGGCGTACGGGCGCTGTGGACGAACACCACGTCCACCGACGCGAAGGTCTCGAAGAACCAGCGTGCCATGGACATCACTGGCGTGATGCCGACGCCACCGGAGAGCAGCAGCACCTTGTCCGCCGGAAAGTCGCAGGCATTGAACTGACCCATGGGGCCGTGCACCACCAGCAGATCGCCCGGCGCCAGATGATCGTGCAGCCAGTTCGACACCAGGCCGCCCGGCACGCGCTTGATGGTCAGGGAAAAACAGTACGGCTGCGCGGGCGAACTGGACAGCGTGTAGGACCGCGTGACCTGCTCACCGCCGATCGCCAGCTCCAGGGTGACGAACTGACCGGGCTTGAAGTCGAACAGCGTCGGCGCCTCGGCCTTGAACGAGAAGGTCCGCACATCATTGGTTTCCTCGACGATGCCGACGCAGCGGACCGGGTGCCGGCCGTTGCTCCAGGTCCGCAAGGGAGTGGATTGCACGAAAGTAGTCATATCGATCCCGCTGGTTATTGTTGTTCTGCCGCACAGGCTGCGAGCGAGTATCGAGGCGCCCTGCCGGCCCCCGCAAAGGATCATTCGGCATGCCCCCATGCCACCGGGGAATGACCGGCCAACCCATGAAAAAAGGAATGACGGTCATGCCGGAGTTTCGTTTGGCGGCGCCCGGCCCCTGCCCTATAAAAATCCCGGCCACATAACAACAACGCCCCGGCCGGCGACACTCGATGAGGAACCCCACATGGCAGGCTGCAGCCACGGCATCACCCCGACCGACCTTCCCTTCACCGCCCTAGCCGACCTCTATGGCCAGTGCCGACGCGGCCATACCCTGCCTCAGGCGCTGTACACCTCACAGGCGGTATTCGACTTCGAAATGAAAGCGGTCTTCGCCCGCGCCTGGCTGCAGGCCGGGCATTTGGCGGAAGTGCCGAAGATCGGCGATTACATCACCGTGCAAACAGGCAAGACCTCGGTGGTGATCATCCGCGAGGCGGAAAGCTCGGTACGCGCCTACTTCAACACCTGCCGCCACCGTGGCGCGCTGATCTGCACCAGCGACAAGGGCTCGGCACGGCGTCTGGTGTGCCCGTACCACCAATGGACCTACGACCTGAGCGGCAAGCTGATCTTCGCCCGCAACATGCCCGCCGACTTCGAGCCAGAGGTGCATGGCCTGATTCCGGTGCACTGTGAGGTGGTGGCCGGGGTGATCTTCATCGCCCTGTCGGACGACGTGCCCGATTTCGCGGAGTTTCGTCGGGCCCTGGAGCCGATGCTGGCGCCCCACGATCTGGAGAACGCCAAGGTCGCCCACAGCGTGGTATTGCCCGAATACGCCAACTGGAAACTGGTGATGGAAAACGGCCGGGAGTGCTACCACTGCAGCGCCCGGCATCCGGAATTGCTGTCGTCGTTCCGCGACCCGACCGAAGACGACTACTTCGAAGGCCAGCCACAGTGGATGACCGATTTCGAAGACACCTGCCGCGCCAATGGCCTGGTCAATGGCCCGGTCGAAGGCACCTGGTTCGACGCCTTGCGTTTCCCGATCAAGGACGGCGTGCAGTCGCTTACCCTCGATGGCCGCCTGGCTTGCGCAAAGCTGCTGATTCCGGGCGGCGAAGGCAATATCGGCACCCTGCGCTGGGCCACCGAACCAAGCGCCTTCAGCCACGCCCTGCGGGACCACGCCTTTACCTTCGAAGCCTGGCCGATCGACGCCGGCACCACCCATGTGCGCGGCAAATGGCTGGTGCACAAGGACGCCGTGGAAGGTCGCGACTACGACCTCGCCCACCTCACCGCGTTATGGAACGCCACCAACGACCAGGACAAATGGCTGGCGGAAAACAACTTCCTCGGCGTGCAGGGCGCAGGCTATGTACCGGGGCCGTATTCGCAGAATGACGAAAAGAAGGTGATCGACTTCGTCAACTGGTACCTGGATACCGTCGGCAGCTACCTGGGGCCGCGCGGTCTCACGGCAACACACTGCTGAGCACCTGCCGCGCCGTCTGGCGAATCACTCCCGGCGCATCCGGGTCGCCCTTGAGCAGCGAACCGGCGAACTGCCGGGCCTGCTTGACGCTGATGTGCGGCGGCAGCGGCGGCACGTTGGGGTCGGTGCGGAACTCCAGCAGCACCGGCACGTCGCTGGCCAGTGCCTGTTCCCAGGCGCCGGCGACATCCTCGTCGCGGTCGACGCAGATGCCCTTGAGGCCGATGGAAATGGCGAACAGGTGATACGGCACATCGGGAATGTCCTGGCTCGCCGAGAACTTCGGATCGCCCTCCATCACCCGCTGTTCCCAGGTCACCTGGTTGAGGTCCTGGTTGTTGAACACCGCGCAGATCCAGCGGCCATTGCCCCACTGCTTCCAGTATTTGGCGACGGTGATCAGCTCGGCGAGGTTGTTCATCTGCATGGCGCCGTCGCCCACCAGCGCCACCACGGTCTGCTCGGGATGAGCGAACTTGGCGGCGATGGCATAGGGCACCGCCGCGCCCATGGAGGCCAGGCCACCAGACAGCGAGCAGCGCATGCCGTCGCGGATCTTGAGGTCGCGGGCGAACCAGTTGGCACAGGAGCCGGAGTCGCTGGTGACGATGGCGTGATCCGGCAGGCGTGGCGACAGTTCGTGCACCACCCGCTGCGGATTGATCGGCTCGGCGCGGGTCAGGGCACGTTTTTCCAGCTTGCTGTCCCAGGCCCGGCGCCAGCCTTCGACCTTCTTGCGCCAGCGCCGGTCGCTCTTCGCTTCGATCAGCGGCAGCAACGCCTTGAGGGTATCGGCGGCGTCGCCCACCAGGTTGAGTTCCATCGGATAGCGCAGGCCGAGCATGGTCGGTGCGATGTCGATCTGCACGCCGCGGGCCTGGCCTTCCTTGGGCAGGAACTCGGCGTAGGGAAAGCCCGAGCCGATCATCAGCAGGGTGTCGCATTCGTTCATCAGTTTCAGGCTGGGCTCGGTGCCCAACAGGCCGATGCAGCCGGTGACCCACGGCAGGTCGTCCGGCAGCACGGCCTTGCCCAGCAGCGCCTTGGCCACGCCGGCCCCGAGTTTCTCGGCCAGGGCCCGCACCTGCTCGCCGGCGCCAAGGGCACCGGCGCCCACCAGGATCGCCACTTTGCTGCCGGCGTTGAGCAACTGCGCCGCATCCACCAGATCCGCCTCACGCGGCACCACCCGCGGCCGGCTCAGGCCGACGCTGGAATGCAGCGTACCGTGGGCCCGGGGCGGCTCTTCATAGGGCATGTCCTGCAGGTCGTTGGGCAGGATCAGCGCGGTTACCTTGCGCTCACCCACCGCCGTGCGCACCGCACGGTCCAGCAGATGACGCACCTGAGCCGGCGCGCTGGCCTGCTGGACGAAGGCGCCGGCGACATCCTTGAACATCGACACCAGGTCCAGCTCCTGCTGGTAGTGTCCGCCCAGTGCCGTGCGCGCCTGCTGGCCGGTGATGGCGAGCACCGGCATATGGTCCATGCGCGCGTCATACAGGCCGGTGAGCAGATGCGAGGCCCCGGGCCCGGAGGTGGCGATGCATACCCCCAGCTCGCCGGTGAACTTGGCGTGGGCGCTGGCCATGAACGCGGCCATCTCCTCATGGCGGCATTGCACGAACTCGATCTTGCCGGACCGCTGCAGCGCACCGAACACCCCGTTGATGCCGTCGCCGGGGTAGCCGTAGATGCGCGTTACGCCCCATTGGCTGAGCCGTTCCACGAGAAAGTCGCCGACTGTGCTGGACATGGTTGCTGCCTCCTTGATCCTGATGGTCGTCGAAGGTTGGGACCGGCGCCCGGACGCGGGTGTTCAGATTGATTTGCGCAACCGCCGCGCCTTCCATCCCTCGCGCCGCAAACCCGCCTGAACTTTGCTCCGTCGCCCGCCCTCCCCTGCATGACTGCCCGAAAACTCATCCAGCGGAGTTCAGCCCATGCGCGCACTTACCTACCACGGTGCCAACGATGTCCGTGTCGAAACCGTTCCCGATCCTGAGATCCAGGAGGCCGACGACATCATCCTGCGGGTGACCGCCACCGCCATCTGCGGCTCCGACCTGCACCTGTACCGCGGCAAGATCCCGGCCACCGAGCACGGCGATATCTTCGGCCACGAGTTCATGGGCATCGTCGAAGACACCGGCTCTGCCGTAACCAACCTGCAGCGCGGCGACCGGGTGGTGATTCCCTTTGTCATCGCCTGCGGCAGTTGCTTCTTCTGCCAGCACGACCTGTTCGCCGCCTGCGAGACCACCAACACCGGCCGCGGCTCGATCATCAACAAGAAAGGCATTCCGCCGGGCGCCGCGCTGTTTGGCTACAGCCACCTGTACGGCGGCATTCCCGGTGGCCAGGCGGACTACGTGCGCGTGCCCAAGGCCAACGTCGGCCCGTTCAAGGTGCCCGGCACCCTGACCGACGACAAGGTGCTGTTCCTCTCCGACATCCTGCCCACCGCCTGGCAGGCGGTGATCAACGCCGAGATCGGCCCGCCTGCGCGCGGATGCTTGGCGCCCAGACGATTTTCATGATCGACGACAACGACTACCGCCTCGCCTACGCCCGCGACGCCTATGGTGCCATCCCGATCAACTTCGAGCAGGACGACGACCCTGCCGACACCATCGTCAGCCAGACGACGGGCATGCGCGGGGTCGATGCGGTGATCGACGCGGTCGGTTTCGAAGCCAAGGGCAGCACCACCGAAACCGTGCTCACCACCCTGAAGATCGAAGGCAGCAGCGGCAAGGCCCTGCGCCAGAGCATCGCCGCCGTGCGCCGCGGTGGTGTGGTCAGCGTGCCGGGGGTGTATGCCGGGTTCATTCACGGCTTCATGTTCGGCGATGCCTTCGACAAGGGCCTGACCTTCAAGATGGGCCAGACCCACGTGCAGAAATACCTGCCGGAACTGCTCGAACACATCGAGGCCGGACGCCTGCAGCCGGAGCTGATCGTCACCCACCGCCTGGCCCTGGAAGAAGCGGCGCTGGGCTACCGGATGTTCGACAAGAAGGAGGACGACTGCCGCAAGGTCATCCTGGTGCCGGGCGCGGCGACGGGGACCTTGGGACCGGCGTGATCGGCAAGGCGCAGACCGGTCGCTGGCGGCGCTGTATGGTCGATTGGCGTTGGATCTGTGCCTTGTGCCCTGCACTCACGCCACGGAGGATGACGGCTTTCCCAGAGCAAGGACAAAAGCATGATACGGGTATTGGGCCGCGCCTCCTCCATCAACGTGCGCAAGGTGCTGTGGGCGTGCACCGAAGTCGGCGTCGAGTTCGAGCGTGAAGACTGGGGCACCGGCTTCCAGCCCACCGACGTCCCCGACTTCCTGGCGCTGAACCCCAACGCCATGGTCCCGGTGATCCAGGACGGCGACTTCACCCTGTGGGAATCCAACAGCATCATCCGCTACCTCGCCAACCGCTATGGCGAGCTGGCGCTCTACCCTGTGCCGGCGCAGGCCCGGGCCCGCGTGGACCAGTGGATCGACTGGCAAGCCTCCGACCTCAACCGTTCGTGGAGCTACGCCTTCATGTCGCTGGTCCGCCAGTCGCCCGCGCACCAGTCAGCTGATGCGCTGGCGGCGGGGCTGGCGGAGTGGACGCGCTACATGGGCATTCTCGAGCGCCAGCTCACCGCTACCGGCGGCCATGTCGCCGGCGAACGCTTCTCGCTGGCCGACATCCCCGTTGGCCTTTCGGTGAACCGCTGGTTCGAGACGCCGTTCGAACATCCGCACCTGCCGGCGGTGAAGGACTACTACGACCGCCTGCGCGAGCGGCCCGGCCTCGTCATCCATGGGCGCAACGGCACGCCTTGAGCCGAGCGTTTCATCGAGACCCGGAAGTCTCGGCGGCCAGCCTGGCGTGGGTGTCCAGTTCCTCGGCGATGAACGCCGCGATCATGGCCCGGTAGACCTGCTCCACCACCGCTGGCGAGGCCCCCGTCTCGCCCGCCACTGCACGGACCTTGGCGATGACCTGCTCGACCCGCGCAGGGGCGCGCACGTCATCGCTGGTTTTCTTGAAGCTCGCGGCTTGCGTGACCAGATTGCCGCGCCTGGCGAGTAGAAGGACGAGGCTGCGGTCGATTTCATCGATACGTTGGCGAACTTCGTCCAGAGAGGTGCAGCAGACATCCATTGGCGTGATTTCCTTTTCATGAACTCAGGTGTTTGCTCTGCTGATGTGCCCACGAGCAAGCAGAAGGCTGTTCGGTGCTGATCGACCAGCCCCCTGCAAACAGCCAGCGCCTTCAGCTTCGGTTTTCTGCAGTGGTGTGTACCAGCTCTGGCACCAGGCCGCTTTTCACTACATTGAGCAGCAGGGCATCGACCTGCCGTTTGAGGGTGTCGCGCTCGGCCTTGTCCTGGGTATCGCTCAAGCGGGCCAGGTTGATCAGGCCGACGCGCTGGTCGATGACATCGGCATTGGCGACCCGGGCCAGCGGCTGTTTGTCGGGACCATACACCTCCAGGATCAACTTGAACTCCTGGGGCCGGCTGCTGGGGAACAGCCCCAGGGTGACCAATGTCGCCATGCTGGCCAATGCACTGCCGCCATCGAGCGGCCAATAGCTGTACACGCTCAGGCGCAGCGTGTAGTCACCGGGCCGAGCCGGTTCGCCATTCATGGCGACATGCCCGAACAGCGCCGTCTCGTCGAGTATCTGCCGCACGGTTTGTGTGGTGCTCTGTTGCACGGCGGAAGGCGCAAGCGGGGACTGCGCGCCCAGGTTCTGTATGAGTTGCGGGTCGGTGCCAAACGCGGTGTTCTTGAGCGAACCCGCCAGCAGGTGCGGGACAGGTGAGCCGAAGTAGTGGCTTACCGAAACGTGGACACTCGGCTTTGACGCCCCCTCGGCCATCGACGGCAGGGTACTTGGCGCCACCTGGTTCTCGGGGACGCTGGCGCAGCCGCCAAGAAGGAAACACAGGGAGAGGCACAGGCGTGTAACGACAGTCATGCAAACATTCCTTTGAGCGCAGGGGGCACGATTGTAGGGATTGCCGGGTGATTCTGAAAGGCTATTACGGATTTGCGCCGGTGCCCACAGGCGACGGCAGGAGCGCCATCAAGTCCGCATAATGCTCATGGAAGTTGGTTAGCGAATCAGAGGTGCCAATGCGTGACATGCGCCGCCCTAAACCGGTACCCGCGCCCCCTCATGCTCAATGGTCCAGATCCGTGCGAGGTATGACTTTGGATGGCGCGAAATTCCTGAGGCACTGATTCAGGGGCAGCGTACAATCGCCGCCCTCATGAAATGGACTTTGACGATGCAACGCCTGGGTAGGGGCTAGCGCCAATAAAACGGGAAGGCTTGAATAACGTGCCGATGGACCTCACTTGCAGAGAAGGACAGTAATGAGCGGTTTGAATGATGTTTTTTATGACGTTGGATCTGGACCAGACGATGCAAGGACCCGATTCAACAACCTGGAAGACTTCGTCGTTTCAGAAATAAAACGCTCTACCGCGGTCATTGGATGCGTCAACTACCTAACCAGCAAAAAAATAATAAATGCACTCGCACAACTGAAAGATGGAGTGTCAATTATTATGGATAAAAGCACAGTTTCCGATAACCGGAAAAAAGGTTTCCCAAGGGGCGCATACGGATTTAAACATTTTAAACCTCTAAAATTCAAAATCATGAGTCTTGATGAGCAGTACGTATTTGGAGGGCACTACGAACTCAACTGCTCGGACCCCGATGCCGAAAATACCGACCCCGTCCGTGTGTTTGGATGCGTTGTAGATGACGGCCAGAAAAAAATCCTGCTCCATCATAAATTCCTTGTTTTTTGCAAGCTGAATCCTGATGGTTTTCTTCAGCCACTGTCTGTGATTACCGGGTCGTACAACTTTACAGAAAACGGATCACGGTGCAGGGAGAACCTAATTCACCTGCAAGGCGCCCAGTACGCTGACGGATACTATGGTGAATGGAGAAGTTGTTTTCTGATGTCGGAAAGCCTTGATGGATTTAAAAATGACGTATCACCCGTCTATATCAAACAGGGCTCTGTCGACGCCATCAGAGCCGCTATCAAAGAGGAATACGAAAAAATAGATGCTGTTGCGAGCGATCCGTATTACGGCGCTTGAGTCCAGGTTCTGCATGAAAAGTCTTGAGACGCCGGCCAGGCAAGACCACGCCACTGCAGGCACCCAACATTACCCACCGGAAAGCGCCAGCCAACGCCCTCGCCTACATCCGGTGATGCTCCAACAAGAAGTCCACAAACAACCGCACCCGCGCCGGCATCGTCGGGCCGCCCACAAAAACCGCATGAATCGGTTCCCGGTCGCCGGGGTTCCAGGCTTGCAACAGCGATACAAGGTCTCCCCGCCGCAGGTCTTCGCTGACGGTGAACTCGCCGATGCGCGCAATGCCGGCACCGACCCGCGCGAGCTGGGCCAGCGCTTCACCGCTGCTGCACTCGATGTTGCCGCTGACATTGAGGGAAAATTCCTTGCCGTCGCGCGCAAACGGCCAGTTGGGTTCGGCACGCCGGAAGTTGAAGCGCAGGCAGTTGTGCCGTAGCAGGTCTTCCGGTTCCTGAGGAGTGCCGTGGCGCTGCAGGTATTCGGGCGATGCCACCACTACCAGGCCAGTGTCGCAGATTTTGCGCGCGCTCAGCGGGCTGTCGGGCAGGTGGCCAAAACGTATAGCCACATCAGCCTGGCCAGCGAGGATGTCGACCACTTCGTCGCCCAGGGTGAGGTCGACGACGATGTTCGGGTAGTGCTCGCTGAAGGCCGCGACCAGAGGAACGATGGACAGACGCCCATGGCCAAGGGCAGCGCTGACCCGCAATCGCCCCCTGGGTACGCCTTGGTCAGCAATGGCTTCTTCGACCTCATCCATATCGGCCAGGATGCGCCGGGCACCGCGCAGAAACGCTTCGCCCTCGGCGGTGAAGGTGATCGCCCGCGTGGTGCGCAACAGCAGCCGGGTACCCAGGCGCTGTTCGGCACGCGCGATGATTCGACTGACCGCCGAGGGCGTGAGCCCCAATGCACGCGCGGCGGCCGACAGGCTGCCTTCTTGCGCCACGGTGGCGAACACCAACATTTCACCCGATCTACCGTTGAAATCCACTTGTGCCTCTTACGCAAAGGTGATTACCAGAAATGCCATCTACCGCCTGAAAACGCTTGATCGTAGCATTGACGGCATAGATAAGGAGCCTTTCATGCGTATCAATCCACCCCTTGTTGCACTCGCCGTGGGTGCCTTTGGCATCGGCGTTACCGAGTTCGCCCCCATGGGCATGTTGCCGGGCATCGCTGCGGACCTCGGCGTTTCGATTCCCGCTGCAGGCTTGCTGGTCAGTGCCTACGCCCTGGGCGTACTGCTGGGCGCGCCGCTGATGACCCTGACCACCGGGAAGATTCCCCGGCGCTATCTGCTGATAGGCCTCATGGCGATTTTCACCCTGGGTAACCTCATGTCCGCACTGGCGACCGACTACCACAGCCTCATGATTGCCAGGGTAGTGACCTCACTGAACCACGGCGCATTCTTTGGCGTCGGCTCCATCGTCGCCGCCAGCGTGGTGACCCCTGAAAAACGTGCTGGCGCGGTAGCGGCCATGTTCATGGGCCTCACCCTCGCAACCATTGGCGGTGTGCCGCTGGCCGCCTGGTTTGGCGAACTGTTCGGCTGGCGCACCGCCTTCTGGGGCATTACCGGCCTCGGCGTAGTGACCATGGCCGCGTTGTGGTTCGCCCTGCCCGACCTCGAGGCACCGCCAAGCGTGGGCGTCATGGCCGAAATCCGCGTACTGGGCCGTCTCCCGGTGCTGGGCGCGCTGACACTGACCGTCGTCGGCTCGGGCGCAATGTTCACCGTCTTCACCTACATCGCACCAATCCTCAGCAGCGAGACCCACGCCTCCCCCGCCTTCATCACCGCCATGCTGGTGCTGTTCGGCGTAGGGCTGACGCTGGGCAACATGTGGGGGGGCAAAGCCGCCGACCGTTCGATCGACCGCACCCTGATCGTCTCGCTGAGCGTGCTCATTCTGGTCTTGCTGGCGTTTACCGTACTGATGCGCTGGCCGCTGCCGGCTGCCGCAGCCATCCTGATCTGGGGCATCGCCAGCTTCGCCCTGGTGCCGCCGCTGCAGATGCGCGTCATGGAAGCCGCCAAGGACGCGCCTAACCTCGCCTCGGCGGTGAACATTGGTGCATTCAACTTCGGCAACGCGATTGGCGCGGCCTTGGGGGGCGCGGTGATCAATGCAGGGTTGGGTTTTCCGGCGATTTCCCTGGCGGGGGCGGCGATGGCTGGGTTGGGGTTGTTGATGGTGTTGGGCTTTGCGTGGAGGTCGAGGGCCTCGGAGGCGGTGGTGGTGTGAGGAGGATTTGAGGGCTGCTGGTCGCCATTCTTGTCAGTCAGGCGCTGAATTCCTGTTCAAGCTCGCAGTCTTAACACCACACCGCCGCAGAGAACGAACCATGATCAGGATAGCCATGCGCCTATGTGTTGCCGGCGGGCTGTTGGGCCTGTTGCTGGGCTGTTCACCTCTGAAGGTTTTAAACCTGCTCACCCCGGGAGGCGCTTTCAACAAGGCATCTGACCTGAAGTACGGTAACGATCCGCGGAACCGGCTGGATGTCTACACGCCGGTCCGTCTCGCAGCCGACGTGCCAGTGGTGGTGTTCTTTTATGGAGGCAGCTGGAACAGCGGTTCGCGCAGTGACTACAGCTTTGTCGGCGAGGCGCTGGCAGCACGAGGTATCGTTGCGGTGATAGCCGATTACCGGCTTTATCCGCAGGTGCACTATCAGGGTTTTCTGGAAGACAGTGCGCGAGCGGTGGGCTGGACCCGCCAACACATCCGCCAATACGGCGGCGATCCAGCACGGCTCTATGTGATGGGCCATAGCGCTGGCGGCTACAACGCGGCAATGGTTGCGCTAGACCCCAAATGGCTGGCAGCGATAAACATGAAGCCTTCGATGCTCAGCGGCTGGATCGGTCTGGCCGGGCCCTACGACTTTCTGCCTGTCGAGAATCCGCAGGTGAAGCCGATTTTCTTCTTCCCGAATTCGCCACCCGATTCACAACCGATCCACCACGTCAGTGCCACGTCGCCCCCTGCACTGTTGATCGCCGCGAAGGATGACACGCTGGTCAATCCCGAGCGCAACACCGGGGGCATGGCCTGGCGTTTGCGGGAGCAGGGTGTGCCCGTACGCGAACTTTATTTCTCAAGGCCCGGCCACGGGACATTGGTTGCCGCATTCTCCCGTCCCATGCGGTGGCTGGCGCCGGTCCTGGATGAGGTCGTGGCGTTCACTCATGAGCAATATCCAGCATCGGGAATTTCTCATGACAGATGAAGCGTTTCGGTCCAGGCGGATGAGGCTGGCTCGCGATCTGTCTGTTCCCTCAACGCATCTGGCTGAGAATGATCCGATCAAACAGACGGTCCCCCAGCCAGACACGCATACGGATCAGCGTCCTGGCGAATTTGCCGGCGGCATAGCGTGTGCGCGGGTTGCCGCTGGCCACGGCTCTGGAAACCACGTCGGCGATCACCTGTGGAGCGCTGCCCGTGCCCTGCCCATAGGTGCTTTTGATCGCCTTGGCCACCCTCTGCACCATCCGCCCGTAGGGGCCACCGGTAGAACGCTTGATGAGGGTTTCCATGGCCCCGTCGCCGAACCCCGTCTCGATCACGCCAGGCTCGACGATCACCACCTTGATGCCAAACTCGCTCACTTCCAGGCGCAAACAGTCGGACCACCCCTCCAGGGCGTGCTTGGTCGCGTGGTACCAGGCACCGAGCGCACTGTACATCTTGCCCCCCATCGAGGTGATGTTGACGATATGCCCGGCGCGTTTGGTACGCATCGAGGGCAGCAACAACTGCGTGAGCCGTGCGGCACCGAACAGGTTGACCTCGAACTGGTAGCGGGCTTCGTCGAGACCGATTTCTTCCACCGGCCCATACAGACCGAAGCCCGCGTTATTGACCAGTACGTCCACCCCGCCCGTCTGCGCCAGAATAGTCTGTACGCCCTCCACGATCTCTTCGTCTCTGGAAACATCCATCCGCAACGGCTGGGCCCCCACCCTTGCGAGGTCGGCCATTGCGTCAACGCGACGTGCGGCCACGTAAACCTGATAGCCATCTTGAATCAACTGCCTGGCAATCGCTTTGCCCATGCCCGACGAGGCGCCGGTAACCAGGGCTGTTTTCTTTCCTTTGCTGAACATGGCGAACCTCATTCGTTTGAATGGACCCAGTGTCTCAGGCGCAGGTGCTGGGGCATCTGGCACAAGATGCCAATAGATTTGCATCTTGCGCCATGCGTGCCTCAGTTCAGGCGCATCGCGTGGCGCGCGGTATCCGGTGTTTGCCCGGTCCAGTCCAGAAATGCGCGATAGAAGGAACTCGGATCTTCAAAGCCGAGCAGGAAGGCGATCTCCCCGCCTGACAGGCTGGTGCTGCCCAGGTAGTGGCGGGCCAGGCTCTCACGCGTGGTATTGACCACGATACGGAAGTTCACACCCTCATCCTCCAGACGACGTTGCAAGGTGCGCTTGCTGAGGCCCAGGCGTTCTGCGGTGTTCTCGACAGTGGCGGTATTGCTGGGCAGAAGCTCAAGCAACACGGCGCGTACACGCTCGACCATCGTCGCTACCGCGTCCAGTTCGCTGAGCCGACGGCGCAGGTCAGGTTCGAAGGCTCGCCACATGCTCTGATTGACGGTGAGGAACGGACGCAGGGCATCGGCGGCGGCGAAGGTGATACTGGGTTTGTCCCCCGGCTGGACAGGCGTCCCGAAAAACACCTCGAAGCGCCGTGCGTAAGTCCTGGTCGGCATTAGCGGGAGGGTTACACGCAGGGCCTTGATGCGTTCGCGCGTCGCAAGGCGAGCCAACTGCAGGAAGAACGCGACCTCAGCCACCTGTAACGAACACGGCACTTGCGTCTTCACCGCCAGCCAGTGTGGCGAGACCGTCATTTCTCCGCCCTCGCCCACTTCCATCTCCAGGCTCATCGGGGCGACGAGTTGCTTGTACTTGGCCAGGCGCTGCACGGCCTGCATCAGATTGGCACTGCACAAGGCCGCGAACAGAGGAGGATCGAAGACCTCGGCCGATACGGTTTCCACGAGGCGTAGCGCAAACCCCGGATCATCGGCCTGTGACTCCATGGCGTGCCAGAAACGGAAGTATTCATCGGTCAGCAACCCGTAGCCCTCCCGGGAAAACAGGTCTTGCGGCAAGCCGGCCTTGCGCAACACCTGCTCGGGCTGCAAGCCGAAGTCCTTCAGAAGCGTCCGCCAGCCGATGTCCAGGGAGAAGGTGAGATTGCGTGGCATCGGATCGTGACCGCCGTATGAGTTGCTGATTCGTCGGGAAGACGTTTCAGGCCAGTTTAGCGAGGAAGGCTGATTCGGCTGATGCTAAATGCGCCATATGAATTGCAATGGGTGCCATCTGCTGGCACCGCTGACAACGCCAGTTCGCTGATGGATGACAGGTGCAGGTGAATGGCCTTTGGCTATGAAGGTGGGCAAGGAACGGCACAAGGAAGGCAAGCATATTGACAAGGAGTGAAAAAGGATCTGCAGGTTTCCGATAGTTACACATCACGGGCTCAAACCCGGATATCGGGCCGGCGCGATCCGTGTAGGAGCTGGCTTGCCTGCGATGGACCGCAAGGCGGTCCCAAGACCTGCCATATCGGATTTGCTGGTTTGAAGTGATCGATCAGGCACCTTGAACTGTGCCAGCTCAAGAACCAGACCGTCACCGCCCCATGTGACCCGTCATGGATGTGTGTTATCGGCTATTAGCGCTCGTGCGTGGGCGACCACTATTGGCCGAAAGCGTACATTCAAGACGCTGCCATGAACCATCACAACCGCATCCACCCAAGCCTATGGAGGCGCTATCCGTTTATTCCATTATCACTGCAATAAAAGCCGCTCTCTGTTTATACCCCCTTGTGCCTTGGATACTAGGGCCTCACACACCCGAAGGATGGCCCACATGCCACGCGCGCCAATCAAGAACTCCACCATCGCTCTTCTCCACCTGAGCGCGTTAGCGCTATGTATTCTTGTGCTGTCATTACTTATGGTGACTGTCGTCACATTCGTAAGGCATCTGCACTAGCCATCCGCTGCAATGGCCTCACTGAGTACATTTACCAGGGCGCGCACATGGGTATCGCGATGGCCGGTGTACACCACCACGTCACGGTTCGGCAGTTCAGGCAGGTTGAACCGCTGACCAACCTCGACACATCCAGCTGGTGCCATCCTGCCCACCATGGCACCTACGCCAATGCCGGCGGACACGGCAGCACCGATCGCGAGAATGCCGGACCCGACAAACGCCTCCCTCCAGCGACGACCGTCCTGCTGCAATGAGTTGACGACCATACTGCGCATACCGCATGGAGCGGGCTGGATCACCAGCGGTAATGGTCCACGCTCCGTCGCATCAAAAGTCTCGGCGGCCATCCATGTGAATCGCTCCGTGCCTATGACCTCACCGTCATGACGACGGTTGTCATGACGCAGGATCAGCGCCACGTCGAGCTTGCCTTGTTCATAGCTGTCAAGCATGTCTTTTGAAGTACCCAGGCTGAAGGCCACAACCACCTCGGAATTAGCCTCACTCAAACGCTTGAACCAGCGGGATAGATCGGCGCCGACTATATGGTGGCTAATACCGATGCGTACCATTCGTTTCGGCGAATCCAAACTGAGCATGGCTTCGTTGTAGGTTTCCAGTAGCCGCTGGGCGCTCGCCTGGAAGGCCAGCCCGTCCATTGACAAGATTACCCGGCGCAGCGTTCGCTCCAGGAGGGAACGTCCAACTGCCTCTTCAAGTCGCTTGATCTTGAGACTGACCGCTGCCTGGCTAGTCCCCATGATGTCTGCTGCCTTGGTAAAGCTTTTAAGCTGGGAGACCAGCACGAAGGCGCGTATTGCGTCAAAGTCGGGGGCTTCATTGGCATGGAGTTAATATCAGGGAAATACTGAAATATAGGGATGGCCGCGTCAGCTGACTAGGTTAACCCGCGCTAGGTTCTGTATGAAAAGCCTTGATACTTGGCCATGCTGCGTTGAAAACAGCCTCGGAATGCTCATTTACTCCAGTAAACGTCGAGCGCGACCCCGGCCGTTCCTCGGCTGTTTTCGCCTTGCCTGGCCGGCGTCTCAAGACTTTTCATACAGAACCTAGGCGCCTTGCCGATCCTGCGGATCGAACTTAGCTGGACATGAGCGACAGAAGCAACGTATGTAATCGGTTACTGACTTGATCCGGTCTTGGTAAAGCTTCGAGAGCCAAAGATCCTCGCTTAGCAGAACCGTCGACAGTTCGGTGGCCAAACTTTTCGCCAAAGTTGATTTGCCGGATGCAACCCTGCCAGACATGAGATGAAGCACTGATTTGGGCATGGGGACGTCTCCTTGTCGAGCCCGGATGATGCTCATTGAATAGCTTCGAAGCAACCAGCGGCCATTCACTGTCTGCTTAGGGTCGAAAGCGGTCCGTCATGAATGCCCCTTTCATCCACCGCATCAGCTCACGTCAACCAAGAGAGTCCGCCCATCCTTGAGCAAACACCACATGCCCACAATCGAACTATCAGAACAGGCCGACTGGCAGCTTTTCGACACCATCGCCCAGCGTCTCGAAGCAGGCCTCGGCGGCCAGTGGACCGCAAAGCTCGATGGACTGGACCAACGTTACTGGGATCTGATGGTAGAGGATCAGGTTCTTACGCTACACCTCGAGCACTATCTGGGCATTTCAGTGCTTGTTCCCGATAACGCCAAGGAACTTACCCAACAGGTACGAAAGCTGCTCGAACCATAGCAGCCCTCAGCGATTGGCAGACGTCGCTGCCAACCGCTCCCGCCGCTCCATCAGCACCGCCACAGCCGCCATCAGAATCGCCAATGTGTAGGCAAACAACCCAAGGTTCACCCCGAAAATCATCTTCTCGGTGCCATCGCTGAGCACCATCGAGCCGCCGTAGCCTGCCCGCAGCCAGTAGCTCAGCAGGAAGCCGCCAGTGACGAATACCGTCAGCAGGCTCGGCAGGCGCACGTCGCCACGGGTCCAGACCAACCAGACACTGAACAGGCCGATCGCGGTGTTGGTGAACAACTGCCAGACCTCGTGCAACCGCGCATGAGCCTCCCAGCCGGGGTTGAAGACGTGGGTATCGTTGACTTCCAGCACCGGCACCACGACGGCGTAGAAAATGATTCCAATGGTCACGAGCAGTTTCGGCAGCATGTCGTCCTTCCTTGTTGTGAGTATGAAGCCGGGTTGATTAAAGCCGCTTTCGGCCGCTGGGTTCGACCTGCAAAAGTGCCAACCCAGCGGCTTTACTTCAAACGACTCAGAAGGAATAGGCCAACTGCGTCCACAAACGCGGTTGCCGCTGAGCGCTGCTCTCAGCCTTGCGCCCCCCGATTTCCCAGCCCGCCAGCGTACTGATGTTCCAGGCGCCGGCCGACCACCCTGCCCCGACACCGCTGGCGGACAGACGCCGGGTAGCCTCGCCGACCGTCCAGCTCGGCGTGTTCAGGCGCGCTTCGCCGTGATCGGCGAAGGCCACCAGTTGCCAGGTGTCGGTCAGCCGGTAGCGCAGTTCGAGGTTGGCGAGCCAGCCGCGGTCACCGAATACGGCGGTCTGGTTGGTGGAGCGCGTGCCGAAGACGCCGCCGATGTAGAGTTTTTCCGAGTCGTCCAGGTTGTCGTCCGTCCACTGGCCCTGGGCGCGCAGGTACAGCGCCAGGCGCTCGCTCAGTTGCTGCAGGCGAGTGAGGCTGGCGCGCAGGATGCGGAACTGCCCCGGATCGGCCCGGCCGACCAGGGACCAGGGCGAGCCGTCGATACTCAGGCTGCCCTCGCGCCAGTTCACGGCGATGCGGGTGGTGGCCCCGTTCAGCAACGGGTCCTGCAGGGTGCCGGTCAGGCCGTAATCGAGCACGCGGGAGCGCTTTTCACTGTTCAGGGCGAGTACACCGACCTCGTCCTGCAGGCGCTTGTCGTCGAACTGCAGCCGGGCGCTGAGCCGGAACGCCCCGGTGTGCAGAAGTGGCTGGAGGATGAAGGCGCTGAGGGTGCGGGTCTTGCCCTTGGCGTCCAGGGACTTGAGTTCGTCGCCCAGCTCGTACGACATATCCGAAAGGATGACACCCAGCCGGCTGGCCCAGGGGCCGACGGCAAGGTGATAGGTGCCCCAGTGGTAATGCCCGGCCTCGGCCGAGCCCATGCTGCGCAGGCTCAGCAGGTCGCTGGAGTCGAGCAGGCCACGGAAGTTGATGGCGCTGGCGAGCCGGCCCTGGTCGTCATGGCCGCCGAAGTTGTCCAGCGCCACACAGCCACTGAGAAACGGCATCGCCTCCAGGTCATCCGGCGGGTCGTAGGTGGTATTGCCCAGGGTCAGGCTGGTGTCGGTGGGCAGATCGGGGAGCTGCTGGAACGGCAGAAGCTCCGCTGCCAGGCCTGAGCCGGGGCACAAGACAGGAACCACACACAATGCGGACAACAGGCAGGACGCCAGGCGCATACGGGATACCGGAATAAGGGGGCAAGGCACGATATGGCTTTGTGCCATTTCTGCGCAAGCCCCCTGGCAGGCATCCGAACGGTTAGAAGAACTTCACCACCTGCGCCCACACCCGCGGGCTGCGATCGACGTCGCTCTGCGGGTCGTCATTGCCCAGCTTCCACGCTGCCACCGCATTGACCTGCCAGCCATACGCAGCCCAACGTGCGCCGACACCCGCCGCCGACAGGCTGCGGTGGTTTTCGCCGTTGCTCCAGGTGTCCTTGTTCAGGCGCACTTCGCCGTGGTCGACGAAGGTGCTGAGCTGCCAGGCATCGGTCAGGGCGTAGCGCAATTCGAGGTTGGCCAGCCAGCCCTGATCGCCGGACGCCTCGCCTTGCGGATAGGCCCGCACGCCATAGGCGCCGCCGAGGCTGATCTTCTCCGAGCTGTCCAGGTTGCCGTCGGCCCATTGGCCTTGCAGTTGGGTGTACAGGCTGAAACGGTCGCTCAGGCGCTGCAGGCGCACCAGGCTCGGGTTGAGCTTGTGGAAGCGGCCCTGGGTGCCGGCGGTCAGGTCGTCGATGGTCTGGTTCAACTGACCGTCGATGTTCAGGCTGCCCTGGCTCCAGGCCAGGGCAAAGCTGTTCACGCCACCGCCAAGCAGGGTGTCGCGGCTGTTGCCGTTGAGGGTGGCGATGACCACGCGGGAGCGCTTGTCGCTCTTGCTGCCGAACAGGTCGATATCATCCTTCAGGCGCTTGTCGTCGAACTGCACTTGCGCGTACAGGGAAAAGTCGCGACTGCGCACCAGCGGCTGGATCGCGTAAAGGCTGGCGATGCGGGCATTGCCGTGGGCCTTGAGCTCGTCGAAGTCCTTGGCCAGCTCGTAGTCCATGTCGGAATACGCCACGCCCACCTGCGTGGCCCAGGGACCGATCGGCAACTGGTAGGCGATGCGGCCGTACTGCTGGTCTTCATCCGAGCCCATGGCCCGCAGCGTCAGGCGGTCGCCCAGGCCCAGCGGGCTGTTGACGTTGAGGGTGCCGCCCAGACGGTACTCGCCGGTAAAGCGGTTGCCGTAGTTGTCGGCATCCACCGAGCCGGACAACAGCGGGCCCGGCGTGACATCCACCATCAGGTCGGTGGCGCCCACCGAGGCACCCGGCTTGAGCGTGGATTTCACTTCCACGCCCGGCGTGTCGGACAGCAGTAGCAGGCTGCGCTCCAGTTCGGCGGAGCGCACGGCGTCGCCGCGCTTGAGCGCCGCGAGCGGTGTCAGCGCCACATCCGAAACCCGCGAGGTGTTGTTCACGCCGACCTCGCCGAAGCGACCTTCCATCACGGCGATCCGCACCACGCCGCCGTCGATTTCCTGGGCCGGAATGTAGGCCCGGGCCAGCGGGTAACCGCGCTCGCGGTACAACCGGGTGATGCGGTTGGCGCCGGCCTGCAGCTCGCCCAGGGACACCGTGCGGCCTTGCAGGTCGCCGAGCAGCGGCAGCAGTTCCTCACTGCTGATGGCACCGTTGCCTTCCAGGGTGAAACCGTTGACCTGCAGGCTCGGCCCGCTGGCCGTCGCCGCAGCCGAAGGGGCGTCGGGCAGGTTCAGGTCCAGGCGCTGCTTGCCGGGCAATTGCAGCGGGAGCTGGTCGATGTTCTGTTGCGACTGGCCGGCGTCCGGCAGGGTCGCCGCCATCACGGACAGCGACAGCAGGGACAGGCCACCGCCGATCAATGAACGAACGAAGCGCATGAATCAGATTCCTTCTGGCAGGCGGATGCCTTGGTTGACGACGTGCAGGTTCAGGCGCTCGTCAGATGGGTTGGTGATCAGCAGCTCGTGGCTCAGGCCCTGAGGTTCGCGTGCCTCTTGTGTGGCCTGGCTCGATACGATCTGGCCGTTGGAGGCCAGTACGCCGAGGTAGTCGTGGCCTGTCACCGGCACGCTCGGCTCGCTCAGTGCAGGGAGCACGAACAAGATGCCGTTCTCGTACCGAATGGTGTAGTTGCTCAAGTCAGCGCCGGTAGCGGCGCTGGCCACGATGGCGTGGGAGCCGGCGGCGGCACTGGCCGCTTCGCCGCTGCTGGCGAGGCTGACCGACGCCACGCTGTCGCCGGCGACCAGACCGCGGGTGCTGTAGCCGTTCAGGACGATGCTCTGCCCGGCGATCTTGCTGGCGTTATCGGCGGCGATGATCAGTGCCGCCCTGGCGATATCGGCCCGGGTGCTGCTGGTATCGCTGGCCAGGACGTAGTTGCCGGCATCGGCGCCGCCGAGGGTGATCCCGGTAATGGCGACCGATTTGGCGGCGCCGGCATTCTTGTCGGCGAAGGCGCCGCTGGCCGAGGTCACGCTCAACGCGTCATTGCCGATACGACCGGTAAAGGCGGCGCCGCCGATGTTCAGGCTGGCATTGGTGGTGCCGTCATAAGTGCGGTTTTGCGCGGTAATACCGGTTACGGCACTGATGCTGGCCTTGGCGATATCGGCGCTGGCGGTCGCCGTGTTGTCGGCCAGGGTGTAGTTACCGGCATCGGCGCCGCCCAGGACGATATTGCCGATGTTTACCGTCTTGCCGTCGCCGGCGTTCTTGTCGGTGAAGGCGCCGCTGGCGGAGGCCACGCTCAGCTCGTCGTTACCCAGACGGCCACTGAAACCCGAGGCATCGTAGTTCAGGTTCGCATCGGTAGTGCCGTCGTAGGTACGGTTCTGCGCGGTAATACCGGTCACGGCACTGATGCTGGCCTTGCCGATGTTGGCGCTGGTGGTGGAGGTCGTGCTGGCTAGGCTGTAGTTGCCGGCATCAGCACCACCGAGCACGATATTGCTGACGCTAACGGTCTTGCCATCGCCAGCGTTCTTGTCGGCGAAGGCTCCGCTGGCCGAGGCCACGCTCAGCTCGTCGTTGCCGAAGCGACCGGTGAACGCGGCAGCGTCGGCGCTCAAAATGGCATCGGTGGTGCCGTCATAAGTGCGGTTCTGTGCGGTGATGCCGGTCACCCCACTGATGCTGGCCTTGGCGATATCGCCGCTGCTGGTGGCGGTGTTGTCAGCCAGGGTGTAGTTGCCGGCGTCGGCGCCGCTCAGGACGATTCCGGTGATATCGACCGTCTTGCCGTTGCCGGCGTTCTTGTCGGCGAAGGCGCCACTGGCCGACGTCACGCTCAACTCGTCATTGCCGAAACGACCAGTGAACGCGGCAGCGCCGGTGTTCAGTCCAGCAGCGGTGGTACCGTCATAAGTGCGGTTCTGCGCGGTGATTCCGGTTACGCCACTGATGCTGGCCTTGGCGATATCGGCGGTCGTGCTGGCGGTGCTGTCAGCCAGGGTGTAGTTGCCGGCATCGGCACCGCCGAGGACGATACTTCCGATGTTGACAGTCTTGCCGTCGCCAGCGTTCTTGTCGGCGAAGGCTCCGCTGGCCGAGGCCACGCTCAGCTCGTCGTTGCCGAAGCGACCGGTGAACGCGGCAGCGCCGGTGTTCAACGTGGTATCGGTGGTGCCGTCATAAGTGCGGTTCTGTGCGGTGATGCCGGTCACGCCACTGATGCTTGCCTTGGCGATATCGGCGCTGCTGGTGGCGGTGCTGTCAGCCAGCGTGTAGTTGCCGGCGTCGGCGCCGCTCAGGACGATTCCGGTGATATCGACCGTCTTGCCGTTGCCGGCGTTCTTGTCGGCGAAGGTGCCAGTGGCCGAGCTCACGCTCAACTCGTCATTGCCGAAACGACCAGTGAACGCGGCAGCGCCAGTGTTCAGCCCAGCATCGCTGGTGCCGTCATAAGTGCGGTTCTGCGCGGTGATTCCGGTTACGCCACTGATGCTGGCCTTGGCGATATCGGCGGTTGTGCTGGCGGTACTGTCAGCCAGGGTGTAGTTACCGGCATCGGCACCGCCGAGGACGATATTGCCGATGTTGACGGTCTTGCCGTCGCCGGCGTTCTTGTCGGTAAAGGCACCGCTGGCCGAGGCCACGCTCAGCTCGTCGTTGCCGAAGCGACCGGTGAACGCGGCAGCGTCGGCGCTCAAAATGGCATCGGTGGTGCCGTCATAAGTGCGGTTCTGTGCGGTGATGCCGGTCACCCCACTGATGCTGGCCTTGGCGATATCGGCGCTGCTGGTGGCGGTGTTGTCAGCCAGGGTGTAGTTACCGGCATCGGCACCGCCGAGGACGATACTTCCGATGTTGACGGTCTTGCCGTCACCAGCGCCCTTGTCGGCAAAGGCAGCGCTGGCCGAGGTCACGCTCAACGCATCATTGCCGAAACGACCGGTGAAGCCGGCGCTACCCGTGTTGAGGCTGACATCGGTAGTGCCGTCATAAGTGCGGTTTTGCGCGGTAATACCGGTCACGGCACTGATGCTGGCCTTGCCGATGACATAGCTGCCCTCGACAACCTCGATGTCATAGCCCTGCTGATCGGAATACAAACCGGTCAGCCCCAGGCCATAAGTGCCTGCATTGCGCGTGGAAACACTGGTGTAGCTGCCGCTGCCCAGCAGGGTGGCGCTGCTGTCGGAGAGGCTGTAGCCCACACCCGCGACCGTGCCGCTCGTACCGTCATACGTCTTGCCGGTAACATCGTCGACCGTGACGGTCACTGACTTGAGAAGACTGCGCAGCAGCGGGCCAGAATAGCCGTCATAGATTCGCCAGGCGGCGTTCGAACCGCCGGTAGTGGCGATGCTCCAGCCAGTGAAGGTGGAAGCCTGGGTCAGCTGATTCCGGTTTTTTCCAGTGCCGAGCGAGTTGCCGCTGAATAATCCCGTATTGGCGCCGCCGTTGTTGATTTCCACGCCATTGGCGTCGGTGGTGGCGTAGAAGCTGCGCGCCACGACGCCGCCGCCATTGTTCAGTCCAGCCAGACCACCGAGTGCACCAGTGCCACTCACGCTACCGGTTGCGAATGAGTCATCAATCCGGGCGCCATTGAAGCCGATCAGACCGCCAACATAGGCGCCTCCTGTCACGTTGCCGGAGGCATAGGTGTTGATTACGTCTTTCTCGCTGTAGCCAGCCAGGCCGCCAACACTGGAGTTGCCGTTCACCGCGACAGCGGCATAAGCACTATTGATCAGCCCGCCACTGCTACCCACCAAACCGCCGACGTTGCTGTTGCCCGTCACGCTGCCCTTGGCATAGACATTACTGAGGGCGCTGTAACTTCTGCCGACCAGGCCGCCGACATCGTTATTGCCCACCACAGTGGCGCCCACCAGACCGATATTGCGAATCACACTCCCGATGTTGGTGTAGCCAAACAGGCCGACGGAGTCGGTGCCCGTGCGGTTGATGGTGAGCCCTGTCACGGCATGGCTGCCGCCGTCCAATTGCCCGGTGAAACGGTTGCCGGTGTCCCCCACCGAAACGAAGCCTGCCGTGCTCCACATGCCGCTGGCATTGCTGCCCGCGGTAGCGCTGGCATCGATATCGCGTGCCAAGGTATAGCTGGCACCGAGGTTGTAGGCCATCAGTTGCAACTGGTGGTCGTTGCCGACGCTGGTGCTGTATTCGCTGGCGAGGAAGGGGCGCGTCTGGCCCTCGATCATGATCCAGCCATTCGCACCCGTGGTGTAGACGTTGCCAGTGCCGGCGACGAGGTTCCAGGTGCCAAGGTTGCCATAGCTGCTGTGGTTGTAGCGGTTGCTGGAGGTGACGGCGCTCACGTTTATGCTATTGAAGAAGTCGGAAAAGTTGGGTTTGGCGCTGCCAGTGCTGTCGCTGTCCCAGTAGGACTCGGCTACTAAGCCGAAGATGGTGTTGCTTCCGACCAGACCACCGAAGTAGACATCTCCCGACTGGACGAGGCCGCTGGCATAGGCGTATTGGACGGTCATTTCGTTGCGTCCGACCAGCCCGCCGACCTCTACCTGGCCCGTGACGTTGCCAGCGGCATAGGCCTGGTTGATGGTGCCCTGGTTGTACCCTACCAGCCCTCCGACGGAATTTTGGCCCGTGACGCTGCCAGCGGCATAGGCGTTGCTGATGTTTTTGAGACCGTTGACCCCGACCAGCCCTCCGACGTTCGTCTGGCCATTGACTGTGACAGTGGCAAAGACGTTGCTGAGCTCTCCCAGGTTGAATCCGATCAGCCCGCCAACTGAGTTCCCGCCCGTGACGCTACCACCGACCACGCCAATATCGCGGATCACGCTGCTTGAGTCGGCGTAGCCGAGCAGACCGACATTGTCGGTCCCGCCAAGGTCGATAGTGAGGTTGGAGAGGCTATGACCCAGCCCGGCCAGTCGACCAGTGAACCGTGCACCCTCATTTCCCACCGGCACCCAGTTACTGATGCTGCCCAGGTCGATATAGCTGCCCACGGCGTAGTTGCCGTGTCGGTTGTCCTTCATGGCTTGCAGCGCCTGGGCATCGTTGACCACGTTGTAGGTGATAGTGTTGCCGGCGCTGCCTTTCTGCGTGCTGAAGTTCAGCCCGCTTTGCAGATTGATCGGCGCCTTGATGTTGTAGTCCGCCGTGCCGCCATTGGCGCTGGCCTGGCCGTACTTCAACGCGACCTTGCCGTTGGCGTGCTGGGCAGTAATGGCGGCGTTGATATTGATGTTGTTATGGGCGTTGAGGGTGAGCGTGGTGCCCGCATTCCAGGTCACGGCGGCATTGACGTGGATATCGCCCAACTCGGCGCCGGTATTGGCGGCGGCGGTTTGCAGGGTGACGTCAGTGGTCGCCAGGTTACTGGAGAGCGTGTTGGCGCCGATGCCACTGTCGGTTTTGCCAGCACCACCCGCGCTGACGGTGAAATCGGTCGGGTCGATCAGCCAGGTACCGGTCTTGCCGTTCTGTGCCTGGGTGGTGACCTTGGCGCTATCCGCCACCTTGACGTGGGCACCCGAGGTTTCGACAAAACCGCCGTTGCCGCCATTCGGTGCACTGGCATCGAGGGTACCGGCCACCTGCACGCTGCCACCGTCGAAACTGCCGAGCAGGACGATCTTGCCGTTCTTTTCGCCAACGGTCTGCGCCTCGATGGTGCCGGTGTTGTTGACCACGGTGTTGATCAGCGCGTCACCGGCATTGGCGGTGAGCAGCACCTGGCCGCCATCGGCCTTGATCAGTTGGTGGTTTTCCACCAGCGCATCGACCACCGCCTCGTCCACCTGCACGTTGAGCAGGCCGTCGCCGGCGAAGTCCAGGGTCACGGCGTTACCCGCCGCCAGGGCCACGCTGCCCTGGTTGGCAACGATCACCCCGTTGTTGCTCACCGTGCCACCCAGCAGCGCCACGCTGCCGCCGTCGGTCGCGGTGATCTTGCCGTTGTTGACGATCGCAGCGTTCTTGCCATCGCCCTTGAAGGCGTAGTGGCCGGCTTCGAAGTCGCTGTTGCTGATGTCCAGGGTCGAGGCCACCAGACCGCCGACATTGACCTGGGCGTCCTTGCCGAACAGCACGCCGTTGGGGTTGACGATAAATACCCGGCCATTGGCATCGAGCTGGCCCATGATTTTCGAGCCATCGGCGCCCAGTACCCGGTTCAGGGCAACCGCATCACGACCGGGCTGATTGAAGGTCACCTTGTTGCCGGCAGCGATGTCGAAGCTCTGCCAGTCGATGGCGAGCTTGTTGCTGGCCTGGTCGATGACCATCTGGTTGTTCGCCGGCAAGCCGATCTGCCCCTGCCCTGCTGTCACCTGCCCCCCAGTCGGCAAGTCGGCGGCGCCGGCCAGCGCAGGCAGCAGCAGGGCCATGGCGAGGACCGCACCCGCGCCCTTGCCACGTCGACGGGCGTGTTCATGGGCAACGCTCCAGGCGCCGAGGCTTGGGTTCCAGACGAGGGCATAGGTGCGGTTCATGGGGTCCTCCCGTTGATGATCGAGGCCGGCCGGTCTGCCCGTGGAGGGGCGACACAGGGCGGGCCGGGAATCCGCTGCGCAGGCGGGTGCTGTCCCGCTGGGCTTGGAAAAACGGTATTGGACGTGAAGGTGTTGGCAACTGGCTATCACTGAAACTAGGTAATTTCGCCCTTGCCCATACCTGATTCTGGTGATGGTCGGGTGCCACTATGGCGTGACACACTAGCCACCCTTCATTCACGGCCACGGAGTGCCCTTCGCTGATGTCAATTACCAGCCTTCCTCCCGACGATGCTCTGCTGCCAGCGCCGGTGCTGGTCGTCGAGGACGATCCGCTGATGCGCCAGCGGCTGTCGCGGATACTGGGCGAAATCGGCTATGCCGGCGAGGCGGTGAACTTCGCGGTGAACCTCGCCGAGGCTCGCGCGCATGTCAGCCATCACCCGGTGGCCATGGCCCTGGTCGATCTCGGCCTGCCCGATGGCAATGGCATCGAGCTGATCAGCGAATTGCGCGCGCAGGACCCGGCGCTGTGGATCCTGGTGATCTCGGCCTGGAGCACCGAAGAAGCCATCCTCGGCGCGCTTCGGGCCGGCGCCACGGGCTACCTGCTCAAGGAGCGTGACGATCTGGAAGTCAGCCTGTCGATTCGCAGCGTGCTGCGCGGCGGTGCGCCAATCGACCCGTTCATCGCCCGACGCATCCTCACCCTGCTGCCGACCGCAGCGCTGCACAAATCCGCCGAGTCGAGCGAAACCGAAGCCCTCAGCGCCCGCGAGAGCGAGATTCTCGAATGGGTTTCCCGCGGTTTGAGCAACCGGGAAATCGCCGAACAGTTGACCATTTCCCGCTATACCGTCGAATGCCATATCAAACGGATCTACCGCAAGCTGGCCGTGTCCTCGCGTACCCGTGCGGTGAACGAAGCCCGGCAGCGCGGCTTGTTGTCCTGACCCTGCTGTTCGTCCTGCTGCCGTGGCTTTCGAGCCTGGCACAGGCGAGCTGCCAGACGTCGCTGCTGCGCGCCATGGTCGCCCCCGAGCGGGACGCCGCCGTGCGCCCGGTCGACGGCTGGCAGCCGGTCAGCCTGCCCGACCTGTGGCAACGCCACTGGCCCGGTTTCCAGGGCCCGGTGTGGTACCGCCTGGAATGGCAGACCGACTGCCCGGACGAACCGCTGGCCTTGAACATCGATCGCATGGCCATGGCCGCCGAGGTATGGCTCGACGAGCGCCTGCTCTGGCGTGACGAAAGCCTGGCCGAACCCTTGTCCCGAAGCTGGAACCTGCCGCGTTACTGGCTGTTGCCGTTGTCCGGGGAACAGGACCGGCAGACCCTGTGGATTCGTCTGGTGGGCTCGGAACATGCGGCGCCGGGCCTGGGCACGGTGCATCTGGGCAGCCCCGAGCAGGTCTGGCCCGAATACCGCCGGCAGCTCCTGATCCAGCGCGAACTGATCGAGGTCAGCCTGCTGATTTCCCTGGTCATGGGCGTGCTGTTCCTGACGTTCTGGCTGTTCCGCCGCCAGGAGCACACCTTCGGCTGGTTCGCCCTGGCGTCGCTGTTGTGGTCGGCCGGCATCCTCAACATGCTGGTGACTTCGTCCTGGCCATTCAGCCACGGCGAAATCTGGGACCGCCTGAGCCTGGCAGCCTTCGCGCTGTATACCCCGGCGTTCTGCATGTTCATCTGGTCGTTCGGCGGCATGGCCTTCAAGCGCTTCGAGCGGCTGCTCTGGGTTGCCGCCCTGATGCTGTGCGTAGCGATCGCGCTGGTGCCCGATGCCCGGCTGTCGACACTGCAATGGCTGTCGGCGTTCTCGCTGCGGCTGCTGCTGTTCGTGGTCTGCCTTCAACTGCTGTGGCGCGGCCTGCGGGTACGCCAGACCTACCTGGTCCTGCTGGGGCTGGGCAGCATCGGCCTGTGCCTCTTCGAATTCCTGACCCTCACCGGCGTGCTGGGCATCCAGGGGGTCTACGCCCTGTTGTCGGCGCCGCTCATGTCACTCCTGATGTTCCTGGTGCTGGCAACGCGCTTCTCCAGCAGCCTGCAACGCATCGAGCGTTTCAACGACGAACTGCAGGCCACCGTGGACAGCACCCGCGCCGAGCTGACCCAGACGCTGAAGCGCGAGCATCAACTGGAGGCCGACAACATCCGCCTCAACGAACGGCTGCGGTTGACCCACGACCTGCATGACAGCCTGGGCAGTTCGCTGATGCGCTCGATCACCCGCATGGAGCACGGCGAAGGTCTGAATGACCGGCAGTTCCTCTCCGTGCTCAAGACCCTGCGCAGCGACCTGCGTGATGTTATCGACGGCTCCTCCGCCGTGCCGGTCTGGCACTCCCCGCAGGAGTGGCTGGCGCCGTTGCGACGGCGTTTCATCGATCTGTTCGATGACTTGGGCATCGACTCGCAGTGGCACCTGCCAGAGCAGTGGCCGGGCCAGTTCACCCCGCCGCAACTGCTGGCCCTCACCCGCTTTCTCGAAGAAGCCCTGACCAACGTGCTCAAGCATGCCGGCGCGACCCGCCTGGAGGTGGGCGCAGGTTCAGCGGGGGAACACGGCCTTGGCCTGTGGATACGAGACAACGGCCGCGGCTTCGACGTCGATAGTATCCTCGCCGCAGGCACGGGGGTCGGCATGAGCAGCATGCGCATGCGCATCGAGCGCATGGGCGGCCAATTGCGGATCGAGTCGCGAGCGGGTGAAACGCTGCTGGTGGCAACGATTCACGGCGCCCCGATCACCCTATAGCCAAGCAAACCCAGGTGGGAGCGGCTTCAGCCGCGATTGGCCGCGCAGCGGCCATAAAACCTGTATTCCCGGTATTCCAGAGAAATCGCGGACTCAGGCTCTACGACGGCTGCGCCGCCGATCGCGGCTGAAGCCGCTCCCACAAGGGCGGACTGCTCGTCTCACCCCGACAACTGATTGGCAAACTGCCCCACCGCATTCACCACCTTCTGCGCGCCGTCCTGGATCTCGACGATGACGTGCCCAGCCTGGGCCGACAGTTCCAGCCCCTGCTCGGCGCTCTGCTTGCCCTGCTCGATGATCCGCACCGCTTCCTCGGCGAGCTTCTGGTTGCGCGTCACCACATCGACGATTTCCTCGGTGGCCTTGGTGGTACGCGACGCCAGTTGCCGGACTTCATCGGCCACCACCGCGAACCCGCGCCCCTGCTCGCCCGCCCGGGCCGCTTCGATGGCCGCGTTGAGGGCCAGGAGGTTGGTCTGGTCGGCGATGCCGCCGATGCTCTTGACGATGCTGCCGACGATCTGCGACTGCTTGTCCAGCGCCGCGATGCCCTCCACGGCAGCGGTCATCTGCACCGCCAGGCCCTGGATGACGTCGACGGTTTCCTGGATTACCACGCTGCCGCGCCGGGCGCTGTCGTCGGTGCTGCGAGACGTGGTAAAGGCAATTTCCGCCGCCTTCGACACGGCAATCTCGCGATTGACCTGGTCGGTGATGACCGTGGCGAACTTGACGATCTTGTACAGCCGGCCATGGGCGTCGGAGATCGGGTTGTAAGTCGCCTCCAGCCAGACCACCCGGCCCTGGCTGTCGATGCGCTTGAAGCGGTCGGCGATGAATTCGCCGCGGCGCAGTTTTTCCCAGAAGCGCTCGTAGTCGGCCGAGGACTGTTCGGCGGCATCGCAGAACATGCGGTGATGCTTGCCCTTGATCTCCTGGGCCGAATACCCCATGGCACCGAGGAAACGATCGTTGGCGCTCAACACATTGCCCTGCAGGTCGAACTCGATCACGGCCGTGGAACGCTGCAGCGCCTCGATGAGGTTTTCCTTCTCCCGCGAGGTTTCGATGGTGCGTGTCAGGTCGTTGGCGTACAGCGACACGTAGGTCACCTGGCCTTTGGCGTCGCGGATCGGCTGCACGATCGCCCGCAGCCACGCCTCGTTGCCGTTGCCACGGCGCAATTGCAGAGCGCCCGCCCAGTGCTCGCCGCCCTGCACCGCCCGCTTCATCAACTTGAAGTGGTTGGTGCTCTGGGCGTAATCGGGCACCAGGCCGAACAGTGCCTTGCCCACCACGGCGCCAACGCCGTACTGCATTTCCTGCAGGAAGTTGTCGTTGGCGTGGGTGATTTCACCCTGGGAACTGAGCTTGAGCACGAGCATTTCGCTGTCCAGGCTTTGCTTGACCTGTTCGAGCGAGGACAGCCGGTCACGCGCTTCGGCGAGTTCCTGCTTGAGCCGCCGGTATGCTGGGAACATTGGAGACCTCCTCCAGAATTACGAGAGTGATAGGCAACCTGCGCCTTCAAGGCGTCAGTACTTTGACATCCAGGCTTCCAGGTCTTGCGGTGCAAGTGGCCTGGACAGCAGATAACCCTGGGCAACGTGATAACCCTGGTCCTTGAGGATCCTGAACTGTCCCTGTTCCTCGACCCCTTCGGCAACGACCTTCAGGCGCAGGCTGTCGCCAATGCGCATTACGGCGTCACTGAGGGCCCGGCTGGTTTCGTCCGCCTCCAGATCAAGGACGAAACTGCGGTCCAGCTTCAACTCCTGAATCGGCAGCTTGCGCAAATAACTTAGGCTCGAATACCCCGTACCAAAGTCGTCCATCGCCAGCTTGACACCCTGGGCATTGAGGTCGTGCAGGACTTTCATGGTCCCGGGGTTGGTGTCGAGCAACAGGTTTTCAGTCAGTTCGATGGTCAGGTCGCTGGCCGTCAGCCCGTGTTGATCGAGCACGTTGCCGATCATGCCGGGCAGGTCGAGGTTGTGGAAATTGCTCGGCGACAGGTTGACCGACACCGACGGGATATCCAGCCCCTTGCTGCGCCAGTCCGCCAGTTGCCGGCAGGCTTCGCGCACCGCCCAGTGTCCCAGTTCGACAATCAGGCCGCATTCCTCCGCCAGCGGGATGAAGCGCGCCGGCGACACCACACCAAAGGTCGGATGCGTCCAGCGGGCCAGGGCTTCGACGCCGTACACCTGGCCGTCCTCGATATTGACCTGCGGCTGGTAGGCCAGCGACAGACCGCCCTGCTCGATGGCTTCGCGCAGGGCGATTTCCAGCGCCTGGCGCTCCTGGGCGAGCTGGTTGAGTTCGTGGCTGAAGAAGCTGAAACGCCCCCGGCCCGAGTGCTTGGCCTGGTACATGGCCATGTCGGCGCGGTGGATCAAGGTGCCCATGTCGTGGCCGTCCCGCGGATACAGGCTGACGCCGATGCTGGCCGACGGCGAGAAGCCCGAGCCGCCGATCTGGCACGGCTGGGAAATGGCGCGGCTGATCTCTTCGATGGTCTCGGTGACCCGCTCGCTGTCGCGCTCGGGCAGGACCACGACGAACTCGTCGCCCGACAGCCGACCGATGATATCGGCCCCGCCAACACTGGTTTTCAGGCGCTGGGCCACCAGCTTGAGCAGTTCGTCTCCCGCCGGATGGCCGAGGGAATCGTTGATCTGCTTGAAGCGGTCGAGGTCGATGAACAGCACCGCCAGCGAGGTCTTGTCGCGCCGCGCCTCGATCAGCGCCTGATCGGCCTTGGCATGCAGCAGGCTGCGGTTGGGCAGATGGGTGAGGCTGTCGTAGAACGCCAGTTGGCGGATGCTCTCGCGGTTGGATTCGCGTTCCATGGCCAGGGCGCACAGCGGGATGATCACATCGATCATCTGCTGGTGCAGCACCGACGGCGTGCGCTGGTCGTTGTAATAGAACGCCAGCACGCCGATCGCCGGGCCCTTGGCGCTCTTGATCGGGATCGACCAACTGCTCTGGATGCCCAGGGGCAGGAATTCGTCGCGCACCAGGGCCCAGTGCGGGTCGGTGGCGATGTCGCGGACATACACCGCCTCGCCCCGGCTCGCGGCAAGGCTGGAGGAGCCGATGCAGTCAGCGATCGGCATGCCTTCGAGCAGTTGCCCATAGCGCTCGGAAAAGCCCGGAGCCGCCAGCGGGTGCATGATGCCGTCGTCATCGACCTGAATCACCGCCGCGCGGATCTCCGGCGACATCCGCTCCACCTCGCGGCACAGCAACTCCATCACCGATTCCAGTGGCACCTCCCGCGCCAGGGCGTCGAGGATGCAGTGCTGCAGCACCTCGTGGATCTTCGATGCGGTGATGTCCGTCAGCACCGTGACGCTGTGGGCCAGCTCACCGTTACTGCCGAATACCGGGTTGATCGCGACGTTGCACCAGATCCGCTCGCCGCCCTTGACCTGCAACAGCTCCTCCAGCCGCAGCGACTGCCCGCGGGTCAGCCCGTAATGCACCTCGGCCATGCGCTCGCGGGTCACATGCGGCACCAGCAGGCTGGCCGGCCGTCGCCCTTCCACCTCGGCGAGCTCGTAGCCGAAGATCTTCTCGAAGCCCTTGTTGGTGTACACCAGCTTGCCAGCGCCGTTGGTGATGAAAATGGCGTTGTCGGTCTGGTCGGCCACCAGCGACAGCAGCTTGGTGCGCTTGCGCTCGCGGCGCTGCTCGGTCACGTCCTTGACGAAGGCGGTGAACAGGATCTGACCGTCGCTGACCACCCGGGAAATCGACATCGCGCCCCAACGCTGGGTGCCGTCCTTCTTGTGGATCGGCACCTCACGGGTGGTGCCGACGATCTTGTTGACTCCGGTGCGGCGGTTCGACTCGATATAACCGTCATGTTTGCTGCGAATGTTTTCCGGTACCAGCATGCTGACATTGCGTCCCAGCACTTCGTCCTTTGAAAAACCCCACAACTGCTCCGCCGCACTATTGAACAACACCACCCGATTCTCGGTGTCGATCACCACGACACTGTCGATGGCCTGTTCCAGTGTTTGCACGAAGATGTCAGAAAGGTTCTGGGTAATGGGCATCAACTCGATCCGAAAGAGCATGTTTGGAGATGCAAAGGCATAACGGTCCAATGAATGAAAATTCATCGGACTTGCCGCATGTGCGGCCTTGCCAAGTGGGAGCGCCCGCAGGCGCGGCCAATAGCCTACGCCGATGCATGGCCTATAGCTATCACCGAATCAGTTCGATCGGAAAGGTTGTGGGGCGACCAGGAAAAGATAGCGAAAATCAATAATCAATTACGCCAGAACATTAAGTTTCATGATCCGCATCAATAACGCTTAATAAGAAACAGGCTAGGCGCAGTAAAAAGCGTCAAATAACCGTAATTATCATCCGTCAGAAAAATGAATGTTTTTCTTATACCCGTTAGAACTGCACAAGATCCAGGATGTGTCGCTACCCATGCAACGATTGCAACCGACCTAACACCCCATCGCTCCTGCCGGCCTCATCGCTGGCAAGCCGGCTCCCACAGGTCCCTGGCTCAGCCCCATGCCCGACAATTTCCCACAGCATCCGCTTCCAATTCCCCACGCCAGAGGCTTCGGGGCCTATAATGCGGCCCCTTTTCCAAGCCCCTCCCGTCATGAAAAAACTGCTTTACATCGTCGGTCTCACCCTCTCTGTTGCCACCTCTGCCTTCAGCGCCCCGCCCTCGACCTTCAGCGAAGCCAAGGTCATCGCCAAACAGAAGATCTACCTCGACCAGGCCAACAGCGCCCTGGGCGATCTGTACTGCGGCTGCAAGTGGAACTGGGTCGGCAAGTCCGGCGGCCGGATCGATGCCAAATCCTGCGGTCTCCAGGCCCGCACCCAGCAGACCCGCGCCGACCGTACCGAATGGGAACACATCGTCCCGGCCTGGACCTTCGGCCATCAGCGCCAGTGCTGGCAGAACGGCGGGCGCGAGCAGTGCGTGGACAAGGACCCGGTGTTCCGCGCCATGGAAGCCGACCTGTTCAACCTCTACCCGGCCGTGGGCGAGGTCAACGGCGACCGCGCCAACTTCAACTACGGCATGGTCTCCGGCGTCGCCCCGCAATACGGGCAATGCACCACCAAGGTGGATTTCAAGCAGAAAGCCGCCGAGCCTCGCAATGAAGTGAAAGGCCTGGTGGCCCGTACCACCTTCTATATGTTCGATCGCTACAAGCTGAGCATGTCGCGTCAACAACAGCAGTTGCTGATGGCGTGGGACAAGCAGTATCCCGTGACCTCGTGGGAGAAGGAGCGTGACCGCCGCATCGCCGCGATCATGGGTCATTCCAACCCCTTCGTGACCGGCGAACGCCGCTGGACCGCAGGCTACACCCCTACAGGCGCTGCCCCAGCCACGACGGCCGCGCAACCCGCGCCGAAGCCGGTGGCCAAACCGACCCTCGCCAGCGCAGCCGCCACCGGCCCGGTGCTGGGCAACCGCAACAGTCAGGTGTACCACCTGGCGGCTGGCTGCCCGGGCTATTCGCAAGTGGCGGCGAAGAACCAGGTAGCTTTCGGCTCCGAAGCCGAAGCCCGGGCCGCCGGTTATCGCAAGGCGGGGAACTGCCGCTGAGACGCGGCGTCATCTGGGAGCGAGTAGCCTCGCTCCCAGATGACAGGCACAGCCGGACTCAGAACGAGCCCTGCAGGGTCACCATGAAGTTGCGCGGCTCACCGTAGAAGTTGCCCCACGCCGGCGCGCCGATGGTGGTGTAGTACTTCTTGTCGAACAGGTTGTTGCCGTTGAGGGCGACGGTCCAGTTCGGGTCGATGCGGTACTGCACACGACCGCTCCACAAGGTGTAGCCCGGCTGTTCGACGCGGATGGTGCGGGTGTCGCGGTGGTTTTCGCTCTGGCTGGTGACGCCTGCGCCCACGGTCCAGCGCTCGAGGGCGCCGTCCAGTTGGTAGTCGCCCCAGACCCGCAGCAGGTGGCGTGGCACGAAGCTTGAGCTGAAGGTCAGGTCGTTGGTGTCGGTGTCGCTGATGCTCTTGAGGAACTTGGTCTGGGTGTAGGTATACCCGGCCAGGATCTGCAGGCGCTCGATGGGCGAGCCACTGACCTCGGCCTCGAAGCCCTGGGCGCGGACCTTGCCGCTGTCGGTGTAGCAATACTGGTCGCCGGAGCCCATGCAGGTCTCGACGTAGTCGGTCTCGGCGCGGTGCTCTTCGATCGTGCGGAACAGGTTGAAGGCGGTGTTGAGCTCGCCGTTGAACAGCTCACCCTTGATGCCCAGTTCATAGTTCGCGCCGGTCTTGGGCTGCAGCGCCTGGCCATCGGCGTTCACCTTGTTGCTCTGCGGCTGGAAGATGTCGGCGTAGCTGGCGTAGGCGGTCCACTGGTCGTTCAGGTCGTAGAGCACGGCGGCGAACGGCGTGACCTGGCCGTTTTCCTGGCTGCGGTTGTTTACCCAGTAGTCGTACGCCTGGGTATAGGAGTCGCTGCTGTTGCGGTACCAATTGACGCGGGCACCGAGTACCAGGGTCAGCGGGTCTGCCAGTTTGAGGCGCAGGTTGGCGTAGGTGCCGAACTGGCGGGTCAGGGAATCGGTGGGCACAGCGCCGCCACGGCTCGGGCTGACCAGGTGATCCGCCGCCGACGGATGCGGGAAGTCCGACGATGGGTCGAACGGGTTCTGTGTGCCGCTCAGGCGCATCAGGGCGAAGTAGTCGTGGGTCTTCTGGCGGCTGGCGTTGGCGCCGACGATCAGCTCGTGCTCGAGGCCGAACGCCTCGAATTTGCCGTCAAGGTAGGTATCGAAGCCGTAGTCGGTCTGGTCGTAGTCGAAGCGGCCGGCGTAGCGCCCCATGGCCGCAGACGTGGCGCCCACCGCCACGGCACCTTCGGAATAGCCGTATTCGATATCTTGCTGGTTGCGGGTGTAGACCGAGGCGAAGTTCAGCGACCAGTCTTCGTTGAAGCGATGCTTGAGGTCGGCGAAGCCGGTGATGCGATGGCTCTGCAGATCGTTCCAGCCGGCGCCCAGGCAAGTGGAGCGGGACAGCTTGAGGTCGCTGCCGTCGGCGTAGCGCGGCAGGCCGTGGTAGCACGGCGTGGCATCGACGTCCTCGTAGGCCAGGCCGCCGCCCAGGGTGGTGTCGGGGGTGATGTCCCAGTCGAGGGCGCCGTAGAGCACCTGGTCCTGGCGCTTGGCGTTGTCGTAGAAGTAGTTGCGGTCCTGCAGGGTCGCCACGGCGCGGCCGCGCACCGTGCCGGACTCGTTCAGCGGGCCGCCGACGTCGATCTGCCCGCGGTAGTTGTCCCAACTGCCCGCCGACAGGCTGAGGTTGGTGGTGGCCTTGTCTTGGGGGCGCTTGCGCACGAAGTTGACGCCGCCGGCCGAGCTGCCGGACCCCTTGAGCATGCCGGCCGCGCCCCTGAGCACTTCGACCCGGTCATAGAACGCCATGTCGCTGGAGAAGCTGTTGGCCTGCACGTAGTTGCCGCCCACGTCCAGCGGCACGCCGTCGTACTGGTACTGACCGTCCATGTTGAAGCCACGGGAGAAGAAATACTTGCCGCCCATGGGCGAGTCGTAGACGGTGATGCCCGGGGTCTTTTCCAGCACCTGTTCGAGGGTGTTGAGGTTCTGGTCGTCCATCAGCTTGCGGGTCATGACGGTCACCGACTGCGGGGTGTCCTTCAGGCTGTGCACGCCCTTGCCGATGGTGACGCCGTGGGCGGTGTAGGAGTTGCTGCCTTCGGTGGTCGGGTCCAGGCGCAGGCTGGAGATGGTGGTGGCGCCCAGCTCCACCGAACCCTGGGCGTTCTCCAGAGGCCGCAGCGCGTAGCTGCCGTTGCTCTGCGGCACCGCTTGCAGGCCGGTGCCTTGCAACAGCACGGCAAAGCCCTGGGCGACGCTGTACTGACCGTCCAGTCCGGCAGACTGGCGGCCCTGGACCAGTGCGGTATCGAACGACAGGGCATTGCCGGACGCCGAGGCGAAGGCGCTCAGCGCGGCGGTCAGGCTGCCGGCCGGAATGTGGTACTGCTGCGTGGCACCGACTTCAGCGGCGCTGACGACGCTCGGCAGGCTGACGACGCCCAGTGCGCAAAAGCTCAGGCGGATCGCTACGGCCACGGGCTTGAGCAGGCGTGCGTGCGGGTACTTCATGGTGTTCCTCCCCCAAATGAAACCGTTCAAACGGCAACTGTCTGAGGATTGGCCGAACGGAACAGGCAAACAGTGCAACGTGCAATGCGATTTATTTCGCAGGTGTTCAGGCCTGGGCCGGCAACACGCTGACCCAGTAGTCGGTGCGCCGCAGGATGCGCAGGCCGAAGCCGCTTTCCAGCGCCGCCAGGGCACGGTCGGTGTCATCCAGGGGGAAGGCGCCGGAGATCTTCAGGCCGGCGATGGACGGGGCGCAGCGCAACCAGCCGCGACGATAACGGGACAGTTCTTCGAGCAGTTCGCCCAGCGGCCGCTGGATGGCGATCAGGCTGCCGTTGCGCCAGGACGCCACCGACGCGTCGCTGGCCCACGGCGTGCCGAGCCGGGCGCGGTCGAAGCGGACCTGCTGGCCGGCTTCCAGACGCAGCACGTCGTCGCCACCGGCGGGACGGACCTCCACCGCTTTCTCCAGCACCGCCACTTCGCAGAAACGGGCGTCGGTCTGCACGGTGAAACGGGTGCCCAGCGCCAGCACCCGGCCTTGCGGCGCCTCGACCAGGAAGGGCCGGCCCAGGCCATCGACACCGGTGTCCACCAGCACCCGGGCACTGAGCAGGCGCAGCAGGCGGCGGTCGTTGTCGAAGTCCACGTCCAGCGCCGACTGGCTGTCCAGCAGCAGCCGGCTGCCGTCGTCCAGCACCAGCTTGCGCTGCTCGCCGACGCCGGTGTGGTGGCTGGCCATCAGCGCCGAACGCCACTCGCTGTTCCAGCCACTCCAGCCGACCGCACCGACACCCGCCAGCACCAGCAGTTGCTGCAACACCCGCCGCCGCGACTGGCGGGCGTTGTGCAGGGCCGAGGCCGCGACAGTGCCCGGCACGCCCTCGACCATCTGCCGCACCGCCTCGACCTGCTGCCAGGCCTGTCGATGCAGTGGATCGGCGTTGTGCCAGTGCTGCCAGCGCTGGCGCTCGGCCTCGGTGTCGAGCCCCGAAGACAGCCGCGCATACCACTGCGCCGCACTTCGCAGTGCGTCGCGCTCGGCGGGTTCGAGGGGGCGCGGCACCGTCACAGCAGGCCCATCCGGATCAGGCAGCAATGCTCGATGGCCTTGGCCATGTGGTTGTTCACCGTGCGCAGGGAAATGCCCTGGCGCTCGGCGATCTTCGGATAACTCAGGCCCTCGAACTGGGACAGGATGAAAGTCTGCCGCACCTTGTCGCCAAGGCTGTCGAGCATGCGGTCGATCTCCATCAGGGTCTCCAGCACGATGGCCTGGGTTTCCTGCGACGGGTAGGCGTCTTCGGGCAAGGCGGCCAGGGCTTCGAGGTAACTGTGCTCCAGCGCCCGGCGCCGGAACAGGTCGATCACCAGGCCCTTGGCCACGGTGCTCAGGTATTGGCGTGGCTGGCGGATCTCGGTGGCCTGGCGCGCCTTGATGACCCGCACGAAGGTGTCCTGGACCAGATCGGCGGCATCGCTGTGGCTGTCCAGGCGCTTGCGCAGCCAGCCCCGAAGCCAGGAACTGTGGCTGCTGTAGAGATCATGGACGGCAGAACGCAGGGCGAAATCGTGGGCGGACATGGGAAATCGTCACTAATGAGAATTAGTTGCAATTTGACCTTGTTGCTTCGGATTTGGCAATGGGGTGTTACAGCGACCTTCAGCGCGATCAGATCGCCTTGTCCCGGCAATGCAGCAGCGCCTCGCGGATCATCGCGCTGACCAGCGCCGGCGACACGCCCAGGGCGCGGGCGATTTCGTTCTGCTTCATGCCGTGGATACGGCTCATCTCGAAGGCAACGCGAGTGCGTTCGGGCAGGTCGGCCAGGGCTTCGGAGATACGTTCGAGGATCTGCTGGTCCGACACCAGGGCTTCCGGGGAGTCGCCCGCCAGCGCCGGTGACTCGTCGCAGTCGGCGTCCTGGTTGATCAACTGCTCCTCGAACTGGCGCCGGCGGTAATGATCGATCGACAGATTGCGCACGACGCGGTTGAGGTAGGACGCCTGCGACTGGATTTCTTCACCCTGGGCCGCATTTTCGACCTTCATGAAGGCATCGTGGACGATGTCTTCGGCATGACTGCGACAACCGATGATTCTGGCGGCGAGGCCGATCAGGCGGGCACGCTGGGCAGAAAAGACCTCGAGCAAGGGAGAACCGCCACGGGCTGCACCGAGTTTTTGCATGAGGCACCTGATTGCACTTGAAGTCCGCCAGCACGGCTCGGGAATTTATTAGTATCAAGAACTATTTGCAACAAATCTCTCAATGGCGAATTGGAGCAGCCAAGCAAAAAGCGGATGGAGTAAGCTTGCCCAAATTCTGCCGTGTCCATCCCGATGCCCAACCCTTCCCTGCCTCAGAAAACGCCGAGCGAGATGGCCGCCGACTGGTGCGTGCGCCTGCATTTCGAGGAGTGCTCGGAAGCGGATCGGGCCGAATTCCTGCGCTGGTATCACGCCGATCCGGCCCATGCCAGCGAGTACGCCAAGATGTGCCGGGTGTGGCAGGTGAGCGAGCAATTGCCAGCGTCCGCCACCACAGCGCCACGCCGTTTGTCACGGCGCCGTCCGCTGGCGCTGCTGGCGCGGGCGGCCGTGCTGGTACTGGCCGTGGGCGGCGCGTGGAGCGCGGGCTGGGCCGGCGGCGTGCTACCCGGCAGCGTGCGTTATTTCATGGCCGCAGAGGCGCGGCACCAGGTGCGCCTGCCCGACCACAGCCAGGTGGAACTCAATCGCCACACCGGCTTGCTGTACCTGGGCTACCGCCAGCAGCGCCAGGTGTACCTGCGTGATGGCGAAGCCTTCTTCGACGTCCAGCGCGACCTCGAAAAGCCGTTCGTGATCGCCACCGAAAACGCTCGCGTGCGGGTGACCGGCACCCACTTCAACGTCTGGACCGCGCCCGCGCAAACCACGGTCACCGTCACCGAAGGCAGCGTCCTGGTCTCGCGTAGCGAAGCCGACGAAGGCCGCAACCAGGGCACCGAGCTCACCGCCGGCATGCAGGCCGAGGCCCGCAGCGGCGGCATGCTGCAATTGCGACGGGTCGACCCGGCCCGCGCCATGGCCTGGCGCAACGGCAAGCTGATGCTGGACGACATCACCCTGCGCGACGCGATCCCGCAGATCAACCGCTACCTCGACGTGCCCCTGCAACTGGACGGCAGCGGCATCGGCGAGCTGCGTTTCGGCGGCATCTACGACACCGCGGACCTCGGCCAACTGGTCGCGGCGCTGCCACGGATCCTGCCGGTGAAACTGCGCCGCAGCGACGACGGGATCATCGTCTCGGCCCGCTGAACCGCGCCCCGCAGCCCCCGCACATATTTCTCTGAACAAAATCAGCGCTCATTCGTCGATCAGGCAAGCCCCCCGGACACGCCTGCCTGCCGGGGTGGAAACAACCTGCCAAAACAACGAAAGAATCATCAGGAGCAACATGAGCGCCCTTCCCCTGAACACGCCGGCCTGCCGGCTGCGCCGCAGCCTCGCCTGCGCCGCCCTCGGCTTCGCCCTGGTCACCACCTTGCCTGCCGTGGCCGATCCCGTGCCGGTCGACATTCCGGCCAAGGCGCTCGCCTCGGCGCTGTCCGACCTGGGCAATCAAACCCGGCTGCAGATCATCTACAGCCAGGACACGGTGTCAGGCCTGCGCAGCCACGGAGTGACCGGGCACATGGAGCCGGAACAGGCGCTGCGCCAGATGCTGCAGGGGACCGGCATCGCCTACCAGATCGAGGGCAACCACGTGACCCTGCAGGGCAGCGACGGCAGCGCAGCGGTCGCCCTGCCCGCCACCACTATCGGCGGCCAGGCCTACAGTTCGGTGAGCCCTGACGACGGCTACGTGGCCAAGCGCGCGTCGGCCGGCAGCAAGACCGACACGCCGATCATCGAGACGCCCTACTCGGTGTCCGTGGTGACCCGCGAACAGATCCAGGCCCAGCAGCCCAAGACCGTCGCCCAGGCCCTGCGCTATACGCCGGGCATCAACACGGAACTGGCCGGCCCGCAGTTCGTCACCGACCAGATGACCATCCGCGGTTTCCAGCAAGGCACCGGGCGCATGCTGCGCGATGGCACCCGCACCTTCCTGCCGGAGTTTCTCGGCTGGGACGCTCCCGAGCCCTACGGCCTGGAGCGGGTCGAGGTGCTGCGCGGCGCCAGTTCGGTGCTGTACGGGGCGTCCGACCCGGGCGGCCAGATCAACCTGGTGAGCAAGCGCCCGACCACCGAGCCGCTGCATGAAGTGCAATTGCAAATGGGCAACCACGCCTATCGGCAAGGCGCCTTCGACTTCGGCGATGCGCTGGACGACGAAGGCGTCTGGAGCTATCGCCTGACCGGCCTGTTCCGCGAAGCCGATGCCCAGGCCGACCATATCACCAACCGCCGCGAGTACCTGGCGCCGGCAATCAGCTTCCGCCCCGACGCCGATACCGAGCTGACCGTACTGGCCGAATACCAGAAGCAAACCGGCAACTTCGCCAACCCGCTGCCCGCCCAGGGCACTGTGTTTCGTGATCCCCGTGGCCGACTCGATCGGGATACCTACGTCGGCGATAGTGCCTACGACTACATGACCAACGAGAAGACCTCGCTGGGCTACATCTTCGAACGCAACCTCGATGAGGTCTGGACGCTGCGCCAGAACGTGCGCTACAGCGACTACCGTCAGTCCAGTTCGGAAATTGCGATCTTCGGTCCGGTGGGCGACCAGTACTCACGCTACAACGACCAGCGCAAGGGTGACGGTCGGCTGTTCACCATGGACAACCAGGTACAGGCCAACTTCGCCACCGGTGCGGTGGAGCACACGTTGCTGACGGGCGTGGACTACAACAACGGCAAGTTCGACCAGGCCCAGTCGCTGAACTTCATCCTGCAGAGCTTCGATGCGTTCAACCCGGTGTATGGCCAGCCGCTGACCCTGATTCCGTTCAGCGCCGCCAGCCATGAGCAGAAGATGTCGCAGACCGGCCTGTACCTGCAGGACCAGTTGAAGCTTGGCAAATGGGTATTGCTGCTCGGTGGCCGCTACGACTGGGCCAGCAACCAGAAGGACGATCGCGCCCCACAAACCCAGAAGGATGAAAAATTCAGCGGCCGCGCCGGTATCGTCTACCTGTTCGACAACGGCCTGGCCCCTTATGCCAGCTACAGCGAATCGTTCCTGCCGGTGATGGGCGTGACCGCCCTCGATTCGCAACTGGAGCCCGAAGTCGGCAAGCAATACGAGGTGGGCCTGAAATACGAACCGCCCGGCGCCAACAGCCTGTACACCCTCGCCGTATTCGACCTGACCAAGCGCAATGCCACTGAGAACGTCGGCGGTTTCTCGCGCCAGGATGGCGAAGTGCGTTCGCGGGGCATCGAGCTGGAAGCCAAGACCGAGATAACCCAGGGCCTGAACCTGATCGGCAGCTACACCTGGAACGATGTGGAGATCACCAAATCGGATGCCGGTATCGAAGGCAACACACCGTTCCGTGTGCCCGAGCACATGGCGTCGATCTGGGCCGACTACAAGGTCCAGGGTGGACCACTCGAAGGTCTGCGCCTGGGCGCGGGGGCACGCTATGTCGGCAGCACCTTCGGCGACTCGGCCAACAGCTTCAAGGTCGATAGTTACACGGTGGTCGATGCGCTGGTGGCCTACGAACTGGGCAAAATCGATGCGTCCCTCGACGGCATGGAAGTGTCACTCAATGCCGTCAACCTGTTCGACCAAGACTACGTGGCCGGCTGCTTCAGCACTGTCGGTTGCCAGTACGGCCAGCAGCGCACCCTGTACGGCAGCGTCACCTACAACTGGTGACGAGCCATCGAGCGCCGCCCGTGCGGCGCTCGATCCGGAAAAGGCACCGCGATCAGAAGCGGTACTCCATCCCCGCCCCCGCATACCACGACCGTCCTGGTGCCGCCTCGTAGTAGCGGTAATTACTCTCACCGACGATCACCGAGCCCACGTAGTGCCGGTCCAGCAGGTTATCCAGTCGCACCATCTCGTAGACGGTGAAGCGGTCGAGCTGCTGCTCCATCCGCGCCCGCCAGTTGAACACCGTGTAGCCCGGCGCGGCCTTCTGGTCGTTGCTGTCCTCGACATACACCTGGCTGCGGTACTGGCCTTCCAGCGCGGTACTCAGCCCGGCCACCGGTTTCCACACCAGCTCGCCGAACAGGCTGTTTCGCGGCACGCCCGGCAGGCGGTTGCCTTTCTCGATCTGGCTGCTGCCGCCGGTCACGTCGTCGCGGTAGGTGGCGTCGAGGTGGGTGTAGGCCAGGTTCAGGTCCCAGTCCTGCGCCAGGCGATTCTGCAGACCGACTTCCAGACCACGGCGCAGGGTCTTGCCGCCGTTGGCGTAGCTGGTGCGCCCGGAGTTGGAGCCGGAGACGACGATTTCATCGTCGGTATGGATCTCGAACAACGCGACGTTCAGGCGACTCTGCTCGCTGAGCCGGGCCTTGAGGCCGATCTCGTACTGGGTGCTGGTGGCTGGCTTCAGGCCAAAGTTGAAGGTCTCAATATCACCCGACGCGTAAGCCATTTCGGCCTGGGTCGGGCTTTCGAAGGCCTTGCCTGCGCTGACATAACCGTGCAGGTCCGGGGTGAAGGCGTACATCACCGACAGGGTCGGCGTGGTGCGCTGGTATTTCTTCGAGCCGCTGGAGTCGCCGTTGGACAGATAGTGGTCATCCACCTCCATTTCCATGCTGCTGCGGCGCAGGCCGGCGTCGAGGGTCCAGCGCTCCAGTTCCCAGTGGGCCTGGATGTACGGATCGAGGCTGGTGGCAGTGTCGATCTCGTCGCGGCGCAACTCGCCCTTCACGCCGAGGGTGTTGCCGCGGTAGTTCTGGTAGCCACGGCGGTCGTCACGGCTCTGGTCGTAGTCGGCGCCGACCGTCAGGGTCAGCGCGCCCGGCGCAGCGCTGATCGGCTGGATCCAGCGCAGGGTGCCCGGTCGAAGTCCACCACGCCGCCGCCACGTTCGTTGACCGGGTTTCCTTGAGGAGTGGTGCCCTTGGGAATCGACAGGTACTGGATCACGCTGCGCTGGCCGGCATAGAGGTTGAACTGCAGGGTCGCGTCGCCGAAGTAGCGCTCGTAGTTCATGCCCACCTGCTGGTGGTGGATGCTCTTGCGGGTGTCGTACTGCTCGGCCTGGGGAATCACCGAGCGGCGATCCTGCTGGTAGCCGCTCCAGGTTTGGCCCAGCGGGTCCTGGGTACCGTTCTGTTCCAGGGTGTTGAAGATCAGCGCCAGGCGGCTGTCGTCGTCGGGCCGCAGGTGCACCTTGGCGAAGGTCTGGTCACGGCGCGCCGAACTGTGGTCGCGGTAGCCGTCGGTGTCCATGCGCGAGGCATCCAGAACGAAACCGGCCCGGTCGTTGCCGCCCTGGCTGTACAGGCGGTTCTTGAGGAAACCGTCGCTGCCCGCCAGCGTGCTCGCACCGATCGTGGCCGGGCCGCTGCCGTCCTTGCTGAACATCTGGATCACCCCGCCGGCATTGCTGCCGTAGAGCGCGGAGGCCGGGCCGCGCAACACTTCGACACGGTCCGCCACGTCCAGGTTGAGCGAGGCGGCCTGCCCCTGGCCGTCTGGCGTGCTGGCGGGGATGCCGTCGCTGAGCACCTTGATGCCACGGATACCGAAGGCGGCACGGGCGCCGTAGCCACGGGTCGAGACCTGCAAATCCTGGGCGTAGTTCTGGCGGTTCTGAACCACTACGCCGGGTACGCGAGACAAGGCTTCGGACAGGTTGACGCCGGCCTGGCCGTCACTGAACTGCTCATGGGTGACGATATCCAGCGAGGCCGGTACATCGAAGGTGGAGGACGGCACATAGGTGCCGGTGACCGCCAACGGGTCGAGGGTGACGGCCTGCTCTTCGGCAACCACCGGGGCGCAGGCAGCGAGGCAGACAACACAGAAAGAAAGGTGTGAACCGTACGCCGTGAAGTGGCTGTGGTTCCTGAACGGTGAGGACATAGGAAAAAATCTGCGAAAACGACATGGGCCGGCCCGCCGGCAACGGCAGACCTCAGGGAGGAATGGACGCAGCCCGGGCGCTCCGGGCCACGTCTTTTCTGCACAGAGCAGCCGTGGGTTACAGGATGGACGAGCAGGCTACACGTCATACACGTAGTTGAGAATATTTACCAACAAGTGATAACGTGCCGCCCATCTCCCAGCCGTTGCGCAGGATGCCTGGCGAATGCCGCAAGATCTCGACCCTCTGACATCGTCATTCCTGGACAACCGCGAAGCGTTGAAAGCCTATCTGGCGCGACACTTCGGCAGTGCCACCATCGCCGACGACCTGACCCAGGAAACCTGGTTGCGCGTGGCCAGCCGCAAGGTGGGCGAGCGGATTGGCAATCCGCGCGCCTATATCTTCCGGATTGCCCGCAACCTCGGCATGGACATCCGCCGTCGTGAGGCCTTGGGCATCGAGGTGCAGGCCGATCCGGCGATGGTCGAATGCGTACCCGATGCCCGCCTGGACCCTGCGCGCAACGCCGAGTTGAACCGCGAGCTGCAACAGGTGATGCAGGTGATCGCCGAGCTGCCGCCGCGCTGTCGTGAAGTGTTCATCCTGTGCCGTATCGAAGGCCTGGACCATCAGCAGATCGCCGAGCGCCTGGGCATTTCCAAAAGCACCGTGGTTTCGCAGATGGTCAAGGCCATGCAGCGCATCGAGAAGGCAATGTCATGAAAGGGCGGATACACTGCGCGCATTTTCACTGTCAGCTGCCTGTCTTTGCATGATGAACCCACACGAGCCTCAGACTCCCCTGGACCAGGCGCTGGAATGGTGCGTACGCCTGCAGGACCCGGGCACGACACCGGCCGAACACGAGGCATTCGCCCACTGGCTCGCCGCCGACCCCAGCCACCCGGCTGCCTGGCAGCGCGCCCAGCAGGTGTGGGGAATGGCCGGAGTGGCCGGGCATGCCCAGGTTGCCGCCGTCGGCACTGCGCGTCGACGCCTGCCCCGGCGTACGCTCATCAGCCTGGCCAGTGCAGCGACGGTGCTGCTGGCCGTCGCGGTGTTTGCCCTTTCGCCCGCCCGCTGGGCGGACTACCGCACCGAAGTGGCTCAGGTGCGCAGTTGGACGCTGGAAGACGGTTCCACCGTGCAACTGGCTCCGCAGACCGCGCTGGACGTGAGCTTCAGTGCCGGTGAGCGGCGCCTGCGCCTGTACGAGGGTGAAGCCTGGTTCAAGGTGGCGCCCAACCCGGCCCGGCCTTTTATCGTCGAAGCCGCCGGTGGCAGTGTCCGGGCATTGGGCACGGCGTTTGATGTGCAGGTGCTGGACAATGGCGCCAACGTGACGGTGACAGAGCACCGTGTGCGGATCAGCCATGCGGGGCAGCAGGCCGAAGCCGAGGAAGGCCAGGCCTTGCACTACGGTGCACAGGGCCTCAGCGCATTGCGCCGTGTCGATCCCGACCAGCAACTGGCCTGGCGCGAGCGACGCCTGGTCTTCCGCGACGAGCCACTGGCCCAGGTGCTGCAACGTTTGCAGCCCTATTCACCTGCGCACCTGCTGCTGACTGACAGCCGCCTCGCTGATCTGCGGGTGACGGCAGCAGTGCCAGCCCGGGAGACCGATACGGTCTTGCAGAGCCTGCAGGTCATCCTGCCGGTTCGGGTGACCAGGGTCGGCCCGTGGCTGACGCTGATCCGCCCCGTCGAGCACTGATTGAAAAAAACTGAAAAGCCGCGTCATTGTGTTTGGTCGGTGGTCCGTCATAAGTCTTGATCGCAAACGAGAATGAGTTGCGAATACTGCCATCAGGACGGACTGGAATTTCGAATGCCCACCCCGAGAACCTCTATCAAACCCTTGCTACTGGTCAGCGCCTTGAGCGGCGTCTTCACATTCGCCGCCGTGCCACTGGCACAGGCGGCCAGCACCAGCCAGACGCAAATCCGTACCTACGTCATTGCCGCCCAGCCGCTGGAGAGCGCGATTGCACAATGGTCGGCCAGCAGCGGCATCCCGCTGTTCGCCGACGGCGCACTCACCCGCGGCAAGAACAGCAGTGCCGTGACCGGCCAGCACACGGCCGGCGCCGCGCTGCAGCAATTGCTGGTCGGCACCGGCCTGGGGTTCGTCATGGCCGATGACAACCGCGCCTACCTGCAGCAACGCAGCGATAGCGAAACGACGGTGCAGCTGGGTGCAACCACCATCCAGGGGCAAGGCCTGGGCATGACGAGCGAGCACACCGGCTCCTATACCACCGGCGCGATGCAGACGGCGACCAAACTGCCGCTCTCGTTGCGGGAGACCCCGCAGTCGGTAACGGTCATCACCCGCCAGCGCCTCGATGACCAGGACCTCGCCAACCTCAACGAAGTGGTGCAGAACACCCCCGGCCTGACCATCCGCCGCACCGGTCCGGAGCGTTCCTCGTACTACGCCCGTGGTTTTTCCCTCGACAACATCATGTACGACGGCCTGCCCACCAGCCTGGACAGCTCCCAGGTTTCCCAGGACCTGCTGTCGGCTGACATGGCCATGTACGACCGGGTCGAGGTGGTGCGCGGCGCCACCGGCCTGATGCAAGGCGCCGGCAACCCCTCGGCGGCGATCAACCTGATCCGCAAGCGGCCGACCCGTGAATTCCAGGCCAGCCTCGAAGGCAGCCTGGGTAGCTGGGATCGCTATCGCACCGAGGTCGATGTGTCTGGCCCGCTGGACGACACCGGCGCCGTTCGCGGCAGGATGGTGACGGCGTACCAGACCGGCAACAGCTACCGCGATACGCTGGATAACGAGCGCAGTCTCTTCTACGGCATCATGGAAGCCGATCTCAACGACAGCACCACCCTGACCCTGAGCGCGTCGCGCCAGCAGGACAACAACAACGGCAACGGCTGGACCGGGCTGCCGGTCGGCTTCGACGGCAGCGACCTGCACTTGTCGCGCTCCACCTCGCTGAGCAATGACTGGGAGTACTGGAACAAGACCAGCACCTCGACCTATGCCGCGCTGGAACACCTCCTCGACAACGGTTGGAAGCTCAACATCTCGGCCACCCGGACCTGGGCCGACCTGGACATGCTGGGCACCTACCTGCTCGGCCGTACCGCCACGAAAACCTATGACCAATACGTCGGTGCCGGACATTACCGTGAAACCCAGAACAGTTTCGACGCCTACGCCAGTGGCCCGTTCCGCCTGATGGACCGCGATCACGAACTGGTGGTCGGCGCCGCCCACCGGCGCGTGGTGTTCGACGGCGACGTGCCCTACAACATCTTGCTGAAAAGCAACATCGACCTCTACAACTGGGGTTCGGGCGCCACGCCCAAACCGAAGAGCCAGGACAAGTACGACTGGCAGAACACCAACGCCAAGCTCAACAGTGTCTACGCCACCACCCGCCTGAGCCTGGCCGACCCGTTGAAACTGATTCTGGGCAGCCGTCTGGACTGGTACGAAAACAATACCAGCGCGCCTTACAAAGGCACCCACAGCGAGCTGAAGGTCACCCGTCATGCCACGAAATATGCCGGCCTGATCTACGACCTGAACGACAACCACAGCGTCTATGTCAGCTACACGGACATTTTCAAACCGCAAAGCAGCCTGGATACGTCCGGCAAGACCATCGCCCCGATCACCGGAGAGAACCTTGAACTGGGCATCAAGGGCGAGTACTTCGACGGCGCCCTGAATGCATCGGCCGCGATCTTCCAGATCGACCAGGAGAACCGCGCCAAGGCCATCACCGACCAGAGCCTGTGTCCCTCCTATCCAGCGACGTCGTGCTACGAGGCATCAGGCAAGGTACGCAGCAAGGGCGTGGAACTGGAAGTGCAAGGCCAACTGACGCCAGGCTGGGAACTGGCTGCCGGCTACACCTTCGCCGAAGCCAAATACGTCAAGGACGCCAGGAAAGACAACGAAGGCCGCCTGTTCGACACCGACATTCCCCGCCACCTGTTCAAGATGAGCACCACCTACACCCTGCCGGGGGAACTCGACCAGTGGCGTGTCGGCACTTCCCTCTACCACCAGAACCGCATCTACAACAAAGGCACCACCTACCTGATCGAGCAGGATGGCTACACCCTGGTGGACTTCATGCTGGGCTTCAAGGCGACCGAGCACCTCGACGCCCGCCTCAACCTGAACAACGCATTCAACAAGAAGTACTACAACTCCCTGAGTTCCTCGGTCACCGTGCCGAGCAACGTCTACGGTGATCCGCGCAACCTGATGCTGTCGGTCAAATACACCTACTGAACGATCGAGCAGTTCCTTGGCCCCGGCGATTCAATCGCCGGGGTTACAGAGGGCGCTGATGCAGGGCAGATCATCTGGGGTCATTGGGCGGATCAGCATGGTTGTCTTCCGTGACTTCAATACAGAGTTGGCGATACTAGGCTCTGTACGAAATGTATTCGAGCGAAGGCCAGGCAAGGCGAAAACAGGCGAGGAAGCGGAGTTTACTGGCTGTAAATGAGCATTCCGAGCCTGTTTTCAACGCAGCATGGGCGAGTTCGGATGCATTTCGTACAGAGCCTAGCCAATACCCGCTTCGGTTTACGATGCCGCTCCACATCTCGCACCGAAAGGAATCTGGAGGCCCTATGAAAGGAAGCTGCGCCTGTGGCGCCGCAGGCTATGAGATCGACCGCATCGATATGCCGATCAGCCATTGTCACTGCAACACCTGCCGCAAGACCCATGCGGCGGCCTTTGTCACCACGGCGGGTGTGCTTAGGGCGCATTTCCGATGGACCCCTGGCGAGGATGAGCTGAGGACGTTCGAGTCATCGCCCGGCAAGCTGCGCCATTTCTGCTCTCGCTGCGGATCACACCTTGCCGCTGAACGTACCGGTTCAGACATCATGATCGTGCGCGTGGCGACGCTGGACCATGCGCCCGATGCCCGCCCCGCGTTTCATATCTGGACGGAGCACGATGTGCCGTGGCTGGACGGGGACGGCCTGCCTGAATATTCGCAGTGGCAGCCGGGTCGGTAATGCGCGCTGAGCACCTAGCGCTGCACGACACGCACCGCATGCCGCGGCATCCGCTGCCGGGTCAGGTACACCAGCACGATGAAGGTCGTTACCCCTCCGGTCATCAGGGCCTCGTAGCGATAGGCATCGCTGAACAGCATGTAGCCCAGCACCAGCAGGATGCTGCCGATCACCAGCCAGGTCAGCCAGGGGAACAGCCACATCCTGAACTCGGGTTGCCGGCCCTCTCGCTCGGCCCGCGCGCGCATGCGCAGTTGCGAAACGGCGATCACCAGGTAGACCAGCAAGGCAATGGAACCCGTAGTGGACAACAGGAAGCTGAAGACCTTGCCCGGGAAGACGTAGTTGACGACGCATCCGGCAAAGCCCGCCAGCGTCGACAACAGCACGGCCACCACCGGCACGCCATTGGCAGACACGCGCTTGACCAGCGGCAGCGCCTCGCCCCGCGCGCCCAGTGAGTAGAGCATGCGCGAAGCCGTGTAGAGGCCCGAGTTCATGCAGCTGGTGGAAAGGATGGATAAAGAGAGACTGGAAGAGTTTGAGCGCGCAGTACGTAACACCCCAGAAGTTCTCTCTTGCCATAGAATTTCAGGAAAGTTCGACTACCAGCTGATGGTGGTTTCGAAAGACATGATTACCTTCGGTGACTATGCAAAAACCCACATAAACGGTCTTCCTTACGTCAAAGAAGTCTACACTTCTTTCGTACTAGATGAGATAAAATCCGAGGTCGCACCTCTTGGCTAATACGACCTCTTATAACTTCGAGTAGCAATGTCAGCAAACAAGGTTTGCCGGCACCGCGCAACTTTTTCCTGTTCATTCTCGGTATATGGAGCGCCCATGGCTTTGCAGAAACTCCAACGGATCCTCGTCACCAATGACGATGGCATCGATGCGCCAGGCCTTAAGGTCTTGGAGCAGGTTGCAGCTCAACTGGCCCATGAGGTTTGAGTAGTTGCCCCTCGTTCAGACCAAAGTGGCACATCCCACTCGATCAGCCTCCACGCCCCTCTGCGTATCAGTCCGCACGGGGACAAACGTTTCGCTGTGACCGGTACGCCTGGCGATTGCGTGGTGATGGGTGTCCAACACCTGCTGAAGGATGGCAAACCAGATCTCATTCTGTCTGGCGTCAACCGTGGCGCGAACCTGGGGATGGAGACGGTCTTCTCCGGCACCGTAGGCGCGGCTATGACCGGCATGCTTCTAGGCATCCGCTCCATCGGTCTGAGCCAGGCCTACTCTGACCAAGCAAACGTACCTTGGCAGAACGCTTTGGCTCACGCCCCGAAGGTGATTCAGGATTTGCTGGCCATGGACTGGCCAAGCGACGTCTGCCTGAACGTAAACTTCCCTGACTGTGCTCCTGAAGCGATCCGCCCGCTTAAGGTTACTCGCCAAGGCCTCGGCCCACTGAATAACGTCTCGGTACGCACCGAGGTTGACCCGCGTGGCTTCGACTACCACTGGATCAAGCTGAACAACGAGCGAGAGTTCGACGAGACAGGCACGGAAATGGGCGAGCTCATGGCTGGCCATATCACCGTAACGCCGCTGCAGTTTGAAAGGACTCACACTGGCGCCTACAACAGCGCAACGAAGTAACTCAGTAGCAGCGGAGCCGCTCAGCAGCGAGCTCCGCTTACAGTCATATCATCGATGACCTATCCTCAAGCATTCAAACGTCCAAGCGTGCCAAATGCCGGACTTCCACATTATATGGGAAGACTCAGTCGGACGACCTCAGCGAAGTAACGCGCACCCGTTGAAAGAATTGAATCATTGAAATCGTACTGAGCGTTGTGTAGCGGCGTCGCCCCCTCCTGTCCATCAGCGCCGTTCCCAATAAATACAAAGTTGCCCGGGACATGCTGGATAAACGCGCCGAAATCTTCTGAAATCATCATCGGGGAGACATCAGGATCCACGGCGTCCTCCCCCACCACATTTCTGGCAGCCGCGATGGCGATTTGCGTGCTTTCAGCCCAGTTCACGGTGGGCGCGAACTCATGCGTGTATTCAAAACTGCAATCGGCCCCATGCATCCGGCAGATGCCTTCGCTGATCTCACGCATGCGCTTCTCCAACAATTGCTGAACGTTGGGGCTGTAGCTTCGAGTATCTCCCTTGATCGTCACGTGGGTAGGGATGGCGTTTCGGATCCCATCGGTGATGAACTCGGTGCATGAAATGACCGCAGGTAAGCCGGGGTCGAGATTGCGCGAGACGATTAGCTGAAGCCCTAACACGATTTCAGCGCCGATCACTAAGGGATCGATGCCCATGTGGGGGCGAGCCGCATGGGTACCCTTCCCTTTGATCCGAATTATGAAGTTATCTTCGCTAGCCATAATTCCCCCCACACGTGTGGCAATGTGCCCAGCAGGCATGCCAGGCATGTTGTGGGCGCCGTAGATGTGATCCACCGGAAAGCGTTCGAACAGCCCATCGGCCATCATCGCTTTGGCACCGCGCCCATGCTCTTCGGCAGGTTGGAAGATAAAGCGCACAGTGCCGTCAAAGTCCCGGCTTGCACATAGCAACTCCGCAGCCCCCAAAATCATTGCCATGTGACCATCATGGCCGCAAGCATGCATCTTTCCTGGCCTGCAGGAAGCATGATTGCGACCTTGGGCTTGCTCTGTGATGTTAAGGGCATCCATGTCAGCCCTTAGCCCGATTACCCCAGATCCATTACCGACCTGGAGGCTGGCCACAAGACCGGTTCCACCGATACCGCGATGCACCTCCAAGCCCAATTCGATGAGAATACGCGCGACTTCATCCGAGGTGCTGAATTCCTCGAAGCCTGTTTCTGGATGACGGTGGAAAGTATGACGCCATGCTTTAAGACGTTTTTCAAATGCTGGGTCGACAATCACAATCAGGGCTCCCCTACTTGGCCAAAGATGGTTGAGAACGCGGCAACTGACTGGCGCCATTTGCATCCAAGGTCACGTTTGGTTGCCACACCACACTTTCGCTGAGGTATTGCGTTCGATAGCCGCTGCGAACGCCCAGCGAATAGAATGCATAGGCAGTAATTGCAACAACAGCCATGTCCCAGCCTTCCGGCAGAATCCCGATTCCGCCAAATGCTTCACTACCAATGAATGAGATGAATGCCATCGCAGGCAGATAACCAATCAGCCAGATTGCGGCTTGGAACTCGCGGTAGAACCCAGTCCAGCCATTTTTTGCCTGGTAGTAGAAAAAGATCGGCAGCGCACCCACCACCAGCAGAATGACTTGGCCGGTCAAAGGCCAGCGCGCCCAGTACAGCACGAGAGAGGCGCATATGAAGGCGAACGGGGCGATAACGCTCATGCCCCTCAACCTAAGCGGACGATGGACATCAGCCGCGTGGGTACGCAGTGCTATCAAGCTGATGGGGCCCGTCAGGAACGAGATGATAACGGCGACAGAGATCACCGCTGCCAAGGTGCCCCAACCACGGAAGAAAAACAGGAAAATGAAGCACACTGCCAGGTTCAACCACATCGCTTGGCGCGGAACACCATACAGGGGATGCAGGTTGCCGAAGACTTTAGGCAGGGTGTTGTTTTTTTCCATGGCGTAGATCATTCGCGCAGTGGTCGCGGTGTAGATCGAGCCGGTGCCTGACGGACTAACGAACGCATCAAGGTAGAGAAGCATTGCGAGCCAGTTCAGGTTGAGCGCCAAAGCTAGCTGCGCAAGAGGTGAGTCAAAGTTAAGGCTATGCCAACCGTTGGCAATGCTTTGCGGACTGACTGCACCAATGAAGGCGATTTGCAGCAGGACGTAGATCACCAAGGCGATCAACACAGAGCCCACCAACGCGAACGGAATGCTTTTTCCTGGATCACGTGCCTCGCCGGCCAAGCTGACAGGGCTTTGGAAACCGTTATAGCTGAACACGATCCCGCTCGCTGCGACCGCAGTGAAGACAGCTGACCAGCCGTATGGGGCGAAGCTCGCGACCGTACCGTCACCAAAGTTTTCCGTATTGAAGCTGGTATAGATGAGGGCTACCGCTGTCAGCGTGGGCACAACCAGCTTGAAAATCGTGATTGCCGAATTCGTTTTCACGAACAGCTTGACGCCCCAGTAATTGAGCGCGAAATACACCATCACCAAGATCGTGCTGCCGACTAGCCCGCTGGTCGTCAACTCGCCATTGGCGACCAATCCTTGCGCCCAGGGAAAAGACCAGGAGGCCATGTACTGTATGGAAGCGATTGCTTCAATTGGGATGACAGAAACTATGGAAATCCAGTTGGCCCAAGCCGCCATGAAACCGACAAGGGACCCGTGCGAGTAGCGAGCGTAGCGAACCATGCCGCCGGACTCAGGAAACATTGCGCCCATTTCCGCATAGGTCAGGGCAATAGCAAGAACGACTACCGCGCCGATGATCCAAGCCAGAATTGCAGCTGGCCCTGCAATGGCGGACGCATGCCAAGCCCCGAAGAGCCAGCCCGAACCAATAATCGAACCCAGCCCTGTCAGCATCAGCGACCATGGGCTGATGTCACGCTTAACTTTATTCATGGTATCTCCGGTTATTTTTTTTGTGTGGAGTTGCCCAAGGACTTAAGGTTTCAGTCCTCGGGCATAAGTTCACCTTGATCAGACCTGAGGCGCCCAGGCTTTTTGACGTTTCAACACCGAACTAGCGGTTTCGCCCAATAGGTCTGCGTAAACACCCGGAGCGGTAGCGCCCTCAGTGCTGATGAACAAGATGCGGGCGTTTGCGTCGATATTCAGGTCAGCCGCCGCGCTTGCGCCCCTGACGAGATGAGCGAGACCTGCAAGACCTGCAACGCCGGACTCACCGGCTACCAACGGAATGTCGCGGCCACTGCCGGCAGCCAGGCGCCGCATCGCAGCAACTGCCTCTTCGTCTTTGATTGTCATGAAGAAATCGACGCATGGCTCCAGGAAACGCCATGCCAAAGGCGAAGTCTCCCCACATGCCAAACCTGCCATTACAGAATCCACCGATCCTGTTGCCTTTGCTGGTTTACCAAGAAGAGCACTTTGGTAAAGGCAGTCCGCTTGCTCCGGCTCCACCATAACGAAAGTGGGACGCTTCTCACCGTACTTCTCCCACAGATAGCTAGCGACACCCGCAGCAAGGCCGCCTACTCCCCCTTGCAGGAAGACATGAGTGAAAGCTGGTACCGTGGCGTCTTCTGCGGTGGCCTCAATGATTTCTGCTGCTATCACGCCGTAGCCTTGCATGACATCACGCGGGATAATTTCGTAGCCTTCATAAGAGGTATCGGAAACAACAATCCAATCGTTGGCTGCAGCAAGCGAAGCGGCTTTTTCTACTGACTCATCATAGTTACCAGGGATCCGAACGATTTTTGCGCCATATGCTGCAATGGCCTCCTCACGCTCAATGCTAACGTTGGCGTGGAGGACGATAACGCAGCGACAACCGATGCATTCAGCTGCTGCCGCCAGACCCTTTCCATGATTGCCGTCAGTCGCGCTGATAACGGTGAAATTTTCCAGCACATCTGCATAAGCCCCCTCAAGCAGCTCATGCGGATTGAAGCCATGCTCCGGGAATGTACGCAAAATCAAGCGTACTAGAGCGATAGGCGCCCCCAGTGCCTTGAAACTACCCAGACTCGAACGCACAGACTCGTCCTTGACCAAGATCTGTGCAACTCCCATCTCGTTGGCCAGATCAGGCAGCGAGTGAAGAGGAGTTGATAAAGGGCTCAAGAGAGACCATTGCGAAAGCCATTGACGGCTTTCATTCGCTTTCTCAATGCTCATGATCGACTTTAGCGATTCAGGGTATGGTTGACGGGTTGAATTTGGGTTAGAGATAAACATGGACACTCCTTTATAGAGGCAAAAGGTATCCCGTTCCGCTGAACTTGATTTCCAGCGGATGGGAAAACAGATGTGGATTAGGAAGCGATAAGTCGACGACGAACGACGTCGAGCAGTACCTGGGCGCCTTGGATCAACTGATCATCATCAGTATGTTCGCGGGGGTTGTGACTTATACCTCCGCGACTTGGTACAAAAATCATCGCCGCTGGTGCGATGCGGGCGATCATCTGCGCATCGTGGCCAGCACCAGAAGTCATACGTCGATAGCTAAAACCAAACCGCTTCGCTGAGGCCTCGATTTCGTCTGCAAGCTCGGCATTGAAAATGACCGGCTGGAATCGCACTAAACGCTCAGTAGTGATAGTTACGCCTTCTTGCTCCGCTATAGCAGTGAGGTATTTTTTCAACCGATTTTCTGCATCCACAAGCTTTACTTCATCAGGGTCGCGCAGGTCGACGGTGAAGGTGGCCTTGCGGGGAATGACATTGATTACGTTGGGTTCAAACTTCATGCATCCGACTGTCGCAAGAGTCGAACCTGTTTCGATTGCCATGCCCCTGAGCTCTGAAACAATAGAGCTGGCGACAAAACCCGCATCATGACGCAGACGCGTCGGGGTAGTGCCTGCATGGTTTGCATTGCCCTTAATCTCTACCTGTTGCCAGGAGATGCCCTGCAGGTTCTCCACTACACCAATTTGGATGCTTTCAGCTTCCAGGATGGGCCCTTGTTCAATGTGTAGTTCAAGGTACTCATACGGCAGGATTGCGCCTGGCTCAAGGGAGCCTGCATAACCGATACGATCCAGCTCATCTCCGAGACAAGTTCCATCGATACCGATGGTGTTCAATGCATCTTCCACTGACATGCCGCCAGCATAAACAAGCGAGCCCATCATATCTGGCTGATAACGAACGCCTTCCTCATTGGTAAAGGCACCGACCGTTATCGACCTGCTTGGCTGTATACCCGCATCACGGAAAGCACGGATAACCGCGAGCCCTGCCAACACGCCATAGCATCCATCAAGAGCGCCGGCGTTAGTGACAGTATCGATGTGCGACCCCATCATCAACGGACGGTGATCACCCAAATCGCTGGCAGACCGGAGTGTGCCAAAAATGTTGCCAATGCGGTCAATCTGCACCTCCAACTCGAGCTCGCGCATCCAGCTGACCAATAGGTCACGCCCTGCTTTTTCAGCATCAGTCAGCGCGATCCGCGTTCTCCCACCAAGTTCTGCATCAGTCCCCACCTGACCGAGGGCTTGGATTTGCTGCAGCAGCACAGCGCCATCCAGCTGCAATTCTTTAGTCACGTTCATCCGGCACTCCCGTCGGGGCGGAAAGCTAGGCCTTGCCGCCCCCTCTGTTGTCATGCAAGAATTTTATTTCTAAAACGTGTACTGAAAGCTTGTTTTTTGGCAAAAAAATGAAATTTTATTGCACATATTACCCTCTTGCCGCCGATTTTTTACGGACAGCTCAGTATGACCCTCGATCATTTTGACCTAGCTCTCCTAGATGCCGTCCAGCGCGACGCTAGCATTTCCCAATCAGACCTGGGAGCGAGGGTAAACCTCTCTTCCGCCGCAGTTAACCGGCGGTTAAAAAAATGACTGCCGACGGTGTCATTCGAGCTACGGTAGCTCAGGTGGATGCTCAATCATTGGGCTATATGCTTACGGTGATTACCGAAGTAGAGGTCGAGAACGAGCGCTTAGATTTGCTCGACGAGATGAAGAAAAAATTTCTATCTTGCGCAGAAGTTCAGCAGTGCTATTACGTCGCTGGCGAATGTGATTTCGTGCTAATAATGCTAGTGAAAAACATGGAGCAATACACACAACTAACCAGAGATCTTTTTTTCGAGAACAATAACGTCAAACGCTTTAAGACGCTGGTCTCGATGAGCAACGTAAAGACAGGAGTATTCGTACCAAGCATCCAAGCTTGCCACGAACACTCACAGACATAGACGGAAACACAGTGAGCATTTCGCACACATATTACCATGAGCACGACACTCGAATAACCGCTGGGACATCTATTAATACTTAGACGCCCATCATTAAGCAGCCATCTCAACCACTTACTCAGGCTGGCTAGATAGAACCCAAGAACTCTCTTGCTCCTTTGTTGCACGCAACAAGAAAAGCAAGAACGTTCCTATAGTTAGAGCGATACCCGTGAGAACTAAACAATCGCTATACCCACCATATGTCGCGGCCATATAGCCTGCAGCAGCCGGAGCTACGATCTGCGCAACGCCATAGCTAATCGTAAGCTTAGCCATTGCTTTAGCAGGATTGTCCGGATACTTCCTACCCACAAGGGCCAGTGTGAGGCTAACAATCCCCACGAACGTACTACCAAACAAAGCAGCGCCAACAATATTTATTACTGCATCATCTGTAAATCGCGGAATAATGATTGCGACCGACTCCAACAGGTTGGCCAAGATGAGTGCGAAAATAGTGCTGGTGGATTTCGCGACTTTGTCCCATAAGAAGCTAGCCGGAATAGCCGCACACCCGACGATTATCCAGACGAGGCTCCCCCTACCTTCGAAGAAATCAAATTTTGAAAGAATTGCAACTATAAACGTGGCGCCAATTGCATAACCGAACCCAGTGAAGAAATAAAATGCTATTAGTATTTTCATCCAGGCCGAAGAGCTTTTGACTACTTTGCTTGCCCCTCAGCACTAGGACGTGATTTCAACGGTTCTGGCATCCAGAGATACGCAGGAGGGAAGAAAGCTATTCCTAGTGTAGCCAGCCAGTACCACTGCTGTGCCCAATTGAAGTAGTCGGCCATGGCTATTATCGCAACGCCGGAAACCACAATCCCCAATCCAATCCCGGTAAAGTGCAGCCCTAATTCCTGCCGTAGCCCCTTACGCAATAACCAATTCATGACCAGGCCGGACGAAAGTAGCATTCCCGCCACACTGGTAATCCCACTCACTACTCGAAGAACCGACCAAATCACCAGATCTGTGGTAGCCCCCATCGCCGCTGTGGTGACAAGGCTCACAACCAAGCATATCTTATAGGCGCTATATTTAACCCTTAGATCGCTTAAGTTGGCAGCGACCAAAGCTCCTATGATATATCCGATATAGTTGAACGTTGCCAACCATCCACCCGCCAACAAGGATAACCCCGTCTATTTATTCATGATTGGCAGCATCGGCGTGTAGGCGAATCTCGCCAAGCCAACTGTAATGATTAAGGCGCATACCCCTGACAAAACGACTTGGTACTTTTCTAACGGCAGTGACTCGTCCGAGTTCGACATACAGTAGTTCCTAGGCAATCTAAAAATCTTCGATAGCTAGTCATCTACGAATGCTTTTCGGTGACTGCTCACGTTTTTTATTCTAAGCTGCCTTCAATCTGTCAATCTCAAGAGGTTTTGCCATTTTATGTCGATGAGATGCCACCCTATGCCTAGGTTCTCAGAAAACTGGCATTATCTTCCTCGCTTGGGATTGGATGTTGACCGTAGGCCAGCGCCTGTGCGCCTACGCTCGCAAGAGTTACCACCGAGGAGCAAGTTCGAGCCTCATTCGCATGACTGGAACCAGCTTACGTATGCAACTGAGGGTGTCCTGAGCGTGATGATTGGCCTGGAGTGCTATGTGGTAGCTCCTGGACAAGCGTTGTGGATTCCTAGGGGATGTGTCCATACGACGGGCACTGCATTGGGGGCAACGCTATCGAGCTTGTACGTTGATGACACAGCTTCAACATCATCAGAGATCAAAGCGTTTATGGTTTCAAATCTTATGAGGGCACTCATAATGGAGGTCTCGACGTTCGACGACACTGTAGATAGGGATTACTCCGACCTTGTAACCAAGCTAATGATGAAGCAACTCGATAAGATGGTACCCATCCAAAAGCCACTACCTTGGCCATCGGAAGGTATCACTCTTGAGATTTGTGAAACACTCTATGAAAACCCGGCCTTAGAAAGAAGCGCTGAGGCGTGGGCCGAACACTTCAAGATGTCCAAACGAACGCTTGGCCGACACTTTGAGCGAGACACCGGACTACCAATGCGGGTTTGGGCTCAAAAATTGAAATCTCTGAAGGCGCTGGAGCTTCTGGCTGACGGCCAAAGCATCACACAAGTTGCGCTCTCTCTAGGTTACTCATCGACTTCCGCTTTCACATTCATGTTCAGATCAGAGTTTGGCATGAGCCCAGGCGCCTACATGAAGAGGCCATAGATCGAACCCACCAGAAACGAGGGATTTTTATGAAGGCAATTCAAGACTTTTACCCTGCTGAATTTGGGCACTGCTACGGCTGCGGAGCGGAAAATCCGCATGGCCATAAACTAAAAAGCTTCATGAAGGGTGATGTGGTTGAAGCACGATTCACAGTCGACCCCATTTACACAGGGGGTTTTCCCAAAAACGTCTACGGGGGGTTGCTAGCCTCGCTGTTGGATTGCCACGGTGCTGCCTCTGCCGCAGCCTACGCTCATCAGGCGATGGCCCGAGAGATAGGCGATGGGCATCCGCTTCAACGTTTCGTGACCGGCACCTTGACGGTGGTATACCACAAACCCACTCCAGTCGGAGTGGAATTGCTCCTCCAAGGAAAGCTCAAATCCTTGCAGAACAGGAAGGCGGTAATAGAGTTGTCTCTGACGGCTGGAGGGGTCAATACCGTAAGTGCCGAGATGATCGCCATCCAGCTTCCGAATGAGCGCTAGGCTCTGTATGAAAACCCTTGAAATCCCGCCAGCGCCCCAGCCAGCCTGAGTTTACGTAGAGTTTTGCCCTTTTCAGCGCAGGACTCTGTGATGCCCAAGCAGCGATATGAAATTTCCGATGCGGACTGGGAGTTGGTTTCGGACCTCTTCAATTCGCCCCGCCGCACGGGACGTCCGCGAGTCGATGATCGACTGATGCTCAATGGCGTGTTCTGGGTGCTTTGCTCGGGCGCGGCCTGGCGGGACATGCCTGAGCGGTACGGACCTTGGTCTACGGTTTATCAGCGGTTTCGAGATTGGCGAAATCAGGGCACCTTCACCAAGATGCTCAAGCGGATGCACGTCAAACTCAACGAGCATGGGCTGATAGATCTAGACACCTGGTGCATTGACTCAACAGCAGTCAAAGCAACCCGAGCGGCCTCTGGAGCAGGTCAAAAAGGGGGACGGAAGAACCAGCGGACCACGCGCTCGGGAGAAGTCGGGCGGGATTAACGACGAAAATTCATATGGTCAGCGACGCCCGAGGTGTGCCTCTGCACTTCACTCTGTCTGGTGGGCAGGCCAGTGACATCTCACATGCACAACCACTACTCGATGGTGTCCAGGTGCCTACCGGCTGGGGCAGACCTCGCAAGCGGTGCCGCAAGCTCGTCGCTGACAAAGGCTACGACGCTGAATCCCTCAGGCGGTATTGCGATCGCTATCGCATGCAGCCTGTCATTCCTTATCGCACGATGAAGCGCAAGCCGAAGCCCGGTTTGCCGCGGCTGTTTGACAAACTCAAGTACCGAGAACGCAATGTCATCGAGCGTCTGTTTGGCTGGCTGAAGGAGCATCGCCGCCTGGCAACCCGCTACTGCAAGCTCGCAACAAGTTATGGGGCGATGGTCACATTAGCCTGCTGGCGGCGGTGTTTACGACACTACTTTTCGTACAGAGCCTAGAACGTCTCTGCTGGCTGAGTAAGCAAATCGTCTTACCCAGCCAGCTTCGTTGCACGCGCTCCGTATTTCAATGTCCCGCCCAAGAGCCAAGTGATCAGGGCGAGGAATGCGGGGGACAGATTGACCACGAGCAAGGCAATGCCCACCGGAATTCGCGCTACCGCCGAGTAGATGCAATAGCTCTGTATCGCCACGCACAACCCGGCCAGTACCTGCCAGCGACGGGTGGCACCGGCGATTCGCAAAACGTCGGGACTCGTGAGGACAAGGGCCATCAGGACTATCGCCGTGATCCCCGAACGGCAGAGGATCGCCACCAACAGCCCGGCACCGTCGTCAAACGCCAACCTGGCGGCGACATGATTGCCGGCGAATGCGCACGCCAGGGTCGCCAGAATCAGCAGAGACACGGCCCGGGGAAAACTGTTCTTGCAATCCCCCATCTGTCGCACCCTCAGCGAATATAGCTGCCGCCGTTGACGTCCAGCGTGGCGCCATTGAGCGACGCCAGGGACGGCCGCAGGGTAAACGCCACCAACTCGGCGATTTCTGCCGGCGCCGCCATGCGTCCGACCGGGATATCGGATACCGCTGCAGCTTCGCCATGCTGGGCGATGAACTGCTCGGCCATGTCCGTGCGCACCCAGCCCGGCGCAATGGCGACAGCGACAATCCCCTCGCCCGCGACACTCCGGGCCAGGGACTTGGTCAGGTTGATCAGAGCAGCCTTGCTGGTACCGTAGGGCAGCGCGTCGGCCGCGTAGCCACGCTGTGCGGCCCGACTGGCCATGTTGATGATGCGTCCACCGCCGTTGGCCCGGAAGTGAGTGACGGCTTCACGACTCAGGTCGGCAGCGGCGAAGAAATTGACCTGGAACTCGCGCCGCCAGGCCGCGCGCCATTCTACGGCCGGTGCTTCCAGCGGGATCTCGGTACGGATGCCGGCGTTGTTGACCAGTGCGTGAATACGCCCGCCCGCCAGCTCCAATGCTGCCTGCCACAGACGCTCGGGGCCGGCCTCGTCGCTCAGGTCTCCCTGGACGATCCAGCCTTGTCCGCCAACGCGATCCAGCAGGCGCTGGGCACCTTCGGCATCCCGGCTGTAATGGATCAGCGCCCGTGCGCCCTCGGCCACCAACTGTTCGACGATCGCCGCACCGATGCCGCCCGAGGCACCGGTTACCAGAACGGTCTGACGATCGAGCGGACGCTTGGAATCACTCATGTGTTGTCACCTTGCATGTCTTGAGAAAGAAGCAATGCCGTGCGCACTTCGGATGCACACGGCACTGCGGGAAGGGGCGTTACTTCGCCTGGGCGTTGGCCTCGGTTGAGGCCTTGTCGACAAGCCGCTGGATATCACCCGTCTCGCGACGCTGGGTCAGGTAGATGTTCAGCACCTGAAGGTCGGCCGGGGAAATGTCGCGTCGAACACCAAAGGATACGCCCTGCTTCGCCAGTGCCGGCTTGGGCAGAATCTCGCGGGTCCAGTCGGGGTTGGCCAGGGCGAACAGGTGATTGGTATCGCTGGCATCGACCAGGACATCGGCGCGCTTGGACATCACCGCCAGCCGTGCTTCGTCCATACCGGGCAGGCGCATGATCTTGCCCTTGCTGACCACGGACGAGATGGCCTTGTCCTGAGCCGTGCCTGACATCACCGCGAAGATGACTTCAGGCTTGTCGAGCGCGGCGATGTCGTCTTTGACATCCGCCAGCTTGGGGTTGTCCTTGTTCACCAGCAAGGACACCTGATAGTCCGTTGCCGGCACGGTGAACGCCACTGCCAGTGCCCGCTCCGGCGTCTGGTTGAGCGCCATGGCCAGGTCCCATTTGTTGCTTTGCAGCCCGGCTACGAGGTTGTCCCAGTTGGTGTCGACGAACTCGACCTTGACCTTCAGCACCTTCTCGCCGAAGTCCCGGCACAGGTCGACGAAGTAGCCGCTGTAGGCGCTGGTCCTGGCGTCACGCATCACATAGGGCGCCGCGACGGCAGCACCACAGCGCAACACCCCAATTTTCTGGACGTCTTGCCACACCGAGGTTTCCGCTGCCTGGACGAGCACTCCTGCGGACAAACCGGCACAGATGACCAGGGCTTTGAGAGAAGAAGAAAGCGAACGAACCATTGTTGACCTCACTGATAATGATTGTTTTTGGCAGGAAGGTACGGCACATAGCTGCATGCGATTTTGTGTGCATGACTGCATTCAAAATAAAAACTAAGATGGATGCTGTCAACAGGGTTGATTTTTTGTGGATAGACAAGAATCAAACGACTGTTTCAGCGTTAAAAAACCGATGATATTTACGAAAGAAAAATCAAACATGAGCGTGAGAATAAATGGATTTAACTCACCAAAGTTTTCACACCACACTGTACGGATCAGTGATCCAGGCCCCTTTGGAGCCAGGCAAGAGGAAATCGGGATGAGCCTGAAAGACGATCTGGCACTTTTGCTTCGCCAGGAACAAACCCTGCAATTTCCACACTTCGATGAAGACCGCGCATGGCAACTCGGCTCCGCCCTGTACAGCAAGGCTGTGGCCAACGCCTGGCCCCTGGTCATCGACATCAGGCGCTTCGACCGCCCGCTGTTCTTCGCAGCCCGGCCCGGCATCACCTCCGACAATCACGATTGGGTACGGCGCAAGACCAACACCGTGCAACGCTTCCTGCGCAGCTCCTACCGGATCAGGTATCAGCTTGCCCAGGAGAACCAAGACATCACCCAGCGCTACTTCCTCTCGCCCGCCGACTACGCCAGCGTCGGCGGTGGTTTTCCGATCATCGTGCAGGGCGCAGGCGTGATCGGCTCGGTCACGGTTTCGGGGCTGCCAGACCGACAGGATCACCAGATTATCGTCGACGCGCTGTGCGAACTGCTCGGCCATGATCGCGACGCTCTGGCACTGGGTGCGGAGTGCCCGTTCTAAAACGCGCCCTGCTCCTGCTCCCCATGCCCGCACCGCCGCTTTTGCGTTTCCGGATCAGAACGCTCCAATAACAATCAACGAGTCTATCCATGTCCAACTCCTCCCTTGCAGCTGGCCTGAAACAGCGCCACGTCACCATGTTGTCGATCGCCGGCGTGATTGGCGCCGGCCTTTTTGTCTTTTCCGGGCATGCGATCGCCAAGGCCGGACCAGCCGCGCTCCTGGCCTATATCTTTACCGGTGCCCTGGTCGTGCTGGTCATGCGCATGCTGGGCGAGATGGCGGTGGCCTCCCCTGACACCGGGTCGTTCTCCACCTACGCGGATCGGGCCATCGGCCCTTGGGCAGGGTTCAGCATTGGCTGGCTCTACTGGTGGTTCTGGGTGCTGGCGATTCCGCTGGAGGCCATTGCGGCGGCCAACATCATCAACGCCTGGATACCGGGCGTCGACACCTGGGTGATTGCGTCGACACTCATTCTGGTGCTGACCTGCTCCAACTTCTTCAGCGTTGCCAAGTATGGCGAGTTCGAGTTCTGGTTCGGGCTAGTGAAAATCATCGCCATCATCGCCTTTATCGCCCTGTGTGTTGCGGCACTGATGGGGCTTTTACCCGAGCGTGAAGTCAGCGGCCTGGGGCAACTGATGGCCCTGCATGGCGGCTTCGCACCTAACGGCCTGAGCGCGATCATCGGCGCGATGCTGACCACCATGTTCAGCTTCATCGGTGCGGAAGTGGTCACCATCGCCGCCGCCGAGTCGAAGAACCCTGCCAGGCAAATCACCCGCGCGACCAACTCGGTGGTCTGGCGGATCTGCGTCTTCTACCTGCTGTCGATCCTGATGATCCTGTCCATCGTCCCGTGGAACGACCCACGCCTTCCGGAAGTCGGCTCGTTCCAGCGCGCACTGGAGATCATGAACATCCCCAACGCCAAGCTGATCATCGACATCGTGGTTCTGCTGGCCGTGGCCAGTTGCATGAACTCCCAGGTCTACACCGGCTCGCGGATGCTCTACTCCCTGGCCAGACGCGGTGATGCCCCGCGGTTCCTCAAACGCGTCAACCTGGCCAAAGTGCCGTTTGCCGCCGTGACCTGCACTACCGTCCTGGGCGTGGTGGCGACCTTCATCAATTACTTCGCACCCGAGAATGTGTTCAAGTTCCTGCTCTCGACATCGGGTGCGGTGGCGCTGCTGGTCTATCTGGTGATCGCCGTCTCGCAATTGTGCCTGCGCAAGAAGATGCGGGCGGCCGGCGAGATCCTGGAGTTCCGCATGTGGCTGTTCCCGTGGCTGACCTGGGCGGTGATCCTGTTCATCAGCGGCGCCTTGGTCAGCATGTTCTTCATCCCGGCCTATCGCTCCGAAATCACTGCCACCGGGCTGCTGGCCATCGTGATCATCTGCGTGGGCCTGATGAGTGCGCGCAAAGCGGAACACCCTGCCGTTCGGCATGCAAAGCCGGTCTCGGAATAACGTTGAAAACACCTGGTGCTGCACCTGCAACAATTACCGGAGAGTCAAACGTGGTTGAGTACGTAGTTTCCCTCGATAAGCTCGGCGTCCATGATGTGGAGCATGTGGGGGGCAAGAACGCATCACTGGGCGAGATGATCAGTAACCTCGCGGGCGCCGGTGTATCCGTCCCCGGCGGCTTTGCCACTACGGCTCAGGCGTACCGTGATTTCCTCGAGCAGAGCGGCTTGAACGCGAAGATCCACGAGGCGCTCGACGCTCTGGACGTAGACGACGTCAACGCCCTGGCCAAGACCGGTGCGCAGATTCGCCAGTGGGTCATGGACGCCGAATTCCCGGCGCGCCTCGACGCCGAGATCCGCACCGCCTTCGCCGAAATGGCCAACGGCAACGACAACATGGCCGTGGCCGTGCGCTCTTCTGCCACCGCCGAAGACCTGCCCGACGCGTCCTTCGCCGGCCAGCAGGAAACCTTCCTGAACATCCGCGGTGTGGACAACGTGATCCGCGCTGCCAAGGAAGTCTTCGCTTCGCTGTTCAACGACCGCGCCATTTCCTACCGCGTGCACCAGGGCTTCGACCACAAGCTGGTGGCCCTGTCGGCCGGCGTGCAGCGCATGGTGCGTTCGGAAACCGGAACGGCAGGCGTGATGTTCACCCTCGACACCGAGTCGGGCTTCCGCGACGTGGTGTTCATCACCGGCGCCTATGGCCTGGGTGAAACCGTGGTGCAGGGCGCGGTGAACCCGGACGAATTCTACGTCCACAAGAACACCCTCGAAGCCGGCCGTCCGGCCATCCTGCGCCGCAACCTGGGCAGCAAGGCCATCAAGATGGTCTACGGCGAAGAAGCCAAGGCCGGTCGTTCGGTCAAGACCGTCGATGTCGACAAGGCCGACCGCGCCCGTTTCTGCCTGAGCGACGCCGAAGTGGCGGAGCTTGCCAAGCAGGCGATGATCATCGAGAAGCACTACGAGCGTCCGATGGACATCGAGTGGGCCAAGGATGGTGACGACGGCAAGCTGTACATCGTTCAGGCCCGTCCTGAAACCGTGAAGAGCCGCGCCAGCGCCAACGTGATGGAACGCTACCTGCTGAAAGAGAAGGGCACCGTCCTGGTGGAAGGCCGTGCCATCGGCCAGCGTATCGGCGCCGGCAAGGTCCGCGTGATCCACGATGTGTCCGAGATGGACAAGGTGCAGCCAGGCGACGTGCTGGTCTCCGACATGACCGACCCGGACTGGGAACCGGTGATGAAGCGCGCCAGCGCCATCGTGACCAACCGCGGCGGCCGTACCTGCCACGCGGCGATCATCGCCCGTGAGCTGGGCATTCCGGCCGTGGTCGGTTGCGGCAACGCCACCCAGGTGCTGAAAGATGGCCAGGGCGTGACCGTTTCCTGCGCCGAAGGCGACACCGGTTTCATCTTCGAAGGCGAGCTGGGCTTCGATATCCGCCAGAACTCGGTGGACGCCATGCCAGACCTGCCGTTCAAGATCATGATGAACGTCGGCAACCCGGACCGCGCCTTCGACTTCGCCCAGCTGCCCAACGCCGGTGTCGGCCTGGCCCGTCTGGAATTCATCATCAACCGCATGATCGGCGTGCACCCCAAGGCGCTGCTGAACTACGCGGGCCTGCCGCAAGAACTGAAAGACAGCGTCGACAAGCGCATCGCCGGTTACAACGACCCGGTCGATTTCTACGTCGAGAAGCTGGTCGAAGGCATCAGCACCCTGGCCGCAGCGTTCTGGCCGAAGAAGGTCATCGTGCGTCTGTCGGACTTCAAGTCCAACGAATACGCCAACCTGATCGGCGGCAAGCTGTACGAGCCGGAAGAAGAAAACCCGATGCTGGGCTTCCGCGGTGCGTCGCGCTACATCAGCGAGTCGTTCCGTGACTGCTTCGAGCTGGAATGCCGCGCACTGAAGCGCGTGCGCAACGAGATGGGCCTGACCAACGTCGAGATCATGGTGCCGTTCGTCCGTACCCTGGGCGAAGCCAGCCAGGTAGTCGATCTGCTCGCCGAAAACGGCCTGGGCCGTGGCGTCAACGGCCTGCGCGTGATCATGATGTGCGAACTGCCGTCCAACGCCATCCTGGCGGACGAGTTCCTCGAGTACTTCGATGGCTTCTCCATCGGCTCCAACGACCTGACCCAGCTGACCCTGGGCCTGGACCGCGACTCGGGCATCATTGCGCACCTGTTCGACGAGCGTAACCCGGCGGTGAAGAAGCTGCTGGCCAACGCCATCCAGGCGTGCAACAAGGCCGGCAAGTACATCGGCATTTGCGGTCAGGGCCCTTCGGACCACCCGGACCTGGCCAAGTGGCTGATGGAGCAAGGGATCGACAGCGTCTCGCTGAACCCGGATTCAGTGATCGAGACCTGGTTGTTCCTGGCTGAGGATCGCTGACCCAACACCAACCCCACCACAGGATTGCGAGTCAGCAGCAGAATCTGTGTCCGACGCGGACCTGTGGGAGCTGGCGTTGCCAGCGATTGGCCAGACCAGACAACATCACCGTCTGTAGCGGCCTCATCGCCGGCAACGCCGGCTCCCACAATGCTCTAATGTCAACCACAAATCTGTATCAGGTCCGGAACCGCCGCACCAACTGATCCAGCTCCCCCGACAACGCCGCCAGGCTCCGCGAATCCTCCCGCGCCGCCTGCGCCAGCCCGGCCACTTGCTGGGCATCCCCATGAATCTGCCCGATATGCCGCTGGATCTCCTCGGCCACCTGGTGCTGCTCTTCCGCAGCGGTGGCGATCTGGGTGTTCATGTCGCGGATCACGTCCACCGACTCACGAATCTGTCCGAAGCTGTCCCGCGCCCTGCCAATGCTGTTGACGGACTGCGCGGACACATCGAGGCTGGCATGCATCTGCCCGGCCACCTGCGCCGTGCGACCCGCTAGGTTGCCCAGCAGGCCGTCGATCTCGGCCGTGGAGTCCGCAGTGCGCTTGGCCAGCGCCCGCACCTCATCGGCCACCACGGCAAACCCGCGCCCCTGCTCCCCCGCCCGCGCTGCCTCGATGGCGGCGTTCAGCGCCAGCAGATTGGTCTGCTCGGCAATCGAGCGGATGGTGCCGAGAATCGACTGGATGTCGTTGCTGTCACGCTCCAACTGCTGGATCGATTGCACCGACTGCTCGATCTCCTGGCTCAAGCGGTGAACGTTCTGCACTGCCGCGTCGATCTCCTCCTGCCCCTCCCGCGCCTGTTGCTGGCCACTGTCGGCCGATTGCGCCGCCTGGCTGCAGGAGCGGGCGACTTCGTTGGCTGTGGCGACCATTTCATGGAAGGCCGTGGACACCATGTCGACGGCTTCGCGCTGGCGGTCGGCGGCGTCCGCCATGTCGCCGGACACCTGGGTGGAACGGGTCGAAGTGCTGAGGATCTGTGCGGCCGCAGCACCGATGCCCTGGATCAGACTGCGAATGGCTCCGAGAAACCGGTTGAACCCGTTGGCCAACTGCGCGGTTTCGTCGTGGCCACGGACGCTCAGGCTACGGGTCAGGTCCCCTTCGCCCTGGGCAATATCCTCAAGGCCACTGGAGACAGTGTTGATCGGCCGCACGATCAGGCTCGCGAACGCTGCCCCCACGACCGCGAAGATCGCCGCCAGCGCCAGCGCGATGATGCCGATCAGCCAGGTCAGGCGCGTCGTGGAACGCATCACCTCGTCTTGCGGAATCAGCCCGATGAAGGTCCAGCCGAGCCGCGGGTCAGGGTAGACGTTGGCCATGAACGGCCTGCCGTTCAGCGTCACCTCGACCACCCCCTCCCCTGCACTCGCCAGCTCGGCATAGCCGGGGCCGAAACTCTGCAACTGCTTGAAGTTATGCCCTGGGTCACGGGGATCGACCATCACATTGCCGCTTTTTTCCACCAGCATCAGGTAACCACTCTCGCCGAGGGTGATCTGCTTGATGATCGCGGTCAGTCCCTTGAGCGAGACGTCGATATTGATCACCCCGCCCATACTGCCCAGTTTGTTGCTGACCGTGCGCACGGTGCTCACCAGGACGGTGTCATCACCCGCCCAGTAATAGGGTGCAGTGCGCACCGTCTTGCCCACGTTGGCCATGGCCAACTGGTACCAGGGACGCTTGCGAGGATCGTAGTTGGACAACACCTGCCCCGGCGGCCAGCTCACATGCCCGCCGTCCGCGACGCCGTATGAAATGTAGGCGTAGTCAGGATGGGATCGGCCCAGGCGATCGACCATGTCCATCACGCGCTGGTCCTGTTCGCCCAGCGGCACGCTCTGGCTATGAGTCTGCTGATACTTGTTGAGATCGGTACCCGTGCCGACCACCTCGGGTTGCGTCGCCAGCAGCTCGACGTTCTGCGTGATGCCCTGGAAAAACAGGCTCATGGCATTGCCGACCTGATGGATTTCCCGGCTGCTGCTGTCCAGGAAGCCCTGTCGTGCCGCGTCTCGCAGGTTGAGGATGACCAGGACAGTGACCAGGGCTATGGGCAAGGCTGCTATAGCGGCAAACGCGCACGTCAGTTTGTGCTTGATATTCATCGATGCTCTCTGGTTTTTTGTTTTGGGCAGAAATGAAAAAGGCCGCCAGTGTGGGAGCGGCCAGGTCTAGAGCCGGAGCTTTCGACAAAGAGGGATGAAGGGCGAACCCGCTGCCTGTGGCTGACAGCGGGCTCTGGTGAGTGAATCAGCCCAGGACCGCGCCAATCACCTCATCGAGAATGGCGATGCCCTCCTCGACCTGCTCGGCCGAAATGACGCACGGCGGCACTACGTGAATACGGTTTTCAACGATGAAGGGCAGCAGGCCGCGCTCCATCAGCTTCGCTTTCAGTTGCGCCATCTTGTCCGCGGCCAGCGGCGCACGGCTCGCCGTGTCGCTGACCAGTTCCAGCGCCCAGAACACGCCGGCACCGCGAACGTCTCCGATCGCCGGATGACGCTGCTGCAATTCACGCAGGCGCGGCCCCAGGGTGTTGGTACCGATGTCCAGTGCATTTTCCACCACGCCTTCCTTGCGCATCGCATCGATGGCGGCAACGATCGAGGCCATGGCCAGCGGATGCCCGGAATAGGTCAGGCCGCCCGGGAAGTAGCGGGTGTCGAAGTAAGCGCAGATCTGCTCGGAAATGATCACGCCGCCGACCGGCACGTACCCGGAGTTGACGCCCTTGGCAAAGGTGATGAGGTCCGGCACCACGCCGTAGTGTTCCAGGGCGAACCACTTGCCCGTACGGCCGAAACCGGACATCACTTCGTCGAGGATCAGCAGGATGCCGAATTCGTTCGCCAGTTCGCGCACGCCCTGCACATAGGCGGCGGAAGGCATCAGGATGCCGGCGGTGCCTGGCAGGCTCTCCAGCAGAATGGCCGCGATCGAGCCGGCACCTTCACTTTCGATGACGCGGCGCAGGTGACGCAGCGCGCGCTCGGTCTCTTCGGTCTCGGTCTGGGCATGAAACTCGCTGCGGTACAGATAAGGCGTGAAGAAATGTACGTGGCCACGGGCGTATTCGTTCGGTACCCGACGCGGATCACCGGTGGCGACGATCGCCGAGCCGGTATTGCCGTGATAGGAGCGATAGGACGACAGCACCTTGTCACGACCGGTGAACAACCGGGCCATGCGGATGGCGTTTTCGTTGGCGTCAGCGCCGCCGTTGGTGAAGAAGACTTTCCTGAAGCCCTTCGGCGCCTGTTCGATGATGCGTTTGGCAGCTTCGCCGCGCATCAGGTTGGCGGTGGCCGGGGCGATGGTGGCCAGGGTCGCGGCCTGCTCCTGGATTGCCGCGATGACAGCGGGATGCTGGTGCCCCAGGTTGGTGTTGACCAACTGGCTGGAGAAATCGAGGTAGCGCTTGCCTTCGTAATCCCAGACCGTGCAGCCCTCCCCGCCAGCGATCACCAGGGGGTTGAGCGCGCCTTGCACCGACCACGAGTGGGACACGTAGTCGCGATCAAGGCCTTTAACGTATTCGTTGCTGGTTGGCATGGTGAATCGACCTCTTCAATTGAATGGACTGAATAAAGGAAAAGAAATGCCGCCAGCGGGGTGGCGGCGAGGTCTCCAGCCTGAGCCTTTGACAAAGTGGGTGAGAGTTAACCCGACAGGTCTCGGGTTATCCGTAGAAGCTCTACGGGTGCGGGCAACAGCACCCTCGGCGTTTCTCCGTCAGAACAGTCGACGGCTCTGCTGCCCGAACAGGGTTTCCTTAGCTGTTGCTAGGGAAGGCGAACTGCGCCGCCTCATGGCTGGTGCGTTTCGGCCAGCGCTGAGTGATGGCTTTCTTGCGGGTGTAGAAGCGCACACCGTCCGGGCCGTAGGCATGCAGGTCGCCGAACAGCGAACGCTTCCAGCCGCCGAAGCTGTGGTAGCTCACCGGCACCGGCAGCGGCACGTTGACGCCAACCATGCCCACTTCGATCTCGTCGCAGAACAGGCGCGCCGACTCACCATCACGGGTGAAGATGCAGGTGCCATTGCCATATTCGTGGTCGTTGATCAGCTGGATTGCCGCTTCCAGGCTGTCGACGCGGACGATGCACAGCACCGGGCCGAAGATCTCCTCCTTGTAGATGCGCATTTCCGGGGACACGCGATCAAACAGGGTACCGCCGACGAAGTAGCCGTCTTCGTTGCCGGCAACCTTGAAGCCGCGGCCGTCTACAACCACCTCGGCACCCGCAGCGACGCCGTCATCGATGTAGCCCAGCACTTTGTCGCGGGCAGCGGCTGTGACCAGCGGGCCCATGTCCAGGCCACACTGGGTACCGGCGCCGATTTTCAGGGCCTTGATCTGCGGAACCAGCTTGGCGACCAGCGCATCGGCGACCTGGTCACCGACGCAGACGGCGACGGAGATGGCCATGCAGCGCTCGCCGCAGGAACCGTAGGCCGCTCCCATCAGCGCGCTGACGGCGTTGTCCAGTTCGGCATCCGGCATCAGCACGGCGTGGTTCTTGGCACCGCCCAGTGCTTGCACGCGCTTGCCGCGCTTGGTGCCCTCGGCATAGATGTACTCGGCGATCGGGGTCGAACCGACGAAACTCAGGGCTTTGACTTCCGGTGCTTCGATCAGCGCGTCCACCGCTTCCTTGTCGCCGTGCACCACGTTGAGCACGCCCTTTGGCAGGCCGGCTTCATGCAGCAGTTCGGCAATCAGCAGGGTCGAGCTTGGATCGCGCTCGGACGGCTTGAGGATGAAGCAGTTGCCGCAGGCGATGGCCAGCGGGTACATCCACAGCGGCACCATGGCCGGGAAGTTGAACGGGGTGATGCCGGCGACCACGCCGATCGGCTGCAGGTCGCTCCAGGCATCGATGTTCGGGCCGACGTTGCGGCTGTATTCGCCTTTCAGGATTTCCGGAGCGGCGGACGCGAATTCGACGTTCTCGATGCCGCGCTTGAGTTCACCCACGGCGTCCTCGATGGTCTTGCCATGCTCTTCGCTGATCAGCTGGGCGATGCGCTGCTCATTGGCTTCCAGCAGTTGCTTGAAGCGGAACATCACCTGGGCGCGCTTGGCCGGTGGGGTGTTGCGCCAGGCCGGGAACGCGGCCTGGGCGGAATCGATAGCCTTCTGCACGGTGGCGCGGCTGGCCAGGCCGAGGGTGTGGATGGCCTGCCCGGTGGACGGGTTGAAGACCTCGGTGGTGCGGGCGGCGTCGGCGACGTACTCGCCGTGGATCAGGTGCTTGATGGTGCTCATCGTGGTTCCTCAAGGCTTGCTGGCAAGCGGGCTATATAAAAGAAGGGGACGCTCAGTCGATGCCGTGCAGGGCGTGGCCCACGGCATCGAACAGGCGGTCCAGTTCCTGGGGTTGTGTGTTGAAGGTGGGACCGAACTGCAGGGTGTCGCCGCCGAAGCGGACGTAGAAACCGGCTTTCCACAGGGCCATGCCGGCTTCGAACGGGCGAATGATGGCGTCGCCATCACGCGGCGCGATCTGCAGGGCGCCGGCCAGGCCGCAGTTGCGGATGTCGACGATGTGTCTTGCGCCCCTCAGGCCATGGATAGCCTTTTCGAAGTGCGGCGCCAGTTCGGCGGACTGCTGGACCAGGTTGTCCCTCTCCAGCAGGTCCAGGGTAGCGAGCGCGGCGGCGCAGGCCACCGGGTGCGCGGAGTAGGTGTAGCCGTGGGCAAATTCGACGGCGTACTCGGGCGAGGCCTGATACATGAAGGTGTCGTAGATCCTGCTGCTGGCAATCACCGCACCCATGGGGATGGCGCCGTTGGTGATCTGCTTGGCGACATTCATCAGGTCCGGGGTCACGCCGAAATACTCGGCGCCGGTCATGCAGCCCATGCGCCCGAACGCTGTGATGACTTCATCGAAGATCAGCAGGATGTCGTACTGGTCGCAGATCTCGCGCAGGCGCTGCAAATAGCCCTGGGGAGGTACAAGGACGCCGGCCGAGCCCGACATCGGCTCGACGATAACCGCAGCGATGTTCGAAGCGTCGTGCAGCTCGATCAGTTTCAGCAACTCATTGGCCAGCGCCACGCCGCCGGTTTCAGCCGCGCCCCGGGTGAAGGCCAGCTCTGGTTGCAAGGTGTGTGGCAAGTGATCGACGTCCATGAGTTGGCCGAACATCTTGCGATTGCCGCCAATTCCGCCCAGCGACGTGCCGGCAACGTTCACCCCGTGGTAGCCACGGGCTCGCCCGATCAGTTTGGTCTTTTGCGGCTGGCCTTTCAGACGCCAGTAGGCCCGGGCCATCTTTACTGCGGTGTCAGCGCACTCGGAGCCGGAACCGGTGAAGAACACATGATTGAGGTCGCCCGGCGTCAGGCTGGCGATCTTTTCCGACAGCTTGAACGACAGCGGATGGCCATACTGAAAGGCCGGGGAATAGTCCAGGGTCACCAACTGCTTCGCCACCGCGTCAGCAATCTCCTTGCGCGAGTGGCCTGCGCCGCAGGTCCACAGCCCCGACAGACTGTCGAACACCTGCCGGCCCTGCTCGTCGACCAGCCAATTGCCCTGGGCACCGACGATAAAGCGTGGATCCTTGTGGAAATTGCGGTTCGACGAGAACGGCATCCAGTGGGAGTCCAACTGAAGTCCGCTGCCCAGGGGAATTGTTGTTTGCAAGGCCTGATTCATGGCGATAGCCCTAGGTGGGTGGATAGCCGTTAGCTTGAATCGAAGCGTCATGTAAGTTAAATCTGTATTTTCTTTCACTCGGTTATTGGATTACTCACCTATGACGAAAAAAACGCCACTGCATCAGGTCAGCGATTTCGACCTGAGGTTGCTGCGGGTATTCAAGACCGTGGCCGAATGCGGGAGTTTCTCGGGGGCGGAGAGCGTGCTGGGCATCACCCGCTCGGCCATCAGCCTGCACATGGGCGACCTCGAAAAGCGCCTCGGCATGCGCCTGTGTCAACGCGGCCGGGCGGGTTTTGCCCTCACCGACGAAGGCCGCGAAGTACTGCGCGCCAGCGAGACCGTGCTGGTGGCCATCGAGGGCTTTCGCAGTGAAGTGAACCAGATGCACCAGCAACTGCGCGGCGACCTGAACGTGGCCATCGTCAACAACCTGGTGACCCAGCCGAAGATGCGCATTACCCACGCACTCAAGGCCGTGCGCGCCGAGGGCAGTGGCGTGCGGATCAACCTGAGCATGAGCACGCCGGGGGAAATCGAGCGCGGCCTGCTCGACGGGCGCCTGCACGTCGGTGCCGTGCCGTTGATTACTCCCTTGTCCGGCCTGGATTACAGCCTGCTCTACGAGGAACGCTCGAACCTGTACTGCAGCCATGAGCACCCGCTGTTCACCCAGGCCGCGACGGTCACCGATGCGCAGTTGTCCCGGGCAGACGCAGTGATTCCGGCGTACCGCATGACCGCCGAAGCGATCGGCCTGCACCAGTTGCTCAGCTTCGCCGCCTCGGCAACGGACCGCGAAGGTATCGCCTTCCTGATCCTGACGGGCGCCTATATCGGTTTCCTGCCAGACCATTACGCCGCGACCTGGGTGGAGAAAGGCCTGATGATTGCCCTTGATCCAGACAGGCTCTACTTCGACTCCAAGATAGCCATCGCCATGCGCAAGGGACGGCGGCAAAACATGATTCTTGAGCGGTTTCTCAGCGAGCTGGAGCTGACTGACACCCCCGCCTGAGAGCACTCAGACCCCATGTGGGAGCTGGCTTGCCAGCTCCCACATGGGGCCCGCGTCACCCTCCCCTCATCGAACGCCCTCATTCACCCGTCACGGTGAGCGAGGGCGTTTTTGCTTCTAAAAATTCTTTCCGGCGTGTTGACAGCCCGAATGGATCGAAATACTTTGAATGCATTGCTGCACACAACGCGGCACTCAAATAAGAACACAGTTTTCGCTTTTTGCTTGCTCGTCTGTCTACAAGAACAACTCACCAGAGAGACTCAACATGGCACGGTTCCTTTCTCGCAAACTCGGCAGCAGCGTTGCCGGCCTCGCCGCGGCACTGACGCTGCTGATGCACTCCCCGGCTCACGCCGACACCCACACCTGGCAAAACGTGCAGAAGGCCGGCGTGCTGCGTTGCGGCGCGGCAATCGCGGCACCTTATGTGATGCGCGATCCGGCCAGCGGGCAGTACAGCGGCTACTTCGTGGACCTGTGCCGCGACTTCGCCGAGAACGTGCTGAAGGTCAAGGCCGAGTTCGTCGACACCAGTTGGGACAACCAGGTCGCAGGCATCCAGAGTGGCAAGTGGGACATGGCAATGGCGCTCAACATGACGCCCGAACGCGCCAAGGCCGTAGCGTTCTCGGTGCCCGCCACCGACTACCAGATTTCCCTGCTGGTCAACGGCAAGAACCCGAAGTTCGCTACCGCCGGCTCCGACCTGGCCGACTACGACAAGCCCGGCGTCACCATCGCCGTGATCTCTGGCACCGCCGCCGACAAGGCCGTATCCGGCGCGATCAAGCAGGCCAAGCTGATGCGCCTGCCTGGCTCCGATGAAACCCGCATGGCGTTGATGTCCAAGCGCGCCGACATCCTCGCCGACGCCAACGACACCAACCACCTGTTCGCCATGGCCAACAGCTGGACAAAAGAAGTGCTGCCAGTGCCAGCCCTGGCCAAGCAGGGCGTGTCTTTCGCTCTCTCACGCGAAACGCCCGCCGCCGACCTTGCCCAACTCGACGACTACATCACCGAGCGCCGCACCTCGGGCGAGATCGACAAGCTGGTGGACAAGGCTTCCGCCGAGATCCTCGCGGGCCAAAAAGCCCAGTAACTCCCGCTGACCTACCGAGGGCCCCGGCCAGGAGCGCCCTCGTGGAGATAACTGTAATGAACACACCTCATTTGGTGGCTACCCAGCCACAGGCTTCGCTCAACCCGAATTCAGGCCTGGGCGGCAATTTCATCCAGCTTCAGGGCGTGCGCAAAGCCTATTCCGAACAGTTGGTCGTGATGGACGGGATGAACCTGGACATGCGCGCCGACGACCGCCTGGTGATCATCGGGCCGTCCGGCAGCGGCAAGAGCTCGCTGCTGCGGGTACTGATGGGCCTGGAAGGCATCCAGGGCGGCACCATCCAGTTCCAGGGCAAACCGTACATCGATGGCAATCGCAAACAGGGCAAGCCACTGGACGAAGTCCTGCACAAGCAGATCGGCATGGTATTCCAGCACTACACCCTGTTCCCGCACCTGTCAGTGCTGGGCAACCTCATCCTGGCACCGGTCAAGGTCCATGGTCTGAGCAAGGCCGAAGCCACCGAGAAGGCCCGCGCCTACCTGGCCCGCCTGGGTCTGGAAAGCAAGCTGCACGCCTACCCCAGCCAACTGTCCGGCGGCCAGAAGCAGCGTGTGGCGATTGCCCGCGCACTGATGCTCGAACCGCGACTGATGCTCTTCGATGAAGTGACCTCGGCCCTCGACCCGGAAATGGTCATCGAGGTGCAGAACGTGATGATGCAACTGGCCGACCAGAAAATGGCAATGATCATCGTCACCCACGACATGCACTTCGCCCGCCACATCGCCACCCGCGTGGTGTTCTGCGCCAACGGCAAGGTGGTCGAGCAAGGCCATCCCGATCAGATCTTCACCCAGCCTCGGGAAGCCCGCACACGCGAGTTCCTCGAAAAGGTCGTGCAGTTCGACTGAGGGCAATGCCATGAACTACCAATTCGACTTTCACTTCCTCAACGGTAGCCTGCCGGCCCTGCTCGACGGCCTCAAGGTGACGCTGGAGCTCGCCCTGGCCTCGAACCTGATCGGCCTGACCTGCGGCTTCCTGCTGTGCCTGATGACCCTGAGCCGCTGGTTCTTCATCCGCTGGCCGGCGCAGCTGTTCATCGAGTTCTTTCGCTGCACCCCGGCGCTACTGCAGATCGTCTGGTTCTTCTATTGCGTCCCGATGCTGTTCGACGTGTTCATCGACCCGATTGCCATGGGCTTCCTTGCCCTGGGCCTGAACCTGACCGCCTTCAACGCCGAGGCCTACCGCGCCGGTGTGCAGGCGGTACCACGGGAACACCTGGATGCGTGCATTGCCCTGGGCCTGCGCTCCTGGCAACGGACCGTCTACGTGATCCTGCCGCAATCGTTGCGCAGCGCCCTGCCGGTGTTGATCACCAACGGTATCGGCACCCTGCAGCAGAGCGCACTGGTAGCGATCGTCGCCGTCGCCGACCTGATGTACGTGGGCAAGAGCCTCGCCACCGAAGCCTACCACCCGCTGGAAACCTACACCCTGATCGCCCTCATCTACTTCGCCCTGTCGCTGCCTGTAGCGCAACTGGTGCAGTGGTTCGAACGGCGCCAGGAACTGGCCGGCCAGCGCTGAGGAGAGATAGCCATGCCACTCGATTTCTCGGTTGTTCTGCATTACTGGCCTGTCCTGCTCAAGGGCCTCGGGCTGACCCTTGCCTTCACCGGTGCCTGCGCGGTACTGGGCAGCCTGCTGGGCTTTGCCGTCAGCATGCTGCGCCAGTTGAAGACACCGCTGATCCGCCTGCCACTGACGCTCTACGTGGAGTTCTTCCGCGGCACGCCGCTGCTGATCCAGCTGTTCTGGGTGTTCTTCTGCTTCCCGGTGGTGTTCGGCCTGGACATCCCGCCGTACGTTTCGGTGCTGATCGCCCTGACCCTGTTCATGGGCGCGATCACCAGCGAGACCTTCCGCGGTGCGCTCAAGTCCATCGCCAGCGAGCAGCACGACGCGTGCACGGCCCTGGGTCTCGGCTCGAAGGTCAAGGTGCTCTACGTGATCTTCCCGCAAGCCCTGTTGCGGGCCGTTCCGCCGCTGCTGTCGAACATCGTCAGCCTGTTCAAGGAGAGCGCACTGATCTCCTCGGTAGGCGTCGCCGACCTGATGTTCGTAGGCCAGAACATTTCCAACAGTACCGCCCGCCCGGTCGAGTTCCTCTCGGCTGTCGCCGTCATCTATTTCCTCGTGGCCTTCCCGCTGACCCGCCTGGTCGGCGTGGTCGAAGGGCGCCTCTTGCGCCGCTACGCCTACTGACACCCCTAACCAACCCGGAGAATCACCGATGAAACTGAAAGGTATCCTGCCTGCCCTGGTCACCCCGTTCGACGCCGCTGGCAAAGTCGATCACGACACCCTGGCCTCGGTCATCGAGCACCAACTGGCCGCTGGCGTCAGCGGTTTCGTACCCCTGGGCTCGACCGGCGAATACTACGCACTGGCCAACGACGAGCGTCGTCAGGTCCTGGCCACCGTCAAGGAAGTGGTCGGCGACCGCGGCCTGCTGATTGCCGGCGCCAACGGTTCCTGCACCCGTGAAGTACTGGAGCAGATCAAACAGACCGTAGACGCCGGCTACACCAATCTGCTGATCGCACCGCCGTACTACGCGCTGCCGTCCCAGGAAGAACTGCTGGCCCACTACAACACCATTCTCGACACCTTCCCCGAGATCAACGTGGTGCTCTACAACTACCCGGTGCGTACCAACGTCGAAGTGGGCCTGGACGTGATCGCCGCGCTGCACCAGCACCCGCGCGTGATCGGCATCAAGGAAAGCAGCGGCAACCTGCTGCGCGCCATCGAGATCGGCGAGAAGTACAAGGGCCTCCAGCTGTCCTGCGGTTCCGACGACCAGGCCCTGGACTTCTACCTGTGGGGCGCCGACAGCTGGATCTGCGGCCCGGCCAACATCTTCCCGGAGAAGGTCGTGGCCTTCCACAAGGCCTTCACCAGCGGCGACATCCGTGGTGCGCAGGAAGTGATGCGCAGCCTGTTCCCGGCCATGGCCAACCTGGAAAGCGGCAAGTTCGTGCAGAAGGTCAAGTACGGTGCCGAACTGGCCGGCTTCAAGGTCGGCCCGGCCCGCGCCCCGCTGCTGCCGCTGACCGACGACGAGAAAGCCGAATTCCGTAAGGTGTTCGAGGCTTCGCAGGCGTAACTGCGCATCCCTGTGCAGGAGCGAGGCTTGTCGGAACTCCGACAAACCTCGCTCCTGCAGGACCTGTGTATCCTGAATTCCGTCTCCCTATTTCCGAGCATTGCACCCATGAACAACCCGCAAACGTCATCGCAACACGCAGTGGTCATCGGTGGCGGCATCGTCGGCGTGTGCTGTGCGCTGTACCTGCAGCGCGACGGCCATCGGGTCACCCTCATCGATCCGGCCGCGCCCGGCGACAGCACGGCCAAATGGAGCTGTGGCCAGATGGCGGTGAGCGAAGTCATCCCGCTGTCCAAGCCCGGCATCCTGATGAAGATCCCCGGCTGGCTGCTGGACCAGAAGGGCCCTCTCGCCTTGCGCCCGAGCGCACTGCCGGGGATCCTGCCGTGGTTCATGCGTTTCCTGGCCTGCGCCCGCCCCTCGAAGATCAACGAGATCGCGCAGGACATGGCCCGCCTGACCCAGCATGTCTACGAAGACTATGCCCCGCTGCTCGACGCTTGCCCCGACAAGACCCTGCTTGGCGAACGTCCGGTGCTCGAAGTGTTCGACACACCGGCCGGCCTGGCGCACGAACGCCCGCACCTGGAACTGCGCAAGCAACTGGGCTTCCGTTCCCAGGAGCTCGATGGCGCGGAAATTTCCGATCTGGAGCCGGCACTGGCCGGCAAGTTCCAGCACGGCCTGATGTTCCCGGACTGGCGTGCCGTCAACGATACCGAAGGGTTCATCGCAGCCCTCACCGAGAGTTTCGTGGCCCAAGGCGGCATTCGTGTACGCCAACGTGTAACGAAGATCGACGAACACCACGACAAAGCGACCGGCGTCACCCTGGAAGACGGTGTCCGCGTGCCGGCCGACTTGCTGGTAGTGGCTGCGGGAACCGGTGCCCGTCCGTTCTTCGACAGCCTGGGGGTCAATATTCCCCTTGCCGGCATCGCTGGTTACCAGGCCGTACTGCCACAACCCGGCGTGGAGATTCGCCACTCGGTGATCTATGCCGACGGCGGCTTCTGCTTCGCCCCGATGACCCGCGGTCTGCAGATCGGCGGGACCATCGAGTTCGCCGGCGCCAATGCCGAGCCCAATTTCAAGCGTGCCGAAATCATCATGGAAAAGGCCCGCCGCGTCCTGCCGCAACTGAACACCCAAGGCATGGAATTCGGCGTCGGCTATCGCCCGTTCCTGCCCGACACCAAGCCGGTGATCGACCGCTCGCCACGCCTGAAGAACGCCATCCTGGCCTTCGGTCATGGCCAGCTCGGTCTCACCCTTGGCGCCACCACCGGGCGCCTGGTCAGCGACCTCGCCGCCGGCCGCGCGCCCACCCAGAATCTTTCCGCATTCAGTGCCCGACGCTTCGCCGTCCTTGGAGGAAACGCATGAACCGCTACGACCATTTCTACATCAACGGCCAGTGGGTCAGCCCGATCAACGGTGGCAGCTTCGACTCGTTCGATCCCAGCGACGAGAGCCTGATCGCCAGCGTGGCCTCGGGCTGCGCTGCCGACATCGACCTTGCGGTCAAAGCCGCACGTGCTGCCTTCGACGAGGGCCCATGGCCGCGCCTGAGCGGTGCCCAGCGCGGCGAATACCTGCGCAAGATCGCCGACGGCATCCGTGCCCGCCAGGAGGAGCTGGCCGAACTGGAAGTGCGTGACAACGGCAAGCCGTTCCCCGAAGCGATGTGGGACATCGGCGACACCGCCGGCTGCTTCGACTTCTACGCCAACCTGGCCGAGGAGCTGGACCGCTTCCGCGAGAAGGACGTGGCCCTGGCCGACGAACGCTTCAGCTCGCTGGCACGCAAGGAGCCGATCGGCGTCGCCGGCGCCATCGTGCCGTGGAACTTCCCGATGCTGATGGCTTCCTGGAAGATCGCCCCGGCCCTGGCCGCCGGCTGCAGCATCATCCTCAAGCCGGCCGAGCAGACCTCGCTGACCGCCCTGGAACTGGCGCGCATCGCCGACGAAGCCGGCCTGCCGCCAGGCGTGCTGAACATCGTCACCGGTCCGGGCTCGAAAGTCGGCGCCGCACTCACCGCACACCCGGGTGTCAACAAACTGGCCTTCACCGGCAGCGTGCCGGTGGGCAGCCGGATCATGCAGGCAGCCGCCCAGGACATCAAGAACGTGACCCTGGAGCTGGGCGGCAAGTCGCCATTCGTGATCTTCGCCGACAGCGACATCGAGAAGGCCGTCGAGTGGATCATGTTCGGCATCTTCTGGAACAAGGGCGAAGTCTGCTCCGCCACCTCGCGCATCCTGGTCGAGCGCAGCGCCTACGAGCCGCTGCTCAAGCGCCTGGCCGAGGAAACCCGCAAGATCAAGATCGGCAACGGCATGGAAGACGGCGTGCTGCTCGGCCCGCTGGTCAACCGCAGCCAGTACGACGGCACCCTCAAGGCCATCGCCAGCGGCCTGGAATCCGGCGCCCGGCTGGTCTGCGGCGGCGAGCGTCCGGCTCACCTGGACAAGGGCTTCTACCTGCAACCGACGGTGTTCGCCGACGTCCCGGAAGACAGCTGGATCTGGAACGAAGAGATCTTCGGCCCGGTGGTGTGCATCCGTCCGTTCGACACCGAGGAAGAAGCGGTAAAATCCGCCAACAACTCGCGCTTCGGGCTCGGCGCCGCAGTGATGTCCAAGGACTTGGAGCGTTGCGAGCGGGTCGCCCGCAAGTTCCGCGCCGGCATCGTCTGGATCAACTGCTCGCAGCCGACCTTCACCGAAGCGCCGTGGGGCGGCTACAAGCAGAGCGGCATCGGCCGCGAGCTGGGTGAGTGGGGCCTGAACAACTACCTCGAAACCAAGCAGATCACCCGCTATAACAGCGATCAGCCTTGGGGCTGGTACATCAAGTGAGGTAACACCCATGCGTTGGAAACAGACTCTTCAGCTCGCTGAAGTGCACTGCGAAGGCGAGATCGGCAAGGTCATCACCGGCGGCGTCCTGGGTATCCCGGGCGCCACCATGCTGGACAAGATGAACCACATCAACGAGGTCGATGACAGCCTGCGCCGCCTGGTGACCCTGGAGCCGCGCGGCTGCCTGCAGATGTCGGTGAACCTGCTGCTACCGCCCACCCGGCCCGAGGCACACGCCGGCTTTATCGTGCTGCAGGCGGACAAGGCGCACCCGATGTCGGGCAGCAACTGCATCTGTGTCGTGACGGCCCTGCTCGAACTGGGCATGGTGCCGATGCAGGAGCCCGAGACCACGGTGGTACTGGATACCCCGGCCGGACTGGTCACCGCCCGCGCTGTCTGTGCCGACGGCCGTTGCGTCAGCGTGTCGCTGGACATGGTCCCGGCATTCGTCGAGCACCTGGATCTGGTGATCGAGACCGAGGCGTTCGGCGCTATCAAGGTCGACGTGGCATTCGGTGGCGTGTACTACGCGCTGATCGATGTCGAGCAGACCGGTTTGAGCATTGCCCCGGAAAACGCCCGGGCTTTGGCTGACGCGGGTGTCGCGCTGAAAGACGTAATCAACCGTCAGTTGAGCATCCAGCACCCGTTGCTGCCGTCGGTCAACGAAGTCGCCTACGTGATGTTCCGCAACCGGCTCGATGATCGCACCTACCAGACCTGCACGACCCTGCCGCCCGGCCGGGTCGACCGGTCGCCCTGCGGCACCGGCAGTTCGGCGAACCTGGCCACACTGGCCGCCCGCGGCCTGGTGCTAGCGGGCGATCAACTGGTGTCGCGCTCGACCATCGGCGGCCAGTTCCAGGTGACCCTCCTTGGCCACACCGAGGTGGCCGGAAAACCTGCGGTGCTACCGCGGGTAACCGGGCGCGCGTGGCTCTACGGCCTGCAACAGCTGGGGGTGGACCCGGATGATCCGCTGGCGGCAGGCTTCATGCTCAGCGACACCTGGGGCGTGGGCCTCAGCCAGTAGTGCTCAACGGCCGTGCCTACTTTCAGCCACGGCCGTTATTTTCGTAACACACCGGAAACATAAGCCCCGGATGGCCAGCGATTGACGCAGGAAGCGTCTTCCTCCCATGCTCCGGGTCGCACATAAAAGAAGGCGGGCCTGTATGATGCCGGCCAGACCAACCGGGACCTGATGATGGCAAAAGATAACGATACTGAAAGCGGCCCTCGTCGCCATAGCGGACGCTACATCTATGAAGAGCTGCGCAAGCAGATCCTCACCCTCAAGCTCAAGCCGGGGGTACAGCTGGACGAGGTCTCACTGGCCGCGCAGTTCGGATTGTCCCGGTCGCCTGTACGTGATGCCCTGGCCCGCCTGATCACCGAAGGCCTGGTGGTCATCCTGCCGAACCGCACCACTCTGGTGACGCCGTTCGAGATCGAGGAGTTTCCCAACTATATCTCCGCCCTGGACCTGATCCAGCGTGCGGTCACCCGCCTTGCTGCCATCCAGCACCGGGCAGAAGACCTCGAAGCCATTCGCAAAGCCGACTCGGACTATCTGAACGCTGTGACCAGCGGCGATTTCCAGGCCATGTCCGAGTTGAACAAGGCCTTCCACATGGCCATCGCCCATGCCGGACGCAACCCCTATTTCATCAACTATTACGAACGCCTGCTCGGTGAAGGCCAGCGCCTGCTGCACCTGCACTTCGACCATGTCGTCAGCTCTGCCAGCGCCCATCGCCTGGGCCGCGACCACGACGAGATAATCGAAGCCATCGCCTCCCGTGACGCCGATGCCGCGGAAGCTGCGGCTCACGAGCACACCATGCTGTTCCAGCGGCGCTTCCTCGACTACATGCAGCAGAACCTCACGGCACGCATGTCGATCGCCTGAACCGAACCACCTTTCCGACCTTTACACGGCCCCTGTGGGAGCTGGCTTGCCAGCTCCCACAGGGGCCGTGTCGTTACTGCGTTCATTGGCCATCTTGACAGCCCGATGCCCTCGGGATAGCGTTGCATGCAACCTTGCACACAACAAAAACCCCCCAGGAGTCACCGATGGAAAGATTCGAGAACAAGGTCGCGATCGTAACCGGCGCAGCAGGCGGTATCGGCTCGGCAATCGCAGCAAGGCTGGCGCGCGAAGGCGCAACGGTGGTGGTGAGCGACGTCAATCTGGAGGCGGCTCAAGGCGTCGCTGAATCAATTTGCCGCGAAGGGGGCAAGGCCGTAGCAATCGCGGCGGATATCGCTCAGGGCGACGCTTGCCGTGCACTGGTGCAGCAGACCGTCGAGCAGTTGGGCACCCTCGATATCCTGGTCAACAACGCCGGTATCAACCGCCGCGGCAACTTGCTCGCGTTAAGCGAAGATGACTGGCACACCAGCTTCACCGTGAATCTGGACTCGATGTTCCACCTGTGCCGCGCCGTGCTGCCGATCATGATCGAGGCCGGTGGCGGCGCCATCGTCAATACGGCATCGCAATGGGGCCTTTACCCGGCGCCTGGGCATATCGCCTACAACGTCACCAAGGCCGCGGTGGCCTCTTTCACCCAGAACCTGGCGCGGGACTACGCACCGCACAAGGTGCGGGTGAACGGGGTCTGCCCGGGCGAGATCCACACGCCGATGCTGGAAGCCGGGGTCACGCGCTCGGGCCGCACCATTGCCGACCTGGACAAGATGGTGCCGTTCGGGCGCATCGGCAAACCCGAGGAAGTGGCCGCACTGGTGGCGTTCCTGGCCTCGGAAGAAGCGGCCTTCATGTGCGGCTCGCTGGTCGAGATCACTGGAGCCCAGGCGGTCGCCTGATCCGATCCCCGGCGCCTGGCGCCGGGGTATTCATTACCAGAACCGGTATTCCAGCCCCGCCCCTGCATACCACGAGCGCCCTGGCACCGCCTCGTAGTGGAAGGTCCATGGCCCCACGTGCTGTTCGAAACGCGCCCTCCCGCTGAACAAGGTTGGCCCAGCCTGCGGAGGTAGCGGCGTCGATGGACTCATGCACGGTCTGCTGGTTGATCTGCAGACATCCGCATGGATGTTGCCCACCGCATTGATGACCAATTCGCCCTGGGCCACGATTTCGCTCTGGCGCACGGTTTCACCCGTGCTGCCCTTTTTCTTCATGTCGTACAGCGAGTAATCACTGTTTTCGGCCGCCAGCAACGCCAGGTTTCCGCCCGCGACCAGACAGGCTTCGTCTCCTGCCGTGACCCGGCTGCCCCCCAGCGCAAGGTCCTGGCCGACACTGATAGCGAGGTCGGCGCCGGCCTTGAGCATCGGTAGGCGACCTGGCCTGGCGCTCATGCCAGTCGCTGAAGATTTCGCGGGCGCTGGTGCGGTCGCTGCTGGACGGGATTGCGGAGCAGCGAGGGAGGCAGATCGCCGAGGGGACGGAAAAAGGGGCGTAAGTGCCTGGAGGGGTATCTGTTCGTCCCTGCGCATTCTTGTTCCCTTCTTTGCCTGAAGAGACGTAAAGAAACAGCCCATCGGCGTCAGAGAGGAGTAAGCGTCGGATGTGACCCGGGCGTGCCGAAGGCCATGCCAGAACGCGCCATAACACGCTCCGGAGCAGTGCCAGGAACCAGATGCTTGTCACATCGCTCAAGCAGCTCCAGCGTCAATCCCGTGCCCCCCCCCTGGATTCAGCATCAAATCCGTGTACTCAATCGTGTACAGAAAATGGGTGGGTATCAGTGGCTTTCAGCGTTTTTCGCCCGAAACAAAAAAAGGCCCCTAAGGGCCTTTTTTCGTTGTCTACAGCGTTCTTTTCAGAACCCTGTAGCGCCATGTTTGGAGCGGGAAACGAGACTCGAACTCGCGACCCCGACCTTGGCAAGGTCGTGCTCTACCAACTGAGCTATTCCCGCGTCGTCTTGATGGTGGCCATTCTATAGAGTTGAAACATTTCGTCAACCCCTTGATTCAAAAAAACTTTATTTTTTTTCCGAACCTTCGCGCAGGTGCGGCCAGGCGGCGCGCAGGTACTGCACCATCGACCACAAGGTCAGCCCGGCGGCGATCATCAGCAAGGCGTAGCCCAGTACCACCCAGGTGCTGAGGGTCGCGGGGTTGGCCAGCAGAATGACCAGCGCCAGCATCTGTGCCGCCGTCTTCCATTTGCCCAGGTTCGATACCGCCACGTGAGCCCGCGCGCCGAGCTCGGCCATCCACTCGCGCAATGCCGAGACCACGATCTCGCGACCGATGATCACCGCCGCCGGCAAGGTCAGCCACAGGTTGGCATGGACCTGCACCAGCAGCACCAGCGCCACGGCAACCATGAGCTTGTCGGCCACCGGGTCGAGGAAGGCGCCGAACGGCGTGCTCTGTTGCAGGCGCCGAGCCAGGTAGCCATCGAGCCAGTCGGTGGCCGCAGCAATGGCGAACACGCTGCTGGCGGCCATGTAGCTCCAGTGATACGGCACGTAGAACAACAGAATGAAGATCGGGATGAGCAGTACACGAAGAACGGTGAGCAGGTTCGGGATATTCATCGGGACAACTGGCTGCGAGGTGAACGGGGGATTCTACTCGCTATGCAGGCTGTCATAAATCGACTCGGCGAGCTTTTTACTGATTCCGGGCGCCTTGGCGATTTCTTCCGCGCTGGCGCGGGACAATTCCTGTAGTCCGCCGAAGTGCTTGAGCAGGTCGCGGCGGCGCTTTGGCCCTACTCCGGCCACGTCTTCCAGGCTGGAGGTGCGCCGCGCCTTGCCGCGGCGGGCACGGTGGCCGGTGATGGCGAAGCGGTGAGCTTCGTCGCGGATCTGCTGGATCAGGTGCAACGCGGGGGAATCGCCGCGCAGGGTGAATTCGTGGTGAACATCATTGAGGTACAAGGTCTCGAAACCCGCCTTGCGGGTCACACCCTTGGCCACGCCCAGCAGGGTCAGGTCGGGCACGGCCAGGGCCTGCATGACCTCGCGGGCCATGTTCAACTGGCCCTTGCCGCCGTCCACCAGCAGCACGTCGGGCAACTTGCCTTCGCCGTCCTTGATCCGGCCATAGCGCCGGGTCAGCGCCTGTTGCATGGCGGCGTAGTCGTCGCCGGCGGTGACGCCTTCGATATTGAAGCGGCGGTAATCCGACTTCAGCGGCCCTTCCGGGCCGAACACCACGCAGGAGGCAACCGTGGCCTCGCCGCTGGAATGGCTGATGTCGTAGCACTCCAGGCGCTGCGGGACTTCCGGCAGGCCCAGTACCTCGGCCAGCGCCTCGAAGCGCGCCGCCATGTGCTGACGGTTGGCGAGCCGGGCCATCAACGCCTGCTCGGCATTGGTGACCGCCAGCTGCTGCCAGCGGGCGCGGGTGCCGCGAACCCGGTGGCTGATGCTCAGCTCGCGACCCCGCAGGGTTTCCAGCGCATTGCGCAGCGCATCGAAGTCCTCGTGCACCACGTTGACGATCAGTTCCGCCGGCAACTCGCGCTCGGCATTGCCCAGGTAGTACTGGGCAAGGAACGCGGACATGACCTCGGCCACCTCCTCCTCGATACCCACCTGGGGAAAGAAATTCTTGCTGCCCAGTACACGCCCGCCGCGCACGCTGATCAGGTGCACGCAGGCGCCCCCCGGATTGACGAACGCCGCCACCACATCGACGTCGCCGCTGCCGCCTTCCATGCTCTGCTGGTCCTGGACCCGACGCAGCAAAGCGATCTGGTCGCGCAGCTCGGCAGCCTTCTCGAACTCCAGGTTCATCGCCGCCTTTTCCATGTCGGCGTTGAGTTCGTTGGTCAACTGGTGGCTGCGACCCTCGAGGAACATCACCGAGTGGCGCACATCCTCGGCATACTCCTCCGGCTCGACGAAGCCGACGCAAGGTGCCTTGCAGCGCTTGATCTGGTATTGCAGGCACGGCCGGTTGCGGTTGGCGTAGTAGCTGTCCTCGCACTGGCGCACATGAAAGGTCTTCTGCAGCAGGCTCAGGCTTTCACGGATCGCGCCGGCGCTGGGGTACGGCCCGAAATACTTGCCCTTCTGTTTCTTTGCCCCACGGTGGATACCCAAGCGCGGGAACTGGCCGTCGGAAAGAAATACGTAGGGGTAGGATTTGTCGTCGCGCAGAAGAATGTTGTACGGCGGGCGCCATTCCTTGATCAGGGTCTGCTCGAGCAGCAGCGCCTCGGTCTCGCTGGCGACGATGGTGGTTTCCACCTGGGCGATATGGCCAACCAGGGCGGCGGTCTTGGGGGCCAGGCCGGTCTTGCGGAAGTAGCTGGCAAGACGCTTCTTGAGGTTCTTGGCCTTGCCTACATACAGCAGGCGACCGCCCGCATCGAACATCCGGTAGACACCCGGACGGCCGCTGCAGGTCGCCAGAAAAGCACTTGGATCAAACGCGGGGGTCATGTTCGGAGGTTGGCGTCAATCATGCCGTGGCGGACGGCCAGCAAGGTGAGTTCCACATCGCTGGTGACCGAAAGTTTTTCGAAGATGCGGTAACGGTACGTGTTCACGGTTTTCGGCGACAAGCACAGCTTGTCGGAAATGCTCTGGACCTTCTGGCAACCGACGATCATCAGGGCGATCTGGATCTCCCTTTCCGACAGGCTGTCGAACGGCGAGGCGTTCTTCGGTTCGAACGACTTGAGGGCCAGTTGCTGGGCGATCTGCGGACTGATGTAGCGCTGGCCGGCGAAGACCAGACGGATGGCCTGGACCATTTCATCCAGGCCCGCGCCTTTGGTCAGGTAACCGGCAGCGCCGGCCTGCAGCAGCCGGGTAGGAAACGGGTCTTCCTCGCAGACGGTCACGGCCACGACCTTGATGTCGGGATGACTGCGCAACAGCTTGCGGGTCGCTTCGAGGCCGCCGATGCCCGGCATTTTCACGTCCATCAGCACCACGTCGGGTTTCAGCTCACGCGTGACCTTCAGTGCCGCTTCGCCGGAATCGGCCTCGCCCACGACCTGCAGACCGTCGATGTCGGCCAGCATGCGGGTGATACCGGTACGTACCAGATCGTGATCATCGACCACCAGAACCCTAATCAAGCAGACACCTCGCCTTACGGTCTGAATTGGATCCCGCCACCTTATCAAAAAAATGCGTGGTGGACCTAACAGAATGCGTCACAAAGATGACGTCAAATTTCATAATTTCGACTTCTTGAGCGCCCAATGTCCTATCAGGCTGGTAGTGCTTTGCCTACAGACCTGGAGACAGAACCTGCCAGACTTTCGAGAAGATGCCTTACCGCCTGCTGATCCGCAGGCTGTAGGCGGCGATAGCAGTCCAGCAACTGGTTCTCGCCGGGACGCAGGTCGTCCAGCGCCGCAGGCGTGGGCACTCCGCTCAGGACAAACAGGGCATCGACACCACAGGCGGCCACCGCCGCCAGGTAATCGGCCCGCGGCGTACGCTCGCCGCTTTCATATTTGCCCTGAGCATTGGGCTCGACCCCACCGATATCGCCGAAAGCCCGCTGAGTGAGGCCGAGACGTTCCCGCTCTGCCCTGAGGCGCAGTCCTATACCCTTCATCTGAATACAAATTCCTTTGCAGTACACCCATAAAAGGGTAGGAAACCCGGCACATCCGCTGCGCCGTCAACAATCCCGAACTATGCACGGGATGCGAATTCCAGCACAAGCCACGCTACGCCTTTCGCAGGGGGTCAATGCGACGTTCGTTGCATGCGCACGAAACATTCGTCCACCCCTTGCTCGACGAAGCCTTCGCGCTGGTACAGATCACGCGCCGGGTTGCTCTTGAAAACCGTCAAACGCAGCAGTGGCAGGCGACGCTGCCGCGCCCAGGTGTCAAGTTCCCGCAACACCCAGGTGCCAATGCCACGTCCGCGGGCCGCCTCGGTTATATGCAATTCGCGGATATACAACGCGCGACTGTCCTGACTCAGGCTACAGAATCCGACACGCTCTTCCCCGGCCATGACCAGCCATTGCTCACGCCATTCCCAGGCGGCATCGAAGGCTTCGTCCTGCCACAGCAGGTCGAACTGACAGTAATAACGCAGCATGCCGCGGCGCGTCAGGTCGCGGGCGAAGGGCAGATCGGTGACGGTGGCTGCCATGAGGTGCAGGTTCACTGTTCGGTGCTCTCGCCGGCACGCGCCAGCCTCGAATGGCCAAGCATGATGGTCTTTCTCCGTTGTTGTTGAATGAGCCTAGCCGCTGGCAATGAGGTTTCGTTGACCCCGGTCAGGTTGGCCCAGGCGGGCGATTGTAAGCTGGCCTTGTGCCAGGCATGCGCCTGAAATTCCACCCCGGACCCTCTCATGACGACCCAGACCAGCGCCCTTCCCTCGGAACAGGCGCCCGCAGCAAATCCCCTCTCGACCCGCTCGGGCCGCGGCCCCACCGTCCTGTTCTTCAGCCTGTTGATCGGCGCCCTGCTCTACACCGCCTGGAGCCTGTTCCGCGACATCGACGCCAGCGGTACGGTCATCACCACCTGGACGCCATTCCTGTTGCTCGGCGTGGCGCTGCTGATTGCCCTGGGCTTCGAGTTCGTCAACGGTTTCCACGATACCGCCAACGCCGTGGCCACGGTGATCTACACCCACTCCCTGCCGGCGCGCTTCGCGGTGGTGTGGTCGGGCTGCTGGAATTTCCTCGGCGTGCTGTTCTCCAGCGGCGCCGTGGCCTTCGGCATCATTGCCCTGCTGCCGGTGGAGCTGATTCTGCAGGTCGGCTCTTCTGCCGGCTTCGCCATGGTCTTCGCCCTGCTGCTGGCGGCGATCATCTGGAACCTCGGCACCTGGTGGCTGGGGCTGCCGGCGTCGTCGTCCCACACCCTGATCGGCTCGATCATCGGCGTGGGGGTTGCCAACGCGCTGATGCACGGCCGCGACGGCACCAGCGGCGTGGACTGGTCCCAGGCCGGCAAGGTTGGCTATGCCCTGCTGTTTTCGCCGATGATCGGCTTCGCCTGCGCCGCCCTGTTGCTGCTGGGCCTGCGCAAGCTGGTCAAGCACAAGGCGCTGTACCAGGCCCCCGTGGGTAATACACCGCCGCCCTGGTGGATTCGCGGGCTGCTGATCGTGACCTGCACCGGGGTGTCGTTCGCCCACGGCTCCAACGACGGTCAGAAAGGCATGGGCCTGATCATGCTGATCCTGGTGGGTACCCTGCCGATGGCCTATGCGCTGAACCGGACCATGCCGGCGGAGCAGTCGCAGCAGTTCGTGACGATGGCCGAAGCCACGCGCGCGGCGCTGATCGGCCATGCGACCCAGCCCGCCCCCGCCGATCCGCGCCAGACCCTCACCGCCTTTATCCGCGCGCCCGAACCCAGCCCTGAACTGATCCCGGCGCTGGCCGAACTGGCCGGCACCATCGGTCGCCAGGTGGACAGCTACGGTTCCCTCGCCGGTATTCCCGCCGAGGCCATGAGCAACGTGCGCAACGACATGTACCTGACCAGCGAAGCCATTCGCCTGATGGACAAGCACAAGCTGCTGAACCTCGACGCGCAGACGCGCCAGACCGTGCAGGTGTTCAAGCAACAGGTAGACGACGCCACGCGCTTCATTCCGCTGTGGGTCAAGGTGTCGGTGGCCATCGCCCTCGGGCTGGGCACCATGGTCGGCTGGAAGCGCATTGTGGTCACCGTGGGCGAGAAGATCGGCAAGACCCACCTGACCTACGCCCAGGGCGCCTCGGCGGAGCTGGTGGCGATGTGCACCATCGGCGCGGCGGACCACTTCGGCCTGCCGGTGTCGACCACCCATGTGTTGTCGTCGGGGGTGGCCGGCACCATGGTCGCCAATGGCTCGGGCCTGCAGGGGCGGACCATTCTCAATCTGGCGATGGCCTGGGTGCTGACCCTGCCGGTGTCGATCCTGCTGGCGGGCTGCCTGTACTGGCTGCTGAGCCAGTTGATCTGATCAGACGGCGGTGTCGCTGCGGCGCAGTTCGCCGATTTTCTCCAGCCGCGCACGGACAATGTTGCGACTGATATTGAGCAGGCGGCCGGTCTGCAACTGGTTGCCGTGGCAGAAGCGGTAGGCGGTGCGGAACACGGTTTCCTCGATGTGCTCGTAGAGGTCGGGGATGTTCTGCTCGAACAGCGCGGTGAGCGCCGCCTCCAGGTCCGGCGGCGCGGCCGGCAGGCGCAGCGGCGCCACGTTTTCCTCGATGCGTCCGCCCATCGGGCGCATGTCCACCAGGTGCAGGTCGCCTGGCTGAACCACCTGCTGGCGGCACACTAGCAAGGCATGGTGAATGGCGTTTTCCAGTTCGCGGATATTGCCCGGCCAACTGTGCGACAGCATCTTGCGTTCGGCTTCGAGGCTCAGGCTGGCGCGGCTGTAGCCCAGGCGCTGGCAGTGCTCTTCAAGGAAGAATTCGGCCAGCGGCAGGATATCGCCGGGGCGCTCGCGCAGTGGCGGCAGGCGGATGGTTGCCACGTGCAGGCGGTAGAACAGGTCTTCGCGGAAATTCCCCGCCACCACGGCATCGGCCAGGTTGACGTTGGTTGCGGCCACCAGGCGCACGTTGATCGGGATCGGCGTGCGCGACCCCAGCCGTACCACTTCGCGCTCCTGCAACACCCGCAGCAGTTTGACCTGCATATTCAGCGGGAGGTCGCCGATCTCATCGAGGAACAGGGTGCCGCCGTTGGCCGCCTCGAACCAGCCAGCCTTGGCGTTGGTGGCACCCGTGAACGCCCCCTTCTCGTGGCCGAACAGTTCGCTTTCCACCAGGGTCTCGGCGAAGGCGCCGCAGTTGACGGCCACGAACGGTTCGCGACCGCGCCGGCTCAATTGATGGATATGACGTGCCACCAACTCCTTGCCGGTGCCGGTCTCGCCGATGATCAGCGTGTTGGCTTCGCTGGGCGCCAGGCGCTCGATGCGGCTGAGCAGTTCCTGGGACCGCGGGTCCTTGAACACCAGCACGGTGGCGCGAACGGACTTGGTCAACTCGCGGGCATTGGGATGAGTTATCAGCGACATAGAGGGCATTCCTGGCAGGTGTGGCGCGCCCTCATAGTGCACGAAACAAATTAGAACAAATAATTATTAATTTGCATTTGAATATTCCATAAACAACTAAGCGAAAAATCTGCTGCTCCAGCAGCAACCCAGCAACAGCCGCTGCTCGACGCTCAGCACGCAAGGCGCCGTGCGATTGCCGGTCGTTTTCCTGAAAGCCTCGTGATTCGCGGCCTGCGCTCAATTCCCAGACATTTGGCATGGCTTTCGCTCTAGGGTCGGTGACTGTCGTTTCGTTCAAGGACCCTTCATGAAACTGCCGCACAAACTGGCCTTCGGGCTGAGCCTGCTGACCCTTTCCCTCAGCGCCCTGGCTGCCGAAGCCTACGCACCGAAACCCGACCCGCAGCAAGGCGATGGCCGCGTCTCGGCGTTAGCGCCCTGGCTGCCGAAGCCTACGCACCGAAACCCGACCCGCAGCAAGGCGATGGCCGCGTCTCGGCGTTCTACACCTGGGAAAAAGCCATTCCCGCCAAACCGGGCAAGCTGCTGCGCAGCGAGCCGCTGGACCAGACGCTCGCCCTGCCCGGCTCGGCGAAACAACTGCGGATTCTCTACAGCTCCACCGACGGCATCGACGGCAAGTCGCCGATCGTGGTCTCCGGCGCGTTGTTCATCCCGCAAGGCAAGGCGCCGGAAGGCGGCTGGCCGGTGGTCACCTGGGGCCACGGCACCGTGGGCGTGGCGGATATCTGCGCGCCGTCCTGGTCCGGCCGCTCCTACCGTGACGTGCAGTACCTGGCGCGCTGGCTGGCCGAGGGCTACGCCATCGTCGCCACCGACTATCAGGGCCTCGGCGTGCCCGGCGGCCATCCGCTGCTCAACAACCGCATGGCCGCCTACGGCATCCTCGACGCCGCGCGGGCGGTGATCGGCGGCGTCCCGGGGCTGGCGAACAAGGTACTGGTGCTCGGCCAGTCCCAGGGTGGTGCCGGCGCTTTCGCGTCTGCCGCCTATGCGCCGACCTACGCGCCGGACCTGGGCCTGAAGGGCAGCGTCGGCACCGGGGTGATCTACACCGTGGGCAGCAAGAACGTCGGCGAGCAGGACCCGAACAAGGTCGATGCCGCCCTCGCCTACGGCTTCTACACCCTGCTGGCAGCGCAGCAGTACGACCCGAGCATCGACCCGCGGGACTTCTACACCGACAAGGCGCTGCCGCTGTTCGAACAGGCGCGCACCAGTTGCCTGTCGTCGCTGGTCGCCGATGTGGTCGGCACCGGCCTGACCCCGGCCAACACCCGCAAGGACAACGATGGCGCCAAGCTCAAAGCCTGGCAGGCACAGGTCAGCTACCCGACGCTGAAACTGGCGCAACCGATCTTCATCGGCACCGGCGCCGAGGACAAGACGCCCGCCGCCTCCACCCAGGTGGCGCTGATGCAGGACGCCTGCAAGGCAGGCTCAGTGGTCGAAGGCCACCTGTACAAGGGCCTGGGCCACAGCGAAACGGTGAACGCCTCGCTCAAGGACTCGCTGCCGTTCGCCCGCAAAGTGTTCAGCGACCAGCCTGTCACCCCGGTCTGCAACCCCTCCGTGCAATAAGGACATCGCCATGAGCATCGAATTTTTCACCCGCCTGCCGCTGCACGGCGAAACCCAGTTCCTGCCCGGCGACCCGCGCAACCGCGGCGACTGGCATGCCGGCGGCGACAGCACCGGCGCCGTCTCGGGCTTTAGCGTCGGCGACCACTTCACCTACATCGACTACCTCGGGCAGATCGCCCGTGCGGCCGAGATCAACGGCTTTGGCGGTGTGCTGATGGTCAACGCCCCCTATGGCGAGGAGCCGTGGACGGTGTGCTCGCTGCTGGCCCGGGAAACCCGCACGCTGAACTACGTGGCCGCCTTCCAGCCGTATCACTACACCCCGTGGGTAGCGGTGCAGCAGGCCGCGACCTACCAGCGCGCCACCGGCAACCGGCTGATCTGGAACATCATCAACGGCGGCTCGGACGCGGTGCAGCGCCAGGTCGGCGACTTCTTCGAGCACGACGACCGCTACGAGCGCGCCACCGAGTTCATGGACGTGGTCAAAGGTTACTGGCATTCGGAAAACTTCCACTACGACGGGCGCTTCTACAAGGCCGGAGGCGGCGGCCTGCGCGGGCCACAGAAGAAAGCCGAGCTGCCGCTGATCTGCACGGCGGGTTCGTCGATTCCGGCCCGGGAATTCGCCGCCAAGCATGCGGACTTCTACCTGATGCGCGCCGAGCATCCGGACAAGATCCGCGAGCTGATCGCCGATATCCGTGAGCGGACTCTGAAATACGGACGCAGCGCCAGCGACATCCGCTTCGGCCTGTCGATCGATGTCATCACCCGCGAGACCGAGGAACTGGCCCTGGCCGAAGCCAAGCGCTTCTTCGACGAAGGCGTGGCCAAGAACACCATCAAGGCCGCCGCCGCCCATGCCGGCCTGCGCACGGCGCGCAAGCTGAGCTACGAAGAGGAATACGGCAACCGCGAGGAAAGCCGCCAGTTCGACGATTTCTTCATCTACCCGAACGTGTGGGCGGGCTTCGGCTACATCGGCATCCCGCCGGGGCTGGCCTTGGTGGGCAGCTACGAGAACGTGGTGGCGCGGGTTCGCGAGTACAACGAACTGGGGATCGATGTGTTCTTCCTGGCAGGATATCCGCATCTGGAAGAGGCGTATCGGTTGGGCGAGCACATTCTTCCGCACTTCCGTGGGGAGCGGGAGGCTTTGAAGCGGACGGCTTTGCCAGGGCTTAAAGTGGCGGGCTGACAGATACCCTTTGCTCTTTCGGGCCTCATCGCTGGCAAGCCAGCTCCCACTGGTTCAGGCCCTTGTGGGAGCAACTGTCTTTAAGGATTTTTTTCAAACGCCCCCTTCAGGCATGGCTTCGCCAGCGATACCGCATTGCGGTTTCGCTGGCGAAGCCCGCTTTTCAGTAAATCAGCCCTCGCTTGCTGTCAGGTTGCGGGTATCTGAGATTTCGGTTCTTTCCACTTCGTGCCGTCTCGCAGCATCGCGTTAAGACGTACCAGGATCTTGCGCATGCAGGCCACAATAACGACCTTGGCAAGTTTGCCTCGCGCTCGCAGAGCCTCATATTCGGCTTTGACTTCCGGATCGTGGCGAACCATTGACCAGGTCGACATATAGAGCACACGGCGCACTGCATAGCGCCCGCCTTCGATCGATCTGGGGCCGCTCTTCTTGCCGCTGTCGTTGTTGTAAGGGGCTAACCCTACCAGGGCCGCGATCTTGCGCCCTGTCACGGCTCCGAGCTCAGGCAGCGATGCCATGAGCGTGCCGCACGCAATGACTCCAATCCCTTTCACCGATCTCAACTGACTGGCTTTCTCCTGATTCAGGGCGTTCGAGGCCTTCTCAATCGCCTCATCCAGTGCTTTGATTTTCTGGTTCAGATAAGCGATGAGATCGGTGTAGGTGGATATAGCTATGGCCTGAGTGGTTTGTTGTATCCGGCGCTTGTTGCTGTCTCGATCCTTGACCAGATTGCCTCGCAGCTTGATCAACTCCCCCAGCTCATCCCGAGCCTGGTTAGGCTCAACCGGCGGCAAGTCCTCGATATCTCGGGCAAACTTCGCCAGCATCCGAGCGTCGATTTTGTCGGTCTTGGCAAGCTTGTTCATGGATCTGGCATAGTCACGAGCGCGCTTGGGATTGACGCGAACCACATTAAGACCGCTTAGCTGCAGGGCCTTGAGCAAAGCCCTCTCATAACCACCGGTGGCCTCAAGCAGTACTCGCTCGACTTCAAGCCCGTTCAGGCATGCAATCAGCTGAGCGAAGCCATCAGAGTCGTTACTGATCTGGAACTGCGGGTAATTCGCAGGAAGAAACCCCACATCCACAGTCGCTTTCGAAACATCGAGACCAACAAAGTAGGAAATCATCGCCAAGCCCTCTTACACTCAAGAAGTGAGAGCGCTCTGACCTATCCCTAGCTTGTGATTTCGAGTTTTGCCGCTCATCCAACTGTTCGGGCTTCTGGTCAGAGTGAGAGGTGGATGGCGACTTGGCTCCCACTCGTGCTTTAAGCACCGCTGGCATTCAGTCTGCCATCCACCGCTCTCACCCTTCTGAGTTTAAGAGGCCTTGAAGACACAAGCTGGCTTGCCAGCGATGAGGGCCTGAATGTCAGCGTAATCCCCCCTGCCGCAACCGGTACTCGCCCGGCGTCACCTGCGCATACCTCAGGAAAAACCGGCTGAAATACGCCGGATCCTTGAAGCCCAGGCTGTAGCAGATCTCGTTCGCCGAACTGCCGGTGAACAGCAGCAACCGCTTGGCCTCCTGCATCAGGCGCTCCAGTACCAGGCGCTTGGACGGCAGGTCGGCGATACGCCGGCAGATGTCGTTGAGCCGCGCCTCGGTCACGCCGATCCCCTCGGCGTAACGCGACAACGGCCAGTGCTCCAGGTAATGCGCTTCGATCAATTCATTGAAACGGTGGAAGATCAGCAGGTCTTCGTGCCGGGTCGAACGGGCGGGCAATGAGCGGGCGCACAGGCGCAGCAGGCTGATCATGATCAGCCGGGTCAGGCTGTGCAGTGCCGCGCCGCGTCCGGCTTCGTCGCTTTCCACCTCACTGCCGAGCAGGCCGAACAGCACTTCCAGGCGCTGGGCTTCGGCCGCGAAATTGCCCTCCAGCCCACTCAACGCCACGCACGCCGGCGCCACCTGCGGCCCGGGCGCAAGCCCAGGGTCGGCTTCCAGCAATTGCCAGACCAGTTGTTGACGCACGGTCAGCACATGGCCGTCGGCGTCCGCTTCGGTGACGAAGGAATGCGGGATGGTCGGCGGCGTAAGGAAGAACATCGGCCCGGACTCGACGTACTGCTGGTCGTCCAGGTAGACCCGCACCGTGCCCGACTTGACGTAGTGCACCTGGAAAAACCGGTCGTGCCGGTGCACCGGCATGTTGCGCCCGAAGAAGCCCGCCAGGTTGCCGAGCTTGTCGTAGTGCACTTCCGAATCGCTGTAGCGCTGGTCGTAGACCTGCCCGATGTTGATGTTGGGGATCGGCGTGCGATCGCTCATGACCCTGTATTCCCGTGCCGCGCGTTGTTCTTTACGCCAGCTTAACGCCGTGGCGAGCAATCGGCAGCTTGCATTTCGTTAACATCTTAATTATAAAGTTAACACATTAACAATTACCCCCGGGGCGCACCCCGTGCCACCCCGCATTTGCCAGGAGAAGAGCATGAGCCGTGCCCTGCATGACGCTGCCACCGGCACCCTGTTTGGCGTTGCGCTGAACTACAAGGGTCTGCTGGAACAGCGTCTCGCCGAATTCGAACAGGCGCCCTACCAGAAACCACCGGTCAAGCCGGTGCTGTTCATCAAGACCCCCAACACCCGCAATGGCCACGGCCAACCGGTGGTGTATCCCAAGGGTGTCGAGAAACTGCAGGCCGGCCCGGCCCTGGGTGTAGTGATCGGAAAGCGCGCCAGCCGCGTCAGCGCCGAGAACGCGCTGGAACACGTTGCCGGCTTCACCATCGTCAACGAATTCAGCCTGCCGGAAGAGAGCTACTACCGCCCGGCCGTCAAGGCCAAGTGCCGTGACGGCTTCTGCGTGATCGGCCCAGAGCTGGTGCCGGTGGCGCAGATCGCCGACCCGCATTCGCTGGACATCCGCCTGTTCATCAACGGCGAAGTACGCCAGCAGAACAGCACCGCCAACCTGGTGCGCGGCATCCCGCAACTGATCGCGGAAATCACCGAGTTCATGACCCTGCATGAGGGCGATGTGCTGATCACCGGCACGCCTGAAGGCCGCGCCGACGTTCAGCCGGGCGACCAGGTCGAGATCGAAATCACCGGGCTGGGCCGTCTGGCCAACCCCATCGTCGCCGAGCAGGAGACCCACTGATGAAACACGCTCGTATCCGTTTCGAAGGCGAGGTCCACGCGGTCACCGTCGAAGCCGAAAACGCCGTGCGCCTGGCCGACGGCCGCCTGATCGGCGAGTCGCTGGTGGAGTGGCTGCCGCCCGCCACCGGCAGCATGTTCGCCCTGGGCCTGAACTACGCCGACCACGCCGCCGAGCTGGCCTTCAAGCCGCCGACCGAGCCACTGGCCTTCGTCAAGTCGCCGGGCACCTACACCGGCCACAACCAGATCACCTGGCGCCCGGACAACGTCAAGTACATGCACTACGAGTGCGAACTGGTGGCCGTGATCGGCAAGCCGGCGCGCAACGTCAAGCGCGAGGACGCCCTGGAGTACCTCGCCGGCTACACCGTGTGCAACGACTACGCCATCCGCGACTACCTCGAGAACTACTACCGCCCCAACCTGCGGGTGAAGAACCGCGACTGCACCACCCCGGTCGGTCCGTGGATCGTCGACGTGGCCGATGTGCCGGATCCGTCGAAGCTGACCCTGCGCACCTGGATCAACGGTGAGCTGAAACAGGAAGGCACCACCGCGGACATGATCTTCGACATCCCCTACCTGATCGAATACCTGTCCAGCTTCATGACCCTGCAACCGGGCGACATGATCGCCACCGGCACGCCGGAAGGCCTGGCCGACGTGGTCCCGGGCGATGAAGTGGTGGTGGAAGTGGAAGGCGTGGGCCGTCTGGTCAACCGCATCGTCAGCGAAGCCGAGTTCTTCGCCCAGTACAACAAAGACAACGCAGAGGCATGAGCAGCATGATCAAGCACTGGATCAACGGCCGTGAGGTCGAAAGCAAAGACACCTTCGTCAACTACAACCCGGCCACCGGCGAAGCCATTGGTGAAGTCGCCAGCGGCGGTGCCGAAGAAGTCGCCCAGGCGGTTGCCGCGGCGAAGGAAGCCTTCCCGAAATGGGCCAACACCCCGGCCAAGGAACGTGCCCGCCTGATGCGCAAGCTGGGCGAGCTGATCGACCAGAACGTACCGAAGCTGGCCGAGCTGGAAACCCTGGACACCGGTCTGCCGATCCACCAGACCAAGAACGTGCTGATCCCGCGTGCCTCGCACAACTTCGACTTCTTCGCCGAAGTCTGCACCCGCATGGACGGCCACACCTACCCGGTCGACGACCAGATGCTCAACTACACCCTGTACCAGCCGGTGGGTGTGTGTGGCCTGGTATCGCCGTGGAACGTGCCGTTCATGACCGCCACCTGGAAGACCGCACCGTGCCTGGCCCTGGGCAACACCGCGGTACTGAAGATGAGCGAACTGTCGCCGTTGACCGCCAACGAGCTGGGCCGCCTGGCCGTCGAAGCCGGCATCCCCAACGGCGTACTCAACGTGATCCAGGGCTACGGCGCCACCGCCGGTGATGCACTGGTCCGTCACCCGGACGTGCGCGCCATCTCCTTCACCGGCGGCACCGCCACCGGCAAGAAGATCATGCAGACCGCCGGCCTGAAGAAGTACTCCATGGAACTGGGCGGCAAGTCGCCGGTGCTGATCTTCGAAGACGCGGATCTGGAACGTGCACTGGACGCCGCGCTGTTCACCATCTTCTCGCTGAACGGCGAACGCTGCACCGCCGGCAGCCGGATCTTCATCCAGGAAAGCGTGTACCCGCAGTTCGTCGCCGAGTTCGCCGCCCGCGCCAAACGCCTGATCGTCGGTGATCCGACCGATCCGAAGACCCAGGTCGGCTCGATGATCACCCAGGCCCACTACGACAAAGTGACCGGCTACATCCGCATCGGTATCGAGGAAGGCGCCACCCTGCTCGCCGGTGGCCTGGAGCGCCCGGCCAACCTGCCGGCGCACCTGTCCAAGGGTCAGTTCATCCAGCCGACCGTGTTCGCCGACGTGAACAACAAGATGCGTATCGCCCAGGAAGAAATCTTCGGCCCGGTGGTCTGCCTCATCCCGTTCAAGGACGAAGCCGAAGCGCTGCAGCTGGCCAACGACACCGAGTACGGCCTGGCCTCGTACATCTGGACCCAGGACATCGGCAAGGCCCACCGCCTGGCCCGTGGCATCGAGGCCGGCATGGTGTTCATCAACAGCCAGAACGTACGCGACCTGCGCCAGCCATTCGGCGGCGTGAAGGGCTCGGGTACCGGTCGTGAAGGCGGTCAGTACAGCTTCGAAGTGTTCGCCGAAATCAAGAACGTGTGCATCTCGATGGGTAGCCACCACATCCCGCGCTGGGGTGTTTGATCGCTGATCCGGCGATCACCGAAATCCCCTGTGGGAGCTGGCGTTGCCAGCGATGAGGCCAGCAGCCTCACTACAGGGGGTGACTGCCAAGGCCCTATCGCTGGCAAGGCCAGCTCCCACAGGGTCCTGTGTCGCACACGCGAGACAAGAACAACAGAATCAGGAGTTCATCCCATGGGCGAAGTCGTCCTGGCAGCCAAAGTCTGCCACGTCCCCTCGATGTACCTGTCCGAGCTGCCGGGCAAGCACCACGGCTGCCGTGAAGCGGCCATCGCCGGGCACAAGGAAATCGGTCGCCGCGCCCGCGAGCTGGGTGCCGACACTGCCGTGGTGTTCGATGTGCACTGGCTGGTCAACAGTGCCTACCACATCAACTGTGGCGAGCACTTCAAGGGCGTCTACACCAGCAACGAACTGCCCCACTTCATCAAGGACATGGCCTTCGAGTACCCCGGCTGCCCGGAACTGGGCGAGCTGATCGCCGCCGAGGCCAACGCCGCCGGCGTACGCACCCAGGCCCACAACATCCCGAGCCTGGAGCTGGAATACGGCACCCTGGTACCGATGCGCTACATGCACATGGGCGTGCCGGACGAGGAAAAACTGCAAGTCGTCTCCATCGCCGCCTGGTGCGCCTGGCACCGCCTGGAAGACAGCCTGGCCTTCGGCGCCGCCGTACGCCGCGCCATCGAGAAGAGCGACCGCAAGGTGCTGGTCCTGGCCTCGGGCTCGCTGTCCCACCGCTTCTCCGACGACCGCAACGCCGAAGCCAACATCCACAACTGGACCCGCGAATTCGACAAACAAGTCGACATGCGCGTGGTGGAGCTGTGGAAGCAGGGTCGCTTCAAGGAGTTCTGCGCAATGCTCCCCGACTACGCCGCGCATTGCTACGGCGAAGGCGGCATGCACGACACGGCGATGCTGCTGGGCCTGCTCGGCGGCGCCGACTACGACAAGCCGGTGGAAGTCCTGACCGAAGCCTTCGGCAGCTCCGGCACCGGCCAGATCAACGCGATCTTCCCGGTTTGAAACAGCTGCCAGCTACAAGCTGCAAGTTTCAAGCGGCAAGAAAAAGCGGTTTGCGCCGCCCCTGATATCAACGCTGATCCCTCTTGCCGCTTGCAGCTTGAAACTTTACGACGAAGGATTCTTGGAAAATGCCGCACTTCATCGCTGAAATCACCGAAAACATCGAAGCCCAGGCCGACCTGCCCGGCCTGTTCGAAAAGGTCCACGCCACCCTCGGCGCCAGCGGCGTGTTTCCGCTGGGCGGCATCCGCAGCCGCGCGGTGCGCCTGGACACCTGGCGCATGGCCGACGGCAAGCACGACTACGCCTTCGTCCACATGACCCTGAAGGTCGGCCACGGCCGCGACCTGGAAACCCGTACCCAGGTTGCCGAGCAGTTGTTCGCAGTGATCACCGAGCACTTTGCCGCCTTGCAGGCCGAGCGCCTGCTGGCGCTGTCGTTCGAAATGATCGAGCTGCACCCGCAACTGAACTTCAAGCAGAACAACGTTCACGCGTTCCTCAAGAACCAGGCGGGCTAACCCTCCGCCTGTAACACCCACGGCCACTCTGACAAAAAAGAACAAGATCATGAGCACAGCCAATACCGCAGATACCGCAGTACTCGCCCGTCAAGACTCGACCCATTCCACCGTCACCTGGCGGCTGATGCCGCTGTTGCTGGTGTGTTACCTGTTCGCCCACCTCGACCGCATCAACATCGGCTTCGCCAAGATGCAGATGAGCACCGACCTGCACTTCAGCGACACGGTGTACGGCTTCGGCGCCGGTCTGTTCTTCATCGCCTACGCGATGTTCGGCGTGCCCAGCAACATGGCCCTGGACCGCGTCGGGCCGCGCCGCTGGATCGCTACCCTGATGGTGGTCTGGGGGGCGCTGTCCACCAGCATGCTGCTGGTGCAGACGCCCACCGGGTTCTACGTGCTGCGCTTCCTCCTGGGCGTGGCCGAGGCCGGGTTCTTCCCCGGCATCCTGGTCTACCTCAACCGTTGGTACCCGGCCCGTCGCCGCGCCCAGATCACCGCGCTGTTCGCCATCGCCGTGCCCATGGCCGGTGTGGTGGGCGGCCCGCTGTCGGGCGGGATTCTCGAACTGTTCCACGACGCCGCCGGCCTGCGCGGCTGGCAGTGGATGTTCCTGCTTGAAGGTGCTCCCGTCATCCTGCTCGGCCTGGTGGTACTCAAGTGCCTGCCGGACAACTTCAACAGCGTCAGCTGGCTGAGCGACGAGCAGAAACGCGGGCTGCGCGATGAACTGAACCAGGAAGAACAGCGCAAATCCATCACCTCCTTCGCCGGCATCCTCAGTGACGCCCGGGTCTGGCTGCTGGTGGCGGTGTACTGCGCCGTGATGCTGGCGGTGAACACCCTGGCCTTCTGGATGCCGACCCTGATCCATGGCGCCGGTATCGGCAGCGACGGCCGCGTCGGTCTGCTCAGCGCCGTGCCTTACCTGGCGGGCTGCTTCTTCATGATCGCCTGCGGCCGTTCTTCGGACCGTCGCCGCGAACGCCGCTGGCACCTCTGCGTGCCGCTGCTGATGTCCGCCTTCGGTATCGCCGTGGCCGGCATCGCCCCCGACAACGCCACCCTGGTGATGGGCGGCCTGATCGTCGCCGGCATGGGCGCCAGCGCCGCGCTGCCGATGTTCTGGCAACTGCCGCCGGCCTTCCTGTCCAACACCACCCAGGCAGCGGGCATCGGCCTGATCAGTTCCCTGGGCAGCATTGCCTCGTTCGCTGCGCCCTACCTGATCGGCTGGATGCGCGACACCACCCACAGCGCCAGCCTCGCCCTCTACGTGCTGGCCGTTTTCATCACGCTCGGCGGCCTGCTGGTGCTGCGCACCCACGCCGCTACCGTCAACCCTCAGTAAGAGATTCGATCATGCTCGACCACAGCCAGATCCTCAGCGCCGCGGCCCAACTGGACCGGGCCGAACGCAACCGCGAACAGGTGCGCCAGTTCTCCCTGGAACACCCCGGCATCACCATCGAGGATGCCTACGCCATCCAGCGCGCCTGGGTCGCGCAGAAGATCAAGGACGGGCGCAAGCTGGTCGGCCACAAGATCGGCCTGACCTCCCGCGCCATGCAGGTGTCGTCGAACATCACCGAGCCGGACTACGGCGCCCTGCTCGACGACATGCTGTTCGAAGAAGGCAGCGACATCCCGTTCGAGCGCTTCATCGTGCCGCGGGTCGAAGTGGAGCTGGCGTTCATCCTCGGCAAGCCGCTCAAGGGCCCGAACGTCACCGTGTTCGACGTGCTGGACGCCACCGAGTGGGTAATCCCGGCACTGGAGATCATCGACGCGCGCATCCAGCAGGTCGACCCGCAAACCCAGGTCACCCGCAAGGTCTTCGACACCATCTCCGACAACGCCGCCAACGCCGGCGTGGTCATGGGTGGCCGTCCGGTGCGACCAACCGACATCGACCTGCGCAAGGTGCCGGCGGTGCTGTACCGCAATGGCGTGATCGAAGAGTCCGGCGTCTCTGCCGCCGTGCTCAACCACCCGGCCAAGGGCGTGGCGTGGCTGGCCAACAAGCTGGCGCCGTATGACGTCACCCTGGAAGCCGGTCAGATCATCCTCGGCGGCTCCTTCACCCGTCCGGTGGCGGCGCGTCCGGGCGATACCTTCCACGTCGACTACGACATGCTCGGCTCCATCGCCTGCCGTTTCGTCTGATCAGGAGAGTCCCATGGACATGCCCGTCAACCGCTTCAAACAGCGCCTGAGCGAAGACCAGGCGCAAATCGGCCTGTGGCTCGGCCTGGCCGACGCCTACTGCGCGGAGCTGGCGGCCAACGCCGGCTTCGACTGGCTGCTGATCGACGGTGAACACGCGCCCAACGACCTGCGCGGCATGCTCGCGCAGTTGCAGGCCGTGGCGCCCTACGCCAGCGAGGCGATCATCCGTCCGGTGATCGGTGATACCGCGCTGATCAAGCAGATCCTCGACATCGGCGCCCAGACCCTGCTGGTGCCGATGGTGGAAAGCGCCGAACAGGCTCGCCAACTGGTGCGCGCCGTGCACTACCCGCCACAGGGCGTGCGCGGTGTCGGCAGCGCCCTGGCGCGGGCCTCGCGCTGGAACAGCATCCCCGGCTACCTCGACCATGCCGACGCGCAGATGTGCCTGCTGGTGCAGATCGAGAACCAGGAGGGCCTGGCCAACCTGGACGCGATCGCCGCCGTGGACGGCGTCGATGGTGTGTTCATCGGCCCGGCGGACCTCAGTGCGTCCATGGGCCATCGTGGCAATCCGGGGCACCCGGACGTGCAGGCCGCGATCGAGGACGCCATCGCCCGGATCAACAAGGCCGGCAAGGCGGCGGGGATCCTCAGCGCCGATGAGAAACTGGCACGGCGCTACATCGAGCTGGGTGCGAAATTCGTCGCGGTGGGCGTGGATACCACGGTGCTGATGCGCGGCCTGCAAGGGCTGGCGGCGAAGTTCAAGGAAGGTCAGGTGGCACAGCCGACTTCCGGCGGCGTTTATTAGTCAGTCATCGCTGGCAAAGCCAGCTCCCACAAGTCTGAGCCTTGCACCTTGTGGGAGCTGGCCTTGCCAGCGATGAGGCCATCGAGGTCACCGCCTCACTTGCTTCAGTTCATCCAGCAACCCCAGCAACTGCTGCAACTTCTCCTCGCCGAACTGCCCCTGCAACGCCTGATAGTTGGCCTCCATGCGCTGGCTCATCGAGCCGAAGATCTCCTCGCCCTTCTGCGCCAGTTCCACCAGCACCCGTCGCTGGTCGGTCTCGGCCTTGCGCCGTTTGACCAGCCCGGCCGCCTCCATGCGCACCAGCACACCGGTCATGCTCGGCTTGAGAATGCAGGCCAGGTCGGCCAGACGATAGATCTCCATCTCGCCCTGCTGACGCAGGATGCGGATCACCCGCCACTGCTGCTCGGTCAGGCCGTGTTCGTTGAGGGAGGGACGGAAAAAACGCATGGCGGCTTCACGGGCTTGCAGCAGGGTGAGCGTCAGGGACTGGCGAGGGCGGCTGGACATGAAAATGCAGGGTTCTCAGGCTATTTTGTTAACACTTTAACAAAAACCGTGCCGCACGACAGTGCCTTGCGGCACCTGGCATCGTGGAACAAATGCACCGGCACAGACGATCAAGACATTGCGCCAGCCAAGGGCGTTAATGAGCGCCATGACGCGACCGACACACGGCCGCCGCCACACCCGCTTATTCCATTGTTCAAGGAACCACTGCCATGACCCTGACCGCAAGCAAACTGAATATCCAACTGAGCGAACTGGACGCGTGGGGCACCGTTGCCGACCTGGGTTCGGAGATTCTCGAAGGCGAAGTGCGCGCCTTCGGCAAGATGACCTTCGGCGCCCCCACCGACGCCACCAGCAGCGCCTACTTCGGCACCACCCAGGGCAAGTTCCGCATGGTCTATCCGTTCAACGAACAGGCCGTTGTAGTGACTGGCGCCGTGCGCCTGACCGATGAAAGCACTGGCCAGGTCACCGAGTACAAGGCTGGCGACAGCTGGTTCGTGACCAAGGGCACGCCGGTGCTGTGGGAAATCCTCAGCGAGAGCTTCGTGAAGCACTACTTCGCGGTCGCCTGATCGACACCGCACACCTCGATGGCCTCATCGCTGGCAAGCCAGCTCCCACGGTGTGGGAGCCGGCGTTGCCGGCGAATGAGGCGCTAAAACCTTAAACAGCCGCCTGCAACGACCCCGCAAACAACGTCCACATCGCCCGCAACCGCCGCTCGTACGCCGCCTGCCCGGCATAGATCAGCTCGACGATCAGGCTGTCCACCACCCCCAGGTACGCATCGACGAACAGCGCCCGGCGCTCGTCATCCAGCGTCGGCAACTGCCGCTGCAGCGCCTTGCCGAACACCTCGCCCATACGCCCCAGATAGCCCTCGAAACCCGCCGAAATCATCGAGCGCAGCTCCGCTGGCGGGAAGAATGCCGCCCGCAGCAGGAAGCGCAGATGCGCCGACGCCTGGTAGCGCTCGGACAGGCAACGCGCATACAACGCCCCCGGCAGGCCCTTGTCGGCGGCGAAACAGCCTTCGACATACACCCGCTCGAACTCCAGTGCCCGCTCGAAAACCGCCTCGAACAGGTCGTCCTTGCTGCTGAAATGGGCATACAGCGACGGCTTGCGCATACCCACCGCCACGGCGATGTCGTTGAGCGAGGCGGCGTCGTAGCCCGATTCGGCAAACTGCTCGACCGCCACCACGCAAATCTTCTCCGCCGAAGGCGAAAGGGTTCTCATGCAAAACATCTCCAATCAACAGGCATTCAAAGGCCGGCAAGGCAGTTCGGCACCCGGGGGCGCCATCATGCCTGACAACGGCAAGACCGGTCGCCAGGTGATTTCACAATCACTCTACCGACCGATCGGTAGCACGACTGGGCGAAGCTAAAGGCAACCCCTTTACAGGGTCAAGTCAGTCAGTGCGGGAACGTCTTTCTTACGCCAGGGCGAGGCCGGCCAGGCTGGTACTGCGGAAGTCCTTCGGCGACTGCTCGAACTGCTTCTTGAACGAGCGGCTGAAGTGCGCCGAATCGGTGAATCCCCACTTGTAGGCGATGGTGGTGATGGATTCGGTCTTGTGGATCGGATTGGCCAGATCGTCGGCACTGCGTTGCAGACGAGCGCGCTGGATGTAGCGGCAGACGCTGTCGCCCTGCTCCTCGAACAGACGATACAGATGGCGCACCGAGATGTTCAGGCGGTTGGCCAGGCTGACGGGCGTCAGGCCGGGTTGCCCCAGGGATTCGTCGATGACCTTCTGCACATAGCTGCGCAGGTCCGCCCCCTGCAACGCCGCCGGCAGGTTGCTGGCCTGATCGCTGCCTTCGATGGCCGAGCCGAGCAACGACAGGAACGCGCTGTGCAGCGCCTCGCCTTCGGCCTGCTCGCTCTCGCCCGCCGGCGCTTCCTTGCACAACTGGTCCATCAGCAGATGGAGCATGCGTCCGCAGGCCTTGCTCTGGGAGATCTTGCCGAAGATCCGCTGGTCGCTGCCCAACTGGCGACACACCTGCTCGCGCGACAGTCCCAGCGAAGCGTGCTCGATCAGGCCGAACGGCATGATCTCGCAGGCACCGACGGCATCCATCAGCAGCATCTCGCCGGGTGCGAGCTGCAGGCTGACGCCGTTCTGGGTGATCTGGGAAAAACCGGTGCGCTGGCTGACCAGGAAGCAGCTCTGGTCATTGTCGCGATCGGCCTTGAGGCCGTTGCGACGAATCACCCCGGCATTGGTGCGCAGGTTGGCCATGCCCAACCCACCCCGCGACCAGGTGGATATCTCGCCAATGAACAGCGAGCGGTTGAACGCAAGTTCGGTTTCAAAATACCCGCAGGTGGCCTGCATCGCCGCGTTCCAGCGATCCAGGGCCGAGCCGGTAGCCTGATGGATACTCATACGTACCTCCACAGTGGCATCTTGTTTTTGTCGGGCAATAGTTAACATCTTATCTATATGCGCGCAACAATTCTGTAAGCCCATGTGTGAAAGCACATAGAGTGCCAACCTGGAATCAGAGCCCTTGCAGCAAGCGTTTCAAGCCAATCAGCGCGGTCAGCAACAGGTCGCGCTGCTGTGGACTGATGCGGATATACCGACGAAAGGCCGGCATCCGGTTAACCACTTCACTACCGCCCATATGCTCCAGGGTCACTGCCCAGCGGCCCTCGCCGCGCTCCAGGCGCAGACGCTTGAAATCCAGCGGCATCAGCGCCTGGTACAGCGTCGGGTCCTGCTCGATGCGCTGGCGGAGGGTCTCGGCCAGCCCCGCCTCGCCCCCCTTCTGTTTCCAGCCGATCCCGGTGCGACGAATCGCACCACGATGATGCGCCTCCAGCCGGACCGTGCCCTTCGAGACGGCATCGCATTCCAGGCGAAACTCGCAGAGCACCAGGTGCATCAGCAGTTGCGACTCGGTGCGCTCGCGCACCTTGAACTCAAGGCCACCGGCCAGGGCAAAACGCGCCCGGCCGGCTTCCAGAACCTGGCAACCCTTGACGCCGAGATTGCGTCGCAGGTGCTCCAGGGTCACCCCCGGGCGATAGCCCGAGGGTGCACGGTCAAACAGTCTTTGCCACAGATTCGGCGTAGTAGTCGCCATGATGCGCTCCAGGTTCGTTGGCGAATTCCTTGGCCAGGACGTCTTCGACCACCGCCGGTTTGAACGGGTTGACCTTCTGCACCACCAGCGTCCAGAACAGCGCGTAGACCGCGGTGCCACCGAGCATCCAGGCGAACGGCACGTACACGTCGGCAGGGTTCATGCCGGGCGGGGTGATGAACCACATGCCGAGGAGGATGCCGACGCTGGACAGCAATTGCGGCAGCGGGAAGAACGGCGAGCGGTAGGCACGCGGCAGGTCCGGGCGACGGATGCGCAGGATCACCACCGACAGGGTCACCAGCAGGTACGCGGTACTCCAGGCGCACACCGCCGCCAGCACCAGGTGCATGATGTTGTCGGTGTTGCCGCCCAGGTACAGGGCGTGCAGGCACGGAATCAGCATCGCCACCAGAATGCACAGCAGCGGCGTCTTGAAGCGTGGGTGCAGGTAGGTGAAGACCTTCGGCAGCGCACCGTCCACGGCCATGCCGTAGAGGATCCGCGGCACACCGGCCATCAGGGTGTTGATGGTGGCGGCGCCGGCGAACAGGAAGCCGATACCCAGCCACAGCGGGCCGATATCACCCATCACTTGCTGGGCGAACTGCGGAATCGCCATCGGCGTGTCCAGCAGATGCACGCCGGAGGCGGCGTCCAGCACCACGTTCTCCACCTGGCGCTTCATCGCTGCGCCGTAGATGAACATACAGGTGGCCACGCCCAGCAGGCCGAGCGCCATGGCCCGTGGCATGGTCCGCGCCGAGCGGCGCAGGTCCGGCGCCAGCGGCGTCACGAACTCGCAGCCGACGAACATGAACATCGCCATGCCCACCAGCGACAGCACGGTGATCAGATCGGTACCGACCATCGACTCGCCGAACCAGCCATCGAGCTCCACCGCCGGCGCGGCGATCAGGCCCAGCACGCCGAACACCATCAGGGTGGTCCACATGCCAAAGGTCAGGATGATTTCAGCCTTGCCGAACGCGCTGACGCCAAAGGCGTTGAGCACGGCGAACACCACCACGAAACCGACGCCCAGCAGCCAGGAGCCGCCGGCGGATTCGGCCAGGGTATTGAGGTGCTCGAAGTTCACCAGCGCCATCACGCCGGCGAGGATGGTTTCCGCGGTCCCGGCGAAGACGTGGACGATCAGGTAGGCCGACAGCGTACCGGTGATCGCGAAGAAACGGCCCATGCCGCAGTTGATGTAGTCGTACACGGAGCCTGTGGTCGGCAGGATCGCCGCCGCTTCGGCGAAGGTCGTGGATTGCGCCAGCATCAGCAGCACCGCGATCAGCATCGCCATGGCGAAGGCGCTGCCGCCGATGCCGAAGCCCATGGTCGCGGTCAGGATGACGGGGCTGGCCATGATCAGGCCGATGGTACTGGCAAGGGCGGTGGGGAACCCGATCGTGCCCCGGTTCAGGTGCGCGCTGAGCGAGTCATTGAGCGACATGGTGAAGACCTCAAGTGCCGTTGTTATGGTTGTGCGTCACTGTGCGCCGCACTCCATTGCCACGTCTTGCCCCAGACTGCCGGGGGTTTTGTTGCTGGCTGCCAGGCCTTGAAGGGGTGTCGCCCGGGAAGGCCACATCGCCGCCGCCCCGGCTCCCTGCGTGGGAGCTGGCCGGGCGGCGATGAGGCCCTGAAGCTCTACGAATCAGGCCTGTCCATGCGCCTGCTGTTTCAACCGCTCGGTATCCACCCGCACGAACACCGAGTCCGCTGTCACGGTCAGCACATCGCCGGCCCAGACCTCACAGATCACCCGGCTCTTGCGCCCCAGCTCGCCCTCGACCCGTGCCTTGAGCGTCAACTCCACGCCCATCGGCGTCGGCTTCAGGTAGGTCAGCCCCAGATGCCCGGTCACGCAATCGATGCGCGGCAACGACCCCGGCTCACGCCCTTCGGCACGGTAGTGATACGCCATGGCGGTCCAGTTGGAATGGCAATCCACCAGCATCGCCAGCAGGCCGCCATAGACCAGCCCAGGCCAGCCGCAGAAGGTGCTGTCGGGAGAATGGGTGCAGAGCACATGGACACCGTCGTCGGCCCAGTGGCTTTTCAGGTGCAGCCCGCTGGGATGGGCCGATCCGCAGCCATAGCAGACGCCATCCGGCGCGGCCAGATCCTGTAGGGAAAGAGCGTGGGAATTCATGGGCTTCCTGTTTTGTTTTTGTAGGAAAGTTCAGATGTTAACGCTCTCGTCCTGCCTTTCCAACACACCCACCAATGTCCTGACCAATGCGTCATTAAGTCTCATATGGCTACCCGCCACTCCGGGAAGGAGTAAGCTAGCGCCTCAAGCCAAGCCAACCATCCGAACAAGGACCGCTGTGATGATTGCTACCGATGCTTGCTGGCACCACGCCGATGACGGTTCGCCCTGCGCTCACCTGCGCCATGCCCCGTACGCCGGCCTGTTCCTGACCTGGGGCGCGAGCCATGACTTGCTCAGCCGCGACTTCAGGGCCGACTACGACGCCGAGATCCAGGCCCTCGGCGAACGCCTGCTGACCCCTGCCCGCTTTTTCCAGCTGTGCTGCGACGGCCTGCTGGTGGACGAAGACCTCAACCGCCTGGGCAACGCCTTCGCCAACCATTACCTGAGCCTTCAGGCCCCTTCCCTGCCCAGCGACCTGCGCGAGCTGCTGGCCGACGACGCCGAGCCCGCCGCGAGCTGGGCCCACTACGATCTGCTCGAAGCCCGTCTGGACCTGCGTTTCGCCCAATGGCACGCCGGCCAGTGAACCTGGCGCGATAAAAACTGTCTTTGCGCTGGTGGCTTGTAGGGTTTTTTCCTACAGGCCCCGGGGACGTCCAACGGTTATCCCCTTTCTCACCCTTCGTTGCGCTGGCGGCAGGCATGCGGCCGGCGGTTTTCATTTTTCTTCTCGGGGAAGATAACCATGCGCCTGTTTCGCCCTCTCCGCGCACGCTCCGCCGTGCTCCCCATGCTGTTCGCCGGCCTGTTCTTCAATGCCGTCGCCCACGCCGAAGAACCCGCCAGCGACGACCGCTGGGTCAGCGACAGCCTCAGCACCTACGTGCGCAGCGGCCCCACCGATGGCCATCGCCTGGTGGGCACGCTCAAGTCCGGACAGAAGGTCAAGCTGCTGGGCACCCAGGGCAGCTACAGCCAGGTCCGCGGCGAGTCCGGCGACGTGGTGTGGATCGCCAGCAACGACCTGCAGAACGTACCCGGCCAGGCCGAGCACCTGCCGCAGCTGACCGCTCGGGTCGCGCAACTGGACGAACAGCTCAAGACCATCGACGACAGTTGGAAGACCCGCGTCCAGGGCATGCAGGAAACCCTCGATTCGCGCAAGGCGCTGATCGACGAACTGCAGGCCCGCAACCAGTCGCTCAACGAGGAACTGACCCAGGCCCAGTCACAACTGCGTGACACCCAGGCCCGCCTGGGCGATGAAAACAAACAGGTGATGATGCGTTACATGGTCTACGGCGGCAGTATCGCCGGTGCCGGCCTGCTGGCCGGGCTGATCATTCCGGCGCTGACCCGCGGGCGCAAGCGCAGCAGCGGCTGGGCCTAACCGCCAGGACACAGGGCGTACGGCCCGCTCGCCAACTGCTCGCGCAGAAACGCCACGCACGCCCGCACCTTGGCCGAGCTGGACGAGCGCACCGCCGTCACCGCCCAGATATCCGCCGGCTGGTGCCAGGCCGGCAGCACCCGCACCAGGGCACCGCTGGCCAGGCTGCCGGCCACGTCCCAGCGCGAGGCCATGATGATGCCGTGGCCGTCGTGGGCCCACTGGCGGACGATGTCACTGTGGTTCGACGCCATGGGGCCGGTGACCTTCACCGTTTCCGCACCGTTGGGCCCCACCAGCCGCCACACGCCGAAGCGGTCGTCGCGGCTGCGAAACAGCAGGCAATCGTGCTGGGCCAGGTCCGCCGCCACCTTGGGCATGCCCCGTCGCGCCAGATACTCCGGCGACGCCGCCAGCACCCGGGTGCTCTCGGCGATGCGGTGGGCGATCAGGTGTTTTTCCTGCACCTCGCCGACGCGGATGTCGATATCGAAGTTGTCGGCGATCAGGTCTACCCGCCGGTCCAGCAACTCCACCCACACCTCCAGCGCCGGGTACTGCCGGCGCAGCAGCGAAAGGATCGGCGCAATGTGCTCGCGCCCCAGGCGCAGGCTGGTGCACAGCCGCAACGTGCCTTGCGGCTCGCGCTGCCCGCCGGACAGCGCATCGACCATGGCACCGACGTCTTCGAGGATCTTCTGCGCCCAGACGAACGCCGCCTCGCCATCGCTGGTGATGTTCACCCGTCGGGTGGTGCGGTTGAACAGCTTCACGCCGAGCTGTTCTTCGAGGGTGGCGATGCGCTTGCTGACATGGGCCGGTGACAACCCGGTCTCGCTGGCAGCGGCGATGAAGCTGGAGCGCCGGGCCACTTCGCAGAACAGCTGCAGGTCGCGCAGCAGGGGCTCATTATTCGCTGTAAGCACATTCTGATTCTTCATTACGCCCGATTATCTCCTGGGACTTTTTATTTAGCCTCTCACAAAACCTGCCTTGCCGCACAAGCCAGAACAACAAGAGAGACCTATGAAGAAGATCCGCATTGCCGTCGCCGGCGCCGGCCTGATCGGCCGTCGTCATATCGAACTGATCCAGGCCAGCGCCGAGTGCGAACTGGCCGCCCTCGTCGACCCCTTGCCTGCCACCGCCGCCTTCGCCCAGAGCCTCGGCGTACCGCTGTACAGCGACCTCGACAGCCTGCTGGCGGCACAGCGCCCGGACGGCGTGATCCTCGCCACCCCCAATCAGTTGCACGTCGAAGGCGCCCTCGCCTGCGTCGCCCACGGCATTCCCGCGCTGATCGAGAAACCGGTGGCGCACACGTTCGAAGAAGGCAAACGCCTGCTGGCCATCGCCGAACAAGCCGGAGCGAAGCTGCTGGTGGGGCACCACCGTGCCCACAGCGCCATCCTGCAGAAGGCCCGCGACGTCATCGCCGAAGGCGTGCTCGGCAACCTGGTGGCGGTGATGGGCAGCGCGTTGTTCTACAAGCCCGACGACTATTTCGACGCCGCGCCCTGGCGCCGTGAAGCCGGTGGCGGCCCGGTGCTGATCAACATGATCCACGAGATCGGCAACCTGCGTTCGCTGTGCGGCGAGATCATCGCGGTCCAGGCCCAGGCGTCCAACGCCACCCGCGGCTTTGCCGTGGAAGACACCGTGGCCGTCAGCCTGCGCTTCGCCAGTGGCGCCCTCGGCACCTTCATGCTTTCCGACACCGCCGGTTGCGCCCGCAGCTGGGAGCAGACCTCGCGGGAAAACCGCGACTACCCCAGCTACGACGACGAAGACTGCTACGTACTGGCCGGCACCCAGGGCTCGCTGTCGATCCCGACCATGCGCCTGAAGTACTACGGCAAGCGCGAGGACCGCTCGTGGTGGAAGCCGTTCGAGACGGCCGTGGCAAGCCTTGAGGAAGCCGATCCGCTGGCGCGCCAGTTGGCGCACTTCTGCCAGGTGATCCGCGGCGAGGCCGAGCCGCTGGTGAGCGTGCGCGACGGGCTGCGCAATCTGCAGATCGTCGATGCCATCAGCGAGGCGGCGCGGACGGGGCAGATCGTTTCCACCGAGCAGTTGTAAAAACCTTCTGGGCCTCATCGCTGGCAAGCCAGCTCCCACAGTGTGGGAGCTGGCTTGCCAGCGATGAGGCCCTAGAAAACACAATAAAAACAACAAGAGAGAACACTATGGCTCACGACAACACCCGACAAACGAAAAAGGCCACCGCCAGCGGCTGGGTCGGCTCCGCCCTGGAGTACTACGACTTCTTCATCTATGCCCAGGCTGCGGCACTGATCTTCCCGCAGATCTTCTTCCCCGCCGGCGACCCGAAACTGGCAATCATCGCCTCCCTCGCCACCTACGGCGTCGGCTACCTCGCTCGGCCGGTCGGTGCCTTCGTGCTCGGCCACTGGGGCGACACCCGCGGGCGCAAGCACGTCTTGCTGCTGTGCATGTTCCTGATGGGCATCGCCACCTTCGCCGTCGGCCTGTTGCCGACCTTCAACCAGATCGGCTACTGGGCCCCGGCCCTGCTGGTGGTGCTGCGCCTGATCCAGGGCTTCGCCGTGGCCGGCGAAATCGCCGGGGCCAGCTCGATGATCCTCGAACACGCGCCGCCCGGACGCCGCGGCTTCTTCGCCAGCTTCACCCTGCAAGGCGTGCAGGCCGGCCAGGTGCTGGCGGCGGCGATCTTCCTGCCGCTGGCCTACTTCATGCCCGAAGAAGCGTTCAATAGCTGGGGCTGGCGCATTCCGTTCCTGCTCAGCGCCGCCGTGCTGATCGCCGCCTTCATCATCCGCCGCGAGGTCAACGAGCCCGAAGCCTTCGTACAGAAAGTGGAAAACGTCACCCGTACCCGTTCGCCCATCCGCGAAGCCTTCAAATACAGCTGGCACGGCATGCTGGTGGTGTTCGGCGTGTCGCTGATGAACGTGATCCCGGTGGTGACAACCATCTTCGGCGCCGCCTACGCGGTACAGCCGGCCTACGGCGTCGGCTTCGACAAGAGCGTGTACCTGTGGATCCCGGTGGTGGGCAATATCGTCGCGGTAATGGTGATCCCCTTCGTCGGCAACCTCTCCGACCGCATCGGCCGGCGCCCGCTGATCATCGGCGCGGCCATCGGTTGCGGGCTGATGTCCTTCGCCTATCTGTACGCCATCAGCATCCACAGCGTGCCGCTGGCGTTCGCTGCCTCGCTGCTGATGTGGGGCACGATCTACCAGGGCTACAACGCCATCTTCCCGAGCTTCTTCCCCGAGCAGTTCCAGACCCACTACCGGGTCTCGGCCATGGCCGTGGCGCAGAACATCGGCTACATGATCACCGCCCTGCTGCCGGCGCTGTTCACCGCCGTGGCACCGCCCGGCTCGGACAACGTGCCGCTGATGATCGGCGCCATCACCTGCGTGGTCACCGCGATCTCGGCCATCGCCGCCTGGAGCGCGCCGGAAACCTACCGTACCCCGCTGGACCAGCTCGGCAAGCCCGACGCCGTGGCCCTCGACAAAACCATCTATGACGCGCAACGGGCCCAGGCCCTGCGCACCACCCACTGAGCGGAATCGACCCCCATGCAGACCCTACTCGTCCTCAACGGCCCCAACCTGAACATGCTCGGCCTGCGCCAGCCCGAAGTGTATGGCCGCGAAACCCTGGCCGACGTCGAGGCGCTGTGCCGCGCCGCTGGCGAGCGCCTGGAACTGGACATCGAGTTCCAGCAGACCAACCACGAAGGCCAGATGATCGACTGGATCCACCAGGCCCGTGGCCGCGTCGCCGGCATCGTCATCAACCCCGGCGCCTGGACCCACACCTCGGTGGCGATCCACGACGCGCTGATCGCCGCTGAAGTACCGGTGATCGAGGTGCACATCTCCAACGTCCACCGCCGCGAGGCGTTCCGTCACCACTCCTACGTATCGCTGGTGGCGCAGTCGGTGCTGGCCGGTTTCGGTACCCACGGCTACGTCCTGGCCATCACCCACTTCGCCCGTCAACTGCAAGGAAGCCAGCCATGAAAACCCTCGGCAACCCGACCCAACGCCTGCGCCTGGGCTTCGTCGGCGGCGGCCTGGAGTCGTCCATCGGCTCCACCCACCGCTACGCCGCGCACCTGGACGGCCACTTCGAACTGGTGGCCGGCGTCTTCGCCCGCGACCCGGCGCGCAACCGCGCCGCCGCGGAGGCCTACGGCGTCGCCCCTGACCGCATCTACCCGGACTTCCAGACCATGGCCGCCGCCGAAGCGGCGCGACCGGACGGCATCCACGCCGCCGCCATCATGGCGCCCAACGCCGTACATGTGCCGGCCAGCCTGGCGTTCCTCGATCAGGGTATCGACGTCATCAGCGACAAGCCGCTGGCCGCCACCCTCGACGAAGCCAATACCCTGCTGGAAAGGGTCCGTCGTGGCCCGGCGCTGCACCTGCTGACCCACAACTACAGCGGCTACCCGCTGATCCGCGAAGCCCGCGAACTGATCGCCAGCGGCGCCCTCGGCGAGGTACGCCTGGTCCAGGTAGAACATGCTGCCGGCTTCGGCACCCATGCCCTGGAACAGCAAGGCGCCAAGGCCCTGATGTGGCGCACCGACCCGTCCCAGGCCGGCGCCTCGTCGGTGCTGGCGGATGTCGGCGTGCATGCCCACCAGTTGCTGCGCTTCGTCACCGGCCAGGAAATCAGCGAAGTCTCGGCCGAGCTGAGCACCCTGGTGCCGGGCCGAATCAGCGACGACAACGCCCACGTCAAACTGCGCCTGGGCAATGGCGCGCGCGGCCTGCTCTGGGCCAGCTTCGTCGCCGCCGGCCACCGCCATGGCCTGCAACTGCGGGTGTTCGGCTCCAAGGGCTCGCTGTACTGGCACCAGGAAGACCCGGAGCGCCTGGAAGTGCGCTACCAGGACCAGCCGCACCAGATCCTGCGCCGTGGCGAAGCCTGGCTGAGCGAGTCGGCGCGGCTGTCGACCCGGATCAAGGCCGGCCAGCCGGAAGGCCTGCTGGAAGCATTCGCCAACATCTACAGCGAAGCGGCCGAACGGATTCGGGCGCGCAGGGAACAGCGGGCGCCGAGCGCGCAATCGCTGCTGTGCCCGACGGCGGAGGATGGGTTGAAGGGAATGAACTTTATCGATGCCTGTGTCCGTTCGGATCGGGCCGAGGGGCGCTGGACCGAGATCAACTAGCCTTTCCAACGCTCAGCCATTTCATGGCTTCAGTTAGGAATTTTCCTATATCTACGCCGCTGGCCAGCCTGCAGGATCTCCAGGGAATGCTTTCCATGGAGATCCTGCAGGCATGGCCGCTCAATCTGATCTGCGCTTTACCTTCAACGGCGGTAGCAACGATACGTTCGACGTCGTCGAATTCCGCCTGACCGAAGGCCTGTCCGAAACCTTCCGTCTCGACATCGACCTGAGCTGCACCAACCCCGCCGTCGACTTCGCTGAAATCCTCGACCGCCCGGCGCTGTTCACCCTCTGGCACGGCGAGCAGCCGGTGCGTTACGTGCACGGTTCGGTCAGCTCGTTCCAGCAAGGCGACACCGGCTTTCGCCGCACCCGCTACCACGCCGTGGTCGAGCCGCGCCTGGCGCGCCTGAAACTCACCTCCGACTGGCGCATCTTCCAGACCCTCAACGTGCCCGACATCGCCACCGCGATGCTGAAGAAACACGCCTTGACCCTCGACTACGAGCAGCGCGTTACCAACCCCCATGAGGTAAGAGAATACTGCCTGCAAGCGGGTGAGACGGATTACGCATTTACTGAGCGAATTCTGAGGGAAGAAGGCTTCTTCTACGGTTTCCGGCACAGCGCCGAGGGCCACCGCCTGATCCACTGCGACCGCCTGTGGATCTTCGGCAAGCAGCCCGACCCGCCGGTGGAATACAACGCCAAGCCTGGCGGCGACCGCCCGGGCCCGGCCCTGCACCGGTTCATCTACACCGAGAACGTGCGCACCGCCCGCCAGGTGCAGCGCGACTACAGCTTCAAGAACCCCAAGTACAACCAGCAGACCCGCCGCGAGGCCAGCGACCTCGACCATCAGGAGCGCGGCTACGAGCGCTACGACTACCCCGGCCGCTACAAGGGCGAAGCCGGCGAGGCCTTCACCCGCGACCGCCTGCGCGGGCTGCGTGGCGATGCCTGCCAGGTCATCGCCGAAGGTGACGATGCGCGGCTGGTGCCGGGCATCTGTTTCGACCTCGTTGGTCATCCCCGCGAAGACCTCAACCGCGGCTGGCGCCCGATTCACCTGGAGCACCACGGCAAGCAGTACACCAGCCTTGCCGAAGACAGCGCCGATGCCCGCCAGGGCACCCACTACAACTGCATCGCCACCCCTGGTGCCCGACGACACCGAGTGGCGCCCCGAAGCCCTGCCCAAACCCCGTATCGACGGCCCGCAGCCGGCCCGGGTGGTAGGCCCGCCAGGCGAGGAAATCTACTGCGACGAATACGGCCGGGTGAAAGTGCAGTTCCCCTGGGACCGTGAAGGCAAGGACGACGAGCACAGCTCCTGTTGGATCCGTGTATCGCAGAACATCGCCGGTGCGCTGTGGGGACACATGGCGATACCGCGCATCGGCCAGGAAGTGATCGTGTCCAACTTCGACGGCGATCCCGACCAGCCGGTGATCACCGGCAGGGTCTACACCGCCCTGCAGCGACCGCCCTACGAACTGCCCCGGCACAAGACCCGCATGACCATCAAGAGCCAGAGCCATAAGGGCAACGGCTTCAACGAACTGCGCTTCGAGGACGAGGCGGGGCTGGAAGAGGTGTTCATCCACGCGCAGAAGGACCAGAACAACGTCGTCAAGCATGACGAAACCACCTTCGTCGGCCACGACCGCAGCGAGCAGGTGGAGAACGACGAGACCCTCACCGTCGGCCATGACCGCAAGGACACCGTGGGCAATGACGAAACCCTGCTCATCGGGCGCAACCGCCGCCACCGCGTCGGCGAAGACGATGAACTGGTGATCGATCGCAATCACAGCATCAGCACCGCGGGTGATCGTACCGAAACGGTTGGCAATCACCGTTACGACAGGACGACCGCCGATCACTGCATCGAGATCGGCGGGCACCTGCAACAGCAGGTGCAAGGCGAGGTCAGCCTGCAAGCGGGCCAGCGCATCGTGCATCGCACCCGGGTGCTCGAAATCCAGGTGGCCGACGCACTCACGCTCAAGGGGCCTGGCGGTTCGCTGAGCATCGATGCCACCGGCATCACCCTGGACGGCATTGCCATCCACGCACGGGGCCCCATGACCATAGACCCGGGCGCAAGCAGCAACAGCATCGTCATGCCCAGCGCTCCGGAGGCGGCCAGTCCTGTGTGCGTGGGATGCCTGCTCAAGGCGATAGCCGAAGGTCGCAGCCTGATCAAAATGGAAGGAGTGTTCGCCGGATGACCCCTTTTGCAGAAGACCTGATCATCCAGCTTCACCAGACACCGGGCCTGCGCTTGACGGCCATCCTCGAAATGGCTCGCGTACCGCCCACGACGCGTGCACGCCTGATCGAGCACTTCCAGGAAGCGGCCTACCCGCTCCTGTCCCAACCGTGCTTTGCCAATCTTCGGGACATCGGTCCCTGGTTGTTCTCCTCCGGACAGCGCCTGAGCGTCGACAGCCAGTACGACCTCCATTGCACCCTGGTCGAAATCGCAGGCGATGTACCCTGCGCCTGGCTGCTCAGCGCGCTGGAGCCGCCCCTGCTCGCCAGGCACCTCGGACAGGCAGCCGCCGCCCGTGCGCCGGATGGCGACACCTACCTGCTGCGCTTTTACAGCGAGCAGGCGTTTCCGGTGCTGCACGCCCGCCATGACCTGCTGGGTATCGCCGAATTGCTCGCGCCCATCCATTCATGGTGGGCATTGGAACCTCACGAGCGTCGCAACTCCTGGCGCCACTACAGCGGCGGCCACCGACCGGAGCAGCACGGCGTCCTGACCCTCCGGCTGGACCAGGCCTGTTGGGATGCCCTCTCGGGAGAGTCGCTGTGCTTCCAGTTGGCTGAACTGCTTCGGGAAGACGTCGCCCCCGGGAACCCTGTGCGTGGCCAGGGCGTCCGGCTTGCACGGGTGCGCCGACTGCTGGCCGAGGCGCACGAGAACGGTGTGCACCGTCCGGCAGACCAGAAGGACTACGTCATCTTCCTGACCCGGCATGGCCCGGACCTGCGCGCAAGCCCTGCCTGGCAAGCGGCCCTGACGGATGTCCGGGACGCTGCCCAACCTCTTGCACTGGCGCTGAAACAACGCCTTTTCCGAAATTCGAAGTGAGTCGTCATCCATGAACCGTTGGGAAGAAACCTTTGCACTCTGCGAGAACAGCAACACGTTCCTGGAAAGCCTGAATCCTGGTCCGACCGTCTCCTGTACCCGAACCTTGTCGTTTCTGCCCCTGCGCTATGGCGCGGTGGGCGGTGACACCGCCCAGAGAGGACTGCTGCCGTTCCTGCCGCCACACCTGAGCCGCCCCATGCAGGTGGGCAGGCTCAGCGAGGCCGGTTATGCCCTGAGGCCGCTGCGCGAGGGTTTCCTGTACGTCCTCGTCAGACGCAGGGAAGAACCCTTCGCCTGGCACAGCCAGTACCGCGTGTCCGACCTCGCCTCGCTCGAATACATCGATGCCGACCAGCCCTGGGCACCGGCGCCATCACCCTTTGTCGGGGAAAGCGGCGTCAAGGGACTGACCTGGATGCTGCGGATCCACGACATGGACGGCATCGAGGACCTGCGCTTTCTCTACAGTCCCGTGCCCTTGACCCAAGCGGTGCGGGAGAAATACCGGCAACTGGAAAAGTACCGCGCCACCATGACCTCGGTGGACATCGCCGGGCTGATCGCGCAAGAGCCGCCGCACATGAAGGACGTGCTCGACCATGACGCCCTCGAACTCATCGCCGAGTATGCCGCCGACGGCAAGCCGGCCCTCAAGCAACACCTGACCGCCCAGGCCTTCGCCCCTCTGCTTGCGCCACCGCGGCAGGCGGTGCGCGCCGCAATGCGACCCGACGCCGGTGGCAAGGCACGGCGCGGGGTGGCCGTCGTGCTGAACGACGCCCTGGGCATCGTTCAGGAGCTCAATGCCTGGCGCAACGCAAGCAGCGAGTCGCTCGAGGCATTCATGGCGCAGGAGGATGAGGAGAAGGTCGATAACCATCGCAAGTTCACCATTGCCTTCGCCATCGACAACATCAGGAAGCTGGTGGAAGACGACGCCGAGGCCCGCTACTACGCCCATCAGAAACAGATCGGCGTACGCTACACCGACCCTGAATACCAGGCCGGCAATCGCTATGCCGTGGTGCAGTCCTCCGGCAACTACCAGTCCTTCCGCAATCCGTCACACCAGATGCAGGTGCAGAAAGCAGCCGTCCAGGCCGGACGTGCCGAGAGCTGGAACCAGTACGCAGGCTACATCGACGAGGACAGGCGTCAGGCCTTTCTCAAACGCTACCACGCCGAAGTCGACAAGGCCGACGCCGCCCGGAACGCACGCACGGACGATCACCTGCTCTGGCTACAGAGCGAACAACTGCAGCAAGCCCTCGACCTGTTCGACCGCAACGACACGGAACAGGCCCTGCTGTTCGAAGACCAGATGGGCAAGGCCATGACCGGGATGAACGCTACCGAAGCCGGCCAGGCCCTGCTCGATCGGTGGCGCGAAGCCGACCCGTCCCTTGAGAACCTGTACTGGCGGTCGCTGGCGCAGAATCAGGAAGCCGCCGAAAACGAAGTCGTCTCCCTGTTCAACGAACGCGACCTCCTCGAAAACCTCGACTCCGCCGCCCTGCAGGACCGGATGAAGAAGCTCGCCGCCCTCTACGACAGGGGTCATGCGCTGATGGACGCACTGGCCGAGGGGACCGGAGGGCCCCCTTCAAGTTACCTGGTGGGCGGCGCGATGCTGATCAACACCTTGGGCAACTCGCTGTTCCAGAACAAACCCGCGGCCGTGCTGGACAAAGCCGCCAACCGGGTCGCCATGACCCTCCTGCATGCCCAGTTGGGGCGTTACGCCAGGAACATCCACTTCGAGACCCGCGGCGGCAAGCCACTGAGCCGAGGCGCCGAAGCACGCATCGACCGCGCCGCGACCCGCGGCTTCGACGACGCCCTGCGCGGCGGAAGCCGGGGCCCCATGACCGAAATGCGCCTGGGCGGCGTGCTGACGATGCTGGAAATGTGGAACCTGTACAACCGGCTATTGGTCGAGGACAAGGGCAGCAGGCAGTACATCGAGGCAGTGTCGGCGGTAGTGGCGCTCACTGCTGCGGGCGTGGAACTGGCTGCGGCTGCGGTGGCATTCGGGGAACGTAGCGGGAATGCCGCGGTTCAGCAGGGGGCCAAGGTCTTTGGGGGCAAGTTGCGACTGGGCGCTGGAGTTCTGGCGGGGGCGGCTGGGTTGGTGGGGGCTTGGTATGATGGCCAGGATGGCTACGACAACCTTGGCCTCGGTAGATACTCCATCGCGAGCGTTCTCTTTTTACGCGCAGCTACTCAGATAGGAGCGGCAACACTGTCGGTCACGGTCGGTCTGGCTTATGCAAAACCCTACCTCGAATATTTGCTCAAAAAATACAGCACACGTCGAATTCTTGGTTTAGCAATGAGATCAGCTCTGCAAGCTTCTTCTGCGCTGGCCTTACGAATGGTTCCGATGCTTCGTATGTTCTTCGGTCTCAATATCGTACTGCTGGCACTGATGCTGGTTGAGATATTTCTGCTCCCCAACCAACTACAACGCTACCTCGATAGCTGCACATTCCGCAAGGAGCGCACAAATAAACCTATTGAGTCCCAGGCAAAGGAAATAGAAACCCTGCAAAATGCGATAAAAGGAACTCTTTAATGTACTTCCTCGAACGAGGTTTCCAGTGGTCCAAAACCTTGATCACTTACGAAGAGGCCCTGGAGGATTTAAATAACCAACAGCGGCAACCTGGACAGCCCGAACTGCACGCACCTGAGGGAGTACAAGATTCCGTTTCGGATCAGCCCCACGCCAACTCATCCATCTATACACACAACAAAAAATACATCGACTCCCGAACTCCAAACGATGAAAAAAGAGGAATAATCAGCATATTCTTTTTGAGTGCTTGCGGGATCATCTTGCAAGGTCTTATTGGCACAACCTATTTAGCCATAAAGAGAATACATTCCGGATACCGCCACGATGGAAGCTTAATCACAAACACAGATTATTTTTTCCTTATAGCATTTCCACTATTCTGGCTACTGGTATTAATAGTTTATCTAAAATACACAATTCGATTCATTCGCTTGGAATCCTTCACCGCTCGCCGCATCATCGTCCGCTTCAACCGCATCACCCGCAAGGTCTACCTCCTCCGCCCCAAACACCTGGGCGGTATCCGCATCATGGACTGGGACAAGACCGAGATCCTTATCGACAAGAACATGAGCGAGCTGGAAGGCACCGGCGGCTTCGTCATCCTGGTCTGGGACAAGGGAGATGGCGTGGATCTGAATGGCACGCCCACCGACAACATCGAAGTCACCTTCGTCGGCAAACCCACCCGCAACGCCAGCGAGTTGCTGGCCTTCTGGGAGTACATCCGCCGCTACATGGAAGAAGGCCCGGCCGCCGCCCCTGCACCGGAAAAACTCATCTGCAAGTTCCCCTGGCCCTGGCTCTCGCTCAAAGCCGCCTGGGGCCTGGACACCAGTTTCATACGAACCCGGGAACTGCGGATATTCGTCCTGCTCAACCTGCTGCTGTGGCCCGTCATATTGATCCACGCCACTGGCCACTGGTTGTCGTTGTTGTTGTGCTACGAGCCAAGGTTTCCGAAGGTGATTGAGAAAGCGGGATGCTGACCAACAACTCTGCAACATACGCCATTTCATAAAAATCATGCAAAACGCAATAAAGGGCACTTTTTAATGTATTTCCTGGAGCGAGGTTTCCAATGGTCCAAGACGCTGATTACTTACGAAGAGGCGCTTAAAGAATTCAATCTTCAACAACGTCAGGCTGGACAAACGGAGCTTCATGCGCCAGAAAGCGTGAGCGACTCCGTATCCAAGCGGATCCACGACAATTGCTCCCTATACTCTTACAATGAAAAATGCATTGATCTACGCACACCAAACGATGAAAAAAGAGGAGCGATAACGATATTTCTAGGCTTTGCATATGGATTTGTCACTTACATGTTTCTCTCCATGGGAGCTATTTCTGCAGAAAAAATAATTTATGGACACAACCACAGTGGAGCCCAGCTGGGTATCTCTGACTACTTGATTCTCACCTTATTCCCTCTATTCTGGCCAGTAATACTCTATATACTCCTTAAATATACATTTCGCTTTCTTCTAATGGAATCCTTCACCGCCCGCCGCATCATCGTCCGTTTCAACCGCATCACCCGCAAGGTCTACCTCCTCCGCCCCAAACACCTGGGCGGTATCCGTATCATGGATTGGGACAAGACCGAGATCCTTATCGACAAGAACATGAGCGAGCTGGAAGGCACCGGCGGCTTCGTCATCCTGGTCTGGGACAGGGGTGATGGCGTGGATCTGGAGGGCACGCCCACCGACAACATCGAAGTCACCTTCGTCGGCAAACCCACCCGCAACGCCAGCGAGTTGCTGGCCTTCTGGGAATACATCCGCCGCTACATGGAAGAAGGCCCGGCCGCCGCCCCTGCACCGGAAAAACTCATCTGCAAGTTCCCCTGGCCCTGGCTCTCGCTCAAGGCCGCCTGGGGCCTGGACACCAGTTTCATACGAACCCGGGAACTGCGGATATTCGTCCTGCTCAACCTGCTGCTGTGGCCCGTCATATTGATCCACGCCACTGGCCACTGGTTGTCGTTGTTGTTGTGCTACGAGCCACGGTTTCCGAAGGTGATTGAGAAAGCGGGATGCTGACCAGCAACTCTGCAACATACGCTACTTCATAAAAATCATGCAAAACGCAATAAAGGGCACTTCTTAATGTATTTCCTGGAGCGAGGTTTCCAATGGTCCAAGACGCTGATTACTTACGAAGAGGCGCTTAAAGAATTCAATCTTCAACAACGTCAGGCTGGACAAACGGAGCTTCATGCGCCAGAAAGCGTGAGCGACTCCGTATCCAAGCGGATGCACGACAATTGCTCCCTATACTCTTACAATGAAAAATGCATTGATCTACGCACACCAAACGACGAAAAAAGAGGTGTTATTACATTTTTTGCAACCTGCATATATGGAATGATTATTTATGCAATCATAATAAATACAACCATGTCCATCGACTATGCGGTAGCTGGGCATAGTTATCACAATGAGATCCCTTTAACCGACACGGACTACTTTTTTGCCGTTCTTTTCCCAGTGCTCTGGATAGCGGTGTTGGCGGTTTTTTTGAAATACACTTTTCATTTCACTCGCTTGGAATCCTTCACCGCCCGCCGCATCATCGTCCGCTTCAACCGCATCACCCGCAAGGTCTACCTCCTCCGCCCCAAACACCTGGGCGGTATCCGCATCATGGACTGGGACAAGACCGAGATCCTTATCGACAAGAACATGAGCGAGCTGGAAGGCACCGGCGGCTTCGTCATCCTGGTCTGGGACAAGGGAGATGGCGTGGATCTGGAGGGCACGCCCACCGACAACATCGAAGTCACCTTCGTCGGCAAACCCACCCGCAACGCCAGCGAGTTGCTGGCCTTCTGGGAGTACATCCGCCGCTACATGGAGGAAGGCCCGGCCGCCGCCCCTGCACCGGAAAAACTCATCTGCAAGTTCCCCTGGCCTTGGCTCTCGCTCAAGGCCGCCTGGGGCCTGGACAGCAGTTTCATACGAACCCGGGAACTGCGGATATTCGTCCTGCTCAACCTGCTGCTGTGGCCCGTCATCCTGATTCACGCCACCGGGCACTGGCTGTCACTTCTGCTGTGCTACGAGCCGCGCTTTCCCAGGTCCATTGAAGACGCCGGGCGCTGAGCCACCACCCGGCGCCCGCCAAGGCGTAACCTCCAGCCTCTGCTACCGTGGTAAGACCCGGGCCACTTCTCTCGGCCCGTTCTTCCGACCAGCATGAAGCACGGGTGACCCACCATGGCGCGCACCACCCCCATCGAGCTGTACCGCAACATCGGCATCGTCGCCCACGTCGACGCGGGCAAGACCACCACCACCGAACGCATCCTGTTCTACACCGGGGTCAACCACAAAATGGGCGAGGTGCACGACGGTGCCGCGACCATGGACTGGATGGCCCAGGAGCAGGAACGCGGCATCACCATCACCTCGGCGGCGACCACGGCGTTCTGGCAGGGCTCGACCAAGCAATTTCCCGACAAGTACCGCTTCAACATCATCGACACCCCCGGCCACGTCGATTTCACCATCGAGGTGGAACGCTCGCTGCGGGTGCTCGATGGCGCGGTGGTGGTGTTCAGCGGCGCCGACGGGGTCGAGCCGCAGTCCGAAACGGTCTGGCGCCAGGCCAACAAATACCATGTGCCGCGCCTGGCCTACGTGAACAAGATGGACCGCCAGGGTGCCGATTTCCTGCGGGTGGTGAAGCAGATCGACCAGCGCCTGGGCCACCACCCGGTGCCGATCCAGCTGGCCATCGGCGCCGAGGAAAACTTCGCCGGGCAGATCGACCTGGTGAAGATGAAGGCCATCTACTGGAACGACGACGACCAGGGCACCAGCTACCGCGAAGAAGACATTCCCGCCGAGCTGCTGGAACTGGCCAACGAATGGCGCGCGCACATGATCGAGGCCGCCGCCGAGGCCAATGACGAGTTCATGACCCTGTACCTGGACGGCACCGAGCTGAGCAACGAACAGATCAAGGCCGGCCTGCGCCAGCGCACCCTGGCCAACGAGATCGTTCCGGCGATCCTCGGTTCGTCGTTCAAGAACAAAGGCGTGCCGCTGATGCTCGATGCGGTGATCGACTACCTGCCGGCGCCTTCGGAAATCCCGGCGATCAACGGCACCGACCCGGACCACGACGACAAACACCTGGAACGCCACGCCGACGACAACGAGCCGTTCTCGGCCCTGGCCTTCAAGATCGCCACCGATCCCTTCGTCGGCACCCTCACCTTCGCCCGGGTCTACTCCGGTGTGCTCAGCTCGGGCGACGCGGTGCTCAACTCGGTCAAGGGCAAGAAGGAACGGGTCGGGCGCATGGTGCAGATGCACGCCAACCAGCGCGCCGAGATCAAGGCGGTGTGTGCCGGCGACATTGCCGCGCTGATCGGCATGAAGGACGTCACCACCGGCGACACCCTGTGCGATATCAACAAGCCGATCATCCTCGAACGCATGGACTTCCCCGACCCGGTGATCTCGGTGGCAGTGGAGCCCAAAACCAAGGCCGACCAGGAAAAAATGGGCATCGCCCTCGGCAAGCTGGCCCAGGAAGACCCGTCGTTCCGGGTCAAGACCGACGAAGAAACCGGGCAGACCATCATCTCCGGCATGGGCGAGCTGCACCTGGACATCATTGTCGACCGCATGCGCCGCGAGTTCGGCGTCGAGGCCAATATCGGCAAGCCGCAGGTGGCCTACCGCGAGAAGATCCGCAACACCTGCGAGATCGAAGGCAAGTTTGTCCGCCAGTCCGGCGGGCGCGGCCAGTACGGCCACTGCTGGATCCGCTTCGCCCCGGGTGACGAAGGCAAGGAAGGCCTGGAATTCATCAACGAAGTGGTCGGCGGCGTGGTGCCGCGCGAGTACATCCCGGCCATCCAGAAAGGCATCGAGGAACAGATGCAGAACGGCGTCGTCGCCGGTTATCCGCTGATCAGCCTGAAGGCCGCGGTGTTCGACGGCTCGTATCACGACGTCGACTCCAACGAAATGGCGTTCAAGATCGCCGCGTCCATGGCCACCAAGCAACTGGCGCAGAAAGGCGGCGCGGTGTTGCTGGAGCCGGTGATGAAGGTCGAAGTGGTGACGCCCGAGGAGTTCATGGGCGATGTGATGGGCGACCTGAGCCGCCGTCGCGGCCTGATCCAGGGCAGCGAAGACACCCCGGCGGGCAAGGTGGTGCGGGCCGAAGTGCCGCTGGGCGAGATGTTCGGCTACTCCACCGACATGCGCTCCATGACCCAGGGCCGGGCCAGCTACTCGATGGAGTTCAACCGCTATGCCGAAGCGCCGGCGAGCATTGCCGATGTGATCATCAAGAAACAGGGATGAACGGTTGGGGGCCGCTCTGCGGCCCCCGGTTTGTCAGTGCTCTACACTCGCCCGCTTCAACAGTTGCTTGCAGCGCTCCGAAAGATGCACCACCCGCAAGTGCTTCCCGGCCTTGGCATAACGCTCGCGCAGGGTCTTAAGCGCCGCGATCGCCGAATAATCGACAAAGCTCAGGTGCTGGCAATCCAGGGTCACCTGCGCCGGATCATTGGTCGGGTCGAACTGGTTGAGGAACGGCGTGCTCGACGCAAAGAACAACGTCCCGTGCACCCGGTACAGCTTGCTGCCATCGGCTTGCACATGGCTGTCGGCATACAGCTCCCGCGCCTGCTGCCAGGCGAAGTTGATCGCGGCGATGACGATGCCGAACAACACCGCCGTGGCCAGGTCGGTGAACACCGTGACCACCGTCACCGCGATGATCGCCAGCACATCGCTCAGCGGTACCTTGTGCAGCACCCGCAGCGAGGCCCAGGCGAAGGTCTGCTGGGCCACCACGAACATCACTCCCACCAGCGCTGCCAGCGGGATGCGCTCGATCAGCGGTGACAGGAACAGCACGAACAGCAGGATCATCACGCCGGCCACCACGCCGGAAAGCCGGCCACGGCCGCCGGAACTGAGGTTGATCACCGTCTGGCCGATCATCGCGCAACCGCCCATGCCGCCGCACAGCCCCGAAGCGATGTTGGCCGCGCCCAGGGCCACGCACTCACGGTCCGGATGGCCGCGGCTCTCGGTGATTTCATCGGTGAGGTTGAGCGTCAGCAGGGTTTCCAGCAAGCCGACCAGGGCCATCAGCACCGCATAGGGGGCAATGATGCGCAGGGTTTCCAGGGTCCAGGGCACCTGTGGCAGCGCCAGCGACGGCAGACCGCCAGCGATATGGGCCATGTCGCCGAGGGTGCGGGTCGGCAGGTCGAGCAGGTAGACCAGTGTACCGACGCCGAGGATCGCCACCAGCGCCGGCGGCACGGCGCGGGTCAGGCGCGGCAGGACGTACACCACCAGCATGGTCAGCGCCACCAGCCCCAGCATCAGCCACAGCGGCGGGCCCGACAGCCAGGCGTCGCCGCTCTTGAAGTGCTCCAGTTGGGCCATGGCGATGACGATGGCCAAGCCGTTGACGAAGCCGAGCATCACCGGATACGGCACCAGCCGCACCAGCTTGCCCAGGCGCAGCAGGCCGAAGGCGATCATCAACAGCCCGCCCAGCAGCACCGTCGCCAGCAGGTACTGCACGCCCTGCTGCACCACCAGCGCGACGATCACCACCGCCATCGAGCCGGCGGCGCCCGAGACCATGCCAGGCCGTCCGCCGAACAGTGCGGTCAGGGTGCAAATGATGAAGGCGCCGTACAGGCCCATCAGCGGATTGAGGTGAGCGACCAGGGCGAAGGCGATGCATTCGGGCACCAGGGCGAACGAAGTGGTCAGGCCAGCCAGGACATCGCTGCGCACGCGCAGGGCCCGGCTCTTGGGGTGTGCTTGGGACATCGGGGATTCCGTGGGGGTGAGGCGGGAAAAAACGTTAGCAAGCTTACCGGATTGCTGCGGGTACGACGATGACGTTGTGAGAGCTGCCGGGCGCATGCCTTTGGGGCTTCAGCGCCCTTGAGATCGAGCGCCGCCCGCGCGGCGCATCGCTGGCAACGCCAGCTCCCACATTTGTTGCAACGTACCTATGTCTGTCAGGCCATGGTTGATCGCCTTGTTTGTACGACGCGATATCGAGTCAAGCCCAACAGCCTCCCCGCAGTGGATCGCCAGGCACCAAAGGCTGGCAACTCAAAACCCACAGGCCATGGCGCGTTGCAACAAATGTGGGAGCTGGCGTTGCCAGCGATGCGCCGCGCGGGCGGCGCTCGATCTGGAGGACGCTGAAGAGCCATCGACAAGCACATGGCAGCCATACCCAAGGTTCCCGGCAAGCGCTTTGCAGGCAACTGTGCCAACGGCAATGACGCCATCGCCGGCAACGCCGGCTCCCACAGTTGAGCAATGCGGCTGCCCTCAATCCCATACAGCCGATACGGCTATTGACCATTACAACCCCGCCACCCCATGCTCCCGCGCTCCACCCATCTCTCAAGGAACGACTGCATGAAGCTGGAAACCCTGGCCATCCACGCGGGCTTCAGCCCGGACCCGACGACCAAGGCCGTCGCGGTGCCCATCTACCAGACCACTTCGTTCGCCTTCGACGACACCCAGCACGGCGCCGACCTGTTCGACCTGAAAGTGGCCGGCAATATCTATTCGCGGATCATGAACCCCACCAACGACGTGCTGGAACAGCGCATGGCCGCTCTCGAAGGCGGGGTCGGCGCGCTGGCGGTCGCCTCGGGCATGGCGGCGATCACCTACGCCATCCAGACCGTGGCCGAGGTCGGCGACAATATCGTCTCGGTGGCCAAGCTCTACGGCGGTACCTACAACCTGCTGGCCCACACCCTGCCACGGATCGGCATCCAGACCCGCTTCGCGCCCCACGACGACATCGCTGCCCTCGAAGCACTGATCGACGAGCGCACCAAGGCGGTGTTCTGCGAGTCCATCGGCAATCCGGCCGGCAATATCGTCGACCTGCAAGCCCTGGCCGATGCCGCACACCGCCACGGCGTACCGCTGATCGTCGACAACACCGTGGCCACGCCCATCCTGTGCCGACCGTTCGAACACGGCGCCGATATCGTCGTGCACTCGCTGACCAAGTACATCGGCGGCCACGGCACCAGCATCGGCGGCATCGTCATCGACTCCGGCAAGTTCCCCTGGGCCGAACACAAGCAGCGGTTCGCCCTGCTCAACACCCCGGACGCCTCCTACCACGGGGTGACCTACACCGAAGCCTTCGGACCGGCCGCGTTCATCGGTCGCTGCCGCGTGGTGCCACTGCGCAACACCGGCGCCGCGCTGTCACCGTTCAACGCCTTCCTGATCCTGCAAGGCCTGGAAACCCTGGCCCTGCGCATGGAGCGCCACACCGAGAACGCGCTGAAAGTCGCCCACTACCTGCAGCAACACGAACAAGTGGCCTGGGTGAAGTACGCCGGCCTGCCGGACCATCCGGAACATGAACTGGCGCGCCGCTACACCCAGGGCAAACCGGCGGCGATCCTGTCGTTTGGCATCAAGGGCGGCCAGGAAGCCGGCGCCCGCTTCATCGACGCGCTGAAGCTGGTGGTGCGCCTGGTCAATATCGGCGACGCCAAGTCCCTGGCCTGCCACCCCGCGTCCACCACCCACCGCCAGTTGAACGACGAAGAACTGGAAAAGGCCGGCGTGCCCCGCGACATGGTGCGGCTGTCCATCGGTATCGAGCACAGCGACGACATCATCGCCGACCTGCAACAGGCCCTGGACGCCAGCCGCCTGTAAGTCATTTCCTCCAGGCTGCGCCCCACCCAATATCGACGGCGGGCGCGTGCTTGAGCGGCCCGCCCGGATTACTCAGCACACTGACCTTTCTCCCGACCAGAGCCCCGTATTCATTGGCTTTCGCCGTGTCCGCCATCACCTGCGAAAAAATCAGTGATAGCAGATTGGCATTGTCACGAAGCTCGACAATACTGCCTCCCGCATGGAATTCCTTGCCAACACAACATAAGGATATTTTGCGATGAGCCAGACCCAGCCACTGGATGTCGCCATCATCGGCGGCGGCGTATCGGGAACCTACAGCGCGTGGCGCCTGCAAGAGGCGCAAGGCGATCATCAGCGAATCCAGTTGTTCGAATACGGCGACCGCATCGGTGGCCGCCTGTTCAGCGTCACCCTTCCCGGTCTGCCCAATGTCGTCGCCGAAGTCGGCGGCATGCGCTGGATGCCCGCCACCGATGACGACACCGGCGGCCACGTGATGGTCGACAAGCTGGTGGACTTCCTGGGGCTGCCGAAAAAAGACTTCCCCATGGGCAACGAGCAGCCCGAGGACCATCCCGTCGGCGCCAAGAACAACCTGTTCTACCTGCGCGGCGAACGCTTCCGCTTCCGTGACTTCACCGAAGCGCCGGAAAAGATCCCCTACAACCTGGCCTGGTCCGAGCGTGGTTTCGGCCCCGAGGACCTGCAGGTCAAGGTGATGAACAGCATCTACCCCGGCTTCGACCAGCTCAGCCTGGCCGAGCAGATGCAGGTCAAGGTGTTTGGCAAGGAAATCTGGCGTTACGGCTTCTGGGACCTGCTCTACCGCGTGCTGAGCAACGAAGGCTACCAGTTCATGAAGGACGCCGGCGGCTACGAGGCCAACGTCGCCAACGCCAGCGCCGTCACCCAGTTGCCCGCTACCGAATACAGCGACGACACCAAATTCCTCACCCTCAAGACCGGCTTCCAGACCCTGCCGCTGACCCTGGCCCAGCGCTTCGCCGAAGTGCCCGGCGGCCTGGTGCCCGCCGAGCAGCGGGTGCAGATGAACCGTCGCCTGGTGTCGCTGCAGTACAGCGATGACACCGAATACCCGTACCGCCTGCACTTCCAGCCGACCCGCACCGTCGATGGCACCACCACCGACCTCGAGGCCCCGGAAGAAATCGTCCATGCCCGCCAGGTGATCCTGGCCATGCCGCGCCGCTCGCTGGAACTGATCGAGTCGCCGCTGTTCCAGGACCCGTGGCTGAAAGAGAACCTTGGCTCGGTGCTGGTGCAATCGGCGTTCAAGCTGTTCCTCGCCTACGAGCAGCCCTGGTGGCGCAGCCTCGGCCTGGTGGCCGGGCGCTCGGTCACCGACCTGCCGATCCGCCAGTGCTACTACATGGGCACCGAGTGCGAACAGGAAGGCGGTGAGAAAACCCTCAACTCGTTGCTGATGGCCTCGTACAACGACATCGGCACCGTCCCCTTCTGGAAAGGCCTCGAAGGCGGCCTGCCGTTCGAAGGCTACCAACCCAAGAGCCTGCAGGGCCGCGTAGATGCCAACGAGATCGTGCCGCGGACCCAGAACCAGGTCAGCGATGAAATGGTGCGCATCGCCCAGCGCCAGGTTACCTCGCTGCACGACCAGGTCGAGCTGCCGGCGCCTTACTCGGCGGTCTACCACGCCTGGGACACCGATCCGTACGGCGGCGGCTGGCACGAGTGGAAGGCCAACTTCCGCCTCGACCTGATCATCCAGGGCATGCGCCATCCGGTGCAGGACCAGTCGATATACATCGTCGGCGAAGCCTATTCCTACGGCCAGGGCTGGGTCGAGGGCGCGCTGACCACCGCCGAATCCACCCTGCAGGACTTCTTCGGCCTGCCACGTCCGAGCTGGCTGCCGGCGGCCTATCAACTGCTGCCCGAGCCGGGCCCGACCGACATCGCCGATCCCGCGCCGCCGCCGTGCAAGGACTGCGCGAAGACCCTGGAAGAGGTTACCGAGTTCGCCTACACGGGGATCAAGCCATGAGCGCCGCCACGTCTTTCACCGTCGCCGACTACCTGCTGACCCGCCTCAAGGAACTGGGCCTGGCCAAGGTCTTCCAGGTACCGGGTGACTATGTGTCCGAGTTCATGTCGGCCCTCGATGCCTTCGATGGCATCGACGCCGTGGGCGAGGTCTACGAAATGGGCGCCGCCTACGCCGCCGATGGTTATGCACGGGTCAGCGGCCTTGGCGCCGTATCGCTGCAATACGGCGTGGGCACCTTCAGCGCGGTCAACGCCATTGCCGGCTCGTTCGTCGAACGCAACCCGGTGGTGGTGATTTCCGCCAGCCCATCCACCAAGAACCGCAAACAGGCCCAAAGCCAAAACGTGCTGTTCCACCACTCCACCGGCGATTTCGAGGCCGACCGCAACGTGCTGGAGCAGGTCACCGTGGCCTGCGAGATCCTTTCCGACGCCCGTCAGGCACCTTGGCAGATCGACAGCGCGCTGATCGCCGCCATCACCCACCGCCAGCCGATCTACCTGGAAGCCTGGCAGGACGTCTGGGGCATGGAATGCGCTCAGCCCCACGGCCAGCTGGCGCCGGAACCGCGTCCGTCCAACCGCGACGCGCTGCAGGCGCTGGTGGACAACACCGTGAAGCGTCTCGGCGAGGCGAAAAAGCCGCTGGTGCTGCTGGGCCTCGAGGTGATGCGCTACGACCTGCAAGGCCAGGTGCAATGGCTGATCGACGGCCTCGGCCTGCCGTTCAGCAGCACCCTGGACGCCAAGACCGTGCTCGACGAAAGCCAGCACGCCTTCATCGGCACCTTCGCCGGCCCTGCCTCGCGGCTGGAAACCTCAGCGGCGGTCAACGACTGCGACTGCATCCTGGCCATCGGCGTGATCTTCACCGACGACTACCTGGACCTGCTCAACAGTCGTTTCGACCAGATCATCCAGGTCAACTGCGACCTGGCCCGCACCGGCCCCGACTACTACCCCAACGTGCGCCTGCCGGACTACGTCGATGCGCTGCTCAAGGCACTCGACCTGGACGGCCGCTTCCCGCGCCACGATGTGCCGCTGGCCGCGCCGCAAGCCTTGCTCGGCGCGGGCGCCGAGGCCACAGCGCTGACCTACGCCAGCTTCTTCGACACCCTGGTGGAGTTCGCCCAGGAACATCGCCTGTGGGAAAGCAGCACGCTGATCCTCGGCGAAAGTTCGTCGCTGTACGTGGCCAGCAACCTCCAGGGCATGCCCCGCGACAGCTTCCTCTCCGACGCCATCTGGGGCTCGCTTGGTCATGAGACCGGCTGCGCCCTCGGTGTGGCCCTCGGCAGCGGCCGGCGCCCGGTGGTAGTGGCCGGCGACGGCGGCTTCATGATGGTCAGCCAGTCGCTGGCAGCGCTGGCACGCAACAAGGTCAACGCCCTGGTGTTCGTCATGAGCAACCAGGTCTACGCCATCGAGCAGGCCTTCGTCGACGGCGATGCGTTCAAGCCGGAAGGCCAGTTCGCACCGTTCGACACCCTGCCGACCCTGAACTACCCGGCGCTGGCCGAAGGTTATGGCGCGGCGGGTTACCGCGTCGAGACCGTCGACCAGTTGCAGGCGTTGCTGCCGCAACTGCTGGCACTGCAGGACCGCCCGGCGTTGATCGAAGTGAAGATTCCCGAGAAGGATCTCGCCGCCCAGATCGCCCGCCTGGCCGGTATTCCACAATAAGAAAGGAGCTCGTTTCATGGAGCGAAACACCAGCGTGCGCACGGCAATCGCCTGCGCACTGCTGGCTGCGTTGCCGTTGCATGCCCAGGGTCACGGCATGATGCACGGCGGCGACAGCCAGTCGGCGACACCCGAAGAAGCGTTCTTCCCCAAACTCCCCCTCGACAGCGACCTGCAAACAGCGTTGCTGCAATGTGTCAGCGCGGCGGACACCGACAAGGACCACCTGCTGTCCGGCCTCGGCGGCGCCCGCTACGACCTGGTCGCGGCGAAGAACGCCGAGCAGGTGCAGGCCTTCTACAGCCAGGGCATGGCCCTGCAGTACGGCTTCAACTTCGGCGAGGCGATCCGCGCCTTCCACCAGGCGTATCAACTCGATGACGGCTCGGCGATGCCGCTGTGGGGCGTGGCGCTGTCGGCCAGTTCCAACATCAACACCGACGCCACCCAGGGCTGTGACCAGCTGGCCAACCTGGCCGCGCAAAAGGCCCGGGTCAACGCCGAGACGCGCCTGAAAAACGGCGTGGCCGGGTTCACCCGTGAACAGTTGCAACGGGAAGTGGACTACGCCAAGGCATTCCTGTCGGTCTACGACGAGAAAACGGTCGACGGCAAACCGATGATCGGCCTGTCGCTGGAAGGCAAGAAGCGCTACGCAGCCGAGATGAAGAAGCTCGCCGCCACCTACGCCGACGACCTCGACGCCGCCGCCCTGTACGCCGACGCCCTGCTCAATATCGCCCCGTGGAAATGGTGGGAAGGCATCGAGGCCACGTCCGACAAGGTCCAGCCGACCAACGAAGCCTTCGAGGCGCTGCAGGTGCTCAACCGCATCCTGGTGGCCGACGAGCATCACTCCGGCGCCAACCACTTCTACATCCATGCCATCGAGGAGTCACCGTTCCCCGACAGCGGCCTGCCCATGGCCGAGCGCTTCCGTACCCTCAACCCGGCGGTCGGCCACCTGATCCACATGGCCTCGCACATCTACCAGCGCACCGGCAACAATGCGCTGTCCAGCGCCACCAACTACGCGGCGGTGTCGGTGGACCGGGCCTACGCCAACCAGGTACAGCCACAGAGCCCGTACCTGCTGCACTACCTGGGGCACAACATCCACTTCCTGACCTGGACCCTGTCCATCGAAGGGCGCAAGAACGAAGCCATGAACATGGCCAGCGAACTGGTGGACAACACCACCCTGAACGCCTCGGTCGAGTTTCTCTGCAAGCAGTACCCGCAGGAGTTGAAGACCAAGTCCGACTACTTCTACGCGGTGCCCTACCAGTACGCCGTGCGCTTCCAGGACTGGGACGCGCTGGCGTCGATCAAGCCGCGGATCACTGCGGGCCTGGCAAAGATCAACGAGACGTGCGCCAAGGCCGACCCGAACTGGAAGGCCCTGACCATGCCGTACACGCGGGTCATGGAAAGCTATGCCGACGCCTACCAGAAGCTCGGTGCCAACCTCGACAGCGGCAAGGCCGTCGAAGCCCTGGACGGCTTCTGGAGCAAGGTGGGCAGCGTGCTGCAGGAGGACGGCAATGCCCAGTTGAAGTACGGCAACAACGACGCCGTGCAGTTGCTGCGCATCGCCAACCTGATCCTGTTCACCAAGGCCCAGGACAGCACCGGCGGCAAGCTGGCGCTCAAGGACGTGCAGGACACCAGCGCCAGAAGCGTCGGCGCACCCGCCAAGGCGCTGGCCGATGACCTGGCCGCGCTCAAGGACGACAGCAAGGCACAGACCCTCGCGGCCTGGCGCAAGGCGGTCGAAGTGCAGGACGGGCTCTGGTACAACGAACCGCCAGACTGGTACTACACCGTACGCGAGTCCCTCGGCTACGCACTGTTGAAACAGGGCCTGCCGGCGGAGGCGGAAAAAATCTTCACCGAAGACCTCAGCGAAAACCGCCTGAGCGGACGTTCGCTGAACGGGTTGAAACTGGCGCTGCAGGCGCAGAAAGGCAAGACGGTGAGCGCAGACCTGGAGGAGAAGCTGAGGAATGCGTGGCGCAATGCCACGATCAGCGCGGCGCCCTGAGGCACCCTCGCTGCGGTTCGGCGCACCGGGCCGCAGCGATTCGAAACCCATAAGCTGTACATCCATACAGATAAAACTTGCCTCCTTCACGCTTCCTGAGCATCCTAGGGCCTTCTTTCCCTCAGGACTCTGCACCGGCTCATGCGTCTGTTCCTCTGCGAAAAGCCCTCCCAGGCCAAGGATATCGCCAAGGTCCTCGGCGCCAGCCGCCGCGGCGATGGCTGCTGGGTCGGCACCGGCGTGACCGTGACCTGGTGCATCGGCCACCTGCTGGAAACCGCCCCGCCCGACGCCTACGACGCCCGCTACAAGCGCTGGGTGCTGGCCGACCTGCCGATCGTACCGAGCCAGTGGAAGATGCAGGTCAAACCCAAGACCGCCAGTCAGTACAAGGCGGTGAAGCGCCTGCTGGGCGAGGCGGCCGAACTGGTGATCGCCACCGACGCCGACCGCGAAGGCGAGATGATCGCCCGCGAGCTGGTCGAGCACTGTCGCTACCGTGGCCCGATCCGGCGCCTGTGGCTGTCGGCCCTGGACGACGCCTCGATCCGCAAGGCCCTGTCCAGCCTCAAGCCCGGCGCCGAAACCTTCAGCCTGTACCACTCGGCCCTCGGCCGATCCCGCGCCGACTGGCTGATCGGCATGAACATGAGCCGCCTGTTCACCCGGCTCGGCCGCCAGTCCGGCTATCAGGGCGTGCTGCCGGTGGGCCGGGTGCAAACCCCGACCCTGCGCCTGGTGGTCGACCGCGACCGCAGCATCGCCGACTTCGTGCCGGTGCCGTATTGGGCCATCGACGTGCAACTGGACAGCGCCGGCACCCGTTTCAGCGCGCAATGGCGTGCACCGGAAGACGCCTGCGACGACCAGGGCCGCTGCCTGAAACAGGAGCTGGCACAGCAGGCCGCCGCGGCGATCAATGGCGCCGGCTCGGCACAGGTGATGGCGATCAAGACCGAGCGGGTACGCGAAGCCGCGCCCCTGCCCTTCGACCTCGGCACCCTGCAGGAAGTCTGCTCGAAGAAACTCGGCCTCGGCGCCCAGGAAACCCTCGACATCGCCCAGGCCCTGTACGAAACCCACAAGGTCATCACCTACCCGCGCAGCGACTGCGGCTACCTGCCCCTGAGCCAGCACAGCGAAGCCCCGGCGATCCTCGCGGCCCTCGGTCGTGCCGACCCGACCCTGGCGCCGCTGCAGCCCTACCTGGAGCCGCAACGTCGCTCGCGGGCATGGAACGACGCCAAGGTCAGCGCCCACCACGGCATCATCCCTACTGCGGCGGCTGTCGATCCCAATCGCCTGGGGGGCAAGCACAAGGCCGTCTACACCCTGATCCGTGCCCGTTACCTGGCGCAGTTCCTGCCGAATCATGAATACGACCGCACCCAGGCCGACTTCGACTGCGCAGGCCAGGCGCTGCGTGCGGTAGGCAAGCAGATTGTCGAGCCGGGCTGGCGCCGTGCGCTGCCCGAGGCCCTGACCCCGCCCAAGGGTCGCGAGGCGCCGGCGCCGCAGGTGTTGCCGGCCCTGGGCAAGGGGCAATGGTGCGAGGTGCGCGAAATCAACCTGAAAGACCTCTGGACCCAGCCGCCCAAGCCCTTCACCGAAGGCGACCTGATCAAGGCGATGAAGAACGTCGCCAAGTTGGTGGATGACCCGCGCCTCAAGCAGAAACTCAAGGACACCACCGGCATCGGCACCGAGGCTACCCGCGCCGGCATCATCCAGGGCCTGCTGGACCGGGGCTACCTGGTCAAGAACGGCAAGGCACTGAACGCCACACCGGCGGCCTTCAGCCTGATCGACGCCGTGCCCTGCGCCATCGCCGACCCCGGCACCACGGCAATCTGGGAACAGGCGCTGGACATGGTGCAGAGCGGCGAAATGACCCTGGAAACCTTCGTCGCCAAACAGTCGGCCTGGATGAGCAAGCAGGTCGAGCGCTGTGCCGGCCTGAGCCTGACCATCTCGGGCCCGGCTATGCCGGCGGGCCGTGGCGGCTCGCCCTGGAAGAAGAAACGCAAGAGCAGCAGTGGCACCGCGCCCAAACGACCACGCAAACCCCGGGCGAACAAAGCCTGAATGATCCCACCGACAACTCAAGGAAGATGTGCATGAAACTGGGTTACACCATTGCCTACGTGGCAGACGTCCCCGCCTCCCTGGCCTTTTTCGAAAGCGCTTTTGGCCTGCCCCGGCGTTTCCTGCATGAAGGCGGCGACTACGGCGAGCTGGAAACCGGCCCCACCACCCTGGCCTTCGCCTCACTGGAACTGGGCCAGGCGAACTTCGAAGGCGGCGTAGTGGCCGCCAGCGATAGCCGGCAGCCATTGGGGATGGAGATTGCCCTGCTGACCGACGACGTCCCGACGGCCCATGCCCGAGCCCTGGCCTGCGGTGCGATCGAGCTGAACGCACCACAGATCAAACCCTGGGGCCAGACCGTGTCCTGGGTACGCTGCCCGGCAGGGATCCTGGTGGAGCTCTGCACTCCCGTGGGATGACGGCGACGCATCAGCGGCCGCTCGCTGATCCAGGACCAGAGCGGCAACGTGAAAGTGGTACAGGCGGGAGATCGCTTCGTGATTCCGGCCGGTTTCACCGGCACCTGGGAAGTGCTGGAGCCGTGCAGCAAGGTCTACGTGACCTTCCAGGCCTGACTCACGCCCGGGTGATCAGCCCCTGGCGTGCGATGCGGGTCAGGTGGCCGATCATCTCGGCGGCATCCTCGGCGCTCGGCGACTGCACCACGGCAAGGTCGAAGCGATCGTTGCCGTAATCGGCCAGGGCCGCGACGTCATCGACGAACTGGATCAGCAAGGCGGTAGCGCGGCCCTTGCGACGAGGCCAGCCATCGAGGAAGCGAACGAGGGTGGGTTGGTGCGGACCGCTGAGCAGAACGCGTGGCGTACGCGCCGACTCGCCGGAAGGAAGGGGGGTCAGACAGACACTGGAACGTGGGCAACTCATGGAGTCAGAATCTCCGCCTCGCAGATCCCGCTGGGCTGCGGTGGGAGGCATCACCGAACCAGCGTTTTAGCGGTATTCGGATTACCTCGAAGGGCTCTCCCGCGCCCCGCAAGTAGCTGTTTAAATCGGCGCAGGTGCGAATCCTAGAGAAGCCGCTCCCAGGCTGTCAACACGACCAATGGCAAAACACTTACATCGCCGGGTTGCTGTGCCATCCTGTGGGAGCGAGCTTGTCGGGGCGCCGAACCGTCGCGAAGGACCGCAAAGCGGTCCCCCCCAAAAACCTCACCCCCTGGAAATCGCCCCATCCACCGACGCCCGCCCTGCCCCTTCGAACAGCACCGCCACCGCGCCACCCAGCAGCGCCAGGGCGAACTCGTAGCCGTTGTTCTGCATGAACAGCCCGTTGTGGATGTGCACCGAGAAGATCGCCACCAGCAGCAGACCGATCAGCGCCACCGCCGCCGGCCGCGCCAGCAGGCCGATCACCAGGGCCAGGCCGCCGAAGAATTCGGCACCGCCGGACAGCGCCGCCATCAGGGTGCCGGGGGTCAGGCCGAGGCTTTCCATGAACTGCGCGGTGCCCGCCAGACCACCGCCACCGAACCAGCCGAACAGCTTCTGCGAGCCGTGGGCCATGAAGATGATGCCAACGATGATGCGCAGGACAGTGATGCCCCAGCCAGCGCGGGTGGTCATTACGGAGTGGATGGCGTTCATGCGGTGTGTTCCTTACAAGGTGTGATGTGTTGTTGGCGCCATAATAATCATATTACCCAATATGAAAATCGCAATTAACCCATCATTAGAATCGAATAATTTGATTATTTGCGATTCGTCACCTTGCGCGTCCGGGAGGACTCCAGCGTCTCCCGCTCCCGGTCAAAGGCCAGGAAGTACTTGTTCACGCTATTAACATAGCTGACCGGCCCCATTCCTACCTGTTCGAGGGCCACCCGCTCCACCTGGAAGAACCACTGGTTGTGATTGAGGCCGCGGCGGCGAGCCTCGGCGCGCATCGCCTGGACCCGCTCGGGGCCGAGGTTGTAGGCCGCCAGCACGAAGGCCATGCGCTCGCGCTCGTTGAGCTGGTTGCTGGCGAAGAACTTGCGGCGGATCAGCGCCAGGTAGCGGGCACTGGCCTGGACATTGCCGTCGACGCTGTTGATATCGCTGACCCCCACCCGCTGCGCAGCGCCAGGGGTCATCTGCATCAGTCCGTGGGCGCCGCCGGCACCGCGGGCCGCCGGGTTGAGCGAGGATTCCTTGAAGGCCAGCGCGGCCAGGTTGAGCCAGTCGAGGTTCTGCGCCTCGGCGTGCTTCTGCAGCACCGGGCGCAGGTGATCGAGGCGCTGGCGGTTGGCCTTGGCCAGCGGATAGTGGACCTTGTACAGGCGCCGGTAGATGCGCTCGAAGGCGGCGTCCTGGTCGGCGGGAATGCGGTACTCCTGAAGAAAGCGATCGACACTGGCGTGCAACATCACCGCGTCGCGGCGCATGTACCAGTGCATGTCCTCGGGTGCGGTCAGGGTCACCCGGCGCATGATCTGCAGCTTGGGCATGACCTTGCTCCAGCGCTCGACGATCGGCTGCTCGGCCACGGTCAGCGGCAGGATGCCGGCCTGGACCATTTCCAGCACGTCTTCCACTGCCAGGCTCGGGTCGATGAACTCGATCCTGACCGGCGCGTGCTTGCGCAGCGCCAGCTTCTGGTTGATCTCGTGCAGGGTGTCGGCGGCAGCACTGCCGGCGGGCAACGCCACGCTGCGACCGGACAGCTGCTCGACCCGGGCGTAGGTGCGCTCACCCTTGCGCCCCACCAGCACCAGCGGCACGTGGCTCAGCACCGGGTCGCTGGCGCTGACGCCGCGGGTCGATACCGGGTCGAGCAATTCGCCCGGCGCCACCAGGTCGCCCTCGCCCCGCTGCAGGGCGCTGATCAACTGGTCCTTGGCCTTGGGAATCAGCTTCAGACGCAGTTCCTGACCGTCGCGAGCACGGGCGTTGAGGTAGTGTTCGAAAGCGCGCAGGCGGTGGTACTCGACGCCGTAGGACTGACCCTTGACCTCGCCGGAACTGTTGCGGCTCTGGTTGATCAGCACCCGCAGCTCGCGGCTGGAACGGATCTGCGCGAGGTCCCGGACCTTGTCGTTGCTGACCACCTGCTGCGGCCCCGGCAGGCGCGCGCTGGCCGACCCTGGCAGAAGCAGGCCGGCACACAGCAGAATCGTCAGCAAAACTCGCGTCATCCAGGCTCCGGGCACAGGCCGCGATAGAGGGTCGGGGGTCATACTCTGCGGCACGTCCATGACAATTGACCGCAAATGACCGCGACAACTCATTGAAGTTCTTGTGTTTATTGATATTTTTTGGCGCAACCGGCGCCCATCTGCCGCAAATTCCGAGGTAGCACCATGCAACTCATCGACATCGGCGTCAATCTGACCAACTCCAGTTTCGCCGGGATGCACCAGGCCATCCTCGACCGCGCCGAGGCCGCCGGGGTGCGCCAGATGCTGCTGACCGGCACCAGCCTTGCGGGCAGCGAAGAGGCCCTGGCGCTGTGCCAGCAACTGGACGAAAGCGGCCAGCGGCTGTTCTCCACCGCCGGCGTACACCCTCACGACGCCAGCCAGTGGACGGCCGACAGTCCGCGCCATCTGCGCCAGTTGCTGGAGCAGCCACGGGTGCAGGCGGTGGGCGAATGCGGCCTGGACTTCAACCGTGATTTCTCGCCGCGCCCGCAACAGGAAAAGGCCCTGGAAGACCAGTTGGCCCTGGCGGTGGAACTGCAGATGCCGGTGTTTCTCCACGAGCGCGAGGCCAGCGAGCGCCTGCTGCACATCCTCAAGGACTACCGCGACCACCTGACGGCCGCCGTGGTGCACTGCTTCACCGGTGAACGCGACGCGCTGTTCGGCTACCTCGATCTCGACCTGCACATCGGCATCACCGGCTGGATCTGCGACGAGCGCCGTGGCACCCACCTGCATCCGCTGGTGGGCAGCATCCCCGAAGGCCGCCTGATGCTGGAAAGCGACGCGCCCTATCTGCTGCCGCGCAGCCTGCGGCCAAAACCGAAAAGCGGTCGCAATGAACCGGCATTCCTCCCGGAAGTGCTGCGCGAAGTCGCCCTGCATCGAGGCGAATCAATGGAGCAGGTGGCGGCACATACAACCCTGTGTGCCCGGCGCTTCTTCAACCTGCCCGAGTTGGCTTGACACATATCAAGATTTATTGCTGATTACTCGACCAGAATGCTGGCACCTTGCCAATAACTTTTGCGCTTAAACGCTTAACTCAGAGAAGACCTACCATGGGTGCCTGGCTTAGCAATATCTCCCTGAAGTACAAGTTCTGGGCTGTCAACGCGGTCGCCTTCGTCACCACGTTGTTCCTGGTGCTCTATGCGGTGTTCCTGGAGCAGCAGGCCCGGGTCGATGAGTCCCGCACCCGTGCGGTGGCCGAAGCCCGTCTGCTGGCCGCCTGGCCGGCGGGACAGGGTTTGCCGCAAAGCCCTCATGTGGTCACCTTCACACCCGGACAGGTCCCCAGCTACCAGGGTCAGCCCGTGGAAGCGCTGGCCAACGCCAGCGGCTGGGTCGACCTGCAACCCTACGCGGTGTTCGGCGACGACCCGCTGGCCGGTGCCCAGGTCATCAGCCGCGACGGCCAGCGCGTCGCTGTGCTGGCGCCGTCGCCGAGCTTCGTCCAGGTCTACGGTGATCGCTTCGGCAACTACGCCGTGTGCGTGCTGATCCTGATGCTGGCGATGCTCTGCGCCTCGCAGTTGCTGATCCGCTTCCTGCTGGCGCAGCTCAACACCCTCAAGGACGTGATGCTGCACGTCGAGAAGACCGGCGACCTGGCGGCGCGAGTGCCACTGGCCTGCGGCGATGAAGTGGGCCAGATGGCCAGCGCCTTCAACGCCATGCAGACCACCTACCACCGGGTGGTCAACACCGTCGCCCTCACCGCCGCGCAACTGGACTCCGGCGCCGCACGCCTGGCCGCCAGCATGAGCGACGTGCGCCACGGCATGCTGGGCCAGCAGAGCGAGACCGACCAGGCGGCCACGGCGATCAACGAAATGTCCGCCACCGTCTACCACATCGCCCAGCACGCCGGCGCTACCCGCGATCTGTCGCAGACCGCCGACACCCTGGCCGGCAGCGGCAAGGACGTGGTCAGCCGGGTGCAGACCTCCATCGCCGGGCTGTCCAGCGGCGTGCAGCAGACCGCCGAAATGATTCGCCAACTGGCCGATGACAGCCAGAAGATCAACGGTGTGGTCAACGTGATCCACAGCATCGCCGAACAGACCAACCTGCTGGCCCTCAACGCCGCCATCGAAGCCGCCCGTGCCGGCGACCTCGGCCGGGGCTTTGCCGTGGTGGCGGACGAAGTGCGCAACCTGGCCAAGCGGGTGCAGACCTCCACGGACGAAATCACCGAGATGGTCTCGGCACTGCAGGCGGGCACCCGCGATGCGGTGGAGTTCATGACCGAGAGCTCGTTCAAGGCCGACGACTGCGTCAAGCAAGCCCAGGAAGCCGGTGAAGCCCTGGCGGAAATCACCGCGGCGGTGGCGCAGATGCGCGAGAGCAACACCCAGATCGCCGTGGCGGCCGAACAGCAGAGCCACGTGGCCGAGGAAATGAACCGGGCGGTGGTGAGCATCCGCGATGTGACCGAGGACACGGTGCAGCAGACCGTCTCGTCGGCCACCACCAGCAGTGAGCTGGCAACGCTGGCCGGAGAGCTGAACAGAGCGATCGGACAGCTCAAGCTCTGAGGTTCAAGGCTCTGTCCTGCAACGGGTTTGCCGCAGCGTCGGCAAGCCCGCCCTCCCCGCCAGACCGGCGTTCATTCCCGAGCGAAGGCAACCGCCCTGGCCACCTGCTCATCGCTCGGCCTCACGCCGGTGTACAGCACGAACTGCTCCAGCGCCTGCAAGGCGATCACATCCAGACCGGTGATCAGCGCCTTGCCTTGCGCTTCGGCGGCAACGATCAGCGGCGTACGTGCCGGCATCGCCACGACATCGAACACCGTTTGCGCCGCCTCGATCGCCGCCGGGTCAAACGACAGGTCGTGGGCCTGTGCCCCGCCCGCCATGCCGATCGGTGTCACGTTCACCAGCAGTGCCGGCTGCAAACTGCCCGGTTCGGCCTGCCATCCATAACCGCAGCGATCTGCCAGGCTGCGCCCCGCCGCTTCATTGCGCGCGATGATAACGCCCCGTGTGAAACCGGCATCACGAAACGCACACGCCACCGCCTTGGCCATGCCGCCGCTGCCGCGCAGGGCGAACGGCTGCGCCGGATCGAGGCGATGCCGCTCGATGAGTTGGCGCACGGCCAGGTAATCGGTGTTGTAGGCCTTGAGGTGTCCGTCGGTATTGACGATGGTGTTGAGTGAATCGATGGCGGCCACCGACGGGTCCAGCTCGTCGACCAGGGCGATACAGGCCTCCTTGTATGGCATCGACACGCCGCAGCCGCGGATGCCCAGGGCGCGGATGCCAGCGACCGCTGCCGGCAAATCGGCAGTGGTCATGGCCTTGTAGTAGTAATCCAGCCCTAGTTGTTCATAGAGGTGGTTGTGGAAGCGCACGCCGAAGGTACCGGGACGACCGGCCAGGGAAATGCAGAGCTGGGTGTCTTTGCTGGGAGTCATGAAAACCGATTCCTGAAAACCGCGGAGCGCACAGTATGCACAACCCTGCGGCCTACCGTTGATCGGCCCTTACACAACCTTTACTCAGCATCCTCGCAAATTTTTCCGCCCTTGCGGTCATAGTGGTATCCCCGGCCTGTATTAGCGGTCGGAGTTACGCCCTGCGAGGAGTCAACATGAATCGTCATATCCCCGGTATCGCCCTGCTGATCGGTGCCATGGCCCTGTCCGGACAAGCTTCCGCCCACGGTGGCGGCTGGGGCGGACCCGGCCCCGTGATCGGCGCGGCCGTGGTCGGCGCCGTGGTGGGCGCGGCGGTTTCCGGTGGCCGCGACCGTACCGTCGTGGTCGAACAGGCCCCGGCCTACTATCCGCCTGCGCCCGTTTACTACCAGCCACCACCGCCACCGGTCTATTACCAGCCGTACCCGGTCGTGGAGCGCTATGTGCCCGTGCCGCCGCCTCACTACCGTGCCCGGTACTACGGCCCGCCACCCGTCTACTACGGCCCGCCGCGCTGGTAGTGGGTTTTATCAATGAACACTATTGAGAACACTGATTTTCCGTCGGCCGGGAGGATGCGTAAGGTACACACCATGACCCACACGGAGCACTCACCATGGCCAGTATCAGCATCATGTCCGTTGTCGGCAGCGCGGTTCCGCAGGCGCTGAGGGATCTGGGGCTGTTGGTCTGCTGGTACCTGGTGCGCGATGGTGAGCAGATCGGCGGGCCGATCATGTCGCTCCCCGATGCCGAGGCGCTGGCTCGGCGTATCGCCGATGAGGCGTTCCAGGCCTGAGGTCAACTGTCTTTCCCTTGTGCGTTGCTCCGCACACCTCCCCTTGCCCCGCCCCTCAGGCGGGGCTTTTTATTGGGTGTTTACGGGTGTCGGTGCCGGGTTTGCGTGAATATCCGTTATTTTCGGCGACATTGCCGACCCGTTCCGCCCTTACGGCGGCTTACTTTTGTCTTGTCAAAAGTAAGCAAAACCGCTGGCTCCCACATACGGCCCTACGCTTCGCTCCGGGTTCCCTCGCTCCGGTGTCCTCCAGGGGCCGCGCGGCCTACGACTTGCTTCGCCAAGTCTACGACTCGCGCTCTTCGGCTACGCCGAAGGGGGCTGCGCCCCAGCCCCTTCCGAACACCTCCACTCGGCCTCCTGAAGTCGCAGGTTACGGGCGGCGCTCTCACGGACGGATCTTCGAGATTCAGATCTGATTTTGATAGGCAACCCAAAGAGCCAGAGCTGTTGCTTTGGCTTTTGCTCTGGCTTTTGCTCTTCATGCGCGTCAGTTCAGACGCCGCCAATTGCGACTTCAGCCGGCCGAGTGGAGGTGCCTGTAGGGGCCGGGTGCGTAAGTACCCTTCGGCGATAGCCGAAGACGTGAGATGAAGATTTGCGAAGCAAATCGTAGGCCGCGCTGGCCCCGAAAGGTGCCGGAAGGAGGGGACCCGAAGCGAAGCGTAGGGCCGGATGTTGGGAGCGGGCGGTTTTGCTTACTTTTGACAAGACAAAAGTAAGCCGCCGTAAGGGCGGAACGGGCCGGCAACGTCGCCGAAAATACCGGATATTCACGCAAAACGGATACCCCCACGCCCCAACCCCTCGCGACCTGCAAGAAGAACCTCTTTACTCCTCGGCAGTTTCCCGCAACACCTCGTCCACCACCTGCTGCAACGCCTGGTCAACCCGCGCCCCGCCCTGGCGCGCCAGGGTGAAGCGGGTCAGCTGACGATCAGCGCCCGAGCCAAACAACAACACCGAAGCCGCCTGTTCAAACGCCCAGCCGGCATCATCACTGACAGGCTGCACAGTCTCGGCCAGTTCATCCAGCCACTGCCGAGCGCTCATCTGCCCACCCTCCGCCCGTAGATAACGCCCATGGCGCCCCTGCCGCATCGCCCGCCAATAGTTCTCTTGCTCGACACGCAGCACATGGGCCGCTGGGGCCGGCGCGGGGCCGGGCTGGCGCACCGCCCAATCGACCATCTGCCGGAACAGCCCGGCGATACACAGGCCATCCTCCAGCCGGGAACAGGCATCGGCGATGCGCAGCTCGACAGTGGGAAACCGCCGCGAGGGCCGCAACGCCCACCAGCCATCACTGTCCGGGCGCAGGGCGCCGCTGGCCAGCAACCACTCCAGATGGCGCTCGTAGTCGGCCCAGTCTGCCAGCGGTTCCGGCAGGCCCATTCGCGGCCACTCCCCGCACAGCACCCGCCGGTAGCTGCAGTAACCGCTGTCCTCGCCCTCCCAGAACGGCGACGAGGCGCTCAGCAGCAACAACAGCGGCAGCCAGCCGCGCACCCGGTTGATCACCGCGATGCGGTCCACCCCTTCCGGCACCCCGACGTGCACATGCAACCCGCAGACCAGGCTGCGCCGGGCGACGTGACGATAGTCCTCGAACAGTTGCCGGTAATGCAGGGTCTGCGTGGGCAATTGACGGGACCAACCGCCAAAGGGGTGACTGCCGGCGTTGAACAGCCCCACACCTTCACTGGCCAGGCGCGCCGCCAGCCCGCCGCGACGACTGGCCAGGAAGTCGCGGGCCTGGGCAATGCCCTCGAACACAGGCGAAACCAGCTCGATCTGGCAGCGAAACATTTCATCGGCGAAGTGATCCCCCAGTACCTCGCGGCACAGGTCCAGCACGCGCTTCGAAGGCTGGCGCAGCGGCACTCCGCTTTCCAGATCGATCAGCAGATACTCTTCCTCGATGCCGAAACCACCCGCGCCGACCACGGGTCAGGCCCGCCGGGTCACGGTGAGGGCCACCGCGGCGATCCGTTCTACCCGTTCGTAACCGGGCTCCAGCAACTGCTCGCCGAACACATCGGCATCGACTTCTTCATAGGTCCAGGCCCAGCGCGGGCTGTCCAGCGTCTCCCGCAACCCGGCCAGGAACGGATCGCTCCCCTCTACCATGGCGACCCCCGTGTAGAGCAACAGCGTCCCGCCGGGGCTGAGGCGCTCCAGCGACTCGCGGACCATTCGCTGTGACAGCCCTTCGCCCAGCTTGCCGCCGCCATGGCGATAAGTGCGCTGGCGGCCGTCGAGCATGTAGGGCGGATTGGCGACGATCAGATCGAACTGACCAATCACGCCTTCCAGTACGTCGCTGTAGTCCACGGTCACGTTGCCCAGCTCGGCCAGGGCCACGTTGATCGCGGCATAGCGCAGCGCCAGCGGGTTGACGTCCAGCGCGCTGACCTGCGCATGCCGCCTGGCACGGGCGATCAGCAAGGCCCCGACACCGGTGCCACAACCGATTTCCACGGCGTTTTCCACCGGCGCCGGGTTGTGTTGCAGGTGCGCCTCGATCACTCGGGCGAAGCGATAGCTGTCGGGCCCGAAGAACACAGCGTCGGCCGTATCGGTAGGGAAACCGGAATGCACCAGCAGCAGGTCACTCACCGTGGACCAGCGCACCTGGCTCTGCAGCAGCCTGCCCCGAGCGCTGACGATGCCGGCCTGGCGCATGTGCTCCAGTTCGTCCGCCGACAACAGCGAAGGGTCGAATGGCCGGTTCCAGCCGAACACCTCGCGCAGGGTGCGCCCGGGCAGATCGCCAGCCCGCTCGACATAACGCTGATGGGTCAGCGGAGTGACGCAGGTGAAGCCATAGCCATCGGCGTGCAGGCGGCGCCCCAGGTGCAACAGGGCTTCGTCGCTGCGCCGTTGTTCATCGGTCAGTTGCATGGCAATGGCCTCCCTTGAGCCCGGTCAGGTCCCTGTAGCGTTGCGTCGCCGCCAGCCCCTGCGGGGTAGCGTGGTGATCACCGGCCAGTTGCCCGACCAGTTGGCTTATCGACAGGTCCGGCGCCAGCAGCGGCAGCGGCGGCTCGACCACAGGCAGTGGCCTTGAGCGGCGCCGGGGCGGCTGCCAGTTGCCGGCGATCCAGTCGTGCAACAGTTGCTTTTCATACGGACTGAAGACCCCGAACATGGCCGCTCGTGGCCCATCGACCAGTTGCCAGAAACGGCTCTCGGCGGGATCGCGGTCACGCAGGATCCAGCCCTTGTCCTGCAGCACCTGAAGAAAGGCGGGAAAACTGCCCGGCGCCGATAGCCACTCATTGACCGTACGCCCTTCGAAGCGGCAATGATCCGCATGCATCTGCTGGCCGAAGATCCGCTTGCGTTCCAGGGCCGCCAGCAACTCGCTTTCCAGATCGAAACCGGCGGCGATATCCGTGGACCCGGCGCTCAGATCGTTAAGCCGGTAGCCACGCACAACCCGGCGATGGAATGCCTCGCCGCCCTCTGCCGGCCACAGCTGACGCAGTGCATCGAGCGCCTTGCGGGCGTGCCCGGTGCTGGCATTGTCGATCGTGACGTGAAGGCGGAAATACTGCGCGTCGAAACCCAGCTCCTCCAACTCATGGGTACTGATCAACAGGTGCAACGGCAGTTGCTCGTAGCCCAGGTTGTAACCCAGTACCTCAGGCAGGAAGTGCTCGAGATTGAGGCCCAGGGCCAGTTGCAGCGCACCCTGCAGGTAGCGCTCATCGGCCAGCGGCAGCGGCTCGTGGACGCCTTGCCCGGCGAGCAGGCGGCGGAAAATCACAACGTGATTGCACGCCGGGTCGCCGTCGCCCAGCTCCTCCAGGTACGTGCGGATCAGCCCGTGGTAACGAGGGTCGGCCCAGTGCTCCAGTGCGCCGTGCAGCCAGGCGCCATCGACGCCCTTGGTCGGCGCCACCTGCTGGAGAAAATACAAGGCATGAGCCCGCCCCGAGAACATCCGCCGCGGCTCGCCATGGCGCCGCGCGGCGAGATAGTCGGCGTAGTGCCGGCCCACGGCGGCGGCACGATGCTCGGTCCAGGCGTCGAGGTCGTCGAATGCGGCTGGCAGGTCATCGCCCAGGGCATCGGCGCGGCGCAACTGGGCGGCCAGCCAGGCCTCGCTGCCTGCGGTTTCGCCGCGCAGCAAGGCGCAATACATCGCTTCGTTATCGCTGCCGCGACGGGCAAGCTCGGCGGCAACCCGCTCTGGTGTTCGACTCATGGCTGCATCCCCTGTGCTTCGCGCGTTGGCCCTCTTGTGCAAGGGAGAGGAACAGGCCTGGGGAAGTTCAGAACGATTGCACCATGGCGGGATGGGAGGCCGCGCGGTTAGGCTCGACTGGGCCTGGATCCATTAAAGATTATTCATATTTGAGCTAAGCCCCGGGCGGCAATCGACAGCCCCTGAGCCATACTCCACAATGTCACGCTTAGAAAAATAAAAACTCTTGAATTGCCAACGACATACCTTCTTTTAGTGAGCACCTACGTGAAAACCTCCCTGTCCATTCTCAGTCTCCTGCTATTGCTCACTGGCACCGTTGGCATGACTTCGACGGCCGCTGCCCAACCTGCCGCCGCCCAGGCACAACGGGACCCGTCCAAGCTGCACCTGGCCTCCGGCAGCGCCATGCTGGTGGACCTGCAGACCAATCAGGTGCTGTATTCCAGCCATCCCGACCTGGTCCGCCCGATCGCCTCGGTGACCAAGCTGATGACCGCCATGGTGGTGCTGGACGCCAAGCAGTCCATGGATGAAATGCTGACCATGACCATCGCCCAGACCAAAGAGATGAAAGGGGTCTATTCCCGCGTGCGCCTGGGCAGCGAACTGAGCCGCCGCGAGACCCTGCTGATCACCCTGATGTCCTCGGAAAACCGCGCGGCGGCGACCCTCGCCCACCACTATCCGGGCGGCTACGGCGCGTTCATCAAGGCGATGAACGCCAAGGCCAAGGCCCTGGGCATGAACAGCACCCGCTACGTCGAGCCGACCGGTCTGTCGCCGAGCAACGTCTCCACCGCCCGCGACCTGACCAAGCTGCTGCTGGCGGCGCGCAACTACCCGCTGCTGAGCGAGCTGAGCACCACCCGCGAGAAGACCGTGGCCTTCCGCAAGCCCAATTACACCCTGGGTTTCCGCAACACCGACCATCTGGTGAACAAGCCGAACTGGGACATCAAGCTGACCAAGACCGGCTTCACCAACGATGCCGGGCATTGCCTGGTGCTGCTGACGAAGATGGACAACCGCCCGGTGGCGATGGTGATCCTCGATGCGTTCGGCAAATACACTCACTTTGCCGATGCGTCCCGTATGCGTCAGTGGCTGGAGACCGGCAGCACCAAGCCGGCGCCGGCGGTGGCGATTCGCTATAAGGCCGATCGGAGCCAGAACCGGCCGCAGGTTGATTGACTTGAGCTGCAAGTTTTAAGCTGCAAGCAAGAGCAGTCCGAGGCGCGACAGCTTTTGTTTTTCACCTCACACAGACAAAGGCCCGGAGATGATTCCGGGCCTTTGTTTTTGATCTGCAGGAAAACGCGCCGACACCGCGGTCCGCTCCTCTCTTGCAGCTTGCAGCTTGAAGCTTGAAGCTTGAAGCTTGAAGCTGCCTCAGGCGGTGGTGTTCACCGAACTCCCGGAGGTGCTATCCCCTGCTTCGGTGAGCGCCTGCAACAGCGCCGAAGTGGCCTGCAGCAATTGCCCGGTGGTGGTCGCCACCGCAGCCTGCGCCGCCGCTACGCGTACGGCCTTGGTCTGCTCGTCTTCCTTGCTGGCCATGGCCGCCTGCAGTTCTTTCTGCTGTTCGGCCAGTTGCTGCTGCAGTTTCTTGACCTGCTCGCGCAGTTGCTTGATTTCCTGCGACTCGCCCGAATCGGCGGTCTCGGACGAGGTGGCCGCGGCCTTGCCGTCGCTGCGCACGGCAGACAGGTCCGCCTTGACTGCGCCCTCGACCGGGGTCGACTGGCCATCCACGTTGGTTTTCGCAGTCACGTTGCTGCGCACGCCGGCAATCGACAGGTTCGATGCCAGGGACTGAATGAGATCGGCCATGAGAAAAAACGTCCTGAAATGAGAAGTCTGTAAGGACATCGGCTGTTACAAACAAAGCTTTAGCCTCTTCGCCCGCCATAAATTTCCCGCCCCGCGCTTCGTCCTTCCCCTGACACCGATCTCTGTCCGCGCCCCGGCAGGATCGTCCTCCCGAATCGGACCGAGATGGCAATGACCAGACCCCGCTCCCGAAAAGCCCTGTACATCGGCCTGCCGCTGGCCCTGGCCGTGACCCTCGGCGCGGCCGCCGCTGGATGGCTGTACTGGAAAGAAGACGCCGGCTACCCGCGCAAGATCGTCGAGCAGGCCAACGCCCTGCACGAGCACATGATTTCCTTCGACAGCCATATCACCGTGCCGCTGGAGTTCGGCAGCGCCGGGCGCGAAGCGGACAAGGACGGCCCCGGCCAGTTCGACCTGGTGAAGGCCGGCCGCGGCCGGCTGTCAGGCGCGGCACTGACCATTTTCGGCTGGCCGGAGATGTGGAACGGTCCCAACGCTCCGCACCGCCCGACACCCGGTTTCGTCGATGCCGCCCGCCACGAGCAGGAGGTGCGTTACCAGATCATCACCGGCATGGTCCGCGATTTCCCCAACCAGGTCGGTATCGCCTACAGCCCCGACGACTTCCGCCGCCTGTATGGCGAAGGCAAGTTCGCCATTTTCATCAGCATGCTCAACGCCTATCCGCTCGGCACCGACCTGGCCCAGCTGGATCTGTGGGCCGCCCGCGGCATGCGCATGTTCGGCTTCAACTACGTCGGCAACAACGCCTGGTCGGACTCGTCGCGGCCACTGCCCTTCTTCAATGACACCCCCGACGCCTTCGGCGGCCTGTCGCCGCTGGGCGAGCAGGCGGTCGGCCGGCTCAACGACCTGGGGGTGATCATCGACGTCTCGCAGATGTCGACCCTGGCCCTGGAAGACGTCGCCCGTCTCAGCCGCACACCGCTGGTAGCCTCGCACTCGGCACCACGGGCGCTGGTGGATATCCCGCGCAACCTCAGCGACAAAGAGCTGCAACTGATCAGGGACAGCGGCGGGGTGGTGCAGATCGTCGGCTTCCCCACCTACATCAAGCCCCTGAGCAAACCGACCCTCGACAAGCTGGAAGTACTGCGGGCGCGCTTCGACCTGCAGCCGCTGCAGGGGTTGGCCAACGCCCTGATGCCCGGCGACGCGGTGATCACCATCTGGCCGGAAGCGCGCTTCGGCGAGTACGCCAGCAGCCTCTACGGCATCGTCGAGGAGGAACCCAAGGCCGGGCTCAAGGAATTCGGCGACGCCATCGATTACGCGGTGAAGAAAATCGGCATCGACCATGTCGGCATCGCCTCGGACTTCAATGACGGCGGCGGCCTGAACGGCTGGAAGGATGTCGGCGAGATTCGCAACATCACCGCCGAACTGCTGACCCGCGGCTACAGCGAGGCGGACATCGCCAAACTCTGGGGTGGCAACTTCCTGCGGGTCTGGGAGCAGGTGCAGAAAGCCGCCCGCCCCGTCGCCACCACCGCCCCCTGACCCGGACGCCTCCGCACATGACCGACCGTCGTACCTTTCTCAAGCAGGCCGCCGTGCTCGGCGCCGGCCTGCCGCTGGCCAGCCGCCTTGCCGACGCTGCACCAACCGTAGCGCCGGCCAGTGGCCCGCTCAGCGGCGCAGACAAATGGCGCAACCTGCGCGAGCTGTTCCCGCTGGACCGCGACACCGCGCACTTTGCCAACTTCCTGGTCACCGCCCACCCGCGGCCGGTACAGGACTCCATCGATCACTTCCGCCGCGAAATCGACCGCAACCCGGCGGCCCTGATGGACTGGGAGAGCCAGTACGAGTGGAACCGCGAAGGCGAAGTCCGCGAATGGGCCGCACGCTACCTGGACGTGCGCCCGCGCCAGATCGCCCTCACCGGCAGCACCACCGAGGGCCTGGGCATGATCTATGGCGGCCTGAACGTGGCCGCCGGCCAGGAGATCCTCACCACCGAACACGAGCACTATTCCACCCACAAGTCCCTGGCCTTCCGCACCCAGCGCGAGGGCACCAACGTGCGCAAGCTGCGCTTGTTCGACAACCCCTGGGAGATTTCCAGGGATCAGGTGCTGACCACCATCGACCAGGCGATCCGCCCGCAAACCCGCGTGCTCGGGATGACCTGGGTCCATTCGGGCAGCGGCGTGAAACTGCCGGTGGGCGAGATCGGCGAGATCGTGCGCCGGCACAACCGTGACCGCGACGAGTCGCGGCGGATCCTCTACGTGGTGGATGGCGTGCACGGCTTCGGCGTCGACGACATGCGCTTCGCCGACTTCAACTGCGACTACTTCATCTCCGGCACCCACAAGTGGATGTTCGGCCCCCGTGGCACCGGGATCATCTGCGCCGCCTCGGAAAAAATGCAGCACCTCACGCCAACCTTCGCCACCTTCTCCCAGGAAGAGGACTTCGCCACCATCATGACCCCCGGCGGCTACCACGCCTTCGAGCATCGCTGGTCGGTGGGCAAGGCCTTCGAGCTGCACCTGCAACTGGGCAAGGCCGACGTCCAGGCGCGTATCCACCAGCTCAACGACCTGCTCAAGGAGCGCCTGCTGGAGCATCGGCAGATCCAGCTGGTCACGCCGAAAAGCCGCGAGTTTTCCGCCGGTTTCACCTTCTTCCGCATCCAGGACCGCGACCCCGACGCCGTGGCGGCCTGGCTGTGCGACAACAAGGTGATGGTGGATGCGGTGTACCGCGACGTCGGCCCGGTGATCCGCTTCGCCCCGAGCCTGCTCAACAACGAGCAGGAAATCGACCGGGCGATGGCCCTGCTGATCAAGAAACTCTGAGAAAAGGCTCTTCCATGACGCTCAACCTTTCCCGCCTGACCCTCGCCGCCCTGCTCGCGGCGGCCAGCCTGCCCGCCCTCGCCGCCAATGCGCCGCAGGAACCCGGCGCCGTGCTGCGCGACTGCAAGGCCGCCTGCCCGGACATGGTCGTGCTGCCGGCCGGCAGTTTCATGATGGGCACCCCGGAAGACGAAGTCGGCCGCCAGCCCGACGAAGGCCCGTTGCATCAGGTGACCTTCGCCAAGCCCTTCGCCATCAGTCGCTATCAGGTCACTGCCGGCGAATGGGACGCCTACGTGCGCGAGTCCGGGGCGAAGATCGCCAACGGCGACACCCGCCCCGGCCGCGAATGCAAGGCCAGCAAGCCGCGCTACAAGCAGGGCCCGAAGCAACCGGCGGTGTGCATGAGCTATCACGACGTGCAGGACTACGTGGCCTGGCTGTCGAAGAAGACCGGCAAGCGCTACAGCCTGGTCAGCGAGGCCCAGCGCGAATACGCCGCCCGCGCCGGCAGCAGCGGACCCTTCCCCTTCCCGCTGGACCCGGACGCCGACTACGAGATCAGCCGCAACGCCAACGTCTACGGGCCGAAGGATGGCTACAGCTACAGCTCGCCAGTGGGCAGCTATCCGCCCAACGACTTCGGCGTGTACGACATGCACGGCAACGTCTACGAGTGGGTCGCCGACTGCTACCACGACAGCTACGTCGGTGCGCCGACCGACGGCAGCGCCTGGGCCGAAGCCAACTGCGACATCGTCAGCATCCGCGGCAACGACTGGGGCGAGGCGCCGATCTTCTCCCGCTCGGGCAACCGCAACAATGCCCATTCCAGGGCCAGGGGCGACTGGCTGGGGTTCCGGGTGGCGCGGGAGCTCTGACGAGCGGCACTAAATTCTGTCGGAGCCAGATCGTTCACGCACAAATGAAGCCTGCCTTGTGGGAGCTGGCTTGTCGGGGCGCCGAACCGCAGCGATGAGGACATTGAGGACGACGTAAAAAGAGGACCATCGACCATCACACCAACCTGCCGGGCGCTGCCGGATATTTCCGAAAACGGACACCGAAAACCGTCGCCGAAGCATTTGCTTACATTTTTACCGACGGGTTTTCGATTCTCATCCGTCCTTATAAGTGCAGCCCTCAGGTTGAGCGTTGGCTCGACCCCACTTTTTACGAACAAGACAGAAGCAATGGCCCAACAATCGAAAAAGTCCAAATCCAGGTTGTGGTTCCTCGTCCACAGCTGGCTCGCCCTGCCGATCTGGTTCTTCGTGCTGATCGTCTGTGTCACCGGCACCCTGGCGGTGGTCAGCCAGGAGATCGTCTGGCTGGCCAACCCCGACGTGCGCGCCAGCAAGCCCGATGGCGACGCCGAGCGGCTGAGCTTCCAGCAGGTGCTCGATGCCCTGCACAAGGCCGAGCCGGACATGGCCGTGCGCTTCATCAGTCAACCCGACGGCTCGCACTTCGCCCTCAACGCCGCGGTGACCTTCCCCGACGGCACCGCGCCGACCCTGTACGTCAACCCCTACACCGGGGCGATCCAGGGCAAGAGCCCGGACTTCAACTTCGAAGGCTTCACCCGCGCCCTGCACGGCTGGTGGCTGGTGCCCTTCACCAACGGCTACAGCTGGGGCTGGTACCTGGTGTCGCTGCTGGGCCTGCCGATGCTGGCGTCGCTGGTCACCGGGCTGGTGGTCTACAAGAAATTCTGGAAAGGCTTTTTCAAACCGGTACTGCGCTTCAACCACGGCGCGCGGATCTTCTGGGGCGATTTCCATCGCCTGAGCGGCATCTGGTCGATCTGGTTCATCGCGGTCATTTCCATCACCGGCACCTGGTTCCTGATCCAGGCGATCCTCGGCGACAACCACATCACCATTTCCACCGAGCCGATCACCCCGGTCATCGCCCGCGAGGACGTGCCGCTGTCCGACAGCCGCGCGCCGGTGCAGCGCATCGACCTGGACGAAGCCACGCGCATCGCCACCACGCAGATTCCCGGCCTGGACGTGACCTTCGCGCAACTGCCGTCCAACGCCTACGGCCACATCTACCTGGGCGGACGCGGCTGGTATCCGCTGATGTTCCAGACCGCCAACGTCAACCCCTACACCCAGAAGGTCGATGCCTCGTTCCTGGTCTCCGACCGCTCGGCCCTGGAGTTCGTCACCGAATCCATGCGTCCGCTGCACACCGGTGATTTCGGCGGCCTGACCATCAAGCTGATCTGGGCCTTCTTCGGCCTGATCCTGTCGATGATGGTGCTCAGCGGCCTGCTGATCTGGACCAAGCGTACCGCCCAGGCCACCGCCGCCGCGCTCAAGCGCAGCGAGAAGAAACCGCGGCCGCGCAAGGTCGCCCAGGAAACCGCAACGGAGGTGCAGCCATGAGCCAGGCCCAGACCGCCATCGCCACCCCGAGCCCGCTGAAGCAGTGGTGGCTGAAATGGCGCTTCCACCTCAACATCCTGCTGTTGCTGATTCCGCTGGGCTTCATGCCCAAGTACTTCGCCGACCAGAAGCTGTTCCGCGGCGAAAGCGGCCTCGGCGCGACGCCCATCGAAAACATCCAGGTCGGCCCCTGGAGCCTGACCCTCGCCGAACTGCGCGACGAAGCACCGCGCCAGGACGGGCCGGCCGGCTACTTCAAGGCCTTCAACGCCGCGCTGTGCAACACCTGCGGCAGCGAGGTCAAGGCCGTCTACCTGCGGATCGGCAAACCCCGCAGCCTGCGCGCCGCCGGGACGATCTTCTTCGGCAACACCTACCGCATGGGCACCAGCCTGCCCGTTCCCGAACGCACCCGCGCCGACGCCGAACTGTGGATCACCGTCGAAGGCTGGGACGGCAGCATGCACCAGGCCTCGGTCCCGCTGGCCAAGGCATCCCCGGCGACCGTCGCCTGGCTGAACAAACAAGGAGGCAAACGATGAAACTCAAGGCCGGCAGGCTCGCCCTGCCTCTGTTGCTGCTGGGCCTGGCGGGCCCGGCGATGGCGCACAACCCGATGTGCCAGTGCGAACCGATCGAAGGCGAGCAGATCAAGTGCACCGGCGGCTTTTCCGATGGCAGCGGCGCCCCCGGCGTGACCCTGGATGTGATCGGCTACGACGAAACCGTGCTGGTACCCGGCAAGCTGGGCGACGACTCGACCCTGACCTTCAAGCGCCCCGCCGGCGAGTTCTACGTGCTGTTCGACGCCGGTCCCGGCCACGTCGTGGAAATCGACTACGCCGACATCGGTGAACCATGAGCCGGGTCCAGGTGGTGCGCCCGGCCGGCGCTGGGCATGAAACCCTCTATGTACTGCTGTTCAGCCTGCTGATCCTGGCGCTGGCCGCTACGGTGGTGACACTGCGCGGCGAGCGCCAGGACGAAACCGCGATCGAGGCCCATCAACTCGATGCCCGCCGCGACCTCAACGCCGCCGAGCAAGGCATTTACACCGACCTGCGGGTGGCCTTCGACGAGATCCAGGCGCGCCGTGAAGAAGAACCGGGCCTGGCCAGCGTCGAGTTGCTGGTCGAAGAAGGCTTTGCGCCCTTCGTCACAGACGCCAGCAGCGTCACCCGGGGCGCCCACCAGTGGCGCGCCGTACCCGGCAACGCCTACCTGGGCCTGAGCCCGCGTCCGGACACCGCCGGCAGCTTCCTGTTGCTGGTGCCCGAGGCCCACGACGGCGCTGCCGACGTCTGGCTCAACCGCGACGTCGAGCCCGCCCTGCCCGCCGAACTGACCACCAGCGCCCTGCAAGCCGGCGGCTGGAAGCAGATCGCCGCCCACTATGACGCCGGTGTCACCCGCCAGCATCAGCACTGACCGCCAAGGAATGCCCATGCTCCGCTCCGCCCTCGTCCGTGTTTTCAGCCTGTTCGTCGCCCTCGCCCTGCCTGCCCTGGCCCTCGCCGAAAACGGCAAGCCGCTGCGCATCGGCATCACCCTGCACCCTTACTACAGCTACGTCAGCAATATCGTCGGCGACCGCGCCGAGGTGGTGCCGCTGATTCCGGCCGGCTTCAATCCCCACGCCTACGAGCCCCGCGCCGAAGACATCAAGCGCATCGGCTCGCTGGACGTGGTGGTGCTCAACGGCGTCGGTCACGACGATTTTGCCGACCGCATGATCGCCGCCAGTGAAAAGCCGGGCATCGCCACCATCGAATCCAACGCCAACGTGCCGCTGCTGGCGGCCACCGGGATCGCCGCCCGTGGCGCCGGCAAGGTGGTCAACCCGCACACCTTCCTGTCCATCAGTGCCTCCATCGCGCAGATCAACAACATCGCCCGCGAACTGGGCAAGCTCGACCCGGACAACGCCAAGTACTACAGCCAGAACGCCCGCGAGTACGCCAAGCGCCTGCGCAAGCTGCGCGCCGACGCCCTGGCGCAACTGACCGAAGCACCGAACCCGTCGTTCCGCGTCGCCACCATCCACGCCGCCTACGACTACCTGGTGCGCGAGTTCGGCCTGGAAGTCACCGCGGTGGTCGAGCCGGCCCACGGTATCGAGCCGAGCCCGGCGCAACTGAAGAAAACCATCGACCAACTGCACGCGCTGGACGTGAAGGTGATCTTCTCCGAGATGGACTTCCCCTCCGCCTACGTCGAGACCATCCAGCGCGAAGCCGGGGTCAAACTGTACCCGCTGACCCATATCTCCTACGGCGAGTACACCAAGGAGAAATACGAGGTGGAGATGAAGCGCAACCTCGACACCGTGGTCCGCGCGATCAAGGAGAACCAGGCATGACCGTCGCCGAGAACGTGTTCGCCACGCCCCGCGGCCCGTCCATCGAGTTCGCCGGCATCGACCTGACCCTCGGCCGCACGCGCATCCTCGATCAGGTCAGCTTCAACGTGGCGGCCGGCACCGTACATGCCATCGTCGGTCCCAACGGCGGCGGCAAGAGCTCGCTGATCAAGACCCTGCTCGGCCAGATGCCGCATCAGGGCCGCCTGGCCCTGGACTGGCCGGACGCGGCCCAGGTGATCGGCTACGTGCCGCAGTCGCTGGAGTTCGACCGTGGCCTGCCGATGACCGTCGATGACTTCATGGCCGCCATGTGCCAGCGCACCCCGGCCTTCCTCGGTCTGTCGCGTCGGGTGACGCCGGCCATCGACGCAGCGCTGGAGCGGGTCGGCATGCTCGACAAGCGCAAGCGGCGCATGGGCGCGCTGTCTGGCGGCGAGCGCCAGCGCGTGCTGCTGGCTCAGGGGCTGATCCCGGCGCCACAGCTGCTGGTGCTGGACGAGCCGATGTCGGCACTGGACGAGGCCGGTATCCAGGTGTTCGAACGGCTGCTGCAGGAGTGGCGCCAGGCCGGCACCACCGTGCTGTGGATCGAACACGACCTGGAAGCAGTGACCCGCCTCGCCGACCGCGTCACCGGCCTGAGCCGGCGGGTGCTGTTCGACGCGCCGCCCAAAGAAGCGCTGACGCCCGAGCGGCTGCTCGGCCTGTTTTCCATCCACCCGCGCAGCGAGAGCACCGCCTGATGAACTACGAAGAATTTCGCCTGCTGATCCAGGGCTGGGCCGCCTCCGGCTACCTGCCCGAGGCCCTGGCCTATGGCTTCGTGGTCAACGCCCTGCTCGCCGGGTTGATGATCGGACCGGTACTGGGCGGCCTCGGCACCCTGGTGGTAGTCAAGCGCTTCGCCTTCTTCTCCGAAGCCGTGGGCCACGCGGCGCTGACCGGCGTGGCCATCGGCATCCTGCTCGGCGAGCCCTACACCGGCCCCTACGGCAGCCTGTTCGGCTACTGCCTGCTGTTCGGCATCCTGCTCAACTTCCTGCGCAACCGCACCGGTCTGTCACCAGACACCCTGATCGGCGTGTTCCTCTCGGTGTCGCTGGCCTTGGGCGCGAGCCTGCTGCTGATGCTGGCCGGCAAGATTAACGTGCACATCCTCGAGAACGTGCTGTTCGGCTCGGTGCTGACCGTCAGCGGCCACGACCTGGTGGTACTGGGCATCGTCGGCGCACTGGTGCTGGGCCTGGCCCTGCCGCTGTACAACCGCATCATGCTGGCCAGTTTCAATCCGCAACTGGCAGCCGTGCGCGGCGTCGCGGTGAAGAGCCTGGACTACCTGTTCGTGGTGCTGGTGACCCTGGTCACCGTGGCGGCGGTGAAAGTCATCGGCGCCATCCTGGTGGGGGCGCTGCTGGTGATTCCGGCGGCAGCGGCGCGGCTGGTGAGCCAGTCGCTCAAGGGCTTCTTCTGGGCCTCGGTACTGATCGCCACCTTCAGCACCCTGATCGGTATCCTCCTGCCCATCGTCTTCGACCTGCCCGTGCCTTCGGGTGCAGCGATCATTCTGGTCGCTGGCAGCTTCTTCGCCCTCGCCGCGCTGGCGCGCGGCGTGATTCCCCGCCTGCAAGGAAACCCGGCATGACTCCTACCCTCAAGCACCTGAGCCTGGCCCTGCTGCTGGCCGGCCTGCCCCTCGCCAGCGTCGTCCAGGCGGCGACCCCACCGGCTGCGCAACAGCGCGCCGGCATTACCGTGCTGGCGTCGCTGCCGGTGACCTACGGCCTGGGCAGCCTGCTGCTGGACGGCACCTCGGTGAAATTGCAGCGGGCAGCGCCGGCCAACATTCCGGCCAGCCGCCAGCCGTCATATTTCAGCGGGCGCGGCCTGCCCAGCCTGCAGAAAGCGGCCGGCCAGGCTGATGCGGTGATCGGCCTGCGTTCGATCTGGCGCGATGACCCGCTGTACCCGGTGGCGCGTCGCACCAATATCCGCATCGTCGAAATCGACGCGGCCAAGCCGGTGGACGGCGCCCTGCCGGGCATCGCCGTGCAGGGCAACGACGCGTTCTCCGGCTACCCGTGGCTGAACCCGACCAACCTGGGGCGCATGGCCGATGTGCTGGCCAACGACCTGGGGCGTCTGTCGCCCGCCGACCAGGCGAAGATCCAGGCCAACCTGGCCAGCGTCAAACGCCAGTTGCTCGACCTCAGCGCCAGCAGCGAAGCGAAGCTGGCCGAGGCGGATAACCTGAGCGTGGTGAACCTGTCGGATCGCCTTGGCTACCTCATCGGCGGCCTCAACCTCGACCTGATCGACCATCCGCAGGTGGCCGACGACCAGTGGAGCGCGGAACAGCTCAAGCACCTGGGCGATGAATTGAAGGGGCAGGATGTGGCGCTGGTGTTGCACCACAAGCAGCCGAGCCAGGCCGTGACCGAGGTGATCGCCGCCTCCGGGGCGAAGCTGGTGGTGGTGGATACCGACAGTGCCGATACCCTGGCCGGGTTGAAGGCGGGTGTGGAGCAGGTGGTGGGGGCGCTCGTCGGCCGTCAGGGGTGAAGCCGGCCGTTTTGTGGAGGGACTGATGGCCTCATCGCCGGCAAGGCCGGCTCCCACAGGATGGACTGCGTCTGGCAGTCCAATCTGTTGTGGCTGGCTTGCCAGCGATGACCCCCCCCGCTACCGCTTCATGCAGCGCTGATACCGCTCATCCACCCGTTTGGCGAACCACGCCGTGGTCAACTGACGGGTGATCTTCGGGCTCTTCAGCTCGATCCCCGGCAACACCGCCCGCGGCACGGGCTTGCCGGCAGTCTTGTCGGCCAGCGCCATCACCTGCTGGTACAGGCGGGTTTCCTCGAATTCATGACGGTCGCCCTTCTCCAGCTGGCTACGAATCGTCGGGTTGCGCATGCCGAACCGCTCACCCAGCCGCCGCGCCGCCTGTTCGGTGGCACCCGGCAGGATCGAGCCCGGCGCGATCAGGTCGCCGTCCAGCGCCAGCTCCACTCCCGTGACCCGGCTCAGCGCGCTCTGGAATGCCGCATTGCGACTCGCATACCACCCCGCATTGAAATCGGCGAAGCGGTACAGCGGCTGCTCGTAGTTGGCCGGATACCCCAGCAGGTGGGCGATGCCGAAATACATTCCGCCGCGCCGGCTGAACACTTCGTTGCGCAGGCTGCCGTCGTAGGTATAGGGATAACCACGGGCATGGGCCTGGGCAAACTCGATGCTGACCTGCATCGGCCCGCCGGTGTGCACCGGGTTGAGCCCGCCGAGCAAGGTCTTGCCCAAGGGCAGCGAACCGATCAGCTCATCGTAGAGCTGGCTCAGCTCACGCTCGCTGCGTACCGCGGCCAGGCGCTGGTTCCAGGTCTTGCCGTTGGCCGAGCGGGTATCCAGGGCGGCATCCACCAGCGCCTTGGGCACGAACACCCTGGCGGCGCGTCGGTCGATCTCAGCGCGGGCGATGCGGCCCAGGTTGGGCACCTTGGGGTCGGCGCTGAAGGTGGATTCCTGCTCGGTCACCGCCAGCACCGCACAGATATTGGACTGGCTGGGATCGAGCTTCTGGCTCGTGAACGCCGTCTCGATGTCCCGCGCCCAGCCCTGGCGGTCGCTGACGCTGGCCGGCAGCAGGGCGGCAATCCGCTTGCGCACCTGCTCCGGTGCCGCTTGCTCGGGGCCGCGCTGGCCGGTACAGCCGGCAACCACGACCAGCAGCGCAACGACCAGCCAGCGAGCGCTCAGGGCTGCTCTCCCACCAGGAAGGTCTTGCTGATGTGGCGGAATTTTTCGTGTCCGGCGCTGCGCATCAGTTCGAACAGGACCATCTCGCGGCTGACGATCTGCGCCCCGGCATCACGCATGCGCTCGAGCCCCGTGGCCTTGCTGAAGGCGGTGCGGCTGTCGCAGGCATCGGCGACGACGAACACCTGCTTGCCCGACTCGCGCAGCTCGAGCACGGTCTGCAGCACACAGACATGGGTCTCCATGCCGCAGACGATCACCTGCTCGCGCTGCAGCAGCGTCTCTGGCAGGCATTCACCCGCGACACAGGAAAAGTGCTGCTTCTCCACCACGATGGCGCCCGGCGCTGCCTCAAGCAGGCTGGCCACGGTCTGGCCAAGGCCTTTGGGGTACTGCTCGGAAATCACCGTCGGCACCCCCAGCTCGGCGGTCGCGGCCAGCAGCCAGCGGGTCCGGGCCAGGGTGCCGGCGGGGTCGCTGACCGCGCCGATGAGTTTTTCCTGAACGTCGATGACCAGCAGCGTGGCCCGGGAGGCGTCGATCAGCATTGCGCGAGAATCCTTGCAGTCGGGGAAAGGCCGACTATGGAACGCTCAGCCGATGCTGGCAACCTCCGCAGGCTCGGGAAGCGCATGCCCGCCTCCGGGGCAGCAGCGTCAGGTGAACCTGATCGCGTACCTCACCGGCAAATGATCCGACGGCCCCGGCACCCCGACCTCGCCGGGAGCGACCGGCTCGGTGGAGCCGTTGACAACGGCATAGTCGAGCATCGCACGGGCCGAGGTACCGGGATGGGTATCGCCTGCGGCAGGCTCGACGCGGGCGATCTGCGGCGGCGACACCCAGTTGCCGGCCCCTGACGGCGCTTCGGTCGGCGGACGCGGGTCGCGGTTGAAGTCGCCCAGCATGACGAACGCGGTCCCGCCGTGCCAGCTCACCTCACGCAGTAGGCGCGGCGCATTGGCGCCGCCACCGGAGAGCGCGTGAACGTTGTACACCGTGATCGGCTCCGCCGTGCCATGCACCAGGCGTACGCCCAATGCCGGCCGATAATCCGGAACACCGCCGCTGCCCACCAACCCATCGGACACCACCACGACACCGTCCAGGTCGAATCCCGACGATTGCGCCACCACAATGGCCAGGTTGACCCGCAGGCGCTGCACATCGAGGAAAAACACGTCATACCACTCCGGCCGGGTGGCCGTGCCGGCCTGCCAGACGTGCTGGCCGACCTCATGCTGATGGCCGTACTGGTCCTGGACCCGGTGGCGCATGATCAAGCGGGCCGACGGCGGCACCGCACCGGCTTCCTGGACCACCACGACGTGGTTGGCCCGCGCCAGTTGCAGCACGGCGGTGCGCCACTTGGCCTCGGAACCGAGCGACGATCCCTGCAGGTTCCAGGTCGAGACATGCAGGGTGAACGGAGCGCGGCGCCTGGCGCGCCCGATCTCCACCACCGGTGAACCTTCGGGCGTTGCCACCCGCGCATGGTGGTAATCGGCAATGGCCCCTTGCAGGCGAATGCAACTGTGCCAGGGACCATAGGCAGCACCCACGATGATCTGCAACAGGCGCAAGGCGTCGAACGCATCCTGCTGCGCCGGGCCCTCTTCGGCCTGCAGGCCATTGAGGATCAATCCATGGTGAATCTGGTAGAACATCACCAGCACCGGGTAGCCGTCCGCCCGTGAGACGCGCCCGATCTGGCCGATGGGTGTGCGGTGGTTGTAGACCCTGCGCAACACGGTGCCGATACCCTGGGCCCGACGCGCCTGCAGCGCTTCGTTCCGGGAGCGCATGTACAGCAGCGACAGGCGATGGATGAGGTAGGCCGCAGTGTGGCGGGCATCTTCGGGGCATGTGGTGAGCAACCGCAGGATATCGAGCACAATGATCTCGAACTGGGCGATGAACAGGTCATCGTCCATGATCGGCTGCAGCGCGTTGTCGATGTAGTTTCGTATCGAAGCATCAACAGGCATGTAGGAACTCCTGAGCCAGGAAAAACAATGGCGAACGATCCCCTTGTTCAGGGCTTTACGCGGTAGACCACCACGAGGGTGTCGTTGAGTACCGCGACGCCTGGACTCGCGTCGGCATCCACCGTGCTGCTGCGAACAGGCAGGCCGATCGCATTGCCGTCGTAGCCGAACTGATGAAGTTCTCCGACCCCGTTGTTTTTGCAGACCACCAGTACCTTCAACAAACCGTTGTGGACCACGGCGCCAACTGAAGGCCCGTCATCCTGGGCGACCAGCAACTGAGGTCGGGTACTGTGTTCGCCACTGATCTTGATCAGGTAGTAACCATCACTGGCCTTGTAGAGCAGATGGATCAACCCCTGATACTCGACGACCACCGGGCTGACGCTGGCACGGATGGGAACCATGTCGTCCATCACCGTTGTCGAGCGTGTCCAGCTTTTAAGGTCAGGGGTGGTGACGTAGAACACATTGCCGCTTTCCCAACGGTAAAACAGGTACAGCCGTCCCGAATGCACGACAGTGCCTGGGGTCATGACCACCCGCGAAGGCAAGCCCGGCGCGTCCTGAATCACGAATTGGCGCAAAGCGGTGTCGTAGGTCGCCAGCACGGTACTCCCCAGCTCACTGATGGCCAGAACGTGCAACGCGCCGTTGAACGTGAAGATATGCGGCACATGATGGGTACGCAGTTCCTCGAAGACCGACTGCGGCTCGCTCCAGCCCGCTGCCGGGGTCCAGCGCATGTATTTCGGCCGGCCCGGAAGGCTGCTTCCATCGATGTAGACGCAGTACAGCCTGCCCTCGAATTCGGTGACGCGGCACCCTTGTTCCGATTCCGCCGGGGTTTTGAGGGCGTTGTCCAGGAAGCACGATGTAGTTTGGGTGAGATAGAGGTTCATGGGTTGCCTTCTCCAGTGAGCGAGTCAGCGAGTAAAGCGCTTGCGCCCCGCGCCTGAAGCCATTCGCCATCCCTCCGGGCCGTACGAATCGGGCCTTTCTCCGACGGTTTTGCAACCAGGCCCCGGCCAGGGTTTCCTTCGAACCCCGCCCGACGCCGCTTGTCTACACTTGCAACCTTCCTTCTGCGCGAGTCCAGCACCATGAACCGGCTACTCCTGCTGTTCTGCTCCGCCCTGCTCGCCTTCAGCCCTGTCACACGGGCCGCGCCGACCCCGATCCACTTCGGCGACATCACCTGGGAGAGCGGCAGTTTCACCACCGAACTGCTGCGCTTCATCGTCGAGCACGGTTTCGGCTACCCCACCGATACCCTGCCCGGCAGCACCGTCAGCATGGAGGTGGCGCTGGCCCGCAATGACATTCAGGTAATCGCCGAGGAATGGGCTGGCCGCAGCCCGGCGTGGGTGAAAGCCGAGCAGGCCGGGCAGGTGTTCGCCGTCGGCGACACGGTGAAGAACGCCGATGAAGGCTGGTGGGTGCCGGAATACGTGGTCAAGGGCGATCCGCAACAGGGTATCGCGCCAATGGCCCCGGACCTGCGCACGGTGACCGACCTCAAGCGCTACCCCAAGGTCTTCGAAGACCCGGAAGCGCCCGGCAAAGGCCGCTTTCTCAACAGCCCCAGCGGCTGGACCTCGGAAACGGTCAACAGCCAGAAGCTGAAAGCCTATGGCCTCGATGACCTGTACGTGAACTTCCGCAGCGGTTCGGGGGCAGCGCTGGATGCCGAGATCACGTCGGCGATACGTCGGCACAAGCCGGTGCTGTTCTACTACTGGTCACCCACGCCGCTGATGGGGCGCTTCAAGTTGCTGCGACTGGAAGAGCCGCCCTTTGATCCCGCCGCCTGGGCGACCCTCACCGATGCCAGCCACCCGCACCCCCGGGGCAGCCGCTCGTTGCCGGCGAAACTGTCCATCGGGGTGTCGGCGGCGTTCCGTCAGCAGTATCCCGAACTGGTGGAGTGCTTCGCCAGGGTCGACCTGCCGATCGACACCCTGAACCGGGCCCTCGCCGAGATGAGCGAGAAACGCCAGCCACCGGCGGAAGCCGCCCGGGCATTCCTGCAAAACACGCCGCAGCTCTGGCAGTCCTGGGTCCCGAAAGAGGTGGCCGACAAGGTCTCGGCGGCCCTTGCCCAGGAACAGGCGCGGCGCCGTTAGGCGCCGCGCCGAACGGGGTGGACAGCCTCAGCCTTGTTGCAGCCCCGCCCGGTAGGTCAGGGTCTGCAGCAAGGTGGTCTCGTCTTTCCGGAACTGCTCTTCCAGCTCGCGGATCCGCGTACTGCTCTGCTCCGCGCTGTCATCGGGATAGCGGTCGAACAGCTCCGTGACGCTGTTTTCGAAGTTGTCTTTCAGCCTACGAAACGCCTCGGCGTGGGTTTCCCGCAGATACGTCGTCCAGAAGTCGCACTGGCTGGCGTAGTCCAGCATGGCCTGGCCCGTCTCATCGGCAGTCACCCGCTCCAGTGCCCGGTCCAGTTCGCCGGCGCGGATATCCGCCACACTGCGAAACAGCATGTGCCGCGGCGGCTGAGGAAGGTCCAGCGTTTCTGCCCAGCGCAGGCGATAGGCCAGACGCACTTCGGCCTCATCGCGCCCCACGGCCTGCTCGCGGGCAATGCTATCGAGCCGCTGCGAACGGAACAGCCGGCGCATCAGTCGATAAAGCTCCTCGCCGCGGTGCTCGGCAGGCACCTCGCGCAGGGCCCGACGCGTGTACACCTGGATCTCCATCTGGTTGAACTCCATGCGGATGCCGTCGGGGCAGGTGTCGTAATCACGAAACTGCTGCAGCGGCTCCTGGGCCATGCCATCGAGCAGCGCGCACAACGACGGGTCTTCCACCGCAGCCTGCAGGACCTCCCGGACACGGCCGGTCAACTCGACGCGGACGCCCGCATTGCGATAGTCGGCGCTTTGACGCAAGCGCTCGATCAGACCGAGCAAGTTGCCCGCCGAGCCGCCCTCCTGCAACTGCTCCCAGTGCCTGGTGAGGGCTTCGTTTTCTTCCACCGTGCCGGCGTTCCACGCCTCGGCCCCCGCCGGAGCTTCATCGCCGGCGGCTTCGGTTTCTGCCTCGTCCCAACTGAACTCCGCCTCCGAATCGGAGCTGTGCGCCTCGTTGTGCAGGCAGGCGATTTCCGGCGGAAGGTCCATGGCAAAGGAATAGGGACGGTTGAAATGCTGCGACATGTGGGCGCGGGTCATCACCTCGCGACTCAACGGATTGCCACGCAGCGACACTTCGGTGGCGCCCAGCTCGGAGCGCCGGTTCTCCAGCAGAAACGCCGGCAGGTCGGTCAACTGGTTGCCGTCCAGGTTGAGGAACTCGATATTGGCCGGAAGCAATGGCTGCAGCCACTCCGGCCATTGGGTCAGCGCCATCCTGGCCAGGCTGATGCTTCTGCCGCGGTCGTTCCAGACCCTCATATTGCTGATGTCACCCAACCGGTTGCCATCGAGCTGGACGTAACCCAGCGAGGGCATCCCGCCCAGAAAATCCATGGTCTGCTGGTCGATGGTCAAACCCGCGTCCGTCACCGAAAGGTCTTGCAGGCCGGTCAGCCCTGCCAGCTCCGGCGGCAGCCTGTCCAGAGGCTGGGCCACACCGGTGACCTGCAACTCTTCCAGGTTGTTGAACCGTCGCAGGAAACGCCCGAGCGCCGCCGCATCGCCGCTCGGGCGGACCAGTTCCATGCGCCGGACCCGCTGAAGGAAAAAGGCGGGCAAGTCGGCCACGAAATTGTCCAGCACCGGCTCCTGCAGATTGAGCATGGGCCGGTGGCCGACTTCCAGTTGATCGCGCCAGAACCCGAGCATGGTTTCGACCATCAGCCGCCGTGACCCGGCCGGCTCTGCCGCATCCGCTGGCGTGCTCAGCTCGCCTTCGACCCAGCGCTCCAGTACCTCGCTCAACCCGGCATGCTCTTCCAGCCCGCGATTGATCTGGCTCTCCATGGCGGCGGAGACCGTCATCTGATAGGTGAAGCCTTGCCCTCGCTGCTCACTCAACCGAAGGTCCATCACCGTGCTCCAGAGCAACCGGTTACCGTCCAGGTTCAGCCGTATCGGCTGCGTCCGGGTGGCCGCATTGCTGAACGCCTCGGCGGGCAGTTGCGTCAGGTGGTTGCCGGCCAGGGACACCTCGCCGATCCGGCTGATCGCCGTGCTGTCCAGCCACAGCGGCCAGCGCTGCAGGTTGCACCCCTCCAGCCCCAGAAAATCCAGCCGCAGACCTTGCAATCCGTTGATCTCCATTTCATCCAGGCGATTTCCGCTCAGGTCGAGGCGACGCAACTGGCGCAAACGGGCCAGGCTGTCGATCTGCACCCGGGCAATCCGCAAATGCAGGTTTACCAGGCGCAGTTCCTGCAGAAGCGGGGCCGACTCGGCGATGAACGGCAACGACGACCAGGGCCAGTTGCCGCCCCGTATCTCCAGCGAGGTCAGCGCCGGGAACTGGCGCAGCACCCGATCCCAGCCGCCGCGGCGAATGGTGGCGCCGTCTGCGGCCATTTCGAGGCCGGACAACGGCACCACATTGCACAACTCCAGACGCTGGACGCCCTCGCAGAAATTCGCCGGCAGATAGTCCGGGAAGTCGCCAAGGTGAACCGCGTCCAGCCTCAGCGGCTCGACCGCCTGGCCACGCTCGGGAAGAATCCGGCTTCGCCAGTGCCGCCACAGGGCCGCTTCGATGCGCTGGCGGCTGTTCTGTTGCAGCCACTCCAGCTCAGGGTCGATGGCACTGGTCCGTTGTATCAGGCTCTGTCGCAACACCCGTGACTCTTCCAGAAGCAGGTCCAGACGCCGGTCGATCTGCGCCCGGCTCAACCCTGCCCCATAAAGGGTTTGCAGGGTTTCCTCGGGGTGAGCATCGGTGAGTTCGAGCAGACGCAACTTGTCCAGCAGGGTCGCTTCGCTGACGGGGCTGCCCGGCCGGCCACTCAGGGGATAGCCAATACGCCCGTCGGCCAGGCGCATGGGTGAACGCGTCCCCGGTTCGAGCGCTTGCATGTTCAGCAGGCGACGCAGCCGGGCCTCGTCAGGCGCGGGCAGTGCGCGCATCTTCTCCTGCAGGGACGCTTTGTCGACAATACCCAGCGCTTCCCGGTGTGGCGTTGAAAGGCACTGCAATACCGCGTCGTACCAATCGCGGGTGACCTGCCCCTCTGCCGCCCGATAGCCTTCAGCGCTCTCGATCAGCACCCGCAGCTCGGCCGCGTTCTGCTCGCCGATGCGCCCCAGCAGGTTGCCGTGGGCCCAGCCGTCACGCGACTCCAGGGTCAACGCTGGCGGCCAGTCGGGAAGCGATGCCAGGCGGTCCCACAGCAGCCGGCCGCTGTCGGGGTTGTGGCCGATGTCCAGGTAGAGCCCTTCGCGGGCACGGGCCAGGCGCACCTTGTGCTGATAGGCCCGGGCTTCTTCGGCGACGCGCAACGGCACCCGGCCTTCCTCGCTCAGCCGCGACCACTCGCCCGGGGAAATCTGGGCCAGGATCTCGTCCACCACCTGATTGGGCAGCCCGGGAAACTGCCGTTGCAACAGCAGCCCCTCGGCCGACAGGGCCGGCTGCAGTTGCTCCCAGGCGGCGTCGAAGGTCGCGGTATCCAGCGTACCTTCGGTCTGAAGCCGCTCGGCCAGGTGAAAACGCTGCGCGACATCGCGCAGCAGGGCCGGCGCCTGCCCCCCTTCGACCAGCATGTGCCTCAGCTCGGCTTCGCGGATATTGCTCACCGCCAAGACCTGCAGCGCACGCTCGTCTGAGAGCCCCGCATAGAGCGGCCCCAGGCGACGGAACAGGCTCAGGCCCTGCCAGGTCTGCGGCTCATCGAGCTCGTGCAACCAGGTGCCCGCACCGTTGTGCCGCAGTGCCGGCTGGTAGGCGAACGGTCGAGAAGGATGCTCCAGGCGAAACACGCCATCGGCGCCCTGCTCGACCGCGTAGGTCTGCCCGTCCAGCTTCAGCCACTGGCGCCCCTGATGCTCGTAGAGCCCCTGCGCATCGGGCTCCAGTTCCGGCGGCAGCGCGATGTCGCGGGCGAACGGGGCGAGATCGGGCTTCCACCAACGGGTACTGCCATCGGCCAGCCGCACCGGACGCAGGCTCTCCAGCGCCGACGGCAGCTTCACCGCGCCTGCCGAAGACGCGACTCCCAGCGCTGCCGCGACGGCCACATTCTCGACCACGTCCATCAGGTAGGCCAGTGCCTGGTCACGCTCGCCCTTCGCCAGACTGTCGATGCCCTCGAAGATCTCGTAGCCCGCCTGCGCGGCCGCCACCGCCATCATCAGCTCGCCCAGGCCTGGCACCACGAACCCCGCGACATTCAACACATTGACCGTCACCGTGGTGAAGTAACGCACCTTGTCCATGAGTGACTTGTGGTCCTGGGCGGCCGTAGGTACCGCGTGGAAGCGCCCGTCAGCGCGCAGGGCCGCCAGCTTGCGCGCCAGCAGCGCGTCAGGCAGCGCCAGTTCCAGGGGCACCGTCTCGAACCGTGGCGATGCCTGCACATCCAGGGTGCCTTCCTCATACCAGCCACCTTTGTTCCAGCGCCTGGGGTAGAAGGTCTGGTACAGCCGGCGCAACAGCACGGCACGCTCGCGGGCCGGAATGAAACGGGCGAAGAAGGTGCGGTAACCGGCATCGCGCAGGCGCCTGCGCAGTTCCAGGCAGGCGGCCTGGGCAGAACTGAACTGCTGCATCACGCAGACCGGATCGCCGGGAACATACAGCACCACCGGAATGATCAGGTCCCGCGCCAGCTGCGGCAGGCGGAACAGCAGCACGCCAGTCAGTTCCACGTCCCACAGCTCGATCGCCGCGCAATACGATTTGTCGGTATCGGGCGCCGTCTTCGCACTCACCAGCGCCTGCAACGTGTAGTAGGCGGCCTTGGTGATCTGCGAACGCAGGCAGGCCAGGTGAAGATGGAGCTGCAGCGTCGATGCCTCGACGGCTTTGAAGGTGCTGCTGCGCCGCTCGCCGGGCGGGTTGAACACGCTGTCGATCAGGCGCTGGTATCGCCCGCCCAGGTCCAGCTCACGGCACAGCGCGGCGAAGGCCGAAGGCGCCATGGCCACCGCGATCTGTTCGGGATTCGACTCAGGACCGGAAACCCAGAAGATCCGCGCCAGTTGGCCGTCCTTGTCCATGCCGCCGGGCTCGGCTTCATGGGCTTCGAAATTCTGCAGGGCCGCGTCCAGCAGCGACTGGGTCGCCGCCTTCAGGGCCTGCACCACCCGCACCACGGGATCCTGGGACAGGGCGAGGAAGGAGTCATCCACCACCACCCGAGCGGCATTGAACAGGCGAATCGTGCGCACATCCAGATCAAGGCCGAAACGCTCCTTGATCGCCGCCCGCAGCAAGGGCTCGGCGAAATCCCCGGGGGCCGGCAGCTCGGTCAGCCAGCGCCTGACCAGGGTTTCGTTGCTGCGATGGCTGGCGTACTCCTCGTGCAGTGTCGCCAGCAACGATGGCGAGTGGCCAAGTGTCTGTTCCACCCATGGCAATGGCGGCATACCCGTGCGCCGCAGCGCGCTGCGCTCGGCCTCGGTCGCATCGAGCAGGGTGGATGGCAGCTTGCGGGTGATGAGTTGGTGAAGTGGGGCAAAGCCTTCGGCAGCTTCGCCCGGTAGCGCGTTCGACTGTGGAGTGGCGGACATTTGAGCACCTGTCTTCCGTGAAAGGAGGACTCAGCGTAAAGGCGCTCGCGGACCGAAAAAAAACGCAAATTACCTATCGAAGCGTGCCGGGACCGATCAACAATCAGCACCTGTTCCAGCGCTATGTAACACCCCTGGCCCCCCTGCAAACGGACGACGAATTGCCGTGGTGAATCTGCCCTCAGACGTTTCCGATCTGCACGGGATGTATTATCGTGGCCGTCTGCGCTGTGCGCGGCCTGACTTTTCAGGCAATTGCCAACCGATTCGAGGGTGCCATGAGCAACGAAAGCATTAACTGGGACAAGCTGGGCTTCGATTACATCAAGACCGACAAGCGCTACCTTTCGGTGTGGCGCAACGGCGAGTGGGACGCGGGCACCCTGACCGAAGACAACGTCCTGCACATCAGCGAAGGCTCCACTGCCCTGCACTACGGCCAGCAGTGCTTCGAAGGCCTCAAGGCATACCGCTGCAAGGACGGCTCGATCAACCTGTTCCGCCCTGACCAGAACGCCGCGCGCATGGCCCGCAGCTGCGCCCGCCTGCTGATGCCGCACGTACCGACCGACGTCTTCGTCGAGGCGTGCAAACAAGTGGTCAAGGCCAACGAGCGCTTCGTTCCGCCCCACGGCAAAGGCGCGCTGTACCTGCGTCCGTTCGTGATCGGCGTGGGTGACAACGTCGGCGTCCGCACCGCGCCGGAGTTCATCTTCTCGGTCTTCGCCATCCCGGTCGGTTCGTACTTCAAGGGCGGCATGACCCCGCACAACTTCGTCATTTCCAGCTTCGACCGCGCAGCGCCACAAGGCACCGGTGCCGCCAAGGTCGGTGGCAACTACGCAGCCAGCCTGATGCCAGGCGCCGAGGCCAAGAAATCCGGCTTCGCCGACGCCATCTACCTCGACCCGCTGACCCACAGCAAGATCGAGGAAGTCGGTTCGGCCAACTTCTTCGGCATCACCGGCGACAACGAATTCATCACCCCGAAATCCGCCTCGGTGCTGCCGGGCATCACCCGTCTGTCGCTGATGGAACTGGCCGCCTCGCGCCTGGGCCTGAAAGTGATCGAAGGCGACGTGCTGATCGACGAGATCGGCAAGTTCAAGGAAGCCGGCGCCTGCGGTACTGCTGCAGTCATCACCCCGATCGGCGGTATCCAGTACAACGGCAAGCTGCATGTGTTCCACAGCGAAACCGAAGTCGGCCCGGTCACCCAGAAGCTCTACGCCGAACTCACCGGCATCCAGAGCGGTGACGTCGAAGCGCCAGCGGGCTGGATCGTCAAGGTCGCCCTCTAAGCTGCAAGCCGTAAGCTGCAAGCTGCAAGAAAAAGCCGATGCACCGCGCTCCGCTTTTCTCTTGCAGCTTGAAGCTTGCAGCTTGAAGCTCCCTCCCCCCCAACATAAATTTCCTTTAATCCGGGCCTTGCCTATTCTTTGGCACAATCAATTACCACACGTTGCCCAGGTAAGAGCATGCCCCGCGTACTGACTATCGAAGACGATGCCGTCACCGGCCAGGAGATCGTCGCCGAACTTTCCAGCCACGGCCTGGAGGTCGACTGGGTCGACAACGGCCGCGAAGGCCTGGCCCGCGCCATCGCCGGCGGCTACGACCTGATCACGGTCGACCGCATGCTGCCCGAGGTCGATGGCCTGACCATCGTCACCACCCTGCGCAACCTGAAGATCACCACGCCGATCCTGATGATCAGCGCCCTCTCCGATGTCGACGAGCGGGTCCGCGGCCTGCGGGCCGGCGGCGACGACTACCTGACCAAGCCCTTCGCCTCCGACGAAATGGCCGCCAGGGTCGAGGTATTGCTGCGCCGCAACAGCGTGCCCATGACCCAGACCCGCCTGCAGGTCGCCGACCTGCAACTGGACCTGATCAGCCATGAAGCCCGCCGTGGCGAGCAGTCGCTGAACCTGCTGCCTACCGAGTACAAGCTGCTGGAGTTCCTCATGCGCCATGCCGGCCAGGTCATCACCCGGATGATGATCTTCGAGGAAGTCTGGGGGTATCACTTCGATCCCGGCACCAACCTCATCGATGTGCATATCGGCCGCCTGCGCAAGAAGATCGATGCGCCTGGCCAGACGCCGCTGATTCGCACCGTGCGAGGCTCCGGCTATGCCATTGCCGAACCCGTCTAAAGGCTGGAGCTCGTCCACCAGCCGTCTGCTGGCGCTGTACAGTTTCCTGTTCGTGGCCTGGAGCAGCATCCTCATGGGGGTGCTGTATTTCGAGGTTTCCAGCTACCTGAACAAGCTCACCCGGCATTCCCTGCTGCAACGCCAGCACCTGTTCGCCCACATGAGCGGCAAGCAACTGGACGACGCCCTGGTCGCCAGCCAGGCCTTCGAGGAACGCAGCTTCGATGCCTACGGCCTGTTCGACCCGCAGTTCAACCCGCTGGGCGGGCAGATCCGGCAGATGCCGGTGGAACTGGGCCTGGACGGCCGCATCCACGAAATCAGCCGCTGCCTCGACGCCGACGACCCGCGCCTGCCACGGGACAGTTGCGACGCGGTAGCGATCAAGGTCCGCGACGGCCGCTGGCTGGTGCTGGTGCGGGACAACGGCTCGCTGTTCGTGGTCACCCGGATCATTCTCCACGCCCTGCTCTGGGGCCTGTCACTGACCATCATTCCCGGTATCGCCGGCTGGTACTGGTTGCGCCGCCGGCCGCTCAAGCGCATCCGTGCAATCCAGGCCACTGCCGAACAGATCGTCGCCGGCGACCTCACCCGCCGCCTGCCGCTGTCGCAACGGCGGGACGAACTGGACATGCTGGCCGCCATCGTCAACGCCATGCTCGACCGCATCGAGCGGCTGATGCACGAGGTCAAGGGCGTCTGCGACAACATCGCCCACGACCTGCGCACGCCGCTGACCCGCCTGCGCGCGCAGCTCTACCGGATCCGCCAGCAGGCCGGCGACGACGCCCCCCAGGCCGAGGCCATGGAACAGGCGATCGCGGAGACCGACACGCTGATGGCGCGCTTCCGCGGACTGTTGCGCATCAGCGAGCTGGAAGACCGCCAGCGCCGTGCCGGCTTCGTCGAACTGCCGCCACAGGCCCTGCTGGAAGAGCTTCACGACTTCTACCTGCCACTGGCCGAGGACGGCGAAATCGCCCTCGAACTGCGTATCGCCGAGCCGCTGCCGTCCCTGTTCGGCGACCATGAACTGCTGTTCGAAGCCCTGGCCAACCTGGTGGGCAACGCCATCAAGTTCACCCCTGCCGGTGGCCGGGTGCGGATCAGCGCCGACAGCGACGCCAACGGTGTGCAGATTACTGTGGAGGACAGCGGCCCGGGGATTCCGGTGGACGAGCGGGAAACGGTGTTGAAACGCTTCTACCGCAGCGAGGAAGGCCACCGCCATGCCGGTTTCGGCCTGGGGCTTTCGATCGTCGCGGCGATCGTCGACCTGCACGGGTATCAGCTGGAGGTGGGGGAAAGCGAATGGGGAGGTGCGCGGTTGGTGGTGCACTGCCGCGGGCAGGTTTGAACGGCTGATGGCCTCATCGCTGCGGTTCGGCGCCCCGACAACGCCGGCTCCCACATGAACTGCATGTGCAGGACCCTGTGGGAGCCGGCGTTGCCGGCGATGAGGCCATCACCGGCAACAAAGAACTCAGTCGGCCAGGCGCCAGGTGGTCTCGCCTTTCTTGTCTTCCAGCACCACGCCCATGGCCGCGATCTGGTCGCGAATCCGGTCGGATTCGGCCCAGTTCTTCTCGGCCCGTGCCTGCAGGCGCGCCTGGATCAGCGCTTCGACTTCGGCGGCATCGACCTTGCCTTCGGCACCCGCACGCAGGAACTCATCGGCCTCCAGTTGCAGCACACCCAGCAAACCACCCAGCTCCCGCAGGCGACCGGCGAGACCAGCAGCAGCTTGTGCATCGCTCTCGCGCAGACGGTTGATCTCGCGGACCAGGTCAAACAGCACGGCGCAGGCTTCCGGCGTGCCGAAGTCGTCGTTCATCGCGGTGGCAAAGCGCTCGACATACTCCTCGCCACCCTGTGGCGCCACCAGCGGCAGGCCGCGCAGCGCGTGGTAGAAGCGCTCCAGCGCGCCTTTCGAGTCGCGCAGGCTGTCTTCGGAATAGTTGATGGCGCTGCGGTAGTGGCTGGACACCAGCAGGTAACGCACCACTTCCGGGTGATACTTGTCGAGCACGTCGCGGATGGTGAAGAAGTTGTTCAGCGACTTCGACATCTTCTCGCCGTTGATGCGGATCATGCCGCAGTGCATCCACGAGTTGGCGTACTGCTTGCCGGTGGCGGCTTCGCTCTGGGCGATCTCGTTCTCGTGGTGCGGGAATTCCAGGTCGCTGCCGCCACCGTGGATGTCGAAGCTCTCGCCCAGGCAGCAGGTGGACATCACCGAGCACTCGATGTGCCAGCCCGGACGGCCCGGGCCCCATGGCGACTCCCAGCTCGGCTCGCCCGGCTTGACGCCTTTCCACAGGACGAAGTCCAGTGGGTCCTGCTTGGCCTCGTCCACTTCGATCCGCGCACCGATGCGCAGGTCTTCGATCTTCTTGCGCGACAGCTTGCCGTAGCCGACGAACTTGCCGACGCGGTAGTACACGTCGCCATTGCCCGGCGCGTAGGCGTAGCCCTTGTCGATCAGGGTCTGGATCATCGCGTGCATGCCGGGGATATGGTCGGTGGCACGCGGCTCCAGGTCCGGCGGCAGGATGTTCAGGCGGCGCTCGTCCTCGTGCATCGCATCGATCATGCGCGCGGTCAGGGCATCGAAGGTCTCGCCGTTCTCGTTGGCACGGTTGATGATCTTGTCGTCGATGTCGGTGATGTTGCGCACGTAGGTCAGGTCGTAGCCGCTGTAACGCAGCCAGCGGGTGACCAGGTCGAAAGCGACCATGCTGCGGCCGTGGCCCAGGTGGCAGAAGTCGTACACGGTCATGCCGCAGACGTACATCCGCACCTTGTTGCCGTCCAGCGGCTTGAATACTTCCTTGGTCTTGCTCAGAGTGTTGTAGATGTTAAGCACGAAAATTCCTCAGCTGCCCCAGGAGTCACGCAGGGACACGGTGCGGTTGAATACCGGACGGCCTGGACGGGAGTCTTTCAGGTCGGCGCAGAAGTAGCCTTCGCGCTCGAACTGGAAGCGGTCTTCAGGCTGGGCGTTACCCAGCGACGGCTCGGCACGACAACCGCTGAGCACCTGCAGCGAGTCTGGGTTGATGTTGTCGAGGAAGCTGCCGCCCTCTTCGGCTTTCTCCGGGTTGGCCGCACGGAACAGGCGGTCGTACAGGCGGACTTCGCACTCGACGCTGCCTTCGGCCGGCACCCAGTGGATCACGCCCTTGACCTTGCGGCCCTCGGGGTTCTTGCCCAGGGTGTCCGGATCGTACGAGCAGCGCAGTTCGACGATGTTGCCGTCGGCATCCTTGATCGCCTCGTCGGCGCGGATCACGTAGCTGCCGCGCAGGCGCACTTCACCGGCCGGCTCCAGGCGCTTGTAGCCCTTCGGCGGCTCTTCCATGAAGTCGTCGCGGTCGATGTACAGCTCGCGGGCGAACGGCAGGACGCGCACGCCCATGTCTTCCTTCGGATGGCGCGGCAGTTCGAGCTGCTCGACCTGGCCTTCCGGGTAGTTGGTGATGACCACTTTCAGCGGACGCAGCACGCACATGGCGCGCGGGGCGTTGCGGTCGAGGTCGTCACGGATGCTGAACTCCAGCATCGACATGTCGACCACGCCGTCGGAACGGTTGGTGCCGATCATTTCGCAGAAGTTGCGGATCGAGGCCGGGGTATAGCCGCGGCGACGGAAGCCCGAGAGGGTCGACATGCGCGGATCGTCCCAGCCCTCGACGTGCTTCTCGTCCACCAGTTGCTTGAGCTTGCGCTTGCTGGTGATGGTGTAGTTCAGGTTCAGGCGGCTGAACTCGTACTGGCGCGGCTTGGTCGGCACCGGCAGGTGGTCGAGGAACCACTCGTACAGCGGGCGATGGCCTTCGAACTCCAGGGTGCAGATGGAGTGGGTGATGCCTTCGATGGCGTCGGACTGGCCGTGGGTGAAGTCGTAGTTCGGGTAGATGCACCACTTGTCACCGGTCTGGTGATGGTGGGCATGACGGATGCGGTAGAGGATCGGGTCGCGCAGGTTCATGTTCGGCGAGGCCATGTCGATCTTCGCCCGCAGCACGCGCTCGCCGTCCTTGAACTCGCCGGCTTTCATGCGGGCGAACAGGTCGAGGTTTTCCTCGACGCTGCGCTCGCGGAACGGGCTGTTCTTGCCAGGCTCGGTGAGGTTGCCGCGGTATTCCCTGGCCTGCTCGGGGGTCAGGTCGCAGACGTAGGCGTTGCCGGACGTGATCAGGTCCACGGCCCAGGCATGCAGCTGGTCGAAGTATTCGGAGGCGTAGCGCACCGGGCCGGTCCACTCGAAGCCCAGCCACTTGACGTCTTCCTGGATGGCGTCGATGTACTCCTGGTCCTCTTTGGCCGGGTTGGTGTCATCGAAACGCAGGTGGCAGGCACCGCCGAATTCCTTGGCCAGGCCGAAGTTCACGCAGATCGACTTGGCATGGCCGATGTGCAGGTAACCATTGGGCTCAGGCGGGAAACGGGTGACGATGCTGCTGTGCTTGCCCGAGTCCAGGTCGGCCTGCACGATCGGGCGCAGGAAATTGACGGGAACGGCTGGCGCGCCTTTGGCGGCATTGGGAGCGGTGTCAGCGGTGGGCTTGCTCATTAGGATCCTTGGAATTCCGGTCTTCGGCCCGGGTAGGCCGGTTGAAACAAAGCGCTTATCATAGCCGAAGCCGTCGCGCCGCCGACAGCACCGCGCCGACAAACCGGCTGGATAATCACGGCGCACGGTAAAAAAATCGATTTCAGCGCCGCCACAAGCTTCAAGCGGCAAGCCACAAGAGAAACCGATGCGCTTTTTCTTGCAGCTTGCGGCCTGAAGCTTGAAGCTACGCCCCCTTCAAAATGCCTTCAAAAGCGAGTTCAAACATGGCCAAAGTCAAACTGAGCACCAACCACGGCGACATCATCCTGCAACTGGACGCTGAAAAAGCGCCACTGACCGTGGAAAACTTCCTCCAGTACGTGAAAGACGGCCACTTCGACGGCACCATCTTCCACCGTGTGATCAAGGGTTTCATGATCCAGGGCGGCGGCTTCGACACCAACATGAGCCAGAAGAAAACCCGCGCCAGCATCCAGAACGAAGCCGACAACGGTCTGCCGAACAAGAAGTACTCGATCGCCATGGCCCGTACCATGGAGCCGCATTCGGCCTCCGCGCAGTTCTTCATCAACGCCACCGACAACGGTTTCCTCAACCACAGCGGCAAGAACGTGCAGGGCTGGGGCTACGCGGTGTTCGGTGAAGTGACCGAAGGCAAGGACGTGGTCGATGCCATCGAAGGCGTTGCCACCGGTTCCAAGGCTGGCCACCAGGACGTGCCGAAGGACGACGTGGTCATCCAGAAAGCCGAGATCATTGAGTGATACTGCTGATCTCCGATCTGCATCTGCAAGAAGAACGCCCGGATATTACCCGGGCGTTTCTTGATCTGCTGGCCACCCGCGCCCGCGATGCACGAGCCCTGTACATCCTGGGCGACTTTTTCGAAGCCTGGATCGGCGATGACGGCATGACGCCGTTCCAGACCTCCATCTGCCAGGCGTTGCGCACGCTGAGCGACAGCGGCACCCAGGTGTTCCTGATGCACGGCAACCGCGATTTCCTGATCGGCAAGGCGTTCTGCAAGGCCGCCGGTGCCACCCTGCTGCCGGACCCCAGCGTGGTGGAGATGGGCGGCGAGCCGGTGCTGCTGATGCACGGCGACAGCCTGTGCACCCGCGACGAAGCCTACATGAAGCTGCGCCGCACCCTGCGCAACCCGCTGAGCCTGTGGATCCTGCGGCACTTGCCGCTGTCCACCCGGCGCAAGCTGGCGCGCAAGCTGCGCAGCGAGAGCACGTCGCAGACCCGCATGAAGGCCAACGACATCATCGACGTGACCCCGGAGGAAGTGCCGCGGATCATGCGCGAACGTGGCGTGCGCACCCTGGTCCACGGCCACACCCACCGTCCGGCGATCCACAAGCTGACCCTCGACGACGGCAGCGCCGCCCGGCGCATCGTCCTCGGCGACTGGGACCGCCAGGGCTGGGCCCTGCAGGTGGACGAGCACGGCTTTCAGCTCGCGCCGTTCGAGTTCGCCTGACCCCGCGCCTCGCGGGTTCTACCGCGAAGCGCTGCCGACCTGAGTCCCCCGCCGCCGCAATGTCTGCGACGGCAACTCGCCGAACCGCTGCCGGTACCCCTCGGAAAACCGCCCCAGGTGCATGAAGCCGTAATCCATCGCCAGTTCGGTGACGCTGCGTACCGGACAGGTGGCGTCGCCCAGGCATTCGTGCAGCCGCTCGAACTTGCGCTGCAACACGTACTGCTTGGGCGTGGTGCCCAAATGCCGGTCAAACAGCGCGTAGAACGAACGCAGGCTCATGCAGGCCTGTTCGGCCAGGACCTCGGCCGGCAACTCCAGCTTCAGGTTGCGCTCGATGTAGTCGAGAATGCGCTCCAGGCTCGCCCCGGGCGATCCCAGGCTCTCGCGCCGGATATTGGTGCTCATCAGGGTCAGCAGCTTGCTCACCAGGATCTGGCTGTAGTGCCCTTGCACCCGTGGCAGCGAATCGCTGACCTCGGCCTCCTGACAGACCATCGCCAGCAGGTTGACGAAGCCTTCCAGCTCGTCGAGCCGGTAGTGGTTGCGCAGGAAACGTACGCCATCGCTGGGCCGCTGCCAGCGCTGTTCGTCACACAGGGCGTCGAGCAGGCGGGTCGGCACCTTGAGGATGAATTTCTCGCAGTCCTCGGAATAGGTCAGGTCCACCGGCTCGTCGGGGTTGATCAGCAACAGCTCGCCCGGCAGCAGGTAGCGCTCGCCTTGCCGGCCGCGCCACAGGCAATTGCCGTCCAGCAGCACTTGCAGGTGATAGATGGTGTCCAGCGCCGGCGAGGTGACGCGCACGCTGCCACCATAGCGAATCCGGCACAGGTCCAGTTCGGCGAACTTGCGGTGGCTCAGGCTGGCCTGGGGATGGGTGGTGCGGGACAGGCCGATGCAGTGCTGGCCCACATGCCGGTTGACATAGTCGGAAACGGCGTACGGGTCGGCATGGTGGAACACGCTACTGCGCTCGCTCAGCAGGCGGCTTTCCATAGGCAAGGCACTCGATATCGTTATTGTTCTGTTCGCCGTCGCTCGATGGCGCCGGTCGTTCACGGTGGTTCGATTCTAGCGCCACGGCCGGCAGCCCGATCCGGCAGCCGACCGTCGGCGGATAACACTCACACTAAGCAAACACCGGAGGCCGGGCAAACGCGCCATCGACGAAATCGTGCGGACAACGGACACACCGCAGCCCGGCCTTGGGCGATCAGCGGACACTCAGAACAGTTGCCACGTATAACTGAGGATCAGCCGGTTCTCGTCGATGTCGCTGCGGTAGTTCGAGCGTGCCATGGCATTGCGCACGCGGATCCCCAGCCCCTTGAACGCACCGCTCTGCACCGCGTAGGTCAGGTCCAGGTCACGCTCGCGGTCCTTGCCTTCGTAGCCCTGCCCGGTGTCGACGTTGTCGCCGGTGATGTAGCGCACCGACGCGGTCAGGCCGGGAATGCCCAGGGCGACGAAGTTGTAGTCGTAGCGCAGTTGGTACGAACGCTCGTCGGTGTAGGCGAACTCGTAGGTCGGCACTTCGTTGCCCAGCGGCGTGATATTGGCGAACACCCGCGGGAACGGGCTGTCGCCGTACATCGCCTGGTAGCCGGCATGCAGCGCGTGGCCGCCCAGGCGTGCGGTGAACAGTGAGAAGAACGCCTGATTGTCGATGCGCCCGAGCAAGGCATCGCCCTGCTCCCAGGCATTGAAATAGCCGAGGTTGGCGCTCAGTACCCAGGCCCCCACGGGCTGGCTGTGCTTGAGGCCGACGAAACCCTGGCGATAGATATCCTCCAGTTGCCCGAACCACAGGCTGGCACTGCTCTGACCACCGTTGAAGGCATAGTCGCCGCCCAGGTAGTCGAAGCCGTCGCTCTCGGCCTGGCGTTGCGGAACATGACCGAGCATGGCGTTCATCCTGCCGTCGCCGGCTTCGTTGCGCAGGTGGGTCGAGCGCAGGTGCCCGGCCTGCAGGGTCAGGCCGTCGATCTCGCTGGAACTCAGGCTCAGGCCCTGGTAGGTCGGCGGCAGCAGGCGGATGTCGCTGAACGTCAGCACCGGCAGGTTGGGCTGCAACTCGCCCACCCGCAGCTCGGTCTTCGACAGACGCACCTTGAAGGTCGGCGCCAGCCGGCTGTACTCGCTGGCGGCGCGACCGTCACCGTGCACCGGCAACAGCCCGGTGTTGACCCGGTCGGGGCTGCTGTCCAGGCGAATACCCAGCAGGCCCAGGGCATCCAGGCCGAAGCCCAGGGTGCCGGGGGTGTAGCCGGACTTGAAATCGAGGATGAAGCCCTGGGCCCACTCCTCGGCCTTGGACTGCCGGTTGGCGCCGACGATGTCGGAGAAGTCGCGGCTGAAGTAGTAGTTGCGGGCGCCGAGGGTCGCCTTGGCGTCCTCGAAGAAGCCGCTTTCGGCGGCCAGCAGGTGTGGGCTGAGCAGGCTGATGCCCAGTGCGACGCAAGGGGTGTGGTTCATTCCGAAGCTCTCTTGATCTTGTTGTTATGGGTAAGGCGCTGGAATACGAAAGGTCGCGGGTGACGGTGCTCCTTCTAAGGGTCGCGGCGCAGGACCGCGCGAGGTTGTGGCGCGCGCAGGCGCAACAGGCCGTGGGCAGCAAGACCGAACAGCAGCCCCCAGAACGCCGCCGACAGGCCGAGGAAAGACACGCCGGAAGCGGTCACCAGGAAGGTGAACAGGCCAGCGTCGCGCTCCGTCGGCTCGACCAGGCTGCGGGTCAACGCCTCACTGATCGCGCCATACAACGCAAGCCCGGCCAGTGCGGCGATCAAGGCGGCGGGAAAGGCGGCGAACAGCGACATCAAGGTCGCCCCGGCAATGCCCAGCAGCAGGTACAGCAGGCTGCCGGACAGCGCGGCGATGTAGCGCCGGCGCGGGTCTTCGTGGGCTTCGCGGCCGGTGCAGAGGCTGGCGGTCACCGCCGCCAGGTTCAGGCCATGGCAACCGAACGGTGCCAGCAGCGCACCGCCCAGGGCACTGGCGCTGATCAGCGGGCTGACCGGGGTCGGGTAGCCGGCGCTGCGCAGCACCACCATGCCCGGCATGAACTGCCCGGTCAGGGCCACCAGCACCAGCGGCAAGGCCAGACTGAACAACGCGGCAAGGCTGAAGTGCGGAACGATGAACTGCGGCGAGGCCAGCTCAAGGACCAGGGCTTCACCGCGGAACTGCCCACTGCCGACCGTCACCAGTGCCCCTACCAGCAGTACCGCCGCCACCGCGTAGCGTGGCCGCAGCCGACGCATCAGCGCATAGGTGACGAACATCGCCGACACCAGCAGCGGTTGCAGCGGCAAGGCGCGAAACACCTCGACGCCGAAACTGAACAGAATGCCAGCCTGCATGCCCGCAGCGATGGAGCCCGGCAGGCGCGCGATCAGCCGGTCGAAGGCGCCGCTCAGGCCGATCAGCAGCAGGATCAGATTGGCCAGCAGGTAGGCGCCAACGGCCTGTTCCAGCCCCAGTTGCGGCAGCGCCGTGACCAGCAGCGCCGAACCGGGGATCGACCAGGCGATCACCACCGGCACCCGGCAGCGCAGGCTGAGCGCCGCGCCCAGCACCGCACTGCCGAGGGAGACGGCCCAGACCCAGGACGACAACAGTCCGTGGGACAGCCCGGCAGCCTCGGCGGCGTGGAAGATGATCACCAAGGGGCCGGCGTAGGAAATCATCGTCGCGATCAGGCCGGCGACGATGGCGGACAGGGAGCAGTCCTGGATCAGGTGTCTCATGGCAGTGCTCCGGCGCGGATCATGAAGTCTCTGGCCTAAAACCCTGTAGGAGCGGCTTTAGCCGCGATTGGTCGCGCAGCGACCACAAAACCTGTATCCCGGGTGTGTCATCCCGACCGGGGACTCAGGCTTTACGACGGCTACGCCGCCGTTCGCGGGCTGAAGCCGCTCCCACAGGGGGTTCCATCAGCATTGAGATAGCCGGTCAGGCCTCCTGCAAGGCCCGTGGACGGTTGCTGCGGGCTTCGGCGTCGCTGTCCGCCGCCTTCTGCAGGTGGAAATCGAACACCAGCTCGGCATGCCGTCCTTCGGCGCCCTCATGGAACACCACGTCGCCCACCAGGCCATCGCGGGTGGCGTAGGCGAAGTCGTCCCACAGGTATCGGTCGCCGGACAGGTTGATCTGGGTGGTCAGGTGGCGATGCCCCGGCGCCGAGATGAAGAAGTGCACGTGGGCCGGGCGCTGGCCGTGGCGGCCCAGCAGGTCGAGGCATTCCTGGGTCGGCCCTTGCGGGTCGCAGCCATAGCCGGACGGCACGATGCTGCGGGCGCGGTAACGGCCTTCGCTGTCGGTGATGATCCGCCGGCGCAGGTTGTAGTCCGACTGGCTCTGGTCGAAGAACGAATAGGTGCCGCGGGTATTGGCGTGCCACAGGTCGACAGTAGCGCCGGCCAGCGGACGGCCCTCGGGGTCGAACACCCGGCCTTGAAGCAGCATCGGCGTGGCGACGCCCGCCTCGCTGCCGTCATCCATGCGTGCCTCGCCCTGGCTGATGGGCGCCCCCGCCACGTACAACGGGCCTTCGATAGTGCGCGGGGTGCCGCCGGTGAGGCCGGCCTCGGCGTCCTTGGCGTCCTGCAGCAGGTCGAGGAAATGCTCGATGCCCAGGCCCGCCACCAGCAGCCCGGCCTCGCCGCGCCCGCCGAGGCGATTGAGGTAATCGACGGCGTGCCAGAACTCGTCCTCGCTGATCTCCAGGTCTTCGATCAGCCGGGCGGTGTCCTGCAGCACGCGCTGGACGATGCGTTTGAGGCGCGGGCTGCCCTCGTCATTGCCGAAGCCGGCGGCCTGCTCGAAAAAGCCCTGGATGGCGGCAGTCTGGGAAATCTTCACGGTCATGATTGCGGTCCTCTCTTTGTTCTTGTGATGGCGCGAAAATCAGCGGTCGTCGCTGTGGATCGACGAGGGATGCCGGCACAGGCCGTTGACCTCGATATCCATGTAGGGAAACAGCGGCAGTTGCATCAGCAGGTTGTGCAGGTCCTCGACGCTGGGCACGTCGAACACGCTGTAGTTGGCGTAGTGCCCGGCGATGCGCCACAGGTGGCGCCAGCTGCCCTCGCGCTGGAGGTTCTGCGCCAGGGCCTTTTCGTCGGCCTTGAGCTGCGCAGCCTTGGCCGGGTCCATGTCGACCGGCAGTTTCACCGTCATCTTTACGTGGAACAGCATGGGGTTCTCCTTGGCTTAGCGACGGGCGAAGCGCTTGAGTTGCGCCTCGTCCAGGGTCAGGCCGAGGCCTGGGGTGCGTGGAACGTGCAACTGGAAATCGCGATAAACCGGCGCCTCGTTGACGATCTCTTCGGTCAGCAGCAGCGGCCCGAACAGCTCGGTGCCCCAGGTCAACTGGCGCAGGGTGAGGAAGGCGTGGGCCGAGGCCAGGGTGCCGACCGAGCCCTCGAGCATGGTTCCGCCATACAGGGCGATGCCCGCCGCCTCGGCGATCTGCGCGGTGCGCAGGACAGCGCGAGGGCCACCGTTCTTGGCGATCTTCAGGGCGAAGATGCTGGCGGCACCGTCGGCGGCGAGGCTGAAGGCGTCTTCCACGCTTTCGATGGATTCGTCCGCCATGATCGGTGCCGGGCTGCGCTGGTTGAGGCGGATCTGGCCGCCACGGTTGATGCGCGAGATCGGCTGCTCGATCAGGTCGATGCCGTTGTCCCCCAGCACCTGGCAGGCGCGCAGGGCCTGGGACTCGTCCCAGTACTGGTTGACGTCGACCCGCACGCTGGCCTGCTCGCCCAGTTCGCGCTTGATGGCGATCACGTGCTTGAGGTCCTGCTCCACCGGGTTGGCACCGATCTTCAGCTTGAACACCCGGTGGCGGCGGATCTCCAGCATGTGCCGGGCTTCGGCGATGTCCCGGGCGGTGTCGCCGCTGGCCAGGGTCCAGGCCACCTCCAGGCTGTCGCGCACGCGGCCGCCAAGCAGTTCACTGACCGGCAGGCCAAGACGCTTGCCCTGGGCGTCCAGCAACGCACTCTCGATACCCGACTTGGCGAAGGTGTTGCCCTTGGCCAGCGTGTCCAGCCGGAGCATGGCGGCGTTGATGTTGTCCGCCGCCAGGCCATTCAGGGCCGGCGCCAGGTGCGCGTCGATGTTGGCCTTGATGCCTTCGGGGCTCTCGTAGCCATAGGCCAGGCCGCCGATGGTGGTGGCCTCGCCGATGCCTTCGACGCCGTCGCTGCAGGTCAGGCGCACGATCACCAGCGTCTGCTGCTGCATCGTGTGCATCGCCAGCTTGTGCGGGCGGATGGTCGGCAGGTCGACGATGATCGCCTCCAGCCGTTCGATTGTCGGGCTTGTCATGCAAGGCCTCCGGTGGCTTCAGGAAAAAGGGTTCAGGCCTCGACCGCCGTGGCCACGGACTGGCGCCGGCCGCTGGCCAGGTGCACGGCCATGGCCAGGGCGGCGACCGCGCCGGGGATGGCGAAGGCGAGGAAATTCAGTTGCAGCGGCAGGTTGATGCCCATCAGCGCGCCCCCCAGCAGCGGGCCGACGATGGCGCCATTGCGGCCGATGCCCGAGGCCCAGCCAAGGCCGGTGGAACGCACCGACAGGCCGTAGAGCTGCGCGGCGCCGGCATAGAGCAGGATCTGCGTGCCGATGGTGGTGGCGCCGGCAATGAAGATCAGCAGGTACAGCACCGGCATCGGGCTGTTGACCCCGAGCAGGCTGATCGACAGCGCCGCAGCGAGGAAGAACGCCACCTTCACCTTGACCAGGTTGTAGCGATCGCCCAGCCAGCCGCCGAGGATGGCCCCGGCCATGCCGCCGAAGTTCAGCGCCAGCAGGAACGACAGGCTCGACCCGAGGCTGTAGCCGGCGTTGGCCATCAGCTTGGGCAGCCAGGAACTGAGCGCGTAGACCATCAGCAGGCAGCAGAAGAACGCCAGCCACAGGGCCAGGGTGCGCACCGCCAGGCCGTTGCGGAACAGCTCCAGCACCGAGGCGCCCTGGCCCTTGCGGTCGCTGGCCTGCAGCACGTCGCCGGGCTGCAGGTCGCAGGCCGGATCGAGGCGCTTGAGCAAGGCACGGGCTTCGTCCGTACGGCCCTGGCGAACCAGGAAACCGATGGACTCGGGCAGGTAATACAGAATCACCGGCAACAGCAGCAGCGGCAGCGCGGCGGCGAAGAACATCGACTCCCAGCCAAAGCGCGGCAGCAGGAAGATGCCGATGCCAGCGGAGAGCATGCCTCCCAGCGAATAGCCGCTGAACATGATTGCCACCAGGGTGCTGCGCAGGCGCTTGGGCGCGTACTCGTTCATCAGCGCCACGGCGTTGGGCATCAGTCCGCCGCAGCCGAGCCCGGCGAAGAAGCGGTAGAGGCCAAACTCGGTGGGGCTGGCGGCGAAGCCGTTGAGGATGGTCGCCCCGGAAAACAGCGCGAAGCAGATGGCGATGCCCTTCTTGCGCCCGATGCGGTCGGCCAGGCTGCCGAATACCAGGGCGCCGAACATCATGCCGAACAGCGCGTAGCTGCCCAGGGCGCCGGCCTGCAGGGGCGTCAGGCCCCACTCCTTCATGATCACCGGCAGCACCACGCCGTAGATGAACAGGTCGTAGCCGTCGAAGATCAGCAGCAGGCCGCACCAGGCCATGACCATCCAGTGAAAGGGGGAAAAGCGTGCGTTATCGATGATCGGGTGGATATCAAGGGTTCGCATGGCATCTGTCTCTCTTGTTTTTGTTGTTCGAGGAAAACCTTGCCGGGGTGGCGCTCAACCGAGGTCGCCGCCCCCCACCGGCAGGACGGTGCCGGTGATGTAGGAGGCCTCGTCGGAGGCCAGGAACAGGATCGCGCCGACCTGTTCGTCGATGCTGCCGTAGCGGTTCATCAGGCTGCTGGCAAGGGTCTGGTCAACGATCTGCTGGTACCAGCCCTTCTCTTCGGCGCTCTGCTCCTCGGCATTGCGCGGGATGCGCCGGGGTGGCGCTTCGGTGCCGCCGGGCGCGGTGGCGTTGACCCGGATGCCGCGGCCGGCGGTCTCGAAGGCCAGGCAGGCGGTCAGCGCGTTGACGCCGCCCTTGGCCGCGCCGTAAGGCACACGGTTGACGCCACGGGTGGCGATGGACGAGACGTTGACGATGGCGCCACGCCCGCGTTCCAGCATGTACGGCAGCGCCGCGTGGCAGCACCACAGGGTGGGGAACAGCGAGCGGCGTACCTCGGCCTCGATCTGCGCCGCGTCGTAGTGTTCGAAGGGCTTGGCCCAGATGGTGCCGCCGACGTTGTTGACCAGGATGTCCAGCTGGCCGAAGGCGTCCACGGCCGCCGCCATGACCCGGGTGCAATCGCCGTGCAGTTCGAGGTCGGCGGTCAGGGTCAGCATGCCCTCGCCGGCAAGTTCGTGGACCAGCTCGGAACGGTCCACCGCCACCACCCGCGCGCCCTCGGCCTTGAGCCGCCAGCACACGCCCCGGCCAATGCCCTGGGCGGCACCGGTGACCAGGGCGACCTTGCCTTGGAATCGGTTGTTCATGTTCAACTCTCCTGAATCGGCAGTGAGGCTGCCGGCCCCATCGCCGGCAAGCCGGCTCCCACAATAAAAAAGGGGCCGCCCGCACCCGCACGATGCGGGCAGCCCCATGAGCAATCCGGCCGGGCGATCAGGCCGCCGCCGCGAACTTCTCGAAATAGAAGTTCGCCGGGGTGATGCCCTGCTCGCGCAGGTACTTGCTGACCGCCTCGACCATCGGCGGCGGGCCGCACAGGTACACATCCACGTCGCCTTCGTTGAGGTGGCCGGGTTCGATGTGCTGGGTCACGTAGCCCTTGCACGGGTACTGGCTGTCGGGGTTGGCCACGCAGGCGGCGAAGGTGAAGCCGGGGATGCGTTGCGCCAGGTCTTGCAGGCGCTCCAGCTCCACCAGATCGAAGTCGTTGGTCACGCCGTAGATCAGGTGCACCGGGTGCGCACTGCCCTGCTCGGCGATCTTCTCCAGCATCGCGGTGAACGGCGCGAGCCCCGTGCCACCGGCCAGCAACAGCAGCGGGCGCTGGATCGGCCGCAGGTAGAAGCTGCCCAACGGGCCGGCCAGGGTCATGCTGTCGCCGGCCTTGGCCAGCCCCGTGAGGAAGCGGCTCATCAGCCCGCCCGGCACGTTGCGGATCAGGAAACTCACCTCGCCTTCCTTCGGCAACGAGCTGAAGGAATAGGCGCGGCTCTGGTCGCTGCCCGGCACCTTGAGGTTGACGTACTGCCCCGGCAGGAACGCCAGGCGGCTCAGGGACTCGCCCTTGATCGACAGCGAGATGGTGCTCTGTGACAACTGGCGCACATCGCTGATGGCCGCCTCGAAACTGGCCTGCTCGGTCTTGCACAGTTGCGACGAGGCCGGGATGCGCACCACGCAGTCGCTCTCGGCGCGCATCTGGCAGGTCAGCACGTAGCCCCGGGCGATCTCGTCCTCGCTCAAGGCATCCTCGATGAAGTTGTCGCCCAGGTCATAGCGCCCGGACTCCGCCTGGCACTTGCAGGTGCCGCAGGCGCCGTCGCGGCAGTCCAGCGGAATGTTGATGCCCTGGCGATAGGCGGCGTCGGCCACGGTTTCGTGCCCGTCAGCCTGGATGAAACGGGTGACCCCGTCCTCGAAATTCAGCGCGATCTGGAAGCTCATGGTGCACCTCGCGGGCGAGTCCGGCCGCGGCGCGCCCACTGGCACACCGACCGGCCCTCGCCGATACCTCAGATGTGATAGATGTCGATGACCTGACGGACGTAGTCGTTCTTCAGCACCACTTTCTTGCTCAGGATCAGCGGCTGTTCGCCGCGCAGATCGAGGGTGTAGAAGCTGGTGCCGAAGTAGCTGTCGGTGGTCTTGTAGCGGAAGCTCAGGGTGTGCCAGTTGAAGCGCACACGGCATTGCTCCGCATCCTGTTCGAGGATCTCGATGTTGGCGATGTTGTGGGAGGTACGGGTGTCCGGCACCGTGGCGCTGGAGCGCTCGGTCTTGATGCGGAACACCCGGTCTTCCAGGCCGCCGCGGTTGCCGTACCAGATCAGCGAGATCTCGCTTTGCGGATCTTCGGTGAGGCGGTCGTCATCGTCCCAGGACGGCATCCAGAAGGTCGCGTTGGCAGCGTAAAGCTCCAGCCATTGGTCCCACTGGGCATCGTCCAGGTAGCGCGCTTCGCGGTAGAGGAAATCGCGTACGGTGTCATGCAGGTTCATTGCACGGCCTCCACGGGAATCAACGACGGCTCCTGCTGCTGCAGCGCCTTGAGCATGGTTTCCTGCCAGTACTTGTGCTGCAGCACGAACAGGCCCTCGTCTTCGGTGCGTACGCCGGACAACAGCGGCCGCAGCTCGATTTCCTTCGCCGCTTCATCGGCACCTTCGATCCAGTGGGCCGCGCCGCGGGACATATCGTTCCAGCCGGTGCCGCCGCCGTAGCCGGTCTGGCAGGAGCGGAACTCTTCCAGATCGTCCGGAGTGGCCATGCCGCTGACGTTGAAGAAGTCTTCGTACTGGCGGATGCGCTGGGCACGGGCCTGGGTACTCTCGCCCTTGGGCGCGATGCAGTAGATGGTGATCTCGGTCTTGTTCACCGAAATCGGCCGGGCGATGCGGATCTGCGAACTGAACTGGTCCATCAGGTAGACGTTGGGGTACAGGCACAGGTTGCGCGAGTTCCCGATCATCCAGTCGGCACGAGCCTGGCCATGGTCGGCCACCAGCTCGGCGCGGCGCTCGAAAGCGGGCCGGTCCTCGGGGTTGGCCCAGCGGGTCCAGAGCAGCAGATGGCCGTGGTCGAAGGAGTAGAAGCCGCCGCCCTGCTTGGCCCAGGCGCCGGCGCTCATGGTCTTGATTTCTTCCCCGGCTTCGCGCTGCTTGCGCTGGTTCTGGGTGGCGGCGTAGTTCCAGTGCACGGAACTGACGTGGTAGCCATCGGCACCGTTTTCCGCAGTGAGCTTCCAGTTGCCTTCGTAGATGTAGGAACTGGAACCGCGCAGCACTTCCAGGCCTTCGGGGGACTGGTCGACGATCATGTCGATGATCTTCGCCGACTCGCCCAGGTGTTCCACCAGCGGCTTGACGTCGGCCTTCAGGCTGCCGAACAGGAAGCCGCGATAGGACTCGAAGCGTGCCACCCGGGTCAGGTCGTGGGAGCCGTCGCAGTTGAAGCTGTCGGGATAGCCGGCGTTGGCCGGGTCCTTGACCTTGAGCAGCTTGCCGCTGTTATTGAAGGTCCAGCCGTGGAACGGGCAGGTGTAGCTGGATCGGTTGCCGCGCTTGTGCCGGCAGAGCATGGCGCCGCGGTGGCTGCAGGCGTTGAGGAAGGCGTTGAGTTCGCCGTCCTTGTTGCGGGCGATGAAGATCGGCTGGCGGCCCATGGTGAGGCTGAGGAAGTCGTTCTTCTCGGGGATCTGGCTTTCGTGGGCCAGGTAGATCCAGTTGCCCTCGAAGATGTGCGTCATCTCCAGATCGAACAGGCGCGGGTCGGTGAACATCTCCCGCTTGCAGCGGTAGACGCCCGATTCCCGGTCGTCCTCGAGCATGGCATTGAGGTAGTCGAATCCCAGGGACATGGCCAGGGTCTCCATTGTTATTGTTCAGGCCAGGTCAGGTTAGGGGCGCAGGGCGCGGGGCAATATCCGGATCGTGCAGACCGTTATCCACTTTGTGCACGCAGCTTCAGGTGCGTATCTGTCTTGGACAAAAGCTTACAAAGCGAAGGGGCAATGACCGACATACGCCAGTTCTGGCGGTGCTATCGTATGGCCATTATGTGAACTGGTTCACACAACAGCACAGCCGAACATGGATGCCGGAAACCATTGCAATAGACGGGGCGTTATCCGAAAAGCCAGACGAGTAGGACTTTATAGGGAGATAGACCGCATGAATGCTCAAGCACAAGTGGGTGGCTGGACCGAACTGCACGCGCTGGACTCCAGCGAACAGGAGGTATTCAACCAGGTCACCTCGCAACTGATCGGTGCGAAGTACGAGGCACTGGAAGTCCGCTCCCAAGTGGTCAATGGCATCAAGTACCAGTTCGTGGCTGACCAGACCATTCCTGGCTACGAAAGCTCCAAGCGTGTGGCTGTGGAAGTCTATGCACCGGCCGGCGGCACCCCGAGCATCATCTCGATCACCACGCTGCTGCTGGGCTGATCGCATCAACCCTCGGGCGCATGGATCGCGCGCCCGAGGGCTTCCCGCCTTCTCTCAATGCCCGCCCGATGCCGGCCCGGCCTTCGCCGCGAACGGCGGTTTGGCCAGCCACACCAGCAGAATCAACCCCGCGAAAATCCAGCCCATCAGGGTGAAGTAATCCACCGTCGACATCATGTACGCCTGGCTGCTGAGCATCTGTTCCAGCTGCCGGTACGACGCGCCCCCTGCCCCACCCAACTGATTGAGCGCCTCGCGGGTCGCCGGCTCGTAAGTGCTGATGCTTTCGCTCAGGTAGGCATGGTGCTGGTCGGCGCGGCGGATCCAGATCCAGGTGGTCAGCGACGCGGCGAAGCTGCCGCCCAGGGTGCGCAGGAAGGTCGCCAGGCCAGAACCGTCGGCAATCTGGTGCGGCGGCAGGTCGGAAAGCAGGATGCTCAAGGTCGGCATGAAGAACAGCGCCACGCCAATGCCCATGAACAGCTGCACCAGGGCGACGTGCTGGAAGTCCACTTCGTGGGTGAACTGGGCCCGCATGAAGCAACTGAGGCCGATCGCCAGGAACGCCAGCCCGGCCAGCAGACGCAGGTCGAAGCGGTGCGCGTACTTGCCGACGAAGGGCGACATCAGCACCGGCAGCAAGCCGATCGGCGCCACCGCCAGGCCCGCCCAGGTGGCGGTGTAGCCCATCTGGGTCTGCAGCCATTGCGGCAGGATCAGGTTGATCCCGAAGAAGCCGGCATAACCGCCCACCAGCACGATGGTGCCGATGCGGAAGTTGCGGTGGACGAACAGCCGCAGGTTGACCACCGGGTGCTTGTCGGTCAGCTCCCAGATAATGAACACAGCGATGAACACCACCGAGATCAGGCTGCCGATAACGATGAAGTTCGACTCGAACCAGTCCAGGTCATTGCCCTTGTCGAGGACGATCTGCAAGGCGCCGACGCCGATGATCAGGCTCAGCAGGCCGATGTAGTCCATCGGCTGGCGGCTGGTCTGCACCGGCCGCGTGCGCATCTGCTGACGCACCACGGCCGCGGCGAACAGGCCGATGGGCACGTTGATGAAGAAGATCCACGGCCAGCTGTAGCTGTCGGTGATCCAGCCACCGAGGATCGGCCCGGCGATCGGCGCCACCACCGTGACCATCGCCAGCAACGCCAGGGCCATCCCTCGCTTGGCCGGCGGGTAGACGGCGATCAGCAGGGTCTGGGTCATCGGGTACAACGGCCCGGCCACCACGCCCTGGAGCACGCGAAAGCCCACCAGTTCCGGCATCGACTGGGAGATACCGCAGAGGAACGAGGCCAGCACGAACAGCAGTGTCGCCCAGATGAACAGCTTCACCTCGCCGAAGCGCCGGCTCAGCCAGCCGGTCAGCGGCAGGGCGATGGCGTTGCTCACCGCGAACGAGGTGATGACCCAGGTACCCTGCTCCGAACTCACCCCAAGGTTGCCGGAAATGGTCGGCAGCGCCACGTTGGCGATGGTGGTGTCGAGCACCTGCATGAAGGTCGCCAGCGACAGGCCGATGGTGGTCAGCAGCAGGCTCGGCGGAGTGAACGAGGCCTGGTTGCTCATCGCTGGGCAGTCTTGTCGCTGGCGCTGTTGTCGTGGATCAACCGGGCGATCAGGGTGTCGGCCTCGGCCAGTTGGCGGTCATACACCTGGGTGGCGAAGCTCGCCTTCTGCGGCGGCTGCTGGGCCAGTACCGGGCCGCTCTGGTCGTGCAGGTCGACGTCGACCATGGTCGACAGGCCGATGCGCAGCGGATGGGCCGCCAGTTGCTCGGGATTGATGTGCACCCGCACCGGGACGCGCTGGACGATCTTGATCCAGTTACCCGTGGCGTTCTGCGCCGGCAGCAGGGCGAAAGCGCTGCCGGTGCCGGCACCGAGGCTGTCGATGGTGCCGCTGTATTTCACCTCGCTGCCGTACAGGTCGGTGGTGATGTCTACCGGCTGGCCGATGCGCATGTTGCGCAGTTGGGTTTCCTTGAAGTTGGCGTCGATCCACAGCTGGTCCAGCGGAATCACGGCCATGGTCGCGGTGCCCGGCTCCAGGCGCTGGCCCAGTTGCACGGTGCGCTTGGCGACGTAACCGGTGACCGGCGCCACCAGGGTGGTGCGGGCGTTGGCCAGGTAAGCCTGGCGCAGCTCGGCGGCAGCGGCCTGTACCTCTGGATGTGACGAAATTACGGTGTCATCCACCAGCGCGGTGGTGGTGTTCAGTTGCTGTCTGGCGTTGCTCAGGGCGCTCTGGGCCGAGGCCAGATCGTCACGGGCGTGGGACAGCTCTTCCTGGGAAATCGCACCACCCGCAGCAAGCGTCTTGCGGCGGTTGAAGTTTTCCTGGGCCTTCTGCAACTCGGCCTGGCGCGCCGCCACCTGGGCCTTCATGCCATCGACGTTGCTGTACAGCCCGCGCACCTGGCGCACGGCACGGGCCAGCTTGGCCTCGGCGGCCTGCAGGCCGACCTCGGCGTCGCTGGGGTCGAAGCGGATCAGTTCCTGGCCGGCGTGCACCAGATCGCCGTCATCGGCGCCGATGCTCACCACGGTGCCACTGACCAGGGGCGTGATTTCCACCACATTGCCGTTCACATAGGCGTCGTCGGTGCTCTCGGTCCAGCGCCCGTAGAGCTCATGCCAGGCCCAGGTGCCCGCACCCAGGGCCAGCACGATGAGCAGCAGGCCCAGCAGCCAGGTCTTGCGCTTGCGCTGATTGTTCACGTCCTGCTCGTTGACGGCAGTGTCCGAAGTCGGGGTAGCCATTGATCGATACCTTGGCGTTAGGGATGGCGGGAGGCCGGCGATGCTGCCGTAGCCTGTTGTTGTCCGGGGGCCGCGTCGGCCTGGAAGCCGCCGCCGAGGGCCTGCATCAGCAGGATCGAACGGTCGATGCGCTGGGCATTGAGCTCGGCCAGTTGGCGCTGGGCCTGCAGCAGTTGCTGCTCGATGCTGAGCACGTCCAGGTAATTGCCGATGCCGGAGCCGTAGCGCTGCATCACGGTGTCGTAGGACTGCTGGGCGATGTCGGCGGCGCGCTGCTTGGCGATCACCTGCTCGCCGAGGGCCCGCAACTGGTCGATGCTGTCGCTGACCTCACCCAGGGCGTTGACCAGCGACTTGTTGTACTGGGCCACGGCCAGGTCGTAGTCGGCATCGCGGGCGTCGAAATCGGCGCGCAAGCGGCCGCCGTCGAAGATCGGCAGCGACACGGTCGGCGCGATACTGAAGAAGCGGCTCGGCGCGCCGAAGATCGCATCGCCCAGCAGCGCCTGGGTGCCGGCGGCGGCGGTCAGGTTGAGGTTGGGGTAGAAGCGGGTCTTGCTGGCATCGATCGATTTGCCGGCCGCCTCGACCCGCCAGCGCGCGGCCACCAGGTCGGGACGACGACCGAGCAGTTCGGCAGGCAACACCGATGGCAGCGCTACGACGCCGGGCTTGAGCACAGCGGGACGGGCGATCTGTTGCGCACGGTCCGGACCCTTGCCCAGCAGTACGCCCAGGGCGACCTGGGCACTGTGCAATTGCTTCTGCGCATTGATCGCCTGTTCTTCGGAACTGGCCAACAGACTCTCGCTCTGCTGCAACTGGTATTCGCTGTCGATGCCGGCGGCCAGGCGACGCTTGCCCAGGTCATACAGTTGCCGGGTGCGCTTGAGGTCGTCCTGGGTCAGGTCATTGACGATGTAGGCCTGGCCCAGCTGGCTGTAGGCGCGGGCGACGTCGGCGGCGAGGGTCAGGCTGGCGGCCTGGCGATCGACCTCGGCGGCGCGGGCCTGGCCCAGCGCGGCTTCCCAGGCGGCGCGCTGGCCGCCCCAGAGGTCGAAGCTGTAGTTGAAGTCGAGGCTCAGGCTGCGCAGGGTCGAATAGCGCCCGCCCTGCCCGGCCGGATCCTGGTCCCGTGCCAGCCGCGAACGGCTGACACTGGCATTGGCATCCAGGCTCGGCGTCCGTTCGGCATCGGCGGCCAGGGCCGCAGCGCTGGCCTGGTGGGCACGGGCACTGGCGATCTGCATGTCCGGGCTGTCGCGCAGGGCTTCGCCGATCAGGCTGTCCAGTTGCGGGTCGCCGAGGCTGCGCCACCAGTCGCTCTTCGGCCAGGCGGCCGGCGACAGGGTGATGCCCTCGAGGGTCTTCCCGGCTTTCAGTTCGGCGGCGTCGAGGCGCTTGCCTTCGGTGGTGAGGCCTTTGTAGCTGGCGCAGCCGGCCAGGCTCAGGGCCAGGACCAGCAGGCTCAGGCCGGTACGCAAGGTCGTGGTGTTCATGACTTGTCGCTCACCCGCAAGGCAGTCAGCGCATCGCCGGCGTTGAGCAGGACCTTGGTCAGCAGCGCCGCCAGGGTTTCCAGCTCCTCCGGCGCCAGCACGCCCACCAGTTCGTTCATCGCGGCGGCGCCGATATGCGGCAGGCGGTCGGCGAGTTTCTGGCCGTCTTCGCTCAGCACCACGCGCACCTGCCGGCGGTCTTCGGGGCAGCGGCCACGGGTAATCAGGTCTTTCTGTTCCAGGCGATCGAGCATGCGGGTCATGGAGCCGCTGTCGAGGCCCAGGTAACGGCACAGTTCGGCGGGGGTATCGACGCCGTACTGGGCAACGATGATCAACACCTTGAACTGCGCGGCGGTGACACCGAAGTCCTGCAGGTGGGTGTCGAGAATGCGGTCCTTGACCAGCGCGGCACGGCCCAGGAGCAGGCCGATGGTGCAGGTCTGGAAGTTTTCGGGGGTGAAATGCGACATGAGGTAGAACCCTGCTTAGGCAGCGATGTAAGCAAATATGTCTGCTCAGGCATTAGTTGTCCAGGCATTTATTAGCTTGCTTGCTATTTTTGCGACGAAAGGCCGAGCGGATCAGTCGGGTATCAGGACGGAAGCGGACGGCGCGAAGGAAGCCTCGCGCCAGGAGAAATCAGGCAGGAATGCCGCTGTGGAAGCGCATTTCGGTGTCGGGCGAGAGGATCAGTTCGGCTTCGGCGGCGCGGACCTTGACGATGGTCCGTTCGATATCTTCGGCGTCGCCATACAGATGGGCGAGTTTCAGGTAGCCCTGGTAATGACGCGACTCGCTCTTGAGCAGGCCGTGATAGAACTTGCCGAGTTCTTCGTCCAGATGCGGGACCAGTGCAGCGAAACGCTCGCAACTGCGGGCTTCGATAAAGGCCCCGACCACCAGGGTATCCACCAGCTTGACCGGCTCGTGGGCACGCACCAACCGGCGCAGGCCCGAGGCATAGCGACCGGCATTGACCGGGCGCAGCGGCACCTTGCGGCGCTTCATCAGGCGCAGCACCTGCTCGTGGTGCACCAGTTCCTCGCGGGCCAGGCGCGACATCATGTGGATCAGGTCGATGTGGCTGTTGTACTTGGCGATCAGGCTCAACGCGGTACTGGCAGCCTTGAACTCGCAGTTCTTGTGATCGATCAGCAGGGTTTCCTGGTCGGCCAGCGCGGCCTGTATCCAGGCATCCGGCGTGCGGCAACCGAGGAAGGCGTCGATTTCGGGGATGAGTTCCATGAGTCACACAGGGCTTGAAGGCGAGGGGCGGCGATTATACCGACGCCAACGGCGATCACCAGTGACTATGCTTTGATATGCATCAAGCTCCGTCGCACGGGCCGCCGACTATAGTCAGGCATTGGTCGTCATTTCCGAAGGGAGTTCAGACTCATGCAAGCCGTACGCAGCATTCTCGTGGTCCTCGATCCCGAACACGCCCATAGCCGCGCCCTGACCCGGGCCAAACTCATCGCGCGGACCACCGGCGCGCGCCTGCACCTGCTGATGTGCGACCGCAAGCACGACCACAGTGCCCTGCTCAGCCTGCTCAGCAGCCAGTTGCACGACGACGGCTACGACAACGTCACCTACGAGCAGGCCTGGCACGACACCCTGCACGAATCGATCATCGATGTGCAGCAGGCCGAAGGCTGCGAACTGGTGATCAAGGAGCACCGCCCCGACAACCCGCTGAAAAAAGCCCTGCTCACCCCCAGCGACTGGAAACTGCTGCGCCTGTGCCCGGCGGCGGTCCTGATGGTCAAGACCGAGCGGCCGTGGACCGGCGGGGTGATTCTCGCCGCCGTCGATGTCGGCAACAACGACCAGGACCACCGCGTACTTCATGGCGACATCATCGACCACGGCTACGCCATCGCCGGCCTGGCCAAGGGCGACCTGCACGTGATCAGCGCCCACCCCTCGCCGATGCTGTCGGCGGCAGATCCGGTGTACCAGCTCAAGGAAACCATCGAGGAGCGCTACCGCGAGGCCTGCGCGGCGTTCCAGGCGGAATTCGACATCAGTGACGAGCGCCTGCATGTGGCCGAAGGGCCGGCAGATGTGTTGATCCCCTACACCGCCAGCAAACTGGATGCGGTGGTGACGGTGATCGGCACCGTGGCCCGCACCGGCATCACCGGGGCGCTGATCGGCAACACCTCGGAAGTGGTTCTGGATGCGCTGGAATGCGATGTGCTGGTGCTGAAGACGGCGGACGTGGCGGCGCAGTTGAACGAGCTGGCGCAGGGTTGAACATTTGCTCGTCCGCAGCCCGGGCGCCATGCACAGCGCATGGCACCCGGGCTGGCACGTCGCTCCTAAACCCGTGAGGCGATTTTCGTCGCGGCAAACGCAATACTGTCGGCATTCCTGGCAGCAATCCGCGCGCGAAGCGCAGGCGTATTCTTGAACGCATTCATGGCCTGGGTCACGGTCATGTACTGCGGCGACCACGGCTCCCCGTAGGTCATGACAGCCGGGTCGACCTTGATCACGTGCCACTGGTTGAGCAAAGCGACCTCATTGAACAGACCCGCCACATCATTGACGTCGCTTCTCTTGATGCGCCCCTTGTCAACGATGGCCGCCGAATCTTTCTCCGGGGCCGCGTCCTTGAGATAAAAGAAGTCCTGGGTCCCCACCCCCACCGTGCGAATCCCTGGCGAGCGCCGCAGATGGCTCAACTCATGGATCAATACCTGGGTCCGCATCTCGTCGCTGGTGGTCGCAGCGAAAAACAGGTCGTGGACCAGAACCCGCCCGGTAAAGTCGTAAGGTTCAACTTCGGCGACCGTATCACCGCCCACCTCCGTGACCCTCGTGAACTTTTCATGACCGGGATAGTGCAAATCATACTCGGCAAGGATCTGCTTGGTCTGCTGCCAGGTCGCCACGACATCGCGGGCAACCTGTCGATGGTCAGGCCCGAAAAAGGTCTTCATCTGATCGGCGGGCAAGCCCTGTAGCCTGGTGACCTTGTCCAGCACCCCAGAGGCTGCGTGCAGGGATTGCCTGACCTGGTTCCGTTCCTGTGATGAAAACTGCGACAGCCCCCTCGCCAGGACCTGATAGGTCGCTGGCGGCGGTTGAAATCCACCACCTTGCGGCGACTGCAACATCAACCCCCGTGCATCGAAGTAGCTCACAGGGTTATTACCCACCATCGAGAACAGGTTCAAACCGTCCACCGTGCCGGCAGGGTCGGCGCTCAACCAGCGCCCCAGCCAGGACTGGTAATAGCGATGGCCGTAGTAATACAACCCGGTCAGGTCCCGCTCCTTGCCAGAGTAGCGGATCGTTTTGTAGCTGGCCTCCACCACGCTGCGGGCAGCCCACACCGACGTACCGCCATAGGGATAATAGTCCTCGCGGCTGATGGTCCGTCCGGCGCCATCGACTTCCAGCAAGCTGCTCCCAATAAGATCGGAGTAGCTGTAGCGCAACTGGTCGTTGTCAATTTCCACCGGTTTGCCGCTGACCCAGTGCAGAAGGCGCACCTGTACACCGACGTTCTGATCCAGACAAATCACCTGCAGTCGCTCCTGCTCTACACCCTGCGCCGCAGTGGTACGCAACTCCAGGCCCGGCAGATAGAGCACCCGCCGCACGAACGGGGTGCCCTTCCCCCCCTGACTGGCGACCTTCAGCACCCGCTGGCTGGAGGCATCGTAACGATAGTGCTCGCTGTCCTCCTCTGCGCCACCCAGCACCACTCTTTGCAGTTCTGCGCGTGGGGTCCAGTACAACGATTGCCCAGGCTGCAGTATTCGCTGCTGACCGCCTGGAGTGAACAAGGCATCCACCTTGAGCGGGTCGCTCGCCAGCGTGCTGGAAACCCCGCGGCAACTGCGATTGCCCAACGTGATATCGACGGTATGACTGCTATTGGCAGCCGGGGAACTGTGACGAATACGCGTCAGATTGCCACTCTCATCGTAAAGGTAATTGCGGCTGTAGTTCGTGCAGGTGGCGTCGTCGGCGAGCTGCGATATCGCAGCCAGGCAGGAACGGCCGGAGTTCGCCATCTCGCGGCCGCTGGCGGCAACCAGCCGATACAGGCTGTCATAGACGCAGGTGCTTTGTGGCAGTACCTGCTGATTGCGCCAGAACCGAACCTGTTCGGCACGGTTGCCGACGCCGAGCACGTTGCCAACGGCGTCGTACTGGTAGCAAAGATCGAGCAGCACCTTGCCTCCGAGCGGGTGCCCCGCAGGCCGCACAGCCTTCATGGTCGCCAGGCGCTGCGTTTCGGGTTCATAGCCGTAGGTGACCACGACGCCATTGCCATGCTCTTCACGCAGTATCTGCCCGGCACTGGAATAGGCCATCGCCACCACAACCCCCTGCTCGCTGGCATCCCTGCGCTGCAACCAGCGCGCCTTCGGCGATCCAGCAACGTCATAGGCCTCGCGGCGCCGGTTGCCCTCGCTGTCGATGGTGGTCAGCACCGCCCCGGTGGCATCCACGGTCGTCAATGTGGTGAACGCCTGCGAGTCCGGTGCCAGCCTTGCCGCCCAGGCGAGCGGATCGTCGCCCTGCCAATCGACAAGGGTTGCCGGGTTGTCGGCATCATCGGGCAGCAACCGGCTGATCGAGTGCGGGGCACCAGCAAGCGACACGGCGTTGACCTGAAGCAAACCCGCCGTGTCGTAGTGCTTGACGCATTGACCGGCAAGGTTCAGGGCCTGCTCTTCCTCGGTAACACCACCATAGACGAAGCGCTCGATCACCCGCAGGGTGCCATCCGTCGTCTGCTCGCTCACCATCAACGGCCTGCCCGGTGACGTGGCGTCCTCATACACCCAGGTATGCGTGACTGCTTGTTCGAAGTCATCGGAATCGTCGGCGGCAATGCGAATGTTGCTCAACGCCTTGCTGCGCCGGCCGGCGGCATCGTTGAGGACAATCGAGGTGCCAGCATCGGCGCTGCGGGTGTGCAGGACATTGCCGGCAAGATCCGTCCGATACCTGAAGTTCGCCAGCCCGGACGCATGCAGACGCGAGTCGGCGCTATGCACTAGAAACCCGGCAGCACCGTACCGATGCCGGCTCACGAGTGAGCGCGTCATTTGCGGGGTATCCGGATGTCGGAGGTAAGCAACCTGGCGCAGGGCCAGGCCGCGGCCGTCAAAGGCGGTTATCGTCGGGGTATGCCGGTCAACAGCGCCAGAAGAACTGTCCATGAAAGGTGCTCCATCGCTCAAGGGTGATAGGCGGCATCTGTCAGGAACTACACACGACCCAAACTCCTGAGATAGGAGAAGGTATAGAACATCACCGAACAACTCTTCCAGCACCGCGTTGGCAATGGCAACGGCAAGAGGGTTATCCCAATGCATCCTTGAGAAAACCCGGCGCGATGTAGCGCTGGTAGTGGGCCTCTGACAGCAGGAAGAATTCGGTGTCGATGGCATCGCGCAACTCCGGCAGCTCCCAGTTGCGAAACTCCGGCAGCAGCACCAGCCCGTAGGCCTCCAGCTCGCGAATCACCCGCGCGCCGCGGGCGATCAACTGGTAGGCCCAGCAATATTCCGACTGATGGGGCACGTAGCGGATCTTGCGCTGCTCCAGTTGCTGGCGCAGCCGCTCGGTGTCGAAGACTTCGAGCTTGGCCGTCATGACCTGCACCAGCAATTGCTCCAGGCGCAGCCACACGGCACGTTTTTCATCCTCGTTGTAGCCGTTCCAGTGGATCACTTCATGGTGGAAGCGCTTGCAGCCACGGCACACCAGATCCCCGTAAACCGTGGAGCAGAGGCCGACGCAAGGCGTCTTGATGGACTGATTGGACATGGGCAAATCGACAGCATGGCAACGAAACAAGCCGCCATGTTAGCCCTTTGTCTAACCCGGTGCACTCGCTAAAGTCTTCACCGTCGCCTTACCTTTATTCTGAATTTGCCGTAGAATCATCCGGCCTTTTTAAGGCACCAATGTCCGTTAGAAGCTGTTTTCAAAGCGTCACGAGCACAGTTCATCCAGTAGAACGGCGTTGGTTCGGGAGATTCAGCCCTGAATGTCCCGTACCAGCCCTCATCAGCCTCCGTTCTGCAGGCGTAAAACTTTGAAAGCAGCTTCTGTAAGGATTTCCTGCAACTCTGGCTACGCGGCTCAAAAAGCCGTATTTGCGCATGAGTGCGGATTTTCTGGATGAGCGTCCCGGACACCCATTTGGGACCACTGATGAGGGTAATAACTGTGCTTGAAGCCTACCGCAAACATATCGAAGAGCGTGCAGCCCTGGGTATCGTTCCCCAGCCGCTCAACGCCGAACAAACTGCAGGCCTGGTCGAGCTGCTGAAAAACCCGCCGGCCGGCGAAGAAGCCTTCCTCGTTGAACTGATCACCGACCGCGTTCCGCCGGGAGTCGACGAAGCTGCCTACGTCAAGGCCGCGTTCCTCTCCGCCATCGTCAAGGGCGACGCCAACTCCCCACTGATCGACCGCAAGCGTGCCACCGAGCTGCTGGGCACCATGCAGGGCGGCTACAACATCGCCACCCTCGTCGAGCTGCTGGATGACGCCGAACTGGGCGCCGTCGCGGCCGAACAGCTCAAGCACACCCTGCTGATGTTCGATGCCTTCCACGATGTGGCCGAAAAAGCCAAGGCCGGCAACGTGCACGCCAAGGCTGTCCTGGACTCGTGGGCTGCCGGCGAGTGGTTCACCACCCGTCCTGCCATCGCCGAGAAATACACCCTGACCGTGTTCAAGGTGCCTGGCGAAACCAACACCGACGACCTGTCCCCTGCCCCGGACGCCTGGTCGCGCCCTGACATCCCGCTGCACGCCCTGGCCATGCTGAAAATGGCCCGTGACGGCATCGAGCCCAAGCAGCCTGGTTCGGTCGGCCCGCTGGCCCAGATCGAAGCCGTCAAGGCCAAGGGCTTCCCGGTCGCCTACGTCGGTGACGTGGTCGGTACCGGTTCTTCCCGTAAATCGGCTACCAACTCCGTGCTGTGGTTCTTCGGCGACGACATCCCGTACGTGCCGAACAAGCGCGCCGGTGGCTTCTGCTTCGGCACCAAGATCGCCCCGATCTTCTACAACACCATGGAAGACGCCGGCGCCCTGCCGATCGAATTCGACTGCACCAACCTGGCCATGGGCGACGTCATCGACGTCTACCCGTTCAAGGGTGAAGTCCGCCGTCACGGCAGCGACGAGCTGGTCACCAACTTCGAGCTGAAAACCGAAGTCCTGCTGGACGAAGTCCGCGCTGGCGGCCGTATCCCGCTGATCGTCGGCCGTGGCCTGACCGAAAAAGCCCGTACCGAACTGGGCCTGGGTGCCTCCGACCTGTTCAAGAAGCCAGAGCAGCCTGCCGACACCGGCAAGGGCTACACCCTGGCACAGAAAATGGTCGGCAAGGCCTGCGGCGTGACCGGCGTTCGTCCGGGCACCTACTGCGAGCCGAAGATGACCACCGTCGGCTCCCAGGACACCACTGGCCCGATGACTCGCGACGAGTTGAAAGACCTGGCGTGCCTGGGCTTCTCCGCCGACCTGGTCATGCAGTCGTTCTGCCACACCGCGGCCTATCCGAAGCCGATCGACGTCACCACCCACCACACCCTGCCGGATTTCATCCGCACCCGTGGCGGCGTGTCCCTGCGTCCAGGCGACGGCATCATCCACAGCTGGCTGAACCGCATGCTGATGCCTGACACCGTCGGCACCGGCGGCGACTCGCACACCCGCTTCCCGATCGGCATCTCCTTCCCGGCCGGTTCCGGCCTGGTCGCCTTCGCCGCAGCCACCGGCGTCATGCCGCTGGACATGCCGGAGTCGATCCTGGTCCGCTTCAAGGGCAAACTGCAACCTGGCATCACCCTGCGTGACCTGGTTCATGCCATCCCTTACTACGCGATCCAGAAAGGCCTGCTGACCGTCGAGAAGAAAGGCAAGAAGAACGCCTTCTCCGGCCGCATCCTGGAAATCGAAGGCCTGAACGACCTGACCGTCGAACAAGCCTTCGAACTGTCCGACGCCTCGGCCGAGCGCTCCGCTGCAGGTTGCACCATCAAGCTGCCGGAAAAAGCCATCGCCGAGTACCTGCAGTCCAACATCACCCTGCTGCGCTGGATGATCGGCGAAGGCTACGGCGACGCCCGCACCCTGGAGCGCCGTGCGCAAGCCATGGAAGCCTGGCTGGCCAACCCTGAACTGCTGTCTGCCGACGCCGATGCCGAATACGCCGAGATCATCGAGATCGACCTGGCCGACGTCAAAGAGCCTGTGCTCTGCGCGCCGAACGACCCGGACGACGCCCGCCTGCTCTCGACCGTACAGGGCGAGAAGATTGACGAAGTGTTCATCGGTTCGTGCATGACCAACATCGGTCACTTCCGCGCTGCCGGCAAGCTGCTGGACAAGGTCAAGGGTGGCATTCCTACCCGTCTGTGGCTGGCTCCGCCAACCAAGATGGACGCCCACCAGCTGACCGAAGAAGGCTACTACGGCATCTACGGCAAGGCTGGCGCGCGCATGGAAATGCCAGGCTGCTCGCTGTGCATGGGTAACCAGGCACGCGTACAGACCGGTTCGACCGTGGTCTCCACCTCGACCCGTAACTTCCCGAACCGCCTGGGCGACGCGACCAACGTGTACCTGGCTTCGGCCGAACTGGCCGCAGTCGCTTCGATCATCGGCAAGCTGCCGACCGTCGAGGAGTACATGGAGTACGCGAAGAACATCGACAGCATGGCTGCCGACGTTTACCGCTACCTGAGCTTCGACCAGATCGCCGAGTTCCGCGAAGCTGCTGCGAACGCCAAGATCCCGGCTGTTCAGGTCTAAGCTGCACCGGCAATGAAAAAACCCCGCTGAGATAGCGGGGTTTTTTTTGAGCTGCAAGTTTCAAGCTGCAAGCTGTAAGTAAAAGCGACGCGGACTGCTCTGGCTTGTCGCTTGAACCGGCAATGAAAAACCCGCTGAGATAGCGGGTTTTTCAGAGCTTCAAGTTTCAAGCTGCAAGCTGCAAGCTGCAAGCTGTAAGCAAAAGCGACGCGGACTGCTCTGACTTGCAGCTTGAAGCTTAAAGCTTGCAGCTCAGAAGCAATCCCCCGGCACCCTCACCCAGCCCTCCATCAACACCCGCGCACTGCGGCTCATGATGGCTTTGGTCACGGTCCACTGCCCGTCCACTTGCTGCGCCTGCGCCCCCACACGCAAAGTGCCGGATGGATGACCGAAGCGAACGGCTTCACGCTCGCCGCCGCCCGCCGCCAGATTCACCAGTGTTCCGGGAATCGCCGCCGCCGTACCAATAGCCACCGCCGCCGTGCCCATCATCGCGTGGTGCAGCTTGCCCATGGACAATGCCCGCACCAGCAGGTCGATATCAGGTGCCCGAACCTGCTTGCCGCTGGACGACAGGTAGTCCGCCGGCGGCGCGACAAAGGCGACTTTCGGCGTGTGCTGGCGACCGGCAGCCTCATCGATATGCTTGATCAGCCCCATGCGCACGGCTCCGTGGGCACGGATGGTTTCGAAACGGGCCAGGGCCTCGGCATCGCCGTTGATCGCGTCCTGCAGCTCGGTCCCGGTATAACCGATGGCGGCGGCATTGACGAAGATGGTCGGGATGCCGGCATTGATCAGGGTCACCTCGAAACTGCCGACACCCGGCACCTCGAGCTGGTCCACCAGGTTGCCGGTGGGGAACATCGCCCCGCCGTCACCGTCTTCATCGGCGGCCGGGTCGAGGAATTCCAGTTGTACCTCGGCCGCCGGGAAGGTCACACCGTCCAGCTCGAAGTCACCGGTTTCCTGAACCTCGCCGTTGGTGATGGGCACATGGGCGATGATGGTCTTGCCGATGTTGGCCTGCCAGATACGTACGGTGGCGATGCCATTGGCCGGGACACGGGCCGGATCGACCAGCCCGGCGCTGATGGCGAACGAACCGACCGCCGCCGACAGGTTGCCGCAGTTGCCGCTCCAGTCGACGAAGGCCTTGTCGATGGAGACCTGGCCGAACAGGTAATCGACGTCATGCCCCGGCTTGATGCTGCGGGAGAGGATCACCGTCTTGCTGGTGCTGGACGTGGCTCCGCCCATGCCATCGATCTGCTTGCCGTACGGGTCGGGGCTGCCGATCACCCGCAGCAACAGCGCATCGCGGGCGGCGCCAGGCAGTTGCGCGGCTTCGGGCAGGTCCTGGAGGTTGAAGAACACACCCTTGCTGGTGCCGCCACGGATGTAGGTGGCGGGGATCTTGATTTGCGGTATGTGGGCCATGAATAGGTTCCGTCAGTTCAATAGGTGAAACCCCAATCGCTGGCAACGCCAGCTCCCACAAAGGCCGTGCCGGACACTTGCCTTGTGACCGACAGAAACCTTGTGGGAGCTGGCATGGCCAGCGATGAGGCCCGGACAGCCAACATCGCAGTCCGGGGCTCGCCGATGTCAGGCCGCGCCGTCCAGGAAGTCCTGGGCAAAGCGCTGCAACACGCCACCGGCCTCGTAGATCGACACCTCTTCGGCGGTATCCAGGCGACAGGTCACCGGCACTTCGACGCGCTCGCCATTCTGCCGGGTGATGACCAGGGTCAAGGTCGCCCGCGGCGTGCGCTGGCCAACCACGTCGTACAGCTCGCTGCCATCCAGCTCCAGGGTCTTGCGGTCAGTCCCCGGCTTGAACTCCAGCGGCAGTACGCCCATGCCCACCAGGTTGGTGCGGTGGATGCGCTCGAAGCCCTCGGCAACGATGGCCTCGACACCCGCCAGGCGCACGCCCTTGGCCGCCCAGTCACGGGACGAGCCCTGGCCGTAGTCGGCACCGGCGACGATGATCAGCGGCTGCTTGCGCTCCATGTAGGTCTCGATGGCTTCCCACATGCGGGTGACCTTGCCTTCCGGCTCGATCCGCGCCAGCGAACCCTGCTTGACCTTGCCGTTTTCCTGGACCATTTCGTTGAACAGTTTCGGGTTGGCGAAGGTGGCGCGCTGGGCGGTCAGGTGGTCGCCGCGGTGGGTGGCGTAGGAGTTGAAGTCCTCTTCCGGCAGGCCCATTTTCGCCAGGTACTCGCCGGCCGCGCTGTCCATCATGATGGCGTTGGACGGCGACAGGTGGTCGGTGGTGATGTTGTCCGGCAGCACTGCCAGTGGCCGCATACCCTTGAGCGTACGCTCGCCGGCCAGGGCGCCTTCCCAGTACGGCGGACGGCGGATGTAGGTGCTCATCGGACGCCATTCGTACAGCGGCGCCACTTTCGGCCCCTTGTCTTCCTCGATGGCGAACATCGGGATATAGACCTGGCGGAACTGCTCCGGCTTCACCGAGGCGCGGACCACAGCGTCGATTTCCTCGTCGCTCGGCCAGATGTCCTTGAGGCGGATTTCCTTGCCATCGACCACCCCCAGCACATCCTTCTCGATGTCGAAGCGGATGGTCCCGGCGATGGCGTAGGCCACCACCAGCGGCGGCGAAGCGAGGAACGCCTGCTTGGCGTACGGATGGATACGGCCGTCGAAGTTGCGGTTGCCCGAGAGCACGGCGGTGGCGTAGAGGTCGCGGTCGATGATCTCCTGCTGGATCTTCGGGTCCAGCGCGCCGGACATGCCGTTGCAGGTGGTGCAGGCAAACGCGACGACGCCAAAGCCCAGCTGCTCCAGCTCGTCGGTCAGGCCGGCTTCGTCCAGGTACAGGGCGACGGTCTTCGAGCCGGGCGCCAGAGACGACTTGACCCACGGCTTGCGGGCCAGGCCCAGCTTGTTGGCATTGCGCGCCAGCAAGCCGGCGGCGATGACGTTGCGCGGGTTGCTGGTGTTGGTGCAACTGGTGATGGCGGCGATGATCACCGCGCCATCCGGCATCTGGCCCGGGACGTCTTCCCAACTGCCGGCGATGCCCTTGGCCGCCAGGTCGCTGGTGGCGACACGGGCGTGCGGATTGGACGGGCCGGCCATGTTGCGCACCACGCTGGACAGGTCGAAGCGCAGCACCCGCTCGTACTCGGCGTTGACCAGGCTGTCGGCCCACAGACCGGCGGCCTTGGCGTAGGTCTCGACCAGCGCCACTTGCTGCTCTTCACGACCGGTGAGCTTGAGGTAGTCGATGGTCTGCTGGTCGATGGCGAACATCGCCGCAGTGGCGCCGTATTCCGGGGCCATGTTGGAAATGGTGGCCCGATCGCCCAGGGTCAGCGCACGGGCGCCTTCGCCATGGAATTCCAGGTAGGCGCCAACCACTTTCTGCTTGCGCAGGAATTCGGTCAGGGCCAGCACCACGTCGGTCGCGGTGATGCCCGGCTGCGGCTTGCCGGACAACTCGACGCCGACAATCTCCGGCAGGCGCATCCAGGACGCACGACCGAGCATGACGTTCTCGGCTTCCAGGCCGCCGACACCGATGGCGATCACCCCCAGGGCATCGACATGCGGGGTGTGGCTGTCGGTACCGACGCAGGTGTCGGGATAGGCCACGCCGCGCTCGGCATGGATCACCGGCGACATTTTCTCCAGGTTGATCTGGTGCATGATGCCGTTGCCCGGCTGGATCACGTCGACGTTCTTGAACGCTTTCTTGGTCCAGTTGATGAAGTGGAAACGGTCTTCGTTACGGCGGTCCTCGATGGCGCGGTTCTTCTCGAACGCCTGCGGGTCGAAGCCGCCGCACTCCACGGCCAGCGAGTGGTCGACGATCAGTTGCACCGGCACCACCGGGTTGACCTGGGCCGGATCACCGCCCTTGTCGGCGATGGCATCGCGCAGGCCGGCGAGGTCCACCAGCGCGGTCTGGCCGAGGATGTCGTGGCACACCACGCGGGCCGGGAACCAGGGGAAGTCGAGGTCGCGCTTGCGTTCGATCAGTTGGCTCAGGGAGGCATCCAGGGTGGCCGGATCGCAGCGGCGCACCAGGTTTTCCGCCAGTACGCGAGAGGTATAGGGAAGCCGGTCATAGGCACCCGGCGCGATCGCATCGACCGCCGCGCGGGCATCGAAATAGTCCAGGGCGGTGCCTGGCAGGGACTTGCGGAATGCGGTGTTCATGGTCAGGTCGGCTCGGTCACGGTGTTCGTTTGTGTCGATCATTTATTTTCAGGGTCTGCACTGCCCACTGTGGGAGCTGGCTAGCCAGCGATAGGGCCAGACCAGACAAAGGCGATGTTCCTCCTGGCCTCATCGCTGGCAAGGCCAGCTCCCACAGTGTTCAGCGCTGCGCCATGGATCTGTGTCAGCGCTGCTCGATCGGCACGTATTTGCGCTGCTCGACGCCGGTGTACTCGGCGCTCGGACGGATGATGCGGTTGTTGGCGCGCTGCTCGAAGACGTGTGCCGCCCAGCCGGTCAGGCGCGAGCAGACGAAGATCGGGGTGAACAGCTTGGTCGGAATGCCCATGAAGTGGTACGCCGAGGCATGGTAGAAGTCGGCGTTCGGGAACAGTTTCTTCTGCTCCCACATGGTCTTGTCGATGGCCTCGGAGACCGGGTACAAGACCTTGTCGCCCACTTCGTCGGCGAGCTTCTTCGACCAACCCTTGATCACCTCGTTGCGCGGGTCGGACTCTTTGTAGATCGCATGGCCGAAGCCCATGATCTTGTCCTTGCGCTCGAGCATCTGCAGCAGTTCGGCAACGGCTTCCTGAGGGCTCTGGAAGCGCTCGATCAGTTCCATGGCCGCTTCGTTGGCGCCGCCGTGCAGCGGGCCGCGCAGCGAGCCAATGGCGGCGGTGACGCAGGAGTACAGGTCGGACAGGGTCGAGGCGCAAACCCGGGCGGTAAAGGTCGAGGCGTTGAATTCGTGCTCGGCGTAGAGGATCAGCGAGACGTTCATCACCTTGACGTGCAGTTCGCTCGGCTTCTTGCCGTGCAGCAGGTGCAGGAAATGCCCGCCAATGGTGTCTTCGTCGCTGGTGCAGTCGATGCGCACGCCATGGTGGCTGAAGCGGTACCAGTAGCACATCACCGCCGGGAACAGCGCCAGCAGGCGGTCGGTCTTGTCGCGTTGCTGGTCGAAGGTCAGCTCCGGCTCCAGGGTGCCGAGCACCGACGAACCGGTACGCATCACGTCCATCGGATGGGCGTTGGCAGGAATCCGCTCCAGCACTTCCTTGAGCGCCTGCGGCAGGTCGCGCAGGGTTTTCAGGCGGGCCTGGTATTCGGCCAGTTGCGCCTTGTTCGGCAGTTCTCCGTAGAGCAGCAGGTAGGCGACTTCCTCGAACAGGGCATTTTCCGCCAGGTCGCGCACGTCGTAGCCGCGGTAGGTCAGCCCGGCACCGGCCTGACCGACTGTCGACAGTGCAGTCTGCCCGGCCACCTGGCCACGCAGACCGGCTCCGCTGAGTACTTTTGCTTCGGCCATGGGGTTATCTCCTTTCTTGAATTTGTTATGGAAGCTATCTGGCTAATCGGTCGCCTGGATCAGGCTTTCTTCTGCGCGAACAGAGCGTCGAGGCTTTGTTCGAACGCGTGGTAGTTGATGGCGTCGTACAGCTCCATGCGGGTCTGCATGGTGTCGATCACGTTCTTCTGGGTACCGTCACGGCGCAGCGCGGTGTAGACGTTTTCGGCAGCCTTGTTCATGGCCCGGAAGGCCGACAGCGGGTACAGCGCCAGGGAAACGTCGGCGCTGGCCAGCTCCTCGGTGGTGTACAGCGGCGTGGCGCCGAATTCGGTGATGTTGGCCAGGATCGGCGCGCGCACACGCTCGGCGAAGGTCTTGTACATCGACAGTTCGGTGATCGCTTCCGGGAAGATCATGTCGGCGCCGGCTTCGATGCAGGCGGCGGCACGGTCCAGCGCCGCTTCCAGGCCTTCGACGGCCAGGGCGTCGGTGCGCGCCATGATCACGAAGCTGTCATCGGTACGGGCATCGACGGCGGCCTTGATGCGATCGACCATCTCCTGCTGGGAGACGATTTCCTTGTTCGGACGATGGCCGCAACGTTTGGCGCCGACCTGGTCCTCGATATGGATGGCGGCGGCGCCGAACTTGATCATCGACTTGACGGTACGGGCCACGTTGAAGGCCGAGGAACCGAAGCCGGTGTCGACATCCACCAGCAGCGGCAGGTCGCAGACGTCGGTGATGCGGCGCACGTCGGTGAGCACGTCGTCCAGGCCGGTGATGCCCAGGTCCGGCAGGCCGAGGGAGCCGGCGGCAACACCGCCACCGGACAGGTAGATGGCCTTGAACCCGGCGCGCTTGGCCAGCAGGGCGTGGTTGGCATTGATGGTACCGACCACCTGCAACGGGTGCTCGGCGGCTACCGCGTCGCGAAAGCGCTGGCCGGGACTGCTTTTCTGACTCATGACTCACCTCGTGGGCTAGTGGCGTCCAGGTAGTGACGCTCGATATTGCGTTTGGAAGCGCCGATGTGACGGCGCATCAGGAGTTCCGCCAGTTCGCCGTCACGGTCGGCGATGGCATCGAGAATCCGGTGGTGTTCGGCGAAGGCCTGGCGCGGCCGGTTGGGCGTGGCCGAGAACTGGATGCGGTACATGCGCACCAACTGGTACAGCTCGCCGCAGAGCATCTGCACCAGGGTACGGTTGCCGCTGCCCTGGATGATCCGGTAGTGGAAGTCGAAGTCGCCTTCCTGCTGGTAGTAGCCAACGCCTGCCTGGAACGCGGCGTCACGCTCGTGGGTATCGAGCACCCGGCGCAGTTCGTCGATCTCGGCTACGCTCATGCGTTCGGCAGCCAGGCGGCAAGCCATGCCTTCCAGGGACTCGCGGATCTCGTACAGCTCGATCAGTTCGGCATGGCTCAACGACACCACCCGTGCCCCGACGTGAGGCACCCGCACCAGCAGGCGCTGGCCTTCCAGGCGGTGGATGGCCTCGCGCAGCGGGCCGCGGCTGATGCCGTAGGTCCGCGCCAGCTCCGGCTCGGAGATTTTGCTGCCCGGAGCGATCTCGCCCTTGACGATGGCCGCCTGGATACGCCGGAAGACGTTTTCCGACAGGGTTTCCGAGTCGTCCTGGCTGACGCCGGGTGCTTGGGCTGTGTCCAGCATGATTGTCGACACCTTGAAAATCCAATGCGCTGAAATTAGCCAAATCAGCCTGAACAGTCAAAGACAAAATCAACATTGTCGACAATCGTCTAAGAACGAACTTCAACACCGCGTTTGGTGTCTGAGTCCGGCCGCTGGCGTCCACTTGCCAGCGTGATAGAATGCCGCCCGCCTCTTTGGGGTATGGATAGTGTGTCTGTCATCTGTTTGTGGCAGACCAGCGAGGAGCTTGCGCAGAACTGCCAGTGGCCTTGACCCGAACACCCACAGCATTGCGCCAGGATCTATGAGACTTTCGCCCCTTCTATTGTTGCTCAGCCTCTGCTTGCTGCCGGCCCTGGGCCAGGCCGCAGGCAAGACCGTCTACGGCCTGAACGAATACGCCAGGCTCACCGACATCGACCTGGAAGTCGCCGCCAAACTCGACACCGGCGCCAAGACCGCCTCCCTCAGTGCCCGTGACATCAAGCGCTTCAAGCGCAACGGCGAGTCCTGGGTGCGCTTCTACCTGGCCATCGACGCCGCCCATTCGCACCCGATCGAACGCCCGCTGGCCCGCGTCAGCAAGATCAAACGCCGCGCCGGTGACTACAATCCGGACGAAGGCAAGGCCTACACCGCCCGCCCGGTCATCAGCCTGAACATTTGCATGGGCACCGCCCTGCGCAGCATCGAAGTGAACCTGACCGACCGCAGCGCCTTCCAGTACCCGCTGCTGATCGGCTCCGAAGCGCTCAAACACTTCGATGCACTGGTCGATCCAAGCCTAAAATACGCTGCCGGCAAACCCGCCTGCGCCACTGACGCTCATACCGCAGAGTAATTCCGATGCGCTCTCTTACCCTTCATCTGAAAGTCCTGATCACCGTGCTGGTGCTACTGGGCGTCCTGATCACGGCCTATCAGATCTTCTTCCTGGGCATCCCGGTGACCGAGGACGAAACCGACGACCTGTGGAACATCGACGCCAAGGTCGAGTTCGTTGCCAGCCCGAAGGACCCGGTCAAGGTCCAGATGTACGTGCCACCGCTGAGCCATGACTACGTCAGCCTCAACGAGAGCTTCATCTCCAACAACTACGGCGTGAGCGTCAACCGCGTCGACGGCAACCGCAAGGTGACCTGGTCGGCCCGTCGCGCCAGCGGCAACCAGACGCTCTACTACCGCCTGGTGCTGACCAAGCGCTACAGCAGTGAAAAGCCCAAGATCAAGGGCCCGACCTTCCGCGACAGCCTGCCGGTCGAAGGCCCCGAGAAGATCGCCGCCGAAGCGTTGATGGCACCGATCCGCCAGCATTCGGCCGACGTCGAGACCTTCGTCAGCGAAACCATCAAGCGTGTCAACAATCTCAACGACGACAACGTCAAGCTGCTGCTGGCCGGCGACACGTCGGTGCAGAAGAAGGCCAAGATCATCGACCTGCTGCTGTCCATCGCCCATGTGCCGCTGGAACGGGTGCAGACCATCCGCCTGGTGGCCGACCAGCCGCAGACTCCGGAACTGTGGCTGCGCAGCTTCAACGGCAACGAGTGGCTGTACTTCAACCCGGACACCGGCGAGCAGGGCCTGCCGAGCGACCGCCTGCTGTGGTGGACCGGTGACGACAACCTGATCACCGTCGACGGCGGCAAGAAGGTAAACGTCAGCTTCAGCATGAACAACAGCGAGATGAACGCCATCCGCCTGGCCAAGCTGACCGACGAGAACACCGACGCCGACTTCCTCGAATACTCGCTCTACGGCCTGCCGCTGCAGACCCAGCAGACCTTCATGATCATGGTCATGATCCCGATCGGCGTGCTGGTGATCCTGATCCTGCGCAACCTGGTCGGCCTGCAGACCCTCGGCACCTTCACCCCGGTGCTGATCGCCCTGGCCTTCCGCGAAACGCAACTGGGCTTCGGCATCATGCTGTTCACGGTGATCACCGCCCTGGGCCTGTCGCTGCGCTCCTACCTCGAACACCTCAAGCTGCAGATGCTGCCGCGCCTGTCGGTGGTGCTGACCTTCGTCGTGGTGCTGATCGCCGCCATCAGCCTGTTCAGCCACAAGCTGGGCCTGGAACGCGGCCTGTCGGTGGCGCTGTTCCCGATGGTGATCCTGACCATGACCATCGAACGCCTGTCCATCACCTGGGAAGAGCGCGGCGGCGGCCACGCCATGAAAGTCGCCATCGGCACGCTGTTCGCCGCGTCCGTGGCGCACCTGCTGATGACCGTGCCGGAACTGGTGTACTTCGTTTTCACCTTCCCGGCGGTACTGCTGATCCTGGTGGGCTTCATGCTGGCGATGGGTCGCTACCGCGGCTACCGCCTGACGGAGCTGGTTCGCTTCAAGGCTTTCGTGAAGGCTGACGCCTGATGTTCGGACTCTGGAAAACCTGGAAGGCCCTGGAAGCCCGGGGCATCATGGGTATCAACCGGCGCAATGCGGACTACGTCCTCAAGTACAACAAGCGCCACCTGTACCCGATCGTCGACGACAAGATCATCACCAAGGAGCGGGCGCTGCAGGCCGGCATCCACGTGCCGGAAATGTACGGGATCATCTCCACCGAAAAGGAGATCGAAAAACTCGACGAGATCATCGGCGGGCGCAGCGACTTCGTCATCAAGCCGGCGCAAGGCGCCGGCGGTGACGGCATCCTGGTGATCGCCGATCGCTTCGAGAACCGCTACCGCACCGTCTCGGGCAAGATCATCAGCCACGAGGAAATCGAGCACCAGATTTCCAGCATCCTCACGGGCCTGTACTCCCTCGGCGGGCACCGCGACCGTGCGCTGATCGAGTACCGGGTGACCCCGGACCAGATCTTCAAGAGCATCAGCTACGAAGGCGTGCCGGACATCCGCATCATCGTGCTCATGGGCTACCCGGTGATGGCCATGCTGCGCCTGCCGACCCGGCAGTCCGGCGGCAAGGCCAACCTGCACCAGGGCGCCATCGGCGTCGGTGTGGACCTCGCCACCGGCGTGACCCTGCGCGGCACCTGGCTGAACAACATCATCAGCAAGCACCCGGACACCACCAACGCGGTGGATGGCGTGCAACTGCCGAACTGGGACGGCTTCATGAAGCTGGCTGCCGGCTGCTACGAGTTGTGCGGCCTGGGCTACATCGGTGTCGACATGGTGCTGGACCAGGACAAGGGGCCGCTGATCCTCGAGCTCAACGCCCGTCCTGGCCTGAATATCCAGATCGCCAACGACTGCGGCCTGACCCAGCGCACCCATGCCATCGAAGCACACCTGGAAGAGCTTGCGAAAAACGGCGTCCAGGAAACGGCGGAAGAGCGTGTGCGCTTCGCGCAGAACCTGTTTGGCCACGTGCCCGCCAAGTGACGATACCCCGCCCCGGTGCTCAGGTACCGGGGCGGTTGTTTTCATCTCACTGATCCTCTAGGAGCATTTCCTGCAGAGGAATACAATGCTTCCCCCGCCTCGAAAGCCTTTCACGCGCATGCCAACCTGCACACTGCATTCCCTGCCCTATCAGGCTGACCCCGCCCGTTATTTCGAACGTGTACGCCACGCCCCTGGCGCGGTGCTGCTCGACAGCGCCCGCCCCGTCGCCGAACGCGGCCGCTTCGACGTGCTCAGCGCCTGGCCGCTGCGCACGCTGAGGGTGGAAGCAGGAGAAACCGGCGAGGACTACCTGCAACGGCTGCGCGACAGCCTCGCCGACCTCGGTCCGGCGCAATTGCCAAACGGCGTGGAACTGCCTTTTGCCGGCGGCGTGATCGGCTACCTGAGCTACGACTTCGGTCGTCGCCTGGAGCAGCTGCCGGAGCAGGCCCGGGACGACCTCGGCCTGCCGGACGCCACCCTTGGCCTGTACGCCTGGGCCCTGATCAGCGATCACCAGCTGCGCACCAGCCAGTTGCTGTTCCACCCCGCGCTGGCGGCAGACGAGCAACAACGGCTGATTGAGCTGTTCAGCCGGGCGCCGCAGCAAACACACAGCGCCCGCTTCCACCTGGATGCGCCGATGCGCGGCGATATCAGCGCCGATCAGTACCGCCAGGCCTTCGAACGGGTCCAGCACTACATCCAGGCTGGCGACTGCTACCAGATCAACCTGACCCAGCGCTTCCGTGCGCCGTGCCAGGGCGATCCGTGGTCTGCCTATCAAGCGCTGCGCGCCGCCTGCCCGACACCCTTCTCCGGCTTCCAGGCACTGGAAGACGGCAGCACCCTGCTCAGCTTCTCGCCCGAGCGCTTCATCCGTGTCAGTGGTGACCAGGTGGAAACCCGCCCGATCAAGGGCACTCGCCCACGCAGTGCCGATCCGGCGCAGGACCGGGCCAACGGCGAGGAATTGCTGGCCAGCACCAAGGACCGCGCCGAGAACCTGATGATCGTCGACCTGTTGCGCAACGACCTCGGTCGCACCTGCGAAATCGGCTCAGTGCGGGTGCCGGAACTGTTCAACCTGGAGAGCTACCCCAACGTCCACCACATGGTCAGCGCCGTCACCGGCCGACTGGCGGCCGGCAAGGATGCGCTGGACCTGATCGCCGGCAGCTTCCCCGGCGGCTCCATCACCGGCGCGCCGAAAATCCGCGCGATGCAGATCATCGACGAGCTGGAACCCAGCCGTCGGGCGCTGTACTGCGGGTCGTTGCTGTATGTGGACGTACGGGGCGAGATGGACAGCTCCATCGCCATCCGCAGCCTGCTGGTGAAGGATGGCCAGGTGTGCTGCTGGGGCGGTGGCGCGGTGGTGGCGGATTCGGACTGGGAAGCGGAGTACCAGGAGTCGATTACCAAGGTACGGGTGTTGCTGGAAACACTTCAGGGCCTGTGAGCACCTCATCGCTGGCAAGCCAGCGATGAGGCCCTCACAGCCCCTGTGAAACTTACAGGCTCAACGCCCGGTTCGACGCCTTGATGAACTCTTTCTTCAGCGCTTCGAAATCATGCACCGCCGGGAACTGCGGGAATTCGCGGATCACGTTTTCCGGAGCATGGAACAGGATGCCGGCATCGGCCTCGCCGAGCATGGTGGTGTCGTTGTACGAGTCGCCCGCAGCGATCACCCGGTAGTACAGGCTCTTGAAGGCGAGCACCGACTGGCGCTTGGGATCCTTCTGGCGCAACTGGTAGCTCACCACCCGGTCGTTTTCGTCGGTGATCAGGCGGTGGCACAGCAGGGTCGGAAAGCCCAGCTGGCGCATCAGCGGCTGGGAGAACTCGTAGAAGGTGTCGGACAGGATCACCACCTGGAAGCGCTCGCGCAGCCAGTTGACGAAATCGATGGCGCCGTCCAGCGGCTTGAGGGTGGCGATCACTTCCTGGATATCCGCGAGCTTCAGGCCGTGCTCGTCGAGAATCCGCAGGCGCTGCTTCATCAGTACGTCATAGTCCGGAATGTCGCGGGTGGTGGCCCGCAGCGATTCGATTCCGGTTTTTTCCGCGAAGGCGATCCAGATTTCCGGGACCAGTACACCTTCCAGGTCGAGACAGGCAATTTCCACAACACACTCCTCGAACAACGCCAAAAAATGGAGCTGCACTCTAGCAACGCTGGCACGGCATTGCGACCCGTCCAGTCCGGCATTTTTTGGTAACATCTGCCTCACTACGAGCGCCAAGCGCCATTCAATGACCGGAAGCCGCCTGATGAGCCAACCCTTCGACGTCGCCGCCCTCGCCGCGACCTACGCCAACAAGTCTCCACGGGACATCCTCAAGCTCGCCTTCGAGCACTTCGGTGACGACTTGTGGATTTCCTTCAGCGGCGCCGAAGACGTCGTGCTGGTGGACATGGCCTGGAGGCTGAACAAGAACGTCAAGGTGTTCAGCCTCGATACCGGCCGCCTGCACCCTGAGACTTACCGTTTCATCGACCGCGTGCGTGAAGAGTACAAGCTGCCGATCGAGATCCTCTCGCCGGATCGCGACAAACTCGACCCGTTCGTCAAGGAAAAGGGCCTGTTCAGCTTCTATAAGGACGGCCACGGCGAATGCTGCGGCGTGCGCAAGATCGAACCGCTGCGGCGCAAGCTGGCCACGGTGAATGCCTGGGCCACTGGCCAGCGTCGCGACCAAAGCCCCGGCACCCGTAGCCAGGTGGCCGTACTGGAAATCGACGGCGCCTTCTCCACTCCGGAGCGCCCGCTGTACAAATTCAACCCGCTGGCCCAGATGACCAGCGAGGAAGTCTGGGGCTACATCCGCATGATGGAAATCCCCTACAACAGCCTGCACGAGCGTGGCTTTATCAGCATCGGCTGCGAGCCTTGCACCCGCCCGGTACTGCCAAACCAGCACGAGCGCGAAGGCCGCTGGTGGTGGGAAGAAGCCACCCACAAGGAATGCGGGCTGCACGCGGGCAACATCATCTCCAAAGCCTGACTTTTTCTCAGCTGCAAGTTTCAAGCTGCAAGCTTCAAGTGACAAGCTGCAAGTAGAAGCGGTCCGTATCAGGGCCGCTTTTTCCTTCCGGCGTTCCCCAGTCCAAAAAAGAAAGCGGCCCGCATGCGGACCGCTTTTCTCTTGCAGCTTACAGCTTGAAGCTTGTAGCTGCCCTCAATGCACAGGCAGCTCGACACCTTCGAACAGCTCTTCCAGTTCCTGCTTGTTGTGGCACTGGATCGCCTTGGCCATCACTTCGCGGGTCAGGTGCGGGGCGAACTTCTCGATGAAGTCGCACATGAAGCCACGCAGGAAGGTGCCGCGACGGAAACCGATCTTGGTGATGCTCGATTCGAACAGCTCGCTGGCGTCCAGAACCACCAGGTCGCTGTCCAGCTTCGGATCCACTGCCATCTTCGCGACGATGCCGACACCAAGCCCCAGACGCACGTAAGTCTTGATGACGTCGGCGTCGGCAGCGGTGAATACTACTTTCGGGGTCAGGCCGCGGTGGCTGAAGGCTTCGTCCAGCTTGGAACGGCCAGTGAAACCGAACACGTAGGTGACGATCGGGTACTCGGCCAGCACTTCCAGGGTCAGCTTGGGCAGCTTGGTCAGCGGGTGACCTTGCGGCACCACCACGCAGCGGTTCCAGCGATAGCACGGCATCATCACCAGGTCACCGAACAGCTCCAGCGCCTCGGTGGCGATGGCGAAATCGACGGTGCCGTCGGCAGCCATCTCGGCGATCTGCATCGGTGACCCCTGATGCATGTGCAGGGCCACTTCCGGGTACTGCTTGATGAACGAACTGATTACCGGCGGCAGCGCATAACGCGCCTGGGTGTGAGTGGTCGCGATCGACAGGGTGCCCTTCTTCTCGTTGGAGAATTCCTGGGCGATCTGTTTGATGCTTTCGACCTTGCGCAGGATTTCGCCTGCGGTATTGATGATGCGTTCACCTGCAGGTGTGACGCGGGTCAGGTGCTTGCCGCTACGGGCAAAGACTTCCACGCCCAGCTCGTCTTCCAACAGGCGAATCTGCTTGCTGATCCCCGGTTGGGAGGTGTACAGGCTCTGCGCTGTCGCGGAAACGTTGAGGTCGTGGTGCGCCACTTCCCAGATGTAGCGCAATTGTTGAAGCTTCATAGGTATCCCTCAGATGCTGGGCGTCACCGGCAACAGCGACGAGTTATAACTATATTAGTGGTCAGGAGAATAAATCTAGAACAATTTCACCAGTTTTCTTACAAGCCAAAAGGAAACTTCCTCAAGACTTCCTGCGCCCGAGGTGCTGTGCGAGGGGCACCATGTACACCGGGACCGGTGAGAGCTGAAGAATACGCACGGCCGTGCGGCCAATAGGGATCTCCACGCCGGCGCCGCTGCTGTGGCTGCCGACGATAAGCAGGTCGACGTTCAGGCGCTGGGCCTGGTCCAGAATCACTTCGGCCGGATCGCCCTGGCGCACGCGTACCGTGCGAATCACTGCCAGATCTTCCTGGTCCCCCAATTCATCACGAAAGTTTTCCAGTACCCGCTGCTCGATATTGGACAGGACGGTGCTGACGCCCTGGCTGTGCAACTGGTCCAGCGTCTGCTCGTCGAGATAGCTTTGCAGCAACGACTCGGCGAATTGCCCCATCGGCTCCACGGCATGGATCACGTAGAGCTCAGCGTTGAAGGTCCGCGCCAGGGCGAGCGCGTGTTGCATGACATAGGGCGCGTACACACCGAGGTCCGTGGCATACAGCATCGAACGGATCATTTAGCTTCCTCCACTGCCGAAACGGCAGAGCAAGCTTCAGCTTAGCAGCGCCCCGTTGATGCGCAGCCCCCGTCCAGCGGGGCTCAGCCGGGTGTCCGCTCGTTGCTGATGCCATGCGGAACATGGCCGGTGGCCACCACCCGACTGGCACGATCGCAGTGGCCCGCCTGGTCATCGAAGAACACGTCTGCGGCAAAGGCTTCGAGAAACGCCGACTTGTCCAGCCCGCCGAGGAACAGCGACTCGTCGAGGCGGATATCCCATTCGCGCAGGGTGCGAATCACCCGCTCGTGGGCCGGAGCCGAGCGCGCCGTGACCAATGCCGTGCGGATCGGGCAGGCACCGCTGGGAAACTCCTGTTGCACCTGATTCAGCGCCGCCAGGAACGGCTTGAAGGGACCGCCCCGCAGCGGCTCACGCGCGGCCTGGCGCTCGCTGGCCTGGAACGCCGCCAGCCCGCCGGCCTGGTAGACCCGCTCGGACTCGTCGGAGAACAGCACCGCGTCGCCGTCGAAGGCGATGCGCAGCTCCTCGGTCGACTCGCGCCGCGCACCGCCGGAAAGGATGGTTGCAGCAGCGAAGCCGGCCTCCAGGGCACTGCGCACATCGTCGGCGTCGGTGGAGAGAAACAGATGGCAGCCGAACGCGGCCAGGTAAGGATAGGGACTGCGTCCACCGGCAAACGCCGCACGGGAAATGCCCAGGCCGTAGTGCTCGATGGAATTGAAAACACGCAGGCCGGTGTCGGCGCTGTTGCGCGAGACCAGCACCACCTCCACACGCTGCTGGCCAAGGGCGGCGTTGAGACCCAGAAGCTTTTCCACCAGCAGAAACGCATCGCCTGGCGCGAGATGTTCGTCTTCGTGCTCGATCTGGTACTGACGATAGGCTTCGACCCCTTCGGCGAGGAACAACCGATGACTTTCACTGAGGTCGAACAGGGCGCGGGAGGAAATCGCCACGACCAGTTTGTCGCCAAGGCCTTTGCTCATGGGTGATCCACTCCTGATGACGGGCAGTCTGACCGCCCCATTATGCATTTCATCCGCCGTCCGGCCACTCGCCAGCCACTTTAGTCGTAAAAACCCGCGCGCAAAGGCCCGAAGGGTGCAGGAATAAGGCTGATGCCCATTGTCGAGGCAAGGGTTTACGCGCTAAGGTTCCGCTCCCCGCTGAGCTCAATCATGCTGCTCCGCCGCACGGGGATCGCTGGCGGCCGGCATCCGTGACCTGACGAGTAACACGATGGCTGATTTACCGATCGACGACCTAAACGTTGCCTCCAACGAGACACTGATCACGCCCGATCAGCTCAAGAAGGAGATTCCACTCAGCGCCACCGCGCTTCAGACCGTGACCGCGGGCCGTGAAGTGGTGCGCAATATCCTCGACGGCAAGGATCATCGCCTGTTCGTCGTGGTCGGCCCCTGCTCCATCCACGATGTCAAAGCCGCCCACGAGTATGCCGAGCGCCTCAAAGTGCTCGCTGCGGAAGTCTCCGACACCCTCTATCTGGTCATGCGTGTCTACTTCGAGAAGCCACGTACCACCGTCGGCTGGAAAGGCCTGATCAACGACCCGTACCTGGACGACTCCTTCAAGATCCAGGACGGCCTGCACATCGGTCGCCAACTGTTGCTCGACCTCGCGGAAATGGGCCTGCCCACCGCCACCGAAGCCCTCGACCCGATTTCCCCGCAGTACCTGCAGGACCTGATCAGCTGGTCGGCCATCGGCGCCCGCACCACCGAATCCCAGACTCACCGCGAAATGGCCTCCGGCCTGTCCTCTGCGGTCGGTTTCAAGAACGGCACCGACGGCGGCCTGACGGTTGCCATCAACGCCCTGCAATCGGTATCCAGCCCGCACCGCTTCCTCGGCATCAACCAGGAAGGCGGCGTGTCCATCGTCACCACCAAGGGCAACGCCTACGGTCACGTGGTGCTGCGCGGCGGCAACGGCAAGCCGAACTATGACTCGGTCAGCGTCGCCCTGTGCGAACAGGCGCTGAACAAGGCCAAGATCAAGCCGAACATCATGGTCGACTGCAGCCACGCCAACTCCAACAAAGACCCGGCCCTGCAGCCGCTGGTCATGGAGAACGTCGCCAACCAGATCCTCGAAGGCAACCAGTCGATCATCGGCCTGATGGTCGAAAGCCACCTGAACTGGGGCTGCCAGGCGATTCCGAAGAACCTGGACGAGTTGCAGTATGGCGTCTCCATCACCGACGCCTGCATCGACTGGGAAGCGACCGCCAACACCCTGCGCAGCATGCGCAACAAGCTCAAGGACGTGCTGCCCAACCGCCGCGCCTGAGCCTGCTGGAAACGAAAACGCCGGGCAATGCCCGGCGTTTTCATGTCTGGTCGATATGAAGCGACAATCGATGGCGCTTCATGCCCTGGACAGTCAGACCTTGGAAGAATGTTTCTGATGGCGCTCCATGTAGCGTTCGACATAGGAGCACGAAGGAATGACCGTGTAGCCACGCTCTTCAGCGTACGCCAGCGCTTTTTCGGTCAAGGCCGCAGCGATGCCTCGGCCGCGCAGGGCGTTGGGCACGAAAGTGCGATAGATATCCAGAGTCTGCTTACCCAGGTCCATGTACGTCAGGTAAGCACGATGACCGTCCACATTGGTCTCGAACTGATGACCAGCCTGGTCATGGTGGATGGACAACGCCTCGCTCATCACTACTCCTCGCGGGTCTTGTAATAAAGACCCTACCTTAACCGATGTTTGTCCGGCGAAGGAACCTCTACGCCACCCCGTGCCCCGTTGGACAGCGAGAAAAGCCTGATCGTTCTCGGGTAACTGAGCACGTACAAATAGTAGGCGTCCATCCCATGGATGCTCAAGACGCCGGTCGGAAAATTTGCACACTCCAGGCCCTTGGACGGCGGTGCGGGCGCGTGCCAGGAACTGTAGCCGGATGATTTAGTGCTTATGACGCTGGCAGACAATTAAAGTCACCATTAGTTCAAGAAAAAACACTTTCACAAGAACACGTTACAGTCCCAACACGCAGCAAATGCACGGTTTGCGCGGGCAGAGCCCGTCAAGATGCGAAGCGCCGCAATTTTTTTCCAATTCTTGCGCTCAGTCAGTTTACTTACTACAAGTAATGGGTACTATGTACGCCGGCCAGTTTCTCTTTGTTGAGAGATGGCTATTTAATAGAAAGTCCTTGAAGGGGAACACGATGAACAACGTTCTGAAATTCTCTGCTCTGGCTCTGGCCGCAGTTCTGGCTACCGGTTGCAGCAGCGTATCCAAAGAAACCGAAGCTCGTCTGACTGCTACCGAAGACGCAGCAGCTCGCGCTCAAGCTCGTGCAGACGAAGCTTACCGCAAAGCTGACGACGCTCTGGCTGCCGCTCAGAAAGCTCAGCAAACTGCTGACGAAGCTAACGAGCGCGCTCTGCGTATGCTGGAAAAAGCCAGCCGCAAGTAACAATCCTTCGGGGTTGTTATTTGAAAGCCGACCCACTTGTGGGTCGGCTTTTTTGTTGCCCCTAGTTCAGCGGCAAGGCATAAGCTGCAAGCTGCAAGCTGCAAGCTGCAAGCTGCAAGAAAAAGCGATACGCGCAAACCTCACCCTCTTCTATCGCCCCGGATCTCAATTCAAAGCAAAAAAAGCAGCCCTGCACGGACTGCTTCTTCTTGTAGCTTGTAGCTTGTAGCTTGTAGCTTGCAGCTTGCAGCTTGCAGCTTGCAGCTTGCAGCTTACTGCTGCTGGTAAGGCGCGCTGGAAACCATCGAGCTATCGCCAGCGGCAGCGTCCGGCACGGCGATTTCCACCGGCATGCCATCTTCCGCGGCAACCACGTCGCGCACCATGTCCCAGTTCATGCGCACATTGTTGGCCAGGTCCTCGCGCTTGAGCAGCGCGTTGATCACGGCCGTGTGCTTGTCGACCACCGATGGGTCGCCCTTGTCGTCCAGCGGAGTGTGTGCCTCGAGGTAGACCTTGCCACCACTGATACCGAACTTGTAAGGCTCGTTGATGATCCGCACCGGCGTACCGACGGGGGCCATCTTCGCCAGTTCCAGCACGTTGTTGTTGAACATGCGGAAGCAGCCGTGGCTGGTGCGCATGCCGATACCAAACTTCTTGTTGGAACCGTGGATCAGGTAGCCCGGAACGCCCAGGGTGAACTTGAACGGCCCCAGCGGGTTGTCCGGGCCGGCAGGCACCACGTTGGGCAACGGGTCGCCATCGGCAGCGTGTTCGGCCTTGATCGACGCTGGCGGGGTCCAGGTCGGATTCGGCGTCTTGGCCGTCACCTTGGTCTGGGCGATCGGCGAGCCCCAGCCTTCACGACCGATACCCAGCGGATAGGTGTGGACCACGTTCTCCCCTTTCGGGAAGTAGTACATGCGGTACTCGGCCAGGTTGATGACGATGCCTTCGCGCGGGCCCGGCGGCAGGATGAAACGGGTCGGCAGGATGATCTCGGTACCGGCACCCGGCAGCCACGGATCGACGCCCGGGTTGGCGGCGACCATCTCCAGGTAGCCCAGGTCGCCGGCGGTACCGATATCGGCGAAGGTGTCCTCGTACTTGGCCTTGATCACCTGAACCTGGCCAATGATGTCTTCGCCGGGCGGCGGCAACGGGAACTCCAGTGCGGCAACGGGACCTGCCGCCAGCAGGGCGGCCAGGGACAGGCAACGGGTGACGGCGGGGAAGCGCGGCAACATCCGGGAAATCCTTCGCAATTCGGGGGTGAAGGCGGCAATTGTACACCTCTGTCGAAACAATCGGGAGGCATGGCCGCTCGAAGGTGACAGAGTGGAAAAGCGGCCTAAAGTTCCGGCCAGACGGGGCGCGTGCCGCGGCGCTGGGCGTCGAGGATCGCCCGGCACAGCGGGCACAGGCGGCGATCGCGGTAGACGGTAGTGGGCACCCCGGACCAGCGCGGTTGCGCCGGCAGCAGCGTGCCGCACAGGGTGCGGTCCGCAGAGCCGCCCAACTCCAGTTGACGGGCGACCAGATGCACGCGGACTTCCTGACAGGCGAACAGGTCGAGCTGTTCGTCAGGCTCGATCAATTGATAGGCATACAGGGACCAGGCGGGACGCGGCATCGGGGGCTCCAAATCGGGGGCGCAACATTAGCCGAAAGCCGGTCCCGATAAAAGCGTCAAAGCAGCGGTTTTATTGCCGGCCAGGCATTTTCCAGCAACTGGCCCTGCCCGCCCTGGGCCGGATGGATACCGTCGGCTTGCATCAGTTCAGGATGACCGCCGACACCTTCGAGGAAGAAAGGCACCAATGGAACGTCTTTCTCCTTGGCCAGGTCGGAATAGACCTGAGCGAACGCCTTGGTGTAACGGGCGCCATAGTTGGGCGGCAGTTGCATGCCGAGCAACAGCACCTTGGCCCCGGCGGCCCGGGACTTGTCGATCATCGATGCAAGATTTTGTTGCAATTGCGTAGGAAGTTGCCCACGCAGGCCATCGTTGCCACCCAGCTCCAGCACCACCAGGCTCGGCTTGTGCTCTGCAAGCAGCGCCGGCAGCCGCGCCTGGCCGCCCGCGCTGGTGTCGCCACTGATGGAGGCATTGACCACCTTGTCGCTGAAACCCTCGTTTTTGAGCCGCTGCTCAAGCAAGGCGACCCAACCCTGGCGGGTATCCAGGCCGAAAGCGGCGCTGATACTATCGCCGACGATCAACACCGTACCCGCCGTTGCGCTCTGCGCCATGCACAGCAAGGCCAGGCCAGCACTCAATAACCACACTCGCATCGGATTCTCCATGGGCCCCAGCATTCTCACTGCGCGGAACCTTAGCAAAGTGGTCCCCAGCGCGGAAGGCAACCTCACCATCCTCCACGAACTCTCCCTGGAACTCGGCGAAGGCGACAGCCTGGCGATCGTCGGCGCATCCGGGTCGGGCAAGTCCACCCTCCTCGGCCTCCTCGCCGGGCTCGACCAGCCCAGCGGCGGGTCGGTGACCCTCGCTGGCCACGACCTTGGCCCGCTGGACGAAGACCAGCGAGCCAGGGTGCGCGCCGAGCATGTCGGCTTCGTGTTCCAGTCCTTCCAGTTGCTCGACAGCCTCAATGCCCTGGAAAACGTCATGCTGCCACTGGAGCTGGACGGCCGCCGCGATGCCCGCGAGCACGCCCGTACGCTGCTGGAACGGGTCGGCCTGGGCAAGCGCCTGAGCCACTCGCCACGCCAGCTCTCCGGGGGCGAGCAGCAGCGGGTGGCGATCGCCCGCGCCTTCGCCGCCGAGCCTGACGTGCTGTTCGCCGACGAACCTACCGGCAACCTCGACAGCCACACCGGCGAGCGCATCAGCGACCTGCTGTTCGAGCTGAACAAGGAGCGCGGCACCACCCTGGTGCTGGTGACCCACGATGAACGCCTGGCGCGCCGCTGCCGTCGGCAGATCCGCCTGGATGCCGGCCATCTGGTCAGCCCGATGGAGCCCTAGATGGCACACCTGTCCTTTCTGCGCCTGTTCAACCTCGCCCTGCGCCAGTTGCTGCGCGATGCCCGTGCCGGGGAACTGCGGGTGCTGTTCTTCGGCCTGCTGATCGCCGTCGCGGCCAGCACCGCCATCGGCTACTTCGGTGCCCGCCTCAACGGCGCCATGCTGCTACGTGCCACCGAGTTCCTGGGTGCCGACCTGGTGCTGCAAGGCAGCTCGCCCGCCAGCGCCGAACAGGTGGACAAGGGCAACGCCCTGGGCCTGGACCATGCCCGCGTGGTGGAATTCTCCAGCGTGATCGCCACCGACAACGGCATCCAGTTGTCCAGCGTCAAGGCTGCCGACGCGGCCTATCCGCTGCGCGGCGAACTGCGCAGCGCTGCCGAGCCCTACGGCGCGGAAAACACCGGCGGTGGCCCGGCACCCGGCGAGGCCTGGGCCGAGCCGCGCCTGCTGGCAGCGCTGGACCTGAAGATCGGCGACAGCATCGACGTCGGCATGAAAACCCTGCGACTGAGCCGCGTGCTGACCTACGAGCCGGACCGCGCCGGCAACTTCTACAGCCTGACGCCACGGGTGATGATCAACCTCGCCGACCTCGACGCCACCGGCGTGGTCCAGCCCGGCAGCCGGGTGAGCTACCGCGAGCTGTGGCGCGGTGACAACCTGGTGCTGGCCGACTACCGCCAGTTCCTCGACGGCACGCTGGCGCCGAACCAGCGCATCCGCGATGCCCGCGACGGCAACCAGCAAGTGGGCGGCGCCCTGGGCAAGGCCGAGCGCTACCTGAACATGGCCAGCCTGGTGGCGGTGCTGCTGGCCGGCGTGGCAGTGGCACTGTCGGCCAGCCGCTTTGCCGTGCGCCGCTTCGACGCCAGCGCTCTGCTGCGCTGCCTCGGCCTGTCGCGCAAGCAGGCGCTGAGCCTGTTCTGCCTGCAACTGGCGATCCTTGGCAGCGTTGCTGCCCTCGCCGGCGCCCTGCTGGGCTGGCTCGCGCAATTGGGACTGTTCGCCCTGCTCGACGGCCTGCTGCCCGCGGAAATTCCCGACGGCGGCGTGGCCCCGGCGCTAGCTGGGGTCGCCACCGGCCTGGTGGCGCTGGCCGGCTTTGCCCTCCCGCCGCTGGCCGCGCTGGGCCGGGTACCGCCATTGCGGGTCCTGCGCCGCGACCTGCTGCCGGTGCCGCCAAGCAGTTGGCTGGTGTACGGCGCCGCGATCCTCGCCCTCGGCCTGATCATGTGGCGCCTGAGCCTCGATCTGCTGCTGACCTTCGCCCTGCTCGGCGGCGGCCTGATTGCCGCGTTGCTGCTGGGCGGTCTGCTGTTGCTCGGCCTGCGCAGCCTGCGGCGCCTGCTGGCGGGCGCCCCGCTGGCCTGGCGCCTGGGCCTGGGTCAGTTGCTGCGCCATCCGCTGGCAGCAGCCGGGCAGTCGCTTGCCTTCGGCCTGATCCTGCTGGCCATGGGCTTGATCACTTTGTTGCGCATCGAGTTGCTGGACACCTGGCACAACCAGTTGCCCGAAGACGCGCCCAACTACTTCGTGCTCAACATCCTGCCGGACGACAAGGCCGGATTCAGCCAGCAACTGGACAGCTTTTCCAGCCATGCCGCGCCGCTCTACCCGGTGATCCCCGGCCGCCTGACCAAAATCAACGAGGAGCCGGTGCAGCAACTGGTGAGCAAGGAATCCACCGGCGACCGTGCCGTGCAGCGCGACCTGAGCCTGACCTGGGCCGCCGACCTGCCGGACGGCAACGCCCTGAGTGCCGGCCAGTGGTGGCAAGGCCAGCCGGTGGCCGATGCAGTACCCGGGGTCTCGGTGGAGGCAGAACTGGCGGAAAGCCTCAAGCTCAAGCTCGGCGACCAGCTGACCTTCGTCATCGGCGGCGAAGAACGCCAGGCGCAGGTCACCAGCCTGCGCACCGTGAACTGGGACAGCTTCCAGCCGAACTTCTACATGATCTTCCAGCCCGGCACCCTGCAGGGACTGCCGACCACCTACCTGACCAGCTTCTACCTGGCGCCGGGCAACGACGCACAGATCATCGCCCTGTCCCGGGCCTTCCCGGCCACCACCATTCTGCCGGTGGACGCCTTGCTGGACCAACTGCGCAGCATCCTTGCCCAGGTCACCCTGGCGGTGCAGTACGTGTTGCTGTTCGTCCTCGCGGCGGGACTGGCGGTGCTGTTTGCCGGGCTGCAGGCAACCCTCGACGAACGCATCCGCCAGGGCGCCCTGCTGCGTGCCCTGGGCGCCGGGCGGGTGTTGCTGGTCAAGGCGCGGCGCATCGAGTTCGGTCTGCTCGGCGCGGCCAGCGGCCTGCTCGCGGCGATCGGTTGCGAGCTGATCACCTGGGTGCTCTACCGCTACGCCTTCGACCTGCACTGGGCACCGCATCCCTGGCTGCTCCTGCTGCCGCTGGCCGGCGCGGTGCTGGTAGGTGGCGCCGGCGTGGTCGGTACCCGTCGCGCCCTCAACGCCAGCCCGCTGACGGTATTGCGCGAAGGCTGAAGACCCTGCCCGTCATGTCGGCAGCCTGTACCGCTGCCGGCACGGCGAGTAATCTCTGCCCCCTGAAGCATTGCCCGCCGAGGAGAAGGCATTGGCTACCAACATCATCACCCGCGCCGGTCACGAAGCCCTGAAAGCCGAGCTGGACCACCTCTGGCGCGTCTACCGTCCCGAGATCACCCAGAAAGTCACCTGGGCCGCCTCCCTCGGCGATCGCAGCGAAAACGCCGACTACCAGTACAACAAGAAGCTGCTGCGCGAGATCGACCGCCGCGTGCGCTACCTGCGCAAGCGCCTGGAAGACGTGAAGGTGGTGGATTACCGCGCCGAACAGGAAGGCAAGGTGTTTTTCGGCGCCTGGGTGGAAATCGAGAACGACGACGGCGAGCAGATGAAATTCCGCATCGTCGGCTACGACGAAATCTACGGTCGCAACGACTACATCTCGGTGGACTCCCCCATGGCCCGTGCCCTGCTGAAGAAGGAAGAAGGCGACGAGGTGGTGGTACAGACGCCGGGGGGCGAGGCGGTCTGGTATGTCAACAGCATCCGCTATCAGCAGTAGCCCCACCGAATAACAGCCCACCGAAGAACCTGCGGCCTGCCGGCGCTGTGGCCGGCAGGCATGCCTCAGAGACTGAAGGTCAGGCTGAGGCTGAGGTTGCGGGGATCCCCCGGCATGTTCCACGCCGCGTTGTACCCCCGCTCGTAATACTTGCGGTCGAACAGGTTGTTCAGGTTCAGGCCCAGGGTGAGCTGCTCGCTGGCCTTGTAATGGGCCAGCAGGTCAACGGTGCTGTAGGACGGCAAGCGGAAATGACTGCCCGCCTGGCCGGAGCGCTCGCCGACATAATTGGCCGAGGCGCCGAAGTCCGAGCCCCGTAATGCGCCGTCCTGGAACGCGTACACCGCCATCAGGCTGCCGCTGTGCTGCGGGATACCCAGCAGATCGCTGCCCTTGGGCAACGCCGCATCGCCCTTGGTCACTTCGGCGTCGATGTAGGCGTAGGCACCGATCACCCGCACGGCGTCACTGAGCTGGCCGCTGAACTGCAGGTCCAGGCCCTGGCTGCGGGCCTTGCCGGCGGCAATGCTTTCACCGAAGGCGTCGGTGGTGATGACGTTTTCCTTGTCGATCCGGAACAGCGCCACCGTCGCGCCCAGACGGCTGTCGAACAGGTCGAGCTTGAGCCCGCTCTCGTAGCCGATACCCTTCTCCGGTTTGTACACCTGGCCCCGGGTGCCCATGCTGTTGGGCTTGAACGAGGTGGACGCATTGGCGAACACGCCGACCTCGGGGGTGAGCTGGTACAGCAGCCCGATTCGCGGTGTGGCAACGTCTTTTTCCTGGCGATTGCTGACACCGGTAGCGCGGTTCTGCGCGGTCTGTTCGATCCGTTCGAACCGCACGCCCACCAGCCCGCGCAGGCGTTCGGTGAAGGTGATCTGGTCCTGCAGGTTCAGCGCCTGGCTCTCGGTGCGCTCGAAGAAATCGTTGGGGTTGACCAGCGCCGGCTTGGGCTGGCCGTAGACCGGATTGAAGATGTCCAGCCCATAGCCGAAGCCGGTGACGCTCTGCGGGTACTTCTGGCTGTTGCGGTAATTCTCGTACTCCAGGCCGATCAGGCTCTGGTGCTGCCAGCCGAGCAGGTCGAAGTGGCCGTGCAGCTCGGCCTGGGTGATGGTGTCGTTCCATTCGAAATCCCGCTCGCGGTAGAAGCGGCTGATCTGGCTGCCCACCACCCGCGACGGCTCCGAGCTGTTCCCGCGCAGGGTCCCCTGGGTGTAGTGATTGGCCAGGCGCACTTTCCAGTTGTCGTTGAGGTAGTGCTCCAACGCCACATCGAGGGTCTGGTTGTGGTTGCGGATATGACCGTCGTTGGGCTCGCCAATGAAGGTGGAACGCGAGACAGGGCCCAGTTCGTTGTTCACCGCCGGAATGCCACGGTCGAACACCGATTCGGTGCGGGAGAATTCGCTGTCGAGGGAGAGCAGCGTATCGGGGCTCAGTTGCCAGCTCAGCGACGGGCTGACGATCTGCCGGCGGCCATCGACGTGGTCGCGGAAACTGCCGTTGTCTTCCACGGCCATGTTCACCCGTGACAGCAGGCTGCCGTCGTCGGTCAGCGGCGTGTTCACGTCCAGGCTGGTGCGGTAGCGGTCCCAGCTGCCAGCGCTGGCCTTGAAAGTAGTGAAAGCATCGGCCTGGGGCTTCTTGCTGACGATATTCACCAGCCCGCCCGGATCGCCACGACCGTAGAGACTGGCAGCAGGCCCCTTGAGCACTTCGATGCGCTCGATGGCCGAGGTGTCTGGTGCACTGTAGCTGCCGCGGTTGATGGCAAAGCCGTTCTTGTACAGCTCGCCGGTGGTGAAGCCGCGCACGCTGTAGTTGAGGAAGGTCAGGCCGCCGAAGTTGTTCTGCCGCGAGACGCCACCGGCAAAATCCAGGGCGCGGTCGATGCGGGTGCTGTTGAGGTCGTCCAGCACCTGTGCCGGGACCACGCTGATGGCTTGTGGCGTGTCGCGGATATCGGTGTCGGTCTTGGTCGCAGTGGCCGAACGGGTGGCGCGATAGCCCTGTACCGGACCATCGGCGCGCTCTTCGAGACGGCGTTCGGTGACGCTGACGGTGTCGAGGGTGACGGTGTCCTGCGCCGTGACGGGCAGGCTCAACAGACCGGCGGACAGGCCGAGGTACAACCTTCCAATGGGGTAGTTCATGGGGGCTCCCGAATTATTGATGTAATAACATAACAATTCAGAGGCAAAATGACACCCTCGGGTTTGTGAGGGATTGGGATTTGAAGGGTCTCATCGCCGGCAGGCCGGCGATGAGACCTCAAGCTCTAACCGCGAATCACAGCCTTGAGAACGGTCTTGAAGGTCTCGATCTGCTCTTCGCTGAACTGGCCGAACACCTTGTCCTGCTGCTCGCAGGCGATGGTCCACAGTGCTTCGGTCTGGTCGATGCCGCTCACGGTCAGGCGCACATTGCCGCCCTCTTCGCTGCCACTGACCAGGCCCTTGCGGGTCAGGTTGGCCACGGCTTCATCGATCTCCCGCGCCGGCATCGCCACTTCCCGTTGCAGGTCGGCGAGGCTCAGGCCGGCATCGTTCTCCAGCACCATCAACATTCGTGCTTCGCTGGTGCGCAGGCCACTGGACAGTTGCCGCGGCTGGTAGCTGCTCTGGTAGGCACGCAGGGCCTGGGTCATCAGGTAGTACAAGTTATGGCTCAGGCGGCCCTGGAAGTTGCTGCTCGGCGGCTGGCCTTCTTCACGCTTGGTCATACGCGTGTGCGGTAGCACCATGGAATAGGCGCCCTGGTGATAGAGCAATGGAGAACGCCCGCAGTCCTCGAAGCGCACCACCTTGCCGATCATGATCCAGTGATCGCCACCGTCGAGGATCTGGTACTTCTCGCACTGGAAGTTGGCCGAGCAGTCCAACAGGATCGGCGCCCCGCCCGCGCCCGCCTCGTGAGGAATGCCGGCGAAGCGGTCATCCCGTGGCTTGGCGAAGTTGTTGGACAGATCGATCTGGTCGGCAGCCAGAATGTTGACCGCGAAATGGCTGGCCGCCTCGAACGTCGCAAGGCTCGTGGAGCGCTTGTCGAGGCTCCACAGGATCAGCGCCGGGTCGAGGGACACCGAGTTGAAGCTGTTGGCGGTGACGCCGACCTTGTTGCCCGCGCCATCGTCGGCGGTGACCACGGTAACGCCGGTGGCGAAGTTGCCCAGGGCGCGGCGGAAGGCGCGGCTGTCGAAGGCCGCAACGGTTTCATTGGACATGCAAGACTCCCCGGCTGCCCGCAAGGGCAACCGTGATTTGTTTTTATGAGAGAGAGAGAACGGATCGAGCGTCAGACCATGCTCGGGTCGGGCTCCAGGCCCATCAACTCACGACCCAGAATCTGCGCGCAGACGTCGTAGTCGGTGTAGGCATGGGCGCCGGTCATGTGCGAATCACGCCACAGACGCTGCAGCTCGTTGCTCTCGAACCAGGCGGTGCCGCCGGCGGCCTCGTACAGACGGTCCACGGCCTGGATGCACATTTTCACCGCGTAGGCCTGGTTGGTGCGCCAGAAAGCCAGGGTCTCGCGGCTCGGGTATTCCTTGCGGGCGCCGTGGTCGGCGTGGTCCTGCCAGGTTTTTTCGAGGAAGGCGCGGGCCGCGGCGACCTGATGGGTCGATTCGGCCAGGCGCATCAGCGCCGGGGTCGCAGCACCGACGCTGACACCGGTGTAGGCACGCACGCGGTTCCTGGTCTTCTCGCGGAAGGCTTCCAGCATGCGCTCGGCGATGCCCAGGCTGATGGTGGCGAAACCGACGGCGAAGTACGGACGGTACGGGGTGTAGAAAATCTTGCTGTCCGGGTACAGCCCGAAGCCTGCGGACTTGCCTTCCATCATGTCCTTGGCTTTCTGGATGCGGTGCTCCGGAACGAAGGCCTTGTCGATGATCAGGGTCTTGGTGCCGCTGCCTTTCATGCCGGCGGCGTACCAGTCGTCACGGATTTCGTAGTCGCTGCGTGGCAGCACGGCGAAGCAGTAGTCCTGGGTGCCTTCGGCATTGGCCCGGCGGCAGCCGACGATGGCCCACTCGGCGTGGTCGCAGCCACTGCTCCAGCCCATTTCGCCGCTGAACAACAGGCCACCGTCGACTTCTTCGACACGACCGAACGGCGCGATGCTGCTGCTGGCGGTGTGGTCCGGGTTCACACCCCAGATTTCTTCCTGCAGCTTGGCCGGGAACATGGCCAGCTGGTGGTTATGGGTGCACAGCAGGCTCATGGCCCAGGCGGTGCTGGCACAGGCGCCAGCCAGCAGCGCGATGCAATCGGTGAATTCCGGCAGGGAGATCTCCATGCCGCCGTAGGCTTTTGGCAAGAAGGCGCGGTGCAGGCCGATCCCCTTGAGCAGGGCGATGTTCTCGGCGGGGACCATGCGGTCTTTCTCGGCACGCGGGGCGTTGGCGGCGATGGTCGGCAGTACCGACTTGAGGTCTTCGAGCAGCGGGTTTGGCTTTTTCATGGGAGGCCCTGCTTATTATTGGATGTCCAGCTAGCCAGTGGGCTGCACAGGCTGCGGCGGATTCGGGGCCAGTATGGGAGGCGGCAGACAGACTGAAAATGCACCTTCCAGAGACAAAATTGTACTTTTCATGGCGTAGCCAACCCCATTGTCGGAATGCCGTGCCAGACGCTGGCAGACCCGGTCATGTCGCGCTGGCAGGCTCAGTCAAGTCACCCGCGCACGCCTGGGCTAGGGTGCGGCTTTGCCTATCTGCACAGGTACACCTGCCATGACCACCTCTCTCCTGCCTGCCGTCCAGGCCTTCTTCCAGCGCAACCACGGCCTGTTCATCGACGGCCGCGCGCAACCCGCCAACAGCGGCCGCCACCTGGACGTGATCGACCCGGCCAGCGGCGAAGTCATCAGCCGTGTCGGCGAGGCCAGCAGCAGCGACATCGAAGCCGCCGTCTCTTCCTCCCGCCAGGGCTTCGCCCAATGGTCCCAGGCCGCGCCGGCGGTGCGTGGCAGCGTGCTGTTGAAGCTGGCCGACCTGATCGAACAGCACTGCGAAGAACTGGCCCAGATCGAAACCTGTCAGTCGGGCAAGCTGATCCAGATTTCCCGCCACTTCGAAGTCACCCAGGCCGCGCACTTCCTGCGCTACTACGCCGGCTGGGCAACCAAGATCAACGGCCAGACCATCACCCCGTCGCTGCCGTCGTTCAACGGCGAGCGCTACAGCGCCTTCACCCTGCGCGAGCCGGTGGGCGTGGTGGTCGGCATCGTGCCGTGGAATTTCTCCACCATGATCGCCATCTGGAAGCTGGCCTCGGCGCTGGTCACCGGTTGCAGCGTGATCATCAAGCCAAGCGAATTCACCCCGCTGACCATCCTGCGCATTGCTGAACTGGCGATCGATGCCGGCCTGCCGGCGGGCGTGCTCAACGTGGTCACCGGCGCAGGCGGCGTCGGCAAGGCGCTGATCGAACACCCGCACACCGACAAGGTGTCCTTCACCGGCTCCGTGCCCACCGGCCTCGCCGTGGGCCAGACCGCCATGGCTGCCAACCTGACGCGCGCCACCCTGGAACTGGGCGGCAAGAACGCGGCAGGCTTCCTGCCGGACGTGGATGTGGAAACTGCGGTCAACGGCATCATCGAGGCCGGCTTCCTGCATTCCGGACAAATCTGCGCTGCCGCCGAGCGCTTCTACGTGCATCGCTCGCAGATCGACGCCATCACCACCCGCTTGAGCGAGCGCCTGAGCCAGTTGAAGATTGGCTCGCCACTGGACGAAGGCAGCGAATTCGGCCCGGTCACCAACAAGCAGCATCAACTCAAGCTCGGCCAACTGTTCGCCAAGGCCCGCGAAGAAGGAAGTCGGATCATCCATGGCGGCAAGCTGATCGATGGCCCGGGCTGCTATGTCGAGCCGACGGTGATCCTCGCCAACTCGGCGAAAGACAGCCTGATGACCGAAGAAACCTTCGGCCCGGTGGCGACCTTCCTCGCCTACGACGACGAAGAGGAACTGGTCGCACTGATGAACGACAGCCCCTACGGTCTCAGCGCCAGCCTGTGGACCAACGACCTGGGCAAGGCCATGCGCCTGATCCCACAGGTCAAGGCCGGCACCTTGTGGGTGAACATGCACACCCTGCTGGACCCTGCGGTCCCGTTCGGCGGGATCAAGGCGTCGGGGGTGGGTCGCGAGTTCGGTGATGCCTTCATCGAGGACTACACCGAGCTCAAATCGGTGATGATTCGCTACTGATCAAGACCACCCCGTTATGCCTGTGTGGGAGCAAGCTTGCTCCCACCGTGTTCTGTAGAATGGCCTGCTCGCCCTCAAACTGGTGCCCCATGGACATCGAGCTGGCCCGGACCTTCCTCGAAATCGTGCGCAGCGGCAGCCTCGTCGCTGCCGCCGAACGCCTGCACGTCACCCAGACCGCCATCAGCGCTCGGGTACAGAAACTCGAACAGCAACTGGACTGCCAGCTCTTTATCCGCAGCCGCAACGGCGCCAGCCTGACCAGCAACGGCGAGGCCTTCGTGCCGTATGCCCACCAGCTCATGAACACCTGGGAAGCCGCCCGTCGCGACCTGCCGCTGCCCGACGGCCGCCTGCCGGCGCTGCGCATCGGCGGCGAGATGAGCCTGTGCAACCCGCTGCTGCTGGACTGGGTGCGGGCGTTGCGCGAGCACCTGCCTGGCCACGCCATCCGCAGCGAAGTCGGCGAAAGCGAAACCCTGCTGCGCAAGCTGGAGATGGGCACGCTGGACGCAGCGCTGGTGTACCAGCCGGTCTACGGGCCGGGGCTGCAGGTCGAGCAATTGATGGAAGAGAAGCTGATCTGCATCCGCCTCAAGCGTCAGCCCGAGCCCTACGTGTACATCGACTGGGGCGAAGCCTTCCGCCGCCAGCACGACGACGCCCTGCCCGACTGCACCCGCCCGGCACTGAGTTTCAACCTCGGGCCGCTGGCACTGCAGTACATCCTCGAACACGGAGGCAGCGGCTATTTCCGCACCCGCGTGGTAGAGAGCTACCTTGAACGCGGCGTGCTGGAGCGGGTGCCGCAGGCGCCGGAATTCACCTACCCGACCTTCCTGGTCTACCCCCGCGAGCGGGATTCGCAGGTGCTGCGCCAGGCCTTCGAACGGCTGCGACAGGTGGTCAACGGCGACAGCGATTGGTCCCAGCGCTGGGACCCGCTGATCTGAACCTCAGGCCGCCTCGGCCAGCCGCTCCTGAGCCAGAAGATGCTGGCTCAGGGCCGCGATCAGATCGGTCTGGGTAACCACGCCGACCACCTTGCCGTCCTTGAGTACCGGCAGGCAATGCAGGCCCTGGTCGCACAGCAGCGGGATCAGTTCCACCGCCTGACGCTCACTGTCCACGGTAATCACCGGCTCGCTCATGATCTGCGCCAGGCGCACCGGCTTGCGCCGGCCAAACAGCGCACGCCAGCTGAAGCGCGTGGCGGCCATGGCCGGTCCGACCAGGTCGCCGAGGCTGACGATGCCCACCAGCTTGCCGCCCTTGTCGAGCACCGGCAGGTTTTTCAGGTGGTGGCTGGCAAGCTGTTTCCAGGCCTGCTCGAGGGTGGTGTCGGGCGTGGAAAACTGCACGTCGCGAGACATCACATGGGCTGCAGTGATACCGCCAAGGCTGCGCTGCACCGCATGGCGCTGGGTGGCGCGGATGATCCGCTCCAGATCACTGCGGGTCACATCGACGAACTGGCCGATATCCTCCAGCGCCTGGTCGAGGTCAGCCGAACTGACACCGACCCGCTCGCTCGCCGGCTGGTCGGTTGTCGCATGGGCAGCTTTTTTGCGCGGAACGCCGATCTTCGGATAGAGCACACCGGTGATACGGTTGTAGCCCACCGCCACCGCCAGCACGATCAGCGCATTGAGCATCACCGGCTCGATCACCTTGACGCCCATGGCCGCCAGCGACGGGTCGGCCAGCGCCAGGCTCACCGCCAGCGCCGCACCCGGCGGATGCAGGCAGCGCAGCAGGCACATCACCAGGATCACCAGCAACAGCGCCGCGCAGGCCACCATCAACCCCGGCCCGAACCAGTGATGCAGGCTGATCCCGACCGCCGCCGCACACACGTAGCTGCCGAGAAACGGCCAGGGCTGCGACAGCGCGCCGGAATGCACGGCGAACAGCAGCACCGTCGAGGCCGCCAGCGGCGCCATCAGGTGCAGCGTGGCCGGAGTGCCGAACAGGTAACTGCACGCACCACCGGCGGTGACCAGCGCCAGCAGCGCACCGAGGGCGGCGCGGAACCATTCCTGGGGAGGGATATGCAAAGCGGCGGGGATGAAGCGATCGAACCAGTGACTCAGACCACGACTAGACATGGGACGGACCAGGCACCTGTTTTGAAGAAAAGAAGCCCGCCCAACATCGAGCGGACTTTGTATCGCGAGGGGGCAATACGCAAAGGGCTCCTTCCGTGGAGATGGAAAGAATGGGCGCAAGTCTGCAGAAAACTGACCACTAGCTCAAATTCAAAAAAGTGCTGTTTCAGTGCAATTTTTTTGCAGTGTCATATTATGGCGCACACTTCAGAGCACCTTGACCGCTCGCCCGATGAACTGGATGGGGCCGGTGGGCTTGCCGGTGGCCGAGCCGGTGGCGCTTTCCAGCGTCAGCTCGAACAACTGGTTGTTCTCCAGCGGCGGCAAGGCGTCGAGCGGGACTTCCACCGCCTGGCCGGGCTTGATCAGGCCCAGCGACACCGGGCCGTTCCAGCCATCGGCCTTGGTCCAGAACTCAAGCGCCTTGTCCGCAGGCACCTCAGCCATGCCCAGCGGAATCAACTGCACGCGCCGCGAATCGCTGGCCTGCACCACCCAGCCGGGGGATTTGTCCTGGGGCGCCACCAGGACCACCAGGTAGGTCGGCGTCGCCACCGGCGGCTCGCGAATGAGCAACGCCGCCAGCAACACACTGGCTGCCAACCCCGCAGCAGAGGCCCAGCGCCAGGGCGCGGGATGTTGCCACCAGCGCCCGACTGGCGGCGGCGCCACGGGAGCAGGCTGCTCGCCGAGGCTGCGGTCGATTCGCTGCCACAGGTAGGGCGATGGCGCCTGCGCCAGAGCCAGCGACTGCATCGACTGCAAACGGTGCTCCCAGGCATCCACCGCTTCGCGCAGCGGCACGTCATGTGGCAAGCGGCGGGCAACCGCCTCACGCTCGGCGCTGGGCAAGGTGCCCAGCACGTATTCGCTGGCGAGCGCATCGACATCGTCGGGATTGTGGTCAAGGTCGTCAGTGGTCATCCCATGCACTCGCGCAAGGCAGCCAGGCTGCGTTTGACCCAGGCCTTCACCGTACCCAGCGGCGCACCGAGCTTGCGGGCGATCTCGGCATGGGAAAAGCCATCGACATAGGCATGAATCAGGCAACTGCGGCGCACGGGTTCCAGTGCTTCCAGGCAGCTGCCCATGCGTCCGCTGCGCAGAGGTGCGTCCACGTCGCTGGGGGTGTCGTGCGGCTCGATCTCTTCGCCCAGTTCTACCTCGCGCTCGTGGCGACGAAGGAAGTCGAGCGCCAGGTGCCGGGTGATGCTGAACATCCAGCCACGGGCACTGCCCCGCGCCGGGTCGAAGGTGGCAGCGCGGGTCCAGATACGGATGAACGCGTCGTGGACCACATCCTCGGCCAGTGCCGTGTCCTTCAGCAGACGGCGGGCGACTCCAAGCAGCCGCGCGCCCTCCTCTTCGTACAGGCGTTGCAGCGCCTGGCGATCGCCGCGAGCGCAGGCCGCCAGGTGGGCTTCATGGTCGAACGAAAAGGGAGACAGGGTCACGGGGCTCGTCATCGGCTGGTCTGATCGCTTGCAGCGTAGACCAGCCTGGCCCTGGCCATGGCGACTCAGCGGGCGGTCCAGAAAATATAGTCCGCCTGGTACTTCACCGTTTCCCGCTTGCCCTTGTCGGCGGTGGTGCAGGTGGTGGCCGGTGCAACGCCGCCCTTGAGCGCCACGCGCTGGATATAGGTCACGCCGCTCATGGCGCCCTGGCCCTCGGCGGGGTTGGCCTTGACCAGTTGATACGGCAGGTTGCCGGCACTCGACGGTGCCACCGCCACTTGCGTGCCGGTGACCTTGGAACCGTCCTTGGCCTGCCAGGTGGCCGGCGGGCCGAAGTAGTCGCCGATCGCCTTGCCGCTGCGGTCGTTGAGCACCGCCTTGGGCCCGACGAAGGTCCATTCGGTCTGGCCGGGCATATCGGCCTTGTCGCGGCATTCATAGGTGATTTCGCCGATGCCGACGGTTTCCAGGGCGACCTTGTGCCCGTCGGGGACCTTGATGCTGTCGGGCAGGGCCATGGCGGCGTGGGCGGTGGCGCCCAGCAGGAAGCTCGACGCGGCCAGGGCGGTGGCGGCCAGTTGGAAGCAGGATTTGACGTTCATGGGGCACGACTCCAGTCGGGAATGATCGGTCAGGCAGCGGAGGCTGCTATCGGAACTACCCGCCAGGGAGGCGATTGGATGCACGGTGATGAAATTTTTTCGCTGGTGCTGGTTTTGGTGCTGCTTGAGCGAGATTATCCAGTCGATTTGGCGACGCTGCCGGCCCCTTCCGCCTTTACGGCGGCCCCCTTTGTTCTTGGACAAAGGGGGGCAAAACCGCTGGCTCCCACATACGGCCCTACGCTGCGCTCCGGGTCCCCTCGCTCCGGTGTCCTCCAGGGGCCGCGCGGCCACGATTTGCTGCGCAAATCTAAGACTCGCGCTCTTCGGCTACGCCGAAGGGTGCTAACGCACCAGCCCCTTCCGAACACCTCCACTCGGCCTTCTGAAGTCGCAGGTTACGGGCGGCGTTCTCGCGGACGGATCTTCGAAATTCAGATCTGATTTTGATAGGCGACCCAAAGAGCCAGAGCTTTTGCTCTTCATGCGCGTCAGTCCAGACGCCGCCAATTGCGACTTCAGCCGGCCGAGTGGAGGTGCCTGTAGGAGCCGGGTGCGTAAGCACCCTTCGGCGATAGCCGAAGACGCGAGATGTAGATTTGCGGAGCAAATCGTAGGCCGCGCTGGCCCCGAAAGGTGCCGGAGGGAGGGGACCCGGAGCGAAGCGTAGGGCCGAATGTTGGGAGCCAGCGGTTTTGCCTACTTTTTCCAAGAAAAAAGTAGGCCGCCGTAAGGGCGGAACAGGCCGGCAACGTCGCCGAAAATAACGGATAAGTTCCCAAAGCCCGCACCAAAACCGACAACTAAACGCTTAAAGCCCCAACTCCTCCGGAGTCAGCATATCCGACTCAAAAACGATCCAGCCGTACTCCAGCTCGGCATGCCCGTTGAGAATCTCGCCGTAGTAAGTGAGGCCGTTGTCCAGGGTCACGCAGATATGCGTCGGGTTCTCCGGAGCCGCCAGGGTGCCGTTGAAATGCACCTTCTTCGAATTGTCCGACACCGTTTCGAACCAGACCTGCACGCCGGTGTTCTCGACAGCTTCGACATCATCCCGCTGTTCGGCGCTGATGGTGATGGTGGCGGTGTATTTCTGCATGCGGGAGGCGCTCCAAAGGGCCAGGATCTGAGGCCGCCTAGGATAAGCCAGGACGCCGGCAAAAGCCCGCGCCGCGAGGCCCCGGCCATCACGAAAGCGAGCATGTCGTCGCCTGCGCTGGTATCGTGCCGGGCTGAATGACCGATTGCCGCAAGGAGATGACCGTTGAGTGCCGAAGCCAAACTGACCGGCGACCTGTTCGAAGTCGACAAACGCCTGAGCCTGAAGCCCGTGGTGGACTTCAACACCTACCTGAGCAACGCCTTCGGCGACGGCAAATGCGTCTGCGCCCGTTGCAAGGAAAGCGCGAACGATGAAAGCGCCTACGCCTTCGCCCACAGTTTCGAATTCAATGGCATTCCGGTGCACCGGCGCTTTGCCACTACCACCGCCGCCGATGTGCTGGGCGTGCTGAAAAAGGCCTGGCTGTCGTACCACAAGGAAGAGCTGCCCGGCGGTGCGCTGGATCTGGAAAACCTCAAGACCTTCGTCGACGCCCCGCTGCAGGTACGGCTCAAACCGTTGCTGCTGGCCAGTGGTTTGGTCAGGCAGCAGGAAGACGGCAGCCTGCAGTTGCTGGCCGACGGCGACTTCATCTGAAACGAACGGGGACCGCAGCGCGGTCCCCGTTCAGTCGATCAGGCCACGACCCGATAACACGGCACGTACGCCGCGCCACCCGGCAGCTTCATCCGATGCTGCTCGACGAACGCCTGCAGCAAGCGGTCCAGCGGCTGCATGATTGCCGGATCGCCATGGATCTCGTACGGCCCATGTTCCTCGATCAGGCGAATGCCCTTGTCCTTGACGTTGCCGGCGACGATGCCGGAAAACGCCCGCCGCAGGTTAGCCGCCAGTTCATGCGGCGGCAGGTCACGGCGCAGTTGCAGGCTGGCCATGTTGGCGTGGGTCGGGTCGAACGGACGCTGGAAGCCCTCCTCGATCTTCAGCAGCCAGTTGAAATGGAAGGCATCGTTGCGCTCTCGACGGAACTGCTTGACCGTCTTCAGCGCCTCGGTCATTTCCCGGGCCACCTGGGCCGGGTCGTCGATGATGATCTGGTACAGGCCCTGCGCCGCCTCGCCGAGGGTCGCACCGACGAAGGCGTGCAACTGCTGCAGGTACGGCTCGGCGCTGCGCGGCCCGGTGAGGATGACCGGGAACGGCAGTTCGCGGTTGTCCGGGTGCATCAGGATGCCCAGCAGGTAGAGGAATTCCTCGGCGGTTCCGGCGCCGCCAGGGAAGATGATGATGCCGTGGCCGACACGGACGAAGGCTTCCAGGCGCTTCTCGATGTCCGGCAGGATCACCAGTTCGTTGACGATCGGGTTCGGCGCCTCGGCAGCGATGATGCCCGGCTCGGTCAGGCCGAGGTAGCGACCGCTGCTCATGCGCTGCTTGGCATGGGCAATGGTGGCGCCCTTCATCGGCCCCTTCATCACGCCAGGGCCGCAGCCGGTGCAGATGTCCAGCTTGCGCAGGCCCAGCTCGTGGCCGACCTTCTTGGTGTACTGGTATTCCTCGCTGCTGATCGAGTGTCCGCCCCAGCACACCACCAGCTTGGGCTCGACGCCCGAGCGCAACGTGCGTGCGTTGCGCAACAACTGGAACACGTAGTCGGTGATGCCCTGGGAGCTGTCCAGGTCGATCTTCAGGCGGTCCAGCTCACTTTCGGTGTAGACGATGTCGCGCAAGGCGCTGAAGAGCATTTCGCGGGTGCTGGCGATCATCTCGCCATCGACGAAGGCATCCGCCGGGGCATTGAGCAGCTCCAGGCGCACGCCGCGGTCCTGCTGGTGAATACGGACCTCGAAGTCCTTGTAGGCGTCGAGGATGGTCTTGGCATTGTCGACATGGGCGCCGGTGTTGAGGATGGCCAGGGCGCACTGGCGGAACAGGGTGTAGATACTGCCAGAGCCGGCCTGGCTCAATTGTTGGACTTCACGTTGGGATAGCGTCTCCAGGCTGCCTTTGGGGGCGACCGAAGCATTGATTACCTGTCTTTGGGCCATGCTGGATTCCATGCTGTTCGGTGCCTGCGAACGTCTGTGGCACCGCTGTTGTGAACACCGCACGCGGCGGTCTCGCACCTGTTTGTAACAGGTGCCCGGGCGTCAAGGCAAACGGCCCGGGTTCACTGAGTATGGACGCTTCCGACAACAGAGCGAGGCTTCTTCGCTCAGGGGTCAGGCGGTCTGGCTCACGGCTTGTGCGCGGGCGCGCCGGGCGATGGCGGCGTAGCAGAGCAGGCAGCCGAAGCCGGCGGCAGCGAGGGTCAGGCACATCGGCTCGGGCGTGCCGTCGGCCAGGGCGCTGACCACCGCACTGAACGCCGCACCCAGGGCGAACTGACAAGCCACCGCCAGCCCCGCCGCCGCCCCGGCCTGACGGGGATACAGCGCCAGCAGGCTGGCCACGCAGTTGGCGCCCAGCAACCCGGTGACACTGACATAGACCACCACACCCACGACGATCACCGCCAACCCGCCCCAGTCGGTCAGGCCTGCTGTCAGCAACCACAGCGCGGCGACGCCGGCAAGGCCCGCTCCCACCGCGAGCATGCGCAACGGCCCCACGCGGCTCACCCAGCGGGCGTTGATCAGGGTCATGACGATGATCCCGGCGACGTTCAGACCGAACAGCCAGGCGTAGCCCGTGGGCGACACGCCGAAGTACTCCATGTAGACGAACGGCGAGGCCGTGATGAAGGCGAACATCCCGCCAAAGGCCAGGCCCATGCACAGGATGTACGCCAGCGCCAGTGGCTGCCGGGCGATCTGCCAGTACGCCGCGAATACCTTCGCCAGGGATTCGCCGCGCTGGTCGGGGGCGTGGGTCTCGCTGATCTTCCAGACCGAGGCGACCAGGCACAGGGCGCCGAACACCAGCAGCCCGAAGAACACCGTGCGCCAGCCACGCACCTCCATCAGCACGCTGCCCAGCAGCGGCGCCACCAGGGTCGCGAGCATGGTCACCAGGTGCATCAGCGACAGCACCTTCGCTGCTTCACCGAGGGCGAACAGGTCACGCACGATGGCCCGTGCCAGCACAGACGCCGCCGCACCACCGAGGGCCTGAAAGAAACGCCAGGCCACCAGTTGCTCCACCGAGCCGGCAAACATGCAGCCCACTGTCGCCACCAGGTACAGCGCCATGCCGCCCAGCAGGAGCGGACGACGGCCGTAGCGGTCCGAGAGCGGCCCATACACCAGCATGCCCAGGCACAGGCCGGCGAGGAACAGGCTGATGGTCAGTTGCACGCTGGCGGCATCGGCGTGCAGGTCGCTGGCGATCAGCGGCAGGCTCGGCAGGTAGGTGTCGATGGACAGTGGCGCGAAGGCCACCAGCGCGGCGAGCAGGACGATCAGGCGTCCCGGGTTGGAAGGTTGGCTCATCGGCACTCCGGAATCAGGGAGAAAGCAGTCATAACGTTAATATATTAATTTTGTTTGAGCAGTCAGCAAAAGGACTTTATTCAACAAAAGATAATATGTTAACTATAGCTCTGGCCCGCGACCCAGGGCCGGTTGTCTCTCAAGAACGAAACACCAGAACAAAAACAAAAGGTATGAAGTCCATGTCTCTTCCCCGTCGCCTCACTGCGGCCAGCGCCGGCCTGTGCGCCGCGTTCGCCCCGTACCTCGCCCACGCCGATTTCATCAAGGACAGCAAAGCCAGCCTGGAAGCCCGCAATTTCTATTTCAGCCGCGATTTCCGCCAGAGCAACGCGCCGCAGAGCCAGGCGCGGGAATGGGCGCAGGGTTTCATCCTGCGCATGGAATCGGGCTTCACCGAAGGCACCGTCGGCTTCGGTGTCGATGCCCTCGGCGAGCTGGGCGTGAAGCTCGACTCCAGCCGTGACCGCCGGGGCACCGGCCTGCTGCCGTACGGCGCCAGCCAGGAACCGGTGGATGACTTCAGCGAGCTGGGCCTGACCGCCAAGGCGCGCATCAGCAAGACCACCCTCAAGCTCGGCACCTTGCAACCGATGTTGCCGGTGGCAGCGATCAACGATGTACGCCTGCTGCCTTCGACCTACAGCGGCGGCCTGGTCACCTCCCAGGACATCGACGGCCTGACCTTCAACATCGGCCGCCTGGAAAAGCAGAACCTGCGCGATTCCTCCAGCAACGACGAGATGAGCTACGCCGGTGTCGAGAGCAGCTACCTGGATCTTGCCGGCGGCACCTACGCCCTGACACCGCGCCTCGCCGTGAGCTACTACTACGCGCAAATGCAGGACATCTACCGCCAGCACTACGCCGGCCTGGTGCATGACCTGCCGCTGGCCGACGGCATCAGCCTGCGCAGCGACCTGCGCTACTTCGACACCCGCGAAACCGGCCACGACGCCCTGCGTTCGGCGAGCCGGGTGGATGGCGGCAAGATCGACAACCGCTTCTTCAACGGCATGCTGACCCTGGGTGTCGGCGCACATAAACTCGGCCTGGGCTACCAGAATCTCTCCGGCGACGGCGACTTCGCCTATCCGGGGCTGGACCCGTACTCGGTCAACCTGGTGACGGTGAACGTCTTCACCAAGGCCGAGACCGACGCCTGGCAAGCCCGCTACGACTACAACTTCGCCGCCTTCGGCCTACCGGGGCTGAGCTTCATGACCCGCTACGTCAACGGCAGGAACATCGAGACCGCGACCGTCAGCGGCGGCAAGGAATGGGAACGCGATACCGACATCGCCTACGTGGTGCAGAGCGGTCCGTTGAAGAACTTCAGCGTGCGCCTGCGCAACGCCACCTTCCGTTCCAGCGGCGGGCTGACCAGCGATATCGACGAAAACCGCCTTATCCTCGGCTATACCGTGGCGCTGTGGTGAGGGAAGAAAAACCGTAAATACGGGGTTTTTCATCGAGATTTGCATTAGGCCGGTGCACAATACCCGGCCAACTCGGCCTCACCGCATGAGATCTGCGTAACTCGCGGCCAAGCACCGATCAAGGTGGGAGCGGCTTCAGCCGCGATTGGGCGCGCAGCGGCCATAAAACCTGTACTCGCGACCTCCAGAACAGTCGCGGACTCAGGTTCTACGACGGCTACGCCGCCGATCGCGGCTCAAGCCGCTCCCACCGGAGCGCGACTGACCGCTCCTCAGCGTGCGAGCAGCGAAATGTGCAGATCCCCCTGCGGCGATAGGGCCTGCAAGGACACCACAAAACCAGCCCGGATTGCTTATGACTACCGCCCAGGTCTCCCCTGCGCCGCACACCGCCTTCGACATCCGCCCCCTGCTGTTCGCCCACACCGCCTGCACCATCGCCATGATGGCCTTCGTCTCGCTGATCGGCCCGATCGCCCGCGTCCTTGACCTCGCGCCCTGGCAAGCTGGCGCGGCGATGACCGTATCCGGCGTGATCTGGATGCTCCTCGCTCGTCCCTGGGGCCGCGCCAGCGACCGCTATGGCCGGCGCCGCATCCTGCTGCTCGGCGCCGGCGGCTTCACCCTCGCTTACTGGGCGCTGTGCCTGTTCATCGATGGCGCCCTGCGCTGGCTGCCGCCGGCATCGATCGCCTTCGCCGGGATGGTCATCGGTCGCGGCGCCATCGGTGCCTTCTACGCCGCGCTGCCGGTCGGCAGCAATGCCCTGATCGCCGACAACGTCGAACCGCAACACCGCGCCCGCACCATGGCCTCCCTCGGTGCCGCCAACGCCGTGGGCCTGGTGCTCGGCCCGGCCATCGCCGCCCTGCTCGCCCGCCACAGCCTGAGCCTGCCGATGTACGCCATGGCCATCCTGCCGCTGGCGGCGCTGCTGGTGCTGCGCAGCAAGCTCAAGCGCCAGGAACTGCACCTGGCCCAGGCGCCGCGCACCGTGCGCCTGAGCGACCCGCGCCTGCGCCGGCCGCTGGTGGTGGCCTTCGTCGCCATGCTCTGTGTGTCTCTGGCGCAGATCACCGTAGGGTTCTTCGCCCTCGACCGCCTCGGACTGGAACCTGGCGACGCCGCCCAGGCTGCCGGCATCGCCCTGACCATGGTCGGCGTGGCACTGATCTGCTCGCAGTTGCTGGTGCGCAAGCTGCAATGGCCACCGCTGCGGATGATCCGCGTCGGCGCCAGCGTCTCGGCCCTGGGCTTCGTCGCCAGCGCCTTCGCCAGCAGCAGCCTGCTGCTGTCGCTCGGCTTCTTCGTCTGCGCCGCAGGCATGGGCTGGGTGTTCCCGGCCTTCGCGGCACTGGCGGCCAACGCGGTGGACGCCTCCGAGCAAGGTGCCACCGCGGGTTCGGTCGGCGCGATGCAAGGGCTGGGCGTAGTGGTCGGGCCGCTGGCCGGCACGCTGATCTACAGCCTCGACCCCCGTTTGCCCTATCTGGTAGCCGGCGCGTTGCTGCTGATCGTCGGACTGTGGTCGAGCACGCGAAGCAAAGCCTGACGCGGGCTCCACACACTCGGGCACAGCCTGCCCGAGTGTGTTTTAATGCCTCGCCCAAAAATTCTTTACACACAAGGCGGCTATGGACACGGGGACACGACTCAGACTGGTGCGTGAACGCAACAAACTTTCCCAACGGGAACTGGCCCGGCGCAGTGGCCTGACCAACTCGACCATCTCGCAGATCGAGCAGAATCGCGTCAGCCCCTCGGTGAGTTCCCTGAAAAAGCTGCTCGAAGGCATCCCCATGTCCCTGGCGGAGTTCTTCAGCTTCGACGAGCCGCCTCGGGAAGAGCGCTTTGTCTTCCGTGCCAACGAACAGCCTGACCTCGGCAGCTCGGGCCTGCGCCTGCTGCTGGTCGGCGCCAGTGTCGAAGGCCGGCAGATGCGCATGCTGCGCGAGCTGTACGCTCCCGGCGCCGACTCTGGCGAAGAGCTGATCGTCCACGCCGAAGGCGAGGAATGCGGCCTGGTGACCCGTGGCACCATCGAGCTGCGCGTGGATGGCCAGGTGAGCATCCTCAACTCCGGCGACGGCTACTACTTCCCCACCACCCTGCCCCACAGCTTCAAGAACATCGGCCAGGACGAGGCCGAGATCATCAGCGCCAACACCCCGGCGAACTTCTGATTGCCCGACCAAGGCCCCGCGGACAGTGTCCGCGGGGCCTTGGTGCATTCACATCCAGCCCAGCCAATGCCACCAGGTGGCGGCGAACACCAGCATCAGCAGATAGCCGGCCAGGGTCACGGCAATGCCGACCCGGGCGAACTGCCGGGCGTTGAAGGTCTCGGTGCCCAGGCACACCATGTTCTGCGGCGCGTTGATCGGCAGGATGAAGCCGTAGCTGACCACGAAGCCCAGGGCCATGGTCATGCCCAGCCGGCTGAAGTCGCCCGGCAGGGTCTGCAGCACCGCGATGAGGATCGGCAGCAGCGCCGAGGTCAGCGCCGTGGCGCTGGCAAAGCCCAGGTGAATGACGATCAGGAAGGCGCCAAGGATCGCGAATACGCCCAGCGTGCCCAGTTGATCGAGCCCGGTATGGGCCACCACCTGCGCCCCCAGCCACTGCCCGGCATGGGTGCTGAGCAGCGTGCTGCCCAGGCTGATACCGACCCCGAAGACGATCACCGTGCCCCAGGGAATCCGCGCCTGCACGTCTTTCCAGGTCATCACCCCGAAGCGCGGCAGCAACAGCAGCACCAGGCCGGCGTAGGTGGTGGACGTGGTATCGAACGCATGCAGCTTGCCTTCGGTGGCCCAGGCCAGCAGCAGCGCCAGCGACACCCCGAGCAGACGCTTCTGCGCCCCGGTCATCGGCCCCAGCGCCGCCAGTTGCTCGGCCACCGCCGCCTTGCCACCGGGAATGCTGTCGGTTTCCGGCGGCAGCATTTTCAACACCACCACGATCAGCAGCAACGACATCAGCACCGCCCAGGGCGCACCGGCGATCAGCCAGTCGATCCACGACACCCGGGCGCCGAGCATCTTGTCCATGAAACCGACCGTCAGCAGGTTCTGCGCCGCGGCGGTCTGGATGCCGATGTTCCAGATACTGGTGCCCTGGGCGACGATGATCATGATCCCGGCTGCGATGTTGGAGCGTTTGTCGACGCCGAACGCGGCGATCACCCCCATCATGATCGGCACCACGCAGGCACTGCGCGCGGTGGCACTGGGCACTACCAGGCTGAGCAGAATGGTGACCACCACCGCGCCCAGCAAGATGCGCCGGGTACTCACGCCGATGCGGTCGAGGGTCACCAGGGCGATGCGCCGGTCCAGGCCGGTGTGGGTCATCGCCGCCGCGAGGAACAGTGCACCCACTACCAGCGCCAGCGCGGTATTGGAAAAGCCGGTCAAGGCCATGCCCACGGCGGCCGAGGAGCCGTAGGTCTGGCCCGGGTCAGCCAGGGTCGGCGCGGTGCCGAGGAGAAACGCCAGCAGCGCGGTAATCATGATGGCACTGGCTTCATAGGACACCGCCTCGGTGATCCACACCACCACGGCAAAAGCGAGGATCGCCAGCACCCGCTGCCCCGCCACCGGCAGATCGGCCGGTAGCGGCAGCAACAGCACCACTACCAGCGCTGCGATACCGATCAACAAACCCAGGGGCAGCAACGGCCTGGTACTACGGGTGGAAGCAGAAACATCGGGCTGACTCATGGTTACCTCACTGGCTATAGTCCTCGGCAAGGGCTCTGGCTCGCGCGTTTGCCGTGCACTCCGATAGTCCTCCCGGCAGCTTTGGAGAAAACTGACCCCGATCAATCCTTCCGCCATTGACCGCCGGCCTGCGCACCGGGCTTTGTAGGACAACCAAACACAGCACTACAAAAAGCGACCAACCAGTCGGAAAAGGATTTTGTAGTGCTAAGAAAAATTTACTACAAAACCTGTTGACGCCATTCGTCGCCCTCTGCATGATGAGGCCATCTCCCCGATCGGGAGGGCTGGCAAGGGTGTTCCAGACGGTTCGAGCGATTTTTCGAATACGTCCGTGGAGTGGGACTGTCCAAAAGGCAGAGTGAAGAAAGCCCCTGTTGCGATTGCTGCTGTAGCAGCCTTGGTAGTGCGCTACACGATTGTGGCGCCAGACAGAAAACATCACCACTGAAGGGTTATGGGGGCTTTAATGATGAACTTGAACGAAAAACCGACCATCCAGGAATTGGCCAAACTGTTCGCAGCGCGCAAAGACAGCCTCGACAGTCACATTCTCTGGGTTTGCGATGCCGGCGAAGTGCATATCGACAGCCTGGCGCCCTGCACTGCAGAAAGCGAATTCGAACAGCGCAAGCCGAACATGCGCGCCCGCCTGAAGATGTACCGCCGCGGCCAGGGCTACGTCGGCAAGAAGGCCGCTGCCGATACCGAATTTGTCGGTAGCGTGCTGGAAACCCTGCAACAGGCGTGGCCAGCACTGCGTGAAGCTGAGGGTGTACGCGTCATCGATCGCCTCTGCTGATTTTCGCAACGCGACATTGAGCCCGGCCCGAAAGGCCGGGCTTTTTCATGTCCGGGATCAATCGCCGGGGCAGTTCGTCCGCTAGAATGCGGTTTTTCTCCGGAGTACCTCATCCATGACCCGCCCTGCATTCGGCACAGACGATGCCTCGTACCAGGCCGCCGGCGGCCTCGACGGCCTGCGCCGACTGGTGGACGACTTCTACGACATCATGGACAGCGACCCCGCCGCCCTTGACGTGCGCCGCATGCACGGTGAAGACCTGAGCCTGTCGCGAGACAAGTTGACCTGCTTCCTCAGTGGCTGGCTTGGTGGTCCGCGTTTGTTCGCCGAGCGGTATGGCCCGATTGCCCTGCCGTCCTTTCATGCCCAGTGGCCGATGGACGAGCGCCATGCGGGGATCTGGCTTGACTGCATGGCCCAGGCCATCGACCGCCAACCCTTCTCGCCCGAGTTTGCCGAGTATCTGTTGATCCAGTTACGGGTGCCGTCGGGGCGGATTGTTCAGGCGAGCCGGGCGCGGCATGGGGGTTGAGGCTTCAGGATTTGGGCCTGGAATTGATGTTGGTGCTGGTGCTGATTTAGCGTGATTATCCGTTATTTTCGGCGACGTTGATGGCCCGTTCCGCCCTTACGGCGGCTTACTTTTGTCTTGTCAAAAGTAAGCAAAACCGCTGGCTCCCACATACGGCCCTACGCTTCGCTCCGGGTCCCCTCGCTCCGGTGTCCTCCAGGGGCCGCGCGGCCTACGACTTGCTTCGCCAAGTCTACGACTCGCGCTCTTCGGCTTCGCCGAAGGGGGCTGCGCCCCCGCCCCTTCCGAACACCTCCACTCGGCCTCCTGAAGTCGCAAGTTACGGGCGGCGCTCTCGCGGACGGATCTTCGAGATTCGAATCTGCTTTTGATAGGCGTCCCAAAGAGCCGGAGCTTTTGCTCTGGCTTTTGCTTTTCATGCGCGCCAGCCCAGACGCCGCCAATTGCGACTTCAGCCGGCCGAGTGGAGGTGCCTGTAGGGGCCGGGTGCGTAAGCACCCTTCGGCGATAGCCGAAGACGCGAGATGAAGATTTGCGAAGCAAATCGTAGGCCGCGCTGGCCCCGAAAGGTGCCGGAAGGAGGGGACCCGGAGCGAAGCGTAGGGCCGGATGTTGGGAGCGGGCGGTTTTGCTTACTTTTGACAAGACAAAAGTAAGCCGCCGTAAGGGCGGAACGGGCCGGCAACGTCGCCGAAAACAACGGATATGCCCAAAAAAACCAGCACAAACACAACCCGAAACCAAAAAAGCCGGCGAGCAACCCGCCCAGCCGGCCTTCCACCACCACACCACTCAAGCCCGGCGCAAAAGCTCCAGCGGCTCCTCCGGTTGCAGCCCGGCGACCATCGCCCGGGCCCGATCGACACCCCATACCAGCGCCCGACTCATGCTTTCACTGGGCCTGGACGGATAGTACTCCTCCATCAGCGCCTTGCCATGCCGGGCATAGACCCCGAGAAAAAGCTGCGTCGCACCGGTGCGCGACAACCGTGTCTGAACATCGATACTGGTGCCATCACTGAACACTTCGTCATGGCTGCGGCTGTGCAGTTGGGCATCTGCCCATTTCCAGTAGGTCTCTTCCCTGATACGCATCGTTATCCTCCATTGGATGTACCGCGCTAGTAAGGCACAGATCGCAATCCCTCTCCAGCGCCGCCGGGCGGCGCCATGCGCGGGATCAAGCAAAGCGGCATGAAATGGCAGATTTCGCGTACTACTGCTCGTTTTTTCAAGCCAGCTGCGGCTGGCGATTCAACGTTTGGGCAAGGCGGCCGGCAGGAACCGACGACTCTCGCTGCGCGCTGGAACGCGACCCTTGTAGTTGCCATGGGCATCGTCCAGGGTCATGTGGACGAAGCCGAGGCGGAAGGCGGATTGACCGCAACGCACCACGCTGTTGACGGGAAACTCGTCGCCGAGGTCTTCGAGAAATTGATCCTTCATATCTGCTCCCCTCTGAATGCGACCCCTACCGGCTGCCCAGCCGGGCAACCTGAAAATAGCGGTCTCCAATGATTGAGAGACTAGCCGGACATTTGTGGACTGCCTGGTCACGATCGAAAAACCCCGACCAGTGGCACCCTTGCGCCGAAGACCTGGATTGGCTTTACGCCCGGGCCGGTAGCAAACGCTCCTTCAACCGCGGCCCGAACACGTTGATCAGCAACCCCAGCATCACCAGCAGACCACCCCAGCACTGGATCGCGCTCAGACGCTCATCCAGCAGCAACGCCGACGAACTCAGCCCCACCACCGGAACCAGAAGCGAAAACGGTGCCACCTTGCCTGCCGGATAGCGGGACAGGAGCCGACTCCACAGACCGTAGCCGAGGATTGTTGCAATCAGTGCGAGGTAAACCAGTGCCAAAATCGAGTGCAGGCCAATGTTGCGCAGCGACGATTCGATCAGTTGCGGACCTTCCAGGTACCAGGACATCGCGAAGAACGGCAGCGGCGGAATCAGCGCGCCCCAGATCACCAGCGCCACCAGGTCGATCTTGCCGAAGCGCCGGGTGATGATGTTGCCCATGGCCCAGCAGGCGCCGCCGCAGAGGGTCAGGATCAGTGCGAACAGGGGCACGTGACCGCCGTTCTCACTGCCGATCAGCGCAAGCCCTCCAGCCGCCACCAGCAGCCCCAGCACACTGGCCGCACGCAAACGCTCGCCGAGGAACACCGCGGCAAAGATCATGGTGAAGAACGCCTGCGACTGCAGCACCAGCGACGCCAGCCCCGGCGGCATGCCGTTACCCATGGCCTCGAAGAGGAAGGCGAACTGTCCGAAGGAAATGGTCAGGCCATACGCGATGAGCCAGCGCCACGGCAACTGCGGCCGGCGAATGAAGAATACGGCCGGAATGGCCACCAGCGCGAAGCGCAGCGCACCCAGCAGCATCGGCGGCAGGCCGTCCAGGCCAACCTTGATCACGACAAAGTTCACGCCCCAGGCGACGATCACAACCAGCGCCAACAGCAAATCCTTGAGTGGCATCTTTCCCCCAGCCTATTTCGCAATATTTGGAAACATCATACCGACATCGCGAGGCCGAGGCGAAAATGCACCAGTGCGCAGCAGATCAGGCGTGCACGCTCCATTGCACGGCATCGGCGGCGATCGGCGAATCGTCGATCGCCTGGATCAGGCCGCAGTCGATCGCCTCCCGAGGCGTGACGATCCGCGGATGCGACATGAGGTAGCGTGGAATATCCAGCACCTGTTCCGCCCCCTCGGTGCGCTCGCTCACGATGTCGGCGTACAGCTGCAAGTCGTAATCCAGGCTCATGGCGTACTCGGCCATGCGCGCATGGTCCACCGAACCGTGCAGCGTCCAGTGGAAGGGGTGAAACAGGAACTTGCTGTGGGCACAGGCCGTGCGGTGTTCGCCGGCAAGAAACAGGATATTGCCCATGGATTCGACGGTACCCAGGTTATGGGTATCCACCCGCACCGGCAGCGAACGCAGGAAGTTGTAGAGACTGAAGCCGTAGCTGCACTCCCCGCCCATGGTGGCGATATTCAATTGCAGGCGCTCGGCGCCCTGGTGCAGGGCCTTGGAACAGGCGGTGATGAGGTTGCCGCAGGTGGACGCGTTGATCGGTCCGGTGAAGTGAATGATATGACTGGTCATGATCACCTCGTGCTGTCGGATGGATTTGCCGCGAGCGACGGTACGCCCCGGCGTCTTCCGTGGCTCAGGCGTCGTCGTCGCGCCCGGACGTGCCCGGTGTCTTGCCCTCGGCGAGTTCACCGAGGTGCTGGTAGCGCTTGCGCAGCTCGTGCAGTTGTTTCTCATCCAGGTCGTCGAGGCCGAGCAGCGCGTTGTGGGCGCGTTTGGTGGCGCGCAACAGCTCGTCGATCTTGATGTGCAGCTCGTCGGTGTCGCGGTTCTGGGTGTTCTGGATCAGGAACACCATCAGGAAGGTGACGATGGTGGTCGACGTATTGATCACCAGTTGCCAGGTGTCGCTGAAATGGAAGAGCGGTCCACTGATGCCCCAGGCCAGGACCAGACCGAAGGCAATGAAGAAGGTCCCCGGATGCCCGGTCCAGTTGGCCAGTTTCTGGGCGAAACGCGAGAATTTCATGGGCCTTTTCCCTCACACGCCGCATGCGCGGACCGACATTCGGTGGAGGCGCTGGCGCGGGCAAAGTTCAACTTGCCGGCAACCGCCGTTCACCACTCGTCCCTCACGCTGAACCCTGCCGCGCAGCACCCGGTCGCACCCCATAAGGACCCTCACGAAGGACGACCCGGTGAGCAAGATCCATATCGGCATCTCCGGCTGGCGCTACGCGCCGTGGCGCAAGCAGTTCTACCCCGAAGGGCTGACCCAGTCCAAAGAACTGGCGTTTGCCTCGCGAGCGGTGTCGAGCATCGAAATCAACGGCTCGTTCTATGCCCTGCAAACCCCGCAACGCTACGCCCAGTGGCGTGACGACACGCCCGACGGTTTCGTGTTCTCGGTCAAGGCGCCGCGCTACATCACCCATGTACGCAGGCTCAAGGATATCGAAGAACCTCTGGCCAATTTCTTTGCCTCCGGCCCGTTGCAACTGGGCGACAAGCTCGGCCCGATCCTCTGGCAGTTCCCGCCCAGCCTGAAATTCGATCCGCAGCGCTTCACCGACTTTCTCCAGCGCCTGCCCCATGACCGAGCCGCCGCCGTCCAGTGCGCCCGCCACTGCGCCGCACGCCTGCACAAGGACGGCGCCTTCGACAGCCTGGGCAACGGCCCGCTGCGCCATGCGGTGGAAATTCGTCACGACAGCTTTCGCGATCCGGCCTTCGTCGAGCTGCTGCGCCAGCACCGCGTCGCGCTGGTGGTGGCCGACACCGCCGGCAAGTGGCCGTACCTCGAAGACCTCACCGCCGACTTTCTCTACCTGCGCCTGCACGGCGACGCCGAACTCTATGCCAGCGGCTATACCGACAGCGCCCTGCAGCGCTGGGCACAGCGGATCCGCACCTGGACCCGCGGCCAGCAGCCAGGCGACGCGCAACTGGCCGGCGAGCGCAAGGCGGCAGTCAGCGGCACCAAGGACCTGTATTGCTATTTCGACAACGATCTGAAGGTCCGCGCGCCGTTCGACGCACGAAGCCTGATGAAGCGCCTGAAGCTCGACCAGCATCTGCAGACCGAGCCCGGCATAGCTCCGCCAACGCCGTTATGAAACCGCCACAGGAGACGATCATGCGAACTTCCCCCCTGCTGTTGCTGCTCGGCAGTCTGGCCAGCGGCAGCGTGCTGGCCGATGCCTGCCAGGTCACCACGCGCTCGTCCAGCGAGGCGGTTCCGGCCGTGGACCGCCAGACCTGCTACACCCTGCAAGGCATGCCCGCCGAGGCCATCGACTGGTCATGCAGCAACGAGAGCAAGGAAATGCTCAACAGTGAAAAGCATCGCGTCGCCCGCTGTCCCGACCGCCAGGTCGGCCAGTGCAGCGCCCCGCTTACCCAGGAAAGCCTGGCCAACCCTCGCGCCACCAGCAATGACCCTGACGCGGCCCGCCCGGCCATCCCCAACGACGCCAGGGTGGTGACCTATTACTACAGCGCCGAACACCTCGCTCAGGCCCGCATCGACTGCGAAAGCGCGGGCGGACGCTGGGGCCAGCCCTGATCCATCAACCAGAGGACATTCCCATGCCACGTGGAAGCAAAGCCAAGTACACCGAAGAACAGAAGCGCAAGGCCGAACATATCGAGGAGAGTTATGAAGCCAAGGGCGTGTCCAGGGACGAAGCCGAAGCACGGGCCTGGGCCACGGTGAACAAGCAATCCGGGGGCGGCGAAAAAGCCGGCGGATCGGGACAGCAAAAGAGCGAGGCCAGCAAGCACAAGGCCCGGCAATCTTCCGCGCGTCGGGCGGTGGCGACCCGCCACGGTGTCCCCCGTCCGGATCGCAAGCTGGAAGACATGAGCAAGGCAGAACTGATGGACCAAGCCCGTCGGCAGAACATCGCGGGGCGCTCGACCATGCGCAAGGCAGAGCTGGTGAAGGCACTTGCCAGGTAGGCGTCCGCCACCATGACGCCGCGCTGTTGCGCAGCGAACTGGCCACTGTGGGAGCTTGCTCACTCCCACAGCCCCAGCCAAATCAACTCATCATGCTCCGCTCAAGGAGAGCGGGCGCAAGCAGGTGGAGAAACCCACGCTGCGGTGAGGCCATCAAGGCGAGATCGGATCACTCGCCGGGAAGGTCTCTTCCAGGGCGTTATCCACATTCGACTCCTCGGGCTGTTTCGCCTTGTCGTCGCCGCAATGGCACTCGCTCATCCGGCAAGGCTCACCGCCGGCATGGCCGTCAGCACAGGCCTCGCAACAGTAAGCCTCGCCCCCGCGACTCACGGCATTGGCGTCCACTTCGCAGGTGCAGCCGGGACAGGCGCAATGGTTATCGGACATGGTCATTTCTCCTCGTCGGCGGACGCTTCGTCATCACCCTCGGCGGGTGAAACACGGTCGGTCCAGGGTTTGCCATCCAGCGGCGCCGAACGCGCCAGTTCGGCCTCGTCAAGGCCGATGCCACCGCCAATTTCGCTTTCATCGACCCGGCGCAACTGCCGGTCCGCCGGCCCATCGCCACCGCGATCGGACGGGTCGCGGGCGCCCGTCTGGTCGTAGAGGGTGTCGGGGCTCAGGTCGTCGTAGGTGACGTTGTCTTCGTGCTGGCTCTCGGTCAGCGCCTCGCCACCGCTCATGCCGCTGCGCTCGACCCGCTGTGGCGGGTATTCCTCGGCCACTTCCCGGGCGGGACGGGCGTCGCCGGCGCGCCCCTGGCGCTCGTCGTGCCGGTCGCTGAAATCCAGCTCGCGCATCTCGCCCATGCGGTCCTGGATGTCGTCGATTTCCTGAACCTGATGGGGGGTGGTTTCCGCAGGTTTATTGCTTTTCTCGATCATGGCTGCCTCGTCGTCAGGTGGGCTCTACCTGAGTCGACTCCGCCACAGCCGCAATGATTCAGACTTTCGGCCATCCGGTCGCAACACCCCGGCGCAAAGGGATTGAACTCCTGTTACCGGCGCCCTCTCCCACTTGATAGGACGCCAGCCTCGCCCATCGACCGGAGCCCGCCATGGCCAAGCCACTGCAGGAGTACCAGCGCAAACGCGACTTTGCCGCCACGCCCGAGCCCAGCGGCGGCAAGCGTGCCGGGCGGCAGGCCCACGGCTTGCGGTTCTGCATCCAGAAACATGACGCCAGTCACCTGCACTACGACTTCCGCCTGGAACTGGATGGCACGCTGAAGAGCTGGGCCATTCCCAAGGGGCCGTCCCTGGACCCTGGCGTCAAGCGCCTGGCCGTTCATGTCGAGGACCACCCGCTGGACTACGCCGATTTCGAAGGCCATATACCCGAAGGGCACTACGGTGCCGGTGACGTGATCGTCTGGGACCGCGGCATGTGGATTCCCGAGGGCGACCCGCACAAGGACTATGCCCGTGGTCGCCTGCACTTCCAGTTGCAGGGCGAAAAACTCGGGGGGCGCTGGGCGCTGTTCCGCACCCATCTGGCGGGCAGAAAGGAACAATGGTTGCTGGTCAAATCCGCCGACAGCCAGGCCCGCGAAGCGAGCGAATACGACGTGCTCGAAGCCGAGCCGGACAGCGTGCTGAGCGACCGCAGCCTGCCCGTCAAACCCCGCGCCCCGGCCAAACGGAAACCGGCCCCTGGAAAAGCAGTGAAACGTCCGTTGCCGGAAACGCTGAAACCGCAACTGGCCACGTTGGTCGACTCGCCACCGGAAGGCGACTGGCTCTACGAAATCAAGTTCGACGGCTACCGCATCCTGGCTCGCATCGACGAGGGCGAAGTCCGGCTGTTCACCCGCAACGGTCATGACTGGACCGCGAAGATGCCCCGCCAGGTGGCCGCGCTGAAAAAACTCAAGCTGCGCTCCGCCTGGCTCGACGGCGAGATGGTGGTACCCGACGAACAGGGTGTGGCGGACTTCCAGGCCCTGCAGAATGCGTTCGATACCGAGCATGACGAGCAGATCACCTATTACCTGTTCGACCTGCTGCACCTGAACGGCGAAGACCTGCGTCAGACACCGGTGCAGGAACGCCGCGCCAGCCTGGAAAAGCTGTTGGAAAAGGCACCCGACGTGCTGCGCTACTCCGCCGCCTTCGAACAACCGGTGGCATCGCTGCTGGAAAGCGCCTGTCAGCTCAACCTCGAAGGGCTGATCGGCAAGCGCCTGGACAGCCGTTACGTGGAGCGTCGCAGCAGCGACTGGATCAAGCTCAAGTGCAAGCAGCGCCAGGAATTCGTGGTCATCGGCTACACCGATCCGAAAGGCAGCCGCAGTGCCTTCGGCGCCTTGTTGCTGGGGCTGCATGCAGACGGCGAACTGCGCTATGCCGGCAAGGTCGGCACCGGCTTCAGCACCGCCACGCTGAACAGCCTGCTGGAGCGCCTGCAATCCCTGGAAACCGATCGCACCCCGCTGAAACATCCCCCCACCGGTGCCGAAGTCCGCGGCGTGCATTGGCTGAAGCCCACGTTGCTGGCGGAGGTGAGCTTCGCCCAGATGACCCGCGACGGCATCGTCCGCCACTCGGTATTCCACGGCCTGCGCGATGACAAGCCGGCCAGTGCCATCAACCTGGAGCGCGCCATGCCCGCCAAGAAAGCCGCCGCCAAAGCCGGCGGCCACCTGCACCTGACCCATCCCGAACGCGTCATCGATCCTGCCAGCGGCACCACCAAGCTGAACGTCGCCGAGTATTACGCCCAGGCTTCTGCGCTGATCCTGCCTCACCTCAAGGACCGCCCCGTGGCGCTGGTGCGGGCGCCGGACGGCCTGGGCGGCGAACTGTTCTTCCAGAAGAACGCCGCCAGCCTCGACCTGCCGGGGGTGAAGACCTGGGACAAGGCACAGGCCGGCCAGGCGGCGATGGTTATCAACCGCCAGGACACCCTGCTCGGCGCCGTGCAGATGAACATGCTCGAGCTGCACACCTGGAATGCCACCGACACGCAGTTCGAGCGCCCCGACCGCTTTGTTCTCGACCTCGACCCCGATCCGGCGTTGCCCTGGAAAGCCATGGTCGAGGCCACCAGCCTGACCCTCACCCTGCTCGATGAACTGGGACTGCGCTGCTTCCTCAAGACCAGCGGCGGCAAAGGCATCCATGTGGTGGTGCCGTTGCAACGACGGGCCGGCTGGGACGAGGTAAAGGACTTCAGCCACGCCATCGTCACCCATATGGCCGGGCTGTTCCCCGATCGACTGTCGGCGGTGTCCGGGCCGAAGAATCGCGTGGGGCGGATCTTTATCGATTATCTGCGCAACGGCAAAGGCGCGACCACGGTCTGCGCCTGGTCGCTGCGGGCGCGGGAAGGATTGCCGGTATCAGTGCCGATCTGGCGCGAGGAACTGGCCGAACTCAAAGGCGCCAATCAGTGGACCCTGGCCAACATCCACGAACGCCTCGAGGTCGGCAACGACCCGTGGAAAGACTACGCCAGCACGCGTCAATCCATCAGCGCCAGCCTGCGCAAGCGACTGGGCGGTAAATGATGGTGTGGATCGACCTGCTGCAATGGCCGGCGATGCTGGCAACCCTGCTTGCGGCCTGGTGGATCGCCTCGCAGCGGCGCTACCGGCGCTGCATCGGTTTCTGCTGTTTCATCACCAGTAACCTGCTGTGGGGCATCTGGGGTTGGCACACCCAGGCATGGGCGCTGATCGTGCTGCAGGCTTGCCTGTTCCTGATGAACCTGCGCGGCTTGCGCAAGAACACCGTACCCGCCGCCACGAGCGCCAAGGAGACGACCTCATGAGCATCATTCAGGATTTCGACCTGGGCAGCCTGGACACCTTGCTGCGCAGCTTCACCGAGCGTCCGCAGGCGCTGCATCTGGACACTAGTCTCCCGGTCCTGATGCAGTCGCTGCAACAGGACCACCTCGATCTGCTGCCGCTGCCCGGCCAGGGCCATACCCTGCAACGCTGGCAGACCCTGGCCCGTGTCGCCGGTTGCGACCTGAGCCTGGCCAAACTCTACGAGGGCCACACCGATGCCCTGGCCATTCTTGCCGAATGCGGTGCCAGCCACCGGGTCGGACAGGGCATCTGGGGTGTATGGGCCGCCGAACCGCCGGATGCGCGCACCCGCATCATCGGCCGGGAGGGCGAGCAAGTGCTGCTGGAAGGCCGCAAGGCCTGGTGTTCCGGCGCGCTGCAGATCGACAACGCGCTGGTCACCGCCTGGGACGGCGAAACGCCACAACTGGTGGCCATCGAACTGTCTCACCCGAGCCAGCGGATCATCGCCGACGGCTGGCAGGCGGTGGGCATGGCCACCACCACCAGCGTAGTACTCGAGTTCGACCGTTCCCCGGCCTTTGCCGTCGGCACGCCGGGGCAATACCTGTCGCGCCCCGGCTTCTGGCAGGGCGGCGGCGGGATCGCTGCCTGCTGGTACGGAGCTGCCGAAGCGCTGGCCGACTACCTGCGCGAGCATTGTCGCAGGCCGCGTTCCGACCCGCATGCCGAGGCGCACCTGGGCGCCGTCGACGCTGCCCTCTGTGGGGCCCGCGCCAGTCTGCGCGAGTGTGCGGCCTGGATCGATGACCATCCCGGCGGCACTGCCGAGTTGCCGGTACGGCGCACGCGCGCTCAGGTGGAGCACGCCGTCAAGCAGGTGATCGAGCATGTCGGCCGGGCCCTCGGTGCCACGCCCTATTGCCACAACAGCCACTTCGCCCGGCTCAGTGCCGACCTGCCGGTGTTCCTGCGCCAGAGTCACGCCGAGCGCGACCTCGCCGCCCTGGGCCAGCAACTGGCACAGGGACCCGCCGGAGCCTGGCAGCTATGAGCCGCGAATTGTTCAAAGGCCCCGCCACGGCGCCCGCCGACTGGCAACATTCAGCGCATCTGTCCCGTGCGACCTGGATCACCCCCGCGCAACTCTGCCCGCCTGGCCGGCGGCTGGTGGTGGTGGCGCCGCACCCCGACGACGAGATTCTCGCCTGTGGCGGCCTGCTGGCCAGTTTGCGGGGACGAGAACGGGACCTGCTGCTGATCTCGGTGACCGATGGCGAGGGTAGCCATCCGGGGTCGCAGCAGTGGACCGAACATCGCCTGCGCCGCCAGCGCCCGCAAGAGAGCCGTCACGCCCTGCAACGCCTCGGCCTCGATCTGCAACTGCTGGACTGGCGCCGCCTGGGCCTGAAGGACACCGCCGTGGCACGGGATGAAGCCTATCTGGTCAACCACCTGACCCAGTTGCTCAAGCCCGGCGATCAGTTGCTGTGTACCTGGCGCGGCGACGGCCATGCCGACCACGAGGCGGTCGGCCGCGCCTGCGCCCAGGCAGCGCAAGCGCGGGACGTACAACTGCTGGAAGTGCCCGTCTGGGCCTGGTACTGGGCGCAGCCGGAAGACAGCCGGCTGCCCTGGGAACGCGCCTGCAAGCTGCAACTGGATGCCGACGCCCTGCAGCGCAAGCAGCACGCCATTGCCGCCCACACCAGCCAGATGGAAACCGACGACGATCGCCCTCCGGTGCTGCCGGCGGCGACCCTGGAGTGCCTGATGCAACCGTTCGAGCTGGTGTTCCGATGAGTATCGATGCGCAGTATTTCGCCGGGCTGTTCGCTGCCAGCGACGACCCCTGGGCTTTTCGCAGCCGCTGGTACGAGAAGCGCAAGCGCGAGCTGATCCTTGCCAGCCTGCCGCGGCAATTCTACGAACGCATCTTCGAGCCCGCCTGCGCCAACGGCGAACTCAGCGCAGCGCTGGCCGAGCGCGGCACCGAACTGCTTTGCCAGGACCTGGACCCCACGGCGGTGACACTGGCCCGCGAACGCGTGGCCCATCTGCCCAATACCCGGGTCGAACCAGGACGGCTGCCGGGAGACTGGCCAGGCGGGCGTTTCGACCTGATCGTGCTCGGCGAAATCGGCTACTACCTCGAGCCTCCCCAGTGGCTGCAAGTGATCGAACAATCGGTGGCCAGCCTGACGCCGGACGGTGCACTGCTGGCCTGCCACTGGCTGCACCCGATCGACGGCTGCCCGCAACAGGGCCACCAGGTGCATGCACTGCTGGAACAGCGTCTGCCGTTGTATCGCATGCTGCGCCATGAGGAAGCGGACTTCCTGCTGGAGTACTGGAGTTGCCAACCCACCGCGATCGACCTCGACGAGACCTGCCCATGATTGCCGTGATCATTCCCGCCCATGACGAGGCGCAGGCCTTGCCCCGTTGCCTGGCGGCGGTCAAACGGGCCGCGCGCACCGCCGAAGACGCCGGACATCAGGTGGCGATTCTGGTGGTGCTGGACCACTGTCGCGATGACAGTGCACGGATTGCCGCCGAGCAGGGCGTGGAAACGCTGGTGGTGGACGTGCGCAACGTTGGCCAGGCCCGCCGCGCAGGCGCCGCGCTGATGCTCGAGCGCGGCGCCGCCTGGCTGGCCTGCACTGACGCCGACAGTTGCGTGCCGGCAGACTGGTTGCTGTGCCAGCTGGATTTCGCTGCCGATGCGGTATGCGGCACTGTGCATGTGGAACAGTGGCAGCCGGGGCAGGATGCGGCGTTCCAGGCGCTGTACCTGAGTCGCTACGAAGCGCGCGAGGGGCATCGGCATATCCATGGCGCCAACCTGGGTATCTGCGCGCAAGCCTACCAGCGCGTCGGCGGCTTCCCGCCGCTGGCTTTGAACGAAGATGTAGAGCTGGTCAACGCCCTGGTGGCCAGCGGCGCACATATCGTCTGGACCGCACGCAACAGCGTCAGCACCAGCAGCCGGCTGGACAGCCGGGCGCGAGGAGGATTCGGGGATTATCTGCGGTCGCTGGGGAGTTGATCGTCCGGCACCCCGCCCTCGAGTCCCTCAAGACGCCTTGCGCCCGGTTTTCCTGGCTGCCGGCTTTTTCTTCTCCGGTGCAGCAGCCTTCACCGACTTGCCGCCCAGGCTCCGCTTCAACAATTCGGTCAGGTCGATGATATCCGCGCCCTTGCCGGCGCCGGCCTCGTCGGCCTGCTCCACCACACTGATCTTGCCTTTGCTGGCCTTCTCTTCCACCAGGTCCATGATGGTCTGGCGGAACACGTTCTGGTACTCGTCCGGCGTCCAGGTGCCGCTCATGTCTTCGACCAGTCGTTTCGCCATCTGCAACTCGCTCTTGTTGACCTTGGCCGCCGTGACACTGGTGTCCAGCTCGAGGCTGTCGATACCCCGCACCTCGTCCGGCCAGCGCAGGGTGATCAGCACCAGCGCGTCCTCCAGCGGCCGCAACATCGCCAGGTGCTGCTGGGTGTGCAATACCACGGTCGCCAGGGCGACCTTGCCCGTGCTTTCCAGGGTCTCGCGCAAGAGTGCGTAGACCTTGCCACCCCGCTTGTCCGGCGCCAGGTAGTACGGCGTATCGAACTGCTGCAAGGGGATTTCTTCAGCGGCCACGAAAGAAAAGATATCGATGGTCTGGGTCGCTTCGGGGCGGGCCTTGCGGATCTCCTCCTCGCTGATCACCACATAGCGGCCCTTCTCGTATTCCACCGCCTTGACGATATCTTCCTTGCTGACCTCCTTGCCGGTGACCTTGTTGATCCGCTTGTAGCCCACCGGGTCCATGCTGCGCTGGTCCAGCCAGTCGAAATCGACCCGCTGGCTGCGGGTCGCCGAGGCCAGCGCCACCGGGATGTGCACCAGGCCGAAACTAATCGCGCCCTTCCAGATTGCTCGTGCCATGGCAAGCTCCTATCGAGGGGGCATTTCCAGCCGGTGATAGCGCAGTGCACCACAGCGCTCGCAGCACTGGCAGTCCATTTCATCGACATCGTGGGTCCGCACCGCGCGCCACAGGCACCCGCGCAACAAGCAGATAAAGGTCATTGGTCACCTCCTGGTGTCCCGGCACCCGGGCTCTTGAAATAGTGACTGACCAGGAGGAAAAAAGGTTTAGCCCAAGTTCGCCAATGGTGAATCAGTTGTCGCTGTCCTTGTTCGGTGCCAGTTGCGAAGCCGGACTCTGCGCCGGCTGCTGCATCTGCAGCGACGGCTTGCTGGGGTCGGAGTCCTTGCCGGGATGATTGGAGTTGTCAAAGCAGCCGCCCAGCAGCAGGCCGGTCAGCAGAATAACGAATGCACCTTTCATGGCAGTGCTCTCCACAAAAACAAACGGCGCACCGAAGCACGAAGCCACGATGCGCCAGACGGACGGGGCACGTTTCATGCCCCGCCAGATGCGGCGGTATCAACGACCGCCTTTGCGGCCAGTGTCGGAAGAGCCTGGCGTTTTTTGCTTGTCCTGATGCATGCCGCCCGATTGCTGGCCGCCTTTACGGCCTGCTTCGGAAGCCTTCTCCCGATCGTTGGCAAAGTTGCCCTGGTTGCCACCCTGCTTGGTGCCTTGCTGGCCGGTGCGGTTTTCGTTGTTAGCCATGATCTTTCACCTCATAGAACCCGAAGGGTGCACGACTGATGCCGTACATGAGTTCAGAGCGTGCACTGCGCGAGGGATTCGGTTTTTTTTGGTGCAGCCGGACGGGTGGCGGCAAAAGACCGCGAGCGTTTCTTTGGTGCGCCAGGGGATGGGGCGAGGGGAAAAAAGCGGGACAGAGCACCTGCCCCGCAAATGGAATCACATGTTGCCGTGGTCGTGGTGCATGGCGTGACCGCCACCAGCGTTGAGGGCACGGACCGGCGCCTGTACCTCGATCGACTGCTTGCTGCCGTCGGCATCCTCGACCACCAGGGTCAGCGGCACCTGGTCACCTTCCTTCAACTGCCGGTTCAGGCCCATCAGCATGACGTGATAGCCGTTGTCATCCAGCACCACCGCCTTGCCGGCGGGCAGCGCGAGGGCATCCACCGGGCCCATGGTCATCACGTCGCCGTTCATCTTCATTTCGTGGACCTGCACGGTCTTCGCCACCGGCGAGCGCACCTCCACCAGCGTGCTGTCGCTGTCGGCGGTGAGGGTCATGAAGGCGCCGGAAGCAGGCTGGTTGGCAACCGTGGCCCGCGCCCAGGGATCGGTGACGGTGGTTTGCGCCAGCGCCGGCATGGCCGCCGCGCAGAGCGCCAGTGCGGCAAGTGCGGGTTTGAACAGGGAACGCATCAGCAGATCTCCATGAGGGTCAGCAGGTCTTCGGCGCATTCCTTGGCGTTCAGCGAGTGGGAAAGGCCCAGGTACAGGCGACCACGGGAGTCGAAGACGAAGCTGGTGGACGAGTGGGAGATGGTGTAGGTATCGCCCAATGGCACCTTCTCGTAGAACACGCCAAATTCCTTGGCAGTGGCGGCGATCTGCTCCGGTGTGCCGGACAGCGCGGTGAAGGTCGGATCGAAAGCCTTCACGTAGTCGTCCAGCACCTGCGGGGTGTCACGCTCGGGGTCGAGGGTGATGAACACCACCTTGAGGAAGTCGCCGTCGCGGCCCATCAGCTTCTTGATCTGCACCGCCCGCGCCAAGGTGGTCGGGCAGACCGCCGGGCACTGGGTGAAACCGAAGAACACCATCGGCATCGAACCGTAGAAGCTCGACAGCGCGTAGGTATCGCCGTGGACGTCCTGGAGTTTGAAGGAGCGGCCGAGGATCTTGTTGCTCAGGTCCTTGCCGTACTTGAAGTCGAGCTTGGGCGACATGTCGCAGCCCGTCAGGGCCGCGAAGCCCGCCAGGCCGAGCCCGGCGATAACCGTGCGCCGGGTCAGTAAATCATTCATGCAACCGTCCTTTGGGGAAGGTACGCGCCTCACAGCGAGGCCGTTCATTCATGGATTTTCGCGAGGCGGCATTTTGTCATGGGGGGGAAACCCGTTCCAGCGCACAGCGCCCGGCGGATGCGACGGGATGTCGCAGCTCACCCCCTGAAACCGTTACAAGCTGTGAACCCTCCAAGGCGAGATATCCGCCAAACCCCACCGCCAAACCCGACAATTCGCACAAGTCCGTCACAAATCGGCCCGCTTCCTGCTGTCGCCACGCCGTCGCATCGCCAAGATGCCCAGCGCATACCGACACATAAGGATAAGTGCCGTGTTCAAACCACTCGCCATCGCCGCAGCCCTCGGATCTTTCATGCTGTCCTCGGGAGTCAGCGCCTACGACTACGGGGATTATGCCGGACAGACCCTGGACCGCCTGATCAACGACTACCCCGGCCGCTACCGCGGCACCGCCAACTTCGCCGGGGCCGCCGACTGGATGCAGGCGCAGCTGGCCTTCGGTTACCAGACCAGCCGCCAGGACTTCACCTGGGCCGGCACCCGCAGTTCGCAGAACGTCATTGCCTCGGCCGCCGGCAGCAACAGCACCTATGTGGTGCTTGGTGCCCACTTCGATACCTATTACGGTCGCCCCACGCTCCAGGGCCTCGACGACAACGCCTCCGGCGCCGCGGTGCTGACGGAAATCGCGCGCAACCTGGGCGGCATCGCCCTGGAAAATGGTCTGGAAGTGGTCGCCTTTGGCGCCGAAGAAGAAGGCCTGCGCGGCTCCCGTGCCTACGTCGCTTCCCTGGACGACAGCCAGCGCGCCAACCTGCTGGGCATGATCAACCTCGACAGTCTGATCACCGGCGACAAGATGTACGCCCATGCCGGCAGCAACGCCGTCGCCAATCCTGCCCTGGCGGCGTACCGCGACCAGTTGCTGCGCATCGCCAGCGAACTGAAGATCGACCTGTTCACCAACCCCGGCCTCAACGCCGACTACCCTGCCGGCACCGGCTGCTGCAGCGACGGCGAGAGCTTCGAAGGGCTCGACGTACCCGTGCTGTTCATCGAGGCCACCAACTGGGAGCTGGGGGACCTCGACGGTTACGAGCAGACCGACAACCCGGCGATCCCCGGCGGTTCCACCTGGCACGACCCGGCGGAAGACAACCAGGCGGTGCTGACCGGCGCCTTCGGCGAAGAACGCATCGAACAGCGCCTGCGCGACTTCTCGCGGTTGCTAACCCGTCTGGTGCTGGAACTGACCAACGCCGACCTGCTCGCCTCCACCGCCTCCGGTGGCGCCCTGGCGCGGCAGATGGAAGACCAGTTGCAACGTCAGCACCAGGCCATGACCCGCCTGCACGATCGCCGCTGGCTGAGCGTGCTGGGCAGCGAGCGGGCAGTGGGCAGCTTCGACGGCGAAGTGGGCGTGGAAGGCGAGGTATTACCAGACAGCGGCTTCGATGCGCCGGGCAATCCCGAATCGAAGCGCGTGGGCGTGCATGTGCTGGGCGACTATCGCCTGAGCGAAGCACTCACCCTCGGTGCCAGCCTGAGCTTCGAGCGCAGCCGCGACGCTCTCGACCATGGCGGTCGCGTCGAGGGCGATACCTGGCAGGCCGGCGTGTTCGGCCTGCTCAATGACGGCGGACCGCAGTGGCTGGCCGGCGAATTGAGCCTGGGACATACCCGTTTCGACACCCGGCGCTCGGTGTTCATCCAGGCCAACGGCGGCCCGGTGCTGCTGGATCAACGCCTGTCCGGCGATACTTCGGCGCTGTTCTGGGGCGCACGGGCCGAGGGCGGTTACGACTTCAGCGTCGGCAACCTCAAGACTGGTCCGGTGGCCGGGCTGGACTACGTTCACTACCGCATCGACGACTTCCAGGAAGACGAGGCGCTGCGCACCGCCCTGGACTTCGAGAAGCAGGATTACGACAGCCTCGAAGCCAGTCTCGGCTGGCGCCTGCACGGCAGCCTCGGGCTGGGTGGCATGGCACTGAAGCCTTACGCCAGCGTGCGCTGGGTGCGTGAGCTTGGCGATGGACGGCTGGATGAAATCGATCTCGCCAGCCGCGCCGACGGCCGGGTGCGGGTCGCCAACCTGAGCGCCGTGGACAAGAGCTCCGGGCGCGCACAACTGGGCGCGCAGTTGATGGTGACCGAGCAACTGGGCGTGTTCGCCGAAGCCAACAGCCGCTTCGCCCATGATGAAGGCAATCAGGCGGGGTATTCGCTGGGGGTGCAGTGGTTGTTCTGATTGCAGCGTGACCTCATCGCCGGCAACGCCGGCTCCCACAGCCCTGGTGGGAGCCGGCGTTGCCCCTGAGATCACCTCCGGAATCTGGCCTATCCTCAATCAACCACTCCGCCAGGACCTCCACCATGCCCCGCCTCCCTGGCCTTCTGACAATCCTGCTGCTCATATGTCTGCCTCTGCCCAGCCTGGCCGACGATAGCTGGCGCCTGGCCAGCGACGAGGACGGCATCCAGGTCTATCTGCGCCAGGTTCCCGACTCGAACTACCAGAGCTTCCGTGGCGTGGCGGTGATCAAGGCGGATGTGCGCACCCTCAGCGACCTCCAGGAAAACCTGCGGGTCGCCTGCAAATGGCTGTATGCCTGCGCCGACATGCGCCTGCTGACCGTGAAGGACGACACCACCTGGGTCTACCTCACCACCGCCCTGCCCTGGCCCGCGGCCACCCGCGACATGGTGCTCAGGGTGCGCACCGAACGCCCTGATGACGGCAGCCTGATCCGCCACCTCGACGCCGTACCCGGCATGGTCGAGCGCCAACCCGGACAGATCCGCGTCACCCAGTTGCAAGGCCTGTGGAAGATGGTCCCTCGCGGCGAGCGGGAAACCGAAGTGACCTACGAGCTGCAGGCCGAACCCGCCGGCGACATCCCGGCCTGGCTGGCCAACCGCTTCGTCATCGACGCCCCGACCATCACCCTCAGGACCCTGCGCGCCGTGGCCGAGCGCCAGGGAGTGCACCCGACCGGCGAGGCAGCGCAGCCCATTTACTAAATGAATACCACAAATTCCAACATTTAATTTGTGGATGCGCGGCGATGTTCATATTGTAGGTATGCAAGCCCCGGTAGTACCGCCCTACAGGCGATCCCGCGGATACAACAACAAACACCCGAGACTCCCCATGTCGAAAACCTACTTCGCCCCCCACGGTGGTCACCCGGCTCAGACCGAGCTGCTGACCGACCGTGCGATGTTCACCGAGGCCTACGCGGTCATCCCCAAAGGCGTGATGCGTGACATCGTCACCAGCCACCTGCCGTTCTGGGACAAGATGCGCATGTGGGTCATCGCCCGCCCGCTGTCCGGTTTCGCCGAAACCTTCTCCCAGTACATCGTCGAAGTGGCGCCGGAAGGCGGCAGCGAGCGTCCTGAGCTGGACAAGAACGCCGAAGCGGTACTGTTCGTGGTCGAAGGTGAAATCGACATCACCCTGCAAGGCAAGCCTTACACCCTCAAGCCGGGCGGCTACGCCTTCATCCCGCCGGCTGCCGAGTGGAGCCTGCGCAACAACAGCAATGCCAACGTCACCTTCCACTGGATCCGCAAGCACTACGAAGCCGTCGAAGGCCTGCCGCATCCGGAAGCGTTCGTCACCAACGAACAGGACATCACCCCGATCCCGATGCCGGGCACCGATGGCGCCTGGGTCACCACCCGCTTCGTCGACATGGCAGACATGCGCCACGACATGCACGTCAACATCGTGACCTTCCAGCCGGGCGGCGTGATTCCGTTCGCGGAAACCCACGTCATGGAACACGGCCTGTACGTTCTGGAAGGCAAGGCGGTGTACCGCCTGAACCAGGACTGGGTCGAAGTGGAAGCCGGCGACTTCATGTGGCTGCGCGCCTTCTGCCCGCAGGCCTGCTACTCCGGTGGCCCTGGTCCGTTCCGCTACCTGCTGTACAAGGATGTGAACCGCAACGTGCACCTGACGCTGAACCCCAAGCGTTGATGCACTGGGCTGTCGCAGCCTGAACAGGAAAAGCCCGCCCTCCCCGGCGGGCTTTTTTCTTCATGTGTCCCGGGGCGATAATTCTTGGGCTTGGGCTTGGGCTTGGGCTTGGGCTTGGGCTTGGGCTTGGGCTTGTGGGTTTCGGTTTTGTGAGCTTATCCATTGGATTTGGCGACGCTGCCGGCCCCTTCCGCCTTTACGGCGGCCCCCTTTGTTCTTGGAAAAAGGGGGGCAAAACCTTTGATTCTGCTTTTGCTCTTCATGCACGTCAGTTCAGACGCCGCCAATTGCGACTTCAGCCGGCCGAGTGGAGGTGCCTGTAGGGGCCGGCAGCGTCGCCGCCTCGAACGGATAATCTCGCAAACCCGACACCGACACCCACACCATCCTCCCCAACATTCCGCGAAGAACTTTTTTGTTGCTACGAATGCTTGCCTGACAGGGAATCCAAGACCAAAATAACGACCTAAACTGAGGACCAGAATATGCAAAACATTCTTGCTGACGTGGCAGTGAGCGTCTCCGAACTCAAGAAGAATCCTTCCGGCGTCCTGGCAAATGCTTCGGGAATGCCGGTGGCGGTGCTCAACCATAACCGCGTGATGGGCTACATGGTTCCGGCTGAGCTTTACGAGTCAATGATGGAACGTCTTGAAGACCTGGAGCTGGTCGAGATTGCCAAGGCCCGTGCGGGAGAGGAAACCATCCCGGTGAATCTGGATGACCTATAGCCTTGAATTCGTCCCCTCTGCGCTGAAGGAATGGGAAAAGCTCGGCCATACCATTCGAGAACAGATCAAGAAGAAGCTCAGAGAACGCTTGGAATCCCCCCGCGTACAGGCCGATGCCCTGCGTGACATGCCGAGCCATTACAAAATCAAACTCAAAGCATCCGGCTATCGTCTGGTTTACCGAGTGGAAGATGACCGGGTGGTGGTGGTAGTGGTTTCAGTTGGCAAACGGGAACGTGGCGAGGCTTATCAATCGGCGAGGAAACGTTGAGGCTTCAGCACCCTCACTGCTGATCCATCAACCGCCCCAACACCGCCCCAAGCTCCTTCACCATCGGCTCCGCCGTCGGCCGATGGACGATGACGATTTCGTAGCTGTCCACCACCGGCAGCCCGTCGTCGACGCCGAGCACCCGATGATCCCCGGTCACCGCCCGTGGCGGCAGCAGACTGATGCCCATGCCGTCGGCCACCGCCGCCTGGATGCCGCTCAGGCTCGAACTGGTGAAGGCGATCCGCCAGCGACGGCCGAGGCTTTCCACTGCGCTGATGATCTCGTCGCGGTACAACCCACGGGGCGGAAAGGTCACCAGTGGAATCGGGTCCAGGTCCAGCGCAGGATTCTTCGCGCTGTCGATCCACGCCAGTTCCTCCGGCCAGCTCACCACCCCTTCCCGGCCATTGCGCCGCTGCTTGAGCAACACCAGGTCCAGCTCGCCGTTCTCGTAGCTCTGGTTGATATCCCGGCACAGGCCACTGGTGACCTCCAGCTTCACCTGCGGATGCTTGCGGTTGAAGGCAGACAACGCATTGGTCGTGCGCCCACCAACGAAATCCTCCGGCACGCCCAGGCGCACCGTCACGCCCACCGTCGCCCCGGCCAGCGCCTCGAGCATCTGGTCGTTGAGCGCCAGCATATGACGGGCGTAGCCGAGCAGGGTCTGGCCGGCATCGGTGGGCAGCACCTCGCGGTTGCCGCGCTCGAGCAAGCGATGGCCGACCATCTCTTCGAGACGGCGAACCTTCTGGCTGATGGTGGATTGCGTGGAATGCAGGCGCGAGGCGGCCGTGGTGAAACTGCCGCAGTCGGCGACCACGACCACCGCTCGGAGGAGGTCGAGGTCGAAGAGGGTTCTAGTGGGTTTTGGAATGCTTGGCATCGGGGTATTTGAAGTTCGAATAGATAACGGGTTCTAACACGCCCCCTTGCATCGGGCAACGTTGCCAGCAGAGCGTCGTCACCGGCCTCGCGTACAGTGATACCGACGTCGAACGTCTTGACTCACTGACGGCGAATCCGCTCGAGTTCCGTCGTCAGCCAATTCCGCGCCGGGAACACGGAGGATGGACAACGAACCTCATAGTCTTTGCCGCTGATGCTGCTTCGAGAAGCCCCGAGTTCGATGAAGTCCTCCGCTCGTTGAAGCATGCCGCGTCGTACCAGGTAATCCCGCTTCTTCTCCAGATGGGCCCTGGCTTGCGGCCCTTCATGTTCAGCGCCATTGCGCACGAAACGACATTGGCTGCTTTCGACGAACGCCAGCAGCGCATCGATCTCCTGATTCATCGGATTGCTGGCCTGGGCAACAGGTATTGCCAGCGCCAGCACACAACCACCGATCCATTGCCTCGTCAGTACGTTCACGTTCATCCCCGCAAAAGCCAGGAACATTACCACCCGGCAAGCGCGACAGGCTTGCGGGTGTATGTCACAGCGTTACTGCGGTACCAACAGTCAGAAACGAACCTTCACACCCACGTAGCCAGTGCGCCCCGGTGCCGGCTCGTAATAGCGACCCGCACTGTCGTTTATCCGCAGGTTGTCGTAGTAACGGCGGTCCGTCAGGTTATCCAGCCCTGCGTAGGGTTCGATATTTTCCGCCCAGCCCTTGAGCTGAATCCCCGCCCGCAGGTTGACCACCGCATAGCCACCGACCCGCGCCGTGTTGGCGCTGTCGGCGTACTGGCGGTCGTAGATCGAGGTATTGAGCCGTGCGTACCAGTTGTCGCGGCTGTAGCTCAGCTCACCGAACAGGCTCTGCACCGGGATGCCCGGGAGGCGCTTGCCATCGGCGCCATCGAAGCTGCGGTAGCTGTAGTCGTTGAGGCTGTAGGCGGTGCTCAGTTGCCAATGATCGTCCGGCTGCCAGCGAGCGCTCAGTTCCAGTCCATCGCGACGGGTGGAACCCGCATTGCGGTAGAAGGTGCGGCCATCGACGTAGGGCACCAGTTCGTCGCGGGTATCGATGCGGTAGACCACGGCCTCGTAGCGCCAGTGGGCGGTCTCGCCCTTGAAGCCGATTTCCTGGTTGAGCGCTTCGGCGGGCTCCAGGCTGCTGTTGAAACCGCCGCCATTGGGGTTGGCCAGCTCGCTGACGGTCGGGGTCTCGAACGAAGTGGCAACCCGGGCGTAGAGGGTGTGGTACGGATCCAGCCGGTAGCTGAGACCGGCGCTGTAGTTGAGGTCGCGCAGGGTGCGTTCACCGGAATCATCACCATCACGCAGGAAGCGATCGTCGACGCTCAGGCGCACCGCATCGTGACGCAGGCCGAGGCTGAGCATCCAGCTGTCGCCTAGCTCGGTCTGGTTCTCGATGAACAGCCCGAGGCTGCGAGCCTCTTCACGCTGACGGGACGTGAGTGCACCCTTGTTGCCGCCAATGATGTTGTTATTGCGGTCGCGGTCGTCGCGCAGGGACTCAAGGTCGGCGCCCACCGTGAGTTTGTGCTTGAGCCCGAACCAGTCGGCGACATGGCTGTAATGGCCACCGACCCCACCGAACAGGCGCTCGTAGCTGGTCTGGCCATTGGCCGCGAGCGGCAGGCGGTTTTCGAAATCGCGCTGGCCGACATAGCTGCGCAGTTGATAGGTGTCTTCGCCCAGGGCCTGGCCATCCCAGACCAGCGACAGACGCTGTTGCCTGATGCGTTCATCGGAATCGAAGCTCAGGCTTTGCGGACGGGCCTGATCGCGATCGGCGCGAGCCTGGTCGAGGGTCAGGCCGCCCGGGTCTTCCGAGCGGTTGTCCAGCGCATGCATCGTGAGGCCCAGCCGCCCGGTCTCGGCCCACCAGCGCAACTTGCCGGTAAAGTTGTTGGCCTCGCTGGTGGCATGGTCGCGATAGCCGTCCATTTGCGTGGAGCTCACCGCTGCCAGTGCGCCGAAATCCCCCTCGGTGCCATTGGCCTCGATGCTCTGCCGGCGATACCCGTTACTGCCAACGCTGAAGTCGCCGGACACGCCCGGCTGGTCGCCTGGTTCGCGGGTGTTGATCGCCAGCACGCCGCCCGCACCGTTACCGTAGAGCACAGCGGCCGGGCCGCGAAGGACTTCCATTCGTTCCACCAGACCGATGTCGAAGCCGTCCAGTTCGGTCTGGCCATCCGGCATGGTCAGCGGCACGCCATCGACCAGCACACGAATGCCACGTACGCCGAAGCTGGAGCGCGAGCCGAAACCGCGGATTGCCGGACGCAGGCCCTGGGCTGCGTTGTACCGGCTCTGCACCACGACGCCGGGCACGCTGGAGAGCAGGTTGCCCAGGGTCAGAGCCTGATCGCCGCGTGAGTCGTTGGCGTCGACCACACTGGCGGACAACGCCGCCTTGGCCCATTCATCGCCCGTGCGCGTGGCGCTGATGACTGTGGGGTCGACATCGACGGCAGATTCGGCCAGCGCGCCGGTGGTGGTCAGCAGAAGTGCGCCAAAGGCCGCACGGCGATGTGCAGCGCGTTGCCGCTCGTTATTGTTCATGTGATTTCCCGTCAGGAGCCGCGGTGGCGCATGGCTTGAGTGCTCGATAGACCGGACCATCGCAGATGGACAGGCAGGTGGCTATTGAGCGGGAGTCAGACGTCAGGGGTACTAAAGTGGGACAGTCGAAAGTCGCAGATTGCTCGCAAAGGGCCGCACAGCGGCCCCCGCGTCCGGATCAGTAGAAATACGCGAGGCGGAACTGCAGCGAATTGTCGATCTTCACCCCTTCGCGCACCGAGGTGTCGTGCATCACCTGCGCCATGCCCTGCAGTTGCTTGTTGAGCATGGTCGCCACGGTGAAGCCGACGGTGCCGTTGTCGCGGCTGGTGGCCAGGGTCACGCCATCCAGGGTCTCGCGGCCGCCCCAGTTGTGCCGGTAGCTGATGGCCGCGTAGGTGTCCTGGGTGAAGTTGTAGCGCAGGTGGTTGTGCAGTTGCAGCAGCGTGTCCTTTTTCGCATCGGTCGAACGCTGGTCCTGGTAGAACTCGGCCTCGGCGATCACATCCCAGGTGATCTTGTCGGTCAGGCCCTTGATGTAGCCGACCTGGAAGTCCACGGCCCAGCGGTTGTTGCTGAGGGCGAAGCCTTCGTTCTTGTCACTGCCGGTGGGCGCGGTGAAGAACACCGACCAGCCCAGGTGCTCGTTGCGCTCGAGGTCGCCGATGGTCCACAGGGTGCCGCCGAAGGTGATGTCGCCCAGGCCTGAATTCTTCGTATGGGTAGCGCCGATATCCTGCTGGCCGAAGGGGATGACGATCTGCGGATCCCAGGTGTAACCCGTGCCGAAGAAGTCGGTGAAGTGGATCAGACGCAGGACGCCGACGGTCATGTCGAGGTCGAGGTCGTCGGCGACTTTCTTGCCGCCGGAGTAGACCTTGTCACCGCGCGGATTCTGCTGGTAGAGCACAACCACGTCGGTGCCTTTGGGCAAGGCGGTGTAGTCGCCGGGGTCGGGCTTGACGTCGGCCAGCGCACTGAGGGAAACGCCGAACAGCGTCAGGCCGGCCGTCAGGATCGAAGGGCTGATGATCTTCATGGTGAACTCTCGTTGTTGTTTTTGTTGGCGTGCAGAGGCCCGGGCAGCCCCCGTTCAGGGGCCGCCAAGGCAGGTTCGGGTTGACGACGGCGTTACTGCGCGGCGCTGGCCTTGAGGTCGGCCTGCAGGTCGTGGGTGCGCTTGACCAGGTACTGGCGGATCAACTCCATGTCCTCGCGCTTGAGGATGTCGGAGAAGTTCGGCATGCCGCGGTTGATCAGCGCACCGCTGACGAACGCCGGGAAGGCCGCGTGCTTGTCCTTGGTCAGGTAGCGCAGGTCGGGCACCACGCCACCGGCGACGGCGTTGAGGCCGTGGCAACCAGCGCACAGGCCATTGAACATATTACGGGCCTGGACCAGTTGCTCGGGCGTGGCCGTGAGTTCCAGCTCGACATTGGGGAACACCGGTGCCTGGCGTGGCGGTGGCAACTCACCCTTGGCGCCGAGCTTGAAGGCGATGATCCGCGACTCCGATTGCACCTTGGCCTTGTTGGTCAGCGAGCCGGTCAGCAGCGGAAGAATCCCGCCCCAGCCGACTGAAAACGCCACGTACTGATCGTCACCGACGGTGTAGGTGATCGGCCCGGCCATCACCCCGGAGTTGGCCCGGTGTTCCCACAGCTTCTCGCCCTTGTCGGCGCTGTAGGCCACCACCCGACCGTCCGCCGTGCCCTGGAACACTAGGTTACCGGCGGTCGCCAGGGTGCCGCCGTTGCCGGCGCTGGCGTATTCCTGCTTCCAGGCCGGCGCTTGCTTGACCGGGTCCCAGGCGATCAATTCGCCGGTCCAGGCATCGCGGATCTGCTTGAAGGTCTTCGGATCTTCCGGCAGGTCGGGTACGTCCAGTCCGAAGTTGAGGACGGATTTGTTCGGGAAGAACATAGGTTCCTTCGCCGCCTTCAGCTCGGCCAGGGTGTGCTGCGCCGGGATGTACACGTAACCGGTGTTCGGGCTGTAGGACATCGGATGCCAGTTATGACCACCCAGGAAACTTGGCTGAACGACCTTCGGCTCCTTGGAGTAGTCCGCGGCACCGGTGAGTACCGGGCGACCGGTCTTCAGATCGATCTCGCTGGCCCAGTTCACCGGGACGTAGTTTTTCGCCGACAGCAGTTTGCCGTTGGTGCGGTCGAGCACATAGAAGAAGCCGTTTTTCGGCGCCTGCATCAGCACCTTGCGTACCTGGCCGTCGATCTTGATGTCGGCAAGGATGATGTGCTGGGTTGCGGTGTAGTCCCAACGATCCTGGGGCGTGACCTGGTAGTGCCAGACGTATTCGCCAGTCTCCGGGCGCAGGGCCAGGATCGACGAGACGAACAGGTTGTCGCCCTTGCCCTGGCTACGGAACTGGTAGTTCCAGGGTGAACCGTTGCCGGTGCCGATGTAGAGCAGGTCGAGATCGGGGTCGTAGGCCATGGAGTCCCAGGCCGTGCCGCCACCACCCCACTTCACCCAGTCGTCACCGGTCCAGGTTTTCAGGGCCATGGCCATCGCCGGGCTTTCCGGCGGCAGCTTCGGATCGCCCGGCACGGTGTAGAAGCGCCAGGCTTCCTTGCCGGTCTCGGCATCGTAGGCGGTGACGTAGCCGCGCACGCCAAACTCGGCGCCGCCGTTGCCGATCAGTACCTTGCCTTTGACGATGCGCGGCGCGCCGGTGATGGAGTAGCTCTTGCTGCGGTCGATGATGGTGTCCACCGTCCAGACTTCCTTGCCGTTCGCCGCATCGAGGGCGATCAGGCGGCCGTCGAAGCTGCCGAGGTAGACCTTGCCGTTCCACACCGCGACGCCGCGGTTGACCGGACCGCAGCAACCCTGGCTGAGGTTCTCGGGCGGCACTTTCGGATCGTATTTCCACAGCAGCTCGCCGGTGGCGGCGTTCATCGCGTAAACGATGCTGAAGGCACCGGTGGTGTACATCACGCCGTCGACCACCAGCGGCGTGGCTTCGGTGCCGCTGTCGATATCCAGGCGGGTGGTCCAGGCCATGCCGAGCTGGTTGACGTTCTTGTCGTTGACAGCAGTGAGCGGGCTGTAGCGTTGCTCGTCATAGGTTCGACCGTGGCTCATCCAGTTGCCGGGTTCGAGATTGGCGTTGGTCAGGCGTTTCGCGTCGACCTGGGCAGGGTGCGTGTTGTCGGCAGCCGAGGCATGCAGGGACGACAGCAACAACGGGAGACCCGCCAGCAGAAAGAGGGTTTTCATGTGTTTCGGACTCCAGCGACACATTTATTGTTGTTATGCGCCCGCGGGACAGGCTGCCCCCGCGGGTCACGCAATAGCAGGCTTTGCGCTACGTAGGGGTATTAGAGAATTTGCGAGGGAAGCGCGCTTGACTGTGACCGCCAATCCAGTTGGCATTTTCTGCCACTGCCGCAGGACTATTCCTGGAAGGCGTGGGCCCTGTAATCACGGGGCGAAACCTCGAACTGACGCTTGAACGCCCGGCTGAAATGGGCGACATCGACGAAGCCCCACTTGAAAGCGATCTGGGTGATGGACTGGCTGCGCAGCGTCTGACAGCACAGGTCATGGGCCACCTTCGTCAGCCGGGTCCGAAGGATATAGCGCGAGACGCTTTCACCGTGTTCCTCGAACAATCGGTAAAGGCTGCGCACAGAAGTGTGCAATTGATCCGCCAGGTACGCAGGGCCGAGATCGACATCCTGCAAGGACTCATCAACCAGGCGCAACGCCGTGGAGAAGAGACTGTTGCTTTCCAGCAAGTGCTCCCGCCCTTGTGACTGCCCCGACATCGCCGGCAACACCAGGGAGACCAGCGCGCTCTGGATCGCCTGACCGTCTTCGCCGTTGGCAGCACCGTCCCCGAGCATGCCGATCGACTGCACCAGCGAACGCACCATGCGACTGGAGACATTATTTCGTGAGAGCTTTCCGAACAGGTTATCGCCCTTGAACTGACGGGTGACGATCTCCCGCGACAGGTGCACCGACACGTTCTCCACCAGCCCCAGCGGCTCGATCTCGAACAGCCTTGCCGAATCCACCAGGGCGATGTCCTCCGGCCCGAGTTCCACTTCCATACCCGCCTGGCGAATACGCTGGCGGCCGCTGCGCTGGTAGATGAGGAAACAATGGCTGTCGTCGCTGTCGACGCCGATCAGTTCGCGGCTGATCAAGCGAGCGTTGGTGCGGATATGGGCGGTGTCCAGCGCGCCAATGGTCTGGCTGTGAATTTCACCGATGAAGTGGCGGGTCAGGCTGGAAGGCAAGGTGCTGAAGTTGCCGCAGATACTGCGCAGGGACTGGCACCAGCGTTCGAATCCGATCTGCTCGCTCGATGGCAGGAACATGGCGCCTCCGGGAATTATTTTTTGATTAACATATTATCTAATTTCGGGAAGAGCAAGGCTTTTAACGACACACAATTTAACTATAAACAAGATCATGTGTATCACATAAACCTGCGGCTGCCCACGTATGGACGGAGACTTCGTAAAGACAAATCTTGACACAGTTATTGGTAAATATTCTCATAAGCATTCTATTTACCAATAAGGACTGCTCCATGTCGTGCCTCGCTCCCCCGCTCTACTTCGCTGCATCTCGCAGCCTGCTGGCCGCAGCCATCTGCATGGCGACCCTGACCCCGGCCCTGGCCGACGATGGCAAGGAGCAGAAAGACAACCCCAATGCTGCACCAATCGAGCTGGGCGCGACCGAGATCGCCAATACGCGGCTGGGTACTACCACCGAGGGCACGGAGTCCTACACCACCGGCGCCATGTCCACCGCAACCAAACTGCCGATGACCATGCGCGAAACGCCACAGGCCACCACGGTCATCACCCGTCAGCGCATGGATGACCAGGCGATGACCAGCATCAACGACGTGGTGAAATACTCCCCGGGGTTGTTCCTCAGTCAGTCCAGCGGCCCGGGCCGGCAGACCTATTCGTCCCGCGGTTTCGATATCGACAACCTGATGTATGACGGCATCCCGAGCACCTACGAGGGTTGGACCGTCGGCGCTCAGCCGAACCTGGCGATGTTCGACCGCGTCGAGATCGTGCGCGGCGCCACTGGCCTGGTCACGGGCTCCGGCAATCCGTCGGCGGCCATCAACCTGGTGCGCAAGCGCCCGCTGGCCGAACAGAAAGTCACCCTCACCGGTGCCGCAGGCAGTTGGGACGATTACCGTGGCGAGATCGACGCCTCAAGCCCGCTGAATGACAGTGGCACCCTGCGCGGCCGTGTGGTGACGTCGTACCGCGACGCCAACAGTTTTGTCGACAACGCCGAAGAAGATCACGGCCTGTTCTATGCGATTACCGAAGCAGACCTGAGTGACGACACCACCCTGTCGCTCGGTTTCTCCCATCAGAAGGACAAGACCAACTACTTCTGGGGCGCCGCGATGGTCGGTCTCGACGGCCATCATCTGGATCTGCCGCGGTCCTACAACCCGGGTACTGACTGGGAGAACAAGGATCAGGAGATCAACACGGTGTTTGCAGAGGTGCGCCAGCGCCTGGCCAATGACTGGAAGCTGCAGGTCAATGCGTCCTACACCGAGCAGAACGCGATGTTCTCGGGCTCCTACCAATCGCGCTGGGCCAGCGACCTGAGCCTGGGGCGCACCGTCTACCAGTCGGCGCATGACGAAAACCAGGCGGGCGTGGACGCCTTTGCCAGCGGCCCGTTCGAGGCCTTCGGCCGTACCCATGAACTGGTGGTGGGCGCCAGCAAGCGCATCTTCGACATGACCACCCACAACTACAGCCCCTATGACATGTACTGGCCGCTCTCTGCCAGCAAGCCGGACTTCGTCCACACCGGCAACAGCAGGACCGTCACCACGCAGGAAGGCGTCTACGCCACCACCCGCCTTAGCCTGGCCGACCCGCTGAAACTGATACTCGGCGCACGCCTGGACTGGTACGACTACGACGACAAGGAAAGCTCGGAGTCCGATTACAAAGTCACCCGTAACGTCACCCGCTACGCCGGCCTGATCTACGATCTGGACGATCATCATTCGGTCTATGTCAGCTACAGCGACATCTTCACGCCGCAGAGCTACAAGACCGCCTCCGGTAGCCTGATCGAACCGATCGTTGGCAAGAACTACGAGATTGGCGTCAAGGGTGAATACTTCGACGGCGGGCTGAATGCCACGCTGGCGCTGTTCCGGGTCGACCAGGAAAACCGTGCCGTCGCGCTGACCGATATCTCCGGATGCGTGGACCCAACGAACTGCTACGAAGCGTCGGGCGAGGTTCGCAGCCAGGGCATCGAGCTGGAACTGCAAGGTGCACTGACCGAAAACTGGCAAGTGGGCGGCGGCTATACCTATGCCCGCACCCACTACCTGAAAGACGAGGCTAATCCGCAAAGAGAGAACCAGCGCCTGACCACCGACTTGCCGGAGCACCTGTTCAAGGTCTCCACGGTGTACCGGTTCCAGGGTCCGCTGGAAAAACTGCGGGTGGGTGGCAACGTCTACTGGCAGAGCCGCATGTACAACGACATCACCACCGCCAGCGGCGGCAGCTATCGCCTGCAGCAAGGGGCCTATGCCGTTACCGACCTGATGGCGGGTTACCAGGTGAACCAGAACCTCGACCTGCAGCTCAATGCCAACAACATCTTCGACCGCAAGTATTACTCGTCCATCTCCAGCTCCGTGCTTTACGGCGGCGACACCTACGGCACACCTCGCAACATGATGCTGACGGCCAAGTACAGCTTCTGAGCAACCGCTTCAACGCGCAGGGATGCGCCTCTTCCGCCCTAACCTCCCCGCCTCGTGACGCCACAGGATGGCAACCTTCCTGGGTCACCGCAGCACCGTCCTCCATCGCCGTCGGCGCTTACTTCGCGTCAGACGCTGACATTCTCTAAAAGACTTGTGCCACCAACCGCGTTGCCCAGGCACGCTGTGCCAACGCGCGGACAAAAAAAATCCAGGTACTTCACAGTACCTGGATTTTTTAGGGATTTTTGGTCGGGACGGAGTGATTCGAACACTCGACCCCTTGCACCCCATGCAAGTGCGCTACCGGGCTGCGCTACGCCCCGAACGTGTTCTCGGTATTGCTGAGAACGTCGAAGAATCTACCTTAAGCTTTTGAATTTTGGAAGGATTATTTTCACAACCCTGATCAAAATTGTGCGCAGGTCACTTCTTCAGAACCACCAGCACATCTTCCAGCTCGGAGATCATTTGCCGAATGAGTTGCTTGTACTGGGTGGTATCGTCCTTGGCCTCATCACTGGAAAGGCGCAGCCTCGCGCCTCCGATGGTGAAACCCTGGTCGTACAGCAAGGCGCGGATCTGACGGATCATCAGCACATCCTGGCGCTGATAATAGCGGCGGTTTCCGCGGCGCTTGACCGGGTTGAGCTGGGGAAACTCCTGCTCCCAATAGCGCAGCACATGAGGTTTGACTGCGCAGAGCTCGCTCACTTCACCAATGGTGAAGTAGCGTTTACCCGGGATGGGCGGGAGCTCGTCGTTATGACTTGGTTCCAGCATAAGCCTCAACCCGGGCCTTCAGTTTCTGCCCTGGACGAAAGGTGACGACACGACGTGCGGTGATCGGGATTTCTTCACCCGTTTTCGGGTTGCGTCCCGGACGCTGGCGCTTGTCGCGCAGGTCGAAATTGCCGAATCCTGACAATTTCACCTGCTCGTTGTCTTCGAGAGCGTGCCTGATTTCCTCAAAGAACAGCTCAACCAACTCCTTGGCTTCTCGCTTGTTCAGGCCCAGCTCCTCGTACAGCCGTTCTGCCATCTCAGCTTTCGTCAGAGCACCCATACGCTATTTCCTTAACGTGGTGTTCAACCTTTGTTCGAGCGAGGTGAGGATCGTCTGGAGCGTGGCGTTCACCTCATCGTCGTTAAGAGTGCGCGATGGATGCTGCCAGGTCAAGCCGACCGCCAGGCTTTTTCTATCAGGATCAATACCTTTACCCTGATAGACATCAAACAGCCTGAGGTCTGTGAGCCACTCGCCCGCATTGTCACGAATCACTTCAAGAACCGCATTCGAAGCAACATCACGACCTGCAATCAAGGCCAGGTCACGGCGCACTTCCGGGAACTTCGACAGTTCGTGGAACTTCGGCAGGCGACCCTCCACGACCTCGTCCAGAACCAGCTCGAAGAGATAGACGGTGCGATCAAGACCCAACATCTTGGCCAATTCCGGATGCAGAGCCCCCAGGTAACCCACTTCACGACCAGCGCGTTCGATGCGTGCGGTCTGGCCCGGATGCAGCGCCGGGTGCTTGCCAGCAACGAAGGTGAATTCGCTCAGCGAGCCGGACGAATTCAGCAAAGCCTCGACATCCGCCTTCACGTCGAAGAAGTCGATGCTCTCGCGACCATTGGCCCAGCCTTCCGGCAGGCGACTGCCGCAGACCACGCCAGCCAGCATCGGCTGCTGCTGCAGACCCTCGAGTTGCCCCACGAAACGCAGGCCGCTTTCGAACAGGCGCACGCGGTCCTGCTGGCGGTTGAGGTTGTGCTGCAGCGCCTTGACCAGACCCGGCCACAAGGACGCGCGCATGGCTGCCATGTCACTGGAAATCGGGTTGGCCAGCAGCAATGGCTCTACGCCCGGCGTGAACAGCTCGAACAGTTTCGGATCGATGAAGCTGTAGGTGATCGCTTCCTGGTAGCCACGGGCGACCAGCAGACGACGCAGTGCCGGCAGCTCGCCACGGGACTCGGCGCGGGCTTGCGGTGCCAGGCGCGCCTGCGGGTAGCGAACAGGCAGACGGTTGTAGCCGTAAAGACGACCCAGCTCTTCGATCAGATCGACTTCCAGGCTGATATCGAAGCGATGGCTTGGTACTTCGACCAGCCATTGCCCTTCTGCTGCCGTGGTTTTCAAGCCCAGGGCATTGAGCAGTTGCTCAACTTCGCCGCTGGCCATTTCCATGCCCAGCATCTGGGTGATGCGCTCGGCGCGCAGCGTGACCGGTGCGATCCTGGGCAGATGCTGCTCGCTGACAGCTTCGATGATCGGACCGGCTTCACCGCCGACAATCTCCAGCAACAGGCCAGTGGCACGCTCCATGGCTTCACGGGCCAACTGCGAGTCAACACCGCGCTCGTAACGATGCGAGGCATCGGTGTGCAGGCCGTAGGAACGGGCTTTACCGGCGACCGAAATCGGTTCGAAGAACGCGCTTTCAAGGAAGATGTCGCGGGTGGTCGCGGATACACCGCTGTGCTCGCCACCCATCACGCCGGCAATGGCCAGGGCACGGCTGTGGTCAGCGATGACCAGGGTGTCGGCGCGCAGGGTGACTTCCTGGCCGTCGAGCAGGACCAGCTTCTCGCCCTCTTCGGCCATGCGCACACGAATGCCGCCATTGATCTCGGCGAGGTCGAATGCGTGCAGCGGCTGGCCCAGTTCGAGCATTACATAGTTGGTGATGTCGACAGCCGCATCGATGCTGCGCACGTCAGCACGACGCAGGCGCTCCACCATCCACAGCGGGGTTGGGCGCGACAGGTCGACATTGCGGATAACCCGGCCCAGGTAGCGTGGGCATGCCGCCGGGGCAAGCACGTCGACCGGGCGAACTTCGTCATGAGCCGAGGCAACGACCGGCACCACTGGGCGGGTGACCGGAGCGGCGTACAAGGCACCCACTTCCCGCGCCAGGCCAGCCAGGGACAGGCAGTCACCGCGGTTCGGGGTCAAGTCGACCTCGATGCTGGCGTCATCCAGATCCAGATACTCACGGATGTCCTGGCCAACCGGAGCATCGGCGGCCAACTCCAGCAGGCCGTCGTTATCGTCGCTGATCTGCAGCTCGGACGCCGAGCACAGCATGCCGTTGGACTCGACGCCACGCAGCTTGGCCTTCTTGATCTTGAAGTCGCCCGGCAGCTCGGCGCCGATCATGGCGAACGGAATCTTCAGGCCGGGGCGCACGTTTGGTGCACCACACACAACCTGGAAGGTCTCGCTGCCGTTGCTCACCTGGCAAACACGCAGCTTGTCGGCATCCGGGTGCTGCTCGGTGCTCAGCACCTCGCCCACCACGATGCCGCTGAATTGACCGGCGGCCGGCGTCACACTGTCGACTTCCAGACCGGCCATCGACAGACGGGCTACCAGCTCGTCACGGGATACCTGCGGGTTGACCCAACCGCGCAGCCACTTTTCACTGAATTTCATCCTGCTCTCCTGAAAGATTCGTTACGGGTGCGCGACCTAGCGAAATTGCGCAAGGAACCGCAAGTCGTTGTCGAAGAACAGGCGCAAATCGTTGACGCCGTAACGCAGCATGGCCAGGCGTTCGGCACCCATGCCGAAAGCGAAGCCCGAGAACTCTTCGGGGTCGATGCCAGACATGCGCAGCACGTTCGGGTGAACCATGCCGCAGCCCATGACTTCCAGCCAGCCGGTCTGTTTGCAGACGCGGCAGCCTTTGCCACTGCACATCACACACTGGATATCGACTTCAGCAGAAGGCTCGGTGAAGGGGAAGAACGAAGGACGGAAACGCACCGCCAGTTCTTTCTCGAAGAACACCCGCAGGAACTCTTCGATGGTGCCTTTGAGGTCGGCGAAATTGATGTCGCGATCGACCAGCAGGCCTTCGACCTGATGGAACATCGGCGAGTGGGTCAGGTCCGAGTCGCAGCGATAGACGCGGCCCGGGCAGACAATGCGGATTGGCGGCTGCGAGGACTCCATGGTCCGCACCTGCACCGGCGAGGTGTGGGTACGCAGCAGCATGTTGGCATTGAAATAGAAGGTGTCATGCATTGCCCGGGCCGGGTGGTGGCCGGGAATGTTGAGTGCTTCGAAGTTGTGGTAATCGTCTTCGACTTCCGGGCCTTCGGCGATGCCGTAGCCGATATGGGTGAAGAACTGCTCGATACGCTCGAGGGTGCGGGTGATCGGATGCAAGCCACCGGAGGTCTGGCCACGGCCTGGCAAGGTCACATCAATGCATTCGGCCGCCAGGCGAGCACTCAGCTCGGCCTCTTCGAAAGCGGTCTTGCGTGCATTGAGCACTTCGGTGACGCGTTCCTTGGCATCGTTGATCAGGGCGCCGACTTTCGGGCGCTCTTCGGCAGGCAGGTTGCCCAGGGTCTTCATCACCTGGGTCAGTTCGCCTTTCTTGCCAAGGAATTGAACCCGGATCTGCTCCAGGGCATTGATGTCTTCAGCGCGTTCCACAGCCTCCAGGGCTTGGGAGACCAGCGCATCCAGGTTTTCCATGTACAGACTCCAGATACGAAATAGGGGAAGAGCTTACAGGCTCTTCCCCTATTTATGACGTTTAACATTCGCCGCCGAATTCGACGGCGAATGATTGTCGTGGGTACTTAAGCCAGGACGGCTTTAGCTTTCTCGACAATCGCAGCAAACGCCGCTTTTTCGTTCACTGCCAGATCAGCCAGAACCTTACGGTCGATCTCGATGGACGCCTTCTTCAGACCGGCGATCAGACGGCTGTAGGACAGACCGTTGTTGCGAGCACCAGCGTTGATACGAGCGATCCACAGAGCGCGGAACTGACGTTTTTTCTGACGACGGTCGCGGTAGGCGTATTGGCCTGCCTTGATGACCGCTTGCTTGGCTACACGGAATACGCGGGAACGCGCGCCGTAGTAACCTTTAGCCAGTTTCAGAATTTTCTTGTGACGCTTACGAGCGATGACGCCACGCTTTACACGAGCCATGAGTAACTTCCTCTATCTTTGACCGAAATTAACGTACGCGCAGCATGCGCTCGACTTTTGCAACGTCCGACGGGTGCAGCAGGCTGCTACCACGCAGTTGACGCTTACGCTTGGTCGACATTTTGGTCAGGATGTGGCTCTTGAAAGCGTGCTTGTGCTTGAAGCCGGAAGCGGTTTTCAGGAAACGCTTCGCGGCACCGCTTTTGGTTTTCATTTTTGGCATGTTCGGATACTCCGCATTCAGTGGATAAACATAACCGCAAGGCCTGCCGTGCCCTGGTGGTTATTTCTTTTTCTTGGGGGCGATGACCATCATAAGCTGGCGTCCTTCCATCTTCGGATGCTGCTCAACGGTGCCGTAGTCGGCGAGGTCGGTTTCGACCCGCTTCAACAGCTCCATGCCCAGCTCCTGGTGAGCCATCTCACGGCCGCGGAATCTCAGAGAGATCTTGGCCTTGTCCCCATCACTAAGGAAACGTACCAGGTTGCGTAGTTTTACCTGGTAATCCCCTTCTTCCGTCCCTGGACGAAACTTGATTTCTTTGATCTGGATCTGTTTCTGGTTTTTCTTGGCCTCGTTGGCCTGTTTCTTCTTCTCGAAGAGGTGCTTGCCGTAGTCCATGACCTTGCAGACAGGAGGTACGGCGTCAGCAGAAATTTCTACCAGATCCAGCTTCGCTTCATCAGCGATACGAAGCGCTTCATCAATCGAGACGATGCCAATCTGCTCGCCGTCAGCGCCAATTAACCGAACCTCGCGTGCCGAGATATTCTCGTTGATCGGGGCCTTCGGTGCAGTTCGTTTATCCTGTCTCATATCACGCTTAATGGTAATTACTCCGAATCTTGGCGACCACGCCGGGAAACCGCTTGCGCAAGCAAGTCCGCGAACTGGGCGACGGGCATGGAACCCAGGTCAGCACCTTCACGGGTACGCACAGCGACAGTTTGCGTTTCGACTTCCCGATCTCCAATAACCAAGAGATAGGGAACCTTGAGCAAGGTATGCTCGCGGATTTTAAAGCCGATCTTCTCATTTCTCAAGTCAGACTTGGCACGGAATCCGCTTTCAGTCAGTGTTTTTTCGACGAGATGGGCGAATTCGGCCTGCTTGTCGGTGATATTCATGATCACCGCCTGGGTTGGCGACAACCAGGCCGGGAATGCACCTTCGTAGTGCTCGATGAGGATACCGATGAAACGCTCGAAGGAACCGAGGATCGCCCGGTGCAGCATCACTGGGTGCTTGCGGCCGTTGTCTTCGGATACGTATTCGGCACCCAGACGGATCGGCAGGTTGAAGTCCAGCTGCAGCGTACCGCACTGCCAGACACGACCCAGGCAGTCCTTGAGCGAGAACTCGATCTTCGGACCGTAGAAGGCACCCTCGCCCGGCTGCAGGTCATAAGGCAGACCGGCGTTATCCAGGGCAGCGGCCAGCGCAGCCTCGGCACGGTCCCACAGCTCATCCGAACCAACGCGCTTTTCCGGACGGGTCGACAGTTTGAGCTGGATGTCCTGGAAGCCGAAGTCGGAGTACACATCCATGGTCAGCTTGATGAACGCCGCCGATTCGGACTGCATCTGCTCTTCGGTGCAGAAAATGTGGGCATCGTCCTGAGTAAAGCCGCGAACACGCATGATACCGTGCAAGGCACCCGACGCTTCGTTACGGTGGCAGGCGCCGAACTCGGCCAGACGCAGTGGCAACTCGCGGTAGCTTTTCAGGCCCTGGTTGAACACCTGAACATGGCACGGGCAGTTCATCGGCTTCACCGCGTAATCACGGTTTTCCGACTGAGTGGTGAACATATTGTCGGAATAGTTGGCCCAGTGACCCGACTTTTCCCACAGGCTGCGATCGACCACCTGAGGAGTCTTGATCTCCAGATAGCCGTTCTCGCGCTGAACCTTGCGCATGTACTGCTCAAGCACCTGATACAGGGTCCAGCCGTTCGGGTGCCAGAACACCATGCCCGGCGCTTCTTCCTGGACGTGGAAAAGACCGAGGCGCTTGCCGATCTTGCGGTGATCGCGCTTCTCGGCCTCCTCGATGCGCTGGATGTACGCAGCCAGTTGCTTCTTGTCAGCCCAGGCAGTGCCGTAGACACGCTGCAGCTGTTCGTTCTTGGCATCGCCACGCCAGTAGGCGCCGGACAACTTGGTCAGCTTGAACGACTTCAGGAAACGGGTATTCGGCACGTGCGGGCCACGGCACATGTCGACGTATTCTTCGTGATAGTACAGGCCCATGGCCTGCTCATCCGGCATGTCCTCGACCAGGCGCAGCTTGTAGTCTTCGCCACGGGCCTTGAACACTTCGATCACCTCTGCACGCGGGGTGACCTTCTTGATGACATCGTAATCCTTGTCGATCAGCTGTTGCATGCGCTGCTCGATAGCAGCCATGTCTTCCGGCGTGAAAGGACGCTCGTAGGCGATGTCGTAGTAGAAGCCTTCGTCGATGACCGGACCGATGACCATCTTCGCAGTCGGGTACAGCTGCTTGACTGCGTGGCCGACCAGGTGGGCGCACGAGTGACGAATGATTTCCAGCCCCTCTTCGTCCTTGGGCGTAATGATTTGCAGGCGGGCATCGTGATCGATCACGTCGCAGGCATCGACCAGCTTGCCATCGACCTTGCCGGCGACGGTGGCCTTGGCCAGGCCTGCGCCAATGGATGCGGCGACCTCGGCGACGGTAACCGCCTGGTCGAACGTACGTTGACTGCCATCGGGAAGAGTAATTACGGGCATGGCGCCTCCTCTCCTAGTGGTGACCCCTACCAAAGGTCACGTGGGTTGGGATGAGCCAGTACGCGATTCGCCCCTGTCTTTCCGAAAGGAAAGCCTGCCTCACAGTGGCAGAAGTCGAATGCCTGCCAGGGAACGAACCAGAGTGACTGGAACAGAAATAAAGACGGGGCAAGCACAGCGCTACCCCGAGCCCGGCATGCTAGCACATGCATCGGCGCAGGCGACGGGTTAGACAGTCAACAGCCGGAAATATTTGGAAAAAAGCCGCGACACTGAACTCCCACGGATTTTTCCTGCTCAGAGTTACTGAAGCGTCCTACTCTTGATGAGACCCGACTACCCAAGGAGTATCTGGTTATGCGACTTCAGTCTCTTTTCGCCCTGGCTGCCGCAGGGGCCCTGCTGTTGCCGTTGAGTGCCAATGCCGGTCCATGGCCGGCTGGCAAGAAAGGCCAATACATGGATCAGTGCGTGCAGGTCGCCACCGGCCAAGGCGTAAACGCCAAGCAAGCCGACGCCCACTGCAAGTGTGGCGCCGATGCGATCGAGAAGAACTTCAGCACCAGTGAAATCGAGGCGCTGGACCGCAAGGATGGCGTCGACGCTGCGCTGCTCCAGCGCGCCCAGGCTGCGGTCAAGGCGGCTTGCGCACCCAAAGGCTGAGGATCATTGGAAGCATTCTTGCCCCAGATCATCATTCGCTACAGCGAAAAGCCACCACCGGCGCAGAATTAGACTATGATGTCCCCGTGCATCCTGTTGGCTCTCGGCGACACCGCACTACGAAAAAAATCAAGTTTCCTGGAGATACACCCCATGTCCAATCGCCAAACCGGCACCGTCAAATGGTTCAACGATGAAAAAGGCTTCGGCTTCATCACCCCAGAAGGTGGCGGCGATGACCTCTTCGTTCACTTCAAGGCCATCGAAGCCGACGGCTTCAAATCCCTGAAAGAAGGCCAGACCGTATCTTTCGTAGCCGAAAAAGGCCAGAAAGGCATGCAGGCTGCACAGGTTCGCCCAGCGTAATCTCTGGTGAATTGAAAAACCCGTCGCTTGCGACGGGTTTTTTGTGCCCGGAATTCAGGCTCAGCCGCAATTGGCGCGAATGATCACGCCCTTGTCGTCGGCATGAAGGTTCAGGCGCTCCGAACGGTACTCCAGCGTCACAACGTCATTCGGTTTGAGCACGCGCGCTGTCTGCGCACCGCTCGCCTTGCGGGCCTGCTCGAGCAGCTCGACGGAAGCTGGCTTGCCTACGGCGAACTCCGCGCCACTGGCCTCACAGCGACCATCGAGACTTGGTGTCGCCGTAGCATCGGGCGTTTTGGGCGAACCGCCGTTGCTGCTGCAACCCGCCAGAACAGCAATAGCCAGCAGACTTGCCAATGATGCACGCATGGGGAACATGAACCCTCCTTAGGGATATTGAATACTGTCGCATCGGACAGCATTTGCTGCCGATTGTTACAAAAGCGTGCCAGTCTGCCTCACCGGGCAGTCGAGGGAAAATGCCAATAGTGTCTGGATTTTGCGTAGCCTTCTTCCCTCAATAAAGATCAATGTAGTCGCTGGCAGGCTCCGGCCAGTTATTTCGCAGCGCGTTGTACACCTGAAGCACCCAGCGCTCATCGCCTGCAGCCAGAGGTCCTACGCATCCCGATCCGGCCGCCCAGGTCTCCAGCCGGAACCGCAGGCCGTCTAGGTCCCGGCCGCCCACGACCTGCGACAACCACGCCTGGCCGGCACGATTGACCCTCAGCTGGTTATGTACCGATCCGTTGCCGCTGGCGATGAGTTGGCGAACCTGTTCAAGGGTGAACTGGCTCGGATCATTCAGGTCGATCTGCATGAAAAGTGCCCTGTCGAAAAATACCGTTAGTTTGCCACGCAGTCCCCGTTATGCCTAAGTCGCAGAGCCGTCGCCCGGCAGACATGAGTACACTGGCAACTCGCACCCCCAGTCGCAGGAACGCCAGTGGCCCGGCGTTTCACCCTTCCAGAGTACGGGCCATTTCGAGAATTTCATGACCAGCCACAGTATCGACGCCGACATCAAGGTGAAATGGCCCGAGGGGCAGAGCGCCTACAGCCCGGGTACAGCGGAAGAATTGACCCTCATCGCGCTGGACCTGCTGGTGAAGGAAATGGGCAGCGACGCAGCCCGCAGCTTTGTCGACCAGGTTTTCGAGCGCTATCGGCACGAGCCCTCCGCGGCACACGCTTGAGGATGGCTAAAACGCCTCGACTTCGGCCAGCATCGGGATGGAAGGCTGCGCCCCGGCGCGCGTAACGGAAATCGCTGCGGCCCGCTGGCCGAAAACAATCGCTTCACGCTCACTGGCTCCCCCCCCCAAGGCAGCGGCAAAGCCGCCCACGAAAGTATCACCTGCCGCTGTCGTGTCCTGCGCCTGCACTGCAGGCGCAGGAAAATGCTCGATTCCTTCGGAGCTCGCGAACAGTGCTCCTTGAGCGCCCATCGTCAGGATGACGTTGGCTGCACCCAACTCACGCAGATGACGGACGGCAACGAGCGCCGAATCCAGATCATCCACCCGCAGCCCCGTCAGGGCTGCAGCCTCGGTTTCATTGGGAATCAGGTAGTCGATATTGGCGAACCATTGCACCGGAAGAGGCCCGGCAACCGGGGCCGGATTGAGAATGACGACCTTGCCCAGGGAGCGCCCCCGCGCCAGAGCATGGGCGACAGCCTGGGGCGGCACCTCCATCTGACAGACAATCACGTCTGCCGCCTGGAACAACGCATCGGCCCGGTCGATCAGGGTCGGCTGCAGGCAACCATTGCTGCCGGCGACGACAACGATGGCGTTCTGACTGGACGCATCCACCACGATAAGCGCAACCCCGCTGGAAACACCGGTCACGATGTCTACCGCCTGGCAATCGACGCCTTCGACTCGCAGCGCCTCACGCAACTGCTGCCCATAAGCGTCATCCCCGACACAGCCCACCATCGCCACCGAGGCGCCAAGACGCACCGCCGCCACCGCCTGATTGGCGCCCTTGCCACCCGGCACCGTGGTGAACGAGTGCCCTGCCAGGGTTTCTCCGACGCGTGGCAAGCGCTCCGCACGCGTTACCAGATCCATGTTGAGGCTGCCCACCACCAAGACCTTCGACTGCATGGAATGACCTCATCCGTATTCGCTGAACAGATCCGGACTTGGCCCGGTCGACTCACGCAGGACAATCTTCGGCGCCACGATACGCTGCTCGACCGGCGCAGTTTCCGACCCGGCGATACGCCGCAGCAACAGGGAGGTCGCGGTCTCCCCCAGATCACGGATGGACTGGCCGACGGTCGTCAGCGCCGGATAGACGTACTGGCACATCTGGATATCGTCGAACCCGATCACCGACAGCGCCCCCGGGACGGTGATGTTGCGCTCCGCCGCCGCCCGCAGCACCCCCATGCCGATCATGTCATTGGCAGCGAATATCGCCGTGGGCCGATCCCGATTCAACAGCAATGCTGCGGCACCGTAGCCACCGAGACTGGTGAAGTCACTGTGAACCACCCGCCCCTCACGCAACCCGACCCCAGCCTCGGTCAGGGCACGACGAAAGCCTGCCAGACGCATTTTTGCCACGCTGGTGTCTTCAGGCCCATTGATGCAGGCGATATCCACATGCCCCAGGTCAAGCAGGTGGCGGGTCGCCAGGTAAGCCCCCTGCTCGTGGTCGATGCGCACGAGGTCAGCCTCCACCCCTTCCAGCACACGATCGACAATGACCATCGGCGTGCGTACGCAGGAAAGACTGTCGAGCAGGTCCCGCTCCTCCCCCACTGAAGCAACGATCAAGCCGTCGATCCGCTTTTCCAGCAACACGCGCAGATAGCTGCGCTGCTTTTGAGGGTTGTCGTCGGAGTTGCAGAGAATGACGCAGTAGCCGTTGCGCTCGCAGGCGTCTTCTATCCCCCTGGCCAACTCGGCGAAGTACGGGTTGACACTGTTGGGCACCAACAGGCCGATGGTGGCCGTGCTTCGCGCCTTGAGCGAACGCGCCACGGCACTGGGCACATAGTCGAGTTCGGCGATCGCCGCCTCGACCTTGAGCCTGACATGCTCGCTGACCGGTCGGGTCTTGTTCAGCACATGGGACACGGTGGTATAGGAAATCCCGGCCAGCGCTGCTACGTCTTTGATGGTTGCCATGCTTTCAGTTCCGCCGGCTCGTGCGCCGGCTGCGATAGGTGTCGAGAACCACGGCGATCACGATGACCGCCCCGGTGATGATGCGTTTGGTCGGCTCGGAGGCGCCGATCTGGGCCAACCCCGCTGCCAGTACGGAAATGATCAATACGCCGAAGAACGTGCTGATGACCGAGCCACGACCGCCCATCAGGCTGGTGCCTCCGATGACCACTGCCGCAATCACCTGAAGCTCGAGGCCCACGCCAGCATTGGGATCGGCCGCTTCCAGCCGCGATATCTGAAACAGCGCCGCCAACCCGGCCAGCATTCCCATCAGGGCGAAGACGAGAATCTTGTAGGGCCGCGGATCGACACCTGCCAGCCGCACGGCCTCTTCGTTGGTGCCGATGCCGATGAGGTAGCGGCCGAACACGGTACGGACGAGCACCAGTTGCGCCAGTAGCATTACCGACAGGGCTATCAGGAACGACGGCGATATGCCGAAGAGCAAAGGCTCGGAAAGCCACGCCAGGGCATCGCCGATGTAGGCGGTGCGCGAATCGGTCAATTGATACGCACCACCCCTCGCCACTTCCAGCACCCCCAGGGAAACGATGAACGAAGGAATCCGCCAGGCCGCGACAATGGCACCGGTGAAGCTGCCGACCAGGCCGGCACAGGCCACGCCAAGCAGCACGGCCGGCATCACATTCCACCCCCACTGCAGAATCGCCACACTCACCACGGACGCCGCCAGGGCTACCACGGACCCCACCGACAGATCGATGCCGCCGATGATCAGGACGAAGGTCATGCCCACTGCCAGCACCATCAGGTCGGGAATCTGGTTGGCCAGGGTGCTGAACGTGGTGTAGGACCAGAAATGACTGCTGAGGACAGAGAACAGCAACACCATGACCACCAGCACGCCCATCATCCCCAGCCATGTGCCCAGCGCGGACTGGCGACCATGGCGCTTGCCACCGGCCAGTGTGATCAGGGAAGTCGTCTTCATGCCCCCACTCCTCTGGCCATATCGGGCAGCAGCACATCCTGTTTCTGGTAACCGGCGAACGCCGCCGCCAGGATTCGATCCTGGCTCCAGTCTTCACGCTCGAAGGTGTCGATCAATCGGCCAGCACTGAGCACGCCGATGCGATCGCAGATCAGCATCAGCTCGCGCAAGTCGCTGGACACCACTACCAGCGCCCTGCCCTGGCTCGCCAGCCCGGCCAGCAGTCCGTGAATATCCCGCTTGGCGCCGACATCGATGCCGCGGGTAGGCTCATCGAACAGCAGCACTGAACAGTCGCGCTCCAGCCAGCGGCCGATCGCCACTTTCTGCTGGTTGCCACCGGACAGCTCGCCCACCGGTTGGTCCGGCCCTTCGCTGCGGATGCGCAACGCGGCAATACGGCGAGCGGCCAGGTCATGCTCGGCGCCGACACCCAGCCAACCCCCACGGGCAATCGCCGAAAAGTTGCCAAGGAACAGGTTGGCGCTGATCGCCTGGCTCAGCAGCAAGCCTTCGCCCTTGCGGTCCTCGCTGACCAAGGCAATGCCCTGGGCAACCGCCGCTGCCGGCGAGCCGATCTTGCGCACACGCAGCGGATCCCCCAGTTCGACGGTGCCGCTGTCGGGGCGATCGGCGCCGTAGATCAGACGCAGTAACTCGGTGCGCCCGGAACCCACCAGCCCGCAAAGGCCGAACACCTCGCCGGCGCGTACCTCGAAGGAAACATCGATCACTTTGTTTGCACGCCCCAACCCCCTGACGCGCAACACGGGCTCCCCCCAATGCCGACCGGGCATCTCAAGGTGCTCTTCCGGTTCGCGCCCGGCCATCAAGGTGACCAGTTGGTCGGTGCTGTACCGCTCCATCGGCCCTACGCAGACCAGACGGCCATCACGCAGCACAGCGACGCGCTGGGCAATGCGCTTGAGCTCTTCCAGACGATGGGAAATGTAGACAATGGCCACACCGCGCGCTCGCAGCCCTTCGATCCGGGCAAAGAGCAGCGCCACCTCGCGATCGGTGAGCATCGCGGTGGGCTCGTCGAGGATCAGGACATGACAGTCACCGATCAGGTTGCGAGCGATCTCGACCATCTGCTGGTGGCCGATCCCCAGGTCACCCACCAGCAGGTCCGGATCGAGCGCATCCAGCCCCATCGCCGCCATCGCTTCGCGAGCCTGTTGGCGCAACCGCTTGCGATCGATCCAGCCGCCCCGGGCAGGCAGATCATGCAGAAACAGATTCTCGGCGATGCTCAGGGTGGGCAGCAGGTTCAACTCCTGCATCACCATGCGCACCCCCAGACGCTCGGCAGCGGCGCGATTCGATGGATGATAAGGATGCCCCAGAAACTGCATGCGACCGCCGCTCGCAGGCTCCAACCCGGCGATGATTTTCGACAGCGTGCTTTTGCCGGCGCCGTTCTCGCCAGTCAAGGCCAGTACCTCGCCCCGCCGCAGGCTCAAGCCGATGCCATCGAGGACCGGCTGGGCGTAAGCCTTGCCGATACCCTCGACCGTCAACACCTCCTGACTGGTGTCTGACATACGCTTGCCTCCGACTACTGGCGGGTTATCAGTTTGACCGGCGTCTGGATGACGTTATCGGCATCCACCCCCGGATTCTCGCCCTTCAGCATCTTCAGCGCCGCCTGGATACCGAACACCGCCTGCTGCGCCGCGAACTGGTCGGCGGTAGCCAGCACTCGACCGTCGGCCAGCATCGGTTCTATCGCCTTGATGTTGTCGTAGCCGACCACCTGGACCTGGCCGGACCGGCCAGCGGAGCGCACCGCAGAAACCGCACCCAGCGCCATGCTGTCGTTGCCGGCCAGCAATGCCTTGAGGTCGGGGTATTCGTTGAGCATCGCCAGGGCGACCGCGTTGCCCTTGCTGATTTCCCAACTGCCGGACTGCACCGGAACGATCGTCATCCCGGCCGCCTCCATCGCGTCCCTGAAACCCGCAGTCCGCTGTTGAGCATTGGTGGTGGTCGATACGCCCTCGATGATGCCGACCCGGTCACCCGCCTTGAGCTGCGCGGCCAGATAGTCGCCGACCAGACGGGCGCCTTTGCGGTTGTCCGGCCCCACGAAGGGCACGCTGAGCTGCTTGCTCTTGAGCACATCGGGATCAAGACGGTTATCGATATTGACCACCGTGATCCCGGCGTCAATCGCTTTCCTGATCACCGGCACCAACGCCTTGGAGTCAGCCGGAGCGATGACCAGCGCATCGACCTTGCGCGCGATCATCTGCTCGACGATACGAATCTGGCTCGCGGTATCGGACTCGTCCTTGATGCCGTTGGCAATCAGCGTGAAATCGTCAGGGTGCTGTTTCTGATAAGTCGTGGCCCCCGCTTCCATGGTCAGGAAGAATTCATTGGCCAGGGATTTCATCACCAGGGCCACTTGGGGCCCGCCTTCGGCATGGGCGACGGAAAACGGCAGCGCGGAGCAAAAGCTGAAGAGCATGGCGGTCGCCAACACTCGAAAGGCGCGAAGCAAAGGCATGATGTACCCCGTATTATGATTTTTATCGGATCGCAAACGTTTGCCATACCCAACTATGCGAACCGAATGCAACCTTGTCAAATTCACCGGAGCACTCGTGCCAGACACCAGGGCCGCGGGATTGTCGCTCAACAGAGTCGGAAAACCGAACGCTTTGTTAAAAACATTCGGCATTCCGACACTGAAGTAGCATTCTAGCTGCGTAAGAAAACTGCTAGGCACCGCCCGACGCCGTTGAGCTTGGCTCTTGGGAAACCCGGTGAACGATGAGTCAGCGCGAATAGCGGCCAGCCCTGCGCTGCAAGCTTGAGTAAGTTCTGTTGCCGACGAACTGTTGCGAAATGACCTACAGTGAAATACTGTATGTGCATACAGCAAAAACAAGGAACCGCAACCGTGGCCACCGCTTCATCCTCCCTGTCCGTCAGCAGCTACGAACAACTGGGCATTCGCATCCAGAAAATCATCAATGCCCCGACCGCACAGCGCGCCCGGGCCGCACTGATCTTCCGGCTCGAACACGAATCCACCGCTGACTGGGAGATGCTTCTAGAGGAAATCGCCGAGAACGACAACGTGACGGTCGCCCACCGCGACGACGGCGGCGTACAGATTTTCTGGACCGTACCTAAGGAAGATTGACTGGATGCATGCCTCGGTCATCAATCCGAGGCATGCTGGCGTACGCCGGTTTCTCCAATGGGCCACCACGTCGAGCCCGTCGCCTCGGTCGCCCTCTCAAGACTTGCGGTAACGCTCAGCTCAGCGCCTGGAGATAGGCGCTGGCTTGCTGATGGCGCTGCAGGCGAGCGATCTCGGCAGGACTGGGAATGGCGATCACCGAGAAATCGCTTTCGTCGGCGAGGTCGGCGAGCTTCACCGTTCGCGCCAGAGGATCGGCGCCCACCCGCACGACGAAGTCTTCGTAGCTTTCATCGCCGCGCTGGCTGAGCGCCTGAACTGCCGCAAGGATTTTCAGCGCGAACCCCTCGCGGGCGAGGTCCGAGAGCGTCATCGGCGACTCCTGAAGCACCTCGTGCAGCACCGCGACGATCCGCTGTTCCGTGGTAGAAACCCGCAGCATCACCCGCAATGGATGAAGGATGTATGCTGCGCCTCCTTTTTCCCTGTGCCCCTCGTGGGCTCGGGCTGCAACCGTAATGGCTCGCTCCAGCGTGGACATGGCCCCCTCCTCACCGTTGCCGCTCTCTTCGATGAAACCCCTCTTTCAGAGCATAGTCCGACAAACGCGCAAGTACCGGTCGCAGAGCAGCGCACTAGCGACTCAGCGAGGGGCCCCGTGCTGAATGACCACCGAATCGGTTCCGAGACGTGCCATCACATCGTTCTTGCGGGCTTCGGCATCGGCCTTGTCCGGGAAAGGTCCCAACAGCACGACCGGCTTGCCGTCACGGTACTCCACCGAGGAAGAGATGCCTTTTTCGATCAGGCGCGCGGTCATGTCGCTGAGCGCCCCCATGTTGGGCCCCTGGATGATTTCCACATCCCAGCCTTGCGGCGCCGGCTCGTTTGCCAGGGCTTCGGCGCGCCGCTGCAGATCGGCGCCGCCACAGACTTCGCGGATGCGCAGGTCGTTGCCGGTCTCGTCGATGATGATCCGGTAATCCGCGCCGTCCTTGATGGCAACATAGCTGCGGTACGGCAGGAAGGTGCCACTGTCGTCCTTGCCGCGGAACTGGCCGCAGATATCGCCTTGCTGGTTGAAGCGGACGTTGGCGAACTTGGCCGTCTTGGGATTCTGCAGATGTTCGGCGACCTGCTTGTGCACCTTTTCGGCATCGTTGTCACAACCGGCCAGGGCCAGTACCGCCATTACCATCGCCACTTTGCGCACGGGTCTACCTCCTGAATTCAAGCGGCGGATTCTAGCATCAGGCGCTGACAAAGAGGCCCGCTACTCCTTGACGCAGTCGACCGTATAGACCCGCCCCTCCTGCGTTTCGTGGTGCAAGAGCCCATGCACATCAGCAACGAATCCGGGGAACCCGGTATCGAACGCCCGGGCGAAGGCCAGGTAATCGATGATCGAGCGAGTCGCTTCGGTAAAGCGCTCACCGGGCATGATCAACGGGATGCCTGGTGGATAAGGCACCAGCATCACTGCTGCGACACGACCAAGCAGTTGGTCGACAGGCACCGCCTCGACCTCGCCACGCACCAGTTTGTCGTACGCATCGGCAGGCTTCATCGCGACCTCGGGCAGGCGGGTGTAAAGGCGCTTGAGCTGTTTTGCCGTGGCATTGCTTCGGTAGCAGGCATGCAACTGGTCACACAGATCGCGAAGCCCCATGCCGCGATAACGATGCGGATCCTCTGCCACTATGCAGGGCAGGCTGTGCAGCAGGTCAGTGTTGGCGTCGTAGTTGCGCTTGAACTCGAGCAGCTCGGTCAGCAGCGTGCTCCACTTGCCCTTGGTGATGCCCATGGAGAACAGCACGAGGAAGGAGTAGAGCCCGGTTTTCTCCACCACCAACCCGCGCTCCCAGAGGAACTTGCTGACCACTGCCGCCGGAATGCCATGCCGGTCGAGGCTGCCACCGGTGTCCAGGCCAGGCATCACCAGGGTGACCTTGATCGGATCGAGCAGCACATAGTCCTCGCAGACATCGCCAAACCCGTGCCATGGGGCCTGTGGCTCCAGCAACCAGTCCTCGGTCGCGATGCGGTGAATGCCCTCGACCCGCGGCGGCTGCCAGACACTGAACCACCAGTCTTCAGCATCCAGATGCTCGCGGAGGTTGGCCAGTGCACGGCGAAAGCTCAGCGCCTCGTCGAACATTTCTTGTAACAAAGAACGTCCAGCCGGGCCCTCCATCATGGCGGAGGACACGTCCAGCGAAGCGAGAATGCTGTACTGCGGCGATGTGGAAATATGCATCATGAACGCTTCGTTGAAGCGATCACGATCCAGCTGCCGGCTGCCGCCGTTCTGCACATGAATCATCGAGGCCTGGCTGAAGGCGGCCAGCAACTTGTGAGTGGAGTGGGTGCTGGACACCAGCGGGCTGTCGGCAGTGCGCGAAGTGCCCATGGCATAGCGTCCGGCGAAGAAGTCGTGGAAGGCGGCGTAGGCGTACCAGGCTTCATCGAAATGCAGGACCTCGACACTGTTGCCCAGGGTCTGCTTGATCAGCTCGGCGTTGTAGCAGAGACCGTCGTAGGTGGAGTTGGTCACCACCGCCATTTTCACTCTGGGCTCGCGCCCCCGCGCCAGCGGGTTGGCAGCGATCTTGGCGTGGATGGCGTCGGCACTGAATTCGCCGAGAGGAATCGGGCCGATGATGCCCAGCTCGTTACGCTCAGGGCACAGGTACAACGGGATCGCGCCGGTCATGATGATCGCGTGCAACACCGATTTGTGGCAGTTGCGATCCACCAGCACCAGGTCATCGCGCCCGACCATCGAATGCCAGACGATCTTGTTGGCCGTCGAGGTGCCATTGATCACGAAGAAGGTGTGGTCGGCGCCAAAGTTGCGCGCAGCACGGCTTTCGGCCTGTGCCAGCGGGCCGGTGTGGTCGAGAAGCGAGCCCAGTTCAGGCACTGAGACGGACAGGTCCGAGCGCAAGGTGTTTTCCCCGAAAAACTGGTGAAACGCCTGCCCTACCGGACTCTTGCGATAGGCCACGCCGCCGCCATGTCCCGGGGTATGCCAGGAATAATTGGATTGTGCGGTGTGTTGTACCAGGGCCTTGAAGAACGGCGGCAACAGGCCGTCCAGGTAGTTGTGGGCAGCCCGCGCGACCTGGCGAGCGAGAAAGGGCACCGTGTCTTCGAACAGGTAAAGAATGCCCCGCAACTGGTTGAGCTCGCTCATGGCGTCGGCCGGAGCATTTTCCAGAGTGACCTGCTCGCCGAGCGCAAAGATCGGCAGGTGCGGAGCCCGCAGGCGCGCCAGACGGATCAGCTCGACCATGTTCTGCAGCAAATGGGTGTTTTCGCCGGCGCCTTCAGCCGCGATCAGCATGCACGCGAGGCCGTGATGGGTAGCTGCGACCAGTCGACCTTCGGCGTAATCGGTGGCACTGAGAATGGTAAAACCGTCTTGCGCCAGCTCCTGGGCAATACCGCGGACGCGGTCGCCGGCAACGGTGTCAGCCTTGATGTCACGGTGAACGATGAGGATCGGAAATTTCAGGTCCTTGTACATAAGCGGCAATACCTTCTTCCTGCGACGGGCCGCACGGGCCGTTCCTGTCAGGGTAGAAGGTTGCCGCCGAGGCGCGCGGCAATTGCTTCAGCTGGCGTCTGTCAGTTGCTGCCAGAGTGCCGGCCCGCCCGCCGATTTGGCGACAGCTTCGAGACGCGCCACATGGGCCTCGAGCTCGCTCTCGGTAGCACGGATGATGCGGCCGGGCTGGCGGCTCGCCGAGAGGCGACGAATCTCGCTGCCCTGGTTGGCACCACTCTCGCCTTCACCGTCATGCCCGGCCAGCGACAGGCTGGTCTGGCCACCGGTCATCGCCAGGAAGACGTCGGCGAGCAACTCGGAGTCAAGCAAGGCGCCGTGAAGCTCACGGCCGGAGTTGTCGATACCGTAGCGTTTGCAGAGGGCGTCGAGGCTGTTGCGCTGGCCAGGATGGCGCTCACGCGCCATCAGCAGGGTGTCGAGGATCTCGCAGTGCTGGGAGATATCGGCACGATCAGACTGGCCCAGCAGTGCGAATTCGTTGTTGATGAAGCCAACGTCGAACGACGCGTTGTGGATGATCAGGCGCGCGCCCTGGATGAACTCGAAGAATTCCTCGGCAACCTCGGCAAAGCGTGGCTTGCCCTTGAGGAATTCATCGGTGATGCCGTGGACGCCGATGGCGCCTTCGTCACTCGGACGATCCGGCTGCAGATAGACGTGGAAGTTGCGTCCGGTGAAGCGTCGCCCGATCAGTTCGACGCAGCCGATCTCGATGATCCGGTGGCCATCGGTCACCGGCATACCGGTAGTTTCGGTATCGAGGACTACCGACCTGTTGTTCTGCAAATCCACGTCGGTGCTCTCCTGCCGTGTTGCTCAAAGCGCCGAATCTTACCCCAGCTTCGCCGCCACGTCCCTCTGAATCATCCGCCATTCGGGTCAGCGGATGCCGCGGACTTCGTCGACCCCGCGATTGGCCAGCTGGTCCGCACGCTCGTTGCCGTGATGCCCGATGTGCCCGCGCACCCATTTCCAGGTGACCTTGTGCCGGTTGACCTGCTCGTCGAGCAACTGCCAGAGGTCGGCGTTCTTCACCGGCTCCTTGGCGGCGGTTTTCCAGCCGCGCTTCTTCCAGTTGGTCATCCACTCGGTGATGCCTTTCATGACGTACTGCGAGTCGGTGACCAACAGCACCTCGCACTCGCGACGCAGGGCTTCGAGCCCCTTGATCGCGGCCATCAGTTCCATACGGTTGTTGGTGGTCTCGCGCTCACCGCCCCAGAGTTCCTTTTCGGTCCCCTTGTAGACCATCAGCACGCCCCAGCCACCCGGGCCGGGGTTGCCTTTGCAGGCGCCATCGGTATAGATCTCGACGCTATCGCTCATGTACAGCCTTATTCATCGTTGAAGGTTCTGCCTTCGGGGTGAGGCGACTGGCGATTGACCTTGGCCAGCGGCAGCGGCAGCAACTTGCCCATGGGTTCGCGGCGTTCCTGGCGCAGGGGGCGCAAGCCCACCACCATCTTGCGCGCCACCAGCAGATAAACCCCACCGCCGGCACCCTGCCAGCGCCCCGCGACACGCTCCCATCCGGCCAGGCGGTTTTGCCAGGCTGGCGAAGCAAGCGGCGGACGATAGCACCCGAACCGGCGTTTCTCCAGCGCGAAGCCCAGCAGGTTCAGCCAGTCGCCCACCCGCGAAGGCGAGATGCAACGGGCTTTGCGCAAGGCGTCATGGGCGAATGGCCGGCGCAGCCCCCAACTGCTCCAGGGATTGATGCCGACAATCAGCAGGTGCCCACCAGGACGTACGCTGCTGGCGGCTTCGCGGAGCAACCCGTGGGGCGACAGGGAAAAATCGAGGCCGTGCTGCAGTACCACGACATCGGCGGCATGCTCGCTGAGGGGCCAGGCCTGCTCTTCGCAGACAATCTCCACCCCGGGCAAGGGTGCGCCGAGCCGGACGTTGCGTTGCACCTGGGGCGCAGTGGGCGGCGGTTCGGCGCAGGGGCCGTAATGCACCAGGTAGCCACCGAAGTAACGACCCAGCTCCTCTTCCAGCAGGCGCTGTTCCTCCTTGAGCATCAGTTGCCCCAGGGGGCCTGCGAACCAGTCACGGGCCAGGCTGATGAGTTCGAGCCACTGCGGATCGGCCTGGGCGAAGGCTTGATCGGACATTGCAATCTCCCTGGAAGGTTCTCGACACGACACATAGCTACTAAGATGCACCCTTGTCCCACGTTTGGCGAATCGCTCGATGATACAGATAGAAGCCTTGCCCGCTTTCAGCGACAACTACATCTGGTTGTTGCAGGATCCCGACAGCCGACGTTGCGCGGTGGTCGATCCGGGCGACGCCGCGCCGGTGCTGGCCTGGCTGGAAAAGCATCCGGACTGGCGTCTGGAGGATATCCTCATCACCCATCACCACAACGACCATGTCGGTGGCGTCCAGGCGTTGAAAGCCGTCACGGGGGCGCGGGTCTGTGGTCCGGCCGGGGAAACGATCCCCGCCCGCGACCTGGCGCTGGATGACAACCACGTGGTGCGCTCGCTGGGCGTGGACTTCCAGGTCCTGGCAGTTCCCGGACACACGCTGGGCCACATTGCCTACTACAGCGCCGATACCGCTGCTCCCCTGCTGTTCAGCGGCGACACCCTGTTCGCCGCCGGTTGCGGCCGGATGTTCGAGGGCACTGCCGAGCAGATGCACGACTCGCTGCAGCGCCTGGCGGCCTTGCCCGAAGCCACCCGTGTGTACTGCGCCCACGAATACACCCTCGGCAACCTGCGTTTCGCCCTGGCGGTGGAGCCGGACAATCCGAACGTTGTCCAGCGTTTCGCGGACGTTGAGCGCTTGCGCGCCGAGAATCGCATCACGTTGCCATCAACGATCGGCCTGGAACGACTCACCAACCCCTTCCTGCGGACCGCTGAAACATCCATTAAACAAAAAGCAGACGAACGGAGCGGCACCTTAAACCCTACGCCAAGTGCTGTTTTTGCGGCGTTGCGGGGGTGGAAGGATAGGTTCTAAGGGTTGCCGGTTGATGACCGTACAGTTCTGAGAGGTTGACCGGGTGGGGGGCGCTTTCTAGAATCGCCCGACATTTTCGCCCGGAACTTTATCCCAGCCAATGTCGTCCACTTGCCGCAGAACCTTCAATTCCGCCGTCCTGACGCGCCTGGCACAGGCCATCGCGCTCGGCCTGTCAGCCACCCTCGTGGGCTGCCAGAGCACCAGTCACATCGGCGACTCCGAAAGCGTTCGCGTGCATGTGCAGCCGCGCTTGAAGCAGAAGCCTGTCTTCGTCCAGGCCAAGCCTGCCGAGCAGGTACCGCAGGACGTGTGGGAGCGCATACGCCAAGGCTTCCAGCTGCAGGACGACATCGGCGTCAATCCGCGCATCGAGCAACAACGGTTGTGGTTTGCCAGCAACCCGTCCTTTCTGGAAACCGCCGGTGACCGTGGCAGCCTTTATATCCACTACATCGTCGAGCGTCTCGAAGAGCGCGAGATGCCCCTCGAACTGGCACTGCTGCCGGCCATCGAGAGCGCCTACAACCCGATGGCCTACTCCCGGGCCCATGCGGTCGGCCTGTGGCAATTCATCCCGTCCACCGGTCGTCACTACAAACTGCGCCAGACCAACTTCTATGACGGTCGCCGCGATATCACTGCCTCGACCAACGCCGCACTGGACTACCTGACCCGCCTGCACGACATGTTCAACGGCGACTGGCTGCTGGCACTGGCCGCCTACAACGCTGGCGAGGGCACTGTCAGCCGGGCCATCGAGCGCAACGAGCGGCTCGGCCTGCCCACCGACTACTGGAACCTCCCGCTGCCTCAGGAAACCCGCGACTACGTGCCCAAGCTGCTGGCGCTGTCGCAAGTGGTACTGACGCCGCAGGCCTATGGCGTGAACCTCAACCCGATCGCCAACGAACCCTACTTCGAGGCCGTGGCCATCAAGGACCGCCTTGACCTGTCGCGGGTCGCGGCCCTGGCCGAAATCGACGAAGACGAACTGTTCCAGCTCAACCCGGCCTTCAAGAAACGCATGACCGTGGACGGCCCTCAGCAGCTGCTGGTGCCGACCGCCAAGGCCCAGTTGCTGACCACCAGCCTGTCGAAGATGAAGCCAGAGGAACTGCTGACCCTGCAGCCACAGAAGGCGGTATTCGAAGCGGCACTCGCCGAAGCCTCGACGCCGACGCGCAGCACTCGCTATCGGGTCAAGCGTGGCGACAGCCTGGGCAGCATTGCCAAGGCCAACCGGGTCAGCGTCAAGGACCTGCAGCGCTGGAACAAGCTCAGCGGCAACCGGCTGAAAGCTGGCCAGACCCTGGTGATGCAGGGCGCCAAGCCGACCACCACCGTGGCTTCGGTATCGGCCGCTGATGCCAGGAAACGTGCCACCCAGTACAAGGTTCGCAAGGGCGATTCGCTGTATCTGGTCGCCAAACGCTTCAATGTTGAAATGCAGCACCTCAAGCGCTGGAACCCGCGCAGCGGCCAGGCCCTGAAGCCCGGCCAGACCCTGACCGTCTATCTGCCGCATTAAAAGGAACGCGCCGCTTTCGAACGGTGCGTTGACGTTTCGGGCGCGCTCTTTTTCCTGCTGATACAAGCTGTTACTGTACGGATCATAAAGCCCAAGCCGCCTGGACCGGATCGCCGACTTGATACGTCCCCTCCTGCTGTCACTCAGCCTGGCCTTGAGCTTTCCCGCAGGCGCAACCATCACCGAAAGTCACGGTTACGCCCAGTTCGGCACGCTCAAGTACCCTGCCAGATTTACCCACTTCGACTGGGTCAACCCGCAAGCTCCCAAGGGAGGCACCTTGCGGGCGATGGCGTTTGGCACGTTCGACACCCTGAACCCCTATACCTTCAAAGGCAGCAGTCCGGTGACCACACCGAACTTCCTGCAGTACGGTGTCAACGAACTCAACGAAACCCTGATGGTCGGTACCGGCCAGTACGATCCCTCTGGCGACGAGGCAACCTCCAGCTACGGCCTCATTGCGCGCTCGGTGGAATTCAGCGAAGACCGCAGTTGGGTGGTCTTCAACCTGCGCCCGGAAGCACGCTTTCACGATGGGCATCCGATCACAGCAGCAGACGTGGCGTTTTCCTACCGCACCCTGCTCAAGGATGGGCATCCGATCTACCGCACCAACCTGCAGGAAGTGCAACGGGTCGATATCCTCAACCCGCAACGCATCCGCTTCGTGTTCAAGCGCGCCGGCAACCCGCTGCTGATCCTGCGCCTGGGCGAAATGCCGGTACTGCCACAGCACTACTGGAAAGGCCGCGACTTCAAGACCACCACTTTCGAACCACCCCTGGGCAGCGGCCCCTACCGCATAACCCAGGTAGAACCCGGGCGCCGGCTGGTATTCGAGCGAGTCAAGGACTGGTGGGGCAAGGACTTGCCCGTCAATCGCGGCAAATACAACTTCGACCGGGTCGAGTACGAGTTCTACCGTGACAGCGACGTCGCTTTCGAAGCCTTCAAGGCCGGAGAATTCGATATCTACATCGAGCATCAGGCGAAGAACTGGGCCAATGGCTACACCTTTCCGGCGGTTCGCCGCGGGCAGGTGATCAAGGCGCAGATCCAGCACCAGATTCCAACCCAGACCCAGGGGCTGTTCATGAACAGCCGCCGCGCAGCCTTCGCCGATCGCCGCGTGCGCCAGGCCCTCGGGCTGATGCTGGATTTCGAATGGACCAACCGTGCGCTGTTCAGTGACGCCTATCGACGCGCCACCAGCTTCTACCCCAACAGCGAATTCAGCGCCAACGGCCTGCCAGTGGGCAAGGAATGGCTGCTGCTCGCGCCTTACCGCGACCAGCTTCCTCCCGGCCTGTTCACCCAGCCCTTCAGCGTCAGCCATACCGACGGTCGCGGCGTGGGGCGAGACAATCTGCGCCAGGCCCTGGACCTGCTCGCCCAGGCCGGTTGGAGGCTTTCCGGCCAGCGTCTGGTCAACAGCAATGGCCAGCCGCTGAAGCTGGAAATACTGCTGGTCAACCCGAACCTGGAGCGCATTCTCCAGCCCTATGTCGAGAACCTCTCCAGCATCGGCATCGAGGCACGCCTGCGCACGGTGGACCGCGCCCAGTACAAGCAGCGGCTCGACCAGTTCGATTTCGACATGATCCTGATGACCCTGACCCAAACCCTCAGTCCGGGCCTGGAGCAATGGCAGTACTTCCATTCCAGCCAGGCGGCGACCCGAGGCAGCAAGAACTACGCTGGCGTGAACAGCCCGGTGGTCGACCACCTGCTCGAAGCGCTGCTCGCCGCGCAAAGCCGCGACGACCAGGTGGCCGCAACCCGCGCCCTGGACCGCGTCCTGCTCTGGCAGCACTACATGATTCCCAACTGGTATCTCGACTATCACCGCCTGGCCTACCGCAACCGGTTCGCCTTCGTCACCACGCCGCCCTACACCCTCGGGCTGAACACTTGGTGGCTCAAGCCTTCGGAGAATGCCCAATGATGCCGATCCCCCGTCTGCGCCCCCTGCTCGGCGGCCTGCTACTGGCCAGCCTGAGCCTGCAGACCCTGGCCTCACCGCAGCATGCGGTGACCCTGTACAACGAAGCGCCGAAGTATCCGGCCGACTTCAAGCACTTCGACTACGTGAACCCGGATGCACCCAAGGGCGGGGTATTCCGCCAGAACGGTTTCGGCGGTTTCGACAGCCTCAACCCGTTCATCAGCAAGGGGGTGCCGGCAGACAACATCGAGCTGGTCTACGACACCCTGGCCCGCGCCAGCCTCGATGAGCCCTTTACCGAATACGGCTTGATCGCCAGGCAGATCGAAAAAGCCCCGGACAACAGCTGGGTCCGTTTCTATCTGCGCCCGGAGGCTCGCTTCCACGATGGCCAGCCGGTCCGCGCCGAAGACGTGGTGTTCACCTTCAACACCCTGATCAAAAGCGGCGCCCCGCTCTACCGCGGCTACTACGCCGATGTGGCGGAAGTGGTCGCGGAAGACCCGCTCAAGGTGCTGTTCAAGTTCAAGCACAGCAACAACCGCGAGCTGCCGCTGATCCTCGGTCAGTTGCCCGTACTGCCGAAACACTGGTGGGAAGGCCGCGACTTCACCAAAGGCAATCTGGAAATCCCGGTGGGCAGCGGCCCGTATCGGGTCACTGATGTGAAGCCCGGACGCTCGATCCGCCTGGAGCGGGACAAGAACTACTGGGGCAAGGATCTACCGATCAACCGCGGTTTCTACAACTTCGATACCCTCACCGTGGACTACTTCCGCGACAACACCGTCGCCCTGGAAGCGTTCAAGGCCGGGCAGTTCGACTACTGGTTCGAAACCAGCGCGAAAAACTGGGCCACCGCCTACAACATTCCAGCGGTACGGGAAAAGCGCCTGATCCGCGAGGAAATTCCCAATGGCACCCCCACCGGCATGCAAGGCTTCGTTTTCAACCTGCGCCGCCCGGTGTTCCAGGACGTCAAGGTGCGTCATGCACTCAGCCTGCTGCTCGACTTCGAGTGGACCAACAAGCAGTTGTTCAATGGCGCCTACACCCGCACCGGCAGCTACTTCGAGAACTCGGAGATGGCCGCGCAAGGCCTGCCCGGCCCCGAAGAACTGAAGATCCTCGACCCGCTGCGGGGCAAGGTGCCCGAGCAGGTGTTCAGCGAAGCCTTCAAGAACCCGGTCACCGATGGCAGCGGCATGATCCGCGACCAGCAGCGCGAAGCCTACAAGCTGCTGCAGGAAGCCGGGTGGCGCATCGAAAACGACAAGATGGTAGATGCCCAGGGCAAGCCGCTGACGATCGAGTTCCTGCTGGCGCAAACCGAATTCGAACGTATTCTGTTGCCCTACAAGCGTAACCTCGCCGATCTGGGCATCACCCTCAACATCCGCCGGGTCGACGTCGCCGAGTACATCAATCGCCTGCGCTCGCGCGACTTCGACATGATCGTCGGCGGCTTCCCGCAGTCCAACTCTCCGGGCAACGAACAACGCGAATTCTGGCAGAGCAGCAGCGCCGACAATCCCGGCAGCCGCAATTTCATGGGCCTCAAGGACCCAGCGGTGGACAGCCTGGTGGAATCGCTGATCAACGCCGATTCGCGGCAAAGTCTGGTAGCCCACACCCGCGCTCTCGACCGGGTGTTGCTGTGGGGCTTCTACGTGGTACCAAACTGGCACATCAAGACCTGGCGCGTGGCCTACTGGAATCACATCGGCCATCCGCAGACGCCACCCAAGTACGACATCGGTATCAATACCTGGTGGATCAAGCCCGGCGTGACGCCTGCCACTCCGGTCACCCCACCGGCCGATGCCACGCCGGCGAACGGGGAGCAGTGACATGTTGGCCTATATCCTGCGGCGCCTGCTGCTGATCATCCCTACGCTGCTGGGCATCCTGATCATCAACTTCGTCATCATCCAGGCCGCTCCAGGCGGCCCGGTGGAACAGATGATCGCCAAGCTCGAGGGTTTCGAGGGCGCCACGAGCCGCATCGCCGGTGGCGGTGCCGAAGTGTCGGTGGCCGGTTCCAACTATCGCGGCGCACAGGGCCTGGACCCGGCGCTGATCCAGGAAATCGAGCGGATGTATGGCTTCGACAAGTCCGCGCCGGAACGCCTGTGGATCATGATCAAGAACTACGCCCGACTCGATTTCGGCGACAGCTTCTTCCGCGATGCCAAGGTGGTCGACCTGATCGCCGAGAAACTGCCGGTGTCCATTTCCCTCGGGCTATGGAGCACGCTGATCATGTACCTGGTGTCGATCCCACTGGGTATCGCCAAGGCAACCCGCCATGGCAGTCACTTCGATGTCTGGACCAGCTCGGCGATCATCATCGGCTATGCGATCCCCGCGTTTCTCTTCGCCATCCTGCTGATCGTGGTGTTCGCCGGCGGCAGCTATCTGGACTGGTTCCCTTTGCGTGGCCTGACATCGAGCAACTTCGACGAACTGAGCACCTGGGGCAAGATCACCGATTATTTCTGGCACCTGGCCCTGCCCATTACCGCGCTGGTCATCGGCAACTTCGCCACCATGACCCTGCTGACCAAGAACAGCTTCCTCGACGAGATCAACAAGCAATACGTGGTGACCGCCAAGGCCAAAGGGCTGACGCCGAACCGCGTGCTCTATGGCCACGTATTCCGCAACGCCATGCTGCTGGTGATCGCCGGCTTCCCCTCGGCCTTCATCGGTATCTTCTTCACCGGCTCGCTGCTGGTGGAAGTGATCTTCTCGCTCGACGGCCTGGGCCTGATGAGCTTCGAGGCGGCCATCAACCGCGACTATCCGGTGGTGTTCGGCACGCTGTTCATTTTCACCCTGCTGGGGTTGGTGGTGAAACTGATCGGTGACCTGACCTACACCCTGGTCGACCCACGCATCGACTTCGAAAGCCGGGAGCACTGAGATGACGCTATCCCCTCTCAACCGCCGCCGCTTCGAGCGCTTCAAGGCCAACCGCCGTGGCTGGTGGTCGCTGTGGCTGTTCCTGATCCTGTTCGGCCTGAGCCTTGGCGCCGAACTGATCGCCAACGACAAGCCACTGGTGGTGCGCTACGACGGCGAGTTCTACTTCCCGGCGTTCAAGCGTTACCCGGAAACCACCTTCGGCGGGGAATTCCCGCTGGAAGCCAACTACAAGAGCCCCTACATCCGCGACCTGCTGGAGAAGAAGCAGAGCTGGGTGGTGTGGGCGCCGATTCCGTTCAGCTACCAGAGCATCAACTACGACCTGAAAGTCCCGGCTCCTGCCCCGCCTTCAGCGCAGAACTGGCTGGGCACCGACGATCAGGGCCGCGATGTGCTGGCCCGGGTGATCTATGGCTTCCGCATCTCGGTGCTGTTTGCCCTGACACTCACCGTGCTCAGTTCCATCATTGGCGTCATCGCCGGTGCACTGCAGGGCTTCTATGGCGGCTGGGTCGATCTTGCCGGGCAGCGTTTCCTGGAAATCTGGTCGGGCCTGCCGGTGCTGTACCTGCTGATCATCCTTGCCAGTTTCGTCCAGCCGAATTTCTGGTGGCTGCTGGGAATCATGCTGCTGTTCTCATGGATGAGCCTGGTGGACGTGGTGCGCGCCGAGTTCCTGCGCGGTCGCAACCTGGAATATGTACGCGCCGCCCGCGCCCTGGGCATGCAGAATGCCGCGATCATGTACCGGCACATCCTGCCCAACGCCATGGTCTCGACCATGACGTTCATGCCCTTCATTCTCACCGGCGCCATCGGCACCCTGACCGCTCTGGACTTTCTCGGCTTCGGCCTGCCGCCGGGGGCGCCTTCCCTCGGAGAGCTGGTGTCCCAGGGCAAATCCAACCTCCAGGCGCCCTGGCTCGGCATCAGCGCTTTCGCCGTGCTGGCAGTGATGCTCAGCCTGCTGGTGTTCATCGGCGAATCCGCCCGCGATGCCTTCGACCCGAGGAAATGACATGAACAAGGACACCTTGATCGAAGTACGCGACCTCGCGGTCGAGTTCGTCACCGGTGCGCAGCAACAGCGTGTCGTGGAGAACGTCAGCTTCGATATCCGCCGCGGCGAGACCCTGGCACTGGTGGGCGAAAGCGGTTCGGGCAAATCGGTCACAGCCCACTCGATCCTGCGCCTGCTGCCGTATCCGCTGGCGCGGCACCCCTCCGGAAGCATCCGCTACGACGGCCAGGACTTGCTGACACTGGACGAAAAAAAGATGCGCCACATCCGTGGCAACCGCATCGCGATGATCTTCCAGGAGCCGATGACCTCGCTGAACCCGTTGCACAACATCGAGAAGCAGATCAACGAAGTGCTGATGCTGCACAAGGGCCTGCGCGGCAAGGAAGCGACCGCACGCACCCTGGAACTGCTGGAGCTGGTGGGCATTCCCGAACCGGCCAAGCGCCTCAAGGCCCTGCCCCATGAATTGTCCGGTGGCCAGCGTCAACGGGTGATGATCGCCATGGCCCTGGCCAACGAGCCGGAGCTGCTGATCGCCGACGAACCGACCACCGCACTGGACGTCACCGTACAACTGAAAATCCTCGAACTGCTCAAGCGATTGCAGGCCAAGCTGGGCATGGCGCTGCTACTGATCAGTCACGATTTGAACCTGGTGAAAAGAATTGCTCACCGCGTATGTGTCATGCAGCGCGGTTGCATCGTCGAACAAGCGTCGTGTGACGAACTGTTCCGCGCGCCCCAGCATCCGTACACGCAAATGCTGCTCGGCGCCGAGCCCAGCGGCAAGCCCGCCGCCAACCCGGTGGGTGCGCCGATGCTGGAAGTCGAGGACCTGCGTGTCTGGTTCCCGATCAAGAAAGGCCTGCTGCGCAAGACCGTCGATCATGTAAAGGCAGTGGATGGCATCAACTTCAGCCTGCCTCAGGGCCAGACCCTGGGGATCGTTGGCGAAAGTGGATCCGGCAAGTCGACACTGGGCCTGGCGATCCTGCGACTGATCGCCAGCAAAGGCGCCATCCGCTTTCAGGGTCAACCCCTGAACGGGTTGACGCAACAACAGGTGCGGCCGCTGAGACGGCAGATGCAGGTGGTCTTCCAGGACCCCTTCGGCAGCCTCAGCCCACGCATGTGCGTAGGCGATATCGTCGGAGAGGGCCTGCGCATTCATCGGATAGGCACGGAGGCGGAACAGGAACAGGCCATCATGGACGCCTTGAGGGAAGTAGGTCTGGACCCGGAAACCCGGCACCGCTACCCTCACGAGTTTTCCGGAGGCCAGCGACAAAGGATTGCCATTGCCCGGGCACTGGTATTGAAACCGGCGCTGATACTGCTGGACGAGCCCACTTCGGCGCTCGACCGGACCGTTCAGCGCCAGGTGGTGGAACTGCTGCGTGCGCTGCAGACCAAGTACAACCTGACCTACCTGTTCATCAGCCATGACCTGGCGGTGGTCAAGGCGCTCAGCCACCAGTTGATGGTGGTCAAGCAGGGTCAGGTGGTGGAACAAGGTCCGGCGGCGGGTATTTTCGCCGAACCACAACATCCCTATACACAGCAGCTGCTGGAAGCCGCATTCCTGGCTCCCACAGCTGTCGATATAACCTGAAGAGGAACAACACATGGGTTTTCTCGCCGGTAAGCGCGTACTGATCGTCGGTGTCGCCAGCAAACTGTCCATCGCATCCGGCATCGCCGCCGCCATGCATCGCGAGGGCGCAGAACTTGCCTTCACCTACCAGAACGAAAAGCTCAAGGGCCGCGTCGAAGAGTTCGCCGCGGGCTGGGGCTCCAACCCTGAGCTGTGCTTCCCTTGCGACGTTGCCAATGACGACGACATCGCCAAGGTCTTCGAGGAACTGAGCAAGAAGTGGGACGGCCTGGACTGCATCGTGCACTCCGTAGGCTTCGCCCCGGGCGACCAGCTCGACGGCGACTTCACCGAAGTCACCACCCGTGAGGGCTTCCGCATCGCTCACGACATCAGCGCCTACAGCTTCGTCGCACTGGCCAAGGCCGGTCGTGAACTGATGAAAGGCCGCAATGGCAGCCTGCTGACCCTGTCGTACCTGGGCGCCGAGCGCACCATGCCGAACTACAACGTGATGGGCATGGCCAAGGCCAGCCTGGAAGCCGGTGTACGCTACCTGGCCGGCAGCCTCGGCCCGGAAGGCACCCGCGTCAACGCCATATCCGCCGGTCCGATCCGCACCCTCGCCGCTTCGGGCATCAAGAGCTTCCGCAAGATGCTGGCCGCCAACGAAGCACAGACGCCACTGCGTCGCAACGTCACCATCGAAGAAGTCGGCAACGCCGGCGCCTTCCTCTGCTCCGACCTGGCGTCGGGCGTCAGCGGTGAAATCATGTACGTGGACGGTGGCTTCAACACCACCGCCATGGGCGATATCTCGGAGTAACTCTCCGGGAAGGGAAAAGGCCGCTGATGCGGCCTTTTCTTTTGCCCTGGATTGAGTCGGGCGCCCATGAAAAAGGCCGCATCAGCGGCCTTTTTCAATGAAGCGGCGTCACTCAGTAACGGGTGATGTCCGCCTTGGTTTCCAGCTGCTTGCGGTACGCTACGAAATCCTGCTGGCCGGCACGGGAAGCGAGATAACGGCGGTATTCGCCCTTCTCCTGCTCACTGGCCGCAGCGCCTTCGTTGACGCCGTTCAAGCGCAGTACCACCACGCTGCCGTCTCTCAGGGTGACGCTGGAGTACACCGGCTTGTCCTTGGCTTCAGGCTTGCCCATGCGGAACAGCGCCTGCAGCTCGACCGGATCGATGCCATCCTGGACGCGGGTGACTGCCTCCTGGACTTTCCATGCCTGGCCATCCTGAACCGGCTGGTAAGCTACCTTGCCGTCACGCAGACCGGCGATAAGCGCCTCGGTCCTGACTTTTACCGCAGCGGTCGCCTGCTCACGGGCCAGATGCGTGCGAATGGCATCGGATACCGCTTCCAGCGGCAGTTGTTCCGGCTTGCGGTGTTCCTTGGCACGGATGACGACAACGGTTTCAGGATCCAGCTCGATCGCCGAACTGTTGGAGCCTTCGTTCAACACCTCTTCGCTGAACGCTGCCTGGATCACCTGGCGGTTGGCCGTGATCCCTTCGCCACCCTCGCGACCGAACGGCTCGGAGGTATGCACCTTCAAGCCCAGGTCCTGTGCAGGCTGTGCCAGGTCGGAGGCTTCGAACGCCGAGTCCTCGAGCTGCTTGGTCACCTCGACGAAACGCTGCTCGACCTGCTGGGTCTTCAGTTCGTGAGTCAGCTTGTCCTTCAGGCTGGCGAAGGTCGGCACCTCAGGTGCCTGGACGCCCAACAGCTTGATCAGGTGGAAGCCGTACTCGGTACGCACCGGTGCAGACACCTGATCCTTGCTCAACGCGTACAGCGCGTCTTCGAAGGCCGGGTCATAGGCACCTTTGCCCGCATAGCCCAGGTCACCACCTTTGCTGGCAGAACCCGAATCCTGCGAGAACTCTTTGGCCAGTGCGGCGAAATCTTCGCCTTTGGCCAGGCGCTGCTGGATGTCCTCGACGCGGGCCTTGGCCTTGGTCTCGTCCTGCTTGTCGTTGACCTCCACCAGAATGTGCGCGGCGTGGCGCTGCTCGGCGAGGTTGGCGATTTCTTTCTGGTACAGGTCCTGCAACTCGTCATCACTGACCTTGACCTGATCGAAGAAGGAGGACTTCTTCAGCTCGATGTAGTCGATAACGACCTGATCCGGGCTCATGAACTCCTTGGCGTGTTCATCGTAGTGCGCCTTGACCTCTTCGTCGGTCACCTTGCTGGCGGCAGGATCGGCCTTGAAGGTCAGCGAAGCGAAATCACGGGTCTGCTTCTCCAGGCGGGCGAAGGCATCGACCTGAGCATCAGTGACGAAACCACTGCCCGCCAGACCGGCACGCAGTTGCCCGATCAGCATTTCCTGGGCCAGCATCTCGCGGAACTGCAAGCGGCCGTAACCCATCTGGCGAATGACCAGGTCGAAGCGCTCTGCGCTGAACTTGCCGTCTACCTGGAAGTCAGGTGCCTGCAGGATCACCTGATCCAGCGCGGCATCGGAGAACGAGAACTTGGCATCATGCGCGCCTTGCAGCAGCAACTGCCGCTCGATGAGGCCCTTGAGCGCAGCCTCGCGCAGCATCTTGTCGTCGAGCAGCGAAGGATCGAAATCCTTGCCCAGCCGCTGCATCAGTTGGCGACGTTGCATGTCGACCGCCTGGCTCAGCTCGTTCTGGCTGATGGTGTCACCGTTGACCTTGGCAGCATCCTTGTCGTGGTTGACGGCCTGGAAAATGGCGTCAAAGCCGGTCAGCGCCATCAGCACCACGATGACACCGATGATGGTCTTGGCAATCCAACCCTGTGAATTGTCCCTGATATTCTGCAGCATGCGTCCCCCAGAAACGGATGTGTCTACTGCACAGCCGCGGAGCGTGGGTAGAGTCCTGATAAAAGAAAGGCGCATCCGTGGATGCGCCTTCTCGTAACGCGCGAAGCCGGCGAATTCGCGATCGCCCTTGCCTCGCTTGCGGGCCGATCACGAAGAGCGGCCCGGTTAGGCGAAAGCCTGGAAAGAACGTCTCAGTTGACGGCGTCTTTCAGGCCTTTGCCAGCCTTGAAGCCAGGAACCTTGGCAGCGGCGATCTTGATAGCCTTGCCGGTTTGCGGGTTACGGCCAGTACGCTCGGCGCGCTCTTTCACGGAGAAAGTACCGAACCCGACCAGAACCACGTCGTCGCCTTCTTTCAGGGCACCGGTAACCGATTCAATGACTGCGTCCAGCGCACGGCCGGCAACAGCTTTCGGGATATCAGCGGATGCTGCGATAGCGTCAATCAGTTCGCTTTTATTCACTATAAGTCCCCTTATTCTCTATTGAGTTTGTTTCTAACTATTTAATGAAAAGCTGAAACCTGTGTGGAGCGGCCTTCGACACTTAAGTGCCTTTAAAGCAAGGACCTTGAAAACGGTCAGAAAAGCCACTCCACAAAATACTGACTAGTGTGTACTGATTCGTTCCTTGGAATCACTGTCGCGTTTTTCATCCTTGGCGACAATCTCGGGAGCTACATCCGGCAAGGGCTCCGGGGCGTATTGCAGCGCAATTTGGAGGACTTCGTCAATCCATTTGACGGGTTTAATCTGAAGATCCTGCTTAATATTGTCAGGAATTTCCTTCAGATCTCGCACGTTTTCTTCTGGAATGATGACTGTCTTGATTCCACCACGATGAGCGGCGAGCAGTTTTTCCTTCAAACCACCAATTGCGAGCACCTGGCCACGCAGGGTGATCTCACCGGTCATGGCCACATCCGCACGCACCGGGATCTGGGTGAGTGCCGAAACCAGCGCGGTGCACATGCCGATGCCAGCACTTGGGCCATCCTTGGGGGTAGCGCCTTCGGGCATGTGGATGTGCGTATCGCGCTTCTCATGGAAATCCGCCGGAATACCCAGACTCTGCGCCCGGCTGCGGACCACGGTTTGCGCGGCGGTGATCGACTCTACCATCACATCGCCCAGCGAACCGGTCTTGATCAACTGGCCTTTGCCGGGAACGACGGCCGCCTCGATAGTGAGCAATTCACCACCCACCTGCGTCCAGGCCAGACCGGTCACCTGACCGACCTGGTCCTGCTGCTCGGCCAGGCCATAGCGGAACTTGCGTACGCCCAGGAAATGCTCCAGACGATCGCTGCCGACCTTCACGCCGACCGGCTTCTGCCCGGTGAATTCCTTGACCACCTTGCGGCAGACTTTGGCGATCTGCCGCTCCAGCCCACGCACACCGGCTTCGCGGGTGTAGTAGCGGATGATGTCGCGGATGGCGGCCACGTCGACTTCCAGCTCGGCTTTCTTCAGGCCGTTGGCCTTGATCTGCTTCGGCAGCAGGTACTTCACCGCGATATTGATCTTCTCGTCCTCGGTGTATCCCGGCAGACGGATGACTTCCATCCGGTCCAGCAGCGCAGGCGGGATATTCATAGAGTTCGAGGTGCAGAGGAACATCACATCGGACAGGTCGTAGTCGACTTCCAGATAGTGATCATTGAAGTTGTGGTTCTGCTCCGGGTCGAGCACTTCCAGCAGCGCGGATGCCGGATCCCCTCGCATGTCGCTGCCCATCTTGTCGATCTCGTCGAGCAGGAACAGCGGGTTGCGCACACCCACCTTGGTCATTTTCTGGATCAGGCGACCCGGCATCGAGCCGATGTAGGTGCGACGGTGACCACGAATCTCGGCTTCATCACGCACGCCGCCAAGGGCCATGCGCACGAACTTGCGATTGGTGGCGCTGGCGATGGATTCCGCCAGCGACGTCTTGCCGACACCCGGAGGCCCGACGAGGCAAAGCACGGGCCCACGGATCTTCTTGACGCGCTTTTGCACGGCAAGGTACTCAAGAATGCGTTCCTTGACCTCTTCCAGGCCGTAGTGGTCGGCATCGAGGATTTCCTCGGCCTTGGCCAGGTCCATGCGCACCTTGCTCTGCGCCTTCCACGGTACCTGCACCAGCCAGTCGAGGTAGGAGCGGACCACGGTAGCCTCGGCCGACATCGGCGACATCTGCTTGAGCTTGTTCAGCTCGGCCTGTGCCTTGGCGTAGGCATCCTTCGGCAAGCCGGCGGCTTCGAGACGCTTCTTCAGCTCCTCGACTTCGTTATGTCCTTCATCGCTATCACCCAGCTCTTTCTGAATGGCCTTCATCTGCTCATTCAGGTAGTACTCGCGCTGGCTGCGCTCCATCTGTTTCTTGACCCGCCCGCGAATGCGCTTCTCGACCTGCAGCAGGTCGATTTCGGCATCCAGGAGAGCAAGCACATGCTCCACCCGCGCGGCCAGATCGATGATCTCGAGAATCTCCTGCTTCTGCTCGATCTTCAGCGCCATGTGCGCAGCCATGGTATCGACCAGGCGGCCAGGCTCATCGATGCTGTTCAGGGAGGAGAGGACTTCTGCAGGGACTTTCTTGCCCAACTGGACATATTGCTCGAACTGCGAAAGCAGGCTGCGCACGAACACTTCGGATTCGCGGTCAGCGGCATCGACTTCGTCAATGAGAGAGACATCGGCGCGAATGTGCCCGTCAACCTCGACGAACCGTTCGACCGAGCCGCGCTGCTCGCCCTCGACCAGCACCTTGACGGTACCATCGGGCAGTTTCAACAGCTGGAGAACGGTGGCAATGGTACCGACGCGATAAAGCGCATCTTCACCCGGATCATCATCGGCAGGATTTTTTTGAGCCAGCAAAAGAATTTGCTTCTCACCGGTCATCGCAGCCTCGAGGGCTTCGATGGACTTCTCACGCCCCACGAACAGCGGGATAACCATGTGCGGGTAAACAACGACGTCGCGCAATGGCAAAAGAGGCAAGTCGAGGGTTGTCTTCATGATTTCGCCTCTACAGCGGCCTTGTGGCCGTAATCCGATGGAAATTTGAGCTTGGAGTTAATGTGGGGGCAGCCCCGGAAAAAAACAAGCTCTGCGACAGGAAAAGCAAAGGGGCCCGTAGGCCCCTTGCGTGTTTCACTGCCTTTCCGGACTCAGGCGTCCGGTGCGGCCTTGGCTTGCGGCTCGCTGTTCTCGTAGATCAACAGCGGCTGCGAAGTGCCATCGATGACGCTCTCGTCGATGACCACCTTGCTGACATCCTTCTGCGAAGGAATCTCGTACATGGTGTCGAGCAGAATGCCTTCGAGGATCGAACGCAGGCCGCGAGCACCGGTCTTGCGCTCCAGGGCCTTGCGGGCCACCGACTTGAGCGCATCGCTGCGGAACTCCAGATCGACGCCTTCCATCTCGAACAGCTTGCCGTACTGCTTGGTCAAGGCGTTCTTCGGCTCCGTCAGGATCTGCATCAGCGCAGCTTCATCCAGTTCGTCGAGGGTTGCCAGCACTGGCAGACGACCCACGAACTCTGGAATCAGACCGAACTTGACCAGATCATCCGGCTCGACTTCGCGCAGCGATTCACCAACCTTCTTGCCCTCTTCCTTGCTGCGAACTTCGGCACCGAAGCCGATGCCGCCGCGAGTGGAGCGCTGCTGGATGACTTTCTCCAGACCGGAGAAGGCACCACCGCAGATGAACAGGATGTTGCGCGTATCGACCTGCAGGAACTCCTGCTGAGGGTGTTTGCGACCACCCTGCGGCGGAACCGAGGCAACAGTGCCCTCGATCAGCTTCAGCAACGCCTGCTGCACGCCCTCGCCCGAGACATCGCGGGTGATGGACGGGTTGTCGGACTTGCGCGAGATCTTGTCGATTTCGTCGATGTAGACAATGCCCATCTGGGCCTTCTCGACATCGTAATCGCATTTCTGCAGCAGCTTCTGAATGATGTTCTCGACGTCTTCGCCCACGTAGCCCGCCTCGGTCAGCGTGGTTGCGTCAGCGATGGTGAACGGAACATTCAGCAGCCGTGCCAGGGTTTCGGCAAGCAGGGTCTTGCCCGAACCCGTCGGGCCGATGAGCAGGATGTTGCTCTTGCCCAGTTCGACGTCGTCGGATTTCTTGTCGCGTTGATTCAGGCGCTTGTAGTGGTTGTACACCGCTACGGCCAGAACCTTTTTCGCGCGCTCCTGACCAATGACGTACTGGTCCAGGATGGCGCTGATTTCTTTCGGCGAAGGCAATTTATGCGCGCTGCTTTCGGCCTGGGCTTCCTGCACCTCCTCACGGATGATGTCATTGCACAGGTCGACGCACTCGTCGCAGATAAATACCGAGGGGCCGGCAATCAACTTGCGCACTTCATGCTGGCTTTTGCCGCAGAAGGAGCAATAGAGCAATTTGCCGTTGTCCTCGCCGTTACGGGTGTCAGTCATTCGATCGATCCAATCCGGTAGGCTTGCAACACAAGATGAAGGCAATTGCGGGCTTTTTCAAGTCCGCAGGTAGGCGCTTTCCGCGCCTGCCTGCTCTGGCACCCTGGATCAGGAAACCAGTTGCCGCTTGTCGTAGACCGAGTCGATCAGGCCGTACTCGGCTGCGCGCTGGGCGCTCATGAAATTGTCACGCTCGGTGTCGCGCTTGATTGTCTCCAGATCCTGGCCCGTGTGGTGAGCCAGCAGATCATTCAGGCGCGCCTTGATGTTGAGGATTTCCTGGGCATGGATCTCGATATCGGTCGCCTGGCCCTGGAAGCCGCCAAGCGGCTGGTGAATCATCACCCGCGAGTTCGGCAGGCAGTGGCGCTTGCCAGCGGCACCAGCCGCGAGCAGGAAGGCGCCCATGCTGCAGGCCTGACCGATGCAGATGGTGGAGACATCAGGCTTGATGAACTGCATGGTGTCGTAGATCGACATGCCGGCAGTCACCGATCCGCCTGGGGAGTTGATGTAGAGATGGATATCCTTGTCCGGGTTTTCCGCTTCAAGGAACAGCAGTTGCGCCACAACCAGGTTGGCCATGTAGTCCTCTACCGGACCCACCAGGAAGATTACGCGCTCCTTCAACAGGCGCGAGTAAATGTCATAGGCACGTTCGCCACGGGCGGACTGCTCGATAACCATCGGGACCAGGCCGCCGGCGGCCTGGATGTCAGAGCTCTGCTGAATATAAGAATTGCGGGACATGTCCTGCACTCACTCCCAAATAGTCGTGGCTTGAATACGCACAAGCCAGCGCGAAGGCTGGCTTGTGGGGTTTTCCTACAAAGAAGGAAATCACTCAGCGGCGGCAGGTGCCTGTGCTGGCTTGACAGCTTCTTCATACGAGACCGACTTGTCGGTCACAGTCGCTTTCTGCAGGACAGTATCTACAACTTGTTCTTCCAGCACAACCGAACGAACTTCGTTCAGTTGCTGGTCGTTCTTGTAGTACCAGGCCACAACTTGCTCTGGCTCCTGATAGGCCGAGGCCATTTCCTGAATCAGCTCGCGAACGCGGTCTTCGTCCGGCTTCAGTTCGTTCTGCTTGACCACTTCAGCGACGATCAGACCCAGCACGACGCGACGCTTGGCTTGTTCTTCGAACAGCTCTGCCGGCAGTTGCTCAGGCTTGATGTTGCCACCGAACTGCTGAACAGCCTGAACGCGCAGGCGGTTCACTTCGTTTTCCAGCAGGGCCTTCGGCACTTCGATCGGGTTGGCAGCCAGCAGGCCGTCCATTACCTGATTCTTGACCTTGGTCTTGATTGCCTGGCGCAGTTCACGCTCCATGTTCTTGCGAACTTCGGTGCGGAAGCCGTCCAGGCCGGTTTCCTTGATGCCGAACTGGGCGAAGAACTCTTCGTTCAGCTCAGGCAGCTTCGGCTCGGAAACGCTGTTGACGGTGACGGTGAACTCGGCAGCTTTGCCAGCCAGGTCCAGGTTCTGGTAGTCCTCGGGGAAGGTCAGGGTCAGAACGCGCTCTTCACCAGCCTTGGCGCCAACCAGACCTTCTTCGAAGCCCGGAATCATGCGACCGGAACCCAGCACCAGCTGAGTGCCCTTGGCCGAACCACCGGCGAACGCTTCGCCGTCGATCTTGCCAACGAAGTCGATGTTCAGCTGGTCTTCGTTCTGGGCAGCACGCTCGGCTACTTCGAAACGGGTGTTCTGCTTGCGCAGCACTTCCAGCATGTTGTCGAGGTCGGCATCGGCGACTTCGGCGCTCAGGCGCTCGACAGCGATGGAATCGAAGCCGGCAACGGTGAACTCAGGGAACACTTCGAAGGTGGCGATGTATTCCAGGTCCTTGCCTTTCTCGAAGACCTTTGGCTCGACGGCAGGCGCACCAGCCGGGTTCAGCTTCTGCTCGACGACAGCCTCGTAGAAGGTCGCCTGGATCAGGTCGCCCAGGGCTTCCTGACGGGCTGCATCTTCGTAGCGCTGACGGATCACGCTCATTGGCACCTTGCCAGGACGGAAGCCCGGGACCTTGGCGCGACGGGCAGTCTGCTGCAGACGCTTGTTGACTTCGGTCTCGATGCGCTCGGCCGGGACGCCGATGGTCATGCGGCGCTCGAGAGCGGAAGTATTTTCAACAGAAACTTGCATGGATATTCCTCGTTGCACAGACGTTAGCCGGCGATACCCGACTCCAGAATCAAGGGCAAGCATTCTAGTAGCTCGAACACCAGAAGTCACCCTGTTCGGCCCGGAGGCGAATGGCGCCGATCTTCATTGATTTCGACAACAGCCCGGGCGAGAGCCAAACAACGTCGCAGCCACTGAAACAGAGGGCTCGCCCACCCGAGCGAATGAATTGATTCACAACAATTCAGGAAGCCTGACCGTCGATCTCATTGAAATCGCAGTACTCTTCCCAACTCATTCCCAAGGCTTCTGCCACCTCGCGATGAACCTCCAGGCGCATGACCTGCAGCTCCTCCGGCGATTCGGCAACCAGGCGCAGCGTCAATTCCCAGGGCTCGATACCCTGCTCCTGGGCTTCATCCTCGAACGCCCACTGGATCTGTTGCTGCTGCTCGACCTCGCTCAGGGCGGCGATTTCTGCCAGCAACTGCGGATTGGCCTCAGCGAAGCGCTCCAGCGCAAGCGCTTGACGGGATTCTTTCGCGATCATCTTTCTACCTTGCTCTACAACGTAGCGGCATTGGGTCAACCGCCTGAAATCTAACAGCTTTCATTCATGACTTGCTAGCCGTCGAGCAGCGCGGAATTCGCCACGCAACAGAAAGCGACATCTCATGCCTGAAAAAAGCAAAAGGCCGCGCAATGCGGCCTCTCTGCACGGGCTCCAGCCCCCGAAGAGCCTGAAACGCCAAAAGCAAAAGGCGCCGGATTTTCATCGGGCGCCTTCTGAAATATGGGGTGGACGAAGGGAATCGAACCCTCGACCACAGGAATCACAATCCTGCGCTCTACCAACTGAGCTACGTCCACCATATTGCGATACAACTAACGGTTTTCACCTGCCTCAGCAGAAGGCGGTGAGAACTTGAATGGTGCGGACGAAGAGACTCGAACTCATCAACCTGCTACCACCCTGCTTGCGGGCCGCGATTCTAGGGGCTTGCAGGTAGGGCATGCAAGCTTTTTTGTTCCCAAGATGTTCCCAGTCTGGTTGTGGACGTCACTGCGCAGGCGCCGGGCAGGCAGGAAATCGCCGTTTCATGTTGACCCATCAAAAAAAGGTAATTTTGGTAATTTGATTTTCAAAATGCTCTGGAGGCCACGTAGTTCAAGGGCTCCAGCGTTTTTAAAAAAGGTAATTTTTTGGTAATTGAAAGGTAATTGGATTACCTCTGAGAAAGGTTGGCAGGACGAAAAATCAAATCTTTTAAAATCAGTCACTTAGAAAAAAATTACCTTTTGCCTTACCTCAAATTACCTTTCGAGGTAATCGCTGGAGGCCCTATCGCTCAAGGGCTGGAGCACTGGTTGGCACCCGACCTAACCAAAATTACCTATTTTTGAAGGCCAACCTGAAAAGCCCAGACAGAGGCGCGATCCTCAGCGAAAGAAAGCCACCCTCGCAGGGATTCGCAGGGATATTGCCCACCGTATGCCCCACGACCGCCCATAGCCTGCATGGCCTCTGCTGGGGCGCAGGGGCGCGGAAAAAGTGGGACATTTAGCCCGCCGGCGTGGCGTGGGGGAAGTGACGCGCGCCGGGTGAAAAATCCCTGCGCCGCGCTCGGTCGTCGGCTTGGCTCGCGAATCAGGAAAATCGCTGATACTGTTCATTCATACAGCATTAAGTGGAGTGCGAGCCGTGCTCGTTGATGACAGCGGATTCGAACTGGGTACACCCACGCGGGAAGAGATGCTGCGCCACCAGGTGGTGCTGCTAAAGCATGAGCGTGAAGACGTCTGGCTTCGTCTGGCCAAGGCGAACGATGACATCCATCAGCTTGTTGAGATCAATGAGCGCCTGAACCGTCAGATCATCGATCTCCGGCGCCAATTGCATGAACGGCGCGAGCCACATAAAGACGAACTTGCTCGAGGAGTACACCCAGGCACCTTTCCGACTTGGGGCATGCGGATGCCAAGTGATGAAGAGGTTCTGGCATCGATCGCGGAGCGGAAAGAAAAGAAGCCAGAACCCCCGTAAATACTGGGCCAAACCTTAAAAATCGATGGTTTGAATACAGCCAAAGTGCTAGGATTTACTGGGGTTTTGCATACCTCAATTCGGCTTTTTTAGGTCCACCGAGACACAAAAAAACCGTCACAAGGACGGCTTTTTGCTGCACCAAGCGGTCACCAGTTGAAGTAGATCAACTCGTTGGCTGCCTTCCCTCCTTTCCCGCTGACCATGTGGCGAAACGGCACCACCTTCAGGCGCAGATCCGCGAATACCTCCCGGATCTGCGGATGGTCGTTGATCGAGATGACCATCTTCCCGCTACACGACTTGGCCAGGTCGGCCATGGCCAAGTACTGCTCGAAGCCGAACTGACCTGGACAGTAGCCCGCCGTGTCCCAGTACGGGGGATCCAGGTAGAAGAGCGTGTGCTCTCGATCATACCGGCGGACACATTCCTGCCAGTCGAGGTGCTCCACGGTAGTCCTGGCCAGACGCAGGTGCGCCTCGCTGAGTTTCTCCTCGATACGAAGTAGATTCAGCCGCGGAGCCGAGGTGGTGGCGGTACCGAACGTCCGGCTGGTTGGCTTCGCTCCGAAGCACAACTGCTGCAAATAGAAGAAGCGTGCGGCGCGCTGGATGTCCGTCAGCGTCTGCACGGCCTGCATGTTGGCCCACTCGAACATCTTCCGGCTGACCAACGACCACTTGAACTGGCGGATCAGTTCCTCCAGGTGATGGGCGACCACTCGGTAGAGGTTCACCACCTCCCCATCAAAGTCGTTAATGACCTCGACCCGGCTGGGTTCCTTCATAAAGAAAAGCGCGGCACCTCCGCAGAATGGCTCTACATAACAGTCATGGTCGGGAAACTCGGGCAGGATGTGCTTTGCCATGCGGCGCTTGCCGCCCATCCAGGGAAAAATCGGTTGCGACATCAATAGTCCTTTCAATAGTCCTCAGGCGACCGTCCGATCGCCCTCCTTGCAACGCCTCGGGGTTACGCCTTCGGCGGCAATTCAAACGGCTGGAAGCTGACAACCTCCTCCCCCAGCCAATCATTCACCTGGGCCAGTCGCGCCTGCACGGGCTCCAACTCGTTCACCGCCCAGACCTCCGTCGCCTCGCGGATCGAGCCGAACCCGCCGGCGTTCTGCGGCACCACCCCCATCAGTTGCGGCGGGATCCGCAGAGCCGCCAGCAGGTCGTCGCGGCTGATGTTCTTGATCGCCGCGAAGTCGTCCTTCGCCGCCACCTCGCTGATCGGCAGCAACTGGATGCCGTCCTTTTTCCCACCAGGTGCGTACATGAACAGGTTGCGGAAGTTGCCCGGTCCCTTGCTGTTCTTCATGGCCTCACGCAGGTCGTCGACGAATTTCTCGTTCTGGACGGCATCGGTCATATAAAGGACGAATCCAGCATGGCTGCCGTTCTGGTAGTACTTGCGCCGGAACAGCGTCGCGCTTTCGTTCAACAGCGCGCTCTGCAGGGCCGCCATCCACTCCGGCAACCCGTAGACCTCCTGATTGATGTCGGCCTCGCGCAAGTGGCAGACGCTGCCGGTCTTGAACTGGTGTTCGTCCTTCCACCCGCGCACCTGATAGTAGGTGTCAAGGTCAGTACCGCGGCGCATGTACTTGGCCAGGCATGGCTGTAGACCCAGAGCCCGGCCGAGCATGTTGTCGCGCTTCTCCAGGTACAGATTCCCGCACCACCCCCAGTCCATGACGATCTGCTCGAAGGCCTGACGGCTCAATAGCCGGTGCGGTCGGAAGGTTCGGACCAGCATGTTGCGTTTGAAGTTGAGCCCGGACTGCAGGTACACGCTCGCCCGCGTCGACCGGGCCAGTCCGTCGAGCGAGACCGGCGGCTCATACCATCGCCCGTTGGACCAGCACTCCAGGTAGTCCAGGATCTCGCGCCCATCGAGCACCGGTACCGGCTCCCCGAACGAGAACGCCATCGCCTTGCTGCCCTGCCCTTGAGCCAGCAGTTCCCCCTCGACGACCGGGGCCTGCCCGCCGTTGTGTTCGCTCATTGGTAGATCTCCATGAACCCTGTGTTCGTCGCCGTCTGGCCTTCCAGAGGCTCGTTATGAATTGCGTGGAATAGCGCCCAGGCCAGGTCAGCGTGACCGGTGGTTTCGGTACGACCGGCGACGAAGGTGAACTGTCGTCCGCCGGGAGTGACCGTCTTGCGGACGGCCATCAGTGCCTGGGCGAGGTCCGTCCAGCCGGCGTCGAACTCCAGCCGGCCCTTGCTGATAACGTCCCAGGCCTTCATCACCAGGCGCCCCTTCAATTCGACGTTGTAGGAAAACGCCCGGACGGCCGGGAAGAACTGCTTGACCAACTGCGCAACCGCGCCACCGATGCCGGTGGTGTCGATGCCGATGTACGTGACCCAGTAGCGCTCAGTCACCTTGCGGATCGTCTTGGCCTGGTCGTTGAAGTCCATGCCCCGGAACTGATGGCGCTCAAGCACCCGGAACTTGCCGCCGGGCACAAGCGGCGGCGCGACCACGACCAGGCCGGCCGAATCCCCGGTTTCCGCGGGGTCATACCCCACCCATACCTGCCGATCGGCAAAGGGCCTGGCCGCGAACGGCTTGTAGTCGTCCCAGTTAGACCAACTGTCCACCATGCACGGCTGCAGCATGGTTAACGGGAAGATGCTGGCCCCATCGTCGACGAACTGGCACATCAGCAGGTTCTGGAACGCGGCGGCGTCGTATTCGAGCCGCAGCTCATCGATGTCGAAAAGGTCGCAGCCGCGCTCCTCGGCGTCGAGGATCGTGACGATCTGCCGCCAGACCCTGTCTTCGCACAGCCGGCCCTGCTGCAGGGCGCTGTGGCTGACATCCAGTTTCAAGTGCTGGGCAGCCGGCTTGCCCTTGTTGAACCGCTCGCCGGTCCAGAAGGAATAGGCTTCGTGCGCCATTGAGCTGGGCGTAGAGAAATAGGTCCGGCGGTAGCGCTTCTGCATCGCCATGCCGGACGCGACCTTGTTCAGTTCCTTGAACTTGAAGGTCCAGAAAAACTCGTCGAAGTAGAAATTCCCGTGATAGCCCTGGGCAGTACGGGCGTTGGTACCGAGGAAATGCAGCTCGGCTCCGTTGGACAGAATGATCGGATCACCGATCAGTTCCACGCCGATGGTGTCGCGGGCGAACGCCTGGATGTAGGCCTTGAAGATGTGGGCCTGCGCCTTGCTTGCCGATAGGAAAATCTGATTGCGCCCGGTGGTCAGGGCGTCGATCAGCGCCTCCCTGGCGAAGTAGAACGTGGCGCCGATCTGGCGGCTCTTGAGGATGGCGCGGGTTCGCTGGTTCCCAGCGCGGTACCAGTCGAGCTGGTAGTCGAAACAGCCCTCGACGAAGGCCTCGACCAACTTCTCGGTCAGTTCCTCGGGGATCTCGTTGCGCTTGGGTTTGCGCTTCTCGCCCGCGTTGCGCTTGGCCAGCTCCGGGTTCAAGTCGGTTTCGGTACCGCCGGCCTGGAAGCGCTCGATCCGCGCCTGCCGCTCCAGTTGGCGGTGCAGCAGATCGATCTCTTTGAAGTCCGTCCCCGACTTTGGGTCCTTCAGGAGGAGCTGCACCAGGCGAGCTTCCGTCGCGGCCTGAATGCGCTGCAGCGGCGTGGCCCGGTCCCACTCGTCGCGGTTCTTCCAACTGTGGAGGGTCTTTTCCTTCTCGCCGATCAGCTCGGCGATCTCGCACACGCGATAGCCCTGCCAATACAAGTGCTTGGCGTGCCGGCGGTGATCGGTAGGTAAGTCGACGATGGTTTCCATGGCGCCGATGCTGCCGTTCGCGCACGCGATCCCCTATCTGCGCACCCTGTAGGACCGCTCCCTACAACGTCGCCGCGTTGCCGTGACCGTGCGCACTGCCGACCATGCCATCAACGCAACGGCAACCGCCGAAACGCATTGAGGACAGCTCCTGATGAAGAAATACCGTTCCAAGTGGTTCCGGGTCGCCGTTGAAGGCGCAACCACCGACAAGCGCAAGATCGAACGCTCCTGGCTTGAGCAAGCTGCGAAGAACTTCAACCAAGCCACCTACGGCGCCCGCGTTTGGCTCGAGCATTTCCGCAGCGTGCTGCCTGACAGTCCGTTCAAAGCCTATGGCGACATCGCTGCCGTCAAGGCCGAAGAGGTCGAGATCAACGGCCAAAAGAAACTTGCTCTATTCGCGCAGATTGAGCCGACCGATGACCTGATCGCCATGAACAAGGCACGGCAGAAGATCTACACGTCGATCGAGATCGATGACAGTTTTTCCGATACCGGCGAGGCATACATCGTCGGCCTGGCCGTTACCGACTCACCCGCAAGCCTGGGCACCGAGGTGCTGGCCTTCTCCGCGCAGAAACCTGAAGCCAGTCCTTTCAAGGACCGGCATTACTCCGCGACCTCGATGTTCACCGAGGCGTTGGAAACCGAGTTGGACTTCGAGGAAGTACAGGCCCAAGAGACCAAGACCTCCGGTCTGTTCTCACGGGTTCTGGACGCACTCGGCAAGAGCAAGGAGAAGTCGGTCAAGGATGACCAACAATTCAGCGAACTGACCGACGCCGTCGAGGCGCTGGCCACTCATGCCAAAGATCAGAACGATCTTTTCGTGGCCGAGAAGGCCGCACGCACCCAGCTTTCCAGCAAGGTCGACAAGCTGACCGCAGACCTCGGCACGCTGGTAGATCGCCTTGGAAAAACCCAAGACCACAACACTCAAAAGCGCCCGCCGGTAACCGGTGGTGATGGTCGCGACGTTACCGACTGCTGACCTGAACACGGACCAACCAAGGCAAGGATTACCGGAGAACCCCATGCGTAATGAAACTCGCGCCCTTTTCAACGCCTACCTGGAGCAACTTGCGAAGCTCCACGGTGTGCCAAGCGTCACCACCAAGTTTGCCGCTGCACCCGCGGTCGCGCAGAAGCTGGAAAGCCGTATCCAGGAGTCCAGCCAATTCCTGACGTCCATCAACATCTATGGCGTACAAGATCAGATGGGCGAAAAGATCGGCCTCGGCGTCAGTGGCAACATCGCCGGAACCACCGACACCGACGTCAAAGCTCGCGAAACTCGTGATCCAAGCGGCCTGGATGACCGCGGTTACGTCTGCACCCAGACCAACTTCGATACACACCTCAAGTACGCCAAGCTCGACGCCTGGGCAAAATTCCCGGAATTTCAATCTCTTATCCGGGACGCAATCATCAAGCTGATGGCATTGAACCGCATCTGCATTGGATGGAACGGCATCAGTCGCGCTGCTACCTCGAACTCGTCTACCAATCCGTTGCTCCAGGATGTGAACATCGGCTGGCTGCAAAAAATGCGGATCGAAAACGCTCCACGAGTCATGTCCGAAGTTGTCGATGGAAGCGGCAAGATCCAGATCGGGTCCGGCAAAGACTTCGAGAACATCGATGCCCTGGTATTCGCGATGGTGAACGAGCTGATCGATCCCTGGTATCAGGAAGACACAGAGCTAGTAGTTGTCTGCGGCAGGAAGATTCTGGCCGACAAGTACTTCCCAATCATCAACAAGAACCAGGCGCCAACCGAGATGCTGGCTGCCGACATCGTCACCAGCCAGAAGCGTATCGGCAACCTCCCTGCAGTCCGTGTGCCGCACTTCCCGGCCAACGGCCTGTTCGTCACCAGGCTGGATAACCTGTCCATCTACTGGCAGGAAAACACCCGTCGTCGCACCGTTGTCGACAATGCCTCCCGAGATCGTATCGAGAACTTCGAGTCGGTGAATGAGGCGTATGTGGTCGAGGATCTCGGCTGCGCTGCACTGGCAGAAAACATCGAGATCAGTTGAGGAGCGTCGACATGACCAACCCCTGCCGACGCCACTTTCAGCGTGTCAGCGCCGCCCAAGCTGCTGCGGCCATAGCTCCTGAGCAGACCATGGACGGCGCCACGCAATACGAAATCATGATGGCCAAGCTCCAGCAGGATCAGTTCCGCCTCAAGCAGCTCCAGTCCGGAGAGGCCAAGGGCAAGCTCAAAGCCGAGCTTCTTCCTGACTACATGCCATACATCGATGGCGTGTTGCAGGCCGGCCAAGGCGCGCAGGACGACGTGGTGGTCACTGTCATGGTCTGGCGCTTCGACGCCGGCGACTTCGACGGGGGCCTCGACGTTGCGGCCTACGTCCTGCAGCACGGCTTGAAAATGCCCGACCGGTTCAACCGGACCACCGGCTGCGTGGTTGCCGAGGAAGTCGCGACTGCAGCACTCAAGGCTCAAAGGGCCGGCGAGTCCTTCTCCCGCGACACGCTGACCCGCACGGCAGAACTCACCGCCGACTACGACATGCCGGACGAAGCAAGGGCCAAGCTAATGCTCGCCCTGGGCAAGGCCACACTGGAAGGTCTGGACGACGAAACGCCGGGCCAGCCTGGTCAGATCGCCGCCGGCATCGAGCTGCTGAAACGCGCCATCGAGCTGCACGGCGCCTGCGGTGGCAAGACAGACCTGGGGCGCGCCGAGCGCCTCCTCAAGATACACGCCGGCACCACCGGCTAACCGAGCGTCCCACGCAACCCCGGCGGCTCGGGGCGATCAGCGGCCAGTCACTGGCCTCCCTGTGAAACCCCGACCACCGCCGACTTTTCAGAGCATGCGACGATGAGCGGATTTATTGCCGGCGGCCTACCGGCCAGCGCCCCTGCACCTGGTGCGCACATCAATACGGACGCCTTCTGGCCGTCGATCGACATCGACAAGCTACGCGCCACGCTGCGGATCGACTCAAGCGTCACCGCTGCACGGCTTGAAACTGCTGTCATCGCGGCGGCAATCAGCGTCAACGACGAGCTGGACGAGTGGCGCCTTGCGAAGCTCGCCGAGGGCATCACCGCCTTGGCCGACTTTCCGAGCATGCCCGTCGCCGACACCACCAAGCACCTCTACCTGTATGGTCGCGCCATCGAAGCGGCCACCGGCGCCGAAGTCTGCGAGCGGTACCGCAGCTACGACACCACCGCCAGCGGAAGCAAGAAAGCCGACGACGAAGCCCCGACGATCGAGGACTACCGGCGCGACCAGCGCTGGGCCATCCGTGACTTTTTGGAAAAGTCGCGCACCACCGTCGAGCTGCTGTGATGCCTGCCCAACTGCGCACGATCCAGAACGACACCGTCGACGCCCTCTGCTGGCGGCACTATGGCCGCACGGCCGGCGTGGTTGAGGCAGTGCTCGACGCCAACCCCGGCCTTGCAGACCACGGCCCGCAGTTGCCCACCGGCCTGCTGGTCAACCTCCCCGACCTTCAATCCTCGGCCCCGACCAGGGCGATGGTGAACCTATGGGACTGACAACGAAAAGGACGACACACCATGGCTGACCCGACTTCCTCAACCATTGCCGGCGTGCTGATGGGCCTTGGCCTGGCCACCGCCGTGCCGCTGATCGACGGGGGCGCCCTATTCGGTGCTGTCCTGGGCGCTTGGCTGGTGACCAGTACCAAGCGCGACCTCAAGGTCTGGCAGCGGATCGGTTCGCTGACCCTGTCGGTCGGGGTTGGCTACCTGTTTGCTCCCGTGGCACTGGCTTTCGCTCCCGTCCTGAACTCCGGCGTGGCGGCATTCGCCAGCGCCTTGGTCGTGATTCCGGTGAGCATCAAGTGCATGGTCTGGGTCGAGCAGGCCGACCTGTTCGAAATCGTCCGCCGCATCCGTGGAGGGAGCTGAGATGTCGATCATCACCACTGCCGTGCCGCTGATCACCGCCGCCGCCTACTTGCTCGGCTCGCTGCGGCTGATCTGCTACACCCGCGGCGAAGCCCGGTACCGCCTCGGGATCTCGCTGCTGGCCAGCCTGCTTGGCGCAGCTTTGTGCATCAATGGATTGGAGCTACTGCTCTATCGGCCGCCGATCAGCTTTTGGCAGCCCGTAACGGCCGTGTTGCTCTGCATCCAGATCTGTCGATCCCGCGGCAATGTCGCCGCCTTACTGAGGCCCGGCGTATGACGACTCTCCGACACGGCGACCGCTCCCAGGCCGTCCGCGACCTGCAACGCAAACTCAATACCCAAGGCGCGAAGCTGGAGGTCGACGGACACTTCGGCGACGAGACGGAAAAAGCCGTCATCGCGTACCAGCGCCGTGCAGGTCTGGTGGACGACGGCGTTGCCGGGCCCAAGACCGTGGCCAGCCTACAAGGCGCCGACTGCCAACTCCTGCTCAAGGGCGCGGATCTGGCCAAGGCCGCCACACGGCTCGGCGTGCCGGTGGCCGCGGTCTATGCGCTGAACGAAGTCGAGTCCAAGGGCCGGGGCTTCCTGGACAACGGCAAGCCGGTGATCCTGTACGAGCGCCACATTATGTTTCGCCAGCTCCAAGTCCCCCGCGGGACAGACGACGAGAACCAGCTCCAGCAGCGCGCCCGGCAGTTAGCCGCCCAGTTCCCGACGCTGGTGAACGAGAAGGCCGGCGGCTACATCGGCGGTACCGCCGAGCACCAGCGGTTGGCCAGCGCCCGCCAACTTGATGACACCGCCGCCCTGGAGTCCGCGTCTTGGGGAGCGTTCCAGGTCATGGGGTTTTGGTGGCAGCGCCTGGGCTACAGCAGCGTCCAGGACTTCGTCGCGGCCATGTCCCGCAGCGAAGCCGCACACCTGGAGGCGTTCGTCCGCTTTATCGAAACCGATGCAGCACTGCACAAGGCGCTCAAGGCCCTGAAATGGGCCACTGTGGCCAGCCTCTACAACGGCCCGGACTACAAGCGAAACCTGTACGACGTGAAACTGCAGCGCGCATATGAGCGCTACCAGGACTGCGGATGCGGGCAGGTGGCAGCATGAAGAAGCCGGCTTATCTCGAAATCAGCCCGAGGCAAACGGGGAAGACAGAGCGTCTGATCGCCTTGGCTTGTAGCGTCTTGGACGCTGGCCGCAAGGTCTGCTTTAGATCACGCGCTGCAGATGACATACGACGGCGATTGCCCGGCGCATTGGTAATTAAGCCAGGCGCTCGTTTGCCTACCGATTTAGTGGAGGAAGAGTACGCCTGGTTCTTCGATGAATTTGACTGGTTTAAACAACCCGCCGACTTCGTCGACGGAGGGTTCTACTCGACGACACCGCGATTCCTTCGCGACATAGACGCGGACCCGGCCGATGACCTGCTGTTGCAGCTGTTGAAGGCCAACGACAACGTCTTGACCCGCAACTACTGGCCGTTCGACATGATGGAGACCCTCCAAGAAGCCCGCAGGTATCACACACCCGAGGATTTTCGCCTGCTGTACCTCGGTGAGTGCTTCAAATGATCGACCTTCGCACTGGCGCCCTGGCCGGCGCCCTGATCTTCGCGGCGGGCGCCGGCCTCTGGTCGCTCGCGCAGCACAAGCTTCTCAATGCGGCAGGCGAGACAAGACAACTCCTCGAAGACCAGGTCAAAGCCGCCCAGGACGAAGCCCGCCAGAACTTGGCCACCGCCACCGAACTGAACCAGACCCTGAACCGCGAGCGCGAAACCCAAGTCCAGCAGCTCCAGCTCCTCGGCGAGCTGCGCCTTGGCCTGGCCGATCGCCGGCGACAGATCGAGGACCTCAAGCGTGAAAACGAAGACCTTCGCAACTGGGCTGACCAGCCTCTGCCTGACACTGCTCGCCGGCTGCGCGAGCGCCCCGCCCTCACCGGCGCCGACGCTTACCGTAACTGGCTGTCCCGCAGTGGTGCCGTGCGCCCTGCCGGCGACAGCGCCGGCGAACAACGGCCAACTGCTCAATGACCAGGATCTGGTCGAACATGCCTGGGCCGAGTGCGCGGCCCAGGTCGACCGCGTCTACAAGCACCAGGTGAACCATGAACAAGCCCGATAGTCTGCGCGCCCACCTGCTTGCCGAGGTACCCGATCTCGCCCGCAACCCCGATCGCCTGCTGACATTCATCGACAAGGGCAAAGTCCGCTGCACTGCCGCACCGACACTGTCCTTCGAGTATGAGTACACGCTGCAGTTGATCCTCACCGACTTCCCCGGCCACCCCGACACCGTGATGATTCCGATCCTCGGCTGGGTTCGCGTGAATCAGTCCGAGCTGCTGGCCAACCTGGACAAGTCCAAGGACGGGCTCAAGTTCGAGGCCGATATTCTGGATCACAGCAAAGTCGACCTGAGCATATCGCTGCCACTGACCGAACGCGTGTTGGTCAAGCTCAATGACCATGGCAAGTACGACGTAAGCCATCCGGCCGACCAGGGCTATCAGGTGTACGGGCCACAAGGCCCGATCGAGATCTACGCCAACGGCGAGCACCAGGTAACGTACCAGCCGCCAGCCCCACCGGATGGCATGGCCCTGGCCAGCCCACACCCGAAGCGCCCAACCCATGGCTGATCTCGAATCGCTCGACGGCTGGATGAGCCCGCTGCTCCAGCGGATCGCCCCTGCAGAACGTGCCAAGCTCAGCCGCTCGATCGCCACGCAACTGCGCCGCTCCCAGCAGAAGCGCGTCGACGCTCAGCGCAACCCGGACGGGTCTGCCTATGCACCGCGCAAGCCCGGTAAACTCCGCGACAAGCAGGGCCGGATCAAGCGCAAAGCGAAGATGTTCAAGAAACTGCGGTCCGCGACCTGGATGAAAGCTCGGGGCGACAAGAGCCTGGCGACTGTGGGCTTCACCGGCCGAATCGCCAGGATTGCCCGCGTTCACCAGGACGGCCTGCGCGACCGCGTAGAGCCCCGCGGCCCAAGCGCGCTGTATGAACGCCGCGAGATCCTCGGCCTCACCGACGACGACCACCAGCTCATCCGTGACGCCCTGATCGCCCACCTCTCCCTGTAGCACGCGCCTCTACAAGCCCGCCGTGCTGCGCGCGCACGAACCCGGCGCCACCATCGGCGCCATGAACGACTTCGCCACACTCTCCCGTCTGATCGAAAACCTGATTCGCTTTGGCACCATTGCCGAGGTGCAGCACCAGCCGCCCCGCGTAAAGGTCAGCTCCGGCGGCATCGTGACGACCTGGCTTCCGTGGCTCGCCATCCGAGCTGGTGCCGACACCACCTGGGATCCGCCCACCGCCGGCGAACAGGTTCTGCTGTTCGCACCGAGCGGCCAGCTCGCCAACGCCGTAGCAATCACCGGTCTCTACAGTGACGCGATCCCTGCCAACGGCGACCGTGCCGGCCTGCACCGACGGACCTATCGCGACGGCGCCGTGATCGAGTACGACAGCATTACGCATCACCTCAACGTGACACTGCCGGCCGGCGGTACCACGAACCTGACCAGCACCGGCGGCATCACCATCGACGGCCCCATCACCCACATCGGCGACTACACACAGACCGGCAACCAGACCGTCACAGGCAAGGTCACGGTCAGCCAGGACGTTGTAGCCGCCGGTGTGAGCCTGGTTGCGCACCCGCATTCGGGCGTTCAACCAGGCTCGGGCCAGAGCGGAGCGCCGGTGAAATGAATCGCCAGACCGGCAGCACCCTGACCGAACTTGAGCACATCGCCCAGTCCGTCCAGGACATCCTGACCACGCCCATCGGCACCCGCATTGCCCGGCGTGAATACGGCAGCCTACTGCCTGAGCTGATCGACCAGCCACAGAACGAGGCAACACGACTGCGTCTGTTCGCCGCCACCGCCATGGCCCTGATGAACTGGGAGCCGCGGATCAGCCTGTCCCGCGTGCAACTGTTCATCACCGGCCTGTCAGGCGGGGCCGAGCTGGATATCGAAGGCGTTCTGGTCGACCGCAACAAACCGTTCAACCTCAACATTCCGTTGCAACTGGGGGCCAGCGCATGAACACGTTCACGCCCATCGACTTCGGCCTCCTGCCGGCGCCGGCCGTGGTCGAACAGCTCGACTACGAAGCGATCCTGCTGGAGCGCAAGGCCTACCTCATCAGCCTCTGGCCTGCCGACCAGCAAGCAGAGATCGCTGGCCGGCTCGAACTCGAATCCGAACCGCTGACAAAACTCGTGCAAGAGAACGCCTACCGGGAGATGGTCCTTCGCCAGCGCTGCAACGAAGCGGCCCAGGCCACGATGCTGAGCAGCGCAAAGGGCAGCGATCTGGACCAGATCGCCGCCAACTACAACGTCAAACGTCTGGTGACCCGCCCGGCTGCCCCCAAGGCAATTCCGCCCGTCGCGGAAGAGCTGGAAAGTGACGACAGCCTGCGGGAGCGCGCACAGCTTGCATTCGAGGGCCTGAGCACCGCCGGACCGCGCAATGCCTATATCTTCCACGCCCGCGCTGCTGACGGCCGGGTGGCTGATGCCTCGGCCGTCAGCCCGTCGCCGGCAGTCGCCGTTGTCACCGTCCAGGCCACGGCCGGCGACGGTACCGCCGACGAAACGCTGCAAGCGATTGTCTTCGCCTACCTGAACGATGAAGACCGCCGGCCGGTGGCCGACCGACTGACAGTCCAGGGCGCGCAGATCCTGAACTATCAGGTGAGCGCCAGGCTCTTTCTCAGCACGCCTGGTCCGGAGTCCGAGCCGATCCTTGCCGCCGCCAGGCAGAAGCTGGAGACCTACGTCCACCAGCGCAGGCGCCTCGGCCTGCAGGTGTCACAGTCAGCCATCCACGCGGCACTGCACGTCGAGGGCGTGCGGAAGGTCGAGCTGGACGCCTGGCAGGACATCAACGCGACGCCCGCCCAGGCACCGTACTGCACCGCTATCGACCTGACCGCCGAGGCAGCGTCGTGACCTCCCTTCTGCCAGGCAACGCTACCCAACTGGAACGCCTGGCGGCCGAGGCCCTGGCGCAGATCCAGCGCGTCCCGGTACCGCTGCGCGACCTGGTCAATCCGGACCGCTGCCCACTCGAGCTGTTGCCGTATCTCGCGTGGGCCTTCTCCGTCGATAGGTGGGACAGCAAATGGCCCGAGGCGGCGAAGCGCAGGGCGATCCGGTCAGCGTTCCTGATCCACACCAGGAAAGGGACCATTGGCGCGCTGCGCCGCGTGGTCGAGCCCTTGGGCTACCTGATTGAAGTGGTCGAGTGGTTCGACACCGTCCCGCCCGGCGTCCCAGGCACGTTCGCGCTCAAGATCGGCGTGCTCGACACCGGCATCACCGACGAGATGTACAACGAGCTGACCTGGCTGATCGACGATGCCAAACCACTGACACGCCACCTCACGGGCCTGGCAATCACCCTCGCCAGTTCCGGCTACCTGCGGATCGCCGCGGCGCTGACTGACGGCGAAGAAATCGACGTGTACCCACCGCTTGCGCTGGACATCGTCGTCACCGGCACATTCGGCCACGTCGGACGTGCCCACACCATCGAAACCCTGGACGTTTACCCATGACTGACCAGAACAGCCAGTTCTTCGCGATTCTCACCGCGATCGGCGAAGCCAAACAGGCCAACGCCGACGCACTGGGCGTACCCTGGACCTTTGCCCAGATGGGCGTCGGAGACGCCAACGGTGCAGAGCCAATCCCCGACCGGACCCAAACCCGGCTCATAAACGAGCGGCGCCGTGCGCCCCTCAACCAGGTGAAAGTCGACCCTGGCAACGCCAACATCATCATCGCCGAGCAGGTCATTCCGCCGGACGTAGGCGGCTGGTGGATTCGTGAGATTGGGCTCTACGATGCCGCAGGCGACCTGGTGGCAGTGGCCAACTGCGCGCCGAGCTTCAAGCCACTGCTGAGCCAGGGTACTGGCAAGACACAAGTGGTGCGACTCAACATCATCGTCACCAGCACAGCCAACGTTCAGTTGAAGATTGATCCAGCGGTGGTGCTGGCGACGCGGGAGTACGTTGACTCGACGATCCTGAGCGTCCTGCCGAAGAACAAGGTGGCCGGTACCTATACCAAGGTCACAATCAACGACCGGGGCATCGTCCAGGAGGGCTCGAACCCGACGACTCTGGGCGGTTACGGCATCACTGACGGCGCGCCCAAGAACAGCCCGACTTTTACCGGCACTCCGCAGGCTCCAACGCCGGCGAAGTTCGACAGCTCCAAGTTGATTCCGACGACAGAATTCGTTCGCGCCTCGCTGGGTAGTCTGGCGGGGCGCGTGACCTACAACTCATCAAAAGACCTTTCCGCTGACGACGTGGGCAAGCTGGTGATGCTCAACTATGCGGGAAGCGTCCAGCTCCCGCCGGTAGCGGGGCTGCCCGACGGTGCCGGGGTGACCCTGTTCAACTGGGGTGGATCTAAAATCACCGTGGTGTCGAGCACCGGCACGGTAATGAACACTGGCGGCGGTAACTTCCAGAGTTTTGTGCTTGCCGCTGGTACGTTTGTGACATTCGTCCTTGAACACAGCGCAACATGGATTGCAAAGAGTGGTGACGGCGTGCTGCCGTTCTCTCCAATGTTTGCTAGCTCCCAAGGGGCAGTCAGCAGGTACTACAAGCACCCGAGCGGGATGATTATCCAAGTCGGCCTAGCGTCTGGCTTTGTGAGTGACGGAACATTTGCGACGGCAAACGTGACCCTGCCGGTGACGTTCCCGACCCAAGGCCTGGCGGCTCTTGCCAACAGCGCCGGCGCTGGTGTCTCGTGCGCAACAGGCTTAAGCGAATCCAACCTGACGATCACCAACAGCACCGCCTCGCTTTCCGAGGCTCATTGGATAGCGATCGGATTTTAAGGAGCGGAAATGTTCTACTCACCCACTACGAAAAGTTTCTACTCGCTTGAGATCAACGGCGCGAAGATGCCAAACGACGTCGTCGAGATCAGCGAAGAGCACCACGCTGAGCTGCTCGCCGGCGACGCAGCGGGAATGATCATCATCACTGACGATGCGGGCAAACCAGCGCTTGCCGACCCGCCTCCACCGACGTCCGAAGCCCTGGCAGCGATCGAGCGGATCTGGCGCGACGAGCAATTACAGGCAACAGAGTGGATCGTCAGCAGGCAACGCGACGAACTCGATATGCAGCGACCGACGACACTGACGACCGATCAGTTCGCGCAGCTTCTGCAGTTCCGGCAGCGCCTGCGTGACTGGCCCGCGGCCGGCGCATTCCCGACAGAGGCTGACCGGCCGCAGGCGCCGGACTGGCTCGACAGCTTGTAAAGCTGCGCCCTACAGCCCCGGCCGCTCGCCCGCCACACATACGCGCGGCAGCCTGTGCAGTGTCATCCCACTGCACAGGCACCTCCCCAATGGCCGGCGAATACCACCACGGCGTGCGCGTTGTCGAAATCAACGAAGGCACCCGCCCCATCCGCACCGTTTCTACCGCCATCGTCGGCCTGGTCTGCACTGCAGACGATGCCGATCCGGCAGCTTTTCCACTCGATACCCCGGTTCTGCTGACGAACGTCCAGGCAGCAATCGGCAAGGCCGGAACCTCCGGCACACTGGCCGCGAGCCTGCAGGCGATCGCAGACCAGACCAAACCCGTCACAGTGGTAGTTCGGGTGGCCACCGGCGCCGACGCTGCCGAGACCACCAGCAACCTCATCGGCACGACCACGGCTGACGGCAAGTACACCGGCATGAAAGCGCTGCTGGCTGCGAAAACCCGCCTCAAGGTGACGCCGCGCATCCTCGGCGTGCCTGGCCTGGACAGCCTCCCTGTGGCCACTGCCCTTGTCGCGATTGCCCAACAGTTGCGTGCCTTCGTATACGTCCGTGCGGACGACTGCAAGACCAAGGAAGAGGCCGTGGCCTACCGCGAGAACTTCGGCGCCCGCGAGGTGATGGTCATCTGGCCCGACTTCGAGGCCTGGAGCACCACGACAGACAGTACCGTCACGGCCCCGGCCGTGGCCGTCGCCCTGGGCCTGCGAGCAAAACTCGATCAGGAAGTCGGCTGGCACAAGACCCTGTCAAACATTCCCGTCAACGGCGCGACCGGCATCAGCGCCGACGTGTTCTGGGATCTGCAGAACCCCGCTACAGACGCCGGCTACCTCAACGAGAACGAGGTCACGACACTGATCAACCAGGGCGGCTTCCGCTTCTGGGGCAGCCGCACTTGCACCGACGATCCACTGTTCGCGTTCGAGAACTACACCCGGACCGCGCACGTCCTGGCTGACACGATGGCCGAGGCCCACTTGTGGGCAATCGACAAGCCGATGCACGCCTCGCTGATCCGCGACATCCTCGAAGGCATCAACGCGAAATTCCGCGAGCTGACCGCCAACGGCTACATCATCGGCGGCAGCGCCTGGTACGACGAGACCGCAAACGACGAAACCACGCTCAAGGCCGGCAAGCTGTACATCGACTACGACTACACGCCGGTGCCGCCGCTGGAAGATCTCACACTGCGCCAGCGCATCACCGACCGCTACCTGGCGGACTTCGCCACTCGAATCAACGCCTAACCGGAGCCCGCGCACATGGCCATGCCCCGCAAACTCAAGAACATGAACCTGTTCAACGACGCGAACAGTTACCTGGGCGTCTGCAAGTCGGTCACCCTCCCGGTCCTCGCCCGCAAGATGGAATCCTATCGCGGCGGTGGTATGAACGGTCCGGTCAAGGCAGACCTGGGCTTCTCCGACGACGGCCTCCAGGTGGAATTTACTCTGGGCGGTCTGGACCTGATCAGCTTGCGCCAGTTCGGCGCTACAAGTGCGTCCGGCGTGATGCTGCGCTGGGCCGGCGCATACCAGCAGGACGACACTGGCGAATACACGGCCGTGGAAGTGGTAGTCCGAGGCCGCCACGAGACACTGGACGGCGGCGAGGCAACCCCTGGTGAGGACACCGAGCACAAGGTCACCACCACCTGCAGCTACTACAAGCTGATCGTTGCCGGCGAAACCATCGTCGAGATCGATCTCCTGAACTTCACCGAAACCGTCGACGGCGTCGACATGCTCGCCGAGCAGCGCCGTGCCCTCGGCATCTAACCCATGGAGCCTCTTATGAAAGACACCACCGAAGCCCAGCCTCTCGCCATCCCGGACAACGTCGCGGTGCTCGACACCCCTGTAAAACGCGGTAGCACTGAAATCACCCAGGTCGCCGTTCGCAAGCCCTCGTCTGGCGAACTTCGCGGCCTGCATCTGTCCGAGCTGCTGCAACTGGACGTGGCCAGCCTCATCAAACTGGTCCCACGGATCACCGAGCTGACCGAGCAGGAGGTCGCGAAGCTGGAACCGGCCGACCTGGTCGAGATCGGGACCAAGGTGATCGATTTTTTGGTGCAGAAGCGGACGAAGACGGCCGCATCGCTCGTTGCGTAGAAGACGCCATGGCCGATGTGGCCGTGGTTTTCCACTGGGCGCCGGCCGATATGGACCGGTTCTCGCTGAAAGAACTGATGGACTGGCGCGAGCGGGCGCGGGTCAGGAGTAGCAGCAATGGCCAATGACCTGCGCTTGAGGGTCGTGCTCGATGCGATCAACCGTGCCACCGGCCCCCTGCGCCAGATCAACCAGGGCAGTACGGAAACTGCCCAGTCCCTCAAGGCCGCACGCGAGCGGCTGAAAGAACTGAACGGCCAGCAGCGCGACGTCACCGGCTGGCGGCAGCAGCACGCGCAGGCGCGTGAAACCTCGAAGGCCTTGGAGGAAGCCCGAGCGAAGGTCCGGCAGATGGGCCAGCAGATGTCGGCCACCTCCAACCCCACCAAGCAGATGAACGCCGAGTTTCAGGCGGCGATCCGGGCAACCAACGATCTGAAGCGAAAGCAGCAGGAGGAGCAAGAGGCTCTCCGCGGCTTGCAGCGCCGGCTCAGTGACGCCGGCATCAACACCCGCCAGCTCAACCAGCACGCCGGCTTGCTTCGACGGGAGTTCGCCCGGACGAACCAGGTCATCGCCGAACAGGAGGATCGACTCAAGCGCCTGGCCGCGACCCAGCGCCGCGCCGCCGAGGCAAAGGCCAAGCTGGAGAAGGCCCAGGCGCGAACAGGCAACATGGCCACCACTGGCGCTGCAGGCGTCGCCACCGCCGCCGGCATGGCCATGACCGGCGCCAGTCTTGTCGCACCGCAGGTCGAGGTCGCGCACCAGGGCTCGATGATCGCAGCCCAGAACGGAGAATCCGGGGCCCGTGCTGAACAGTACAACGCGCTGATTCGCGGCATGCGTACCGACGGCGTGAGCACCGATATCGGCGAGATCTCCACGGCTATTGGCGCCGCAAAGAGCACGCTGTCCGCGCTCGGCCCTGTAGCCGACAAGGAACTCGACTCCGCCGCCCGGAAGGCCCTGGACTTGTCCAAGGTCATGGGAATCGACGTCACAGAGGCCATGCAGACCGTCGGCATCATGATGCAGAACGGCCTGGCCAAGGACAGCACCGAGGCCTTCGACCTGCTGACAGCCGGCCTGCAGAAGATCCCCCAACAGATGCGCGGCGAGATCCCCGAGATCCTGCACGAATACTCGACCCACTTTCGTGGAATGGGTTTCAGCGGCGCCGAGGCGATGAACCTGCTGGTGGAGCAGTCGAAACAGGGCAAGTTCGCCCTGGACAAGACTGGCGACGCGATCAAGGAATTCTCGATCCGTGGCTCAGACCTGTCGAAGGCTAGCCGGGAGGCCTACGCCTCGATCGGCCTGAACGCCGAGAAGATGTCGTCGGCGATCGCCAAGGGCGGACCTGGTGCACGCGACGCGATTCTCAAGACCGCCACGGCGCTGCAGCGCATCAAGGACCCGGCAGAGCGCGCCAACGCAGCAATTGCGCTGTTCGGCACCCCGGTGGAAGACCTGTCGGTTGACCAGATCCCGGCGTTCCTGGAGAAGCTGAACGGGGGCACCAAAGCCCTGGGCGACTTCGGCGGCGCCGCCGGCAAGATGGGTAACGCGCTGCGGGACAACCTGGCTGGAGACCTCGACAAGCTCACCGGCACCTGGGCCGGATTGATCGGGTCTCTGATGGACGGGGAAAACGGCGCCTTGCGTGACCTGGTGCAGCAAGTGACCGCTGTCCTGGGCTCGGTCCGCGAGTGGATCGCCGCCAACCCGGAGCTGGCCTCGAAGATCGCCAAGGGCGCAGCGGCCGTCGCGGTACTAATTGGCGGCATGGGCGCTCTGACCGTCGCACTGGCCAGCGTGCTCGGCCCATTCGCCCTGGTGCGCTACGGCATGACGATGTTCGGAGTACAGAGCGCCGGCATCGCCCCCGTCCTGGGCAAGCTGGCCAGCGTCCTCAAAGGCGGACTCCTGACAGCGATACGCGTGGTCAGCATCGCGTTGTGGGGCCTAGCGACAAACCCGGTGGCCTTGGCGATCGCCGGCGTTGTGGCGGCATTGGCAGGCGCGGCTTACCTGATCTACCAGAACTGGGATGCAGTGAAGGCTTACTTCAGCGCGGCCTGGAACGAGATCCGCGCAGGCTTTGGCAGCGGCATCGGCGGCATTCTCACCGTGCTGGCCAACTTCAGCCCCCTTGGCCTGATCTACCAAGCATTCGCCGGCGTGCTGAACTACCTGGGGCTTGACCTCCCCACGCGCTTCACCGAGTTCGGCAACATGATCGTCAACGGCCTGGTCAATGGCCTGACCGCCGGACTCGGCCAGATCAAGGACGCGATCAGCACCCTCGGCGAGTCGACCATCGGCTGGTTCAAGGAAAAGCTGGGCATCCATAGCCCGTCGCGTGTGTTTGCCGAGCTGGGAGGATTCACCACCGAAGGTCTCGCTCAGGGCCTCGATGCCGGAGCAAAGCTGCCGCTCGACGCAATGAACCGCATCAGCCAGCAACTGACGGCCACCGGAATCGATATCAAGCCGCCGGTACCGGCCCTGGCCCAGGGCTCGCCAGTCCGTGCCGCTGCCGACCTGGTCGGAGCCCAGCGACAAGGCAATCGGCCCGGAATGGCCCTGACTGCCGCCTCGGCCGTGGCGATCGACGACCGTCCGCCGATCGCTACTGCGCCGGCTGCGAGTTACGACAGCCACGACGTGATCAACATCAATATCCAGCCGACTCCCGGCATGGACCCGCAAGCAATCGCCCGCGCCGTCCGCGCCGAGCTGGACCGACTCGAGCGCGAGAAGTCCGCCCGCCAGCGCAGCCGCCTTTCCGATTCTGAGTAACCCGCCATGATGCTCGCCCTCGGCATGTTCGTTTTCAGCCTCAGTACCCTTGCCTACCAGGAGCTGCAGCGCCAGACCAACTGGCGCCACTCCTCGAGCAATCGGGTCAATGCACAGCCGGCGCTGCAATACACCGGCCGCGGCGACGAGACCATCACATTGCCGGGCATCCTGCTGCCCGAACTGGCCGGCAACGTGATCAGCCTCGACGAGCTGCGGGCAATGGGCAACAACGGGAAGGCCTGGCCGCTGGTGGAAGGCACTGGCAAGGTCTACGGCCTGTTCGTGATCGAGAACTTGAGCGAGACCCAATCGGTGTTCTTCCAAGACGGCACCCCACGCCGGATCGAATTCAACCTGGCCCTCAAACGCGTCGACGACGGCCGTGTCGACCTGGTCGGCGCCCGCGATCGCAGCAACTCGAACATTCTCAGGACGCTGATTCGATGACCACCGAACAAGAGCAATACGCGGCCTATCTACGCGACGTGCGCGAGAGCCTGCGCCGTGACGGCAACTACGCGGTACCGGGCTTTCGTCTGACGGTTGACGGGAAAGACATCGCCCGCATGGTCGCGCCACGGCTGATCAGCCTGCAGCTCACCGACAACCGGGGGATCGAGGCCGACCAGCTCAGCATTTCACTGAGCGACCACGACGGCCTACTGGCCATCCCACCTAAGGGCGCCACGATCCGGCTTTGGCTGGGCTGGAGCGACACCGGCCTCGTCGACAAGGGCACATACACCGTGGACGAGACGGAGCACAGCGGCGCGCCGGACGTGCTCAGCATCCGCGCCCGGTCAGCGGACCTGCGCGGCGGGCTCAAGACCAAGCGCGAGCGCAGTTGGGACGGGACAACTCTGGGAAAGGTGCTGGCCGATATCGCCGCCGGCAACGGACTCAGGAGCAGCATATCGCCCGCCCTGCAAGAGCAGGCGATCAAGCACCTGGACCAAGCCAACGAGTCAGACGCGAACCTGATAACGCGCCTGGGCAAGACCTACGACGCGGTGATCAGCGTCAAATCAGGGAGCCTGATCGGCCTGCCGGCCGGCGGCGGCAAGACGGCCAGCGGAAAGGCCCTGCCCCACATCACCCTCACCCGCCAGGACGGAGATGGCCACCGCTTCCTGCAGGCGGATCGGGACAGCTTCGACGGGGTCAAGGCCTACTACTACGACGTCGGCAGCACGAAGAAACAGGAGGCGATCGCCGGCGGCGGAGACAAGTTGAAGGATCTGCGGCACACGTACAGCGATCGGGAGTCAGCGCTGCGTGCTGCTCGATCGGAACTGAACCGGCTGCAGCGCGGGAGTGCGACCCTGAGCTACAACTTGGCCAAGGGGCGCCCGGATCTGATCCCTGAGTTGACTTACACGTTGCGGGGCATCAAGGCGGAGATCAGCTCGATCATCTGGTATGGGGGGAATGTGGTGCACAGCCTGACGGCAGATGCTGGCTATACGATGAGCCTGGAGCTGGAGAGCAAGCTGCCAGAGGACAGTGTCGACGGCCTGTATGAGGAATCAAAGGATGGCATATTCACTGGCGTAGTGGCGTTCTACAGGATCCCGGAAACCAATCAAGAAGGCTCAGTAGTTGTAGGCGATGCGACCAAACTGAAGCGAATCAATCGCGTCTACGACAGTCAGGAGACTGCCTACAAGGCCGCTACCCAAGCATGGAATAAATTGCAAAAATAGACCAACAAAGGCAGCATCTTTCAACAGGGCGCAACGCTTTTCAGGCCACCCTACTACTAAACTTTAAAATCGAGAATCACACCGACATTTGCGAGAAATCCAGATGCTGCTAGGGAAGAGCTGCAAATCGAGACATCACATAAAAAATGGTACTCTCAGGCTAGGAACGCTGCATAGTTATCGAACTATCGAAAACCTTGCGCTACGAGATGAGCACGAGGGACTTCTCACATTCCATTTGAACTTTCATGGCCGCGCTCGTGTTCCGACCATATGGTTTAACACGATAAATGGCCCTGGAATTTTAGTCGGCCACGGGAAATATCTGAAATTCCCCGGCCGCTTTATTTCATCAATCGACACTATTAATTATGGTAACGCGACTGATGAATCGTTAGATCTATATGAAGCAAGAGCCACGATTGTAAGGGAGTCACCAAACACCTTTATTTTCTGCATGTCTCAAATCCAAGCCCCTCTTGACTGCCATGGAATGTTTGAGGGCTGCGACGATTACTGGTATATAAAAAAGGAGAACATAGATAATTTCGCAAAGGCCATCGGCATAGCTTTATACGATCACATCCAAAATGAGCATGCTCGGGGCAACTACATTATCCCCAAGGACTCTGACTTACGACATCTTGGCATCTATTCTGAACATATCGGAGTCAGATACAAAAGCCGTGACCTTCACGTCCATAACGACGCACTTATAACTCTGGAAGAATTTACAGAGACAATGCGCGAAACTTCATTTACAAAGCCAGACTCATTTTCACACGAATGTGAATACCGCTTCAAGCTCACACCATTGATTAAAAGGGTACCAGTAACCCCAATAGTCGACAGCGTAATTCTGGACTCCCGATCGCTACTAAAATACATATACTGGCTATAGGTAAGTCATAACCACACAGCATCTATGAGAACCCCAGTCATCACTGGGGTTCCTGCTGCTATCGCTGATCAGACTGTTCGAACGCCTCAAGAATAATCATTACACTACGTTTTTGATTTTTAGTGCGCCTGCGATATAGCCAAATTAGGCGCACCAGTTCCTTTAAATTAGCGTAGTTGCGCTCCAGCATACGATACTCCCTTACCGAGCGCTCGGCGCCATCATGGCTCCGGACTAAACGCTCGGGGAGTCACCTATTCTCTGCATAATTCTGCGTGCCACCCGCATAAAAATTTTAATCTGCATTCACTCCATGCTTACTTCACGAAGCGTTTAACAAAGTCTGCCCTTGACTCTTTGGTGTCGTACCGTTGGATAAAATCGGTGCGCCAAGCATTCGGATCACCATTGATGGCTGCAAGATCGACACCGTAGTATTTCTCGATATCGGCCCGTGAGATATCCAGCACCTGGACGGTGCCGTCATTCGGTATTTTCATGGTCAAGCGCTTGAGGCTCGGAACGTCCCGGAACAGACGTGCTGATTCGATGGCGAACACCTTGTTGGCCTTGTCACCAGCCTCGAAGTAATCAGGCATACGCTCAGGTACTTTGAACGCGATCTCGCCACTGGCTCCTGACTCATGCACCGCCTCGATAACCGAAGGCGAGAAAACCCGCTCGACCTTCTCGCGAAAATCAGCCGCCCAGGTGCCGCCGGCAACGAGCAGCAACGCCCCCACGGCGAGGATTTTTCTCACAACCACTTCGATTGTCTTCATGCCTATCACTCCCTGTTATCGCAGCCTTAGGCTGCCGGTTATCCCTTAAATGTGGCCAGTGCTTCGCTGACGCTGTCCAGCGTGGCCTTCCCTTCAGGTGCCATCTGCCGGTAGCGACTCACAAGCCGAACCTCCTCAGCGTTGAACCCATCGGCGGCCGCCGGCGTTCGGTGTCCTGTCACAACGTACAGCACATCAACGCCCCTTCCCGCGACCGCAGCAAGGTACTCAGCGTCTGGACTGCGCTCACCTTTTTCGTAATTGAACTGTGAAGTCTTCGCCACTCCAGCGATCGCGGCAAAGTCGGCTTGGTTGTAGCCCAAACGGGCGCGCTCTTCTCTCAGCCTTTCGCCGATATTCAACAAAACGGAACCCCACCTATTGACGATTCAACAAACGTTGAATAATCTGAGCCTGCTATCACACGAAACCACACGAAACGAAACTATGCCGAACACATACCCCACCGAGCAAGCATGCCAACGAGCTCGCGCCCGCTTGGCACAACAAGGAATCTCGGCAAAAGACTGGGCTCTGCAACACGGCCTCACCCCCTCCACTGTGTATGCAGTTCTGAACGGCCAGAAAAAGTGTCTGCGTGGCGAATCCCATCGGGCAGCAGTGCTGCTCGGAATCAAGCAGACCGAAGCAAGCTAAGCCCCCTGGCTCAAGGAGGAAACCAGAACATGAAACGTCCCGTTCTAGAGACCCTACGCCAGGTTGTGAGCGCCGTGGTATGCGCCTATCCCGGTGGCCGCGAGTGTGCCGCCCCTCGGCTGGGTTATGAGCTGAAGCAATTCGACAACCGCGTCTATGAGAACGCTGGCAGCCGGCCGCTGGCTTACGACCAGATCCACCTGCTGGAAACGGACGCCGGCACCACGCATCTGCCCGAGTTCATCGCGAAGATGTACGGCGGCATGTTTGTTCCACTGGTGAAGCCAGAGGACCTGGACAACGTCGAGCTTTACCGGCGCTCGGTGAAGACCGACGCCAAGCGCGGCATCGTCGACCAGATCATCGCCAAGTCGCTGGAAGACGGCGTAATCGAGCAGGCCGAAGCGCAGATCATCATGGAGGCGCACACCAGGTACATGGCGGCGCGCACCGCCGAGATCACCGCGACCATCCAGCTACACAGCCCACCTGCCGAAGGGGGCAACCAGTGAGCACCTACAAACTTGTCTGCCCGCACTGCAACAGCAAGATGCGCATCCGCACCAGTGAGGGACGCCACATCTTCCTGCGAACCGCGTACCTGCAGTGCGCGAACGAGGCCTGCGGCTGGGCCGTGCGTGCCTTGTTCGAAATGACTCACGAAATGAGCCCCAGCGGCATGCCGAACCCCACTGTCAAGCTGCCGGTGGCGCCGATCGCCATGCGACGCCAGGCGATGAAGTCGGCCGACGATCAACCCGATTTGCTGGATCAACTGGAAATGGAGGTCGTACCCGTATGAACGTCGCACTCACCGAGAACCCCGCCACCGACTACCGCGCTGCCATGCAGGAAGCCGCCGTCGCGTTTCTGCTGCGCCATCGCGGCGAACACCTCACCGGGGATCACCAGGTGTTGGAAAACTGCCAGCGCTACCTGAGCCAGTCGCTCGAAGTGCCATCCCACCTGGTGCAACGGATCGCCGAGCTGGCGGTCGGCCAATTCGAAGGCATGACCAGCAAGCGGCTGACGCTGCTGGGCGTTCATCCCGCCAGCGGCGCCTTCCGGCCCACGCTGTTGTTCCTGGATACGCGAACACAACAGCGGTACCCGGTGCCGGCGCGCTTCCTGCCCGCCCGCCTGCAGACCTCTCGCAACACCCCGAAGTAACCCGAATCTCCCCCTGAGCCATGCCTGCATTCGCGTGGGTAAGGGGAAACTGCACTCAATTGGTGGCCGACATGACCAACATCACCATTCAACTGGACCTCAACCAGGAGCAGGCGAAGCACTACCTGCAGTGGCTCGACAGCCAGTACAAAAGCACCATGGCCGACGTCTGGTACTCCGACCGCTATCGGAATGTGCCAAGCGGAGAACGGGGCCCGCAGGTGATGCGGGACGTGCCGCATTTGGCCGGGATCACCCGGACACGACGCGAGCTGGAGAAGCGTCTGGCGGAGCGCGACCAGTGAACCGCAAGCCCATGGAACAGAAACTGCGCGACGAGGTGCTTCGTCGCCTGCAGGACGAGTTTGGCCTCAAGCCCATGGCGGGCACCCAGTACCTACGCAAGGGCACCTGCCCGAGCTGCGGGAAGAAAGAGCTGTACTCCCGCCAGGACGAGCCCTGGTTCATCAAGTGTGGCCGCGAGAGCAAATGTGGCGAGCAGTGGCACGTCAAAGAGCTGTTCGAGGATCTGTTCGAGGACTACAGCAAGCGCTATCCGTCTACTGCCGAGTCTCCGAAGGCGTCGGCCGATGCCTACATGCAGTTCGCCCGAGGCTTCGACCTCGGCCAGGTGAAAGGCTGGTACACGCAGGAAAACTACTGGGATCGCGATCTGGCCATCGGCAGCGCAACTGTCCGCTTTGCCCTGGAGAAAGGTGGCTACTGGGAACGCCTGATCGACCAGCCCCATCGCTTCGGCAAGAAGAAAGCACGCTTCGCTCCCGGCCAGTCGCCGGCTGGCTACTGGTGGTGCCCGCCATCCGTGGACTTGCTGGAGGTGGACGAACTGTGGATCACCGAGGGAATTTTCGACGCCATCGGCCTGCTGCATAACGGGCTGGACTCGGTATCGGCCATGGGATCGGGCTACTACCCGGCGGAATCGCTCAAGGCTCTGGTCAAGCTGAGAACCGAAGCTGGCAAGAAATTGCCGAAGCTGATCTGGGCGCTGGATAACGAGCCCGGCGCGCACTACTTCACCCGAAAGCATGCTGCCTTGGCCCGTGAATTGGGCTTCACCGTGGAGGCCGCACAGATCCCCCAGCGCGGCCGCAAGGTGGACTGGAACGATCTGCACCAACGCTGGGGCTTCATCGACGAGGAGAAGCGCCAGGAGCGCATTGATCGGGATCTGCGCGAGGTTCGCTACCACGGCAGCCTGCTGCTGGCGGAAAGCGCATCGGAGAAAGGCGTTCTGATGTACGAATGGCGCGAGCGCCACGAGTTTCACTTCTCGTTCGAGAACCGCCTGTACTGGTTCAAGATGGATCTGGAGAAGCTGACCAAGGCCATTCAACAGCTCAAGGACTCCGACAGTCACGACAACCAGTTGCTGAACGATCGCCAGCTCCGCGACAAGGCCATGCGCCAGTGCGGCATGGTGGTAGAGATCGCCAACTGCTACCCGCAGGCGCTCTATTTCCAGCGCAACGAAGTCACCGACGAATCCTGGTACTACTTCCGGGTCGACTTCCCGCACGATGAACCGAGCGTGCTGAATACCTTCACCGGTGGCCAGGTCACCACAGCCAGCGAGTTCAAGAAGCGGCTCGTGGGAATGGGCGCCGGCGCCTACTTCACTGGCTCAAGCTCCCAGCTCGATCGGATCATGCAGCACCAACTATTCGGGCTGAAGACCGTCAAGACCATCGACTACGTCGGCTACAGCAAGGAGCACGGGTGCTATGTGTTCGGCGATCTGGCCGTTCGTAGTGGTGTGCTGGAGAAGGCCAACGCCGAGGACTATTTCGAGTTCAAAGGCCTGCGACTCAAGACGCTGCAGAAGTCGATCCGACTGGAGATCAACCAGGACGCATCTGAATACCGGCCAGACTGGTTCAGGTGGCTGTGGACCTGTTTCCACACTCAAGGAGTGATAGCGCTCGCCTACTGGTTCGGCTCATTGTTCGCCGAGCAGATCCGCGCTGAGTTCCAGTCCTTCCCCTTCCTTGAGGTGACCGGCGAGGCTGGTGCCGGCAAGTCCACCTTGCTCATGTTCCTGTGGAAGCTGCTCGGCCGACAGGACGAGGAAGGCGACGACCCGATCAAGATGACCAAGGCAGGCCTGCGCCGGTGGCTCAGCCAGACCTCGGGAATGCCGGTGGTCATGCTGGAAGCGGACCGGAGCGACGCTGAAACCGGCATGGCAAAGTCGTTCGACTTCGACCAGTTCAAACCCCTGTTCAACGGCCGCGGCCTGGGCCTGACCGGCGTGAAGAACGGCGGAAACGATACCAATGCCCCGCCCTTCCGGTCCGCCCTGGTGTTCAGCCAGAACGCCTCAGTGGTTGCGTCGGAAGCGATCCTCACCCGGATCGTGAAGCTGCACTTCGTCCGCCCGGAGGTCACCAGCGACAGCCGGGCCGCAGCGGACAACCTCAACCACCTGCAAGCCAGCGAGGTGAGTCACTTCCTGCTGATGGCCGCCAAGGCAGAGCAGAAGGTAATGGAAACGTTCCGCACGCAGGTCAAAGTCCACGAAAAGGCCCTGCGCGAACTGCGGGAGATCCGCATCGAACGGATCATCAAAAACCACGCCCAGATGATGGCCCTGGTGGACGCGCTGCGCCTGGTGGTGCCCATGGACGACCGCCAGCACGAAGGCACCCTGCGAGAGCTGCGCTGCATGGCCATCGCCCGACAGCACGCGGTGAACTCTGATCCGAAGGAAGTCGCCGAGTTCTGGGAGGTATTCGACTACCTGCAGTCGCTCAGTGACGAACCGGTGGTGAACCACAGCAAGAACGCCGAGCTGATCGCCATCCACCTCAACGAATTCTGTGAGCGTGCGGCCGAGCACAAGCAAAAGCTGGCCGACGTCTCGACCCTGCGCACGCTGCTGCGCAATAGCAAATCGCGCCCCTTCGTCGACGCCAATCGCGCCGTCGACAGCGCCGTGCGCGCTGTATTCAACACCCGTACAACAGCCGCAAACCTACGGCCTACAACCGTCAAGTGCTGGACCTTCAAGGCCGGCTGAACCGTCCTGGCGCTGCAACGCCGGGCACAACTCCAAGGAGAAACCACATGCAACTAAACGTAGTTCGGGGTGAACCAGTCGCTGGATCTATTCGCCTGTTCGAGCTTCACAAGGGAAGTACCACGCCGAAGCACAAGATCCTGCGCGGCATTTTCTGCACCCCTGAAGCCCTTGCAAGGCAGGTGATTCAACAGGCCGGCGACGGGGCTGCGCTGATCTGCATCGATGAATGCAGCGAGAGGCAGATTCATCACCTGGAACAACTCCAGCATGACTGGCCGAACGACCTGCGCATCTGCGCCGTGGTGCGCTGCGACAACTTTAACCACTGATCGATCAGGCCTGGCGCTGCAACGCTGGGCCTGCTGAAGGAGAAACCACATGCAAAAGCACACCCCAGAATGGCTCACCCACTTCATCACCGCCTTCGGCACCAGCGGCGTGATTGCTATGGCCTGGTGGGTAGGCGCTCGAAATGCAGTTGAGATTCGAGACATGCAGCAGTCGTATCCATTCCTGCGGATCGTCCCCGCGAGCTCTCACGCGCTGGATTCCAGAGATCTGCTGGAGACCCTTGCCGTTCTATCCGGATTCGAGAGAGCAGAGGGTATCGCCAACGCCCAATACATGCCGCTTGAACTGAGGCGCTCGTTGTTCGTTAACACCAACCTACCGCTTGTTCTCACAAAGATGGAGAGTCCCGGTACTCGCTTCGACGACTGGGCCATGTTGAAGCCTATGTTCAACAACTGCACCTTGCACTCGACCTCCTACAGGGCTATTCCGGCGCCCCCGGACAAGCCGTTTACTCGCAGCCTGGTAATGGTTGCCGAGCGCGGCGAACGACCTGCTCTCCAAGGGAGGACAGTCGAACTGCCCATCGATCTGAAAAGCCTCGTCGGGTCAGTGAAGCTCGCGGAACAGGTTCTGCGACAACGCCCGGCCGGTAGCCACGATCTGCTGTCGCTCGATCCGACCGCATGGCGCCAGATGATCTACCACCTGGGCGGGATCGAAAAGCACATCAACACCATGGCGGAAGACCTCGGCAAAGCCCTGTCCAGACGCGAGGCGAAGAACCACGCCCAATTGATCAGCTTGGTGCACACCTTGGTGGACGCCTTCGGCCTCCCTGAGGACGTGGCGTCCAACGCGATTCGCACCATCCACGACATGGCGGCCGGCAACGCCGACATCCAGTTTTAACCCCCCGACCAGACGCATCGCCGGCGGAGCTGCAACTCCCCGGCATGGCGACAACAAGGAGAAACCACATGCAGCACTACTACAAATCGGAGGACGCCACTGTGGTGGCGATCGTCCAGGAGTACTTCCAAGCGCGTGACCAATTTCATCAGCAACTACTGGTCCTGGGGAATGTATTCGGAGGCAAGGTTGCTCCGATGCGTTGCCTGGAATCCCACTTTGCCGGTGGTATCAACCTCCCGGCCGATCGCGCCTTGGACGTTCATTGGAAGCGTCCAGACGACCACGGGTATCGCTCCCTGCGCCAGAGCGCCTCGATCCCGAAGGGGTTGAGCAAGGAGGAGCGTGCTCAGATCCGTGCCCAACACGAACAACTGCACGCGCAGTGGGCTGAACACCGCCCTCCCCGGCTGAACATCCACCCCTACTGGAGCCGCCTCGGCATCAACACTGGAAACCTGTTGTTGTCCGGCGGGGTTAAGTTCGAGTTTCAAGGCATCGCCTATTTCCTGCTCGGCTTCAGCATTGACCAGGCCGCTCACGAGGCCAATGTCGCAGCGCGCAAGCCATCCGCCGGCTGGATCGCTGGAGCGATCGAGATTCTGCCCAGTGAATACGAAGCCGCCCGCATGGCGAAAGTTGGGGGTGCAGCATGAGCGACCTGGATGCATTGAACATCGCGCTGGGGTTCCAGCTCTGGGCCCAGGATCGCGGCTATGACATGAAGCTCGATGCCGAAGGCAACTTCCTCAACATGGAAACCCGTGCCGCCTGGCTCGGGTTCGAAGCGGCGCACGGGCCAGCAGGTTGCAAGGGTGCAGGCCAGCAGATCCATGCCCGGATCAAGAAGAACAGCGAGTACTCCCACCAGAGCGACCAACTCTTCCCCGTCGTCGTGGGTAAGCCGCCTTACGACAACTTCGTGGTGCACGGAGGGATAGGCGGGGTGTATCGCATGCGCGATGTGGATCTGTACGTCATCGATGACGGCAAACAATACCGCCTGAAGTAACCAGAAAGATGGTGCCGAGGAGCTGCAACTCCCCGGCGCCGACCAACCCCAAGGAGAAACCACATGCAAGTAGAAACCCCGGAAGCAGGCGGTAAACAGGCTAACACAAGCAAGCCTTTCTCCCTCCGCATGCTTTCTCAACGTGTCTCGACTGTCCAACGGCAGATCGAGGCCGATGATTGCGACCTGGTCGCAATCATCAACGGTCGCCAGATCCCGTTGGACACTGGCAATTTCCAAATGGCCGATGACGGAAAACTCGAACTGGCCCTGCCAGAGTCTTGGATTCCCATTTGCAGCCGGCCCAAACGCAGTGAAGAGGCCTATGACCTTGAACTGCGCACCCTGCAAATCGTCGACATGGCTTCTGTCCTGGCGACAGAGGAACTAGACACTACGAGCCTAGACGAGCCTCTGGAGTCATTTCTGGAGGTACTGCTTGACCGACCGGTTCGGCATCCGTCGTTGGAAGCACTGTCAGTCGTCCTGTCGGCACCCGGATGGGAGAAAGAGGATTATGAAGATCAAGCCGACCATAACCGACAAGTGCTCGCGGAGAACGCCTATGAGGCCGACCGTGCGGGGCTGCATGGATTTGGCGTCCAGTTCGGCACCCCACGCCGCCGGTACACCAGCGCCACGTCCTATAGCTCTTCCTTTGGACACATGAAAACAGCATGGCTATACGCTGACTCCTTCGAAGAGGCGTGGAGCCTGGGCGTTGAGTGGGCACGCTCATCCCATGCGAAAGATCTCCAAGAAAGTGGCTTCGCAGGGGAGACGTCCAATGACTGAGCAAACCCGCCAACGGCTGGCCACCCACTCGCTGGATCTGCCGAACCATTGCGATGTGTGCAACCGGTCGCGCTCCACCGGCAACCATCAGAAGTGCAGCAAGATCCGCCAGGAGAAACAGTCTTCCGCATGGGAGGCCTACATGGCCAACGTTGAGGCCAAGCGAGCGCTACGAGGGGGCTGCCGTGGCCGTTGAGATCCGTTGCCGATACACCACCGGTACTTATGTGGCGACCATGAAAGGCCAGAAACTGACAGCCAGCAACACCATCAGCGCCCGACAGGCCGCGGAAGCGCTGGCGAAAAAGCTGAACCTGGATCCTTCACTCCTGGTGCAACATCAGCGAGAGCTGCCGACCACTCTGACAACCTTCACCCATCCGGGACACCAGTCAGGGGACGACCAATGACGTTTCGATGCGCGGCAAAGCTCGCGATCACCTTCGGATTCTGTAGCGGCCTCGGATTCATGGCCGCTCAGGAAACCTGGTGGTGGTTCACCGGGCTCGCCGGGTTCTGCCACGGATAGCCGGTGGCCTTGCTTCGCATCAAGAACTGATGCGGCAACCTTCTAGGCCTGGCAACAGGCCAACTCTTACAACGGCCCATACACTGGGCCGTTTCTTCGTTCGTGAGTGAAATTCAATGGCTGATGGAGTCGAAGTACGCGGCAACCGTGTCCGCGTGTATTTCCGTTACCAAGGCGAGCTGTGCCGGGAGACCATCCCCGGTGACGCCTCGCCCGGCAGCATTGCCAACGCTGAGCGCCTCGTCGGGATCATCAACTACGAGATCCAGGCAGGGACATTCAGCTACGCCCGCCACTTCCCTGACTCGCCCAGGGTCAAAAGCAACACCTTCGGCCACTTCATCGACCTGTGGCTCGACATCAAGCGCAACGAGATGGCCACCTCGGGATTCCTGGCCTACGCGAGCAAGGTGAAGAACCACATCCGGCCGATGTGGGGGCACCGCCAGGCCGACCAGATCGACCACCTCGATCTACAGACCTGGATTCAGAAAACGCTGATGCCTGTGCTGCACAACAAGACAGTCCGGGAGATCCTCAGCATCGTCCGGCAAATCTTCACGCTGTACCGCACCAGGAACAAGACTGCCCACGACCCCACCGAGGGAATCACCGTGCGGCTCCCTGATGCGGATGATCCCGACCCGTTCGAGCGCAGCGAGATCGATCTCATCCTGGGCGAGGACCTGGACTACGAGCAGGAGGTCAACCTCATCCAGTTCATGATGTGGACCGGGGCGCGGGTTTCGGAAGCGATATCACTGGCCTGGGAAGACGTAGACCTCGAAACAGGCGCCGTGAAGTTCCGCCGGTCGCAGGTCCGCAGCAACTACAGGGTGACCAAGACCCGACGATCGACACGAGAGGTGCGGCTGATAAAGCCTGCGCTGGACGCGCTCCGGGCGCAGATCCGCTTCACCAGGGGCCGGCCGGCGGTGGAAGTCGACGTCACCGATCGCGACAACCGGACGGTCAAGCGGCAGAAGCTGCGCTTCGTCTTCCACAAGACCACCACCAACGCGGCCTGGACGAGTTCTGACGTGCTGGTGAAGACCTGGTGGCGGGGGCATCTGGAGAAAGTCGGCGTGCGGTACCGCGGCCCGAACAACTGCCGGCACACTTACGCGAGCCAGACGCTGAGCACCGGCGTGGTGCCGCTGGATTGGATTGCGGACCAGATGGGGCACACCTCGACGGCGATGATCTGGAAGCACTATGGGAAATGGATTCACCAGGATGGGCCGGACATGATCGGCATGCTGGAGCACGCGCTTCGGCTGTGAGGAAACCGAGGTCCGGAAATGAAAAAGGCAGCCCTATGAGGCTGCCTTTTTTTGCGTTGCGATTCCCAAAGTGTTCCCAGTTCGCTCCCATTTAAGAGGTCGCTGGGATAAAACCCTTTGAAAACAGACGCTTAGATGGTGCGGACGAAGAGACTCGAACTCTTACAGCTTGCGCCGCTGGAACCTAAATCCAGTGTGTCTACCAATTTCACCACGTCCGCGTGAAGCATTTAAAGCAAAGGCGCCAGATTTTCATCAGGCGCCTTTTGGAATATGGGGTGGACGAAGGGAATCGAACCCTCGACCACAGGAATCACAATCCTGCGCTCTACCAACTGAGCTACGTCCACCATATTGCATTACTGACTTGTGCCAAAGCTGCCCTTGATTGGCGCACCCGGCAGGACTCGAACCTGCGACCATCCGCTTAGAAGGCGGATGCTCTATCCAGCTGAGCTACGGGCGCATATTTAATCTGCTTTCACTTAGGATTACAAATTAACTTTTAGCCGTACTGAACAAGCTAAAAAATCCGCTTATTCTGCCCGACCTTGCTAACCAGTGCTAGGCCCTGCCCGACAAGTGAGGCGAATCCTATAGACGACCGGCGGGATCGTCAACTCTTTTCTCAAAAAAATTCATTTTATTGAAGGGCTTAGGGGAATTGCCGGACCAAGCGCCTTTGCCCTGCGCCGCCGTCATGCGAGAATGCGCGCTCTTTTTTTTCCTCTCGATGGTTAATCACCCGTCATGACTGCACAACTTATCGACGGCAAGGCGATCGCCGCCAGCCTGCGCCAGCAGATCGCCAAACGTGTCGTGGAACGTCGCCAGCAAGGTCTGCGGACCCCCGGCCTGGCGGTGATCCTGGTTGGCAACGACCCCGCCTCTCAAGTCTATGTTTCGCACAAGCGCAAGGACTGCGAAGAAGTCGGCTTCATTTCCCAGGCGTTCGACCTGCCCAGCAGTACCTCCCAGCAAGAGCTGACCGACCTGATCGACCGTCTCAACGATGATGCGAACATCGACGGCATCCTGCTGCAACTGCCGTTGCCGGCCCACCTGGACGCCTCCCTGCTGCTGGAGCGCATTCGCCCGGACAAGGACGTCGACGGATTCCACCCCTACAACATCGGCCGCCTGGCCCAGCGCATCCCGCTGCTGCGTCCCTGCACCCCGAAAGGCATCATGACCCTGCTGCAAAGCACCGGCCAGGATCTCTACGGCATGAACGCCGTAGTGGTCGGCGCTTCCAACATCGTCGGTCGCCCGATGGCCATGGAACTGCTGCTGGCCGGTTGCACCGTGACCGTCACCCACCGTTTCACCAAGGATCTGGCTGGCCACGTCGGTCGCGCCGACCTGGTGGTGGTCGCCGCCGGCAAGCCGGGCCTGGTCAAGGGTGAGTGGATCAAGGAAGGCGCCATCGTCATCGACGTCGGCATCAACCGCCAGGAAGACGGCAAGCTGGTTGGCGATGTGGTCTACGAGACCGCCCTGCCCCGCGCCGGCTGGATCACGCCGGTCCCGGGCGGCGTCGGCCCCATGACCCGCGCCTGCCTGCTGGAGAACACCCTGTACGCGGCGGAAGAACTGCACAAGTAACACGCAGGACGCTCCCGAAAACGGCACCCGCAAGGTGCCGTTTTTTTATGCCTGGGAAATGGCAATTGGCCCTCATCGGTTGACGAACGGTCGTCCCGGTGGTCAGATGCCGCCCGTTTCAGGTGTCTGCCGCCGCCGCGCGGCAGGTGAAACGGGAAGCCGGTGCGTCTCTCATGACAAGTCCGGCGCTGCCCCCGCAACGGTAAGCGAGTGAAGCGTTCAACAAGCCACTGTGCCCAGGCATGGGAAGGCGAACGCCTCGATACTCGCAAGCCCGGAGACCGGCCTGGAACGTCACGACTGTGGCACGGACGCGATCAGTCTTTTTGGCAAACCTGCGGTGGGCGGGCACGAGCCGGTAGACTGGCGCGCGTTCGCCAGCACCCTCCTGTGCGCTTCCCGAAAGTCCTTTTCGAGAAGTCAATGAATACACGTTACCTTCCACTGATCGGCTGCCTGCTGGGCGGCAATACCGGCGCTCTCGCGGCAGCGGTAAACCTCGATCAGCAATTCGTCTCGGCGCCACCGGTAGAATCGGACACCATCGCCCAGATGGCCCGCTTCGGCAGCAAGGTCGAGATCGTCGAACGCGAGCAGATCGAACGCGCCGGCCCCAGCGCCGACATCACCCGCGTCCTGCAGATGTTCGTCCCCGGCCTCTACGTGGCACCCAAGCAAGGCCCGTTCGACTACGGCACCTACTCGCTGCTGGGCGGGCGCAACGACGACACACTGATCATGCTCGACGGCGTGCGCCTGAATAACCGTCTCTACGGCGGCATCTACATCGACACCCTGCCGGCTGCCGCCATCGAGCGCATCGAAGTGCTCAAGGGCGGGCAGAGCCTGCTGTTCGGCACCCAGGCGGTATCCGGTGTGATCAACATCGTCACCCGCAACGCGCAGTCCCGCGATCCGTCCGGCCAGGTCAACCTGGGTGTGGACAGCTTCGCCGGGCGCAATGGCGACGCACGTATCGAGCGGATCTTCAGCAACGACCTGGGCGACCTCGGCCTGCTGGCGTACGTGAGCCACAACATTTCCGAAGGCTACCAGCCCTACCGCAACAGCCAGATGACCGCGACGGTCAGCGACAGGAAGCGCAGCTACGAGGTCAACACCTTCGGCGCCAAGGCCGCGCAGAGCTTTGCCAACGACAGTCGCCTCGAACTTTTCTACCAATACAGCGCCGCCAGCCTCGACTTCCTGCGTCCCGACGCCAACCGCAACACCACCAACGACCGTGTCCAGCAGATCGCCACGGCCACCTTCGAACAGCACCTCGACGAGCGCTTCAGCTACTTCGTCAAAGGCCACATGAACGATTGGGACACGCTCTACAACCGCACCTACAACAACACCGACGGCAGCACCCGGGTGCTCAACCACAACGACTACTGGGGCTTCAGCGACTGGGGCGTACAAGCCGAAGGCACCGCCGTACTGCCCGGCGGTCATACCCTGGTGTTCGGCAGCGACAACCAGTGGTTCAAGGGCAAGGACGATGTCTGGCAGATCGACAACAACCAGGCCGAGGCGCACGCGCTGTATGTGCAACTGCGCCCGGAAATCGCTGCCCTGCCCGACTGGCATCCAAGCATCGGCGTACGCCGCGAGCACCTGAGCGGCGGCGACAGCGCGACCGTGGGCATGCTCACCTCGCTCTACGACCTCACCGACCGCCTCAAGCTGCGTGGCCAGTTCGGCACCGCCTACAAGCTGCCCAGCGCGGAGCAGTTGTACGTGAACGAGCCGGGCGACTCGATGGGCAACCCCAACCTCAAGCCGGAGAAAAGCCGCAACGCCGAACTGGGCCTGGACTACAGCAACCTGCTCGACGGCCAGCCCTGGAGCGTCAGCGGCACGCTGTTCCATCGCCGTATCCAGGACCTGATCGCTATCGTTGATACCCAATGGGTCAACGGTGACGGCGAGATCAGGGTGCGGGGCTTCGAGCTCGATGGCCGGATCCAGCTCAGCGACCGCTGGCAATTGCAGGCGGACATGACCCGCAACCTCACCGAATCACGCAATGGCGCGACCCTCAACAACATCCCCGACTACTTCGCCCGCAGTCGCCTTGGCTACGAGTCCGCCGACCGCCTGTGGGGTGCCGGTACCGCAGTCCGCTACGTTGGCAGCGTGATCAGCCCACGAGACATCGACTACGGCCACTACACCGTGGTGGATGCCGATGCCTGGCGCTACCTCGACGCCCGGCGCGAGCACCGCCTGAGCCTGTTGCTGGAGAACCTGCTGGACCGCAATTACACCACCAGCATGGACAGTGGCGCGCGCAAGGTCAGCAACCTGGGCCGGCCGCTCACCGCCGAGGTTCGTTACACCTACAGCTTCTGATGCCTGTCGCGGGGTGCCGTCGCGCGCCCCGCTGCGCCAAGGAGACGCCCATGCAAGAACAGGACATTCCGAGCAAACCCGAGTGGTCGGTCATCCCCGACCATGCCCGCCATGTGATGCTGTGTACCGGCCCGCGTTGTACCCAGCGCGGCGCCCTGCAGCTGTGGAAAACCGTGCGCAACGAATTGCTGGCCGCCGGCCGCATGGAAACCGTCGGCGGCGTGCTGCTGACCCGCACTCACTGTCAGTTTCCCTGCAACCTAGGGCCCGTGGCGACGGTCTATCCCGATCGCTGCTGGTACCGCATCGCCAGCCATGACGACGCCCGCCGCCTGGTCCGTGAACACCTGCTCGACGGCCGCCCGGTCAGCGAGCTGTTGCTGAACGGAGACAGCTGATGCAACGCCTCCTCTCGCTGCTTCTGCTCAGCCTTGTCGCCAGCACCGCCCATGCCCTCGATTACCACAACTGCGGCGAGCGCCGGACGCTCGCACAACCACCCCAACGCATCCTCGCCCTCAACCAGCATGCCGCCGATCTGCTGCTGGCGCTGGACGTCACGCCGGCAGCGGTCAGCTATATAGATGACGATGCCGGCTCGCTGCTGGAAAACCGTTATCGCGGCGTCCCGCTGCTGTCGCGCCGCTACCCATCGCGAGAGGTGTTCTATGCCGGGCAGTTCGACTTCGTCGTCGGCGGCTTCGCCAGCGCCCTTCGCGAGGGCGACGGTATCGGTCCCCGCGCCGACCTTGCCCGCCGCGGCATCGCCAGCTACCTGCTGGAAAATGCCTGCACGCCGCAACCCGCTTCCGGCTTCGCCGCCATCGCGGATGACCTGCGCAGCCTCGGTCATCTGCTGGGGCACGATGCCCGGGCCGAGCAATTGATCGCCGCCCAACAAGAAGACCTGCGCCAGGCCCGGCAACTCGCCGGCCATCGCCAACCGGTCTCGGTGTTCTACCTCGACAGCGAGACCCGCGGCCTGGAAAGCAGTGGCGGCAAGGGCTTCATCAGCGAACTGATCGCCGCTGCCGGCGGGCGCAACATCCTCGCCGACCTCGACCTGCACGGCGTCACCGTCGATCCCGAGACACTGCTGCTGAAGAATCCGGACGTGATCATCCTCGCCGACGCGGTCTGGTCCCGCGCCACCGCAAAACGCGCCTACCTGCGCAGGCATCCGGCCCTCTCGCACCTGCGGGCGGTACGAGAGAACCGCATGATCGACCTGCCCTTCACCCATCTGGTGGCCGGTGAACACAGCGCCCGTACCGCCCTGGAACTGGCCCGCCAACTGAGGGCCATGAACGACTGAAGCGTGACAGCCGAATCGGCTGCAACCCTGCCGGTTTCAGCTATCCCGGCTGGGCGCCTCGCGTGCTTCAGCCGGGATTGCAAGCGCATCGGGAGGACAATGGACGCACAGCCAACCCCTGGATGCGTGCCCGATGCAAACCACCAATACCGTCCTGATGATCCGCCCGGCGCGGTTCGCCTTCAACCCGGATACCGCGGTCAACAACCGCTTCCAGAAACCCGTGCTGGATGCCGAGATGGCGCAGCAGAAAGCGCTGGAAGAGTTCGACGGCTATGTCGATACCCTGCGCCAGCATGGCGTCGAGGTGCTGGTGGTACAGGACACCCCGGCGCCCCACACGCCCGACTCGATCTTCCCCAACAACTGGTGGAGCAGCCACGCCGACGGCAGCCTGGTGCTCTATCCGATGGAAGGCCAGAACCGTCGCCTGGAACGCGACAAGGGCGTGCTGCGCGCGCTGGATGAGCGCTTCGCCATCCACAAGACCATCGACCTCAGCCCGCTGGAGGAGCAGAGCATCTTCCTCGAAGGCACCGGCAGCATGGTGCTGGACCGCGAACACCGCATCAGCTACGCCTGCCACTCCGGCCGCACCCATGGCGAGGCCCTGCGCCAGTTCGCCGAGCACATGGATTACCGCCTGTGCGTGTTCCACGCCGTCGATCGCCACCAGGCACCGATCTATCACAGCAACGTGATGATGAGCGTGGGGCGCAACCTGGCGGTGGTGTGTCTCGACGCCCTGCCCGACGCCACCGAGCGCCGCACCCTGGAACACAGCCTGCGCGACACCGGCAAGGACATCCTCGGCCTGGACTTCGACCAGCTCGAAGGCTTCGCCGGCAACATGCTCGAAGTCCACGACAAGCAGGGCCAGCCGCTGCTGGTGATGTCGCGCAGTGCCTGGAACACCCTCGATGCCGGCCAGCGCCGCCAGGCCGAGCGCCACAGCCATCCGGTGGTGGTGAACATCGATCATATCGAACGCATCGGCGGCGGCAGCGCACGCTGCATGCTCGCCGAAGTGCACCTGCCCGTTCGCAACTGACCCCGACGACGACAAGAAGGAGAGCCCCCATGACCCGCTATATCGACGTGACCGACCTGAGCCGCCTGGTTGCCCGCAAGGGCCTGACCACCTGCCTGGAAGAAATGGCCGAGTACATCCGCGAGGATTACCTGCGCTGGAACGACTTCGAGAAATGCGCGCGGGTGGCCAACCACTCGCCAGACGGCGTGATCGAACTGATGCCGGCCTCCGACGCCAACCTCTACGCCTTCAAATACGTCAACGGCCATCCGAAGAATACCCACCGCGGCATGCTTACCGTGATGGCGTTCGGTGCCTTGGGCGACGTCGATACCGGCAGGCCGCTGCTGCTCAGCGAAATGACCCTGACCACCGCGATCCGCACCGCCGCCACCTCGGCCCTGGCCGCACGCTACCTGGCGCGTCCGGACAGCCGCAGCATGGCGCTGATCGGCAACGGCTCGCAGAGCGAGTTCCAGGCCATCGCCTTCCACACCCTGCTGGGCATCGAAGAGATTCGCCTGTACGACATCGATGCCAAGGCCAGCGCCAAGCTCGCCGCCAACCTGTCGGCGTATCCAGGCATCCGTCTGGTCACCGCCGGCTCCGTGGCCGAAGCGGTACGCGGCGCCGACATCGTCACCACAGTGACCGCCGACAAGGCCTACGCCACCATCCTCACCGCGGACATGATCGAGCCCGGCATGCACCTCAATGCCGTGGGCGGCGACTGCCCCGGCAAGACCGAGCTGCACCGCGACATCGTCGAGCGCGCCCGGGTGATCGTCGAATACGAGCCCCAGAGCCGCATCGAAGGCGAGATCCAGCAGATGCCCGCCGACTCCCCGGTGACCGAGTTCTGGCAGGTGGTGAACGGCGAAATCACCGGCCGTGAAAGCGCGGAGCAGGTGACCCTGTTCGACTCCGTGGGCTTCGCCATCGAGGACTATTCGGCGCTGCGCTACGTACTGGACGTCGCCAGGGTACTGGACATCGGCAGCGAAATCGGACTGGTGCCGGATCTGAAAGACCCGAAAGACCTCTACGCGCTGCTGCAACCGGCAGTAGCCGCGGTGCAGAAGAAACGCGCCTGACACAGCCGTATCCGCCGCTCCAGGGGCGCGGCGGATCGGAAAACGCTGTGACGAAGCCAAAACAGGAGGTGCCTCGACAGAATCGGCTGTGACACGCCGCACTAACAGCATATTCCGGTAGCCAGCGCCGGCCCAAACGACACAAAAAAATCGCTGCCATCGCGCATTCTGAGCCCCGACCGAAGAGTCACTACAAGACCACAAGGCCAAGGCCCACGAAGCGTTCTACTGCCCTACATCAACTACAAAACAAAGGGACCAATTCCTATGACTTCGCTGCGAAAGCTTCTCGGTGTCCTGCTCCTGCCCCTCTGCGCCAGCGTGGCCCAGGCCCAGGAATGGAAAGAAATCCGCTTCGGCGTCTTCCCCGAATACCCGCCCTTCGAATCCGTCGCCGCCGATGGCAGCCTGCAAGGCTTCGACATCGAGCTGGGCAATGCGATCTGCGCCAAGCTGGAAGTCAAATGCACCTGGGTGCACAACGAATTCGACGGCATGATCCCGGCCCTGCGCGCACGCAAGTTCGACGCCATCATGTCGTCCATGGCCGTGACGCCAGCGCGCCTGAAACAGATCGACTTCAGTGACCGGCTGTTCCTCAGCCCGACCTCGATCATCACCCGCAAGGGCGCAGGCTTCGGCGATACACCGGAGTCGCTCAAGGGCAAGACCGTCGGCGTGCTGCAAGGCTCGCTGCAGGAAGCCTATGCCCGCGCCAAACTGTCGCCGCTGGGCGCCACGGTCAAGGCCTACCAGGCCCAGGACCAGAACTACGCCGACCTGATCAACGGCCGCCTCGACGCCACCGTCACCGACAAGCTCGAAGCGCAGCTCAACTTCCTCACCAAGCCCGAAGGCGCCGACTTCCAGAGCGGCCCGGCGATCAAGGACCCGACCCTGCCGCTGGACATCGCCATGGGCATCCGCAAGAACGACGCCGAACTCAAGGCCCTGATCAACAAAGGCATCGCCGCGGTACTGGCCGATGGCACCTTTGCCAGGATCCAGCAGAAGTACGTCGGCGACCTGGACATCTACAACGAGTAACCCGCCCGTCGATGGCCGGGCAGCCACTGCCGGGCCATCGCTCCACGAGCGCCCACCGAGATTTTCCCCGTGAACGACTTCCTTCACTCTGTCGGCTTGCAGGCCCTGAGCCTGCAGGGCTTCGGCCCGCTGTTGGCGCAAGGCACCTGGATGACCCTCAAGCTGGCGTTGCTGTCGCTGTTGCTGAGCCTGGTGCTGGGCCTGATCGGCGCCAGCGCCAAGCTGTCCTCGCTGCGCCTGTTGCGAGTGCCCGCCACGCTCTACACCACCCTGATCCGCAGCGTGCCCGACCTGGTACTGATCCTGCTGATCTTCTACACCTTCCAGATCTGGCTCAACGACTTCACCGAGTGGATGGGCTGGGGCTACTTCGAGATCGATCCTTTCACCGCCGGCGTACTGACCCTGGGCTTCATCTACGGCGCCTACTTCACCGAGAACTTCCGCGGCGCCATCCTCGCCGTGCCCGCCGGGCAACTGGAGGCCGCCACTGCCTACGGCCTGAGCCGCGCCCAGCGGTTTCGCCTGGTGCTGTTCCCGCAACTGATGCGCTTCGCCCTGCCGGGTCTGGGCAACAACTGGCTGGTGCTGCTCAAGTCCACGGCGCTGGTGTCCATCATCGGCCTCGCCGATCTGGTGAAAGCCGCGCAGAACGCCGGCAAGAGCACCAATAACGTCCTGTATTTCCTGATCATTGCCGGGCTGGTCTACCTGCTCATCACCACCCTCTCCAACCGCCTGTTCAAACGCCTGGAGCGGCGCTACAACACCGGCATCAAAGGGCTCGCATCATGATCGAACTGATCCAGGAATACGGCCTGGCCTACCTGTACAACGACGGTGCCGGGCTGTCCGGGCTGGCAATGACGTTGTGGCTGTTCATCGTGACCATGGTCGCCGGATTCTTCCTGTCGCTGCCGCTGGCGTTGGCACGGGTGTCGCGCAAGGTCTGGCTGCGCTGGCCGGTGGAGTTCTACACCTACCTGTTCCGTGGCACGCCGCTGTATATCCAGTTGCTGATCTGCTACACCGGGCTCTACGGCCTGGAAGTGGTACGCGACCACGAAATGCTCGACCGCTTCTTCCGCAACGCGCTGAACTGCACCCTGCTGGCCTTCGTGCTGAACACCTGCGCCTACACCGTGGAGATCTTCGCCGGGGCCATCCGCAACATTCCCCATGGCGAGATCGAGGCGGCCCAGGCCTACGGTCTGTACGGCTGGAAGCTCAACCTGTTCGTGATCCTGCCGGCGGCCCTGCGCCGTTCGCTGCCGGCCTACAGCAACGAACTGATCCTGATGCTGCATGCCACCTCGCTGGCCTTCACCGCGACCATCGCCGACATCCTGAAAGTCGCCCGCGACGCCAACGCCGCGACCTTCCTGACCTTCCAGGCCTTCGGTATCGCCGCCCTGCTGTACATGTCACTGTCCTTCGCGCTGGTCGGACTGTTCCGCCTGGCTGAACGACGCTGGATGCGTTTTCTCGTTCCTTCCCGAGGCTGACCCATGACCACTTCCGCACACGCCTTGTCGATGCAATCCTCTTTCGCTGCCCCTCAAACCTCCACTTGCGCCTCCGTCAACAGCGCCGCGATCAAGCTGACGGTCGAGGCGCTGCACAAGAGCTACGGCGACCACCAGGTGCTCAAGGGCGTCTCGCTGCAGGCACGCAAGGGCGACGTGATCAGCCTGATCGGCGCCAGCGGCTCGGGCAAGAGCACCATGCTGCGCTGCATCAACTTCCTCGAACAGCCGGACGCCGGCGCCATCACCCTCGATGACCAGACCATCGAGATGCGCCAGGGCCGCGGCCCCCATCCGGCCCAGTTGCAGAACCTGCGCACGCGCCTGGCCATGGTATTCCAGCACTTCAACCTGTGGAGCCACATGACCGTGCTGGAGAACATCACCCTGGCGCCACGCCGGGTGCTGGGGGTCAGCCAGAAGGAAGCCGAGGCTCGCGCCCGGACCTATCTGGACAAGGTCGGCCTGCCAGCCCGCGCCGCCGATCAGTACCCGGCATTCCTGTCCGGCGGCCAGCAGCAGCGGGTCGCCATCGCCCGGGCCCTGGCGATGGAGCCAGAGATCATCCTGTTCGATGAACCCACATCAGCCCTTGATCCAGAGCTTGTAGGGGAAGTCCTCAAGGTCATACAGACGCTGGCCGAGGAAGGTCGTACCATGCTCATGGTCACCCACGAGATGGGCTTTGCCCGCCAGGTGTCCAGCCAGGTGCTGTTCCTGCACCAGGGTCGGGTCGAGGAACAGGGAAGCGCGGATATCCTCGATCAGCCCCGAAGCGAGCGCCTGCAGCAATTTCTTTCCAACCGCTTGAAGTGAAGCAACGCCACCATGGATACCAAGGCCAACGCCCCCCACGCCACGCCGCCACTGGACCGGATCGACGAAGCGATCATCGATGTGCTGCGCCATAACGGCCGCATCACCTACGAGAAACTGTCGTCACTGGTGCACCTGACGCCCAGGCCGTGCCTGGAACGGGTACGCAAGCTGGAAAGACGCGGAGTGATCCGCGGTTATGGCGCGATCATCGACGTGCAGATGGTTTCGCCGGGGTTGTCACTGCTGGTCCTGGTGGCGCTGTCCAACCAGAGCGGGCGCGCCGCGCAGAAGGCTTTCGAAGCCTGCGTGCGCGCCTGCCCGCAGGTGTTCGAATGCCAGCTCATCAGCGGCCACTTCGACTACAGCCTGCGCATGCGCTGCCGCGACATGGAGCACTACCGGGTGCTGACCGAAACCTGGATGAACAACGACGAACTGCACATCGACAAGCTGGTCGCCCACCCGGAACTGGCGGTGGTGAAAAACACCGCGCCCCAGCTCTGATCCCCTCGGGAGCGGGCTCACCCCGCTTCCACCTCATTTTCTCTGCGCCCTAACTGGTCAGACCGGTAAAACCAATTGTCGCCTTCCCTCTTGCGGAATCGGAAAATCCGCACTTAAACTGCCCGCGCACTGGACATACCGGTAAGACCACAATAATTAAGTCCGACGCGCCGTAACCTCGGCAGCCAGGACACCGACCAGAGATCCCTCCCATGCTCAAATGGTGCTCGCGTTCGATCTTCCTGCAAGTAGTGCTCGGCCTGATGCTTGGCATCGCCTGCGGCCTGAGCTTCCCCGACCTTTCCCTGCAACTCAAACCCTTGGGTGATGGCTTTATCAAGCTGATCAAGATGCTGATCGGCCTGATCGTGTTCTGCGTGGTGGTCAGCGGCATTTCCGGTGCCGGCGACCTGAAGAAAGTCGGGCGCATCGGCCTGAAGTCGGTGGTCTATTTCGAGATCCTCACCACTATCGCCCTGGTCCTGGGCCTGGTGCTGGCCTTCTCCACCGGCATCGGCAGCGGCGCCAATATCCATCTGGAGCAGCTTTCCACCAGTGAAGCCGGCGCCCTCGCCGAACGCGGCCAGCATATCCATGGCACCGCGGCCTTCCTCATGGAACTGATCCCGACCTCGGTGATCGGTGCCTTCGCCGACAACAACATTCTCCAGGTCCTGGTGTTCTCCGTACTGTTCGGCAGCGCCCTGAACCTGGTGGGAGAGTCGGCGTCGGGCATTTCGCGGCTGATCAATGAACTGAGCCACGTGATCTTCCGCATCATGGGCATGATCGTGCGCCTGGCACCGATCGGTGTGTTCGGTGCCATCGCCTTCACCACCAGCAAATACGGCCTGGATTCGCTGCAGCACCTGGGCGGCCTGGTGGCGCTGTTCTACCTCACCTGCGCGGGCTTCGTGCTGTTGATCCTGGGTCTGGTGATGCGCCTATCCGGGCTCAAGATGCTGCCGTTCATCAAATACCTGCGAGAAGAACTGACCATCGTCCTCGGTACCGCTTCGTCCGACGCCGTATTGCCGCAGATCATGCGCAAGCTGGAGCACCTGGGCATCGGCAGCTCAACCGTCGGCCTGGTGATCCCCACGGGCTACTCCTTCAACCTCGACGGGTTCTCGATCTACCTGACCCTGGCCATCGTCTTCATCGCCAATGCCACCGGCACACCGCTGGCCATGACCGACCTGCTGACCATCCTGCTGGTGTCACTGGTCACATCCAAGGGCGCCCACGGCATTCCCGGCTCGGCACTGGTGATTCTTGCCGCTACCCTGACCGCCATCCCGGCCATTCCGGTGGTGGGCCTGGTGCTGGTGCTGGCGGTGGACTGGTTCATGGGCATCGGCCGGGCGCTGACCAACCTGATCGGCAACTGCGTCGCCACCGTGGCCATCGCTCGCTGGGAGAAGGACATCGACATGGAGCGGGCCAACAATGTACTGGCCGGCAAGCAGGGGTTCGCCTTCCAGCCACGCAAGCCGGCGCAAGCCCATCAGCAAGAATTCTGAAGACTGTTTTTCACGGAGTGACCTGTGATCACCTCATCGACCGTTGTGAATGCCGTAGTGGAAAAACTGCGTCAGGCCCTGGCCCGCGGCCAGTGGCGCTCGGGCGAGATGTTGCCCGGCCAGCGCGAGCTGGCCGAGCAACTGGGCATCAGCCGCCCCAGCCTGCGCGAAGCCGTGACCGTACTGGAAACCCTCGGCCTGGTGCGCTCGATGCCAGGCAAGGGGGTGCTGGTACTGGATCCCGACAGCAGCGAGCTGGTGCTGGCCACGCCAGCAGTGGCCGAAGCCAGCCTCGAAGACGTACTGCAACTGCGCTACACCCTGGAGCCCTTCATCGTCGGGCTGGTGGCGCAGTCCATCAGCAGCCAGGAAACCGGCCAGTTGCGCCTGACCCTGATGGACATGCGCGAAGCGCTGGACGCCGGTGACGGCGAAGCCGGAGTCAGCGCCTACATCGCCTTCCACGAGGCGCTGTTCGCGCTGACCTCCAACCCGATCTTCCAGAGCGTGGTGCAGCAGACCGGCAACGCCCTCAAGCAGAGCGCCCAGATGCTGCGCAAGTCACCGGAGCACCTGGCCGCGCGCCTGGCGGAAAACGAAGCGGTGGTGCGCGCCATCCGCAACAAGGACAGTGCCCAGGCCAGCGCGCAAATGCGCCGGCACATCGTCCAGGAAGGCCAGCGCATGGGTATCGAACTGAAGATCCCGGACGAACAGCCGGGTCACTGACACAGGAGAACGAACATGAGAGCCGCCGCCACCGCCACCTCCCTCGCGTCCGCCCTGCCCGTGCCGCTGGCCATGGGCGGACGGCGCCTGTCGGCTGCGGAGATCTATCCGCAGTTGTTCGATGCGATTCTCGAACAGCGCCTGGCCCCCGGCACTCCGCTGACCGAACTGGCGCTGGGCGAGGCGTTCGGCGTCAGCCGGACGGTGATCCGCCGGGTGCTGGGACGGCTGTCGGACCAGCAGGTGATCGTCCAGCGCCCGGCCCACACGGCGCGGCTGGCGGCGCCGGATCCGGAGCAGGCGCGACAGGTCCTGAGCGCCCGGCGCCTGGCGGAAACCACCCTGATCGAACTGGCTGCACGGCGCTCGCGGCCGGCGCAGCTGCGTCAGTTGCGTGAATTGATTTCCCGGGAGCGCCAGAGTCATGAACAGGGCCAGCGCTGCACGGCAATCCGGCTGGGCGGCGAGTTTCACCTGAAGCTGGCGGAGATCGCCAACAACGCCCCGCTGACGCGGTTTCTCAACGGCCTGGTGCCGATGACCTCGCTGATCATCGCCAAGTACGAAAGCCGGGGGTGCGAGCACTGTGCCTGGGAAGAACACGCCGCCCTCGTCGATGCCCTCGAAGACGGCGACAGTGAGGCGGCGTTGCGCTTGATGCATCTGCACCTGGACCGGATCGAGGCGAAGCTGGATCTGGATTGAGGAGACTGAACAGCCTGTGGGAGTCGGCCTTGCCGACGACAGCTGTTTCAGCGATTCACCACCGGCGTATGCCGCGACCAGTCCAGCAACAGGCTGTAGCCCACCGCCAGCAACGTCGGCCCGATGAACAGCCCGATAAAGCCGAATGCCAGCAGCCCGCCGAACACCCCGAGCAGCACGATTACCAGCGGCAGGTCGCCGCCCCGGCTGATCAGGTAGGGCTTCAAGACATTGTCCACGCCGCTGATGATGAAGGTGCCCCAGATCCCCAGGAACACCGCCATGCCGTACTCGCCTTTCCACGCCAGCCAGGCGGTGGCGGGAATCCAGGCCAATGGCGGGCCCATGGGGATCAGGCTGAGCATGAAGGTGACCAGGCCGAGCACCAGCGCCCCCGGAACCCCAGCGATAAGAAAACCGATCAACGCCAGTAGCCCCTGGGCTGCCGCCGTGCCGATCACGCCGTTGACCACCCGCTGCACGGTGCCGGCCACCAGGTTCAGGTAGTAGTCCGCCCGCTCCCCGATCAAGCGCTCCAGCAAGCGCAGGACGAACGCCGACAGGCGCGGCCCGTCGCGATAGAAGAAAAAGACGAAGACCAGGCTGAGGATCAGTTCGAGAATGCCGCTGCCGATCTGTGCACTACGCGCCAGCAGCCAGTTGCCGACCTGTCCGAGGTAAGGCTTGACCGCTGTCAGCAAGGCCGCGCCCTGCTGGTCGATGGTGTCCCAGAACCGCACCAGGCGCTCGCCGACGAAGGGCACGCCCGCCAGCCAGTCCGGCGCATCGGGAAAGCCATCGACCTGCACATCACGGATGAACACCGTGGCATCGCGCACGTGGTCGGCCAGGTTGAAGCCCAGCCACACCAGCGGCAACGCCACCAGCAGCAGCCACAGGCAGGTCAGGAAGCTCGCCGCCAGCGTCTCGCGACCACCACACCAGCGCGTGACCAGACGCATCAACGGCCAACTGGCGTAGGCCAGGATCGCCCCCCACAGCAAAGCCGAGATGAACGGCGCCATGACCCACAAGCCGGCGCCCAGCAGGGCCAGCAGAAGGATCTGCACCAACAGCCGATCGTTGTTGAGCATCACCCTCTCCGTCTAGCGAATCAGTTCGACATGCAGGCCGTCCGCCGTCTGGCTACCCACCTCTAGCCGCGCCGAACGCACGCCGGCGGCACTCAGCCCGTCGAGCCAGGCCTGGGCGTGAGCGCCGGTGAGCACCACCCGCAGGCTGCTGTCCAGGTTCAGGCTGCGGGCCAGCAGGTTAACCCAGGCGGCGGGCGGCTCTGCGCTCAGGTCAGGGTAGTCGAGCTTCGCGTTGCTGCGCAGTTCACGCAGGACAGTGGCCGGGGTCGGCAGCAATTCGCCCAGCGGCGCATTGGCTTCGAATTGCTCGACATGAAGGTAGGCGCGCTTGTTGCCGCGGGTGATGGCGTAGAGACCGACCAGCGTATCGTGGTCGGCACCGGAGCGCCGCAAGAGGATATAGAACTGGTCCTGGTCCGAGCCCGACAGGCGCGCGCTGCCGAAAATCTCGTTGTTCCACAGGCTGTTTTCACCGCAGTCGCGGCCTTCGCACCAGAACAGCGGGTATCCTCCATCGGCCTGCAAGGCTTCACGGGCATTCCTGAAGGCTTCCCCGGCACTGCGCTCGGCGGGCAACTCCCAGGTCTGGGAGCGGACATTGCCGCGCGCTTCGATCTTGGCATCCATGCGGATGTTGCCGCTGATCTTGCGCAGCCCACCCAGTGGATAGACACGCTCCTGATCCGTCGCCGAACGCTCGTCGACCACTTTGGCGTCCTGCGGAATCGGTAGCTCACCGGCAGCGTGGGCAGCTCCAGCCGCCAGCAGCAAACCGCTCATGACAGCGCGCAACGTATGAACGGCACTCATCGGCGAACCCCGCCGACGGGCGCGGCGTGGGTGTTACGAAGGGGGCGTGGGTCGTACTGGGTCATGATTGTCTCCCTGATCAAAACCCGCCAAGCCTCGGCAGTTGCCCGGTACAAGTCAAGAAATGGCAAAGAAGCGATTGAAACAGTCTGCAACAAGCACTGCGCCGGCTTCATCGTTCAAGTGCAGGTGATGGCCACCGGGCAGGCGTTCCAGGCTAAAGGGTAGCTGGTCGAGCAGCGTCGTGTTGCGCGCCAGCATGCCATCGTCGGCAACGATCAGTTGCGTCGGGCAGGCAATGCGCCGCACGAAACTCATCGCCTGGTCTTCGTTCATCCGCAGCGGCGACGGCAGGGTCAGGCGGCTGTCGCTGCGCCAACTGAAGCCGCCGGGCACCGGCACCAGCCCGCGTTGGGCCAGCAGTTCGGCAGCCTCGCGGGTAACCGCCACCATGCCCTTCATCCGCGCCTCCACTGCCTGCTCCAATTCGGCATACACCGACTTGCGCTTGCTGTCGTGACGCAGCTGCGCCTCCAGGGCCATGCCCATGCGCTCGGCGGTGTCCTGCCCCGCGGCGCCTGGCGGGATCACGCCGTCGATCAGCGCCAGCCGGGTGATCCGTTCCGGCAAACTGCCAGCCAGTACCACCGAGACGATCGCCCCCAACGAATGCCCGAGCAGGGAGAAACGTTCCCAGCCAAGCTGCGCCGCGACCCGCAGCACGTCGTGGGCGTAGTCCCACAGCGCATAGCTGGCCCCCGGCGGACGATGCCCGGAATAACCGTGCCCGGCGAAATCCAGGGCGACGATGCGCAGCCCTTCGAGCTTCGGCGCCAGGCGGGCGAAGCTGTTGGCGTTGTCGAGCCAGCCGTGCAACGCGATCACCGGGCGGCCATCCGCCGGGCCGTACAGGTGCGCCGCCAGTTCGATATGGCCCAGGTCCAGGCGGACCTCTTCGACCGGGTTGCTCATGAAGGTGTCTCCTGCCAGCGCTGAAAGAGGGTGCGGATCAGTTGCGCGGTTTCATCCGGGCGCTCCAAGGGAAACATGTGCCCGCCAGCGACGCTATGGTTTTCGCCCCGCGGCATGCGCCGCACGGCCTGGGTGTGGTGCGGCCGGACGATGCGGCTGTGGCTGCCGCGAACCATCGCCAGCGGCACCTGCAACTGGCCGGGCGAGGCCGGCCGGGTGTGAGGAATACTGCGATAGATGCTCATTTCGATGGCCGGGTCGAAGCTCAGGCGCAGTGCCTCGCCGTCATGAATCAGGCCGTGTTGCAGGTAGGCCTCCAGACACTCGGGATCGAAGGCGCGAAACAGCGTCTTGCTGGCGAAATAGGCCCGGGCCTGGTCAATATCGTCGAAGGCCTCGCGTCGCCCCTGCGTACGCCCCGCAGGCGTGATGCGGTCGATGAACCCCCAGCGCTTGGCCAGGCGGATCAGCCACTGGTCCGCCAGGGTCAGCACGGGCGAATCGAGCATCACCACACCGCGGTACAACTGTGGACAACGCAGCGCGGCGTGCAGGTGCAGCACCCCGCCAAGAGAGTGACCGACACCCCAGACCGGCTGGTGTTGCTGCTCCAGGTGATGGATGAGCTCGTCCACCAGTCGCAGCCAGTTGTCGTTCACCGGAAAGCGCGGGTCATGGGCGTGTTGCGGCAGATGGCAAACCCGGTAGTCCGGCGCCAGGGCGGCGAACAGCTTGCCGTAGGTCGCCGAAGGAAAGCCATTGGCGTGAGCGAAGAAGACCTGTTGCGACATGACGGACAGCCCATAGCGGAAAAAACCGACATTGATTTTCCGCAAGGGCTCAAGGACGGGCAATGACCGTAACAGCCATCGGTGAGGGCACTCCGGTCAGACGGACCGCCCCGCCGCGCCTCAGAAGTCCTGGAACGAGCGGTGCAGGCACGCCTGAATGTAGGCGACCTGGTACTCGTAGGCCTCCCGCACCTGCCAGCGTTCCTCCTCGTTCAACTGGGCACGCTGCAAGGCCAGGCAAGACACCTGGAGCATTTTCGCCATCTGCTCGCAGGCAATCTGGAACTGCTGCAGTTGCTGCGACCCACGACGATTGCCGTGCAGCCGCAGCAACGCATCGAGCCGCGCATCGGCAGCATCATGCAGAACCTGGAATTCGGCGAAATCGAGGTAGTAATTGAGATTCACCTCGTCCAGCACCTGGCGGATGTCGGCCGGACTCGCTTGCACCTCATTCCTTGCTGTCATCGTGCTTCTCCCCGGACAACGCGGCATGTTTAGGCTCACGCTAGCAAGCTGCACGGCGGGCAACAACTGACAAAAATATCAGGTCGCCACCCGCCGCCGCCGCGAAACAGGGCGCGGCAGGCTGTATCGGAAAGAGGATGAACGTCTCAGGCGTGGTGCAGATTACGCAGGCTCATCAACCCGGCCAGCGCTGCATCACCCTCCAGCTCGGCCAGGCTGGCGGTATCCATGGGCTCCCGATGCTGCAGGCTGCCATGCCCGAGCCAGCCCACCAGCCGGCCCACCAGCGGCTGGTGACTGACCAGCAGGACATGCTGCACGCCGCGGGCCTCCAGCTCGCCGGCCACCTGCCGAGGGTCGGTCTCCGGCGTCAGCCAGGACACCGTCTCGACCGGCTTGCCGAACGCCAGGGCACCGTGCACCAGTTGGGCCGTCTGCTGGGCGCGAACATAGGGACTGGCGAGGATCGCCTCCAGTGGTTGCCCCAGCAGCTGCGCCGCGCTACGCAATACCTGCTCGCGACCGTGGGCGGTCAGGTTGCGCTGATCGTCACGCAAGGCGTGCGGTTCGGCCTCACCGTGGCGCAGTACCCAGAGCTTCACAGCTTGGGCTCCTCGTCGCGTACCGGATGGGCCGCCGGGGGAACGCTGTGTGGCGCCTCACCGTCGGCCGGACGCGGGGTCGGCCAATCGGCGAACGGCCATGGTTTCTGCTCGGTGTGGAAGGTGCCGAAGCGGCCGATCTGGGCCAGGAACTGGCTCAGGCTGTCGCCGAAATTCATCATGCTGGCGTTCGGCGCGCCGTAGACCAGGCGGTAGATCAGTTGCAGCAGCACCAGTACGCCCAGCAGGGTCTGCGCCACCTGCCAGACCAGCAGGAACAGCAGCATCCAGAGGACCCGCAGGATGATCGATTCACGCTGCGCCTGGTTCGGGGACTCACTCATCTTGTTCTCCTGTCTCGCTCAGTTGAAACCGCTGGTGGAAATGAAATCGACGTCAGTCTTGGGCTCGGCGCGCATCAGCAGCTCGATCACCTGGGCCAGGGTGCGGCCTTCGAACAGGATCGCGTGCAGGCCGGCCACCAGCGGCATATAGATCTGCGCCTGCTGGGCCTTGGCCTTGAGCACCTTGAGGGTATTGACACCCTCGGCCACCTCGCCCAGGCGGTTGACCGCCTCGTCCAGGCTCAGCCCCTGGCCGAGCGCGTAGCCCACCTGATAGTTGCGGCTCTTGGGCGAGGAACAGGTGACGATCAGGTCGCCCACGCCGGCAAGGCCAAGGAACGTCATGGGGTTGGCACCCTGGCTGACGGCAAAGCGGGTCATTTCCGCCAGTGCCCGGGTAATCAGCATGCTCTTGGTGTTCTCGCCCATGCCCATGGCCACCGCCATGCCGGCGATGATCGCGTAGACGTTCTTCAGCGCACCGCCCAGCTCGACGCCGAAGCGGTCGGCACTGGCGTAGACGCGGAAGGTGCGACCGTGCAGCACCGCCTGGACGCGCTGGCACAGCGCCTCGTCCTCGCTGGCGACCACGGTGGCGGTCAGCGCGTGCTCGGCGATCTCGCGCGCCAGGTTCGGCCCCGAGAGCACGCCGATGCGCGCCTTGGGGGCGATGTCTTCGAGGATCTGGCTCATGAGCTTGAAGGTCTGCGCCTCGATGCCCTTGGTCAGGCTGACCAGCATCTTGCCGCCGAGCAGTTCGGCGTGAGGCGCCAGTACGCTGCGCAGGGCGCTGGACGGCAGGGCGACGAAAATCAGTTCGCTGCCCTGCAGCGTGGACAGCAGATCGCTGACCGGCTCGACGCCGGGCAAAAGCTTGATGCCTTTGAGATAACGCGGGTTTTCCCGGGTGGTACGCATGGCCTCGGCCTGCTCGGGATCGCGCATCCATTGCCGCACTCCGACGCCGTTTTCGGCCAGCAGGTTCGCCACGGCGGTGCCGAAACTTCCGCCTCCCAGAACCGCAACCGGCTGCTGTTCAGTCATATCCAATCCGTTAAAACCATTAAAAGTGGCGAAGCCCGCATTATACGGAGCCCCGCGACCAGCGCCAGATCACTGGAAAATGCCGCCTGGTCAGTTACCATTGCCCGCTTGTCCCCCCGAACAAGGCCGCCCTGTGTACTCAGGCCCTCGCCCCCCACATCCTTTGCTGTTGCTGGCCGCCCTGCTCGGCAGCCCGGCCATGGCCGACGACCTGTTCGTCGACAGCCAGGCCCTGCCACAGGTATTGACCGCCACTCGCCTCAAACAATCCCCGGCGGCAGTACCGGGCAGCATGACCGTGCTCGACAGCGAGCTGATCAAGGCCAGCGGCGCCCGCGACATCCCCGAACTGCTGCGGCTGGTGCCGGGGATGATGATCGGCTACGGTGCCGGCAATCAGCCGACCGTCAACTACCACGGCAGTAACGTCAACGACGCCCGACGCATGCAGGTGCTCATCGATGGCCGCTCGGTGTACCGCGCGGGCCTGGCGACGGTGGACTGGAGCGATATCCCGCTGGCCATGGAAGATATCGAGCGCATCGAAGTGTTCCGTGGCCCCAACACCGTCAGTTACGGCGCCAACGCGCTGATGGCGGTGGTCAATATCCTCACCCGCAGCCCGGCCGACAGCCATGGCACGCGGATCAAGGTCACCCGCGGCCAGCGCGGCATCGACGATTTCTACGCCAGCCAGGGCATGGGCTGGGACGGCGGGGATCTGCGCCTGTCGCTGTCCGGCATGCAGGACGACGGCTTCGACAGCAACCGGGCCGGCGACGACTACCGCGACAGCCGCCGCCTCAACCGCTTCAACATCAGCGCCAGCCATACCCTCGACCCGAGCCAGAGCATCGACTGGCAACTGTCGGCCAAGGAAGGCAGCAACCAGCGGCCCTACACCTACACGCCCGTATTCCCCTATGTCACCGAACGCGGCGACAACGCCGATGTCAACGCCAAGGACTACGCCGGCTCGGTGCGCTGGAACATCGACTTCAATCCGCGTCACAGCCTGTACGTACAGGGTTCCGCCCAGCACTGGGACCGCCAGCAGGTATGGCGCGCCTGCGATGCCGAAATCGCCTTCAGCCCCGAGCTGACCCGCCTGTGGCAACTGAACCCCAACTACGCCGAGCAGGTGGCGCGCCAGGCCAACAACCCGCCGCCCAACAGCGACCCGGTCCTCCAGGACCTCGCCACTCAAGTGAGGAACCAGTGGAACGCCGGCGCCAGCAAAGTGGTATGCGGCGATGTCGACCAGAGCACCCGGGAAACCCGCTACGACCTGGAAATCCAGGACACCCTGAGCCTGACCGACAATCTGCGCCTGCTCAGCGGCGTCAATTACCGCTACGACCGTGCCGACTCCCAGACCTATTTCAACGGCAGCCTCGATGATCAGACCTGGCGCCTGTTCGGCCAGCTGGAATGGCGTATCGACGAGCACTGGATCGTCCAGGGCGGCGCCATGTACGAGTCGTCCGAGCTGTCCGGCGACTCGCTGACCCCGCGCATGGCGGTCAATTACCTGATCACTCCGCGCCACGGCCTGCGGGCGGTGTACTCCGAAGCCGTACGCTCGGCTGACATGTTCGAGAACAACGTCAACTGGAGCTACCGGGTGGGTAACCTGAACCCGCCGGCTTTCGGCCAGGGCAGCGCCGAGTACTTCGTCAAGACCCGCGGCCCCGGCAATCTCGACCAGGAGCGCATGCGCTCCCGCGAGCTGGGCTACAACGGCTATTTCAGCGAACTGGACCTGAGCGTCGACTTCAAGCTGTTCCACGACGAAATCAGCGCCATGATCAGCGAGCCGCTGCGCAATAACCAGTACATCGCCAGCAACAGCAACAGCGCGCGGTTCACTGGCAGCGAAACGCAACTGGACTGGCGACTGAGCCCCGCCGACCGGCTGCGCCTGACCTACGCCTACGTCGACGCCAAGGCCAGCAATCCCGACGACCAGAACCTCACCGCACGCAACAGCGGCTCGGCCGGATGGATGCATGACTGGGGCCGCGGCTGGTCGAGCGCCGTCTTCTATTACGGCGACGATGCCTTGAACCAGTACCGCTTCGAGCGCGTCGACCTGCGCGTGGCCAAGCGCTTCGCGCTGCCCCGGGCCAGCCTCGAGCTGTCCGGCACCTTGCAACAACGCCTCGACGACGAGCCCACCAGCAAGATCGACAACCGCTACGACAGCCGCCACCTGCTGTACTTCAGCGCGGAGCTGGAGTTCTGATGCGCTTGTTGCGGCGCTGCCTGCTTCTGGTCCTGCTGTGGCCACTGGCATCGCTCGCGGGTGGCGAGATCATTCTCACTGGCGCCCAGGACAGCGACGGTGTACGGGACTTCGTCCAGGCCCTCGGCAGTCGCCGTCCCGCCGACCGGGTGCGTTTCGTGCCGCTGGCGGAGTTGCCGGCACCTGGGCAGTTGCACGCGACCACGCGCCTGATCCTCCTCGATCTCCAGGCACTGGACTGGCGCCTGCGTGAAAGTGCCGGGCCGCCCGCGCTGGTGTTGCGCATCAGCCGGGTCCAGGCCCGGCAACGCCTGGGCGAACTTCGCCCGCCCTATCTCAGCCTGCTGTGGAGCGATCCGCCCCTGGATCGCCAACTGCGCCTGATTCGCTACCTGCTGCCGCAGGCCCGCCGGGTTGGCGTGCTGTACAGCGAAAACAGCCGCTTCCTCCTTGACGAACTGCGCCAGGCGGCGCGGCCCCTGCAACTGGACATCGACGCACAGCCCTGGCCAGACCCGCGGGACAACCGGCCGTTGCAGACCCTGCTCAAGAGCACCGACGTGCTTCTGGGCCTGGACGATCCGCAGCTGTACAACCCCAAGACCGCGAAAAACCTGCTGCTGAGCAGCTACGCCCGGGAGATGGCACTGATCGGGCCCAATGCCGGCTTCGTCAAGGCCGGCGCCCTGGCCAGCACCCTCAGTGACCAGAATGACTGGCTGGCGGTGCTTGACCATCTGCTCGACCAACCGACGGAGAAATGGCCGCGAGCACACTATCCGGAGCATTTCAGCGTATCCGGCAACCAGCAGGTCGCCCGCGCCCTGGGCATCGAACCGATCGACCCGCGCAGCGCCAGCCAGGCGGTGGCCGCAGGAGAACCCAAGCGATGAAAGCCATGAGCTGGGATATCAGCACCCGCACCCAGATCATCAGCCTCGGCCCGGCCCTGGTGCTGACGCTGCTGCTGATCGGCTTCTTCACCTTCGTGCGCATCCAGGACCTTCGACAGGAGCTCAACCACACCGGCCAATTGATCGCCAACCAGTTGGCACCAGCCTCGGAGTACGGCGTCATCTCCGGCAACGACGAAGTGCTCGAAGGCCTGATGCGCGCGACCCTGACCATCCCCCATGTGCGCTTCCTCGAAGTGCAGGACAACGCCAACCACATCCTGGTGTATGTCGAGCAACCCGACGAACACGTCAATCGCGTCCAGCAGGTGGAGGTCTTCCAGGCGCCCATCCGGCTGCAGAAGATCAGCCTGGACAGTGATTTCCTGCACAACAGCGAGCTGGTACCGAGCATCGCCGCCGACGATTACCTCGGCCGGGTGATCGTCGGCATGTCCAACGATGCGTTCAGCCAGCGCCAGCAGGAAATCGTCATCAAGGCGGGGATTCTCGCCCTGTTCGCCCTGCTGTTCACCTGGCTGCTGGCCCGGCGCCTGGCCCGCAGCCTGTCGCGCCCCATCAGCGACATGGGCCACGCGGTCAAGGCGATCCAGAAAGGCGACTTCGACACCCCGCTACCCGAGGTCGACGACAGCGAACTGGGCCATCTGGCGCGCCACATCAACAACCTCGCCAGCGGGCTGGCCCAGGCCTCGCGCGAACAGCAGGACGCGATGGCGCAGATGGCCCAGGCCCGGGAAGAAGCCGAACAGGCGAACAAGGCCAAATCGGAATTCCTGGCGATGATGAGCCATGAGTTACGCACCCCGATGAACGGCGTGCTGGGCATGCTGCAGTTGTTGCAGACCACCGAGCTGTCCGACGAGCAGGCCGAATACACCACCCTGGCCAGCGAGTCCACCGGTCACCTGCTCAAGGTCATCAACGACATCCTCGACTTCTCGCGTATCGAGCGCACGGGCCTTGAACTGGAGCAGATCGACTTCAATCTTGCGGACCTGGTGGGCAACTGCGTCCAGTCCTTCGTTCACACGGCTCAACAGCAGCACCTGGCGCTGACCCTGGAAATGGCCGAGGGCATGGAGCAGTTGCAGGTGTGCGGCGATCCGACACGGATCCGCCAGGTGCTGGTCAACCTGATCGGCAACGCCCTGAAGTTCACTGAAGCGGGTAGCGTACAGGTCAGCGCCCGCTGGCAGATCCTCGACCGGCAACTGGTCTGGTTCACCTGCGCGGTGCGCGATACCGGCATCGGCATCGACAACGAGCGCCTGGAAACCATGTTCGTCGCCTTCCAGCAGGCCGACAGTTCGATTTCCCGGCGCTATGGCGGCACTGGCCTGGGGCTGTCCATCGCCCGCAACCTGGCCGAACGCATGGGCGGTAGCCTGCGGGCCGAGAGCCAGATAGGCGATGGTTCCACCTTCACCCTTGAAATGCCGTTGACCCTGCGCGCAAGCCGGCCGCTGGTCGCCGACGCGCACCGTACGGCGGTTCGCAGCGATACCCAGGGCCAATCAGTGCTGCTGGTAGAGGACAATCCGGTGAACCAGGCGGTGATGCAGGCCATGCTGCGCAGCCTGGGCTTTGTCGTAGTGGTGGCTGCAGACGGCGCGCAGGCCATCAGTCTGGTGGCCCAACAGCGCTTCGCTGTGGTGCTGATGGATTGCCGGCTGCCGATCGTCGACGGCTACGAGGCCACCCGGCGGATACGCCAGATGCCCATGGGCCAGGACCTGCCGGTGATCGCCCTGACCGCCAACGCTTTGCAGGGCGACCGGGAGCGTTGCCTGGCAGCCGGAATGAACGACTACCTGGCAAAACCGTTCAAACGGCATGACCTGCAGCAGATTCTGCAGCGTTGGCTGCCCGGACAGGCAGCCGTGACTGGCGATAATTGCTAAATTGCGGCAGTCTTAGAGGCTGGCGTGGACCTGAGAAAGGTCTGTCAGAAAAATTTCAGTGCACAAGTGTACATCTTCGTCCCTGTGCTGTGACTTTCACTACAACGCAATAGTCTATGAGTAGGCTGCCGCCCCAGGCCAGAACCCTGGGCCGGTCGGGAAGATTCGCCCCCTGCCGCACGGGGACTATTGAGGAGCTCGCATGACCAAACAAAACGCCTTTACTCGGGAAGACCTGCTGCGCTGCAGTCGCGGTGAGCTGTTCGGCCCAGGTAACGCGCAACTGCCCGCCCCCAACATGCTGATGGTTGATCGCATCACCCACATCAGCGCCGAGGGTGGCAAGTACGGCAAAGGTGAATTGGTCGCCGAGCTGGATATCAACCCGGACCTGTGGTTCTTCGCCTGCCATTTCGAAGGCGATCCGGTGATGCCGGGCTGCCTGGGCCTCGACGCCATGTGGCAACTGGTCGGTTTCTTCCTCGGCTGGCAAGGCCTGCCGGGCCGCGGTCGTGCCCTGGGCTCGGGCGAAGTCAAGTTCTTCGGCCAGGTGCTGCCGGAGGCGAAAAAGGTTACCTACAACATTCATATCAAGCGCGTCCTGAAGGGCAAGCTGAACATGGCCATCGCCGATGGTTCGGTCAGCGTCGACGGTCGCGAGATCTACACCGCCGAAGGTCTTCGCGTCGGTGTCTTCACCTCCACTGAAAATTTCTAAGGGTTATTCGCATGCGCCGCGTCGTAATCACAGGTCTGGGCATCGTTTCTTGCCTGGGCAATGACAAAGAGACCGTCTCCGAAAACCTGCGTAAAAGCCGTCCGGGCATCCGTTTCAACCCGGAATACAAGGAAATGGGGCTGCGCAGCCAGGTTTCCGGCTCCATCGACCTCAACCTCGAAGAACTGATCGACCGCAAGGTCTACCGTTTCGTCGGCCACGCCGCCGCCTACGCCTACCTGGCGATGCAGGATGCGATCAAGGACTCCGGCCTGACCGAAGAGCAGATTTCCAACCCGCGTACCGGCCTGGTTGCCGGCTCCGGCGGCGCCTCGACCCTGAACCAGATGGAAGCGCTGGACACCCTGCGCGAGAAAGGCGTCAAGCGCGTCGGCCCGTACCGTGTCACCCGCACCATGGGCAGCACCGTTTCCGCGTGCCTGGCCACCCCGTTCAAGATCAAGGGCATCAACTACTCGATCTCCTCGGCCTGCGCCACGTCCGCACACTGCATCGGCACCGCGCTGGAGCAGATCCAGTGGGGCAAGCAAGACATCGTCTTCGCCGGTGGCGGTGAAGAAGAGCATTGGAGCCAGTCGTTCCTGTTCGATGCCATGGGCGCCCTGTCCAGCAAGCGCAACGACACCCCGGAGCAGGCCTCCCGCGCCTACGACGCCGACCGTGATGGCTTCGTCATTGCTGGCGGTGGCGGCATGGTCGTGGTCGAGGAACTGGAGCACGCCCTGGCCCGCGGCGCCAAGATCTACGCGGAAATCGTCGGCTACGGCGCCACCTCCGACGGCTACGACATGGTCGCCCCGAGCGGCGAAGGCGCGATCCGCTGCATGCAGCAGGCGCTGTCCACCGTCGACACCCCGATCGACTACCTGAACACCCACGGTACCTCGACACCGGTCGGCGACGTTGCCGAAATGAAGGGCGTGCGTGAAGTCTTCGGTGACAAGGCTCCGGCCATCAGCTCCACCAAGAGCCTGTCCGGTCACTCCCTGGGCGCCGCTGGTGTCCACGAAGCGATCTACTGCCTGTTGATGATGGAAGGCAACTTCATTGCCGGCTCCGCCAACATCGACGAACTGGACCCGGAAGTCGCCGACCTGCCGGTCCTGCGCGAAACGCGCGAAAACGCCAAGATCGACACCGTGATGAGCAACAGCTTCGGTTTCGGCGGCACCAACGCCACCCTGGTGCTCAAGCGCTGGCAAGGCAAGTAAGGGCAGACGCTCTTGCATGAAAAACGCCCCGACTGGTTCGGGGCGTTTTCATTTCCGGGCGTCGTCAATGAGCCAGCGGGATCCGGCACGGCCGGCGATTGGGCCCTGAGCGCCCACTCAAACCGAAAACCGCCGCACCAGGGCATTCAACTCCACCGCCAGTTGCGACAGGGCCTGGCTCGCTTCCACCGTCTGGCTCGCCCCCGCCGAACTCTGCAGCGCCAGATCGCGGATGTTGGTGAGATTGCGGTCCACTTCCCGCGCCACCGCCGCCTGCTGCTCGGAAGCACTGGCGATCACCAGGTTGCGCTCGTTGATACGGCTGATCGCCAATGCGATTTCCTCCAGCGCCGCGCCTGCGGCATGGGCACCATCGAGGGTATGCTGCGCCCGCTCGCGGGTCTGCTGCATGCCATCCACCGCGCGATCGGTGCCCTGCTGGATACCGTCGATCATCTGTTCGATTTCCCGGGTCGATTGCTGGGTCCGATGAGCCAGCGCCCGTACTTCATCGGCCACCACGGCAAAACCACGTCCGGCATCGCCCGCCCGCGCCGCCTCGATCGCCGCATTGAGCGCCAGCAGGTTGGTCTGCCCGGCAATGGCGCCGATTACGTCGAGCACTTTGGAAATGCCATGGACGCGCTCCGCCAACTGCCCCACTTCGTCGACGTTGGTGCCGACCCCCGCTGCCAGTTCCTCGATGGAGGTGACCGTCAGCCGTACCTGCTCACGGCCCTGGCGAGCGATACGGTCGGACTCCCGGGAAGCTTCCGAGGTGGCCACGGCATTGCTGGCCACCTCCTCCACCGCCGCCGTCATCTGGTTGACGGCGGTGGCCGCCTGTTCGATTTCCTGGGTCTGCTGTTGCAGGCCACGGGTTGCGTCCTCGGTCACCGCGCTGAGCTCCTCCGAGGCCGACGCCAGCTGGTTCGACGAGTCGGAGATGCGTGCGATGGTATCGCGCAGGCTCTGCTGCATCTGCTTGAGCGCCACCAGCAGGCGCGCGGGCTCGTCCTTGCCCTGGATGCTGATCTGCGGCGTCAGGTCGCCGGTGGCGACGACTTCGGCGACGCGCAACGACTGCGCCAATGGATGGACGATACTGCGGGTCAGCACCAGCGCCAGGACCACCGTCAGCACCAGTGCGCCAAGCAGCAGCGCGATCACCCAGAAGCGTGCGCCGACGTAGACCGCCTGCGCCTTGTCGGTGGCCAGGTTGGCGTGGCGATTGTTGAGATCGATGAGTTCGTTGAGGGTGGCGGTCAACTGGTCGGCGAGCTGGTTCATTTCGCCATTGACCAGTTCCGTCGCCGCGTCGACCCGTCCCTGGGTCGCCAGGGCCATTACCTGCCCCTGCAAGGCAAGATACTGCTTCTGTTGATCGATGTAGCGGTGGAACAGCGTCTGCTCCTCCGGCAACACGATCAGCGCACCATAGGCCTTCTGCGCCTGTTCCAGATTCTGCTTCAGGGCGTCGATGCGCGAGACGTTCTGCTGCTGCGCCGCCGGGTCGCGGTTGACCAGCAGGCGCAGGGTCAGGGCGCGCACCCTGAGCATGTCCTGGCTCATCTGCCCGACGTTGATCACGCTGGGCAGCCAGTTGCTTTCCACCTGGTCGGACTGCTCTCGCATGGCGGACATCTGCGCCAGCGCGAATGCCCCCAGGGTCACCACCAACAGCGCCAGCACACCGAACCCCAGTCCGGCCCGGGGCGCTATATTCAAGCTTCGCAGACTCATCCGTACGGTTCCTTCCGCAAGCGCTGCACTGGGCATGCAGCCGATATGCTTAGAAGGTATCGGACCTTGGATTTTTTGCGTAAGAAGAAATAGTGATATCAAAACGCCTTGTCATTTCGAGAGCAGCGAACACAAGGCCTCAACGGACGGTGAAACGTTTCTCCGCCAGCAGACGATCGCCCTGGAACACCATGAAGTGCCACTCTCCCGGAACGGCTTCGTGATGTTCGGTGAACTCATAGGCCATCACGTCCATCGGTGCCCCAGGCACCAGCTTCTGCACGACTTCGAATTTGTCGTGGCGCTTGCCGTCAGGCGTGACGATGCCGGGCGTCAGGTACAGCAGGGTCAGCGGCGTATCTTCCGCGGTCTTGCCCTCCAGGCGATAACGGATACCGAATTTGCTGCCCAGCTTCGCTGGAACGGTATCGGTGGCCTGGATGTTCTGGCTGTTCAGGGTCAGCACCCGTTCGCCCGGCTGAGCGTTCTTGATGTTGGTCTCGAACACGCCATATTCGACAGGTCCCTGCACCCGGACCTCGGCGCTGGCCAGGCCGGCAATGCACATCAGCCCGACCAGGGCACTCAAACGACGTTTCAACATACCGCGCTTCCTCTGTTGTGGATCGCGGCAGACTATGACTCCGGCATGACAGGCTGATGACAATCCCGTTCAATGCGGCTTCGGCAACACCGCCAGGAAGTTCTCCCGCGCAACCTTTCGCGCCACCGGCTCAGGCAAAGCGTCGAGGAACACATCGAAACCGTGCATCTGCTCGCCCAGGCTGCCGAAGCGACCAACCACATCGGAGCCGAGCATGAAGCGCTCCGGGAAGCGCTCCACGAGCGCCAGCCACTCGGGGACTGGCTTGCCCTTGTCGTCCAGCAGATAGGGCTCCAGGACGCTCCAGGACAGATCGATGTAGAGGTTCGGGTAGGCATCGAGCAGGCGCTCGAGCGTCGGCAGGAGAAAGTCCATGCGAGTCTGGTGCCGATGGATTTCCAGGCTGCTGCCGGCATGGGCCCAGATGAAGCGGGTATGCGGGTGATTGCGCAGCGGCTCTTCGATTTCCGCCAGATACAGCGGGTTGCGCTCGCGCTTGGAGGTGATATTGGAGTGAATCAGCACCGGCAGGTCCTGTTCGGCCGCCAGGTGGTAGATACGGGTCATCGCTTCGTTGTTGGCTCGCGGCGTGTCGCCGCTGGTCAGCGCTGTCAGGTCGTCGTGGCGGGTGAAGACTTCGCCGATGCCTTGCCAGAGGCCGGGGTGCATTTCCAGCATGCGCTCGATGTGTGCCACGGCGTTCTTGTCCACCGGATTGAAGCCTGAGAGAAACGGATGAAAACGCCTGCGCTGCTCGGGCGAAAGCTTTTCCAGCGCCGCCGCCACGTAGATATCGGTGGCGCTGTACCAATAGGCATCGGCGTCATCGCCTGCGTAATAGCGGGGACGCTTGGGTTCGTCCTCGTGCCATTTCTTCGCGACCGGAATGCCGCTGATCATCGACTGATCGATCCGCGCCTTGTCCATCGCCTCCAGCAAGGCGGGCATGCCTTCGCTTTCCTGGAAGAAGTCGACGTAATGCAGATGGGCGTCGCTGTACCGGTACTCCCGTGCCCCGGCGTCAACGGCCAACAGCCCGGCCAGCAGCATGCCGCCCCAGTGTCTTGCGAGCATTCCCACACTCCCTTGCCATTCTTCAGACAAGGTAGACCGCAGCCCTCTCCCCCGGGTTCGGCGTGCGGGCTATGCTAGGCCCACTCAACCCGAGCGGGAGCCCTCGCATGTCTTCGCCCCTGGTAATCCGTCCCCGCGCCGAATCGGTGGAAGGCCAGCCCATCCTGCGGCCGCTGCCGTCGGCCAAATGCCGCAGCGTCGGACCGTTCGTGTTTTTCGACCATATGCTGGAGACGGACTACGCGCCCGGCCATGGCATGGACATTCGCCAGCACCCGCACATCGGTCTTTCGACCCTGACCTACCTGTTCGAGGGCGAACTGCTGCACAAGGACAGCCTGGGTTCCGCGCAACGGGTCAAACCCGGCGAGGTGAGCTGGATGACGGCGGGTGCGGCTATCGCCCATGTCGAGCGCACACCGCAGGATCTGCTGGAGAAAGGGTCGCGGCTGCACGGTTTGCAGATCTGGCTGGCGTCGCCCAGGGAGGCAGAACAGGGTCCGGGGCACTACAGCCATCACGCCGCTGACAGCCTGCCAGTGAGCGAGTCGCTGGGGGTGAAGATCCGCATGATTGCCGGCAGTGGTTTCTGTCTTGAATCGCCGGTCCCGGTGCTGTCGCCGACGCTGTATGCGGAAGTGTTCATGGAGGCAGCGACCACCCTCTGCTTACCGAACGAGCATCAGGAGCGGGCGGTGTATGTGCTATCCGGAGAGGTGCGACTGGATGATGAAACGCTGCAGCCACAGACGCTGGCGGTGCTGAGCGCGGGTGAGGAAGCAAGCCTGTATGCCGAGGGCGAGAGCCATCTGGTGATCATCGGCGGCGCACCGCTGGATGGGCCGCGAAGGATGAACTGGAATTTCGTGGCAAGTGATCCGGCTTTGATCGACAGGGCTCGGGAACGCTGGGCTGCCGGAGATTGGCCGGTGGTCGCGGGTGAGTCTGGGAGAATCGAGCTGCCCTGACCTCAGTCATCGTCGGCAACGCCGACTCCCACAAGTAAAATCTGGACTGCCCCAAGAAGTTGGACACTAATCCAACCCTTGGGGCAGTCCAAATCTGTGGGAGCCGGCGTTGCCGGCGATTGGACTCAAGCCTTGAACACTTCGTCCAGCAGATTGTGCATGGCCTGGAAGGCCCGCTTGGAGGTGCGCGCATCGTACTTCATCTTGCCCGGCACATTGGCCGCCGGGTCAGTGAAGGAATGCACTGCACCGCCGTAGCTGAGCAGTTGCCAGTCGACACCGGCGGCATTCATCTCTTCTTCGAAAGCCGGCAGTTGCTCCTTGGGCACCAGCGGATCGGAGGCACCGTGCAGCACCAGCACCGAGCCCTTGATGTTCTTCGCATCCGCCGGGTTCGGCGTGTCGAGGGTGCCGTGGAACGATACCGCGGCCTGCAACGGCGCGCCGTCACGGGCCAGTTCCAGGGCACAGCAGCCACCGAAGCAGAAACCGAACGCCGCCAACTGGCCCGGCGTCAGCACCGCTTTCGACTGACCCAGCAATTGGGCCAGCGCCGCCTGCATGCGCTTGCGCAGTTCGGCACGGTCATTCTTCAACGGCATCATCGCCGCACCCGCCTCATCGGCGTTCTGTGGACGAACCGACTGACCATAGAGGTCGGCGATCAACACCACGTAGCCCTGTTCGGCCACTGTACGAGCGATACGCTCGGCACCTTCGCTGATACCCATCCAGTTCGGCGCCATCACCAGCGCCGGCTGTTGCGACGCACCGTGGGTGTAGACCAGGCGGCTTTCGTAGGCTTTGCCGGCGACGTGGTAGACCAGCGATTCGATTGTCACTTTGCTCATTCAATCCTCCTCAGCAGCATGAAAAAAGCCCGCCGAAGCGGGCTTTTCAACACTAGATCAAACCGAGAGCTCGACCAGCAGCTTGTTCAGGCGACGCACGTAGGCCGCCGGGTCTTTCAGGCTGTCGCCTGCGGCCAGTGCGGCCTGATCGAAGAGGATGTGCGAGAAGTCGGCGAAACGGTCTTCGCTCTGCTCGTTGTCCAGTTTCTCGATCAGCGGGTGGCTCGGGTTGAATTCGAAGATCGGCTTGGAATCCGGGACTTTCTGTCCGCTGGCTTCGAGGATCTGGCGCATCTGCAGGCCCAGGTCCTGTTCGCCAATGGCGAGGATCGCCGGCGAGTCGGTCAGGCGGTGCGAGACACGCACTTCGCTGACGCTGTCGCCCAGCGCGGCTTTCAGGCGCTCGACCAGACCCTCTTTGTCCTTGGCGACTTCTTCCTGGGCTTTCTTGTCCTCTTCGGAGTCCAGCTTGCCGAGGTCCAGGTCGCCACGGGCAACATCAACGAAGCCCTTGCCGTCGAACTCGCTCAGGTAGCTCATCAGCCACTCGTCGATGCGGTCGGTCAGCAGCAGAACCTCGATGCCTTTCTTGCGGAAGACTTCCAGGTGCGGGCTGTTCTTGACCTGCGCGTAGGATTCGCCGGTGAGGAAGTAGATCTTGTCCTGACCTTCCTTGGCACGGGCCAGGTACTCGGCCAGGGACACGCTCTGCTCGCCGCTGTCATCGCTGGTGGAGGCAAAGCGCAGCAGGCCGGCGATCTTCTCCTTGTTAGCGAAGTCTTCCGCCGGGCCTTCCTTGAGGACCTGGCCGAAGTTCTTCCAGAACGACGTGTACTGCTCGGGTTCGTTCTTCGCCAGTTTCTCCAGCATGTCCAGCACGCGCTTGGTCAGCGCCGACTTCATCGAGTCGATGATCGGGTCTTTCTGCAGGATCTCGCGGGAAACGTTCAGCGACAGGTCGTTGGAGTCGACCACGCCCTTGATGAAACGCAGGTACAGCGGCAGGAAGGATTCCGCCTGGTCCATGATGAACACACGCTGCACGTACAGCTTCAGGCCGCGCGGTGCTTCGCGCTGGTACAGGTCGAACGGCGCACGGGCCGGGACGTACAGCAGCGAATTGTATTCCAGCTTGCCTTCGACCTTGTTGTGGCTCCACGCCAGCGGGTTCTCGAAGTCATGGCCGATGTGCTTGTAGAACTCCTGGTACTCCTCGTCCTTGATCTCGGTACGCGGACGGGTCCACAGGGCGCTGGCACGGTTGACGGTTTCCCATTCTTCGGCCGGCTTTTCCTCGCCTTCGGCGGCTTCGACCTGCTTCGGCAGTTCGATCGGCAGGGCAATGTGGTCGGAGTATTTCTTGACGATATTGCGCAGGCGCCAGCCGTCGGCGAACTCTTCCTCACCTTTCTTCAGGTGCAGAACGATACGGGTACCACGCTCGGCCTTGTCGACGGTGGCGACTTCGAACTCGCCCTCGCCCTTCGACGACCAGTGCACGCCCTCGGCGGCTGGCAGACCGGCACGGCGGCTGAAGACATCGACCTTGTCGGCAACGATGAACGCGGAGTAGAAGCCCACGCCAAACTGGCCGATCAGGTGCGAGTCCTTCTTCTGGTCACCGGTGAGGCTTTTCATGAAGTCGGCGGTGCCGGACTTGGCGATGGTGCCGAGGTGCGCGATCACATCCTCGCGGCTCATGCCGATGCCGTTGTCCTCGAGGATGACGGTATTGGCGTCCTTGTCGAAGCTGACACGGATCTTCAGCTCGGCGCCGCCTTCGAGCAGCTCGGGCTTGGCCAGGGCTTCGAAACGCAGTTTGTCCACGGCGTCGGAGGCGTTGGAAATCAGCTCGCGAAGGAAGATTTCCTTGTTCGAGTACAGCGAATGGATCATGAGGTGCAGCAGTTGCTTCACCTCGGTCTGGAAGCCCAGGGTTTCTTTTTGAGTCTCCACACTCATGGTCTTCAAAACTCCGATCTGATGGCATTGGTCACTTGGGCGGGCGGGCCACATGGCCCGCGCCTCGCCTGTCGTGGCGGGATGAACAGCAGATGGGGCCGTGCCCGGCTATTTCAAGGGCTGGGTCAGTTCTTTGATCTTGAAGTGCGCCCGTGCGGTAGCGATCGGCTCGCCGGCATCGGCCTGCCAGGCCGTGATCGCCACGTTGGTCACCCGCCGCCCCTGGCGCCAGAGCTGGCAGCGGGCATAGGTATCGCGGAACAGCCCCGCACGCAGGTAATCGATGGAGAAGTCGATGATTTTCGGGATGCTCGCGCTTTCGCTGTAGATCAGCAGGTACAGCGCTGCCGACAACTCCATGAAACCGGCGATGACACCACCATGGATCGCCGGCAGCAACGGGTTGCCGATGTTGTCCGGGTTGGCCGGCAGGCGGAACAGCAGGTCATCGCCGTCGCGGCTGCATTCGATGCCGATCAGTCCGGCGTACGGAATCAGTTGCAGCAGCGGTGCATAGTCACCGCGGGCGTGCCCCTCGCGAAGCTGGGCGTGGACGTCGGCCGGGATCATTGCGCAGCTCCTTTCAACTGGCGGGCAAAGCCCGGACTGCCCTTGATGTGCTTGCCCAGGCGCATGTAGGTGCCAACCACCTCGGCGATGGGCTGCTGCGGATCGTCCTGGTAGGCGGTACCGCGAATGAAGATCACCTCGCGACTGACCCGGTAGCAGAAGGCGTGACCGAAGACGTCCCGATGAGCGACGCCCGGGCTCATGTAGTCGATACGCAGATCCAGCGTCGGACACACCTCGAACTCGGGCAGCGCACAAAGTGTCGCCATACCGAGGGCGGTATCCATGAGGGTGGTGATGGCTCCCCCGTGGATAGCTCCAGTCTGCGGGTTTCCGACGATCGAGGGCGCGTACGGCAGGATCAGGGTAATACCCTGTTCGTCTACTTCATGGACTTGCATCTTCAAGACCTGGCAATGGCGCAAGGCCGAAAGAAAGCGTCTGGAACGTTCCATCAGAGGGGTTTCATTCATTTCCGGCAATTCCTTCTTTATTCTGCGGACCTGCACAAGACAAGAAAAAAGTCTATATGGATCCGTAACTTATATATCTGTATCGTGCGCGGAACTTATACCGGTGGGGTCAACTCAAACGGTTTAAGTAAAGTTATTCCACAAGGAGAAACACCCCATGCGTAAACCTTTTGCTTATGCCGTTATGCTCGCCGCCGCTCTGGGCCTCGCCGCTTGCGATAAAGCCAGCGAAGACAAGGCTCAGGACGCTCAAAAACATGCCGAGCAAGCCCAGCAGAAGATGGACGAAGCTCAGGATAAAGTGAACGAGGCCGCGAAAGAAAACGCCGAAGCCGCCAAAGACTCCGCCGAAGCTGAACAGAAAGCCGCTGAAGAAGCAGCGCCAGCTACCCCGGCTCCTGAAACTGCACCTGCGGCGCCTGCTGCTCCGGCAGAACCAGCCAAGCAGTAATTCTTGCTGGAATAAAAAAACCCGACTTCGGTCGGGTTTTTTATTGCCTGCGCAAAGGTTTTGAACTTTTTCGTCTACGGACAACACATTCAAATGAATGTGCTTCGCAATCAAAGTGTTTCCTTTGCAGATTCGCTGATCGCTTCGGTCGGAGTATACACCATGACCTCCAGGACATCCGAATGGAACTCCCGACGGTACAGCACCAGCACGACACCCGCGCTCATCACCATGAATGCCCACGGACTGATGAACCAGCTCAGCATCGCCATCCCGAAGTAGTAGGAACGCAAGCCAAAGTTGAACTGGTTGGCAGCCATGGAAATCACCCTCGCCGCCCGAGCGGCAAAGGCCTTGCGCTCCTGCTCACTGACCTGGCGCTCGCCGATCATTGGCGCCGAACCCACCAGTACCGCGGCAAAGTTGTACTGACGCATGCACCAGCTGAACGTGAAGAAGGCGTAGACAAAGACGATGGCCAGGCAGAGCAACTTGATTTCCGACATGCTCTGGGATGCCTGCTGCACCAGCGGCAGGTCTGCCAGCAGCGACAAGGCGCGGTCCGAGGCCCCGAGCACGGTGAGGATACCGGCAAGGATGATCAAGGTGCTGGAGGCGAAGAACGAGGCATTGCGCTCCAGATTGCCGATCACGCTGGCGTCGGCGATGCGGTTGTCCCGCAGCAGCATGCGACGCATCCAGTCCTCGCGATACAGATGCATCACGCTCGCCAGGCACGCGGTGTCGCGGCCCTTCCAGGTCGCGTAGCGGGTGTAGCCGCCCCAACAGACGATGAACCACGCGGCGGCAAGAAGATGGGTCAGATTGCTTTGAATGAAGCTCATGGACAGTCCCGGTCATGGATGGCCTGCACAGTTAAGCGCAGTGACCCGATTTCGACGTCGATGAACAAAAAAAGACACCAAAAAAACAACCTCACGCTCGAAGCTGCAAGCGGCAGGAAGACCCTGCCACCCAAAACGTGAAAAGCCCCGCCTCCTGGATAGGAAACGGGGCTCTCGGAAGCGCCTGGGGCGGGTATCGATGGCTTGTGGCCCTACCCTTTCCGACGACGATTCTGTCAGGCAGTCACTTCACGCGGCTTGCCGAGCATGCGGTCGCGCACAACGGCAACGACCAGGGTCGCCACGCATGGCACCAGCCATGCCAGGCCCTGCTGGCTCAGCGGCAGGTGGGCCAGCCATTCAGGCAGGTTCAGACCGGCGCCCTTGAGCGCATCGACCGTGCCGAACAGCAGCGATACCGCCATGACCGGGGCCATGATGCGGGTTTGCGAATGCCACATGCCTTTGCAGAAGCTCAGGCCCACCAGCACGATGCACGGCGGGTAGATCGCGGTCAGCACCGGTACGGAGAACAGGATCAGCTTGGTCAGGCCCAGGTTCGACACCAGCAGCGAGAAGCCGGCCAGCAGCACGACCAGCGCACGGTAGGACAGCGGCAGCAGGCGGCTGAAGTACTCGGCGCAGGCACAGGTCAGGCCGACCGCGGTCACCAGGCACGCCAGGGCGATCAGCACGGCAAGGAAGCCGCTGCCCAGCGAACCGAAGGTATGTTGCACGTAGGCGTGCAGCACGACCGCGCCATTGCTGGCGTTGGCAGCGATATCATGGCTGCCGGCACCCAGGCGGAACAGACTGACATAAACCAGCGTCAGGCCGACGCCTGCGATCAGGCCGGCGATCACCGCATAACGGGTAATCAGGCGCGGCGACTCGACACCACGGGAACGGATGGCGTTGACGATGACGATGCCGAACACCAGGGCGCCCAGGGTATCCATGGTCAGGTAACCCTGAATGAAGCCTTGCGAGAACGGAGCCACCTCGTAGGCCGGCTCCGCCAGGCCGATGGTTCCGGCCGGCAATGCGAACGCTGCAATACCCAGCACGGCCAGAGCGATGATCTTCAGCGGCGCGAGGAAACGACCAACCGTGTCCAGCAGCTTGCCCGGGTACATGGACACTGCCAGCACCACCAGGAAATACACCAGGCTGTAGATGAACAGCGCCATCGGGCTTTCGCCGGTCAGCGGTGCCACGCCCACTTCGAACGATACCGTCGCCGTGCGCGGAGTGGCGAACAGAGGACCTACCGCAAGGTAAGCCGCAGCCGCCAGCAGGCCACCGGCGACCTTGCCGATCGGGCTGCTCAACTCGTCCATGCCACCACCGACCTTGGCCAGCGCGACAACGGTGATCACCGGCAGACCCACTGCGGTCACCAGGAAGCCCAGAGCCGCCATCCAGACATGCGGACCGGATTGCAGGCCGACGATTGGCGGGAAAATGATGTTGCCGGCTCCGACGAACAACGCGAACGTCATAAAGCCAAGTGCCAGGATGTCCTGGCCTTTGAGAACTTTCATTTAAGGAAATACCACACTGCGTAAATCGGAATTTAGAGAGGGATTTCCCCTTGGGTTAGGGAAATGTTTTTTCCACCCTGATTGAGGCGGACTTTTATAGCGTGGCGCTTCCTTTTGGGAAGCGGACACGAAATGAACGCGCATGGTACTCAAATTGGCGCTCTGGCGCACGGTTTAGGGGCGCTTTGTCCGATGAGTGAACCTGAATGTCGCAAACGGTTGCGTCAGATCAAACGGAAAGCTGCAAGCTCCAAGCCTCAAGCTGCAAGAAAAGGCGGAGCGCGGTGCTCTTGCTTCTAGTTGCAGCTTGCAGCTTGCAGCTTGAAGCTCAAACGAAAAAGGCCACCCGAAGGTGGCCTTTTCCTGCTACATCAGCGCAGAAGTCTTACTTCTTGACTTCCCAGCCGGTCAGCTCGGCCAGGGCCTTGCCGATGTCAGCCAGCGAACGCACGGTTTTGACACCGGCGTCTTGCAGGGCGGCGAACTTCTCGTCCGCGGTGCCTTTGCCGCCAGAGATGATGGCGCCAGCATGGCCCATGCGCTTGCCCGCTGGGGCAGTCACACCGGCAATGTAGGAAACCACTGGCTTGGTCACGTTGGCCTTGATGTAGGCAGCCGCTTCTTCTTCGGCCGAACCACCGATTTCGCCGATCATGACGATGGCTTCGGTTTTCGGGTCTTCCTGGAACAGCTTCAGGATGTCGATGAAGTTCGAGCCCGGGATCGGGTCACCGCCGATACCGACGCAGGTGGACTGACCGAAACCGGCGTCAGTGGTCTGCTTGACGGCTTCATAGGTCAGGGTGCCGGAACGGGAAACGATACCGACCTTGCCTGGCAGGTGGATGTGACCTGGCATGATGCCGATCTTGCACTCGCCCGGAGTGATGACGCCTGGGCAGTTAGGGCCGATCAGGGTAACACCCAGCTCGTCGCACTTGACCTTGGCATCCAGCATGTCGAGGGTAGGGATACCCTCGGTGATGCAGACGATCAGCTTGATGCCGCCGAAGGCCGCTTCCAGGATCGAGTCCTTGCAGAAAGGAGCCGGAACGTAGATGACCGAAGCGTCAGCGCCGGTAGCTTCCACGGCTTCCTTGACGGTGTTGAACACCGGCAGGCCCAGGTGGGTAGTGCCACCCTTGCCCGGAGTAACGCCGCCGACCATCTTGGTGCCGTAGGCGATGGCTTGTTCGGAGTGGAAAGTACCTTGCGAGCCGGTGAAGCCTTGGCAGATGACTTTGGTGTCTTTATTGATCAGGACGCTCATTACTTGCCCTCCGCAGCTTTGACAACTTGTTGAGCAGCGTCGGTCAGGCTGGTTGCCGCAATGATGTTCAAACCGCTTTCTGCCAGTACTTTAGCGCCCAGTTCGGCGTTGTTGCCCTCGAGGCGAACAACAACCGGTACTTTCACGCCGACTTCTTTCACAGCGCCGATGATGCCTTCGGCAATCATGTCGCAGCGAACGATGCCGCCGAAGATGTTGACCAGAACGGCCGCGACATTGCTGTCGGACAGAATGATCTTGAAGGCTTCGGTAACGCGCTCTTTGGTCGCGCCGCCGCCAACGTCCAGGAAGTTGGCCGGCTTGCCGCCGTGCAGGTTGACGATGTCCATGGTACCCATGGCCAGACCGGCACCGTTGACCATGCAGCCGATGTTGCCTTCGAGGGCAACGTAGTTCAGTTCGAACTTGGCAGCGTGGGCTTCACGGGCGTCGTCCTGGGACGGGTCGTGGAAGGTTTTCAGCTTCGGCTGACGGTACATGGCGTTGGCGTCGATGTTGATCTTGGCATCGAGGCAGTGCAGGTCGCCGTCGGCCTTGATCACCAGCGGGTTCACTTCCAGCAGGGCCAGGTCGTGATCCTTGAACAGCTTGGCCAGACCGACGAAGATCTTGGCGAACTGTTGAACTTGCTTGCCTTCCAGACCCAGCTGGAATGCCAGCTCGCGACCCTGGAACGGCTGAGCGCCGACCAGCGGGTCGATGGTAGCCTTGAGGATCTTCTCGGGAGTGTCGTGAGCGACTTTCTCGATGTCCACGCCACCTTCGGTGGAGGCCATGAACACGATGCGGCGGCTCGAACGATCGACCACAGCGCCCAGATACAGCTCTTTGGCGATGTCGGTGCAGGATTCGACCAGGATCTTGGAGACTGGTTGACCGTTGGCATCAGTCTGGTAGGTCACCAGATTCTTGCCCAACCACTGCGCAGCGAACGCCTTGGCGTCTTCCTTGCTGCGAACCAGCTTGACGCCGCCCGCTTTACCGCGACCACCAGCGTGGACCTGGGCCTTTACAACCCACTCGGTGCCACCGATCTTGTCGCAGGCTTCTGCTGCTGCTTCAGGGGTGTCGACTGCGAAACCCTTGGAAACTGGCAGGCCGTATTCAGCGAACAGCTGCTTACCCTGATACTCGTGAAGATTCATGCTTTTTACCGTCTTCGTTAGGTACTGCGCTTCGGCGCTGCGCCCCTGAGGGGTGCCGCGCCACCTGTGACCGCTTGCCCCCGGTATGCTCCGGGAGTTCGAGTCCGGCGGACTTTCCGCGGTGAGTCATGCACGCAAGACTCACGACGGGCCGACCGCCGTGGTTTTCTTATAGTTAACGCTTCTTACGGTTGGCTACGTGGATGGCACCGCCATTCACGGCCAGCGCGGCTTCATGCAGCGCTTCGGACAGGGTCGGATGGGAGAAGACCATCATGCCCAGGTCTTCGGCACTGGTGCCGAATTCCATTGCGATTGCGCCCTGCTGCACCAGTTCGGCGGCGCTTGGGCCAATCACGTGTACACCCAGTACGCGGTCGGTCTTGGCATCGGCGATGACCTTGACGAAACCACCGGTGTCGTTTGCTGCCATTGCACGGCCGCTGGCCGCGAACGGGAAGGTGCCCACGTTAACCTCAACGCCTTCGGCCTTCAAGGCTTGTTCGGTCTTGCCGACCCACGCGATTTCCGGGTGGGTGTAGATGACCGACGGGATCAGGTCGTAGTTCATCTGGGCTTTGTGGCCCTTGATGCGCTCGACAACCATGATGCCCTCTTCCGAGGCCTTGTGCGCCAGCATCATGCCACGAACCACGTCACCGATGGCGTAGACGCCCGGTACGCTGGTAGCGCAGTAGTCGTCGACGAAGACGAAACCACGCTCGTCGATGGTCACGCCGCTGTCGGCAGCCAGCAGATCAGTGGTCACCGGACGACGGCCGACCGCTACGATCAGCTTGTCGAAGGTGATTTTCTGTTCGCCGTTGGCGTCGGTGTAGGTCACTTCGACTTCATTGCCGTTGACCTTGGAGCCGGTGACGCGGGCGCCCAGCTTGATGTCCAGGCCCTGCTTGGTCAGGGTCTTCTGGGCTTCCTTGGAGACTGCGGTGTCGGCAGCCATCAGGAAGGTGTCCAGTGCTTCCAGAACGGTGACTTCGGCACCCAGGCGAGCCCAGACCGAACCCAGCTCCAGACCGATCACACCCGCACCGATAACGCCCAGGCGCTTCGGTACGGCCTGGAATTCCAGGGCGCCGGTGGAGTCGACGATGACGTTCTGGTCAACCGGAGCTGGCGGAATGTCGATCGGACGGGAGCCGGACGCCAGGATCACGTTTTCGGCTTCGATGATTTCGGTGGTGCCATCAGCCTTGGTGACTTCGACCTTCTTGCCAGCCAGCAGTTTGCCGTGGCCCTGGATCGAGGTAACGCCGTTGGCCTTGAACAGGGTGGCAACACCGCCGGTCAGGTTCTTGACGATGCCGGCCTTGCGGCCAACCATCGCGGCGACGTCCATCTTCACTTCGCCAGTGGAGATACCGTGGACGTTGAAGCTCTCTTTGGCTTCCTTGTACTTCCAGGAGCTGTCCAGCAGCGCCTTGGATGGAATGCAGCCAACGTTCAGGCAGGTGCCGCCCAGGGCCAGCTTGCCTTCGGCATCGGTGTATTTCTCGATGCAGGCGGTCGTGAAGCCCAGTTGCGCGGCCTTGATGGCGGCTACGTAGCCGCCAGGACCTGCACCAATTACTACTACGTCGAACTTCTGGCTCATAAAAGATTCCTTTATAGCTACAAGCAGCAAGCCACAAGCTACAAGACGCGGCTTCTCTTCGAAGCCGGCCACTTGTAGCTTGCAGCTGCGTGTTTAGATATCCAGCAGCAGGCGCGCCGGGTCTTCCAGCAGGTTCTTGATGGTCACCAGGAAAGTCACAGCTTCTTTACCGTCGATCAGACGGTGGTCGTAGGACAGCGCCAGATACATCATCGGACGGATAACGACCTGACCATTGATGGCCATAGGACGCTGGATGATGTTGTGCATGCCCAGGATAGCGGCTTGCGGCGGGTTGACGATCGGGGTCGACATCATCGAACCGAAAGTACCGCCGTTGGTGATGGTGAAGGTGCCGCCGGTCATCTCTTCGATGGACAGCTTGCCGTCACGGGCCTTCTTGCCGAAGGTGGCGATGCCGTTTTCGATCTCGGCCAGGCTCATCAGCTCGGCGTTGCGCAGTACCGGTACCACCAGGCCACGGTCGCTGGAAACGGCAACACCGACGTCCGAGTAGCCGTGGTAGACGATGTCGGAACCGTCGATCGAAGCGTTGACCGCCGGGAAGCGTTTCAGGGCTTCGGTAGCGGCTTTCACGAAGAACGACATGAAGCCCAGGCGCACGCCGTTGTGGGTCTTCTCGAACAGGTCCTTGTACTTCGAACGCAGAGCCATGACTTCGGTCATGTCGACTTCGTTGAAGGTGGTCAGCATGGCCATGTTCGACTGTGCTTCGACCAGACGTTCGGCAACCTTGGCACGCAGGCGGGTCATCGGAACGCGCTTCTCGGTGCGGTCGCCAGTGGCAACCACAGGAGCGGCGGCAGCAGGAGCGGCAGGCTTGGCAGCAGGTGCAGCGGCCGGAGCGGACTTCTTGGCGGCAACGGCAGCCACGACGTCTTCCTTGGTCACGCGACCACCCTTGCCGGTGCCGGCAACGCTGGCCAGGTCGATACCGTTCTCTTCAGCCAGCTTGCGCGCGGCTGGAGCGGCGATCGGGTCGTCTTCGCCAGCGTCGGCGGCAGCAGCAGCCTGGGCAGGCGCGGCAGCCGGAGCAGCGGCAGGCGCAGCAGCAACGCCGCCGGCCTCGATCGAACCCAGGACTTCGTCGGACAGAACGGTGTCACCTTCGTTCTTGACGATTGCGCCCAGCACGCCATCAGCGGTAGCCAGTACTTCCAGAACGACTTTGTCGGTCTCGATGTCGACGATCAGCTCGTCGCGCTTGACGGCTTCGCCCGGCTTCTTGTGCCAGGTGGCAACGGTGCCGTCGGCAACCGATTCCGGGAAGGTAGGGGCTTTGATCTCGATAGCCATTATCAGTGGTTCCTTAAATTCGGTTTCTGGTGCGCGAAGGCATTAAACGGTGAAGGCATCTTGCAGCAGTTTTTCCTGCTGCTCGGCGTGCATCGAAGCGTAACCACAGGCCGGAGCCGCAGAAGCATCACGACCGGCGTACTCAAGGACCAGTTCCTTGTTGTGGCGGCTCAGGATGCGACGCATGTGGTGCTGGCTGCTGTACCAGGCGCCCTGGTTCATCGGTTCTTCCTGACACCACACCACGTCTTTCAGTTCGGTGTATGGCGCGAGGATTTCGACCAGATCGTCTTCAGGGAACGGATACAGTTGCTCGATACGCACGATGGCGATGTCTTCACGACCTTCGGCACGGCGTTTTTCCAGCAGATCGTAGTAGACCTTGCCGCTGCACAGGACCAGGCGAGTGACCTTTTTCGGATCGAGGGTATCGATTTCCGGGATCACGGTCTGGAACGAGCCTTCGGCCAGTTCTTCCAGGGTCGAGATGGCCAGCTTGTGGCGCAGCAGCGACTTCGGTGTCAGCACGATCAGCGGTTTGCGCAGCGGACGAATCACCTGACGACGCAGCAGATGGTAGATCTGGGCCGGGGTGGTCGGGACGCAAACCTGGACGTTGTGCTCGGCACACAGTTGCAGGTAACGCTCAAGACGTGCCGAAGAGTGCTCAGGGCCCTGACCTTCATAGCCGTGTGGCAGCAGCATGGTCAGGCCGCACAGACGGCCCCACTTGTGCTCGCCGCTGGTGATGAACTGGTCGACGACCACTTGCGCGCCGTTGGCGAAGTCACCGAACTGGGCTTCCCAGATCACCAGCGCGTTAGGCGTGGTGGTCGAGTAGCCGTATTCGAAGGCCAGAACGGCCTCTTCCGAGAGGAAGGAGTCGTACAGGTCGAACTTCGGCTGGCCGGCAAACAGGTTCTGCAGTGGCAGGTAGGTGCTGGCGTCCTTCTGGTTGTGCAGCGCCGCATGGCGGTGCGAGAAGGTACCGCGGCCTACGTCCTGGCCGGTGATACGGACTGGGTGACCTTCGAACAGCAGGGTCGCGTAGGCCATGGTTTCGGCGTAGCCCCAGTTGATCGGCAAGCCACCGGCCTGCATCTTCTGGCGGTCTTCGTAGATCTTCGAAACCTGGCGCTGGACCAGGAAGCCTTCAGGCAGTTCGAGCAGCTTGGCCGACAGTTCCTGCAGGGTCTTGAGGTCGAAGCGGGTGTCGTGACGCGCGGTCCAGGCGTGACCCAGGTAGGGGCGCCAGTCGACGAAGAGTTCCTTGTTCGGCTCCTTGACCAGGCTCTTGACCACATGCAGGCCGTTATCCAGCGCACTGCGGTACTCGTCTACCTTGGCCTGGACGCGATCGGCGTCGAGGCGACCCGCCTGGATCAGGCTGTCGGCATAGAGTTCGCGAGTGGTGCGCTGCTTGGCGATCTGCTGGTACATCAGCGGCTGGGTGCCGTTCGGCTCGTCGGCCTCGTTGTGGCCGCGGCGACGGTAGCAGACCAGGTCGATGACCACGTCACGCTTGAACTGCATGCGGTAGTCGACCGCCAGCTGGGTCACGAACAGTACCGCTTCCGGATCGTCGCCGTTCACGTGCAGGATCGGCGCCTGGATCATCTTGGCGACGTCGGTGCAGTACTCGGTGGAACGGGAGTCCAGCGGGTTGCTGATGGTGAAACCAACCTGGTTGTTGATCACGATGTGCACGGTGCCGCCGGTCTTGAAACCGCGGGTCTGCGACATCTGGAAGGTTTCCATGACCACGCCCTGACCCGCGAATGCGGCATCACCGTGGATGGAGATCGGCAGAACCTTGTCGCCAACGGTGTCGTTGCGGCGATCCTGACGGGCGCGAACCGAACCTTCCACCACTGGCGAGACGATTTCCAGGTGGGAGGGGTTGAACGCCATGGCCAGGTGAACTTCGCCACCGGCAGTCATCACGTTGGAAGAGAAGCCCTGGTGATACTTCACGTCACCGGAACCCAGCTCGACCTTCTTCTTGCCTTCGAACTCGTCGAACAGCTCGCGCGGGTTCTTGCCGAAGGTGTTGACCAGCACGTTCAGGCGGCCGCGGTGGGCCATGCCGATCACGACTTCCTTGGTGCCGTAGGAGCCGGAGCGCTGGATCATTTCGTCCAGCATCGGGATCAGGCTCTCGCCACCTTCCAGGCCGAAACGCTTGGTGCCCGGGTACTTGGTGCCCAGGTACTTCTCCAGGCCTTCTGCGGCAGTAACGCGCTCGAGCAGGTGGCTCTGGATGTCGGCGGAGAACGACGGACGGCCACGCACGCTTTCGAGACGCTGCTGGAACCAGCTGCGCTGCTCGGTATCGACGATGTGGGTGAACTCGGCGCCGATGGTGCGACAATATGTCTGCTGCAAAGCGTCGAAGATTTCGCGTAGGCTCGCTTCCTCTTTGCCGATGAACAGGTCGCCGGCACGGAAGGTCGTATCAAGATCGGCGTTGGTCAGGCCGTAATGATTGATCGACAGGTCTACTGGCGCAGGGCGCTGCCACAACCCCAGGGGGTCGAGCTTCGCGGCTTGGTGGCCGCGCATACGGTAGGCCTGGATCAGTCGCAGCACTTCAACCTGCTTCTTCTCGTGTTCGCTGCTCACGCTTCCGGCGGAAACCGGCTGGGCGCGGCGCTGGTTCTTCGCCAGCAGTACGAAATGGTCGCGGATCGTCGAGTGCGATACATCGGTAGCAGTGCTGCCTTCTGCGGGCAACTTCTGGAAGTAGGTGCGCCACTCTTCTGGCACAGCGTTAGGGTCGTGCAGGTAGAGCTCGTAGAGCTCTTCCACATATGCAGCGTTACCACCTGACAGGTGGGCGCTGTTCCACATGCGCTGCATCACGCTTTCTTGCATGCTTGGTCACCCTCGGTTAGGGGCCTCGATCAACAGAACCACGTCAAGCCTGGAGTCATCTCACCAAAACCAGGTCTGCCAGGATCCCGCGGATTTACCGGGTACCAGCCCGGATGCCCCTGCTGGTCTCATATCTTCATAGGTAAAAGCTCGGGCTTTTGACCCTCGCTCGGGTTTCACCTCGGTGCGGGCAAGGGCCCGCACCTTGGCGTACTGCAGGTACAACACTTTTTGAATCAGGTACCGCTTTGCAGCAGCATGTTACGTACGTGACCGATTGCCTTGGTCGGGTTCAGACCTTTCGGGCAAACGTTCACGCAGTTCATGATCCCGCGGCAGCGGAATACGCTGAACGGGTCGTCCAGGGAAGCCAGACGCTCCTGGGTCTTGGTGTCACGGCTGTCGGCCAGGAAACGGTAGGCCTGCAGCAGCGCAGCTGGACCAAGGAACTTGTCAGGGTTCCACCAGAAGGACGGGCAGGAGGTCGAGCAGCAAGCGCACAGGATGCACTCGTACAGACCGTCCAGCTTGTCACGCTCTTCCGGCGACTGCAGACGCTCGATGGCCGGAGCCGGCGTATCGTTCTGCAGGAATGGCTTCACCTTCTCGTACTGCTTGTAGAAGATGCTCATGTCGACGACCAGGTCACGGATAACCGGCAAACCAGGCAGCGGACGGACCACCAACTTGTTACCTTTTACGACAGAGGACAGCGGCGTGATGCACGCCAGGCCGTTCTTGCCGTTGATGTTCATGCCGTCGGAACCGCAAACGCCTTCACGGCAGGAGCGACGGTAGGAGAAACCTTCGTCCTGCTCCTTGATCAGTGCCAGCACGTCCAGAACCATCAGGTCCTTGCCACCGGTGTCGACCTGGAACACCTGGGTCTTAGGCGCCGAGTCGGAATCCGGGTTGTAACGATAAACTTCGACTTGCAACATAGCGGCCACCCTTAGTAAGTCCGGACTTTTGGTTCGAACGCCGGTACGGTCTTCGGCGCGAAGTTGACTGCACGTTTGGCAACCCGCTTCTCACCTGGGAAGTACAGGGTGTGGCACAGCCAGTTTTCGTCGTCACGGTCTTCGTAGTCTTCACGGGCGTGGGCGCCGCGGGACTCTTTACGAACTTCGGCCGCGATGGCGGTAGCTTCAGCGACTTCCAGCAGGTTCTGCAGCTCCAGCGCTTCGATACGCGCGGTGTTGAAGGCCTGGGACTTGTCGTTGATCTTGACGTTGGCGATACGCTCGCGCAGATCGGCCAGCTGGGCGATACCTTTCTGCATGTATTCGCCGGTACGGAACACACCGAAGTAGTTCTGCATGCAGCTCTGCAGCTCGCGCTTCAGGCTGGCAACGTCTTCACCGGTGGTGCGCTCGTTGAGCTTGTTCAGACGATTCAGGGCGACTTCGACGTCGGTGTCGCTGGCGTCGCGGTATTCGATACCGTCGGTCAGCGCTTTTTCCAGGTGCAGGCCGGCGGCGCGGCCGAAGACCACCAGGTCGAGCAGCGAGTTGCCACCCAGACGGTTGGCACCGTGGACCGATACGCACGCCACTTCACCTACGGCGAACAGACCCGGGATGATCTGGTCCTGACCGTTGGCGTCCTGGGTGATGGCCTGGCCATGAATGTTGGTGGCAACGCCGCCCATCATGTAGTGGCAGGTTGGAACGACCGGAACCGGCGCGACGACAGGGTCGACGTGGGCGAAGGTCTTGGACAGTTCGCAGATGCCTGGCAGACGGCTGTGCAGAACTTCTTCACCGAGGTGATCGAGCTTCAGCATCACGTGGTCGCCATTCGGGCCACAGCCGTTGCCGGCGATGATTTCCTTGACCATGGAGCGCGCGACGACGTCACGACCTGCAAGGTCCTTGGCGTTCGGAGCATAACGCTCCATGAAACGCTCGCCGTGCTTGTTGATCAGGTAACCACCTTCACCGCGGCAACCTTCGGTGACCAGTACACCTGCGCCGGCGATACCGGTTGGGTGGAACTGCCACATTTCGATGTCTTGCACCGGAACGCCAGCACGCAGCGCCATGCCAACGCCGTCACCGGTGTTGATCAGGGCGTTGGTGGTCGACGAGTAGATGCGACCTGCACCGCCAGTGGCCAGTACAGTTGCCTTCGAACGGATGTACTGGGTTTCGCCGGTTTCGATGCAGATGGCGATCACACCGACGAACGCGCCGTCCTGGTTCTTCACCAGGTCAACGGCGTAGTACTCGTTCAGGAAGGTGGTGCCCGCTTTCAGGTTGCCCTGGTAGAGGGTGTGCAGCAGTGCGTGACCGGTACGGTCGGAAGCGGCGCAGGTACGTGCAGCCTGGCCACCCTTGCCGAAGTCCTTGGACTGGCCACCGAACGGACGCTGGTAGATACGGCCGGTTTCGGTACGGGAGAACGGCAGGCCCATGTGGTCCAGTTCGAAGACTGCAGCCGGACCTTCCTGACACATATATTCGATAGCGTCCTGGTCACCGATGTAGTCGGAACCCTTGACGGTATCGTACATGTGCCAGCGCCAGTCATCGTTCGGGTCGGCCGAAGCGATGGCGCAGGTGATGCCACCCTGGGCCGATACAGTGTGCGAACGGGTCGGGAAGACCTTGGTGATCACTGCGGTCTTGTGGCCGCCTTGAGCCAGCTGCAGCGCAGCGCGCATGCCGGCACCGCCACCACCAACAATGATGGCGTCGAAAGAAATCGTTGGAATGATAGCCATGAATCAGATACCCCAGAGAATCTGCACACCCCAGACGAAGTACGCGAACATCGCGACACCACATACCGCCTGGAACAGGAAGCGAATCGCAGTCGCCGATTTACCGAACGCCATCGGGGTCAGGTAGTCGGTTGCAATGGTCCACATGCCGACCCAGGCGTGAGCGCCCAGGGCAACCAGTGCCAGCAGACTGAAGATACGCATCGCGTTGTTGGAGAACAGAGCGTGCCACTGGGCATATTCGATGCCAGGGTGCGCCACCAGGTAGCCGATCAGGAAAATGAAGTAAGCCGCGAGAACGACCGCAGAAACGCGCTGCGCCATCCAGTCATAGAGGCCCGAACGCGACAGGTTCGTGACATTGGTTACCATATCCAAACTCCCGCCAGAACGATCACCACCACGGAGATGACGATGACAATTTTCGAGCCCAGTTTGCCGCCTTCCAGCGTCTCACCGATGCCCATGTCCATGATCAGATGGCGCACACCGGCCACCAGGTGATACAGCAAGGCGGACAGCAGAGCCCAGAACACGAACTTGGCCAGCGGACTGGTCAGACACGCCTTCACCTCACCAAAGCCTTCCTCCGAACCCAGGGATTTGCCCAATGCATAAAGCATGATGGCCAGGCCCAGGAACAGGATGACGCCGGAGATGCGGTGGAGAATGGACGTGTAAGCGGTGATCGGGAGTTTGATGGTCCTTAGGTCTAGGTTTACAGGTCGTTGGCTTTTCACGGCTTTTTTCACACTGAAGAGCCCCTAGCAAGCAGGGCAAAGTTGTTGGTAAGTGTACTGGTCAGGTACCCACCACCCAGGGAGCGGCGACCCCCAGTGAGACGGGCTTGATAGCCCCTGGCGGTCGGGTGCCGAGTATAGACAGTTAGGCTACTAATGACAACGTGAAGGGCTAGCCCAAATAGCGCATTGCCTTTACCGAACAAAAGGCGTAAATGGGCGGCATTTTCGAGGAAAAACAGTGCCTAAACCCCATTACAACCGTGCTTTAGGCAAATTGACATTCGAATTTATCTCACTATAGTGGTGCGGGCCCTGCGTGGGGGGTCTGTCAGATGATTTCAAGCATTAATAGGAGGCCACATGGCTGACAAAAAAGCGCAGTTGGTCATCGAGGGCGCAGCCCCCGTCGAGCTGCCCATTTTAACCGGCACCGTTGGTCCAGATGTTATCGACGTCAGAGGGTTGGGGGCCACGGGTCACTTCACTTTCGACCCTGGTTTCATGGCGACCGCATCCTGCGAGTCGAAGATCACCTACATCGATGGCGACAAGGGCATCCTGCTGCATCGCGGCTACCCTATCGAACAGCTCGCCGAGCAATCCGACTACCTCGAAACCTGCTACCTGCTGCTCAATGGCGAACTGCCTAACGCCGAGCAGAAGGCCCAGTTCGTCAGCACCGTGAAGAACCACACCATGGTGCACGAGCAGTTGAAGTCCTTCTTCAACGGCTTCCGCCGCGACGCCCACCCGATGGCCGTCATGTGCGGTGTGGTTGGCGCCCTGTCGGCGTTCTACCACGACTCGCTGGACATCAATAACCCGCAGCACCGGGAAATCTCCGCCGTTCGCCTGGTCGCCAAGATGCCGACCCTGGCCGCGATGGTCTACAAGTACTCCATGGGCCAGCCCATGATGTACCCGCGCAACGACCTGTCGTATGCCGAGAACTTCCTGCACATGATGTTCAACACCCCGTGCGAGATCAAACCGATCAGCCCGGTACTGGCCAAGGCAATGGACCGGATCTTCATCCTCCATGCCGACCACGAGCAGAACGCTTCCACCTCCACCGTGCGCCTGGCCGGCTCTTCGGGCGCCAACCCGTTCGCCTGTATCGCCGCCGGTATCGCCGCACTGTGGGGCCCTGCCCACGGCGGTGCGAACGAAGCCGTACTGACCATGCTGGATGAAATCGGCGATGTCTCGAACATCGACAAGTTCATCGCCAAGGCCAAGGACAAGAACGATCCGTTCAAGCTCATGGGCTTCGGTCACCGCGTCTACAAGAACCGCGACCCGCGCGCCACCGTGATGAAGCAGACCTGCGACGAAGTCCTGCGCGAGCTGGGCATCACCAACGATCCGCAGCTCGAACTGGCCATGCGCCTGGAAGAGATCGCCCTGACCGATCCTTACTTCATCGAGCGCTCGCTGTACCCGAACGTCGACTTCTACTCGGGCATCATCCTGAAGGCAATCGGCATTCCAACCAGCATGTTCACCGTGATCTTCGCCCTGGCACGTACCGTCGGCTGGATCTCCCACTGGAAAGAAATGCTGTCCAGCCCTTACAAGATCGGCCGCCCTCGCCAGCTCTACACTGGCTACGAGTCCCGCGACCTGGTCAAGCTGGAAGACCGCAAGTAAGCTTCGGCCCAACGCAAAAAAGGCTGCCCTCGGGCAGCCTTTTTTATTGCACTCGAAAATTACAGTTATCGAAATGTCTTAGCCCCTCGAAACTGTACTCCTCTCTTCAAGGGCGCTCGGCCCTCTCCTTCAACGCCTTGAGCGTGTTGAACGGCGCTTCGACCACGAATTTGTTGGCCAACCAGGAGGGAACACTGCCACCCGGGTTGGTATGCAACTGGTAGGTCACCTCAGTGGCATCACCCTTGGGCACCAGCTTCCAATAGCCCTTGGCCTCCGTCACCCGAACGAAGCCCTTCTCTTCCGGCTGATAGGTTGGCGCAGCTTCGATAGTGCGAGTCACGCCTCCATCTTCGCCCTGGATCGTCGTGACATGCAGGACGGAATCCCGTGCGGTGACGGGCCACGGGGTATTGAACTGGGCATAGGTCCAGCTCTGATCCCCCTCATGCTTGAGCAGTTTCTGGGATTTGCATTCGTGGATCCAGGCACAGGAACCGGCAACGTCCTCCTGCAGAGCGCGAATTTTCGCCACTGGCGCCTTGATCATCGCGACACCACGGTAAGCCTTGTACTGGGAGCCCGCCACTTCACTGAGGGACACCTTGATCCCGTCCTCATCCTTGGCCACCTTCCAGTCCTCGGCCATTGCCAGTGAAGGCAGCGATGCCAGACCCACGATTACTGCTACACGCTTGAATGATCTCATCCGGTTGTTTTCCTTATTGGTCGAAGATCCAGCATTCAGGCTGCAGTCATTTGCTCCCACCAGCCGATGATTCTGATCGCCTCATCACGATCGCTGCCGCACACCTCGATATCAGCCTTGAAACCGGAACACACCGCCGGACGCTCCGGCTTGCCGAACAGATTGCACAGGTTGATGGCAGAGAGATGGACACAGCGCTCGCCGGCCGGCTTGCCATCAGGCATGCCGGGAATGAACGAGCTGATCGACGGGGCTATGCAACAGGCGCCACAGCCTTCGCGACATTTCATGACAGGTGAGACCTCGGGCAGTACAAATGATGCAGATAGAAGGGATAGTAACGACTAAAACAAGCGTTTGAAATTGTCGAGTCGATGAAATATCGCTGACCGAGCGGTTCTCGTTTCGCGGCTACTGCTTGAATTCGAAATCGATGGCTGCGCCTTCGATCTCCTGCTGGCGCATGTCGTTGCGCAGTTGCAACTGCATTTCGTTGCTGAGCAACCGGCCATTGAGCTGAAACGGACTGTCACTCTGCGGACGCTCACCGAACATGGCCGGCAGCAACGGCTTGCGCACCTCGGCCTCGATCTGCTCGACCGGTTTCATTTCACCGACCACATCGGGGGGCAGGGTCAGGTCGAGCCTTGCCTTGGGCAACGGCGCCGCTATGGCATCCGCCTTCTTGCGGCTGGCCGACTTGCTGGCTCTGGCAGACTGTTTTTTTGCGGCAACCGGCTTAGACTTGGCTGGCGGCCTGGCTTTGGCGGGCGTTTTCGCAGGTGCTTTCTTCTCGTTTGCGGCGCTGGCCTTGACCTGCGGCTTTGCTTCAGCCAGCAGCACAGGAGCCGGCAGCGAGGCAGCCAGTACTGGCGCACTCAGCGGCAAGGCTGCCAACCCGAGCAATACCCATCCAGCACAACGCAATCGAGTCATAGGCAACAACAGACACTCCGGGAAAGTCGCTATGCTCCCTGTTCCCACCACCGCTGACAAGCCCGACGATCACAGATAGCCATTAGTGGCAGTCTCCTGGCACAGCTGATTGGCCAGCATCCCCAGTGTCATCAGCGCTCTTTCCGCCTCACGATTCCAGGGAATGCCGCAGTTGAGGCGAATGCAGTGGTTGAACTGTTCGGTGTTACTGAAGATCAACCCCGGCGCAATACTGATCCCCTGCTGCAGCGCCCGCACATGCAATTCCTGAGTATTGACCCGCCCCGGCAGGCTGACCCACAGAATGAAGCCGCCGGTCGGACGGGTCATTTGCGTACCTTCCGGGAAATACTGCTGCACCGCCAACTGATAGGCGCTGAGATTCTTGCGGTACTCCTGACGGATGAACCGCAAGTGCCGATCGTAACCGCCGTTTTCCAGGTAAGCCGCCACGCCCATCTGCGTGACACTGCAAGCCGAATGGGTACTGAACGTCTGCAGCCGCTGCAATTCCTGCTGGTACTTGCCCGCGATCATCCAGCCAATCCTCACCCCGGGAGACAGGGTTTTCGAGAAACTCGAGCAATAGATCACCCGATCCAGCCGGTCGAACGCCTTGAGCGACTTGCTCTTGCCTTGCTCGAACATCAGCTCGCCGTAGATATCGTCCTCGATGATCTGGATATTGAAGTCCGATGCCAGTCGCAACAGCTGCTTCTGGCGTTCTTCGGGAATGGTGCCGCCCAGCGGATTGCTCAACCGCGCCGTAAGCACCAGCGCCTTGATCGACCACTGGTTGGCCGCCAGTTGCAGCGCCTCCAGACTGATACCGGTGGAGGGATCACTGGGGATCTCGATGACCTTCAAGCCCAGCAGATCGGCCAACTGCAGCAAGCCATAGTAGGTCGGCGACTCTGCTGCGATCAGATCGCCAGGGCGCGTCAGCACCCGCAATGACATTTGCAGCGCATCGACACAGCCATGGGTGACCACGATCTCCGAAGGATCGACGATGACCCCGGCATCGCGCATGCGGATCGCGATCTGCCGACGCAGAGGCTCGAAGCCGGGGCTGAACATATAGCTGAATGCGCGGGGACTCTGGAACCGGGTGACCTTGGCCAGTTGCTGGTGCAGCGCCCGAACCGGCAGATAATCCACATGGGGTACCGCCGCCCCCAGCGGAAATACCCCGTCACGGCGCGCTTCGGCCAGCACCTGCTGGATGATGCTGGCCCGGGTGACCAGACCTGGCCGCTCCACCCGGGCGATATCGGGTGTAGAGGCGGTCAGTGCAGGCGTCTGGTGGACGTAGTAACCCGATTGCGGACGGGCGCGGATCAGCCCCTGGTCCTCGAGATTGGCGTAGGCCTGCAGAACCGTCGCGTGGCTGACATTCAGCTGCGAGCTCATCTTGCGCACCGAGGGAACCCGCTCGCCCGGCTGATAGACGCCGCGCCGGATGTCTTCGGCCAACTGGTGAGCGATACGCTGATAGAGCAACAGGTTGGTCATGATCCTACTCTCGACACGCGGGCAAACGGGTTATTGTTGTTCAGGCCACACAGAATACCGTAACAGTTGCCAAGTGTACTGGGACAGATTGCAGACTAGTCGACAATACAGTTGTGTGACTGCCGATCAAAGCACCGCGTGAGCATAACCAGCAGGCCTTTAATGAAAAAACCCGGTGTCTTTCGATCACCGGGTCCGGATGCCTGCGGGCTGCTCAGCGCTCGGCGCCCAGCCGGCCCTTTTCGTCGGAAAAGACGATCTCTACCCGTCGGTTTTGCGCCCTGCCCCGCTCGGAAGCATTCACTTCCACCGGGTACTGGTCACCGTAGCCCATCACGGTGATACGCTTTTCGTCCACACCCAGGTCTACCAGCATGTCAGCCACCGATTGCGCACGATCACGGGATAGCTTGAGGTTGTCCTCGGCATTGCCGGTGCTGTCGGTATAACCCTCGATGCGCACCACCCGCTTCGGATTCAACTGAAGGAACTGCACCAGCTTGAGCACCGTACGGCTGGCGGAGTTCTTCAGTTCGGCCTGGCCGGTATCGAACAGCACATCACCCAGGGTCATTACCAGGCCGCGGTCGCTTTCGGTGGTGGCCAGGGCGACGATCTGCTCCTCCAGCCATTTGCCTTGCTGCTGCACGCTGGCCAGCTTGGCTTCACGCAACGCCAGTTGCAGGCGCTGCCGCTCGAGTTCCAGCTTGGCCTGGCGCTCCTGGTTGAGGACCAGATTGCTGTGCTCCCGGGCGATCTCGCTGTAGCGCTGGCTCAGGTAGGCGTAGTGCCGAACATCGGCACCGGTTCCGAAGTAGGTAGCCAGGCGCTCGGCCCTGGCCAGGGACTCGCCGGCACGAATGACGTCGCGCGGCGCACTGCGCAAGACATTGGAATCATCCTTCACCGCCTGGAAACTGGCCGACGCCTGGTCCAGCGCCACTTCACTGCGCTCGCTCGCACAGCCCTGCAGGCCAAGGACAGCGGCAACAGCCAACAAGGACAGGGACTTGATCGAACTCACCGCTGTTCCCCCAATTGCTTGCGAAGGCGGTCTACCCGCGATTGCAGCAACGTCAGCTGCTCCTGGCTTTTCACGGTCAACACCTTGGCTTCCGCCAGGCGCGCATCCAGTTCGGCCTGTTCGGCGCGCATACGGGCGTCGCGGAACGACTCGCCGAGCATATTGGCACGGGCCCGCGCCAGCTTGTCTTCGGCCAGTTTCAGCTCGGCCACCTCGTCGTTCGCACCGACGGCCCTGGCCTGATCGAGCGCTTGCTCGGACAGGCGCAACTGCTCATGAGGTGCCGGGTCGGTAGCACAACCGGCCAGGGCCAGCAGTGCCAGGACAGTGAATAGCGGTTGGGTTCTCACACAGGTTTCCTACTGTTTGGGGGCGTCAAGCGGCGCCTGCAACTGCGCTTGCCAGCGCTCGATGTTGCGTTGCAGGACCTCCTGGGCTACGCCAGAGGCCGGCAATTCTGTCAGTTTTTTCGCCAACTGTCCGCGTAACCAGGCGTCATTGCAGGCCGAATTGTGCGACAGCGCGAAGTGCAGGCCCGGCCGGTCCAGGGGAACGCCTCGGGCAATCAGATCATTCGACATGCCGAGACTCCTGGCCATGGCCATTCCGGCGTAGCGTCCGGCCAGCACATAATCCACTTGCCCGAGCAGAAGCTTCTGGAAAGCCTGGGTCAGGTTCGGCAGCGGCTCAAGCTTGAGCTGCGCCTTGGCAAAGGTGGCGAATTCCGCAGTCAGGCGCGCCTTCTCGGAGATCGCTCCCGGATGCGGACGCAGCTCCGCCAGGTTGTCATAGACCAGGGTCGAATCGTGGCGAGTCCAGATCACGTACTCGTTACGCAGCACGGGCGGATGAATATAGTCCAGCGACGTCAGCTCGGCGACTGCAACAGGCGCATCCACCAGCAGGTCCATGCGACCACTGCGCACCTCTGCCAGGGCATCACTGCGCTTGCCGGCATATAACACTTCGACCTTGAGGCCCAGCTCATTGCCCAGTTGCTGGAGCAGATCGACATTGGCGCCGATCAGGTGCCGGGGATCCTGCGGGTCACGCCATGAATAAGGCGGCGCATCGGGGCTTCCGGTCACCACCAGTCGTTCGCACTTGCCGACCGCCATGGCCGTCGACGGCAGGCAGGCCAGCCCGAGCATCGCCAGTGTCGCTTTACGTCCAAACCACCCCATGCAAGCGCCCTTCTCAATTGCGGAAAATCAAAAAGCCCGGTTGCCGCAGGCTGTGGCCCGGCGATCAGGAGATCGCCAGCACACAGCCCGTGACAACCGGGCTCTTTATAAGTGAAGCGACTGGATTAAACCAGCTTCTCCAGCTCAGGGACGGCTTCGAACAGATCCGCCACCAGACCGTAGTCGGCCACCTGGAAGATCGGCGCTTCTTCGTCCTTGTTGATCGCAACGATGACTTTCGAGTCTTTCATACCGGCCAGGTGCTGGATCGCGCCGGAAATACCGACGGCGATGTACAGCTGTGGCGCGACGATCTTGCCGGTCTGGCCGACCTGCATGTCGTTCGGTACGAAGCCTGCGTCGACCGCGGCGCGGGAAGCGCCGACCGCCGCGCCCAGCTTGTCGGCCAGGGCGTACAGGTGCTTGAAGTTGTCACCGTTCTGCATGCCACGGCCGCCGGAAACGACGATCTTGGCAGCGGTCAGTTCAGGACGGTCGGACTTGGCCAGCTCTTCGCCAACGAAGGACGACTTGCCAGCGTCGTGCGCGGCGCCGACCACTTCAACGGCAGCCGAACCACCTTCGGCGGCAACGGCGTCGAAGCCGGTGGCACGGACGGTGATGACCTTGACTGCAGCGCTCGACTGCACGGTGGCAATGGCGTTGCCGGCGTAGATCGGACGCTTGAAGGTATCGGCCGATTCAACCGAGATGATCTCGGAGATCTGGTCGACGTCCAGCAGCGCGGCAACGCGTGGCAGGACGTTCTTGCCGTTGGAGGTGGCAGGTGCCAGCACGTGGCTGTAAGCCTTGCCCAGCTCGGCCACCAGCGGCGCGACGTTTTCCGGCAGGAAGTTGGCGTAGGCAGCGTTGTCGGCTACCAGGACCTTGGCCACGCCAGCGATTTTCGCAGCGGCTTCGGCAACACCACCAACGTTCTGGCCAGCGACCAGGACGTGCACATCACCACCGATCTTCGCGGCAGCGGCAACGGTGTTCAGGGTAGCGGGTGCAACGGCACCGTTTTCGTGTTCAGCGATAACCAGGATAGTCATTTAGATTACCTTCGCCTCGTTCTTCAGTTTCTCGACCAGTTCAGCAACCGACTTGACCTTGATGCCCGCGCTGCGTGCAGCCGGCGCTTCGACTTTCAGGGTCTTGTTGGTCGAGGCGGTGGAAACGCCCAGCGCGTCCGGAGTGAAGGTCTCCAGCGGCTTTTTCTTGGCCTTCATGATGTTCGGCAGCGACGCATAGCGCGGCTCGTTCAGACGCAGGTCGGTGGTAACGATCGCCGGCAGGTTCAGCGCGACGGTCTGCAGGCCGCCGTCGATTTCACGGGTGACGTTGGCCTTGTCGCCAGCGATCTCGACCTTGGAGGCGAAGGTGCCCTGGGCGAAGCCGGTCAGCGCAGCCAGCATCTGGCCAGTCTGGTTGTTGTCGCTGTCGATGGCTTGCTTGCCGAGGATGACCAGCTGAGGCTGCTCCTTGTCGACAACGGCCTTGAGCAGCTTGGCCACGGCCAGGGAGTTCAGCTCTTCGGCGGACTCCACCAGCACGGCGCGATCAGCGCCCAGTGCCAGCGCGGTACGCAGTTGTTCCTGGGCAGTGGCAGGACCGACGGTAACGACAACGATCTCGCTGGCCACGCCTTTTTCTTTCAGGCGTACGGCTTCTTCGACGGCGATCTCGCAGAAGGGGTTCATGGACATTTTGACGTTGGCGAGGTCGACGCCGGAGTTGTCCGCCTTGACGCGAACCTTGACGTTGTAGTCGACCACTCGTTTGACAGCTACAAGAACCTTCATGGATTCCTCGTTACTCTCCGGTGAAAAGAATGTCGCCTGGGCCGAACCCGGCGATTGCGCGTGGGTACAAGGGCACCTCTAAAAACGATTGCAGCCGGACGAATCTGGACTGACTCTGCAGTCGCGTTTCGACCCTTCATCGCAAAACCCGTGGGTCATTTTTTGTGGTGACGTGTAAACTCCACTACAAAACCCCGGTTTGGCGTAACTGCCCTGCTTTATGCCAGGTCTTTAGGGGTGCTCCTGCATCCGACGGTCAGCCTACGGCGAGCGTAAAACCGCTCGTATCTTGACCGTAACGCCCAATCCGGTCAATACGGCAAAACCGCCAGCCTTCAGCCGCTCCATCTTGATTTTACTGGCCCGCGGCAAATTCAAACAAACGTTTGTATTGGACCACGCAAGTGGTGTAGATATAATGCGCGGCCAAGAGAAAGCGGTGTAGTACGTCATCAGCCGGAGCTACATGCCCGGTCCTTCGACATGACCACTCTGACACCCGCCAAACAAAGAAAAACCGATGAGCCTTGAGTAGGAGAGAACCTGTGGAACGCGAATACATGGAATTCGACGTGGTCATCGTCGGCGCAGGCCCGGCGGGCCTGTCCGCCGCCTGCCGACTGAAGCAGAAGGCCGCCGAAGCCGGTAGCGAAATCAGCGTCTGCGTGGTCGAGAAAGGCTCCGAGGTCGGTGCCCACATCCTCTCCGGCGCCGTGTTCGAGCCCCGCGCCCTGAACGAACTGTTCCCCGACTGGAAAGAACTGGGCGCGCCGCTGAACACCGAAGTCAAACGCGACGACATCTACGTGCTCAAGGATGCCGGCAGCTCGACCAAGGTGCCTGACCTGTTCGTGCCCAAGACCATGCACAACCAGGGCAACTACATCATTTCCCTGGGCAACCTGTGCCGCTGGCTGGCCCAGCAGGCCGAGAACCTGGGCGTGGAAATCTACCCGGGCTTCGCTGCCCAGGAAGCGCTGTTCGACGAGAACGGCGTTGTCCGCGGTATCATCACCGGCGACATGGGCGTGGATCGCGAAGGCAATCCGAAAGACGGCATGTACACCCCCGGCATGGAACTGCGCGGCAAGTACACCCTGTTCGCCGAAGGCTGCCGTGGCCACATCGGCAAGCAACTGATCAAGCGCTTCAACCTGGACAGCGACGCCGACGCCCAGCACTACGGTATCGGCCTCAAGGAAATCTGGGAAATCGATCCGGCCAAGCATGAACAAGGCCTGGTGGTACACACCGCCGGCTGGCCGCTGGATGTGGTCAAGAACGAGAACACCGGTGGTTCCTTCCTCTATCACCTGGAAAACAACCAGGTGGTGGTCGGTCTGATCGTCGACCTGTCCTATGCCAACCCCTTCCTGTCGCCGTTCGACGAGTTCCAGCGCCTCAAGCATCACCCGGTGATGAGCCAGTACCTCGAAGGCGGCAAGCGCATCAGCTACGGTGCCCGCGCCATCTGCAAGGGCGGCCTGAACTCGCTGCCGAAGATGGTCTTCAACGGCGGCGCGCTGATCGGCTGCGACCTGGGCACCCTGAACTTCTCCAAGATCAAGGGCAGCCACACCGCGATGAAGTCCGGCATGCTCGCCGCCGACGCGGTGGCTACAGCCCTGCTGGCCGGCAGCGAGGGCGGCGACCAGCTCAACAGCTACGTCGATGCGTTCAAGTCGAGCTGGCTGTATGAAGAGCTGTTCGCCAGCCGCAACTTCGGCCCGGCCCTGCACAAGTTCGGCCCGCTGCTCGGCGGCGCGTTCAACTATGTCGACCAGAACTGGTTCGGCGGCAAGCTGCCGTTCACCCTGCACGACACCAAGCCGGACTACGCCTGCCTCAAGCTGGCCGCCGACTCGACCCGGATCGAGTACCCGAAACCCGACGGCAAGCTGAGCTTCGACAAGCTGAGCTCGGTGTTCCTCTCCAGCACCAACCACGAAGAAGAGCAGCCGTGCCACCTGAAGCTGGCTGACGCCGGTATTCCGATCGGCACCAACCTGCCGCTCTACGACGAACCGGCGCAGCGCTACTGCCCGGCCGGCGTGTACGAGGTGGTCGCCCAGGAAGACGGCAGCAAGCGCTTCCAGATCAACGCCCAGAACTGCGTGCACTGCAAGACCTGTGACATCAAGGACCCTTCGCAGAACATCACCTGGGTCACCCCGGAAGGTGCTGGCGGCCCGACTTACCCGAACATGTAAGTCTGCAAGCGGCAAGGCCGAAGCCGCTCTGCGTTGGCTTGCCGCTTGAAACTCGAAACTTGCAGCCAAAGAAAAGCCCCTCCACCGCAAGGTGCGAGGGGCTTTCTGCATCCCGCAGGAAAAAGCCGTTCAGCCCTTTGCCAGCACGATGTCCTCTTCACTGCGCAATTGCTCGCGACCGCTGAAATACGCCGCCGTCAGCACGCCAACGCCCCCCATCACGGCACAGAACGCCACGCAGACCCACGGACTCCACGGCATCAGGGCGATCAGCAACAACGGTGTGGTACTGGCCCACAGCGCATAGGCAACGTTGTAGGTAAAGGAAATGCCCGACACGCGAATCCGCGCCGGAAACAGACCGACCATGATCGACGGCACCACCCCCACCACTCCGCAGGCCAGGCCGGCCAGGGCGTAGGCGACGCCGACTGTGTCCCAGCCGCCGACCAGGCCGCCATACAGCCCGCCAATCCCCAGCGGCAACAGCAGCGAATACAGCACCAGTGCCCGCCAGGCCCCGACGCGGTCCACCAGCAGGCCGGCCAGCACGCAGCCGATATTGAGGAAGACGATGCCCAGGCTGCTCAGGGCGAAGGTGTGGCCAGCCCCCATGCCGAAGCGCTGCTGCATCACCGTCGGCGTGATGACTACCAACACCACCACCGCCGAGGTCAGCACGCAGGTCAGCAAGGCCGCAGGAATCAGCGCCCGACGGTGCTCACGCAACACAGCGCGCAAGGGAAACTCCACCGGCCGGTCGTTGCGCTGGCGCGCCAGGGCAAGAAACACCGGTGTCTCGCTCAGCCAGCGGCGCAGCCACACGCCAATAACGCCGAACACGCCTCCCAACAGGAACGGGTAACGCCAGGCGTAATCGAGAATTTCCTGGGCCGTGAACAGTTGCGCCAGCGCAGTGGCCACCAGTGCCCCAAGCAGGTAACCGAAGGTCAGGCCGGCCTGGAGAAAGCCCAGGGCATAACCGCGGCGCCCCACCGGTGCGTGTTCGGCAACGAAGGTCCAGGCGCTGGGCACCTCGCCACCGACCGCCGCCCCTTGCAGAATGCGCAACCCCAGCAGGATCAGCGGCGCGGCATAGCCGATGTCGGCGTAGGTCGGCATCAGCCCGATCAGCAGGCACGGCAGCGCCATCATCAGGATGCTCAGGCTGAACACCTTCTTGCGCCCCAGATGATCGGCGAAATGGGCCATGAGAATGCCGCCCAGCGGGCGAGCCAGGTAGCCGGTGACGAAAATCCCGAAACTCTGCAGCAGGCGCAGCCATTCAGGCATTTCCGGCGGGAAGAACAGCTGGCTGAGGGTCAGGGCGAAGAACACGAAAATGATGAAATCGTAGATCTCCAGCGCGCCGCCCAAGGCAGCCAGGCCGAGCGTCTTGTGGTCGCCGCGGGAAAACCGAGCGGCGTCGTTGGCAGTCATAAGGCGTTCCGCAGAAATGAACGGGCCGGGCGCGGCGGCCGCGCCCGGGCGAAGGGCAAGAGCATAACAAACTGAGCGGTGGCGAAGGCCGTCAGGAGGGCCGGGAAAACACCGTCTGGCCAGAACCCAGCCAGTGCCGCGAAGGGCCTCGAGGGGTGCCCCGGCCCTTGGGGCCGGGCAACTGACCGACGACCCGCGGCCCGTCGATGATCGCCATGAAAGCGTGCAGGGTCTCGTCGTCCGGCACCTTGGGCAAACTGACGGCCACCGCCTGTCGCTGGCCTGCCGGCACCGCCGGCATCTTCAGGTGCTGCGACTCGTACAGCAGCGCATGCTGGATCTGCACATTGACCCGGCAGAAGCGCTCGAGGTCGACACCGGCATGGCTGGCCAGGTCGATATTGCCGATCAGCAGGTTGAACGGCAGCAATGCATTCTGCACCAGATGGCGCAGGTCCTCGAACGACTGCACCGGAGCGATACGGTAATAACCCATGCCGTTGAGCATCTTTTCCAGTTGCATCAGCTGCATCGGATGGGCATCGGCCAGCAGGATTCGCAAGGATTTGTCAGACATGACGAATGACCAAGGTAATAGTTATCTGGGAACAATCCTTGACCATTCACCGCCGATGGATCGGGCGGTCATTCCGTGGGAACTTTTACTGATAGTTGTCGGGAAACCGTCGGAAATCAAGGAAGCGTCAATATATTGTTGAGGCAACCTGCGTCCGCGACCTGAGCCGGGATAATATCGGGCAAATGAAAATGGTTCTCACAAGTATTTGATGCTTTCAGCATAGTATTGCCCACCCTTCGGTCGGCACAGCGCGTGTCGCCTCCGTGGGTAAATTACCCAGTGCCCCTCTCGTTTATCTGGGAGCTTCCCGCGCCGGCGCCAACCGCACGCGGGCCGACCCCTTCTGGCTGGAACCCTGCATGAGACGTCCGACTTTCAAACGCCGCCTGCTGATCTGCGCCCTGGGCCTGCTCGGCCTCGGCACCCTGGTTGCCTGGAAAGCGCTGCCGGGCGGCGACCCGGTCAGCACCGTCGCCGTCACCCGCGGCAACATCGAGAGCAGCGTGACCGCGCTGGGGACCTTGCAACCCCGCCGTTACGTCGATGTCGGCGCCCAGGCGTCGGGGCAGATCCGCAAGCTCCATGTCGAGCCCGGCGACGAGGTCAAGGAAGGCCAACTGCTGGTGGAAATCGATCCGTCGACCCAGCAGGCCCGGCTCGACGCCGGCCGCTACTCCATCGACAACCTCAAGGCCCAGCTCGCCGAACAGCAGGCGCAATACAAGCTCGCCGAACAGCAATACAAGCGCCAGCAGAACCTCGCCGCCGGCAACGCCACCCGCGAAGAAGACGTGCAGACCGCCCAGGCGCAACTGCGGATCACCCAGGCGCGCATCGACATGTACCGTGCGCAGATCCTGCAGGCCCAGGCCAACCTGCGCAGTGACGAAGCGGAACTGGGCTACACCCGGATCTACGCGCCGATGTCCGGTACCGTGGTCGCGGTGGACGCCCGTGAAGGCCAGACCCTCAATGCCCAGCAGCAGACGCCGCTGATCCTGCGTATCGCCCGGCTGTCACCGATGACAGTCTGGGCCCAGGTGTCGGAAGCGGACATCGGTCATGTCAAACCCGGCATGAACGCCTATTTCACCACCCTTGCCGGCGGCAAGCGCCGCTGGGCGAGCACCGTGCGACAGATCCTGCCGATCCCGCCCAAGCCGCTCGACCCGTCGATGCAGAGCAGCGGCGGCAGTTCGGCCAGCGGCAGCGGCAGCACCGGTAAAGTGGTGCTCTATACCGTGCTGCTCGACGTCGACAACCCCGACCACAGCCTGATGGCAGAAATGACGGCCCAGGTGTTCTTCGTCGCCGGCCAGGCGCAGGACGTGCTGACCGCGCCGCTGGCGGCCCTGGAAGACGATGGCGACAAACCCGACCAGCGCCTGGCACTGGTACTCAACCGTGACGGCAAGGTCGAGCAGCGCCATGTCCGCACCGGGCTGAGCGACCGTCTGCGCGTACAGATCCTCGACGGTCTGACCGAAGGCGACCACCTGCTGATCGGCGCGCCTGTCGCCAGCGGGGGCTGAATGAGCACACCGCTGATCGAACTGCGGGACATCCGCAAATCCTACGGTGGCATCGACACCCCCAAGGTCGAGGTGGTGCGGGGCGTCAGCCTGGCGATCCATCCGGGCGAATTCGTCGCCATCGTCGGCGCCTCCGGCTCCGGCAAATCGACGCTGATGAACATCCTCGGCTGCCTGGACCGCCCCACCAGTGGCCAGTACCTGTTCGCCGGCAAGGACGTCGCCGAGCTGGACAGCGACGAGCTGGCCTGGTTGCGCCGCGAAGCGTTCGGCTTCGTGTTCCAGGGCTACCACCTGATCGGCTCCGGCTCGGCCCAGGAAAACGTCGAGATGCCGGCCATCTATGCCGGTACTCCGGCAGCCGAGCGCCATGCCCGTGCCGCGGCCCTGCTGGAACGCCTGGGGCTGGGCGAACGCACCGGCAACCGGCCGCATCAGTTGTCCGGTGGCCAGCAACAACGGGTGTCGATCGCCCGGGCGCTGATGAACGGCGGCCACATCATCCTCGCCGACGAACCTACCGGCGCCCTCGACAGCCAGAGCGGTGCCGAGGTGATGACACTGCTCGACGAGCTCGCCAGCCAGGGCCACGTGATCATCCTGATTACCCACGACCGTGAAGTCGCAGCCCGCGCCCAGCGCATCATCGAGATCCGCGACGGCCTGGTCCTCAGCGACTCGGCCAACGATGAGGCGGAGCGCCAACCGGCCCAGGCCGGCCCGCAAGCCGAGGAACTGCGCCAGCACCTGAACCGCGGCGCAACCCAGACCGGCGCCTGGAAAGGCGAGATGGTCGAAGCGCTGCAGGCGGCCTGGCGGGTGATGTGGATCAACCGCTTCCGTACGGCCCTCACCCTGCTGGGCATCGTCATCGGCGTCGCCTCAGTGGTGGTCATGCTCGCCGTGGGCGAAGGCAGCAAGCGCCAGGTGGTGGCGCAGATGGCCGCCTTCGGCTCGAACATCCTCTACCTCAGCGGCAAATCCGCGTCGCTGCACGAGCCGGCGGGGATCATTACCCTGGACGACGTCGAAGCGCTGGCCGGCCTGCCGCAGGTGAAGAAAATCATGCCGGTGATCGGCAACCAGTTGATGGTGCGCTACGCCAACAATAGCCAGGAGTTCTACGTCGGCGGCAACAACACCTGGTTCTCGGAGATCTTCAACTGGCCGGTGGTCGAGGGCAGTTTCTTCACCGAGTCCGACGAACTGGCGGGCGCGGCCGTCGCCGTGATCGGCCAGAAGGTGCGGGAAAAACTCTTTGGCGAGCGCAACCCCATCGGCCAGTACATCCTCATCGGCAACGCGCCATTCCAGGTACTCGGCATCCTCGCCGCCAAGGGTTCCAGCTCAGGCGACCAGGACAGCGACGGGCGTATCGTGGTGCCCTACTCCGCCGCGTCGGTACGTCTGTTCGGCAGCCATGATCCGGAGTATGTAACCATCGCCGCTGCGGATTCGGCGCGGGTGAAGGAAACCGAAGTGGCCATCGACCACCTGATGCGCAAGCTGCACCGCGGCAAGCACGACTATGAACTGACCAACTACGCGGCACTGATCCAGGCCGAGGCACGTACCCAGAACACCCTGTCGCTGATGCTCGGTGCCATCGCCGCGATCTCCCTGTTGGTCGGCGGCATCGGCGTGATGAACATCATGCTGATGACCGTGCGCGAACGGACCCGTGAGATCGGCATCCGCATGGCCACCGGGGCCCGGCAGCGCGACATCCTGCGCCAGTTCCTCACCGAGGCGGTGATGCTGTCGATGGTCGGCGGCGTCACGGGCATCGGCCTGGCCCTGCTGATTGGTGGCGGCCTGATGCTGGCCGACATCGCCGTGGCCTTCTCCCTGGGTGCCGCCCTCGGCGCCTTTACCTGCGCCGTCATTACCGGCGTGGTGTTCGGCTTCATGCCGGCACGCAAAGCTGCCCGGCTCGACCCGGTCAAAGCCCTGACAAGCGAATAATCGATGACATTGCCCAGCCGTCTCAGCCTCCTGTCCCTCTGCCTGCTGCTGGCTGCTTGCACCAGCAGCGCCCCCGATGCTGCGGCGCCCGCTGCACCGCCACAATGGCAGGGCCCGCATGAAAACAGCGCGGTCCTCATCGACCAGGCGTGGTGGCGAGCCTTTGCCAGCCCACAGCTTGACGGGTTGATCGAGCAGGCACGCCAGGGCAGCTTCGACCTCGCCGCCGCCATGGCCAGGGTCCGCCAGGCTGAGGCCAGCACAGTGATCGCCGGCGCGCCGTTGCTGCCGGAGGTCAAGTTCAACCTGGATGCCAGCCGCGAACGGCTGCTGCGCGGCAACGGCTATGGTGGCATCGATGCCACCAGCTCGGAGCGCACCTACACCTCGTTCAGCACCGGCCTGAGCGCCAGCTACGAGATCGACTTCTGGGGGGGCAAGGCCGCCGCCCGCGACAGCGCCCTGCGCAGCCTGGAGGCCAGCCGCTTCGACCGCCAGACCGTGGAACTGACGCTGTTCAGTGGCGTGGCCAACAGCTACCTGCAAAGCCTTGCCCTCGCCGAGCAGGTGCGCATCGCCCGGCTCAACCTGAGCAATGCCCGCGACGTGCTGCAAGTGGTGCAAACCCGCTACGGCGCAGGTTCCGCCACCGCGCTGGAACTGGCCCAGCAGCGCAGCCTGGTGGCCGCCCAGGAACGTCAGGTGCCGTTGCTCGAACAACAACTGCAAGAGTCTCGGATCGCCCTGGCAACCCTGTTGGGGCAGCCGGTGCAGAACCTGCCGGCGACTGACGAAGACTTCGCCGCCATCGCCTGGCCACGGATCGACAGCGGCGTGCCCAGCGACCTGCTCAGCCGCCGCCCGGACATCGCCGCCGCCGAGGCGCGCCTGGCTGCGGCCAGGGCCAATGTGCAGGTCGCCCGCGCGGCGATGCTGCCAAGCCTGACCCTCGGCGCCAACCTCGCATCCGGCTCGCAGATCTTCGACCAGTTGCTGCGCAGTCCCTATTACAACCTCACAGCGGGGCTGGCGGCACCGATATTCGACAACGGCAGGCTCAGGGCAGAACGGGACAAGGCCCGCGCCCAGCAGGACGAACTGCTGCAGCAGTATCACGCCAGCATCGTCTCCGGCTTCGCCGACGTGGAGAAGGCGCTCAACAGCATCAGCGGCGTCGACCGCCAGCGGCAATGGCAGGACGAGGAAGTGTCGCAGGCGCGCACGGCGTTCGAACTGGCAGAGCGCCGTTACCGGGCGGGCGCGGAAACCCTGCTGACGGTACTGGAAACCCAGCGCACCTTGTACGAGGCACAGGATCAGCAGGTGCAACTGCGGTTGGCGCGGGTGCAGGCGAGCGTGGGCTTGTACAAGGCACTGGGCGGGGGCTGGCAGGCTTCGCGCTGATTGCCCTGGGTTGCCGCAGGCGCTGGCGCAGCCAGCGCCTGCGGGCTGAGGTCAGGTAATTCCTTTCATCGACAGATGCCGCGCATACCACGGCCGCTGCGGAACGCGCCTGACCAAAGGCGCAAGCGCCTCTTCTTCGGCGAAGACGATGCGCAGCGCCAGTTTCATGGTTTCGATATCCATCTCCACCGACTTGCCCGGGAACATCCCCGGCGTGGTGCTGCAACCATGGGTGGTCGGGCCCAGCCAGGGATCGGCCACCTCGTTCCAGCGCCCCGGCGCGAACCACTTCACACCGTTGATCTCCAGCCGGGTGACCTGGCCGGGATTGTGCCGCTCGTGGGCGCGGTACCAGTCCTCGATGCGATCGTCGATCCAGCCATGGAAGCCCCAGAACACCGGATTCACATGGGAGGAAAACGGATCGCCCAGGAAGTCGTTTTCCGCCCGGTACCAGCGGGCGGCGAAGTCGGACTGGTCGCGGGCGAAGGGCACCGGCGCGCCGTTGGACGGATCCCGCGGCACCGACGCCCAGCACATGTGCAGCCAGTCGTGCAGGTTCATTTCCAGCTCGGAGCCCAGCTCGCCCAGGGTCATGCGCGAGAGGTAGAGCGGGTCCTGGTACTGCGATTCCCAGACCTGGAAGTTGCTGCAGAAGGTTTCCTGCGCCTTGATCGCCGCGACCCACTGGGTGTAGTCGTCGTCATCCGGCGCACGCCAGGTCGGCGGTACGCTGTAGCCGTCGTGGTTGTCGAAGTAGCGGGCGAAGCCATGGCGGTCGTACTCGACGTTCGGTTGCGGTAGCGGGAAGTGCGGCCACGACGGCAGCGGCTGGAAGGTCCGCGCGGCATTGAGCATGTGCCGGTGCATGAACAGGAAGTCCACGCCCGAGCCATTGCGATGCTTGCGCGGGCCCCGGGCATCGCGCTCCTTGTCACGGGGACCGGGCTGCCAGCCGAGGCCACGCAGGGCGCCATGCTTTTCTTCGGGCAGGTTGTGCCACTTGTCGCGGGCAGCGTGCCAGAGTTGATGGAACAGGCGGTGCTCGGCACTGATCAGCCAGGCACGCAACTGCGGGGTGTAGTGAATGCGCTCGCGGGCCTCGGGGAACATCCGCTTTACCGCGACGAAGTGGCTGTCCTGCAGCGGCAGCGCCATGGACCGGTCAAGGCGCTGCATCCGACCGCTCAGGGTGCCGCTGCCGGCGTTGCCGAAGTTGCCCCAGACTTCGTCCAGGCTGGCGATGCATTCGAACCCCGGCCCGCCCTGATTGCTCAACAGTCGCCAACGCACCTGCGCCGTGGAGGCGCCAACCAGGTCACCCAGCACGCGGTAGGCAACAGGACCGGGCTGGTCGAGGCCTTCGCCGGTGTCGAGCACGCCGCGCAGGCCACGCCCCTTGGCGGCGATATCGAGATAAAGCTGCACGCCCTCGCGAGGCAGACCCGGCAGGCCACCCTCGGCCCCGGTGAAGCGGATATCCCAGATGCCACGCAACTGGTTGGCCAGTTGCTGCCCGGCGATGTCCGCCAGTTCGACACTGGCCTCACCGGGCGTGACGATATCGTCCTCGGGATCGTGGGTGAGCTTCTGATGGCCGTACCAGACAGCCGGCACTGCCGCACCGGCCAACGCCAGACCCGCTATCAACCCTCGCCGCGATATCGTCATTCCCCACCCGTGCCAGCCATGGAAACCGCCTATGTCCAAGCTAGAACGTTGTACCGCCGGACAAATTTAGGCGGCCTGGGCCTTCAATGGCATCCGCAGCAACACCCGCAGGCCGTCGCCCCGGCTGTCGAAGTCAAGGGAACAGGCGCAGCGCTGGACGATGGCCTGGACGATCGCCAGCCCCAGCCCGCTGCCCTCGCTGTGGCCGTTGCGCCAGAAGCGCTGGGTGAGGTGTTGCAGGTCCTGCTCGGGGATCCCTGGACCATGATCGCGAACCAGGAAGCCCACCTGCTCGTTTTCGACCTGCACTTCCAGTTCAACCGGCATCTCGCCGCTGCTGTGGCGCAAGGCGTTGTCCAGCAGGTTGCGCAACGCCGCCACTGCCAGCGCTCCGGGCATGTCCAGCAGCGCCTGCGCGGCACGAGGCGGCGCGGCCAGGATGATGCGGCGGTTGTCGCCGGTGTCCTGGATCGCCTGCCGCGCCACTTGCTCGGCGCTGCACTGCACGCCGTCGTCGAACGACAGGCTGCCCTCGACCCGCGCCAGCAACAACAATTGTTCGAGCGTCCTGTGCAGGCGGTCGGCGCCCTGCTCGGCATGCTCCAGTGCCTGTTCGCGCACGGCACCGTCGGTCATCCGCGCCACTTGCAGGTGGGTCTTGATCGCCGTCAGCGGGCTGCGCAACTCGTGGGCCGCGTCACCGGTAAGACGACGCTCGCGCTCGATGGTCTGGCCAATGCGCAGGAACAACTGGTTCTGGGTATCCAGCAGCGGCTGCAACTCGCTGGGCACCGCTTTGATCTGCAACGGCTCGACCGAATCGGGGCTGCGCCTTCGCAAGGCATCGCGCATCCAGTTCAACGGCGCCAGGCCCTTGCCGATGCCCAGCCAGAGCGGGCCGAGGCTGCCCAGCAACGCCACCAGCACCGGCGCCGAGGCGGCCAGCAGGATCGAGCGGTTCAGCGCCTCACGCTCCAGATTGCGGTCGGCGGTGGTGATGCGGATATCGCCGTGGACAAAGGTGAAGCTGCGCCAGCTGGCACCGTCGATCATCTGGTCATGGAAGCCGCCGCTGCCATTGTCCAGATGCTGGTCGGCGTGCTGGTGGCTGCGGGCAAGGATCTCCCCACGCAACGAGGTGACCTGGCAGGCCATGCCGTCGGGCACGCTCAACTGGTCGGCACTCAGGCGCGTGCCCTCGCCCTGGCTGGTCAGCGGCTGCGGCAACTGGTCGATCAGCCCGGCGACCATCCGCGCCGAGGCCACCAGGCGCTGGTCGAGGGAGAACATCATCTGCTGGCGCAGGTCGCGCAGCATCCAGGCAGCCGCCAGGGCCCAGATCAGGACGAACGCGGTGCCGAGGATCAGGCTCAGGCGCAGGCGCAGGCTCATCAGTGCTCCCCAGGGAGTTGCGCAGGGCCGAGGCGATAGCCCAGGCCACGGACGGTCTCGACGATACCGTTGCCAAGTTTGCGCCGCAGGTGATGGATATGGACGTTCAGGGCATTGCTCTCCACTTCGTCACCGAAGCCATAGACGCTGTCTTTGAGCTGCTCGCTGGACAGCACCCGACCCGGGTTGTTGAGCAGCGCCTGGAGCAGCGCCTGCTCGCGCCGCGACAGGTCCACCGGCTGGCCGCCGAGGCTGGTTTCGCAATTGCTCGGATCGAAGCTGAGCGGCCCGTGCTCGATCACGTTGACGCAGCGCCCGGCCATGCGTCGCACCAGGGTGTGCAGACGCGCAGCCAGCTCGCGCAGGTCGAAGGGTTTGAGCAGGTAGTCGTCGGCCCCGGCCTGCAGGCCGTCGACCCGGTCGGTGACCGCATCACGGGCGGTGAGGATCAGCACCGGCAGGCTTTCGCCCTGCTGACGCAGGCGTTGCAGCAGTTTCAGGCCGTCTTCGTCAGGCAGACCGAGGTCCAGCACCATCACATCGAAATGCGCGGCCTGGAGCATCGCCCGCGCGGCACTGGCGTTGGCCACGCGGTCCACGGTCAGGCCCTGGGCACTGAGGCCGGCGATGATACCGGTGGCGATCAGGTCGTCATCTTCACAGAGCAGTACATGCATGGTCGGGTTCGGTCAGCGACTGGAAAGGCCAGTAGTAGGCCAGAGCAGGATTAACCTGGGATTATGCCCTGCCCTCGGGCCCGCGTCGCCTGCCGGCGAGCGGCTCGGTCCGGGGTTAATCCGGGGTTAATCCGGCATGGGCAGCCTTGGGCGCTCAAGATCTTCCAAGGCTTCGACATGCGTGCATTGCTTCTGGCGATCCTCTGCCTGTTCAGCTCACTGAGCCAGGCGCAGAACTTCGCCAATCCCTTCGCCCAGAGCGACTTCCTGCCGGTGGAAAAGGCCTTCGTCTTTACCAGCGAGCGCCTGCCCTCCGGCGAGACCCGCCTGCACTGGGCGATCACCGATGGCTATTACCTGTACCAGAAGCGCCTGAAGTTCGATGGCCTGGCACCGGAGCAACAGCCAACGCTGCCCGCCGCGTTGCCCCACCATGACGAATTCTTCGGCGATACCCCGGTCTATCGCGGCGAGCTGGAGCTGCTGCTGCCTGCAACCGCCGAAGGCACCCTGCGCATCGGCTGGCAGGGCTGCGCCGATGCCGGCCTGTGCTATCCGCCGCAAACCTCGTTAGTGACACTCAGCGGCGCCAGCGCCGATACCGCTCAGGCCAGCGACCAGGCCCTCGCCGGCACCCTGCAACAGCACCCGCTCGCCTGGAGCCTGCTGGTGTTCTTCGGCCTCGGCCTGCTGCTGGCCTTCACCCCCTGCTCGCTGCCGATGCTGCCGATTCTTGCCGGGCTGGTCATGGGCAACAATGCCAGCGCCCGACGGGGCTGGGTGCTGGCCGGCACTTATGTGCTGAGCATGGCCCTGGTGTATGCCGCCCTCGGCGTGGTGGCGGCGCTGCTGGGGGCCAATCTCCAGGCGTGGCTGCAACAGCCGTGGTTGCTGGGCAGCCTGGCGGCGCTGTTCGTGCTGCTGGCGCTGCCGATGTTTGGCGCCTTCGAACTGCAACTGCCGATGTTCCTGCGCGACCGCCTCGAACGGGCCGGCAGCCAGACCCGCGGTGGCAACCTCTACGGTGCGGCGCTGCTGGGCGCGCTGTCCGGCCTGCTGATGGGCCCGTGCATGACCGCTCCGTTGGCCGGCGCCCTGCTCTATATCGCCCAGAGCGGCAACGCCGTTCACGGCGCGCTGGTGCTGTTCAGCCTGGGGCTGGGCATGGGCCTGCCTCTGTTGCTGCTGGTGACAGTGGGCAACCGCTACCTGCCGCGTCCCGGCGCCTGGATGAACCTGGTCAAGGGGGTGTTCGGCTTCGTTTTCCTCGCCATGGCGCTGTACACCCTGCGGGTGGTACTCGACCCGGTGCTCTGGCTGGCCCTGGCCGGCGCCTGGCTGCTGGCCCTGGCGTGGAGCGCCTGGCCGGCACTGCGCAGGTTCCGCGCGGCACAACCGGTGATGCTGATTGCCGGACTGTGGGGCGCGCTGGCGATTGTCGGCGCGGCGGGCGGCGGCAGCGATCCGTGGCAGCCTCTGCAACCCTATACGGGAGGGCCCGCCATGAATGCCTCAGCCGGCAACACGGTCGATGCCTTCGTGACTGTCAGCACCCCGCAGGCACTGCAGGCCGAACTCGACGCAGCGCGCACCCAGGGCCAGTGGGTGTTCCTCGACTACTACGCGGACTGGTGCGTGTCGTGCAAGGTCATGGAAAAGCAGGTGTTCGCCCGCGCCGATGTGCTGGCCGCCCTGAATGGCGTGCGCCTGGTGCGCCTCGACGTTACCGCCGATGCACCTGCGGCCCGTGAATTGCTGACACGCTACCAGGTGCCCGGTCCGCCCAGCATGCTGTGGATCGGCCCCGATGGCGAAGAGCGTCGTGCTCGCCGGCTGGTGGGGGAAACGGATGCCGAAACCTTCCTCAAACACTGGGCCGCGACCAGGAGCCAGGGCTGATGCTGACCGTAAATATCGGCCCCGTGGCCATGGCCCTCGACCACCTCTTGCTGCTGGCAGCGCTGGGACTGGCGACCCTGGTCGGCTGGCGGGTCGCCAGACGCGGTGGCGACAACCCCGAGTCCTCGCTGTTCGGCCTGTTTCTGCTCGGTCTGCTCGGCGCGCGGATCGGCTTCGTCCTCACCTACTGGTCGATGTACCGCGACGACCCGCTGCAGATCATCGACATCCGCGACGGCGGCTTCTCGCCCTGGGCGGGCCTGACGGTGGTGCTGCTCGGCGCCCTGTGGACCGGCTGGCGCAAGCCGGCAAGGCGCCGCCCGCTTGGCTGGGGCCTGCTCAGCGGCGCCCTGTTCTGGCTGCTCAGCAGTTGGGCCAGCCACCTTTACGAACAAGGCACACACCTGCCGCAACTGACCCTGCTCGACGCCCGCGGCCAGGCTGTGGCGCTGGACAGCCACCGCGGCCAGCCGCTGGTGATCAACCTGTGGGCCACCTGGTGCCCGCCCTGTCGCCGGGAAATGCCGGTGCTGCAGCAGGCACAGCATGACTATCCGCAGGTCACCTTCCTGTTCGTCAATCAGGGCGAGACGCCGCAGATCGTCACCAACTTCCTCGCCACCACAGGCCTGAACCTGTCCCACGTGCTGTTCGATGCCAGCGGCCAACTGGCGACCCAGGTCGGCTCCATGGCACTGCCCACCACACTGTTCTACGACGCCGACGGACGCCTGGTAGGCAGCCATCTGGGCGAACTGTCCCGCGCCAGCCTGCACCATGCCCTGCAATCCTTCGAAGCGCAGGCGCCGCGTACGCCCCTTTCGCAAACAAGGACCACACCATGAAAACCGCCCTGTCCCTGAGCCTGATCCTCGGCTCGCTCGCCAGCCCGTTGCTGCACGCCGAAGCGCTGCCCGAGGCCGTGCGGCAGATCGAAGCCAAGGGGGCGAAAGTCGTTGGCAGCTTCGATGCACCCAACGGCCTGAAGGGCTATGCCGCACAGTTCCAGAACCGTGGCGTGGCCATCTACCTGACGCCGGACGGCAAGCACGCGCTGGTCGGCAGCCTGTTCGACGAGCAAGGCCAAGACCTGAGCGAGAAACCGCTGGAACAACTGGTCTATGCGCCGATGGCCAGGGAAGTCTGGGCGAAGATGGAAACATCCAGCTGGATCGCCGACGGCAAGGCCGATGCGCCACGCATCGTCTACCTGTTCAGCGACCCCAACTGCCCGTACTGCAACCTGTTCTGGGAACAGGCACGGCCCTGGGTCGACTCTGGCAAAGTGCAATTGCGCCACATCATGGTGGGCATCATTCGCGAGGACAGCCCTGCCAAGTCGGCAGCGCTGCTGGCGAGCAAGGATCCGCGACAGGCCCTGCACGACCATGAAAGCGCCGGCAAGGCCAGCACGCTCAAGGCCCTGGAAAAAATCCCGGCGGACGTACAGGCCAGACTGGACGCCAACCTGGCACTGATGGAAGAGCTTGGCCTGTCCGCCACACCGGCCATCTTCTACCTCGACCAGCAACAGCGCCTGCAGCAACAGCAAGGCGCGCCACGTCCGGAAATGCTTGGCAAGATCCTCGGCAAACGCTGACCCCTCCTCCCATCCGGAGTGTTCGAGACGCACTCCGGTGTTCCCCTTGGCCGCCGTCATGGCGGCCTTTTTTTGCCCGCGCTGACGTTGTGAAAGCAAGCACGGTTTCGTCATTTGGCTGTGGGATAAGGGTCAGGGAAACCCACTGCCCGCAGACCGGTAAACCTTGCCCGGATACCTCGAACGCTCTGCTTCAAGGGCTGCCAAGGCGGGGCCGGCGGGAATGCCTTCCACCGCGAAAGTTATCTGTCGACTTAGAACGAAAACATATATCGACTTATTAACTTTCGCAATTGACAATAATTATCATTAATACTAGTTTGTCGCACGTCGCAGCGAACAGCCCCTCCGGAATGTTCGCTATCCACTTAGAGAAAAGGTGATTTCCATGGCGGAACAGCTATCCACAGGTAAGTGCGATTCACCGTTACTCCAAGCGTTCGTCGACAATCGCAGCATCCTGGTCAAGATCGCCGCCCGCATCACGGGTTGCCGCTCGCGGGCCGAGGATGTAGTACAGGACGCTTTTTTCCGGCTCAACTCCGCGCCACAGATCACCTCCTCGTTCAAGGCGCAACTGAGCTACCTGTTCCAGATCGTGCGCAACCTGGCTATCGACCATTACCGCAAGCAGGCAATGGAGATGAAATACTCGGGTACCGAAGAAGAAGGCTTGAACGTCGTGGTGCAAGGTGCGTCGCCGGAGGCCGCGCATATCAATTTCGCCACCCTCGAACACATTGCCGATGCCCTGACCGAGCTACCAGCGCGCACGCGCTACGCCTTCGAGATGTACCGCCTGCATGGTGTGCCGCAAAAGGACATCGCCAAGGAACTGGGCGTCTCCCCGACCCTGGTCAACTTCATGATCCGCGATGCCCTGGTGCATTGCCGCAAGGTCTCCAGTGCGCGGGGCGCCGGCGTGCCTCAATAAATCCGGCAACAGGTGACCGGACTGCGCTCAATGCGCGTGCGGATGAATCACCTGGATGCGGTACGGCTGGAAAATCCTCAGCAGTTCACCATTGTTGCGCAGTAGCTCCAGCAACGCGGCGAACTGCGCGCCATTGATCTTTGCCTGCGGGCGCAGCAGTGCGTAGTGGTGATAGACCTGGTCGACACGCTCGGAAGCGAGCAATTCGTCGGCGCTGTCCGGGTTGCGTACCAGGTAATCGCTCAGGTATGAACGCGTGACCAGGGCGATATCGGCCCGATCACGCTGGACCATCTGCAGGTTGCTGTCGTGGGAGTAGGTGAGCGTGGCGTTGTAGGCGCTGGCCAGGTAGCGCGGGTCGGCGTTGAAACGGGCAAAGGCGTAGTGATAGCCGCTGAACAGAGCCAGGCGCTTGCCTTTCAGGTCATCGAAATAACGCTGGTCACGGTTCTCGACCCGATGAGCGACAAAGATCTCGGCATCCTCCAGGCCCATGTCGACGCTGTCGTGGGCGATGCTCTGCCAGCCCCAGTCGGGGTTCTCGAAGATCGCCATGTCCACGCGCCCCTGCTCGAAATCGCGAAACCGGCGTGGAATCGAAGTAGGCACGAGCACAAAGTGGAAACCCTGCTGCGCCTGGTTCAGTGCCTCGACCAGTTGCGGCAACAGGCCGGTGTCGGCGCCTTGCTCCGGGCGTACGGTGTAAGGCGGGAAGTGCGCGGCGCCGATCCTGATTTCGACAGCGTCGAGCGCGAGGGCCGCGTCAGCCTGCCAGGTCAGGGCCAGACAGGTGAAGAAAGACAATACCCGCGGTATTGGCGCTGGAATCAAGGCGACACACTCTCAAGGTTTCTGACCCGGTGCTGAGTAAGCTAGGCGTTTTCCCGAGGTAGTACAACCCGCCGCATGCGCCATTTTCGAGCACTTGGGCAAATTGCCAGGGGATACCGCCAACCTTCAGGTTTGGCTACGCTTGGCGCACATCTTGTCAGGGAATCAATTATGGGCCATTGGTTGGTGATCGACCTGGAAGCCACCACCGACGACGGTGGCTGGCCGATCACGGATATGGAAGTCATCGAAATCGGCGCCAGCCTGGTCAATCGCGAGGGCCGGGAAGTGGATCATTTCCAGCGCTTCGTCCGGCCGCGTCGACGCCCGCAGCTCACGACCTTTTGCCGGGAGCTGACCCATATCAGCCAGGCCAGTGTCGACAGCGCGGCACCGTTCAATGAGGTCTGGGCACAGTTCGAGCGCTGGCTCGGCCATTACCAGCCGCGCCTGGAGGGCTGGACCAGTTGGGGCGACTACGATCGCAAGCAACTGCTGCAGGAATGGCAGGGCTATGGCATCGACAGCCTGCTGTCGCGCATCCCCCACCTCAACCTCAAGCAGCGCTTCGCCAAGGCCCGTCAGTTGCAGCGCCCGATGGGCCTGAACAGCGCGCTGCAACTGGCCGGGCTGCAGTTTTCCGGCCAACAGCACCGCGCGCTGGAAGACGCCCGCAATACCGCGCGGCTGCTGCCACTGACACTCCCGGTCCAGGGCACCTGAAAGCGGATGACGGGACCAACGGGCTTGGGCATACTGGCCGGCCTTTTTGGTCCCTTTCTTTTCAGGAGTCGCCCATGTTCAAAGTCAACGAGTACTTCGACGGCACGGTCAAATCGATCGCCTTCACCGGCGCCGAAGGTCCGGCCACTGTCGGCGTGATGGCCCCGGGCGAATACGAATTCGGCACTGCCCAGCGTGAAATCATGCACGTGGTCTCCGGCGCCCTGACCGTCAAGCTGCCCGACAGCGACAACTGGGAAACCTTCTCTGCCGGCAGCCAGTTCAACGTACCGGCCAATGCCAAATTCCAGTTGAAGGTGGCGGTGGATACCGCTTACCTGTGCGAGTACCGCGACTGAAAATCAGGTCGTGGCTGGTCAGCTCCCATCGCCTGATACAAGGCATCGTGGGAGCGGCTTTAGCCGCGATTGGGCGCAAAGCGCCCACCCAACCGACATCTCAGGTGTGTCAGGCTGACCCGGAGTCCAGGTTTTACGACGGCGTTGCCGTCGATCGCGGCTGAAGCCGTTCCCACAGAAAATGCAGTTCCTCTGCTCATCTCAGGAAACCAGACACCCGCGCCGCCGCCGTCTCCATGTGATCTTCATGAGTAAACCCTGAAGCCTTCAACGGCTTGAGGTCATGGTCCCCCGCCTCCAGCCAGCACAGTTCGATCGCCGGCGACAGTTCATACCCCTCCACCGCTTCCCGATTGCCCAGCGCATCCCGCTCGCCCTGAACGATCAGCGTCGGCGTCTTCAATCCGGCCAGATGCGCCACCCGCGGTTTCTCCGGTTTGCCCGCGGCATAGAACGGATAGCCCAGGCACACCAGCGCGTCGGCCCCCAGTTCGTCTGCCAGCAGGCTGGCCATGCGCCCGCCCATGGACTTGCCGCCGATGGCCAGCGGCCCAGCGACCAATGGTCGCACCTGCGCATACACCTCACGCCAGCAATCGAGCAGAACCGCCTGGGGATTTGGCGGCCTTTTGCCACCACCACTGCGCCGCTGCGCCATGTAGGGGAACTCGAAACGCAATACGCCGAGCCCATGCCCTGCAAGCCTTTGCGCCATTTCTTCCATGAACCCGCTGTCCATCGGCGCCCCTGCGCCGTGGGCCAGGATCAAGGTGGCGCCAACCCCGCCATCCCTCTGATTTTGCGGGGCATTCCATAGCCACCCCCGCATTTTCAGGCACTGCGCCCATTGATCCCCGTCAATACCGGCGATCTGCCCATTAATCATGCTTGCCTCGCTGTTTAGCCTGCCTATAACCGTGGATGGGAACCCATACATGAACACAACCAGCAGTACCGCCTACAACTACAGGGTGGTCCGCCAATTCGCCATTATGACGGTGGTGTGGGGAATCGTCGGGATGGGGCTCGGCGTTTTCATCGCCGCGCAACTCGTCTGGCCTTCCCTCAACTTCGACCTTCCCTGGACCAGCTTCGGGCGCCTGCGCCCCCTGCATACCAACGCGGTGATCTTCGCCTTCGGTGGTTGCGCGCTGTTCGCCAGCTCCTACTACTCCGTGCAGCGCACCTGCCAGACCCAACTGTTCGCGCCCGCGCTCGCGGCGTTCACCTTCTGGGGCTGGCAACTGGTGATCCTGCTGGCCGCCATCACCCTGCCGCTGGGTTATACCAGCTCCAAGGAATACGCCGAGCTGGAATGGCCGATCGATATCCTGATCACCATCGTCTGGGTCGCGTACGCCGTGGTGTTCTTCGGCACGCTGATCAAGCGCACCACCAAGCACATCTACGTGGGCAACTGGTTCTTCGGTGCGTTCATCATCACCGTGGCCATCCTGCACATCGTCAACAACATGGAACTGCCGGTCAGCCTGACCAAGTCCTACTCGCTGTACAGCGGCGCCACCGACGCCATGGTGCAGTGGTGGTACGGCCACAACGCCGTGGGCTTCTTCCTGACCGCCGGCTTCCTGGGGATGATGTACTACTTCGTGCCGAAGCAGGCTGAACGTCCGGTGTATTCCTATCGCCTGTCGATCGTGCACTTCTGGGCGCTGATCACCCTGTACATCTGGGCAGGTCCGCACCACCTGCACTACACCGCGCTGCCGGACTGGGCGCAATCGCTGGGCATGATCATGTCCCTGGTACTGCTGGCACCCAGCTGGGGCGGCATGATCAACGGCATGATGACCCTCTCGGGCGCCTGGCATAAGCTGCGCAGCGACCCGATCCTGCGCTTCCTGGTGGTTTCGCTGGCGTTCTACGGCATGTCGACCTTCGAAGGTCCGATGATGGCCATCAAGACCGTCAACGCCCTGTCCCACTACACCGACTGGACCATTGGCCACGTACACGCCGGCGCCCTCGGCTGGGTGGCGATGATTTCCATCGGCGCGCTGTACCACATGATCCCGAAAGTCTTCGGCAAGACCCAGATGCACAGCATCGGGCTGATCAACGCGCACTTCTGGCTCGCCACCATCGGCACCGTGCTCTACATCGCCTCGATGTGGGTCAACGGTATCGCCCAGGGCCTGATGTGGCGCGCAGTCAACGCCGACGGCACCCTCACCTACTCCTTCGTCGAAACCCTGGTGGCCAGCCACCCAGGCTTCATCGTGCGGTTCGTCGGTGGTGCGATCTTCCTGACCGGCATGCTGCTGATGGCCTGGAACACCTGGCGCACCGTGCGTGCCCCGGCTCCGGCAACCGCAGACGCTTCCGCGCAGCTGGCCTGAGGACTAGGACATGAAACACGAAGCTATTGAAAAGAACGTCTTCCTGCTGGTGCTGCTGATGGTCTTTGCCGTGAGCATCGGCGGCCTGACCCAGATCGTCCCGCTGTTCTTCCAGGACGTCACCAACAAGCCGGTCGAAGGCATGAAGCCCTACACCGCGCTGCAACTGGAAGGCCGCGACATCTACATCCGCGAAGGCTGCGTCGGCTGCCACTCGCAGATGATCCGTCCGTTCCGCGCCGAGACCGAGCGCTACGGCCACTACTCGGTGGCCGGCGAGAGCGTCTGGGACCACCCGTTCCTGTGGGGTTCCAAGCGTACCGGTCCTGATCTGGCCCGCGTTGGCGGCCGCTACTCCGACGACTGGCACCGTGCGCACCTGTACAACCCGCGCAACGTCGTGCCCGAGTCGAAGATGCCGTCGTACCCATGGCTCGTCGCCCAACAGGTCGATACCAGCCATACCGAGGCCAAGATCAAAGCGATGCGCAGCCTCGGCGTGCCGTACACCGACGACGACATCAGCGGTGCCGTCGCCTCGGTCAAGGGCAAGACCGAAATGGACGCGCTGGTCGCCTACCTGCAGGTGCTCGGCACCGCGATCAAGAACAAGAGGTAAGCGCCATGGACTTCACCCTGGATATCGGCCAGTTGCGCGGCCTCGGCACCCTGGTGGTGGCGATCGCCTTCATCGGCCTGTCGCTCTGGGTTTTCAACCGTCGCCGTGACCGTGAATTCGCCGAAGCGAGCCTGCTGCCCTTCGCCGACGAGCGCCTGCCAGGCGCCGAAAAAGAAAACGCCATGAGGAGTAATCGGCAATGACCACGTTCTGGAGTACGTACATCAGCGTACTGACCATCGGCAGCCTGATCGGCCTGACCTGGTTGCTGCTGTCCACCCGCAAGGGCGAGACACCCGGCAGCACCGACCAGACCATGGGCCACGCCTTCGATGGCATCGAGGAATACGACAATCCGCTGCCGCGCTGGTGGTTCTGGCTGTTCGTCGGCACCCTGGTGTTCGCCGCCGGCTACCTGGTGCTCTACCCGGGCCTGGGCAACTGGAAAGGCATCCTGCCCGGCTATGAAAATGGCTGGACCGGCGCCAACGAATGGCAGAAGGAAATGGAACGGGCCGACGCCAAGTACGGACCGATCTTCGCCAAGTTCGCCGCCATGCCGGTGGAAGAAGTGGCCAAGGATCCGCAGGCACTGAAGATGGGTGGCCGCCTGTTCGCCTCCAACTGCTCGGTGTGCCACGGTTCCGACGCCAAGGGTTCCTACGGCTTCCCCAACCTGACCGACAAGGACTGGCGCTGGGGCGGCGAACCGGAAACCATCAAGACCTCGATCATGCTCGGCCGTCACGGCGTGATGCCGGCCTGGTCGGACGTGATCGGCGAGCAGGGCGTGGCGGATGTCGCCGCGTTCGTCCTGACCAACCTCGACGGTCGCAGCCTGCCGGAAGGCACCAAGGCCGACGTCGCCAATGGCCAGAAGATCTTTGCCGCCAACTGCGTGGCTTGCCACGGTCCGGAAGGCAAGGGCACTCCAGCCATGGGCGCACCGAACCTGACTCACCCGCAGGCCTTCATCTACGGTTCGAGCTTCGCCCAACTGCAGCAGACCATCCGTTACGGCCGCCAGGGCCAGATGCCTGCCCAGCAGGACATTCAAGGCAACGACAAGGTCCACCTGCTCGCCGCTTATGTCTATAGCCTTTCGCAGGAAGGCGACAAGACTTCTGCACAGTAAGACTTCAGTCCATCTGAGCATTGACTGAAACCGCCGCATCCAAACAGATGCGGCGGTGTTTCCCGCCCCTTGCGACAGAGTGTCGCACCCCCTCCCCGCCCTTCCTTGCACCCCCTCCGAACGGGACTAAGCTTGTTGCCACATGTGGCAGGAAGCGATGTCGCACATGCACCGCTGTCGGCTCAACTCATGTCATGGTGCCAGCGCAAAGGCTGGCAGTTGCCCGCTTTCCCCGTGTTTCCAGACGAATCGGGGACGCTGGCTCGCAACGATTCAAAGCCTTGTTGAGCGTGCATTCCACGCCAAAAATGGTGCACATAAATAAAGAATAATTGTGTACAATTTGCGCGGTAGAAGTTTCGGAAAGGCCTTGGAACCGGCCTTGGCGGGGTGTGGGGCGAGTCCCCTTGCGTTGCAATACCCACACTGCCTGTAGATACTTGCGCCGATTTTCTACCTACAAAAACACCTAAAAACCGTGGAACCTTGGAAATGAGCACAGCAATCAGTCCGACTGCTTATAACTATAAGGTCGTCCGCCAGTTCGCCATCATGACGGTGGTCTGGGGGATCCTTGGCATGGGCCTCGGTGTCTTCATCGCCTCGCAACTGGTCTGGCCGCAACTCAACCTTGACCTGCCGTGGACGAGCTTTGGACGCCTGCGCCCCTTGCACACCAACCTGGTGATCTTCGCCTTCGGCGGTTGTGCACTGTTCGCCACCTCCTACTACGTCGTGCAGCGTACCTGCCAGACGCGACTGATCTCCGACAGCCTCGCCGCCTTCACCTTCTGGGGTTGGCAAGCGGTCATCATCGGCGCCCTGATCACCCTGCCCATGGGTTACACCACCACCAAGGAATACGCCGAGCTGGAGTGGCCGATCGCCATTTTGCTGGCCATTGTGTGGGTGACCTACGCCGTGGTGTTCTTCGGCACCATCGTCAAGCGCAAGACCAAGCACATCTACGTCGGCAACTGGTTCTACGGTGCCTTCATCCTGGTCACCGCCATGCTGCACATCGTCAACCACATCTCGCTGCCGGTGAGCCTGTTCAAGTCGTACTCGGCCTATGCCGGCGCCACCGACGCGATGATCCAGTGGTGGTACGGCCACAACGCCGTGGGCTTCTTCCTCACCACCGGCTTCCTCGGGATGATGTACTACTTCGTGCCGAAGCAGGCCGAGCGCCCGATCTACTCCTATCGCCTGTCGATCGTGCACTTCTGGGCACTGATCACCCTGTACATCTGGGCAGGTCCCCACCACCTGCACTACACCGCGCTGCCGGACTGGGCGCAGTCGCTGGGCATGGTCATGTCGATCATCCTGCTGGCACCGAGCTGGGGCGGCATGATCAACGGCATGATGACCCTCTCGGGCGCCTGGCATAAGCTGCGCACCGACCCGATCCTGCGCTTCCTGGTGGTTTCGCTGGCGTTCTACGGCATGTCGACCTTCGAAGGTCCGATGATGGCGATCAAGACCGTCAACTCGCTGTCCCACTACACCGACTGGACCATCGGCCACGTACACGCCGGTGCCCTGGGCTGGGTAGCGATGATCTCCATCGGCGCCGTGTACCACATGATCCCGAAACTCTACGGTCGTGCGCAGATGCACAGCGTCGGCCTGATCAACGCGCACTTCTGGCTCGCCACCATCGGCACCGTGCTCTACATCGCCTCGATGTGGGTCAACGGCATCACCCAGGGCCTGATGTGGCGTGCGATCAACGACGACGGCACCCTCACCTACTCCTTCGTCGAAGCGCTGCAAGCCAGCCACCCCGGCTACATCGTCCGCGCCCTGGGCGGTGCCTTCTTCGCCTCCGGCATGCTGCTGATGGCCTGGAACGTCCTGCGCACCGTTCGCGCCTCGAAACCGGCCGAAGCTGCGGCCGCTGAACAGATCGTCGTCGTGGGGGCTCACTGATGAAGCATGAAGTAGTCGAGAAGAATATTGGCCTGCTGGCCTTCTTCATGGTGATCGCCGTGAGCATCGGCGGCCTGACCCAGATCGTCCCGCTGTTCTTCCAGGACGTCACCAACAAGCCGGTCGAAGGCATGAAGCCACGCACCGCGCTGGAACTGGAAGGCCGTGACGTCTACATCCGCGAAGGCTGCGTGGGCTGCCACTCGCAGATGATCCGTCCGTTCCGTGCCGAAACCGAGCGCTACGGCCACTACTCGGTGGCTGGCGAAAGCGTCTGGGACCACCCGTTCCTCTGGGGCTCCAAGCGTACCGGCCCGGACCTGGCCCGTGTCGGCGGTCGCTACTCCGACGACTGGCACCGCGCGCACCTGTACAACCCGCGCAACGTTGTACCCGAGTCGAAGATGCCGGCCTACCCATGGCTGGTTGAGCACAAGCTCGATGGCAAGGAAACCGCCAAGAAGATGGAAGTCCTGCGCACCCTGGGCACGCCGTACACCGACGAAGACATCGCCGGTGCCCGCGACGCGGTCAAGGGCAAGACTGAAATGGACGCCCTGGTCGCGTACCTCCAGGGCCTCGGCACCATCATCAAAAGCAAACGGTGACTGCGATGGATATCGGGATGATTCGTGGCCTGGGCACCGTCGTGGTGATGGTGGCCTTCGTGGGCCTGGCGTTGTGGGTGTTCAGCGCTCGGCGCAAGTCCGAGTTCGACGAAGCGACCATGCTGCCTTTTGCGGATGATCCCGAAGCCAGCAAGCACGTCGAGCAAGCGCAAGCGAAAGCGTCTAGGAGTAACAACGAATGACTACCTTCTGGAGTCTGTACGTCACCGTTCTGAGTCTGGGCACCATCTTCGCCCTGACCTGGCTGCTGCTGTCCACCCGCAAGGGCCAGCGCAGCGAAACCACCGAAGAAACCGTGGGCCACTCCTTCGATGGCATCGAGGAGTATGACAACCCGCTGCCGAAGTGGTGGTTCATGCTGTTCGTCGGCACCATCATCTTTGCCCTGGGCTACCTGGCGCTGTACCCAGGCCTGGGCAACTGGAAAGGCATCCTGCCCGGCTACCAGTACCTGGATACCGAGAAGGAGACGCCATTCGCCAACGGCCAGGCCGGCTGGACCGGCGTTCACGAGTGGGAAAAGGAGATGCAGCGGGCCGACGCGAAATTCGGGCCGATCTTCGCCAAATTCGCAGCCATGCCCATTGAAGAAGTGGCCAAGGACCCGCAGGCATTGAAAATGGGCGGTCGCCTGTTTGCCTCCAACTGCTCGGTCTGCCACGGCTCCGACGCCAAGGGTTCCTACGGCTTCCCCAACCTGACCGACAAGGACTGGCGCTGGGGCGGCGAGCCGGCCACCATCAAGCAGACCATCATGGCCGGTCGTCACGGCGTGATGCCGGCGTGGGCCGAGGTGATCGGCGAGCAGGGCGTGGCGGATGTTGCCGCGTTCGTCCTGACCAACCTCGACGGTCGCACCCTGCCCGAAGGCACCAAGGCTGATCCGGCCAACGGCCAGAAGATCTTCGCTGCCAACTGCGTGGCCTGCCACGGTCCGGAAGGCAAGGGCACCCCGGCCATGGGCGCGCCGAACCTGACGCACCCGCAGGCGTTCATCTACGGTTCGAGCTTCGCCCAGTTGCAGCAGACCATCCGTTACGGCCGTCAGGGCCAGATGCCTGCGCAAGAGCAGATCCAGGGCAACGACAAGGTCCACCTGCTGGCGGCCTATGTCTGGAGCCTGTCGCAGAAAGATGAAAAGCCGGCCGAGGCGCAGTAAGGCCCGGCGGTAGAAAAGGCCCCGTCAGTGCAGACTGGTGGGGCCTTTTTTCTTGGCTGGGGATGCAGGGGTGTTCTTTCAGGGCCTCATCGCCGGCAACGCCGGCTCCCACAATGTCCGGCGATGTAGTCGATACCTGTGGGAGCCGGCGTTGCCGGCGATAAGGCCCTGAAGAACACCCTCCCATGACCTGGATCAATTGACAGCGCCAATACACCATTGTTGGCTCCAACCCAACGCGACCCAGTGTCGCACCCGCGCCCCAGACTGCCAGTACAGGCGTATCATGCGGGCCAGAGCAGCAACACTTCTGACTGCGGTCGGCATGCACTGGCCGCGGCGTTTTTCCACTGCCGTGGGACTGAATGATGAGCAAGCAGATTCCGGTACAAGACATCACCCCGCCTGCCAAGCACAAGAAAGACGAGAGCGTGGACCTCTACGCCGCCCGGGAAAAGATCTACACCCGCGCCTTCACCGGCCTGTTCCGCAACCTGCGCATGGCTGGCGGCGCCTTCCTCTTCCTCCTGTATTTCGGCACCGTGTGGCTCAACTGGGGCGGTCACCAGGCCGTCTGGTGGAACCTGCCGGAGCGCAAGTTCTACATCTTTGGTGCAACCATCTGGCCGCAGGATTTCATCCTCCTGTCCGGCATCCTTATCGTCGCGGCCTTCGGCCTGTTCTTCATCACCGTATTCGCCGGCCGCGTCTGGTGTGGCTACACCTGCCCGCAGAGCGTGTGGACCTGGATCTTCATGTGGTGCGAAAAAGTCACCGAAGGCGACCGCAACCAGCGCATGAAGCTCGACAAGGCGCCCATGAGCGGCAACAAGTTCCTGCGCAAGGCCGCCAAGCACAGCCTGTGGCTGCTGATCGGGTTTATCACCGGCATGACCTTCGTCGGCTATTTCTCGCCGATCCGTGACCTGATGATCGACTTCTTCACCGGCCAGGCCGATGGCTGGTCCTATTTCTGGGTCGGTTTCTTCACCCTTGCCACCTACGGCAACGCCGGCTGGCTGCGCGAGCAGGTGTGCGTGTACATGTGCCCGTACGCCCGCTTCCAGAGCGTGATGTTCGACAAGGACACCCTGATCGTCTCCTACGACCCGCGTCGCGGCGAGAACCGCGGCCCGCGCAAAAAAGATGTGGACTACAAGGCCAAGGGCCTCGGCGACTGCATCGACTGCACCATGTGCGTCCAGGTCTGCCCCACCGGCATCGACATCCGCGACGGCCTGCAGATCGAATGTATCGGCTGTGCCGCCTGCATCGACGCCTGCGACAGCATCATGGACAAGATGAACTACCCGCGTGGCCTGATCAGCTACACCACCGAACACAACCTGTCCGGACAGAAGACCCACCTGCTGCGGCCACGGCTGATCGGCTACTTCGTGGTCCTGCTGGTGATGATCGGCGCGCTCGCCAGCGCCTTCCTGATGCGCTCGCTGGTAGGCTTCGACGTCAGCAAGGACCGCGTGCTGTACCGCGAGAACGCCCAGGGCTGGATCGAGAACGTATACAGCCTGAAAGTCATGAACAAGGACCAGCGCGACCACGTCTACGTTCTCGAAGCCAAGGGCCTGCCGAATCTGCGCCTGGAAGGCGCCAGGGAGATCCGCGTGGCTGCAGGCGATATCGTCAGCCTGCCGGTGCAGCTGTCGGTCTCGCCGGAGTTGCTGCCGTCCACCACCAACGAAGTCATCTTCATTCTCCGGGACGCCGACGACAGCGCTTCCGAAGTCGAAGCCAAGAGCCGTTTCATCGGCCCGCAAATCCGCTAAGAGAGTATGCCCATGCCTGCAACGAACACCGTTCACAGTGTCTGGTACAAGAACCTCTGGCCATGGATCATCATCGGCATCCTCGCCACCTCGGTGACCTTGAGCCTGACCATGGTCAGCATCGCGGTGAACAACCCGGACAACCTGGTCAACGACAACTACTACGAGGCAGGCAAGGGCATCAACCGCTCGCTGGACCGCGAGATGCTGGGCCAGACCCTCAAGCTCAAAGCCAGCGTGCACCTGGACGAAATCACCGGTGAGGTGGAGTTGCGCCTGAGCGGCGACAGCCAGCCGCAGACTCTGGAACTGAACTTGATCTCGCCGACCCAGCCGGAGAAGGATCGCAAGATCGCCCTCACCCTCACTGGCGAAGGCCGCTATGTCGGCCAGTTGCCGGATCGCGTGGAAGGCCGGCGCTTCGTCGAGCTGCTGGGCACCGAGCAAGGCCAGACCTGGCGCCTGTTCGAGGAGGAAGAGGTGGCCCACGACGTGACCTTGCTGCTCGGGGATGAAGCACTGAAAGGCGCCGAGCACCTGGACAAGTAACGGGGTGCCGTTGCCAATGGCCCCACCGAAAGACCTGCGATAAGACAGTCATGACCAGCCCCACGCCTTGCTACCACTGCGCCCTGCCCGTCCCTGCCGGCAGCTCGTTCACCGCTGTCGTCCTGGGCGAGCCGCGGTCATTCTGCTGCCCGGGCTGCCAGGCGGTGGCCGAGGCCATCGTCGCCGGCAAGCTTGAGCACTACTACCAGCACCGCAGCGAAGCCAGCGCCAACCCCGACGCCCTGCCCCGCCAACTGGTGGACGAGCTGGCCCTGTACGACCGCGACGACGTCCAGCAATCCTTCGTCCGCCATGCGGGCGAGCTGGCCGAGACCACCCTGCTGATCGAAGGCATCAGTTGCGCCGCCTGCGGCTGGCTGATCGAAAAACACCTGCGTGCCCTGCCCGGTGTCGCCGAGGCCCGCCTCAACCTGTCCAACCATCGCCTGCTGGTGAGCTGGGCCGACAGCCAGTTACCCCTGTCACACCTGCTGGCCGAACTGCGCCAGATCGGTTACGCCGCCCACCCCTACCAGGCCGACCGCGCCGCCGAGCAACTGGCCAGCGAAAACCGCACCGCCCTGCGTCAACTGGGCGTCGCCGGACTGTTGTGGTTCCAGGCGATGATGGCGACCATGGCCACCTGGCCCGAATTCAATATCGACCTCAGCCCGGAGATGCACACCATCCTGCGCTGGGTGGCGATGTTTCTCACCACGCCGATCGTGTTCTACAGTTGCGCCCCCTTCTTCCGCGGTGCCGCCCGCGACCTGCGTACCCGCCACCTGACCATGGACGTCTCGGTGTCGCTGGCCATCGGCCTGGCCTATGCCGCCGGAATCTGGACCGCGATCACCGGCAGCGGAGAACTGTATTTCGACGCCGTGGGCATGTTCGCCCTGTTCCTGCTCGCCGGCCGCTACCTCGAACGCCGCGCCCGCGAGCGCACCGCAGCCGCCACCGCACAACTGGTCAACCTGCTGCCGGCTTCGTGCCTGCGCCTGGATGAGGCCGGCAACAGCGAGCGCATCCTGCTGCGGGAACTGGCGATCGGCGACCGCATCCAGGTCCAGCCCGGCGCCGTGCTGCCTGCGGACGGGTGCATCGTCGATGGCCAGTCGAGCATCGACGAGTCGCTGCTCACCGGAGAATACCTGCCCCACCCGCGCCAGACCGGCGACCGGGTAACCGCCGGCACGCTGAACGTGGAAAGTACGTTGGTGGTTCAGGTCCAGGCCCTCGGCCAGGACACCCGCCTCTCGGCCATCGTCCGCCTGCTGGAGCGGGCCCAGTCGGAAAAACCGCGTCTGGCGGAAATTGCCGACCGCGCCTCGCAGTGGTTCCTGCTGTTCAGCCTGGTCGCCGCCCTGGCCATCGGCCTGCTGTGGTGGCAGATCGACGCCGACCGGGCGTTCTGGATCGTTCTCGCCATGCTGGTCGCCACCTGCCCCTGCGCCCTGTCGCTGGCCACGCCGACCGCCCTGACCGCCGCCACAGGCACCCTGCACGGCCTCGGCCTGCTGCTCACCCGCGGTCATGTGCTGGAAGGCCTGAACCAGATCGACACGGTGATCTTCGACAAGACCGGCACCCTCACCGAAGGTCGCCTGACGTTGCGCGCCATTCGCCCGCTGGCGACGCTGGACGCCGACCATTGCCTGCGCCTGGCCGCCGCCCTGGAAAACCGCTCCGAACACCCCATCGCCCGCGCCTTCGGCCGCACCGTGGCAGTGGCCGATGCCGTGCAGAGCACGCCGGGCCTGGGGCTGGAGGGGCAAGTGGAATCCCGCCGGCTGCGCATCGGCCAGGCGGCGTTCGTGTGTGAAATGAGCGGCGCGGCCGTTCCGCCCATGCCCGACGAAGCCGGCCAGTGGCTGCTGCTGGGTGACGAACAGGGGCCGCTGGCCTGGTTCGTCCTCGACGACCGTCTGCGTCACGACGCTGCCGACCTGCTGGACGCCTGCCGTGCCCGCGGCTGGAAAACCCTGCTGCTGTCCGGCGACAGCTCGCCGATGGTGGCCAGCGTCGCCGCCGAACTGAAGATCGACCAGGCCGTCGGCGGCCTGCGCCCGGACGACAAGCTGCAACGGCTCAAGGCCCTGCAGGCCGAGGGCCGCAAGGTGCTGATGCTGGGCGACGGGGTCAACGACGTACCGGTGCTGGCCGCCGCCGATATCAGCATCGCCATGGGCTCGGCCACCGACCTGGCCAAGACCAGCGCCGACGCGGTGCTGCTGTCCAACCGCCTCGATACCCTTGTGCAGGCTTTCGGCCTGGCCCGGCGCACGCGGCGGATCATCATCGAGAACCTGTTCTGGGCCGCGCTGTACAATGGCCTCATGTTGCCGTTCGCGGCCCTCGGCTGGATCACACCGGTGTGGGCGGCGGTCGGCATGTCGGTCAGCTCGCTGATCGTGGTCCTCAACGCCCTGCGCCTGACCCGCGTGCGCGGCGCCACGACCGCGCAGCGTGCGGCCAGCGCCCACCAGCCCGCGACGGCCTGACCAGGAGATCCCATGCCCGCCCTCTACGTGATGATTCCCGCTGCACTGGTCCTGGTCGGCATCGCTATCTACATCTTCTTCTGGGCGGTGGACAGCGGCCAGTACGAAGACCTCGACGGCCCGGCCCACAGCATCCTCTTCGACGACCAGGACCCGAAGCACCAGGCCGCCGTGAAAGGCCAGGACAGCAGCGAAGACGACCAGCCAGAGCCGCCGGCCCGTGGTTGAACTGCTGCCCCTGCTGAGCTCGGCACTGATCCTCGGCCTGCTCGGCGGCGGCCACTGCCTGGGGATGTGCGGCGGCCTGATGGGCGCCCTGACCCTGGCCATTCCCCCGGAGCAACGCGGGCGACGCCTGCGCCTGCTGCTGGCCTACAACCTCGGCCGCGTCCTCAGCTACGCCAGTGCCGGCCTGCTGCTGGGCCTCGCCGGCTGGGCCCTGGCCGGCAGCCCGCTGGCCACCGGCATGCGCGTGGTGGCGGCACTGCTGCTGATCTGCATGGGGCTGTACCTGGCCGGCTGGTGGAGCGGCCTGACCCGCATCGAACGCCTTGGCCGCGGCCTGTGGCGGCACATCCAGCCCGTCGCCACGCGACTGCTGCCCGTCTCCAGCGTGCCGCGGGCCCTGTTGCTGGGTGCGCTGTGGGGCTGGCTGCCGTGCGGACTGGTCTACAGCACGTTGCTGTGGGCGGCGAGCCAGGGCAGCGCATTGAACAGCGCCCTGCTGATGCTGGCCTTCGGTGTCGGCACCTGGCCGGTCCTGCTGGCCACGGGCCTCGCCGCCGAACGCAGCAATGCCCTGCTGCGACGCAAGGGCGTGCGGGTCGCCGGTGGGCTGCTGGTGATCCTGTTCGGCCTCTGGACCCTGCCCGGCCCGCACCAGCACTGGCTGATGGGCCACTGAAGGCGCCCTTGATGCAAATCAACACTGATGTACGTGTGGCTCCCTAGACTCCGGACACTGCCGCAATTCCTGGGACTGCCACCATGCACGACGCCCTCCAATGGGACTCTGACCTGATTCGCCGTTACGATCTGGCCGGCCCGCGCTACACCTCCTATCCGACCGCCGTGCAACTGCACAGCGAAGTCGGTTCCTTCGACCTCCTGCACGCCCTGCGCGACAGCCGCCGCGCGGCGCGTCCGCTGTCCCTCTACGTCCACGTGCCGTTTTGCGCCAACATCTGCTACTACTGCGCCTGCAACAAGGTCATCACCAAGGACCGCGCCCGCGCGCAGCCCTACCTGCAACGGCTGGAGCAGGAAATCCAGTTGATCGCCTGCCACCTCGACCCCGGCCAGACCGTGGAACAACTGCACCTGGGCGGCGGCACCCCGACCTTTCTCAGCCACGTCGAGCTGCGCCAGCTGATGGCCCACCTGCGCAAGCACTTCAACCTGCTGGATGATGATTCCGGCGACTACGGCATCGAGATCGACCCCCGCGAAGCGGACTGGTCGACCATGGGCCTGCTGCGGGAACTGGGCTTCAACCGGGTCAGCCTCGGCGTCCAGGACCTGGACCCGGCGGTGCAGCGAGCGATCAACCGCCTGCAGACCCTGGAGCAGACCCGCACCATCATCGAGGCGGCGCGCACCCTGCAATTCCGCTCGATCAACCTCGACCTGATCTATGGCCTGCCCAAGCAGACGCCGGACGCCTTCGCCCGTACCGTGGAAGAAGTGATCAAGCTGCAACCCGACCGCCTTTCGGTGTTCAACTACGCCCACCTGCCAGAGCGCTTCATGCCGCAGCGGCGCATCGACAGCAACGACCTGCCGGCCCCGGCGCAGAAACTGGAAATGCTGCACAACACCATCGAACAACTGACCCGGGCCGGCTACCGCTACATCGGCATGGACCACTTCGCCCTGCCCGACGACGAATTGGCCATCGCCCAGGAAGAATCCACCCTGCAGCGCAACTTCCAGGGCTACACCACCCACGGCCATTGCGACCTGATCGGCCTGGGCGTCTCGGCCATCAGCCAGATCGGCGATCTCTATTGCCAGAACAGCAGCGACCTCAACGAATACCAGACCGCCCTGGACGGCGCGCAACTGGCCACCCGTCGCGGACTCATCTGCAACCAGGACGACCGTCTGCGTCGCGCCGTTATCCAGGACCTGATCTGTCATTTCGAGCTGGAGTTCGAGCGGATCGAACAGGCCTTCACCATCGATTTCCGCGGCTACTTCAAGGACCTGTGGCCCGCACTGGAAGGCATGGCCAGGGACGGCCTGATCGAACTGCGCAATGACGGCATCAGCATGCTGCCGGCGGGTCGCCTGCTGGTGCGCTCGGTGTGCATGGTCTTCGATGCGTACCTGGACCTGAACAACCGCCAGCGGTTTTCCCGGGTGATTTAAGCGGCGAGAAGTTTCATCGCCTTGCCGACCTGGTCCGGACTCAGGTTGGCCTGGCTCATGGCCTTGATCAGGCCGAAGTTGACGGTGTTCAACGCGGCGGACAAGGCACTGACCCGGGCCTGCAGGGCAGCAGTCTTTTTCTGCATCTGCACCGGATCGAGGGAGCGATCACGCATTAGCGCCTGAAGCTGACGGTTGGCCTCGGCAAGCTCCTTTTGCAGCTTGCGGATCATCTTGAGCAACTGACGAATGGACTCCGGCAAGCCGCTCTCGTCGATATCGCTGTCGCCCTGCTGCCTGGCGGCGACTTCGAGGCCCTTGAGCGACAGGTGCACCCTGACCCCTTCGGACGCCACCGGAGTGGTCTGCGCGGCCTCTTCGGGCTGATCGGCACGGGCACTGGAGGCACTGGCAAGAACGGCCTGGCGAGCATTATTGATATCGACGGTCAACATGGCCTGGCCTTCCCGGAAAAAGGATTCATGGCAGTACATCGGCGGCAAAGCCGCGAACTTGAGCGAAAGGCGCACCAAAAAAGAGCAAGCTGGCCTCAGGTAGCCCGGCTGAGTTACCCTTGTGTTCTATGTGTGCTTTCCCACAAGGATTGATGAAATGTCCGAGCCAGTTAAACTGCGCCCTCATAACCAGGCCCATTGCAAGGACTGCAGCCTGGCGCCCCTGTGCCTGCCTCTGTCGCTGAATCTTGAAGACATGGATGCACTGGATGAAATCGTCAAGCGGGGTCGTCCGCTGAAAAAAGGCGAGTTTCTGTTTCGGCAGGGTGACAACTTCGGTTCGGTCTACGCAGTACGCTCCGGCGCCCTGAAAACCTTCAGCCTGAGCGACGGTGGCGAGGAGCAGATCACCGGCTTCCACTTGCCGAGCGAGCTGGTCGGACTCTCCGGCATGGACACCGAAACCTACCCGGTCTCGGCCCAGGCGCAGGAAACCACCTCGGTGTGTGAGATCCCCTTCGAACGGCTTGATGAACTGTCGGTGCAACTGCCGCAACTGCGTCGTCAGTTGATGCGGGTGATGAGCCGGGAAATCCGCGACGACCAGCAAATGATGCTGCTGCTGTCGAAAAAGACCGCCGACGAGCGGATCGCCACCTTCCTGGTCAACCTCTCCGCGCGCTTCCGCGCCCGAGGTTACTCGGCCAACCAGTTCCGCCTGAGCATGTCGCGCAACGAAATCGGTAACTATTTGGGCCTCGCGGTAGAAACCGTGTCGCGGGTGTTCACCCGCTTCCAGCAGAACGGCCTGATCGAAGCCGAAGGCAAGGAAGTGCGGATCCTCGATCCGATCCAGCTCTGTGCGCTGGCCGGTGGTGCACTGGAAGCCTGACCCGGGTTAAACGGGTATACTGAGCGGCGTTTTGCCTTTCAGGATACCCGCTCCATGCCAAGCGAAAGCTTCGACCTCAAATCCCTGATCCGCCCGGTAGTGGACTTCCCCAAGCCCGGCGTGATCTTCCGTGACATCACCCCGCTGTTCCAGTCGCCGCGTGGCCTGCGCTATGTCGCCGACCAGTTCATCGAGCGCTACGTCGAGGCCGAGTTCAGCCATATCGGCGCCATGGATGCCCGCGGCTTTCTGATCGGCTCGATCATCGCCCACCAGTTGAACAAGCCACTGATCCTGTTCCGCAAGCAGGGCAAGCTGCCCGCCGACGTGATCGCCGAGGGCTACCAGACCGAGTACGGCCAGGCCTTCCTGGAAGTGCACGCCGACAGCCTGTGCGAAGGCGACCAGGTACTGATTTTCGATGACCTCATCGCCACCGGCGGCACCCTGCTGGCAGCAGCCAACCTGGTGCGGCGCATGGGCGCGGCGGTGTTCGAGGCGGCGGCGATCATCGACCTGCCGGAACTGGGCGGCTCGCAGAAACTGCAGGACGCCGGGATTCCAACCTTCTGCCTGACCGAGTTTTCGCTCAGCGAATACTGATCGGCTTTCAGGCCTCATCGCCGGCCACGCCGGCTCCCACAGGTTTCGCGTCGGACCTGGATCTTGTGATCGATGCAAAACCTTGTGGGAGCCGGCGTTGCCGGCGATAGGGCCCTCGGCAACACCACAAGACTCAAAGCGAAATCGGCTTGCGCCCCGCAAACGAGTGAGCCAGCGTCCCGCCGTCCACCAGCTCCAGCTCCCCGCCCAGCGGCACCCCATGGGCAATCCGCGATGCCACCAGCCCCTTGTCCGCCAGCAACTGCGCGATGTAATGCGCGGTCGCCTCGCCTTCCACCGTCGGGTTGGTTGCCAGAATCACCTCGGTGAAACTGCCCTGCTCCTCGATCCGCGCCATCAGTTGCGGAATCCCGATCGCCTCCGGCCCCAGGCCATCGAGCGGCGACAAATGCCCCTTGAGCACGAAGTAACGCCCGCGATAACCGGTCTGCTCCACCGCATACACGTCCATCGGCCCCTCCACCACGCACAACAGCGTGTCGTCACGTCGCGGGTCAGCGCATTGCGGGCAGAGTTCCTGCTCGGTGAGGGTGCGGCACTGGCGGCAATGCCCGACGCCTTCCATGGCCTGGCTCAAGGCCTGGGCCAGACGCACACCACCGCTGCGGTCGCGTTCGAGCAACTGCAAGGCCATGCGCTGGGCGGTTTTCTGACCCACGCCCGGCAGGGTGCGCAGGGCATCGATCAACTGGCGAATCAGGGGGCTGAAGCTCATGGTAAGAGGCCTGGCAGATCACGAATGGGGAGAAACGACGATGGGAGCGACAGCCTCACGGCCGTGCTCCCACCGGGTAGAACGAATGCCCGCTTAGAACGGCATTTTGAAACCAGGCGGCAACTGCATGCCGGCGGTCATGCCGCCCATTTTTTCCTGGCTGCTCTGCTCGACCTTGCGCACGGCATCATTGACGGCGGCGGCGATCAGGTCTTCCAGCACTTCCTTGTCTTCCTGCATCAGGCTGTCGTCCAGGCTGATGCGCTTGACGTCATGACGGCCGGTCATGACCACGCTGACCAGACCGGCGCCGGATTGACCGGTCACTTCGGCGTTGGCCAGTTCTTCCTGCATCTTGGCCATCTTTTCCTGCATCTGCTGTGCCTGCTTCATCAGGCCGGCCATGCCACCTTTCATCATGGGAATCACCTCGGTATCAAGTTACTTGGCACGTCGCCCACGGGGCGCGACGCTGGGGTATCCGGTTATTCGCCCTGGCTGACCAGGACGTCGACAGGTTCAATAGTATCGTGGCGCACGGTAGCACCGAACTTCTGGATCATCTGCTGGATGAACGGATCGTTCTCGATCGACTCCTCCGCCTCGCGCTGGCGGTCGGCCCGCTTGCGCGCCGCCGCCTGGGCCGGGGTTTCCTGCTCGGGCCGGATCAGCTCGATGGTCAGCGTCAGGGTGCGGCCCAGGTGCTGGTTGAGGGCATCGTTCAGCCGGCGTTGCTGGGTGGCGTTGAACAGCGCGCTGTGGCCCGGATCCAGGTGCAGCAGCCAATGGTCACCCTCGGCAGCGATCAACGTACAGTTGGCGGCAATGTTAGCGGTCATGCCGGAGATCGGCAGGCTCGGGAACATTTCCAGCCATTGCAGGGCCAACCCGGTGGCCGGAGCGGCGGCAGGCTCGGGCTCGGCTTCGGCCTTGGGCGTCAGCTCGGCAGCGTGCTCGGTAGCCAGCTCGTCCAGATAGCTGAAGCCGGCAGGATCGACCTCGCCGTCGTAGTAATCATCATCCGGCGGCGGTTCGTCATCGCGGTCCATGCCCGCCGGGGCGAAGGCGTGTTCGTCCAGCGGAGGCGGTTCGTCGCGCCGGTCGCTGGACGCGGCCACGACCGGAGCAGGCTCGGGCTCAGGCACGGCCTCAGGTTCCGGTGTCGGTTGCGACGCAGGCTCGACTGGCGGCGGCAAGTCTTCCCATGGCGGGTTGATGGCCTCCACCACAGGTTTCGGTTCAGGTTGAGCTTCGACCACGGGCTCTGCCTCAGGTACAGCCTCAGGCTCGGCGACGGGAGCCGGAGCCGGAGCCGGAGCCGGAGCCGGAGCCGGAGCCGGAGCCGGAGCCGGAGCCGCGACAGGCTCGGGCGCGGGTGCGGCGAGCGCAACCGGGGCCTGGGCCACCGGTGCCGGGGAATCAGTCGTGGCCTGGCTGATCCCCACTGGCTTTAGCGTCGTACCCGGTGCATCGCCGCTGTCGGCCGGACGGAACGCCAGCATGCGCAACAGCACCATCTCGAAGCCACCGCGCGGATCCGGCGCCAGCGGCAAGTCGCGGCGACCGATCAGGCCCATCTGGTAGTAGAACTGCACGTCTTCGGCCGGCAGTGCCTGGGCCAGCGCCAGCACCTTCTCGCGATCGCCCTGGCCGTTGTCCACCGCCTCCGGCAGGGCCTGGGCAATGGCGACACGGTGCAGCACGTTGAGCATTTCCGACAGCACGCCGTTCCAGTCCGGCCCCTGCTCGGCCAGATGCCGCACCGCTTCGAGCAGCGCCCGGGCATCGCCTTCGAGCAGCGCCTGCAACACCCCGTAGACCTGACCATGATCCAGCGTACCGAGCATCGCCCGCACATCGGCGGCGAGCACCTTGCCTTCACCGAAGGCAATGGCCTGGTCGGTCAGGCTCATGGCGTCGCGCATCGAGCCATCGGCGGCACGACCCAGCAGCCACAGCGCATCGTCCTCGAACGGCACGTTCTCGACGCCCAGCACATGGCTCAGGTGCTCGACCACACGCTCGGGGGTCATGTTCTTCAGGGAAAACTGCAGGCAGCGCGACAGGATGGTCGCAGGAAGCTTCTGCGGATCGGTGGTGGCGAGGATGAACTTGACGTAGGGCGGCGGCTCTTCCAGCGTCTTGAGCAAGGCGTTGAAGGAGTGGCTGGACAGCATGTGCACTTCGTCGATCAGGTAGACCTTGAAGCGCCCGCGGCTTGGCGCGTACTGCACGTTGTCGAGCAGTTCGCGGGTGTCCTCGACCTTGGTCCGGCTCGCGGCGTCGATCTCGATCAGGTCGACGAACCGGCCCTCGTCGATCTCCCGGCACACCGAACAGGTGCCGCAGGGCGTCGAGGTAATGCCGGTTTCACAGTTGACGCACTTGGCGATGATCCGCGCGATAGTGGTCTTGCCGACACCGCGTGTCCCGGTGAACAGGTAGGCGTGGTGCAGACGCTGATTGTCCAGCGCGTTGATCAGGGCCTTGAGCACATGGGTCTGGCCGACCATTTCGCGGAACGAGCGCGGACGCCATTTACGTGCAAGAACCTGATAACTCATGAAAAACCATCGTAACCTGAACGGGCGGAGAGACCGCTAATCCTAGCGGAGCGGGGGCAAAATTGCATCCTGCCATTCGGGCTGCGCAGGTGCCGCCGCAAACCCGCGAGAGCAACTGTCTTGTGCTGCCTGCATTCGACTTCGGCGTCACGGCCAGCGCGGCTGGCCCGGAACCTTGTGGGAGCTGGCTTGCCAGCGATGGCGATAGCGAATGCACCGCCCCGCCGAGGTGAATGCGATTACCGCAAGAAGTTCGTGGCGTGCGGCGGCAGGATCGAGAAGGTAGAGCAATAGAGTGCTGGGCAGGCATTCCTGCGCGCACCCTCAACTGCAGGGTTTTCTTCCGCATAGCCCGAACATGTACCGGGTGTCCTGAGGCGAGAACACAAGCGGCGCTCGAACCTCCCGCTCACCCGCCTCATCGGGCAGTGGCGCTGAGTCCTGCATCGTGATCCGCGCCGCAGCCTTCATGATCCAGCTATCGATAGTGGCATCCCCCGAGCGCTCGACCATGGTGACTTGAGGCACGCCACTGTCTGCCGTGAAGCGATAGGACAGCGTCACCTTCCAGGTTTTGCCGGTGGCATTGACCGCCTCGAACACTTCCCGAACAGCCATGCGCCTTTGTTGCTGCTTCACGAAACCGGTCACCCAGAGTTGCCGATACCGCTGCGCCTGCGCTTCATCAAGCGCTTGCCCCTGCTTATGCAAACGGTTCATCGCCTTCCAGGCATCGTCACCAAAGTGCTCGACCGACTCCAGATAAAGCGCCAGGGCACCCGGTAAATCCTGCGGGCCGCCCTTCCCTTCTTCCATCAGTCGCCCTAGGGGCAATGCCGCATTCTTGCCCGAGAGGCGATAGAACGCGCGCGCTTTGGCGTAATCCACCGGCTCACCCTCGCCACGCTCGGCCATCTGTCCGAGCAGAAGGTTGTTGGCCGGACTCAGCTGGGCAGCCTCGACGAACAGCGCCCGGGCCTTGCTGAAATCCTGATCGACGCCGTATCCGCCTTCTTGATACATCTTGCCCAGCATTGCCTTGCACGTGGCATTGCCGTAACTGGCGTAGCTCTGGATGTAAAGCAGATTGCTGCGCTCGAAGGGCTTCTTGCCGGCAAGTGCCATGCATCGCCAACCAACGATCGGACTGTCGAAATCACCAGGCCGGGTCAGGGTCTGACAGCCCGTGACTGCGGTCAGAATCAACAATAAAGACAGCGCTTTGAACATGGCTTCCCTGCATCCATTCAAGAAAAGGGCGCCATCATACCTGCGACGCCAATTGCAGGGCCAAGGAAAGGTGCTGTACGAGGCCATTCTTGCTGACTTGGATAAGTGAAGTCAGTAGCCACAAGATGTTGCATTTAGCCGGAATACTTCACCGAACTCCGACTTTCTTGTAGGCAATTTCCCAAGCATACTCCCGAGCCCCGCTTGGTGGTTGCGTCCCTTGGAAACGGTGCCTAGTCTGCCTCGGTCGTCGCCAAATCGACGACCGGATTAGCAGTCCGAAATATGGACGTAACAGCACGCCTGTCATGGCGGCTGTGCGCGTGGGCACCTTCGGGTGCGCCGGTTTCCATATTTCCGGTCTGCTAACCCGCGTACAGTCGCCACCCTTCGTTTAGCAGCGACCCGTGACGACTTCATCAAATATGGAGATTCGCCATGAAAAAGCTCGTCCCCGATCCGCCCACCGCGTTCTACGTCAGCCCCGACCTTTCCCGCGAAGACGCCATTAACCGGGCAACGGAATATCTCAACAAAGCCATCCTCCAGACCACCTATCTCCCCGACCCGCCCGAAGTGCGGCATCAGCAAATGCTCAGCAATGCGTTGTTCAACCTGAGGATTACCAAAGCGCTGCTGGGACTTGCGGCAACCGCTTAGTTAATGATCACGCCGGCACGAACGAAAGCCACGGAGTTCTACTCAGTGGCTTTCTTGTAAAGCAGGCAGTCAGAAATGTTTCTGAGGCGCGCATTTTCGGTCGCCGGACTGCACGGCATTGCATGCATTTTCGGCGGCGGTGTAGGCGTCCATGTACCGCTTGCGTTCATCGATCCGCTGTTGAGGGGTGCCGCCAGGACATCCTCCATCGATCATATCGATGGCCGTCCTGGTCATGAACATTACCGTCTCGTTGCTGCTGGTGACGGAGGCGTTATCGGGGATCTTGGTGTTGATTACGATTTGCTTGCGGGTCTCGCAGTCGCCGGAGGCGAACGTCAAACCCGATTTGTTGCCGCCAGTGATTTCGGCCGTTTCTTTGTCAGGGTTACCGGTGGCCTTGAGCACACTCAGCTTATAGTCCTTGGCGCACGCCATGAGTATTTGGTACTCGGCATCACCATTGCCGTACGGGGCAGTGGTGTAACACTCCTCGTCTGCGGCGCACTCCTTGAGCTTATCTATGTCGTGCTGGATAAGGCCAAGGCGTTTTTCGTAGGAGACCAAAGACCACGTATTATTGTCTTTCGCTCCACCGAGAGCGGTTTCTATGTATTGACCGCAGAACCGGGGATAGGTGGTACAGCTTTGTGCGTTTGTCAGGGCAGCAATCTCTTCCTGACAGTGAGCCGCGACCTGCTCCTGGTCTGGACTTACGGTGTAGGTGGTTGCCGATTGCTGCGCCGCTGTGGCGACGCTTTCCGTGCCTTCGTCATCCTGGGTGTTGCCCAAAGTGGCGACATCCATGAGAAGCATGAAAGGCAGGGTAACGCTCATGATCCCGACACCAAGAACGTCGCCGTCCTTGGCGGAATCAGCGATCATCTGACCCGTCTGGCCGGTATGGGTAGAGCAGCCGGCAAGCGCCAGCAGCGCCATGGCAGTGACACGTTTCCGCATGTTTGATTCCGGCAGGGACGGGACGCCCGTTTCTTGGCCAATGGCTGCGCCCTCAGGGTCGTCCAGACACTTCGGCACCAATGTGACCTGCGTCCGAGCCTCATCCTCAATCAATCGTTTCATGATTGTCCCTGCCACGATCACGACAATCAGAAGATTAGACAATCGCTTGTGTTTTCACACAGCCCGGGCCGATTGCTGCCATTGACCCGCCCCTCAAGCAGCACCCCAAAGGCCCTATCATTCGGGTATCAGATACCGACGCACCAGGTGCGATTCCAGAGCTCGAAAACGCAATCTTCACTGCAGCGACCCTGCTCGCCCTGCACAACGGTAATCACCAAGGCATGCTCAATGACGCATTGGTGGAGATGCGAATGTCCAGGGCACTTTTGATGGTTGCCGTGACGGCTCCGCCGGAGAGCGGGCCGGTATGAAGAAAGGCCACGGAGCTCCAGCTCCGCGGCCTTTTCGCTGTGGTTTTCTCTGAGCAACTGTCAGCTTGCGGAATTTCCGCAGGTTCCTTGGGAAACGTCCCACAGACATCGCCATTTCTCTTCCCTAGCCTGCGAACTCCTACCTACAAGGCGTTCGAACGATGGCCAACCACAGCTACATGACTATCAACGGCAAGAAGATGGGCCTGATCTCGGCCGGGTGTTCCACCCAAGACTCGATTGGCAACAAATGCCAGATCGGACATACCGACCAGATCCTCGTGCTGGCTCTGAATCATGCGATGAGTACTGTCAGCAATGTCTCCAGCGCGGTGCACAATCCTCTGGTTATCCACAAGCACTTGGACAAATCCTCCCCCTTGCTGGCGCAGGCCATGGCCGACCGGGAAGAACTGTCGTGCGAGATCGATCTGTATCGGACCGCCAATGGCGGCCAGCAGAAGTACTACACCCTGAGGCTGATAGCGGCACGAATCGTAGGACTGACCCTCGATGTGCCCAACGTATTGATGTTCACCGATGCTCCGCCGACCGAACAAGTCGTGCTGCGCTACGAGCAGATCACCTGGACTCACCATGTCGCCAGTACTGATGGCTATGCCTTCTGGGGGATGGACGAATGAATAAACGACCTTCGTCTTCGCCAGAGTGGTTCCCGGAAGAGTCCTGGGAGTTGCATCAAAGCGCCGCGAACCTGACGCAATATGCCTGCATTGTCAGTTCGCGGCATATCAAGGATGGGGTGCTGCGAGGGCGCTTCAACCGGACGATGGCGTACTACGTGCGGCAGATTCTGGAGGATGTGAGGAGTGGGAGGATCAGGACGGAAGAAGGACTACGCCGGATCAGTATCGAACACAAACAACTCCAGAAAAGTGCATTGGATGTTATCAACCAGGTAGGAGGAGCCTTTGCCGGGGGAGTGACAGCGTTAACTGGAGCTGGAATTTGCTATGTATCTGCTATGACCGCTTGTGCTATTGCAGGAGTGCCAATGATCGCCCATGGCAGTAATAATTTTTATGAAAACACTGCGAACCTTTTGACAGGACGATCCGATACTGTCGGTCCTTTGAAAAGCTTGTATCAAAAGGCTGCCGTTAGCGCAGGCGGCACCAAAAGCCAAGGCACCGTCGTTTACGGTTTGGTTGACATTGGACTGGCTGGTTACGGGCTATTTAGACCTGTTCTAAGACCAGGAGCCTGGAGACTTTTTGCATGGACAGGAAGTGATTATGTACCTGCTTACACTCTGATGGGAAAGGGAGGACTATTTTTTGAGGCTTACATGGGATGGGTGACAGCTACTGGAGTACGGAAGGAATTCGAAGAGTGATCACAACAGCGTATATATTATGCTCTTCATTTATTCTCGGCATTGCCTATATGCTTAGAAATAAATTCTCCGGAAAAAACTTCAAAAAACAGTATTTTATAATTTGTGCGATAGGCAATTTTCCATTTGGAGTTTTCCACCTCGAGATCGTAAAAAATCGCTGCGTTATGTTCATTGGTTGCTTTCCAGAGATTCACTTTGACTACCCAGTCTTGAGCTGGGCGGCTCTTGCATTTGTTGTCCTCCACTGCCTTGCCTTTCCAGTGGAGTGGAAACCAAGATACTGGACTCGAAAATCAAAAAACAACGTTTTAAAGTAGAGAGCCTTTCAGACTCACGAACCGAAAACCACATCTACTGAAATTAAATATGCGATTTCTTCATAGCCACAATATTTGACTGAATAAACAATCAGAACCATAAAGAGACAATAATGACCACCTACATATTCCTGCCCTGCGCAATAGTTGGTGTGATTTTCTGCTACTACCTTAAATATAGATTTTCTGGAAAAAACTACAAAACCCCGGCAGCCGTCACAATCATGTTCACCAACGCCGTCTTGACATTTTCTTATATAGAGCTTACTCAGAACGAATGCATACTATTTTTTGAGTGCTTTCCGGGACTAGTCAAGAATCACCCTGTCGTAGAATGGGTTGCAGTCGCTTGCATTTTTCTTCACTGCTTTGCTATTCCAACGCAGTGGGAGCCTTGGAGACTTTTTCGGCTCAGGCGGAAATTATGAACCCCACCCTGTAAATCCTGGCAACAAAGGGGGCAGGAAAAGAGTTAAATTTATTTTCGAACTACTGCACCAATCCAAAAATAAATCCGTCTCCTTTCGCGTCTCTTTTTCGGAGAATAGACAAATTAAAAAGTTGAAAAGGGACAAGCTGAGAAGGGGACGATTTATTTTTCTGCGCCCGCCTAGGGCAAGTGCCCCTTTTCGACTCTAACCAAAAGCCACATGCAGGATCTCTTGAGCTCTCCGATACAGTTTCATAGCCTTCGCATCTCTAGTGAGAAGGCCATCAAAGTAAGTTGCATAGGTAACGAAATGAGAGTCAACCATGTCATTTCGTATCTTGTGATCTGTAGCATCCTTGGCACCACCACTAGCAGCCCATTCGAGGGCAAGCAGGTAGCAGCATAGAGCATTGCGAAAGATGAAAGTATTGTGCAGCTCTTTATATATTGGAACCCGCGGTGCCCTTGGATGAGTTCTGAACAGTATCATCGAAATCTGCATGACTGCCCTTATCAAAGCATCCACCATTTTTGAAGTATAAGGCTCACCGCTTCGTATCTTTCGGCGGTCTTCCTTGTCGAAGTCCACTGCAAGATTGTCAAAATTCTGTGCCAATTTAGAAGCGTCATCCAGCATTCTAACTAATTGCTGGTTCTCGTCTAGCGCCATTCTCCTGATCTCTGCCATGACTGATTGATCGCCACGCTCTGCTGCATTGAGCTTGTGGATATATTCAGGAAACCCAGCGGTCTGCCCCTTGTGAATCATGCGTTTCTGCAATCCTGCAGCCCTACCACTTAATTGACAGATCACTTGCGTATTCCTGAGGACAATCACCTGCTCAGAGTACGCACCAATTATCCTCATAGCATTGCAAATACTCTTGACCGCATCACCTTGAAGAGCTTCCATGGCGACATAGTCCGTCAGCACTACGCGATTAGCACTGGATGCCTCGAGAAACGCTCTCAACCGAGGACTTTGAAGTTGATTGCTATCCACTACCATATGCATGCTTGCTTCCTGCCATAGCAAAACTATTCCAACGGCAACAAAAGAAGACCAAGAGAATAAAGAAAAAGGCAGATTTATTTTTTCAGCTACCTCACCAAAAAATTAAATCCGCAGCGTCCGCCCGCTTTTCCAGTCCCTTTTCCATATCTAGGCTCTGTACGAAATGTATTCGAGCGAAGGCCAGGCAAGGCGAAAACAGGCGAGGAAGCGGAGTTTACTGGCTGTAAATGAGCATTCCGAGCCTGTTTTCAACGCAGCATGGGCGAGTTCGGATGCATTTCGTACAGAGCCTAGCTCCTCGCATAGAAGCCCTATCGTAGTGGCACCGTCCCACCGATGCCAATTGCAAATCACAGGCAAGCGAAAGCCCCGGACAGACGGGTGCAAAAAAAGAGGACGAAAGCTAGGAGACACGGGGCCTGAAGCGAATTTCCAAACCCCAGAAATGGAGGCGGCCCCACCAGCCACACCCCGGCACTCGATGTTCCCGCTATGGCTGCTCCCTTCCGGGCCTGACCAGGTTGACGGGTAATCAATGCGGGGGGACCGATGGGGCCACCATTACGCAGCTCGTCAGGTGACGAGCCGCGCCATTGTACCGGTCTGCGGCAGAGTTACAACCTTTGGGTGAGAAAAAAATCATCATTTCTCAAGGACTTGTCCGAGAGGGACAGGTTGCTGCAGACCTTCTGGCGAAGCTGTCGAAAGCCTGAGTGCCGGTTGTGCCAGGGATACCGGGGTCACTGGGGTTGTGGGCGCTTTGCGCCCAATCGCGGATGAATCCGCTCCTACAAGGGGCAACCCGGGCGCGTCGCGGCACCTCAGAGGGCGATGCCCTGACCGGCCAGAAACTCGACGAAGGCGTCTTCGTCAAGCACCTTGACACCAAGCTCGTTGGCCTTGGCCAGCTTGGAACCGGCACCCGGCCCCGCTACCACGCAGTGGGTCTTGCCCGAGACGGAGCCGGCTACTTTCGCACCCAGGCTTTCCAGTTTGTCCTTGGCGATGTCGCGGCTCATGCGCTCCAGGGTGCCGGTCAGTACCCAGGTCTGGCCAGCCAGCGGCAAGCCTTCGGCGGTTTTCTTCTCGCTGGCCCAGTGCATGCCGAACTCCAGCAACTGCGCCTCGATGGCACGGGCCAGTTCGCGGTTGGCGTCGACCAGGAAGAACTCGCGTACCGCCTCGGCCTGCTTGGCCGCCAGGGCCTGGCGCAGGTCGATGCCGTCGGCTTCGATGATCTTGTCCAGGCTGCCCAGTTTGGCGACGAGCTTTTCGGCACCCGTCGGACCGACCGAAGAAATGTCGAGCTTGGCAATCATCCCGGCCAGGGTGGTGCTGGCAGCGAATTCGGCACTCAGTTCACCTTCGTCCTGCAGTTGCAGGCCGCAGTCCAGCAGTTGCTGGATGACGCTGCGGTTGTGCTCGTCTTCGAAGAAGTTGTGGATCTCATAGGCCACTTCAAGGCCGATGTCCGGCAAGTAGGTCAGCACTTGCGGCAAGGCCTTCATCACGCGCTGCAACGAACCCAGGGAGCGGGCCAGGACCTTGGCGGTCTCTTCGCCCACGTCGGGAATGCCGAGAGCGTAGATGAAACGCGCCAGCCCCGGGCGCTTGCTGTCTTCGATGGCGGCCAGCAGCTTGTTGCTGGAGACTTCGGCGAAGCCTTCCAGCTCGACCACTTGCTCGTAGGTCAGGCGGTAGAGGTCTGCCGGCGAGGTGATCAGGCCCTCGTCCACCAGTTGCTCGACGCTTTTCTCGCCCAGGCCTTCGATATCCATGGCGCGGCGCGAGACGTAGTGAATGATCGCCTGCTTGAGCTGGGCGGCACAGGCCAGGCGACCGACGCAGCGGTACACCGCGCCCTCGCTGACGGTTTCCTTGCCCTTGCTGCGCTTGACCAGTTGGGTACGCTCGACCTGCGAGCCGCACACCGGGCATTCGGTAGGGATCTGCACCGGGCGTACGGCGTTCGGGTCGCGGCGCTCAATCACCACTTGCATGACTTGCGGAATCACGTCGCCGGCACGGCGGATGATGACGGTGTCGCCAATCATCACGCCCAGGCGCGCCACTTCATCCATGTTGTGCAAGGTGGCGTTGGCCACGGTGACGCCCGCGACCTTGACCGGCTTGAGGCGCGCCACCGGGGTGACGGCGCCGGTACGGCCCACCTGGAATTCCACGTCGAGGACTTCGGTCAGCTCTTCCATGGCCGGGAATTTGTGGGCGATGGCCCAGCGTGGCTCACGGGCGCGGAAGCCCAGTTCGCGCTGCGAGGCCAGGCTGTTGACCTTGAACACCACGCCGTCGATTTCGTACGGCAGGTCGTTACGCCGGGCGCCGATGTCGTGGTAGTAGGCCAGGCATTCCTCGATCCCGGCGGCGTGCTTCAGCTCGCGGCTGATGGGCATGCCCCACGCCTTGAGCTGTTCGAGAATGCCGATATGGGTATCGCCCACCGGCGCCGACACCTGGCCGATACCGTAGCAGCAGAATTCCAGCGGGCGGCTGGCGGTGATCTTCGAATCCAGTTGGCGCAGGCTGCCGGCGGCGGCGTTGCGCGGGTTGGCGAACGTCTTGCCGCCGATCTCGGCTTGCGCCGCGTTGAGGCGCTCGAAGCCGGCCTTGCTCATGAACACTTCGCCGCGTACCTCCAGCACCTCCGGCCAGCCATCACCCTGAAGCTTGAGCGGGACGTTGCGAATGGTACGAACGTTGACGCTGATGTCTTCGCCCGTAGTGCCGTCACCACGGGTAGCGCCTTGCACCAGTTGGCCGTTGCGGTACAGCAGGCTCACCGCCAGGCCGTCCAGCTTCGGCTCGCAACTGTAGTCCACCGGCGCACCACCACCGAACAGGTCGCCGGCCGGCAGGTCGAGGCCTTCTACCACGCGGCGATCGAATTCCCGCAGGTCGGTTTCCTCGAAGGCGTTGCCCAGGCTGAGCATGGGGACCTCATGGCGGACCTGGCTGAAGGCCGAGAGCGCCGCACCTCCGACGCGCTGGGTCGGCGAGTCCTCGGTGACCAGTTCCGGGTGCTCGGCTTCCAGGGCCTGCAGTTCGCGGAACAGGCGGTCGTACTCGGCGTCCGGCACGCTGGGCTCGTCGAGCACGTAGTAGCGGTAGTTGTGCTGGTCGAGCTCGGCGCGCAGTTCGAGGATTCGGGTTTGGGCTTTCATGGGCGTGGTCTCTTGCAAAGCAAAAGAGCAGCCGGAGCTGCTCTTGCGTTTCTTCTATGAAGCGATGTTTCAGCGTTTCTGGGTCAGCGCACGGCGCTCGAACTCGACGATACGCTGACGGTAATGCTCGATGGTCTGGGCAGTCATCACGCTGCGCTGGTCATCCTTCAATTCGCCATTGAGCTCGTGGGCCAGTTTGCGAGCAGCGGCGACCATCACGTCGAACGCCTGCTTCGGATGCCGCGGCCCCGGAAGACCAAGGAAGAAGCTGACCGCACGGGTGCTGAAATGGTCGATGTCGTCCAGGTCGAACACCCCCGGCTTGACCGCGTTGGCCATGGAGAACAGGACTTCGCCGTTGCCGGCCATGCTTTCGTGGCGGTGGAAAATGTCCATCTCACCGAAACGCAAGCCGCTTTCGAGGATGTTCTGCAGCAGCGCCGGGCCCTTGAAGCCGCCCTCGTCACGGGAGATCACGCTGATCACCAGCACTTCCTCGACCTGCGGCAGTTCCTTGCCTTCACTGGCGGCACCGTAGCCGGTGGTCTTGGGGTTCTCGGCCGGGAAGTCGTCTTCCACGTCGCCAAACAGGTCAGGCTCGCGCGGCTCGGCGCTCAGGTTCAGGTCGCCCTGCTGCGGCTCGTTGCCGCGCTTGGCACGCTTGTTCGCCTTGCCGGCCTTGGGCTCGCGCACCGGTGCACTCATCGACGGCAGATCGTCTTCGTCGAGTTGCGGCTCCTTGTGGGTATCGAGCACACGCGAAGGGCCCAGCACCTCGGCGCTGCTGTCTTCGTCGGGAAGGTTGGACAGATTGCGGTCCAGACGGAATTTCAACTTGCCCTTGCCGCCGCGCATGCGGCGCCAGCCGTCAAAAAGAATACCGGCAATGACTATGATGCCGATGACGATCAGCCATTCGCGCAGACCGATTTCCATGTAATCCCGTGCCTCTGTGAAAAATGCTGAAAAATAAAAGGGTTAAAACCCTTTAAAACGTGGCGCCAACTCTATGTTCTGAATGACGTTTTACCCACGCACGAAAAATTGACATTAAGCTAGCACGACCAAAGATAACTTTACACCGTCTGTCGCGACTGACCGGTTCATTTGCCTCTGTTTCGTGCTTTCTGTCCCGTATCAGGCGTCGACCATGGCCATCGCCTCCTCCACATCCACCGCCACCAGCCGCGAGCAGCCAGGTTCGTGCATGGTCACACCCATCAGTTGATCGGCCATTTCCATGGCGATCTTGTTGTGGGTGATATAGATGAACTGCACCGTCTGGCTCATCTCTTTCACCAGCCGCGCATATCGACCGACGTTGGCATCGTCCAGCGGCGCATCGACTTCATCGAGCATGCAGAACGGTGCCGGGTTCAATTTGAAAATGGCAAATACCAGCGCCAGGGCCGTCAGCGCTTTTTCACCGCCGGAGAGCAAATGAATAGTGCTGTTCTTCTTTCCTGGCGGGCGCGCCATGATCGTCACCCCTGTATCGAGTAAATCTTCGCCCGTCAGTTCCAGATACGCACTGCCACCACCGAAAACTTTTGGGAAAAGTGCCTGCAAACCGGCATTTATCTGATCGAAGGTATCCTTGAAGCGATTGCGGGTTTCCTTGTCGATCTTGCGAATGACGTTTTCGAGGGTATCGAGGGCTTCCACCAGGTCGGCGTCCTGGGCATCGAGGTAACGCTTGCGCTCGGACTGCTGCTGGTACTCCTCGATCGCCGCCAGGTTGATCGCGCCCAGGCGCTGGATGCGCCCATCGAGACGTTCCAGTTCGGCCTCAGCTTCCTGTTCGCTGGCTTCGTCGGTGAGGGTCGCCAGCACGCCATCGAGGTCGTAGCCGTCGGCATGCAATTGCTCGTGAAGGGTCTTGCGCCGCACGCTGAGGCCCTGCCACTCCATGCGGTGCTGTTCCAGCTGGCCGCGCAACAGCTGCGACTGCTGCTCGGCCTGGCTGCGGCGTTTCTCGGCGTCACGCAGTTCGCGGTCGGCGTCATCCATGTGCAGGCGCGCCTGACGCATTTCCTCGTCGACGCTCATGCGTTTTTCCAGCAGTTCCTCCAGCTTCAGGCGCAGCTCTTCCAGCGGCGCCTCGCCCTCTTCCAGGTTCAGGCTCAACTGCTCGCGTTTTTCGTTCAGGCGCTCGGATTGCTGCTCAAGACGCTCCAGCGCCTGGCGCGTGGAGTCGTGCTGGGCGCGCAGCGAGCCCAGGCGCACGGCGAGCTGGTGGGCATGGTCCTTGTGCTGGCGGGCTTCCTGGCGCACCCGGTCGAGGCTTTCGCGCAGGCCGTCACGTTGGGCCAGCAGCAGTTCGCGTTGTTCGGTGTCCTGGGCCATCAGCTCCAGGGATTCCTGCAGCACCAGCCGCGATTCGCCGAGCTGTTCGTGCTCGACGGCTCGCTGCTCGGCGGCCTCGGTCAATTCGTCTTCAAGACGCTGGCGACGCAGGTTGAGCTGTTCGGCGCGGGCCTTGCCGGCCGAGAGCCTGGCCTTGAGCTCGCCCTGCTGGCGGGCTTCATCCTGGGCGCGGCGGCGCAGTTGCTCACGGCTGTCTTCAAGCTGGCGCTGCTGCTCGCGCAGGTCGCCGAGTTGTTCATCCAACTGGGCCAGGCGGGCTTCCTGTTCCCCCTGCTCCAGGCCCAGACGCTCCAGCTCTTGACCACGGGCGAGCACGCCGCCCTGGGCATCACTGGCGCGGCTGACCCGCAGGAAATGCCGGCCCACCCAGTAACCGTCGCGGCTGACCAGGCTTTCGCCTTCGCCCAGTTGCCCGCGCCGGGACAGGGCTTCATCGAGGTTTTCCACAGGCTTGACCCGGCCCAGCCAGGGCGTCAGGTCCACCGCGCCCTCGACTTTGTCCAGCAGGCTGCCCGGCAGACGGGCAGCGCCGGCCTTGGCCTCCAGCAGACGCAGTTCGCCCTGGTCGAAGCCGTCGAAGGACAAGCCGTCGAAGCCATCCACCAGCACTGCCTGCAAATCGGCACCGAGCACGGTTTCTACCGCCAGCTCCCAACCCGGCTCGACCCGCAGCCCCTCGGCCAGCCGTGGACGCTGTTCCAGGCCCTGCTCGCGCAGCCACTCGGCCGCGCCCTTGCCGGGTTCCAGCGCCGCTTGCTGCAAGGCCTCCAGTGATGCCAGGCGCCCGCCAAGGCGCTGCAATTCGCCCAGGGCCTGCTGTTGAGCCTGGGTCGCTTGTTGCAACTGCTCACGCAGGCTGTCGAGACGTTCAGAGGCCTGCTGCTCTTCGATCTGCAGGTCTTCCAGCACCAGCTCGCTGCTGGCGACCTGTTCTGCCAGCTCGAGGATGGCCGCGTCTTCCGGGTCGGCGCTCAACTGATCGCGTTCTTCGCCCAGCTTGCGCTGGCGCTCGGCCAGGCGCTCCAGGCTGTGCTCCAGTTGCTGAATGCGCGACTGCTGCACCTCGGCCTGACGGCGCGGCTCGGCTGAGCGGGCGTTGAAGCTGTCCCATTGCTCCTGCCAGCCATGCATGGTGGTTTCGGCTTCTTCCAGGGTCGCCGCGGCTTCCTCGGCAGCGGCCAGGGTCATTTCCTGTTCCGGCTCGAGCATTTCCAGCTCTTCGCCGAGGGTCGCCAGCAAGGTGCGGTCGTGACCCAAATGGGATTCGGTCTCCAGGCGCGAGCGCTCGGCTTCCTTGAGGTCGTCCTGCAACTGGCGCAGGCGCTGCTGGCCGTGCTGGATGCTCTGCTCCACCCGGGCGATGTCGCCGCCCACCGAGTAGAAGCGGCCCTGGACCAGGTTGAAACGCTCAGACAGCTCGTGATGGCCGTCCCGCAGGCGCTCGATGCTGGCATCGGCGTTGCGCTGATCGGCCACGAGTGCCTCGAAGGACACCTCCTGATCGCCGATCACGCTTTCGCGCTGGCGTACCTGGCTGTCCAGCGCGCGCCAGCGCAGGGCCGAGAGTTGCGCCTTGAGCTGGCGCTCCTCGGCCTTGTATTCCTTGTATTTCTCGGCGGCCTGGGCCTGACGGTGCAAGCGTTCGAGCTGGCGCTCCAGCTCTTCGCGCAGGTCGGTCAGGCGTTCGAGGTTTTCCTGGGTGCGGCGGATGCGGTTCTCGGTCTCGCGGCGACGCTCCTTGTACTTGGAGATGCCAGCGGCTTCCTCGATGAAGTTGCGCAACTCTTCGGGCTTGGCCTCGATCAGCTTGGAGATCATGCCCTGCTCGATGATCGAGTAGCTGCGCGGCCCGAGACCGGTACCGAGGAAGATATCGGTGATGTCACGGCGCCGGCACTTGGTGCCGTTGAGGAAGTAGGTGTTCTGCCCGTCGCGGGTGACCTTGCGGCGGATCGAGATCTCGGCGTAGGCGGCGTATTCGCCCACCAGGGTGTTGTCGCTGTTGTCGAACACCAGTTCGATGCTGGCCTGGCTGACCGGCTTGCGGCTGGTGGAGCCGTTGAAAATGACGTCGGTCATCGACTCGCCGCGCAGGTTCTTCGCCGAGCTTTCGCCCATGACCCAGCGCACCGCGTCGATGATGTTGGACTTGCCGCAGCCATTGGGCCCGACCACGGCCGCCATGTTGCTCGGGAAGTTGACGGTGGTCGGGTCGACGAAGGACTTGAACCCCGCCAGGCGAATGCACTTGAGGCGCATGCTCAGTCAGTCACCAGGGCCGAGAGCACCAGCTCGCAACTGCGCTGGCAGTACGTGGTCAGGACCAGGCGGATGCGCGGCAGGTCTCGGGCGACGACGGCGTGCAGCAGGTCGGCGAACAGCGCCAGGAACTCGCTCATTTCGGCCTTGCGCTGGTCCAGCGCCAGGTAATAGGCACGGCTCATGGCCGGCTGCAGGTTCTCGACGGTTTCCTGCAGGTAAGGGTTGTTGGCGAAGGGATAGGCGGCGCGCATCACGGCGAAGCTTTCTTCGACGAAGGCGCGGATGTCCTTCTGCGCGCAGGCTTCTTCCAGGCGTTTCTGGATGGCCAGGAACGGCGCCAGCTCGGCATCGCTCTGGAACTGGGTGGCCACGGCGTTGCCGAGCAGGATGTACAGCTCGCTCATCAGCGTGCACAGGCTGCGCAGGTGCAGCTCGTTGAGCACGGTCACATGGGCGCCGCGGCGCGGCAGGATGGTCACCAGATGACGGCGTTCGAGGATCAACAGGGCTTCGCGCACCGAGCCGCGGCTGACATTCAGCGCCTGCGTGACCTTCTGCTCCTGGATACGTTCGGCAGGCTTGAGTTCGCCCCGGATGATCCGCTCGGCCAGGTAGTGGGCAATTTGCTCGGAGAGGCTGTCCGGCGCCTTGAACGTCATGGTTTTCCTTCGAAATCGTTGAACGGCTAAAAACGCGGAAGTGTACCGCAAATGCCCTCTTCCAACATGACGAAGCCGTCAACTTCGCGCGACTTGTGGCTAAGCCCGCTGCTACGGCCTCCGACCGCGTACGCCTGATTCCCCGCGAAAGACTTCCCCAAGGCTAGCTGAGACTTGCTCCGGCTGCCTGCGCGACGTCACTCATCACTTGAAGCCTTTTCCTATAGCATCCGTGCTTAACTGAAACACAGGTGCCAGGGCGTTGGGCGACCTGTCGCGGAAAATTTCCTGACCTTTAAGTCAGAAAATCATTGACCAGAAAGTCAAGGCTTAATACATTCCGCCTCAGTCCGCTCAACAACAATAATTCGCTCTTGTGAGGCCCTTCCGTGATCCAGTTTCTCTTGAACCAGGAATTGCGCAGTGAGCATGCCCTGGACCCCAACCTGACCGTGCTCGAATACTTGCGCGAGCACCTGGGAAAAACCGGTACCAAGGAGGGCTGCGCCAGTGGTGACTGCGGCGCGTGCTCCGTGGTGGTCGCCGAACTCGTCAACGACGAAAGCGGCCAGGACAGCCTGCGCTACCGCAGCCTGAACTCCTGCCTGACGTTCGTCTCGTCGCTGCATGGCAAGCAATTGATCAGCGTCGAAGGCCTCAAGCATCAGGGCAAGCTGCACAGCGTGCAACAGGCGCTGGCCGACTGCCATGGTTCGCAGTGCGGTTTCTGCACCCCGGGCTTCGTGATGTCGCTGTTCGCCCTGCAGAAAAACAGCGATGCGCCCGACCTGCACAAGGCCCACGAGGCCTTGGCCGGCAACCTCTGCCGCTGCACCGGTTATCGGCCGATCCTGGCCGCCGCCGAGCAGTCGTGCTGCCAGGCGCAGCCGGATCAGTTCGATGCAGCCCAGGCCCAGACCATCGCCCGCCTCAAGGCCATCGCGCCCAAGGAAACCGGCGAACTCAACAGCGGCGACAAACGCTGCCTGGTGCCGCTGACCGTCGCCGACCTGGCCGACCTCTACGGCTCGCACCCGGAAGCCCGCCTGCTGGCCGGCGGCACCGACCTGGCGCTGGAAGTCACCCAGTTCCACAAGACCCTGCCGGTGATGATCTACGTCGGCAACGTCGCTGAACTCAAGCGCATCGAACACTTCGACGACCGCATCGAGATCGGCGCCGCCACCCCGCTCACCGACTGTTACGAAGCCCTGAACGCCGAATACCCGGACTTCGGTGAGCTGCTGCACCGCTTCGCCTCCCTGCAGATCCGCAACCAGGGCACCCTCGGTGGCAACATCGGCAACGCCTCGCCCATTGGTGACTCGCCGCCCCTGCTGATCGCCCTCGGCGCGCAGATCGTTCTGCGCAAGGGCGAGAGCACCCGCACCCTGAAGCTGGAAGACTATTTCATCGACTACCGCATCACGGCCCGCCAGGAAAGCGAGTTCATCGAACGCATCATCGTGCCGAAGGCCAAGGCCAACTGGGCGTTCCGCGCCTACAAGGTGTCCAAGCGCCTGGACGACGACATTTCCGCGGTCTGCGCGGCGTTCAACCTGCGCATCGACAACGGTGTGATCGAACAGGCACGCGTCGCCTTCGGCGGCATGGCGGCGATTCCGAAACGCGCCCGCGCCTGCGAAGCTGCGCTGATCGACAAACCGTTCAACCAGGCCACCCTGGAAAAAGCCTGCCAGGCCCTGGGCGAGGACTTCACCCCGCTCTCGGACTTCCGCGCCAGCAAGGAATACCGCCTGCTGGGCGCGCAGAACCTGCTGCGCAAGTACTTCATCGAACTGCAAACACCGCACATCGAGACCCGGGTGACCGATTATGTCTAACCACCACGCGCCCAAGAGCCAGGCGGAAATGGCCGAACTGTTCGCCCAGGGCCTGACCACCGGCGTCGGCCGCAGCGTCAAGCACGACAGCGCCGACAAGCAGGTATCCGGCGAGGCGGTGTACATCGATGACCGCCTGGAGTTTCCCAACCAGCTGCATGTGTATGCCCGCACCTCCGACCGTGCCCACGCACGCATCCTGAAAGTCGACACCACGCCCTGCTATGCCTTCGAAGGCGTACGCATCGTCATCACCCACGAAGACATTCCCGGCCTCAAGGACATCGGCCCGGTAGTGGCCGGCGATCCGCTGCTGGCCATCGACAAGGTGGAGTTCTTCGGCCAGCCGGTGCTCGCCGTGGCCGCCCGCGACCTGGACACCGCCCGCCGCGCAGCGATGGCGGCGATCATCGAGTACGAAGACCTGGAGCCGGTGCTGGATGTGGTCGAGGCGTTTCGCAAGAAGCACTTCGTGCTCGACAGCCACACCCACCAGCGCGGTGACTCGGCCAGCGCCCTGGCCAGCGCCCCGCACCGCCTGCAAGGCACCTTGCACATCGGCGGCCAGGAGCATTTCTACCTTGAGACCCAGATCTCCTCGGTGATGCCCACCGAAGACGGCGGCATGATCGTGTACTGCTCGACGCAGAACCCCACCGAAGTGCAGAAGCTGGTCGCCGAAGTCCTCGACGTGCCGATGAACAAGATCGTTCTCGACATGCGCCGCATGGGCGGCGGTTTCGGCGGCAAGGAAACCCAGGCGGCCAGCCCGGCGTGCCTGTGTGCAGTGGTCGCCCGCCTGACCGGCCAGCCGACCAAGATGCGCCTGCCGCGCGTCGAAGACATGATGATGACCGGCAAGCGCCACCCGTTCTACGTCGAGTACGACGTCGGCTTCGACGACAACGGTCGTCTGCACGGCATCAACTTCGACCTGGCCGGCAACTGCGGCTACTCGCCGGACCTCTCGGGTTCGATCGTCGACCGCGCCATGTTCCACTCCGACAACGCCTACTACCTGGGCGATGCCACGGTGCACGGCCATCGCTGCAAGACCAACACTGCCTCCAACACCGCCTACCGCGGCTTCGGCGGCCCGCAGGGCATGGTTGCCATCGAAGAGGTGATGGACCATATCGCCCGCCATCTGGGCCGCGACCCGCTGGCCGTGCGCAAGGCCAACTACTACGGCAAGACCGAGCGCAACGTCACCCATTACTACCAGACCGTCGAACACAACCTGATCGAGGAAATGACCGCCGACCTCGAAGCGAGCAGCGACTACGCCGAACGCCGCGAGTCGATCCGTCGCTTCAACGCCAACAGCCCGATCCTGAAGAAGGGCCTGGCGCTGACCCCGGTGAAGTTCGGTATCTCCTTCACCGCCACCTTCCTCAACCAGGCCGGTGCGCTGATCCACATCTACACCGACGGCAGCATCCACCTGAACCACGGCGGCACCGAGATGGGCCAGGGCCTGAATACCAAGGTCGCCCAGGTGGTGGCCGAAGTGTTCCAGGTGGACTTCGACCGCATCCAGATCACCGCAACCAACACCGACAAGGTGCCCAACACCTCGCCGACCGCCGCCTCCAGTGGCGCCGACCTGAACGGCAAAGCCGCGCAGAACGCAGCGGAGATCCTCAAGAAACGCCTCGTCGAGTTTGCCGCCAGGCAGTGGAAGGTCACCGAGGAAGACGTCGAGTTCCGCAACGGCCATGTGCGCGTGCGCGATGAAATCATGTCGTTCGAGTCGCTGGTGCAGCAGGCGTACTTCGCCCAGGTGTCGCTGTCCAGCACCGGCTTCTACCGCACGCCGAAGATCTTCTACGACCGCAGCCAGGCCCGCGGCCGGCCGTTCTACTACTTCGCCTTTGGCGCCGCTTGCGTCGAGGTGATCGTCGACACCCTGACCGGCGAGTACAAGATGCTCCGCGCCGACATCCTCCACGACGTCGGCGACTCGCTGAACCCGGCCATCGACATCGGCCAGGTGGAAGGCGGTTTCGTCCAGGGCATGGGCTGGCTGACCACCGAGGAACTGGTGTGGAACGCCAAGGGCAAACTGGTGACCAATGGCCCGGCCGGCTACAAGATCCCGGCGGTGGCGGACATGCCGATCGACATGCGGGTCAAGCTGGTGGAAAACCGCAAGAACCCGGAAGACACCGTGTTCCACTCCAAGGCCGTGGGCGAACCGCCGTTCATGCTCGGCATCGCCGCCTGGTGCGCGATCAAGGACGCCGTGGCGAGCATCGCCGACTACCGCGAGCATCCGCTGATCGACGCGCCATCGACGCCGGAGCGGGTGTTGTGGGGTTGCGAGCAGATGCGCAAGGCGGTGGCGGCGCGGCAGGCCTCACTCGAGGTTGAGGCTGTGACCGAGTAACGGGCTGGCCTGTTTGTGAAGGCTGCTGGTCCTATCGTCGGCAACGCCGGCTCCCACAGTGCTTGGCGGTGTACACGGTCCTTGTGGGAGCCGGCGTTGCCGGCGATGAGGCCAGCACTAGCAACACAAGATTCCTGGAGAGGACATAAATCATGCACCAATGGATCAACGCCCTCGCCGAATTGCAGGAACAGGGCGAGCCCTGTGTCCTGGTGACCATCATCGAGGAGCGCGGCTCGACCCCACGCAACGCCGGCTCGAAGATGGTGGTCAGCGCCAGCCGTCTGTTCGACACCATCGGCGGCGGTCACCTGGAATTCAAGGCGATGCACATTGCCCGGCAGATGCTTGCCGAGGGCCGTGAGTCGCCGCACCTGGAGCGCTTCAGCCTCGGCGCCAGCCTCGGCCAGTGCTGCGGTGGCGCCACGGTGCTGCTGTTCGAGCCGATGGGCGCGGTACAGGCGCAGATCGCCGTGTTCGGCGCGGGCCATGTCGGCCGCGCTCTGGTACCCTTGCTCGCCGCGCTGCCCTGCCGGGTGCGCTGGATCGATTCCCGCGAGCAGGAATTCCCCGAACAGATCCCCAGCGGGGTGTGGAAAGTCGTCGCCGACGAACCGGTGGACGAAGTCGATGAACTGCCCCCCGGCAGCTACTGCATCGTCATGACCCACAACCACCAGCTGGACCTTGAACTCACCGCCGCCATCCTCAAGCGCAACGACTTCCGCTGGTTCGGCCTGATCGGCTCGAAGACCAAGCGCGCCAAGTTCGAACACCGTCTGCGCGACCGCGGCTTCGACGCCGAACGCATGCAGCGCATGCGTTGCCCGATGGGCCTGGCGGAGGTCAAGGGCAAGCTGCCAATCGAGATCGCCGTGTCCATCGCCGCCGAAATCATTGCCACCTACAACGCCAGTTTCGGCCAGCACAACCCGGCCGTGAACGCCGAACCCATTGCCCAACTGCTGCCGCCTTCGCGGCGCAGCCACGCCATTTGACGAGACCGTTATGAGCGCAACCCGCAAAGCCTACCGTTCCGCCATCCTGCACAGCGTCGCCGACCCGGCCGAGGTCGGTATCGAAGCCTCCTACGAGTACTACGAAGACGGCCTGCTGGTGGTCGACAACGGCAAGATCAGCCGCCTGGGCCACGCCAGCCAACTGCTGCCGACCCTGCCCGCCGACATCGACGTGGTGCACTACCAGGACAGCCTGATCACCCCGGGCTTCATCGACACCCACATCCACTTCCCGCAGACCGGCATGATCGGCTCCTATGGCGAGCAACTGCTGGACTGGCTGAACACCTACACCTTCCCGTGCGAGCGCCAGTTCGCCGACAAGGATCACGCCGACAAGGTGGCGAAGCTGTTCATCCAGGAACTGCTGCGCAACGGCACCACCACCGCGCTGGTGTTTGGCAGCGTGCATCCGGAGTCGGTGAATGCCTTCTTCGAGGAAGCCGAACGCCTGGACCTGCGGATGATCGCCGGCAAGGTGATGATGGACCGCAACGCCCCGGATTACCTGACCGACACCGCCGAATCCGGCTACGCCGAGAGCAAGGCGCTGATCGAGCGCTGGCATGGCAAGGGCCGCCTGCACTACGCAGTGACGCCGCGCTTCGCCCCCACCAGCACCCCGGAACAACTGCAACTGGCCGGGCAACTGCTTGGTGAGTACCCGGACCTGTACATGCACACCCACCTGAGCGAGAACCTCAAGGAAATCGATTGGGTGAAATCGCTGTTCCCCGAGCGCAGTGGCTACCTCGACGTGTACGACCACTTCAAGCTGCTGGGCGAGCGCTCGGTGTTCGCCCATGGCGTGCACCTGTGTGACGCCGAATGCCAGCGCCTGGCGGAAACCGGTTCGGCGGTTGCCTTCTGCCCGACCTCCAACCTGTTCCTGGGCAGCGGCCTGTTCAACCTGACCCAGGCCGAGCAGCACAAGGTCAAGGTCGGCCTGGGCACCGACGTCGGCGCCGGCACCAGCTTCTCGCTGCTCAACACGCTGAACGAGGCGTACAAGGTCATGCAGTTGCAGGGCATTCGCCTGCACCCGTTCAAGTCGCTGTACCTGGCCACCCTCGGCGGCGCCCGGGCGCTGAGCCTGGACGACCGCATCGGCAGCCTGCGCGCCGGCAACGATGCCGACTTCGTGGTGCTCGACTACCAGGCCACGCCACTGCTGGACTACCGCCTGCAGCAGTCGAACAGCATCGAGGAAACCCTGTTCGTGCTGACCACCCTGGGCGATGACCGCACTATCCGCCAGACCTTCGCGGCCGGTACCTGCGTGCACCAGCGCTGATGGTAGGCGCGGGGTCGCTTCGCGGCCCTTCGCGAGCAAGCTCGCGCCCCCGCAAAGCAGTTCCCGGCTGCCATGTGGGAGCGAGCTTGCTCGCGAAGGACCGTGAGACGGTCCCGAAGATGACACAAACAAAACGGGGCCCGTGCTTTGCAACACGGGCCCCGCTTTTTACGTCCTCGGCAATCAGCTCTTGGCCTGGACCGGGCCGCTGCGCTTCTTGCTCTGCAGCAGGTGCGAGAACACCGCGTGCAGATCGTCCGAAGCGCTTTCTTCGTCGAGGTTGAGCTTGCTGTCGATGTGATCCATGTGATGCATCATCAGGTTCACCGCGAGGGTCGCGTCGCGGGCCTCGATGGCGTCGATCAGTTGCATGTGCTCGTCGTAGGAACAGTGCGAGCGGTTGCCACTTTCGTACTGGGCGATGATCAGCGAGGTCTGCGACACCAGGCTGCGCTGGAAACTCACCAGCGGCGCATTGCCGGCGGCTTCGGCCAGCTTGAGGTGGAATTCGCCGGAAAGACGGATACCGGCGCCGCGATCACCGCGGGAGAAACTGTCGCGCTCTTCGCGAACCATGACCCGCAGTTCGTTCAATTGCTCGGCAGTGGCATGCTGCACGGCCAGCTCGGTGATCGCCCGCTCCACCATGCGCCGGGAGAAGAACACCTGGCGCGCTTCCTCGACGGTCGGGCTGGCGACCACCGCGCCGCGGTTGGGCCGCAACAGCACCACGCTTTCGTGGGCCAGGCGCGACAGCGCGCGGCGAATGATGGTGCGGCTGACGCCGAAGATCTCGCCCAGGGCTTCCTCACTCAACTTGGTACCCGGTGCCAGCCGCTGTTCGAGAATGGCCTCGAAGATATGCGCGTAGACAATGTCATCCTGGGTGCCGCTGCGACCACCGGTCTTGCCGGCGCGCGGGGTCTTCTTGAGGGGTTGTAGCTGTTCGTTCATGGGCACTCGCGCACGAAGATTCGCCTATCGGACCTCGACTGTAATACCAGCCAGTGGGGCGATGGCAAGTCCTGGGTAGAAAAAATAACGGCTTTGGTATTGCCGCATTGTACACAGCAAACGGCATTTCTGCAGGCGAGCTTGTTCTTTATAGCGTTCGCAGCAACTAAAGTGCGCACATCCAATAAAACAGTATTTGCATTCTTTGTATACAAACGCATAATCCACGTGCAGCTTCCTGACTCGGAAGTCAACTATCCGCACCAGGACGCCTTGCCAATTCCCTTACCTCGCAGAGCCCCCAGTGAACGTGCAGGACCAGCTCTGAAAAACAAGAAAAGACTTGAGGAGTACACGCTGTGGAAAGCCGCAAATCCGACGCACCTACGCTGGATCTTGCCCCACCGCTCGAAACGAGCTGGCTGGAGCGGATTTTCAAACTCAAGCTACATGGCACCACCGTAAAGACCGAAATGATCGCCGGCCTGACGACCTTCATCACCATGGCCTACATCATTTTCGTCAACCCCAACATCATGGCTGATGCCGGCATCGATCACGGGGCGGCATTCGTCGCCACCTGTATCGCCGCCGCCCTCGGCTGCCTGCTCATGGGGCTCTACGCCAACTGGCCAGTCGGGCTGGCACCCGGCATGGGCCTGAACGCCTTCTTCACCTACACCGTGGTCGGGACCATGGGCTACACCTGGGAAGCCGCGCTGGGCGCGGTGTTCGTGTCCGGTGTGCTGTTCATGTTCCTTACCCTTTCCCGCGTGCGCGAATGGCTGCTCAACAGCATCCCGGTCAGCCTTCGTCATGCCATGGGCGCCGGCGTCGGATTGTTTCTCGGACTGATCGGCCTTAAAACCGCGGGCATCGTCGTCGACAGCCCGGCCACCCTGATCAAGCTCGGCCACCTCAACGAACCCGGCCCGCTGCTGGCAGCCGTGTGCTTCCTGATGATCGCCGTACTCAGCTACCACCGGGTGTTCGGCGCGATCCTCATCAGCATCATCACCGTGACCCTCGCCGGCTGGGGCCTGGGCCTGGTGGAATACGGCGGCGTGTTCTCGCTGCCACCGAGCCTGGCACCGACCTGGATGGCCATGGACGTGGCCGGTGTGTTCAACGTCAGCATGATCGCCGTAGTACTGGCTTTCCTCTTCGTGCACATGTTCGACACCGCCGGCACCCTGATGGGCGTCGCCCAGCGCGCCAACCTGGTCAACGCCGACGGCCGTATCGAGAACCTGTCCCGGGCACTGAAGGCCGACAGCGCGTCGAGCGTGTTCGGCGCTGTGGTCGGCGTACCGCCAGTGACCAGCTACGTGGAGAGCGCTGCGGGTGTCGCCGCCGGTGGCCGCACCGGCCTGACGGCAGTAGTGGTCGGCCTGCTGTTCGTCGCCGCGATGTTCTTCGCACCGCTGGCGGGCATGATCCCGGCGTACGCCACCGCGGGTGCGCTGATCTACGTGGCCATGCTGATGATGGGCAGCATGGCGCACATCGAGTGGGACGAAGCCACCGACAGCATCCCGGCGATCGTCACGGTCATCATGATGCCGCTGACCTTCTCGGTCGCCGACGGTATCGCCCTGGGCTTCATCACCTACGTCGTACTCAAGGCCTTCACCGGCAAGCACAAGGAAATCTCCGCCAGCCTGTGGGTGCTGTGCGCGATCTTCATTGCCAAGTTCATCTTCCTGTAAGGGAAAGAGGGCGGGAAAGGAGCCTCACCTTCGGGTGGGGCTTTTTTTTTGAGCTGCAAGTTGCAAGCGGCAAGAGGAACGGTGGCGACGCGGACTGCTCTTTCTTGCCGCTTCGCCCGCGCAGGGTTCTTTGAGCTGCAAGCCATAAGCTGCAAGCTACAAGAGGAACCGCAGCGACGCGGACCGCTCTTTCTTGAAGCTTGCAGCTTGAAGCTTGAAGCTTGAAGCTTGCAGCTTGCAGCTTGCAGCTTGCAGCTTGCAGCTTACAGCTGCTTTCCAGCAGACGAAAAAAAGCCCGCCAGTGTGAGCGGGCAAGGACCTACGAAGATTCTTCTAGCGACCAACTAGCTTCCGCGATAGGTCGAGTAACTGTAAGGCGAGATCAGCAGCGGCACATGGTAGTGATCCTGCTTGTCGTTGATGCCAAAGCGCAGTACCACCACGTCGAGGAACGCCGGCTCCGGCAGTTGCACGCCACGGGCGCGGTAGTAGTCACCGGCACTGAACTGCAATTGGTACACGCCACTGCGATAATCATCGCCCTGCAGCAGTGGCACGTCGACGCGGCCATCGCTGTTGGTCAGTGCCGTGTTCACCAGTTCCAGCTGCTGGCCTTCGACCCGATAGAGCTCGACCTTGATCGAGCTGCCAGGGCAGCCATGTGCGGCATCCAGTACATGCGTGGTCAAACGTCCCATTGCTTGCTCGCCTCATTGTTCAATCTGTGGGCAAAAAATACCCGCACGGCACCGACAATGAACACGGCTGCGTGCGGCTGCTGGAGCATTAAGACATTTTATTGAAAAATTGTACACAATTTTTCGAGCGCATTTCCGATTCAGCTCCTCGCTGGCCTGTAAATACGCCATCAGTCGCAAAGCCAGAGCCTTCGCAGACGCCGGCGTCATTTGCTGACCAATCAGGCAGGTTTCTTGCAAAGCACTCCAGGGCCTGACGGAGAAAGAAATGCAAAAAAACAGGCTTACAAATCGTCGATAAAGTTGTATACAATCATTCCATCGGCGTGGCCCAACGCGACCCGCGACCGCCACCCTCTCCGTTTTCACGTACAAGAAGGAAGACTGCAGTGAGCGCTGATTATCCTCGCGACCTGATCGGTTACGGCAATACCCCTCCCCATCCGCGCTGGCCGGGGAATGCCCGCATCGCGTTGTCTTTCGTGCTCAATTATGAAGAAGGCGGCGAACGCAACATCCTTCATGGAGACAAGGAGTCCGAAGCGTTCCTCTCCGAGATGGTCGCCGCCCAGCCGCTGCAGGGCGCGCGCAACATGAGCATGGAGTCGCTCTACGAATACGGCAGCCGCGCGGGTGTCTGGCGCCTGCTCAAGCTGTTCAAGGACAGCGGCGTGCCGCTGACCATCTTCGCCGTCGCCATGGCCGCCCAGCGCCATCCGGACGTGATCCGCGCCATGGTCCAAGCCGGCCACGAGATCTGCAGCCACGGCTACCGCTGGATCGACTACCAGAACATGGACGAGGCCCAGGAACGCGAGCACCTGCTCGAAGCCATCCGCGTCCTCACCGAACTCACCGGCGAGCGCCCGCTGGGCTGGTACACCGGTCGCACCGGCCCGAACACCCGGCGCCTGGTGATGGAGGAAGGCGGCTTCCTCTACGACAGCGACACCTACGATGACGACCTGCCCTACTGGGAGCCGAACAACCCCACCGGCAAGCCGCACCTGGTGATCCCGTACACCCTGGACACCAACGACATGCGCTTCACCCAGGTCCAGGGCTTCAACTGCGGCGAGCAGTTCTTCCAGTACCTCAAGGACGCCTTCGACGTGCTCTACGAAGAAGGCGCCGAAGCACCGAAGATGCTGTCCATCGGCCTGCACTGCCGTCTGGTCGGCCGTCCGGCGCGCCTGGCGTCGCTCAAGCGCTTCATCGACTACGCCAAGAGCCATGACCAGGTCTGGTTTGCCCGTCGCGTGGATATCGCCCGCCACTGGCACACCCACCACCCTTACACCGCCGAGATTTCGAAATGACCGCTTTCAAGACCCTGACCCCTTCGACCCTGGACCGCGCCGCGTTCGTCGAGGCGTTCGCCGACATCTACGAGCACTCGCCCTGGGTTGCCGAGAAGGCCTGGGACCTGGGCCAGCGCGATGAGCTGGACCAGATCGAAAACCTGCACGAACGCATGAGCGACATCCTCCTGAGCGCCGACCACGCCGCCCAGCTGGCGCTGATCAATGCTCACCCGGATCTCGCCGGCAAGGCCGCGATCCAGGGTGAACTGACCGAATCGAGCACCAACGAGCAGGCCGGCGCCGGTATCCACCAGTGCACCGCCGAAGAGTTCGCCCGCTTCACCGAGCTCAACGATGCCTACAAGGCCAAGTTCCAGTTCCCGTTCATCATGGCGGTCAAAGGCAGCAATCGGCACCAGATCCTTGCTTCCTTCGAAACCCGCATCCACAACGATGCCGATGCCGAGTTCAAGGAAGCCCTGGCGCAGATCAACCTGATCGCCCTGTTCCGCCTGCTGCAGCTGTAACACCGTGCGCGCCGGCAAGGCCGGCGCCGACAGCCTGATAACAACACACAGAATTCAGAGACATACCGCATGCGCACTTTAGTGATTGAGCCCCTGAGCAAAGAAGCCTTCGCCCCTTTCGGTGACGTGATCGAAACCGACGGCAGCGACCACTTCATGATCAACAACGGCTCGACCATGCGCTTCCACAAGCTGGCGACGGTCGAAACCGCACAGCCGGAAGACAAGGCGATCATCAGCATCTTCCGCGCCGACGCGCTGGACATGCCGCTGACCGTGCGCATGCTGGAACGCCATCCGCTGGGCAGCCAGGCCTTCATCCCGCTGCTCGGCAACCCCTTTCTGATCGTGGTCGCGCCCGTTGGCGATGCACCTGTATCAGGCCTCGTCCGCGCCTTCATCAGCAATGGAAGGCAGGGCGTCAATTACCATCGCGGCGTCTGGCACCACCCGGTGCTGACGATCGAAAAGCGGGATGACTTCCTGGTGGTTGATCGCAGTGGTTCAGGCAACAACTGCGACGAGCATTTCTTCACCGAGGATGAGCAATTGGTCCTCAATCCCCACCAATAAGAGAAGGCCGGCCATCGTTCTCGGTGACCGGCAAGAGGTACAAGACTGTGGAAGCACATCTGTTGGAATGGCTGAACCTGAGCGTGCGCTGGGTTCACATGATTACCGGCGTGGCCTGGATCGGCGCGTCGTTCTACTTCGTCTGGCTGGAAAACAACCTGAACCGCGCCAACCCGCGTGACGGGCTGTCCGGTGATCTCTGGGCGATCCACGGTGGTGGTATCTACCACCTGGAGAAGTACAAGCTGGCCCCGCCGAAAATGCCGGAGAACCTGCACTGGTTCAAATGGGAAGCCTACTTCACCTGGATGTCCGGTATCGCCCTGCTGTGCCTGGTGTTCTACTGGCAGCCGACCCTTTACCTGCTGGCCCCCGGCAGCACCCTGACCGGCTTCGAAGGCGTTGCCATCGGTGTCGGCTCGCTGATCGCCGCCTGGTTCATCTACGACTTCCTCTGCGACTCGCCACTGGGCAAGCAACCTGCCCTGCTCGGCCTGGTGCTGTTCGTGCTGATCATCGCCGCGTGCTTCGGCTTCAGCCAGGTGTTCAGCGGTCGTGGTGCATACCTGCACACCGGCGCCATCATCGGCACCATCATGGTCGGCAACGTGTTCCGCATCATCATGCCGGCCCAGCGTCAGCTGGTAGCCGCCATCGAAGCCAACACCACTCCTGATCCGGTCCTGCCGGCCAAGGGCCTGCTGCGCTCGCGCCACAACAACTACTTCACCCTGCCGGTGCTGTTCATCATGATCAGCAACCACTTCCCGAGCACCTACGGCAGCAAGTACAACTGGCTGATCCTGGCCGGTATCGCCATCGCGGCCGTGTTGATCCGTCACTACTTCAACACCCGCCACGACAGCAACAAGTACGCCTGGGCCCTGCCCGTCGGCGCCCTGGCGATGATCTGCCTGGCCTACGTCACCGGTCCAAAGCCGCTGCCGACCGCGCCTGAGCAGGCTGCTGCGAAGATCGAATACCAGCCGCTGCCGGAAACCGCACTGGGTGGCAAGACGGCCGCCGAGAAAGCCGAGGAACAGCAAGCTGCCGCCTGGCAGGCCGCCCAGGCCAAGCCTGAAGCGCCGGCCGAAGCGGCCGCACCGGCTGCGCCTGCCGCAGCTCCCGCCCAGGCAACAGCCGCGGCGACCGGTGGTGACTTCGACAAGATCCACAGCGTGATCCAGGAACGCTGCGCGGTGTGCCACTCGGCCAAGCCGACCAGCCCGCTGTTCAGTGCCGCGCCTGCTGGCGTGATGCTCGACACGCCGCAACAGATCCAGGCCATGGCTCCGCGTATCCAGGCCCAGGCCGTCGCCAGCCAGATCATGCCGCTGGGCAACATCACCCAGATGACTGCCGAGGAACGCAAGCTGGTCGGTGACTGGATCGCCAAGGGCGCGCCGGTGAATTGAGCGGCAGCCGTAAGCGGCAAGCGGCAAGCTGATCGGCTTCGTCTGACAGCTTGTCGCTTGAAGCCGCACCTGTAGTAACACGCAAAAACTGCAAGCCAAGGCCGCCTGCTTTTTCTTGAAGCTTGCAGCTTGAAGCTTGCAGCTCGACAAAAAAGCAACAAGTGCAAGCCTGTCGACGGCGCGCCTCTCGTTGAAGCCCGCCGCCAGACGCTTGCAGCTAAAAACAAGAACAAAACCGTTGAGGTGCTGCATGTCCGAGTCTCGCAAGGCGTACATCCCCGTTGCGCCGCCACGACAGCCCCTGCCCCTGTTGCAACTGATCCTCGTCGGTCTGCAACACGTGCTGCTGATGTACGGAGGCGCCATCGCGGTGCCGCTGATCATCGGACAGGCTGCCGGACTCTCCCGTGAAGAAGTTGCTTTCCTGATCAATGCCGATCTGCTGGTCGCCGGTGTCGCCACCATCGTCCAGTCGTTCGGCATTGGTGCTGTAGGGATCCGCATGCCGGTGATGATGGGCGCCAGCTTCGCCGCCGTCGGCAGCATGGTCGCCATGGCCGGCATGCCCGGTGTCGGCCTGCAGGGGATCTTCGGCGCCACCATCGCCGCCGGGTTCTTCGGCATGCTGATCGCGCCGTTCATGTCCAAGGTGGTGCGTTTCTTCCCGCCATTGGTGACCGGTACGGTCATCACCTCGATCGGTCTGTCGCTGTTCCCGGTTGCCGTCAACTGGGCCGGTGGCGGTGCCGCCGCCAGCAGCTTCGGCTCGCCGATCTACCTGATCGTCGCCGGGCTGGTCCTGGCCACCATTTTGCTGGTCAACCGCTTCATGCGCGGTTTCTGGGTCAACGTTTCGGTGCTGATCGGCATGGGCCTGGGCTACATCCTGGCCGGCTCCATCGGCATGGTCGACCTGTCGGGCCTCGACGAGGCGCCATGGGTGCAAGTGGTGACCCCGCTGCACTTCGGCATGCCCACGTTCAGCCTCGCGCCCATTCTTTCCATGTGCCTGGTGGTGGTGATCATCTTCGTCGAGTCCACCGGCATGTTCCTCGCCCTGGGTAAGGTCACTGACCGTGAAGTGACCCCGGGAATGCTTCGTCGCGGTTTGATGTGCGACGCCGGCGCTTCCTTTGTCGCCGGTTTTTTCAACACCTTCACCCACTCCTCCTTCGCCCAGAACATCGGTCTGGTGCAGATGACCGGCGTGCGCTGCCGCTACGTGACCGTGGTGGCCGGTGGGTTCCTGATCCTGCTCAGCCTGCTGCCCAAGGCGGCCTTCCTGATCGCTTCGATTCCGCCGGCAGTGCTGGGCGGCGCCTCGATCGCGATGTTCGGCATGGTCGCTGCTACAGGGATCAAGATCCTCCAGGAAGCGGACATCGCTGACCGGCGCAACCAGTTGCTGGTGGCCGTCAGCGTCGGCATGGGCCTGATCCCGGTGGTGCGTCCCGAGTTCTTCTCGCAGATGCCCCAGTGGATGGAGCCGATCACCCATAGCGGCATCGCCATGGCAACGGTCAGCGCCCTGGTGCTGAACCTCTTGTTCAACATCCTTGGCGGCGCCGAGCGCGCCTCGCACAACGAAGCCGCCGCCCACCATTGAGCCCCGAGGCGGCGCCGTGGCCGCCGGGCACAACCCGAGCAATACGCAGGACCGTCGACCCGGGGGAGCGGGTCGGCCGGGGCGCTTCGCGCCGAAAAACCGCAACCAAAAACAATAATTAGCCGGGAATCACAACATGAAACGCATCACCTCTTCCCTCCTCCTGGGCAGCAGCTTGCTGGCGACTCTTCCAGCGGTAGCGGGGGACTTCCTGCTGTGGCACACCAACAGCATCAGCTACTTGTACGGCAAGGACTTCCAGGTGAACCCTGCGATCCAGCAGACCATCACCTTCGAACACGCGAACAAGTGGAAATACGGCGACACCTTCCTGTTCGTCGACAAGATCTTCTACAACGGCCAGGCCGACCGCGGCAAAGGCTACCGGACCTACTACGGCGAATTCACCGAGCGCTTCTCGTTCGGCAAGATCTTCGACAAGAAACTCGAATTCGGCCCGATCAAGGACGTGCTGCTGGCGGTGAGCTACGAGTCCGGCGAGGGTGACAACGAGGCCTACCTGATCGGCCCCGGCTTCGACCTGAACATCCCCGGCTTCAACTATTTCACCCTGAACATCTACAACCGCCACACCGAGGGCAGCCGTCCGGGTGACAACGTCTGGCAGATCACCCCGACCTTCTCCTACACCATTCCCGTGGGCAAGTCCGACATCCTGATCGACGGCTACATGGACTGGGTGGTGGACAACGACGAAACCAAAAAGCGCGGCACCTACCACGCCAACCTGCAGTTCAACCCGCAGGTCAAGTACGACCTGGGCAAGGCACTGAACCTGGGCGCCAAGCAGCTCTACGTGGGTATCGAATACAGCTACTGGAAAGACAAATACGGTATCGAGAACAGCGGTCGCCTCGATACCAACCAGAGCGTGACCAGTGCGTTGATCAAAGTGCACTTCTAAAAACCTGATCTGCGTCAGGTGCTTCCAGGACCGAAGCACTTGAGGCCGGGCGCGCAAGTCCGTATTCTGCGCGCCCCCTCGATCGGGGCGGAAGGATTCCGCCCACGTTTACTGACCGCTTAGTCAATGAATTCGGGCGGTTGGCAGGCGTAAAAGCAAACCGTTGCAACCGTTTCATCTGTTCAGAAAGACGTCGAGCAGGATTGCTGCATCCATCCGGGAAGGTTGGCTGGGCTCTTGCCCGTTTGCTGTGGCCAGTCGAAAAAAATTGACCCGGAAGACAACAAGACAAACCCGACGGCGCCATCAGAGAGCGCCGACAACAGAATCAAATCAAGGGAGCAACCCGATGCGCTTTACCAACAGCCTGATCCTCGCCAGCGGCCTGCTGGCCGCCAGCAGCGCCATGGCCGGCGACCTCGTGCAGTGGCAGAACAACAGCCTGACCTACCTGTATGGCAAGGATTTCGCCGTCAACCCGGAAATCCAGCAGACCTTCACCTTCGAGCACGCCGATGCCTGGAAGTACGGTGACAACTTCCTGTTCATCGACAAGATCTTCTACAACGGCAAGAAAGACGGCAGCAACGGCCCAAATACCTACTACGGTGAGTTCAGCCCGCGCCTGTCGTTCGGCAAGATCTTCGGCCAGGACCTGTCGTTCGGCCCGGTCAAGGACGTGCTGCTGGCGATGACCTACGAGTTCGGCGAAGGCGACACCGAGTCCTACCTGATCGGTCCCGGTTTCGACCTGGACATTCCGGGCTTCGACTACTTCCAGTTGAACTTCTACCAGCGTCAGACCGAGGGCAAGCGCGCCGGTGACAATGTCTGGCAGATCACCCCGGTCTGGTCCTACACCATTCCCGTGGGCAAGTCCGACATACTCATCGACGGCTTCATGGACTGGGTCGTCGACAACGACGCCACCCGCAACAACGGCACCTACCACGCCAACCTGCACTTCAACCCGCAGATCAAGTACGACCTGGGCAAGGCGCTGAGCCTGGGCGAGAAGCAGTTGTATGTCGGTATCGAATACGACTACTGGAAAGACAAGTACGGCATCGAAGACACCAAGTTCTTCGACACCAACCAGAACACCGCCAGCCTGCTGGTCAAGGTTCACTTCTGACAGAAGACCTGTAACCCACCCGCTCCATAGCCTGGAGCGGGTTTTTCACGCCAGCGAAGAACGACGTCCCGGACGCATTGTTGCCCACGAGCCCTGTGCATCGATACCGCGAAGCGCACCCCTGGCGAACAGCTGATCGACACTGCGCTCCCTCACCCCACCGTCGTGCGGGGATTTGACGAATGAAACGAAGGCGTCAATGGGGATCACACCCGCGTCACGGGCTATCCGGTCGGCGCCCAGCACGCCACTGATCATCGAAGGCCCACTCATGCCCATGGTCAGCCTCATGCGTGAGGTCAGCCCCTCCTTGCCCGAACGGCTGCGCTTGGTCGTCCATGCCACCTCCGGAATCAACTGGTTGATCTGAGCATTGGGAGAATATTCCTCCACCAGTTGATCGAGCAGTCGTTTTCCCGTTGCCGAACCCGGCACCGAGGCAATGACCCCGTTGCTGACCGCCGGTGCCTTGGTGTGAATGAAGAAGTCCCCCTCGCCAGGGTCCAGTTCCACGGCCCCCGTGACCGCCACATCCCCGTCCATGTAAAGCCCGCCGTAGGCCACCATGGCGCCGAGCCTGAATGCATCGCTCGCCGCCGCGGGGTTCGCGTAGGCGCCGGAGCGCTCCCGCTCGAAAATGCCCTGGACCTGATGGGCAGACGGATAAATCCGGGAAAGCGCAGCGAACATCTCGTCCGGGGCGCGCCGGGCAATTCCGCTGCCGGAATCCTTGACCAGGTAGCGCTCGGCGGGATCCATGCTGTCCTCCATCGTCATCAGCGCACGGGACCACTGACGCGCGCGCAGGCCCCAGATGTTCACCTGCCAATCCGGATTCATGGTCTTGAACAACAGCATGTTGTAGAGGTTGTCCTCGGGCAGATCGGCACCACTCCAGTAATAATGCGCCACCGCCGGAATGCCCTGGCCGCCGTTTCCGTCGCGCAGGCTGACCGGGTTGTTCGCCACCATGCCGTAGAGGTTCAGCCCGTCCACCTCGCCGAGCGGGTCGGGGTTCAGCCAACGCCCCAGCCAGGGCGCGTAGTAGCGCAGGCCAAAATAGTAGAGCCCGCAGGCATCCCGCTCCTTGCCGCTGAAGCGCCGGCTTTTGTAGCTCGCACTCAACTCGCTGTTGCCCGCCCACAGGGCAGTGCCGCCAAAGGGATAACAGGTTTCCTGGGTGAGCACGCCAGCCTGCTCGTCCACCTCCAGCGCCACCGATCCCAGGTGATCGGCAAACTGATAGCGGATCTGCCCCTCTGGGATGCCTTCGGGGCGCCCTGCCGCCCAATGCAACACCCTGGCGCCCTCGCCAGCGACAATGACCTGACGCTGCTCACCGGTGGCACTGTTGCTGTGCAACTCCAGTCCCGGCAGATAGCGCACTTCGCTCCGACGCGAGCGGCTGGCGCCCTCTGCGCTGGCCAGCTTGCGCACGCGGTTGCCTGCCGCATCGTAGGCATGCCACTCGTCATCGTCGGCACCGCTCTCGCGCCGGATCAGCACCACGCGCTGCAACTGGTTGCGCGGGTTCCACTGCAATGCGGCCACCCCCGGCAGCGCAATGAGATTGCCGCACCCATCGTAGGCCGCATTGATTTCCTGCTCGTCCGGCAGGCTCCCGTCCGGCCGCGAAGGCAATGCCCGATTGCTCGACGCGGCGATCGCCATGCGCAGGCCGGCAGCGCCACTGTGCTGGCGCTGCACCAGGTTGCGCGAAGCGTCGTAGCTGAATCGCTGCTGGTAATTGATGAGTCGCGAAGGGTCCGGGGGCAGATCCAGCAGTGGCGGCAGGCCCGGGCCGTGTTCTGGCCGGTCGACTTCGACGCCCCGGGCTTCGATCAGTTGGTAGAGCGAGTCGTAGACCATCTGCCGCAAGCCGGCCATGCGCTGGTTCCTGGACCAGGAGACCGCCAGGGTGCGGTCTTCGATCTCGAGCACATTGCCCGACGGGTCGTAGCGGTAGTTCAGGTCCTGCAAGGGCCCGCGCCCCGGCAACCGGCAAAGCAGCCGGGTCAGCCTGCCGTCCTGCGGACAGAACGTGCGCTCGGTCAGCACACCATTGCCTGCCCGTTCGCTGATGACCCGGTTCATCGCGTCATATCGAACGGCATCACGCAGCCACTGCGGTTCGTCGTCCGAGGGGCGTTGCAGGGCGAGTGCCCGTGGCGAGCCGGCAAGATCGAGGGCCGTGCACTGGCGATTGCCCCTTGCATCCACACGCAGGAGCACCTCGCCCGTTGCCGCGAACCGGACCTCGCTGACATAGCCCTCTCCCGGCTCCAGCAGCGCCTCGCGCAAGTCCTCGGCCTCGGGCCAGTCAGGCGTCTGCATCGAACTCGCGAAGCGCCGGGCTTGCCGAATCGGCTGCCCGTTCAGGGCATAGCCCTGAGTGAAGACGCTACCGCCGGGATCATCATGGCGCCGCAACCGCCCGCACAGGTTATCGGCGGCACAGGCGGCATCCATGCCGACATATTCCAGGCGCTCGACAGTCTGCGCGGGTTCGTCACCCGCTTGCTCGCAGACACTGACAGGGCGCTGCAACGGGTCATGGGTCGTCCAGCGCCGGTTGCCGCGGCTGTCCCACTGCCCACAGCAGCGCCCCGCCACCGACAGCAGTTGCAGGCGCCAGCCGGCATCATTGCTCTCGCTCAGAAGGGGTTGTCCCGACAGTGAAAAGCCAGTGCTGCGACCCGGTGCTGCGCCAGCGGCCCAGGCCCGCGGATCCCACGCACAGGTATCGCGCCCCAAGGCATCGAGCCCGTGACGGGTGACTCGCCGCTGCGCCGTCTGACCTGGCTCGCTTCGACAATAGGCGACCGAGCGCAGCGTCAATCCCCGAGGATCCACCACGGCGAGGGTTGGCGTGTGAGCATCCAGTGAAGCGGGGCCAGCCATAGCCATCTCCTGACAATACGCCGAGGACGAGCGTGCAGCGCTGCAACTTGCTGCGCAACTGACAAAAATGTCAGGTGCCGGCAATACTCGATCACAGATTGCGCACCACTCATTGCCAATGCCTTCATCAGTTGAAGCAATAGTTCGCGATACAGACTTCTCCTACAAACCAATAGACGACCGCAAACAGCAGCAGGAAAAACTTCCGAACACTATGTTTAAGTTTGCCCACAGAGCAACAGACTCAGGACTACAAAATTTAATAAACACGCCAGCGAAGAAATGCTGCACAGAAAGAATCATGCATTCCGGGACCATCAACACCGGCGTGGCATTCGCTTGAAAATCAGGTGCCTGCGCGGCCCCTGCCAGGCGCCGCCCCTCCCTCGAAACACCTTCTCGACGAGTGAAAGACAAGTCCCGAAAAACGTCGTTCAACTTCACTGCATGAAACGACAGTGAAAATTATTATCACTTAACACCAAACTTACGGCATCCAACAGTAACGCTGAAAACCCTATTCGGGCTTTTCATCTTTTCCAGACATGACATTTACATTTCTTTCTCTTTTCACTTGTTAATTTCCCGCGCCTCGCCAGAACCCGTCATGAAAAAGTTTCTGTTTCGGGTAATGGGCACTTCAAAAGGGAATCAACGATGCACACACCCCGATCGGCGCCGCTGCGCTATCTGCTCCTGCTCACCGCCACCTGGCTGGGGATATTCGTCCTCACCCGCGCCACCCTGCTGTTCACCCATCTGGACGAAGCCGGCCATGCCTACTTCCCGGTGTTCGCCGTCGGCCTGCTCAATGACCTGGTCTTTCTGATCTACGCCGCGCTGCCACTGAGCCTGTTCCTGCTGCTGTGCCCGCAACGCCTGTGGCAATCGCGCTTCAACCGCTGGTTTCTGCAAGGGGTGCTGGCGCTAAGCATCTACGCCATGCTCTTCACCGCCGTGGCCGAGTGGTTGTTCTGGGACGAATTCGGTGTGCGCTTCAACTTCATCGCCGTGGATTACCTGGTCTACTCCGACGAGGTGCTGAACAACATCCTCGAGTCCTATCCCATCGGCCTGCTGCTGAGCATGCTCGGCGTCGTGACGCTGGTGCTCTGCGTGCTGCTGCGCAAAGCCTTCCTGAGTGCCCTGCAGGCACCCTGGCCGACCTTCCGCCAGCGTGCCGCGCAAACGGCTGCAGTCGCCGTACTGGCCCTGCTGTGCGTCCAGTTCGCCGACCAGAACAGCCTGCGTAGCGAGGGCGGCAACACCTACCAGCGTGAATTGGCCAGCAACGGGCCTTACCAGTTCTTCGCCGCGTTCAGGAACAACGAGCTGGACTACCAGCAGTTCTACGGCACCCTGCCTGAAGCGGTGACCGCCGAACAGATCCATGCCGAACTGAGCGAGCCCGGTGTCACCTTCATCGGCAAGGAGCCGCTGGATATCCGCCGCACGGTGAGCAACCCCGGAACGCCGCGCACGCCGAACATCATCCTGGTGACCATCGAAAGCCTCAGCGGCAAATACCTGGGCAGCAACGGCGATGCGCGCAACCTGACGCCGAACCTCGATGCGCTGCGCCAGCAGAGTCTGTACTTCAACAATTTCTACGCCACCGGCACCCGCACCGATCGCGGGCTGGAGGCCATCACCCTGTCGATACCGCCAACCCCGGGCCGCTCGATCGTCAAGCGCATCGGTCGCGAAGGCGGCTTCGCCAGCCTCGGCCAGCAACTGGCCGACGTCGGCTACGACAGCGTGTTCGTCTACGGCGGTCGCGGCTATTTCGACAACATGAACGCCTTCTTCAGCGGCAATGGCTACCGCATCGTCGACCAGAGCAGCGTCGACGAACGCGACATCAGCTTCAAGAACGCCTGGGGCATGTCCGACGAAGACCTGTACCGCCAGGCCGTGAAGCTGGCCGACGCCGACCACGCCAACCAGGTGCCGTTCTTCCTGCAGCTGATGACCACCTCCAACCACCGGCCCTACACCTACCCCGACGGCCGGATCGATATCCCGTCAGGCAATGGCCGTGACGGCGCGGTGAAATACACCGACCATGCCATCGGCCAGTTCCTTGCCGAAGCGCGGAAAAAGCCCTGGTTCGACAACACCCTGTTCATCTTCGTCGCCGACCACACCGCCGGCAGCGCGGGCAAGGAAGACCTGCCGGTGCAGAACTACCAGATCCCGCTGTTCATCTACGCGCCCAAGCTGATCGAACCCCGCGAAGAGAGCAAGCTGGCCAGCCAGATCGACCTGGCCCCGACCCTGCTCGGCCTGCTCAACCTGAGCTACACCTCGACCTTCTTCGGTCGCAACCTGCTGCTGGACGATACACTGCCGCCCCGGGTTTTGATCGGCAACTACCAGCATCTGGGGCTGTTCGATGGCCAGGACCTGGCAATTCTCAGCCCGCGGGGCAGCCTGCGGGTGCACCAGCAGGCGCTGGGAGAGAGCCGGGAACTGCCGGGCGACAGCGACAACCCGCTGGTCAAGCGCGCCATCGCCTACTACGAAAGCGCCAGCTACGGCTTCAAGCAGCGCTTGCTCGACTGGGTACCGGAGAACCATGCGCCGGCCCGTGAGCAGACCGTCGCGGCACCTTGAGCCAAACCACGGCGACCACGTCGAGTGGTCGCCGCTTCAAGCCCGTACCGCGCGCCACACCTTGCCCACACCGCCGACCAGCGCCAGCACCACGGCACCGGCAACGACGCCGACCACGCCACTGAGCAAGGTCGAGGTCAGCGCCCCGCCGCGCCCTTCGCTGAACGCCAGGATCGCCTGATTGAGCGGCTCGACCCCATGCACCAGAATGCCGCCGCCAACCAGGAACATCGCTGCCGTGCCCACCACTGACAGCGTCTTCATCAACCATGGCGCCGAATGCAGGATGCCCTGGCCGATTTTCCGGCCCAGGCCCTTGCGGGTCTCGGTCAGCCACAGGCCCAGATCGTCGAGTTTGACGATGCCCGCCACCAGGCCGTAGACACCGATGGTCATCACCAGCGCAATGCCCGACAGCACGATGATCTGCTGGGTCAGCGGCGCATCGGCAACGGTGCCGAGGGTGATGGCGATGATCTCTGCGGAGAGGATGAAATCGGTGCGGACCGCGCCTTTGATCTTGTCCTTCTCGAAGGCCACCAGGTCTACCGCCGGGTTGGCCGCCGCCTCGCTCAGCGCCGCATGTGCGGCATTCTTGTCCTCGGCCCCGTGGAGAAACTTGTGGGCCAGCTTCTCGAAGCCCTCGAAGCACAGGTAGGCACCGCCAATCATCAGCAGCGGCGTGACCGCCCAGGGAATGAAAGCGCTGATCAGCAGTGCCGCCGGCACCAGGATCAGCTTGTTGACGAACGAGCCCTTGGCCACCGCCCAGACCACCGGCAGTTCCCGCTCCGCACGAACCCCCGTGACCTGCTGCGCATTGAGCGCCAGGTCGTCACCCAGTACACCGGCGGTTTTCTTCGCCGCCACCTTGGTCATCACGGAAACGTCATCGAGTACTGCGGCGATATCGTCGATCAGTAAAAGAAGGCTGCTTCCTGCCATTTGCGTGTATCTCGTGTAAAGGATGGTTACAGAAGGATAGACGGTTGCCTCTGCCGCGCACATCCCGATCCCTTGCCGGACGCTGCCTTGAGCGCCGCGCGAGGCCGGTGCTACCATGCGCCACCGCCTGCCCGGGCCTGCCGCCGGACGGGCCGAGACCAAGGAACAGCGCCAACCATGAGCAGCATTCGCGAGCGCAACAAAGAACTGATCCTGCGCGCGGCCAGTGAAGAATTCGCCGACAAGGGTTTTGCCGCCACCAAGACCAGCGACATCGCGGCCAAGGCCGGCCTGCCCAAGCCCAACGTCTATTACTATTTCAAGTCCAAGGAAAACCTCTACCGCGAGGTGCTCGAGAGCATCATCGAGCCAATCATGCAGGCCTCGACCCCGTTCAATGCCGAGGGTGATCCTGAAGAGGTGCTGAGCGCCTATATCCGCTCGAAAGTGCGTATCTCCCGCGATCTACCGTTTGCGTCGAAGGTATTCGCCAGCGAGATCATGCACGGTGCGCCGCACCTGAGTCCGCGCCAGGTGGAGCAACTGAACGTCCAGGCGCGCCACAACATCGCCTGCATCCAGCGCTGGATCGACAACCGGCAGATCGCCCCGGTCGACCCGCACCACCTGATGTTCAGCATCTGGGCCGCGACCCAGACCTACGCCGACTTCGACTGGCAGATCTCGGTGGTCACCGGCAAGGCCAGGCTGGATGACAGCGACTACGAGGCGGCGACGCAGACCATCATCCGCCTGGTTCTGAAAGGATGTGCGCCGGACAATTGATGTCCGGCTCAATGGCCTCATCGCCGGCAACGCCGGCTCCCACAAGGACTGCGTACACCGCCATACCTTGTGGCTAGCTTTGCCGGCGATGAGGCCAGCAATCACGACACCGCTGTCAGATCAGGCCGCAACCCCCGCATCCGCCCGCAACCCCGCCTCTTCGATCGCACTGATCGCACACTGCTCGTCGATATCCGACGTATCGCCACTGATGCCGATCGCCCCCAGCACCACGCCCGCCTCATCACGAATCAGCACGCCGCCTGGCGCCGGCACCACCGGGCTCTGACCCAGGCCGTTCAACGCCGCGAAGAACGCCGGCCGCTGCTGCGCATCCAGCGCCAGCAAGCGCGAGCCCTTGCCCAGGGCGATCGCGCCCCACGCCTTGCCCATCGCCACCTGAGGACGTAGCAGGCTGGCGCCGTCCTCACGCTGCAGGGTCAGCAGATGGCCACCGGCGTCCAGCACCACCACGGTCAGGGGGGCAGCGGAGATCTTGCGCCCCGCCGCCAGGGCGCCATTCACCAGGCTGACGGCGACTTTCAAGCTCAATGCGTTCATGAAACGGTCCTCTTTTTGTTAGAAGCCCAGGTGGGCAGGTGAAAAACTGATAGACCAAATAGAACACAATGGCGAATATTTTTGTATACAATAATTTGACCGGCGCGACCTTATGCCGCGCCAAGCCCGTTTCTACGGCATTTCTACGAAAGCACCGATCGCCGATGAAAATGGATTGACCAGAGTCGCATCCCGTGAATACACTCTGGCAAAAAGCAGTTTGTATACAATTACAACATCAAAGAGGCACAAAGCCATGAGCAAAATGAGAGCAATCGATGCAGCCGTTCTGGTGATGCGCCGCGAAGGTGTGGAAACCGCGTTTGGCATTCCGGGTGCAGCGATCAACCCGCTGTACTCGGCCCTGAAGAAAGTCGGCGGTATCGATCACGTCCTCGCTCGCCACGTTGAAGGCGCCTCGCACATGGCCGAGGGCTACACCCGCACCAAGGCCGGCAATATCGGCGTGTGCATCGGCACCTCCGGCCCTGCCGGCACCGACATGGTCACCGGCCTGTACAGTGCCTCCGCCGACTCCATCCCGATCCTCTGCATCACTGGCCAGGCCCCTCGCGCCCGCCTGCACAAGGAAGACTTCCAGGCCGTCGACATCACCAGCATCGTCAAGCCGGTGACCAAGTGGGCGACCACCGTTCTGGAACCGGGCCAGGTGCCTTACGCCTTCCAGAAAGCCTTCTATGAAATGCGCACCGGCCGTCCGGGCCCCGTGCTGATCGACCTGCCGTTCGACGTGCAGATGGCCGAGATCGAATTCGACATCGACGCCTACGAACCACTGCCGGTGACCAAGCCCGCTGCCACCCGCGTGCAGGCTGAAAAAGCCCTGGCCCTGCTCAATGACGCCGAGCGTCCGCTGCTGGTGGCCGGTGGCGGCATCATCAACGCCGATGCCAGCGACAAACTGGTCGAGTTCGCCGAACTGACCGGCGTACCGGTCATCCCGACCCTGATGGGCTGGGGCACCATCCCTGACGACCACGAACAGATGGTCGGCATGGTCGGCCTGCAGACCTCGCACCGCTACGGCAACGCCACCCTGCTGAAATCCGACCTGGTGTTCGGTATCGGCAACCGCTGGGCCAACCGTCACACCGGTTCGGTCGATGTCTACACCGAAGGCCGCAAGTTCGTTCACGTCGACATCGAGCCGACCCAGATCGGCCGCGTATTCACCCCTGACCTGGGCATCGTTTCCGACGCCGGCGCCGCCCTGGATGTGTTCCTGGAAGTGGCCCGCGAGTGGAAAGCCGCCGGCAAGCTGAAATGCCGCGGCGAGTGGCTCAAAGACTGCCAGGCGCGCAAATCGAGCCTGCAGCGCAAGACCAACTTCGACAACGTGCCGGTCAAGCCGCAGCGCGTTTACCAGGAAATGAACGAGGTGTTCGGCAAGGACACCACCTACGTGAGCACCATCGGTCTGTCGCAGATCGCCGGCGCGCAGTTCCTGCACGTATACAAGCCACGCCACTGGATCAACTGCGGCCAGGCCGGCCCGCTGGGCTGGACCATTCCGGCAGCACTGGGCGTGGTCAAGGCCGACCCGAGCCGCAAGGTCGTGGCCCTGTCGGGCGACTATGACTTCCAGTTCATGATCGAAGAGCTGGCGGTGGGCGCGCAGTTCAACCTGCCGTACGTCCACGTACTGGTGAACAACGCCTACCTCGGCCTGATCCGCCAGGCGCAGCGTGGCTTCGAGATGGATTACTGTGTTCAACTGGCGTTCGAGAACATCAACAACACCGAGCTGAACGGCTACGGCGTCGATCACGTTGCCGTGGTCGAGGGCCTGGGTTGCAAGGCCCTGCGCGTGTTCAAGCCGGAAGAGATCGCCCCTGCCCTGCTCAAGGCGCAGAAACTGGCCGAAGAACATCGCGTGCCGGTGGTGGTCGAGGTGATTCTCGAGCGCGTCACCAACATTTCCATGGGCACCGAAATCAACGCGGTCAACGAATTCGAAGACCTGGCACTGGTCGGCAACGACGCGCCAACCGCGATTTCGCTGCTCGACTGATCGTCTGTGCGGCCCCGCCCTTCGCGGTGCGGGGCCCAACCCAGCAAGGAGACCACCATGCCACGCTTTGCCGCCAACCTGTCCATGCTGTTCACCGAACAGGACTTCCTGGCCCGTTTCAAGGCCGCCGCCGACGCAGGCTTCAGCGGGGTCGAATACCTGTTCCCGTACGACTTCGAGGCTGCCCAGATCAAGCAGCAGCTCGACGCCCACGGCCTGACCCAGGTGCTGTTCAACCTGCCGGCCGGCGACTGGGCCAAGGGTGATCGTGGCATCACCTGCGACCCGGCCCGGGTCGAAGAATTCCGCGCCGGTGTCGACAAGGCCATCGCCTACGCCAAGGTCCTGGGCAACACCCAGGTCAACGCCCTGGCCGGCATCCGCCCGCAAGGCCCGGACTGCGCCACCGTGCGCAAGACCTTCGTCGAGAACCTGCGTTTCGCTGCCGAGAAGCTGAAGGCCGAGGGCATCAAGCTGGTCATGGAAATGATCAACACCCGCGACATCCCCGGCTTCTACCTGAACACCACCCAACAGGCCCTGGAAATCCAGGCCGAAGTGGGCAGCGACAACCTGTTCCTGCAGTACGACATCTACCACATGCAGATCATGGAAGGTGACCTGGCCCGTACCGTGGAAACCCACCTGGCCAAGATCAACCACATCCAGCTGGCCGACAACCCGGGCCGTCACGAGCCGGGCACTGGCGAGATCAACTACCGCTTCCTGTTCGAGCACCTGGACCGTATCGGCTACCAGGGCTGGGTCGGCGCGGAGTACAAGCCCAAGACCACCACCGAGGAAGGTCTGGGCTGGCTGAAAACCCATAACGCTATCTAAAAAGCACCGCCCTCCCTGTGGGAGCTGGCTTGCCAGCGATGAGGCCCGACCGGGCAACCTCATTGCTGCTGGCGGCCCTATCGCTGGCAAGCCAGCTCCCACGGGTACTGCGTTGCTCCTGACAAAAAAAGAGGCAAATTCTCATGGCTAAAATCGGTTTCATCGGCACCGGCATCATGGGCAAACCAATGGCCCAGAACCTGCAGAAAGCAGGTCACAGCCTGTTCGTCTCCACCCACCACGATGCCGCTCCGGCCGACCTGATCGCCGCGGGTGCCGTGGCCCTGGCCAATCCGAAGGAAGTGGCCCAGGAAGCCGAATTCATCATCGTCATGGTGCCTGACACCCCGCAGGTCGAAAGCGTGCTGTTCGGTGAAAACGGCGTCGCCGAAGGCGTCGGCCCGAACAAGGTGGTGATCGACATGAGCTCGATTTCCCCAACCGCCACCAAAGCCTTCGCCGAGAAGATCAAGGCCACCGGCGCTGCCTACCTCGACGCCCCGGTCTCCGGCGGCGAAGTCGGTGCCAAGGCCGCGACCCTGAGCATCATGGTCGGTGGTTGCCCGAACGCCTTCGAGCGCACCCTGCCGCTGTTCCAGGCCATGGGCAAGAACATCACCCGCGTCGGCGGCAACGGTGACGGCCAGACCGCCAAGGTCGCCAACCAGATCATCGTCGCCCTGAACATCCAGGCTGTCGCCGAAGCCCTGCTGTTCGCCGCCAAGAACGGCGCCGATCCGGCCAAGGTGCGCGAAGCGCTGATGGGCGGCTTCGCCTCGTCGAAGATCCTCGAAGTGCACGGCGAGCGCATGATCAAGGGCACCTTCGATCCAGGCTTCCGCATCAGCCTGCACCAGAAGGACCTGAACCTGGCCCTGCAAGGCGCCAAGGAACTGAACATCAACCTGCCCAACACCTCCAACGCCCAGCAAGTGTTCAGCACCTGCGCCGCGATTGGCGGTTCCAACTGGGACCATTCGGCGCTGATCAAAGGCCTGGAACACATGGCCAACTTCTCGATCCGCGACGAAAACTGAGCTTCAAGCTGCAAGCTTTAAGCTGCAAGACAAAGCAGTCCCGCTTTTTCTTGCGGCTTGTAGCTTAAAGCTTGCGGCTGTGAAGAGCGCCCCTGGGTCGGCCTGCACGGAGGCAGTCCCAGGGGCGTTTTCGATTCTGAAGAACAATAAGATTTGGGAGCCTGAGATGTCGGTCGATCCGCAACAATTCCTCCGCGACCTGTTCGCCACGGCCATCGACGCCGCACACCCGCGTCAGGTCCTTGAAGCCCACCTGCCCAGCGACCGCAGCGGTCGCGTCATCGTCATCGGCGCCGGCAAGGCCGCTGCGGCCATGGCCGAAGTGGTCGAGCGCGCCTGGCAAGGCGAAGTCCGCGGCCTGGTGGTGACCCGCTACGGTCACGGCGCCAGCTGCTCGAAGATCGAAGTGGTCGAAGCCGCCCACCCCGTCCCCGACGCCGCCGGCCTGGCGGTGGCCAAGCGCGTGCTGGAAATGGTCAGCGACCTCACCGAAGAGGACCGGGTGATCTTCCTGCTGTCCGGCGGTGGCTCTGCGCTGCTGGCCCTGCCTGCTGAGGGCCTGACCCTGGCGGACAAGCAACAGATCAACAAGGCACTGCTGAAATCCGGCGCCACCATCGGCGAGATGAACTGTGTGCGCAAGCACCTCTCGGCGATCAAGGGCGGCCGCCTGGCCAAGGCCTGCTGGCCGGCCACCGTCTACACCTATGCGATCTCCGATGTGCCGGGCGACCTCGCCACGGTCATCGCCTCCGGCCCCACCGTGGCCGACCCGAGCACCTCGGCCGAAGCGCTGGCGATCCTCAAGCGCTACAACATCGACGCGCCACAAGCGGTGATCGACTGGCTGAACAACCCTGCCTCGGAAACCGTCAAGGCCGACGACCCGGCCCTGGCCCGCAGCCACTTCCAGTTGATCGCCCGACCGCAGCAGTCCCTCGAAGCGGCAGCGGTGAAAGCCCGCCAGGCCGGTTTCAGCCCGCTGATCCTCGGCGACCTGGAAGGCGAATCGCGGGAAGTGGCCAAGGTACATGCCGGCATCGCCCGCCAGGTGGTGCTGCATGGCCAGCCGCTGCCGGCGCCCTGCGTGATCCTGTCCGGTGGCGAGACCACCGTGACCGTACGCGGCAACGGCCGTGGCGGACGCAACGCCGAGTTCCTACTGAGCCTCACCGAAAGCCTCAAGGGCCTGCCCGGCGTCTACGCCCTGGCCGGTGACACCGACGGCATCGACGGTTCCGAAGACAACGCCGGCGCCATCATGACCCCGGACAGCTACGCCCGCGCCCAGGCGCTGGGACTGTCGGCTTCGGACGAACTGGACAACAACAACGGCTACGGCTACTTCGCCGCGCTGGACTCGCTGATCGTCACCGAGCCGACCCGCACCAACGTCAACGACTTCCGCGCCATCCTCATTCTTGAGACCGCTCAACATGACGCCTGATAAAAAAGCCAAGATCCTCGCCACCCTCGGTCCCGCCACCCAAGGCATCGACGACATCCGCCAACTGGTCGAAGCCGGGGTCAACATCTTCCGCCTCAACTTCAGCCACGGCGAGCATGCCGACCACGCCATGCGCTACCAGTGGATCCGTGAAGTCGAGCAACAACTGAACTACCCGCTGGGCATCCTCATGGACCTGCAGGGGCCGAAGCTGCGGGTCGGCCGCCTGGCCGAAGGCAAGGTGCAACTGCAACGCGGCCAGGCGCTGCGCCTGGACCTGGACACGACGCCCGGCAACGCCGAGCGGGTCAACCTGCCGCACCCGGAAATCATCGCCGCACTGGAGCCGGGCATGGACCTGCTGGTGGACGACGGCCGCCTGCGCCTGCGAGTGACTGCCAAGCACGCCGACGCCATCGACACCACGGTGCTCAACGGCGGCGAGCTGTCCGACCGCAAGGGCGTCAACGTCCCGCAGGCGGTGCTGGACCTCAGCCCGCTGACCGCCAAGGACCGCCGCGACCTGGCGTTCGGCCTGGAGCTGGGTGTGGACTGGGTGGCGCTGTCGTTCGTCCAGCGTCCCGAGGACATCATCGAAGCGCGCCAGCTGATCGGTGACCGCGCCTTCCTGATGGCCAAGATCGAGAAGCCTTCGGCCGTCACCCAACTGCGCGAGATCGCCGAACTGAGCGACGCGATCATGGTGGCCCGTGGCGACCTGGGCGTGGAAGTGCCGGCCGAAAGCGTGCCGCAGATCCAGAAAAACATCATCGCCACCTGCCGCCAGCTGGGCCGGCCGGTTGTCGTCGCCACACAAATGCTGGAGTCCATGCGATTCTCCCCGGCACCGACCCGTGCCGAAGTGACCGACGTGGCCAACGCCGTGGGCGAAGGCGCCGACGCGGTGATGCTGTCGGCGGAAACCGCCTCCGGTGACTACCCGCTCGAAGCGGTGCAGATGATGAGCAAGATCATCCGCCAGGTCGAAGGCGGCCCGGACTACCAGGCCCAGCTCGACGTGGGCCGGCCGCAGGCCGAGGCCACGGTGTCGGACGCCATCAGCTGCGCCATCCGTCGTATCAGCGGCATCCTGCCGGTGGCCGTGCTGGTGAACTACAGCGAATCGGGCAACTCGACCCTGCGCACCTCCCGCGAGCGGCCACGGGCACCGATCCTCAACCTGACCCCGAACCTGGTGACGGCCCGTCGCCTGAGCGTGGTCTGGGGCGTGCATTCGGTGGTCAACGACCGTCTGCGCCAGGTCGACGAGGTGTGCTCCACTGCACTGGAAATCGCCCAGGCCCAGGGCATGGCCAACCGTGGCGACACCCTGCTGATCACCGCCGGTGTGCCTTTCGGCCAGCCGGGATCGACTAACTCGCTGCGTATCGAAACCCTGCTTTGACGTTTTCGCGGGGCAAGCCCGCGGTCATCGATTCATCCGCGTGAATCCGTGACCAGAAGCTTGCTCCGCGATCCAGGGCCATAAAAAAGAAACACCCTAACCCGTGGGAAAACATTCGCCCAAAGAGGCGCCCCACTTCACTCAGACCTACTGCCATGTACACCAAAAATCTAGTCAACCCGTGCCCCGACTGGGCAACCGCGCTACTCAACGGTTTCAGTCAGGTGCTGCTGCAGCGCAACCCGCTGTGCGGCCTGTGCTGCCTGCTGGCCATCCTTCTCACCGCCCCGCACCTGATCGGTGGCGCGCTGCTGGGCGCGCTCTCCGGGCTGTTGGTCGCGCAACGTCGCGGCTACGACCGCACCGACCGCCAGGCCGGGCTCTACAGCTACAACGGCGTGCTGATCGGCCTGCTGTTCAGTTACCTGCTGCCGTGGTCGCCACTGCTCCTGCCGCTGATCATCGCCGCCGCCGGGCTGAGCAGCATGCTGGTGCACCAGTGGCTCAAGCGGGGTGGCTCGGTGCTGTTGCCGGCCTACACCCTGCCGTTCGTCCTGGCCGGCTGGGCCCTGCTGCTGATCGCCGACCCGGCGGCCCAGGCCAATGGCCCGGTGCAGGCCAGCCCGCTGGATGCGCTGGCCCGTGGCCTGGGCCAGATCTTCCTGCTCGACCAGCCGCTGGCCGGCTTGCTGATTGCCCTCGGGTTGCTGTTGGCGGACCGCTATGCGGCGGCCTGGGCCTTCGTGGGTGCGGCGGTCGGCGCCAGCGTGGCGCTGATCGGCGGCGAAGCGACGGCGGCCTACATGGGCCTGTACGGCTTCAATGCCGCCCTCGCCGCCCTCGCCTTCAGCGGCACCCGCGCGCAACCATGGAAACCGCTGCTGGCGATCGTCCTGGCGATCGCGGTGCAGCCGCTGTTCAACCTGCTGCCGGTTCCGGGGCTGACGGCGCCGTTCATCGTCGCGTGCTGGATGGTGCGGCTGGGTGTGCAGGGCCGCTCTATCCAAGGCTGACGCATAACCCTGTGGGAGCGGCGATCTGGCGATCCCACAGGGTCCGCTGTCGGCTTTGCCGACTTGCACAACCGCCGGATCTGACCCTAGGCTTCCCAGCACTACCCGCCTGGAACCACACTCCCCATGGAAAACCCGCAGAGCCTGCGCGAAAGGCTCTATGTCATCGTCTTTCAAACCGATACCGTCGCCGGACGGCGTTTCGATAAAGTCCTGCTGCTGATCATCCTCGCCAGCCTGGTCACCGTGATCCTCGACAGCATCGACGAGGTGCACCAGAGCTACGCCGGCCTGCTCGCCGGAATAGAGTGGGGCTTCACCGCGATCTTCCTCGTCGAATACCTGCTGCGCCTGTACTGCTCGCCCAAGCCGCTGCGCTACGCCTTCAGTTTCTACGGCCTGGTGGACCTGCTGGCGATCGTGCCGGGGATCATCGCCCTGTACTACAGCGATGCCCAGTACCTGTTGATCATCCGGGTCATCCGCATGCTGCGGATCTTCCGCGTGCTCAAACTCAGCCCTTACCTCAAGCAGGCCCACTATCTGCTCGACGCCCTGCGCGGCAGCAAGCAGAAGATCATCGTCTTCCTGGTCAGCGTCTCGACCCTGGTGACGGTGTTCGGCACCCTGATGTACGTGGTCGAGGGCCCGGAACACGGTTTCACCAGCATCCCCAAGGGCATCTACTGGGCCATCGTCACCCTGACCACCGTGGGCTTCGGCGATATCGTGCCGAAGACCCCGCTGGGCCAGGTGATTTCCTCGCTGGTGATGATCACCGGCTACTCGATCATCGCCGTGCCCACGGGTATCTTTACCGCGGAACTGGCCAACGCCATGCGCGGCGAGCAACTGCGCCACGACTGCCCGGTCTGCCGCAAGCCTCACCACGAGTACGGTGCGGCCTTTTGCTCCCGCTGTGGCAATGCGTTGTTCAAGAAACTGGAATAAGTACAGAGCCTTTTAATCTTTTTGCGCCTAAGGCCCATTGGCTATAGTCGCTGGCACAATGCCTCCAACCAACTCCAACAAGGAATGCACAGTGAAAAAACTCTTTGGTGCCTCGCTGCTGGCCGCAAGCCTCGCCGTGGGCAGTTTCGCCCAGGCGGCCCCGGCTCCGCTGCTGAACGTCTCCTATGACGTGATGCGCGACTTCTACAAGGACTACAACGCCGCCTTCCAGAAGCACTGGGAAGCCGAGCACAAAGAGAAGATCACCGTGCAGATGTCGTTTGGCGGTTCGAGCAAGCAGGCGCGCTCGGTGATCGATGGCCTGCCGGCCGATGTGATCACCATGAACATGGCCACCGACATCAATGCCCTGGCCGACAACGGTGAGTTGGTGCCGAAAGACTGGGTCACCCGCCTGCCGAACAACAGCGCTCCCTTCACCTCGGCCACCGTGTTCATCGTCCGCAAGGGCAACCCGAAAGCCCTGAAAGACTGGCCTGACCTGCTCAAGGATGGCGTCCAGGTGATCGTGCCCAACCCCAAGACCTCGGGTAACGGCCGCTACACCTACCTTTCGGCCTGGGGCTACGTGCTGAAGACCGGCGGCGATGAAGCCAAGGCCAAGGACTTCGTCGGCAAGCTGTTCAAGCAGGCACCGGTGCTGGATACCGGTGGCCGCGCCGCCACCACCACCTTCATGACCAACCAGATCGGCGACGTGCTGGTGACCTTCGAGAACGAAGCCGAAATGATCGCCCGCGAGTTCGGTCGCGACCAGTTCGAAGTCATCTACCCGAGCGTGTCCGCCGAGGCCGAGCCGCCGGTGAGCGTGGTGGACAAGGTCGTCGACAAGAAAGGCAGCCGCGCCACCGCCGAGGAATACCTCAAGTACCTGTGGTCGCCAGAGGCCCAGGAAATCGCTGCGGCCAACTACCTGCGCCCGCGTGACGAAAAAGTCCTGGCCAAGTACACCGACCGCTTCCCGAAAGTCGACTTCCTCTCGGTCGAGAAGACCTTCGGTGACTGGCGCACCGTGCAGAAGACCCACTTCAACGACGGTGGCATCTTCGACCAGATCTATACCGGCAAGTAAGCATTAACCGGGGCCTGTCTCAGGGGCCCCATCGCCGGCAACGCCGGCTCTCATCAAACAAATCCCAACCCATTGATTTTTAATCATAAAAATCAAGCCGCGACCAGCTGCAATCCCAATTTCCGGGCTTTGCGTTGCAAAGCCCGGAGCTGGCGATCCTGGCTTCTGGCTTCGAATTCAGCCAGCCCTTGCTCCACATAGGCCTTCTTTTTGGTCAGCATCAAGTAGATCAGTCGTGCGAGCTGATGCGCCGTTGCCTTGATCGCACAGCTCGTATCCATGCGCGTCAGCCTTGCTCTGTGCGAAGCGCCGATAAACCCTTTGTCGTTTCGTGCGTTTGAAGCGGCTTGCTTCAAGGCTTGCCCCGCATGGTTGTGAATCTTGGGTCCAGCGCCGGATAAGGATTTTCCGCCCGATATGCGCGTAGGCGGAGCAAGGCCGAGCCAGGAACAAAAGTGCTGTGACGACGGGAAGCGGGAAAGATCAGCGCCGACTTCACTGGCAATGACTAGCGCAGTGTCGACACCAATGGTCGGAATGGCGGTCAGATCCACGCCCATCACCCGGCATAGTGCTTGATGCAATTGAGTTTGCTGTGCCGCTGTGCGATGCGGGCTACGCAAAGTCTTTTGGGGCTTGGGTGGGGAAACATCCAATACCGGCATCTGGTCTATCACCTCGACAATAGCTTCGTCGCATTCGGCGATCTGTTTTTCCAGAAAGTCGTAAAGCGCCAACTCCAGCTTCAATGCCGTCAGGTGCTCCTTGCGCCAATTGCCGAGCAAGCTACGCGCTATGGTTTCCTGGCTTGCCTTGATGCGTGGGTCGCTCAAGCTGGCGAGTACGTACGGATCGCGCTCACCCTTATTGATAGCACGCAGGATTTTCATCCCAGTGACGCCGGAAATGTCGCTGATGACATTGGCCAGTTGAATATTCATCTGGGCCAAGGCTTTCTGGATCCGGTTCAGGGTCTTCGCTTGATCACGAACCTTGTGACTTCGCTGCCTGAACAAGGATCGCGCGACACATGTCAGGTCATCGGGTCGGAAAGCACTGCGCAGGAGCCCATAAGACATCAACTGCAAGATCCATTGGCAATCCATCACGTCAGACTTACGGCCTGTAATCTGTCGGGTTGACCGTGCATTGACGAGACGAACATCAAAACCTCGCGCATCGAGGATTTCGTAAATGGGGATCCAGTAAACGCCTGTCGACTCCATGGCTACGACCTTGATATTCAAGCTCTCCAGCCAGTCGGCAAGCTTATGAAGGTCGTCAGTGAAGGTCGCGAACTTGCGGACGGGCTTGTCATGCCTGTCATCAACTGCAACGAAGTGCTCCCGGCTGCCGATATCAATCCCGGCACAGTCGGTGTGGACAAGGGTGAGGTGTTGCTTGGAGGGCTTGCGTGCCATGGTCAATCCTCGCAGGATAAGGGGCGCGCGGGGCACACGGTGGCGAAAGGGGTTCACTCTCTCATACGTGGTCACAGCTGATTTTTCAGCTGATGCCGACAGGGACTTCACGCCGATACCGTGGCGGACCACTCTCCCACTCGGGTGTGCTGACACACACCAGTGCTGGTTACGGTCTCTGTCCCGCGCGTACTGAACCTAACAAAGCAAAAGGCGGTTGGCCCTATCGGGCCAACCGCCTTTTGTCTTTAGATGTAAGCGGCACCGCGTAACTGGCGTCGTACGCTTCATGTTTGCTGCGCGACAGCGCGGCGCCGGGGCGGCGGGCGGACTCCCACAGGGTTTGCATACACCGATCCACCCTGTGGGAGCTGGCCTTGCCAGCGATTGGACCGCAACGCGGTCCCCTGCGCAAAATCCCTCGCAGCAATCTCCCACCGATCATTGTCTACCCTTTCCGTCACCCCACGGCCAAAGGAGTACCCCGTGATCCGATCCGTACTCGTGCTGCTGTTCTGCGCCCTGCTCGGTACTTCCGCGCTGGCCGCCGGGCCGCTGTCGACCCTCACCGAAGAAAAGCCCGCCGAACCGGAACCGGTGGTCCAGGGCGGTCTGCTCGGCACCCTGGCCAGTGGCCTCGACGACGTCTCCCAGGAACTCGATATCGACCATCACCTCCTGGAGAACTGGCGCCTGCGCACCGACCGCGCCGCCAGGGAGGCCAATCAACTGGTCGCCCGCCACGACGCCGGCGACCTGATGGAAATCACCTGCGACTTCCTGATCCTCACCGTCACCTGGGCCGCAACCTTCGCCCTGCTCTGCTACCTCGGCCGCCTCGCCGCCCGCGCCAGCCAGCGCACTCGCCTGCTGCGCGAACGGCTCCGCCCACAAAAACTGCTCGCCTACCTGCTGCCCTTCACCGTACCGGCACTGGCGAGCCTGCCCGCCGCGCTGTTCGTCGCCCGCCAGCTTGACCCGTCGGTGGGCCGCGCGCTGGGCATGAGCCTGGCCTACGCCACCACCAGCGGTATTTTCTCCACCACTATCATCCTGTGCCTGATCACCCTGTTCGATGTCGGCCACAAGCGCACCGCGGTACGCATCATCCGCGAAGCAGCGCCACGGCCCTTGTTCCTGATCGGTTTTCTCGCGGCCTGGAGCGATGCCCTGACCAGCCCGCAGATCTCGCGCCAGCTGGGCGGCAACCTGACCAGCAGTATCGCCGTGATCACCGGCCTGCTGGCGACCCTGGCCTTCGCCATCGTGGTGCTGCGCTCGCGCCGCCCGGTGGCGCACCTGATCCGCAACCGCAGCCTCAAGGACCGTCTGCAGCACCGCGCCGTGCAGGAAACCCTGCGGATCTTCTCGGCGATCTGGTACCTGCCGATTCTGATGATGATCCTGGTCTCGGGGATCAACCTGATCGGCGCCGGCGAGGAAAGCCAGCGCGCCCTGCAGAAGGCCCTGCTCACCACGGTCCTGCTGATCGGCACGGTGTTTCTCAGCATCACCCTGCAGCATTTCCTCAATCCGCCGCGCAAGCCGGAACAACGCCTGCGGCCCTACAAGGAGCTGCTCTACAGCCTCGCCCACGCCCTGTTGCGCATTGCCATGGCGGTGGCCTTCATCGAGCTGCTCGGGCGCATCTGGGGCTTCTCGGTACTCGACTTCGCCCTGCGCAACAGCTTCGGCCGGGCGATCAGCGATTCGCTGAGCAGCATCGGCCTGATCCTGCTGGTGACCTGGCTGTTGTGGGTGGTGATCGACACCGCGATCCAGGAAGCGCTCAAGCCGACGCCGGGACGGCGCAACACCCGCCAGCCGAGCACCCGCACGCGGACCATCCTGCCGATGCTGCGCAATGCCACCAAGGTGGTGCTGGTGGTGATCTGCACCATCACCACCATGGCCAACCTCGGGATCAACGTCGCCCCCTTCCTCGCCGGTGCCGGGGTGGTGGGCCTGGCGATCGGCTTCGGTTCGCAGCAACTGGTGCAGGACGTGATCACCGGGCTGTTCATCCTCATCGAAGACACCATCGCCATCGGCGACTGGGTGGTGCTCGACTCCGGGCATGCCGGCACGGTGGAGAGCCTGACCATCCGTACCCTGCGCCTGCGGGACGGCAAAGGCTTCGTGCATTCGGTACCGTTCGGCCAGATCAAGGCGGTCACCAACCAGTCGCGGCAGTTCGCCTATGCCTTCTTCTCGGTGCAGTTCAGCTACGAGACGGATGTAGATGCCGCGCTGAAACTGATCCGCGAGGTGGGTCAGTCCATCAGCGAAGACCCGATCCTGCGGCACAACCTGCAAGGCCCGTTGCAGGTGTTCGGGGTGGACAGCATGAACCTCAACGGCATGACCCTGACCGCGCAGTTCCGTACCACCTCGGGCGGGCAGTATGCGGTGAACCGGGCGTTCAACGAGCGCTTGAAGAAGCGGGTGGACCAGACGGATGACGTGAGTTTTGCGCAGTACAGTCCGGTGCCGGCCGCTCAGTGATTGTGGGTGGATTCGAGGGCCTCATCGCCGGCAAGACCGGCTCCCACAGTGTGGGATACGCGTGGGAGCCGGCGTTGCCGGCGATGAGGCCCTGAAGCTCAGCGGAAAACCAGCGCCTTCAACCCACCCTCGGCATCCACATCCGGAAACTCCGGAGCATTCTCCAGCCGCTCGACAAATGTCAGCCCCGGCGCCTGCTCCGCCATCCCCTCGATCAGGAACCCGGCGCCGATCCCCGGATCGTTGACGCACGCCAGCACCGTACCGCCCTCGGCCAGTAGCTCCGGCAGGCGCCGCAGGATCTTCGCGTAGTCCTGGGTCAGGGCGAAGCTGCCTTTCTGGAAACTGGGCGGGTCAATGATGATCAGGTCATAAGGCGCCGACTTGCGCACCTTGCCCCAGGACTTGAACAACTCATGCCCGAGAAACCCGACCCGGCTCAGGTCGTGCCCATTGAGCCGGTGGTTGTCGCGCCCGCGCGACAACGCCGCCTTCGACATGTCGAGGTTGATCACCTGCTGCGCACCACCGGCAATCGCCGCCACCGAAAAACCGCAGGTGTAGGCGAACAGGTTGAGCACTCGCTGGCCCGCCGCCTGCTCGCGGACCCAGCGGCGTCCGTAGCGCATGTCGAGGAACAGGCCGTTGTTCTGTTTCTGTCCCAGATCGAGCTGGTAACGCAGGCCGTCTTCGACGATCACCTTGTGCACGCACGGCTCGCCCAGCAGCCACTGGCCGGGGCTGTCCGGCAGGTAGCGGTGCTGGATGTGAATCGCTGCACCAGGCCAGGCCTCGCTCGCCGCCAGGCTGCGCAGCATCGCCTCCAGTTCCGCCAGCTGCCCTTCGGGCGGCTCGCGGAACAGCGCCACCAGTAGCACGTCCTGCAACCAGTCGACGGTGATCTGCTCAAGCCCGGGCCAGCAGCGCCCGCGGCCATGAAACAGCCGCCGGGTCTCGATCGGCGGCGGATTCAGGGCGGCGAGCAGGTGTTGATGAAGGGTTTCGATAGCAGCGGTCATGGCGAAAGTCGTCGAGCTAAAGCCGCGTATTCTACGCCCTCGCGCCGCGCCCGCGGGCGGCCGATTTGAACCACCAACCCTGCTGCATGCCGGCAGCGGCCAGCAGGATCGCCGCCACACCCAGCCACTGCAACGGCTGCAGGCGATGACCGAAGGCGAACCAGTCCACCAGGATCGCGGCAATCGGATAGATGAACGACAGTGCACCGGTCAACGCGGTCGGCAGTTTCTGGATCGCGCCGTACAACAGCACGTACATCAGGCCGGTGTGGACGATGCCCAGGGTCACCAGGCTGCCCAGTTCGACCGGCGCCACCGGCAGCGCGCCAGGGTGGGCGAACGGCACCAGCAACAGAGCGCCGGTACTGACCTGCACCAACGCGATCAGATGCGGTGGCGTACCGCTCAGGCGTTTGATGATCAAGGCAGCCACGGCGTAGAGAAAGGCCGCGCCAAGCGCCAGGGCAATGCCCTGCAAATAGTCTGCGCCGCTCTCGCCCTGGCTGCCGTGGGCACTGACGATGGCCAGCATCCCGGCAAACGACACGCCCAGCCAGAACAGCTTGGGCACGGTGATCTTCTCGCCGAGAAACAGCGCTGCCAGCCCCACCAGCATGAACGGTTGAACGTTGTAGACCGCCGTGCCGATGGCGATGGATGCCCGCGAGTATGAGGCGAACAGCAGCACCCAGTTGCCAACGATGGCCACGCCGCTGACCACCGCCAGGACGAAACTGGCCCGGGTCAGGATGCCGGGGCGCAGAAAGCCCATGGCAGCGCAGATCAACAGCAAGGTGACCGCGCCGAACACGCAGCGCCAGAACACCACATCCAGCACCGGCTGCCCCGACATCAGCACGAACCAGCCAATGGTGCCGGAAATCAGCATGGCCCCGACCATTTCCAGAGAACCGCGACGAATCGAATTGTCCATGACTCACCTCCGAGAACATGTGACAAAGTATGCCGAGGGTCGCCGAGGCCGTTCCAGCGGATAAATCAGGCGAAAGCCGCACGCTACCTTTTTTATCAAGGCCATTTTCCTCATCCACCTTACGAGGCTGATTTCATGACCGATGCCATCGACCAACTGCTGCTCAACGCCCTGATGGAAGACTCGCGCCGCTCGCTCAAGGCGCTGGCCAGCCTCACCGGCCTTTCGTCACCCAGCGTCAGCGAACGCCTGCGCCGCCTGGAAGAACGCGGCGTGCTCAAGGGTTACACCGTGGACGTGGATGCCCGCAGCTTCGGCTACCAGTTGCAGGCCATCGTGCGCATTCGCCCGCTACCGGGACAGTTGCAGGAGGTGGAACGGCAGATCATCGCCATTCCCGAGTTCACCGAATGCGACAAGGTCACCGGTGACGACTGCTTCATTGCCCGCCTGCATGTGCGCTCCATGGAGCAACTGGACACCCTGCTGGACAAGCTGAACATCCACGCCGAGACCAATACCGCGATCGTCAAGAAGACCCCGGTCAAACGTCGCCTGCCGCCGATGAACTGAGCCAAAGGGCCATGGGGCTGTGGGGCTGTGGTTGCATCCAATCCTGAACTAGGCTGAATAACCTCAAAAACCTAAAGTGCACACAATGATGTAACCGAAAACGCATTTTTTGTGTGCAATCAACTCAGGCAATGCCCCAAATCGTTACATCCCCGCGCACTAATAACTTGACCAGTTAATCAGATTCAAACTAACGAAAAAAATAAATCCTGTTTGATTGGTCAATTTATAAATTCCTGTTTTCAGTCACTTAGAAAAATAGTCAGCAAGTTCAAAAAGATACGAGCACTTCTCTCGTACTTTCGCTGGCATGGATCTGGCTTTAGTGCACTCGTGCTTTGTATACAGTTCTACAAAAACGAGAGCACACTCAAGATCCGCCCACCTGCCGTCGCCGGGTAGCGGAATGCCCCTAACCAATTGGTTCTCGTGGTTCATGACCAGGCTTCCCCACGCCACGAGTATCAGGAGCACGCCGGAATGAGCATGAGTCTTTACAACAAGACCGAACTGGACTTCTCCTCGTCCACCGCAATAGACCCACCGTCGACGCCAACAGACCTTCCTGTCACCCTCAGCCCCAGGCTGCACAACCACGACCTCGCCCCCACCAAGGCCGAAGGCCGCCGCTGGGGCCGCTACAGCATCTTCGCCCTGTGGACCAACGATGTGCACAACATCGCCAACTACTCCTTCGCCATGGGGCTGTACGCCATGGGCCTGGGCGGCTGGCAGATCCTGCTGTCACTGGGGATCGGTGCGGCGCTGGTGTATTTCTTCATGAACCTGTCCGGCTATATGGGACAGAAGACCGGCGTGCCCTTCCCGGTGATGAGCCGCATCGCCTTCGGCATCCACGGCGCGCAATTGCCGGCGCTGATCCGTGCGGTGATCGCCATCGCCTGGTTCGGTATCCAGACCTACCTGGCCTCGGTGGTGCTGCGGGTACTGCTCACCGCCATCGCGCCAAGCCTTGCCGCCTACGACCAGGATTCCATCCTCGGCCTGTCGAGCCTGGGCTGGGTGTGCTTCGTGGCGATCTGGCTGGTGCAACTGGTGATCCTCGCCTACGGCATGGAGATGGTGCGCCGCTATGAAGCTTTCGCCGGGCCCGTGATCCTGCTCACCGTCGCCTCGCTGGCGGCGTGGATGTACAGCCAGGCCGGCTTTGCCATCGCCTGGTCGGTGCGCGAGCCGCTGACCGGCGCCGCCATGTGGCACCACATCTTCGCCGGTGGCGCACTGTGGCTGGCGATCTACGGCACCCTGGTGCTGAACTTCTGTGACTTCGCCCGCTCCTCGCCGTGCCGCCGGACCATCCGCGTCGGCAACTTCTGGGGCCTGCCGGTGAACATCCTGGCCTTCGCCGCCATCACCGTGCTGCTGTGCGGTGCGCAGTTCAAGATCAACGGCCAGATCATCGACAGCCCGACCCAGATCATCGCCACCATCCCCAACACCTTCTTCCTGGTGCTCGGTTGCCTGGCGTTCCTGATCGTCACCGTGGCGGTGAACATCATGGCCAACTTCGTCGCCCCGGCGTTCGTCCTCAGCAACCTGGCCCCGCGCCTGCTGACCTTCCGCCGCGCCGGCCTGATCAGTGCCGCCATCGCTGTGCTGATCCTGCCGTGGAACCTCTACAACAGCCCGCTGGTGATCCAGTACTTCCTGTCCGGCCTTGGCGCCCTGCTCGGCCCGCTGTACGGGGTGATCATGGTCGATTACTGGCTGGTCCGCCGTGGTCGCATCAACGTGCCGGAGCTGTACAGCGAAGACCCGAGCGGGGCCTACCACTACCACCGCGGCGTCAACCCGCGAGCCATCGCCGCCTTCGCCCCTGCCGCGCTGCTGGCGATCATCCTCGCGCTGGTACCGAACTTCGAAACCCTCGCGCCCTTCTCGTGGATGATCGGCGCCGGTATCGCCGCCCTGCTCTACCGCCTGTTGGCGCCACGCCACCAGCGCTACCTCGACGTCAGCGGCGAAAGCATCGCCGTCGACAGCGTCAGCCACTGACGCCTGCCCGGCCCGGCGATGCCGGGCCGTCACCTGCCTCAGCGAGACCCTTTTCATGCGAATTCTGATCGTCAACGTCAACACCACCGAAGCCATTACCGAGGCCATTGCCCGTGAGGCCCAGGCCGTCGCCGCGCCGGGTACCGAGATCATCGGCCTGACGCCGTTCTTCGGCGCCGAATCGGTGGAAGGCAATTTCGAAAGCTACCTGGCGGCCATCGCCGTGATGGACCGCGTGCTGGCCTACGACGGCCCCTACGACGCCGTGATCCAGGCCGGCTATGGCGAACATGGCCGCGAGGGCCTGCAGGAACTGCTGGATGTACCGGTGGTGGACATCACCGATGCGGCTGCCAGCACCGCCATGTACCTGGGCCATGCCTACTCGGTGGTGACCACCCTGGACCGCACCGTGCCCCTGATCGAAGACCGCCTGAAACTCTCCGGGCTGTATGACCGCTGCGCCTCGGTACGGGCCAGCGGCATGGCCGTACTGGAATTGGAAGCCGAGCCGGAACGTGCCCTGGAGGCCATCGTCCAGCAGGCGGAAAAGGCGGTGAAGGACGACAAGGCCGAAGTCATCTGCCTCGGGTGTGGCGGCATGGCCGGGCTGGACGAAAAGATCCGCCAGCGCACCGGCGTGCCGGTGGTGGACGGGGTCAGTGCGGCGGTGAAGATGGCCGAGGCGCTGGTGCAACTGCGCCTGACCACCTCGAAGAGCCGCACCTACGCCAGGCCGCGGCCCAAGCGCGTCGTTGGCTGGCCGGCGCAGTTTGGCCGCTAGATTCCACGGTGATCTGCCGATAATCCAATACCGGCAGTAACATTTTGCGAGGCGCGCTCGAACCGTGCACAGCCCGTCGCTGCGGCGAACGGGCCATCTCCCTTGGGCACCCGCGCCTCGTTCTTTTTGAACTGACGATTGAAAATCAGAAGTCTCGCGTCATCGACCAGAGAACAAACGAAAGAAGCAAAATCAGCAGATAGGCTGCACAGACCACTCCTCCCAAAAACGCGAACGTTCTTTCTGTCACGGACAGCCTGCAGTTCCTTTTTCCTTGACGATCCCCCTCCAGAAAATTTATCGCACTCTGGATGGAGCCCGAGACTAACAGGACAACGCCAACCAGCGGCAACGGCAAGGCCATCGACATGAAAAAGATGCCCGCGTTAGTCTCTAAGTTTTTCCATCGACCAAGCCCCCTTAGGTCAGCAAATTGCAACTCACGAACAGAAATCCAAAGCTCCAAAAAACAGTAGAAACCTACCCCCATGGAGAAAACCACAAAAATAGGAGACCAAGCATAATATCGTCCGGACCTTCTTATTCCCTCATCCACTCTTCCCATTAATGAGTATATAAACAAGGGCGCGAACATAGAGCGTACTATGGGATTAACCTTAGCTTCACCTCTCACCCGACAGGCATGCCAGGCTCGGTAATTCCAATAGAATCCGTATAGACCGAACGTGCAGATATTCATTATGACAAGCTTTTTCAGTGATACCACAAAAAACTTCATTCTGACTTCTCACTAATACTGAGGTGTGTGTATGTGAGCAAGGTTGTCAGCGTCCTCCAACATTACTTAGGCAAGCCAGAAAACTAGCTATCGTAAATGCGAAAACCAACGCCATGAAGGAAGCGCATATCAGGAAGCAAGTAAGAAACGACCAAGATGGCTTGCCACTCGCAACTCGCCGAGCATTGACCAGTTGGCAACCAACCACAACGCCTGCACCAATCAACGTAAGCATCACAAACACTCCGCCAACGCCGGTGTATCTTAAAAGACCAAGACAAAATAAAGCCCTGATACCCAGATACATCACACCCACCAGAAAAATCATTTTAAGAATAAGAAGTTTCATAATACAATTTCTAATTATTGACCGACCCAATTGAAAGAAAAACGGTACCCGCCCTTATAAAAAACAAAGAAAAAACTCTCAAATCGCCTTACACGTAGAGTAGACGCTCCAAAAAACATAGAGACAATTACCACCACCGACTATATAGAGACTGATAATGGAATCACCTAAACGAGCACTAGTATGCAGTCCAATTCCCACATAAATGTAAGAAAAGTCCAAAGCAGATAAACGCACTGCGAAGGACCGCACAGCGGTCCCGAAGCCATCCAGCACGGGCCAGCTTCGTACACCGTTGCAAATTCAGCGCCGGGTGGATCGCGTTAATCCAGAAACTGAGTGTGACAGGTTCCATAAGCGCCTCCTCAGGCGCCAGATTTCGGACAACTCGGCTCCCCACCATCCAGTCCCTGCTTCACATTGCGGCTCAGCATCGTCGCCTTGCCATCACGCCAGGTCAGGGTGAGCACGTACAGCGAGTCGAAGTCGCTGTTCTCCCAGTCCTCGGTAATCACCCGGTCCTCCCCCAGCGCCTTGCCGGCCACGCTGTTGATCAGCTCGGGCAGGTAACCATGGGACCAGGCGGTGTACACCGTGGCATTGCGGTATTTGTTGCTGGTCAGCTCGCGGGCCAGCGCGCTGGTGTCGTTGGCGCCGTAGTCGATATTGACCGGCAGGCCGAGCTTGATGGCGCTGGGGCTGATGGTCATCAGCGGACGCAGGTAGCTGTAGCTGTCGTCGTTGGCGCCCTCTTCCACTTCGCGGGTGGGGTTGGCAGCGAACACGTAGTCGGCCTTGCCGAACTTCTCCGGCAGCAGCGTCGCGAGATCCAGGGCGCGATTGAGGCCCTGGCAGTTGAGCTGGCCGAGGCCTTCGCCGGGCTTTTCGGCGTGGCGCAGGAAGACCAGGGTCTGGGTGCCATCGACCGGCTTGGCGAAGCTGTCGAAGGTGGTGAATCCGAGGAGCGCCGCACCCGCCACGAGTACGGAGCAGATCAGCGCCTTGCGGCGGGAGGGAAGCGTCACGGGCAACTTCATGATGAACCCTTGGCGGAAAGAATCGGGGGTTGGCCCGTCAGTGCTGCCCCGCGGCCGAAGCCGCGGGGCATCCCTGTCTGTCGTTCCGTCCGTGGACACGGGCGTCCTTGAGAGTGCAGCAGGCCCGATTGGTTCTATCCCTGGGGTGCTTGTCCGTAAGCAGAAGTGACATTAACCCCCACGTGTTGCGCAATTATGACGACGGGCGCACCCCGATGAACCTGCGCCCATGCCTGTCGCTCCTTCAATCGTCCCGGGTCAGCACTTCCAGCAGCTCGATCTCGAACCGCAGGTCGGAACCCGGCGGAATGGCGCCCATGGTGCGCTCGCCGTAGCCCAGGTGCGCCGGCACGAACAGTGTGCGCTTGCCGCCGACTTTCATGCCCATCAGGCCCTGGTCCCAGCCCTTGATGACCCGGCCGGTGCCGATCACGCACTGGAACGGCTTGCCCCGCTGATGGGACGAATCGAACACGCTGCCGTCGACCAGCGTGCCGGTGTAATGCGTGGTGATCAGGGCGCCCTTGACCACTTCCTTGCCGTCGCCCACCTGGACGTCGGTGATTTGCAGTTCGCTGCTCATGGAAACCTCTTTCAGCGCGGTAAACGTAAGCGCAGCCTTTTCGCAGGATTGCCGGGGATTTGCAAGGATCGGACGGGATTGGCGATCGGCTGGCGACTGGCTAGCCTGTGTCGGGTAGCCACCGACGACAACGCAGGGAAACGACATGAGCAAGGAGCTGTGCAAGGAGCTGGGGATCACTGAAGAGATGCTGCTGGCCCGAAGCTTCGTCGCCTACCCGGAAGCCCGGGTACTGGCGATTGCCGAGGTCAATGACGACGATCGGCGCTTCGAACTGGAACCTGAGGCGGCAGCGGCATGGAAGGCCATGAAGGCCGACGCCGCAGGCGCTGGCGTCGAGTTGTGGCTGGTATCGGCTTACCGCAGCGTCACCTACCAGGCCAGGCTGATCCGCGCCAAGCTTGAGCGCGGTCAGTCACTGGAACAGATTCTTGCAGTAAACGCCCCACCCGGTTTCAGCGAGCACCACACCGGGCGCGCGGTGGACATCAACTCGCTGGAAACGGATTTCGAATACTCCCTCGCTTACCAGTGGCTGGTGAGCAATGCCGGACGCTTCGATTTCCATCTGTCCTACCCGCGCAACAACCGCCTGGGCTATCAGTTCGAACCGTGGCACTGGTGCCACGGCGACACGCTGCTGGCGGTCAACTGAACTGGGCGATGACCTCGGCGCCAGTCATGTTCCTGGTGGGGTTGGAGAAGCAGTAGAACGCCGGTTTTTCATCCACATAGACCTGCAGGTCGAAGTTCCAGGCACCGTCACCGTCCAGCACGCCCACGGGAACGGCATCGAAACCGCCGGCCTTGAGGCGGTAGAACAGATGTGTGCCGCAGCGCGGGCAAAAACCGCGCTGAGCCCAGTCGGAAGAGTCGTAGACCGCCGGCTGGGCTCCACTGAATTGCAGGGGCTGCACACTGTGGACCACCAGCAACGGACCACCGGTCCACTTGCGGCACATGCTGCAGTGGCACGCGCTGACACTGGTGTCTTCAAGTGTGACGGTAACGTGGATGGCGCCACAGAGGCAGCTACCGTGATGGTCCGACATGGTTGAGGCTCCTTGCGTTCATGAGGTAGCGGCAGAGTCTAGCAGCGATAACTACCTAGGCCGTGACAGGTGTCAGCACCGGCTCGCCGGCAAAGAATGCCTGCAGGTTCTTCAGCACCAGCGCCACGGTATCCCGCGCGGCCTCCGGCGACTGTCCCGCCACATGAGGCGTCAATACCACGTTCTCCAGTGCCTTGAGCGCGTCCGGCACATTCGGCTCGTCATCGAACACATCCAGCGCTGCGCCGGCAATCCGCCCCTCGCGCAAGGCCGCGACCAGGTCGGCCGTGGACACTACGCTGGCACGGGCGATATTCACCAGAAAGCCTTCCGCGCCCAGGGCATCGAGCACCGCGCTGTCCACCAGGGCGCGGGTATTGGCGCCGCCTGGCGTGGCGATGATCAGAAAGTCCGATTCCCGCGCCAGCGCCAGCGGACTGTCGCAGTAGCCGTAAGACACATCGTCGCGGCGGGAGCGGTTGTGGTAGCGAACGCTCATGTCAAACCCCAGGGCTGCACGCTTGGCGATCGCCAGGCCGACAGCGCCGAGTCCGAGAATGCCCAGGCGCTTGCCCGACACCGACGGGCTGATGACCCGGTTCCACTGGCCCTGGCGGGTGCTGGCGTCCGCCTGGGGAATGTTGCGCACCGCCGCCAGCAGCAAGGCCATGGCATGGTCGGCGACAGCCGAGGCATTGGCACCTGCGCCGTTGGTGACGGTGATGCCCCGCTCGGCGGCGGCCGCCAGGTCGACCTGTTCATAGCCGGCGCCGATGACGCAGATGATCTGCAGCTCCGGCAAGGCGGCGATTTCTTCGGCGGTGATGCCCAGCGGGCCACGGGTGAGGACGGCGTCGATCTCGCGGCCGTGACGGGCGATGGCCTCGGCACGCAAGGCCGGGGTCTGCGCCCGGATCAATCGGAATCCGTTGTTCTCCAGCAGCGGCAGATAGTCGTCGACCGTCTCCACCAGCACCAGTAGCGTCTTTGTCATCGCAGGCTCCCCGTCGTTTGGCGAGGAGGCATTATGCAGCGGTTACTGCGCGAAAGCGCGCCCCAGACCGCCTGGAACGCCACTGCTGTCGGTCTCCTGCCACGGCCCGTCCGGGCTGGTGGCCCAGCTCCAGCCGTTGTTGAAGCGGTAGTAGGTGCGCTGGCGATAGAAGGTGTTGGTCTTGCCTTCCAGTACGTAGACGCCCAGGCGCGGGTCCCAATGGCTGGCGCCGCCCGGTGGCGAGGCAAAGCTGGCGGAGGTGCGCGGCATGGGCTTCTGCGATGGCTTGACCGGTTTGGTCGGGGCGGGCTTGCCGGGCACCGGCTTGATCACCGGGCCCGGCGGGGGCGTGGTTTCGATCGGCGGCAGCGGCTCGCGATCGGGCTGGTGCACCGTACATGCGCTGAGCCCCAGGGCCAGTGTGATCAGGGTCAGGCGTACGGTGCTGTTCATGGGGTCGCTCTCTTACGGGTCCGGGCTGTCGATGGTCAGGTGTTGCGGCGCCTCGGTGCTGGTGGCCAGCGGAGAACCACTACCGATCCACTCGCCCTTGGTGGGCTGGCCGGAGCGAGAGATGCGCGCCATCAGTTGGACTTCAGGGAAGCTCGACAGTTTCATGTTGGGCATCATCGCGTCGCTGTCGCTCAGTTCCACCTCGATCGGCAACTGCGCCACGGTCACGCGCTTGGCCGCCAGCGGCATGGGCGGGCCGGAGGCGGCGCGGGCGAAGATGAACACGGTGTCGTCCGGCTTGACCTTGCCTTTCAGCGCCGGGGCCAGTTCCACCCGCACCGTCAGCTTCGCGCCCTGGGCGGCGCTGGCCGGCGTGGACGCCTTGCCTTCACCGGCGGCGATCTTTTCCTTGGCCTTGTTGATGCCACCCAGCAGCGCGGTCCGCGAAGTGTCGCCTTCGGGCAACTGCGCCAGCAGGCGATTCCAGTAGTCCACGGCGTCCTGGTAGCGCTCACCTTCGAAGGCGGCGATGCCCAGCAGGCCGAGGCTGGTGACTTCGTTCGGGTCGGCCTTCAGCGCTTCGTCGGTCAGCGCCTGGGTCTGCGCCGTCCATTGCTTGTCGTTGGCGAAATACACCGCCTGCGCCAGTTGGCCGAGCAGTTCCGGCTGTCGCCCGGCAACCGCAAGGGCGCGCTCGAAGGCCTTGGCCGCATCCGCCGGACGCTCCTGGGCCATGTAGGCGCGGCCGAGGAAGTACAGGCCTTCGGCGTTCTCCGGCTGGGCGGCGACGGCGCGCTCCAGGCGCGAGGTCATTTCATCCAGGGACTGCGGCGCCTCGGCGAATTCACGGGCCAGCTCGACCTTGTCGCTGGCGCCGAAATGCAGGTACAGCCCCACCGCCATGACCGGCACCAGGAACGCCGCCAGCAACGGCAGCGCCTTGCCCAGGCGGGCGCTGCGCGACGGTTCGGCGTTGTCGGTGTCGGCCAGCAGTTCGCGGGCCGCCTCGTCGCGGCCACGGGCCAGCTGCTCGGCGTCAAGCACACCGGCATCGCCCTGGGCCTGCAGTTCGGCGACACGCTCCTGATACAGGGCGACATTGAGGGCAGTACGGTCTTCTTCCTGCTGGGCACGACGGCCACGCAGCACCGGAATCAGCAAAAAGCTCAGGGCTACCAGCAACAGCAGGCCTGAAGCGAGCCAGAAATCAGTCATGGGTCTGTTCTTTGTCCAGCAGTTTGGCGAGGCGCTCACGCTCCTCGGGAGAAAGGTCGGCGGCGGCATTGCCCGCCGGGACACGGCGCTTGCGCACGATCACCGCCATGACGCCGACACCGCCCAGCAACAATGCCGCCGGACCGAACCAGAGCAGCCAGGTACGGGCACTCAGGGCCGGCTTGTAGCGGACGAAATCACCGTAGCGATCGACCATGAAATCGACGATCTGCTGGTTGCTCTTGCCTTCGCCGAGCATGCGGAAAATCTCGCGGCGCAGGTCGGCGGCGATGGGTGCGTTGGAATCAGCGATGTCCTGGTTCTGGCATTTGGGGCAGCGCAACTCCTTGGTCAGCTCGCGGTAGCGCTCGCGCTCAGCCTCGTCGGCGAACTGGTAGGTGTCGATGGCCGCCCTCGCCACGCCGCACAGGCTCAGGCCGAGGACGGCGGCCGCCAGCCAGCGCTTCATGGCCGGGCCTCATCGACCAGGCCCTGGTACAGCGGCGCCAGTTGCTCACGCCAGACGGTTTCGTCGACCACGCCGACGAACTTGTGGCGAATGACCCCTTCGGCATCGATCAGGAAGGTTTCCGGCGCGCCGTAGACACCCAGGTCCAGGCCCAGGGTGCCCGCTTCGTCACGGATATCCAGTTGATACGGGTTGTGGAACTCGGCCAGCCATTTCAGTGCAGCGGCGTTGTCGTCCTTGTAGTTGACGCCGTAGATCACCACGCCCTGCTCGGCCAGCTTGTTCAGCACCGGGTGCTCGACCCGGCAGGACACGCACCAGGTACCCCAGACGTTGACCAGCGCCGGCTTGCCGTGCAGATCGTTCTGGGTCAGGGTGCGGTCGCCCTGCACGTTGGGCAGGGAGAACGCCGGGAACGGCTTGCCAATCATCGCCGAGGGCAGCTCGGCCGGGTCCAGGTAGAGGCCACGGTAGAGAAACACCGCCACCAGCAGAAACACCGCCAGCGGCAGCACCATGATCCAACGCTTCATGCAGTCGCTCCTTCCAGCCCCAATACATCACGCACTTTGGTTTTCACCTTGACCCGGTAGCGCCGGTCCAGCGCCGCCAGCAGACCACCGAGGCCTGTCAGCAGGCCGCCTAGCCAGATCCAGCGGACGAACGGCTTGACGTGGACCCGCACCGCCCAGGCGCCGTTTTCCAGCGGCTCACCGAGGGCGACGTAGAGGTCGCGGGTGAAGCCGGCATCGATACCGGCCTCGGTCATCATCGACTGCTGCACGGTGTACAGGCGTTTCTCCGGATGCAGCACGCTGATCTCGCGGCCGTCCTCCAGCACCCGCACCGTACCTTTGTCGGAAGTGAAGTTGGGGCCTTCGTGGTGCTTGGCCCCTTCGAAGACGAAGTGATAACCCGCCAGCTCCACCGATTCGCCCGGCGCCATGCGCAGGTCGCGCTCGGCGCTGTTGTTGCTCGACAGCACCACGCCCAGGGCGCAGACCGCCAGGCCCAGGTGCGCCAGGTGCATACCCCAGTAGCTGCGGTTGAGGCCGCGGATACCCTTGAGCAGGCCCTTGTGGCGGGTCTTGTCGAGGATGTCGCGGGCACCGCCCAGAACGATCCACGCGGCCAGGGCGAAGGTGGTCAGCACCGGCCAGTCGAAGTCGTCCACCAGCAGGCCGCAGATCGGCGCCAGCACGGCGCTGCCGATCAGCACCGGCGTCAGCATGCCGGCCAGCCAGCGGCCGGGGGTGTCTTTCCAGCGCACCAGCACGCCCACGGCCAGCACCACCATGAGCAGCGCCATCAGCGGAATGAACAGCGCATCGAAGTACGGCGGCCCTACCGACAGCTTGGCGCCGGTCAGGGCATCGAGCACCAGCGGGTACAGGGTGCCGAGCAGGATCATCGAAGCCGCCACCACCAGCACCAGGTTATTGGCCAGCAGCAGGGTCTCGCGGGACCACAGGGCAAAGCCGACCTGGCTCTTGACCACCGGTGCGCGCAGGGCGAACAGGGTCAGCGAGCCGCCGACCACACAAAGCAGGAAGAACAGGATGAAAATGCCGCGCTCCGGGTCCGAGGCGAAGGCATGCACCGAGGTCAGCACGCCGGAACGGACCAGGAAGGTGCCGAGCAGGCTGAGGGAAAACGCAGCGATGGCCAACAGCACGGTCCAGCTCTTGAACACGCCACGCTTCTCGGTGACGGCCAGCGAGTGGATCAGCGCAGTGCCCACCAGCCATGGCATGAACGAGGCGTTTTCCACCGGGTCCCAGAACCACCAACCGCCCCAGCCCAGTTCGTAGTAGGCCCACCAGGAGCCGAGGGTGATACCGATGCCGAGGAAGGCCCAGGCGACGATGGTCCAGGGCCGCGACCAGCGCGCCCAGGCGGCGTCGAGGCGGCCGCCCAGCAGCGCAGCGATGGCGAAGGCGAAGGCCACCGAGAAACCGACATAGCCCATGTAGAGCATCGGCGGGTGGACGATCAGGCCGATGTCCTGCAGCAGCGGGTTGAGGTCGCGACCATCCCCCGGCACCTGCGGCAGCAGGCGCACGAAGGGGTTGGAGGTGATGATCAGGAACGACAGGAAGCCGACACTGATCATGCCCATCACCGCCAGTACGCGCGCCAGCATCACCTGCGGCAGTTGCCGGGAGAAGATCGACACGGCGAAGGTCCAGCCGCCGAGGATCAGTGCCCACAACAGCAACGAGCCCTCGTGTGCGCCCCACACCGCGCTGAACTTGTAGTACCAGGGCAAGGCGCTGTTGGAGTTGCTGGCGACGTAGGCGACCGAGAAGTTGTCGGTCATGAAGGCGTGGGTCAGGCAAGCGAAGGCGAACGCCAGGAACGCGAACTGCCCCCAGGCCGCCGGGCGCGCCAGGCTCATCCACAGGCTGTCGCCGCGCCAGGCGCCGAGCAGCGGCACGCTGGCCTGCACGCAGGCAAAGCAGATGGTCAGGATCATCGACAACTGGCCCAGTTCGGGAATGATCAGCGAGGCGTTCATTGCGCAGGTTCTCCCGAAGCCGTCTGCCCGCTTTCCTTGAGGGCCTTGGTGACTTCCGGCGGCATGTATTTCTCGTCGTGCTTGGCCAGCACTTCATCGGCCACCACCACGCCTTCGGCATTCAGCTTGCCGAGGGCGACGATGCCCTGACCTTCGCGGAACAGGTCGGGAAGGATGCCGCGGTAGGTGATCGGCACCGACTTGTTGAAGTCAGTGACCACGAAGCGCACGTCCAGGGAATCGCTGGAACGTTGTACCGAGCCCTTCTCGACCATGCCACCGGCGCGAATGCGGGTATCCAGCGGCGCCTCGCCGTTGGCGATCTGGGTCGGGGTGTAGAACAGGTTGATGTTTTCCTGCAGCGCGCTCAGGGCCAGGCCGACGGCGACCCCGAGGCCGGCCACCAGGCCGAGGATGATGAACAGGCGCTTCTTGCGTTGCGGATTCACTTGGCGTTCTCCCGGCGCAGACGGCGCGCCTCGGCTTGCAGGTAACGGCGCCGGGCCAGCAGTGGCGAAGCGACATTGACGGCCAGCACCAGCAGGCAGATGCCGTAGGCCGACCAGACATAGGGGCCGTGATGGCCCATGGCGAGAAACTCGCCGAAGGTTGCGAAGCTCATCGTGCGTTCCCCAGGCTGTTCAGCACTTCTTCCCGGACCCAGCTGGCACGCGCCTCGCGCTTGAGCACTTCGAGGCGCATGCGCATCAGCAGCACGGCGCCGAAGAAACAGTAGAAGCCAAGCACGGTCAGCAACAGCGGCAACCACATCTCCACCGGCATCGCCGGTTTTTCGGTGATGGTGAAGGTGGCGCCCTGGTGCAGGGTGTTCCACCACTCCACCGAGTACTTGATGATCGGGATGTTGATCACCCCGACGATGGCCAGCACCGCGCAGGCCTTGGCCGAGCTCTCACGATTGCTGATCGCGTGGCCGAGGGCAATGAGACCGAAGTACAGGAAAAGGAGGATGAGCATGGACGTCAGGCGGGCATCCCAGACCCAGTAGCTGCCCCAGGTGGGCTTGCCCCAGATGGCTCCGGTGACCAGCGCCACCGCGGTCATCCAGGCGCCGATGGGGGCGGCGCTCTGCAGCGCGACATCGGCGATCTTCATCTTCCATACCAGCCCGACCACGCCGGCTACCGCCAGCATCACGTAGCAGGACTGCGCCAGCATGGCCGCCGGCACGTGGATGTAGATGATCCGGAAGCTATTGCCCTGCTGGTAGTCCTGCGGCGCGAAGGCCAGGCCCCAGACCACGCCGGTGCCGATCAGCAACGCTGCGGCGATGGCCAGCCAGGGCAGCAGGCGACCGCTGATGCCGTAGAACCATTTGGGGGAACCGAGCTTGTGAAACCATGTCCAGCTTATTGCGCTGCTTTTCATCACGGTACATCCAGGGTCTTTGCTGGGACGGGCCCAGACCTCGTTATTCTCCGACGCTGATCTTCAGGCCGGCGGCTATTGCAAAAGGTGCAAGGGTGACTGCCAGGGCGGCGAGACTGCCGAGCCAGAGCAGGTATCCGGTTGCGGGCATAGCTTGCACTGCTGCTTGTAAGGCGCCACTGCCCAGGATCAACACCGGGATATATAGCGGCAGAATCAGTAGCGCCAGAAGCAGACCACCTCGTTTCAACCCGACTGTCAGCGCCGCACCCACCGCACCGAGCAGGCTCAGTACCGGCGTACCGAGCAAGAGCGATGCCAGCAGCACGGGCAGGCATTCCACAGGCAAACCGAGCATCAATGCCAGCAGCGGCGACAACAATACCAGCGCCAGACCGGAAAAAATCCAGTGTGCCAGTACCTTGGCCAGTACCAGTAGTGGCAGCGGGTGCGGCGAAAGGACCCACTGTTCGAGGGATCCGTCCTCGAAATCACTGCGAAACAGCCCGTCCAGCGAGAGCAGGACGGCCAGAAGCGCGGCCACCCAGACTAACCCTGGAGACAAGATTTGCAACAATTGTGTCTCAGGACCGACCGCAAGTGGGAACAATGCGATGACGATCGCGAAAAAAACCAGCGGATTGGCCAGCTCTGCCGGACGGCGGCACAACAGACGCGCCTCGCGACGCAACAACAGTACGAATACGCTCATGCCGCCCACTGCCCCAGGTTGATGTCACGGTAGCCGGACGGCGTGTGCTCCAGCGTGTGGTGCGTGGTCAGGACCACCATCCCGCCCTGCTCGCAGTGCCGCGCCAGGTGCGCTTCAAGCTGGGCCACGCCCTGCTTGTCGAGGGCGGTGAAGGGTTCGTCGAGGATCCACAGCGGCGGGCTGTCGAGATACAGCCGGGCCAGGGCCACACGGCGCTGCTGGCCGGCGGACAGGGTGTGACAGGGCACATCTTCGAAACCGCGCAGCCCCACCGCTTCCAGCGCCTGCCAGATGGCATCGCGGCTGGCGGGACGGTGCAGCGCACAGAGCCAGGTGAGGTTTTCCTCGGGGGTGAGCAGGTCCTTGATGCCGGCGGCGTGGCCGATCCATACCAGATTGCGCGCCAGTTCACTGCCCTGCTCCGCCAGCGGCTTGCCGTTGAGCAGGATCTCGCCGAGGGTCGGCTGCATCAGCCCGGCCAGCAGGCGCAGCAGGCTGGTCTTGCCGCTGCCGTTGGGACCGCTGATCTGCAGCATGTCGCCGGCCGCCACCTGGAGTTCGAGGTGCTCGAAGAGCATCCGCCAGTCGCGCTCGCAGGCCAGGCCCACGGCTTGGAGTTGAGGAGTCACAGGTTCGCCTTATGGTTTCGCAGACTGTCTCAAGTCGGTACAGCCCTGGCCGTTATAGTGACAACGAAAACCTGGCCGACCGGTCTGATCGCGAGCGCCGCTCAATCCTGCGCTCGCGGAGGAAATCGGGCGGCATTATACATGCCATGTCCTACTGAAAAGAGGGCTATTTGAACAGGTCGCAGTACGAATGACAGGCGAAATCAACAGCCTTGGCCCGCAGGTTGCCGCCAACGCGCAAGTGCGTGCCGCGGCGATGACCGGTGAACTGGTGAAACTGGTGGAAGCGCAGCCCGACCTGATTCCGTCTGGCGAAACAGCCAAGGGCGAAGTGCTCTCGCTGCGCCAGGTCGGCCAGGAGTTCCAGCTGCTGTTGCGCCTGCTCCAGGCCAATGGCCAGCAGCTGACGGTGCAGACCACGGCCAGCCAGCCACTGGCCCAGGGTAGCCAGGTGCTGGTCAGCCAGACCGCAGCGAATCAGCTCAGCCTGACCGTGCAGCAGGCCATCGCCAGCAACGTCGCCACCCTCACCCGCCTCGACAGCCGCCAGTTCCCCGAAGGTACCCTGGTGCAGGGCAAGGTGCTGACCACCCAGTTGCAGGCGCAAAGTGGCAACCTGCCGCCGGTGTACCGCTCGCTGGTCAGCCTGCTCAATTCCGCCCAGGCCGGCGCCACCCTGGCGATCGACTCGCCTCGCCCGCTGCCGCTGGGCAGCCTGCTCAGCGCACGGGTCCAGGGCGACCAGTCACTGACCTTCGTGCCCCTCAGCGGCCGCCAGGACCAGATGGCCATCGCCCAGAACCTCAGCGCCCAGCAGAACCGCCAGGCGTCGTTGCAGGGGCTGCTGGCGGCGATGCAAAGAATCAGCGCCGATGACGGCCAGCCGCAGCAGGTGCGCACCGTGGTGAACACGTTGCTCGCAAGCCTGCCTGACGTGCGTCAGTTCGGCGATTCTCGCCAGGTGGCGCAAGCGCTCAGCAACAGCGGAGCCTTCCTCGAGGCCCGACTGTTCAATGGTGCCACCGGCCAGCTAGCCCCTGATATCAAGGCGCAGATGGTCAGGCTGGTGGCGCAGTTGCTGCCCAACGTCCCGGGCGGCACGCTGTTCAGCCCGACCACCGCCAGCACCATGGCCCAGGCGCTGCCCGGCCTGATGCGCAGTGCCCTTGGCGCCCTCGGCCAGGTCGCCCCAAAACCACATCCCGGCGTGTTCCCGCTGCCGACCCGGCTGCTGCAGAACGCCGAGGAAGAAGGCGACCTGCAACATCTGCTGCGTCTTGCCGCCGCCGCCATTTCGCGCTTGCAGAGCCATCAGTTGGCGAGCCTGGACCAGACCGGCACCACCCCCGACGGCAATCTGCAGACCACCTGGCAGCTTGAGATCCCCCTGCGAACCGGGCCGGAGTTCATGCCCGTACAGGTCAAGGTGCAGCGTGAGGAAACCCGGGAACAACAGGCCGATCCCGAGCGCGAACGTCGCGACCCACTGGAAATGCTCTGGCGTGTGGACCTGGCCTTCGATCTGCACCCACTGGGCCCCCTGCAGGTTCAGGCGCAGATCAGCCAGGGCAAGCTTTCCAGCCAGCTGTGGGCAGAACTCCCGGCAACGGCGCAATTGGTAGAAAGCCAGCTTGGCGACCTGCGCGCGAGACTGGCGGCGCGCGGGGTGAATGTCGGCGACCTGCAATGCCATCACGGCGTCCCGCCCCAAGGGCCGCGCACGCATCTGGAACAACGCTGGGTGGATGAAAACGCATGAGCAAAAAGACACCCCGCCAGGCCATCGCCCTCAGCTACGACGGCGCCAAGGCTCCGACCCTGACCGCCAAGGGCGATGACGAACTGGCCGAGGCGATCCTCGCGATCGCCCGCGAACACGAAGTCCCGATCTACGAAAACGCCGAGCTGGTGCGCCTGTTGGCGCGGATGGAGCTGGGGGACAGTATTCCCGAAGCGCTGTACCTGACCATCGCCGAAATCATTGCCTTTGCCTGGCAATTGCGGGGCAAGGTGCCGGTGGGGTTCAACGACGAGGGGCCGGTGGAGAGGGACATCACGCCGGATCTGAAGGGATTGCCTGGACCTCGTTAATACCGGGCACGATCACCTGTGGGAGCGGCTTCAGCCGCGATTGGGCGCGAAGCGGCCATGAAATCTGAGCCCGCGATACGTCTGGCAGACCCGGTACTCAGGGTTTACGACAGCTTCGCCGCCGATCGCGGCGGTCCGGCGTTCCGGTGAATCCGCCCCCACAGGCGCAGGCGAACGAAGGCCTCAGCTCTTGTGCAGCTTGCTCATCAACTCCGCCTCGGCCTGGGTCAGGCCGCAGGTCTGGGTCAGTTCGTCGACGCTGGCGCCCATCCCCACCAACCGCGCCGCCTGAGCAAACGACAGGTTGTTGGGGTCGCGCTGCTCGATCTGCAGCAGTTTCTCCGGCAACGGCGCTACCGTGGCACGCAATTCGTGCAGGGCGTCGCCCATGGCCACCGAGCTGTTCTGGTAATCGTCCAGGCGCTTGGCCAGGTCCTTGATGCGCTGGTCACGCAGCGCATCGCCCTGGGCCTGTTGCGCGGCGATCTCGCGCTGGCGCTTGCTGTAGCCGATGAACAGCCAGGCACTCAGCGCCCACAGCAGCGCCAGGAATACAACCGCAACCTCCAGGATCAACTCAGATGTTCTCCAGCTCGGACCACTCTTCCTCGGTCATCATCTTGTCCAGCTCGACCAGGATCAGCAGCTCGCCGTTCTTGTTGCAAACGCCCTGGATGAACTTGGCCGATTCCTCGTTACCGACGTTCGGCGCCGTCTCGACTTCCGACTGACGCAGGTAGACCACTTCGGCCACGCTATCGACCAGGATGCCCACCACTTGCTTGTCCGCCTCGATGATGACGATACGGGTGTTATCGGTCACATCGCTCGGCACCAGGCCAAAACGCTGACGGGTGTCGATCACGGTAACCACGTTGCCGCGCAGGTTGATGATGCCCAGCACGTAGCTTGGCGCACCCGGCACCGGCGCGATCTCGGTGTAACGCAGCACTTCCTGGACCTGCATCACGTTGATGCCGTAGGACTCGTTGTCCAGGCGGAAGGTTACCCACTGCAGGATCGGATCTTCGGAACCTTGTGCAGACGTCTTTTTCATTCCCCTAACCCTCAAAAACCGCCGTCGGCGGAGTGCTCAGTACGATCGCGCCGTTGCGCGACCGATCATTTGTGTTTCAGTTGCATCTGCTTGACCGCGCCGCTGGCGATCAACTCCGCCAGCTCGGCCACATCCAGCAGCGCGCACATGTGTTCGATCACGGTACCGGCCAGCCATGGCCGCTGGCCGCGCTGGCTGCGCCATTTGATCTCGCTCGGGTCCAGGCGCAGGGAGCGGCTGACGTTGTGCACCGCCAGCCCCCACTCGTAGCCCTGGACCGAAATCACGTACTGCAGGCCGTCACGGAAATCGTCACGGTAGCGCTCGGGCATGACCCAGCGCGCGGTGTCCAGCACCTTCAGGTTGCCGGCCTGGCTTGGCAGGATACCGAGGAACCATTCCGGTTGGCCGAACAGTGGCGTCAGTTCCTGCCCGGCCAGCGTATAAATCGAGCCGAGACAGACCAGCGGCACCGCCAGGGTCAATCCGGCCACATCGAACAGCAGGCATTCGAACGGTTCGGCAGCCCAGGCCGGACGGCCGTCGATGGCCTTCGGCGGCTGCGGCTGGTCCGGCGCAGGCGCCAGGTGGACCTCCACCAGTGGCTCGACCCACACAGGCGCTTCGACTACCGGCTCGACGACCTTCGCCACCACCGGCTCGACCACCGGGGCAACCTTGAGTGCAGGTGCAGCCACCGGCACGCGCACCGGCGGCGGCTCGGCAAAGGTAGTCGGCGCCGGGCGGCTGGCCTGGGATTCGCGGCGGGCGTCGCGGGCCTGCTCTTCCAGCACCGCGGCCTGGAAATCATCCAGCACCTCGCTGGAAACCGGCGCAACGGGTGGTTCGGCCACGACGGTGACAACCGCGGGTGGCACCGGAGCGACCACCGGCTCGGCGACGGTCAACTCGTCGGTCGCTTCCTGCAGCAGCCCATCCAGGTACGACTGCAAGGCCATCTGTGGCCGTGTGGCAATGCTCTGGGGTCGATTCATCAGGCCACCTGCGCCACTTTCTGCGTCAGCAGATGTTTGAGCAAGGTGCGATAGGCCACCACGCCACGACTCTTGGCGTCGTACTGCGACGGCGTGACGCCTGCCCGGCTGGCATCGCGCAACCGCGTATCGACCGGGATGTAACCATGCCAGATGTTTTCCGGATACGCGTCGCGCAGCACCTTGAGGGTGCCCATGGACGCCTGGGTACGGCGGTCGAACAGGGTTGGCACGATGTGGTACGGCAGCGCCTGGCGCCGCGAGCGATTGACCATCGCCAGGGTGCTGACCATGCGCTCCAGGCCTTTCACCGCGAGGTATTCGGTCTGCACCGGAATGACCAGTTGCTGGCTGGCAGCGAGGGCGTTGACCATCAGCACGCCGAGCAATGGCGGGCTGTCGATCAGGGCATAGTCGAAATCCTGCCAGAGCTGCGCCAGACTCTTGGCGATCACCAGGCCCAGGCCGTTCTGCCCCGGCGACTGGCGCTCCAGTACCGCCAGCGCGGTACTGGAAGGCAACAGCGAGATTTTTTCATGGCTGGTCGGCAACAGCAGTTGTCCGGGCAAGCCTTCGGGCACTGTGCCCTTGTGCTGGAACAGGTCGAAGGTGCTGTGCTCCAGCGTGTCGGGGTTATGCCCGAAATAACTGGTCATGGACCCATGGGGGTCGAGGTCGACCACGACCACGCGCCGCCCGGCATCGGCCAGCAGGCCTGCCAGGGCGATTGAGGTGGTGGTCTTGCCGACGCCACCTTTTTGATTGGCTACTGCCCAGACTCTCATGCGCTGTTTCCTCCCGGTCAGACGGTTGCCAGCCGGGATCGATTAAAAGGTCGACGACGGAGATTTGACGGGATTGCTCCCGGCCGTCGGTGATACCACGGGCGGTGCAGGTTGTGTGCCAGCGCGCTTGAGTGCCGCATCCGGGCTGGCATTGGCGGTTCCGGTGCCGGTCAGGCTGCGGCGCACATCCAGGTTGCGGGAGATCACCAGCACCACACGGCGGTTCTGCGCACGCCCCTGGGGCGTGGTATTGCTGGCGATCGGCTGGAACTCGCCATAGCCGACGGAGGCCATGCGCGCAGGATTCACACCCTCCATCGCCAACAGCCGCACGATGCTCGCCGCCCGCGCCGAAGACAGCTCCCAGTTGGTGGGGTACTGCGCCGTGCGGATCGGCTGGTCATCGGTGAATCCCTCGACGTGCACCGGGTTGGCGAAGGGCTTGATGATGTTTGCCACCTTCTCGATGATGTTGAACGCGATGTCGCTGGGCATCGCATCACCGCTGCCGAACAGCAGCGCCGAATTCAGCTCGATCTCGATCCACAGCTCGTTGCCGCGCACCGTCATCTGATCGGTCTTGATGAGGTCGCCGAAGGCCTGCATCACCTCATCGGTGATGGTTTTCAGCGGGTCGGCGCTGGTCTGGGCCAGGCCGGCGTCGGTCTGTTCACTGTCCTTGATCAGGGGTTGCGCCGGGCGAACGCTCAGGGGGCGCTCCTCGCCGATGGGAATCGGCTTGGTACTGCGCTCGGCGTCATTGAACACACCGAGCAACGCCTGGGACATGATCTTGTACTTGCCCTCGTTGATCGAGGAAATCGAATACATGACCACGAAAAACGCGAACAGCAAGGTGATGAAGTCCGCGTAGGACACCAGCCAGCGTTCGTGATTCTCGTGTTCCTCGACTTTGCGGCGACGGGCCATGGTTACTCCATGAAGCCCTGGAGCTTCAGTTCGATCGAGCGCGGGTTTTCGCCTTCGGCGATCGACAGCAGGCCTTCCAGCAGCATTTCGCGGTAGCGCGACTGGCGCATGACCTGCGCCTTGAGCTTGTTGGCCACCGGCAGCAGGATCAGGTTGGCGCTGGCCACGCCGTAAATGGTGGCGACGAAGGCCACGGCGATGCCGTTGCCCAGTTGCGAAGGATCGGCCAGGTTACCCATGACGTGGATCAGGCCCATGACCGCACCGATGATGCCGATGGTCGGCGCGTAGCCGCCCATGCTCTCGAACACCTTGGCGGCCTGGATGTCACGGCTTTCCTGGGTCAGGAAATCCACTTCGAGGATGCTGCGGATGGCTTCCGGCTCGGCACCGTCCACCAGCAGTTGCAGGCCCTTGCGCGCGTAGGGATCAGGCTCTGCATCGGCCACGCCCTCCAGGCCCAGCAGGCCTTCCTTGCGCGCGGTGAGGCTCCAGTTGACCACCCGGTCAATGCCGCCGGCCAGATCGACCCGCGGCGGGAAGAGAATCCAGCCGACGATCTGCAGCGCCCGCTTGAATGCGCTCAGCGGTGACTGCAACAACGCCGCCGCCAGGGTCCCGCCCAGTACGATCAGCGCCGCCGGGCCATTGACCAGCGCACCGACGTGACCGCCTTCGAGCAGGTTGCCGCCAACGATTGCGACGAAGGCGAGGATGATACCGAGAAGGCTGAGAACATCCATCAGACGCAAGCCTCGACCAGGTGACGGCCAATATCGTCAAGCCCGTACACCGCATCGGCGAGGTTGGCCTTGACGATGGCCATGGGCATGCCATAGATCACGCAACTGGCCTCGTCCTGGGCCCAGACCTGGCTGCCGCCCTGCTTGAGCAGGCGTGCGCCTTCACGGCCATCGGCGCCCATGCCGGTGAGCACCACCGCCAGCACCTTGTCGCCGTACGACTTCGCCGCAGAACCGAAGGTGATGTCCACACAGGGCTTGTAGTTGAGGCGTTCGTCACCCGGCAGGATCTTCACCATGCCGCGACCGTCCACCATCATCTGCTTGCCACCGGGGGCCAGCAACGCCAGGCCGGGGCGCAGCATGTCGCCATCCTCGGCTTCCTTGACGCTGATCTTGCACAGTTTGTCGAGGCGCTCGGCAAAGGCTTTGGTAAAGGCCGCCGGCATGTGCTGGATCAGCACGATGGGCGCCGGGAAGTTGGCCGGCAACTGGGTCAGCACCCGCTGCAGGGCAACCGGGCCACCGGTGGAAGTACCGATAGCCAGCAATTTGTAGGCCTTGCGCTTGGGCGCAGGCGAATGGGCCGCCGGCGCCGGCGCAGGACTCGCCTGGCGACTGGGCAGCGGCGAGGGTGCGCGGCTCGAACCGAGGGACGACACCGGGCTGGAGGACGGGGTGCCGACCGCTGGCAACGGGCTGGCATAGCTGCTGAAACGACGGTTGCTGCGGGAGATGGTGTGGACCTTCTCGCACAGCAGTTGCTTGACCTTGTCCGGGTTGCGCGAGATGTCCTCGAAGTTCTTCGGCAGATAGTCCACCGCGCCGGCATCCAGCGCATCGAGGGTAACCCGGGCACCTTCGTGGGTGAGCGAGGAGAACATCAGCACCGGGGTCGGGCAGCGTTGCATGATGTGGCGGACTGCGGTGATGCCATCCATGGTGGGCATCTCGTAGTCCATGGTGATGACATCCGGCTTGAGCGACAGTGCCTGGTCGATCGCTTCCTTGCCATTGGTGGCGGTGCCGACAACCTGGATGGTCGGGTCCGCCGAGAGAATTTCCGAGACACGGCGGCGGAAGAAACCGGAATCATCCACCACCAGGACCTTGACTGCCATAAACACTCCATTAGGTGGCGCGACCGCGAGGCCGCGCCACCGGGATCAAATTCGCCGCGCGGCGTAACGCTTGAGCATGCTCGGAACGTCGAGGATCAGCGCAATGCGCCCGTCACCGGTGATGGTGGCGCCCGACATGCCCGGCGTGCCCTGGAGCATCTTGCCCAGCGGCTTGATGACCACTTCTTCCTGGCCGACCAGTTGATCGACGACAAAGCCGATGCGCTGGGTGCCCACCGAAAGGATCACCACATGGCCTTCGTGCTGCTCTTCATGAGCGGCGGAACTGACCAGCCAGCGCTTGAGGTAGAACAGCGGCAATGCCTTGTCGCGGACGATCACCACCTCCTGGCCGTCGACCACGTTGGTGCGCGACAGGTCGAGGTGGAAGATCTCGTTGACGTTGACCAGCGGGAAGGCGAAGGCCTGGTTGCCCAGCATCACCATCAGGGTCGGCATGATCGCCAGGGTCAGCGGCACCTTGATGACGATCTTCGAACCCTGGCCCTTGGCCGAGTAGATGTTGATCGAGCCGTTGAGCTGGGAAATCTTGGTCTTGACCACGTCCATGCCGACACCACGGCCGGACACGTCGGAAATCTCGGTCTTGGTCGAGAAGCCCGGGGCGAAGATCAGGTTGTAGCAGTCCGATTCGCTCAGGCGGTCGGCCGCGTCCTTGTCCATCAGGCCCTTTTCCACGGCCTTGGCACGCAGCACCGCGGGGTCCATGCCCTTGCCGTCGTCGGAAATGGACAGGAGGATATGGTCGCCCTCCTGCTCCGCCGCCAGCACCACCTTGCCGCCGCGGGACTTGCCCGAGGCTTCGCGCTCTTCCGGGGTCTCGACGCCATGGTCGACGGCGTTGCGCACCAAGTGGACCAAGGGGTCGGCCAGGGCCTCGACGAGGTTCTTGTCGAGGTCGGTCTCTTCGCCCACCAGCTCCAGGTTGATCTCTTTCTTGAGCTGCCGGGCGAGGTCGCGAACCAGGCGCGGGAAACGCCCGAAGACCTTCTTGATCGGCTGCATGCGGGTCTTCATGACCGCGGTCTGCAGGTCGGCGGTGACCACGTCGAGGTTCGACACGGCCTTGGACATGGCCTCGTCGCCGCTGTTCAGGCCCAGGCGCACCAGGCGGTTACGCACCAGCACCAGCTCGCCGACCATGTTCATGATTTCGTCCAGGCGCGCGGTATCGACCCGCACGGTGGTCTCGGTCTCGCTGGCCGGATGCTTGTCGGCGGCTGCCGGAGCAGCGGCCTGGCGAGCCGGTGCCGGCGCGGCGGGCTTGGCCGCCGGGGCAGGCGCGGCAGCTGGCCTGGCCACGGGTTTGGCAACGACGGCGGCAGGCGCAACCGGCTCCGGTGCGACACTGTCCGGAACGAACTTGCCCTTGCCGTGCAACTGATCGAGCAGCGCTTCGAATTCCTGCTCGGTGATGTGGTCGCCGGCCTCGCCCGCAGCCACTTCCGGCTCGCTGACCAGCGACGCGGCAGCGGCAGTCGCTGCCGGCAGCGCGTCCACGGCGAAGGAGCCCTTGCCATGCAACTGGTCCAGCAGCGCCTCGAACTCGTCGTCGGTAATTTCGTCGCTCGCCGAGGCAGCGGCATCTGCAACAGGTGCAGACGCGGTAGCGCCCGGCAGGCCGTCGGCAGCGAACTGCCCCTTGCCGTGCAACTGGTCGAGCAGCGACTCGAATTCGGCGTCAGTGATCTCGTCACTGGCCGACGCAGCGGACTCGGCCTCCTCCTTCACTGCACCCAGCGAATCGAGCAGTTGTTCGAACTCACTGTCGGTGATGTCGCCAGACACCGCCGCCACATCGGCTGCTGCCACAGGCGCAGGCTCGACGGCGGCGGGGGCAACCGGAGCCGCCGGCTCGGCACCGGCCGGCTCGGCCAGACGCGCCAGGGCGCCCAGCAACTCGGGGGTGGCCGGAGTGATGTCGGTGCGTTCGCGTACCTGGCCGAACATGCTGTTGACGGTGTCCAGGGCTTCAAGGACCACGTCCATCAGTTCGGCATCGACCCGGCGCTCTCCCTTGCGCAGGATGTCGAAAACGTTCTCGGCGATGTGGCAGCACTCCACCAGCTCGTTGAGCTGGAGGAAGCCGGCGCCCCCTTTTACAGTGTGAAAACCGCGAAAAATCGCATTGAGCAGGTCCGCATCGTCCGGACGGCTTTCTAGCTCGACCAGTTGCTCGGACAGTTGCTCAAGAATTTCGCCGGCCTCTACCAGGAAATCCTGAAGGATTTCTTCATCGGCGCCGAAGCTCATCAAACGTGCTCCCTAAAAACCCAGGCTGGACAGCAGATCATCGACATCGTCCTGACCGGACACGACATCTTCACGTTTATCGGCATGAATCTGCGGTCCTTCACCCCGAGTCGGATGTTTACTTTGGTCGCTCTCGGCCTTGAGCTGATTGCGGTCATGCTCGATACCGGCGAAGCGGTCGACCTGACTGGCCATCAACACGAGCTTGAGCAGATTCTTCTCGACTTCGGTGACCAGTGAGGTCACCCGCTTGATCACCTGGCCGGTCAGGTCCTGATAGTCCTGGGCCAGGAGAATATCGTTGAGGTAGCCACTGACTTTGTGGCTGTCCTCGGCGCTGCGCGCCAGAAACCTGTCGACACGCTGGACCAGTTCGCGAAACTCCGGCGCTGCCACTTCCCTGCGCATGAAGCGCTGCCAATCGGCGTGCAGTTCGCGGGCCTCGTCACCCAGCTCGTGGAGCACGGGCGTCCCTTGTTCGACCAGATCCATGGTGCGGTTCGCCGCCGCCTCGGTGAGCTTGACCACATAGGCCAGGCGCTCGGTGGCGTCGGTGATCTGGGAAATTTCCTCGGCCTGCGGCATATGCGTGTCGATCTGGAAACTGACGATCGCACTGTGCAGCTCTCGCGTGAGCTTGCCGACTTCCTGGTACAGGCCACGGTCACGGGTCTGGTTCAGCTGATGGATCAGTTGCACCGCGTCGCCGAACTGTCCTCGTTCGAGGCTCTCGACCAGCTCCTGGGCATGTTTCTTAAGGGTCGACTCGAAGTCGCCCAAAGATGATTCTTTATGGTCCATAAGCGCCCCCGTGCACGCCTCAGCTATTGACGCGTTCGAAGATCTTTTCGATTTTCTCTTTCAGCACCTGGGCGGTGAAAGGCTTGACCACATAGCCGTTAACACCGGCCTGGGCAGCTTCGATGATCTGCTCGCGCTTGGCTTCGGCGGTCACCATCAGCACAGGCATGGCTTTCAACCGATCGTCCTTGCGCACTTCACGCAGCAGATCGATGCCGGACATGCCAGGCATGTTCCAGTCGGTCACCAGGAAGTCGAAATTGCCGGCATGCAGCATGGGCAACGCGGTAGTGCCGTCGTCGGCCTCATGTGTATTGGTGAAGCCCAGATCGCGCAACAGGTTCTTGATGATCCGCCGCATCGTCGAAAAATCGTCAACGATGAGGATTTTCATTTCTTTGTTCAATTAGACCTCCAAGCAGTCTTTAACGCGCCCAGCGCTGAGCGCGCGTTCAATCAATTCCGGCTACCACGTGGTTACGACTGCATCGAAGCTGCGCTCAACGCGCCCGCCATTCCCCCAGCCGGCTGCGCAGACGGGCCGCGCATTGACTGTGCAACTGACTGACACGCGACTCGCTGACCCCCAGGACCTCACCGATTTCCTTGAGGTTCAGCTCTTCGTCGTAGTACAGCGCCAGCACCAGTCGCTCGCGTTCGGGCAGGTTGGCGATGGCATCGGCCAGGGCTGCCTGAAAACGCTCGTCTTCCAGATCGCGCGAAGGCTCGAGCTGGGCACTGGCGCCATCCTCGTGCAGGCCTTCATGCTCGCCGTCCTGCAACAGGTCGTCGAAACTGAACAGGCGGCTGCCCAAGGTATCGTTCAAAATCCCGTAGTAATCATCGAGACTCAATTGAAGTTCGGCAGCAACCTCGTGATCTTTAGCGTCACGGCCGGTTTTTGCCTCAATTGCACGAATCGCGTCGCTGACCATGCGGGTATTGCGGTGTACCGAGCGCGGCGCCCAGTCGCCTTTGCGCACCTCATCGAGCATCGCGCCACGGATGCGAATGCCGGCGTAGGTCTCGAAACTGGCGCCCTTGCTCGAATCGTATTTGTTGGAAACCTCGAGCAGGCCGATCATCCCGGCCTGGATCAGGTCTTCCACTTGCACACTGGCCGGCAATCGCGCCAGCAAGTGGTAGGCGATGCGCTTGACCAGCGGTGCATAACGCTCGATCAGTTCGTACTGGGCGTCACGGGAGGCCTTGCTGTACATCCGATAGCCGCTCGCGCTCATAGCACAGGTCCCGCACTGGTTGGTTGCACCAGACGCTCGACGAAAAACTCCAGGTGACCGCGCGGGTTGGCCGGCAGCGGCCAGCTATCGACCTTCTGGGCGATCGCCTTGAACGCCAGCGCGCACTTGGAACGCGGAAAGGCTTCATAGACCGCTCGCTGCTTCTGCACAGCCTTGCGCACGCACTCGTCGTAGGGCACTGCACCGACGTATTGTAGGGCGACATCCAGGAAGCGATCCGTGACCTTGGTCAACTTGGCGAACAGATTGCGACCCTCCTGCGGGCTCTGGGCCATGTTCGCCAGCACCCGGAAACGATTCATGCCGTAATCGCGGTTGAGCAGCTTGATCAGGGCGTAGGCGTCGGTGATGGACGTCGGCTCGTCGCAGACCACCAGCAGGACTTCCTGCGCAGCACGAACGAAGCTGACTACCGAGTCACCAATACCCGCGGCGGTGTCGATCACCAGCACGTCGAGGTTGTCGCCGATCTCGCTGAAGGCCTGGATCAGGCCGGCATGCTGGGCCGGCGCCAGGTGCACCATGCTCTGGGTGCCGGAGGCGGCAGGCACGATGCGTACCCCGCCAGGCCCCTGCAGGAGCACGTCGCGCAGCTCGCAGCGGCCTTCGATGACATCAGCCAGGGTCCGTTTGGGGGTGAGCCCGAGCAGTACGTCGACATTGGCCAGGCCAAGGTCGGCGTCCAGCAGCATGACGCGACGGCCAAGCTCGGCCAGCGCCAGCGAAAGATTCACTGACACGTTGGTCTTGCCGACGCCACCTTTGCCGCCGGTCACGGCGATCACCTGTACGGGATGCATGCTACCCATATTTGTTCTTTACCTTGTCTTGCTTAGACCGAGGCCACATGACTGGCAGCCCGTGCAACAACTGGGAAATGCCGGGCAGACCATGTGATGTAGGTACTTTGCAACTGAAACATATCCACCTCAGCCGACACGCTTGCCGTCACTGTGGTACAGGTCGGCGAACATATCGGCCATGGCCTCCTCGCTCGGATCGTCCTGCATCTGCACGCTGACCGCACGACTCACCAACTGGTGGCGCCTCGGCAGGTGCAGGTCGTCAGGAATGCGCGGCCCATCGGTGAGATAGGCAACCGGCAGTTCATGACTGATGGCCAGGCTCAGGACTTCGCCCAGGCTGGCGGTTTCATCGAGTTTGGTCAGGATGCAGCCGGCCAGGCCACAGCGCTTGTAGCTGTGATAGGCGGCGGTCAGCACCTGCTTCTGGCTGGTAGTGGCCAGCACCAGATAATTCTTCGCGTGGATACCGCGTCCGGCCAGGGTTTCCAGCTGCATCCGCAGCGCCGGATCGCTGGCCTGCAGGCCGGCGGTATCGATCAGCACCACGCGCTTGCGCAGCAGTGGCTCCAGCGCCTGGGCCAGGGACTGGCCGGGGTCGACGTGGGTCACGGAAACGTTGAGGATGCGGCCGAGCGTCTTGAGCTGCTCCTGGGCGCCGATACGGAAGCTGTCCATGCTGACCAGCGCCAGGTTCTGCGCGCCGTACTTGAGCACATAGCGCGCCGCCAGCTTGGCCAGGGTGGTGGTCTTGCCCATGCCGGCCGGGCCGACCATGGCGATCACACCGCCCTCCTCGATGGGCTCGACGTCCGGCACGCGGATCATCCGCGCCAGGTGCGCCAGCAACATGCGCCAGCCGTGACGCGGGTCTTCGATCTCGACGGTGAGGTCCAGCAGATCGCGTGCCAGCGGACCGGACAGGCCGATGCGCTGCAGGCGGCGCCAGAGGTTGGCCTGGTGCGGCTTGCTGCCCTGCAGCTGGGTCCAGGCCAGGGAGCCCAACTGGACTTCCAGCAGCTCGCGCAGACCGGAGAGCTCGGAGCGCATGGAGTCGAACAGGCGCTGGTCGATCGGTGCTGCGGCCGGCGCCACCGGAGCCGGGGCAGGCTCTTCGATGCGCGGCTCGACCAGGGGCTCGGACGCCGTCAGCGGCAGGCCGGCGAACAGTTGCCGGTTGCCAGTATCGGTGTCGTTGCGGCTGGTCAGTTCGGCCTGGGCCGTGGCAATGCGCGACTGGGTCTTGCGCAGCTCGTCTTCCAGTTCCACGTTGGGCACGCGCGGGGCAAGGGCGGACAGCTTGTAGTCCAGCGCCGCCGTCAGCTCGACACCGCCAGCAATCCGTCGGTTGCCGATGATGGCGGCATCAGCCCCCAGCTCATCACGAACCAGCTTCATGGCTTGACGCATATCGGCGGCGAAAAAACGCTTAACTTGCATAACCCACTACCTCAGCCGTTGGGGCCCACTGTGGCAACGATGGTGACTTGCTTGTTGTCAGGTATTTCCTGATACGCCAAAACATGCAAATTCGGTACGGCCAGGCGACCGAAACGCGAAAGCATCTGCCGGATCGGTCCTGCTACCAGCAGGATGGCCGGCTGACCTTGCATCTCCTGACGCTGGGCAGCCTCGATCAGCGAACGCTGAAGCTTTTCAGCCATGCTTGGCTCAAGAAGAACACCGTCTTCCTGACCTTGCCCGGCCCTTTGCAGACTATTGAGCAAGATCTGTTCCAACCTTGGCTCAAGGGTGATGACGGGAAGCTCGGACTCAGTGCCGACAATGCTTTGAACGATAGCGCGACACAATCCGACGCGGACTGCGGCAACCAATGCGGCGGTATCTTGACTCTTGCTGGCATTGTTGGCGATCGCTTCGGCGATGCTCCGGATATCCCTGACGGGAACCTGCTCCGCGAGCAGCGCTTGCAAGACCTTCAACAACCCCGAGAGCGACAGCACGCCCGGCACGATTTCCTCGGCCAGCTTCGGCGACCCTTTGGCCAGGACAGCCAGCAACTGCTGGACTTCTTCGTGACCGATCAGTTCGTGGCAGTGCTTGTAGAGAATCTGGTTGAGGTGAGTGGCCACCACGGTACTGGCGTCCACCACGGTATAGCCGAGGGACTGCGCCTGGGCCCGCTGATTGACGTCGATCCACACCGCCTCGAGGCCGAAGGCCGGGTCGCGGGCGGCAATACCGCTGAGGGTACCGAACACCTGCCCCGGGTTGATCGCCATTTCCCGCTCCGGGTAGATCTCGGCCTCGGCGAGGATCACCCCCATCAGCGTCAGGCGATACGTACTCGGCGCCAGGTCGAGGTTGTCGCGGATGTGCACGGTGGGCATGAGGAAGCCCAGGTCCTGGGACAGCTTCTTGCGCACGCCCTTGATCCGTGCCAGCAATTGCCCACCCTGGTTGCGGTCCACCAGCGGAATCAGGCGATAGCCCACTTCAAGACCGATCATGTCGATCGGGGTGACGTCATCCCAGCCCAGCTCCTTGGTTTCCGCCGCGCGCTGTGGCGACGGCAGCAGATCCTGCTGGCGCTGCACCTCCTGGGCGGCCTTGACCTTGGCCTGGTTCTGCTTCTTCCACACCAGGTAGGCGCCGCCAGCAGCCAGCAGGCCGAGGCTGAGGAAGGCGATGTGCGGCATGCCCGGGACCAGGCCCATGACGATCATCAGGGCGGCAGACACCGCCAGCGCCTTGGGCGAATCGAACATCTGCCGGTTGATCTGCTTGCCCATGTCTTCCGAACCGGAAGCACGGGTCACCATGATCGCCGCAGCGGTGGACAGCAGCAGCGAGGGCAGCTGTGCCACCAGGCCGTCACCGATGGTCAGCAGGGCATAGACCTTGCCGGCATCGCCGAAGGTCATGCCGTGCTGGATCATGCCGATGGCCATGCCGCCGATCAGGTTGATGAACAGGATCAGCAGGCCGGCGATGGCATCACCACGAACGAACTTGCTGGCACCGTCCATGGAACCGTAGAACTCGGCCTCCTGGGCCACTTCGGCGCGACGGGCCTTGGCCTGGGCCTGGTCGATCAGACCGGCGTTGAGGTCGGCGTCGATGGCCATCTGCTTGCCGGGCATCGCGTCGAGGGTGAAACGCGCGCTGACCTCGGAAATCCGCCCGGCGCCCTTGGTCACCACGACGAAGTTGATGATCATCAGGATCGCGAATACCACGATACCGACCACGTAATTGCCGCCGATGACCACGTCGCCGAACGCCTGGATCACCTTGCCCGCGGCCTCGTGACCATCATGACCGTGAAGCAGTACCACGCGGGTCGAGGCGACGTTCAGCGCCAGCCGCAGCAGCGTCGCCACCAGCAGGATCGTGGGAAACGCGGCGAAGTCCAGCGGGCGCAAGGCGTAGACGCAGACCAGCAGAACGACGATGGACAGCGCAATGTTGAAGGTGAAGAACACGTCGAGCAGGAACGGCGGGATCGGCAACATCATCATTGCCAGCATGATCAGCAGCAGCACCGGCACCCCGAGGTTGCCCTTGCCCAGGCCGCTGAGATTGCTCCGCGCGCTGTTGATTAACTGAGTGCGATCCACCGGTTGTCCTCTTCAAGCAAAACTTTGACGCCAGGGGGGCGCCTGGCGCTGCTCTTTGCAAGAAGCTTTCCAACTTCGAAGAGATCAGGAATCGCGCCGCAGATCCGGTGGGATCGGCAAGTCCTTGAGCGGCTCGGGCGGCTTGCCCTTGCCGGCCTGGTGCTGGCGGATCTGGTAGACATAGGCCAGCACCTGGGCGACCGCAAGATACAGCCCCGCCGGGATCTCTTCTTCGAGCTCGGTGGAGTAGTAGATCGACCGCGCCAGCGCCGGCGACTCGAGCAACTGGATGTTGTGCTGCACCGCGATTTCGCGAATCTTCAGGGCAATGAAGTCCGTCCCCTTGGCCAGCAGCAACGGCGCCGATCCCTTTTCCGGATCGTATTTCAGCGCTACGGCGTAGTGCGTGGGGTTGGTGATGATCACATCGGCCTCGGGGACCGCCGCCATCATCCGCCGCTGCGAAATCTCGCGCTGGACCTGACGGATACGCTGCTTGACCTCCGGCTTGCCTTCGGTGTCCTTGTATTCGTCGCGCACTTCCTGCTTGGTCATCATCAGCTTCTGCTTGGCCTGCCAGAGCTGGATCGGGACGTCCACCGCAGCGATCAGCAACAGGCCGCACGCCATCCACATGGCACTCCAGCCGACCACCTGGACGCTGTGGATGATCGCCTGGTCGATAGGCTCGTTGGCAATTGCCAGCAGGTCGTCGCGGTCGGACGACAGCACCGCCAGCGCCACCAGCAGCACCACGAAGAACTTGGCCAGCGCCTTGAGCAACTCGGCCAGCGAGTGCATGGAGAACATCCGCTTGATCCCGGCCAGCGGGTTCATCCGGCTGAATTTCGGCGCCATGGTCCCCGCCGCGAACAGCCAGCCACCCAGGGCGATCGGCCCCAGAAGCGCCGCCAGCAGCAGCACCAGCAGCACCGGCTGGGTGGCGAGGATCGCCAGCTTGCCGGCCGCCAGCAGGAAGATGCCCATGTAGCGCTCGTCCATCAGCACTTCCCGGGGCAGACTGAAGTTGCCGCGCATGATCTCCATCAGGGCACCGGCCAGGTAGCCGCCGAACGCCAGCAGCGCCCCGGCCCCGGCCAGGGTGACGGCCACGGTATTGAGTTCCTTGGAACGCGCGATCTCACCCTTCTCCCGGGCGTCCGTCTTGCGCTTCTCCGTGGGGTCTTCTGTCTTGTCCTGACCGCTTTCGCTCTCGGCCATGCTCAGCGCGCCCGTGCCAGTTCACGCAGCCATTGCAGCGCTTCGGACGCCAATGACTGGTAATGGGAAAGAATGTCGGCCAGGCCGATCCAGAAAATCCCCATGCCCAGTACCAGGGTCATGGGAAAACCGATGGAAAAGATGTTCAACTGCGGCGCCGCGCGGGTCATCACGCCAAAGGCGATGTTGATCACCAGCAGTGCGGTGATGGCCGGCAGCACCAGCAGCAGGGCCGAGCCCATTACCCAGCCGAGACGCCCGGCCAGGTCCCAGAAATGATTGACCATGAGCCCGCTGCCCACCGGCAGCGTGGTGAAGCTCTCGGTCAACACCTCGAATACCACCAGATGGCCGTTCATGGACAGGAACAGCAACGTCACCAGCATGGTCAGGAACTGGCTGATCACCGTGGTGTTGACGCCGTTGGCCGGGTCGACCATGGAGGCAAACGCGAGGCCCATCTGGATCGCAACGATCTGACCGGCGATGACGAAGGCCTGGAACAGCAACTGCAGGGCCAGGCCGAACAGCGCTCCGATGAGGATCTGCTCGCCAATCAGCAGCAGTGCACTGAGGTCCAGCGCCTGGACCGTGGGCATTGGCGGCAAGGCGGGCACGATGACCACGGTAATGGCAACCGCGAAATACAGGCGTACGCGGGTCGGGATCAGGGTCGTGCCGAACACCGGCATGGTCATGAGCACGGCCGCCACGCGGAACAGCGGCAGCATGAACGTCGCCACCCAGGTGGATATCTGCGCGTCCGTCAGTTCCAGCATCGCCCGCTCAGCCGATCAACTGCGGGATGCTGCCGTACAACGACAGGATGTACTCCATGAACTTCTGCACCAGCCAGGGCCCGGCGACGATCAGGGTGACCAGCATCACCAGCAGGCGCGGCAGGAAGCTCAGGGTCTGTTCGTTGATCTGGGTGGCGGCCTGGAACATCGCCACCAGCAGGCCCACCAGCAGGCTTGGCACCACCAGCACGGCCACCATCAGGGTGGTCAGCCACAGGGCATCGCGGAACAGGTCTACGGCGACTTCAGGTGTCATGGTTCTCTCCCCGGCGCTATACGCCGCCGAAACTGCCGGCCAGCGTGCCGATGATCAGTGCCCAGCCATCCACCAGCACGAACAGCATGATCTTGAACGGCAGCGAAATGATCAGCGGCGACAGCATCATCATACCCATCGCCATCAGCACACTGGCCACCACCAGGTCGATGATCAGGAACGGGATGAAGATCATGAAACCGATCTGAAACGCGGTCTTGAGCTCCGAGGTGACGAACGCCGGCACCATGATGGTCAGCGGCACCTGGTCGGGACTGGCGATGTCGGTACGCTTGGACAGGCGCATGAACAGGTCGAGGTCGCTCTGCCGGGTCTGCGCCAGCATGAAGTCCTTGAGCGGTACCTGAGCCTTGTCGATGGCCTGTTGCGCGGTCAGGGTCTCGGCCAGGTAAGGCTGCAGGGCATCGCGATTCACCCGGTCGAATACCGGGGCCATGATGAACAGGGTCAGGAACAGCGCCAGGCCGATGAGGATCTGGTTGGAAGGCGTCTGCTGAAGACCGAGGGCCTGGCGCAGGATCGAGAAGACGATGATGATCCGGGTGAAACTGGTCATCAGGATGACGAACGCCGGAATGAAGCTCAGCGCCGTCATGATCAGCAGGATCTGCAGACTGACCGAATACTCCTGCTGGCCATCCGCCCCGTTGGACAGGGTGATGGCCGGAATCGACAGCGGGTCCGCCGCCACGGCCAGCGGCGCCGCCAGCAGCAACAGCAGCGTCAACAAGGTTCGCAAGGCGGGCATTACGGCTTGTCCTTCTGATCCTTGCCCAGCAACTCCATCAGGCGCTGGGCGAATTCCGGTGTGGCCGGCCGGGCATTGGCCGGCGCCGTGACAGGCTCGGCCATGACATGCAGGGTGGTCAGGCTGCCAGGGGTGTGGCCGACGAGGATCTGCTCGTTGCCCACCTGCACCAGCAACAGGCGGTCACGGGGACCGACCTGGCGACTGCCGACCACCTGGATCACCTGATTGGCAGCCGGCGCAGCGTTCTGCACCCGGCGCAGCAGCCAGGCGAGGAAGAAGATCAGCCCCAGCACCAGCAACAGGCCCAGGACCAGTTGGGTCAATTGCCCCGCCACGCTGCCAGAGGTTGCCGGCGCCACCACCGTGGCCGCCGGGCTGGCGCCGACTTGCGCAGCCCCGGCGATCGACTGCCAGAACAGGACAGGCGCCGCCAGCGCCAGGGAAACGAGCCGTTTCACTCAGCGCAGCTTCTTGATGCGTTCGCTCGGGCTGATCACGTCCGTCAGGCGAATGCCGAACTTCTCGTTGACCACCACCACCTCGCCATGGGCGATCAGCGTGCCGTTGACCAGCACGTCCAGCGGCTCGCCAGCCAGGCGATCCAGTTCGATCACCGAGCCCTGGTTCAGTTGCAGCAGGTTGCGGATGTTGATTTCGGTGCTGCCCACTTCCATGGAAATGTTCACCGGGATATCGAGGATCACGTCCAGGTTCGGCCCATCCAGGCTGACCTGGTCGTTAGGGCGTGGCGAACTGCCGAACTCTTCCATCGGCAGACGGCTGGCGCCGCCACCGGAAGCACCGCTGTCACCCGCCATCAGGGCGTCGATATCAGCCTGGCCAGCATCACCGGTTTCGCTCAGGGCAGCCGCCCACTCATCGGCCAGGGCCTGTTCTTCCAGGGAAGTAATATCGTTTTCGTTAGCCATCTTGTCCTCGACGGGCAATCAATTCGGTTAATGAGAGGTCGGGCGCTCAGCGCCGCTCGATCGGTGCCTTGATCTGCAGGGCCAGGGTGCCCTTGTGCGAACCCAGCCGGGCCTTGAACGACGGTACGCCATTGGCGCGCACGACCAGGTCCTCGGGCAGCTCGACCGGAATCACGTCGCCCGGCTGCATGTGCAGGATGTCGCGCAACTTCAACTGGCGGCGGGCCACGGTGGCGCTCAGCGGCACGCTGACGTCCAGCACGTCTTCGCGCAGGGCCTTGACCCAGCGCTCGTCCTGGTCGTCCAGGTCGGACTGGAAACCGGCATCGAGCATTTCCCGCACCGGCTCGATCATCGAGTACGGCATGGTCACATGCAGGTCGCCGCCACCACCGTCGAGCTCGATATGGAAGGTCGAGACCACCACGGCTTCGCTGGGGCCGACGATGTTGGCCATGGCCGGGTTGACCTCGGAGTTTATGTACTCGAAGTTGACCGGCATGATCGCCTGCCACGCTTCCTTGAGATCGACGAAGGCCTGATCCAGCACCATGCGAACCACTCGCAGCTCGGTCGGAGTGAACTCGCGCCCTTCGATCTTGGCGTGACGGCCATCGCCGCCGAAGAAATTGTCCACCAGCTTGAACACCAGCTTGGCGTCGAGGATGAACAGCGAGGTGCCACGCAGCGGCTTGATCTTCACCAAGTTGAGGCTGGTGGGAACATACAGCGAATGCACGTACTCGCCGAACTTCATTACCTGCACCCCGCCCACCGCCACGTCAGCCGAGCGACGCAACAGGTTGAACATGCTGACGCGGGTGTAACGGGCGAAGCGCTCGTTGATCATTTCCAGGGTCGGCATGCGACCACGGACGATCCGGTCCTGGCTGGTCAGGTCGTAACTCTTGACACTGCCGGGCTCGGCACTGGATTCGGTTTGCACCAGGCCGTCGTCGACCCCGTGCAAGAGGGCATCGATCTCATCCTGGGACAGCAGGTCCTGCACGGCCATCTTCGGCTCCTACTGCAATACGAAATTGGTGAACAGCAGTTGGTCCACGACCAGCTTGCCGACTTCCTTCTGTGCCACTTCCTGGACGCTGGCGGTCGCTTTCTGGCGCAGCATCTCCTGACCCACCGGCGTTGCCAGGGATTCGAACGACTGGCCCGAGAAGAGCATCACCAGGTTGTTGCGGATCACCGGCATGTGCACTTTCAGGGCGTCCAGCGAGGCCTGGTCACGGGCCTGCATTGTGATGCTCACCTGCATGTAGCGCTGACGGCCGTTCTGGTTGAAGTTGACCACGAACGCCGGCGACATGGACTCGTAGATGGCCGGCTGCTTGACGTTGGCCGCTGCGGCCGCGGCAGCCGGATCGACCTCCGGCTTGCTGTCCGACTTGTGCAGGAAGAACCAGGTTGCACCCACCGACAAGCCAATGGCCAGCAACAGGGCCAGCACCAACAGCAGGATCAGCTTGAGTTTGCCTTTTGCGGCGGGGTCTTTCACTGCTTCGCTTTTCGCCATGCCAATAATCCGTCACTCACAGGAGGTTTGTTCCACTATGGCGAGTGGTCGAGCAAGTGTTATGCCAGATTCAGGCGAAGGTTCCGGGAACCGCCGCCCGCTCGAAGCGGGCGACGGTGCGGGCGTGGTTCAGACCACGTAATCGACGGTGCTGGAGCCGATCACCGTTTGCGTTTCCACCGCGTCGGTAGCGGCAGCGACAGTACCATCGGCCACCTCGGCGTTGCGCCGGGCAGCGACGCCACTCATCTTCGGTGTGTCGTCCTGGTTGCCGCCCTGCTGCTGGCGGGACTGGTCAGCGACGTTGACGTCCGGTTGCGCCAGGCCTTGCTGGCTGAACATCTCGCGCAGACGATGGACCTGGCCCTCGAGCGCATCACGCACACCGGCGTGGCCACTGGTGAAGGTGATCTGCGCCGCCTGATCGACGGCCATGTTCACCTTGATGTCCAGGCGCCCGAGTTCCTTGGGCTCGAGCTGGATGTCGGCAGACTTGAGGTTCTGGCTGGACAGGTACATGACCCGGTTCACCAGCCCCTCGGTCCAGCCGCTCTGATTCATCGCCAGCGGCTGATGCAAGGGCGCGGGCGCCACGGCATTGGCGGTCTTCGGCGTGGCGGCCTGGGTCAGGGAGGCGAGGCGATTGGCGAAATCGTCGACGCGGGTATCGCTGCTGGCCCCCTTGAGGTCCTTGAGGCCGTCGTCGATCAGGTTGGCGAAAGCTTTTTCGCCGCCTTCGGACTGGCCGGCATCGGCGTCTGCCGACTCGACCATCTGCGCCAGCGTATTGACGGCCGGCTGCTGCCCGGCGGCGGCATCGGTTGGCGTGTTGCCTTTGGCGTGGGTCGACGTGGTGCCCTGCGCCTGGGCATTCTGCTCAAGCGCCAATCGCAGCACCGGCAGCTCGGCCAATGGATCACCCTCCGGATCGAACGGCCCTTCCTCCGTCGTCACCGCGGCAGGCACAGGTTGCTGGGTGGCAGCCTGAAGTACCGGCGCAACGGTTTCGGCCTGGGCCTGCAGCAGTTGTGCGCCCTGCGGGGCGTCGGTCAACTGACCGGCGACCAGGTTGGCGTCCAGCGATTTGGGATCGTCGCTGGCCGGGTCGGTCGCATCGGCCTGGTCGGCACTCTGGGCCTTGGCATCCGGGTCATCAGGCAATTTATTGCCACCATCGGCAACCTTGCCGGCAGCGTCCTTGTCCGCCTTGCCGTAATTTGCCGCCGGCTTGTCAACGCCGCCCCTGTCGCGCACCGGCGCTTCGATCTTGCCGTCGGGCTTGTCCCGGGTGTGCTGCGCATAGACCTGGGAAAAGTCGGAACCCTTGTCGTTGAGGCTTTGCTGGGCCTTGTCCAGGGTGCTGTTCTGGGCACGCGCAGCCTTGCTGGCAGTACCGGTTTGCAGCAATGGATTTGAAGCGACGGGCATGAAAAAGGTCTCCGCTACAGAAGCTCGTCAACACGAATAGCGAAGCCTACGCAAAAGTCGCGCCAGTTTTGCTCCCACGGCAAGACCGGCGCCTCGCTCAACTGACCCGCACGCGCTGGCACTCTTCGCGAAAGACCTGACGCACTTCACCGAATTCGCGACGGATCTGGTTGATCAGATGTTCGATGCCGAACAGCGCCTGGCTGTGAACCTGCTCTTCCAGCTGGCGGCACAGCTCGGCCAGTTGATGGGCGCCCATATTGCTGGCGCTGCCCTTGAAGCTGTGCGCGGCCTGTCCCAGCTCTTCGGCATTGCGCGCGGAAAAGAGCTGCCGCAGACGTTCCTCCGAATCGGCCAGGAAGGTTTCCAGCAACTTGATGTAGCCATCCTCCATGACATCCTGGAGATCGCTCAACACCTTGCGGTCAACATGCGTATCGGACACTTGTTCACTCCTTGATCAAGCCCTGGATTATGCCAGAGCGTCCCAGGCAAACTCCACGCATGCGCGGCGCCCGCCGTCTGTCCATTCAGCCTGCCGGCTCAACCCTTTCACAAGATTCAGACCACGACCACACAGCCGTTGTTCAACACCCGGCTGGCACTGCACCTTGCTCAGGTCGAAACCGGCGCCGCTGTCTTCGACTTCGATGACCAGACGCCCTCCGCCCTCGCGGGGCTCGACCTTCAGCAGCAGACGGATATAGCCGTGGTTCAGGGCTTCCAGCCGCCGGTTACGCTCTTCGTAATAACTGGCAAAGCCTTGCGCGTCACGCTTAAGTGCCGAGTCCAGGCCCAGCACACCGTGCTCCAGGGCATTGGAATACAGCTCGTTGAGCACGCTGTGCAACGCCCCGCTCTGCACCCTGAGCCCATGGATTTCCTGAAGGAGCTGCATCAGGCAAGGCAGCGGGTTGAAACGCTTGAGCGTCTGGGCCCGAAATTCGAACGACAGCGACCAATCCAGCGGGCTCGACTGCCCGCTGTCGGAATACACTACCGGTGGCGGTACCAACCGCTCAGGCGGCACCACGGTGATTTCAAGCATGCTGACATCATCCCGCGCCCGCCCACGAAACCGCTCCAGTGCCTGCAGCACATCCTCGAACAGGTGCCCGGGTTGCCGGCTGTCGGCAAAGACCTGCTGCAACCGCTCGACACCGAACAGTTGCTCGTGCTCGCTACAGGTATCCACCACACCATCGGACAGCAGGAACAGGCGGTCGCCCAGCGCCAGCGGCAAGACGTCGGTATGCCCGTCGAAGCGCTCCGGCGGCAGTACGCCCAGCGGCAAATGCCGCGACACCATGGGAATCGGCTCGCCGCCGGCAACCGGCAACAGATAGCCGTCAGGCATTCCGCCATTCCACACTTCGACCACGCGCCGCTCGAAACTCAGGTTGAGCAGCAGTGCACAGCAGAACATGTCCACCGGCAGGATGCGTTTGAGCTTGGCATTCATTTCCCGCAGGGTTTCGGCCAGGCCGTACCCCTTGGCCGTCATGCCATAGAACACTTCGGCCAGCGGCATGGCCCCGACGGCGGCCGGCAACCCGTGGCCGGTGAAATCTCCCAGCAGCACGTGCATTTCGCCGGTGGGCGTGAACGCCGCCAGCAGCAGATCGCCATTGAACAGGGCGTAGGGCGATTGCAGGTAGCGAATGTTCGGCGCGCTCAGGCAGCCACCATGGGCCACCTGATCGAAAACGGCCTTGGCCACCCGCTGTTCGTTGAGCAGATGATCGTGATGCCGGGCGATCTGGTCGCGCTGCTCCAGCACCGTAGCCTGCAGACGCCGCAGGCGATCCATCGCCTTGATCTTGGCTGCCAGCACCGCCGGACTGTAGGGCTTGGCCAGAAAATCGTCGCCGCCCGCCTCCAGGCAACGTACCAGCGCCTCGTCTTCGGTCAGCGAGGTCAGGAAGATGATCGGCACCAGGGCCTCACCTGCCAGGCGCTTGATGCGCCGGGCGGCCTCGAAACCATCCATCACCGGCATGACCGCATCGAGCAGCACCAGTTGCGGCCGCTCTTCGGCGAACAGCGCCACCGCCAGCTCACCGTTCTCGGCGGTGATGACCCGATGCCCTTGTTTGCGAACGATGGTGGCCAGCAGGAGACGATCGGTCGCACCGTCTTCGGCGATGAGGACAGTGAGCGGCCGAGCGTCGTTCATGAGCGAATTCAAGCTATGACGAACAGCTTGTCGAAATTGGAGATCGCGAGAATCTTGCGCACATCGGAATTGGCGTTGATCACTCGAACATCCGCTTCTTCTCCGCCGGCATAGTCACGCAACAGCAGCAACATGCCCAACGCGGAACTGTCCAGGTACGTGGTGTCCATCAGGTCGACCACCACGGCATCGGGCCGGTGCACCTGACGCTCGTAGGAGTCGCGAAACTCCTGATGCTTGCCGAAATCGAAACGACCCTTGACGCGGATCGTCAGCTCTTTCCCTTCCTGAGAAAAATCGGACTCAACAGCCATGTTTGCGCTTCCTTCGAAGATGGCCTGGCGTGGACATCTAAAGGTTTAGCAGTGGTCGGTCGGCCGGGCAACCCGCACCGACCAACGCCAGCCCCTCAGAAACGGTCGTGCCGGGGCAGGCGCTGAGACAGTTCGTCGAGCAGCTTCTGCTCGCGCTTGTCCTCGATCAGGCGGGCTTCCTCGATATAGCGCTGGACCAGCTTGCGCAACCCTTCGACGCGCGCGTAAGCCTCCTGCCAGGTGGTACGGGCGCTGTTGAGGTTGTTCTGGTGCCAGGTCAGGCTCTGGTGCTGCTGGGCGACGGCGGTGTCGAGCTGGCCCAGAAAGCGGTGAAACCCCACCAGCCACTTGCCACTCACGCCCTGCCCGCCGCGCTGCATCCACTGTTGCTGGTAATCGGAACGGAACTGGTCAAGCTCAGCCAGCTTGGCCTGCGCCAGGCTGACCTGTTGCTGGAAGTGCCCCAGACGCTGGGCTGCCTTGCGCTCGGCGTCCTCGGCCATCTCCACCACCGGGGCCAGGCGAGCAGCGCGACTGGGCTGGGCCATGACCTATCAGCCCGCCGCCAAGGGCGTGAAGACGCTCGCCAGGTGCTCGCGGCTCTGGGTCAGCCCCACGTTCTCATTGAGTCCCTGGCGCAGGAAATGCACGAGCTTGGGCTGCAGCGAGATCGCAAGGTCAGTTTCCTTGTCACCTCCGGCGACGTAGGCGCCGACGCTGATCAGGTCACGGCTCTGCGAAAGACGCGACCACAGCTGCTTGAACTGCTGCGCCTGCGTCATCTGCTCGGGCGTCACCACTTGCGGCATGACCCGGCTGATGGAAGCTTCGATGTCGATGGCCGGATAATGCCCCTCCTCGGCCAGCCGCCGCGACAGCACGATGTGGCCATCGAGCACGCCTCGCGCCGAGTCGGCGATCGGATCCTGCTGGTCGTCGCCTTCGGACAGCACAGTGTAGAACGCGGTGATCGAGCCACCGCCCGCCTCGCCGTTACCGGCCCGCTCCACAAGCTTGGGCAGCTTGGCGAACACCGACGGCGGATACCCCTTGGTCGCCGGTGGTTCGCCGATGGCCAGGGCGATTTCCCGCTGCGCCTGGGCAAAACGGGTCAGGGAGTCCATGAGCAACAGGACGTTCTTGCCCTTGTCGCGGAAGTATTCGGCGATCCGCGTGCAGTACATCGCCGCGCGCAGCCGCATCAGCGGCGCATCGTCCGCAGGCGACGCCACCACCACCGAGCGCTTGAGGCCCTCGGTGCCGAGGATGTGCTCGATGAATTCCTTCACCTCGCGACCCCGCTCGCCGATCAGGCCAACGACGATGATGTCGGCTTCGGTAAAGCGGGTCATCATGCCCAGCAGCACACTCTTGCCCACGCCAGTACCGGCGAACAGGCCGAGCCGCTGGCCGCGACCCACGGTGAGCAGGCCATTGATGCTGCGAATGCCGACATCCAGCGGCACGTGAATGGGGTCGCGATTGAGCGGGTTGATGGTCGGACCGTCCATCGGCACCCAGTCCTCGGCCTTCATCCCGCCCTTGCCGTCGAGAGCGCGACCGGCGCCGTCCAGCACCCGGCCAAGCATGCTCATGCCCATGGGCAGGCGCCCGCTGTCGTCCAGTGGCACCACACGGGCGCCAGGGGCGATGCCCGCCACGCTGCCCACCGGCATCAGAAACACCTTGCCGCCGGCAAAGCCCATGACTTCGGCCTCGACTTCCACCGGGTGATAGCTGTCATCGTTGATGACCAGGCAACGGCTGCCGACCGCAGCACGCAAGCCCTCCGCTTCAAGGGTCAGGCCGACCATCCGCAACAGGCGCCCTTCGACGACGGGCTGGGTCGGCAGGCTGATGGCTTCGGCATAGGTTCCCAGACGCTTGCCGAAACTGGTCCGGTCAAGGCGCATCGCTGGTTTCCGTTTCTTGCTCGGGGGCGCTCACCTTGTCTTGCAGCTCGATATGCAGATCAGCGGCTGCCGGGTGCAGCCCTTGATCGTGCAACTGATCGAACAATTGCTTCATGGCTTTTTCGATACGGGTTTCAACGGTGGCGTCGATGCGGCTGTGGGCCGTTTCGATCCAGCAGCCCCCGGGTTGCAGGCTGTCATCCTCGAGCAGACGCCAGTTCTCTTCATGACGCTCGCGCAAGGCCTTGGCCAGGGCGAAATCCTGCGGGTTGACATGGATGCGGATGTTCTCGGCGCCCATCGGCAGCAGCTTGAGGGCTTCGCGCAGGACATGGGTGATCTGGCTCGAATCGGTGCGCAGTTCGCGGCCGATCACTTCCCGGGCGATATGGCTGACCAGGTGCACCAGTTGCTTTTCGATCTGCGCGTCCTGCTCGGCAATCGGGTCGAGCAAGTGCCCCATCAGTTGCTCCAGGCTTTCCAGCCGGGCATTGAGCGCCACCTCGGCTTCCTGGCGGACCTTGAGCTGGGTGCTGTGGAAACCCTCGCGCTCGCCGGTGGCGAAGCCTTCGTTGTAGGCCTCCTGACGGATGCTCTCGAGTTCTTCGAGGGTCAGCGGCTGGACTTCCTCCAGCGGCACTTCCTCGACTTCCTCGGTCAGTTCCGGCGCAGGCTCGGGCTCTGGTTGCGGCTCGGGCTCGGGATCGAAGCTGGGCAGCGCCCAGCGATCGAACCCCTCGAGATCGCGGGCGCGGATCAGTTCACTCAAATGCTCGTTGGTCGACATGATTCCATGCGCTCGAAAGTCGGTTTGCGGATGATCGGCCTTTGCAGGTGGCGGGCGCTACCCGGAAGACCCCAGCATCGCCGGCCGGGTTCCGTGGAGACACGGAGCGGGCCGGCGACGACGGATCAGATCATCTCTTCGGCACCCTTGCCGCCCAGCACGATTTCGCCGGCTTCGGCCATGCGGCGGGCGATGGTGAGGATTTCCTTCTGCGCCGTCTCGACGTCGCTGACACGCACCGGGCCCTTGGCCTCCAGGTCGTCGCGCAGCAGCTCCGAGGCACGCTTGGACATGTTCTTGAAAATCTTTTCCTTGACCTTCTCGTCCGCCCCCTTGAGCGAGACCACCAGCACATCGGAGGACACTTCCCGCAGCAGCGCCTGGATGCCGCGATCGTCGACGTCCGCCAGGTTGTTGAAGACGAACATGAGGTCTTCGATCTGCTCGGAGAGATCGCCGTCGATGTCGCGGATGGCATCCATGAGCTGGCCTTCGACCGAACTGTCGAGGAAGTTCATGATGTCGGCGGCGCGCTTGATACCGCCCAGAGTGGTACGCGCGGCATTGGAGTTGCCGGAGAACTGCTTTTCGAGGATCTGGTTCAGTTCCTTGAGCGCCGCCGGTTGCACGGTATTGAGCGACGAGACGCGCAGGATGATGTCCAGGCGCACCTTGTGGTCGAAGTTGCCCAGCACCTCGCCGGCCTGGTCGGGATCGAGGTAAGCCACGACGATCGCCTGGATCTGCGGGTGTTCGTAACGGATGACGTCGGCCACGGCACGTGGCTCCATCCACTTGAGGCTGTCCAGGCCGCTGGTGTTGCCGCCCAGGAGAATCCGGTCGATCAGGCCGTTGGCCTTGTCCTCGCCCAGGGCCTGGGTGAGCATCTTGCGGATGTAGCCGTCGGAGCCGACGCCCAGGCTGGTCTGGTCGCCGACGATCTCGACGAACTCGCTCATGACCTGCTCGACCTGTTCGCGATGGACGTTGCCCATCTGCGCCATGGCCACGCCAACGCGCTGGACCTCTTTCGGCCCCATGTGCCGCAATACCTGTGCGGCATCGGTCTCACCCAGCGACAGCAGAAGGATCGCCGCCTTGTCGACACGGGTGAGTTTGGCTGTCATGGCTCGATTGTCACTCATCGGCGTTGATCCACTCTTTCACGACCTGGGCCACGCGACCCGGGTCTTCTGCCACCAGACTCTTGATAGCGTTGAGCTGGGCATCGTAGCCCTCGCTCGGACTAGGCAAGAGGATGCTTTGCGGACCACCCAGGCTCACGCGGTCGTTGGCGAGTTCGCCATCCAGACCCATCATGCCGCCCAGTTCCATGTCGCTGTCGCTACCCGACGACTGCTTGCCGTTGCCGGTGATGTTGTTGAGCACCGGACGCAGGACCCCGAATACCAGCACCAGGATGAACAGCACGCCGAGCACTTGCTTGACGATGTCCCAGAACCAGGGCTGCGAGTAGAACGGAATCTCGGCGATCGCTTCGCCACGATCGGCGGCGAACGGCACGTTGATCACACTGACACTGTCACCGCGGCTGGCATCGAAGCCTACGGCATCCTGGACCAGACGGGTGAAGCGCGCCAGATCCTCGGCACTCCAAGGCACCGTGCTGGTATTGCCGTTGGCCGGATCGATCTTGACCTGGTCATCCACCACTACCGCGACCGACAGACGGGTCAGACGCCCCTGCTGCTGACGGGTATGGCTGATGGAGCGGTCCAGCTCGAAGTTCTTGGTGGATTGCTGACGCTTGTCTGCCGGATAGGGCGCGAGCATCGGCTGGCCGGTAGCCGGGTCCATGACCTGCTGGCCATTGGCATCGAGCAGCGGCTGTCCAGGCTGGATCGCAGCTGCCGCACCCGCAGCGCCACCACCGGTGGTCTGCGGCGCCGAGGCCGGACCTGGCGGCTGGTTGCTCAGCGCACCCGGAACACCCTGAGGGCCGGAGCTGCTGGAGCGCTGTTCATTGACCGACTGCTCGCTGCGCAGGGCCGGCTGATCGGGGTTGAACTGCTCGGAGGTGGATTCCACCGCACTGAAATCGACGTCGGCAGAGACTTCGGCCTTGTAGCGGTCGTTGCCCAGCACCGGCTGCAGGATATTGTGCACGCGCTGGGTCAGCAGTCCTTCCATGCGACGGCTGTAGTCGAACTGCTTGCCGGCAACGGTGAGCTCACTGTTCTGCAATTGATCGGAGAGCAGGTTGCCCTTCTGGTCGACCACGGTGACCTGGGATTTGTCCAGTTCCGGCACACTGGTCGCAACCAGGTTGACGATGGCCATGACCTGGCCCGGCTCCAGGCCGCGTCCCGGATAGAGCTCGACGAGTACCGAAGCGCTTGGCTTGCGTTCGTCGCGCACGAACACCGAACTTTTCGGAATTGCCAGGTGGACCCGGGCAGCCTTGACGTTGTTCAGGCTGGAGACGGTGCGGGCGAGTTCGCCTTCGAGGCCGCGACGGTAGCGCGTGGCTTCCATGAACTGGCTGGTACCGAGGCCCTGCTCCTTGTCGAGAATTTCGAAACCGACGTTGCCGTCGCTCGGTGCAACCCCGGCGGCGGCAAGTTTCAGGCGCGCGCGGGAAACGTCGTCCGCCTTGACCAGCAAGGCGCCGGAGTTGGGTTCGACGTTATAGGGAATGTCGGCGGCAGCGAGGGTTTCCATGACCTGCTTGGTGTCCATGCCGCTGAGGCTGCCGTAAAGCGGACGGTAATCGGGCTGCTGCGACCACAGGACCACAGCGAAGCCGATGGCCACGCTGGCAGCCAGGCCGACCAGCAGGCCGATCTGACGCAGCATGGGCATCTGCGAAATGTTTTCCAGGAACGACAGGCCAAACAGCGGCGGTTTGGGCGCTGGCGGGCTGCCCTTGGCGGGCACGTTATCGACGACTGCATCGGCCATGAATCAAATCCCGCCCTTAAACCGGCATCTGCATGATGTCTTGATACGCCTGGACCAGCTTGTTGCGAACCTGAGTCAGCGCCTGGAACGAGACACTGGCTTTCTGCGACGCGATCATCACATCGGTCAGGTCGACACCGCTCTTGCCGATCTCGAACGCGTTGGCCAGTTGAGTGGAAGCCTGCTGGGTGTCGTTGACCTTGTTGATGGCCTGCCCAAGCATGTCGGCGAAGTTGCTCTGCCCCAGTTCGGGCGCCTGGACAGCCTTCGGCGTGGACATGGCTTCCATTTGCATGGCCCGCATGTCCAGCATCAATCGATTGAATTCAACACCTTGGCTCATGGACTTCTCTCTCCGACGACCCGCATTTTTTTGACACTCACCCAGCGGATGAACAGGACTTAGCAACAAGAGTGCCAGCTACGCCTGCGCCCCTCGCGAAACCCTTGCGCAATACCCTCAAAGCCCCGTGGCGTATAGGCTTGCCTCGATATCCATGCCGGCATCGCGCATCTGCGCCAATTTGTAGCGCAAGGTGCGTGGACTGATGCCCAGACGCTCCGCGGCCTCTTTGCGGCGCCCGCGCTCGGCGCGAAGGGTGTCGATGATCATCTGGAATTCATGGCGACGCAAGTCGTCGCCAAGCCCGCCTGCATCGGCGGTTTCGACCACCGCCTGCGGGGCCGGCGGCGCCAGCGGGCGAGGCGCCAGAGCCGGCAGCACGCCGGCCAGGCAAAAGTCCGCTGCGGCGATCGTGCCACCCTGCTGCAGGATCAGGGCCCGCTGGATGGCATTGTCCAGTTCGCGAACGTTGCCCGGCCACGGATACGCCTGCAGGCAGGCACGAGCCTCCTCTGAGAGCCTGACCGGCGCGTGCTTCATTTTATTGACGTGGCGCAGTAGCAGACGCTCGGCCAATGGCAGAATATCGGCGCTCCGTTCTCTGAGCGGGCGCCAGGCCAACGGGAAGACCGACAGGCGATAGAACAGGTCTTCGCGGAATCGCCCTGCCGCCACCTCGCCAGCCAGATCGCGATTGGTCGTGGCGACCACGCGGATATCCAGCGCAATCGGTTTGCGCCCGCCTACCCGCTCCACTTCCCGCTCCTGCAAAACCCGCAGCAACTTGGCCTGCAGCGCCATGGGCATTTCGGAAATCTCGTCGAGCAGCAGCGTGCCGCCGTCGGCCTGCTCGAACTTGCCGGCCTGCGCGGCGATGGCGCCGGTGAACGCGCCCTTTTCATGGCCGAACAACGTGGCTTCGAGCATGTTGTCGGGAATCGCCGCGCAGTTGATCGCCACGAACGGCTGACCGGCCCGCGGTGACTGTTGATGGATGTAACGCGCCAGCACCTCCTTGCCGGTTCCCGACTCGCCGGAAATCAGCACCGTGGAGTCGCTTCGCGCCACCCGCGCCGCCAGCTCCAGCAGTTGCGCACTGGCCGGCTCGCACGCCACCGGCCCCTCGCTGTCGGCGCTGCCGGTGACACCCAGCGCATGGCGGGCGACCAGATCCAGCAAGGCGCGGGGCTCGAAGGGCTTGACCAGATAATCCACCGCGCCCTGGCGCATGGCATCCACCGCACGCTCCACAGCCGCGTGGGCCGTCATCAACAACACCGGCAACTGCGGTTGGACGGTGCGCAGGCGGGCGAGCAACTGATGGCCATCCATGCCGGGCATGTTGACGTCGCTGACCACCAGGCCGAAGACCTCGACGGCCACCGCTTCCAGCGCTTCCTCGGCAGACCCCACCGCGCAATAGGTGAAACCGCCCAGCTCCAGGGTGTCACCCAGTGCCTGACGCAAGGAGCGATCATCCTCGACCAGCAGCACCTTTATTCTGCTCATGCCGAGGCCTCCGACAGCGCGCCGATCAACGGCAGGACAACCATGGCGCAGGTTCCCCGCCCCTTGCGCGAGCGCAGGTGCAACTCGCCCTGGTGCGCACGGGCGATCGCCTTCACCACCGCAAGACCAAGACCGGTACCGGTGGCCTTGGTTGTCAGGAACGGCTCCCCCAGACGTTGCAGCAATTCACCGTCGATGCCGGCACCGGCATCGCTGACGCACAGCCGCAACCAGGCACCACGACGATACAGGTGCACCTTGAGGCGGGCCTCGCCTTCGCTGGCCTGCAAGGCATTCTCCACCAGGTTGAGCATCGCCCCCACCAGGGTGTCGCGATTGCACAGCAATTCACCCAGGTGGCTGTCGCACTGCCAGCGCACGCTGTGCCCCTGCACCTGAACCTGGGCCGCCTGCTGCAGGGCCTGGAACAGCGCCTTGGGCGTAAGCCGATCGGTCAGCGGCAACTCGCCACGGGCGAATACCAGCATGTCCCGGACCTGATGCTCCAGTTCGTGCAGGCGCTCCTTGAGATTGCCTGCAAAACGCTGGCGGGTCTCCAGAGGCAGGTCCTGTTCGGCGAGATGACTGGCGTACAACAGGGCTGCCGACAGCGGCGTGCGGATCTGATGAGCCAGGGACGCCACCATTCTCCCCAGGGTAGACAGGCGCTCATGACGGGCGAGCTGGTCCTGCAGGTGGCGGGTCTCGGTCAGGTCGGTGAGCAGTACCAGCTGGCCTGGCTCGGCATCGAGGGAACGGGTGGCGATGGACAGGCGGCGACCATCGCGCAGTGAAATTTCGTGGCCATCGTCTTCCCGCGGCGCGAAGCTGCGGGCAATCACCTGACGCCACAGCTCACCCACCAGGGGTTCGCCAAGCAGCTCGCAGGCGGCCGGATTGGCCTCGCGCACATTGCCCTGGCCGTCGATCACGATGACACCGCCCGGCAGCAGATCCAGCAGGTTCTGCAAGCGGTTGGCCAGCCGCTCCTTTTCCGCCAGCTCGGCCATGCGCTGAGCGCTGACCACCTCAAGCTCGCCCTTGAGCTCGGTCACCCTGGCTTCGAGCAGGTTGTAGGACTGGCTGAGCTGCGTGGACATCTGGTCGAACAGGGCAAAGGCCTGCTCCAGGCCGACCCGGCTTTGCTGCTCGGCAGCATCCGGACGGGGCGGCTGGGGGGAGGTAATGGCGGCGTGGGGCATCGTGCACTCTCGCATGGCTCACCGTCATAAAACGGCATCTTGAGAGCGGTATAGCAATAGCCATGCCGGAAACTTTTCCGTCATTGGCGAGCGGACGCACCGCTGGCGGCAAAGCCCGTGGTACCGGGCATTCACCTCATAAACAGAAAGGGTTTTGCCGCGACCACCGGGCGCGCGGCGAAAGGCCCGGAAACCAACAGGCGTCAATCCTCCGCCTGTTCGTCTCCTTCGCGACGGCTCATGCCGTACTTGCGCATTTTTTCCACCAGCGTGGTGCGACGGATCCGCAGGCGTTCCGCAGCCCGCGCCACGATACCGTTTGCGTCGTCCAGCGCCTGCTGGATGAGCCCCTGCTCCAGGCTACCCAGGTAGTCCTTCAGGTCCAGGCCTTCCGGCGGCAGCATGGCGTTGCTAGGGAAACTCGGCGCGTGCCCGTTGATGGCGACCCGCTCTTCCAGATCGGAGCGCAGGCTGTCGACGAGCTGCTCGTCTTCATCATCGACGTAGCGGAATTTCTTCGGAAGCTCGGCAACACCGATCACACCGTAGGGGTGCATGATCGCCATGCGCTCGACCAGATTGGCCAGCTCGCGGACGTTGCCAGGCCAGCCGTGGCGACACAGCGACATGATCGAGGCAGAGTTGAAACGGATCGAACCCCGTTTTTCATGTTCCATGCGCGAAATCAGCTCGTTCATAAGCAGCGGAATGTCTTCCACCCGCTCGCGCAGCGGCGCCATTTCGATCGGAAACACGTTGAGGCGGTAGTACAGATCTTCACGGAACGATCCCACCTCGATCATGCTTTCGAGGTTCTTATGGGTCGCAGCGATGATGCGTACATCGATGCTCTGGGTCTTGTTGCTGCCCACCCGTTCGAAGGTCCGCTCCTGCAGCACACGCAACAGCTTGACCTGCATCGGCAACGGCATGTCGCCGATCTCGTCGAGGAACAGGGTGCCGCCGTTGGCCAGCTCGAAGCGGCCGGCTCGGCTGGTGATGGCACCGGTAAAGGCACCCTTCTCGTGGCCGAACAGCTCGCTTTCCAGCAGCTCGGCGGGGATCGCACCACAATTGACCGGCACGAACGGCGCTTCCCGGCGCTTGGAATGGTAGTGAAGGTTGCGCGCAACCACTTCCTTGCCCGTTCCGGACTCACCCAGGATCAATACGCTGGCATCGGTATCCGCCACCTGCTGCATCATCTGCCGGACATGCTGGATCGCCCGGCTGGTGCCCACGAGGCTGCGGAACAGGTTGGGCTCGCGCTGACGACCACGCTCACGCGCCTGGTCGTACATTTCGCGATAGACCTGGGCACGGTGCAGCGAATCCAGCAGGTTGCTGTAGCTGGGCGGCATTTCCAGGCTGGAAAGCACGCGGCGACGCAGGTCTTCGGGAAGCTCGGGCAAAGAATTTTCGCCCAGAAGCAGAACCGGAAGGAACTCATCCCAGGCAGCCACTGTCTTAAGCAAGCCCAAAAGACTTGCCGGGGCATTTACCGTCCCGAGGAGAACACAAAGCACTTCGCGACTTGACGACAACGACTCGACTACCTGCTGCCAGTCATGGCTCGAGCAAGGCAGATTTTCTTCCCCAAGAAAATTGAGTACTACCGCCAGCTCATGGCGGCGAGCACTATCGTCATCGATCAGGAGAATTTTGGTTTCACGCCACATGCAATAGCAACTTCCCTAGTCAACTCGAGGCCCTTTCGGAGGGCATGCTCGACATCATTCCGACTGAACGGTCAGTGTTCCGACGTCTGAAATTAGAAAACAGCCACTAGTTAAGTCAAAAAACGTTCAACAGTCAAATTTATGGCGCGCAACTGATTTTCGATTCACTCGTCAGCGGTACAGATGGTATACCTTCGACGCCTGTTGCGCCTGCTTGATCTTTGACATCTCGTCGGCAATCGACTGACGCTCCTCGGTCGCTACATCGATAAGCTGGCGATACACCCCCAACAGATCCTTGAGGTTGTCCCGCAGCGCCTCTTCGTCGATCTGCTCTGCGCTCATCACTTCATCCATGCAGGCGCGGCAAGCCTGATCCAGCTCACCCACCGCTTCCCAGTCTCGCTTGGCCAATGCACCGACCAGCGCGTCACGGGTTTCCTCGATTCGTTTGAGCACAGCACTCATCACGACACCTCATTGCAACTGGTTATTGTGGGGCGACCGCGTCCCAGCCTTCCTTGACGGTGGTCAACAATTCGGTCACTTCGTCGAGCGCAGCGATATCGCTCTTGAAGTTGGCATCGGTCAGGCGCCGGGTCATGTACAGGTAGAGCGCATCAAGGCGCTCCAGTTCCGGGGTCATGTTGTCCCGGTCCAGGCCCTCGCGCAGACCGCCGACGATGCCGATGGCCTTGCCGATGGCGATGCCCTTGCCGGCGATGTCCTTGCGTTCCAGCGAGCCTTTCGCCTGGGCGATACGATCGAGGCCGCCTTCCATCAACATCTGCACCAGGCGGTGCGGACTGGCTTCGGAGGTCTGTGCCTGCGCGCTGATTTTCTGATACTGCCGAAGGGCCAACATTGGATTCATGTCCGTACCTCAACACAATTGCTCTATGACCGGGCTATCGGCCCTGCGTCAAAAAACTTTAAAGGAAGATGTAAAAAGCCCGACACGCTGCAAAAGCAGTGCCGGGCTTTTGGCGTCAAGCCGGAATCAGGAGTTCTTGGCCTGGGCGTTCATGGCTTCGAAGATCGACGTGATGCTGTCGCGCTGGGAATTCAACTGACCCACCAGGGTGTCCATGGTGTTGTATTTCTTGGTCAGAGAAGCGGTCAATGCAGTGATCCGGGAATCGAGGTTGGACTGCTGGAGCGACAGATTCTTCTTGTTGGTTTCAAGAATCTTCGACCGGTCGGCCAACAAGCCATCAGCCTGGGTATAGACCTCCATCGCCTTGTTCATGCGACTGGCCATGCCGTCTTCACCGGTGAACAGGCTGGCAATCTGGCCACCCAGCTTCTGGGTATCGATCGCAGCGGTAAACTTGGTGCTATCCAGCTCCAGCAGACCGGTGCTCTGCGAGGTATTGATGCCCAACTGGGACAGTACCTGCAACTGACCATTGCCACCCGTGCTCGGCACCGTCAGCTCCGTGCGCAATGCAGTGAGCATGCCGCGCGCCAGCGAGTCGCCCGCCAGGGCCGGCGCAGTACCCAGGGTACCGTCGGCATTCTTCGGGGTCTGGCTCAGGCTGTTGATGGTGGTCACCAGCGCGTTGTAGGCATCCACGAAGCTCTGGACGGATTTCTTCAGGCCATCGGTGTTGGTCGCTACAGTGACCGTCGATTTGCCCTCGGCCACCAGCTCCAGGGTCAGGCCGCTCACCGCGCTGTCGATCTTGTTCGACTTGCTGGTGAGGCTCATGCCGTCAACCTTGTATTCGGCATCGCCGGCCAGATCGCTGATGTAACCCGCCGCCGTCCCGGCCATCTTGGTGGTACCGCTGATCTCCAGCTCGGGGATGTCGCCACCGACGGAAATGTCGGAGAGCTTGCCGGTGGTGGTCGAGGTCAGAACCAGTCGCGAACCGGTGCCATCGTTGATGATGTTGGCACTGATGCCTTTGGTGTTGACCGCAGCGTTGATGGAGTCACGCACCGACTGCAGGGTGGCGCCCGCTTCGATCTTGACGTCGTAGGTGGTGCCATTCTGCGAAATCTGCAGGGTGCCTTCGCCAATCGCCGCGCTGCTGTCGGCAAAACGCTGACTGGCCACCTTGGACGCGGTAGCCAGCTTGGTCACTTCGACGGAGTAGCTACCGGCAACCGCAGTAGAGCCCGCCGTGGCCTTGACGATCTTTTCGTCGCCAGTGGTTGCTGCGTAGCCGATGAACTGCGGCGTGGTGGTGCTACCGAGCTTCTCCAGCGCGGTCTTGTAGGTAGCCAGTGCGCTTTTCAGGCTGCCAATGGCCGAGATCGATGCCGTGTTGACCTTGGTCTGCCGGTCGATCTGGTTTTGCTTGGGCGTTTTTTCGGCGTTAACCAAAGCCTCGACGATCGCAGTGGTATCGAGCCCGCTGCCAAGGCCCAGGGACGGTAGAATTGGACTTGCCATTTTTCTCTCCTTTTTGGTTCACGCCAAACGCTTGACCATTTCCGTGCTGAAACGGAAATGCATCAAAATCCGTACCGCTTTCAGACTTTCTCGTCGAAAAGCAGGCTATTGACGTCTTTCATGCTTTTGGCCAGTTCCAGCGCGGTTTCGGAAGGGATCTGCCGAATCACCTCGCCGCTGTCACGGGCGATCACCTTGACGACCACCGTTCCGGTGGAATCGTCCAGGGAAAACTCCAGGTTGCGCTGCAACGACTGGACGAAATCCTGTAATGCCTTCACCGCCGTCTGCAGCTCGGCGCTGTTGTCCTGCTCATCTGCAACAGCCGAAAGTTTCGGCTTGTCGAACACCTTGTCGGACGCACCCTGTTCAGCGGTTTTTTCCTGCTGGGCCGCAGCTGCCGCCGGAGCCGGGTAAGACGAGTTCAATCTGACGCTCATGTCCATCGCCTGTCACCTCCAAAGTAAAAAGCGAGGGAATGCGCGTGCATCCCCTCGCTTTTCATCGTAGCTATTACTGAAGCAGTTTCAGTACAGCGGATGGCAGTTGGTTGGCCTGGGCCAGAACTGCGGTGGACGCTTGCTGCAGGGTTTGCTGCTTGGTCAGCTGAGCGGTTTCTGCGGCGAAGTCGGTGTCCTGAACGCGACCCAGAGCCGAAGCCGAGTTCTCGTTCATGCTCTGCAGGTTGTTGATGGTGCTCTGGAAGCGGTTCTGGATAGCACCCAGCTCCGACTTCTTGTCGTCAACTTTCTGCAGTGCAGCGTCGATCGCGGTGATCGCGCCGTCAACAGCGGTGTGGACTGCGGAGTCCGAAGTACCGGAGATCGCCAGGGCGCCGGTACCAACAGCCAGGGCGGTCGCCGCGAAGCTGGAGGTCATCGAAACGCTCAGGATCTGGCTGGTGCCGGTCATCGCACCGACCTGGAACTCCATGGTGCCAGCGGAACCGTTCAGCAGTTGCTTGCTGGTGCCGTAGGTGGTGGAGGTGGCGATACGGGTGATTTCGTCGGACTTGGCCGCGAATTCCTTGTTCAGCGCCGCACGTTCAGTGGTGCCGTTGGAGTCGTTACGCGCTTGCAGAGCCAGCTCACGCATACGCTGCAGGATGTTGGTGATTTCCGACAGAGCGCCTTCAGCGGTCTGGGTGATCGAGTTACCGTCGTTGGCGTTCTTGATGGCAACGGTGGTACCGGTAACCATGGTCTGCAGCTTGTTGGCGATCTGCTGGCCAGCGGCGTCATCCTTGGCGCTGTTGATGCGCAGGCCGGACGACAGACGGGTCATCGAGTTGCTCAGCGCGTCGGAAGCTTTGTTCAGGTTCTTCTGCACGCCCAGCGAAGTAGTGTTGGTGTTTACGGTTAAAGCCATGACGAATTCCTCGTTGGATGGATACTGCGGCTTCCGGCCCTGGCATCCGCCGGGTGTGGCCTAGAGAACCTTCGTAATGTTTATCGTCGACTTCGCGGGTTGCTTTAGGGCTTTTTCGAAAAAAAATGCCATCACCCCGCCACCCCTTGAAAATCAGCCACTTGCCGGAAGCCAGGGGCGCAAGGAGGTGACGGCACGGTGTGACGGCCGTCACAGTTTCATCTGGAAACTGCCTGATCGATCAACTCCGCCATTTCATATTCGAGGCTATCGGCTACCCCGATCCAGTCCTGGCGTTGCTGGGCGGCGAGCATCTGGCCCAGCAGGGCCGCCGATGGCTGCTGCAGGTGCGGTGCGCCGAACAGCGCCAGCAGCTCCTCGATCAGCGCCACCATTTCGGCGCTGCCCTCCACGTCCCGACCCAGACGGAACAGACCGGCGCAGTGGCGGACCTTCTCGTGGACGACACTCACAGGCAGAACTCCTGATCGAATACCGTGCCGGCAATCAGCGCGCCGGCACGACTGGTGTTGTAGAACGCCACATCAGGATGACGGGCGATGAAGCGCTCCAGCTCGATCAGGTAACCGCGGAAGTTGAGCTGGGTCCGTACCCGCTGGCCATGCCCATCCAGTACCCAGTGGCGCGCGGCAGACACCTGTGGCCCCAGCACACCATCGTCCCATCCGGTGTGGGTGCGGTTACCCGGAAAGGCGAAATCGGCACCGAACAGGGTGATACGGCGCATCCCCATCTTCACCGCCAGGTCAGCGGCCGGATGGATCACGCTGCCACCGACGAACAGATGGCCGCGGGGCAGTTGCGTCCGCACCCGGTCGTACAGGGCACTGTCGGAATAGGCGGCGTAGCGGGCACCACGCCAACCGGCCAGGGTGTCGACATCGAGCATTGGCATGTAGACCAGCGCTGTGGCGGCCGAAGCCTCGGATGGCAGGTGATGCAGGCGGATCTTGTGATCGACGCTGACCACGATGTCCGGCTTGATCCCGGCCGCCAGCAGCGGCTTGTAGGCGGTGTCGACGGCGATGAACAGCGGCCGCTCGGCCTGCTCGCGAACACGCTTCAGCGCCGCCAGGTGCCCTTGCAGGGACGGGCCGGTGGCGATGACGAACGCGCCCTGCCCTTCCCCACGGCCAAACAGCTCGGCCACGTCACGGTCCGCCCGCAGCAGTGGCAGGCTCTTGTCCAGCAACTCCACCAGATGAGGGTCGGCGACATCGAAGGTGGTGTTGTTGAACGTCAGGTGGGTTTCGCTGATCAGGCGGTCGCGGATCTTCGCATTGAAATCGTCGGCCAGCACCAGCTCGGCCGGCAGGGCGAAGTAAGGCAGGGCTATTTCAGTGGCGTCCCCCGCGTAGTGCAGCTCGACCCGCGGATCGGCCAGCCACTCAGACTGATCGAGCAGGTGCAGGACCAGCACGAACAGCGCGCCGTTGAGGAGATGGACATGCAGGTGGCGCAGTTCCGGACGCTGCAGCAGCACGCCCTGAAGATCACCGAGACCGGTGCCATAGAGATGGAGCGAGGGACTTTCGGGCAGGCTGGATGCCTGGAACCGGGCTTCGGCGAGGCGATCATGGCGACTGGTGAGCTGGATACCCTCCACGCTCAGGGTCGATCCCCGCCCTTCGGTCAATACGGCCTGGACCTTGCTGCTGTCCTCCCGCGCCAGGCGGGGGAACAGCGACGGCCAGCGCGCCTGGAGAATCTCGGCGTTACGCTGGAAAAACTCGCTCATCGGTCGAGCATCCTTTACCTGCGAAACGCCTGAGATTAACCCAGTGGCGAGGTTTATTCAGCCACCGCCCTCAAGGACGATGAAGAATGGCGGAGCCCCACGACAGGCCGACACCGAAACCGCTCACCGCCACGCGCTGCCAGGTGCTGTCCAGCGCATGTTTCTCGAGGAGCAGAGGAATGCTCGAAGACACGGTGTTGCCGGTTTCGACCATGTCCTTGACGAACTTGTCCGGGTTGTCTTCGAAGCGACGCGCCACGGCGTCGACGATCGCCGCACTGCCCTGGTGGATGCAGAACGCGTCGATGTCATCGGGCGACAGGCCTGACTGCCCGAGCAGCTCGTGCAAGTGCGCCGGGACCTTGAGCAACGCAAAGTTGAAGACCTGGCGCCCGTTCATGAAGAACACGCCATCGTTGACCTTCAGGTGCTCGGCGCCGGAACCGTCGGTACCGAAGGCGGATTTGCCCAGTGCCCAGACCGGGTCTTCCCCCATCCAGGTCGCGGTTGCGGCATCGCCGAACAGCATGGTGGTGTTGCGGTCTTCGGGATCGACGATCTTGGAGTACGGATCGGCGGTCACCAGCAGGCCGTTCTTCAGGCCGGTGGCTTCCATGAAGCCCTTGAGCGCATAGATCCCATAGACGTAGCCGGAGCACCCCAGGGAAATGTCGAACGCCGCGACATGCGTCGGCAGGCCGAGCTTGTCCTGAACGATCGCAGCGGTGTGCGGCAGGCCTTCGGCGTCGCCGTTCTGGGTGACGACGATCAGGGCGTCGATGGCGTCGCGGGACAGCCCGGGATTGGCGGCGAACAAAGCGTTGACCGCCTCGACGCACAGGTCCGAGGTTTCCTGCTCGTCGGATTTGCGCGGCAGGAAAGCCGAACCGATCTTGCCGAGAATGAACTCTTCATCCTTGCCGAATTTGGCGCCTTGCGCGTAGTTGTCCAACCCCGCGCCAGGCACGTAGCTCGCAATGCTTTTTATGCCAATCATCATGGCTTCCCAATAAATAACCGCTAGAGATCACCGCTCGCATGATTCGAGGGGCGCCAGAAAACAGGGATTTCCGCCGCCCGATCACTTGGACGACAGTGGAAATGACGGTGACACGGCCCGCCGCTCCCATCAACGATAGAGACACAGATGTCCGTTCTGACCGATAGGTCACGGATTTTCACAGACAATGCCACAATTTCCTAGCGTGTGCGCCTCAACGCACCGCGCCAGAGGCACCTGGCCTATTCGACCAGCGACCAGTCAAGGGCCGTGCCGCGGGCCAGGGGCTGCCGGGCCTTGCGCCCGAGCAGTGCCTCCAGGTGCTTGGGCGCAAGCCCCAGCCCCGGACGAATGGCGCGCACGTTGCTGGCGCTGAAGACTTCGCCGGCGGCCATGTCGCGCACCACGTAGAGGGAACGCCGGAAGCGTCTGGACGCCTCCTCGGCCTGGCTTGCGCCGTAGCGCACCTGGCCCAGGGACTGCCAGGCACGTTCGGTCTCCTGCACCAGGCTGGCCAGTTCCGCAGGCTCGAGGGAAAAGGCGGCATCCACGCCACCTTCCGCCCGGCTGAGGGTGAAATGCTTTTCCACCACGCTGGCCCCCAGCGCCACGGCCGCGACCGAAGCGCCGACACCCAGGGTGTGGTCGGACAGACCGACCTCGCAACCGAACAGCTCACGCAAGTGGGGAATGGTCCGCACGTTGCTGTTTTCCGGGCTTGCCGGATAGGTGCTGGTGCATTTGAGCAGGACCAGGTCGCGACAGCCCGCCTCGCGTGCTGCACGTACCGTCTCGTCCAGTTCCGCGAGGCTGGCCATGCCGGTCGAGATGATCATCGGTTTGCCGGTTGCCGCCACCTTGCGAATCAGCGGGAGGTCGGTGTTTTCGAAGCTGGCGATCTTGTAGGCCGGCACATCCAGGCTTTCGAGAAAGTCCACGGCGCTCTCGTCGAACGGTGTGGAAAACGCCAGCATGCCCAGTTCCCGGGCACGACGGAAAATCGGCGCGTGCCATTCCCACGGCGTATGGGCCTGCTGATACAGCGCATAAAGCGAGGAACCGGACCACAGGCTGTGGGGATCCTCGATGAAGAACTCGCCCTCACTCAGGTCCAGCGTCATGGTGTCGGCAGTGTAGGTCTGCAGCTTCAGCGCATGGGCACCGGCACGGGCAGCGGCCTCGACGATCTGCAGCGCACGGTCCAGCGACTGGTTGTGATTGCCGCTCATTTCGGCGATCACCAGAGGCGCCGCATCCGCGCCGACGCGGCGTTGCCCGATGTCAAAACTGCTCATGCTGCAAATCCTTGAATATCCGTTCGAAATGGCTTTCGGCCTGTGTATAACCCGCCGCCCGGAACAGCGCCAGCGAGGCCTGGTTATCCGGCAGCACCTGGGCTTCGATCAGTTGCAGAGCGGGCCATCGCCTGCGCACTTCGCGCTCCCCTACCAGCAGCAGCGCCCTGCCCCACCCCAGCCCGAAACGGCCGTCGAACAGGTAAAGCGACACACGGGCGCGGGCATCGTCCAGCCGGTCATAGCGCAACGTGCCCACCGGGCCATCGCCGTGCTCACCGATCAGTAACACGCGACGGGGATCGGCCAGGGTGGCAGTGAGCCAGCAGCAATGATCATCCCATTGCAACGGTGCCTGCTGCAGCGAGACACGCCGGACCGGCTCGGCGTTGCGTCCGTCGAACAGCAACCGGGCATCGCCTGCTGCGGCGTCTCGCACACGCAGCCCCTCGCCCAGCAGAGCCACCGCCACCCGCTGCGCGCCAAGGCCATCCACAAGCGCCTGGCCGCGCTCGGCGAAGTGCTGGCGCAGCAGTGGATTGTCCAGCAGCACGGCGATAGCACACTGCAGCGCCTCGACACTCACCCCGCATGCCGGCCCCAGATACAGGTGCACCCCCGCCCTGGCCAATGCTTCGGCGTTGGTCACCTGATTGTCGGCGACGCTGACACACAGGCTCGGCAAGCCCACGGCGGCCCGCTCCCAGGTCGTGCCACCACCGGCACCGATGAACAGCGTGGCCGCCGCCATGCGCTGCGGCAGATCGTCGACGAAGGGCAACAGTACCCACTCCGGATGCTGATCGACCAACGCCTGCAAGGCAGCGAGGTCCGGGCTCGACTGGCCGGCAATGCAGTGCACCTGCACGCGCTCGAGCCCAGCCAGTGCCTGAAGGGTCTTCAAGGTCATGCCGGCTTGATCGAAGCCACCGAAGCTGACCAGCACCCGTCGGCCTTGCTCGTCCCGTGCGGCCCTGTCCGTTCTGAAGGCCGGGCGCAACAAGGCATGGCGAGGTCCCGCCAGCACCCGGCAGGTCGCGGGCACCAGCGGCTGGTAGAGCGCCTGACTGGCGGTGAAATTCTGATCCAGCAACAGGTCGCAGTCGTGCGGGCGGTCGGCCAGGTCGTCGATGACCATGATCCGTCGCCCCCAGCGCCGCGCCGCCGTTTCCCAGGCGGCGCCCAGCTGGTAGTGATCGACGATGATCCAGTCGAACGCCGATCCGGGTGGCAGGAGATCGCCCAGGGCGGCAATGTCATCAGGCGCTTCGGCTGGCAGGGCCAGCACTTCATGTCCCGCCTCGGCAATGCGCGCCAGCTGGTGCCCAGCCAGTTCCCGGCAGGCAAAGCTGACGCGCGCCCCCTGAGCGACCAGCACCTGCGCCAGCGTCAGGCAGCGCGCTACATGGCCAATACCGATCGCGGTACTGGCGTCGGCGCGGATCAACACCCTCACCCGTGCAACTCACCGGCCGCCAGCAGGGCCGTGTAGAGGAATTCGGCGCGGCGCCAGTCTTCTTCGGTATCGATGTCCTGGACTAGATGGCGCGGCAGGATCACGGGCAAACTGCGTTCGGAAAACAACGCTTCGCCACTGAGCCAGGCTTCGCTGCGGCCCCAGTAGAACTGACCGGCATCCTGGAACGCCGGCGGCAGGTCCTGGGAGCGCGTCTCACGGTACTGCGGATAGAGCGGCGTCAGGCCGCCGTCCTCGGTCAGGCCCAGCGCACGCTGTACCGGAAAGCCGAAACTGCAGACAGAGAATGCGAAGGACTTCTCGGCGCACGCCCGCAGCAACAGCAGGCCCTCTCGCAGGTAGCCCACCTGCAGCAACGGCGCGGTGGCGTAGATGCAGCAGGCCAGCTCCACGGCGTAGCCCTGCTCGCGCAGTGTGCGCAAGGCGTGCACGATCACCGCCGTGGTGGTGGCGTGGTCGTCGGCCAGTTCCGCCGGTCGCATGAACGGTACTTCGGCGCCGTGGGCACGCGCCACCTCGGCGATCTGCTCATCGTCGGTGCTGACCACGACCCGCTCGAACAGGCCGCTGCGCAGCGCCGCGCGGATCGAGTGGACGATGATCGGCTCGCCACGAAACAGCTTGAGGTTCTTGCGCGAGATGCGCTTGCTGCCGCCACGGGCAGGAATGATTGCCACCACGCCAGCGGTCATGGACGCTGCTCCGCAGCCGAGGCCAGCACCCGACGCAAGATGTCCGCCACCTGATCCTGCTGCCGGTCGCTCAGGTCCGGATACAGCGGCAGGGTGATGGCCTGGCGGTAGTAACGCTCGGCCTCGGGGAAATCGCCCTCGGCGAAACCGAGTTCGCGGTAGTACGGCTGCAAGTGAATGGGGATGTAATGCAGGTTGACGCCGATGCCGGTCTCCCGCAGGGCCTCGAAGATCGAGCGATGACAGGCCTCGAGCCCGGGATGCAGGCGCACCACGTACAAATGCCAGGCAGACTCGGCCTGCGCCTGCGCTACCGGCAACTGCAACGGCAGGTCGGCGAGCAACCGCTGATAGCGTGCGGCCAGGGCCCGGCGGCGCTCGAGGAACCCGTCGAGCCGACGCAGTTGCGACAACCCCAGCGCGGCCTGGATATCGCACATGCGGTAGTTGAAGCCCAGTTCGGTCTGCTGGTAATACCAACCGCCGTGGGCCGGCTCGGTCATTTGCGAAGGATCACGGGTGATACCGTGACTGCGCAGGCTGCGCAGCCGCTCGGCCAGTTCCGGCCGATCGCACAGGACCATGCCGCCCTCACCGCTGGTGACGATTTTCACCGGATGGAAGCTGAACACCGTGAGGTCGGCGTACGCACCGCTGCCCACCGGTTCGCCGGCATACCGCGCGCCCAGGGCGTGCGCCGCATCCTCGATGACGACGAAGCCGTATTCCTGTGCCAGCCGGCGAATACCGGCCATGTCGCAGCTCTGGCCGGAAAACGCCACCGCCACCACGACTTTCGGCAGGCGCCCGGCCGCCCTGGCCTGCTCCAGCTTGCGCGCCAGCGCACCGACGTCGAGGTTCCAGGTGTGCGGGTCGATATCGACGAAGTCCACCTGGGCGCCGCAATAACGGGCGCAGTTGGCCGAGGCGACGAAACTGTTGGGGCTGGTCCACAGCCCGTCACCCGCTCCCAGCCCCGCCGCCAGGCACGCCAGATGCAGACCGGCGGTGGCATTGCAGACCGCGACCGCATGACGGGCACCACAGCGCTCGGCCACCGCCTGCTCGAAACGTTCCAGGGTCGGCCCCTGGGTCAGCCAGTCGGAGCGCAGCACCTCGACCACCGCATCGATATCACCCTGATCGACGCTCTGCCGGCCGTAGGGAATCATGCCGACAACCGCGCATGCAGCTCGGCGAGCTGGCCGACGGAGAGGAATTCGGGGTTGGTGTCGGAGCGGTACTCGAAGTCTTCGGCCACTCGCCGGCCCTGCTCGCCGCGGCCATCCAGGGCGAAATCAGCCTCGACGTTGTTGAAGCGGATCGACGGCTCGATGGTGAAGTGATCGGCGAACTCCAGCGTCATGCGCGCATCGTCCAGCGGGATCATCAGTTCGTGCAGTTTCTCGCCAGGACGGATGCCGACGATCCGGTGCGGCAGTTGCGGCGCCATTCCCCGGGCCAGGTCGACGATACGGATCGATGGAATCTTGGGTACGAACACTTCACCGCCGTGCATGCGCGCGAAGCTGTCGAGCACGAACTGCACGCCATGGTCGAGGGTGATCCAGAAACGGGTCATGCGCGGGTCGGTGATCGGCAGGTCGCTGGCACCCTCGGCGACCAGTTTGTTGAAGAACGGCACCACCGAGCCACGGGAGCCAGCGACATTGCCATAGCGAACCACGGCGAAGCGGGTCTGTTGCTGGCCACCGACGTTATTGGCGGCAACGAACAGTTTGTCCGACAGCAGCTTGGTGGCACCGTAGAGGTTGATCGGGCTGGCGGCCTTGTCGGTGGACAGGGCGACGACCTTCTGCACACCGTTCTCGATGGCCGCGGCAATGATGTTTTCCGCGCCATTGACGTTGGTGCGGATGCATTCGGTGGGGTTGTATTCAGCGGCCGGCACGTGCTTCAGCGCAGCGGCATGGACCACGTAGTCGATACCGCGCATGGCCTGACGCACGCGCTCGGCATCCCGCACATCGCCAAGGAACCAGCGCATGCACGGCGCGGTAAAGCTTTGCTGCATCTCGTACTGCTTGAGCTCGTCACGGGAAAACACCACGACCCGCTTGGGCCGGTAGTGCTCCAGCAGACGCTTGATGAAGTTGCGCCCGAACGAGCCGGTACCGCCGGAGATGAAGATGGACTTGTCGTCGAACATGCCTGGATCCTTGCTGGGCCGCCGCCAGCGCTGTGACACAGGCCAGGCGGCGACCGGAACTCGCATTGGGTGGGGGCCGGAACGTTTTTCTGACCCCTGCCCTGTTTATGCAAGCCCGAAGCAAGATACAGGCCACTCCCTGGCCCGTTTCGCGGCGCTGCGGCGCCTCAGCCGATCAGGCTTTTCCAGTCGAAAACGGCACGGGCCGGCGCCAGGCTGCGCGCATGGGCAGCGCTCTGCCACAGGCCGGCCCACTTCTGCCGCAGTGCCGCCAGCGCGACAGCATCTTCCGGCAATCGGCCCGGGTGGACGACCTGGACCTGCGGCGTCCACACGGTCAGCAGGCCCGCATCGGCGACTTTCAGGCACAGGTCGACATCGGCGTAGTGACTGGCGAAGTCGCCTTCATCCAGGCCGCCCAAGGCCCGGAATACCTCGGTACGCACCATCAGGCAGGCACCCGACACCGCCGGGTAGTTCTGCTCCACGCCCGCCTGGCCCAGATAGCCGGTTTCTTCCCTGGCCAGGCCGACATGGGCAGCCACCACACGACCGTCGTCGGCGAGCATCAGACCGCCCTGGGTGACCTTGCCGGCCGCGTCCACCAGTTTGGCGCCGACCACGCCGACTTCCGGACGCTGCGCCTGATTGAGGAAGGCTTCCAGCCAGTTGGCGTTGACCAGTTCGGCATCGTCCGCCAGCAGCACCAGGTACTCACCGGTAGCCTCGGCGCTGGCAGCATTGACCAGCGCGGCCGGGCTGAGGCGCTGCGGGCTCTGCAGCACGCGCACGCGGCCACCCAGTTGCTGCAGTTGCTCCAGCCATTGCAGGTGCTGCGGCGACTGGCTGGCGTTGTCGGCGACCAGCACTTCGTAGCGCAGGTAGCGGGTCCGTTGCAGCACGCTTTCCAGACAGCGTTGCAGGGTCTCGTGGTTGTCTTCGCTGCGCAGGATGATCGACACCTGCGGCCGCTCCATATGCCGGTAATCGACCCGCAGGGCACCGGGCTGCGCCGAGATGACCTGGGCCTTGTAGCCGCGCGCGGACAAATGCCGGGCCAGCGCCTGGCGGGCATGCTCGTTGTGCTTGAGCTCGGGAGCGCGGGCAATCAGCAGCGGCTCGTCGAGGTGAGCCAGGCCACTCAATCCGCCCTGCTCGATCAGGCGCAGCAGCAGTTCGTATTCCAGCGCGTCGCTGAAATCGGCACGATAGCCACCCGCCTCGACCAACACCTCACGGCGTACCAGCCAGTGCCGCGCCATCATGACCGGCAGGCTTTGCAGCAGGTCGAGGTTGACCCCGGGGCGCAATACTTCGCGCCAGGCGCCGCCAGACAGTTGCTGGATCTCGTCCACCGCCACGGCACGGATGTCCGGGGCGTCCATCAACTCCAACCCCGCACGCAGCAGGCCGGCACTGGTGAACTCATCGCCGGCCTCGGCCAGCATCAGCCACTCGCACGAGGTCTGCCGGGCGATCTGGTTGATCTTGTCGATGTAATCGTCCTTGGTCACCCGGACGAAGTGCAGGGTGTTGTGCAGCGAGGTCATCGCCGGCAGCGGGCCGGCGGTGAAGACCACGATACGGAACGACCGGCTGACGCCGCCCAGCAGGCTGTCGAAGGTGGCCTGGAGCCGGGCTTCGTCATGCTCGAGGTTGAGCAGCAGGATGCCGATCTGTGGCCCGCCCTGATGCTGCTTGAGGTGTTCGGTAACCGCCTCGCGGCTAGACGCGTCGGGGTGGCGCGCCTCCAGCCAGTCGAGCAGGCGGCCGGACGGCTGGTCAGCGAGCAGACTGCGGCCGCCATCACGGGTCACGGCCTCCAGGCGAACGGCCCATTCGCGGAGCTTGCCGGCTGCCTCGCTTTCACCGTCGTCGGCGAGCAACTGCTCCAGGCGCCTGACCACGTCGAGGTTGTACGGATTGGCGGCCAGCGCCTCGCGGGCACGGGCAATCTGGCTGAAGGCGTTGTCGTCGGCACGTACCGCCAGCAGGCGCTCCTGGCGCAGCCAGACCGACTCCAGTTGTTCACGCTGCACGCGCCCGGCCGGCATGGCGTGGAGCAGGAATTCGATCGCGGTCAGTTGATCGAAGAACGCCTTGTTGTAGAACGGCAACTCGACGTACTGGGTCGGCAGGAACTTGCGCTTCGGCTCGTCCCCCAGGCCTTCGATGACCGACGAGAAGATCGGTTCGATGATCAGCGAGCGGCCGCCCGCCAGGCCTTCGTACATCTGGGCGAAGCTCTGGTGGGCGAAGGCCTGCAGGTCTTCGCGCTCACCCTTGAGGGGGGTGTCCAGGCTCGCCAGGACGCCGGCGAACTCCTCGCGGCTGGCCACCGAGACCGGATCCGGCAACGCCAGGGCGTAGGTCACCTCGGTGTTGTGCTCGGAAGCGCCGTAGTTGGCCTCGCGCACCGCGTAGGGAATTGGCAGCATGCGCGCCTTGGCGCTGGCCAGCAGGAAGTAGGTGTGGCTGACTTCCAGCCACTCGAAACGCAGGTTCTTCGGAATCTGTGCAGCCCAGTCGCGCAGCAGCGGGGTGCGGGTCACGGCATAGAACGGCGGAATGAACGCGTACAGGTAGTCCATCACGCGCTGGCGCGGATCTTCGCTGGCGAAGTCTTCCTGGCCGATCTTCTTGTCGCGGCGGTAGTAGTTGATGTGCCCGGACTCGGCCAGGTACATCATGCTGTAGCCCTGGCAAATGCCGTAGTCGGGGTTGGCCTCGAGGAAGTCCAGCGATTCGGCGATGGCCTCCGGCAGGATGAAATCGTCATCCGCCACCAGTGCCATGTACGGCGTCTTCACCAGGTCCAGGCCGTGCTTGATCTTGGCCTGGAAGCCCATGTAGTCGTACTGCGGCAGATGCCGGTAATCCACATGCGGGAAACGGCTGGCGATGTCGGTCGCGGGCTCGGGGGACGAGTCCAGCACCAGCAGGGTGCCCGGGAAGTCCTTGTAGTACTGCAAGGCACGACTCAGGAAGGCCGGACGCTTGTGGGTCAACATGACGAGGGTGAAGTGCTCGCGCAGGGCGGTGCTTTGCATATCTGTACCTGACAGGGAAATCGGCGGTGTTCTCGAGGGCCTCATCGCTGGCAAGCGGCACGCCGCCAGGCCAGCGCCCACGAGGTGGTAGGTTTCAGCGGATCCGGCGCAGGTAGCCGTCCGGTGCCACGCTGAGCAGCAGTTTGTCCTGCATCTGCTGGTCGATCTCGAAATCGCTGTTTTCCTTGAGGTATTCCCACACCGCGGTCTTCGGGTTGTCGCCTGGGCCCCACGGGCGGTCGGGGAAGAACTCGGCCGGCATGTCCTCGACCACGGTGTCCATCACCACGCAGTAGCTGTCCACTGCCAGCAGCGGCGCATAGGCGCGCAGTTCGGCAAGGACGTGGTCGTGGGTGTGGTTGGAGTCCAGCACCAGGATGACTTTCTTGCCTTCGGCGATGGCCCGCACCTGGGCGATGGTCGCCTCGTCGATGCTGGAGCCTTCGATCATGGAAATGCGCTTGCTCATCGGGTGCGACTCGATGGCCTCGCGGTTGTGCGGGCGGATGTCGCGGTCGATGCCCAGCACTTCACCGTGGCCCTGCAGTTCCAGCAGCGAGGCGTAGTAGATGATCGAACCACCGTGGGCGATGCCACACTCGACGATCAGGTCCGGCTTGACCCGCCAGATGATCTCCTGCATCGCCAGCATGTCCTGGGGCAACTGGATGATCGGCCGGCCCATCCACGAGAAGTGGTAGCTGTACTTGTGCTTCGCCGACTCGTTGAAGAAGTCCCGGGCCAGGCCCTTGAGGTTCTCGTCCCGGCCCTGGGCGGCGATTTCGGCCTGGCACTCGGCTTCGAAGGCTTTGATAACGTCGGTCATGGTGCGATCTCTTGGATAGTCATTGAAATGCGGCGCTGTCGACGGCGTGGTAGACGAACCGGTCGGCGGTCATGCGGCGGATTTCTTCGAGGTAGTTGGAATTCATCACGAACAGGTTGGCACCACCGGGCAGTGCGGCCATCGCCTCTTGCGGCGATGACACCCGCGCGCCGCTCAGGGGCAGGTAACGGCCCTGCTTGGCCGGGTTGATATCGACCACCTGGTCGACCGACACCCCGGCACGCTGGAGAAACAGCGAATAGATCACGCCCTTGGACGAAGCGCCCCAGATGGCCGAGCCGCGCCCGATATCGCGGCGCACGATCTCGACGGCCCGTTCGAGGCTGGCGCTGAAGTCGTCCGGCAACTGCAGCGGCTCGATGGCGCAGCCCTCGAGGCTGCGCAGGCTGGCAAGGTCGGCAACGATATACAGGTACTGCCCGCCGAACAGGCGCCCGGCTTCCAGCACGCGGCCGAAGGCACGCTCCAGGTCGGCAAGGCGGAAGTAATTGACGTGCTCGTAGAACAGGTCGAACCAGGCCTTGTGCTCGATGATCCAGTCCAGGCATGGCACTTCGATGTAGATCAGGCCGCTGCCGCCATTGGCCTTGGCGATCTCGCCAAGGAAGCTCATCGGATCGGCGATGTGCTCCAGCACATGGCGCAGGACGATGGCCTCGGCGCGCAGGTCCAGCTCGGCGGTGAACGGTGCCTTGATCACGTCCGGGTTGTTGCCTTCGTAGGCCGGATCGATACCGGTGACGGCGTAGCCGCGCTCGCGCAGCAGTTCCAGGAAATAGCCTTTGCCACAACCCACTTCGATCAGGCTGCGCCCGCCAAAATGCCTCGCCACGACGGCCTCGACATCATTCAGATGGCGCTGGAACTGCCCGGAGTGGGCCTGCTCGTTCTGGTAGTCGCTGTCGTAGCTGAGCTTGTCGGCATCGAAGGCATCGTTGAACACCAGGCCGGTGCGGGCATCCTGCACCAGCAGCATGTCGGCCGAGGCACTGGCGCGGGCACTGGCAGCGTCGGCGAAGGTGCGGTTCTGCAGCACCGGCAAACCGGTGGCGCGATACAACTCATGCTTCATGTTCTGCTCCCAGCAGGTCATGCAGGCGGCGGGCATCACCCCAGAACGCCATCGGCTCGTGGGTCGGATAAGGGTAATGACCGAGGTTCAGGGCAATGTGCGAGCCACGGGCGGCACAGTGGCGTTCCACCAGTTTGCGTACCGACACCGGCTGGCCGCTGCACAGGTTGACCACACCGCTGAAGTCGCGACGCTGCAACAGCGCAGCGAGGTGCGCGGCGACGGTTTCGACAGGCAGAAAGTCCCGCAGTTGCTCACCGCCCGACATGTCGAAACGCCCGACGCCACTGTCGATGGCGCGATCCAGGGCCGCCAGCAGGCTGTTGGGGTTCTGCCCCTCGCCGTACAGATAGAACAGCCGTGCCCATTGCAAGGTGAATGGCTGCTGCTGGCGCAAGGTTTCCAGGAACAGGCGCAGGCTGTGCTTGGCCAGGCCATAAGCCGTGGCGGGATGGCAGCCGTCGGTCTCGCGCAGTGGTCCGCTCTGCAGGCCGTATTCGAAGCAGGTCCCGGTGACCTGCACCTGCGCGACGCCGCTCGCCACCACACGCTTGATGAAGCCGTAGTCGGCCATCAGGTTGTGCTCGAGGTGGAACAGGCCCTGGTAATTGGGCAACCCGGGCCAGGCCAGGTGCACTAGTGCGTCGATGCCATCGCACAGGGCGGCGACATCGGTGTGCGGATCGTGGATATCAGCCGCGACGAACTCGACAGCGTCGAACCACGGCAAGGCTTGCGCCGGTTCTTCGCGGCGCGCCACCGCCCGCACCTGGCAGCCACGCGCCAGCAGCGCCGCGGCCAGGTGCCGGCCGACGAAACCGGTAGCGCCGGTGAGCAGTACCTTGAGGCCGGTCACAGGACGGTCAGCTCCGGCACGGCGATGACGAAGCGACCGCCCCATTCACGCACCAGCGCCTGTTGTTCACTGACTTCCTTGAGCAGGTTCCACGGCAGCACCAGTACGTAGTCCGGCTGCTCGATGGCCAGACGCTCCGGCGCCACCACCGGAATCCGACTGCCCGGCAGGAACTTGCCCTGCTTGTGAGGATTGGCGTCAGCCACCCAGGCCAGCAGGTCGGCACGCACCCCGGCGTAGTTGAGCAGCGTGTTGCCCTTGGCGGCAGCGCCGTAGCCCACCACGCGCTTGCCCTCGGCACGGGCCTGCAGCAGGAAGCGCAGCAACTGGTGCTTGATCCTTTCGGCGGCCGGGGCCAGGGTCGAATAGAAGTCGGCGCTGGTCACGCCCACCTTGTCCTCGATGCGCAGCAGGTTTTCCACCGTCGGCAGGATCGCCTGCGGGCCACCGGCACGCTGCACGAACACCCGCAGCGAGCCACCATGGGTCGGCAGTTCCTGGACATCGAAGATCGCCAGGCCATTGCGTTCGCACAAGGTCCGGACCACCGTCAGCGACAGGTAGGAATAGTGCTCGTGGTACAGGGTGTCGAACTGGTGCTCGGCCATCAGGCTAAGCAGATGCGGGAACTCGAAGGTGGCCACGCCCGACGGTTTGAGCAGGGTGGCGAAGCCGCGCAGGAAGTCGTTGATATCGGGGACATGGGCCAGGACATTGTTGGCGGCCATCAGGTCGGCAGACCAACCCTCCTCCACCAGTTGCCGGGCGCTGTGCTCACCGAAGAACACTTCGCGGATCTCCAGGCCTTTTTCCCGCGCCGCCTGGGCGGTACTGCGCGTGGGCTCGACGCCCAGGCAGGGAATGCCACGGGCGGCGACGTACTGCAGCAGGTAGCCGTCGTTGGCAGCGATCTCGACCACCCGGCTGGTGCTGTCCAGGCCGAAACGCGCAGCCATGTCTTCGACGTAATGGCGGGCGTGGGCCAGCCAGGAACTGGAATACGAGCTGAAATAGGCGTAGTCGGCATCGAACAGCGCATCGGCGCGGGTGTAGTCCTCGGTCTGCACCAGCCAGCACTGCTGGCAGACACCGACCTTGAGCGGCACCCAGGCTTCGGCCTGGGCCAGTTGTTCCGCGCGCAGGTAGGCGTTGGAAGGCGGCGCGGTGCCCAGGTCGATCAGCGGCAGGCTCAACGCTGCGCCACAGCCACGGCAGTTCATGGATGCACTCCGGTGAAATGATGATCCAGCCAGGGATGAGTGGCGTCCCTGGCCGACAGATTCTTGACAGGTAGCGGCCAGTCGATCGCCAGGCGCGGGTCGTGGACCGACAGCCCACCCTCGCGGCCCGGCGCGTAGTCGGCGCTGTGCAGGTACAGCAGCTCGGCTTCGTAGCTCAACACCTGGAAACCATGGGCAAAGCCGGCCGGGATCAGCAGGCTGCGGCCGTCGCCGGCGCACAGCCGTTCGGCATGCCAGTGCAAGAAGGTCGGCGAGCCGCTGCGCAGGTCCACTGCCACGTCCCAGACCTCGCCGCGCAGGCAGGTGATCAGCTTGGCTTCCGGAGTCTCGCCCTGCTGGTAATGCAGGCCGCGCACGGAGCCCGCGCCGAGGGTGCGGGAGTGGTTGATCTGGCGCACATGGAACGGCGTTCCCAGTTCGCTCAGGCCACCTTCGCAGAACAATCGGGCGAACTGGCCACGGGCATCGCCATGGCGCTTGTGCTGCACGCTGAACAGCCCGGCCAGCGGCAGCGATTGCAACAGCAGATCGCTCACGACAGCTCCGCGTACAGGTTCAGTTGGTCAAGGGTGACGGCGCGCAGATCGTCGCCGCGCTTCCATGCCAGGTGCCATTGCAGGGTGTGCTCCAGGCACTCGCGCAACGACCAGCGGGTGCGCCAGCCCAACAGTTGGCGGGCGCGACCGCTGTCCAGGCGCAGCACACCGGCCTCATGCAGTTCGCTGGCCTCGACCCGCACGCCAGGTGCGTCGGACCACTGCCGGGCCAGGTGAGTCACCACATCGCCGACGCTGCACATGTCGCCTTCGTTCGGCCCGAAGTTCCAGGCGCCGGCGAATTCCGGGCCCTGGGTATAGAGCCGATGCGCCAGCAACAGATAGCCCGCCAGTGGCTCCAGCGCATGCTGCCAGGGCCGGATGGCCTGCGGATAACGCAGGGTCACCGGCTCGCCTGCGGACCAGGCCTTGAGCACATCGGGAATCAGCCGCTCGGCAGCGAAGTCGCCACCGCCCAGCACGTTGCCGGCCCGCGCGGTGGCCAGCGCAAGACCGTGATCCGCGTGACCTGCGGGCGGGAAGAAGGATGCCGTGTAGGACTGAGCCAGCAGTTCACAGCACGCCTTGCTGCTGCTGTAGGGATCATGGCCGCCCAAGGCTTCGTTCTCGCGGTAGGGCCACGGCCATTCCTGGTTGGCGTAGACCTTGTCGGTAGTGACCAGCACCACCGAACGCACCCCGCCGACCTGGCGGATCGCTTCCAGCAGGTTGAGCGTGCCGATGACGTTGCTGGAGTAGGTGCCCAGCGGATCGCGATAGGCTTCGCGCACCAGCGGTTGCGCGGCCAGGTGCAGGACGATTTCCGGCTGGGCGTCAGCTACCACTTCGAGCAGGGCACCGAGGTCGCGCAGATCGCCACGCACATCCTTGATGTCACTGCCGACACGGGCCAGTTCGAACAGGCTCGGCTCGGTGGACGGGTCAAGGGCGAACCCGGTGACCTCGGCCCCCAGCTCACGCAGCCACAGCGCCAGCCAGCTGCCCTTGAAACCGGTGTGGCCGGTCAGCAGGACGCGCTTGCCTTCCCAGAATTCGCGATTCAGGCCCACTGTTTCCATGGGGCCTCCCCGCTCTGCCACAGGTGTTCCAGATGATTCTTGTCACGCAGGGTGTCCATCGGATGCCAGAAGCCGTCGTGCTGGAAGGCTTGCAACTGGTCCTCGGCCGCGAGGCGCGCAAGGGGCTCGGACTCCCAGGAAGTCTGGTCGTCGCTGATGTAGGGCAACACCTTGGGCGACAGCACGAAGAAACCACCATTGATCCAGCCGCCGTCTCCACGGGGCTTTTCGATGAACCCGCTGACCTTGTCGCCCTCGCGTTGCAGGGCACCGTAGCGCCCGGGCGGTTGCACAGCAGTGACGGTAGCGAGTTTGCCATGGCGCAGATGGAAGTCCACCAGCGCGCCGATGTTCAGGTCGGATACGCCGTCGCCATAGGTAAAGCAGAATGCCTGCTCGTCCTCCAGGTAACGGGACGCACGGCGCAGGCGGCCGCCGGTCATGGTTTCCTCGCCGGTATCGACCAGGGTGACCCGCCAGGGCTCGCTGTAGTTCTGGTGGACGTCCATGCGGTTGTTGCGCATGTCGAAGGTGACGTCGGAGGTATGCAGGAAGTAGTTGGCGAAGAAGTCCTTGATCGCGTAGCCCTTGTAGCCGAGGCAGATCACGAAGTCGTGGATACCGTGAGCCGAGTATTGCTTCATGATGTGCCAGAGAATTGGCTTCCCGCCGATCTCGATCATCGGCTTGGGCTTGAGGTGCGACTCTTCGCTGATGCGCGTGCCCAGTCCACCGGCCAGAATTACCGCCTTCATGTCATCCCCTCTTGTTCGTCACCGGCCCGGCGCACGCGCCAGGCCGCCCTGATCCATCCCGCACGCCGGAGCAGTGCGGGATTTATGGCGATATGAGGGGTACTTGCAGGAAACGCGCCAGCTCCGGCCCGGCGTGACGGCGTCAGCCCGGCATCCAGCCGTCGTACCAGACCTGCACGTGCTCGGGCCGCAGCACAAAGTTGCGCATGACTTCGTCGTGCAACTGGTCGCCCATGCGGTAGCTGGCGTCCGGATCGGCCAGGTGCATGCGGATGGCCTCCAGCCATTCCTCGGTGGAGTTCGTCTTGACTCGCGTGCAAGGCAGGTAGCCGCGGTAGGCGGCAGTGTCGGTGACGATCACCGGATAACCGCAAGCGCCGTACTCCAGCAGGCGCAGGTTGCTCTTGCAGTCGTTGAAGATATGGAACTCCAGCGGTGCCAGTGCCAGGTCGAGGTTGAGGCTGGAGAGCTTCGCCGGGTATGCGGCCAGGCCCACCGGCGGGTGGAATTCATGGACGTAGGGACGCAGGTCCGGCGGGCACATGCCGAAGAACACCCACTCAACGTCGTTGGCCAGGGTCTTGATGACTTCGGCGATGACTTCCAGGTCGCCGGTATGGCTGGTACCGCCGCCCCAACCCACCCGTGGCTTGCTGGAGGTCCGGCGCTGGGCGCGGCGACCGACCCACAGCTCTTCGGCGAGCATGTTGGGCAGCACACGGATGTCGTGATGGGTGTCGCTCAGGGCATCGGCCAGCGGCTCGGTGGACACCACCAGGCGGTCGCAACGGGCGATGCCGCGACGCAGCGAACCTTCGAGGTCGCGCGGGGTGTGCTTCAGGTGGCCGTTCTTCTTCGGCACCTTGATCACGTAGTCATCCAGCTCATAGATGACGAAACCCTTGGAGTAGGTTTTCAGCCGCTCGATTTCCTTGATGAACCCTTCGGTGTAGCGCCCCTGCAGAATCGCCACGTCGGGGGAGCTGCGCTCCAGTTCGACGTTGGTGGGGATCTCGAAGTACTGCTGCTGGGTCACCCAGCCCGCCGCTTCGAGTTCGGTCAGCGGCTTGATGACCCGGTAGTGGCCGACCGCAGTCTTGTTCATCGGCAGGGCCAGTACATGGGGCAGCGAGCGACCGAGGAAAGGCTGCCAGCCGTCCTTGAGGCCGGGGTCGAGGCGGAAGGCGGGCCCTTTGAGGGTCAGGTTGATGTTGTAGGCCGGGTCACGGGCAATGACCGGCATCCAGGTGCGCTGGAAGGTCTCGTGCTGCTCGGCCAGGACCACCTGGCGCTCGGCCTGCTCCTGCGGATCCGGTGCGGGGCCTGGCGGGGTATCCAGCACCAGCCTTGCCCTCGGCGTCCAGACACTGAGGTAGCCGGCCTGACGCATGCGCAGGCCCAGATCGACATCGCTGAATGCGGCGCTGAACGCCTGGTCGTCGAGGCCGCCCAGGTCGAGGAACAGCTGCTTGCGCACCAGCACGCAGTCGGTGCCCAGCGCCGAGTAATTCTGCGCCACCTGCAAGCGCTGCATGTAACCACCGGCCTGGACCATTTCACCCACGAACGGCGAGTACACCGCACCGCGCAAGCCCAGCAGGCCACCGGCGTTGATCACCAGCCCTTGCGCATCGCACAGTTCGGCACCCGCCATGCCCACTTCAGGGCGCAGGCCGTGGCCGACCAGGACATCCAGCCAGTCGCCATCGGTCACCACGGCAAACGGGTTGAGCATCAGCACGAAGTCGCCGCGGGCCTGCTGCGCGGCCAGGTTCTGCTGGGTGGCGAAAGACGTCTTCTCGCCCAGCGTCAGCACCCGCAGGCGCTCGCCGCCCATCTGCGACATGGCGGCCAGCCAGACGCGGGACGCCTCGTGTTCGCTGGCGTTATCCACCACCAGCACTTCGTAGTTCGGATACGCCGTTTTGCCCAGCACACTTTCCAGGCAACGCTCCAGCGCTGCCACCTGGTCGCGGAAGCTGATCACCACCGTCACCAGCGGCTGCGCGGCGTGCAGATAGCGAATCTGGTTGATCGCACTGCCTGCTTCGTTTTCGAGACGGTAGTCCATGCCCAGCCGCTGCAGGTGCGCCTGGAGCAGCAGCGGGTTTTCCGCCACCACCGCTGCCGAGGACAGCCAGGCGGCATAACCGAACGCCGACTCCACCAGCACTTCCGGAATGTGCTCGACCGCTTGCGGCCCGTGGCTCTCGACCATCCGCCAGAGCAGATCATGGGGTGCCAGCTCGCGGTAACCCGAAGCGAAACCGCCGGCAGCCAGGCAGTGCGAGCGGGAAAAGGCCAGCACACGCCCGGTGAAGGGATAGGCCCGTTGCAGGTCGAGGTTGAAGTCGGGCTTGAACACCGGGTCCAGTGACTCACCGTCACGAATCCCGCCCTCGTCGCCGTAGCAACAGGCCATCTGCGGCAGGTTTACGGCACGCTCGGCCATCAGCATCAGGCTGAATTCGCTGAGGCGGTCGCCCGCACGCAACAGACAGAACCAGTCCACCCCTTCCAGCTCAGGCAACAGCTCGTTGAGCTGCTGGGCCCAGCTCGCCTGCAACGGGCGCTGGATCAAGCTTTCGTCGAGACTGGAAGACAGGCGCCCGCTGGACAGCAACAGGGTGCTGGCTGCGCCATAGCATTGCCGGTTGATACTCTCGAGCGTGCGCTGTACCGCCTGGCCATCGCCGTCGCTATCAATCACCACCACGCTGATGCGTGGGCGCCACGCCCAGTGCTCGCTCAAGCGCATCAATCTGCGCAGCACCAGCGGGTCCTGACGGCAACCCAGCCACTGGGCATAGAGGTCGGCGAACGTATCGCTGTCGTGGCCGACCTGCGACTCCTGGATCGCCTGCAAGGCACGCAGCACATGCACCAGGAACAGGTTCTCCCATTCCCGCGGCACCGCATGACCGTCCACCGGCAACACATGAATGCGCACCCAGCCGGAAAAACTTTCCGTGGCCGGCGGTCGTGCGGCGAACATGCCGCGCAACCACTGCATTTCGGTGGTTCGGGCGTTCCCGATATCCGGCTGGCGACGCATCTGGGCGGGATGGACTCGCTCGATGCACTGTACCTGCGCGGTCACCGCCAACTCGCCACGGCGCAGCAGGCAAACGAACAGGGCGAAGTCCAGAAGTGCGATGAAACCTGCCTGCACCAGCGCCGGCAACAGTTCATTGAGATCGCTGGCGCGCATCAGCGTATTGCTGAAACCGCCGATGAAATTCAGTGGATTGCTTTCGAAGAAATCCAGCAAGTCGTTGCCGTGGTAGACCGTATCGCCCCAGGTGAACCAACTGTTTTCCAGACGCTGGGAAAGCGCGAAATCCTCGCCATCGGCCAGGTTGCGACGGCAGGCCACCAGGCTGACATCGGCATTGGCCTGGTACAGGCGCATCTCGCTGCTGATGCAGTCGGCCATCAGTCGGTCGTCGTCGCAGAGGAACTGCACGTACTCGCCCCGGGCCATTTCCAGGCCCGCCAGCAGATTGCCGCCAAAGCCCAGCGGCTGCGGGTTGCGCTGGTAATACAGCGGGCAGCGGGCCAAAGGCTCCAGTTCGTCCACTACCGCCTTGATTTCCTCATCGCGACCTTCATCGCAGACGATGACCTCGAGGTTCTCGTAGTTCTGCGCCAGGGCACTGATCAGCGCCGCACGGAAAAAACGAGGATTGCTGGCGGGAATGACGAGACTGACAAGAGGGGCTGGGTTCACGACGAAGACTCTCGACCGGTGACTGCCCTCGGATGAACATCAGAACAGTCTGGACCGTGGGGGATGGACTGGAACACCCGCCACCCCGAAGGACGAAGTGGCGGGTTTGCGGCGATTACAGGACGTTGAACAGGCTCAACTGGCTGACCCGGCTGAAGGCCATCTGCGAAGCCTCGAGCATGGTTTTCTGCAGGGTCAGACGGGTCATCACCTCGGCCGGATCCGAATCGCGGATCGACGACTGGGTGCTGGCATTGGCGATGCTCAAGCTTTCGTTGGCGGTTTCCTGCAGGTCCAGCGCCTTGCCGCGGGCACCGATGGAGGTGACGGTGTAGGCAATCTGGTTCTGCCCGCTGCTGATGTTGGCGATGGCCGAATCGAGGTCGGCGCGCAACTGCTGCGAGGCCGCTTCGCTGCCGTCGATCGGTTTCTCCAGCGCCTTGCGCAGGTTGCTGACGGTGTCGAGGATGCTCTGGGTCTGGTGCTTGTTGACCTGGACGCTGTACTGGTCGGTGGCACCCGGCGTACCGCTGAAGGTGAACTCGATACCGGCGGCAGTGGCTGTCGGCGGCGTACCGCTCACGGTGCCATTGGCCACGGGGCGGCTGTTGGCCGTCAGCGGCTGGGCATACAGCTCGAAGTCGGTGGCGCTGGTGAACTTGATCACCGCTCCGCCCGTAGGGAACGCCTTGGCGTACTTGTCGGCATCGACCACGCTGGTGGAACTGATCTGGCTGCTGGACGTGTTGCCCGGGCTGCGCGTACCGGTGATGGTGTCCGGCTTGCTTTCGAGGGTGAACGTGTGGCCGGCCACCACCGCATCCGGGTTGGTGTCACCCGTCTGCAGGTTGATGTTCAGCTTCAGGTCGACACCGCGGAAGGTGACCGAGCTGCCGCCGATGGTGCCCGGATCGAAGGTCCCGGAGTTGGTAGCCTCGGTGGTGACATCGTTGCCGGAGGCATCGGTGATCTTGAACTGGGTGCTGCTGAGCAGCGTGACGGTGTAAGGCTCGCCGCTGCGGAACTGGTCGTTGTAGGTCACCGAGCCCGACATCTGGCCGTTGCTCAGGCGTACGCGACCATCGTCCGGACTCGGCGCGGTCAGGGTGGTCTGGGTGCGACTGGTGTTCAGCGCCTGCTGGAAGGTGGCGAAACCGCTGTCGTTGGCAGCCATGGTGAGCATGTCGCCGACCTGCAGTTGCAACTGGCCCTGGTCACCCTGGTAGCTGTAGGTACCATCGGCGTTGCGCACGAACGGCTGGGTCTCGGCGTTGGAGCCGGCGAACAGATACTGGCCATTCTCGTCGCGGGTGTTCATCAGGCTCAGCAACTGCTCTTCCAGCTTGCCCAGCTCGGTGGCGGTCGCCTTGCGCTCGGTATCGGTGAAGGTGGCATTGCCCGCCCCCAGCGCCAGCTCGTTGACCCGCTGCAGAATGGTGTTGATCGAGCCCAGCGCAGTCTCTGCCTGGCTCAGGCTGTTGCGAACGGTGGTGGTGTTGGTGGCGTACTGGTCCAGCATCGAGCTCTGGTGCTCGAGCTGCAGCAGACGGGCCGCACCCACCGGGTCGTCGGCGGCGGTGCGCACGCGGATCAGGTCGCTGGCCTCTTCGCTGGTCTTGACCACGCTGGAGTAGTTGCGCTGATAGTTGGCAGCGCTGGATTCGTAGTACTGGGAAGTCGAGATACGCACGTTCTACGTCTCCTTAGAGGGCGCTGATCAGCGTGTTGAACATGTCCTGCGCCGCTTTGACGATCTGCGACGAGGCGGTGTAGTACTGCTGGTACTTGACTAGGTTGCCGGCTTCTTCATCGAGCTGCACGCCAGACAGCGAGTCGCGGGAGGCCTTGGCCTGGGTCAGGATGGCGGTGGTCGCCGAGCTGTCCATCTGCGCCTGCTTGGTCTTGGCGCCGACGCTCTCCACCAGCTTGCCGTAGGCGTCGGTCAGGCTGACGCCCTTGGTGGCGCTGCCGACGTCGACGGTCTGGGCTTTCTGCAATTCCAGCAGCGACAGGCCGTTGCGGTTGTCCGAAGAGGCCGCACCGGTAAGCGAAACGGTGTACGTGTCGTTCTTCTTGGGCGACCCGGCGACGTCCATCTGGAAGCTGAAGGTCTTCTGTACGTTGTTGCTGTCGAGCACCGGGGCACCGGTGGAATCGACCATCGGCACGTTGATCTGCAGGGTGTTGTTCTGGCCCGGCACGAAGGTGCCGCTGCCGATCGAGTTGCCCTTGGAATCCACGACCGAGTAGGTCTGCGGGGTGAGCGTCTCGTCACCGAACACCAGGCGCACCGGCGTCGAATACTTGATGCCGTTCTGCAACTCGAGGCGCTGGGCCGAATCGGCGATATCCAGGACCGAGGTGAGTACCGGCTGGGTAATCACACCGGTGCCGGTGTTGCTGCTGTTGGACGTAGCCGTGAGCGGCGCAGCCAGGGCCAGGCGCTTGGAGTCGGTCATCACCACGTCAAGGTTGGCGGCGGCGTTGCGGGTCGGGGTGATCTTGAAGCTGTCACCGGCGCTGACCGCCCCGCCATTGAGGTTCAGGCTGAAGCCGTCGATCACCGGCTGCGGATCATCGTTGAGATCGAAGGCGCCCATGCTGGTGTTGTCGGGCAGCTTGCGCACGGTGTAACTGGTAGCGCTGGTGAAGGTCACCTGGTAGTCGCTGGTGCTGAGCAGGCCAGTGTCCTTGATCACCACGTCCAGGTTGCCGGAGCCACTGCTGTTGCCGCTCATGGCAATGCTGCGGCCGGCCATGGCCAGCGCGTTGTTGATATCGCTGAACAGTGCCGCGCCGAACTCACCGTTCTTGTCGATGCCCTGGGCCAGTTGCGAGTTCATCTTGTCGGCCATGACCAGTGCCAGGCGACCGATCTCGTTCTGCGCTGGCACCAGCGTCTCGGAACGATAGCGCAGCAGGCCACCGATCTCGCCACCGGTCAGCGAGTTGGTCACGTCGACAGTGGAATTGTTGTAGCTCAGTTTGATCGACACCTGACTCGGGTCGGTGGTGCTGGTCACTGTGGTGAGGGTGTTCACCGAAGTCCCGAGCACCAGCGACTGGCCGTTGGCCAGGGTGATATCGATGTTGCCGTTGCGCTCGCTGGTCTGCACGCCGACCAGTTCGGACAATTGGCGAATGGTCTCGTCGCGCTGGTCCATCAGGTCATTGGGCTGGCCATTGACGGCGGCGACCTTGGCGATCTGTTCGTTCAGCGCGGCGACCGTCTTGGCCAGGTTGTTGACCTGCTCGGTCATCGACTTGAGGTTGCCGTTGATATTGGCGTTCTGTTCCTTGAACTGCGCCGCAATGGTGTTGAAGCGGTTGGTCAGGGCTTCGGCGTTGGTCAGCAGCAGTTGCCGCGAGGCGTCGTCGTTCGGCTTGCTGGACAGCCCCTGCAGGGAACTGAAGAAATTCTGCAGCGCACCGGTGATGCCTGTGTTGGCGTCGGACAGCAGGCTGTCGACCGAGGTGATCTGGCTCAGGTACGACGCCGCATCGCTGTTGAGCGAGGTACTGGTGCGCAACTGGTTGTCGAGGAAGCTGTTGTAGACCCGGCGCACGTCGGCCAGGGTGGTGCCGGAGCCGATGAACACCTGGCCGTAGCGGATCGAACCATTGGTGGTCTGGATATTCTGCTGGCGCGAATAGCCAGCAACGTCGGCGTTGGCAATGTTGTTACCCGTGGTGTGCAGGCCCGATTGCGCGGCCGTGAGGCCCGACATCCCGATGCTGATCAAACTCGCCATGGTTCAAACCTTATAGTTTCGTCGTTGGACTGATCGCCGCGTAGCTTTCGTACGACTTCATCTGTTTTGCGATCTGCGAGATCTTGCTGGCGTAATCCGGGTCGGTGGCGTACCCGGCCTTTTGCAGCTCTCGCACGAATTGTTCCGGGTTATCGGCCGACTTCACCGCTTCTTGATAGCGGCTGTTGTTCTGCAACAGGCTGACCAGATCGTGGAAGCTGTCCTGGTAGGAATCGTAGGAACGGAAGGCCGCCGTCTCCTTGACGAACTGGCCGTCGCGGAATTCGCTGGTGATCGCCCGCGCCGAATCGCCCTGCCAGTTGCCGGTGGCCTTGATGCCGAACAGGTTGTGACTGCTGCTGCCATCGCTGGCGCGCATGACCGACTTGCCCCAGCCGGTTTCCAGGGCAGCCTGGGCCACCAGGTAACGCGGATCGATACCGATGCGCTTGGCGGCCTGCTCGGCCATCGGCAGCATGGTGCTGATGAACTCGTCGCTGGAGGCGAAGGCCCTTTTCGCGGGCGCCAGCGGCGGCTGGGCCACGGCACGGCTGTAGATCTGCATCGAGTTCGGCGCTGCGAAGCTCTTGGCCGGCTCCCAGTCGCCCTTGATCACCGCGTCGGTGGCAGCGGTGGTGCGTTGTGGCAGCGCTGCGGTATTGGTGGTCGCGGCTGCAGCGTCGGCGGACGGCACGATGCCGGCCAGCAAACGGTCCGTCAGCTTGCCCGGCAGCGCCAGGCGACGGGAATTGAGCGCGGCCACATCGTTGCGGGTGGTCGCGGTCTCCTCGGCATTGCGTACCGGCTCGGCCACCTTGCTCGCCCACAGCGAGCGCTGCTGCACATCCACTCGCGGGAACGGGCTGGTGTTGGGCGTTGCTGCCTTCTGCTTGGACAACTGGCGCATCAGCACGTCCTGCAGGCCGATCCCCCCGCCCTCGCGGGACAGGCTGACGGCCAGTTGCTGGTCGTACATCTGCTGGTACTGCTTGGTGGTCTCGGTATTGAGCGGGTTGTCCTTGGCCAGCACGTCGGTAGCCGAACGCACCGACTTGAGCATTTCGTTGAGAAACAGCGACTCGAATTCCTGGGCGACCTTGCGCAGGTTGCCCTCGCTGTCGCGGTCGCCGACCTTCAGCGAATTGAGGCGATTGAGGTCGGTGTAGGCACCGCTGTCGGTGGTGCCGTAGGTCGTGCTCTTGGGCATGTCCATGGGTACGAGGCCTCAGATCACGATCAGGTCGGCCTGCAACGCGCCGGCCTGCTTCAGGGCTTCGAGGATCGCCATCAGGTCGCTCGGTGCAGCGCCGACCTGGTTGACGGCACGGACAATCTCGTCGAGCGTGGTGCCCGGGCCGAACTTGAACATCGGCTTGGCTTCCTGCTCGGCGTTGACCCGGGAACGCGGCACCACGGCGGTCTGGCCATTGGAGAAGGCGCCGGGCTGGCTGACGATCGGGTCTTCGGTGATGGTCACGGTCAGGCTGCCGTGGGTGACCGCAGCCGGCGATACCTTGACGTTCTGGCCAATGACGATGGTGCCGGTACGCGAGTTGATGATGACCTTGGCCACCGCCTGGCCCGGATCGATCTCGAGGTTCTCCAGGATCGACAGGTAGTCGACCCGCTGCCCCGGATCCAGCGGCGCGGTAACCCGCACCGAGCCGCCATCCACCGCCTGGGCAACACCCGGGCCGAGCAGTTCGTTGACCTTGTCGACGATGCGCTTGGCCGTGGTGAAGTCCGGGCGATTGAGGTTCAGGGTCAGGCTGTTGCCCTGGTTGAAGCCGCTAGGCACGGCGCGTTCCACCGAGGCACCGCCGGGAATACGGCCGGCAGAGGGCACGTTGACGGTGATCTTCGAACCATCACGGCCCTCGGCGTCGAAACCGCCCACCACCAGGTTGCCCTGGGCGATGGCGTAGACGTTGCCGTCAATCCCCTTGAGCGGCGTCATCAGCAGGCTGCCGCCGCGCAGGCTCTTGGAGTTGCCGATGGACGACACGGTGATGTCCACCACCTGCCCCGGCTTGGCGAACGGTGGCAGATCGGCATGCACCGACACCGCAGCGACGTTTTTCAATTGCACGTTGCCGGAACCCGCCGGCACCTTGATGCCGAACTGCGAGAGCATGTTGTTGAAGGTCTGCAGGGTGAACGGGGTCTGGGTGGTCTGGTCACCCGTACCGTTCAGCCCCACCACCAGGCCATAGCCGATCAACTGGTTGGAGCGCACGCCGGAAATGCTGGCGATATCCTTCAGGCGCTCGGCATGGGCGCCGAAGGCGGCACCGAGCAGAAGGGTCGCGGCAAGCAGTTGCTTGAAGTTGAACATGGGCATCCGGACCTAGAACGGGAAGAGCGGGCTGAGGAAGAAACGGTCGAACCAGCCCGGCTGACTGGCGTCGGCGAAGGACCCTGTACCCGAGTAGGTGATGCGTGCATCGGCAACCCGGGTCGAGGACACGGTGTTGTCGGTGGCGATATCGTCGGCGCGAACCATGCCGGCGATGCGCACCAGCTCGTCGCCGGTGTTCAGCGTCATCCATTTTTCGCCACGCACGGCAATGATGCCGTTGGGCAGCACATCGGCCACGGTCACGGTGATCGAGCCGGTCAGGGTATTGCCCTGGGCCGCCTTGCTGTCGCCTTTGGTGGCACGGTCGCCGCTGTAGCCGGCGCTCAGGCTCAGGTCGTTGCTGCCGATCGGGTTGTTGGTGGTCAGGCTCGACCCGAACAGCGAGGTCAGGCCCAGCTCGGCATTGCTGTTCTTGGCGATCTGCGAGTTGGCGTTCTTGCTGGCCTGGGTTCGCTCGTTGAGGGTGATGGTGATGATGTCACCGACCCTGAACGCCTTGCGGTCGCTGTACAGGTTCTGCTCGAAGCCGGCCTGGTAGATCGAACCATTGTTGGCCGCCGCCGGCAGGGGCGTGCGCGGCAACACCGGCGCGTAGTACGGATCGTTGGGCTTGGGCGTCGGACCGACGCAACCTGCCAGCAATACCACCCCCCCCAGGGCGAAAACGGACAACAAACGGCTCATGACTCTGACCTCACGGTGTAGCGGATGACGTGACCTGGGCGACTTCAATTACAGGTTCTGGGTAACGTACTGGAGCATGCTGTCGGCGGTGGAAATCACCTTGGAGTTCATCTCGTAGGCACGCTGGGTGGTGATCATGTTGACCAGCTCTTCCACGGTGCTGACGTTGGAGTTTTCCAGGGTCTGCTGCAGGGTGGTGCCGAAGCCGTTCAGGCCTGGGGTACCGATCTGTGGCGCACCGCTGGCAGCGGTTTCCAGGAACAGGTTGCCACCCATGGACTGCAGGCCGGCCGGGTTGATGAAGTCGGCGGTCTGGATGTTGCCGATGATCTGCGCGGCAGGGTTGCCGGCGGTGGTGATCGACACGGTACCGTCCTGGCCGACGGTGAAGGTCTGGGCATCCGGCGGAACGACGATGGCCGGCTCTAGGGCGAAACCGTTGGCGGTGACGACCTGGCCGTCGGAGTTCAGGTGGAAGGTACCGTCACGGGTGTAGGAAACGGTGCCGTCCGGTTGCAGGACCTGGAAGAAACCACGACCGTTGACCGCGAGGTCCAGCGGGTTCTCGGTGGTCTGCAGGCTGCCGGTCATGAAGTTTTTCTGGGTGCCGACGATGCGCACACCGGTACCGACCTGCAGGCCCGATGGCAGCTCGCTGTCCTGAGTGGACTGGGCACCAGGCTGGCGCTTGACCTGGTAGAGCAGGTCCTGGAATTCGGCGCGATCACGCTTGAAGCCGGTGGTCGAGACGTTGGCCAGGTTGTTGGAAATGACGGTCAGGTTGGTGTCCTGGGCGGACAGACCGGTTTTACTGACCCAAAGAGCCGGAAGCATGCTGTTCTCCTCGTACGCCTGTTTTACGGCGCTACGCCTGTGTAATTAGCTGATTTGCAAAACCCGAGCCATGGCTTCGTCGCCTTCCTTGGCCGTGTTCATCATCTTGACGTGCAGTTCGAACTGCCGGGCCAGCGCCAGGACCGACGTCATCTCTTCCACGGCGTTGACGTTGCTCGCTTCCAGGAAGCCGGACACCACCTGCACGTTGGCATCGGCGTCGGCCGGCTGGCCGCTCTTGGTATGGATCAGGCCGTCGAGGCCCTTGGTCATGTTCTTCAGGTCGGGGTTGACCAGCTTGATGCGGTCCACCTCGGCCATCACCCGCGGGCCTTCGCCCATGGCGCGGATGCTGATGGTGCCGTCCTGGCCGATTTCGACCTTCTGCTCCGGCGGCACGGCGATGGGACCACCGTTGCCCATCACCGGCATGCCGTTGCCGGCGCGCAGCACACCGACACCGTCGATGTTCAGGCTGGCGGTACGCACGTAGGCTTCGCTGCCGTCGGGAGCCTGCACGGCGATGAAGCCGTCACCGCCCACGGCGATATCCAGGTCGCGACCGGTTTCCTGCAGCGCACCGGGGCTGAAATCGGTGGCCGGGCGTTCGGTCATGGCGTAGGCCCGCGCCGGAAAGCTGTCACCGAATACCGGCATCGAGCGCGCCTGCTCCAGGTCACGCTGAAAACCGCTGGTGGAAATGTTCGCCAGGTTGTTGGCGTGGGCCTTCTGGGCCAGCGCGTTCTGGCTGGCGCCGGTCATGGCCACGTATAGCATCTTGTCCACAGTCATCCTCCGCTGCGCTGGCGAACACTTGCCGTTCACCGCTGCTCCGGCACGATGAAGCAATTTTCGAACCAAGTTGCTGACGCCAGAAAAAAGCCCCGTGTTTTCGGGGCTTTGACTGGGCAGAAATCTGCCGGGGCGGAAACGGAAGACAAATTATCGGCGGCGGACTGCCGTCAGCGGCAAGATTCCGCCCCGTCACTCAGGGACGACAACCGGCATTGTTGAAGGGACCGGCGAACTGCCGCCAGCCCTCCCCGGGAGAGTGCTGAGAACAGACCAGCCGCCCGTCCGCCTGGCTTTCCCAGCGGTACCACGGCGCCATCGCCGCCCACGACTGAGCCGCCAGCAGCGCCAGGACAAGCCACAGATATCGCTTCATCGATCACCTCCAGAAACAACGAACCCCCGCCCGGATCGGGAAGGGGCTCGCTCGACACTCAGGGCACCGGATCAACCGGCGCCACCCTCATCAGGTCATCTGGATGATGGTCTGCATGATGGCGCTCTGGGTGGAAATGGTCTTGGCGTTGGCCTGGTAGTTGGACTGCGCCTTGACCAGCTCGACCAGCTCCTGGGTCAGGTTGACGTTGGACTCTTCCAGCGAGTTGGACGAAATGGAACCCAGGGTGCCGGTCTTCGGCGTGTCGATGCCCGGGATGCCGGAGGAATAGGTTTCCTTCCAGCGGGTTCCGCCCTGCTGCTCCAGACCCTGCTCGTTGGCAAAGCTGGCGATGGCCAACTGGCCGATGGCGCGGGACTGCTGGTTGCTGAAGCTGGCGAACAGCACGCCGGTGGAGTCGATGCTCAGGCTCGACAGGATACCGGTGGCATAACCGTCCTGGGACTGGGACAGACGGGCCGTCTCGGTGTTGTAGGAGGTGGTCGAGTTCATGTCCAGGCGAATGCCGGAGGCATTGGCCTCGGAGCCATTCGGCACCCAGGTACCGGTAGTGGAGTTGTACGCCGACGGAATCCAGCCCTTCACGGTGAAGACGTTGTTCACCACCTCGAAGCTGTCATCCGGCGCAACACTGCCGGTCATGGCCTTGACACTACCGTCGGCATTGAAGGTCATGGTACCGGTGAGCGGCACAGTGCTCGCAGGGTTCTGCGGGTTGCGACCGTCGATCAGGGTGTACATGGTCCAGGTGTTCTGGTCGGTCTTGCGATAGTACTGCTCCATGGTGTGTTTATTACCCTGGCTATCGTAGATCTCGGTCGAGAACTTCTTGCTGTAGGTGGTCTCGTCGGTCGGCACGAAGGTCGGGCCAGCCGGTGTAGCGGTCGGCAGCGGAATGCTGTCGGCGGAAGAGTTCAGGTTGATGCCCTGGTCGATCAGACTGGTGGGCTTGGGCGCCAGTGCCGAGGTATCGATCTTCAGGTCGGTCAGGCCAGCCTTGAGGATGGTGCCGTTCTCGTCTGCGGCGTAGCCCTGCAGGCGCAGGCCGTCGGAGGTGACGACGTAGTTGTCCTTGTTGGTCTGGAAGGCGCCGGCACGGGTATAGCTCAGCGAACCGTTGTCGCTGAGGATGAAGTAACCCTGACCCTGGATGGCCATGTCCAGCACGTTGCCGGTGTTGTTCACATCACCCTGGCCGAACTGCTGCGACACTGCCGCCAGACGCACGCCGTTGCCGACGGTCTTGCTGCCGACGCCCAGCTTGCTGGCCGAGTACACGTCCTCGAACTCCGCGCGGGAGGACTTGAAGCCGGTGGTCGCAACGTTGGCGATGTTGTTGCCGGTTACGTCCAGTTGTTTGCTGGCTGCATAGAGACCGCTAAGGCCGATATTGAAAGACATCTTTCCACTCCTGTGCCGCGTTAGCCGGCTCTATATACCGATGGTTTGGACTTTGGACAGCGCGACGCTGCCCAGACCGGCGAGGTTCAACATCATCTCGCCCCCTGTCTGACTGATAGTGACGCTGCTCACCGTTGCCGGCAGCAGGGTATACATTTCCATGGCCTTGCCATCGACGGTGGTGGTGGCCGTGAAGGTGTAGGTATCCGGCGAAACCACTTCGCCCTTCTCGTTCTTGCCGTCCCAGACGAAGGCAGCATTACCGGCCGATTGCGCGCCCAGGTCGAGGGTGCGCACGGCGTTGCCGTCCTTGTCCTTGATGGTCACGGTGACACTGCTCACCGACTGCGGCACCACCACCGAACCGTTCAGGCTCTTGCTGGTATCGACCACTGCCTTGTCGGTCTGGGCGATGACCGAGCGGCCCACCAGCGACGACGCCTGCAGCGCCTGCGACGACTTGTAGTTGCCGGAAATGGCGGTGACCGACTCGTTCAGCGAGGTGATGCCTTCGAGGCTACTGAACTGCGCCAGCTGGGCGACGAACTCGCTGTTGTCCTGCGGATCGAGCGGGTTCTGGTGCTGCATCTGGGTAACCAGCAGTTGCAGGAACGCATCCTTGCCCAGGGTCTGGCCACCGGTGGAGCTGTTGGTGGCAGAGGCGACGCCGGTCTGACTGGTGGTGGTCTTCCCCGACGCCTTGATGACGTCGTTGAGGTTAACCCCTGCGGTTGTATCGTTGACGCTGGCCATTGGCGTGGTCCCTTATCACTGACCGAGGGTCAGTACTTTCTGCATCATGGTCTTGGCCGTGTTCATCAACTCGGCGTTGGTCTGGAACGAACGGCTGGCCGAGATCATGTCGGCCATTTCCTCGACCACGTTGACGTTCGGGTAATAGACGTAGCCGTCCTTGTTCGCCGCCGGATGGTTCGGCTCGTAGCGGGCCTCGAGGTTGCTCTGGTCCTCGACCACGCCGAGCACCTGCACGCCCTGGCCTGCCGCATCCTGATCCTGGAACAGCGACTGGCTGCCGTTCTGGGCCTGCTGGAAGGTGGTAGCGAACACCGGATGGCGAGCGCGGTAGGTCTGGTCGATGCTCGACGACACGGTCTCGGCGTTGGCGATGTTCGAGGCGACGGTGTTCAGCCGGGTGGTCTGGGCACTCATGCCGCTACCGGCGATATTGAAAACACTGGCGAGGGACATGGATTACTCTCCGCGCAGGGCTGAAACCAGCCCTTTGAATTTACTGTTGAGGAGCGTGAAGCTGGCCTGGAAGCCCACGGCGTTCTCGGCGTAGCTCGATTGCTCAAGCTGCGCGTCGACGGTGTTCTGGTCGATCGAAGGCTGCATCGGCGTGCGGTACTGCAAGGCTTCGTCGCTGAGGGTGACACCCTCGGCCTCGATGTGCCGGGAGTTGGTCCGGTCGAGGGCAAAATGACCTTTCTGGGTCTTCTCGGTCTCGGCAGCGAGCACGCTGGAGAAGTCCATGTCCCGGGCCTTGAAGTTCGGCGTATCGGCGTTGGCGATGTTGTTGGCCAGCACTTCGGCACGCTGGGCACGGAAGCTCAGTGCCTTTTCATGGATGCCGAGGGCTTTGTCGAAGCTGATGCTCATGTCGGGGAAACCTTCGAAGGTTGACCGGATGTTCGTTGCCGAATCAGAGAGCAAGTCCCATGCCAATCAGATCAAGCCCAGTAAAACCGGGGATTTGGCCCTGTTGCCGCCGGCGGCAATGCCAGAAAAGCGGCAACGGCTTTCCGCCGGACCAGGTCAGCAGCGGCGAAAAGCGGCAATGCCGCACGGAAAGCCGGCGCCAAAAGGATGTCATTTTAATGGCCAGTTCGTTACCATCCCCGCCGCTCGTTGCGTGGCATTAAGCCATCACCACCAGCAAGGCCCCGGCCACGCAAGGACGTACCGTGATATCCAAGACGTTTAAGGAATGAACTGTGGCTTCCGTGATTTTCCGCAAGACCCTGCTCGCCCTGGCGGTAACCGCCACCACCCTGCCCGCCTATGCGCAGACCGTCCAACTGACCAACGCCGGTTTCCTGAGCGAGCGTCAGACCTACACCGAAGATCTCGAGATCACCGGCACCTACACCGGCGGTAGCGATGAAGATGCCATCGAATTCAATGGCAGCCATCTGCAGAAAGACCTGATCCTCAACGCCACCATCAACAGTACCGGCGACTTCGCTGGCGGCGTGGACATGGATGTCTACGAAGACGGCCTTACCTCGATCAACAACTACATCGACGGCAGCGTGATCAACAAGGGCAGCATCAGCGCGATCGGCGGCGGCGCCAACGCCCTGATGATCGACCCTGCGATCATCGGCGGCAGCGTGATCAACGAAGGCCTGCTGTCGGCCAAGGGCGAACCGCTGACCGATGGCGGCGGCACCGACGTGGCCCGCGCCATCGACATGAGCGGCTCGACCCTCATCAAGGGCGACCTGGTGAACGCCAGCAGCGGCCGCATCCTGGCCGAAGGCACCGATGCCAAGGGCATCAACCTGGAAGGCGGTGAGATCGTCGGCAAAGTCATCAACCGCGGCCTGATCCAGGTCACCGGCAACGGCGCCACCGCCATCGACGTCACCTCGAACGAGCGCTGGCTGCAGACCGATATGACCGATCTGGCCGGCCTCGAGAACCACGGCACCATCATCGCCACCGGCGACGATGCCGAAGGTATCCGTATCGATGGCGCCAGCTTCACCAGCACGTCCAACCAGGTGATCAATACCGGCACCATCCGGGCTACCGACGCGGCCATCGTCATCGGCGGCGTCGACATCGACCCCGATGAGACCCACCCGAGCCCTTATCAGCCGCTGAACATCATCAACAGCGGCAAGCTCACGTCCGAGGACGAAGCGGTCGATGCCAGCGAAAGCAACCGCAGGGTGTACCTGACCCTGCAGAGCGGCAGCGAGATTACCGGCAACCTGATCGATCTGAGCAATATCATCGTCACTGGCAACACCGACTTCACTGGCACCAACGCCGACTCCGACGGCTATAACATCCGCATGGCGGATGGCAGCAATGACTGGGTCGATGTCGGTAGCGTCTCGAACAACACCCCAGCACAACTGAACCTGCTCAGCGCCCATACCAGCCTCGATGGCAGCCTGTGGGTCGCCAGCAACTCTGCCCTGGGCCTTAACCTGAGCAGCGCGACCAACCCGGACGTCGCCGTACTGAGCATCACCGGCACCGCCGAATTCGGCCAGAACGCACAGATCAAGCTGGCCGCCCAGGGCGAGGATTTCTCGGCCAACGGTACCGTCTACAAACTCATCCAGGCTGGCCAGATCAACGTCCAGACGGCCGACGGCCTGGATGTGGACCCGAATGGCAAGCTCAACCTGGTCAGCTCCTCGGCCCTGCTGAAAATCGATAGCTACAGCCTCGAAAACAACACCCTGGTGGCCACCGTCACCGGCAAGGGCAAGGACGAAGTCGAGGAAATCATCACCAACAACGGCGGCTCGGCCAACAGCCAGAAAGCCCTCGGCAGCCTGGTCAACGACGGCGTGATCAACCGCATCCGCCAGCAGAACCCGAACGACCCGTTGCTGCAGGCCCTGCTCAACACCAACGAAGCCGACCTGACCCGCATCGCCGAACAACTGGCCCCGGAAACCAACGGCGGCGCCACCCAGGCGGCCACCACCAGCCAGAATCTGGTCAGCAACGTGACCGGCAGCCGTACCAGCAGCCTGCGCGGTGCCTCCTCGGGTGAAGGCTTCAAGGAAACCGGCGTCTGGGTGCAGACCCTGTACAGCGACGCCACCCAGGACCTGCGTGACGGCGTGGCCGGCTACAACGCCTACAGCCGTGGTATCGCGGTGGGCGCCGACGGCAAGCTGAACGACAACCTGACCCTGGGCCTGGCGTACAGCTTCATCAACACTGACGTCAACGGCAAGACCGGCAACAAGACCGAAGTCGACAGCCACGCCTTCACCCTGTACGGCGGCTACGAGCTGGGCAACTACTTCGTCGACGCCAGCCTGACCTACGGCGTCAACGACAACGACAGCAAGCGCAGCATCGCCAGCACCCAGGCCAAGGCCGACTACGACAGCGACCTGCTCGGCCTGAACCTGGTGGGTGGCTACACCTGGAAGATCAGCCCGCAATTGCTGGTCGAACCACGTCTGGCCGCGCGCTACAGCCTGGTGAACATCGACGGCTACCGCGAAAAAGGCTCCTCGGCGGCACTGAAAGTCGAAGACCAGCGCTACGAAGCCATCGAACTGGGCGCAGGCTTCCGGGTTGCCAGCAGCTATGCACTGGGCGCCGGCACCCTGGAGCCACAGGTCAAGCTGATGGCTTACCACGACTTCGCCGCCGACCAGGCCAGCAGCACCTCGACCTTCCTGCTGGGCAACACGCCCTTCGTGACCACTGGCGCCAAAGCCGTGCGCAACAGCTATGAAGCCGGTATCGGTACCGACTACAAACTGGGCGCGGTGACCCTGGGCGTGAACTACGACTACATCGGCAAGTCGGGCTTCGACGCTGACGTGTTCAGCGCCAAGGTGCGTTACGACTTCTGAGGCAGCTGTAAGCTTCAAGCTGCAAGCTGCAAGCTGCAAGAAAGAGCCGTCCGCGCCGCTGCCCCCGCCGGCTTTCACTTGCAGCCTGAAGCTTGAAGCAACCAAGACCCCAGAAGCCAAAAGCCCCCAGTCGCAAGACATGGGGGCTTTCTCGTTTCAACCAAGCCTCAAGCGAAAAGACAAGGCGCCAACAACGCGACCCGCTCATTCTTGCAACTTGCAACTTGCAACTTGCAGCTTGCCCCCCAGAAACCAAAAGCCCCCGATCGCAAGACACGGGGGCTTTCTCGTTTCAACCGAGCCTCAAGCAAAAAGACAAGGCGCCAACAACGCGACCTGCTCTTTCTTGCAGCTTGCAGCTTGCAGCTTGCAGCTTGCAGCTTACAACTTGCAGCTCACTTGGCCTGATAGATGATCCCGGGACTGCACTGGACCATCTGGTAATGGTCGGGCAGGCCGTTCAGCGCCTCGGACGCACCGAGGAACAGATAGCCACCCGGCTTCAGGGTGGCATGGATGCGGGTCAGAATGTCTTTCTTCACCTGCGCCGAGAAGTAGATCAGCACGTTGCGGCAGAACACGATGTCGAACTTGCCCAGGGCGGCGTAGCTGTCGAGCAGGTTGAACGAACGGAACTCGACGCGACTGCGGATCGGCGCCTTGACGGCCCAGCGCCCCGGCCCTTTCGGATCGAAATAACGCTGCAGGCGCTCCTGGGACAATCCCCGGGCAATCGCCAGACTGTCGTATTCGCCGGTCTTGCAGTTGGCCAGCATCGAGCCGGACAGGTCAGTGGCGACGATCTGCGCGCCCATCTTCAACTGGCCGACGTTGCTGCGCTCGAATTCGTCGATGGACATGGAGATCGAATAGGGCTCCTGCCCCGAGGAACAGGCCGCCGACCAGATCCGCAGGCGCTGCCCCGGGTTGTTGCGGATCAGCTCCGGCAACACCTTGTTCTTCAGCACCTCGAAGGGGTAGGTATCGCGGAACCAGAGGGTTTCGTTGGTGGTCATGGCATCGACCACCTGTTCGCGCAGGCCACTGCGCGGCTGGCTCTGGATACGGTGCACCAGCTCGGTCAAGGTCTTGATGCCCTGCTGTTCCATCAGCTTGTCGAGACGACTGGAAACCAGGTACTGCTTATTTTCACCCAGCAGGATGCCACAGGCTTTTTCCAGGAAGACCCGGAACTGCTCGAAATCCAAATTACCCGTAGACAATGGTGCCGCCTCTTAAATCATTTACAACACCAGGGGCCGGGGCCCCTGGCCGTTATTTAGTGTGTGGCCTTGATCCGGTCGACCACGCGCTGGGCCAGGTCGTCCGGCCGGAACTTGGCCAGGAAGTCGTCGGCGCCGACTTTCTTGACCATCGCCTGGTTGAACACCCCGGACAGCGAAGTATGCAGGATGATATGCAGGTTTTGCATGCGCGGATCGTTGCGGATCTCCGCGGTCAGCGTGTAACCGTCCATCTCCGGCATCTCGATGTCGGAGATCATCATCAGGAATTCCTCTTCCGGACGCTTGCCCTCATCCACCATCGCCCTCAGGTAATCCAGCGCCTGACGACCGTCATTGAGCGCAACCACCTCGACACCGACAGTCTGCAGGCAGCGACTGACCTGCTTGCGCGCCACCGAGGAGTCGTCGACGGTGAGCACCCGCAGCGAAACCGCCTTGCTGTGGACCTCTGCATCGACCACACCGGTCGAGACCGACTCGGAACTCGGCGCCACCTCGGCGAGGATTTTCTCCACGTCGATGATTTCGACCATCTTGTTGTCGACCCGGGTCACCGCCGTCAGGTAGTGATCGCGACCGGTCCCCTTGGGTGGCGGATGGATCTCTTCCCAGTTCATGTTGACGATGCGTTCGACCGAGTGCACCAGAAACCCCTGGGTCTTGGTGTTGTACTCGGTAATGATGACGAAACTCTTGCTTGTATCTTCATTCAGACCGGGCAAACCGGTCGCCATCGCCAGATCCAGGATCGGGATGGTCGCCCCACGAATATTCGCGACACCGCGCACGACCCGACTGGACTTGGGCAGAAGCGTCAGGCTCGGGCATTGCAGCACTTCCCGAACCTTGAACACGTTGATCCCGTACAACTGCTCGCCGTTGAGGCGGAACAGCAGCAGTTCGAGACGATTCTGACCCACCAGTTGCGTGCGCTGGTTCACCGAATCCATTACACCAGCCATGCCAGACTCCTCAACCAACACATGGGGTCGCGTGACCATATAGGCACGCGCCTTGCTTTTTAACTGTTATGAAAACGAAAACGACATTTTTCCGACGCCTGCACCGCCATCTGCCCGGCTTCCTTGCTGCGCTGTGCTTGTTGACTCCTGGCGCTCGAACTCTGGCTGATACGTTCACCTTGCCTGAACAGCTTATCGGTGTCACCCAGGGGTTTCTTGAATTCACCGTTGAAGACTACCTCGCCAAGACCCAGACCGAAGGCCGCTACGAGATTCAGGTGAACAATCTCGACCCGCGCCTGCGCATGCCCTTGTGCAGCGAACAGCTCGGCGCCAGCCTGGAAAGCCCGCCCCAGCCACTGGGCCGGGTCACGGTGCGAGTGCGCTGCGATGGCACTTCGCCCTGGACCGTGTTCGTCCCCGCCCAGGTCAAGCTCTTCCGCGACGTGGTCGTGGTCACCCGCCCGCTCAAGCGCGAAGCCGTGGTCAGCGAGCAGGACGTGGCCCTGCGCGAGCGCGACGTCGGCCTGCTGGGCCAGGGCTTTCTCGCCAGCCTCGACCAGGCCGTTGGCCAGAAGGTCGTCCGACCAATGGTCATCGACCAGGTCATCACGCCGGTTCATCTGGAGCAGGCCGAGGTCATCCGCAAGGGCGATCATGTGGTCATCACGGCCCGCAGCGGCACCCTGGCCGTGAGAATGCCGGGCGAAGCCCTGACCAAAGGCGGCATGAGCGAACAGATCCGGGTGCGCAATCTCAACTCCAAACGGGTAGTCAAAGCCAGGGTAACCGGTCCCGGCCAGGTGGAGGTTTCCATGTGACCTTGTGACGCACAGCAAACGCCCGGCCGATGAAGGCTGGCGATAAGGAAGCGCATTTCCTAAACTGTGTCCCATTACGGGCTGATGGACCTGCCGCGACGGATGTATTCATTCGCGCCTAAAGTTTTTTCCGGGTTGGCCGAAAAAAGGGCAAGCGTCCAAATTCCCACGAGGTTTTCTGATCATGGTCATCGACTTCAGTCGTTTGAATAACTCCCCGTCAGTGACGGGCGGCCTGCGCACTGGCAGCAGCCAGGAAAGCGCCGCCAGCAACCGCGCAGGCCAGCCCGATGCAGTCTCCAGCACTGGCCAGAGCGGGGAAGCGGTACATCTCAGCCAAGAGGCACAGCAGTTGCAACAGGTCAGCGACAAGCTGCGCGACCAGCCTATCGTCAACAGCGACCGTGTGGCCGCGTTGAAACAGGCTATCGCCGACGGCAGCTACCAGGTCGACGCCAACCGCGTGGCCAGCAAACTGCTTAATTTCGAAGCCCAGCGCTAGCCCCCGGGCCCGCTGACTTCAAGGACGCCAGGACCAAGAGCCAGCCATGCACGACACGACCCTGCTGCAACTGATCGAAGACGATATCGGTCCGGCGGAACAACTGCTCCAACTGTTGCGGGACGAATACGTCGCCCTGCACGGACGGGACATGCCGGTACTGGAGAACATCCTCGCCCACAAGCAATCCCTTGTGGTGCTGCTCGATCAGCAGGGACGTCGGCGCAGTCAACTGCTCACCAGCATCGGCCTTACAGCGGACCGCGCCGGGGTGGAAGTACTCGCCAGCCAGTCGCACCTGGGGCCGAAATTGCTGCAGCAACTCGATGTACTGGGCAACCTGCTCAACGAGTGCAAGGAGATCAACGAGCGCAACGGCCAGTCGATCGTCCTGCAGCAGGCCACTACGGCCAACCAGATCAGAATCCTCATGGGCGGTGAAGCCCCTTCGCTCTACGACAGCCGGGGCTCTACCTCGCCGCTTGCCAAGCCTCGTGCGCTCAGCCAGGCGTGACCCTCTATCAAGGCACAACGCATGCTGGCAGAATGCCGGCTGCGTGTGTCGTTTTTGCCTGGAGATTCATCAACCGTGTTGAATGACGTAGACGCTCCGCAGCCTCCAAAGGTCCTAACCACGCCCTTGGAAATTGCCGCCCACTTGCGGACGCTGCTAGAGAGCCATGATCCACTGATCATTACCTTCCATGAACGCAGCCAGCGTTTCCAGAGCTACGTTGTCGAAGTCGACCGCGACAGCAACGTCCTGGCCCTGGACGAAATGATTCCTCGCGACGGCGAGCGTTTCCTGGAGAACGGCGAGCCCTTCCGGGTAGAAGGTTTCCATGATGGCGTCCGGATCGCCTGGGAATGCGACCAGCCCATGACGGTCTCGTCTTCCGACAGTAGCCGTTGCTATCGGGGCGCCCTGCCCACCGAGGTCACTTATCATCAGCGCCGCAATGCCTTCCGTGCGGCCCTGAAGCTTTCGCAACTGGTCGATGTCGTGCTCGACGGTGAAAAGCTCAAGGGTGCCGGTGCGATCCGTGGCAAATTGCTGGACATCTCGGCAACCGGCTGCAAATTGCGCTTCGAGGGCAACATCGAAGAGCGCCTGCAGTTGGGTCAGGTCTACGAGAAGTTCGCAGCGGGTGCGCCGCTGGGGCTGACCAGCATGTCGGTGGAACTGCGCCACCTGCATTTCGAGGAGCGCCAGAACATCACCTTCGCCGGTGTGCGCTTCCACAATGTCACCGGGCAGATGCAGCGCAAGATCGAAAGCTTCGTTTACCAGTTGCAGCGCGAAGCACGGCGGTTCGACAAAGACGATTACTGATCGTCGCCCGCCAGGGGCCGCCTCGCGGCCCCACCACCCTCAAGACCGAACCGGCTCTTCCCCCTCGGGCTTCACCTTTTCCCCTTCCTCTTCCTCGGTGTCCTCCGCGGCAACCGGCGCCTGCATCTGATCCTGCACTACCTGCTCGGCCACCCGCGGGTCCAGCGCTGCCGCCAGAGGCGAACTTGCGGCCGGCATGGCAACGTGAGACAGCGGGGCATCGTCGACCTGGTGCAGCCCCGTCACCGCTTTCGGCCGGATTCGCCAGACCAGCACCAGGGCGAAGAAGGTGAAGAAGGCGTAGAGCATCTGGTCACCGAACGTCTTCATCAGCACGCCCGCCGCCAGAGGCCCGATACTCGCGCCAACGCCGTAGGTCACCAGCAACATCGCCGTCAGCGATACCCTGCGCTCGCTCTCGACATGGTCATTGGAGAAGGCCACGGCCAGGGGATAGAGGCAGAACTGCAGCAGCGAGACCACGAACCCCGCGACGAACAGCACCAGCATCGGCACGCTCGGCAGGATCGCCAGCGGCAAGGAGGCCACCGCCAGCCCCACCGCGACACTACGGATCAGCACGGCACGGTCATAGCGGTCGGACAGCCAGCCCAGCGGCCACTGCACCAGCAGGCCGGCGAAGATGCAGCAACCCATGAAGATACCGACCTGTTCGGTGCTCAGGCCCTGCTTGGACGCATACAGCGGCGCCAGGCCATAGAAAGAACCGACGATCAGGCCGGAGCCGAGCACCGTGCTCAGGGACTGCGGCACACGCTTGATGAAAAACCGCGGCTCCATCGGCGCCGGGCGCAGCGGTGCCGGGTGGATGCGCCGGGTGAGCGCCACCGGCACCAGGCACAAGGCAAAGCACATGGCGACCAGCATCAGCAGTTCAGGGCCGAGTTGCGGATGCACCACGAGAATCAACTGGCCGAGCACCAGGCCGAGGTAGGACGCGATCATGTAGCCGCTGAACACCGCCCCGCGCTGCCTGGCGTCGGCCTGCTCGTTCAGCCAGCTCTCGATGACCATGTACTGGCACATCATGCCGAGGCCGACGATGACCCGCAGGAACAGCCAGGCCGGCAGGAAACTCACCAGCCCGTGCCCAAGTACCGCCGCACCGACGATGCCGGCGCAGGTGGCATAGGCACGGATATGACCGACCCGGGCGATCAGCCGGTGGCCGATCTTGCCGCCCAGGGCCAGGCCGAAGTAGTTGGCGGCCATCAGCGCACCGACCCAGAGACTGTCCACCTGATCGGCACTCAGGCGCAGGGCCAGGTAAGTACTCAACAGGCCGGAGCCGATCAACATCATCAAAGCGGCGAAGTACAACGCGCGAAAAGACTTCCAGATAGTGCGCATCAGCGTCCCGAACGGCCTCTTGAGCAGATGGAAAAACTGCGTGAAAGCATAAGTGATTATTTCAGCGACAGGCTCGGGGATGCGGAAAAAAACACAGGGCCGATTCGCTTGCTGAGCGGATCGGCCCTGTTTTGTGAAGCCGTCGACGGTCAGGCCTGGGCAGCCAGTACGCGACGCTCCCACGGCGTGATTTCATCGAAGAAGCTGGTCAGCTCCATGGTCTTGGTGGCGTGGTAGCCGTCGACGAACTCCTTGCCGAACAGCTCGCGCGCCAAGGTGCTGCGCTTGAGACGGTCGAGTGCCGCATGCAGGGTGCAGGGCAGCGACAGATGATCCGGCACCTCGAACTCGCCCTGGATAGCTGCGGTCGGCTGCAGGCGCTGTTCGATGCCATGCAGGCCGGCCGCGAGGCTGGCAGCGATGGCCAGATAAGGGTTGGCATCGGCGCCCGGCAAACGGTTCTCGACCCGTCGCGCCACGGGCGAACTGGCCGGAATGCGCAGGCCGGCGGCGCGGTTGTCCTCGGACCAGCAGGCGTTGTTCGGCGACGCGTAGGGATGGCACAGGCGCTGGTAGGAGTTGACGTTGGGCGCGAACAAGGCGGTGAAGTCGGCCATGCACGCCTGCTGGCCGCCAATGAAGTGATGGAACATGTCGGTGGGTTTGCCGTCGGCAGCGCTGAACGCGTTCTTGCCGCTGTCGATGTGCACCACGCTCTGGTGGATGTGCATCGAGCTGCCAGGCGTTCTGGCCAGCGGCTTGGCCATGCACACGACGGTCACGCCGTGCTTGAGGGCGACTTCCTTGAGCAGGTGCTTGAACAGGAACGTCTGGTCGGCCAGCAGCAGCGGGTCGCCGTGAAGAAGGTTGATTTCGAACTGGCTGACGCCCATCTCGTGCATGAAGGTGTCACGGGGCAGCCCCAGCGCCGCCATGCAGCGGTAGACCTCCTGGAAGAAGGGTCGAAGGCCATTGTTGGAACTGACACTGAACGCCGAATGGCCCTCCTCGCGACGCCCATCCAGCCCTAGCGGCGGCTGGAACGGCTGGGTCGGGTCGGGATTGGGAGCGAAGACGAAGAATTCCAGTTCGGTCGCCACCACCGGCGCAAGCCCGAGGGCAGCGTAGCGGGCGATCACGTTCTTGAGCTGGACCCGGGTCGAAAGTCCGGAGCCTTCGCCGCTCAGTTCGTCGGCATCGCAGATCGCCAGCGCCCGGGCAGGTTCGCTCCACGGCAGGCGGTGGATCTGCGCGGGATCGGCCACCAGTGCCAGGTCGCCGTCATCGCTGCCGTAGAAGCGCGCCGGCGGGTAGCCGCCCATGATGCATTGCAACAGCACGCCCCGCGCCAGTTGCAGCCGACGGCCTTCGAGGAAGCCTTCGGCAGTCATCACCTTGCCGCGCGGCACGCCATTGAGGTCCGGCGTGACGCATTCGATTTCATCAATGCCCGTCAAACGCTCGGCGAGAGAGCGCTGGTCATTGGTCGTCATGACTCTATCCTTGTTGTTTTCGCATGCCGTGAACGGCGACCTCCACAACATAGGCAGCGAGCGTTAAAAATATCAAGCATAGAAGTGGCCAGATGATCGTGATTTTCTACACCTGTAGATTGCAATCGCCGGCAAGCCGGCTCCCACAGCCTGGACTACCTCCAGGTTAACGCGACTCCCGCAACGTCACCCCATTGGCCGGTAACGGCAGCGCAGTCTTGTAGCGCACCTGCTTGAGGGCAAAGCTTGAGCGGATATTGGCCACACCCGGCAGCCGCGTCAGGTAATCGAGAAACCGCTCCAGCGCCTGGATGCTCGGCAACAGCACCCGCAGCAGGTAGTCCGGGTCGCCGGTCATGAGGTAGCACTCCATCACTTCCGGGCGTTCGGCGATCTCTTCCTCGAAGCGGTGCAGCGATTGCTCCACCTGTTTTTCCAGGCTGACATGGATGAACACATTCACGTCCAGCCCCAGCACCTCCGGCGCCAGCAGGGTCACCTGCTGGCGAATCACTCCAGAGTCCTCCAGCGCCTTGACCCGGTTGAAACAGGGTGTGGGCGACAAATTCACCGAGCGGGCCAGCTCGGCGTTGGTGATGCGGGCATTTTCCTGAAGGCTGTTGAGAATGCCGATGTCGGTACGATCCAGTTTGCGCATGAGAGAAATTTCCCTGCCTTTTGTTCTTTTGCAGAATATTTATCCGCGCGCCCCGGCAAAGGCAATCAACATCAGAAAAATATTCTTCGGGGGCCGGAATATCATGTAGTCAGGACTGACTCTCTGGTCACAAGCCGGGTCTCAGTAGCGACCGCTTCGAAGCTCAACAAAAACACAAGACAGAGCGAGCGTAAAAAAGCATGAACGAGTACGCCCCCCTGCGTCTGCATGTGCCCGAGCCTACCGGCCGGCCAGGCTGCCAGACTGATTTCTCCTACCTCCGGCTGACCGACGCCGGCAAGGTCCGTAAACCCGCCATTGACGTGGAACCGTCCGACACTGCCGACCTGGCCTACAGCCTGGTGCGGGTGCTCGACGAACAGGGCAATGCCACCGGCCCGTGGGCCGAGGACATCGACCCGCAGGTACTGCGCCAAGGCATGCGCGTGATGCTCAAGACCCGGCTGTTCGACAGCCGCATGGTGGTCGCGCAGCGGCAGAAGAAGATGTCCTTCTATATGCAGAGCCTCGGCGAGGAAGCCATCGGCGCGGCCCAGGCCATGGCCCTGAACCGCACCGACATGTGCTTCCCCACCTACCGCCAGCAAAGCATCCTGATGGCCCGCGACGTGTCGCTGACCGAGATGATCTGCCAGTTGCTGTCCAACGAGCGCGATCCGCTCAAGGGGCGCCAGTTGCCGATCATGTATTCGGTGCGCGAAGCCGGCTTCTTCACCATCAGCGGCAACCTCGCCACCCAGTTCGTCCAGGCCGTCGGCTGGGCGATGGCGTCGGCGATCAAGGGCGATACCAAGATCGCCTCGGCCTGGATCGGCGACGGCGCCACCGCCGAATCCGACTTCCACACCGCCCTGACCTTCGCCCACGTCTATCGCGCCCCGGTGATCCTCAACGTGGTCAACAACCAGTGGGCAATCTCCACCTTCCAGGCCATCGCCGGTGGTGAAGCCACTACCTTCGCCGGTCGTGGCGTCGGTTGCGGCATCGCTTCGCTGCGGGTCGACGGCAACGACTTCGTCGCGGTCTACGCCGCCTCGCGCTGGGCTGCCGAACGCGCCCGCCGCGGCTTCGGCCCGACCCTGATCGAGTGGGTCACCTACCGCGCCGGCCCGCACTCCACCTCCGACGATCCGTCCAAGTACCGCCCTTCCGATGACTGGAGCCACTTCCCGCTGGGCGACCCGATCGCCCGCCTGAAGCAGCACCTGATCGCCAGCGGCCACTGGTCGGAAGAAGAACACCAGGCCGTCACCGCCGAACTGGAAGCCGAGATCGTCAAGGCACAGAAGGAAGCCGAACAGTACGGCACCCTCGCCGGCGGACAGATGCCGAGCCCGGCGTCGATGTTCGAGGACGTCTACAAGGAGATGCCGGAGCACCTGCGCCGGCAGCGCCAGGAACTGGGGATCTGACATGAACGATCACAACACTTCAATCCAGTTGGACACCGCCATGGCGACTACCACCATGACCATGATCCAGGCCCTGCGCTCGGCCATGGACATAATGCTCGAACGCGATGACAACGTGGTCATCTACGGCCAGGACGTCGGCTACTTCGGCGGCGTATTCCGCTGCACCGAGGGCCTGCAGACCAAGTACGGCAAGTCGCGGGTATTCGATGCCCCGATCTCGGAAAGCGGCATCGTCGGCACCGCGGTGGGCATGGGCGCCTACGGCCTTCGCCCGGTGGTGGAAATCCAGTTCGCCGACTACTTCTACCCGGCGTCCGACCAGATCGTCTCGGAGATGGCCCGCCTGCGCTATCGCTCGGCCGGCGAGTTCATCTCCCCGCTGACCCTGCGCATGCCTTGCGGCGGCGGCATCTACGGCGGCCAGACCCACAGCCAGAGCCCGGAAGCGATGTTCACCCAGGTCTGCGGCCTGCGCACGGTGATGCCGTCCAACCCTTACGACGCCAAGGGCCTGTTGATCGCTTCGATCGAGTGCGACGACCCGGTGATCTTCCTCGAACCCAAGCGCCTGTATAACGGCCCGTTCGACGGCCACCACGACCGCCCGGTAACGCCCTGGTCGAAACACCCGGCCAGCGCCGTGCCCGACGGTTACTACAGCGTGCCGCTGGACAAGGCAGCGATTACCCGCCCCGGCAACGATGTCACCGTGCTGACCTACGGCACTACCGTCTATGTGTCCCAGGTCGCCGCCGAGGAAACCGGTGTCGATGCCGAGGTCATCGACCTGCGCAGCCTGTGGCCGCTGGATCTGGAAACCATCGTCGAGTCGGTGAAGAAGACCGGCCGCTGCGTGGTCGTTCACGAGGCCACCCGCACCTGCGGCTTCGGCGCCGAACTGGTGTCGCTGGTGCAGGAGCATTGCTTCCACCATCTGGAGGCGCCCATCGAGCGCGTCACCGGCTGGGACACCCCTTACCCGCATGCGCAGGAATGGGCGTACTTCCCCGGCCCTTCGCGGGTCGGTGCGGCATTGAAACGGGTCATGGAGGTCTGAATGGGCACGCACGTCATCAAGATGCCGGACATCGGCGAAGGCATCGCACAGGTTGAGCTGGTGGAATGGTTCGTCAAGGTCGGCGACACCGTCACCGAAGATCAGGTCGTGGCCGATGTCATGACCGACAAGGCCACGGTGGAAATTCCCTCGCCGGTGTCCGGCAAGGTCCTGGCCCTGGGTGGCCAGCCCGGCGAGGTCATGGCGGTGGGCAGCGAGCTGATCCGCATCGAAGTGGAAGGCGCCGGCAACCATCAGGAAAGCGCTGGCAAACCGGCTCCGGTGGTGGAAGACACACCCGCTCCCGCGCCCAAGGTGGAAACCCAGGCTGCACCTGCGGTACCCGCCGCGGCCGCCCCAGCAGTGAGCAACGTACAGAGCGCGCCGATCGTTCCCCGCGAGGCCAACGAACGTCCGCTGGCCTCGCCCGCCGTGCGCAAGCGTGCCTGGGACGCCGGCATCGAATTGCGCTATGTGCACGGCAGCGGCCCGGCCGGGCGCATCCTGCACGAAGACCTCGATGCGTTCCTTACCCAGCCGAGCCGCGGCCAGGCAGCACCGAGCGGCTATGCCAGGCGCGAAGACAGCGAGCAGATCCCGGTGATCGGCCTGCGCCGCAAGATCGCCCAGCGCATGCAGGACGCCAAGCGCCGCGTCGCCCACTTCAGCTACGTCGAGGAAATCGATGTCACCGCCCTCGAAGAACTGCGGGTGCACCTGAACAGGAAATGGGGTGACAGCCGCGGCAAGCTGACCCTGCTGCCGTTCCTGGTCCGGGCCATGGTGGTGGCGCTGCGCGAGTTCCCGCAGATCAACGCCACCTACGACGACGAAGGCCAGGTCATCACCCGCCATGGCGCCGTGCATGTGGGCATCGCCACCCAGGGCGACAACGGCCTGATGGTGCCGGTACTGCGTCACGCCGAAGCCGGCAGCCTGTGGGCCAACGCCAGCGAAATCGTGCGCCTGGCGCACGCAGCACGCAACAACAAGGCCAGCCGCGAGGAACTGTCCGGCTCGACCATCACCCTGACCAGCCTCGGCGCCTTGGGCGGCATCGTCAGTACGCCGGTGGTCAACACCCCGGAAGTGACGATCGTCGGCGTCAACCGCATCGTCGAACGGCCCATGGTAGTCAACGGCCAGATCGTCATCCGCAAAATGATGAACCTCTCCAGCTCGTTCGATCACCGGGTGGTCGACGGCATGGACGCCGCGCAATTCATCCAGGCCGTGCGCGGCCTGCTGGAACAACCCGCCAGCCTGTTCGTGGAGTGAGAGTGAGCATGCAGACTCTGGACACAACCCTTTTGATCATCGGCGGCGGCCCCGGCGGCTACATTGCGGCGATCCGCGCCGGGCAACTGGGCATTCCTACCGTATTGGTGGAAGGCCAGGCGCTGGGCGGCACCTGCCTGAACATCGGCTGCATTCCGTCCAAGGCGCTGATCCATGTCGCCGAGCAGTTCCACCAGACCCAGGCCCACAGCCAGCACTCCAACCTTGGCATCAAGGTTGCGCCGCCTAGCCTGGACATCGGCCAGAGCGTGGCCTGGAAGGACGGCATTGTCGATCGCCTGACCAGCGGCGTCGCAGCCCTGCTGAAGAAAAACGACGTCAAGGTGATCCACGGCTGGGCCAGGGTGATCGACGGCAAACTGGTGGAAATCGACGGTCAGGACCTGCGCATCCGCTGCGAGCACCTGCTGCTCGCCACCGGCTCCAGCAGCGTCGAGTTGCCGATGCTGCCGCTGGGCGGCCCGGTGATTTCCTCCACCGAGGCGCTGTCGCCCACGGCACTGCCCAAGCGCCTGGCGGTGGTCGGCGGCGGCTACATCGGCCTGGAACTGGGCATCGTCTACCGCAAGCTGGGCGTTGAGGTCAGCGTGGTGGAAGCCCGTGAACGCATCCTGCCGACCTACGACGCCGAGCTGACCCAGCCGGTGGCCGAATCGCTGAAGAAACTGGGCGTGAAGCTGTACCTGGGCCATAGCGTCGAAGGCTTCGACGCCGCCGAAAACCGCCTGCGGGTACGCACCCCGGACGGTGCCGAACTGAGCCTGGAAACCGACCAGGTGCTGGTCGCAGTTGGCCGGCGCCCGCGCAGCAAGGGCTTCAACCTCGAAGCCCTGGACCTGAAGATGAACGGCGCGGCCATTGCCATCGACGAGCGTTGCCAGACCAGCATGCGCAACGTCTGGGCCATTGGCGACCTGACCGGCGAGCCGATGCTGGCCCACCGCGCGATGGCCCAGGGCGAGATGGTCGCCGAGCTGATCGCCGGCAAGCAGCGCGCCTTTGCCCCCGCCGCCATCGCTGCGGTGTGCTTCACCGACCCGGAGCTGGTGGTGGCCGGCAAGACCCCGGAGACGGCGAAGGAAGAAGGCCTGGATTGCCTGGTGGCGCAGTTCCCGTTCGCTGCCAATGGCCGGGCCATGACCCTGGAGTCGAAGAGCGGCTTCGTGCGCGTGGTGGCGCGTCGCGACAATCACCTGATCGTCGGCTGGCAGGCGGTGGGGGTTGGCGTGTCGGAGCTGTCGACCGCGTTCGCCCAGTCACTGGAGATGGGCGCGCGGCTGGAGGATGTGGCGGGCACCATCCATGCTCACCCGACGCTGGGTGAGGCGGTGCAGGAAGCGGCGCTGCGGGCCTTGGGGCACGCCCTGCACATTTGAGGCAGCTGCAAGCTACAAGCTGCAAGCTGCAAGTAGAAGCTGCGGGGACATCCGGATTGTCCCCGCGGCCTGAAGCCAGGGTGGTACCACGCTGGCTTCGAAGCAGAGGTGTTCAGGGCTTCAAGCTGCAAGACAAGGCGATGGAGATTCCGCTTTTTCTTGCAGCTTGAGGCTTGCAGCTTGCAGCTTGCAGCTTGCAACTGACCTCACACCCGGAAGTAACCCACCGAAGAATCGAACGGCAGACGCTTGAGTTCGATCTTGTTCAGGTCCAGCACGTCGCGCAGGGCGGCGGTTTCGCCAGGGAAGTTGCGGTAGGCGACTTCGTCCAGCACCACGATGGCGCCCTTGGGCATGTACGGCAGGAAGGTTTCCAGCGCCACCTTGGTCGACGAGTACAGGTCGGTGTCGAGGATCAGCATCGCCACCACCAGGTCCGGACGGGTCTTGACGAAGGCCGGGACGGTTTCGAGGATGTCGCCCTTGACGATCTCGCAACGCGGGATGCGGTTGACCGGACGGATCAGGTCGTTGGCCTCGATCATGTCCTGGATCAGGGTCTCGTCGGTGTCGGAGAACATGCTTTCGTTGATGTCCGACGGATCTTCCTTCTCATCGATGCTGGCAAAGCCCTGGAAGGTGTCGAAGCCGATGATCGAACGGTTGATCGCATACGGCTCCAGAATCATCGACAGCTGCATGTACAGCATCAACGAATTGCCCTTGTAGACGCCGCACTCGACGATGGCGCCAGGAATGTCCTGGACCATCTTGAACAGCTCGATCCGCGACAGCGCCGCGGTCACGGCGATGCGGTTGGCGAAGACGAAGGGGGCGTCGGCCACGTATTGGGCATCGACGCGGCTCAGCACGCTGGCGCGCTTTTCGTTGTACTCGACCTCGGCAGCAGTCAGACGACGCTTGGTCATGGATTAACTCCCTGGAATTGCGAAAAGTCGCTGGCATGGAAAAGGTCTTTGAAGCCGGCCTCGACGTCGAAACAGCCGTTGTCGACGTTCGGCGCACCGCGCTTCTGAATCAGGTCCTGCAGGTGGATCAGGCGGAAGTCCACGCTGAACCGGATGCGGTCGGTGTGGTTGGCCACGGTACCGTGCAGGTGCGAACCGGAAAACACCAGCATCTCGCCGCTGTTGGCGGCCACGCGGATCTCCGCACTGTTGTCGATCTCTTCCAGTGGCACCGGGTGGACGCGGACTTCCTCGGTGATGTTGTCCTTGGCCTTGAGGCGCTGGTTGTTGATCCAGTCGGTCAGGCTCCAGGTGTGGGAAGAGTTCTGCACCGGTTTGGTGAAGTAGGCCGGGTTGATCATCATGGTCTGCTCGGGCTCGATGCTGTAGATCGGCATCCAGGTGTTGAGCTGGCAGTCGACGCTGCCGTACCAGGTGTCGCGGTGCGCCTTGTAGGCGTAGCTGACGCCGGCGTGCAGGTAGTCGTAGTTGGGCACCACGCGCACCCGTGGCACGTCGAAGATGTAGTCGTCCGGGTCGGCGCCGATTTCGAGGATGTAGTCGCGGATCAGCGCCTTGGCTTGCGGGCCGTTGGTGAACTTGCGCTTGAGCCGGGTGACGTGCTCGACGAAAGTTTCCACCGGCATCTGCTTGTGCAGCGACAGGTGATCGGTCTCGCCATCGAAGGCTTCGGTGATGCTGTGACGGGCCAGCGCACACAGTTCGTGGGCACTGCGCAGGTTGGTATCGAGGAAGATGTCGCCCGCGTAGACGTTCTCGCGGAATGCCGGCTTCTTCTGCAACTGGTTGATGTAAAGATTCATACGTGCCTCTTCCTCATAAGGACCGATGCCCACCGGACGCGGCGGGCCATGAATTGAAGTGGACGCAAGGCGACGCCACTCTGCCCGTCCGGCAGAGAACTCCAACCGCATGGGGTCCGGGTCATTGCCCGGATGTAGTGCTCTCTGGATCGGCACCGGGTGGGCAAACTTTAATGCCGCCGGGCAGCGCGCAGCGTTGCCGCAAGCGGCAAGCGGTTTCCGCCCCGGCAGCGTCTGATCAGGTCGCAAGCCCCGGTTTGCCGGGCTTTGCCAGGCTGGCACAGCTATTGCGATAGCACCGCTGAACCTGTGTCCCCACCAAGGAGCATGATCCCGTGAGCATCATCAATGGCCATGGCTGGCAGAACGTCGCCGCCAACCAGCACCGCAGCGTCGCAGCCGTTACCGGCATCGACACGCAAGCTTACCAGTCGGAAACGGCGCTGGCGTCGACGGTATCCACCGTCAGTCGCCCGAGCGCGGCGAACAGTGCGTCCGATTCGTCGTACCAGGACGCAAAGGATGCCCAGGACGAGGCGTTCGCCAAGCTCAAGGTGGCGCTGCAGAACATCGACACCGGCAGTTCCGGTGACGACGAGACCACGGGCGTCAGCGCGTCTGCCACCGGCAGCACCGGCGCCAGCGCCGCCGAACAGTTCCGTGACTACATGGCACTGTCGCCGGCCGAGAAGATCCGCCTCAAGATGCTCAGCGAACTGGGCCTGACCGAGGAAGACTACGAGGCACTGCCGCCGGAGAAGAAAGAGAAGATCGATCTTGCGATCGCCCAGCGCATCAAGGATGAGTCGGAGCTGAAGTCCATGGGCCAGGCGGAGCCGCAGATGCAGGCGGCGATGGCGGCACAGAACCTGAGCGCATCGCTGAGCCAGCAGCAGCGGGAAGCGGCCGATCCGGCCCAGGCACGCAAGGAACGGGAGGATCGGGAAGATCCGTTGAAGGTGTAAGACAGCCTTTGCAAGGTGCTTGCCGATAGACCGCGTTGGAGCTGCGGGGCGCATGCCTTGGGATCTTCAGCGCTCTCCAGATCGAGCGCCGTCCGCACGGCGCATCGCCGGCAACGCCGGCTCCCACATTTGCTGCAACGTGCCATGGCCTGCGAGATAGGCGTTGCCAGCCTTTGGTGCTCGGCGCGATAGCATGCCGTAAAAACAAGGCGAGCAACCATGGCCTGACAGGCGTAGGTACGTTGCAATGTGGGAGCCGGCGTTGCCGGCGATGCGCCGTGCGGACGGCGCTCGATTTCAAGAGCGCTGAAGATCCATCGACAAACGCTGTGCAATCACCACCCTTCAAAAACGTGTGTAGATCCTCATGCCGCAATAGCGTGCATCACGCAATCGGAATCAGCGGATCCGCCGCCGCCAGCGCCACAGCCCGGTCCGCCACCGGCGGATAGATCCACACGGTGTTGATCTGGCTCTTGAGCTGCTTGCCCTCCTCCCGCACCAGCTTCACTTCGCGCTCCCAGCCTTCGGTAAACACCGCGCCCCAGGCACCGAGGTCCAGGCAGGTGACGTACTTGGGCTGGCGATAAGGCGTCGGCGCCACGCCGAGCAGATCGGCGGCGACGTTGTTGCCGGCATGGCGGCCCAGCGGGATGGCATGCTGGCAGGTCATCAGGGCGTGGTTGCCAAGGTCGTCGGTGGCGGCGTAGGCCGTATCGCCCGCAGCGTAGATATCGGGCTGGCCGAGTACTTTCAGGTTGCCGTCCACATGCAAGCGGCCCTGGCGATCACGTTCGCCGGTAATCTGCACGGTCAGGTCGCTGGCACGCACGCCGGTGGTCCAGATTACCGTGGCAGCCTCGATGCGCTGGCCGTCGGACAGCGTCACGCCCTCGGCATCAACGGCTTCCACCGACGCCTTCAGTCGCCACTCCACACCCAGCTCGGCGCTGGCCTGGGCAATGGACGCGGCGATCTCGGCGCCTTGGGACGCACCAATGGCCTCGCCACGGTCAACGACGATCACCTTCACTTCCGCGTCCTGGCCAAGCACGGCACGCAGGCGGGCCGGCATTTCGGCTGCGGTTTCAATGCCGGTGAAACCCCCACCGGCTACCACCACGGTATTGCGCGCTGCCGACGCCGGGCGTTGCGCCAGGGATTTCAGGTGCTCTTCAAGACGCAGCGCTTCTTCGAGCTGGTCCACATCGAATGCATGCTCAGCCACACCAGCCATGTCCGGGCGCGCCAGGCCGCTGCCGGTGGCGAGCACCAGCTTGTAGAAATGGCTGATCGCAAGATTGCCCTGGGCATCGCGGTATTCGACGCGCTTGCCGGCCACATCGATGGTCTGCGCGAAGCCCTGGATGAAACGCACGCCCACCGCCTCGAACAGCTCACCCAGCGGCGCCACGGCGCGGGCAACATCGGCCTCGTAGAAACGCGGGCGGACACGCAGTTCCGCCTGGGGCGCCAGGACACTCACGGTAACGTCCGTGCGGCCATGGATATCCAGCAGGCGGGTCGCGCTCAGGGCGCTCCACAGGCCACCAAAACCGGCACCGAGAATCAGGATGTGCTGTTGCATTGTTGTGCTCCGCTTGAGAAAGGATTCGATTTATCAACTACGACTCTATTGATCGTAGTTAATAAAAACAAGCTACCGTTCATCGCTGCCCTGCTCGCCGGAGCTGGAAAATCCCTCTGACGCCTTGATCCAAGCGGATTCAGGCATCTGAAAATATTTTCGGGCTGACGGAAGGTCGCTTTCGGCTTTGCCGGCGAGTGGCACAGGCTGGTAGTATTTGCGACCAGTTCAGTCGGAGATAACGCGATGTCGCTTTACAGTGCGGGGGTCGAATACGGCATTCACTGCCTGATATTCCTGGTGGGTGACGGCGGCGAAAGCCGCGATGCCAGCGTGCGCGATCTGGCCGAGCTGCAGGGCGTGCCGCAGGACTATCTGGCGAAGATCTTCACCAAGCTGGCCAAGAGCAAGCTGGTAGTGGCGACCGAGGGCGTACGCGGCGGCTTTCGCCTGGCCCGCCCGGCTGACGAAATCACCCTGCTGGATATCGTCGGCGCCATCGACGGGCGCAAACTGATTTTCGACTGCCGCGAGATCCGCGGCCGCTGCGCCCTGTTCGACGGCGAACCGCCCGCTTGGGCCACCGAAGGCCCGTGCGCCGTGCATGCGGCGATGATCACCGCGCAGAAACGCATGGAAGAAGCTCTCGCCCAGCAGACCGTGCTCGACCTGGCGCGCAAGGTCGGGCGCAAAGCCCCTGCCGGGTTCGCCGCCGAGGTTGGCGACTGGATGAGCGGGCGGCGGGAGAAGAAGGCCACGGCGGATGAGACGCAGATTCCGCTGGTCGAACTTCCTTCCTGACACGATCCCCTTGACGCCAGTGCCTGCGAAATGCGGGCACTGGTGCAATTGTCATACGACAACACTCCCGTGCTAAACGCCTCTACAACCCCCGCCGAATCTGCCATCGATCCTCTACGGGCCTCCTGAACAATCCACAGCCGCAGAAAAATTCCATATTCCGGGCTAGTCATCGCGCAAGTTGTACGATAACGTAAGACAACACCTAAGCCGCCCCACTCATCAGACCTCAAGGTTTCACACAATGACTCCACAAGAACTGAAATCCATCCTGTCCCACGGCCTGTTGTCTTTCCCCGTTACCGACTTCGACGCCCAGGGCGACTTCCACCGTGCCGGCTACATCAAGCGCCTGGAATGGCTCGCCCCCTACGGTGCCAGCGCCCTCTTCGCCGCTGGCGGCACCGGTGAGTTCTTCTCCCTGGCCGCCAGCGAATACAGTGAAGTGATCAAGACTGCCGTGGACACCTGTGCCGGCTCCGTACCGATCCTCGCCGGTGTCGGCGGCTCCACCCGCCAGGCCATCGAATATGCTCAGGAAGCCGAGCGCCTGGGCGCCAAAGGCCTGCTGCTGCTGCCCCACTACCTGACCGAAGCCAGCCAGGACGGCGTGGCCGACCACGTCGAGGCGGTGTGCAAATCGGTAAACATCGGCGTGGTGGTCTACAACCGCAACGTCTGCCGCCTCAACGCCACGCAACTGGAACGCCTGGCCGAGCGCTGCCCGAACCTGATCGGCTACAAGGACGGCCTGGGCGACATCGAACTGATGGTGTCGATCCGTCGCCGCCTGGGCGATCGCTTCAGCTACCTCGGCGGCCTGCCGACCGCCGAAGTCTACGCAGCGGCCTACAAGGCCCTGGGTGTGCCGGTGTATTCGTCTGCGGTGTTCAACTTCGTGCCGAAGACCGCCATGGACTTCTACAACGCCATCGCCCGCGACGACCACGCTGCCGTCGCCAAGCTGATCGACGACTTCTTCCTGCCGTACCTGGATATCCGCAACCGCAAGGCCGGCTATGCCGTGAGCATCGTCAAGGCCGGAGCCCGCATTGCCGGTTATGACGCAGGCCCGGTCCGCACGCCACTGACCGACCTGACCGGCGAGGAATACGAAATGCTCGCCGCGCTGATGCACAAGCAAGGCGCCCAGTAAGCGTCACGCGGGTATCCGCCACGGGCTGCCGCGGGTCACTGCAATGACCCGCCGCGGCCCGGACCTGCCTGGAATTCCTGAACAAGAACGACAAGGGCCAACCCATGCAGTTGATCGAACATTCCGACTCACCGCGCTATGTCCGCCTGCACGCCGAGGACAATGTCGTGGTGGTGGTCAACGACCAGGGCCTGGCGGCCGGCAGCCGCTTCGGCGATGGCCTGACCCTGGTGGACAACGTGCCGCAGAGCCACAAGGTGGCACTGGTCGATATCCCCAAGGGCGAGCCGGTGCGCCGCTACGGCCAGGTCATCGGCCATGCCCTGCAGGACCTGCCCCGTGGCAGCTGGGTGCGGGAAACCCAGTTGGCGATGCCCGAGGCCCCGGCCCTGGACCGCCTGCCCATGGCCGACGCCACGCCCGCCGCCCTGCCGCCACTCGAGGGCTACAGCTTCGAGGGCTATCGCAACGCCGATGGCACCGTGGGCACGCGCAACATTCTCGGCATCACCACCACCGTGCAATGCGTGGCCGGGGTGCTGGAGCACGCGGTGGCGCGGATTCGCACCGAGTTGCTGCCGCGCTACCCCAACGTCGACGACGTGGTCGCCCTGACCCACAGCTACGGCTGCGGCGTGGCAATCAACGCCCGCGACGCCTACATCCCGATCCGCACCGTGCGCAACCTGGCGCGCAACCCCAACCTCGGCGGCGAAGCGCTGGTCATCAGTCTCGGCTGCGAAAAGCTGCAGGCCGACCAGGTGATGCATGAAGGCGACGCGTCGGTAGACCTGAGCGAGCCTTGGCTGTATCGCCTGCAGGACGCCGAACTGGGCTTTGGCGAAATGATCGAGCAGATCCTCGAACTGGCCGAGGCCCGCCTGAAGAAACTCGACCAGCGCCGCCGCGAAACCGTCCCCGCCAGCGAGCTGATCCTCGGCATGCAATGCGGCGGCAGCGATGCCTTTTCCGGCATCACTGCCAACCCGGTGCTGGGTTTCGCCAGCGACCTGCTGATCCGCGCCGGCGCCACGGTGATGTTCTCGGAGGTGACCGAGGTGCGCGACGCGATCTACATGCTCACCTCCCGCGCCCGCACCCCGGCGGTGGCCGACGCGCTGGTACGGGAAATGGACTGGTACGACCACTACCTGCAACGGGGCGCCGCCGACCGTAGCGCCAATACCACGCCGGGCAACAAGAAAGGCGGCCTGTCGAACATCGTCGAAAAGTCCCTGGGCTCCATCGTCAAGTCCGGCAGCAGCGCCATCAGCGGCGTGATCGGCCCCGGCGAGCGGGTCAGCGGCAAGGGCCTGGTGTTCTGTGCCACGCCGGCCAGCGACTTCATCTGCGGCACCCTGCAACTGGCCGCCGGCATGAACCTGCACGTGTTCACCACCGGGCGCGGCACCCCTTACGGCCTGGCGATGGCGCCGGTGGTCAAGGTCTCGACCCGCAGCGAACTGGCGCGGCGCTGGCCGGACCTGATCGACCTCGACGCCGGCCGGATCGCCAGTGGCCAGGCCAGCATCGAGTCGCTGGGCTGGGAGCTGTTCCGCTACTACCTCGACGTCGCCAGCGGCCACCAGCGCACCTGGGCCGAGCGGCACCGCCTGCACAACCACATCACCCTGTTCAACCCCGCGCCGGTCACTTGAGCCGGCGCTCGTTTTCATCCCTTTCCGGAGATCCATGATGCCCAGCGTTCTCGGTCACAACTTCATCGGCGGCAGCCGCAGCGCCACCGGCAGCGTCACCCTGCACAGCGTCGACGCCAGCACTGGCGAAGCCCTGCCCTTCACCTTCCACCAAGCTACCCCGGCGGAAGTGGATGGCGCAGTCGCCGCTGCCGAAGCGGCCTTCGCCGAATTCCGCCAACTGAGCCCGGAGCGCCGTGCGGTGTTCCTCGACACCATCGCCGACGAACTGGACCAATTGGGTGACGATTTCGTCGCCCTGGTCTGCCGCGAGACCGCCCTGCCCGCCGCCCGCATCCAGGGTGAGCGCGGCCGCACCAGCGGGCAGATGCGCCTGTTCGCCCAGGTGCTGCGCCGTGGTGATTTCCTTGGAGCACGTATCGACCTGCCGCTGCCGCAGCGCACACCGCTGCCACGGGTGGATATCCGTCAAATGCGTATCGGCGTCGGCCCGGTGGCGGTGTTCGGCGCCAGCAACTTCCCGCTGGCCTTCTCCACCGCCGGCGGCGACACCGCCGCAGCACTGGCAGCGGGCTGCCCGGTGGTGTTCAAGGCCCACAGCGGCCATATGGCCACCGCCGACCTGGTGGGCTGTGCCATCGTTCGCGCCGCCGAACGCAGCGGCATGCCCAAGGGCGTGTTCAACATGATTTTCGGCGCCGGCGTGGGCGAGCAGCTGGTGCGTCATCCCGCCATTCAGGCTGTGGGCTTCACCGGCTCCCTCGCCGGTGGCAACGCCCTGTGCAAGATGGCCGCCGAGCGCCCGCAGCCGATCCCGGTGTTCGCCGAGATGAGCAGCATCAACCCGGTGATCGTGCTGCCGGAGGCGCTGGCCGTGCGCGGCGAGACCATCGCCCGCGAACTGAGTGGTTCGGTGGTACTGGGATGCGGCCAGTTCTGCACCAACCCCGGCCTGGTGATTGGCGTAAGCTCCCTGGCCTTCAGCGCGTTCGTCGAGCAACTGCAGGAGCAGATGGCTGTCCAGCCGGCGCAGACCATGCTCAACGCGGGCGGTCTGCGCAGCTACGCCAAGGGTCTGGAGCACCTGCACGGGCATCCGCAGGTCACTCACCTCGCCGGCCAGCCGCAGCGCGGCAACCAGGCACAGCCGCAGTTGTTCAAGGCGGATGTTGCGCTGCTGCTGGAAGGCGATGAGTTGTTGCAGGAAGAAGTCTTCGGCCCGGCCACCATCGTCGTCGAAGTGGCAGATGATGCGCAGCTGGTCGAAGCCCTGCGCGGCTTGCGCGGCCAGTTGACCGCCACCCTGATCGGCGAAAGCGCAGACCTGGAAGCCTATCAGCACCTGCTGCCGCTGCTGGAGCAGAAGGTCGGGCGGATTCTGGTGAATGGTTATCCGACCGGTGTCGAGGTGTGTGACGCCATGGTTCACGGCGGGCCGTACCCGGCGACCTCCGATGCCCGCGGCACTTCGGTGGGCACCCTGGCGATCGATCGCTTCCTGCGGCCGGTGTGCTACCAGAACTATCCACAGGCCCTGCTGCCGGCGGCGCTGCGCGACGGTAATCCGCTGGGGATCCGGCGGTTGGTGAATGGGGAGTGGTCAGAGGAGAAGATTGACTGAGTGCCCGTTCTTTGAGGGCCGTTTTGCGGCCCTTTTTGGGTTCTTCATGGAAGGAAGGCGCCAGACAAACATCGGCATGCACCTGTCAGCCTTGATGCGGCCCCCCACGGAACAACGTAAAGCCCTTTTCGGAAAGCCCGCTCTCCATCACGCCCCCTGCGCCTGCGCCTCTTCATGCGCCCGCCGCAGCCGCTCGCGGCTGTTGGTCAGGTGCAGCCGCATCGCCGCCCGCGCGCCTTCCGAATCCTGCCGGGCAATCGCTTCGAAGATCGCTTCATGCTCATGGCTCAACCGGCTCAGGTACTGCGATTGCTCGTCATGGGCCAGGCTCGCCGAGTTCAGCCGCGTGCGCGGAATGATCCGCGTGCCCAGATGAGTGAGGATATCGGTGAAGTAGCGGTTGCCGGTGGCCTCGGCGATCTGCAGATGGAACTGGAAATCCGCGCCCACCGCATCACTGGACTGCGCCGCACTGGCGGCAATCGCGTCCAGGGCATCGCGCATGCGCTGCAATTGCTGGTCATTGCGCCTGCCCGCCGCCAGCCCGGCCGACTCGGTCTCGAGGCTGATCCGCAGCTCCAGCACCGCCAGCACTTCCCGCAGGGTGACGATGGTCGCCGGGTCGATGCGAAAACCGCTGGGGCTCGGGGTGTCGAGGACGAAGGTGCCGATGCCGTGACGGGTTTCCACCTGACCGGCCGCCTGCAGGCGGGAAATGGCCTCGCGCACCACGGTGCGGCTGACGCCCTGCTGCTCCATGATTTCCGATTCGGTGGGCAACTTGTCGCCACGCTTGAGCTGGCCCTGGCGAATGCGCTCGTTGAGCACCAGCACCAGTTCCTCGGCCAGGTTGCGACGCTTGCGCGCGCGAGGAGGAGTTTGCATAGAAATGAGTGATCTCGAAGAATCCATGAACGGCATCATAGCCCATGAGGTTGTACGATAACAGGCATTACAAGGGTTGCTGGCCTGCCAAAAGGTCGCACAGGACGGACAAAACCAATAAAAACGGCCGTGGGACGTTAATCCCACGGCCTTGCTGGTGTGACAACCGCCGCCTCAGCGAGGTTCAGGTGCCGGTTTCACATCGCTGAATTCCAGCCCTTCGGCCTTGCCCAGTTGCCAGGGATTGCCCTCGCCGTGGCCGCTGAAGCTCACCCCGTCGAAACGCGAGTCCTTGAGCCCGTCGATCTTCGCCAGGGCCGGCCCGCTGAAACGCACCCGCTCGAAACTCAGCCCTTCGTGCCAGGCATTCAGGTTACCGTCGCCCTTGACCTCGATGGCTGCGGCGCCGGCATTCTCCACCGTCACATCACTGACCCGGACATCGCGGAACTGCCCCGGCACGGTCGAGCGGCGGTAGTCGAGCTTGGCGTTGGGGTCGTTGTAGTCGAGGGTGAAGATGAAGCCCTGCTTGACGCTGTTGCGGATCGCCGAATCGCGGAACACCACGTTGCGCGCGCCACCGCCCATGAAGTTGGTGCTCTTCATGCGCAGGCCGACATCGGTGCCGTCGGAGACGTTGTCTTCGGCGAGGATGTTCTGGATCCAGGCGCCGGTATGGCTGCCGGCAACCACCATGCCGTGACCGCGACGGAAGTAGTTGTTGAAGATCCAGGCATCTTCCTGAGGCTTCTGCTTCACCGCGTCGGCGCCCGTGCCGGCGGCGAAGTTGACGCAGTCGTCGCCGGTGTCGAAGAAATTGTTGAAGACCATCGCGCCACGGCTGTTGGCGAACTCGATGCCGTCGCCGTTGTTGGCGTCGTAGGTCAGGTGCCGGGTGTTGGCCAGCACCACGTTCTCGGTCTCGAGGTTCATGATGCCGTGGGACGCCGGGTTACGTACGGTGAAGCCGCCGTAGAACACGTTGGTCACGTTGCGCAGGGTGATCAGCGACGAGCGCATCTGCCCGTAGGCGTCCTTCACCGGCATGCCGCGGGCCACCGCCTGTTCTACCTGGGCCTTGGCAAGGATACCGTCGCTCATGTAGCGGGTGTTGTCGCTAGCCTGGTAGTACGGCAGTGGCAGGCCGCGTTCGTCGAGGGTGTCGGCCTGGCGCTTCCAGCCGTTGCCGTCGAGGGTGCCTTTGCCGGTGATGCGGATGTTCTCGAACGCCTGGTGCTGATTCGGGTCGCGGGGCAGCGCGTTCAGTAGCGACGCCGGACGCACGGTGCTGGAGTACGGGTACTGGATGTAGCCGGCCAGCGGATAATCCTCGGCCCGCTCGGAGCCGAGCAGGGTCGCGCCCTCCGCCAGCTCCAGGGTCATGTTGCTCTTGAGGTACAGCGCACCGCTTTTCCAGGTACCCGCCGGCAGCACCACCTTGCAGCCCTTCGTGCAGGCGTCGATGGCCCGTTGCAGGGCCTGAGTGTCGAGGCTCTGGCCATCACCTTTGGCGCCGTAGTCGCGCACATCGAAGATCGCCGGCAGTGGCGTGGTGCGCTGCACCAGGACCGGACTGTCCGCCGACTCCTTGCCGTCGACATCCACGGCGCGCACGGTGAAGCGGTACTCGCTGTCGGGGGCAAGGTTTTCGGCGGTGAAGCTGTGGATGCCGATGCGGTGATGGAAGCCCGCCGTGTCCTGCTCGTAGAAGCGGTCGATGTAGGGCTTGGCCGGCGACACCCGGTCGTTGTTGGCATTGGCGCTGCCCAGCAGCTTGCCGTTGGCGTAGACGTGGTAGTCGGCGATGTCGCGATGCTCGGCCGGCTTTTCCCAGACCAGGATGATCTGGTGCTCGTCGTAGGCCAAGGTCGGCACTTGCAGCTTGCCCGGCGGTTGCAGGGCCCAGGCGGGCAGCGACGCGGCAAGGGCAACCAGGGCGGCGAGCGAGCGTTTCAGAGGGTGATGGCTTGGCATGTTCTTGTCCTTGTAGTTGCCAGAGGGTGACGCGCCGTTTCAGGCCGGCGCGGCCACCTGTTGCAGATACTGGCGCCGGTTGACGAAGGTCTCCCGGCGCATTTCCTGTACATCCACCGACAGCGCCGCCACCTCGGGCAGCAGCGCCACCAGCACGCCGACACAGGCCGAGGCCAGGGCGCGGCGCTGGCTTTCGTCACGCCCATGGAGCAGGTACAGGGTGACGTGAACGAAATCGTCGCGGCCCTCGCCGCAGCGGTAGTGCGCATGGGCGTTGAGCCGCAGCTTGATGTCGCCGGGAGCGAACAGCCCGTCGGCATCCAGGGCGTCGTGCAGGCTGTCCAGCAGGCGCTGCTCGCCGACCCGCAGGGCCACGCCCTGCGAGCAATCGATCTGACAATGAGGCATGGCGTTTCCTTGAAAGGCGCTGGCTCAGCCGGCCAGCGCGCGCGGGGTGTCCTGACTGAAATCGCGACTGGCCTGGACCAGCATGCGGGTGTATTCGTGGCTGGCCTTGTCCTGGCTGAGGGCCTGGCTGTCGAGGCGCTCGACGATGCGCCCTTGCTGCATCACCGCGACCTTGTCGCACAGGTGACTGACCACGCCGAGGTCGTGGGTGACCATCAGGTAGGTGAGCTTCTCGCGCTGGCGCAGGTCGGCCAGCAGGTTGAGGATCTCGGCCTGCACCGAGACGTCCAGCGCCGAGGTCGGCTCGTCCAGCAGCAGCACCCGCGGCTCGAGGATCAGCGCCCGGGCAATCGCCACGCGCTGACGCTGGCCACCGGACAACTGGTGCGGATAGCGGTAGCGGAAGCTGTCGTTGAGACCGACCTTGAGCAGGATGTCGTTGATGCGGTCATCGCGATCGCCAATCCCATGGATCACCAGCGGCTCGCGCAGTGCCGAGTCGATGGTGTGGCGCGGGTGCAGCGAGCCGTAGGGGTCCTGGAAGACCATCTGCACCAGGCGGTAGTGCTCCTTGGGAATCTTGTGCTGCAGCGGCACGCCGGCAATGCTCAGCTCGCCGCTCCAGTGCCGGTACTGTCCGGCCAGGCAGCGCAGCACGGTGGTCTTGCCCGAGCCGGACTCGCCCACCAGGCCGAAGGATTCGCCATCGGCGACGCTCAGCTCGACGTCGTGCAGCACCTGGTTGAGGCTCGGGCCGCTGCCGAAACTGAGGTTCAGCGCGTGTGCTTGGATCATGGACATGACGGGTTCCTCAGCAGGTCAGCCAGCGGGGGTCGCGTTGCAGCACGGGCAGCCGCTCGCGGCGGTTGTCCATGCTCGGCAGCGCTGCCAGCAGGCCACGGGTATAGGGGTGTTCGGCACGGTGCAGGTCGCTGGCGGCGAGGGACTCCACCACCCTTCCGGCGTACATCACCAGCACCCGGTCGCAGTAGTTGCGCACCAGGTTGAGGTCGTGGCTGACGAAGATCAGCCCCAGTTCCTGCTGCTCGACCAGTTCTTCCAGCACGCTGAGCACCTGCTGGCGCACCGAGACGTCGAGGGCCGAGGTCGGCTCGTCGGCGATCAGCACGTCGGGCCGGGTGATGACCATCATGGCGATCATGATGCGCTGGCCCATGCCGCCGGAGACTTCGTGCGGGTACAGGTTGTAGACCCGCTGCGGATCGCGGATATGCACCTTCTCGAGCATTTCCAGGACCCGCTCGCGGGCTTCGGCGCGGCTGGCCTTGTGGTGCGCCAGATACGCCTCGGCGATCTGCTCGCCGACCTTCACCACCGGGTTCAGCGAGTATTTCGGGTCCTGCATGATCATCGACATGCGGTGGCCGCGGATTTTCTGCATGGCCTTCTCGCTGGCGGTCAGCAGGTCGAGGTCACCGAACTGCAAGGCGCGCGCGGTGATTTTCGCGCTGGCCGGGTGCAGCTTGAGCAGGCTGCGCCCCACCGTCGACTTGCCCGAGCCGGACTCGCCGACGATGGCCAGTTTTTCCCGCCCGAGGGTGAACGACACATCGCGCACCGCGTGGGTTTCTTTCTTGCCGTTGACGAAGCGGACATCCAGCCCGTCAACCTTGAGTTTGATATCGGACATAGCGGCCTCCGGTTATTCGCTGCGCGGATCGAGGATGTCCCGCAGGCCATCGCCCAGCAGGTTGAACGCCAGGCTCACCAGCATGATCGCCGCGCCCGGTACCGCTACCAGCCACCAGCATTCGAGCATGTAGCGACGGCCGGTGGAGATCATCGCGCCCCACTCCGGCAGCGGCGCCTGGGCCCCCAGGCCGAGGAAGCCCAGGGCAGCGGCGGTAAGGATGATGCCGGCCATGTTCATGGTCAGGCGGATGATCACCGACGACAGGCACATCGGCACGATGTGCTTGAGGATGATGCGGCTGGCCGAGGCGCCTTGCAGTTGCACGGCGACGACGAAGTCGGCCTTGCGCAGCGACAGGGTCTCGGCCCGTGCCAGACGGGCGATCGGCGGCCAGGACGTCAGGGCGATGGCCACCACCGCGTGCTCCAGGCCAGGGCCGAGGGCGGCGATGAAGGCCAGCGCCAGGACCAGGCTGGGGAACGAGATGAAGATGTCGGTCAGGCGCATGAACACCGTGTCCACCACGCCGCCGAAGTAGCCGGAAACGGTGCCGATGAACAGGCCGATGGGGCCGACGATGATGGTCACCAGGGCGATGATGTAGAGGGTGATGCGGGCGCCGTAGACCAGCCGGCTGAAGATGTCGCGGCCATACTCGTCGGTGCCGAACCAGTGCGCGGCACTCGGTGCCTGCAGGGCGTTGGCGAGGTTCTGCACCACCGGGTCATGGGTCGCGATCCATGGTGCGAAGGCAGCAACCACCACCAGCACCAGCGCCACCACCAGGCCGATCAGGGTCATGGGGTTGCGCAGCAGCAGGCGCAGGACCCGCAGGCTGCTCCGGTACAGCGCGTCGAGGCTGGAACCGGGGCTGCCCGGCTGCGCCTTGAGGGTTTCGGAAGAAGACATGTTGGCAATCATCGGCATGTTCTCGGTTGAAGGACGGGGCGCCACTCAGCGCTGCTTGTAGACGCCCAGGTAACGGGTGGCTTCGGCGTCGTCGCCGCTGAAGCCCTTGACCTCGGCATTGCTGACCACGGTGTCGGTCATCTGCGAAATCATCATGATCGGCCCCACTTCGCGGTCGTACAGCGACTGCGCCTGGTGGTACAGCGCCACGCGCTTGCCGGCGTCACGCTCGACCCCGGCCTGGTCGATCAGGCCGTTCAGTTGCGGGTTGAAGAACGAGGCGCGCCAGCCCTGGAAGTTGGGCAGACCGGCGTCGTCGCGGTTGTCGGGGTTGTAGGCGAAGGTGCGCAGGCTGAAGTACGGGTGCGGGTAACGCTCGGCACCGCGGGCGACGATGATCTCGAAGTTGCGCGCACGCATGGCGCCGTACACCTGGTTGCCGGTGCCGCTGACGATGCTGGCCTTGATCCCGCCTTCGGCCAGGGTTGCCTGCAGGCGCGCGGCGATGTCGGTGAACGGCGGCTCGGACAGGGTGCGGATGGTGGTGGTGAAGCCTTGCGGATATCCGGCTTCGGCGAGCAGCGCCTTGGCCTTCGCCACGTCCATTTTGTAGCCGGGATCCGGCAGGCGCGCCGCCAGGCCCAGTTGCATCGGCTGCTGGTTGAGCTTGCCGTAGTACGGCATCACCTGGCGGTCGAGGCCTTGGTAGTCGATCAGGTTGCGTACCGCCTCGCGCACTTTCGGGTCGGCGAACTGCGGCTGCTTCATGCTCAGGGCGACGTAGTACATGGTGCCGCGCTGCAGTGATTGCACTTGCAGCTTGTCGCTGCCGTCGATGGCCTTGATGTCGGGTGCGGCCATGCCATAAGCCAGGTCCAGGTCGCCACGTTCGAGCATCAGGCGCAGCGACTGCGATTCGGTCATGTGCCGCACCACCACGCGCTTGAGCTTGGCCGGGCCGCCCCAGTAACCGTCGAAACGGGTCATCAGCAGCGAGTCGTTGGCGTTCCAGCGGGTCAGGGTGAAGGGGCCGCTGCCGGCTTCGTTGGTGACCAGCCAGGCGGCGCCGAGGTCGCCGTCCTTTTCGTGCTTGAGCACCGTCTGGCGATCCACCACCACGGCGCTGGGCGAGGTGGCCAGGGAGTCGATCAGCAGCAGCGGATCGGTGGGCTGCGGCAGATCGATGACCAGGGTCTGGGCATCGGTGGCACGGATCAGCGACTGGATGTTGTCGACGCTGTAGCCGTAAGCCTTCCAGGTGGTGGCCAGGCCATAGTTGAGCTTCATCACCCGGTACAGCGAGAACGCCACGTCTTCGGCCGTGAGCGGGTTGCCGGAGTGGAACCTGACGTCGTCGCGCAGGGTAAAGGTGATCTGCTTGCCGTCTTCGCTGACCTTCCAGCTCGACGCCAGTTGCGGCAGGTGCTGCTCGGGGTTGCCGTTGTCGCGCTTGACCAGGGTGTCGTAGAGGTTGGCATTGACCCCGGAAGCGTCCAGGCCAGGGGCGTTGGCCGGGTCGATGGAGAACAGGTTGACCAGGCTCATGCCGACGATCAACTGGTCGGCCGGGGTCTTGCCGGCGTGCGCAGCGGCCACAGGGCCGAGGGCAAGGATGGCGCCGAGCAGGCTCAGGCGCAGGGCGGGCAGCAGGTTGTTCATGGGGGCGTCCTTCTTCTTGTAGTTGTTCAAAGGCAACGAAGTGTCAGCGGGTGCGCGGGTCGAAGACCTTGTACAAGGCGTCACTGATCAGGTTCAGGGCGACGAAGATCAGGCCGATGATCAGCACGCAGCCCATCACTGCGTTCATGTCGCCGAGCATCAGGCTGCTGGTCAGGTACTGGCCGAAACCGGGCCAGGCGAACACCGTCTCGATCAGCACCGCGCCTTCGAGCAGCGAGCCGTAGGCCAGCGCCACCACGGTGAGCAGTTGCACGAGGATGTTGCGGAAGGCGTGGTTCCACACCACCTGGCGCCGCGACAGGCCCTTGACCCGGGCGGTGATGATGTATTCCTGGGAGAGCTGTTCGAGCATGAAGCTGCGGGTCATGCGGCTGATGTAGGCCACCGAGTTGAGGCCGAGGATCAGCGCCGGCAGGACGATATGGCGCAGGGCGCTGCTGAAGGCGTCCCAGTCGCCGGCGATGGCGCTGTCGATCAGCAGCAGGCCGGTGGTTTCCGGCACCAGGCCGTCATAGGCAAGGTCGATGCGCCCTGCCCCGCCGGCCCAGCCGAGCATGGCGTAGAACACCAGCAGGCCCATCATGCCCAGCCAGAAGATCGGCGTTGAATAACCGAACAGGGTGATCATCCGCGCCACATGGTCGCCCCAGCGGCCCTGGTTGCTGGCGGCGAACACGCCCAGCGGCAGGCCGATGACGATGCCGAAGAGGATCGCCAGGGTGGCCAGTTCGATGGTGGCCGGGAACACCCGCTTGATGTCGTCCAGCACCGGGTGGCCGGTCAGCAGGGCATTGCCGAAATCACCGTGCAGCAGGTCGTTGAGGTACAGCCCGAACTGGGTCCAGATCGGTTTGTCCAGGCCCATCGAACGGTACACCTGTTCGTAGGTCGAGCTGTCGGCGTCCGGGCCGACCACCGCCAGTACGGGGTCCAGCGGCATTACCCGGCCGATGAAGAAAGTCATGGCCAGCAGGCCCAGCAAGGTCACCAGGACCGTGCCGGAGCGGCGGGCAGTACCGGACACGCGGGTGCCCAGCACGGAGGCAGTGGAAACGAACATAACAGGCTCCAGAAGAGTGATCGCCAGGGCGGATGGCGCGGGCCTCGCGGCCCGGCCGGCTCAGCGCGCCTTGTAGACGTCTTTGTATCGGGTGGTGGCGGCGGTATGACCCTGGTAGTTCTGTACGTCGTGGTACAGCACCACGGTGTCGGTCATCTGCGACACCGGCAGGATCGCCCCCACCTGCTCGTCCAGACGCTGCTGGATCTGCTGGTACTGAGCCAACTGCTTGCCATGATCCGGCTCGACCTCGGCGGTCTCGATCAGGCTGTTCAGCTCGGGACTGAAGAACGAGGTGCGCCAGCCCTGGAAATTGCTCAGGCGAGCTTCGTCGCGGTTGTCGGGGTTGTAGACCAGGGTACGCAGGCTGGAGTGGGGATGGCGTTCGGCACCGCCACCGCCACGCCCGACCAGGATGTCGAAGCTACGCTCGCGCATGGCGCCGTAGATCTGGTTGCCGGTGCCGGTGACGATGCTCGCCTGGATGCCGGCCTGGGCCAGGGTGGCCTGCAGGCTGGAAGCGATATTGATGAACGGCGGTTCGGTGAGCACGCGGATGGTGGTCTTGAAGCCGTTGGGATAGCCGGCCTCGGCCAGCAGTTTCTTCGCCTCGGCGACGTTCAGGGTGTAGCCCGGATCATCCAGGCGCGCTTCCAGGCCCAGCGGCAACGGGCGCTGGTTGAGCTGACCGTAGTGCGGCATCACGGTCTGGTTGATGCCCTGGTAGTCGATCAGCGAGCGCACCGCCTTGCGTACGCGAGCATCCTCGAACGGCTTGGACTTCACGCTCAGGGCCACGTAGTAGAGGGTGCCACGCTGCACGGTCTGGGTACGGACCTTGTCGTCGTGCGACAGCGCCTCGATGTCCGGCGCAGCCATGCCCTTGGCCAGGTCGAGGTCGCCGCGGGCGACCATCAGGCGCAGCGACTGCGACTCGGTCATATTGCGCATGACGATGCGCTTGAGCTTGGCCGGGCCACCCCAGTAGCCGTCGAAGCGGGTCATCAGGATCACGTCGTTGGCGCGCCAGTCGTTGAGCACGAACGGGCCACTGCCAGCAGCGTGGGTGGTCAGCCAGGCGGCGCCCATGTCGCCGTTCTTCTCGTGCTTGAGCACGGTCTGGCGATCGAGGATGAAGGCGCTTGGCGAAGTGGCGAGGGTGTTGAGGACGAGCTGCGGGTCGGTGGGCCGCTGCAGTTCGACGATAAAGGTGTCCGGGCCTTCGGCGCGCAGGCTGCGCTCGGCGTTTTCGGCGCTGAAGCCGTAGGCTTTCCAGGTCGAGGCCAGGGCCAGGTTGAGCTTGAGTACGCGCTGCAGCGACCAGGCGACATCCTCGGCGCTCAGCGGGTTGCCGGACTGGAACTTGACGCCCTGGCGCAGCTTGAAGGTCAGGGTGCGGCGGTCATCGCTGACCTGCCAGCTTTCGGCCAGGGCCGGGACCAGTTGGTCGGGATTCCTGACATCCTGCACCAGCAGCATGTCGTAGAGGTTGGCGTTGATCTCCGAGACGTCCAGGCCGGTGGCAGCAGCCGGATCGAGGGACAGCAGGTTGATCATGCTCATGCCGACGATCAGTTGGTCGGCGGGGGTTTTCGCGTGCACGGCGGTGATGGGCGCCAGCGTCAGCGACGCAGCGAACAGCCCGGCGAACAGGAGTGGGAATCGACGCATGTGAGAAGACCTTTGTTGTAGTTATTCGCATCTCGGACGGCACGGCGCCAGGGCCGTGCCGCGGGCACAGGTCAGTACCGTTCCAGGGTGTGGGTCTCGATGTAGTCGAAGTTGATGTCCTCACCCAGGCCAGGCAGGTCGGAGAGGTGGACGAAGCCGTCGTTGTCCATCGGATCGACCAGACGGTTGAGGTAGGCAGGCACCTCGTCGTAGTCGAGGAACGGGTGCAGCAGGCCGCGCTCGTACCAGGTGCAGTTCTTGATCGCACCGACCACCGCCAGGTTGGCCGCGCCGTTGCCGTGGACTTCGCAATCCATGCCGAACGACTCGGCCAGGTGCGCCACCTTCAGGCAGGCGCCGATACCACCGACCCCGGCCACACCGGCACGGAGAATGTCGCAGACATCGTTTTTCACCCAGCTGGCGCGGCTCATGTATTTGCCGGCCAGGGTTTCCGGACCGAGCACCGGGATGTCCAGGTTGGCCGCAAGCCAGGCATAGGACTCGGCGGACTCTTCCATCATCGGCTCTTCGAACCAGGCGAAGTTGAGCTTCTCCAGTTCACGGCCGATGTACAGCGCGTCGGTGCGGTTGTACCAGTGGTAGCCGTCGAGCATCAGGGCGATATCCGGACCGACCGCCTCACGCACGGCGGCGCAGGCCTTGACGTCGATGCGCGGGCTTGGCGCAAAGGATACCGGCGGCATCCAGGTGTGCAGCTTGATCGCCTTGTAGCCGCGCTTGACCAGGGTCTCGGCGAAGCGGCCGTAGTCTTCCGGAGTCGCCAGACCACCTTCCAGTTCGTCACCGCACATGGTCGAACCATAGGCCGGGACCTTGTCGCGGAAACCGCCGGCCAGCTTGTGCACCGGGATGTTCAGCTTGCGGCCAGCCCAGTCCCACAGCGCCTGCTCGACCAGGGCCAGGGAACGATCGGTGAGCTGGCTGGCGCTGCCGCGCTGCCAGTGGGCCAGGTCTTGCCAGAGGCGCTCGCGGTCGAAGGCGTTCTGGCCAACCAGCACCTTGCGCACGAAACCATCGAGCAGATAAGGACGCAGCAATTCCGGTGCGCCGAAGGCGTAACCCTCGGTGCCATCTTCGGTGCGGATACGCAGCAGGGCCATGCGGGCCTGGGTGACTTCACCGGGATGGGCATGGCCGGCGCTGTCTACGGAGCGACGGGTGGGGTAGGAAAAAACCTGCACATTGACCGCTGTAATTCTCATGGACGTCGTATGCCTTTGTTCTTGGAATTGTGTCTGGAGGTACGTTGTGAGGTCGATCATACGTCATCGTATAACAATTGCAACCCCTCAATGTCGTACCACATATCCCGCCTCCAAACCCGCCAATTCCATGGCAAAACCTGGCTGAAACGCCATTCTCCCGCCTGTAAAGAAAGTAAATTTCCTTCTATTTCAATGCGTTGAAAAAAACATACGACCTTGGTGTTGGCGGCCATAGACAGTGGTCTTTGTTGTACGATAACGTATATTGCAACAACCACAGAGGATGCCCGCCCCAGTCACCGTCCTACGCACTGCCAAACATCGCCCCTACCCAACAAAAACAAAAAAGTAGATCGCATGAAAACCACCCACAGCTTGCTTATCGCGTTGACCACCCTTGCCCTGTCGATCAACGCCCATGCCGACTCCGCCAACATCAACTATCGCCACCAGTACACCGATGACGACCGCCAGCACGCGGACCGCGTCAAGCTCGGCTACCGGATGGACAGCGGCCTGGGGTTCGAAGCCGAGATCAAGTACCGCACCGCCGGTGACCGCAAGGATGTTGCCTACGACAACATCATCAACAATGGTCACGAACTGACGGTCAGCTACAACTACAAGCTCAGCCCGCAATCGACGCTGACCCCTGCCTTCCAGATGGACAGCTCGAAAGACAGCACCACCTACAAGTTCGGCCTCAAGTACAGCTACAAGATCGACGACCAGTGGTACGTCGCCACGCGCTATCGCTACGACGCCAAGCGCCTGGACCGCGACCAGATCAACCGCAACATGGATGACCGCGCCAAGGACAACCAGAACACCAACCGTTTCGAGGGCTGGCTGGGCTACACGCCGACCGGCAGCAAGCTGGCCTACGAGTACCAGTTCATCTGGTTCCAGACCGACTACATCCGCTTCGATAACAAGAAGAGCGACTACGAGCAGAACCTCATCGTCAAATACAAGCTGACCAAGCAGTGGCAGCCGTTCATGGAAATCGGTGACATCAAGGTCAACTCCACCACCGACGACCGTCAGGCCCGCTGGCGCCTGGGCATCCAGTACAACTTCATGTAAGCCGGGGCCGCGTTGGCGGCCTCCCCTCTTTCCTGCCCCTTCGAGGAACCCCATGACAGCGAGCAAACCCTTCAAGCGCATCCTGCTCACCGGCGCCGCCGGCGGCCTGGGCCAGGTGCTGCGCCAGAGCCTGCAACGCCAGGCCGAGACCGTTCGCCTCTCCGATATCAGCAGCATGGCCATTGCCGACGGCCTTCACGAGGAAGTGCGCCCATGCGACCTGGCTGACAAGGCCGGTGTGCTGGCCCTGGTCGAGGGTGTCGATGCCGTCGTCCACCTGGGCGGCGTGTCGGTGGAGCGACCGTTCGAGGAGATCCTCGAGGCCAACATCCGCGGCACCTTCCACCTCTATGAAGCAGCGCGCATCCACGGCGTGCGCCGGGTGGTGTTCGCCAGTTCCAACCATGTCACCGGTTTCCATTCGCCCCAGGACCGCCTCGACAGCCGCTCCGAGCGCCGTCCGGACGGTTACTACGGGCTGTCCAAGTCCTACGGCGAAGACCTGGCAACCTTCTACTTCCACCGCTACGGCATCGAGACCGTCAGCCTGCGCATCGGCTCGTCGTTCCCCGAACCACGCAACCCGCGAATGCTCAGCACCTGGCTGAGCTACTCGGACCTGGAGCACCTGGTGGAACGCGCCCTGCTCAGCGAAGACGTCGGCCACACCGTGGTCTACGGCGTGTCGGCCAACCGTGATACCTGGTGGGACAACCGCTACGCCGCGCACCTGGACTTCGTGCCGAAAGACAGCTCCGAGCGCTTCCGCGAGAAACTCGAAGCCCAGCCCAAGCCCGCCGCCGACTCGCCGGAAGCCCGCTACCAGGGCGGCGCCTTTACCGCCGCCGGCCCGTTCGAGTGAGGGAGCACACACATGACTGCTGAACTGATTGTCGACGCCCGCAACGGCGTCGGTGAAAGCCCGGTGTGGGTCGCCAGCGAACAGGCGCTGTACTGGGTGGATATCCCCACCGGCAGCCTGCAACGCTGGGCCCTCGACGGCAGCGTACACAGCTGGCGTGGCGACGAAATGCTCGGCTGCGTCGCGCCCATGGCGGGTGGCAGTTGGCTGGCGGCGCGGGAAAGCGGACTGTTCCGCCTGCGTGCCGACGGGCAGCGCCTGGCCGGCGAGTCGGTCGCCGAAGCGCGTCATGCCCGCAGCGGCATGCGCTTCAACGACGGTCGCTGCGACCGCCAGGGCCGCTTCTGGGCGGGCACGATGCAGATGAACATGGGCAGCGAAGCGGTGGGCAAGCTCTACCGCTATACCACTGGCGATGGCCTGAGCGAATGCCTGGACGGCCTGATCGTGCCCAACGGCCTGGCCTTCAGTCCCGACGGCAAGACCATGTACCTGTCCGACTCCCACCCAAGCGTGCAACTGATCTGGGCCTTCGACTACGACACCGCCAGCGGTACGCCGAGCAACCGCCGGGTATTCGTCGACATGAACCAGCACCCCGGTCGCCCGGACGGCGCCGCAGTGGATGCCGAAGGCTGCTACTGGACCTGCGCCAATGACGCCGGCCTGGTACTGCGCTTCACCCCCGAGGGCAAGCTGGACCGCAGCCTGCCGCTGCCGGTGAAGAAGCCGGCAATGTGTGCCTTCGGCGGTCCGAGACTGGACACCCTGTTCGTCACCTCGATTCGTCCGCAGGGCGTCGATCTCGAGGACCAGCCGCTGGCCGGTGGCCTGTTCGCGTTGAATGTCGGCGTGAAAGGCCTGGAAGAGCCGATGTTCCATGGCTGACAGTGAACTGCTGGTTCTGGAAGACCATCTGACCCGCCTGCTGCTGGCGCCCGGCCTGGGCGGCAGCCTGGTGGACTGGCGGCGCCGCGCCGACGGCCAGCCGCTGCTGCGCCCGGGCAATCTCCAGGCGCGGCCGCTGACGGCACGGCAGCAGGCCTGCTTCCCACTGGTGCCTTGGTCCAACCGCATCGCCGGCGGCGGCTTCGAAGGGCCGCAAGGCTGGTTCGAACTGCCGGCCAACACCACCGACTCGCCGCTGGCGGTCCATGGCAGCGCCTGGCAACAGCCCTGGCAGATCCTCGGCCAGAGCAGCGACAGCGTGCTGCTGCGCCTCGACAGCCTGCAGCCCTTCGCCTACCGCGCCGAACAGCGCATCCACCTCGCAGACGGTTGCCTTACCCTGGAACTGAAGGTCACCCACCTGGACAGCCGGCCACTGTGGCACGGCCTTGGCCTGCATCCGTTCTTTCCGCGGACCGCAGCGACCCGGGTGACGGCGCGGGCGGATGGGGTATGGCTGAGTGACGGACAGCAGTTATCCACAGAGCACCATGCGTTGCCGGGTCAATGGGATCTTGGCAAGGGCGCGCAACTGCCGCCGGACAAGGTGGATCACTGCTTCACCGGCTGGGACGGCCATTGCCGGATCGAACAGCCCGACGCCGGCTACCGGCTCGACTGCCACGCCGAGGGCTTCGATCACTACCTGCTGTACTGTCCGCCGGGGCAGCCGTTCTTCTGCTTCGAGCCGGTGAGCCATCCGGTCAACGCCCACCACCTGCCGGGACGACCGGGGCTGGTGCTGCTGCAGCCGGGCGAATCCATCAGCGGGCGCTGGCGCATGGTTTACTCCTGAGGAAACCAGCGCTATCCAGCTGTGGATGGCTTCATTGCCTGGCACGGACCTTGTAGGAGCGGCTTTAGCCGCGAACGACGGCAAAGCCGTCGCAAAACCTCAGCCTCCGATCAGACTGATACACCCCGGATACCGGGTTTGTGGCCGCTACGCGCCCAATCGCGGCTGAAGCCGCTCCTACCTTGTCAACCCTGGCCCTGGGCCTTCTCGTAAGCCTGGCGCAAGTGCTCGCGGCTGTTGCCCAAGTGCAGGCGCATCGCCGCTCGGGCCGCCTCCGGGTCCTGGCTGGCGATGGCGCTGTAGATCTGCTCGTGCTCGCGCTCCAGCCGCTCCAGGTACTGCTGCTGGTCACCGGTACGGGCGTAGGTCTGGGTGCTGAGGCGCGTACGCGGAATCACCTTGGTCCCCAGGTAGCCGAGGATATCGGTGAAGTAGCGGTTGCCGGTAGCCTCGGCGATCTGCAGATGGAAAGCGAAGTCGGCGGCCGCCGAATCGCTGCGGTTGCGCATCAGGCCATTGAGGGTATCGAGGGACTCGCGCAGGCTGGCCAGTTGCTCGTCGGTACGACGACGGGCCGCCAGGGAGGCCGACTCCACTTCCAGGCTGATGCGGAACTCCATCACCGCCAGCACATCGGCCAGGGTCATGACCGTATCGCTCGCCTCGCTGAACAGCCCCGGACTCGGCGCCTCCAGCACGAAGGTACCAATGCCGTGGCGGGTTTCCACCTGGCCGGCGGCCTGCAGTCGGGAGATCGCCTCGCGCACCACGGTCCGGCTGACGCCGAACTGCTCCATGACCTGCGCTTCGGTGGGCAATTTCTCGCCGGGCTTGAGCAGGCCGTCGCGGATCTGCCCGGTGAGGGCGGCCACCAGCTCTTCAGCCAGGCTGCGGCGCTTGCGCAGGGGTTGCGGGGAGGTGCTGTTGTTATTCATGGGGTGCACGGTTAATGGCAACGAGGGGGTGCATCATAGCCAAGGGAAATGCGACCGGTCATCCCCGCGGTCAACTAATTACGCTCACCAGCTTGATCGCCGCCAGGTGCAGCGGGTAGAAACCGTAGCCCCAACGGCCCACGGGGCGCACCGCCCACGGCACTCGTGCCGGCAACAACACCAGCCCCAGCGGCGCGGCAACGAAGGCCGTCGCCAGTACCACCACGGCGATCGGCTGCGAGGCGTTGTGCAGGATCCAGCCGTTGGTGAGGTTGCCGGCCATCGCCAGCAGACCCGCCAGCCACCCGTAACCCGGCCGCTGCAGCGCCAGCAGGAAGGCCGCAGGCAGCAACACGCCCGGCAAACCGTACATCAGCCACTGACTGCCGAGCGCCGCCGCCAGTAGCGCGGCCAACGCCAGTCCAACAGCAGCGCGCCCGCGATGATGCACACCCCAGGCCACCACCAGCCCGAGCGTCAGGGTCGGCATCACGTTGAGGGTGACCGAACCGTTGTCCAGCCAGCGATAGGGCAGCTCCGAGGCCAGGGAAAACGCCAGGCACCAGCCGAGATAACGGCCATTGCCGGGGCTGAACAACACACCGGGCACAGACCGCGCGACGTTGGCGGCGATCGCCAGGCAGAAAAACGGAAAGGCCAGGCGCCCGACCACGAACAGCCAGTGCTGGTCCGGCCAGAGATAACGCAGGTGGTCGCCGACCATGGTGACGATCGCCAGCCACTTCAACAGGTCCAGGGAAGCCGAGCGGTCGGGGCGGGCCAATGGATGCTCCTTCGCAGAGGGCGGCAGGCCTTGTAGCATACGCGACCTTTCACCTCGATCGAGAACCGACATGGACCGTCCCTCCCGCCTTCTGCTGACCCTGACGCTGTGCCTGCCATCATTGGCCGGCGCCATGGAGCGGGAGCCACAGGCCTGCCCGCAGCCACTCCTCGACTCGCTCGCTACGCAACTGGTACAGCAGAACTGGATCCCGCCCACCTATGACAACGACGGCCCGCTGCTCGCAGCGGCCTGCAAGCAATGGCCGGATGACCCGGCGCTGTCGGTGGTCGCAGTCGCCTACCGTGACGCCGACGACCATCAGCCACCCGGCGAGCGTAGCCCGCACCTGCTGGTGGCCAAGGTCGATACGCGCACCGGCCTGCTGCGCGAGCGGTTCGACCAGGCACTGAGCGAAGATGCCGAACTGACAGTCGGCCCCAATAGCCTGTGGCTGGACACCGCCCGCTATCGCCTCACGCCCGGCGTACGCGCCTTCGGCGTGGTCGTGACCAGCGCCGCCCGCGGAGCCAGTTGCCCGGATGCCGGCTACGAAGGCTTGCTGACGCTTGTAGTGCCGGAGGGCGAGCACTTGCGTCCGGTGTTCACCACCTACCTGAGCACCTGGACCACCGTCAAAGGCGTCAGTTGCAGCGAAGGCTTTGAAAGTGAGCAGGCCAGCCTGACCATAGCCATCGGTCCTCAGCGCTCCCAGGGATACGCCGACCTGATCGTCAGTGCCCAGGTGCGCAGCGACTACGACAAACCGGTATCACGCACCGTCAGCCAGACGCTGCATTACGACGGCAACCGCTACCCGTTCGACGAATACCCGACCTTCTGGCACAGCAAGCCGCAGCCCTGAGCACGCGCCCGACTCACCTGGCGACGCGCAACACCCCGTCGCGAAAGGCCTTGGGCGTTACCCCGACGATCTTCTTGAAGGCGCGGGCCATGTGACTCTGGTCGAAAAAACCGCAGGCCAGCGACGCCTGCGCCAGGTCCATTCCGCCGCGCAGCAGCGCCTGGACCCGCGCCACCCGGCGCTGGATCTGGTAGCTGTGGGGCGCCACGCCGACCTCGCGCTTGAACACGCGGATCAGGTACAGCGGGTCCATCTCCACTTCCCGTCCCAGACTTTCCAGAGACAGGTTCTGCTCCAGTTCGTCGTCCAGCCGCTGGCGTATCCGCCGCACCGCCTCACGCTCGGCGCGGCCCTGGGCCGTCGGCGCCAGGCCATGGCGCCGGAACAGTCCGGCCAGGGCCTCCACCAGCACGGTTTCGCGCTCAAGCGGCATGGCCGAACCGGCGATGGTCTGGTGAGCCGAAACCAGCGCAGCCGCGAGCGCCGGATCGTTGGCCATGGGCTGGCGGAACAGATGTACATGGTCCGGCCCGCCCTTGTGCAGCACAACCTCGCTCAACCACTTCGGCTCGACGTAGAGCATGCGATAGACCCAGCCGCCATCATCCACCGGCACGCCGTCATGGATCTCGCCGGGGCTGAGAGTGACCACGGTGCCGGCGCCGCCAAGGTGATTGGCGCCTCGGTAGTAGAGCTTTTCGTGGCCCTGGGTAATCACCCCCAGCGCGTAGCGGTCATGGGAGTGACGACCGAAATGCTGGTTGCTGTAGCGGGCGCTGAGCAGCTCGCAGCGACCTTCGGGAATGCGCTGGAAGCGGGAAAAATCCTTGGCCGCATCGGCAGCGTGGTCGTGGGAGCTGTCGTTCATGAAGCAGTCCAGTTTCATACAATCGTTGTACGAAACAACTTGTTAGGTTTGATTTCCATTCAAGCTAACAGGCGCTTCCCTTCCATGGCAATCAAGCTGGCAATCGGTGATTTCAACAAGTCCTCCTGGTCGTTTCGTGCGTGGCTGATACTGACCGCCGCCGGGATCGACGTCGATCTCGAACAGGTTCTGCTGGAGCAGGACGACACCCGCGCCAGGATTCTCGAGCTGTCGCCGTCGGGCAAAGTCCCGGCGCTGATCGACCGCGACCTGGTGATCAACGACAGCCTGGCGATCGCCGAATATGTCGCCGACCTGCACCCCGAGGCCAATCTCTGGCCCGAAGACTTCGACCTGCGGGCCCTCGCCCGGGCCGCCAGCGCGGAAATGCATGCGGGCTTCGTCAGCCTGCGCACGCAACTGTCGTTTGGCCTGAACACCGGCGACAGTGCCCCGCCGCTGCTCGACGCGACCTACGACGACATCAGCCGGATCTTCCAGATCTGGGAGGACCTGCGTGCCCGCAGCGGGCGCGGTACTTATCTGTGCGGCGAACACTTCGGCATCGTCGATGCCATGTACGTGCCGGTGATCTTCCGCCTGCGCCGCTTCGGCATTCCGTTGCCGGCGCCGCTGCAGGTCTACGCCGAGGCCATCCTCGCCTACCCGCCGGTACGCCGCTGGCTGACCCTGGCTGAAAGCCGCCCCTGATCGAACCGCACGACGATTACCTTTCGAGTCACTGACATGCACAACCAACGCGCCCTGCTTGAATTGACCCTTGGCGGCCTGATGCTCAGCCTCTCCGCGCTGGCGGTCACCTTCGCCGACATCGGCGCCGGCGGTGCCGGTTTCTATCGGATGCTGTTCGCTTCCGCGCTGTTCTACCTCAGCCTGAAGTGGCGCAAAGTCCCGATGCGCCTGCCGAGCCGCAAAGCCACCGTGCTCACCGCACTGGCCGGAGTGTTCCTTGCCATCGACCTGATTCTCTGGCACCACAGCATCTATATCGTCGGTCCGGGCATCGGTTCGATCCTGACCAACTGCCAGGTGTTCTTCATGACCTTGCTCGGCCTCTACCTGCTGAAGGAAAAGCCATCGCTGAACTTCGTCATCGCCATCCTCCTGGCGTTTGCCGGCCTGTACTTGCTGCTGGCCCCGGAAATGACCAGCAGCCTCGGCACCAAAGGCGTGATCTTCGGCATCGCCTCGGGCCTGGCCTACGCCATTTGCGTGTATTACCTGAAGGCCGCCAGCAACCTGCCGGAGGGTGGCGGCGACAAGATCGCGCAAATGCTCAACCTGAGCCTGTGGTCTGGACTGGTGATGCTGGGCTACGCCGTGCTGCGTGGCGAAAGCCTGGCCATCGGCGATGGCCAGACCCTGCTGATGCTGGTGATCTATGGGGTGATGGTGCAGTTCGTGGGCTGGCTGATGGTCAACCGTTCCATCGGTTTCATCAGCCTGGGCCTGGCCGGGCTGATCCTGCTGCTGGAGCCGGTGATCACGTACTTCGTCGATGTGGTGTTTCTGGACAAGCCCAGCTCTGCGGTGCAGATCGGTGGCGCGCTGCTGACGGTGGTGGCGGTGTACATCGGTTCGCTGAAACCGCCGAAGAGAGTCAAGGTAGCGGGAACCCGCAAGGTCGGCGAGGCTTGAAGGCCGCTGGAACGTCGAGTCTGGGGAACGTCGAATGCCTGCCGGCCCTCGACGATCCACCCCCGATTGTCTAGGATCGGGGCTTTAACGTTTCAGCGTATTTCAAGGAATTGCATGTCTGTTCAGGAAACACCCCCACCGGTCGCCTCTAGAAGCACTGTCGCCAAAATGGAAGCCGCCATGGCGCTGGGAAGCTTCGCCATCGGCACCGGCGAGTTCGCCATCATGGGGCTGATGCCCGATATCGCCAGTAACCTGAAGCTCAGCGAGCCCGAGGTCGGCCATGCCATCAGTGCCTATGCGCTGGGCGTCGTGGTGGGGGCGCCAGCGCTGGCCATTCTCGGCTCCAGGCTGCTGCGCAAACACATGCTGCTGTTGCTGATGGCCCTCTATGCCATCGGCAACCTGGCCACTGCTTTCGCGCCGTCGTTCGCCGGACTGGTCGCCTTCCGCTTCATCAGCGGCCTGCCCCACGGTGCCTATTTCGGCATCGCTGCGGTAGTGGCGTCGAGCATGGTCCCGAGCAACCAGCGCGCCGGTGCCGTGGCCCGGGTGATGATGGGCCTAACCGTCGCCATGCTGCTGGGCAACCCCATCGCTACGTGGCTGGGTCAATTCTTCGGCTGGCGCTCGGCGTTCATTCTGGTGGGGGCGATTGCGCTCTGCACCATCGCCCTGGTCTGGTACTTCGTCCCGCAACCCCGTAACGAAGCCCGCAGCGACCCGCGCAAGGAACTCCAGGCCTTCCGTCTGCCGCAAGTGTGGATGGCCCTGGGCATCGCCTCCATCGGCTTCGCCGGCATGTTCTGCGTATTCAGCTACCTCGCCCCGACCCTGCTGGAAGTGACCCGCGTGTCGCCGCAGTGGATTCCATTCGGCCTGGCAGCCTTCGGTGTGGGTGGAATCATCGGCAACATTGCCGGCGGAAAACTGTTCGACCGCCTGGGCTTCCGGGCTGTGGGCCTGGTGTTGCTGTGGTCCGTCGCTGTGTTGCTGTTCTTCACCGTCGCGGCACAGTCGCTGTGGTCGATCCTGCTGGGTATCGGCCTGGTCGGCACCATGATCGCCCTGGCTGCACCGCTGCAGATCCGCTTGATGGATATCGCCCACGAGGCGCCGAGTCTGGCGGCCGCCTCGAACCACGCGGCGTTCAACCTGGCGAACGCGCTGGGGCCATGGCTGGGAGGAATGGCGATCACCGCCGGAATGGGATGGACCAGCACCGGCTACATCGGCGCAGTGACGGCACTGGTGGGGCTGGGGATCTACGCGGCGGCCCGCCGCATGAACGGCGGGCACTGAGCGGCGCGCTCTATTTTCTGGAGGCCTGCCTGCGTTGCTGCTCGTGGCGAATGCAGCCATCGTAGTAGGTCTTCTTCACTGATGCCGGCTGCAGCCGGCTTCGGCTGGCATAGGTCTGCTCAGTGATCCCCAGGGCCATCTTCGGCATCCAGGGCTCGCGATACTTGCGCACTTTGAGATTCTCACGAACACGCCACAGGCTCGTCCCGGAAAGCTTGGACTGTTGCGCCGACCGGGCGACTTCCGCACCCCAGCGGCACATTTCAACCTGCTTCCTGTCGAGGCTCTTCGCATGCACTGAACTCATCGCAGACAGCAGCACCAGAGCTGCCAAACCCATATGTATGCATCGCATCGAGAACCTGCTCTCCTTCCTGAAAGCTGAAAATGCTATGCGAAAACAAGGGGTTGGGAGGGCCAGTAATTGGCCTGCATGGGTGACGTGAAAAGCCCCGGCAAAACCGGGGCTCATCGTTGTTACCGCCGTTCAGCCAATGCTCACGCCATGAGCTTCGGCCAAGGGCTTCAAGCCACCCGCAAAACCTTGGCCGATCGCCTTGAACTTGAATTCGTCGTTGTGGCGATAGAGCTCACCGAAGATCATTGCGGTCTCGGTAGAGGCATCTTCCGACAGGTCATAGCGCGCAATTTCCTTGCCATCGGCCTTGTCGAGCACCCGGATGTAAGCGTTGGCCACCTGTCCGAAGGACTGCTTGCGGTTTTCGGCATCGTGGATGGTGACGGCGAAAACCAGCTTTTTCACATCCGCTGCCAAGCCATTCAGCTTGACGACCACCTGTTCGTCATCACCTTCACCCTGCCCCGAACGGTTGTCGCCCTGATGCTCGACAGTGCCATCGGCGGACGTCTTGTTGTTGTAGAAGATGAAGCTGCCGTCGTTCAAAACCTTCCCCGTATCGCCGGTAATGAACACCGATGCGTCGAGGTCGAATTCGACGCCGTCCGTGACACGCGGGTCCCACCCCAGGCCAACGACCACTTCGGACAGACCCGGTGCCTCTTTCGACAGAGAGACGTTACCGCCTTTGGACAAACTTACCGCCATGATGTGTTTCCTTGTTCAGTTGAGATAAGGGATCAGAAATTCAGACCGTAACCATTGGCCAGCGCACCCAGACCGCCTGCATAGCCCTGTCCGACGGCGCGGAATTTCCACTCGCCGTTGTTGCGGTACAACTCTGCGAAGATCATCGCGGTCTCCACCGAGGCGTCTTCCGTCAGGTCGTAACGAACCACTTCGGCACCGGTCACCTCGTTGACGACCCGAATGAACGAATTGCCGACCTGGCCGAAATTCTGCGCACGGGCCTGAGCGTCATGGATGGTGACGGTAAAGGCGATCTTGTCGACGTAAGCCGGAACGCGGCTCAGATCGACCTTGATCACCTCGTCATCCCCCGCACCGGCACCGGTACGGTTGTCACCGGTGTGCTCGACCGATCCGTCCGGACTTCTGAGCTGGTTGTAAAAAATGAAATCGGACTCGCCGCGGACCTTGCCACTGGTGTCCAGGAGGAAAGCGCTGGCGTCCAGATCGAACTCGATCCCATTGGTCGCCCGCGGGTCCCAGCCAAGTCCCACCAGAATCCTGGTCAGGTTGGGATCAGCTTTGGAAAGAGACAGGTTGCCGCCCTTCTGAAGGGTCAGTGCCATGAATACAGCTCCTTATGATTACTGCGGGTTAGCGTTTTCGCCTGGCGTGTCTTGTTTCTCGGGGAACACCACACTGGCGAGAATCCCCAGGGCAAGCACCACCATCACGATCAGCAGACTGGTGTTGGGGGAAATGGCGATGCCGTGGTGGAACAGGTGATCGGTAGCGTTCAGCCCGAGCTTGGCCGCGATGAAGAACAGCAGCACGATGACGGCCTTCTCCAGATGCACCAGATAGCGCTTCAGGGCCTCGAGTACGAAGTACAAGGTGCGCAGGCCGAGGATCGCGAAAAGCATCGCGGAATAGACGATCAGGGGTTCGCGACTGACGGCGATGATCGCCGGAACCGAATCGAACGCGAACAGAACGTCCGAGACCTCCACGACCACCAGACACAGGAACAGCGGAGTCGCGAACAGACCGCCCTTGGCCGCCAGGCTCATACCCTGGTTCTCGGGCTTCTGAACCTCTGCTTCAAGGACCTTGCGGCTGACGAAGAACCGCTGTCCGTGCAGCTTCGGCCACACGGGAAACAGCCGGCTGGCAAAGCGGTAGGCGATATGGCGAGAGTAGTCTGGCTCCTCGTCATCATCTGCACCGGAGCGCAGCATCATCACGGCTGTCCAGGCAACGATCAGCGCGAATACCAGCTCGACCCATGGACCGAACGCCAGCAGGCCGGTACCGATGGCCACGAACACACCCCGGAACACGATGGCGCCGATGATTCCCCAGTAGAGAATCCGATGGCGCAAGCCATCCGGGACCTTGAACCAGGCGAAAATGGCCATGAACACAAACAGGTTGTCCACCGACAGGACCTTCTCCAGCGCATAGCCGGTGACGAACAGGCTCGCCACCTCACTGCCATGCTGGACATAGAGGAACCCTGCGAAACCCAGCGAAATCGCGATCCAGAACACAGACCAGAGAGAGGCACCGGCCAGCGTGATGGGCTTGTTACCACGGTGGCTCACCATGTCCAACAACAGTGCGCCAAGCGCAATGCCGACGAAGACCGCCATGGTCAGCGGCGGAAAGCCGAGAGATGTTTCCACGTATCAATTCCTCAGGATGGATTCAGCCAGGCCGTTACCGGGCATGGGACAGGTCAGCTGGAAACGCACCAATGGTGCGTTGCAGGGCGAGCGGTTCATTTCGACCCGGCGGTCCAGCGCATGCCCCAGCCATAGGCGTGGTCCAGCTTGCGGTGGCCTTGATGGAAGTCGACACGACGGCTGACCTTCACGGCCCCGTTTACGTTTTCCAGCATGGCGATGGCACACATGCCGTGGCTGCCGCCCTCTTCGTCGAGGCGAACCTCGATGTCCGGCTGGCCAGGAATGAACAGGGTGACGACGCCATCGGTGGCTCTCCAGTTAGGAGCACCTTCGTAGATGAACGCGTAGATCAGGATGCGCCGGATCTCGCTCCACCTCTGGCCGTTGACGTGCAACCATTCGCCGCCGGCGACCGAGCCGGTACGGTCGTCGCCCATGAGCTGGATGAAGGGCTCGGCGTCCAGATCGCCAAAGCTGTCGCCCAGCGCCTGGATTGCCCCCTTTTCACCATTCTGGAGTTCGTAGAGGCACCCCACATCCAGATCAATGTCCTTTTCGCGGCTGAAAAAACCACCGCCGCCAAGCGTCGGGTTCCAGTTCAGATTCACCTTGATCTCACCGAACCCGGCTGCCGTTTTTTCCAGGCTGATGCTCGAGCGGCTTTTGTCGAGGGTTACCTTGCTGAGACTGATCGCCGAGGACGGAGCCGAAGCAGGGGCAGACGGCACTGCCGGACGTGGAACGGCGGTGGAGGCAGCACTCGACGGTGCCGCGACCTCGACACCAAAATGCCGGGCCAGGGGCTCCAGGCCGCCGGTGAATCCCTGGCCGACGCAGCGGAACTTCCATAGCCCCTGGCGCCGGTAGAACTCACCGAGGATCAGCGCCGTTTCGGCCATTCCGAGCGTTGGAATCTGCGCCTCGACACCGCCTGAGAGGGATAGCGCCAACGATGACACGCGTTCGAAACTTGCCTGGTTCTCATGAATGGTCGCCGTCAGCGCCACCCTTTCCACCGAGCTGTCGAGACGTGCAAGGTCCAGGACAAAGCGCCCCAGCCCCGCCGAGGCCGCACTCAGCTGGATCGCCCCGCCGTGCACGTTCGGTTGTCCGTAGAAGCACATGTCTGCGTCGCCCCGGACCTTTCCCGTGTCGAGCAACGCAAAGGCACTGATGTCGATATCAATGCCCGGAAGTGGCGAGTAGTGGACGTCTATCTGCAGCGGGCCGGCGGCAATCGGCACATTTCCACCGGGCATCAGCGCGGTCATGGGCGCACCGCCTTGATGGCCAGGATCACAAGCTCCTCGGCGGTACGCCCGTCGGTGGCTTGTCCGATCGTCTTGAATTGCCAACCATCAGGCTCGCGGCTGAGGCACGCCATCACCACCCCCGTGTGCGCGCCTTTCTCCGCCAGGTTGAAACGGGCCAGCTCCCTGCCGCTCGACGCGTCGAGTACGCGGCAGTAGGCATTCTCGACCTGATCGAAGCGCTGGCCCCGGAAGCTGTTGACGGTGAACACCAGATGCTGCGCATTGGCGGGAAGCCCGGGAAGGTCCACATGGATGGTTTCATCATCCCCCTCGCCCTCACCCGTGAGGTTGTCGCCGGAATGACGGATCGAGCCATCACGGGACTTCAATTGGCGAAACCAGACCAGGTCAAGTGACTTCAGCCGGTCGTCCAGGACGATGCATGAAGCGTCCAGGTCGATCGAGTCGCCACCGCCCATGAACCGGGAAAAGAAGCCGGTGGGCTTCACCGGGTCCCAGCCCAGCCCGAGGGCGATCGAGGTCAGACCGGTACCGGCGGTTTTCTCCAGTGAGATGCTCTGGTTCTTATTCAGGGTGAGTGCCATGCGCACGCTCCATGTTGGTCTTCGTTGTGTGTGTTACGGCCCGGCAGGCGAGCGCTACCTTGGGGTGAGGGCGTTGCAGAACGGGAGGCAGAAAGGCTGTGCGGCTCATCGACGAACCTCCGTCAACCGAACGGTGCAGTCACCAGCCGCTGCGTCTGTAGGCTTGACGCCATGCCATTCAGCGCGCTCGAGAATGTTCTGCGCCCATTTGAGGTGAGTGGCCGGCTCGCACATGGCATCGTTATGGCGAAAGACAGCCGGCGCGACGTCGTTGACGATGAGGCGGGCGCAATTGAGGTCGTCGAGGCTGACGCGCAGTGCATCCTGGATCGGAGTGATCTGGCTTGGATGAATGGCCGTTTTCCCGACCAGCCCATGAGCGAGATCCAGCTCCAGCTCGCGGCTCAACAGATGAGGCTCTGCCAGAAACTCGAACACGGGAGCGGTCATGGCAAAACCCTGGGCGCCCATGATTCCGGCAAGCATGGGAATGACGTAACCCATCGGGGTGCTATACAGCGTGGTGAGCGGATTGCGCCTCAGCCCCAGGCAACCCAGGAGATCGTTGCCACCTATGCGCAATGCAATGATCCGCTCGCCGAAACCGGCCTTGAGTGCCTGGCCCAACGCGACCATCGCTCCGGGATCGTAGACCTCGGGCGTCTCCAGCGTCGGCATGAACCGTAGAGCGCAGTTGCGGGCGACTTTTTCCCACGCCCCCAGCGAGGCCAAGGTCAGCTTGGGCGCAACGAAGCCATCGACATGCTTCATCAACTTCCAATCACTGAGACGGGCAGCCATCACCGCATCGCGAGGGCGAACGAAGAGCAACGGCCCTCGCCCATGACGCCCTCCCTGGGCATCGACAGCCATCAGCAATGCCTTCAGGTTCACCAGCGCCCCGTCAACATCGACCTCCGAAACGGAGTCTTCCAGGCACACGACCAGTGAACGCAGCTCAGGGAATCTGCGCCCGGAAACAACTGCCAGCAGGCCTTCGCGGGTTGCCGGCATGTACAGCGTCGCTCCCAGGGCGAACGGAGAAATGGCGCCCATCAGCGGACACTCCGGATGATGGTCAACGCTCGATAAGGACCAAGTGCCTCTCCGGCCTCCTGGACCGCTACGCCGGCGCTCTGGGAAAGGTGGATCAGGAGTCGGATGTCCTCGTCATCACGGCTGCGAACAAGCACCTGCTGAGGCACGCGCCGCAATACCGCACGAGTGGCTTCGGCGATACCTGGCTTGATACGGTTCAGGTCTTCAACGGCGAACCGGCTGGCGAGGGTATTCACCACATTGTCCGCACGGTTCCTCAGCACCCGGCGCTGCTCGAACGTCCATGAGGTTGCAGCAGGGACGTTACCGAGTGCACGGCGCTCGCGGTCGACATGCTCGATGAACTGACGGGTCGTGTCATGGCTTCGCAGGTGGTCATGGACGACGCAGCCATGCAGGCCACCCTGGGTGGGCCAGATGGAGCGGGACACCAGTCCTGATATCGTCGCCCCCAGTATCCCCGAAGGAATGAGCCAGTCTTGCGAGGACGCTGAAAGCCAGGCGCGCCCACAGGGATCGGCCAGGACCACCAGTCGAGGCTTCGCCGGAAAACGGCTGTGTCTCGCCAGGGTTCGCTCCAGCTCGCCGGCGATGGCCCCCTTACCGGTCCAGCCATCCACGAACACAATGTTCCCGGCACCATGCGTATCAAGGACAATCTCGAGGGCCGTTGCGTCAATACCACGGTCGCGGATGATGCTGACACCGTAGTGGCTGACCTCCTGCCCCAGGTCGACGAGGGCACGACGCAGCAGCACGCCGAGGGGAAGACCGGCCCTGACGAGCGATACCAGCGCTAGCGGCCGGCCTTCGTACTCGGCAGCCAATGCCAGCGCCAATGCCTGGACCTCGGTCGCCATACGCTTGCCGTTCTGCGCCAACGCCTGCGCATACAGCGCCATGTGGCTAGCTGTCGGCACGGGCTCCTCGCCGATCATCTCCGAGTAATGCTTTCGTCCCGTCTGGATCAAGCGTTCCTTTTCATCAAGCGCCGTCGCTTCCAGCTGCATGGGCTGAAGGAGAAAAAGCACGTCTTGGGACGCGTAGCTACCACTTCCTACTGTGGTCAGGCTGGCGAGAGATTCAGTCACAGAGCAGCTTCTCCACCACGCCCGCCAACTGGCTACCGGATGGCGTAGCCCACAGATGACACAAATCCATGAAGCCCAGATCGGAGATGCTGTCACCCAATCCAATGACTGGCCGCTCGCCACGGACAGCCCGATCCCGGCGCAGCCATTCCTGAACAGCTGCTTGCTTGGTCAGGCCATTCGGCAGAAACGCAAGGTTGTTACCGTTTCGATGAACCCACATGCCCGTCAGCAAGCCGTGCGACTGGACGCTGGTCAGTACATCGGCCAGCAGCGTGTCGTCAGACCCGTTATGTTTGGTCAATGCGTAGTGTCGCAGTCCATCCTCAGCCACGACCCAGCTGCGCAGTGAGTAACCAAGCGCCTCGCCGAGCAGCAGGACTTCCTCGCTCAGCGCAGGCAAACGGTCATGGAAGGGCTGGAGGATTCGGCCCATGTGCAGGCGCCATTCCCGGTCGCATGAACCATCGGGGCCAAGCAGGGTGCCGCCGTGCGAGCAGATGGCGCCCTGGACGAACGGCAGCTTCACGCGCCGGTAGGCCTCGACACTGCGGGCGGTGACGGGAACGACATCGGCACAGTCCAGCAACCAGTGCAGGAACATATGCTGGACCGTACTCATGTAGCCGTTGGGGCTACCGTCGATGTCGGTCGTCACCGGTATCCTCGGCAGGTCATCCGGCATCTTGTGTGCGGTCTGGAACAGCGTGTCATCCAGGTCAACGAAGATCAGCGGGCGATCACAGGCCATCGGCGATGACCTCTGCACCCAGGATGTCGACCAGTTCCCCGGACACACCCGCTGGTGACGTTTCCGTGCAAATCAGGACCCGGTCGAACTGGCCGGGCTGGACGTTGTAGAGAAAATTGGGGATGCCGAGGCCATAGTTGTCAGGAAATGACAGCACATGCTCGATGCAATGCCCGAGGGCTATGGGGGAACGTGTGGTGGCGCAGAAATGCACATCCGCCCCGGCACGCTCAAGGCGCTCGGCCAACAGGAAAGGACGCCAGACGAACTCCCCTGTCCCAACCACGAGCACCCGCTCGCCGCAATCCACCACCAGGTCAGGTGCCAGTGTGTCGTCAACGCGCCTTACGCCGAGACGCCCCCAGTCGCGGTCGGGAGACAACAGGTACTTGCCAGGTGCCACGGTCCCGACATCGGGCATTTCCGGGAGCGGTGCATCCGGCTCCTCGTGAAAGCGATAAGCGCCCGTCATGAGCGCTACCGAGCTGACGGATTCGCCGATCATTTCCTGGACGGCACCGGCAGACCAGTCCGTCAGCACACAGGTGACAACGCGTTCGAGGCAGTTCAGCCCAGCGTCCCTCAGTGCCTGATACAAATTGAAGAAGGTCTTGCCGGTCGAAGCCTCGTCATCGACCACGACGAGTGACCGGGCACTCAGCATCATCGCGCGCAGAGCAGGATCCACGGGCAGGTGAATGAGGTGTGCGGTGGCATGGCTATGGTCTTCGTCGAAGCGGGCAAACGGCTCGTGGCCAGAGGAATGGCGCGTGCTGACCACATACAGGGTGTCGGAACGCGTCGAGCTGTAGGCTCGGTGCACCCCTGCCCCCAGCCCCGTTGCGGTTTCGGCCATGCCCACGATGAGAACGGGACCCGGCAAGTCGACCGGCAGCTTCCCCGCCAGTGCTTCGCAAGACGCTCGCATGATCGCTGGACGTACCGGGATGTGCCGACCGAGCACCTTCGAAACAAAGAGAAAGGCACGCTTGGGATTTCTGCGCTCCGCGACGCCAAACAGTTCAGCTGGGGCAACAGCGGAGTCCTCGACGCTGACCTCAAGCAGGCCCCGAACAAGTTGAACGCTTAGAAGTGTGGACAATGAGTTGCTTCCCCATACTGCGATGCCAGCATGCGCGACAAAAAACAAATAGATGCTCATCGAGGCACCAAGGAATTGATGCCCACTACCATGAACTACAAAAGTGTCTGTGTGGTCGGCAGCATTCTTCCATTTAACCAACCCGATTGGGGAGGAAGAGTTTGCCACCGAATATGTACGGGAAGAGTTAGGGTTGCAAAGCAGGCGGTATCGGAACCTCCGCGAGGCCTTTTCTAGATGGGCTTAGACCAAAAAACAGGCTGTTCTTCGGCAGAACCGAGGCCAAGTCAAAATGTAATAACTACTTACCAGAGCTTTTCACTACCCTGACTGACAACCAACAAACAAACTTCAGGGGCAACCCCTTCACATGTAAAATTAATATGAATTAAATGTAGGAATATTCGGTAAATATCAAAGAAAAAACTTACACGCGATACTGTGCTCGGATCACTCAGAAAAAGACGCCTGATGCGACCATGGAACCAGGCAGCAGCCTAAACCGCGGCCGGTAGAAGCCACACCGCGGTAATCAAATGCCATGCTACTGCCCCGCTCCGTCCCGTCACCGGCACCTACTGCCTGGGCAAACGATACGCCGCTCGCTCGAGCCCAAGCAGATCGCACAGTGCATCGACGACGATCTGATGATCCTCACGATCCGGCAGGCCGGAAACTGTAACGCTGCCAATGACTCCAGTGCCCCGCAGGGTTATCGGAAAACTACCGCCAACCCACGCGAAATCCGCAGGAGACAGGTGATAGCGTTGAGTGATGTCCAGTTGCGCCTTGGCAAGCTCGCGGGCCCCTGAGCAGACCGGCCACAGTTCGGGGTATTTGACCGAGCCGTCAGCCGTTGCCTGGCTCAGCGGGCAGCTCATCCTCCGGCTCCGGGGACTCTTCCATTGCCGCACGCTGTGCGGCAAGCACGTCCCTGGCTGCCTCCTCGATGCAGTCGAAGATCGCCTCCGGCACTCTGTAAAGGTACTGCTTACGCCGGTTGTTCGAGACGACCCCACCATTGGTCAGACACATCATCACTAGGGCCGAGAGATCACTGCCCCGAACGTCGAATTGCTCATCTACCGCCTTGTAAACGGTGTCATAGCTCTCCAGGAACGCAGTTTCTTCGCGCAGTTCCACTTCAAGTGCACGCTTGGCCATCTGACAGGTAAACACCACACTCGGTGTCGCATCCCAGTAGCGGTACACCGCGTCCGAGCCTTGGAACTCAAACCCATACTGTTCGAAATCGATCCAGTTGACCTGCCAGAACTCCCGGACCGGCCTAGAGAACGCCTGCAGCGTCTGCAGGTACATACGCTCCTCCCGCTTCATCGCTACCGAAACCGGTAGTAGCAGGCCGTTCTCCAGGGCACCGCTTTGGCAGAGAGCGTGATGGATCAGGAAGCGGGACAATCGCCCATTGCCATCCATGAAAGGATGAATGAACACAAAGCCGAAAGAGATGATGCTCGCGACAACCAAAGGATCGACCTGCTGGGGCGCTGTATTGGCGAAACGCATCAAGCCTTCCATCAGGTCACGACACAGCCCTGGTGGCGGTGGAACATAGCTAACGCCCGCTGCCCCCTGCAGCCCGTTGGCCAGGTGGTTCTGCTCATGACGAAACGCTGCTGCCAGATCCAATTGGTTCGAGACGGTGGCGTTCTGCAAGTGGACCAGATAGTCCTCGGTCAGCGTCAGCCGCTCATGCGCCTGGCGCAGGAGCTGGATAAAGCGCCGGGCCTTGTTCTCGGTGGGCGCCTCTCTCTCGATCAGGAAGGAGTCTTGGGTTTCGTGGAGGTACGCCCAGTTGATGGCACGATCCATCATTACCGGTGGGAGGGATTCAATAAACTCCCGCGCCCGGCCAAGGATATTGTGCGCGAGCAGCTCAGAAACCTCCGGCGTACGCTCCACGATGGCGCAATACGAGAAGTCACCGAGGCCATTGAATTCGACCCGCCACTTTGGGTTCCGGGGGCCTGGCCGGGTGATGTATCGCTCCGGGTCAAAGAGCGGAACATAGCCCCCGGTCACTGCGGACGGCTGCGGAATCTCTACACCGGTGAAGCCCTCTCTTAAAAAGCAAGCTTTACGGACGTACACGCCATTTGGAGAGCCTTCCAGAGCAGCGGTAAAGACCTCTACAGGGATTTGCGGCAGGGCCTGGGCTAGGATCGAAAGGTTGACGCCTTCATGCTTGAGCGCGAACAGGACGTTCCCAAGCAGGTCACCCTCTGCAGGTGCTTGTCGCTGGGGGACGGCGAGCGTATGACCGATCTCCTCAATCCGCGTGACCGGCTGGACGATGGCCGGCCGGTTCAGTGGTACTGCAGTGATCCCCAGCATGTCGCGCAAATGTGCATAGCCCGCTGAACGCATGGATTATTTCCTTCAATAAACCTGGACACGCAGATACTTTCTTCAGCGTACGACGAAAATTTTCAGATTTTGCGAGTATGCTGATTTTTTCTGAAGTTTCCAGCGCGAGACCACGGCGGCAGCTTCTTTCATTCGCGCTACCTTGTAGACAATTTTCTTCACTGACGCGTGGAAATCTTCATTTAGTCGCTATCGCATGAGATTTTTTGCACTGATCGCCACCACACGCCGATTCTGGCCGTTTGGATTGCCTGACATTTGCGAGGAAGCCTTTCAGGATTGATCGGCGTCAACGATCTTCAGCTTCAAAAGGCACGGAGAAGTGGGGAGTGATGTGGGGACTAAACAGAAATCGCTGTCGAGAAAGCCAGAGAAAAACTAAGCTAACTGCCTGATTATATTGGTGTCCCAGGGCAGGTTCGAACTGCCAACCTTCCCCTTAGGAGGGGGATGCTCTATCCAATTGAGCTACTGAGACACAAACCGGCAGCGGACGCCGCGCGGAGAGAAGGCGTGCATCTTAACCAGCAGTTGCTCGTTTGTCATGTCGGGATCGTGCTTTTTGCCTGCTGTAAGGGGGCTGGCCTGGGAAGAAAATCGTGCATCCTGCAATGAAGCATATGGCCATCATTGCAGAATGCATGGTCCCACAACCTTAAAACAACAGTAACCCATTGATTTATAAGGAGAAAAATGAATTTAGCGGTTGGCACGACAACTGCTCATGTCAGGGTAACGGAATATATTGACCTCACCGCCCCGGAATCTATCCCATGAATCAGGTCCTTCTCGCTTTCAATACCCTGGCACTGTTGGCCGTGGTCGCGCTTAGCCTGCTGCCTTCCGAGGCACCAGTGGGATCCCTGGATTACCACAGCTCCATGCACGCACGCCGTGCTGTACTCGGCGAGGCGGTACAGCACTCCAGTGACACGCCGTCACAACAGTCTCTGGCACTCTAGCCTGCACCGATCCCGGCATCGCGCAGTATTTCGAGCAACCGCCTCGCCGCGTCATCCAACGTGGTGGAGTTGTCCAACTGGCGGACGTCCTCGCCCAGACTCCCGGGTACCAGACGGTTCCGCGCCAGACGCTGTTCGATTTCGTCACGGGTTTCCCGGGCGCGACGCTGCAATCGCTGCCGCAGGACATCGGTTGAAACAGTAAGCATGATCGGCAGCAGGTCCGGGTATTTCACCCGCGCCATCTGCAGGTGTGCACGAGAACCGTTGACCAGTACGGAGCGTCCGCTCTCCAGCCAGCCATCGATTTCCATCGGAATGCCATAGCAAAGCCCGTTAGCCTGCCAATCGAGGGCGAAAGCTCCCTGCGCCCGTAGCGCATCAAACTGCTGCGGGGATACACTGCGCGCCTCCTCCCCCACCGCCTCGGCAGAACGCGTAATGACTCGCCGGGCGACAGGCACTCCCAATGCCAGCAACGCCGGCCGAGCGTGGTCGATCAGACTGTCCTTGCCCGAGCCGGAGGGTCCCATCAGGTAGATCAATCTCCCAGGGAGGCGGGACGGCCCGTGGGGCCTTGCGTCATGCTGCATAGCCACTATGCTCATAGAGAGGAAAGCACGCGCATTCTAGGCGCTTTCCCGAACCTTTTCGCCTGTTGCTGATGACAGGCAGAAAGGGTGCTGAAACGGATTAGTGGAGAATCAAAACTTTTCAAACCAGTCCTCATTTCTGATAATTGGTACTGGCAAAAAGCCTCCACCCGGTTCAATATTTGTCACAGAATTGACGCCAAGGAACCGGCGACAATGAGGCATGATGATGGCCTCATTCACAATTCAGGTTGAACATTTGACCGCAACGATGGTCTTAGTCTCATCGCGCGGCCAACTTCAAGAACCGCTTCCCCTGAACTAAACCGGTCAATTATATGCGCCCAATGAAACAGGCTATCTACTCAAGCCGCACCGCAGACAAATTCGTCGTCCGCCTGCCCGACGGAATGCGTGAGCGCATTGCCGAGGTTGCGCGTAACCACCACCGCAGCATGAACTCCGAGATCATTGCCCGCCTGGAACAGAGCCTCATCCAGGAAGGTGCACTGGGCGACGAGTTGAGCATGCGTCTGGACAGCCCGGAACTGTCCCTGCACGAACGTGAGCTGCTGCAACGCTTCCGCCAACTGTCTCACCGCCAGCAAAACGCCCTGGTTGCATTGATCGCCCATGACGTGGAAATGGCCGCAGACGCGTCCTGACTCTCTTTCTCCTGGATTCGTCCAGAACAAAACGCCCGATGCTTGCGCATCGGGCGTTTTGCTTTTGGCAGGCAATAAAAAGCCAGCTTACGAGCTGGCTTTTCAATGGCTGACCTCTACAGCAAGAACAGAGTGGCCAGGCCAAGGAAGATGAAGAAACCACCACTGTCGGTCACGGCGGTAATCATCACGCTGGAACCCATCGCAGGATCGCGCCCGAGCCGTGCCAGGGTCATCGGAATCAGTACCCCCATGAGTGCAGCGAGCAAAAGGTTCAGCGTCATTGCCGCGGTCATCACCAGGCCCAGCGACCAACTGCCATAAAGCAGGAACGCCACGGCACCAATCACGCCGCCCCAGATAAGCCCGTTGAGCAGCGAGACGGCCAATTCCTTGCGCATCAGACGAGAGGTGTTGCCAGGGCTCACCTGATCCAGCGCCATCGCGCGGACGATCATGGTAATCGTCTGGTTGCCCGAGTTGCCGCCGATACCTGCCACGATGGGCATCAGCGCTGCCAACGCGACGAGTTTCTCGATCGAGCCTTCGAACAGGCCAATGACCCGCGAAGCCACGAATGCGGTAATCAGGTTGATTGCCAGCCAGGCCCAACGGTTGCGCAGGGAGCGCCAGACCGACGCGAAGATATCTTCTTCCTCGCGCAGACCCGCCATGTTCAGCACTTCGCTCTCACTCTCCTCACGAATGAGGTCGACCATCTCGTCAATGGTCAGACGGCCGATCAGGCGATCGTTCTTGTCGACCACCGGCGCCGAGATCAGATCGTAGCGCTCGAACGCCTGCGCAGCATCGTAGGCATCCTCTTCCGGATGGAAACTGACCGGGTCATCGGCCATCACCTCGGACACCTTCTTGTCCGGATCGTTGACCAGCAGTCGCTTGATCGGCAATACGCCCTTGAGGATGCCGTCGTAATCGACAACGAAAAGCTTGTCGGTATGACCCGGCAGTTCCTTGAGGCGGCGCAGGTAACGCAAAACCACTTCCAGACTGACGTCTTCGCGGATGGTAACCATCTCGAAGTCCATCAGTGCCCCCACTTGCTCCTCGTCGTAGCTCAGGGCCGAGCGCACGCGCTCACGCTGCTGGGCGTCCAGGGTTTCCATCAGCTCATGGATAACGTCGCGAGGCAGTTCCGGAGCGAGGTCGGCCAGTTCGTCCGCATCCATCTCCTTGGCGGCAGCCAGCAACTCATGATCGTCCATGTCGGCGATCAGGGTTTCGCGAACCGCATCGGAGACTTCAAGGAGGATGTCGCCGTCACGCTCGGCCTTGACCAACTGCCAGACCGTCAGACGATCGTCGAGCGGAAGTGCTTCGAGAATATAGGCGACGTCTGCGGAGTGCAGATCATCGAGCTTGCGCTGAAGCTCGACGAGGTTCTGCCGGTGAACCAGGTTTTCTACCCGGTCGTTATGATGACCTTCCTGACGATGGGTAAGGTCCTCCACCACACGTTGGCGGTGCAGCAACTCGACCACCTGGGCCAGGCGGTCCTGCAGGCTGTCTTGCGTCTTTTTTACTTCGATTTCAGTCATAGGCGAACTCCACTCCCAGCAGCGGAGCACGCCGGGAGGATCAATCAGTCAATTCGTGATTGGCAATACGAGCGATTAAGTAACTACTGGGTAAGTCCATGGTGGTATTCCACAAGCCCCGGCGGGGCTGACGGGCGCAATCATACACCGCTTGAGCCGCCAGAGGCTGAAAATATCGGTGAAAACAATCGTTTGCGAAATGGGCGGAAGCAAACGTCCGAATCCATCAATGCGACGGTCACGCTTCGAAAAAGAGCACATGTGCTCTATGAAAATTAGCACGCGCCGTCCGGGCCAGATGAGGTTTTATTAATAGGGAGAAAAATCGCGGAAAACAAAAAGCCCGCCATTAAGGCGGGCTCTTCGTTATATGGTGCACTCGACAGGATTCGAACCTGTGACCGCTCGGTTCGTAGCCGAGTACTCTATCCAGCTGAGCTACGAGTGCAGGGTTGGCGCTTGATGGACCAGATCACCTCTGGTTGACGCTGAAGCAAACCCTACAGGATTTACTTGTTTTGCATGGTGCACTCGACAGGATTCGAACCTGTGACCGCTCGGTTCGTAGCCGAGTACTCTATCCAGCTGAGCTACGAGTGCAGGGTTGGTACTTGATGGACCAGATCACCTCTGGTTGACGCTTAAGCAAATCCTTTAAGACTTGCTTGTTCGACATGGTGCACTCGACAGGATTCGAACCTGTGACCGCTCGGTTCGTAGCCGAGTACTCTATCCAGCTGAGCTACGAGTGCATTTGAAGCCGCGCATTATAGTTCGCTAAATCGTTTTGGCAACCACTTTTTCGTTTAATTTCAACTACTTAGTGATTCATGCCAGATTACAGCGCCCTACATGAATAATGGCGGAGAAGGGGGGATTCGAACCCCCGATACCCTTGTGAGGTATACTCCCTTAGCAGGGGAGCGCCTTCGGCCACTCGGCCACCTCTCCGCAACACGGGGCGTATAATAACCAGAGCCTTCCCCGTTTGCAAACTCTTTTTTGAAAAAAAAACGATAAAAATTAATGGCTTGGTTCTTCGTCCTTCTCTTTCTTGATCCGAAGGTAGATTTCCTCACGGTGCACGGCCACTTCCTTGGGGGCGTTCACACCGATCCGCACTTGATTTCCTTTGACGCCGAGCACGGTCACGGTGATTTCGCCATCGCCAATAATCAGGCTCTCTGCGCACCGACGAGTCAGAATCAGCATACCTTTCTCCTCACGCGATTCAGTTCAGGGACAACAGTCTGTAAAAAAGAGGGCTTCAACCTACAACCTGGACGGCTGTCGACCTACGCCTAAGTATTGACTAGCGCGGACAAAAGATCAGATCTCGCACCAGCCAAAAAAGAAGGGGCGCGGCATGGCCGCGCCCCTGGGGACTACGCTTACTCGCCCTGACGGGACGGCGCGTCGAGCTCGAAAGCCGTATGCAGTGCGCGTACAGCCAGCTCCAGGTACTTCTCTTCGATGACCACGGAGACCTTGATCTCGGAGGTGGAGATCATCTGGATGTTGATGCTCTCCTTGGCCAGCGCTTCGAACATGCGGCTTGCCACGCCAGCGTGGGAACGCATGCCGACACCGACGATCGAGACCTTGGCGATCTTGGTGTCACCGATGACTTCACGCGCGCCGATTTCGGCGGCCGTGCTCTTCAGCACGCCCATGGCCTTCTCGTAGTCGTTGCGGTGCACGGTGAAGGTGAAGTCGGTGGTGTTATCGTGCGAGACGTTCTGCACGATCATGTCGACTTCGATGTTGGCGGCGCTGATCGGGCCGAGGATCTTGAAAGCCACGCCCGGGGTGTCCGGTACGCCACGGATGGTCAGCTTGGCTTCATCGCGGTTGAAGGCGATGCCGGAAATGATCGGCTGTTCCATGGATTCCTCTTCATCAATAGTAATGAGGGTACCCGGACCCTCCTGGAAGCTGTGCAGCACGCGCAGCGGAACGTTGTACTTGCCGGCGAACTCGACGGCACGGATCTGCAGCACCTTGGAACCGAGGCTGGCCATTTCCAGCATCTCTTCGAAGGTGATCTTGTCCAGGCGCTGGGCCTGGGACACGACGCGCGGGTCAGTGGTGTAGACACCATCCACGTCGGTATAGATCTGGCACTCGTCGGCCTTCAGCGCAGCCGCCAGGGCCACGCCGGTGGTGTCGGAACCACCGCGACCGAGGGTGGTGATGTTGCCGTGCTCGTCGACGCCCTGGAAACCCGCGACCACGACCACACGGCCGGCCTTGAGGTCGCCACGGATCTTCTGATCGTCGATTTGCAGGATGCGCGCCTTGTTGTGCGCGCTGTCAGTGAGAATCCGCACCTGGTTACCGGTGTAGGACACCGCCGGAACACCACGCTTCATCAGCGCCATGGCGAGCAAGGCGATAGTCACCTGCTCACCCGTGGACACGATCACATCCAGTTCACGCGGAACCGGCTGATCACTGATCTGCTTGGCAAGGTCGATCAGGCGATTGGTTTCGCCGCTCATCGCCGACAACACAACCACCAGGTCATCGCCAGCTTCGCGGAATTTCTTGACCTTGTCGGCAACCTGCTCGATCCGCTCGATTGTGCCGACCGAGGTGCCGCCAAATTTCTGTACGATCAACGCCATTTCAAAGCCGCCTCAGCCCGTGAAGGGCACCCAATAAACAAATCACAACGCCGACGGCCCGCCACTAGACGACGGGCCGTCGGCGCCTCAGACACCCTGCTCTACGAAGGGCACGGTCAGGGCCAGTGCGCCGTCCAGCGCGGCGGCATCCACGCCTCCGCCTTGCGCCATGTCCGGACGACCACCGCCCTTGCCGCCCACCGCCGCAGCGGCTTGTTTCATCAAATCACCGGCTTTGAGTTGGCCGGTCAGGTCCTTGGTCACGCCAGCGACCAGTACGACCTTCTCTTCGTGGACACTGCCGAGCAGGATCACTGCGCGGCCGAGTTTGTTCTTCAGTTGATCGACCAGCGCCAGCAGGGCCTTGCCATCCTGGCCGTCGAGACGTGCCGCGAGCACCTTGACACCCTTGACGTCCACGGCGCTGTTGGCCAGGTCGTCACCGGCAGCGCTGGCAGCCTTGGCCTGCAACTGCTCCAGTTGTTTTTCCAGCTGGCGGTTGCGCTCGAGCACCGCCGACAGCTTGTCGATCAGGTTGTCGCGACTGCCCTTGACCAGTTGCGCGGCTTCCTTGAGCTGCTCTTCGGCGCCGTTCAGGTAGGCCAGTGCCGCAGCACCGGTAACCGCTTCGATACGACGCACACCGGAAGCCACGCCGCCTTCGCTGACGATCTTGAACACCGCGATATCGCCGGTGCGCTTGGCATGGATACCGCCACACAGCTCGACGGAGAAGTCGCCGCCCATGCTCAGCACGCGCACGCTGTCGCCGTACTTCTCGCCGAACAGGGCCATGGCGCCCTTCTGCTTGGCGGTTTCGATATCGGTCTCTTCGGTCTGCACCTCGGAGTTCTTGCGCACTTCGCGGTTGACGATCTCTTCCAGCGCCTTGATCTGCTCTGGCTTGACCGCTTCCGGATGGCTGAAGTCGAAACGCAGGCGCTGGCTGTTCACCAGCGAGCCTTTCTGTTGCACGTGCTCACCCAGGACCTCGCGCAGCGCAGCGTGCAGCAGGTGGGTGGCGGAGTGGTTCAGCGAGGTCGCGTGCTGCACATCGGCGTCGACCCTGGCCTCGACCTGGGCGCCAACGCTCAGGCTGCCACTGGCGATCACGCCATGGTGCAGGAAGGCACCGCCGGTCTTGGTGGTGTCACGCACGTCGAAGCGCACAGCACCGGCCTGCAGATAGCCGGTGTCGCCAATCTGGCCGCCGGACTCGGCGTAGAACGGCGTGCGATCGAGGATGACCACGCCCTCCTCGCCTTCACCCAGTTGCTCGACGGACTGACCGTCCTTGTACAGGGCGACGATCCTGGCACTGCCTTCGGTGGCGGTGTAACCGAGGAACTCGGTGTCCACGTCGACCTTGACCAGGCTGTTGTAGTCCAGGCCGAAGGCGCTGGCGGAACGGGCGCGCTCACGCTGGGCCTCCATTTCGCGCTCGAAGCCGGCTTCGTCGATGCTCAGCTCGCGCTCGCGGGCGATGTCGGCGGTCAGGTCCATCGGGAAACCGTAGGTGTCGTACAGCTTGAACACCACTTCGCCCGGAATCACGTTGCCCTTGAGCTCGGCCAGGTCCTGCTCGAGGATCTTCAGGCCCTGCTCCAGGGTCTTGGCGAACTGCTCTTCCTCGGTCTTCAGCACGCGTTCGATATGCGCCTGCTGCGACTTCAGCTCAGGGAAGGCCTCACCCATCTCGGCCACCAGCGCGGCAACGATCTGGTAGAAGAAGCTGCCCTTGGCGCCGAGCTTGTTGCCGTGACGGCAAGCGCGGCGAACGATGCGGCGCAGCACGTAACCACGACCTTCGTTGGACGGCACCACGCCGTCGGCAATCAGGAAGCCGCAGGAACGGATGTGGTCGGCGACCACCTTGAGCGACGGCTGGCCGTCGTTGCTGCAGCCGATGGCCTTGGCCGAAGCGGCCAGCAGGCTCTGGAACAGGTCGATCTCGTAGTTAGAGTGAACATGCTGCAGGACCGCACTGATCCGCTCCAGCCCCATGCCGGTGTCCACCGATGGCGCCGGCAGCGGGTGCAGGACACCGTCCGCAGTGCGGTTGAACTGCATGAAGACGTTGTTCCAGATCTCGATGTAGCGGTCACCGTCTTCTTCAGGCGAGCCAGGCGGGCCGCCCCAGATGTCGGCGCCGTGGTCGTAGAAGATCTCGGTGCATGGGCCGCACGGGCCGGTATCGCCCATGGTCCAGAAGTTGTCGGAGGCGTAAGGCGCGCCCTTGTTGTCGCCGATGCGGACCATGCGCTCGGCCGGCACGCCGACTTCCTTGGTCCAGATGTCGTAGGCTTCGTCGTCGGTGGCGTAGACCGTGACCCAGAGCTTTTCCTTGGGCAGGTTCAGCCATTTGTCCGACGTCAGGAAGGTCCAGGCGAAGGTGATGGCGTCACGCTTGAAGTAGTCGCCAAAACTGAAGTTGCCCAGCATTTCGAAGAAGGTGTGGTGACGCGCGGTATAACCGACGTTTTCCAGGTCGTTGTGCTTGCCGCCGGCGCGCACGCATTTCTGGCTGCTGACCGCGCGGGTGTAGGCGCGTTTTTCCTGGCCGAGGAAGCAGTCCTTGAACTGGTTCATGCCGGCGTTGGTGAACAGCAGGGTCGGGTCATTGCCCGGAATCAGGGAGCTGGAGGCGACTCGGGTGTGTCCCTGCTCTTCGAAGAATCGAAGGAAGGCTTCACGGATTTCTGCGCTTTTCATAGGTTCTTCCACGGAAACGGCGGCCTGAGGCAAATGTGCGCGTCAAAATAGACAAAAACGACGGCAAAGGGCCGCATTATAGCCAGCCTGACCGCCAGGTGCAGTGGGTTTATACGCCGATGGCGCGCATTCAGGATGAAATGACGTTTATGGGTGCGATTTAGTTAGCAGGCTATACGTTTCGCCGGGATCTATGTTACAAACGTCAGCGCCATCACAGGTGATGGCAACGTTCTCAGGGCGGGGTGCGATTCCCCACCGGCGGTAATTGCGCGCAATGCGCATAGCCCGCGAGCGCTTGCAGGCTTGCCCTGCAAGGTCAGCAGACCCGGTGTGATTCCGGGGCCGACGGTCATAGTCCGGATAAAGAGAGAACGGGATAGGCACCGTTGTGTCCGTTCGTCCGCGTTTTTGTCGGTACGACCATCCCTTTCGATCCAGATGCCCTGTTTTTCATACAAACAGGAGTCCGTTTCAATGCAAGCAACCCCCATCGACAGCAAAGCCCACGGCAACGAGCGTATCGCCTTCGTCCAGGCCTGCTGGCACAAGGATATCGTCGACCAGAGCCGCAAAGGCTTCGTTGAGCAAATGGCCAAGCATGGTTACCAGGCCAGCGACATTGACTTCTATGAAGTCGGTGGCGCCTTCGAAATTCCATTGCACGCCAAACTGCTGGCCCGTGGCGGCCGCTACGGCGCCATCGTCGCAGCCGGCCTGGTGGTGGATGGCGGCCTGTACCGCCACGAATTCGTCGCCCAGTCGGTGATCAGCGGCCTGATGCAGGTGCAGCTGGAAACCGAAGTGCCGGTGTTCTCGGTGGTGCTCACCCCGCATCACTTCCATGCAGGCGACGAGCACCAGAACTTCTTCTTCGAACACTTCGTGCTCAAGGGCCGGGAAGCAGCGGATACCTGCGCCGACACCCTGCTGAAGCTGCGCGCACTGCGCCGCAATGAAGCGCCGCAGAAGCTGGCGGTCTGAAGCTGAGAGCTGCAAGCTAAAAGCTAAAAGCTAAAAGCCCCGACGACGCGGATCGCTCTTACTTGAAGCTTGCAGCTTGCAGCTTAAAAGCCCGAACCCTAGGCCCCCAGCCCGTCGGTCGAGGCAGGCACGATCAGGATCCCCGCCCGAAGCCCGTTCTTGACCTTCGGATTGGGGAAAATGATCCGGGCACCCTCTTCTTCCACGATCCAGCGGGTCTCGGCCAGGTCTTCGGCCAGCAGGTAACCCTTGGACAACTCCGAGAAGTTCTCGATATCCGCCGGCAGGTGCAGGTGGAAGTGGTCGCTGTGCTTGATGATCTCGCGGGCGACGCTGAACAGTTGCAGGCCGTCGAGTTCCTCGGCCTGCTCGGGTTCGTTGCCCTCGATGATCTGAATCAGCCGAGACTCCAGCCGTTCGAGATTGACCTGTTGATTCTGCCCGAAAGGCCGCGCCTTCCCCAGTTCCAGGGTGAAGGACTCGGCCTCGAGCTGTTCATAGGTGTATGCCGTGAAGGTGATGGACGTCTTGCTCTGTAGCAGCACCGCCTCCATGCCCGCCGCGTGCAACCGGGCCAGCTCCCGACGGGAATGCTGGCGCCCTTCTTTATAGGGGTACAGCGCGAACTGCTCGATCCTGGAACCGCGGATCGCGGTATGCAGATCGTAATGCAGGCGCAACCGCCCTTCGTGGCTGAAAAACTTCTTCGCCAGACATTCCAGCTCAGCCGCACGCAATGCTTCCTGCCCGCTGGACAATTCATGACGGCCGTTGAACAGACGGTTGACGTCCTGTTCGATGTAGCGCTCACCGCGCCGTATCGCAGCCGGATTGCCGAACAGGAACAGGATCCGCGCCCGGGGCTTCACTTGGCCGCGGGCAATATCGTGCAGCAATTCGTCAAGCAGCTCGATGGGCGCGGTTTCGTTGCCATGGATACCGGCGGACAGCAGCACGTCCAGACCGATATCCTGCGCCTCCGGCGGAGTCACTTCCAGCGCCCCCTCGGCAAGCCAGCGCAAGCGCACGCCCTGCACCGTCACCTGGGTCTTCTCGGACGGTTCGTGACCGTTCAACGTCAGCTCAAGCAGTTTGCCGAGGGCGAGCATTGGCGTGGTTTCCTTAGTGATGATGTCCGCAATCGGGACCATGGACGTGATCGTCATCGTCGCCGACATCGGCCGGCTCCATTTCCAGCTGCAGGCTGACCAGGTTGGTGGCCAGCGGGCGCAGCAACAGGTTGGCGTATTCGGTATCGCCCTCTTCGACGTCGACGCCGATCAGCAACTGGCCACGGCCATCCTGCTGGATCCAGACTTCCTTGCCTTGCCAGATCACCGCAAAGCGGGTGGTGGAGGCTTCGCGCTGGTTGCCATCTTCGTCTTCAAGGATCAGTTGCAGGGCGTCGGACATATTCGAGTGCTCTTTCAGGGATTGAGTTGGAACGGATAGACCGAGCCCAGCTTGAGGATCCGGGTCAGTTCATCCAGTGCCGTACGACATTCCACCAGCAGTTGCGGATCGGCCAGGTCGCTTTCGACCAGGCGGTCGCGGTAGTGCCGGTCGACCCATTGGGTCAGGGTGTCGTACAGCGGCGCGGTCATGATAACCCCTGGATTGACCGCCGCCAGTTCCGTTTCATTCAGCGCGACCCGCAACCGCAGGCACGCCGGGCCGCCGCCGTTCTGCATGCTCTGCTTGAGGTCGAACACCCGGACCTCGCCGATGGCGCCGCCCTGGGCGGTGAGCGCCGACAGGTAAGCCCAGACCCGTTCGTTGTTACGGCATTCTTCCGGCACCACCAGCAGCATCGAACCGTCATCGCGGGACAGCAACTGGCTGTTGAACAGGTAGGAGCGCACCGCGTCCTCCACTGTCACCTGCGCGCGCGGCACGCAGATCGCCTTGAAGTTGCCGCCACGCCGGGCCAGCTTGTCCTTCAGTTCGGCCAGCACCCGCTCGGTGTCGAGGAAAGCATCCTCGTGATAGAACAGCACCTCGCCATTGCCCACGGCGATCACGTCGTTGTGGAACACGCCCTGGTCGATCACGTCCGGGTTCTGCTGAGCATAGACCACGCCGTCATCGGTCAGACCGTGCAGACGGGCGACAGCCTGGGAGGCCTCGAGGGTCTGGCGCGCCGGGTATTTCTGCGGCGCCGGGTAGCGGGTATCGAAAGCACTGCGGCCGAACACGAAGAACTCGACGCCCGGCTCGCCATAGGCGCGGCAGAAACGGGTGTGGTTGGCCGCGCCTTCGTCGCCGAACTGCGCCACCGCCGGCAGCGCAGCGTGATGGGCGAAGTGCTGCGGGTTGGCGAACATGGCGCCGAGCACACGGCTGGTGGTCGGATGCTCGATGCTGCGGTGATACTTGCAGTTGAGGTTGGCCGCGGTGAAGTGCACACGGCCATCGGCCGTGTCGGCACTCGGGCTGACCGTGGCGGCGTTGGCCACCCACATGCTCGACGCCGAGCAACTGGCGACCAGCAGCGGCATGGCTTCTTTCGCCGCACGCTGGATGACCTCGGCATCGCTGCCGCTGAAACCGAGGCTGCGCAGAGCGGCCACGTCCGGACGCTCCTGCGGCGCCAGCACGCCCTGCTTGAAGCCCAGGTCAGCCAGGGCCTTCATCTTGGCTAGGCCCTGACGCGCCGCTTCACGCGGGTTCGAACCCTGCTGGCTGTTGCTCTGCGACGCCACGTTGCCGTAGGACAGGCCGCCATAGTTGTGCGTCGGCCCGACCAGGCCATCAAAATTCACTTCAAACGATTTCATCGGTCAAGGCTCCGTGAACCTGTTGTTATAGGGCGACGCCGGGCGTCAGCGTAGCGGGCAGGACAAGGCTCGCGGTTTCCAGCGAGGCCACCGGGTAGGCGCAATAGTCCGCCGCGTAATAGGCACTGGCGCGGTGGTTGCCGCTGGCGCCGACGCCCCCGAACGGCGCGCTGCTGGCGGCACCGGTCAGTTGCTTGTTCCAGTTGACGATGCCTGCGCGGCTTTCCAGCCAGAACTGCTGGTAGCGCGCATGAGAGTCGGACAACAGGCCAGCGGCCAGCCCGTACTGGGTGTTGTTGGCCTCGGCGATGGCCGCCGGGAAATCGCTGTAGCGGATGACTTGCAGCAACGGACCGAAGAACTCTTCGTCCGGGCGATCGGCCACGGCGCTGACATCAAGAATGCCCGGGGTCAGCAGCGCGGCACCGGCCTGCGGCTGGGTCATTTCCAGCAGCGCGGTGGCGCCCTTGGCGATCAGTTGCGCCTGGGCGTCCATCAGTGCCTTGGCCGCGCCGAGGGAAATCACCGAGCCCATGAACGGTGCCGGTTGCTGGTCGAAGGCGCCGACCGAAATGTTCCTGCTCACCGCCACCAGGCGAGCGAGCAGGCTGTCGCCCCAGGCACCTTGCGGCACCAACAGGCGGCGGGCGCAGGTGCAACGCTGGCCGGCGGAGATGAAGGCGGACTGGATGATGGTGTAGACCGCCGCGTCCAGGTCCTTGACCTCGTCCACCACCAGCGGGTTGTTGCCGCCCATCTCCAGGGCGAGGATCTTGTCCGGGCGACCAGCGAATTGCTGGTGCAGCAGATTGCCGGTACGGCTGGAGCCGGTGAAGAACAGACCGTCGATGCCCGGGTTGGCGGCCAGCGCCACGCCGGTTTCCCGCGCGCCCTGGACCAGGTTGAGCACGCCTGCCGGCAGGCCGGCGTCGATCCAGCACTTGACCGTCAGCTCGGCGACTTTCGGGGTCAGCTCGCTTGGCTTGAATACCACCGCGTTACCGGCGAGCAGCGCCGGTACGATATGACCGTTAGGCAGGTGACCAGGGAAGTTGTACGGCCCAAACACTGCCACCACGCCATGGGGCTTGTGGCGCAGCACCGCCGTAGCATCGGCCAGCGGGCCGCTCTTCTCGCCCGTACGCTCACGGTAGCTTTGCACCGAGATGGCGACCTTGTTGACCATGCTGGTCACTTCGGTTGCGGCTTCCCACAGTGGTTTGCCGGTTTCCTCGCCGATGGAGCGGGCCAGTTCGTCAGCGTTGGCCTTGAGCTGTGCGGCAAAGGCTTCCAGCACGGCAATCCGCCTATCCAGCGACTGCCGCGCCCAGTTCGGAAACGCCTGGCGCGCCGACGCTACCGCCTGCTCGACCTGCGCCGCAGTGGCGCCCTGCCCTTCCCAGACCACGGCCTGGCTGACCGGGTCCAGCGATTGAAGGGCTTCGCCCTGACCGGCCTGCCAGTGGCCTGCGATGAAGTGAGTGGTCATTATTTGGCCTCCCGGGCAGCGGACATGGGCACCGCGCGCACCTGGTCGCCAGCGCTCAGGCGCAGGCGCTTGGCGGTCTGCGGATCGACCACCAGGGTGCCGGCCGCCAGACGCGCGGGCGCTGCGGCGATGCGGCAGTCTTCACGCTTGCGGTTGTGGATGATGTAGGGCGGAGCGTCATCGCCCGGCGTGCCCACGGCCAGCACCAGCGTCTGGCTATCGTGGACCGCACGGATCTTGCCGGTTTCGCATTCGATGGCGGGGCCGGCGTCGAAGATGTCGACGTAACCCTGGTAGCTGAAGCCTTCGCTCTTGAGCATCGACAAGGCCGGCTCGGTGTCGCTGTGGACACGGCCGATGACGCTGCGCGCCGCCTCCGACAGGAAGCAGGTGTAGAGCGGGAACTTGGGCATCAGCTCGGCGATGAACGCCTTGTTGCCAACGCCAGTGAGGTAGTCCGCCTGGCTGAACTCCATCTTGAAGAAGTGCCGGCCCAGGCTTTCCCAGAACGGCGAGCGCCCCAGCTCATCGGACATGCCACGCATCTCGGCGATGATCTTGTTGCCGAACAGCTCGGGGAACTCGGCGATGAACAGCATCCGTGCCTTGGACAGCAGGCGGCCATTGAGACCACTGCGGCTGTCGGCACGCAGGAACAGCGAGCACAGCTCGGAGTTGCCGGTGAGGTCGTTGGCCAGGAACAGCGTCGGGATTTCCCGGTAGATGTTCAGCTCCTGGGAGGCGCTGACCGTCAGGCCGACCCGGTAGTTGTACCAGGGCTCGCGCAGGCCGACGGCACCGGCGATGGCGGAAATGCCGACGACCACACCGTCATCGTTTTCCAGCACGAACAGGTAATCCGCATCGGCGCGCTCGGCTTCGCCACGGAAGGTCTTCTCGGCCCAACCGACCCGGTGGGCCAGGCGGTCTTCGTTGGCCGGCAAGGTGGTCAGGCCGGTGCCGGTGCTGCGCGCCAGCTCGATCAGCGCGGGTAGGTCGCTGCTGCGTACGGGACGAACGATCATGCTATCTCCTCGGGCGGATGCTGTACGGCATCCGCAAAACTCGGCCGAACTCTTAGTATCAAAACCGCAGTGTCAAACCGCGACCAGACGCACGCTGGCACCTTCGCCGACGCCCAGCGCCTCGATGGCCTCGGGGCTCAGGTGGACCGGTTTGCCCGGCACCCAGTCCAGCTCCAGCAATACCGCGCGGTAGTCCTGCAGTTGGCCGTTGGAGACCAGGTACGGGCGGCCGCCCTTGGTCGGCTGCTCCTGCAGCCTGACCGGTACGACCCGGCTCTGGGCAATCGAGCGGATGCCGGAGACCCGTGCGTGCAGGGTCGGGCCACCGTCGAAAATATCGATGTAATGGTCGGTCTCGAAGCCTTCGCGCATCAGGATGTCGAAGGTGATCTGCGCCCGCGGATGCACCTGGCCCATGGCTTCCTGGGCTTCGTCCGGCAGCAGTGGCACATAGATCGGGTAATGCGGCATCAGCTCGGCGAGGAAGGTACGGCTCTTCAGCCCGCACAGGCGCTCGGCCTCGGCGTAGTTGAGATCGAAGAAGTTGCGTCCGATGGCATCCCAGAACGGCGAGTCGCCGTTTTCATCGCTGTAACCGACGATCTCGGTCACCACCGAATCGGCGAAGCGCTCCGGGTGGGCGGCCATGAACAGCAGGCGACCGCGGGAGTTGAGCTCGGCCCAGCCGGTGTTCACCAGCTCCGGCAGCACGTAGAAGCTGGTCAGCAGGCTGTTGCCGGTGAGGTCGTGGCACTGGGACAGGACGTGGATCTTGTTGTGGATCTTCAGCTCGCGGGAGGCGTGCACGAAGGTCTCGTTGCGGAAGCTGTAGAACGGCTCGGAGTAGCCGGCCGACGCGACAATGGCGGAACAGCCCACCAGCTTGCCGGTGACGCTGTCTTCGAGGACGAAGAAGTAGCTTTCCTCGCCATTGAAGCTGACCTCCGCCGCGAACGAGGTCTCGGAGGCGGCGATCTTGTCGCCCAGGCGACCGGCATCGTCCGGCAGGGACGTGACACCAATGGGACTGTCCGCGGCCAGACGCTGCACTTCATCCAGGTCAGCCATTTGCGCGGGGCGCATCACCAGCATGGTGTCACTCCTTTCGGGTATACGGGCCGACGATCGTCGGCGCAAAAAAAGCGGCGCGTGCGACTCAGGCACAGGCCACATGAAATCGGTTCGCTGGCCAGTGACGGCCAGCGAGGCTACAGCGGGCGAATCAGGCCTTGGTCAGCTTGGCGGCAGCGCGCTCGAAGCGGTCCAGACCCTCGTCGATATCGGCATCTTCCACCACCAGGCTCGGGGCGAAGCGCACCACGTCCGGGCCCGCCTGCAGGACCATCAGGCCCTCTTGCTCGGCCGCGTTGAACACGTCCTTGGCCTTGCCTTTCCAGGCGTCGGTCAGCACGCAACCGATCAGCAGGCCCATGCCGCGGACCTGGCTGAACAGGCCGTATTCCTGGCCGATCTTCTCCAGGCGCGACTTGAAGCGCTCGTGCTTGGCCTTGACGCCCGCCAGCACCTCCGGGGTGTTGACGATATCCAGCACGGCGTTGGCGACGGCGCAGCCCAGCGGGTTGCCGCCGTAGGTGGTGCCGTGGGTGCCGACGGCCAGGTGCTTGGCCAGCTCATCGGTGGTCAGGATCGCACCGATCGGGAAACCACCGCCCAGGCTCTTGGCACTGGAGAGGATGTCCGGGGTGACGCCGTAGTGCATGTAGGCGTACAGCTCGCCGGTGCGGCCGACGCCGGTCTGCACTTCGTCGAAGATCAGCAGCGCGTTGTGCTGGTCGCACAGGGCGCGGGCACCTTCGAGGTAGGCCTTGTCGGCCGGAACCACACCGCTCTCGCCCTGGATCGGTTCGATCACCACGGCGCAGGTCTTGTCGGAAATCTGTGCCTTCAGCGCTTCCAGGTCGTTGTACGGCACATGGCTGATACCGGTGATCTTCGGACCGAAGCCGTCGGAGTACTTCGGCTGGCCGCCGACGCTGACGGTGAACAGGGTCCGACCGTGGAAGCTGTTGACGGTGGCGATGATCTCGTTCTTTTCAGGACCGAAGCGGTCGTGGGCAACGCGACGGGCCAGTTTGAAGGCAGCCTCGTTGGCCTCGGCGCCGGAGTTGCAGAAGAACGCGCGGTCGGCGAAGGTCGCGTCGACCAGCTTGCGGGCCAGGCGCAGGGCCGGCTCGTTGGTGAAGACGTTGGACACGTGCCACAGCTTGTTGGCCTGCTCGGTCAGTGCGGCAACCAGCGCAGGATGGGCGTGCCCCAGCACGTTAACGGCGATGCCGCCGGCGAAATCGATCAGCTCGCGGCCCGACTGGTCCCAGACTCGGGAACCGGCGCCACGCACGGGAATGAAGGCGGCGGGCGCATAGTTGGGAACCATTACCTGGTCGAAATCGGCGCGTTGCACCGGAGCTTGCTCAACGGACATCGGAGTCTCCTGAAGAGGAACGCCTGCCTGGAACTGGCGAGCGATGGGGGGATTGTAAGGAGAGATGAACACTCGGCCTTGTCGCCAAGCGACAACTTCTTATAGCGCCAAACCCTGTTTTTCCAAGGCTTTCGGCAATGCGACAAATAGAATCGCAAAGGCGCAGTTTAAACGGTGCGAGGTGCTGGCGGGGAGTGTCTGGCAGACGGGAAAGGCAGGAATTTCAAGGCGCTCGATGGCTGACAGGGCATTAGCCATCTTTTCTTTGCCCCTGAAGGACCTATCGCTGGCAAGCCAGCGATGAGGCCAGAGCGATCAGCCGCGTTCGGCAGGTACGGAAGACAGCTCGAACGGCGAACTGCTGCGCCGCTGGTTGCGGTCTTCCCGCGGGGTGGCGCCGAAGAAGTTGCGGTAGGCGCTGGAGAAGTGCGGGCCGGACGAGAAGCCGCAGGACAGGCCGATCTGAATGATCGATTTGCTGGTCTGCATCAGCATCTGCCGCGCCTTGTTCAGGCGCAGCTCCAGGTAATACTGGCTCGGCACGCGATTGAGGTACTGCTTGAAAATCCGCTCCAGCTGGCGACGCGACACGCAGACATGCTGGGCAATCTCGTCGGTGGTCAGCGGCTCTTCGATATTGGCTTCCATCAATAGCACGGCCTGGGTCAGCTTCGGATGACTGGAGCCCAGACGGTTCTGCAGCGGAATGCGCTGGCGCTCGCCGCCCTCACGAATGCGCTCGACCACCAGCTCCTCGGACACCGCACCAGCCAGCTCGGCACCATGATCCCGGGCCAGCACCGCCAACAGCAGGTCTACCACCGACATGCCGCCACAGGCAGTGAGGCGATCGCGATCCCAGTCGAACAAGTGGCTGGTGGCGATGACCTTGGGGAAGCGCTCGGCGAAATCATCCTGCCAGCGCCAGTGCACGGCGGCGCGATAGCCATCGAGCAGACCCAGTTGCGCCAGGGGATAGACCCCCGCCGAAAGCCCACCGACCACGCAACCGGAGCGCACCTGCTGCTTGAGCGCAGCCGCCAGCGCAGCACCGACGGTCAACGGCGGCTCATCAGCCAGCAGGAACAGCTTCTGGCAATTTTCCAGACGCCCGGTCCAGGGTTCGCCCGGCAGCCGCCAGTCGCCTTCGACTGGCGCCTCGGCCTGGAGAAACGCCAGTTCGTAGGTCACGTCCGGGTGCACCTTCTGCGCCACCCGCAGCACCTCTTCGGCCAGCGCCAGAGTCAGCGCCTTGGTGCTGGGCCAGATGAGAAAACCGATTCGCTGGTGGGTCATGGGGTGCGGTCCGAAACCTTAAGTGTGTCTGGTGCCCGTCAGGATAGACGGGTGGAATCTTGCGTGGCGCACGCTGCGCGGGTGGCGCAGCATGACCTATTTTGGTGCGAAGCGGCAGTCAGAAAAATCGCCAGCTTATTTCAGGCTGCCCGACAGGAACTGCTGCAAACGCTCCGACTGCGGGTTGACCAGCACTTCCCGCGGGTTGCCGGTTTCTTCCACCAACCCCTTGTGCAGGAACACCAACTGGTTGGATACCTCACGGGCGAAGCCCATCTCGTGGGTGACCACCACCATGGTGCGGCCTTCCTGGGCCAGCGACTGCATGACCTTGAGCACATCGCCCACCAGTTCAGGGTCGAGGGCCGAGGTCGGTTCGTCGAACAGCATCACTTCAGGCTCCATCGCCAGGGCGCGAGCGATTGCCACGCGCTGTTGCTCGCCGCCGGACATATGCCCCGGATAGGCGTCCTTGCGATGGGCAACACCCACCTTGGCCAGATAGTGCTCGGCTTTTTCCAGCGCTTCCTTCTTGCTCACGCCCAGGACGTGAACCGGCGCTTCGATGATGTTTTCCAGAGCGGTCATGTGCGACCACAGGTTGAAGTGCTGGAACACCATCGACAGTCGCGAGCGCATGCGCTGCAACTGCTTCGGATCGGCCGCCTTGAGCGCACCGTCCTTGTTGGCTACCAGTTTCAGTTCTTCGTTGTTGAGCAGGATCTTGCCGGCGTGAGGCTGCTCCAGCAGGTTGATGCAGCGCAGGAAGGTACTTTTGCCGGAGCCGCTGGAACCGATGATGCTGATCACATCGCCGGCCTTGGCGGCCAGCGATACGCCCTTGAGCACTTCGTGGCTGCCGTAGCGTTTATGCAGATCCTGGATTTCGAGTTTGTACATGCTGTCGGTTCTCACAAAGCGTTCTGTCGTGAACACGCGCCAAGGGCGAATGGATTAGCCGCGGGCCTCAGCCCTTGCGCGGCGCCAGGTAGCCGAGCCAGCGGCGTTCGGCAAGCTTGAACAGGCGGACCAGAATGAAGGTCAGGCACAGATAGAACACGCCGGCGGTGATGTAGGCCTCGAACGGCAGGTAGAACTGGGCGTTGACGGTCCGCGCGGCACCGGTGATGTCGATCAGGGTCACGATCGACGCCAGGCTGGTGGTCTGCAGCATCATGATCACTTCGTTGCTGTACTGCGGCAGCGCACGGCGCAGGGCTGACGGCAGCAGGATCCGGCGGTACATCTTGTAGCGCGACATGCCCACGGCCTTGGCCGCCTCGATCTCGCCATGCGGCGTGGCCTTGAGGCTGCCGGCGATGATTTCCGCGGTGTAGGCGCTGGTGTTGATGGCAAACGCCATGCAGGCGCAGAAGGTGGCGCTGGACAACCAGGGCCAGAGGAAGCTTTCCCGCACCACGGCGGACTGGGCCAGGCCGTAGTAGATCAGGAACAGCTGCACCAGCATCGGCGTGCCGCGGATCACGTAGGTGTAGAGCCAGGCCGCGCCGTTGACCAATGGCTGTTTCGACACCCGCATCAGGCCGAGCGGGATGGCCGTCAACAGACCGAAGAACAGCGAGATCGCCAGCAGCTTGAGGGTGGTCAGCAGACCACCGAGGTACAGCGGCAAGGCTTCCCAGATGACGTTGTAGTCGAAGATCATAGTTCAGCCGCCTTTACGCCAACCGAGTAGCGCTTTTCCAGGTAACGCAGGGCCAGCAGCGAGACACTGGTGATCACCAGGTACAACGCAGCTACCGCCAGGTAGAAGGTGAACGGCTCGCGGGTGGCATCGGCCGCCTGCTTGGCCTTGAACATCATGTCCTGCAGACCCACCACCGAAATCAGCGCAGTGGCCTTGGTCAGTACCAGCCAGTTGTTGGTGAACCCGGGAATCGCCAGGCGGATCATCTGCGGCACCAGCACGCGGAAGAACACCTGCAGATTGCTCATGCCATAGGCCACGCCGGCCTCGGCCTGCCCTTTCGGGATCGCCATGAAGGCACCGCGGAAGGTTTCCGAAAGATAGGCACCGAAGATGAAACCGAGGGTGCCGATACCCGCGATCAGCGGATTGAGGTCGATGTAGTCTGTGTAGCCAAGCAGCGGCGCGACGCGGTTGAGGAGGTCCTGGCCGCCGTAGAAGATCAGCAGGATCAACACCAGATCGGGGATGCCGCGGATCACCGTGGCATAGAGATCGCCCAGCCAGGCCAGCCAGCGCACCGGCGACAGGCGCAGGGCCACGCCGATCAGGCCGAGCACGATGGCCAGGGCCATGGACGACAAGGCGAGCTGTAGCGTCAGCCACACTCCATCGAGGATGACTGCCCCGTAGCCTTTCAACATGATGAGGTCCTCGACCTTAGGGATGAAAAAATGGTGCAAGCCTCAGCGCTTCTGCTGCTTGCACCATTGAGCGGTGAAACGACGACGCTTACTTGGCTTCTGGGCCGTAGATGTCGAAGTTGAAGTACTTGTCCTGAATCTCTTTGTACTTGCCGCTGGCACGGATGCCGTCGATGGCGGCGTTGATACGCTCCAGGTTTTCCTTGTCGCCCTTGCGCACGGCGATGCCGATGCCGTCGCCGAAGTACTTGGCGTCGGTGAAGGCCGGGCCCACGAAGCCGTAGCCCTTGCCGGCGTCGGTTTTCAGGAAGCCGTCTTCGAGAAGCGTAGCATCGGCCACGGTGCCATCCAGACGGCCCGCGGTGATGTCCAGGTAGATTTCGTTCTGAGTGCCGTAAGGCACGACGGTGGCGCCCTTCGGAGCCAGGACTTCCTTGGCGAAACGGTCGTGGATCGAGCCGCGCTGCACGCCGATCTTCTTGCCTTGCAGCTCGGCCAGGCTGTCGCTGACGGTGCTGCCGTCCTTCATGACCAGGCGAGCCGGGGTGAGGTAGTAGCGCTTGGTGAAGTCGACCGACTTCTTGCGGTCTTCGGTGATCGACATGGACGAAAGGATGGCGTCGATCTTGCGCACTTTCAGCGCCGGAATCAGGCCGTCGAACTCTTGCTCGACCCAGGTGCACTTCACTTTCATCTGCTCGCACAGGGCGTTGCCGATGTCGTAGTCGAAGCCGGCAATGCTGCCGTCAGGCTGCTTGAAGGCAAAGGGTGGGTAGGCGGCTTCGATGCCGATTTTCAGCGGTTTTTCTTCTGCCAGCGAAACCAGGGAAAACACGGAGAGCGCCAGGGCGCCAAGCAGTGCGAGTTTCTTCATCTGGGAACTCCAATCGGTAAGGGCAATGCCAGGCAGTTCGACTGCCCACTATGCGAATGAGTACAACGCAGAGCTGCGCGGGGCCTGACCACCGGTCGGGTGCCACGAGCGAGTGATCGGCATTTTAACGACAGCTCGGAAGCCGATATTTCTTCAAAGCGACAAGTAGTTACAGAAGCGCAGGAAGAACGGCGGGAGGATATTGACAGTTTTCGTCAGATATGCAAAAGCGAAAAACAAATAACCTGTAACCAAAGCAATAACCGGGCCCATTATTGGCAAAGCCTTGTATCACGGCAAGTCCAGCCGTTCGAGTGTGCGAAATTTCATCATCTCGCGCCCCCTTTTGGATCATGGACGTTTCTTAATGCCCCGTTTTTGTACGGCCGCCGCGTAAGAAAAGGTTACCGATGAAAGTCGAAGTAACAAAAAACCGAAGGCCCCGTAAGCAAATCGCTTACGGGGCCTTCGGTTACTCTCGCACGGTTCCAGGCGCCCTCATCGCCGGCAAGCGGAGCGCCGCCCGGCCAGCCCTGACAGGGCCGAGAACCATCCGACTCAGCGCATCAGGCGACGTTCATGGTCTTGTGGGTCTCGACCAGGTGCGCCACGACGCTCGGATCGGCCAGGGTGGAGATATCACCCAGCGCGTCGTACTCCGCCGTGGCGATCTTGCGCAGGATGCGGCGCATGATCTTGCCCGAACGGGTTTTCGGCAGGCCCGGTGCCCACTGGATGACGTCCGGCGAAGCGATCGGACCGATCTCCTTGCGCACCCAGTTCTTCAGTTCGATGCGCAGCGCTTCGCTCGGCTCTTCGCCACCGTTGAGGGTGACGTAGACGTAGATGCCCTGCCCCTTGATGTCGTGCGGCACGCCGACCACCGCCGCCTCGGCGACTTTCGGGTGGGCGACCATGGCACTTTCGATCTCGGCGGTACCCATGCGGTGGCCGGAAACGTTGAGCACGTCGTCGACGCGGCCGGTGATCCAGTAGTAGCCGTCCTCATCGCGACGGGCGCCGTCACCGGTGAAGTACATGCCGCGGAAGGTCTTGAAGTAGGTGTCGACGAAGCGGTCGTGGTCGCCGTACAGCGAACGCGCCTGGCCCGGCCACGAATCGAGGATCACCAGATTGCCTTCGGCGGCGCCCTCGATCAGGTTGCCGAGGTTGTCCACCAGCGCCGGCACCACACCGAAGAACGGACGGGTCGCCGAACCCGGCTTCAGTGCGGTGGCACCTGGTAGCGGGCTGATCAGGATGCCGCCGGTCTCGGTCTGCCACCAGGTGTCGACGATCGGGCAACGCTCCTTGCCGACGGTCTGGTGGTACCAATTCCAGGCTTCGGGGTTGATTGGCTCGCCCACCGAACCCAGCAGGCGCAGGCTGGAGCCATCGGCACCGGCCACGGCGGCCTGCCCTTCGGCCATCATCGCGCGAATGGCGGTCGGCGCGGTGTAGAGGACGTTGACCTTGTGCTTGTCGACGATCTTCGACACGCGGGTGATATCCGGATAGTTCGGCACGCCTTCGAACAGCAGGGTGGTGGCGCCATTGGCCAGCGGGCCGTAGACGATGTAACTGTGGCCGGTGACCCAGCCGACGTCGGCGGTGCACCAGTAGATTTCGCCCGGACGGTAGTCGAACACGCGCTCATGGGTCATGGCGGCGTAGACCAGGTAACCGGCGGTGGTGTGCAGCACGCCTTTCGGCTTGCCGGTGGAACCGGAGGTGTAGAGGATGAACAGCGCCTCCTCGGCGCCCATTTCCTTCGGCGCGCAGACGCTCCCGGCCACTTTCATCAGGTCTTCGTACCAGATGTCGCGGTGCTGGTTCCACTTGATGTCGGCACCGGTGCGCTTGCACACGATGACTTTCTGGATGCTGTTGGTTTCCGGGTTGGTCAGCGCATCGTCGACGTTGGCTTTCAACGGAGTGCGACGACCGCCACGCAGGCCTTCGTCAGCGGTGATGACCACCTTGGACTTGCAGTCGATGATGCGGCCCGCCAGGGCTTCCGGCGAGAAGCCGCCGAACACTACCGAGTGGATCGCGCCGATACGGGCACACGCCAGCATGGCGACCACAGCCTCGGGGATCATCGGCATGTAGATGGTGACCACGTCGCCGCGGTGCACATCCTGGCCACGCAGGGCGTTGGCGAACTTGCAGACCTGCTCGTGCAGCTCGCGGTAGGTGATGTTGCGGTGCTCGGAAGGATCGTCGCCTTCCCAGATGATTGCGACCTGATCGCCGCGCTCTTCCAGATGACGGTCCAGGCAGTTGTAGGAAACGTTCAGGGTGCCATCGGCGAACCACTTGATGTCGACGTGGTGGTCGTCGAAAGAGGTTTGCTTGACCTTGGTGAACGGCTTGATCCAGTCGAGGCGCTGGGCCTGCTCACGCCAGAAGCCGTCCGGGTTGATCACCGACTTCTGATACATGGCCTTGTAGGTGGCCTCATCAGTCAGGGTATTCGCCGCAACCTCGGGACGAACGGGGTACAGGGAAGCCGCACTCATCTTTGTTACCTCGGTGTAATAGTTGTTTTTGTATGACCTCGTTTTAACTGTACCAGAGCCCTTCAGGCCATTCGACGTTGGTAGTAACGGAGCGGTCTTTTCGGCCATCACCTGGCAGGAACCGCTCTGGAACGGGCCTTGTAAAATAATTCCAGAGAACGAAAAAGGCCGCCGCGCGGCGATTGTTACGAAAACCGCCAACAGTGTTTATCAAAACATCGACTGTTTCAGTTTGATGGCCAACCCTAGAATTCACCTCGCCAGCAACGGCAACGAGATTAACTTCCGTAACAGGCCCCCACGAAGGCGCGTTAATCCCGAGATAACTTTCTGGTTTTACTTTGCGACACCGTAGCGCCACAAGCGCTACGCCCCTCTTACGACCTTGGACAGGTAAATTGAAGATGAAAGCCTTACTGGTATTGGTACTCGGTAGTGTTTGCGGCGCGGCCATGGCCGACGAAGTTGCAAATAAAGGCGCCGAGCAGATCCCGGTTGAACAGTACAGTTATTCGCAACATCTGGACATCGCCAAAGTCATTTCCATGAGCGAGATCCCGAACGTCTGCGAAGTGGTTCCAGCCCGCATGACCTATGAAGATTCCCAGGGCCAGAAGCACATCCTCGAATACCGCGTCATGGGTAACGGCTGCTCCAACGGCTGATATCCGCCCCGTGGCCGCCGCGCCTCTTTTTATCAGAAAGAGGCGCCACGCCAGATAATGTTTCGTTAATAAACCTGCCTTTTGAAAGTTCAGCGCATTATTCGCCGGACTTGCCTATCGAATAATCCCGCAACTTGTTGGCGATCGTCGTATGGGAAACACCCAGGCGCTTGCCCAATGCCCGACTGGTGGGATATTCGGCCTGCAAACTTTCCAGCACCGCCTTTTCGAATCGTCCGACAATTTGCGCCAGATCCCCGTCCAGGGAGAACTCACCCAATGGCTGGCGGGCACCATAGTCGGGCAGACGGATATGTTCCGGCTTGACCACCCCACCCTCGCACAGCGACACCGCCTGGAACAGCACGTTTTCCAGCTGCCGGACGTTGCCGGGCCAGTGGTACTGGCTCAATCGCTCCAATGCCGCCGGCGCCAGCCGTGGCAGCGCACAGCCGATCTGGCGACTGGCCTGGTCAAGGAAGTGCTCCACCAGTGGCGGCAGGCCATCCAGGCACTCGCGCAGCGGCGGAATGTGCAGCGACAGCACATTGAGACGGTGATACAGGTCCTGGCGGAATTCGCCCCGGGCACATAACTCGGACAGATCCACCTGGGTCGCGCAGATCACCCTGACATCCAGGTAAACCTCTTCATCACTGCCGACCCTGCGGAAGCAACCGTCCTGCAGGAAGCGCAGCAGTTTCACCTGCAAACGCGGACTCATTTCGCCAACGCCGTCGAGAAACAGCGTGCCGCCAGCCGTCAGTTCCAGCAGGCCCAGCTTGCCCTCGGCGCGGGCGCCCTCGAAGGCACCCGGCCCATAACCGAACAACTCGGTTTCGGCCATGGACTCCGGCAGCCCGGCACAATTCAGCGCCATCAACGGCGCCTGCCCGCGCGGGCTGGCCAGGTGACAGGCACGGGCAAGCAACTCCTTGCCGGTCCCCGTCTCCCCTTCGATCAGCAACGGTGCATCCAGCGGCGCCATGCGCCGGGCCTCGCGGACCACCGCCGCCATCACTTTCGAACTCTGGAAGATGCTGTCAAAACCCCGCAGTTCCTGCTTGCGCACGTTGTAGATGCGCTCGCCGATGCGGTCAGCACGGTGCAGGGTCAACACCGCACCGGCCAGCGCCTCACTGTCGTCATGCTCGGACTGCAGCGGCGCGATATCGGCGAGGAACACATCGCCCTTGACCTTGACCCGCAAGCCGTTGATCCGTGACTTGTTGGCCCGCACCAGTTCCGGCAGGTCGAAGTCCTCGGCGTAGCGCGACAGCGGAATCCCCGGCACCTCGTCCACCCGCACGCCGAGTAACTGCGCTGCGGCGCGGTTGGCGGCGACAATCGAGCCGCCCATGTCGATCGACAACACCGGAAATTCCAGCGCCCCCAGCAGCGCATTCAGCTCCATGTGCCGCCGCTCGCTGGGCATCAGGCCGACCCGCTTGACCCCGAACACCCCGGTGATCGCCTCGAACTTGGGGCGCAAGGCCTGGAACTGCAGATTGATCAGGTTCGGACAGTGCAGATAGATGGCGTTGCCGTGCTCGCCGCCCACCTCGCCCCGGGCGACGTTGATACCGTACTCCACGAGCAGGTTGAGGATGTCCCGCAGAATGCCGATGCGGTTCTGGCAATGCACTTTGATACGCATGAAAGGTCCTGGAAGGCGTGAGGGGGCGATTTTTCTGTCAGAACGTCGGAAATTTTGTAAATAATACGTTACAAAAACTCGATTTCACAGCCATGCGCGACCGTGGAATTCCACGCCCTCGGCAAATTCGTAAAACCTGCGTTACAAAAACCGTCTTCCAGCAGGTACTACACCTGCCGCCAATAGCTGAAAAGTTCAAGATCAGCGGTTATCTCTAAGGGTATGGCGCAAGCCTCAAAACAATAAGAGCCCTCATCAGGAGAGCAGCATGAAACAGACGCACTACGTGGCCCGTGAGCCCGATGCGCAAGGTTTTATCGATTACCCGCCGCAGGAACATGCGGTGTGGAACACCCTGATCACCCGCCAGATGAAGGTGATCGAGGGGCGCGCGTGCCAGGAATACCTGGACGGCATCGAACAGCTCGCCCTGCCCCACGACCGCATCCCGCAACTGTCGGAGATCAACGCGGTACTGGGAGCCACCACCGGCTGGCAAGTCGCCCGGGTGCCGGCACTGATTCCTTTCCAGACCTTCTTCGAACTGCTGGCCAGCAAGCGCTTCCCGGTGGCGACCTTCATTCGTACCGTGGAAGAACTGGACTACCTGCAAGAGCCGGACATCTTTCACGAAATCTTCGGCCACTGCCCGCTGCTGACCAACCCATGGTTCGCCGAATTCACCCACACCTACGGCAAGCTGGGCCTGGCGGCGACCAAGGAACAGCGCGTCTACCTCGCCCGCCTGTACTGGATGACCATCGAGTTCGGCCTGATGGACACGCCGCAGGGCCGCAAGATCTACGGTGGCGGCATCCTGTCCTCGCCGAAGGAGACGGTCTACAGCCTGTCGGACGAACCCGAGCACCAGCCTTTCGACCCGATCGAGGCGATGCGCACGCCGTACCGCATCGACATCCTGCAGCCGGTGTACTTCACTCTGCCCAACCTCAAGCGTCTGTTCGACCTGGCCCACGAAGACATCATGGGCATGGTCGAGCAAGCGATGAAACTGGGCCTGCACGCCCCGAAATTCCCGCCCAAGGCCGCCGCCTGAGCGGCCTTGCACACCTATAACAATTCAAAGGAAACCACTATGACCGCCTTGTCCCAAGCCCACTGCGAAGCCTGCCGCGCCGATGCGCCGAAAGTGAGCGACGCTGAACTGCCGGAACTGCTGCGGATGATCCCCGACTGGAACATCGAGGTTCGCGACGGGATCATGCAGTTGGAAAAGCTCTATCTGTTCAAGAACTTCAAGCACGCCCTGGCCTTCACCAACGCCGTGGGCGAGATCTCTGAAGCCGAAGGCCATCACCCTGGCCTGCTGACCGAGTGGGGCAAGGTCACTGTCACCTGGTGGAGCCATTCGATCAAGGGCCTGCACCGCAACGACTTCATCATGGCCGCGCGCACCGACGAAGTCGCCAAGACCGCCGAAGGCCGCAAGTGATGCACTTCGAGGCCATCAAGCGGGTCCCCGGAGACCCGATCCTCGGCCTGATGGAAGCCTTCGCCAAGGATGGCAATCCCGACAAGTTCGACCTTGGCGTGGGCGTGTTCAAGGACGCCCAGGGCCTGACGCCGGTTCCGGCGGCGGTCAAACAGGCGGAACAGCGCCTGGTGGATCGCCAGCAGAGCAAGAGCTACGTCGGCGGCCATGGCGACCCGGCGTTCGGCCAGCTGCTCTGCGAACTGGTGCTGGGTAGCGATTCGCCGCTGCTGACGCAACAACGCGCCGGCGCCACCCAGACGCCGGGCGGCACCGGTGCCCTGCGCCTGGCCGCCGAGTTCGCCCGGCAATGCCTGCCGGGGCGCGGCATCTGGCTGAGCAACCCGACCTGGCCGATCCACGAAAGCATCTTCGCCAGCGCCGGCCTGAAGGTCAGCCACTATCCCTACGTCGGCGCGGACAACCGCCTCGACGTCGCCGGCCTGCTTGCCACGCTGGAAACCGTGCCGGAAGGCGATATCGTCCTGCTGCATGCGTGCTGCCACAACCCGACCGGCTTCGACCTGTCCCGGGATGACTGGCAGGCCGTGCTGGAGGTGGTGCGCCGCCGTTCGCTGCTGCCACTGATCGACTTCGCCTACCAGGGCTTCGGTGACGGGCTGGAAGAGGATGCCTGGGCCGTGCGGCTGTTCGCCGATGCGCTGCCCGAGTTGATGATCACCAGCTCCTGCTCGAAGAACTTCGGCCTCTACCGCGAACGCACCGGCGCCCTGCTGGTGTGCAGCCACGACGCGGACAAGCTGCTGGATGTACGCAGCCAACTGGCCTTTATCGCCCGCAACCTGTGGTCCACGCCACCGGACCATGGCGCGGCGGTGGTGGCGCAGATCCTGGGCGATCCGGCACTGAAAGCGCTGTGGATCGACGAGGTCGACGCCATGCGCCAGCGCATCGCCCGCCTGCGCGCCGGGCTGGTGGAAGCACTGGCACCTCACGGATTGAGCGAGCGCTTCTCCCACATCGCCGAACAGCGCGGGATGTTCTCCTACACCGGCCTGTCGCCGGAGCAGGTCAGGCTGTTGCGGGAGCGGCACAGTGTCTACATGGTCGGCACCGGACGGGCGAATATCGCCGGTGCTGACGAGGCCAGACTAGGGCAACTGGCAGCGGCAATCGCTGACGTCTGCCTCTGAAACACGTCGGGGCCGCTAGCGGCCCCGAACCTTTTTTGTCGTAAATTTCCTACCGAACAGCAGGAAAATTCATTCTGTCACGCAGACTCCTGTATCCTGCCCCAGGCTTCCCAGGGAGCCCTCACGCGCAACCGCGTAATCTTTCCACCATCGAACTTGCGAGGAACGACGAGATGCATGAAATCCCGAATCTTCCCTTCCCAAGCCTGAACCCCGTCGAGCAGACGCCCGTCACTCACAGCGCCGAACCAGCCCAGGTGGCTGAAAAAGAAGGCGACGATAACCCGAGCGCCGACCAGGAATAACCGCGCACCACAGGACGTGTGAAAACCTCGATTACCGGGGGACCACCTCACCAACGGGTTTTCACACGCTCAAGACGCCCCTCCTCCCGCCGCGACACCGCCTTCCCTTTCAATAATCGACTTTGCCGCGACCGGCCTTGATCGCCCCACGTTTGCTCTTGGTGTCGAGCCGCCGGGTCTTCGAACCCAGCGTCGGACGCGTGGGACGGCGCTTCTTCTCCACCTTGATCGCCGCCAGAATCAGCTCGCGCAGGCGCTCAAGCGCGTCGGCACGGTTCTGTTCCTGGGTCCGGTATTGCTGCGCCTTGATGATGATCACGCCGTCGCGAGTGATACGGCCATCGCTGAACTGCAGCAAGCGTTCCTTGTAGAACGGCGGCAACGAGGATGCCTGGCTGTCGAAGCGCAGGTGCACGGCACTGGAAACCTTGTTGACGTTCTGCCCGCCGGCGCCTTGGGCGCGGATGGCATTCAACTCGATTTCTTCGTCGGGGATATGGACGGTGTTGGAAAGGACAAGCATGAGAGATGCCCGAAGAGGGAATGGGCGTCAGCATACCCTGCATCGGACGATGCCGGGGGCTGCTCTGCAGCCCCCGGAAATCGACTTACTTGACCACAGGGCTGACCGCAACTCCGGCCGCCACGCGCTTGCCCTTAAGCTGGTAGCAGACCCACATCACGCCCAGCCAGACCGGCATTGCATACACCGAAGTACGGATGCCATCCATCATCAGCATGATGCCGAGGATCAGTACCACCCAGGCCAGGCACAGGTAGTTGCCGTACGGATACCACAGCGCCTTGAACAGCGGCTTCTGGCCCGTGCGGTCCAGGTGCTGACGGAATTTCAGGTGCGAGTAGCTGATCATTGCCCAGTTGATCACCAGGGTCGCCACGACCAGCGACATCAGCAGCTCCAGCGCATGCTGGGGCATGAAGTAGTTGAGCAGCACCGCCACCAGGGTCACCGCCGCCGACGCCAGGATCGAACGCACCGGCACCCCGCGCTTGTCGATCTTCGCCAGGCCCGCCGGGGCATCGCCCTGCTCGGCCATGCCGTAGAGCATGCGGGCGTTGCAGTAGGTGCCGCTGTTGTACACCGACAGTGCTGCGGTCAGGACCACGAAGTTGAGGATATGCGCCGCCGTGTTGCTGCCCAGCATCGAGAACACATGGACGAACGGGCTGCCGCTGTAGGAACCGCCGGACGCATCGAGGTTGGCCACCAGGCTGTTCCACGGCGTCAGCGACAGCAGCACTACCAAGGCGCCGATGTAGAAGATCAGGATGCGGTAGATGACCTGGTTGATCGCTTTCGGGATCACAGTCTTCGGCTTGTCGGCCTCAGCGGCAGTGAAACCGAGCATTTCCAGGCCGCCGAAGGAGAACATGATGAGCGCCAGGGCCATGACCAGGCCGCCAAAGCCTTCAGGGAAGAAGCCACCGTGCTCCCACAGGTTGGTGATGGACGCCTCGGGGCCGCCGCTGCCGCTGACCAGCAGGTAGCTGCCCAGGCCGATCATGCCGACGATGGCCAGGACCTTGATGATGGCGAACCAGAACTCGGCCTCGCCGAACACCTTCACGTTGGCCAGGTTGATGGCGTTGATCAGGATGAAGAAGGCCGCGGCCGACGCCCAGGTCGGGATCTCCGGCCACCAGTAGTGAATGTACTTGCCAACAGCAGTCAGCTCGGACATGCCCACCAGGATGTACAGCATCCAGCAGTTCCAGCCCGACAGGAAGCCGGCGAAACCGCCCCAGTATTTGTGCGCGAAGTGGCTGAAGGAACCGGCGACCGGCTCTTCGACGATCATCTCGCCGAGCTGGCGCATGATCATGAAGGCAATGAAGCCGCAGAGGGCGTAACCGAGGATCATCGACGGACCCGCCGATTTCATCACCCCGGCCGAGCCGAGAAACAGGCCGGTACCGATTGCACCGCCCAGGGCGATCAACTGGATATGGCGATTTTTCAGGCCGCGCTTGAGCTCACCTGACTGTGGGATATGTCCACTCATGAACGAAGTCACCTGTTGTTTTTATCTGTGACGGGATCGGACCCACCACGCTCGTGGCGCAGCGGAATTGGCAAGGGGTGGTTACCTTGGCGCTTGAATGAGGTCGCTCGACGCGGGGCTCGGCCCCGGTGGTCAACCTGGCATCAGCAGGGTTGCGCGGTACGCAAGAGGGTCACAGGTAAAACGCGGCGCACTGTATACCCTTGCATTGACGCAGGGGTCAACACATCGCGTAACGTTCTGTTGACGGCACGCAGCGTTCCAGAGGAAGGAATCAAGCCTGGGGGATTGAATGGCGTACATCGCGCCCTCCGTTTTTGTTCTTTTTTCCAACCCGCTCTGCGGCGGGTCGGGCACTTGGCTGTGGCGCACATGACAGCGTGTTTACGGGGGCGCGGACAAGGTGTTGACGTGAGCGTAAAGCCCGCCGAAGGGAGGATTTCGGCAAGGAATGTTTACAGGACGAACGGTGGTGCGGATTGTCGGGAGAAGCGGCCCAGCCCAGTAACAAAATATTTACAAGCTGGTGCAAAAAGTTGCCAGAGATGCAGATGCAAGCTGCAAGCTGCAAGCTGCAAGCTGCAAGCTGCAAGCTGCAAGACAGTATGCGACGCGATCTGCTCTGTCTTGAAGCTTGAAGCTTGTAACTGCAGGTCAAAAAAAAGCCAACCCGAAGGTTGGCTCCCTTTGCTCGCTCAGCCCTTACTCGGACCGAGGCTTGCCACGACCCGCGCCCGGACCCGAACGCTTCGGCGCCGGCGCCGGTTTGCGGCGCACTTCGCTCGGACGCTCGGCGACGGTGCTGCGGCCCTTGCGCGGCGCGTCTTCACGGGGCTGACGCGGCGAGCGCTCGGCCGGTGCACCGTCCTTGGCCGGACGCAGGGTCCGCACGCGCTCGCCACGACCGATCGGCTTGCTGGATTTGCGCTGCATGCGCTCCAGCTTGTCCTTGGTCTTGGCGTTCATTGCCGGCATGGCGACCGGGGTCAGGCCCACTTCAGCGGCCAGGATGTCGATCTCGCCCTGGCTCATTTCGCGCCAGCGCCCCATCGGCAGGTCGGAGTTGAGGAACACCGGACCGAAACGCACGCGCTTCAGGCGGCTGACCACCAGGCCCTGGGATTCCCACAGGCGACGAACCTCGCGGTTGCGACCTTCCATCACCACGCAGTGATACCAGTGGTTGAAACCTTCACCGCCCGGCGCCTGCTGGATGTCGGTGAAACGTGCCGGACCGTCTTCCAGCACAACGCCTTCTTTCAGGCGGGCGATCATGTCGTCGTCCACTTCACCGCGTACGCGCACGGCGTACTCGCGGTCCATCTCGAAGGACGGGTGCATCAGGCGGTTGGCCAGTTCACCGTCGGTGGTGAACAGCAGCAGGCCGGTGGTGTTGATGTCGAGGCGACCGACGTTGATCCAGCGCCCCTCTTTCGGCCGCGGCAGACGGTCGAATACGGTCGGACGGCCTTCCGGGTCGTCACGGGTGCAGATCTCGCCATCGGGCTTGTTGTACATGATCACGCGGCGCACGGCTTCGGCGCTTTCCTCGCGCTTGATCAGGCGACCATCGACGGAAATGGCGTCGTGCAGATCGACGCGCTGGCCAAGGGTGGCGGCAACGCCGTTGACCTTGATGCGGCCTTCGCCGATCCAGGCCTCGACGTCACGGCGCGAGCCGACGCCAATGCGCGCCAGTACTTTTTGCAGTTTTTCGCCGGCCGGACGTGGCGGGCTGTCTTGCAGGTCTTGTTCACTCATCTGGGCACCTCCCGGTGTAGAGATTCAAATCTGGAATTCTGATGCGGCAGCATCAAAAAGGCCGCGAATCATACGCTGATCGCGGCGCAAACGCATCAGAGCCTAGTTGCATATCGGCGTGTCTGCCGTGCTTTTACGCCAGACGGTGGGTCAGTCGCGGGAGACTTCGGGCAATGACTCGTCGTCACCTTCCACGTCCGCAGCCTCTGCCGGGGCTTCGGCCCCGGCCTCGGGCAGATCGCGCAACAGGTCATCGAAGTCGGTCTTCAGGCCTTCCTCCATGGCATCGAGCTCCACCAGCAGGCTGCGGAAACTGGTTTCCTCGGCGGGCGGCGCATCGTCCGGATCGGCGCTGGCATCGGCCAGGGCCTGCAGGTGAGCCGGCACCGGCAGGTCGTCAAGGTCCACCGGCGGCAGCGGCGACGGCTCCATTTCCCGCAGTTCGGCGAGCGGCGGCAGCTCGTCGAGGCTCTTCAGGTTGAAATGATCGAGAAACGCCTTGGTGGTGGCGAACATGGCCGGGCGACCGGGCACTTCGCGGTAACCGACGATACGCACCCACTCGCGTTCGAGCAGCGTCTTGACGATATTGCTGTTGACCGCCACGCCGCGCACATCTTCGATCTCGCCGCGGGTGATGGGCTGGCGGTAGGCGATCAGCGCCAGGGTTTCCAGCAATGCCCGGGAGTAACGCTGCGGACGTTCTTCCCACAGGCGGCCGACCCAGGGCGCGTAGTCCTCACGGATCTGCAGACGATAGCCGGACGCCACCTCCACCAGTTCGAACGCACGGCCGGCACAGGAGGCGCGCAGCAGCTCGAGCGCTTGCGTGAACACATCAGGGTCAGGACGTTCGGCCTCCTCGAACAACTCGAACAGGCGCTCGAGCGATTGCGGTTTCCCCGAGGCCAGGAGAAAGGCTTCGAGCAGGGGCGCCAGGTCGCGCGGGTCGGTCAGGTTCATGCAGGTGCTCTTGAATTCATTCGGCCCGGGCCCGGACGTGGATCGGTGCAAAGGGCTCATTCTGCACCAGTTCGACCAGGGATTCCTTGACCAGCTCGAGAATCGCCATGAAGGTCACCACCACACCGAGCTTGCCCTCCTCGGCAGTGAACAGCTCGACGAAGGGTACGAAGCCTGCGCCGCGCAAGCGCTCCAGCACTTCGCTCATGCGTTCGCGGGTGGACAGCGCCTCGCGGCTGACCTGGTGGCTTTCGAACAGATCGCTGCGCCGCAGCACTTCGGCCATCGACATCAGCACCTCTTCGATGCAGACATCCGGCAGCAGCTTGCGCACCTTGGCCTGGGGCGCGTCCAGTTGCGGGACGATGATGTCGCGGCCAACCCGACTCAGGTCGTCGATGTCCTCGGCGGCCGACTTGAAGCGCTCGTATTCCTGCAGACGGCGGATCAGTTCGGCGCGCGGGTCCTCTTCTTCTTCCTCGGGCTGTTCGGCACGGGGCAGCAGCATGCGCGACTTGATCTCGGCGAGCATGGCAGCCATCACCAGGTACTCGGCAGCCAGCTCCAGCCGCACCGTCTTCATCAACTCGACGTAACCCATGTACTGACGGGTGATTTCCGCCACCGGGATGTCGAGGATGTCGACGTTCTGCTTGCGGATCAGGTACAGCAGCAAGTCCAGCGGGCCTTCGAAGGCCTCGAGGAACACCTCCAGGGCATCCGGCGGAATGTACAGGTCCACCGGCATCTCGGTCAGGGCCTGGCCATAGACCATGACCAGCGGCAACTCCTGCTGGGCGCCGGCCTGAGGATCGACCGGCGCCTCCACCGGCTCGACCATGCTCACGCTTCGGCCATGAAGGGCGCGGGATCGCCGCAGCCTACCCGCACGACTTCCGGCTCGTCGCCGGAAAGGTTGATTACGGTGGAGGCTTTCATGCCACCGAAGCCACCGTCGATGATCAGGTCGACCTGATGCTCCAGAACCTGGCGCATTTCGTAAGGGTCGGTCAGCGGCTCCTCGTCGCCGGGCATTACCAGGCTGACGCTCATCAGCGGCTCGCCCAGCTCCGCCACCAGCGCCAGGGCGATAGGATGGTCAGGCACGCGCATGCCGATGGTACGGCGCTTCTCGTGCAACAACAGGCGCGGCACTTCGCGGGTGGCGTTGAGAATGAAGGTGTAGGGCCCGGGCAAATGCGCCTTGAGCAGGCGGAAGGTGCCGGTATCGACCTTGGCGAAGTTACCCAGTTGCGACAGGTCACTGCAGATCAGGGTGAAGTTGTGGTTCTTGTCCAGCTGACGCAGACGCCGGACCCGCTCGATGGCGCCCTTGTCGCCGATCTGGCAGCCCATGGCGTAGGACGAGTCGGTCGGATACACCACCACCCCGCCCTTGCGGATAATTTCCACTGCCTGTTTTATCAGGCGCGGCTGGGGGTTTTCCGGATGTATCTGGAAAAATTGACTCACATTGTCTTCCTGTTCAGACGGCCGCGGGTGGCTGCTCATGTTTGAATCGACGCCACAGAGGTGGCAGATCCTCCGGCAAAGGCCGGTAGACACCGATTTCGGACCAGGTGCCCGGGCCATGGAAGTCGCTGCCGGCGCTGGCCAGCAGGCCAAACTCACGGGTCAGGATGGACAACGTGCCGACCTGCTCGGCCGGCTGCATGCCGTTGACCACTTCCAGTGCCTGTCCCCCCGCTTGAATATAGTCGGCAATCAGCCGGCGGCGCTTGCTGCGGGTCAGTTCGTAGTGCATCGGGTGAGCCAGGCTGACCCAGGCACCGGCGGCGCGCAGGGTTTCGACGGTGTCATCCAGGGTCGGCCAGTGCAGCTTGACGTCGCCCAGCTTGCCGGCGCCCAGCCACTTGCGAAAGGCTTCGGCGCGGTCCTTGACGTAACCGGCGCCGACCAGAAAATCGGCGAAATGCGGACGGGCCGGGGCATTGCCGCTGTCGCCCAGCGCCTGCTGGATCGCCCGAGCGCCTTCCAGCGCGCCGGGCATGCCCTTGGCCGCCAGGCGCCGGGCGATTTCCTCGGCACGCAGCCAGCGGCCGCGGTGCAGGGACTCGACCGCTTCGAGCAGCGGCGGCGCGTCGAGGGGAAAACCGTAGCCGAGCACATGAATGGTCACCCCCGACCAGGTACACGACAGTTCGATGCCACTGATCCACTGCATCCCGCGCGCGTGCATCGCCTCGCGGGCTTCAAGCTGGCCTTCGAGGGTGTCGTGGTCGGTCAGGGCCATCACCCGCACGCCCTGTTCATAGGCGCGGGAAACCAGCTCGGTGGGTGTCAGCGAGCCGTCGGACGCGGTGCTGTGGCAGTGCAGATCAACATTCATGGGGTGACGCTTTCCCTCTCATTGAGGTTTGTTATTATGCCGGGACATCCCGCTCCTGGCTGCCACTGTGAAACAATTCATCGATTTCATCCCGCTGCTCCTGTTTTTCATCGTCTACAAGCTCGATCCCCGCGTGGTCGACGTCGCTGGCCAGAGCTTCAGCCTCGGCGGCATCTACAGTGCCACGGCGGTGCTGATTCTCAGCTCGCTGGTGGTCTACGGCGCTATTTTCATTCGCCAGCGCAAGCTGGAGAAAGGCCAGTGGCTGACCCTGGTGGCGTGCCTGGTGTTCGGTGGCCTGACCCTGGCCTTCCATAGCGAAACCTTCCTCAAGTGGAAGGCGCCGGTGGTCAACTGGCTGTTCGCCCTGGCATTCCTCGGCAGTCATTTCGTCGGCGACAAGGTGCTGATCAAGCGCATCATGGGCCACGCCCTGACGCTGCCCGACAGCGTCTGGACCCGCCTGAACCTGGCCTGGATCGCCTTCTTCCTGATCTGCGGCGCCGCCAACCTGTTCGTCGCCTTCACCTTCCAGGACATCTGGGTCGACTTCAAGGTCTTCGGCAGCCTGGGCATGACCGTACTGTTCCTGGTCGGCCAGGGTATCTACCTGTCCCGCCACCTGCACGATAGCGACCCGACCACTCCCAAACCCGAGGAATGACATGCTCTACGCCATCATCGCCACCGATGTTGCCAACTCCCTGGAAAGCCGCCTGGCTGCTCGCCCGGCGCATCTGGAGCGCCTGCAGCAACTGAAGGCCGAAGGCCGCATCGTGCTGGCCGGCCCGCACCCGGCCATCGACAGCAACGACCCGGGCGCCGCCGGTTTCAGCGGCAGCCTGATCGTCGCCGAGTTCGAGTCGCTGCAGGCGGCGCAAGCCTGGGCAGACGCAGACCCGTACATCGCCGCCGGCGTCTACGACAACGTCATCGTCAAGCCGTTCAAGCAAGTCCTGCCGTGATGCCAGGGCGCGCCGGTCAGTACCGGCGCGCTTTTCATCCGTTCCATTGCTCATTATTCTCATCGCCCTGCCGACAACGTCCTGAACATTCGACTTGAATTACAGGAGTTACGATGCGTCAAGGTCCGTTGTCCCTGCTGCTGTGCCTGTTGTTGGTGTCCCCGTTGAGCCAGGCTGAAGAAACGCCGCTGTCGCTGAGCGCCGGCAGCCAGATCACCGAGCTGCAGCAGAAGCTGAAAGAAAGCGAGCGTCAGCGTGAAACACTGGCCCAACAGCTGCAAAGTGCCGACAACGAGCGCGAAAGTGCGCAACTGAGCCGACTGCGTCAGGAAAACCAGCGCCTGAAGATGATGCTCAAGGAAGCACAGGCCACCCCCACACCGCGCCTGCTGACGGACCAGCAACAGTGGTTCGTGATCGGCGCGGGAGTCGCCCTGATTGCGGTGCTCTGCGGTATCTTTGCCAGCGGCAGCCACCGAAAGCGCAAGCAATGGTTGAATTGAGTGAGACATGAGCGAGCTGTTACTGATTGACGATGACCAGGAACTCTGTGAACTGCTCGCCCACTGGCTGGGCCAGGAGGGGTTCCAGGTGCGCGCCTGCCACGACGGCCTGAGCGCCCGCAAGGCGCTGGCCGAGCAGGCACCGGCGGCCGTGGTGCTGGACGTGATGCTGCCCGATGGCAGCGGCCTGGAACTGCTCAAGCAACTGCGCAGCGAGCATGCCGAACTGCCGGTGCTGATGCTTTCGGCCCGCGGCGAACCACTGGACCGTATCCTCGGCCTGGAACTGGGTGCCGACGATTACCTGGCCAAGCCCTGCGATCCCCGCGAACTGACCGCCCGCCTGCGCGCCGTACTGCGCCGCAGCCATGCACCGGCGGCGCCGAGCCAGCTGGAGATCGGTGACCTGAACTTCAGCCCGGCCCGCGGCGTCGTGGAAATCGACGAACGCGAGCTGACCCTGACCCTGTCCGAAAGCCGCATCCTCGAAGCGCTGCTGCGCCAGCCCGGCGAGCCGCTGGACAAGCAGGAACTGGCGCAGATCGCCCTGGGCCGCAAGCTGACCCTGTACGACCGCAGCCTCGACATGCACGTCAGCAACCTGCGCAAGAAGATCGGCCCGCACCCCGATGGCCGCCCGCGCATCGTCGCGCTACGCAGCCGCGGCTACTACTACAGCCTGTAAACGCTGTGTCAGCGAGGTCGGCGAAGGTCTTTACCCAGGCTTTACCCTTGGCTGACCGCCGCTGACCTTGATCTCCCTAAACTGGCCACATCCGGTAACGACCGGCCTCAGAAAGGAGATACACCATGCGCAAGACCCTTATCGCCCTGATGTTCGCTGCCGCCCTCCCAACCGTCGCCATGGCCATGCCGGAAGGCGGCCCGGGCCCAGGCCCTCGCCACGGCGACCACCACCGCGGTGACGCGCCTTTCGCCCAACTGGACCTGAGCCGCGAACAGCGCCAGCAGATCGGCAAGCTGGTCGGCGACGAAATGAAAGACCGCCGCGAAGTCACCCAGCGCTACCTGGACAAGCTGCCAGCCGCCGAGCAGAAAGCCATGAAGGACGAGCTCAAGGCCAAGCAGGACAAAACCCAGGCCGACATCCGCGCCCTGCTCAAGCCGGACCAGCAGAAACAGTTCGATGAACTGCAGAAGAAACGCGAAGAACGCCGCGCCGAATGGCAGGAGTTCCAGGCCTGGAAAGCCGAGCACGGCAAAAAGACCCAGTAAGCTGTAACCACCCCGCCCGACCTGCTCACGCCGGCCGGGCTTCCGTCATTCGAGGGACTGCTCTTGCGCTCACTGTTCTGGCGTATCCTGGCCAGCTTCTGGCTGGCCATCGCCCTGGTCGCCGGCCTGTCGATCCTGCTCGGGCACATGCTCAACCAGGACGCCTGGATCCTCAACCGTCACCCCGGCCTCAACGTCCTGGCCAAGAACTGGACCGAGCGCTACGAACAAATGGGCCCGGAACAGGCCCAGCGCTACCTCGAACAACGCAAACGCCGCTACCACATCGATACCCAGGTGCTCAACGAAGCGGGCGAGTCGGTGGTGCCCGGAACCTTCCCGCGCCGTGCGGCGGTCTTCGAGGCCCGTCAGGGCAATGACGACCGGCCGCTGCCGTGGCGCCGGCTGACCGAGGAATACACCAGCCCGCGCAGCGGCAACACCTACTTGCTGATCTACCGCATTCCCCATCCCGAACTGGATGCCTGGCACCGGGAAAGCCTGATCTGGCCGTTCAGTGCACTGGGCATCGCCCTGGTGGTACTGACCCTGTTCAGCCTGCTGGTCACCCTGTCCATCACCCGCCCGCTCAGCCGCCTGCGTGGTGCGGTGCACGACCTGGGCCAGGCCGCCTACCAGCAGAACAGCCTGGCCCGGCTGGCCAGCCGGCGCGACGAGTTCGGCGTGCTCGCCAACGACTTCAACCGCATGGGCTCGCGCCTGCAAAGCCTGATCGGCAGCCAGCGACAATTGCTACGAGACGTTTCTCACGAGCTGCGCTCACCGCTGGCACGCCTGCGCATCGCCCTGGCGTTGGCCGAACGGGCCGAGCCGGAACAACGGGAAACCTACTGGCCTCGCCTGACCCGCGAGTGTGACCGGCTGGAGGCCCTGATCAGCGAGATCCTAGTGCTGGCGCGAGTCGATGCCGAACACGCCCATGCCGAGCCGGTGGATATCAATGCAGTGCTCAATGGCGTGTGCAAGGACGCGCACCTCAGCGATCCCGACCAGGAGATCCGCATCAGGGAAACGCCCGGCCTGACGCTGCAAGGCTGGCCGACGATGGTAGAACGGGCGCTGGACAACCTGCTGCGCAATGCCCTGCGTTTCAGCCCAGCAGGACAGCCGATCGAAGTCAGCGCATCACGGGAGAACGAACAGATCCTGCTCAGCGTGCGCGATCACGGGCCCGGCGTGGCGCCGGAGCATCTGGAGCAACTGGGCGAGCCGTTTTTCCGCGCACCGGGCCAGAGTGCCGCGGGCCACGGGTTGGGACTGGCCATTGCGCGAAGGGCAGCGGAGCGCCATGGCGGGAGTCTGCGGCTGGAGAATCATCCGCAAGGCGGGTTCGTGGCGACCCTGGTATTGCCGGTTCAAGGGAGTGTCAGTGGCTGATCACTGAACCCCATCGCTGGCAAGGCCAGCTCCCACAAGGTCCGGCGCCTGGCTCAGATACCCGTGGGAGTCCGCCCGCCGCCCCGGCGCCGCGCTGTCGCGCAGCAAACATGAAGCGTACGACGCCAGTTACGCGGTGCCGCTTACATCTAAAGACAAAAGGCGGTTGGCCCGATAGGGCCAACCGCCTTTTGCTTTGTTAGGTTCAGTACGCGCGGGACAGAGACCGTAACCAGCACTGGTGTGTGTCAGCACACCCGAGTGGGAGAGTGGTCCGCCACGGTATCGGCGTGAAGTCCCTGTCGGCATCAGCTGAAAAATCAGCTGTGACCACGTATGAGAGAGTGAACCCCTTTCGCCACCGTGCCCCGCGCGCCCCTTATCCTGCGAGGATTGACCATGGCACGCAAGCCCTCCAAGCAACACCTCACCCTTGTCCACACCGACTGTGCCGGGATTGATATCGGCAGCCGGGAGCACTTCGTTGCAGTTGATGACAGGCATGACAAGCCCGTCCGCAAGTTCGCGACCTTCACTGACGACCTTCATAAGCTTGCCGACTGGCTGGAGAGCTTGAATATCAAGGTCGTAGCCATGGAGTCGACAGGCGTTTACTGGATCCCCATTTACGAAATCCTCGATGCGCGAGGTTTTGATGTTCGTCTCGTCAATGCACGGTCAACCCGACAGATTACAGGCCGTAAGTCTGACGTGATGGATTGCCAATGGATCTTGCAGTTGATGTCTTATGGGCTCCTGCGCAGTGCTTTCCGACCCGATGACCTGACATGTGTCGCGCGATCCTTGTTCAGGCAGCGAAGTCACAAGGTTCGTGATCAAGCGAAGACCCTGAACCGGATCCAGAAAGCCTTGGCCCAGATGAATATTCAACTGGCCAATGTCATCAGCGACATTTCCGGCGTCACTGGGATGAAAATCCTGCGTGCTATCAATAAGGGTGAGCGCGATCCGTACGTACTCGCCAGCTTGAGCGACCCACGCATCAAGGCAAGCCAGGAAACCATAGCGCGTAGCTTGCTCGGCAATTGGCGCAAGGAGCACCTGACGGCATTGAAGCTGGAGTTGGCGCTTTACGACTTTCTGGAAAAACAGATCGCCGAATGCGACGAAGCTATTGTCGAGGTGATAGACCAGATGCCGGTATTGGATGTTTCCCCACCCAAGCCCCAAAAGACTTTGCGTAGCCCGCATCGCACAGCGGCACAGCAAACTCAATTGCATCAAGCACTATGCCGGGTGATGGGCGTGGATCTGACCGCCATTCCGACCATTGGTGTCGACACTGCGCTAGTCATTGCCAGTGAAGTCGGCGCTGATCTTTCCCGCTTCCCGTCGTCACAGCACTTTTGTTCCTGGCTCGGCCTTGCTCCGCCTACGCGCATATCGGGCGGAAAATCCTTATCCGGCGCTGGACCCAAGATTCACAACCATGCGGGGCAAGCCTTGAAGCAAGCCGCTTCAAACGCACGAAACGACAAAGGGTTTATCGGCGCTTCGCACAGAGCAAGGCTGACGCGCATGGATACGAGCTGTGCGATCAAGGCAACGGCGCATCAGCTCGCACGACTGATCTACTTGATGCTGACCAAAAAGAAGGCCTATGTGGAGCAAGGGCTGGCTGAATTCGAAGCCAGAAGCCAGGATCGCCAGCTCCGGGCTTTGCAACGCAAAGCCCGGAAATTGGGATTGCAGCTGGTCGCGGCTTGATTTTTATGATTAAAAATCAATGGGTTGGGATTTGTTTGATGAGAGCCGGCCTTGCCGGCGATCCAGACAGCTCGGTCAACCTGTCAGGCGCCCATCAACCCCAGGCGCTGACAAAGTCCTCGGTCTTCAGCACCGGCGCTGTACGCGGCTCGCTGACCGGCGTACCGAGGTAGAGGAAACCGATCAGTTCTTCCCCGGCTTCCAGCCCCAGCCCTTTGGCGACATGGGCCGAATAGGCCATCTCGCCCGTCCGCCATACCGCGCCGATGCCTTGCGCATGGGCCGCCAGCAGGATGCCATGGGCCGCACAGCCCGCCGCCAGCAGTTGCTCGGACACCGGCACCTTGAAGTGTTCCTGGGTCCGGGCGATCACCAGCACCAGCAACGGTGCCCGCAGCGGCATGGCCCGGGCCTTGTCCAGCGCAGCTTCAGTGGCATCGCCCTTGAGCGCCACCACCTCGGCGAACAGCTCGCCCAGGCGCCCCCGCGCCTCGCCCTCGACGGTCAGGAAGCGCCAGGGGCGCAACTGGCCGTGGTCCGGTGCACGCAAGGCAGCCTGGAACAGGCCCTCGCGTTGCGCGGCATTAGGCGCGGGCTCCGTCAGGCGCGGAACGGAAACACGGTTGAGCAATGCGTCGAGAGCCTCCATCGGCTACCCTCCAGGTCGAAAAGTGAGCGCTCATTCTAGTGCCCCGACGTTCAAACGCCACAGCGGCGTTTACTTAAAAAGACCCACAGGTAGAATGGCGCCCTTCCGTTTCGAGTCAGGGCAGATCACATGGCGTTGCCGACCTTAAGGATCATCGGTTTCATTATCGGCATCTTCCTCATCACCCTGGCGGCCAGCATGGTCATTCCCATGGCCACGCTGATCATCTTCGAGCGCACCGGCGACATGCCGTCGTTCCTCTGGTCGAGCCTGATCACCTTCGTCGCCGGCCTCGCGCTGGTGGTGCCCGGTCGCCCCGAACATGTGCACCTGCGCCCCCGCGACATGTACCTGCTGACCGTCAGCAGCTGGCTGGTGGTGTGCATCTTCGCCGCCCTGCCGTTCCTGCTGACCCAGCACATCAGCTACACCGATGCCTTCTTCGAAAGCATGTCAGGCATCACCGCAACCGGTTCCACGGTACTCAGCGGCCTGGACAGCATGTCGCCGGGCATCCTGATGTGGCGCTCGCTGCTGCACTGGCTCGGTGGTATCGGCTTCATCGGCATGGCGGTGGCGATCCTGCCGCTGCTGCGCATCGGCGGCATGCGCCTGTTCCAGACCGAATCCTCGGACCGCTCCGAAAAGGTCATGCCGCGCTCGCACATGGTGGCCAAGTCCATCGTCGCGGTGTACATCGGCATTACCGCACTGGGCGGGCTGGCGTTCTGGCTGGCGGGAATGAGCGCGTTCGATGCGATCAACCACGCCATGTCGGCGATTTCCACCGGCGGTTTCTCCACCTCCGACCTGTCCCTGGCCAAATGGAACCAGCCGGCGGTGCACTGGGTAGCGGTGGTAGTGATGATCTGTGGCAGCGTGCCGTTCACCCTGTACGTCGCGACCCTGCGCGGCAACCGCAGGGCACTGATCAAGGACCAGCAGGTCCAAGGTATGTTGCTGTTGCTGGTGGTGACCTGGATCGTGCTCGGTACCTGGTACTGGGCCACGACCAAGCTGCACTGGCTCGACGCCCTGCGCCACGTGGCGCTCAACGTCACCTCGGTGGTCACCACCACTGGCTTCGCCCTCGGCGACTACAGCCTGTGGGGCAACTTCTCGCTGATGCTGTTCTTCTACCTGGGCTTCATCGGTGGCTGCTCGGGTTCCACCGCCGGCGGCATCAAGATTTTCCGCTTCCAGGTGGCCTACATCCTGCTCAAGGCCTCGCTGAACCAGTTGATCCACCCGCGGGCGGTAATCAAGCAGAAGTACAACGGTCACCGCCTTGACGAAGAGATCGTCCGTTCGATCCTGACGTTCTCGTTCTTCTTCGCCATCACCATCTGCGCGATCGCCCTGCTGCTGTCGCTGCTCGGCGTGGACTGGATGACCGCCCTGACCGGCGCCGCCAGCACCGTGTCCGGCGTCGGCCCGGGCCTGGGCGAAACCATCGGCCCGGCCGGCAACTTCTCGACCCTGCCGGACGCCGCCAAATGGATCCTCGCCGGCGGCATGCTGCTGGGCCGGCTGGAGATCATCACGGTGTTGGTGCTGTGTATGCCGGCGTTCTGGCGTCACTGACGGGTTCGGCCGCCTGCCCCGGTTCGTTGCGCCGGGCTCGGTACTCGCCGGGAGTGACATCGAACCAGCGGCGAAACGCCCGGAAAAAATTGCTCGGGTCGGCAAACCCCAACAGATAAGCGGTTTCCAGCAGCGTCATGCCCGGCTGGGCCAGGTACTGCTCGGCCAGTTCGCGACGGGTGTCGTCCAGCAGCGCCTGGAAGCTGGTGCCTTCTTCCTGCAAGCGTCGCTGCAGGGTGCGCTGGGACAGGTGCAACGCCTGGGCCACCAGCTCGCGCTTGGGCTCGCCCTGGGGCAGTACCCGGCACAGCACCTGACGGGCACGGTGGGTCACCCGGCTCTCGGAAAAACGTGCCAGGTATTCGCCAGCGAAACGGTCGTGCAGGGTCGCCATGGCCTCGTTGGCGGTGGGCAAGGGTGATTGCAGGTCCTGGGGATCGAAGACCAGCGCGTCATAGGGCGCATCGAACGTCAGCGGCGAATGGAACGCCACCTTGTACGGCTCGATATCGAGCGGCTGCGGCCCCTGGATCAGCACCTTGCGCGGCTGGATCACTCGCCCGCTCAACCAGCTGCACAGCGACAACGCACAGGCCAGCGAGGCTTCGGAACTGTGCCGGGTCGGTGGCAGGTGATCGCCGTGGACCGTGAGGATCAGCGCATGGCCTTCGGGCCCGAGGTGAAAACTCAGATCGGAGCTTTCGGCGATGATGCGCTGGTAACGCACCAGCCGCTCGAAACCCTCGGCCAGGGTCCGGCTCGACATCAGCGCATAACCGACCACATGGAACGACGCCGGACGCACAACCCGCGCCATGTTCAGGCCAATCGCCCGGTTGCCGGACAGCTCTTCGGCCAATTGCCAGAGGCGGGTCATGGAATCCTGGGTAAAACGAGCATCGGGATCATCCAGCGCGGCGAAATCCAGGCCGAGCTTGCGAAACAGTGCCGGGCAGTCCAGCCCTTCCAGTTCGAGCGCTTTGACGATCCCCGAGGCCCAGCTGGCTGACGTGGTTCTCTCGTTCATGGCGGGCTCTGACTGGGGGAAGACGCAAGGATACTAAAGTGGCGCTTATTGTCACTGGCTGATACAGATACTCACTCTAGACTCAGATCAGGCTCCACGCCGTACAGGTTGAAAAACCAACAAGAACAAGGAGACTTCTGCAGTGGATCAGCCGCAACAGTTCACCAGTTTCGCCCAGTTCTACCCCTACTACCTGGGCGAACACGCCAACCCCGCCTGCCGCCGCCTGCACTTCGTCGGCACCACCCTGGTCATTGCCCTGCTCGCCTACACCATCGGCAGCGGCAAATGGCTGCTGCTGCTCGCCGTGCCGCTCGCCGGCTACGGCTTCGCCTGGATCGGGCATTTCTTCTTCGAGAAAAACCGCCCGGCCACCTTCAGCCATCCGTTCTACAGCCTGCTGGGGGATTTCGCGATGTATCGCGATATGTTGCGGGGGAAGGTGAGTTTTTGAGATTGATGCAGGGACGTGATGTTGACGGGTTCATCTATCAAGCGTTCCGGCGTTACTCTGCGTTGCTCCCGCAGGATGGTGCAGTCCTCGATTCCAGATCCATATCCGCAGGCCATTTCACCTTTGGCGCCAGGAGTAAGGCTATGTTGTGCTCCATCACATTGTTGTGATCCTTCGGCGGGCCTGGGGGCGGCAGTGCATCGGGGCCTTGTTGCATGTAGGTGCAGACATAAGCCCAGGCATGCTGATCGGCGCCCATAGTGGTCAGGGGGAAACGGTCGATGACCTCGTTAGTGCCTGGCTTGACGATAGAAAGCACCACGCCGCCCTTGATGACCACGCCATTTCCCGTCGCACCGCGCTTCAACCAGCGTTCGGCACGGACTTGTGACCAGTCGTAGGCTACTGGCTCCACCCACCAGCGTTCGAAGGGGTTTCACCAGCGAAAGTTGAAGTTGTAGGCGTAGAGACGTTGGCGTGCTCGGTTGAAGCGGAGGGGTTGATCCCGAGGAGGTGCTATATCAACCTTGATACAGAACCACATAGACCAAACTCCAACGGACGTACAAAAGAGAAATACCAGCCATGACTCAGCATCCAATTTGTGCTCAATTGAAAAAAAGATCCATGACATTTGAGTCAGAAAAAAAGCCATAAGCGGCGCAAACCAAATCATCAGCCCTCTGAGCAGTGCGGATGCGCGAGGCAACTCAAGATAGACACAGTTTTGATGATTGGGTGTATCAAATCCAAGCGCCGGAACTACGACAGGTGGATTATCAGGATGTGGCAGATCTTCCTGCCAGCCCGAGCAGGGCGGAACAAGTTGTGGCTTGCTCACAAGCCCCCAACTCATGGCGCAGTCCTCGATTCCAGATCCATATCCGCAGGCCATTTCACCTTTGGCGCCAGGAGTAAGGCTATGTTGTGCTCCATCACATTGTTGTGATCTTTCGGCAGGCCAGGCGGAGGTAGTGCATCGGGGCCTTGTTGCATATAAGTACAGACATAGGCCCAGGCATGCTGGTCGGCGCCCATGGTGGTCAGGGGGAAACGGTCGATGACTTCGTTGGTGCCGGGCTTGACGATGGAGAGCACCACGCCGCCCTTGATGACCGCTCCATCCATCGTTGCACCGCGCTTTAACCAGCGCTCGGCCCGGACCTGGGACCAGTCGTAAGCGACCGGTTCCACCCACCAGCGTTCGAACGGGTTCCACCAGCGGAATTTGAAGTTGTAGGCGTAGAGGCGTTGGCGGGCTCGGTTGAAGCGTAGGGGTTGATCCCTGGGAGAATCTACATCGAGCCTCCAGAAAATTAGAATCAACCAAATACTGACAAGAGTAATAGAGCCAAATATGAGTGACTCTTCACCCCACTGCGTTCGTGCACTTGACAAGTAACTCCACAGCATGTCAACAAGCATGAAACTAATGACCAGTGCAAACCAGATCACCAAACCTCTGATCAGCGCTGCCGCTCGCGGCAACTCCAAATAGATATCATCCTGATGATTGGGTGCGTCGAATCCAAGAGCAGGAGCCACAATCACCATTTCGTCCGGACGGGGCAGATCTTCCTGCCAGCCGGAGCAGGGCGGAACGAGTTCAGGCTTTTTCATAAGACAGACTCCTTCTCCCACTTAGGAATCTTGTCTTCAATCACAGTTAGCCGGGCTACGCCGGACTCATCGCTTTTGTCTGGCCAATATGCAACCTCAAGCTTCATGGCGTGAAAATTAAGGGCTCCCAAATAGGCAAGCTCTCCCCTGATCTTGAGTGTTTTGGACTCTGTATCGTGATGAATGACCGGAACCGATATTTTAGGCTTGTCGTCCAGTTCTGACCCTGAAGCCGGAGTGGGTAGCGTTTCATCCATTCCATCGTTACGTCCCCCTGCGATGACAACCCCAGAGGAGTTACCTGGCTGGTAAGTCCTCAGCGCCCATTCGTAACGTGACGCGTCGGCGGAGAACCCTGGGAGAACAATTCTGTACTTGATGGTTCCGCCGTGCACCAGGACCTCGGGAGTAGGTCTGTGTACGATATAGGTCACTTCAACGTCCGCGTCCAAGCCCAACAACGCTGCATTCAACGCGCCGATGGCTGCATCCATTTGGTCCGATTTCAGCCAGCGTCTGTGCTTGACAGGCAGTCCCCAGCGCGAATGTCGTACCCAGAACTCCAGGGGCTGCGACTCCAATCTTTTCGCCCGCACTGCAAGTCCAAAAGCAACAAAGCCAAGAAAGACAGCGAGGGCGAGCGGGACGAGAAGCATGCTTACCCCCCAAACAGAACCCACTACCCCAACCCCAGCGGAAAGTGCAGATATAACAGCCGCCCCCTTGTAAGCATTACTTGCTGCTTTATCACCAACTTCTCCAGTCCGCCCTGCTGCCAACGCATACTGCAACCCCTCCACCGCAGTCGCCACCGACACAATCGCCCCGCCGAATTGCAGAATCCGCCCTCCCAATTCAACCGGCACCATCCCCCCAGCAGAGCGAACCGAAACCTTCCAATCTGGCCGCAACGTCTGAATTACCCCGCCAACGATCTCGACACCCGCCCCCATCACTCCGACCGACGCCGACAGCACCGCCAACGCTGCTTCGTCATGCTCGTCGCCAACCGCCATGAGCATGTTTTGGTAGCTTCTGCGCAGCGCATCGTGCTGGAAGTACAGGCTGCCCACGGACATCCCCAGATTGAGCACACCGGTGGCGTTGAGACTCACGGGATTGCGCATGCTGCGCATTGACTCCCCAACCAGCAGGCGGGCGTCCTCTGCACTGAGGCTGAGGCGGTGGGCCAAGTCCGTCATCCCGGCCTTGAAGGCATAACCGTCGATGTTGACGCTGCGCAAGGCATCGTCGAGGCCGTCGGCAACACCGACTCTCAGCTTGTCCAGGCGAGTCTGGAGGCTTTCGGCGCTTTCCGTCGTCCATACGACGACATCAATCAGCTTCGCGTGGCTGCTGGCCAGGGCCGGGGCAAAGTAGTTGTTCATCAGCATGGCCCGTACCTTGCGCTCGGCCGGCTTGCGGAACTGCTGGTCGATTTTGGTGGCATACCGCTCGGCGCCCTCGTAGAGCACTTTGTTGAGCAGCGTGAGGTACTCGCCCACCTTGAGGGGTACGGTGATCCGGGTGGTCTGGAGGCCGTAATAGTGCAGCCAGACTCTCCGGTGCAGTTCCAACAGCAATGTCCTGCTCTTTTCCGACAGCTGTTCTCCAAGGGCATTGCTGGCAGAGGCGGCAGCGCCGAGCAACTGGCCGACAGCCGTTTGCACCCGCTGGCCCACGAACGCGTCGGCTTTCATGCCGCCGATCAGGGTCTTGCCGCCGTGGAAAACGCGGGTCTGCTCGTCGCCAGCAAGGTCGTGGAAGAACTGTTGGGAACCCGTCCGGTCGCGGTCCCGCATGGCCTTGTGGAACAGGCTGTCCTGATCCTCCAGTTGCTCCAGCCAGAGGCTGCGCGTTGCGCCGGGCTGCTTGGCGGTGCGGGACTCGGTGACGCCGCCGGCCTGACACATCGCCAACATGCAGAGAAAGCCATCATGCGATTCAGTGACATGGCAGTCGTAGTCATGGAGCGCCGCCAACCGGAACGCCGCGCCATCGTGATGGTCGGCATAGAGCTCGGCGAGGTCGTCGACAGACTTCTGCCAGGCCGCCAGGGTCTTGTCGTACTTGTCCTGGAACGTCTTGCGTTCTTTTTCGTTGTAGCGATCGTAGAGCCGATCACGGGCATCGGTGGTGGCTTCGGCAGTCCGGGCTTCTTTCTCCTTCTCCAGATGGGGGACCGGCACAGGTTCCAGGAAGAAAGGGTGTCCCAGGGACTCGGAGATGGCGTTGTGGTCCTGCCGTATCTTGACCTCTTCCTCGGCCTCCTTGACCGCACGTTCATGCGCTCTTTTGACCTGAAACTGACGGATGCCGAGCAACGTCTGCGAGGTGAAGTGCTCGAAACACCGTTGCGGTTCGGCCATCCATTCCTGCATGGCCTGATAGCGCAACAGACGCTGGTTATTCATTTCCTGGACCATACCAACAGGATCGGGCAACACCAGGGCCAGTACACCCTTGGGCAAACTGGTATTCCTTGGTCACGGCACGCACATGCCCGGCCATGGCACGCAGCCGGTGATTGCGCGGATAGAAGCCGTGCACGCTGCAGAAATCGCCGGTCATGGACTGGGCATATTCAAGGACCTGGTGCAACTGCAGGTCGGTTTCGGTCATGGCGATGCCGACACTGGCCGGGTCGTCGCGGGCGACCTTGAGGTCGAGCTTGTAGAACCGGTCGTGAAGGTTCATGCCGTCGACCACGTCGCCGCGCTTGTAGGCGTGCAGCACCTCCCGGGGCCAGGGATCGTTGGAGATGGCCAGCCAGGCGGTGGAGTACCTGTGGGTATTGATATTGATGAACGCGGCGGGAATGTCGTGGTCCTGCTGGACGCAGAGCTCGCTCAAGGGCACCGGTTCCTCGCGCGGGATCTGGAGCGCCGGGAACTGACGCAAGGCGCCCTCGGGGGTGATCTGGTAGGCCTGCCAATACGTGCGGTCGAGCAGGACATAGAGGAAGCCCCGGCGCAGGATGCGTGGCTGGTCGGGCACCATGCGCACGGCTGTGACCTCGGAGTCGCGAGACACCGGCAGGGCGTGGACCTGCCAAGGCTCGGGGGCGTAGGCGGCGCGCAGCGGCAGGATGGGCAGGCCCCAGCGCTGGCAGACCCGGCAGCGTTCGAGGGGGACCGGGTCGGCCGTGTTTATAACGACGTCAAGGTGGGAGCAGAAATCAGATTGGGCGGGCATGCCGTGTTCCCTGCAATTACGCACCCATCGCGAGCATCAGCGCCGGGCCGCATGTGGATTGGGGAATCCACCAGAGTGTCGAGCAGGAGGAATTGCTGGCCGCTGACCAATGAGGATGTCCATGGAAATGATTCCGGAGATCCTGAACTTCGATCAGCGAAGGGGATATAGGAAAAGTCCCAAGCACCACCGTGAAATATCTGCGTGTGCGAATCTGAGTGAGACAGCTCAGATAGTCAGCGGTCGACAAGACGCCGCCCAAACTTCACCCGTCGCCGCCCGAGTCGTCAGCCCTGCACGGACTCGACCACCCGCGCCGCCTCCTGCTCCGCCAGCCGCGCCTGATCGTCCGCCAGCCGATACAGTTCGATCTGGCCGTCCCAGTGCTCGATCAGCGCGGTGCAGGACTCCACCCAGTCGCCGCAATTGAGGTAGTCGATTTCTCCGACCTTGCGGATTTCGGCATGGTGGATGTGCCCGCAGACCACGCCGTGAAAGCCCTGCTTGACGCACTCGTGGGCGATGGCTTCCTCGAAGTCGCTGATGAAGTTCACCGCACTCTTGACCTTGTGCTTCAGGTACGCCGACAACGACCAGTAGCCGTACCCGTAACGGGAACGCCAGTAGTTGAGCCAGCGGTTGAGGGTCAGGGTGAACTCGTAGGCCGAGTCGCCGAGAAACGCCAGCCAGCGGTGATAGCGGGTGATGACGTCGAACTGGTCGCCGTGAATCACCAGCAGGCGCCGGCCATCCACCGTCAGGTGCTCGGCCTGGTCCACCAGATGGATATTGCCGAGGATCAGCTTCGAGTAACGCCGCAGGAATTCGTCGTGATTGCCGGTGACATAGATCACCTCGGTGCCGCGCTTGCTCATGGTCAGCAGGCGCCGGATCACGTTGGTGTGCGCCTGGGGCCAGTACATGCCGCCACGCAGTTTCCAGCCGTCGATGATGTCGCCGACCAGGTAGATGCGATCGGCGTGATAGCGCTTGAGGAATTGCGACAGGTGCTCGGCCTGGCAATCGCGGGTGCCCAGGTGGACATCGGAAATCCACAGGGTGCGGACACGCTGTTTGCGCGTGGGCTTGATCAACGCGGCACTGGTCATGGGCAGGGCTCCGGCGGGGTTTGGTCGACCTTGCCAGCCGGCGGTGAACCGTCCATGACAACCCTGCGGCAGTCCCATGACAGCCGCCGAGGAGTACACTGCGCTTTTCGTTTCCGCGGACAGCCCCGATGAACAGCGGCCCGATCCTTTCCCTGCGCCACTACCGTGACGACCTGATCGCCCACAGCCACGAACACCCGCAACTGGTGTTCGGCCTGCACGGACGCCTGGATTTCGAAGTGAATGGCCGGGGCGGACGAATCGGGCGCCAGGACCTGATGGTGGTGCCCGCCGGCGCACACCACACCTGCGGCAGCGACGCCGGCAGCCATTGCCTGGTGCTGGACATCCCCGCCGACAACTGGCTGGCGCAAAGCCTGGGTGACCACGTCGGCAACTGTCACCGCCTGCTGGAGACGCCCGGCCCGCTGATGCTCGACAACCGCCAGCAACAACTGGTCGACTGGCTGGCCCACAGCCCCGTCGCCGACCCGCTGATCGCCCGCCAGGGCGCGGTGCTGCTGCTCGCTAGTCTCAACCCCGCGACGGTTGTCAGCCCGTTGCAGCAGGAACTGCCCTACGCCGCCTTCGATGCCCATATCGAACAATACGCCGCCTACCCGCTGCAGGTTGCCGACCTCGCCCGCCTCGCCGGGCTGTCCAGCGCACGCCTGCATGCACGCTTCATGGCCGAACGCAGCGTCACACCGATGGATTACATCCGCCAGCGCCGCCTGCTGCGGGCGCGGCAACTGCTGCAGGGCACGGCGCTGCCCATCGGCGAGATCGCCAGCCGGGTCGGCTACAGTTCCCAGAGTGCCTTCGCCGCCGCCGTGCTCAAGGCGTTCGGGCGCAGCCCCGGCGCGCTGCGCCGCGAGCCTGGCGACAACTGACGCGACGATCGCGACAGACGGCATGACGCGGCCGGCCTTACACTGGCCGCGTGTTCGCCCTGCCCTTCAAGGATTCCCATGAATCACCGCACCGCCCTCGGCGCCCTGCATATCGGCGCGCTGTTCTTCGGCCTCACTGGCGTCTTCGGCAAGCTTGCCAGCGCCGCGCCCTCGATCATCGTCTTCGGTCGCGCCGCCTTTGCCGTACTGGCGCTGGGGCTGTTCGTGCGGGTTGCCGGCCCCGGCTGGACCCCCCTGCGCGGCGAAGACTCGCGCCGGCTGGCACTGGGCGGCGTGTTGCTGGCGGGGCACTGGGTGAGTTTCTTCGTCTCGGTGAAAGTCGCCGGCGTGGCCATCGCCACCCTGGGTTTCGCCAGCTTCCCGGCCTTTACCGTGATCCTCGAAGGCCTGCTGTTCCGCGAGCGGATTCGCAGCAACGAACTGCTGCTGGTTGGGCTGGTGAGCGTCGGCCTGGTGCTGGTGACGCCGGAATTCAACCTGGCCAGCGAAGCCACCGGTGGGCTGCTCTGGTCGCTGTTGTCCGGGTTGTTGTTCTCGCTGCTGTCGCTGACCAACCGTGCCGGATCCGGACGGGTGCCCGCAGTCCAGGCCGCGCTGTGCCAGAACCTGGTGGTCGCCCTGTGCCTGCTGCCATTCGCCGCGCCAGGCCTGGCCGCAGTGCCGGTAATGGACTGGTTGTGGATCGCCCTGCTCGGCATTTTCTGCACCGGCGTCGCCCACAGCCTGTTCGTCGCCTCGCTGGCGGTGATCAAGGCGCGCACTGCGGCGGTGGTGTTCGCCATGGAACCGATCTACGGCATCGCCGTGGCCTGGCTGCTGTTCGCCGAAACCCCGACGCCGCGCATGCTGCTGGGCGGCGTGCTGATCATCTTCGCCATCGTGATTTCAAGCCGCCTGGCGGCCAGTGGCGAATCACGCAAGGCGGCTGCGGAGCATTAACGGTCGTTGTGACCCAGGTCGCGCTCCGGATCGATCTGGTCGCGCACCCGCTGCTTGAGCACCTTCGCCTCGGGGAAGCCGCCATCGGCCTTGCGCTCCCAGATCTGCACGCCATTGCAGGTGATGCGGAAGGTGCCGCCGCTGGCCGGCTCCAGCGCCACGCGGCCGAGTTCGTCGCTGAAGGTGCTGAGCAGTTCCTGGGCCAGCCAGGCGGCGCGCAACAGCCATTGGCACTGGGTGCAGTAGGTAATGACGATTTCCGGCTTCGGCGCGCTCACGGTGACAACCTCAAACAAAATGTGTGGCGCTTATACTAGCGGTCTTTGACCGTCTCTCCGAGAGTCACGATGCGCCGCCTTCTGTGCTGTTTTCTGCTGCTGATCACGTCCTGTTCCGTCTTCGCCCTTGAAAGCCAGCGGCCCAAGGTCGGCCTGGTGCTGTCCGGCGGTGCCGCCCGCGGCCTGGCCCATATCGGCGTGCTCAGGGCGCTGGAGGAACAGGGTGTGAAGATCGATGCCATCGCCGGCACCAGCATGGGTGCGGTGATCGGCGGGCTGTACGCCTCCGGCTACAAGGTCGATGAGCTGGAGAAACTGGCGCTGTCGATCGACTGGCAGCAGGCCCTCTCCGATGCGCCGCCGCGCAAGGACATTCCCTTCCGGCGCAAGCAGGATGACCGCGATTTCCTGGTCAAACAGAAACTCAGCTTCCGCGACGATGGCAGCCTTGGCCTGCCGCTGGGCGTGATCCAGGGCCAGAACCTGGCGCTGCTGCTGGAAAGCCTGCTGGCCCATACCAGCGACACCCGCGACTTCGACAAACTGCCGATCCCGTTCCGCGCCGTGGCCACCGACATCGCCAGCGGCGAAAAAGTGGTGTTCCGCCGCGGCCACCTGCCCCAGGTGATCCGCGCCAGTATGTCGATCCCGGCGGTGTTCGCCCCGGTGGAACTGGAGGGCCGGCTGCTGGTAGACGGCGGCATGGTGGACAACATTCCGCTGGATATCGTGAGGGAGATGGGCGTGGACGTGGCGATTGTCGTCGATATCGGCACGCCGCTGCGCAATCGCAAGCAACTGGCAACGGTAGTGGACGTGCTCAACCAGTCCATCACCCTGATGACCCGGCGCAATTCCGAGGAACAACTGGCGGCGCTCAAGCGTGATGACATCCTGATCCAGCCGCCGCTCGCCAGCTTCGGCGTCACCGACTTCGGGCGGGCGCAAGAGATGGTCGACGCCGGTTACCGCGCCACCCAGGCCCTCGATGGCCGCTTGGCCAGCCTGCGCCACAGCGAAGGCGGCGACGCCGAGCTGGCGGTGGCCCGTTCGCCGGGGCAACGCACGCCGGTGATCACCGCAATCAAGGTGGAGAACGACTCCAAGGTCGGCGACGACGTGGTGCGCTACTACATCCGCCAGCCCATCGGCGAACCGCTGGACCTCGACCGCCTGCAGACCGACATGGGCACCCTGTACGGCCTGGACTACTTCGACCGGGTGCAATACCGGGTGGTGCACAAGGGCCAGGACAATACCCTGGTGATCAACGCCCGCGGTCGCCGCGGCGGCACCGACTACCTGCGCCTGGGCCTCAACCTCTCCGATGACATGCGCGGCGACAGCGCCTTCAACCTCGGCGCCAGCTACCGGGTCAACGGCATCAACACACTCGGTGCCGAGTGGCTGACCCGGGCGCAGATCGGCGATGTGCAGGAGCTGTACAGCGAGTTCTACCAGCCGCTGGATACCGGCTCACGCTACTTTGTCGCGCCCTACCTGAACCTGGGTTCACAGAACATCGAGGCGACCCTGGACAACGACCCGGTGTCCGAATACCGCCTGGAGCGCTACGGCTTCGGCCTTAACCTGGGCCGGCAGATCGGTACCAGCGGTGAAGTACGACTGGGTGTCGGCCAGGCCTGGGGCCAGGCCGAAGTGCGCATCGGCGACCAGGACCTGCCCAAGGCCAGTTTCAACGAGGGCTTCTACGAGCTGAAATGGTCGTTCGACACCCTCGACAACGTCTACTTCCCCCACCACGGCGAAGACATCCGCCTGACGTTGCGCCAGTTCGAGCCGGACCTGGGCTCCGACCAGCGCTACCGGCAGTGGGATTTCAAGCTCGACAAGGCCCTGAGCAACGGCCCCGACACCTGGGTGCTGGGCGGGCGTTATGGCCGCACGCTGGATGATGCCGACGTGGTGGTGTCGAGCATGGTGATGGGCGGGCCGCGGCAACTGTCGGGCTTCCGCCAGAACTCGCTGTCTGGGCAGAACCTGAGCCTGATGCGCATGGTGTATTACCGCCGGCTGACGCCACGCTCGTACCTGCCGCTGGACTTCCCGCTGTATCTGGGCGGCTCGCTGGAACGCGGGCGGGTCTGGAACAACGACAATGAGTTCGACAGCGGATACATCAATGCGGCGAGCCTCTTCATCGGTTTCGATACGCCGTTGGGGCCGTTGAGCTTCAGCTATGGCTTCAATACCGAAGACGAGAAGGCGGTGTACCTGAATCTGGGGCAGACGTTCTGAGGCTGTTTCGCCTATGAGGGCCTCATCGCTGGCAAGGCCAGCTCCCACAAGGAAGATGCTGCGCCGAACCGCAGCGATGAGGCCCTGTAAGCCACCACTGTCCCGCAACCAGATACAAAAAAACCGACACATCACTGCATCGGTTTTTTCTGTCCAGCCTAACCCGTCAGACCTTGGACTTCTCCAGGTTCGCCAGAATCCGCGTATGCACCCGCATGCACACCGCCAGTTCTTCTTCGTCCACTCCGGTGAACAATTCGACCCGCAAGGCATTGGCAATGGTCTCGATCTGCTCGATCAGTGGCTTGGCCGGTGGGCAGAGGACGATTTTCTTGGCCCGGCGGTCTTCCAGCACCGCCTGACGACGCACCAGGCCCTGGGATTCCAGGCTGTCCAGCAGACGGGCAAGGGTCGGGCCCTCGACACCGACGCTCTGCGCCAGCTCGCGCTGGGTTGGCGCCTCGTCGAAACGGGCCAGGTGCAACAGCACCAGCCAGCGTGCCTGGGACAGGTTGAGCCCCGCCAGGCGGCGGTCCAGTTCGGCACGCCAGCCCCGGGACATATGGGCCAGTTGCATCCCGAAGCGGTGTTGATCGGTCAGCGGCATAAAAAACTCATGATCAGAACTAATTATTAGTCAGCTAATCATGGTCGCTGCGCTTAGGCAAGGTGCATCTGGGCGAGGCCTGGAGGCAAACGTAAAAAAACATGACAGACGCACCGGTCACATTTCGAATTCCGCGGCCAAGGCGGCGCGTACGCAATACAGCACCCCTTCCGGCACCCGCGATCCGAACAGCGGCTGGATCTCCGCCACCGGCGGCAATTCGCCCTCGCCGTCGAGGAAGGCGTCCTGCACTTCTGCCAGCAGGTCTTCCGGCAGGTCCAGCGCCTGTTCCAGCGACAGTTCCTGACGGCCGATGGCCTCGGCCAGCAGGCTGTAGACGTTCTTTTCGCTGCACTTCAACTGGCCGGCAATCTGCGCCGGGGTCATGCCGGCGCGCGCCAGGGTGATGAGTTCGTGGCGCAAGTCGGTGACCACCGGCGCCGCTTCGGCCGCGCCACCACTGAGCACTTCGAGGAATGCCTCGCCGTAGCGCTCCAGCTTGCGTGCGCCCACACCGCTGACCCGGGCCATTTCCGCCAGGCTGGTGGGCTGGCTGCGGAGCATTTCCAGCAGGGTGGAATCGGGGAAGATGACGTAAGGCGGCACGCTGTGCTCCTCCGCCAGCTTGCGCCGCAGGGTGCGCAGGGCTTCCCACTGCTCGCGCTCGTCGCCGCGTACCAGTTGACTGGCCGGGCTGCCGCCGCTGCTGCTGGACTTGCTGCTGGTCACCGGTTTCAGGTCACGACGCAGCTCCAGGGTCACTTCGCCGCGCAACAATGGCCGACAGCTGTCGGAGAGGCGCAGGCCGCCGTAGCCATCCAGATCGATATCCACCAGGCCGCGAGCGACCAACTGGCGGAACAGCGAGCGCCAGTCGCTTTCGGAGCGGGCCTTGCCGACGCCGTACACCGAGAGTTTCTGGTGACCGAAGTTGCGGATTTTCTCGTTGTCCTTGCCCAGCAGCACATCCACCAGGTGACCGACACCATAGCGCTGCCCGGTGCGGTAGATGGCCGACAGCGCCTGACGGGCCGGCTCGGTGGCGTCCCAGGTCTGCACGCCGTCGACGCAGTTGTCGCAGTGCCCGCAGGGCTGCGGCAGGTCCTCATCGAAATAGCGCAGCAGGGCCTGGCGGCGGCAGCGGGTTTCCTCGCAGAGGGCGAGCATGGCGTCGAGCTTGTGCTGCTCGACGCGCTTGTGCCGCTCGTCGCCTTCGGAGTTCTGCAGCATCTGCTTGAGCATCACCATGTCCTGCAGGCCGTAGGCCATCCAGGCATCGGCGGGCAGGCCGTCACGGCCGGCACGACCGGTTTCCTGGTAGTAGGCTTCCAGGGACTTGGGCAGGTCGAGGTGAGCGACGAAGCGTACGTTGGGCTTGTCGATGCCCATGCCGAAGGCGATGGTCGCGACCATGATCAGCCCTTCCTCGTTGAGGAAGCGCCGCTGGTTGGCGGCGCGGGTCTCGGCCGGCAGGCCGGCGTGATACGGCAGCGCCGGGAAACCCTGGTCACAGAGGAAGGCGGCGACCTCGTCGACCTTCTTGCGCGACAGGCAGTAGACGATCCCGGCGTTGCCGCGACGCTCGCCGAGGAACGCCAGCAACTGCTTGCGCGGCTGCTCCTTGGGCACGATACGGTAGAAGATGTTGGGCCGGTCGAAGCTGGAGAGAAAGCGTTCGGCTCCCTGCAGGTGCAAGCGGCTGACGATCTCTTCGCGGGTGCGCATGTCCGCCGTGGCGGTCAGGGCGATGCGCGGCACATTCGGGAAGAATTCGGCCAACTGGCCCAATTGCAGGTATTCCGGGCGGAAATCGTGACCCCATTGCGAGACGCAGTGGGCCTCGTCGATGGCGAACAGGGCGATATCGAGGTCGCGCAGGAAATCGAGCATCCGTGGCTGCACCAGCCGCTCCGGCGCCAGGTAGAGCATTTTGAGCTCGCCGCGACGAATGCGTCCGGCCAGTTCGCGCTGCTGCTCGGGGCTCATGGTGGAGTTCAGCGAGGCGGCCGCCACGCCCAGCTCGTCGAGGGTCGCGACCTGGTCTTCCATCAGCGCGATCAGTGGCGATACCACCACCGCCAGGCCATTGCGCAGCAGCGCCGGGACCTGGAAACACAACGACTTGCCGCCACCGGTGGGCATCAGGACCAGCGCGTCGCCGCCATTGGCCACGCATTCGATGATCGCGCCCTGGCGACCGCGGAAGCTGTCGTAGCCGAAGATGTCCTTGAGGACGCGCTGAGCCTGTTCGAGCATACCCACTCCAAAAATCGAGAAACCATCCTGGCCACAGGCTGGCTGAAAACCCTTCGCGGCTCACGTGAAAATACGCAAGCAGCTTTTACCGGGGGCAATCCTCACCCGGTGGAAAAAAGCCGGCAGTATACCCGAGCGCCCACCAGGACAGGGCGCTGCACGATAGACCGTCATCCTTTGCCTCGCGGGCGCCGCAAAATGCTAGAATCCAGCATCGTTATATTTCCAAGGTAGCCCCTAATGTCCTTCGCTGAGCAATTGACCCGCCTGCAAGCCTTCCTCGACGCCGACGAGCTGCACGAAGAGGCGCTGGACTACGTTGCCGCCCACGGCTACCTGACCGCGCTGTCGATCTGCGCCGAAGTGGTCACCGACCGTGAGTGGATCGATGCCCTGTTCGCCGAGGAACCCCACTACGCCAACGACGCGCAGCGCCAGGAAATCGAAACCACGCTGATCCAGCTCAAGGCTCACATCGCCCGCCAACTGGCCAGCGACGAAGAGTTCGAGCTGCCGTGCGACCTCGACCTGGGCGACGAGCCGGACGACTCCGACCTGCGCGGCTGGTGCATCGGCTTCATGGAAGGCGTGTTCCTGCGCGAGGAAGCCTGGTTCGAAAGCGCCGAGGAAGAAGTCAGCGAAATGCTGCTGCCGATCATGGTCGGTTCCGGTCTGTTCGACGAGCAGCCTGAATTCGCCGATATCGCCAGCGATGCCAACCTGATGGACGACATGATCGTGCAGATCCCGGAAGCGCTCACCGCGCTTTACCTGCTCTGCCACGCGCCAGACGAGAAACCGGCCCTGCTCAAGCCGCGCCACCACTGAGTTTGCGTCCGTGCGTTACCTGTTGCTGGCCGTCGGCTGGCTCAGCGTCGCGCTGGGGGTGATTGGCATCTTCCTTCCGGTGTTGCCAACCACCCCTTTTCTTTTGCTCGCGGCCGCCTGTTTCGCCCGCAGTTCTCCCCGTTTCCATGACTGGCTGGTGAACCATCCACGCCTTGGTCCGTGGATCCGCGACTACCTCAGCGGCGAAGGCATTCCCCTCAAGGGCAAGGTCTACGCCATCGGCCTGATGTGGGCGAGCATCAGCCTGTCCTGCTACCTCGTCCCCTCCCCCTGGGCACGCGGGTTCATGCTGACCAGCGCGGTGTTGGTATCGATCTACATCCTGCGACAGAAGACCTTGCGCCGACCGCAATAAAAACGGGAGCGGAGCGCGTATGCACCCCGCCCCCGCAAGGCCCCGCCCTTAAACCGTATCGACCTTCAGCGAGTGGTCATTGATCATGCCGTTGATGATGGTCGCAGTGTCCGCCCCCGCCGCAATCACGCCACCGGCGCCAGCCGTCACCCCGTAGTGCTGCGCCAGGTCCACCCCGGCCAGATCGATGGTCTGGGTCGGTGCCGCGCCCGCCACCGCGCTGATCTCGATGGTCGAAACCAGCGTGGCACCACTGCCGGTCACCTTGAAGTGCAGGTAATCGTCCAGCGAAGCGGCCGTGGTGTTCTCGCCTTGCAACAATTGCGACAGGTCCAGATGGTCGGTGCCTGGCGTGAAGTCGGTCACCACGTCGTGCCCAGTGTCGCCCTGCTGCCAGAGGAAGGTGTCGGCACCGGGGCCACCGGTGAGGGTGTCGTCCCCGCGCCCGCCGATCAGCACATCGTCGCCACCACCGCCATTGAGGATGTCATTGCCCAGCCCGCCCTCCAGCCGGTTGGCGTTACCGTCGCCGGTAAGGGTGTCGTTGTAGTCCGAGCCGATCAGGTTTTCGATCGAGACCAGCGTATCCAGCCCCGCGCCCACGGTGTTCTGCTGCCCGGCGATGCTCAGGTTGACGGTCACGGCACTGGCAGCACTGGCGTAGCTCGCCGTGTCGATGCCGGCGCCGCCATCGAGCAGGTCGTTGCCGTTGCCGCCGATCAGCAGATCATTGCCATTGCCGCCGTAGAGCGAGTCGTTGCCGTCTCCACCGACCAGCACATCATTGCCATCGCCGCCATTGAGCGTGTCGTTACCGCTACCACCGAGCAGGACATCGGCGTTGACGGTGCCGGTAAGGGTCGAGCTGTCCTGGTAGTTGATGTCCACAGCCCCGGTCGTCGTGCCGCCATGTCCATCGGTGACGGAGTAGCTGCCGTTGTACTGCGGGGTGGAGTTGGCCGCCCCGGAGTAGTCGATGGTCATGGTCAGCTGGTAGTTCTCGGCGTTGTTGGCGCTGCCACCACCGCTGCTGTTGGTGAGGTTGACCACATGGATGCTGTAGACCCCGTCGTGGCTGGCGACGAAGGAATTGCCATCGGCGATGGTCTGGTAGCTGCCGGTGTCGTCTTTCCATTCCATCAGAACGTTGCCGACAGGGCGGTCGTGATCGAGCTTGAGGCTCTCGCCCTGCTTCAGCGTCACAGTGATCGTGTCTTCATCGTTGGCATTGGAGGACGACACTGCACCCAGGTAGCCACTGACGAGCACCGCCGCCGTCATCGAGCCGGAAGTGCCGGTGAAGCTGCTGCGGGCAATGTCCTTGAGCTGGTTGGCCGTGGTATTGCCGGTGCCATTGAACACCACCGTCGGCGTGCTGCTGCCCACGGTGAAGTCTGCGCCCTTGGCTGCCCAACCGGTGTTGAAGGTGATCGGCGAGGCCGTCAGGCGGTCGTTGTTGGCATCGGTGTCATTGGCCAGCAGCGCCTCGGCCGGCACGGTGATGCTGGACGAGAGGATGTTGGTGATGACGTGGTCAGCCCCGGCCACTGGCGCGGCGTTGGTATAGACATTGACCGCGAGGGTGGCACTGCTCAGGTCGCCGTCGTTGTCACTGACCACGAAACCGATGCTCTCCAGCTTGTTGGCACCGCTGTCCTTCGGCGGCGTGTAGGTGAATTCCCCGGTGTCCATGTCTACCACGATCGAGCCACCGATCACCGTCTTGACCGTGATGCTGTTGGTCACCGTGTCGAACATGCCGCGGTCGGTGCCACCACTGGCGGCGTAGGAACCCTGGTTGGCGTTGCCTTTCGGATCGTAGGTGTAGGTAGTGCCATCGATGACCAGCGACTTGATGAAGCCGCCGTCGGCACCGAACGTGCCGCCGCTCATCAGGCTGCCGGTGATCGGCGCGCCCTGTACCGTGCCAGACAGGACCGAGTCCAGTTGGTTGAGGTCGGTGACCACGGTGGAGTTGGTGTCGGTATGGGTGCTGCCGTCGTAGGCCAGCGGGTTGAGGTTGCCGGCGTTGACGCCGCTTCCCAGGCCAATGGCGTAGGACTTGATCTCGTTGTTGTCGAGGAAGGTCGTCCAGGTGGTTTCCCGGGTGCCGGAAATGGCGTGACCAGACGTAGGTTCGCCGTCGGACAGGAAGTAAGTGATGTTCTGTGCCCCAACCAGTTTTCCGGACGTGACCCAGGACGACTGCGCCGTCGCGGTGGCCGAATCGTAGTAGGTCGAACCGCCGGCGGTGAGGCCGGCAACGATGCTCTTGGCCTGGTCGACCGTGACCCACACCGCCGATTGCGCGGTGGCGCCGCTGGAGAAGGTGACGATCTGCACCCGTACATCGCCCAGGTCGTCGTACTTGTCGAGCAGCGCCGAGATGGCCTGCTTCGACAGTTGCAGGCGAGTGAGACTGCCCACGCCGGAGGCGTCGTTCATACTGCCCGAGACGTCGATCACCAGCAGCAGGTTGGTATCCACCTGGCCCGGCGTGGACGAGCGGGTCGCCCCCACCGCCTGGGGCACGTCATCGACGATATTGATCTGGAGGGTGCTGGTGGTGAAGTTGCCCAACGCGTCCGTCGCCTTGTAGGTGAAGGACTCGGTCATCACATTCGCGCCATCGTTGGCGCCGCCCGGTGTTTTTGGCGCCGAGGTCAGCGTGTATTTGTAGGAACCGTCGGCATTCAGCTGGATCTGGCCGTAGGAGCCCGTGGTGCTGCCCACCAAGGTGTAGGTAATAGCGCCAGAGCCACCCGACACCGAACCGACCAGGGTCCCACTGCCCGTTTCACTGGTCGCGGTCGGATCGCTGCCGATCACCGTGCCCACTGCCAGGTCCTGACCATCCTTGATCAGATCCAGCGCTTTTTCATACACCGTGATGTCCTGATCCTGACCGGCAACCAGCGAGCAATCCTGCACATTGACGGTGAGTGTCGTGGTGCTTTCATCGCCATCGGCATCGCGGATGGTGTAGGTGAAGACATCCTGTGCCCCCGCCGGTGCCACCGAGTTCGGGTTGGCGTGATACACCGCGTTGCCAGCGGCATCCAGGGTCAGGGTGCCGTAGGTGCCGACAACGTTGGTATTGAGCGAGCCGATTGCCGAGGTCGAGGTATTGGCACCGGCGCGTACGCCCACCACCGCGTTGCTGCCGGGGTCATCGGCGCCCTTGGTGTCGTTGCTCAGCACATTGCCGTTGATCGTGCCGCCCTCGATGACCGACAAGCTGTCCGGACGCGCGGTGGGCACATCGTCGACGATATTCACGTCCAGACTGCCCGTGGTGTTGCTGCCATCGGCGTCGGTTGCAGAGACGGTGAAGCTCTCGGTCAGGCTGTTGATGCCACCGGCGTTCGGGTGGGCTTCGTTGTCCAGCAGGGTGTAGCTGTAGGTCACCACGCCAGTGCTCGGGTTATAGCCGGTGACGGTCAGCGTATTGCCCAACGGAGTCGTCGCTGTTTGCGGGAAGGTCGCCGCCACGCCGCCGCTGACCACATTGATACCGCCCACGCTGAGCGTCTGCAGGCCATCTGGCGCGCTCACAGTGAAGGTGCCGGTTTGTGTTAGGGCCGGCGTGTTCGGGCTGCTGCCGTCGCTCAGGTTCTTCTCGTAGACCGTCAGTTCGCCGCCCGCGACATTGAACCCGTTGAGGGTCACCGGGTCATTGAGGTTCTTGATGTTCAGCACTAGGTTGGCGGTGCTGGTGTCGCCGTCAGCGTCCTTCAGGGTATAGGTGAAGGTTTCAGTACCTGTGCCGCCGCCGTGCAGGTTGATGAAGTCCGGGTCTGACGGGTTGAGGGTGTAGGTGTAGGAACCATCTGCCGCCAGTACGAGGGTGCCGTAGGTGCCGGTGAAGGTACCCGCAGTGATCGGACCGGTCACGCGGTCCGCGCCCTGAACATCGTTGGTCAGAACATTGCCGGTCAGCGTCAGTTGAGCCTCGATGGCCGTTGTTGCGTTCGTATCAGCGACCGCTGTTGGCACATCATCGACGATGTTCACGTCCAGGCTGCCGCTGCTGGTGCTGCCGTCCGTATCAGTGGCCGTAACCGTGAAGCTTTCGGTCAGGTTGTTGACACCGCCTGCGTTCGGGTGGGCTTCGTTGTCCAGCAAGGTGTAGCTGTAGGTCACCACACCAGTGCTCGGGTTGTAGCCGGTCACGGTCAAGGTGTTGCCCAGAGGGGTCGTGGCTGTTTGCGGGAAAGTGGCCGCAACGCCGCCGCTGATGACGTTGATACCGCCCACGCTAAGGGTTTGCAGGCCATCCGGTGCAGTCACGGTGAAGGTACCGGTTTGCGTCAGCGCCGGTGTATCAGGGCTGCTGCCATCCCCCAGGTTTTTCTCGTAGACGGAAAGCTCACCACCCTCCTTGTCCAACCCGGTCAACGTCACCGGATCGTTCAGGTTCTTGATATCCAGCACCAGGTTGGCGGTGCTGGTATCGCCATCCGCGTCGGTCAGGGTGTAAGTGAACGTCTCGGTCCCAGCTCCGCCACCGTGCAGGTTGAAGAAGTCCGGGTCTGACGGATTCAGGGTATAGGTGTACGAGCCATCTGCCGCCAGTACGAGGGTGCCGTAGGTGCCAGTGAAGGTGCCCGCAGTGATCGGCCCGGTCACCCGGTCGGCGCCCTGAACATCGTTGGTCAGAACATTGCCGGTCAGCGTCAGTTGAGCCTCGGTAGCCGTTGTTGCGTTCGTATCAGCGACTGCTGTCGGCACGTCATCGACGATGTTCACGTCCAGGCTACCGCTGCTGGTGCTGCCGTCTGTATCAGTGGCCGTAACCGTGAAGCTCTCGGTCAGGTTGTTGACACCGCCTGCGTTCGGATGCGCTTCGTTGTCCAGCAAGGTGTAGCTGTAGCTCACCACGCCGGTGCTCGGGTTGTAGCCGGTCACGGTCAAGGTGTTGCCCAGAGGGGTCGTGGCTGTTTGCGGGAAAGTCGCTGCCACGCCGCCGCTAACCACGTTGATGCCGCCCACGCTGAGGGTTTGCAGACCGTCCGGTGCGGTCACAGTGAAGGTGCCGGTCTGCGTCAGCGCCGGCGTGTTCGGGCTACTACCATCGCTCAGGTTCTTCTCGTAGACGCTCAGTTCACCACCCGCCTGGTCCAGGCCGCCGAGGGTGACTGGATCGTTCAGGTTCTTGATATCCAGCACCAGGTTGGCAGTGCTGGTATCGCCGTCGGCATCGGTCAGGGTGTAAGTGAAGGTCTCGGTCCCAGTTCCGCCACCGTGCAGATTGAAGAAGTCCGGGTCTGACGGATTCAGGGTATAGGTGTACGAGCCATCTGCCGCCAGTACGAGGGTGCCGTAGGTGCCAGTGAAGGTGCCCGCAGTGATCGGCCCGGTCACCCGGTCGGCGCCCTGAACATCGTTGGTCAGGACGTTACCGGTCAGCACAGTGGCGGCTTCAGTCGCTACCGAGGCATTGGTATCAGCCACCGCCGTCGGCACGTCATCGACGATGTTGACGTCCAGGCTGCCACTGCTGGTGCTGCCGTCCGTGTCAGTCGCCGTAACCGTGAAACTCTCGGTCAGGCTGTTGATACCACCGGCATTCGGATGCGCTTCGTTGTCCAGCAAGGTGTAGCTGTAGGTGACCACCCCGGTACTGGCGTTGTAGCCGGTGACAGTCAACGTATTGCCCAACGGGGTCGTCGCCGTTTGTGGGAAAGTAGCCGCCACACCGCCGCTAACCACGTTGATACCGCCCACGCTGAGGGTTTGCAGGCCATCCGGCGCAGTCACGGTAAAGGTGCCGGTTTGCGTCAGCGCTGGCGTGTTCGGGCTGCTGCCGTCGCTCAGGTTTTTCTCATAAACCGACAGCTCCCCACCGGCAGTATCAAGACCATTGAGGGTGATCGAGTCATCAAGGTTCTTGATATCCAGAACCAGGTTCGCCGTGCTGGTATCGCCGTCGGCATCGGTCAGGGTGTAAGTGAAGGTCTCGGTCCCAGTTCCGCCACCGTGTAGATTGAAGAAGTCCGGGTCTGACGGATTCAGGGTATAGGTGTACGAGCCATCTGCCGCCAGTACGAGGGTGCCGTAGGTGCCAGTGAAGGTGCCCGCAGTGATCGGCCCGGTCACCCGGTCGGCGCCCTGAACATCGTTGGTCAGGACGTTACCGGTCAGCACAGTGGCGGCTTCAGTCGCTACCGAGGCATTGGTATCAGCCACCGCCGTCGGCACGTCATCGACGATGTTGACGTCCAGGCTGCCGCTGATAGTGCTGCCGTCCGTGTCAGTCGCCGTAACCGTGAAACTCTCGGTCAAGTTATTGATGCCACCAGCATTCGGATGCGCCTCGTTATCCAGCAAGGTGTAGCTATAGGTCACCACACCGGTGCTCGGGTTGTACCCGGTGACCGTCAGCGTATTGCCCAAAGGAGTCGTGGCTGTTTGCGGGAAAGTGGCCGCCACGCCGCCGCTGATTACATTGATGCCGCCCACGCTCAAGGTCTGCAGACCATCGGGTGCCGACACAGTAAAGGTCCCGGTCTGAGTCAGCGCTCCAGTATCAGGGCTGCTGCCATCCCCCAGGTTTTTCTCGTAGACGGAAAGCTCACCACCCTCCTTGTCCAACCCGGTCAACGTCACCGGATCGTTCAGGTTCTTGATATCCAGCACCAGGTTGGCGGTGCTGGTATCGCCATCCGCGTCGGTCAGGGTGTAGGTGAAGGTTTCGGTTCCCGTACCACCACCATGCAGGTTGAAGAAGTCCGGGTCTGACGGATTCAGGGTGTAGGTATACGAGCCGTCTGCGGCCAGTACGAGGGTACCGTAGGTGCCGGTGAAGGTACCCGCAGTGATCGGACCGGTCACCCGGTCAGCGCCCTGAACATCGTTGGTCAGAACATTGCCGGTCAGCACAGTGGCAGCCTCAGTCGCTACCGAGGCATTGGTGTCAGCCACCGCTGTCGGTACGTCGTCGACAATGTTCACGTCCAGGCTGCCGCTGCTGGTGCTGCCATCCGTGTCGGTGGCCGTCACCGTGAAACTCTCCGTCAGGCTGTTGATGCCTGCGGCGTTCGGATGCGCCTCGTTATCCAGCAAGGTGTAGCTATAGGTCACCACACCGGTACTCGGGTTGTACCCGGTGACCGTCAGCGTATTGCCCAAAGGAGTCGTGGCTGTTTGCGGGAAAGTGGCCGCCACGCCGCCGCTGATTACATTGATGCCGCCCACGCTCAAGGTCTGCAGACCATCGGGTGCCGACACAGTAAAGGTCCCGGTCTGAGTCAGCGCTCCAGTATCAGGACTGCTGCCATCCCCCAGGTTTTTCTCATAGACGGAAAGCTCACCACCCTCTTTGTCCAACCCGGTCAACGTTACCGGATCGTTCAGGTTCTTGATATCCAGCACCAGGTTGGCGGTGCTGGTATCGCCATCCGCATCGGTCAGGGTGTAAGTGAACGTCTCAGTCCCGGTTCCCCCACCATGCAGATTGAAGAAGTCCGGGTCTGACGGATTCAGGGTATAGGTGTACGACCCGTCGGCAGTCAGTACGAGGGTGCCGTAGGTGCCAGTGAAAGTTCCGGCGGTGATCGGCCCGGTCACGCGGTCCGCGCCCTGAACATCGTTGGTCAGAACATTGCCAGTCAGCACAGTGGCGGCTTCAGTGGCCACCGAGGCGTTGGTATCCGCCACCGCGGTCGGCACATCGTCGACGATGTTCACGTCGATGCTGCCACTGCTGGTGCTGCCATCGGTGTCGGTAGCAATGACGCTGAAGCTCTCGGTCAGATTATTGATACCGCCCGCGTTGCCATGGGTCTCGCTGCCCAGCAGGGTATAGCTGTAGCTCACGACACCAGTGCTCGGGTTGTAACCGGTGACGGTCAGGGTGTTGCCGAGCAAGGTGGTGGTGGATTGCGGGAAGCCGGCCGCAACACCACCGGAAATCACATTGATGCCGCCCACGCTCAGCGTCTGCAGGCCGTCCGGCGCGCTCACGGTGAAGGTTCCGACCTGGGTGAGCGCTGCCGCATCCGGGCTGCTGCCGGTGCTCAGGTTCTTCTCGAATACCGACAACTCGCCACCGGCGTTGTCGAGGCCGCCCAGGGTCACCGGGTCATTGAGGTTGGTGATGTTCAATACCAGGTTGGCGGTACTGGTATCGCCGTCGGCATCGGTCAGGGTGTAGGTGAAGGTTTCGGTACCACTGCCGCCGCCGTGCAGATTGAAGAAGTCCGGATCTGACGGGTTCAGGGTGTAGGTGTACGACCCATCCGCAGCCAGTACGAGGGTGCCGTAGGTGCCGGTGAAGGTGCCTGGCACGATCGGCGTGGCCGTGCGATCGGCGCCCTGGATGTCATTGGGCAGCACATTGCCGGTCAGCACGGTGGCGGCCTCGGTGGCCACCGAGGCATTGGTGTCGTTCACCGCTGTCGGCTGGTCGTCGACGATGACGACGCTGAGGTTGCCACTGCTGGTGCTGCCATCGGTGTCGGTGGCGACCACGGTGAAACTTTCCGTCAGGCTGTTGGCACCATTTCCGGCCGGGTGCGTCTCGCTTTCCACCAGGGTGTAGCTGTAGGTCACCACACCGGTGCTCGGGTTGTAGCCGGTCACCGTCAGCGTATTGCCTAACGGCGTGGTCACGGTTTGCGGGAAACCTGCCGCAACACCACCGGCGATGACGTTGATGCCACCAACGCTCAAGGTTTGCAGGCCATCGGCCGCGCTGACGGTGAAGCTGCCGGTCTGGGTCAGCGCCGCCGCATCCGGGCTGCTGCCGGTGCTCAGGTTTTTTTCGAAAACGCTGATCGCCCCGGCATTGGTGCCAACCCCGCCGATCACCACCGGATCGTCGAGGTTGGTGATGTTCAGCACCAGGTTCGCGGTGCTGGTGTCGCCGTCGGCATCGGTCAGGGTGTAGGTGAAAGTCTCGGTGCCATGCCCGCCACCATGGAGATTGATGAAGTCCGGATCCGACGGGTTCAGGGTGTAGGTGTAGGAGCCATCGGACGCCAGCACCAGGGTGCCGTAGGTGCCGGTGAAGGTGCCCGGGATGATCGGATTGGGAGTACGGTCCGCACCCTGGATATCGTTGGGCAGCACGTTGCCGGTCAGCACGGTCGAGGCTTCGGTAGCGACCGAGGCATTGGTATCGTCCACCGCCCGCGGTACATCGTCGACGATGGTGACATCGAGGCTGCCGCTGGTGACATCGCCATTGCTGTCACTGGCCGTGACAGGAATGCTTTCGCCCAGCGAAGGGCCGGCAGTGGTCAGGGTGTAGCTGTAGCTGACGGTGCCGCTGGCCGGGTCGTAGCCGGTGATGGTCAGGACATTGCCGGCGCCGGTGGTGATGGATTGCCCTACGCCAGTGACCACGCCGCCAGTCAGCACATTCAGGCCGCCGACATTGAGGTTGAACACACCATCAGGCGCGACCACGGTAAAGGTGCCGCCCTGTGTCAAGGCTCCAGGGTTGCTTGCCGAGCCCTGGGGCAGATTGGCTTCGTTGACGGTGATCTCGCCGCCCTCCACCGCCAGGCCTTCGAGGCTGATCGTGTTGTTCACCGGCAGGGGCAACTCGTCGTGGATCAGGTCGCCGACCCGCAGTTCCGGCAGCTCGCCCAGGAAATTGAAGCCCGCCGTGGGGAAGCCGATGACCGGATCGACATGGCCGCCCACCTCGGTCAGCAGCACGAAGCTGTGGCCGCCCCCCAGCGCACCGGGCGCGCCGTTACCGGGGCCGGCCGCCGTGGCCTCGGCGTCCTGGGTCGGGTCGGCGCCGGCGGCGATGGCTTGCTGAAGCCGTTCGACGTCAGTCAGTTGAGCCTCGCTCGGGGTGACGATGTCCGGCGCCTGCACATGGGCAGCGTGGTTGTGCAGCAGATTGTCGGAAAGGGTCAGGCTGCTCTCGCGGCCCAAGGTCAGTTCACCGCCATTGGCCAGGTGAATCGCCACGGCTCCCGTCGCTCCGGTTTCCAGTTGCTCCCCGGCAAATACCCGGTCGCCTTCCCTGAGCACTCGCCGGGCGCCATCGGCAGCCACCGCGAACACTTCACCGATCACCTTGCTGACTACACCGATTGCCTTAGCCATGTACCCACTCCTCCGCTGCCCTAGCTCTCTTGCAGGAAAGTGCGTGGCGTCTCGCTCAGCGGGCCGGATACGACAGCGCCCGATTCGAAGTCCCCGCGACTGTCCAGGACGGCTGGATCTCGGGAGAAATCCACCGTTCTGGCCAACCTCTGGAAGCGAAAGGACACCACCGAATGGCAATCGGCTTAACGCCAATTTTCTGTCGCCATTTTTTAACGGGGTGCCGTTCTCTCCACTCCTTCCTCGCCCTATGTCGAAAAAACATCTGAAAACTTTCTGGCGCCAGTAAAAAAGCGCCTCAGCGCCCGATATACGTGGCGTACGGGTTAAACAATGTGCTGGATTTCTTAGACCGCATAAGTTTTTTTTCGCATAACCCTTATGAAAATTTCTTCTTAGCTTTGCGTGCAAATGTTCTTAGCTCTGTTGTTACAAGCCTGAAACGGTTTGAACTCAAATATTCGTCAGTTTTTTGGCGAAACAGTATCAGAAAATGGACCTTAGGGAGAAGTACCCCATGCGCGTTTTGACCCCCATCACCAGTGCAGTCTTACTGGCCATCGCCTGTGCCAATGCCCAGGCAATGTCTTTGCAGGAAGCAGTGCAGAGCGCCGTGGATTACCACCCGGAGGCCAAGGCAGGAATCAACAGTCGGCTGTCGGCCGACGAAGATGTGAAATTCGCCCGCGGCGGCTACTACCCCAGCGTCGATCTGGTGGCCGGCTACGGACGCGAGCGCTCCGACAACCTCAACACCCGCGGCCTGAATACCGACGGCACGCGCAACCACAACAAGGAAACCCTGACCTACACACAGTCCGAGCTGCGTCTGCGTCAGATGCTGTTCGACGGTTTCAACACCTCCAATGAGGTGGCCCGCACCCAGGCCGTGGTGAACTCCCGTGCCTATTACCTGCAGGCCACCTCGCAGACCATCGCCCTGCGCGCCATCGAGGTGTACCTGGAGGTGCTCAAGCGCCGCGAACTGGTGACCCTGGCCAAGAACAACCTGCAGGCGCACCTGCGGGTGAACGACCAGATCGGCCTGCGTAGCGAGCGCGGTGTTGGCAGCACCGCCGACCTCGACCAGTCCACCGCTCGCCGGGCGCTTGCAGAAAACAACCTGTACACCGCCGAGGTCGACCTGGCCGATGCCGAGGCCAACTTCTTCAGTGTCATCGGACGCATGCCGGACGAACTGGAAGCCCCGCCGTCGATCCGCGGTGAAGTGCCCGAGAGCCTGAACCAGGCCCGCCAGGACATGCTGGAAAACAACCCGTACCTGAAATCGGCCCAGGCCGACATCCAGGCCGCCGAGCAGCAGTATGAAGTGGCCAAGTCGCCGTTCTATCCGCGTCTGGACGCCGAACTGTCCACCGCCGCCAACAACAACCTCGGCGGCGAGCCAGGCCACGCCAATACCGACTGGCATGCCGGCGTGGTCATGACCTACAACCTGTTCCGCGGTGGCAGCGACAAGGCCCGCCTGCAATCGGATGCGCACAAGATCAACCAGGCCATGGACATCCGCAACAACGCCCTGCGCACCCTCAACGAGGACCTGTCGCTGTCGTGGAACGCCATGCAGAACGCGATCAAGCAGACGCCGTCGGCACGCCAGTACGCTGAAACCACCACCCGCGTACGGGCCGCCTACCAGGACCAGTTCGGTCTTGGCCAGCGCACCCTGCTGGACGTGCTGGACAGCGAGAACGAACTGTACAACGCCAACCGCCGCTACACCGAGGTGCGCTACATCGAGGAGTTCTCCCGCTATCGGTTGCTGGCCAACATGGGCGAGTTGCTGATGAAGCAGAAGATCTCGCTGCCGCCGGAAGCCGTCGCCCAGAGCGAGGTGAGAACCGACGCACGGTTACCTGAAATGCGCTGAGTGTTTCCGCCGCCTCTCACAGGAGCAGGCCATTGTGACCAGCATGCAACCGGCAAGCTCGGCGGACCACCGCCAGAGTTTCGATGATCCGTTACTCGATGGGCTGTTGATTCTCTGCAAGCTGCACGGCTGCACCGCCAGCCGTGCCAGCCTGTGCAGCGGCCTGCCCTTGCCGCAACAGCGGCTGAGCCTCGACCTGCTGCCCCGGGCGGCAGCCCGCGCCGGACTGCAGGCGCGGGTGCTGCGCCGCGAGTTGAGCGCGATTTCCGCCCTCAACCTACCGGTGCTGCTGCTGTTCAAGGACGGCCGCTGCGCGGTGCTGCGACGCTGGAAAGACCCGGACCAGGCGCTGATCCTGCCCTGCGAAGCCGACGGCGGCGAGCAGTGGGTCAGCCGCGAGGAACTGGCCGAGGCCTACTCCGGCCAGGTGCTGTTCGCCCGCCCCCGGCACGAGCTGGAAGACCTGCGCAGCCCGCTGGTGCCAAGGGTCCACGCCTGGTTCCACGACACCCTCAAGCAGTCCCGCTGGCTCTACAGCGACGCCCTGCTGGCGAGCCTGCTGATCAATCTGCTGGGCCTGATGATGCCGCTGTTCGTCATGCAGACCTACGACCGCGTGGTGCCCAACCAGGCCACGTCGACCCTGTGGGTGCTGGCCATCGGGCTGCTGCTCGGAACCCTGTTCGAACTGACCCTGCGGGTGGTGCGTGCGAATCTGCTGGACCAGGCCGGCAAGAAGACCGACATGATCCTCTCGGCGACCCTGTTCGAGCGCATCACCGGCATGTCGATGAAGGCCCGCCCGGCCACCATCGGCGGCTTCGCTCAGAGCATCCACGACTTCCAGGGCCTGCGCGAATTCCTCACCGCAGTCACCCTCACCAGCGTCATCGACCTGCCTTTCGTGGTGCTGATGCTGGCGGTGATCGGCCTGCTCGGCGGCTGGCTGGTGATCATCCCGCTGATCGCCTTCCCGCTGACCATCGTCTTCGCCCTGCTCATCCAGATCCGCCTGCGCGACACCGTGCAGAAAAGCCTGAGCCTGGGCGCGGTGCGCCAGGCGCTGCTGATCGAAACCCTCGGCGGCCTGGAAACCCTCAAGGCCTGTGGTGCCGAAAGCGAGCGCCAGTACCAATGGGAAAGCACCCACGGCGCCCTCACCCAACTGGACGTGCACGCCCGCAAACTCTCGGCCCTGGCCACCAACGGCACGCTGTTCATCCAGCAGTTCTGCGGCATGGCCACCATTGTTGCCGGGGTCTACAGCATCATCGCCGGCAACCTCAGCGTCGGCGCCCTGGTGGCCAGCTACATGCTCGGCAGCCGGGTGCTGGCGCCGCTGGGACAGATCGCCGGGCTGATCACCCGCTACCAGCAGGCCCAGCTCACCATGCGCAGCACCGACGCGCTGATGGCCCTGCCCCAGGAGCGTCGTGCCGACCAGCCGCCGCTGGAAAACACCCGCCTGCAGGGCGCACTGGAAGTCAGCCGGGTCAGCTTCCGCTACCCCGGCCAGAGCGCACCGGCGCTGAACGGGGTGAATTTCGCGGTCAAGCCCGGCGAGCGCATCGGCATCATCGGCCGCAGCGGCTCCGGCAAAAGCACGCTGGCGCGGCTGGTGATGGGCTTCCACGAACCGGAGGAAGGCCAGATCCTGCTGGACAACCTCGACCTGCGCCAACTGGACATCGCCGACCTGCGCCAGCAACTGGGCTACGTCGCCCATGACCTGCCGCTGCTGGCCGGCAGCCTGCGCGACAACCTGACCCTGGGCGCTCGCTACGTCAGCGACGCACGCATGCTCGAAGTGGCGGAGCTGACCGGCGTCAGCGAGTTGGCCAGGCAACACCCGCGAGGCTTCGACCGCCCGGTGGGCGAGCGCGGCCAGTTGCTCTCCGGCGGCCAGCGCCAGGCAGTGCTGCTGGCCCGGGCGATGCTGCTGGAGCCGCCGATCGTGGTGCTCGACGAGCCCACCAGTCACATGGACAACAGCAGCGAAGAACAACTGCGCCAGCGCCTGCACGGCTGGATCGAGGGCAAGACCTTGCTGCTGGTCACCCACCGCACCTCGATGCTCAGCCTGGTAGATCGGCTGCTGGTGCTGGACAACGGCAAGGTCGTTGCCGACGGCGCCAAGGATGCGGTGATCGATGCCCTGCGTAAGGGCCGTATCGGCCAGGCACTCTAGGTTCTGTATGAAAAGCCTTGATACTTGGCCATGCCGCGTTGAAACCAGCCTCGGAATGCTCATTTACTCCAGTAAACTCCGCTTCCTCGGCTGTTTTCGCCTTGCCTGGCCGGCGTCTCAAGACTTTTCATACAGAACGTAGGTTCCGGGGGAGGTACGGCATGTCCGCGCTCAGCAGCTATTTCCGCAGTTTCAACAAGACCGCCGAAAGCGAATACCTGCCGGACCTGGCCAGCGCCACCCTGCAGGACTCGCCGCGGCTGTCGCGGCTCACCGTGTGGCTGGCGGCGGCGCTGCTGCTGATCGCCCTGGTCTGGGCCAAGCTGGCGGTGCTCGATGAAGTGACCACCGGCGAAGGCAAGGCGATCCCGTCGAGCAAGGTGCAGGTGATCCAGAACCTCGAAGGCGGCATCGTCACCGAGATCTTCGTTCGCGAAGGGCAGATGGTGAACAAGGGCGACACCCTGCTGCGCCTGGACGACACCCGCTTCCGCTCCAACAAGGGCGAGAGCGAGGCCGACCGCTATGCCCTCACCGCTCAGGTCGAGCGGCTCTCCGCCGAAGCGGAAGGCAAGCCGTTCCAGCTTTCCGAGGAAGTGCGCAACAAGGCGCCGCAAGTGGCCGAGGACGAACTGGCGTTGTACCAGTCGCGCCAGCGGCGCCTGAGCAGCGAAAAGCAGACCCTCAACGAACAACTGCGGCAGAAGAACCAGGAACTGGCCGAGTTCCGCTCCAAGGTGGAACAGTACCGCTCGGGCCTGGCGCTCTTGCAGCAGGAACTGGACATGTCCACCCCGCTGGTGAAGACCGGCGCGATTTCACCGGTTGAGATCCTTCGCCTGCGCCGCAGCGCCGTGGAAGCCCGAGGCTCGCTGAACGCCACCAGCCTGGCGATTCCCCGGGCCGAGGCGGCGGTGGCCGAGATCAAGAGCAAGATCGAGGAGGCCGACGCCAGCTTCCGCTCCGAGGCCGCCAAGGAACTCAACGAGAAACGTACCGACCTGTCGAAGATCACCGCCACCAGCGTCGCCATCGACGACCGGGTCAACCGCACCACGGTGGTGTCGCCGGTGCACGGCATCATCAAGCTGCTCAAGGTCAACACTATCGGCGGCGTGGTCCAGCCCGGCAGCGACCTGGTGGAAATCGTACCGCTGGAAGACAACCTGCTGATCGAGGCCAAAGTGCGGCCACAGGATGTCGCCTTCCTGCATCCGGGGCAGAGCGCGATGGTCAAGTTCAGCGCCTACGACTACTCCATCTACGGCGGGCTCAAGGCAAAACTGGAACTGATTGGCGCCGACACCGTCACCGACGACAAGGGCAACGCCTTCTACATGATCCAGGTGCGCACCGACAAGAACCACCTGGGCGGCGACAACAAGCCGCTGCTGATCATCCCCGGGATGGTGGCGACGGTGGACATCATCACCGGCGAGAAAAGCGTGCTGGATTATCTGTTGAAGCCGGTGTTGAAAGCGCGGACGGAGGCGTTGCGGGAGCGGTGAACCTCTCCATTGCCTTATCGTTGAGGCTGCAGGCGCATGCCATGGGATCTTCAGCGCTCTTGAGACCGAGCGCCGTCCGCACGGCGCATCGCTGGCAACGCCAGCTCCCACATTTGCTGCAACGCGCCATGGCCTGTAAGAGTTGCGTTGTCAGCCTTTGGTGCCTGACGATCTATCGCGGGGAGGCTGTTGGGCTCACCTCAATATCGCGTCGTAAAAACAAGGCGGTCAACCATGGCCTGAGCGACATAGGTACGTTGCAACAAATGTGGGAGCTGGCCTTGCCAGCGATGCGCCGCGCGGGCGGCGCTCGATCCTGAGAGCGCCGAAAAATCTCGGCTAGCGCCTGATCGCCATTACCTGATCGGATGCCTGGCACCTAGTGCTCTTCATGCTGACCCAGGTGTTCAGCCCCTCAAGACCTACCCCACTCAGCGAAGATGATTGCGCTCGAACGTCTCCCGCCCCATCGCTTCGATCTGCCCCTCGATCAGCGCGTCGAACGGCCTGAGCAGTTCGTCGAAGCGCCCTGCCCCTTCCAGCGCATTCAATGCCTGGGTCACCGCCTCCAGGGTGGACAGCGCACCTTCCTCCGGGGCCTTGCGCAACCTGTAGCGCGAGGGTTGCACGCTCGCCAGGGTAACCCGCGGCAAGGCGTCCAGCAGCGGGTTGAGGTACAGCAGCTTGCGCGCCTTGCGCCAGGTGCCATCCGGCACGATCAACAACCAGGGACGCTCGTCGGGATCGACCGCATAGGCAACCAACGGCTGCGCCTGCTCGCCCGGAAACAACAAACCGACCCGATACCCCGGCGTGGCAATCAGCGCCGCCAGATCATCGAACACTTCCCCCACCCGCAGTTCAGCATGACTCAAGCCGAGCGCGGCAAGACGCGCCGTATTGAGGGCATGACGGACTTCATCGGGATGCTGCAGCAATACCACGCGGGTACGGCTGTCGAGGGACGGGATCAAGGGACAAAGGCAGCGGGACTGCGGACGCTGGCAGCGCTCGCACTGGATTCTGGACATTGGGTTCTCCTGAGGCGGTCAATTTTGCCACAGCAGTCCCGGAAAAAACCCACGTCCCTGTGGGCTGGGCATTAACTAGCGGCTGAAGCGTTCGGCCAGGTCGTGCAGGTAGCCAGCCATGCGCTCCAGTTCAAGGCTGATTTCCGCGCCCTGCTTGGCCTGGCCGGCACTGTGATCGCACAACTGGGCAATGCGCACGATCTGCTGGTTGATGTCTTCCACCACATGGCTTTGCTGCTCGGACGCCGTGGCGATCTGCTGGCTCATGCCGGTGATGCGGCTGACCGCGTCACTGATCCCCGCCAGCGCCGTCTGCACCGCCTCGACGCTGTGCACGCTGTCGCGGGAGATCTGCTCGCCCTTGTTGGCGCTGACCACCGCCCGGTCGGCCCCGGCACGCAGCGAAGCGATGATGTGGTGGATTTCCTCGGTGGAAGCACGGGTGCGTTGGGCCAGAGAGCGCACCTCATCGGCCACCACGGCGAAACCACGCCCTTGCTCGCCGGCCCGCGCCGCCTCGATGGCGGCATTGAGGGCCAGCAGGTTGGTCTGCTCGGCGATCGAAGTGATCACATCCACCACACTGCCGATGGATTGGGTCTGCTCGGCCAGTGCGTTCACCGCCTGGCCGATATCGCTCACCGCCTCGGCCATGCTGCCCATCGCCTGCAGGCTCTGCTGCGCCAGGGTGCTGCCCTGGCGCGTCAGTTCGTCGGCGTCGGAGGCGGCGTGGGCAGTGTTCTGCACGTTCTGGGTAACTTGCTGGATGGTCGCCGCCATCTGCGCGATGGCCGTGGCCGACTGATCGGTCTCGCTGCGCTGGCGGTCGAGCATCTGCGCCTGGGCGTCGGACAGATCGGACGACTGCGAAGCCCTGCTGCGTACACTGACCCCGGCGTCCACCAGGCGGGTCAGCGCCGTTTGCAATCGCGCCTCCTCGCTGACCATGGCCAGGTCCAGTTGCCCTTGCAGCCCGAGGTTGCGGCTGTAGGTCAGGGCCACCAACGGACTGGTGAAGGCCTTCGGGTGCTCGGCCAGGGTCTGGCGAATCACCCGGTTCTGGCGGTTTTCCAGCAGGAACCAGGCACCCAGCAGGCTGGCCATCAGCACACCGAGGGCAGCGTATTGCGGCAGGCTCAGGTAGCCGGCCACCGACACCGCGCCAGCCGCCAGCAAGGGCCAGCCGTGCTCCAGCACATCCAGGCTGCGCGCGGCCCAGGAGGTGGGCGAGCGTCCGGCACGCAAGCGCTGGTACAAGGCCGAAGCCCGCTGCACCTGGTCGCGGCTGGGCAGCGAGCGCACCGACTCGTAGCCGCTGATTCGCCCGTCCTCGTAGATCGCCGTGACGTAAGCGCTGACCCAGTAGAAGTCACCGTTTTTCGCGCGGTTCTTGACCACGCCCATCCACGGCTTTCCCTCCTTGATGGTTTCCCACATATGGGCGAACACCGCGGGGGGCATATCGGGATGGCGAACCAGATTATGGGGCTGGCCGATCAGCTCTTCGCGGGTAAATCCGCTGATGGCGACGAAGGCATCGTTGCAGTAGGTGATGCGGCTGCTCAGGTCGGTGGTGGAGATCAGCCGCTGGTCCTGGGGGAAAGTTCGTTCCTGCTCAGTGACGGGCAAGTTATTGCGCATCTTGGGCGTTCCCTGCTGATGAGATGGATGGAAAATTCATCACAGCAAGAAAAGGTCTAGCAGAGCATTCAACTGGATGGGGGCATCAGGCCAGTATTTTTACCATAAGCACAAAGTATTGCTGGCCATGTGATATCAACTCGGCGTCAATTGCGCCCGCAACAGGTCACGGAAGGTCTGGATCAGCGGCTCGCGGCTGCGCCCGCGACGGATGATCATGGAGAACGGCGCCTGATAGCCGAAGGTCGCCGGCGAGAGTACCCGTAGGTCGCCCTTGTCGACCCAGGCCTGGGCGTAGTGTTCGGGCAGGTAACCGATGTACGCGCCAGACAGCACCAGGATCAGTTGCGCCTCCATGCTCTCCACCGTCGCCGCACTGTGCTTGAAGCCGTGGCGGGCAAGCTCCGCCTGGCTCCAGTAGCCACGGCCGACCATGCGCTGCTGGGTGATGACCTGCTCGGGGATGCGCCGCTCCTGGAACAGCGGATGGCGATTGCTGCAATACAACCAGTGCTGCTCGCGGTACAGCGGCTGATAGACCAGACCACTCATCCGGGTGGAAAACGCACCGACCGCCAGGTCGAGACGGTTGTCCTGCACACCGAGCTGCAATTCGTAAGGGCTGGACACCGACAGGTGCAGGTGCACCGCCGGATGTTCCTGGCTGTAGGCACCGATGGCCTCGGCCAGAGGCAAGGCGCGATCACCGACAGTGGAATCGATCACCCCCAGGTTGAGGGTGCCGCGCAATTCGCCCTTGAGCGCGGCGGCGTACTGTTCGAACCCGTCCAGTTCGGCCAGCAGGCGCAGGGCCTCCTGGTGAAAGAGCTCGCCCTTGCTGGTCAGGCTGAACCCGCCACGCCCCCGGTGGCACAGGACGATACCGAGCGCCGACTCCAGTTGGCTCATGTAGGTGCTGATGGCCGAGGTGGAGAGGTTCAGGTCGCGCTGGGCATTGGCGAAGCCCTGGTGGCGCACCACGCTGGCGAAAATGCGCAGCAGCTTCAGATCGGGCAGGTTCGAGGCCATGAAAACGGAGGTCCGCGGGTGGTAAATGGCGACAGTCTAACCCTGCCTCGGGCAATAGTTCAGAAAAACCTGAACTAAGTATTTGCCTGTAGCGATTCTTCTACGGCACTACCTTTTGCAGACTTCGCCGCACTGCAACTGTTCCAGGGCATTTTCGGCTGGCTGGCCGGCGTTGAGAACAGATATCAACAACTAGAACAATCGAATCGATGAGGCCCGAAACCGTGGACAAGATTCTGCACCAACCACTGGGCGGCAACGAAATGCCGCGCTTCGGCGGCATCGCCACCATGCTCCGCCTTCCGCACCTGCAAAGTCCTGCCGGCCTCGACGCCGCCTTCATCGGCGTGCCGCTGGACATCGGCACGTCGCTGCGTTCCGGTACCCGTTTCGGCCCGCGCCAGATCCGCGCCGAATCGGTAATGATCCGCCCGTACAACATGGCCACCGGCGCTGCGCCGTTCGACTCGCTGTCGGTCGCCGACATCGGTGACGTGGCGATCAACACCTTCAACCTGCTCGACGCCGTGCGCATCATCGAAGAAGCCTACGACCAGATCGTCGAACACAACGTGATCCCGCTGACCCTGGGCGGCGACCACACCATCACCCTGCCGATCCTGCGCGCCCTGCACAAGAAGCACGGCAAGATCGGCCTGGTCCACATCGACGCCCACGCCGACGTCAACGACCACATGTTCGGCGAGAAGATCGCCCACGGCACCACCTTCCGCCGCGCCGTCGAAGAAGGCCTGCTGGACTGTGACCGCGTGGTGCAGATCGGCCTGCGCGCCCAGGGCTACACCGCCGAGGACTTCAACTGGAGCCGCAAGCAGGGCTTCCGCGTGGTCCAGGCCGAAGAGTGCTGGCACAAGTCGCTGGAACCGCTGATGGCCGAGGTACGCGAGAAAGTCGGTGGCGGCCCGGTGTACCTGTCGTTCGACATCGACGGCATCGACCCGGCCTGGGCGCCTGGCACCGGCACCCCGGAAATCGGCGGCCTGACCACCATCCAGGCGATGGAAATCATCCGCGGTTGCCAGGGCCTGGACCTGATTGGCTGCGACCTGGTGGAAGTCTCCCCGCCCTACGACACCACCGGCAACACCTCGTTGCTCGGCGCCAACCTGCTTTACGAAATGCTCTGCGTACTGCCCGGCGTTGCCCGTCGCTAACAGCCAAGGCAAGGACAGCAATCCGGCAGGAGCCATGACGGCGGCCCGTTGAACCACGGGCCGCGCAACTACGAAGAAAAGACCCGCGGCGGCCCGCCGTGCGCGGGATCGATCTCACATAAAAAAGATAATTGGAGACACCCCATGGCCTTGGACATATTCGTTGTACTGATCTACGCCGCCGGGATGCTGTTGCTCGGCTGGTACGGCATGCGCAAAGCGAAAACCCATGAAGACTACCTGGTGGCCGGCCGCAACCTCGGCCCGAGCCTGTACATGGGCACCATGGCGGCCACGGTACTGGGCGGCGCGTCCACCGTCGGCACCGTGAAACTGGGCTACGTCCACGGCATCTCCGGCTTCTGGCTGTGCGCCGCGCTGGGCCTGGGCATCATCGCCCTCAACCTGTTCCTCGCCAAGCCGCTGCTGCGGCTGCGCATCTTCACCGTCACCCAGGTGCTGGAAAAACGCTACAACCCGATGGCCCGCCAGGCCAGTGCGGTGATCATGCTGGCCTACGCCCTGATGATCGGCGTGACCTCGACCCTGGCCATCGGCACCGTACTGCAGGTGCTGTTCGACCTGCCGTTCTGGGCGGCGATCCTGCTCGGCGGTGGCGTGGTAGTGGTGTACTCGACCATCGGCGGCATGTGGTCGCTGACCCTGACCGACATTGTCCAGTTCATCATCAAGACCGTGGGCCTGATGTTCATCCTGCTGCCGATCTGCCTGTACCGCGTGGGCGGCTGGGACGAGCTGGTGGCGAAACTGCCGGCGGCCAGCTTCAGCCTGACCACCATCGGCTGGGACACCATCATCACCTACTTCCTGATCTACTTCTTCGGCATCCTGATTGGCCAGGACATCTGGCAGCGCGTATTCACCGCCCGCGATGAAAACGTCGCCAAGTACGCCGGCACCACCGCAGGCGTGTACTGCGTGATCTACGGTCTGGTCTGCGCGGTGATCGGCATGGCCGCCCACGTGCTGCTGCCGGACCTGGGCAACGCCAACAATGCCTTCGCCGCCATCGTCAAATCCGCGCTGCCCGACGGCATCCGCGGCCTGGTGATCGCTGCTGCGCTGGCGGCGATGATGTCCACCGCCAGTGCCGGCCTGCTGGCGGCGTCCACCGTCCTGACCGAAGACCTGCTGCCGAAACTGCGTGGTGGCAAGCAGTCGAGCCTGGCGGTCAACCGCCTGTTCACCCTGCTGACCGGCCTGGTGGTACTGGCCATCGCCCTGGTGGTGGAAGACGTGATCAGCGCCCTGACCCTGGCCTACAACCTGCTGGTGGGTGGCATGCTGGTACCGCTGATCGGCGCCATCTACTGGAAACGCGCCACCACCCGTGCGGCCATCACCAGCATGACCCTGGGCTTCGTCACCGCCCTGGCGTTCATGATCAAGGACGGCATGGATGCGAACACCCCGATCTACTACAGCCTGGCGATCGGCCTGGTGAGTTTCGTGGTGGTAAGCCTGATGTCGCGCCCGGAAGTGAAGGCGGCGAAGCTGGCGTAATAGCGAAACGATAAAAAAGGGGCTTGCGCGAGATATCGCGCAAGCCCTTTTTTTATATCAAGTCGATATTCAAGACATCGAACGTAGGAAATACCATCAAAACACAGATAAACATTCAACAGACCGCTGAAGATAACGCCACAACAACCGCACAGAAAAATATCCAGATTCAATTTATTAAAGCCAAGCCCCAGCAAACATTGATCTCAAGACAGAATCAGTACACACAGAGCAATTTAATTATTTTCTTGATGTTTACAAAACGCCAATCGCATTGAATCTTAGGTTTCAAGTGAAATAGCCTTACGCGCTTTGAATATCTCAGGATGTCAAAGTGCAAGCATTCAAACTGCATGAGTGTGACAAGTATTGTATCGGCGAGCTCAAGAAGCCGATTTCGGAATGCAAGAAAACCGTGGTCGACGGTGGGCGGGGCACGATCTATGAAATTGACTGCCTGGGCTGCAATGAGGTCTGGCTGGCCTACCAGAAGGAGGCCGAAGACATTGTCGCTCCCGGTGGACAACTGATTGCAGATCCCAAAGAGCGCAACAGGGTCATCAATGCCGCCTACGCCAGGCTTTGGCTGCACGACAATCGCTTTCAGTGGGCGGGGCTGGCAGCGTTTGCGTCAAAGCAGGTCGGATGCAGGCTGCTGCATGCCTCTGACCTGCTCGAAAAGCTCAGCGAGGAAGAGAAGGCGGCAGAACGGATGCTCCAAGCCAACGAGCGCAAGGGGATACCAGGTGTCTACAGCCACTATCAGGTGGATGAGCGCGCGAAGGAAGAATATCTACGGTCTCGAGAAAACAACCCTGTCCCGTCAATGGACGTTTCCTCCGAAAGCAGCCTGCAGATCGGGATCCGGCATCACCTGTGGAATCAGCGCCAGCTTGCCTACCATCAGGCGCAGAAAATGGCGAATAAAACTATCGCCTATCAGCTCAATTACGTATACGAGCGGCTTGCAATGGGGAATACGCTCTTGTTTCTTGATGTATTTCCACTTCACGCCTTTTACAAAAAGCGGGGGTGGAATGCCATGCATTTCTGCCTTAAGAAAAGATCTATCATCAGCAAACCGAAAAACACGGTCCTGAGACTTCTCGGCATTGAAAAAATAGACCTTGGATATGACCATGGCGAAATATACGGTGCTTTTCAGGAAATAGAAAACGGGAATATTGCAGAGAGCGTAAAGCTTCTTGCCCGACATGAACAGGTCAACATCCTACAACCTGTAATGTATGACGATCTAGTCCTAGAGATATTATTAAGAGGCAATCACTTTTCATACATTACGAATCTTGTCCCTAAAGTCCCACAAGCCGTGGAACTGACTCTCGCCAGCCAATGTCAGCGGCTGACAGACGGGCGAACCATAGAGTTCGACTCAGGACCCTTTGCCAACCTGGCAAACGTAGATGAGCGCATGGAATTCGTTCTCAGGGCCGCAGCGCAATTCGACAGTTTATTGAAAGGCGTCGATCGAGCGAAAATCGAGGCATCGATAAGAAACATCGCCAATGGTAAAGGAGTTGAGATTTGAGCACGCCTCACTTGAACCGAGCTAAGAAAGCAACATTGTTTCTTCTCCTGGTAGCTGTGATTTCAATAGGAGCCCTCGCCTACCCCGCCAAAGCCCCTGTGATTTCCCTGCTGATGCATGAACCCTGGGAAGATATGCGACAACGCTCAACGGCCAGGATCAACTCAGCAATTCCTGGGGAGCCCTGGTTCTCAATACCTCACTCTGACGCTCGGTTTGAGTTTGCCGATCCAACCTATGGTTTCATTACCCCACCTGCCCGTTTTTTCACCATCAGCTACAACAGCCAAGGGAAAGTCCACGGCGTACGCATGTCGCCACAAATTGAACCCTTGTTGCTGGATGACACGCTCGATCTGCTATTGGATCTGCAAGATCAATGGCGCAGCAAGGGATGGCGCTTGGTATGGCCCGATGAGGATCCAGCGTTTGAGGATAACCGCGAATGGCGGAATCATCTCCGGGAAGGAAATCTTGGAAGAAACTACTGGCGAGCAGAGGATAAATATCAAGTCACTGTCTTTGTCCGAAAATTCAGGGACGAAGACGGGCCAGGCAAAGAGCGCTACCTGATCACACTCGACTTCGGGAAGCAATATGGAAGGGAAGGCTGAGTACTGATATGCGCCAGCGTGCTTGAACTGAAAGGGCCTGCGCAGGGCAGGCCCTTCTTCTATAGAGGAATAAGACGCGGCTGTAGTGAAAATTCCCACGATACAAAAATCAACAGAACACTGGAGAAAACGCCATAACAACTCCACCAGCCTCCGCTGCGGCGCAACTGGAAGGTTTATTGAAAAGCATCGTTCGAGCGGAAATCGAGGCTGCGATAGGAAACATTGTAGATGGTAAAGGAGTTGAGCTTTGAGCGCGCGCCACATAAACCGAACAAAGAAATTAACATTGCTTCTTCTGCTGGTAGCTGCAATTTCAATAGGAGCCCTCGCCTACCCCGCCAAAGCCCCTGTGATTTCTCTGCTGATGCATGAACCCTGGGAAGATATGCGACAACGTTCAACGGCCAGGATCAACTCAGCGATTCCAGGCGCAGACTGGTTCTCGATACCTCACTCTGACGCTCGGTTTGAGTTTGCCGATCCAACTTATGGCTTCATTACCCCTCCAGCCCGTTTTTTCACTATCAGTTACGACGATATGGGGAAAGTCCACGGCGTACGCATGTCGCCACAAATTGAACCCTTGTTGCTGGATGACACGCTCGAGCTGCTATTTGATCTGCAGGATCAATGGCGCAGCAAGGGATGGCGCTTGGTATGGCCCGATGAGGATCCTGCGTTTGAGGATAACCGCGAATGGCGGAATCATCTCCGGGAAGGAAATCTTGGAAGAACCTACTGGCGAGCAGAGGATAAATATCAAGTCACTGTCTTTGTCCGAAAATTCAGGGACGAAGACGGGCCAGGCAAAGAGCGCTACCTGATAACCCTCGACTTCGGGAAGCAGTATGGAAGAGAAGGCTGAACACTGATATGCGCCAGCATGTTTGAACCGAAAATGGCCTGCGCAGGGCAGGCCATTTTTCTTTGGAAAGGAGAGAAATGGTTTGTAGCAAAAGCCAGACGACACAAAAACATTTAACAAAAAATTGGAGACGACGCCATAACAAACCCACCAGCCTGCGCTGCGGCGCAATTCGATAGTTTATTGAAAGGCGTCGATCGAGCGAAAATCGAGGCCGCGATAAAAATATTGCCGATGGTAAAGGAGCTGAGCTTTGAGCGTGCGTTACATAAACCGAACAAAGAAACTAACATTGCTTCTTCTGCTGGTAGCTACAGTTTCAATAGGAGCCCTCGCCTACCCCGCCAAAGCCCCTGTGATTTCCCTGCTGATGCATGAACCCTGGGAAGATATGCGACAACGTTCAACGGCCAGGATCAACTCAGCGATTCCTGGAGAGCCTTGGTTCTCAATACCTCATTCTGACGCTCGCTTTGAGTTTGCCGATCCAACCTATGGTTTCATTACCCCACCTGCCCGTTTTTTCACCATCAGTTACAACAGCCAAGGGAAAGTCCACGGCGTACGCATGTCGCCACAAATTGAACCCTTGTTGCTGGATGACACGCTCGATCTGCTATTGAATCTGCAGGATCAATGGCGCAACAAGGGATGGCGCCTGGTATGGCCCGATGAAGATCCTGCGTTTGAGGACAACCACAAATGGCGGAGCCATCTCCAATCAGGAAGAGCCGGAAGAACCTACTGGCGAGCGGAGGACAAATATCAAGTTACTGTCTTTGTACATCAGTTCACGGACGAAGACGGGCCAGGCAAAGAGCGCTACCTGATCACCCTCGACTTCGGCAAGCGGTATGGAAGAGAGGGCTGAGTACTGATCGACACCGGCGTGCTTGAACTGAAAAGGGCCTGCGCAAAGCAGGCCCTTTTTCGTTGGGGTGTCGGAGTTCCATTGGTGGCGAAGCCAGCTCCCGCAACGATCGCGTCGAGCACCGATCCTGCGGCAGACAAAGAACCCTGTGGGAGCTGGCCTTGCCAGCGATGAGACGTCTGGGCTGCTCAGCGTCGCGGCTGACGCCTGCGCTTTTCTTCATCGGCGGGGATCGGCACCGGTTGCATCGGCGGGATCAGGCCCAGGGCGACAGCCAGATCGTGAAGCCAGTTCATCATCAGGTTTTTCATAAGTCCCCCTTGAGGGTCATCGTCCAATCCAGTTTGGCTACGATGTTTCGTAGCAATCATAGCTCTATGCCTTACATCTCGCCCGTGAAAAATCTCACAGAACTGATATGCATCAAGCGCTGAGCGCCTGGCCGACGGGCGGTCCCTCGCGTCCCTCTTCCTGCAGGTTCACCCAGGCATCCAGATTCGCCCCGCGCATGCCCCGACGCCACACCAGCCAGGTGGTGGCCTGGTCGAACGGGGTCTGCAAGCGATGCGCCGCCACGTTTTCCCGGCCCGGCAGGCTGTCGAGCATCGATTGCGACATCAACGCCACCCCCGATCCCGCCACCACACAGGCCAGCATGCTCTGGTAGGACTCGATCTCCATGGCCCGCCCCATCGCCGCGTGATCGTGGGCATACCAGGCTTCCAGACGCATGCGGTACGAGCAGCCTTTGCGGAAGGTGAACACCGCACGCCCGGCCACGTCCCGGGCGCTGCGCACCGGCGGATGGTCGGGCTCGGTGATCAGCACCAGGGTTTCCTCGCACAACGGCACGCCGTCAAGGCCAGCCAGTGACAGCGGACCGTCAAGCATTGCCGCATCCAGCCGCCCGCTCAGCAAGCCTTCCAGCAACTCGCCGCTGGGCGCCGTCTGCACCTGCAGGTTCACCGCCGGATAACGCTTGTGATAGCGGGCCAGCAGGTCCGGCAGATGGATCGCCGCGGTGCTGTACATGCTGCCCAGGATGAACTCGCCGGCCGGCTCGCCACCCTGTACGGCGGCAAAAGCTTCGTCGTGCAGCGCCAGCATGCGCCCGGCGTAGTCCAGCAACACCTTGCCGGCGGGCGACAGTTGCAGGCGCTGGCGCTCGCGATGGAACAGCTCCACGCCCAACTGCTCTTCGAGCTGGCGCAGCCGCGTCGACAGGTTCGACGGCACCCGGTGCAACTGCTCGGCGGCGCGAGTCACCGAACCGGTCTCGGCCACTGCCTGGAAAATGCGCAACTGGCTCAGTTCCACAACCATTCTCCAAAATTGAACAAGTCGCTCATTATTATTCAATTTTTAAGAATGCCAACCCCCAGTAGTCTGACGGCATCGAATGACTTCCCCGACAGGAGTACCGAACATGTCGCCCACCCTGCGCCTAATGGCCAGCTTCGTTGCCCTGATGATGGCCATGGGCATCGGCCGCTTCGCCCTCACGCCACAACTGCCGCACCTGGTCAGCGAAGGCCAGTTGAGCCTGACCGCCGCCGGCCTGGTGGCTGCGGCCAACTACCTGGGCTACTTCCTCGGCGCGCTGGACGCCATGTTCGCCCGTCGCCCACGGCAGGTGCGCCTGCGCCTCGACCTTGGCCTGTGGCTGTGCGTGCTGCTGACACTGGTGTCGTTCTGGGCCGACAGCTTCGTCGTCCACGCCTTGCTGCGCTTCGGTACCGGCGTGGCCAGTGCCTGGGTGCTGGTGATGATCACCAGCCTGAGCCAGCCGCTGGCCGCACGCAGCAACCTGCCGCGACTGGGCGCCCTGGTGTTCGCCGGGCCCGGCCTGGGCATCATGCTCACCGGCCTGCTGGCCCTGGTATCGAACCTCAACGGCCTTGGCTCGGCGCCACTGTGGCTGATCTACGCCGCCGCCGCGCTGGTGATGTTGCTGGCGGTGCGGCCGATGCTGCCGCGCCCCGAGGAGGCTTCGGTGACCACCGCCGGCCAGCCGCTCAACGCACCGTCGCCGGGGATCGCCCGCCTCGGCCTGATCTACGGTCTGTACGGCATCGGCTACATCATTCCGGCGACCTTCATGTCGCAGATGGCCAGCGCACGCTTCCACGGTCACTGGATGGCCGACCTGTTCTGGCCTGGCTTCGGCTTGGCCGCCGCTGCGGGCGTGTTGTTGCTCAGCCTGCGCCGGCCACGGGCGGGCGGCACCTCGCACTGGTTGAGGGCGACCTTGTGGCTGCAGGCGATCGGTGTGTTCGCCTGCCTGCTAGGCAACGGACCGGGGCTGGCGCTGGGGGTGATTTTCTGCGGCACGCCATTCCTGGCCTGCATGCAGCTGGTGATGCAGCGCTCGCGGGAACTGGCGCCCCACGCTACCCAGCGCAACGCCGGCCTGCTCACCGCCTGCTTCGCCATCGGCCAGCTCGGCGGGCCACTGCTGGCAGCCCTGAGCAACCTGTTCGCCGGCAGCCTGCAACCGGCGCTGCTGGTGGCCGGCGCCGGTTTGCTGCTGGCAGGAGCACTGGTGTCGAAGCCTAGCGCTGCCCCAGCATCGAGCGCAGACGCCTGCGCAGCCACTGCTCGGCGCTGACCATGACGATACCCAGCAACACGCACAGCGCGCCGAGCACGAAGTTCAGGCTCAGCGGCTCGTCCAGCAACAGCACGCCGAAGGTCACGCCGAAAATCGGCGTGACGAAGGAGAACACCGCGAGGTTGGACGCCAGGTATTTGCGCAGCAGCCAGAACCAGGTCAGGTAGCTGAAGAACGACACCACCAGCGCCTGGAACAGCACGCTGCCGATGGCGATGGGAGTCAGGCTGACATGGGTGATCTTGCCGCTGAAGGCGGCGATCAACAGCAGGCCGACGAAGCCCACCGCCAACTGGTAGAACAGCGTCAGTGTGGCCGGCGCTTCCGACAGCCGCGAGCAACGCACTACCACCGTGGTCGCGCCCCACGAAGCGCCGGCCAGTACGCCAAAGGCATCGCCGAGCAGCATCGGTCCGTTCAGGTCATCCAGCGAGATCCCGCCGGCAAACGCCAGCGCAATCCCGCCGAAGGCCAGCAGGATGCCCAGCCACTGCAACGGCCGCAGACGCTCGCTGGGCAACATGAAATGCAGGCCGAGGGCGGTGAACACCGGCGCGGTGTAAAGGAACACCGACATATGCGCTGCCGATGTCAGCAGCAGACCTTCAGCAATGAACAGAAACTCGAGGCCGAACAACGCGCCGGCCAGCAACCCGGCACGCCAGGTGGTGCCGACCTGCTCCCAACCGCCGCGCCAGCACATCAGCAAGCCCACCAGCAACGCGGCGATCCCGGAGCGGGTCGCCGCCTGCATCACCGGGGCGAAGTCGGCGGCGGCCCATTTGACCATGACCTGCTGGACACCCCAGATCAGGCACAGCCCCAGCATCACCTGAAAGGCAAAGGCATCGGGATCGCGACGGGGTGCGCTCATGGGTGGCCCCCCACTTCTGGCAACGGCATGACAACCTCTTGGCAGCGAAGAATTGGCGCCAATTATTGATGGTTGTGCTCAGCTATTACCAGATGTGTCTGAGAGACTCAGGCAATCTGCGCCTTCGAAGCCACTTCGTCGAACGTCGCCTCATCCAGGGCATCCGCCTGCTCATCCAGCACCTGGCGGGGATGATCGTTACCGGGGATGCTGCTGTCGATCAGGCTCAGCAGTCGCGAACCGCGCTCGGTCAGGACAAAATTCTCGCCGTTGCCGCCCTCCTCCTCCGGCCGGGTTTCGATATAGCCGCGCTCCACCAGCAGGCGCTCATAATCGCAGGCGCGGGTTTTCAGGTGGTCCAGGTCCGGCACCGGCTGGCCCTCCACCGCCAGTTGCGCGGCGTGCTGCTCGGCGTAAGGGCGCGGGGTGAAGTTGTGTCCGGCACTGTTCTGGACTTCGTGCAGCAGACGTTCGATCAGATCCCAGTCATACACGGTGCTCATGGGTACGGCCTCCGTAGGGTGTGTAGGGTTGTGACCGGTGGGCGTGCCTGCGGTTCGACTGAACTTTCCAGGCGGCATCAGCCTCAACCGGGAACCCGGACCAAGGAGGCTCGACCATGAAGACCCTGATGATGCTGACCGCGACCGCCAGCCTGCTGTTCGCCCTGCCGAGCTGGGCCTGCACGCTGGAAGAAGCCACGGAGAAACGCGAGGAACTGGCGAAGGAAGTGACCCGCCTGACCGAACAGAATCCGCAGAAGGCCAAGGAGATCAACGATGAGTTGCGCGGGATGAAACTGGGCACCGAGGCAAAGGACCTGCCGGACAAGTGCCAGTTGATCGACAAGCGCCTGCAGGAATTGCGTGAGGCCGAGAAGAAGACCTGATCGTTCGAGGGTTGCTTGTGTCCCAATCGCCGGCAAGCCGGCTCCCACAGAGTGAGAGTGGATTGCCGGCGATGGGAGCTGGCGCTTACTCGGCAGCCGGAGCCGGCTTGCGCTTCTTCAGCGGCGCCAGGCCATCGGAGCTGGCCAGCGGTGCGTTCGGCTTCGGCTTGGCGGTCGGCTTGCGTTTGGCCGCGACCTTCTTGTCGCCCTTCTTGTCGGTCTTTTTCTTCTTGGCACCAGCCGCCTTGCCGGACGCCTTGACCTTCTTCGGCCCGCTGTAGGTGCCCTTCACTTCCTTGATCACACGGCGCTCGAACGTCTGCTTCAGGTAGCGCTCGATGCTCGACATCAGGTTCCAGTCGCCGTGGCAGATCAGCGAGACCGCCAGACCCTCGGCGCCCGCACGGCCAGTACGACCGATGCGGTGCACGTACTCGTCGCCGCTACGCGGCATGTCGAAGTTGATCACCAGGTCCAGGCCATCGACGTCCAGGCCACGGGCCGCCACGTCGGTGGCCACCAGCACCTTGGCACCGCCGGTCTTGAAGCGCTCGATGGCCAGCTTGCGGTCTTTCTGGTCCTTGTCGCCGTGCAGCACGAAGGCCTTCATGTCCTTGGCCACCAGGTGGCCGTAGATACGGTCGGCCATGACCCGGGTATTGGTGAAGATGATGGCTTTTTCGTAGGTCTCGTTAGCCAGCAGCCATTGAGCGATCTGCTCTTTGTGCTGGTTGTGGTCGGCAGTGATGATCTGCTGACGGGTGGTTTCATTGAGCTGGCTGACGGCGTTGAGCATCAGGTGCTCAGGGTCCTTCAGCACCTTGCCGATCATGTCGCGCAGGCCGGCACCGCCGGTGGTGGCGGAGAACAGCAGGGTCTGCTCGCGGTTCGGGCACTGCCCGCACAGGCGCTCGACATCTTCGGAGAAGCCCATGTCGAGCATGCGGTCGGCCTCGTCCAGCACCACCACCTGCACGTGTTCCAGCTCCAGGTTGCCGGCGTTCAGGTGCTCCAGCATGCGGCCCGGGGTGCCGACCAGGATATCCGGCACCTTGCGCAGCATGGCGGCCTGTTCCTTGAAGTCTTCACCGCCGGTGATCATGCCCGACTTGATGAACGTGAACTGGGCGAAGCGCTCGATTTCCTTGAGGGTCTGCTGGGCCAGCTCGCGGGTCGGCAGCAGCACCAGGGCGCGGATCTCGACGCGCTTCTGGTTCAGGTCCACCAGGCGGTTGAGCACCGGCAGGACGAAGGCGGCGGTCTTGCCGCTACCGGTTTTCGCCGTCACCCGCAGGTCACGCCCTTGCAGCGCCAGGGGAATGGCAGCCGCCTGCACCGGAGTGGGCTCGACAAAGTTCAGTGCGGCCACGGCTTTGAGCAGGCGTTCGTGCAGGGCGAATTGGGAAAACACGGATGTAACCTCGGGCATGAGCGGAAATTCAGCCACATAGGGTAACGTTTTCCGGCGCCCGAGCCGAATTTCTTTTTGCCCCGGGCCCGCTGCATTCGTTCTAATTGCCCCTCCATTTCCACGGTAACGGAGCATTTCCACCGCGCATGGCTATCCAACAGTTCTGGCAAAACGCCCTCGATCTCTGGGGCACCCTCGATCAACACCCGCTGCTGCACGCCGGGATCGGCCTGGTGGTGCTGCTGGTCATCGCCCTGATTCTCGGACGGGTGGCGCGCTTCCTCGTCCTCCACGCCATCAAGCTGCTGAGCCGACAGCCGGCGCTGCACTGGCTCGGCGACCTGCTGAGCAACAAGGTGTTCCAGCGCCTGGCGCAGACCACCCCCTCGCTGGTGGTGCAGTTCGGTCTCAAGCTGGTACCGGAACTGAGCGCCACCAGCCAGCATTTCCTCGGCAATGTCGCCCTGGCCTTCACCGTGCTGTTCCTGCTGCTGGCGGTCAGCGCCCTGCTCGACGCCCTGCTGGACATCTACGCCCGTACCGAACACGCCCGCACCCGCTCGATCAAAGGCTACGTGCAACTGGCGAAAATGGTGCTGTACGTGTTTGGCGCGATCATCATCGTCGCCACCCTGATCGACCGCTCGCCGCTGTTGCTGCTGTCGGGCCTGGGTGCGATGTCGGCGGTGATCCTGCTGGTCTACAAGGACACCCTGCTGTCGTTCGTCGCCAGCGTGCAGCTCACCAGCAACGACATGCTGCGGGTCGGTGACTGGATCGAGATGCCCCAGGTCGGCGCTGACGGCGATGTAGTGGACATCACCCTGCACACGGTCAAGGTGCAGAACTTCGACAAGACCATCGTCTCCATCCCCACCTGGCGCCTGATGAGCGAGTCGTTCAAGAACTGGCGCGGCATGCAGCAGTCCGGCGGGCGGCGGATCAAGCGCAGCCTGTTCATCGACGCCGGTGGCGTGCGGTTCGTGACGCCGGACGAAGAGCGCCGCATGGGCGACGTACGCCTGCTCGGCGACTACATGGCGCGCAAGCGCAGCGAACTGCACAACTGGAACGAGGCCCAGGGCCAGGTGGCGGAACTGTCGGCCAACCGCCGCCGGCTGACCAATATCGGCACCTTCCGCGCCTTCGCCCTCGCCTACCTGAAGAACGACCCGGACATCCAGCCCGACATGACCTGCATGGTCCGCCAGATGCAGACCACTGCCCAGGGCGTGCCACTGGAGATCTACTGCTTCACCCGCACCACCGTGTGGGCCGAGTACGAGCGCATCCAGGGCGATATCTTCGACTACCTGCTGGCGGTACTGCCGGAGTTCGGCCTGAGCCTGTACCAGCAGCCCAGCGGCAACGACCTGCGCGCCGGCCTGCTACCGGCCAGCCTGCCCCGAGAGCAGCGGGCGCGGGTTGCCGAGACGGCTGAGCCAGACTGACGCAACGATCACCGCCCCGCCTATGAACAACCGTCCCAGCGGCTCGTGCTGATTCCAGATCAACAGGTTGAGCAGCAAGCCCACCGGGACATGCAGGTTGTTCATCACCGCAAGGGTGCCGCCTGAAACCAGGCAGGCGCCCTTGTTCCACCAGTACAGCCCCAGCGCCGTCGGCACCAGGCCGAGGAACAGCAACACGCCCCACTGCACATCGGTGCTGGGCAAATGCTGGGCATTGCCGAACAGCAGGAAGGCCGGCAGCACCACGATCAGCGCGCCCAGGTAGAAGTAGCCGAAACGCCGGTAATGCGGCAGGTCGCTCGGGTAGCGGGCGATCAGGTGCTTGTACAGGACCTGGCCAGCGGCGTAGGTGAAGTTCGCCAGTTGCAGCAGCAAGAAGCCCATGAAGAAGTCGGGATTGATGCTGTCGAAGCGGATCACCGCCGCTCCGGCTACCGCTACCAGGGCCGCGACCAGCGCCCAAGGGTTGAAGCGGCGGTTCAGCGCGTCCTCGATCAAGGTCACGTGCAAGGGCGTGAGGATGGTGAACAGCAGCACTTCCGGCACCGTCAGCACACGGAAGCTCAGGTACAGGCAGACGTAGGTGATGCCGAACTGCAGCGCGCCAATCAGCAGCATGGCGCGCATGAAACGCGGCTCCACCTGGCGCCAGCGGGTCAGCGGCAGGAATACAGCCAGGGCCAGCAGCACACGGGCCAGCACGGCGAAGTAGCTGTCGACATGGCCGGCGAGGTATTCGCCGATCAGGCTGAAGGAAAACGCCTGGATCAGCGCGACGATCAATAGGTAGTGCATGGCGGCCTCTCGTGGATCAAGGCGGCGACCTTAGCGGCTTCGAGTAGCAAGCTTCAAGCTGCAAGCTGCAAGCTGCAAGAGAAGAGCATCGGCGCTGCGTTCGCTTCTTCTTGCAGCTTGAAACTTGCAGCTTGCAGCTAAAAAAGCCCGGTCGAGCGCGAGGCAATCGACCGGGCAGCACACCCAAAGGAGCAAAAAGGGGTGTCAGGCAGGGAAAATCCGTTGAATCACGCGACCGCGGAAAGCTGGGCCTTGGCCTGGTTAAGGCCCTTCTCGTGGAAGTCGCCACCCATGTTCAGGCCCTCGGCGTGGATGAAGGTCACATCGTGAATGCCGATGAAGGCCATCACCTGGCGCAGGTAGGGTTCCTGGTGGTCGCTGGCGGCGCCGGCGTGGATGCCACCGCGTGCGGTCAGGACATAGGCGCACTTGCCGGTGAGCAGGCCCTGCGGGCCGGTCTCGGTGTACTTGAAGGTGACGCCGGCACGCAGCACGTGGTCCAGCCAGGCTTTCAGGGTGCTCGGGATGGTGAAGTTGTACATCGGTGCGGCCAGTACCAGGACGTCGGCGGCCAGTACTTCGTCGGTCAGTTCGTTGGAACGGGCCAGGGCCTCTCGCTCCTCGGCGCTGCGCTGCTCGTCCGGCTTCATCCAGCCACCCAGCAGGTTGGCGTCCAGGTGTGGCACCGGGTTCAGCGCCAGGTCACGCACGGTCACGCTGTCAGCCGGGTTGGCGGCTTGCCACTGGCTGATGAAATCCCGGGTCAGTTGGCGGGAAACGGAGTCTTGCTGGCGGGCGCTGCTTTCGATGATCAGTACGCGGGACATTGAATTTTGCCTCCATCGGCAAGGTCGCTAAGTCGATGGAGGCAAGATTAATGATTGACCTATCGATAAAAAAGCGTAAAAACTCGGTTAAATCTATCAGTTAATTTGCTTATTGAGCTTTGCAGTCAACGGCGACGCGCAGTTTGAGGATTTCGCGGTTGAATCTGGCGGACACATCCACGGTCTGGTTCGCCCCCACCGCGACCCGGCGCACCCGCGGCGCCTCGGGGCCGTTGCGGAACGTCACCTTGCACTGGGCAGCCGTGGTGCCGTAGTTGGTCAGGGTCGCAGCGCCGATATCGTAGGCAGTGTCGAAGGACTGGACGTCGATCTTGAGACCGGCGCCGAGGTTCTTTTCCACATCGATGGGATACGCCAGCGCCGTCAGCGGCAGCAGGGCCAGTAAAGCAACACAGCATTTCTTCATACGGCGCTCTCCTCGGGAAGTGCGCCAGCTTAGGACAACAGGAGCCGAAGATGAAAGCGCCGCGCGTTACCCTGGATCAGTGGCGAACCCTGCAAGCAGTGGTCGATCACGGCGGCTTCGCCCAGGCCGCCGAAGCCCTGCATCGCTCGCAATCCTCGGTCAGCTACACCGTGGCGCGGATGCAGGATCAACTGGGAGTGCCGCTGCTGCGCATCGACGGCCGCAAGGCGGTACTCACCGATGCCGGCGGCGTGTTGCTGCGTCGTTCGCGGCAATTGGTCAAGCAGGCCAGCCAGTTGGAAGACCTCGCCCATCACATGGAGCAGGGCTGGGAAGCCGAGGTGCGCCTGGTGGTGGACGCCGCCTACCCCAATGCCCGTCTGGTTCGCGCCCTGAGCGCCTTCATGCCGCAAAGCCGCGGCTGCCGGGTCAGACTGCGCGAAGAGGTACTGTCGGGGGTCGAGGAAGTGCTGCACGAAGGCATCGCGGATCTCGCCATCAGCAGCTTCAGCATCGCCGGCTATCTGGGCGCCGAACTGAGTGCGGTGGAGTTCGTCGCCGTCGCCCACCCCGAGCACAGCCTGCACCGTCTGGGCCGGGTGTTGAACTTCCAGGATCTGGAAAGCCAGTTGCAAGTAGTGATCCGCGACTCGGGCCGCGCGCAGCCCCGGGATGTCGGCTGGCTCGGCGCCGAACAGCGCTGGACCGTCGGCAGCCTGGCCACCGCCGCCACCTTCGTCGGCAGCGGCCTGGGCTTCGCCTGGTTGCCCCGCCACCTGATCGAACGCGAGCTGCGCGAAGGCGTACTCAAGCCGTTGCCGCTGGATCAGGGTGGCAGCCGTCACCCGCTGTTCTACCTTTACTCCAACAAGGACAAACCCCTCGGCCCGGCCACGCAGATTCTCATCGAGTTGCTGCGCAACTTCGATACCGCGCCGCTGGACGTGCCTTTCGCCGCTCCCGCCCAAGCCTGACAGGTATCGCCCATGGCCTACTTCGAACATGAAGGTTGCACACTGCACTACGAAGAATATGGCCGGGGCGAGCCCCTGGTGCTGCTGCACGGCCTCGGCTCGAGCAGCCAGGACTGGGAATACCAGGTGCCGGCGCTGGCAGGCGACTACCGTCTGATCCTCCTGGACCTGCGCGGTCACGGCCGCTCCGACAAACCCCGCGAGCCCTACAGTATCAGCGGGTTCAGCGCCGACCTGATGGCCCTGCTGGAACACCTGAATACCGGTCCCGTGCACCTGGTCGGGTTGTCCATGGGCGGCATGGTCGGTTTCCAGTTCGCGGTCGATCACCCCGGCTGGCTGCGCAGCCTGACCATCGTCAACAGCGCTCCGGCAGTAAAAGTCCGCACCCGCGACGATTACTGGCAGTGGGCCAAGCGCTGGACCCTGGCCCGCGTTCTCAGCCTCAAGACCATCGGCAAGGGCCTGGCCGCGCGGCTGTTTCCCAAACCCGAACAGGCCGAATTGCGGCGCAAGATGGCCGAGCGCTGGGCGAAAAACGACAAACGCGCCTATCTCGCCAGTTTCGACGCCATCGTCAACTGGGGCGTGGAGGAACGGCTGGGACGGATCGACTGTCCTACCCTGGTCATCAGCGCGGACCACGACTACACCCCGGTGGCACTCAAGGAACGCTACGTCGGCCTGATTCCCGGTGCCCGGCTGGCGGTCATCGCCGATTCGCGGCACGCTACGCCGCTGGATCAGCCACAACAATTCAACCAGACCCTGCTGCAGTTCCTCGCTGCAGCGCCAACCACCTCTCAAGGATCATTGAGTTCATGCTGAAGAAAATCCTCATGGCCGCCTGCTCGGTCGCCTTCGCCACCGGCGTGATGGCCTCGGACAAAACTCCCCACGTGGAACTGGTCACCAGTTTCGGCAAGATCGAAATCGAACTGAACGCCGAGAAAGCGCCGATCAGCACCCAGAACTTCCTGCAATACGTGGACAGCGGCTTCTACAACAACACCATCTTCCACCGCGTGATCCCGGGCTTCATGGTCCAGGGCGGCGGCTTCACCGACCAGATGGTGCAGAAGACCACCAAGGATCCGATCCGCAACGAGGCCAGCAACGGCCTGCAGAACACCCGTGGCACGCTGTCCATGGCCCGCACCTCCGACCCGAACTCGGCCACCAGCCAGTTCTTCATCAACGTGGCCGACAACGACTTCCTCAACCCGGGCCGCGACCGCGGCTATGCGGTCTTCGGCAAAGTGACCAAGGGCATGGAAGTGGTCGACCAGATCGTCAATTCACCCACCACCGTCAAGAAAGGCATGCGCGACGTGCCGGCTGATCCGGTGTACATCAAATCGGCCAAGCGCATCGATTGACCGCAGTGTCACAAGGACGTGACCCGCGGGCGGCGCGCTCGCCCTCTCGACAGGAGTGACCTTCTACATGCTGTTCCGCCGTTTCGAGCAGTTGATCGACATCTTCCGCGAGGCGCCTACCGCAGCGCCGCCCACCCGGGTCCTGCCCTTCTACCTGTATTACCTGCGCCAGGTCTGGCCGAGCTTCGCGGTGCTGCTGGTACTGGGCCTGATCGTGGCGCTGATCGAGGTGGCGCTGTTCAGCTACCTGAGCCGGATCATCGACCTGGCCCAGGGCACGCCCAACGCCAACCTGTTCCGCGAGCATTCGGGCGAACTGATCTGGATGCTGGTGGTGGCGCTGGTCCTCAGGCCGGTATTCGTGGGTCTGCACGACCTGCTGGTGCACCAGGCCATCAGCCCCGGCATGACCAGCATGATCCGCTGGCAGAACCACACCCATGTGCTCAAGCAGAGCCTGAATTTCTTCCAGAGCGACTTCGCCGGCCGTATCGCCCAGCGCATCATGCAGACCGGCAACTCGCTGCGCGACTCGCTGGTACAGGCGATGGACGCGCTCTGGCACGTGACCATCTACGCCATCAGCTCGCTGGTGCTGTTCGCCGAGGCCGACTGGCGCCTGATGCTGCCGCTGCTGACCTGGATCGCCTGCTACATCGCCGCGCTGCGTTACTTCGTGCCGCGGGTCAAGGAGCGCTCGGTGATCTCTTCCGATGCCCGCTCCAAACTGATGGGACGGATCGTCGACGGCTACACCAACATCGCCACCCTCAAGCTGTTCGCCCACACCGACTTCGAGCGCCAGTACGCCCGCGAAGCGATCCGCGAGCAGACCGAAAAGACCCAGTTGGCCAGCCGCGTCATCACCAGCATGGACGTGGTCATCACCAGCCTCAACGGCCTGCTGATCGTCACCACCACCGGGCTGGCCCTGTGGCTGTGGACCCAGTCGCTGATCAGCGCCGGCGCCATCGCCCTGGCCACCGGCCTGGTGATCCGCATCGTCAATATGAGCGGCTGGATCATGTGGGTGGTCAACGGCATCTTCGAGAACATCGGCATGGTTCAGGACGGCCTGCAGAGCATCTCCCAGCCGGTGACCATCACCGACCGTCCCAACGCACCAGCGCTGACCGTCGAACGCGGCGAAGTGCGGTTCGAGCATGTCGATTTCCACTACGGCAAGGGCCAGCGGATCATCAGCGACCTCGACCTGGTGATCCGCCCCGGCGAGAAGATCGGCCTGATCGGCCCCTCGGGGGCCGGCAAGTCGACCCTGGTCAACCTGCTGCTGCGCCTGTACGACCTCGAAGGCGGGCGCATCCTCATCGATGACCAGGACATCGCCCACGTCACCCAGGCCAGTCTGCGCGGGCAGATCGGCATGATCACCCAGGACACCTCGCTGCTGCACCGCTCGATCCGCGACAACCTGCGCTACGGCAAGCCCGACGCCACCGACGAAGAACTGTGGAATGCCGTGCGCGGGGCCAGGGCCGATGAATTCATCCCGACGCTCACCGACGCCCAGGGCCGCACCGGCTTCGACGCCCATGTGGGCGAGCGCGGCGTCAAGCTGTCCGGCGGCCAGCGCCAGCGCATCGCCATCGCCCGGGTGCTGCTGAAGAACGCACCGATCCTGATCATGGACGAAGCCACCTCGGCGCTGGATTCGGAAGTCGAGGCGGCGATCCAGGAGAGTCTGGAAACCCTGATGCAGGGCAAGACCGTGATCGCCATCGCCCACCGGCTGTCCACCATCGCCCGCATGGACCGCCTGGTGGTGCTGGAGAAAGGCCGCATCGCCGAGATGGGCAGCCATGCCGAACTGCTGGCGCAGCAAGGGCTGTATGCCCTCCTGTGGCGTCACCAGACCGGCGGCTTCGTCGGCGTCGACTGACCGCCTGGCTCAGCCCTGTCGGTACGGCAGGGCCGAGCGGGCATCCTGCGCGTAGGCCATCACACCCACGCGCTCCTGGCGCAGGAAATCATCCACGGCGCTGCGCAGTCCCGGATGCAGCAGGTAATGCCAGGAGCGGGTGATCACCGGCTCGAAACCACGAATCAGCTTGTGCTCCCCCTGGGCGCCGGCGTCGAAGCGCTGCAAGCCCTCGGCGATGGCGTAGTCCATGCCCTGGTAGAAACAGGTTTCGAAATGCAGCCGGTCGAACTCGGCCAGGCAGCCCCAGTAGCGGCCGTAGAAACTGTCGCCGCCCACCAGACTGAACGCCATTGCCACCTCGCGCCCGCCCTGGATCGCCATGACCACGCGAATCGCTTCAGGCATGCGCTCGGCCAGCAGGCTGAAGAAAGAACGCGTGAGGTACGGTGCGCGGCGACGCACCGCGTAGGTGTTGGCGTAGCAGGCGAAGACGAAGTCCCACTGGACCTCGCTCAGTTCTTCACCGCGATACCAGCGAAACTCGATCCCCTGCCCTGCCACCTGCTCGCGTTCCTTGCGCATCTGCTTGCGCTTGCGCGAACTGAGGGCGTCGAGGAAATCCTGAAAGTCCCGGTAACCCTGGTTGCGCCAGTGGAACTGACAGCCCAGGCGCTCAAGCCAGCCGTCGCGGTTGCCCAGTGCGGCATCGCTGGCCGGATCGGTGAAATTCACATGCAGGCCGGACAGGCCTTGCTCCAGCAGCGTGTGCTCCACCTCGTCGAGCAGGGTGCCCAGCGCCTGCGGCTCGCCCAGCAGACGTGCTCCGCCAACGGGCGAAAACGGCACCGCACACAACAGCTTGGGGTAATAGACAATTCCCGCCCGCTCGCAGGCATCGGCCCAGCCATGGTCGAACACGTATTCACCGAAGGAATGGGTTTTCACATAGGCCGGCATCGCCGCGATCACCCGGCCATCGCTGTCGGTCAGCAGACGATGCGAGGGCGTCCAGCCGGTACGCGGGCTGACACTGCCGCTGTCTTCCAGGCTGGTGAGGAAGGCGTGACGCAGGAAAGGCTGATCGCCGGGAACGAGGGCGTCCCAGGTGACAGCGTCGAGGTCTTTGAGGTGGTTCAAGGTCTGGGTCGGCATGAGGCTGAGTGTGCCGCTGTAAAGCTGCAAGCTGCAAGCTGCAAGCTGCAAGAAAGAACAGTCTGCGCCGCCACCGCTTGTCTTGCAGCTTGCCGCTTACAACTTGCAGCTAAAAAAAAGCCCCACCGAAGTGGGGCTGAAATTTAACGGATGAAGGAGCGTCGTTGCTTAGAACACGTACTGTGCGCGCAGTACGAAACCGTCGCCATCGTCGTCGCCATTGGCGTTCTGGGCGTTGTCGACCTTGGCCTTGACGTAGGTGCCGCTGAGCTTGATCGACTCGTTGGCGTACCAGTTCAGACCCAGGTTGTGCACCTTGGCTTCGATGTCGCTGACGTTGGCGAAGGCGCCGTTGTCGTCGTCCACGCTCAGGTGGTCGTAGCGGTAGAACAGTTCCCAGGCACCGATCTGCTTGTTCGAAGGCTTGATGCTGTCGAACTTGCCGAGTTTGTAGGCGCGGGCTTCACCGGTGAGGGTGTAGGCCACTTGTGCGTAGTAACCGTCGGCCTTGATGTCCTGGTAGGCAGCAGCGTCAGCTTCGACCTTGCGCTTGATGTACTCGCCCTGTACCGAGAACGGACCGGTAGCGAAGGCAGCTTCCAGACCCAGTGCGCGGTCGGTGTCGTAGGCACCGGCCGGGGTGTTGTTCGCGCCGCCGAGCACCAGGCGGTTGCCGTTGGTGCCGGCATCCTGGCCGCCGTCGGTGCTCACGCCACGCATGCCCAGGCGGCTGCGGATACGGCCGTCGAAGGAGGTGTCGGAGAGGTCGCGCTGGGCCAGGTTCACACCGAAGTGCAGAACGTTGCCAGTGTCGTGCAGCGGAGCGAAGACAGCGCGCAGGTTGAACTGCTTGGTGCTGTCGCCGTCTTTGTCGGCGTTGGTGGCGTCTTTGGCGAATACGCCGAAGGAACCGTACAGCGAGTCACCGGCGTTGCCCGAAGCCTGGATGCCCAGACCGCCGTTGTGGCTGTTGGTCCAGTCGACCAGATCGTAGGCGGCGTTACGCTCGGGAGCGGTCACCCACTTGGAGCTGGTGGCTTTTTCCAGGCCGAACTCAGGGTCGAAACGGCCGACCTTGATCGAGACCGGCTTGAAGCCGTTGTAAGACAGCGAGGCTTCGTCGAAGTAGCCGTCTTCGGAACGGTTGTCGCCACCGGAGTTGTGCGAGAAGTCGTAGGCGATCTGGTAGGCCCAGTCGGTGAACATCACACCGCCCAGTTCCAGGTAGGCACGACGGAAGTAACCGGCATCGGCGGTGTTGCCGTTGTTGGTGTAGAAACCATCGAAGCGGCTGTAGTCGGCCTGGATACGACCGCCCAGCTTGAAGCTGAATTCCTTGTCGGTGGTAGCGACCTCGAGGCCACCTTTGGTCTTGACTACGATATCGGCGCCGTCGGTGGTCACGGTACCCGCGAAAGCCTGGGCGGTAACGGCCATTGCCAATGCGCTGGCTGCGAAACCTGCGAAGTGCTTACGGATCATCGATGAAGCTCCCCTAACGTTTTATGGTCTTGATTACGTTGAAAAAACACGCGGCTCAGGCCACTTGTGCTGGGGAGGAATCTTGGCGGGGGGTTATTTCAGATCAGTGGCTTTTATATAAATGTTTTGTGACAAGGGAACTTTTTTACTCCGTTAAGGAATATGGCAAAAAGCCCGCCCCACGCGGCGTTGCGGCATTTTTCAAGGCGGCGGCGCAGATAACAGCCCTGTAAAAAAATACGCCCGGTCCGTGAAAACGGACCGGGCGTATGACGTTTCTGTCAGCTACGGGGCGGAATCAGCGCTTGCGCAGGATCACACTGCCGATGGAGTAGCCAGCGCCGAAGGAACTGAGCACACCGAGCGAGCCCTTGGACAGGTCGTCCTGATAGCTGTGGAAGGCGATCACCGAGCCCGCCGAACTGGTGTTGGCGTAGCGGTCGAGAATCACCGGCGCTTCTTCTTCCAGCGCATCACGGCCCAGCAGCTTCTTGACGATCAGGTGGTTCATGCTCAGGTTGGCCTGGTGCAGCCAGAAGCGCTTGACGTCGCTGACGTTGAGGTTGTTTTCCGACAGGTGCTGGCCGATCAGCTCGGCCACCATCGGGCAGACCTCGCGGAACACCTTGCGGCCTTCCTGGACGAACAGTTTGTCCGGCGCGCCGATACCCTCTTCCCCAGCACGGTTGAGGAAGCCGAAGTTGTTGCGGATGTTGTTGGAGAACTGGGTCAGCAGCTTGGTGCTGACGATGTCGAACTGGTAGTCCGAGGTGGCCAGGTCGGCCCGCTCCACCAGCACGGCGGTGGCGCCGTCGCCAAAGATGAAGTGGCTGTCGCGGTCACGGAAGTTCAAGTGGCCGGTGCAGATTTCCGGGCTCACCACCAGCACGGCCCGGGCCTGGCCCAATTGCACGCTGTTGCTGGCGACCTGGATGCCGAAGGTGGCCGAGGAACAGGCAACGTTCATGTCGAAGCCGAAACCGTTGATGCCCAGCGCCTGCTGCACTTCGATGGCGATGGCCGGGTACGGGCGCTGCAGGTTGGAGCAGGCGACGATCACCGCATCGACATCGGCGGCGGTGCGTCCGGCGCGGGCCAGGGCCTGCTCGGCGGCGGCCACCGCCATCTGGCAGAGGATCGACGGCTCGTCGTTGCTGCGCTCGGGCAGGCGCGGCTTCATGCGCTGCGGGTCGAGGATGCCGTCCTTGTCCATGACGTAGCGGCTCTTGATGCCCGAGGCTTTTTCGATGAACGCGGCGCTGGACTCGGCCAAGGCCTCGACTTCGCCACGGGCGATCGCCTCGGCATTGTCGGCGTTGAACTGCGCGACGTAAGTGTTGAAAGACTCCACCAGCTCTTCGTTGGAGATGCTGTTGGCCGGGGTGTACAGGCCAGTGCCGCTGATGACGACGTTATGCACGGTCGGTCCTCTGTTCAGGGGCCATTGCCAACCGGGCAACGGCCTGTTCGGTTCGGCGAGCTGGCACCAAGGTGCCAACTCGTGCACGTAATGACCCGGTGGTCAGGGGCATTGCGTGGTGTCTGACGATGAGCCGACCCGGTCGGAAATCTCCGAGGCGGCGGAAAATGCCGACAAGTGTGCCACAACTGCGCCGGGTTGGCCTCTCTCAGGCGACAACCCGGCGCAGTGGCGAACCGGCGGTCAGGCCTCCACCTGACTCCACTGTTTGCTCAGACGCTTGTCGGAAATCGGCACCTTGGTGCCCAGTTGCTGGGCGAACAGCGAGACCCGGTACTCCTCCAGCCACCAGCGGTAGAGCTGCAACTGCTCGTCACGCTTGCCTTCCTGGGCGTGCTTGTCGGCGCGGGTCTTGTACTGCGCCCAGCAGTTGCTCAGCTCGCCACTCCAGACCCGGTCCTTCTGCACCTGCGCACCGAGTTTTTCCAGGCGCAGCTCCACCGCCTTGAGGTAACGCGGCAACTCCTTGAGCCACAGCCCCGGGGTTTCCCGAACGAAGCCGGGGTAGACCAGGTTGGCCAGTTGCTGCTTGATATCGTTGAGCGCCACCGCCTGGGACAGATCGATCTTGCCCTTGAAGCGCTTCTGCAGACCGTGCCACAGCTTGAGGATCTCCAGCACCAGCCGCGCCAGGCGCTCGGCGTGCTCGGTCCAACTGCCGCGCTTGCGCTCGGCCAGGGACGCCAGCGCCGCACCGTCGCGAGGCAGTTCGCTTTCACCTTCCAGCACGCAACTGTCGAGGCTGGCGAGGAGGATGTCTTCCACCAGCGACTCGATCCGGCCCAGTTCGCGGTACAGCAGGCCCAGTTCGGTAAGCCCCGGCAGCTTGCCGCGCAGGAACTTGGCCGGCTCCGCCAATTGCTGCAGCAACAGGCGCTGCAAGGCGCGGCGATGCTGGAACGTGGCCTCGGCCTGAGTCGAGAAACGTCCTTCCTTGACCGTACCGCCCTCTTCCACCAGCGCCGGATAGACCGTCAGCGACAGGCCGGCGATCTTCTGCTGGGCGGTCTGCTCGACCTTGCCGAAGCCCTTGGCTTCCACCGGTTTCTGCGCCTTCTCCGACTGCGGCACCGCCAGCGCCGCCTGGCTGGCAGCGGCGAAGCGGGCGGTCAGCTCGGCCAGGTCGCGGCCTTCGCCAAGGAACTTGCCCTGGCCGTCGACCACCTCGATGTTCATCCTCAGGTGACCTTCCACCTGCTCCGCCGCTTCGGCCCAGGCTTCATCGCTGACCCGTGCACCCGTCATGCGCAGCAGCTCGCGACCCAGTGCCTGCGGCAGCGAGCCGTCGGCGAAGGTCATGCGCGCCAGTGCGGCCTTGACGAAGTCCGGTACCGGCACGAAGTTCTTGCGCAGCGCCTTGGGCAGGTTGCGCACCAGGGCAATGCACTTGGCTTCCAGCAGCCCCGGCACCAGCCATTCCAGGCGCTCGCCCGGCAGGCTCGGCAGCAACGGTGCCGGCACCCGCACGGTCACGCCGTCACGGGGGTGGCCGGGCTCGAAGTGGTAGCTCAGCGACAGGCTCAGATCGCCCAGGCGCAGAGTATCGGGATACTGCGCAGCGGTGACTTCACTGGCCTCGCGGGCCAGCACGTCTTCAGCGCGCATGATCAGCAATTGTGGGTCTTTCTGGCTGTTGACCCGGTACCAGCTGTCGAAGGTGGCAGTCTGGTGGATCTCCGCCGGCAGCCGCGCCTCGTAGAAGGCGTAGAGGGTTTCCTCGTCGGCGAGAATGTCGCGGCGACGGGCCTTGGCTTCCAGTTCGTCGAGTTCTTCCAGCAAGCGCTTGTTGGCCGCCAGGCACTTGGCCCGGGAATTGATCTCGCCGCCCACCAGGCCTTCGCGGATAAACAGCTCGCGGGAGGTCTGCGGGTCGATCGGACCGTAGTGCACCGGGCGCCGGCCCACCACGATCAGCCCGTACAGGGTGACCTGCTCGAACGCCACCACCTGGCCGCGCTTCTTCTCCCAGTGCGGCTCGAAGTGGTTTTTCTTCAGCAGATGCCCGGCCAGCGGCTCGATCCAGTCGGAGTCGATCTTCGCCACCATGCGCGCGTACAGCTTGGTGGTTTCCACCAGCTCGGCGGTCATCAGCCATTGCGGGCGTTTCTTGCCAATGCCCGAAGACGGATGAATCCAGAACCGCCGCTGGCGGGCACCGAGGTAATCGCCTTCTTCGGTCTTCTGACCGATCTGGCTGAGCAGGCCGGAAAGAATCGCCTTGTGCAGCCGTGGATAGTCCGCCGGCTCCTTGTTGACGCCCAGTTGCAGGTCGCGGCAGATCAGCCCGAGCTGGCGATGGGCATCGCGCCACTCACGCAGGCGCAGGTAGTTGAGGAAGTTCTTGCGGCACCAGTTGCGCAGCGGGCTCGCGGTCAGCGCCTGGCGCTGCTCCTCGAAACCGCGCCACAGGTTCACCAGCGCGGCGAAGTCGGAGTCGGCGTCCTTCCACTGCGCATGGGCCTGGTCGGCCGCCTGCTGGCGCTCCGGGGGCCGCTCGCGAGGATCCTGCACCGACAGCGCACTGGCGACGATCAGCACTTCCTGCAGGCTGCCCTGTTTGGCGCCTTCGAGCAGCATGCGCCCGAGGCGCGGGTCCACCGGCAGGCGTGCCAGCTGGCGGCCCAGCGGGGTGAGCTGGTTTTCGCGGTTGACCGCCGACAGTTCCTGCAACAGGTTGAAGCCGTCGCTGATGGCCTTGCCATCCGGCGGCTCGATGAAGGGGAATTCGTCGATGGCGCCCAGGCGCAGATGAAGCATCTGCAGAATCACCGCAGCGAGGTTGGTACGCAGGATTTCCGGATCGGTGAAGGCCGGCCGGGCGTTGAAGTCCTCTTCGCTGTACAGGCGCACGCAAATGCCCGGCTCGACCCGGCCGCAACGCCCTTTGCGCTGGTTGGCGCTGGCCTGGGAAATGGCTTCGATCGGCAGGCGCTGGACCTTGGCCCGGTAGCTGTAGCGGCTGATGCGCGCGGTGCCGCTGTCGATCACGTAGCGGATGCCCGGCACCGTCAGCGAGGTTTCCGCGACGTTGGTCGCCAGTACGACCCTGCGCCCCGGATGCGACTGGAAGATGCGCTGCTGCTCGGCCGGCGACAGGCGCGCGTACAGCGGCAGGATCTCGGTATGACGCAACTGCGCCTTGCGCAGCATCTCGGCGGCGTCGCGGATCTCGCGCTCGCCCGGCAGGAACACCAGCACATCGCCCGGCCCCTTGCCGACGCTGCGCTCATGGGCGGCAATCTCGTCGAGGGTGGCGAGGATCGCCTGGTCGACGGTGAGGTCGTCTTCGACGCTGTTGCCTTCTTCGTCCTGCTCGCTGGTCAGCGGGCGGTACCAGGTTTCCACCGGGAAGGTGCGGCCCGACACCTCGATGATCGGCGCGTCGTCGAAGTGCTTCGAGAAGCGCTCCAGGTCGATGGTCGCCGAGGTGATGATGACTTTCAGGTCGGGGCGACGTGGCAGCAGGGTCTTCAGGTAGCCCAACAGGAAGTCGATGTTCAGGCTGCGTTCGTGGGCTTCGTCGACGATGATGGTGTCGTAGCGTTCGAGGAAGCGGTCGTGCTGGGTCTCGGCCAGCAGGATGCCGTCGGTCATCAGCTTGACCAGGGTATTGGCGTCGCTCTGGTCCTCGAAACGCACCTGGTAGCCCACCAGCGCCCCCAGCGGCGTGCCCAGTTCCTCGGCCACCCGGGCGGCGACACTGCGCGCCGCGATACGCCGCGGCTGGGTATGGGCGATCAGGCCGAAATGACCACGGCCCAGCTCCAGGCAGATCTTCGGCAACTGGGTGGTCTTGCCTGAGCCGGTCTCGCCAGCAATGATCACCATCTGATGCTGCGCCACCAGCTTCTTGATCTCGTCGCGCTTGGCGGCGATCGGCAGGCTGTCGTCGTAGCGGATGCGCGGAATGCTGGCCTGGCGCGCACTGGCCTGGTCGCAGGACGCCTGGACCTTCGCCGCCCACTGGGCGAGCTTCACCTCGTCCGGGCGCTTGCGCAGTTCGTGCAGTTGCCGGCGCAGGCGATGGCGCTCGGCGATCATGGCGTGGTCGATGGTTTTCAACAGTTGCCCGATGGCGGCGTTCTGGTCAGTCATGAGGTCTTTCGAGGGGGCAGGTGGGCCCTGCCTGGACTTATCGGCTTTGGTTAGGCGGCGATTGTCGCAGATTTGCCCGGCCTCGGCACGGCTCATGGGCCATGGCCGATTGTTTAGCCACGGCTTGACTGAAGGTATATAAACGCCAATTTAATGAACCTTCACCGTCGTGGGAGTATCCGGGGCATGACTTCCCCCAGCGGTGTGCCTCGCCTCTCCCCAGCCCCTTCGTTCCCGAAGGTGCGGGCCCGCCGTGGCGAAAACCCGCTGGTCCATGTGATCCTCGCCTTCTGGGCGCTGTGGCATTGCCGCCACGCCCGCCCACCAGACACCACGCTCTGCTGACCGATACCACTGGCTGCGCCCGTGCGCGCCGGCCTTTCTGTCGATGACCGCCCGCACCCGCGCGGACGGTCCTGTGCGCCGCCATGGCGCAAGCGAGAGCACCCATGCAGTTTGCCCATGTACAACAGGCCCGGGATTTCCTGGCCGCCAATCCCGATATCGACCTGTTCGAGCTGTTCATCCTCGACGCCAACGGCGTGCCTCGCGGCAAGCTGCTGCACCGCGATGAACTGCTGGCGGTCTACGAAAGCGGGCGGCCGCTGCCCAGCACGATCCTGGGCCTGACCCTGCAGGGCGAAGACGTGGAGAATTCCGGACTGGTGTGGGACGTGGGCGATATCGACTGCCGCGCCTATCCGCTGGAAAACAGCCTGGTGCGCCTGCCCTGGCGGCAGATTCCCACCGCCGCCGTGCAGGTCAGCATGCACCCCGGCGAGGGTATGCCGGCCGCCGTCGCCGACCCGCGCCATGTGCTGGTGCGGGTGATCGACGCGCTCAAGGCCGATGGCTTCCATCCGGTCATGGCCTGCGAACTGGAGTTCTACCTGCTCGACCAGAAGCGCGATCACGAAGGCCGCCCGCAACCGGCACTGGACGCCGACGGCGGACGACCGCGAAGCACGCAGGTCTATGGCCTGCGTGAACTGGAACAGATCGAGCCTTTCCTCGCCGATCTCTATGCCGCGTGCAAGGCCCAGGGCATTCCCGCCCGCACGGCGATCTCCGAGTACGCCCCCGGCCAGGTAGAGATCACCCTGGAGCACGGCGACGCCCTGTTGGCGATGGACCAGGCCGTACGCTACAAGCGCATCGTCAAGGGTGTGGCGCACAAGCACGGCATGCAAGCGTGCTTCATGGCCAAGCCGTTCGATCACCTGGCCGGCACCGGCATGCACCTGCATGTCAGCCTGGCCGACGCCGACGGCAACAACCTGTTCGCCAGCGAAGACCCGGCCGGTACGCCGCTATTGCGCCAGGCGGTGGGGGGCATGCTCGACGCCCTGCTCGACTCGCTGCTGCTGTTCTGCCCCAACGCCAACTCCTACCGACGCTTCCAGGCCAACAGCTACGCGCCGCTGGCGCCAACCTGGGGGGTCGACAACCGCACCGTGAGCTTGCGCGTGCCCGGCGGCCCGGCCCCTACCCGGCATATCGAACACCGCATCTGCGGCGCCGATGCCAACCCCTACCTTGCCGCTGCCGCCCTGCTCGGCGCCGTGCACCACGGCCTGCGCCAGCAGCTCGACCCCGGTGCTCCGGTGCAAGGCAACGGCTACGCCCAGGCCACCGAACTGCTGCCCACCGACTGGCTGAGTTCGCTCACCGCCCTGGAGCGCTCGGCCTGGGCCCGCGACACCCTGGGCGCCGAGTTCCTCGGCGTGTACCTGGCGGTCAAGCGTGCCGAATACCGTCAGTTCATGGCCGAAGTCGGCGAACAGGACTGGCGCTGGTACCTGACCCAGGCCTGACCCTTTTTCCTTTTTTCCGTCCGGGAACCGAATCATGAATGCAGCCCTGAACCCGCGCAGCGCCCAGCGTGCGCCTTCCTACTACAACGCCAGTATCAACGATCACACCCAGTATCCGACCCTGCAGGGTATGGTCGAGGTGGATGTGGCGATCATCGGCGGAGGCTTCACCGGTGTCGCCAGCGCCGTGGAGCTGGCCGAGCGCGGCCTGAAAGTCGCCATCGTCGAAACCAACCGCATCGGCTGGGGCGCCAGCGGGCGCAACGGCGGCCAGGTGACTGGCAGCCTGTCCGGCGACGAGGCCATGCGCAAGCAGATGCGCGCCAGGCTCGGCGATGACGTCGATGACTTCATCTGGCACCTGCGCTTTCGCGGTCACCAGATCATCGAGCAGCGGGTGCAGCGCTATGGCATCGACTGCGACCTCAAGCATGGCCACCTGCATGCGGCGATGAAGCCGTCGCACCTGACCGAACTGCGCGCCTTCGCCGAAGAAGCCGAGCGTCGCGGCATGGGCGATCAGGTGCAGTTGCTGGACCGCGAGGGCATCCGCCAGAACCTCGATTCGCCGCTGTACCTCGGCGCGCTGAAGAACCTGCGCAACCTGCACCTGCATCCGCTCAACCTGTGCCTGGGCGAAGCTCGCGCCGCCCACAGCCTGGGTGCGCTGATCTTCGAGAACTCGGAAGTGCTGGAGATTGTCCACGGCGACAGACCGGCAGTGATCACCGCCCAGGGCCGGGTCAACGCGAAACAGGTGATGCTGGCCGGCGACGTCTACCACAAGCTCGAACCGGGCCAGCTCAAGGGCAAGATCTTCCCGGCCATGGGCGGCATCGTCACCACCGCGCCGCTGGGCGACCTGGCGAAGCAACTCAACCCCCATGACCTGGCGGTGTACGACTGCCGCTTCGTCCTCGACTACTACCGCATGACCGCCGACGGCCGCCTGCTGTTCGGCGGTGGCGCCAATTATTCCGGGCGTGACTCGCGGGATATCGCCGGAGAGCTGCGTCCGTGCATCGAGCGCACCTTCCCGGCCCTCAAGGGCGTGGACATCGAGTTCCAGTGGAGTTGCGCCATGGGCATCGTGGTCAACCGCATCCCGCAACTGGGCAAGCTCTCGGACAACGTCTGGTATTGCCAGGGCTATTCGGGACATGGCGTGGCCAGCAGCCACATCATGGGCGAGATCATGGCCGAGGCGATCACGGGGACACTGGAGAAATTCGACACCTTCGCCGGCTGCTCGCATGTGCGCGTGCCGCTGGGCGATGTGCTGGGGAATCCGCTGTTGGCGGCGGGGATGTGGTACTACCAGATGCTTGAAAAGCTGCGCTGATCTTCCGGGCCCTATCGCTGGCAAGCCAGCGATAGGGCCCGAAAAGACTCAGGCGATCTTCTTGAGGCCCTGCTTCTTCAACTCCTCATCCCGCAGCTCGCGCCGCAGGATCTTGCCGACGTTGGTGGTCGGCAGCGCATCACGGAACTCGACGAAACGCGGCACCTTGTAGCCGGTGACGTTGGCCCGCATGTGCTCCATCACCTGTTCGCGGGTCAGGGTCACGCCCGGCCGGGCGACGATGAATACCTTGATGACCTCGCCCGATTTCTCGTCCGGTACGCCAATCGCCGCACACTGCAGCACGCCCGGCAGGGTCGCCAGCACGTCTTCCAGTTCGTTGGGGTACACGTTGAAGCCGGACACCAGGATCATGTCCTTCTTGCGGTCGACGATGCGCATGTAACCGTCAGGCTGGATCACCGCGATGTCGCCGGTCTTCAGCCAGCCCTCGGCGTCGAGGATCTCGGCGGTGGCGTCTGGACGCTGCCAGTAGCCTTTCATCACCTGCGGGCCCTTGACGCACAGCTCGCCGACTTCACCCAGCGGCAGTTCATTGCCGGCGTCGTCGATCACCCGGCACAGGGTCGAGGGCACCGGAATGCCGATGGTTCCGACCTGGATGTTCTGCGCCGGATTCACCGAGGCCACCGGGCTGGTCTCGGTCATGCCATAGCCTTCGCAGATGGCGCAGCCGGTAACGTCCTTCCAGCGCTCGGCCACCGACATCTGCAGCGCCATGCCGCCAGACAGGGTGACTTTCAGGGCCGAGAAGTCCAGGCGACGGAAGTCTTCGTTGTTGCACAGGGCAACGAACAGGGTGTTGAGGCCGACGAAGCCGCTGAACTTCCACTTCGACAGTTCCTTGACCATCGCCGGCAGGTCGCGCGGGTTGCTGATCAGGATGTTGTGGTTGCCGATCAGCATCATCGCCATGCAATGGAAGGTGAAGGCGTAGATGTGATAGAGCGGCAGCGGGGTGATGAGGATCTCGCAGCCTTCGTTGAGGTTGGAACCCATCAGCGCCTTGCACTGCAGCATGTTGGCCACCAGGTTGCGGTGGGTCAGCATGGCGCCCTTGGCAACGCCGGTGGTACCGCCGGTGTATTGCAGCACGGCAACGTCGTCATGGGACGGCGAGGCTTCCTTGACCGGCTTGCCGCGGCCCCTGGCCAGGGCGTCGTTGAACTTCACCGCGGTTGGCAGGTGGTAGGCCGGCACCATCTTCTTCACGTACTTGATGACGCTGTTGACCAGCAGGCGCTTGACCGGCGGCAGCAAGTCGGCGACTTCGGTGACCACGATGTGCTTGACGGACGTCTTCGGTACGACCTTCTCGGCCAGATGCGCCATGTTCGCCAGGCACACCAGCGCCTTGGCACCGGAGTCGTTGAATTGATGTTCCATTTCCCGCGCGGTGTAGAGCGGGTTGGTATTGACCACGATCAGGCCGGCACGCATGGCGCCGAAGACCGCGACGGGATATTGCAGAACGTTCGGCAGTTGAACGGCGATGCGATCTCCGGGTTGCAGGTCGGTGTGTTGCTGCAGGTAGGCAGCAAAGGCACCGGACAACTCGTACAGCTCGCCATAAGTCAGGGTCTTGCCCAGGTTGCTGAATGCCGGTTTATCGGCGAAACGCTGGCAGGACTGCTTCAATACCGCCTGGATATTCGGATACTCATCAGGATTGATTTGCGAGGCAATCCCGGCTGGGTACTTATCCTTCCAAAAGTTTTCGATCATGGAAGCCCACTCCTCCAGCAACAGCGAATTCTTCACCGCGTCGATGCGATTATTATTGATATTTGATGTCGGTTTATTGCAAACCGATTGATCGGAAGCGCGCCGAGAGTAGCAGCTTTACCAGGGGTCGCCTAGAGCAAAAGCAGCCCGACTGGTCACAAAAGTGACTAAATGTAAATCGATGGTCATTTTTAGAGTAAAGAGTCTAACCGGAGCTGAAAGCTATAAGCTGCAAGCTGCAAGAAGAGCCGCACAACCGCTCTAACTTGCAGCTTGTGGCTTACAGCTTGTAGCTGCTCAAGCCGGCTCACGCAACTCGCGACGCAAGATCTTGCCCACCGGCGTCATCGGCAATGAATCACGCAGGACGATGTGCTTGGGTACTTTGTAGCCGGTGAAGTTGGCTTTGCAGTAGGCCTTCAGTTCTTCCAGGCTGACGCCGCCCTCCCGCGCCACCACGAACAGTTTCACCGCCTCGCCGGAACGTTCGTCCGGCACGCCGATGGCCGCGCAACTGGCGACCTTCGGGTGAGCCATTACCACATCCTCGATTTCGTTCGGGTACACGTTGAAGCCGGAGACGATGATCATGTCTTTCTTGCGGTCGACGATGCGGGTGAAGCCGTCGGGGTCGATCACCGCGATATCGCCAGTCTTGAACCAGCCCTCGGCATCGAAGGCTTCGGCAGTGGCCTCAGGGCGGTTCCAGTAGCCTTTCATCACTTGCGGGCCCTTGATGCACAACTCGCCACGCTCGCCCAAAGGCATTTCGTTGCCGTCATCGTCGGTGACCTTGAAACCGGTGCCCGCCACCGGAATGCCTACCGTGCCCAGCCGGGCCAACTGGCCGTAGGGGTTGGTGCTGGCTACCGGCGAGGTTTCGGTGAGGCCATAGCCTTCGACGATACGACAGCCGGTGATCTGCTCCCAGCGCTCGGCGGTGGCCTTGACCAAGGCCGTGCCACCGGAGTTGGTGACTTTCAGCGCGGAGAAGTCCAGGTCCTTGAAACCGGGGTTGTCCATCAGCGCGACGAACAGGGTGTTGAGCCCCAGCAGCGCCGAGAACCGCCACTTCTTCAGTTCCTTGACGAAGCCGGGAATGTCCCGCGGGTTGGTGATCAGCACGTTGTGGTTACCGGTGACCATCATGCACATGCAGTTCGCGGTAAAGGCATAGATGTGGTACAGCGGCAGCGGCGCGATCATCACCTCCTGGCCGTCCTTGAGCAGTTTCTGCCCGTCCGGGCCGATCTGCGAGAAGCACGCCAGCACCTGCAGCATGTTCGCCACCAGGTTGCCGTGGGTGAGCATCGCGCCCTTGGCGACGCCCGTGGTGCCGCCGGTGTACTGCAGCACAGCGATGTCGTCGTGACTCGACTGCACGGGCTTCAGCGCATGGCCCTTGCCCTGGCGCAGCACCTGCTTGAACGGCAATGCCTGGGGCAAGTGATAGTCGGGGACCATCTTCTTCACCTTGGCCACCACGGTATTGACCAGCCAGCCCTTGGCTGTGGGCAGCATGTCGCCCATCTTTGCCTCGATCAGCACCTCGATGCCGGTATCGGGCAGCACTTCCTGCACCAGCTTGCCGAACATGTTCAGGTAGACCAGTGCACGCGCGCCGGAGTCCTTGAACTGGTGGCGCATTTCCCGGGCAGTGTACAGCGGGTTGGTGTTGACCACGATCAGCCCGGCGCGCAGCGCGCCGAACACGGCAATGGGGTATTGCAGGACGTTGGGCATCTGCACGGCGATGCGATCGCCCGGTTTGAGATCGGTGTATTGCTGGAGCCAGGCGGCGAAGGCCGCGGAATAGCGGTCCAGTTCAGCGTAGGTGAGGGTCACGCCCAGGTTGGTGAAGGCCGGCCGGTCGGCGAACTTCTTGCAGGATCGCTCGAACACTTCGATCACCGATTTGTAGGTGCTCATGTCGATCTGCGAGGGGACGCCCGCGGGGCGCTTGTCGTTCCAGAAATCGGCGTGCATTTATTATTGTCCTCGTTCCTGAGCCTTTGGCGGGGCCGGATTGCCTGCTTGCAAAACGGCATTCTGCCGACGTTAGCAGCTATGCCACAGGTGGCAAATACGCCAAGGACCGTCATTGACCGTGTGAATCACCCCGCCCCGCGTGGCTCGATCCGGGCGCTGGCTATAGGCTATACAGTAGCTGCAACCGCGCGACCCACAGGGAACTCCGACATGCGCTACGACGCCTTCTGGCTGCCGGCCAGCAATCACTGCAGCCTGTATGTCCACCACTGGCTGCCCGCCACGCCCGTGCGCGCCGTGGTGCTGCTGGCCCACGGCATGGCCGAGCACGCCGGACGCTACCAGCGCCTGGGCGAAGCGCTCGCCGGTGCCGGATTCGCCCTTTACGCCCACGACCAGCGCGGCCATGGGCGCACCGCTGAGCTGGGCACCCTAGGCCTGTTCGCCCGGGACGATGGCTGGAACACCGTGGTCAATGACCTGGGACTGCTCAACCAGCACATCGGCCAGCAACACCCGGGCACTCCGGTTTTCCTGCTCGGCCACAGTATGGGCAGCTACATCGCACAGGCCTACCTGCTGCACCACAGCGCCAGCCTCCAGGGTGCGGTGCTCAGCGGTTCGAATTTCCAGCCTCCGGCGCTGTACCGTGCGGCACGACAGATCGCCCGCCTGGAAAGCTGGCGCCAGGGCCCCGACGGGCGCAGCGCACTGATCGAGTGGCTGTCGTTCGGCTCGTTCAACAAGGCCTTCAAGCCGACCCGCACGGCCTTCGACTGGCTCAGCCGCGATCCCGCCGAAGTGGACAAGTACGTGGCCGACCCGCTGTGCGGCTTCCGTTGCTGCAACCGGCTGTGGATCGACCTGCTCACCGGCCTTGAACAGATCAGTCGCCCGGCCAACCTGGCGCAGATCGATCCGAACCTGCCGATCCTGGTGATGGGCGGAGAATGTGATCCGGTCAGTGCCGGCAAGCGTCTGAAGGATCTGACCGGCGCCCTGCGGCTGTCCGGGAACCGGAACGTGCAACTGCGGCTTTACCCACAGGCCCGCCACGAACTGCTCAACGAAACCAACCGCGATGAAGTCACCGCGTATCTGATCGACTGGCTGGAGCAGACCCTGGCCCTTGGCCGGCCCGCCCGCAGCGAGTGATACTTGGCGCCTCCATCGAGACTTGAAGGAATCTGTCTGCATGACCCAGGTCACCAACACCCCTTACGAAGCCCTCGAAGTCGGCCAGAAAGCCAGCTTCAGCAAGACCGTCGAAGAACGCGATATCCAGCTGTTCGCCGCCATGTCGGGTGACCACAACCCCGTGCACCTGGACGCCGAGTTCGCCGCCAAGAGCATGTTCAAGGAGCGCATCGCCCACGGCATGTTCAGCGGCGCCCTGATCAGCGCCGCCGTCGCCTGCGAACTGCCAGGCCCCGGCACCATCTACCTGGGCCAGCAGATGAGCTTCCAGAAGCCCGTGAAGATTGGCGACACCCTGACCGTACGCCTGGAAATCCTCGAAAAACTGCCGAAATTCCGCGTGCGCATCGCCACCCGCGTGTTCAACCAGAACGAAGAACTGGTCGTGGATGGCGAAGCCGAGATCCTCGCCCCGCGCAAACAGCAGACCGTCGATCTGGTCAGCCCGCCTCCGATCACGGTTGGCTGAGGTCTCGCATCGCCCGCAGGCGACGTTCGATGAAGCGTCGCTCGGGCTCCTGGCGGGTCAGGTCCAGGGCCGTGCGGTAGGCGTCCGTGGCCTGTGCGTGGCGCCCCAACTGCCGGCACAACTCGGCCCGCGCGCAATGGGCCGGCTGATAGTCCCGCAACTCCCCCCGCTCGAGAATCGCTTCGACGGCTTCCAGCCCGATCGACGCACCATCTCGCCGGGCCAGCGCCGCCGCACGGTTGAGCTCGATCACCGGCGATGGCCAACCGCGCAGCAGCACGTCATACAGACCGACGATCTGCGCCCAGTCGGTATCCTGCGCACTGGCAGCCTCGGCATGCACCGCAGCGATCGCGGCCTGCAGACTGTAGAGGCCGAAACGACGGCTGCGCAGGGCCTGCTGCACCAGCCCGCAACCCTCGACGATCAGCGCCTGGTCCCACAGCGAACGGTCCTGCTCGTCCAGCAGCACCAACTCGCCCTCCTCCACGCTGCGCGCCCGCGAGCGCGAGGCCTGCAACAGCATCAGGGCCAAAAGGCCGAGCACTTCCGGGTCCGGCAACAACTGGCGCAGCAGGCGCGCCAGGCGAATGGCCTCGGCGCATAATTCGTCGCGTACCACGCTGGCCCCGGACGAGGCGCTGTAGCCTTCGTTGAACACCAGGTAAATGACCCGCAAGACGCTGTCGAGGCGCTCGGGCAATTCGTCCAGCGACGGCACCTGATAGGGAATGCCGGCCTCGCGGATCTTGGCCTTGGCCCGAACGATGCGCTGGGCAATGGTCGCCGGCGCCAGCAGAAAGGCCCGGGCGATTTCTTCGGTAGTGAGGCCGCAGACTTCCCGCAGCGTCAGCGGCACCTGGGCATCCGCGGCCAGCGCCGGATGGCAGCAGGTAAAGATCAACCGCAGCCGGTCGTCCTCCAGCTCTTCCTCGTTCACGTCCTCGGCCTCCAGACGCTCCAGGGCTTCACGCAGCAACGCCGGGGAACGCTCGAAACGGGCCCGGCGGCGCAGCCCGTCGATGGCCTTGAAACGCCCGGTGGATACCAGCCAGGCTCTGGGACTGGCGGGAATGCCGTCGCGCTGCCAGCGCTCCACGGCGATATAGAAGGCCTCGTGCATGGCCTCTTCGGCGAGATCGAAATCGCCCAGCAGACGGATCAGCGTGGCGAGGATACGCCGCGACTCGTCGCGATACACCGCCTCGACCCGTACCCGGACGTCCTCGGCCACCGTCATCAGTCGTCCAGCGGGCCGCTGACCAGAGCCACCAGGCGGTCGAGGCTTTCGCCCCAGCCGCGGTGGAAACCCATCGCTTCATGGGCCTGTCGGTCGCCGGCGCTCCAGTGCCAGGCGCGGGCGGTGTAGAGCGTTTTGCCCTGGAGGTCGTCAAGGGTCACCACGGCGGTCATGAAAGCCTTGTTCGACGGCACCCAGCCTGGGCCGAACGCGTCGGTGAAGACGATCCGCTCCGGCGCGACGATATCGAGGAAAACGCCCTGGTTCGGGTACTCGCTGCCGTCGGCAGCACGCAGGACGGTGCGGAACAGGCCGCCGACCCACAACTGCATTTCACACAACGGCGTGGTCATGCCCTCGGGGCCCCACCAACGGGCCAGCAGGTGCGGATCGGTCCAGGCGCGAAACACCCGGGTCCGTGGCGCATCGATCAGGCGGCTGATCGACAGTTCATGCGGCACCGCTCCCTGGCCCGTTTGCAGAGGGCTCATTGTTGTTCTCCTCGGTTGTCAGGGTTGCAACTCGCGCACCGGCCGCACCTCGACGCTGCCGACCCGCGCCGCCGGAATGCCCCTGGCGATGTTCAACGCCTCGTTGAGGTCACGGGCATCGACCAGGTAAAAGCCGGCCAGTTGCTCCTTGGTTTCGGCGAACGGGCCGTCGGTCAGGCTGACCCGGCCGCTGCGCACGCGCACCGTGGTGGCGGTCTGTACCGGCTTGAGCGCCTCGGCGGCGAGCATTCGTCCGCTGTCGTGGATCGAGCTGGCATACGCCAGGCATTCGGCGTCCTCGGGGCTCTCGGGCAGGCCATGCAACAGGGTTTCATCACAGTAGACCAGGCACAGGTATTTCATGGCGCTCTCCGACGCAGGGTCAGGGTTGCAGACTGAAAATGGCTTTCTGGGTTTCCATGTCGAACGGCGCCGACCAGTGCTCGTGGATCACCTGCCATTGCCCGCCGCTACGGCGATAGCCGACCGTGGCCCGCATGTAGCCACACTGGCTTTCGTCGTCAGCCGGGCCGCAGCGGTTGAGCCAGTGGGCGAGCGCCAGGTCGCCATCGGCGTGCACGGTCAGTTGCGCCACCTCGAACACCATGGGCCCGGTACAGAAGCCCATGCACATCTTCCAGTGCTCGCTGTAGGCGGCCTTGCCTTTGAATTGCAGCGCCTTGATGGCATCGAAGGCGACGATGTCATCGGCATAGGGGGCGACGATGCGCTCGATGTCGCGGTCGCGCACAGCGTCGATCCAGCGCTCGATGAGTTGACGGATTTCGGTTTCGGCTGCGGTGTTCATCGGTACGTCCTCCGAAGAAGCTTCAGTGCGGCGCCGGACAATTGCGGCGCCTTCCACACTGGTCGAACGGAGGCTCGATGAATCGACAGCGGCGGGAAAAAATTCAGGATTCCAGTGGAATCCAGATTTCCACCAGACCACTGGCGGTATGCGGATCGAATTCGCGGCCATAGCGCTCGAACTCCGGCGCATCGGCGGCCCGCTCGCCTGACTTCGGCAACCAGTGCTTCCAGATTTTTTCGAAGGTATGGCCCAGGCCGCTGACTTTGCCCCGGTGTTCGAACACCGCATAGCGCTGCGGCATCAGCGTCTGGACGGTGTAGTAGGAGGGCAGCACACTGGTACTGCGTACTTCCACTCCGGCGATATAGAGGAATCCGCCCCGGCCATCGAACTCGCAGCAAACGCCGTAGGTATCGTTATCGATCTGTCCCGGCACATTGCCGACGTGACTGGCGAATCGCTGCCACAGTGCGGGAATTCTGCCGTTGGTTTGCTGGGTGAAGCGCTCGCCGAACCCGGCGATGGTGAACGAGCGACCAGTCTCGATTCTGACGGGAGCGAACCCGGCTTCCGTAAGGGGCGACATATCCATGCCTCGCTAGATCTGTTTCAAGGATCCCACGGCGATCGGCGCTTGCCGTTGCCGCGCTTGCCATCATTGCGCTAGCGTATCTGGCTTGCGTTCTTCGGGAAACCTGCCAAATGGGATTAGTCAGCCAGCCGCTCCAGGCCTACGGTCTTGTGGAGTCGTCCTGGGTCAGGGCCAACGCAGCCAGTTTCGACCGGCACACCCATGACGAGTTCGTGCTGGGCGCGAACCTGCATGGCCATGAGCGCATCTGGCTGGACGGCCGCAGCCTGGAGGTGCCTGCCGGTGCTGTCACCCTGTACAACCCGCTGGCCGTCCAGGCATCCGAATTCGCTCCCCAGGGCGTGGAATACATCAGCCTTCACCTGGCTCCGGAGGCCCTGCGGCAGGTGTCTTCGGATAACAACTTGAAACAATTTGATGGCTGCCCGCGCTTCGAACAGGGGGTACTGCAGCACCCGGGGCTTTACCGTGCCATCGTCGGTTTTGCCCTCGCCGATCCCGCGCAACCGGCGCATCAGGAAGAAGCCCTGCTGGCCCTGTTCAGCCAGTTGCTGGAGCAACCCGCCGGCGCGGCCGTGGAGCAAGCCGGTGCACTGCGCCTGACGATGCAGTTCATGCGCGACACCCCGCACGGCAAACTGGCCCTGGACGACCTCGCGGCGGTGGCGGGCCTGAGCAAGTACCATTTCGTGCGCTGCTTCAAGAAGGCCACCGGACTGACGCCGCTGCAGTACCACATGCAAGTGCGCCTGAGCGAAGCCCGACAGCGCCTGCGTCGCGGCATTCATCCCGGCGAGGTGGCCGGTGCCCTGGGCTTCTACGACCAGAGCCACTTCATCAACGCGTTTCGCCGGGTCATGGGGGTGACGCCGAATACCTACTGGCAGGCGTTCAGAGGGCCGGGGCGAGGATGAACTCGCGATAGCCGGACACAATCACGTAGACCGCGAAGTAGCAGAAGATCCCTGCCGAGGCCAGGTACGACCAGGTCAGCAGCCGATCACCCAGCAAGCGCCCGCCATGGCTGGCCACCCCGCACACGGCCATGCACCACAGCACGCCAGCGCTGAAGAACCCACCGAGGAACAGCCCCGCCTCCACTGGCCCGCCAGCCCCGGAACGGGAAATCAGCACGCCCCCCACCGCCGCGAACCAGAGGATCGCACTGGGCGAAGACATCGCCAGGAAAATGCCGCGCAGGAATTCCCGCCAGGGCGACTCGCGCACCACCTTCACGTCGGTGTCCAGATGCGCGTCGCCACGAAGGGCCGCCAGCAACATCTTCACCGCGAACCACACCAGCAGCAGCGAACCGCCGATCCACAGCACCCAGCGCACGGCGCTGAATTGCAGCAGTACGGTCATGCCCGCCAAGGCCGCCAGGGCGTAGAGCAGGTCACCGATGCACGTCCCCAACCCCAGCCACATGCCCTGCATGAAACCTCGCTGCATGGCCAGGGTGATCATGGCGATATTGGCCACGCCGATATCCAGGCACAGCGACAGACTCAGAAGAAATCCATTTGAAAAAGGCATGAACGATCCACTACCGGCTACGAGAAAAGGCAGCCGGCATTAAAACGGATGATCGGGGGAATGTATTGGAAGAAATTGCGCGATCCACACCCGCGCGGCCTCTCCTCATGCCGGGCGCTGAGCCCGTTGTCCATGGCGACCCGCTCAGGCTATTTCAGCCCCTGCCAGCACCTGCGCATACCGCTCCCGGTCCACGTTCGCGCCGCTCAGCACCACCGCCACTTTGCGCCCACGCTGCCGTTCGCGTTCCTGACACAGCGCCGCCAGCCCCGCCGCACCGGCACCTTCGGCAGTGTTGTGAGTGTCTTCGTGGTAGATGCGCATCGCCTGGGCGATCTCATCGTCGGTGACCCGCACGATGCGCGCCGCGCCCTCGCGAATGATCTCGAAGGCTTCCGGCAGCGGCATGCGGCAGGCCATGCCGTCGGCGAAGGTGTCGGCGGTCTCGGTGGTGACGATACGGCCCTGCTCCACGCTCCGGGCGAAGGCATCGGCCTCGCTCGATACCACCCCGATGATCTCGGTGCTCAACCCGAGCAGGTCGCGGGTGCGGATCAGACCGCAGATACCCGAGCCCATGCCGATCGGCACATACACCGCATCCAGCGCCGACACCGCCTCGAACAGCTCCAGCGCGTAGGTGGCCACGCCACGGATCAGCTCGGGATGGAACGCCGGCACGCTCTCGTAGCCATGCAACTGCGCCAGCCGTGCCGCCTCGCCTCGGGCCTGGTCGAAGTCGCTGCCATGCTCCACCAGCTCGGCGCCCAACGCGCGCATGGCCGCGTTCTTCTCTCGGGAGTTGCCTTGCGGCACCACGATGATGATCGGCAGGCCAGCATTGCGTGCCGCCAGCGCCAGGCTCTGGCCATGGTTGCCACGGGTGGCCGTGACCAGACCACGCACCGCCGGGGTGCGGCCCGCCAGCGACTGTACATAGAGCAAGCCGCCGCGCACCTTGAATGCACCGGTCGGGGCATGGTTCTCATGCTTGACCCACACCTCGCAGCCCAGCCGCTCGGCCAGGCGCGGCCAGGCATATTGCGGGGTCGCGGGGACCTGGGCACGGACCAGGCGGGCGGCATCGCGCAGAGCAGGCAGATCGAACATGGAACACCTCGGGTCAGGGAATTTGACCCGATCCTATTCGCCACGCATTGTATGGGCCAAATCATAAATTGCATGGCCGACAATAAAATGTGGACGCCCACCCTCGCCGACGATGGACAACCGCGCTACCTCGCCCTGGTCGATGCCATCGCCCGGGCCATCGAAAGTGGCGAGCTGAAGGTGGGCGAACGCCTGCCTCCACAGCGCCGCCTGGCCTGGAACCTGGGCCTCAATCCGAGCACCACGCAACAGGCCTACCGCGAAGCCGCCGCCCGGCACCTGGTGTCCGGCGAGGTCGGCCGCGGCACCTACGTGCTGGCCGGCAGCAAGGAGGCCACGCTGTTTCGCCTCAAGCAACGGGACCAGGGCGCTCGCATCGACCTGTCCACCAACGTGCCGGTCGTGGACGACACCAACCGCGACCTGGAGCACAGCCTGCGCGAGCGGCTGCAGGATCCGGCCCATGTACTGGAGCATTACCTCGGCGCCGAACAGCTGCTGCAGGGGCGTGCCCACGGCGCCCATTGGTTGTCCCGTCGCGGCCTGCAATTGACTGCGGCGCAGGTACTGCTCTGCGGCGGTGCCCAGCAGGGCCTGTTCAGCGTGCTGTTGTCGCTGTGCCAGCCAGGCGAGGCCGTGATGGTGGAGGCCCTGACCGCTCCCGGCATCAAGGCGGCTTGCAGGCAATTGCGCCTGCCGCTGCACGGCATCGCCCTGGACCACGAAGGCATCCTGCCCGACGACCTCGACCGCGTAGCCCGAGCCTGCGGCGCCCGGGTGCTGGTGCTGACCCCGGCACTGCACAACCCCACCGGCGCCTGCATGGGCGAGCGACGCCGGCGCGAGATCGCCGCAGTGGTGGAACGGCTGGACCTGCTGGTGGTGGAAGACGATGTCTACGGCGCCCTCGGCGATCAGCCGCCCCTGCTGCCGCTGCTGGGGCACCGCGGCCTGCTGGTGAGCAGCCTGTCGAAGACCGTCTGCGCCGGCCTGCGCCTGGGCTGGATCGCTGGCGAGGCAGGTCTGCTGAGCCGCATCGATCCGTATGCCCAGGCCACCCATTGGCCCATCGCCCCGCTGATCCTGGATATCGCCTGCCGCTGGATCGACGACGGCACTGCGGCGCGCAGGCTGGCCTGGCAACGCGAGGAAGTCACCCAGCGCTGGCGCCTGGCGAGCAAGCTGCTGGGCCCCGCGCTGTCTCATCAGGACAGGCCCTCGCCGCATATCTGGATCAACGGCCCACGCCCCGGCGACGAACTGGCGGCGGCCTGCCGGGACAAGGGCGTGGAAGTGGTGCCGGCACAGGTGTTCGCGGTCAAGCAGGGCCAGTTGCCGGCGATCCGCGTGAGCCTCACCGCTGCCCGCAGCCGCGCCGAACTGAAACAGGCGCTGGAACGGGTGGCGACAGTACTGGATGAACTATCAACCGAGGATTAACAATCCCGACTTCTCCCGTCCAGCCACGCTATAAATTCCAGGCAATAAAAAGCCCCCATTTACCAGGGGGCTTTGAATGAACGATTACAACTTTCAGCCTTGGCTGCAACCATCACCCATCACACGGTATTCAACCGTATGACGCTGGCCTTGATGATCTTCATAGACCATGGTGGCCGGCACGACTTCACAGACATTGGCAACTTTCGACAGGCTGATGACCTTGGCGATATCCAGCGTGGTGCCATAGCTGTACTGCTCAACTGCAGGCTTTGCAGCGTCGGCGGCCTGGTCGGCAAGGGCGAACGAAGAAACGGCAACCAGAGCCAGTGCAATTAATGCTTTCATGATATAGGGCCTTTAAAGCAATCGAACCAACAGATTGACTTCATATGCCGAGGTGGCGCGGAGAAGTTGTTATATCAATCACAGGACATAACACGAAGTACCGATCCCGGTAGAGTTTTGTTCACTGGGGATGCGCTCAGTTTACTGATCTGCTAACTTCGTTGAATCGCGAAGCCTGACATTCACTGTTACCGTTTTCGCAACAATAACCTCAGATCCTTACCTGCCGCTGATCTGTCCGCCAGTCGCAAAAGCCCGCCCCAGAGCCATCGCCAAGTGCCCAACGCTGCTTCGATCTGCATCAATCCGCTGACCGCCACCGAGCGGCCATTGCTGAACAAATTCTACAAGGCCAATGGCTCGGCCATGCGTGCCGGCGAAGGCGGCACTGCCTGGGTGGCCCGTGCAGGGGAAATCGTCGCGGCGCTGAATCTCACGCCGGTGCCTGGCGGCCACTGGCTGACAGGTCTTCTGGTAGCGCCGTCCTGGCGCAATCGCCAGGTGGCGCGGCAACTGATCGAACAGGCCTGCCAGACTGCCGACGGCGTCATCTGGCTGTTCTGTCATCCGGATCTGCAGGGATTCTACGAGCGTCTGGGCTTCGCCATCGACGAAGCCCTGCCGGCCACCTTGAGCGACCGTCTGGCCCGCTACCGACGCAGCAAGCCGTTGCTGGCGATGGCGAGAAATCAATCGTCGCTGGCGGGATCCAGGCCAGGGAACAGCACCTCGGTGTAGCCGAAGCGGCTGAAATCGTGGATGCGCGACGGATACAGGCGACCGATCAGGTGATCGCACTCGTGCTGCACCACCCGGGCATGAAAGCCGTCGGCAGTACGCTGGATCGGCCGGCCATCCGGATCGACGCCCTCGTAGTAGATGCTTTTGTAGCGGCTGACTACCCCGCGCAGGCCAGGCACCGACAGGCAGCCTTCCCAGCCCTCTTCCAGTTCGGTGCCTGCGGGCGTGATGACGGGATTGAGCAGAATGGTCTGCGGCACCGGTTCGGCGTCCGGATAGCGCTCGCTGCGCTCGAAGCCGAAGATCACCAGTTGCAGGTCGACGCCGATCTGCGGCGCCGCCAGCCCCACCCCGCCGACATGGCGCATGGTGTCGAACATGTCCTCGATCAATTGCGCCAGCTCGGCACTGCCGAACAGTTCCGGCGGTACCGGCGGGGCGATGCGCAGCAGACGCTCATCGCCCATTTTCAGGATTTCACGAATCATGGGAGGCTCGATTGGCAGGTTCTGTCTCGTGAGCCAGGGCGTGATCGCGCCCCAACCCGGAAACCTGCTTTTTATCATGCTCGCCGGCGTTTTCCCCGGCTTCTTTTTCCCCGGGATTCTTGCCTTCGTCGGACATGTGCTCGATCACTGCATTCATTTCCGCGCCCAGCAGCAGCACCGCGGCGGAAATATAGAAATACAGCAGCAGCACGATGATCGCGCCGATGCTGCCGTACATGGCGTTGTAATCGGCGAAGGTCTTCACGTAATAGCCAAAGCCCAGCGAGGCAATGATCCACACCACCACCGCCAGCACCGAACCGGGGGTGATGAAGCGGAATTCCTGCTTCACGTCCGGCATCACGTAATAGATCAGCGCCACCGCTACCATCATCAGGATGACGATGGCGGGCCAGCGCAATACGGTCCAGACGGTGACGATGATCTCTTCCATGCCCACCTGGGACGCGACCCAGCTCATCACCTGCGGGCCGAGCACCATCAGCGCCGCGGCGGCCAGCAACATGCCGGCGATGCCAATGGTGTAGAAGATCGACAGTGGAATGCGCTTCCACACAGGACGCCCCTCGGGCACGTCGTAGGCGGCGTTCATCGCGCTCATCATCAGACGCACACCGGCCGAGGCGGTCCACAGCGCGATGACGATACCCACCGACAGCAAACCACCCTTGGACTGCTGCAACTGGTCGATCACCGGATTCACCTGCTCCAGCGCCTGGGGCGGCAGCACCAGTTCCGACTGCAGGCGCAACCAGGAGAAAAAGTCCGGTAGGTGCAGGAAACCGATCAGGGCGATCAGGAACAACAGGAAGGGGAACAGCGAGAAGAGCATCTGGTAAGCCAGCGCCGAGGCGTAGGTGGACATCTCGTCGTCGAGAAATTCACTGACGGTGCGCACCAGCACACGGTGAAGTGGCGTACCACGCAGATGGGGAACAATCATGGCGTCTCCTTTCGCTGCCCGAAGCTTATTCCCGGGTCGAAGTGGGAAAAGTTACAAAACAGTCTAATAGACCCCGGCGACAAGGTCGCGATTCCCTTTCCCCGGACAAAAAAACGGCCATCCGAAGATGGCCGTCATCCGGCAGGTACGCCGATCAAGGCTTCTTCACGGCATCCTTGACCTTGCCCACAGTTTGCTGGGCCTCGCCTTTCAGCTCCTGGGCCTTGCCCTCGGCGCGCAGGCGGTCGTTATCAGTCGCCTTGCCGACGCCTTGCTTGATGTTGCCGACCGCTTCGTTGGCCATGCCTTTGACTTTGTCTTTAGTGCCGCTCATGGGATTTCTCCTGCAAAGGGAACGTCAGAATTGACATGGTGGTTGAGTGGCGAGCGAAGCGGAGAGTTTCATTTTTTTTGCCGGACGGTTGGAGAACAGGCAGCTTTATGTTTCAGACCATTGCCAGCACAATAGCCGCCCCTCTCCAGCGTCACCCGTAGGAACCGCGCATGAAACTCGACAAAGCCACCGCCATCGCCCGCCGCAACGAGGCGCTGGGGATCCCCGTGCTGAACAGCGACAACACCCTGTTCGCCGTGCTCGACGGCAAGCGCAGCCTGTGGTGGTTCGATGTACCGGTGGCCTGGCTGCGCAACGGTGCCGGCTGGGTCAATCTGCTGCTGCACACCCCGGAAGGCGACAAACTGCAGCACCTGAAAGTGCCGGCGCGCTTCTTCAGCAACCATCTGAAGGAACTGGAAGTGCGCAACGCCGGCAAACGCCGCTCCACCATCAGCATCGCCCTGTCCGCCGACCGCGACTCGCTGCTGCGCGACCTGCGCCCAGGCGGCGAAAACCTGGACTTCTCCGGTTTCCGCCAGCGCTGATCAGGCCAGTTCGATGCGGTTGTCGTGGATCACGATCTGACCGCTCTTGTACAAGGCGCCGATGGCCTTCTTGAAGTTGCCCTTGCTCACCCCGAACATGTCGCTGATCACCTGCGGGTCGCTCTTGTCGCTCAGCGGCAGCACGCCATCGGCGGCCTTGAGCTTTTCCAGGATCTGCTCGTGCAGGCCCACCGCGGCATCCTGGCCCACCGGCTGCAGGCTCAGGGCGATCTTGCCGTCTTCGCGGATTTCCTTGATGTAACCCTTCTCCTGCTTGCCCGAACGCAGGAACTTGAACACTTCGTTCTTGTGGATCAGGCCCCAGTGCTTGTTGTTGATGATGGCCTTGAAGCCCATCGGGCTCTGCTCGACCACCAGCAGGTCCACCTGCTGGCCAACCCGATAGCTGGCCGGGGTCTTGTCCAGGTAGCGGTCCAGCTTGGCGGTGGCGGTGATGCGACGGGTGCGGCGGTCGAGGTAGACGTGCACCACGCAGTACTCGCCAGCCCGCATCTGGCGCTTTTCCTCGGAGTACGGCATCAGCAGGTCCTTGGGCAGGCCCCAGTCGAGGAAGATGCCGATGCTGTTGATCTCCACGACCTTGAGGCTGGCGAACTCGCCGACCTGGACCTTGGTCTTTTCCGTGGTGGCGATGAGCTTGTCTTCGCTGTCCAGATAGACGAAGACGTTCAGCCACTCGTCGACCTCGGTGGGGGTGTCCTTGGGGATGTAGCGGTTGGGCAGGAGAATCTCGCCATCCGCGCCGCCATCCAGGTACAGACCGAAGTCCGTGTGCTTGACCACCTGCAAAGTGTTGTAACGCCCAACTAAAGCCATGTCCGAAAATCCTCGCTGCGAGCCGCGCATTCTACACCCGAACGGCCAGTATCGCCCGACAGATAGGCGCCGTTCGCCACAACGGACATTCGGTTGAACCGGGTCTGCCCTGCCTGTTCTATAACCAGTAAGGATGACAACCGAAGGGACTCGCCCCATGTCCGCTCGTCTACTCCGCTGCCTGCGCCCTGTTCTGCTGCTCCTGTCGTGCCTCGCGCTGCTGTCGTGCACCCGCCTGGATCTGGCCTACCGCAACCTCGACGTGCTGGTGCCCTGGTCGCTGAATGACTACCTGGCGATGAACCGCCAGCAGAAGAACTGGCTCAACGACCGCCTCAAGCAACAACTGGCCTGGCACTGCAAGACGCAGTTGCCGGGCTATCTGGACTGGCTCGACGGCGTCCGACAGATGGTCGCCAGCAACACCGTCACCGAGCAGGGACTGGAAGAACGCACCGAGCAGGCGCGCCAGGCCGTGGCCCAGGTTGCCGAGCAGATCACGCCGTCGGCAGCGCAGTTGCTGCGCGGCATGAGCGACGAGCAGGTACGGGAAATGCGCCAGAACTTCGCCGACGACATTCGCGAGCGCCAGGCCAAATACGTGCAGACACCGCTGGCCAGACAGATCGAGCAACGCAGCGAGCGCATGGAAAAACGCCTGTCGCCCTGGTTCGGCGGCCTGAGTCCTGAACAACGCCAGCGGGTAGCCGCCTGGTCGGCGGGGCTGGGCGAGCAGAACCACCAGTGGATCGCCAACCGCGCCCATTGGCAGGCGCAGTTCAGCGCCCTGATGGATGAGCGGCAGAGTCCCGGCTTCGAACCGCGCCTGGGCCAGTTGCTCAAGGACCGCGAACAGTTCTGGACAACGGAATAACGCGCCGCCTTCCAGAACACCGAAGCGCAGTTGCGCAGCCTGCTGGTGGACCTGATGGCCCAGAGCAGCGCCGAACAGCGCGAGCACCTGGACAACCGCCTGGGCCAGGTACGCCGCGACTTCAGCGAGCTGAAGTGCCTGAAAGGCTGAGTGTCAGGCGCCCAGCTCTTCGCGGCCTTTGCGCCGGTACGGGAACACATCGATGATCTTGCCGGCGCGAATCGCCTCCTGCAGCCCTTTCCAGTAATCGGCGTCATACAGTTCGCCGTGCAGTTGGCTGAACAGCCGGCGCTGGGCCATGTCGGCGAACAGGAACGGCGGGAACTCCTCGGGGAACACGTCATGGGGGCCGATGGAATACCACGGCTCGCCCGACATCTCGTCCTCCGGGAAGCGCGGCGGCGGGATATGGCGGAAATTGGCCTCGGTGAGGAAGGTGATCTCGTCGTAGTCGTAGAACACCACCCGACCATGGCGGGTGACGCCAAAGTTTTTCAGCAGCATGTCGCCGGGGAAGATGTTGGCCGCCGCCAATTGCTTGATCGCCAGCCCGTAGTCGTCCAGCGCTTCGCGCACCTGAGCATCGTTGGCGTTTTCCAGGTAGAGGTTGAGCGGGGTCATGCGCCGTTCGGTCCAGCAGTGGCGCACCAGCACGGTGTCGCCTTCCACGGTCACCGTCGAGGGCGCCACCTCCAGCAGTTCGGCCAGGCACTCGGGCTCGAACTTGCTCACCGGGAAGCGAAAATCGGAAAACTCCTGGGTATCGGCCATGCGCCCGACCCGGTCGACGCTTTTCACCAGGCGGTACTTCTCGATCACCGTGGCGCGATCGACGTTCTTCGACGGCGAGAAGCGGTCCTTGATGATCTTGAACACGGTATTGAAGCCCGGCAGGGTGAACACGCTCATGACCATGCCGCGCACACCGGGGGCCATGATGAAACGGTCGTCGGTGCCGGCCAGGTGATTGATCAGGGCCCGGTAGAACTCCGACTTGCCGTGCTTGTAGAAGCCGATGGAGGTGTACAGCTCGGCGACATGCTTGCCCGGCAGGATGCGCTTGAGAAAACCGACGAACTCCGCCGGCACCGGCACATCCACCATGAAGTACGAACGGGTGAAGGAGAAGATGATCGACACATCGGCTTCATCGGTGATCAGGGCGTCGATCTCGATGCCCTGGCCCTCGCGGTGCAGCAGCGGAATCACCAGCGGCCACTGCTCCTCACGGGTGAACACCCGCCCCACTAGGTACGCCCCTTTGTTGCGGTAGAGCACCGGGGAAAACAGCTCCAGTTGCAGTTCCGGGTCCTTGCAGACCCAGTCCGGCAGGCTTTCGCGCAACTGCACCTCCATCCGCGCCAGATCACCGGGAAGGTCGGCGTAGGGCACCTCGAAACGGTAATCGTCGAAGATCTGCGCCAGCAGGCCGGCCAGTTGCCCGTTGGAGCGGTAGATGCGGGTCTGCGCCGCCCGTTCGTGGGCCCGCAGCGAGGGCCGGGTGGTGTGGATGAACATGCAGCCGTCGCTGATCAGGTCGTGGCTGAACAGGCTGCAGAAGATCGAGTTGTACCAGGTTTCCGACAGCTCATCGTCCAGACGCGGGTCGATCAGCCTGATGTAGGCACTCTTGACCAGCGGCCACAGCGAGACGTCCAGCAGTACGTCTGCCTCGAAGCTGGCACGCAAGCGCTCACTGACCTCGGTGACCTTCTCCTCGTAGAGGTTGATCCGCGCCGCCGCCGCCGTCTGGATCTGCTGCCAGAGGGCTTTTTCGAAACGCTCGCGGGCGCCATCGGTGATCTGGCGGAAGTGCTCGCGGTAATTGTCGAAACCTTCGAGGATCATCCGCGCGATATCGGCGGCCGGCCATTGCTGGGGCATATCAGGACCTCTGGCGCAAAGTGACGATGCGCTGAGAGTAACCCGTCGTGCTGCAGTGCTAAAGGCGTTTCATACGGGTGTATCGGCCAAAAGAAGACCACTGTGCCAGCAGCCTTCCGACAGCGGAAAAGTGCGGTTCGCGCACACTTCGCAGCATAAATCCCGTTGAACGGATTCAGCCCGCAAGAAAGCGGACGAGATCGACACGGCTTATGCCGTACACTCGCCTCCCGTTTCCTGCCAGGAGTATTCCGTGAGCCCCGTCGCCCTGTCCCGTCTGCTGATCCTCGCCGCCATCTGGGGCGCCAGCTTTCTGTTCATGCGCATCATCGCGCCCGTGCTCGGGAGCGTGCCGACGGCCTTCCTGCGGGTCTCGATCGCCTGCACCGGGCTTCTGGCAATCCTCGCCCTGATGGGGGTGCGCTGGGACTTTCAGGGCAAGTTCAAGGTCACCCTGATGCTGGGCGTGATCAACTCGGGGATTCCCGCCACCTGCTATGCCGTGGCGGCCCAGGTGCTGCCGGCGGGTTACTCGGCGATCTTCAACGCCACCACGCCGCTGATGGGCGTGCTGATCGGCGCGCTGTTATTCCATGAGGCCATGACCCTGCCCAAGCTCGGCGGCATCTTCCTCGGCCTGCTCGGGGTCGGCATCCTCAGCGGTGCCGGCCCGGTGGCCTTCGACCTGAAACTGATGCAGGGCGCCCTCGCCTGCCTGGGCGCCACGGCCTGCTATGGCCTGTCGGGCTTCCTGGCCCGTCGCTGGCTGGACCAGCGCGGCGGCCTCGACAGCCACCTGTCGGCGCTGGGCAGCATGATCGGCGCCAGCCTGTTGCTGCTGCCGCTGTTCGGCTACAGCGTCCTCAGCCATCCACCGGCCAGCTGGGGTGGCTGGTCGGTGTGGCTGTCGCTGCTGGGGCTGGGCCTGCTGTGCACCGCCTTCGCCTACATCCTGTATTTCCGCCTGATCAGCGAGATCGGCCCGGTCAAATCCTCCACCGTCACCTTCCTGATCCCGGCCTTTGGCGTGCTCTGGGGTGCCTGGCTGCTGGACGAGCCGCTGTCCACCGCACACCTGTACGGTGGACTGCTGATCGGCATGGCCCTGTGGCTGGTGCTCAAGCCCGCGACGGCTGGCGGAACACGAACAGCAAGCCGATGACGATCAGCGCCATGCCCAGCAGGCTCAAGACGGCCAGGCGGTTGCCGAAGATCAGGTAGTCCATCACCGCGGTCACCGCCGGCACCAAGTAGAACAGGCTGGTGACATTGACCAGGTTGCCGCGGGCGATCAGCCGGTACAGCAACAGGGTCGCCAGCACCGAGACCACCAGCCCCATCCAGGCCACCGACAGCAGAAACGGCGGGTTGAGCCTGGCCTCCAGCGGCTGGAACGGCGCAAACAGCGCGCACAGCAACAGCCCCGCCAGGTACTGCAACGGCAGCGTGCCGAGCGGGTCACGGGTGATGCGCTTCTGCATGATCGAGCCGCCGGTCATGCTCGCCAGTGCCAGCAACGCGAAGGCCATGCCGGCCAGCGAAATCCCGCCCAGACCGATGCCCTGCCAGACCACCAGGACCAGCCCCGCCAACCCCAGGCACAGGCCGAACAGGCGGCTGAACGAGCGTCGCCGCTCCATCAGCGCCACGGTGAGGATGGGCTGCACGCCCATGACCGTGGCCATGACCCCGGGGGTGACCTTCAGGTCCAGCGCCAGCAGGTAGAAGATCTGGTAGGCGCCGAGCAGAACCGCGCCGGTGAGCACCGCCTGGCGTATCGCGCCCCTTTCGCGGGGCCAGCGCAAGCCGAGCAACGGACCGAGCAACAGCAAGCCGGCGAAGGCGATGAGAAAGCGGATCAGCAGGAAGGCGAACGGTGTCGCCTGGGCCAGCCCCAGTTTCGAGACGATCGCCCCACTGCTCCACAGCAGGACGAACAGGCTAGTGGTGGCCGCCGAGGCCACGGATGCTTTGGAAAGAACAGACATGAAATTGCCACCTGTATTCGGGCAAACAAGCCGAACGGCCACGCGGGCCGCATTCAGTAGATCGGGAGGGGGTACGGGCGGGTCAGCCCACTACCACCACAACGACGCTGCTGACAGGTGATGGAGGACTGACGGCCGCCGGCGCACGCACGACCACGACCGCGCTGGGCACGGTGTCGACTACGGTGGTGAGCGGGGTGACGGACATGAAGAGTCTTCGAATGAGGTGAAGTGCGGGGAACTATAGGCTTGGCGATTTGATAGCACAAGCCCCTGGGGTGCTGTGCGGGCCTCATCGCCGGCAACGCCGGCTCCCACAGTATTCGCATGCACCGCCAACCTGTGGGAGCCGGCGTTGCCGGCGATGAGGCCCTCAAGGGCGAATCAGAACAACCAGCGGTACAGCAAGTAAGCAACCACCACTGCCAGCACCGGCCGCAGCACGCGGTAGGCCTTGGGGTTGGCGCGCTTGAAGGTCTTCACCCGCGCGCTGATGACATTGCTGAACTTCTTGCTCCAGGCATAGGCCTGGTTGATCCCGCCCACGCGCTCGTCGTCGGTGTTCTGCGGCGCGGTGGCGCGCCCGAGGAAGGCACTGACCTTGCGGTTGATACGGGTCATCAGCGGGCTGCTCAGCGGACGCTCGACATCGCAGAAGAGAATCACCCGGGTGGTCTCGGTCTCGTTCTTCACCCAGTGTACGTAGGTCTCGTCGAACATCACGTCCTCGCCATCGCGCCAGGCATACGGCTGGCCGTCGACGTAGATGCGGCAGTTGTCGGAGTTAGGCGTGGACAGGCCCAGGTGATAGCGCAGGGAACCGGCGAACGGGTCACGGTGCGGGTTCAGGTGGCTGCCGCCGGGCAGCAGCGCGAACATCGCGCCCTTGACGTTGGGGATGCTGTTGACCAGCTCGACCGTCTTGGGACACAGCGCCTCGGCCGATGGCAGGGCTTTGTCGTACCACTTGAGGTAGAAGCGCTTCCAGCCCTTCTTGAAGAACGAGCCGAAGCCGGCGTCGTTGTCCTTCTCCGCGGCGCGGATGTAACCCTCGTCGAACAGGTGCATGGCCTCTTCGCGGATGGTTTCCCAGTTGTTCTTCAGCACATCCAGTTCAGGGAAGCGCTCGCGGTCCAGGTACGGCTTGGACGGCACGCCGGAGAACAGGTACATCAGCGAGTTGTAGGGTGCGAACAGCGCCGAATGGTTGACGAACTGGCGCAGCACGGGAAGACGCGCCTTGCCCCGCAGGTGCACGAACAGGACGCTGCCGAAGAACAACAGCAACACGCCTGCCTTGGCGACAAAGGAAAAAGTCATGCAACACTCCTGGAAGTTTCGTTCTGGCTCGCCGCCGGAAACCGGCAATGATAAACCGAACAGGCCCCGGTAAAAACAACCGGGGCCTGACATACAGTGTTAAGGATTGTGCAACAACGACAGGTTGAAGACCTTGCCGGAGATCAGAACGAAGGGCGAAGGCCCACCGGGTTACTGCAGGTTTTCCTGATCAGTGAACAGATCGCTGAACAACATGCTCGACAGGTAACGCTCGCCCGAGTCCGGCAGGATCACCACGATGGTCTTGCCCTGCATCTCCGGTTTCTCGGCCAGACGCACCGCTGCCGCCATGGCGGCGCCACAGGAGATACCGCAGAGAATCCCTTCTTCCTGCATCAGGCGCAGGGCCATGGCCTTGGCTTCGTCATCGCTGACCAGCTCGACCTGGTCGACGATGGACAGGTCGAGGTTCTTCGGCACGAAGCCGGCGCCAATGCCCTGGATCTTGTGCGGGCTCGGCTTGATTTCCTCGCCGGCCAGTGCCTGGGTGATGACCGGGGAGACGATCGGCTCGACTGCCACCGACAGGATCGCCTTGCCCTGGGTCTGCTTGATGTAGCGCGACACACCGGTAATGGTGCCGCCAGTGCCGACGCCGGCCACCAGCACATCAACCGCGCCATCGGTGTCGTTCCAGATTTCCGGACCGGTGGTCTTTTCATGGATGGCCGGGTTGGCCGGGTTGTCGAACTGCGCCGGCATGAAGTATTTCTCCGGATCGCTGGCGACGATTTCGTTGGCCTTCTCGATGGCGCCTTTCATGCCTTTTGGCGGCTCGGTCAGCACCAGCTCGGCCCCCAGGGCCTTGAGCACCTTGCGCCGTTCGATGCTCATCGACGCCGGCATGGTCAGCAGCAGCTTGTAGCCACGGGCGGCGGCGACGAAGGCCAGGCCGATACCGGTGTTGCCGGAGGTCGGCTCGACGATGGTCATGCCCGGCTTGAGCTTGCCGCTGCTTTCGGCGTCCCAGACCATGTTCGCGCCGATCCGGCATTTGACCGAGTAACCCGGGTTGCGCCCCTCGATCTTGGCCAGGATGGTGACCCCGCGCGGGGCGATGCGGTTGATCTGCACCAGCGGCGTATTGCCGATGGAATGGGCGTTGTCTGCGAAGATACGGCTCATGGCAGGTTGTCCTTTTGGCACCGAGCGAAAACCTCAAGGGTAAGCCTGCCATGGGGGTGCGTCTACCCCGGTCGAACTCCACGCCATTGACAGCGGTCAACCCTTCATCCGGGACCTGGAGAGACCGATGAAACGCCGCTATCGCTGGCCGCTGATAGGCCTGGCCAGCCTTGTCCTGCTGCTGCTCGTCCTGCACCTGTCACTGCCCTGGCTGGTGCGCGACTACCTCAACGGCAAGCTCGCCGACATGGGCGACTACCGCGGGCAGATCACTGACGTCGACCTCGCCTGGTGGCGCGGCGCCTACAAGATCAATGGCCTGACCATCGTCAAGACCAGCGGCAAGGTGCCGGTGCCGCTGCTGGAGGCGCCGCTGATCGACCTGTCGGTGAGCTGGCACTCGCTGTGGTACGACCATGCCGTGGTGGCGGAAGTGACCTTTCTGCGCCCCGAACTGAACTTCGTCGATGGTGGCAACAAACAGGCCTCCCAGACGGGCCAGGGTACCAACTGGCGCCAACAGCTGGAGAAACTGCTGCCCATCACCCTCAACGAGGTGCTGATCCAGGACGGCACCCTCACCTTCCGCAACTTCAATTCCAAACCGCCGGTAGACCTCAAGGCCACCCAGCTCAACGCCAGCCTCCACAACCTGACCAACGTGGTGGACAAGGAAGGCCGCCGCGACGCCAGTTTCGAAGGCAAGGCCCTGCTGCTGGGGGACGCCGCGGTGGAAAGCAACGCCACCTTCGACCCGCTGAGCAACTTCGAGGACTTCGAATTCCGCCTGCGCGCCACCGACATCCAGTTGCGCCGCCTCAACGACTTCGCCAGTGCCTATGGCAAGTTCGACTTCAATGCCGGCCACGGCGACGTGGTGATCGAGGCCAAGGCGGTCAAGGGCCGGCTCACCGGCTACATCAAGCCGCTGCTGCGGGATGTCGAGGTGTTCAACTGGCAGCAGGACGTGGAGAACAAGGACAAGGGCTTCTTCCGCTCGATCTGGGAAGCCCTGGTAGGCGCCAGCGAGACCGTGCTGAAGAACCAGCAGAAAAACCAGTTCGCCACCCGCGTCGAGCTGTCGGGCAGCGTGCACAAGAGCGATATCAGCGCCTTCGAAGCCTTTTTGCAGATCCTGCGCAACGGCTTCATCCAGGCGTTCAATGCACGTTACGAGCGTTCGCCGCCCAAGTCTGACTGAGTCACCGAGTGACGGCCCATTCAGAGACTGAATGGGCCGTCTGCGTTCACAGCCCCACGGGGTGCGCGTTATAGTCGCCCATGACAATTTTTCCGCCAGGGCCATGCCCCCTGGCTTCTGCATCGAGGATGGACAGATGAAGTTCGAAGGCACCAGCGCTTACGTCGCCACAGACGACCTGAAACTGGCGGTCAACGCGGCGATCACCCTGGAGCGGCCCTTGCTGGTCAAGGGCGAGCCCGGCACCGGCAAGACCATGCTCGCCGAACAACTGGCTGCCTCCTTCGGCGCCAGGCTGATTACCTGGCACATCAAGTCCACCACCAAGGCGCACCAGGGCCTCTACGAATACGATGCGGTCAGCCGCCTGCGCGACTCCCAACTGGGCGTGGACAAGGTCCACGACGTGCGCAACTACCTGAAGAAGGGCAAGCTCTGGGAGGCCTTCGAGTCCGAGGAGCGGGTGATTCTGCTGATCGACGAGATCGACAAGGCCGACATCGAATTCCCCAACGACCTGTTGCAGGAACTCGACAAGATGGAGTTCTACGTCTACGAGACCGACGAGACCATCAAGGCTAAGCAACGTCCGATCATCATCATCACCTCCAACAATGAAAAAGAACTGCCGGACGCCTTCCTGCGCCGCTGCTTCTTCCACTACATCGCCTTCCCCGACCGCGACACGCTGCAGCAGATCGTCGATGTCCATTACCCCAACATCAAGAAAGACCTGGTCAGCGAAGCGCTGGACGTGTTCTTCGACGTGCGCAAGGTCCCGGGCCTGAAGAAAAAGCCGTCCACCTCCGAACTGGTGGACTGGCTCAAGCTGCTGATGGCCGACAACATCGGCGAAGCGGTGCTGCGCGAGCGCGATCCGACCAAGGCCATCCCGCCGCTGGCCGGCGCCCTGGTGAAGAACGAACAGGACGTGCAACTGCTTGAGCGCCTGGCCTTCATGAGCCGTCGCGGCAACCGCTGAGCCAACGGGGGCGAATGCCATGCTGCTCAACCTGTTCAATGAAATGCGCGCGGCCAGGGTGCCGGTGTCGGTGCGCGAGCTGCTCGACCTGATCAATGCGCTGAAAGCGCGGGTCACCTTTGCCGACATGGACGAGTTCTATTACCTGTCGCGGGCGATCCTGGTGAAGGACGAACGGCACTTCGACAAATTCGACCGCGCCTTTTCCGCCTACTTCAAGGGCCTGGAGAACCTCGACCGGCATCTGGAAGCGCTGATTCCGGAAGACTGGCTGCGCAAGGAGTTCGAGCGTCAGCTGACCGACGAGGAACGGGCACAGATCCAGTCCCTCGGTGGGCTGGACAAGCTGATCGAGGAATTCAAGAAGCGCCTGGAAGAACAGAAGGAACGCCACGCCGGCGGCAACAAGTGGATCGGCACCGGCGGCACCAGCCCGTTCGGCTCAGGCGGCTTCAACCCCGAAGGCATCCGCGTCGGCGACGCCGGCAAGCGCCAGGGCAAGGCGGTCAAGGTCTGGGACCAGCGCGAGTACAAGAACCTCGACGACCAGGTGGAACTGGGCACCCGCAACATCAAGCTGGCCCTGCGCCGGCTGCGCAAGTTCGCCCGGCAGGGCGCGGCAGACGAGCTGGACATCGACGGCACCATCGACCACACCGCCCGCGACGCCGGCCTGCTCAACATCCAGATGCGTCCGGAGCGGCGCAACAGCGTCAAGCTGCTGTTGCTGTTCGACATCGGTGGCTCGATGGATGCCCACGTGAAGATCTGCGAAGAACTGTTCTCGGCCTGCAAGACCGAGTTCAAGCACCTGGAGTACTACTACTTCCACAACTTCGTGTACGAGTCGGTGTGGAAGAACAACCTGCGCCGTACCTCGGAGCGCACCTCGACCCTGGACCTGCTGCACAAGTACGGCGCCGACTACAAAGTGGTGTTCGTCGGTGACGCGGCCATGGCGCCCTACGAAATCACCCAGCCGGGGGGCAGCGTCGAGCACTGGAACGAGGAAGCGGGTTATGTGTGGATGCAGCGCTTCATGGAGAAATTCAAGAAGCTCATCTGGATCAATCCGTATCCGAAGGACACCTGGAACTACACCGCCTCGACCAATATCGTGCGCGAGTTGATCGAAGACCGCATGTACCCGCTGACGTTGCGCGGGCTGGAAGAAGGGATGCGGTTCCTTTCCAAGTAGGCTGTTTGGCCTGATCGCTGGCCGGGCGGCGCTCCGCTGGCCAGCGATGGGTCTCTGTCAGCCAGCAAACCTCTCGAACCAATCCTGCATCCCGGCCCAGGCCAGTTCCTGCACCACCGCCCGAAACCTGACGCGCTCCCCCGGCAGGCATTGCGCCAGCCGCGCCAGCGCCAATGGCGTCAACGCCCCCAGCCGCGGATAACCGCCAATGGTCTGCCGGTCATTGAGCAGCACGATCGGCTGCCCATCCGGCGGCACCTGCACCGCCCCCAGCGGGATGCCTTCGGAAATCATCGGCCGCCCCTGATACTGCAACGCCGGCCCCAACAGGCGAATGCCCATGCGGTCGGCGCGGCTGTCCAGTTCCCAAGGGCTGTTGAACGCATCGAACAGGCTTTGCCCGGCGAACTCGCCCAACTGCGCGCCCATTACCAGGTCCAGCAGGGCCTCACCCTCGAACGACGGCCTCAGCGCCGGCGGCACCTCGCTCCGCCCTGCCGACTGGCCGGCGAATGTCAGCACATCACCCTTGACCAATGCCCGCCCTTCTCCATCCAGTCCGCCCAGCCCTTCGCGGATCACCGTGGCGCAACTGCCCAACACCCGCGGCGCATCGAATCCGCCCGGTGCCGCGAGATAAGCCCGGGCGCCCAGCACCGGCTGATTGAAACGCAGACGCTGACCACGCTTGATCGCAAAACTACGCCACGGCAGTAACGGCTGGTCATCCAGGCGAGTATCCAGGTCGGCGCCCGCCACTGCCAGGCAGCAATCCGCCTCGGCCACCAGCGCAAAGCCGCCGAGGGTGATTTCCACCACCGCCGCATCAGCCGGATTGCCCAGCAACCAGTTGGCCCAGCGCGCCGACGCCCAGTCCAGCGCTCCGCCCTGAGTCACGCCCAGATGACGCACGCCGAAACGCCCGGTGTCCTGCACCTGGCACAGCGGCGTGCTGGCCTCGATCGTCAGCCGGCTCATGGCTGTTCCTCCAGCGGCGTGTCATCACCGCCCAGTTTCAGGAATTCATCATGCCCGATCGCCACGAACCGCACCCGGTCGCCCGGCTGCAGCAGGCTGTAGCCGTCACGCTGGCGATCGAACAGCGGCGCCGGGGTCCGGCCGATCAGGTTCCAGCCACCGGGAGACAGGGCCGGATAGGCCGCGGTCTGGCGCTCGGCGATGCCGACGCTGCCAGCGGCCACGCGCTTGCGCGGCGTCGCCAGGCGCGGCGAGGCAAGGGACTCTTCCACCAGCCCCATGAAGGCGAAGCCGGGTGCGAAGCCAAGGGCGAAGACCTGATAGTCGCGGCCACTGTGGCGACGAACGATCTCCTCGTCCGTCACCCCGCAGCGGGCCGCCAGTACGGCAAGCTCGGGCCCGACGCTGCGGTCGTACCACACCGGAATTTCCATCAGGCGCCCGCCCTGGCCGCTGTCCGGGCGCAGGTCACGCAAGGCTTCACCGATCAGGCTGCGCGCTTCGGCAGGCGGGCAATCGAACTGCACCATCAGCGTGGTGTAGGACGGCACCAGCTCCACCAGGCGCTCACCGAACACCTCGCGCAGGCGATGGCTGGCGGCGAGCATCCAGGGCATGTGGGCTTCGTCGATGGCCTCGAAAAGACGGACCATCAGGCAATCGATGGCCACCACTTCGATACGCGGGGTCATGAGGCCAGGGCGTCCAGCGCTTCGCGGATCTGTCGCACCGCCGCCACCGAGCCTTGGTTGTCGCCATGCACGCAGAGGGTCTGCGCCCGCAATTGCACACTGCTGCCGTCGCTGGCCGTCAGCGGCTCGCCCCGGGCCAGGCGCAGGGCCTGCTCCACCACCAGCGCCGGATCGTGATGCACCGCGCCCGGCAGACGCCGCGACACCAGCCGGCCAGCAGCATCGTAGGCGCGGTCGGCGAAGGCTTCGAACCACAGGGTCACACCCAGTTCGGCACCCAGGGCACGGGCCGCGCTGTCGTCGGCGGTGGCCATCAGCATCACGGGCAATGTGCGATCGTAGGTGGCGACCGCCTGCAACACCGCACGCAGCTTTCCGGGGTCGGCCATCATGTCGTTGTACAGCGCTCCATGGGGTTTGACGTAGGCCACACGCGTGCCCTGGACCCGGCACAGGCCATCCAGCGCACCGATCTGGTAGTGCAGCAGGTCACGGACTTCTTCATCGCTGCAGGCCATCGAGCGACGGCCGAAGCCCTGCAGGTCGGGATAGGACGGATGAGCGCCAATCAGCACCTTGCTGGCCACGGCCAGAGCCACCGTATGGCGCATGATGCCCGGGTCGCCGGCGTGGAAGCCGCAGGCGATGTTGGCGCAATCGATGAAGGGCATGACCTCGGCATCCAGACCCATTGTCCAGTTACCGAAGCTTTCGCCCATGTCGCAGTTCAGTAGCAGACGGCTCACACGGGCCTCCCGATTCAACGATTCAACGCCAGCTCGGCTGTACCGCCTTGCGCCGGCCGCCCATGATGATCCAGCCAACCAGCAGCAGCACGCTTTCCACCAGCAAGGCGAACAGCACCGCGCAGCCCAGCCCCCAGGCGCCAGCTTCGGGCGTCAGGAGTATCTGGTAGCTGTAGCCCTTGAGGGTCTCTTCGCGGATCGCCGGATCAGGCCGGGTCAGCACATGCAGGGTGCGGCTCAGCCAGCCACCTTGCAGTGCCTGCCATTCGCCTTCCAGCATGCGGTTGCGGCTGAGCAGGCTGTCGATACTGTTGGCGTCGCTGTTGAAGACCGGGTCGTCACTGGACCGGTAATGCCGCACCAGCGCTTCGAGGTCGCCATTGAAGAAACGCTGTGCGGTCTGCTGGAAGCCCTTGAGGCCCTCCCGCGACTCCAGCAGATGGGCCTCGACCCGCTGGCTGTAGTCATTGATCAGGCCGGGAATCTGTACCCCCAGCAGCAGGCCGCAGGTGAACAGGATCAATCGCAGGTAGCTTCTGAGCATGGCGCCTCTTCCTCAGGCTTGGGTCTGGCCCTTGGCGATGCATTCGCCCTTGCGCCACAGGCCCCACTGGCCGGGCTCGTAGCGGTGCCAGGTTTCGTTCTCGGTGAGCGCCTCGGTGGCGATGACCGTGACCACGTCGTTGGGCGTGGTTTCGGCCTGGAAGTCGACGATCATGTCGACATCCTTGAGCCTTGCCGGGCCGAAGGGCGCGCGCCGGGTGATGTGGACCAGCTTGGTCGAGCAAAAGCAGAACAGCCAGTCCCCATCGCTGAGCAGGCAGTTGAACACGCCCTTGCCGCGGTATTCGCTGCAGGCCTGTTCCAGCACCGGGATCAGCTCCTGCACCTCCACCGGCTCCGGGAAGGCTTCGCGGATGCGGTTGAGCAGGTCGCAGAAGGCCGCTTCGCTGTCGGTGTCGCCCACCGGACGGTAGAACGTGGTCAGGCCATCGAGTTCAGCCAGTTGCCCGTTGTGGGCGAAGCACCAGTTGCGGCCCCACAGTTCGCGGACGAAAGGATAGGTGTTGGACAAGCAGACCTTGCCGACATTGGCCTGGCGGATATGGCCGATCACCACTTCGCTCTTGATCGGATAGCGCTGCACCAGATTGGCGACTTCCGACTCGCAGCTTGCCGCCGGGTCCTGGAACAGGCGCAGGCCGCGGCCTTCGTAGAAACCGATGCCCCAGCCGTCGCGGTGCGGGCCGGTGCGGCCGCCACGCTGCATCAGTCCGGTAAAGCTGAACACGATGTCGGTGGGGACGTTGGCGCTCATGCCCAACAGTTCACACATGCTCGATCACTCCAGGGTGTTACAGACGCGGTTCGAGGCGCTGGCGGCTACCGCCCAGCGGCGGCTCCGGCGGCTCGTTGCGATAACGGTCGCGGCTCGGCACAGGGTCGGCCATGACCTCCTCGGCCTCACGCTGGGCGGCGGCTTCGGCGCGCTCGCGACGGGCACGGGCGCGGGCCTCCAGCGGCAGGCGAATGGCGACGAAGATCAGGTACAGGGCGAAAGCGATCATGCCGTACATGGCCAGATCGGAAACCGCACGCCAGACGTTGTTGCCGACCTTGAACGCAAGGTCCAGGGCGGTGATGGCGATGGCCGGGGCGTAGATGTCCTTGGCCGGGTCGATGATGGTCGGGGTCAGCAGCAACACCGCGATCAGCACCCGCAGCGGCTCGCGCAGCCAGCGCCACATCCAGCCGGTCATGCGAAAGCCCACCCACAGGCAACCCAAGGCGGCCAGGGCGTACAGGCCCCAGGCGAACAGATAGTCGTTTTCGGTCATGGCGTCCGTGGAAAGGTAGGCAAACAGGCGCTTATGATAACGACTTTTCCGCGCTCAGGCGCCCCCCAGCCAAGAGAACACCGCATGCCAGCCACTCTCCCTGCTTCCCACGCACCGATTGCCCGACAGGGCGACGGGCCGGATCCCTACGCCTGGCTGCAGGAACGCGATGCGCCGGAGGTGATGGCCTACCTGGAAGCGGAGAACGCCTGGCAGCAGGCGCAACTGGCCGACCAGGCCGAATTGCGCGAGCAGTTGTTCCAGGAGATCAAGGGCCGCATCCTCGAGACCGACCTGTCGCTGCCCTCGCCCTGGGGGCCGTACCTGTACTACACCCGCACCACAGCGGGCGACGAATACCCACGGCATTACCGCTGCCCGCGTCCGGCGGACGACTCCAATACCGTCGATGAAAGCCGCGAAGAACTGCTGCTCGACCCCAACGAACTGGCCGCCGGCGGCTTCCTCAGCCTCGGCGCCTTCAACGTCAGCCCCGACCACCAGCGCCTGGCCTACAGCCTGGATACCAGCGGCGACGAAATCTACACCCTGTACGTCAAGGAACTGGCCAGCGGCGTGGTCAGCGAGCTGCCCTTCGATGACTGCGACGGCAGCATGACCTGGGCCAACGACAGCCAGACCCTGTTCTTCACCGAGCTGGACGACACCCACCGGCCGTTCCGCCTGTACCGCCACCGCCTGGGCGACAGCACTGCCGAAGCGGTGTTCGAGGAGGCCGACGGGCGTTTCTTCCTGCACTGCTACCGCGCCAGCTCCGAGCGCCAGTTGATCCTGCTGCTCAACAGCAAGACAACCAGCGAAGCCTGGGTGCTCGACGCCGACACTCCACAGCAACCATTCACCTGCCTCGCCCCGCGGGTCGAGGGCCACGAGTACTACCCCGACCACGGCCAGCTCGACGGCCAGTGGCGCTGGTTCATCCGCAGCAACCAGGACGGCATCAACTTCGCCCTGTTCCATGCGCCAAGCGATACGGTTCCGGCCCGCGCCGACTGGCAGGTGCTGGTGCCGCACCGCAACGACATCATGCTGGAGGGCCTGACCCTCAACGCCAGCGCCCTGACCCTGAGCCTGCGTGAAGGCGGACTGCCGGTCATCGAAATCCGCCCCTCTGGCCTGCCCGCCTACCGCGTGCAACTGCCGGACGCCGCTTACAGCCTGTACGTGCAGGACAGCCTGGAGTTCATCAGCCCGCGTATCCGCCTGCGCTACGAAGCGCTGAACCGCCCGGCCCAGGTGCGCCAACTGGTGCTGGCCGATGGCGAGCAGACCGTGCTCAAGCAAACCCCGGTGCTCGGCCCGTTCGATGCCGATGCCTACGTCAGTCGCCGTCTGTGGGCTACCGCTGCCGACGGCACGCGCATCCCGGTCAGCCTGGTGCAGCGCCGCGAAGACCTCGGCAAGCCGGTGCCGCTCTACCTCTACGGCTACGGCGCCTACGGCGAAAGCCTCGACCCGTGGTTCTCCCACGCCCGCCTGAGCCTGCTGGAACGCGGCGTAGCCTTTGCCATCGCCCATGTGCGTGGCGGCGGTGAGTTGGGCGAGTCCTGGTACCGTGCGGGCAAACAGGAACACAAGCAGAACACCTTCGACGACTTCATCGCCTGCGCCGAACACCTGATCGCCGAAGGCGTGACCAGCGCCGGGCAACTGGCGATCAGCGGCGGCAGCGCCGGCGGCCTGCTGATCGGTGCGGTGCTCAACCAGCGCCCGGAACTGTTCAGGGTCGCCATCGCCGAGGTGCCCTTCGTCGACGTGCTGAACACCATGCTCGACCCCGAACTGCCGCTGACCGTCACCGAATACGACGAGTGGGGCAACCCGGAAGAACCCGAGGTGTACGCACGGATCAAGGCCTACGCGCCCTACGAGAACGTGAAGGCCCAGGCCTACCCGGCCATGCTGGTGATCGCCGGCTACAACGACAGTCGCGTGCAGTACTGGGAAGCGGCCAAGTGGGTAGCGCGCCTGCGGGTGACCAGGACCGACAGCAACCCGCTGCTGCTCAAGACCGAACTGGGCGCCGGCCACGGCGGCATGAGCGGGCGTTATCAGGGCCTGCGGGATGTGGCACTGGAATATGCCTTCGTTCTGAATGAGCTGGATGTGGTGTAAATCGCGTTTTTCGTTGTCAGAGCTTGCGCCGCGACACCAGTCGCGGTGCGATCACACAACGACTGACAACAAAGACGGAACGCGATGCCCGAGACCACGCTGCTCAACACCGAAATCCGCGACCTGCTGATGGACTGCGGCCTGTTCGACCACCTGCAACCCGGCGACTTTGCCACGGCCGCCGGCTACTTTGCCCTGAGCACCACCGCCGCGGGCCAGGACATCTTCCGCGAAGGCGATGCCGGCACCTTCATGTGCATCATCGTTTCCGGCCAGGTTTCGGTGCGCAAGACTGATGCCGACGGCCAGGAAGTGGAAATCGCCGTATTGCGCAAGGGCCGCGCCTTTGGCGAGATGGCGGTGCTGGACGGCGAACGGCGCTCCGCCTCGTGCCAGGCCGCCAGCGATTGCCAGTTGCTCAGCCTGGGCAAGGACGCACTGGAAAAGATGCTCAACGAGGCGCCGAAGATCGCCGCGAAGATCATCCGTGCCCTGGCCGTGGCGTTGTCGAAACGCCTGCGGATGCTCGACGGGCAGCGCTTGTCGCAGCAGGTTTAATCGTCTTTTTCCCTGTCCCTGGCAGCGTCTGGCGCCAGCCCTGGCAGTGGCTGGTCTTTCGGCGGGCTGGGCAGCGGCATCGGCGGCAGCAGCGGCGCGCCGGGCGTGCCGTCATTGGCCCGTGGTACGCCGGGTGGTGATACCTGCGGGTAAGGCGTTGGCGTGGCGGTGCCTGGCGCGCCGGGCACCGGGGCGATAACCCGCGGTTGCAAGTCGGCGGCCTGGGCACTGGTCAGCGCGGCAAGGCACAGCAGGATACTCGTCAGACGCATGCGGGGCTCCTGGTCGAGGTACTGCACTACAGACTACTCCGCCGTGTGGCAGTTCGCCTGCCCAGCAGGCGGAACTGGCGTTAAACTGACGTCAACCGTAATACGCCTGAGCAGGACTACAACAATGACTTCGTCTGATTCCGCCGCCGCCACTGCGCGGCTCGACCGCATCCTCGCCGACGCCAAGCGCGACGACGAGATGGGCTACCGCCGCAAAGCCCTGAGGATGTATCCCCACGTCTGCGGCCGCTGCGCCCGCGAGTTCGAAGGCAAGCGCCTGAGCGAACTGACCGTGCACCACCGCGACCACAACCACGACAACAACCCCCAGGACGGCTCCAACTGGGAACTGCTGTGCCTGTACTGCCACGACAACGAGCACGCCCGCTACACCGACCAGCAATACTTCAGCGACGGCTCCCTGAGCACGCCGAGCATCGCCAAGGCCACCCACAACCCGTTCGCCGCCCTGGCCGGCATGCTCAACAAGAAGGACTGAATCCTGCCCGCCAGTGCCGGCAGCCCGTATAATCGCGCTTTTTTTGCGAAGGGCCCGGCACGTGGCGAACAAACGATACAGCTGCATCGGCCTGTACAACCCCAAATCTCCTGAAAACGTCGGCTCGGTAATGCGCGCCGCAGGCTGCTATGGCGTCAACTCGGTGTTCTACACCGGCAAGCGCTACGAGCGCGCCCGCGACTTCGTCACCGACACCAAGCGCGTGCACTACGACATCCCGCTGATCGGCATCGACGACCTGCAGAAAATCATTCCCCTGGGCTGCACGCCGGTAGCGGTGGAACTGGTGGACGGTGCCCGCCCGCTGCCGGAGTACACCCACCCGGACCGCGCTATCTACATCTTCGGCCCCGAGGACGGTTCGCTCGACGACGACGTCCGCGCCTGGTGCGAGGAAACCATCTACATCCCCACCAACGGCTGCATGAACCTGGCGGCCACCGTCAATGTGGTGCTCTACGACCGCATGGCCAAGGGTCTGAACACCCGCTCCGGCCCGCGCTTCAAGTAAATGCGATGGAACGGCAGCCGCCGCAGGGCGGTCTGCTGACTATCACGCACCCCACAGGAGAACCGGCCATGCGCCAGAAGATCGAGATCCCGGCTACGCCTTTCCAGAGCAAGCCTGAACAGAACGTACACGGCTGGGAACGGGCCGGCTCCGTCGCCACCGGCGTGGTGATGGTCGGCAAGGGCCTGCGCCGCGGCGGCCTGCTGGGTCTGATCCAGATGGCGATTGGCGGCGCGGTGCTGGCCCGCGGCGTGACCGGGCGCTGCTCGGCCAAGAGCCTGATGGAGCGCGGTCGCGCCGATCTCGACCAGATCCGTTCGCGGATCGAGCGCAGCGGCAGCGAGCTGACAGCGTTGAAGGCGAGCGCAGAGGCGGCCACGCGTGAGGTAACAGTCACAGGGAATGAGTCGCTGGCCGATCCCAAACCTTGAGCGGATGGCACGAATCCAGGTGGGAGCGGCTTCAGCCGCGATTGGCCGCGCAGCGGCCATAAAACCTGAACTCCCGGTATTCCTGAAACATCGCGGGCTCAGGCTATACGGCGGCTGCGCCGCCGATCGCGGCTGAAGCCGCTCCCAAAAGATCGGTGCTATTTCAGCAACGAGCTGCGCAACACTTCCGACTCCCGCCCCAGCACGCTCTCGGCCAATTGCACGAACTCCTCGGTGGTGACGCTGTTCAGGCGCATCAGCGCCTGGGTCAGGTCGTCCAGCGAGCGCTTGTTCTGGCTGTGGATGCGGATCTCCCGGTCCAGTGCCTGCAACAGCAATACCGCACGGGCTACGGTCGCACCGCTGATCTGTTCGCCACGCAGGCTGGTGACCGCCTTGCCTTCCTTGTTCAGTCGCGTCTGCACCGCCTGGTAGCGGTCGTCGCTGATACCGCCGGCCCGGCGCAGCAACTCGATGGCGTAGTACTCCGCCAGCCCTTCACCGATCCAGTCGCTGCGCTCGCGGTCGTTGATCCGCGCGAACACCCGCACCAGCTCGCGCAACAAAGGGCTGCTGCCATTCTCGCTGACCAGCGGCGTGGCGCTGTTGAGGTAGATCGAGTTGTTCGCCGCCCGCGCGCCACGCCACAACTGCTCGCGGGCTCCGACCAGCAGCAGCTTGGGCGGATTGCGGGGGAACACCGCCTGGTACTGCGGCCAGACGAAGGTAAGCAACGTCAGTGCATCCATCCGCCGCAAGCCCTGGCCGAACGGTCCGGCCACGCTGACTTCGGTCTCGCCCAGGCGGGCGCGTCGCGAGCCGATGTTGCCGGCGAGCATCCAGCCGGTCGGCCGATCGAACAGGCGCGAGACGTTGTCGATGCGAAAACGCTGCTTGCCCACCCGCGGCCAGGCGGTCTCGATGCTGTTCCAGCCGGCGGGCAGGTCCACTTTCAGGCGTGCCACCAATTCGGTGCCGTCCTGCTGGTCGAGCCGTGCGGGCGGCACCAGGTCGTCCCCGCGAAACAGCGCCCACTGCGCGGACAAGCGGCTGTCATGGCTGCCGTTCTTCAACCGGTGATTGAGATTGACCTTGTAGCTCAGGCTCGCCTTGCCGGCCGCCGGATGCCAGACCCCGCGCTGGCGGTCTGCCGCCTGCTGCCAGGGACCATCGGCCTTGAAGTCGCTGTAAAGCCCGTCCTTGCCCAGATCGAAATCCAGGCTGCGCACCTGCGCGCCATCGGCCAGGGTCAGGCTCACCTCGGCCTGGCCGCTCTGCGGCAGCAGACGGACGTGATAATCCAGATCGACTTTCTTCGCCCAGGCCACATTGCTCGCCAGCAGCAACAGGGCCCACGCCAGAGGGTGACGCACAGGCATCGCCTGACTCCTTGCTTGAATACGACCACCGCGCAAGCCGGCCTGGCCTAAGCCTCAGCTGGCGCGGAAGATCAGATAGTCTTCCCAGTCATCCTCGGCCACGCTCGTCTCACTGAGCATGCGCCCGGATTGTGAAATCCGCTGCTTGTGCACCTGTTCGCGATCACCGCACACCAGGTGATGCCAGCGCGGCAGGTCCTTGCCTTCGCTGACCAGGCGATAGCCGCAGGTGGGCGGCAGCCATTTGAACTGATCGGCCTTGCCCGGCGTGAGCTGGATGCAGTCGGGCACATGCTCGAATCGGTTGGGGTAATCGCTGCACTGACAGGTCTTGAGGTCCAGCAGTTTGCAGGCGATCCGTGTGTAGTAGACGCTGTTGTCGTCTTCGTCCTCGAGCTTCTGCAGGCAGCACAGGCCACAGCCGTCGCACAGCGACTCCCACTCGCCACGATCGAGCTGATCGAGGGTCTTGCGGGTCCAGAAGGGTTCGGCGTTTGCCTGCATGTCGCGGTGATCCTGTTTCAAAATTCTTCTGCTCGGTGGAGCGGCGCCAGTCTAGGACGAGTGCTGCGCCTTTGCCAGACCGCTTGTCAGGGTGTGTAGGACAGTTGTAGTTTTGCAAATCATTTCACCCACGCCCTTTGTCAGGAATCCCATGAGCGCCAATCCTCGCACTGCCGAATACGCCATCAATGAACAATTCATCCAGCGCTGGTCGCCTCGCGCCTTCACCGCCGAGCCGATCGCCGAAGAAACCCTGCTGAGCTTCCTCGAAGCCGCCCGCTGGGCGCCGTCGGCCTACAACTCGCAGCCGTGGCGGTTCCTCTTCGCCCGTCGCGACACGCCGAACTGGGAGCGCTACCTGGGCCTGCTCAACGAATTCAACCGCAGCTGGGCGCAACACGCCTCGGCGCTGGTGATCGTGCTGTCCAAGACCACCTTCACCGCACCAGGTGCCAGCGAGGAAACCCCGGCGCTGTGGCACACCTTCGACACCGGTTCCGCTTGGGGCCACCTGGCGCTGCAGGCGAGCCTGAGCGGCTGGCACACCCACGGCATGGCCGGCTTCGACCAGGAGCTGACCCGCAAGGAACTGAAAATCCCCGAGGAGTATGCCCTGCACGCCGTGATTGCCATCGGCAAGCTGGGTGACAAGGCGACCCTCGCCGAATACCTGCAGGCCCGTGAAGTACCAAGCCCGCGTCGTCCGCTGAACGAGCTGGCGGCCGAGGGTGATTTCACCCTGTAAGGCGTCAGGCCCTCATCGCTGGCCGGGCGGCGTTCCGCTTGCCAGCGATGCCTTTCAATACCCCCGGGTGAAATCCACTTCCCCGCGCAACGACTCTCCTGCCCCATACGCTCCCAGGTTCTCGACAAACAACCGCACCATCGCCACCGGCGAGGTCGGCGCCGAGCTGTGCCCGGTCAGCAGCAGGCCCAGGGCGGTCCAGAACGGGTGATTGCGCGGCAACGGCTCCTGCCGGCACACGTCGATCACCGCGCCCGCCAGTTGCCCCTTGGCCAGGGCGTCCACCAGGTCGCCATCGACCACAGCCGCGCCACGGCCGGCGTTGATGAACAGCGCGTCCGGGTTGAAACGGGCGAACAGGGCGGCGTTATAGAGATCGTGGGTGGCCGGGGTGTCCGGCAGCAGGTTGACGATGTAGTCCACCTCCCCCACCAGACGGCCAAGATCATCCAGCCCCGCCACTTCGATGAATGGCGCCTGCTCCCGCGGCTGGCTGGCGATACCGTACAGCTTGACGCCAAACGGAACGAGGAATCCGGCCACCTGGCAACCGATATCGCCGGTGCCGACGATCAGCACGCGGCGCCCGTCCAGGCTGCGGCCGGGACGTCCATCCCACTTGCGCTCGACCTGGCTCATCAGGCGGGTCAGCACTTCGCGCTCATGCCCCAGCATGTAGGTCAGCACGTACTCGGCCATGACCTGGCCGAAGATGCCCACGGCCCGGGTCAGACGGTAGTCACGGCTCAGGCCATCGGCCAGCAACGGGGTGATTCCGGCCCAGGTCGACTGCACCCAGTCCGGGCGGTGCCCCTGGCGCAGCAGGGTCGCCAGCAGGTCTGGCTGGCCGAGCCAGACCGGACAGCTCGCCGCCTGGCGCGACAGTTCGGCGGAGTCGCCGCTGGTGAGCACTTCAAGATCCGGCAGGGCCTCGCGCAGCAGGCGGGCGTAGAGGGCGTGATCCTGTTCGGCGATCAATACACGCATGTCGAATACAACCTTGGAAGACGACGAAGCGGCCAGCCCGGCAGGGCCGACCGCGGGGAGAAGAAAACAGAGGCGGGATCAGACCGGGTCGTTGCGGCGCAACAGCTCCTCGGGCAAATGCTCGATGTACTCTTCCTCGGCCGGCGGCATCTGCAGGTGATAGCCCTGGGTGTCGAGGTTCTCCAGAACCTTGGCAATGTCCTCGCGGGCCAGCGTGCGCTCCGGGGTCAGCACCAGGTCGAAGGCGTGCTGGGGCGTGCCGAAGAACGGCAGCAAGCCTTCCGGCACCTTGTTCAGGCCATCGGCCTTGAGCACGTACAGGTACATTTCGTTCTTGCGCGGGCTTTTGTAGATCGAGCAGATGCGAATCAAGACGGTTCTCCAGCAGCGGCCAGGCAGTCCAGCAGGGCCTGGCCCATCCGTTCGCGGCGCCAGCCGCGCAGCGAGTCGGGCAATTGATAAGGGCCATCGGGGTAGCCGCTCTTGAGCAGCGCCTCGAGGGTTTTCTTGCGCAGCATCAGTTCGGGGGCGATGCTCAGGCGCTCGGCCTCGGCCTGGCCGATGGCACGCAGTTGCTTGAGCAGTGCCGACGCTTCGATCGGCAGCGGCTCGGGCACCGCCGGCGGCCACTCGGAGGGCGGCAGGCTGCCCGTGCGCTGGATCAGTTCGAGGAGGAATTCACCATCCTGGCGCAGGGTACGCGGGTGCATGTCTTCGATGCGGGCCAACGCCACCAGGTTGTCAGGTTGGGTCCGTGCGATCGGCCACATGGCGTGCTCGCGCAGGATGCGGTTGCGCGGCAAGTCACGGGCACGGGCCTCGGTTTCGCGCCAGGCGCAGAGTTCGCGCAATACGGCCAACTGGGCGCGGGACAGTTTCCAGGCCAGCTTGGCATCGCGGTACAACTCGTAGGGATCGGTTTCGCGGCGCAGTTGCAAGACCAGTTCGGCGCCGTCTTCCAGCACCCAGGCGTTCTTGTCGTCGCTCAGTTGCGGACGCAGCCGATCGTAGAGTTCGGCCAAGTGCACGGCGTCTTCCGCGGCGTAGCTGACCTGAGTCTCAGAGAGCGGGCGTTGCAACCAGTCGGAACGGGTTTCGCCCTTGGGCAGTTCGATACCCAGCACCTCTTGCACCAGCCGCGAGTAGCCCATGGAGAAACCGAGGTTGAGGTAACCGGCGGCCAACTGGGTGTCGAACAACGGGGCCGGCAGGCTGCCGGTCAGGCGCAGCAGCACTTCGAGGTCTTCGCTGCAGGCGTGCAGCACCTTGGTGACCGCGGGGTCTTCGAGCAGTTCGGCCAGCGGCTGCCAGTCGTTGACCAGCAGCGGGTCGATCAGAAAGGCGCGTTGTCCGTCGCCGACCTGGATCAAACCGGCTTTGGGGTAGAAGGTGTCGACCCGCATGAACTCGGTGTCGAGTGCCACGAAGGGCAGTTGACGCCACAACCGGCAATGTTCCGCCAGGCTGCGGTCGTCGCAAATCCAGTGAATATCGATGGCCACAAGGCTCTCCCACGAACAATGGCGCGCAGTATATACGGCGCGGGCCGTCGCCGGGAAACCGCCCGACGGCCCTCTCCTATTGGTTTGTAAGAGAAGTAGACAGCCCGCGTTTTTACAACTGGATCAGCCCGTGGTCCCCTTCGGACGACAGGAGGCGAAAAGATCCAGGTCGGGGTTGTACAGCGAGGTGTTCACCTGCAGCAGGCCGAGCATGGAATGGAACAGGTTGTCCTGGCTCAGCGACCGCTCGCGGCGCTGTTGCAGGCAATCGACGTCCACGCCGAAGCGCTGGCGATAGCTGTCGGAGAACCAGGCCAGCATCGGCACGTGTTTCTGCTGCTCCGGCGCCACCATGTACGGCGTGCCGTGGAGGAACAGGTTGTACTCGCCCAGCGACTCGCCGTGGTCGGACAGGTACAGCATCGCGGTGTCCACCTTGCCCTGCTTGCTGCGCAGCACATCGATCAGCGAGGCGAGCACGTGGTCGGTATAGACCAGGGTGTTGTCGTAGCCGTTGATGATGCTCTGGCGGTCGCACTGGTTCAGGGCATTGCTCTGGCACACCGGGGTGAAGCGTTCGAACTGCCTGGGGTAGCGCTTGAAGTAGTCCGGGCCATGGCTGCCCATCTGGTGAAGCACCAGCACGGTGTCCTCCTTGAGGTCGTCGATGCGTGCCGCGAGGTCCTTGAGCAGGATTTCGTCGTGGCATTCGCTGTCGGCACACAGCCCTGGCTCCTTGAGGTTGCTCACGTCCTCGAAGTGGACGCGGTCGCAGGTGCCCTTGCAGCCGGACTGGTTGTCGCGCCAGTACACCGCCAGGCCCGCACGCTTGAGGATGTCGAGCAGCCCTTCCTGGTTCTTCGCCGTATTGGCGTCGTAGGTCTTGCGGGTCATGCCGGAGAACATGCAGGGCACGGAAACCGCTGTCTCGGTACCACAGGAGGTGACGTTGCTGAACGCCACCAGCCCGTTCTCCTTCGCCAGCTCAGGCGTGGTATCGCGCGAGTAACCCAGCAGGCCGAAGTTCTCCGCCCGGGCGCTCTCGCCCACCACCAGTACGGTCAGCGACTTGCGCGGGTGGTTGGCCCAGCCTGGCGCCAGGGTCGCGTCCTCGCCGATCTTGCGGAACGACTGCGTGGCGCCGCCCACTTTTTCCCGCACGTAGTTCACCGAAGCGCCGATGTAGTTACTCGGCACCACCATCAGGCGCAATTCGTGATGGTTGCGAAACAGCGAGGCCAGCCCCTGATAGTTGAGCATTGCCACCGCTGCCAGCAGGATCAGACTGGCGAGGCCGACCCAGAGCTTGCGCAACAACTCCCGAGGCAGACTGCGAAAGTTGATCGGTGTCCTGAAAAGAACATAAGTGGGCAGCACGCCCAGCACCACGATATAAACCAGCAACTTCAACGACAACAGATCTCGAACTTCCGTGGCATTGGTTTCCACGGTATTGCGCAACATGCCGATATCAATCAATACGCCGTATTGATTCATGAAGTACGCCACGGCGGCACTGATGATGAACAGGCCCGCCAATAACGGTTTGAGCGTTTGACGAAACGCCAGCAGGGTCAGAAAGAAGTTGAATGCGCAAAACAGCAGCACGCCGAACGCCAGCCTCAACAGCAGGGCGTGGCCGTCCCCCTGCAGCACCGTGCTGACATGCTCCCACAGCACCGAGTTGAAGCCGAGCAACAGATAGGCACTGGCCAGCAGCGTCACCCATTCGGGACGCAGGGATTTTAATTTCAGCATGATGTTTCGCTTATGAAGTAGGCCACGCTAATGCCGTTTCGGCATCAGCCTTTTATGGCGGTGGACTTTAAGCAGCGATTCATCAATTTTCCGTGAAAAAAGCGCGAACAAACAATGGCCGTGGATGAAGCTTTGTTAATGTGCGCATCGTGTTCAGCCGCCGTTCAGAAAACAGCGGCCTGAAGTCATCGCAGATCAACCGGGCAAACGCACTTTCGAATAAGAATCACGATCAATATCAAGTAACTCGACGCACAACTGGATATCCAGGCCGGCCTGGGCCGGGACGCTGTCTTTCAACACCTCCAGCAGGCTTGCGGACAATTGCCGCTTGATCTGCGGCGAGCGCCCGCTGAGCAGCGCCAGTTTCACATGCACGAAGGCCCGCTCGACCGGAGCGATGCCGACGCGGAAATCCTCGAAGGCCACGGCACGGCTCTTGATGTCCACTTCGTCGCTGAATTGGCCGCTGGCCACCAATGCATTGTTCAAGCGCAGCAGCGCCTTGTCGGTTTCCAGGTTGCGCAGATTGGCGCTGTATTCCAGGTGCAGTTGCGGCATGTCAGGTTTCCTGAAGCGAGACAAAGAGCCACAGCCTACTCCAGCTACCCAACCCGGCAAAGGCAACTATCCTCAAGGTTCATGCCCCGACCTGACTGAGGAGATCAACATATGCCGGTCAAGCACAACCTGTACGCCGACCTGGGCGTTACCGCGGACGAATTCGAGGCGCAGAAGAGGGCCCACTCCCAGCTGGCCGATCTGGAAGCGAAATACCTGAGCAAGGACCGGGACGTCGTCGACGCCGAGGAGAGCAGCAGCGCTGACGATCTGGTCAACAAGCTGCGCAAGGAGCGTCTGGCAATCAAGGACGACATCGTCAAGTTGCTCAAACGCGGTTGAGCCGCGCTCCCGCTGACGCGCGGCCCGCCCTCGCGTCAGCTCATCACCTGGCGCCGCAAGCGTCGACGGAATGCCGCCAGCGCCTGGTCCGGCGAAAAAACGAAACCTTGCTCCCGCCCCAGCGCCAGGCAACGCTCGATGAACGCCTGGCGCTCGAGCAGCGCGTCCAGTTGCGCACTGGCTTCGGGCTGGTCTTGCAGCCAGCGCTCGAACCCGGCGAACGCCGTGGCGAAGCGGCCACTGCCAGGGGCCGGCGTACTGCCTTGTCCGCGTTCGATCGCCGCCTCCAGCCAAGGCCCGGGGCGACAGTCGATAACCAGATGGATCCGCGGATCGTCGCCATGGTTATTGACGCTGTGGGGCTGATACAGGTCGAGGAACCAGCATTCTCCGGCACGCATGGGCATGCGCTGGTTGTCGAGCATGAAATCGACATTTTCCGGCGCCAGCAATGGCACGTGCAGGCGCATATCGGCGTCCGGTCCGCCGAGGTCGTAGTCACGGTGCTCGCGGATATGGCTGCCCGGCCCGAGCCGCAACAGGCGGGCATTACAGATCTCCACGTCCAGCTCCCGCAGCCCCTGTTCCCAACGCGGGTCGCGCAACCAGGGTTGCCGCTTGATCGCAGGGCCTGTTCCGTGCAAAAGCTCGACCGCAGAGTCGGTGGAAACCAAGGCCACACCGCTCCAGTCCCCCTGGTAGTAATCACGGTTGAAGTGCGGCTGCCACGCCGATTCGTCGATAGCGGCCAGCGCTGCCTGAAGCAGCTCGGTATCGATCGTCAGCGGCAGACGCGAGAAAGCGGGACGACGACGAACGCCATCCTGGGAAAGTCCGGAATCCATACCCTGGCCCCTGTGCGAGTCCCGTTTGCAGTGCGGCCCAGTCTAAGTTCCACGCGCTGGCCGTCAAGCACAATGCCATCACCCGCAGTTGCCCGGTTGTCGCACCCTTCACGGTTGTGACAGGCGGTCGCCTGATGCATGCTGCGCCACGGTCATGAAAGCGCCAGACCGGCCGATACAACGGTTACAGCCTTTGCGTGGACGTACCACGCCCTATTCGAAGCGATGCCTATGCACCCTACCTACCTGAACCTCGGTTGCGCCGCTCACTACCGCCAGGGTTTCCTGAATGTCGACCTCGATGCCCCACAGGCGGACCAGCATCTGCAGCCCGACGCAGCACTGCCCTGGGAGCGCGGCACGGTGCCGGGGATCTACAGCGCCAACCTGCTCGAGCGACTGCCGCGCAACCAGGGAATCCGCCTGCTGCATGAGTGCCGACGGGTGCTGCAGCCGGGGGGCGTGATTCGCATCGTCACCACCGACCTCAAGGCATTGCTCGACGATTACCTGAGCGATCGCCAGCACCCCGAGGCGCCAGGTGTCTTCCGTGGCCAGCGGCTGAACGAAGTCCTGCGTGGCCAGGCCTGGACCTATGACGCCGAGGAACTGACGCGCATCTGCAAGATGATCGGCCTGGAGCCGGTTACCGACACGCCGGATGGCACCAGCAGCGACCCGGTACTGAACGGGCTGGAGGCGCCAGGTACAGGGCAACTGGTGCTGGAGTTCCGCAAGCCGCAGCGCCAGTTGGCGCAGGGGGATCAGCCGCTGGTCAGTATCGTCATGCCAACCTTCAACCCCAGCTACCTGCACTTCGCACTGCAAAGCGCACTGAACCAGACCTACACCCATCTGGAAATCCTCCTCTGCGACGACTGCCCCACGGACGCGATCGAACGTATCGCTGCGGAGTACGGTAAATTCGACTCGCGCATCCGTTACATTCGAAACCCGGACGCCGGCAAGGACATCGGTCGCCTCAACCACGTGCTCTGCCTCAACGAGGCTCGTGGCGAGTTCATCAAATTCCTCAATGACGACGACCTGCTCGACGTCGAATGTGTCGAGCGCATGATCAATAGCTTCAGCACCTACCCGGATATCACCCTGGTGACCTCCAAGCGCCAGCGCATCGACCAGGACGGCACGCCGCTCGGCGATATTCCCGCGACGCAGGCGCCGGTGGCCGCAGACTCGACGATCGAGGGGCTATCGCTGGGCACTGCGCTGATGCTTTCGCAGGTCAACTTCGTCGGCGAACCGAGCACCGTAATGTTCCGCCGCGACGATATGCTCGGAGTCATGCCCGATTTCATGTCAGTGGACGAGCAGCCAATCGCCTGGGCATCGGATGTGGCGATCTTCCTGAACCTGGCACTGAAGGGGAACACTGTCTATCTGGTCGAGCCACTAAGCAGCTTCCGCATCCATGGCGAACAATGCCAGGTATTGTACGGCGCTGCCGCCCAAAGCGAATCGCGGCGCTGCTGGGGCATCATGCGCGATTTCTGGACCCGCCATGAATTCGACAAATCACTGTGAACGAACCCGGCCCGACCCGGTTCAGACGAGAGACAGGCCTACCGGCACGGATCGGTGGCCAGGGAAACACACCATGACAGTGCGCAGTCTATGAGCGACCGGGACCCGATTTTCGTTACCCAGCCCGCGCTTCCCGACCTGGAAGCCTTCATCCCCCACCTGCGGGAGATCTGGGACCGGCGCATGCTGACCAACGGCGGACCGATGCACCAGCGGCTCGAAGCGGCCCTGTGCGAGCATCTCGGCGTCGAGCATATTTCGCTGTTCTGCAACGGCACCCAGGCGCTGATCACTGCGGTACAAGCCGCAGGGCTCAGCGGCGAGGTGATCACCACGCCCTACTCCTTCGTTGCCACGGCACATTCACTGCTGTGGAATCACCTCACGCCGGTGTTCGTCGACATCCACCCGGAGACCCTGAACCTCGATCCGGCGCGGATCGAGGCAGCAATTACCGAGCGCACCACGGCAATCATGCCCGTCCACTGCTACGGCCACCCGTGCGACGTTCCTGGTATCCGCCAGGTCGCCGAACATCACGGACTCAAAGTGATCTACGACGCCGCCCATGCCTTCGGCGTGCGCGATGCTGGCGGCAGCTTGCTACGCCATGGCGACCTGTCGGTGCTGAGTTTCCATGCCACCAAAGTGTTCAGCACCTTCGAAGGCGGTGCCATCGTCTGCCCCGATGAAACCACCAAGCGCCATATCGACCAGTTGAAGAACTTCGGCCTTTCCCCCGACGGCAGTACGGTGGAGTTCACCGGCACCAACGGCAAAATGAGCGAGATCCACGCCGCCTTCGGCCTGCTCCAGCTGGAGCACCTGAGTGAAGCTCTGGAACGGCGTCGGTCGATCGACCAGCGCTACCGTGAGGGGCTGGCGAAGGTCTCAGGCATCCGCTGCATAGACGGCGTCAGCGAGCATCAGGCCAACCATGCCTACTTCCCGATTCTGGTCGAACCCTCTTACCCGCTGAGCCGCGATGCGCTGTTCGAGCATCTCGCGGCCCATCAGATCCATGGGCGGCGCTACTTCCAGCCACTGATCAGCAGCCTGCCCATGTACCGCGACCTGCCTTCGGCCAGCCCGGCCAATCTGCCGGTGGCCAACCGCATAGTGAAACAGGTGATCTGCCTGCCGATCTATCCCAACCTGGAACACGAGACCGTGGACTTCATCATCGGACTGATCGCCGGAGCCACTGCATGACCGCTGTGGCGATCATGCAGCCGTACCTGTTTCCCTACATCGGTTACTGGCAACTGCTGCAAGCATCGGATTGTTTCGTGGTCTACGACGACGTGAACTACATCAATCGCGGCTGGATCAACCGCAACCGGATCCTCGTCAACGGCGAACCACTGCTCGTCACCCTGCCACTGCTCCAGGCGTCGCAGAACCGCAGGATCCGCGACATTGAAATCGCTCCCGCCGCACAGTGGCGATCGCGCCTGCTACGTACCGTGGAAATGGCCTACCGCAAGACGCCCTGTTTTGATCAAGTATTTCCGCTGGTCGAGCGCATTCTCGGTCACGATGACACCAATCTGGCAGGTTTCCTTGGACACCAGTTGCACTGCCTCGCCCGCTTCATGGGCCTGGAAACCAGGATCGTGGCCAGCAGCACTGCCTATCAGAACAGTCAACTGGCAGGGCAGGAACGTATTCTCGATATCTGCCGTCAGGAGCGGGCGTCGACCTACATCAACGCCCAGGGCGGACGTTCGCTGTATGAGCCGACGGCGTTCGCCAGCCAGGACATCGACCTGCGCTTCATTGCAATGCGCCCGCTCCCCTACCCGCAGCGCAACGCAAGCTTCACGCCCTACCTGTCGATCATCGATGCCCTGATGGAGGTTGGACCGCAAGGCATAGAGCCGCACCTGAAGGCCTTCGATTACCTTTGAGGATCAGGCCTCGCAGACCACGAAGACACTGGCCGTCAGGTCCGGATACTTCATCCCCAGCTTGTAGCAGCCCTCGAAGAAGGCGTCATCAATGATGCCGGCGCTGTAGGCTGCATCGAACTGGAAGTTGGCCAAGGGTTTGAAAAGGATACCGCCACGCTGTGGTACCTGGAATCCAGCTCTCAACGCTTCATGCTCGAGGGTGTCGAGACTGTAGGTGCAGCGGTGACCATGGCTGCGTTCGCCTTCGGTGACAGCAGCGTTGAAGTCGATCATTCCCATGCCTACCGCGATCTGCCTCGAGGCGGCATTGGCGTTGGGCACCACGATGAACAACCTGCCACCGGGCGCAAGCCACTGGCGGATCTTCTCCAGCACTGGCTGCGGTTCGCTCAGGTGTTCAAGTGTGTGGATCAGGAAAATGTTGTCGAAACGCTGCTCCAGCTCGACGTCTTCGAAGCGCCCCAGGATAAACCTCGCCTGATCTCCGACGTTGCTCCGGGCAATTTCGATCAAATCCGACGCGCCCTCGATCACGGTCACATCAGCGAAGACCTGCAGAAGCCTTCGGGTGAATTCGCCGTGATAACAACCCATCTCCAGCGCATTGCCGGGACGGAAATGGCAAGCCAGCGCCTTGATCATGTAATCGCGGTGGATGTAGTCGAAGTCGTAGGCGTACCGGCGGTTTTCCGTGTCCTGGTACTCGGTATTCAGATCGCGTGACATGGTCAGCCCTGGTTGGAATGGTACATGCGCTTGGCCGGCGGCTGGTACCACTCGTCCAGCGTGGCAGGCACGCGTGCGTTGTAGCCGATGACCTGGCGCAGCATGTCGTCGAACTCCGGCCCTCGCTCGTAACCCAGCGCGCGAGGATAGTCGAACTGCTGCTTCATGAACGGCCGGGAAAACATCGGCGTCACCGAACGACGCAGTTGATCGGCCTCATTGGTGCCACCCGCGTGCCAGAGATTGGAGTTGAACATCAGAATGCTGCCGGCCGGCGCAATGGCCTGTTCGGCGTGGATCTTGAAGTACTCGTCGGTGGGTTTGGCCTCGTTCTTGTGCGAGCCAGAGAGCAGCCAGGTCGCGCCGTTTTCTGCAGTGAAGTCGTCGAGCATCACCAAGGTATTCAACAACAACGTGGTCTCGCCGGAGTATGAGCGGATGTCCCGGTGTACCCGCTGGGCGTAAGACACGCTGTTGCGGGTGTTGATGGCCCCGCCAAAGGAATTGAGGATAAACAGGCCGCCGAAATATCGTTCGATAAACGGGTAGATCGGATAGGCTCCCAGGCAATCCAGAAAGCTGTCGAACAGTCCGAGCAGATGATGCACGGTGAAGCTGGTGTCTTGGTCAATGCCGTTCTTGATTTGGTAATCACGGCAAATGGTGTAGGCCTTATGAATATCCTCACGCATCTGCTCGACGATAGACATCGGAATGGCGCGCTCAAAGATGACCCAGCCCTTTTCCGTCATGAGCCGGTCGAATTCCTCGATGGAAATCATGGTCGTCTCTACTTGATGGTAACGATGCATTTGGAGGGGTACAGCTCACACTTCTCCAAGGTGTACTCGCCAGGCTTGAAGACCTCCTTGAATGCCAGGGCCTCGCCCGGGGATTCAGACCAGGTCAGTTCGTCCATCAGCAGGATGCTACCACTGACCAGATTTGGCCTGACCGCTTTCAGCGCAGCCAGCGTCGGCTCGTACAAGCCCATGTCGAAGTAAGCGAAGGCAACGATGGCTGAAGCATTGGTCTTGAAATACTCCGGTGCGGTTTGACACACGTCACCTGCTATCAACGAATGGATCCCGCGCTTGTGGCCGAGCACGTTGTTGCCTTCGTGGACCTGCAGCAATTCGTTGAGGTAGTCCTTGTAGTCAGCCTTGGTCGAATAGGAGTTTTCTGCCCAGACACCACTTTCCTTGCGGTCTTTCTCGCCCGGCGCCGAGTAGCCCTCGAACGTGTCGAAGCCGACGATCTGCCGTTGCTTGTTGAACGGCTCATACATCGCCCGGAGGTTTTCCAGCAAGACCAGGTTATGGCCGTACCAGGTACCAAACTCGCAGATAATTCCAGGGATGTGCTTGAAGCGCTTGTACAGGTCGCTCAAGACGATGAACTTCACCAGCACCGAACTGCGGGTGTACAGACCAATGTTGAACAACAGGTCATCATCGGACAGCGGACTGTTGAGGAACAGGTCGCGCAGTTTGTCGCGGAAGGCATATTGCAGGTCCGAGGCAGTCGACTCGAGCTTGTAGACGTCGTCCTGGGTATTTGAATTACTCATCATCACTCCACAGCGCCAGGCCGAAGCCGGTGGTGCCGAAACGGTTGCCGTTGTACAGCATGTATTTTTTGCCGTCGGTCTCGAAGACGAACGGATAGCAGGTCATCAGCGAGTCCCAGCCTTCATTGGATGACGGGATGACATCGTCGTCGAACCGTGTCCAGCGCTTGCCGTCGACGGACTCAGCGTAGCGGATACGATAGGAGCCAGATCCATTGCGAAAATCCTCTGACGCCCGCGAGCAGTACCACATCTTGAACAAACCGTTTTCCTTGATCACACAGGGACGGGAGAACGCTTCGGTGGGAAAACTCGACTCCAGGCACTGCTCTGGAAAACGGGTGTACTCGTAGCCATCCCTGGACTCCGCGTACTTGATCACATACAGCGGTTCGTACTTGCCGTTGACTTCCAGCCAGCGGGTACCGGAGACGTACCACATCTTCCACAGCCCCTCGTCGAACAGCACCGTGGGGGTGACCGCAAGGTAAGGCTCGGTCGCAGTACGGTCCATGATCGGCCCCTCGAACAGCTTTTCGAAGTGCAACCCGTCGTCGTCGGAAACCGCCACGCCCATGGCGTTGTGATAAGGCACGGTGACGCGCTGGTTCCAGCCGCTGTAGTACAGATAGGTGCGGCCGTCCTTCTTGACGGCGTAACTAGGCATCACGCCTTCGTCATCGAAGGTGCCGGGCCGGCCGAAACCGAGGCACGGCTCGCGATGGCGGGCAACCACTTTTCCCGGGTCGTGGCGGTCCAGGTCCACGGCGTAGCACAGGCTCTTGCCTGCGGCGTTACGGGTGGAGATGAAGACCCTCACCACATCGTCAAGCACCAGACTCGTGGGCACCTGAGCATGGGAGCCGACCCAATCGCTGTCGGGGTCGAAAGTTCTACCGAGTTTTTTCCATGCCATGTTCTAGAAGTCCAGTTCCTGACTACTCTTCACTGCCCGCGCAGGAGCGCCGATATAGAGTTGCCAGGGTTGTGTGTCTTTGGAAATCAACGCGCCCATGGCGACACAGGTGCCTTCGCCGATGGTGCAGTCGTTGGTGATGGTCGAGTTGACGCCGAACCAGGCGTAGGAATTGACCAGGCAATGCCCGGACAGCACCACGTGAGAGGTAAAGAACACGTGATCCCTGATCTCGCCGTGATGACCAATATGGTTGCCACTCCACATCACCACGTTGTTGCCGATGGTGGTAAAGGGCTGCAGGGTATTGTCTTCGAAAATGAAACAGTTCTCACCGATGACGTTGTCATTGACTGTGGCATTCGGGCTGACATACGAAATGAAGTCGTAGCCCTTGTCCTTGCCTTGCAGGTACACCGATTCGCGCAGGCGATTCATCTTGCGCCCGGTCATTGGGGCGAAGAGCTTGTACTCACTGCTCGGGAACCAGTCATTGAGGGTTTCGAATGGCACCACCGGCAGTCCTTCGAACAGCTTCGACTCGGGGATGTAACGTTCGTGCACGGTAAAGGCGACCACCTCCACCGTCGGGTCTTTCTTCAGGTAGTAGTGCGCCAGTTGCGCGGTGTCCAGCACCCCGAAAATCACAACTTTCTGCATCGTGGTCTCCAAGGTCTTCAAAAATGAGACAGGTCAAAAGGGCCTGCATTACGGGCTGTGTATACTGCCCACACCTTAACATTGTCATTCGTGTAACGAGACGGGACGACAGGCAGATGGGCAAGATTCTTGATCAGGGCCAAATCCGTTTCTACAAGGAAAATGGCTATCTGGTGGCCGAGGACATTTTCGACCCGCGGCACCTGGACGAAACACTGGAACACTTCAACCTCTCCTTCACCCAGCAGCTTGAAAGGATGGGCCTGCCGATTGCCCAAGGGCCGACGCTGAGCGCTCTGCACCAGAACATGGCCGCGCTGCTCAACGCCAGTATCCCGCTGTACCTCGCCACCCTGCGCATGTGCTCGAAGCTCTACGGCATCTACCGCCTCATGACGGCCGAACGTCTGCGCGACGCGACCGCTGATCTGGGCATCGCCACGCCACTGTTCCAGACCACGCCGGTGCTGCACCTGATGTCGAAACGGCTGGTCATTCCCGGCGGCTACCAGGGGTTCGACGTGCATCAGGACTGGACCTCGGTACAAGGGAGCCTGGACACCATCACTACCTGGATTCCGTTCATGGACATTGACGCCCGGCTGTTCACGATGGAGGTCGTCCCGAAAAGCCATTTGCAGGGTCTGCTTAGTGGAACCCAGGAACAGCATGTGTTGCGGGTCGACGACCAGCACTTCAGCGACAAGGATTTCATACCTGTCTGTGTCGGCAAGGGCGGCGTCTGCTTGATGTCGAATTTCACCATTCATCGCTCTTCACGCGACGGCGATGAACGTATCCGCATCTCCGTCAGTGGCCGTTACGAGAATGCAAGCGAACCGACATTCATCGAGCGCGAGTATCCATTCACTCAGCACAAGTCGATGCAGCGCGGATTCATTACCCAGCACTTCCCCAACATCGAACAAGTGCGCCACACCTATTCTGCAGAGAACACATGATGGATAACGGCAACCCGTTTCCAGGCCTGATCGCCTATTTCGCCGCCAAGCGCGCGATGTTCCAGCGAGAACAGCACAGTCTCACCCGCCTCGCCCTGGGATCCTCGCACGGCGACTTCGCATTCGATCCTGCGTATTGTCCCGGCTCGTTCAACCTGTGCAGCCGCTCCCAGGACTTTCGCCATTCCCTGGCGCTCTACCAGTACGCCGCCCGCCAGGCGCCGAACCTGGATACGCTGATCGTCTTCTACTCGCTGTTCTCGTCCGGCAACGTGCTTGAGCAGTCCCCCTCCGAGAAGACCCTGGCGCCGCTGATGAACGAAGTGTTCCGGCTTGGACTGCGCTATGAAGATGAGCAACTGAGTCAGATTGCCTCGCAACTGGAGGGCAGACTGGAAGGAATCGACGACACGCTTGGCGGGATGTCCGGTTTCCTGCCGCATCATCAGAAAGCCTTCATGTCGGCGGACTACGGCGTGCAGCGACGTGTCGAAGATCATCTGCGACTCAACCACAAGGAAGACGGCAACCAGCACCTGGCCCAGTTACTGATACTGGCTGCCGAATTCGGGCATCGTGTGCTGCTGGTCATTCCACCGATGCACACCGACTACCGGGCCGTCGCCGGCCCCGACTCAGCCCACCTGTTCCGTGGCGCGCTCGAGTTGCAGCAACTGATGGCGTGCCTGCGCCCGGGCTTCAGCATTGAAGTGCTCGACTGTTACGCCGACCCCGACTTCGTCGATTCTTACTTTGGCGACTACGACCACCTGATCCCCACCGGTGAAGGCACCCGCCTTCTGTCGGCAAAGATCGACCAGGCCCTCACAACGTCCTGATCGACGTACTGATCGCCCGCGCACATTCGATCGCTGCCGGCGCCAGTCGGCGCTCGGCCTCTTCCCGACTCCAGCGGCTGGTGGGCGCCACCACATGCACCGAGGCCACCGGTCGTCCCTGACTATTGCGCACCGGCGCAGCCACTGCCATGTCCCCCAGGAACAATTCCTCACTGTTGATCGCAAAGCCCTTGCGGCGGATCTCGGCAATCACCGCGAGGATTTCGTCCAGCGAGGTGCGGGTGAACTGGGTATGACTCGACAGATCACTGGCCCGCAGCACCGCCATGACTTCATCGTCGTCCAGCGCACTCAGGTAAGCCCGGCCGGAAGCGGTGCAGTACATGGGAATGCGGCTGCCGATCGGCAAGTGGATGGGAATGAACTTGGGGCCGACGAACCGCGCGACATAGAGCATGTCGCCGCGCACCGGCTCGGTGAGGTTGGTGGTTTCGCCGGTGGTCTGCGCCAGTTCGGCAAGGAAGGGATTGGCGACGTCCACCAGGGTATCGGCAGCCAGGTAGTTGTAGCCGATCTCCATGACGTGCGGGGTGAGCTGGAAGCGCTTGGTCTGCGGATGCTTGCTGACGTAGCCGAGGGCTTCGAGGGTATGAATCATCCGTTGCGCCGAGCTTTTGTTGATGCCGGCGGCCTCGGCCACTTCGGCCAGGTTCATGGTGCGGTTGCGCGCATTGAAGGATCGCAGAACCGCCAGGCCTTTCTCCAGTGACTGGTTGAACAGGCTGTTGTCGTTGTCGCTCATAGGTCGTCCTTGGTCAGGATCAGGCTTTGAATATCGATATTCGATATTTATAAATCTCTTTACGATTTATGTAAATCATATTTATAGTGCGATCACCGCCTCCTGCCGCTCCATGAGGCCATCCATAACGCACAACTATAAAAAACCGCGTCAAATGGGAGTAATCGCCATGCATTCTCGCCTTCGTGTGTTGACCTGCGCTGTCGCTCTGATAGCCAGTTGCGCCACCTCGCTGGTTGCCCAGGCCGAGACCTACAAGGTCGGCGCCACCGCTACCGGTATCCCCTTCACCTTCCTCGACATCAAGACCAACAGTATCCAAGGCATGATGGTCGACTCCGCCCAGGCCGTGGCCAAGGCCGCCGGCTTCGAAGTGGAAATCGCCCAGACCACCTTCGCTGCTCTGATTCCCTCGCTGACCGCCCGCAAGATCGATCTGATTTCGGCCGCGATGCTGCGCACCCCAGAGCGGGAAAAGGTCGTGCAGTATTCCGACCCGGTATTCGAATACGGCGAAGGCCTGATCGTCCGCGACGACGACACTGCCGTCTACACCAGCATGGATGACTTCAAGGGCGAAGTGGTCGGCGCCCAGGTCGGCACCATCTTCATCGACAAACTCAACGAACGCGGGATCTTCAAGGAAGTGCGCGGCTACGATTCCTTGGCCGATCTGACCCGCGACCTGGCCCTGGGCCGGATCAAGGCCGGCTTCGGCGACCATCCGATCCTCGCCTACCAGATGTCCAAGGGCACCCTGAAGAAGGTGCGCCTAGTGGACGGTTACCAGCCGCAGATCAAGGGCGAGGTCTGCATCATCCTGCGCCAGGGCGATCAGCAGATGCTCAGCCGGGTCAACCAGGGCATCGCCAGCATCAAGGCCGACGGCACCCTCGCCGGCATCATCGACAAGTGGCACCTCGACTGACGCTCGACCTCCGCGCCCCGCCAGCGGGGCGCGCTTCCTGACTTCCCGCTACGGACCTATCCCATGTTTCTCCAGAACGCTCTGGACTTCCTGCCCATTCTCCTGAATGGCGCGGTGGTCACCGTGCAGGTCACGATCGCCTCGTTCCTGCTCAGCTCGGTCATCGGCCTGGCCTTCGCCTTGATGATGGTGTCGAACGTACGCGCCATCGCGCTGATCGGCATCAGCGTGGTCAACGTCATCCGCGGCCTGCCGATCATCGTGCAACTGTTCTACATCTACTTCGTGCTGCCGGAGTTCGGCGTGCAGCTCACCGCCCTGCAGGCCGGCATCATTGGCCTGGGCATCGCCTATTCGGCGTACCAGGCGGAGAACTTCCGCGCCGGCATCCAGGCCATCCAGCAAGGCCAGATCGAAGCCGCCGAATCCCTCGGCATGCGCGGCCCGATGATCATGCGCCGGGTGGTGCTGCCCCAGGCGTTCCGCATCGCCTTGCCACCCTACGGCAACACCCTGGTGATGATGCTCAAGGACTCCTCGCTGGTGTCCACCATCACCGTCGCGGAAATGACCCGCGCCGGCCAGCTGATCGCCTCGTCGACCTTCGAGAACATGACCGTCTACACCCTGGTGGCGCTGCTCTACCTGGCCCTGAGCCTGCCGCTGTCGTTTGCCCTGCGCCGCCTCGAAGCGCGGATCGCCACGAGGAAGAAAGCATGATCAGCATCAAGTCCCTGCACAAAAGCTACGGCAGCACCCGCGTGCTGGAAGGGATCGACCTGAGTGTCGAAAGCGGCCAGGTGGTGTGCCTGATCGGCCCGTCCGGCTCCGGCAAGTCGACCCTGCTGCGCTGCATCAACGGCCTGGAAACCTACGAGGGCGGCGAGATCCTGGTGGGCGCCGAGCGGGTCGATCGCCATGGAAAATCCATCCATCAGATCCGCACCCAGGTGGCGATGGTGTTCCAGCGCTTCAACCTGTTCCCTCACCGCACCGCCCTGCAGAACGTGATGGAAGGCCCGGTGTACGTGAAGAAGGAGCACCCCGACGCCGCCCGCGAGCACGCTCGCGCCCTGCTGGAAAAGGTCGGCCTCGGCCATCGCATGGACGCCTACCCGGACGAGCTGTCCGGCGGTCAGCAGCAGCGCGTCGCCATCGCCCGCGCCCTGGCGATGCGACCCAAGGCCATTCTGTTCGATGAACCGACCTCGGCCCTCGACCCCGAGCTGGTGGGCGAAGTGCTGGCGGTGATGCGCAAGCTCGCCGACGAGGGCATGACCATGGTGGTGGTGACTCACGAAATGGGCTTTGCCCGCGAGGTCGCCGACAAGGTGTGCTTCCTGTATGGCGGTCGCATCGTCGAGGAAGGCGCGCCGCAAGACGTGCTGGGCGCGCCTCGCCAGCCGCGCACCCAGGACTTCCTGCGCCGCCTGCTGAACACCGACGGAGGCGTCGCATGAGCAACCAGCGTCTGCAACTGCCGCCGTCGCTCTGGGCCGCCACCGCCATCGCCGGCCCGGCCACCCCGCCGCTACCGGCGAGCGCCCGCTTCGATGTGGCTATCGTCGGTGCCGGCTACACCGGGCTGGTCACCGCCCTGCACCTGGCTCGCGGCGGTGCCCGGGTCTGCGTGCTGGATGCCGGCGAACCCGGCTGGGGCGCCTCCGGGCGTAATGGCGGCCAGGTGATTCCCGGCCTCAAGCATGACCCGGACGACCTGCGCCGCCAGTTCGGCAGCAACCAGGCAGAACGCCTGATCGAGGTCGCCGGCCATGCCGCCGATCATGTCTTCGAACTGATCGAGCACTACGGCATCGACTGCGAAGCGACGCGCAAGGGCTGGATTCAGCCAGCGGCCTCACCCGCCGCCATGCGTGCCATCGAACGCCGTGCCGATCAATGGCGCCAACGCGGCGTGCCGGTGGAAATGCTCGACCAGGCCAGCGTCACCCGTCGCATCGGCAGTCACGACTACCTTGGAGCCTGGGTCGATCCGCGTGCCGGCAGCGTCCAGCCACTGAGCTATGCCCGTGGCCTGGCCCACGCGGCGATCAGGGAGGGCGCGCAGATCCATGGCGGCACCCGGGTCACCGATCTGCGCCGCGAGGAGGGTCGCTGGGTGCTCACCACCCACCAGCAACACCGCGTCCACGCCGAGCATGTGGTGCTCGCCACCAACGGCTACACCGACGGCCTGTGGCCCAACCTGCGCCAGACCCTGCTGGCGGCCAACAGCTTCATCGTTGCCACTCGGCCGCTCTCGGACGACCTCAGGCGCAGCGTGCTGCCGGGTGGTGAAGTCTGCTCCGACGCCCGCCGTCTGCTCCTGTACTTCAAGCAGGACGCCAGCGGCCGCCTGCTGCTGGGCGGGCGCGGGCCCTTCGCCGAGCCGCGCTCGGCGGCGGACTGGAACCACCTCAAGCGCTCCATGCTCGGGCTGTTTCCACAGCTGGCCGACGTCGAGTTCGAATACCAGTGGAGCGGTCGCGTTGCCCTGACCCAGGATTTCATGCCGCGGCTGCACGAACCGGCTGCGAACCTGAGTATCCTGCTGGGCTACAACGGCCGCGGCATCGCCATGGCGACCACCCTCGGCCGGCATCTGGCGCAGCGCCTGCTGGGCCAGGAAAAGGACTTTCCATTTCCGGTCACCCCGATCCGCCCGATTCCCTTCCATGGCCTGCAGCGCCTTTACCTGGGCGTGGGCATCGCCTGGTACCGGCTGCTCGATGCCGTTTTCTGAGACACAGGAGCCCTTCGATGAAACCGGTCGTATTGAACGCCGCCCAGGACCATCACTTCAGCCAGCCTGCCGCAGTAGGCCAGCCACTGGGCAAGCCCGTCGCCCAGGCGCGCACGGCGTGCGAGCACCCACTGCAAGGCGTCGCAGCAGAAACCGGCATTTGGGAATGCACACCCGGCGCCTTTCGCCGCGGCGTGAAGGAAGCGGAGTACAGCTACATCATCAGCGGTGAAGGCAGCTTCACGCCCGACGGCGGCGAACCCCTGGAATTTCGCGCCGGTGACACGCTGTGCTTTCCGCCCGGCAGCCAGGGGGTCTGGACCATCCGGCAGACCGTGCGCAAAAGCTATGTGATCTTCGGCTGATTCAGCGTCGCCAGGGAAGGCGACCGTTGAGCAGGGCGTAAGCCAGCCATCCGATCAGCAGCCCCCAGAAAGCCCCGCCGATGCCGAAGAGCGTGATCTTCGCCGCACTGGCGAGAAAGGTGATCAGTGCCGCCTCCCGGGACCGTGCGTCCGCCAGCGCATTGGTCAGGCTCGCGCCGAGGGTTCCCAGCAAGGCCAGCCCGGCCAGCGTGCTGATGAAGGTCGCCGGAAAGGCCATGAACAGCCCCGCCAGCGTCACCCCGAACACTCCCACCAGGATGTAGCAGAAACCGGCCACGATGCCGGCAATCCAGCGTTTGCCCGGATCTTCATGAGCCTCCTTGCCGGTACAGATAGCCGCCGTGATCGCTGCGACGTTGAAGGCATGGGAGCCGAAGGGTGCCATCAGCAGAGATCCCAGCCCGGTGACGGCGACGATCGGGCTGGCACTGGTCTTGAAGCCATCGTTGCGCAAAACCAGCATGCCTGGCATGTACTGCCCGGTCAGGGTAATCAGGAACAGAGGCAGCGCGACGCTCAGCGAGGCGTTGAGGCTGAATGCCGGCACGGTGAAGACGGGACTGGCCAATTCCAGCGTCAGCCCGGACAGATCGACCTGGCGCGACGCCAACAGGTAAACCAGACCGAGCAGCAGAATCCCGACCACTGCGTACCTGGCACTGAAGCGCTTGAAGATCACATAAGCGAAGATCAGCAAGCCTGCCAGCAGCGGGTCGACCGACAGGCTGGTGAACGCGCCGACCCCGAACGGCAACAGAATGCCCGCCAGCACCCCTGCAGCGATACCCGGCGGAATCAAGCGGATCAGCTTCTCGAAATATCCCGTCACGCCGAGCAGCACGAAAGCGCCAGCCGACAGCAGGTACGCCCCTATCGCCTCCGCATGGCTGACACTGGCCAACGCGGTGACCAGGAACGCCGCCGCCGGCGTGGACCACGCGGTGATGATCGGCTCGCGGCTGTACCACGACAGCAACAGCCCGGTGACACCCACGCCAATCGACACGGCCCAGACCCACGAAGCCGTCAGCTCGGGGCTGAGCCCCGCCACCTTGGCCGCCTGGAAGACCAGGATGAAAGTACCGCCATAGTTGACGATGACCGATAGCAGTCCGGCCACCACGGGATGAATCAGATCGGTCAGGCGGATGCCGGACGCAGGACGTTCAGCGGACGTGTTCAAGATGACCTCCCGAGGGGGTTGAAAGGAGGCGTTTTTATAGCGCTAGAATGGCCGGAGATTTCCCGCCATTTCACGGAAGAAGAGCAGTCCAATGTTCAAGAATGCCCAACTGGAATCAGTCAAGGCCTGGATCAGCGATCCAGCCCACGGTGCGCTGTCGTTGCACGTGCGCATTCAGCGCGCGATTCGCCGCTTGATTCTCGATGGCGCGCTGGCAGCGGGCAAACCGCTTCCGGCGACCCGCCCGCTGGCATCGTCCCTGGGCGTTTCGCGGGATACGGTGGAGGCGGCGTACAGCCAGTTGCACGCCGAAGGCTTCATCGAACGGCAGGTCGGCAGCGGAAGTCGCGTGTCGGAGCGCATCAGTGCGCTGCCGTCGCGAACACGCCAGCGCTCGAAGCCCCGAGGTGAACAGGCGGAGCTGAGCCAGCGGGGGGCGGCGATCGCTCGAAGCGGCGGCGTCCGCAACTTCCAGTACCCGCGCGCCTTCGCTCCGGGCGTGGCCGAGACGCGGAATTTTCCATTGTCGATCTGGGAAAGACTTGAGCGTCAGGTCCTCAAGGAACACGGCACCCGAGCGCTGTTGCACAGCGCGCCGCAGGGCCTGGAGGTACTGCGCAACGCGATTGCCGATTACCTCAATCTGGAACGGGGCGCCCAGGCCAGCGGCGAGCGCATCCTGATCCTGACCAGTTCACAACAGGCCCTCGCCCTGTGCGCGACCGTCCTGACGGATATCGGCGATCAGGTTCTGGTGGAAGATCCCATGTACCACGGCGCAAGAAAGGCCATCGCCGCCGCAGGCGTCGAATGCCTTGCGGTCCCGGTCGACCGGCACGGCATGCAGGTCGAAGACATCATCGAACGAGCCCCGGATGCGCGAGCGGTATTCCTCACGCCGTCCCATCAGTTTCCCAGCGGCACCACCCTTTCCCTCGAGCGGCGCCTGGCCGTTATCGAATGGGCCCGGCAGCGGCGAGCCTGGATCATCGAGGACGACTACGACAGCGAGTTCCACTACGACGGCCGGCCGACCGCCTGCGTGCAGGGGCTCGACCCGCATGACCGGACCCTCTACATCGGCACCTTCACCAAATCCATGTTCCCCGGCTTGCGCATCGGCTACCTGGTGCTGCCGCCCCAACTCGTCGGCCCGATGACCGCGGCACGGACGCTGCAGGACGGACATAACGCCTCCCTCGCACAGCTCACCCTTGCCCGCTTCATCGAAGGTGGGCACTTCAGTGCCCATGTGCGCACGATGCGAGCGCTCTATGCGGCGCGGCGGGACATCCTGGCCGAACAGGTGCAAAACCGCCTCGGCGAATTCCTGACACCCCAGGTTCCGGCGGGCGGCATGCAACTGCCCTGCTATTTCAATCGCCCCATGAATGAACAGGCGATCGTCACGGCCGCGCAGGCCGTCGGCGTGGACCTTCTCGGCATGGGCGGCCTCTACGCGCGAGCGCGCAACGACGTGGGCTTCCTGATGGGCTTCGCGGCGCATACGCCGGCCGAACTGGCGTCCGCAACAGGCAGACTGGAGAAGATCCTTCGCGAAATGGCCTGATCCGAACGGAGAAATTGGTCGGGCCGTTCAGGCCATTCAAGCCCTATAAATCGCAATCGGGCAAACGCTCGATTTCGATCATTCCGAAGGATCCTTCCAATGGCAGCGATACAGCAACCGATTACCGTCCGTCCTGTGGCTCAGGGCGATCTCGAACAATGGCTGGAATACTGGAACGGCTATCAGGCGTTCTACAAGGTCGACCTCGGCACTGACATTACCCGGCTGACGTGGAAACGCTTCTTCGATCCCACCGAACCCGTGCATTGCGCGGTGGCGGCCGACAGCGAGCGGATCTACGGCTTCGTCAACTATGTGTTTCACCGTTCGACCTGGGGACGCAACGACTTCTGCTATCTGGAAGACCTCTACGTCTGCCCGAGCGCGCGGGGCCAGAAGGTTGGCAAGAAACTCATCGAGCATGTCCAGGAGCAGGCGCGGGAAAAGGCCTGCGACCGACTGTACTGGCATACCCAGGAAAGCAATCGCACCGCGCAGCGACTGTATGACTGGATCGCTGAAAAGCCGGGAGTGATCGAGTACCGGATGGGCCTGGACTGACCCCGGGGCCTGCACGCCCACGGCATAGCGTCCTGGCAGCCATGTGCAGACAGTTTCACCTGCCTGCACATGAAAGACGTTCCGATCGTCGCGCCTTCAGCACTCAGATACGTTGCAGGACATAACTGTTTTCGAAGCCATGCACGCTGCCCAGCACGTTGAAGCCCTGGAAGAAGCCGGTAGCCCTCAGCAGATCAACGGCCGGGCCGACTTCCGGCGAGTGCTGAAAATCGTTGTAGTCGTCGAACACGATGAATCCGCCAGGCACCACGCTTGGCGAGTACAACAGGAAATCCAGCAACACATGGCGACGGGTGTGCCCGCCATCGATATGCAAGAGCGCGACCTTGGGTGCAAGGCTGAAGAACCGCTCGGCGCTCAGTTCGGAATAGCCGCGGATCACCACCGCATCAGGCAGCAGCAGGTCCTTGTAGTGGCTGAACTCTTCGAATTGGTTATCCAGCGCGAACGGGTCGATACCAATCACACGGCGCTCGTGGTTGGAGACCTCGTTCATCAGCATCAGCGACTTGCCTTTCCAGACGCCGATTTCCACCAGATCGCCGGGCAGGTCGCCGACCAGCAACGCAAGATAGCCCAGCAGGCGAACATGGTCATGGAAGGACAACTCGCGCCGTTGCATCGCCCGCTCAGGCGGCAAGCTGGCCTGCGCCTCCTGGTAATGCTGCCCGATCAGGTTCCAGACCTGCGTTACACAGCCAGTCAGTTCAGGGTTGCTGGTGAAGTCGTTGAGCTCTTGGATCGTGATCATCGTTTTCCCTGATTACATCGAACGGCTGGAAGGACAAGTATTTTGAAAGCCAGGTCATGCGACCCGTTCCGACTGCCCGCTTCGCGCCAGGCTATCCCCGATGATGTCGGCACGGGCAGCCCTAGCTTTACCGAAAATGGCCAGAAAAGGGGACTGACGCGTTTTCCATAGCCTGCCAGCCCCCCTGAAAAGCAGATTCAGGCTAAGCCAGACAGCCCGTGAACCCGTTGTGAAAGCAACTGCCGGGCACACTATCGATGCTTCGGCTTCGGCGTCAGCACCAGGGTTGCCCCGACAATGATCAGCATGCCGAGAAGCTCGTTGGGCGCCGGCACGTCGGCCCAGCACAGGTAGCCGATCAGGCTGGCGAATACCAGGGTCGAGTACTCGAACGGAGCGACCGCCGAAGCCGGCGCAAGCTGGTAGGCCTGGGTCAGAAGCACCTGCGCCACGCCCCCGACCAGGCCGATGCCGACCAGCACCGGCCAGTCCTCGGGCGCCGGCATGATCCACTCGAACCCGAGGCTGGCGGCCCCGACCACGGTACCGAACAGGCTGAAATACAGCGCGATGGTCGTCCCCTGCTGATCTCCCGTCATCGAGCGGATCGACAGCAACGCGCCAGCGGTCGCCATTGCCCCCAACAGCGCCACCAGCATGCCCGGCTCGACACCGTCGAAGTCGGGCAGGACGATGACATAGACTCCGGCAAAGCCGACCAGCAGCGACAGCCAGCGCCCCCTGCTGACCGACTCCCGCAGGAACAGCATCGCGAACAGACCGATGAACAGCGGCGCGGTATAGGTAAGTGCGGTGGCCGTCGCCAACGGCAGCAGACCGACTGCCGCGAAACAGAGAAACTGCGAAGCGATGCCGAAACTGCAGCGGTAGGCGTGGGCCCGCAGGTTTCGTGGCCGCAGGTCGTGCCATTGCCCCAGTAGATGGATCAACAGGCAGATCGGAAGCAATGCGAACAGATTGCGCGCGAACAACACCTGCCCCACCGGATAGCTCTGGCCCAGGCTCTTGATCAACCCGTACATGACGGCAATGAGCAAGGCCGAGACCAGTTTGCAGAGGATCGCGCGCCCGACCGCAGGCGTATCGGCGACCATTACGCCGCGTAGTCCACGATGGCCAGGATCTCGTCCCGGGTTGCATGCTCCAGCCCGAGCGCGCGGAGGTTGCGACCGCAGCTCAGGTAATCGGTGTTGTTCACTGCCGACGCCAGGCGGATGATCGAACCCGTCATCGAGCTGTCGACGCCGATACGCCCGGCCAGCTCGAACCAGGGCACCAGTACGTAAGGTACGTCCTGGGTCACGAAGCGGTGATCCAGATGCTGAGGTGCCATGCGCATGGCGTTGTGTTCAGGCGAAAGGCTGGCGAATTCGGTGAAGCTGGCGAACGCCCGCCCATAGAAGCCGTTGAGGATCTCGACCACCGAACGGCTCTCCAGGCCGAAGCCCTGGGCAGTGGCTTGCCGCTCCTGATCCAGTTGCTCGGCGACCTTGCCGACCGAAGCGGAAATGCCTTCCCTGTAGAAGTAGAAGTTGCCACTGGACGTCTCGATCCAGCCGGCATTCATCAGCGCGGGAACCGGGTGAATGACACCGGTCACGCAGGACAGCCCGATCTCCAGCACATTCTTGCGCCAGTCGAGCGGCATGGGAAATATCGACTCGATGGCTGAACGTACTTGCGGCTCGAGATTGACGGGCAACGAAGCGATAGGCAGCGTCTTCTTTATCCCGGTTATACGCACGGCCCCATCTTCAAAGCGCGAAGCATAAGGCGAAGTGCTGGTTTCAATCAGGGCTTTCGCATTCAACTGGCGACGCGCCACCAGGCTGAAGAAGTTTCCGGTAATACAGATAATGATATGTTCGCTCAAGTCGTGCCGGGCCAACTCATCAATAATGGTCTGGTGTCCATAAGCCGGAACAGTAACAACTATGAATCGCGAGAACGCCAGTGCCTCGGCAATGGACGTCGTGAGTCGCGGGCTGAACTGCTCGCCGGGCGACAGGCTGGAAGACAACCCGCCGGCTTGCTGGATGCTATCCAGATTGCAACTGTGCTGTGGATGAGCGTACAGCAGCGTGTCCATGTTGCGCCGCGAAAGGTCGGCTACCAAGGCACAACCACAATGTCCGGCACCAATGATGGAAATGGGAGTTTTCATGAAGATGGCCTCACGTACTTGATGGGGCCGCCATTAAGCTCCCGGTAAAACAGGCCAAACAATACAACGGCTAAGACAAGATATTTCCGGAGGAAAAAAGTAATAAGAACCTTGAACTGAAACTTGTCGTCCATTTCTACAACGATTGAGTGACAAGGGGAAAAATAACAACAGGATTAGGTTTGTTTAAAAATTGCCTGACCTGCTTATTACATTTACGTAAGGAAAGATCGAATGGTGATGGGCGGATAGGCCACCAGAAACGAAAAAGCCCCCGAAACTTTTCAGTTCCAGGGGCTTCCTCTTGTATGGCGGAGAGATAGGGATTTGAACCCTAGGTACTGTTGCCAGTACAACGGATTTCGAATCCGTTTTAGGCCTCATATTTTTTTCATTCATTTTCGGAAAACCCAATAAAATCAGCAACTTCAACGAAGCATGACACAACAGCACTCCACACCATTCGGGGGATCAATTCCCCCAAAATTCCCCCACGATCTTTTTGCAGCACCTCGTCGGCCTACGCTGGCCGGCCAAGCCAAATCAAAATACTGTATGCACATACAGCAAAATCAGGTGCAAGATGGACGTTGATACAACCGACTTTGAGCTTGGCATACCGACCCGGCTTGAGATACTCGAGCAGCAGTGCCTGCTCATGCAGTCCGAATATGAGCAAATCGGCGAGATGCTGGCAAAGGCCCAGGCGGACATCAGACGCTTGGTCAGCATGCTCGATACCGCTGCGGGCCGGCGAGACCTCGCAATCAAAGAGCGAGACAAGGCCGAATCACTCCTCACCGATTTCCGTGGAGAAAATGCCCGCCTTGAGAAGCGAGTGCTGGAGCAGGCCGCCCGAATCAGAGGGCTGGAGCGCAGGCTGGACGCGGCAACCAGGCGCTAGCGCGTTATCTGCATGCTTGGATGGCAGCCTCTATCTGGCGTTCGTACCCTATACGCTGCCGGCGCTCAGCCAGCAGCGCCCGCACCTTCACCTCCAGGCTATCGGTCTTCCGCAGGCCTGCGGCTGCCCATGGCGGTACCGCGACCTCCGGCGGACGGCACGGCACCTGCACCGGAACCTCGACGCGCACATACTGCACCTGCGGCTCAACCTGTCCACCGCAGCCGGCAAGCGCCAGCACGCTACTGATCAGCACCCTCCTCATAACCCCAACTCCTTGTCGATGATCGACACTGCAGCGGCGCACTGGTCGCCACCGGTGCGCTCTTGCTGCAAGCGGTTCGCCGCGGTGTACTCGGCCTGGGCGCCGGCCTTCGCCTCGCCCACTGCCTGCTCTGCCCTGGTCTGTCGCTCGCTCGCGGCCAAGGTCAGGTCGCCCAGGGCCTTGCCCTGATCCTGTGCCAGGCCGGCAAGGTTATCGCGCGCAGCGGCGCACGCGGAGGCCTGGTCCTGAACCGCATCGAGAACCGGACGGAAGTGGCTGGTAGCGGCCCAAGTACCCATCACCATACCCAGCAGGATCAGCAGTCCGGCGCCGGTGAGACGCAGCCCCCAGGCGCTCATGCTGCCTCCAGGAACAAGTCACGCTCAGCGGCACGCCGGCGCACCAGGCCGGGGAGAACCTTGCCGCCGGCCTTGTTCCAGCGAGGGAACTGCTCGGCAGCGCCGCCGTAGTCGCCATCATTGAGCAGCCGGCGCAGCGTCGAAGACTCCAGGTTCGCTGCGCCGAGGTTGTACGTAAAGCAGATCAGGGCGTCCCACTGGTTCTGGCTCAGCGGCACGGTGACCAGGCGCTGCACCTCTGGCTCGAAGCGCTGCACGTCATTCAGCAGCATCCGCTCGGCCTGCTCTTTCGTGATCGACATGCCGGCTTTCACGCCGCGGGTCGCCCCATAGCCAATGGTCCAGACGCCGACGGAGTCTTGGTAGGCCTGCAAGCGCAGGCCTTCAAACGACTTGATAAGGCTCAAGCCGCGTTGCGATGTACGCATGTGTTTCTCCAGGCAAAAATAAACCCGCCGAAGCGGGTTGGATGTTGTTGCGATCAATCAGGCCGGCGGTGCGGGCCAGTCGATGCTGCTCGGGTAGCCGGGTTGTTCCGGCAGGCGGTTCAGCGCAACGCGGTACCGCTTCCAGTCTTTCAACAGTGCGGCTTCCGCATCTGTCGCTTCTTCGATATCGACGGCGTCTTGCAGCGGCGCGATCGCAGAATCAGCCGCTGCCCGACGCAGTGCTGTTTCTGCCTGCGCCTGGGCGAGCTGCTGCTCTGCTGCAGCCTGGGCTTTCATTTCAACGGTGATGAGTTGCGACCAGTCGATTACGCCGGGCGTGACAGGCGGCTCTGCGCCCAGTGCAATGCCGGGCAGGCGCACTTGGCCATCGGCCGGGTTGATGTCGGAGGGGAAGCGCACAGCTTCGGACGCATCTGCTCCGTGTGGCAGCATAAGTGTGACGACCAGGTCATCGGCGACGCGCTCGATTGGCGCGATGACGAACTCACAGCCGACCGCAACTGCTGGCAGCGTCTCGCCACTCGCAAGGCGGGAGAAGTCGAGCGACACGCCATTGATCTTGAGTACTTCGCCCATTTTGCTGACGGCTAGTTCAGCGTCGGATCGGACTGGTGAAAGCTTGATGATCATTCGAACCACCTCCCGTGGGCGGAATAACAGATGGTGTACCAGTTCGACGCACGGGCGACCGTGCCGTAGAGCAGGATCGGTGGCCAACCGGTATATGCCAATTCGCTAAAGCTGAAGTCTTGATAGCCGATCATTGTGGGACCGCCGGTCCCGTTTGCAGCAATGCTGATCGCTGGCATCGATGAGAAAACTGCCGGAAAAGTCCTACCGCCTTCAGCACCCGGCGCAGCAAATGCACCGTTGTAAGCAACGTTCACCGTCCTGAGCACTGTCAGCGACAGCCTGCAAATGAGCGTGCCACATGCGAATTTTTCGTACGTGCCATTTGCATTGGTGCCTCTCTCCATCAGAGCACCCGTTGGCACTCCAGTAGCATGGCTCACAGTGCCGAGAACCTCTGCTACAGCTGCCGACTTGAGCTCCAGTCCAGTGCGAGCAGCTGCAGGTGTGGTCCCTCCGGTGCCACCCTTGGTGACAGGCACAACGTTCTCTGTCGACACAGCGCCCAGGCCTGCGAGGGTTGAGCCCCACTGCTCGACGATCTGTCGAAGCCGGTCTGCGGACTCTTTGACGTATCCTTGCATGGGTGCGAGCCCGTACGCGCCGCCCGCAATAGTTGCACCCTGGTACGCTGGCAAGATCGACATCACGGTCGCGCTCGCAATGTTCGTGACTTCGTACCAGCGACCATCTGGCCCTTGAAATGCGTCACCTACCCGACTGTTTGCAGAGAAGCTCGTACCCGCGCCCGTCACTGTGTTTTGGCCGGCAGTGATCGCCACCGTGCCCTCTCTATACCATGGCATGCGTTTTCCTCTTAAATTGGACGCATTGGTCGAGCCGCAAAAAGCGTCCGACCGTTGGGATAAATAGCTCCGACTCCGCCGGAATTGTTAGTCCATGCCTGCATCAAACTTCGATTACCCTTGTACCAGCCTGCCGCATTAAATCGGTTGGGGTCTGATGTTCCGGCGGAGGCATAGACGAATGACAATAGAGCGTTTGCGAGAACATAGTCGGCATAGTCCCCCGTCCATGCCATTTGCGAACTTGCGTAATAAAATCCGTTTCCGGATATTGATGGGCCTCCGACATAGAACTCATTTGATTTCGGCTGACTATTCATCAAGCATAAATCATTTGTTGTTGAAAATATGTCGATCCCCAGCGCATCACGAACTCGCTCCCCGTATGCGCCCTGCCCTATCAGACCAGGCGAATAGCTGGCTACGAACCAGTTCAGCACGACTTGCTCTTGCCAATCTATTCCGGTTACTGAAGGCCAGTCGAAGCGTGCTATCCGCCAGCCGGTCCAATTGCCAGGCGAGCCCAAAACATAAAACCCATTAAAGAATCCACCGTTTGGGGTATTGATGAATACGAATGGACGCTCGTAGGTCTTAATTGGAGTGGGAAAATCAAAGCCGTTTACCCAGCCGGGCGGCGTGGGATTCTGGAGCCCGTAGAATGTAAAACTTCCCTTATAAAGAACATTTAGTGCTCGATTCACAGAATCGATCTGCATCACCGAGGATTCATTTCTTGACCTCAGTCCGTAGTCTGCCGATGACGCCGCCGAGATAGTGTTTGCCAGTATTGAGACCTGCCAAGTCTCTGTCCCGCCTCGCCGGATGAGCAAGTTGCCGGGCGAGTACCACGCTTGTGGAGACCATGTAGTTGTCGGCGAGCTGTACTTCAACGTGTCGACGACGACAAAAGAGCCGGCCGTGATTTCAGGTATTGCGAAGTTCTGCTCAAAACTCCCATTGCACGTCACTGTCAATGAGTAGAGAGACCGGATGGTAGCAATTGTCGTGTCGAGCGTGACAATGCCGGCAGCGTCCTTCGTCCTGTGCCCATACTGAACAGCCATCAGTTCAACCTCCCCACTGCAACGCGCTCTGTGCCGGCGGCGTCGTAGACATACAGTCCGCCGTTGTTCAGCAGTGTCGAGCCGTTCGCATCCTGCCCGCGCAGCACGAACGTGCCTGCCGCAAAGTTGATTTCGAGCAAAGGCAACCCTTGCGAGTTGAGTGCCGCGGACCGAATCGTCATTGCCGCAACGATCTGCTGGATGAACGCGGTGTTGATGATCGCAGTGTTGATGAACACCTGGCCGCCCTGGACAACAAAGGGCAGAACGAGCTGGCCGCTGCTCTCGTCGACGATCGCAAACCGCTGAGCAAAGGCGAGGATCTGCGAGGTTTCACCATCGCTGCCCAGCGCCAGGCCCGCCATGACTTTCCGGCCTCCAGTATCGGTCTGGGCTTTGATCGTGACCTGAGCACTGACCTTGCCATCCAGGCCGACCACGGCCTCGCTTACTTGCTGGACTGACGCTCTTGTGTCGCCGAGCGATGCCTCAAGCGTCTCCGACCTCCGCGCCAGCGCAACATCGGCATTAGCGAGCGTCCGCACCTCAGTCGAGAACTTGGCCTTGGTCTGCCAGGCATCCAGCGCGCCATTCAAATCCCCTTCCCCGCTGTCGTCGCGCCCGGCGGTGTAGACGGACTCCACTGATGTGCGCAGCGATGCAACCGCCTGATTGGTATCAGACAGGGACTCGCTCACTTGCTGGATGTGAGTCGTGTTGCCGTCGACTTCCGTCTTGAGCTGGCTGATGCGACTCGCCGCCGCCTGCTCGTTGGTGGCCACAACTTGCTCAAGCGAGGTGATGCCAGCCTTGTTCCCGGCGACCCCTGCATCGAGAGAAGTCAGGCGCGTTACCACCGCCTCGTTCTGGCTTGCACGGACGCGGACCTCTTCCGCGAAACGGGCCGTGCTATCCCATCCCTTCATCGCGTCCGCGAGATCACCCTCGCCGTCATCTGCGCGCCAGGCAGCCTGTAGAGCTTGGAGCTGGCTGGCAGAGGCAGTGACCTTGCCGTCCAACTCCTCGATCGCTGTTTGGTGCTGCTGCACCTGCATGGCCAGTGCATCGACCGTCTCGACGATGGTGCCCACGTCGGCCCAGTACTGCGGGTCCGGCGGCGCCGCTCCGGCCGGCACGGCGGCGCGGGCTTGGTACAGCCTCTGCCCCACGCGCACAACGTCACCCAGGGCATAGGCCTTCGACTCGTCATACGCGAGCGCGTCGGTCAGCTGATCGATCCGTTCGTACAACTCTTGCTTAGCGTCCTCGATGCGACCATTGACCGAATCAGGTCCATCACCCGAGATCTTCTCGATCTCCTCGCGGAGCTCTTGGTAGAGCGCGCTCGCGCCGATCTTGTCGCGGAAGTATTCGTCGTACAGCGCCTGGTCAGAACTGGCCTGGCCGTTTACGCCTACGCCCTCTGGGTACCATGGCCCGATGTTTCCGGAGCGATCGACGAGCCGCGCCCAATAGAAGAACGAAGTGCCAGGCACCAAGCCGTGCAACTCGTGCTCCGCTTGCGGGTAGGCGTAGTCGCCGAGCTTGATGGCGGCGTCTCGGCTGGTCGTCGTGCTCTGCCATATCTCTGTCCGCTGAGTGTCCTCGGCGCCAGCCGGAAAGCCCCAGTTGAGGCGAGTGCCGTAGACCAGAGCGGTGGACTCGAGGAACGCAACTGCAGGCGGCAGACCTTCCTTGCCCTTCAGTTCCGTTAATGCCGAACTGCGCCAGATCGATGTGATGTCGAAGGCGCTGACGGCGCGCACGCGAGCGAGGTAGGCGCCAGCATAAATTCCGGTAACGTCGACGCCCGTGGTGCCGGTACGCTGCAAGCGAATCCAGTTCCCGCTGTCCTTACGCCACTCCACGTCGTACGCGACCGCGCCCTCCACAGCCGGCCAGGCGATGGTCATCGTGCTGACTGCAATGCCCTGGTCCAGCGCGTAGCCCGAGGACAAACTCACGCTTGCCGGTGGCGGCACCGTGGTCACTGGGATGACGCTGATCGGGCGCTCGTCGAGCTTCGCGCCAGTGTCGATTGCTGCAAACTTGCTTGGATTGAACTCCAGCGCGGTGAACTCGTACTCCCCTTCCGTTGTGCGGGTGCGCTTCAGCACACGGAAAAGCTGGACAGCCAGGTCTTCGTAGTCGATTGCCCATTGCAACTCCGGCTCCGGCTGGAGCGCATAGGCAACAGTCACGGTCACCGCTCGCCCGGCGACGAACTCAACCGTCCGCCCTTGGGCAGTTCCGTTCGGCAGGTTGACGATCAAGCGGTCTCCGGCCTTGATCGGAGTGTCGCGGTCGAGCGTGACCACTCGACCTGCAACAGCCGAGATCCGCCCGCCATTCGGCCTACCGGCGACCAGCTCATCGGCAACGGGGATGACGTAGCCCGGGAGTACGTTGGCGCCCTCCATACCGGTCTTGAACGTGACGGTGCGATCCTGGTTATTGCTCAGTAGCGCCCACTTGCCGCGGCGCTGCGCCTCGCTCGCGCGGGTGCAGCCGATGGCCGATAGTTCAATTGGCCGATCCCGGTACCGGCGCTGCAGCGCCAGGTCGGTGACAGGGATGACGTCGGTGTCGTAGTTGTTTGCCGGATTGTCGTAGCTGACCAGAGCGCGGCTGTAGTGGGTGCCCCGCTCGGCGCCGCCGTAAACGAAGTCACCGTCAATGACGTTCGACCTGGTGAAGACGTAGTCGATGTCTTGGGCCCGAGGCATGTCGGCCTGCATGAACAGGGAGCCCTGGGCCCAATAGACCATCCCGCGGTAGATCGCGGAGAGGTCGCGCAACAGCGTCCAGGCCTCTGCCTTGCCTTGCAGGTTGAGATCGCAGAGATACCGCGGCTCCATGCCGCCGACGCCGTCCGGCACAAGCTGATCGCAGTACTGGGCGATGCGGTACATCTCCCACTTATCGACCATCCACGACTTGATGCGCTTGCCAAGGCCGAAGCGGTCTTCGACGCAGATGCCATAAGTCGCCCATACCGGGTTGTTGGTCCAGGCCTGCTTGAATGTGCCATCCCAGACCCCGGTGTAAGTGCGGGTTTCCGGATCGTAGTTGCTCGGCACCGGCCAGCGCCGAGCCTTGCAGTCCACGGTCACAGCCGGGATGTTCTGGAACTGCTGCGCGTCAAACTCGATATAGAGCAGCGCGGTGTTCGGGTACCGCAGCTTCTGGTCGATGATCTCGGTGTATCCCGCCACGGTCATTGTGTCGGCGATGGTGCCGCTGTTGGCATTCGGCGTGATCCGGCGCACACGGAGCATCCAGCCCGAGTTTGCCGCCGGCAAGTCGACACGGACGGAGCGCTGGTAGCCATTGGTAGTCTTACCGTCTACAGCTCCGCTGTGCGCCTCGACGTAAGCGCCACCATCGGTGGCTACGTCGATGGCGTACTCGATGCGGTAGCCGTTGGTGTTGCCTGAGCTGTCCTGCTGCGCCAGGCGCGGCCAGTTGAAGCGCAGGCGCACAGCGGAGAGCTGGGTATTGCTCAACGAGCGCACGAACGGATTGTCGCTGCGCAGTTCGACGTTGGTGGTCGTCTCGTTCTCGACGGCCGGAATACCTTGGATGTACTCCTGCTCCACGGTGCCGCGGCGCCACTCCCACTTCACGCCCGGGAAGTTCACGTTGCCGCTGGCATCCATGATCGGAGTGTTGTCCAGATAGATATCCCAGTCGGCCGGGATCCCTTCAAACTCGCCCTCCCCGACCGCGATCAACATCTTCGCGATGTTGGTGGACTGCAGGCTGTCCGGGGCCTCCACCGGGGATTTTGGCTTGCTCTCGCCTCCCTTCGCGCCGGCGACTTCGAGTTGCAGTGCTGCGCCCATGCTTTTCTCCAGGCAATAAAAAACCGCCCGGAGGCGGCTGGCTTTGTGGCGTTTGGATCAGGTCTTGTCTTCGGCGTAGATCGAGGCTGAGATGATCGCCCCACCCCACCGGCGCTTGCCGATGCAGATCGGGACAGGATTGCCGCTGGCGGTGGTGTTCTTCGCGCTGCCGAAGGCATAGCTGGGTAGGTTCTCCGGAGCTGCGCTCTGAGACAGACCCTTGGCCTGGGGGCTGAGCATCTGAATGACGCCGCCCGCCATCAGCGAGGCGCCGAGCGACTGCCCCCAACCCTGCATACCTGGCACGAAGAACGATGCAACAAAGATGACTGCCCCGATTATGGTTTGCAGCAGTCCGCCCCGTTTGCTACCGCTGATGACGGGGACAATCCGCAGCTCATGCGTGCCTCTGCGCCCCAGATCATCGGCGCCAACATTCTTCCGGTTGCGGAAGACCGCAAAGCGGATCCCGAGACTATCAAGGCGTTTGATCTCCTCTACAAAACCCGGGAGCGTGGCGCGCAAGGCCTTGAATGCCTCCCACCCTTCGCCGCTATCGAGCAGGCGGCGGTGTACTCGCCCGAACTTCTGAGCGAGCGAGCCAGAAAGCTTGATTGTCGTCATCGGAGCGTAATGCACTACAGTTGCAGCCACGTGGTCTCTCCAGGCATAAAAAACCGCCCGTAGGCGGCTTATGATTGATAGCGAGTCAAAGGCAAGATTTGACCGCACCCTCGATTGCAGAGCGGCCGACACCAGGCATCCATGGAACTCGTTGATAGAACACAACCGAACTCCCCGCTTTGGCCTTGGAGACCTCAAGCAACTCGTCAGTGAGATTCATTGCGGCAACCACAATCCGGTACCCATTTTGCGTTTCGGACATGGTCGCCTCTGATCGAGCGTCCTGCCATTGAGGGAAGACACAGAGCGCATATTCTCGAGGCGACTTCTTCGTCATGGCTTTCGTTGTTGGTGAATTGCTTTTCAGGTCGCTCGGAGAAACGCACCCCACCAACATCGCTAGCCCTAAGGCCGCAATCAAAATCCGCATCATTTCCCCTCCCTTGAAAACCGGGACTGTATCACCGAGCATCGCGATGACGCAGCACAAGGCGCGTTCGATCGAGCCAGGGCCCGCCGAACACGATTATTTCTGATGGCCTGCCGTACAGGTGGTGCAGCAGGAACGGACCCGGGCCGAACACCTCAGCGCGCTCGCCAGGCATCACCGGATCGGCGCCCAAGTAAATGCCGGCATGGTTCGGGTGAGAGGTACGCCCCACCGCCATGACGATCAGATCACCACGCTGCGGCCGGCTGACCTGCTGGAACCCGGCAGCCTCGTAGGCCTGCTCGTAGAGGCTCGGGCCCTCGGCTTGCTCCCACCACCCATCCTCCCGGGCGTAGGTCGGGAACTCCAGCCCCCACTCGCGTGCGTACCAGTCCGCACAGACCTGCCAGCAGTCCCACGCACCGTGGACAAATGGGCGCCCCAGTAAAGGCGTCTCGCCGGTCGGCGTGATCGTACGTAGATCTCCCTCAGGCCAGGACATGATGTGCCATGGCAGGCCAGTGGCCTCGCACATGGCCAGGTCCCGTGGCGACGGCCTGCTGGTCGCATCAGGGTGTGAGTGAACGATTCCGATCACCTGGCCCCGGTCTTCCGCCTCAGCGTACTGCTCGGGCGCAATCCGGAACTCCTCGGCCGGATCTCCGGCGGTGTTGTCGCAAGGGAAGTAGACCTGCTTGCGCCCGACTTCAAGCAGCAGCCCGCAGCACTCGCGCGGGTATTCGGCCTCGGCGTGCCTTTGCACGGCGGCAAGGATATGTTTCAGCATGATCAGCTCCTGGCAATCAGGGAGACGGCCGGGAAGCCACCGAATGGAACGGGGTTGCCGGTACCGTGCCGGACGATGCAGCCGCTGTCGAGGCAGCCGTTGCACTGGTCCTTCGCGGGATCGTCGGTCGGGTTGCCGTCGAGGTCGTAGTAGGGGCCGGTGTAGCCACAATCGGCGCCGCGGTAGCCGTTGGTCATTGCCCAGTGGCACAGCTGTGTCATCTGCCGTCCGATCGTCTCACCGCCAACATCTCCCGGACTGGCCAGCTCCCACGACACCGATGTACCGTTCTCCGATACTTTCTGGTCGATAAACCAGATCTCGATGCTTTCCTCGCTTGGCGCCGCATCAGGGTTGCCGTCAGGGAAGTTCTCCGCGTCCAGGTACTCCGCCAGCGTGTGGCGAATAGTCAGCTGGAACTCCAGCAGGTCGTCGAACGCCAGACACAGGGCGGTGATCCGCCCCGTGACATTGCCGACAGAAACCCGGGGGCGGACGGCGGTTCCGTCCGAGTTGGCTTCGATACCCTCGATCTGGATTGGCCAGGCGCCGTACTCCTCACCCTGCCACCAGATAGACTTGGCGGGCAACTGGTCCGCATCAGCGCCGGCGGCGCGAAGCTCGTCGGAGGTATGTGGGATTGAATGCCCATGAAAGCGCAAGATGTCCGCACCGAAGTCGCTGCCGTCCAGCTCGAAGAGCATGATCTCAGCCCCCGGCTCGAGTTTTTGAATCTGCGCGACAAAGCTCATGGGTGATACGCCCTTTCAAAAGTAAGCGAGAGCACCAGCACTCCGCCTGGCTTGTGCTGCCGGCGAAGAGCCGAGCAACGGTACATGCCGAGGTCATCGCCCGGCGGGGTCCAGAGAAAGGACCGGTGGCCACCGTGGCGACGCACGAAGCTCAGAACCGGTGCCATCTCCTCCTCCGTCCCGCCAAACGTGAGCGACCACGGCTCCTCCTCGGTGTTGAGCCCGTCGCCAGACACCTGGGCGTAGCCGTCGCCGAACTGGGCCTTCCGGACGCGAAACGTGCCATCCGATGTCGCCTCGTCATCCGGCACCCAGGCAAATGTTTCAATTGCCATCAGCCCCTCCCGTTGGTCTGTCGATAGCTGGTACCACCAGGGCGCCAAGAATCAGCGATCGCTTTATCGGCGACCGAGCGCATTCCCTTCTCCATGTTCTGTTGCAGCGCGGCGGCGTCGAGCTCCATACCGTCTGAACTTCGGTCCTCAACGGTGATTGCCACTGGTGCGCTGATCTGCACGGTTGTGGCTCCGCCCGCTCCGCCCACCATTCGCACGCCGAGCGATCCGTCGGAGCCACGGGCCAGCGGCATGATTGCCTCGGGCCCAGCCTCCCCCATAAGTCCGGATTGACCACCGGCCATGCCAAACGAAGTTGGGGTATTAACGACCGAGTTGGTGAACGCCCCACCTTTTGCGAACTTCTGGACCCCGCCAGACCAAGCCCCACCTTTTGCTTGAACCGCGGCTGCGGAGGTTCCGGCGGACTCCGCCGTGGCACCGCCACCGAAGTACGCCCCCGCAGCCGAGATGCCCGCACCGACCAGCCCACTCAGTAGTGAGCTCGCCGCCTGCTGACTGGCAATCCTTGCCATGTCGGCGATAACGCTGGTAGCGAAGTCCTTGAAGCTGGCCTTGCCGGTGCGGGCGAACTCGGCGATGGAGTCGCGGGCCGTATTGAAGCCGGTTGTCAGCATGTCGTCGGTAGCGCCAGCCACATCGGCTGCATCCATTTGGATGTTCTGCCAGGCCCGGCGAGCGCCATTTCGGTAGTTGCCCTGGGCCTGCAAGCGAGCCTCGAAGCCATCGACCTCCATCTGCATCTCGCGAGCTTGGTATTCAGACAGATCAGCGAGACGCTGCGCGTAGGCCTGCTGGCTGAGCCGCCGGGAAGCATCCTCTTGCTGCTCCTCCAGCGCCCGCCGGGCCTCGGCGTACTTCTCCCGCACTGCATTGAGCCGATCAGCCTGCTCGCGCTCGTTGTCGCCCATGCCGACGCCGGCCACATCGGCATTGATGGCGTCTTGCCGGGCCTGCAGCACGACCTCCATGGACTTGCGGTAGGCCTCTGCACTGTTGCGCCGGACCTCCGCCAGCTTCTGTTCCTCCTGGATACGCTTCTGGATCTCGCCCTCGCCGTAGGCCTGGTTCAGATTTTTGATGCCAAGCTCCATCTCAGCTGCAGTGAGCTTGCCGGCGGCGTGCGCCTTGCGCAGCCCAGTGACGCCTTCGGCCAGATCCTCCAGCCGTTTCTTCTCCGGCAGCGCTCGATCGATCAGCGCGTCGAGTGCTTTGAGTTCATCCTTTATCGACTTGGTTCTGGCATTTCCGGATTCGGTCGCGCTCTTGTTGGCCTTCTTCTGCGCCTCAATCGCGTTGGCCGACGACAGGATCGCAATCCGATCAACATCGGTGAGGTCGGCATTTTCCGCGATGTAGCGGTTGGCCGCCTTGACCGCGTCGCCGTTGTCCTGCAGGCCGCCGAGCTGCTTGTTCAGCGTATCCAGATAAGTCTGGCCGGCGCTGCTCATCGCCTTCTTCGCGGCGTTGTTGGCGTTGGTCGAAGCGGTGTTCTCGTCGGTAACCCCACTGAGAACCTTGAGCGTGTCGGCGATCAGCCTGGATCGCTGGTCGGCATCACTGACCGCGCCGGCCTGAGTGATCCACTGCTGAATCGTGGCCTGTGGCAGTTTCAGCCGGTCGCCCACCTCCTGGAGGATCGGAGACAGGTCGCCGCCGGACTTTCGCGCTTCGTTCAGCTTGTCGACCACCTGCTGGTAGTCGCTCAGTTGCTGACCATAGCGCCCGCCGGAATCCCGCGCGGGGGCGGTGACGGTTGCCGAGCGGATCGCCTGAGAAAGCTCGCCATAGGCGTCCTTTACCGCGTCGGTCGCACTGACCTGTTCCTGCTGCCATTTCACCAGCGAGGCTTGGCGTTGGTCCCGGTTGAGCTTTACGAACTCTTCGCGCAACTGAGCAACCGGCTTCTGCAGGTCCTCGATGCTGACGCTGGCCTTGTCGGCGTTGCTGCCCAGCAGCAGGAAGCTGGCCGCGGCGGTACCCGCGAGAATGGCCAGGCCCGTCGGGCCGCCCAGCGCCGCGAGCAGACCGCCTGTGGTCGCGCGGGTCAGGTTCGCTTGCGCGATCGCCAGGGCATCAGTCGACGCCTTGAGCGCGGCCTGCCTAGGGATCAACTGAGCCTGAACCACAGACAGCCGCTGCATGCCGGTGGCGGCAGCAACAGACGCTTGGGCCTGCTGGACCTGGGCTTGGGCATAGATGCGCTGGGCATCAGCAGCACGAAGCGCGGCCTGCGCCGCCTGAATGTCAGCGGCGCGCTGGGCCAAGGAGGCTTTGAGCGCCAGCCCGGCCTTGGCCACGTAGGTGGTGATGGCAGCAGCACCCGCGCCGCCCATGACCGCCGCTACCAGGTTGATGTTGTCAGCAACCGCGATCAGCGCTCCCGAAAGTGCACCAACGGCGCCGGTACCCTCCTCCAGCCGGCCAAGGTAGGCGCCGATGGCATTGCCGATGTTCACCATCGCGTCCTGCACGCTGGTGGACATATCCGCCGCAGCCTTGCGGTTGGCTTCCACAGTTCCGAGCAGGCCGGTGTTGAGGGTGTCGAGGGACAGCTTGCCTTCCACGCCCAGCCTGCGAATCTCTTCCGCGCTTTTCCCGGTCGCGCTTGCGATCGCATTGACGACCGTCGGCATTGCCTCTTGGATGGATACCCAGCCGTCCGCCTCGATCTTGCCGGTCTGGAGCGCCTTCGAATAGGCATCAAGCGCCGAGCCGGCCTTGTCAGCCGCCGCAGCATTGGTGACCAGCAGGAAGCTGAACGAGTCAGTGATGTCGAGCGTCTGCTGAGTGTTGAAGCCCAGGCTGCGCATCACATCAGCGGTGCGGATGTACAGCTCCTGCGCTTCAGCCAATGGCCGGTAGGTTTCCTGTGCCGTACGCAGCAGGTGATCCTGGACAAGCTGATACTCGCCAGCGCTGCCGGCGGCGGCCTTCATTCGGTCGGCCATCTGCCCATAGGCGTCAACCTGGCGAATGATCCCGCCAACCAGCCCGGCGCCCGCGACCGCAGCGAAGGCGCCACGGATCAGCGCACCAGCCTGCTGAGCGGCACCACCCACGCTGTCGAAGGCGGAGTCCACATTTGCCAGATTGCGGTCGATCGCCTGAGTGGTGCGGGCGACAACGCGATCAGCGTCCGTGAGCTCACGCCGCAGTTGCGCCGTGGTGGCCTCGATCTGGACCAGCATGCCCTGTATTTGTTGGTCCGCCATCTCGGTATCCGGTGAGGGCCGCACCAGGCGGCAAGTGTGTTATTGCGACCGCCCGCGCAGGAACGACTTCAGTCGATCGGCGACGCTGGCTTTCTTCTGAGCGGTCGGAGGCTGCTGAGCCTGGCCGCGCCCCATCCAGTCGAGGCGCGCATCAAGGGCAAGCATGATCTGAGGGATTGGGGTCTTCCACGCAGTGTCCGGCGGCCAGCCGAGCCAGCCGGTAGCCACGCCGAACAGGTAGTCGACGTAGCTGCCGTTTCTCACTGCGCTGTGCTGGCCGCCTCGGGCTTTCCCCGTTCGGCCACGCTTGGGGGCACCGGATTCAGCAGGAACGTGATGTACTCGGTCAGCTGGGCTGCCACCTTGGCGACACCGGTCTGGAATATCTCGGAGGCCACCACCGCGTGCTGTGTGGCGTTGAGCCCGGCACCGGCCAGCACGACCTCGGCACTGGCGCCGATGCTCAGCATCCGCATCGACTCCAGGGCGCCACGCAGCCCGCCGAAGTGGCTTTCGATGCGCAACGCCGCTTCGAGGGTTGGCTGCAGGGTGTAGGTTCGGGCGCCGATAACCAGGGTGACCGTGCCGTGCAATGCTTCACTCATGAGCCTGGTTCCGGTGGGTTACGGGGTGACGGGCGCCGGCAGCAGCTCGAGGATGTCCGAGTTGATACCGATGGTGATGTTGCGGCGGATCACGTTGTCCGCCGCCCCCGGGGCTACGGTGTTGTTCATCACCTTGCCGCGCATGTAGAAGGTGGTCGGATTGATCACCGGCGTGGCATCAGGGTCGCCGTCATTGAGGGTCATCTTGATGTTGTAGTCACCCTTGCTGCGGTCCTTGTGCGCAGTCTTCACCGCGTTCTGGCCAGCGTCGCCGTTGTCTAGGCCGACAGTCAGCGTAAGGTCGCCAGCATCGGCGGTACCCTTGTACTTGCGTACTCGGCCATCGCTCAGAGCGGTGAAGGTCACGCTGCTGAAGGTATCGCCGAATTCGCCCAGGTCTTCGATCTCGCCGACACCAATGTAGGTGTCAGCCTCGTACTCGGTCTGGGTGTCTGCACCGGTTTTGCCGCCGATGAAGAGGCGGCAGCCGGCGGCTGTGTTGAGGTTGTCTTCGGCCATGAGGGGTCCTCCAAAGGCACATTGGATCAAAGCCGCGGCGCGGCCGATGGGTGAATCAGTGGGTGGTGATCACGCGAACCGTGACCGAACCTTGATAGGTAACGCCGTCTGCATCGCGCTGGGCGCCGGCCTGGTCGACGCGAACCGAGACTGCTCGGCCAACGGCCAGCGGCAGCGGTCGCTCGTCCAGGGCGGCGATGATCTCGCCGTTGAGGCGCTTGACCTCTGCCTGGCCCACGGCATCGGACCAAACAGACAGGTACAGGAGGCGAGTTTCGCGCTTGCGGCCCGAGATCGGACTGCTGTTGACTGAGACCTCGCGATCAATCGACACATAGGGCATCTGAGTATTGATGTCCGCCCCGTCGTAGATTGGGCAACTGACCTCGGCCTGAAGCCTGGCAAAGATGGCCTCCTGCAGAGCCAACGAAGGATCAGCCATTGCCTACCCCCTGGCTCGCTTTGCGCAGCGTGCGGCGCACTGCTGTCTCGATATCAGCCATCACATACTCGCGGTTGACATCGATGGAGGGCCGAAGCCATGGATGCGCCGGCCTAGCCGGAATGTCCGGGTACTTGCCGAAGAAGTGCTCGCCGTCGCTCTTGTTGGCGGTTCGACGGTTGCGATTCCCGGCACGCTTGCCGCCGATGTAGCCCTTGGTGCCGTACTCGATGAAGCGCAGGTAGAAGAACTTGCGGTTGTCGCGCTTGCCGCGAATGCCGATCTGCGCATCCAGGCCGCTGGGCGCGACGTAGATTTTCAGCGCTGCAGCGGCAGCGCCCGTATCCTTGGGCATCAGCTGTTGCTGGGTGTACAGCACCCGCTCAGCGGCCTGGCGCATAGCCGGGGCCAGTTCGTTGTCCATCGTCTTGTGGATGTTGCGCAGTGTTCGCCGAAGGCGGATATCGCCACGCATCTTCGAGCGGCGGGCCATGGCCTACTCCTTGGTCTGTTCGGCCTTGCCTGACTTCGCAGCAGGCGCAACTGCAGCTTCGGTCACCTCCTCGGCATAGCCGCGCTGGATCAGTGCGTCACCGTATTCCTTGGCGACGACGAACTCCTCGCCCGTCTCACGTTCGCCTGAGGCGCCAGTCAGCGGGCCAAGTGCGCGAATTTTCATAGTTCACCTCATGGATTGGGGACGCTGGAGCACAGCAGCCGCAGCATGTCCCGTTCGTTGTTGAGCAGCGGCGCCTCGATCTTGTACGTCACACCCGTAAGCAACTCTGTGAATCGCCAGCCGGCGACCACATCAGAACGAGGCCTGATACGAATCTCAGCGCTGATAACCGCCTCGATCTGCTCCGCGACTGGTGACACTCTGCCCGTGGGCATGGTGATCTCGGCCCATACCTTGCCGACATCCGCCCACACCTGGTCGAAGCCACCCGTTTTGTTTTGCACGCGCTCCGGTTTGCTCAGCAGACCGCGGTGCCGCATGGGTCCTGCTCTCATCAGAATCGCTTCCTGTACCAGAGCAGCCTTTCGACGGCGAGCGGCATTGCCGTGGCGATGGTGCCCACGGCAACGGCCTCGCGGTTGGCGTACCAGTGGCCGACCAACAGCAGGACTGCCTGCTCGACATCGCCGGTCAGCCCCATTTCCTCTGGTTCGACCGGGTCGGCATCCACCAGTTTGCGGTCACAATGTTGCTCGACATGGGCCTTGGCCGCAGCAACGTAGCCGCCGATCAAGGCGTCTTCCTCGTCGCCGTCGACCCGCAGGTGCATCTTCACGGTGGCCAAGTCGAGCATTTACTTGGCCTCGGCCGCAGCTTTCTCGGCAGCAGCCTTGTCATCCTTGGGCGCCGCAGGCTTGGATTCCTTCGGCTTGGCCACCCGGGGCTTACCGCTGGTATCGACCTCGACAGCCAGGCCCTTGCCGATCAGTGTGTGAGCGTACTCATCATCGGCCTCGTCGAAACTTTCACCGGCTTTGACCTTGTTCGAACCGGCACCCAGCAGGGCACCGTTACCGACGAAGCCCCACAGAATCTTGATTTTCATGCTGCCTCCAGAAGCGGCGAGGCCGGCGACATGCCGGCCTCTTAAAAGGTTGCGTTAGGCGGCAGCGGGGAAGCGGCCTTTAACCAGCGCCTCCTTGCGGCGCACCCCAAGCCCCAGGCGCTCCTCGACCAGCAGGGCGCGCTCGTTCTTGATGAATTGGTCGTTGATGAGTCCCATCTTGAACAGGAAGGACATGCGGTCAAACAGCGTGGTGGAACGCGCGAAGTTCGCGGTGAGGAATTCACCGCCAGTGTCTTCATCTCCCTCATCCATGCTGTCAGAGGTGATCACCGGGCGACCCCACAAGATCGGGGTAACCAGACCCTGCAGGTTGGCGAACAGGTACCGGTTCTCGCCATCCTTCTGCAGCTCGATGTTCATCCAGTCCAGTTCGGTCATGACCACGCCGTCGGCGGACATTTTCGACTGTTTACGCACCTGGTAGATGGAGCGCCGAACCAAGTCAATGGCCGTATCACCGCCCTTGCTCAAAGCCGTGTTGTAGCTGGTGGCCTGGGTCATCAATCCGTTCAGGTTCTCGCCTGTACCGTCACCCTTGAGGATCTGCGCCTCCTCCTCCAACTTCAGGTCGTAGCGCAGCAGTTGTTGAAGGTAGGCGAAAAGCTGCGGCACATCGTCGAGGGCTTCGTCGGTCACCGGCATCCACACTGCGATCTTTTTCACGCGATCGGTTTCAGTGGTGAAGGTCACGTTGCTGGTCGGCTTGAGGCCGCCTTCGGCGACGGGGGCAGCGCCACGGGTGTGCACGTTCTCGCGGAAGTAGGTATAGCTCTGGCCGGAGACCGGTACCGCAGTCAGCAGGTCGCGGATGCGCAGCTCCTGGCGAATACCAGGCTGAATCACCGGGTCGTAGTTCGGCACGACAATACCGGCGCTGGTGACCTTCATTTCCTTCATGCTGGCCATGTCGGACTTGGTTACTTCCAGTTCGGCATTGCCCTTCTGGCCAAGGGACTTGTAGCTATCGTCCCCCTTGATCAGATCGATGAAGCTCTTACCCTCACCGGGCTGACCACGCAGCCTGACGCCCTTCTGCTCCAGATCCTGCACCTGGTCGATGACCTTCTGGAGCTCGCCCTTCTGGTCTTCGATTTGCTTTTTCAGGTCACCGGTAACCTGGTTGCCCTTCTGGACTTCGTCCATGGCTGCATCGTACTTCTTCTGCAGCCCGTCGAAGCCGGTCTTCAGCTGCAGCTCCAGGGAATCCTTCAGTTCTTTCACTTCGCTCATGGCGACACTCCGAAATATTGGGTGAACAAGTTGGGAATTTCTTTCAGCTCATCCACGATCGCCGTGGCCTCGCTCCCGCCATCACGGCGTAGCGCGGTGTAGCCGAGCGAAGCGACTGCCGCCGCTTCCTTCTGCGAGAGACCCATGCGTTCGCGCAGGGCCTTCTCGAAAAGCCTGATGTCCGACTTGACGCTGAGGACTTGCGCCTCAGGGTTCATGCCGAACGGTACGAAGGACGCCTCCCAGAGTTCGGCTTCCTTGATGAGGCGCACGCGCCGGCCGGCGCGGTCCTCGAAATCTGCCTTGATGGTGTTGAAGCCAATCGACATGCTGTCGAGGACTTCGGCCTTCATCAGCTCGTAGGCATCCCGTGCATAGCTGACGTTGAGATTGACCTGGCCCTTCAACAGCAGGCCGTGGTCGTCCTGCTTGTAATCGGCGGCGCCGACCAGGCGCGTCAGGTCGTGGTAAAGCGCCAGCTTCAGCTTGCCGCCGCGAGTTGCCTTCACTCGGGTAAAGGCCCCAGGCAAGATCACGTCATCACCCAGGTCCACGTTGTTGAACACCGCGGCGTAACCCTCGAAGTTGCCGGCTTCGTCAACGGACTTGAGCTCAAAAGGAACTTCAAGATTCGCCATTCTTTTCCATCTCCCACCGGGTGACCCGGTTGTATTCGTCGCCCTCCAGGGGAGGTAGATTCTCTTTCTCGCGAACTTCGTTGATGGTCATCCAGCCCGAACCGCCCGAGCCACCAAGGGCTCCGCCGTAGTAGGTCGAACGCCCTGCACTATCTGCCCGTAGCAGCCCTTCAACCACAAACTCCACGAAACGGGATTCGGGCCGGTAGACCTTGTCGTTGAACTCGTCCTCAACAGCATCGATGTAGGGTTTCAGGCCGAAGGTGATGAACCCTGTGAGCTGCTGCTCCAGGTTCGAGCCCATGATCGAGGTCTTCCCAGCGCGGTTGGCCAGCCACAGCGGAACACCGTAGATGCCCGCCAGCGCTTCCTCTTGAAACTGCTGGGACTCGATGAACTGCGCATCCTTCTGGCTGATGCCGGCCGGGACGATCTTGGGGTTACCCTGAAGGATCGCCATCTTGCCGATGTCATCAGCATCGGCTTTGCGCACATCTGGGAATTTCTTGAGGATCTGGGCCTGCTGGGTCTCGGTCAGGAACTGCTCGTAGATGACGTATCCGCCGGTGAACCCGCCCTTGCGCATGAACCGCGCCGACCATTGCTGCCCAGCCTTGGCCAGGCCCATGGTCTCAGCCTGGTACTCGATGGGTGAAAGACCGACGACTCCATCCAGGCTGAAAAGCTTGAAATGCAGCATGTGCTCCGGCGAGACCGGGAAAGGATCTCCTTCGCTCGGCGTCACCATGTAGATGAGGCCGTCGTCCGTATCGATCTTTACGGTCCTGCAATCCAGAGGAACGAAGCCAATCGGCTCGCCGTGAATGTTTCGTTCGATGAGAGCGAAAGCGTTACCGCGCAGCGCCATGTTCACGACCACGAACTTGAGGAAGTTCAGCATGGTCATGTAGGGGTTGGGTTTGCGCAGAAGCTTGAGATCGCGGTCGTTTCGATCAGCCTGCTTGCGACCCTTGTCGGTGTCCTCGTATAGCTTCAGCGGCAAGCCGCTCAGCGACTCCGAAAGAATCTTCACGCACGACCACACCATGCTGATCGAGAGCGCAGCCTTGGTGCTTACCCGGATTCCGGACTTGGTGCGCTTGCCGCCAACCTCCAGATCAACTTCGACGTAGTCACCCGTGGCCGGGTCGGTGTAGCCGAAGAAGGCCCAGGTCTTGGGGTTGTACCACTTGAATGCCATGGTCAGCCTATGAGGTCGAAGAACCCGTTATCGAGGTAGTCGGACATGCCGCCCTTTGCCTCTGGGTTCAGGGCGAGGAGCGTCACGGCGTTGAACAGCGCCATCAACGGGTCAATCTTTGCCGAGCCGCTGGCCTGTTTTGTAATGAGGATTGCGTTGCCTCTCGGCTCGACCCGAGCGTTGCCGCAGCACCAGGCCATCATGGGCTGGCCGCCGTGCCACATCCCACCCTCAGCAAGCTTCCGTTCCGCCGTCTTGATTGCGCCGCCCAGGGTGTAGCCCTGCTTGACGCCGCCGATTTTCTCGCGGGGTATGCCTCGCGCTTCCAAGGCATCGAGGATTGCACCAATACCGACCGGGTCCAGGCCAACCTGATCAAGCAACCCAGCCGTCTCGACCTGGGCAACCAGACCGGCGATCTGCTCCACGTCATCGCCGATGCGCTCAACAAGGGTCAGGTGGCCGTCGTTCGCGAAGTCGCGGATACGGGGGGCCTCGGCCTTGCGCCGCTCCAACACCGAGGGATGGGCCCAGGCGTGAGTCCAGACCAACCAGCGACGACTCTCTCGCTCACGACCCACGGCGGCAAAGCCGAGCAGGTCATCAAGGCCACCACCGTCGATCCCGATATCGATCACTTCACAGCGATCGATCAAATCTTCCAGGGTTCGGCAACTCTTCGAGACCTGGCGCTCCCAGTAGTCCGCCCCAGCCCAGCGATCCGACATCAGCGCAAGACCGATCTCGACGTTAAGGTGCTTGGCAAGGAAGCCGCGGAATGACTCCTCGCCATCCATCTGGGCCTGGGCATAACCTCGCTCGATGAACGGCTCGTCCACCGACAGCCCTAGATTTGGGTTGGTGATGTAGGCATTGGAGAAATCCCGGTGAGCGCCTGCGTCGAGCATCGCCTTCGGGAATTCGTACAGCACCGGCAGGAACGATTTGTCGACGATCTCACCATCGCGCACCTTCCGGGCGTACAGCAGCTTCTGCCGGAACACGCCGGCAGGCGGCGCATCGGACTGGGTGGTGGCCCAGATGATGAAACCTTCGGGCCGGGATGTCAGGCCGCCGGTGGCTTCGCGCAGCATCGCCTCGGCGTTGGCGCGCTTGCCAAACACCCACAGCTCATCGACAAACACGCCGATGGCCTTCTTTCCGGACACAGTCTCGCTGTCCGCAGCCACCACCTTGAGGGTGGCATTGCTTTGCCGGTGGGTGACCGTGCGCAGGTGATCCTGCACCTTGAGTAAAGCGTCGAGCTCCTCATCAGCCCGCACCATGTCGCGGATCGGGATGTAGGAGTTGTCGGCGATCTCCTTGGTCGGCGCCAGGATGATGAACTCACCCGAGGGGCGCCAGTTGAGGATCAATGCCGTGAGCATGATGCCGGCGGCAATCGTGGACTTTCCGTTCTTCTTGCTGATCAGCAGCATGAACTCGCTGACCAACCGCCGCCCCTCGTCCGGGTCATAGGCGCCGAAGATGGCGGCGACGAACTGATTGACCCAGTCACGGACCGTCTCGCACATCAGCGGGCTGCCCGTGGCATCGACCATTCGCAGGGCGCCGAACACGTCGAGCGCTTCCTCGGCTTCAGCAGGGAACAGCGGCGAGAACGGGATCAGGCTCTGACGCGCAACGATGCGCTGGTCCCAATCGGGACATGCAGTTGTCCACTCGATCATTTGACTGCCCTAAGCGGACCGCGCCGCGCCCCGAACTTTCCAGTGGAGGCTTGATCAGCTTTGGCCTGCGCCTGGTCCTTCTTGCCACTCTCCCCCTTGCGAGGATGCACGAAGGGCATCAGGGCCTTGGCTGCATCGACACGCAGCTTCGGCTCTGAACCCAAATCGTTCATCACCGACAGCAGGAAGTCCTTCGGGTCGCGATGGAGGAGCGCCTGCGCAAGGTCGAAACCTGCTGGCTCCGGCTCGCCTTGCTCGTCATCTGTAGGAGCCGCTTCAGGCGCCTGTCCGCTCCTCGTGGGAGACTTCGCAGTAGGCCTGGCGTTAACACCCGCTTTAACATCGCCTTTAACATCTTGAGGCATCAGGCCCAGGGCTCGGAGCTTGAGCAATTCGGCAGCCACGTCCTTGTCCTTGACCAGGCGAGACCCCGCCGCAGACGCTGTCTTCTCGGAATAGCCAGCAGCCACAGCGGCGTCCCGATTGGACGCACCCTCCCTCAGCGCGGCGATAAATGCGCGCTTGCGGGATGTTAAAGCCATTTAACAAAAATCCTGTGGAGGAAAAAAATCTGTACGTGGGGTCGGAGGCGGTCTAGTCATCGGCCGGCGGCCAGATTTTAACCCCCCCTACCATAGAAGCACGCCAATGACGTGCATCAAAGGCGCCTCGGGCGGCCGCGCGCCATTCCGCTGACGGTCAGCCGACCAGTCCAGCAGCCTCCTCAGCCTGCTTGACCGAGTCGTGGCAGGTCTTGCAGAGCGACTGCCAGTTGCCCTGGTTCCAGAACAGATCCTTGTCGCCTCGGTGCGCGATGATGTGGTCGACCACGCTCGCGGCGGCAGTCTGCCCTTTGCGAGCGCAGTAAACGCACAGCGGGTTGTCGCGTAGGTACTGCTCGCGAGCTTTCTGCCAGCGGTAACCGTAGCCGCGCTGGGAGCTGGTCATGCCGCTGCGCCAGCTGCCTGGAGTCACGACCTTGACCCTGGATCCTGCTGACTCTTTAAGTCGAGAGCCGAGAGTCTTGAGCCTAGCCATCACTCAGCCCGCCGCATGCTGAGCTGGCGAGCGATCTCGTCAGCTCTCTCGCGCACCTCCAGCACCTGGCCGTCGAAGGTGTGGACGAAGGCACAGATGCCGTGCCACTGGGAGCTGCATCCAGCCTCTTGCACACGGGCGATGGCGCTCGGTGCCAGGTGGTGCTGGCGGCGGTTGATGTCGGTCAGGGTGATCATGGCTTGCTCTCGGTTGGTTGGTTCAGCGCTCGGCGACCGGCACGCGCAAGCACCTGGTCCTGGCACCGATGGATGGCGGCACAGAACTCGCCGCGATCCATCGGATGCTCCACCGACAATTCGAGGTATGCGTTCCAGACATCACCCAGCATCTGGGCAATCCTCGCTTCGGCATCAGTCAGCTCGACCAGCATGGTCAGCCCTGAGCCTTGCGAGACAGGAACAGGTCGGAGTAGCCGCGAAGCTTCTCCACACCCATGAAGCCGACTGCGCCGCCGGCGAACGTCGCCATGCCCTGGGGCAAACCCATCCACTCAAGGAGGGGCACCAAGGCCAGCGTGATCATTCCGCACAGAGCGCCTTCAAGCAGCATCTGCCGGGTGCTGCCGCCGCCATACACGACCCGCAGGGCCGCGATGGCAACGGACAGGCCAGCGGCGTAGAGCTGGGGCTGATGGGCAACCAGCCAGGCCAGCAGCGCTGCCCACAGGGTTGGGTCCTTTTCCGGCATGTTTGGCATCCAGGTTCCTCCCTTTGCGGGGAGCGGAAATAAAAAAGCCCAGTCTATGACTGGGCTTACGAATAATTACGATCAGAGGCCGGCAGTTTTGAGCTTTTTTACCTCTGCTCGTGTCGCCTTCCAGGCCCTTCGCAGGTCTGAAAAGTCGTCAACGAAACCCCATCGCTGACCGAATGGAGGCAGGTCGTATGCCGCGCGAAGTTTTTGGGCAAGCAAAAAAGCCTCATACCCAAAGTACCCAACCAGATCAGCCTCATGTGCGCGAACTTCTATAGGGTTATGGGAGGCATCATCCACGATACTGAGGTGTTGCCCAGCAATAGCTCTATCGGTCCAAATCCAAGCCAGATCGCTAGCATGCTCTGTGCTCAGGTGCCGCAAGGCATCATCTGGAATGTCGAGATCCGGATAGGTGCATCGAGGCCAGTGCTGGTAGTGCACATGGGGATTAAGCCCTGCCGTGAGCTCATCATATGTCCAGCGCTTGCCACGGGATTGCAAAGCGTACAAGTCGAGCCTGGCTACCAACCCAATGGCTGCGAACTTCGCATCGCTCCTGCGCTCACGAGCCTTGAAGGCGTAGTCCTTCACAACCCCGATAAGAGTTGCCACCACACCACTCGCCAAGACAATTTTTGCAATCTCGCTCCAACCCAGTAAAGCAGGCACCTGCGATGCATCCATTCAACGAGCCTCACAAAAAACCCGGCGACTTGGCCGGGTTCTGATTGTCGATCCTCTGCAACGCGCAGGAATGACAGGATGGACAAATAATCGGCCACGCGGCCATTTGATGTCAAGCAGCAGTTTTGATCGCCAAGCCTTCGTTCACCAGGATGATTTCTGCCTCGTCCAAGGCCTCCTCTTCCATATCATCGAGGACATCCTCGATCGCCTTCCTCCAGCGCCGCCGGGTCCGCTCCGGACGCGCTTCGGGATCCCAGCGGTTGATGTCGTAGAACTCAACTGGCAGCACGATCATGTCGCTGGAGCGCTTGCCATCGGCACCCTTGAGCTTAGGAATGGCCCAGGCCGTCACCGCGTTGACGATGAACAGATGAGGCGCGCGGGAGGCGATCAATGGATGCAGCCTACCGATGGACTGAACCTTCCGTGCCTTGTGGGTGCTGTACTTCGCCACCAGAACATCCCAGTGCCGTGGCTTCAGTTGGCTATGCAGGCGAGCGAAGACCCAGCAATCGGCGTCACGCCTGGTGATGCTGCCTTCCTCGATCGAACGGCCAAGAGTGGCCAGGTCTCGCCCGTCCGCCCTGCCCGGCTCGTACAACTTCTGCCAGGCCTGCTTGCTTGTGTTGTCGATGGCCTCGGCAGCCAGGGCCGAAACGACCGCTGCGAGCACGCTGCTGTAGATCATGGTCAATCCCCCGTGTAGTTCGAGCCACCCGCGCCCAGGCGGTTGGCTCCTTGATATGTCGCCTCGGGCCCAGTGGCGCGAGGGTTTCGCAATTCATTGATCTGCCGCTCCAGGGCCTGCAGCTTGAAGCTGAGCTGTGTCACCAGCTCTTCCACCGGCAACGCGGATCCGGTCAGGGCCTCGACCCAACCGGATGCGTTGCACTGGACGCAGGCCATTTCGTGGAACACGCCCTTGATGACCGCCGCACCGCGGCACGCCGGGCACCGGGCCAGGTCGATCCGCTCCTTACGGAATGAAGGGCCGTGCTTCTTCATCAGTCGACCACCTTCAGGCCTTGGGCCGTCAGTGACTTTTCCGCGACTTCGCGAGCCCAGGCCGCGTCTGGATCGCCCATCAAGACGGGGAAAGGGTTGGTGACACGCAATGCCTTGAGACTGGCCTGCCATGCCCACCAGGCCGCCTGCACATTGGCCGCGTCCAGATAAATCATGTGGATCGCCGAGCCGCGGACACCTTCACCGCACTGGCGAACCTGCTCCTCGACGAATGCGGCCTCGAAATCGGCTCGGCTTTTGTCGGTATTCGTCATTTGGAATCCTCGCCTTTTACGGTTTCCTGAATAGCCTTGAAACCCGCTCCATCTGCCGCCTCGGCAGCGTTTTGCGAATTTCCGTTTCTTCCATCTATCAACCCATGAATCGCGGTGAACCCAGCCGCATCTAACCGCTCATGCCACTTCTCCAGGGCTTCGCGCTTCAGCTGTTCAGCATGGGTGTGGATGTAGGTCTGCACGTTCCGGGTGAGCGTGTGGTTCACCAGCATCTCGCCAATGAGGTAGTCCACGCCCAGATCGGTCCAGGCGGTCCGGGCAAGCTTGCGCAGGTCGTGACTGGTCCACTCGCCCTGACCCAAGCGGGTGAACACGGCACATGCCTGGCCTTCGCTCATCGGCTTGCCGCTCTTGGCTGGGAACAGGTACACGCCCTTGTAGCCGCTGCCGGCCTGCCACTCCCGATACCGCTTCAGCAGCGCAACGACTTGCGGGGTCAGTGGCAGGCGGTGCTCGCACCTGGTCTTCGTGTTCTCGGCGGGGATGAACCACTCGCCCATATCGGCCAGCGTGAAGTGCGGCCAGGTGCTCTGGCGGCTCTCCCCGACGCGGGTGCCGTGGCACAGCATCAGGGTGGCCAGCATCACTCCCGCGGGGTCGGCGTCGAACCGGTCAGCCAGCAGGCCCACGAGCGGCTCAAGCTGCACACCACGCAGCCGGGCCGCCTTTGGCTGCACGCGAGCCTTGGTGAAGTCGGTGAATTTGAAGCCTGCAATCGGATTGCCGGCGATCATCTTCAACCGCTCGGCCTGCCGGAACGCGACCACCAGAACGCCCCACAGCAGGCGGACATAGGACAGGGACAAATCCTCCTGCAGCGGCCACATCACGCGCTCATCTAGGGCGGATCGCGTAGCCTCGGTCACAGGCAGGTCGTTGAGGCGCGGCTTCAGGTGGCACTTGATCGCCGAGCTGGTCGTGGCCCGGCGCTTGCGGGAAAGGCTACGGTCGCGTGATTGGCGGTCCGAGTACCAGGCCAGCAACTGGCCGACAGTGGCCAATTCGCCCGCCGAGGCCGAGGCATCAGGATCGACTGCCAGGCGCGCCCGGATCTGCGGCAGGACTCCGACGAGGCTCTTGAACGGCAGCGCGGGATAGCCGCCGATCTTGCTCCACTTCCTGCGGCTCACAAGGTACCAAGTCGCTCGCTCGCGATCCTTGGCGAACCGCAGGTACAGGCCAGGGTATCGAGGGTCACGCAGATCGCGAACGGTCGACCCCGTAGCCTGCCGGCGAATCTCGGCATCCGAGAGCGCGACCGCGCAACAGCCGCTCATGCCGCCACCGTCACGGGCAGCGCCATGTAGGCCCGAAGGCACTCCATCGCATCGAAATGGCCTCGGCACACAACGGCGAGGTAACCCTGCTCATTCAGACGGCCGATGCATGCGTGCTGGCTCAGCGAGACGGGCGCTGGCTCGATGGTGGCTTTAAACTCGATGAACAGCCCGAAATACCCGCCGCGAGCCATCGTGAGCTGCAAATCAGGGATGCCCGCCTTGACGCCCTGCTTCTTGAGGCGATAGGCCTCAGCCTTGCCGCGATATCCACCGTTTGGGGTGTGGTGCAGATGGACGAACACTTCCGGGTAGCGCAGCTCGATCTCTTTCATCAGCGCCGCCTGCTCCTGGCCTTCTCGGTCGTCGCGCTTGGCACGCTTCGGCTTGGCGCGAAAGACCTGCATCAATGGCTTGGTCATGCCTTCACCAACCCTTCCCGGACGAGCAGGTCCTGAGTTCGCATGACGCCTTCGGCGTGCAGTTGGCGGGCCTCTTCGTGGCTGACAGCCTGGCGCCGCCCATCAATCACGTCGTGGCAGGAACTGCATGACCACGCTCCCTGCAGGTCGTTCGGCTTTGATCCGACCCCGCAGGTGCCGGCCAGTCGGTAGTGAGCGAGCACCGTGGTCTCGGGGTTGCCGTTGCACACGCCGGGGATGCGCACCTGGCACTCCCGGCCACGGGCGGCTTTGGTCAGCTTCGTTTGGCGCATGTGCCTTCTCCGGTATCAGACTTGAGCATGTTGAAACCTCCCGGCGCGCAGGGCCGCGAGCGCGGCTCGGCCAACTTCGGGAGTCGAGCGCGACTTCACTTCGGCTGGTAGTGCCAGAGGCATCTTGAGCAGAGGCTCGCCGGCGGCCAGACGCCGAACAGCGATGGCGTAATTCCGCTCGAACAGCTTCGCACCGAGGTCGCGGGCCAAGGTGTTCAGGTTCTCGAAACCACACTCCTTGGCGGCGTGCCATACCGCGTCATGACTCCACTCAGCACGACCCGCCATCGCCGGGTGAGCATTGCGACAGGCCTCGCGGAACGCCGCAGCAGGCGGCGGAAGACCCAGCATCTCGGCGGATGGCTGGCACCACTCGATGAACGTGCCCGGCGACGGGATGAAGTCCTTGCTCAACTGGCGGGCGCGCATCAGGCCGAACTGCAATTGCTCAGTGCGATTGATGCCGGCTTCGAAGAACGCCAGCAGCCATTGCTGCTTCGACGCCTTGTAGGCCTCCTTGTCCGGCCAGGCCTGTCTCCAGCCGCTGCAGATCGCTCGCAGGTCTCGAAACAGCCCGTTAATCACGATTGCGGTTTGCCGATTCAACTCCGCCCGAACTTCCTCGGGCAGCCTTTCGCCGGCGGCGATGAGCTGACCAGACTGGACCTTGGCCCAGAGGCCATGGGCGATAGCGGATGCCTGAGTCATGACGCGCCCTCCTGTAGCCAACTGGTGTCTTCATCGTCGTAGGCGCCAGGAGCTTCGCTGCGCAGCGGAATCACCTTGGCACCGGCCGCCCGATCCCGCTGCACCCAGGCCACCAGTTCGGCGACCCACTGCACCTCGGTCATGCAGATTCCCGAAGCGGACTTGAGCATCACGAACTTCGCAGTGGCGGCCTGGGTGAACGCTTCGACCGGGATGCCGGCACGGGTTGCGTAAGCCTTCAGGGTTCCGGCGGGTGGCTCCCAGTCGAGGGTCATTTCGAGCGCTGCGCCGGGCTCGCGCGGTGGGGGGGTATTACTTCCTTTCCCTTCCCCTTCCCCTTCCTTTCCGGGGGTGAGGCCTCGACCATCGCTAGACGAGTCTTCGCCGAGACCTCGACGATCGTTCGGCGAGTCGTCGTCGCTGGGTGGCTGCCCTGCTGTAGAACGCTCGACGAACTCGGGGTGCTTGTAGGTGGGGCGGTCGATCTTCTGGTGATGCCACCCATTGACGTGTAGGTACTGCTTCGACGAGTGCTCGTAGAGCGAGATCAGTCCGTTCGACCGAAGCTCGACGAGCATTCCCTCAACCTGCGCCGAGGTGATGTCGTCGCCCGGGAAGACCAGTGCCTTGAGGGTCTTTGCCGACATCGGGTGATTGCCCGCGTCGTCGCAGAAGTTCCAGATGCCGATGAACAGGAGACGAGCCAGAGCCGAGCACTCCATGACCTGCTCGCTCGTCCAGAACTCTGGCTTGATGGTGCGGATGCGGGCCATTACCGGTTCCCTCCGCCGGGTACGAACTGACGCGACAGGTTCTGCGCATAACCAAAACCTGACGCGGCAGCGGTATTGCTTGCGTCGCAGTGGATGTGCATAATCAACCTCGTTGATGTGTTGAAGAGACCGCCCTGCCAGGCGGTTTTTTTATGCCTGGGATTCAGGCGTTACACCGAAGGCCTTGGAGGCCAACATGAAACGGTTGAAGGATGCATTCGCTCGCTGGAAGGCCAAGCACTGGGATGAAGAGCTGCGGATCCACGACAGCGAGCACTTCTCGATGATTGGGTTCGACCGCCCTCCCCTTCGACGGGCTTGGGACCAACACAAGGCCGTCATCAAGCAAGTCGGCGGCTGGTTACTTGCCCTCGTCGCCGGCGCGCTCATCCTCAAGCTGCTGGGCCTGGCGTAAGCGCCCCGATCGAACGGCGTCGGCGGCTCGATCGAGGAACACCAGGCGGTCTTCGTCCGGAAGATCCGGATCGAAGCTGACGTGTGTCACCGGGAACGTCTTGTTGACGCCGCGCCGGCAGGTACCCATCGCGACGCCCGCGGCGACGCACAACGCACCGCCGCCAAGACCGAAGGCTGCAAAGAGCATGAGGTCGACCACCATTTCGTTCTCCTACTGTTCAAATTCACAGGTGTGTTGTTCATCTACTGGCGCAGTGCCAGTGAATGGATAATTCAAATCAAGCGGCAGGCGTGCCATCACCAGACGGATACAGATCTGGCCTCAAGTCATGCCGTGAGACGCCAGTTGCTTTCTCGATGGGGATGGCCTGATGCGCTGGAACTCCTCTGGTTTTCCAGTAGGAGACGGCCATAGGCGTTACCCCCAGCAGATCAGCCAGAGCCCGGCCCGTACCGGCCGCCCTTATCGCGCGCTCAAGTGGGGTGGCTTGCATAAACATTCCGCCTCAGGCGAATAAACATATCTCAACGATACGTTTATTTAATAAACACCGCAACCTACGTAAACTTTGTGTTTATGAAAATTGAACATTCAGGCGATCGCCTCAGGCAGTTCACATCCCAGAAAAGCCTGGCCCCCTCATGGCTGGCCGAGAAATTCGGCGTTTCCGCCCAGGCCCTGAACAACTGGTTCGGGCGAGGGGTGCCCAAGAAGGACCTCTACCGGGTCAGCCGAGAGCTGGGTGTCAGGTTTGAATGGCTCGAGAGCGGCGCAGGTCAGCCGACGATGGACGAGCCTGTCGGCATCCGCGACAGAGATGCTTCCAGCGAGCTTTTGGATATTGATGCTTGGGACGACCAGTCGCCTCTTCGCGATGACGAGGTGTGGATTCCGTTTCTGGAAGAGGTTCAGCTGCACGCGGGGGCTGGCGGTTTTGCTGTCGAAGAAAGCCCGACTGACCGGCTGCGATTTTTTAAGCACGACCTCAGGCGTAACGGGGTTCAAGCAGCGGACGCCAAGTGCGTGGTAGTCAGCGGCAATAGCATGCTCCCCGTGCTGCGGGACGGGGCTACAGTCGGCGTAAACACTGCCAAGCGTTCGATCCGTGACGTGGTTGACGGTGAAATGTATGCAATCAACCACTCTGGCCAGCTCAGGGTGAAGCAGGTTTATCGGCTACCAAGCGGCATTCGTCTACGCAGCTACAACCGGGACGAGCATCCCGACGAGGATTACACCTTCACCGAAATTCAAGAGCAGCAGATCCTCATCATCGGCCACGTGTTTTGGTGGGCCATGTACTCGCGGGTCTGACCCTCCCGCCCCTCACAAACCCGGCCTGGCGCCGGGTTTTTTTGTGTCTCCGTTCGCCTCAAGCCAGATCTACCCCCATCAAAATAAACAAAAATAAACATTTTGAGTTGACGGACCTGTAAACATCGCGTTTACTTCGACCCATGCCGGATCAACACCGGCGGGCAGCTTCGGCAGCCACCGCTCTTTACCACCGATGGGAACCTCGCGGATCGATCCCGGCAACGGCACAGCGCGAGCAACAAATTCGATCCCCATGCCAGCTCTGGAACTGGCGAACAGACCGCATTGCCTCTACCGGCGACCGGCGTCAGACAGCCCCGAAAGGCTGCCCACGACAGGGATAACCCTGTACGGCTGACGAAGGCGAAATGCCTGAACCGAGTGAATGACCCGGCAAGCGATGCGCCCCGCGAATCCCAGCGGCAGAAGGGAGAGACACCGAACTGAATTAGCGGCTCCGATAGCCTCGGCTGGAGCCGCCGGACCTCATGCACCCTGCCCCATCCAATCAGGGCACCAGAGCTGTAGCGTGCATGTTGTAAGGACCTGCGATCCATGGCGAACAGGCACTGATTGCCGCCATGAGGAGGAAGCTCGAAGCCCACACCGACGAAGCCTGACCTGCAATCAGCGGCGGGGATATGGCACCTGACATCGCTGACGCAATACCCCGGCCTGTCGCCAGTAGCGAGGCCGGGATTGGATCAGGAGTTTTCCTCGTCTTCCGCACGCAACTCGGCGGACTGCTTGATGCCAGCTCTCAACAATTCAATCAGGCCTTCCGCTTCGCTTGGATGCAACACGATCACCTGCTCTCCAATGCTGTGATCGTATTGCTTGAGACAGATATCGAAGTTCTCGCCAACGTAAACCTCAACGCCCAGTTTCGGGCTGATCTTTCCAACCATGGAACGCTCCCATGCAATTTACCTATGAAGTGAAGGGTGAAATGTACCTCTACAAGGGGCCTCGGGGCCATGGAGGGATCGCCTATTCCGTAGAGCAGATCAGGCAGAACCTGTCACGCACCTACGGGGAGAGCGGTTTCTCGCTCGTCCCGCTGAAACAAACAACCAGCGCCACGTCAGCCTGACGTTAACTGCCGGCGAAGCATGGCCAGCTTGGAGAAATTGGCCCGCGTCGAGACTGCGAAAATCGTCCAGTTCGACCGAGGCGAAAGCCCCATAGAACACTGGAGCCGGACAGCGTAACCGGCCCGATTCACCTGGTTCCCCATCACCAGGCTGCATCGGAATCCGCTCGGTGCTCACGCCTATTGTCATGGCCTCTGAACTGACTGCCGCCGAGCGGCTTACCAATGCAGCCACCCCGAGGATCATCATGGAAACGATAACCACCGGCACATGGATGGGCCACCTCGGCCGTGGGCTCGCCCCTCGCGAGCTCGAAGCCCTGCTGTGTGTCGCCCAGGGCATGACCACCAAGGAAATTGCCCGTCACATGAGCATCGCGCCGGGCACCGCCGCCAACCGCATCGACACGGTGCTGTTCAAGCTCGATGCCCGGCGCCGCGCCGACGCGATCGCCAAGGCCATCAAGGGCCAGATCATCAGCCCGATGTGCTTCCTGCTCGCCGGCCTGATCGCGATGCACGCAATGCTCGACGACAGCGACCCAATGCGGCGCGACCGTCGAGTGCCAGAACGCCGTACCGCTCAAGTTCGAATCGTTCGAAAGGCCGAGGCCTTCGAGCATCACGCCTGACCCCTTGAGGACCACCCAATGCAAATCGGAGCACCTATCCCGGATCCGCGCCTGCAAGTGATGGCTGAGCTGAATGCGGCCATCGACAGCTTCTTCGCCGCCGGTAAGCAGATCAACGAAATCCCGGCCGGCATCAGTGGCGAGGGCGAACCGAACAACCCGCACCAGCGCAAGCAGCGGGCCGCGCGCCAAGCCGATGCACCGATGGTGCGCGATCTTGTTGCCCAGGGCATGAACGCCTACCAGGTTGCCGAAGCGATGAAGACCAGCCACACCCGCGTACGACTGATCGCCCGCGAGAATGGGATCAACCTGGGCGGGCCGTCGTGAGTCGCAGAATTTCCAACCGCGTCCGGCATGGCCGGCGCCAGCAATTCATTCATCTGCCGCCAAGCGGCTTGAGAGGCGCCAATGGCGAAGTCTCAGCGAGAGCGGAGCGAGGCGTCCGCGCTGAAGAAAAAGGCGGCGGGAGAGAAGGAGCTTCGACACAAGGTTCGACCAGGCATCCATCAGGCTCTGGATCGTGTCAAAAAGCGGGCTCAGATGTCGATTACCAGCGAATTGCTGCAGGTCGCCATCATGAAGATGGACTTGATGAGCGACGAAGAGCTGGCCGTCTTCACGAAGTATCCGCGCCACGAAATCCTACTTAGCGAAAGTGTGGCGCGCAGGTTCAATGACGAAAGCGTCAAATCGATTCTGGGCAATCCTGACCAGGACGAAGACGACGAGATCGAATCGCCGAAACATTTTCCCCACGGCGAGCAGCAATGTAAAGCCGCCCAGCTCGACATCCTGAACTGAATCAATCACACGACCGCATCCAGCCATGGAGGGCGGCGATCACCCTGGAGAAACCCATGACCCAAGCAAATCAGCAAGTCATCGCCGCATCCGAACTGCCAGCGCTCGGCCAACCACTGCTGGGCGGTATCTTCGCCGCACGCTACTGGCTGAACGGCCAAGAGCGCGCCCTGATCCTTCCTGCCGACGAATTCGAGGGAGCCTGGGGAGAGCGTGGCGTCGAGATTCCCGGCGCCAGCAGTTACAGCGACGGGTACGCAAACACCGTGGCGATGGCCGAGGCCGGCAGCGAGATCGCAAAGAAGGCGCTGGAGCTGGATGCCTACATCCCTTCTTGCCTCGAAGGGCAACTGCTGATGGCGGCCAAAGCCGATGGGCTAGTGACCCTGCGCGAAGATCGCTTCCACTGGATGAGCACGCAGTACTCAGCCAACGGCGCCTACCTCATGGACTTTGAGAATGGCTGGCTCAACCTCGACGTCAAGAACGGCGTGCGTCTCGTGCGCCCCGTCCGCAGCCGAATTATCCAGTAATTCACCCCTTCATTCCTTTCCCTAGCAGGCGATTCCGGGTTCGTCAGGACGACGATCAGACCAGAAGCACGCCGGGAAGCGCCGGCCGCCTGCACCCTATTCACAGGAGCACCCCATGCAAGCGAATCAACTGACCACCTACACCCGCGGGGACCTGACAATCACAAGCCCTAACCATGAGGCAGTGCTGAAGCTGGCAAGCCTCGCCGTTTCTGAAGCGCCAGCGCCCTCCGCAAGTGGCATCCCGGCAATCGGCGATTACTGGCCTGGCGAGGGTGGCGTGAACGGAGGACTCTTCCCCGGCGATGGCAAGCCGTACTACCTGATCGTGCCAACCGGCGCCGATGCCGAGGCCAAGTTGGAGTTCGGCAGCTACGGCAAAGAGTCCGAAGGTGCGGCAAGCGCACATGACGGCATGACCAACACCGCCGACCTGGTCGAGACCGACGACGACTACCCGGCTGCACGGTTCTGCGCGAAGTTCGAGCGAGACGGCCACAGCGACTACTACCTGATGGCGCGCCGCGAAGCCCAGTTCCTGGAGATCACCGTGCCGAAGGTGTTCTCCAAGGGCTATCACTGGACGAGTACGCAGTCCTCAGCCAACAGCGCCTACCTCATGGACTTTGACGTTGGCTGGCTCAGCACCAGCGGCAAGGACGGCGAGCGTCTCGTGCGCCCCGTCCGCAGAAAATACTTCTGATACTTCAATTCTTCATTCATGGGCGCCTCGGCGCCCTCGCTTTTCGAGGAGGCCAGGATGGCCCTGCACACGGATCTGGAAATCCACAAGGTTGCTGAAGAGCTGCTCGGGCTTGCGCTCGACCTGGTGAGGAACATCCCGCGAGATCTGAAACAGGTCGTCGGCTCGAAGATCCGCGACGAGTGTCTGCAAGTGCTCGTGCTGATCGGCCGGGCGAATATGAGCCGGGACCGACTCAACCATCTCAACCAGCTGCTCGAAAGCGTGTGGATGCTGAACTACCTGCTGCGCGCCCTCACCAACAAGGGCTTCATCAGCAGGGGGCAGCACGCCACGGCAATGAAGCTCACGGCCTCCGTCGGCCGGCAGGCCAACGCCTGGAAGAAATCCGCAACCGCGCCCGCTGCTTGAGGGCCAAGGCCCTTCTGCCTGTGCGCTGAATCTGGTCGTGCCGCTGATCTGTGATCACCGCCATGCGCACCACGGAAACCACCGGCGAATGCCGGGAGGTCCGGCGCAGTTACCGGGCTGAGCAATCGTCCCGGCGACGTAGATAGCACGACAGGTCGCAGTACTCAGCCAACAACGCCTACAACATGGACTTTGAGAATGGCTGGCTCAACAACAACGACAAGAACAACGAGCGTCTCGTGCGCCCCGTCCGCAGATTCACCCGTTGCAAGCTTCACCTTCGAGGAGCTGGCCCTTGCCTACTACGACTGCCGTCGGCACAAGCGGAACACCGCGAGCGCACGGAAGTTCGAGCAGGACATGGAGACCAATCTCCTCGACCTATTCGACGAACTCCAGGCTGGAACCTACCGGCCTGGCCGATCCATCTGTTTCGTGGTCACCCGGCCAAAGGCCCGCGAAGTGTGGGCCGCAGAGTTTCGCGACCGCATCGTCCACCACCTGCTCTACAACCGCATCGGTCCCGCCATCGAACGCAGCTTCATAGCGGACAGCTGCGCCTGCATCCCAGGTCGCGGCACGCTGTACGCCGGTAAGCGGATGGAAGCGAAGATCCGCAGCCAGACCCAGAACTGGTCGCGCCCGGGCTTCTACCTGAAGTGCGACCTGGCGAACTTCTTCGTGTCGATCGACAAGCGCGTGCTCGCCGGGCAGCTAGAACGGCGGATCGCCGATCCGTGGTTTCGAGCCTTGGCACTGCAGGTGCTCTGGCACGACCCACGCGACGACTACGAGATCCGCAGTCCAAGGCATCTGTTCAATGGGGTGCCGCAGCACAAGCGGCTCACGACGCAGCCTGCGAACCTTGGCTTGCCGATCGGCAACCTCTCCTCGCAGTTCTTCGCGAATATCTACCTCGATGCCCTGGATCAGTTCTGCAAGCACACGCTCGGCGTGAAGCACTACATCCGGTACGTCGACGACTTCGTCCTACTGCATGACTCGCCGCAGCAGCTCAACGAGTGGCTGTTTCGGATTGAGCAGTTCCTGCCCGGGCTGGGCGCCAAGCTCAACCCCACGAAGACAACCCTTCAGCCAATCGACCGGGGCGTGGACTTCGTCGGGCATGTAATCAAGCCGTGGCGGCGCACCACCCGTAAGAAGTCCGTCGCCCAGGCATTGAAGCGCACGGCGGCGGTACCGGCAGAGAGCCTGCGCGAGACGGCCAATAGCTACTTCGGACTTCTCGGCCAAGCCAGCCACAGCCAGCGGGATCGCGCCGCACTGGCCAACCTAATTCTTCGCCGCGGGCATGTGGTCAACGGGGACCTCACGAAGACATACCCGAAATGCTGAATCGGGCCATAAAATGACCCCGGCCATCGTTTTGCAGGTCGCCCTGGCGGGCCGAGCGTCGCAACTCTTACTTCCCAAATTAAGAGCTATTTCACGCGCCGCAAGTAAGGTCGCTCGCTTGGATGCGGAGAAAACTCTTTTTTTGCCATCCTAACCAATCTTGCCATTTCCTCCAGATAAATCTCACACAACTCCACGACAGATAAGCTACGCAGTTCTGGAGGTATGCTGTCTGGAAGGCTATGAAAAACCTGTTCGAATCGCCCCATCGACTCGGGAATGGCGATGTAGTATTTAATTTTTTCGCCGCCACCAAGATCCATTTCCCAGCCTGACCCTCCGTTTACATCCCCCATAAAAAACGAGGTGGCTGGAAACGGCGGTTGCTCTAATTTGGGAAGATCTGTACTGCTAAAGTTTCGGACGGAACCGCTTGCCGCTACGTCCAGGCGCCCTTGTTTCTCGAGATTATTTCGAGCATCCACAAAATACCTCATCAGTGGATTAGAACGTAAAGCATCCTGTATCGGTTCGTACCAAGCGTTGAACCGCTGCTCACCAACGATTGATCGTAGATTCTGTATAACAAAAGTTACGGATCGGCCAAAGACCAAAACATTTCTCAAACCTGCTGATCTTTGCGAAGGGTCCTTCTGCTTCAGAAGCTTTAATCCGAAGTAGGCCGTATCAAGCACTTCTTGGGCCCGTTTTAGAGCCAGAACCACTGGTTGTTCGTTCACGCCCCGCCCCCCCCCAAACTCTTAATTGGACCGTATTGGTAAACGTCGCGACATTAGCTGCCGATCATAAACAAGGAGCAAGCATAACGCCCTAGAGATCCAAAAGCCTACCTGTACACCTCTCCCCTCTATTCAACAGCCGCGATATGGCGGCCAAGGCCAATCCATGGAAATCGTACCGAGCACGACGGGCCGGGGCTTTGCCCTGCTCGAGTTTTCTGACCTCTACGGCGCGCGCTGCAACGTCCAGCTCAGCAGCCTGGTCGATCCCGAGGCCATCTGGCTGGGCGTCGAGGATGCTGAGCCGAAGATCATGGCCAGCCAGGCGGCCGCGTTCGGCGTGGACACCAAAGAAGCGAACGGATGGGTGCCTTACCCAATCCCTGACCAGGTGCTGCTGACTACTCGAATGCACCTGAGCCGGGAACAGGTCGCGGCGCTGCTGCCGGTACTTCAACGATTTGCAGCAACTGGCGAGGTGAGCATATGAGCGACTTGGTGACGGTCACCGAAATGCCAGCCAGCGAGTTCCCAGCCTATCTGGATGGAATGAACAAGATGATGCGCGAATGGACCGATCGCGCAGCTCGCGGCGAATGCCCATGGGTCTGCGCTGACTGTTGTTACACCTTCAACGAAGGCATGCCTGACGAGTGCTATCACGGCGTCCAGCAGTGCACCGACATCATCAAGCGCGACAAGCTGCGCGCCATGCGTGAAGGAAACGAACCATCATGACCCGCCTCGCCCTCTGCCTCCTGCTGCTGGCCACCGGCGCCAGCGCAACCGAGAACGTCATCGACGTGCAGCACGACAGCCAGCGCGGCGTCACCTGCTACCTGCTCAATGGGGTCGGCATCAGCTGCATCCCCGACAGCCAGCTCCAGGCCGGCAACGAGCGCCAGCTCTCCCCGCACGAACAAGAATCCGAACCTACACCTGCAACGGCGCTTGGGCGCTGGGACGAAGAGAGGTATTCGCTGTGAGCGATAAACAGTGGAATGGCGAAGGCTTGCCGCAGGCGGGAGATGAATGCGAAGCACGAATAGGCGTCCAGAAAAATTGGCGCCAGGTAAAAATCAAATTCATCGGCGATGAAATGTTGGTTGCACAGGTCGGTGACAAGGAGCTCTGCTGGCGATTGGAGTACTGCACCTTCCGCCCTGTGCGCACGCCCGAGCAGATTGCGGCGGATGAAAGAGCTACGGCGATCGAGGAGATGTGGGCGACCTACTGGAAGCCCGGCGTGCAGACCGCCTTCGAGGGGCTTGCGCTGCTCTACGATGCGGGCTACCGCAAGCAGGTGACAACATGATCGCCCTCGCCTATATGGCCTACCTGATCTATCGGGGGCCGCGATGAACGAAGTCAGCCTCTACCACGGCGATTGCCTGGAGGTGATGAGATCGCTGCCAGACGCCAGCGTCGACCTGGTACTGGCCGACCTGCCCTACGGGACCACACAGTGCGCCTGGGACGTCGTGATTCCCTTCAGGCTGCTGTGGGAGCAGTACCTGCGCATCGCCAAGACCGAGGCCGCTATCGTGCTCTGCGCGGCCCAGCCCTTCGCGTCGATGGTGGTCGCCAGCAATCCCCGAGACTACCGCTACGAGTGGATCTGGGAGAAAGGCAATGCCACCGGTTTCCTCAACGCCAAGAAGCAGCCACTCCGGGCGCACGAAAGTGCCCAAGTCTTCTACCGGCGCCAGCCGGTGTACAACCCGCAGATGACCTCAGGCCACGAACGGCGCACGGCGAAGCGGAAGACTGTCAACTCCGAGTGCTACGGGAAGGCCCTGTCGCTCACCGAGTACGACTCGACAGAGCGGTACCCGCGATCTGTGCAGTTCTTCTCGAGCGACAAGCAGACCGCCAACTTCCACCCTACTCAGAAGCCCGTCAACTGGATGCGCTTCCTGATCGCCACCTACACCAACCCCGGCCAGGTGGTGCTCGACAACACCATGGGCAGCGGCACCACCGGCGTTGCCTGCATCCAACTGGGCCGAAGCTTCATCGGCATCGAGAAAGACCTCGACGAACATGGCAGCCCGCTTGGGTACATCGACATTGCGCGGCAGCGCATCGCCGAAGCAATCAGCATCCGCGACACGCCAGCGGCGCAGATCGAACTGTTCGAAGCGCGCACCTAACCCCTCCCCCTACAACTCAAGCCCGCCGACATGCGCGGGCATGGAGAGCTATTGCCATGTTGATCCTCAGTCGCCGGGTAGGCGAATCCATCCGCATCGGTGACGACATCACCGTCGTCGTGATCGAAATTAAGGGCGGCCAGGTCCGGCTCGGCGTCGAAGCGCCCCAGGGCGTAGCCATCGACCGCCAAGAGATCCGCCTGCGCAAAGAAGCCGGCCTGCACCCGGCGCCAGCGAAGCCGCAGGACGAACCGCTGTACGCCAACCGCACAGAAGCGGAATGGCGCCAGCTTCTTGCTGATGAGCAACGGGAGCGGGAGCGCAGCGATGACGCAGCCTAAACACCGCGGCGAATTCGAAGACCTCGGCGATCGCCTGGTGCGATTCGGCTAAGCCCTGCAGGACCCGGCCACCAGCGTTGCCAAGCTGCACCAGTTGGCAAAGGCCTGCGGGATCACACTTCGGCTGCGCGCCGTCGCCGATACGGAGGGCGCCAGCAATGAGCATCATCGCTGAAATGGCACTCCGCCGGGCGCGCGGAAGACTGAACTCGGTGCAGTCCAGGGCCTCAGCCAAGGCGCCAGCCAGCACGCCAGTACCGCCACGGCCGAACCTTGATCAGGTGGAAGTGTCGGCGAGCGGACCGATAAATCGCCTGATGTTTGTGGAGGGTCGGACATGGGCGATTGAACTGGTCAGATCTCTCCGCGAGTCGCCTGCGGCGGTGGTCATCGATCGACTGGCCCGCGCGGCGGCTGGCAGACCAGGAAGCTACGTGGCCGGAATCCAGTCCGTGATCACGGAATTGAAAGAGGCTGATCTCACGGGTCAGCACGAAGACGGGAGCCTGAACAGCCAGGCCGGGAGGACGGAATGAACGAAGAGACCGAGGTACTGACGCTCGACGGGCTGGCCAAGCTGCTTGGTCGCACAGAGGCGTCAATCAGGGAAGGGATTCGCCGAGGCGTGCCGTGGCTCCCCAAGAGCTTCAAGATGGGTAACCGGCACTGCTGGCTGAAAGAGGATGTGCGCAAGTTTCTGCGCGAGTTCCGGGATGGGGAGCACCAAAAGCCAAAGCCCGGGCGCAAGCGGAAAGATCCGCCTACGCTGCGTGTCGCATGAGCTCAACCGAGCTTTTCGGCAAGATCCTGGGGGCTGAGGTGCGTGTAGCGCTTGAGCATCGCCAGGGTCTTGTGGCCCGTGATACTCGCGACCTCCATCATGGTGAAGCCGCGCTCGAAGAAACGGCTGGTCGCTTCGTGGCGCAGGTCGTGAAGGCGCAGGCCCTCGATGCCGGCGGCTTCGCAGGCTCTAGGGAAGTAATTGCTGATCGTGTTGAGCGCCAGGCTGAAGTACCGGCCGCCACCGATTGGCGTGGGCAGGCCCTCAAGCAGCGCCATCGCCCGAGAAGAAAGAGGCACCGCGCGCCGTTCGCCGTTCTTGGTGTCTTCCAGGTAGGCCACCTTGCCCCGCACCTGGTCGCGGCGCAGCAGAAGCAACTCAGATCGACGCATCGCCGTCTCGACCGCCAGCTCGATGAACACCGGAAGCTGAGCGTTCATCTGACCCGCCGCCTTGAAGAGGGCTGTCAGCTCCGCCGGCGTTGGCCGCCGGTCGCGCTCCTTGCTGCCCTTCGGCATGCGGATCGCGCGGCAAGGGTTCGTCAAACCCTCGATTCCCCACTCCTTCGTCGCCACCGTGAACAGGTGGCTGATCACCGCAAGGTTGAGGCGCACTGTCGCCGTCGACTTCCCTTCTTTCAGCTCAGCATCCCGATAAGCGGCCATGTCGCTTGAGCGGATAGCAGCCAGCCCCTTCCCTGCCAGCTTGTGCTCTTTCCACTTCTTGATCCTGACCTCCTCCTGCTTGGCCCCCTTCTTCGTCGATGTGACTTCAGACAGGTACCGATCCAGCGCCTCAGCCAGGGTGGTGCTCTCGGCCTCGCGCATGTCGACAAAACGCGCACGCGACATGTCACCCTCGATCTCCGCCGCCCAGCGTTGCGCCTCGGCTTTGGTGTCGAAAGTTGCAGAAAGTGTTGGATATCCTTTGCGGCGGATCTGGGCGCGCCAGGCGTCCCCGCGCTTCTCGTAGTAGGCCATGGGGGAAATGATAGCGAAGGCATGGGGGAATTACACGCTCCCCCATTCCCCCAAAATTCCCCCAAATGAAAAAGGCCCCGAGGGCTTCACAGCGCTCGGGGCCTTTAATATGGCGGAGAGATAGGGATTTGAACCCTAGGTACTGTTGCCAGTACAACGGATTTCGAATCCGTCCCGTTCGGCCACTCCGGCATCTCTCCAGTGGCGCGCATCATACCAGCACTTTTACCAAAGGCGAAGCCTTTTGATGAAAAAAATCGCGTGCTTTCAGATGCTTGCGCGAACGTGCCGGATTACAGCGGCACGCCCAGGCGCTTGGCGACTTCTTCGTAGGCTTCGATGACATCACCGAGGCCCTGACGGAAGCGGTCCTTGTCCATCTTCTTGCGGGTTTCCTTGTCCCACAGACGGCAGCCGTCCGGGCTGAACTCGTCGCCCAGGACGATCTCGCCATGGAACACGCCGAATTCCAGCTTGAAGTCCACCAGCAGCAGGCCGGCGTCGTCGAACAGCTTGGTCAGCACTTCGTTGACCTTAAGCGACAGCGCTTTCATCTTGACCAGTTGCTCGGCGGTGCCCCAGCCGAAAGCGACTACATGGGATTCGTTGATGAAGGGGTCACCCTTCTCGTCGTTCTTCAGGAACAGCTCGAAGGTGGAAGGCTCCAGCTTGATGCCCTCTTCGACGCCCAGGCGCTTGACCAGGCTGCCGGCAGCGTAGTTACGAACCACGCACTCGACAGGAATCATGTCCAGTTTCTTGACCAGGCATTCGTTGTCGCCCAGCAGCTTGTCGAACTGGGTCGGAATGCCGGCTTCTTCCAGCTTCTGCATGATGAAGGCGTTGAACTTGTTGTTCACCATGCCTTTGCGGTCGAGCTGTTCGATGCGCTTGCCGTCGAACGCCGAGGTGTCGTTACGGAACAGCAGGATCAAGCGGTCAGCGTCGTCGGTCTTGTAAACCGACTTGGCTTTGCCGCGGTAGAGTTCTTCACGTTTTTCCATGATGGGCTCCGCTTGCTAAATGAGAGGGGCTAGACGATTTCGCGCCAGTCGAGCCCACAATCCTGATTGGCCACTTGCAGCCAGTCCGGGTCGCACCCGAGGGTGTCGACGAAACATTGCCGGGCCAGCTGTGGCAGGTTGTTCTTGCTGCTGAGATGGGCCAGCACCAGGTGCTGCAGATTCTCCCAACCCAGCTCCGACACCAGGCGGGCGGCCTGGTGGTTGTTCAAATGTCCGTAGTCGCCGCCAACCCGCAGCTTGAGAAAGTTCGGGTAATGCCCCCGCGCCAGCAGGTCACGGCAGTGGTTGGCTTCGATCATCAGGGCGTCCAGGCCCCGGTAACTGTCCAGCAGGTTCGTGTCGTAGCAGCCCAGGTCGGTCAGCACACCAAGGCGCCGACGACCATCGCTGAAGACGTACTGCAACGGCTCCAGTGCGTCGTGGGTCACACCCACCGCCTTGATGCTCAGCGTCCCCACATCGAGCGTATCGTTCGCTGCGAGAAACCCTGTCGCCTCCAGTGGCTTGCGCAAACCGCGCAACGTGCCACGGCTGAGATAGACCGGAATATTGTAGCGCCGTGCCAGCAATCCCACGCCATGCACGTGATCGGCATGTTCGTGAGTCACCAGCACGGCGCTCAAGCGTTCTGGCGATACACCGAGCCGCGCCAGGCGCCGCTCGGTTTCGCGCAGGGAAAAGCCGCAATCGACCAGTACGTGAGTGTCACCACTGCCGATCAGCGTGCCATTTCCCTGGCTACCGCTTCCAAGTACCGCGAACCGCACTTAACCCAGGTTGTCCTGGATGACGCTCAATACGCGACGGGCCACATCGGCCGGAGCCACGGTGTTGATGTTCTTCTCGACCGTCACCTGCACGCTATCACCGACCTTGCTCAGGCGAACCTGATAACGCTCGGCGCGGGCTTCACGTTCTTCCTTGGTTGGCTCGCTGCCGAACATGCGGCTGAAGAAACCAGGCTCACGGTCTTTCGGCTCGGCTTTTTCGGCCAGGTTGATGTAGTACAGGCCCAGGCTGCGGTTGATGTCCTCGACGCGCCACTCACCGTGCTCCAGGGCACGGCCAACGCTGGACCAGGCACGGTCGAGGTCGGCGCCCAGGTTCAGTACCGGGTTGCCGCTACCGTCTTCGCTCAGGCTGACACGGCTCGGCGCATCGAAGTCACGGGCCGCGAGCAGCGACACCGAACCGCCCTTCTCGGCGCTGCGGGTCATGCTGGCAAGCATTTCGTCCACCAGCACGGCGTCGACGCCGGTGTTGCTGGAACGGGCCGGGAAGTCCTGCTCGGCGGTGCTGCCGGCAGCACGCTCGACGGTCACTACGTAGACTTCACTGGTATTCCGCTGCACGCCTGGCTCGATACGCACACGGGCGCGGATCTCGCTGTCGCGGCTGCTGGCCGCGCCACCGAGGCGATCAGCCATGGACGCGGAAAGCTCGTCGAAGCGCTGCCAGGTGGTATTGAACTCACCGGTCTGCGGGCGCTCTTCGGCGATACGGAAACCGTTATCCTCGAAGAACTGACGGGCAACCGGCCAGACTTCTGCAGGTGCGCGCTGGGCCAGGACCCAACGGGCAGCACCACTCTTCTGCAGGCTGAAGTCGCTGGCATCGGCGCTGGCCGCCAGCGGCAGGGGACGCGGAACCTCGAACTCGCCCTTGACGTTGTCGTCCGCGACGTTGCGCGGAATCGGCAGCAGCGGATCAAGGCGCTTGACGTTGCTTGCATCGGGCGGCAACTGCATCGGCGGCTTTTGGGTGGCCTCCAGGTAGTCGCTGCCACGGTCACGGAAATACCCGTCCTCGCCCCACAGCCAGCCACAGCCGCTGGTGCTGGAAATGATCAGGGCAAGGGCGGAAAGACCAGCCAATCGCTTCATGCGGTGTACGTCCTCAATTAAACCAGTACGCCGCACTGGCGCAGGGCCTGGCGCAGCGTGTCATGACAGGATGCGCTCAACCAGGTCAGCGGCAGGCGGATACCGTCGCCCATCAGACCCATTTCATGCAGGGCCCACTTCACCGGAATCGGGTTGGCCTCGATGAACAGGTTCTTGTGCAGCGGCATCAGTTGTTCGTTGATGGCCCGTGCGGTTTCGGCATCGCCACGCAGGGCGGCCTCGCACAGGTCGGCCATTTCGCGTGGTGCGACGTTGGCGGTGACGGAGATATTGCCCTTGCCACCCAGCAGGATCAGTTCGACGGCGGTCGGATCATCGCCCGACAGGACGAGGAAGTCGTCGCTCACACCCTCGATGATCGCCTTGGCACGCTGCAGGTCGCCGGTGGCTTCCTTGATGCCGATGATGTTCGGCACGGTGGACAGGCGGATCACCGTCTCGGCCTGCATGTCGCAGGAAGTGCGGCCGGGAACGTTGTAGAGGATCTGCGGGATGTCGACGGCTTCGGCGATGTGCTTGAAGTGCTGGTACAGGCCTTCCTGGGTCGGCTTGTTGTAGTACGGAACCACCAGCAGGCAGGCATCGGCGCCGGCGTCCTTGGCGTTCTGGGTCAGGTGCACGGCTTCGCTGGTGGAGTTGGCACCGGTGCCCGCGATGACCGGGATACGGCCGGCGACACGCTTGACCACGAATTCGATGACCTGGATGTGCTCTTCGACATCGAGGGTCGCCGACTCGCCGGTGGTACCGACGGCGACGATGGCATGGGTACCCTTTTCCAGATGAAAGTCCACGAGTTTGCCGAGGCTGTCCCAGTCCAGACGCCCTTGTGCATCCATGGGTGTGACCAATGCCACCATACTGCCCGCAATCATGAAACTGCTCCTGCCGGAAAAAGAGAGCGGTAATGGTACTGGCGCCATCGGGCTTGCACAAGCGACGCAGGCGGGCGGAGCATTCCCCTCGGCGGCCATTTTCGCTACCCTTCGTCCTTTGATCGGTACACAGCGGCCCGCCGGGCTGCCGACAACGCGCTCCGGCAGTGCCACCCCCTCGATGCAGAGCCCCGGGAGCACGCTGACCCGCCCTTTTCACCCGTCAGGTACCGACCGCTCATCGCTTTAGGAACGCTATGTCCACCCCCACCCTTCGCGAACAATTCCTTGTCGTCAGCGCTCTCGGCCCAAGCCCGATGGAACTGACCAACGTCCTTTGCCGGGCCAGCAACGACAGCCGCTGCTCGGTGGTAACCTCTCGCCTGACCCGCCACGGCGAGTGCAGTGCACTGATCCTGCAGATCACCGGCAACTGGGATGCCCTGGCCCGCTTCGAAGGCGCACTGCCAAGCCTGGCGAAAAAGCACGGGTTCATCGTCAATGTGGTGCGCAGCAACGAACTGGAAGTGCGTCCGCTGTCGTTGCCGTACGTCGCTTATGTCAGCGCGGCGTACCGCCCGGACATCATCAACGAGCTGTGCCAGTTCTTCATCGACCACCGTGTCGAACTGGAAAGCCTGACCTGCGATACCTATCAGGCACCGCAGACCGGCGGCACCATGCTCAATGCCACGTTTACCGTCACCCTGCCCGCCGGCACCCAGATCAGCTGGCTGCGCGATCAGTTCCTCGATTTCGCCGACGCCCTCAACCTCGATGCGCTGATCGAACCCTGGCGCCCACAGAACCCGGTGTAAGGAGCACAACCCATGGCCGTTGAACTCGACCAACCCGTCGCCGACTTCCAGGCCCAGGCCACCAGTGGCCAGCAGGTCAGCCTTGCGAGCCTGAAAGGCCGCCAGGTCGTGCTGTATTTCTATCCCAAGGACAGCACCCCAGGCTGCACCACCGAAGGCCAGGACTTCCGCGACCAGTACGCCGCCTTCCAGGCTGCCGGCACCGAGGTGTTCGGTGTCTCGCGCGACGGCATCAAGTCCCACGAGAACTTCAAGGCCAAGCAGGCCTTCCCCTTCGAGCTGATCAGCGACAAGGACGAAGCCATCTGCCAGCTCTTCGACGTGATCAAGCTGAAGAAGCTCTACGGCAAGGAATACCTGGGCGTGGACCGCAGCACCTTCCTGATCGACAGGGATGGCGTTCTGCGCAAGGAATGGCGCGGCGTGAAGGTGCCAGGCCATGTGGCCGCAGTACTGGCTGCTGCCGAGGAACTGAACAAGGCCTGATTCAGTTGCAAGCTTCAAGCCTCAAGCGGCAAGAAAGAGCAGCCCGCAACACCACCGCCTTAATCTTGCAGCTTGAAGCTTGAAGCTTGCAGCTTCAGAGCAGTGGCGCCACCGCCGGCTCGCGGCGGGGCCAGGCATCCAGCACGGCCTTGAACAGCGTGGCCAGCGGAATGGCGAAGAAGATCCCCCAGAACCCCCACAGCCCGCCAAACAGCAGCACAGCGCAGATGATCGCCACCGGGTGCAGGCTCACCGCCTCGGAGAACAGCAGCGGCACCAGCACGTTGCCATCCAGTGCCTGGATGATCGCGTAGACCGCCATCAGGTAGATGAACTGATCACCCCATCCCCACTGGAACAACGCAATCAGCGTGACCGGCACCGTCACCACCACGGCCCCCACGTAGGGCACCACTACCGACAACCCTACCAGCAGCGCCAGCAAGGCCGCGTAGTTCAGCCCCAGGGCGACGAAGGCGATGTAGGTGGCAACCCCGCAGATCAGGATCTCGATGCCCTTGCCACGGATGTAGTTGGCGATCTGCCGGTTCATTTCCTCGGCCACCCGGGTCATCAGCGCACGCTCCTGCGGCAGGTAGCCGCTGACCCAGCGGGCGATGGTCTCGCGGTCCTTGAGGAAAAAGAACACCAGGATCGGCACCAGCACCAGGTAGATCATCACGTTGACCAGCAGCGGCAGGCTCGACAGCGAGAACGTCAGCGCCCACTGGCCGAACTTGCCGATCTCGCCACGCATGGCTTCGATCGCCTGCAGGACCTGGTCATCGGACACCAGGTGCGGATAACGCTCGGGCAGCAGCAGGAGCAGCGACTGCCACTTGCCGAGCATGCCCGGCAGCTCATTGAACAGGGTGATCAACTGGTGCCAGAGCAACGGCACCAACACCAGCAGAAAGACCGCCAGCGCGCCCATGAACAGGGTGAACACCAGCCCGACCGCCACTTTGCTCGGTACTCGCAGGCGCTCCAGCGCATTGACCAGGCCCTGCATCAGAAACGCCAGGACCATGCCCGCCAGCACCGGCGCCAGCATGCCGCCAAGAGTCAGTACCGCGGTGAAGCCGAGAAACAGCAGGACCGCCAGCACCACGGCTTCCTCATCGGAGAAGTAGCGGTGCAGCCAACTGCGTAGCACTTTGAACATCGACGATCCCTGGATACGAGAAAAAACGTCAGGCCTTTTTCAGCCAGTAGGTGTAGACCCCGCCTTCGGCGGTTTCGTGAAGCAGTGTATGACCGGCAAGCCTGGCGAAAGTGCGGAAGTCACGTTGCGAGCCGGCATCGGTGGCGACCACCTTGAGCACCGCTCCGGATGCCAGGCGATTGAGTTCCATCTTCGCCTTGAGCAAAGGCAGCGGGCAGTTCAGGCCACTGGCGTCGAGTTCGGCATCGGGATTCGGGGTTTCAGTCATTACGGCGCTCCAGAAAAACCGGCCGGCCCGATCAGGGCCCGCCTACAAAGCCGGCAAGCCTCGCAGAATACCGCCACTGGTCGCAACCGTGCGAGGCGGCTACAGTAAGCCTCTTTGTCGACCAGAGCTCCGTGCATGAATTTTCTGCGCCCTACCCTGCTGACACTGGCCTGCCTGCTGGCGCTTCCAAGCCACGCCGACGACCTGCCGTCACTTGGCGACGCCAGCTCTGCCATTGTTTCCCCGCAACAGGAGCACCAGCTCGGCCGCGCCTGGTTGAGTCTGCTGCGAGGCAATGTCAGGCAGCTGTCAGACCCCCAGCTCAAGGATTACGTCGAAACCAGCGTTTACCGACTGGCTGAAACCAGTCAACTGCAAGACCGTCGCCTGGAGTTCATCCTGATCGACAGCCCGGAGCTGAACGCCTTCGCCGCCCCAGGCGGCATCGTTGGCGTCAACGGCGGCCTGTTCCTCAATGCCCAGACCGAGGGCGAGTACGCCTCGGTGCTCGCCCACGAACTGGCGCACTTGTCGCAACGGCACTTCGCCCGTGGCGTCGAGGCCCAGCAACGCATGCAACTGCCGATGATGGCGGCGTTGCTGGCCGGCATCGTCATCGCGGCCTCGGGTGCCGGCGATGCCGGTATCGCCGCCATCGCCGGCACGCAGGCCGCGGCCATCCAGGAGCAACGACGCTTCTCCAGGCAGAACGAGCAGGAGGCCGACCGCATCGGTATTCTCAACCTGCAGAAAGCCGGCTACGACCCGCGCAACATGCCAACCATGTTCGAACGCCTGATGCGCCAGTACCGCTTCGACGCCAAGCCACCGGAATTCCTCCTGACCCACCCGGTCAGCGAAAGCCGTATCGCCGACACCCGCAACCGCGCCGAACAGGCACCACCCGGTGGCACCGAAGACAGCGCTCGCTATCAACTGATGCGTGCCCGGGTGCAGCTTTTCTACGAAGGCACGCCAGGCCTCGCCGCCAAACGCTTCCGCGCCCTGCTGGATGAGAACCCGAAACTGGACGCCGCCCGCTACGGTCTGGCCCTGGCGCTGATCAAGGGTGGCCAGCTCAACGAAGCACGGGAAAACCTCAAGCCGCTGCTGGCTGCATCCCCCAACGACATCACCTACAACCTGACCCAGATCGATCTGGAGATCACCAACAATCGCCTGGCCGACGCCCAACAGCGGGTCGACAGGATGCGCCTGCTGTATCCGGGCAACTACCCGTTGCAGCAAGTGGCCGCCGACCTGCTGCTCAAGCAGAACAAGCCGGCGCTGGCAGAGAAAGCGCTGGAAGCGCTGATCAAGAATCGCCCGGATGATCCGGACGTCTGGTACGACCTGGCCGAAGCCCGTGGCCTGTCCGGCAATACCATCGGCCTGCACCAGGCGCGTGCGGAATTCTTCGCCCTGACCGGCGATTTCGACCAGGCATTGCAACAACTGGATTTCGCCAAACGTCGGGCCGGCAACAACTTCCAGCTCGCCTCGCGAATCGACGCGCGGCAACGGGACATGCTGGAGCAGCAACGGATGGTCAAGGACATGATGCGCTGAGGAGCAACCTGAAAAAAGCCGGTGTGGTTGCCGGGTTTGCGAGATTATCCGTTCGAGGCGGCGACTCTGCCGGCCCCTTTCGCCTCTACGGCGAGTCCATTTTGTCTTGGCAAAATGGACGAAAACCGCTGGCTCCCAACATCCGGCCCTACGCTTCGCTCCGGGTCCCCTCCTTCCGGCACCTTTCGGGGCCAGCGCGGCCTACGATTTGCTCCGCAAATCTTCATCTCGCGTCTTCGGCTTCGCCGAAGGGTGCTTACGCACCCGGCCCCTACAGGCACCTCCACTCGGCCGGCTGAAGTCGCAATTGGCGGCGTCTGAACTGACGCGTATGAAAAGCAAAAGCTCTTCACGGATGTTTTCAAAAACAGATCCAAATCTCGAAGATCCGCCCGTGAGAACACCGCCCGTAACATGCGACCTCAGGAGGCCGAGTGGAGGTGTTCGGAAGGGGCTGGGGCGCAGCCCCCTTCGGCGAAGCCGAAGAGCGCGAGTGTTAGATTTGCGCAGCAAATCGTGGCCGCGCGGCCCCTGGAGGACACCGGAGCGAGGGGACCCGGAGCGAAGCGTAGGGCCGTATGTGGGAGCCAGCGGTTTTGCCCCCCTTTGTCCAAGAACAAAGGGGGCCGCCGTAAAGGCGGAAGGGGCCGGCAGCCTCGCCAAATCCAATGGATAAGCTCACAAAACCGAAACCCACAAGCCCAAGCCCAAGCCCAAGCCCAAGCCCAAGCCCAAGCCCAAGCCCAAGAATCATCGCCCCCGGAAACTGCGTGAAGAACAGAAAAAAGGGGCCGCATTGTGCGGCCCTTTGTTTTTCAAGCGTTGCCCGACAACTTCAGGCGTGCCGCCTGGGTGAACTCCAGCATGCGCTGCAATGGCTTGATCGCCTGCGGAATCAACGCGGGTTCGACGAAGATCTCGTTGGTTCCCTCACGCAGGCACTGCAAGGTGCGCTCGAGGGTGTTCATCGCCATCCACGGGCAATGCGCGCAACTGCGGCAAGTCGCACCATTACCGGCCGTTGGCGCCTCGATGAACTCCTTGTCCGGACACAACTGCTGCATCTTGTAGAAGATGCCGCGGTCGGTAGCGACCACGAACTTCTTGTTCGGCAAGGTCTGCGCGGCGGCGATCAACTGGCTGGTGGAGCCCACGGCATCCGCCAGTTCGATGACCGAAGCCGGCGATTCCGGATGCACGAGGATGGCTGCATCAGGGTACAGCGCCTTGATATCGGCCAGTTGCCGCGACTTGAACTCTTCGTGGACGATGCAGGCACCATCCCACATCAACATGTCGGCGCCCGTCTGCTTCTGGATGTAATTGCCCAGGTGCTGATCGGGAGCCCAGATGAAGGTCTCGCCGTTGTCCATCAGGCTCTCGACGATCTCCAGCGCGCAACTGGACGTTACCACCCAGTCGGCACGGGCTTTGACCGCCGCCGAGGTGTTGGCATACACCACCACCGTGCGGTCGGGATGCTTGTCGCAGAAGGCCGAGAACTCATCCACCGGGCACCCCAGGTCGAGGGAGCACGTGGCATCGAGGGTTGGCATCAGGATGCGCTTTTCCGGGGTGAGGATCTTCGCCGTCTCGCCCATGAAGCGGACACCGGCCACCAGCACGGTCTTGGCCGAATGGTTCTTGCCGAAGCGGGCCATTTCCAGGGAGTCAGCCACGCAACCACCGGTTTCTTCGGCCAGGGCCTGGATCACCGGGTCACAGTAGTAGTGAGCAACGAGCACCGCATCCTGCGCCTTGAGTTCGGCGGCAATGGCGGCGCGGTATTCGGCCTCTTGTTCGGGCGTGAGCGGCTTGGGCTGCTTGGCGTCCAGATGGGCCTGGACCAGAAGGCGTTCGGAAATCTGCGTCATGTTCGCAAGACCTGCAGGCGCTGATGCGCGTAAGTCGAGTGTATCATCGGGCACGGACAAATCGGGTTACAGCTTGGCCTTTGCACAGGCGGCAAAAATCCGCTGCGACCTCGGTTTTATGGAATCGCCGAAGGCTACAGATAATCGGATGAATTCAAAAGACATTTTTGCCCGCGAACACCAACGGGCGACGCTCGACACGTCACCCGTGGCGCATGAGGCTTACTGAGCGATGCCCGTCAGCATCCCGGCACGCCCCTGGACGAAGGCCTGGAACTGCTCGAGGGTCATTTTCTGGCCGTTGAACTCGACCTGGCCGTCGGCGTAGCTCAGGCGCATCAGAATGTCATCCCCCTGAACGGTAGCCATCTGGGTTTGCAGGGCCATCATGCCGACCATTTCCCCGGTGGCCGAAGCCTGGCGGATCGAATCGGCATCCAGACCATCCAGCGACGCGCGCAGGGCTGCCAGGTCGCCGATCATCGGCTTGGAGATCTTCAGGTTGGCCTGCACGGACTTGACCGACTGGGCGAGCGCCTGCTCAGGCGGGATATCCCCCTGCGGTACACCGACGAGGTCAATACCAAGGTCGAACCGGCTCTCGCCACTGGCCGTCTTGAACGACAACTCGTCCAGCGCCACTCGTGGCTTGCCGTCCAGCACACGAAGGAACACCTCTTTCAAGACCGGATCCTTCAGCAACCGGGAACCGTCTGCCTGCTGCAGGGCAATGGCCTCCAGTTCAGCCGTGTTCTGCTCGTACCAGCTCACCAGATTGCCAACGGCCTCGGGATCAAGCTGCTGCATGCTCCAGCCGATGCGGGCGCTGCCAAGCGGCTTGCCGGCGTAGTTGATGTCGGAAACGTTGTAGATGCCTTTCATCGCAAGACCGGCGCTCTCGATCCGGTAGGTGTCGTGCAGGTCGAGACCGAACTTCACCGCAGGCTGGCCGGCAATGGCGAAGGATGCCTCGGCAAGATCGACCGCGTAGGAACCGACGTAGAAGCCGTGCGGGGTCTTGGTCATGTCGCCCGCGAACGTAAAGCCTTTCAGCCCCATATGCTCCGCCGAGCCGTTGCCACCCACCACGCTCATGTCTGCCATCGCAGCGGAAAAGCGCATCGCCTTGCCGGCAGTATCGCCATCGATCTGCAGCGTCAGACCGGAAAAGGAGAAATCGGCGCCGTCTTCACCCTTCACGGCCAGCGGGGCCAATTTGAGATCGGCGCGGACCGAGCCGCCGTAACCCAGGCTGGTGCTGCCGCTCAGCGGAAGCTGATCGCCGCTGGCGTCGAACCACTTCGCGGTCTTGTCGGTCTTCTCCACCGCGTAGCTGCTTGCAGCCATGACCGGCGCCAACTGGAACTGCTTGAGTCGCGACCACGGGAAAGGCCCGTGCTCGATGTGATCGACAAAGTCCAGGGAACCGGATTCACCGTCCGGGTCGCTGAAGGTCACGCGATAGCGGGCGACGCTGGTGAACAGATGGGAATCCAGGGAAAGCAGCTCCACCTTGCCGTGCATCCGGCTGCCCATGGCCTTGTCCAGTTGCTGATTGGCATCGGCCAGCGCGGCGCCCAGTTGTTCGGGCAACTGCTGGCCGGTGTACCACGCGACGGACGTCCATGCCGCGCCGACTACAACCAGCCCGCCGATAACTACCAATGTTTTCTTCATGAAATGTTCCAGATGCTGTCCTTGAAAGAGAAGGCCCGGATACAGGGGCCGGGCCTTCAAGGGCGCGAGAATAGCACTAGTTTGAATGGGTTCAGCGCATTTCCATCACAGAGTTACTGGGCTGCAGCTCGCCCGATCACTCTGGAAAACTCTTCCCTGTTGATCTTCTTGCCGTTGAGTTCGATATCGTCAGGCGTCTTCAGGCGCAGGTCCATCACAACACTATCGTCCGTTACCACCAGCAAAGGATCCCGTCGGGCCTCGCGCGAAACGATATCCCACCATCTTCTGCTCAACGGTTGCCCGGTGTTGATGTCCCTCATATACATTCTGAGGGAAAAGGGGCCTTCCCAAGCGTCGACGGTCGCTTTGGAAAGCTTGAGATTGATTCGGGCCGATTCGGACATCTGTGTGACCAGGCCAGCCAGAGAACTGTCGTCAGTATCAGGACGGCGAAGCTGAGCCTCCAGATGAGCCCTGCTTTCTCCTCCTGCTGTTTTGAATGACAACTCTTCCACAACGACCCTGGGCCTGTTCACCAGCAAGTTGGACAAGGCGGCATGAAACTCGGTACCCGCGTCATCCTGTAATTGCGCGCCACCAGTTGCCGCTGCACTCGCCTCTTGAGCAGCGGCGGCCTTGATCTGGTTCCATGCCGGTCCATTCCTCAAGTTCAGCATATTCCTGAGTGCTGCGGGATCCAGGCCTTCCGCACGCCATACCAAACGGGCACTACCATAGGGCCAACCAGCTAATTGCATGTTCTCGACACTGAATGTCTGCCGCGCTGAATACCCGTCCTCTGCAAACTCGTAGGTATCGTGCCGGGCGAATCTTCCGAATGACAGGGCCTTGTCGCCCATGGCAAGCCTAATATCCCTGAGGTTCATCTTCAGCCAGCCGGTATGCAATCCGTGAGCACCGGCACCCAACTGGGCAATCAACGTGGCACCTTCCAGGTCTAGAACCAGCGGATACGGGCTCTTCTCCTCCTGCTGTGCCTTGAGATTCGCCATCTTGCCGACGACACGCACGGTTTCTGCACCTTTTATCGAGTCCATACGCAAACTGATCGCCGATGAGTCCCACTTGACTCCACGAGCGAAGATCTCCAGCGGCGCCACGCTGATCTGGGTGCTGACAGTTTCGTCATAGTTCACGGTGATATGCCCCTGCACAGGTACTTCGCCTTTGCTGAAGGCGAACCAGGGTGAGGAGCTTTGTGTTTTTTCCAGCGAGAAGTTGCTTGCAGCCATCACCGGCATCAGTTGCAGTTGCTTGACCTTTGACCATGGCAGCGGGCCGTACTCGATATGGTCAGCGAATTCCAGCTGTACGGGATCCCTGCCAACAGCCTGGTACGTCACGCGGTAACGGGCATCACTGCTGAAGGTGTTCGGGCTGAGGGAAAGCAGTTCGATTGTCGCTTCGCCTTCGTGCCCTAGCGCCACTTGCAATTGCTGGTTGGCGTGCTCAAGCATCGCGTTGATCCGCTCGGGCATCAGTTTTCCGGTATTCCACGCGATCAACGTGCAACCTGCAGCACCGAGTGCCACGACGCCGCAAAGGGCAATGACTACCTTTTTCATGAAGGGGTCCAGGAGCTTGAGTATTGCCCGGACCGTGCCGACCGGGCGTTGGAGCGCGAGGTTAGCAATCAGCTGGCGGCAAAACAGTCAGCCATTTACCCCTGACTAATAGGAACAGTCAGCGAATTTCGTAGCTGTTTTCTGACGAGTCGTCGCCTTGCGTCAGACACTCACACAACTGTCACCGGACACTGACATGTTCAGGCCATGCCCTGCCTGATCGGGCGGGAGGAACCGCATCGGCCTGATAACGGAGCTTCGAATGAAACTTGCAGTGTTTGGTACCGGTTACGTTGGTCTGACCCTCGCTGCCTGCCTGGCGGAAGTCGGCCATCAGGTCTGTTGCGTCGATGTCGATGCCGAGCGCGTCGAGTCGCTTTCACGGGGCCATTGCCCGATCTTCGAACCCGGGCTGCCCGCGCTCTTGAGCAAGGGGCTGGCCAGTGCACGACTGCTGTTCAGCACCGACGCCGCCCCCGCCATCGAGGCGGCCAGGGTGATCTTCATCGCCGTGGGCACCCCGCCACAGGCCGATGGCAGCGCCGATCTTCGCCAGGTGTTCGCCGTAGTCGAAGCCATTGCCCGGCACGCCCAGGGCGACAAGGTCATCGTCAACAAGTCCACCTCACCGGTGGGCACGGTCGATGCCATCAAGGCTCGCCTGCGCCAGCACGAAGCCGCCGAAAGCAGGCAGTTCGAGGTGGTCAGCAATCCGGAATTCCTTAAGGAAGGCTCTGCAGTGATCGACTGCATGCGCCCCGACCGGATCCTGATCGGCGGCGCGTCCCCCGCCACATTGGCGCTGCTCAAGGAGCTCTTCGCACCGTTCAGCCGCAACCACGACAAGTTCATCGCCATGGACGCCCGCAGCGCCGAGCTGAGCAAATACGCGGCCAACTGCATGCTGGCGACGAAGATCTCGTTCATGAACGAAATGGCCAACCTCGCCGAGCGCCTGGGGGCGGATGTCGAGGCCGTGCGCCGTGGCATCGGCTCGGATCCACGAATCGGCTACGACTTCATCTACGCCGGTTGCGGCTTTGGCGGTTCGTGCTTTCCCAAGGATCTCTCTGCGCTGCAACGTATCGCGGAACAGCACGATTACCAGCCCCGCCTGTTACAAGCGGTGGATGCCATCAACCAGCGTCAGAAACACCGCCTTTTCGAGAAAATGCTCCATCACTATCACGGCGCACTGAAGGGCAAGACCTTCGCGGTCTGGGGCCTGTCGTTCAAACCGAATACCGATGACATGCGTGAGGCCTCCAGCCTGGTGCTGCTGCAATCGCTGTGGCAGTCGGGAGCAAGCGTGCGCGCCTATGACCCGCAGGCCCGGGAAGAAGCTCGGCGGCTGTTTGGCCAGCGGGAGGATCTGGTGTTGCTGGACACCAAGGAAGATGCGTTGAGGGGCGCAGACGCGCTGGTGATCGTCACCGAATGGCAGGATTTCAAAGTGCTGGATGCCGACCTGGTCAGGCGACACCTGCCTGACGCCGTGCTGTTCGATGGACGCAATCTGTTCGAACCGGCTTCGATGGCCGCCGCAGGGCTGACCTACTACAGCATCGGCCGCGGGGACATGCGACCCGGCAACATCCCCGCGCCCGACAGAGAACAGCCTTACTCGTTGACGTCCATGAACTCACGGGCCCAGACGATGTAGTCATTGGGCTGGGTGTAGGTGTGAGTCAGCTCCGTCGCGCTGAGGTCCGAGGCGGAGCTGGTGATGCGGCGCTGCTCGCGCAGGCAGTCGTAAGTCGCCTTGATCGCAGCGAAGTAGGCGCCGTGGCCATCCACGGCGATGCGCACGCCCAGCTCGGCCAGACGCACGTCGTCATGCAGTTGCGGATTGCCGTAGGTGACCAGCATCAGCGGCACGGTGACGTGACGGGCGATCTCTTCCAGATGTGCGAAATCGCGGATACCCACCATGCACACGCCGTCGGCACCGGCGTTCTGGTACGCCACCACGCGGGCGATGACTTCTTCGGTGGGAATGGCACCGGCATTGGTCCGGGCAATGATCGACAGCTCCTGGTCAACGCGGGCTTCCAGCGCCGCGCGCACCTTGCCGACCCCTTCCTCGATACTGATCAGGTCGGTGGACTTGCGGCCGAACTGCGCTGGCAGGAGCGTATCTTCGATGGTCAGCGCCGAGACGCCGGCACGCTCCAGCTCGATCACGGTGCGCATCACGTTCAAGGCATTGCCGTAGCCGTGGTCGGCGTCGGCAATGAACGGCAACTGGGTGACACGACCGATACGGGTGGCCTGTTCGGCGAACTCGCTCAGGGTGATCAGGGCAAAATCCGGTGCAGCCAATACCTGTAGCGACGCCACCGAGCCTCCCAGGATACCCACCTCGAAGCCCAGGTCGGCGGCAATGCGCGCAGACATGGGGTCGAAGACCGAGGCGGTGTGGTAGCAGTAGGGGGAGGCAAGCAGTTTACGAAACGCACGGCGCAAATCTTGATGGGACGCTTTAGGCATGATCTATCCACTATTTCGACTTCATTCTGAGGCGAAACATACCACCCCTTGATGTCTCTCTGACAGCAGCCGAGGTCTTTGTCCGACAAATCGACGCAAACGATTCACCTGCCGGGCCAAGAGGGTTGCTTCTTTCCTTCTCCTTGAACAACCGGCAATGCGCAACGACAGGCTGAAGTCATTCGGAACCACCGTTCACCCGAGGAGCGGCTCGCCTGCAGCAGGCTGCCTGTGCGAAGGAAATTTTCGGATATTCATCAAAAAATCGCGAAATGAGTATGAACTGTGCATGGCCTTTGACGTCGCAAGGACTCCGGTAACACCTGACCTGGGGCTCAGGGATAACCGTATGCGCACAAGCTTTCTTATCAGTGATTCCCCTAGGTATTAAGCATAGGCTTTGTGCGGTTATGGCATAATGGAATCATCCCGCACCTCCCAATAGCGAGCCGTGATTTGTGTCAGTGACTACCCTAACTGTATGTGACGACTCCACTGTTGCCCGCAAGCAGGTCTTGCGTGCACTGCCGGCCGATTGGCCGGTGTCGGTCACCGAGGCCGGCAATGGCCATCAATGCATGGAAGCCGTGCGCAAAGGCCTCGGCCAGGTACTGGTCCTTGACCTGAACATGCCGGAAATGGACGGCTACCAGGTCCTTCACGCCCTGCGCGAGGAAGGCCTGAAGAGCAACGTGATCGTCATCTCGGGGGATGTGCAGCAGGAGGCGGTGCGCCGGGTCCGGGAACTGGGTGCCCTTGCCTTCCTCAAGAAGCCTTTCGATCAGGCCGAACTGCGCCAGACCCTCGGCCAGCTCGGGCTGATGCAGTTGCCCGGGCAGGCCGCACAGAGCCACCGCCCGGCACTGAACACGCACGTCAGCTTCAACGAGGTGTTCCGGGAAACCGTCAACGTCGCCATTGGCCGTGCCGCAGCGCTGATTGCCAAGGTGCTGGGCGTGTTCGTGCAATTGCCCGTGCCCAACGTCAACGTCCTCGAAGTCGGCGAGTTGCACATGGCGCTGGCCGATGCCGGGCGCTGCAAGCAACTCACGGCCGTGTGCCAGGGCTTCATCGGCGGCGGGATCGCCGGCGAAGCACTACTGATGTTCCACGACTCCGAAATTGCCGACATGGCTCGCTTGATGCAACACCAGACCAGCGAATCATCGGACCTGGAAATGCTCCTGGACCTTTCCAGCATCCTCATCGGTGCCTGCCTGAGCAGCATCGCCGAACAGGTCGATGTGGTGTTTTCCCAGTGCCACCCGCAGATTCTTGGCCAGCACGCCGGTATCGATGAGCTGATCCGGGTCAACCAGCAGCGCTGGAAGAAGACCCTCGCCGTCGAGATCAGCTATGGGCTGGAGGGGCACGACATCCGATTCGATCTGCTGCTGCTCTTCACCGAAGACTCCATCGAACGACTGACCCACAAACTCGCGTACCTGATGAACTGACCCATGAACAAACCCATTGATCTGACCGAGTTCCATTGGCTGCTGGCGATCGTGCAAAGCATCGACGTCGGTGTGGTGGTGCTCGACCGCGATTACTGCGTGCAGGTCTGGAACACCTTCATGGAGAACCGCTCCGGCGTAGCGCCCAAGGACGCCCATGGGCTGTCCTTCTTCGATCTGTTTCCAGAGGTCAATGTGCCCTGGTTCCGCCACAAGCTGGAGAGTGTCGCCACATTGGGCACGCCTGCGTTCACCGTATGGGAGCAACGCCCCTGTCTGGTGCGGTTCAAGAACTACCAGCCAATTACCGGGCAGGAAGATTTCATGTACCAGAACACCACGCTGTTCCCGCTGCGCTCCACCGACAGCAGCATCAGCCATTTCTGCCTGGTGATCTATGACGTGACCGACGTGGCCACCAACCGGCGCATGCTGCAGTCGGCCAATGCCCAGTTGCAGAAACTCTCCAGCACCGACCGTCTGACCGGGCTGTACAACCGCGGTCACTGGGAAGATGCGCTGAAGACCGCCTACGCCCGCCATCAGCGGCATGGCAGCGACACCGCCCTGGTGATGTTCGATATCGATCACTTCAAGCGCATCAACGACACCTACGGCCACCAGGCTGGCGACAAGGTCATCGAGCAGGTCGCCGCAACGCTGCGCCAGTACGTGCGCGACAGCGACGTGGCCGGGCGCTACGGTGGCGAGGAGTTCGGCGTCGTGATGTCGGATACCGACGCCGAGGGCGCGGCGGTCTTCGCCGAACGCCTGCGCAAGGCGGTGGAGGCCATGGAAGTCCAGCATGACGGACACAGCATCCGCTTCACCATAAGCCTTGGTGTCGCCGACCTCGCAGAACCTTCGGACAGCCACGCCGACCTGATCGCCTGGGCCGACCAGGCTCTGTATGCGTCGAAGAAAGGTGGGCGCAACCAGGTTTCAGTCTATCGGTGACAAGGCGCCATCATCGCCTTGCATCTGAAAATCATTCTCGTTAAAGTCGGCGCCCTCGCCCTCCTCCCGGGATATGGCCGCCATGTCGAGCATGAGCACGGAAGAACTGGAGCAGGCATTCAAAGCCCACTCCCGTGAGCTGCGAGTGTTCCTCTATCGACAGCTGCAAAGTACCGAAACCGCTGCCGACCTGACCCAGGAAACCTGGCTGCGCATGCTGCGCCAGCGGCCGAGCACACCGGTGGCCAACCTGCGCGCCTTCATCTTCCGCATAGGCCGTAACCTGGCCATCGATCACCTGCGCAGCCGCATCTCCCGCGAACGCCATGATGAAGGTCTGGCCTACCTCTACGAAGTGACCGGGGAAAGTCCGGAACTGATCGACAGCGTCGCCGCCAGCCAGGAGCTGGAGGTACTCAATGCCGCACTGCAACGCATGGGCGAGCCGGAGCAGAGCATCTTTCTCAAGTGCCGGTTACAGGGCATCCCGCACAAGGAAGTGGCACGCGAGCTGGGCATGTCGCTCAGTTCGGTGGAGAAACATCTCGCCAGTGCGCTGGACTTTTTACGCCGCAGCCTTCAGCGTTGACCGCCATGCCTGACGTCAAGCCCGATTCCAACGACCTCCACGCCACGGCCCAGCATTGGGTCGTGCTACTCACGTCCGGCGATGTCGACCCCGCCGATATCGCCGCCGCCCGTGCCTGGTGTGCGGAAAGCCCTGCGCACCAGCAAGCCTTCGTCGAGGCCAGGCGCCTGTGGCAGTTGAGCGGGCATCTGCAGGCTCCGGTGGTCCGTCCACGCAAGGCATGGCCATGGGCAACCGCAGCAGTGCTGTTGATCGCCCTTGGTCTCGGACTGATCCGACAACAGGCCTGGGATGCGGACTACCGCACCGCCCACGGCGAGCAGCAGCGCATCGAACTGGCCGATGGCTCGCATATCCTGCTGGACTCGGACTCGGCGCTGGATGTCAGCCTCCACGATAATCGCCGGGAAATCACCCTGCGCAAGGGCGAGGCGCTGTTCGAGGTGGCTCACGATCCACAGCGGCCGTTCCAGGTTCAGGCGGGCGACCTGAGCGCCACCGCCCTGGGTACCGTATATGCGGTGCGCAAGCAGGGCGATGGCGTGCAAGTCACGGTGGCCCAGGGCCGCGTAGCCGTGAACGCAGCGCGCGACACGCTCACCCTCGGCGCCGGGGAACAGGTCAACTGGCAAGCGGGGATACTCCAGGAGAAACACAACATCGACACCGGCAAGGCCCTGGCCTGGCAGCACGGTCGCCTGGTATTCGAAATGACGCCGCTGGGAGATGTGCTCACCGAACTGCAACGCTACCGACCCGGATACCTGCTGATTGGCGATGACAGCCTGCGCACGCTCAAGGTCAGCGGCACCTTCCGCCTCGATCGCCTGGACGACGCCCTGGGCACACTGGAACAGGCATTTCCCCTGAGGATCCAGCGCTACACCGACTACCTGCTGGTCCTGCGCGCCCGCTGATCGCAATTATTTTTACGGGTTCGTCCACCTCACCCGTCTTCCCTCGCGAAAAAGATAATTGCTTGCATTTGCCAGGGAGAATCAGATGTACCCACTGTCCACCGCTCACCGCCCGATCGTCCTCGCCCTTCGCCGCGCCACGCTGCTGATGGGACTGCTGCCGGTCATGGCCTGGGCGCAACCGGTCGCCTTCGACATTCCCGCCCAATCGCTGGCCGGCGCGCTCAACCAGTTGGCCGAGCAAAGCGGCCTGCAAGTCATCTACAACGGCGAGCTGGTGCAGGGCCTGCACAGCCCGGCGGTCCAGGGTAGCCAGGAGCCGGAAGCCGCGCTCCAGCGCCTGCTGCAAGGCAGCGGATTGATCTGGCACAGCACCGGCCAGGGCAGCGTCATGCTGGAAAAACCCACGTCACAAGAGGGCGCGTTGCAACTGGGCGCCACCTCGATCAATGGCAGCCCGGTCAGCAGTGGCGTGAGCGAAGGCAGCAAGCGTTACACCCCCTCCGGCCCGAGCAGCACCGCCACCCGCCTCGGCATTAACCTGCGGGAAACCCCGCAGTCGGTCACCGTGGTCACCCGCCAGCGCATGGACGACCAGAACATGAAGGACCTGGACGATGTGCTGGAGAACACCACCGGCATCGTGGTCATGAAAAACGGCGGCGAGCGCTCCATGTACCAGGCCCGCGGGCAACTGGTGGAGAGCCTGCAAATCGACGGCGTACCGACCAATATCAGCAATGCCTACTCGATGGATGCGATCTCCAAGCCGGCCACCGATATCTACGACCGCGTCGAAGTGGTACGCGGCGCCACCGGCCTCACCGAAGGCGCCGGGACACCCTCGGCGGCGATCAACCTGGTGCGCAAGCGCCCGACCGCAGAGCCGCAGGCGCTGATCGAGACCTCGGTGGGTTCCTGGGACGACTACCGGGCGATGCTGGACCTGTCCTCGGCGCTCAACCCGGAAGGCACGCTGCGCGGCCGCACCGTGGTCAGCTACAACGACGCCAACAGCTACATGGATAACGTGAAGAAGGAGAACCAGCTGTTCTACGGCATCGTCGAGATGGACCTGACGCCGAACACCCTGGCCACCCTCGGCTTCTCCTGGCAGAAGGATCGCAACTCCGGGTATGACTGGTCTGCCCTGCCCACCCGCGAGGGCGGCTCGTTCTATCCGCTGTCGCGTTCGACCAATCTCACCGGCAAGTGGAACAAGCTGGACAAGCGCAACACCACGCTGTTCGCCGATATCCAGCACAGCTTCGACAATGACTGGAAACTGGTGGTGGCGGCCAACCAGATCTGGGCGAAGTCGGAATTTCTCGGCAACTACACCTGGCGGGTGAGTGGTGACCGCTTCTCCCTCAATCCCCGGCACTTTTTCTATGACGACACCCAGACCAGCCTCGATGGTTATGCGACCGGCCCGTTCCAGTTGTTCGGCCGGCGGCACGAACTGGTGCTGGGCGCCAACATCCGCCAGGACGACTTCGACTATCACGGCGGCCGCGACGCGACGTACAGCTACCAGCTGGACATGAACGATCTTTCCGCCTTCAACCCGCCAAAGCCGACCGCGCTCAATTCGAACCAGTGGAAATACAACATCACCCAACAGCAATCCGGTGTGTATAGCGCAGCTCGCTTCAGTCTGACCGACAGCACGAAGTTCATCCTCGGCAGCCGCCTGAGCTGGTTCAAAACCGAAAACATGACCAACACCACCGGTACCCCGCGCCACAGCGAGTACGCGAAAAACCAGGAAATCACCCCCTACGCCGGCCTGATACAGGAGCTGGGCGACAACCTGAGCGCCTATGCCAGCTACACCGAAATCTTCAAGCCCCAGAGCAACCGCGATATCAACGGTTCCATCCTCGAGCCCATGACCGGCAGCAACTATGAACTGGGACTCAAGGGCGAGTTTCTCGAACAACGCCTGAACGCCAGCGTGGCGCTGTTCCAGGCCGACCAGAGCGGACGTGCGGAGTACCTGATTCCCTGCGACTGCTACGAAGCTTCCGACAAGGTGCGCAACCGTGGCGTCGAACTGGAGCTCAACGGCGAACTGACGCCGGAGTGGAATCTGTCAGCGGGCTACACCTACACGCAGTCCAGGTACATCGGCGGCAGCCAGAAGGGTGAGGCATTTGCCTCGAATGCGCCGCGCCACCTGCTCAAGGTCGCCACCGACTACCGCCTGCCGGGTGTACTGAACAAGGCGCGAGTGGGCGGCAGCGTCAATGTGCAGAGCGAAATCAGCAACCGCGACGAGGGCTACAAGATCCGCCAGGGCGGTTATGCCGTCACCAACCTGCACGCAATCTACGAGCTCGATGAGCATCTGGAACTGCAGTACAACCTGGACAACGTCTTCGACCGGAAATACATCCAGACCGTGGGTAATGACAACTATTGGAACTTCTATGGCGAGCCACGCAACTTCAACGTGGCGCTGCGGGCGAAGTTTTAAGGACCCGGCAGGTCGGGCCTCATGGCCCGGCCTGTAGTGCTTCTGCAAAGCCGGAAACGAAAAAGCCCGCCGACCTCGAAAGGTGGCGGGCTTCTTCGTACTGCGTATGGTGGGTCGTGTAGGATTCGAACCTACGACCAATTGGTTAAAAGCCAACTGCTCTACCAACTGAGCTAACGACCCGTTGGATGGCGCGTATAATACTGATTTCTAACGGGAAATCAACACCCCATCGCAAAATAATTTAAAAATATCTCGTCGGGTCCTGAACGCCGGCCGCAGCGAAGCCTTCGGCACGCAGGCGGCAGCTGTCGCATTTGCCGCAGGCGCGGCCATCATCGTCGGCCTGATAGCAGGAAACGGTGAGGCTGTAGTCCACGCCACGGGCCATGCCAGCCTGGACGATCTGCGCCTTGCTGAGGTTCTGCAGCGGCGCCTGGATACGGAAGCCCTGCCCCTCCACACCGGCCTTGGTCGCCAGATTGGCCATGCGCTCGAAGGCCTCGACGAACTCCGGACGGCAATCCGGGTAGCCGGAGTAATCGACGGCGTTGACGCCGATGAAAATGTCCCGCGCCCCCAGCACTTCTGCCCAGCCCAGCGCCAGCGAGAGGAACACGGTATTGCGGGCCGGCACATAAGTCACCGGAATGCCTTCCGTTGGTGCCTCGGGTACATCGATACTGCTGTCGGTCAGGGCCGAGCCGCCCATACCGTCAAGATCGAGGCCGATCACTTTGTGCTGAACAGCACCCAGGTCACGCGCAACGCGGGCCGCCGCGTTGAGCTCGGCGCGGTGGCGCTGACCGTAGTCGAAGCTCATGGTGTAGCAGGAATAGCCTTCGGCCTTGGCCATGGCAACCACGGTGGCCGAATCCAGGCCGCCGGACAACAGAATCACCGCACGTTTCTCAGTCATTGCACACACTCCTCTCAGCGTCCCGGTTCATCGTTCCAGAGCAGTTTGTGCAACTGCATCTGCAAACGTACCGGCAGGTTGTCAGCCACGATCCAGTCCGCCAGATCGGTTGCGCTCAATTGATGATGGCTGGGGGAAAACAGCACTTCTCCGGCGCGTTTTTCGAGCCCGTACTGGATCAGCTTGGACACCGCCCAGTCGTAGTCCTCGCGCGAACACAGGACGAACTTGACCTGGTCGTTGGGCGTCAACAGTTCGATGTTCTCGTAGCGGTTGCGATGAACCTCTTCCGAGCCAGGCGTCTTGAGGTCCACGACACGGCTGACACGGGTGTCCACGGCAGAAATGTCCATGGAGCCGCTGGTTTCCAGGGAAACCTCGTAGCCGGCATCGCAGAGCCGTTTCAGCAGGGGAATGGCATTGGGCTGGGCCAACGGTTCGCCGCCAGTCACACAGACGTATCGGGGGCGATAGCTGGCGACCTGCTCCAGGATGGCGTCGAGTGTGTGCTGGCTGCCGCCGCTGAATGCGTAGGCGCTGTCGCAGTACTGGCAACGCAGAGGGCAGCCGGTGAGGCGCACGAAAACCGTGGGCAGCCCAGCGGTGCGCGTTTCACCCTGCAAGGAGTAAAAGATTTCGGTGATGCGTAATGTGTCTTGCATAGTCGCCACGGGCGTGACAGCTATACAGGCTGTCCGCCTCCGTCAGGCACTGCTGCGAACTCGACATAGCGTTATCCGCAACAGCGTATTTCATAAAAGGGCGCAGATTCTAACGAAAAAACCCGCGACAAGCGCGGGTTTCTTTCAAGACAGGCGATTCAGAGCTTCTGCAGGTCGCGCTGGGCCAGTTGAGCGGCCGAGGTGCCCGGGTACTGGGTCACAACCTGCTGAAGGATGCCCTTCACGCGGTCGGTGTGACCGAGACGACGCTCGACATCAGCCAGCTTGTACAGCGAGTCCGGCACCTTGTTGTGCTTCGGATAGAGCTGGCTGACCTTGGCGAAAGCCTGGCCTGCACCCTGCAGATCGCCTTTGGCAAGGTTCACCTCACCCAGCCAGTACTGGGCGTTGCCCGCGTATTGGCTGTTGGGGTATTTGCGCAGGAAGGCATTGAATGCCTGGCTGGCCTTGTCGAAATCCTTGGCCTTGATGAGGTCGAAGGCAGCGTCGTAGTACAGTTTTTCCTTCGCCGGATCACCCGGCTCGGTACTCGCACCCGGCGCGCTGGCAGCCGGGGCGGTGTTGCCGCCGGCAGGTGCAGAAGCACCGCCGTCAGCGGAATTCTCGGGGGTTGCGGTCGGTGCCGGGGCAGCGCCGCTGGAGATACGTCGATCCAGGTCCTGATAACGCTCCAGGCCTTCCTGTTTCAGACGGGACACTTCGTTCTGCAGGATCTCGATCGTGTTCTGCTGGCGATCGATCTGCTCCTGCATCTGTTGCAACTGCATGAATAGCTGGCCCTGTGCAGAGGCAGGGGTCGAAACCCCTCCCCCGGCATAGGCGCCGTTCGTACCGTAACCCGCTGGCGGATAGCTGCTGGAGCCGCTATAGCCAGCGTTGTCATCGACAACAGGAACCTCAGCCGCAGCCATGAGAGGCAGGGTGAGAGCCAGGACGGTTACAGCACGACGGCACGCTCGCATATCGAATTACTTACGCAGTTCGACGCGACGGTTTTGAGCCCAGGACTGCTCGTCGTTGCCGGTGGCAACTGGACGCTCTTCGCCGTAGGAAACCAGTTCCAGCTGAGCTGGGGAAACGCCTTGCAGCACCAGGTAGCGCTGAACGGCTTTCGCACGACGCTCGCCCAGAGCCATGTTGTACTCGCGAGTACCACGCTCGTCGGTGTTGCCTTCCAGAACGACGCGAGCGCCGTTGCCTTTCAGGTCCTTGGCGTGAACGTCCAGAGCGCGCATGGCTTCTGGCTTCAGGTCCGAGCTGTCGTATTCGAAGTAGAAGGTGGTGATTGCGCGCAGAGCAGCTTCTTCGCTCAGGCTGCCGTCAACGGCACCAGTGTTAGCGCCGTAACCAGCGTTTGGATCGACAGCGCCTTCGCCAGCGTTGTCGCCGCCTTTCGAGGAGCAACCTACAGCTACGGCCATGGCCAGAGCCAGCGCAGCAAACTTACCAAACTTCAGCATTTCCATCGTGAAACTCCTAATGAACCCCAGTGTGTTAAGTAAAACGTGTATCGCCGCATCAGTTCAGGTAAGGGGACCAGGACGGTTCTCTGACTTCGCCTTGAGCGGTAGGAAGCGGGAGCCTCACGCGTCCGTTGAGAGAGACGAGCATCAAGACTCCCCGGCCCTGCTGGCGGGTGGCGTAGATTAGCATGGTGCCGTTTGGCGCAACAGTGGGAGACTCATCAAGGTTGGTGTCCGTGAGGATCTTTACACTGCCGCGTTGCAGGTCTTGCGCCGCCACTTTGAAGTTGGTGAAGCCATCCTGGCGATGGATCATCACCAGCGTCTTTTCATCGGCCGAAAGTTTCGGGTTGGCGTTGTAGTTACCCACGAAGGTAACGCGCTCGGCGCCACCGCTGCCAATGGTGGTCTTGTAGATCTGTGGCTTGCCGCCGCGGTCCGACGTGAAGTACAGGGTCGAGCCATCCTTGCCGAAGAACGGCTCGGTATCGATGGCCGGGCTGTTGGTCACACGGGTCATCTGGCGAGAGCCCATGTCCATCACGTAGATCTCCGGGTTGCCATCACGCGACAGCACGAATGCCAGGCGATTGCCATCCGGCGACCACGCCGGCGCACCGTTGAGGCCTTCGAAGTTGGTGATCTGCTCACGACGACCGGTGTCGATGTGCTGGACGAAGATCCGCGGACGGCGCTGCTCGAACGATACATAGGCGATGCGCTTGCCATCCGGCGCGAAGCGCGGCGACAGGATCGGCTCGCGTGATTGCAGCAGGGTCACGGCACGGGCGCCGTCATAGTCGGACCGTTGCAGCGTGTAACGCGTGCTGTTGGCCGAGAAACGCTCGGCCGTCACGTACAGCATACGGGTGGAGAAGGCACCCTTGATGCCGGTGAGCTTTTCGAACGACTGGTCGGCAATGTAGTGCGACATGTCGCGCAGTTGGTCGACGCTGCCGGACACGCTGCCGGTCAGCACCTGCTGCTCGGTGGCTACGTTGAACAGTGCGTATTGCACCTGCAGGCGGCCGCCGGCAGGAACGATGCTGCCGACCATGACGTACTGGGCACCCAGCGCTTTCCAGTCACGGAAGATGACTTCGCTGGCCTGGCTCGGCTGGCTGATCATGTTCTGGCGCGGAATCGGCGAGTAGTAGCCCGAGTTGCGCAGGTCGTTGCCGATGATGTCAGCCATGTCCTCAGGCAACACGCTGCCGCCCTGCAGACCGAAAGGCACCACGGCAATCGGCGTGGCGCGGTCGCTGCCACTGGTTACCAGGATGTTCTTTTCTTCTGCGTTGGCCATCCCTGCTGCACAGCAGAGAACGACCAGCAGTCCTCTAAGAAGGTTAATCACAAGGCAAGGTCCTCAGGTGTGAATGTCATCTTGAATGAACGATACGGGTTGAATTCGCTCGGTTTCAAACCCTGCATCTCGGTCAGGCGGCCAATGTTCTTGACTGCCGCTACCGCAGAACTGTCGAACGGACCGTCACCACTGGAGCGTGCAACGCTGACGTTGGTGATGGTGCCATCAGGCAGCATGTTGATCTGCAGGACCACGGTCATGTTCTTGCGCGCAGAAGGCGGTCGGGCCCAGCCTTCGGCCGCACGGGCACGAATCAGGTCGTCGAAGTCGCCGGCCACCTGGTCGCCCTGCTCGTCCGCCAGCGCCTGCTGGCGCTCGGTGGTGTCCGACAACAGCTCGGCCAGTGCCTGGGCCTTCTTGTCTTCCGCCGCCTTGCGAGCTGCTTCCGTAGCCTTTTTCTTCTCCGCGTCGGCCGCCGCTTTCTTCTTGGCGTCCTCTGCAGCCTTTTTCTTCGCTTCCTCGGCTGCCGCCGCTTTCTTCTTCGCGTCCTCGGCGGCCTTCTTCTTGGCGTCCTCGGCCGCTTTCTTCTTGGCCTCTTCAGCCGCCTGCTTCTTGGCCTCTTCCTCAGCCTTCTTCTTGGCTTCTTCTTCGGCCTTCTTCTTGGCGATATCAGCCAGTTGCTTCTCTTCGGCTTTCTTGGCCTCTTCCGCTTTTTTCGCGGCGTCGGCTTTCTTGGCCTCGTCAGCCTTCTTCGCTTCTTCAGCCTTCTTGGCTTCAGCCGCCTGACGCGCCTCTTCGGCCTTTTGAGCAGCCTCTTCTTTCTTTTGTTCCGCAGCCTTCACCGCTTCCTGCTTCTGCTGCTCGACCTTCTTCTGCTCCATCTGCTCTTCTTCGGTCTGGCGCGAAGCGGTCTTCTTCGCTTCCCCGGCAATCTTCTGATTGGTCTGGGTCGTCGCCTGGCTCTTGGATTTCAGCTGATAGAGAGTGGCCTGGACAATAGGCTTGGCCGGCGGCAGTTCAGGGGTGAAGGCGAAGCTGACGAACAGCATGCCGAACACCAGAACGTGCAGCGCGATGGCCCAGATGCTGGGCCAGAAGTAGCTTTCCGAGGCGGATGGCTCTCGCTGTTGCATCAGGGCGCCTCGGTAATCAGGCCAACGTTACCGACACCGGCCTTCTGCAACCCGCCCATGGCGCCCATGACCGCACCGTAGTCGACCGCCTTGTCGCCCCGGATGAAGACCTGGGTCTGCTTGCCCTGATCGCGACCGGCAGCAATGATCTTGGTCACGGCATCGGTCATCTGCGGCAAGGTCATGGCCTTGTCCATCTGCTTGTCGGTGTCGACTTCGCTGCCAAGGTTCCAGTAGTAGGTCTTGTCAGCCTTGATCGAAATGGTCAGGACCTGGACGTTGTTGTCCTGCGGCAGGGCCTCGCTGGAGACCTTCGGCAGGTCGACCTTCACGCCCTGGTTGAGCATCGGTGCGGTGACCATGAAGATGACCAGCAGTACCAACATCACGTCGATGTAGGGCACCACGTTCATCTCGGCGACCGGCTTGCGTTTTTGGCGAACTCGAGCCATGGGCTTTTACCTGATCACTCTTCGCTGGTGTGCACTTTGCGGTGCAGGATGGCCTGGAATTCGTCGGCGAACGTGTAGTAACGACCGATCAGCACTTCACTGCGGGCAGAGAAACGGTTGTAGGCGATAACGGCGGGAATGGCGGCGAACAGGCCGATCGCGGTGGCGATCAAGGCCTCGGCGATGCCTGGTGCAACGGTGGCCAGGGTCGCCTGCTGCGCAGTGGCCAGGCCGCGGAAGGAGTTCATGATCCCCCAGACGGTACCGAACAGACCGATATACGGGCTGGTGGAACCCACGGTGGCAAGGAACGGCAGGCTCTGCTCGAGCTTCTCTTCTTCGCGCGAGATCGCGACGCGCATGGCACGACCGACGCCTTCCATCACTGCATCCGGATCGACACCTGGCTGCTGGCGCAGACGGGAGAATTCCTTGAAGCCGGCGCGGAAGACCTGCTCGACACCGGAATCAGGGTCCGGGTTGCTGCCAGCCTGGCGATACAGCTTGGACAGATCGATTCCCGACCAGAAGCGTTCCTCGAAGCTGTCCAGGGCACGACGACCGGCACGCAGCATGGTGCTGCGCTGAAAAATCATGATCCATGAGGTCACCGATGCGGCAACCAGGGCCAGCATGACCAGCTGTACCACGATGCTGGCATTGCTGACCAGGCTCCACATGGAGGTATGGTCGACGACGTTAGCTTCCACGCTTAATCTCCTGCATTTGAATGTATGCCCGGACCATCTGCCTCGGCGAAGGCTGCTCGCAGCTCGGAGGGAATGGCCCGGGGTTTGAAAGTATCGGCACGTACACACGCCACCAGGAACTGCCCTTCGCAGAGCAGCGTTGCGTCACTCTCGCGCCAGACCTGCTGCACGAAACGCAGGCTGGCACGATTCAATTCAAGCACTTGCGCCGTGACCCGCAATTCATCGTCCAGCCGGGCCGGCGCGTGATAGCGCGCCTCCGCAGAATGGACCACAAACAGCGTGTTTTCTTGCGCCAGCGTCGACTGGGCGAAACCCAGGGCACGCAGATATTCGGTGCGGGCCCGCTCCATGAATTTCAGATAATTGACGTAATACACAACGCCGCCCGCATCGGTATCCTCGTAATAGACGCGGTAACGATGTGCGAACGGCTCAACCCCATTTTGCGCGCGCATACTCTAGTGCTAACTCCTCAGCTTGCCAATCCGCCCAACCAACTGTTTTTAACGGATTATGTCGTATTGCCAGCGCGCCCGGACCCTGTCCGCGGATAGGACCACAAAAGCACAGGATAAATCTGTCACTCATCGGCCAGATCGGAAAAATCAGTGCTACCAGATGCTTCCGACATGCGCGTAGGAATGTTCAACCCAAAATGCAGATAGGCATGTCGGGTGACGACCCGGCCGCGCGGCGTGCGCATGATGTAACCCTGCTGGATCAGATAAGGCTCCAACACATCCTCGATGGTGTGACGCTCTTCACTGATCGCAGCCGCAAGACTGTCGACACCCACCGGTCCGCCATCGAACTTCTCGATCATGGTCAACAGCAGGCGGCGGTCCTGATGGTCGAAGCCGCGCTCATCCACATCCAGCAGATTCAGCGCCATGTCCGCCACGCCCTTGGTGATGTGGCCCTTGCCCCTCACCTCGGCGTAATCACGCACCCTGCGCAGCAGGCGATTGGCGATCCGCGGCGTCCCACGGGCGCGCCGGGCGATCTCGAAGGCACCTTCATCCTCGATCTGCAAACCGAGAATCCCGCCCGAGCGACTGACAATGGTCGACAGATCAGCGTTGTTGTAGAACTCCAGACGCTGGACGATACCGAAGCGGTCACGCAACGGGTTGGTCAGCATGCCGGCACGGGTGGTCGCCCCCACCAGGGTGAACGGCGGCAAGTCGAGCTTGATCGAACGCGCGGCCGGCCCTTCGCCGATCATGATGTCCAGCTGGAAATCTTCCATGGCCGGGTACAGCACCTCCTCCACGACCGGGGACAAGCGATGGATCTCGTCGATGAACAGCACGTCGTGGGGTTCGAGGTTGGTCAGCATCGCAGCGAGGTCCCCGGGGCGCTCCAGGATCGGGCCCGAGGTGCTTTTGATGGACACGCCCATTTCCTGGGCGATGATGTTGGCGAGGGTCGTCTTGCCCAGCCCCGGGGGGCCGAAGATCAAGGTGTGGTCCAGCGACTCGCCGCGCCCACGGGCCGCCTGGATGAACAGTGCCATCTGCTCGCGAACCACCGGCTGGCCAATGTATTCGGCCAGGCGCAGCGGACGGATCGCGCGATCCTGGACTTCTTCGCGGTCGCGGCCGGAAGCGGCTATCAAACGGTCGGCTTCGATCACTTAAATCATCCCTTTCAGACTGCGCCGGATCAGCTCTTCGCTGCTCAGGCCCTTGGCATCCACCGCCGCTACCGCGCGGCTGGCCTCTTGAGGTTTATAGCCCAGGGAAATCAGGGCGCTCACCGCATCGGCCTCAGCGGTGGAAACCGTCGGAACCGGAGCCGGGCCGTTCGGCACCAGCTGGAACATGCTCGGCACGGTTTCCCATGCCTTGAAGCGGTCCTTGAGTTCGACCAGCAGACGCTCGGCGGTCTTCTTGCCGACGCCCGGCACCTTGACCAGCGCCGAGGAATCCTGAGCCTGGACACAGCGGACCAGGTCATCGACTTCCAACCCCGACATCAGCGCCAGCGCCAGCTTTGGCCCGACACCATTGAGCCGGATCAGCTCGCGAAACAGCTCGCGCTCGCGCTTTTCATGAAAGCCGTACAACAGATGGGCATCCTCGCGCACGATCAGATGGGTGTGCAAGGTCACGGTTTCGCCGACTTTCGGCAAGCGATAGAGGGTAGTCATCGGCACTTCCAGCTCATAGCCGAGACCGTTGATGTCGATAATCAGGTGCGGCGGCTGCTTTTCAGCCAGGGTGCCGCGCAAACGTCCAATCACGTTCAGGTCCTTTCATGGGCTCCGGCAGGATGCCGCAGCGCCAGCCGCCATTCGCCGGCTGGAAAAAAATACGAAGCACGGATGCTATCAGAGACGCAGGCGTCCGTTGCGACTTCGCGCGACACCCAGACCATGCGGTATCAGGCTGGAACGCGTATGCGCATGACAAAGCGCGATAGCCAGGGCATCGGAGGCGTCCACCTGCGGTTTCTGGGTGAGCTTGAGCAAATGCATGACCATCATCATCACTTGCTCCTTGTTGGCCCCGCCGGTACCCGCTACTGCCTGCTTGACCTGGCTGGCGCTGTACTCGGCGATCTCCAGCCCCGCCTCGGCTGCAGCAACGATGGCAGCGCCCCGCGCCTGGCCGAGCTTGAGGGCGGAATCGGCGTTACGCGCCATGAACACCCGCTCGATGCCCATGGTTACCGGGCCATACTGCTGAATGATCTCGCCCACGCCCCGGAAAACGATCTGCAGCCGTTCATGCAGCTCGCCGCTGCCCGTGCGGATACACCCTGACGCCACATACTCGCAGCCGCGCCCGCCGTGACGAATCACGCCGTAGCCGGTAATCCGCGAGCCGGGGTCGATACCAAGAATCAGAGTCATAACGCCTGCACGACAAAAGGCACGTCACCGCACCATATCCCAAAGACAAAAGCCGGCCCCGCCTGTCGACGGGGCCGGCCTCGAAACAGCCGGGCAACGACCTCAGCCGAGCTTTTCCATGACCTCGTCAGGAATCTCCGCATTGGAATAGACGTTCTGCACGTCATCCAGGTCTTCCAGCATGTCGATCAGCTTGAGCACCTTCTGCGCGCCGTCCAGATCCAGCTCCGCGCTGGTGGTCGGCTGCATGACGATTTCCGCGTCGGCGGCCTTGAAACCCGCCGCCTCCAGTGCACTGCGTACAGCATAGAAGCTGGCGAACGAGGTGAACACGTCGAAGGAGCCGTCACCATTGCTGACCACATCGTCCGCATCGGCTTCCATGGCTGCTTCCATCAGCGCATCCTCGTCGACGCCCGCTTCGAAGCTGATCTGTCCCTTGCGCTCGAACAGATAGGCCACCGAACCGTCGGTCCCCAGGTTACCGCCACATTTGCTGAACGCATGACGCACAGCGGCTGCAGTACGGTTGCGGTTGTCAGTCATGGCTTCGACCATGATTGCCACGCCGCCCGGGCCGTAGCCCTCGTAGCTGAGCTCCTCGACGTTGTCGGCCTCGGCCGTGCCGGCACCGCGGGCGATGGCCCGGTCGATGATGTCGCGGCTCATGTTCGCACCCAGCGCCTTGTCCAGCGCCAGACGCAGGCGCGGGTTGGCAGACGGATCACCGCCACCCTGCTTGGCCGCGACGGTCAGCTCACGAATCCACTTGGTGAAGATCTTGCCTCTCTTGGCATCCTGGCGCTCTTTGCGGTGCTTGATGTTCGCCCACTTGGAATGGCCCGCCATAACTGACTCCAAAAATCCTTGAAACACCAACACGCCCCTTCCCGCCCGCAGACCGGAAGAGGCCATTCAAACTCAGCACCCTTAAAGCAAAGGCGCATCACTCAGGATGCGCCTCGGGGTCCGCTTACTCAGCCTTCGGCTGTTCGCGCAGACGGATGTGCAGCTCGCGCAGGGCCTTGGCATCCACCAGGCCAGGTGCTTGGGTCATGACGCACGCGGCGCTCTGGGTTTTCGGGAAGGCGATCACTTCACGGATCGACTGGGCGCCGGTCATCAGCATCACCAGGCGATCCAGACCGAAGGCCAGGCCACCGTGCGGCGGAGCACCGAATTTCAGGGCGTCGAGCAGGAAGCCGAACTTCTCTTCCTGTTCTGCCGCCTCGATACCCAGCAGACGGAACACCGCCTGCTGCATTTCCTTGCGGTGGATACGGATCGAACCACCGCCCAGTTCGGTACCGTTCAGCACCATGTCGTAAGCGCGGGACAGCGCGGCGGCCGGGTTGGCTTCCAGCTCTTCCGGCGTGCATTTCGGCGCGGTGAACGGGTGATGCAGCGCGGTGAAGCTGCCGTCTTCGTTCTCTTCAAACATCGGGAAGTCGACGACCCACATCGGCGCCCACTCGCAGGTGTACAGATTGAAGTCGGCACCCAGCTTGATACGCAGCGCACCCAGGGCTTCGCTGACGATCTTGGCCTTGTCGGCACCGAAGAAGACGATGTCGCCATCGACCGCACCCACGCGATCGAGAATCACGTTCAGGTTGCCTTCCGGGATGTTCTTCACGATCGGCGACTGCAGGCCTTCAACGCCCTTGGCGCGCTCGTTGACCTTGATGTACGCCAGGCCCTTGGCACCGTAGATGCCGACGAACTTGGTGTACTCGTCGATCTTGCTGCGCGGCATGCTCGCGCCACCAGGCAGGCGCAGCGCGGTAACGCGGCATTTCGGATCGTTGGCAGGGCCTGCGAAGACCTTGAAATCGACGTCTTTCAGTTGGTCGGCAACATCAACCAGCTCCAGCGGGATACGCAGGTCCGGCTTGTCGGAACCGTAGCGGCGCTGGGCTTCTTCGAAGGTCATGTGCGGGAATTCGCCGAATTCCAGGTCCAGGACTTCCTTGAACAGCTTGCGGATCATGCTTTCGGTCAGGCCGATGATCTCGGACTCGTCGAGGAAGCTGGTCTCGATGTCGATCTGGGTGAATTCCGGCTGGCGGTCGGCACGCAGGTCTTCGTCACGGAAGCACTTGGCGATCTGGTAGTAGCGGTCGAAGCCGGCGACCATCAGCAGCTGCTTGAACAGCTGAGGCGATTGCGGCAGGGCGAAGAAGCTGCCGGCGTGGGTGCGGCTCGGCACCAGGTAGTCACGCGCGCCTTCCGGCGTGGCACGGGTCAGGATCGGGGTTTCGACGTCGAGGAAGCCGTTCTCGTCGAGGAAGCGACGGATGCTGGAGGTGATGCGCGAACGCAGACGCAGCTTGTCGGCCATTTCCGGACGGCGCAGGTCGATGAAGCGGTAGCGCAGGCGGGTTTCCTCGCCAACGTCGGAGAATTCGTTCAGCGGGAACGGCGGGGTTTCGGCTTCGTTCAGCACTTCCAGCTCGTAGCCCAGTACTTCGATGGCACCGGAAGCCATGTTGGGGTTCACGGCGCCGGCAGGACGCGGGCGAACCTTACCGGTGATTTTCACCACGTATTCGCTGCGCACGCGGTCGGCAGCGGCGAAGCTGTCAGCGCGATCCGGGTCGAAAACGACCTGAGCCATGCCTTCGCGGTCACGGATATCGAGGAAGATCACCCCGCCGTGGTCGCGACGACGATGGACCCAGCCGCAAAGGGTAATTTCCTGACCTTCCAGGCTCTCGTTCAGTTGGCCGCAATAGTGGCTGCGCATCATGATGGTGGTTTCGCTTCTCGTCATTCGTGAATTCGTATCGGCCATGGCGGCCGGAAAGGGTCAATAGTGCAAGACCCGGGCGGTTCAGTTCAACTCAGTCGCCACTGCCGGCCAGGTTCTTTTTCGCGCCCGTCTTGAAATCGGTTTCGTACCAGCCCTTGCCGCTCAGGCGAAAGCCGGGGGCGGACAATACTTTCTTCAGTTCAGGTTGCTGGCAGGCCGGGCAGTCGGTCAGCGCTGCCGCGCTGATCTTCTGGAGAACTTCCATCTGGTGGCTGCAGGAAGCACATTGATAGTCGTACAGAGGCATGAGGCGTTTCTCGTTGATCCCTGGGCGGGCCGCGCCGCGCAGTAAAGGGCGGGATTATATATGGTTAGCCGGGGCTGTGCAGCCCGGCGGCGAGCCGCCCAGCGCGAACGGTCGCCCGCCGTCAATGCGCGCAAGGCGACTGCCCAAGGCCCTGCTCCAGCAGGAAGACCACACAGATCACCCGCACCAGGCCACTGAAGTTCCTTACCCCGCCGTGCCGCAGATGCACCTCGCGATCGACATGGGACAGCACCGCATTCACCGTGCAGCGGTTGGCACGGGCGATCCGCTCCAGCACGATCCAGTAGATGGCCTCCAGGCGCAGACAGGTGGCGAAGCCATTGAGCCGTACCGAGCGGGACAGCGGCTGGGCCAGATTCATGTTGAAATCCGATTCGAATGGGTCGATACCGATAGTCTGGAGTTCGCCCGGGCGGCGCCCTCCTTGATTCAAGCGTCGAGACATTGCAATACCACGCAATTAAGGCAGGGAAATTGAATACATGCATGCAGGTTCTGCATGCCCCTGACATAAAGCGCCGAGGCAATGAGGCGGCACCAGCAGACGGCTGAACTCTTGCCGTAGGAGCAATCGGCAATCAGCCATCCATTGAATAACCAGAGAAAAGGCTTCCCGGCGATTGAAGACATCCATTCGCGGGCACTAAAAAGCCCGGCATTCCTCTCGGAATACCGGGCTTGCAAGGGTACGGATTCGCCCCGGAATTACTTGCCTTCGAGCAGCACGCGCAACATCCACGCAGTCTTCTCATGCACCTGCATGCGCTGGGTCAGCAGGTCGGCAGTGGGCTCATCGCTCACTTTGTCAGTCAGCGGGAATACGCTGCGGGCGGTACGCACCACAGCTTCCTGACCTTCCACCAGATACTTGATCATGTCGTCAGAGGACGGCACGCCTTCGGTTTCCTTGATCGACGCAAGCTTCAGGTACTGGGCATAGGTACCGGGGGCCGGGAAACCCAGGGCACGGATGCGCTCGGCGATGGCATCCACCGCCAGGGCCAGTTCGTTGTACTGCTCTTCGAACATCAGGTGCAGGGTCCGGAAGCTCGGGCCGGTCACGTTCCAGTGGAAGTTATGCGTCTTCAGGTAGAGCACATAGGTGTCCGCCAGCAGGCGGGACAAGCCGTCGGCGATGGACGCACGATCTTCCTGGCTGATTCCGATATCAATTGCCATATGAAAAAGTCCTTCCTCTGATTGTCGGCTCAACATAACCGCCCCACTGTATCAAGAGTTTTCCCGCCATGCAGCTTCGCCGCCGCGACGCCGTGCTGCAGCCCGCGATGGCCGGGCATCCCGCTGATTTGAGAAGCCTCGGGCTTTGCTGTTAAATAGACAGCGTGCCGTCATGGCTGACTGTCAGCGCCATGGCGCATAGGCTGAACCTTCCACGCTTTTGCGCATTTTCGTGTACCGCGCACCGTGGGCCCAGCTCTTCCTGTGATCCGCCTAATAAGATGCGAGCCAAACCACCATGTTCAAGATCGTCCACCTCTTGACGGGCGCAGCTGCCTTGCTGCTGTCCATCATTCCGAGCCTCAGGGCCGACGTGACACCCTACCTTCAGCAACCCGACGCCATCTATCTGGCCTTGCTCGGCCTGATCAACCTGATTCTGGCCCCGGTCGTCCCGCAATACTACAAAGGTGCGCGGCATTACCTTCAGGTCGCCAGCAGCGCCCTGCTGGTACTGGCGGTTCCCCTGCAAGCCCTGACCCTGCTGGCACAACCGGAACTGGGAAGCCTGCCGGGCCTCGCCTGCGCCCTTCTGGCAGCGGTGCTTCACCTGACCGCAGGCTTCATGAAACCAGCCAAGACCCGCAGCCAGCCCAGCAACAGCAGTTACGATTCGAGCCAGCGCGATACCGGTACCGTGAAATGGTTCAACACCTCCAAAGGGTTCGGCTTCATTTCCCGCGATTCGGGCGATGACATCTTCGTCCACTTCCGCGCCATTCGCGGCGAGGGCCATCGGGTTCTGGTCGAGGGCCAGCGCGTCGAGTTCTCGGTCATGAATCGCGACAAGGGCCTCCAGGCCGAAGACGTGATCGCTGCGCCTCGCCGCTGACAAGACCGACGAAAAGCCGCGACACCCCCTTCGGGTTGTCGCGGCTTTTTCGTACCCGCCATCAATAATGAGGCGGCGGGGCCTCTTCCTCGCTCACCCCATACTGCCCCATGACTTCCTCGTAGCGCTTGAGCAGTGCAGCCATCTGCAATTGCAGACGCTCGACCACCCGCTGCTGCTCCACCAGGACGTCATTCAGCGCCAACAGGGTGTCATCCTGAAAGGCCAGCCGGCTTTCCAGCTCCATTACGCGTGCTTCAAGGCTCATGACTCATGCCTCCACGAAGTGGAATTCATCATTCAATACAGTTTTGAGGCGCAGCCGAAGGTCATTCAACTTTTCAGCCGAGTATTCGCTCGCCGGTACATGCCCCCAGACGGGCGATGGCCAGGCCGCATCATCGCGCCGCCGAACTATCACATGCATATGCAATTGACTGACAACATTACCCAGCGCCGCGACATTCATCTTGTCGGCAACAAAAAGATCCTTGAGTGTTTTGCTCAGGTAATTGGTTTCTTTCCAGAGTTGCTCACGCTCGCTGTCATCCAATTGAAATATTTCACTGATGTCGGCTCGACGAGGAACAAGAACGAACCACGGATAGTTAGCATCCTTACTAAGTAACAGGCGACAAAGGGGAAAATCTCCCAATGCGAAAGTGTCTTGTTCAAGGCGTGAATCCAAAGCAAACACGGGGTCAATCTCCTCAACGATCAGTTCGGCCGCAGGCAGCCACTGGAACGCAGGATACTCCGGATGACGAAGCGGGGCACGAACCGCCTGCCCAGGCACCGAAAAAGCACTGACAACCCAAGTCGCGCACCTCTGAAAGCGCCTGTTTCAGGGCCTCGGTAACACACCGCTACTTTTCGCACCAAAATGGCGCCACTCGAACCGTATCGGAGCGCAGGGTAACCGGAAACTTCCCACTTCCAGAGCGCAAACGGTAACGTCCTGACTTCAAGGTCCGTTTTTCACTTATGCCGGAAAAATATCTCGGCAAGAGCCAGGCGATCTTTCGGCCCCGGTTTTTCGGCGGTTTGCCGGCTTTCGTCAGAAAAAAGTGAAAATTTCGTCAAAGCGGCTCGCCTTTGAGCACGCTTGTTGCATTCCCACTGAACATCGTCGGCACGCTGCCTGCATATGCAAGCGGAGTGCGACAAATAACAACAGCTGCACGGGTGACCAAGGAGTTGGGGCATCAAGGACTTAGCGCCATGACGCGGTCTTTGGTTCTACCGAAACAGCGCTGTCGTTGTACGACCCGTCTTACACGGGAAGTGATTTGCGACATGGATATAACTATTTGCGACACGGCCATAACGTTAACGAAAGGTTCGTTGCGCAAGTATCGCTAACAACAGTCAGCGTGATATACATTCGCGCCGACCCAAACAAGAAAGAGCAGCCCCAATAAAAAAACCAGGTGGGGCAGCAGTAATCTTCCTAAAAACCAAAGGAGCAAATCACGATGCGCGTGATGAAGTGGAGCATGATCGCCCTGGCCGTAGCCGCAGGGACCTCGCAACTGGCAGTAGCGTCTTCTCAGGATGAAGCAAAAGGCTTCGTTGAAGACAGCACCCTGAACCTGAAAACCCGCGCAATGTACATGAACCGTGACTTCAAGCACGGTGCAGGCAACCGTCGTGATCCAAACACCGGCGAATGGGTAAAAGGTTATAACGAAGACAGCGGTGTTTCGCTGCTGGGCGTCTTCGAGTCGGGCTTCACTCAGGGCACCGTAGGTGTAGGTGTCGATGTGCTTGGCATGGGTGCAGTACGCATCGATGGTGGTGGCGGCCGCACCAGCTCTACCGCCGGCAACGGTTTGTTCCGCAACGACAGCGATACCCACCCTGAAAACGCTCAGGGCAAAGCAGGTGCAGCGGTCAAGTTCCGCATCTCGGACACCGTGCTGAAGTACGGCCAGCAGTTCACCACCAGCCCTGTCTTCTCCACTGACGACAGCCGCCTGCTGCCAGAGGTCGCCACCGGCACTCTGATTACCAGCAAGGAAATCAAAGGCCTGGAACTGAGCGCAGGTCGTTTCACCGCAATGAGCGCGCAGACCGGCATGGGTCGCGACAGCATCAATGGCCGTAACGAGCCAGGCCTGACTTCCGCCAATATCGCGGGCGCAACTTACGCCTTCACCGATAATCTGACCGGCACCATCGCCGCATCCGATGTCGAAGACTACTTCAAGAAGCAATACATCAACCTGAACCTGACCGTTCCAGTTGACGACAAACAGTCCCTCAACTTCGATCTGAACGCCTATCGCACAAAGGATCAAGGTGAAGCCCTCTATGGGGAACAGGACAACAAAATCTGGAGCCTCGCAGCTGCCTATAGCCTGGAAGGCCACAAGTTCACCCTGGCTTATCAGCGCTCCAGCGGCGACACCGGTTATGCCTACGGCGTAGACGGCGGCGGTACTGTATTCCTGGCCAACTCGATCCAGATCTCCGACTTCAACGGCACCGAGGAGAAATCCTGGCAGGCTCGCTACGACCTGAACATGGCTTCCTACGGCGTTCCAGGCCTGAGCTTCATGACTCGCTACGTCAAGGGTGACAACATTGACACCGGCGGCAACGGCGAAGGCCGCGAGCACGAGTGGAACCTCGAGAGCAAATACGTACTTCAAGAAGGTGCAGCGAAGGATCTGTCCTTCCGCGTTCGCTACGCGGTCTACCGCGCCACCGAAAACTACGCAACCGACAACAACGATGTGCGCCTGATCATCGAGTACCCACTGAGCATCCTGTAAGCCCTCCAGCCTGCAGATCCTCAGTTACGAAAGAGCCCGGCACCGCCGGGCTTTTTCATTTCAGTCATCGACTTACAGCAGTTTCGGTTTCCTGCGTCCTATACGTCTCGGATTCCCCCCCGTACAATGCGGGGTCATTTCAGTTAAGCAACCGACAACGGCCTATCATGCGCACCAGTCAATATTTGCTCGCCACACAGAAAGAAACCCCTTCCGACGCGGTCGTCATCAGCCACCAGCTCATGCTGCGTGCCGGGATGATCCGCAAGCTCGCCTCCGGCCTCTACACCTGGCTGCCGATGGGCCTGCGAGTCATGCGCAAGGTCGAAACGGTGGTTCGCGAGGAAATGAACGCCGCTGGCGCCCTGGAAGTGCTGATGCCCGCGATCCAGCCTGCGGAGCTGTGGCAGGAATCCGGTCGTTGGGAGCAGTACGGCCCCGAGCTGCTGCGCCTGAAAGACCGTCACAACCGTGAATTCTGCGTCGGCCCGACCCACGAAGAAGTCATCACCGATCTGGCCCGCAACGAGCTGAGCAGCTACAAGCAGCTGCCGCTGAACATGTACCAGATCCAGACCAAATTCCGCGACGAGATCCGCCCACGCTTCGGCCTGATGCGCGGCCGCGAATTCATCATGAAGGACGCCTATTCCTTCCATGCCGACCAGGCTTCCCTGCAGGAAACCTACGACCGCATGCACCAGGCGTACTGCAACGTGTTCACCCGCCTGGGCCTGAACTTCCGCCCGGTGCAAGCCGATACCGGCTCCATCGGTGGCAGCTACTCCCACGAGTTCCACGTACTGGCCGAGTCCGGTGAAGACGATGTGATCTTCAGCGACAGCTCCGACTACGCCGCCAACATCGAGAAGGCCGAAGCCATTCCGCGCGAAACCGTGCGCCCTGCGCCGAACGAAGCGCTGCGCCTGGTCGACACTCCGGACACCAAGACCATCGCCGCCCTGGTCGAAGGCTATGGCGTGCCGATCGAGCGCACCATCAAGACCCTGATCGTCCATGCGGCGGAAAAAGGCAAGCTGGTTGCCCTGATCGTCCGTGGCGACCACGAACTGAACGAAATCAAGGCCACCAAGCTGCCGCAGGTCGCCGACCCACTGGTCATGGCCAACGAAGCCGAGCTGCGCGCCGCCATCGGTGCCGGTGCCGGCTCCCTTGGCCCGCTGAACCTGCCGCTGCCGTGCATCATCGACCGTTCGGTCGCCCTGATGAGCGACTTCGCCATCGGCGCCAACATCGACGACAAGCACTACTTCGGCGTGAACTGGGAACGCGACCTCCCGGTACCGGAAGTCGCCGACCTGCGCAACGTGGTCGAGGGCGACCCGAGCCCGGATGGCCAGGGCACCCTGCAGATCAAGCGTGGCATCGAAGTCGGCCACATCTTCCAGCTGGGCACCAAGTACAGCGAAGCGCTGAAGTGCCAGGTGCTGGGCGAAAACGGCAAGCCGGTCACGCTGGCCATGGGCTGCTATGGCATCGGTGTTTCCCGCGTGGTCGCCGCCGCCATCGAGCAGAACTACGACGACAAAGGCATCATCTGGAGCGACGCCCTGGCGCCCTTCCAGATCGCCCTGGTCCCGCTGCGCTACGAAACCGAAGAAGTGCGCACCGCCACCGACAAACTCTACGCCGAGCTGACCGCTGCCGGTTTCGAGGTGCTGCTGGACGACCGCGACAAGAAGACCAGCCCCGGCATCAAGTTCGCCGACATGGAACTGATCGGCATCCCGCACCGCATCGTCGTCAGCGACCGCGGCCTGGCCGAAGGCAAGCTGGAGTACAAGCACCGCACCGAAAGCGAAGCCCAGGCCTTGCCGCTGGCTGACGTGCTGTCCTTCCTGCAAGCCCGTATCCGTCGCTGATAGCCAATGCAAGAGTAACCATGTTCAGACGAAGTACCTTCACCGTCGGGGGTGCCGCCTTGTGCGGCACCCTGCTTCTCAGCGGCTGTGCCAACCAGATGTCCCAGCGCGCCGAACACGAGGAGCGGATCGAGCGCAAGTTGCTCGAACACAGCCTGCAGATCGATGTCGGGGAACCCAAGGTACTCGAGCTGCCGCAACGCCGTGTGCGCATTCATGAGCAGAAGAACTTCGAAGTCACCGAATTCGAAGTGACCCGTCGCTACGATCGCTACACGCCTTACCAGCCCTGGCGGGAAATCTACGAGATTCCGCTGGGTGCTGTCGCGGTGGTCGCCGGAGTCGGCGCCAATGTGGTCAACATTTTCGCGCTGGGTACGCTGCCGGACAGCGTCACCCAGGACTGGCTGAGCTACGGTTTCGCGGGGCTCAACCCGTTCATGAACGTTCAATCCAACGGTCGGGCCCAGCAGAATCTGGCCGGGATCGAGGAGGTCGAAAAAGGCAAGCGCCAGGAATACACCAGCGTGCCCTGGAGCGAGCGTCCGGTTGAGGTCAAGGCCGGGAAAATGACTCATGAGCTGACCACCGATCGCAACGGTGTGCTTCGCCTGAATCTGCTGGACAGCCCTTTCAGCGAACAGAACCTCACCCATATAGGCACGCTGCACCTGTCGGTCAGCGAGGATGACAACCCGGTTCGTGCCGATGCCAGCCTGCTGATCAGCAGTACCTTGCGGGAAAAACTGGTGGAAGCCCACGACCTGATCTTCGATGACCTCGAAGACGATGATGTCGGCCAGTGGGTGCACCGCGTCAAGCGCCTCTCCGATCTGGGGCTGGAAGAGGAAGCCAGCGAGCTGGAGCAGAGCCTGATCGAGTTGACCCGCAACGACCCGGAATTGCAGCAGGAATTCGTCCAGTCCCTGACCCGCAATGCCGGTCGCCTGGTTGCCGACCCTGGCGCTCACTGATTTCCGCCTTTGAATGAAAAAAGCACCGCTCGCCGGTGCTTTTTTCATTCAAGGGGCGGGAAACAGCTCCAACTGCTCGTGAGCGCCACGCAAATCCTGCAAGCGAACGCCGATGCCCAGCAGCCTGACCGGCCGCCCTCCCCGAGCAAAGGCCTGGCTGAGCAACTGCTGATAACTCTCCAGATCACGTCCGGCGCCAGCCTGCTCCAGGGTGGTCTGGCTGAAGTCATGGAACTTGACCTTCACGAATGGCTTGCCTGGTCGGTAACTGCTGTCGATCCGTTCCATGCGCCCCTGCAGCGATGCCAATAGCTCGGGCAGTTTTTCCAGGCAACTCGCCAGATCAGGCAGATCCTGGTCGTAGGTGTTTTCCACACTGATGGACTGGCGCCGGCTGTCGTTCTGCACCGGCCGCTCGTCGATCCCGCGGGACAGGTTGTAGAGCCGCTCACCAAAGCCTCCGAACTCGCGTACCAGTGCCAGGCGCTCCCACTGCCGAAGGTCCATGCACGTCACCAGCCCGAGCCGATGCAACTTGTCGGCGGTCACCTTGCCCACGCCATGCAGCTTGCTGACCGGCAGTTCGGAAACGAAGTCCTCGACTTGCGCCGGGGTAATCACGAACAGCCCATTGGGCTTGCGCCAGTCGCTGGCGATCTTGGCCAGGAATTTGTTCGGCGCGACGCCTGCAGAAACCGTGATGTGCAGGCGCTGCGAAATTTTGCGCCGGATATCCTGGGCAATCAGGGTACCGCTGCCGGAACAGCGCTGGCTGTCGGTGACATCCAGATAAGCCTCATCCAGCGACAACGGCTCGATCAGATCGGTGTACTCGCGAAAGACGTTGTGGATTTCCCGCGACGCTTCTTTATAAGCCTCCATTCGCGGTTTGACGATCAGCAGGTCGGGACAAAGGCCCAGGGCATGGCGGGATGACATCGCCGAACGCACGCCATAGGCGCGCGCCTCGTAATTGCAGGTGGCGATAACCCCACGCCGCTCCGCCGAGCCACCGACCGCCAGCGGCCGCCCCGCCAGCCGCGGGTCATCACGCATCTCGATGGCCGCGTAGAAGCAATCACAGTCGATATGGATGATCTTGCGCTGAAGCATGGATGATCGCTGGTTCGGAAAATTCGTACGTGCAGTATCTCATCCGCCCTGTGCGACTGCATCAAACCTGTACGCAGCCCTGCCACTACGCGCCCTGTAGCGCGAGAGTGACCTGCCGGTCACCGATCAGGAATGCTAACCATTTGAAGAAAAAAGGGTTTTTTGAAACTTTTGGTTGACAGGGAAGCGCATCCCTGTAGAATTCGATCCCACAGGCGCGGGATGGAGCAGCCTGGTAGCTCGTCGGGCTCATAACCCGAAGGTCGTCGGTTCAAATCCGGCTCCCGCAACCAGATACAGAAAAAAGGCCAATCGAAAGATTGGCCTTTTTTCGTTGCGTCATGATCAGCCACGCAAGTTTTTCTTGGAAATCAACAATTAAGCGTTGACAGGAAGATTCATGGCTGTAGAATGCGCACCCACAGACGCGGGATGGAGCAGCCTGGTAGCTCGTCGGGCTCATAACCCGAAGGTCGTCGGTTCAAATCCGGCTCCCGCAACCAGATACAGAAAAAGGCCAATCGAAAGATTGGCCTTTTTTCGTTTGCCCGCCTTCACCTTTCCCGCTCTCCCGTCTCGATGCCGTTCTGCGCAGCAACGTGAAACTTCTTTAACTATCATGACCGGCACGGATTCGCCTGAACGCTAGTAATATTCAGACATTATTTTTCCATAGGGATTGGTAATTGGCCGGATACTCCTGTCCAGTCGCGCTCGATCCCCGAGGTGATTGATGCGCCCAACCGCTGAAGCTGAAAACCCCGTTACCGCCGCCCAACCCATTGCAGCCAGTCGCTTGCGGTGGCTTGAACTGCTTAGCAGATATCGCCAGCCGATCGGGCTGGCCGTTACCCTGCTGTTGTTCGGAATCGCCCTGATCGCCTGCCGGCACCTGCTCAGTGAGCTGGACATCTATGCCCTGCACGATCAATTGCTGAGCGTCCCCGCTCCCGCATTGGGAGGAGCATTCCTGGCGACCGCCGTCGGATTCGTGATCCTGCTGGGGTATGAGTGGTCCGCCAGTCGCTACGCCGACGTCAAGCTGCCGCCCGCGAGCCTTGCCATGGGCGGTTTCTGCGCCTTCGCCATCGGTAATGCGATCGGCCTGTCGCTGCTGTCCGGCGGCTCGGTGCGCTACCGGCTCTATGCCCGCCAGGGTGTCGGCGCCGCTGAAGTGGCCCGGATGACGCTGTTCGCCAGTCTGTCGCTGGGTTGCGCCCTGCCACCGCTGGCAGCACTGGCCACCCTGAGCAACCTGCCCGCCGCTGCCACCGCGCTGCGCCTGCCGGAAAGCGTGCTCGGGACCGTCGCCATCGCCGTGCTGCTGCTGAGTGCGGCACTGGCCTACGGCTTGTATCGCCGGCGCCTGCCGGAGCAGCCGTTCACCGACTCACTGATGACCCGCATCGGCCGTCGCACCCTGCGGCTGCCAGGCGCTCGCCTGACCCTGCTGCAATTGGTCATCACCGCACTGGACGTCGCCGCCGCAGCCACTGTGCTCTACCTGTTGCTGCCCGAGGCGCCCCCCTTCGGCGCATTCCTGCTGGTGTACCTGCTGGCCCTGGCCGCTGGCGTACTCAGCCATGTCCCCGGCGGTGTCGGGGTGTTCGAGGCCATCCTGCTGGCCGCCTTCGCCAACCAGCTCGGCGCTGCGCCGCTGGCCGCCGCCCTGCTGCTGTACCGCCTGATCTACGTCGTTCTGCCGATGCTGGTGGCTTGCGTGGTCCTGCTGGCGAGCGAAGCCCGACGCTTCATCTTTGCCCAACAGGCGATCAAGGTTGCCTCGGGCCTTGCTGCCCCTGTACTGGCCGTCCTGGTGTTCCTGTCCGGAGTCGTGTTGCTGTTTTCCGGCGCCACGCCGGAAATCGATACTCGCCTGGAACACCTCGGATTCCTCATTCCCCATCGCCTGATCGACGCGTCGCACTTTATCGCCAGCCTGGTCGGCGTACTGTGCCTGCTGCTCGCGCAAGGACTGCGTCGGCGCCTGTCGGCAGCCTGGATCCTGACCACCGTATTACTGCTGGTTGGCGCCCTGCTCTCGCTGCTCAAGGGCTTCGACTGGGAGGAAGCCAGCCTGCTGACCCTCACCGCCTGCCTGCTGGCCGTGTTCCGCCGCTCCTTCTACCGCCCGAGCCGCCTGCTGGAACTGCCGTTTTCGCCGGTGTACCTGATGGCAGCGGCATGCGTGGTCGGCGCTTCGGTGTGGTTGCTGCTGTTCGCTTACCAGGACGTTCCCTACAGCCACAAACTGTGGTGGCAGTTCACCCTCGATGCCGACGCTCCCCGCGGCCTGCGTTCTGCCCTGGGCAGTGCGGTACTGCTGGTAGTGGTGGCACTGACCTGGCTGCTGCGCACCGCCCGCCCGGTGATTCACCTGCCCAACGAAGAAGAACTGCAGCGCGCCAACCGCATCCTGCAGTCCTCGGACCAGCCGGACGGTGGCCTGGCCCTGACCGGTGACAAAGCCCTGCTGTTCCATCCCGCCGACGACGCCTTCCTGATGTACGCCCGGCGCGGTCGCAGCCTCGTCGCCCTGTACGACCCGATCGGACCGACCCAGCGCCGGGCAGAAATGATCTGGCAGTTCCGCGACCTCTGCGACATCCACCACGCCCGACCGGTGTTCTATCAGGTGCGTGCAGAGAACCTGCCGTTCTATATGGACATCGGCCTGACCGCGATCAAGCTGGGCGAGGAAGCACGGGTCAACCTGCTGCGCTTCGACCTGGAAGCCAAGGGCAAGGAGATGAAAGACCTGCGCTACACCTGGAACCGCGGCGGACGAGACGGTCTGAGCCTGGAGATCCATGAACCGGGTCAGGCACCGCTGGCTGAATTGAAGGCCATTTCCGATGCCTGGCTTACCGGCAAGAACGTACGCGAAAAAGGCTTCTCTCTGGGTCGCTTCAGTGAGGACTACCTGCAACATTTCCGTATCGCCCTGATCCGCTTCCAGGGCCAGCCGGTGGCCTTCGCCAACCTGCTGGAAACCCACAGTCGCGAACTGGCCAGCCTCGATCTGATGCGCGCCCACCCCGACGCGCCGAAGCTGACCATGGAGTTCATGATGATCGGCCTGATCCAACACTACAAACAGCACGGATACGCACGCTTCAGCCTCGGCATGGTGCCGTTGTCGGGCCTGCAGCCACGGCGCGGTGCGCCATTGACCCAGCGCCTGGGCTCGATGGTGTTCCAGCGCGGCGAGCAGCTCTACAACTTCCAGGGGCTGCGCCGCTTCAAAGACAAGTTCCAGCCTGACTGGGAACCCCGCTACATGGCCGTGCCCGCCGGACTCGATCCGCTGGTGGCCCTGGCAGATACCGCCGCCCTGATCGCGGGCGGCCTTACTGGATTGGTGAAACGCTGATGATTCGACGCTACTGGCTTTACCTGCTCGCCGCCCTGTTGGCGGCGCTGCTGGCGGCTGCCGCCGGTTTCTGGCTGTGGACCCGCCCCGCCCCCGAGGCTCACCTTGAACACCTCACCCTGAGCGACGGCAGCAGTCTCGTGCGTGCCACACCCGGCACCAATGCCAAGGCCCGCGTGGTCATTGCCTCGCCCCAGGAGCAACTGCTGAGCGACAAGCAACTGCTGGACCTGAGCCAGAGTGGCGAAGCGCAGCTCGTTCAGGTGACCCTGCCCCCCAACGACTGCGCCAAGCAGCAACAAACCGTGCAACTGGCGACCCAGCAACTCGCCGGCACGCCGACCCTGGTCGCCGGCATCGGCCCGGGCGCCAACCTGGCCTGGGACTGGTTGGCCGGGCAGAAAGACGACAAAGCCCAGGCGATCTCGGTGGACTTCAACCTGGAACGTCCGGGCTGCGCCCTTCCGGTCGCCAAATCGGCCCCACACGGGCACTGGAACGTGGCCTGGAACGACAACCCGGACGACGCCAGCGCCGCCTTCGTCCGCGACCAGGCCAACGCCGAAACCAGCATCTCCGACTACGACGTGCACCTGCCGCAGGTGCTCAAGGCACAACTGACCCAAGCCCTGGTGGGTGAAGACGGCAATGCCATGAGCATTCCAGTGGTGGAAGTGCCTGCCGGCCAGACCACCGACACCGTGACCCTGTTCCTTTCGGGTGACGGCGGCTGGCGCGATCTGGACCGCGACGTCGCGGGCGAAATGGCCAAGCTCGGCTATCCGGTAGTCGGCATCGACACCCTGCGCTACTACTGGCAGCACAAGACCCCGGAGCAAAGCGCGGTCGACCTCTCGGAACTGATGCAGCACTACCGCCAGAAATGGGGCACCAAGCGCTTCGTACTGACCGGCTATTCGTTCGGCGCCGACGTGCTGCCCGCGATCTACAACCGCCTGCCGGAAGAAGACCAGAAGCGCATCGATGCCGTGATCCTGCTCGCCTTTGCCCGCAGCGGCAGCTTCGAGATCGAAGTGGAAGGCTGGCTGGGCCAGGAAGGCAAGGAAGCCCCGACCGGCCCGGAAATGGCCAAGATGCCCGCAGCCAAGGTGCTCTGCGTGTATGGCGTGGAAGAAACCGATGAGAGCGGCTGCACCGACAGCACCGCCGTGGGCGAGCGTCTGAAGTTGCCGGGCGGTCACCACTTCGATGAAAACTACCCGGCGCTGGCGCGCAAGCTGATCGGAGAGATCGAAAGCCGTCAGGGAAAGACCAGCGTGGCTGAACAGAACTGATCCAGAAAACACCGGGGCCGCATGGCGGCCCCGGTCATTTCAGATCTCGACCTGCGTTCCCAGTTCGATTACCCGGTTCAACGGGAGGTTGAAGAAGCGCAGGTTGCCGTTGGCGTTCTTCAGCAGGAACGCGAACAGGTTGCCCCGCCACCGCGCCATGCCCTCCAGCCGCGAAGCGATCACCGTCTCCCGGCTGAGGAAATAGGTGGTGCGCATCGGACTGAAATCCAGATCATCCAGGTGACAGAGCCGCAAGGCTGCCGGAACGTCCGGCTCGTCCATGAAGCCGAAGTGCAACAGCACCCGGAAGAACCCGTCGCCGTATGCCTCGACTTCAAATCGCTCCTGCTCCGGCACTCGCGGCCGGTCCTCGCTGACCACAGTCAGCAGCACCACCTGGCTGTGCAGTACCTGGTTGTGCAGCAGGTTGTGCAGTAGCGCGTGGGGCACCGCATCCGGCCGCGCGGTGAGGAACACCGCAGTACCCTCGACCCGGTGTGGCGGCTGCACACGGATGCTGCTGATGAACACCGGCAAGGGCAAGCCGCCCTCATCGATACGCTCCACGAGGATCTGCTTGCCGCGCTTCCAGGTACTCATCAACAGCAGCAGCACTGCGCCCGCCAGTACCGGGAACGCACCGCCCTGCACCACCTTGGGCAGGTTGGCGGCGAAGAACAGGCCGTCCACGAACAGGAAGCCCAGCAGGATCGGCACCGCCAGCAGCGGTGGCCACTTCCACAGCAGCAGCATGACGGTGGACACCAGCAGCGTGGTCATCAGCATGGTGCCGGTAACCGCAACGCCGTAGGCCGCTGCCAGCGCCCCCGAGGACTCGAACCCGATCACCAGCAACACCACGGCGACCATCAAGGTCCAGTTCACCGCACCGATGTAGATCTGCCCCTGCTCGTCGCTGGAGGTGTGCTGGATCTGCATCCGCGGGATGTAGCCGAGCTGGATAGCCTGGCGGGTCAGGGAGAAGGCCCCGGAAATCACCGCCTGGGAAGCGATCACGGTGGCCAGGGTGGCCAGCGCGATCAACGGCAGCAGGGCCCAGCTCGGTGCCAGCAGGTAGAACGGGTTGCGCGCCGCATCAGGGTTCTGCAGCAGCAGCGCGCCCTGGCCGAAGTAATTGAGCACCAGCGCAGGCAGCACCAGGGCGAACCACGCCCGGGCAATCGGCTTGCGGCCGAAGTGGCCCATGTCGGCGTACAGTGCCTCGGCACCGGTCAGCGCCAGAACCACAGCACCGAGAATCGCCACGCCCATACCCGGATGGACGATAAAGAAGCGCACCGCCCAGACCGGGTTGAAGGCATTGAGCACCTCGGGACTCTGGGAAATGCCATGCAACCCCAGCAGGCCGAGTACGACGAACCACGCCACCATCACCGGCCCGAACAGAATGCCGATCTTCGCGGTGCCGTGTTTCTGCACCAGGAACAGCGCCACCAGCACGACCAGCGCGATGGGCACCACCCAGTGGTCGATGCCATCGAACGCCAGCTCCATCCCCTCTACCGCCGACAGTACCGAAACCGCCGGGGTGATCATGCTGTCGCCATAGAACAGCGCAGCACCGATCAGGCCGCACACCACCATCAGCGCCCGCAGCTTCGGATACGGCGCCGACGCCCGGGTCGCCAGCGCGGTCAGGGCCATGATCCCACCCTCGCCCTGGTTGTCCGCGCGCAGAATGAAGGTCACGTACTTGATCGACACCACCCAGATCAACGACCAGGCGATCAGCGAAAGAATGCCCAACACACCATCATGGTTGACCGGCACCCCATAACCGCCGGTGAAAACTTCCTTAAGGGTATACAGCGGGCTGGTCCCGATATCGCCATAGACCACCCCGACAGCTGCCACCAGCAGGCCCAGCGACTTCGTCGCCCCATGCCCCGCCTCGGCGTGACTGCTTGCCTGAACCATCAACCACTCCCGCAACCAAGAACCGGAAACCGGTGAATTCCGTGCCAGACGCTATGATTTCTGCTGTCGGACGAACCTTGGCGTCGGTGTCTGAAAATCACACCGGCGCAACGCCGCGAAGCATAGCGCAGCGTTCGTCGCTTTTCTGCTGGTCAAGCGCGTTGTCGCTCGCTAGAATTGCGCACTTTTTGACCAGAGGCGCCCCAGAGCGCTCAGCAGGGTTGCCCGCCACCCGTTTCCGGCAGCCCCTCTACACCGAGGTTAACCATGTCCACGACCACTACTCCCACCACGCCAAAGGTAGGATTTGTCTCACTCGGCTGCCCCTAAGAAATCAAAAGTAGGTAGTTCGCCATACCCTTTGCAGAGCGCTTGCTGGGAACTTAAACTGTATAAACAGACAGTACTTTGAGCCTATCATGTCCGAACACATCATCGACACCGCCGCCGCTCTCCCCTGCCTTGATGACGGGGCCAGCCCGGAAGAATTTGCGAACTTCATGGATAGCCTGCCCATTGGCTTTCGGCCTGCTCACTGCGCAGCAGCACGCCTGATGCTCGGGTGGAGCGTGGAAGCGCTAGCATTCCGATCAGGCGTTTCACCTGGCGCAATCAAGCGAGTGGAAAGAGGGTTGGAGTTGCGCCCTGTCACAATGCAAGCCCTCGCCTTCGCACTGGAAGGTGAGGGCTTACTTTTCTTCCCTGGTCACGTACCGCTGAGAGGAGAGAACTGTCGAGGTGCAACAAAGAACCCTCGAAACAGATCAGACTTCAACCTGGTCGAATAATCCATCGCTAGAACAGCTGGCCCAAGCAAGCCGGCTGCCAATTCATGATCACCAACTCACCAGTGACGTCAGCTTTGCCATGCCGCTGGTTCGCCGTGGTGTAACGGATGTCTAGGTTCTCGAAGTGGAAACCGTCGAACACTCGACGGATATCCAAGTGGTCGTTGATGCTGACCATCACCCTACCCTTGCAGCGCCGCATGAAGTCGGCCATACGCTCGTACTCCTCGAACGGGAAGTCGACGCCATAGCCTGCGGTCTGCCAATACGGCGGGTCCATATAGAAGAAGGTGTGCACTCGATCGTAGCGTTCAGCACAGTCCAGCCACGACAAGTTCTCGACGTAGGTGCCAGCCAGACGCTGCCAGGCTGCGGAGAGGTTCTCCTCGATGCGTAGCAGATTAATTGCCGGCCCGGTGGTGGCGGTACCGAACGTCTGCCCGGTGACTTTGCCACCGAAGGCATGCTGCTGCAGGTAGAAGAACCGCGCCGCGCGCTGGATGTCCGTCAACGTTTCGGGGCGGGTCATCTTCTGCCACTCGAAGATCTGCCGGGAGCTGAGCGCCCACTTGAACTGGCGGACGAACTCCTCAAGGTGGTTCTGCACCACCCGGTACAGAGTAACCAGGTCTCCGTTGAGGTCGTTCAGCACCTCCACCGGCGCGGGCTGGGGACGCATGAAGTACAACGCGGCACCGCCGGCGAAGACCTCAACATAGCACTCATGAGGGGGAAAGAGGGGAATTAAGCGGTCGGCCAGGCGGCGTTTGCCACCCATCCAGGGAACAATAGGAGAGGTCATTGGTTGCAAGTCTTTACTGTATGAATAAACAGGTGTTAGGCTCGCCGCGCTTTGTGCACAAGGCAGGGGCCACGGCTGGACTTGCAGGAATGGTCTGCGGGTTCGGCGAGCCTGATGGATGTTGACGCATTCACCAGGCTCGCTCCTTTCACTTCACTGTGCGATCGCTCGCACATAGGCCTGACAGGCCCTCAGCGCGATCAGTCCTCGATCGCCGTCGTCGGTGATTCCGATAATTCGTTGAGCATGCGCCGGGTCAAGTCGGGCTCGACTGGTTCCATGAACCACGCCGCCGGCACCGGTGGTGGCTGACACCCCACCGCAACCAGCTGAGGCAGAGGCGTCGAGGAGGACTGACAGCCGCAGATCAGAAGTAGCAAGGCGGTCGCGAAGGCGAGCCGAGGCTTGTTGCGCATCGGTAAGCTCCTGGTGATGGATTTTGTCAGAGGCCTGCAGGCGGGCCTCCAAGGCAGTGCGCCTGGCTTGCTCAGCGTTATTCCAGTCAATAACAGCCAGCCCCGCTCTCAGACGCTCGTCTTGGAACAGGCCAGCCTGCTCGGCGAGCTGCCGCTGATACTCGTTTGCCTGCCACTTCCAGGCAGCACAGCCACCCAGGCCGAGCCCGAGCAGTAGCGCGACAGCTGGCAAGCGCCAGTCCAGCAGGCTCACTGAAGCACCTCCAGCGCACGCTCATACAGCTTCTGCCGATCCTCCAGGCCGTTGGTACCGCCGTTGATCTTCTTGGTGATCTGCAGGAAGTCTTCCCGGTCCGCCAGGCCATTAAGCCCGCGGGTCTGCCAGAACCAGGCCGCCGACATCGAGGCGTACACGGGGTGCTCCAGCAGCTCCGGGGTATTGAGCAGGCGGCCATCGCTGAACAGCGCCTCGCTGCATGCGTTGTAGTTGAACCGGCCGGTAATTTGGATCAGCCCGCGGCCACGATATTTCTGGCCATCACCGTCTGGTTCCGGGGTGTTGCCCAGGCGCTGGGCCAGGTTGCCGGTGTCGTACTTCTTCAAGTAGTCATCGCTACCCAGCTCCCGAACATAGCGGAGCTGCCCGGATTCATGGCCGATCTGGGCGATGAACGCAGCGATACGCAGACGGGTAACGATCCCGTACTTGCCCATTGCCGCGTTCAGAGCAGGAACAAAAACGCCGGCGTTCTTGCCGGCGTTGGGGAGGATGCGCAGCAACTGCTGCTCACTGATAGGCATTGCGTCGTTCTCCTGGCCATCAGGCCGTTGGTGACAGCTCGACTGTCTTGAGTGGTTTGGTTTCTTTTTTCTTCTTGCCTTTGGCCTTGGCTTTACCCCTCTTGCCCCCGTTGCACTCGATTGACGTGGTCCAGCCAGAAGCGGTGAAGGTCTGCTCTACGCTGTCGATCAAGTACTCGCCATCGAGCCCGTCCTTGAAGCCCTGGGCAATGATCGTGCGCTCGGCGAACAGGTCGGTGCGGCCAGCCATGTCGAGCCGCACGCCTGCAGTGGACCGGTTGAACGCAGCCAACCTCGCCATTGCAGCTTGCTCGGCGGCTGTCTTGTTCGGGTAGATGTGACGGTCGGTGTGGACCGGCGGTAGCGTTGACGGCGCGTCCGGGTTCGCGATATCGACTACCTGCAGCGCGCCGGTCTTCTTGTCCTGGTGCCTGGCCTGGACGGCCTTGTTTGTAGTCTTGTCGCCCAGACGAAACTGGTACCGGCTGACGTCCTGCCGACGTACCGTGATAGATGGCAACACCTTGCCGCTTGCGCTCTGGCCACCTTGCCTGGGCATCACCAGCAGCTTGCCGTCTGCGAGTTTCGCCGTGCAGTCGTGCTTGCCGGCAAGGCGCGTGATGAAGTTGAAGTCCGACTCATTGAGCTGGTCGACGCGGGGCACTTTCGTCTGAACCGGGCAAACAGGCTCCCAGCCGTTACGCTTCGCCACCTCGGTGACGATCTGCTGCAGCGGGACGTTCTCCCAACTACCCGAACGCGTGGTCTTGCCTGTGCCACGCATGTCGCTGGCCTTGCCCCGGATCGTGAGCGTGTCGGGCGGGCCGCTGAGCTCGACCTCATCTACCGTGTAACGCCCGAGCTTCGCCAGCACCTGGCCGACATAGCCCATGAACACTTCGACCTTGGCACCGCGAGACGGCAGCGCCACCGCCTGATCGCGATCATCGATGCGCAGTTCGAACTCATCGGACTCCATCCCGGGCTTGTCGGAGGTCCGAAGCATCAGCAGTCGATCGTTGATCAGCGCAGTGATGTCACGGCTGTCCGCGACTATTCGGTACATCGGCTGCATTCTTCACCCCTCAGAAAATGAAAACCCCGCACTTGGCGGGGTAGGTGGATTGAACGAGAGCAGCGACTCAGTCCCATAGCGAGACCACTGCATCGGTCGTACCCGGCAGGTCAGGCAGCACGATCAGCACGCCCGCCGGGTACGGCTGCGCGACATCCGCCAACCCTTGGTTTGCCGCCAGTACCGCTTCGACGGCGCCCTTCAGGTGCCCGTAATAGTGCTGACACAGTGTGTCGAGCACATCCCCGTCAGACGTTCTGCATGTCGTCGCCATAGCTGACGAACTCCAGGTTGAAGGCTTGCTTGCGGGGGATCCCGCCGGCGAGCAGGTTGCTCTGCTCTTCATCGAGGCTCAGCAAGCACCAGTTGCCCAGGACTTCGCCGTACCCGGTCACAAGGCTGAGCGGCCGCAGCGCCCGGCCGATGCTTCGCAGCGTATCAAGCTGCTTGAGCCCACCTGCGCGCCCCGGGTAAATCGCACCCTTGAGGCTGATCTTGTCCTCGCCCTGACCGATAGCTTGCTGAGCTATAGGCCGTGACAAACGCTCCTGTGCAGCCCAGCGGAACGCGGTCTGGCGACGAAGCTCTTCGAACGCCGCAGTGTCGAGGTTGAAGTAATACGGCTGAGCGTTTGGCTCCAGCGACTGGATGATCAGCAAATGCGGGAATGGCTTCACTGCCTCAGCGGCGGGCGTCTGGTCTGGTGCGAAAGAGCCCGTCGGCAAGATATTGCCAAGGGACGGACTCACCTTGCCGGCGACCTGATTGATCGCGGCACCGGCTTTCGCCGCTTGTTCCTTGAGCGCCCCCAGCCGCTCTTGCACCTGGGCCGCCGCAGTTGTCGCCTGGCTGTAGATCGAGGCCACGCGCCCTACAGTCTCCTGTGCCGCGTTGATACCCCGCATCGTCCGCTGCAGCCTCTCACCCAGCACCGGCCCCACGAACGGGATGTTCTCCAGCTCGGCGGCAGCGCCGGTGATATCGCTGATCGCGCCGTTCATGGGACCGAGCATTCCGTCGATGCTGCGCCGGCCTGCTTCCCCAGCCGCAACCAGCGACTTCAATCCGGACTGCAGTTGTTCCATGTAGGCCATGAGCCCTCCTCATCAAACGTGTGGTTCGTCACTCAGTTGCCGCGCCTGGGCCTGCCGCCCCAAGTCGTCGAACATCCGTTGCAGATGCGGCAGCAGTTCGCGGGCCAGCGCGGCGGGATCCTTGACGTCACCCTGGACATTGACGGGTATGTTCGGAGCGAACGTCAGCGATTGCTCAACGTTCGGTCGCTCCTGCTTCACCTCGGCAGCTTTAGCGATCGCGGGCATTACAGCGGGCGGCACGGACTCAGCCGTGATTGAGCGCACCACATCCCCAGGTGCAGTGGCCTTGGCAGCTTTATCCTGACTGGCCACCACCTCGGGCTTGTCATCACCGAACAGTTTCTTCCCCAGCCAACCGCCCCCAAGCTCTCCGCCCATACTGCCAAGTACCGCTCCGACCAGGCCACCAATCGCGGTACCTACAACCGGCACCACCGAACCGACAGCAGCGCCAACAGCAGCGCCGGCCAAACTACCGGCCAGCCCACCGGCAACACCGCCATAGCCTTCGGCTTTCTCGTCCTGAGTCTCGGCGTTCAATGCGACATCAATCGCCCCGATCCCAGCGTCGATCACGTTACCGCCGGGTAGCCCCTTCCCGCTCTTGGTGACGGTGCGAGCTCCTTTGACCAGGGCGCCTAACCGGCTCGGCGCGGGCAGAACCTGAGGTTTCGGAGTGTCCACCCGCTTGGCCGGGCTGGACTGCGTACGCGTGCTGGACCGGGGCGCAGCTGAGCGGCCACCAGCCCTCGCCTGCCGCCGAGAACGGCGACGCTGCCGGCGGCTCGATTCAGGGCCACCGCCGGCGCCGCCAACTGTTCGCCCTATCGCATCGGCGTTGACGACAAACACTCGCTGCGTGTCCGGCACCTGTGCAGGTGCTTCCGCAGTGCTGTCGTTTGCAGCACCACGCAGGCGCCCCAAGAGACCCGGCTTGCGCTCGACCGTTTCCCTACGCGGCTTCAATGCATCGCCGACACCGTCCGTTAGCGTTCCCGCTCGATCAGCCAGCCGCTCCAGCGTCTTTCCGCGAGCGATGTTTGCGAGGCCCTTGGCAATCCGCAGCGCGTTGAGCGCGCCCTTCAAAGCGACGAAGCCCGCGACCACCACCCCAAGACCGAACACCACGCCCCTGAACTCGTCAGACAGCCCGGTAAACCCACGGGCAACCCAGATGATTCCCTGGGCGAGCGCGTCCGTTGCCGGGCGGATGGCGTCGCCAATACTGCGCATCGCATCGTTGGCTGCATTCACCACCTCGGCCCACTGTTGCGCCGAGGTCTCACGCCGCTCGGCCAGGTTCTTGTCGAGGATGCCGACTGCCTTTTTGCCCATGGCGTCGGCTTTCAGCTCCTGATACAGCCCCCGGTTCTGGCCGTATGCCGTCAACGCCGCTTTCACTTGCATGTCAGCGAAGATGTCGCCCGTTTTCAGGCTCTGCTCCAGCGCTTCCAATGCCTTGAGCGCCTTGGCGGGGTCGACTTCCTTGTCGATCTTCGCCTTCGCGTCCTCCATCACCTTGGCTTTCGCCGGGTCAGTCTTCTGAACGTACTGCATTGCCAGCGCCATGCTGCTTTCCAGCACCGACATGCCCTTCTGGATGCCAGTATTCAGGGATGCCTGGTAGTCAATGCCGGCATCAGCGTAGGACTTCACAACATCGCCGGCGCCGATCTTCTCGATCCAGTTCTTCAGATTGTTCGCCGCTTCGTCAGAGCTGCCAGCGGTCTTCATCTGCACCTGCAACATAGCGCCAAGCTGAGCGACGGCTTCCGGCCCTGTGCTCCCAGTCTTCTCCATGCTCGCGAGCAGGACAGGGAACCAGCGGGCCATATCGCTGGCTTCGAAGCTGCCCGCTTGGCCCTGCAGCGCAATCCCTTCCAGAGTCTTTTCCATAACCTTGGGATCGCTGATCTTCGCATTCTGCTCCAGCGCTTGAATCATCGATGCCACATCGACGCCGCTCGCTCCCTGACCAACCGAGAACTTCGCCGCCACGGTCGAGTAGGACAGGGCCTTGTTCAGATCCATGCCTGCGCCGACGAGCTGGTTGACCAGGTCGGCCACACCGTCACGACTCATCCCCGTGTCTGCCGACACCTGGATGATCTGCCTGGCCATCGCCTGCTCTTCGGGCCGGTTCGCAAGCCCGGCCTTGATCGCAATATCGCGGATCGTCGCTTGATAGCCAGCGCTGATAACCGTCGGCACGGCAGCTGCTGCACCGACCGCAGTTGCCATCCCAATGGTCGACTTCGCACCGGCCTTGCCCTTCTCCAACTGCTGCTTGCCCTTGACCTGCAGGTCCATCGCACGCGCTGTGCGACCGAGCCGCTGATACTCCCGATCCAACTTGCCAACCTGCACACCCTGCTTGCGCAACGCATCCAGGTTGCTCTCAAGCTTGCGCAGCAGGCCGGCGGCCGAGGCCGCACCGCTGTCATGCGCTTTCTTCCACTCGTCTCGCAGCTTGACCGCTTCACCGATCATGCCCTTCAGCACTTTCGCCTTGCTGCCCTTCTGCTCCAGCTTTGCGATACCGCTCTCAGCGGTCTTGAACGCAGAGCCGAGCGACGACGCCACTGCGCCGCCGATCACCACAGATAGCGCCAGTTTGCTCGCCATAGCTAACCCCTGTTCGGCTCAGTCCGTGAGCCACCAGACCATGTCGGCATACGACATGATCATGATCTCAGCGGCGGGAAAGTGCAGCTCGGACGCGAGCCGCTTCGCCGCTGCCTTCTGCACTGCCGGACTAAAGCTCGTCGTCTTGCACCAAGCGAAAGTACCCCGCCTGCAGGCGGGTGTAGTCCTTGAGCGTCAGCCCCTCCAGGTCTTTGGTGCTGACCTCCGCGAGTGAGGCGAACAGGTTCATTTCGCGCTGCTCGTCATCCTCACCGCCGGTCTGCTGGGCGGTACGCATGTCGCGCACTGTCGGCGCACGCAGGCTCAGCTTGTCGACCCGTACACCATTGGCCTCCGAGGGACGGGCCAGAGTGACGGTGACGCGGTCATCAGCGATGGCCATCCAGCTTGGGATTTTCTTGCTCATACAGAATTTCCTTGAAGGTTGAGTGCGTTAGAGGCCGAGAGCAGAACGCTGCGCGGCAAGCTGATCGACGCCGCTGACAACGCGCTTCATGCCGAGCGGATCGATCTCGTACATCACACGGCCGTCGACTTCGAGCTTGTAGTACGTGACGGCAACGTTGTGCTTGATCTCGGCTTTGTCACCAGGCTTCCAGTCGCCCATGTCGACTTCCTTGAGCAACCCGCGCAGGGTGACGACAACTGGCGTGATGGCCCCCTTGAGACCCTTGAACGCGCCACGAAACGTGCCGTTGAAAGCGGTGCCGTCAGCCAGGCCGAAGAACTTCAGCGACTCTTTGCGAACGCCGGTTGTGGTGAAGCCGGCTTCCATCTTTTCCATGCCCTGGTCCAGCTCGATCGCGGCGTCCATGCCACCCACCCGATGTTCTTCGGTCTTGATGGTCAGCTTGGGCAGAGTGAGGCTCGGGACATCTCCCTGAAAGCTGACGCCGTCCACGAACAGGTTCAGGTTGGCCAGGGTTTGCGGAATCATTGCCATGCGTAGGGCTCCTTATGCGTTCTGGTCCAGGACTTCGGTCAGCCACTGGTTGGTGACCTCGACACGGAAGTTGGGGTTTTCAGCGGGCGGGACGTCGGTGAAGCGGATGTTCCAGTACACCTTGCCCTGCTCCAGCTGGCTGGCAGTGTTCAGCTCGGGGTCCGCGTAGACCTCGAAATTGATGATCGCGCCCTGGGCCTTGAGGTCGCGCATGAAGGCTTCCAACCCTTCGGTCACATCCTTGACGTAGGTCGCGGTGATCGAGCGGTCCACCGCCCATTTGTGGCCGTAGAGGATGGCGTCCATGACGATATCCATCGTCCGCACGCGGGTGACGAACGCCCACTTTGGATCGCTGGACAGGGTGCGGTTGCCCCAGAGGCGGTATCCGTCGTCGCGGATAATGGTGGTGATGTTGGCGTTGTTGAGCAGGTTCGCCCGGCAGGTTTCGTCACCATCGAGGAACTCCACCGAGCGAGTCGTACCGGTGATGCCGACGAATTCCTTGTTCGACGGCGAAGCCCAGAAGCCGTACTCGTTGTCGGTCCAGGCGAACAGGCCGGCGACCCAGGCCGAGGACGGAGCATCGACGGTGGCATCGGCGCTGGTGTCCCAGTACTGAACACCCGGATCCACAAGAAACGCACGCTTTGCGCCGTAGTTCTCGGCATAGGCCAGCGCCGCCTCGTCGGTGGTGCCCGGCCCGTCGAGGATTGCAATGCCGCGCAGCTTGTCGGCCAGCGCCACCAGCGCGGTGCCCACGGCCTGGGTGGCACTGTGCTTCGGCGTCACCAGCAGACGTGGCTGGGCGTTGAAACGGCTCTTGCCGTCCAGCAGGGCCTGCAGGCCGGTGCGCTTGCCGTCAGCCAGCACACCCCCGATGATCGCCGAGGTCTGCTCGGCGGGATCGGCCAGCTTGGCCACACCGCAGGCGACGATGACTGCCTTAGCGCGGGCATAGATCGCCTGGCAAGCCTTGGTAATGGCCGAGGCCGGACCGAAGGCTGCGACAGCTTCACGCTCGCTGGTGATCAGCACCAGGTCGTTGGCCTTGGCAGTAGCGGTCGGGCCTTCGGTAAAGGTGTCCACCAGGCCGATGATGGACGACGACGGCAGCGCGATAGTGCGTGCGCCGGTGTCGACGTTCGTTACGGTAACGCCGTGGAAAAATCCAGCCATGTTTACTCCAGACATGAAAAGGCCCCGCAAGCAGGGCCGTGTGGTACCGCAGGAAAGAAAACGCCCCGTCAATGCGGGGCGCTCAGGCAAGCCACTCAGGTGGCGACGGGCGATGTTCTATAAGCGGAAAGTCATCACCCGCCGGCCAGTCCCGCAGCTTCTGCCGGAACTGCATAAGCTGCGCGAACTGATCTGTCGTCAGTGTCGTCGGTCGCTGCATATCGAGCTCATCACGGTGGCGGCTGACGATCCACTCGGTGGACTGCAGTTGCACGTCGCGCCAGATCCGCTCGATCGCTGCCAGGGCATCGGCCGTCGGTGGTGGCCGGTCGGCGAGTGCTGGTTTGCCTGCCTCGTCGGTGACAATGACCATTCCGGCCGCGTCTCCAGCCAGCAGCTCGGCATGATGTTCCAGGCTGATCTCGACAACGTCACCGGGCATGTTCGACCCGTTGATTTCTTGTGAGTAAAAACTTTTAGTGGTGGGCGAGTAGAACATTTCAGCTCCTCAAAAGCCGATGGCTATCCAGTGCGCTTCTGCGAGCGAAGCCGTGCTGTTAGTGATTGTCAGATTGGACTCACTCAACCCCGTTGCACACGACACCCCGGCGCCGGCGCTGCTGGCAACAGCCGCCAGACCTTGCGTCGGGAACGTTACCGGCAGTGTCACGCTTGTCGTCGCAAATGTGCCGTCACTCAAAAAGCCAGACGCCAAGCCGGCCTGAATAATCAGTCCACTTGGATGCTTCCAATACCTGCTGACGCCCCCTTGGGAACTAGCAAACATTGGAGAGAACGGCAGCACGCCGTCACCACTCTTTGCAATCCATGTTGTGCTGTGCTCAAGGACGAATGTCACAAACGTACCAGCGGCCAGCACAAAACTCTGGAAGTTGCCGCCGCCGGTGTTCATTACCGTGCCGGTGCTCGACACTACGGTGATTTTAGATCCACCCCAGTTGAACAAGGTCACCCCGGCACCGTCGGGCAGCCCCGCTACCGGCGGGAGCTGGACGCTTCCCGCATAGTTGAGCATCACCAGTTTGCCAACGTCGGCGGCGGACAGGTCTGTTGATGAGCTGTACGTAACGCGCCCAGCCAGACTACCCAAGGCGGCGCGAACGAATTCTGTCGTAGGAATCAACTTCGAGCTGTCGAACTTCGCAGGTGTTGGAGCCCGAGGAGTACCCGTAAAAGTCGGGCTGTCCTTGGGCGCGCCATCAGTGATGCCGTAACCGCCCAGAGTCGTCGGGTTCGACCCCTCCTGGACGATGCCCCGGTCGTTGATTGTGACCTTTGTGTATATGCCGGGTTGTTTGTTTTTCGGCAGTACGCTCAGGATCGTCGAGTCAACGTACTCCCGCGTTGCAAGCACGACAGCCGGGTCGATTTTCAACTGCACGTTGGCTGTGCTGGTGACGATGATGTTGAGTCGCACCACTTGCGTCTTGCCAGTGCCCTGGGTCAGCAATGGCTTGAAGCTCGGCGCGCAGTTGGCCACCGCAACCAGGTCGCCGGCGGCGTCGTAGAGTCCGATCTCGCGAATCCACCACCCCCCTACGTCAGGCGGGATGACTTGCTCTGCAATGATGATGCTAGCGTTGGCCGGATCGACTTTCACTGTGTTGAGCAGCGCCCGGCGGCGCTCGTTGATGAGCCGGGTCTGGGTACGATCAGGAATGGGCTCGGCGCCGTTGGCATCTCCGACGCCCATCTGCGCGAAGGTCCAGGGCACGCCCAAGGCGTTCGCGTTGGCCTGCTTGGCCTCCCCCACTGCAGTGAGGATCGCGAAGAACTGGCTGTTCTGGTCAGTCATGAGTAAACGTCCAGGATTTCGATTTGATGGTCACGGCCGATGAAGCCGTGGTTGCCGCGTACCTCGATGTCTCGCAGGATCGGCGGGTAGATGTCGATTTCGTCACCCTCGTCCAGGCTCACACCCAAACGCAGGTAGCCCTTGGTGTCGAGTGCAATGGCCAGGCCGATCATGTGCCGGCTGACGGGCCGGGCATCGTCGATCAGGGCCGTGAGCTCCTCGTAGGTTTCTTCGCTGATACCGCTTTCGGACACGCCAACCTTCAGCGAGAAAGTGCCCGGCACGCCTTGGGGCACGGTCTGCCACCACTCGGCCACTTCGATCAGATACCCGAACGGCTCGACCACCCGGCGCAATGCGCCGATCGTGCCCTTGTGGGCATGGATGTAGAACGACGAGCGAATCACAGACCGCTTGACTGCCTCAGCCCACCGGTCGTCCCAGCGGTCGACTGACCATGCCCAGGCCAGCAGGTACAGCAGGCCTGCCGGACAGGTGTCCGGGTTGTAAAGGCGGCGCAGCATGATCGCCAGGTCTTCGTCGGCTGCGACCTCCAGGGCGCGCTCAAGAGGCGTACTGTTGAGTGGGAGCAAGCTACTCATCAGCCACCCCGCTCAACTGAAAATCCGGTGCACCACGCAGCTTGCGACTTGCTCGGACGGATATCGGCCCAGCCCGTCAGCTCAACTCTGTTCACCCCCTCTATATGCAGCTGCGCGTCAACCGCCGATCGGGCTACTTCCACACCCAGCCGCCTCCGGGGGTTGATCCACGCGGCTAGCCGCGCCTCGCACTGAGCCAGGACACCTTCGCTTTCCGGGCCGCTGCTCGCCATGAATAGCCTGGCGTTGATTTGATAAGGCAGGATCTCAGCACTCTGCACGATCACGCGGTCGGCCACGGGCCGAACATTGTCATCGTTCAGGTAAGTGGCGACAGTGGACAGCAGTTCGGCAGATGCAGTGCCGTCATCCGCCAAGGCCAGCACAGTCACCTCCACCACCGCCGGCGAGGGGCTTTCCGCGGTGGCGTCAGCCACCAGACCCGAAGCGTTGCGAGCATGCAGGATGTAACTGTTGCGCGGCCCGGCCGTGGTAAGCCCCTCATAGACGAGTTGGATGCGCTCACGCAGAGCGTCGTCTTCTTCAAGCACTTGAGCCACAGGCGGCACCGCAGTCAGATCCTCGGCCTGGACAACCAGGCGCGACAAGCTGACGTTTGCAGCGAGCTGATCCAGGTCAGAGCCCTGCGCGTAAGCCAGCATCAGAGCCTTGGCCGCGTCGTTGATTCGCGAGCGGTTCAACAGCTTGCGATAGGCTCCAACCTCCAGCAGCTTGGTCACCGGATCGCTCTCTAGAGTCGCGCTCCAGTTGTCGCCCATGTGCGTTCGAAAGGTTGCCAGATCAGCCTGGTACAAGTCCTCATAGTCCAGGTCTTCCAGCACTTGCGGTGCCGGCAAAGCCGTCAGGTCAATGCTCATGCGCTTACCTCCAGAATCTGGCTGTCGCCCAGGTACTGCCCCGTGAGCTGCAACGTCACTTGGCCGGCGACCACCGAGAGTACCCGCACGCGCTCAAGCTTCAAGCGCGGCTCCCAACGTCCCAGGGCCCGGGCAACCTCAGCCTGCACTGCGCTCTTCCAGCCCTCGTTGACCGGCAGATCGACGAAACGGCGCAGCTTGCTGCCGTAGTCCGGACGCATACGCCGGCTGCCTAGCGGCGTGCTCAAGATGTCTTCGATGGACTGTCGCAGGTGGGCAATGCCCGCCAACGGCAGCCCGGTACGGCGGTCCATTCCGAGCATCGGTTACTCCAGCGGATCAAGGTCCGGATGCTTGCTGAGATACTCCAGCGCAACGACGTCGCCGGGAGCGGCAGACACCAGCCCTTGCACAACGGAGAGTTGCCGACCATCCGGCAGGATCAGGACGCGGGAGGTGTAGCGGGTGTCGCGGTACCGCGAGGCCGGGCCGGGCTTCGACTGCGCCGACGCGGCGGGTTCTTTGCTCGCCATGGTTGCTCCAGAAATAAAAAAGCCCGCGCAGCGCGGGCCTGTTGAGAGACAGATGAATCAGTGGCGGTGGTTCGGTGTGTTGCCGGCGGTGTCGATGATCCTTGCGCCGCCGTTGATGTCTCCGGTCACCTGCAGCGTGCCATTGACCTGCACGGTACCGGTGAAAGTGATGTTCGTTGCGGTAGCGGTGATCCCGTCATCCGTGACGACCGCAGAGCTGCCACCGACCTGCACCGTTGCGGTGCCCGAGGGCAAGCTGATCGTGTAGCTGTTGGCTTCCCAGTCGTACACCAGCGACCCGCCATCATCGAATCGCCAGACTTCGACATGATCGCGGTTGTCCGGCTGAGCGCCGGCGTTGCCGTACAAGCCGGCCACGAACGTGCCTTGGGCGGGCTCTCCAGACGGACTGATCAGCGCGCCCTGCTCCCCCAGGCTTGGCGCCCTCCAGTGACGAGCCTTGCCGGCTGCCTGACTGTGCCAGCGCACCCAGGCACTGGTCCAGCCTGCGCCGTCGGATACGCGGACCATTGCGGCAGGCAAGTCCACAGCGACCACGCGGCAAGGAATAACCAAGCCAGCGATCATGCGGTCGTGCGCAGCGCTGACCTGGCTCATGTCATCTCCTCGGGCCGCATGTAGCTTCCTTCCTGGTCGCTGCCGACAGACGGATCAAAGCCGAGCAGCAGGCTACCCGGCGGCTGGTTCGGCCACGGCCATTCCTCATCGCCCAGGTAGAGCTCCTGCGTCCACTCAACTACCCACACGACATAGCCGTCCAGCTCCGGCCGAGTGAAGTCCTGCGCGGCACGCACGAACACAGCCGGGCCAACCTCCTGCCCCCAGTGCTGCAGGCGCAGTAGAACGGCGAGCCGGGAAGCGATGAATGCCGCCTGCTGGTAGCAATCGTGCTGTTCGGCACCGACGATGGCCCGGGCTTCGAAACGAGCGACAACCGCAGTCTCACCGGTCCCTTGGTCCTGGCCAGGCTCAAGCTCAGCAAGCTCAAGAAGAACCATCGGCACCGGGACGCTTGTCACGCTGCCAGGCGGGAAGCACACCGCTTCGAGGCCAGGGATGGACTCGCGCACATGATCCTCGATCGCGTGGTACAGCGCGTCGAGGTTGAAGGTTTGATCAGACACGTCAGGCCCCTTTCAGCAGCTTCTGCAGTTCGTAGTTCAGTTCTTGTTCCAGGATCTCCAGCAGCCGTCCGTGAGCCTTGCGGGACCACTCGTCGAAGTGGGGGCGGACGCCCTCAAGGGACAGCATTGCCTTCGCCAGGGGGAAGCGATATCCGCTTTCCGAGGCATATCCAGTGCTCCGGCCACCGAGTCTGCTCTCCGGATAATCCTTGGGATCGAAGTGCTTGCTCGCTGTGCGGATCCAGATATCAGGCGTACCGCCGTAGACGGTCTTGTAGAACGCCCCTTGGTACCGACGCCCCGCTACGGAAACGCCCGTGCGGGTTTGCCGGGCCCGCCCCGCCCGACTGGCTTCGATCGCATTGATACCGAACCACAGCTTGCCGGGGCCTGAAACGCTGACAGGGTATGCCCGGAGGCGCTGCCGGACTGCGGTCTGAGCGATGCGCTGTTGCTGGCTGACCGCCCGGGCGATGTGCGTGCGCATCCAGCGCAAGGTTTTGTTGATCGCCCGACGCTCCGCCAGCGCGAACGCTTTCGGGGCCAGCTCTGTGAAGCGGCTGAAACGCTGCTTGTCAGCGCTGGACACCTGCAGCGTGAGCATCCCGTGGTCGGCTTTGTTCTGGAAGTAGCTGCCTACGCTCATCGCTCCTCCCGCAGAATCAGGTTGACCCATCCGGTACCGTCAGGCTCAAGCTTGACGATGGTGAAGGCACCTCCGCCGTCTTCCGGCGGAAGGTCCACCACCATGCGCTGCTGGACCGCAATGCCCTCGGCATCGACAACCCGAACGGAAAAGGTCGGCTCCCTGACTGAGGTTTTTATCTGGCCGAATTTCGGCTGCAACCAGGGCACAGACATAAATCCTCGCAGCGGCTGTTCACGCCCATCAATCGCCGCGTCGTCTCCCATTACGTCCAACAGCTGCACATCCATTGCAGCCACTTGGTCACGGAAGCCCATGGTCATTCACCGTCGTCTTGGTCATCCTTGGACGGGAGCTGCCCGCGTTTCGCGATCTTGCCCTCGGCAAGCAGCAACTCGGCCAGTTCCTTACTGGGCGGGCTGTAGACCTCACCCTGGCGAATGACCTTGGTTCCGTCCTGGATGCAGCCGTCCACCACCACGTACTCGATCTTTGCGGCCATGTCACACCACCTTCGCGTAGAGGAATGCGTTCGGTTCCAGCATGCCGGCCAGCGCAGCTGCCTGAAGCTTCAACCAGCGCACGCTGGGCTCCGGCGTGACCCAGCTCTTGGGGAAGCGAGCCGCTTCGACTAGGCCGCTCTCGATGGCTTCCAAGTCCTGAATCGCTCCGTAAAGCATGGCGTTGCGGGTATTGCTCGAGCCAAGAATCAAGCCGCCAGCGGGGATAACCGGCTGCTCATCCCCATCGTCGTCCAGATACCACTCGTCGTAGGCGTACAGGTCCACGCCCGGATCGTTGAGGTAGCCAAGGTAGGTGACACCATCTGGCAACTCCTCGGGTTTGATCAGGCCCATGTCGACTCGCCTGCTGTTCAACTGTTTCAGAACGGTTTCGTTGCTTTGGAAGGCGTCCTGCGCCTCGGCGCTCAGCACCGCGACGTTGGCACTCCGGCCGGAATCCTTGGCCACCAGCCGCCGCCACTGCCGCAAATGTGCGATGGGGTCTGAATCACTGGTGTTCCAACGGCCGTTTGCCAGGGTGACTTTGTGGGTGTCTTCCATGAGGAAGTCGATGGTGTCATCAACACCATCGCCAACCACGCGGATGCGCCCGGTGGTCAACGCTTGCGCGCACATCCACTCTTCACGGCGAGTGATCTCACCGTCCAGATCCGTCAAGTCACGACCCAACTGCTCTCCGGCGCGATCGAGCGGGGTCCGCGTGGAGAACGCCGTCTCGCCAGCGCCACGCTTGAGGATCAACTCTGCGCGAGTTTCGCGCTTCGGCTGGATGTAAGGCGGCTTGTAGGTCGAAGAGCTGAAGCCCGTTCGCTGCGAAACACTGCCCGGCAGCGTCGGGTGTACGAACGGCGCCATCTTGCGCTGACCTTTGACGATGTCGATAGTCACCGCCTCGGTACCGAAGGTCACTGGCGCGCCACCGTTGAAGAAAGTGTTCATCAGGAAGCGCCTTGGCAGAGCCATCTGCTCTACCGCTTCCAGCATGGTCAGGGTGTCGAAAATGTCAGTCATGGGGACTCCGGTCAGCGGATGAAAATGGACAGAGGACGCAGGGCGGCCTTTGCAGCAGCGAGGGTCAAGCCCTCGCCCAGGTGAAGTTGGTTGGCCAGTACCTGGCCAGTCAGGCGAATCGGCACAGTCAGTGCGCCACCGGTCGTGTCTGCGTCCTGGTCGAGGATGGCGGTGGGGGCCTCAGAGCCATCGTCGGCAGCGGCCTTGCACAGCCGATACTCTTTGGAAGCACTGACCTGCCCCAGCACTGCGCCGCGCTTCAGGACCTGTCCGGCAGCGATAACGGCGGTGTCCATCACGACAGGAAAATCACCCGCCGAGAGTTGGCTCGGTTGATAGGTGTGACGTTGCGGGTTGCTCATGTTGGTCTCCTTCAGCGGCGTGGGGCGCCGGCTACGATTGCGCTGACAGCGGCCTTGCGCTCGCCTTGCTTGCCGTCAGCGGATGGGGCAGCACCAGTCACGCCTTGAGCGTCACTCTTGATGGATGACAGTGAAATACCGCGATCCTGAGCAGCCTTGAACAGCACGAGTGCCGTGGCCTCAACCGAGCTGCCATCGTTGATCGCCGCCTCGATCTCTTTCTCGAAGCCCTTGCTGGCCAAGGCGTTGATGCCGTTGATGCGCTCGCGCTCGGCAGCCGAGGCCTCAGCACGAACGGCATTGAGATCTGGCTGATCGGCCTGGGCAATCTCGATAGTGTCGGGGTCAGTGCCGGCTGCCAGCGCGGTGCGCAGTTCTGCCGTGGTCTTGACGGTGGTCATGGTGTGTATCCTTGGTGAGTTGATGGCCGGCTTGGCCAGTTCGGTGATCAGGGATTCCAGTGAGCCCAGGCGATGGGCCAGGCCGTGCTGGACGGCGGCGGCGCCGACGCGGATCCCGCCGTGGTCGCCCATCTCGGGCACCTTCTCAGCGGCGACGCCGAGGTTGCGAGCGATCTTGCTTTCGAAGACTTCGCTCATTGCGTCGATGGTTTCGCCAACCTTCGCCCGGCCTTCTTCGGTGCTCATGTCCGGCCGCTTGTTCGGCGCGTTGCGGCTGACAATCTGGTACCTGGTGCGGCCTGTAGCCTTTTCGTTCTCAACGACCGCCTCGACCACAACGCCAATGCTGCCAGCCAGGCTGGCCTCATCGATCACGATCTCGCTGGCCGCCGAGGCGATCCAGTAGGCGGCACTCGCAGCGATTCCGCCTACGTAGGCCACGATCCGCTTGCGCGAGCGTCCGGCGTAGATCATCTCCGCCAGTTCGTTGATGCCAGCAGCAACACCACCAGGACTGTCGATGTTGAGTACGATGGAGCGGACCTTGGGATCATCCAGCGCTCGCTGGATGTCAGTGGCCAGCACCTGCGTACTGGTGGCGCCGCTGATCTCGGTGAACAGGTTGGCGTAACGGAAAATCGGTCCGGTGACTGGCACGATGGCAACGCCATTGCGCAGTGTGACCTTGCGGGTGTCCTCCAGCCGCTCGCCGCGCTTGGTCGCCAGCGCCAGCGGATCGCCCATGCGATCTGCGATGGTCAGCAGGTTGTCCAGGGCGTCGGGCATCATCAGCCATGGCTGCGCGGCAGCCAGCTCAAGAGCGCGAGGCATGTTTACTCCTCTTCGGGTTTGGGTTCAGGCGGGTTTTCCAGTCCACCTTTGGGCAGTGGCTGCAGGTTGTGTTGCCGACGCTGCTCGACTTCGCGTACGCGCTGGCGGAACACCTGCTGCCAGGGCTCGCCGGTCATGGCTGCGGTTTCGAGGGTTTCATTGCTGACCCCGATCTCGATCCGCTTGCCGGCGGCGTTGGCTTCCTTGAGCTCATCGATCGCACCACGGGCCGGACCAATCCAGATCGCTTGGCAGTAAGCCTTGCGCTTCACCGGATCGGCGTACCCGGGAAGGTTGATCAGGCCCCTTGCAACGGCTTCGTCGATCACCAGCTCTCGGCTGGGCTGGCAGAAATCACACGCCAACCACCAGCGGCGCAGGCTGTAGAACCGCCATGCTTGGAGCATGGCTGCGCGAGCGGCGCTGTAACTGCTGCTGTAGTGCAACAGCAGCTCCTCCAGCGGCAGCTCAAGCGCAGCGCCGATCTCTTTCACCACCGCGGTGAAAAACGGGTCGAACTGGGCATTCGGCCGCCCGGGGTTGGCCACCACCGGCTCCTCGCCAACACCCAGGTCAACCACAGCGCCCTCTCCAAGACTGAGCACGCCGTCTGCTGTGTCGTCGCCGCCGGGCTGTTCTTCGCCCAAGGCGGACATCGGGAGGTTGCCGGTCGGGAAATCCGATCCCTTCTTGATGAACACGGTGAACATCGCCGAGATCACCGCTGCCATCAGCTCAGCGCTGCTGTAGCGCTCCAGCTTCTGTAGAGGCTCCAGCACCGGCGCCAGGTAGGGAACACCGCGCTTCTGCCCTGGCCGTTCCTTGTCGGCCATGATGTGCAAGACCCGCCGCCGCCCAGTCTCGGCACCAAAAACCCGGAGCCGCTCCCAGCTCAACGACTTACCTGCGAGGTGCTCACCGGGGTAAGCAGTGCAGACGTGGTACGCGACCGGTGCGCCCAGGTCATCAAACTCCACGCCCTCCACCAGATTGGGACGGTCCAGCCCGTCATTTGGGTTGCCGACGCGGTCACCTTCGATCATCTGCAGTCGGGTGCTGAAGATGCAGCCCGGGCGCTCTTGGTCGGGACTGGCGACGAAAATGTCGCCCGCGACCATTGACGACACCAACACCAGCGCCTGCAGTTGATAGTGGTTGAGCGTGGCCTCAGCGTCGCACTCGCGAGGGTCGTCGGCATACAACGACCAGACCCGATCAAGCTGGGCATTCAAAGTGTCCGCTTCTTCGTCAGTCAGACCCAGTGCAACCTGGTCAACCTGAGCTCGGCAGACCAGCCCCGTGCCCACTACGTTGGTCCGCAGCCGCGTAATTGCAGCGCGGGCCACGAGGTGGTTGCGCATGGCATCCCGCGAGCGGGCCAACAGCATCCGCCGCTCACCGCGATTGAAGTCACGCCGGGGGCTACCCAGCCCCGGGATCCAGCTGGCCATGCTGCGCAGGACTCGGGAGGCACCGCGCCAGCGGGTCTCCACCCCACCGCCACCGCCTTGGGCGACGATCTGCTGATCTCCAGCCGAAACGCGAGCTACCCGGATCGCCTCCCGCATCAGTTGCTCAGCTGCGGACTCAGACTTTCGAAATGGCCACATGCTCAAAGCCCCAGGTAGGAGATACGGTTGCGGCCCCGACGCTGCAGCGCAGCTTGTTCTTCGGCGACTTGGGCGGCGTACTGTTTCTCCAGCAACCGGAGGCTGTTCAACTCGGCCATCTGGACCTCGCGGTCGCCCCGGCGCAGGCGCTGACCGTTCTTCAGGACGGCCGAGATCGACGCCCGTACTTCCGCAAGGCGTTTTTGTGCTTCTGTCATGGTTAACCTCGGTTAGCCGACGCGGCTCCGTGTCCCACGCCCGCGAGAAACCGCACGGCGAGGCACCGGCGCGACCGCCTGCTCAGTGGTGAATAGCGTGGGCTGCAGCTGCTGCTGTTCGAGCTGATCCCACTCGTTGTCGCGCAAGAGGTGGGTCTTGAGGCTCCGAGCCGCATGCAAGGCGTACACCTCGCAGTCAAGGGCTTCGTTGCGACGCCCTGCTTTCTTCTGCCACACCATCTTGCTTGGCTGTCGGGGATGGGGCGCCAGGACCTCGTTGGTGACCTGCTCGTAGTAGTCAGCACGAATCTCGCTGTACCAGTGCATCCGGCCAGGGCCAACTCCGGTCAGCCGCATGCGACCATCGATCAGGGTTTTAGCCTTGTGCGTGCCTACGATGAATACGCGAAGCCCGTACTTGGCCGCCTTCGTGTTGTCCTGGGTGGTGTCGGTCGACTGGGCCGGTTTGGTGAAGATCTCCCGATCGCGGCTGTCGATGGACGCGCCCTTGATCGCCATGATGTTGAAGCGCTGGCGATCTCGAACGTAGGTGTAGACCGCGTCGCTGGTGTTGCCGTCCGAACTGTCGATGCTCACTGCGGAGACCGAAATTTGGCCGCCAGCCTCCGTCGTGATTGGCGTGGAGATGATCTTGTCCAGCTCAGCCCAGACAGGATCGTGGGGGTCAATCGGATTGCCTTCCAGCTCCCCCCAGTACAACCGCCAAGACTCTTCCCCTCTGCCCCAGCCTACGATCACAAGGGCCAGGCGGTCGCCTTGAACGTCCACGCCGACCGTGACCAGCAGCACACCTTTCGGCGCGGTCAGCTCGGCGTAAGGCTCGGCACGCTTCTCCAGCTCATCGGTCTTGGGTGCGTTGCTCTTGTATTCGTAGCATTCGCCCATCTGACTGTTGGTGAACGCGATCATTGGCCCGTGGTTACCGTTCGATGCGGCGTGTTCGGCCTGGAGCTTCTTCTCCATCAGCACTTCAAAACGGGAGCCGTGGAAAGTGGCATACAGCTCATTCAGGATGTAACCAGCGATACCACGGAACTCGGCGGTGGCCTCCCAACGGCCGTGCTGGAGGTTGGCGTTCTTCTGATGGTCGTCCCAGATCTCGCCGCAGTGGGGGCAGGCGTAATACGCCGTTTCCGGCCGACGCTTACCGTATACCTCATGGGAGTAGCTGGGGTCCTCGTCGCAATGCAGGTGCTGGAAGCTCAAGGCATGGGACTGGCCGCAGCCATGGCAGGGCACCAGGCCAATGCGTTTGTCCGAAAGCTCCAGCTCAGCGTCAATCGCTGACAGCCCCTTGATAGTGGGGGTACCACCGATAATGATCTTGGACCGCCTGAACGTTTTGAGCCGTTCCTTGGCTAGCTTGATACTGTCCCCCTGCCCCCGCAGGTTCAGGTTGCAATCGTCTGGCTCCTCCACTGCCACCCGAGGCACCGGGGTCGACTTCACGCTGGATGGGCTATTGGAGCCGACCATCTTGAGGAAGCCACCTGGGAACCGCTTGAAGTCCTGGCGCTGCTGCAGCTTACGGCTGCGAAGGTCGACCTTTTTGCGCAAGCGCTTGGTCGCCGCGATCATCGGCTCCAGCTTTTCAGCGACGTACTGCTTGGCCGCCTCGGCCTTGGGGAACAAAATCAGGATCGGGGACGGATCAAGGTCGATCCACTTGCCGATGGCGTTCCCCATCACACCTGATGTCCAGGCCACCTGGGCGGACTTGCGGCCGACGACCTCGAAGACATTCGGATCGTCCAACGCTTCCAGCGGCCCCCCAGGCCAGACCAGGTGAGGCGTGACATCGAAGCGGTATTTCCCAGGCTTGCCCGCCTCCTCTGTTGAGAGGTAACGGTACTTGGTGGCCCATTCGATGATGCTCATACGTGGTGGCGGCGCCCACTTTCGGCACGCTCGACTGACACCCTTACTCGCCGTCCTCTTCAGAGCCCTCCTCATCGTCCGGCTCGTCAGGATCCCATTCGGGATCATCGTCGTCCTCAGCATACGCGGACAACCTCCTGAGTATTTGTTCGATGGGCTCGCGGATCAGTTGGTCATCGATTGCGACTCCATACTGCGCGGACAAGGTGGCTGCCAATTCATCAGGCAGGGTATTCAGTAGTTCGATCTTCGCGGCGGTGATAACCCCTTCGAAACGTTGCACCATCTCCGCCTCGATCACGACTTCGCCCAGGTCCTTTGCCAACGCCAGCTCTTCGCGGTCGCCGCGAATACGGTCGAGCCGGTCACGGGTGGTTTCCTTCTTGCCGTTGAGCGCAGCTTGGCGCATCAGCCACTCGATCACCGCCTGGGTGTCGTACTGGTTTTCGTTGCCGCGCCCTACGCCGAACTCGATGACGGGCATTCCGTCTTTCTGCCAGCGGCTGAGGGTGCGCTCATCTCGGCCGATGATCTCACCGAGTTCGGCCTTGCTGACGGTCCTTCCCATTACTAAGTCCTTGAAAAGACGGACATCCCTGCACAGTTTCTAGCTGCAGGGAATCCGCGAGTCTGCGCACCCGTGTAGGGGGCGGGCCGGGGGGAGGACCCAGAAAATCCGGGGCCCCGCCCCCACCCCGCCTGCCCACCGGTCACTGCCCGGCCTCGCCATTCCGGGGCGGCACCTCACAGATGCCGATCCGCTTCGCCGCCCAGCGTTCGTACAGGGCGATCACCACATCGGCACCCGCCACCGCCGCGATGCAACCGAACGCCGCCGCTGCCCAGATGGTCATCCCCGCCGAGTAGAGCAGCATGATCGTCGCCATCCCGGTGATGATGCAGGCACCGGAGCGCAATGCGATGCGCCGCACCAGCGCCCAGCCATGCACCCCTGCCTTGTCTGCTCGCCATGCCTCGCCGGACACCCCGCCGACCAGGGCCAGCAAGATCACCACCCAGATGGGCATTTCGATTAACGCTTGTTGTTCGCTGGTCATGCGGATTCCCCAATAAAAAAACCCGGCGCAGTGGCCGGGTTTGCGGTGTGTCGCGGGTCGCTTTGTGCGCCCGCACGTCTCGAAGATGGGTACTTTTTACAGGTGTAGTTTCCTGGCAGCAAGCAGGTTTTAATGCCACCAGCGAATAAGCGGGTTACGTCTGGGTAATGTCTGGCGAATGTCGGGTGAATACACCTACCCGGATTGGCTTCCCTTTCTCGCTGTCCCAAGGGCCTCAAAGGGGGCGGCGATGGTGGGACCAGTGTGGGACCTCAAATACGGGGCCTGTCCTGCTGTCCCACCTTTCTACTTATTTTCTCGTGTATAGAGAGAGAATTAAAACACGCTGCGCGCAATGCGCGCGTAACGCTACGACTGCGCCATACGTGTGCGCCTATGTGTGAACGGTGGGACGGTGGGACAGGCCACAGAATTCGCGGGGTTGAGTTGCTCAGCCCGTGCAGGACGAGGCTGGGCAATGGCGGGGCGGTGGGCCACAGAAAGGCGCATCATGCCGCCCTCTTCCCCATCAGCAGGGACTCGATTGCCTCGTGGGCTTGGTGCAAGCGCTCATAGTAGGTCTTCCTGCTGCACCTGCAGTGCGCGATCTTCTGACTCAGAAGGCTCTCCTGATTACAGTAGTGCTCCCTGACAATGACATAGAGCTCCGGCGCCAGGTGCTTATTCACAATGATCTCAATGTCAGCGGATTCGTCCAACAGCACGCGACTACCCCGGGTCCCCCGGATCAACTCGCCCTGGCACTCTATCAACAGGGCCAGCATGCTACCACCACCCACGCCACTTCTGACATCTGGCGTGTGCAGCTCCTGAGCCCACAGCTTGAGCATCTCATCAATACGCTTGATCAAAAGCATTCCTCCTTGGCCATGATCGATTGCTCAAGAGGACTGGGCGCCCCCCACCCAGTGGGCTTTTGGTACGCCCAGGGACGCACCCCGCTTTTAGGCAAAGCTGGCATCCTCCGGCGTCGCCAACCAAGACGGTGCATGATCGCCCCCACACGCATCTGCTCGGGCTTACTCCAGTGGCCGATGTCCAGGTTCAGCGCATCCTTGAGCAAGTCACTGCCCGTGACCGTTTCACCAACCTGCGACTCTTCCAACCATTTCAGTATCGGGCCTTCCCATTCATCCACCACGAACCGCTCCTCCTGCTCTTTGGTGAACAGCTCCTCCTCCTCGCGGGTCGTCCACCAAATATCGCCGGCCAGATAGCAGAACATCGCCTCGGCCCACAGCTGGTCGCGAACCCGGCGGAGTGTTTCGAGGTCGACCTTGGTGCATGCCACCGGCCAGTACCGCCGGTTACCGGTGGCGTCCTTTAGGTACTCGTCCTGGTTGGTCGTACCGACGAAAACACACTGGCGTGGCACATCGCTGGTTCTTCGCCCGTAGCTCTCGCGGTAGGTGTCGGTGGAGGCCGAAAAGAACTGCTTGGCCTTGGTGCTTTCCGCCTTGTTGAAGCTGTCCAGCTCACCGAGCTCCACTATCCACTTCCCCCGAATGGCCTGGAACGCATCCTTGTCACCCAGGGTGAAAGGAGTGTCCATGAACCACTCACCGCCCAGCACACTCATGGCGGTCGATTTACCAGCGCCCTGGGCGCCTTCGAGGATCATCACCGTGTCGGCCTTGCAGCCGGGCCGCATGACGCGGGCGACGGCGGAGATCATCCAGCGCTTACCTACTTTGGCGCTGTAGTCGTTCAAGGGCACGCCCAGCACCTTATGCAGCCATACCTCTAGCCGTGGTACCTGATCCCACTCCAGCTTTGCCAGGTACTCGCGCACAGGATGAAAGGCGTTGTCATGGGCCACCACACTGACCGCCTCGACGACGTGGGTAGCCTTCACGCGCAGGTTGTACTGCTGGGCCAACCACTTCATCACCCGCGTGTCATCGATGTCGCTCCACTCTCCGGGATCGCCGCCATATGGCGCCGCACGCAGTTTCATGATCTTGGAGCTGAAGGAGCTGTAACCGATCACTCCCGCCCAGCGCTCATCGTTACTGAGGATCAGCTCGACGTTCTGCATGTGAGCGATCAGGGAACCGCTCTCAGTCCTGGCCAGCATGTCTTTCCAGCCGCCGGTGGCCGGGGGTTTGATCACCGCCATCACCTGCCGGCGTACGGCCTCCAGGCCCTCGGCGCAGTGTAAGTCGTTGAAGTCGGTCCACTTCACGTCGCGCTCAACGGAAAAGACAGGGGCGACCACCTGGCCGCCCACTACTACTGCTGCGTTGTTGGCCTTCTCCTCGCCAGGGTTCCACGGCTCACCACCAGGCCGCGTGGTCTTCCAGTCGTCGTCACGGCAAATGATGATCGGCCGACCAGGGAAGCGCTCTCGCATGTGCTTGGCGACCGCCAGCAGGTTGCCGGCGTCGAAAGCAATTGCCACAGCTTCAGAAGTCGCCATGTGCAGGCTTGCGCCCGTCGCGTAGCCTTCACACACCAACACTGGCTCGCCGGGCTCGGGATGCCCACCGATCATGTGGAATGCACCGTCCTTTGCCATTCCGTGGGGCCAGTAGGACTTGTCGCGGCCGGTGGTTTCCTGCACGGCCGGGAAGATGACCTGCAGGCCCACGATGGTGTCTTGAGCATTCTGCATGGGGATCAACACAGCCCCGGTCTTCGGGGCATAACGCACCCCGAGTCCCACCACCTGCTTGCGGTCGAGGTAGGCGCTACGCCCCCTCAGCGGCATGCGCTTGAACAATCCACCTGCGCGATTGGCTGCACGGCGCGCGGCATTCGCCGCGATCTCAGCTGCGCGGCGCTTGGCATCTGCCTGCCGCGCGCGCATGACCTCACGGTCCTCAGGGGTCAGCCCCTTACCATCGGTCTTTATCTTTTGGGTTTCACCATGCCGCCAGTCACCAAAGCTGCCGAAAATCAGCGTGCCGCCCTTCTCGGTCATATGCTCATGAAGGACATACCAGCCGTTCTTTTCCTTGCCCTTGTCCTGTTGCGTGCGGCACCGAACAAGCTTGCCGAATAGCAGCGGCTGGTCCGGCTCCAGGCCATAGTCGTGCAGTTGGTCAAGCACCTTATCCAGCATGGCGAAGTCCCTTTTTGTCGACATCACACTGGCAATCAATGCAACGCTCGCAGCCCTTGGCTGCCAGCCTCCGCGCCTCAGGAATCGGATCGCCACAGTCCAGACACTCGGTCAACGAGTCACGCACTGCCGCCTGCGTCTTACGCGCAGCCAGGGAGAGCTCAAGGAACAAGTCAGCGCTGTCGTTGGCAACATCAGCAAGATCAGCCACGGCGAGCCCCCCGAGTAGTCTGGTTGACGTATTCAGCGCGGCGATACATGCCGAGCAATCCCTGAATACCTCTGAACACTTGATGCTGGATCTCAGCCAGCTCCTGATCGTCAACTTTTCCATCGCCGATGCTGCGCGCCCAGGTCTCGGCCAGACCGGCGACCTGCCGGAAGAACTCGGCAAGGCCCATCGTTAGCGTTTCGGGGATGTCATGGGTGTATGCGTCAGACAGCTCTTGCCAGATGGTGTCACCGACGAGGGCATGAACCGCGTCGAGGATCCGGGGATCCTTGGTCAACTCGAGGATCTCGCCGAACTCCTGCACGTTCACAATGTGGCTTGGATGGGTGGGGGATAGCTTGTGCTGCAGGGTGGTGGGGTTGCGGCCGGTAGTGGCTGCGATGGCGGCTGCGCCGCCTGGATATTCACGTACAGCGTGGTACAGCGCGAGATCGAGCGGCAGGACTTCGCGCTTGGCGCGGTCAGTAGAGCTCATTGCGGTTCGGCTCATGGCATTGTCCTTGTCGGTAGCCAGTGCCAGCAGCGTGCAGTGGTGGTGCGTGCGCCGCATAGCGTTGAGAGAGTAAATAGCCGGCCAGCGGGGCTGATACGGCCTCTGGCCGGGGCGTCGATCCATCGACTACCCCTGGCGAAACAACGCCTCCCGTGGTGTTGGAGGCGGCACCTCGGCTCCCTGCCCAGGTGTTGCGGTCAAGGTCAATGGACCTATGTGGTGTGCCCACCTACCTATCGCGCTCCCGGCAGCATGTGGTGCTACTGCCGAGTTCGGGATGCGATCAATCGCCTCCCCTTCAGGCACATGGCATTACGCCATAAAGGCTGCCAGTGCCTGCGACGAGCGGTGGTGCTACACTCGCCGCGTGGCTTGAGAGAGTCACTGCCGGTGTGCCCAAGGGCTACTCCGGTAACGCCGCCCTATCTGTGGTGGAGAAAAGCGGCTCCTGGCATCCGTGCCAGGATCTACGTGGTCAAGGACAGTTGTTTCGTGGTGTGCACCACATCCTTGAACGCGGCCCGGTATCACTGTGGTGGTAGTACCGGGGGAAACTGGGCGGCCCTTGGGTCGCCTTTTTTCTTAGTGTCCCGAGCGCACTCCAGCCCCACTCCTGTAGGGCGCCGCCTCTTTCAGAAGCCACTCAGCATCGAAGGGGTTTCCTTTTTTAGCCGCCTCACCTGCAAGGAGAGCTGCATAAGTAGTTTCGCCCGTGTAATCCGTGCGTGGCAGAGAGCCAGCCTGACGCCACTTGTTGAGCGCCTGATAGCTTCTCGAGCAAACCTTGGCGGCAGCACCGATCCCTCCAACCGCCTCAAAAGCAAACGCGATTGCGTTCGCATACTCCTCAGGGCGCAACATTCATAACCTCCATTTATCAACCATGAATTGATATTAAACATCAAATGACTATTGCGCAAGTTTTGTGTAACTCTCAATCCATGGTTGATAAAAATGAGATTCGGGCAGCGTTCAGCGCTCGCCTTCACGAAGCGCTTGACGATGCCGGGGTACGCAGCCGAGGCCGAGGCGTGGACATCCACAAGCACCTGAAGAGCATGGGAGTGAACAAGACGACCCAAGCGATCAGCAAATGGCTGATAGGCGAAGCAATGGCCGAGGCCGACAGCATCGCAGCATTGAGCCAATGGCTGGGCGTTAGAAGAGAGTGGCTGGAGTACGGGGTATCGCCGAAAAACAGCGAATCAGCGGTGCCCACTGTGGTTCGCAGCGTGATACCCAGCAGCAATGTGAGCTCCATCCACCATCGCTTTGGCAAGGTCCCTCTCATTTCCTGGGTACAAGCAGGCGATTGGTGCGAGGCGATCCCCAACCTCGAAGAGCACAACCCTGAAAGCTGGCTATCATGCCCAGTCCCTATTAGCCCCAATGGTTATGCCCTTAAGGTGAGAGGTGACTCGATGACCAACTCCGGGCCGGGGCGAAGTTATCCAGCAGGCTGCATAATATTTGTGGACCCCGAGATAGAAGTTAACACTGGAGATCGCGTGATCGCGCGACTACCACGAACCAATGAAGCAACATTTAAGGTTCTCGTGGAAGACGCCGGAAGACAATATTTGCGGCCGATTAACCCGCAGTACCCAATTATTGAAATAACCGAAGAAACATACATCTGTGGCAAGGTGGTTGGCTCATTCGTTCCCGAATGAGTCAACCCCGAGAGCATCAGTCGGACACACTAGCCCACGGTCGCAGCCTGCCCCTGAGATGTAGCCCTGAACCCTCCACCAGCAGCAGGTTCCAGTAGGCCACGCTTAACTAGCGATTCAATGGTTCGCTTCGGATATGACATGGGCTCGTAAGTGCCTGCCGCATGACGACCATCACCTTCAATATAAATAGCTTCGAGACTCGCCGATAGAAGCGCCGCGAATTGAAGCTCCGTTAATCGAGGCTTACTAGCTGCATTCGACGCCATTTCAGAAGTTGAATAACTACTGAGCTGATGACCGATATCGATATCATCAACACCATACTCATCGTCCTTAGTTTTGGTTCTCCTTAGCAAATAAACAGCTACGACCAAACCGAACGCTATCGCGCCACCTACCCCCAATAGCTCTTTCATCGACACCCTTCCATGCTCATGACCGATCCCTGTCCACACGCGCCTTCCGCAACCGGCGCAGAGCAGGCACAGGGGCGTCACATCAGTACCACACAACCACCCACCTGAAAAATTATCAACCCATGGTTGTTGACACAAAATCAATTGATAGTTGATTATCTGCTCACTCTCACACCACAGAGCGAGCCATCATCATGCACACCACCGCGTCATTGCACGTCCATCCGGCCGCGGCATCCACCGAACTGATCTTCAAAATCCGTCGCCTGGCCAAGCAACATGGCTGCGCGTTTGGTACTACCAAACGACCGGCTACGGCCAACGCTTTCCGCCCGATGACTCCCGACGACGGAGGGCACGCGGCGTGAACCATCCAATCCATCGCACCTTTGACAACCACAACATCCGGCTGCTGCTGATCGACGGCGAGCCGTGGTTCGTGGCCACAGACGTAGCTACCGCACTTGAGTACCGCGATGCTGAGAAACTGACTCGCCGCCTTGATGAGGACGAGAAGGGTACCCACATTGTGGGTACCCTTGGTGGTAGTCAGCATATGACCGCCATCAACGAGTCTGGCCTGTACTCTGCAATCCTTCACAGCCGCAAACCAGAGGCCAAGCGCTTCAAAAAATGGGTGACCAGCGAAGTGCTGCCCAGCCTGCGCAAACACGGCTCGTACTCCATCATCGACACCACCGAAGCGCAGCAGCCAGCGCCCATGGCCGAGCACATCGAGGCCGACCGCATCGTCAGCGCAGGTCGTGTGTTCAACACCATGTTCCGCACCGGCCGAGTCATCGGCATGAACCGCCGCATGGCCGCATCCCGAGCGAACCAGGCCACCCAGCGCTCTACCGGGGTCGACCTGGTTGCCGAGCTCGGTGCGAGCGACTGGATCGACAGCGCCGACACCCCTACTCCGAATCGCCGCCAGTATCAGCTTCAGCAACAGCTCCGCTGCCACCTGGCCGAAAACGACTGGCCCCCGATGGTAACCGGGCCAAGCCTGATCGAGGCGCTCGGCCTGACCGAAGACCGCGCCAATCAGATGGCGATTGGGCAATGCCTGCCGCTGCTCGGCTATCGCCGCGTCCGCTTGCCTGCCAGCACCACCAATGGCATTCGCCCTTGGGGGTACGCCCTGCAACAACCCGTCGCCATTGAGGAACTGTCCGCATGAACTTCGCACTGAGCCGCAGCGCCCTCGCATGCCTGAAAGCACAGACCAACCTGACTGGGCAGTTCACCCAAGTCCTCCACGACGACGCGACCGGAGCTCGCATCAAGTCCACGTTGCAGACCGAGGTCTATCTCGACCAGGTGACGGTAGTCATCCGCATGGAATCCACGGTCAACACCTTGACGCTGCCGGCGAACAGCCTTTCCAGCGCAAGAAAGATCGCGGCCCACCTTGAGGCGATTGCCAACGGCCAACTCGACACTGCCGAGACGCCTTCGAACAATCAATCGCTTGCCGAAGCAGCATAGGAGGTGACCATGGAACGCGACCTGGCAAAAACCGCCAAACTGTTCGGCATCACCCGCAACGAGCTGATCCGCTTGATGCGTGAGCAGGATCTGCTGGACGAGAAGAACCTTCCTCGCTACCCCACTCGCGACCGCGACTATATGCGGAAGAAAGAGGGCAGTTGGTTCCACCCGGTAGCAGGCATGCAGTACAGCGAGTCTACCCGCGTTAAGCAGGCCGGGATCCCTTGGCTCGCCGAGCGCTTGCAGCTGCAGCTTCCGACACCACCGGAAGACAAGCGTCATGCGGCCTAGGGAATACGCAGCCCAGATCCTGCAACTGAGAACCCGCGAGGAGCGCAATGCCGCGCTTCGCGAGGTTCCCGAGCACCTGCAGGACCTGGTGCGCAAACACTGCGAGATCACCTGGAACCATCCGTCACGCCACAAGCTCAGGGAGAGCCAGACGCCTGATGAGCACCAACAACCAAATCGCGCTGCGCCTGCCGCACGCACCTGATTCGAACACTGTAGAACTGCTGTACCGAACCTTCGGCGACGTACTGATCCCTGCGGAGAAAATCCGAGTGCAGTATTTCCGAAACCTCAACGAGCAGACTTTCGCCGACCACCTGCAGACCGGCCGAATCAACCTGCCCGTAACAACATTCGGAGTAAGCCGAAAGGACCCGAAGTACATCCACATTCGCCACGTTGCAGCCCTTATTGATGTCAGGGCTCACCAGGCAGACGAGGAGCACGCGCGCCTCATCCTGGACCAGCAAGACCAGCAGTAACCCACACATAAGCCGCCACCACCGGCCGCACACCACAAGGAGCAATACCATGACCACCCAACAGGTGATCGCCCTCACCATTATCAGCGCATTCATGCTCGGCCTGTTCGCTTACGCATACTGGAGCGGCCGCCAGGCGGGCAGCGCAAAGGGGCGCGCTGCCAGCGATCGCATGCACAAGGCGACTATCGAGGACCTCAAGGCATCTCTCGAGACCTCCCGCAACAACAACCAGCGCTTGGCCGCCCAAGCCAGAGCCCTCAAGCTCAATAGCGCCTTGAAAGATCACCATCGCAATACCCTCCTGCAGATCGCGGAAAACCTGCGCATCGCAGCCGAGACCTGGAGCGCTTTCAAGACCGGCAAAAAGCTCGAACGCGACGCGCGACGCCTACGCGACGAAGCCATCGCGATCGCCGACCTCCTGAAAGCCGCCGAACAGGAGGCAGCATGATCAGCGCAACCCACTACGTACTCGACCTAGAAACAATGGGCAAAGGTCCGCGCGCCGCTATCGTGGCACTTGCGTGCGTACGCATCGAGCAAGGCACCATCACTGGCAGCCTCTATCATCGTGTACACCTGGAGTCTTCGCTGCAGGCCGGCCTGGTTATGGATGCCAGTACAGTGAACTGGTGGCTGAAACAGGATGCCGCCGCCCGCGCAGAGGTGGATGGCAGCCAGAGCTCGGTGCTGCTCGCCGTAGCCATGAACGCGCTGGATAACTTCATCAATGAAGGCAACGCTCTGGTGTGGGGCAACGGCAGCAGCTTCGACAACGTCATCGTGCGCAGCGCCCTTGAAGTCTGCGGCATGGGCAACCTTTGGCACTACTGGAACGATCGCGACCTCCGCACCTTGCTGGCCCTTTACCCTGAAGCTAAGACGCTTCCGTTCGAGGGCACCAAGCACCACGCCCTCAACGACGCCTGCCATGAGGCCAAGCAACTGATTATGGCGATGAATTTCCACCAAACCCTGCAGGTGGGAGGAATCGTATGAATCAGGCCCACCACACCACCGGCTTGCTTTTCGTTTCTGCGCCCTGTGCAGGACACGCGCGCGACACCGTACCGGGACCAACCCCGACCTTGACCTCGGAGGAAAGCGGGCACGCGGAAGTACAGGTAAACGCCTCCGCTGCCCCCGCTTTGCTCCGCGAAGCAGCATTCGTCGACACTCAAAAAACAAAGAGCCTCTGCTGCGCAGCAGCAGGCATTATTTCTTCCATTCGCGCCCCCGCCGAGCCGCAGGTACCCCACGACAGGCTGCGCCAGGCAGCGCCCGCTGACACAACGCTGATCGCTTCAGATCGCCCGCACGCGCAGCCTGCCAAGGGGTATACGCACTATCCAGACTACGCACCAACGCCAGAAGCTCAGGCCGTATGCGATCGCATCGCCGACGCCATCTACTCGCAATTGGATGGAAGTGCTGCAGGCGTGTTCACCACCGTCGAGGAGATGGCCTTGGCCATCCACGATGCTCTGCACTTGGCAGGTGCCCTGAACCCTGAGTACGCGCACCAGGGAGGGCAGCAGGCATGACTTCATTTTCTGCAGAAAAACTAACCAGCCCTCAACACTTCAAGACCCAATTCTCCTTGGCACTGGAGCCACAGGACGACGAGCTGGTGGTCGATTTCTTCTGCGGTGGAGGCGGCGCCGGTACCGGCCTTGAGATGGGGCTGGGCCGCCCGGTGAACGTGGCGAAGAACCACAGCCCGGCGGCGATCAGCATGCACACCGCCAACCACCCACACGCCCGCCACTTCACCACCGACGTGTTCGAGGGCGACCCGGACGAGGAATGCCAGGGCCGCCGAGTCGGCTGGTTCCACATGTCTCCCGACTGCACCCATCACAGCCAGGCCGCTGGCGGCCAGCCGCGCAAGCGCGAGATCCGGAACCTGTCATGGATAGGCCTGAAGTGGGCCGGCAAGAAGCAACCCCGAGTGATCAGCCTGGAAAACGTGAAGCAGATCCTGCAATGGGGGCCGCTGATCGCCAAGCGCGACAAGGCCACTGGCCGCGTCGTCACTCTGGACCTGGTGCAACACCCGACCAAGCCCAACAGCAAGATCAACCGCGTGGCCGAGCCCGGCGAACAGGTTCCAGTGTCGAACCAGTTCCTAGTGCCAGACCCGAAGCGCAAGGGCATGACGTGGAAACGCTTCGTGGCGCTGCTGGAAGGGCTGGGCTACCAGGTGGAATGGCGCGTGATCAAAGCGTGCGACTTCGGCGCCCCGACCAGCCGCGAACGGCTCTTCATGATCGCCCGCTGCGACGGGCAGCCAATCGTATGGCCGGAGCCAACCCACGCCAAGAAGCCGAAGAAGGGCCAGCAGAAGTGGCGCACCGCCGCCGAGTGCATCGACTGGTCAGTGCCAAGCAAGAGCATCTTCGGACGGTCGAAGCCGCTGGCCGAGGCCACGCTGCGCCGAGTCACCAAGGGCATGCAGAAGTTCGTACTGGACAACCCCAACCCTTTCATCGTGCCGATTGCGAACTGGTCCAGGGAGGCGGCGCAGGACATCAACGACCCGCTGCGCACCGTGACGTCCTGGCCCCGGGGCGGCTCGTTCGCCGTTGCCAGCCCGACGCTGGTCCAGACCGGATATGGTGAGCGTGACGGCCAGCAGCCACGGGCACCGGGCCTTGACCAGCCACTGGGCACCGTCGTCGCCGGCGGCGTGAAGCACGCGCTGACCAGCGCGGTGATCCTGCCAGCAACCCATCAGGGCGCAGACCGGGTCAACGATCCCGCTGAGCCTCTGCCTACGGTCACCGCCGCCAACCGCGGGGAGCTCATGGTCGCCAGTCCGGTGCTGGTCGGCGCCGGCGGCCCATCCTACTCAGGGAAGCCTGCCGCTGCAGATCAACCATTCGGCACGCTCATGCCCCAAAATCATCGAGCTCTGGCAGCGGCACACCTGGTCAAGTTCCGCTTCGACAGCGCTGGCGCCCCCATCAATGAGCCAACACCAACCATCACCAGCGGTGGGAACTACAAGCGGCCGGCGGGCGCCGCCCACGCGATGGGCATCTGCACCGCCTTCATCGAGCAGGCAAACGGCGGCTTCAACACGACGGTGGCCAAGGGCGCCGACGAGCCGATGAGCACGGTGACCAACACCGGGAGCCAGCAGCGCCTGGCAACTGCGTCGCTGATCCACCTGCGCGGCAACTGCGACGGGCGCTCGGTCGAGGATCCTCTCCATACCGTCAGTGCCGGCGGCACGCATCACGGGGTAGTCGAGTACAAGCTCTCGCCTGAACACGAAGAAGGCGCTCTGCGGGTAGCTGCATTCCTGATCAGGTACTACGGCACCCACAACGTCAGTGCCTGCGATGAACCCTTGGCCACCGTCACCACGAAAGACCGCCTGGCCCTGGTCACCGTCTACGTGAAGGGCACGCCCTATGTGATCGTCGACATCACCCTCCGCATGCTGAAGCCGCACGAGCTCTACCGGGCCCAGGGCTTCCCCGCTACCTACAAGATCGACAAGGGGGCCGACGGCAAGCCGTTCACCGTCACGGAGCAGGTCCACATGTGCGGTAACAGCGTCAGCCCGCCACCAATGGCCGCCCTGGCCATGGCCAATGCCCCTTGGAAACGCCGCATGCAGCACAACGACCAGCAAGCGAGGCAGGCCGCATGAACGACGCCAATCAAATGGTCAGAGCGCCGCGCGAGCTTTTGGAGCAAGCGCTTGATGCCGCAGCAGCGGTAGGGATGCAAGACGTAGCAGACGAGCTCGACCGCATCCTGACTCCAAGAGCCGAGCAACACCCGGGTGAATTTGCCGCACTATCGCGGCACGGGGGCGACCTCAACTTCCAGCTTCTCCAGTTGGCCGAACGGTCCTGCTCCCTACTGGAGGACTGGGTACAAGTCGCCAATGTGCAGGACGGCGACCTTGCCGACCAGATCAAAGACACCAGGGCACTGCTGGAGTCCCACCCCCCCACCTGGAGCGCCGCCATCCGCGACCTGCTCTATGAGCGGCGACGCCAGATCTATGAAGAGGGCTGGTCAATCAAGCACGACGATTCAGAGACCCAAGGCGAACTCGCTGCGGCAGCTGCAACGTACGCCCTCAAGTCGATTGGGATGACGGAATTTGAATCCGAGACATGGCCTTGGGATCACGAATACCTAAAGCCTGGGGAGCCACGCCGGATGCTCATCAAAGCTGGAGCGCTCATCTTGGCCGAACTGGACCGCCTCGATCGGCAAGTAGCACGCGAGGCACGCAGCAACGAAAAGGGGACAGCACAATGATATTCGACGCAACAACCGGCACGCTGTCCACAGCAACCATAAGTGGCGTGACCCATGAAGGGTTCACCTGCGCCACCCGTGACGGAAAGAAGCTGCGCATGGCCCTTGTGGATGACGAGGGAAACGTCGTCGACGCCGGCCACCATGTCGCCCAGGAAGCCTGGAATGTCTGCATCCAGGTGCAACACAACTTCTGGATCGGCCAGGGCCACATGCGTGTACTGAGCAAGCCGATCCCATTTAAGACGGAAAAAGCCGCTTAAACCCCGAAGCCCACCTGCCAGCTCCCGCTCTTGCGATCAATCCGAAGCAACCGGGGCTGGCCACCTCTCCCAACCAACAGTAAGTCGATCACCTTGGACTCTCGATCAACCGCCTGCATCCCGCGATGGTAGACGACGATCCGCTCGAATGTCTCCCTGACCAACTGCCGGACCTTCATTCGAGCATCAAAGTCGAGAGCCTCGACCCCTGAGGCCAACTGCGCCCAAGCCTCGGCGAGGCCTGGCTGGTCGCGGTTCGAGATGGCTAGTAACTCTCGCTCAAGCTGAGCAACCTCCTTCCGCTTGTCAGCCTGCTGCTCCTCAAGTTCCCTGGCCTTGCGAACGAATATCAGAGGCGCCGCTCCGCCCTCAGCAGCCAGCAGCGCCTCCCCAACCCGCTCCAGTTGCTGCTCAATTACGCCGGCCTCAACCTTAGCCGTCGATAACCTCGCCCGCAGAGCCTGCGTCTGATCGCTTCCCTCGAGTAAGCTACTCAGGTTCATTCGGTCGGTGCAGTAGCTCATCAGCGCCTTCTCGATCGGCACAACGCTGCAGCTTCCACCGACCGGACAGCCTTGATTGTGCGAGTATCCCACACAGATCAGTCGCCTATGTCCGTCAGCCAAAGTGCCATCTGGCCTGGTCTTGAACATCATGTTTTGGCCCACCACAGCGGTTCCACAATAGCCGCAGTAGGTAATACCTAGCCCTGTAACAAGGCCCGGAATCTCCCCCTTGCCCTTTCGCCGAACTCGGTTCTCGACAAGCGCTGACAGGTCGGCGAACTCATCCGCAGTGAGGACCGCCGGGTAATACCCTTCAAGCCGGTATGATTCACCCTCCAGCTCCAGCACCTTAACTCCCATTAAGGCCGGCAACCGAACAAGCCGGTAGACCTGCAGAGCGGTGATGCCTTTGGCCGTCACGGACAAGCCGCGATCCGCCATCTCCCGGATAATCCGCACGGAGCCATAGCCCCTCCTGAACAGCTCAATCACCAACCGCACGCCTTCGACCCTTTCAGGGATCAACTGAAACGCCTGACCATCCCAACGCAACCACTGCGGATCCTTACCATTACGAATGATCCCCCGGTAACTACCGGAGATCCAGCCTTCGCACTGCCGGCGTATAGCTGCCTTCACGCGCCGCGACTTGGTGTCTGACTCCTCATGCGCCCGGATCATCACCAGCAAGGAATACACCAGATCCATCGGCTGGGCCTTCAGACCAGCCCGGTTGTACTCACGGCCGTCACTGGCAGTGACCACTGTGATGCCCGCGTTGATAATCTGGGCCAACTGCGCCTGCGCCTGAATGGGCTCGGCACGACTTAGCCGGTCAAGACCTTCGACGACCAGGACTGAGCCATCAGCGATTCGGCCATCCTCTACCGCCTGCAGGAAAACCCCCAGCGCCCCTTGCTTTACGTGTCGCTGGTGATATGCGGACAAACCCTCATCCCTCAAAGACAGGGACTCATCCAGAACCAGACCCTTCTCGGCCGCCCAGCGCTGGGCATACTGGAGCTGACGATCGACACTACTGCCGGTCGCCTGCCGGGGATCCGAAAAGCGTAAATAGCTGTATACTCGCGCGCCGTTTTTAGCCATTAGAAAAGATAAGCCCTAAGCCCTGATGAGGATCTACCTATTATGATGACAGAGAAAGCCCCGCGTGTAGGTATGATATCGTTAGGGTGCCCGAAGGCGCTCGTCGACTCCGAGCGAATCCTTACCCAGTTGCGCATGGAAGGTTATGAAGTCGTGCCCACCTATCAGGATGCTGATGTGGTGGTGGTCAACACCTGCGGCTTCATCGACTCGGCCAAGGCCGAGTCCCTGGAAGTGATCGGCGAAGCCATCAAGGAAAACGGCAAGGTCATCGTCACCGGCTGCATGGGCGTCGAGGAAGGCAATATCCGCGACGTGCACCCGAGCGTGCTGGCCGTGACCGGCCCGCAGCAGTACGAGCAAGTGGTCAGCGCCGTGCACGAAGTCGTGCCGCCGCGCCAGGACCACAATCCGCTGATCGACCTGGTGCCGCCACAGGGCGTCAAGCTGACTCCGCGCCACTACGCCTACCTGAAGATTTCCGAAGGCTGCAACCATAGCTGCAGCTTCTGCATCATCCCGTCGATGCGCGGCAAGCTGGTCAGCCGCCCGGTCGGCGAAGTACTGAGCGAAGCCGAGCGCCTGGTCAAGGCCGGCGTCAAGGAGATCCTGGTGATCTCCCAGGACACCAGCGCCTACGGCGTCGACGTCAAGTACAAGACCGACTTCTGGAACGGCCGCCCGGTCAAGACCCGCATGCTGGAGCTGTGCGAAGCCCTCAGCAGCCTCGGCGCGTGGGTTCGCCTGCACTACGTCTACCCGTACCCGAACGTCGATGACGTGATCCCGCTGATGGCCGCCGGCAAGATCCTGCCGTACCTGGACATCCCGTTCCAGCACGCCAGCCCGAAAGTGCTGAAGTCGATGAAGCGCCCGGCGTTCGAAGACAAGACCCTGGCACGCATCAAGAAATGGCGCGAGCAGTGCCCGGAGCTGATCATCCGCTCCACCTTCATCGTCGGCTTCCCCGGCGAGACCGAAGAAGACTTCCAGTACCTGCTGGACTGGCTGACCGAAGCCCAGCTCGACCGCGTCGGCTGCTTCCAGTATTCGCCGGTGGAAGGCGCGCCGGCCAATGACCTGGGCCTGGACGAAGTGCCGGACGAGATCAAGCAACAGCGCTGGGACCGCTTCATGGAGCACCAGCAGGCCATCAGCGCCGCCCGCCTGCAACTGCGCATCGGCAAGGAAATCGAAGTGCTGATCGACGAAGTCGAGGAACAGGGCTCGGTAGGCCGCAGCTTCTTCGACGCGCCGGAAATCGACGGCAGCGTGTTCATCGACGGCAACCACGGCTTCAAGCCGGGTGACAAGGTCCGCTGCCGCGTGGTCGATGCCGACGAGTACGACCTCTGGGCCGAACCCATCTGACCCCGACGTCAGCGACTGGCCCCGCCCTCTGGCGGGGCTTTGTTTTTAAGCCCGGCGCAAAGTCGCCGGACCGAATCCGGAACAGGCGCGTACAATGGTCGCCTTTCCCCGCATCCCGGCTGTTCTCATGTCTGAAACCACTCGCCTTTCCAAAAGCCTTATCGCCCTCATCGGCTGCTCCCGTCGCGAGGCCGAGCTCTATATCGGCGGAGGCTGGGTCACGGTGGATGGCCAGGTCGTCGACGAGCCACAATTCCAGGTCGACGGCCAGACCGTCGCCCTGCTGCCCGGCGCCAAGGCCGATGCTCTGGAGCCGGTGACCCTGCTGCTGCACCAGGAAGCTGGACAGGATGCCCAGAGCGGCTGCGCAAGCATGACCCCCGCGACGCTTTCCGAAACCCACGCCCAGGGCCGCCGTGCGCTGCGCGGGCACTTTGCCCGGCTCAACTGCCTGGCGCCGCTGCAGGCGGGTGCCAGCGGGCTGCAGGTGTTCAGCCAGGATTGGCGTACCGAGCGCAAGATCAATTCGGACCTGTCGCGCCTGGAGCAAGAGTACGTGGTGGAAGTCAGTGGTGAGATCATTCAGCACGGCCTTGAGCGACTGAACCGCGGCTTCAACTGGAAAGGCAATGAGCTGCCGAAGGTCAAGGCCAGCTGGCAGAACGAAACCCGCCTGCGCCTGGTACTGAAGAACCCGGCCCCCGGCCTGATCGAGCTGTTGTGCCGCAGCGTTGGCCTGCAAGTGGTCGGCATGCGCCGTATCCGCCTGGGTGGCGTCTCCATGAGCAAGCTGGCCGCCGGCCAGTGGCGCTACCTGGAAAGCAAAGAAAAATTCTGAGCCCTGCCACGCTGGCAAGGCTCCCGATCAGGACCGTTCACATGATTCATAACGACGTATTGCGCAGCCTGCGCTACCTGCTGGACATTTCCGACACCAAGATGGCGCAGATCACCCGTAGCAACGGCTTCAAGGTCAGCGACGCGGACATCTCCAGCTACCTGAAAAAGGACGAGGACGAAGGTTTCGTGCATTGCCCTGACGAGGCCATGGCGCACTTCCTCGATGGTCTGGTGATCTTCAAGCGCGGCCGCGACGAGAGCCGCCCGCTGCCGCCCATAGATCTGCCGGTGAGCAACAACCAGATCCTGAAGAAGTTGCGGGTGGCCTTCGAGCTCAAGGACGACGATATCCATGCCATCCTCAACTCGGTGGACTTCCCGGTCTCCAAGCCCGAACTGAGCGCGCTGTTTCGTAAGTCCGACCACAAGAATTTCCGTCCCTGCGGCGACCAGTTGCTGCGCAACTTCCTCAAGGGCCTGAGCCTGCGGGTCCGTGGCTGAGCCGAGCATGGATTACCACGTCTCGCCCGTCGGCTACGTCCGCTCCTGTTTCAAGGAGAAGTTCGCCATCCCGCGCCAGCCACAACTGGCGCCGGCCGCCCGTGGCGTGCTGGAACTGGTGCCGCCGTTCGATACCGGCGATGCGGTGGCGGGCCTGGAGCAGACCAGCCATGTATGGCTGCTGTTCCTGTTTCACCAGGCTCTGGAAGACAAGCCACGACTGAAAGTGCGTCCGCCACGGCTGGGCGGCAATACCTCGATGGGGGTGTTCGCCACCCGTGCGACACATCGCCCTAACGGCATCGGCCAGTCGGTGGTGCGGCTGGAGAAGGTCGAACCGGGGCGCTTGCTGTTGTCGGGCATCGACCTGCTGGACGGTACACCGGTGCTCGACATCAAGCCCTACGTGCCCTACGCCGACAGCATCGGCGAAGCCAGCAACCGCATGGCCAGCGCGCCGCCCACCCCGATCACGGTGGACTGGAGCACCGAGGCGCTGACCCAGGCCCACGATCACGCACAGCGTCTGGGTGAGCCGCTGGTGGAGCTGATCGAACAATGCCTGGCCCAGGACCCACGCCCGGCCTATCAAGTGCCGCCAGCGGAGCGGGTGTACGGGGTGAAGTTCTGGGATGTGCAGGTGCGCTGGCACTACCCGCAACCAGACAGCATCCGCGTGCTGGAAGTGGTTGCCGGGTAACCGGGGTTTTCGCCAGACATAAAAAACGCAGACCGGGGTCTGCGTTTTTTGTGTCCTGCGAACGGCTTACTTCTCGACGAAGGCGCGCTCGATCAGGTAGTCGCCCGGCTCGCGCATGCGAGGGGAGATTTTCAGGCCGAAGCTGTCCAGCACTTCGCTGGTCTCGTCGAGCATGCTTGGGCTACCGCAGATCATGGCGCGGTCGTCCTGCGGGTTGATCGGTGGCAGGCCGATATCGCTGAACAGCTTGCCGCTGCGCATCAGGTCGGTCAGACGGCCCTGGTTCTCGAACGGCTCGCGGGTAACGGTCGGGTAGTAGATCAGCTTTTCACGCAGCGCTTCGCCGAAGAACTCGTTCTGCGGCAGGTGCTCGGTGATGAACTCGCGGTAGGCGACTTCGTTCACGTAGCGAACGCCGTGGACCAGGATCACTTTCTCGAAGCGCTCGTAGGTTTCCGGGTCCTGGATGACGCTCATGAACGGCGCCAGGCCAGTGCCGGTGCTGAGCAGGTACAGGTGCTTGCCCGGGTTCAGGTCATCGAGCACCAGCGTGCCGGTAGGCTTCTTGCTGATGATGACTTCGTCGCCTTCCTTCAGGTGCTGCAGTTGGGAGGTCAGCGGACCGTCCGGCACCTTGATGCTGAAGAACTCCAGATGCTCTTCCCAGTTCGGGCTGGCGATGGAGTATGCACGCATGAGCGGGCGGCCGTTGGGCTGTTGCAGGCCGATCATCACGAACTGACCGTTCTCGAAGCGCAGGCCCGGGTCGCGGGTGCACTTGAAGCTGAACAGGGTGTCGTTCCAGTGATGCACACTGAGGACACGTTCGTGGTTCATGTTGCTCATGTAAGGGGGCTCCTGAAAAAAACGCAGCGCTAAAACCGTGAGCGCGATTGCGCGATAGTTTAATGCCGACCACAATATCTGTTAAATGAATTATCAAGATATGTCTTATCGGTTATATAGATATGCGATTTACTCTTCGTCAGCTTCAGGTCTTCGTGGCCGTCGCCCAGCATCAAAGCGTGTCGCGTGCAGCCAGCGTCCTTGCGCTGTCGCAGTCGGCGGCCAGTACCTCCATTACCGAGCTTGAGCGGCAATCCAGTTGCCAGTTGTTCGACCGCGCCGGCAAGCGCCTGAGCCTCAACGCGCTGGGCCATCAACTCTTGCCCCAGGCGGTGGCGCTGCTTGACCAGGCCAAGGAAATCGAAGACCTGCTCAACGGCAAGTCCGGTTTCGGCTCATTGGCGGTGGGCGCCACGCTGACCATCGGCAACTATCTGGCGACCCTGCTGATCGGCAGCTTCATGCAGGTACACCCGGAAAGCCAGGTCAAACTGCATGTGCAAAACACTGCGCATATCGTGCAACAGGTCGCTCACTACGAGATTGATCTGGGTCTAATCGAGGGCGACTGCAACCATCCGGACCTGGAGGTCCAGCCTTGGGTCGAGGACGAACTGGTCGTGTTCTGTGCGCCGCAGCATCCGTTGGCCCGACGCGGACTGGCGAGTCTGGAGGAGTTGACCCGGGAAGCATGGATCTTGCGCGAAGAAGGCTCCGGGACCCGCCTGACCTTCGATCAGGCGATGCGCCATCACCGCTCCACGCTGAACATCCGCCTGGAGCTGGAACATACCGAAGCCATCAAGCGCGCCGTGGAGTCCGGCCTGGGCATCGGCTGCATCTCTCGCCTGGCCCTGCGCGACGCTTTCCGCCGCGGCAGCCTGGTGGCCGTGGAAACGCCGGAGCTGGACCTAGCGAGGCAGTTCTTCTTCATCTGGCACAAACAGAAGTACCAGACCTCCGCCATGCGCGAATTCCTCGAACTGTGCCGCAGCTTCACCGCCGGGGTAAGCCGCAGCGACGAGATCGTCCTGCCAAGCATCGCTTAAAGCAGTATCACACCCCAGACCACGCCCACCATGGTCAGCGCCACCAGTTGCGCAGCGCTGCCCATGTCCTTGGCGTTCTTGGAAAGCGGATGGCGGTCGAGGGAGATGCGGTCGATTGCCGCCTCGACGGCCGAGTTGAGCAACTCGACGATCAAGCCCAGCAGACACACCGCAATCAGGATCGCTCGCTCGGCCCGGCTGACATCCAGCCAGAACGCCAGCGGAACCAGAATCACATTGAGCAGCACCAGTTGACGAAACGCCGCCTCACCGGAAAACGCCGCGCGCAGACCATCCAGGGAATAGCCCGCAGCATTGAAGATACGCTTGAGGCCGGTCTGGCCCTTGAAAGGTGACATAAGAAGCCGCTTCAACTGTGGAGAGCGGTGCAGGCTAGTGCACCGCGGGTCAAAAAACCGTGAAGGCCAATGGCCTTAACTGGCGGATACGGATTCGAGCTGTTGCAGCAGCAGCGCGGCCTGGGTCCGGGTACGCACGCCGAGCTTGCGGAAGATCGCCGTGACGTGGGCCTTGATGGTTGCCTCGGAGACGTTCAGCTCATAAGCGATCTGCTTGTTCAGCAAGCCCTCGCAGACCATGGTCAACACGCGGAACTGCTGTGGGGTGAGGCTGGCCAGCCCTTCGCTGGCGGCCTTGGCCTCAGCCGAGACATCGACCTTTTCGAATGCCTGGGGCGGCCACCAGACGTCGCCGTCCAGCACTTTGCGCACCGCATCCTGAATCTGTTCCAGCGGGCTGGACTTGGGAATGAAGCCGCTGGCACCGAATTCGCGGGACTTGACCACGACGGCAGCTTCTTCCTGAGCCGAGACCATCACCACCGGGATCTGCGGGTATTGCCCACGCAACAGCACCAGGCCGGAAAAGCCGTAGGCACCGGGCATGTTCAGATCGAGCAGTACCAGGTCCCAGTCGGATTTTTCAGCGAGGCGGGTCTCCAGCTCGGCGATGCTCGCGGCTTCCACCAGACGCACGTCGGGGCCCAACCCCAGGGTCACGGCCTGGCGCAGTGCGCTGCGAAAAAGGGGGTGGTCATCGGCAATCAGGATTTCGTATGTGGCCATCGATCTAATGATCCTGTTCTGTGCAGGTACCGGAGGAGGCCGGAACCTGGAGCAACTCAAGGCGGTGGCGGTAATGCCACGCACCCAAAAGGCACATCGGGGCCTGGAAATACGCTATTCAAGCGCTCGACGTGCCCGAATCGGCGCCAAGGATGCCGAGGCGAAACCGGGTGGTCAAGTTCGGTTCCGGCCCGTCCTGGCGGCGACGTCATCATTATGAAGCAAAGTGCAACACTTGCCCCTTGGACTATAGGAAGGGCCTGAGGCGCTGATGGATGGCATCGTCCCGGTCCAGCGGCAACTGGAACTTGGCGCCCAGGTAATGCGCACTGAATACATCGAGGTAGGCGTCCAGCGCCTGCGCTGCAGCCTGGTCCCCGGCCAGCTCCAGGCACATCGCCGCCACTTCGGCGGTGCAGAAGTGGTCGTCACGCTTGGAGCGGCGCAGGCGGTAGCGGGAAATCTGCTCCGGTTGCAGGCTCAGCACCGGAAAGCGATCCAGGTAGGAGCTCCTGCGGAACATCTTGCGTGCTTCCGTCCAGGTGGCATCCAGCAGGATGAACAGCGGACGCTTGCCTTGTGCCGGCTGTACCTCTGCCACCACCCGCTGCGGCTGGACGAACTCTCCGGGAAACACGATGTAGGGCTGCCATTGCGGCTGATCCAACAGCGCCAGCAAGGCGTCGTCTACCACCGTCCGTTGCCAGCCGAAAGCCGTGGTGTCCTCGATCACATCAGCGATCAGCCAGCCGGTATTGGTGGGTTTGAGCGGTTCGGTGTCGTGCATCAACAGACACATGGCCGATTCGGCAGCGACCCGCGGGCGCCATTCGCACAGACAATAATCGAAGATGACCCGGCAGCCAGGGCAACGCGGCGCTCGCGACCCACGGGCAATGAAAGGTTTGACACTGCGGGCCAGGCGGTCGGCGCGCAGGCGTGATACGGCATGGCTCATGATCGGATACGGCAATGGCAGGAAAGAAGAAGCACAGCGACGATGACTCGGCGCAGCGAAGCCGCGAAGTGTACGGCACTGCGCTTGGCCGTGCAGGGAAATGTCCTGCTCCACTATAATCCCGAGCCTATTGCCGGCTGCTGTTGACTCACGCTGTTGGGGAACGCGGCCCGTAGAAGCCTGTCAAAGCGCCAGTTACCGAATCTGGAGAAGTGAATGCTGCGTTTCATCGCCCCCACCCTGAGCCTGATGCTGGCCATGCCGCTTGCCGCCAACGCCGCATCCAAGCAGGAATACGAACTGACCCAGATGCTGGAAAAAGTGGCCCGTGAAAGCAGTGCCGCAACGCCACGCGCCATCAACGAAGACATCCTCGACCAAGGGTATACGGTCAAGGGTCCACAGCTGATCAATCACCTGAGTGTTCGCGCCAGCCACGCGCAACAGATGCGTGCCAACCCCGACAAGGTGCGTGACCAGTTGGGTCGAAGCGTGTGCACCAACAACGGCTACCGTCAGTTGTTGGCACGAGGCGCGGTGTTGACGTATCAATTCACCGAGTACAAGACCAACCGGCCGGTGGCCGTCGAAAACTTCAACGCTCAGAGCTGCGGGATCAACGGCAAGAAGAAGTGACCGTGCCCCGCTACATCAAGTGACTGCTCTCGCGCCGTTGCTCTTCATCGGCGCGCAACTCCGCGACCAGCGCCTGCAGGTAGCGCGAACGTCGTTCGCCACCTTCCAGCCTGCGCAGACACTCTTCCTCGACACTCAGGTTATTGGCCTGAGCTGCACTTTGAAGCAGCCGGTACAACTGGTTATCCAGCTCAAGACTGACTCGGTGCATGGCAGCCTCCCTGCAATGCGGTTCTTCCGTCAGTAAAACAGAGCATTCGCCGGATTGGATCCCATCTGACGAGCGGCGCATTTAGATCGCCAAAGAGAATAAACCGATTACCTGTCATGACGTTATGCGCACATTGTCAGCACAAGCGTAAACACCTGGCAGGGTCTAGATTGATTACAAACACCTTTCAACTTCCGGTCAGGCAGAGGGGGCTGGCCGAGACCGCCGTAGTATTGCGTTGCGCTTTCCCTGCAAGAATTGCCAAGGGATCGAAATCATCACTGCGACGAGACCTTCCAAGGTCCACTGCACTGTCGGCGCCTATCGGCCCGGCCTGCGCAGCCAGCGACTCAAGCGGTGTCGTGGCCAGGTCCTGATCCTGACCTGGTTCGAGGTTTTGCTGCAGAAAGGAGACGTTTGAATGCCTTATCAACCCAATGAGCTGCTTGCCAGCCACTTCAAGAACCAGGGAATCGATCTCGACCACATCGACCAGCAACTGAACCTGGTCGCCGCCAACAGCCCCAACCTGCCGCTCTACCGGGACATGATGCTCACCGTACTGCGCATGGCCCAGGACGACAGCAACCGCTGGAATGCCAAGATCACCCTGCAGGCCTTGCGTGAACTCGACCACGCGTTCCGGGTACTGGGACAATACAAGGGGCGCCGCAAGGTCACGGTCTTCGGCTCGGCGCGTACGCCGGTCGAACATCCCATCTACGCCCTCGCCCGGGAACTGGGCGCCGCCCTCGCCCGCTCCGAACTCATGGTGATTACCGGTGCAGGTGGCGGCATCATGGCGGCGGCGCACGAAGGTGCCGGCGTCGATCACAGCCTGGGCTTCAATATCACCCTGCCCTTCGAGCAACATGCCAACGCCACCGTCGATGGCACCGACAAGCTGCTACCGTTCCATTTCTTCTTCATCCGCAAGCTGTTCTTCGTCAAGGAAGCCGATGCGCTGGTGCTCTGCCCCGGAGGCTTTGGCACCCTGGACGAGGCGCTTGAAGTGCTGACACTGATCCAGACCGGCAAGAGCCCACTGGTGCCGGTGGTACTGCTGGATGCCCCCGGTGGCAGCTTCTGGCAGGACGCGCTGAACTTCATCACCCGCCAACTGGAAGAGAACCGTTACATCCTGCCCAGCGACATGAAGCTGATGCGGCTGGCCCACAGCGCGGAGCAGGCGGTGGATGAAATCAACCAGTTCTACAGCAACTACCACTCCAGTCGCTGGCTGAAAAACCAGTTCGTGATTCGTATGCAACATCCCTTGAGTGACGCTGCTTTGCTGGAACTTCAGGATGCCTTTGCGGACCTTCGACTGAGCGGAGACTTCACCCAGCACGCCTACGCTGGCGAAGAACAGGACGACGCCCAGTTCAACCACCTGCACAGGCTGGTGTTTGCGTTCACTGGCCGCGATCAGGGGCGTCTGCGGGAGTTGGTGGACTTCATCAATCTGCCGGAGAACCGGGCCAGTTCCCAGATACCGGCACAAGCGACACAACGGGTGCGGGAGCCGGCCAAGGTCACCTGATCCGAGTCAATCGTCCAGGCTTCGGCCGCTCAGCAAGCGGCCGACCATCTCCATGGAAAAACCACGATAGACCAGAAACCGGGTTTGCTTGGCACGCTCCTTGGGATCGCCTGGTAGTCGTCCGGAGAACTTGCGTCGCCAGACATCCGCCAATTGGACCGCCCAATCGAACTCGGCCTCGCGAAGTGCCTGCTCGACATCACCGCGGGACAAACCACGCTGGGTCAGCTCCTCGCGAATACGTGCTGGCCCGTAGCCGGCGTTGCCGCGAGAACGGATGAAACTTTCAAGATAACGGGATTCGCTTAGCAGCCCCTCGTCCGCCAGGCGGTCGAGTTCGTGCTCGATCATTTCCGGAGAGGCGCCACGCTGGCGCAGCTTGCGCGCCAGCTCGGCTCGACCGTGCTCGCGTCGTGCGAGCAGGTCCATGGCTGTCCGCCTTACGGCGACGGGGGTGTCGAGTATGACGGACATGCGCGGGGTCAGAAGTCGGCGTCGGCGTCAGCCAGATCTTCTGCGGAAGCCTCGGAGGCAGCCGCTTTGCCAGCAGCATCAACTGCACCGGCACTCAGCAGCTTCTCGCGAATCTGCTTCTCGAGGGTTTCAGCGATTTCCGGGTTTTCCGCCAGGAACTTGGCCGAGTTGGCTTTACCCTGGCCGATCTTGCTGCCCTGGTAGCTGTACCAGGCGCCAGATTTTTCCAGCAGGCCATGCAGCACGCCCAGGTCGATGATCTCGCCGTTACGGTAGATACCTTTTCCGTAGAGGATCTGGAACTCGGCCTGACGGAACGGAGGCGCAACCTTGTTCTTGACGATCTTGACGCGGGTTTCGCTACCTACCACTTCGTCGCCTTCCTTCACCGCGCCGGTACGGCGGATGTCGAGACGGACCGACGCGTAGAACTTCAGGGCGTTACCGCCGGTGGTGGTTTCCGGACTGCCGAACATCACACCGATCTTCATGCGGATCTGGTTGATGAAGATGACCAGGCAGTTGGCGTTCTTGATGTTACCGGTGATCTTGCGCAGGGCCTGGGACATCAGGCGGGCCTGCAGGGGAAGCAGTACGGACACGGGTTCACATAGGTAGGTGCCTACGAAACCAAAGCGCTGCAAAGCCATGCTGTTCATACCTTTCACCCTTGCGGAAGCTCGATTTCTCTCTAAAATTTCTACCTGAACCGATTTCAGATAGGCACGAGATGAGCAGGACATCAGAAAATTTCGTTGATGGTATCAGAAGCTGCTGCCCCAAGGACATCCTCGCCTACGTAGAGAAGCATCCTCCGCGTCGGCGGGCGCCGCACATCCGCGCCTTTTTCATGCTTGCGCATGGACTCGATCCAGAATGGCACCGAAAGCCAGTTGTCATTACAAATGCATGTCGTCAATTCCTGTCAAACCGACGTAATGCCACTTCTGAAAAGACCGGGAAACCTGTAAAAGAAGTAACTGTTATTTCTGATTACAGTGCGGTACACCTGTACTTGAACAAACTTCAAAAAGCAAAAAAGCTGCCGAGCAACACCCTTCTGCCGCCCATACCAGACTCGTCAGATGTATTCTCAGAAAAAGAATGCAACATCCTCGGATACTTGACACTAAAACATGCCATTGAAGCCGCATCAATGGATGATGCTTTGAACGACATCGCTGACCAAATCGAAAATCACAGATCGGCGATTTTGACACGCTGCCAAAGTATAGTCACAGAAGGGTATGCCAAGTTTAAGCAGACTCAGGGCATGATCCTAGGTAGTGACCTGAACGCCATGCGGTTGACAGATGACAATCTCGACCCCACTCAGAAAGCGTTCAAAAGTGGCCAGCGTATTAGCTTTTTTTCTAAAAGTCACCCAAGGGGATTTATTAATACGGTTGCATATCTGGCCGAAGAGCAGAATGGCTTATATACACGCCGCTCTTTCCCTGGGGCTCATCATGTAAATTCCTGGTCAGCATATGAAGTCAGGCCGCACTTAGGAATAACCGACGATTTCGCGGTCGCCGCAATGTGCATCATCATTGACGAACTTGGCATCAACGTCTCCGACCTCGCCAATGCCAAGGTCAAGAAAACAAAAGAAGGACAGTTCGTAACCATCAGGGAGGATGGTGGCGTTACAATTACGACGCTCAAGCCCAGAGCTAATAAGTTGATAGAACGGCACGCACCTAAAGCAGATACTGATGGCGAGGAAACTCTGGATGCTAACACCGTTCTGTGCATGCTCCTGCAAATGCGCGAGCGACATGCCCAGGCACTGAAATCCAACTACTTGTTCGTACTTGATGGGTCGAGTAAAACTCGAGCTGGAGAGGAAGAGGTATACAGGATATTGGACACAAGAAGGAAGCTTGCCTTTAAATCCATCATAGACTCCCTGCCAGAGTGGGTGGCCAAGGCTGAGCCATCAATGCCAAAAATCAGAGTCTCTCGCGGACTGCTGAAATGGATTGAAAGTGGAGGCGATACGCTCGAAACCACTATTTATCTAGGCAACTCTCTACTCACAGCATTGAGAAACTACATCCCACCTTCGATTCAAGAATTCGTTTACCGAAAGAGAGTCCGCGACCATCAGAACATCCAGCTACTCATCACCGAAGAGCTAACAGCCCCTGCTAGCAATGGCAAAGTCCAGAATTACGAGTGCGCCAAGAGTCAGCTAATTGAGGCCGTTAAGCACCTAAGGAGTATCGACCAAAATCCAAAAACTAACAACTTCGAGCAAAAACTTACTTTCCTTTGCTCGCCAGAAGGCATTGAGTTGATTGTCTCCTACGCAACACACGGAACAAAAGAAGAACTTATTTCAACCTGCAAAAAAATCATCACAAAGATCGAAGATGAAGGTAGCCGAAAGATGATCAAGCTACTTGCGGACACTCCTCCCAAGTTAATGAACTTCGATCTGCTTGAGGTGAACGCGCATGAATAACAAGAAATTAAAAAACCTCACGCCATCGGCAGCAGCCTCACAAACTGTACTCCCTAGTTGGATTCACCCTGCCTCCTCGGCAATGGAATGGTACGTCCCAAAAACCGGCACAAAAGTGTCTGCATCTGATGATCCACGCACTACTAAATATGTAAAAATCAGCTTCAACTATGAGTTATTCGACGAGTCCTCCACAGCAGACCTCGTGTGGAATTTATTTATCCGGGACTTACAGGCTTCAGCTATTGCCCTGATCGAAAGCTCGAAGTCAAGACGCCCACATGCTCTCGTCCACTTCGTAAGAGCGGCTTTTGAAATTGCCGACCATGTTTATGAGGCAAGGCATCGCTCAAGCCAGGCTCCTAAGATCGTCACCTTGGCTGATATCACGCTGGACGATATCAAAACCTTCCTGGAAGCTCACGACTTAACACTCATGGGCATAAACATCGCAGAACTTGACTCAAAACTAGGCTCAGCATCCAGAGGACTAAAAAACATTGTACCTCTAATCTCAGAAATGCAGATTCCACCCATTACTAAAAAAATTTTAATTCAAAAACTTAAAAACAACACAGACAACTGCCGAGAATTCACCTGCACCTATACTGCCGATGAGGATGACGAAACAGACAGCCTCAGTATATCCACAATTCAAAACAAGTGCACAAACTTAACCTATTTGCATGCCACTAAAGAGCATCAAGCCCACCGCTTCGAGGTGGGAGCACATTTAATTTCGGATGCACTTAATAGCGTTTCAGGGAGCTTTGTCGAAAAAATCCAAACTCCCTTAATGCCTGCAAACATAGCTTTTCACTACATTAGCAACGCGATTGTCTTCCATCGAGACTATGCCCCACACATTCGAAAGTACATCCAAAAGCTCGATAACTACTACAACAAGGAAATCATCGCAAAATATGCTGCAAGCACTATAAGGTCAAATGTACATGCCTTCAAGAAACAAACTTTTGAAGCCGTAGCAATTCCCAAGGAACTGAGACATCTCAATATCAAAACGTATGGTAAGTGCGGCAATTCCAGAGGTGGAATAGATTGCAACTCGGTCATGCGCGAACACATCTCTACTGAAGAACTAATCGACTTCTACGCCATCACAACACGCATCCTTATTCACACTTTTTCGGCTTGCCGAGTATTGAGCGCCGCCTTGCTTGATGCGAATTGCCTTACGGTTTCAAAACTGGATGGCTTATGGGATTTGAAGTTTAAGATCCCGAAAACCAGTAACAGCCATGAGCTTGAAACCATCAAGCGCCCAATTCCTAAGGTCATTTGGGACTTTATTTATGAGTACATCGAGTTCATGGAGGGTCGCCACCCAAACATGACCTCCATCTGGCCCTCCAGTGCAAATAAAGGGAAAGACCGAAATGAGGTGACTCTCCGTAAAAAACTGGATCAATATTCTGATTGGATTCAAGTACCCAAGATAGGCGAAACCAGGTGGTATGCGCGCCCCCATCAGTTCAGGCGTTTCTTCGCTGCCTTTTTCTTCTACCTAAGCGGAAGCACTGAAATTGAGTCGTTGCGGTGGATGATGGGCCATATCGAACCTAGCGTGACGCTTTACTACGCCAATATCGCAAATCAGCCTGATTGGAAGCGAGACACACTAGAGTTCTTAACAGATTTCCTTCAGGGTCATGTTGGCAAAGACGTATTAGTCGACGAAGATCTGCAAAAAGATTTTGCCGAGCGCGAGCTTGAAGTCAAACTTGGTGACCATACTTTGCTGTCTGAACATCTTCAAGAATTGGCAAGCCTTCGGGAAATAAAAATTCAAATCATCAACAATCAGAAAGTCTTTATTTACGCGAGCAAATAATATGAGCCGATATTCAAAGGGTGAAACCTCAGCAGCTAAACTCCAGGAGAAGCAGGCCAAAACACAAAGCCTGCTGACTAAAGTCTTGCTGATAAGAAAAGCCATTGAAGATCATAAAAGACTGCCTTCTCTAGACGCACTTAAGAGTAAGAGGGGTATACCTTTCAAGGCTGCACTCGCCTGGGAAGACACCGAGCTCGAAGTCACCTCCTGCTCTTACAATACATCGCGAGAACCCTACAACATCGAATACTCAGACCAGCTAGCAGCCGCTCTAGAGGCATATAACAATCAAACTCCCGCCACTGAACCGCCCCCACCTCAAAAGCGAATAACCCAGCGCTCACAGCAAGAAGAAATCTTAACTCTGAAAGGTCAAATCGACTATCTCACGAACACTTTGGCTGAAATGTATAGGGCGTATATGCAACTTACTGCGAGAGTGGACGAGCACACTCGCCAGGATCTCAGATATCAGCAGGTTCTAAGAAGCCACACTCAGGCACTTGATAGAGCCCATCTCAGCTTGGTGAAGCCATGATACATGTAGCCAAAGCTCCGCGCCTTGACTTCCTTTTCAATCACGGCCACACCACACCACCTCCTCTTCCGATGCTATTTGATTCCCGTGGAAACTTTTGCTGGGAGCTCAATAGCTTTATTACAAGTTTCGGCGGCGGCGCTAATAGTTATGGGGCCCGCCCCGCAGTTAAAACAGTGTTTAGCTATGCTGACACTCTAAATGCTTTCCAGGAATATATAGAACTTAACAAATTAACTATTTTCGATGTCACTGACGAAACCCTGTACGATTTCGTCAAGCACAAACAAGACTCTAACACGGCAAATTCAACCACTATCAAAAGAACCATAAGGCGCATACTAGCCCTGTTAGAGCACACACAAAACGAAAACAAGTTCCACAAGTTACTTACAACAGATCCTAACGCACACGACTTCCAAATTAACGCTACAGAAGAATACTATAGACTTAACAGGCGAATACCATTAAGGTTTCTAACCCACCCATGTATAGATGGGCTAAGGGATACTCCGACCGAGCCGATTACTTTCATCCGAATCAACGAGATAAATGCATGGCACGATGCCATTTATGACTACACTTCCAACCAGTATATAATTGATAGATGGTACATTCTTACCACATTACTTGAACACACCGGCAGCCGCATAGAAGAGGTCATCAACATCCCAGCAAGCTCCATTATTAATGCATTCAAGAATAACGACCTCGTAAGGAACATCCCAGCTTTAAAAGGCAAGTACAAGGGATGCTTACGCCAAGTTAAAATACCCGAAGGAGAGCTTTTAGAAATCTACAAATTTATTATGCTTACTCGATCTAAACACCCTCACAGCGAGCTTCACGACAAAATTTTCGTCAGTGAGGATACTGGATACCCTTTGGCGCGAAGCACCTTTAACTCCTATTACAAGGTAGTTATCAACTCTTCAAAACACGCAGAGCTCCTTGAAGGCATTTCCTATCATAATTTTCGCCATCGCTACTTCACGATCTTGGTCGCAACGAACATAAGTAAGCTTTCAAAAATGTCGAAGGCCAATATTTTAGATGTAGCAATGTCCATTGCTCGCAAGGACTCATATCACGCATCCAAGAGTACCCTTTCGACTTACATTCACCTCACACAAGATGCTGAGATACAAGACATCCTGAAAGCAGAACCAAATGCGTCCGCTACCCTCCAGTCGATCCAGAGCATTGTCGAAGCAAATGACGGTAGATCCACCGACGAAAAGCTCGCGGCGATACAGGCTCTATTCAAAACCAAGTCCCCTTAAGATGCCACGGTTGCTATTCTCCCCGGCGGTCTATCAAAGCCCGCCAGGGAGAACGTCTCATGAGGAGGTACAGATGTCTTGGATCAGAAGGCTATCGCTTCGGCTCTTCCCCGATAAACGCCCGGCATGGGTGCAGCAGCAAGAGCGAGATTTCATAGCCGCCGTAAACTCGCTCAAGACGCTCCATGTCCATGAGGGTGGAAGGATGTCCATTGACCCGGAAGAGATCCGCGAACAGGTTAAAGAGTCACGGGAGCGGCTGAAGGAATTCGTCCAGAGGGCCGACAGGTAGGTTCGCTGTTGTGCCCCTTGTTCGTGGCCCGGTGGAGCGACTCCGGCATTGAGACAAGATTAAGCGCCTGGCTCTCGCTCCCAAAGCCGCCACACAGTGCCCTTCGAGTACCCCAGAGCGCGAGATACCTCAGCCTGGGTGAGGCCGTCTTTTTTCAGCGCCTGAACCGCCTTCCATTTCTCTCTAGCAGCCGTCACTCGCGGATGCTCAATCTCGCGAGGCCGTCGCTCCATAATTTCGTTGGCTCTGCCCAAAGCTTCCGCTTCGACGATTGCATCGATCAGCACCTGGTGCGTTGTCTGCTGATTCTCAGCAGCAATGACCATGGCGAACAGGGTCGCCGGGCTGATGTTCAACGAAATGGCCAGATCCCTCACGGTATCAATGGTGGCCGTGAAGCGAGCCGCTTCCAGTTCGCTGATGGTTTGTTGACGAACCAGGCCAGAGATCTCCTGCTGAGATAGGCCTTGCTGCGTGCGCAGCGACTGGAGCACGGCGGCGAGAGAATGGCGTAGCGGCATTTCTGCCTCCGCAAAATGAGACGGTATGCCTCGTTTGCCTCGACTCGCTCAAACAGATATATTGGTTCGAGTGAGTCGAATGGCGATCTGCCGCTACGATCCCGTTCGCACTTCACCTCGTCGTTTGTAAGCGATCCATGAACCCCACCTACCGAAAAGAGGAAGTCTCAGTTACCGTGGCATCTCCGGCGAGCAGTTCCATGGCAGTAACGCTTCATAGTCCGCCACAGACTGCGCGTGGGGCAGTCGCTCCAGTACGTGGCGCAGCCACGTATAAGGCTCTTGGCCGTTGATCTTTGCAGTCTCGACCAAGCTGTAAATCTGGGCACTGGCCGTAGCGCCCTTGGGCGTGTCGCTGAACAGCCAGGCCTTGCGACCGATGACAAACGGCTTGATCGAGCGTTCAGCCAGATTGTTGTCGATTGGCAGATAACCAGCCTCGACGTAACGCACCAACCGGCTCCAGTTGTTCGCCAGATAATTCACGGCCTTGCCCAGCACGCTTTGTGGCGTCACTTGGGATTGGGCCTTGTCCAACCAACTTTTCAACTGGGTCAGGACTGGCAGGCTTTGCGCTTGTCGCGCGGCAAAACGCTGCTCGTCACTGGCGTTTTTCAGTTCGCGTTCGATGCCATACAGCTTGTTGATCATCGTCAGTGCGACATCGGCCCGTCCGGTTTTGCCTTTAGGCTGCACTTTCTGCGCTTCGACAAACTTGCGCCGGGCATGCGCCATGCACGCCAACCGTTCTACGCCAGACTGCAGCGCCAACGCGTTATAGCCAGCGTAATCGTCCGTCATGACATACCCGCGGTAAGTTTCCAGCAGACGCAACGGCACTTCCTGCGCCCGGCTGGAGCTGTAGTCGAACAGCACGACTTTTCGGTCAGGCGGCCCGCTGACTTGCACCCACATCCAGGATTGGCTGGTCGGGTCTCGATCTGGCTCTTTCAGTACCTGGACACGGGTTTCATCGCAATGGATGACCGGACTTTCCAGCAATCGCTCACGCATCAGATTCAGCAGCGGCTGGACATGTTCGCTGCATTGGATAATCCAGCGCGCCAGTGTCTGCCGTGGAATGTCGATCCCGTGCCGGCCCAGGACACTTTCAAAACGGTGCAGCGGCAAGCCATCGACATACTTGGTGGTCAGCAACATCGCCAACACGCTCGGGCTGGCCATGCTCTTCTCGATCAGTTGAGCCGGTTTGTCTGCCGTGACCGGGGCAACTTCACAACCCCGGCAGCCGTAGACCTTACGGACATGTTTGAGCACGCGGATCTGCATCGGCACGATATCCAGTTGCTCACTGATTTCCTCGCCGATCTCATGCTTGCGGCAACCGCAGGCACAGGTCAGTTCGTGTTCAGGCAGTTCGTGGATGACTTCGATACGCGGCAGATCAGCCGAGAGTGGCTTGCGTTTTCCCCGGCGTGGCGCTGGCGTGACGACTTCTTCATCCGGCGTTTCCACCGTCAACAGAGGTTCGCTTTCTGCCTCGTTGAACATCGCCAGTTGCGGCGTGTTGGGATCGATGGCCTGCTCGGACTTGCGGCCGAAAAGGCGATCACGCAGCAACTTGATCTGTTCTTTCAGATCAACGATGTGAGTGGCGTAGGCTTCTTTGACTTCCTGCTCACGCGAGCGTGCTGCGTAAGCCTCAAGGAGCATTTGCTTGAGCAGGACAGGGTCATCGGGAAGGTCATCGGGCATGGAATCCATGCCGAGGATTATACCGATTCAGGCCACGAAACGAGGGGTCAAAACCTGATGTGGGCGGTTGCGCCAAAGGTCGAAGCCGTCGAGTAGCCAGTTCAGTTCCTGAACAGTCAGGACAATGGCTTCGTCAGTGGCGTCAGGCGAGGTCTTGAAGCGTTCGGACTCCAGGCGCTTGAGCCAGAGACAGAAACCGTTGCGCTCCCAATAGAGGATCTTCACGCGATTGCGCGGCTTGTTGAGGAACACGAAAAGTACCGGGTCGAACACGGCCACCTTGATATCCAGTTCGACCAGAGCGGCGAGGCCATCGATGGATTTTCGGAAGTCGACAGGCTTGGGGTAGAGATAGACTTTTTCGACTTTGGCGTCGGGGCGCATCATCGTCGGCAGGCTCCAGAAAGAAATCGGGAGCACAGCATCGGGGATCAGGTAAGCGCTTTGAATGTGGGGTTCATGGAGCGCTTACCGTCGTTTTGGATACCGAGGTACTTGGTGACTGATAGCTCTGTTGAGCACGAGCTGCTCCAGGAAGGAAAAATCTCTTCCGCTGGCACATCCCTGTCTCGGCCTGAGGTTGAGGCAATACTCGCCGCACGCTTCCCCCGTAGACCGTACTGCCTTGTTGAGGACTGGCTTCTCTTCCACGTCGATGAGCCGCCTGAGTCTCTCGCGAGGGTTCGATCTGCAGGCTTGCAGCCGATGTTCCTGTACTCCCATTGCGTCACCTACGACAGCGAGGGGCGGTTCCCGCCTGGCGGCTGGGTGCGGTCGACGCTGTGCAAGACCTACGACGGCGTGTGCATGTTCGAGACTCGGAACACGGTGTACGTGTTGATCGGCCAAGGTCGTGAGCAAACTGCCTCGCTCAAGACAATATTCGGATTATGTTGACCCGCAAGCTCCGCCTGGCGGACTTGCCCAGATGAGATTCACGATGTTCCGCATTAGCACGCAAGACCAGGCTGGCCCCGTGGGTATGTTTGGGGAGGGCCTCGCTCACTTTCATGCAGTCACCCGATCTCTCGCAACCCACTGGTATCACATCACCCTGAAGCGCCGACTCGAAAATCGATTTGTCGCCTCCGAGGAAATGGTCAATGACGAGGCGCGCCTTATGGAGTTGTTGGTAGCCCAGGACGAGAACCTTGTGGTTCAAGAAGTCCAGGCCGTCACCCCGTGCTGGATGAACAAAGATGCAGGCTGGAAGATGGAGAAGCTGACCTCGTTATCGATGGGCTTCGACCGTGCTGAGGTGCCCGTCTGCGTGCTTGAGGTTGAGAGCGGAGCGATATACGTCGACACGCATGAGCCTGACCTTGATGTCGAATCCCTAACCGGCGTGAAAGAGCTGTACCGTCGACGTGCCACGAAGCCTAGTGACGGGAATGAACATCGGAGTGCTTACGCGTGACAGAGGACAACACGGTCGCGGTCGATTTTCACGTTAAGCGCTACAGCGATTTCGACCTGCTTCGAATCGCCAAGGCTGTGGGCCAGCACTACGAAAACGAGATCACTGCGTTTCTGGTGAATGTCCACATTCATCGGCTGAACGCCGTAGGCGTGGTCTTTGGACATGTCCGGCAAGGGCCTTATGGTCGGTTTGCTGATGGGCACCTGATCCAGACATCCGACATCGTGAATATCAAGAAGGAAGGAAAGTTCTGGGTGATCACGACCATGAACAGCCGGTACGTGGTGGCTACCTTCCGCCGCGATGGCGGGCGCCGCAGTTTGAGGGATTTTTGCCGCCTGGTTGGAGATCGCTTCCTTAATACACAGCTGCACTGATTTAGATCGAGCTTGAGCGCGCAGAGGTGTGCTCAAGGCTTTCCCCTGCCTGTCGTTCAGAAATTGAGCAAGGAGCTGCAAGTGTTTATTAAATTTGAATACCTCAAATTTTCCGGCTGTCTGGAAGACATACGAGTTTTCGAGAGCTTTTCAGATAATGTTCAGGTCATCATGAAAATCGATGATGTACTCGTACCAAATTTCCGAATGCCGACTCGTATCTATGAAGAGCTAGAAAATGGCGGTAAGTATGAGTTTTACGGCCTGGTTCAAAAGTCCAGAAACAAAGTTAAGAACAAAGGATTTGTTTTTGTCGTCAAGGACGCAAACGGAAAGGTTCTGGAGCAGCCGAGCTTGAAGTACACCAGCCAGTTTGGCATTTGGGCCAACGGTGCGGTAGTGGCCGGTGTTGCGTTTCTGCTGTCTTGGATTGCGTTGTTTTTTGCAATTGGCCTGTTTGATAAAAGTGGTGGATCCTACAACGCCTTTGCTCAATTTGTATCTGATCTAACTGGTTATTCACTTACCATTGCTGGTTTGGTGTTTGCTGGTTTCGTTGGCATAGGTGTCAACTTATTCCGTAAGGTCGGTGCGCTTGAGACATGGCAGTCAATTTCTCCTGCAAAGCTCGTAGAGCGTTTCAGCAAAATGCACCGCTGACTCTTGGGCGTGCCGCATACGCGGACGGCTGTCGTAAACCGTGCCCGGCTTCGCCGGTCACGGCCCTCTCGGGCTTCCATCCTCACGCCTTCAGCCATCCTGGCTTGCGTGCTCCGCTTGCGGTTTGGCCGCAAACGCGGCGTTAGGCCCTCTACTACTTTTGGGAAACCTCGAGAACTATGAACCCATCTCCTGAAGACCTACCCGAGATCGACGTTGAAGAGTTGCGTCAGCGATACCCTCAGCTGTTCTCCGACCCTGACGTTAACGAGATCTACTGCGGGCCTGGTTGGAAAAACATCCTGCTCGCACTCTGCGACACGTTGAGGGATCACCTGGCTCGGCACCCGGAGGTCACACCGGTGACCGTGGCTCAGATCAAATCCAAATTTGGCGAGCTGCACTTTTTCTATGATGGTGGGGATGCTTACTGCCGAGGCGCGGTGGATGTGGCCACCGAGCTATCGTTGAAGACTTGCTCGCACTGTGGCGCTCCAGGGAGGAGAGTGGGCACAACCTGGGTCAGTACGCTCTGCTCCGCACATAGCGGCACTGCTCCATTGGCCAATGTATAGGAGTCCAGGCTACCGCTCCGAACAGTGTGCCTTGAGCGCGCTAGCCATTGGGTCTTTCGCAGTGATGTCGTATGCTCGGCTGGCTGTGCTTGATCAAGGACGCGTGGCATGCCGAAGATAAAATCGTTTGATATGAAGCTTCTGGATCTCCTCTTCGAAATGGGAGGGGGATACGTTTTGGATTTTTCGAACGCTACCTTCAGTCGGTTCTTCCTCGGTGAGTTGGAGATCGATATTGATGATCCGCTCTTCACTGCTGATGGTACGTCCAAGGCCAAGCGTTTCCGCAGCTTCCTAAACCTTGCAGATACCCAGACATGTGTACGAGCGCTGAAAGCGGTCTGGGCACATCGACAGGCTCTCCTGATCCACGAAGGTCGAGAAGATCCAGTTGCAAATGCCGAAGGCCGTTTTCTGACCCTGATCCAAGATTTGGAGTCAGGCACCTCCAGTGGCGGCGTTACGGGCGATCCATTTGCTGCAGTACGCAAAGTCAGCATTGATGAGGCGGCCAAGCTCAAACAGGCCCTGCTGGATATCCATAAGCTCGCGCCTCAGGCGCGTGGTTATGCGTTTGAGACGTTCCTGCAGCAGCTGTTTGAAGCCTCCAACCTCCAACCACGTGCCCCATTCCGGAATACCGGGGAACAGATCGACGGGAGCTTCCTGTGTCGCGGTGACATTTACCTCGTCGAAGCGAAGTGGGTAACTAGCCCCGTTGGAGCTGGTGAGCTTCATGTCCTACAGGGCAAGATCAACGAGAAGGCTGCATGGACACGCGGGGTGTTCATCAGCTACTACGGTTTCACGGATGTTGGACTAGAAGCCTTCGGTCGTGGGAAAAGCCTGGTGTGTATTTCTGGCAAAGATATCCGCGACGCACTCGACAAACAGATACCGTTCGCCGACGTCATCAACCGCAAGGTTCGAGCTGCCGCAGAGACCGGATCGGTATTCGTTGAGGTGAACCGCCTGTTTTAGATCGAGAGTTATCTTCAGTCCGGGATAGCAGTTGGGCGTGGGCTGAATGTATTCTTACCACACCAACAACGTAGGAAGCTAACAATGTCTCGTCTTGCAGAATTCCGTCGTCTTGAGCAGCAACTGGCTCAGCAACTGGCCGAACTCGAAGCCATGAAAGGTGACTCCGCAATCAAAGCGGAGATGGAGTTCGAAGAGAAGCTGCGCGCCCTGCTCGGCGAATACGGCTATAGCCTCCGCGAAGTGATCAACATCCTCGACCCGCAAGCTGGCATTCGCCGTCAGGCTCCTCAGATTCATGAAAAGACCTCTCGCAAGCCTCGCGAGGTAAAAGTCTACAAAAACCCTCACAACGGTGAAGTTGTACAGACCAAGGGTGGCAACCACGCTGTTCTCAAAGCCTGGAAGGCAGAGCACGGTTCGGCGACCGTAGAGTCGTGGCTGCAGTAAGCTTAACGCCTTGACGTGAGGACGACCCTCTAGTTAACGTCACTTGGTACGTGTCCGGCACCAATACCTCTATGAGGAAAAGACCTCTTTAACGACACCTTAAACCCCCGTCGTGGAGAGCTGGAGACCCCGAGATACATCTTGAAAAGCCGCCGATTTGGCGTTTTTTTACTGCCTGAGCTTTTTTTGGGGGGCGGCAGGCCTTGTCTGTTAAGCCTTCATGGTGATCGCGTTCAATGACATCATCTTCGTGAAGCTTGGGCAGCGTTATAACTCAAGCTGATTCACTATAGTTCGACGCGTGTGCGCAATCACCAAATTACCGGTGACAAATACTTCTACAGAGCGGCCAAACCATGAAAAGCCTTATTAAAATCAGAATCGATCCCGACCTTCCAGATGACACTGTATTATGGCGCTACATGAGCCTTGATAAATTCATCAACTTAATCGACACAAAACAATTATTCTTATCGCCCATATCATACTTTAAAAACAGCGACCCTCTGGAAGGCCATCTACCCAAAAAATTTCACCACGAAATTGAATCTCACCTACAACTAATGAGCCAGAGCGGGCCAAAATTCCCAGAAGACGCACCAAAGGAAATGCTAGAATTCGAAAAAGAATGGACAGAGACTTCACGCAGGCGGTTAAAGCTTATGCGCGAGAAGACTCGAGGCCGCCAAAGCATTTGTTGTTGGTATGAAAGTAAATTTGAGTCTGAAGCAATGTGGAAGCTGTATGGAGACAATGGAAAATCAATAGCAATAAAGACGACTGTCGCCTCGCTTAAGAAATCAATAGAATCAAGAGACAATGAAAAGCTAGCCATTTTGGCACGCATGAGGTATCTGGACTTCAATGATTTAGACATGACAAAGGATGAGCTTTTAGCAACAAAGGAGAGAGTTTCCACCATCCTGCTTAAAAGAAAGGAGTACGAGCACGAAAGAGAAGTCCGCCTCTATCACGAACCTGACACCTTCGATCTTTATAGCCCTACATTAATGCTCGAAGACTACTGGGAAAAGTATATTATAAAGCCGCACACCATCAATGTTGACACCAGCGAACTAATTCATAGCGTGGTGGTTTCGCCATATGTCTCAGAGCCTTACCTAAGCAGTGTGAAATCCATTTGCTCCAAGTATGAACTCTACGAGAGCAATGTATATCAATCTAAGCTACTTGAAAGCTATGATATTGATTTTAAATAGCAACCCTGAGCCCACCTAAAGCATACCTCCTCCGCACGACAAAGGGGCATTCGACTCTCGAGCGATGCTACCGGCCAGCGACCTTCCGTTTAGCAGGTTGCCTAAATCCTGGCCCGAAAAATCTGGTGGCCTTTGCATAAATGCTCTTGACCACCAGTGCCATGGACACCCTCAGCCATAGAGAGCACTACCAAGCCGGAGTGTTCTCTTCAGTCGTTTACCCCTAATGATCGCGGCCTGGGCCCCGCTCTAGCCCCCGCAAGCGGGGTTAGCCACAGAGCCATTCTCATCAGAACTACAGAGCTGCTCCGCTAGCTGCCGGCCAAGCAGGGGCCGCAATCTTGCCGCTATAGTGGGTTGAAGGGACGTCCTGCCCAGTGCTGAAAGCTGACAGTCCACCGCTCACTTGAGCTCCCATGCCTAACTAGCTTAGGAACTACAAGAGTTGCATGAGGCGCTAATCCACCCAAGCACGTCACCAGCCTTGTTCTGGATGGCCGAGCTACGTGGCGAGGCTTGTCATTGCATAGCAAAGCGAACAAAATCCTCCTGTACAGTTACCGAAGTACAGCCCACGAGGTTAAGCTTCGCTACCGCTCGGTGCATTAAAGTTGGCTGGTAGGCCGTCGGTTTAGATGGGACTACCACCGCATCCATGCAAAATTGCTAATAGGCTCAGTACGAGCCTTACACGGAAGACTCGATGAACATCTTTAAGTTCGATCAAGGCAATGCCGGTGAGAGCCTGGCTGCAAGTGTCTTGTCTTTGATTTTCAACGGTGAAGCTCTTCGGGAGACCATGCGCGGCGAAGGAATAGGCGCCCTTGACCTCCAGCTGAAATATCCGGTTGATTTCCCTAGCCCTACTCACGCCCAAGTAGCTGTACAAGTTAAAACTGGAGCGAGCTTCGGACGCTGGACACCGACTAAAAATCGGTGGCGCTTACAAAACATTGATCAAGAACACTTGAAAAAGTGGAAAGACACTAATCAACCCGTAATCTTGATTTGGGTTCGCCTTGATCCAGAAACAAAGATCTACTGGAAGCTCATCGATAAAAAAACCCCTATCGAGACCCTATCTGTTTCTGAAAATCACATTCTAACGCCAGCTTCCAGATTCGAAATCGAGCGACTAATTCACAAACAACGCCAACCTGTAAGCGGAATGGGAAGGTTCACCGTGCCCACCTTCGCCACAACAGCTCAAGTCCGAGAATGGTCTTGGCCAAAATTCTCCAAAATCCGGGGAGTAGTTTCCTGCTGCCTTGGAAAAGTCTCCCTCAGCAATAATGCATGGCGGCACCTAACCAGGATCACACGATCTCAGTCACATATCCGAGACAGTTTGACGACTTTACCATATGCCAAAACCATACTTGGATACACCCCCCATCAAATCCAAACTCTGCCCGGAACAACCACGCAGATTGGAAATAAAGTAGTAGTATCGAGAAAGGTGCTTGCAATATACAGAAACGTATACTTTTCAGACAAAGGCGACTGCGTAGTATACGTGAGGCTCGACGAAAAAATCACTTATGAAGAGAACTGGAAAGAAAAAGCTTTGATTAGGCAAAAACTCTGCCAAGAACTAAAGCTGGAAAGCATTTACAGGAAGACATCAAGAAAATAGTGCGCGTCCCCCCTCTTCACAATCCTATCCTACTCACCGACATGAATGCCGTTGAGATCGGACACATACCTGAGAAGCGCGTGAAGGTATGATCGCGCGCGAGAGCCGGGGAGCGCGCCTGTAAGATACGACTTACAGCAATTTTTTTCAAGCGATAACGCTATCAATCACTACCAGGCATCTATACCCCATCGAATCAAAACGCAGAAGAAGACGTCGCCCGAAACCTAAAGCTAGGTCTGCCCGATGATTGGCGCGACCGCATCATCAGTTCCGTATCCAGAATCATCATTCATGGGCTGACTTAGAGCCAACCTAAGGCCTAAGCAGCAAGCGCCCCCTAACCGGGCACTGTGCTTCAGAATCGTTACCGGCTGATCAGCCAGTCTTCTTCGTTGACTTGCTTGCTCATAAAAACCTTCACCATTATGGATGTGGTTCACAATTAATCATTGGCGCCAATCTAACATGGCTTGAGGCGCAGAATCTATTGCGCTAGAGCGAGCGTAAGGCAGCGTGAAGCGAACGGGTTACCGTCAACCGTTTGCATGGATCCACGCCTTGTAAGCTGATACTAGGTTTTGCGGAATGCTTGGTAAGCCCTGCTCAATCTCCGCCAATCCTGAAGGACTCCTCACCCAGTCAGTGACCCAAGCGACCTTGTGACAAAATACGCTGGATATTTTTCAATTCACACCCCGACCGCCAGAAAAAACGAAAGCTTAGTATCAAAAACTAAAAATTATAGCTCAAGGCACTTGAAGTCCAAGCCCACAATCATTGCCCTAAGCAGATCATCATTATTATCTGAAAAAGTCTTTAGCTCAGCAAATATATTTAGATCTACATCGCGACTGGTGAAGCTCTTCAGGCAAATAGCAGTGAACGGCCTTTCAAATTCACTCTGGAAATCATGCTCTATATCAAAAAAAATATTTTCAAGTGAGTTGAGAGCCTCTTGCTCTCCTTTGAACTCGAATCGAATCCGAGAAGAATTATAGTAAAGCCAAGTATGAGAGCTGGATTTTAATTCAGACTTTACCACCAACCTCTGCAAAACAGCCCTTTGCTCAACATCCATGTTTGCAAGCACCTCTACGAAATCGGTAAAATCCTTTTCGTAAATACTCATTTCCTTCTGATCTTTTTTCCAATCGTAACCAGCCTGATCAAAAAGACGCTGCATCGAACCAAAATAAACTTTATCAGGTGTTTTTATCAGGTAACCGCTAGAGCCAACTGCTGGTCGATATTCCTCAATTGCTAGCCGATGAATTTCTCTAATTCTACTCTCGTCATTAGTCTTGCTTACCTGATAATCCAGATCCGTTAGCGACAATATAGAAATGCTCGTTGCCATTGGCTGGTGCGGAGATGGATCAATAACACTACAAGGTGGCTGATCAGTCAAAATTAGAAAAACGAGCTCATCAAAATTATTATAAAGCTTTTTATCCTTGAAGGTTTGAATTGTGTTTTTTATTTTGGCGGTCGTATTTGTTGAGGTTATTTGATAGCAAACCTTGTTGGTTTCATCGCGCAAATCAATAGCTGGATAATTGCTTATTACGTCATTAGTTGTTTTTAGTTTGTAGCCATAATGAGCATTTAGAACTTGCTTGAAGAATCTCTCCATATCATCATTAATGTCAGTGCGACCTTTTTTGTTCTGAAATTTTACGTGGGTGGCAATTTCGATAAATTTACGTTCAATTTCATCTAGCATCTTTTGTGTTTGAGTAGTCATCCCTTGTACCCTACCACCTTATTTTCTTAATGATACACCTGTAAGACAGGTCGACCCCACAAGCTGTTGGAAACGATTGTAAAGCTGTGAAGCTGTGCCAGCCCGCCCACAAGGTCGACCGTAGAGCACCTGTCGTCCGACACGTCACCCGCAGATGTCGTGAATATACTGAAATTTGCTCAGGTGCGAGTGGGTGCCCTCGTTCCACATCGCGTGCCTGTACTAGGAGTTGTCACGTTGTACGCCCGGCACGCAAGCAACCTCGCCGGTGGGATCCTGGCAAGACTCCCAAGAGATGAGTTCACGCTCGCCTTGAGGGGATGCGCAGTTAGAAGTCGAACTTGGCCTAAGACGTCCACCTGCGGCAAGGAGAAGTGATATGACGATTGATTATCAACTGCGGAGCCTAGAGATCGCGAGGCGCAGAGCGCTGTGGGCACTTGCCGATCTACAGCCTGGAGACGCTCGTGCTGAATCGGTGCTGGCTGAACTCGAGGAGGTTGATAAGGCCCTGCAGAGCGTCGTGGGTGAGAATCAGCTCTTACACCAGGAGCTTATCCATGTCGTCATCACGAAGCTTCACAATGGCGTTCAGCTGGTTGTCGAGGACAGCATCCCCGAGCCATGGCTGCAGCGGTTCCGAGCGGCGAGCGTTGGATCTACCCGCCTGGCAGAGGGGCCCTATTTGCGCGACTTCGAAAAGTTTGTAGCGGTATGGCACCAAGAGCTTGAGCACCTGAACGCCCATCGTGCCCATCAATCCAGGACGAGGTCGCAGTGAAAAGAACGATCCTGGGCATGGCTGAGGCGGGCGAGGCACTCTTGCAGCAGGCTCTTCAAGCCGTCCGGGCTCATCAGCAGGCGGTGGATGAAGAGCGACCAACCGAGGAGATCAAGAGGCTCCGTCTTGAGGCTGATCACCTGTATCAAACCGTCATCGGCTACCAATTGCACCAGGCCGGCATGCTTCGGCAGTCAGTCCATTGAAAGATGGCTGTGACCTTCAGGCGCGCCGGCTCTTTTCAGTGGAGTGTCGGGTTGATCTCGTCTGCGTCCTTGGCGATGTAGTCCAAGGAGGTTGCACGTGAAAGATGTCCTGTCAGCTCGGCAATGTCATTCAGCACGGTGTGTCGAATCTGGGTAGCCGTTACACGCTGATGCTTGATGCCTGTTTTGTCGGCCAAGACGGTCAGCATTCTGGTCATCAATGTTGGTGATATAGCACGCTTTCGATCCTTGTGAGAGTGGAAGAGCAGGTCACCTTCGCAGAGCTTGCTGGCCCGTGCATACCTCGAGATAACGTCTTGGCAGCCTTCTGGTAGAGGAATGTACTCATCGGGACGTGCCTTATGCTGTTGGAAAACAGCCTTATTCCCAACCCATCGCACCGACGTCACTTCCAAGGCGCGCAAGCCTGCCAGCATGCACACGAACAACGCCTGCTGCCTAGGAGTTTCGGATAGATTGACCACACTCCTCATGGCCTGAACAACTTCCAAAGAAAGAAGCTTAGGGCCGACTGGGACGACGCTGATGTTTTTGAACGCCACCAGTGATGCCAATGCAAACGAATTCACAAGCTGCCTAAGCTCGTGCTGATCGGCAGTGATATCCCCCTGCTGCAAGGCTGCGGTGATCGCAGTGAAAATCGCTGACTTTGCGTCGCGCTCGTTCAACGTCACTTGTGCCGGCGAGCCGTGCTTAGCTGTCTGCTCGATATCGTAGAAGCTTTCGTAGCCAAAGCCTTTTGCCAGGATGTCTTCTGCCAAGGACAAGGAGATCCTGGATGGCCCACGCAACACTTTGCGCAGCTGCTTGGCCAACCTCTTGAAACCACGGTTTCGGATCAGGTCGTCTGGATGGACAGGAATGCGCATGCGAATCTCCGGTCGTCAGGGTGTCGGCTGCCCGCTGACTCGTTGAGATGCGTGCGAGAGAAGAGGTTCGAGCGCCCTGTGGCTAAGCCTTCACGAGCCGACCGTTTGATCCAGGGGGAAGATCAGGGGACGGCAAACCTACCATGCTCATTTTCAGGTTGTCTAGGCGCAGTCCGGGCATGTCACGGGCTCCAGCCGGTGCTAACGTGCAGGCCTGCTTCGGGAGGTGATTGAGCATCGCTGCAAGCGGAGCGCGCCGGCCCTCAGGGCCCAGCCAGCAAGTTTACGGATTCAATAAATCCCTGGCGCCCTCGCCACACCTTGCTTACAGCGTGGAAGTCTCCCAGTTTTTTCGAATTTCTTTGCCGATTTTTCCGCCCATCGTGCGAATGTCACGCCACTTCAGGCAGCACAAGTTTGCAGGCCGGCTTACCATTCTTGGTAATCACGAACGAGTGCCCCTCCTGCAGGAGCTTCATAATCCTTCGGAAACGCCGCCTTGCCTGGGTTGCGCTGATTAGCTGCATTCGATCCGCTGCATGATTCAAAAGCCTATTCCTAATCCCGTGATGCATTATTGATCGCACTACTCTTTCCAGCAGCTGGGTCGCTCCACTGGCAAAGGCTAGTCCTGATTGCCACTAGAATGAAAGCTCAGCATGGCGCAGTCGAGGTCATACTGCTGTAGCGATTGTGTCGCTTTAGGGCAGATGCAACCTCCCCAACACTAGGTATTTGCGATCTGCGCTCGGCCCTCGCTGTGGCAGAAACACTGGCAAGGAGCGCCAAGGAGCGTATGGTGTAAACTCAGCCCCGCGTCTTGAAGTGAACCAGTCTAAAATGGTTTCACACCGCTCGTAAACGGCGGGGTTAGGTGCATAGGGCAATTGGCCAGGGACTGATGTTGCAAGAGATGACTAATGCGTGAATTTCCAAGAATTACCGAGCAGGTTGAAAACATCAGTTTTTATGATCTCGATCACGGGAAGATAGCTGGCCCCATGCGATCAGCGGAGCTAAAGCGATTTGATTTTGAAAAGAATCGACCAGCGCCCCGGATTTCACGGATCAAAAATGTCACATTCAGAAAGTGCATTTTCAACCACCAAAACATTGAGCTGGTGAATTTTTACGGATGTACATTCATCGACTGCTCGTTTAGCGGAGCGAAATTCAAAAGCTGCGAATTCCACAAGTGCAGCTTTATTGATTCTCTTTTCTATAAGCCGTCGTTCGAAGACACCTATATAGACCCAAAATCCTTTAAGTTTGCTTGGCTTTGGCGCCGCCATTACGCCAACGTTAATGTTGGTTTATTTCAGGCCCTGTATAGAAATTCGAAAGACATGCACCAGGATAAGTTTGCAATGGAGGCAGACAAGAAATTTCTTCTTTACAAAAGATTTGAATACTTGTTCGGCAAAGAAAAAAATATGGAAGCTTTCTTTTCTCTCAAAGCTACGACATTTTACTAGGTAGCGGATACGGGGTATTCAACGCCTTAGTATTTACTACTCTAGGCATCTCGCTATTTGCATGGCTAATAGATGGACATTTAGAGGAGCACAACGGACTTCTAGCTGCATTTTACTTTGCAGTCGTGTCATTCACCACAGTGGGTTATGGTGACTTGAAGCCTGAGATGCATTTAGCGCCGATTGTGCTGACGATGTTTTTCATAATAACCTCGGTTATTTGGTGTGCAATCGTAACAGCCATTGTAGTAAAAAGGATTATTAGGTAGTGGCATATCTGGTCATGGAATGCGGCTCCGCCGCCAGGGGGGATACAAACTCGAATAGTGATCGAGATATTGTGTGCATCTGGCGAGATGAATTTCCACACCTGGAATCCATCAATGCTGCCTATGGCCAAGTAATGTTTTATTCTGCGAATGCCATTCACAGGATGAAGCAGAAAGGATCGCTGTTCCTCGTCCACTTGGACATTGACGGCGTGTGCCTTGAGGGCGACAGTTCTCTGTTGGACGAAATACGAGGATTCCGCCCGCCCGCTCACTTGATTAAGCAAACTCAACAAGCAGCTATCAGCTTTATAAAAGAGATTGCCTGGTTCCCCTTGGGACATCATGGCTATTTGTGGTTACTTGATTCACTTTATGTCGCGCTGAGGAACTGCATCTACTGCGCCAACGCAATCAGAGGTCGTTATGCCTTCGGGCTGGCCGAGGCCATGAAAGAATTTGGACTATCCCAAGCGGAATTATCTTCGATGCTTTTAGTAAGAGAAGGAAAGTATAGCTATCGAAAGTCATGCGATTCAGCCCACACCTTACCTCTCCTCGAAGAGGTAGAGCGGGTTTGCAATGCAATCACCCATCACAAAGTAACGTTTTTGCGCGGCGGGCTAACCAACTGGCATAAGGTCTGGAAATTTGATTACTGGGATGAACGACTCATTGAGCGAGCCATTTTAAACAATGAGCACGAGTCCTCAGAGTTCATGACAAAAATGCGTCACCACAACTATTTCAAGAACGCATTAAGGAGAGATATGGCCTGTATAGTTGATGAGCACTCCAAGTAACTGAAGCCATCCATCAGTCCATTTCGTCCAGAATTAAATCCCAAGCACGGACACCAACCTGGGGCAGCAAATTCGAGCATCTATGGCTTGTGCTCCAGCGATTGATAGCAAACGGGAGCCATCCATGAGATTTCCCCGAGAGACTGAGCGATTTGCAATGGCCGCCCTCTTACTCAACAAGATTCAGGGTGCCCCAGAGGATCTGTCGTCGGTGAGGGCTTTGCAAAGCTTCCTACTGAGACAAATCATCACTGCCGAGAGGCGAGTGAAGCGGCTGAAGAAAGCCCAGGCTCGCATCCGCTCCCTGAAGCGCAAGGGCTCCACCAAGCAGCGGTCATCTTTGCTCAAATTGCTCGACTGCAAGACAACAGCACGGATCACGAATCTCCAGCAGATGATCTTTCTCTGGAAGTGCTTCGGCGACGGCCTCGCATGCGTTTACCAGAGCACCTACAGCCTGAAGCATCTTTACTTCGATGCCGATTATGAAGTGAAAAGCGATCCAGGTTTCCTCCTTGGTAAGATCGGGTTCATGAGGGAGTACCGCCTACTCCGCAAAGCGCTCGCCATGAACGTACCCGCGCTCCTGGCAGATCTCACGAATGTGATCCGTCACGGCGACGTTTGCCTGATGGGCGCAGCTGACCCAGTACCGCTGGAAGTGAAAAGCTCTTCAAACAGAAATGCCAGGACGGATAGGCAGACAGAGCAACGCCAGGTGCTGCATAAGTTTTTTAGGGATGATGGAGCGTTAAATTTTCGAGGTGTACCGAACACCAAACGCGTGGCGATTTCCGCGCCACCGGTTAGCTACGAGGCTCAGATCAACGAATGCATGTCAGATGCATGGATAAATGGGGTATCCACTCGAAGCCCTGAACCTGGCTTGACCTACCTGTGCGCACAAAACGATGAGCGTCGAGATGAGGTAGTGATGGGAATACTGGCCCAATACCCCGCATCAACCACTTTATTTGTAGCTCTCACCCCCGAACCATCGTGGCTGCCGCATAAGTCGTTTACGGCTTCGTTATCGCCCGTTAGGGATTCTCCGATCAAGTCAGCACAGGTCATTTGACCTGTGCTGAAATAGCCCTCCGTCCAACTGCCCTCTACAAGCCCGCCATTCCATGAGTCAGATGAGCTTTTCCGATTTCGAGTACGCCGGTAAGCGTAAGCAAACCCGTCGCGAGCGTTTCCTGGCCGAGATGGAGCAGGTGGTTCCGTGGAGTGGGTTGGTGGCGTTGCTCGAGCCTCACTATCCAAAGGCTGGCGGTGGCCGCAAGCCGTATCCACTGGAAACCATGCTGCGCATTCACCTGCTGCAGAACTGGTTCTCGTTGAGCGATCCAGCCATGGAAGAGGCGCTGTACGAGATTACTTCGATGCGCCAGTTTGCTCGTCTGACGCTCAGCGCTCCGATCCCCGAAGACACGACGATCATGAATTTCCGGCACCTGCTGGAGAAGCACCAACTGGCGGCGGGCATTCTGGAAACCATCAACAATTACCTGCGAGACAAGGGCCTGTCGTTGCGTCAGGGCACCATTGTCGACGCCACCATCATCCACGCCCCCAGTTCGACCAAGAACAAGGATGGCAAGCGCGATCCTGAAATGCATCAAACGAAGAAGGGTAATCAGTATTTCTTCGGCATGAAGGCGCATATCGGTGCAGATGCTGAGTCGGGTCTGGTGCACCACGTCCACGGTACAGCGGCGAATGTGGCCGATGTAACGGAGGTCGCCCACCTGTTGCATGGCGATGAAAATGTTATCTGTGCCGACGCGGGCTATACCGGCGCGGAGAAGCGGCCGGAGCATGAAGGAAGGCCGGTGATCTGGCAGATTGCGGCTCGTCGTAGCACCTACAAGCACTTGAGCAAACGCAGCGTGCTCTACAAAGCCAGACGCAAGATCGAGAAGGTCAAAGCGCAGACGCGAGCGAAGGTCGAACATCCATTCCGGGTGATCAAGCGCCAATTCGGCTATGTGAAAACCCGCTTCCGTGGCTTGGCCAAGAACACGGCGCAACTGACCACGCTGTTTGCCCTGTCGAATCTGTGGATGGTGCGCCGGCAATTATTGCCGGCTACGGGAGAGGTGCGCCCGTGAGGGCAGAAAACCAAGGCTATGCCTTGGTTTTCCAATGACCTGCGGCTGAAAATCGGACTTTTCGGCATCCCCAAGCCGTCCATTTCCGGCTGATGGGCAACTTGTTCGGAGTTTCCTTAACACCGTCCTGTTCATGCAGGAAAGATTGGCCGTCCTTGTCGTGATCGACTTGATTGTTCTCAAGCATCTACTGGACGAACGCAGCTTAGAGCCTGTGATCATCATGGACGGATCAACCGCCATCCAAGTTTCACCTCGGAAGGATCCAGAGCTGAGAAATACCGAAGGCCGGAGTATCGCCGATGATTGGCATGAGAGGATTGGCGTGTTTCGAATCAGCGAATTCCACTTCCTTAGGACTGCCACTCAATTCGAGTCACTTCGCTGGTTTGCGGATACGCTGGCGGATCAAATGGAAGCCGTTCGCCGCGAAACACCAACGGAAATCAACCCAGAGGATCCGACCGTGATTGAAGTACCCGTGGAATGGCAGTCGGCAAAAGATTGCTTCGCGGGCACCACAGGGACTGAGTGATATGTGGAGCCGGGATACCCCTCGATAGCTTTCCCCTTTTCCGCGAGGAGCACGCCTACCGCCTCGCCGGGGCGTAAAGCCGCCCCAGCGTTGGCTCAGTATGGCGTGCGGGACGTTGCGGGCATTAAGCTTTCTTCTTACGTTCGATTATGAAGTCAGCGAAGGCATTTGCAGGGTTATGCCCACGCTCATCGCCAGCCCTCCCATGTGCTTCTGGAGTGACATCTGTGGTGGGCCAAATACAACCGCTGACAAAGTCATGAAGGCAGCCCAGCCCATCTAGTTTCTTGAAAAACTCGTCTTCTGTTTCGCCCTTCTGACGCTTGGTGTAGTAATAAGATAGTGCGCTGGTGAGCACGTCCGTGAGCTGTATGCCATCCGAGTCGTGCGAGGCGCTAAAGGCCAGGCTGTTCAGCTTGAGAGGTAGCTCAATCTGGGCATTTCCGAAGCCGATCACCTGCTGCTCCGCTGCTTGAGCCTCCCAGTCGGCGATAGCCGTGAAGAATTCCGCCTGGCGCTCAAGTGGCTCCGAGTCATCACATATCGCATCGAACCGCGCGTGTTGTCTGCCCCAAGCGACACACAGCGAGAAGAATGCGGGTATCGCTGGGTTGAAAGTGCTTTTAGGCAACTGATCTAGGGCGTCGTGGACAATTGCCGAGGTCATCGACAGCATCCCGAGTTCCCGCTCCATGGACAGCGTGCTCTGAGCGGCGGCGGCTTTCATCACCTCCAGATACTCGTAAAACGCTGTGACTGCCTCCTCGCTCTTCTCGCCGCACATATCGTAGTAACGGGAAAGAAACTCGTTGAAGCAGGCCTCACCAACCGCCAGGGGCAGGCAGGCGAAGAGCATGTTGCTCAGAGAAATATTCTGGCCATTTTCGTAGAGGTTGTAGTCGAAGTGATAGTACAGAAACGGTTCCAGAAGGTCATCGATCACCTTAGTCAGCAGCATGAACCGCTTGTGAAAAACCTGAGCCTTGAAGCGTTCAGGCGTCACCAGGTCGGACTGGAAAAGCTCAATGATTCGGTCTTGCCCCCGGCCCGACTTTCGAAGTTTTTTGAAGTGGATCTCCGGGGCCTGCTTTGAGCGCAGCGGGCCTAGGAGCTGCTCGCACTCTTCGGCGTTAAAGTCACACGAGCCGAGGATGAACAATGGTTGGTCAAGATCGGCCAATTGCCGACCGGTGTTACCCGATTCGTCGAAGTAGATGGTTGCCATTTCGCTGCCCTGGTTGCTTGGCCAGCGCCGAGTATCAGGCCAAAGCTGGAGGAAGGGAAATAGACCATCACGGAGCGGCCTGTCATTCGGGAAACCGCTCTCTGCTGCCAAAAGAGCAAGCGGAGCGCGCAGGCCCTAGATGGGCCGAAGGCGTGAGGATGGAAGTCCGCAAAGGCCGCAACATGGCGAAGCCGGGGTGCGGTTTACGACAGCCGTACCCCGGAGGAGTCACGTCTAAAGCAGATTAGCCCCCCCACACGTCGATGCCGGCCATCCCCTCCACCTCGCAATGGATTGACCAACCGCCCTCGAAACGCTTAACTGTATGAATATACAGTTAGGCGCATACCGTCATGTTCACGATCCTCGGCCCACTCAACCCCAGTAGCACTGAGCTCCCTCTGTACTCATTCCAAGTCCCAGCGGGCTTCCCCTCTCCCGCAGCTGACCACATGGAAAAGCGCCTTTCCCTGGACGAGCTTTTCGACATTCGAGCACCTCACATCTACCTCGTGAGGGTCGAAGGCGACAGCATGATTGGAGCCGGAATCTACCCTGGCGACCTCGTGCTTGTAGACCGATCCGTACCACCTGAGCCCGGCCACATCGTGATCGCTGCAGTGAACTGCGAGCCTCTGTGCAAACGGCTCGCTCGCGAGGGCAGCCAGGTCATTCTGCGGTCGGAAAACCCTCGATACCCCTCCAGGTATTTGCTGGAAGGAGAAGAGCTTGAGATCTGGGGTGTGGTGACATACAGCGTGCGCAGCCATGCAAAGCTCTGATCGCGTCTTCGCTCTCATCGACTGCAACTCGTTCTACGCGAGCTGTGAACGGGTGTTCCGCCTAGACCTGCGGCACAAACCCGTAGTGGTACTCAGCAACAACGATCTGAGGGGTGGGAATCGTTAGTAAATCCTGTAGAGTCCGCGCCACCTTCTGAACCCCTCTGGAGCAGCAGTTTCCAGGCTTCATAAGGCAATCCATTGGAAGTGGTTTAGGGCAGCGGCATGAGGCTGGTATTCGCAACAAAAGACCTAGCATTAGCAGGTCGATCCTTTGAAGGCTTTCCGTTGCTGATTGGGTCAGAGGGATGGCCAGTCGAGCCAGCTCAATCCTTCCTTTGGCACACGCTTATCGAGTCAGGTGAGGCCCTAAGCGATTTGACTTGGGAAGCCTATGGACGGCGTCTGTACGATTACTTTGCCTTCCTGGAAGCCAATGGATTGGCCTGGGACGAGGAAAGCCCGGCTCACGGTCTGAGTGCTCTGTCGAGGTATAGGGATTGGTCGAGCGGAGAATTAGCACTTGATCCCGGCACGGTGAACAATCGTCTGGCCTTGATCGTGAGGTTCTACCGATGGGCTAAGCAGCGCAACCTGATAACTGTGCTGCCCTTCGGTGAGAAAAGGGTAAGAGCTGCCCAACATTCCGGTCTTCTCAGTCATATCGCTCGGCCCGGAGCCGAGAGCACGAAAGTTTCGGTGATGGTTCGCGACCGAAAGCGCTTGACCAAATTCCTGACCAAGGATCAAGTCAAGGTATGCCTTGCCCTGGATACCGATCCAAGCCACCAGATATTGTTCCACCTCATGGTGCGTACCGGCCTTCGCTCCTGTGAGGCGAGGTCTTTTCCTCTCAAATATGTGTTCAACCCCAGGTTGAAGAAGGGACTGCGCCCAGGGCAAATGATCAGTGTTGCTCTTGATCCTTCAGACATGCATATCAAGTACGACCGGCCTAGAACTATCGACGTGCCATGGTCGTTGATGGAGAGCATGTGGTCTTACTCCCTTCACCAACGAGAGGTTCGTAAGTCCAATAGTGATGGACGTGTTACCGCGCTGCTGCTGACTAATGAAGGCAGGCATTATTCAAAAGATTCCGTAGTGGACGTTATGAAGTCCTATGAAAGAAAGTGCGGCTTCTATGTTCGGGCCCACATGCTACGCCACACCTATGGGACTTATACCTTGCTTGCTCTTCGAAAAAGTAAAGAGTTTGAAGGTGAGCCATTGTTGTATGTCCGAGATAGGCTGGGGCATTCAGATGTGCAAACAACTATGATCTATTTGCATCTCATAAACCAGCTTGAAGCCCAATCCGTCCTTGCTCACGAGGACGAAATTGACATGATGTTTATGACTGATTCGGTTTCGCGTATCTGAGGTAGCACCATTGGCTCGGCAAAAAAGCTACAAGGCGGTTATGCGGTCGGTTACAAAAGGATTCGAGGCTGTCGAAGATGATATCAAGATTGACCTGCCGAGAAATCCGAGAAACCACAGGCAACTCGATCATACGAAATATTTAGGCTTGGGCTTCGATGCTTGGGCAATTCAAAGTCTTCACGTTATCAAAGCTTTGCTACAAGGAGGAAACTTCTCAGTGACGACCTTGATTGGTTACTCTACGAACGGACTAAGATTTTTTATAAATTTCTTGAGTGGCGGTTCGGTCAAGTCGCCACCTGCAACGCCAAACAGTCTTACCAAACGCCACTTGGAGCGATACGTCTCTTGGCTGAGGCTAAAATACCCTAACGGCTCGACAGCCAAGAATTACTATACTAGCTTCAAGTCGTTAGTTGTTGTTTTGGCTGAATATGGATTTATTGAAGTCAATCTTGACGATCTTTTGCCCCTCAATCCATTTCCTAATAATGCGCAGAGCACTAAAGATGCAGATCCGCTCACCTTGGGTGAAATGCAAAGGCTGATTGGCGCTTTGAAGTCAGATCTTATTGCCATCCATAAGGGTGCATTCCTTGGAAATGGCGCGGAGGCGATGGCTGTATTGCTACTAATTACTGCGGCAAGGTCTGGAATCAATACTACGCCGCTCTTGGAGATGAAGAGGGATGCCCTACAGCCTCACCCATTTATTCCTAATCTCAGGTTGATTACTACCGTCAAACGTCGAGGTAAAGGCGCACAGAGCAAAACAATCCGTCAGACTAATCTGCTAGATGAGTACAGTGCTATTCCCCTGGATGGGGTGGCAGTCCTCAATAAGGCGCTGGAGATTTCTAAGCCACTCGTAGCACTGGCACCTGATGAAATATCTTCATGTGTGTGGTTATATCGCTCGGGCCAGCCTGGCCGCTCGAACGACATCGTTACCCTTACACCCGGTGCTTTATATGTCACGGCAAAAAGCATTTGTGAGCGTCATGCGCTTCAGGATGATCAAGGCAATCGGCTAAATGTCACGCTTAGTCGGCTGCGAAAGACTATGGAAAGCCGTTTGTGGAAACTGAGTGGTGGCGACATTATAGAAGTTTCCTCCGTTATGGGTCATACCCCTGGTGTCGCCGATAATCACTATTTGAAAATCAACGATGAGATCAAGATCGACGGGGCGACATTTGTTGGGGAGGCTTTTCCGGACAAACTACGTGGCATAAACGTTATACCAACCCCGCCAGGCGGCTGCAAAGATAGCCTTTACGGTAGTCTGGCACCAAAGGATGGCGTCAATCATTGTTCTGAATTCATCCACTGCCTCGGTTGCCCTAGCTATGCAATTGTAGGCACCTTGGAGGACTTATACCGGCTGTTCAGCTACCAACAATTCTTGTATGCAGAAGTCGAATACTTTCTCACGGACGAGTGGGGCGCATGGCGCAAGCGTCAGTTTGACTATATTCGATTGATAGATGATTTCACCCAGAAGTTTGATCTTGCATTGGTTTCGCAAGCAAGGGCTCAGGCTGAGTCATCTCCGCACTTGTTCTGGGCTAAAAAAATCGAGTTCATGAAGAAAAAATTGGACGGTGAAATTTGAGCATAAGAACCACGAGTGCGGTGTTAAAGGCATATGATGTCCTCATCGCACAACCAGTTTCAGCGAATGGCCTAAGTCCCGCAGAGCGGGATGCAATCGTGATCAGCGCTATCGTTAATGAAGATGGAGAAACCTTCGTTCTTAGCAGGTTTGGCGATGCACAGTGGGATCTTCGCCCGTTTTTTGATCAGGCCAATGTTGCTCATTCTTATAAATTCATCAACTGGGATATGGGCATGCCTCGGGCGCTTATTGATGACTGCAAAGCTGTTGCTTATGCTTGGTTTAAAAGAGGAATGCCTAGATCCAAACCTCCTATCGCACGGGGCATTACTACTTTCGCCGTCGTCAGCGCGATGCCTTTTGTTCGCTGGTTAAACGATCTAGGAGTTTCAAGCTTTGCAGATGTCCGTCCGATCCATGTCAGCAATTACGTTCATCATTGCAAATATGAATTGAAGTTAAAGCCTCTCCCGCTGTATGGGCGATTACGGGTTATTGATTTTCTTTGGGTGTTTTCTGCCGACACGATGTTTCCCATTCAGAGTTATCCTTGGGGTAATTCGACATTGTGGCGGATTTGTGGGGTCGCGAATGTAAAAGGGTTGGGTGCTGCCACTAAAAACGTCGGGCGAACAGATATTATTCCTCATGATGAACAATCTAGGATTTTCAACTATTGCGAAAGCATTGTCCGGGAGATGAAGGCCGAATTGGCAGCCAATGGTATTGGATATCATCCTAGTGATGAACGGATGGCAATTCGTTGCAGAGATGCTGTTCTGTATATAGTTTCAATCACTAGCGGCATGCGCAATGACGAGGCAATTGGAATTGAGGTTGGCGCTTGGCGCAAAGAGTTAAAAAACGGGGTTACCTTTTGCTGGGTGACCACAATCGAGCACAAGACAGGTAAAGGCCAAGTCGAATATCTTGTACCAGAACTGACGATTGAAGCTTTAAGTCTTTTGGCAAAATATTCAGTACCCATCAGAAAAGAGCTGGATGAAGAGATTAGACAGCTTGCAAGCAATCGGGATTTTTCGTATTCAACTGAACATCTCCTTAGGCTCGAAAAAGCCCGAAAAGACGCGAATAAACTATTTTTGGGACGAAACACACAAGGAGGGAAAGTTCAGGAAAGCCATCACGTTGAGGCTCTCAGCGGGCAAGCATCCAATGCTGCGTTTGACCGTATAGCTAAAGCCGCTGGAAGCGATTGGCCGTTGAGGACGCATCAATGCAGGCGAACATATGCAAGATGCTTTGTAGAATCCCGTATGGGCCGCACTTCATTGATCTACCTCAAATGGCAGTTCAAACACAGCAGCATGAGTATGACCCAACTCTATGCATCCAATCCGCAGCAAGACCTGACTCTCTTTGATGAGATCTTCCAGCAGATGACAGAGTTTAAAATTGACCTGATCGAATCATGGCTCGATGATCAGCCACTGGCAGGGGGCGCTGGCGAAAAGATTGTGGAGTTGCGGGCGATTCCAATCAAGGATAGAGCTGCTTTGCTTGCCCAGACCGCCCCACATGCCAACATTCGTGCGACTGGACACGGCTGGTGCATCGCCACAGAGCGGGGCTGCGGAGGTGCTGGTCTATACGAAGCCACACGGTGTCCAGGGTGCAAAAATTCGGTGATCGATGAAGTCTTCGCCAGCACTTGGCAGGACATCTACATTCAACAGCGAGAGCTGATAAAAATTGAGGATGCAGGCCCCGCTGTTAGGCAGCGCGCAGAACGCGACTTGCAGGTTGCACTAGATGTAATTACCAGCCTTGGCCTTTCTCCAGTTGAGGAAATGGAGGAGGCGGCAAATGACTAGACAGGCGGTGGGCCCTGACTCTCCTATTCGCTCCAGGTCGAAGACACTCGCCGCGCTCAACAAGGTCGTCGACGATCTAATTGCTGGTGACGAAAAGCTTTCCATCACATCCGTTGCCCGTGCCGCAGGTGTGACTCCGGGACTCATCCATAACACTTACCCAAGCATAGCGGAAAGGATTCGCAACATCGTTGGCAAGTCGGTGCGAGCCCAGCGAGACTCTAAGCATCAAGCGTTGATGAGCGAGAAAGAAAAGAACAGGGTGCTCCGTGCAGAGAATGATCAGCTTTTAGCGGAGGTAGCTCGGCTGGCTTCGGTTAACCAGCGACTAATATTCGAGATGATTCAGCTGAAGGCGGTTGCCAACGGTAAGGTCACCGCACTCCCTCTGAAACCAGGGCCCAACTAGGCCCTGATGGGGAGCCCACTGAATTCGGCAAAAATCGTAGACCACCACTTCAAGCGCCACGATCACGCCCGACTGTAGCTTGTTGACTGGTCAATCTGGTTCACGGGTGAAGCGATAGAACAGGTTCGGCTCGCTGACCACGTACAAATACCCTTCATTGTCGATGGTTACGCCTTCGGCCTGGGGTATGCCTTTCAGCAAACCAGCAAAACCTCTCGCCAGGGAGCGGAAACTCACCACCTTGCCCTCGTCGGTCATTTCAATCAGCAGTTTCGACTCGTCGCTGAGCAATATCAGATGGCCGCTCTGTTGATCGAAGACGACTGAAGACAGGTCAGTCGCAAACACCTTGTCTTTTACCAGGCTGGACAGGTCACGCACGTGCAAGGAAAAGCCTCCGGCCAGGCTGGCACGAAGGCCGCTCACTTCCAGCAATTGGCGAGGATCTCGCTCCTTGGTCACAAACAGGCGGTCGCCTTTCAGGTCGTAGGCGAGCCCTTCAAGGCCTTTGTTGTCTTCCTTGCCAAACGCCAGGGTGAGAGCTGGATACTGGTCTCGGCTCAATGGTCGACCAGGAGAAAGTTTACCGTCTTCGGCGATGGGGACATCCACGATAACCAGGCTCTGCCGGCGCTCCTCGGCGATTACCAGCTGGCCATTGCCGGCATAGGACACAGCTTCCACATCGTGGAAGCCATCCAGGTTGTAACGCCTTTCCACATCACCGTCACGACTAAGGGCCAATAGTTCGTTTGGGCCGTTGGTGACCGCCCACAGCAGGTTTAGGTCAGGGTCAAAGGTCAGACCCGAAAGATTGCTGTCCACACCGGAAACCGCCTTAGCATCCAGTTCAACCCGATAGCCAGGCAGCCACACAGAGCGCTCCTGCCAATCGTCGGTGTGCCAGCTGGTCTTGATCCAGAAGTACAAACGATCATCAAGGTGATGGGTGCGGACTTGGAATACGGTAAGCAATACAAGGCACAGCAGTGCCCACATCCAGGCGCTTGTTTTCCGTGTTCGGCCCAGCCAGTTTTTTGCCAACAAATACATAGAAATCTCGTTAATTGGGGCTGACGCCACGAATCGTGACGATTTCAACCCGACTCAGTGCGACTCGCACAGGTGATGCACAGCAGCGTGGCCGGATCAAATTCCAGGCGGCCCGAGGCGATCAACTCGCCGCATTGGTTACACCAGCCATACTCACCCTCGTGCCAACGCTTGAGGGCCAGTTGGAGGCGGACGCGTTCATGCTGCGCCCGACTGCGGATGGCATCGTTCATTGCTTGCTGCTGGAGTGCATCCATCCTCGACAAACGCCCTACCTTGCTTTGATCCAGCTCTACCGATTGCGAGCGAGACTCAGCGTCTTCCAGCAATCGATCCAGCTCGGCAGCCCGCTGTTCCAGCAGGGTCTTGAAATGGGCAAGATCGAGGGCGTCGTCCATGGCCATTAGCGCAGCAGTAACAGCGGACTGATGGTGGTGCGGAGCATGCTGGTCGTGGTGCTACCGACCAGGAACTGCCGGATACGGGAATGGCCATAGGCCCCCATCACCAGCAGATCAATGCCATGCTCTTTCTGATAGGCGTGCAGGGTAGGCTCTATCTCACCGCTCCGGGTCTCGGCACGAACAGTGAAGCCGGCGTTGATCAGCACTTTCTGCGCCCAGTCCAGCTGTGCAGATGCTTCATCGCTTACGGGGCCAACCATGACCAGGTGGATCGGCAACCCCTTCAGCAGCGGGCTGGCTGCCAGCATCTCCACACCCTTGCGGGTAGTAGCGCCGCCATCGAATGCCAGCATCGCGCTCTTGGGCTTTTGGAAGCTGGCCGGGGTAACCAGGATTGGCCGGTGCATGATACGAATCACGCTCTCCAGCTGGCTTCCGACCTGCTGACTCAGATTGCCACTAGACTCGCCCTGGCGACCGATGACCAGCAGGCGCGTTTCGGTTTGCAGCTCTTGCAGGCTTTCCAGCAGATCGCCATGACGTTGCTTGGACTCCGGCGCGGCCACGCCATCCTTAATGGCCCGCTCTTTCGCGGCCGCAAGCATGATCCGCCCTTGCTCAAGGGCCAACTTTCCCCGCTGTTCATCCAGGGAAGCAAGCTCATCAAGCAGATGCTCGCGGCTGCCAAGGCCGATATTGCCACTCAAGTCGGCCGCAACTGGGTACTGGCGCTGATCCAACACATGCAAGAAGGTCAGCGGGGCTTCCAGGCTCAGACTGGCCCATGCTGCGTAGTCGCACACAGCTGGAGCCGAGGTGGAACCGTCGATACAGGCAATTACTTGGGTCATCGTTGTTCTCCTTCTCAGTGGCCCATGAGTTGATCAATGGCGTCGGGTTTATCGTGAACACCAAAGCGATCCACGATAGTGGCGCTTGCTTCGTTGAGACCCAGCACTTCAACTTCGGTGCCTTCGCGGCGGAACTTGATAACCACCTTGTCCAGGGCTGCAACAGCGGTGATATCCCAGAAGTGGGCGCGATTCAGGTCGATGGTTACCTTGTTCAGGGCTTCCTTGAAGTCGAAGGCCGCGACGAACTTGTCTGCCGAGCTGAAGAACACCTGGCCGGTGACGTTATAGCTACGATGCTCGCCGGCTTCGTCCAGCAAAGAGCTGATTGCCATGTAATGGCCAACCTTGTTGGCGAAGAACATCGCGGCCAGCAGCACGCCGGCCAGCACGCCGAAGGCCAGGTTGTGGGTGGCGACCACGACCACCACGGTGACGACCATGACAATGTTGGTCGACAACGGGTGCTTCTTCAGGTTGCGCAGCGAATCCCAACTGAAGGTGCCGATGGATACCATGATCATTACGGCTACCAGAGCAGCCATTGGGATCTGCTTCAGCCAATCGCCGAGGAATACCACCATCAGCAGCAGGAATACGCCTGCTGCCAGGGACGACAGGCGAGAGCGACCGCCGGATTTCACGTTGATGATCGACTGACCAATCATCGCGCAGCCGGCCATACCGCCGATCAGACCCGAAGCAATGTTGGCCACGCCCTGGCCCTTGCACTCGCGGTTCTTGTCACTAGGGGTGTCGGTCAGGTCGTCAACAATGGTCGCGGTCATCATCGACTCCAGCAGACCGACCACGGCCAGTGCTGCCGAGTAAGGGAAGATGATGGCCAACGTCTCGAACGTCAGCGGCACGTCAGGCCAGAGAAAGATTGGCAGCGTATCCGGCAGTTGACCCATATCACCGACCGTGCGGATATCCAGCCCAACCGACATGGCAACGGCGGTCAGCACGATGATGCACACCAGCGGCGATGGGATGAGCTTGCCGATCTTCGGGACATAGGGGAACAGATAAATGATGCCGAGGCCTGCGGCTGTCATGGCGTAGACGTGCCAGGTGACATTGGTCAGCTCGGGCAGCTGAGCCATGAAGATCAGGATCGCCAGCGCATTGACGAAGCCGGTCACCACCGAGCGCGAAACGAAGCGCATCAGCGAGCCGAGCTTCAGGTAGCCAGCACCAATTTGCAACACGCCACACAGCAGCGTGGCGGCCAGCAGATATTCAAGACCATGGTTCTTGACCAGGGTCACCATCAGCAGTGCCATGGCCCCTGTCGCGGCTGAAATCATGCCTGGGCGGCCACCGACAAAGGCGATCACTACGGCGATACAGAATGAGGCGTAGAGACCAACTTTGGGGTCGACGCCCGCAATGATAGAGAAAGCGATGGCTTCAGGGATCAGCGCAAGTGCGACGACGATCCCCGCGAGCACGTCGCCACGGACGTTGGAAAACCACGTTTGTTTGAGTGTTTGTAGCATCAGAATATCCAAAGCAATGCACCGCACGCATGCCAGGAAATGGCGAGCGCGTCGATACGAATTCAAATTGTGAGGATTATTTTGCTGTGCGCTTTGGGTGTAAGAACCGGGCGTACAGCAGTACGCAGCCGCGAGCGAAACTGGCGGAGGCGAGGTGTTGCGAGGGGGCGTAGCGCTAAGGCGGCGTAGGCTGCCAGTAGAGCGTTTGGAGTACAGTCATGCTGGTGTTCCTGTAGCTCAAGGGGTATGCGGAGCCAAAAGTATACAGTGAAGCTATCGTCGATTGCGATCCGCCGCCCTGCTTTGCGAAGCCACGTCTGAAATAGGCTTAGTCGAGGAGTATCGCCATCAGGAACGAAGGAAAATAATCAAAAAATGTTAGTGGGTTAATTCCCTTATAAATCAATATCTTACAACAAACTAACTGTTAGGATCATTCAGATACAGCGATGGCTGCGTGATCGCCCGGTCTGCCGATGCCAAGCCCTTCATCAAAATGGGTGAGCCATATTTTCAAATTAAGGACAAGCTCCGGCGCCATGGCATCGTGGCTTGCTCGTCTAACTACGAGTTGTACGGGGACATGTCGGAAAGGGTCATGACGGTGATCGAGTCGATGGTGCCAGCCTCTGAGGTCTACAGCATCGATGAAGCATTCGCAGACCTCACAGGCATGCCAGGTGACCTCGAGCGTCTGGGCCGAGAAATTCGAGCTGAGGTGTACAGGCGCACCGGCATCCCGGTAGGTGTCGGCATCGCATCGACGAAGACTTTGGCAAAGCTCGCGAACCACTCCGCCAAAAAGTGGCAAAGCTACACCGGTGGTGTCGTCGATCTTCGCGACAAGGTGAAACGCGAATGGGTGCTGAAGAAATGCGATGCCTCAGACGTCTGGGGCATAGGCCGCCGCATGTCAGCTCACCTAGAAGCGATGGGCATCAACAAAGCGTGGGATTTGGCTCATGCCGACGCATGGACGCTCAGGAAGAAATTTAGCGTGGTGGTAGAGAAGACGGCTCGAGAACTCGCTGGAACGACCTGCCTCGAGCTGGATGAACCGAACCCGCCGAAGAAGGAAATTTGCTGTAGCAGGATGTTCGGCCAGCGCCTGACCGACCTTGGCCCCATCAAGGAAGCCGTCTCAACTTACGCATCGCGAGCGGCTGAGAAACTCAGGGCCCAAGAGTCAATGTGCAAGCGCCTGCGTGTCAGTGTCCGTACAGGCATGTTCAATCCAGAGGAATCGAAGTACGCCAACGGGGTGTTGGTCGAGCTGCCTTACCCCACTGACGATACCCGCCTGCTCACAAAAGCCGCTCTACAAGGCGTAGAGCGTATCTACCGCGAAGGCTTTCGATACAGCAAGGCCGAGGTACTTCTGCTAGACCTGAGCCAACGAGGTAAGATCACTGGCGACCTATTCGCCGCATCTCAGCCTGTTGAAAGTGAACGCCTCATGGGTGTCTTGGACAGTGTGAATGCCAGGTGGGGACGCGGCACCCTGCGCTTGGCCAGCGTACCGGTCGATCCGTCCTGGGGCATGCGGCGGGAGATGATGAGCCAAAGCTTTACCACCAAGATGGATGAACTTTGGACTGTGTTCTGCAAGTGACCTGCTAGGGGAGCAAGGCAGCGGTAGCGCCCTGGCAGGATCAGACATGCGGCACCAAAAGGAGGTAGCAGAAAGCCACTAGGCTAGCTACATTCCATTGCTGTTCATGGCCAGGGAGTTTTTCGAACGACTTGGCGCTGCTGGGGCGGCGTGACACCTATGCCAAGCCCTCGAGAATTTTGGTCAATTTGCTGCAAGGATTAGCAATCATGTTGGTTAAGGTTTCAGCGTTCGACATAGATATTAACTCGGCGATATTTGACTATCAGGCAGTTGCGGATCTTGCAGCTGGGGTAACTGGGATCGTATTCGAAGAAAATCGTACATTCTACTTCGATACTGCCGCATTCCCAGGTTTCTGCGTTGGCGTGATAATCACGGTTAAAGACCAAAAGAGCTTCTGCACCCTAGATGTCGGCGGTGCAGCTGGGGCGGTAATTAAGGTGAACAACCTTGATGAACATAACCAGATCATGGACTTCAATTTCTTTGCACTGAATATAGAGAATGGCATTGGGGTTTACCAACACTACCACCAGTCCGCTCCGCTATCGGTGCTGGAGCGACTGCTAAAGGTACAAGTTCGAACAGAGAAAGAACGGAGAGTCGCCGCAGCCGTCGCTGCCGAAGAAGCAAGGCTCGGCAAACAGTTGAGTGCTAGTCAAGCTAGCAAAATCCAGCGTGCGCATAAAAGCTACCTCAAGGTTGGAGTAGTAGTCAGGCCTGAAACGCTCAAAGCTCAATTGGAGGAGTATGCAAAAATCAAAGGTATGGAGTATACCTATACAGTCCTGACGCCTGAAGTGTTAGAGGCAACTCCTCTGAGCAACCGTATAAAAAAGAAGAAAGAGACGCTGATTTTCACAAATCCAAATATCGTAGACAGTTTGGCACGTGAGATCTCTGCCGCCGTCAGGCAATTCGGCATTAACCGAGGCAACGTTATTGTCGAAGATGATGAAGGTGTCACCCGCCACATCAAGATCATGGATATGCCTGAGGTATTGTGGGAGCAAGAATACGAAACCGTGGTAGCTTTGATAGACGACATCAACCCAAACGACTTCGCCAACAATGACTACTTGAAATCTCTCGTAGATCTATTTGACCATGCCGACTACACTCATCTCTTGCGAGCCAACGTGTGATGAGCAGCTTTGGAAAGAGCGATGGCTGGGTCTTCTTGATCAGCACCTTGGTGATGATTGCAGTATGCGTTATCGCAGCTTCTATACCAGGACTGGTCGCCTGTTACAAATCCGTGCTCACATGCCTAGACCTTGAGGGCATGACTAAACTTGCAAAAGTTTATGACGACAAACTACGGAGCGACTTCTTTGCCGGTTTCTTAGCCGTAGGTGCGTTCTTGCTATCACTTAAGACCTTTATTGTCATGACAATGAAGGTCAATGTCTATGATACCAGCCACTACGAAGACACCTGGAAGAAACAGTTTGCACTAGACCCGAGAGTCGGCCCACGCTACAAAGGCTTGAAGCGATTGAATGACTGTCTATTCAATTCAATATTAGCCTCATTAACTGCAGCTGTGGCACAGGTCAGCGTTGGATTAGTAGGAGGTGTAGTGGTCACGATCCTCTGCGTATGGCTTTGTGCGATCTCAGTCATATACTTGACATTCTGCTTATATCTCGTAAAGCGAAACCTGGACTCTATAATACCTACCACCTAAAATCTCTTGCGCACTGCATTAGCTGTTTTTTTAGCCCCGATAAGATTTCTCCCTAAAACGGATAACGGCCACCTGGCAATGCTCTTGTTGAGAGCATTGCCAGACTGTGCTGAAGAACCTCAAAAACGAGGTTTCCTGCGCTTCGGTGTTGGAGGTGTCGTGAGGTATTTTTCCGACTCTCCACGCGCCCAGTCATCGCAACGATGATCCATCCGAGTCCGCCCGTCCTCAATCCAAATCACCCCCTCCGAGCGACGGCGTGATGCATTCTCGTTTTCACCACCTGGCCACGCAGCACGTTCTGCGACAAATACCCAAATGCAGTCAAGCTGATCCTCATCAAGAAAGGCCTGGAAGAGATCATAGTCAATGAATGCATACGAACCATCACCGGGACTCCTGCCACACACAAAACGAACTGCCCCAGCGCTATCCACGTAAGCATTGCGGTTGTCGCTCATGGGCCTCAGGCCCAGACGATGCGCGAGCCAGGGTGCAGGCAATAGCGCATGGGCACCTTCAGGCATAGAGGCATCCAAGTGGGACTCCCAGTGATAACGGAAGCATGGGAATGCCACATCAATCTCGGCTGAATCGCTGAAATGCTGCGTTTCCCACTGACTCTGATCCCAGGTTGATCGCCATGGGGCCTCTAGGAGGTAGCCATCATCTGTGGCGTTTCGAGTCGACCATTCATCCACCCGAATGTTTTTCTGCTTCCTTATGAAGCCCCTTAGTGCATCCGAGTCCCGCTTTTTGACGATAACCGGAAGCAGGAAGCGCCACTCCTGGGTTCTTAAACCATGCTGCCGCCTACTGTCGTCATCATAACGATCTGACACCGAACGATGTTCATGCAGGACGGCCCAGCTCTTCCCCTCAGGATCCGACCGGGTGATGTAGCCGGGCATGCATGTCGAGGGGTCTTCCCAGAAGGGCCACTTACCGACTTCGGGCTCAGCAACTGGCTGAAGGTGAATCTTATGGTGTTCAATTTGGTCACCCAAATTGGGTTCAGACTCTTCGGATAGCAGAATGGTAGGATCAACGTCTCTATGAAAGCCTATATCGAGAGGGCCAGTGTACCGACGGGAACCGTGACTCTTCTTCTCAGCCATCCAATAGTTATCCGCAAGACTGCATAGCAACTCATCAAGCGCGAGCCATTGATACTTTTTGCCGATTCGCTCACCGGCTGGTCGTTCACGACCATGTTTATGATGATAACTCCGATCATTAGGGAACAGCTTTTCCGTCCAGCCATAATCATAGGCTCGCTTGGCAATCCAGCGCTGAGCGGAGGAAACATCGATACGAGGCAACCTTTCTGGCTCATCCGCCTCAGGTTCAAAGCTCGACCTGAACTCTTCAAAATATCTCCTTTTTTCCTCCTCATTCAGGTCGAACAGGAGTAGATCTTCAACGTTTTCGAAGAGAGCGGCTAAGTCTTTTAACTCGCGCTCGCTACGACGCACGCGAAAATCTCTGAATGGGTTGGGCTGGCTATCCTGCAGCAGCCTTAACCACTTGACTCGCTCCGCTGAGCAACTTATTACTTCTTCCACGAACAACTTATACCGCTCATCATTAGAGAATGGCTCAGACGCAGACAATGGAACATTGACGAACGAAGCAACTCGCGGTCGAACCTCATAGTCTCCAAAATCTCCTCCCCACTCACCACATGATGATCGGATTTCAGAGCCGCCGGCCAACTTAGCTACTACCTTGAGCTCTTTTTCCGAGACTGTTAACAGGATGAGTTCTGACTTATAAGGCGGTGTTGCCTTTGAAATGTCTACAAGATCGTCTAGAGCATCTAGATGCAGTGCTAGATGGACAATGCCCAAGGCAGAGTCTCGTAACAGGATGGATGCAGGTACGCGATCACGGTCAAAAACTGTTTGGTACGCAACCCTGGAAAAAATACGAACACGATTTCGGTCAGGGTCTACACAACATGCCCCATACGCTGCAGAGTGAATTCGCTCATGGACGTATAAATCATCGACATGGGCAAAATCCCCACAGAGCTTCTCGTAGAGGCCAATGTTATGCCGCATCAAGGAGGATAGCGCTTTGGTTGCTTTGTCTCTGATTTCACGGTAGGTACTTGTAGTTAACCAAGCCATCGTGAGAGCACACAGGTATTGAATATCAGAGGAAGTGTGTTCACTTTGCTCAAACGCACACCATTCGATAAGTCGCTGAGTAACACTGTCATCGTCTGTGGCGAGCGAGTTCACCTTGCGCGTCCAGAATGCATCGCGCTCTGGCATGGCGAGGTTGGACAGAGTCTGATGCAGAGCCAATGCATTCCAAGGATGGCCAGCGCTCGCGCTCACTTGGATCAGGATCTCAAAGTAATCCTCATCGAAATCCAGGAAGATTTCATAGATCTCCCATGTGCGTTCAGTGAAAGCTTCATTACTTCGCCAGCGCAGGCTTTCAATGAATGCATCTCTTGCAGGCTCGTCATTGATCCAAATGTCCAGCTCACCAGGCAAAGCATCGATGAGCTCAATTCCAAACCGTTCGGGTAACTGCACCGACAGTGCTTGGGTCAGCCCATTCCACTCCCAGTCCAATCCTTCTCCATCATGAACGAACTCCAGGACTCCCTCGGCCAAAGCGTGCACAGGGTCTTCAATCGCGGCCAGCAAAGCAGCTGCCATCAAGTAGTCCTGCAACCTCTGAAAGCTAAAGCGGACAACCTCCTCAGGATTGTCAAAATAATCAGGATCTGGGAAGTCAGGATGAGGATCTAACCTAAATAGCCCGTTTCTGATAAGAATATCGAACCAGCCAACTTCACTTGGAGCAGGAAAAGCTGAAAATTTATCAGCCGCAATTTTTGTCGCCAAGCCCCTCTCGATAAAATCCGAGCGGTTTGCTGCCATCAATGAAGCGACAGCTGTCAAGGTTGCAAAAGTTGGCTTAACGAGATCATCGCTACCATCGCGACCAGCTCCCAGATTTTTTGCGATACTTTCAATATAAAAGGAAAATACCTTCCTAGTTCCGACCAGACCTTTCGGGAACCACTTTTGATTTGCTTTCTTGAGCGCTATACATGCACTCCTGAGAAACAAGGGATTTACGAACTCCACTGCTAACCATGGAGTATCTGGCTGTGAAATCCCTCGTTTACCGAGGTACATCCTTGCTGCTCTAGCCTGCTCGTAAGATGTTACAAACCCGCGTACCTCGACTGCTGCAACCCATTGCTCGACCGACTCAGGTACAACATAGGTCTTGTATTCCGACCTGCAGCTGAAGACAACGACCAAGTTTGGAAATTTTTCCACCCTTGCGATGAACCCGGCTAGCTCATGCCGCCACAGTTTATATCCTGGCCCTTCATTTATAGCGTCGATCAAGATCAAGCCGCGACGTTTCGAGGCTTCAGCGGACGCGCTGAGCGCCTGAAGGAACGTGTCAGGAGTAGCGTCTGTGACACCAACCCTTCGCATTATTTGACTCCATATATCATCTCTAGTGAGCTGTTGCCCTAGAATCAAAATAGCAGAAGTACCAGTGTTAACAGCTTCCTCAGCAATACGGCCTAATAAATGCGACTTGCCACTTCCGGCTTTCCCGTACAAGAGTATGCTTTTTCTTGTCTCGGACGCGACATCTCGCCTCTTGAGGAAACCCCGCAATGCTTTGATGGCGCTTGCTAAGGCCTCAAGCTTCGATTCTCTTTGCGAGCCATCTTGACTGGTGCGCCATAAACGAATATTGAGCTTATTTACTGCGTCGAGGACTTGATCTGTTACTTCTAGCGCATCTCTAACAGGCCATACGCGCCATGGATCATCATCAAAGCGCGACTGAAGCTGAAGTAATCTCCCTATACCGCTTTCAATAAATTCAATAGACTCTTGATCGGTCTCGCCCACCTTGGCTTGCACATCACCAATGCCACCTGCAGCCGAGATCGCACCAAAAATATCACTGACCTCTTGAATTATTTCGACACTTCGAAGCTTTACCTTGAATAGCCGCTCCGATGAAACTTCAACATGATCATCGGAATGATACCTTTCTTCCAGAGATGTGATCGCGATCTCTAAGTTATCAGCGAACCATTGGGCGGAAAACTCAACATCCCCGAACCAATATCTTCTTAGCCCTTCAGCAGAAGGTTGAATCAGCCGATCACTCAACTCGAATGCCGTCCAGGGCAGGAATTGCACAAATCGGCCCTCCGGTACGAGGGCCTCCCATTTGGCCTTTCTAGCTGTCCAGTTATCCCAACCAGTTTTACCGTTGACTTGTTTTCCCGTTCTATCGGTCAAGTCGCAGGGTAATGCCACGATATACGCTGTGAGATTGGGATGAGTCTTGAGCGCCTGCCGCACAGAGTCATCCAAGTTTGCCCAGTTGATCTCACTAGACTTCAGATAGTATTTGGCTTGGTAGCCAATCTCAGCGCCGCCTGGCAGCACCCAGTAGGCCTCTATACCACCATCCCCACCCGAACCGTTTACTCGCCTGAACTCAGCGCCAGCGACCTGAGGCTCACGTCGAGCTAACTGGCAAACGAGTTCCTCGAAGGCCAAGTGCTTACCTGAGTCCTTGCCCCTGATGCGTGCGTAGTCCATGGGTGTGTCCGTTACGAAGGCCGATTATGGTGATGGCAGATCGCCTAGGACGAGTGTATCTGTTTTGGATTGTGGTGGGGGAAAGCTATTTTGATCACAAAAGAATTCGAAGGGGATTTTTATAGAGTAAAGCTAGGCGGGAGGCGAACGGGAGTTCACCTTGGAAGGAGAGGTATTGAATCTGACATTAAATAAAAAGCCTAGCTACGTGAGCTAGGCTTTATGGGGAACAGCCACTTAACTAGCGACTACCAGCAGCTACCTCAAGGTACTGTAAGGTATCAATAGTCGTCAGCTGGCTCTTCCAGAGCTGCGAGATTGGCAGAGGTTTCAGTCTGAGGCTTAGACATCAACTTATCGCGAATCATACCTTCCAGCTTGTCCATGGTAGGCTTGTTTTCCAGCAGCCACTTCATGGTATTGGCCTTACCTTGGCCAATCTTGTTGCCTTCGAATGAGTACCAGGCGCCAGACTTCTCAACAAAGTTATTGGAAACTGCCAGGTCAACGATCTCGCCGGCTTTGCTGATACCTTGGCCGTAAACGATCTGGAACTCGGCTTGTCTGAATGGCGCAGCAACTTTGTTCTTGACCACTTTCACGCGGGTTTCGCTACCAACCACCTCGTCGCCTTCCTTGACCGCACCAGTACGGCGGATGTCCAGACGTACCGAAGCGTAGAACTTCAGGGCGTTACCACCGGTGGTGGTTTCCGGGCTGCCGAACATTACGCCGATCTTCATACGGATCTGGTTAATGAAGATACACATAGTGTTGGAGTTCTTCAGGTTACCAGTGATCTTCCTCATCGCCTGCGACATCATTCGGGCGGCAAGGCCAACATGGGAGTCCCCGATCTCGCCTTCGATTTCAGCCTTCGGAACAAGAGCAGCTACGGAGTCGACAACAATAACGTTGACCGCGCCCGAGCGAGTTAGAATGTCTACGATCTCCAGAGCCTGCTCACCAGTATCTGGCTGCGAGCAAAGAAGGTCGTCGATATTCACGCCAAGTTTGGCGGCATAGATTGGATCAAGGGCGTGCTCAGCATCGACGAATGCACAGGTCAAACCTTGACGCTGAGCTTCAGCAATAACGGAAAGAGTCAGGGTAGTTTTACCGGAAGACTCTGGGCCGTAGATCTCAACAATACGACCACGCGGCAGACCGCCCACGCCCAGAGCGATGTCCAGGCCCAGAGAACCGGTCGAGACAACATCGATATCCATTGTGCGGTCGGAGCCGAGCCGCATGATGGCACCCTTACCAAACTGCTTCTCGATCTGAGAAAGAGCCATTTCCAACGCTTTGTTTTTTGCCTGATCCATTCTCGTCGACCACTCAAATTAGGATTAATCGAATATTGCTGATTAGCTTAGGGCGTATCCCTTGTGAGGAAAGGGATACCTCCTAAGTGAACCAAAACTATGCTGCGATTCCGAATACTGCATCCTGCAGGCCGACGTGCATGTCGCCCATCTCGCCTTCGATCTCGGCCTTCGGCACCAGGGCAGCCACGGAGTCGACGATGATCACGTCAACGGCGTTGGAGCGCACCAGCATGTCGGTGATTTCCAGGGCCTGCTCACCGGTGTCCGGCTGCGAGACCAGCAGGTCGTCGACATTGACGCCCAGCTTGCCGGCGTACTCTGGGTCCAGCGCGTGCTCGGCGTCGACGAAGGCGCAGGTAGCGCCCATTTTCTGGGCCTGGGCGATCACCGACAGGGTCAGCGTGGTCTTACCGGACGACTCAGGACCGTAGATCTCGACGATACGGCCTTTTGGCAGGCCGCCGATGCCGAGAGCAATGTCCAGGCCCAGCGAGCCGGTGGAGATGGCCGGGATCGCCTGGCGCTCATGGTCGCCCATGCGCATGACCGCGCCTTTACCGAATTGACGTTCGATTTGACCCAGGGCCGCAGCCAAGGCACGCTTCTTGTTGTCGTCCATTGAAGTCCTCACGTAATCGATAGGGCCTGACGGCCAGAAACAACTGTATAAGTAGCCAGTATTATTCCACAGGGATTTGCTTCCGCCTACCCCCGCCCAGCGATTTACTCCGCGCCAAGCTGTAACAAACCCTCTAACGCGGCGACTACCGTTTGTCGGCGCACCTCGTCGCGGTCGCCATCGAAGTGGCGGCGCTCGCTTGAAACCCGCTCGCCGTCGGCCCAGGCTAGCCATACGGTTCCCACGGGCTTGGCCGGTGAACCACCATCGGGCCCGGCCACGCCACTCACGGCGACGGCAAAACGCGCCCCGCTGGCAAGCCGCGCGCCGCGCACCATCGCCTCGACCACTTCCTGGCTCACGGCACCGACCTGGCCGAACAACGCCTCGGGCACCTGCAACTGGCGGGTCTTCTGCGCATTGGAGTAGGTCACGTAGCCGGCCTCGAACCAGGCCGAGCTGCCGGGGATGCGGGTGATGGCCTCGGCGATGCCGCCACCGGTGCAGGACTCGGCGGTGGTCACTTGGGCATTGAAACGGCGCAGATGTTCCCCCAGCCGGGCGGAAAGCGTGGTGATCGGGTCCATGGCGGGCTCCTTGGAAAAACTGCCGCCTACCCTACACCACTCAGAACGCCAGCGCCCGCACGTAAGCCTGGCAGGCGCGCAGGGCGATCAGTCCCTGGTCACCGTCGGCGACGATGGCGACAATTCGTTGAGCATGCGCTGGGTCAAGTCGGGCTCGCGGGGCGTCATGAACCACGCCGCCGGTGCCGGAGGCGGCTGGCACAGCGGAATCGGAATCGCTGGCGAGGAGGACTGACAACCGCAGATCAGCAGTAGCCAGCCGGTCGCGCAGACGTGCCTGAGTCTGTTGGGCATCGATAAGCTCCCTGGAATGGGTCTGGTCGGCGGTCTGAAGGCGCTGCTCCAGCGCCAGCCGCTGCTGGCGTTCATTCTGCAGGCGCGTGCTGGCGGCCTCGGCCAGTTGCTGTCGCTCACGGGCGAACCCGCTCTCCTGCGCCGCCAACTGCCGGCTACAACGCCAACCCTGGACCTGCCAGGTGAGCGCACACGCCGCCAACAGCGCCAGCCACAGCCCGAGGCTGCGAGCGCCGCTCAACACAAGACCTCCCGGGCCCGCGCCCAGAGCCTCAGGCGGTCTTCAAGGCCATTGAGCCCGCCATTGATATGCCGGGTGATGCGGTTGAACTCACCGCGATCGGCCAGTTGATTGAGCCCCCGCGAATGCCAGAACCAGGCTGCCGACTCGGTCGCCCACTGTGGTTCCTCCAGCATCTGCGGTTGCGCCAGCAGTCGCTCATCCTCGAACAGCGCCATGCTGCAGGCGCGGTAGTTGTTGCGCCCGGTGATCTGGATCAGGCCACGCCCGCAATAGCGCTGGCCATCGCCATCGGCCTCCGGCGTGTTGCCCAGGCGCAGTGCCAGGTTGCCGGTGTCGTAGCGGGCCAGGTACTGCTCGCTGCCCAGTTCCTTCACGTAGCGCAACTGGCCGGACTCATGGCCGATCTGCGCGAGAAAGGCCGCCATGCGCCGCGGCGTGTCGATGCCCCAGTGAGCCATGGCAGCGTTGAGTGCAGGAACGAAAACGCCCGCTGTGGGGCGGGCGTTTGGATAGATACGGAAAAGCTCGGTTTCATTCAGATTCATTTCTGGCCCTCTTACGGCTCGACCTTGAGCGGCTTTTTCTTCGTGGCCTTGTCGCTCTTCGCGGCGGCCTTGCCTTTGTTGCCGCCATTGCACTGCACAGTGGTGTCCCAGCCGGTGGCGGTGAAGGTCTGGGTCACGTTGTCGATCAGGTACTCGCCGTCGATCCCGTCCTTGAAGCCCTGGACAGCGAGCACGCGCTCGGAGAACAGGTCGGTGCGCCCCATCATTTCCAGGTACACCGTGGCCGTGCTGCGATTGAAGGCATCCAGCCGGGCCTTGGCCGCCTGCTCGGCAGCCGGCTTGTTGGGATAGACGTGCTTGTCGACGAACACGGCCTGCAGGTCCTCGGGGCCGTCCGCATTCTTGCTTTCAACGGTGTTCTGCTCCCCCGTCGCGGGGTCCTGGTGCTTGGTCTGCACCGCCTTGTGCGCAGCCCGGTCCTGCAGGTGAAACTTCCAGCGTCGTACCTCGCGCGGCACGACCGTGATCGCCTCCAATGCCTGACCACTGGCGCTTTTTCCCGCCTGACGCGGCAATACCAGCAATGCCCCATTGGCGATCTTGGCGGTGCAGTTGTGATCCCTCGCCAGGCGGGTGATGAGGTTCATGTCCGACTCGCACATCTGGTCGAGCCTTGGCACCAGGGTGGCCACCGGACACTGCGGCTGCCAGCCATTGCGGGCCGCGATATCCCGAACAATCTGTTGCAGCGAAACGTTCTCCCAGGCACCACTGCGGATGGTCTTTCCGGTGCCCCGCATGTCGCAGGCCTTGCCGCGGATCTCCAGGGTGCTGGGCGGCCCGCTCAGGTCGATCTGGTCCACCGTGTAGCGCCCCAGTCGCGTCAGCGTCTGGCCTGCGTAGCCGAGGTAGACTTCCAGAACGGCGCCCCGCGCCGGCAACGCCAGGGCGCTGTCGCGATCATCGAGCTTGAGCTCGAAGTCATCAGAGTCCATACCCGGTTTGTCGGTGGTGCGAAGCAGCAACAGACGATCGTTGATCAGCGCGGTGATGTCCTTGTCGTCGGCAATGATGCGAAACACAGGTTGCATGATTCAGGCTCCAGAAACAGAAAGGCCCCGCCTTGGGCGGGGCCTGGTAGTGCAGGTCAATCCCACAGCAACACCCTGGTGTCGGTGGTCGCCGCCAGCGCCGGCAGTGCGATCAGCACGCCGGCGCGAAAGGGCTGAGGCTCATCCGCCAGTCCCTGGTTGGCATCCAGCACCGCTTCGACACTGCCCCGCAAATGCCCGTAGTAGTGCTGGCACAGGGTGTCGAGCACATCGCCTTCAGACGTTCTGCATATCGTCGCCATAGCTCACGAGCTCCAATGTGAAGGTTTGCTTTCCGGGTATGCCGCCAGCCAGCAACGCTTCCTGGGTTTCCGCGACGCTGACCAGGCACCAGTTGCCGAGGACTTCACCGTACCCGGTGCTCAGAGTCAGCGGTTTCAGGCGCTCGCCGATGCTGCGCAGGCGTTTCAACTGACCGATTCCGCCCTTGAAGGTGGGAAAAACCACCCCGTCGATGGTGATCTTGTCATCGCCCAGACCGACCGCCTGCTGCGCCTTGGTGCGCGACAAACGTTCCTGCCCGGCCCAGGTGTAGGCCTTGGTGCGCTTCAGTTGATTGAACGCGGCGGTGTCCAGGTTGAAGTAGAAGGCCTCTTCCGTCGTCTGCATCGGCTGAAGGATCAGCAGGTGCGGATAGGGCTTGACCGCTTCCTCGGCGGGAGTGGTCTGCGGTGCGAAGGTGCCGGTTGGCAGGATCGAACCCAGCGACGGACTGATCTTGCCGGCGATGCGGTTGATCGCCGTGGCCGCCTTGCCCGCTTGCTCCGAAAAACTTTCCAGGCGGCTCTCGACTTCACTGATTACCGAAACCGCCTGGTTGTACTTCGCAGCAACCATTCCCACCGTCGACTGCGCCACCTCGATGGCGCGCATCGTGCGCTGGAGCTTCTGGCCGATGAGTTCGCCCACGAAGGGCAGGTTTTCCAGCTCGGTCGCAGCGCCGGTGATATCGCTGACGGCGCCATTCAAGGGCCCCAGCATTTCATCGGCACTGCGTCGACCGGCTTCGCCTGCTGCTGCGAGGGAGCGCAGGCTCGATTGCAGTTGTTCCATGTAGGCCATGGGCGGTTCCTCAGGCATAGCCATAGATATCGTCGGTACGGTCATAGACCTGTCCGCCCGAGTTCGCCTGTGCTACAAAGCCATTGAACATCCTCTGGATCTCTGGCTGCAGCACGCGAATGATTTCGGCGGGGTCGTTAAGGCTGCCCTGGACATTGATGGCGATAGTGGGTGAGACCGCAAAATGCTGCGGCGAGGTAGCGGTGACCACCAACGAAGTGGCCGAGTCAGGTCCCGGCAAGACAGGCGCAGTCGGAGAAGCATCCGCCAGGGACCTGACCACATCACCGTTCTCAAACGATGCTGGTCGTTGAGCCTGGAGGACGTGCTCACCGCCGTACTGCCCCAACGCTGCGCGGGAGTTATCGATCACAGCACCGCGAAGCGGGATTACAGGCGCCAGATCGCTAGTGCCCTGACCTGAGCCGGAAGTGGTGCCACCCGCTTCGCCGGTATTTTTCAGCAAAAGGGTTCCGGGGCCGGGTTCCTTGATGACCGTGAGCAGCTTCCCCGCATCAGCGCCTGGCAGTTGCGCCAGAGGGGGTGTGACGCTCACAGTTTTCTTGCTGTCTTCTCCCCAGATCTCATTGATTTTGCGCCCCGCCGACTTGCCGAGCTCGCCACCAATGTAGCCTCCGGCAATCGCCCCCAGCGGTCCCAGCACCGCCCCTAAAAGGCCACCTACGAGAGTGCCGGCGGCCTCGCCGTAGCCCTCGCTCTTTTCCTTGGCAGAGCCGGCGTTCTGGTAGGAGTCGACAGCCATGGCTACGCTACCGACTCCGCCCAGAAGCCGACCCGTGAGCTTTTGCCAGCCGGGGATGTTCGAAGGCCGAAGAAAATCCGGCACAAGTGTGCCGACCTTACCGGCAGCCTGTCTGGTTCTCGCCCAGACCCCAGGCTTGCTGTCCCCCACCTCGACACGTGACCGGAGGGCCGTTTTACCAGCGTCAGCGACGACGTTACCTGGCCCCCCAAAGACCATTCTGACGGCGCCAAGCAAGGCCTTGCCTTTGGCAACAGCAGCGAGCGCTGTCACCAGACCGGCGGCCCCAGCAACAACCCCGGCCACGACCGTTACAACACCACTCAACTGCTCGACGACAACGCCAAGGATATTGGCGCCCTTGGTCATGAGGTTCGTCCAGTGCGAATAAATCGGTGCGAGTGCGCCACCTACGCCAATCGAAACCCGTTCGTTGGACGACGCGCGCGCGTCCTGTTGCCACTCCAGCGTTTGCCGACGACCTTCCAGCTTGTCTTCGATGTAGTTGGGCGCTGAGCCGTCTGTTTTCTGGGGCATGAAGGCCTGGCCATAGCGACCAGCGTCAGCCAGGCTGCTGCCATCCTGACGTTTGTATTCGAGGAAGAGCGCTTTTGACGCACTGAGCACGTCGTTGTAGTTCCCGGTCTTCTTCGACTCCTGCTGGAGGATCGCGGCTAGACGGACAGCATCCTCGGGAGCCCCGCCTACTTGGGGAAGCAACCGCGTGATCGCTTCTGCCGTATTGGCAATACCGAATTTCCCCTGGCCAACCTGACCGATGATCTGGTTGAGCAAACGCTCAAGAGCCTCGGTACTCTGGCCATTCGACAGGGTGCGGAAAAGGCCTGCGGTAACGCCCTCGTCGACCTGCTGACCGTCAGTAAACCTGGCTGCAAGCCGGCCTTGAGGTACCAGCTCATCCAGATCCATGCCCGCGTTGAACATGCCCCAGAGTTGTGTCGCTGCCTGGGTTTTGCTGAGGCTTGTCCCGTAGGTCATCCGGGCAACCTGGGCTTCGACCTTGCCCCGCTGCGCCGCCCATTTCCTGGGGTCCTGTTCCCCCTGGAGCACCAGCTTGCTGATGATCCCTTCGTAGCCCGCAAATTGATCGACCGAACTGCTTGCCGATTTCAGTACGGTTTGCGAAGTATCAATAACCTTGCTGCGAGACTGCTGTATCTCCGATAGCGGTTGGCCGGCAGCAGGCAAACGGGCAGCTCCCATGGCCTTGCCCAGGTCCTCGTATGCCTTGGTCAACCTGGGCAATATCTCCATCTGCCCGGACAGCCTCTTGCCAATTTCTCCCAGCGCCGCCTGCCATTTTCCAGCTGACTCCGTAGCGGCATCATTAGACGCCTTGAACGCAGTGGCCAAAGGAAGCGCGCTCTGGGTGGTCACCCGGAGGGCATCACCAACCCGTTGGGCCAGCGTCTCAATCCGGGCAACCTGACGTTCAATCTGGGTGAAGGCTTGCCCCACCAACGGATCGACCACACTTGCGCTCTTTGCTTCAATACTCAGTTCGCCCGCCATATCATCCTCCCTGCGTGCAAACCCGGCTCACTCGGTAAGCCACCAGACCATGTCGCTGTACGACATGGTCATGATTTCGACGGCAGAGAAGTTCAGCTCTTTTGCAAGCCGCTTCGCTGCCGCCTTTTGCCTTGAGGGATCAAAGCTCGTCGTCTTGCACCAGGCGAAAATAGCCCGACTGCAGGCGGCTGTAGTCCTTGAGGGTGAGGCCCTCGAGGTCCTTGGTACCGACTTCGGCCAGGGAAGCGAACAGGTTCAGTTCCCGGGTTTCATCATCGGCACTACCCGACTGAGCGGCACGCAGGTCGCGCACCGTCGGCGCCCGCAGCGACAGGCTGTCGACCTGGACGCCATTGGCCTCGGTGGCACGGCTGAGCCGGATCACCACACGGTCCGCACTGACAGTCAGCCAGGCGGGCATTTTCGTTGCTTGCGTCATACGAGCGTGTCCTTGTCTCAGAGGCCCAGAGCCGTGCGTTGGGCGGCGAGTTGATCGACGCCGTTGACGACCCGCTTCATGCCCAGCGGATCAATCTCGTACATCAGCCGGCCATCGATCTCCAGCTTGTAGTAGGTTAGGGACACGACGTGGCTGGTCTCAGGCTTCTCGGCCGCTTTCCAGTCACCCATTTCCACTTCCTTGAGCATGCCGCGCAGGGTCACCACTACGGGTGTGATGGCGCCCTTCAGTCCCTTGAAGGCTCCGCGGAAGGTGCCGTTGAAGCCGGAACTGTCGGCCAGGCCGAAGAACTTCAGGGCTTCACGGCGGATGCCGGTGGTCTTGAAGGTCGCACTCAGCGCCTCCATGCCCTGGTCGATTTCGATGGCGGTGTCCATGCCACCGACACGGTGGCTTTCAACCTTGATGGCGAGCTTGGGCAGGGTCAGGCTGGTGACATCGCCCTGGAAGCTCACGCCGTCCACGAACAGGTTCAGGTTGGCGAGGGTTTGCGGAATCATTGCCATGGGTAGTTCTCCTTAGGCGGCCTGGTCGAGGACTTCGGTCAACCACTGATTGGTGACCTCGACACGGAAATTGGGGTTTTCGGCAGGCGGAACATCGGTAAAGCGGATGTTCCAGTACACCTTGCCCTGCTCCAGCTGGCTGGCGGTGTTGAGTTCGGGGTCGGCGTAGACCTCGAAATTGATGATTGCGCCCTGGGCTTTGAGGTCGCGCATGAAGTTTTCCAGCCCCTCGGTCACGTCCTTGACGTAGGTCGCGGTGATCGAGCGGTCCACGGCCCACTTGTGGCCGTAGAGGATCGCGTCCATGACGATGTCCATGGTCCGCACGCGGGTGACGAACGCCCATTTAGGGTCGCTGGACAGGGTGCGGTTGCCCCACAGGCGGAAGCCGTCATCACGGATGATGGTGGTGATGTTGGCGTTGTTGAGCAGGTTGGCGCGGCAGCTTTCGTCGCCGTCAAGGAACTCCACCGCACGGGTGGTGCCGGTGATACCGACGAATTCCTTGTTGGAGGGCGAAGCCCAGAAGCCGTATTCGTTGTCGGTCCAGGCGAACAGACCGGCGACCCAGGCCGAGGCCGGTGCGTCGACGGTGGCGTCAGCGGTGGTGTCCCAGTACTTCACGCCCGGGTCGACCAGGAACGCGCGCTTGGCGCCGAAGTTCTCTGCATAGGCCAGGGCGGCCTCGTCGGTGGTGCCAGGGCCGTCGATGATGGCCAGTCCACGCAGCTTGTCGGCCAGGGCCACCAGGGCGGTGCCCACGGCCTGGGTGGCGCTGTGCTTAGGGGTCACCAGCAGACGCGGCTGGGCGTTGAAACGGCTCTTGCCGTCCAGCAGCGCTTGCAGGCCGGTACGTTTACCGTCGGCCTCCACGCCACCGATGATCGCCGAGGTCTGCTCGGCAGCGTCGGTCAGCCTGGCCACGCCGCACGCGACGATGACCGCCTTGGCCCGGGCATAGATCGCCTGGCACGCCTTGGTGATGGCTGCGTCGGCGCCGAACGCCGCGATGGCTTCACGCTCGCTGGTGATCAGCACCAGCTCGTTGGCCTTGGCGGTGACGGTCGAACCTTCGGTGAAGGTGTCCACCAGACCGATGATGGAAGACGACGGCAACGCGATGCTGCGAGCACCGGTGTCGACGTTGGTAACGGTGACGCCGTGGAAGAATCCACTCATAGGTATTTCTCCAGAAATGAGAAGGCCCCGTCGGTGCGGGGCCTTCGAAGGGTGTTGCGGGTAAGAAAAAGCCCCGGCGGTGCGGGGCTTCAGGAAGTGGTGCCGGTCAGCCAGACTGGCGGGGTCGGTCGCTGTCCCGTAGCGGGAAATTCATCAGTTGCAGGCCAGTTGCGCAGAGCCGTTCGGTAAGCTTGCAGCTCACGATATTGAGCTGTAGTCAGCGTTGTTTCGACGCCGGCCTCAAGCTCATCACGATGACGCACAACCAAAGCATCCGTAGCCGACAGCGCCCTGTCGCGCCACCGGCGCTCGCGCTCTTCAAGCTCTCCAGTCGAAAGCGGCGGCGGGTCTACAGCCACGGGATAACCGTTGTCGTTCGCCGAGATAACTTTCCCGTGGGACATCGCATAGAGCAATCCGCGATACTCCTGATCCGTCAGACTCACCAGTTCGCCTGCGGGCGGTAATCGACAGTTCGGGTTCGCGATCTCAACCAGGGGCGCTTCAGCAACAGCGTCCGACACATCAATTAACGGCGCCTCAGCGCCAGGAGGGTTGTCAGCCGGATGCCAGGCCGGGTCAGGAACACTTACGGTCGGACGCACCCACTCAGGATCGGGAATGAACACGGTGCGCGTACCGTAGATCTCATCGAGATAAAAGCCGTTACTCAACGCGTGATAGAAAACCATCAGAAACCCTCTACTTCGAGAATCAACTGCAAACCGAATTGCGCTACCTCTCCCCACTCTTCCACTCGCAGGTTGCAACCTGTTCGTGTTAACCCTGAATAGCTCACAACGGCCTTCACCACCGAGCCGGCAGCGCTCATTAAAGTGATTTGCACACTGTCAGCTTGCGCGGGGAAAGTTACTGGCCATGTGACAGTTCCAGTCCAAATACCCACCACGTCACCGATGTAAACGGCCACACGCTGACGCAGTAACCCTGTGTCAGCACAAGTCCACCAACCAGGCAGCCCCCTTGCGCAGGTATTACGCGGTAGATCAGAGACGGATACTTTCGTTGCGAGACGGCTTTCGGACTGGACTGACGTGTAAGAATCAATGATCCCGTACCCCGCCAACGTCGTAGCTTTCGCCGCTTTCAAGGCAAACCAGGCATCGAGATAAGTCATTGTGTAAGCGTCAGCGATCCCGTACCCGGCGAGGGTTGTCGCCTTGTTCGCCTTCTCACTCAACATCTGTTGCGTTTCGGTTTTCGTGAAAACGTCTATGATCCCGTAACCGCCCGCCGTTGTTGACTTAGCCGCCTTGTCTGCAATCTCTGCGACTACAAATGCGCAACTGGCCACTTGGTCAGTTGCGGTACCCTTGGCGGCTTTAGGGACTGTCGGAATACCGGTCAATGCAGGGCTGTTGAAGTCCGTTTGAGACAGTCGCGTGTGAACCGTGTCGGTGAAGACGTTTGTAAAGCAGTTTCTTGTGACTTCGACCGCCGCCCCCGTGGTCATGCGCACAGTGAATTTGTATGCTCCACTTGTGAAGTTGCCGATCAAATATTTGCGAAAGGCTAGGGGCAGGACGATTTCACGATCACCCGTCAGCGCGCCGAACGCATAAATGATCGGCATCGCCTGCTGGGCGCTCAGTACATAAACCCCACCGCCGGCGGCGTTGAGCTGGTAATAGCCATTCGCTTGCTCATGCACAAACTGCGTGCTGGCAGCACGATTAGAAGTATCGAGAGGCTGCACCGCAGGAACTTCCGGCGAACCGATGAACTTGGGGCTATCCAATGATGCTTTCGCTAAAAGCGCAGTATCAACTTGCGTCTTCGTGTAGCTGTCAACAATCCCGTACCCCGCCAGGGTAGTAGCCTTCGCCGCCTTCTTTTCGATTTCCACCATCATCGCCTCGCGATCAGCAAGGGTAAGCTGCCGATCCCAACGCAGTGAGTTGTCATAGATGTTGTACTGACCAAACCAGGCGGACTTGCCCCCTACCCCGTTCTGAACAACCAGGTAATGCGTGACATCCGGGCGCGGTGTCATCGCGACGACACTAAGAATGCCAGACGACTCCGGCGGCGCCTCCGATGTAGGATTTTCAGGGGCCGCCGAAGTCAGGCCATAGGCGAGGTAAAAGCCGGCAGGCACCACCGCGCGAAACGTACTGAGCAGCGGAGCATTTTTTGCACACAATCCAACATCACCGATTTTCAAGCCATCAGTGATACCAAATCCTGCCAATGTTGTCGGGTTGTAGCCCTGCTGAACAAGTCCTCTTTCGTTAACCGTAACCTTTGTGTAAGTGCCAGCCACCTTGTCCTTCGGCAGCACACTCAGAATCGCAGTGTCCACATAGTCGCGGGTCGCCAGCACCACCGCCGGATCGATCTTCAACTGCACATTGGCCGTGCTGGTCACGATCAGGTTCAACCGCACCACCTGCGTCTTGCCCGTTCCCTGGCTCAGCAGCGGCTTGAAGCTCGGCGCGCAGTTGGCCACGGCCACCAGGTCGCCTGCGGCATCGTAAAGACCGATTTCGCGAATCCACCAGCCACCTTCATCCGGAGGGATCACCTGTTCGGCAATGATGATGCTGGCGTTTTTCGGATCGACCGAAAGTTGGTTGAGCGCCGCCCGGCGCCGCTCGTTGATCAGCTTGGTCTGGGTGCGCGACGGCACCGGTTCGGTGTTGTTGGCGTCGCCCACGCCCATCTGGGCGAAGGTCCAGGGCACGCCCAAGGCGTTCGCATTGGCCTGCTTGGCCTCCCCCACCGCGGTGAGGATCGCGAAGAACTGGCTGTTCTGGTCAGTCATGAGTAAACGTCCAGGGTTTCGATTTGATGGTCACGGCCGATGAAGCCGTGGTTGCCGCGTACCTCGATGTCTCGCAGGATCGGCGGGTAGATGTCGATTTCGTCGCCTTCGCTCAGGCCCATGGCAACCCGCAGGTAGCCCTGGGTGTCGAGGGAGATGGCCAGGCCGACGAGGTGCCGGCTGACAGGCCGGGCGTCGTCGATCAGGTCGGTCAGCTGCTGGTAGGTTTCTTCGGAGATCCCGGATTCGGAAACCCCGATCTTCAGCGCGAAAGTCCCCGGCACGCCTTGAGGCACGGTGTTGAACCACTCGGCCACTTCGATCAGGTAGCCGAACGGCTCGACCACCCGGCGCAACGCACTGAGGGTGCCCTTGCGGGCATGCACGTCGAACGATGAACGGATCACCGCACGCTTGGTCGCCTCCGGCCAGGACTCGTCCCAGCGGTCGACCGACCAGGTCCAGGCCAACTGGTGCAGCAGGTGCGACGGGCAGGTATCGGGGTTGTAGAGCGTGCGCAGCGGGATCTCGGGCGCGTCGGTCGATGCAACCTCGAGCGCCCGCTCCAGCAGCGTGCTGTTGATAGGCAGGAGGCTGGTCATGTCAGCCTCCAAGGGTGAGATCGAAGCTGTCGCACCAGGCCGCCTGTGCCTTGCTCGGGCGGATGTCGGTCCAGCCGGTCAGCTCGACCCGGGCTACACCGCCGATATGCAGTTGCGCGTCGATGGCCGAGCGCGGCACTTCGACACCCAGTCGCCGCCGTGGATTGATCCAGGCTTGCAAGCGGCGCCGACACTCAGCCAGAGTCGCTTCGTTCTCCGGACCGTTGCCGGTCATGTGCAGCACCGCATGGATCTGGTACGGCAGTATCTCGGCGCTGCGCACGTTGACGCGGTCAGCCACGGGGCGAACATCATCGGCGTTCAGGTACGCCATGACCTCCGCCAATAAATCGGGGCTGGCGACCCCCTTGTCGTCCAGGCTCAGCACAGTGACATCCACCACCGCCGGAGACGGGCTTTCCGCCGTGGCATCGGCCACCAGGCCCGAAGCGTTACGGGCATGCAGGATGTAACTGTTGCGCGGCCCGGCAGTGGTGAGCCCCTCGTAGACGAGCTGGATACGCTCGCGCAGGGCGTCGTCTTCCTCGAGGATCCGTTCGGTTGGCGGAACGCTGAGCGGATTCGCCTCCTGCACCACCAGGCGCTGCAGGCGAACGTTGCCGGCCAGTTGATCCAGATCGCTGCCCTGGGCATAGGCCAGCAGCAACGCCTTGGCCGCATCGTTGACCCGCGCCCGGTTGAGCAGGGTCCGATAGGCGCCGACTTCCAGCAGTTTGGTGACCGGATCGCTCAACAGTTGCGCGGTCCAGTCGTCGCCCATGTGCGCCCGGAAGGCGGTCAGGTCGCCCTGGAAGATCTCTTCGAAGTCCAGCTCTTCCAGCACCTGCGGCGCGGGCAGCGCCGAGAGTTCGATACCACTCATGCCGTCACCTCCAGGATCTGGCTGTCGCCCAGGTACTGCCCGGTGAGTTGCAGGCTGACTTGCCCGTTCACCACCGACAGCACCCGGACCCGCTCCAGTTTCAGGCGTGGCTCCCAGCGCACCAGGGCACGGGCCACTTCGGCCTGTACCGCGCTTTTCCAGCCTTCGTTGACCGGCAGGTCGACGAAGCGTCGCAGCTTGCTGCCATAGTCCGGACGCATGCGCCGGCTGCCCAGCGGTGTGCCGAGGATGTCCTCGATGGACTGCCGCAAATGCGCGATGCCGGATAACGGCTGACCGGTCCGGCGATCCATTCCGATCATCGCGTCACTCCCTTGGGTCGGCACTCGACCGGCAGCGGACCGGCGCAAGGCAGGTGTCGAGTGCGGTGTTGTGATTCAGGTTGGCCATGGCGTTCTCCCTGGCATAAAAAAGCCCGCGTCGGCGGGCTGGTTTCAGTGCTTGTGGTTCGGCGTGTTGCCGGCGGTGTCGATGATCGCGCCGCCGCCGTGGATATCACCCGTTACCTGCAGCGCACCGTTGATCTGCACCGGGCCATTCAAGGTCATGCGGGTGGCAGTCAGTTCGATCGCGTCAGGGGTGGCCACCAGCGTGCTGCCGCCGACCTTGAGGGTAAGGGTTCCGCGAGGCAGGTCGATGCTGTAGCTGCTCGACTGCCAGTCGTACGTCAGCGAGCCACCGTCGTCGAAACGCCAGACTTCGACATGCTCGCGGTTGTCCGGCGGGTTGCCGGCATTGCCATAGAGGCCGGGAATGAAGGTGCCCTGGGCCGGTTCGCCACTGGGGCTGAGCAATACGCCCTGCTCGCCCAGGCTCGGCGAGCGCCAGTGCCGTGCCTTGCCAGCGGCCTGGCTGTGCCAGCGCAGCCAGGCGCTGGTCCAGCCGGCGCCATCGGAGACCCGCACCCGGGCGGCAGCCAGATCCACAGCCACCACACGGCAAGGAATAAGCATCGCCGCGATCATGCGGTCATGCATGGAACTGGCGTAGCTCATGCGAAATCCTCCGGCGCCATGTAGTCCGCTTCCTTGCCTGGACCGCTGTCCGGGTCGAAGGCGAAGACCAGCGATCCCGGAGGCTGATTCGGCCAGGGCCATTGGGCGTCGCCCAGGTGCAGGGTTTGCTCCCATTGCACCAGCCAGATCGCCACCGGCCAGTCGGTTCCCTGGGGCAGCGCCTTGATAACCCGGGCGTCCTCGACAAAGTCGACGCCCCAATACTGTTTGCGCAGCAAAACCATCAACTGCGCCGCCAGAGCGGTGGCATCCAGCGCCGCCTGCGGGCGGCTGGCGTCGACCACGATCCGCGCCTCGAACGTCGCCACCACACATGAATGGCCATCGCCCGGGTCCATGCCCGGCCTCAGGCCGGTAATGGCATGCAACAATGCCGGCAAAGCCGTGTCCTGTTGCATTGCCGCATAACTTTTCACCGTCGCGAACTGCGGCATGGCCGTCGTCACGGTGTCGGTGATGGCTTGGTGTAAGGCATTCAGATCGCTCACGGTCTCTCCTTGTTGCCGCTCGGTTGTTCCAGGCCCAGGCGTTTCGCCGCCCAGCGCTCGTAAAGCCCGATGGCCACATCGGCACCGCCCACCGCTGTCAGGCAGCCGAACGAACTGGCCGCCCAGATCGAAAGCCCGCTGGCGTAGAGCAGCATCATTGTCGACACCCCACAGACCATGCAGGCTCCCGAACGCAATGCCAGGCGCCTGAACAGCGCACCGCCACGGGCGCCGGCCCGGTCTGCTCGCCACATCTCACCGGAGACCCCGCCCAGCAATGCCAGGACAATCACCAGCCAGATCGGCATTTCCAGCAACGTCTGTTGCTCGCTTGTCACGGTCCTGCCTCCTTTGTTTTCCCGCACAGCGACGGGCCGAACGGGGAATGAGACCGAGCTCTCACTCGGCATTCCAAAAAGCCCGGTGCGTCCAGGCTTTTCAGTAATGCGTTGTCGAAACATCCGCCACGACTGGTGCACGGGACGTTTCCGCTTCAAGTTGTTCCTCCGGCCGCGGCCACCTGCCCGCCGGATAACTGCTTACGGTGCTTTACGCTGCACACCCGGGTCAGTTGCCAACCCTCTGAACAGTCGAGGCCTGTTCATCGCTGCCTGTCTTGCCGCCGGTGTCTGACCGGCTTGAGACAAACAATATGCATGTATGCATATACAGTCAATGCATTTTTGAAAATAAATGCATTGGCGATTATGCATATGCGCATCAAGGCGCGCCGTCATTGACGCCGAGGGTTTTTGGGCAAGCGAAAAAAAACCCGCCGAAGCGGGTTTTGGGGTATCTGATGATGAATCTAGCGAGCGTACATACCCCACCAGAACACATGGCCGAGGATGGCGATCTGCTCTTCCTGCATCTGCTGGAAGCTGTAGTCCTCGTCGGGATGTTCATCGCGATTGAAACTGCGCAGGCGGATCCCGGTCGGCAGGCGATACAGTTGCTTCACCCGCAACTGACCGTTGTGGTTGATGGCGTAGAGGTCGCCGTCGATGATGTCGCCGATGGAGCACTTGCCGGTGTTGACGCCTACCGTGGCGCCATCACGCAGCACTGGCAACATACTGTTGCCGCGCACCGTCACGCACTTGGCATGGTCGAACTGCACGCCGTTGTGGCGCAGGCTGCGCTTGCCGAACCGCAGGCGGGCCCGCTCGCTTTCCTCGATGACGAATCTTCCTGATCCTGCTGCCAACTCGACCTCACGAAGAAAAGGAACCGAGACCTCGTCGTCCTCGACGGGGGTTTCATCGTCCCACAGGCTGATATCGCGCAACTCGTCGTGACCAGGCTCGACCTCACGGCTCTCGCCCAGGTCGGCACGGCCACGCAACTGGTCAGTGCTCACGCCGAAATACTCGGCGATCTTCGACACATGCTTGTCCGACGGATCGACGATCTTCTCGGCGAGAATCCGCGACAGGGTGGATTGGGGCACGCCAGTGCGCCGGTGCAACTCCGTAGCGGAGATCCGGTGGCGGTCCAGCAGAGACTTGAGAACGGAGGCTACATTGCGCTTTTGCATGGGATGCATAGTGCCGCCGGCGGGGAAGAAATGCAATTGTGAATATGCATTGGCTCGCTGCGCGCCCGAGCCTCAGCGCCGAGGGAGAAATCCCTGTACTATTCGCCCTTCACTTTTTCCAAAAAGACACCCGCTCCTAGGCCTTGAATGTCTGATCTTTCCGCACACACTCCGATGATGCAGCAATACTGGAAGCTGAAGAACCAGCACCCAGACCAGCTGATGTTCTACCGCATGGGCGACTTTTACGAGATCTTCTACGAAGATGCGAAAAAGGCCGCGAAACTCCTGGACATCACCCTGACCGCCCGCGGCCAGTCGGCTGGCCAGTCGATTCCCATGTGCGGCATCCCCTTCCACTCGCTCGAAGGCTATCTGGCCAAGCTGGTGAAGCTGGGCGAGTCGGTGGTCATCTGCGAACAGATCGGCGACCCGGCCACCAGCAAAGGGCCGGTTGAACGCCAGGTGGTGCGGATCATCACGCCGGGCACGATCAGTGACGAGGCCCTGCTGGACGAGCGCCGCGACAACCTGATCGCTGCGGTCCTCGGCGACGAGCGCCTGTTCGGCCTCGCCGTGCTGGACATCACCAGCGGCAATTTCACCGTGCAGGAAATCAAAGGCTGGGAAAACCTCCTGGCCGAGCTGGAACGCACCAATCCGGTGGAGCTGTTGATCCCCGACGACTGGCCACAAGGCCTGCCGGCGGAAAAGCGCCGCGGCTCGCGACGCCGCGCGCCCTGGGACTTCGACCGTGACTCGGCGCGCAAGAGCCTTTGCCTGCAGTTCGCGACCAAAGACCTGAAAGGCTTCGGTTGCGACAAGCTGACCCTCGCCATCGGCGCCGCCGGCTGCCTGCTGGCTTACGCCAAGGAAACCCAGCGCACCGCCCTGCCCCATTTGCGCAGCCTCAAGCATGAGCGTCTGGATGACACGGTGATCCTCGATGGCGCCAGCCGGCGCAATCTGGAGCTGGACGTCAACCTTGCCGGTGGCCGCGACAACACCCTGCAGTCGGTACTCGACCGTTGCCAGACCGCCATGGGCAGCCGTTTGCTGACCCGCTGGCTGAATCGCCCACTGCGCGATCTGAAGGTACTGCAGGCACGCCAGGGTTCGATTCGCTGCCTGCTCGACAGCTACCGTTTCGAACGCCTGCAACCCCAGCTGAAAGATATCGGCGATATCGAGCGCATCCTCGCCCGTATCGGTCTGCGCAATGCCCGCCCTCGCGACCTTGCCCGCCTGCGTGATGCCCTCGGCGCACTGCCCGAGCTGCAGAACGCGATGGCCGAACTGGAGGCGCCGCACCTGGCGCGTCTGGCCGCCATCGCCGGGACTTACCCGGAACTGGCCGCCCTGCTGGAAAAGGCCATTATCGACAACCCGCCTGCGGTCATTCGCGACGGTGGTGTGCTGAAGACCGGCTACGACAGCGAGCTCGACGAGCTGCTGTCCATCAGCGAGAACGCCGGTCAGTTCCTCATCGACCTCGAAGCGCGTGAGAAAGCTCGAACCGGCCTGGCCAACCTCAAGGTCGGCTACAACCGCGTCCACGGTTATTTCATCGAGCTGCCAAGCAAGCAGGCGGAACAGGCGCCGGCCGACTACATCCGTCGCCAGACCCTCAAAGGCGCCGAGCGTTTCATCACGCCCGAGCTCAAGACCTTCGAAGACAAGGCGCTGTCGGCCAAGAGCCGCGCCCTGGCTCGCGAGAAAATGCTCTATGACGCGCTGCTGGAAACCCTGATCAGCCACCTGGCACCGCTACAGGACACCGCCGCCGCGCTGGCTGAACTCGACGTGTTGAGCAACATGGCCGAGCGCGCCCTGACGCTGGACCTGAACTGCCCGACCTTCGTCGACGAGCCCTGCATGAAGATCGACCAGGGACGCCATCCCGTGGTGGAACAGGTTCTGACCAGTCCGTTCGTGGCCAACGACCTGTCGCTGGATGACAGCACCCGCATGCTGATCATCACAGGTCCGAACATGGGTGGTAAATCCACCTACATGCGTCAGACCGCCTTGATTGTGTTGATGGCTCACATCGGCAGCTATGTGCCGGCGGCCAGTTGCCAACTGTCACTGGTAGACCGCATCTTCACCCGGATCGGCTCCAGCGACGACCTGGCCGGTGGCCGTTCGACCTTCATGGTCGAGATGAGCGAGACCGCCAATATCCTGCACAACGCCACCGATCGCAGCCTGGTGCTGATGGACGAAGTGGGCCGTGGCACCAGCACCTTCGATGGCCTGTCCCTGGCCTGGGCTGCCGCTGAGCGTCTGGCCCAGTTGCGCGCCTACACACTGTTCGCCACCCATTACTTCGAGCTGACCATCCTTCCGGACAGCGAACCGCTGGTGGCCAACGTGCACCTCAACGCCACCGAGCACAACGAGCGTATCGTGTTCCTGCACCACGTACTGCCCGGCCCGGCCAGCCAGAGCTACGGTCTGGCGGTGGCGCAACTCGCCGGCGTACCTGCGCCAGTCATCCAGCGCGCCCGGGAACACCTGGGGCGTCTGGAAACCTCCAGCCTGCCCCATGAGGTACCCAAGCCGGCTGACAGCCCAAGCGCGCCACAAGTCCCGCACCAGAGCGACCTGTTCGCCAGCCTGCCTCATCCGGCCATCGAGAAGATCGGAAAGCTGGACCTGGACAACATGACGCCGCGTCAAGCTATCGAAATGCTCTATCAACTGAAGACTCTGTTATAACGCGCCGCCCGTTTAACTGTTAGAATCGCGCGCGGTTTGGCGGAGCGGCGAGTTATTAGCCTGGCTCGCCGCCAACCTACCGAACCGAGCGGCCCTGACTGGAAGGGCACCGCTGCCGTCGCCTGAGGAGAGAATTAGAAATGACCTTCGTCGTCACCGACAACTGCATCAAGTGCAAGTACACCGACTGCGTAGAAGTCTGTCCGGTGGACTGCTTCTACGAAGGCCCGAACTTCCTGGTCATTCACCCGGATGAGTGCATCGATTGCGCACTGTGCGAGCCCGAGTGCCCTGCCCAAGCCATCTTCTCGGAAGATGAAGTGCCTGATGACATGCAGGAATTCATCGAGCTGAACGCCGAGTTGGCGGAAATCTGGCCGAACATCACCGAAAAGAAAGATGCTTTGCCAGAAGCCGAAGAGTTCGACGGCGTCAAAGGCAAGATCAAGGATCTGGAGCGCTGAGTCCCGACTCGCGAACCGATCAACGAAAAAGGCCCTTGCGGGCCTTTTTTCATTTTCTGCGGACAAAAAAAAGGGGCGGTTTGACCCGCCCACATTTTTTTCCGTAGTCCCTGTATTCCCTTTCATCATCCTGATGAATCGCATCCTGCGATGTCCTTGGTCTTCATCCGTTGAAAACCTGTGTCAGTCCGTAGACACAGGACCAATATTAACGTCTGCCACTTTCGCCGCAACTGGCAATGGCTCTCAAAAAAAGACACATGGGTTGCAAACCCATAAATAAAAAATGTTGTATTTCAATTGGTTAGAATAAATCGATGCGCAAAAACGCACATAATTCACCTTGAACTACTGCAATTGCTTACACACCGCGTAAGCAATCGCTTACATCGAAAGACTCAGGGCTGACAGACGCAGCTGATGGCGTAGGACAAAAACGAAAACGCCCCGATTCAGTCGGGGCGTTATCCATTGCAAGGCAGGTCGTTGTTGTTATTGGAATAGCGACTCGCTGGAAAGACCGTTCTTCTCCAGGATCTCACGCAGACGCTTGAGGCCTTCGACCTGGATCTGGCGAACCCGCTCGCGCGTCAGTCCGATCTCAAGCCCGACATCCTCCAGGGTACTGCTCTCGTGACCACGCAGGCCGAAACGACGGATCACCACCTCACGCTGCTTGTCAGTGAGTTCGCTGAGCCACTGATCGATGCTTTGGGACAGGTCATCGTCCTGCAGCAGTTCGCATGGGTCGGTAGGACGGTCGTCGGTGAGCGTGTCGAGCAACGTCTTGTCCGAGTCCGGCCCAAGCGACACGTCGACCGAAGACACCCGCTCGTTCAGGCCAAGCATGCGCTTGACTTCGGCAACCGGCTTTTCCAGCAGGTTGGCGATCTCTTCCGGAGAGGGCTCGTGATCGAGTTTCTGGGTCAGCTCGCGGGCTGCACGCAGATAGACGTTGAGTTCCTTGACCACATGGATCGGCAGCCGGATGGTGCGGGTCTGATTCATGATCGCCCGTTCGATGGTCTGCCGGATCCACCAGGTTGCATAGGTGGAAAAGCGGAAGCCACGCTCCGGGTCGAATTTTTCCACGGCGCGGATCAGGCCCAGGTTCCCTTCCTCGATCAGATCGAGCAGGGAAAGCCCACGATTCACATAGCGACGGGCAATCTTGACCACCAGTCGCAGGTTGCTTTCGATCATCCGCTTGCGGCCGGCCGGGTCGCCACTTTGCGACAGGCGCGCAAAGTGAACCTCCTCCTCGGGCGTCAGCAGAGGGGAGAAACCGATTTCATTCAGGTAAAGCTGAGTCGCATCAAGTGCTCGGGTGTAATCGATGTACTTGTGCTGTTTAAGCGAAGAGCCCTGCTTGGCCCTTGTCCGAACCGAAGGTACAGCAGGTTCGTCTGACACCACATCCGTTTCCAAAACGATGCCGGTCTCCATGAGGAGAACCTCATCGTCGATGTCAAACTCCGGCGCTTCTTTACTGAGAGCCATTGTTATAGTCCTTTGCTGAGTTCGAACTCAGACTCGAGCGCACCTTGTCCATGGCATCGCCAGAGCCTGTCCCCTTTACGCTAAGGAACAGGCCGGGACCAACGAATCAACGATTTGGCAGGAACTGCAGTGGATCTACCGGCTTGCCCAGACGGCGAATTTCAAAGTGAAGCTTCACCCGATCGGTGCCCGTGGAGCCCATTTCGGCAATTGTCTGCCCAACCTTGACCTGCTGTCCCTCCCGAACCAAAAGCCTGCGGTTATGACCGTAGGCACTCACGTAGGTTTCGTTGTGCTTGATGATTACGAGCTCACCGTAGCCCCTTAAACCACTACCGGCGTACACCACCGAACCATCAGAAGCAGCAAAAACAGGCTGTCCCAATTCTCCGGCGATATCAATGCCTTTATTCAAACTACCGTTTGAAGCAAATTTTCCAATCAGCACACCGTTCGCTGGCCACGCCCAACCGCCGCTGGAGCGCTCTGCGGCGGGGACCTGGGTCGGTGCAGTGGATGGCGTGACAATGGGCGCCGTCGCCGTTGTGCTGCTTGATTTGACCGGAGGCGGCGTACCCGCGGGGCGCCGGGTAACCGTGGTCTTGCTCGATGGAGAAGTGGAGGTCACGACCCTGGAAGAGGTGGATCCGGGCTCATCGAAACGGATCGCCTGACCGGGGCGGATGGTATAGGGCGCGGCGATGCCGTTGCGCGCAGCCAGGGCCTTGTAGTCCCAGCCGTAGCGGAAAGCGATCGAAAACAGGGTATCGCCAGGGCGCACCACATACTGACCGGACGTCACCGCAGGACGCTTGGGTACTGCGGTATTGCGATCAACCACCCGGGCGCCGCTGGAAGAGGAAGAGGTGCTGGAGCAACCTGTCATCAACGTGCCAACGGCAAGTGCAACCACCAGGAACCTGATGCTTGAAAGACCCATACGCTGCCGAAGGACTGTTTGACTCACCCGCCGCTCCCTTAAATGGTGATCGAGTTTGAAAATGCAATAATGTTGCAATTATAACCAGGCGTCGACGGATTGCGCGCTCGGAACAGGTGCAAAACGTGAACGGCTGCCGACTCGGTGTGACAGCACTCGCCTCATAGACCCAGGCGCTCGTCGAGAATTCGCCAGGCGTGAAAATAAAGGCCGGTCAGTTGAGGGTTCCGTTGAGCAACGGAACAAAGCGTACCGAACCTAGCACACGCCGGGAGAATCCATGCTCCTCGCGCACGATCAACAGCAACTGCTGGGTTTCACCGATAGCACCCACCGGAATCACCATGCGCCCGCCAGGAGCCAGTTGGTCGAGCAATGCCTGGGGCACTTCCGGAGCCACCGCCGTGACGATAATGCCGTTGTACGGCGCCAGCGCCGGCCAGCCCTCGCTGCCATCGCCCCAGCGGAACACGACATTGCGCAGATTGAGTTCCGTCAGACGTTCCTTGGCACGGTCCTGCAGCACCTTGATGCGCTCGACCGAGAACACACGCTCCACCAGTTGCGCCAACACCGCCGTCTGGTAACCGGAACCGGTGCCGATCTCCAGCACCTTGTCCAACGGACCGGCTTCGAGCAGTACCTCGCTCATGTGGGCAACCATGAACGGCTGCGAGATGGTCTGGTTGTGCCCGATCGGCAAGGCCGTGTCTTCATAGGCGCGGTGCGCCAGCGCTTCATCGACGAACAGGTGCCGCGGCGTGCGGCGCAGCACATCCAGCACCCGGGGATTGGAAACACCCTCCTCGCACAGGCGCTGGATCAGGCGCTCGCGGGTACGCTGGGAGGTCATGCCGATACCGCGGCGCATCATGTCGTCCTGATCGCGCATCAAAGCAGTCCCTCCAGCCAGCCATCCAGGCGCTCGAAGGCGTCGTTGAACGTGCGGTCCAGCTGCAGTGGCGTGATCGAGACATACCCCTGCATGACCGCATGGAAATCGGTCCCCGGCCCGCCGTCCTCGGCATCGCCCGCGACGGCAATCCAGTAACCCTCCTTGCCCCGCGGATTGACCTCCTTGATCGGCGCTGCTGCCCGTGCCCTGTGGCCAAGGCGGGTCAGCTGGATCCCGCGGATGTGATCCAGCGGCAGGTTCGGGATGTTGACGTTGAGCACGGTCCGCGGCGGCAGTTCCAGCCGTGCCTGGGCTTCCACCAGCTTGCGCGCGACGTAGGCCGCGGTCGGCAGGTTGTCGGGCAGGCGCGAGAGCAGCGAGAAGGCGAACGAGGTGCCGCCCAGGAAACGCCCCTCCAGGGCTGCGGCGACAGTCCCCGAATACAGCACGTCATCCCCCAGGTTGGCGCCCAGGTTGATCCCCGAGACCACCATGTCCGGCGTGTGTTCGAGCAGGCCGTTCAGCCCGAGATGAACGCAGTCGGTCGGGGTGCCGTTGATGCTGATGAACCCGTTGGGCAGGGTTTGCGGGTGCAGCGGACGGTCGAGGGTCAGCGAGCTGCTGGCACCACTCTTGTCCTGGTCAGGGGCGATCACCACGCACTCGGCATAATCCGCCAACGCATCATGGAGCGCGGCAAGGCCGGGGGCGACGACCCCGTCATCATTGGAAATCAGAATACGCATGGGCTGTCCGTCTGCCCTGCCGGGACCAGATCGATGAGTTCGCGCACCACCACGGTGGCGAAACATCCGGCCGGAAGGACGAATTCCAGTTGCAGGATATCAGGCTCGGGATAATGCCACGTCAGCCGGCCAATGGGCAGTCGCAGAATGCGGCGTTCCTGCTTCATGGCAGCGTTGCCCAGCCACTGGCAAAGTGCCGCTTCCTGGTCGGCAAGTCGTTGCTCGATGGCCCCGGCCCGGCCTTGGGTGGCGGGAAGCCCTTCTCCCCATAGCGGACCGGTCGGGTGCAGATCGAGGATCGCCAGGCGAGGATCGGAGCATTCAGCCTCACCCGCAGGAAAGAAACTACGGCTATCGGTGAACGCGAGCAGATCACCCACCTGGGCGCGCTGCCAGCTCCCATCGCCGACCCGTTCGGCCAGCACACGATTGAACAGGTAGCTGCGGGCGCTGGACAACAGGCGCGAGCGCAGGTTGCGCTGTTCCGGCAGCGCCTTGCGCTCGGCCCAGTGCCGCGCCTCTTCGACGTTACCGCCCAGGTGACCGAAGCGCTGGGTACCGAAGTAGTTCGGCACGCCCAGTGCTTTCAGCTGTTCGAGCCGGGCATCCAGTGCCGCGTGATCGCCCTGAAGCCCGGTCAGGCGCAGGGTGAAGCCGTTGGCCGAATGTGCCCCGCGCTGTAGTTTGCGCGAATGCCGGACGCGCTTGAGGATGCGCAGGGTCTCGTTCTCGGCTGCCGCCATATCGGGATCGGCCTTGCCCGGCAAATGCAGGCTGAACCACTGCCGTGTCAGGGCCTGGCGGTCCTTCAGGCCGGCATAGCTGATGGTCTTGAGAGGGACGCCGGCGGCACGGGCGAGGCGGCGAGCGGCCTCCTCGGTATTGAGGTCGCGCTTCTCGACCCACAGCCACAGGTGCTCGCCCTCACCGGACAGCGGGATGTCCAGCACTTCGTCGACCTGGAAGTCTTCCGCAACGGCCTTCAGCACCGCACGCCCCAACGCCGGACCGCTGGCACGCGGCCCCAGAAGTTCGAGCTCGGTCATGCTGGCAGCAACAACGCGACAGCGTGCACGGCAATGCCTTCTTCACGCCCGGTAAAGCCGAGTTTCTCGGTGGTCGTCGCCTTGACGTTGACCTGGTCGAGCCCGACCTGCAGGTCTTCGGCGATCAGTTGCCGCATGCGCTCGATATGAGGGGCCATTTTCGGCGCCTGGGCGACGATGGTGGCGTCGACGTTGCCAACCTTCCAGCCCTTGGCCAGGACGATACTCACGACATGGCGAAGCAGCACGCGGCTGTCGGCGCCCTTGAACTGCGGATCGGTATCAGGGAAGTGGCGACCGATGTCGCCCAGCGCGGCGGCACCGAGCAAGGCATCGCTCAGCGCGTGCAGCAGCACATCACCGTCGGAATGGGCGAGCAGCCCGAATTTGTGCGGGATTTGCACGCCACCCAAGGTGATGAAATCGCCGTCGGCGAAGCGGTGCACATCGTAGCCGTGGCCAATACGCATAGAAAAACGCCCTGATTGAGTCAGGGCGTGATTCTACCTGCTTTGCCGGGCGTTGGGCTTGAATTGTCGGACTAGAACCGGCCAAGCCCCAGCGCTGCGGCGTGATGCCGCAGGTGATCATCGATGAAGCTGGCGATGAAGTAGTAGCTGTGGTCATACCCCGGCTGCAGGCGCAGTTGCAGCGGATAACCTGCCGCTTGCGCAGCCTGCTGCAACACCTGGGGCTTGAGCTGGTTTTCCAGGAAATCATCGCGATCGCCCTGGTCCACCAGCAGCGGCAGACGCTCCGAGGCCTGGGCGATCAGCACACTGGCATCCCACTCGCGCCAGCGCGAACGGTCTTCACCCAGGTAACGGCTGAACGCTTTCTGGCCCCACGGGCAGTCGATCGGGTTGCTGATCGGCGCAAACGCCGACACCGACTGGTAACGACCCGGATTGCGCAGCGCACAGACCAACGCACCGTGCCCGCCCATGGAGTGACCACTGATGGCGCGCTGCTGCGACGCTGGGAAGTGTGCCTCGATCAACGCCGGCAACTCGTCCACCACATAGTCGTACATGCGGTAGTTGGCGGCCCATGGCTGCTGGGTGGCGTTGACGTAGAAGCCAGCCCCCAGGCCGAAGTCCCACGCACCCTCAGGATCACCCGGCACCTGCGCCCCACGGGGGCTGGTGTCCGGCGCGACGATGATCAGACCCAGTTCCGCCGCGAGCTTGTGCGCGCCGGCTTTCTGCATGAAGTTTTCGTCGGTGCAGGTCAGCCCGCTGAGCCAGTACAGCACTGGCAGCTTGCCGCCCTGCTCGGCCTGCGGCGGCAGGTACACGGCAAAAACCATGTCACAACCGAGCACGTCCGAGCGGTGGCGGTAGCGCTTGTGCCAGCCTCCGAAACTCTTCTGACAGGAAATGTTTTCCAGGCTCATGGCAACCTCAGAAATGGATGACGGTACGAATGCTCTTACCTTCATGCATCAGGTCGAAGGCCTTGTTGATGTCTTCAAGGCCCATGGTGTGGGTGATGAAGGTGTCCAGCGGGATCTCGCCCTTCTCCGCCATGTCGACGTAGCTGGGCAGCTCGCTGCGGCCGCGCACACCACCGAACGCCGATCCGCGCCAGACGCGGCCGGTGACCAGCTGGAACGGACGGGTGGCGATTTCCTGGCCGGCACCGGCGACGCCGATGATCACCGACTCGCCCCAACCCTTGTGGCAGCACTCCAGTGCCGCACGCATCAATTGGACATTGCCCACGCACTCGAAGGAGAAGTCCACGCCGCCGTCGGTGAGGTCGACGATCACTTCCTGGATCGGACGGTCGTAGTCTTTCGGGTTCACGCAGTCGGTGGCGCCGAGCTGACGGGCGATCTCGAATTTGCCCGGGTTGATGTCGACGGCAATGATCCGCGACGCCTTGGCCTTGACCGCGCCAATGATCGCGGACAGGCCGATGCCACCCAGGCCGAAGACCGCGACGGTGTCACCCGCCTTGACCTTGGCGGTGTTGAGGACCGCGCCGATACCCGTGGTCACGCCGCAACCGAGCAGGCAGACCTTCTCCAGGGGTGCCTCTTTCTGAATCTTGGCGACGGAGATTTCCGGCAGCACGGTGTACTCGGAGAAGGTCGAGGTGCCCATGTAGTGGAACAGCTGCTGGCCCTTGTAGGAGAAACGGGTAGTACCGTCCGGCATCAGGCCCTTGCCCTGGGTGGCACGGATGGCCTGGCACAGGTTGGTCTTGCCGGAACGGCAGAATTTGCACTGGCCGCATTCCGGGGTGTACAGCGGGATCACATGATCGCCGACCGCCACCGAGGTCACGCCCTCGCCTACCGCCTCGACGATAGCGCCACCTTCGTGACCGAGGATCGAAGGGAAGATGCCTTCAGGGTCGGCACCCGACAGGGTATAGGCGTCGGTGTGGCAGACACCGGAGGCAACCACGCGCAGCAGCACTTCGCCGGCCTTGGGCATCGCCACGTCGACTTCGACGATTTCCAGCGGTTTCTTGGCCTCGAAGGCAACGGCAGCACGGGACTTGATCATCAATCTTCTCCAACAGAAGGGACAGTACAGTCTCGCAGTGTAATTCAAGGACTTTTGATGAATAATCAGGCCGAAGACAAAACATTATTGCTGCACAGGGATAATCAATGAGCAACCGCTGGGAAGGGATCGACGAATTCGTCGCCGTGGCCGAATCCGGCCAGTTCACCGCCGCTGCTGATCGCCTCGGGGTGTCGTCTTCCCATATCAGCCGGCAGGTGGCGCGCCTGGAAGAACGGCTGCAGACCCGCCTGCTGTACCGCAGTACCCGGCGGGTCACCCTCAGCGAGGCTGGACAAACCTTTCTCCAGCACTGCCAGCGCCTGCAGGACGGTCGCGAGGAAGCGTTGCGTGCCATGGGCGATCTGACCAGCGAGCCCAAGGGCCTGCTGCGCATGACCTGCGCGGTGGCCTACGGCGAGCGCTTCATCGTACCGCTGGTCACCCGCTTCATGACCCAGTACCCGCAATTGCGGGTAGACATCGAACTGACCAACAACACCCTCGACCTGCTTCACGAGGGCATGGACCTGGCCATTCGTCTCGGTCGCTTGCAGGAGTCGAGGCTGGTGGCGGCGCGCCTTGCGCCCAGGCGCATGTACCTGTGCGCATCGCCGGATTACCTCAATCGCTATGGGCGGCCCCACAGCCTGTCGGAACTGGCACGGCACAACTGCCTGATCGGCAGCTCCGATAGCTGGCTGCTGCAGCAGGATGGGCGGGAAATCGGTCAGCGGGTTCAGGGCAACTGGCGCTGCAACAGCGGACAGGCTGTGCTGGATGCGGCGCTGCAAGGGATGGGGCTGTGTCAGTTGCCGGATTACTACGTGCTCGAGCACCTGAGCACGGGGGCGCTGGTCTCGCTGCTGGAATCCCACCAGCCGCCCAACACGGCGGTCTGGGCGCTCTATCCGCAGCAACGCCACCTTTCGCCAAAAGTGCGCAAGCTGGTGGACCACTTGCGTGAAGGGCTGGCGCAGCGTCCCGAGTATCGGGCTCGCTGAGCCGTCAGCCGCGCAGTGCCCAGCGCTGACGCAACCATTCAAGATCCTCGGGGCGAGTGACCTTGATGTTGTCGTTGCGCCCTTCGATCAGCCGCGGCGCCTGGCCAGACCATTCGATAGCCGAGGCTTCGTCGGTAATCGCCACCTCCGCCACCAGGCTGTCGGCCAGGGCACGATGCAGGGCACCCAGACGGAACATCTGCGGCGTGTAGGCTTGCCAGATGGTGCTGCGGTCCACAGTGGCACTGACCCGACCATTGGCGTCGGCGCGCTTCAGGGTATCGCGGGCCGGCACAGCCAGCAGGCCGCCCACCGGATCGTCAGCCAGTTCCAGCAGTAGCCGATCGAGGTCCGAGCGGGCCAGGTTCGGCCGCGCGGCGTCATGGACCAGCACCCAGTCACTGTCGGCCGCACCCTGAGCGTGAAGCAGCAGCAACGCATTGAGCACCGAGTCGGCACGCTCGCGTCCGCCATTGGCGCGCTGTATGCGGGAGTCATTGGCGCACGGCAGCGTGGGCCAGAAAGGATCGTCAGCGGCAAGGCTGACCACCACCCCCTTTACCGAGGGATGGTCGAGAAAGCAGTTGAGGCTGTGTTCGAGAATCGTCCGTCCGCCCAGTTGCAGATACTGCTTGGGCCGGTCGGCGGCCATTCGCGCCCCTACGCCAGCAGCGGGGACCACGGCCCAGAAGGCCGGCGTGGCAGTGTTCATTGGGCCAATTGGTAGAGGGTTTCGCCCTCCTTCACCATTCCCAGTTCGTGGCGGGCCCGTTCTTCAACGGTTTCCATACCCTTTTTCAACTCCAGCACTTCAGCATCGAGCACGCGGTTGCGCTCCAGCAGACGCTCGTTCTCGGCATGCTGGTCAGCGATCTGCTGCTTGAGCTCGGCCACCTGGGCCAGGCTGCCATTGCCCACCCACAGCCGGTACTGCAAGCCACCGAGCAGTGCGAGAAGAACGAGGAACAACCAATAAGGACTACGCATCAGGGTATCCAGTGGCGAAAGACCGCAACTGCAAGGGACAAATGGCACGAAGCCCGACCGGAGTCAGGCTTTGTGATTCAAGCGCTCGCAGCGCTCGCGAAACGCTGGCCCGAAAGACCAGACGCTACGCGATGCTGTCTTTTTACCATCTATCGCTTAGCCGCGAAACTCGTCGCGACCACGGTACACCGCCTTGGCGCCCAGTTGCTCTTCGATGCGCAGCAGTTGGTTGTACTTGGAAACGCGGTCGGAACGGCACAGCGAGCCGGTCTTGATCTGGCCGGCAGCGGTACCCACGGCCAGGTCGGCGATGGTGGAGTCTTCGGTTTCGCCCGAACGGTGGGAGATCACCGCGGTGTAACCGGCAGCCTTGGCCATCTGGATGGCTTCCAGGGTTTCGGTCAGCGAGCCGATCTGGTTGAACTTGATCAGGATGGAGTTGGCGATCTTCTTGTCGATGCCTTCCTTCAGGATCTTGGTGTTGGTCACGAACAGGTCGTCACCCACCAGCTGGACTTTCTCGCCGATCTTGTCGGTCAGGACTTTCCAGCCTGCCCAGTCGGACTCGTCCAGACCGTCTTCGATCGAGATGATCGGGAAACGCTCGGTCAGGCCTTTCAGGTAGTCGGCGAAACCTTCGGCGTCGAACGACTTGCCTTCGCCAGACAGGTTGTACTTGCCGTCTTCGAAGAATTCACTGGCAGCGCAGTCCAGGGCCAGGGTCACATCGGTGCCCAGCTTGTAGCCAGCGTTGGCCACGGCTTCGGCGATGGCGCCCAGGGCGTCTTCGTTGGAAGACAGGTTAGGCGCGAAACCGCCTTCGTCACCCACGGCGGTGTTCAGGCCACGGGCCTTCAGCACGGCTTTGAGGTGGTGGAAGATCTCGGTGCCCATGCGCAGAGCATCGGAGAAGGTCTTGGCACCAACCGGCTGGACCATGAACTCCTGGATGTCGACGTTGTTGTCGGCGTGCTCGCCGCCGTTGATGATGTTCATCATCGGAACCGGCATGGAGTACTGGCCGGGGGTGCCGTTCAGGTTGGCGATGTGGGCGTACAGCGGCAGGTCCTGGTCCTGTGCGGCAGCTTTGGCGGCAGCCAGGGAAACGGCCAGAATGGCGTTGGCGCCCAGCTTGGCCTTGTTCTCGGTACCGTCCAGTTCGATCATGGCGCGGTCCAGGGCTTTCTGGTCAACCGGGTCCTTGCCCAGCAGCAGGTCGCGGATCGGGCCGTTGATGTTCGCGACGGCTTTCAGCACGCCCTTGCCCAGGTAACGGCTCTTGTCGCCATCACGCAGCTCCAGTGCCTCGCGGGAACCGGTGGAAGCACCGGACGGAGCGCAAGCGCTGCCGATGATGCCGTTGTCGAGCAGTACGTCCGCTTCCACAGTAGGGTTGCCCCGGGAATCGAGAACTTCACGACCTTTGATGTCGACGATTTTTGCCATTGTTGTAAGCACTCCAGAATTGACGAAAACAACGCAGCTTGAAAAATCCGCTCTTGCACAGGCACGGGGCACGGGCAGGCCTGGCGCGGAGAAAACCCCCGGCCCATGGGCCGGGGGTTGAACGGGCGGTACTTTACCGGAGAAACGAGTCTTATGCGGTTTCTACCGTCGGAAAACTCTTGACCAGGTCATCCAGCTGCTTGAGCTGGGCCAGGAACGGCTCCAGTTTGTCCAGGCGCAGGGCGCAGGGGCCATCGCACTTGGCGTTGTCCGGATCCGGATGGGCCTCGAGGAACAGGCCGGCAAGCCCCTGGCTCAGGCCGGCGCGGGCCAGCTCGGTGACCTGCGCGCGGCGGCCACCGGCGGAATCGGCACGACCGCCCGGCATCTGCAGGGCATGGGTCACGTCGAAGAACACCGGGTACTGGAACTGCTTCATGATGCCGAAGCCGAGCATGTCCACGACCAGGTTGTTGTAACCGAAGCTGGAACCGCGCTCGCAGAGGATCAACTGGTCGTTACCCGCCTCTTCGCACTTGGTCAGGATGTGTTTCATCTCCTGGGGCGCGAGGAACTGGGCTTTCTTGATGTTGATCACCGCGCCAGTCTTCGCCATGGCCACCACCAGGTCGGTCTGGCGCGACAGGAAGGCCGGCAACTGGATGATGTCGCAGACATCGGCAACCGGTTGTGCCTGGTGCGGCTCGTGCACGTCGGTGATGACCGGGACGCCGAAGGTCTTCTTCACTTCCTCGAAGATCCGCAGGCCTTCTTCAAGGCCCGGACCGCGATAGGAGTTGATCGACGAGCGGTTGGCCTTGTCGAAGCTGGCCTTGAACACGTAGGGGATACCGAGCTTCTCGGTAACCCGCACGTACTCTTCGCAGACCTTCAGGGCCAGATCACGGGATTCCAGGACGTTCATGCCGCCGAACAGGACGAACGGCTTGTCGTTGGCGATCTCGATGTTACCGACGCGAATGATCTTCTGGGTCATTGATCAGGCCTTGTTCTTCTGGGCCAGGGCCGCCTTGACGAAGCCGCTGAACAGCGGATGGCCGTCACGCGGGGTCGAGGTGAACTCTGGGTGGAACTGGCAAGCGACGAACCATGGATGATCCTTGGACTCGACCACTTCGACCAGCGCGCCGTCTTCGGAACGACCGGACACCACCAGACCGGCGTCGACCAGTTGTGGCAGCAGGACGTTGTTGACTTCATAACGGTGACGATGGCGCTCGGTGATGACGTCCTTGCCGTAGCAGTCGTGCACCTTGGAGCCGGCGACGATCTGGCAATCCTGGGCGCCCAGGCGCATGGTGCCGCCGAGGTCGGAGGCTTCGGTACGGGTTTCCACCGCACCGGTGGCATCGGACCACTCGGTGATCAGGCCGACGACCGGATGGCCGCTGTTGCGGTCGAACTCGGTGGAGTTGGCGTCTTTCCAGCCCATGACGTTACGGGCGAACTCGATCACCGCCACCTGCATGCCCAGGCAGATGCCCAGGTACGGAACCTTGTTCTCGCGAGCGTACTGCACCGCGGTGATCTTGCCTTCCACGCCCCGCAGGCCGAAACCGCCCGGAACCAGGATGGCATCGGCGCCTTCCAGCAGGCCGGTGCCCTGGTTCTCGATGTCTTCGGAGTCGATGTAGCGCAGGTTGACCTTGGTACGGTTGGTGATGCCGGCGTGGCTCATCGCTTCGATCAGCGACTTGTACGCATCGAGCAGCTCCATGTACTTGCCGACCATGGCGATGGTCACTTCCTGCTCAGGGTTGAGCTTGGCATCGACGACCTTGTCCCACTCGGACAGGTCGGCGCTGTTGCATTGCAGGCCGAAGCGCTCGACGACGAAGTCGTCCAGGCCCTGGGCATGCAGCACGCCCGGAATCTTGTAGATGGTGTCGACGTCTTCCAGCGAAATGACCGCACGCTCTTCGACGTTGGTGAACAGCGCGATCTTGCGGCGCGACGAGGCATCGACCGGATGGTCGGAGCGGCAGATCAGCACGTCTGGCTGCAGGCCGATGGAGCGCAGCTCCTTGACCGAATGCTGGGTCGGCTTGGTCTTGGTCTCGCCAGCGGTGGCGATGTACGGAACCAGGGTCAGGTGCATCAGCATCGCGCGCTTGGAGCCGACTTCGACACGCAGCTGGCGGATGGCTTCGAGGAACGGTTGCGACTCGATGTCACCCACGGTACCGCCGATCTCGACCAGGGCCACGTCGGCATCGCCGGCGCCCTTGATGATGCGACGCTTGATTTCGTCGGTGATGTGCGGGATGACCTGGATGGTCGCGCCCAGATAGTCACCACGACGCTCCTTGCGCAGCACGTGCTCGTAGATGCGACCGGTGGTGAAGTTGTTGTTCTGGGTCATGGTGGTGCGGATGAACCGCTCGTAGTGGCCCAGGTCCAGGTCGGTCTCGGCGCCGTCGTGGGTGACGAACACTTCACCGTGCTGGAACGGGCTCATGGTGCCCGGGTCCACGTTGATGTACGGGTCCAGCTTGAGCATGGTGACCTTGAGCCCCCGCGCCTCCAGGATGGCCGCCAATGAAGCCGAGGCAATGCCTTTCCCCAATGAAGAAACAACACCGCCCGTGACGAATATGTAGCGCGTCATGAAAAACCCTAGAAGTCTGCGTTAAAGCGGTCTGCGCCGCCGGGGAAAGCGAAGGAAGGCCGAAGCCCCCGATCACCTGCGTCAATCACAGTGCATCCGAAAATACTGCCGCGTCTGTACAGACCGGGGTTGGAAAACCCGGCACGGAGCTCGCTACACATTTTGAGAATCGCCCAGCAAAAAACTGCTTGGTAATCGGCAACTGCCGTGCCTCGAAGCGAGGTCACAGAAGCTGTATCAAGAAGGGAGCGTAGTCTACCCGAATGTGCCTTTCATCTCAAACCTTGCTCGCTCGTCGGTGCACGCCAGCTCAGTTGCAAATCGCCATCAGCCAGCCCCGGCTGGTTCGCCACTGCCACCAGGCGCTGCCCCGCGAACAGCAGGGGCAGGCGTGCGCGGACGAAGGCCGGGACCTGCCGCTCGTTGAGCAGGCGCTTGAGATCGCGATGGCCACGCCCCGACACCTCGAGGCGTTCACCGCCCTGGCGATAGCCGATGCGCAAGGCTTCCCCGGGAAGGGTGCCGCTCAGGCTGACACTGCCATTGCCAGGCAACTCCAGTTCGGCAAGCGGGTCGTTCCAGGGCACCGCCTCGCCAACCGACAGCAGCCACTGGCCACTCAACCAGTACACGCGCTCGCCACTGCGGTGCAACTCGCCATCAGTGAGCCGCCACACCGGCAAGGCATCGGGGCGCGCATCACGCAGGTCGTTCCAGCCCGCCCAGTGCTCGGTATCGGGCAACCGCGTATAAGCGGACAGCCAGAACTGCAGGGCATTGCGCTGACGCGCCGGAGACAGCTCCGCGAGGCGGCTCAGGTTCAACGACGGCAGCGTCAGCCAGGAATGCTGGCAAGGTTCCAGCGCCGCCGCCAGGTCCTGGCGTGCCAGATCATCGAGCAGTTCACGGGCCTCGCCGAGGTGAGACGCCGTTCGCGCCAGGCTGCGAGAGGCCTGCGGCCAGCGTGATACCAGTGCGGGCAGCACCTGGTGGCGCAGGTAGTTACGGGCGAACCGGGTTTCCTCGTTGGAGGGGTCTTCTATCCATGACACGCCATGTTCCCGTGCGTAGGCCAGCAGTTCGTCACGGGAGATGTCCAGCAAGGGACGAACCAGCCTCCCGGCTCCCAGCGAGCGCTGCGGGGGCATGGCCGACAATCCTCTCAAGCCGGCGCCGCGCATCAGACGCAACAGCAGTGTCTCGGCCTGATCGTCACGGTGCTGGCCGGTCAACAGCACCTCGCCGGGGCGCAACGCGCCGGCGAAAGCGCCATAGCGGGCGTTGCGCGCCGCCTGCTCGACACTGGCCGCCTGCGCCACGCGTACGTGCCTGACCAGCAGTTCCACTCCCAATCCATCGCACAACTGCCGGCAGTGCTCAGGCCAGGCATCTGCTGCAGACTGCAAGCCGTGATGGACATGAATTGCACGAAGCGCCGGAAGATCATGCCGCGCCCTGAGCGCAGCCAGCAGATGAAGCAGGACACTGGAGTCCAGCCCGCCGGAAAGCGCCACGCACCAGGACGGCGCATCTCGCCAGGGCGCCATGCGCTCAAGCAGCCTGGAGGCAAGATCGGTCATACCGGCCAACCCTCAAATGAAAAACGCGGGACGGGGCTGCTCCACCTGGTGGAAGCACCCCGCCCCGCGTCTGGTAACGCCGATGGCTTCAGATCAGAGACCGTAGCTCATCAGGCGGTCGTAACGACGCTTGAGCAGCGCGTCGTTGTCGAATTTCTTCAGCATGTCCAGTTGCTGGATCAGTTCGCCACGAACCGAAGCCGCCATGGCAGACGGGTCACGGTGCGCGCCGCCCAGCGGCTCGGAAATCACTTTGTCGACGATACCCAGGCCCTTCAGGCGCTCGGCGGTGATCCCCATGGCCTCGGCGGCGTCGGCCGCTTTCTCGGCGGTCTTCCACAGGATCGAGGCACAACCTTCCGGCGAGATCACCGAGTAGGTCGAGTATTGCAGCATGTTCAACTGGTCGCACACACCGATCGCCAGTGCACCACCGGAACCGCCTTCGCCGATGACGGTGGCGATGATCGGGGTTTTCAGGCGGGCCATGACACGCAGGTTCCAGGCGATGGCTTCGCTCTGGTTGCGCTCTTCGGCGTCGATGCCCGGATAAGCGCCCGGGGTGTCGATGAAGGTCAGGATCGGCATCTTGAAGCGCTCGGCCATTTCCATCAGGCGGCACGCCTTGCGGTAGCCTTCCGGACGCGGCATGCCGAAGTTGCGGCGGACCTTTTCGCGGACTTCACGGCCTTTCTGGTGACCGATGACCATCACCGGCCGGTCTTCCAGACGGGCAATACCACCAACGATGGCGGCGTCATCGGCGAAGTGACGGTCGCCGTGCAGTTCGTCGAACTCGGTGAAGATGTGCTCGATGTAGTCGAGGGTGTAAGGCCGGCGCGGATGACGCGCCAGGCGAGCGATCTGCCAGCTGGTCAGGTTGCCGAAGATGCTCTTGGTCAGCTCGCTGCTCTTGTCTTGCAGCCGGCCAATCTCATCGCCGATGTTCAGCGAGTTGTCGTTGCCTACCAGGCGCAGCTCTTCGATCTTGGCTTGCAGGTCAGCAATCGGCTGTTCGAAATCCAGAAAATTCGGGTTCATAGGCATCCGTCTTGGGTCGACGGCCAGGCGGCCGGCCGGTTGATCCGTTTGGCGCCCTACCTTAAGGGATCAGGCGCATTCAGGTCGAGATTAAAAATTCATCGATAGTGCAAAAAGACGTTCTCACGCCCGAACTGGTCACGCAGGGCCTGAATCAAGCCATCGGCCGGGTCGATTCGCCAGTTCTCGCCGAACTGCAGCAAGGCCTTGGCGTCGCTTCCGGTGTACTCCATGCTGATCGGGCAGGCCCCGCGGTGGCGCTTGAACAGCTCGCCCAGCCAGGCCAGGCGGTCGCCCTTGAGGGCGTCGGCGTGGATTTTCAGGCGCAGGCTGTCAGCGAGGTTGGTTCGCGCATCTTCCATGCTCATCACCCGCTTGACCCGCAGGCGCAGGCCGCCGGAGAAGTCGTCGTGGCTCACCTCGCCTTCGATGACCACCATCGCGTCGGTCTGCAACAGCGACTGCGCGGCCATGAAGGCATCGGCGAACAGCGACGCCTCGATCCTCCCGGAACGGTCGTCGAGGGTCACGAAGCCCATCTTGTCGCCCTTCTTGTTCTTCATCACCCGCAGGGCAATGATCATACCGGCCACGGTCTGGGTGTCGCGGGCCGGCTTCAGGTCGATGATGCGCTGGCGAGCGAAACGGCGAATCTCGCCTTCATACTCGTCGATCGGGTGACCGGTCAGGTACAGGCCGAGGGTGTCCTTTTCGCCGCGCAGACGCTCCTTGAGCGTCAGCTCGCGGGCATCGCGGTGCTTGGCGTAGACGTCGGCATCGGCGTCGTCGAACAGGCCGCCGAACAGGTCGGCGTGACCACTGTCATGGGTGCGTGCGGTCTGCTCGGCGGATTTGATCGCCTCTTCCATCGCCGCCAGCAGCACCGCGCGGTTGCGGTCGACGTTGGCCTGGTAGGCCTTGAGTTCGTCATGGAAGTACGGCCCGAGGCGGTCCAGCGCGCCACTGCGCACCAGGGCGTCAAGGGTGCGCTTGTTGATGCGCTTGAGGTCGACACGGGCACAGAAATCGAACAGGTCCTTGAAGGCACCGCCTTCGGCGCGAGCCTCCATGATCGCCTCCACCGGACCTTCACCCACGCCCTTGATCGCCCCCAGGCCGTAGACGATGCGACCGTCATCGTTGACGGTGAACTTGAAGTCCGAGAAGTTCACGTCCGGCGCATCCAGGCGCAGCTTCATGCTGCGCACTTCCTCGATCAGGATCACCACCTTGTCGGTGTTGTGCATATCCGCCGACAGCACCGCGGCCATGAAGGCCGCAGGGTGATGGGTCTTGAGCCAGGCCGTCTGGTACGAAACCAGGCCGTAGGCGGCGGAGTGGGATTTGTTGAAGCCGTAACCGGCGAATTTTTCCACCAGGTCGAAGATGTTGCCCGCCAGGTCGCCATCGATGCCGTTGTTGGCACAGCCCTCGATGAAACCGCCGCGCTGCTTGGCCATTTCCTCGGGCTTCTTCTTACCCATGGCCCGGCGCAGCATGTCCGCACCGCCGAGGGTATAGCCCGCCATCACCTGGGCGATCTGCATCACCTGTTCCTGATACAGGATGATGCCGTAGGTCGGCGCCAGTACCGGCTGCAGCCCCTCGTACTGGTAGTCGGGGTGCGGATAGGCCAGCTCGGCACGGCCGTGCTTGCGGTTGATGAAGTCGTCCACCATGCCCGATTGCAGAGGGCCAGGACGGAACAGCGCCACGAGTGCGATCAGGTCCTCAAGGCAGTCGGGCTTGAGCTTCTTGATCAGCTCTTTCATGCCGCGGGATTCGAGCTGGAATACCGCGGTGGTCTCGGCTTTCTGCAGCAGCTCGTAGGTCTTGCGGTCGTCGAGCGGAATGAAGTCGATGTTGACGTCCGGCAAGCCCTGCTTGGCCTGCTCGCGATTAATGATCTCCATCGCCCACTTGATGATGGTCAGCGTACGCAGGCCGAGGAAGTCGAACTTCACCAGGCCCGCGGCCTCGACGTCGTCCTTGTCGAACTGGGTGACCAGGCCGCCGCCCTCTTCATCACAGGCGATCGGCGAAAAATCGGTGAGTTTGGTCGGCGCGATGACCACACCCCCGGCATGCTTGCCGGTACCCCGGGTGACCCCTTCCAGCTTGAGGGCCATGTCCCATATTTCCTTGGCGTCCTCATCGGTCTTGAGGAAATCGCGGAGCATCTCTTCCTGCTCGTAGGCCTTTTCCAGGGTCATGCCGACTTCGAACGGAATCATCTTCGACAGACGATCCGCCAGGCCGTAGGACTTGCCCTGCACCCGCGCCACGTCGCGTACCACCGCCTTCGCCGCCATGGTACCGAAGGTGATGATCTGGCTGACCGCATTGCGGCCGTATGCCTCGGCCACGTAATCGATCACCCGGTCCCGGCCGTCCATGCAGAAGTCGACGTCGAAGTCGGGCATGGAAATACGCTCGGGGTTGAGGAAACGCTCGAACAGCAGGTCATAGGCCAGCGGATCGAGGTCGGTGATCTTCAGGACGTAGGCCACCAGCGAACCCGCACCCGAACCCCGTCCCGGGCCTACCGGCACGTCGTTGTTCTTGGCCCACTTGATGAAGTCCATAACGATGAGGAAGTAACCGGGGAAGCCCATCTGGATGATGATATCCAGCTCGAACTTCAGCCGATCCAGGTAGACCTGGCGCTTTTCCTCGTAGTTGGGCGTGGTCTCCTTGGGCCAGAGCACCTTCAACCGCTCTTCCAGGCCTTCGTGGGAGACATGGCGCAGGTAGTCGTCGATGCCCATGCCGTTGGGCGTCGGGAAATCCGGCAGGAAGTACTTGCCCAACTGGACCTGGATATTGCAACGCCTGGCGATCTCGACGGTGTTTTCCAGCGCGTCTGGCAGGTCGCTGAACAGCTCGGCCATTTCCTCCGGGCTTTTCAGGTATTGCTGGTCGCTGTAGTTGCGCGAGCGACGCGGATCGTCCAGCGCCCGGCCTTCGCCAATGCAGACCCGGGTTTCATGGGCATCGAAGTCCGACTGCTTGATGAAACGCACATCGTTGGTAGCCACCAGCGGCGCACCGAGGCGGTCGGCCAGTTCGACAGCAGCGTGGAGGTATTCTTCGTCCCCGGCACGGTTGGTGCGCTGCACCTCGACGTAGAAGCGATCGGGGAACATCGCCATCCAGTCCTGCAGCAGTGCCTCCGCTTGTGCAGCGTTGCCGGACATCAGCGCCATGCCGATATCGCCTTCCTTGGCCGCAGACAGCGCAATGAGACCCTCGGCGGCTTCGGCGATCCATTCGCGCTGGATGATCACCAGCCCGTTACGCTGACCATCGGTCCAGCCACGGGAAATCAGTTCAGTGAGATTGCGATAGCCCTGGGCATCCATCGCCAGGAAACAGATACGGGCCAGGGGCGCATCGGGATCGTCGCTGGCCAGCCACAGGTCGGCGCCGCAGATCGGCTTGATCCCGGCCCCCATCGCCGTCTTGTAGAACTTGACCAGCGAGCACATGTTGCTCTGGTCGGTCACCGCCACTGCCGGCATGTTCATCGCCGTCAGCGCCTTGGCCAACGGTTTGATCCGGACCAGGCCGTCGACCAGCGAGAATTCGGTATGCAGGCGGAGATGAACGAAAGAAACCGACATGAGGGTCCTATAGCAGCGCGAGACGACAAGGCCCGGATTGTACCGGGCCTCGATCAAAACAACAGCCGGTGCATGGCGATCCGGACTGAAGGTGGAAGCGACGAATCAGCCCGGAATGAGCTGTTCGCCGAGCAATGCACGGGCATCGAGTGCCGCCCGCACAGGCGCGAAGGAGCGCCGGTGAATCGGCGTAGGCCCGAGCCGTGCGAGGGCTTCCAGGTGCACCGGTGTCGGATACCCTTTGTGCCCGCCGATGCCATAGCCGGGATAGATCAGCTCGAAAGCCGCCATCTCGCGGTCGCGCGTGACCTTGGCCAGAATAGAGGCGGCGGCAATAGCTGGCACCTGGCTATCGCCCTTGACCACCGGAGCAGACGGCACGTTCAGCCGGGGACAGCGATTACCGTCGATCAGCGCCAGTTTCGGCACCACATGCAAGCCTTCGACTGCGCGCTGCATGGCCAGCATGGTGGCATGAAGAATATTCAGCTCGTCGATTTCCTCGACTTCGGCACGAGCGATGTGAAAGCTCAGCGCTTTCTCGCAGATTTCATCGAACAGCTTTTCGCGACGGGCCTCGGTGAGTTTCTTCGAGTCGTTCAGGCCGAGGATCGGCCGATTCGGATCGAGGATCACTGCAGCCGTCACCACGGCGCCGCAGAGCGGGCCACGCCCGACTTCGTCGACGCCGGCCACGAGGTCTTCGACCAGGTTGAAGTCCAGTCCCATATGCATTTATCGGGTTTCCAGCAAGGCCAGCACGGCATCCGCGGCCTGGTTCGAGGCATCACGGCGCAGGGTGCGGTGGATCTGGTCGAAGCCTTCGGTCTGTTGCACGCCATCGGTCACCAGCGGCGCCAGCGTCTGGGCCAGGGCTTCGCGGGTCGCGGCATCCTGCAGCAGCTCCGGAACCAGCAGACGCTGGGCCAGCAGGTTGGGCAACGAGACGTAAGGGCTTTTCACCAGACGTTTGAGAATCCAGTAGCTCAACGGGGCGAGACGATATGCCACCACCATCGGACGCTTGAACAGCAAGGCCTCCAGCGTGGCCGTGCCGGAAGCGATCAGTACCGCATCGCAGGCAGCAAGTGCCTTGTGCGACTGACCGTCGAGCAGGGTCAGCGGCAGGTCACGGCCGTCGAGCATCTGCTCCAGCTGGGCGCGACGTGCGGCGTTGGCACACGGCGAAACGAAGCGCACACCCGGCACCAGCTCACGCAGGCGCTCGGCGGTGTCGAGAAACAGTGCTCCCAGACGCCCCACCTCTCCTCCCCGGCTGCCCGGCATCAGCGCTACCAGCGGGCCCTCGGCCAGGCCGAGGTCTTCGCGAGCGGCCCGGCGGTCAGCATCCAGCGGAATGCTGTCGGCCAACGGGTGCCCCACGAAACGTACGGGCACGCCCTGTTCTTCGTAGAACTTCGCCTCGAATGGGAACAAGGTGAGCATCAGGTCACAGCCTTCGCGGATCTTCAGCACCCGCTTCTGACGCCACGCCCAGACCGACGGACTGACATAGTGCACGGTCTTGATGCCGGCCTGGCGCAGTTTCAGTTCGATATTGAGGGTGAAATCCGGCGCGTCGATGCCGATGAACACATCGGGCCGTTCGTCGATCAAGGTCTGGATCAGGAGTTTGCGGCGCTTGAGCAGTTCGGGAAGGCGCCCCAGAACCTCTACCAGCCCCATGACCGCCAGGCGCTCCATCGGGAAGTAGGAGACGAGCCCTTCGGCTTCCATCAACGGACCGCCAACGCCAATGAAGCGCACATCAGGATGGCGGGCCTTGATGGCTCGCATCAGGCCGGAACCGAGAATGTCGCCGCTGGCCTCACCGGCCACCAGCGCTATGCAGAGCTTCGACATATCAGCGGGTGATGCCGCGGGCGGAATTCTGGATCGACTGTCGGAACAACTCGACCTCGGGGAACTGGCTGGCAGGCTCTGCCAGCTCGACGATCGCCTGCTCTACCGTCAGGCCCTGGCGATAAACCACTTTGTAGGCGCGGCGCAGGGCATGGATCGCGTCTTCGCTGAAACCGCGACGACGCATGCCCTCGAAGTTCATGCTCCGGGCCTCGGCCGGGTTGCCGAACACCGTGACGAACGCCGGCACATCCTTGCCAATGGCAGTGCCCATGCCGGAAAAGCTGTGGGCACCGATATGACAGAACTGGTGAACCAGGGTGAATCCGGACAGGATCGCCCAATCGTCGACATGCACATGGCCGGCAAGCGCCGTGTTGTTGACCAGAATGCAATGATTGCCGATCACGCTGTCATGTCCGATGTGCGCGTAGGCCATGATCAGGTTGTGGTCGCCCAGGGTGGTTTCCGAACGATCCTGGACAGTGCCACGGTGAATGGTCACACCCTCGCGAATCACATTGTGATCACCAATGACCAGTCGGGTGGCTTCACCCTTGTACTTCAGGTCGGGGGTGTCCTCGCCAACGGAGGAAAACTGGTAGATGCGATTGTGTCGACCGATACGGGTCGGGCCCTTCAGTACGACGTGCGGACCGATGACAGTCCCTTCTCCGATCTCGACATCCGGGCCGATGATCGACCACGGGCCGACCTCGACACCATCGGCCAGCCTGGCCGAAGGATCGATGATTGCCCGAGGGTCAATCAAACTCATAGCTTGCGTTCCGCGCAGATGATTTCAGCCGAGCAGACCGGCTTGCCATCGACCGACGCCTGGCAGTCGAACTTCCAGATCTGGCGCTTGCAACTGATGAACCGGGCTTCGAGGATCAGCTGGTCACCTGGCAGCACGGGTTGGCGGAAGCGCAGCTTGTCGGAACCGACGAAGTAATAAAGGGTGCCATCCGTCGGTTTGGCATCGAGCATCTTGAAACCGAGGATGCCGGCCGCCTGAGCCATCGCTTCGATGATCAACACGCCCGGCATGATCGGATGCGCGGGGAAGTGACCGTTGAAGAAGGGTTCGTTGATGCTGACATTCTTGTAGGCACGAATGCGCTGGCCCTCGACGTCCAGTTCCACTACCCGATCCACGAGCAGGAACGGGTAACGGTGAGGCAGGTATTCGCGAATCTCGTTGATGTCCATCATTTCTGGGGAAAGCCTGTAGTAAAGATAGGGAGCACGCGCAGGGCGCCATGCACCTTTTGCAAATCGGGGCAGTCGTCAGCGAGCGAACTGCCTCGATCAGGAAAGGGTATCAGCCATCAGATGAAGGCTGGCCGCCCGAGGTCACGGCATCGACGCGCTTTTCTACCTGTTGAAGACGCTTGGCCATCTCGTCCAGTTGCCGAATCCGTGCCGCGCTCTTGCGCCAGTCACCCAGGGGCTGCATCGCCGTACCCGACGAGTAGGCGCCTGGTGCGGTGATGGAGCGGGTGACCATGGTCATGCCGGAAACGAAAACGTTGTCACAGACATCGATGTGACCGACCATCCCGACACCGCCCGCGATGGTGCAGTGCTTGCCGATTCTGGTGCTGCCCGAAATACCCACGCAGGCTGCCATTGCCGTATGGTCACCGACCTGTACGTTATGGGCGATCTGGATCTGGTTGTCGAGTTTGACGCCATCGCCGATACGGGTATCGGCCAGCGCACCGCGATCGATGGCGGTATTGACGCCGATCTCCACATCGTCGCCGATGCTGACGCCGCCGATCTGGGCGATCTTCTGCCAGACGCCTTTCTCGTTGGCGAAACCGAAGCCCTCACCACCCAAGACAGCCCCGGACTGGATCACCACCCGCTTGCCGATGCGCACATCGTGATAGAGCGTCACCCGCGGAGCCAGCCAGCCGCCCTCGCCGATCACGCAACGCGCACCGATGAAGCAATGGGCGCCGATGGCGACGTTCGCACCAATCACGGCACCGCTCTCGATGACCGCGAACGGACCGATACTGGCGCTCGCATCCACCTGCGCATCCGCCGCGACCACGGCGCTGGGATGAATTCCCGCTACAGCCTTGGGCTTGGGGTCGAACAGATGGGAGATGCGCGCATACGCGAGATAGGGGTCCGGCACGATCAGCGCGTTGCCGGTAAAGCCCTCGGCATCGGCAGCACGCAGCAACACCGCAGCCGCCTGGGTATCAGCCAGGTATTTGCGGTATTGGGGATTGGCGAGGAAGCTCAATTGGCCGGGGCCGGCTTCCTGGAGCGTCGCGAGGCCAACGATCTCGAGTTCTTCAGGGCCCGCAAGGGTAGCCCCGAGGAACTCGGCCAATTGGCCGAGTTTCATGGTCGCCGTCATATCAACGGGACTTGTTCATGCGCTCGATGACCTGACGGGTGATGTCGTACTGAGGCTTGACATCGATCACCGCGCCGCGCTCGAGAACCAGATCGTAGCCACCTTCCTTGATGACGCCTTCGACAGCGCCGTCCAGCTTCGGCTTGAGCTGCTTGAGCATGTCGCGGTCGGCCACGGCCTTGGCTTCGTTCAGTTCCTTGGACTGGAACTGGAAGTCACGAGCCTTTTGCTTGAATTCAAGCTCCAGACGCTCGCGTTCGCCCTGAGGCATTTTATCGCCACCTTTGACCAGGCGATCCTGAATGCCCTTGGCGCTGCTTTCCAGGTTTTTCAGCTTGGTCAGTTGCGGGCCGAATTTCTTCTCGGCATCAACCGCGTATTGCTTGGCCGCGTCGGATTCGAGCAGGGCCATCTGATAGTTCAAAACGGCAATCTTCATATCGGCAAACGCCGGGGTCGCGACCAGAGCCGCGGCCAGTACCGCCAGTTGAGTCAACTTACGCACGATGCACTCCTACAGAATCCGTTGTCATTTACGTGGATCAGACCCTTAGAAGGTCTGGCCCAGAGAGAATTGGAACACCTGGGTATCGGCATCGTCCGGTTTCTTCACCGGCATCGCCAGGCTGAAGCTCAACGGACCCAGTGCGGTAATCCAGGTCACGCCCAGGCCGACGGAGCTTGCCAGTCCCGAAAGACCGAGCTTCTCGCAATCAGGCTTGGAGCCGCAATTGGTATCGAACACGTTACCCACATCCCAGAACACCGAGGTCCGCAGGGAGCGCTGGTCCTTGACGAACGGCAGCGGGAACAGCAACTCGACACCGCCCTGCACGAGGACGTTGCCACCGAACGGCAGCGGATCCTGGTCCGGGTCGGTCGCGGTGCCACGGTCGGCGTTGGCCTGGCTTGGCGTACTGCGCGGGCCGAGGCTGCTGTCCTTGAATCCGCGAACCGAGTTGAAACCACCTGCGTAGTAGTTCTCGTAGAACGGCAGACCCGAGGTCGAACCATAACCGTCACCGTAACCCAGCTCGGTATGCAGGCGCAGGGTGTAGTCGTTGGTGATTGGCTTGAACAGCTGGCCGCGGTAGTCGAGCTTGAAGAACGACAGGTCGCTGCCCGGGGTGGTCGCTTCAAGCACCAGGCTTTGCGAGTGACCGCGGGTCGCCAGAACACCCTTGTTCAGGGTCGACTCGGACCAGCCGGCCGAGGCCTTGAAGTTCAGGAAGTTGTCACTGCCCTCACGCTCCAGGAAGTCGAAGATCTCGTCGACGGTGTAGGTACCGGTCTTGATCTTGTCCTGCTGCACGGTCAGGCCGAACGTCAGGCGCGATGTCTCGCTGATCGGGTAGCCGACGTTGACACCGGCACCCATGCTGTCCACGGCATAGCTTGCCACGTCGACATCGAGGTCGTCGTAGTTGGTGGTGCGGTAGAAGGCGTTGTAGCCCAGGCTGACGCCGTCGGCAGTCCAGTAGGGGTCCACGAAGCCGAAGTTGTATCGGCTCTGGTATTCGGAACGGGTCAGGCCGATGGAGACCTTGTTACCGGTACCCAGGAAGTTGTTCTGGCTGATGGAACCACCGAGGATCAGACCGGCGCTCTGGGCGAAACCGACGCTGGCGGTGATGGAACCGGAGGCCTGCTCTTCGACGGTGTAGTTCACGTCCACCTGGTCGTCGGTGCCCGGCACGGCCGGTGTCTCGACGTTGGCTTCCTTGAAGAAGCCCAGGCGCTCGAGGCGGGTCTTGGACTGGTCGATCAGGTAGGTCGAAGCCCAGCCACCTTCCATCTGGCGCATTTCGCGACGCAGCACTTCGTCCTCGGACTTGGTGTTGCCACGGAAGTTGATGCGGTTGACGTAGGCGCGCTTGCCCGGGTCGACGACGAAGGTGATGTCGACGGTGTGGTCTTCGTCATGCGGCTGCGGAACGCCGTTGACGTTGGCGAAGGTATAGCCCTCGTTACCGAGGCGGCGAGTGATGAGCTCGGACGTCGTGGTCATCACCTTGCGCGAGAACACCTGGCCTGGCTGCGCCAGCAGCAGCGCCTTGACCTGGTCTTCAGGAACTTTCAGATCACCGGAAAGCTTGACGTCACGAACCGTGTACTTCTCGCCTTCGTTGATGTTGACGGTGATGTAGACGTGCTTCTTGTCAGGCGTGATGGACACCTGGGTCGAGGCGATGTCCATGTTGATGTAGCCGCGGTCCAGGTAGTAGGAACGCAGGCGCTCCAGGTCGCCGGAGAGCTTTTCACGAGCGTACTTGTCGTCGTTCTTGAAGAACGACAGCCAGTTGGTGGTCTTCAGCTCGAACAGGCCCTGCAGGTCTTCGTCGGAGAACACGGTGTTGCCCACGACGTTGATGTGCTGGATGGCAGCGACCGTGCCTTCGTTGATCTTGATCTTCAGCGCAACGCGGTTGCGAGGCTGCGGGACCACTTCGGCGTCGACCTCGGCCGAGTAACGACCCTGCGCGACATACTGGCGCTGCAGCTCGTTACGCACGCCTTCAAGGGTCGCACGCTGGAAGATCTCGCCCTCGGCAAGGCCGGACTGCTTGAGGCCCTTCATCAGGTCCTCGGTGCTGATCGCCTTGTTGCCTTCGATCTCGATACTGGAGACGGAAGGACGCTCGACGACGTTGATGATCAGGACATTGCCGTCGCGGCCCAGTTGGATGTCCTGGAAGAAACCGGTCTTGAACAGTGAACGGGTCGACTCCACCAGACGACCGTCGTCGGCCTGGTCGCCCACGTTCAATGGCAGCGCACCGAAAACGCTGCCCGCGGAAACCCGCTGCAGACCATTGACACGAATATCGGAGATGGTGAAGGACTCGGCGTGAACTTCAGCGATCATCAGTGCGGCGAGAGCCGCAGTTAGCAGCAGACGTTTCATGAAGTCCTTTCTTATTCCAACTGGCAATAAACGACCCGCCGCGAAGGGCGGCAGGTTCGCAATTGAACGAAGCGTTACAGTCGACCCAAATCGTTGATCAGGGCGAGCAACATCACCCCGACTACCAAACTGATACCGATCTGGATACCCCAACCTTGCACCCGGTCCGACAGTGGACGGCCACGCGCCCACTCGATCAGGTAGAACAGCAAATGCCCCCCATCCAGAACCGGAATGGGCAGCAAGTTAAGAACCCCCAGGCTTATGCTCAGGTAGGCAAGGAAATTAAGGAAATCACCAATGCCGGACTGGGCTGAAGCGCCCGCCACTTTAGCAATGGTTATCGGTCCGCTCAAGTTTTTTACCGAGAGCTCGCCGAAGAGCATTTTCTTCAGTGAATCAAGGGTCAGGACGCTCATGCTCCAGGTTCGGGAGAGCCCCTGCCCTACCGCTTCGAGCGGTCCGTAACTGACTTCGCGCAGCATTTGCGCTGGCCATTCGACGGGCGCAACACCGGCACCCAGATAGCCGCTGGCCGATGCGCCCTCGCCGCGGGTTGCCAGGGTCACCGGCAACTCCAGGCGCGCACCGTCCCGCTCGACGGCCAGCAGAATGCGGCTGCCCGCCCGGCCCCGCACGGTGTCGACCACTTGCTGCCAGTCGCTCAGCGATTGACCGTCCAGGCTCAGCAGCCGGTCACCGGTTTTCAGTCCGGCGGCCTGCGCCGGCCCTTTTGGATCGAGCTCTGCAAGCACTGGCGCCAGCGCCGGCCGCCAGGGACGGATACCCAGGGAGCGGATCGGGTCCGGCTCATCGGCGCCCTTGAGCCAATTGTCCAGGGAAACGGTATGGAGACTGCCCTGACTGGCGCCGTCATCGCGAACGCCGATCTGCAGCGAACCGCTTTCACCCAGGCGGCGAACCAGTTGCAGGTTGATCTCGGCCCAACCATTGGTCGGTTTGCCATCGATTGAAACGATTTCCTGACCGGCAGTGAGACCGGCCACTGCCGCGAGACTGCCGGCTTCGACCCCGCCGACTACCGGCCGCACCTGCTGACTGCCGAGCATCGCCAGCATCCAGAAAAACACGATGGCCAGCAGGAAGTTGGCAATCGGACCGGCCGCCGTGATGGCGATACGCTGCCCGACTGTCTTGCGATTGAAGGATTGTGCGGCCAGGGCAGCAGGAACGTCGCTTTCCCGCTCGTCCAGCATCTTGACGTAGCCACCCAGCGGGATGGCCGCGATCACGAACTCGGTGCCCTGCCGGTCGTGCCAGCGCAACAGCGGCGTGCCGAAGCCGACGGAAAAACGCAGCACCTTGACGCCACACCGCCGCGCCACCCAGAAGTGCCCGAATTCGTGAAAGGTAACCAGCACACCCAGGGCGACCAGGGTACCGACAATCATGTAAAGCGCACTCATGTCTTTCTCCGAATGACGTTCGACAGGGGCCGGCGCACTGCATCCCGGCGTTGCGCCCTCAGCGCCCGTGACGCTCCAACCACTGGCCGGCCAGCGCCCTGGCACGCTGGTCGGCGGCAAACACCGCGTCCAGCGTATCCACGGCCACAACCGGCTCCCGGTCAAGCACCTGACCGATCATACTCGCGATTTCCGGGAAGCGGATGCGCCGTTGAAGGAAGGCCTCCACCGCGACCTCGTTCGCCGCGTTGAGCATCGCCGGAGCACTGTTACCGGCTTCGGCAGCCTCTCGTGCCAGGCGCAGGCAAGGAAAACGCCGCTCGTCGGGCGCCTGGAAGTCCAGGCGGGCGATGGCGAAGAGATCCAGCGGTGCAACCCCGGAATCGATCCGCTCAGGCCAGGCCAGGGCGTTGGCAATAGGCGTGCGCATGTCGGGGTTACCCAACTGCGCCAGCACCGAGCCGTCGACATAGTCCACCAGCGAATGGATCACGCTCTGGGGATGCACCACCACCTCGACCTGGGACGGCCGCGCATCGAACAGCCAGCACGCCTCGATCAGCTCCAGGCCTTTGTTCATCATGCTCGCCGAGTCCACGGAAATTTTCCGCCCCATGGACCAGTTGGGGTGAGCGCACGCCTGCTCCGGACTGACCAGCGCCAGCTCATCGGCCGGCGTCTCGCGGAACGGACCGCCCGAAGCCGTCAGCAGAATCCGGCGGACCCCCACCTGGGCCAGACCGCGACTGTAATCGCCCGGAAGGCACTGGAAAATCGCGTTGTGCTCGCTGTCGATCGGCAGCAGCACGGCCTTGCTGCGCTGAACCGCCTGCATGAACAAGGCGCCGGACATGACCAGCGCTTCCTTGTTCGCCAACAGCACCTTCTTGCCCGCCTCCACTGCCGCCAGGGTCGGACGCAAGCCGGCGGCGCCGACGATCGCCGCCATTACCGCATCGACCTGCGGATCAGCCGCGACATCACACAGCCCCTGCTCGCCCACCAGCACCTCGGTGCGTGAGCCAGCCGCTTCCAGACCGGCACGCAGCACCACGGCCGCCTGCTCATCCGGCACCACCGCAAAAACCGGCGCATGGCGCAAGCACAGTTGCAGCAGCTCACTGAGACGGGAATAGCCGGTCAGGGCAAAAACCTGATAGCGCTCCGGATGCCGAGCGATCACATCCAGCGTGCTCAGCCCGATGGAGCCAGTGGCCCCGAGCACGGTTATGCGTTGTATGCGGTTCACAGCACGCCCCAATCAGCGGCCCACAGCAGCACCGCGAACAGTGGGATGGCCGCCGTCAGGCTGTCGATCCGATCCAGGACGCCGCCATGCCCCGGCAACAGGTTGCTGCTGTCCTTGATCCCGGCGCGGCGCTTGAACATGCTTTCGGTCAGATCACCAACCACCGACCCCATGACCACAAGGGTCACACCGAACAGCCCGAACAGCACCTCACCCAGGCTCCAATGGCGAGTCAAGCCGACACCAAGGGTAATGACCAGGCTCAGCACCAGCCCACCATACACCCCTTCCCAGCTCTTGCCGGGACTGACCTGCGGCGCCAGCTTGCGCTTGCCGAAAGCCCGGCCCGAGAAGTACGCCCCGATGTCCGCCCCCCAGACCAGGATCATGACCGACAGGATCAACCAGTCACCCATCGGCCAGTGCTTGAGCAGCACCAGACCTTGCCAGGCGGGCAACAGGATCAGGACACCGATGAGCAAACGGCAGGCGGCACTCGCCCACAACTCGCTGCTGCCTGGGTAGGTCATCACCAGCCAGGTCGCTACACCCCACCACAACACCGACGCACCCAGCACCCAAGGGGCCAGGTCCGGCATGAGGTAGAGCAACAGCAGAAGACCGGCGATCACGGTGGCGTAAGCGACCCGCAGGACCTGAGCAGTGAGGCCGGCGAGACGAGCCCACTCCCATCCCCCCAGACTGACCACCAGACCGATGAACAGCGCGAAATCCGCGCCATCCAGCAGGAAGAAACCGCCCAGGGCAATCGGCAGCAGGATCAGCGCGGTAATGATGCGTTGCTTGAGCATTAAGCACGGGCTCCAGCTTCGACCTGCTCGCTGGTTTTACCGAAGCGGCGCTGGCGCGAAGCGAAATCAGCCAGCGCATTGCGCATGGCCTCGTGTTTGAAGTCCGGCCAATAGAGGTCGGAGAAGTACAACTCGGCGTAAGCCAGTTGCCACAACAGGAAGTTGCTGATGCGGTGTTCGCCGCCAGTGCGAATGCACAGGTCGGGCAATGGCAGGTCGCCGGTGGCGAGGCAGGTCTGCAGCAGATCGGGCGTGATGTCTTCCGGGCGCAGGTGCCCGGCCTGTACCTCTCGCGCCAGACGCTGTGCTGCCTGGGCGATATCCCACTGACCACCGTAGTTGGCGGCGATTTGCAGGATGAAACGATCGCTGCCAGCGGTCAGCGCCTCGGCCTCACGCATGGCAGCCTGCAGTTCCGGATGAAAGCGCGAGCGATCACCGATGATCCGCAAACTGATGTTGTTTTCGTTGAGTCGCCTGGCTTCCCGGCGCAAGGCCGAGAAGAACAGCTCCATCAGCGCCCCGACCTCATCGGCGGGACGCTGCCAGTTCTCGCTGGAGAATGCGAACAGGGTCAGCACTTCGACCTTGGCCTCGGCACAGACCTCGATGACAGCCCGTACCGCGTCGACCCCTGCCTTGTGCCCGGCAACGCCGGGCAACAGGCGCTTCTTCGCCCAGCGATTGTTTCCGTCCATGATGATCGCGACATGACGCGGCACCGACGACGGCATACCCTGCTTGCTTTTTTCCATTGAAAAAACCCCGGCCTTAAACGGCCATCAGGTCCTTTTCTTTCGCTTCCAGAGCCTTGTCGACCTCAGCGATGTGCTTGTCGGTGATCTTCTGCAGCTCATCACCTGCACGACGCTCCTCGTCTTCGCTGATTTCCTTGTCCTTGGCCAGCTTCTTCAGGTCGGCCAGCGCGTCGCGACGCACGTTGCGCACCGCCACCTTGGCGTCTTCCGCCACACCGCGGGCCTGCTTGGTGTAACCCTTGCGGGTTTCCTCGGTCAGGGCCGGCATCGGCACACGAATGGTGGTACCGGCACTGCTCGGGTTCAGACCCAGGTCGGAGGTCAGGATAGCCTTCTCGATCGCAGCGCTCAGGTTCTTGTCGTGAGCGACGATCTTCAGGGTACGGGCGTCTTCAACGCTGATCGCGGCGACCTGGTTCAGCGGCATCTCGCTGCCCCAGGCAGTCACCTTGACGCTGTCCAGGATGCTTGGGTGGGCACGACCGGTACGGATCGCAGCCAGGTTGCGCCCCAGGGCCTCGATGGACTTGCCCATGCGATCCTGAGCGTCTTTCTTGATATCGTTGATCATTCTTCGCCTTCCTCGATCAGAGTTCCTTCAGCGCCGCCCACTACGATGTTCAGCAAGGCGCCAGGCTTGTTCATATTGAATACCCGCAACGGCATCTTGTGGTCACGGCACAGGCAGATTGCGGTCAGGTCCATCACACCGAGCTTGCGGTCCAGGACTTCATCGTACGTCAGATGGTCGAATTTCTCGGCATGCGGATCCTTGAACGGATCGGCAGTGTACACGCCGTCGACCTTGGTTGCCTTCAGCACGACATCGGCATCGATTTCGATGGCGCGCAGACAGGCGGCCGAGTCGGTGGTGAAGAACGGATTGCCGGTACCGGCGGAGAAGATCACCACATCGCCGGAGTTCAGGTGGCGAATGCCTTTGCGGCGATCATAGTGATCGGTGACGCCAACCATGGAAATGGCCGACATGACGATGGCGGGGATGTTCGAGCGCTCCAGCGCATCGCGCATGGCCAGGGCGTTCATCACGGTCGCCAGCATGCCCATGTGGTCACCGGTGACGCGATCCATGCCGGCCGCACTCAGGGCCGCACCACGGAACAGGTTGCCGCCACCGATCACCAGGCCGACCTGGACACCGATACCGACCAGTTGCCCGACTTCCAACGCCATGCGATCCAGCACCTTCGGGTCGATCCCGAAGTCTTCCGAGCCCATCAGGGCCTCGCCGCTAAGTTTGAGCAAAATGCGTTTATAGCGAGGTTGACGACCACTCACCTGCTGAGCCATTGCGAATCTCTCCTGCGGCGTTTGTATAAATTCCGGGCGGGCTGTTTACAGCCTGCGCCAACTGTAGCGCGGCGCTCGAATAGCGCCAGAGCGAAAGCAGATCTCGTGAACCGCTCGCGCTTTGACAAAGAGGCTGCGCGCGTGAGCGGGCAGCCTCTTTGGGGCGACAGACGTGAATCCGTCTTATTGCTTCTGGGCAGCAGCCACTTGAGCAGCAACTTCGGCAGCGAAGTTGTCTTCTTTCTTCTCGATGCCTTCACCGACCGCGAAGCGGGTGAAGGAAACGATTTCAGCGCCGCCTTTCTTGGCCAGGGCACCAACGGTGGTGTCCGGATCCTTGACGAAGGCTTGCTCGACCAGGCTGGCTTCGGCCAGGAACTTGGTGATACGGCCGCTGATCATCTTCTCGACGATTTCAGCTGGCTTGCCTTTCATCTTGTCTTCGTTCAGCGACAGGAAGACGTTCTTCTCGCGCTCGATCGCTTCGGCGGAGACTTCCGACGGCAGCAGGAACTCAGGGTTGCTGGCAGCCACGTGCATGGCGATGTCTTTGGCCAGCTCGACGCTGCCACCCTTGAGGGCAACCACGACGCCGATCTTGTTGCCGTGCAGGTACGAACCCAGCACGTCACCTTCAACACGCGCCAGACGGCGGATGTTGACGTTTTCGCCAGTCTTGGCAACCAGGGCCAGGCGGGCATCTTCCTGAGCGGCGATCAGCGGAGCGACCTCGGTCAGTTTGTCGTTGAAGGCTTTTTCGACGCTGGCAGCAACGAAGGCCTTGAAGTCGTCCTGCAGAGCCAGGAAGTCGGTCTGGGAGTTGACTTCGATCAGAACGGCAGCCTTGCCGTCGTCCTTGATTGCGATGGCGCCTTCGGCGGCAATGTTGCCAGCCTTCTTGGCAGCCTTGATGGCGCCGGAAGCGCGCATGTCGTCAATGGCTTTCTCGATATCGCCGCCAGCCTTGGTGAGGGCTTTCTTGCAGTCCATCATGCCTTCGCCAGTACGCTCGCGCAGTTCTTTTACCAGCGCTGCAGTAATTTCTGCCATTTCAAAATCCTCTTGGATAGGTTTTCAACCATTCCACCCGATACACACGGGCGCTCAATTCTGGAAATTCACTGCCTGTCTGTCAGTGGCGCGTCGATGATGCGGGCACTTGGCGACAGGAGGATTTCAAGGTGGCAAAAAGGGGGCCTAGCCCCCTTTTTGCGTGCCAAGTCGACGCAGCGTCAATTACTCAGCAGCTGGCGCTTCTTCAGCGTAGACTTCGGTGCCACCGGCAACGTTGTTGCGGCCACGGATGACGGCGTCAGCCATCGAACCCATGTACAGCTCGATCGCGCGGATGGCGTCGTCGTTACCTGGGATGATGTAGTCAACACCTTCAGGGCTGCTGTTGGTATCGACAACGCCGATGACCGGGATGCCCAGCTTGTTGGCTTCGGTGATGGCGATGCGCTCGTGGTCAACGTCGATCACGAACAGAGCGTCTGGCAGGCCGCCCATGTCCTTGATGCCGCCCAGGCTGCGATCCAGTTTTTCCAGGTCGCGGGAGCGCATCAGCGCTTCTTTCTTGGTCAGCTTGGCGAAGGTACCGTCTTCAGCCTGGGTTTCCAGCTCGCGCAGACGCTTGATCGAAGCGCGGATGGTCTTGTAGTTGGTCAGCATGCCGCCCAACCAGCGGTGGTCGACGTACGGCGAACCGCAACGTGCAGCCTGCTCAGCAACGATCTTGCCGGCGGAACGCTTGGTGCCGACGAACAGGATCTTGTTCTTGCCCTGGGCCAGGCGCTCTACGAACGTCAGAGCGTCGTTGAACATTGGCAGGGTTTTTTCCAGGTTGATGATGTGAATCTTGTTGCGCGCGCCGAAAATGTACTTGCCCATTTTCGGGTTCCAGTAACGGGTCTGGTGGCCGAAGTGCACACCGGCCTTCAGCATATCGCGCATGTTGACTTGGGACATGATAGTTCCTTGATAAGTCGGGTTGGGCCTCCACGCATCCCAATGACCAACCCGCAATCCGAGGATCGGGGCACCCAGGCCATCGTGTCGATACGTGTGTGGGTTAATGCTTTCGGGGTCGTCCCGGAAAGCGGCGCATTTTATACCACACTCCGATGACGAACGGAACCCGAAATACCATCGCTGCCCGCGCGCCTTTGCACCCCGATGCCGATCGGACCAGAATGCCACTATTCATTGACCGCGAGCCGCGGCGCGGGGCCCTGAAACCCCCAGCGCTCTGCTAGAATCGCGCCTTTCCTGTTTGTCGCGCCGCCACGGCGCCGTAGAGAGCCTGCAATGACCGTCACCATCAAAACCGCCGAAGACATCGAGAAGATGCGCGTCGCCGGCCGCCTGGCCGCCGAAGTCCTGGAAATGATCGAAGAACACGTCAAGCCGGGCGTGACCACCGAAGAACTCGACCGCCTCTGCCACGACTACATCGTCAACGTGCAGCACGCCATCCCTGCCCCGCTCAACTACAAGGGCTTCCCCAAGTCGATCTGCACCTCGATCAACCATGTGGTGTGCCACGGCATTCCCAACGAGAAGCCGCTCAAGGCCGGTGACACACTGAATATCGACGTCACCGTGATCAAGGATGGCTACCACGGCGACACTAGCCGCATGTTCCATGTGGGCGAAGTCCCGGTGTGGGCCGAGCGCCTGTCGAAAGTCACCCAGGAATGCCTTTATAAAGCCATCGAGCTGGTGAAGCCGGGCTGCCGCCTGGGCGACATCGGCGAAGTGATCCAGAAACACGCGGAAAAGAATGGTTTCTCGGTCGTCCGTGAATTCTGCGGCCACGGTATCGGCAAGGTATTCCACGAAGAGCCGCAGATCCTGCACTACGGCCGTGCCGGCACCGGCATGGAACTCAAGGAAGGCATGACCTTCACCATCGAGCCGATGATCAACCAGGGCAAGGCCGACACCAAGGTACTGGGCGACGGCTGGACCGCCATCACCAAGGACCGCAAGCTTTCCGCCCAGTGGGAGCACACCCTGGTGGTCACCGCCACCGGTTACGAAATCTTCACGCTGCGCAAAGACGACACCATTCCCCGTACCTCAGCCTGACAGACAGGACTCGATTCGATGCCACAGGTGGATCCCGAGCTGTTCGACCGCGGTCAGTTCCAGGCGGAACTGGCCCTCAAGTCAAGCCCGATCGCGGCGTTCAAGAAAGCCATCCGCCGCGCCGGCGAGGTGCTTGACGAACGCTTTCGCCAGGGCCGCGACATCCGCCGGCTGATCGAGGATCGCGCCTGGTTCGTCGACAACATCCTGCAGCAGGCCTGGAACCACTTCGACTGGAGCGACGAAGCCGATATCGCCCTGGTCGCGGTGGGAGGCTACGGCCGCGGCGAGCTGCACCCGCACTCGGACATCGACCTGCTGATCCTGCTGGACAGCGAAGACCATGAGATCTTCCGCGATTCGATCGAACGCTTCCTGACCCTGCTGTGGGACATCGGCCTGGAGGTCGGCCAGAGCGTGCGCTCGGTGGAAGAATGCGCCGAACAGGCGCGGGCCGACCTGACCGTGGTCACCAACCTGATGGAAAGCCGCACCATCTGCGGCCCCGAGCGCCTGCGCCAGCGCATGCTGGAGGTCACCAGCCCCGAGCATATGTGGCCGAGCAAGGAGTTTTTCCTTGCCAAGCGCGCCGAACAGAAGGCCCGCCACCACAAGTACAACGACACCGAATACAACCTGGAACCCAACGTCAAGGGCTCGCCCGGCGGGCTGCGCGATATCCAGACCGTGCTCTGGGTCGCCCGCCGCCAGTACGGCACGCTGAACCTGCATGCCCTGGCCGGCGAAGGCTTCCTGCTGGAAAGCGAAAACAAGTTGCTGGCCACTTCCCAGGAATTTCTCTGGAAAGTGCGCTATGCCCTGCACATGCTCGCCGGACGCGCCGAAGACCGGCTGATGTTTGACCACCAGCGCAGCATCGCCGCGCTGCTCGGTTTCGAGGACGAAAACCCGAAGCGCGCCATCGAGCAGTTCATGCAGCAGTACTACCGGGTGGTGATGAGCATCGCCGAGCTGAGCGACCTGATCATCCAGCACTTCGAGGAAGTGATCCTCACCGATGACAGCAGCACCACCACCCAGCCGCTGAACGCGCGCTTCCAGTTGCACGACGGCTACATCGAGGCGGTACGGCCCAACGTCTTCAAGCGCACGCCGTTCGCCATGCTGGAGATTTTCGTGCTGATGGCCCAGCACCCGGAGATCAAGGGTGTCCGTGCCGATACCATTCGCCTGCTGCGCGAATACCGTCACCTGATCGACGACAACTTCCGCAACGATATCCGCAACACCAGCCTGTTCATCGAGCTGTTCAAGTGCGAGATCGGCATCCACCGCAACCTGCGGCGCATGAACCGCTACGGCATCCTCGGCCGCTACCTGCCGGAGTTCGGTCTGATCGTCGGGCAGATGCAGCATGACCTGTTCCACATCTATACGGTGGACGCCCACACCCTCAACCTGATCAAGCACCTGCGCAAACTGCAGTACACCCCGGTATCGGAGAAATTCCCCCTGGCGAGCAAGCTCATGGGCCGCCTGCCCAAGCCCGAGCTGATCTACCTTGCCGGGCTCTACCACGACATCGGCAAGGGTCGCCAGGGCGACCACTCCGAACTGGGCGCGGTGGATGCACAGGCGTTCTGCCAACGCCATCAGTTGCCGGCCTGGGACAGCCGCCTGATCGTCTGGCTGGTGCAGAATCACCTGGTAATGTCCACCACCGCACAGCGCAAGGATCTGTCCGATCCCCAGGTCATCCACGACTTCGCCCAGCGGGTGGGGGACCAGGTGCACCTCGACTACCTCTACGTGCTGACCGTCGCCGACATCAATGCCACCAACCCGAGCCTGTGGAACTCGTGGCGCGCCAGCCTGCTGCGCCAGCTCTACACCGAGACCAAGCGTGCCCTGCGCCGCGGCCTGGAGAATCCGCTGGACCGCGAGGAGCAGATCCGCCAGACCCAGAGCGCGGCACTGGACATCCTCATCCGCGAAGGCAACGACCAGGACGATGTCGAGCAGCTCTGGTCGCAACTGGGCGACGACTATTTCCTGCGCCACACCGCCGCCGATGTCGCCTGGCATTCCGACGCCATCCTCCAGCAACCGGCCGACAGCGGTCCGCTGGTGCTGATCAAGGAGACCACCCAGCGCGAGTTCGAGGGTGGCACGCAGATTTTCATCTACGCGCCCGACCAGCACGATTTCTTCGCCGTGACCGTGGCGGCCATGGACCAGCTCAACCTGAACATCCATGACGCCCGGATCATCACCTCCAGCAGCCAGTTCACCCTCGACACCTACATCGTGCTCGACAACGATGGCGGCTCGATCGGCGACAACCCCGTGCGGGTCAAGCAGATCCGTGACGGCCTGACCGACGCGCTGCGCAACCCGGACGACTACCCGACCATCATCCAGCGCCGGGTGCCGCGCCAGCTCAAGCACTTCAGTTTCGCGCCGCAGGTAACCATCCTCAACGATGCCCAGCGGCCGGTGACCATCCTCGAGATCATCGCCCCCGACCGTCCGGGCCTGCTGGCACGGATCGGCAAGATCTTCCTGGACTTCGACCTGTCGCTGCAGAACGCCAAGATCGCCACCCTCGGCGAACGCGTGGAAGACGTGTTCTTCATTACCGACGCCGACAACCAGCCCCTTTCCGACCCACAACTGTGCAGCCGCCTGCAGGACGCGATCGTCGAACAGTTGCGGGTCGACCAGGCCAGCGGGATCGAATCCTTCCGCCTGACCATTTGATGCTTTGACGAGACTTCGCGACGATGAACAACGCTTTGAACCAGCTTCAGCCCTACCCGTTCGAGAAACTGCGCGCCCTGCTGGGCGGCGTCACCCCGGCGGCGGACAAACGCGCCATCGCCCTGTCGATCGGTGAACCGAAGCACACCTCGCCGGCCTTCGTGGCCAAGGCCCTGGCCGACAACCTCGACCAGATGGCGGTGTACCCCACCACCCTCGGCCTGCCGGCCCTGCGCGAGTCCATTGCCCAGTGGTGCGAACGCCGCTTCGGCGTACCGGCCGGCTGGCTCGACGCCGCCCGCCACGTACTGCCGGTCAACGGCACCCGTGAAGCGCTGTTTTCCTTCACTCAGGCCGTGGTCAACCGCAGCGACAACGGCCTGATCATCAGCCCGAACCCCTTCTACCAGATCTACGAAGGCGCAGCCCTGCTGGCCGGTGCGCAGCCGCACTACCTGCCATGCCTGGACAGCAACGGTTTCAACCCCGACTTCGACGCAGTGCCGGCGCAGGTCTGGGAGCGCTGCCAGATCCTGTTCCTGTGCTCCCCGGGTAATCCGACCGGCGCACTGGTTCCGCTGGAAACCCTGAAGAAACTGATCGCGCTGGCCGACCAGTACGACTTCGTCATCGCCGCCGACGAGTGCTACAGCGAACTGTACTTCGACGAGCAAAGCCCGCCGCCGGGCCTGCTCAGCGCCTGCGCGGAACTGGGCCGCAGCGACTTCAAGCGCTGCGTGGTGTTCCACAGCCTGTCCAAGCGCTCCAACCTGCCGGGCCTGCGCTCCGGTTTCGTGGCCGGCGACGCGGAAATCCTCAAGGCCTTCCTGCTGTACCGCACCTACCACGGTTGCGCGATGCCGGTGCAGACCCAACTGGCGTCCATCGCCGCCTGGAACGACGAAGCCCACGTACGCGACAACCGCGACCTGTACCGCGAGAAATTCGACGCCGTGCTGGAGATCCTCGGCCCGGTGCTGGACGTCCAGAAGCCCGATGGCGGTTTCTACCTCTGGGCCAAGGTGCCTGGCAACGATGACGCGGCGTTCTGCCGCGGGCTGTTCGAACAGCAGCATGTGACCGTAGTGCCAGGCTCCTACCTGTCCCGCGACGTGGATGGGGTCAATCCGGGTGCCGGGCGCGTGCGCATGGCGCTGGTGGCTCCGCTGGCCGAATGTGTCGAGGCTGCCAGGCGGATCCGCGCCTTCATCGAAGGCTGATGCCTTTCACAGCCATCCCGATCCACCGGGATGGCTGCCCCGCTTCGGCTATTTCACCTGCCCCAGATTCGCCTCGCTCATATCCAGCTCTCCCAGCACCTTGCGCACCACGTCATCGCCGATCTCGTGATGGCGGTGCAGCCGGTACAGTTCCAGGCGCTGCGCCCGCAGCGCACGCAAGCGCAAACGACGCTCCAGCTGGTCCATCTGCTCGGCCAGGGCACGGGCTTCGGCGCTGTCGTTGTAGGCATCCAGTTGCTGGCGGTACTCGGCCATCAGTCGCGCTTTCAGTTCCGCCGCCAGGGCCGCCTGGGACGCGTCCTGAGGCGCGCCGGGCTCGGCGGTTTCCTCGGCTTCCAGCGCGTGGATCGCCGCCTCGGCGGTACGCCGCCAGGCATCGTCGGCCTCCTGTTGCAGGGCGTCGTCCGCGCTCTTCTCGACGCCACGCAGCAGCAGCGGCAGGGCAATGCACGCCGACACCAGCGACAACAGGATCACCCCGGCGGCAATGAAGATCAGCAGGTCGCGCTCGGGGAAACCCTTGCCGGCAGCAATCAGCAGCGGCACCGACATGACACCGGCCAGGGTCACGGCACCGCGCACACCGCCCAAGGTCAGCAACCAGCAGGAGCGCGCATCGGGCAACAGCACCAGTTCCGACTTGCCGCGCCAGCGCCGAACCTGGCCGATCAGGCGCCAGATGCTCTGCACCCAGACAAAGCGCAGCAGCACCAGCACGCCAAAGATCGCCACCACGTCCAGGCAGCGCCAGGCCAGCGTCGGCCACAGCGAGGCCTCATGACTGGTCACGGCCTTGATGATGTCTGGCAGTTGCAGGCCCAGCAGCAGGAAGATCAGGCCGTTGAAGGCGAACTCCAGCAGCGACCAGACGCTGCGGTTGAGCAGGCGGGTGCTGGTCTGGCGCGGCAGCAGGTCGAGCCAGCTCTGCATCATCCCCGCGGCCACCGCCGAGAGAATGCCCGATGCACCGAGGCGCTCGGCCAGCACATAGGCCGCGAACGGCAGCAGCAACATGAACACCACGTGGGTCGCCGGATCGTCCCAGCCCCGGGCAATCATCCAGGCGCGCAGACGACCGACCAGCCAGCTCAGGGCGACACCGATGGCCAATCCGCCGATCGCCACCAGCACGAAGGTCAGGCTGGCCTCGGCCAGGGAAAATACACCGGTGATGGCAGCGGCCAGGGCGAACTTGAAGGTCACCAGGCCGGAGGCATCGTTCATCAGCGCCTCGCCCTGCAGCATGTGCATCAGCGGCGTGGGCAGGCGGTCCTGGGTGATGGCCGAGACCGCCACGGCGTCGGTCGGCGACAGCACCGCGGCCAGAGCAAAGGCCACCGACAACGGAATGGTCGGGATGATCCAGTGGATGAAGTAGCCGGCGCCGACCACGGTGAACAGCACCAGGCCCACCGCCAGGGTCAGGATCGGCCCGCGCAGGCGCCACAGCTCGCGCTTGGGCATGCGCCAGCCATCGGAAAACAGCAGCGGTGGCAGGAACAGGAAGAGAAACAGTTCAGGGTCGAGGGCCACGTGCAGGCCAAGGGTCGGCCAGGCAAGCAAGGCCCCGGCGGCAATCTGTACCAGAGGCAGCGGCAGGGGAATCATCCGCCCCACCAGCTTGGAGACACTGACCAGCATCAGCAGGATAAGGACGGTATAGGCTGACTGCATGTGGCGTGTTTCCTGTTCGATTCGAAAGCATTCCGTGGGCACGCTGGACAGGCGTGGGCCATTGGACACATATAGTAACGACCTCGTCCCCCAAGCGACCGCTGAACATAAGTCGCAGGCCGGCGGGGAATATGTAACATCATGCTACGCAAGCGCTTTATCCATCCGCGTCGGTTTTACCCTCCCAGACCGTGATTACAAGGAAGCACGTCCGATGGCCGCAACCCTGAACAACGATAGCCCCGATCGCGCCCTGCTCGTGATCGATGTGCAGAACGACTTCATCCCCGGTGGTGCCCTGCCTGTCACCGGCGGCGACCAGATCGTGCCGCTGGTCAACCGCATCGCCAGCGGTTTTCGCAACGTGGTGCAGGCTCAGGACTGGCACCCCGCCGGCCACGCCTCGTTCGCCTCCAGCCACCCTGGGCGCAAGCCGTTCGAGGTCATCGATCTGCCCTACGGCCCGCAGGTGCTATGGCCCGACCACTGCATCCAGGGCAGCGAAGGCGCACAGTTCCACCCGCACCTGAACATCCCCCACACCCAACTGATTGTGCGCAAGGGCGGCAATCCGGCGGTGGACAGCTATTCGGCATTCACCGAGGCCGACCAGCAGACCACCACGGGCCTGGCCGGCTACCTGCAGGAAAAGGGGATTTCCACTGTCTTCGTGGTCGGCCTGGCGCTGGACTTCTGCGTTGCCTGGACAGCGCTGCATGCCCGCGGCAAGGGCTTCGTCACCTACGTGGTACTGGATGCCTGCCGGGCCATCGACAGCGACGGCTCGCTGGAGCGCGCAATGGCGGAAATGGAGGATGCCGGGGTGATTTTCATCGAGTCCCGGCAATTGCTCGGCGCCAACCGATAGACGCATGTCCGATGGCGGCGCCACAGCCGTGGCGCCGTGCCTTTCGATGCCGCATAATCCAGCCCACCCAAAATTCCGAGGAGTTGCGGGGTTGCCTGGGGAAAGCCCGGCAGCCCTTGATGATCAATGGCTTACACTCTTTACGGCATCAAAGCCTGTGACACGATGAAAAAGGCACGTAGCTGGCTGGAAGAACAAGCCATCGACTACGACTTCCACGATTACAAGACCCAGGGCATCGACCGGGACAGCCTCGAGCGCTGGTGCGACGAGCACGGCTGGAGCGTCGTCCTCAACCGCGCCGGCACCACCTTCCGCAAGCTCGACGACGCCCGGAAGGCCGACCTCGACCAGGCCAAAGCCGTCGACCTGATGCTCGCCCAACCGTCGATGATCAAGCGCCCGGTACTCGACCTGGGCGGCAAGACCCTGGTGGGCTTCAAACCGGACCTGTACGCGGCCGCCCTGAAGTGAGCCGCCCGCTTTCAATCAATTTCAGTACGAGGTAACTGCATGTCCACTTCCCTGTTCAGCCTGGCCTTCGGCGTCGGCACCCAAAACCGTCAAGGCGCCTGGCTGGAAGTCTTCTACGCGCAACCCCTGCTCAACCCGGCCGCCGAACTGGTCGCCGCCGTCACCCCGCTGCTGGGCTACGAAGGTGGCAACCAGGCCATCGCCTTCAGCCCGGCCCAGGCCGGCCAACTGGCCGAAGCCGTCAAGTCGATCGACCCGGTCCAGGCCGCCCTGCTGACCCGCCTGGCCGAAAGCAGCAAGCCGCTGGTCGCTACCCTGCTGGCCGAAGACGCCACCCTGAGCTCGACTCCTGAGGCTTACCTCAAGCTGCACCTGCTCTCCCACCGCCTGGTCAAGCCTCACGGCCTGAGCCTGGCCGGCATCTTCCCACTGCTGCCGAACGTCGCCTGGACCAGCCAGGGCGCCGTCGATCTGGCCGAACTGGCCGAGCAGCAACTGGAAGCGCGCCTCAAGGGCGAGCTGCTGGAAGTGTTCTCGGTAGACAAATTCCCGAAGATGACCGACTACGTCGTGCCGAGCGGCGTGCGTATCGCCGACAGCGCCCGCGTACGCCTGGGTGCCTACATCGGCGAAGGCACCACCATCATGCACGAAGGCTTCGTCAACTTTAACGCCGGCACCGAAGGCCCGGGCATGATCGAAGGCCGCGTTTCGGCGGGCGTCTTCGTCGGCAAGGGCTCGGACCTGGGCGGCGGCTGCTCGACCATGGGCACCCTGTCGGGCGGCGGCAACATCGTCATCAAGGTTGGCGAAGGCTGCCTGATCGGCGCCAACGCCGGTATCGGCATCCCGCTGGGCGACCGCAACACCGTCGAAGCCGGCCTGTACATCACCGCAGGCACCAAGGTGCAACTGCTCGACGAGCAGAACCAGCTGGTGAAAGTGGTCAAGGCCCGCGACCTGGCCGGCCAGACCGACCTGCTGTTCCGCCGCAACTCGGTAACCGGCGCCGTCGAGTGCAAGACCCACAAGTCGGCCATCGAGCTGAACGAAGCACTGCACGCCCACAACTAAGTGGTACGATCGGGTCTGGCCTTTCGCCAGACCCGATATCCAGGCCCTACGAACATGTTCCAACCCTCTCCCTGGCGCGCTGACTTTCCCGCCATCGCCGCCCTGCAACGCCAGCACCAGACCTATCTGGACAGCGCTGCAACCACTCAGAAACCCCAGCCCCTGCTCGATGCCCTGAGCCATTACTACGCCCATGGCGCCGCCAACGTGCACCGTGCCCAGCATTTGCCCGGCGCTTTGGCAACCCAGGCCTTCGAGGCCAGTCGCGACAAGGCCGCCGCCTGGCTCAATGCCGGCAGCAGCGGGCAGATCGTCTTCACACATGGCGCCACCTCGGCGCTCAACCTGCTGGCCTACGCCCTCGAACACCGTTTCGAGGCGGGCGAGGAAATCGCCGTCAGCGCCCTCGAACACCACGCCAACCTGCTGCCCTGGCAGCAATTGGCCAAACGCCGCGGCCTGAAGCTGGTGATCCTGCCCGTGGACAACCGTGGCCTGATCGACCTGGACGCCGCGCTGCAATTGATCGGACCGCGCACGCGGGTGCTGGCGGTGAGCCAGTTGTCCAACGTGCTGGGCACCTGGCAGCCGCTGCAACCGCTGCTTGATCACGCCCGCGCCCAAGGCACACTGACGGTGGTCGATGGCGCCCAGGGCGTGGTCCATGGCCGGCATGACGTCAGCCGGCTGGGCTGCGACTTCTACGTCTGCTCCAGCCACAAGCTCTACGGCCCGGACGGCCTCGGCCTGCTCTACGGTCGCCACGAAGCCCTGGCGCTGCTGCACCACTGGCAGTTCGGCGGCGAAATGGTGCAACTGGCCGGCTATCAGGACTCCAGCTTCCGCCCGGCGCCGCTGGGCTTCGAAGCGGGTACGCCGCCGATCGCCAGCGTGATCGGCCTGGGTGCCACCCTGGATTACCTCGCCAGCCTCGACCAGGCCGCCGTGGCCGAACACGAAGCCGCCCTGCACCGCCACCTGTTGCGTGGCCTGGGCGATCGCGAAGGCATCCGCCTGCTGGGCGAGCCACAGGTCGCATTGGCCAGCTTCGTGGTGGACGGCGTGCACAACGCCGACCTGTCACACCTGCTCACCGAACAGGGTATTGCCGTGCGCGCCGGTCATCACTGCGCCATGCCGCTGGTCAACAGCCTTGGCCTGGATGGGGCGATCCGCGTATCGCTGGGCCTGTACAACGACTCGGACGACCTGCAGCGCTTCTTCGAGGCACTGGACCAGGCCCTGGAGCTGCTGCGATGAGCCTTTCTCCGGCCGCACAGGATGCCCTCGACGCCTTTACCGGCGCCGCCGGCTGGGAACAGCGCGCCCGCGTGCTGATGCAATGGGGCGAACGGCTTTTGCCGCTGAGCGACGAGGAAAAGTCCGAAGCCAACCGCGTCCATGGCTGCGAAAGCCAGGTGTGGCTGGTGGCCCATGAAGAGCAAGGGCGCTGGCGTTTCGCCGCCGGCAGCGATGCGCGGCTGATCCGCGGCTTGCTGGCGCTGTTGCTGGTGCGGGTCGAAGGCCTGTCCAGCGCCGAGCTGCGGCAACTGGACCTGCTCGACTGGTTCAGTCAGCTCGGCCTGGGCCGGCAACTCTCACCCTCACGCAGCAACGGCCTGAACGCCGTGCTGCAACGCATGGCTCAGCTCGCGTCCGGCGCCTGAGCCGGCTTGCGCTCGGCCGGGCGGCGCGCTCCGGCCACCAGCTTGTCCACCGCCTTGCTCGCAGCCACCATACCGAAGGTGGCCGTGACCATGGTCACCGCGCCAAAACCGCCGGCGCAGTCCAGCTTGACCCCTTCGCCGACAAAGCTCTTGTCCAGGCAGACACTGCCATCCGGTTGCGGATAACGCAGTTGCTCGGTGGAAAACACCACCGGCACGCCGTAGCTGCGGCTGGTGTTGCGCGAGAAGTTGTAGTCGCGGCGCAGGGTCGAACGCACTCGCGAGGCCAGCGGGTCGTTGTAGGTGCGGTTGAGGTCGGCGACCTGAATCTGCGTCGGGTCGATCTGCCCGCCTGCGCCACCGGTGCTGATGATGGTGATCTTGCGACGCTTGCACCAGGCGATCAGTGCCGCCTTGGCCATCACGCTGTCGATGCAGTCGATCACGCAGTCGAGTTGCTCGGTGATGTACTCGGCCATGGTGTCGCGGGTCACGAAGTCGGCCACGGCATGCACGGTGCAGGCCGGGTTGATGGCGCGCAGGCGCTCGGCAGTCACGTCCACCTTGGCCTTGCCGACATTGCCCTCCAGGGCGTGCAACTGGCGGTTGGTGTTGCTGATGCAGACGTCATCCAGATCGAACAGGGAGATTTCGCCAACGCCGCTGCGCACCAGGGCTTCTGCCGCCCAGGAACCGACGCCGCCAATGCCGACTACCGCCACGTGGGCGGCGCGCAGGCGTTGCAGGCCTTCCAGGCCGTAGAGCCTGGCAATGCCGGCAAACCGTGGATCTTCACTACTCATGACGCACACCCCGCAAAAAACCGGCGCGCATTATAGGCCCGTGCGCGGCCAATGACAGCCCGCCCGGCGGCCCGGGCATTGGTAATGATGGCAAGAATGCTGCTTTAATGTCCGGTGACGTGTCCTACGCTGCAAAAAGTCTTGGACGACATACAACGGGATCCAGAACTTCACCCTCTGGATAAAATCCAACGGCTACCGGATCGAGAACGCTCATTCCACGATCAGGTCACTCCCTGGATCCGCGCCTCTGGCGCTGGCCCGTTCCACTCTCCGGAACCCGAACTACCTATGCCATCGCGTAAATTTGGTCTCAACCTGGTGATTGTCATGGCGATCGCCGCGCTTTTCACCGGGTTCTGGGCGTTGATCAACCGCCCCGTCTCCGCCCCCGACTGGCCGGAACAGATCTCCGGTTTCTCCTATTCCCCCTTCCGTCTCGGCGAAAGCCCGCAAAAGGGCCAGTACCCTACCGAAGCGGAATTGCGTGAAGACCTCGAACAGCTGAGCAAGCTGACCGACAGTATCCGGACCTACACCGTCGAAGGCACCCAGGCGGAAATTCCGCGGCTGGCCGAGGAGTTCGGCCTGCGGGTGACACTGGGGGTGTGGATCAGCCCGGACCAGGAGCGCAACGAGCGGGAAATCGAGAAAGCCATCGAACTGGCCAACACCACCCGTAGCGTCGTGCGCGTGGTAGTGGGCAACGAGGCGCTGTTCCGCGAGGAGATCACCCCCGAGGCACTGATCGTCTACCTGGACCGGGTCCGCGCTGCGGTTAAAGTGCCGGTGACCACCAGCGAGCAGTGGCACATCTGGGAGAAGAACCCGCAACTGGCCAAACACGTTGACCTGATCGCCGCGCACATCCTGCCGTACTGGGAATTCATCCCGATGAAGGACGCCGGCCAGTTCGTGCTGGACCGCGCCCGCGATCTCAAACGCATGTTCCCGCGCAAACCGCTGCTGTTGTCGGAAGTCGGCTGGCCGAGCAACGGCCGCATGCGCGGCGGCGCCGATGCCACCCAGGCCGACCAGGCGATCTACCTGCGCACCCTGGTCAACAAGCTCAACCGCCAGGGCTACAACTACTTCGTCATCGAAGCCTACGACCAGCCGTGGAAGGCCAGCGACGAAGGCTCCGTGGGCGCCTACTGGGGCGTGTTCAACGCCGCGCGGCAACAGAAGTTCAACTTCGAGGGGCCGGTGGTGGCGATCCCGCAATGGCGGGTGCTGGCAGTGGGCTCGGTGGTGCTGGCCCTGCTGTCGCTGACCCTGCTGCTGATCGACGGTTCGGCCCTGCGCCAGCGCGGCCGGACCTTCCTGACCTTCATCGCCTTCCTTTGCGGTTCGGTGCTGGTATGGATCGGCTACGACTACAGCCAGCAGTACAGCACCTGGTTCAGCCTGACCGTGGGCTTCCTGCTCGCCCTCGGCGCGCTGGGGGTGTTCATCGTGCTGCTGACCGAGGCCCATGAACTGGCCGAAACCGTCTGGAACAAACGGCGCCGCGAATTCCTGCCGGTACATTCCGATGACGCCTATCGGCCCAAGGTGTCGGTACACGTGCCGTGCTACAACGAGCCGCCGGAGATGGTCAAACAGACCCTCAACGCCCTCGCCGCCCTGGACTATCCGGACTACGAAGTCCTGATCATCGACAACAACACCAAGGATCCGGCCGTCTGGGAGCCGATCAAGGCCCATTGCGAACTGCTCGGCGAGCGCTTCAAGTTCTTCCACGTCTCGCCGCTGGCCGGCTTCAAGGGCGGCGCGCTGAACTACCTGATCCCGCACACCGCCAAGGACGCCGAAGTGATCGCGGTGATCGACTCGGACTACTGCGTCGACCGCAACTGGCTCAAGCACATGGTGCCGCACTTCGCCGACCCGAAAATCGCCGTGGTGCAGTCGCCGCAGGACTACCGCGACCAGAACGAGAGCACCTTCAAGAAGCTCTGCTACTCCGAGTACAAGGGCTTCTTCCATATCGGCATGGTCACCCGCAACGACCGCGACGCCATCATCCAGCACGGCACCATGACCATGACCCGTCGTTCGGTGCTGGAAGAGCTGGGCTGGGCCGACTGGTGCATCTGCGAGGACGCCGAACTGGGCCTGCGGGTGTTCGAGAAAGGTTATTCCGCCGCCTACGCCCACCACAGCTATGGCAAGGGGCTGATGCCGGACACCTTCATCGACTTCAAGAAACAGCGCTTCCGCTGGGCCTACGGCGCGATCCAGATCATCAAGCGCCACACCGCCAGCCTGCTGCGCGGCAAGGACACCGAACTGACCCGAGGCCAGCGTTATCACTTCCTGGCCGGCTGGCTGCCGTGGATCGCCGACGGCATGAACATCTTCTTCACCGTCGGCGCGTTGCTGTGGTCGGCGGCGATGATCATCGTGCCGCAGCGGGTCGACCCGCCGCTGCTGATCTTCGCCATCCCGCCACTGGCGCTGTTCGTGTTCAAGGTGGCCAAGATCGTCTTCCTCTATCGCCGGGCGGTGGGGGTCAACCTGAAGGACGCCTTCGCGGCAGCGCTGGCGGGGCTTGCACTGTCCCACACCATCGCCAAGGCGGTGCTGTACGGCTTCTTCACCAGCAGCATCCCGTTCTTCCGTACCCCGAAGAATGCCGATAGCCACGGTGTGCTGGTGGCGATTTCCGAAGCGCGGGAAGAACTGTTCATCATGCTCTTGCTGTGGGGCGCGGCAGCCGGGATCTACCTGGTCCAGGGCCTGCCGAGCAACGACATGCGCTTCTGGGTGGCGATGCTGCTGGTGCAGTCGCTGCCGTATGTGGCGGCACTGGTGATGGCGCTGCTGTCGTCGCTGCCCAAGCCGGCGGATGCCGTGGAGCCTGCTCCGGCCGCATGACCTTCTCTGTACCGCCCCTGTGGGAGCGCCGCACGGCCACACAGGGGTTTCTGGCTGTGTGCAGGCAAGCGGTGCATCTTCGCCAGCGCTTTTGCTATAAGATAACGCCCCAAAATCGTACCCCCTGCCTTGCTCCCGGAGTCCCCCATGACGGCCGCCGCCGAACTCTCGCCCACCCTCGAACTGGCCTGCGACCTGATTCGCCGTCCCTCGGTGACCCCGCTCGACTTCGATTGCCAGAAACAGATGATGCAGCGCCTGGGCGACGCCGGTTTCATGCTCGAGCCGATGCGCTTCGAGGACGTCGACAATTTCTGGGCTACCCACGGCACCCAGGACGGTCCGGTGCTGTGCTTCGCCGGCCACACCGATGTGGTCCCCACCGGCCCGGTGCAGGCCTGGCAGAACGATCCGTTCGACGCCCTGATCGATGCCGACGGCATGCTCTGCGGCCGCGGTGCCGCCGACATGAAGGGCAGCCTGGCGGCAATGATCGTCGCCACCGAGCGCTTCGTCGCCGACTACCCGAACCACCGCGGCAAGATCGCCTACCTGATCACCAGTGACGAAGAGGGCCCGGCCCACCATGGCACCAAGGCCGTGGTAGAGCGCCTGCGCGAGCGTGGCGAGCGCCTGGACTGGTGCATCGTCGGCGAACCGTCGAGCACCACCCTGGTGGGCGACGTGGTCAAGAACGGTCGTCGCGGCTCCCTCGGCGCCAAGCTGACCGTGCGCGGCAAGCAGGGCCATGTGGCCTATCCGCACCTGGCGAAGAACCCGATCCACCTCGCTGCTCCGGCCCTGGCTGAACTGGCCGCCGAGCACTGGGACGAAGGCAATGCGTTCTTCCCGCCCACCAGCTTCCAGATCTCCAACCTGAACTCCGGCACCGGCGCCACCAACGTGGTGCCGGGCGAGCTGACCGCGCTGTTCAACTTCCGCTTCTCCACCGAGTCCACCGTCGAAGGCCTGCAACAGCGTGTCGCGGCGATCCTCGACAAGCACCAACTGGACTGGGACATCGACTGGGCACTGTCCGGCCTGCCTTTCCTGACCGAGCCGGGCGCCCTGCTCGACGCCGTGTCGGCCAGCATCAAGGCGGTCACCGGTCGCGATACCGAAGCTTCCACCAGCGGTGGCACTTCCGACGGCCGCTTCATCGCCACCCTCGGCACCCAGGTGGTCGAGCTGGGCCCGGTGAATGCCACCATCCACCAGGTCAACGAACGGGTCCTGGCCAGCGACCTCGACCTGCTGACCGAGATCTACTACCAGACCCTGACCCGGTTGCTCGCCTGATGCTCACCTGCCCGATCTGCAACGAGCCGCTGCGCGCCCTCGACAACGGTGTCGGCTGCCCCGCCGGCCACCGTTTCGACCGTGCCCGCCAGGGCTACCTGAACCTGTTGCCGGTGCAGCACAAGAATAGCCGCGACCCCGGCGACAACCAGGCCATGGTCGAAGCACGTCGCGACTTCCTCAATGCCGGCCATTACGCGCCGGTGGCGGGGCGCCTGGCCGAACTCGCCGCCGAGCGCGCGCCCGGGCGCTGGCTGGATATCGGCTGCGGCGAAGGCTATTACACCGCGCAGATCGCCGAAGCACTGCCTCAGGCCGATGGCTACGCGCTGGACATCTCCCGCGAGGCGGTCAAGCGCGCCTGCAAACGCAATCCGGCGCTGACCTGGCTGGTGGCGAGCATGGCCCGGGTGCCGCTGGCCGATGCCAGTTGCCAGTTCATCGCCAGCGTCTTCAGCCCGCTCGACTGGCAGGAGGCCCGCCGCCTGCTCAGCCCCGGCGGCGGCCTGATGCGGGTCGGCCCGACCCGCGGCCACCTGATGGAGCTGCGCCAGCAGCTCTACGACGAGGTGCGCGACTACGCCGATGACAAGCACCTGGCGCTGGTCCCGGCAGACATGCACCACGCCCATGGTGAGGTCCTGGAGTTTCGCCTGAGCCTCACCCGCCCTGCCGACCGTGCCAACCTCCTGGCCATGACCCCGCACGGCTGGCGCGCCAGCGCCGAACGCCGTGCGGCAGTAATCGACCAGGCCGAGCCATTGGAAGTCACCGTTTCAATGCGCTACGACTATTTCGTGCTGCAAGACTGAGCCTTTGCGGAGAATCCCATGCGCCAACCCGATATCGAGATTTACCTGAAGGACGCCGACGTCGACCACAAACAGATCGCCGCCTGGCTGGAGGCGGCACTGGGTCCGTGCAGCGAATGGAAACAGAAGGGGCAGACCTTCAAGTGCACCGCCGGTGACATTCCTGTTACCTGGCTGCCCAAGGCCGTAGGAAAATGGAACAGTCTTTACCTGGAAAGTGACAAGACACCGTGGGAAGACGACATCGCCTGCGCCCGCGCCGCATTCGCTGCGCTGAACGTCGAAGTGCGCTGTGCACCGGGCACCTGGGTCGAGGAAGAAGGCGAGGAAGATGCCGATCGCTGGATCAGGATCAGCGCTGACGGTGAAGAGGAAATCACCTGGAGAACCCACTGACGAAGCGGCAGGTCTCAAGCTGCAAGCTGCAAGTCTGGCGCGGTCAACTTGCAGCTTGTCGCTCGTCGCTAAAGGCTCAGAGACCGACTACGTCTTCGGCCTGGAGACCCTTCTGGCCCTGGGTCAGGCTGTATTCCACCTGTTGCCCTTCGAGCAGGGTACGGTGACCCTCGCCCCGGATCGCGCGGTAATGAACGAAGACGTCCGCACCGCCCTCACGCTGAATGAAGCCATAGCCTTTGGCGTCATTGAACCATTTCACACTTCCAGTCTCACGAGACGACATCAGTAACACTCCGGATTTTTATTTTGGACTCGCCTTGTCAACAGGAGATTCGCACTCCTGCGTACACCGCTTGCCGAATATTCCTGCAAACGGCGGACCGAGTATAAGGCAGACATAAATTATTTTTCATGACCAGGCCGGTTTTTGCTGAACTTGCGCGGATACGGCACACTTGTCCGATTGTCTGTACTTGCGTCCCATTTATCCGAGCACACTCTGTATGACCCGTTCCCCCTTGCGCCGCCTGATCTTCGGCGCCCTGCGCCGACTGTTGTACCTGTGGGTTCGCTCCGAGACCATCAACCAGTCTTCCTTCACCCTCAACCTGGACCGCAGCCGTCCGGTGTTCTACGCCCTGCAGTCGCCGTCGCTGACGGACCTGGCAGTTATCGACCGGGAATGCACCAAAGCGGGGCTGCCGCGTCCGGTCCTGCCCGTCGCCGTGGGCGACCTGATGGAGCCCGCCGCCTTCTTCTACCTGACCCCCGAACCGGACTGGCTCGGCCGCCAGTACAAGCGCGGCGCGCCACCGACCCTGGGCCGCCTGGTCAGCGCGGTGAACCAGCAGCCGGAACAGGACGCGCAGATCATTCCGGTCAGTGTGTTCTGGGGCCAGTCACCCGCCAGCGAGTCGAGCCCGTGGAAACTGCTGTTCGCCGACAGTTGGGCGGTCACCGGGCGTTTGCGCCGGTTGCTGACCATCCTGATCCTTGGCCGCAAGACCCGCGTGCAGTTCTCCGAGCCGATCCACCTGCGCGAACTGGTTGGCCACAACAAAGGTCACGAACGCACCGTACGCATGGCCCAGCGCCTGCTGCGGGTGCATTTCCGCAACCTGAAGAGCGCCGTGATCGGCCCCGACATTTCCCACCGCCGCAACCTGGTCAAGGGCCTGGTCCATGACCCGCTGGTGCGCCAGGCGATCCTCGACGAGGCCGAGCGGGAAAAAATCCCGGTGGCCAAGGCCGAAGCCACGGCCCTGCGCTACGGCAACGAAATTGCCTCGGACTACACCTACACCGCCATCCGCTTCCTCGAAGTGGTGCTGAGCTGGTTCTGGAACAAGATCTACGACGGCATCAAGGTCAACCACATCGAGCAAGTGCAGGACATCGCCCCCGGCCACGAAGTGATCTACGTGCCGTGCCACCGCAGCCATATCGACTACCTGCTGCTGTCCTACCTGCTGTTCCGCAACGGCCTGACCCCACCGCACATCGCCGCCGGGATCAACCTCAACATGCCGGTGATCGGCGGACTGCTGCGCCGTGGCGGCGCCTTCTTCATGCGCCGCACCTTCAAGGGCAACCCGCTCTACACGGCGGTGTTCAACGAGTACCTGCACACCCTGTTCACCAAGGGTTTCCCGGTGGAGTACTTCGTCGAGGGCGGTCGTTCCCGTACCGGCCGCATGCTGCAACCCAAGACCGGCATGCTCGCCATCACCCTGCGCAGTTTCCTGCGCTCGTCGCGCACGCCGATCGTCTTCGTGCCTGTGTACATCGGCTACGAGCGGGTGCTGGAAGGTCGTACCTATCTCGGCGAACTGCGCGGTGCGAGCAAGAAGAAAGAGTCGATCTTCGACATCTTCAAAGTCCTCGGCGCCCTCAAGCAGCGCTTTGGCCAGGTGTCGGTGAACTTCGGCGAGCCAATCCGCCTGGGCAACTTCCTCGACCAGCAGCAACCCGGCTGGCGCGAGCAGCAACTGGCACCGCAGTTCCGCCCGGCATGGCTGAACGAAACCACCTCGCGCCTGGGGGAGAAGGTCGCCCGGCACCTGAACGAGGCGGCGGCGATCAACCCGGTCAACCTGGTGGCGTTGGCGCTGCTCTCCACCAGCCGCCTGGCCCTGGACGAGCGCGCCCTGACCCGCGTCCTCGACCTCTACCTGGCACTGCTGCGCCAGGTGCCCTACTCGCCTCACACCACGCTGCCCGAAGGCGACGGTCTGGCGCTGATCGGCCATGTGCGGAACATGGACCTGCTGGCCGAGCAGCGCGATGCCCTAGGACGCATCCTGTATCTGGATGAACAGAATGCGGTGCTGATGACCTACTACCGCAACAACGTCCTGCATATCTTCGCCCTGCCGGCGCTGCTGGCGAGTTTCTTCCAGAGCAGTTCGCGGATGAGCCGCGAGCTGATCCTGCAATACGCCCGTGCGCTGTATCCGTACCTGCAGTCGGAGCTGTTCCTGCGCTGGGAACAGCACGAGCTGGATGCGATCGTCGATCAGTGGCTGAGCGCCTTCGTCGAGCAGGGGCTGCTGCGCTTCGAGAATGGCGTGTACCTGCGCCCCGCGCCGAGCTCGCGGCAGTTCGTGCTGCTGACCCTGCTGGCCCGAGCCATCACTCAGACCCTGCAGCGTTTCTACATGGCCACTTCGCTGCTGCTCAACAGCGGCCAGCACAGCCTCAGCGCCGAAGAGCTGGAAGACCTGTGCGTGGTCATGGCCCAGCGCCTGTCGATCCTGCACGGCCTCAATGCTCCGGAGTTCTTCGACAAGAGCCTGTTCCGCCACTTCATCCAGACCCTGGTGGAACAAGGCGTGCTGCGCCCGGATGACGCCGGCAAGCTGGGCTTCCACGAAAAACTCGGCGAACTGGCCGAAGGCGCCGCCAAGCGCGTGCTGTCGGCGGAAGTGCGCTTGTCCATCCGCCAGGTTGCGCTACACCGCGACGAACACAGCCCGAGCGAACCCGCCTGACGACTTTTCCGACAAAAGCTCGGGAAGTCGCTTACCAAAAAATCCGCTAAAGTCCTCGATGCCGGCCACAAGCCGGCGTCAAGGACCGGAGACCCCATGAAAAAAATCTTTATGCTGTGCTGCGCCTCGCTACTGGCAGCCTGCTCCAGCAATACCCCCGCCCCGAAAGCTACCCTCGATGGCGAAGTGTTCTACCTGCAGCGCATTTCCCTGCTACCCGCCGCCACCCTCGACGTCCGCCTGCAGGATGTGTCCCTGGCCGACGCGCCGGCAGTGACCCTGGCGCGCCAGAGCGGCCCGGTCAAAGGCCAGGTGCCGCTGCCGTTTCACCTGCAGTACGATCCCGCCCAGGTCAAGCCCGGACACCGCTATGCGGTGAGTGCGCGGATCGAACTGGACGGCAAGCTGCTGTTCATCAGCACCGAACACCACGGCGTGCAACTGGATGGCAAAGACCCGCAACCGCTGCGGATCAAGCTCGACCAGGTTCGCTGAAGCCCAACGTTTTTTCTGCTCCCCGATGAAGGATGCTGCCATGTTCCGCCCCGCTCTCACCTTTACCGGCCTGTGCGCAGGCCTGTTGCTCTCGGCCAGTGCCATGGCCCTGTCGCTCGGCGACCTGACCCAGAAAGACGCCGCTGGCGGCCTCAAGGACGCCCTGACCCAGGGCGCCCAGGTGGCCGTCAAGCAACTGGGCACACCGGGTGGTTTCAGCAATAACGAAGACGTTCGCATCGAACTGCCGGGCAACCTTGGCAAAGCGGCGAAGAAACTCAAACAGTTCGGCATGGGCGCCCAGGTCGAAGAGCTGGAAACCAGCATGAACAAGGCCGCCGAGGCTGCCGTGCCGCAAGCCCAGGCATTGCTGGTGGATGCCGTGAAGAAAATGACCGTGGACGACGCCAAGGCCATCCTCAGCGGTGGCAACGACTCGGCGACCCAGTACCTGAACAAGACCAGCCGCGAGCAGATCCGCGTCAAGTTCCTGCCGATCGTCAAGGCGGCGACCGACAAGGTAGGCGTGGCACAGAAGTACAACCAGTTCGCCGGACAGGCCGCCGCCCTTGGCGTGGTCGATGCCAAGAGCGCCAATATCGAGAGCTACGTGACCGAGCAGGCGCTCAATGGCTTGTTCGAGATGATCAGCAAACAGGAAGCCACCATCCGCGAGAACCCTGCGGCGGCGGCAACCAGCCTGGCGAAGAAGGTCTTCGGCGCGCTCTGAGCTGCAAGCTGCAAGCTGCAAGCTGCAGCCTGCGACCTGAAGACTGAATTTCAAGCCTTATGCTGCAATTGAAGGCCCCAAGGCTTTCTCTTGCAGCTTGAAGCTTGAGGCTTGCAGCTCCTCACTCCTCCCGCTTGACCCTGAACCACGCCGCATACAGCGCCGGCAGGAACAGCAGGGTCAAGGCCGTCGCCACGATCAGCCCACCCATGATCGCCACCGCCATCGGTCCGAAGAACACACTGCGCGACAGCGGAATCATCGCCAGCACCGCCGCCAGGGCGGTGAGTACGATGGGCCGGAAACGCCGCACCGTGGCCTCGATGATCGCCTGCCAGCGCCCCAGTCCCGCCGCAATGTCCTGTTCGATCTGGTCCACCAGGATCACCGAGTTGCGCATGATCATCCCCGACAGGGCGATGGTGCCGAGCATGGCGACGAAGCCGAACGGCTGACGGAACACCATCAGGAACAGCACCACGCCGATCAGCCCCAGGGGCGCTGTGAGGAACACCATGGCCGTGCGCGAGAAGCTGCGCAGTTGCAGCATCAGCAGGGTCAGTACCACCACGATGAACAGCGGCACGCCGGCATTGACCGAGTTCTGTCCGCGGGCCGAGTCTTCGACCGTACCGCCCACTTCCAGCAAGTAGCCGTCCGGCAGTTCGGCGCGAACCGGTTCCAGGGTCGGCAGGATCTGCTTGACCAGGGTCGCCGGCTGGTCCTTGCCGTAGATGTCGGCGCGGACCGTTACGCTCGGCAGGCGATTGCGGTGCCAGATGATGCCTTCCTCGAAGCCGTACTCCAGGGTCGCCACCTGCGACAGCGCCACGCTGCGACCATTGTCGGTGGGCACCGACAGGCTCGACAGGTGAGCCAGCTCGGTACGCTCCTCCTGGGTGCCGCGCAGCAGGATCTCGATCAGCTCGTTGTCCTCGCGGTACTGGCTGACGCTGCTGCCGGTCAGCGAGCTCTGCAGGAACTTCGACAAGGCAGCAGTGCTCACGCCGAGCGCGCGAGCGCGGTCCTGGTCGATGTTGAGGTAGACCACCTTGCTCGGCTCTTCCCAGTCCAGGTGCACGTTGGCCACATGGGGGTTCTCACGCACTTTCACCGCCACTTGGCGCGCCAGGGCACGGACCTGTTCGATATGCTCGCCGGTCACCCGGAACTGCACCGGATAGCCCACGGGCGGACCGTTCTCCAGGCGGGTCACCCGCGAACGCAGGTCAGGGAACTGCTCGTTGAGGGTCTCGATCAGCCAGGTGCGCAGCACCTCGCGGTCCTCGATGGTTTTCGCCAGCACGACGAACTGGGCGAAGCTGGCCGCCGGCAATTGCTGGTCCAGCGGCAGGTAGAAGCGGGGTGAGCCTGTACCGACATAAGCCACGTAATTGTCGATGCCCGGACGCTCCTTGAGCAGGGTTTCCAGGCGCTTGACCTGCTCGGCGGTGTTGGCCAGCGAAGCGCCCTCCGCCAGCTTCAGGTCCACCATCAGCTCCAGCCGTCCGGAGGCCGGGAAGAACTGCTGTTCGACGAAGCGGAAGCTCATCACGCTGCCAATGAACAGGACAATGGTCAGCACGATCACCGTCTTGCGCCGCCCCACGCACCAACCGACCACGCGGCGAACCCGCTGGTAGAACGGCGTGCCGTACGGGTCCGGCTCGCCATCACCGCCGTGCTTCTGTTTGTGCAGTTTCGCCAGGTCAGGCAACAGGCGCTCGCCCAGATAAGGCACGAACACCACCGCCGCTACCCAGGACGCCAGCAACGCGATGGTCACCACCTGGAAGATCGAACGGGTGTATTCGCCGGTGCCGGATTGCGCGGTGGCAATGGGCAGGAAACCCGCCGCCGTGATCAGCGTACCAGTGAGCATCGGGAAAGCCGTGCTGGTCCAGGCGTAGCTCGCCGCCTTCAACCGGTCGAAGCCCTGCTCCATCTTGATCGCCATCATCTCCACGGCAATGATCGCGTCGTCCACCAACAGGCCCAGCGCCAGTACCAGCGCGCCGAGGGAAATCTTGTGCAGACCGATGCCGAGGTAGTACATGGTGGCGAAGGTCATCGCCAGCACCAGCGGAATCGCCAGCGCCACCACCAGGCCGGTGCGCATGCCGAGGGAGAAGAAGCTCACCAGCAGAACGATGGCCAGCGCCTCGGCCAGTACCCGGACGAACTCGCCGACACCGGTCTTCACCGCCGCCGGCTGGTCGGACACCTTGCGCAGTTCCATGCCCGCCGGCAGGTTGTTACCGATGCGGGCGAACTCGGCTTCGAGGGCCTTGCCCAACACCAGGATGTCGCCGCCGGCCTTCATCGATACGGCCAGGCCGATGGCGTCTTCGCCCATGAAGCGCATGCGCGGTGCGGGTGGGTCGTTGAAACCGCGGTGCACCTTGGCCACGTCACCAATGCGGAAGGTGCGCTCGCCGACACGAATGGGGAACTGTTCGATCTGCTCGACGCTGTCGAAGCGCCCGCTCACCCGCAGTTGCAGGCGCTCGCTCGGGGTTTCGAAGAAGCCGGCGGTGCTCACCGCGTTCTGCTCTTCCAGGGCCTGCTGTACCGCTGCCAGCGGCAGACCGAGGGTGGACAGCTTGGTGTTGGACAGCTCGATCCAGATCTTCTCGTCCTGCAGGCCGAGCAGTTCCACCTTGCCCACGTCCTTGACCCGTTGCAGCTGGATCTGCACGCGGTCGGCGTAATCCTTGAGCACCGCGTAGTCGAAGCCCTTGCCGGTCAGCGCGTAGATATTGCCGAAGGTGGTGCCGAACTCATCGTTGAAGAACGGCCCCTGAATACCGGGCGGCAGCGTGTGACGGATATCCGCGACCTTCTTGCGGATCTGATACCACAGCTCGGGGATGTCCGCCGAGTGCATGGAATCCCGGGCCATGAAGGTGACCTGGGACTCACCGGGCCGCGAGAACGAGACGATCTTTTCGTACTCGCCGGTCTCCATCAGCTTCTTCTCGATGCGCTCGGTGACCTGGCGCGAGACTTCCTCGGCACTGGCTCCCGGCCACAAGGTGCGGATGACCATGGCCTTGAAGGTGAACGGCGGGTCTTCGCTCTGACCCAGCTTGGTGTAGGAAAGCGCTCCGACGATAGCCAGAAGGAGCATCAGGAACAGCACGATCTGCCGGTTGCGCAAGGCCCAGGCGGAGAGGTTGAAACCCATCGGGACTTACTCCTTGGCCGCCAGGTCCACCGCACGATTGGACCGGTCCACCGGCCGCACCTGTTGCCCTTCATGCAGCACATGGCCGCCGGCGGCGACCACCCAGTCGCTGGCACTCAGCCCTTCCAGCACCGGCACGCTGTCCTGGCCATAGGCGCCGACCCGCACCGGGGTGCGCTTGAGGGTGTTGTTGCGGTCGACACGCCAGACGTAGGTCTGGCCGTTCTCCGCGCTCAGCGCCGAGAGCGGCACCGCCAGCGGAATCTGCTCGGCGTGCTGGATGAATACCCGGGCGCTCTGGCCCAGTTCGGCCGGCACCTTGCCGGTGTTGAAGGCGATGCGCGCAGCGAAGGTACGCGAGCGCGGGTCGGCGGCGGGCGACAGCTCGCGGATGCGACCGTCGAAACGCTGGCCGGGTTGCGACCACAGCTCCACGGTGACCGGCTGGCCCACGGCGAAGCGGCCGAAATTCTGCTCCGGCAGGCTGATCAGCACCTCGCGTTCGCCATCGGCGGCGAGGGTGAACACGGTCTGCCCGGCGGCCACTACCTGACCGACCTCCACCTGACGCTTGGCCACCACACCGTCCTGGGAGGCGCGCAGCACCGAATAGCCGGCCTGGTTGCCAGCCACGTCGAGTTCGGCACGCATCTGCTTCAATCGGGCCAGCCCCGAGCGGTACAGGTTTTCGGCGTTGTCGTACTGCGAATGGCTGACCATCTGCCGGTCCAGCAGCTTCTTGTAGCGATCGCGCTCGGCCTGCACCAGGTTCAGGTTCGCCTCGGCGGCGGCCACCTGGGCACGGGTCGCTTCCAGTTGCAGGCGCACGTCCTGCGGGTCGAGTTCGGCCAGCGCCTGTTCGGCCTTGACCCGCTGCCCCTCTTCCACCAGCCGCTTGCTCACCTTGCCGCCGATGCGAAACGCCAGCTCCGGCTCGAAGCGCGCACGCACCTCACCGGGGTAACTGTCCACCGCCGCCGAAGCCGGCTGCGGCTGCACCACCATGGCGGGACGGATGACGGTGGGCGGAGCGCTTTCCTGTCCGCAGGCGGACAACAGCGCGACGAGAACTGCGGGCAGAGCGACGGGCAAGACATGGCGCAACATGGGAACTGACCTTTCGCGAGGGGTGCTTCGAATATTTATACTCGCGGGTATATTAAATCAGCGTATGACGGGCGGGAAGCTGGCATTTGGCCTTGCATCCCGAGGTTTTGCGTCGTGCAGGAAGGATGGCGCCGGTTTGCCCGGCGCCGGTGTCACGTGTGGCGGTCAGAAGTCGCCGCGCACCGTCAGCATGTAGCTGCGCGGCGTGCCGTAGGTGGTACCGCGGGTCCAGTAGCCGACCGAGTCGAAGTACTTGCGGTCCAGCAGGTTCTCCACGTCGACGCCCACGGTCCAGTTCTGGTCGATCTTGTAGGCCGCCCGCGCGTCGAATACCGCCCGGCCGCTGTTGCCGGTCTCGTTGTAGGCGTCGACATAGTGCGACTGCGCCGAGACGCCACCGCCGATACTGAAGCGGCTCCACTCACCCGGCAGCGTGTAGTTGGTGTTGACCCGCAACAGGTGCTTGGGCGTCTGCGCCGAGATCGGGCCACCATCGGAGGAACGCGTGGTGTTGAAGGTGTAGCCGGCCGCCACCTGCAGGCCCGGCAGCAGTTCACCCGTGGCTTCGGCCTCGAAGCCTTTGCTGCGGTTGATGCCGTCGCTGTTCAGCCAGCAACGGCCGGCCACGTCCTGCGGGCAATTGCCGGTGTTCTCGTAGTCGCGCACGGCGACGTCTTCCTGCTCGATGTAGAACACCGCGAACGACACGTTCAGGCGCTTGTCCAGCAGTTCGCCCTTGATCCCGGTCTCGTAGTTCGAGCCGATGGCCGGGTCGAGCATCTTGCCGCCAACGGTACGGTAGCTGGCCTGGGGCATGAAAATGTCGGCATAGCTGGCGTACAGCGACCAGGCGTCGTTCAGGTCGTAGATCGCGCCAACGAAGGGCGTGAACTCGTGTTTCTGTTCGTTGACCGAAACCGTTTCGCCACTCCAGGATTCGGTCTTGTACCAGCTCAGGCGCCCGCCGAGCACCAGGCTCAGGTCTTCGGTCATGTGCAGGCGCGCATTGAGGAAGCTGCCGTAGCGGGTGTCGAAGGTGTCTTCGCTGTAGTCCCAGGCCGGCCGTGCGGGCTCGGCGATGATGTGGTGGTCGGGATCATAGACGTTGAGCGGGATCGGGGTGTCCAGCGCGACGGTGGCGTCCTTGTCGTTCATCTTGCGCCTGGACCAGTTGGCACCAAGGGTGACCTGGTGGGTAAGGCCGAAGGCTTCGAACTCACCATTCACCGAGCCATCGACGGCATTGTTGGTCGCATCGAACTTGTGGAAGCTGGTGTCGTTGATCATCGGGCCGGTGGGGCTGCCGTATTCGAGGCTGTCGTCGGCGCTCCACTCGATCGCACTGCGGTTGAAGCTGCTTTCGGAATGGGACAGCGCCAGCTTGCCGGTCCAGTTTTCGTTGAAGCGGTGGCTGAGGTCGGCGAAGACTTCGTCGGTGCGGGTCTGCAAGGTCGCCCAGTCCTGGCCGAGGAAGGTCGTGCGCTTGAGGTGCGCGTTGCTGCCGTCGGGGCTGTTGGGCAGGCCGAGGACGCTGTAGCCATCGGTGCGCGAGGTCTGCCGGCGCACGCCGAGGGCAACGGTGGTGGCGTCGTTCAGATCGCCTTCGACAATCCCGTACAACAGCGGTCGTTTCGAGGTGGTGACATCGGTGAAATAGCCGCGATCCTCATAGGACGCCACCATGCGCCCGCGCAGCGTGCCTGCATCGTTGAGCTTGCCACTGGCGTCGAGGTCCAGCCGGTAGTTGTCCCAGGAGCCAGCGCGGGTGGTCACCGAAAAACGCGGTTCGACGGTCGGCCGCTTGCGCACCAGGTTCACCGCGCCACCAGGCCCGCCCGCGCCCACCAGCAGGCCGGCGGCGCCGCGCAACACTTCCACGCGGTCGAACAGCGCCATGTCCGGGGTCATCCAGCCGGTGTAGGCGTAAGCCTGCCCGGCCACGCCGTCGACCATGTAGCTGTCGTCGGTCAGGTCGAAGCCGCGGGAACTGAAATGGTGGTTGCCGTAACCACGGTTGGCGCGGGTAATACCCGGGGTCTGGGCCATCACCTGGTCCAGCGAGACCAGATTCTTGTCGTCCATCAGCTTGCGCGTGACCACGGTGACCGACTGCGGTGTGCGACGCAGCGACTGCGGAGTCTTGCCGATGGTCACGGCACCGGTGGTGTACGAACCGGAACCTTCGGTGGTTTCACCCAGGCCGGTGCTGTTGATGCTGGTGGCCCCCAGTTCCAGCGCACCGTTGGTGGCGGCCGGTACCACGGTGAAGGTGCCGCTGCCGGTGACGATCACCTGCAAGGCATTGCCCGCCAGGGCCTTTTGCAATGCCTGCTGCACGCTCATCTCGCCGCGAATGGCGGGTGCCTGCTTGCCGGCAACCAGTGCAGGGTCGAGGGAAATGACCTGGCCGCTCTGCCGGGCGATGGCATTGAGGGTCTGCGCCAGGCTGGCGGCCGGCAGGTCGAAAGTCTGCACCTGTTGCCGGGAGGAGCTTTCGGCCTGAACGAAGGCCGCGGGCAAGACGGCCAGAGCGACGGCAAGGGCGAGGGGCCAGGGTTTGAACATGTTGGATGCTCCTGATGAGGTGAGTGTTGTCAGGAGAGAGGTGCAACGAGCGCGAAAAACCGGACACGAATGAGAAAAATTTTTACTTGCATCGCCATCAGCGCGCTTCGATCAGGGTCAGCCAGGGGCCATAGCGCTGGATGCGGATCGGCAATGTTTCGGCCAGGGCGGCAAGGGTGCGCTGGCTGTCATCCAGCGGGAACACGCCCTGCACCCTCAGGTCACGTACCTGCGGACTCACGCGGATGAAGCCGGACATGTACGGACGCAAAGCATCGATCAGCGTCGAGAGCGGTTCATCCAGCACGCTGAGGCGGCCTTCGACCCAGTCGGCGCGGTAGCTCTGGCCGGCCGCCAGCGGCTCGATGCGTCGCGCATGCAGCAAGGCCGCCTCGCCCTGCGCCAGATCGAGGCTGGGGCCCGTGGGCAACGACACCCGCACGGCATGTTCGAGTACCACCACACGGGTGCTGTCGGAAAGCTGCTCGACCAGAAAGCGGGTGCCCAACGCACGGGCATCACCTTGGGCGCTGCGCACAATGAACGGCCGCGCCGCGTCGGGCGCCACCTGGACCACCAGCGAGCCGCGATAGAGGCGCAACAGGCGTCGTCCGGCAGACAGGTCGAAATCGGCCGCGCTGTCGGCGTTCAGCACCACACGGCTGCCATCGGCCAGCGACAGCGTGCGACGTTCACCGGTGCCGGTGCGCAGCTCCGCCATCCATGAGCGCCCTGTGTCGCTGCGAGCCCCGAGCCAAAGGCCACCGCCCAGCAGTCCGAGCCCGGCGACACCGCGCAGCAGGTCGCGGCGACCGGTGTCCGCTTGCAGCAGGGTGTCGCGCAAGCTACCCGGCGCACGCCGCACCACGTCGTAGTGGCGGCCCAGGCCACGCTGCAATTGCTCCCACGCGGCGGCATGGGCCGGCGCCTGGGCCAGCCACTGCTGGAAAAGCGCCTGCTGCCGGGCTTCATCCTGCCCGGAGCGCAGCCGCACCATCCAGCCGATGGCCTCTTCGGCGACCGGGTCCAGCGCCCCCTGGCTCATGACTGCGCCCCGCTCAGATAGCACTGGCGCAGGGCCTGGGTCATGTAGCGGCTGATGGTGCGCTCGCACAGATCCAGGCGACGACCGATCTCGGCATAGCTCAGGCCATCGAGCTGGCTCATCAGGAAGGCTTTCTTGACCACCAGCGGCAAGCCGGCAAGGCAGCGGTCGATCGCGTGCAGGGCTTCCAGCAACAGGTGCGTCTCCTCCGGCGAGGGCGCCAGTGCTTCAGGCAGCAGCATTAGCCGTTCCAGATAGGCCTGTTCCAGACGCCGGCGACGGTGGCGATCGAAGATCAGCCGACGGGCAATGGTGGAAAGGTAGGCGCGGGGCTGCTCGATGCTGTCCGGATCGACCCGTGCAGCGAGTATCTGGCAGAACGCCTCGGCCGCGGTGTCCTCGGCATCCGCACGATTGCGCAACTGGCGCTGCACATGCTGGAGCAACCAGCGATGGTGATCGCTGAAGAAGAAACCCAGTTTGCTGAGGGAGGACGCTGGCACGGGGAAGACCTGGGAGAGCGAATGAGAATTTGTCGCATCTTATCGATTGCGCCCCCTCTCCCGCAATGCTCCCGGTTACGCCCCGCTCAAAACCCCGCGCCCGAAGGCTGCAAGGTATTCACCACCTGCTGGCGGAACCAGCGTCGCAACGGGTCTTCATGGGTGCGGGCATGCCAGATCTGCATCACCTCCACCTTCGGCAGGTGCAGCGGCAGCGCGTGGATGCGCAGGTCCGGATCACGCTGCACCGCCTCCTCGGCCAGCGAACGCAGACAGGTCAGCAGCAGGTCGGTGCCACGAACCAGGCGGGTGGGCGCGATGAAACTGGAAAGCCCGGCAGCGATCCGGCGGCTCAGGCCTTGTGCCTGAAGGGCCCGGTCCACGAGGCCGTCGAGATCCCCGGTCAATGTAGTGATCAGGTGCTCGCACTCGATAAAGGTCTGCAGGTCCAGGCCCTCTGCAAGCCGCTGATTCTGCGTCGAAGCCAGTACCACGAAGTCCTCGCTCAACAGCCGCTGCTGGTGAAAGGTGTCGGGCAGATCGGTGTAGAAACCGGCGATGGCGAGGTCGCAGGTACCTTTTTCCAGTTCGTCGCGGGGCAACTGGCCACGGGTGTTGTGGGTGATCAGCACCAGGTTGGGCGCCTCGCGGCGCAGTACCGGCAGCAGCCCGGGCAGCAAGGTCTGCTCCATGTAGTCGGTGCTGTACAGGTGCAGCCGCTCGGCGCGGGCGAGGAAGTCCTGGCCGTCGCACTGTTCGTAGAAGGCTTCCAGTTCGCCCACCAGCCGCTGCACATGGGGCGCGAGTTCGTGCGCCCGCGGCGTCGGCGTCAGGCCACGCGGGGCGCGAACGAACAGCGGGTCGCCGAACTGATGGCGCAGCTTGTTCAGCTTGTGGCTCAGGGCCGGCTGGCTCAGGGACATCCGCGCCGCCGCCACGGAACCATTGCGCTCCTGGTAGAGCACATGGAACACCAGCAACAGGTTCAGGTCTTTGTTGGCGATATTCATTTTCTGAAAGAGAGAAATAAAAGCTTTCGAATTTTCGAATCATAGGCCCGGCCCCAAGATGGCGTCCATCGACCCATGCTCACTCCGGAGAACCCCATGACCAAGACCACCCGACTGGCACTGGCCATCGCCGGCGCCCTGCTCGCCGGCTCCGCTGCCGCCGCCCCCAAGGGCGAAGTGCTGGTGCTGCTGTCCAGCGAGAACGTGCTGCCGCTCAAGGACGGCAAGCACTACCCGACCGGCTACTACCTCAACGAGTTCGGCGTACCGGCCGACCAACTGATCAAGGCCGGCTACAAACTGGTGCTGGTTACGCCCAGGGGCAACGCGCCGAGCGTGGACAAGCGCTCCGTCGATCCGCAGTACTTCGCCGGCGATGCCGCGGAAATGAAGCGCATCGAAGGCGTGGTGAAGGGCTTGCCGGACATCGGCGACACCCTGTCGATCAAGGAGGTGCTGGCGGGGAACCTCGACCGCTACGCCGGCCTGTTCATTCCCGGTGGCCACGCACCGCTGATCGACCTGGCCAACAACCCGGATGTAGGCGCGCTGCTGCGGCATTTCCACCAGGCCGGCAAACCGACGGCGGCGATCTGCCATGGCCCGATCTCGTTGCTGTCGGCCCAAGCCGACCCGGCCGGCTACCAGGCCGCGCTGGCGCGTGGCGAAACACCGGCGGCGGAAGACTGGATCTACCAGGGCTACCGCATGACCATCTTCTCCGACCCGGAAGAGCAGGTGTTCGAAAGCTCGCTCGAAGGCGAGCGCATCCTTTTCTACCCGGCCAAGGCGATGGAAGCGGCCGGCGGCAACCTCAGCTACGCCAAGGCCTGGAGCCCCAACGTGGTGGTGGACCGGGAACTGATCACCGGGCAGAACCCGTTTTCCGACCATGAACTGGCCAAGGCGCTGGTGAACAAACTGGACGAGGCCAGGGGCCGCTGATCCGCGCTGAGGGTGCAGAGCGTTGTGGACGCCACATCCGGGTGTACCATGACGCCCTTCGAATACAGCAAACACGACCCATGCCCAACGATTCCACAGTTTCCAACGGCCCCGGCCGGCCCAAGGACCTGGCCAAGCGCCAGGCCATCCTCGAGGCGGCCAAGGAGCTGTTTCTCACCCATGGCTATGCCAGCACCAGCATGGATGCGGTCGCGACAGCGGCAGGTGTGTCGAAACTCACGGTCTACAGCCACTTCAACGACAAGGAAACCCTGTTCGAGGCGGCCATCGTCGCCACCTGCCAGGCGCAGTTGCCTGGCCTGATCTTCGAACTGCCCGACGGCGTGCCGCTGGCGCAGGTGCTGATGAAGATCGGCCGGGGCTTCCAGGTGCTGATCAACAGCGATCACTCGGTGAAGCTGCACCGGTTGATCATCGCCCAGGGGCATCAGGACCCGAAACTCGGACAGATCTTCTTCGAGGCCGGGCCCTTGCGAGTGCTGCGCGAGACCGAGGCGCTACTGAGGCGGGCTGACGAGCGCGGCCTGCTGCGGATTGCCAATCCGTGTACGGCGGCCGAGCACTTTTTCTGCCTGCTCAAGGGCGGGGCGAATTTCCGCCTGCTGCTGGGCTATGCGCCGCCACTGGAGGCCGAAGCGGCCGAGGCGCATGTGCAGGAGGTGGTGGAGCTGTTCATGCGGGCGTATCGGATCTGACCTGAGGGCCTCATCGCTGGCAAGCAAGCTCCCACTGGTCCTTCATTGTGGGAGCTGGCTTGCCAGTTCGCTACGGCTTCAACGCCTTCTTCGGATAGATGTCATAGCGGCTGGATTTCCCCTCCAGGCTATGGCTCGGTTTCGCCCCTTCGATGATCGGCGCCTTGCGCGGGCGCTTGACCACCACCCGGTGCGTCGCCAGCGCCAGCGCCGCCGCCAGCAGCGACGGCGCATCCAGGTCGTCCCCCACCAGCGGCCGGAACACGCGCATTTCCTTCTTCACCAGCGCGCTCTTGTCACGGTGCGGGAACATCGGGTCGAGGTAGATCACCTGCGGTGGCTCACCCTCCCAGTTGCGCATGCGCTCGATGGAGTTGCCGTGCAGCAGGTTCATCCGCGCCACGATCGGCCCGACCTCAATGTCGGTCGCAGCCCGGGCCAGGCCGTCCTCCAGCAACGCCGCCACCAGCGGCTGACGCTCGATCAACTGCATCTCGCAACCAAGGGTGGCAAGCACGAACGCATCCTTGCCCAACCCCGCCGTGGCATCCAGCACTCGCGGACGCACGCCTTGGGCAATGCCCACCGCCTTGGCGATCATCTGCCCGCTGCCACCGCCATACAGCCGTCGGTGAGCGGCGCCACCTTCGAGAAAGTCCACCCGCACCGGTCCCGGCGCATCGGGACCGAGCTGCTGGATCTGCAGGCCATCGGCGCCGACCTGCACGGCGAACGCGGCGTGTTCGTCGGCCAACGGCAAGCCCAGTCGTGCCGCCCACTGCTCGGCCTGCGCCTGATAGTCGGCGGCCAGTGCCTCGACCCGGATCCCGCCTTCCAACCGCTGCTCCACGCTCACCTTCCTGCTCAAAAAAAGTTAAAGATCGGCGCTGGCGGCCGATAAAAAAAGTACGCGCTATTTTGCCAGAGCTCTTCGACGCCCATGTCAGAGATTGTTCAACTAAACCCCGGCTACCTGTCACCCGCTGACAACTATGGTCGACACAACACCCAGACCCTCGGTGGCGTCAGCCATCTGTGGCAGGACTTCTTCGCCCGCGCCCTGGCCGCGCAGCAGGAAGAAGGTGTGGTGCACGAACCGCTGCCCGTGGAAGAAGTGGACGTCGAGACCGGCGAGCCGATCACCGGCGCCCAGACCCTGGCGCAGATCCAGAGCCAGCGCCTGTGCAACGTGCAGGACACCGAAGTCGCCCCGCCGGAGCCGCTGTTCCTGCCCATCGCCGAATTCGAGCTGGACCTGCTGGACAAACCCGCCCCGCCCTTCAGTGCCGCTGAACTGATCGAGCAGCAGCGCCAACTGGACATCAGCAGCAACTGGGTGCGCCCGATCGTCATGAGCCAGGGCCATCCGCATCCGGAGCCCGGCCCGGCACCTTCACCGTATCCGCTGCATCTGCCGATCGCCGAGCTGGAGCGCAAGCTACTGGATCCGGCGCCAGAGCCGTTCGACGAAGCGACCATGGCCAAGCAGCAGCACGACCTGGAGTTCGACCAGCAGTGGGCGCGGCCGGTGGTATTGAACAACGTGCGCATCGCTGCTTAACGACATACTCGCCAGCCGCCCATATCCAGGTGGAAATGATTGTGGTGCGCGGCGTTGTAGTCCGGCCCCAGAACTGTGTTGAAACTCTCGCAAGCACCTTCGCGCACCTCTCGCAGAAAACGTGCTTTCTGCCCCTCACCGTTCCAGTCCCTTTGCAAATCGATGCGCTGCCCGTCCGCCAGGCGGAATCCGGCGATATCCAGGGCATTGGCCGTGGCGTGCTGGCTGCGCCGGCCTTCGGCGCGGTTGTAGACATTCCGGCAGGCGAAGCTGCCCAGATGATCCACCTGCGTCACCGACTGGCCGAACACCCGTTGCGCCGCCGGTTGCAGGCCGTGGCGCTCGAACAGGGCGAACGCGACTGCCACCGGGCACGTGGCGAGGAAGCTGCTGCTCAAGCGCACCGGCGCGCCCTGCACACGGACCACGTTGGTCAGCGGGCAGGTGGCGGTGGCGGGAGAATCAGCCTGCGCGCTATAGCGCAGTCCAGAGCTAGCAAGGGTGGCGGCGCACAACTGTGGGTCGTCACGCAAGCGGCCCAGTTTCCAGGACGTCAGCAGGTTTGGTGGCGTACGCACATCCAGCGGCGCCCAGGGATTCCACTCATCAGGCAGGCGCCAGCCCTTGTGCCAGCCGTACAGCGCCACCGCGCCCAGCACGGCGAGCAACACCAGTCCGCCAGGGCGCATGGCGTTCAGCGCCGAAACAGCTGGTTCAACTGATCGAAGGACAGCGCCCGGTCGGCGTAGTCGAACCGGCCATCGCCACGAATGCCCTTCGCCGCCTCGAAGAAGGCGCCGTAGGCCGCCCGGGCGAGGGACGAACCGACGCTGATGCGCTTGACCCCGACAGCCTGCAGGTCGTCGAAGGTCAGGCTGACGCCACTCAGGCCCATCAGGACATTCACAGGCTTGGGCGCCACCGCCCTGACCACGCGCTGGATGTCTTCGAGCGTGCGCAGGCCAGGCGCGTAGAGCACATCGGCGCCGGCCTCGGCGAAGGCTTGCAGGCGCGCGATGGTGTCATCCAGGTCGTTACGACCGTGCAGCAGGTTTTCTGCGCGGGCACAGAGCATGAATGGAAAGTCGAGGCTGCGGGCGGCGGCGACGGCGGCCTCGACCCGCTCCACTGCGCGGTGGAAGCTGTAGATCGGCTCGTCGGCGCGGCCCGTGGCGTCTTCGATGGAGCCACCGACCAGGCCGATACGGGCGGCTTCGAGGATGGTCTCGGCGCAGCCGGACGGCTCGTCGCTGAAGCCGTTTTCCAGGTCCGCCGCGACCGGCAACGCTGTGGCATCGACAATCGACAGTGCATTTTCCAGGGTCTGCTCGCGGGTAATGGCGCCTTCGGCGTCCGGCAACCCCTTGGCAAAGGCCAGGCCGGCACTGGTAGTAGCCAGGGCTTCGAAGCCGAGGCTGGCAAGGAGCTTGGCGGAGCCGGCGTCCCACGGGTTGGGGATGACGAACGTGCCAGGACGCTCATGCAGGGCTTTGAAGGCTTCGGCACGCAGGGTTTGCACATCCATGGTCAGAACTCCCAGGCAGACGACAGGAAATCACAACAGGCCGAGTTGTTCGACCTCCGGGCCCCGGTCGGGTTCAGGCAAAGCCGGCAGCCCCGGCAGGCGTTCCATCAGACCACGATGGAAACGCTGGGCCAGGGCCGCGGCGAGGTAATTGTCGGCGGTGTGCAGGAACACATAGGGCTGTCGGCCCTCTTCGATCCAGGCAGCGACCTTGTCCAGCCACTGGAGGAGGAACGGCTCGTTGGCCTCCAGCTCAGGGTGACCGATGAAGCGCACCTGCGGGTGCTGGCTGAACGCCGTGGGCCGCGGCGGCACCCGTGGTTTCTTCGACTGGGCGTGGAGCACGGCAGGCTCGCGAGAGGTGCAACTGAACAGCGCACGGGGGTCGAGGCAGATGCGCTCGACACCCCGGTCATTCAACAGTCGGTTGAGCAGGCGCTCGTCCTCGCCTTTGGCGAAGAAGGCATCGTTGCGCACCTCCACGGCGACCGGCACGCCGATCTCGTCGATGAAATGCACCAGTTCACCAAGGCGCGCCGGACCGAAAGTGGCCGGCAACTGCAACCAGTACGGCGACACCCGCTGATCCAGCGGCCGCAGCAGCTCGATGAAACTGCGGGCGGCATCCATCTGGGCGAAGAGGTCGCCGCTATGGCTGATATCGCCCGGAAACTTGGCAGTGAAGCGGAAGTGCGCAGGCATGACCTGAGCCCAACGCTGCACGGTGGCGGGCGCGGGACGGGCATAGAAGGTGGTGTTGCCTTCGACGGCATTGAAGACCTGGCAGTACAGGCCGAGGAAATCAGTGCTTTTGGCGTCGGAAGGATAGAGGTAGTCGCGCCAGGCGTTTTCACTCCAGGACGGACAACCTACGAAATACGGAAGGGATGACAGGCTCATCCGTTCAAATGTAAAGATCCAGCCCCAGTACTTCCATCTCCCAATCGACGAAGCCAGCCGTGGTCAGGTAGCTGGCCAGGGCGCTGGCGGTACGGCGGTTACGGGCACGGGGGAAGATCATGTCTTGCGGACGAGCCGGCAAGCCCGCGCTGCGGCTGGCGTTGCCGGCACTGTTGGCGGGCTGCGCCTCGACTTCGAACTCGCCGGCGATCGCGTCTTCCGACTCGTCTTCGACGCGCACCGGCCCTTTGCGCTGGGGGCGCTTGAGGGGGTAGGACTGCGATGAAAAGCCGTCGATGCGCATGGCGGAATACTCAGGGCGAATGATGGCAATTTAGCGGCACCTGAGATCCTGCGCAAATGCCTTACTGATAACTGGACCACATATAGCGGAAAAGGTTTGTGCCGATTGGCGATAACCGACCAGAGGTCGTCAGACGCCCTTCGGCGTTGCCACCTTGTCCCGCAGGTATACCGGTTGCGCCTGCTCGGCAGGCACGCTTTCGCCGCGCTGCCAGGCGAAGTGCGCGAGGGTCAGCAAATCCAGGGCATGAGGCAGCATGCTCGCATCCTGACCGTCAGCCTTGACCGCCAGACGCTCGCCGTAACCCCAGCCGGTACCGGCACCGAACCACTGGCCGCCACTGCCGTTCGGCAAGGCAACCTGCTCGGGCGGCAATACCGCTTCAACGCCCTGCAAACGCATCTCCCCGGCCTGCTCCGTATAGCAGCCCCAATAGACTTCATCCATACGCGCATCGATGCCTGCGGCGACCTGGGTCGCACCGTGCTCACGCAAGGCGCGCTGCGCCAGCACGGCAAGGTTCGACACCGGCAACACCGGACGCTCCAGGGCGAACGCCAGGCCCTGCACCACGCCGATGGCGATGCGCACACCGGTGAACGCGCCGGGGCCGCGGCCGAATGCGATAGCGTCGACCGCCGACAGCGCGATGCCCGCATCAGCCAGCAGGGTCTGGATCATCGGCAACAGCTTTTGCGCGTGCTGACGCGGGATCACCTCATAGTGGCTCGTGATCTTGCCGTCATGCAGCAAGGCAACGGAGCAGGCTTCAGTGGCGGTATCCAGGGCCAGCAAGGTGGTCATCGGGGGTTCCAGGCAATAGAGAAAAAAGAGCGGCATTATAAGCGCAGTTGCTAGCGTCAAGTGGCAAGCTGCAAGAAGAAGCCGACAGGGGCAGTATCGGCTTCTTCTTGCAGCTTTCAGCTCGTGGCTTTCAACTGAAAATGACAACGGCCCGCAAGCGGGCCGTTGGCGGAACCTCGGTAGCGGATCAGCTCAGGGCTGCCAGTACCTTGGCGGTGATGGCTTCGACCGAACCCACGCCAGGAATGTGGCTGACCTTCGGCTTGCCGTTGGCCGCTTCCAGCTTCTGGTAGAAGTCCACCAGCGGCTTGGTCTGCTCGTGGTAGACCTTGAGGCGACCACGCACGGTTTCTTCGTTGTCGTCCGGGCGCTGGATCAGGTCCTCGCCGGTGACATCGTCCTTGCCTTCGACTTTCGGCGGGTTGTAGACCACGTGGTAAACGCGACCGGAGTCCAGGTGCACGCGGCGACCGGCGATACGCTGGACGATTTCTTCGTCGTCGACAGCGATTTCGACCACGGCATCCAGAGCGACGCCAGCGGCAACCATGGCTTCAGCCTGAGGAATGGTGCGCGGGAAACCGTCGAACAGGAAGCCGTTCGCGCAGTCGGCCTGGGCGATGCGGTCCTTGACCAGGTTGATGATCAGGTCGTCGGAGACCAGCTTGCCAGCGTCCATGACAGCCTTGGCTTCCAGGCCCAGCGGGGTGCCGGCCTTGACCGCGGCACGCAGCATGTCGCCGGTGGAAATCTGCGGAATACCGAATTTCTCGGTGATGAACTTAGCCTGAGTACCTTTACCGGCCCCGGGAGCTCCCAGCAGAATTACGCGCATCTTGTGCTCCTCATTTTTTATAAGCAAATCAATGGATTCGCGAGATCGGCGAATCGCAGGAAATCGGGCGATGACCGCAAATCGGTCAAAAGGCTGCCCAAGATACACAGCGCACCGGGACCATACAAGCGGTCGAAAGTCGGAAAAACCTGCGACAACAAGCCACGGTGTACACGGGTTGCGATGAGCGCAACCAACCGTTCCTACGCCCGATTCCTATCCATCGCAGGGCGCCTTCCGACGCCCTGCAAACAGATTTCAGTCGCTCAACCGGTGTTGCGCAAACCGGCGGCGATACCTGCCACCGTCACCAGCAGAGCCTGCTCCAACGGGCTGTCCAGAGCGGCTTCGCGTTCCCGGGAGCGCGCCAGCAGCTCGGCCTGAAGCAAGTGCAGCGGATCCAGATAGGTGTTGCGCAGGCGAATGAACTCCAGGGTCGCCGGACTGTGCGCCAGTAGCACCGGTTGGCCGGTCAGCCCCAGCACCACCTGGCACGCCTGCGACAATAGGTCGCGCAGATGCGCACCCAAAGGTCGCAGTTCCGGTTGCACCAGACGTTCGTCGTAGGACCTGGCGATATCGGCATCGGCCTTGGCCAGAACCATCTCCAGCATGTCGATGCGGGTACGGAAGAACGGCCACTCCTCGCGCATCTGCGCCAGCAGCGGCCCCTGGCCGCGGGCCAGGGCATTGGCGAGCGCCGCTTCCCAGCCGAGCCAGGCCGGCAGCATCAGGCGCGTCTGCGTCCAGCCGAAGATCCACGGAATCGCCCGCAGGCTCTCGATACCACCGGCACGGCGTTTGGCCGGACGACTGCCCAGCGGCAGGCGGCCCAGTTCCTGTTCCGGCGTCGACTGGCGGAAGTACTCGACGAAGTCGGGGTTCTCTCGCACAACGCCACGGTAGGTTTTCACCCCGTCGGCGGCCAGTTGGTCCATTACTTCACGCCAGGCCGGCTGCGGTGGCGGTGGTGGCAGCAAGGTGGCTTCGAGCACGGCAGCCAGATAAAGGTTGAGGTTCTGCTCGGCGATGTCCGGCAAGCCGAACTTGAAGCGGATCATCTCGCCCTGTTCGGTGGTGCGGAAGCGCCCCGCCACAGAGCCCGGCGGCTGCGACAGGATCGCCGCATGGGCCGGGCCGCCTCCGCGCCCCACGGTGCCGCCACGGCCGTGGAACAGCAGCAGTTCGACCTCCTGCTCGCGACAGATCCGCACCAGGGTTTCCTGGGCGCGGTACTGTGCCCAGGCTGCGGCGGTCGTGCCGGCGTCCTTGGCCGAGTCGGAATAGCCGATCATCACTTCCTGCGGGCCATGCAAACCGGCGCGATAACCCGGCAGGCCGAGCAGGCGCTCCATCACCGGCCCGGCGTTGTCCAGGTCGGCGAGGGTTTCGAACAGCGGCACCACCCGCATCGGTCGCAGCAGACCGGCTTCCTTGAGCAGCAATTGCACCGCCAGCACATCCGAGGCGGCACCCGCCATGGAGATCACGTAGGAACCCAGCGAAGCCGCCGGGGCATTGGCAACCTCGCGGCAGGTGGCAAGCACTTCGGCGGTCTCGGCCTGGGGTTTGAAATGAGCCGGCAGCAGGGGGCGACGGCTGCTCAGTTCGCGCTGAAGGAAGTCGATCCGCGCCTCTTCATTCCAGTCGGCGTAGCGGCCAAGGCCAAGGTAATCGGTGATTTCACTGAGCGCAGCGGCATGGCGGGTGGAGTCCTGGCGTACGTCCAGGCGCACCAGGAACAGGCCGAAGGTCACCGCCCGGCGCAAACAGTCCAGCAGCGGCCCATCGGCGATCACGCCCATGCCACATTCGTGCAGGGAGTCGAAGCACAGTTGCAGCGGCTCGAACAGTTCGCGGTTGTCCTGCAGCACCAGCGGCCCGGGCGCCTGCGGTGCGGCCAGCGACGCCTGGGCCCACGCGCGGGTTTCCCGCAGGCGCTCGCGCAGCGGCTTGAGCACGGCGCGATAAGGCTCGGCACACTCGCCCACTTTCGCCCGCAACGCCGGACTGGCCTGTTGCATCGACAACTCGGCGGCCAGCGACTGGATATCCCGCAGGAACAGGTCGGCGGCCATCCAGCGCGCCAGCAGAAGCACTTCGCGGGTCACACTGGCGGTGACATTCGGGTTGCCGTCACGGTCGCCGCCCATCCACGACGCGAAGCGGATCGGTGCGGCCTCCAGCGGCAGGCGCAGGCCGGTGGCGGCATGCAGTGCCTTGTCGGCTTTGCGCATGTGGCTGGGGATCGCGTGCCAGAGGGAGTGCTCGATGACCGCGAAGCCCCACTTGGCTTCATCCACGGGCGTCGGCCGGGTGCGGCGGATTTCCTCGGTGTGCCAGGCTTCGGCAATCAACCGCTGCAGACGCTCGCGCACCTGTTCGCGCTCGGCGGGGACGAGGTCGCGGTGGTCCTGGGCCGCCAGTTGCGCGGCGATGGCATCGTATTTCTGGATCAGGGTACGGCGCGCCACCTCAGTGGGGTGGGCGGTCAGCACCAGTTCGATATTCAGCTTGCCGAGTTGCCGGGCCAGGGCGTCATCACTGTGGCCGGCGGCCTTGAGACGGGCCAGCAGTTCGGGCAGCACAGTGGCTTCGAACGGCTCGGGCTGGTCGGCGTCGCGACGGCGGATCAACTGATACTGTTCGGCGATATTGGCCAGGTTGAGGAACTGATTGAACGCCCGCGCCACCGGCAGCAGTTCATCGTCGGCGAGATCCGCCAGGGTCGAACTCAGCTGTTCTTCCCCGCCACTGCGGTCGGCCTTGGCGCTGTGGCGAATCGCCTCGATCTTCTGCAGGAAGGCCTCGCCGTGCTGTTCACGCACGGTGTCCCCCAGCAACTCGCCCAACAGATGAACATCTTCCCGCAAGCGCACATCGATATCGGTCATCAACCTTTCTCCACACCCTGGAAACATCGCGTTGCCAGCAGAGTGCCCCACTACCGCTCGTGCTTTCAAGGCGCATGCGCGAACGAACTGGCTACGCTTTAACCAGTCCCAATGGTTTTACGGAGGGCATCATGAAAATTCGCGAACTTGCTCAGTACTGGGAACAGAACGCCAAAGGCCGCTTGAGTCCTACCGGCCACACCCTGCACCTTGACGTCGAGGCCGCCGCGCGCCTTGCCGCCCTGGCCGAGATGTACCCCAAGCGCACCCCGGAGGAACTGCTCGGCGAACTGCTTGGCGCCGCCCTCGAAGAGCTGGAAGCCAGCTTTCCGTATATCAAGGGGCAACAGGTGATCGCCACCGACGAGGAAGGCGATCCGCTGTACGAAGACGTCGGCCCCACGCCGCGCTTCCTCACCCTTTCGCGCCAGCATCTGCGGGCGATGAGCAGCGGCAAGAACCGCCCGGCCCACTGAGAATTCAGGGGCCGCGTCGCGACCCCTACCCCTTTTTCACAGCAAAAGTTCCCCGTCAAACCCACTGACCGATCAGTCAGCAAAAGTCGCCTATCAAGCGGTACTTTTTCTGAACTTTTGAAAAAACGGCCAAGTCACAGCCAGTAGCCACTACGGCAAAAACCCTTCGCCGGCGGGCCTCTTCAGCCCGGGGGAAGGAGCCAAGTCGATGGACTGTTACGGAACTCGTCGTTCATCAGGAGTGATCCAATGGAGTTGACCACCATGAAGACCCGCATCGAGAAAACCCCGTTCCACCTGCGCGGGATCAAGCTCGCCGCCCTGGCCCTGGGCAGCAGCCTGGTACTGGCCGGTTGTGCTGGCAAGCCACCTACCGAGCAGTACGCCGTGACCCAGTCCGCGGTCAATTCCGCGGTCAGCGCCGGTGGCACCGAATTCGCCGCCGTCGAGATGAAAGCCGCGCAGGACAAGTTCAAGCAGGCCGAAATCGCCATGCACGACAAGAAATATGACGAAGCCAGGCTCCTCGCCGAACAGGCCGAGTGGGACGCCCGCGTCGCCGAGCGCAAGGCCCAGGCCATGAAAGCCCAGAAAGCCGTGCAGGACGCTCGCCAGGGCGTTCAGGAACTGCGCGAGGAAGGCATGCGTGCCGCCGAACCGACTCAGCCACAGCCTTGAGCGCTCTCGCCCCGTGCATTTCGTAATTCGATCAAAGGATGAACACTATGCGTAACCACGTGATGATCCCCGCCCTCCTGGCCCTGAGCATCGGCCTGGTCGCCTGCGCCACGCAGCCGAACCCGAACCTCGAATCGGCCCGGACCAATTTCTCGGCGCTGCAGAGCGACCCGCAGTCGAGCAAGGTCGCCGCCCTTGAAACCAAGGACGCCCAGGACTGGCTGAACAAGGCCGACAAGGCCTTCATGGACAAGGAAGACTCGAAGAAGGTCGACCAGCTCGCCTACCTGACCAACCAGCGTGTCGAGGTGGCCAAGCAGACCATCGCCCTGCGCACCGCCGAAGCCAACCTGAAAAACGCCGCCGCCCAGCGCGCCCAGGCTCGCCTGGATGCCCGCGACGCGCAGATCAAGCAGCTTCAGGAAAGCCTCAACGCCAAGCAGACCGACCGCGGCACCCTGGTGACCTTCGGTGACGTGCTGTTCGACTTCAACAAGGCCGACCTGAAAAGCAGCGCCTACCCCAATATCACCAAGCTGGCGCAGTTCCTTCAGGAAAACAGCGACCGCAAAGTGATCGTCGAGGGCTACACCGACAGCGTCGGCAGCGCCAACTACAACCAGACCCTGTCCGAGCGTCGCGCCAACTCCGTGCGCATGGCGCTGGTGCGTGCAGGCGTCGACCCGACCCGCATCGTCGCCCAGGGCTATGGCAAGGAGTACCCGGTCGCCGACAACACCAGCGATTCCGGCCGCGCCCAGAACCGTCGGGTGGAAGTGACCATCTCCAACGACAACCAGCCGGTAGCGCCGCGAACCATGAGCAGCGTGCAGTAAGCACCGGGCTGAAATGAAAAATCCCGCCAGGCTGGCGGGATTTTTTTGTGTTCGCGCAGGATGAACACGTTTAAGAGCACCTTTAAAAGCACTACAAAAAGCACTACCATCGCGTTGTTCAGGTCCGCCGAAAGCCGCTGCTGTTCGCCATCAGCAACGCCCTACGGCAATCAGGGCCGCACCCGACAGCCAACCCAATCAGGAAATGTTGCCATGGCAATGACATTCGCGGTCCTGGCCGATGTAGCCGCCTCGGTCACCGACCTTAAAAAGGATCCCATGGGCACCCTGCGCGAAGCCAACGGCGAGACCGTTGTCATCCTCAACAGAAACGAACCGGCTTTCTATGCGGTGCCGCCGGATCGCTACGAGGCGATGATGGAACTGATCGATGATGCACAACTGGCAGAGCTGGTCAGGCAACGACGTGGGGAGCCTACCGTCAGGGTAGATATCGATGAGCTCATTGCGCACGCCGGGGGCTCCGGCAACTGACTATTTGCTGGAGTTCAACCTGAAAGCGCGGAAGGAATTCGACCGCCTGGACGCTTCGATCCGGCTGCAACTGGCGAAAAAACTGAAAGCCCGCCTGGCCGGGCCACGGGTCGAGGCCGACAGGCTCGCGGGCATGCCGGATTGCTACAAGATCAAGCTGCGAAGCATCGGCTATCGGCTGGTCTATCAGGTGGTCGACGATCGGCTGGTCGTTCTGGTGATCGCCGTTGGCAAGCGAGAGAACAATCAGGTCTATTGGGCGGCAGCGGCTCGCATCACCCACTGACTGAAAAAAGCCATTGCCGGGAAGCCGGCAATGGTTTTTTTGCAATCACTCTGTCTGCTGCGGCGTCTCCTGCCCCATGCAGCGCACGGCCTGTTTCTTGTTGTCCACCAGCACACCGGTCAGGCCTTTCTGCTGCATGTCGAACAACACCAGCACGCCATCGATGCACTGGGCCATTTGCGGCGCGGGGTTGAGGGAGACCTTGTAGTCCTCGCCCGGCACGGTCTTGAGCATGGTGAACTCGGACAGCAGCAAGGCATCCTCCGGCTTGGCGAAATGCAGGTAGCCGTAATACCAGAGGGCACAGACGGTCCCCACGATGCTGCAGACTCCGGTGATGATCAGGGGGACGGCGTTGCGTTCTTCACTCATTGCGACTTCTCGTCAGGATAATTCGGGACTTCGGCCAGCCGGCGCAAGCCGTTGAAATGTTCGGGGTCGTCAAGGAAGCGCAGCATCACCTGGCGCCAGGTCGGGTCACCGAAGGTCTGCACATGCGCCCCTCGCACCAGTTGCAGGACCCGCGGCGGCGGCGCGGCCTGGTACAGGCGAATGCCGTTGTCCATGGGCACCAGAGCATCGTCGATGCTATGGAAGAACAGTTTCGGCGGGGTCTTAAGCTGGCCGATCGCCCGTATCGCGCTGTCACCGTCGGGCACCAGCCACGACAGCGGCACCTGCAATGGCCAGGTCATCCAGGAGGTGCTCAGGGCAAAACGCCCCACATCACGGTAACTGGCCGGTACGCCATCGAACACCAGCGCTTTGAAACGCGGCAACTGGTCCTGATGCTGCGCCAGGTAGTGAATCGCCATGGCGCCACCGAGACTCTGGCCCAACAACACCAGCGGCTTGTCATGGACCTCTGGCGCTTTGCCCAGCCAGTCCAGTGCGGCGCCAATGTCCTGGTAGACCTCCGGCAGCCGCGGCTTGCCTTCGGACAATCCATACCCACGGTAATCGATCATCAACACCTGCCAACCCTGCTCCGGCAGCCAGTAGCTGCCGCCCAGGTGCCAGGCCAGATTGCCGCCGTTGCCGTGCAGGTGCAGCACGGTGCCCTTCACTTCCACGCCCTCCTTGGCCGGCAGCCACCAGCCATGCAGGCGGGTGCCGTCTTCGGCGGTCAGGCTGACGTCGCGCCAGGCCAGGCTGGCCTTCTCGGGGGTGAACGGCTGGCCTGGCTCGGGGTAGAACAGCAACGAGCTACAGGCAGACAGCCCCAGCACCAGGCACAGGGCCAACAGCCCGCGCCAGCGCTCAGAGAATGTTCGAGTAGTCGGCTTCAATCCGGTCCAGGCTCAAGTGGTTGAGGAAGTTGGAAAAACACATCCAGGCCGACAGCGCGTTGAGGTCGCGGAACTGCTCCGGCAGGTACTTGGGCGGTGCCACCAGCCCCTCGTCCACCAGTTGACGCAGGGTGCGCATGTCTTCCAGGGTGGTCTTGCCGCAGAACAGCAGCGGGATCTGTTCGAGCTTGCCTTTTCTCACGGCCAACTGAATGTAGTTGTAAACCATGATGAAGCCCTTGAGGTAGGACAAGTCTTTGGTAAATGGCAGCCCGCCAGGCACCGAACCGCGGAACACCCGGCTGGCGTTGCCGTAGCTTTCTGCCATCTCGAAACCCTGGGCGCGGAAAAATTCGTAGACCTGCAGGAAGTCCGCCCCCTCTTCCACCATGTGAATGGCGCGGGTACGGTTGGTCAGCTTGCGCAGCCGGGTCGGGTAGGACGCGAAGGCGATGACTTCCATCAGGATCGCCAGGCCTTCCTGGGTCACCGTCGACGAGGGCGGGCCCTTGGCAAGGAAGGTGCAAATCGGCTGGTTCAGACCATTGAGGGTGGTGCCGACGTGCACCAGGCCCTCGTGGACTTCCAGGGCGCGCACATCGCGGCTGTTGAACATGGCGTCGGCGCGGATCTTGATGTAGTCGGCACCTGCCGCAGCATCGGCGACGATACCGTCGGACTCGAACACGCGGATCGTTTCCTCGGCCTCGCCGAACACCTTGTTCAGGCGGTGCTGGAGAATATCCACGGCCTGCTTGGCCGTGAGGTTCTTCGGTTCGTCCTTGAGGTCGCCACGACCGTCGATGTTGTTCAGGTAGTCCGAGAGCATCAGGCCGAGATCGGCCAGGGTCGGATCACCGGCATGGAACGCGTCGGAGGCCGCGCCGTACAATTCCTGCGAGATCAGGCCGAAGTCCTCGGTGCCGCGCGCTTCGAGCATGCGCACCACCATGCGGTACTCCTTGCACATGCGCCGCATGATCTGCCCGACCGGATTGAACTGCCCCAACTGGCGGGTGATGTCGCGCTCGATGTTCTGGAACTCCAGCTTCAGCGCGGCGGAATCGAACGACAATGGCCGGTTCAGGTAGTACGCCCGGTCCACCGCCGGCGGTTCCTTGCCCTTGGCCTTGAGAAAGCCCTGACGGATACTGTCGTCCCACTTCACCGCGTCGAGCACGCGAATCGGCGTCTGCGCCTGGACAATGCGGTCGGAAAGGGCCCGTATCGTCTGCTGGTACTCGTCCACGCTCACTCCTCGTTCTTCCGTTATTTGCCAGCCCGCTGGAACCGCGCCACTTCGACGAAGAGGTCGGAGTTGGCCGGGTCATCCAGATAGGCCAGGACACGTTCCATCGGGCTGTCGATCAACACCCCGTCGCCGTTGTCTTCCGGCACTTCGATGGTACGGCCGCTGAGTTCTTTCTTTTCCAGAGCCTGGTTGACCTGCTCGACATCGAGGTTGTAGACCACCAGTTCCTGGTTATCGATCACTTCGAAGCCGCCGATCAGGAAATTCCCGCCCATGGCCTTGGGCACGCCGGCCGAGAGGTACCAGCGGCTGCCGTGGCGCGAAACCGTGAAGGCGTACTCCTGACGGGGTTTGCCCTGGGCCTTGGCCAGCGCCTTGTAGGCGTTGCCGCCGGACCGGCTGATCTGCAGGGTCAGAGGCTCGCCCCAGGCATCCTTGCTGGTCCATTTGCCCAACAGGGCCTTCGGCGCTGGCTCGTTGGCCGGGATCGGCTCGTTGAACGTCACCAGGCAGCCATTCAACAGCAGGAAAGACAGGGCCAGCAGCACACGCCAGGCTTTCATCAGGATCTCCTTAAAGGGGCCGGCGACTCACTCCGCCGCCAGCACCAGGTGCAGGTAACGGACAAGAATAGCGAGCATCTGCCCTTCAGCCTGCGGTTTTGCGGCATCGAGCAGGCCCTGATATTCCATCTGCTCGATTATTGCCGTCAACACAATGGCGTCCTGCTGCGGCTGGCGCGAGCCCACGACCTGCAACAACTGGCAGGCGCCGCGCAGGAGAATCTGCTCATGGGCCCTCACCAGCTCCGCCAGCCGCGGGCTCAGCAGGGCTTCCTGGCGGAAGGCCTGTTCGGCCATGAGGAAGTCGCGACGGTTGTGCAACTGACGCTGCACGTACTCGGTGGTCATCTTCGCCACCTCGTCGGCCAGCCGCGCCCGCGAGGCCGGACTGCCATCGCCCTGGGCGAGCAACTGGCGCAGCACCACTTCGGTGTTTTCCCACAGTTTGGCCATGTAGGCGGCGCTGCGTTCGACGTACTGGGCGAAGGTGTCGGTCAGCAGGTCCTGGATATCGTTGAAGTAGTAGGTGGTAGCCGACAGCGGTACACCCGCCTCCGCCGCCACCGCGCGATGGCGTACGCCGCGCACGCCGTCACGCACGACAATGCGCATGGCCGCGTCGAGGATCTGCTGGCGGCGCTGCTCGCTGCCCTGACGGCTGGCCTTGCGGCCCTGGTACTGAACGCTTTCCGCTACGGCGGTGGCAACGCCGGCGGCACCCTGCTCAACCAATGTTGGGGACACTCTGGAAACCTCGGAAATCTGGGAGCTACAAGCAGCAAGCTTCAAGCTGCAAGAGAAAGCCGTCAGCAGCGCCGCAGCTTTTCCTTGCAGCTTGAAGCTTGAGGCTTGCAGCTCAGGAAACTCAGGCCGAAAAAAGCCGCCTCGAGGGCGGCTTTCTGGGTCAGGCCTGCGGACGCATGTGCGGGAACAGGATCACATCGCGGATCGACGGCGAGTTGGTCAGCAGCATCACCAGACGGTCGATACCGATACCTTCACCTGCGGTCGGCGGCATGCCGTACTCCAGGGCACGGACGAAGTCGGCGTCGTAGTGCATGGCTTCGTCGTCACCGGCGTCCTTCTCGGCCACCTGGGCCATGAAGCGCTCGGCCTGGTCTTCGGCATCGTTGAGCTCGGAGTAGGCGTTGGCGATCTCGCGGCCACCGATGAACAGCTCGAAGCGGTCGGTGACGTTCGGGTTCTGGTCGTTGCGACGGGCCAGCGGCGAGACTTCGAACGGGTACTCGGTGATGAAGTGCGGCTGCTCCAGCTTGCTCTCCACCAACTCCTCGAAAATCATCACCTGCAGCTTGCCCAGGCCTTCGTGGCCAAGGACCTTGGCACCCGCTTTCCTGGCGATTGCGCGGGCCTTGTCGACGTCCAGCAGGTCGGCCTCGGTGAGGTCCGGGTTGTACTTGAGGATCGAGTCGAACACACTCAGGCGCACGAATGGCTCGCCGAAGTGGAACACCTTGTCGCCGTACGGCACATCGGTGCTGCCCAGAACCAGCTGCGCCAGCTCGCGGAACAGCTCTTCGGTCAGGTCCATGTTGTCGGTGTAGTCGGCATAGGCCTGGTAGAACTCGAGCATGGTGAACTCGGGGTTGTGCCGGGTCGAAACGCCTTCGTTACGGAAGTTGCGGTTGATCTCGAAGACTTTTTCGAAGCCACCGACCACCAGGCGCTTGAGGTACAGCTCCGGGGCGATCCGCAGGAACATGGCCATGTCCAGCGCGTTGTGGTGGGTTTCGAACGGCTTGGCCGCGGCACCGCCAGGGATGGTCTGCAGCATCGGCGTCTCGACTTCGAGGAAGTCGCGCTTGGCCAGGAAGCTGCGGATGTGCGAGATCACCTGGGAACGCACGCGGAAGGTCTCGCGGGTTTCCTCGTTGACGATCAGGTCGACGTAGCGCTGGCGGTAGCGCTGCTCGGTGTCGGTCAGGCCGTGGTGCTTGTCGGGCAGCGGGCGCAGCGACTTGGTCAGCAGGCGCACGTGGGTCATCTCGACGTACAGGTCGCCCTTGCCGGAACGGGCCAGGGTGCCTTCGGCAGCGATGATGTCGCCCAGGTCCCAGGTCTTGACCGCCGCCAGGGTTTCTTCCGGCAGGGTCTTGCGGTTGACGTAGACCTGGATGCGACCGGTCATGTCCTGGATGACCATGAACGAACCACGGTTGAGCATGATACGGCCGGCAACCTTGACCGGAATCGCGGCTGCTTCCAGCTCTTCCTTGGTCTTGTCGGCGTACTGCTTCTGGAGATCGTTGCAGTAGCTGTCACGGCGGAAGTCGTTGGGGAAGGCCTGGCCCTTGGCGCGCTCTGCGGCAAGTTTTTCCTTGCGCAGGGCGATCAGGCTGTTTTCTTCCTGTTGCAGGTCTTGCGATTCGGTCTTGAGGTCGCTCATGTCGTCATTCTTTCCATCAGGTATTCGTTGCCCGTTCCGGGCAGGGCACGCGATCCCGGCGCCGGGCCGGGTCTCGCGGCAGTGGTGTGCGGCTTACAGCCCCTGCTTGAGGCTCGCTTCCAGGTACTGGTCGAGGTCGCCGTCCAGGACCTTCTGGCAGTCGCTGCGCTCGACGCCGGTACGCAGGTCCTTGATGCGCGAGTCATCCAGCACGTAGGAACGGATCTGGTGACCCCAGCCGATGTCCGACTTGCTGTCTTCCAGGGCCTGGGAAGCGGCGTTGCGCTTCTGCATTTCCAGTTCGTACAACTTGGCCCGCAACATCTTCATGGCGGTGTCCTTGTTGGCGTGCTGGGAGCGTTCGTTCTGGCAGGCCACCACGGTGTTGGTCGGCACGTGGGTGATCCGCACCGCCGAGTCGGTGGTGTTGACGTGCTGACCACCGGCACCGGAGGAGCGGTAGGTGTCGATGCGCAGGTCGGACGGGTTGATCTCGATCTCGACCTTGTCGTCGATCTCGGGGGACACGAACACCGCCGAGAACGAGGTGTGGCGACGGGCACCGGAGTCGAACGGGCTCTTGCGCACCAGACGGTGCACGCCGATCTCGGTACGCAGCCAGCCGAACGCGTACTCGCCCTTGATGTGCACGGTGGCGCCCTTGATGCCGGCGACTTCACCCTCGGACAGTTCGATGATGGTGGCGTCGAAACCGCGCTTGTCGGCCCAGCGCAGGTACATGCGCAGCAGGATGTTGGCCCAGTCCTGTGCCTCGGTGCCGCCGGAACCGGCCTGGATGTCCAGGTAGGCGTTGTTCATGTCCATCTCGCCGCTGAACATGCGACGAAACTCGAGCTGGGCCAGGTGTTCTTCCAGGCTCTGCAGCTCGGCCACGACGTCGCTGACAGCGCCTTCGTCGTTCTCCTCGACGGCCATGTCGAGCAGGTCCTTGCAGTCGGCCAGGCCACCGGAAAGCTTGTCCAGGGTCTCGACGACCTGCGCCAGCATGGCGCGCTCGCGGCCCAGGCCCTGGGCGTACTCGGGCTTGTTCCAGACGTTCGGGTCTTCGAGCTCGCGGTTGACTTCGATCAGGCGGTCATGCTTGTGATCGTAGTCAAAGATACCCCCGAATAGACTCGGAACGCTCGGTGAGGTCCTTGATGGTATTCAGGATCGGATTGATTTCCATGGGCGGGCGGCTCTCGTGCGGATGCTGTGAAAAGCCGGAGAGTATAGCGCAGGAGGGCCTGCCAGCTACAAGCGGCAAGCTACAAGCGGCAAGACAAGCCGCGCACCACTCCTGCCTTCACTTGTAGCTTGCCGCTTCCAGCCCGCAACCGGATCACCGTCAGGCGATGCCGACCTGGTTGCGACCGTTGTTCTTGGCCTGGTAGAGGGCGTTATCCGCCGCCGAGATCAACTGCCGGCAGGTACTGCCGATGGGCGGCGTCTGGGTCGCGATGCCGATGCTGACGCTGAGGAAGGAATCAGGCTGCGGCATGATGTGGGCGATGCGTGCGGCCGCCACCGTCTGGCGCAGCTTTTCCGCCAGCAGGCGCGCACCGCCGGGCGAGGTGTTGGGCAACACCAGGGCGAATTCCTCGCCGCCATAGCGCGCCGGCAGGTCACTGGGCCGCGAGCTGCAGCCGCGGATGGCCTCGGCCACCTGGCGCAAGGCCTCATCGCCCGCGAGGTGGCCGAAGGTATCATTGAACGACTTGAAGTAGTCCACGTCGATCATCAGCAGCGACAACTGCGACTGCTCGCGCATGGCCCGGCGCCATTCCAGCTCGAGGTACTCGTCGAAGTGGCGGCGGTTGGACAGCCCGGTCAGGCCATCGGAGTTCATCAGCCGCTGCAGCACCAGGTTGGTGTCAAGCAACTGCTGCTGGCTGACCCGCAGCGCCCGGTAGGCTTCGTCGCGCTGCAGCAGGGTCAGGTAGGAGCGCGAGTGGTAGCGGATGCGCGCTACCAGCTCGATGGTGTCCGGCAGCTTGACCAGGTAGTCGTTGGCCCCGGCGGCGAAGGCCGCGCTCTTGACCAGCGGGTCTTCCTTGGTCGACAGCACGATGATCGGGATGTCCTGGGTCGCCGGGTTGGCGCGGTATTCGCGCACCAGGGTCAGGCCGTCCAGGCCCGGCATGATCAGGTCCTGCAGGATCACCGTCGGTTTGATGCGGATGGCCTGGGCCACCGCTTCGTGGGGATCGGCACAGAAGTGGAAGTCGATGTTCTCTTCATGGGCCAGGCCCCGGCGCACGGCTTCGCCGATCATCGCCTGGTCGTCGACCAGCAGGACCATCGCCGAGTTCTCGTCAGAGGTTGAAAAGCCGTCGATCGGTAGATCATTCATGCGCGGTCACCTGGGCACTGCCGGCAGGCCGGCGTGGCTGAATACATAACGTCATTTCGAAAAAATTTCCATTAGTCGCGGAGCTATCCGCTCCAGCGGACGCACTTCCACGGCCGCGTCGATGGCGACGGCGGCCTTGGGCATGCCGTACACCGCACTGCTCTGCTGGTCCTGGGCGATGGTCAGGTAGCCCTGTTCACGCATCAGCTTGAGCCCCTGCGCGCCATCGCGGCCCATGCCGGTGAGCAGCACGCCCACCGCATCGCCCCGCCAGAACCGCGCCACACTCTCGAAGAACACGTCGATCGAGGGGCGGTAGATTTCGTTCACCGGCTCCGCCGTATACGCCAGGGTACCGTCGGCGAGCAGGCGGATATGGTGGTTGGTGCCCGCCAGCAACACCTGGCCCGGCTGCGGCGGCTCGCCTTCGCGAGCCAGGCGGACGTTCTGTCCGGAGGTGCTGCTGAGCCATTCGGCCATGCCCGCGGCGAACACCTGATCGACATGCTGGACCAGCACGATGGATGCCGGAAACGCCTTGGGCAGGCCCTTGAGCAGCACTTCCAGCGCCGCCGGACCGCCCGCGGACGAGCCGATGGCGACCAGGCCCTGGCGCTGCACGGACGGGCGCAGCGGCGCAGATACCGGGCGCACGCTGCTGGCGCGCTGCTGGCCGATCAACCAGGAGATATTGAGGATCTTGCGCAACAGCGGCGCCGCGGCTTCCCTGGGATCGCCGCCGCCAAGGGCCGGGGTGTCCACCACATCGAGGGCGCCGTGGCCCATGGCTTCGAACACCCGGTGCACGTTCTGCTTGCGGTCCACGGTGACGATGACGATGGCGCACGGCGTATCGGCCATGATCCGCCGGGTTGCCTCGATACCGTCCATCACCGGCATGATGAGGTCCATCAGCAGCAGGTCCGGGGTCTGCTCGGCACAGCGCTGCACGGCCTCGGCGCCGTTGCTGGCGACCCAGATCACCTCGTGCGCCGGCTCGAACGCCAGGGCGCGACGCAGGGCTTCCACGGCCAGGGGCATATCGTTGACGATGGCGATCTTCATCCCTGCGCACCCCCGATCAGTTCGACCACGGCATCCAGCAAGGCGTCATCGTGGAAGCTCGCCTTGGCCAAATAGTAGTCGGCCCCGGCGTCCAGGCCACGGCGCCGGTCCTCTTCGCGGTCCTTGTAGGACACCACCATGACCGGCAACGACTGCAGACGGCTGTCACGCCGCACCAGGGTCACCAACTCGATACCGTCCATGCGCGGCATGTCGATATCGGTGATCAGCAGGTCGAAGTCCTCGCTGCGCAGCGCGTTCCAGCCGTCCATGCCATCGACCGCCACGGCCACTTCGTAGCCGCGGTTGCTCAGCAGCTTGCGCTGCAGTTCGCGCACGGTGAGCGAGTCGTCCACCACCAGCACGCGCTTGCGCGCCACTTCCCTGGCCCCGCCACCGCCGCGCTCGATACGTTCCAGGCGACCGGTGCTGAGAAGCTTGTCCACCGAGCGCAGCAAATCCTCGACATCGACGATCAGCACCACCGAACCATCGTCCAAAAGCGCGCCGGCGGAAATGTCCTGGACCTTGCCCAGGCGCGCGTCGAGGGGCATCACCACCAGCACCCGCTCGCCGATCAGGCGATCCACCGCCACGCCGTAGAGGGTTTCGCGCTCGCGGATGACCACCACCTTGATGCTGTGCCCATCGCCCTGGCCGGCCGGGCGGTTGAGCAACTGGCTCGCCGAAACCAGGCCGATATGCCGACCCTCATGCCAGAAATGCTGGCGCCCCTCGATCTGCACGATGGCTTCGGATGGCAGTTCCAGGGTGCGCTCGATATGGGCCAGCGGGAAGGCATAGGCCTCGCCACTGACCTCCACCACCAGGCTGCGTACCACCGACAGGGTCAGCGGCACTTCGAGGTGGAAACGGCTACCGGCGCCGCTGCCCTGGGTCATTTCGATCTGCCCGCGCAACTGGCGGACCATGTGCTGCACCGCGTCCAGGCCGACGCCGCGGCCAGACACCTCGGTGACCTTGTCGCGCAGGCTGAAGCCGGGCAGGAACAGGAAGGTCAGCAGTTCCGCCTCGCTCATCTGCGCCACGGTCTCGGCAGGTGACAAGTGGCGCTCGACGATGCTGCGGCGCAGGCGCTCGAGATCGACGCCGCCACCGTCGTCGCTCAGTTCCAGAATCAACAATCCGGCCTGGTGCGAGGCGCGCAGGCGAATGGTGCCTTCCATCGGTTTGCCGGCCAGCAGCCGCTGCTCGGGCATTTCGATGCCATGGTCGACGGCGTTGCGCAGCAGGTGGGTCAGTGGTGCCTCCAGCTTCTCCAGCACATCGCGATCCACCTGGGTTTTCTCGCCCTCGACCTCCAGGCGCACCTGCTTGCCCAGGGAGCGGCCGAGGTCGCGAACCATGCGGGTCTGCCCGGCCAGCACATCGGCGAAGGGCCGCATGCGGCAGGCCAGCGCCGTGTCGTAGAGCAACTGTGCCCGTTGGCCCGACTGCCAGCCCAGCTCGTCGAGGTCGGCGGCCTGCTGCAGCAGCATCTGCTGGGTTTCGCCCATCAGTTGCTGGGTCAGGGCGAGCACTTCACTGACTTCCGCGCCCTGCTCGCCCGCCTCGATCTGCGCCTTGAGGCTGTCCAGGGCACGCAGGCTCTGGCCGTGAACGCGCTTGAGGCGCTGCAGCGTGGCAAGGAAGGGTTTGAAGCGCTGAGTCTCCACCAGCGCCTTGCTGGAGAGGTCCAGCAGGCTGTTGAGGCGCTCGGCGGTCACCCGCAGTACACGCTCGCCGCCTTCGGCGGACTTGCCTTTGCGCGCCGGACGCGGCTCGGGCTCGGCTTCGATCTCGGGCTCCGGCTCGGCCTGCACGACGGGCAAGGGAGCAGGCTCCGGGGCCGCTGGTGGCGCTGGTGGCGCTGGTGGCGCTGGTGGCATGGTCGCAGGCGCCGGCGCAACGGCGCCAGGCTGCAGCAGGCCCGCCACCTGTACGAGGTAGGCCTGGACGGCCGCCTCGGTGGCAGCGCCGTCGCCCGGCGTGGCGATACGCATCAGCAGGTCGGTGCCCTGCAGCAGCGCATCAATGTGTTCGGGCCGCAGGCGCAGCCGGCCTTCCTGGGCCTCGACCAGGCAATCTTCTATCACATGGGCCACGCTGACGCCGGCGTCGATGCCGACGATCCGCGCCGCGCCCTTGAGCGAGTGGGCCGCGCGCATGCACGCTTCGAGCTGGTCGGCCTGGGTCGGATCGCGCTCAAGCGCCAGCAGCCCGGCGCTGAGCACCTGGGTCTGGGCTTCGGCCTCGAGGCTGAACAGTTCCAGCAGCGAGGCATCGCGCATTTGTTCAGGGGTCATGAAAGGCTCCGATCAACGGCGGACAACAGCTGTTGTTCGTCCAGAACGCGCACACTGCGGTCGCGCCATTGCAGGACGTGCCGGGTGAAGCGGTTGTCGTTGCCGGCGTCGCTGCGGGCGCTCAGCGGATCGATGGCGTGGATACCGTCAACCTCATCCACCGGCAACACCACGGCGCCGCCACCGGCGGCGAGGATCAGCATGCGCGGCATGACCCGCGCCGACGCCGGGGCCACCTGGGTCAGCTCGATGCCCAGCAGATCGGCCAGCGACAGGCACGGCACCAGCGCGCCACGCACGTTGGCAACGCCCTGCAAGACCCGTGAGCGCTGATGCGGCAACGAGTGCACCGGCTGCATCGGTGCCACCTCGGCAAGGCAGCGGGTGACCAGCGCCAGCCACTCCTCGCCGAGACGGAACACCAGCAGCGAAGGGCCACTGTGGGCCTGCTCCTGCTGTTCCTCCCGGACGTGAACGTCCTGGGCCAGCGCGTAGCGGTCCAGCAGGCGGGTCGCGGCGGCGGCATACACCGCGCAGTTGCGGCAGTGCACATGCTCGGCCAGCAGCGGGCAACTCTTGTTGCCGTGGACGCCGATGCGGTTCCAGCAGTCGTCGATATGTTCGACGTCGCCGCTCAGCACATTGATCTCATCGATCATCGTTCAGCCCCCCGCTCGCTGCGGGCTGCCCGCTCGCGCAGCCGCCGGGCGCCGGCAGCGTCGCCCTGGGCATCCAGCAGCATGGCCAGATGCACCAGCGCTTCGTGATGCTGGGGTTCCAGATAAAGCGCCTTGCGGTACTGGCTGACGGCCTCGCCGGCGTCGCCAGCCACATCGCTGAGCAATCCCAGCCAGTAGAACACCTGGGCCGAAGGCTCGAACTGCTGCAGGTAGCGCTGGCACGCGGCACGAGCCTCGGCGCTGTTGCCACCGTTGGCGAGCGTAGCGATGCGGGCCAGCAATTCGTCGGCCTGTGCGCTGCGCGAAGGGGCGACCGAACGGGCCGCTGTCGGCGGCGCGATCGTTCGTCGTGGCAAGGTCGCCGGGGCAGTGGCCCGCGGCGCCGGCACCGGGGCCGAAGGCGCAACCGGCAGCGCCGCGGTCTTGCGCGGCGGGGCAACGGCCTGCGGCTCCTGGCGCACATAGGCAAAGGACTGCGCCATCCCCAGCGGACGCATGCCGAGCCGTGCCAGCAGGCTGCCCTCGGCTGGCCCGATGAACAGCACGCCGTCGGCCTGGGTCAGGTTTTTCAGCACCTCGAACACCCGTTGCTGGGTGGCCAGATCGAAGTAGATCAGCAGGTTGCGACAGAACACGAAGTCATAGCTACCCTCCCGCGCCAGCAGCGCCGGGTCGAGGACATTGCCCACCTGGAATTGCACCTGCCGGCGCACCCGCTCGTCGAGATGCTGGCCGCCGTCCTCGCCCTCGCTGAAATGGCGCGGGACGAAGTCCTGATGGCTGCCACGAAACGAGTTGCGACCGTACAAGGCCCGTTCGGCACGGGCAATGGAGTTGGGGCTGATATCCATCGCATCGACACGAAACGCCTGGGCCGGCACACCGCCGTCGAGCAGGGCCATGGCGATGGAGTAGGGTTCTTCGCCAGTGGAGCACGGCAGGCTGAGAATGCGCAGCGGACGCACGCCGCCCTGCTCGGCCAGACGCTTGCGCGCCAGTTCGAGCAGGGCGGAGAAGGATTCGGGGTAACGGAAGAACCAGGTCTCCGGGACGATCACCGCCTCGATCAGCGCCTGTTGCTCCTGGGCCGACTGCTGCAACCGCAGCCAGTAGTCATCCAGGTCGCTGGCGGACAACGCCGCGCTGCGCTGGCGCAAGGCGCGCTCGACCATCTGCTCGCCAACCGAGGCGACATCCAGGCCGATACGGTCCTGCAGAAACCGGAAGAAACGCCGCTCGATGGTCATGGCAGCACCTCGAGCGCTGTGCCTTCAGGCGGGAACAGCAGCCCACGGACCTGATCGTCGAGCAGGTCCTGCACGCCGATCCACTGCAACAGGCCCTGGGCGTCTTCACGGACCGGCCCCAGGTAGGGCGCCTCGCGATTGTCCAGGCCATAGGGGCGAAATTCGGCCGGGTCGCAGCGCAGGGTATCGCTGGCCTGTTCGAGAATCAGCCCCAGCAGCCTGTCTGGCCGCGCCGGGGCGGCGCGATAGTGCACCAGCACCAGTCGCGTACTGGTGCGCTGGGGTGCCGGCTGGCCGAAGCTCAGGGCGCTGATATCCACCACCGGCACCAGCGCGCCACGGTGGGCCAGAACACCGGCGACCCACGCCGGGGTGTGGGCAATGGGTTTGAGCGGCAGGCGCGGCAGCACTTCGACCACCTCGCGGGTATCGAGGGCGAAGCGCTGGCCGCCGATGCGGAACACCAGGAACAGCCGTCCCTGGCAGGCCGCGTCCTGGCTGCGGCGGGGCTTGAGGTCGGTCATCGCCACGTCAGACTTTGAACCGCGACACACCGCCGCGCAGACCGACCGCGACCTGGCTCAATTCGTCGATGGCGAAGCTGGCCTGGCGCAGCGACTCCACGGTCTGGCTGCTGGCATCGCTGAGCTGGGCCAGGGCGTGGTTGATCTGTTCGGCACCGGTGGCCTGGGCCTGCATGCCTTCATTGACCATCAGCACCCGCGGCGCCAGGGCCTGGACCTGATGGATGATCTGGCTCAATTGCTCGCCCACCTGCTGCACCTCGAACATGCCGCGGCGCACTTCCTCAGAGAACTTGTCCATGCCCATCACCCCGGCGGACACCGCCGACTGGATCTCCCGGACCATCTGCTCGATATCGTAGGTGGCAACGGCAGTCTGGTCGGCCAGGCGCCGCACCTCGGTGGCGACCACCGCGAAACCGCGGCCGTACTCGCCGGCTTTCTCAGCCTCGATGGCGGCGTTGAGGGACAACAGGTTGGTCTGGTCGGCGACCTTGACGATGGTCACCACCACCTGGTTGATGTTGCCGGCCTTCTCGTTGAGGGTCGCCAGCTTGTTGTTCACCAGGTCTGCGGCACCCATCACCTGATGCATGGTTTCTTCCATCCGCGCCAGCCCCTGCTGGCCGGAGCCGGCAAGCACCGAAGCCTGGTCGGCGGCCGAGGTCACCTCGGTCATGGTGCGGACCAGATCACGGGACGTGGCGGCGATCTCGCGGGAGGTCGCACCGATTTCTGTGGTCGTGGCAGCCGTCTCGGTGGCGGTGGCCTGTTGCTGCTTGGACGTGGCGGCGATCTCGGTCACCGACGTGGTGACCTGCACCGACGAACGCTGGGCCTGGGACACCAGGCCGGTCAGTTCGCTGACCATCTCGTTGAAACCGGTTTCCACGGCGCCGAACTCATCGTTGCGGGCCAGGTTCATGCGCACACTCAGGTCGCCACCGCGCAGCACTTCGAGGGCGCGGACGATACGTTGCATGGGTTCGGTGATGGCCCGCATCAGCAGCAAGCCACAGATGGCGGCGGCGATCACCGCCAGCGCCAGCGACACCATCATGCTGATCTTGGCGGTAGAAACGGCGGCAACGATGTTGTCGGTGGCGTGGTCGGCGGAACGGCGATTCCAGTCGATCAGGCCATTGAGGTTCTTGCGCCCTTCAGCCCAGGCCGGGGTCAGGTTTTCCATCAGCAGGCGTTGCGCCTCCTGATAGTCCTTCCGGTCGTAGGCCGCCAGCACGCTGGCCAGCGCTTGCTTGTAGCTTTCGACCAGACGCTTGAACTCGGCGAAGTTGGCCCGGTCGTCGGAGTCGTTCATGGTCTGTTCGTAGTTGCTCATCTGCTGGAGCAGACGTTCGTCGTAGCTCTTGTAGAGCGCCATGTCGGCGTCGTTGAGCTCGCGGTGGTTGGTCAGGCCGACCAGTTGCTGGGTCAGCACGTAGCTGTCGACCCAGGCACTGCGGATCATCGAGCTGTAGTAGACGCCGGGAATGCTGTCGGAGCGGACGGCTTCTTCGCTGGATTCAATGGCCATCAGCCGTGAATAGGCGGCGATGACCATCAACGACATGATGGCGATGATCACGGCGAAACTTGCCAGGATCCGTTGGCGCAATGTCCAGTTCTTCACAATCAGCCCTCAAGCGTTCTACGCGACAGGAAAAATGGGCTGATTATAGCTCAGGCCCTACGCCATCATGGGACTGATCCTACATGAGCAAATGGGCAAAATGACTTCATTTCTGGTCATTCGCCCATTTTGTTGATTTAGATCGTACGAACCTGCTTCTCGAGTTCGGCTTTCAGGGAAGGATCGAGGCGCAACTGGCGGGCCAGTTCGTCGAGGTAGGCGCGCTCCATGAAATGCTCCTCGTCCACCAGCATCACGCTGGCCAGGTACATTTCCGCGGCCATTTCCGGGGTGGCGGCGGCGCGGGCGACATCGGCAGGGTCCAGGGGCTTGTTGAGTTCGGCGTGGAGCCAGTGCTGCAGGTCGCGGTCGTTGCCGGAGAGTTTGACGAACTCACCCTCGATCAACTCACGCTCGCGGTCATCGACGTGACCATCGGACTTGGCCGCAGCCACCAGCGCCTTGAGGATCGCCTGGCTGTGCTGCTCGACCTGGGCGGGCGGCAGGCGGTCGAGGGTCTGTGGCTCCTGCCTTGGCGCGGCGGCCTGTTGCGCCTGCCAGTTGCCGTAAGCCTTGTAGGCCAGCACACCCAGCGCGGCGAGGCCGCCGTAGGTCAGCGCCTTGCCGCCGAACTTGCGGGCCTTCTTGTTGCCCAGCAACAACGCCATCGCCCCGGCGGCCAGCGCACCGCCGCCGGCACCGGACAACAGACTGCCGAGGCCGCCGCTACCGCCCTTGCTGGACGACGAGGCGTTGCCGGACTGCTTTTGCAGCAGATCCTGGCCGGACTTGAGCAGTTGATCGAGCAGACCACGGGTGTTCATTGCGAGCCTCCTGGGGCGAAGTTTCAGACAGTGGACGCTGAAACCTGATTAACCAATGTGAGAAAACACTGAGGAACAGGAGCCCGATGCTAACCGCGTGTTTCCGCGGGGCTGGGTGAAAATGTATTTCTGGCCGTGACAACGGTTGTGTGGGGTGGCGGGTGCATGTCGGCAGTGGTGTGGCGCTCTCGAGAACGAGCGCCGCCCGCGCGGCGCTTCGCCGGCAACGCCGGCTCCCACATCTGCTGCAACGCGCCATGGCCTGTGAGAGTTGAGTCGCCAGCCTTTGGTGCTTGGCGATGTATCGCGGGGAAGCTGTTGGGCTCGGCTCGATATCGCGTCGTACAAACAAGGCGATCAACCATGGCCTGCCAGACATAGGTACGTTGCAACAAATGTGGGAGCCGGCGTTGCCGGCGATGCGCCGCGCGGGCGGCGCTCGATCTCAAGAGCGCTGAAAATCCCTAGCCATACCCTCCGAAACGCCCGCCAGGACAATCACCCCAGAACCCCGGTCGCCAACCGATACTGCCGCGGCGTAAACCCCGTCAGCATCTTGAACTGCCGGGTAAACGCGCTGTGGTCCGTATACCCGCACTGCAACGCCACCTCGGTAATCGGCAACGCCGTGCTCAGCAGGCGCCGCGCATGCTCCAGGCGCACCTTGTGGATCATCTGCCGCGGCGTCAGGTGGAACACCCGCTTGCAGTAGCGCTCCAGTTGCGCCACGGAAATGCCCGCCACGCGGGTCAGTTCACGCAGGGTCACTGGCCGGTGGAAGTGGGTCTTGATGTATTCGTCCACCGCCGCCAGCCGCTGGTACGCCGGGTGGCTGTCGCTGGCCGACTGGACATCCACCGATACCCCGGCCAGACCGATGATCCGGCCCTGACGGTCATACAGCGGCCGCTTGTGGGTCAGGCACCAGCCCGGCTCCCGCGAGCCGTACAAGTGCAGTTCCAGTTGATCTTCCAGAACCCGCCCCTCCTGCAGGACCCGGCGATCCTGTTCGGTATAACCGGGCCCCAGTTGTTCCGGAAAAACATCGGCACTGGTTTTACCCAGCAAGTGCCTGAGTTGCTTGAAGCCACAGCGCTGGACCAGCGCCTGATTGGCCAGCAGATAACGCGCCTGAAGATCCTTTATGAATATCGCCGCATTGGGAATGGCATCGAACAACGGCAACATGAAAGCCATTCCCGACAATAACGCTTCCATGGACTCAGGCCGGCACTGATCGTTGCCCTGGCACAGGATGGCAAATGCACTTGGGTTCATCGAACGCACTCTCGTTATTGACCCACTGGTAAAAAATCCGCTTCGGCTTTCGCCCGGCGGCCAGCTTGCCGAACCCTCGCGCTGCTGTCGAGTCTGGCCAGACGCCGCGAACGGCGTGGCCTGCAAAGCCTCTGAAATTTTCCGAAGAGTCATAGGGAAATTTCCGAACTATGCCGATTTCGTCATCTCCCTTGAAGAAAACCATCAAGCGCCGAAGCGCCGATGAGTCCATCGTATTAACCGTTGCCGAGTCGCCGAAAAGTTGTCGCGAACAGCAACTCCCATAACAACAAACAGGTCGCGAACGACCGCACCACCTTATCGGGCGATCCCCGAAGCCGTGCATCAAAGTGACATCACTTCTGCCTATCCAATAACCCACAAGAAGGCGACTCCATGTCAGGCAAAGGCAAGTTCAAAAAACAACTTTCATTGATAGACCTCACCTTTATCGGACTGGGAGCCATCTTCGGTTCGGGTTGGCTGTTCGCCGCCAGCCATGTGTCGTCCATTGCCGGCCCCGCCGGAATCTTCTCCTGGTTGCTGGGCGGTTTCGCCGTGCTGCTGCTGGGCATCGTCTACTGCGAACTGGGCGCCGCCCTGCCCCGCGCCGGTGGCGTGGTGCGCTATCCGGTGTATTCCCACGGCCCGCTGCTGGGCTACCTGATGGGCTTTATCACCCTGATCGCGTTCTCCAGCCTGGTGGCCATCGAAGTGGTCGCCGCACGGCAGTACGCCGCCGCCTGGTTCCCCGAACTGACCAAGGCCGGCTCCAGCGATCCGACCGTCCTCGGCTGGCTGGTGCAGTTCGGCCTGCTGTGCCTGTTCTTCGCCCTGAACTACTACAGCGTGAAGACCTTCGCCAAGTCCAACAACCTGATCAGCGTGTTCAAGTTCATCGTGCCGCTGCTGGTGATCGGCGTGCTGTTCACCTTCTTCAAGCCAGAGAACTTCACCTCCCAGGGCTTCATGCCGTTCGGCCTTTCCGGGGTGGAAATGGCCGTGTCGGCCGGTGGCATCATCTTCGCCTACCTGGGCCTGACGCCGATCATCTCGGTGGCCTCGGAAGTGAAGAATCCGCAACGCACCATCCCGATCGCGCTGATTCTTTCGGTCCTGCTGTCCACCGCCATCTATGCCCTGCTGCAGATCGCCTTCCTCGGTGGCATTCCTACCGAAATGCTGGCTCAGGGCTGGTCCGGGATCTCCAAGGAACTGGCCCTGCCCTACCGTGACATCGCCATTGCCCTGGGCGTTGGCTGGCTGGCCTACCTGGTGGTCGCCGACGCGGTGATCTCCCCCAGCGGCTGCGGCAACATCTACATGAACGCCACCCCGCGCGTGGTCTATGGCTGGGCGAAAACCGGCACCTTCTTCAAGGTCTTCACCCGTATCGACGAGCAATCCGGCATACCGCGTCCGGCGCTGTGGCTGACCTTCGGCCTGTCGGTGTTCTGGACCCTGCCGTTCCCCTCCTGGGAAGCGCTGATCAACGTGGTCTCCGCCGCCCTGATCCTCAGCTACGCCGTCGCCCCGGTGTCGGTCGCCGCCCTGCGCCGCAACGCCCCTGACCTGGCGCGTCCGTTCCGGGTGCGGCGCATGGGTCTGCTCGGTCCGCTGTCGTTCATCATCGCCGCCCTGATCGTCTACTGGTCTGGCTGGAAAACCGTGTCCTGGCTGCTCAGCCTGCAGATCCTGATGTTCGTCATCTACCTGCTGTGCGGCCGCTTCGTGCCAACCCAGCACCTGAGCCTGGCCCAGCAAGTGCGCTCTTCGGCCTGGCTGATCGGCTTCTACGCCGTGACCATCCTGCTCTCCTGGCTGGGCAGCTTCGGCGGCATCGGCGTCATCACCCATCCGTTCGACACCCTGATCGTGGCCGCCTGCGCCCTCGGCATCTACTACTGGGGCGCAGCCACCGGCGTGCCGGCGCACCTGGTGCGACTGGATGCCGAAGACAGCGAAAGCGAAATCGAACACAGCGCCCAGGCGGCTCCGTCCGGCGCCCGCGCCCAACTGTCCTGAGCCCACGGAGCACGTCATGAGCGAGCGTATCAACCTCAGCCTGGAACAGGTCTTCGACCTGGCCCACCGTGCCCTGGCGCACAACGGCATGGCCGACGACCACGCCCGGGCGATCGCCGAGGTGATCACCCAAGGCCAGCGCGACGAGTGCCACTCCCATGGCCTGTACCGGGTGCTGGTGTGCGTGCGTTCGCTGCGCTCGGGCAAGGTCGATCCAGCGGCGCAGCCGGTGCTGAGCCAGCCATCGCCTGCGATCGTCAAGGTGGACGCCCGCTTCGGCTATTCGCTGCTGGCGTTCCAGCGCGGCCTGCCGCTGCTGGTGGAGGCCGCACGCACACAAGGCGTGGCGGCCCTGGTGATCCGCAACTGCTTCCACTTCTCGGCGCTGTGGCCGGAAGTGGAGGCCATCGCCGCCCACGGGCTGGCGGGCATGGCCATGACCCCGAGCCACGCCTGGGTGGCGCCGGAAGGCGGCCGCCAGGGCGTGTTCGGCACCAACCCGCTGGCCTTCGCCTGGCCGCGGCCGGAGGGCGAGCCGTTCGTTTTCGACTTCGCCACCAGCGCCATCGCCCGTGGCGACATCGAACTGCACGCCCGCCAGCAGAAGCCGATCCCGCTGGGCTGGGGCCTGGATGCCGAAGGCCGCCCGAGCACCGACGCCCGCGCCGTTCTGAATGGCGCCATGCAGACCTTCGGCGGCCACAAGGGCTCGGCCCTGGCGGCGATGATCGAACTGCTGGCCGGCGCGCTGATCGGCGACCTGACCAGCGCCGATTCCCTGGCCTTCGACGACGGCGCCGGCGCCACGCCATGCCATGGCGAGCTGCTGCTGGCATTCGATCCGAAGCGCTTCGGCGGCGACGACGTCGAAGCCGGCCAGCAACGCGCCGAACACCTGTTCAGCGCCATCACCGGCCAGGGTGCTCGCCTGCCCTCGCAGCGCCGTTTCGATGCCCGCCAGCGCTCACTCGCCGAAGGCGTGTGGGTCGATGCCGGCCTGCTGCGGGACATCCGCGGCCTGATGAGCTGACTCCGACAACAACGCATTGCCCAAGGACAGACCCATGAAACAGATCCGCGTGATCGACTCCCACACCGAAGGCGAACCCACCCGCCTGGTGCTGGACGGTTTCCCGCAACCGAGCGGCGAGACCATGGCGCACAAGCGCGACAACCTGCGCCAGCAGCATGACCAGTGGCGCCGCGCCTGCCTGCTGGAGCCCCGTGGCAACGACGTGCTGGTGGGCGCGCTGTACACCCCGCCGGTATCGCCCGACGCCACCTGCGGTGTGATCTTCTTCAACAACGCCGGCTACCTGGGCATGTGCGGCCACGGCACCATCGGCCTGGTCGCCTCGCTGCACTACCTGGGCCGCATTGCCCCCGGCGAGCACAGGATCGACACCCCGGTAGGCCAGGTCAGCGCCACCCTGCACGCCGACGGCGCTGTCACCGTGGCCAACGTGCCGTCGTACCGCTACCGCCAGCAGGTGCCGGTGGAGGTGCCGGGCTACGGCACCTTCCTGGGTGACATCGCCTGGGGCGGCAACTGGTTCTTCCTGGTCTCCGAACACGGCCAGGACCTGCAACTGAGCAACGTCGAACGGCTCACCGACTTCACCTGGAAGATGCTCCGCGCCCTTGAAGACCAGGGCATCCACGGCGAAGACGGCGGCCTGATCGACCATATCGAACTGTTCGCCGACGACGAAAACGCCGACAGCCGCAACTTCGTCATGTGCCCCGGCAAGGCCTACGACCGCTCGCCCTGCGGCACCGGCACCAGCGCCAAGCTGGCGTGCCTGGCCGCCGACGGCAAGCTGGCCGAAGGCGAGCGCTGGGTCCAGGCGAGCATCACCGCCAGCCAGTTCGAAGGCCGCTTCGAATGGGACGGCGAGCGCATCCGCCCGTTCATCACCGGTCGCGCCTACATGACCGCCGACGCCACCCTGCTGATCGACGAGAAAGACCCCTTCGCCTGGGGCATCTGAACCGATACCACCCACAGCACCCTGTGGGAGCCGGCTTGCCGGCGATGAGGCCCTAGAGGCCAACCACCTGACAATCCAGAAGGAACACCTCCCATGACCAGCAACATCTTCACCGGCACCATCCCCGCCCTGATGACCCCATGCACCCCGGACCGCAAGCCGGACTTCGACGCCCTGGTGAAAAAGGGCCGCGAGCTGATCGAGGCCGGCATGAGCGCCGTGGTCTACTGCGGCTCCATGGGTGACTGGCCGCTGCTGACCGAAGCCGAGCGCCAGGAAGGCGTGGCCCGCCTGGTGGCCGCCGGCATCCCGACCATCGTCGGCACCGGCGCGGTCAACTCCCGCGAGGCCGTGTCCCATGCCGCCCATGCCGCCAGGGTCGGTGCCCACGGCCTGATGGTGATCCCCCGCGTGCTGTCCCGCGGTGCATCGCCAGCCGCCCAGGAAGCCCACTTCGCCGCCATCCTCGAAGCCGCTCCGAAGCTGCCGGCGGTGATCTACAACAGCCCGTACTACGGCTTCGCCACCCGCGCCGAGCTGTTCTTCAAGCTGCGCCGCCAGTACCCCAACCTGATCGGTTTCAAGGAGTTCGGTGGCGCCGCCGACATGCGCTACGCCGCCGAGCACATCACCTCCCAGGATGACGAGGTGATCCTCATGGCCGGCGTCGATACCCAGGTGGTGCACGGTTTCGTCAACTGCGGCGCCACCGGTGCCATCACCGGCATCGGCAACGCCTTGCCCCGCGAAGTCCTGCTGCTGGTGGACCTGAGCAAGAAAGCCGCCCAGGGTGACGCGATCGCCCGCCGCCAGGCGCAGGAGCTGTCGGACGCCCTGCAAGTGCTGTCGTCCTTCGACGAAGGCTGCGACCTGGTGCTGTATTACAAGTACCTGATGGTGCTCAACGGCGACACCGAATACAGCCTGCACTTCAACCCGACCGACGTGCTCAGCGACGCCCAGCGCAACTACGCGCAGAACCAGTACAACCTGTTCCGCCAGTGGTTCGCCACCTGGTCGGCGGCCAACAACGTCGCCTGATGTTCCTTCGCGGCGCCTCGTGCGCCGCGCCCGTTTTTTCCTATCGAATTCATTTCAGGAGCCGCCATGACCCTGACAGGCAACATGCTGATCGGCCAACGTACCGTCGCCGGCAGTCGCGAAGCGATCCGGGCAGTCGACCCGGCCACCAACCAGACGCTGGAGCCGGCCTACCCCGGCGGCACCTACGAACAGGTAGAGCAGGCCTGCGCCCTGGCCTGGGCGGCTTTTGACAGCTTCCGGGAAACCTCGCTCGAAGCCCGCGCCACCTTTCTCGAAACCATCGCCAGCGAAATAGAAGCCCTGGGCGACGCACTGATCGAACGTGCCGTAAGCGAAAGCGGCCTGCCCCGTGCCCGGATCCAGGGCGAACGCGGTCGCACCTGCGCTCAGTTGCGCACCTTTGCCCGCACCGTGCGCGCTGGCGAATGGCTGGACGTGCGGGTCGATCCGGCACAACCGCAGCGTCAGCCGCTGCCACGCGCCGACCTGCGCCAACGGCAGATTCCGCTTGGCCCGGTCGCGGTCTTCGGCGCCAGCAACTTCCCCCTGGCGTTCTCCGTCGCAGGGGGCGACACCGCCTCGGCCCTGGCCGCTGGCTGCCCTGTGGTGGTCAAGGCCCACAGCGCCCATCCCGGCACCAGCGAACTGGTCGGACAGGCCGTGGCCCGGGCGGCACGCCAATGCGAGCTGGCGGACGGCGTGTTCTCGCTGCTGTACGGCTCCGGTCGTGAGGTGGGTATCGCCCTGGTCAGCGATACGCGCATCAAGGCAGTCGGTTTCACCGGTTCGCGCAGCGGCGGCATCGCCCTGTGCCAGACAGCCGCCGCCCGCGCCGAGCCGATTCCGGTCTACGCCGAAATGAGCTCGATCAACCCGGTGTTCCTCTTCCCGGCGGCCTTGCAGGCACGCGGCGACGCGCTGGCGCAAGGCTTCATCGCTTCGCTGACCCAGGGCGCCGGCCAGTTCTGCACCAACCCGGGCCTGGTCATCGCCCGCCAGGGCCCGGATCTGGACAGCTTCATCGCCAGCGCCGCCCAGCACATCTGGCAGAGCAAGGCGCAGACCATGCTCACCCCGGGTATCTACAGCGCCTACCGCAGCGGCATCGAAGCCTTGAGCGACAACCCCCACGCCGAGACCGCCGCCGCCGGCCTCGCCGCCGACGGTCCGAACCAGTGCCAGACCCACCTGTTCGTTGCCACGGCGCGGGACTTCCTGGCCGATGAAAGCCTGCAGGCCGAAGTCTTCGGTTGCGCCTCGCTGGTGGTGACCTGCGCCACCGACGCGGAAATCCATCAGGTCGCCGAGCACCTGGAAGGCCAACTGACCGCCACCCTGCACCTGGACGAAGCCGACCTCGACGCCGCCCGCCGCCTGCTGCCGACCCTGGAGCGCAAGGCCGGACGCCTGCTGGTCAACGGCTGGCCGACCGGCGTGGAAGTCTGCGATGCGATGGTCCATGGCGGCCCGTTCCCGGCCACCTCCGATGCCCGCAGCACCTCGGTAGGCACGGCGGCGATCCTGCGGTTCCTGCGGCCGGTGTGCTACCAGGACTTCCCCGACAGCCTGCTGCCGGTCGCGCTGCAGCACGACAATCCGCTGCACCTGCGGCGGTTGCTCGACGGGCAGAGAGAAGCCTGATCCATGGCCACGACCTTCACCCCCGGCGTGGACATCGCCGTGATCGGCGCAGGTATCGTCGGCGTCGCCTGCGCGCTGCAACTGGCCCGCCAGGGCCAGCGGGTGCTGCTGGTAGACCGCGAGACGCCGGGCATGGGCGCCTCGTTCGGCAATGCCGGCCATCTGGCGACCGAACAGGTGTTTCCCATCGCCGACCTGTCGATCCTCAAGCGCCTGCCGGCGATGCTCATGGACCCCATGGGCCCGCTGCGCCTGGACTGGAAATACCTGCCACGGGCCTTGCCGTGGTTCACCCGCCTGCTGCTGAACCTGCGGCCGCGGCCGTTTCGCCGCAGCGTGGCCGGCATCCGTGCGCTGAACGAAGGCAGCCTGGGGGCCTGGCAGCGCCTTCTGGGCGCCATCGGCCGCAGCGACCTGCTCAGGGAAGACGGTTCGCTGCTGGTCTTCGAGCGGCCCGAATCACGCCCGGCCATCGACGCCCTGCAGGCACGCATGCGCCAGCAGAACGTGCCGGTGGAACGCTGGTCTGCCGACGCGGTGCGTGCCGCTGCACCGCAGTTGAGCGAGCACTTGCAGGGTGGCCTGTTCTTTCCCGCCACCGGGCATTTCCTCGATCCCCATGACGCGGTAAAGGCGCTGTTCGAGGCTGCCAGTGCTGCCGGTGTGCAGTTCATTCAACGGGACGTGGGAGACGCCCAGGTAAAAGCCGATGCCGTGTCATTGCGTACCGACCAGGGCGAGTTGGTGGTGCCGAACGTGTTGATCGCCTGCGGCGCCCACTCCGCCCGGCTCACCACCGCGCTGACCGGCAAGCGGGTACCGCTGGACACCGAGCGCGGTTATCACCTGATGCTGCCCCACGAGCAGGGACGGCTACCGTTTGCCGTCACCTCACTGGAGCGCAAGTTCATCATGACGCCCATGAGTGGCGGCCTGCGCCTGGCCGGGACGGTGGAGTTCGCCGGCCTGAAGCGCCCGCCGAACATGGCACGGGCCTGGCAGTTGCAGCGCCTGAGCCAGGGGCTGTTCAAACGGGAATTGAGCGCGAAGGACGCCACGCCGTGGATGGGCTTCCGGCCTTCGCTGCCCGACTCGCTGCCGGTGATCGACCGGGTCTGCAAGGGTCGCGTGTTGCTCGCCTTCGGTCATCAGCACCTGGGGCTGACCCAGGCGGCGGTGACGGCGGAAATGGTCGCCGGGTTGATGGCGGCCAGCCCCGTGGACGGCGTGGAGGCGTATCGGCTGGAGCGTTTCTGAGCCAGTCGTTCGCGCCCGGACTCACGCCTGCGCGTGGGTCGCCGAGATCAGGAACTGCTGAAACGCCCGCGCCGCCTCCGGCATGGCCCGCTTGCCCTGCCAGATCAACCCCAGCTCCATCGACGGAATGGTCCCGGCCACCGGCCGGGCCTCGATCCGCTTGCCTTCCAGCGACCAGGGCCGATAGATCATGTCGGACAGGATGGTCACGCCAAACCCATGGGCCACCAGCCCGCGCAGCGCCTCCACCGATGAAGTGCGAAAGGCGATGCGCGGCTCCAGCCCCGCCGCCCGCCAGTATTTCATCGCCGACTGCTCGCCCTCGTCCACCGTCGCCACCAGGTAGGCGTGCCCGGCGATATCGGCCAGGGTCACGCTTTCCAGCGCCATCAGCGGGTGGTCGCTGGCCGCCCACAACTGCCGCCGCGAACGCATCAGCACATGACGCTCGAACGGCTGCGCCGCATCGACGTTGGACAGGATGGTCAGGCCAAGGTCCAGCGCGCCACTGGCAATGCCCTGTTCGATGCCCGGCCGGTCCATGTCGATGAGGTCGATCTCCACCTGCGGATAGCTACGCTTGAAACGCGCCAGCAAGGTCGGCAGGAAATACCCCAGCACCGTATACGAAGCACCGACCCGCACCGTCCCGGCCATGCTGTCACGCTGGAACAGCGGCTGGGCAACGGCGTCCTGCAGGGTGTCGAGGATGTGCCGGGCATGCTGGTAGAACTTGTGCCCTTCGGCGGTGAGGCTCACTCCGTGTGGCAGTCGCTCGAACAGGCGCACGCCGAGCATGTCCTCCAGTTGGCTGACCGCTGCGGTGATTGCCGACTGGGACACATGGACCGTCAACGCCGCCTGGGAAAACTGCCCCAATTCGGCGGCAGCGACGAAGTAGCGGAGCTGGCGCATGGAGATATCGCTGCGATTCGACATTTGATTTTCAGATACCTGTTCGCATTTTTTATGAATTTACGATAACCCGAGGCGCTTCATAGACTCCAGCGCACATCAGGGCACCGCGCTCCACGGCTGCCTGAATAACAAGAACTGGAGGATTAGCCATGAGTACGCCGCTTCCCACGCTGGACGACAAATACACCCAGGCCACCGGCAAGGTGCTGATGACCGGCGTGCAGGCGCTGGTACGCCTGCCGCTGATGCAACGCCAGCGCGACCTCGCCGCCGGGCTCAACACTGCAGGCTTCATCTCTGGCTACCGGGGCTCGCCGCTCGGCGGTTTCGACCAGGCACTGTGGAAGGCCCGGGATCATCTGCAAGGGCAGAAGATCAAGTTCCATCCCGGCCTCAACGAAGACCTCGCCGCCACCTCGCTGTGGGGCACCCAACAGGTCAACCTGTTCGAGGGCGCCAGCTACGACGGCGTGTTCGGCATCTGGTACGGCAAGGGCCCGGGCGTCGACCGCTGCGGTGACGTGTTCCGCCACGCCAACGCCGCCGGCACCTCACCGTTCGGGGGCGTGCTGGCCATCGCCGGCGACGACCATGGCGCCCGCTCCTCCTCGCTGCCGCACCAGACCGAGCACATCTTCAAGGCCGTGATGATGCCGGTGCTGGCGCCGTCGGGCGTGCAGGAATACCTCGACTACGGCCTGCACGGTTTCGCCATGTCGCGTTACTCCGGTTGCTGGGTAGCGATGAAAGCGGTGGCCGATACCGTGGAAAGCGGCGCCGTAGTGGACATCGACCTCAACCGCGTGCAGCCGGTGCTGCCGGACTTCCCGCTGCCCGAAGGCGGGCTCAACATCCGCTGGCCCGACCCGCCACTGGCCCAGGAGCAGCGCCTGCTGGAGCACAAGCTCTACGCGGCGGCCGCCTATGCCCGGGCCAACGGCATCGACCGCATCGTCATGGATTCGCCCAGGGCGCGGATCGGCATCGTCACCTCCGGCAAGTCCTACCTGGACGTGTGCCAGGCGCTTAAGATCCTCGGCATCGACGAAGCCCGCGCCGCCGCCATCGGCCTGCGGCTGTACAAGGTGGGCATGGTCTGGCCGCTGGACGCCGAGGGCGTGCGCCAGTTCGCCGAGGGCTTGGACGAGATCGTGGTGGTGGAAGAAAAGCGCCACATGCTCGAGTACCAGCTCAAGGAAGAACTGTACAACTGGCGCGAGGATGTACGCCCGCGCATCGTCGGCAAGTTCGACGACAAGGGCGAATGGGCGCGGCCCCACACCGACTGGCTGCTGCCGGCGATCAGCGATCTGACCCCGGCGCAGATCGCCCGCGCCCTGGCCCGGCGCATCCTCAGGGTTCACCCGAGCGGCGAACTGCAAGTGAGCCTCGCGGTACTGGATGCGCAACTGTCCGCCGGCCAGCGCTTCGACACCCTGATGGACCGGGTGCCGCACTACTGCTCCGGCTGCCCGCACAACAGCTCGACCCAGGTGCCGGAAGGCAGCAGGGCACTGGCGGGGATCGGCTGTCACTACATGGCAGCCTGGATCTACCCGCAGACCAAGACCTTCAGCCAGATGGGCGGCGAAGGCGTGGCCTGGATCGGTCAGGCGCCGTTCACGAAAACGCCCCATGTGTTCGCCAACCTTGGCGACGGCACCTACTTCCACTCCGGCCTGCTGGCGATCCGCGCCTCCGTCGCGGCCAGGGTCAACATCACCTACAAGATCCTCTACAACGACGCCGTGGCCATGACCGGCGGCCAACCGGTGGACGGCACCCTGACCGTGCCGCAGATCTCCCGCCAGCTCGCTGCCGAAGGTGTCGGGCGCATCGTCGTGGTCACCGACGACACCACGCGTTACGAGCAGGTCCACGACCTCGCTGCCGGCGTGCCAGTGCTGCGCCGCGACAGGATGGACGAGGTGCAGAAGGAGTTGCGCGCGTTCGCCGGCGTTTCGGCGATCATCTACGACCAGACCTGCGCCGCCGAGAAGCGCCGCCGACGCAAGCGCGGCAAATTCCCCGACCCGGCGCGCCGGGTGATGATCAACGAAGCGGTGTGCGAAGGCTGCGGCGACTGCAGCAGCAAGTCCAACTGCATGTCGGTGACCCAGGTGGACACCGAGTTCGGCGCCAAGCGCGAGATCGACCAGTCGTCCTGCAACAAGGACTTCACCTGCCTCAACGGCTTCTGCCCGAGCTTCGTCACCATCGAAGGCGGCACCCTGCGCAAGCCCAAGGCCCTCGCCCAGGGCAACGACGACTGGCAACTGCCGGCACCGGTGCTGGCGGACCTGACGCTGCCCTACAGCATCCTCATCACCGGCGTCGGCGGCACCGGCGTGGTGACCATCGGTGCGCTGCTGGGCATGGCCGCCTTCATCGAAGGCAAGGGCACACTGAACCTGGACATGGCCGGCATGGCGCAGAAAGGCGGCGCAGTGTGGTCGCATATCCGCATCGCCCGGCATCAGGAGCAACTGCACGCACCGCGTATCGCCGAGGGCGAGGCTAACCTGCTGCTGGGCTGCGACCTGGTGGTGAGCGCCAATGCCGAGACCCTGTCCAAGCTGCGCGAGGGCGTCACCCATGCCTTGGTCAACAGCGAGGAAAGCCTGACCAGCGCCTTCGTACGCAACTTTGCCCGCCAGGCGGAAACCGGCGATTTGCAGCGCCACCCGGACGCGCACTTCCCCACGGCTGGCATGAACGGCCAGATCCGCGAAGCGGTGGGCGACGAGCATGCGCAATTCATCGACGCCAGCCGCCTGGCCACGGCGCTGATGGGCGACTCCATCGCCACCAACACCTTCATGCTCGGCTTTGCCTGCCAGAAAGGCTGGTTGCCGGTGGGCGAGACGGCGCTGCTGCAGGCCATCGAAATCAACGGCGCAGCCGTGGCGTTCAACAAGGCGGCCTTCCTCTGGGGGCGCCGTGCGGCGGTGGACCTGCCGAGGGTTCGTGCGCTGCTGCGCAAGGACAGTGCGGCGGCGACACCGGCGCGTACGCTGGACGAAATGCTTGCTCGCCGGGTGACTTACCTCACCGACTACCAGAACGCCGCCTTCGCCGCCCGCTACCGGGCACGGGTGGAACGCTTCATCGCTGCCGAGACAAAGCTGCGCGGCGCCCCCGGCCCGCTGGCCGAAGCCGTGGCCCGGTATTACTTCAAGGTGCTGGCGATCAAGGACGAATACGAAGTGGCGCGGCTGTTCACCGGCGGCGAGTTCCTGAAGAAGGTCCAGGCTACCTTCGAGGGCGACTACCGGCTCAACTTCCACCTCGCACCACCGCTGTTGAACAAGGGCAAGAAGTCCAGCTACGGGCCGTGGATGCTCAAGGGGTTCAAGGTCCTGGCTGGACTGCGGCGGCTGCGCAACACCTGGCTCGACCCGTTCGCCCGCACCCGCGAGCGCCAGGTGGAACTGGCATGGCTGCGGGCGTACGAGGTGTTGCTGGATGAAGTGGAAACGGGGCTGCGAGCCGACAACCTGGACCTGGCCGTGAAGCTGGCGTCGCTACCGGATGCGGTGCGGGGCTATGGCGCGGTAAAGGATCGTTACCTGGGTAATGCCGAGAAAGAGAAAGCGCGGCTGCTGGATGAGTGGAGAAATGGGCCGCAGTTTCATGAGGCCAGCGCGGTGAGGATTCACGCCGTGCAGGTTTGAGGCGTCTGCTCTGGCCTCATCGCTGGCAACGCCAGCTCCCACAGGGTTTTGTGTCAGGCGACAAAACTGTGCCCGACACAAACTTTGTGGGAGCTGGCGTTGCCAGCGATGAGGCCGGCGAAAGCAACCGACGCCTAGGAGAGAAACGCCAGGAACCCCCGACACACTGCCGACAGATACTCCTCCTGCCGGCTGACGATCTGGAACTGCCGCACCGCCCACTCATCCTCCAGCGCCACACAGACCAGCGCCGGCCCGTCCGGCTGGCTGCTCACCGCCTGCTGCGGAATCACCGCAATCCCCAGTTCCGCCTGCACCATCCGGCACACCGCATCGAAGCTCTGCAGGTGAATCCCGTAGCGGATGCTCTTGCGTGCCGCCCGTGCGGCCTTGTCGAGCATGCGGTACAGCGGGCTGTCGCGGTGCAAAGCGATATGGCCGAAGTCGAGGGTGTCGGCAAACCGCACCCGCGCAAGCGTCGCCAGCGCATGGCCCGCCGGCACCACCAGCACAAGCTGGTCGGTGCGGTAGTCCTGCACCCGCAAGCCCTTCTCCGCCAGCGCCGCCAGGTCGGTGCCGATGCCCAGGTCGCTCTGGTTGCCGAGCACCGCCTCGGCCACCTGTTCGCTGGTGCGTTCCTGCAACTCGATGGCGATATGCGGGTGGGCGCGGCGGAAACGGCTGAGGTCGTCCGGCAGGAACTGGATGATGCTGGAGCGGTTGGCGCTGATGCGGATATGCCCGCGATCACCGCTGGCGAACTGCGACAGGTCGGCGGTCATCCGCGCCAGTTCGTCGAGCACATGCCGCGCATGACTGAGCAGGCAGATACCCGCCGGCGTCGGCTCGATGCCCTTCTGGTGGCGGTACAGCAACGGCGCACCGACCGCCTCTTCCAGCTCGGCGATGCGCTTGCTCACCGCCGAGGGCACCATGCTCTCGCGCTCGGCGGCGCGGGCGATGCTGCCCTCGTCGCAGGCGGCGATGAACAGCTTCAGCGAGGTGGGATCGAAGCGCCAGAGGGTTTGCATAGAAGGCCCGATATTTGGTGATGGCGGGGGTGAATTTTCATCACTTCAGCGTGTGCGAGGGAGTTCCTACCATGCACGACGTTGAGGAGATAACTATGACTACAAGAAAAATTCAATTCGATGGCCGTTTTCTGTTCCTGTCCTGCAGCAGCGAAGCCGTGAAGGCGCAGCTCCAGGGCCGGGATCTGCAACTGACCGATGCCCTGCCGCTGCGCGACAACATCTCTACCGACGAGATCACCCCGGTGGTGATCATGATGACCTACGATTCGCGCCTCGGAAAATACCCCTACGTGGGCTTCAAGACCGAGGGCGAACTGCCCATCGGCAACGACGCGGTGAAAGACGCCGGCTTCCAGATCACCGTCGCCGGCAAGCGCTATGGCAAGGGCTCGTCCCGCGAGTCCAGCCCGCTGGCGGAAAAGTCCGCGGGCATCCGCCTGATCATCGCCGAGAGCTTCGAACGGATCTACCGGCAGAACTGCGACAACATCGGCATCTACACCTCCACCGACTTCTCGCTGATCGGACGTATCCGCGCCGGAGAAGCCATCGACCTAGAGGAATTCCTGGTGGGCCGTGACGCCGTGACCCAGGAAGTGATCCGCGCCGGCGGCCTGCTCGCCTACAGCAAACTGCACCTGCCGCGTCAGCCAGAGAAGGTCTTCAATCCGCTGCCAACCCATCGCCCGCTGACGCTGGTGGAAAAGATCATCGAGCGCCGCCGCGTGGCCCCATCTGGTGAAGTCGCACGGGGCGACGGCCTGTTCCTGTCCGCCGACTGGCGCTTCAGTCACGACTACTTCACCGGCATGTGCGCGCACTTCATGCACGAGGCCTTTGGCGAAGACCTCACGCTGGCCCGCCCCCACGAAATCATCGCCTTCCAGGACCACCTGATCCTCGCCGACCAGAGCTACCCGCACATCCGCGACAACCTGCTGGCGGCGGTTGGCGGGCTGGCCTCGGCCCACGACGAATTCGTGCGCCGCTACCCGGTGGTGGCCCACGGCGCGCTCAAGGGGCAAAGCGGTTCGGAAGGCATCTGCCATGCGCTGATGACCGAACTGCACGCCCTGCCCGGCCAGGTGGTGGTGGGCACCGACTCCCACTCGCCGCACTCCGGCGCCCTCGGCTGCCTGGCCTTCGGCGCCGGCGCCACTGATATCGCCAACAGCTGGGCCACCGGTTTCATCCGCTGCCGCATGCCGGAGATCATCAAGGTCGAACTCACCGGCCGGTTACGCGCCGATGTCACCGCCAAGGACATCGTCCTCGAACTGCTGCGCAGCGAACCGATCCGCCAGGGCCAGGCCATCGGCGCGGTGTTCGAATACACCGGCGAGGCGGTACGCGCCCTGTCGATCGACGAGCGCGCCACCCTGACCAACATGGTCGCCGAACTGGGCGGCTTCACCGGCATCGTCGCCCCGGACCAGAAAGCCGTGGATTTCCTGCGCGAGCGCCGCGGCATCGAGGTGCAACTGGAAGACTGGCTGTTCAGCGACGCCGACGCCGACTACAAGGAACACATCGTCATCGACTGTTCGTCGCTGTCGCCGCTGGTGGCGGCTCCGGGTGATCCGGGCAACGGCATGGTCCTGACCGATCTGGACGAGCCGGTGGCGGTGGACATCGCCTACGGCGGCTCCTGCACCGCCGGCAAGCGCGAAGACTTCGACTACTACCACGAGGTACTCGCCTGGGGCCTGCGTCACGGCCTGAAGGTCGCCGACCATACCCGTCTGTACCTGCAATTCGGTACCCTGGCGGTGCGTGACTACTGTCGCGAACAGGGTTACCTGGAGACCTTCGAACAGGTCGGCGTCGAGCTGATCATGCCCGGTTGCGGCGCCTGCGCGAACTGCGGGCCGGGCTCCTCGACCCGCGCCGAACAGGTGACCATCAGCGCCATCAACCGCAACTTCCCCGGCCGCTCCGGTCCCGGCCAGGTCTGGCTCGGCAGCCCCTACACCGTGGCCGCCAGTGCCCTGCTCGGCCGCCTGACCAGCTTCGCCGACCTGCAACGCCAGGTGGCGGCGGAGGTCGCATGAGCAGCGCCGATCTCTGCGACCAGCACGGCGATGAACTGCGCATCGTGCCCGGCCACTGGCAGTGGTTCGGTGTCCGTCGCCAGTTCAGCGGGCCGGTGCTGACCCTGCGCGCCAATGGCTGCAACGGTGAAATCCGCACCGCCCTGGCCGAACCCGGCGCCGGGCGCGTACTGGTGATCGATGCCGGCGGCGACCCCGGCGCCCTGCTCGGCGACCGCCTCGCCGCGCTGGCCCTGGATAATGGCTGGGCCGGCGTACTGGTCCACGGCAATGTCCGCGACCGCCGGGCCCTCGCTGCACTCGACCTGGGCATCGTCGCCCTCGGCACCTGGCCGCAACGCTCGCACAACCGTGCGGGCGGCTCACCCGATGTTCCCCTTCTGCTCGGCGCGACCGTCGTCGAGCCGGGGGACTGGCTTTACGCGGACGAGGACGGCGTGCTGGTCGGCAGGCGAGACCTGTCGAACAGCCGCCCACGATGAGGATCACAATCACCACGACCGCGTGAAACCTGATGGCTGCCGGGCCCATTCGCCCGTCAGGACAACTCTCCGACAACTACAACAATGGAGACACCGCATGGCCACCCTGACCCAGAGCGCCACCGAGGGCGCTCGCGACCTGCAGGAACTGCTGCTGTACCGCCGCGTCGCCTGGCGCATCCTGCCGCTGACGATCATCTGCTTCCTGTTTTCCTATTTCGACCGCATCAACATCAGCTTCGCCAAGACCCAGATGCAGGCCGAACTGGGCCTGAGCGACGCCGCCTACGGCTTCGCCGCGAGCATCTTCTTCTTCGGCTACGTGCTCTTCGAAGTACCCAGCAGCTATGGCCTGAAGCGCTACGGCGCACCGAGCTGGATCTGCCGGATCATGGTGTCCTGGGGCCTGGCGACGGCCGCGCTGGTGTTCGCCTACAACGAGTTCACCCTGTATTTCCTGCGCTTCCTGATCGGCGTGATGGAGGCCGGCTTCGGCCCGGCGCTGCTGTTCTACCTCGCCTGCTGGTTCCCGAAGAAGAACCTCGCCAGCATGAACGGCCTGTGGTTCCTGTCGATCCCGTTGTCGGGGATGCTCGGAGCACCGGTATCGGGCTTCATCCTCGAATACATGAACGGCTTCCTCGGCCTCGCCGGCTGGCACTGGCTGTTCGTGCTGTCGGGCCTGCCGTGCGCTTTGCTGGGCGTGATCGTGCTGTTCCGTCTGGACCGCGATATCCAGTCGGCGAAATGGCTGACCCAGCCGGAAAAGGACATCCTCCAGCGCAACCTCGACAACGACCGCAAGGAGAGCAAGCCGATCCACGCCTCGCTGCTCAAGGTGATCTTCACCCGCGAGGTGGCGATCCTCTCGGTGATCTATTTCATGATCAAGCTCACCGGCTATGGCCTGAACTTCTGGATGCCACACCTGATCAGTTCGGCCGGGGTGAAGAACCAGCTGGCGGTCGGTTTCCTCACCGCCCTGCCGTACCTGGTGGCAGCGCTGGGGATGATCATCGTCACCCGCCGCTCCGACGCGTCCGGCGAGCGGCGCAAGTACCTCTGGCAATGCATGGTGGTGGGCGCCATCGGTTACTTCGCCGCCTGCTTCTTCAATGATCACTACGTGCTGCTGACCAGCTTCCTGATCCTCGCCACGGCGGGTGTGTTCATCGCCATCCCGATCTTCTGGACCATTCCACAACAGGCCTTCGCCGGCCTGGCGATTGCCGGCGGCATTGCCGCGATCAATACCGTGGGGCAACTCAGCGGCATGGTCGCGCCGCTGCTGGTGGGCTACATCAACGACCTCACCGGCAACACCTACATGGGCATGCTCGCCCTGGCACCGTTCTGCGTGATCTGCGTCGGTGTGATCCTCTGGGGCCTGCCGAAAGAGCGGGTGACGAAATGATCCGGCGTGCGCTGCTTGTGCTGGGCGTGAGCCTGGGATCAGGGCCGGTGCTGGCGGATTTCGTCGGTGATACCAAGGCCGGCCTGGAGATCCGCAACTTCTACTTCAGCCGCGACTTTCGCAACGACGAAGCCAGCCAGTCGAAACGCGAGGAATGGGCCCAGGGCTTGGTCTTCAAGGTGCAGTCCGGCTACACCGAGGGCACCCTCGGCTTCGGCCTGGATGCCCTCGGCCTGCTCGGGCTCAAGCTCGATTCCAGTGCCGACCGCGCGGGGACCGGGCTGCTGCCGAGAAATGCCGACCGGCGTGCGGCAGACGATTTCTCCACCTTCGCGCCCACGGCCAAGGTGCGCCTGGGCAACAGCGAGCTGCGCATCGGCGCGCTGACCCCGACCTTGCCGTTGCTGGCGGCCAACTACAGCCGCCTGCTGCCGCAGGTGTTCAATGGCGGGCTGCTGACCTCCACGGACATCGACAACCTCACGCTGACCCTGGGGCGGATTGATCAGGTGAAGTACCGGGACTCCTCGGACTTCGAAGACTTGGCCATCAGCGGCATGTCCGGGGGCTATTCCAGCAGTGCGCGCAGTGACGGGATGGATTACGCCGGGGCGGATTACAAGCTCGATGCGCTGACCTTGAGCTACCACTATGCGCGACTCGACGATATCTACCGGCGGGACTACGCCGGAGTGCAGTTCAGCCAGTCTCTGGGTGCCGGCAAGGTGTTCGGCGAAGTGCGCTACTTCGTGGCCCGGGATGAAGGGCGGGCGTTGGCGGGCGAGGTGGACAACCGGACCTGGAGTTCCAATGTCGGCTACAGGATCGGCGGGCACGGCTTCAGTGGTGGCTACCAGAAGGGCTCGGGGGATACCGCGTTCGCCTACCTCAACGGCAGCGACACCTACCTGTTCAGCGAAATGCTGGTCAGCACCTTCGCCCTGCAGAACGAGCGGGTCTGGCACCTGCGCTACGACTACGACTTCGCCGCCCTTGGCGTGCCGGGGCTGACGTTCAACCTGCGGTATGTAAAGGGCGATCAGGTCGATCCCGAGCATATCCGCACGGTGCAAGGCGCGGCGCTGCGGGCGGCGGGAGAAGACGGCAAGGAATGGGAACGGGCCACCGACCTGACCTATACCGTGCAAGACGGGCCGTTGAAGAACCTGTCGCTACGCTGGAGAAATGCCACCAATCGGTCGAACTATGCGGACAGTGCCGATGAGAACCGGGTGATCTTGAGTTATCAGGTCAAGTTCTTGTAGGTATCGCTGCCAAGGGCCTCATCGCTGGCAAAGCCAGCTTGTGTCTTCAAGGCCTCTTAAACTCAGAAGGGTGAGAGCGGTGGATGGCAGACTGAATGCCAGCGGTGCTTAAAGCACGAGTGGGAGCCAAGTCGCCATCCACCTCTCACTCTGACCAGAAGCCCGAACAGTTGGATGAGCGGCAAAACTCGAAATCACAAGCTAGGGATAGGTCAGAGCGCTCTCACTTCTTGAGTGTAAGAGGGCTTGGCGATGATTTCCTACTTTGTTGGTCTCGATGTTTCGAAAGCGACTGTGGATGTGGGGTTTCTTCCTGCGAATTACCCGCAGTTCCAGATCAGTAACGACTCTGATGGCTTCGCTCAGCTGATTGCATGCCTGAACGGGCTTGAAGTCGAGCGAGTACTGCTTGAGGCCACCGGTGGTTATGAGAGGGCTTTGCTCAAGGCCCTGCAGCTAAGCGGTCTTAATGTGGTTCGCGTCAATCCCAAGCGCGCTCGTGACTATGCCAGATCCATGAACAAGCTTGCCAAGACCGACAAAATCGACGCTCGGATGCTGGCGAAGTTTGCCCGAGATATCGAGGACTTGCCGCCGGTTGAGCCTAACCAGGCTCGGGATGAGCTGGGGGAGTTGATCAAGCTGCGAGGCAATCTGGTCAAGGATCGAGACAGCAGCAAGCGCCGGATACAACAAACCACTCAGGCCATAGCTATATCCACCTACACCGATCTCATCGCTTATCTGAACCAGAAAATCAAAGCACTGGATGAGGCGATTGAGAAGGCCTCGAACGCCCTGAATCAGGAGAAAGCCAGTCAGTTGAGATCGGTGAAAGGGATTGGAGTCATTGCGTGCGGCACGCTCATGGCATCGCTACCTGAGCTCGGAGCCGTGACAGGGCGCAAGATCGCGGCCCTGGTAGGGTTAGCCCCTTACAACAACGACAGCGGCAAGAAGAGCGGCCCCAGATCGATCGAAGGCGGGCGCTATGCAGTGCGCCGTGTGCTCTATATGTCGACCTGGTCAATGGTTCGCCACGATCCGGAAGTCAAAGCCGAATATGAGGCTCTGCGAGCGCGAGGCAAACTTGCCAAGGTCGTTATTGTGGCCTGCATGCGCAAGATCCTGGTACGTCTTAACGCGATGCTGCGAGACGGCACGAAGTGGAAAGAACCGAAATCTCAGATACCCGCAACCTGACAGCAAGCGAGGGCTGATTTACTGAAAAGCGGGCTTCGCCAGCGAAACCGCAATGCGGTATCGCTGGCGAAGCCATGCCTGAAGGGGGCGTTTGAAAAAAATCCTTAAAGACAGTTGCTCCCACAAGGATTGCATGCACTACAGATCCTGTGAGAGCTGGCTTGAACTGCGATGAGGCCCGAAAGTACACAAAAATTACTGGCGAAGCCCACCCCTTAAAAGACCTCGCGAAACATCCCCTGAAGCAGCTGATTTCCCGAGTCCACCAAATGGTTGTCATCGAAATACAACGCCCTGCCTTCCAGTGACCCCAGGCACTCCCCGTCCGGACATAACCACGGCACCGGATCGAGCACGCGCACCTGGCAACGGGCGGCGGCGAAATCGATGGCCTGGTTGGCCCGGCGATTGCGTTCGCGATAGGCCTCCAGCGGCACCGAGATATCCTCGGTGGTGCCGAGAATGCGCGCCTGCAGATTGAGCCCCTTGTAGACACTGAAAGACATTTCCGGAATCGGCCGGACGATGGTCACCGCGCGCCGTTCGGCCAGGGCGCAGACGGTACGGGCATACTCGGCTTCGAAGGCGCGGGCGAAGGCTTCCGGGGCCTGGTGGCGCTGGCCATCGAAATAGACGCGAAAACGGTTTTCCCGGCGGTTGTCGACATACAGCGCCGAGCGGCTCAGCAGCACCAGCGGCACACCCGGATAATCGTGCCTGAGCACGTCGAAACGGCGCTGGTTGAACGCATGGCACTTGCGCTCGAGTTCGGCGTCCTGCATCCGGAACGCCATGAGCGTCGGACAACCGCCTCGAGACCACGACAGCGCAGCGTCGCGATTGCCGATCTGCACGGCAGCGGCAGTGGACTCGGCATGGCTGTCGCCGAACAGGATCACCCGCACCTCGCCGTCTCCCAGACGGCAGTCGACCACATCACGGTCCGTCTCATCGGGATAGCACTCACGGCTGTACAGCGCGCTGGCATAAGGCGGCCGCTGGCGCTCCTCGAAGGCGAAACGCAACTGCGGGTACTGCTTCACCAGCGAAGCCCCTGCCGAGGCCATCACCACCAGACCCAGCGCCAGCCCGCAATGCCTGAGCAGGGCTTGCGAAGGCCGGCCCGACCTGGCGCTGCCGGACTCGACCCAGCGATACGACAGGTAGCCGAGGACGAACGTCAGCGCTAACGCCGCCGCCACATGCTCCGGACTGTCCAGCAGGCCGCAGATATACAGGAACACCACCAGCGGCCAGTGCCAGAGGTACACCGAATAGGAAATCCGCCCGATGAACTGCAACGGCGCGAGGCGGCTGAACGGCGAGTTGCTGTTGGCCTGGATCACCAGGGCGGCACCCAGTGCCGGCAGCAGGGCCAGATGGCCGGGCCAGGGGTCGCCGGCAGAAAAGACCAGCACAGCGAGCAGGATCATCACCAGCCCCGCGCCTTCACACAGCCCACGGCTGACACTGGAAAGTCGCAGCGGAAACAGGAACACCAGCCCGCCAAGGATCATCTCCCAGGCTCGGGTCGGCAGCAGATAGAACGCCGCCACCGGATGGCTTTCGGTCAACACCACCGACGCCGCCAGCGACACTGCGCCCAGCAGCGCCAGCACCCAGGCCATACCGCGCTCGCCGAGCCATCGGAACAGCAGCGGCACCAGCAGCGGATAGAACAGGTAGAACTGCATTTCCACCGACAGCGACCAGGTGTGCAGCAGCCAGTTTTCATGCAGGGGCGCGGAGAAGTAGTCACCGTCCTCGGCGAAATGCAGGTTCGACGTGAACAGCAGGCTGTTCTTGGCCGTGCGCAGCAGTTCCCGGTAGTCGTCCAGCGGCAGGTAGACGAAGCCGAAGAGCATGAGTGCCAGGCACAGCACCGCCAGCGCCGGGATGATCCGTCGCGCCCGCGAAGCGTAGAAGCCGGCCAGGGAAAAACGGTTCTGGCGCAGCCCCTCGACGATGATCCCGGTCATCAGGAAGCCGGAGATCACGAAGAACACATCGACGCCCGCGAAACCGCCGTCGAAGCCAGGAAGCCGGAAATGAAACAGCACCACCGCGATCACGGCAAGCGCGCGCAGGGCATTGATGTTGTTGCGAAAAACCATCGGGAAGTTCCGTTTTCTTTATTGTTATGGGTCCGTCAGTGGACCGCTCGGGCAACGGCAAAGCTGTCACCTTAGTCAGTTTGGCCGCTGCCTGCCACAAAGATTCGGCGCTGGTTGCCATCGGAAAAAAAGATATAGACTAGCTGCCATCAAGAAAAACTCATAAAAGCCCACGCCCATGATGACCCTGCGCCAGATCCGCCATTTCATCGCCGTCGCTGAAACCGGTTCGATCTCCGCCGCCGCCCAGGCGGTGTTCATTTCCCAGTCCACGCTGACCCTGGCGATCCAGCAACTGGAGCAGGAAATCGGCGTCAGCCTGTTCAACCGCCACGCCAAGGGCATGACCCTGACCCACCAGGGCCATCAGTTCCTGCGCCAGGCGCACCTGATCCTCGCCACCGTCGACAACGCCAAGCGCAGCCTACAACAGAGCACCGACCAGGTGGCCGGGCAGTTGACCATCGGCGTGACCAGCCTGGTGGCCGGCTATTACCTTGCCGACCTGCTGACCCGCTTCCAGCGCGCCTACCCCAATGTGGAGATCCGCGTGACCGAGGACGAGCGCCCCTACATCGAGCACCTGCTGGTGGCTGGCGAGATCGATGTCGGCGTGCTGATCCTGTCGAACCTGGAAGACCGCCTGGCGCTGCAGACCGAAGTCCTCACCCATTCACCCCACCGCCTGTGGCTCCCGGCCCAGCACCCGCTGCTGGAGCGCGACAGCATCAGCCTCGCCGATGTGGCCGACGAGCCGCTGATCCAGCTCAACGTCGATGAAATGGAACACAACGCCCGGCGCATGTGGTCCGGCGCGGGGCTGCAGGCGCGGATCAGCCTGCGCACCGCGTCCACCGAGGCGGTGCGCAGCCTGGTGGCGGCGGGCCTCGGGGTGTCGATCCAGCCGGACATGACCTACCGCCCCTGGTCGCTGGAAGGCGACATCATCGAGGCGCGGCCGCTGGCCGACCTCAACCAGACCCTCGATATCGGTTTGGCCTGGCGCCGCGGCACGGCGCGGCCAGCACTGGTCGATCCCTTCCTCACCGTGGCCCGTGAACCGGGCAATACCCGAAAGCCTTCGATTTAATCGAACGCCACCTTCAATATTTAGAATTTGTCGCCCTGCGCCTGCCGCTCTAGTCTCTGTAAGAAATATCGCCCACCCCGGTCGGCGAATAACTAAAACAACAGAGAATCGAAGCATGTCCGGCGCCCACCCGACCCCGCTGTCCACCGCCCTGCTGATCGACGGCGAACTGGTTGCCGGCAACGGCCCGGCCGAGCCGATCTTCAATCCGGCCACGGGCGAAGTGCTGACGCAGATCGCCGAGGCCAGCACCGAACAGGTCGAGACCGCGATCCAGGCCGCCCACCGCGCCTTCGCCAGTTGGTCACGGACCACGCCGCAGCAACGTTCCAACCTCCTCCTCGCCATTGCCGACGCCATGCAGAAGCAGGCCGATCACCTGGCCCGCCTCGAAGCCCTCAACTGCGGCAAGCCGCTGCACCTGGCCCGCCAGGACGACCTGCCGGCAGCCATCGACGTGTTCCGTTTCTTCGCCGGTGCCGTGCGCTGCCAGACCGGCCAGCTTGCCGGCGAATACCTGCCGGGCTACACCAGCATGGTCCGCCGCGATCCGCTGGGCGTGGTGGCGTCCATCGCGCCGTGGAACTACCCGATCATGATGGCGGCCTGGAAGATCGCCCCGGCGCTGGCTGCCGGCAACACCCTGGTGTTCAAGCCGTCGGAGCACACACCGCTGTCGATCCTGGCGCTGGCCCCGGCGCTCGCCGAGCTGTTGCCGCCAGGGGTGCTGAACATCGTCTGTGGCGGCGGCGAAAGCGTCGGCAGCCATCTGGTCAGCCATGCCCGGGTACGCATGGTGTCGCTCACCGGCGATATCGTCACCGGCCAGAAAATCCTCCAGGCCGCCTCCAAGACCCTCAAGCGCACCCACCTGGAGCTGGGCGGCAAGGCCCCGGTGATCGTCTGCAACGACGCCGACCTCAAGGCCGTGGTCGAGGGTGTGCGCAGCTACGGCTACTACAACGCAGGCCAGGACTGCACCGCCGCCTGCCGCATCTACGCCCAGGCCGGCATCCACGACAAGCTGGTGGCCGAACTGGGCTGGGCGGTGAGCAGCCTGCGCTTCGCCGGCAAGCGCGACGCCGACAACGAGATCGGCCCGCTGATCAGCACCCGCCAGCGCGACCGCGTGGCGAGCTTCGTCGAACGTGCGCTGAGCCAGCCCCACATCGAACGGGTCACCGGCGCCGCCGTGCATTCGGGCCCAGGCTTCTATTACCAGCCGACGCTGCTCGCCGGCTGCCAGCAGCGCGACGAGATCGTCCAGCGCGAAGTGTTCGGCCCGGTGGTCACCGTGACCCGCTTCGACGAGCTGTCCCAGGCGGTGGACTGGGCCAACGATTCCGAATACGGCCTGGCCTCGTCAGTGTGGACCCGCGACCTGGACAAGGCCATGCAGATCGCCGCCCGCCTGCAGTACGGCTGCACCTGGATCAACAGCCATTTCATGCTGGTCAGCGAGATGCCCCACGGCGGGCTCAAGCGTTCCGGCTATGGCAAGGACCTGTCCAGCGACTCGCTGCAGGACTACAGCGTGGTGCGGCACATCATGGCCCGCCATGGCGAACACCTGAGCTGAACAAAAACAGGCACTACGCTGACAACACCGCTGTACCGCTTTCACAACCTGCCCCGACCATAATTTGAAGAAGAGGGAACACCATGTTCGTGCACAAGACCGCATTGCTCAGCGCCCTGAGCACCGCCCTGCTGGCCAGCGCCAGCCTGCAGGCCGCCGAACCGCTCAAGGCCGTGGGTGCCGGCGAAGGCCAGCTGGATATCGTCGCCTGGCCCGGCTACATCGAGCGCGGTGAAAGCGACAAGAACTACGACTGGGTCACCGGTTTCGAGAAGGAAACCGGCTGCAAGGTCACGGTGAAGACCGCCGCCACCTCCGACGAAATGGTCAGCCTGATGGCCAAAGGTGGCTACGACCTGGTCACCGCCTCGGGCGACGCCTCGCTGCGGCTGATCGTCGGCAAGCGGGTGCAGCCGATCAACACCGCGCTGATCCCCAACTGGAAGAACATCGACCCGCGCTTCAACGACGGCCCGTGGTACGTGGTCAACAAGCAGGTGTACGGCACGCCCTACCAGTGGGGCCCGAACGTGCTGCTGTACAACACCAAGGTATTCCCGCAGGCGCCCACCAGCTGGGGCGTGGTGTTCGAGCCGCAGAATCTGCCGGACGGCAAACCGAACAAAGGCCGCGTGCAAGCCTACGACGGCCCGATCTACATTGCCGATGCGGCGCTGTACCTGAAGTCGGCCAAGCCTGAACTGGGCATCCAGAACCCCTACGAACTGAACGAAACCCAGTACAAGGCCGTGCTCGACCTGCTGCGCCAGCAACAGCCGCTGATCCACCGCTACTGGCACGACGCGACCGTGCAGATGAGCGACGTGAAGAACGAGGGCGTGGCTGCCTCCAGTTCCTGGGGCTACATGGTCAACGGCCTGAAAGCCGACAACCAGCCGGTGGCCTCCACCGTGCCGAAGGAAGGCGCCACTGGCTGGGCCGACACCACCATGCTGCACGCCGAGGCCAAGCATCCGAACTGCGCCTACAAGTGGATGGACTGGTCGCTACAGCCGAAGGTCCAGGGTGACGTCGCCGCCTGGTTCGGCTCGCTGCCGGCGGTCCCGGCGGCCTGCACCAGCAGCGAACTGCTGGGTGCCGAAGGCTGCAAGACCAACGGCTTCGACCAGTTCGACAAGATCGCCTTCTGGAAAACCCCGCAGGCCGAGGGCGGCAAGTTCGTGCCGTACAGCCGCTGGACCCAGGACTACATCGCGATCATGGGTGGGCGCTAAGCCTTAGCCCTGGGCCCACCTTTCGGGCCTCATCGCTGGCAATGCCAGCTCCCACAGGGTTCGGCGGCGCACACAGAACCTGTGGGAGCCGGCATTGCCGGCGATGAGGCCCGAAAGAGCCCGCAAAAGCCACCTGCCAAACATGCACCACCTTCGTCAGTCGTCCAGGCCTGGGCCGCTGCACACACCCACGCCTATCCGGAGCACCGCACCATGACCCTTGCAGTCCAGTTCACCCAGGTTTCCCGCTTGTTCGGCGAGGTCAAGGCCGTCGACCGGGTATCCATCGATATCCAGGACGGCGAGTTCTTTTCCATGCTCGGCCCTTCCGGCTCGGGCAAGACCACCTGCCTGCGCCTGATCGCCGGCTTCGAACAACCCAGCCACGGCTCGATCCGTATCCACGGCGCCGAAGCCGCCGGCCTCCCGCCCTACCAGCGCGACGTCAACACCGTCTTCCAGGACTACGCCCTGTTCCCGCACATGAGCGTGCTCGACAACGTCGCCTACGGCCTCAAGGTCAAGGGCGTGGGCAAGCAGGAGCGCCACAAGCGTGCCGAAGAGGCTCTGGGCATGGTCGCCCTCGGCGGCTACGGCAGCCGCAAGCCAGTGCAACTGTCCGGCGGTCAGCGCCAGCGCGTGGCCCTGGCCCGCGCCCTGGTCAACCGCCCACGCGTACTGCTGCTGGACGAACCGCTGGGCGCCCTCGACCTGAAGCTGCGCGAGCAGATGCAGACCGAGCTGAAGAAGCTCCAGCGCCAGCTCGGCATCACCTTCATTTTCGTCACCCACGACCAGACCGAAGCGCTGTCGATGTCCGACCGCGTCGCGGTGTTCAACCGCGGTCGCATCGAGCAGGTGGACACCCCACGCAACCTGTACATGAAGCCGGCCACTACCTTCGTCGCCGAGTTCGTCGGCACCTCCAACGTGGTCCGTGGCGAGCTGGCCAGCCAGTTGAGCGGCAGCGTCCAGCCCTTCTCTATCCGCCCCGAACACATCCGCCTGGGCGATGCCGCCGCCAGCAGCCAGGTGCAGATCAGCGGTGTGCTGCACGATATCCAGTACCAGGGCAGCGCCACCCGCTACGAGCTGAAACTGGACAACGGCCAGTTGCTCAACGTCAGCCAGGCCAACAACCAGTGGCAGGCCGAAGCCGCGCACCTGCAACCGGGCCAGCGCCTGGCCGCGCACTGGGCGCGGGAGGCGATGACGCCGCTGGCCGAAACCGTGCTGAGCGAGGGTCGCTGAGATGAGCCTGGCCCTGGAAAAACCGGCGCCGATGCCGGTGGGATCGCCGATGCGGCGCTTCTCCAACCTGCTGTACCGCAAGCCCAACCTGTACCTGGCGTTGCTGCTGATCCCGCCGCTGATCTGGTTCGGCGCGATCTACCTAGGCTCGCTGCTGAGCCTGCTGTGGCAAGGCTTCTACACCTTCGACGACTTCACCATGGCGGTGACGCCGGACCTGACCCTGGCCAACTTCGCCGCGCTGTTCAACCCGGCGAACTTCGACATCATCCTGCGCACCCTGGGCATGGCCATCGCCGTGTCCATCGCCAGCGCCGCCCTGGCCTTCCCCATCGCCTACTACATGGCGCGCTACACCACGGGCAAGACCAAGGCGTTCTTCTACATCGCGGTGATGATGCCGATGTGGGCCAGCTATATCGTCAAGGCCTACGCCTGGACGCTGCTGCTGGCCAAGGGCGGCGTGGCCCAGTGGTTCGTGCAGGCGCTGAACCTGGAGCCGGTACTGCAGTTCATCCTCGGCATCCCGGGCGTGGGCGGCAGTACCCTGTCGACCTCGCACCTGGGGCGCTTCATGGTGTTCGTCTACATCTGGCTGCCGTTCATGATCCTGCCGATCCAGGCCTCGCTGGAGCGCCTGCCGCCGTCACTGCTGCAAGCCTCGGCCGACCTCGGTGCGACACCGCGGCAGACCCTGATGCAGGTGATCCTGCCGCTGTCGGTGCCGGGCATCGCGGCGGGTTCGATCTTCACCTTCTCGCTGACCCTCGGTGACTTCATCGTCCCGCAACTGGTGGGCCCGCCCGGCTACTTCATCGGCAGCATGGTCTACGCCCAGCAGGGCGCGATCGGCAACATGCCGATGGCCGCGGCCTTCACCCTGGTGCCGATCGTGCTGATCGCCATCTACCTGTCCATCGTCAAACGCCTGGGGGCCTTCGATGCACTCTGAAAAAGCTTCGCTGGGCCTGCGCCTGGCGGCCTGGGGCGGGCTGGTGTTCCTGCACTTCCCGATCCTGATCATCTTCCTCTACGCCTTCAACACCGAGGACGCGGCATTCAGCTTTCCGCCCCAGGGCTTCACCCTGAAATGGTTCAGCGTGGCCTTCTCGCGCCCTGACGTGCTGGAGTCGATCAAGCTGTCGCTGCAGGTGGCCTGCCTGGCCACGCTGATCGCCCTGGTACTCGGCACCCTGGCCTCGGCGGCATTGTACCGGCGCAGCTTCTTCGGCAAGGAAGGCATCTCGCTGATGCTGATCCTGCCGATCGCCCTGCCCGGCATCATCACCGGTATCGCCCTGCTCTCGGCATTCAAGAGCCTGGGCATCGAGCCGGGGATCTTCACCATCGTGGTCGGTCACGCCACCTTCTGCGTGGTGATCGTCTACAACAACGTCATCGCCCGCCTGCGCCGCACCTCGCAGAGCCTGATCGAGGCCTCGATGGACCTCGGCGCCGACGGCTGGCAGACCTTCCGCTACATCATCCTGCCGAACCTCGGCTCGGCGCTGCTGGCTGGCGGCATGCTGGCGTTCGCCCTGTCGTTCGACGAGATCATCGTCACCACCTTCACCGCCGGCCACGAACGCACCCTGCCGATCTGGCTGCTCAACCAGCTCAGCCGGCCGCGGGACGTGCCCGTGACCAACGTGGTCGCCATGCTGGTGATGATGGTGACCATGCTGCCGATCCTTGGCGCCTACTACCTGACCCGCGGCGGCGAAAGCGTTGCCGGCAGCGGAAAATGACCCTGACTTGCTGACGAGGACTGAACCATGCAAACCAAGCTGCTGATCAACGGCCAACTGGTGGCCGGCGAAGGACCTGCCCACGACGTGCTCAACCCGTCCCTGGGCGCCACCCTGGTGAGCATCAACGAGGCCACCGCCGCCCAGGTGGACGCTGCCGTGCGCGCCGCCGACCACGCCTTCGACGCCTGGTCGCAGACCGCGCCGAAAGACCGTGCAGGTTTGCTGCTGAAACTGGCCGACGCCATCGAGGCCAACGGCGAAGAACTGGCCAAGCTGGAATCGGACAACTGCGGCAAGCCCTACAGCGCCGCGCTGAACGACGAGATCCCGGCCATCGCCGACGTGTTCCGCTTCTTCGCCGGTGCCAGCCGCTGCCTCAATGGCTCGGCGGCGGGCGAGTACCTGCCGGGCCACACCTCGATGATCCGCCGCGACCCGGTGGGCGTGATCGCCTCCATCGCGCCGTGGAACTACCCGCTGATGATGGTCGCCTGGAAGATCGCCCCGGCCCTGGCCGCCGGCAATACCGTGGTGCTCAAGCCCTCGGAGCAGACCCCGCTGACCGCCCTGCGCCTGGCACAGATCGCCGCCGACATCTTCCCTGCCGGCGTGCTCAACATCGTCTTTGGCAAGGGCCCGAGCGTCGGTGCGCCGCTGGTCACCCACCCGAAGGTGCGCATGGTCTCGCTGACCGGCTCCATCGCAACTGGCTCGAACATCATTTCCAGCACCGCCGACAGCGTGAAGCGCATGCACATGGAGCTGGGCGGCAAGGCGCCGGTGATCATCTTCGACGACGCCGACATCGACGCCGCCGTCGAGGGCATCCGCACCTTCGGCTTCTACAATGCGGGCCAGGACTGCACCGCGGCATGCCGCATCTACGCCCAGAGCGGCATCTACGAGCAGTTCGTCGAGAAGCTTGGCGAAGCGGTATCGACCATCAAGTATGGCCTGCAGGACGATCCGCAAACCGAACTCGGCCCGCTGATCACCGCCCAGCACCGCGACCGCGTGGCCGGTTTCGTCGAGCGCGCCATCGCCCAGCCGCATATCCGTCTGGTCACCGGCGGCAAGGCCGTGCCTGGCGACGGTTTCTTCTTCGAGCCGACGGTGCTGGCCGACGCCCAGCAGGACGACGAGATTGTCCGCCGCGAAGTGTTCGGCCCGGTGGTTTCGGTGACCCGCTTCGACGACGAGGCGCAGGTGCTGGAATGGGCCAACGACTCCGACTACGGCCTGGCCTCGTCGCTGTGGACCGCCGACGTCGGCCGCGCCCACCGCGTCTCGGCGCGTTTGCAGTACGGCTGCACCTGGGTCAACACCCACTTCATGCTGGTCAGCGAAATGCCCCACGGCGGGCAGAAACTCTCCGGCTACGGCAAGGACATGTCCATGTACGGGCTGGAGGATTACACCAGCATCCGTCACGTGATGTTCAAGCACTGATCGACAAGGACCTTGCATGCAAATCACACGACGCGATTTTCTCAACGGCGTCGCCATCGGCATCGCGGCGGGGATGACCCCGCTGCAGATCCTCCAGGCCGCGCCGGACGGACGCTACTATCCGCCGACGCTGACGGGCCTGCGCGGCAGCCATGCTGGCGCGTTCGAAGTGGCGCACCAGATGGGCTGGGAGAAAAAGACCTTCGACACCGACGCCCTGCCCATCGCCGAGCAGTACGACCTGGTGGTGGTCGGTGGCGGCATCAGCGGCCTGTCGGCGGCCTGGTTCTATCGCCAGCGCCACCCGCAGGCGCGAATCCTGGTGATCGAGAACCACGACGACTTCGGCGGCCACGCCAAGCGCAACGAGTTCAGCGCCGGCGGCCGGACGATCATCGGCTATGGCGGCAGCGAGGCGTTCCAGTCGCCGAACCACCTGTACAGCAAGGAAGTGAACGGTCTGCTCAAGGCCCTGGGCGTTGATATCAAGCGCTTCGAAACGGCCTTCGACCGCAACTTCTACCCGGACCTGAAGCTGTCGCGTGGGGTGTTCTTCGACAAGGAGACCTTCGGCGAAGACAAACTGGTGACCGGCGACCCGACGCCGATGGTGGCCGACGATATCGCCCCGGAACGCCTGAACGCCCGCTCGATCCGCGATTTCATCAACGACTTCCCGCTGCCGGAAGCCGACCGCAAGGCGCTGATCGACCTGCACGAAGCGCCCCGGGACTACTTGGCCGGCAAGAGCCTGGAAGAAAAGAACGCCCATCTGGAACGCACCAGCTACCGCGACTTCCTGCTCAAGGACGTGGGCCTGTCGCCGACGGCGGTGGCGTACTTCCAGGGTCGCACCAACGACTTCATGGCCCTGAGCATCGACGCGGTGGCTGCCTCCGACGCCTACAGCTTCGGCTTCCCCGGCTTCTCTGCGATGCAACTCGACCCCATCAGCGAAGAGGCCAGGGCGGAGATGGAAGAGCCGTACATCTACCACTTCCCCGACGGCAACGCTTCGCTGGCGCGGCTGCTGGTGCGCGACCTGATTCCGCAGGTGGCGCCGGGCAAGGGCATGGACGACATCGTCCTGGCGAAGTTCGACTACAGCCAGCTCGACCAGGCCGCGCACCCGGTGCGCATCCGCCTCAACAGCACGGCGGTGAGCGTGCGCAACGTCGAGGGTGGCGTGAACGTCGGCTACAGCCGTGGCGGCCAACTGGCGCAAGTGCGGGCCAGGCACTGCGTGATGGCCTGCTACAACATGATGATCCCCTACCTGCTGCGCGACCTGCCGGCGGAACAGGCCCAGGCCCTGAGCCAGAACGTCAAGTTCCCTCTGGTGTACACCAAGGTGGTGGTGCGCAACTGGCAGGCGTTCCAGAAACTGGGCGTACACGAGATCTACGCCGCGACCCAGCCCTACAGCCGGATCAAGCTGGACTATCCGGTGAGCATGGGCGGCTACGAGCACCCGCGTGACCCGGCGCAGCCCATCGGGTTGCACATGGTCTACGTGCCGACCACGCCCAACGCCGGCATGAACGGCCGCGACCAGGCGCGTACCGGCCGGGCGAAACTTTATGCGCAAAGTTTCGACCAGTTGGAGGCACAGTTGCGTGACCAGCTGCAGCGGATGCTCGGGCCAGGGGGCTTCGATCACCAGAAGGACATTCTGGCGATCACCGTCAACCGCTGGTCCCATGGCTATTCCTGCTTCACCAACACCCTGTACGACGATGCCGAACAGACCGAGCGGTGGATGGAGCAGGCGAAGAAACCGCTGGGCAATGTGACCATCGCCAACTCGGATGCGGCGTGGAGTGCATATGCGCATGCGGCGATTGATGAGGCGTGGCGGGCGGTGGGCGAGCTGGCCTGACGCCTGAAAGCGCCCACCAAACCCTGTGGGAGCTGGCGCAGCCTGCGAAGGAGCGCCAGCTCCTACCGGGTCGTTTGCAATCCTTGACTCAATCCCTCAAATCCGACTCATGAATCGGCTGCTCCCGGCTCGTCGCCCGCTGGTACTGCGCCGGCCAGGTCGCCTTGTTGCCGCCCAGGTCGTCGTCGGCATGCAGCGGCCAGTACGGATCGCGCAGCAGTTCGCGGGCGAGGAAGATCAGATCGGCCTGGCCGGTGCGCAGGATGTGCTCGGCCTGGGCCGGTTCGGTGATCATGCCGACGGTGCCGGTGGCGATCCCCGACTCCTTGCGCACCCGCTCGGCAAAACGGGTCTGGTAGCCCGGACCGGTGGGGATCTCGGCGTGCACCGAAGTGCCGCCCGATGACACGTCGATCAGGTCAGCCCCCAGGGCTTTGAGGCGCTTGGCCAGTTCCACGGTTTCATCCGGGTTCCAACCATCCTCGACCCAGTCGGTCGCCGACACCCGCACGAACAGCGGCAACGACTCCGGCCAGACTTCCCGCACCGCCTCGGTAACCTGCAAGGTCAGGCGGATACGGTTGTCGAAGCAACTGCCATAGCCGTCCCGCCGCTGGTTGCTCAGCGGCGACAGGAACTGGTGCAGCAGATAACCATGCGCCGCATGGATTTCCACCACCTTGAAGCCCGCTACCAGGGCCCGCTTCGCAGCGGCAACGAAGTCGTCGATGATGCCGCGGATCTGCACTTCGCTCAGTTCGGTGGGCGGCGTGTGTTCGGGGTCGAAGGCGATGCGGGACGGCCCCACCGGGGTCCAGCCGCCGTCTTCCGGCTTGACGCTGCCGTGCTTGCCCAGCCACGGGCGATGGGTGCTGGCCTTGCGCCCGGCGTGAGCCAACTGGATGCCCGGCACGGCGCCCTGGGCAGTGATGAAACGGGTGATACGTTGCAGCGGCGGGATCTGTGCGTCGTCCCACAGGCCCAGGTCCTGGGCGGTGATGCGGCCGTCGGCAGTGACTGCCACAGCTTCGGTGATAACCAGGCCCGCGCCACCGACGGCGCGGCTGCCCAGGTGCACCAGATGCCAGTCGTTGGCCAGGCCATCGACGCTGGAGTACTGGCACATGGGGGAGACGGCGATGCGGTTGGGCAGGGTCAACTGACGCAGGGTGTATGGCTCAAGCAAAAGGCTCATGAGGGCACCTCTCAGGACTCCGAATGGTGGACCGAACCGAGCGCTCGTTGTCCCTTTGGCTCAGTGCCGGTCCTACACAGCCTAGACCAGTTTCCTACCCCAAGTTCCGCTAGCGGATCAGCGTGGCTCCATATGCGCGATCATCAGTTGCACGGTTTCCTGGCCACGGAACTCGTTGACGTCGAGCTTGTACGCCAGCTCGACCCAGCGCACCGTCGGGTTCGGCCAGACGTCGCGGTCGATGCCGAAGGCAATACCGTCCAGCTTCACCGAACCGCATTCGCTCTTGAGCACCACCTTCAGGTGACGTTCGCCCACCACCCGCTGCTCGACCAACTGGAACACGCCGTGAAACAGCGGCTCGGGGAAGTGCTGACCCCAGGGGCCGGCATGGCGCAGGGCGCGGGCCAGCTCTAGGTGGAATTCCTCCACCGCCAGGGTGCCGTCGGACAGCAGCCGGCCGGTCAGGTCCTCTTCACGCAACTGGCGGCGGACTTCATCATCGAAGGCGTCGGCAAATGCCGGGAAATTGTCTGCCGGCAGCGACAACCCCGCCGCCATGGCGTGCCCGCCGAACTTGCTGATCAACTGGGGATGCCGCGCCGCCACCGCATCCAGCGCATCACGAATGTGGAAACCCGGCACCGAACGGGCCGAGCCCTTGAGCATGCCCTCCCCCGCATCGGCAAAGGCGATGGTGGGACGGTGATAGCGTTCTTTCAGGCGCGAAGCGAGGATGCCGATCACGCCCTGGTGCCAGTCTGCCTCGAACAGGCACAGGCCGAACGGCATCGACTCCACCGGCAGGTCCTTGAGCTGGGCCAGGGCCTCGCGCTGCATGCCTTGCTCGATGGACTTGCGGTCCTGGTTCAGTTCATCCAGTTGCACCGCCATCTCGTGGGCGAGGCTGGCGTCTTCGCTGAGCAGGCATTCGATGCCCAGGCTCATGTCGTCCAGGCGCCCGGCGGCATTCAGGCGCGGGCCGAGAATGAAACCAAGGTCGGTGGAGGTGATGCGGCGATGGTCGCGACGGGCCACTTCGAGGATCGCCTTGAGCCCGGCACGGGCACGACCGGCGCGGATACGCTCCAGGCCCTGGTGCACCAGGATGCGGTTGTTGGCGTCCAACGGCACCACGTCGGCGACGCTGCCCAGGGCCACCAGGTCCAGCAGCTCGCCAATGTTCGGTTGTGGCTTGCTGTCGTAGTGACCGAGGCTGCGCAGGCGCGCTCGCAGGGCCATCAGTACATAGAAGATCACCCCGACCCCGGCCAGCGACTTGCTGGGGAAGTCGCAGCCCGGCTGGTTCGGGTTGACGATGGCGTCGGCCTGGGGCAGTTCGTGACCGGGCAGGTGGTGGTCGGTGACCAGCACCTTCAGCCCCGCCGCCCGCGCCGCCGCCACGCCCTCGACGCTGGAAATGCCGTTGTCCACGGTAATCAGCAATTGCGGCGAACGCTGCAGCGCCACCGCGACGATCTCCGGGGTCAGGCCGTAGCCGTACTCGAAGCGGTTGGGCACCAGGTAATCGACATGGGCCGCGCCCAGCACGCGCAGGCCGAGCACGCCGACGGTGCTGGCGGTGGCGCCGTCGGCGTCGAAGTCACCGACGATGAGGATGCGCTGCCGCTGCTCCAGCGCTTCCACCAGCAGGTCCACCGCCGCGTCGATGCCCTTGAGCAGGGTGAACGGCAGCAGACGCGCCAGGCTCTTGTCCAGCTCCTCGGCGCTTTGCACGCCTCGGGCGGCGTACAGGCGGGTCAGCAAGGGCGGCAGGTCACCGAGAAATGGCAGGGTGGACGGCAGTGAACGCGGTTCGATACGCATGGGACGGCTTAGGCTTCCATGAAAAACGGGAAAGTTGGCGGCTCAGCCGCGGTCGCCCAGCAACCACTCCAGCTGGACTTCGTGCTGGCCACGGTCGTCGGTGACGAACACGGTGCCTTCGCTGATCATCACGTCCCACTTGATGGAACGCGGCATGTCGGTGGCGAGGGTTTCCAGCACCTCTTGCGGCACGGCAGCGATATTCAGGTTCTTCAAGCCCTTGACCGCATCCACCACCTTGTTCTGCCACACCCGCAGGCTGCCGTAGGCCAGCAGACTGGTGCGTTCGGTACGGCGCGAGCACCAGGTCAGGCGGTCGGCATCCGGCTGGCCGACTTCGATCCAGTGCAGGACGCGGTCGTCCAAGCTCTTTTCCCACAGCGCGGCTTCATCGACATCCGACAGACCACGGCCGAACGACAGTTGCTCGTTGTACCACAGGGCGTAGGCCAGCAGCCGCACGGCCATACGCTCTTCGGTCTCCGAAGGATGGCGGGCGATGGTCTGCTTGACGCTCTCGTAGACGCCGCGATCGAGGTCGGTGAGGTTCAGTTCGAATTTGTAGGTGGTGGACGGCTGGGCCATGGGGGCGGGCTTCTGGTAACGGGGAAAAGTCGCCCAGTCTACCCGATGCGGCGGCGATCAACTAAACGAAGCCACATTCCTGCGCTACAACAGTATCTGAGCCAATCGGCCTGTGATAAAAACGAGCGCATTGCCCATTGCCACGGATGCCTTATGTCGTTGCCCAGCAAACCCCTCGCCGGCCTGAAAGTGGTCGAACTCGGAACCCTGATCGCCGGACCGTTCGCGTCGCGGATCTGTGCCGAATTCGGCGCCCAGGTGGTCAAGGTCGAGTCCCCGGATGGCGGCGACCCGCTGCGCAAGTGGCGCAAACTCTACGAAGGCACCTCGCTGTGGTGGTTCGTGCAGGCGCGCAACAAGCAGTCGCTGACCCTCAACCTCAAGCACCCCGAAGGCATGGCAATCCTCAAGCGCCTGCTGTCGGAGGCCGACATCCTTATCGAGAACTTCCGCCCTGGCGTGCTGGAAAAGCTCGGCCTGGGCTGGGACGTGCTCAAGGCGCTGAACCCCAGGCTGGTGATGGTGCGCCTGTCCGGCTTTGGCCAGACCGGGCCGATGAAGGACCAGCCGGGCTTCGGCGCCGTTGGCGAGTCCATGGGCGGGCTGCGCTACATCACCGGTTTCGACGACCGCCCGCCAGTGCGCACCGGGATTTCCATCGGTGACTCCATCGCCGCCCTGTGGGGCGTGATTGGTGCGCTGATGGCCCTGCGGCACCGCGAGGTGAACGGCGGCGAGGGCCAGGTCGTGGATGTGGCGCTGTACGAAGCGATCTTCGCCATGATGGAAAGCATGGTGCCGGAGTTCGACGTGTTCGGCTTCATCCGCGAGCGCACCGGCAACATCATGCCCGGCATCACGCCCTCCTCCATCCACACCAGCGCCGACGGCAAGCACGTGCAGATCGGCGCCAACGGCGATGCCATCTTCAAGCGCTTCATGCTCGCCATCGGCCGCGCCGACCTGGCCGACGATCCGGCCCTGGCCAGCAACGACGGCCGCGACCTGCGCCGTGACGAGCTCTACGGCGTGATCGACCGCTGGGCAGGCAGCGTGCCGCTGGACGAACTGATGCGTACCCTCAACGAGGCGCAAGTCCCGGCCAGCCGTATCTATTCCGCCGAAGACATGTTCAGCGACCCGCAGTACCTCGCCCGGGAGATGTTCCTCCAGGCGAAACTGCCCGACGGCAAGCCGTTCAAGATGCCGGGCATCGTGCCCAAGCTGTCCGACACCCCGGGCTCCAGCGAATGGGTCGGGCCGAAGCTGGGCGAGCATACCGACCAGTTGCTCGGCGAACTGGGCTACGACCCGGCCGCCATCGCCAGCCTGCGCGAGCAAGGTGCCATCTGAAGCGGCTGGCCCTGAGTGTATTGCTCGGCGTGCTGCTGAGCGCCTCCGGCATTGCCGCGGCCAGGGAGCGACTGGTCTGGCTGCTGCGTGACCTGCCGCCGCTGACCATGTTCGAAGGCTCGCAGAAAAACCGCGGGGCGGTGGATCAACTGCTGGCCATGTTGACCGAGCGCATGCCCGAGTACGATCACAGCATCCAGCGTGTCAATCGCGCCCGGGCCTTGCAGATGCTGCGAGAGCCCGGCTTCAACTGTGATCCGACGCTGCTGCGCACCCCCGAACGCGACCAGTTCATCCACTTCTCGCTGCCGAGCATGGGCACCCTGAGTAACGGCCTGATCATCCGCAAGCAAGACCAGAAGCTGATCGAGCCCTTCCTGGTAGAAGACCATGTCGACCTCAAGGCCCTGCTGGCAAGCCAGCCGGAAAAATTGGGGATGGTCGCCGAGCGCAGCTACAGCACGCCCATCGACGACATTCTGCGCGACACACCACGCGACAGACTCGCCCCTCACTACGGTGTCGACGCTGTGAGAAGCCTGCTGCAGATGCAATTTCTCGGGCGGCTGAAGTGGCTGCTCGGCTATTGGCCAGAGGTACGTTACCTGAGCCAGGAACTCGGCCAGCCGCTGGACGATTTGGTGTTCTATCCAATTCAGGGTGTCGCCGAGTACCAGTTCATTCATGTCGGCTGCTCCAGGACCGTGCTCGGCGAGCAGGCCATCGCCCACATCAACCAGTTGCTGCTGGACATGCGCCGGGATGTATTGCCGCCGCTCTACGCCCAGTGGCTGGACCCGCAGACCCGCGAGGTGTACATGGAAGACGCCCGCCACTTCTTCGACCACTGACCGCGAAATCCGGGCAAAAAGAAACCCCGAACGGTGGGGAGCCCGTACGGGGTTAAACGAAGGCCTTGGGCCTTTCGTGGAGACAGTCAGACAGCATCGGAGCAAAATGCCATCTGCCTGCCTGTATAGGGTCTGATCGCGGGATCCAATAAAGGTTCCTACAAGGTAGCCGACAAATTCCGACCCTGCCGGGCATGTTGCCAGGCTGCGATCACACAGGGCTGGAGTCGCCCCTCGGCGATACGCAGGTCACGCTGCAGGCCGTCCACCAGATCCACCAGCAGGCGCTGGTCCGTCAGTTCGCTGGCCATGACACGGCGTTGCACTACCTGCTGACCGGACTCGTCCCGCAGCGACAAGGTGAAATCGGCAACTCCCTTGGGAGCCAGCATGACCGCATACGGGGCCAATGCTTCATTGAGCAACAAGCTGACAGATTCCATCTCGTTCACTATTCACCTCGTTAGAACAAAGGGGTCTTTCAATGACCCCGCCTGCGCCGGAAAAGTTCGGTCAAGCGGGTTGCCGCCCGTTTCACGAGCATGCCTCCAGAACGTGACAGATTTAATCGGCCTCCCCGGTTGCACCCTGCTCCCTTGCCGATACCACTGCCTCACGGGCGCTCAGCCACTCCAGGAGGATACCCGCAGGCATCGGCCGGGCGATGAAATGCCCTTGCCGCACCGGGCGTCCCAACTTGCTGGCGATCGCCCAGTCCTCGGGGGTTTCGACCCCCACGATCACCACCTTCAGTTCCAGACGCCGTGCCAGGATCAAGGCCCCCGCCACCGCCGCAGCCTTGCGGCCGTCCTCGCCCATACCGCGAAGGGCAGCAACCGGCAACTTCAGCTCGTGCAACGGCAGACCGGTCAGTTGCGGCAGGCTGAGCAGCGTACCGCTGAAGCCGTCCAGAGACAGACGGCATCCCAGCGAACGCAGCGCCACCCACGCCTCGCTGCTCATGCGTTCACAGTGGCTTTCATCGAGTTCCAGCGTCAGTACGCTGCCGGGCAGTTGCAACCGCGCCAGCAGGTCTTGTAGCCGCGCGGCGCTACCGGCGTCCAGCAGTTGGGACGACGGCAGGCCGACCGCCACCGGTAATGGCCGCCCGTCTTCCCCCGTGATCGCGGCGCTCAGCGCCAGGGCCTGTTCGAGCAGATGCCAGGTGAGCATGTCGAGCAGGCCGGCCCCCTTGAGCACGGTAAAAAACTGCCCCGGCGCCAGCAGACCGAGGGTCGGGTGCTGCCAACCGACCACCGCTTCGACCGCCACCAGCCGCCCTTCCGCATCGACCCGTGGCTGGTACTGCACGCGCCATTGCTCGCGGGAGCGTGCCAGTTGCTCGGCAGACAGGCTCGCCAGCTCGAACACCTGCGCCGATGCCTCCTGAGGTTCCGCCCTCGCAGGAACCTCGCGGTATTGCGACAGCAGACGGTGCAGAATGGCGCTGTTGGCCGGTTTCGGAACGCTGCCCAGCAGCCTTATGCCCAGTTGCCGCGCCAGTTCGCCCACCCGCTCGAGCAACACCGGTTCGGCATCACTGAGAATGATCAGCGACGACGCCAGCCGCTCATGGGCCAGATGGCGAATCAGCGACAAGCCGTCGTCGCCATCCAGGTACAGGTCGCAGATCGCCACATCGACAGGACCATGACGGGCGAGCATTTCCTTCGCACAGCCCACGGACTCGGCCGCCAGCACGTCGTACACGCCACTGGCGTTGAGCATTTGGTGCAAGGCCATCAACTGGAAAGGATGGTCTTCGAGAATCAGGATCTTGAGCGAATGCATGAACGGTTCTCCGCGAATTGCCGGCCTGTGCGGGAGCACAAAGGCGCAACTCTAGGGAAAAGCTGCCGTCATCCCTATAGGAAAAATCCCAAAGATCCTCACCTGTTTCCGATGATGATCAACGGGCAGATGTGCGCAACCGAGTTGCAGTGATCGAACCAGAGGGCTAAAAAACACGCTGATCAAGTTTTGGGAAGTGCCTGGGACATCGGTGGCAACAAATACCGACTCGTTGTCGAGATGCAGTATCGAGCAGGTATCGCCTGGGTGAAATTCATCGGCACGCACCAGCGCTACGACGAGATAAACGTGGAGACGATCAATGAATATTAAGCCGATCCGCACCGACAAAGACCTTCATGCGGCCTTCAAGCGGCTCGAAACCATCTTCCAGGCTGAACCCGGAACACCTGAAGCCGATGAGATGGAAATACTGGTAACGCTGATTGAGGTCTATGAGAACAAGCATTACCCGATTCAGGCTGCCGACCCGATAGAGGCCATCAAATTCCGTATGGATCAGCAAGGTCTGACCCCTCGCGACCTCGAACAATACATCGGCCCAAGCGGCCGCGTTTCAGAGGTGCTGAATGGCAAACGGCGCTTGAGTTTGTCCATGATCAAGCGATTGCATGACGGATTGCGCATTCCGTATGAATCCCTGCTGGGGAAAACCGCCTGACACCTGGCAAAAGGCCCGTCATTTTGACGGGCCTTTTGCCAGGTGCTGATGCTTTGCTTACAGCGGCTTGCCGCGATTACCGTGCTGGCTCACGAAGGCCTGGACCTTGCCCAGGTCGTTGGCCAGGACCGTGCACTTCTCTTCCCGCGAGAACAGGTCCGAGAGGTGAGCCGGCAGTTCCAGGGCCTTGCCGACGCCGGCCTTTTCCACCGCATCGGGGAACTTGACCGGGTGCGCAGTACCCAGCACCACCATCGGCGTGTCCAGGCTGCGGCGGCATTCGCGGGCGGCCTTGACGCCGATCGCGGTGTGCGGATCCAGCACTTCGCCGGTCTGGGCGAAGACTTCGGCGATGGTCTCGCAGGTCTGCGCGTCATCCACGGCCAGTGAGTCGAACAGCTTGCGCGCTTCGGTCCAGCGGTCCTGCTCGACGCTGAAGCCGCCGCCCTGCTTGAAGTTGGCCATCAGCTCGGCAATGGCAGCACCGTTGCGACCGTGCAGGTCGAAGAGCAGGCGCTCGAAGTTGGACGACACCATGATGTCCATCGACGGCGACAGGGTCGCGTGCAGGGTTTCCTTGACGTACTGGTTGCCGCTCATGAAGCGGTGCAGGATGTCGTTGCGGTTGGTGGCGACGATCAGCTGGCTGATCGGCAGGCCCATGTTGCGCGCCAGGTAGCCGGCGAAGATGTCACCGAAGTTGCCGGTCGGTACCGAGAACGCCACGGAACGGGCCGGGCCACCCAGCTGCAGCGCGGCGTGGAAGTAGTAGACGATCTGGGCCATGATCCGCGCCCAGTTGATCGAGTTGACAGCCACCAGGCGAGTGCCCTTGAGGAAGCTCTGGTCGGCGAAGCTGTTCTTGACCATCTCCTGGCAGTCGTCGAAGTTGCCTTCGATGGCGATGTTGTGGATGTTCTCGCCCATGATGGTGGTCATCTGGCGGCGCTGAACTTCCGAAACGCGCTGATGCGGGTGCAGGATGAAGATGTCGACGTTGTCGCAACGGCGGCAGCCTTCGATGGCTGCCGAACCGGTGTCGCCGCTGGTGGCGCCGATGATCACCACGCGCTCGCCGCGCTTGGCCAACACATGGTCGAGCAGGCGACCGAGCAGTTGCAGGGCGAAGTCCTTGAATGCCAGGGTCGGGCCGTGGAACAGCTCCAGCACCCATTCGTTGCTGTTCAGTTGACGCAGTGGCGCGACCGCCGCATGGGCGAACTCACCGTAGGTTTCTTCGAGGATCTTCTTGAAGTCGGCATCGGCGATGCTGCCGGTGACGAACGGGCGCATCACCCGGAACGCCAGCTCGTGATACGGCAGGCCGGCCCAGGAAGCGATTTCTTCCTGGGTGAAACGCGGCAGGTTTTCCGGCACGTAGAGGCCGCCATCGCTGGCAAGACCGGCAAGCAGCACGTCTTCGAAATTCAGGGCAGGAGCCTGGCCACGGGTACTGATATAGCGCATGAGGGCAAACCTTCTTTTGAGCGGCAAGCTTCAAGCTTCAAGCTGCAAGAGGAGCGGTGGCGCTCTTTCTTGCAGCGGAGGGTCCTCGAGCTTGCCGCTGGAATTTAGTTGAGCTGTTCGACGCGGATCCGCACGACCTTGCCGGCCACGTCCTGGAGGGCTTCCAGCGCGGCAATGGCGTCGTTCATCCGTTTCTCCTGGACCTTGTGGGTCAGCAGGATCATCGGGACCAGGCCGTCCTGTTCCTCGACTTCCTTCTGCATGATCGATTCGATGTTGATGCCACGCTCGGAGAGGATGCTGGCCACCTGGGCCAGTACGCCCGGATGGTCCTTGGCCTGGATGCGCAGGTAGTAGGCGCTTTCGCAGGCTTCGATCGGCAGGATCGGGTGGGCGGACAGCGAGTCCGGCTGGAAGGCCAGGTGCGGTACGCGGTTTGCCGGGTCGGAGGTCATGGCGCGAACCACGTCCACCAGGTCGGCGACCACCGAGGAAGCGGTCGGCTCCATGCCGGCGCCAGCGCCGTAGAACAGGGTCGAACCGGCGGCGTCGCCGTTGACCATGACGGCGTTCATCACGCCATTGACGTTGGCGATCAGGCGGTCGGCCGGAATCAGGGTTGGGTGCACGCGCAGCTCGATGCCGGCAGCAGTGCTGCGGGCCACGCCCAGGTGCTTGATGCGGTAGCCCAGGGCTTCGGCGTAGTTCACGTCAGCAGTGGTCAGCTGGGTGATGCCTTCGGTGTAGGCCTTGTCGAACTGCAGCGGGATGCCGAAGGCGATGGACGCCAGGATGGTCAGCTTGTGCGCGGCGTCGATGCCTTCGACGTCGAAGGTCGGGTCGGCTTCGGCGTAGCCCAGCGCCTGGGCTTCGGCCAGCACGTCGGGGAAGGCACGGCCTTTCTCGCGCATTTCGGTAAGGATGAAGTTGCCGGTGCCGTTGATGATGCCCGCCAGCCAGTTGATGCGGTTGGCCGCCAGGCCTTCGCGGATGGCCTTGATCACCGGGATGCCGCCGGCCACGGCGGCTTCGAACGCGACGATCACGCCTTTCTCGCGGGCGCGGGCGAAGATTTCGTTGCCGTGCACGGCGATCAGCGCCTTGTTGGCGGTGACCACATGCTTGCCGTTGTCGATGGCCTTGAGCACCAGTTCGCGGGCCACGGTGTAGCCACCGATCAGTTCGATGACGATATCGATCTCGGGGTTGCTCGCGACTTCGAACACGTCAGCGGTAATGGGGGTACCGGTAATCTGGCAGTTCGGGTTCGGCGAACGCATGGCAATGTGTGCCACTTCGATTCCACGCCCGGCGCGGCGGGCAATCTCCTCGGCGTTTCGCTTGAGTACATTGAAGGTACCGCCACCGACGGTCCCCAACCCACAGATGCCTACTTTGACCGGTTTCACTGTGAAACTCCCCATTGAACGGCCGGCGTGGTACCGACCGTGAAAGAAGCCGCCTCCCCATGAAGGCGGCCCACTGATTGAATTACTTGGCGCCGGCCAGGGCCAGCTTGGCCACTTGCGGGGCCGGCTGGTAGCCCGGGATCACCTGGCCATCCTCGAGCACGATGGCCGGCGTGCCATTGACGCCGATGGACTGGCCCATGGCGAACTGCTTGCTGACCGGGTTCTCGCACTTGGCGGCCTTGATTTCCTTGCCGTCGATCATCTTGTCCAGGGCGCCCTGGCGGTCCTTGGAGCACCAGACCGCCTGCAGCTGCTCGTCACCCGGCGAGCCGAGGCCCTGGCGCGGGAAGGCGACATAACGCACTTCGATACCACGCTTGTTCAGCTCGGGCACTTCGGCGTGCAGCTTGTGGCAGTACGGGCAGGTGGTGTCGGTGAAGACGGTGATGTGCGACTTGGTCTCGCCCTTGGCAGGATAAACCACCATCTCCGCGGCTGGAATGGCGTTGATGGTCTTGGCGATGGCCTGTCGCTCGGTCTTCTCGGTCAGGTTGACCGGCTTGCCATCCTGCAACTGGAACAGGTAGCCCTGGACCAGGAACTGGCCGTCGGCGCTGGCGTAAAGGACGCGCCCCCCCTGAAGCTTGACTTCATACAGCCCCTTGAGCGGACTGGCGACAATGCTATCGACCGGAATTTCAGACTCCAGCGATTGCAGGGATTTGCGGATATTCTGCTCGGCGTCGTCTGCCGCGGCGAAACTACTCACCAGCGCCAGCACGGTGGCAGCAAGGATCTGGATCAAGCGCATAGGAACTCCTGAAAGCGTACAAAGGGCCGGAATAAGGACTCCCGTGCTGAAAATGCGGGTATTTCGCCGGCCCAGGACGTAAACCGTGGAAGACTATCACATTCATCGGCCTGTAACGGGCACCTCGACGGGTCAAATAAGCCTAGCCGCGCGGATGGTGCTTCGCATGCAGTTCCTGTAGCCGCGCCTTGGCCACATGGGTGTAGATCTGCGTGGTCGACAGGTCGCTGTGGCCCAGCAGCATCTGCACCACCCGCAGGTCGGCACCGTGGTTGAGCAGGTGGGTGGCGAAGGCGTGACGCAGGGTATGCGGCGACAGCGCCTTGCCGATCCCGGCCACCTGGGCGTGGTGCTTGATCCGGTGCCAGAACGTCTGGCGGGTCATCTGCTCGCCACGCTGGCTGGGGAACACCACGTCGCTGGGGCGGCCGTTGAGCAGGCCGTTGCGGCCGTCGCGCAGGTAGCGTTCCAGCCACACCACCGCCTCCTCGCCCATCGGCACCAACCGTTCCTTGCTGCCTTTGCCCATCACCCGCAGAACGCCCTGGCGCAGGTTGATCTGGTCCAGGGTCAGGCTGACCAGTTCGGTCACCCGCAAGCCGCAGGCGTACAACACCTCGAGCATCGCACGGTCACGCTGGCCAATGTCCTCGCTCAGGTCTGGCGCCTTGAGCAGCGCCTCGACGTCCGCTTCCGACAGCGATTTGGGCAATGGCCGCCCCAGCTGTGGCATTTCTACCTGCAGCGTCGGATCGACGGCGATGCGTTTTTCCCGCAGCAGGTAGCGGTAGAAGCCGCGCAGGCCAGACAGGAAACGCGCCGTGGAACGCGGCTTGTAGTGGTTATCGAGGCGCCAGCCGAGGTGATCGAGGATCAGGTCCCGGCCAGCGTCCGGCAATTCGATGCTCCGCTCCTGCAGCCAGCCGTTGAACAGGGCCAGGTCGCTTCGGTAAGAGGAACGGGTATTGTCCGACAGGCCTTTTTCCAGCCATAGGGCATCGAGAAACTGATCAATCAGGGGGTGGTCGATAGCAGGCATGACAACTCGGCAACGAGGCGATGAAAACGCCGAAATGCCGCTAGTCTTCCATAACCTTGCCAGGATAGGGAATCCGAATGAACGAACAACAGATCCTGCTGGCGTTTGGCGGCATCGGCGTCGCCGCACTGGGCTGCCAGTGGCTGGCCTGGCGCCTGAAACTGCCGGCCATTCTGTTTCTGCTGCTCAGCGGCATACTCGCCGGCCCGGTCCTGGGCTGGCTCGATCCGCAGGAAATGTTCGGCCCGTTGCTGATGCCCCTGGTGTCGCTGGCGGTGGCGCTGATCCTGTTCGAGGGCAGCCTGACACTGCACCTGTCGCAGTGGCGCGAGATCGGCAGCGTGGTCCAGCGGATGGTGACCCTCGGCGCGCTGGTCACCTGGGCGGTGATCGCCGTTGCCACCCACTGGCTGCTGGGTTTCGACTGGCCGCTGGCGGTGCTGTTCGGCACCCTGACCCTGGTCACCGGGCCGACGGTGATCGTACCGATGCTGCGGGTCGTGCGGCCGAAGTCGGCCATCGCCAACATCCTGCGCTGGGAAGGCATCGTCATCGACCCCATCGGTGCGCTGCTGGCCGTGGTGGTGTACAGCTTCATCATCGCCAGCGCGGCCGATGAAGGGCTGAGCCAGAGCCTGAAGACCTTCGCCGGAGTCATTCTCTGCGGCAGCGCGTTCGGCGCCGCCGGCGGCTGGCTGCTGGGCCAGGTAATGCGTGAACAGTGGCTGCCGGAATACCTGCACAACCTGGCTTCGCTGGCGGCCGTGCTGGGCATCTTCATTGCCGCCAACCAGGTGATGCACGAATCGGGGCTGCTGGCGGTCACCGTGATGGGCATGTGGCTGGCGAACATGAAGGGCGTGGATGTCCGGCAGATCCTGCACTTCAAGGAAAACCTCAGCGTGCTGCTGATCTCCGGGCTGTTCATCCTGCTGGCCGCGCGCCTCGACCTGAACGCCCTGCTCGGCCTTGGCCCCTCGGTGCTGGCATTGCTGCTGGTGATCCAGGTGCTTGCCCGCCCGCTGAACGTTGCCCTTTCCACCTGGGGCTCGCCCCTGAACTGGCGCGAGCGGGCATTGCTGGGCTGGATCGCACCACGGGGCATCGTTGCGGCAGCAGTCTCGGCCATCTTCGCCATTCGCCTGAATGAGGCCGGCCACGAAGGCGCCTTGTTGCTGGTGCCGCTGACGTTCGCGGTGATCATCGGCACCGTGGTTCTGCAAAGCGCCACGGCCCGACCACTGGCCAGGCTGTTGAAGGTGGCGGAGCCGGCGCCCAGCGGCTTTCTCATCGTCGGCGCCAACCCGGCGGCGCGAGCCATCGGCAAGGCGCTGCAGCAGATGGACTGCCGGGTCCTGCTGACCGACTCCAGCTGGGAGAACATCCGGGCGGCGCGTATGGAGGGGCTGCCGACCTACTTCGGCAATCCGGCCTCGCAGCATGCCGACGCACACCTCGACCTGGTCGGGCTCGGCCACCTGCTCGGACTTTCGCCCTCCGGAGAATTGAATGCATTGGCCTGCATGCGTTTTCGTCACGACTTCGGCCACCAGCGGCTTTTTTCCCTGGCCAGCGGGCTGGAAGTCAAGCGTAGCGACAAGCACAGGGCCAGCGACGAACACCGCGGTCACCTGCTGGGAAGCCAGCCACTGACCTATGTGCAACTGGCCAACCGGTTGCATCAGGGCGCCGAACTGTACAGCACGCACCTGACCGAGACCTTTGGCTGGGAGGAATACCGGGCGCTGCATGGCGAGCGTGCGTTACTGCTGTTCGCCCGCGACGACCATGGCTGGGTGCATGTGTTCGGGCCGGACCACACGCTCAGGCCCGGACCGGGCTGGACCTTGCTGGCCCTGGTTCAGCGACAGCCGGCTTGAGCTGCGAGCCCTGAGCGGCAAGCTTTAAGCTGCAAGCCACAAGAAGAAGCAGACCTGCGCCGACCGCTCTTTCTTGCAGCTTGAAACTTGCCACTCAGAAAAACAAAAAGGGCAGCCCGAAGGCTGCCCTTTCTTTTCGCAAAGGTCAGACTGGACTCAGGCCAGTTTTTCCTTGATGCGAGCTGCTTTACCGGACAGGTCACGCAGGTAGTACAGCTTGGCTTTACGCACGTCACCACGACGTTTCACGGCCAGGCTGTCGATTTGCGGGCTGTAGGTCTGGAAAGTACGCTCAACGCCAACACCGTTGGAGATTTTGCGAACGGTGAATGCGCTGTTCAGACCGCGGTTGCGCTTGGCGATTACAACGCCTTCGAACGCCTGCAGACGGGAACGATCGCCTTCCTTCACTTTCACCTGAACGACAACGGTGTCGCCCGGGGCAAAGGTAGGGATCTCTTTGCTCATCTGTTCAGCTTCGATCTGCTGAATGATTTTGTTGGTCATCTTTTGCTCCTAAGGCAGATTGTCGGATCTACCATCGATACGTTAACTATCGTCCCGCTCGCGGATGTAGTCCTCGAGCAGCTTCTTCTCTTCTCCAGAAAGTGAGCGACTTTCCAGAAGATCGGCGCGTCGTTCCCAGGTCCGCCCAAGGGACTGCTGTAAACGCCAACGCCGGATGTGTGCATGGTTGCCACTAAGCAACACGTCGGGTACACGCTGATCCGCATACACCTCAGGTCGGGTGTAGTGCGGGCAATCCAGCAGACCATCGGTGAAGGAGTCTTCCTCCGCCGAGTCCACATGCCCTAAAGCTCCGGGCAGCAGCCGCGTAACCGCATCGATCATGACCATTGCCGGCAGCTCGCCGCCAGACAACACGTAGTCACCAATCGACCACTCTTCATCGACATGAGCCTCGATAAAACGCTCGTCGATGCCTTCGTAACGACCGGCTATCAGAATCAACGATTCATGCTTCGCCAGGTCCTTGACCGCCGACTGAGTCAGCTTGCGGCCTTGCGGCGATAGGTAGATCACCTTCGCTGCTCCTCCGGTTGCCTGCCTGGCCTGAACCAGGGCGTCTTCCAGAGGCTTGATCTTCATCACCATGCCCGGACCACCGCCAAAAGGCCGATCATCCACCGTGTGGTGGCGATCCGTGGTGTAGTCCCGCGGGTTCCAGCAGGTCAGTTGCAACAACCCCTGTTTCACCGCACGGCTGGTAATGCCGTACTCACTGATGGCCGAGAACATCTCGGGGAACAGCGTGATGACGTCTACGCGCAGGCTGGCCATTGCTTAGAAATCCGCGTCCCACTCAACCCTCATTTCGCCTGCCGCCAGGTCGACTGCCAACACGCACTGCTCGGTATAGGGCAGTAGCCGTTCACGATCATCCAGGCTGCCAGCGCAGGGCTTGACCACCATTACATCGTTCGCGCCGGTCTCCAACAGGTGATCAACCTTGCCGAACAGTTGTCCGTCCTGGTTGATGACACTCAGACCCACGAGCTGATACCAGTAGTAATCGCCGTCGGTCAGGTCGGGCAAAAGGCTGCGCGAGATACAGATCTCGAAACCGGTCAGAAGACGAGCTTCATCGCGATCATCCAGCCCCTTGAGCTTGGCGACCAGATCCTTTTGAGTGGATCGGCCCTTGACCAGCTCGACCTGTTTCACCACACCTTCGCGCCGAAGCGTCCAGTTGCGGTACTGCAACAGGTTGTCGATCGGATCGGTAAAGGAAAAGACCTTCACCTCGCCGCGAACGCCGTGTACCGAAAAAATCTTGCCGACGACGATCAGTTCGTCAGCGTTTTCTGGCGTCGCGTTCATATTGCTCAGGCAGCAGCCTTGGCAGCTTCCTTCAGCAGCTGAGCAACGCGCTCAGACGGCTGTGCACCTTGAGCCAGCCAGTAGGTGGCACGCTCTTGGTTTACGGACAGTTTGACTTCTGCGCCCGAAGCAATCGGGTTGAAGAAGCCGATACGCTCAACGAAACGACCATCGCGCGCGTTGCGGCTGTTGGTCACGGTGAGGTGGTAGAATGGGCGCTTTTTGGAGCCGCCACGGGCAAGACGGATGGTTACCATGTGAACATCGTTCCTGTAGTCGGTGCTGCAAATCTATAGGCCAAGCGGGCACGGGTGCCCGAAAGGCCGCATATTCTCAGGGAATACACGGACTTTTGCAAATGCCTTTTTTCTGGCAACTGCCTGTCTGTCATACAGATCTGCAATGGAGCCGCCTCCTAATAAGGCAGCGATTTTCCCGCCAGCGGCGGGATTTTCGAACGACGCCCCGAAAAACGGGGCGTCGTCACGAATCGGGATCAGAGCTTGGGCATGCCGCCGCCGGGCATCATGCCACCCAGCCCGCGCATCATCTTGGCCATGCCGCCCTTGGCAGAAAACTTCTTCATCATCTTCTGCATCTGCTTGTGCTGCTTGATCAGGCGGCCGATGTCCTGCACCTGGGTGCCGGAACCCAGGGCGATACGGCGCTTGCGCGAACCGCTGATCAGGTCAGGGTCGCGGCGCTCGGCCGGGGTCATCGAGTTGATGATCGCTTCCATCTGCTTGAACTGCTTCTCGGCGGCGCCCTGGGCGTTGCCCATCTGCGACAGGTTGACGCCACCGATGCTCGGCAACTTGTCCATCAGGCCGCCCAGACCGCCCATGTTCTTCATCTGCTGCAGTTGGTCGCGGAAGTCTTCGAGGTCGAAGCCCTTGCCCTTCTTCAGCTTCTTGGCCAGCTTGTCGGCCTTGGCCTTGTCGATGTTCTGCTCGGCCTGCTCGATCAGGCTGAGCACATCACCCATGCCGAGAATCCGTGAGGCGATACGGTCCGGGTGGAACGGCTCGAGGGCTTCGGTCTTCTCGCCCATGCCGATGAACTTGATCGGCTTGCCGGTGATGGCGCGAACCGACAGCGCGGCACCGCCACGGGCGTCACCGTCGACCTTGGTCAGCACCACGCCGGTGAGCGGCAAGGCATCACCGAACGCCTTGGCGGTGTTGGCAGCGTCCTGGCCGGTCATGGCGTCGACCACGAACAGCGTTTCGATCGGCTTGACTGCGGCGTGCAGGTCCTTGATCTCGGTCATCATTTCCGCGTCGACGTGCAGTCGGCCGGCGGTGTCGACGATGACCACGTCGATGAACTTGAGCTTGGCCTCGCGAATGGCCGCTTCGGCGATGGCCACCGGCTTCTGGCTGATGTCCGACGGGAAGAAGGTCACGCCGATGTCGTTGGCCAGGGTTTCCAGCTGCTTGATCGCCGCCGGACGATAGACGTCGGCAGAGACGACCATGACGGTCTTCTTCTTGCGTTCCTTGAGGAAGCGCGCCAGCTTGCCGGCGGTGGTGGTCTTGCCCGCACCTTGCAGACCGGCCATCAGCACCACTGCAGGCGGTGCGGCGTTCAGGCTCAGGTCTTCGTTGGCCGCCCCCATCAGTGCTTCGAGCTCGGCCTGGACGATCTTCACGAACGCCTGGCCCGGCGTCAGGCTGCGGGACACCTCGGTACCGACCGCACGTTCCTTGACCTTGTTGACGAAGTCCTTCACCACCGGCAGGGCGACGTCGGCCTCGAGCAACGCCATGCGCACTTCGCGCAGGGTGTCTTTGATGTTGTCTTCGTTCAGCTTGGCCTTGCCGGTGACATGGCGCAGCGTCTGTGACAGACGATCGGTCAGGTTTTCAAACATGGGGATCCTTTACAGGTTCTTCAGAACCGCGGGTTATCAGCCGCCCCGGGCGCATTCGGCCGGCCTCGGGCAGGGACAGGGGCGCGATTATAACGAAGACTCGCGCCAGCGCACACCATACCGTCGGCCGCCAGTCTTCCTTGGCGGGCGCGTTCTATGCCAAACTCATCGGCTTTCGGGCTTGCCTAACAGGACTTATGCTCCCCTTGTCACCCAGCTTGCTACCCAACCTGATCGCCGCCTGCCTCTATGCCGCCGCGATCGTCTATCAAGGCACCGGCCTGGCCCGGGGCGTAAAGGCCGACAAACGGCTTCTCGGCCTGCTGGGAGCGCTGGCGGTCATCGCCCAGGGCAGCGCGCTGTTCTGGCAGTTGCTCACGCCCCTGGGCCTGAGCCTGGACTTCTTCAGCGCCGCCAGCCTGATCGCCACCGCGGTCATTGCCATCACCCTCCTCGCCTGCCTGCGCATCCCGGTGGAGAACCTGCTGCTGCTGTTGTTCCCCCTCGGCCTGCTGACGGCACTGATCGCCCAGTTCGCGCCCTCGGGCACGGTACCGCTGATCAACGAAGAGCCGGGCATCCTCGCCCATATCCTGCTGTCGATCCTGGCTTACGGCCTGTTCACCATCGCGGTGTTCCAGTCGCTGTTGCTGCTGATGCAGGACCACCAGCTCAAGCACAAGCATCCTTCCGGCATGATCCGCAACTTCCCGCCATTGCAGACCATGGAAAGCCTGCTGTTCGGCTTCCTCTGGGCCGGCTGGGGCCTGCTGTCGCTGTCGCTGATTTCCGGCTGGCTGTTCCTCGACAACCTGTTCGCCCAGCACCTGGTGCACAAGACCCTGCTGGCCTGCGTTGCCTGGGTGGTATTCGGCGTGCTGCTGTGGGGCCGCACCCGCCTCGGCTGGCGTGGCCACAAGGCGATCCGCTGGACCCTTGCCGGCTTCTGCCTGCTGATGCTGGCGTACTTCGGCAGCAAGCTGGTCCGCGAATTCATCCTGCATATCTGACGGACGAACCATGAACACCTTGCCGCTGGCTCCGCTGCTCGGGCTCCTGGCGCTGGCCTTGCTGTGGTCGGCACTGTTCACCGCCGTCGATGCCGCCCGCCAGCAGGCGCTCGCCAACCGGAGCAACGGCAAGGCCGACATTCCGGCTCCGGCGCTGATCTTCGGCGCCACGCTCGGCAAGTTGCTGGTGCTCGCCCTCGCCGCCCTGACCGGCCTGCGCTGCCAGGGCGAAAGCGGTTTCTGGCTGGGCTGCCTGGGTGCGACGCTGGTGCTGCTGGTCTGCGCCGAGTATCTGCCCCGGCAACTGGCCAGGCGCAACCCCGAAGCCTTCATCGGCCTGGGTTCGTTCCTGCGCCTGCCACTGCGCCTTCTGCAGCCGCTCGCCTGGCTGCTGGACGGCACCGCGCGCCTGATCCTGCGCCCCTTTGCCCTGCGTCCGGCAGTGGTCCAGCAGCACGACGAACACCTCGAAAGTGGCCCGGACGATACCGAAGAAGCCGGTGACCACCACACCGCCAGCACCCTTCCTGCCAGCCTCATGGCGCTGGACAGGATCACCGTCAATCACATTCTGGTTCCCCGCAGCGAAGTCGCCGGAGTCAACCTCGACGACAGCATCGAGGCGATCACCGCACAACTCAGGGCGTCCAGGTATACCCGCCTGCCGGTGTTCCACAGCGACATCAACCAGGTCCAGGCCGTACTCAACACCCGGCATATCGCCCACCTGCTGCCCAACGCCGAACTGACGCGGGAAAGCCTCATGGCCGCCTGCTACGAACCCTACTTCGTGCCGGAGAACACACCGCTGCAACTGCAACTGCTGAACTTCCACAAGCAGCAGCGGCGCATGGGCATCGTCGTCGACGAATACGGCGAGGTACAGGGCATCGCCACCCTGGAAGACATCCTCGAGGAGATCGTCGGCGAGTTCGAGGAGCAGGACAGCCAGGAAAACCCGCATATCCACCCACAGCCGGACGGCCGCTACGTGGTCGAAGGCAATGTGGCGATCCGCGAACTGAACCGCAGTCTCGGCTGGCACCTGCCCAGCGACGGCCCCAAAACCCTGAACGGACTGGTCACCGAGGCGCTGGAAAGCATTCCGGAAAGCAGCGTTTGCCTGAAGATCGGCCGCTACCGCCTGGAAATCCTCGAAACCGAGGATAACCGCGCCAGCCGTATCCTGGTCTGGACCGTCGCCCGCCAACCCGTGGTGTGATTCGCTACAGCGACAACACCTGATGTAGACACATTCTGTATCGAATGTGGCTATACTCGGGCCACGCTTACCCAGCCCTGCCGTCGCGCCCGCTACCCGCACCCGGCGCTTCCCGGCCAGTCCGCACCGCCTGCATCAAGCGCCTCAGCGGTACTGCTTCACACCCCGAACAGTGCCCGCGCCGCCCCCATCCCCACAGGGCATATGCTCGGCCACGCGGTCCATAACTCATAACAAGCTCCGACGCCGAGCCGTCGCCCGTGCGCGGCCGCCCAGGAAGCCTTCGACTGTCAGGGGTACCTTGCATGACCACCAGCAGCACCTACAACAATGAGGCCGACACCGCGCCGTCGGGCAACTCGCCGGCCCGCGTCGCCACGGCCAGCTTCATCGGCACGGCCATCGAGTTCTACGACTTCTACATCTACGCCACAGCCGCCGCGCTGGTAATCGGTCCGGTGTTCTTCCCGCAGACCTCGGGCACCGCGCAGATGCTCTCGGCCTTCCTCACCTTCGGTATCGCCTTCCTCGCCCGCCCGCTGGGCTCGGCGTTGTTCGGCCACTTCGGCGACCGCATCGGACGCAAATCGACCCTGGTGGCCTCGCTGCTGCTGATGGGGGTCTGTACCACGCTGATCGGCGTGCTGCCCGGCCACGACAGCATCGGGATCTGGGCACCGGTCCTGCTCTGCGTACTGCGCTTCGGCCAGGGGCTGGGGCTCGGCGGGGAATGGGGCGGCGCAGCGCTGCTGGCTACCGAAAACGCGCCCAAGGGCAAGCGCGCCTGGTTCGGCATGTTCCCGCAACTGGGCCCGTCCATCGGCTTCCTCGCCGCCAATGGCCTGTTCCTGGCCCTGGCGATGCTGCTCAGCGATGAAGACTTCCGTGCCTGGGGCTGGCGCATTCCGTTCCTGCTCAGCGCAGCGCTGGTGATCGTCGGCCTGTACGTGCGGCTGAAACTGGAAGAAACCCCGGTGTTCGCCAAGGCCATGGCCAGCCATCAGCGGGTGAAGATGCCGGTGGTCGAGCTGTTCGCCCAGTACTGGATGCCCGTGCTGCTCGGCGCGGCGGCCATGGTGGTGTGCTACGCGCTGTTCTATATCTCCACGGTGTTTTCGCTGAGCTACGGCGTCTCCACCCTGGGCTACACCCGGGAAACCTTCCTTGGCCTGCTGTGCTTCGCGGTGCTGTTCATGGCCCTGGCCACGCCGCTCTCAGCCTGGCTCAGCGACCGTTTCGGGCGCAAGCCGGTGCTGGTGACCGGTGCCCTGCTGGCGATCGCCTCGGGCTTCACCATGGAACCCTTGCTGACGTCCGGCTCTACCGCCGGCGTTGCGCTGTTCCTGGCGATCGAGCTGTTCCTGATGGGGGTGACCTTCGCGCCCATGGGCGCCCTGCTGCCAGAGCTGTTCCCGACCCACGTGCGCTATACCGGCGCATCGGCGGCGTACAACCTGGGCGGTATCGTCGGCGCTTCGGCGGCACCCTTCTTCGCCCAGAAACTGGTGGCGATGGGTGGCCTGAGCTGGGTTGGCGGCTATGTTTCGGTGGCGGCCCTGCTGAGCCTGATCGCCGTGCTGTGCCTGAAGGAAACCCGGCACGCGGAGCTATAACGAAAAACGCGGGACAGGCCGAAAGGCCTGTCCCGCGTTGTTTTCAGCGCTTAGAACTCGACCTTGACGGCTTGCGATGCGCGGGTCGCCTTGGCCCGGGCGGCCTCGATCGACTCATCGCGCGCCAGGCACACGCCCATGCGGCGCTGGCCGTTGACTTCCGGCTTGCCGAACAGGCGCAGCGCGGTGTCTGGCTCGGCCAGGGCGGCGCCGAGGTTATCGAACGCCGTCTGCTGCGACTGGCCTTCCACCAGAATCACCGCCGACGCCGATGGGCCGAACTGGCGCACTGCCGGGATCGGCAGGCCAAGGATCGCCCGTGCATGCAGGGCAAACTGCGACAGGTCCTGAGAGATCAAGGTGACCAGGCCGGTGTCGTGCGGACGCGGCGAGACTTCGCTGAACCACACCTGATCGCCCTTGACGAACAGCTCGACACCGAACAGACCACGGCCGCCCAGTGCCTCGGTGACCGCCTTGGCCACGCGCTCGGACTCCGCCAGGGCCACCGGGCTCATGGCCTGGGGCTGCCAGGACTCCTGGTAGTCGCCCTTCTCCTGACGGTGACCGACCGGCGCCAGGAAGGTGGTGCCGCCGATATGACGAACGGTCAGCAGGGTAATTTCGTAGTCGAAATCGATGAAGCCTTCGATGATCACCCGGCCCTTGCCGGCACGGCCGCCTTCCTGGGCGTAGTCCCAGGCCTTCTGCAGGTCGTCGGCGCTCTTGAGCAGGCTCTGGCCCTTGCCGGACGAACTCATCACCGGCTTGACCACGCAAGGGAAGCCCAGGTCCAGGGCGGCCTTGCTGTACTCCTCGAAGGTGTCGGCGAAGTGGTAAGGCGAGGTCGGCAGGTCCAGCTCTTCGGCGGCCAGGCGGCGGATGCCTTCGCGGTTCATGGTCAGTTGCGCGGCGCGGGCAGTCGGCACCACGGTGAAGCCCTCGGCTTCCAGCTCGACCAGGGTGGCGGTGGCGATGGCTTCGATTTCCGGCACGATGTAGTGCGGCTTCTCGGCCTCGATCACGGCACGCAGCGCTGCGCCGTCGAGCATGTTGATCACATGGCTGCGATGGGCCACCTGCATGGCCGGGGCGTTGGCGTAACGGTCCACGGCAATCACTTCAACGCCGAAGCGTTGCAGCTCGATCACCACTTCCTTGCCCAGCTCGCCGCAGCCGCAGAGCAGTACACGGGTCGCGGTGGGCGACAATGGAGTTCCGATACGAGTCATTTCAGGTCCTCAGAGGGAGAAATCCAGGACCGCCCCAGCACGGTGCGGGCCAGCGAAAGGGGCATATTTTACATGGTTGGACGCCGTCGCGGCTCAGCCGGCGACGGCGTTTTTCCGCACCCGCCAGGCCATGGCCAGCCAGACGGCGGTCACCCCGGCGAACTTCGAGGCCAGCGCCGTGCCAACCACGGCCGGTGTCAGCGCGCCGATCATGCCGAAGAAGATGAAGGTATCGAGCGGGATGCTCAGCGCCGAACTGAGCCACAAACGGTCGTGCAGCGGCCGCTTGGTGATACTGAAGACGATCCAGTCGATCAGTTCGGAAACGGCGAAGGCGGTGGCACTGGCCACGGCGATGGCCGGATCGGAGGTCACGTAGGACAGCACCAGCGCCGCCAGCATGGCGACCAGCGCACCATGGCCGAAGCGGGTCTGCACCATGTCGCGCAGGATGAACACCAGGCCACCCCAGGCGGACCAGATCACATCCAGGTGCGGCGCACTGGAAAAGGCGTAGTTGATCAGCACCACGCTGCTGATATAGGCGATGAGAAAGAACATGGAAGGCACCGGTAAGAAGCCGCACAGGGTACTTCAGAGCCCCCGTGCGGCCAAGTCCCGGAAGTCAGCTTGCGGTGCGCGGCTGGTTGAAGATCAGGCCGGCGGCCACTGCCCGCTCATGACAGAGCAGCAACACCTGGCGGCGCTCGGCGTTGTCCATGCGGCCCCAGCGAGTGATTTCACCGGCGGTGCGCTGGCAGCCGGTGCAGATGTCCTGCTCGTCCAGGGCGCAGATACTGATGCACGGGGACGGGACGGGTTTTTCCACGCTGCTCATCAATCCTCCTGCGGCGCCAGGTCGCGGGCATAACGCTGGGCGTTGTGCACGTAGTGTGCGGCGCTGGCTTCGAGCAGCTTCTTCTGCGCATCGGTGAGCTCGCGCACCACCTTGCCCGGCGAACCCATGACCAGCGAGCCGTCGGGAATCTCCTTGCCCTCGGGGATAAGCGCATTGGCGCCGATGATGCAATGCTTGCCGATCTTCGCGCCGTTGAGAATCACCGCATTGATGCCGATCAGGCTGAAGTCGTCCACGGTGCAGCCGTGCAGCATGGCGTTGTGGCCGATGGTCACGCCCTTGCCGATGGTCAGCGGCGAGCCCATGTCGGTGTGCATCACGGTGCCGTCCTGGACGTTACTGTTCTCGCCGATGTCGATCAGCTCGTTGTCGCCGCGCAGGACCGCATTGAACCAGACGTTGGCGCCCGCCTGCAGGCGCACCTTGCCGATCAGCGTGGCATTGGGGGCAACCCAGCTCTGCGGATGGGTTTCGACCCGCAGGTCGCCCAGACGGTATTTCATGCGTGGATCCTCACGGTGGAAGTGCGGCGGGTGGGCCCGCTCGTCATAGTGAAGTGAAGCGCTCGGGCGGCTGGTGCAGGCTGATCCGCGCGTCGTAGAGCAGGTTGACCAGCTCGACGATCATGATCGCCGAGAGGCCCCAGATCTTGTATTCGCCGAAACGGTAGCTGGGGACGTACCAACTGCGGCCCTGATAATCGATCCGGTGGGTGTGGTCACGAGGGTCCTGGCGGAAGAATTCCAGCGGCACGCTGAACACGGCGGCAATTTCGGCATCATTGGGCTGGTACTCGACATAGTCGGGAATCAGCCCCACGAACGGCGTGACTTTCAGGCCATGCAGCGAGATCAGCGGGCTCAGCGGGCCGACCACCTCGACCAGCCCTGGCGGCAGGCCGATCTCTTCCTCGGCTTCACGCAGTGCGGTGAACACCAGATCCGGGTCTTCCGGATCACGCCGGCCACCCGGAAAGGCCACTTCCCCGCCATGGGTGGAAAGCCCCTTGGCACGCAGGGTCAGGACCAGTTCAGGCTCTTCGCTCCGGGTGATGGGCAGCAGCACCGCGGCCTCGGGAAAACGTCGATCGGTTTCCAGGGTACCCGGGGTGTGACTGCTCACACGGCGAAGTAGCTCGTCCAGCATGGTCTCTCTCGTTCCAGAAGCGTTCTGCATCATGCACCAAAGCCGCGCCGGGCCCAACCCCCGGCGACGATCGCACTTGCCGGGCGCAGGACGGCGGCGCGAAGATAGCCGCACCTATAAGGAAGATAAGCATGAAATACTGCAGCGCGTGCGGCAAAGCAGTCACCCAGCGCATTCCCGAAGGCGATTCCCGCCTGCGCTATGTGTGCGATCACTGCCAGACCATCCATTACCAGAATCCCAACATCGTCGCCGGCGTCCTGCCCAGCCACGGCAGCAAGGTCCTGCTGTGCCGCCGCGCCATCGAGCCGCGCCGCGGCTACTGGACACTGCCGGCCGGGTTCATGGAGAACGGCGAGACCATGGAAGAGGCCGCACGTCGGGAAACCGTCGAAGAAGCCTGTGCCCGCCTCGGCGAAATGAGCCTCTATCACCTGTTCGATCTGCCGCACATCAATCAGGTCCACGTCTTCTACCGCGCCGAACTGGCCGACCTGGACTTCGATATCGGCGTCGAAAGCCTGGAGGTGCGCCTGTTCGAGGAAGACGAGATCCCTTGGGACGAGCTGGCTTTCAGGACGATCCACGTCACACTAGAATGCTACTATCGGGACCGCGAAAGGCAGCACTACCCGGTTCGCACCGGCAGCCTGCCACCTTCATTCGCGCCACCCCACACGAACGACTCGTAAACACCGGAACTCCAGGGATACCGTTTCATGCGCTGGTTGCTTGCCCTCTTTTGCCTCAGTGTGATTTCGGTGTCCCAGGCGGCCTACACCGAAACCATCGTCACCAAACCGATTCTCAAGGACGCGCCACCCGCGCCCCTCGCCTCGCCTGCCGAAACCCGTCCCAACGGCCGCATCGACAAGGTGCTGGTGCTCAAGTCCCAGCGGCGTCTGGAGCTGATCAGCAACGGCGAACCGCTCAAGACCTACCGCATCTCCCTGGGCAAGAAGCCGGTGGGGGCCAAGGAGCGCGAAGGCGACAAGCGCACCCCGGAAGGCTTCTACTGGCTGGACTGGCGCAAGATCTCGGACCGCTACAACCTGGCCATCCACGTGTCCTACCCCAATGTGACGGATGCCGCCAAGGCTCGCCGTGAAGGCGTTCCGCCGGGCGGGATGATCATGATCCACGGCACGCCAGACACCGAAGACAATCCCGAAGAGCTGTTCCACACCCTGGACTGGACCGAAGGCTGCATCGCCATGCGCAACGTCGATATGCGCGAAGTCTGGAACCTGGTGCAAGACGGCACCATGATCGAAATCCGCCCCTGAGGCCCCGCTCCGGCGCTCTTGCGCCGGCCAATCCCCTGCTTCCTGACAGGCTTCGGAAATTTCCGAAGCCGCTCACGCTTTTTCCCTACCCGCTTTCGCGCCTTTCCCCCGCATCCAAACGATTGCGCCTTCCTTAGATTCGTCTCGCCTGATTTTTATTGATCGTCCTGATAACAAAAACCAAGGACGCATGACATGCCGAGTTCGCCACGAATCGAAGGCCCGCGCAGCCGTGCGCCGGCCCTCCTGATCCTTGTCGCCCTGTGCTGGCTGACACCGCGCTGCGCTGCTGCCGTCGATGCCGCGTCGCTCCTGCCCATGCTGCAGGAACAACGTCGCGACGCCGAAGAACGCGAGCGGCAGCAGCGCCTGCGCCGCCTCAGAGCCCCCTTCGCGATCAATGTCCCGGACGACAGCACCGAAAGGCCGCCCGCCGGCACCCCGTGCTGGCCGATTACTGGGGTTCGCCTGGCGGGCAACACGCTGATGGCGCCCGAGGCCCTCAACCGGGCACTCGAACCGCTGCTGCAACCCTGCATGGATGAAACGCGCATCAACGCGGTACTCAAGGCCATCACCCGCAGCTATCTGGAGCAGGGCTATCTGGCGGCCCGGCCTTATCTGGCCAGTGCCCCGGCGGCGGGGGCCAGCCTCGACATCGTGATCGTCGAAGGTTTCGTCGAATCGGTCGAGTTCGAAGATCCGCAACTGCCGTTGTCGCTGTCCCGTGCCTTTCCCGATCTGCTGGGGTCGCCCTTGCGGCTGTCGGCGCTGGAGCAGGGACTGAACCAGATGAACCGGCTGCAATCGTTCGACCTCAGCGCCGATCTGGAACCCGGGGAGCTACCGGGGGGCACGCGGGTGCTGATCAGGTCGCAACGTACACGCACGTCTCGCTGGCGACTGGGGGCCGGGATCAACAACGGCGGCGACAGGGCCACGGGACGCGTACGCACCCTGTTGTCCGTGAGCATCGACAGTCCGCTGGAACACAATGACTTCCTGCGCCTCTCCCGGATTCGCAGCCTTCCCGGCCGCAGCAGCGGCAGTGAGGCCTACGGCATCCAATACAACACGCCATACGGCCCCTGGAGCTTCTCGCTGCGGCTCAATCGCATCGAGAGCCGGACCGATGATTCAGGGGGCGCGGCAAACAGCCAAAGCGACTTCTACAGCCTCGGACTTTCCCGTGAGCTGTGGCACAACGCCTCAGCCACGCTCAACGCCGACCTGACGCTGAACTACAAGCGCCTGGACAGCCGCTTTTCCGGTCAATGGCTGCGGCTTCGCCTGCAAAGTCCGACGCTGACCACGCTGGACGCCAGCCTCAACCTGACCTGGCGCGACCAGGCCCTGTGGAGCGCCACGCTCGGCTACAGCCGTGGACTGGGCTGGTTCGGCTCGGACACTGCCGCAGCCCACCCGAATGCCCCTCAACCCCTGTTCCACCGCTACCAGGCCAGCCTCTGGCAACTGCGGCAAGGCGCCGCCCCCGGGTTTCGCTGGCGCTGGGAAAGCGCCCTCAACCTGCAGTACAGCCCGGTGCCACTGGCCGCCGTGGAGCAGATGGCGATTTCCGGCGACAGCGCCGTACGCGGTTTCCGCCAGGCCACCGTCTCCGGCGCCAGCGGCATCGTCTGGCGCAATACCCTGAGCCTGCCACTGGCCCACCCCTTGCCCGAACGGCTGGAAATCCGTCCCAGCCTGGGCCTCGACGTCGGCTGGAGTCGCTACGACCACGGCAGGCCCTCGCAGCGACTGGTCGGTGCACAGGCTGGCCTGCAGGTCAGCCATCCCTGGGCCCGTCTGACCCTGGCTTACCACCGCGCCCTGTCCGCCACCGACACCCGCCGCCGCGATCTGGAGCCGGGCTACTGGCTAGCCGAACTGCACCTGCCTTTCTGATCCCACAACAACAAGAGAAACCACCATGCGCCACCTGCCTGCACGGTTCACCCCCAACCTGTTACGCCGGGCCATCGGCCTGAGCCTGCTGGTCCCCGTCACGGCCATGGCCAACAACGGCCTGCAACCTGTCGCCGGCCCGGCCGGCACCCCGTCCATTGGCGAACACAACGGCGTGCCGGTGATCGACATCGTCGCCCCCAACGCCAGCGGCCTGTCCCACAACCAGTTTCTCGACTACAACGTCGGCCAACCCGGTGTGGTACTGAACAACGCCCTGGACGCCGGGCACTCGCAACTGGCGGGCGCCCTCGGTGCCAACCCGCAGTTCCAGGGCCAGGCCGCCGCTACCATCGTCAACGAAGTCATCAGCCGCAATGCCTCGAGCATCGAAGGCGCCCAGGAGATCTTCGGCCGGCCCGCCGACTACATCCTCGCCAATCCCAACGGCATCACCATCAACGGCGGCAGCTTCATCAACACCACCCGCGCCGGCTTCCTGGTGGGACGCCCGGAGATCGAAGACCAGCGCCTCTCCCGCCTCGACAGCCTGTCGGCCAGCGGCACGCTGCAGGTGGGCGAACAGGGCCTGAACAATGCCGAAGGCGCCCTCGAACTGATCGCCCCGCGCATCGAAACCCGCGGCGTCCTGCACGCCGCTACCGACCTGGACCTCACGGTCGGGCGCAACCGCATCGACCGCGCCAGCGGCGAGATCATCGACCACCTCGCCGGCACGCCAGGTAGCGTCGATGCCAGCCTGTTCGGCGCGATGCAGGCAGGTCGCATCCGTATCATCAGTACCGCCGAAGGCGCGGGCGTCCGCCTGGAAGCCCCGTCCGTCACCGCGCGCAACGGGCTCAGCATTCGCTCTGCCGGCGATCTGCAGATCAGCGGCAACGAGCATCAGGCCAGCCGCCTGCACGCTGGCGATGGCGTGCTGGAACTCAGGGCCGATGGCGACCTGCAACTCACCGCCGTCGATGGCCAGGGACGACGCATCGAGGGGGGCGCCGGGAAAAAACTGGTGCTGGACAGCAAAACCCGCGAAACCATCCAGCGCGACAACGAGAAATGGGACAAGAAGTGGTGGTTCATCACCACCGAAACCTATGACCGCAGCAAGGTCCGCACCGAACGCACGAACAAGGGCAGCAGCCTCAGCGCCGCCGAAAACATCGACCTGGTGGCCGGCGGCGACGCCCGGCTGACTGCCGCGACGCTACGGGCCGAGGGCGACATGGCGCTCAGGAGCGGCGGCAAATTGCACATCGATGCCGGTATCGACAGCCAGCGCAACGAGGAGAGCATCCGTCACCGCAAGCACCTGTGGCGCGGCGACCAGGACCGCAGCGACTACCGCGAGACCGGTCACGGCGGCGAACTGGCAGCGCGCAACCTGAAGCTGGACGCAGCGCAGGCGGTGAAACTTGAGGGAGGAACCCTGCGCGCCAGCCAGGACATCACCATCAGGACACCGGACCTGGACGTTGCCGGCCGGGCCTTGCACGGCAGCGACAGCCGCAAGGAGTACCGCGGCGACCTGGTTTCCGGGGCGTTCTTCGGCAATCGCGAAAACGACCAGGGCAGCCAGCAGAAGGTCCAGGGCAGCCAGATCCTCAGCGACGGCGCAGTGACGGTGGTCGCCGATCAGGTACGGGTCAGCGGCAGCCGTATCCGCAGCAAGGACGACGCGCTGCTGGTCAGTGAAAAGGCGCTGCTGAGCGTCGAAACGGCGCAGGAAACCACCGCCCGCACCACCAGCAGCACCGACAGCAAGCTGTTCGGCCTGTTCGGCAGTTCCAGTGACAGCACGCTGCAGCACGACACCGTCCTGGTCAGCGACCTGGCCTCCGAGAGCAACCTGCGCCTGGCCAGCGCCGAAGACCTGCAGGTGATCGGGGGCCGATTGAATGCCGGCAAGGAGTTGCAGCTCGAAGCGGCCAGGGATGTCCAGGTCAAGGCCGCCGGACAACAACAGACCACCCGCACGGAACAGACCGACAAAGGCTTCTACGCCAACGCCCGGGAAACCACCGAGGCCCGCGACGGCAAGCCGGGCTCGAAGCAGTACGCCGCATCAGTGGGCTACGAGGTCGACCGACAGCAGAGCACCACCACCCAGGACACCCTGGTCGCGAGCCAGCTCGGTGGCGCCTCGATTCGTATCGACGGCAAGGGTGCCGTCAATCTCGACAGCACCGACCTCGATGCCCGCCAGGGCGCTATCGACATCGACGGCACCTCGGTCAGGCTGGGTGCCCTGTCCAGCGGCGAAACCCACAACACCGTCACCAGCCGCTCGGCAGGCGGGCTGGGCGTCAGCGGCGGGATGGACCGCATCGGCAGCGGCTACGAGGGGGCGTACAACCGCAAGGAACGCGACGAACACCTGGTGGAGAGCCGACCCAGCGAACTGAAGGCCGCCGGCGACATCAGGATCAAGGCCCAGAGCCTGATCAACGAGTCGGCGAAGGTGAACGCAGCGCAGCAGTTACAGGTGGATGCGCCGCTCATGGAAAACCGCGCGACGGCCAGTGTGCGCGAGACCCGCGAGAGCGAAACCCACTGGCAAGGCAACCTGGGATTGAGCCTGGACTACCGCGACATCACCCGGCCGATCGAAAACCTGGTCTCCGGCAACGAAGCCGCCCGCTTCCAGCAAGCCGCCGTGGAAGACGCACTGGCGCCGCCCACCCTGGGCGCCGACCTGGGGCTGGAGCACTACAACCGCGAGCAGACCCAACGCAGCGAAACCGCGCAGGTCAGCGAGCTGTCGGGCGCGAAGGTGAAGGTCGTGGCCGATACCCTCAGCGATACCGGCACCCGGTACCGCGCCGAAAGCGGCAGCGTGCAGATCGACGCCACCCGGCATGAGTTTCTCGCCGCGCAGGACTCCAGCAGCGAAACCGTCCAGCGCCTGGATGCCGGCGGCACGGCGCGGGTCGAAACCAGCACCGGCCACGACATTGCCGGCAAGGTCACGGGCAAGGGTGGCTCGCTGGACAGCAGCGAAACCCGCGTCGTGGCCCGCCCCGGCAGCTTGTCTGGCCAGCAGGGCATCCAGGTTCAACTGGGCAGCGACGGCCTCTACGAGGGCACCGTCTTCGACGCCGGCAAGGGCGACCTGAAGGTCGAGACCGGCGGCAACCTCACGCTGGCCCAGGCCAACGACCGCCAGACGCGGCAACTGCGCCAGCTCGATGGCAACGCCTGGCTCAAGGGCGGCAGTTCGCCCGCCGGCAACGCCCTGGAAGCCCGGGCCTACCTGGACCACAAGCGTAGCGACAGCCAGGACAGCCAGGCGCGGGTCGCCAGCCTCGATGGCGAGGGGGACATCCACCTCAAGGCCGGTGGCGCCATGACGCTGACCGGTACCCGGATCGGCAACGAGCAGACCCGTCCGGAGCGGATCCTCACCGAGGCCGACGGCCCCTTGCGGGTGCTGGCCGCCACCGACAGCCATGACGCCAGCGGCAGCAACCTGGGTGGTGGTGGCGAAGCGGTATTCAGGAAAAACAGCGCGGGCAAAGGCGCCGGGCTCGGCGGCCACTTCAGCAACGGCCGGATTTCCGAAGCCGACGAGACGGCTCAGGGCGCGGTTTTCACCGCCAGGGAATCCGTCGAACTCACCAGCCAGGCCCGGCAAGAGGACGCTCTCCACCTTCAAGGCCTGAAGGCTTCGGCCGCACAGATCAAGGTCGCCGCACCGAACGGCGGGGTGCTGGTGGAGTCCGCCAGCAGCAGCGAGCGCCGCGACAACCTCGACCTGACGGTGGGCGCCGGCTATGGCGTGACGCCTGCTGCCGAACGCAGCGAAACGAAAAAAGGCATCTATGGCCGCGCCCAGTTCACGCTCGACCAGCGCGACAATCTGTTGCACCAGAACAGCCAGCTCGATGCCGACAAGGTCGGCCTTTACAGCAGGGGCGACCTGCAACTCAATGGCGTGCGGGTCAACGCCGCGCGCGTCGAGGGCATGGTGGGCGGCGACCTGCTGCTCGCCAGCCGGCAGGACCGGGTCAATGCCCTGAAGGTCGAGGTCGATGCGCAGTTGAGCAAGGAACAGAATCCCCAGGGTTACCTCAACGCCGTGCGCTCGTTCAGCGGGCCACTGGCCGCGGGCGCCGAGAAGAAGGTCGGCAGCACGGTGCAGAAAGCCGATCCGGGTATTTCACCGACCCTGGACCTGAAAGTGGATTACGCCCGGCGCGATACCGTCGCGGCCCCCAGCCGGCTGAGCGGACAGGACGGGGTGACGCTGCAAGTGGCCGGTGACGTGAAGCTGTCCGGGGCGGACGTTCGCGCCGGCAACGGCACGGTCGATCTGGGCAGCGAACGGATCAGCCGGGAAACCCTCAACGGACGGGATGTGCGCCGGGTCGTCGGCACCAACCTGTCCAACGCACCCGTGGAACTGGGCAGCGATCTGGTCAATACCTACAAGGAAGGGATGAAACTGGACGAGGGCGATTCGCGGGTGGACCTGGGACTGGTGCGCACCGGAGGGCATGATCGGGAGGTGAGGCTGGAGTCGGCGATCATCGAGAAACGATAAGAGGACTGCAGTTTCTGCTGCCCTCATCGCTGGCAAGCCAGTGATGAGGCCAGCAGAAACAATGCAACACTAGATATCCGAGAGCATCCACGCCTCATACGCCGGCGTTTCATAGGGATGGCTCTGCTTCAGCGCGGCAACGACCTGATGAATCAGGTCGTCAGCCACCACCAGTTCCACCCGCCATTCCTCGACCTGTTCGACCACCCCGCTCTGCCCGATGAACGGCTGGCTGCCGTCCAGCGGGCGGAACTGACCCTGGCCCAGCACTTGCCAGGCGCAGCAGTCGTAGGCGCCGATGCGCCCGCCGCCCGCGGCGAACACGGCCTGCTTGACCGTGTCGACGTGGCTCGGCGGAACGAAGAAGGCGAGTTTGTACACCCTCAGTTCACCCAGACGCGGGCGTTGCGGAACATGCGCATCCACGCACCGTCTTCGCTCCACTCGTCCGGACGCCAGGAGTTCTGCACGGCACGGAACACACGCTCAGGGTGCGGCATCATGATGGTGACGCGACCGTCGCGGCTGGTGAGACCGGTGATCCCGCGCGGCGAGCCGTTCGGGTTGGCCGGGTAGTTCTCGGTGACCTTGCCGTGGTTGTCGACGAAGCGCAGCGCCACGCAGCCGGACAGGTCGGCTTCGAGCAGGGCTTCTTCGCTGGCGAACTCGGCATGGCCTTCGCCGTGGGCGATGGCGATCGGCATGCGCGAACCGGCCATGCCCTGCAGGAAGATCGAGTTCGACTCCTGCACCTGGACCATGGCGACCCGGGCTTCGAACTGCTCGGAACGGTTGCGCACGAAGTGCGGCCAGAACTCGCTGCCCGGGATCAGTTCGTGCAGGTTGGACATCATCTGGCAACCGTTGCACACGCCGAGGGTGAAGCTGTCGGTGCGCTCGAAGAAGCCCTGGAAGGCATCACGGGCACGGGCGTTGAACAGTGCCGACTTGGCCCAGCCTTCACCGGCGCCGAGGACGTCGCCGTAGGAGAAGCCACCGCAGGCTACCAGGCCCTTGAAGTCGTTGAGGTCGACACGACCGGCGAGGATATCGCTCATGTGCACGTCGATGGCGTTGAAACCGGCGCGGTCGAAGGCCGCAGCCATTTCCACCTGGCCGTTGACGCCCTGCTCACGCAGCACGGCAACCTGTGGACGCACGCCTTTCTTGATGTAAGGCGCGGCGATGTCCTGGTTGACGTCGAAGCCCAGCTTGACGCTCAGGCCCGGGTTGTCTTCTTCCAGCAGCAGATCGAATTCCTGGTCGGCGCCCTGGGCGTTGTCGCGCAGGCGCTGGATCTGGTAGCTGGTCTCGGCCCACTGGCGTTGCAGCAGGCGGCGGTCGCCCTTGAACAGCTCTTCGCCCGCCAGCGTGATGACCACTTCGCCGTTGTTGATCGGCTTGCCGATCACCGCGACGCAGTCTTCACCCAGGCCGGCAGCGCTGAACTGGGCCAGCACGTCCGGGGTGGCGTCCTGACGAACCTGGATCACCGCACCCAGCTCTTCGTTGAAGAGGATGGCGGCGACTTTCTCGCGCTTGCCGGTGAGGGTGTCCAGTTCCAGGTCCAGGCCGCAGTGGCCGGCGAAGGCCATTTCCAGCGCAGTGGTCAGCAGGCCGCCGTCGGAACGGTCGTGGTAGGCCAGCAGGTGGTCGTCGGCGTTGAGGCCCTGGATCACGGCGAAGAAGGCCTTCAGGTCTTCGGCGTCGTCGACGTCCGGCGCCTGGGCACCCAGCTTGCCGTGGGTCTGCGCCAGGATCGAAGCGCCCATGCGGTTCTTGCCGCGGCCCAGGTCGATCAGGATCAGGTCGGTCTCGCCCTTGTCCATGCGCAGTTGCGGGGTCAGGGTCTTGCGTACGTCGAGTACCGGAGCGAAGCCGGTGACGATCAGCGACATCGGCGAGGTAACGGTCTTCTCGGCGCCCTCGTCGCTCCAGCGGGTCTTCATGGACATGGAGTCCTTGCCCACCGGAATGGTCAGGCCCAGCTCAGGGCAGAGTTCCATGCCCACGGCCTTGACGGTGTCGTACAGACGGGCGTCTTCACCCGGATGGCCGGCAGCGGACATCCAGTTGGCCGACAGCTTGATGTCGGAAAGTTTCTCGATGCGAGAGGCGGCCATGTTGGTCAGCGTCTCGCCGATCGCCATGCGGCCGGATGCGGGGGCATCCAGCAGGGCCAGCGGCGTGCGCTCGCCCATGGCCATGGACTCACCGGTGTAGACGTCGAAGCTGGTGGCGGTGACGGCGACGTCAGCCACCGGGACCTGCCACGGGCCGACCATCTGGTCGCGGGCAACCAGACCGGTGATGGTGCGGTCGCCGATGGTGATCAGGAAGCTCTTGCTGGCAACCGCCGGGTGGCGCAGCACGCGCTCGATGGAATCGGTCAGTTCCAGCTGGGCCGGATCGAAATCATCGCCCAGCTCGGCTTCGCGGGTGACCGAACGGTGCATGCGCGGCGGCTTGCCGAGCAGCACTTCCAGCGGCATGTCCACCGGGGTGTTGCCGAAGTGGCTGTCGGTGACGGTCAGTTGCGGCTCTTCGGTGGCTTCACCGACCACCGCGAACGGGCAGCGCTCGCGTTCGCAGATGGCCTGGAAGCGCTCGAAATCGACTGCGCTCACGGCCAGCACGTAACGTTCCTGGGACTCGTTGCTCCAGATTTCGTGCGGGGCCATGCCCGGCTCGTCGTTCGGCACGTTGCGCAGCTCGAAGCGGCCACCGCGACCACCGTCGTTGACCAGCTCGGGGAAGGCGTTGGAGATACCGCCGGCGCCAACGTCGTGGATGAAGGCGATCGGGTTCTTGTCGCCCAGTTGCCAGCAACGGTCGATGACCTCCTGGCAGCGGCGCTCCATTTCCGGGTTTTCACGCTGAACCGAAGCGAAGTCCAGATCGGCGGAGCTGGCACCGGTGGCCATCGACGAGGCAGCGCCGCCGCCCAGGCCGATCAGCATGGCCGGGCCGCCGAGCACGATCAGCTTGGCGCCGACGGTGATCTCGCCCTTCTTCACGTGCTCTTCACGGATGTTGCCCATGCCGCCCGCGAGCATGATCGGCTTGTGGTAGCCGCGCACTTCTTCGCCGTGGGGGGTGTCGATCGACTGCTCGAAGGTACGGAAGTAGCCGGTCAGGGCCGGGCGACCGAACTCGTTGTTGAAAGCGGCGCCGCCCAGCGGGCCTTCGATCATGATGTCCAGCGCGTCGACGATGCGCTCGGGCTTGCCGTACGGCTTCTCCCATGGCTGTTCGAAGCCCGGGATACGCAGGTTGGACACGGTGAAACCGGTCAGGCCGGCTTTCGGCTTGGCGCCGCGACCGGTTGCGCCTTCGTCGCGGATCTCGCCGCCGGAGCCGGTGGAAGCCCCCGGGAACGGCGCGATGGCGGTCGGGTGGTTGTGGGTCTCGACCTTCATCAGGATGTGCACCGGCTCCTGCACCGCGCCGTACTGGCGGGTCTCAGGGTTCGGGAAGAAGCGGCCGGCCACCGAACCGACGATCACCGAGGCGTTGTCCTTGTAAGCGGACAGAACGCCTTCGCTGTGCATCTGGTAGGTGTTCTTGATCATGCCGAACAGGCTTTTTTCCTGGCTTTCGCCGTCGATGTCCCAACTGGCGTTGAAGATCTTGTGACGGCAGTGCTCGGAGTTGGCCTGGGCGAACATCATCAGTTCGATGTCGTGCGGGTTGCGCTTGAGGCCCTGGAAGGCGTTGACCAGGTAGTCGATCTCGTCTTCGGCCAGGGCCAGGCCCAGCTCGACGTTGGCTTTCTCGAGGGCGGCGCGGCCACCACCGAGGATGTCCACGGCGGTCAGCGGGCGGGGCTCGGCGTGGCTGAACAGGCCGGCGGCCTCTTCGAGCTTGCCGAGGACCACCTGGGTCATGCGGTCGTGCAGTTGCTCGGCGACCAGGGCCGCGTCGGCCTCGCTCAGCTCACCGCTGACATAGAAGGCAATGCCCCGTTCCAGGCGACGGACGTTTTCCAGACCGCAGTTGTGGGCGATATCGCTGGCCTTGCTCGACCAGGGCGAGATGGTGCCGAAACGCGGCATGACCAGGAACAGGCGACCGGCAGGCTCCTGGACCGGCACGCTCGGGCCGTACTTGAGCAGGCGCGCGAGCACTTGCTGTTGGTCGGCGGTCAGATCACCGTCAACTTCGGCGAAATGAGCGAATTCAGCGTACAAACCACTAACAGCGGGGACTTTCTGGCTCAATTGCTCCAGTAATTTACCGTGGCGAAAGGCAGAAAGGGCAGGAGCGCCGCGCAGGATCAACATCGTCGGGACAGCCTCAGGAAGGGGGTGTGCTTAGAGGCCGTGCATTCTAGCCTAAAGCGCTGCGCGAGGCACCCGAAACGCTGCATCCGCGGCCATCCGAATGTCGGCAAGTGCATTGCAGACGAGTCGGAGCTTTCCCGAAGGGCTCCAACTGCGCCGAAAAGTCGCAAGCACGGCGAGCGATAACAGACAAGCTATCTGTTGTCGAGATATGGCGCGGCAGGCCCTTTGCGTATACTGCACGTTATGTTCGCCCACACTGCTTTGCGCCAGCGGTGCGCCAAATGGCTCATCGCAACCGGACTCTTCCTGATGCTCGGTGCCTGCGTTGAAAAACCCAGCACCCTCGAACGCATCAAGGAGGATGGTGTATTGCGGGTTGTAACCCGCAACAGTCCGGCCACCTACTTCCAGGACCGCAACGGCGAAACCGGCTTCGAATACGAGCTGGTGAAGCGTTTCGCCGACGATCTGGGCGTCAAGCTGGAAATCGAGACCGCCGACAACCTGGACGACCTGTTCAGCCAGCTCGGCAAGCCGTCCGGCCCGGTGCTGGCGGCGGCGGGACTGGTCAGCAGCGAGCAGCGCCAGGGCCAGGCGCGCTTCTCCCACCCGTACCTCGAAGTCACCCCGCAGATCATCTACCGCAACGGCAAGTCCCGGCCCACCAATGCCGCCGGTCTGGTCGGCAAGCGTATCCTGGTGCTCAAGGGCAGCAGCCATGCCGAACAACTGGCGGAGCTGAAGAAGCAGTATCCCGGCCTGGAGTATGAAGAATCCGACCAGGTGGAAGTAGTCGACCTGCTGCGCATGGTCGACGAAGGGCAGATCGACCTGACCCTGGTGGATTCCAACGAACTGGCGATGAACCAGGTCTACTTCCCCAACGTGCGGGTGGCCTTCGATCTTGGCGACGCCCGCGACCAGCGCTGGGCCGTGGCCGCCGGCGAAGACAACAGCCTGCTCAACGAAATCAACGAATACCTCGACAAGGTGCAAAAGAATGGCACCTTGCAGCGCCTGAAAGACCGCTACTACGGGCATGTGGATGTCCTCGGCTACGTCGGTGCCTACACCTTCGCCCAGCACCTGCAGGAGCGCCTGCCGCGCTTCGAAAAGCATTTCCGCACCTACGCCAAGCAGGAACAGGTGGACTGGCGCCTGCTGGCGGCCATTGGTTACCAGGAATCGATGTGGCAGCCGGAAGTCACCTCCAAGACCGGCGTACGCGGCCTGATGATGCTGACCCAGCGCACCGCCCAGGCCATGGGCGTGTCCAACCGGCTGGACCCGGTGCAAAGCATCCGTGGCGGCGCCAAGTACTTCATGCACGTCAAGGAACAACTGGACGACTCGATCAAGGAGCCGGACCGTACCTGGTTTGCCCTGGCGGCCTACAACGTGGGCGGCGGCCACCTGGACGATGCACGCAAGCTGGCCGAACGCGAGGGACTCAACCCGAACAAATGGCTGGACGTGAAGAAAATGTTGCCGCGTCTTTCGCAGAAGAAGTGGTACAGCAAGACCCGCTACGGTTATGCCCGCGGCGGCGAGCCGGTGCATTTCGTCGCCAACATCCGCCGCTACTACGACATCCTCACCTGGGTGACCCAGCCGCAACTGGAAGGTAACCAGGTCGTCGAGGGCAACCTGCATGTGCCAGGCGTGAACAAGGACAAGCCCGCGGAACAGACCCCGCCGCTTTAGGCTCTGTATGAAAAGCCTTGATACTCGGTGATGCTGCGTTGAAAACAGCCTCGGAATGCTCATTGACAACCAGTCAACTCCGCTTCCTCGGCTGTTTTCGCCTTGCCTGACCTTCGTCTCAAGGCTTTTCATACAGACCCTAGGTTTTTGCTCGGCGCGCCTTGAAGAACTCGCTGAGGATTGCCCCGCACTCCTCCGCCAGCACCCCACCTTCGTAGATCACCCGGTGATTGAGAAAGCCCTGGGTGAAGAACTGTCCCTGGCTCTGCACGATGCCCGCCTTGGGTTCCAGCGCGCCGTAGACCACGCGGTTGACCCGCGAATGGACGATCAGGCCGGCGCACATGCTGCAAGGTTCGAGGGTGACGTAAAGGGTGCTGCCCGGTAGCCGGTAGTTACTGGCCGCCCTGGCCGCCGCGCGGATGGCGACCATTTCGGCATGGGCGCTGGGGTCGCTGTCGAGAATCGGCCGGTTGAAGCCCTGGCCGATCACCTGGCCGTGCTGCACCAGCACCGCGCCCACCGGCACCTCGCCAAGGGCCGCGCCCTGGGCGGCCAGTTCGAGGGCCAGGCGCATGAATTCCTGATCGCGGCTGCGATCGATGATCTGTGGCCGCATCAGACCACCGCGATCGCGGCCATCAGGCCGGTTTCCATGTGGTCGATGACATGGCAGTGGAACATCCAGGTGCCGGGATTATCCGCCACCAGCGCCACCTGGGCGCGCTCGTTCTTGCCCAGCAGGTAGGTGTCGGTGAACCACGGCTCGACAATCTGCCGGCGATTGGAGGCGATCACCTTGAAGCTCATGCCGTGCAGGTGCACGGGATGCTGGTACTGGGTCATGTTCTTCAGCTCGAAGATGTAGCTCTTGCCCTTCTGCAGCGTGGCGATCGGACGATCGGCGCAGGTCTTGTCGGTGATGTCCCAAGCCTGGCCGTTGATCTGCCAGAGGCTCGGCGGCCGACCGTTCTCGGTGTCCACCGAGACCTTGCCGGCCCACTCGAAATTGAAGTTGAGCTTCTCGGCGTTTTCCAGGTCCGGCTCGGCGATGGGGTTGGCCGGCAGCGCCGGTGGCCAGTCGCCCGGCTTGTCGGCACTGGCTACCGAGCGCAGGGTGCCGAGGCGCACGAAACCATCGCGCAGGGAGATTTCCTCGCCCGCGTCGGGAATGCGAATTGCCAGGCAGATACGCATGCCCGGGCCGAGCCAGTAATCCTCTTCCAGCGGGCGCGGGGTGATGGGGTTGCCGTCGAGGGCGTAGACCATCGCCTCGCAGTTGCCCTTGAGGTTGAGGCGGTAGGTCCAGGTGTTGTCGAGGTTGAGCAGGCGTACCCGAACCACCTGGCCGGCCGGCAGTTCGGTGACCGCGTCGGCCTTGCCGTTGATGGTGATCAGTCGCCCGGCGGTGCCGTTGCGCGCCGCCTCGCGGGGAATGCTGAAGGGCAGGAAGGCGCCCTGCTCGTCCACGTGCCAGGTCTTCAGGCTCAGGGTGCGCTCGTGGAGGAAGCCGGTGGGCTCGCGCTCCTCGACGATCAGCGGGCCGACCAGGCCGCGGCCCAGTTCCTCGCTGCTGCTGACGTGGGGGTGATACCAGTAGCTGCCGGCATCCGGCACGCGGAACTTGTAGTCGAAGAACTCGCCGGGCTTGACCGGCAGTTGCGAGACGTACGGCACGCCGTCCATTTCCAGCGGCAGGCGGATGCCATGCCAGTGGATGGTGGTTTCCACCGGCAGGTGGTTGATGAAGCGCACCCGCAGCCAGGTACCCTGACGCACCCGCAGCTCGGTGCCCGGTGCCGACGGGCCAAACGCCCAGGCTTCGGTCTTGAAGCCCGGCACCAGTTCAACGTCCAGAGGCGCCGCGATCAGTTCGTAGTCATGCCCGGCGTTCTCGTCCTCGACCTTGCCCAGCCAGTAACGGGCCGCGCCACCGGCACCAAGACCAACCACCACCAGACCGGTGAGGCCCTTGAGCATTTGTCGACGGGTAAAGGACATTGGAACGGGCACCTCATCTCGCGGAAACACCAGCCGGCCATGGTCTGGCCAGCGTGAAGGGCGAATACGATACACCCGCATTTACGAAAGATTAAGTGAAGACTTGTCGCAGCCCGGCGGTTCAAGCCACCCAGGGCTTGCCATTTCATTCCCATGCCCGAAGGGCACTGGTAGCATCGTGCGCTTCAAACACGGGCGGCACCTACGCTCGTCGCTCAACGCGAACAAGGAAAGGCAATGACGACTTCGAACGACCAGCACGGCACCCAGGCCAGCTACTACGTCCATCCACTGGCTGACGTCCAGGCCACCGAGATTGGCGAGAACACCAGAATCTGGCAGTTCTGCGTCGTCCTCAAAGGCGCTCGCATCGGCTCAAACGTCAACGTCTGCTCGCATTGCTTCATCGAGAACGATGTGGTGATCGGCAACGATGTCACCGTCAAGAACGGTATCTACATTTTTGACGGCATCACCCTCGAAGACAATGTCTTCGTCGGCCCGAACGTCACGTTCACCAACGACAAGGCCCCTCGCTCGAAGGTCTATCCCGACGCGTTTCCAAAGACTCTGATCAAGAAAGGCGCGTCCATCGGCGGCGGGGCGGTCATTCTGCCGGGCATCACCATCGGCGAAAACGCGATGATCGGCGCGGGCGCGGTGGTTACCAAGGATGTCCAGGCCAATGCGATCGTTTATGGCAACCCGGCTAGAGTGCAGGGCTCCGTAGCGCCCTGACAGTCTGCCCCATGACTGGAAGCCGCCGCGGGCCTGCGGCGACTTCCGGTCAACTCAGCGTGACATCCCCTCGATCACCGCATGCAGCGACGCCGGCAACATCGGCCCGTGGTTCAGTCCTTCGAAACGCTGGTAGCTGACCTGCAACCCGGGAGTCTTCTCAAGCTCGGCCACCAGTGACCGCGCCGGCGCCTCGACATCACCGGTGCTCGGACCACGAGGCTGCGACGGCTCCGCGCTGCCGCGCATCAGCAGCAATCGCCGCGTGTTGCCCGCCAACCTGCCCTTCAACTCCTGCGCCTCACGCACGATCGCCCCGTCCCGCCACCACAGCGACGGGCTGGCCGCGGCGTAGTCGCTGAACTCGCCCGGCCGGGTGAACAAGGCATGCAGCACCGCCAGCCCCCCATAGGAATGCCCCCACAACGTCTGGCGAGCCGGGTCGATTGGCGCCACGGCGGCGACCATCGGTCGCATGCGCCGGGTCAGCAGGTCGAGAAACGCCTCCACGCCACCACTCGGCTGGCCGGTCAGCGGATCGACCTGCTCGGCCAGGCCCGGCACCAGGGGCGTGTAATCGTAGGTGCGGGCATTGCGTTCGATACGCTCCTCGGTCTGGTAACCCACGGCCACCAACAGCGGCGCGTCGCCGTCAGCCAGCCGCTGCAGTTGCCCCGGCTGCAAGGCCTCAAGGGCGGCATTGCCATCAAGCATCCACAGCACCGGATAACCCGCCGCCGGCGCCGGGCGATCCGGCTGACCGACCCACAACCGGTAGTGGCGCTGCCCATCGGCGGAATCGAGCGTGAGGGTGGTGAAGCGATAGGCGGCGTCCTTTTGCTGCAGGACAGGAGCGTCCATCTTCTGCTGCGGTTCCGGCCGCGCCAACGCAAGCGAGCCCGACGCCATCAGCGCCAGGCTCAGAAACAACGGGGTGAGGTTCATCAGGCGTTCTCGTTATGGACGCACGCGGCCGCCACTTCACCAAGGGAAGCGGCGGCCACGGGCCTCTTAGAAGGAAGCGGTCAGGCTGGTGTACAGCGTGCGGCCTGGCTCGTTGTAGGTGGCCGCACCCGCGCCGTCGATGTTGGTCACGCCCTGGGCGTTGCCCTCGCGGAACAGGCGCTTGTCGAACAGGTTATCGACGCCGGTGGTGAGGCTGAGGTTCCTGGTGATGGCGTAGGTGCCGCTCAGGCCCACCAGCGCGTAGGGCGACAGTTGGTTGTTGGCGTTACCGGTCACGCGATCGCCGTGGTAGTCATACTTCTTCGGCGTCTGCTTGCCATACCAGGCCACGCTGGCCTGCAGCGACAGGTCGTCGGTGGCCTGCCAGTCGAGCATCGAGTTGAGGGTGTACTTCGGCGTTACCGACAGGGTCTCGCCGGTTTCCTTGTTCTTCGATTGCAGCATGTAGGTGAAGTTGTTGCTCCACTTCAACTGCTCGGTCAGCGGGATGGTCAAGGTGCCTTCCAGGCCTTCCACCAGCGCCTTGGGAATGTTCTCCCACTGGTAGACCGCGGCATTGGCGTAGCTGCCGGTGCCACCGGTGGCGCGACCGACCGGGCTCATGCCCGATTCGATCTTGTTCTTGTAGTCGTTGCGGAAGTAGGTCAGGCCGGCAACCCAGCCGTCTTTCTGGAACTCGATGCCCAGTTCCTTGTTGACGCTGGTTTCCGCCTCGAGGTCTTCGTTGCCCATCAGGTAGCAGCTGGTGCTCTGCCCGTAGCAACCCTGGCCACGGCTGTAGAGCAGATAGTCGGAGTCCAGTTGATAAAGGTTCGGCGCCTTGTAGGCCCGGGCGATGCCGGCCTTCAGGGTAACGGTGTCGGTCAGCGCGTGGGACAGGTTGAGCGACGGGCTCCAGTTGTCGCCGACGATGCTGTGGCGGTCGAAGCGCAGTGCCGGGGTCAGCATGGTGCCGGGCATCAGCTCGATGTTGTCTTCGGCAAACAGCGAGAAGATCTGCGCCTGGGAGCTGGTGTCGCGGTTGGTGCCGGTCAGGCCGCTGACGGCGCCGCCTTCGGTGGTGGTCTGGGTGTTGGCGCTCGGGTCGTTAAGCTGCTGCTGGCTCCATTCGCTGCCCAGGGTCAGGGTCTGGTCGCGCCAGGCATGCAGCGGCAGGTTGACCTCGCCGTGGGCGGTCAGGGTGCGCAGGGTCGAGGTGTAGAAATCGGTGTTGCTGAAGATGCCTTCGGTGCCACCGGCGAGGCCTTCGTTGATCCGCTGGTTGCGGGTCTTCTCGTATTGCAGGTAGGCCATGGTGCTGCCGAAGTCCCAGTCGCCACGGTGGGTCAGCGCGTAGTTCTCGCGGTAGAGGATGTTGGTCTCGTGGCCCAGCATGCTCTTCACGTTGGCGTTGGAGTTGGTGTTCTGGGTGTCGCCGGAATAGATATTGCCCTGACGGCTGAAGCCGGCTTCCAGCTCCAGGGTCTGCTCGGGGGTCAGGCGCCAGCTCAACTGGCCGTTGACGTCCTTGTTGCGCACACCTTCGCGACCGGCAGGCAGGGTGCCGGCCTGGTTGCCGGTACGGGCGGACTCGTGCCCGGCGTTGATGTCCCAGTCGTCCGAGTCGGTCTTGGCGACGTTGCCGTAGACGCGGTAGCTGAGGGTGTCGGTCAGCCCGCCGTTGAGGCCGAAGGTCACGCGCTTGCTGGCGCCTTCGTCGCTGTGGGTCGGGAAGTTCTGGTAGACCGTCACGTTGCCGTGGGTTTCGGTGCCCGGCTGCTTGGTGATGATGTTCACCACGCCGCCCATGGCGCCGGAGCCGTAGCGGGCTGCCGCCGGGCCACGGATGACCTCGATGCGCTCGACCTGGTCGGCCGGCACCCAGTTGGTGTCGCCGCGGGAGTCACGCTCGCCGCGCCAGCCGTAGCGCACCGAGCTGCGGCTGCTGACCGGCTTGCCGTCCACCAGGATCAGGGTGTTTTCCGGGCCCATGCCACGGATGTCGATCTGCCGGTTGTTGCCGCGCTGGCCGCTGGTGGAGTTGCCGGTGAGGTTGACGCCGGGCATGGTGCGGATGATCTGCGACAGGTCGGTGGCCGGTGGACGCTTCTTGATGTCTTCGGCGGTAATCACCGATACGCCCGGCGCCTGCTTGGTCTCTTCCAGCGCAGTAGCGACCACGTTCTGGTTCTCCAGCTCGATGGCCTGGCTCTCGGTGGCCGCCTGGACGGCACAGGACAACAGGCAGCTGGACAGCAACAGGAAGGGAATGCGGTGGGATGGGCGGGGCAACATCTTCGGATCTCCGGAACGGTGCGCTGAAGGCAAGAGATCACGAATGATAATGACTGCTAATTGAGAGTAAAGCGCATTAACTTTCTAAACATTCCTCGCCGACCGGTAGCACCAGGTGCAGGCACAACCCCGGGTGGGTGTTGCTAGCCCAGAGCCTGCCGCCTTGCAGTTGCACGGCACGACGGGCGATCGCCAATCCCAGGCCGAAGCCGGCACCACTGCCGGAGAGCCGCTGGTAGGGCTCGAAGATACGTTCCAGGTCGGCCTCGGGTACGCCGGGGCCCTGGTCCTGAAGGCGGAAATGCCAGAGGTCGCCTTCCCGTTCCCCGTCCAGACGCACCGTGCCGCCTGGCGGCGAATGACGGATCGCGTTGCGCAGCAGGTTCTCCAGAGCCTGGGCGACGCTGTCCAGATGACCGTGAACCCAGCAATCGGCAGTAATCCCCGCAGGCAGCCGCGTGCGCGGCCAGTCGCTTTCGAAACAGGCGTCCTCGCACAGCGCCTCCCAGACCGAGAGCATCTGCACCGGCCCGCTGGGCAACTGCGGTTGCTCCGTGTCCATCCAGGCCAGGTCGAGGGTGTCTTCCAGCAGCCGCTGCATGTCGTTCACCTCGCGGTCCAGACGCTCGCGCAACTGCTCGGGCGGCACCGCGCTGTCGTGGGCGATGCGCAGCCGCGCCAGCGGCGTGCGCAACTCGTGGGACAGGGTCCGCAGCAGCAAACGCTGCTGGTCCAGGCTGCGCCGCAAGCGCCCGGCCATGTGCTCGAAGGCCTGCGCCAGTTCGCCCAGTTCGTCGCGACGCTCCTGCAGCGGCAGGCCGGGGCTGTTGAGGTCGTCGGCGCGCAAGGCGTCGGCACGATCGCGCAGACGATTGAGCGGCACCACCAGATGGCGGTACAGCACCAGCCCGAGCAACAAGGCCAGCACCGCCGGCGCCAAGCCGTGGGTGACCACATGGGTCCAGGGTGTCAGGCCGGTGGGCAGCAACCGTTCGGGCAACTGGATGACCAGACGGCCGTCTTCGGGATGCTCGGGAAACTCGATGCTGACGTAGGGCAATTCATCCTGAAGGCGCCGGCTCATGGGCCAGTCGAGCTTGCGCATGAAGGTCAGGTGGCTGGCGTCCTCGGCGCTCAAGGGCGTCGTACCGAGGCTCTGCAGCAGCGGGCCGACCAGCGCCACCCAGGTATCTTCACGCTGGGCGAGCCGCCTGCGATAGGCCTCGGCCCCCTCGGCACCGCCGTTGCGCCAGGCCTGTTCGGCCTCTTCGGCGTAGCGGGCCAGGTACTGCTGGTCCGCATTGCCGAGGAAGTAGGTGCTGCGCTCCACCGACAGCCCCCAGGTCCAGATCAGCCAGGTCAGCAGCAGACAGAAACTGACCAGGATCAGCGCCAGTTTCCACAGCAGGGGATGACGCCGCATCAGGACGCTTCCACTTCCACCAGGACATAGCCCTGGCTGCGCACCGACTGGATCTGCACATGGGCCGCGCCGATGGCAGCCAGCTTGCGGCGCAGGTTGCAGACGTGGACATCGAGACCGCGGTCCAGCCGCGTGTAGGCGCGGTGCAGTACGGTCTGGTAGAGAAACGCTTTGCTCAGCGCTTCGCCGGGGTGGGCGCGCAGGGTCGACAGCAGGCGGAATTCGGAACCGGTGAGCCCGGCGCTGCAACCTTGATACAGGACGTCCTGGCGCTCCTGGTCGAAGCTCAGCGACCCACTGTCGGCGCGCTGTTCACTGCGCCGCGTGTCCAGCGCCACCCGCCGCAACAGCGCATCGACCCGGGCGTCCAGTTCAGCGAGGCTGAAGGGCTTGGGCAGGTAGTCGTCGGCGCCACGGGTGAAGCCGCTGATGCGATCCTGTTCGGCGCCGAGAGCGGACATCAGCATCACCGGCACGGCCTGGTGCCGGCGCAGGTTGTCGAGCAGGGTCAGGCCGTCGATGCCCGGCAGCATGATGTCCAGCAGGATCAGGTCAAAGCCGCCCTGCGCCATGGCCTGTTGCGCCTCGGCACCGGTTTCGCAGGCATAAACCTGGAATCCGCGGCGCTCGAAATGCTGCTGGAGATCCTGACGCAGGTTGAGATCGTCTTCGGTGAGGAGAAGTCTGGCGGACACGGACGCTGGGCTCTGGACAGGAAGTGATTGCAATTGCGAATCATCCCACCGAGAGGTCTGCAGGAGCAACGCCTCCGGTCGCCGTCACGCTGAATTATTCCGCTGGGTGCAATAAAGAACTGCCAACAAAGCGTATTCCGCCGAAAAGCATTCAGTTCCACACTGGCTTCACGGATCGGGAATGACCCCGACCACAGCCAGGAGCCGGATCATGAAACTTCACCACCATCCCCTGTCAGGCCATGCCCATCGCGCAGTGCTGTTCGCCTCGCTGCTTGGCGTGCCCCACGAACTGATCGAAGTCGACCTGGCTGCGGCCGCCCACAAGTCGCCTGAATTCCTCAAGCTCAACCCCTTCGGCCAGATCCCGGTGCTGGAAGATGGCGATCTGGTCATCGCCGACTCCAACGCCATCCTCGTCTACCTGGCGAAGAAAGCCGGCCGCAGCGACTGGCTGCCGGAAGACGCCGCAGGCGCTGCGCGGGTGCAGCGCTGGCTGTCGGTCGCCGCCGGCGAACTGGCCTACGGCCCGGCGGCGGCGCGGCTGATCACGGTGTTCAACGCCAGCTTCAACCCCGCCGAAGTCATCGCCCGCGCCCATGTGTTGCTCGGCCGCCTGGAACAGCACCTGGCCGACCGCCAGTGGCTCGCCGCCGATCACCCGACCATCGCCGACGTCGCGATCTACAGCTATGTCGCCCGTGCACCGGAAGGCAATGTCGATCTGTCCGACTACCCGGCCGTCAATGCCTTCCTCGCCCGCGTCGAGGCATTGCCCGGCTTCGTGCCCTTTGCCCGCACCCCGGCCGGCCTGACCGCCAACGCCTGATCACCGCCGCTCCACATCACGGGAGACACGAACATGGCCGAGCACCTGAAAAAACTGTCTGTTTGGCATGAAGGCGAGCAATTCATCCAGGAAAAAGTCGGCGTCGCCGAGCGGATGGAAGGTGTCGGCCAGCGTGTCATCCGGGATTTCATGCCCGACCAGCATCGCGACTTCTACGCCCAGTTGCCCTTCATCGTACTGGGCAGCGTGGACGGCGAAGGCGATGCCTGGGCAACCTTCCTCGAAGGCGAGCCGGGCTTCATGTCCTCGCCTTCGCCCACGGCACTCGATATCCGTGCCTTGCCGGATCCACAGGACCCGGCAAGCGCGGGGATGTTCGACGGCGCCCCCGTGGGCTTGCTGGGCATCGAGATGCACACCCGCCGGCGCAATCGCATGAACGGCCTGCTGTCGCCGATCGACCAGGGATTCCGGGTGCAGGTAGACCAGAGCTTCGGCAACTGCCCGCGCTATATCCAGTTGCGGGACTTTCGTTTCGACCGTGATCCGCGCACACCGGCCACCGCTCAGCGGGAAACCTTCACCGCGTTCGATGCGGCCGCCCGCGCCTTGATCGAAAGCGCCGATGCCTTTTTCGTCGCCACCTACGCCGACCGTGATGACCGTCGCCAGATCGATGTCTCGCATCGCGGCGGCAAGCCAGGCTTTGTCCGTATCAATGACGATGGTTCGCTGACCATTCCGGATTTCAACGGCAACCTGTTCTTCTCCACCCTGGGCAATATCCACCTCAATGGCCAGGCCGGGCTGCTGTTCGTCGATTACGAAACCGGCGACCTGCTGCAGATGACCGGCGACGCCGAGGTGATCTTCGATTCCCCCGAGATTGCCGCCTTCCAGGGCGCCGAACGGCTTTGGAACTTCTCGCCGCGCAAGATCGTCCGTCGGACGGGCGGGCTCGCCCTGCGCTGGGCCTTCCAGCAGGACGGCGAGGCCGACAGCTCGCTGATGACCGGCGACTGGCGGCAGGCCGCAGAACGCCTGCGCGCCGCCGAACTCGCCAGCCAATGGCGTGCCCTGAAAGTGTCGCGGGTGGTGCAGGAAAGCGAATCGATCCGCTCGTTCCACCTGCAGGCCGACGACGGCGCCGCGCTGCTGCCTCATCTGGCGGGCCAGCACCTGCCGATTCGCGTGCGTCTTGCCGGTTCGGACAAGCCAGTGATTCGCACCTACACCCTGTCGGTTGCGCCTTCCGACGGGCTCTACCGGATCAGCGTCAAGCGCGACGGGGCGGTGTCCCGCCATCTCCACGATCACCTGCACGAAGGCGACACCCTGGAGGTCCGCGCACCGGCGGGCGACTTCACCCTCGACACCGACAGCACCCGCCCGCTGGTGCTGCTGGCGGGCGGTATCGGCATCACGCCGATGCTGGCGATGCTGCGCCACCTGCTGTTCGAGGGCGCACGCACCCAGCGGATGCGCCCGGCCACGCTGTTCTACGCGGCCCGCTCGAAGCAGGACCGCGCCTTCGACCGCGAACTGGCCGACCTGGTCGCCGCCAGCAACGGCTCGGTCAAGCTGGTCCGCGTGCTGAGCGACACCCATGACGCCGAAGCCGGCCGCGACTACGACGCCTCCGGCCGCATCGACATGCCACTGCTCGGTCGCAACCTGCCCTTCGGTGACTACGGGTTCTACCTGTGCGGCCCGCCCGCCTTCACCCAAGCGCTCTACGACGGCTTGCGCAACTACGGCATCGACGACGGGCGCATCCACGCCGAGGCCTTCGGCCCGGCGTCACTGACTCGCACGACTGCCGCGGCGGCCCCTGTGCGTCTTCCGCCAGCGACCGCGCCCGTGGCCGTGACCTTCATGGATTCGCTGAAAGAGGCGCGCTGGACGCCGGAGTCCGGGACCCTGCTGGAACTGGCCGAGGCCCGTGGCCTGTCGCCGGAATACAGCTGCCGCGAGGGCCATTGCGGCACCTGCCGTACCCGCCTGCTCAAGGGGGCGGTCACCTATATCAAGGAGCCCGGCGCCAGCGTCGGTGCCGAGGATGTACTTATCTGCTGCGCCGTCCCCACCGGCGAAGACCCGATCCAGCTTGCCCTTTGACCCATCATTCAATCAGGAGCCATTGCCATGTCACGCCCACCACTGCCCCCGTTCACCGAACAGAGCGCCCTCGAGAAAGTCCGCCTCGCCGAAGATGGCTGGAACAGCCGTGACCCGGCGCGGGTGGCCCTGGCCTACACCCTCGACACCCGCTGGCGCAACCGTGCCGAGTTCGTCAGCAACCGCGCCGAAGCCGAGGCGTTTCTCACCCGCAAGTGGAACCGCGAACTGGACTACCGCCTGATCAAGGAGCTGTGGGCCTTCACCGGCAACCGCATCGCCGTGCGCTACGCCTACGAGTACCGCGACGACAGCGGCCAGTGGTTCCGCGCCTACGGCAACGAGAACTGGGAGTTCGCCGAGGACGGCCTGATGCAGGCACGTCACGCCAGCATCAACGAACACCCGATCAGCGAGGCGCAGCGCCAGTTCCGCTGGCCCCTGGGCCGCCGTCCGGACGATCACCCGGGCCTGAGCCACTTCGGCTTCTGAACAACGATCTGGAAGGATTCGCAAAATGGCACATAATCCCGGGCACCCCGAGGGCGCTCCGGGACTCACCGGAGACGTCCATGACCTGCCCTTAACGCGAAGGAAGAACACCGGTATGGATCGTTGGCTGGCGATGCGCGTCTTCGTCAAGGTCGCCGAGACCGAGAGCTTCGCCAAAACCGCCCGGCTGATGCACATGAGCGCGCCGGCGGTCACGCGCATCGTCGCCGCGCTGGAGGACCTGGTGGGCGCGCGCCTGCTGGTGCGCACCACCCGCTCGGTGAAGACCACCGAAGCCGGCACGCATTACCTGGCGGACTGCCGGCGCATCCTGGGCGATATCGCCGACGCCGAAGCCGCGGCAGCCGGGCATTACCGCGAACCCTCCGGGACCCTGGCCATCACTGCACCGATCCTGTTCGGGCAGATGCATGTGCTGCCGATCGTCACCGAATACCTCGACACCTACCCTGCCATGCACGCACGGACGCTGTTCATCGATCGTCAGGTCAACATCGTCGAGGAGGGCCTGGACCTTGCCCTGCGCATCGGCCACCTGGCGGACTCGGGACTGACGGCGGTGCGTGTGGGCGCTGTGCGCCATGTCATCTGCGGGTCGCCGCGCTACTTCGAGACCCACGGCGTTCCCGCCTCCCCCGCCGACCTCAGGCAGCACCGCATCGTCGCCTCCAACAGTTCCTGGGCTTCGCCGGAATGGCGCTTCGCCGGTGGCCAGCGCATCAGCATCGACCCGGCCTTGCAGTGCAACACCAACCAGGCCGTGATCGACACCGCCCGCTCGGGCTGGGGCCTGACCCGGGTGCTGCACTACCAGATCGGGGCGGCGTTGCTCGCAGGGGAATTGCAGGTGGTGCTGGAAGCATTCGAGGAGCCGCCGCTGCCGATCCATCTGGTGTACCCGGAAGGACGCCAGGCGCCGGCCAAGGTCAGGGCATTCGTCGATATGGCAGTGTCGCGGCTGCGGGGTAATCCGCTGTTCGGCGAGGAATGAAGCACTTCGGCGCCATGACGGCGCCGAAGTAGTGGAAGCACAGGTCGTTACAGCAGGACCGAATGCACCTTGCTGCCGTTCACCCAGGTCTCCAGTACCGGGATGTCACGCATGCCCGCTGCGGACGGATCGGTCCACTGCAACGGGTCTTTCCCCAGAATCACCAGGTCGGCCTGCTTGCCCTCGAGCAGCGAACCGATCTGATGATCGAGGTGGCATTGCCACGCCGCATCGATGGTCACCGCCCGCAGCGCCTGACGGACGTCGATGCATTCGTGTTCGTTGAGCACCCGGTTGACGCCCTTGGGCGCGTGCTTCAAGGCTTCCATCACGCGGCCAACAGCCTGTTCCATGTAGCGCAGCGGCCCGAACGGCGTGACGAAACGGTCGCTGTGCAGGCTGATGCGCAAACCCGCCTTCAACGACGATGCGCAACGGTCCAGCAGGTCCGCACGCTCGGTACCGAGGATGGTTTCCTTGAACGCGTTACCCCAGTAGCCGACGTGTCCGATCAGGAAGCTCGGCGAAATCGCCATCCGCTTCATCAGGCCGATCGCATCGTCATGGAGCAGCGAGCAGTGCTCGATGCGGTGGCGCTGGGCAGCCCAGGCCGGCTCGGTGGGGAACGGACGCTTCGGCGCCGGCGGCGGGGGTACCTTGCTCAGCGCGGTCTGGTAGGCAGCCAGCACGTTGCTGATGGCCTCGTCGCCGTTGGCATGGGTCAGAATCGGCCAGCCGGCGCTGGTTACCACGGCCATCACGTCCGCCAGTTTCCTCACCGGATCGAAGTTGAACAGGCCATAGGCGCCGACGCCCGGCACACTGTGCTCTTCGCAGCATTGATACGGCACGCTCTGCAGCCCGGTCAGGCCCTGGTTGGAGCCGTCAGCGATCAGCTTGATCGCACGCAGGGTGAACAGGCTGTTGGCATCGCTGGACAGCTCGGGCTGGTAGCAGTTGACCCAGGTCATCAGGTCATTGCTGTTGCCATACAGCGCACCGCCGACACGGACCGTCATCGTTGGGGTTTGCGCCAGGGCCTTCATCAGAGTGACTTCCTTCGGCCCCTGGAACAACCCGATGCTGGCATCGAACACGGTGGTGATACCGCGCTCGTTCGCCTCGCGGAACACCGTCTGCAGGCCTTCGAGGATCTGCGCGTCGGTCACCGGAGGCATCACGCCCAGCATGGCCTGGGACTGGTCCTCGGTCAGCACCCCGTCCGGGAACTGCTTGTCGAGACCGGCCGCCTGCAGAGCAGGAGTGTTGGCGTAGCTGATGTGACCGGAGGCATTGAGCAGGAAGATCTTGACCTCGGTACTGATACCGTCGAGGAATCTGGCATCGATATCGGTCCATTCGGTCATCAGCGACGGGTCGATGCCATAACCGCGCACCCAGGCCTGGGGCGGGGTTTTCGCCAAGGCGTCGGTGACGGCTGTACGCAGCCGGGTCTCGATTTCCTTGATGTCATAGCCGGTGTTCAGGTTCTGCCCGTCGAGTGCCGAGAGGTCCGTCCAACTGCTGATGATCGCCGTCGACAGCAGGTGTGCGTGGGGGTCGATCAAGCCAGGCAGCAGCGTCTCGCCGGCCGACAGCGGACGCTCGACCGGGCCGAACCCGGTCATGACATCGCGCACGTAAGTCAGGTCGCCGCTGGCGATGACTTCGCCGTTGGCGATGCCAAGTGCTTCGACGGTCTGGTCGGGATGCTCGGGGTCGGGATAGATGTTGCCGCCATGAAAGATCACGGCCTGTTGCGGGCCTCTGGAGCCCGGTTGCGGAGCCGCGCCCGCCAGCAGGTTTTGCCAGTCCTGATGATCGTGCTCGTAAGCCGGCAGCATGTGGGCACTGCAGCAGGCACAACCGAAGTGATGACGTTCCGACATGATGATTCCTTTCTGTCCGTAGGTAGGGTCTCTGAAATGACATTCAGCATCGCAGGGCATGTCGATCGGCAGCCCGGCCCCGGTGACGCTCTCCGGCGCCAGCCTGGCGGGCTGCGGTGTTGCAGGAAACGCGACGAGAATTGCGGCAGAAGCGCCACAAGAGGTGCGGCGGGAGCTGGAGGGTCATCCTGGCCCCTGCCCACACGCCGATGTAACTTAGCATTACTGAATGACGGTTGTATGCCGCCCCGCCGACGTATGGCAGCTATGGCTGAAACACCCCCGGTGGCGCCAGCGACGGATCGAGGTACTCAAAGGGTTCGGCACGCGTCTGCACTGCCAGGCGCCAGTCGGCACGTACCACACCGTCCGGTTTGCCCATCGACGGCAGATAGTATTCGCCAGGGTCCAGGGTCATGTTGGTGGCCTGGCCCGCCCCGGCATCGACAATGCGCAGGCCGGTCACATCGGTCAGTTGCGCCAGGCCAGGCACGCCCTTGTAAGTGCTGACATGGCTGTCGCCGACCAGCGCAACCCACTTGCCGCTGCCCGGCGCGGCCTGGTTCAAGCCGATCTGGCGGCTGGCAAAGGCACTGAACAGACGATGGCGTAGCGTCCCGCCCAGGTGCTCCAGCCCGTCGAGGCGATAGCTCGCCGCACAATCCAGCGCCACCACCCTGATGCCGTTGGCTTGTGCAGCCTGGACCAGGCGGGTGAAGGTGTACTGGCCCCGAGGGTCGGTGCGGTGGCCCAGGTCGAGGTCACGCAGGTAGTCCTGCAGCGACGCCGGCATTCGCCCGCCGGTGGCGAACTGGTCCAGTTCGAGCTGATGCAGGTCACTCATCAGGTGCTCCAGATAGAACGTGTCGACGCCGCGCCGCGCCAGCGCCGGCAGGTTCTCCATCAGAAAGCGCTTGCTCGCGATGGACTGGTGAGACTCGCCGATCACCACACCGGGCGCATTGTCGAACATCCGCCGGAACGCGACGTCGGCGGGCAGTTCCGGATCAGGGGCAAACAAGGCGCTGCGTGCCGGTATGCCGGGCATTTCGTCGATGAAGCGGGTGGCATCCTCGATCAGCCCCGCGCGCAGACGCAGCAGACTTTCGAGCACCGGATTCAGATGAAACGCCGGGTCGTAGAAGTCGCCGCCCAGCGCCCGCCGAAACTGTGCGCCGAGCAGTTCCCTGACGGCCTCGCGGGCCGTCGGCGGTACTTCATACTCACCGACCGGCACATCGAATTCGCCGTAGTCGAGCACCACACGCGGCGCCGGCGCGACACGGCTGAAGCAAGGGCCACCACCGCGTACGCAGGCACCGTCGACCTGCTCCCACTCCAGGGCCTGGTTCAACCTGACCGGATAGTTGCCGTAGAACGAGAATGGCCGCTCGGGGTCGACCACCAGCCAGCAAGCCAGGCGCTCGTCGTAGCGCACGGCATAGAGCCCGCCATTCATTCGAATGAATTGCCCACTGTCCGTTGTCAGCACTCCGCGGGCGTCCGCCAGCAGCGGCGCCTGCCTTGGAACCACCAGCGGCGCCTGCACCCGCTTGAGGGCCGACGCGGGCGCCCGGACCAACGGAATCAGCAGCAATGCATTGAGCAACAAGGCGATCGCGCCAGTGATCGCATTGACGATGCCGGCCCTGCGTTCGCCGGGGTCATGGGCGTTGACAGCCTGGTTGACGTTCAGCCCGAGTTCGGCGATCCCGGCAATGACCGCCACTACCGCCAACGGCCAGCCCATGGGAAGAAACGGCGAGGCCAGACGCAGGCCGACGCGCAGGTAACCGATCCACATCTGTTGGCGAAGCTCGGCGTTGGAATGCAACAACAGGTCGGCCTGCCCGAACATCTGCAACTGCACCTGGCGGGTCAGCCAGGCGCAACTGTCGCCCTGCATCCGGCGCAAACGCACCTGAGCGACGAATTCGGCCAACGGCCTGGCGGCCCACTGGACGAACTGATGCAGAAGGCTTTCGCTCTTTTCGGCAGCGACCATGCCGGCATGCCCGAGCAAGCGCAGGCGCAGGGCCTCGTCCGCCAGTTGGCCATGCAGCCAGGCACACAACGACGCCTCATCGGCAAAATACTCGAAAGCTCGCTCCTGCCCCGCCAGATACAGGACCAGGCCGCCCGCAGGCAGCCACAGGCAGAAAACATTGACCAGATCGACGCCCAGCACACTCACCGCACCAAAGCACACCCCGCGCAGCGGCGGTCGCACGCTCTCCAGTTCAGCGAGCGTCAACGCCAGTGGCTGGTCGACGCCCAGGCCGTCGAAGACGCCTTGCAACTGCGCGGGCGTCAGTTGTCCGTTGGCACAGGCGGAAACGGCCGATGCCAGGGCCATGATACGGATCGACGTGCGCACTTCACCGTGGTCGGTTTGCCAATACGCACTCAGTTGCTGGCGGTACTGTGCGGCGAAATCGACATCCCACAGCGCATACAAGACCTTTTGCGGCAACAGGCGGATCTCGTTGCGCTCGTCATAGGACTGCGCCTGCGGACCGTCGCGGTAGAAACCACTGTTGCTGTTCAGTAGGTCCGAGTTGTCCTGGTCGTGGGCGTTGAAACGGCGCACCAGCAATTGGGTGAAGGTCATGCTTTCGACCGGCACGCCGCCATGACGAAAGCCGGTGAAGGTCAGCGAACTGGTGGCCGACCACTTGAAGCGATGCCACCAGATCAGATCCGGGTCATCGCTGATGTCCATGCTGCGCAGTATTCCCACCGCCGCCGCATGGGCCTTGTCATGCAGGTTGGGCAGGGTGTCGACGGTCTGCGCAGCCAGGGCTTCGAGCTTGCCGCGCAGTTGCTCGAGAGCAGGAGAAGAGTCCATGGATAAGCCTCCGTGTGGGTGGAGGCAATACTTTGGCCAGCCGGCCCGGCGGGTTGAACCGGGATACATCAGCCCATGAAAAAGGGCACCCGGAGGCGCCCTTGTTTCACATCATTCCCACTCGATCGTCGCCGGCGGCTTGCTCGACACGTCGTAGGTCACCCGCGAGATACCTTCGATCTCGTTGATGATCCGGCCGCTGACGGTTTCCAGCAGCTCGTACGGCAGGTGCGCCCAGCGTGCGGTCATGAAGTCCACAGTCTCGACGGCACGCAGTGCCACGACCCAGGCGTAGCGACGGCCATCACCGACCACCCCCACCGATTTCACCGGCTGGAACACCACGAAGGCCTGGCTGGTCTTGTGGTACCAGTCGGCTTTGCGCAGTTCTTCGATGAAGATGTGGTCGGCACGACGCAGCAGGTCGGCGTATTCCTTCTTCACTTCGCCGAGGATGCGCACGCCCAGGCCCGGGCCCGGGAACGGGTGGCGGTAGACCATGTCGTACGGCAGGCCCAGCTCCAGGCCGATCTTGCGCACTTCGTCCTTGAACAGCTCACGCAGCGGCTCGACCAGCTTGAGGTTCATTTCCTCAGGCAGGCCACCGACGTTGTGGTGGGACTTGATCACGTGGGCCTTGCCGCTCTTGGCGCCAGCCGACTCGATCACGTCGGGGTAGATGGTGCCTTGGGCGAGGAACTGGATGTTTTCCAGTTTGCTGGCTTCGGCATCGAACACGTCGATGAAAGTGCGACCGATGATCTTGCGCTTCTTCTCCGGATCGCTTTCGCCGGCCAGGTTGCCGAGGAACTGGGCTTCGGCATCGGCGCGGATGACCTTGACGCCCATGTTCTCCTTGAACATGGCCATGACCTGGTCACCTTCGTGCAGGCGCAGCAGGCCGTTGTCGACGAAGACGCAGGTCAGCTGGTCGCCGATGGCGCGGTGCAGCAGCGCGGCAACTACCGAGGAGTCGACACCGCCGGACAGGCCCAGCAGCACGTTGGCCGAACCGACCTGCTCGCGAACCTGAGCGATGGCGTCCTCGACGATGTTGGAGGCGGTCCACAGGGCTTCGCAGCCACAGATGTCGAGGATGAAGCGGGACAGGATGCGACCGCCCTGCTTGGTGTGGGTCACTTCCGGGTGGAACTGCACGCCGTAGTAGCCGCGGGCGTCGTCGAACATGCCGGCGATCGGGCAGCTCGGGGTGCTGGCCAGTACGTGGAAGTCCTGCGGCATGCGGGTGACCTTGTCACCGTGGCTCATCCACACGTCCAGGCCGAGAACGCCGTCGTCGTCGACATGGTCTTCGATGCCGTCGAGCAGGCGGCTCTTGCCGACCACGTCAACGCGGGCATAACCGAATTCGCGCAGGTCGGAACCTTCAACCTTGCCGCCCATCTGCTCGGCCATGGTCTGCATGCCGTAGCAGATGCCCAGTACCGGTACGTTCAGGTCGAACACCGCCTGCGGCGCGCGCGGGCTGTTGGCTTCGTGGACGGACTCGGGGCCGCCGGCGAGGATGATCCCGCGCGGGTTGAAGGCGCGGATCGCTTCATCGTCCATGTCGAACGGGTGCAGTTCGCAGTACACGCCGATTTCGCGCACGCGGCGGGCAATCAGCTGGGTGTACTGGGAACCGAAGTCGAGAATCAGGATACGGTGAGCGTGAATGTCGAGGGCCATGACTCAATCTCTGATGCAGCTGCAAGCTTCAAGTCGCAAGCTGCAAGTTGATCTGGGGGGAACGCGGTAGTTGCTGCGGGGCAACTACCGCTTGAAGCTGAAAGCTTGTAACTTGCCGCTGGAGGCGTCAGCCGACCCGGTAGTTTGGCGCTTCCTTGGTGATCTGTACGTCATGCACGTGGGACTCGGCCATGCCGGCACCGGTGATGCGCACGAACTCGGGCTTGGTGCGCATCTCTTCGATGTTGGCGCTACCGGTGTAGCCCATCGAGGAGCGCAGGCCGCCCATCAGCTGGTGGATGATCGCGGCCAGTGCGCCCTTGTAGGGAACGCGGCCTTCGATGCCTTCCGGAACCAGTTTCTCGGCGCCGGCCGAGGAGTCCTGGAAGTAACGGTCCGAGGAGCCCTGGGCCTGAGCCATGGCGCCCAACGAGCCCATGCCGCGGTATGCCTTGTAGGAACGGCCCTGGAACAGTTCGACTTCGCCCGGTGCTTCTTCGGTACCGGCGAACATCGAGCCCATCATCACGCACGAGGCGCCAGCGACGATGGCCTTGGACAGGTCACCGGAGAAGCGGATGCCGCCGTCGGCGATCAGCGGGACGCCGGTGCCTTCGAGGGCTTCGGCAACGTTGGCGATGGCGCTGATCTGCGGCACGCCGACACCGGCGACGATACGGGTGGTGCAGATCGAGCCCGGGCCGATACCGACCTTAACCGCGTCGGCGCCGGCTTCAGCCAGGGCCTTGGCGGCGGCGCCGGTGGCGATGTTGCCGCCGATCACCTGCACTTGCGGGAAGTTTTCCTTGACCCAGCGAACGCGGTCGATCACGCCCTTGGAGTGACCGTGGGCGGTGTCGACCACCACCACGTCAACGCCTGCAGCGACCAGGGCCGCAACGCGCTCGGCGGTGTCCTTGCCGGTACCGACGGCGGCGCCGACGCGCAGACGACCCTGGTCGTCCTTGCTGGCCAGCGGGTAGGCCTTGGCTTTTTCGATGTCCTTGACGGTCATCATGCCCTTCAGGTTGAAGTCGGCATCGACGATCAGGACTTTTTCCAGGCGATGCTTGTGCAGCAGCTCGCGGACTTCGTTCTTGTCGGCGCCTTCCCGGACGGTGACCAGACGCTCTTTGGGCGTCATCACTTCGCGCACGGTGGCGTCCAGACGGGATTCGAAACGCACGTCACGGGAGGTGACGATACCGACCAGGTCGCCGTTGTGCAGCACCGGTACGCCGGAGATGTTGTTCAGGCGGGTCAGCTCGAACAGGTCGCGCACGGTGGCGTCGGCGTCGATGGTGATCGGGTCCTTGACCACGCCGGCCTCGAACTTCTTGACCTTGCGCACTTCGCTGGCCTGTTGCTCGACGGTCATGTTCTTGTGGATGATGCCGATGCCGCCTTCCTGTGCCATGGCGATGGCCAGGCGGGCTTCGGTCACGGTATCCATGGCGGCGGAAACCAACGGAATGTTCAGCTCGATGCCACGGGTCAAACGGGTCTTGAGACTGACTTCGTTGGGAAGTACCTCGGAATAGCCAGGTACAAGGAGAATGTCGTCGAAGGTCAGGGCTTCTTGGCTGATACGCAGCATCGCGGGGGCTCCCGGGCGGGAAAAATGGAAGCGCGCCATTATACTCATGCGCGCCAGTTCGCTCAATGTAAAGATGGGCCTTCGGTCAGTTGCCCGAACGCTTCACCCGCACCACCGCCACCGGCTGATCCAGCCAGTCGGCGAAGTCGTCGAGGAAGGATTGCCGGAAACCGGCCTCGGCCCACCCATTGAAGATGAAACCCAGGTTGGAAAAGGCACACGGCTGCAGGAACAGAAAGCCGTTGATGTCGTCTTCATGGCCGCATTCGGGGCAGGTGAAGTTGTCGGTCTGCGCCGGCATCCACTCTTCCAGGCTGTCGAACAGTGCCTCGCCTATTTCCTGGCGGCACTCGGGGCAGCCCGCCTCTTCGAGGAAGTCGTCCAGCGGCGTATAGATGCAGCGTTTGGTGATGACTTCCAGGCCGTTGATGCGCTTGCCGTACGGCAGCAGTTCCGGCCGCTCCACCACCTTGCGTGCACCTTCGCCGATGGCGTGCCCCATGCGGTTGCCGCTGAAGCCGCAGGTGCTGAGCCCTTCCTCGACGATCTTCTCGCGCACCAGCCAGCGCAGGATGGCCCGCGCACGGGCTTCGTGCACGGGAATGGTGGACATGCGGGGAACGATGATGCTCTGGATGATCATGACAACAGCCGGGGTGCTCAAAGCGCCCAGTTTACCTCACTGAGGTAGCGGCCGATCAGGGCAATGCCGCTGCACAGCACCAGCCAGGTCACCAGCCGCACGAAGGCTTCCCGGGACATGTTCAGGGTCAGCCGGCGACCGATGCGCAGGCCGAGGAACATCACCGGCAACAGGCACACGGCGAGCAGCAGCAACGGCCAGTCGGCGTACACCCCGGCGACCAGGAACAGGCTCAGGCGCACCACCGTGCTGCAACTGATCAGCGCGCTCTGGGTGGCCCGCGCCTGCTCGGTGGAAGACAGGCGGGCATTGAGGTACAGCGCATACAGAAAGCCGCCGCTGCCGAACAGCGCGCCGAACAGCCCACCCACCGTACCCGCCGGCACCGCCCAGGCCGGCGCCAGATTGGCCGGCTTGACCTTCACCGCCAGGCTGTACAGCGCGTAGGCAGTGACGAACAGCCCCATCAGCAGCATCAGCACATCGGCCTTGAGCTGCAGCAGGAAGATCACCCCCAGCGTGCAGCCCAGCGCCATGAACGGCAGCAAGCGCAGCAGTTCGCTCCGGGCCACCGCCTTGCGCGCCGGCAGCCAGTTGCCAAAGGCGGCAACGAAATCCAGCAGCACCAGCAGCGGGATGATCCGCGACAGCGGCATGAAATTGATCAGTACCGGCCCGGCCACCAGCGCAGTACCGAACCCGGCAATGCCGAACACCACATAGGCAGCCGCCACGCCAAGCAGGATCGGCAGCCAGTCAATCATCGAAAACGGCAGTTGGGCGAACAGGTCCGACAACATCGAGACAGCACCTCATGGATTTTTCCGACACCTTACCCAGCCATCACCCATGCCGACTAATATGCAATATCGCCATCAGCCATCTCGAAACGGCATAGCTCATGATTTCCACACGTCAACTGCGTTACTTCGTCGAGATCGCCGAAAGCGGCAGCTTCAGCGCCGCCGCCGAACGCCTGTACATCGCCCAGTCGGCCCTCAGCCGGCAGATCCGCGAACTGGAACAGCAACTGGACACCGCGCTGTTCGAGCGCACCGCCCGCCAGCCGCGCCTGACCGCTGCTGGCGCAGCCTTCCTGCCTCGGGCCCGACAGGTGCTGCAGGACCTCGACAAAGCCGGAACCCTTGCCCGCGAAGTCGGCCAGGGCCTGCGCGGCAGCCTGCGCCTGAGCCATTCCAGCACCGTACCGCTGACCGGCACCCTGCTCCAGCGCCTGGGCGGGTACCTGCGGGAGAACGCCGGCGTGTCGATGGAGATCGCCCAGCTGTCCTCGGAAGGCCAACTGGAGGAACTGGCCGAGGGGCGCCTGGACATCGGCCTGCTGCGCCTGCCCGTCCTGCGCCAGCACCAGGGCCTGTGCGTAGAGCCGCTATTCGAAGAGCCGCTGTTGCTGGCCGTCGCCGACAGCCACCCACTGGCCGGACACGACAGCGTGCACCTGGCGGACCTGGGTGAAGAGCCGTTCATCTCCATCCCCCACCGCCAGCGTGGCGGCCTGAGCTACCTGTCGGCGGAGCTGTGCATGGCCGCCGGTTTCTTCCCCCGACCGGCGCGAGTGGTATCGCGCAAGACCACTCAGTTGCAGCTGATCCAGGCCGGCTTCGGCGTTGCCCTGTTGCCGCGTTGCATGCAGGACATCGCCCCGGCCTCGCTGCGCTTCATCCCGCTGGCCGACCCGCGTTGCATCAGCACGGTCGCCATCGCCTATCGGCGTGATGCCGGGCCGCTGGTCAGGCAATTCCTCAGCCACATGCACGACACCCCGCCTCGCGATCCTTTATAGTGCCACCCCATGATCAGAGACCCTTTCGAACGCCTCGGCCTGGACCGTGAAGTCCTCACGGTCAGCCAACTCAACGGCCGCGCCCGCGTGCTGCTGGAAGATGTCTTCAGCAGCATCTGGGTCGAGGGCGAGATATCCAATCTCGCCCGCCCGGCTTCCGGCCACGTCTATTTCACCCTCAAGGACAGCGGCGCCCAGGTGCGCTGCGCGCTGTTTCGCAACAACGCCGCGCGGGTGCGCCAGGCGTTGCGTGATGGACTGGCGGTCAAGGTGCGCGGCAAGGTTTCGCTGTTCGAAGGCCGCGGCGACTATCAACTGATCCTCGACACCGTCGAGCCGGCCGGCGACGGCGCGCTGCGCCTGGCCTTCGAGGCCCTGAAGGAAAAGCTCGGCGCCGAAGGCCTGTTCGCCGCCGAACGCAAGCGCGCCCTGCCCGCTCATCCCCAGCGCATCGGCATCATCAGCTCGCCTACCGGCGCGGTGATCCGCGACATCATCAGTGTGTTCCGCCGTCGCGCCCCACAGGTGGAGCTGAACCTGATCCCCACTGCCGTGCAGGGCCGCGAAGCCATCGGGCAGATCGTCCGCGCCCTGCAGAAGGCCGACGCCCAAGGCTTCGACGCACTGATCCTGGCCCGTGGCGGCGGTTCGCTGGAAGACCTCTGGTGCTTCAACGAAGAACCGGTGGCACGGGCCATCGCCGCCTGCGTGACGCCCATCGTCAGCGCCGTCGGCCATGAAACCGACGTATCCATCAGTGACTTCGTCGCCGATGTCCGCGCGCCCACGCCGTCAGCCGCTGCCGAGCTGCTGGCGCCGGACAGCAGCGACCTGCAACGCCGCCTCGAAAGCCTGCAACGCCGTCTGCTACTGCGGATCCAGAGCCGCCTGGCCCACGACCGCCTGCGCCTCGACAGCCTGACCCGGCGCCTGCGTCATCCCGGCGAACGCCTGCGCCAGCAGGCCCAGCGCCTGGACGACCTGGACATGCGCCTGCGCCGCGCCTTCGAGCAGCGGCTCAACCAGCGCCGCGAGCGCCTGGCACGCCTCGACACCCGCCTGGCTGCGCAGCACCCCGGCCGCACCCTGGCCTTGCTCAAGCAGCGTCTCGACAACCTCGCCGAGCGCCTGCCACGGGCCATGCGCGAAACCCTCAAGGGTCGCCGCCAGCAACTTCAGGCTCAGGTGCAGATGCTCGAAGTGGTCAGCCCGCTGGCGACCCTCGGCCGCGGCTACAGCATCCTCCTCGATGAGCGCGGCCAGGCGATCCGCAGCGCCGCCCAGACCCAGAACGGCCAGCGCCTGAAGGCCCGCCTGGGCGAAGGCGAATTGCTGGTGCGGGTCGAAGACAATCACCAGACGCCGGTCACGCTCTCTCTACTGGACTGAACCCATGCCAAGACTGTTCGCCTCGCTGCTCCTGCTGTGCCTGACCTTCGCCAGCAGTGCCCACGCCAGCTACATCACCCGCCAGTTGAACAAGCCGGTGCCCGGTGGTGTTGCCGTGGTCGATCTCGGCCCGTCGGCCCAGCCGCTGACCGCCCGCTTCGACGGCAAACCGGTACTGGTGGTGAGGGAGCAGGACAACTGGCTGGCCATCGTCGGCATCCCGCTGACCCAGAAACCCGGCAGCGCCAGCCTGGTCCAGGGCAACCGCACCCTGACCTTCAGCGTCGGCAGCAAGAAGTACCAGGAGCAGCACATCACCCTGAAGAACCAGCGCCAGGTCAACCCCAACCCCGCCGATCTCAAGCGCATCGACGCCGAGCTGGCCGAGCAGCTGAAGGCCTACCGCAGCTTCAGCCCCGGCACCCCGAGCAACCTGATCCTCGACAAGCCGGTCAGCGGCCCGCTGTCGAGCCGCTTCGGGGTGCGCCGCTTCTTCAACGGCGAAGAACGCAACCCGCATTCCGGCCTGGACTTCGCCGTGCCCGCCGGCACGCCGATCAAGACGCCGGCCAACGGCAAGGTGATCCTCACCGGCAACTACTTCTTCAACGGCAATACGGTGTTCGTCGACCATGGCCAGGGCTTCATCAGCATGTTCTGCCACCTGTCGAAGATCGACGTGAAGCCCGGTCAGGTACTGACGCGCGGCGCCGTGGTCGGCAAGGTCGGCGCCACCGGCCGCGCCACCGGGCCACACATGCACTGGAACGTCAGCCTCAACGATGCGCGGGTGGATCCGGCGATTTTCATCGGCGCCTTCCAGCCCTGACCGGCAAGCGAGACGGCGCACTTGCGCCAATCCAAAAGACCGCGCAATAGGCGCGGTCTTTTTCGTTGCGAAGCGCGATTAAATGCCGATAAAAAGCTGTTTCCGCACATTTCTATCAAATTTTCCCAGGTGCTTGCCATCTTTCACCCCACTGGTTAGGGTTGAGGGCATGAAAACCGCCAAAACCCTCATCCTGCTCCGCCAACACCGCAGCCTCTGCCTGGTCAGCGCACGACTACCAGGCTGAATCGCGTCGCCTCGCCCCCTCCAAAAAATTCGTATTCGGCAGGCCCGTTCCAGGCCGCATCAAACAGGATTGCTCTGATGACCATGCTCAAAGACCCTTCGAAGAAGTACCGTGCCTTCCCGACCATCGACTTGCCCGACCGTACCTGGCCGTCGAAGACCATCACCGCAGCGCCGATCTGGTGCAGCTCCGACCTGCGCGACGGCAACCAGTCGCTGATCGAGCCGATGGACTCGGAGAAGAAACTGCGTTTCTGGAAGACCCTGGTCAGCGTTGGCGTGAAAGAAATCGAAGCGGCCTTCCCGTCTGCGTCGCAGACTGACTTCGACTTCGTGCGTACCCTCATCGAGGATGGCCACATCCCGGACGACACCACCATCCAGGTCCTGACCCAGGCCCGCGAAGACCTGATCTCGCGCACCTTCGAGTCCCTGCGTGGCGCCAAGAAGGCCATCGTCCACCTGTATAACGCCACCAGCCCGTCGTTCCGCCGCATCGTCTTCAACCAGGACAAGCAAGGCGTGAAGGACATCGCGGTAAACGCGGCCAAGCTGTTCGTCAAATACGCGGCCCAGCAGCCGGAAACCCAGTGGACCTTCCAGTACTCGCCGGAAACCTTCAGCGCCACTGAAATGGAATTCGCCAAGGAAGTCTGCGACGCGGTGATCGAGGTGTGGAACCCGACGCCTGAGCACAAGATCATCCTCAACCTGCCGGCCACCGTCGAAGTCTCGACGCCGAACGTCTACGCCGACCAGATCGAGTGGTTCTGCCGCAACGTCAGCCGTCGCGACAGCGTGATCATCAGCCTGCACTGCCACAACGACCGTGGCACCGGCATCGCTGCCACCGAACTGGGCCTGATGGCCGGTGCCGACCGCGCCGAAGGCTGCCTGTTCGGCAACGGCGAGCGTACCGGCAACGTCGACCTGGTGACCCTGGCCCTGAACCTCTACACCCAAGGCATCGACCCGGAGCTGGACTTCTCCGACATCGACGGCGTGCGCAAGGTGGTCGAAGAGTGCAACCAGTTGCCGGTGCACCCGCGTCACCCGTATGTCGGCGACCTGGTTCACACCGCGTTTTCCGGTTCGCACCAGGACGCCATCCGCAAGGGCTTTGCCCAGCAGAAGGAAGGCACGCTGTGGGAAGTGCCGTACCTGCCGATCGACCCGGCCGACATCGGCCGCAGCTACGAGGCGGTGATCCGCGTCAACAGCCAGTCCGGCAAGGGCGGTATCACCTACCTGCTCGAACAGGAATACGGCATCAGCCTGCCACGTCGCATGCAGATCGAGTTCAGCCAGGTCGTCCAGGGTGAAACCGACCGCCTGGGTCTGGAAATGACCGCCCAGCAAATCTACAACCTGCTGCACCGCGAATACCTCCAGGCCAACGCGCCGTATGCGCTGGTCAGCCATCGCCTGCAGGAAGAAAACGGCCACAGCGCCGTGGAAGTGGAAGTCGCCGGTGAAGGCGAGACCACCCTGCACTGGCGCGGCAAGGGCAACGGCGCCCTGGAAGCCCTGGTAGCCGGCCTGCCGGTATCCGTGGAAATCATGGACTACAACGAACACGCCATTGGCGCCGGCACCAATGCCAAGGCCGCGGCGTACATCGAACTGCGCGTTGCCGGTGGCCGTCCGGTCCACGGCGTGGGCATCGACGAAAACATCACCACCGCCAGCTTCAAGGCGCTGTTCAGCGCGCTGAACCGCTCCCTGAGCCAGCAGTCGGCGAAGGCGGCGTAAGCCCCGCTCGCTGAACCCGAAAGCCCGCCTGGCAACAGGCGGGCTTTTTTATTGCCTGGGAGATCGCATCGCCGGCAAGGCCGGCTCCCACGGGTACTGTGCAGGAAGTCCACCTTGTGGGAGCTGGCCTTGCCAGCGATGGCGCCGGATCAGGCAATGCCCACAGCTGGAGAGCGCTCGAAATCCGGGCAAAAAAGTGCCGGTGTCAATTCTTTCGCGCAAATCAAGAAGGACTTGAAACCGTATATGGGACAGTAGGTTAGCTCCTTTCGGGGCCGCTTAGAAGAAGAGCGGCGTTGTCGGCTAGGAGCGACATAGGAGCGTTGGGAGAGAAAGCCGCATCGCACTGTGTAGTGCTGGATTGCCGAGGAACGGCGGGCCTGTCGCATCATCATAGCCCAACAGGCTCGGCGGCATCCAGAATGAAGAACGCGCAGCCTGGGCTGCGCGTTCGATGGATGCCGTTGAATAGCATGCGGTGCAATCATGGCGGCTTCGGTGGTGTGCTGCGGGTCGCCGTGCCCTTCCTGAATCCTCGATCCCCCGCCATGAACGCTTCCAGCATATGCGGGATCAGCGTCGCCGCATCAACGGCCTCGCCATACGCCTGCGCGTGTAGCGCGGCGTAGCGGTCGAGGTCGACTTTCAAGCTGGTCGGGCAAACGAAAGTCAGCTTGGTGCTCTCGGTCTTCGGCAGCGGGCCGAGCCGCAGCTTCTTGGTCGTGCTCATCGTGAAGTCCCCCGGTTGAAGAACAGCGGCTGGTACGGCCGCAGCACCAGATCCCGGTTGACGATGATGCGAACCGGCAGGCCCGGCCGTTGCGTTAAGGTCGGCTGGATGTTGAGGTTGCGCCGGGTCATCTCCTGGCCGACCTGATTGATGCTGTCCTGCGCGCTGTCGCGCCCAGCGATGATGACGCGATCACCATCCTGCCGGTTCTCCGGCGCGGCCAGCTCGGCACCGACGCCCAGCAGCGTGGTGAGTGCCGCACCGGCAAAGATGCGGCCCCAGTGGTAGTCCACATCGTCCTCCAGCCCGGCATAGCCGGCTGGGTCGGTGCCGGCCAGGTTGTCGAGCGTGAGCGAAGACGTGTCCGGCAGGATGATCCGGTTCCAGACGACTTGAACGCGGCTCTGCCCGTAGCTGACCTGGCTGTTGTATTTGCCCAGGATGCGCGAACCCTGCGGAATCAGCAGGAAGCGCCCGGTGGCTGTGTCATAGACCGGCTCCGTCACCGTGGCGATCACGTCGCCGGGCAAGTCCGACTTGATGCCCGTCACCAAGGCACCTGCGACCACTGTTCCGGCCATAACCTGATACGGCGAAATTGGCAGAGTCAGATTGCCGGAATTACGGGTTTCAGTGGGGCCAGCTTTCATGAAAGCCTCTTTCTGGTCTTGCCGGTTTTGCACCGCTGTCGGGTCAGCAGGTTGGGCCGCCGTGGAGGCCGGCCCGGCCGCCAGCGGGTCAAACGCCGCATTGGCGGCGAAGCCCGGCGCAGCGGCCACCTGTGTCTGCGCTACCGGCGCCGCATTCTGCCCACCCGAGCGGAAGAACACGGACGAGGCCGCGGCCGCCTCGGCTTCTTTTCGCAGGGCATCGTTCGGGTCGTGACCGGGGGCCGCGTAGGCAGCCGTCGCCGGTTGCTGCGACTTCACGATAGCCGGGCCAAGATCGCCCGGCAGCGGTGGCCCTAGTTCGGGAACGGCAGGCAGCAACGCCGGCGGCAGCTTGGAATAGTCCGTCGGCAGCGCATCCAGTCCTTCCGACTTTGACACGCGATCGACGTTGTAAAGCTCGGTCTGCTCGCCTGTGCTGCGTCGATGAGGTTGCAGCGACCACATCAGCGCGCCGAGCACGGCGACCGCTAGGACGCCGGCAAGGATGGCCAGCGAGCGCCGGTTCAGGCGTGTGACTGGACGCGGCTGGGCGCGCAGCGCCACTGCCTCCGGCGCCACCTTGTCCGCCTGCGGCGCGGCAAGGTCGGGAGTGTCATCCTGGCTCATGGTCAGTTCCTCCGTGCAACACCATCGGTGCGCTCGATCCGCACCACGTCGCCGCCATCGCCGCCCAGCCGCAGTTCGGCCGCGCCGAACAGGCGATCCACGACGTAGTACGGCGAGCGAAAACGGTAGTTCACCAGTTGCCCGTCGCCCTGCGCGCCGATGACAAACAGCGGCGGCAGCTCGCCCTGGGCGATGCCCGGCGGGAACTGGATATAGACCTTCTCTCCATCATCGAAGGCGCGCAGAGGCTTCCACGGCGGGTTGCTGCCCGATACCGCGTAGCGGAAGCGGATCTTGTCCAGCGACAGGCCCGTATCGACAGGCGTTGTTGCCTGCGCTGCCTGCGCCTGGCGCTGCAACGCGAGCATTCGGTCTTTCGGATAGTCCCAGGACACCGACGCCATCCATGCCCTCTCGGTCGAGGTCAGCTCCAGCAGGTAGGTGCGCCGACTGGTGGTGATGACGAGATTGGTTTTCAGACCGGAGCGGATAGGCTTGACCAGCACATTGACGCGCAGATCGGCCCCGCCGCCGCTGGACGTGTCGCCCACGATCCAGCGCACGGTATCGCCGGCGGCGACCGTTACCAGTTCCTCGCCCGGTTGAAGCGAAACCACCGTCACGCGCCCCGGCGACGCATAGACCTGATAAAGCGCGCCATCGGTGAACGGCCACACCTGAATCGCGTTGACGTAGCCCTCACGGGTAGGCGCGATACGCGCTTCTGCATTGGCACGGGAAACGCGCACCTTTTCGTCGGCCGGCTCCGGCGCAACGGGGGCCTCATCGAGTTCCGGCAGGGGCTTCAACTGCGCCGGCAGCGCCAGCGGTTCAGGGACGGCGACGACTTCGACGGGCTTGGGCGGTTCGGGCAACGGCTGGGCCAGCACCGTCTCGTCGAGCGAGATGGATGGCGGCGGCTTCCCCTGCGAGGCGCAGCCCGCGAGGGCCAGCAGCGTCAAAGGAACAACGTAAAGGCGGAAACGAAGTTTCATGGTTTGGCTCCTTCGGAAGAATCCAGTTCGCGGCTCCATGACAGGCCGTTGACGTAGATACCCAATGGGTTCTTGAGCAGGCGCTGTTCAGTACGCGGGGTTTGCAGGACGGTCGAAAGCACGGCGTTCCAGCGTTCGGTGCCGGCGGGCGCACCGTTGACATAGCGCTGCTCTGTCCAGCGCACGTTGAAAGACGTGTCGCTCGCGCGAACCACGCTGGTGATTTGCACCGTTACCGATTCCTTGCCGATGCGGGCGAATGGGTCATTGGTGCGGGCGTAGTCGTTGAGCACCGCCGCGCCCTTGTCGGTGGTGTAGTCGTAGGCATCGAGCCAGTTCTGCCGCACCACGATGGGGTCGATGGACAGCGAGCGAACCAGCGTCACGAAGCGCGCCAGGTGGTGCGCGATCTGCGCGTCGCCGGGCCGGTACGGCGTGGCGGCCTCTCCCACGGCGCGCACCTGCCCGGCTTGATCGACCTCGATGACATAGGGCGTCACGATGGACTGCGCCGAGCGCCACACCAGGCCGCCGGCCATCAACAGCGCGAGCACTAGGCAGCCGAAGGCCATCAGGCGCCAATTCTTCGCCTGCACGCGGGCGGAGCCGATACGGTCGTCCCACACCTGGGCGGCGGCTTGATACGGGGTGGCAGGCTGCGGCGTATCGGCGTAGCGCACCTGCGGTCGTTTGAATCGCATGGGTGTTCTCCTTGAAGGTTAGGTATCGGAATCCCGCAGGCTCGGGCCTTGCCCGGAGCCGCCGCCGTCGCCGCCGCGCAGCGTGTGGGCGGCAGTGGTCGCGGCATGGGTAGCCTGCTGGCGGCGGTGCATCCGCTTGGCCCAGGCCGGTTGCTGTTGCTTCTGCGAGCCTGCGGTGCCGTCTGCGGTCTGGCCGGGGCCAGCACCGTCGCTGCCGGCTTCTGTGCCGTTCCAGCCAGCGCGGAAGGAGTCGGCCACCTTCTGCCCAACAGCGGAAGCACCAGAGGTGACGCTGCGGCCTGCGGCTTGTGCGCCAGTCTTGGCGACATTGCCGAGGCCAGCCGCCGCGCCCTTGGCACCGCCGCCGGCCGCAGCGGAACCGGCCTGGAACGCCGATCGGGCACTGCCGGCCGCCGAAGTCGCGGCACGCGCACCGGCACCGGCCAGCTTTGCGGCCGCCGGGGCCATTCGTGCCCCGGCCATGACGGCGCCGCCCACGCCCGTTACGGCGGCGCCGATGGCAACGCCGGTGCCGACAGCCCCGACCGCAGCACCAGCCATCGCGCCCGCACCAAGCTGTGGCGCACCGGACACCAGGCCGGTGGCGATACCGGGGCCGAAAATGCCCAGCGCCAGCAGCGCGAGCGAGGCCAGCATCACGACCAGCGCGTGGTCGATGGATGGTTCGTCGGGATGCACCTGGAACTCGGCGAACAGGCCTGAACCGATGCCGACGATGACGGCCAGCACCAAGACCTTGATGCCTGACGACACCACGTTGCCTAGCACCTTTTCCGCGAGGAACGAGGTCTTGTTCCAGAGTGCAAACGGGATCAAGACGAAGCCGGCGAGCGTAGTCAGTTTGAACTCGATCAGCGTGATGAAAAGCTGTACGGCCAGCACGAAGAAGCAGAGGATCACCACCAGCCAGGCGATGAACAGAACCACGATAGGGTCGATGTTCACGAACACCTCGGGGAACCCAGCCATGTCCCCGATCTGTTCCAGAATCGGCGCGGCTGCGTCGATGCCGGTCTTCGCCAGCCGGCCCGGCTGAAGGAAGTTCTCCATCGTGATGGCCGAGCCGGTAGCGGTAATTCCCAAGCCGGCGAACGAGCGGAACACGATGCTCGCCAGCCAGTTGAAGTTGCCGATGATGTAGGCGAACGCGCCGACACAGAGCACCTTGCGCAGCAGCTTGGCGATCACGTCGTCGCCCTGGCCGGTGGCGTGGCTCATGGCCCAATACAGGCCAGCGATCGTCATGTCGATGACGATGAGCGTGGCGGTGAGAAATGCCACTTCGCCCTGCAATAAGCCGAAGCCCGAGTCGATGTAGCGCGAGAACGTATCGAGGAAACGGTCGATGATGGTCACGTCGTTCATGGCGAATCCTCGGGCGGAGTGAGCGGAACGGCGCCCTCTGGCAATTCATCTGCGGGCGTATCGAAGCTCGGCGGAATCGGCGGGAGTTCAGCCAGCGAGTTGTATTCATCCGGCCCGGTATGGCCGGCGAAGAAGCGCCGCCGGAAGGCTTCAGCGGCGGCGCGGCAGGCATCCTCGCCCACGGCCTGCCGGTCGGCCGCGCATTGCCCGCGCAACGCCTTGAGCCGCACCGGATCTGCGGCCAGGGCGTCGGCCAGGTTCTCGGCCGGCTGCTGGCCGCACGCGGTCAGCAGCACGGCCATCAGGACGGAAGCGCATCGCATGGCCGCCTCCGGTCAGTTGTTATAGAAGTTGACGGACTGCGGCGTGTACGGCGTGCCGGTGCCCAGAAAGCGCCGCCGCACTTCGCGGGCGCGCTCCATAGCCGCCGCTTGCCGCGCCAGTTCCAGTGAAGCGGCCCGGTCTTGCGTGATCTGGAGCTGCTGCGCCTGGATCGACTGCTTGGCCTGCAAAGCCAGGAGCTGGTTCGTCGCCTGCATCGCTTGCAGCGCGCCGGTGGCCGACTGGCTCTGGCTCACGAGATCGGCCAGCGCGCTTTCGTCTTGGGCGAGGTTCTGCGACACCTGCGCCTGCATCCGCATCGCGGTGTGCAAGCCGTTCAAGGTGTTCTGCCAGCGTTCGCGGGCGTCCTGTGCCATGCGGTCGCCGCTGATGGTGGCGGCGTACTGTTCCGGGTACAGGCGGGCGAACGTGGCATCCATGCTCTGCACGTCGTAGGCCAAGCCGCGCGCCTCGGCGATCAGGCGCTCGGTGGTGGCGAGCGTCGAGCGCAGGCGGTTGACGATGTTGAAGTCGAGATTTGCCAGGTTCCTGGCCTGGTTCATCAACATCTGCGCCTCGTTCTGAAGCTGGTTGATCTGGTTGTTGATCTGTTCCAGCGTGCGCACGGCGGTCAGCGTGTTCTGCACGAAGTTGGACGGGTCGAACACCGTCAGCGCGGATGCGGGCTGCACGGCCAGCAGCGATACCGACAGCACGGCAGCGAGTGAGACAGAGAGCAAACGGGGCTTGGTCTTCATGGTGAAACCTCCAGCGGTTGAGAAGCGAGAAAGGAAGCTGCCGCCGGAGCGGACGGCAGCAGGTCGGCGGCCCAGCCGAGGCCGCGATGGCGCAGCCACGCGCCGGCGAAGCCGGGAGCGCCGGCCTGCGTCAGCACGCGGTCAATATCGCGTTGGTCTTGAGGGGTGGATGCGCCCGCGAATGCGAGCGCGACAGGCCCCAGGTCGAGGTCGAACAGGCGATTGCCGAGGCGCGACTGGTAGTAGTAATCGCGCTTGGGCTGTGCGGTCGCCACGATCTCAATCTGGCGGCTGTTCAAGCCGAAGCCTTCGTAGATCGTGCGAATCTGCGGCTCGGTGGCCTGCGGGTTAGGTAAGAAGATCCTGCTCGCGCAGCTTTCGATGATGGCTGGCGCGATGGTCGAGTCCTTGATGTCGGCCAGCGACTGCGTGGCAAAGATGACGCTGACGTTCTTTTTTCTGAGCGTCTTGAGCCATTGCCGGATGCGGGCCGCGAAGGACGGCTCATCGAGGAACAGCCACGCTTCATCGAGGATCAGCAGCGTGGGCGCGCCGTCAAAACGTTCGTCGAAGCGGGCGAACAGGTAGCGCAGCACTGCTTGCACGGCGGCGGGGCTGTGCATCAGTTCTTCCATCTCAAAGCCCTGCACGTCGGCCATGCCCAGCCGGTCGTGGTCAGCGTCCAGCAGCTTGCCGTGGGCGCCGCCCAACACATAGGGCGCGAGCGCTTGGCGCAGCGCGTTGGACTGCAATAACACCGACAAGCCGGTCATGGTGCGCTGCTCCACTGGCGCACCGGCAAGGCTTCGCAGCGCCGACCAAATGGCAGCCTTCTCGTCCGGGCCGACCGTCACGCCTTCGTGCAGCAGCCGGCCCTCCACCCATTCGGCGGCCCAGGTGCGGTAGCCCTCGTGGGCTATTCGCGCGAGTGGCTGGAAGGCGATGCCGCCATCGGCACCGAGGTCGTAGTGCTCACCGCCAAGGCCGAGGATGGTGGCGCGCATCGAGCGCCCCATGTCGAAGGCGAAGATCCGCGAGCCGAAGTAGCGCCGGAACTGCATGGCCAATATGGCGAGCAGCACCGACTTGCCCATGCCGGTCGGCCCGGCGACAAGGGTGTGCCCCACGTCGCCGATGTGCGTCACCAGCCGGAACGGCGTCGCGCCATCGGTGCGGGTGACGATCAGCGGCGGGCCATCGAGGTGTTCGTTCTTCTCCGGCCCAGCCCATACCGCTGACATCGGCATCATGTGCGCCAGGTTCAGCGTCGAAACGATGGGCTGACGCACGTTCGCGTATGCGTTGCCGGGGACGGACGACAGCCAGGCATCGACTGCGTTGAGGGTTTCGGGGATGGTCACGAAACCCCGGCCCTGGATGACGCGCTCCACCATGCGCAGCTTCTCGTCGGCCACGGCCGGGTCGGCGTCGAGCACCGTCACCGTGGCGGTGAGGTAGCCGAAGGCGACTTGATCGCTGCCCAGCTCCTGCAAGGCGGCATCGGCGTCGGCGGCCTTGTTGCTGGCATCGGTATCGACCAGCGGGCTTTCCTGCTGAAAGATCGTTTCGCGCAGCAGCGCGATGACGTTCTTGCGCTTGGCGAACCATTGGCGCCGCAAGCGCCCCAATTCCCGTTCCGCCTCGGCTTTGTCCAGGCACAGGAAGCGCGTACTCCAGCGATACGCAAAGCCCAGGCGGTTGAGGTCGTCCAAGATCCCCGGCCAGGTCGAGGTCGGGAAGCCTCGTACCGACACCACGCGCAGGTGCTGATCGCCCAGCATGGGCGCCAGGCCGCCGACCAGCGCGGCATCGGCCAGCAGTGCGTCGATATGGAACGGCACGTCGGGCACGCCGACGCGATAGCGCCGCGTGGAGACTGTGGCATGCAGGTAGGTCAGCGTCTGGCTATCGTCCAGCCAGGCAATCTCCGGCATCACACCATCGAGCAGGTCGAACACGCGATCGGTCTCTGCCACGAAGGAATCAAGCCGACCACGCCAGTCCACACCCTCAGTGGGCCGGTTCTCGTACAGCATCCCAGCCGCACGGGCGCGAGACTCTTGCGGCGGTAGGTGTTGCAACGTGAAGTGATAGACGCTCTCGAAATGGCCATCCGACTCCTCGAACGCCGCGCGTCGCTCCTCATCCACCAGCCAGGACAGTGGTTCGGGAAAGGAGGATTGCGGATAGCTCGATGCCCGCATCCGCTCGGCCTCGATATAGAAGGCCCAGCCAGACCCGGTACGGCGAAGCGCGTTGTTCTGCCGCGCCGACGTGGCAATCAGCTCGCCCTGTGTCGCACTGTCCAAGTCGGGGCCGCGAAACTGGAACGTGCGTTGAAACGAACCATCTTTGTTCAGCACAACGCCCGGCGCGACCAGCCCGGCCCAGGGCAGCCAGTCGGCAAGCAAGGCCGGGCGCTGACGATATTCGGCAAGGTTCAGCATGGCGTCCTCCCCTCACACGTCCAGAAGCGGGCGGTGTTTGATATGCCGCGCGAAGACCTGCATGAACTGCGGATCGACGCGCGCACCCCATACGGCCAGCGAGTGGCCGACGATCCAGAGCACCACGCCGGGAATCCACAGTTGCAGGCCCAGCCCGACGGCGGCGGCTAGCGTGCCGTTGGCAATCGCCACGGTGCGCGGCGCACCGCCCAGCAGGATCGGCTCGGTCAGCGAGCGATGCAGCGGCACTTCAAAGCCCGGAAGATCGGTGGCCTTACTCATACGACGGCCCCTCCGGAGAAGCTGAAGAACGACAGGAAGAACGAGGACGCGGCGAACGCGATGGACAGGCCGAACACGATCTGGATCAGCTTGCGAAAGCCGCCGCTGGTATCACCGAACGCCAGCGCAAGCCCCGTCGAGATGATGATGATCACCGCCACGATCCGGGCGACTGGCCCTTGGATGGATTCGAGGATGGAGGTCAGCGGCCCTTCCCACGGCATCGAGGAACCGGCGGCCTGCGCCGTGCCCGCCAGCAACAGCATCAGCGCGGCCAGCAGCAGCCCTTGCCCTGCGGGACGGGCCAGGTGGCGCAGCCGCGCCATGCTGGACAGGCGAGAAATAGGATTTACGGAAAGACGGAAAGCATCAACGTGCGTCATGGCAGTTCTCCAGGTTGGTCAGGGGTCGAGGAAGGCGCAGCGGCAGCGGCTGCAAGAGGAACCGGCGGCAGCTCGGGAAACGGCGTTTCCAGCGCATCTGTCAGGCGATAGCCCGCACCGTCGAAGCCGACGACACGGGAGATGGTTTCGACGTGACGTTTGCGGCCACGGCCTGCGATGTGAATCACCACGTTGACCGCCTCGGCGATCAGGGCGCGGGGCGGATTCACTGCCACTTCGAGGATCAGTTGCTCCAGACGCAGCAGTGCGCCCAAGGCGGAGCCGGCATGGATGGTGGCAATGCCGCCGGGGTGGCCGGTGCCCCAGACCTTCACCAAGTCCAGGGCTTCGCCGCCACGCACTTCGCCGACGATCACGCGGTCAGGCCGCAGGCGCATCGTGGCCCGCACCAGCTCGGTCATTGTGACGACGCCGGCGCGGGTGCGCAGCGGCACATGGTCGCGGGCCGCGCATTGCAGCTCGATGGTGTCTTCGAGCACCAGCACGCGGTCGCCTGTGGCGGCGATCTCGGCCAGCAGCGCGTTCGCCAGCGTGGTCTTGCCGGTGCTGGTGCCGCCGGCGATCAGGATGTTCTGCCGCTCGCGCACGGCGCGGCGCAGGAACTCGGCCTGCCCGGCGGTCAGGATGCCGTCGGCCACGTAGCGATCCAGGCCGATGATGCTCACGGCCCGCTTGCGTAGCGCGAAGGCTGGCCCCGGGGCGGCCGGAGGCAGGATGCCCTCGAAACGCTCGCCGGTTTCCGGCAACTCGGCGGTCAAGAGCGGCTGGCCGCGATGCACCTCCGCGCCGACATGCGCGGCGACCAGGCGGATGATGCGTTCACCATCGGCCTCGGGCATCTCCACGCCCAGCGGCGAGCGACCCGACGACAGCCGATCCACCCACAGGGTGCGATCGGGGTTGAGCATGATTTCCACAACATCCGGATCTTCGAGCGCAGCGGCGATCAGCGGCCCCATCGCCGTGCGCAGCATCTGGATGCGGCGATCCTGGGACGCCGCGGCGGATGAGCGAGATTCAGGCGGAATCTGCGGAACGGCACTCATGACGCACGCTCTGCAGCTCGCTCATCGGCGGACGCCATCGCTGCTGCGTCATCCATCCGCATCGGATCGGGGTGCAGTTCCTCCACCACGTCGCGCACCAGACTGCGGCCACGCAGCAGGTGGCGACCCAACTGCTCGACGAACTGCTCGAAGCGCGCTTTGCCCTGGGCGCGGGCCGCGTCCTTGTGGGCTTCTGGCACCGGCGTGCTGATGGTCAAGAAATAGCGGATGAACAGCGCCAGCGTTTCGATCTGGATGTTCTGGTCGCGCTCCATGCGTTCGGTCTGCCGCGACAGTCGATCCAGCCGCTTGGCAATGGCGGCCTCACGCTGGTCGCCCGCATCGGGTGACAGCCAGGACGCCAAGGCCGCTGCGACGATGGAGGACTTGGACACGCCTTTCTTGGCGGCAAGTTCATCCAGGCGCTTGGCGTGCTCGGGCTGGATGAAAAGATTGAGGCGGTATTGGCTCATAGGTCGATTCCGTCGTTGGGGTCGAGAGAAGCCAGCCGGGCCGTGCGCTGCATGGCCGGGTCGAGCTGGCCGGGAAGCGGGAGCGCCAGGTCGTCGTCATCGAGCAGCTCCAGGTCGTTCGCACACGCGTCCAACTCGGGCTCGTAGGCGACGGTTTCGGAGAGTTCGAGCTGGCGGCGCGGGCCGCCGTCATCGGTGCCGCCCGGACCATCGGCGGATACCGAGGTCGGCGCCGTAGGTACGGCCGGGATCGCCAAGCCGCTCCAGTCGTCGGGGCGGGCTGGCGGCGCGTCGGCGTACCTCCCGACTGCGAGCACGGGCGGTGGCAGGACGCGATCCTTGAAATTGGCGTCGACGTAGTAACGCAGCTTCTTCGCGCGGATCGGGGCAACGCTGGACACCATGACTACGGCGTCCTCAGGTGGAAGCTGCATCACCTCGCCGGGCGTCAGCAGCGGACGTGCAGTTTCCTGACGCGACACCATCAGGTGCCCCAGCCACGGAGCGAGGCGGTGGCCCGCGTAGTTGCGCTGCGCGCGAAGCTCGGTGGCGGTGCCGAGGGTTTCGGAAATCCTTTTCGCCGTCCTTTCGTCGTTGGTGGCGAAAGTCACCCGGACATGGCAGTTGTCGAGGATGGAATGGTTCTGCCCATACGCCTTGTCGATCTGGTTCAGGCTTTGAGCGATGAGAAAGCTGCGGATGCCGTAGCCGGCCATGAAGGCAAGCGCGGACTCGAAAAAATCGAGGCGACCCAGCGCCGGAAACTCGTCCAGCATCAGCAGCAGCTTGTGCCGGCGCGCGATGCCATCGCTGCCGTCGAGCGATTCGGTCAGCCGCCGCCCGATCTGGTTCAAGATGAGCCGGATCAGCGGCTTGGTGCGGCTTATGTCGGAGGGCGGCACCACCAGATAGAGCGATACCGGGTGCTCGGCGGAAATCAGGTCGGCGATGCGCCAATCGCAGCGCGATGTGACTTCGGCCACGGTCGGGTCGCGGTACAGGCCGAGAAACGACATGGCGGTGGAGAGCACGCCCGATCGCTCGTTGTCCGACTTGTTGAGCACTTCGCGGGCAGCGGATGCGACAACCGGGTGAGGCGCATCGCCCAGGTGCTTCGTCGTCATCATCCGGTGCAGCGTCAGCTCGAACGGACACGCCGGGTCGCTGAGGAAGTTGGCGACGCCGCGCAGCGTCTTGTCCTCGCCTGCGTACAGAACATGCAAGATTGCACCGACCAGTAGCGCGTGGCTGGTCTTCTCCCAATGATTGCGCTTCTCTAACGCACCTTCAGGGTCAACCAGAATGTCGGCGATGTTCTGCACGTCGCGCACTTCATGTGCGCCGCGCCGGACTTCAAGCAGCGGGTTGTAGGCGGCCGACTGCCTATCGGTGGGGTTGAAAAGCAGGCAGTGCGAAAAGCGCGAACGCCAGCCCGCCGTGATCTTCCAGTTCTCTCCCTTAATGTCGTGAATGACGGCGGACGCCGGCCACGAAAGCAACGTAGGCACCACCAAGCCCACGCCCTTGCCCGAGCGCGTGGGTGCGAAGCTCAGGACATGTTCCGGCCCCTCATGTCGGAGGTATTGGTCGTCGTGTTGGCCGAGGAAGACGCCCGCCGGGAGGGTCAGTCCAGCTTTGCGGATGTCGACGGCATCGGCCCAGCGTGCCGAACCATAAGTCGTAACCAGCCGCGACTGCCGAGAACGCCATACCGACATGGCGATGGCGACGAGTAAAGCGAACAAACCGCTACCACCCGCAATCGCACCGCCTGTGTCGAAGACGTGCGGCGCGTAGGCATCAAAGAAGAACCACCATTCGAACAAGCGCCACGGGTGATAAACCGGTACACCTAGAAGATCGAACCAGGGCGATCCGAGGCGTACTTGATAGCCAAGGGTCGCTGCTGTCCATTGTGTGGCGCCCCAGACGCCGGCGATCACGATGCCGATTACCACAGCGATCTGGCCGAACAGAACGTTCGTCCCTTGCATGACCTGTCCTCCGATTTCTCCTGCGCTGGTGTCTCATTGAAAGCGTTGCACAGGGGGTGTCGCAGGCGTCAGGATCGGTTCTGGGCTAGTGCCGGTCAAAGACCGTTCGCAGCACAATGGTCGAGGGAAAAGAAAGAATGAGCGCGGTGGCGAGTCAAAGAAAAGCGCCGCAAGCGAAAGCGCACTGCGGCGCATACAGAGTTCCAAGCAAGTTACCCAAAAAAAGCCGTCAATGGGCCTTGCTTCCACTCATAGGCAATATTTAGATATCATGAAAAACGATGATATTTAAGATTGGAATAAAAATGAAAAATATCAAGAGTATGGATCTCAACTTGCTCAAGGCGCTGGACGCATTGTTAGACGAACGCAATGTGACACGGGCGGCGGCCCGTCTGGGACTAACCCAGCCGGCCTTGAGTGGCATGCTGACGCGGTTGCGCGAGAGCTTCGGTGACCCGCTTTTCGCGCGCTCGCAGCGGGGTATCGTTCCAACGCAGCGGGCGCTGGATCTAGGGATGCCTGTCAAGCAGGTGCTCGCCGAAATCGACGCGCTGCTCCAGCCACCTTCCTTCAATCCGGCCACCGCACAACTGACCTTCTCCATCGCCGCGACGGACTATGCGCTGCGTGCCGTTGCTGTCCCATTTCTATCGGCACTTAAACGGCACGCACCGCGTGTACGAGTCTCATTAGTGCCAGTCGAGAGCGGGCAGCTACAGAACCAGCTTGAGCGCGGTCAGATCGATTTAGCCCTCCTGACGCCAGAGATCACTCCGCCAAATCTGCATGCCCGAGAGCTGTTCAAGGAACACTATGTGTGTGTCCTGCGGGAAGACCATCCTGCGGCTATGGGGCGCAAGCTGACCGTTAAACAGTTCTGTGCTCTCGACCATGCGCTTGTTTCCTACGATGGTGGAGGTTTCCGCGGCGTCACCGACGATGCGCTAGAACAGTTGGGCAAACGACGCAGCGTCACACTGTCGGTCAAGAGCTTTCTGATCTTGCCAGACATCCTGCGTGCCAGTGACATGGTTGCGATCTTGCCGAGCCGCTTGGTCGCCGGTATGGACAAGCTGGCTATCTCCCTGCCGCCGGTGAAGATACCGGGGTTCACCAAGACGGCTGCTTGGCACGAACGCACCCATCACGATCCAGCACATCGCTGGATACGAGCACTGCTGTTCACTTCCTGTGCTAACAACAAGTAGGCAAGATCGCTCCTATCGTCATGCTCAGCACAACTCTACCTCGCACTACAAATAAGCAATCAGTCGGCTCAATTGGAGACGCGCCCTTTCGTAGCGCCGCTGCGAGATAGCCTAGTCGGTGGATGGCAGAACCTAGGCCTTGATATCATATTTTATGATATCAAAAATAGAAACTTAGGATTTCACTTATTGCAGATGGAGGCTCATGATTTGCTCCATGACCACTTGAATGACGCAGCCACCCCTGTTGCGTCATCGACATTTTGTGAAGGAGCTTCGATATGAGCAAGCAACAGAACGCCATCCTCTGGCCCGAAGGCTACACGCCGGGCTTTACTGAGAATTTCGCCTCCAATGAGATCATCGCCGCCGGCTTGAGCGCGGCCGACGTATGGCCTCTACTCGTCACACCATCGCTGTGGCCAAGCTACTACGCCAACTCGGCTAACGTGTGCTTTCATGACGGCAAAGGCCCGGTACTGGCCGACGGCGATCGGTTTTACTTCGAGACCTTCGGCTTCCCGGTAGAGGGGCAGTGCAACGAATACGTGCCACCTGCGGATGGGCAACCCGGCCGCGTGGCCTGGCACGGCTGGTCCGGCGAGGAAGGCACAGATACGCGCCTGGATGTGCATCACGCCTGGCTGGTTGAGAACCTGGACGGCAGGCGCGTGCGCATCCTCACGCAGGAAACTCAGAAGGGCAAACCGGCCGAGGAGCTGCACAACGCCAAACCCAACCCGATGATCAACGGCCATCAGGACTGGCTCGACAGCTTGGTCGAGGCAGCGCGCAAAGCCAAGCAGGCGTAGTGGTCTCCGGCCGCTTGATCCCAAGCGTCTGAACGGAGAAAACCATGATGAGAACTCCCCTCAGGATTCTGCTGGTCCTGACTTCGCAGGCAACGATGGGCGACGAACTGCTCAACCGCGAATGGTTCCGCAGTCGGACCGAAGCGAAGGTGCTGATCGAACGTTGGCGACAGTTCTACAACGAGCAGCGGCCGCATAGCGCGCATGCTTACAAACCGCCGGCGACGATCCGGCGCAACTGGATCCAATCCGATAGCATCCCCTCCGAACTCACTGCCTGACTGGCTACAAAGTTCGTACTCAGGTCACCTTGGCGCAGGCACTGAAGGTGGAGCCACCCGGAATGGGTGCTCCCACCGCCTTACGCGCACTGGCTCGAACTCTCCCGAGGCGCCGGCAAGCTCGTCACATAGCGACTAGAGAGAGGAGGTGACCGTACGAGTTCCCAGCGCCCGATCCACTCTGGGAGCTGGGTCGCCTAGCGACTACGCTACCAATGGAGCTAGCGATCAACTCGATAACTTGAGCGTGATAACGCCCAGGATGATCAACGCCACGCCAAGGTATCGCATCAGGGAGGTTGGGTCGCCATAGAAATGAATTCCGACTAAGAAAGTTCCCGCCGCTCCGATACCCGTCCACACCGCATAAGCAGTCCCAATCGGTATCTGACGCTGAGCAAGCCATAGGAAGGCGCCGCTAATTGTCATGAAAGAGACGGCTACTGCGACCCCACTCCAACGCGATGTTGGCTCTTGCGCCATTTTCAGCCCGACCGGCCATCCGATTTCAAACAATCCAGCCAAAACAAGATAGATCCAACCCATTGCGATTCTCCTTCAAATTTTTCATATCCGGCATACATACTCCGGCATGACCACCAGCTTAGAACTTCGGCGGCTCTTTAGGCGTGGTGTGGGGCACATCGCCATCTTCGTAAAAGCGCTTTCGCGTAGCCTCGGCAACCCGGTTACATAGTTGGTCGCCCAGCATTGGTCGATCCAACTTGCATTGCTTGCGCAACTCTTTCAGACGCTCAGGATTGAGCGCTAATTCATCGACTGTCGGAAGGTTGGCTTTATCTGGTTTCCCAGATGGGCTGCAGGCTGCCAATGTCGAGGAAAGCAATATGAGAGCAATCTTCTTCATGGTTAATTTTCTTTGGGAGATTGTGTGATGGTTTACCGCCGACCTTTGGCATCTGGAGATTTGATCGAATGAACGCGTTCCATGAAGCGAGTCAGCATTTCTGACGGCTCGCTGGCCGGCCGTAGTAGATAGGTCGTGAGCATTGGCGAACGTCCAGTCAGCGGCCGTGCGACCACCCCCTGTTCCCTGCTGGCTGTGATATGCGCGCCTCCTGTGAGGCCTAGTGCAAGTCCCGCCGAAACCAGGACCATCATTAGATCGCTGGAAGTCACGCGTTCGGCAATCAGTGGCTCTATGTCCACGCGACGTAGCACCCGTTCAACTTGCCGAGCATGGCCCTCACACGCCACCGCGTCGCAGAGCACCAGCGGATACCGCAACAGCTCTTCTAGGGGAATCTGTTTGTGGGATAGCAAGGGGTGCCGTGCGGGCACAGCTACCATCAGAGGGTCACTCCACACCGGCACGGCGATGATGCCTTCGCCGACTTCATCCGATTGAGCGAAGCCGAGATCGTACAGTTCGCCACACAATCCCTTGATTTGCTGTGCCAAAGGCACCTCGAAGAAGCGAACTTCCACTTCCGGCTCTTCCTGCCGGCAGAGCGCCAACAACGCAGGCAGGCGCGATGGCGTGATTCCATCAGACAATGCAATACGGAGCTGGCAATGAAAGCCATTGGCTGCGGCGTTCACACTGTCGCGCGCCTGCTGCAAAGCTGCGAAGACACGCGGCACGCTCTCAAAGAAGAGCCTGCCCGCACGAGTCAAGCGGGTGCTCCGAGTGGTTCTCGCAAATAGCGCTACGCCCAACTCTTCCTCAAGTTCCTTGATGGCGCGCGACAGCGGCGATGTCTCTATGTGGAGGCGCTCTGCGGCTCGGGCAAAGTGCAGCTCCTCTGCCACCGCCAGAAAGTAGCGCAGGTGTCGAATTTCCATGTTCGCATTCCTCATCACTCAGGCCTCACCACCTTCGCCTTGCGTCACGCTATTTAGCTAGCCTTCGCAAGCTGCTCCAGCATGTTTCTGCGATCAAACAGGAGAGCCGGATAATGCTTTTGCCAGGACGCCCCATTGCATGGCTGTCTCGGCCCGCGTGCGGATCAGCGAAGCCTGCGCTGACAGCACCCCGGCCTCAGCCTCGGCCACCACCGTGGCGTCCACTTGTCCCGCCTCGAACAGACGTCGGCTGCGATCGAGCTGACGCTCCGCGACTGCGACACCCTCGGCCTGATGCTCCAGTGCTGCGTGCTGCGTATGCCAACCGAGATATGCGTTCTCTACGTCCTGCAAAGCACTCAACAAAGTGCGCTCGAACTCCGCACGGGCAGCTCGGCTGCGCGCCTCTCCGGTCTCGATGCCGGCACGGATCGCGCCACCATCGAAGATCGGCAACGACACCCCGGCCCCAAGTGAAAAAATGTTTCCAGTGATGCGGGTTCCCACACTCTCTACGCGCTGCCGTCCGCCGCTCAGGTCCAACACCAGCCTGGGGAAGCGTTCGCCTTCGGCTGCGTTCCAGCGCGCGGTTTCGGCGGCGAACTTCGCTTCGGCGGCGCGCACGTCGGGCCGCTCACTCAGCAGGTCCGCAGGTATGCGTGTCGGTGTCCAGTCCGGGACGGCGAGCGACGCAAGAGTTGGGGAAGCTGCAGGCGCTCCGGGCGTTTGTCCCACTAGTACATCGAGTGCATGCGTCGCCTCGCCGCGCGCACGCCGCAGTTGCTCTTGCTCCACGCGCAGTGCGACGACGCCGGCGCGGGTACGCTCGATGTCGAAGCCGGTAGCTTGTCCGGCCTCGAACTTCCGTTGCATCAGCAAGACGAGTCGTTCTGCGGATGCCAGCCGCGCCGCGGCTAGCGCTTCGAGCTCACTGGCTTGGCGCTGCTGCACAGCCGCCGACACTGTTTCAAACGCGACCTGCCACCGCGTGGCAACCCACGCTTGTTCGGCTGCCACCGCATCCAGGCGCGCACCTTCTGCTGCCTGCGAAAGCCGTCCCGACAGGTCTGCCTCCCACGATGCGGACAACGTGGCGCGGCCATCATTGCCGATTGCAACGTTCTCTGAATAGTCGCGTCCTCGAGTTGCCTGCGTGCCCGCGGACAACGAGGGGAGCAGGGAGGCCCGTGCTCGCCGCGTGGCGGCCGATGCCTCGTCCACGCGCGCTCGCGCAATCGTCAGTTCGGTATTGCGCTCCAGCGCCGCCCGGACCAAGGCATTGAGGTGCGGATCGCCGTAGGCCGTCCACCAATCGACGGGAAGAGTACGGCGGGACGATTTGTCCAAGATGCCTTCACCTCCCTCTTCATTTGAGAAATGGGCCGGTACATCCAGGCGAGGTGGATCGGCAGAGTGCGGGGCATGGCTGCAGGCCGCAAGAAGCAGTAGCGGAGAAATCATGGCAATGAGGCGATAGCGTTCAAGAATTTGAGACATGGCAGCTCCTTGCGCTCCGAAAAAGTCTTGACGGACTGTTGTATGGCTTCTACTATACCGTCTGGACTGTATATGACTCAAGCTTTTTTGGAGCACGACCATGCCGCCCCGCGCGAAAACAAAGTTGCCCCCCCCGTCCACTGCCCATAGCAGCGCCGATGCGCAGCCCGGCCTCCAGCAAGGAGCCCAGCGAACTCGCGACCGCATCCTGCAGGCCGCCCGCGAACTGGTGCTGGAGGAAGGTGCCAGTCGCTTGACACTGGACGCCGTCGTTGTGCGGGCCGGGTTGAGCAAAGGGGCGTTTCTCTATCACTTCAAGACCAAACGCGATTTGTTCGTGACACTGATCGACGAGATGATCCGGGCGTTCGACGCGGTACAAGCCAATCACGAGCGCAGGTTTGCCGGAGATCCGGACCCCTGGCTGTCGAGCCAGGTGGAAGCGATGCCCGACGACGAGATGCAGAAGATGGGCGCAGCGCTGCTCGCGGCAGCTGCGGAAGATCCAACACTTCTCGACCCACTGCGCGAGTGTTACCGCGTGCAGTACGAACGCGTGCGTCGATCCCCGCGTGGCACCGAGACCGCGGCACTCATCATGCTGGCATTGGATGGCGCCCTGTTCGCCGATCTTCTGGGTTTGCCAATACTCGCACCCGCAGAGCGGCGGCATTTCTTTCGGGCGCTCCAGGATCTCGCCTCGGGCCATCTCGAACTTGTCCCGGCAAAAGGACGCACATGAGTCGCGTCCGTAGCGGTGTCATGACCGCGTGCGCACCGCGCTCCTTGGCGGTTGCTTGCACACTATCCATTTCGACTCTGCTCTCAGGGTGCGGAAACTCGCAATCCACCGTATCCGAGCCTCCGCGCGCAGTGAAGCTCGCCGCCGCGCAGTCGGATCTCCCGCATAGCTCTCGCATCGAATTGACTGGCTCGGCGCGAGCAACCGAGCGCAGCATCCTAGGATTTGAAACAGGAGGACGGATCGCCAAGTTGAACGTCGACGTGGGTGAACGGTTCTCCCGCGGCCAAGTCCTGGCAGAACTTGATGCGCAACCTGACCGGCTTCGCGTGACACAAGCGCAAGCATCCCTGGCGGCCGCCGAAGCCGGCCTGATGGATCGACGTGTACAGACAGATCAACAGCGCCGGTTGCTCGAAAGCGAAGTCATCTCCCCTGCTGCGTTCGAGAGCGCGAAGGCGCAGCTAGCGGTCGCAGAGGGTCAAGCGCGCACTGCCAAGGCGGCGCTTGGCCTGGCCGAACGAGCACAACGTGGCACGATGATCGTCGCTCCTTTCGATGGTGTCGTGGCGGAAAAGCTGGCTTTGGCGTTCACCGACATTGCTGCTGGTGCGCCGGTATTTCAGGTCGACGGCGTGCGCAGTGGCACTGAGATCATCGCGAACGCGTCTACTACACAGGCACCTCACATAGATGTCGGCCAACGCGCAGAACTGAGCTGGAGCGGAGCCGAACAACCAATCCGAGCGGTGGTACGTCGTGTCGGTCTGCGCGCCGAAAATGGCTCGCTCCTACCCGTGGTGCTAGTGCCTGAAGATAACGCGCAAGCGCGCGCACTTCGGCCAGGTATTCCCGTACAGGTCGTGCTCGACGCACCTGCGGCAACCTCCAAGACCTCTCGGCCCGAGACTGTATCCATACCTTATGCCTCGCTGGTGCTCGGCACGAAGCCGGGCGAGGCTTCCGTCTTCGTCTACACCCCTGAAGATAAGAAGGTGCACCGTCGCGCGGTGCGCTTCACGCCGGTACAGGAAGGAGACAGCGCGCGCGTCCTCGCTGGACTCAAGCCCGGCGAGACGGTGGTTGCCGCCGGAGGAGGATGGCTCACCGATGGACAGCCAGTGACACCACTGGAAGCCACCACTCAATTGACCAAGCGCTAACGCGATCCACCAGGTTACTTCATCATGAAGATCACCGAGATGGCGCTGCGCGCCAGTCGACTTACCTACTTTGTAGCGCTCATCATTTTCGTCGCCGGCATCGCGACCTTCCTGAATTTTCCTTCTCAGGAGGAGCCGACTGTCACGGTCCGCGATGCGATGGTCACGGCGTTGAACCCGGGGCTGCCCGCCGAACGCGTTGAGCAACTCATTGCCCGGCCGATCGAGGAGCGCTTGCGCGAACTGGCAGAGGTCAAGCGCGTGACGAGCACCGTGCGCGCAGGCAGCGCCATGATCCAGGTCACGATCTGGGACCGCTACACCGACTTGGCACCGATCTGGCAGCGCGTCCGGGCCAAGGTCGCCGATTCGAAGGATGCCTTACCACAGAGCACGATGGGGCCTTTCGTCGACGAAGACTTCGGCCGCGTCGCGGTTGCCTCGATTGCGGTCACTGCACCAGGTTACTCCATGAGCGAGATGCGCGTCGCGCTCAAGCAGATGCGCGACCGCCTGTACACCGTGCCTGGTATTGAGCGCATCACTTTCTACGGCCTGCAGGAAGAGCGCGTCTATCTCGAATTCGATCGGCCTAGGCTCGCGCGATTGGAGCTGACACCACAGGGGGTGATCGACCAACTCGTCAAACAGAACGTCGTCGCTTCGGGTGGACAAATTGTTGTCGGCGGCATCAATGCAACCTTGGCGGTCAGTGGCGAAGTGCGTGACGCTCCCTCCCTGCGAGCAATGCCGATCGCGCTGCCACGACCGCAAAGTAGTACGGCGCCCGTGCCGACGATCGCATTGGGTGAACTGGCGCAGGTGAGTGTGCGGCCAGCCGATCCGCCGGAATCTGCTGCCATCTACAAAGGCCAGCCCGCTGTCGTCATGGCGGTTTCGATGGCCTCCGGTCAGAACGTGGAGCAGTTCGGAAAAGCGCTCAAAGCACGGGTTGCAGACCAGGAGAAGCTGCTGCCGGCGGGTTTCGATCTGTCATACGTCACTTTCCAGGCCGATGTCGTCAAGCACGAGATGGGCAAAATGAACCACGTCATGATGGAGACGATCATCGTCGTCCTCGGTGTCGTCGTGCTATTTCTCGGTTGGCGCACCGGGATCATCGTGGGCATGATCGTGCCGTTGACGATCCTCAGTGCACTCATCGTCATGCGCGCGATGAACATCGAGCTTCAGAACGTCTCGATGGGCGCCATCATCATTGCGCTCGGCTTGTTGGTGGACAACGGCATTGTGATTGCCGAAGACATCGAACGCCGCCTGGCCGGTGGCGAAGATCGTAAGCATGCCTGCCTCGAGGCGGGCCGCACGCTCGCCATTCCGCTGCTCACGTCCTCGCTCGTGATCGTGATCGTGTTCTCGCCGTTCTTTTTTGGCCAGAACGCCACGAGCGAGTATCTGCACAATCTCGTGGTCGTGCTGGCACTGACGTTGTTCGCTTCGTGGCTGCTGTGCCTGACTGTCACGCCCCTATTGTGCTACCACTTCGCCAAACCCCATCACAAGCAGGAGCAGGGCGACGCCTATGACACCCGCTTCTACCGTGGCTACCGGCGCGTACTGGAGTGGGTGCTCCACCATAAGGCGGTCTATGTAGCGTCGATGATCGCGGCGCTTGCCATTGCGCTGTATGGCTTCACCACCCTGCCGTACGATTTCATGCCCAAGTCCGACCGGCTTCAGTTCCAGATTCCGGTGCAGCTCGCCCCCGGTACCGACTCGCGCGAAACGCTCGCCCGCGTGAAGCAGATCAGTGGTTGGCTGGGCGACACGAACATCAATCCAGAAGTCTCCGATCACATCGGCTACGTCGCCGATGGTGGCCCGCGCTTCATCCTTAGCCTGAATCCACCACTGCCGGCATCGAACATCGCGTACTTCGTTGTCACATTGAAGCCGAAGAGCGACATCGACGCCGTCCTCGCCCGCACCCGCAGCTACTTTGCGCAAGCACATGGCGACGTGCGCGCCGAGCCCAAGCGTTTCTCGCTCGGTGCGACCGAGTCAGGGACTGCCATTTATCGCGTCAGCGGTCCGGATGAGGAGGTATTGTTGGGGGCCGCGTCCAAAATCGAAGCAGCGCTGCGCAAGCTGCCCGGCACCATCAACGTCAAGAACGATTGGGATACGCGCGTTGGCCGCATCGACGTACGGGTCGACCAGGACCGCGCGCGTCGGGCGGGCGTGACGACTGAAGACATCGCTGGCGGGCTGGATGTCCGCTACAGCGGCAGATCGATCTCGGTTATTCGCGACGGTGACACCTCCGTCCCGATCGTCCTGCGCAGTATCGTAAGCGAGCGTCGCAGCACGGCAGACGTAGGCGCGACGCTCATCTATCCCACCAACGGCGGTCCAGCGGTGACGCTGGCTCAGGTCGCAGACGTATCGCTCGCGAGCGAGCCCTCGGTCATCCAACGGCGCAATCTCATCCGCACGATCACCGTGCAAGGACAGAACACCTCTTACACCGCCCAGGAGATCATCAACCGCCTGGCGCCTAGCGTCGCTGCCCTGGACCTGCCCGCGGGCTACTCGGTTGAACTTGGCGGCGAGATCGAGGAAGCCGCCGAATCGAACGCCGCGCTGTCGACCTACATGCCCCTCGCATTTCTGGCGATGCTGATGCTGTTCGTATGGCAGTTCAATTCTTTCCGCAAGCTCGGTGTGATCCTCGCGACGATCCCTTTCACGCTTATCGGCGTGGTATTGGCTCTGAAGCTGACCGGCACACCTTTCAGCTTCATGGCGACCTTCGGCGTACTGGCCCTGTTCGGGATCATTGTCAACAACGCCGTGCTCTTGCTGGAACGCATCGACCAGGGGCTAGCGGAAGGCCTGCCACGCCATGAAGCCTTGGTTGGGGCCGCGATACAACGGCTTCGTCCAATCGTGATGACCAAGGTCACCTGCATTTCGGGACTGGTGCCACTCATGCTCTTCTCCGGACCATTATGGAAAGGGATGGCGATCGCGATGATCGGTGGGCTGGCACTCGGAACGCTGGTGACGTTGGGCTTGATTCCGCTGCTTTACGAAGTCCTGTTTGGAATCAAGCGAATTGGGCCGTGGAACCTGAGTGTCGCCACCGCGCATGGAGATCGCTCATGAGTCTCTTGCGAGCCGCCGCGTGCTGCGCATTCTCAGAATTCGTATGCACCCACGCTTCATGCGTATGTCTCGCTAGGCTTATGCGATTCAGCACCCATCCGCTGATCTGGAAATCCTGGTCGATTGTCATTGCCGCAGGGGTTCTAGGAGCGGGCTATCCACTGGGCCTGCGGGCCATCACGGCGGGCGGTCCGATGCGCTGGGTCGGCCTCTGTGTGGCAGTGACGTGCATGGCGGCCAGCGGCGCACTTTTGTGGTTCGCGCTCAAGCGGATTCCGATCAGCGCGGCCTCTGCAGCCTGGGCAGGAATCGGGCTACTTGGAAACTTGGGCGTCGGCGCCCTCCTACTAGGCGATGTCGCATCGGTAACGCGCTGGTCTGGCACCGCCCTCATCGCAGCAGGCATTGCCTGTCTTAGTTTCGTTTGATCAAGGAGACCCATTATGAAGAGCAAAACTGCATTGATCCGCGGCGGCATCTTTTTTTGCGTAGCAGGCGCGCTCTCTGGATGCGCGACCAACAGCATGACGCGCTCCGGATTTCTCGGCGACTACGAGAAGTTATCGCCGACACGATACGAGAACGTACTGATGTACCGCGCAGCGGGATTCGAGCCCAAGCGTTATGCCGCTGTCGTGGTGGAAGAAGCGCAGATCAAGACCGCCTCGGGTCGCATCGATGGGCTCGATGACGCGCAGCAGCGCGAAGTGCTAGACCATGTGACGAGCGAACTGAAACGCCAGGAAGGCAAAAGTCCCGCCCCCCCAGGTGGCGCGGGACAGGTTCGGGTGCGTGTAGCGGTCACCGAACTGCAGACACCGAATCGGGCAGTCAATGCAATGACGACCCTGCTGGTTGGACCCGTGACGACGGGTGGTGCCAGCCTAGAGTTCGAAGCAGTCGATTTAAGGACGGGACGCCGGGTTGCTGCCGCCAGTTGCTTCGAGCGCGGCAACGTCATTAAAGAGTTCGCCGGTTCGTACACATTGCTGGGTCATGCCAAAGCGGCGATCACGAACTGCATCGAGCGCATCGACAGCGCTTGGCGGGACACGCAGCCATGAGCAACGCTTCACAGGCTTGGCTCCGGCAGGATGCCATGGTCGGCGGTGATCACAAATGGCTGGCGGGTGGCGACTGGACGATAGAGCACTACGCCAGTCTGGCAAAATCCGTGTCCGCCGCCCGCATCAGTCATGCCGAGGGGTACGCCACTCCCTTACTCGACTGGACGCAAGTCCAGAGACTGGACACCGCCGGCGCGGCTCTGCTGGTGGAAATTCTCGGGCCAGACTCGATACTCGACCGGCCGGAGGCAGCTCCAAATCTGTCCTCGGATCGCCTCGCCCTAATGAGAGCGCTGGCCGCCGCTGCTACCGATCAGCAGAAGACGGAGAAAGCAGCGGTGAGCGGGAATCCTCTGCTCCGCGGTCTGGGACGCATAGGCCTGACCTTGGAACAGGGCTGTCGTGCGTGTCTTGGTCTGGCCGGGTTCGTGGGCCAGATCATCGAAACATGGAGCCGTACCGTTCGTCACCCGCGTCGCTGGCGCGCGACCTCGGTGATCGCTCAAATCCAGCGATCAGCGGTGGACGCCATTCCCATCGTGGCGCTACTGAGCTTCATGGTAGGAATGGTGGTGGCGTTCCTGGGAGCAACGGTGCTGGCCAACTTCGGTGCGAGCATCTTCTCGGTGCATCTGGTCGCCTTCTCGTTCATGCGCGAGTTCGGAGTGCTGCTCCCGGCCATATTGATTGCAGGCCGTACCGCAAGCGCGTACACCGCCCAAATCGGTTCGATGAAGGCAAATGAAGAGATCGATGCGCTTCGCTCCAACGCGCTCGACCCCATCGAGTTACTGGTGCTGCCACGCGTGCTGGCGCTTCTTGTGTCCTTGCCACTGCTCACCTTAGTAGGCATCTTGGCTGGCATTGCGGGCGGCGCCACCGTATGCGCACTGAGCTTGGAAATTCCTCCCGCACAGTTCCTTGCCATCGTGCAGGAAAAAATCGAGGTGCGCCATTTTCTTGTCGGAATGAGCAAGTCCCCGCTCTTCGCGGTGATGATCGCCGCTATCGGCTGCCATGAAGGGTTCAAGGTCGCCGGTAGCGCTGAGTCGGTAGGCGACCACACGACGTCTAGTGTCGTGCAATCAATCTTCATGGTGATCCTGATAGACGCCATCGCTGCACTGTTCTTCATGGAGATGGGCTGGTGAGCGCGGTGAAGCAAGACACCGACAACGGTGTGCGACACGCTATTGAAGTGCGCGGCCTGGACAACAGGTTTGGAACCCAGCAGGTCCATCAGGACCTAGACCTGGACGTGCGGCGCGGGGAAATCCTTGGCGTGGTGGGAGGGTCAGGCACCGGGAAATCCGTGCTCTTGCGTAGCGTCGTCGGGCTGCAGAAGCCGCATTCGGGCGTGGTCCGTATCGGGGGGCGCGACCTACTGCGAGCCCAATGGCTTGCGCGCGCGCGTATGGAGCGAAGGTTCGGCATTCTGTTCCAGAAGGGCGCGTTGTATTCATCGCTGACCGTCTTGGAGAACGTCGCTCTTCCTTTGATCGAGCATGTCGGTCTGGCGCGGCCTCTTGCCGAGCGTTTGGCAAGAAGCAAGCTGGGCTTGGTGGGGTTGCCTGCCGGAGCGGGAGACAAGTATCCGGCCTCGTTGTCCGGAGGCATGGTGAAACGAGCAGCACTGGCGAGAGCCTTGGCGCTTGATGCGAACATCCTGTTTCTTGACGAACCCACCGCAGGACTGGATCCAATCGGGGCTGCATCTTTCGACCAATTGATTCTGACCCTGCGCAATGCACTGGGCCTCACGGTGTTTCTGGTAACCCACGACCTCGATACGCTGTACACCATATGCGACCGTGTCGCGGTCCTGGCGAACCAGAAGGTACTCATCAACGACGGCATCGAGGCAGTCGAGCGCTTCAAGCACCCGTGGATACAGGAATACTTTCACGGCCCCCGTGGCCGTGCGGCCGCACAGGCCACTGGTGCTTCCAGCCAAGAGACGCAGCCATGAAACCCCTCCGCATCTGCATCATTCTTCCGTCGCGCACGCATTGGGCTGGGCGCACGCAATATTTAAACTCTGAGAACGAGGTGGTCTGATCATGGAACCACGTGCCCATCATGTATTCATTGGTCTGTTCGTCGTGCTGCTCGGTGCGATTGGTATTGGCTTCGCGCTTTGGCTCAGCGACACACGTTCCGACCACGATTACCAGTATTACCGGATTATGTTCGATGAGCCAGTGACCGGGCTTACGCCCGGCAGCCAGGTTCAGTACAGCGGAATCACGATTGGCGAAGTCGTTGCACTTTCTCTTTCACCGCGAGACCCAAGGCGGGCGATAGCGCGCGTACGCATCAATGCCACCATCCCGGTCCGGCAGGATACCCGCGCTGAATTGGTCATCACGGGAATTACCGGCAACGCGGTGATCGAGTTGAGCGACGGTGGGCCAAACGTGCCATTGCTGGATCGGAGAGAGGACGAGGAACCGTTGATCCTCGCACCACGTTCGGCGATGGCATCCCTGGTCTCCGGTGAGGGGAACAGCATGACGACACTCAACGGCATCTTGCTGCGCACGCAGGAGTTACTGTCGAAGGAGAATTTGGCTCTTGTGCACCGCAGTCTGGTGAATCTTGAACAGACCACGGGCGCGGTCGCTGACCAGAGGGCCGAGATCGCGACGTTAATCAGCAATCTGACCGAAGCAAGCAGAGAATCGACAGCTGCCGTGCGCCAAGCAAATAGCACTCTTCGCGATGCCAACCTGCTACTAAATAACGATGGTAAGCAAATCATGGTGAACACGCGTGATGCAACGGCATCCCTCGAACGCGCCGCTTTCAGGGTTGAGACGCTACTGCAAAACAATCAGGAATCGCTGAACCAGGGCTTGGCCGCCACAGGTCCTGCCATGCACGAACTCCAGCAGGCGCTGGCCAATCTAAACACCGTGCTGCGCCGACTGGATCGCAATCCGGCGCAATACCTGCTCGGTGGAGAGAACATTGAGGAAACCAAGCCGTGAACACTTCCGCCAGGATGATTCCCGTCGCTGCCGTGACTATGACGCTAGTACTCGGCTTGTCCGCGTGCAGTGTGCTTCCCAAAGCAGCTCCAATGGTCACCTACAAATTGCCCGACTATCACATCGCCCAGGCGGAGAGTACGCCGCGCGCCGTTCCGGGACCCGGGGCGCTGCGCGTCTACGCCCCTGAGAGTAGTCGCGTCCTGGATTCGGAGCGGCTGTTCATTGCGCAGCCCGATGGTCGCTTGTCGGCTTGGCAAGGAGTGCGTTGGGCCGACCCCGCACCGGTGCTGCTGCGTGACCGAATCGTCGAAGCCTTCATGCGCGATGGGCGGTCGACTTCCGTGATTACCGATAGCACCCCAATGAGCGCCGATATGGAGTTGCGCAGTACGCTGCGGGCGTTCCAGCTCGAATACCGCGGCACTGAAGCGATCGCCGCGGTTCGGCTCGATGTGCAACTGGTCGATCCGGCCAAACGGACTGCTATTGCCAGTAGACGCTTCGAAGCAATCCAAGCCACAGGCAGCAAGCGAGAGGCCGATGTGGTGAGCGCGTTCGGTGTCGCCACGGATATATTGGCCGGGCAGATCGTTGAATGGGCAGTTCAGGTCGGGGCAGCGCGTTTGCGAGTTGCACCGGAATTGGCAAGCAACCATGCACCCACAGCGTCGTCGATAAGCACAGACTAGTCGTCTTAACGGAGCACAGAAGCTAGGGCCAAAACGCTGCTCGACACCTTAACTCGGTACGACAGCCTACGGCCCCGATCCAATCCCAGGACCTCTTTGCCGTCCAACCTCCCATGACACACCGCCGCCGCGTACAGTCGCGGCGATCTGCTGCCCCAGTCGTGGCTCGATTATCGGCCGCCAAGGCACCAGACTGAATCCCATGCCGTCATCGAGCAGCGCATAGCGACCGCTGGCGAGCATGACCGAGCGCCGGTAGATGCCGGCTACGCGCTGCCCGTCTGTGACGTGCCGATGCTCCAATCCGCTATCGGCGGCAATGTGCTGGGCGGCCTGCGCCAGCTCCCGATTGCGCAGCGTTTCCAGCAGATTCCGGGAGAGAATCAGCCGCTGCCCGCGCCGCTGGGCCAGCCCCTGTTCTTCGAGGAAGTCGGCGCGCTGCTGCAAGGCTTGCCTAGCATCGCCGCCAAAGCCCAGGTCGCCCAGTCCCTTGCCGCCGCCGATCAACTGCTGATCCAGCCAGGTCGCGCCGATGACGCGGGCCTGCCGTTCAATCGGCAGATGCGATTTCAGTTCGACCGCCACGCCGCCCAGCCGCTGCGCGTCGTACTGGCGGCCACGCTCGGCCAAGTCGTCCGGCACCTTCCATAACCCCTCGGCCACGCGCTCCACGATGCCGGCCCGCCGTAGGGCTTCCAGCCGGCGGATATGGGCCGCCACAGCCTCTTGCGGGTCGCGGCCGGGCTTGGCTCGGCCTTGCTCGATCGCCAGGTGGTGATCGGTGCGGTACAGGCCATTGCTCGCCAGCGTGGCGATGTTCTTGTCGGCCGCCCGCACCTCGGCGGAACCGCGTACCTCCACCACCGCGCCGATGGGATAGTTCGCCAGCTCGTCGCGGGCGTCCAACGCGACGTAGTGGGCTTTGCCGTCCAACCCGTCGATGACCAGATAGCCGCGGTCGTGCAGCTCGTCGGCCAGACCCTTAGCAGCCACGCGACCGACGATAGTGCGGCCGTCGTCGCCCGGCTCGAACACCGCCAGCTCGCGAGGCTTGCCGCTCATGGCCCGCTGCATCGTTCGGATGATGTCGCCACGCTCGCCCAGGGCACGCAAGGTCTTCTCCGCGTCCGCATGGACGGCCCAGGTGCCGGGCTGCACCTCGTCGGCCAGGCCCAGGCGCTGCAAGTGTTGCAGGCGGCCGATCAGCAGCAGGCGCTGGCGTTGCAGCCGGGGTTCGTTGAAGCGTTCGATCTGCACCCGGCCATCCTCGCCGGCCTCGCGCTGCAACGTGCGGTCGAGGCTCGTCCACCGCTCTTGCTCCACCTCGCGCTGCAAGGTCTGCTGGATCTCCAGTTCGGTGCGCGGCCCCAGCCATTCCGTCGCCAGCTCGGCGGCGCGATGGCGGAAGCCGTGGGCGATGTAGTCGCCCGCGATGATGAGGTCTTTGCCGGTATCGTCGCGTCCGCGCACGATCAGGTGCGTGTGCGGGTTGTCGGTGTTCCAGTGATCGACCGCCACCCAATCCAGCCGCGTCCCCAGGTCGGCCTCCATCCGGTTCATCAGGTGCCGGGTGTAGGTGCGCAGGTCGTCCAGCTCCGCACTGTCTTCAGGTGAGACGATGAAGCGGAAATGATGTCGGTCGTCCTGGCAGCGTTCCTTGAAGGCATCGAGGTCGGCTTCGTCGGTCTGCGGCCCGTAGGCACGGCCCGGCTCGCCGTTCCGGCCGGCACCGTCGCGCTCGATGTAGCGCAGGTGCTTGGCGAGCGACTGCGGACTGGCGTTGCGCTGGTTGACCAGCAGCGTCTTGATGGTCACGCGCCGTGACATAGGGGTCAGCTTTGCGCCTGCGAAGCGCGCCGCCGTATGGCCGCGTCCAAGCCGTGAGCCGGGCCGCTGGCCGGCGTGCTGGCCGCTCCCGCCAGCGGTAGGACGGCGCACCGCCGACTTGCCGCCGCTGGCCTTGCCAGCCTGCTTGAGCACCTTGGAAACGAAGCTCTGGCCCTGGCCTTTGCCTCGGTTCTTCGGCGCGCCAGGGCGCACCCAGAAATCATGGTCGCCGCGGTCGGTCATGGCTGTGCTCCCTGCAAGCTCCGGCGTGTCCGAGCGTGCGAAGCACGCGGACATGCCTGCATCGGCGCGTGCCTCGCGCCCCACGCGGCACGGCGGCGAAGCCGCGCCGTGCCGCGCCACCCCCACGTGCAGACTGGCTTTGCGGGCGGCAGAGTGCCGAACCCTTTTGTCTTGCCTTCCGCCTTTGCCCCTCGCTCCCGCTCCGGGCATCGGCGGCCCGGCGGCGCTGCTGCACGAGCAGCCAGCCCGCCGGCGAACACGCCAATGGCCGCAGGCCAGGCGCGTTCGAGGCAAGACGCCTGCACGTTGGGCGGCTGCGCCGAAGGCAGCGCGAAGTGCGGTGCGAATGCACCCGCACTGCACGCGCGACGACACGGCGACGAACAGTAGAACGACATGCCCGATGGCACGATGAGAGGCGCGGCAAAGTGCAGCGAATCGGCGGCCATCATGGACGTGTCTCCAGCCAGATCGGATGCGCAACGCCGATCACGGCGAACGCGCTGACCGGCCCGAAATAGCGGCTGTCGAACGACGCCGGGTTGGTCGCGCTCAACAGGAACAGTTCGCCCGGTTGGAGACGGCGGCAAAGCTGCAAGGATGGCAGCGGCCGGCCCAGCCGGTCGGCAGGCAGGGCGGCGGCCACCGGCACGCCGTCGATGCGAACCTGGCCGGCGACGATGCAAACGTGTTGTGGCGCGACTGCGCCCACACGTTTGAGCAGCGGAACGCGGGTCGGCAGGTAGCCGCGCTGCGCAGCCAGCATGGCGGCCCTGTCGGGCAGCGGCATCAGCACGATGCTGTCCACGGACAGCGGACGTGGCCGCGAGGCGGTGCGCGGGTCGAACGGTTCGATGCGATACCAACCGACCGCCACGCTGTCGGACGGGTTGTAGGCCATTCGCGGCAGGGGCTGCACGAACGCCGCCCAGGCCAGCGCAGCGAGGCCGACGGTGGCGAAGCCTGCCAGCACGAGGCGAGCGCGCAGGCGCGAGCGAGGATGCGGCACGGGGCCGGTCGTGGAAATCGTGGTCATGGCAATGCCCTCCCGGCCAGCCAGGCGGCGTGCCGTTCTGCGGTGTATGTGGGTAGCGCCGAGCGCGCTGCGAGCCGGTTCGCGAGCGTGCGCCAGTACGCGGGCGATGTGTCTGCGGCTGCGATGCCCAGCGCCTCGATGCCGTCGATGCGTTCCAGCACGGCGCGCACGTTGGCATCGCCTTCGGCGTGCAGCAGCAGACGCGCGCCCGGCTGCACGCCGGGGATGCGCTGCACGGCGTCCAGCGGCGTGGCGGTCTGCATCACCATGAGCTGCCAGCGGATCGTGCCGTAGTCGTTGGCCTGCCAACGGATGCGGCACAGAACCGCGTTCGGCAGGAACACGGCGCAGCGCCGCCAGCGGTCGAGCTGGAGCGTGCGCGCCGGTTCGCCGAAGCGCAGGTAGAGCTTGAAGCGCGGTTCGATGTAGGCCAGCGCCACGCGCGTCAGCGGCACGTTGCCGGCCTGGCCGGCGAGTGTCGAAGGCGCCGGCGGCGGCGCAGCCGTGGGCGCACTTGCTTTGGGGGTGTGGGCGGTCGAAGCGGATGCGTTCACGGCGTGCCCTCCGGGGGAAACTCCCGCTCCAGCAGGTCGCGCAGCAGTTCGGCTACGGTCACGCCTCGCGTGAAGGCCGACACCTTGATGCGCGCCCGCATGGCGGGCGTGATGTCGAGCGTCAGTCGAGCGGTGTAGAGGTCGCCTTTCTGCACGGCATCTGCGTCGCCCTGGCGAATCCACGCTTCGGCGTGCGGATTCGCTGGGGGACGCGCACCGATGCCGACGCGCTTGCTGCGTGGTGGTGGCTTCCCAGTCATGTCGGCCACCGCAGCAGTTCGTCGGTGAGCGCGGCGATCTCGCGGGCAGCGGCGCTGTCGGGCGCGGTTTCGCGGGCGAGCCGGCCAGCGGCTACGCTGTCGGCAAAGACGATGCGCTGGTGGATCTCCGAGCGCAGCGCGGGCAGCGGCTGTTCGGCCAGCGATTGCCGTGCCTCCCTGCCGATGATGGTGGTGCTGACGCGCCGGTTGATGACGAAGGCCGCGCGCAGCGCTGGCCGGAACACCTGTGCTTCGCGGATCAGTGCGACCATCTCGGCAGAAGCCCATACGTCGTAGGGGCTGGGCTGCACGGGGATCAGCACGCGCTCGGCCGCCAGCAGCGCGGAACGCGCGAGGGCGGCGATGCGCGGCGGGCCGTCGATGATGATGTGATCGGCCCGCCTGGCGAGTTCTGGCGCTTCCTGATGCAGCGTTTCGCGGGCAAGGCCCACGGCGCTGAACAGACGGGGCAGGCCCTGCTGGCTACGCCGCTGCGTCCAGTCGAGCGATGACCCCTGCGGGTCGGCATCCAGCAGGATGACATGCAGGCCGCGCATCGCCAGTTCGCCGGCGATGTGCGTGGCGAGCGTGGTCTTGCCGACGCCGCCTTTCTGGTTGAGAAACGCGAAGATCATGGCGCGGCCCTCCGAGCTGGAAAGCCGGCCTGGCCGTGCCGTTTCGTGGTTGTCCACCGAAACGGCGCGCTTCTACTAAAAGTTATGTATTTCTTGTTAGGTAAGTTAGAGGGAACGCAAACCCGCGCCGTTGTTGGCTTTCCGGCGTTTTCGTACTCCTGATAGCACGAGGGTCGTACTCCTGATAGCACGATACCCGGTACTCCTGATAGCACGAGGCCGTCCACAGGTTCTCCCGCAGTTATCCCCGTGCCGCGTGCGGCACGGGCCGGAAGGTCAGCAGCTCGGTGTTGTCGTCCGGCATCCGCTCGATGCCGAGGACGTAGCCGGGCAACGACTGCCGCGCCACCAGGGCGCGCACGTCGTAGGCGAAGTCCGAGAAGCGGGCCGCGCTGCCGGATTTGCGGTACAGGTGTCGGAAGTCGAATTGCCAGCCGTGCTCCTGCCGCCCGCCATGCTTGCGCACCAGGCGGTACAGCCAGCGTTCGATACCGCCCTTCAAGCGGAAATAGGCCGGGTCGATGGTCAGCACCAGGGCGGCGTCGAGCACGCCGGCATAGAACCAGTCCGGCAAGATCAGCTCGATGCCCAGCGGGGTGCCGCTGGCGTCGGCGAGTTCCTTCCACTCGTTGATCCACGAGAAGCGATGCAAGCGCCTTCCCGTGGTTTCGCGGATGGACGTGGCCACCGTGGTCGATTGCAGCCGGTCGAGGGCGGCCTTCAGGCGCTGGTAGTCGTTGAGGGACGTGCCGCGCCCGATGAAGCGCAAAATCTCGTAAGGCGTGGCGCGTATCCAGCGCGACGGGCGCAGGCCCGCGTCGCGCGCCTCCACGATCTGCGAGGCGGCCCATATCAGCACGTCGGCATCCCATATCGTTGCGATGCCGTGCTCCTGCGTGCCTTCCACGCGAATGGTGACGTTCCCGCTGCGGAAGTCGATCGGCGCCGTGCGCCGCGACTTGGCAAGCGAGAAGAACGGAAAGGCCATCAAGTCCTGGGAATCGCGTGGCGCCATGTCGCCCGGCAGCGCGCGGAACAGATCGAGCTGTTCGCGCTGCGGCAAGGCTTGCCCTGGCGGGCTGGACATGGCGAAGGCCACCCACGCGCCGACGATCAGCGGCCATCACGGTAGTCGCCCGCGTGGCGCTCGGCGTATTCGGGATCGGACGTGGCCTCGTAGCTGCGCTGGTCGGCCCAGGCATCGAGGTCGGACACCGCGTACATGACGCGGCGGCCGAACTTGCGGAACTTGGGGCCGCCGCCGATCACCCGCTGCTTCTCCAGCGTGCGCGGCGACAGCCGCAGGTAGTCGGCGGCTTCGTCGTTTGTCAGGTAGCGTTGAGGCTGCGAGGTCGCAGTGACGGCAGCGGCGGCAGGCCGCGAGGGAGCAGGTCGCATGGGATGTACCTCCATCAAGCCCGGCCACACCACGCGGCCGGATAGAGGCACTCTCAAGAAAGCAAGGCTTCTTGCTAAGGGACGATTCGCACGGGTCGAGAAACGTCCCCCCTAATGCGACGGGAACATTGGAAGCTGCGCTAGTCGGCGGTAGCCGCCGTGCATCAGCTCATCGCCGCGGCGTACCAGCCGCCGTACGCGGGCACGCAATGCACTGTCTTTGTGCCAGTCGGCCGCGACGGCATCCGCGCCGAACAGACCTTCGCCCACCTCGCGCAAGGAGGCTCCCGCGAGGGTCGCGTCGAGCGCTTGCAAGGTATGCAGTTCCAGCAGCGCGGCGGGCGTGGGGCGGGAGCGGGCTGTTGCCACAGGCGTGGCCACGGTTGCGGCAGATAGCGCATCCAGCTTCGCAGCGAGCGTGCGGTAGCGCGCACAGGGCGTGGCGCAGGCGCGTGTGGCGTAGAGATAGGCCGAACCATCTTCCAGGTCGGGTGCGAGTGCCAGCCGAACGCAGCAGCCTGGCCAATGCGATACGAGCACCAGGCGCTTGCCGTCGTGGGTCAGTTGCTTGCGCCCAGGAATGCGCCAGAACTCGAAGGTATGCGCATCGGGTGGTGGGTCGGCGTCGGGGTATAGCTGCACCACGGCATCGTGATCGGGGAACCAAGCAGGATGTGCGTCGCGCGCATCCAGGCCGGGATCTTCCAGCAGGCGCAGGCCCCAGGCCTGCGCCGCATCAGGCTTGCGACGCCGGCGTAGCCAGTCGCGCCGGTAGCTTGGATTCCTGCGCAAATACTCCCAAGCCAGCGCTGGGCCATCGAGGTGCAGCGTGTAGAGATACGCGGCCGTGGGATACCAGTGTTGGCTGCTGCGGTCAGTCATGGCGAAACCTCCCTGTTTCTGGGAACGTCGCCACAATTCCGCTGTGCGGGAGCTATCGAATCGCCATCAAGTGGTCATCAAACTCGGGTTACGCTTTAACTGCTGGTGTCAAGACAGATTCGCTCCAGTGCATTGCCGAAATCGTCTAAATGCGACGACTGCACCGCCCGGAAATGGGGTGCAGCATTGAACACCGTGCCGAATCTCGCGCCTGGCATCATGACTGTTTTGGTCAGGAGCGCACCACCCTGGTGCAAGCATGCGGATCAAGACTTGCCAGGTCTTGGCTAAGACCGAAATAGTCACAATGCGATACTTTTTGCCTGGTCGCGCTGGAATGCGTCAATCGGTGATCGAACCGTTTTCCTGAGCCAGTCGAACGTATTCCGACAGCGGCCGCGTCGGCTGGAAATACCGATCTCGTATCACGGGCTGCTTGAGCGGCCCGACGATGGACGCCAGATCGGACAGCTTCACCGTCGCCAGGGCAGGCATCCCGATCCCGAGGTCGATCAGGCCGTAGGCCGTATCGCCATCGGTCGGATCGAGCGCGGCCAATAGCCAGGTCGCATGTGCGTCCGGTGTGAACAGGCGCACCACGGGCAGCGGGTCACATTCCTGGCCTGCGGCGCGGGTGAGGCCGTGGGCCAGTAGGTGCACCCGGTCTTCCTCGGTGACAAGCGTGGTCAAGGCCGCGCCCCTTCCACGAACACACGCAATCGCCGAGGCGCATCTGTGCCTGCGGACGGATGCACGTATGCGCAAGCGCACGAAGCCGCAAAAGCGGAGAGGCACGAAGGCGTATTGGTGGAAGTCAGGAAAGACACGGATGCGGTTCCCTGGGTCTGAGGAAATCCGCAGATGCGGATCTCCGTAAAAGCACGGAAAAGGAAAACATCACCACCAAATGAACACTATAGATTGTAGTCCTATAGGGCGCAATGGGCTGTCATCTTGGTTTTTTGGGGAAACCATAGGTGGCAGCGAAGAACTCATTGGCAGCGGCGATTCGGACGGTAAGGAAGGCGCGTGGTTTGAGCCAGGAAGCGTTCTCCAACGTGTCCAGTCGCACCTACATGAGCACGCTGGAGCGCGACCTGAAAAGCCCAACCATCCAGAAGCTGGCCGATCTGTGCGAGGTCATGGAAGTGCATCCGCTCACGCTGCTCACATTGGCTTATGCCGGTGACAGCACCCGCGAAGCTGATGAATTGCTGGCACAGGTGCGCCAGGAACTCAGGGCGATATTGGAAGAGCCCGACACGCCTTAGCGCGTTGGCGTGTGGTACTGAATTGCAGCAAGCGGAGCGCGCAGCGCCGCAGGCGCGAAGGCGTGAGGGATTGAAGCCGGATGGCCGTGACGGCTTGCCGGCACGGGGCGAAGCCCGAAAGCCCGGCGGCGCTTACAGCGCCGACACGCCACACACCGCTCGTTGACACGGATTGCGAGCCACAAGGCACGCATGCAGGCCCGCCGTGACGGGCGTATCCAGCACGCGGCAGCAGCAGAAATCCTGCGCGTGCGGTGCTGCGATCAGCAGCATCGCGCCCCGCCGCAGTGGGCGGGACGCGGTAAGCGGCTGTCAGGCCGCCTTCGGCTTGTTGCGCGACCAGATCAGGTCGTGCGTGCCGTCCTCGTTCTCGATCAGGCGGGCATAGACCGTCGCCGGGAACGAAGGGTCGTCGATGGATACGGACAGGTATTCCCGCCCGGCCTCGCTGGTCTTCTTCCACGCTGCGCCGACTTCGTGGCCAGCCGCTTGCAGGTGGAAGTCGGGGGCGTTCTCGGTGTCGCCCTTGTCGTTGGGAACCAGCTTGACCTTGACGTTGAGCGTCAGGGTGCGAAGCGTGCCGGTGAAGCCGTCTTTCTCTGCGGTGAAGGTGCCGATGTTAGCCATGATGTTTCTCCTTTCGGGTTGAACAAGGTCGCGCCAGTGCGTCCTTGTTGTGATCCGGCCGGCGGGGGATGGGCTGGTCGCACCGCACAGCGGTCGCAACAACGTGGAGAACCTGGAAGCGAAAAGAATTTGTCCCGCGAGGAATGCGCGCAGCGCAGGGGAAATTGTTTTCGCTGCAAGGTTGCGGCCATCAAGCACAAGGCGCAGCCGCGCCACCGCCAGGATTCACAACAAGACAAGGACGCACAGGCCGCCCGCTCCCGAATGGAGACGTGGCCAACTCGGCATCCCCGCGTGACGGCTGCACCGGCTTGCGCCCTGACGCGGGCCAGGTCAATGCCCCGACGACAAGGCCAGAGCGCCCCTGCCGCAGCTCACGGCCACATACTGAGGCGTGGTGTGGAAGCTCCATAGAAGCGAGGCTGGGCGGCGTGTCGGTGAACCGTCTTTCGTGACGTACAGACAACGAACCGCCAGCGTCGGGGACGGCACGCTTTCGTGCAACCTGCCGCAGCAAGCCGGGGCGTAGCCACACCAGCCCCGCCCATTGCGGCGGGGCTCGGTCGAATCGTTGGCGGCGCGATGCGCCGCCACACTTGCTGGCTTCGTGGATTTCGCGCACGAGCGCCCTTGTGCGTGGCCCCATCGCCGCCTGTCCGAAGGCGGCGATGGGGCGTTTTGGCTTTGAGCAGTGAAACCGGGCGCGGCCACCGCCGCGCCCGGAGTTTTCGACCACCGGCCCCAAGGCGGCACGGCTTGGGGCCGGTGCGGCTCGTTATTCCTTGGTTTCGATGATCCACCACACGGCGCGCGGCAAGGCGCGGCCCGTGAGGGGATGCAGATCGGTCAGGTCGGCGCGGGCCGTCCAGCCACGCGGCGGACGGTAGCCGCGCACGTCGCCGTCGCCGTGCCAGCGGCGGGCGCGCACCGTGCCGGAGGCATAGGTCGCAGCTATGCGGGGGCGGTTTGCGGGTTGGTGGGTCATGGCAGGCATCCTCAACATGAAGCGCCCCGGCCGGAACCGGGGCGCTATCTACGGTGCGAAGTCACGCGGCCAAAGCCTCGGCCTGCGGCTGGTCATCCGCCACGGCGGCCACTTCTTCCTGTGCTTCGGCTTCGCCATCCGCCGGCGCGTCCTGCCCGGTCTGCTGCGGGCCTTCGGAGCGGAAGATGGCGGGCATCCAGCCGGTGCCAGCGGCCAGCCGTTCGGCTTCGCTGGCAATGTCGCCCTTCTTCAACTTCGCCAGTCGGGTGACGTGCGAGGGCGCGAACCCGCCAACGGCTTCCAGAATCGCGGCCTTCGGCACATGCCGGAAGTAACCCTCATTGGTGGGCTGCCACCACGCGGCCATATCCAGCCCCACGGCCTGCGCCAGTTCCGCGCCGGGCTGGTGCGGCGTGGCGCGAGGCGTCACCACGTCCACCGTGGAAGCTAAGCACACGGCCAACAGCCGCACCAGTTCATCCTGTGATTTCGCCAGCAGCGCGGCGAACAGTTCGGCGCTGTCCTCCGGCAAGGTTTCGCCTGCCACCTGTTGCAGTTCGCGCAGCGCCACGGCGGCGGGTGATTCCGGCCAGTCCGGGGCCATGCCTTCCAGCCGGTCTTGCACCGTGAGGCGCACACCCAGCGGCAGGTCGTGCCCGTAGTGCCTTTCCTGCAAGACGGTCTGCACCATGCCATGCACCACGGCGGCCAGCGCTGCTTGCGGATGCCGTGCAACTTCGATTTGCAGCGCAGCGGTACGGTGCGCGCTCAACCGCTGCGCCAGTCGGTCAGACATGGCGGCGGTCTTGGGCTGCTCGTCGTCCTCGCCTGCGTCCTCGTTCGCGGCTTCGCCTTCGCTGCCGAAACCCTGCCGCAGCCGCTCCAGCGTGCGCAGTGCCTTGGCCTCCGCTTCGCGCAGCAGCCCGCGATGAATCGCGGCCTGCCCGTCGCGGTCGATGGTGACAATGGCACCGGCTGCGGCCTTCACGTTGGCCGCATAGTCCAGCAAGCCATCTTCCAGCGCCTGCAACTGCTCGCCCAGGCGTTCGCCTTCTTCCTGCAAGGCATCGGCCTTTTCCTCGTCCTCGTCGTCCAGCGCGGCATCCACCGCCTCGGCCAGTTCGTGCAGCTTGGTTTGCAGCTTCTCGATGCGCTGCGCGTCGCGCTTGTTCGGACTGCGGCGTTCCCTTGGCGCACGCTGGAAGGCTTGCAGATCGGCATGGGTCATGCCCGGCGTGGCATCCACCCACGCCCAGCCCTCGGCCTGCACCTTGGCGGCGATACCTGCCAGCTTGTCCTGCGCCAGCCGTTCCAGCAGTGCGGCATCGGTCAGATACACGCCTTTGTCGCCCTCCGCGAACAGGTCGCGGCGGATGCCACCGCCTTCCTGCTCGTAGCCGTCCAGCCCGACAAAGCGCACCAGCGGATGCCGGTAGGCGTCGATTTCGCGTTCGGTCAGGCGGTCGCGCAGGTTGTGCGGGCCGCGCTGCCATGTGGGCGCATCGTAGAACGCGGCTTCCTGCGCAGCATGGTCGTCGGTGATGGCGAGGGCCATCAACTGGTCAAGGCTCACGGCCTCGGCCCGGTAGTCGGCCAGCAGGCGCGGCGACACGTTGGCGAGTTTCAGACGGCGCTGCACCACCAGCGGCGTGACGCTGAAATCCGCTGCAATGTCCTCGATGCTGCGGCCTTCGGCCACGAGCGCGGCGAACGCCTCGAACTGGTCGGCGGGGTGCATGGCTTCGCGCTGCACGTTCTCGGTGAGGCTGGCCGTGCGGGCGGTGCCATCGGCCACCAGCAGGCAAGGCACCTCCCATTCCTTGCTAATGCGGTGCTTTTTCGCCAGCAGCTTCAACGCTGCGAGGCGACGGTCACCGGCCACGACCTCGTAATGCTCGCCATCGGCGGCGGCAATCACGATGAGGTTTTGCAGCAGGCCGACACGCTGGATGCTGGCGGCGAGTTCGGGAATGGACATGCGCGGGGTCTTGCGCACGTTGCGGCCAGTGGGACGCGACACCAGCCGCGACAGCGGAACCAGAATCAGGTTCTTGGTCGGATCAGCGGCTTCCAGCGGGATAGCGGCGGCGGTGTTGATGGCGCGGGCTTCGGTTTGGGTAACGGCGTTCATGGTGATAACTCCTATCGGTTCAGGGATGCAGCAGCGAAGAAAGCGACAAGGGCTGCTGCCTGCCCCTGCCGCGTGGGGATTCAGGCTTTCAACTGGCGCATGCCATCGGCCAGCAGCCAGAGGGCGCGATTTAGTCGGATGTTTTGGTCGATGCCCTGCACCGGGCGGGTTTGCTGTCGGCGCCCGTTGGCGCTGCGGCCACGCAGCCCGCCTTGGGTCAGGTTTTCTTGGGTGCGGTTGAACACGCTCCACAGGTCGGGGCGGCGGTCGTCGAAGCGGCGCGGCATCAGGATTTGCGATTCCGTGATGGGCGCGGGCTTGTCGGGGTCGTCGTACTTGAGGGCGAGCGCGGCGCGGGCGAACACTTCGGATTCGCCATCGTCCAAGGTGATGCCGCGCATGGCATCGCGCGATTCCTTCACCCGATCGAAACCGCTCAAGACTTCGTAAGCCCCCTCAATGACCAGACCGGCCACGTCGCCTTTATGGGGCACTCGCACATCGGCCACGGTGTTGCCGCAGACAAGGCCATTGCTGCACACGAACCGGAACATTCCGGCCAGCATCTGATAGCTGCTGGTGCCGTCGTGCGAGTTCAGCAGCACGATTTCGTTGGCCTCCGCGCCGTTGATCTGGCTGGCATGGCGCAAGCGAATCATGTGTTTGGTGTGCTCGCGCTTGCCTTCGTCGCGCACGCGGGTTTGCGTCACCATGAAAGGCTGGAAGCCTTCTTTGCGAAGCTCGGTCAGCACGGCGGCGGTGGGGATATAGGCGTACCGCTGCGAACGGCTCTCGTGCGGGGCATCCGCGAAGATGGACGGGGCCACGCGGTGAATCTGGTCGTCGGACAGCGGGTAATCGCTGCGCAGCGAGGGGGAGCGGAAAGCGAAACGGGATGCGAGTTGCATGGTCTTTCTCCTGACAAAAGAGGTTTGCTGTTCACACCGCACACCGGATTTCTAGATTCGGAGCCCAGCCTTTCGGCTGTTTGGTGCGGTCGGCACGAGGAACCCGGTTGGCCCTGTTGCCACCGTCTTTCCTGAGTTCATCGCCCGCGCCCAAAGGAGCGCGCGGACGGGGGCCGTCAAGGAGCCAAGCGCAGGGTTGGTGCGGCCCGCAGGCGCAGCCGAGGACACGGCCCTGCGCGCCTTGACGGCACACGGTCGCGGGCTACGGTCGCGGGTAAGGTGATGAAGTCAGGGGAGACGGCTGGACAAGGCAACGGCCATCCCTTTGTGCTGACCGCACGCAAGCGAAGCGCGCAGGCCCGAAGCTGGAAGCCGGGCCGTAGGCGTCAGCGATGCGGAAGGCTGGCGAAGCCAGTCCCGCCAGGGATGAGCGACTAGCGAACCTGGAGCAGCGCGATCCGCGAAGCGGAGACGCAAGAGGACTCTTCGTTTACCATTTGTTTCGCAAGCAAATGATGGGAAAGCAAGAACACGGAGATATAGAGATGATTGTCTGCATCAACCGCCTCAAACAGTTCGGAATCTTCAGCGACTTCAATGGAACGAAGATCCAAAAGTTCGGCCGGTACAACCTGGTCTATGGTTGGAATGGAACAGGCAAGTCAACGTTATCGAATCTATTCTCTTGCTTTGAGCTTCGCTCGATGGTTCCCCGCTTCAGCACGGGCCAATTTTCAGTAGTTCTGGAGGATGGCTCAACGATCACGGAATCCACACTCCACTCATCCCAATTGAATATTCATGTTTTCAATCAACGCTTCGTGCATGAGAACATTGATTGGGACAAATCCGTAAAGAGCATCCTTCTTATTGCGAAAGAGAAGATTGATGACTTGCAGAAGCTGGAGAAGCTGAAGAGCGAGCTTCAGTCGAAAAAGAAGGCTCACGACGACAAGCAAAGCGATATCAAGAAGCAGCGTGAGGCATTAGAGAAGTTCCTGACCAATGCTGCCAAGAAAATGAAGCTTGGACTTCAGGCGATTGATACGAGCGACAGTTATTACTTGAATTACGACCGCCGCAAGCTCTTCAACTTCATACAGAATAACGGCGAGACAATTATCAAGGCGGAGTCGGTTCTTCCAGATGAGAGGGTTATCGACCTTACGAATGCCGCCAAGCCAGATCAGCTTCCAAGCATTGCTTTCGCCTCAACGGCCATTGAGCCGGACTACTTTAAGAAAGCGGCGGGCCGCATCAGAGATTTGATTGGGACTACGGCGGTCAATCAAGCAATCCAGCGGCTGACCGATAACCCGGAAATCCGCGAATGGGTTCAAGCAGGCTTGGAAATCCATAAAAACCACGACTCGCAATCCTGCGAGTTCTGCGGCTCTCCGTTCGCCCAGCTTCGTGCCGAGGCGCTTGCTGCCCACTTCAGCAAGGAGTTCACGGAGTTTCAGAGCCGACTTCAGAACGCGGCGACATGGATTGAATCTCAAGGCGCTCCAGCTAATCAGTTTCCCGCATCGACCGAGTTTTATAAAGAACTATCGGCCGAGGCAGAGAAGCTTCAAAAGGACTACGCAACTGCTGCTGAAAAGATCGACCAGCAAATCGACGCCTGGCGGGAAGCCCTGAAGGCCAAGATCACAGACCCTGGGAAGACAGACATTCAGATCTCGGATGTGGTTGAAGACGATGTCACCAATTTCAATGACATCCTGAAATCGATTGTTGCTCTCGTTGGAAAGCACAACAATAAGACTTCAAATTTCAAATCTGAGACCTCAAAAAGCAAGGTGGCACTGGAGCTTCACTTTGCTGCGGCTGAGGTGCAAGAGTTTGACTATGCTGGAAGTGAGAAGAAGTGCAATGACCTTGAGTCAGAAGCAAAGAACGACCATAAGGAAATTGAAAAAATTAGTCTAGAGGTCGGAGCCATAGAAGCGGCGCTCTCGAATGAAACGGTCGGGGCAAAGGAGTTCAATGACATCCTGCATCGCTTCATTGGCCGCTCTGAGCTTTGCCTGAACTTCAATCAGAAGAAGAAAGGCTATGAGATCATCAGAAACGGGGTTGGTGAGCACGATGGGAATTTGAGCGAAGGTGAGAAAACTGCGATTGCATTTGTCTATTTCATCACGAAGCTCAAAGAAAATGGAAATAACATCAAGGATACGATCGTCGTCGTTGACGATCCGGTCTCAAGCTTTGATTCTAATCACTTGTTTCACGCCTACTCGTTTTTGAGAACGCAATGCACTGAAGCCAAGCAACTTTTTGTGCTGACTCACAACTTCACTTACTTTAAGCTAGTGAGAGACTGGTTCACTGGCACCAATAGGAATCGAGTCAAAAAAGGCAACGCCGAGAATTGCTTCTTTTATCGCCTGGATGCGCCACCTGGCTCCCCTCGTCACTCCCTACTTGTGGATGCCGACGACTCACTCAAGAACTACGGTTCCGAGTACCACTATATCTTCAAGAAGCTCTACGAATATAGGGCGCACACAACACTCAATCGAGATGAGGCGTTCTTGACCGCCAACCTCGCCCGAAAGCTTGTTGAATCGTTTTTCACCTTCAAATATCCAAGGCGTCGAAGCGACATTAGTCAATTGATGGAGGCTGGCCTAAAAGATTGCACCATCACGACACCAGAGCTTAAAGAAAAAATCTACCGCTTTATCAATAAGTATTCACATAGCGACGTTATTGAGATAACAGAGGAATCCGCAGAAAACTTGGCAGGCGAAAGCCACAGCGTCATCGGGAACATCTTCCAGTGGCTGGAAGAGGTGGACAAGAAACATTACGACGAGATGATTCAGGTTGCGACGGCCTGAGCATCAGGCCGCGAGGGCCATAGCTATGCCACCAGGCGCAGCAAAAAGGGGCCGAAGCCCCTTGGGCTAGATCAGCCCATGCTCGGCGAACGATGCCGTTTCGTTGCCCGCAACGATGATGTGATCGAGCACGCGCACGTCCACCAGACCCAACGCTTCCTTGAGCCGCTGGGTCAGCGCCCGGTCAGCCGCGCTCGGCTCGGGGTTTCCGCTCGGATGGTTGTGCGAAACGACGACCGCCGCCGCATTGAGCCGCAGCGCCTCCTTGACCACTTCGCGCGGATACACCGACGCACCGTCAATAGTGCCGTGGAACATCTCCCTGTATTCGATCAGACGATGGCGCGTATCCATGAACAGCACTACGAACACCTCATGCTCGAAGCTGGCCAACTTTGTACGCAAGTATTCCTTGACCGCCGCCGGCGAAGTGAACTCTGCTCCGCGCCGCATTTTCCGGTCAATGACCTGGCGCGCAGCTTCCAGAATGTCGTCGGCCGATGCCGGTAGATAGCGCCCGTGCGCGTCGCGCACCAGCAGACAGGAATCGAACGAGGGAAAGGACAGTTGCGACATGATCGTGCTCCGGTTGCTCGGGCGGAATTGCCCGGAACCGGCGGCAGCACGGCGCAGCGCAAGCAGTCAGGGGTCGCAGACGGCCGCCAGGACGCAAGCGCGCATGGCGCGCGCCGCCCTTGACGGCGAGAACGCCGTGATACGGTGAAGGGAACAGCAAGACCGCCCACACCCGCCCACTGCACAGAGTCGATTTTTGGCAAGCGGAGCGCGCAGGCCCGGATCAACGAGCCGGGACGGAGGCGTCAGTGATGGAAGCCCGACAGGGGCGAGACTCGCGCAGCGAAGCTCGATGCGCAGCACGACAGCGCGACGGCGGCACGCCGGGACGCCCGACTGCTTGGGACAGGACTACTCGTTGTCCGTCTTGCGCTGCTCGATTTGCAACTGCGCCCGTTGCGTTGCCTGTTGCAGCCGCTCCACCAGCACGCCCCTCGGCGGCAAGGCGGTCAGATACTCGGCAACGTGGATGCCGGACTTGTCCAGCTCCAGCAATTCGATCTGCTCGCGCTTCTTGCCGGTGCAAAGGATGATCCCGAGCGGCGAGGCTTCCTCCGGCTCCCGTTCGTGCTTGTCTAGCCACCGAAGGTAAAGCTCCATCTGCCCTTTGTAGGCCGCCTTGAAGTCACCTACCTTCAACTCCACCGCAACCAGCCGCCGCAGCTTGCGGTTGTAGAACAGAAGGTCAAGGTGGAAATCCTCGTCGTCGATCGGAATGCGCTTCTGCCGGGCGACGAATGAGAAGCCCGCGCCCAGCTCCAGCAGGAAGGACTCCATTTCACGGATGATCGCCGCTTCCAAGTCGCCTTCCTGCCAAGTGTCCCGCAGGCCCAGGAAGTCGAGGATGTACGGGTCGCGCATGACCAGGGCCGGCGACATGCGCTGCGCATCGCGCAGGGTCGCCAACTCCTGCGCTATGGTTTCTTCCGGCTTTTGGGAAAGCGCCGTGCGCTCGTACAGCATCGAGTCGATACGCTCGCGCAGCGTCCGCACGCTCCAGCGTTGGGTGCTGGCCATCTGTGCGTAGTAGTCCCGCTGGAGCGGGTCTTTCAGCGGCATCAGGGCGATGAAGTGCGTCCAGCTCAATTCTCGTATCAGTGATACGAGAATTCGCTCGTCGGGGAAGGTGGCGGCGAACTGCACCATGCGGCGCAAGTTCTGCTCTGCAAAGCTGCTGCCGTACTCCTCCACCAACTGCGCAGCCAAGGTGGGCAGAACTTCCTTGCCGTAGGCGCCCCGGCGCCTGTCCAAGACCTGCGTGTGGATGCGTTGGCCGATGCGCCAGTAGAGCATCGTAAGCTCGCTATTCACCGTCGAGGCGGCGCGCAAGCGCGCCGCCTCGATCAGTGCCCGAATGTCGCCCAGCAGCGCCGCGGGCGCTGCGAGCGATGCTGCTGATGGCCGGCGCCCGTTCATGCCACCGCCTCCGCAAGCTGCCGCGCGCCCGTGATGGCTTGGCGGCGGCTGGCCACCAGCTCGGCCGCCTCGCGCACCGGCTTGTCCTCGGTGTGGACGTAGTGCATGAACATCGCCACGGTCTTGTGGCCCGTCAGCTTCATTCCCACTTTGGTCGGCACACCGGAATTGGCAATGTCGGTGGTCGAGCGATGACGGATGCCGTGCGTGCCTACGTGCGGCACGCTGGCGGCCTTGAGCGTCCGGCACCAGCCGCCATAGTGCTCGCCAAAGGTCAGGTGCTTGGCCGGGTCGTTCGGCGACGGCAGGACGTAAGGGCAGCCTTCCAGACGCGGCGCCGTCGAAAGCAGCCGATAGGCTTCCTCGCTCATGGGCTTGGAAATGCCGCCAACCTTGCTGTCGGGCCACACCACGCGCCGGTTCTCGAAGTCCAGCCAGCTCCATTCGAGCGGGCAGATTTCGGAGCGCCGCGCCGCAAACTCGAATTGCAGCCGGATCGCCAACGGGATGACGTAGTTCTCCAGCCCCTCCGCCTCCAGTTTCTCCAACTGGCGGAAGATCCGCACCATTTCCTCGTCCACGATGAGCCGGGTTTCCTTGCCCGGCGGGTACATCGGGACGTGGCGGCACGGATTCGTGCCGTCCGGGCGGAAGCCCCAGACTTCGGCCAAGTTGAACATCTTGCGCAGCACGCCGAAGGTCTTGTTGGCCTCGGTCGGCTTGTAGGCCAGCTTTTCCATGAGCCCCGCAATGTCGGGCCGCTTCACGTCATGCACCTTCTTGCGGCCCAGCAGCGGGATGATGTTGCGGTCGATGACGCCCTGGTAGCCGTCCTGCGTGCTGACCTTGTTGCGCTTCTTGGAGTAGTCCTCCATGAACTTTTTGCACAACTCGGCCATCGTGGGCGCCTTGCGCGCCTCGGCCTTGGCACCGCCGGGATCACCACCCCGGCGAACCTCGGCCAGCCAGTCCTGCGCTTTGACCCGCGCCTGTTCGACGGTTAGCTCCCCGTAGAGTCCCAGCGAGGGCTTGCGGGGCTGGCCAGAGTTCGTGCGGTACTGGAGCATGAACACCCGGCGTCCCGTCGAGGTAATCTTGCAAAGGAAGCCGGGCACGACGGTATCCCGTAGTTCGATGTCCTTCGCCTGGGGTTGCGCCGACTCTACGGCGGTCTTGGTGAGCTTGATCTTTGCCATGATGACTCCTTGGAACGACCCGGATTCCAGGAGCCAGATAGGAGCGGCGCGAGGGAGAACCGGGTCAAGTTTCAGAAAGCACCGGCATATGATGGAAGCGCGTAAGCTATTGATAAACCTGCTGTATCGGGCTACGTCGCAGTCCAGCGAACTACCGGGCTGGAGTCATCGTGAAACAAAAAAAGGGGCGCCGACCAAGCGCCCCGAACAGCCGTAAAGCACACAACGTAATGGTTATTCGTCCAGCAGCGCCATCGCCTCGGCGCTGCATTTCTCCACGGCGGCCCAGTCGCCGTTCCTGATCCAGCCACTGTCGAGCATCCAGGTACCGCCCACGCACATGACATTGGGCATGTTCATGTAGCTCTTCAGGTTGTCCGGCTTGACCCCGCCCGTGGGGCAGAAGCGCACGTCGGAGAAGGGGCCGGCGTAGGCTTTGATCGCCGCGATACCACCGCTGATCTCTGCCGGGAACAGCTTGAAGCGCCGGTAGCCGAGGGCGTAGCCCATCATGATCTCCGACGGCGTGCTGATACCCGGCAAGAGCGGGATGTCGCTGTCGACACCGGCCTTGAGGATCTCGTCGGTGACGCCCGGCGTGACCACGAACTGCGCACCGGCAGCTTCGACCGCCGCGAACTGGGCGCGGTCAAGGACGGTGCCGGCACCGATGCACAGCTCCGGACGCTGCTCGCGCAACAGCTTGATGGCCTTGAGGCCGTGCTCCGAGCGCAGAGTCACTTCCAAAGTGCGGATACCACCTGCGGCCAGGGCATCGGCCAGGGGCAGAATGTCGGCCTCACGGGCGATGGTGATCACCGGCAGGATGCGCGCCTGGCCGCAGATCGCGTCGATCCGGGCGATTTTCTCGGCCATCGTCAGCAATGGCGTTTGGCGTTCGAGCGTGGTCATGACAGTGGTCCTTGGCTCATGGGCACCAGTAGATGTCCAAAGGGTCGTGAAGAAAGGCGCGAATCGGCATCTGCGCCAGGTCGTCGTCAGCCAGCGCGGCGCGCAGGGTAGCGAGTTTGCCCGCGCCTTGCACGGACAACGCGGTGAATGCCGCCGTGGCCAATAGTCGCCGGGTGAGGCTCAGGCGCTGGTGCGGCACGCTCGGCGCCAGCATCGGCAATACCCGGCGCTCGCTTTCGAGGCTCAGGCCCTCGACAAGATTCGGGCTGCCGGGGAACAGCGAGGCGGTGTGGCCGTCATCGCCCATGCCCAGCACCAGCACGTCGATCGGCGGCAACTCGGCCATGGCCTCGTCGGCCGCCAGCGCGGCGGCATCGAGGTTGGCGGCGGACTGGTAGAGACCGAGGAAACGCGCCTTGGCCACCGGCCCCTGCAGCAGGTGACGGCGCAACAGGCCGGCATTGCTGTCGGCGTGCTCCACCGGCACCCAGCGCTCGTCGGCAAGGCTGACGACCACCTTCGACCAGTCCAGCACATCACCCCTCAGCGCTTCGAAAAACGCCACCGGACTGCGTCCACCGGAAACCACCAGGGTCGCCCTGCCCTGCGCGGTGATCGCCGCACGCAAGCGCTCGGCGACATCGCTGGCGAGTTGCCTGGCCAGTTCGCTTGCCGTCTTCAATTCATGGACAGTGGCCGACACCGGCCACCGCACGTCAGATATCGCCATACCACGACCTCCCATCCCGGGTAATCAGCGCGACCGCCGCCATCGGGCCCCAGGTGCCCGCGGCATAAGGCTCGGGCGCCTCGCCGGACTGTTTCCAGCCGGCGATCAACTGGTCGCACCATTTCCACGCATATTCGATTTCATCCTTGCGAACAAACAGGTTCTGATTGCCGCGCATCACTTCCAGCAACAGGCGCTCGTAGGCATCGGGAATCCGTGCGTTGCCCCTGGTGTCGGAGAAATTCAGTTGCAGCGGGCCGCTGCGCAGTTGCATGCCCTTGTCCAGGCCCTGCTCCTTGGTCATCACCCGCAGCGAAATGCCCTCGTCCGGCTGCAGGCGGATGATCAGCTTGTTACCGATCTGCAAACGCTGTTCCGCCGCGAAGATGTAGTGCTGCGGTTCCTTGAAATGGATCACGATCTGCGACAGTTTCTGCGGCATGCGCTTGCCGGTGCGCAGGTAGAACGGCACTCCGGCCCAGCGCCAGTTGCGGATGTCTGCACGAATGGCAACGAAGGTCTCGGTGTCGCTGTGGGTGTTGGCGTTGTCTTCTTCCAGGTAGCCCGGCACGGCCTTGCCGGCGCTATGGCCGGCAATGTACTGGCCACGCACCACGCTGGTGCCCAACCCCTGCCCGCCGATCGGTGCCAGTGCCTTGAGCACCTTGACCTTCTCGTCGCGGATACTGTCGGCCGACAGGTCGCTGGGCGGGTCCATGGCGATCAGGCAGAGCAGTTGCAGCAGGTGGTTCTGGATCATGTCGCGCAGTTGCCCGGCCTTGTCGAAGTAGCCCCAGCGGCCTTCGATGCCGACTTTTTCGGCGACGGTGATTTCCACGTGGGAAATGGAATTCTGGTTCCACTGGGTCTCGAACAGGCTGTTGGCAAAGCGCAGCGCAATGAGGTTCTGCACCGTTTCCTTGCCCAGGTAATGGTCGATGCGGTAGACCCGATTCTCGGGGAAGAACTGCGCCACCGCATCGTTGACCCGCCGTGACGACTCCAGGTCGTGACCAATGGGTTTTTCCAGCACCACCCGGGTGCGCTCGCCCAGCCCGGCGCGGGAGAGGTTCTCGCAGATGCCGCCGTAGACCGCCGCCGGCGTGGCGAAATAGGCGATCAGCGGAGCCTCCGGATCGACCTGTTCAGCCAGAACCGGATACGCCGCCGCGTCAAGGAAGTCCATGTGCAGGTAACTCAACCGACCAAGGAAACGTCGGAGGGCGTCGGGCTCGAGATCGGCCGGGGGAACGAATTCGTTCAGGTGCGCTTCGATCGCCGCCAGGTGCTGCTCGACGCTGCCCGGCTCGCGGGCCAGCGCCAGCAGCCCCGTGCGCGGATGCAGCAGGTCGGCCCGGTCCAGTTGGTAGAGCGCCGGAAACAGCTTGCGCAATGCCAGGTCGCCGAGGGCGCCGAACAGGGCAAAGGTGCAGGGCTCAACGATGATCGAAGACATAATGTCGGTTCTTTTACCAAGTAGATGTAGAAATACCGGTTTAATCCGCAGGAATCAAGAATCAATGTAGTAAAAACAACAACATTTGCCCCGTCAGACACAATCAAGTGGTGCAGTAACCATGCCACCAGTACGATAAGCCTTCGTGACACAGCCGTACCTCTGCCGAGCGGCTGCCTCCCTGACCCAAGGAACCCCTCATGGACCGCGTGCGAAACCTCCTGGAGCAGATCCAGGGCCGTCTCGACGAACTGAACAAGGCCGAGCGTAAAGTCGCCGAAGTCATCCTGCAGAACCCCCAGCAAGCGACTCGTTTCAGCATTGCCGCACTGGCCCAGGCGGCCAAGGTCAGCGAGCCCACCGTCAACCGCTTCTGCCGCTCGTTCGGCGTCAGCGGCTACCCGGAGCTGAAACTGCAGCTGGCCCAGAGCCTGGCCAGCGGTGCCGCCTACGTCAGCCGCGCGGTGGAGCCGGACGACGATCCGTCAGCCTACACCCAGAAGATCTTCGGCAGCGCCATCGCCTCGCTGGACAGCGCCTGCAAGCAACTCGATCCGACCGTGGTCAGCCGTGCCGTGGACATGCTGATCCAGGCCCGCCAGATCCATTTCTTCGGTCTGGGCGCGTCGGCGCCGGTGGCCCTGGATGCGCAGCACAAGTTCTTCCGTTTCAACCTCGCCGTCACCGCTCACGCCGACGTGCTGATGCAACGCATGCTGGCCTCTGTGGCGCATACCGGCGAGGTGTTCGTGATCATTTCCTACACCGGGCGTACCCGTGAACTGGTGGAAGTGGCGCGCCTGGCCCGCGACAACGGTGCCTCGGTCCTGGCCCTGACCGCCGCCAATTCGCCGCTGGCCCTGGCCAGCAGCCTGAGCCTGAACATCCCGCTGCCGGAAGACACCGACATCTACATGCCAATGACCTCACGGATCATCCAGCTCACCGTGCTGGATGTACTGGCGACTGGCGTGACCCTGCGCCGGGGCGCGGATTTCCAGCCGCACCTGCGCAAGATCAAGGAAAGCCTGAACGCCAGCCGGTATCCGCTGGATGATGAGCTGGGCTGAGCCAGGCACCTCTTGCAGCCTGACATACACCACAAGTGGGAGCGGCTTCAGCCGCGATTGGCCGCACAGCGGCCATCAAACCTGTAGACCCGCGGCTCCGGAAGCATCGTGAATTCAGGTTCTACGACGGCTGCGCCGCCGATCGCGGCTGAAGCCGCTCCCACGCAATGGTAGATCTGCACAATCCGTCAGAACGACGACTGCACCTTCACCCCCGCCACCAGCGCGTTATCCACTTCGTCCACCGCCCCAGGGCTCTTGATGTACTGCAGGTTCGGCCGCACGGTCAGCCAGTTGGTGACGTGGAAGCCGTAGTACAGCTCGGCGTTGTATTCGGTACGTTGCAGCGGTACGAAGCCGGGGTTGTCGTAGTCGTCGATGCCGCTCGCCGCGTTGAGCAGTTCCGCCCGTTTCTTCACATCGTCATTGACGTGGATCCGCGCCACGCCAAAGCCGATATCGTCCTTGGGCCGGCCATCAAAGAGACCTTTGTAGACCATCCCCACCTGCTGGTAGTTGTCCACCACGTTGGTGGCCTTGTCGTGCACCGTGGCATTGGCGAACAGGCTCAGCCCCCGACTGGCATCGCCGTTGTGCGCAGTAACCTGCTGCTGCGCGACGATCCAGGCGCCATGCTTGCTCGACCGGGTACGTCCAGGCTCGTCGAGGTCATCGGCCTTGGCAGTGCTGTAGTAGTAACCCAGGCGGTACTCGCCCGGCAGACCGCCCACCTGCGGCGACCACACCAGTTCCACCGGCAGGATCATGCCCTTGGTGCCGCTGCCGCTGAGCTTGAAGCCGTTGCCGGTTTCCAGGTTGGAAGGGTTCTGTTCGAACACGCCAACCTGGGCAAAGAGTTCCGGGGTGATGTTGTACTTGACCCGCAGCGCCCACTGGCTGACCGGCCAGTTGTACCAGATGCCCCCCACCCAGTTGCCCACCTGCGAGCCGCAGAAGGCCAGGTTCTGGAAGTCGCAGGGGAAGCTGTTGAAATCCTCGCCTTCGCCGAACCGGCCAAATTTCACGTCCAGCGCACCATCGAAGTACTTCTGCTTGATCCACATCTGTGTCAGCCGCCAGGTCTGGCCACGGCCCCAGACTTCCTGCACCGAGCTGAACTGCCCGGCGCGGGGATCGCTGATGCGGTCGTTGGACAGGTTGCGGCCGCTGCGCTCGGTGATCGCCAGTTTGAACTCGGCGTCGTGCCAGCCGAGGATCTTCCGCAGGTCCAGCTTCATGCCTAGCGCGAACTGGTCGCTGTAACGGGCGGTCCGGTCGTCGTTGTAGCCGCCGTGCAGGTTGCCGGCGACCTCGCCGACGTAGTCGAGGCTGAAGTCGTAGCCCTGTTCCAGCAAGGCGGTGCGGCTGCCGCCCCAATCACCGCTCATCCATTTCGACGACGGGTCGAAGGCCCCCGCAGCCTGGGCGCCAGCGCCGGACAGGGCCAGCAGCAACGCCAGCGGACTCAGTGACAGACTGCGCTTGAAGTACTCCATCCGTTATTTCCTCGTTTCTTGTTATCGATGGTGATTCATGCACGGCGATGGCAACTCAGCGGCCCTTGAACTGCGCCACATTGCCCTTGCTGGCCTGCAGACTGCCGGCCGCGCCGAGGCGCTCGCCCGTGGCGGCGTCGAACAACAGCACGCGGGCCGGATCGAACTGCAGGTTGAGGCTGTCGCCGACCTGCGCCGGCACATCCGGCGAGAGGCGGCAGCAGACCTTGGTCTGGTTGAGGGTGACGAACACCAGCAGGTCCGGCCCGGTGGGCTCGGTGATCTGCACGTCGGCCCGCACCGTGGGCAAGCCGTTGGCGGTGACCGGGGCGAGGCTGATCTGCTCCGGACGAATGCCGAGTATCACGTCGCGGTCCTCCAGCCCCGCCTCGCTCACGCCCAGCGGCAGCTCGCAGCGCGCCTGGCCGCTGTCGAGCAGCGCCAGCAGACGGCCTTCACGACGCTGCAGGCGCAGCGGAATGAAATTCATCGGCGGCGAACCGATGAAGCTGGCGACGAACAGGTTGGCCGGATCGTTGTAGATCTGTTGCGGCGTGCCGAACTGCTGGATCACACCCTCTTTCATCACCGCCACTTTGTCGCCGAGGGTCATGGCCTCGATCTGATCGTGGGTGACATAGACGGTGGTGGTCTTGAGGCGCTGATGCATCAGCTTGATCTCGGTGCGCATCTCCACCCGCAGCTTGGCGTCGAGGTTGGACAGCGGCTCGTCGAACAGGTAGATCTTCGGCCGCCGCGCCAGCGCCCGGCCCATGGCCACACGCTGCTGCTGGCCACCGGACAACTGGCCCGGCTTGCGCGACAGCAGGTGCTCGATCTGCAACAGCCGCGACACCCGCGCCACTTCCTCGTCGATCGCCGCCGCGGGCAGCTTGCGGATCTTCAGGCCGAAGGCGATGTTGTCGCGCACGTTCATGGTCGGGTACAGCGCATAGGACTGGAACACCATGGCGATGTCCCGGTCCTTGGGGCTCATGGCGCTGATGTCGGCGTCATCCACCAGGATCGCGCCGCCGCTGATCTGCTCGAGGCCGGCAATGCAGTTCATCAGGGTGGATTTGCCACATCCCGAAGGCCCCACGAGGATCAGGAATTCGCCCGAATCGATCTTCAGCTCGATGTCCTTCAAGGTGTCCGGCAGGTGGCCACCGTAGCTCTTGTTGACGTTGCGCAGTTCAAGCGTTGCCATGTTTCACCCCTTGACCGCGCCGGCGGTGAGCCCGCGCAGGAAGTATTTGCCCGCCAGCACATAGACCAGCAGGGTCGGTAATCCGGCGATCATCGCCGCCGCCATGTCGACGTTGTATTCCTTGACCCCGGTGCTGGTGTTGACCAGGTTGTTCAGGGCCACGGTGATGGGCTGGGCGTCGCCGCTGGCGAACACCACGCCGAAGAGAAAGTCGTTCCAGATCTGGGTGAACTGCCAGATCAGACAGACCATGATGATCGGCACCGACATCGGCAGCAGGATCCGCCCGAAGATGGTGAAGAACCCCGCGCCGTCCAGCCGCGCCGCCTGTACCAGGGCGTGCGGCACGCTGCAGTAGTAGTTGCGAAAGAACAGCGTGGTGAAGGCCAGCCCATAGACGATGTGCACCAGCACCAGCCCGGTGGTGGTGCTGGCCAGGCCCAGCTTGCCGAGGGTGAACGAGGCCGGCAGCAGCACGGTCTGGAACGGCAGGAAACAGCCGAACAGCAGCAGGCCGAAGAACAGTTGCGAACCACGGAAGCGCCACATCGACAGCACATAGCCGTTGAGCGCGCCGATCAGGGTCGAGATCAGCACTGCCGGCACGGTGATCTTCACCGAGTTCCAGAAGTAGCCGCCTACCGCGTCCCAGGCCTTGATCCAGCCGATCCCGGTGACCACCTCGGGCCAGCTCAGCAGGTTGCCGGTGCGGATATCGTCGGGCGTCTTGAAGCTGGTCAGCAGCATCACCAGCAGCGGAACCAGGTACACCGCGCAGGCGAGGATGAGGGTGGCGTAGATCGCCAGGCGGCTGAGGCGCAGCGAGCTAGTCATGGCGTTTGCCTCGCAGTTCCGAATACAGGTACGGCACCAGGATCGACAGGATCGCGCCGAGCATCAGGATCGCGCTGGCCGAGCCCATGCCCATCTGTCCGCGGCTGAAGGTAAAGGAATACATGAACATCGCCGGCAGGTCGGAGGCATAGCCGGGGCCGCCGGCGGTCATGGCCGCCACCAGGTCGAAGCTCTTGATGGCGATATGGGCGAGGATCATCAGCGCGCTGAAGAACACCGGGCGCAGGCTCGGCAGGACGATGCGCAGGTAGATGGTGGGCAGACTCGCGCCATCGACCTGGGCGGCGCGCACGATCGACGAATCGACCCCGCGCAGCCCGGCGAGAAACAGCGCCATGACGAAGCCCGACGCCTGCCATACGGCGGCGATCACCAGGCAGTAGACGACCCGGTCAGGGTCGACCAGCCAGTCCAGGCGAAAGCCTTCCCAGCCCCAGTCGCGCAGCAGCTTGTCCAGGCCCAGGCCTGGGTTGAGCAGCCATTTCCAGGCGGTGCCGGTGACGATCATCGACAGTGCCATGGGGTAGAGGTAGACGGTGCGGATAAAGCCTTCGCGGCGAATGCGCTGGTCGAGCAACACGGCCAGCAGCACTCCGACCGCCAGGCTGATGGCGATGAACAGGCCGCCGAACACCAGCAGGTTCTTGCTGGCCACCCACCAGCGGTCGTTGTCCATCAGCCGTGCGTACTGGGCCAGGCCAGCCCATTTGTAGCTGGGCATGAAGCTGGACGTGGTGAACGACAGGACGAAAGTCCAGAGGATGTAACCGTAGAAGCCCACCAGCACGATCAGCATGCTCGGAGCCAAAACCAGTTTGGGCAGCCAGCGCTGGAGGGCGTCCAGGGGTGAGGCTCGCAACTGGGCGATAGTGGTGTTCATGATTGGGGATCTCCGGTGAAAGGAGGGCCTCATCGCTGGCAAGCGGAGCGCCGCCCGGCCAGCGATCAGGGGCTACCTGGCAGCTTTTATCGCCGCACCAAGCTGCTTCACCGCCCTCTCGGGATCAGCACCCGGATCATTGAGGAAGTTGGTGACCACATCGAAGATCGCGCCCTGTACCGCCAGGCTGGTGGCCATGTTGTGGGCCATGCTCGGCTGCAGGCCGTCGCCCTTGGCGGCGTCCTTGAAGTCTTCGGCCGACTTCTGTGTGCAGGCGTCGAACGGGCTCATGTCCATGTCCTGGCGCACCGGCAGCGAGCCTTTGTTCTGGTTGAACACGGTCTGGAACTGCGGCTCCAGCGCCACCTTGGCCAGGTCGTTCTGGGCCTTGATGTCGTTGGGGTTCTTCAGCTTGAACATCGCCAGCGAATCGATGTTGTAGGCGAAGCTGCCCTGGGTGCCGGGGAACGGCACGCACTGGTAGTCCTTGCCCGCCACCTTGCCGGCGGCGGTCCATTCGCTCTTGGCCCAGTCGCCCATGATCTGCATGCCGGCCTTGCCGTTGATCACCTCGGCGGCGGCAATGTTCCAGTCTCGCCCGGCACGGTTGGGGTCCATGTAGGTGCCCAGACGCTGGAGAGTGGTGAATACCTCGACCATCTTCGCCCCGGTCAGGGTCTGCTCGTCCAGGTCGACGAAGGCGGCGTGGTAGCCCTTGGGACCGAGAAGGCTCAAGGCGACATCCTCGAACACCGTGCCGTCCTGCCAGGGCTGGCCGCCGTGGGCCAGCGGGATGAAACCGGCGGCCTTGAGCTTGTCGGCAGCGGTGAAGAGTTCGTCGAGGGTGGTTGGCACCTTGGCCCCCGCCTTGTCGAACACCTGTGGGTTGATCCACAGCCAGTTGACCCGGTGGATGTTCACCGGCACGGCCACATAGTGCCCGTCGTACTTCATGATCTCGGCGACCTTGGCTGGCAGCAGGCTGTCCCAGTGGTTCGCCGCGGCAACGTCGTCCAGCTCGGTGAGCAGGCCGAGGGAACCCCACTCCTGGATGTCCGGCCCCTTGATCTGCGCGGCAGCGGGCGGGTTGCCGGCGACGGCGCGGGTCTTGAGCACGGTCATGGCCGCAGCGCCACCGCCACCGGCCACGGCGTTGTCCTTCCAGATAAAGCCGTCTTTCTGCACCTGGGCCTTGAGGGTTTCGACGGCCTTGGCTTCGCCGCCGGAGGTCCACCAGTGCAACACTTCGACAGTGCCGGGATCATCGGCCAGGGCGTGGAGGGGAAACAGCGCGGCGAGGGAAACGACGGCGGCGAGGCGGGTGATCGCATTCATCGGAGAAGACCTGTTCTTGTTGTTATGGCCGGCATCGAGGCCGGCGTTTGACTCGAAGTCTAATCAGACCACGATGAGTGTGACGTAACGAACCGACGCGGGAATGTCACCAGGCCGTGACATTCACTCGAAACGCTCCGCCACCGCCTTGAGCCAACGCGACACCACCGCCATTTCCGCTTCGCTGAAGCCTTGGGTCAGGCTCTGGTTCAACGGGCCCAGCTCGCCCTGGGCGGTGAGCGCCACTTCGCGTCCCTGGGCGGTGAGCCAGAGCCTGTTGATGCGCTTGTCCTGCTCGTCCACCCGGCGCGCCACCAGGCCGCCGCGCAGCATGCGGTCGGCCAGCCCGGTCATGGCCGAGGGCGCAATGTCCAGCTGGCTGGCCAGTTCGGTGCTCAGCATGCCGTCCTGCCGCAGCAGGGCGAACAGCGCCCCGGCCTGCACCACACTGATGCCGGCGCGGCTTTCCGCCTGCTGCTCGAGACGCCGGCGCAGACGCTTCTGCGCGGTGCTGAGCAGGTACATGTAGCGACGATCATGCTCCATCAGGCGCGCTCCTCGACCCGCTGCGCCAGCCACTGGCTCACCCGCGGCCACAACGTGCTGGCATGGCGGTCGCGGAAGAAGCCGAGATGGCCGATGGCCTGGCCATCGCTGTCCGCCGGGCCGTACTCGCGGCGCTCCACGGCGCAGCCGGTGAAGTGCCCGCTCATCAGGTCGATGGCCTCGGCCGGCGCCCATGGATCGTCTGCGAAACCAATGGCCAGCACCGGCATCTGCGGCCTGCGAAAACGCTCGACGGCGTTCATCGAGGGGTCATCGAAGAAGTAACGGGGCAGCGAGGTCCAGCGGCACCATTCGAGCATCACTTTGGCTGGCAAGTCTTCGCCGATGCCCAGCTTGCGGCCCGGCACATAGCCAAGCACCTTGGCGCAGAACGGGCCGATCAGCTTGAGCAATGCCGTCACCCGCAGGCGCTCGGAGGCCGGGCGGATAAAGCGCAGGCAGCCGGCCTGGGAGGCGATGGTCACCGCGCCGCTGAGCAGGCAGCTGCTCTCGCACAGGCCGAGGGCATGGCCGCCGAAGCTGTGGCCGACGGCGAGCAGTGGCAGGTCGGGGAATTGTTTGGCCGCCCAGTGCGTCACCGCTTCGACATCGAGGTCGGCCCAGGTGCTGAAACCCGCGTCCACTGCCTTGGCCGGCGTACCGACCTGCACGCCCCGGTAGTTGTAGGTGAGGACGAGAAAACCCTGGCCGGCAAGGTAGCTGGCGAAGGCGGCGTACATGCGCTCGGTGACGCCGGTGGCGGGGTTGAGCAGCACCAATGCCTTGGCGGTATTGGCCTCGCCAAACAGCGTGGCGCGAAGGATAAGGCCGTCGGAGCAGGTGATCGCATGGGTGGATTTGTTCATGGCGGGGCCCTGGGAGTTAGGTGCAAGGCTATTATTTAATATGCGAAATAATGACTGACGAGTCTTGGGAATTTCAGTCGAGAGACCTGGGCAGACTCAAGGTCACCCGCAACCCGCCCTCGCGCAGATTGCGCAGACTCACCTCACCGCCATGGCTATGGGCAATGTTGCGCGCAATCCCCAATCCCAACCCATAACCCTGCTGCTGCCCGGCCAGACGAAAATGCGGCTCGAACACCTGCTCCAGCCGCTGCGCCGGCACGCCGGGTCCTTCATCGTCCACCTGCAACACGAAATGCTCGGCACCATCGATGATGCGCAGGTGAGCCCGCTCGCCGTACTTCAGTGCATTGTCGATCAGATTGCCGATACACCGCCGCAGCGCCAGCGGCTTGCCGGGATACGGTGCCTGTGCCCGCCCCTGCACCGTCACCCGGCCACTGGCGAGGTACGGCTCCACCAGACACTCCAGCACCTGATTCAGGTCGATGGGCTCGATGTTCTCGTGGATATCGGTGTCCTTCACGCACTGCAGCGCGCCCTTGACCAGCATCTCCAGTTCGTCGAGGTCACGCCCGAACTTCGCCTGCAGCGGCTCGTCGTCCAGCAGTTCGACCCGCAGGCGCAAGCGCGTGATGGGCGTGCGCAGGTCGTGGGAGATGGCGCTGAACAACTGGCTGCGCTCGGTGAGGTAGCGGCTGATGCGCTCGCGCATGGCGTTGAAGGCACGGGCCACTTCCACCACTTCGCTGCCACCGCCCTCCACCACCGGCTCGACATCCGCCCCCAGCGACATCTCCCGCGCTGCCAGGGCCAGGCGCTTGAGCGGCCGGCTTTGCCAGTGCACCAGCAGGCCGATGAACAGCAGCAGGAAGAAACTGGTGAGGCCGATGAACCACAGTTGCTGACGCGGCAGCCCTTCGTCTTCGAGGCTGGTGTAGGGCTCGGGCAACAGCGAGGCGATATACAGCCACTCGCCCTCGGCCAGGCGGATCTGCGTCACCAGCACCGGCGGATCCACCGGCTCCAGGGTCAGCGCATAATGCGCCCAGGACCGTGGCAGCTCATCCAGTTTCAGGCCGCTGTTGAAGATCCGCAGGTCCTGCGGACTGACGAACTCCACCGAAAGGTTCATCTGCTCGCCCAGGCGCTGGTGCAGCACCTCACCCACGGCGGCGATCACCGCCTGCTTGCGTGGCGTGCCCGGCAGCGCGCGCATTTCCAGCGGGCGGTCGTTGAGGGACACAAAGAAACGGGTACCGCCCATGCTGCGCAACTGGTCGAGCACCAGCGGACGATACGCCAACGGCAGCGAGCGGAAGTAACTGACACTGGCGCTCATCGAATGGGCCAGGCTGCGGGCGCTGGCGACCAGGCCCTCGCGCTGGCTGGCACGCAGTTGCGAGAGCCAGATGAAACTCGACAAGCCCTGGGCCAGCAGCACCACCAGCAAGGTCAGCAGCAGCATGCGCCCCAGCAGCGAACGCGGCAGCGGCAGGCGCCAGCGGCGCTCAGTGCGAAGGCGCAACGCTGGCCGCCAGCAGGTAGCCGCTGCCGCGCACGGTGCGAATCAGCCTCGGCGGCTTGTCGGTGTCGCGCAGACGCTGGCGCAGGCGGCTGACTGCCATGTCGATGATGCGGTCCAGCGGCATCGGCTCGCGGCCACGGGTGGCGTTGCCGATGGTGTCGCGGTCGAGGATCTGTTGCGGATGATCGAGGAACAGCTTGAGCAGGGCGAAGTCGGCGCCGGACAGGATCACTTCCTCGCCATCGCGGTGAAACAGCCGATGGCTCACCGTGTCGAGACGCCAGTCATCGAACACCAATACCTCTGCGCCCGGTGCCTGGAAGCCGGCCCGGCGCAGCAACGCCTTGATCCGCGCCAGCAGTTCCCGCGGGCTGAACGGCTTGCCCAGGTAGTCGTCAGCCCCCAGCTCCAGGCCGATCACCCGGTCGGTCTCGTCGGAACTGGCGGTGAGCATGATGATCGGCACCCGCGACTGGCGCGGGTGCTGGCGCACCCAGCGACACAGGCTGAAGCCGTCTTCGTCGGGCAGCATCACGTCGAGGATCACCAGGTCGCAGCCACTGGCGTCCAGCGCCTGGCGAAAACCCTGGCCATCGGCCACGGCATGCACCTGAAAGCCGTTGCGGCTCAGGTAGGTGTGCAGCAGCTCACGGATGTCCTGGTCATCGTCCACCAGCAGAATCGACTTGCTCACAGCGCGAATCCTTGTCTGTCGAGGCCTGCAACGCTAGCCCAGCGCCTGCTGCAACGCCACACCGGCGCCCAGGAGACCGGAAAACTCGGCGGTCACCAACCACACCGGCACGCCCTTGAAGTAACCGCTCATGCAGCCCTTGTCGGCAAAGCTGTCGGCGAAGCCGCTGCGCAGGAACAGCCGGGCGAAACGTGGAATCACCCCACCGACGATATACACGCCGCCACGCCCGCCCAAGGTCAGCACGTTGTTGCCGGCAACCCGGCCAAGGAAGCGACAGAACTGCTCGATCACCGCCAGCGCCACCGGCTCGCCGGCCAGCGCGGCCTCGGTGATGGCGGCCGGCGTGGTATGGCTCGGCGCCTGACCGTCGAGGTGACAGATGGCCTGGTATAACCGCAACAGGCCGCCGCCACTGAGCACGGTCTCGGCGCTGACGTGACCGATCTGCCCGGCGATGAACTCGCGGATCGCCGCTTCGCGGGCGCTGCCCACCGGCAGATCGACATGGCCGCCCTCGCCCGGCATCGCCAGCCAGCGACCTTCTTCCAGACGCAGCAGGCTGGCGACGCCCAGCCCGGTGCCAGGGCCGATCACCAGCGCCGGACGGGTCAGGTCGGCTTGGCCCTCGCAGGCGCTGACGCGTTCGTCATCACGCAGACGAGTCATGCCCAGGGCCTGGGCGGAGAAGTCGTTGATCAACAGCAGGTGCTCGATCTGCAAGGCGGCGCAGAACACCTTGCGGCTGATCCGCCAGTGGTTGTTGGTAAAGCGGAATTCGTCGCCGGACACCGGCCCGGCTACCGCCAGGCACACGGCCTCAAGCTCGCCGCGGGCAATACCCTGGGCCGCCAGATAGGCCTCGATAGCCTGTTCGGGGCTGGTGTAGTCCGCCGTCGGCAGCACCTGCACCGCGTGCAGACCGTCGTCACGCCAGAGGGCGAAACGGGCATTGGTGCCGCCGATGTCACCGACCAGGGCAACCCTCATTTCAGGCCCTCCAGTGCCGAGGTGAAGGCGCTGGCGCCTTTCTCCGCCGGGCTCAGGGCCAGACGCATGAAACCAAACAGCTCGCGGCCAACGCCGAGGTCGTTGCCCAGCGGTGCCGCCGGGATTTCCCGTGCTGCCAGCTCTTGCTCCGCAACCCGCACCAGCAGCGTGCCGCTGACCCCGTCGACACGCACGATATCGCCGTCACGTACCCGCGCCAGCGGGCCGCCATCGAAGGCTTCCGGACAGACGTGAATCGCAGCCGGGATCTTGCCCGAGGCGCCGGACATCCGCCCGTCGGTGACCAGCGCCACCTTGAAGCCGCGGTCCTGCAGCACACCGAGGAACGGCGTCATCTTGTGCAGCTCGGGCATGCCGTTGCAGCGCGGGCCCTGGAAACGCACCACGGCGACGAAATCCCGCTCCAGCTCGCCGGCCTTGAAGGCATCGGCCAATTCCTGCTGGTCGTGGAACACCCGCGCCGGGGCTTCCACCACCTGGTGCTCGGGGGCGACGGCGGAAACCTTCATCACCCCGCGCCCGAGGTTGCCTTCCATCACCCGCAGCCCGCCTTCCGGCGAGAACGGCCGCGCCACCGGGCGCAGGATGGATTCGTCGAGGCTCTGCGCCGGGCCGTCGCGCCACACCAGCCGCTCGCCATCGAGGAACGGCTCCTGGGTGTAGCGCCGCAGGCCGTGGCCGACGATGGTGTTGACGTCCTCGTGAAGCAGTCCGGCATCGAGCAGTTCGCGGATCAGGAAGGCCATGCCACCGGCCGCCTGGAAGTGGTTGATGTCGGCCTTGCCGTTCGGGTAGACGTGGCACAGGGTCGGCACCACCTCGGACAGCTCGGCCATGTCCTGCCAGGTAAGCTGGATGCCGGCCGCCTGGGCGATAGCCGGAATGTGCAGGGTGTGGTTGGTGGAGCCGCCGGTGGCGTGCAGCGCCACCACCGAGTTGACCAGCACTTTCTCGTCGATGATCTCGCCCAGCGGCATGAACGCACCACTGGCCTTGGTCAGGCGGGTGACCTGGCGCGAGGCTTCGTCGGTCAGGGCATCGCGCAGCGGCGTGTAGGGGTTGACGAAGGAAGCGCCCGGCAAGTGCAGGCCCATCACTTCCATCAGCAACTGGTTGGTGTTGGCAGTCCCGTAGAAGGTGCAGGTGCCGGGGCTGTGATAGGACTTCATCTCCGATTCCAGCAACTGCTCGCGGGTGGCCTTGCCCTCGGCGTAGCGCTGGCGCACCTCGGCCTTTTCCTTGTTGGAAATGCCCGACGGCATCGGCCCGCCGGGCACGAACAGGATCGGCAGATGACCGAAGCGCAGCGCACCCATCAGCAGGCCGGGGACGATCTTGTCGCAGATGCCCAGCATCAGCGCGGCATCGAACAGGTTGTGGGACAACGCGATGGCTGTGGACATGGCGATCACCTCGCGGCTGGCGATGCCCAGTTCCATGCCCGGCTCGCCCTGGGTGACGCCGTCGCACATGGCCGGCACGCCGCCGGCGAACTGGCCCACCGAGCCGACTTCACGCAGGGCGCGTTTGATCTGCTCGGGGTAGTGCTCGTACGGCTGGTGGGCGGACAACAGATCGTTGTAGGCGGAGACGATGGCAACGTTGGCGGCATTGGTCAGGCGCAGGGTCTGCTTGTCGTCGCTGCCGCACCCGGCCACGCCATGGGCGAAGTTGGCGCATTGCAGGCGGGCACGCATCGGCTCGTCGCTGGCCGCGCCCCGAATCAGTTGCAGGTAGCGTTCACGGGTGGGACGGCTACGGGCGATCAACCGTTCGGTGACCTCAAGGATGCGCGGATGCATGAACTGGACTCCAGGCTAACGGTGGTTGCGGCGGTTTCCCTTCCAAACGATTGCGCCTAGTCTGACTAAAAGGGGGGCAATCAAGGTATCCACCGATCATAGGTAGTATTTAGAACAAAATATTGCCGACAGCGCAGCTTTTTTTCTGTTTATTAACGAATAATCTTGTCATTTAAACAACAAAAATCAGAACGGCGCATGAGGTGTCCCATGACCATCCGGATCGCAATCAATGGTTTTGGCCGAATCGGCCGCAACCTGCTTCGCGCACTCTATACCCAAGGCTACCGCCAGCACCTGCAAGTCGTCGCCATCAACGACCTGGGTGACAGCGCGATCAACGCTCACCTGCTCAAGTACGACAGCGTCCACGGCGCCTTTGCTGCCACGGTCGAGTCCGATCAGGAAAGCCTCACGGTCAACGGCGACCGCATCGCCGTCAGTGCCATCCGCAACCCGGCAGAACTGCCCTGGAAAGCCGAGGCGGTCGATGTGGTGTTCGAATGCACGGGCCTGTTCACCGACCGCGCCAAGGCCGCCGCGCACCTCGCCGCCGGCGCCAGCAAGGTGATCATCTCGGCACCGGCCAAGGGCGCGGATGCCACTGTAGTCCATGGCGTCAACCACGACATCCTGCGAGCCTCGCATCAGATCATTTCCAACGCCTCCTGCACCACCAACTGCCTGGCACCGGTGGCCCAGGTGCTGCACCGCGAACTGGGCATCGAACAGGGCCTGATGACCACCATCCACGCCTACACCAACGACCAGAGCCTGACCGACGGCTACCACAGCGACCCGTACCGCGCCCGCGCCGCGACCCAGTCGATGATCCCCAGCAAGACCGGCGCCGCCGAAGCCGTCGGCCTGGTCCTGCCGGAGCTGGCGGGCAAGCTCACCGGTATGGCGGTGCGGGTGCCGGTGATCAACGTGTCGCTGGTGGACCTGACCGTCACCCTTGCCCGCGAGACCACCGCCGAGGAGGTCAACGCACTGTTCAAGGAAGCCAGCCGCCATTCGAAGGTTCTGGGCTATAACGATCTGCCGCTGGTGTCCTGCGACTTCAACCACAACCCACTGTCGTCGATCTTCGATGCCAACCACACCAAGGCCAGCGGCAAGCTGCTAAAAGTGATGGCGTGGTATGACAACGAATGGGGTTTTTCCAACCGCATGCTGGATAACTGCCTGGTACTGTGGAACGCCCGCTAGACGCGGCTTTGAGGGATTCGGACGAGGGCGTTTCGGACAGCGTCCGACTCTCTCGTCGTACATCGGACTTGACCAACGGCATTGATGATAAGCATTATCATTCACAAATTCCGCTCGGGTATCGCCGTGAGCCAGTCCCACTTCAACGCCGTCTTCCTCGCCCAGCGGGTCACCCTGCTGCGCACTCTGCAACGCATGGTGGATAACCCCAGCACCGCCGAGGACCTGCTCCAGGAAACCTACCTGCGGGTCACCCGCGCCCTGGGCGAGCGGCCGATCGAACACCTCGAACCCTTCGTTTTCCAGACCGCCCGCAACCTGGCGCTGGACCACCTGCGCGCACGCCGGGTGCAATCGCGCACCGTCGTCGACGATGTGCCCGAGCAGGTCCTGCACAACGTCGCCGCCCCCGCCGGCAGCGCCGAAGACGCTGCCCACGCGGAAAAACTGCTCAAGCGCCTGAGCGTATCGCTGTCGCAACTGACCCCGCGCCAGCAGCGCATTTTCATCCTCAGCCGGCTGCATGGCGCCAGTTACCTGGAAATTGCCGAGCAACTGGATGTGTCCGCCAGCACGGTGCAGAAGGAACTGAAACTGATCATGGCGATCTGCATGGGCGTGGCCGATCGACTCAACGGCAAGTGATGGCGGCTTGCCTGATCCGTCGTTAGCCCCGATCATGACGCCCATCACCGCCCGCCTCGCCGCAAGGATCCTTCGTGACAGAGCCCACCCCTCATAGCCCTTCGCCGCCGCATCCGGCTGCCCGCGACAGAGCCATGGACGAGGCCCTGGACTGGCTGATCCGCCTGCAATGCGCCGACGCCGACGACACCCGCGCTTTCGAAGACTGGCTGCAAGCCGATCCGGCCAACGCCCAGGCCTATGTCGATGCCGAGGCCCTGTGGAACGGCGACACGGTGCGCCAGGCTGCCGGCGATTTGCAGGAAACCCGCAAGCCCTCACGTCTTGCCCGCCTGCGCCCGCACTGGAAACCTCTGGCCACGGCGGCGGTGCTGCTGGTGGGCGTGTTCACCGTCGGCAACCTCCCGGTACGTCTGCAGGCCGATCACCTGACCGTGGTCGGCGAACGCCAGCGCCTGCAACTGAACGACGGCTCGCGGGTGCTGCTCAACACCAACTCTGCGTTCTCCAGCGACATCGATGCCCGCCAGCGCGTCGCCCGCCTGTACCAGGGCGAGGCGTACTTCGAAGTTCCCGCCGGCCACACCCAGCCCCTTGAACTGCAGGCCGGCCCACTGCGCGCCAGTGTGCGCGACAGCGATTTCGCCGTGCGCTACCTCGATGGCGAGGCCCAGGTCCGCGTCCAGCGCGGCGACATCGACCTGCAGGCCAGCACTGACCAGCGCATTCGCCTCAGCAGCGGCGACAGCATCCGCGTCGGCCCCAACGGCTTCGGCCAGCGCGAGCGCACCGACCTGCAGAAAGACCTGGCCTGGGTCCAGGGCCGGCTGATCTTCGAGAACTGCCCGCTGAGCCAGGTGCTGGCCGAACTGCGCCGCTACTACCCGGGCATGATCATCAGCACCAACGACAAGCTCGACCAGGTCGCGGTGACTGGCAACTACCGCCTCGACCAGCCGCTGGAAGCCGTGCGCTCGCTGGCCCACATCACCTCGGCACACGTCCGGGAGTTTCCTGCGCTGGTCATTCTCAACTGATCGGCGTTTTCTGGTTCTTCGGGCAGTTTCGGGGGCGATAATTCTTGGGCTTGGGCTTGGGCTTGGGCTTGGGCTTGTGGGTTTCGGTTTTGTGAGCTTATCCGTTCTGTTTGGCGACGCTGCCGGCCCCTTCCGCCTTTACGGCGGCCCCCTTTGTTCTTGGACAAAGGGGGGCAAAACCGCTGGCTCCCACATACGGCCCTACGCTGCGCTCCGGGTCCCCTCGCTCCGGTGTCCTCCAGGGGCCGCGCGGCCTACGACTTGCTTCGCCAAGTCTACGACTCGCGCTCTTCGGCTACGCCGAAGGGGGCTGCGCCCCCGCCCCTTCCGAACACCTCCACTCGGCCTTCTGAAGTCGCAGGTTACGGGCGGCGCTCTCAGGGACGGATCTTCGAGATTTGGATCTGATTTTGATAGGCGCCCCAAAGAGCCTGAGCTTTTGCTCTTCATACGCGTCAGTTCAGACGCCGCCAATTGCGACTTCAGCCGGCCGAGTGGAGGTGCCTGTAGGGGCCGGGTGCGTAAGCACCCTTCGGCGTTAGCCGAAGACGCGAGATGTAGATTTGCGAAGCAAATCGTAGGCCGCGCTGGCCCCGAAAGGTGCCGGAGGGAGGGGACCCGAAGCGAAGCGTAGGGCCGGATGTTGGGAGCCAGCGGTTTTGCCTACTTTTTCCAAGAAAAAAGTAGGCCGCCGTAAGGGCGGAACGGACCCTCAACGTCTTCGAAAATACCGGATAATCACGCAAAGCCGATACCGCCACCCTCCCCAAAATCCCCTAAAGAATCATTTTTTTTACGCGATCCGGCAACGTCACACGTCTCGTTATAGCCAATGCAACTGATTCTTATTTTTGAGTCAGACGCATCCTATAACTACGCGCGACAGGGAGCGCCTTTCGATGTCTACCGGATCCATCCGTCGAGTTTCCCCTTCTTCCCGAAAGCCAGTGCTGCAACGTGGCACGCTCTCCCTGTTGACCCTGGCCATGCTCGCCAGCGGCGCCTGCAGCCTGCCGGCCCTGGCCGCCGAGCCCGCCAAGGCCTCGGCCCAGCGCATGGGCGACTACCGCTTCAACATCGCCAGGCAACCGCTGGTATCGGCGCTGAACGCCTTCACCGCCATCACTGGCTGGCAAGTGGGGCTGTCGGCTGAGCTGGCCGAAGGCGTGGCCTCGCCCGGCGTCAACGGCTCGCTGCCGCCAGAGCAGGCATTGCAAGGGCTCCTGCACGGCACCGGCCTGAGCTACCGCAAGCTGAGCAACAACAACGTGGTGATCGAGCGCAGCCAGTCCCAGGCCATCGCCCTGCAACAGATGACCGTCAGCGCCACCCGCAGCGCCCAGGACGTGAGCCAGGTGCCAAGCACCGTCTCGGTCCAGACCCGCGAGCAACTCGACCGGCAGAACGTAAAGAACATCAAGGACCTGGTGCGCTACGAGCCGGGCGTCTCGGTCAGCGGCACCGGCATGCGCAGCGGCCTGAACGGCTACAACATCCGCGGCATCGACGGTGAGCGCGTACTGACCCAGATCGACGGCGTGGCCATTCCCGACAGCTATTTCTTCGGCCCCTACGCGCAGACCCAGCGCAACTACGTCGATCCGGAAATCGTCAAGCGCGTGGAAATCCTCCGCGGCCCGGCCTCGGTGCTCTACGGCAGCAATGCCATCGGCGGCGCGGTGAGCTACTTCACCCTCGACCCGGACGACATCATCAAGCCCGGCCAGGACGTCGGCGCCCGCCTCAAGACCGGCTACAGCTCGGCAGACGACAGCTGGCTGAAATCCGCCACCGTCGCCGGTCGCCAGGGTGACTTCGACGGCCTGCTGCACCTGAGCCAGCGCGACGGTCACGAAACCGAATCCTACGGCGAGACCGGTGGCACCGGCCTGAGCCGCACCGAAGCCAACCCCGAAGACGTGAAGAACACCAACGTACTGGCCAAGCTGGGCTGGAACTACGCCGATGATGCGCGCCTGGCCCTGACCTACGAGCACTACAAGGCCGACCGCGACTTCAACGAAAAAAGCTCGGTGGGCGGCCCGTTCACCCCGGCACCGATGGACTTCTACCTGGCCCGCACCGGCAGCGACGTGGTCACCCGCGAGCGCTTCGGCATCAGCAACGAATTCGGCCTCGACAGCGTGCTGGCCGACCACGTGAAGTGGAGCCTGAACTACCAGATCGGCAAGACCGACCAGCGCGTTGCGGAGATCTACCGGCCGATGGTCTACACCCTCGACCGCACCCGCAAGACCACCTACAAGGACCGTCAGTGGATCCTCGATGCCCAGTTCGACAAGGCCTTCAGCCTCGGCGACACCGAGCACCTGCTGACCTACGGCGCCACCTTCAAGCGCAACGAAGTCACCGGTTCGCGCAGCGGCACCGCCACCTGCCTGACCACCGGCTTCGGCTGCGTCACCGGTCGTCCGCTGGCATCCTCGGCGCTGGTCAAGGTCAGCGACTTCCCCGATCCGATCGTCAAGACCTACAGCGTCTTCGCCCAGGATGAGATCCGCTGGAACCAATGGACCTTCCTGCCGGGCCTGCGTTACGACCAGACCCGCCTGGAGCCTCATGCGACGGATGAATTCCTGCGCGCCGTCGGTGGTGCAAGCGACCCGATCAACCTCGACGAGAAGAAATGGCACCGCGTCTCGCCCAAGTTCGGCGTGACCTATGCCTTCAACGACAACTACACCTGGTACGGCCAGTACGCCGAAGGCTTCCGCACCCCGACCGCCAAAGCGCTCTACGGCCGCTTCGAGAACCCGGGCCAGGGCTACAGCGTGCAGGGCAACCCGAACCTGGAACCGGAGAAGAGCAAGAGCTACGAGACTGGCCTGCGCGGCAACTTCGATGCCGGCAACTTCGACGTGGCGGTGTTCTACAACAAGTACCGCGACTTCATTAACGAAGACGCGGTCAAGGGCACCAACATCGGCCTGGACTTCGAAGCCAACAACATCAAGCACGCCACCATCAAGGGTGCCGAGTTCAAGGGCCGCCTGAACCTCGACCACTTCGGTGCGCCATCCGGTCTCTACACCCAGGGCTCCCTGGCCTACGCCTGGGGCAAGAACGAAGACACCGGCGAGCCGATCAACAGCGTCAACCCGCTCACCGCCGTCATGGGCCTGGGTTACGAGCATGAGCAATACGGTGGCCTGCTGAGCTGGACCCTGGTCAAGCGCAAGAACCGCGTCGATGACAGCGCCTTCTACGCACCGGACGGCGTCAGCAAGCAATTCCGCACCCCAGGCTACGGCGTGCTCGACCTGACCGGCTTCTACAAGGTCACCGACGACGTCACCGTCAACGCCGGCCTGTACAACCTGACTGACAAGAAATACTGGCAGTGGGATGACGTACGCGGCTACGACGGCATCGGTGAAGCCGGCGCCACCGCCCCGGCCAACCTGGACCGCCTGACCATGCCGGGTCGCAACTTCGCGATCAATGTGGTGTGGGATATCTGATCTGAAGGCTTGCATCGGCCCTGCCGGCCTCATCGCCGGCAAGGCCGGCTCCCACAGAGAACGGATGTGCAGCGGACCTTGCGGGAACCAGCCATGTCGGGGCGCCGAACCGCAGCGATGAGGCCCATACCGTCGACACCGCCATCCAGCCAGCCCCTCGAAAAAACCTCACCCCGCACAGGTGAGGTTTTTTTACTGTCGCGCGTCATCTTGCTCGTCTAGTTACAAGGCCCGCCCCATTCGCAAGGAATTCCCAATGACAGCCAACACCGAACGCGCCAGCCTGCGCTCGCAACGCCTGAACCAGGTGACCCACGCGCCGCACTCCGAACTGGACGCCCTGGTCAAATCCCACGCTCCGTTCGAAACCCGCGAGAACTTCGCCCGCTTCGTGGTCGCCCAGTACCTGTTCCAGAACGAGCTGAAAGCGCTGTACACCGACCCGAAACTGATCGCCATTTTCCCTGACCTCGCTGCCCGCTGCCGCGCCGACGCCGCCCGCCTGGACCTCGCCGACCTCGACACCGACGTGCCGGCCGACTTCCCTGGCGCCCTGCACAACCCGAGCCTGGGTGAAGCCCTGGCCTGGCTGTTCGTCTCCGAAGGTTCCAAGCTCGGCGCCGCCTTCCTGATCAAGCGTGCCGCCGCCCTGGAACTGTCCGACAGCTTCGGCGCTCGTCACCTGGGCGAGCCGGAAGGCGGTCGCGCCGAAGGCTGGAAGAGCTTCACCCGCACCCTCGACAGCCTGGAACTGAGCCCTGAAGAAGACGCCGCCGCCGAGCGCGGTGCGGTCGCCGCCTTCGAGCGCTTCACCGAGCTGCTGAAACACGCCTACGCGACTGCGCCTAAAGCCGAACTGGCCTAAGCGCTCTCCGGCCATCATCATGGTGGCCGGAATCACTCCCGTGCCGTCGATGACCCCATGACCCAGCCATCCCGTTCCAAACTGTCCCGTCTGCTCTACGGCCTGCTGGCCTATGTGAGCCTGGGTATCGGCCTGGTCGCCATCGTCGTGCCCGGCCTGCCTACCACCGAATTCATCCTCCTCGCCGCCTGGGCCGCGACCCGCAGCTCGCCGCGCCTGAGCGCCTGGCTGGAGAACCACCGGCTGTTCGGCCCGATCCTGCACAACTGGCGCAACGGCAAGCTGATCCAGCGCCGGGCCAAGGTCAGCGCCACCGTCAGCATGCTGCTGTGCGCCACCCTGATGCTGGTGTTCCTCGACCATCACTGGCCGGTTTTCCTCGCCATCGGCGGCATGACCCTGGGCAATCTGTGGATCTGGTCACGTCCCGAGCCCGTCAATACCCAGAACCGTTCGTCGGCACGGGCTCACGGCTAAAGTTTCCGGGCCGATGGCCCGATATCGCTAGACGGACCTGGCGCACTTAGTCGCCAGGCTAATAAGAAGAAACCGTCATTAGCGAGTACGCCCTATGTTCGACACGCTCTCCATCCGACTGAAAATCGTCCTGCTGTCCGGGATCAGCCTGTTGGGCGTCGTCGCCCTGATCGTCGGTATCAACCTCTACCAGTCACGCCAGAACGCCGAGCTGGTGGGCGAGGCCAGCAGCGCCATGCTCACCCGCAACGTCCAGGCCCTGCTGCTGGCCCGCGCCAGCGAAAAAGCCGAACTGCTGCAACGCACCTTCAGCGACAGCCAGACCGTCTCCACTGCGCTCGCCGATCAGGTCCTCGACCTGCGACGCCTGGCCCAGCGCCAGTCGATCCCCGCCGGCGACCTGCGCGAAGCGGTCAACCAGGCCCTGCGCACCACCTTCGAACGCAACCCCGAACTGCTCGGCGTATGGATGGCGTTCGAGGCCAACGGCCTCGATGGCCGCGACAGCGAATTCGCCAATGACGAAGCGCACATGAGCGGCGCCAGCGGTCGCTTCGGCAGCTACTGGAGCCGGGCCCAGGGCAGCGCGCTGAACACCGTCATCGGCAACACCGAACTGAACAACACCGCCCTCACCCTCAGCGGCACACCGTTCAACGTCTGGTACACCTGCTCGCGCGACAGCGGCAAACCCTGCCTGCTGGAGCCCTACGCCGATACCATCGGCGGCAAGACCGTGCTGATGACCAGCATCACCCTGCCGTTGCTGGAAAACGGCAAGGTCATCGGCGTCACCGGCGTGGATATCGCCCTCGACTCGCTGCAAGGCGCCGCCGTTAAAGCGCAGCAGTCGCTGTTCAACGGCGCCGGTCACCTGACCATCGCCTCCTCCAGTGGCGTGCTGGCCGCCAGCAGCAACGACGCCGCCCTGGTGAGCAAGAAGATCGAGGACGCCTTCGGCGAACACGGCAAGACACTGCTGCAAGCCTTCGCCAGCGGCCAGCCGCAGGTGTTCGAGCAACAGGACAACGTCCGCGCGCTGTTCCCGGTGCTGCCGATCAGCGACAGCAAGCCCTGGGGCATCATTATCGACCTGCCGCGCAACGTGCTGCTGGCCGACGCCCTCAGCCTGCAGAAGACCCTCGACGACGCCCGCACCGCCGGCACCCTCAACGTACTGCTGTTCGCGACCCTCGCCGGCCTTGGCGGCCTGCTGCTGATGTGGGCCACCGCCACCGGCGTGACCCGGCCGATCAATAGCGTGGCGCACATGCTCGAAGACATCGCCAGCGGCGAAGGCGACCTGACCCAGCGCCTGAACTACAGCCGCCGCGACGAACTGGGCCGCCTGACCCAGGGCTTCAACCGCTTCCTCGACAAGCTGCAGCCGACCATCGCACAGATCAAGCAGAGCATCACCCAGGCCCGCGCCACCGCCGACCAGTCGTCGGAGATCGCCCGCCGTACCAGCGATGGCATGCATGTGCAGTTCCGCGAGATCGACCAGGTCGCCACCGCCTCCAACGAAATGAGCGCCACCGCCCATGACGTTGCCAACAGTGCCGCCAGCGCTGCCGAAGCCGCCCGTGGCGCCGACCGCTCGGCCCGCGAAGGCATGGCCATCGTCGAACGCAGCACCCGCGATATCACCCAACTGGCGGACACCGTCAGCCAGGCCGTGAGTGAAGTGGAAACCCTGGCCAGCACCAGCGAGCAGATCGGCTCGGTGCTGGAAGTGATCCGCAGCATCGCCGAACAGACCAACCTGCTGGCCCTCAACGCCGCTATCGAAGCCGCCCGGGCCGGCGAGAGTGGCCGTGGCTTTGCCGTGGTGGCCGATGAAGTGCGCAACCTGGCCAAGCGCACCCAGGACTCGGTGGAAGAAATCCGCCATGTGATCGAAAGCCTGCAGAATCACACCCGTGATGTGGTCGCGACCATGCATGCCAGCCACGGCAAGGCCCAGGAAAACGCCGGGCAGATCCGCCAGGCGGTGGAAGCGCTGGACCGCATCAGCGAGGCCGTTACCGTAATCAGCGACATGAACCTGCAGATCGCCAGCGCCGCCGAGGAGCAGAGCGCGGTGGCCGAAGAGGTCAACCGCAACGTCTCGGCGATCCGCGGCGTAACCGAGACCCTCACCAGCCAGGCGGATCAGTCGGCGCAGGTGAGCAGCCAGCTCAACAGCCTGTCGTCGCAGCAAATGCAGTTGATGGACCAGTTCAAGGTTTGACCTGAGCGCCGGGATGTACTGCACTTGTCCCTTCGTATTACGGAGGGACAACGATGCAGGACATGCTCGATGCCATTGCCCATGACCTCGCCCTGACCCCGCCCCCACAGGGTGCCGTGCGCTTTTGCAGCGCCGGCGCCCTGGACTCTGCCTTCGCCGTGACCGAAATGGCTGCCGTCAGCATCGCCGCCGCCGGCCTCGCCGTTGCCGCGCTGGTGGAACAGCAGGCGGGCCAGTGCTGTCGCGTCCAGGTGGATCGACGCCTGAGTGCTTTCTGGTTTGCCGGCAGCCTGCGCCCGACCGGCTGGAAAGTGCCGCCACTGTGGGATCCGGTCGCCGGGGACTATCAAACCCGTGACGGCTGGATTCGCTTGCATACCAACGCGCCGCACCACCGCGCGGTCGCCGAAGCGGTGATCGGCCCGGCGGCGGATCGCGAGGCCATGGCACGGCACGTGCTGAACTGGTCGGCGCAGGAGCTGGAGACGGCCATCGTCGAGTCCGGCGGTTGCGCCGCGCAGATGCGCAGTTGGCAGGAGTGGTGCGACCATCCCCAGGGCCGCGCAGTGAACGCCGAACCCCTGGTGCGCTGGGAGCGCTTCGCCGCTGACGGTGCAAGATTCTGGACCGGCACCGTGGAACGGCCCCTGGCGGGTGTGAAAGTGCTGGACCTTACCCGCATCCTCGCCGGCCCCATCGCCACTCGCCTGCTGGCCGGCTTCGGTGCCGACGTGCTGCGCATCGATCCGCCGGGCTGGGAGGAACCCGGCGTGGTCGCCGAAGTCACCTTGGGCAAACGCTGCGCCCGTCTCAATCTGCGGGATACAGGAGACCGGGCGCTGTTCGAACGGCTGCTGGCCGACGCCGACATCCTCGTCCATGGCTACCGCGCTGACGCTTTGGAACGCCTGGGCTACGGTGACGAACAGCGACGCGCGCTCAATCCCGCACTGGTCGATATCAGCCTCAACGCCTACGGCTGGAGTGGTCCGTGGCAGCGGCGGCGCGGCTTCGACAGCCTGGTGCAGATGAGCACCGGCATCGCCCGCGAAGGCATGCGCTGGCAGCAAGCCAGCCGTCCGGTGCCGCTGCCAGTGCAGGCGCTGGACCATGCCACCGGCTACCTGATGGCCGCGGCAGCGATCCGCGGGCTGAGCGATCGCCTGGCGACCGGACGCGGCAGCGACGCGCGGTTATCGCTGGCGCGGACGGCGAAATGGCTGGAGCAACAGGGCACGCTGTCGGCTGAGCTGCCGCTGCTGGCGGAGACGGCGGATGACCTGGACCCATGGCCGGAAGAAACCCCATGGGGGCTGGCGCGGCGGCTCAAGGCACCGTTGCGGGTGGTGGGGACGCCATTGAAGTGGGACCGGCCGGCGTCACGATTGGGAGCTTGCGAAGCGGTCTGGCGCTAGCGGCTGGCATCAGAACCTGGTAGGAGCGGCTTCAGCCGCGATTGGGCGCATCGCGGCCATAAAACCTGCATCCTGGGTGTATCAGGATGATTGTGGACTCAGGTTTTACGACGGCTTCGCCGCCGTTCGCGGCTGAAGCCGCCCCTACAGCGTCACCCACGGATCACAGGCTCAAAACACCGCTGTACAACCCGAACGCCGCCAGCCCTGCCCCGGCCAGCACCGCGGCGAAGATCAGTTTTTCCCAGGCGGTAAACAACGGCTGTCCCTGTTCCCTCTTGGCCCGGGCGAACAGGATCACCCCCGGCGCATACAGCAACGCCGACAGCAGCAGGTACTTGAGCCCGCCGGCGTACAGCAGCCACACCGCATACAGCAGCGCCACCAGCGCCACCAGCAGGTCCTTGCGACGCACCCCCGCCGCCGCCTCGTAGGTCTCGCCACGCACCGCCAGCAATACGGCATAGGCCGCCGACCACAGGTACGGCACCAGGATCATCGAAGAGGCCAGGTAGATCAGGCTGGTGTAGGTGCCGGCAGAAAACAGGGTAATCAGCAGGAACACCTGAATCATGCTGTTGGTCAGCCACAGGGCGTTGGCCGGCACCTGATTGGCATTTTCATGGGCAAGAAAACGCGGCATGGTCTTGTCCCGCGCCGTGGCGAAGAGGATTTCGGCGCACAACAGTGCCCACGACAGCAGCGCCCCCAACAGCGATACCGCCAGCCCCAGACTGATCAGCAAGGCGCCCCAGGGCCCGACGATATGCTCCAGCACCGAGGCCAGCGACGGGTTGTGCAGCGCCGCCAGTTCCGGCTGGGTCATCACCCCCAGCGACAGCACGTTGACCAGCACCAGCAGCGCCAGCACCCCGAGAAAACCGATCACCGTGGCCTTGCCCACGTCCGAACGCTTCTGCGCCCGGCCCGAGTAGATGCTGGCGCCTTCGATACCGATGAACACGAACACCGTCACCAGCATCATGTTGCGCACCTGATCCAGCACACTGCCGAAGCTCGGGTTGGCCAGGCCCCAGATGTCGCGAGTGAAAATGTCGAGGCGAAACGCGGCAGCGGCGATGATGATGAACAGCACCAGCGGCACCACCTTGGCCACGGTGGTGATCTGGTTGATGAAGGCTGCCTCCTTGATCCCGCGCAGGACGACAAAGTGCACCGCCCACAGCAACAGCGAGGCGCAACCGATGGCCAGCGGGGTATTACCTTCGCCGAACGCCGGGAAATACAGGCCGAGGGTACTGAACAGCAGGACGAAGTAGCCGACGTTGCCGAGCCAGGCGCTGATCCAGTAGCCCCAGGCCGACGAGAACCCCATGTACTCGCCGAAACCGGCCTTGGCATAGGCGTAGACCCCCGAGTCCAGTTCCGGCTTGCGGTTGGCCAGACTCTGGAACACGAAGGCCAGGGCCAGCATGCCGATGGCGGTGATACCCCAGCCGATAAGCACCGCCCCCACATCGGCGCGAGCCGCCATGTTTTGTGGCAGGGAGAAAATACCGCCGCCGATCATCGACCCGACCACCAACGCGATGAGTGCCCCGAGACGCAACTTCTGACCCGGTTCGGACATGAAATTCCCCTTTTTATCCGTCGCTTTTCAGTTCATACACCTGATCATCAAGCTGTAAAAAACCCAGGTTATAAGCCTTTATATTTAATAACAAAGAACTCTAATAAACAGGCCGTCTCCGCGAAGTTTTGTGCACTAATTCCGCTTCGGCAAGTCTATATCCGATTTTCGCCTCAAAAATTTGCGATTCCTCGAAACCGGGCTAGCTTCAAAGTTCGCGAGGATTTCCCATTCGCAACACCAGTCCCCGCAAAGCACCGCATTACAAGGCTTCCAGCATAGAGAGCACTTCTATCGCTGGCTCTTTCAGTCATTCACCAACAATGGAATGTGCCAATGAACTGACCTGAATCAGCTTTCGATTCGAACACTTGTTTTATTTTTTAAGCCTCTCTTTTCTGAAATGGAGTCACCCCATGTCAGACACGCCCGGAAAACTTCGACTCGGAGCGCTGATCGCACTTGTCGTCGGCTCGATGATCGGCGGCGGGATCTTCTCTCTTCCACAAAACATGGCCGCCAGCGCCGATGTTGGCGCCGTGCTGATCGGCTGGGCCATCACCGCCGTCGGTATGCTCACCCTGGCCTTCGTCTTCCAGACCCTGGCCAACCGCAAGCCTGACCTCGACGGCGGGGTCTACGCCTACGCCAAGGCCGGCTTCGGCGACTACATGGGCTTCTCGTCGGCCTGGGGCTACTGGATCAGTGCCTGGCTCGGCAACGTCGGCTACTTCGTCCTGCTGTTCAGCACCCTGGGCTACTTCTTCCCGATATTTGGCGAGGGCAATACCCCGGCCGCCATCATCGGGGCTTCGGTGCTGCTCTGGGGCGTGCACTTCCTGGTCCTGCGCGGCATCAAGGAAGCGGCCTTCATCAACCTGGTCACCACCGTGGCCAAGGTCGTGCCACTGGCGCTGTTCATCCTCATCGCCCTGTTCGCGTTCAAACTGGACATCTTCACCGCCGACATCTGGGGCAGCATGAACCCGGACCTGGGCAGCGTGATGAACCAGGTGCGCAACATGATGCTGGTCACCGTCTGGGTGTTCATCGGCATCGAGGGCGCGAGCATCTTCTCGGCCCGGGCGGAAAAACGCTCGGACGTGGGCAAGGCCACGGTCATCGGCTTTATCACCGTACTGCTGTTCCTGGTGCTGGTGAACGTGCTGTCGCTGGGCATCATGACCCAGCCCGAACTGGCCAAGCTGCAGAACCCGTCGATGGCCGCCGTGCTCGAACACGTGGTCGGTCACTGGGGCGCGGTGCTGATCAGCGTCGGCCTGATCATCTCGTTGCTGGGGGCCCTGCTGTCGTGGGTGCTGCTGTGCGCCGAGATCATGTTCGCCGCCGCCAAGGACCACACCATGCCGGAGTTCCTGCGCCGCGAGAACGCCAACCATGTGCCGGCCAACGCCCTGTGGCTGACCAACGCCATGGTGCAGATCTTCCTGGTGATCACGCTGTTCTCCAACAGCACCTACCTGTCGCTGATCTACCTCGCCACCTCGATGATCCTGGTGCCTTACCTGTGGTCCGCGGCCTATGCGGTACTGCTCGCCTTCCGTAGCGAGACTTACGAAAACGCCCTGGCCGAACGCAAGAAAGACCTGATCATCGGCAGCATCGCGCTGATCTACGCGATCTGGCTGCTGTACGCCGGCGGCGTCAAATACCTGCTGCTCTCCGCCCTGCTCTATGCCCCTGGCGCGATCCTGTTCGCCAAGGCCAAGCGCGAGGTCGGCCAACCTGTTTTTACCAACGTGGAGAAATTGATCTTCGCCGCCGTGATCGTCGGCGCCCTTGTGGCCGCCTACGGTCTCTATGACGGCTTCCTGACTCTGTAACCCCCGTATTCGCAATCTGGAGGAAATAAACCATGTCCACGGAAAAAGTTAAGTACGGTGTCCATTCCGAAGCCGGCAAACTGCGCAAAGTGATGGTTTGCTCCCCTGGCCTCGCTCACCAGCGCCTGACGCCGACCAACTGCGACGAGTTGCTGTTCGATGACGTCATCTGGGTAAACCAGGCCAAGCGCGACCACTTCGACTTCGTCACCAAGATGCGTGAACGCGGCGTCGAAGTGCTGGAAATGCACAACCTGCTGACCGAAACCATTCAGAACCCCGAGGCACTGAAATGGATTCTGGACCGCAAGATCACCCCCGACACCGTCGGTGTCGGCCTCACCAACGAAGTGCGCAGCTGGCTGGAAGGCCTTGAACCACGCCACCTGGCCGAGTTCCTGATCGGCGGCGTGGCCGGCGAAGACCTGCCCGACAGCGAGGGCGCCAGCGTCATCAAGATGTACCGCGACTACCTGGGCCACTCCAGCTTCCTGCTGCCGCCGCTGCCCAACACTCAGTTCACCCGCGACACCACCTGCTGGATCTACGGCGGCGTGACGCTGAACCCGATGTACTGGCCGGCGCGACGCCAGGAAACCCTGCTCGCCAGCGCGATCTACAAGTTCCACCCCGAGTTCGCCAATGCCGACTTCGAAGTCTGGTACGGCGACCCGGACAAGGACCACGGCCAGGCCACCCTCGAAGGCGGCGACGTCATGCCGATCGGCAATGGCGTGGTCCTGATCGGCATGGGCGAGCGCACCTCGCGCCAGGCCATCGGCCAGCTGGCGCAATCGCTGTTCGCCAAGGGCGCCGTGGAAAAAGTCGTGGTCGCCGGCCTGCCGAAATCCCGCGCCGCGATGCACCTGGACACCGTGTTCAGCTTCTGCGACCGCGACCTGGTCACGGTCTTCCCGGAAGTGGTCAAGGAAATCGTGCCGTTCGTCATCCGTCCGGACAGCAGCAAGCCCTACGGCATGGACGTGCGCCGCGAGAACAAATCCTTCATCGAGGTGGTCGCCGACGTCCTCGGCCTCAAGGCCCTGCGCGTCGTGGAAACCGGCGGCAACAGCTTCGCCGCCGAACGCGAACAGTGGGATGACGGCAACAACGTGGTGGCCCTGGAACCCGGCGTGGTCATCGGCTACGACCGCAACACCTACACCAACACCCTGCTGCGCAAGGCCGGGGTCGAGGTCATCACCATCAGCGCCGGCGAACTGGGCCGCGGCCGTGGCGGTGGCCACTGCATGACTTGCCCGATCATCCGCGACGCAATCGATTACTAAACGTCCATTCCTCCGGCGGCGCCTACCCGGCGCCCCTCAGAGCGATTACCGAATCCAAGGGAGAATCACCATGGCGTTCAACATCCATAACCGCAACCTGCTCAGCCTTGAACATCACACCGAGCGCGAGTTGCGCTACCTGCTGGACCTGTCCCGCGACCTCAAGCGCGCCAAGTACACCGGCACCGAGCAGCAACACCTCAAGGGCAACAACATCGCCCTGATCTTCGAAAAGACCTCGACCCGCACCCGCTGCGCCTTCGAAGTCGCTGCCTATGACCAGGGCGCCAACGTCACCTACATCGACCCCAACTCCTCGCAGATCGGCCACAAGGAAAGCATGAAGGACACCGCCCGCGTGCTCGGGCGCATGTACGACGCCATCGAGTACCGCGGCTTCAAGCAGGAAGTGGTGGAAGAGCTGGCCAAGTTCGCCGGCGTCCCGGTGTTCAACGGCCTGACCGACGAATACCACCCGACCCAGATGATCGCCGACGTGCTGACCATGCGTGAGCACGCCGACAAACCGATCCACGAAATCAGCTACGCCTACCTGGGCGATGCCCGCAACAACATGGGCAACTCGCTGCTGCTGATCGGCGCCAAGCTCGGCATGGACGTGCGCATCGCCGCGCCAAAGGCCCTGTGGCCTCATGACGATCTGGTCGCGCGCTGCAAGCAATACGCGGAAGACAGCGGCGCCCGCATCACCCTCACCGAAGACCCGAAAGCCGCGGTCAAGGGCGTGGACTTCGTCCATACCGACGTCTGGGTATCGATGGGCGAGCCGGTGGAAGCCTGGGGCGAACGTATCCAGCAACTGCTGCCGTACCAGGTCAACGCCGAGCTGATGAAAGCCACCGGCAACCCGCGGGCCAAGTTCATGCACTGCCTGCCGGCGTTCCACAACTCCGAGACCAAGGTCGGCAAGCAGATCGCCGAGCAGTACCCGCACCTGGCCAACGGCATCGAAGTGACCGATGACGTCTTCGAATCGCCGGCCTGCATCGCCTTCGAGCAGGCGGAAAACCGCATGCACACCATCAAGGCGATCCTGGTCTCGACCCTGGCTGATCTGTAAACCGCCAATCGCTGGCAAGCCAGCTCCCACAGGTTCAGCGGTGCACGCGGTCCCTGTGGGAGCCGGCTTGCCGGCGATGAGGGCCTCCCGCTCATCGAGATTCAAAGGACATTGACCATGCGTATCGTTGTAGCACTAGGCGGAAACGCGCTGCTGCGTCGTGGCGAGCCCATGACCGCCGACAATCAGCGCGCCAATATCCGCATCGCCACCGAACAGATCGCCAAGATCCACCCCGGCAACCAGTTGGTCATCGCCCACGGCAACGGCCCGCAGGTCGGCCTGCTGTCGCTGCAGGCGGCGGCCTACACCTCGGTCACGCCCTACCCGCTGGACGTCCTCGGCGCCGAAACCGAAGGCATGATCGGCTACATGATCGAGCAGGAACTGGGCAATCTGCTGGACTTCGAAGTGCCCTTCGCCACCCTGCTCACCCAGGTCGAAGTGGACGCCAAGGACCCGGCCTTCCAGAACCCCACCAAACCCATCGGCCCGGTGTACTCCAAGGAGGACGCCGAGCGCCTGGCCAGGGAAAAGGGCTGGGCCATCGCCCCCGACGGCGACAAATACCGCCGCGTGGTCGCCAGCCCCAAACCCAAGCGCATCTTCGAGATCCGCCCGATCAAATGGCTGCTGGAAAAGAGCAGTATCGTGATCTGTGCCGGGGGTGGCGGCATTCCGACGATGTATGGTGCCGACGGCAAGCTGCAGGGCATCGAGGCAGTGATCGACAAGGACCTGTGCTCGGCGCTGCTGGCCGAACAACTGGACGCCGACCTGCTGGTGATCGCCACGGACGTCAATGCCGCCTACGTCGACTACAACAAGCCGACGCAGAAAGCCATTGCCCAGGCCCATCCGGACGAACTGGAACGTCTCGGTTTCGCCGCCGGTTCCATGGGGCCGAAGGTCCAGGCCGCTTGCGATTTCGCCCGTCACACAGGCAAAGTCGCGGTCATCGGCTCGCTGAGCGATATCGAGGATATCGTCAAAGGCACCGCCGGTACCCGGGTCAGCACGGCCACGCCAGGCATCAGCTATCGTTGAAGCCCGGGGCGGGCCTGCTGACGGGCCCGCCTGTTTCAACTGTTCAAGGAGCCTGTCATGGCACAATTCGAACCCGGCCATCTGCATATCGAGCGCCACGCGCTCAACAAGGCCGATCACAGCTACAACCTCTGCGTCGATTACGAAGTGGTTCAGGACCCCACGGAAGGGAAAGGCATGCAATTCCGGATGCACGGCACCATCCAGGAAAAGGCCGTCGACGAAAAATTCTTCCTGCCCAAGGACCAGTCGTTCGACTTCGCCCGCTCCATCAACAATGTCGCCAAGAAGTACGGCATCCCGGCCAAGGCCGCCGTCACCTCCGCCCATGACATGTACTACGACGCCATGTTCGAAGACATTCGCGCCCAGCTCAATATCAAGTCCGGCGACCCGATCAAGCCAGAGCACCTGGGATGATCTCCGTGGGGCTGGTTCGCCAGCTCCCACCCCTTTCGTGCCAGCCCGTCGAATAACAAGGCATAATCCCCGCTTTTCCGGCCGAACCTTTCCCACCCCATGCGCATCCACGTCAGCTTCATCGACCGCGTCGGCATCACCCAGGAAGTCCTCGCCCTGCTCGGTGCCCGCAACCTCAACCTGGATGCGGTGGAAATGGTGCCGCCGAACGTCTACATCGACGCGCCGACCCTGAGCCCCTTCGTCCTCGAAGAACTTCACGATGCCCTGCTCAATGTGCACGGCGTGCAGACCGTGCGGGTGGTGGACATCCTTCCGGGCCAGCGCCGTCACCTGCAACTCGACGCCCTGCTGGCGGCGATGAGCGACCCGGTGCTGGCGCTGGACAGCGCCGGCAACATCCTGCTCGCCAACCCGGCACTGGTCGGCCTCTGCGGCCAGGAGCCGGCCGGGCACTCCATCGCCGAGCTGTTCAACGCGCCGGAGCTGCTGGCCACCCTGATCGAGCAGGGCTTCCACCTGCCGATGCGCGAAGTGGTGCTCAACGGCCAGACCCTGCTGCTGGACGCCACGCCCATCACCGATGCCGGCGCCCTGGTGACCCTGTATCCGCCCAACCGTATCGGCGAGCGCCTGTCGGCACTGCACCACGACCACGCCGAAGGCTTCGACGCCCTGCTCGGCGAGTCGCCGGCGATCCGCACCCTCAAGTCCCGCGCCCTGCGGGTAGCGGCGCTCGATGCGCCGCTGCTGATCCACGGCGAAACCGGCACCGGCAAGGAGCTGGTGGCCCGCGCCTGTCACGCTGTCAGCAGTCGCCACGCGGCGCCCTTCCTGGCCCTGAACTGCGCGGCACTGCCGGAGAACCTCGCCGAGAGCGAGCTGTTCGGCTACGCCCCCGGCGCCTTCACCGGCGCACAACGGGGTGGCAAGCCCGGGCTGATGGAACTGGCCAACCAGGGCACGGTGTTTCTCGACGAGATCGGCGAGATGTCGCCGTACCTGCAGGCCAAGCTGCTGCGCTTCCTCAACGATGGCAGCTTCCGCCGGGTCGGTGGCGACAAGGAGGTGCGGGTCAACGTGCGCATCCTCAGTGCCACCCACCGCGACCTGGAAAAGATGGTGGCCGAAGGCACCTTCCGCGAAGACCTGTTCTACCGCCTCAACGTGCTCAACCTCGAAGTGCCGCCGCTGCGCGAGCGCGGCCAGGACATCCTGCTGCTGGCCCGCTACTTCATGCAGCAGGCCTGCACGCAGATCCAGCGCCCGCTGTGCCGCCTCGCCCCGGCCACGCATCCGGCGCTGCTGGGCAACCGCTGGCCGGGCAATGTGCGGCAATTGCAGAACGTGATCTTCCGCGCCGCCGCCATCAGTGAAAACAGCCTGGTAGACATCGACGACCTGGACATCGCCGGCACATCGGTGGCCGGCGGCGCCCCTGAAGGTGAAGTCTCCAGCCTGGAACAGGCAGTCGAGGACTTCGAGAAAAACCTGCTGGAAAAGCTGTACGCCAGCCACCCTTCAACCCGTCAGCTCGCCAGCCGGCTGCAGACCTCCCACACCGCCATTGCCCACCGGCTGCGCAAGTACGGTATTTCCACAAAGAACGGCTAGCCGTACTGAAAACGCTACAGCGGAACGTTATCGTTACATACCGACGCAGGCTCGCTGCTGCAAGGGTTTGATCCCGCTCGTCTTTTATTCGTCGATCAAGCCGTATCGATTTCGTTACACGGCAACTTGAAAACGGTCAATAAATCCATACAAATCATTGATTTATATGGATTTTTTAATAATGGCCGCAAATTTGCTATGGAAACTCCAGCCCCGAACCCGCGTGACTGATCCGCGGGTCACCATCGCATCCGGCCGCGTCAGACGGCCTCCGAGGAGTTTCCATGAGCGAGTTGCGTTTCACCGAAGATCACGAATGGCTGCGCGCCGAAGCCGACGGCAGCGTCACCGTGGGCATCACCGCCTTCGCCCAGAACGCCCTGGGTGACGTGGTCTACGTGCAACTGCCGGAGCTGCAGCACTACGCCAAGGGCGCCGAAGCCTCCACCGTCGAATCGGTGAAAGCCGCCAGCGGCGTGTACATGCCACTGGAGGGTGAAGTGGTCGCGGTCAACGAACAGTTGAACGACAGCCCCGAGCTGGTCAACGAAGACCCGCTGGGCGAAGGCTGGTTCTTCCGCTTCATCCCGGCCGATGCCGGCGCTGTCGCGCAACTGCTCGACCAGGACGCCTACGACCGCCTGCTCAACGCCAACGCCGACGCCTGAGGACTTTCGCCATGACCATCAATCTCGGCACCGCCAACGAATTCATCGCCCGCCATATCGGTCCACGCCAGGCCGACGAGCAGGCCATGCTCACCACCCTCGGCTTCGACTCGCTGGACGCCATGACCGCCGCGGTCATTCCAGACAGCATCAAGGGCACCAGCGTGCTGGACCTGGGTGAAGGCCAGAGCGAGGCCGATGCCCTCGCCGCGCTGAAAGCCATCGCCGGCCAGAACACGCTGTTCAAAAGCTTCATCGGCCAGGGCTACTACAACTGCCACACCCCGGCACCGATCCTGCGCAACCTGCTGGAAAATCCCGCCTGGTACACCGCCTACACCCCCTACCAGCCCGAGATCTCCCAAGGCCGTCTGGAAGCCCTGCTGAACTTCCAGACCCTGATCAGCGACCTCACCGGCCTGCCGATCGCCAACGCCTCGCTGCTCGACGAAGCCACCGCCGCCGCCGAAGCCATGACCTTCTGCAAGCGCCTGAGCAAGAACAAGGGCAGCCATGCCTTCTTCGCCTCGGTGCACTGCCACCCGCAGACCCTCGACGTCCTGCGCACCCGTGCCGAGCCACTGGGCATCGAAGTGGTGGTGGGCGACGAGCGCGAACTGACCGACGTCAGCCGCTTCTTCGGCGCCGTGCTGCAATACCCGGCCGCCAGCGGTGAGGTGTTCGACTACCGCGAACTGGTGGAGCGCTTCCACGCCGCCAACGCCCTGGTGGCCGTGGCCGCCGACCTGCTGGCCCTGACCCTGCTGACCCCGCCGGGCGAATTCGGCGCCGACGTGGCCATCGGCAGCGCCCAGCGCTTCGGTGTCCCGCTGGGCTTCGGTGGCCCGCACGCCGCCTACTTCTCCACCCGCGATGCGTTCAAGCGCGACATGCCGGGCCGTCTGGTCGGCGTGTCCATCGACCGCTTCGGCAAGACCGCCCTGCGCCTGGCCATGCAGACCCGCGAACAGCACATCCGCCGCGAGAAGGCCACCAGCAACATCTGCACCGCGCAGGTGCTGCTGGCCAACATCGCCAGCATGTACGCCGTCTACCACGGCCCGCTGGGCCTGAAGCAGATCGCCTCGCGCACTCACCAGCTGACGGCCATTCTCGCCGCCGGCCTGAAGGCCCTCGGTGTCACCGTCGAAACCGCCAGCTTCTTCGACACCCTGACCCTGGCCACCGGCAGCGCCACCGCCGCCCTGCATGAGCAAGCCCGCGCCGCCGGTTTCAACCTGCGCCAGATCGACGATCAGCGCCTGGGCCTGTCGCTGGACGAAACCAGCCGCCAGGCAGATGTCGAAGCCCTCTGGGCGCTGTTCGCCAACGGTCAGGCCGCTCCGGACTTCGCCGCCCTCGCCGCCAGCACCGCCGCCCAACTGCCGGCCGCCCTGCTGCGCCAGTCGGCGATCCTCGAACACCCGGTGTTCAACCGCTACCACAGCGAAACCGAGCTGATGCGCTACCTGCGCAAGCTGGCCGACAAGGACCTGGCGCTGGACCGCACCATGATCCCGCTGGGCTCCTGCACCATGAAGCTCAACGCTGCCAGCGAAATGATCCCGGTGACCTGGGCCGAATTCGGCAACCTGCACCCGTTCGCCCCCGCTGCACAGAGCCAGGGCTACCAGCAACTGACCAGCGAACTGGAGGCCATGCTCTGCGCCGCCACTGGCTACGACGCCGTGTCGCTGCAGCCCAACGCCGGCTCGCAGGGCGAGTACGCCGGCCTGCTGGCAATCCGCGCCTACCACCAGAGCCGTGGCGACGAGCGCCGTGACATCTGCCTGATCCCGTCCTCGGCCCACGGCACCAACCCGGCCACCGCCCACATGGCCGGCATGCGCGTCGTCGTGACCGCCTGCGACGCCCGCGGCAACGTCGATATCGACGACCTGCGCGCCAAGGCCATCGAGCACCGTGAAAACCTCGCTGCGCTGATGATCACCTACCCGTCCACCCACGGCGTGTTCGAGGAAGCCATCGGCGAAATCTGCGCGATCATCCACGACAACGGCGGCCAGGTGTACATCGACGGCGCCAACATGAACGCCATGGTCGGCCTCTGCGCCCCGGGCAAGTTCGGCGGCGACGTCTCGCACCTGAACCTGCACAAGACCTTCTGCATTCCTCACGGCGGTGGCGGCCCGGGCGTCGGCCCGATCGGCGTCAAGTCGCACCTGGCGCCGTTCCTGCCGGGGCACGCGCACATGGACAACAAGCAGGGCGCGGTCTGCGCGGCGCCGTTCGGCAGCGCGAGCATCCTGCCGATCACCTGGATGTACATCCGCATGATGGGCGGTGCCGGCCTCAAGCGCGCCTCGCAGATGGCGATCCTCAATGCCAACTACATCGCCCGTCGCCTGGAAGAGCACTATCCTGTGCTGTACACCGGCAGCAACGGTCTGGTGGCCCACGAGTGCATCCTCGACCTGCGCCCGCTCAAGGACACCAGCGGCATCAGCGTCGATGATGTCGCCAAGCGCCTGATCGACTTCGGCTTCCACGCCCCGACCATGTCGTTCCCGGTGGCCGGCACGCTGATGATCGAACCGACCGAAAGCGAGTCGAAAGAGGAACTGGATCGCTTCTGCGACGCGATGATCCGCATCCGCGAAGAAATCCGTGCGGTGGAAAACGGCAGCCTCGACAAGGACGACAACCCGCTGAAGAACGCCCCGCACACCGCCGCCGAACTGGCCGGCGAATGGAACCACGGCTACAGCCGCGAGCAGGCGGTGTATCCGCTGCCGTCGCTGGTGGAAACCAAGTACTGGCCGCCGGTGGGCCGTGTGGACAACGTCTTCGGCGATCGCAACCTGGTGTGCGCCTGCCCGTCGATCGAGAACTACCAAGAGGTCTGAGTTCGCTCGATGGCCTCATCGCCGGCAACGCCGGCTCCCACAAGGTCCATGGGACACCCTATACCTGTGGGAGCCGGCATTGCCGGCGATGGGCCGCATAGCGGCCCCAAAACCTTTCATTCGGAGGATCCTGCCATGTCACTCAGCGTCTTCGACCTGTTCAAGATCGGCATCGGGCCCTCCAGCTCCCACACCGTCGGCCCGATGCGCGCGGCTGCGCGCTTCGCCGAAGGCTTGCGGCGTGACGGCCTGCTGGCCACCACTCGCAGCGTCAAGGTCGAGCTCTACGGTTCGCTCGGCGCCACCGGCAAGGGCCACGGCAGCGACAAGGCCGTGTTGCTCGGACTGGAAGGCGAACACCCCGACACCGTCGACACCGACAGCATTCCCGCCCGCCTGCAGGCCATCCGCGACAGCGGCCGGCTCGCTCTGCTGGGCGAGCACATCATCGAATTCCACGAGAAACAGCACCTGGCGATGATTCGCAAACCGCTGGACTACCATCCCAACGGCATGATCTTCCGCGCCTTCGATGCGGCCGGACTGCAGATCCGCAGCCGCGAGTACTACTCGGTAGGCGGTGGTTTCGTGGTCGACGAGGATGCCGCCGGCGCCGACCGCATCGTCGAAGACCAGACACCGCTGCCCTACCCGTTCAAGACCGCGAAGGAACTGCTCGGCCACTGCACCGCGCAGCACCTGTCCATCAGCCAGGTGATGCTGGCAAACGAAGCTGCCTGGCGCCCGGAAAGCGAAACCCGCGAAGGGCTGCTGAAGATCTGGCAGGTGATGCAGGACTGCGTCACCGCCGGCTGCCACCACGAAGGCATCCTGCCTGGCGGGCTGAAGGTCAAGCGGCGGGCGGCGGGACTGTACCGCCAGCTCTGCGCCAATCCCGAAGCCAGCCTGCGCGACGCCCTCTCGGTGCTGGACTGGGTCAACCTCTACGCCCTGGCGGTCAACGAGGAAAACGCCTTCGGCGGGCGAGTGGTCACTGCCCCGACCAATGGTGCGGCAGGGATCATTCCGGCGGTCCTGCACTACTACATGCGCTTCATCACCGGCGCCAACGACGACGGCGTGGTGCGTTTTCTGCTCACCGCCGCCGCCATCGGCATTCTCTACAAGGAAAACGCCTCGATCTCCGGTGCCGAAGTCGGCTGCCAGGGCGAAGTGGGCGTCGCCTGCTCGATGGCCGCCGGTGCGCTCTGCGAAGTGATGGGCGGTAGCGTGCAGCAGGTCGAGAACGCTGCCGAGATCGGCATGGAACACAACCTGGGCCTGACCTGCGACCCCATTGGCGGTCTGGTCCAGGTGCCCTGTATCGAGCGCAACGCCATGGGCTCGGTCAAGGCCATCAACGCCGTGCGCATGGCTCTGCGTGGCGACGGACACCACTTCGTCTCCCTCGACAAAGTCATCCGCACCATGCGCCAGACCGGCGCCGACATGAAAAGCAAATACAAGGAGACCGCCCGCGGCGGTCTCGCCGTCAACATCATCGAATGCTGACATCCCTTTGAACCCCAGGAGTCCTACATGTCCACCGAAACACTGCTGAAAACCCCGCTGCACGCCCTGCACCTGGAACTGGGCGCGCGCATGGTGCCGTTCGCCGGCTACGACATGCCGGTCCAGTACCCGATGGGCGTCATGAAAGAGCACCTGCACACCCGCGAACAGGCCGGCCTGTTCGACGTCTCGCACATGGGCCAGATCCGCCTGCGCGGCGCCAACGCCGCCAAGGCGCTGGAAAGCCTGGTACCGGTGGACATCATCGACCTGCCGGTGGGCATGCAGCGCTACGCCATGTTCACCAACGAACAAGGCGGCATTCTGGATGACCTGATGGTCGCCAACCTGGGCAACGACGAGCTGTTCCTGGTGGTCAACGCCGCCTGCAAGGATCAGGACCTGGCCCACCTGCGCAAGCACATCGGCGAGCACTGCGACATCGAAGCGCTGTTCGAGGAACGCGCCCTGCTGGCCCTGCAAGGCCCGGCGGCGGTGAAGGTGCTGGAGCGCCTGGCGCCGCAGGTGGCCAGCATGACGTTCATGCAGTTCGCCCGCGTGTCACTGCTGGGCGAAGACTGCTTCGTCAGCCGCTCGGGCTACACCGGTGAGGACGGCTTCGAGATCTCCGTACCGGCAGACAAGGCCGAAGCCCTGGCCCGTCGCCTGCTGAGCGAACCGGAAGTGGCCCCTATCGGCCTCGGCGCGCGGGACTCGCTGCGTCTGGAAGCCGGCCTGTGCCTGTACGGCCATGACATGAACACCGAGACCACGCCGGTCGAGGCCAGCCTGCTCTGGGCCGTGTCGAAAGTGCGTCGCGCCGAGGGCGCCCGTGCCGGTGGCTTCCCGGGCGCCGAGCAGGTCTTCGCCCAGCAGCAATCGGGCGTGGCGCGCAAGCGCGTCGGCCTGCTGCCGCTGGAACGCACGCCGGTCCGCGAAGACGCGGAAATCGTCGATGACGCCGGCAATAGCGTCGGTCGCGTGTGCAGCGGCGGCTTCGGCCCGACCCTCGGCGCACCTGTCGCCATGGGCTACCTGGACGCTGCGCACACCTCGCTGGATACCCCGGTGTGGGCCATCGTTCGCGGCAAGCGCGTGGCGATGAAAGTGAGCAGGATGCCGTTCGTTGCGCAGCGCTATTACCGCGGCTGATCGGCCAGGACAACGAGTGTCATGGGGCGTTCGGGATATTCGATTTCGAACGCACTCCCAAACTTTCGAACATGGTCGGCGACCGACGCACGAAAATGAGGGAAAAAAACCGCCGGTAATCGCCTGAAAGGCACAAAACCAGCGGTCTTCAGGGCTTGTTTTTCGCAAGAGAGTTAGCGTAGAGTCAGCGGACTGTGTTTGCATGGGTCGCTATAGTTCGTGGCCTGGACAGTAGCCTGAGATTCGCTACACAACGTTCGACGTCTCTTACTTTCCTGCAACCCAGCCCAGTACACTTTCATTGCATTCCGCTGAAAGATAACTGTCATCACAATTCAAGTTTCAAAGGAAATAAGACATGTCTCAACGTCAGAGCGGTACCGTCAAGTGGTTTAACGACGAGAAAGGTTTCGGTTTCATCACTCCTGAGAGCGGTCCGGATCTGTTCGTACACTTCCGAGCTATCCAAGGCAGCGGCTTCAAATCCCTGAAAGAAGGCCAGAAAGTGACCTTCATCGCTGTGCAAGGCCAGAAAGGCATGCAAGCAGACGAAGTCATCGCCGAGGCGTGATTTCTGAAAAAAAGCCCCTGCTGGCAACAGCAGGGGCTTTTTTGTGCCCGCGATTCCGTAGAATGCCGGCTTTTGCGCAAGGAGCCCCACCGCATGTCCAAGCCAATGCTCCAGCCTCAGGGCGATTACCCCATCGCCGGGCTGGGCCGCCGCTTCGCGGCGATGTTCTACGACTTTCTGCTCTGCACCGCCCTGCTGATGGTGACGACCCTGGTCTACAAGATGATCCAGATGTCGATCCTCGGCGAAACGCAGATGCGCGCCATGACCGAAGCCGGTGCGCTTGACGGCGATCCACTGCTGTCCACCGTCCTGCTGTTTGCCCTGTTCGGCTTCTTCGCCAAGTTCTGGACCCACGGCGGCCAGACCCTCGGCATGCAGGTCTGGGGCATTCGCGTACAGAATCCCGACGGCACGGCCATCAGCCTGTGGCAGGCACTGCTGCGCTTTGTGGTCTCCATCGGCTCCTGGCTGTGCCTGGGGCTGGGCTTCTTCTGGGTACTGGTCGACAAACGCAAGCGCAGCTGGCACGACATGTATTCCGAGACCCAGCTGGTGCGGATCCCGAAACGCAAGAAATGAGACACAAAAAAGCCGACGCGAACGTCGGCTTTTTTGTAAGCGTTTCCGCCGTCAGCCTGCCCGGCGCAACAACCACAGGCCGGCCACAGCACAGACAACCGCAGGCAGCAGTACCGCAAGCAGCGGCGGGAAGCCGAATACCTGACTGGAGGGCCCCAGCAGGTCTTGTGCGATGCGGAACACGAAGCCCACCAACACGCCAGTGAACACACGCTGCCCGAGGGTGACCGAGCGCAACGGCCCGAAGATGAACGAGATCGCCATCAGCACCAGCGCGGCGGTGACCAGCGGCTGCAGCACTTTGGTCCAGAACGCCAGCCAGTACCGGTCGTTGTTCAGGCCCTGATCGGACAGATAGTGGATGTAGTCCCACAGCCCGGTGATGGACAGCGACTCCGGCGCCAGCACCACGGTGTTCAGCAATTGCGGGGTCAAGGCGACATCCCAGCGTTCTTCGGCACTCTTCACCACCTCGGTGTGGTCGCCGCGGAACATCGTGGTGGTCACGTCGCTGAGCTGCCAGTGGTCTTCCTGGTACTGCGCCTTGCGCGAGAAGCTGGAAGACAGCAAGTGGCGCTCGTTGTCGAAGTGGTAACGGGTGACACCCAGCAACAGGCCATTGGGCTGCACGGTGTTGATGTGCACGAACTCTTCGCCCTGACGGTGCCACAGGCCACGCTTGGAGGTCTGCGCTTCACCACCGCCCTGGGCCAGGGAACGATCGGCCTGGGCCTTGTTCTCGGTGACCGGTGCCAGATACTCGCCGATCAGCACGCCGGCCAGCATCAGCACCAGCATCGGCTTCATCACCGCCCAGACGATCCGGCCGATGGACACGCCAGCAGCACGCATGATGGTCAGTTCGCTGTTGCTCGCCAGGCTGCCCAGACCGATCAGGCAACCGATCAGGCCCGCCATCGGCAGCATGTCGTAGAGCCGGCGGGGAGCAGTGAGCAGGACGAAGGAACCGGCGTCGAGCAAGGAATAGCTGTCACTGATATCGCCCATCTCGTCGATGAAGGCGAACAGCGAAGCCAATCCGAGAATGATGCCAAGCACGGCAAGAATCGCCACGAACACGCTTTTGCCGATGTAGCTGTCGAGTTTAACCACGAGCCACCTCCGCACGACGCGCGTTCATTTTCAGGCGCAGCGGCTCCCAGTACATCAGCGCAAGGCCGATCAGCAGGAACAGCCCATGCACCGGCCACAGGCCCAGGGCAATCGGCATCTTGCCTTTCTCCAGGGCGCCGCGGGCGGCAATCAGAATCGTCAGGTAAGCCATATACAGAAGAATCGCCGGCAGCAGCTTGAGGAAGCGCCCCTGGCGCGGATTCACCCGGGAAAGTGGCACCGCCATAAGGGTCACGATGAACACCAGCAGCGGCAGCGACAGGCGCCACTGCAGTTCGGCGCGCTCGCGGGTCGCGTCGCTCTTGAACAGTTCGGAGGTGGGGATCGCCTCACGCTCGGTGATGTCCGAACTGACTTCCGGCTTGGGCAGCAGCACCCCGTAGGTGTCGTACTTGATCGCCCGGTAGTCGGCCTGACCCGGGTTGCCATCGTAGCGATAGCCGTTTTCCAGGATCAGGTAGCGGTTGCCATCGGCCTGCACCTCCTGACGACCCGACTCGGCCACCAGCACGCTAATGCCGCGGTCCTTGCTCTTGTCGCTGGAGAAGCGCTTCTCGGAAATGAACACGCCGCCCAGGTTCACCCGGTTATCGGACAGCTGCTCGGTGTAGGTCACTCGAGTGCCGTCGCGCAGGGTCTGGAAACGTCCCGGCACCAGGGTGTCGAATTCGGTCAGGGCGTCCTGCTGGTTGATGATCTGCGCCACCTGGGCGACACCCTGGGGCGCCAGGCTCAGGCTCAGCCAGGCCACCACCAGCGCCACCAGCGCTGCGGGAACCATGGTCATGCGCAGCAGGCGCTGCTGGCTCATGCCGGTGGCGGAAAGCACGGTCATCTCGCTTTCCAGGTACAGCCGCCCGTAAGCCAGCAGGATGCCGAGGAACAGCCCCAGCGGCAGGATCAGTTGCAGGAAGCCGGGCAGCCGGTAGCCCATGATCATGAACAGTACACCCGGGTCGAGCATGCCTTGCGCGGCCTGGGCGAGGTATTTGATGAAGCGCCCGCTCATGATGATGACCAGCAGCACGGCGCTGACGGCACTCAAGGTCACCAGGACCTCGCGGGACAGATAACGGAAGACGATCAAACCAGACACTCCTGGGTTGTCAGGCTCGGACAGCCGAACAAGGGAAAACGTTGCAACCAACAAGATAGTTGCCGGCGCGCACGCGCACCCGGACTTCGAAGTGGGCGCATTATCCTGTGATTGACCGTGCCTGTCACTTGGCGCGGCGCGATGCTCGAAAACGGGGTTGTCATCTGCGCCGCGCCGGGCTCAAACTGGCAGCTTTCCGTCTGGCCCGCCACAGCGGGGCCAGGTCGCTTCGAGCGCTCGTACAGACAGCGCCCATTGACCATTCGTTCCGGGGACCCTGACATGGAATTGGTTGTAAAAAGCGTAGCCGCAACATCCCTGAAAACCGCCACCCTGGTGCTTGGCGTAGGTGAAGGCCGCAAACTGGGTGCCAGCGCCAAGGCCGTCGACGAGGCCAGCAGCGGTGCCATCAGCAGCCTGCTCAAGCGCGGTGACCTCGCCGGCAGGGTCGGCCAGACCCTGCTGCTGCAGAGCGTGCCGGGCCTGAAGGCCGAGCGCGTGCTGCTGGTGGGCACCGGCAAGGACGAAAGCCTGAGCGACCGCAGCTGGCGCAAGATCGCCAGCGCCGTGCTCGGCGTCCTGAAGGGCCTGAACGGCAGCGATGCGGTGCTGGCCCTGGACGAAGTCGCCGTCACCAGCCGTGATGCTCACTACGGCAAAGTCCGCCTGCTGGCCGAAACCCTGCTCGATGGCGAATACGTCTTCGACCGGTTCAAGAGCCAGAAAGCCGAACCCCGCGCCCTCAAGAAAATTACTCTGATCGCCGACAAGGCCGGCCTCGCCGACACCGAGCGTGCGGTCAAGCACGCCAGCGCCATCACCACCGGCATGCGCCTGACCCGTGACCTGGGCAACCTGCCACCGAACCTGTGCCACCCAAGCTACCTGGCAGAAGAGGCGAAAGGCCTGGGCAAGGCGTTCAAGAACCTCAAGGTCGAAGTGCTCGACGAGAAGAAGATCAAGGACCTGGGCATGGGCGCGTTCTACGCCGTCGGCCAGGGCAGCGACCAGCCACCGCGCCTGATCGTGATGAACTACCAGGGCGCGAAGAAAAGCGACAAGCCGTTCGTGCTGGTAGGCAAGGGCATCACCTTCGACACCGGCGGCATCAGCCTCAAGCCGGGCGCCGGCATGGACGAGATGAAATTCGACATGTGCGGTGCTGCCAGCGTGTTCGGCACCCTGCGCGCCGTGCTGGAACTGCAACTGCCGATCAACCTGGTATGCCTGCTGGCCTGTGCCGAGAACATGCCGAGCGGCGGTGCGACCCGTCCCGGCGACATCGTCACCACCATGAGCGGCCAGACCGTGGAGATCCTCAACACCGACGCCGAAGGCCGCCTGGTGCTGTGCGACACCCTGACCTACGCCGAACGCTTCAAGCCTCAGGCCGTGATCGACATCGCCACCCTGACCGGCGCCTGCATCGTCGCCCTGGGCAGCCACACCTCGGGCCTGATGGGCAACAGCGACGAACTGGTGGAGCAACTGCTGAACGCCGGCAAGCGCGCCGACGACCGTGCCTGGCAGCTGCCGCTGTTCGATGAGTACCAGGAACAGCTCGACAGCCCGTTCGCCGACATCGCCAACATCGGCGGCCCGAAGGCCGGCACCATCACCGCCGGCTGCTTCCTGTCGCGCTTCGCCAAGGCCTACAACTGGGCACACCTGGACATCGCCGGCACGGCCTGGATCAGCGGCGGCAAGGACAAGGGCGCCACCGGGCGTCCGGTCCCGCTGCTGACCCAGTACCTGCTCGACCGCGCCAACGCCTGATGCGGACGCCGCCCGCCCCTGCCTTTGGGCATGGCCGGGCGGCGGCACGACCATGAGCCAAGTCGACTTCTACGTTCTCCCCACCTCGTCCCCCGCCGCACGCCTGGATTTCGCCTGCAAGCTCTGCGAAAAGGCCTGGCGCCTGGGGCACCGGGTCTACTTCAATTGCAGCGACGCCGCCCAGCGCGACGAGCTGGACGCCCGCCTCTGGGCCTTCAAGGGCGAGGCCTTCGTGCCCCACAGCCATGCCGAGGAAGACGCCGCTGCGGCGGTCGCCCTGGGTATCGGCGAGGATGCCGGCGAACACCAGGACCTGCTGGTCAACCTTGACCTCAAGGTTCCTCCCTTCGCCTCGCGCTTTGCCCGCATCGCCGAGATCGTGGTCGAAGACCCGGCCATCCGCCAGGCGACCCGAGAGAGTTTCCGCTTCTACCGCGAACAGGGCTATGCTCTGCAAGACCACCGCTTACAGCGATTCTGACGACGATGGACAAACGCCCGCCCCTGCCTCAATCCGCCCACCTGCTGGACGATCTGGAGTCGATCCGGAAACTGCTGGGCGACGACACCCTGCAGCCGCCGTTGCTGACCGAGACCGTGGAAGAACAGATCCCGCTGTTGCTGGAGCCTGCCGAGCCCCTGGCCCCGACCGCCGCCGCCGCCGCCGCCGCCGCGAGCGAGCCCGATCCGCAGGCCCGCCGCCAGGACACCTTGCTGCACCTGGATGCCGAACTGCGCGCCGCCGCCCAGTTGATCATGCAGGACGTGATCGACGATTTCGCCCCGCATATCGAAAACGAAATCAAGCGCCGCCTCGACGCCCGCCTCGAACGCCTGCTCAACCAGCTTCCGTCCTGATCCCTTCGTCATCGCGGACAGGTACTACGCCTGTCCGTCGCCCCGCGCCTGCTGCTTGCAGCTTGTCGCTTGAAGCCTGCAGCTTCGTTATACTTCCCGGCTTTCCCGAATAAATGCCATAGGGTCCCCCCGCGCAATGGATAAGACCTACCAGCCGCACGCTATCGAAACCTCCTGGTACAACACCTGGGAGTCCGAGAATTACTTCGCCCCGCAAGGCGCCGGCGAGTCGTACACCATCATGATCCCGCCGCCGAACGTCACCGGCAGCCTGCACATGGGCCACGGCTTCAACAACGCGATCATGGATGCGCTGATCCGTTTCCGCCGCATGCAAGGCCGCAATACCCTGTGGCAGCCGGGCACCGACCACGCTGGTATCGCCACCCAGATGCTGGTGGAGCGCCAGCTTGAAGCCAAGGGCCAGAACCGCCATGACCTGGGCCGCGAGAAGTTCCTCGACAAGGTCTGGGAATGGAAGGAGCAGTCCGGCGGCAATATCAGCCGGCAGATCCGCCGCCTGGGCTCGTCCGTGGACTGGAGCCGCGAGCGTTTCACCATGGACGATGGCCTGTCCGAAGCGGTCAAGGAAGCGTTCGTACGCCTGCATGAAGACGGCCTGATCTACCGTGGCAAGCGCCTAGTCAACTGGGACACCAAGCTGCACACCGCGATTTCCGACCTCGAAGTGGAAAACCACGACGAAAAAGGCCACCTGTGGAACCTGCGCTACCCACTGGCCGACGGTGCGAAAACCGCCGAAGGCAATGACTACCTGATCGTCGCCACCACCCGTCCGGAAACCATGCTCGGCGACGCCGCCGTCGCGGTGAACCCGAACGACGAACGCTACCAGGCCCTGATCGGCAAGTTCGTCGAGCTGCCGCTGATCGGCCGCCGTATCCCGATCATCGCCGACGACTATTGCGATCCCGAGTTCGGCACCGGTTGCGTGAAGATCACCCCGGCCCACGACTTCAACGACTATGAAGTCGGCAAGCGTCACAACCTGCCGCTGCTCAACATCTTCGACAAGAACGCCATCGTTCTGCCGGCCGCCCAGGTGTTCAACCTCGACGGCAGCGTCAACGAATCCATCGACGCCAGCCTGCCCGCCCAGTATGCCGGCCTTGACCGTTTCGTCGCGCGCAAGCAGATCGTCGCCGACTTCGATGCCCTGGGCCTGCTGGTCAGCGTCGACGACCACGCCCTGAAAGTGCCGAAGGGCGACCGCTCCGGCACCGTCATCGAGCCGTGGCTGACCGACCAGTGGTACGTGTCCACCAAGCCGCTGGCCGAACCTGCGATCGCTGCCGTCGAAGACGGTCGCATCCAGTTCGTGCCCAAGCAGTACGAGAACATGTACTTCTCCTGGATGCGCGATATCCAGGACTGGTGCATCAGCCGCCAACTGTGGTGGGGCCATCGCATTCCGGCCTGGTACGACGAGTCCGGCAAGGTCTACGTCGGCCGCAGCGAGGAAGAAGTCCGGGCGAAAAACAACCTGGGTGCCGACGTCGTCCTGAACCAGGACAACGACGTGCTCGACACCTGGTTCAGCTCCGGGCTGTGGACCTTCTCCACCCTGGGCTGGCCACAGCAGACCGAATTCCTCAAGACCTTCCACTCCACCGACGTGCTGGTCACTGGCTTCGACATCATCTTCTTCTGGGTCGCCCGGATGATCATGCTGACCATGCACCTGGTGAAGAACGAGGACGGCACGCCGCAGGTTCCGTTCAAGACGGTCTACGTCCACGGCCTGGTGCGCGATGGCCAGGGCCAGAAGATGTCCAAGTCCAAGGGCAACGTTCTCGACCCGCTGGATATCGTCGACGGCATTACCCTGGATGCGCTGCTGGAAAAACGTACCAGCGGCATGATGCAACCCAAGCTCGCCGAGAAGATCGCCAAGCAGACCAAGGCCGAGTTCCCGGAAGGCATCGCCAGCTACGGCACCGATGCCCTGCGCTTCACCTTCTGCTCGCTGGCGTCCACCGGTCGCGACATCAAGTTCGACATGGGCCGCGTCGAGGGCTACCGCAACTTCTGCAACAAGATCTGGAACGCCGCCCGCTACGTGCTGGACAAGGGCGAGGACTGCGGCCAGAACGGCGAAGCCTACGAACTGTCGCTGGCGGATCGCTGGATCATCTCGCAACTGCAACGCACCGAAGCCGAAGTCACCCGCCAACTGGAACAGTTCCGCTTCGACCTGGCCGCCCAGGCGCTCTACGAGTTCATCTGGAACCAGTACTGCGACTGGTACCTGGAGCTCTCCAAGCCCGTACTGTGGGACGAAAACGCCCCGGTCGAACGCGCCCGCGGTACCCGTCGCACCCTGGTGCGGGTACTGGAAGTGGCACTGCGCCTCGCGCATCCGTTCATGCCGTTCATCACCGAGGAAATCTGGCAGCGCCTGGCGCCGCTGGCCGGTATCGACGGCAAGACCATCATGCTGCAGCCATGGCCTGAAGCGAACGAAAGCCGCATCGATGCTGCCGCCGAAAGCGACATCGAATGGGTCAAGGAGCTGATGCTGGGTGTGCGCAACATCCGTGGCGAAATGAACATCGGCCCGGGCAAGCCGCTGCAACTGTTCCTCAAGAACGCCAGCGCCGACGACCAGCGCCGCCTGAGCGAAAACGAAGCGCTGCTGAAGAAGCTGGCGAAGATCGAATCGTTCACCGTGCTCGCCGAACAGGACGAAGCGCCGCTCAGCGCCACCGCGCTGGTCGGCGACCTGCAAGTGCTGGTACCGATGGCCGGCCTGATCGACAAGGACGCCGAGCTGGCGCGCCTGAACAAGGAAATCCAGCGCCTGCAAGGTGAAGTCCAGCGCGTGGGTGGCAAGCTGTCCAACGCCGCCTTCGTCGACAAGGCACCGCCTGCCGTGATCGACAAGGAACGCGCCAAGCTGGCCGAGGCCGAGCAAGCCCTGGCCAACTTCACCGAGCAGCACGCGCGGATTGCCGCCCTGTAATCTGAGCGCAACGCGGCCCCTGTGGCAGCTGGCATGCCAGCTCCCACAGGTCCGCGCCAGAGCCCTGCTCCTGTATTGCAAAGACCATGACCAAACCCGAAAAACCCACCCTGCACCCGCGCAACCGTCACCAGGGCCGCTACGACTTCCCCGCGCTGATCAAGGCGCACCCTGACCTCGCCCGTTTCACCATCACCAACCCCCATGGCAAGCCGAGCATCGACTTCGCCAATCCGGAGGCTGTGCGGGTGTTCAACCGGGCGCTGCTCAAGGCCCAGTACGGCATCCAGTTCTGGGATATCCCTGCCGACTATCTGTGCCCGCCGATTCCGGGACGTGCCGATTACCTGCACGCCCTGGCTGATCTGCTGGCCGAGGACAACGCCGGCGAGATTCCCCGTGGCGCACAGATCCAGGCACTCGACATCGGCGTCGGCGCCAACTGCATCTACCCGCTGCTGGGTAACGCGGACTATCGCTGGCGCTTCACTGGCTCGGACATCGACCCGCTGGCCCTGGCCTCGGCCAAGGCCATCGTCCAGGCCAATGGCCTGGGCAAGTTCATCAGCCTGCGCCAGCAAGGTAACCACAAGCACATCCTGACCGGCCTGCTGGCCGCCGAGGAGCGCTTCGACCTGACCCTGTGCAACCCGCCCTTCCACAGCTCCCGCGAGGAAGCCACCCGCGGCAGCCAGCGCAAATGGCGGGCCCTGGGCAAGGCCGATCCCAAGCGCAAGCTGCCGGTGCTGAACTTCGGCGGGCAGAACAACGAGCTGTGGTGCGAAGGCGGCGAGATCCGTTTCGTGACCCAACTGGTCAACGAGAGCAAGGCGCTGGGCCAGCAGGTACTGTGGTTCAGCAGCCTGGTATCGAAGGCGTCCAACCTGCCGGGGATCGAAGCGGCCTTGAAGAAAGCCGGCGCGATGGAGCAACGGGTCATGGAGATGGGGCAGGGGCAGAAACAGAGCCGCCTGGTGGCCTGGACGTTCCAGGATGCCAACGCCCGTCAGCTGTGGCGCCAACAACGCTGGATTCCCAGCCACAAGCCTTAAGCTGCAAGCTGCAAGCTGCAAGCTGCAAGCTGCAAGCTGCAAGTAAAGGTGCACCGCGTCGCTTTTACTTGCAGCTTGCCGCTTGAAACTTGAAGCTCAAAAAAAACCGCATCAGGCTCGCGCCGGATGCGGTTTTTTCGTGCTGTTTACAATTACTTGTTTACAGCGTCGGTCAGCACTTTGGCTGGCACGAATTTGACGACTTTCTTGGCAGCGATTTCGATGGCAGCGCCAGTCGAAGGGTTGCGGCCGGTACGGGCAGGACGCTCGGTGATTTTCAGCTTGCCAATGCCTGGCAGGGTGATTTCGCTGCCGTTTTCCAGTTGATCAGCAACGATCTGGCCCAGTTGCTCCAGAGCGTTACGCGCGGTGGTTTTCGGCGCGTCGATAGCTTCAGCGATATCGGCGATCAGTTGGTCTTTGGTCAGTGCCATGGTGGTGTTCCTTCCCTAATCAAATTCAGTGAGTTTGCAGAAGTGCCGCGTCAGCCATCAGGGCCGGCCCCGCGATAGGACGGCGGGCCGGGTACATCCATTTGCCAATCGCGTATGTAGATACACAAAAATGCGTTTGGTTCGACGGGACGCCAGCGGTCTGCCAGCAATGCGCCTTAAGGGGGGCGCAAGACCGGGCAAAACTACCACAGGAATAGATAAATATCCGCCTCGTCCAAGCCAAATGTTCAGGTTTTTCGGGGGTTTACACAAAATATCGCAAAAAACGGAACAAAAACCGAACCTGCCACCCCCGCCCTGCCCTCCAGAAGTCGTGATCGGCCCCGGCTGGGTTACACTTGGCAACTTTGCCGAGCCCCGCGCCGCGCCTTCACTAAGCCGAGAATTCCATGCCGATCCGTCATTGCATCGTCCACCTGATCGACAAGAAACCCGATGGCAGTCCCGCCGTACTGCATGCCCGCGATTCCGAACTGGCCGAATCGACTGCGATCGAAAACCTGCTGGCTGACCTCAACGATAGCTACAACGCCAAGCAAGGCAAGGCATGGGGATTCTTCCATGCCGAATCCGGCGCCCACCCGTTCAGTGGCTGGCTGAAGGAATACCTGGACAGCGAAAAGACCTTCACCGAATTCAGCCGCGTCGCGGTGGAACATCTGCAGAAGCTGATGGAGGAGTCCAACCTCTCTGTGGGTGGCCATGTTCTGTTCGCGCACTACCAGCAAGGCATGACCGACTATCTGGCCATCGCCCTGCTGCACCACAGCGAAGGCGTGGCGGTGAATGCCGAACTGGACGTCACCCCTTCCCGCCACCTTGACCTGAGCCAGTTGCACCTCGCCGCACGGGTCAACCTCTCCGAATGGCGCAACAACCAGAACTCGAAGCAGTACATCTCGTTCATCAAGGGCAAGAACGGCAAGAAGGTCTCGGACTACTTCCGCGACTTCATCGGCTGCCAGGAAGGCGTGGACGGGCCTGGCGAGACCCGCACCCTGCTCAAGGCCTTCAGCGACTTCGTCGAAAGCGAAGACCTGCCCGAAGAAGCCGCCCGGGAGAAAACCCAGACACTGGTGGAGTACGCCACCAGCCAGACCAAGGCAGGCGAGCCGGTAACCCTGGAAGAGCTGTCGAGCCTGATCGACGAAGACCGGCCAAAAGCGTTCTACGACCACATTCGCAACAAGGACTACGGCCTGTCGCCGGAAATCCCCGCCGACAAGCGCACCCTGAACCAGTTCCGCCGCTTCACCGGCCGTGCCGAAGGCCTGTCGATCAGCTTCGAAGCCCACCTGCTGGGCTCCAGGATCGAGTACGACGAAGAGGCCGGCACCCTGATCATCAAGGGCCTGCCAACGCAGTTGACCGACCAGTTGAAGCGGCGCAAGGACTGAACCCGGCGCCCCCCGCACTGGACCTCTGGTCCGAACTGATATTTTTGTCAGTAGCAACGGTTTTTCCTGGCTGCCTATGCTCGGCTCGTCGCGGCATCCCCCTTCGAGCCCTTGCCCCGCGGCCAGGAACGACCGACATGAAACCAGTCCACGAATGGGTGGCCCGCACCCTGGCGACCATTGGCATCCTTGCCATGAACCCGGCTCATGCCGAGCTGGGCGATGACGTCGTCGCCAAGCTGAACCGCCTCTACAACGACACCCGCCCGTCCTGCGGGCACGATCCCGCCTATGCGTGCAGTGGCATTGTCATGAGGGCGCTCAATCCTCACCTGGAGTTCGGCCCCTGGAGCATCAGCCCCAATGCCAGGAACAGCGGCGGGCTGTCGGCCTCCTACCTGCGCAAGGACGTCAAGTTCAGGACGCTGGCGTGGGACCTGCAGAGCGGCATCATTCTCGACTCCATCGCCGACAACCCGCCCGCCCATGCCGACTACACCGTGCTCTGTTCATTCCCGATCGATGCCGGCAGCGACAACCGCAAGCAGAACGGCTGTGGGGACTCAGTCTCCACGAGCGACCATATCGAGAAGTTGTGCCACGAACAGAAGGTCACGACCGCCGAACAATGGATGGCGGACTACAAGAAACAAGGTCGGTCCAACAGCAAGCAGTGTGGCTTCGACGTCAGCCCCGCGCGCAAGGCACTGGCCGCCCCGGCCTTCTACGAAAGCCTCAGGGCCGAGCATCTGCTTGCCCGGGAGACCTACGGCACCAGCAACGAACTGCGCCTGCAACTGTGGGACGAAAAACCGCCACTGAGCCCTTCCATCCTCGCCGCCTTCCGGATCAGTGACAGTGGCCTGTACGGGGCCAGGCTCTATCAGTTGCAGTACTGGTACCACACCCACCAACTGCTGCCGGTGGTGTCCATCCAGATGCCGCAGACATTGAATGACGACGCCAAGTTTTCCTATCGCCCAAGCGATCAGGTGATTTACCCAACCACGGAAAAGAATGGCTGCCCCGCTTACATCCAGAGCGCCACCTGGATCGAGCGTTACGACCTGGGTTTCAGAAAAAACCTCTGGGCACTCTCGGTGGTCCCCACCCCGTGCGGCAGAGCGACAGGGCCCGGGCAGACCAACAATTTCTTCAACGAGTTGGTGACGTTCTATTGGAACCACGAGCAGTGGAAAGGCAACAAGGACAACCCTGACAACAACATTGCCAGTATGCGGCGACAACTGGTGTGCCATTTCCAGATCGCTCGCACGAAACCGGAGTGGAACCTGGAACCCTCGCGGCCTTACGTTTCGAATGAGGAGTCGGTCAAACAGGGCTGCAACAACGTCAACTGACCTCGGGTGCAAAGGAGGCGACCAAGGCCTCTTTTGCACTTTTCTTCAGGCCCTTGATCAGCCGCTCGTGACGCAATGCCTGGGACTTGTCCGGCCAGGCCTCCACGTACACCAGCGCCACGGCCGGGCTGGTCTTGAAATAGCGGGCACCTCGCCCGCTCTGGTGGGCGATGAACCGCCGCTCGGGGTTGTCGCTGATGCCGCAGTACAGCGAGCCGTTGGCCGCACGTACGAGATAGACGTACCAGGACTTGTCGGGAGTTGCGTTCGCTTGCTCGGTCACGACGTTCGGATCTGCAGTGGAAAGCCGTCAGCTTAATCCTCAAGTCGCTGATGGGAAACGGCCAGGGCAAGCCCATCGGACGCAACCGTCTGTCCGAACTGATATTTCTGTCAGTAGCCCTGAAGACACATCCGCCCTACGTTCTGCCGGACTCAGGCACACGTCGCTCGCACGGGAGGAAACCGACCATGGGCATTCTCGAATCAGCTCGCCGCTGCCTGCCCCTGCTTGCCCTGGCATGGGCAAGCGCCGGCCACGCCGCCCCTCAGGATGTGATCAAGGTACTGCAGGAGCGTTACGACAACACCGTCCGCTACTGCAACAACTCCCCGTCCCAACCCGCCTTTCTCTGTTCAGGGCTGATTCTGCGTGCCTTGAATCCTTCGCCGGCCTATCTGTTCTACGAGCCAAGCCCTGCCAGCAAAGCCAGTGGCGGCATCTCCGTGTCCTACCTGCGGCGCGACGCCAACTTTCCCAGGCTGGCGTATGAGCTGAACAGCGGCGTCATTCTCGACAACGTACTGCTCAATCCGAAAGAGCATAACGACCCTCATTACCTGTGCTTTTTCGTGATCGACGGCGCCAGCGAGCATCGAAGCACCCAAGGGTGCGGCGACTCGGCCTTGACGGCCGATGCCCACGAAGGCTGGTGCCTGGACACAGGCGTGTTCACCGCCGAGGCCTGGACCAATGACTATCGGCGCAAAGGCAGCGACCACTCCAGGCAGTGTGCCTTTGATGTCCGCAACCAACGCAATGAGGCCGCGGGACCGGCGTTCCATGCCGGCCTCCAGGCGATGGCCAGCATCACCGAAACCTACAATCGCCAGAACGAATTGCGCCTTGCGACCTGGCCGATAGATCCACCCCGCTCGCCCTCGTTGCTGGCGGCGTTCTACACCGAGCCGGCCGGCCTCTCCGGGGCCAGGTTGTATCAACAGCAATGGCGACAGGCGACCGGCGAAGACCTGCCGATCATTTATCTACGCCTGCCCCAGTCGCCCGGCGCTGTGGCGCAATTCACTTACCAGGACAGTGATCAGGCCGTCCCGGCGGCGGCTACACGGGCGTCGTGCCCGCCGTTCATCCAGAGTGCCACCTGGGTCAACCGCTCGGGAATCTGGAGCCTGGAGGTGACGCCCACGGCGTGTGGTCGCCAGATCGGCGAAAGCCAGACCGAAGCCTTCTTCCAGGAACTGCAGGCGCGCCATGCCCAGGACAGTCAATGGCAAGCGGCACCCGGCCCGTCGACGAATGCCACGCCGAGCATGCGCCGGCAACTGGTGTGCCACCTGCAACTGCATCGCAACGCACCGGTCTGGACCCTGGAGCCGGCGCGGGTGAATGCCGATAACGCCACGGCACTCAGCCGCAACTGCGATTTCTAGCCGCGCTGGAACCCGCGCAGCCCGTTGAGCGCCTGCTGCCGCACCTTGTCACGCAGAAACGGCGTCCAGCCCAGCAACAGGCCCGCCGTGCCCAGCGCCTGACGGGACCAGCGCCAGAAATCGAAGACGTCGTGGTGCTGGCAGATCCTGCCATCCTTGATCACGAAGGTGGCGCGGATATCGTTGACCACCACGCGCCCGGTCTGGGTGAACAGGTAGGTCGCCACCCAGTGCGCCGAGCCGCCGCGCTCGTCGGCGCGGACACTGTCGAAGGTCAGGGAGAAATCCTTGGCCCGACGGGTGAGCATTCGCCACATGTCGCCGGCGTCCTTGCCGCGCAAGGTGCCGAAGGCCGGGTCGCTGAACACGACGTCGTCGCTGTAGCAGGCCACCATGGCCTCGGCGTCGAGACGCTGGAACGCCTCGTAGAAACGGGTGATCAGGGCGCTGTTGGCATCGCTCATGGGCTCGGTTCCATCATGGAAAGGTTGCCCGGCACGATAATCCGCCGCTGGCGCGGGGGCCAGCCGTATTTATCCGGCGAATGTCCCGCGCACCTCAGATCTTTTCGCTGACGGAACCGACGTACTGTGTCCGCCCGGCCTTGAGGCCGAAGAACACGGCCCCTGCGCCCAGCACCGCGAAGATCCAGCCCACGGCATTCCAGCCACCGGACAGGTCGTGTACCAGCCCCACGGCGAACGGGCCGAGGGACGCCAGGGTGTATCCCACGCCCTGGGCCATGCTCGACAGGCTGGCGGCGACATGGGAATCCCGCGAACGCAGGACGATGAGGGTCAGCGCCAGGGCGAAGGTGCCGCCTTGGCCGATACCCAGCACCGCCGCCCAGCCCCACAACCCGCCCAGCGGCGCATACAGGCAGCCGAACAGTCCGGCGAGGGTCAGCGCCATGACGACCAGGATCGCCAGGCGCTGGTCCTGGCCACGGGTTGCCAGCATTGGTGCCGTCAGGGCGCTGACCAGTTGCACGATGACCGAGCCGGAGAGCACCAGACCGGCTTCGGTCGGACTCAGTCCCCGACCGATGAGGATCGATGGCAGCCAGCCGAAGACGATATAGGCGAGGGACGACTGCAGCCCCATGTACAACGTCACTTGCCACGCCAGCGGGTCACGCCAGAGGCCGCGAACGCGGAACGCGACGCGATGCGCGCCATGCCCCTGCCGTGCCTGCGGCAGCCAGAACAGCGCCGCCACGATGGCCGGCACCAGCCAGAAGCCGAGGCCCAGCGCCCAGTTGTCACCGAAGACGTGGCTCAGCGGCACCGTCGCCCCGGCTGCCAGCGCGGCGCCAAGGCACAGCGCCATGGTGTAGACGCCCATCAGGCTGCCGGCGTGGGCGGGGAAATCACGCTTGACGATACCCGGCAGCAAGACGCCGATCACGCCGATACTGGCCCCCGCGATGAGGCTGCCGGCGAACAGGCCGAAGGTGCCCGAGGCGCTGCGCAGGGCAATGCCGCCGGCCAGACACAGCAGAATCCCCAGGATCACCCGCTCGCTGCCGAAACGTCGGGCCAGCAACGGCGCCAAGGGGGCGAACAGGCCCAGGCAAAGCACCGGCAGCGTGGTCAGCAAACCCGCCTGGGAACCACTCAGGCCGAGGCTGCGCGACACATCGCCGAGCAGCGGCGCCATGCTCGACAGCGCCGGACGCAGGTTCAATGCCACCAGCACCAGGCCAAGCAGCAGCAACCAGGGCCGCGGCAGCCGTGCGGGCGGCTGAAGCTCGGCGTCATCGGCCTCGGCATCGATCAACAGTTCATCAAGCACCGGTCCGCGGGGAGCAGGCTTGGGGGAATGGTCTTGGCCCATGGCAGTCTCGAAAATTCAGGGTTCATTGATCAGCGTCCGGCTGAGGGCCTTGGCCCGCTCCGGATCTTGTCGTTCGACGGCGTCGAGGATCGCAATGTGCAGATCGAATACCGCCTGGTTGCGAGGCGTGTGGCTCATGCTTTGTTCAAGCTTCATGGCCACCACGTTGGAGAAATAGCGGTACAGCTCGCTCAATGCGGGGTTGTGCGCGGCATCCACCAGGCGCTGGTGAAAGACCAGGTCGCAGCGGATGTAGTCGCCCAGCTCACCGTGGAAATGGCTGCCGCTGTCGTGCAGCGCCTCGCGCAGACCGATGAGGTCCTGCTCGGTGCGGCGCTGGGCCGCCAGGCCGATGGCCTCGGCCTCCAGCAGATGCCGCGCTTCCCGGGCATGTTCCAGGCCGCAGCTGGACAGCGCCTGCACCGCCGACAGCGGGTCTGACGCCGTCTTGAGGTAGCTGCCATCACCCTGGCGCACTTCCACCAGGCCACTGAAGGCCAGCACGCGCATGGCTTCACGCACGGTGTTGCGGCTGATGCCGAGATCAGCAGCCAGTTCCGGCTCGGTGGGCAGGCGCTGGCCGACAGCCCAGGCACCGCTGGTGATGCGTTGGCGAAGTTGATCGACGGCCTGTTCGACCAGGGAGCGCTTGATGAGTTGAGTCATGGGAACGGCTTACATCCAATCATCGGATGAATTCAGGAGCGACAAGCGTAGCGGTTTGTGTCAGAGAAATGCAAATGGAGGGAAATCGGGGGTGCTGACTCCGGCCTCATCGCTGCGGTTCGGCGCCCCGACAAGACAGCTCCCACAGTGGAAGCTGTCTTGCCAGCGATGCAGTGCCAGATCAGTTCAAGGCGTCGAGCAACGCCTGGTTCTGCTCTTCGGTACCGACAGTGATGCGCAGGAACTGGTTGATCCGCGGCAGCTTGAAGTGGCGCACGATCACGCCCTGCTCCCGCAGCTTGCCAGCCAGTTCAGCGGCATCCTGTTGCGGATGCCGGGCGAAGATGAAGTTGGCCGCCGATGGCAGCACCTCGAAACCACGAGCGGTCAACTCGGCCACCAGTTTCTCGCGGCTGGCGATGACCTTGTTGCAGGTCTCCTCGAAGTACGCCCGGTCGTCGAACGCCGCCGCTGCACCGACAATGGCGATGCGGTCCAGCGGGTAGGAGTTGAAGCTGTTCTTGATCCGCTCCAGCGCCTCGATCAGGTCCGGATGACCGACCGCCAGGCCCACCCGCAGCCCGGCCAGCGAGCGCGACTTGGACAGGGTCTGGGTTACCAGCAGGTTCGGGTAGCGGTCTACCAGGCTGATGGCGGTTTCACCGCCGAAGTCGATGTAGGCCTCGTCCACCACCACCACCGATTCGGTATTGGCCTCGAGCAGTTGCTCGACGGCCTCCAGCGCCAGCAGGCAACCGGTCGGGGCGTTGGGGTTGGGGAAGATGATCCCGGCGTTCGGCTTGCGGTAGTCCTCGACCCGGATCTGGAACTGTTCGTCCAGCGCTACCGGTTCGAATGGAATGCCGTACAGGCCGCAGTAGACCGGATAGAAGCTGTAGCTGATGTCCGGGAACAGCAGCGGCGCGTCGTGCTGGAACAGGCCGTGGAAGATGTGCGCCAGCACTTCGTCCGAACCGTTGCCAAGGAATACCTGGTTGGGCTGCACGTCGTAGTAACGGGCAACGGCCTGCTTGAGCAGGTCGCCGTTCGGGTCCGGGTACAGGCGCAGGTTGTCGTTCAACTCGCCGCGCATGGCTTCCAGCGCCTTGGGCGACGGGCCGTAGGGGTTCTCGTTGGTGTTGAGCTTGACCAGCTTGGTCAGCTTCGGCTGCTCGCCCGGCACGTAAGGCACCAGGTCCTTGACGAAGGGGCTCCAGAATTTACTCATGTTCAGTTGCCCTCTTGGTCGGCAAGGATGCGGTATTCGGCACTGCGCGCGTGGGCGCTGAGGGACTCGCCGCGGGCCAGGACCGATGCGGTCTTGCCCAGCTCGGAAGCGCCCTGTTCGGAGCAGAAGATGATCGACGAACGCTTCTGGAAGTCATACACCCCCAGTGGCGACGAGAAACGCGCGGTGCCGGAGGTCGGCAGCACGTGGTTCGGGCCTGCACAGTAGTCACCCAGGGCTTCGCTGGTGTGGCGGCCCATGAAGATCGCGCCGGCGTGGCGGATCTGCGGCAGCCAGGCTTGCGGGTCGGCGACCGACAGCTCCAGGTGCTCCGGCGCGATGCGGTTGGCCACTTCCATCGCCTGTTGCATGTCACGCACATGAATCAGCGCGCCACGGTTGTCGATCGAGGTCCGGATGATCCCGGCGCGGTCCATGGTCGGCAGCAGCTTGTCGATGCTGGCGGCAACACGGTCGAGGAAGTCGGCATCCGGGCTGACCAGGATCGACTGGGCGTCCTCGTCGTGCTCGGCCTGGGAGAACAAGTCCATGGCGATCCAGTCAGGATCGGTCTGGCCATCGCAGACCACGAGGATTTCCGACGGACCGGCGATCATGTCGATACCGACCTGGCCGAACACATGGCGCTTGGCAGTGGCGACGTAGATGTTGCCCGGACCGACCACCTTGTCGACCTGCGGCACGCTCTCGGTACCGTAGGCCAGGGCCGCGACAGCCTGGGCGCCACCGATGGTGAATACCCGGTCGACACCGGCGATGCAGGCTGCTGCCAGCACCAGTTCATTGACCTCGCCACGCGGGGTTGGCACGACCATGACCACTTCGCTGACACCCGCGACCTTGGCCGGAATGGCGTTCATCAGCACCGACGACGGGTACGACGCCTTGCCGCCCGGCACATAGAGGCCCGCGCGGTCCAGCGGCGTGACTTTCTGGCCCAGGACAGTGCCGTCGGCTTCGGTGTAGCTCCAGGAGTCCTGCTTCTGCCGCTCGTGGTACAGACGCACGCGCTCGGCAGCCTTTTCCAGGGCCTGGCGCTGCTCGGGCGTGATACGGGTCAGTGCCAGTTCCAGGCGGTCACGGCCGAGGATCAGGTCGTCGATAGTCTTGGCGTCGACACCGTCGAAGCGCTGGGTGAACTCCACCAGCGCCGCGTCACCGCGCTCGCGCACGGCCTTGATGATGTCGAGGACTCGCTGGTTGACCGCGTCGTCGGACACGCTTTCCCAGCTCAGCAGATGATCCAGATGTCGGGCGAAATCCGGGTCAGCGGCATTGAGTCGGCGAATTGCAGTGGACGTGGTCATAGCTAAGGCCTCGGTAATTGGCGAATGCTCAGGGCGCCCTAAAGCTACCAGTCCATCCGCGCGGGCACCCGAGATAATTGGCTATGACGCGGATAGACGGGCGCGACAGATAGTCGCGCGCAGAGGTCAGCCGCGGTGTCGCGATTCCACGGCCTGACGCAGGGTGTCGATCAGGCTCTGGATGCGGGCATGCTGCATCTTCATGGAGGCTTTGTTGACCACCAGGCGGGAGCTGATGGTCGCGATGAGTTCCTGGGGTTCCAGGCCGTTGGCACGCAGGGTGTTGCCGGTGTCGACGACGTCGATGATCTTGTCGGCGAGGTTGACCAGCGGTGCCAGCTCCATCGAGCCGTAGAGCTTGATGATGTCGACCTGGCGGCCCTGTTCGGCGTAATAGCGCTTGGCGACGTTGACGAACTTGGTCGCCACCCGCAGACGGCCCTTGGGCTCTGGCGCACCGATGGCACCGGCGGTCATCAGCTTGCAGCGGGCGATGTTCAGGTCCAGCGGCTCGTACATGCCCTGGCCGCCGTATTCCATCAGTACGTCCTTGCCGGCAACACCCAGATCGGCGGCACCATGCTCGACATAGGTCGGCACGTCGGTGGCCCGCACGATCAGCAGGCGCACGTCGTCCTGGGTCGTGGGGATGATCAGTTTGCGGCTTTTGTCCGGATTCTCGGTCGGAACGATGCCCGCTTCCGCCAGCAGCGGCAGGGTATCGTCGAGAATGCGGCCCTTGGACAGCGCGATGGTCAACATGGGAAACGTCGGTCCTTATGCGGCTCAAAGCCGCCGGGTGCTTGCAGGCACGCGGCGGCGTTCAATTCAATTCATGGCGCGTCCCTGCGCCGCTCGGCTACTTTTAGCCCGAACCTCAGCCCGGTACGCGACGGATCTTCGCGCCCAGCATCTGCAGTTTTTCCTCGATGCACTCGTAGCCACGGTCGATGTGGTAGATGCGGTCGATCAGGGTATCGCCTTCGGCAACCAGCGCCGACAGCACCAGGCTGGCGGATGCACGCAGGTCAGTCGCCATCACGGGGGCGCCCTTGAGGGTCTTGGTCCCGGTGACGATGGCCGTATTGCCTTCGACCTGGATCTGCGCGCCCATGCGATGCATCTCGTAGACGTGCATGAAGCGGTTTTCGAAGATCGTCTCGATCACTGCACCCGTGCCTTCGGCAATGGCGTTGAGGGAGATGAACTGCGCCTGCATGTCGGTCGGGAAGGCCGGGTACGGAGCGGTACGCAGGTTGACGGCCTTCGGCCGCTTGCCGTGCATGTCCAGCTCGATCCAGTCTTCACCGGTGGTGACTTCGGCGCCGGCTTCCTTGAGCTTTTCGAGAACGGCTTCAAGGATGGTCGGATCGGTGTCCTTGACCTTGACGCGACCACCGGTGACGGCGGCGGCGACCAGGTAGGTACCGGTCTCGATACGGTCAGGCATGACGCGGTAGGTGGCCGAACCCAGGCGCTCGACGCCATCGATGGTGATGGTGTCGGTACCGGCGCCCTGGATCTTGGCACCCATGGCGATCAGGAAGTTGGCGAGGTCGACGACTTCCGGCTCGCGCGCGGCGTTCTGCAGCACGCTGCGGCCCTTGGCCAGGGCCGCGGCCATCATGATGTTCTCGGTACCGGTCACGCTGACGGTGTCGAAGAAGAAATGCGCGCCGCGCAGGCCGCCTTCAGGCGCCTTGGCCTTGATGTAGCCGCCTTCGACCTCGATCTTCGCGCCCATGGCTTCCAGACCGCGGATGTGCAGGTCAACCGGACGCGAGCCGATGGCGCAACCGCCTGGCAGGGCCACTTCGGCCTCGCCGAAACGCGCGACCATCGGGCCCAGTACCAGGATCGAGGCGCGCATGGTTTTCACCAGCTCATAAGGCGCGACCAGGGTCTTGATGGTACGGGGATCGATTTCCACCGAGAGCTTCTCGTCGATCACAGGCTCGATGCCCATGCGCCCGAACAGCTCGATCATGGTGGTGATGTCGTGCAGGTGCGGCAGGTTGCCAACGGTAACCGGGCCGTCGCACAGCAGGGTGGCCGAAAGGATCGGCAGGGCCGCGTTCTTGGCACCGGAAATGCGGATTTCGCCATCGAGGCGAACGCCGCCGGTAATAATCAGTTTGTCCATTTAAAGTCTCGCGCCACGTTGGCTCAGGTGCGCTCAGCCCAGGCTGCGCTGCTGAAAAATTTCATGGTTACCGCGTGAATGCTGCCATCGGTGATCCACGGATTAAGATGAGCATAGATCTGCTGCTGACGCTTGACCGGGCTCAGTGCCGCCAACTCGTCGCTGATCACGTTCAACTGGAAGTTGCAGCCTTCGCCTTCAACTTCGACCCGGGTTCCCGGCAACTTTTCTTCAAGGAAGTTCTTAACTTCTACGGCCTGCATGCTCAACCTCAATCGGCGCCCTGTGCGCGCGGGTCGGCCATCATACAAAAAAGCCCCTCGCCTGCGAACCCCGTAAGCGAGGACTCTGACAGAGGGGCCATCATGGATTCACGCTTTCACGACAACGTCAGGATCTCATCCAGCCCGTAGACCTCGGCAATCTCGCGCATGCCATGGGGCATGCCGCGTACCGCGAAGCCTTTGCCGCCTGCCTTGGCGTCACGCATGAAGGCAAGCAGCAAGGACAAGCCGACACTGCTGGATTGCTCGACCGCCGTGCAGTCGAGCACCAGTTCGCCCGCCTTGCTCGATGCGATCAGCGCCGCGCCCTGCTTGCGCAGAGCCGGGCCTGAACGATAGTCGAGGACACCGGCCAGGCTGAGAACGCCCGGCTCGGCCAGTTGGACGCTGCCGGTACTCATTGCGCCGGCTTCTTGGCCGCTTCACCGGCGGCGTCCTGGGTGGCTTCCTTGGCCTTGGCGACTTCACCGGCCCAGTTGTCGATGGTCTTGTCGAGGTCGTTGTTGTTGCGCGCCATGGCATCGGCGAACTGGTCGCGGAACAGCTTGCCGATGTTGATGCCGTTGACGATGACGTTACGCACCTTCCACTGGCCGTCGATCTTTTCCAGGGTGTAGGACACCGGATAGACCGCGCCGTTGGTGCCGGTGACCTTCATGCCGACGCTGGTGCGATCGCCATCCTCGGCCTTGGCCGGATCGACGGTAATGCCCTGGTTGTTGTATTCCAGCAGGGCATTGCCATAGAACTGCATCAGGCTGCGCTTGAAGTTTTCCTGGAAGCGCTGCATCTGCTCCGGCGTCGCCTTACGCGAATATTTCACGGTCATGATGCTTTTCGAGATGCCGTCGGCATCCACGACAGGCCCGAGAATAGCGTTCAGCGCGTCGTAGAACTGGCCAGGATTGGCCTTGTACTGCTCTTTGTTCGCTTTCAGGTCGTCCAACAGCTGAGTGGTGGTGCCCTGAATCACGTCATGGGCCGATTGGCCCGGTGCCGCCATCGCCAGCATCGGCAAAGCCGCCAGCAGCACGAGGAAGCCACGTCGCAGGATGGAAATCATGGAAACTCCTTATTTAGCTTCTTTGCCTACGGTATTGAGCAAAAACTTGCCAATCAGATCTTCCAGAACCAGCGCTGACTGGGTGTCGTGAATCACGCCGCCGTCCTTGAGCACCGAATCCTCCCCGCCCACGCTGATGCCGATGTACTTCTCGCCGAGCAAGCCGGCGGTCAGGATCGATGCCGTGGAGTCGACAGGCAGGTTGTCCACGCTCTTGTCCAGTTGCAGGGTCACCCGACCCGTGTAGGTATCGCGGTCCAGATCGATGGCAGTGACCTTGCCGATGGTCACACCGGCCATGGTCACTTTTGCTCTGACCGTCAAACCGGCGATATTGTCGAAATTCGCATAAAGTTTATAGGTATCGCTGCTGGGGCTGGCGGACAGGCCGCTGACGCGAAGGGCCAGCAGGAGCAGCGCCAGGATCCCGGCCAGAAGGAACAGGCCGACACCGATTTCCAGGGTGCGGTTTTGCATCAGAAATCTCCAAACATCAAGGCGGTCAGAATAAAGTCCAGGCCCAGGACTGCCAGGGAGGCGTAGACCACGGTCCGGGTGGTGGCTCGACTGATCCCTTCTGAGGTGGGCTCGCAGTCATAGCCTTGGAATACGGCAATCCATGTGACGACAAAGGCAAATACGACGCTCTTGATCACACCGTTGAGCACGTCATCGGTGAAGGACACGCTGTTCTGCATGTTCGACCAGAACGAGCCCTCATAGACGCCCAGCCAGTCCACCGCGACCCACGACCCGCCCCAGATGCCGACGACACTGAAGATCATCGCCAGCAGCGGCAGGGAAATGAAGCCGGCCCACAGGCGGGGCGCAACAATGTACTTGAGCGGGTCGACACCGATCATTTCCAGGCTGGAAAGCTGCTCGGTGGACTTCATGTTGCCGATTTCGGCGGTGAGCGCCGAGCCGGCCCGCCCTGCGAACAGGAGCGCGGTGACCACCGGCCCCAGCTCGCGCAACAGGGTCAGGGCGACCATCTGCCCCACGGCCTGCTCCGATCCGTACTTGGTCAGGATACTGAAGCCCTGCAGCGCCAGGACCATGCCGATGAAGACGCCGGACACCACGATGATCGCCAGCGACAGCACACCCACCGAATACAACTGGCGAACCAGCAACTGGAACCCGCCGCCGATGCCGCCGCGCCCAACCAGCGCATGCAGCAGGAACAGGCAGGAACGCCCCATCACCGCGACCACGTCGATGGCCGAACGGCCGAAACGGCGGATACGTTCGAGTAAGGATTTTCTGCGCATCTAACGCTTCCCCAGCAGATCGGCGCGATAGTCAGGCGCAGGAAAATGGAAAGGCACCGGCCCGTCGGGGTCGCCTTTCATGAATTGACGGATGCGAGGGTTGTCCGAGCTCATCAGCTCCTGGGGCGTGCCCTGGCCGAGGACCTGGCCATCGCCCACGACATAAATGTAGTCGGCGATGCTGGCCGTCTCCGCCAGATCGTGGGAGACCACGATGCTGGTGATGCCCAGGGCATCATTGAGCAGGCGGATCAACCGGACCAGAACGCCCATGGCGATCGGGTCCTGACCGACGAACGGCTCGTCGTACATGAGGATCTGCGGATCCAGCGCGATGGCCCGGGCCAGCGCCACACGGCGCTTCATGCCGCCGGACAGCTCGTCCGGCATCAGCTCGATGGCGCCACGCAGGCCGACGGCCTGGAGCTTCATCAGGACGATGTCGCGGATCATTTCCTCGGACAGCTTGGTGTGCACGCGCAGCGGAAAGGCGACGTTCTCGAACACGTCGAGGTCGGTGAACAGCGCGCCGCTCTGGAACAGCACGCCCATCTGCTTGCGGGCATCGAACAGGTCGCTGCGCGACAGCGTCGGCAGATTCTGCCCTGCCACCCAGACTTCGCCGCTGGCGGGCCGCAGTTGCGCGCCCATCAGACGCAACAGCGTGGTCTTGCCGCATCCGGAAGGCCCCATGATGCCGGTGACCTTGCCTTTGGGAATGCGTATGTCGACATTATTGAAGATGCTGCGCGAACCGCGTTTGAAGGTGACGCCCTTCAACTCGACCGCGTAGGCGTTATCAACGCTCATCTAGACTCCTTGCGATGCAGCCTTGTCACTCAGACGCACGCCCCCTTCATGGAGGCACGCTCGCGCTGAGCGGGCCGAACTGGTGGCGAACTATAGCACCGCAGGCAAGCCCTTCCCAAGGCCATCACGCAGCCTGTTCAGGCCCTGTACAGGACACTGCCGGACACCCGGGAAGGGAACCGGCAGCGGGAAAAACCCTCAAACGGACGCACGCCGGGTAATCCGCAGGTGAGGCTTTCGCGCATTACCGCTATAATCCCGGCCTTTTCATCAGGCACTCCGATTTTCGACATGAGCCAATCCACCGACCTGATCCAATCCGCACAGCGCACCATCCGCTACGAAATCGAAGCGGTAGAGGGCCTGCTGGCCCACATCGATGCCGATTTCGTCAAAGCCTGCGAACTGATCCTGGAAAGCAAGGGCCGCGTTGTCGTGGTGGGTATGGGCAAGTCCGGGCACATCGGCAACAAGATCGCTGCCACCCTGGCCAGCACCGGCACCCCGGCGTTCTTCGTTCACCCCGCCGAGGCCAGCCATGGCGACATGGGCATGATCACCCGGGATGACGTGATCCTGGCACTGTCCAACTCCGGCTCCACCGCCGAAATCGTCACCCTGCTGCCATTGATCAAGCGCCTGGGCATCAAGCTCATCAGCCTGACCGGCAACCCCGACTCGCCCCTCGCCAAGGCCGCCGAGATCAACCTCGACGCCCGTGTTGCCCAGGAAGCCTGCCCGCTCAACCTGGCACCGACCTCCTCGACCACCGCGGCGCTGGCCCTGGGTGACGCCCTGGCCATTGCCCTGCTCGAAGCCCGCGGTTTCACCGCGGAAGACTTCGCCTTCTCGCACCCCGGCGGCGCCCTGGGCCGCCGCCTGCTGCTCAAGGTCGAGAACGTGATGCACGCCGGCAACGAATTGCCACAAGTTCAGCGCGGCACCCTGCTCAAGGACGCCCTGCTGGAAATGTCGCGCAAGGGCCTGGGCATGACCGTGGTCACCGAGGCCGATGGCCGGCTGGCCGGGATCTTCACCGACGGCGACCTGCGCCGCAGCCTCGACCGCAACATCGACGTTCACAAGACGCTGATCGAAGAAGTGATGACTGTCCACGGCAAGACCGCCCGTCCCGACATGCTCGCGGCCGAGGCCTTGAAAATCATGGAAGACCACAAGATCAACGCCCTGGTGGTGGTGGACAAGGCCGACCTGCCGGTCGGGGCCCTGAACATGCACGACCTGCTGCGCGCCGGAGTACTGTGATGAATACCCTGTTGCAACGTGGCAAGGCCATCAAGCTGGCCGTTTTCGACGTGGATGGCGTGCTCACCGACGGGCGGCTGTACTTCCTCGAGGACGGCAGCGAATTCAAGACGTTCAACACCCTCGACGGCCAGGGCATCAAGATGCTCATGCATTCGGGCGTGACCACTGCGATCATCAGCGGACGCAAGACCCCGGTGGTGGAACGCCGCGCGAAGAACCTCGGCATCCCGCACCTTTACCAGGGACGCGAAGACAAACTGGTGGTTCTGGACGAGCTTCTCGGCCAGCTCGGCCTAAGCTACGAAGAAGTCGCCTACCTGGGTGACGACCTGCCCGATCTGCCGGTGATCCGCCGGGTCGGCCTGGGCATGGCGGTCGCCAATGCCGCGCCATTCGTACGCCAGCACGCCCACGGCGTGACCCAGGCCCGCGGCGGCGAAGGCGCGGCCCGCGAGTTCTGCGAGCTGATCCTGCAGGCCCAGGGCAACCTGGAAGCTGCAAACGCCCATTACCTGTAGAGCACGACATGTTCAGCAAGAAGATTCGCAATATCGCGCTGCTCAGCGTGATCGCCGCACTGCTCGTCGCGATTGGCTACTGGAACGTTACGCCGGAGCGCTTCCTCGACCAGCCGGTAGCGCAGGTCGACGAAAGTGCCATCGACTACTATGCAATCAACGCCCACAGTGTGCAGTTCCTGCCCGACGGCAAACTGCAGTACGAAATGACCGCGGACAAGGTCGAGCATCTCAAGGCGAGCGAGGTCACTGTGCTGACCAAGCCCGACCTGCAGATGTACCGCGGAACCACCTACCCGTGGCATGTGCAGAGCGAGCGCGGCGAGGTCAATCCGGATGGCACCGAGGTCGAACTGATCGACTCGGTCCGGGTTGCCCGCACCGACGAAAAAGACCGCACCACCATCATTACCTCGAGTCGCATGACGGTATTCCCGCAGAAGCAATATGCGCAAACCGAGCAAGACGTTAGAATCGACGGCGCCGGTGGCGTGACTACGGGCAAGGGAATGAAAGCGTATTTGAAAGACGGCAGGATGGACCTGCTGTCCAACGTAAGAGGACAGTATGAGGCTCGTTAAAACCCTCCCCTTTTTGCTCAGCCTGAGCGCGGCACTGGGAAGCGCGAGCGCCTGGGCCTTGCCTAACGATCGCGATCAGCCGATCCGCATCCAGGCAGACAACGCCCAACTGGACGACAAGAAAGGCATCGCCACCTATACCGGCGATGTGATCATCACCCAGGGTTCGATGAAGATCACCGGCAATACCGTGACGCTGACACGCGCCGCCAACGGCGACATCGACGTGGTGACCTCTGTCGGTACCCGGGCCTACTTCGAACAGCAGCAGAGTACCGACAAGCCGGACAAGATGCAGGGCTGGGCCAAGCAGATCCAGTACCAGGCCCAGAGGGACACCATTGTCCTCACCGATGACGCCAAAGTGGTGAATGAAGGCAACACCACCGAAGGCGAGAAGATCGTCTACAACACCAAGACCCAGGTCGCCACCGCCGGTCGCTCACCGGGTGTCACGACACCACGTCAGCGCATCGACATGGTGATCCAGCCGAAGAAGAAGGCCGAGTAAATGGCAACCCTCAAAGCCCAGCACCTGGCCAAGAGCTACAAGAGCCGACAAGTCGTCCGCGACGTCAGCCTGTCGATCGACAGCGGCCAGATCGTTGGCCTGCTCGGCCCGAACGGTGCCGGCAAGACCACCTGTTTCTACATGATCGTCGGCCTGGTGCAGGCCGACCAGGGTCGGGTACTGATCGACGACCTGGATGTCAGCCACCAGCCCATGCATGGCCGCGCACGCGCCGGCATCGGCTACCTGCCGCAGGAAGCCTCGATCTTCCGCAAGCTGTCGGTGGCCGACAACATCATGGCGATTCTGGAAACCCGCAAGGAACTGGACCGAGAGGGGCGGCGCAAGGAGCTGGAAAGCCTGCTGCAGGAATTCCACATCAGCCACATCCGCGACAACCTCGGCATGAGCCTTTCCGGCGGCGAACGTCGCCGGGTCGAGATTGCCCGGGCGCTGGCGACGGCACCCAAGTTCATCCTGCTCGACGAACCCTTTGCCGGTGTCGACCCGATCTCGGTCGGCGACATCAAGCAGATCATTCACCACCTCAAGGCCAAGGGCATCGGTGTACTGATCACCGACCACAACGTCCGCGAGACCCTGGATATCTGCGAAACCGCTTACATTGTCAACGATGGCCAACTGATCGCCGAGGGCGATTCGGAAACCATCCTGGCCAACCAACTGGTGAAAGAGGTTTACCTCGGCCACGAGTTCCGCCTCTAGGTTCGAGGCACCGGACTGATGGAGCGCTGGCTTTAAGCCATTATTCACGGCTTATTTCTTACAGCGCTCTAGGCAAACGCTGCAATTTCAGGCATATATCTTGCTTAAAATTGGCGCCCGGCGCCCGTGTAGTAGATGGCGCATGCGCGCCGGCGAATAAGGTGTAAAGCCCCAGCCATGAAACCATCGCTCGTCCTAAGAATGGGCCAGCAACTGACGATGACCCCGCAGTTGCAACAGGCCATCCGTCTGCTCCAGCTTTCCACGCTGGACCTGCAGCAGGAAATCCAGGAAGCCCTGGAGTCCAACCCGATGCTCGAACGCCAGGAAGAAGGCGACGACTTCGACAACAGCGACCCCATGGCCGACAACGTCGAGTCCAAGCCGGTCGCCGAGTCGCAGGAGAGCAGCTTCGAGCAGTCCGTCGCCACCCCGGCGGACAACCTCGAGGAAGGCGAATGGAGCGAGCGCATCCCCAATGAGCTGCCGGTCGATACCGCCTGGGAAGATATCTACCAGACCAGCGCCAGCAGCCTGCCCAGCAACGACGATGACGAGTGGGACTTCACCACCCGCACCTCGGCGGGCGAGAGCCTGCAGAGCCACCTGCTGTGGCAGTTGAACCTGGCACCGATGTCGGACACCGATCGCCTGATCGCCGTGACCCTGATCGATTGCATCAACAGCCAGGGCTATCTCGACGAAACCCTGGAAGAAATCTGCGAATCCTTCGACCCTGAGCTCGACATCGAGCTGGATGAGGTCGAAGCGGTCCTGCACCGCATCCAGCAGTTCGAACCTGCCGGCATCGGCGCACGCAACCTGAGCGAATGCCTGCTGCTGCAATTGCGCCAGCTTCCTGCCAGCACCCCGTGGATGGCCGAGGCCCAGCGCCTGGTCAATGACTACATCGACCTGCTGGGCAGCCGCGACTACAGCCAGTTGATGCGCCGCATGAAGCTCAAGGAAGACGAACTGCGCCAGGTCATCGAGCTGGTCCAGAGCCTCAACCCGCGTCCCGGCTCGCAGATCGAATCCAGCGAACCCGAATACGTGGTTCCCGACGTGATCGTGCGCAAGGACAACGAACGCTGGCTGGTAGAGCTCAACCAGGAGGCCGTTCCGCGGCTGCGGGTCAATCCGCAGTATGCCGGCTTCGTCCGCCGTGCCGACACCAGCGCCGACAACACCTTCATGCGCAATCAGTTGCAGGAAGCGCGCTGGTTCATCAAGAGCCTGCAGAGCCGCAACGAAACACTGATGAAGGTGGCGACCCAGATCGTCGAACACCAGCGCGGCTTCCTGGATCATGGCGACGAGGCCATGAAGCCGCTGGTCCTGCACGATATCGCCGAGGCGGTGGGCATGCACGAATCGACCATTTCACGGGTCACCACCCAGAAATACATGCACACGCCCCGCGGAATCTACGAGCTGAAGTACTTTTTCTCCAGCCACGTCAGCACCTCCGAGGGCGGCGAATGCTCGTCCACTGCGATCCGCGCGATCATCAAGAAACTGGTTGCTGCGGAAAATCAGAAAAAGCCATTGAGTGACAGCAAGATCGCTGGTTTACTGGAGGCACAAGGCATCCAGGTAGCACGTCGCACCGTCGCCAAGTACCGCGAGTCCCTCGGCATCGCACCGTCGAGTGAGCGCAAGCGATTGATGTGACCTTCCCTGAGGTGTGCCATCGCAATTCAGTGGCAGGCGCAACACCTGCCTCTTTATGCACGGCAATAAAGGAGAAGCAGTATGCAAGTCAACATCAGTGGACAACATGTAGAAGTCACTCCTCCACTGCGCGACTACGTCGAGCAGAAGCTGAAGCGCCTTGAGGGTCATTTTGACAAGATCACCAACGTGACGGTCATCATGAAGGTCGAGAAACTCCAGCAGAAAGTGGAGGCGACCCTGCAGATTCCCGGTGGTGAGGTGGTTGCAAACGCCGAACACCAAGACATGTATGCCGCCATCGACGCCTTGGCCGACAAGCTCGACCGTCAATTGAAAAAACACAAGGAAAAACAGCAAAGCCTGCTGCAAGGCGCAGCCGCCCGCTGATACCCCTCATCCATGATCCGACTTGAATCCATCCTGACCCCCGGCCGTTCCCTCGTGAACGTGCCGGGAGGCAGTAAAAAGCGCGCACTCGAACAGATCGCCAACCTGATCGGGAAAGAAGTTCCCGAACTGGAAACCCAGGATGTTTTCGAAAGCCTGATCGCTCGCGAAAAACTGGGCTCCACAGGCTTCGGCAATGGCATTGCCATTCCCCACTGCCGCCTGAAAGGCTGCTCCAATCCGGTCAGCGCACTGCTGCACCTGGAAGCCCCCATCGATTTCGACGCCATCGACGGCGCCCCGGTTGACCTGCTGTTCGTGCTGCTGGTCCCGGAAGCGGCCACCGATGCCCACCTGGAATTGTTGCGCCAGATTGCCAGCATGCTCGACCGCAAGGATGTACGCGATCGGCTACGCGCCGCAGGTAGCAACGAAGCCTTGTACCAGGTCGTCCTGGACGTACAGAACGAGCCCTGAGCATGCGCCTGATCATCGTCAGTGGCCGTTCCGGCTCCGGCAAGAGCACCGCCCTGGATGTGCTGGAAGACAATGGCTTCTACTGCATCGACAACCTGCCTGCAGGGTTGCTGCCGCAACTGGCGGAAAGTGCACTGATCAACACGGAGCTGCTGCAGCCGCGGGTCGCTGTATCGATCGACGCGCGCAACCTGCCCAGCCACCTGAGCCGCTTTCCGGAACTGCTCGACGAAGCCCGCGCCCGGCACATCCAGTGCGACGTACTGTATCTGGACGCTGACGAAGACACGCTGCTCAAGCGTTTTTCCGAAACCCGGCGACGTCACCCGCTGACCAACCAGGACCGCTCTCTCGCCGAGGCCATTCGCGTCGAAAGCGAACTGCTGAGCCCGATCGCCGACCTTGCGGACCTGAAGATCGACACCACCAGCCTGAACCTCTATCAGTTGCGGGATTCGATCAAGCTGCGGCTGCTCAACCAGCCGGAGCCAGGCACAGCCTTCCTGGTGGAGTCCTTTGGCTTCAAGCGGGGCATGCCGGTCGATGCCGACGTGGTGTTCGATGTGCGGTGCCTGCCCAATCCCTACTGGAAGCCGGAACTGCGCGAACATTCCGGCCTCGATCAACCTGTGATCGACTACCTGGCGGCTCAACCGGATGTCGAAGAAATGTTCCAGGACATTTCCTCCTACCTGCTCAAGTGGCTGCCGCGCTTCGCTGCCAGCAACAGAGCCTATGTCACCATCGCCATTGGCTGCACTGGCGGTCATCATCGCTCCGTGTACCTGACCGAACGCCTGGGCCAGTTGCTGCAACCCATTTTGAAGAACGTCCAGGTTCGCCACCGCGACCTCTAGTCCACAGGATCACTCCGCGATGCCCGCTATCGAAATCGAGATCATCAACAAGCTGGGGCTGCATGCCCGGGCGGCGGCCAAGTTCGTTGGCGTGGCAGGCAAGTTTCCTTGCACGGTCAGGGTCGGCAGGACACCCCAGAGTCAGGTGGACGGCAAGAGCATCATGGCGGTGATGATGCTGGCCGCCGGCAAAGGCACCACGGTGCACCTGTCCACCGAAGGCGAACAGGACCAGGAAGCCCTGGACGCACTGAAGGCCCTGATCAACAACTTCTTCGACGAAGGCGAGTGATACCCGCCCATTGATAAGCCCGCCATTCGGCGGGCTTTTTGCTTTCAGGACAGCGCGGTATCCATAACCATCATCAGGCAGAAGCCGACGCACAGGCCAAGACTGGCCAGTCGATGGTGGCCATTGGCTCTGGACTCGGGAATGATCTCCTGAGTCACCACCAGCAACATGGCACCGGCTGCAAAAGCCAGCCCAAGCGGCAGCGCCATTTCGGCAAACCGTACCAGCCAGGCACACAGCACGGCGGCCGCCGGTTCCACCAGACCCGATGCCGCACCGATCAGAAACGCCTTGAAGCGCTCCATCCCGGCGCCTGCCAGCACCAGTGCAATCACCAGCCCTTCAGGCACATCCTGCAGCGCAATACCCATCGCCAGACTGTCGGCATCCGGCATCCCGCCACCGGCAGAAACACCTATGGCCATGCCTTCCGGAATGTTGTGGGCAATGATCGCGATCACGAACACCCAGATCCGCGCCGGCACCACCGGCTGAGTCCCGGAAGCGACGAGCGCCTCGGGCGAGGCCCCGGCAAGCTGGCGATCGACCAGATACAGGCAGAAAGCGCCGCAGAGCAGGCCCAGGCTGATCAGGCCGCCCGCGCCCCACTTGCCGAAGCCCACTGCCTGGGCCGCATCCAGCCCCGGAATGATCAGCGAGAACGCCGTCGCCGCCAGCATCACACCGGCGCCGAAGCCCAGAAGGGTATCGGCCAGTGCCACCGGCATGTTGCGGATCACCAGGACCGGCACGGCACCCAGGGCCGTGCCCAACGCGCATAACGCACCACCCTCCAGTGCCCGCAGCATGCGGGGCTCCAGATCCAGCCAGGCGATCCCCTGCGCCACCAGCAAGGCCGTACCGATCAAGAGCAGCAAGGTCCCCAGCGCCAGGCGGAACAAGCGCACACTGCTGATGGACAACACATCCGAACGCATCCGGCAGTCACTCACGCCAGCGCGGCAACGTAACGCCGCTCTACTTCGGCCCAATCGACCACGTTGTAGAAGGCGTTGATGTATTCCGGACGGCGGTTCTGATACAGCAGGTAGTAAGCGTGTTCCCAGACGTCCAGCCCCAGGATCGGCGTGTTGCCGTTCATCAGCGGGCTGTCCTGGTTACCACTGCTCTCTACCACAACCTTCTTCTCGGGGGTGACGCTCAACCAGGCCCAGCCGCTACCGAAGCGCGTCAGAGCAGCCTTGGTGAAGGCGTCCTTGAACGCCTCGAAACCACCCAACTGTTCGTCGATCGCCTTGGCAACCGAACCTTGTGGTACGCCACCGCCCGTCGGCGACATGACGGTCCAGAACAGCGTGTGGTTGGCGTGACCGCCGCCCTGGTTGATCACCGCCGCCTGCAGGCTCTGCGGCAGTTGCTTGACCGCAGCGACCAGCTTCTCCACCGGCCATTCAGCCCACTCGGTACCCTCGAGGGCAGCGTTGAGGTTGTTGATGTAGGTCTGGTGGTGCTTGGTGTGGTGAATCTGCATGGTCTGGGTATCGATGTGCGGCTCCAGCGCATCGTAGGCGTACGGCAATGCAGGCAAGGTATGTGGCATTTAGTGGATTCCTTGTTGGAAGGCTCGGGAGATCACGGGGTCCTGGCCAGCCAGCACGCCGGGTTGCGGCTCCTGTCGGTAGAGCAGGCGTTCGGTGCGCGGATACTGGCCGTATTCACTGATGAAATTGAGAAGCTCGGTGTAGGTCTTGCCGCTCTGGCGCAGGGCAGCGTCACGCAGCGCCTGCGACAGACGCATGTCCTGACTGGCTCGCAGCAGCCGCTGGTGGATCGCGCAGAGGTACTCGGCGCTTTCCTGCGGCTGCTTCAGGCGCAGATGAAGGTCCGCCAGGTTGTGATGGGAAATCACACAGGCGGCGACCGCTTCGTCGGCGTCATGCCAGCGTTCGAAGAGCACCTGGGCCAACGCCAGGGCCTGCAAGTAAAGCTCGCGGGCATCGACCAGATCACCCTGGTTGAACAGGCGGTTGGCGATTTCGGTGGTGCGTTTCCAATGCTGCATGGCAAACCTCCAAAGCGGTGTGCGGCGTCAGATGCCGCCGGCGGTGAGCTTCTCCGGATCCAGCAGGACTTCCAGCTGGGTACGTGACAGCTCGGTGTGCTCCAGCGCGACGTCGATGATCGGACGCCCTTGCTTGTAAGCGGTCTTGGCGATTTCGGCGGCTTTCTGATAACCGATGATCGGGTTCAGCGCGGTCACCAGAATCGGGTTGCGTGCCAGGGCTTCCTTGAGCTTCGGCTCGTTGACCTTGAAGCTGGCGATGGCCTTGTCGGCCAGCAAGCGGCTGGCGTTGGCCATCAGCTCGATGCTGTCGAGCAGGTTCGAAGCGATCACCGGCAGCATCACGTTCAGCTCGAAGTTGCCGGACTGGCCAGCGATGGCGATGGTGGCGTCGTTGCCGATGACCTGAGCGGCGACCATGGCGGTGGCTTCCGGAATGACCGGATTGACCTTGCCCGGCATGATCGAGGAGCCCGGCTGCAAGCCTTCCAGCTCGATCTCGCCAAGGCCGGCCAGCGGGCCGGAGTTCATCCAGCGCAGGTCGTTGGCGATCTTCATCAGGGCCACGGCGGTCGCCTTGAGCTGACCGGACACGGCAACGGCAGTGTCCTGGGAGCCGATCAGGGCGAACAGGTTTTCCCCTGGCACGAACTCGACCTGGGTCAGGCCGCTCAACTGCCTGGCAAACAAGCCGGAGAACTGTGGATGCGCGTTGATCCCGGTGCCGACGGCAGTTCCACCCTGGGCCAGCGATTGCAGGCTGGGCAGGCTGTCGCGCAGGTGACCGATGCTGGCCTTGATCTGCTGCGCCCAGCCACCGAGCACCTGGCTCATACGCACCGGCATGGCATCCATCAGGTGGGTACGGCCGGTCTTGACGAACGGATGCACCTGCTCGGCCTTGGCCTCGATCACCTTGACCAGATGCTCCAGCGCCGGCAGCAGTTGCTCGTGCAGGGCCAGCGCGGCACTGACATGGATGGTGGTAGGGATGATGTCGTTGCTGCTCTGGCCGCAGTTGACGTGATCGTTGGGGTTGACCGTGTCGCCCAGCACGCGACTGGCGAGGGTCGCGATCACTTCGTTGGCGTTCATGTTGGAGCTGGTGCCGGAGCCGGTCTGGAACACATCCACCGGGAAGTGCTGCATGAAATCGCCGGCCAGCAGTTGTTCCACGGCCGCGACGATGGCCTCGCCCTGAGCCGCGGTCACTTGTTCGAGCTCAACGTTGGCCTTGGCCGCAGCAGCCTTGGCCAGCAGCAGTGCCCGAATGAACTGGGTCGGCATGCGTTGCTGGCTGATCGGGAAGTTGTTGACCGCGCGCTGGGTCTGAGCGCCGTACAGGGCCTCGGCTGGCACCTGCAGTTCGCCCATGCTGTCACGCTCGATACGGGTATTACTCATCATCAAGTCCTTGCATCAGTTCAGCGGAAGAAATCGAAGGCAACAGCGTGCAATTCGCCAGTTGCAGTGCCAGCGGCTGCCAGCGCTGTCCCTGCTCGCCGCCATCGAGCTTGCGCAGTTGCAGCAAGGGGCGCCACGCCTGGTCCAGGCACAGGCAGCGCCAATGCCACGGCAACATGCGGTCGCAGGCGGTATCGAGCAGAAGACGGAAAGAAGTCAGGGCAACGGTCCACGCCGAGGTATCGGTGCAACAGACCAGATAGCGCCCTTCAGCGAGGTAGTGCTCGATCAGGCGCGGCTCGTCGGGCTCGAGTGCGCAGCGAATGCGCCGGCTCAGCCAGCGCCAGTTTTCCAGGTAGGGCAGTTCGTGGAGGACTGGTTTCATGAACATCATCACACCAAGATAATGATATTCATTATTAATTGATAAATAGAATCAGTTCAAGCTCGTTTCAGCGGAAACAAAAAAGCCCGGCACAAGGCCGGGCTTTCAGGTCGATCCGGAAAACTGGAAAATCAGCTGCCCGCGACGGTCATCCGCTCGATCAGTACCGAGCCTGTGTGGATGTTGCTGCGGGTTTCTAGATCGCTACCGATCGCTACAATCTGCTGGAACATGTCTTTCATATTGCCGGCAATCGTCACTTCCTGAACGGCAAACTGGATCTCGCCGTTTTCCACCCAGTACCCTGCCGCCCCCCGGGAATAATCGCCCGTAACCATGTTCAGGCCATGGCCCATCAGTTCGGTGACCAGCAATCCGCGGCCCATGCGACGAATCAAGGCAGCCTGGTCTTCCACCCCGTGGGTGACGAACAGGTTGTGCACGCCGCCAGCGTTGGCCGTACTCGGCAGGCCCAGCTTGCGACCGGAATAGGTACCCAGCACATAGGAAATCAGATGCCCGTTTTCGACGAACGGTTTTGCGTAGGTCGCCAGACCATCACCGTCGAACGCAGCACTGCCCAGCGCCCGCGGCAGGTGCGGACGCTCGTCGAGTGTCAGCCAGGCCGGGAACAGGCGCTGGCCAATGGTGCCTTCCAGGAAGGACGACTTGCGGTAGAGGTTGCCGCCGGAGATAGCCGACAGGAAGCTGCCAAACAGGCCGCCGGCCAGCTCCGCGGAGAACAGCACCGGCACTTCGCAGGTGGGCACCGGACGCGCACCCAGGCGGCTGGCGGCACGCTGGGCAGCGCGCTGGCCGATACTGCGCGGATCCGCCAGCAGCTCACCCTGGCGATTGACGTCGTACCAGTAGTCGCGCTGCATCTGCCCGTCGCCCTCGGCGATCATCACGCAGCTAAGGCTGTGCCGGGTCGACGCATAGCCGCCGATAAAGCCGTTGCTGTTGCCGTAGACACGGCAACCCTGGTGCGTATTGAGGGTCGTACCGTCGGCATTCTTGATTCGCGCGTCGGCCTCGAAAGCCGCCGCCTCGCAGGCCAGGGCCTTCTCGATGGCCTGTTCAGGCGTGATCTCCCAGGCATGATAGAGATCGAAGTCTGGCAGCTCGCGGGCCATCAGCGCCGGATCAGCGAGCCCTGCGCAATCATCTTCGGAGGTGTGCCTGGCGATCGCCAGAGCAGCGGCGACGGTCTCGCGGATCGCCTCGCTACCGCTGGCCGAGGTGCTGGCCGAGCCCTTGCGCTGACCCACGTAGAGGGTGATGCCAAAACCCTGGTCACGGTTGAACTCGACCGTTTCCACTTCGCGCTGGCGCACCGAGGTGGACAACCCCTGCTCCAGCGATACCGCCACTTCGCAGGCCGTGGCGCCCTGGCGCTTCGCTTCGGCGATGATCTGCTCGACCTGCTCCTGCAAGGCCGGCAGGGCTTGCGGACCTACGCTCTGGACTGCACTCATGGTTCTCTCCACTCAAATTCTACGTTCAGCCGGGACCGTCGATGCGCGACCGGGCCGGACAAGCGGGCCCCGACTGGTTATCATGGCGGCGATTCTCAGCGGACTGCCCCCATGGTTGATTCTTACGACGACGCCTTCAATGGCGAAAAAAGCAAAACCCAGGTCAAGCGCGAGCTTCAGGCCCTGGTCGATATGGGCGAGCGCCTCACGCTGCTCAAGCCCGACACCCTGGCCAAGCTGCCTCTGACCGACGAGCTGCGCAAAGCGCTCGAAGAACACAAGAAGCACACGGCCAACGAAGCCAAGCGGCGTCACCGGTCGTTCATCGGCAAGCTGATGCGCGATCAGGACCTCGACGCGATCAATGCCCTGCTCGAACAACTCGACGCCTCTACCCGCCAGTACAACGAGCGTTTCCACAACCTGGAACGCTGGCGCGACCGCCTGATCGAAGGCTCCGACGAGGTCCTGGAGAAATTCGTCCAGGAATACCCGGAAGCCGATCGTCAGCAACTGCGCTCGCTGATCCGTCAGGCCCAGCACGAGCAGAAGACCAACAAGCCGCCAAGCGCCGCACGCAAGATCTTCAAGTACATCCGCGAACTCGACGAAGTCCAGCGCGGCCTGCGCTGATCTCCGCCGCCGGACGGGCACCCTGCCCGTCCGGCTTCATCCTCATGCGCCCGTGCCACCCACGGTGATCGCATCGATCTTCAGGGTCGGCTGGCCGACGCCGACCGGCACCGACTGACCGTCCTTGCCACAGGTACCCACGCCACTGTCCAGCGACAGGTCGGTGCCGACCATCGACACCCGACTCATCGCCTCGGGGCCATTGCCGATAAGGGTTGCGCCCTTGACCGGGGCAGTGATCTTGCCGTCTTCGATCAGATAGGCCTCGCTGGTGGAGAACACGAACTTGCCGCTGGTGATATCCACCTGGCCGCCACCGAGGTTGGCGCAGTACAGGCCACGCTTGACCGACGCAATGATCTCCGCCGGGTCGCTTTCGCCGGCACGCATGTAGGTGTTGGTCATGCGCGGCATCGGCAGATGCGCATAGGATTCGCGACGGCCGTTGCCGGTCACGGCCATGCCCATCAGGCGAGCGTTGAGCTTGTCCTGCATGTAGCCGACCAGCTTGCCGTTCTCGATCAGGGTGGTGCATTCGGTCGGCGTGCCTTCGTCATCGACGCTCAGCGAGCCGCGACGCCCTTCCAGCGTACCGTCGTCGACGATGGTGCACAGGCTCGAGGCAACGCTTTCGCCGATTCGTCCGCTGTAGGCCGAACTGCCCTTGCGGTTGAAGTCCCCTTCCAGGCCGTGACCGACAGCCTCGTGCAACAGCACCCCGGACCAACCGGAACCCAGCACTACCGGCAGGGTTCCCGCCGGCGCCGGCACCGCTTCGAGGTTCACCAGCGCCTGGCGCAAGGCCTCGCGAGCGAAGCCCATGACCCGCTCTTCAGTGAAATAACGGTAATCGGTTCGTCCGCCGCCGCCGTGGCCACCACGCTCGCGGCGTCCGTTCTGCTCGACGATGACGCTGACGTTGAAGCGCACCAGCGGGCGGATGTCTGCGGCAAGGCTGCCATCGGCGGCGGCGATCAGGATGCGTTCCCAGACCCCGGCCATGCTCACCGTGACCTGCTGGATACGCGGGTCGAGGGCGCGAGTGGCGGCATCGACGCGCTTGAGCAGGTCGACCTTCTCCGCCCGGCTCATGACCTCCAGCGGGTTATCCGGGGCATACAGCGCGGTAATGCCCTGGCTCTTGAAGGCCTGGACCGTACCGTTCTGGCCAGCACGGGAAATCGAGCGGGCGGCGCGGGCGGCGGAGGTCAGCGCCTCCAGGTTGATGGCGTTGCTGTAGGCGAAGCCGGTCTTTTCGCCCGACTGGGCACGCACCCCGACACCCTGGTCAAGGTTGAAGCTGCCTTCCTTGACGATGCCGTCTTCCAGCGCCCAGGACTCCGAAATCTGGCCCTGGAAGTACAGGTCGGCGGCGTCGATGCCCGGCCCCGCCAGCTCGCCCAGCACGCTCTGCAGGCTGTCGAGGGTCAGGTCGCCGGGGGTCAGCAGCTGCTCGCTGACTCGTGTTAACAACTCGCTCATAGTCACTCCGAGGTGTGCGCAGGCCGCAATGCGTCCTGCGAGAAAAAGCGCCGGTGCGAGGCCACCGGCATCCGCGCCCTGATGGACGCTTGTTCAGCGCTGTCGCGCGTGGCCAGCAATACGGCTTCGCCGCTGGCCTGTTCGGCGAGGATGCGTCCCCAGGGATCGACGATCGCCGCCTGCCCGTGGGTTTCACGCGGCCCGGGGTGGGTTCCGCCCTGAGCTGCGGCCAGCACATAACACTGGGTTTCGATGGCGCGGGCGCGGATCAACACCTCCCAGTGGGCCGCCCCCGTAACCGCGGTGAACGCCGCCGGTGCCGTGATCAATTCCGCTCCAGCCTGGCGCAACGCGCTGTAGAGCTCAGGAAAACGCAGGTCATAACAGACCGTCAGTCCCAGCTTGCCCACCGGCGTATCAGCCACCACCACGTTGGCGCCGTGGGCGTAGTCGTCCGACTCGCGATAGCGGCCACGGTTGTCGGCCACGTCGACATCGAACAGATGAAGCTTGTCGTAGCGGGCAGCCAGCTCGCCGTGCTCGTCCACCAGCAGGGAGCAGGCATGGGCTTTGGCCTCGGGCTGGTCGACGGGCGGTAGCGGCAGCGTGCCCGCCACGATCCATAACCTGAGGTCGCGTGCGGTCTGTTTCAACCATGGCAGGATCGGTCCCTCGCCCCGCGCTTCGGCCAGGCCGATCGCTGCGCTGTCGCGTCGGCCCATCGCGGCGAAGTTCTCCGGCAACACCGCCAGCCGCGCTCCGCCGCTCGCCGCCTGCTCGAGCAAGGCGTGGGCCCGCTGCAGGTTGGCGGCGATATCGTCCTGGCTGACCATCTGAATGACCGCGAAGCTCATGTCGGTGCCTTAGTTGGATTTTTCGAAGGGTTTGACGAAGGTCATTTTAGGCTCTTTCACCGGACCCTCGACGCGATAGTGCACACTGGCGTAGCGAGCCACGCGATCGCCCAGCAGCCGGTCCACCAGGAACAGGGCCCCGCCGACTGCCGGCGCGCCGACGATCAGCGCCGCCAGCGGCAGGTTGTTGGTGACCGGCAGGGTCACCATCAGGTTGGCGTCGACCCGATCACGCACCATGTCCAGGGTGCCATCCAGTTCGAAATTGCTCGACGGACCGGTGACAGCGATCGGCTCGCGGGTGACGTACACCCCCTCGCTGGCCACCAGCAGGCCCTTCACCCGGTCGTAGCTGAGGCCTTTGCCGAACAGATCGGTGAAATCCAGGCGCAGGCGGCGGCCGATGGAATTGAAGTTGAGCAGGCCGAATACCCGCAGGGCCTGGGCGCCGGCATCGACTTCGACGAACTGGCCGTTGTGCAGCACCGCGTCCATGTTGCCGGAGAAGCGTTTGAGGCTGACCCAGGCCGGCGAACCCTGCCAGCGTCCATCGACGTCCATGCGGAAATCCCGGCTGGTCACGGTGGGTGCAAAGCCCCACGCCTTGAGTACATCCGCCAGGTTCTTGCCTTCCAGGCGCCCCTTGTACCAACTGCCACTGGCGCCCGGGACGCCTTCCCAGCCAGCGCTGCCATCTACCAGCAGACCTTTGAGATTGAGGTCGAGATCGTTGAACGCCGTGCCTTTGGCGGTAGGGCGCACCTTGAACGCCAGGCTGCCCAGCAGATCGTCTCCCCGGAACAGCTTGTCGATGCTCAGGTCCACCGCCGGGATCTTGCGTGGGTCTACCGAGGCCAGCGGGTCGGGCGAATCCGGCGAAGCCTCCTCGGCGGGGTCGGCGGCGGGCAAATGCAGCGTCTGGATGTTCACGGCGATGGGTGCTGCCTTGGCATCGGGGATGCGGGCATTGCCGATGACTTCCTGACTGTCCAGGCGCAAGGCCCAGTTGTCAGCGTTGCGATCAAGCCGTACTACGGCCTGGTTGAGGTCGAGACTGTAGGCCTTGAGCTTGCCGATGCTGAGGTCTGCCCCACGGAGGAATTGCCGGGCGCTGCCACTGGGGTCATCGCCAGCAAGGCTGCCGACCTGCTTCTGCCACGGCTCGATGTCGAGCTCGGCCACCTTGCCTCGCACCCGCAACCCTTGGCCGGGAGGCAATTGCGGCGTACCACCACCGAGCAGCAGTTCGCCACGCCCCTGGTCCAGCTTGCCGGCAGGCGCCGCATAGGCCATGGCCGCCAGATCGGCATACGCGGCATCGAAACGCCGCTCGCTGCCTTGCAGGGTCATGCGGAACTGACTGTCACGGGTGTCATTGGCGGCCTTGCCGAACGGGGCCGGAAGATCGACCGCCAGCCCCTTGAGGTTCGAATCGACGCTGAGCAGATTGTCGCGACTGCCCAGCGACACCTGCAGCTGATACGGGATCTCGCCGGAGACCGGCAAAGCCTGGTTGAATTTAAGCCAGTCCGTCAGGGACTTCAGGGCGATCTGCCCTTTGGCGGCGATGCGCGTCTGCAACTGACCGGGCTTGCCCTCGGCGAAAATCTCCGCCGTGATCGGTTTGTCGAAGGCCCTGGCGGTGATATTCCTGCCGCTCAGGCCTTTGTCCAGGTCGAAACGGAAATCGCCCTTGAGCTGGCTCAGCTCCAGCGCAGGCTCGGCAAGCTTGAGCCGAGACTGGTCGGCACTGAAATCCACCACCACCTTGGGCGCCACATCGTGGGCCAGCGGGATGTCGAGCTTCACCGAGCCTTTCAGAGCGCCCTCGCCTTCCCAGCCGGCGAAGGTGGCACCCGTGCCGATCGGAGCATCCTGGAGAATCTTCAGGCCGTCACCCAGCCCTCCCTCGAAGTCACCGTCCAGATACAGGTGGCTGTGCTCGCCCTCGTCGACATGGGGGATATCTACCATCACGTTGCTGACCCGGGTATCGAGCAACTGCCCGGTACTGGCCTTGACCCGCACACCGTGATCGTCGATGAACACCTCGCCGTCCACCTGGCTGACCTGGGGCCAGCCCGGCTGGAAGTCCAGCGCCGCGTCGTGAACCTTGAAGAACAGGCTGATGCTGCGGGCATGGGCCGGCGCACCGTGGTTGAGCGAGCCCTGGTACTGGAAGTAACCCTCGTCCACCGCGCCCTTGAGGATCGCCGTGCGCAGCCAGTGATCCACTGACGGGCTGAGCACTTCTGGCAGGTATTTGGGCGTGTAGCGCCCATCGCCATCGACCAGGCCTACCCGCAGGTCCATGTAGTCTTCGGCACCTTCGGCGAACAGCAGACGGATCAGGAAGTCGCCGGCAATCTTGCCCTCCTCGCCCAGTACCTTGAGGTACGGCGCGACGAGGGTGAATCCCTCCTTGTCGAGCGTCCAGGTAAGGCGTGCGTTGGCCTTCAGGTAATACCAGGGTTCGGCGAAGATCGGCACCAGATGCAGCATGAACTTGTCGGTATCCAGTCGTAGCTCGCCATGCCCCAGGTCACCGCTGATACTGCCGCTGACATTCCCCGCCGCCGGTGCGCCGTGGTAGCCATCGAAGCCGACCCGGTCGAGATTGGCAGCGAAACCGAACATCCGGGCGCCTTCGACCTGCGGCCGGACTTCCAGGCGAACGTTGCGCAGGCCACCGGTGACCTTCAAGCCATCGACCACTGCCATCCCCTGCGCCGGCAGCGGGCCGAGTGCCTGGATATACGGGGTCAAGGGTGTCAGGTCGAGACGGTCGGCCTGGATCTCCCACAACTCGCCGTCCTGTTCAGAGGTGCCTCGGGCAATCTGCAGATGGGACTCCCAGCGTGTTTCGCCGAGGTTCATGGCCAGGGAGTCGACGGTGATCTTCAGGTCTTCGTCGTTGCGCCGCACCCAGGCGCTGAGGGCCAGATTATCGATAGTGGCGGGCTGGCGCTCGCCATAGGCGCCTCGCAGCCGTGGCGCGTTAAGGCGTAGCGTGGCACTTTGCACCCGCCCCTTGCCCCAGCCAACCCAGAGCTCACCCCCTGCGCGCAACTCCGACAGTTGCCATTGACCCAGCAAACGGGCGGGCAGCCATTTCGCCCAATCGCTCTGGGGCAGGCTGGCATAGGCATCGACTTCACCGTCGCGCCATTGCGTCGGGCGGATCCGGCTTTTCAGGCTGAGGGCCATGGGCTGGCCGTCGGGCAGGGTCAGCCGGGCGTCCAGACGCTGACGCACACTGCCGGTCTTCAGGCTCAGGCCGACATAGGTCAGCGTCATCGGATCATGATCGAAGGGCTCCAGCGTCACCTGGCTGTCGAGCACCGAGACTTTCGACACCACCTGCATGCGCCGCAGCAACTGCTCGACATCCAGCGGCTGGTCATCCTGGACCGGCAGGCCCTTGAGCGACCATTGACCTTGCTCGTCTTCGTGCAGGTTGAGCTGCAGCCCACCCAGTTCGACGCTGGCCAGACGCAGCTCGCGGCGGGTGAGGCTGGCCCAGAGATCGGGCACCACCTTGACCGCGTCGAGGCGCAACGCCGCGGTGCCCTCTCCCAACTGCACATCGCGCACGACCAGGATCGGTGCGAGACCACTCCAGCGTCCCTCCAGCGCGCCGATGTGCACCGGCATGCCCAGGCTGGCCTCGGCCTTGTCCTGGACTTCATCACGGTATTCGGCAACCAGCGGTGTCAATTCGCGGCCGAGGCTGACATACAGTGCAACCAGTACCGCCAGCAGTGCGCCGGCGCTCAACCCCCAGCGGGTCAAAGCAGCCAGAACGCGGATCAGACGCTCCATCGCAGTGGCCCCCCGAGTCGTCCCATAACTATGGCCCGACGTGCAGCGTTTGCCAGCGCGAAAGAAACAGCCATGACATCAAAGCCAATCAGAGCAGCACCACATCGTATTGTTCCTGGGAATACATGGACTCCACCTGGAAGCGAATGGTTCGCCCGATAAAGGCTTCGAGTTCGGCGACGTTCCCCGATTCTTCGTCCAGCAGGCGGTCCACCACCTTTTGATTGGCCAGCACTCTATAGCCTTCTGCCTGGTAAGCGCGCGCCTCACGGAGAATTTCGCGGAAAATCTCGTAGCAGACTGTTTCCGGGGTCTTCAGCTTGCCCCGGCCCTGGCAACAGATGCACGGCTCGCACAGCACCTGCTCGAGGCTTTCGCGGGTGCGCTTGCGCGTCATCTGTACCAGGCCCAGCTCGGTCAAACCGATGATGTTGGTTTTCGCGTGGTCGCGCTCAAGCTGCTTTTCGAGCGTCCTCAGGACCTGACGCTGGTGCTCTTCATCTTCCATGTCGATGAAGTCGATGATGATGATCCCACCGATATTGCGCAGGCGCAGTTGCCGGGCAATGGCGGTGGCCGCTTCGAGGTTGGTCTTGAAAATGGTCTCTTCAAGGTTGCGATGGCCGACGAACGCACCGGTGTTGACGTCGATGGTGGTCATCGCCTCGGCCGGATCCACCACCAGATAACCGCCGGACTTGAGCGGTACCTTGCGCTCCAGCGCACGCTGGATTTCATCCTCGACGCCGTACAGGTCGAAGATCGGCCGCTCACCAGGATAATGTTCGAGGCGATCGGCGATTTCCGGCATCAGTTCGGCGACGAACTGCGTGGTTTTCTGGAAGGTTTCCCGGGAGTCGATACGGATTTTCTCGATCTTCGGGTTGACCAGGTCACGCAGGGTACGCAAGGCCAGGCCCAGGTCTTCGTAGATTTCGGTCGGCGCCCCCACGGTCTTGATCTGCGCGCCGATCTGGTCCCAGAGGCGGCGCAGGTAGCGGATGTCCATGAGAATTTCGTCAGCCCCGGCGCCTTCCGCCGCGGTGCGCAGAATGAAGCCGCCGGAGTCCTGGATGTTCTCCTGGGCGACGCAGTCGCTGACCACCTGCTTCAGGCGCTCGCGCTCGGCTTCGTCTTCGATCTTCAGGGAAATGCCGACATGCTTGGTACGCGGCATGTACACCAGATAACGGGACGGGATCGACAATTGGGTGGTCAGGCGAGCGCCCTTGGAGCCGATAGGGTCCTTGGTGACCTGCACCACCAGGCTCTGCCCCTCGTGCACCAGTGCGCTGATGCTTTCGACGGTGGTGCCTTCGCGCAGGGAGATTTCCGAGGCATGGATAAAGGCTGCACGCTCCAGGCCGATATCGACGAATGCGGCCTGCATGCCCGGCAACACGCGCACGACCTTGCCCTTGTAGATATTGCCGACGATGCCGCGACGCTGGGTCCGCTCGACGTGGACTTCCTGGAGGACGCCGTTTTCCACCACCGCCACGCGGGATTCCATCGGTGTGATGTTGATCAGAATCTCTTCACTCATGGCAGGCTCTCGTCAAAAGTCTTTGCGGTAATGATGGATTGCCCGGCGATCGGTGGCGAGCAATGAACGGCGTCAGTACATCCTCATTCTGCTGCTGGCAGCCCCTGCCAGCAGGCAATGCCGAAACCGGCGAGCAACTCGGCGGTTTCGGCGACCGGCAGGCCGACCACGCCGGAGTAGCTTCCTTGCAGCCCCTGGACGAACACCGCACCGAGCCCCTGGATGGCGTAGGCGCCAGCCTTGTCGCAGGGCTCGCCACTGGCCCAGTAAGCCTTGGCGCGCTGTTCGCTGATGGTATTGAAGGACACCCGGCTGATGATGCACAGGCTTTCGGTGCGCTGACCATCGGTGATCGCGACGGCCGTCAGCACTTCATGCTCACGGCCGGACAATGCCGCCAGCATGGCCAGGGCGTCGTCGCGATCGACCGGTTTGCCGAGAATCCGGCCATCGAGCACCACGGCAGTGTCGGCCCCCAGTACCGCCAGGGGTTCGGCGGCACCGCTGGCGGCGAGCAGCGCCAGGCCAGCAGCCGCCTTGCCGCGCGCCAGGCGCTCGACATAGGCACCGGCCTGTTCATTGGGCAGCGGGGTTTCGTCGATCGAGGCACTGACGACAGTGAAGGGAATGCCGATCTGGGTCAGCAACTCACGGCGCCGAGGCGAACCGGAGGCCAGGTACAGCGGGGTCATTCGACTTCTCCCTGTCAGCGTCGGAATGCGGGGTGTATCAGTAGATGCTCAGGCGGCTGCGCAGGCCGCGCAGACCGAAGCTGATCCAGGGCCAGAGCAAGGCACTGGTCACCGCCGGCCAGATCAGCGCCAGGGTCGGCTGGCGGTTGCCGGTCAAGGCGCTGAGCCAGAGCTGCACCAGTTGCGCAACACCGAAGACCACCAGGATCGTCAGGCTTTGCTGCCACATGGGGAACATGCGCAAGCGCTGTTGCAGGCTGAGCACCAGGAAGGTGATCAGGGTCAGCACCAGAGCGTTCTGGCCCAGCAAGGTGCCATACAGCACATCCTCGGCCAGGCCCAGCAGAAACGCCGTGGTCATGCCGATCCGGTGCGGCAGGTTCAGCGTCCAGAAAGACAGCAGCAGCGCCAGCCAGAGCGGGCGGAAGATGTCCATGAACGGCGGCATCGGCCAGACGCTGAGGAGCAGGCCGATCAGGAAGGTCAGCCAGACCACCCAGCCATTCTTGCCATGGGTAGTGACCATCAGTGTCTCTCCCGGGACGGGGTCGTGGGCGTGCCCTGGGCAGCGGGCGCGGTAGCCGGGGCGGTCGCAGGGGCAGTCGTCGGCGCATGGGGGGCCGCCGGCGTAGCGCTGGCCGGGGCGGCAGGCGTTGCCGGCGCAGAATGAGCGGGATCGGCGGCGGGAGCCGGGTGACCGAGAGCATCTTGCACCTGGGCCTGGGCGGCATCGTTGGCGCGCTCTTCCGGGGTCCGGCTGTCGCTGAACACCAGCAGCAGGTAACGGCTGCGGTTCAGCGCAGCCGTGGGCACGGCGCGGACAATGGCGAACGGCTGACCGGAATCGTGGATCACTTCCTTGACCGTCGCTACCGGGTAGCCCGCGGGGAAACGCTGGCCCAGGCCGGAACTGACCAGCAGGTCGCCTTCCTTGATGTCGGCGGTATCGGCGACATGACGCAGCTCCAGGCGCTCCGGGTTACCCGTGCCGCTGGCAATGGCACGCAGGCCGTTACGGTTGACCTGTACCGGAATGCTGTGGGTGGTGTCGGTCAGCAACAACACCCGCGAGGTGTACGGCATCAGCTCGACCACCTGCCCCATCAGACCACGGGCATCGAGCACCGGCTGGCCAAGGACCACACCATCACGCTCACCCTTGTTGATCAGGATGCGGTGGGTAAATGGATTCGGGTCCATGCCGATCAGTTCGGCGACCTCGACCTTCTCGTTGACCAGTGCCGACGAGTTGAGCAACTCGCGCAGGCGGACGTTCTGTTCGGTCAGGGCGGCCAGTTTCTGCAGGCGGCCTTGCAGCAGCAGGGCTTCGGTCTTGAGCTTTTCGTTTTCGGCGATCAGCTCGGTGCGGCTGCCGAACTGGCTCGCGACGCCCTGCCACAAACGCAGCGGGAAATCGGTGATGGTGTAGGACTGCATCAGTACCAGGGACATCTGGCTGCGCACGGGTTTGAGCACGGTAAAGCGGGCATCGACCACCATCAGGGCGATCGACAGCACGACCAGCACGAGCAGGCGCACGCCCAGCGACGGGCCCTTGGCGAAAAGCGGTTTAATAGGCCGCTCCTCGTTGACGACGGTTCAGGAGGTCATTCATAAGGCAACGCACCGGCCTGGCTTGCGGATGGAAGTAGAGACGTCCAGACGGACAGCCCGGTCTACAGGCTAGCCGTAAACCGGGCGACAAGGTTGCGATCCGGCGAATCACTCGCTGGAGAGCAGGTCCATGGTGTGTTTGTCCATCATTTCCAGGGCGCGGCCGCCACCACGGGCGACGCAGGTCAGCGGGTCTTCGGCGACGATCACCGGCAGGCCGGTTTCCTGGGCCAGCAGCTTGTCCAGGTCGCGCAGCAGCGCGCCGCCGCCGGTCAGCACCAGGCCACGCTCGGCGATGTCGGACGCCAGTTCCGGAGGCGATTGCTCCAGGGCGCTCTTGACCGCCTGGACGATGGTCGCCAGGGATTCCTGCAGCGCTTCGAGCACTTCGTTGGAGTTGAGCGTAAAGGCACGGGGTACGCCTTCGGCCAGGTTGCGACCGCGGACGTCGACTTCGCGCACTTCGCCGCCCGGGTAAGCGGTACCGATTTCCTGCTTGATACGCTCGGCGGTGGATTCGCCGATCAGGCTGCCGTAGTTGCGGCGCACGTAGGTAACGATGGCTTCGTCGAAGCGGTCGCCGCCGACACGGACGGACTCGGCATAGACCACACCGTTCAGGGAGATCAACGCGATTTCGGTGGTACCGCCACCGATATCGACGACCATCGAGCCACGGGCCTCTTCAACCGGCAGGCCGGCACCGATGGCTGCGGCCATGGGCTCTTCGATCAGGAATACTTCGCGGGCACCGGCACCGAGGGCCGATTCGCGGATGGCACGGCGCTCGACCTGGGTCGATTTGCACGGCACGCAGATCAGCACGCGCGGGCTGGGCTGCAGGAAGCTGTTTTCGTGAACCTTGTTGATGAAGTACTGCAGCATCTTTTCGCAAACGCTGAAATCGGCGATCACGCCGTCCTTCATCGGACGAATGGCAGCGATGTTGCCGGGGGTACGACCCAGCATGCGCTTGGCTTCGGTACCGACGGCGACGACACTTTTCTGGTTGCCGTGGGTACGGATGGCCACAACCGAGGGCTCATTCAGGACGATACCGCGCTCACGCACGTAAATAAGGGTGTTGGCAGTGCCCAGGTCGATGGAAAGATCGCTGGAAAACATGCCACGCAGTTTCTTGAACATGGGAAAGGGACCCTGGCAACGCGTGGGTAAAAAAGTGCGGCAAACTCTAACAATGACGGGGATTTTGGGCAAGGCGCCAATATGTTAAATTGGCGGTTTTTCCGAGCAGGCCAGCACATGATCGGCCCTTATGACCGCGTGTGCGCCAGCATGTTCCTCAGCGGACCACTTCCGTTTTTTTCCCCAGGAGATTCCCATGGCGCTTGAACGCTGCGATGTGGAAAAGATCGCTCACCTGGCCCGTCTGGGCCTGAACGAAGCCGATCTGCCACGCACCACCGATGCCCTGAATAGCATTCTGGGACTGGTCGACCAGATGCAAGCCGTCGACACCTCCGGCATCGAGCCTCTGGCCCACCCTCTGGAAGCCAGCCAGCGCCTTCGTGCCGACGTTGTAACAGAAAGCAACCAACGGGACAGCTACCAGGCCATCGCACCGGCGACGGACAGCGGCCTGTACCTGGTTCCGAAAGTCATCGAGTAAGGGAATAGAGCCTGCCATGCATCAACTCACCCTGGCCGAGATCGCTCGCGGACTCGCCGACAAATCCTTTTCCTCCGAAGAGCTGACCCGCGCGCTGCTGGCCCGCATCCACCAGCTCGATCCGCAGCTCAACAGCTTCATCAGCGTCACCGACGACCTGGCCATCGCCCAGGCCCGTGCGGCCGACGCCCGTCGCGCCGCCGGCGAGAGCGGTGCCCTGCTCGGTGCGCCGATTGCCCACAAGGACCTGTTCTGCACCGAGGGCGTGCGCACCAGTTGCGGCTCGAAGATGCTCGACTCGTTCAAGGCCCCCTACGACGCCACCGTGGTCAGCAAGCTGGCCGAAGCCGGCGCCGTGACCCTGGGCAAGACCAACATGGACGAATTCGCCATGGGGTCGGCCAACGAATCCAGTCACTACGGCGCGGTGAAGAACCCGTGGAACCTGGAGCACGTACCGGGCGGTTCGTCCGGTGGTTCGGCCGCTGCCGTCGCCGCACGCCTGCTGCCGGCCGCCACCGGCACCGACACCGGCGGCTCGATCCGCCAGCCCGCCGCGCTGACCAGCCTCACCGGCCTGAAGCCGACTTATGGTCGCGTTTCGCGCTGGGGCATGATCGCCTACGCGTCGAGCCTCGACCAGGGCGGCCCGATGGCCCGCACCGCCGAGGACTGCGCCCTGCTGCTGCAAGCCATGGCCGGTTTCGACCCGAAGGACTCCACCAGCATCGACGAACCAGTCCCTGACTACAGCGCCGGCCTGAACGGCTCGCTGCAGGGCTTGCGCATCGGTCTGCCGAAGGAATACTTCGGCGCCGGTCTCGATCCGCGCATCGCCGAGCTGGTCCAGGCCAGCGTCAAGGAGCTGGAAAAGCTCGGCGCGGTGATCAAGGAAATCAGCCTGCCGAACATGCAGCACGCGATCCCGGCGTACTACGTGATCGCACCGGCCGAAGCCTCGTCCAACCTGTCCCGCTTCGACGGCGTGCGCTTCGGCTACCGCTGCGATAACCCGAAAGACCTCACCGACCTGTATAAACGCTCCCGCGGCGAAGGTTTCGGCAGCGAAGTACAGCGCCGGATCATGGTCGGCACCTACGCCCTGTCGGCCGGTTACTACGATGCCTACTACCTGAAGGCCCAGAAGATCCGCCGCCTGATCAAGAACGACTTCATGGCCGCCTTCGAAGGCGTCGACGTGATCCTGGGCCCGACCACGCCGAACCTGGCCTGGAAGATCGGCGCCAAGAACGCCGACCCGGTCGCCGCCTACCTGGAAGACGTCTACACCATCACCGCCAACCTGGCGGGCCTGCCAGGCCTGTCGATGCCGGCTGGTTTCGTCGACGGCCTGCCGGTCGGCGTGCAGCTGCTGGCTCCGTATTTCCAGGAAGGCCGCCTGCTCAACGTCGCGCACCAGTATCAGCAAGTGACTGACTGGCACACCCGCGCACCTAACGGCTTCTGAGGGACAGACACATGCAATGGGAAGTTGTGATCGGGCTGGAGATTCATACCCAGCTCGCCACCCAGTCGAAGATTTTCTCCGGCAGCGCCACCACCTTCGGCTCCGAGCCGAATACCCAGGCCAGCCTGATCGACCTGGGCATGCCCGGCGTGCTGCCGGTGCTGAACCAGGAAGCGGTGCGCATGGCCTGCATGTTCGGCCTGGCGATCGATGCCGAGATCGGCCAGCACAATGTGTTCGCGCGCAAGAACTACTTCTACCCTGACCTGCCCAAGGGCTATCAGATCAGCCAGATGGAGCTGCCGATCGTCGGCAAGGGCCACCTGGACATCGCTCTGGAAGACGGCACCATCAAGCGCATCGGCATCACCCGTGCGCACCTGGAAGAAGACGCCGGCAAGAGCCTGCACGAAGACTTCAGCGGCTCCACCGGCATCGACCTGAACCGCGCCGGCACGCCGCTGCTGGAAATCGTCTCCGAGCCGGAAATGCGCAGCGCCAAGGAAGCCGTGGCCTACGTCAAGGCAATCCACGCGCTGGTGCGCTACCTGGGTATCTGCGACGGCAACATGGCCGAAGGCTCGCTGCGCTGCGACTGCAACGTGTCGATCCGGCCGAAAGGCCAGACCGAGTTCGGCACCCGCTGCGAGATCAAGAACGTCAACTCGTTCCGCTTCATCGAGCGTGCGATCAACAGCGAAGTCCAGCGCCAGATCGAGCTGATCGAGGACGGCGGCAAGGTCATCCAGGAAACCCGCCTGTATGACCCGAACAAGGACGAGACCCGCTCCATGCGCAGCAAGGAGGAAGCCAACGACTACCGCTACTTCCCCGATCCGGACCTGCTGCCGGTGGTGATCGAGTCGGCCTACCTGGAAGATCTGCGCGCCACGCTGCCGGAACTGCCGCCACAGAAGGTCGAGCGCTTCCAGAGCCAGTATGGCCTGTCGGCCTACGACGCCAACGTGTTGGCCTCCAGCCGCGAGCAGGCGGATTACTTCGAGAAGGTCGCAGCCATCGGCGGCGACGCCAAGCTGGCGGCCAACTGGGTCATGGTGGAACTGGGCAGCCTGCTGAACAAGCTGGGTGTCGAGATCGACCAGGCGCCGGTCAGCGCCGAGCAACTGGGCGGCATGCTGCTGCGCATTCGCGACAACACCATCAGCGGCAAGATCGCCAAGACCGTGTTCGAAGCGATGGCCGCCGGTGAAGGCGATGCCGACCAGATCATCGAGAGCCGTGGCCTGAAGCAGGTCACCGATACCGGTGCGATCGAGAAGGTCCTGGATGAAATGCTGGCGGCCAACGCCGAGCAGGTCGAGCAGTACCGCGCAGCGGACGAAGCCAAGCGCGGCAAGATGTTCGGCTTCTTCGTCGGCCAGGCAATGAAGGCATCGAAGGGCAAGGCGAACCCGCAACAGGTGAACCAATTGCTCAAGAGCAAGCTCGAAGGCTAAACCGCGTTGCCTTCAATTGCTGGCAAGCCAGCTTCCACAGGTAAACCCTGTGGGCGCTGGTTTGCCAGCGATCAGCCCTCAAGGAGCATCAGACCTAAATGTGGCGTCCCCTGAGCGCCTTGGCGCTGTTCACCCTCCTTGCCGGCTGCGCCAGTCACGACGTCGACCCGCGCGGCTACGACGAAACCGGCACTGCATCCTTCTATGGCGCCCGCCATCACGGTAAACGCACTGCCAGCGGCGAACCGTTCAACCAACATGGCCTGACCGCCGCCCATCGCAGCCTGCCATTCGGCACGCGGGTGAAAGTCACCAACCTGAAAAACGACCGTTCCGTCGTCGTCCGCATCAACGACCGCGGCCCGCATACCCGTGGGCGCCTGATCGACCTGTCCCGTGCTGCCGCTCAGCAACTGGACATGATCCGTAGCGGAACGGCGCGAGTCCGGGTACAAAGCCTGAGCGACTGATCCTGTTTTCTGGAGCACGACCATTTTCGACCTGGCCGCCTTACCCACCTTCAGCCTGCTGCAACTGGTCAGCGGCCTGATCCTTCTGATTCTCGGTGCCGAACTCCTGGTTCGCTCAGCGCTGCGCGTCGCCGCCAGCCTGCATGTCCGGCCGCTGATCATCGGCCTGAGCCTGGTGGCCTTCGGCAGCAGCGCCCCGCAACTCACCGTCAGCCTCCAGGCCGCCTACACAGGCGCCCCGGACGTGGCCGTGGGTAGCGTGATCGGCAGCAACATCTTCAACATTCTGGTCACACTCGGCCTGGCGGCACTGATCATTCCGCTGCGGGTTTCGCGGCAACTGGTGCGCCTGGATATCCCGCTGATGATCGGCGCCAGCCTGCTGGTCTACCTGCTGGCACTCAATGAAGTGCTCGGCGCCTGGGAAGGCATCCTGCTGCTGCTCGGGCTGGTGGCCTACCTGGCGATCCTGTGGCGTCAGTCACGGCATCACGCCCGCATCCACCCGGCACCTGGGCATCAGCCAGACAACCGCCTCGGCTTCTGGCTCGGCACCCTGCTGCTGATGGCCCTCGGCCTCGGTCTGCTGAGCCTGGCCGGGCACCTGCTGCTGGAAGCGGCGGTGGAAGTGGCCGTGGACCTCGGCCTGTCGGAACGCATCATCGGCCTGACCGTGGTGGCGGTGTGCACTTCGCTGCCGGAACTGGCCACCTCGCTGATCGCCGCCGTGCGTGGCGAGCGGGAGATGGCCGTGGGCAACGTCATCGGCAGCAACCTGTTCAACCTGCTGGCCGTGCTCGGACTGACCGCAGTGCTGGCCCCGGAGCCACTGTCCATCTCGCCCAACGCCCTGGATTTCGACCTCCCGGTAATGCTCGGTGTCGCCGCCCTGACCCTGCCGGTGTTCTATTCCGGCCACCGGGTCACCCGCGCCGAGGGCCTGGTGTTTCTCTGCCTCTATCTGGCCTACGGCCTGCACGTGGTGGCCTTCACCACCGGCATGCCGCTGGCCAACCGCCTGGAGCAACTGATGTTGTTCTATATCCTGCCAGCCCTGGGGGCCGTACTGCTGTTCACGACCCTGCGCGCCTGGCGCCGCCAACACTAAGGAAAAAAAGATGGGCGATACGAAGAAGACTGGCGAACAGGTTCGGCGCCAGGTCATGGGCGATGTATTCGTCGACCGCGCGCTGGGCAATGCCACCGAGTTCACCGCGCCGTTGCAGGAATTCGTCAACGAACACGCCTGGGGCAGCGTCTGGAGCCGCGAGGGCCTGCCGCTCAAGACCCGCAGCCTGATCACCCTGGCCGCCCTGACCGCACTCAAGTGCCCACAGGAACTCAAGGGCCATGTGCGCGGCGCCCTGAACAATGGCTGTACGGTGGAAGAGATTCGTGAAGCCCTGCTGCATTGCGCAGTCTATGCGGGCGTGCCGGCGGCGATCGATGCTTTCCGCGCGGCCCAGGAAGTGATCGACGCCTGGCAACAGCAAGGCTGAACGATCACCCCCGGAACGGGGCCGTCAGGCGTTCGCCTTGCGGCCCTTGGTCACTTTGTAGACCGCCCACAGCACCAGCAGCCAGACCGGAATCAGCTCGACGGAAATGCGGTTGTTTTCGCTCATCCACATCACCACCAGGATGAAGCCCAGGAACGCCAGGCACAGGTAGTTGGTCAGCGGATAGCCCAGGCTCTTGTAGAAGGTGGTCTGCCCCGCAGCCGCCTTGGTCTTGCGGAATTTCAGGTGGGTGATGCTGATGATCCCCCAGTTGATCACCAGCGACGACACCACCAGCGACATCAGCAGGCCGAAGGCCTCGCGCGGCATGAAGTAGTTGATGCCCACGCACAGACCGGTGGCCAGTGCCGAAACGCCCAGCGCCACCAGCGGCACGCCCTTGGCGTTGACCTTCAGCAGCTCCCTCGGCGCATCGCCCTGGGTCGCCAGGCCGAACAGCATGCGGCTGTTGCAATACACACAACTGTTGTAGACAGACAGCGCGGCGGTGAGCACCACCAGGTTCAGCACGCTGGCGACCACGTTGCTGTCCAGGTCATGGAAGATCATCACGAACGGGCTGCCGCCGGAGACAACTTTCGCCCACGGGTACAACGCCAGCAGCACCGCCAGGGCGCCGATATAGAACAGCAGGATGCGGTAGATCACCTGGTTGGTGGCACGCGGGATGCTGTAGCGCGGATTGTCGGCTTCGGCCGCGGTGATGCCCACCAGCTCCAGGCCGCCGAAGGAGAACATGATCACCGCCATGGCCATCATCAGGCCGGTGACGCCGTTGGGGAAGAAGCCGCCGTGCTGCCACAGGTTGGCGACGCTGGCGTCAGGCCCGCCGTTGCCGCTGAACAGCAGGTAGCCACCAAAGCCGATCATGCCGAGGATGGCCGCGACCTTGATCAGCGCGAACCAGAACTCCATCTCGCCGTAGACCTTCACCTGGCTGACGTTCATCAGGTTGATGATGACGAAGAAGACCGCCGCCGTGGCCCAGGTCGGGAACTCAGGCCACCAGTACTGGACATAGATGCCCACGGCGGTCAGTTCGGCCATGCCCACCAGGACGTACAGCACCCAGTAGTTCCAGCCCGACATGAAGCCGGCGAAGGGTCCCCAGTAGCTGTGGGCAAAGTGGCTGAAGGTGCCGGAAACCGGCTCCTCGACCACCATCTCGCCCAGTTGCCGCATGATGAAGAACGCGATGATGCCGGCGATGGCGTAGCCCAGCAGCACCGACGGGCCGGCCATCTGGATGGTCTCGGCGATGCCCAGGAACAGGCCCGTACCGATGGCCCCGCCCAGGGCGATCAGCTGGATATGACGGTTTTTCAGCCCGCGGTGCAAGCGCTCGGGCGTGATCTGGTCTTGCATTGAGTGTCCTCAGACGTAGGAGGCAGTGTTGTTGTAAGTGCGCACAGAATCTAGATCCAGCCTCCCCACTGCAAGAGGAAGATTCCGATGTTGGTTGTCAATGCCGCTGCCAGCGTGGTGATGACGATGATCGACGCCGCCAGCTCGTGGTTGCCGTTGGCCGCGCGGGCCATCACATAACTGGCCGCCGCCGTGGGGCTGCCGATGTACAGGAACAGGATGCCCAGTTCCGCCCCGCGAAAGCCGCAAAGCCAGCCGCCGAAGGTGAACACCAGCGGCAGCCAGACCATCTTCACCAGGCTGGAACTGACCGCCATCCGGCCACTGGCCCGCAGCGATGCCAGCGACAGCGTGCCACCGATGCAGATCAGCGCCAGCGGCAGGGTCATCTGCGCCACGTAGTCGGCCGAGGTCAGCAGCCAGTTGGGCAAGCCCACCTTGGCGTAGGCCATCGGCGTCGCCGCCAGCACGCTGATGATCAACGGGTTGCGCAGGATGCTCTTGAGTATGCTCCACGGGTCGGACTTGACCGTGGGGCTGTACACCGCCAGCACCACCGACGACAGCGAGTTGTAGAGCAGGATCACCAGCCCGGCGAGAATCGCGCCGAGAGAGATACCGTAGTCGCCATACATGCTGGCCGCCAGCGCCAGCCCCACCACCCCGTTGTTGCCGCGAAACGCGCCCTGGGTGTAGATGCCGCGATCTTCCCGGGGACAACGCCAGATGGCAATCAGCCAGGCCAAGGCGAAACTGCCGAACGTGGCGGCGATGAAGTACAGCAGCAGGCCCGGCTTGACCGCAGCGTCGAGGTCGGCGTGGTAGATGCCGAGGAACAGCAGCGCCGGCATGCAGACGTTGAACACCAGGGACGACGCAGTCTGGATGAAATTGTCGTTGATCGCATTGATGCGGCGCAGGAACACGCCCATGAACAGCATCGCGAACACCGGCGCGGTGATGTTCAGCGTCTGGATGAATAAGGCGAGCATGCGGGGAGTGTTCCGTGGCCTGTCGTTAGGCGGCTAATGATACGCCAGTGCAAGGCTCAGGGATGGGGGTTTGTGGATGAAATACCGGAGATTCGGCGATCTTCAGGGCCCTATCGCTGGCAAGGCCAGCTCCCACAGGTTGGGCGGGGCACGCTATCCCTGTGGGAGCTGGCCTTGCCAGCGATAGGGCCCTGAAGGGCAATCAAGAACTCAGCGCCGAACCGGCCGCTTCTGCAATTTGCGCTGCAAGGTCCGCCGGTGCATGCCCAGGGCCCGGGCGGTAGCGGAGATATTGCCCTCGTGCTCGGTCAGCACGCGCTGGATGTGCTCCCACTGCAGGCGATCCACCGACATCGGGTTTTCCGGCACCAGGCTGTCCAGGTCGGCATGTTCGGAGGCCAGGGCCGCCAGCACGTCGTCGGCGTCCGCCGGCTTGCACAGGTAGTTGCAGGCCCCGCGCTTGATGGCTTCGACGGCGGTGGCAATGCTGGAATAACCGGTCAGGATCACCACCTTCATGTCCGGGTCCAGCTCCAGCAGCTTGGGCAACAGCACCAGGCCCGAGTCGCCTTCCATCTTCAGGTCCAGCGTGGCGTAGTCGGGCACGTCCTCCTGAGCCAGCTTCAGGCCCTCTTCGGCGGAACTGGCGGTGCTGACGCGGAAACCGCGGCGGCTCATGGCACGGGCCATCACCCGGGTAAAGGTCGCGTCGTCGTCGACCAGCAGCAGGTGCGGCAGTTCTTCACCTTCAACCTGGATTTCATCACTCATCACACGTCTCCTCGCGCGTCACGGGGCAAGCGCAGCTCGGTCAGCGTGCCGCCCTCTTCGTGACTATAGAGTTTTACCGAGCCACCAGCACGGGTCACGCTGGCCTTGCTCAGGAACAGGCCAAGGCCGAAGCCCTTGCCCTTGGTGGTAAAGAAAGGTTTGCCGATCTGCTCGGCAATGGCCACCGGCACCCCGGGACCATGGTCGCGGATGCTGATGACGATATCGGAAGCGTCCCAGTCCAGGTGCACTTCCAGCCCATCGGGACAGGCATCGGCGGCGTTGTTCAACAGGTTCAGCAGCGCCTGGGTGAGGTCTGGCGGCGGTGCAAGGTGCGGCACCAGGCCCTGGCCCAGACGCTGGAAGCGGTAGCTGGCCTCGGGGCGCATCAGGTGCCAGCGGTTCAGCGATTCATCGAGCCAGAAGGTCACGGGCTGCTGTTCCACCACCATGCGGCGATTGGCCTCGGCGGCGCGCACCAGTTGCTGCAAGGTGTACTTGCACTGCTTGACCTGCTCCTGCAGGGTTTCCAGATCCTCCTGCAGCAACGGGTCGGTGTGGTCCTGGCGCATTTCATTGAGCAGCACGCTCATGGTCGCCAGCGGCGTCCCCAGTTCGTGTGCAGCGCCAGCCGCCTGGGTGGCGACGGCGAGCAGTTGCTGGTCACGCAAGCCCTCCTCGCGGCGCTGGGCTTGGAAGGCTTCCTGGCGCCGCAGCTCTTCGGCCATCTTCGCAGCGAAGAAGGTGATCACTGCCGCAGCCAGGGCAAAGCTCAGCCACATGCCGTAGATCTGCACCTTCTCCCGCGCCATGGGCAGGGCATCCAGCGGATAGAACTGCACCAGCAGCAGGGTGTAGGCCACCAGGGCGATGCCGGACAGGATCAGCGAATAGATCCACGGCAAGGTCACCGCAGCGATCGCCAGCGGTACCAGGTAATAAGACACGAAGGGGTTGGTCGAACCGCCAGTGAAATACAGCAAGGCACTGTGGATCAGCAGGTCGCAGGCCAGTTGTACCGCATATTCGAGTTCGGTGACCGGGAGCGAGGCGCGCAGGCGCAGGGCGGTGACCAGGCACAGCACCATGGAAAAGCCGAGGGTGACACTCAGGGCCAGCCACGGCAGCGGCAGCAGATCGGTCCAGTAGGCGACGCCGACCGAGCCGGCCTGGGCAGCCAGTACCAGCGTGCGGATAAACGTCAGGCGCCACAGGTTCTGGCGGGTAGCGGACGGCATGTGTACGGGGGCGAGCATGAGCTCTCCTGATGAGTGCTCCAGGTGAATCGTCGCGAGTATACCCAAGCGGCGCCCAGGACTGGAGCGATGCGGCAACTCGCCACACCACGGTAAATGAATGATGGCTATCTGGAACCTTGGTGCTACTTTCAAGGTCAGACAGGGTCTGCGTGGCACAGGATCGTATTGGCCGCGCCCATTTTTCAAGGAGTTCTCCATGTATACCCCACGCCGTGGCGCCAACGCCCTGCTGGTTGCCAGCCTGCTGGCAAGCTTCCCCGTTCTGGCGGACGAGCCGCGCTACAACCAGGTGTCGTTGCGCGCCGAAGCCAGCAAGGAAGTGGCCCGTGACCTGATGGTCGTGACCCTGTACAGCGAAGCGCAGAACACCGACCCGGCCAAGCTTGCCGCCGAAATCACCACCACGCTGAACAAGGCCCTGGAAAAGGCCCGTCAGGTCAAAGAGGTGAAAATCAGCCAGGGCAGCCGCAACGCCTATCCGATCTACGATGACAAAGGCCAGAAAATCACCGGCTGGCGCGAACGTGCCGAGCTGCGCCTGGAAAGCAGCGACTTCCCTGCCCTGTCCAACCTGACCGGTGAACTGCTGCAAAGCCTGAAAATGGGCGGCATGGACTTCGCCATCGCCCCCGCGACCCGCAAGAGCAGCGAAGATGCGCTGATCAAGGACGCGGTCGAAGCCTTCAAGGCCCGCGCCCAGATCGCCACCGAAGCACTGGGCGGCAAGGGCTACAAAGTGGTCAGCCTGAACCTCAACAGCAGCGGCTATCCACAACCGTACCTGCGCGCCCCAATGATGATGAAAGCCAGCATGGACGCCGAGGCAGCGCCATCGCCGCAGGTCGAGGCGGGCACCACCCAGGTCAGCGTCAATGCTGACGGCACCATTGAAGTGCAGATGCCCTGATCGACCTGCCGGGCCTCATCGCCGGCAAGCCGGCTCCCCCAGCGTTCTCGACGCGCCACCTTGTGGGAGCTGGCTTGCCAGCGATGGGGGTCTCAGAGTTTCACGATATTTCGTGAAAACCCTCCAGCGCAAACGTTCAACTCGCACAAAGTTGCACGAATGCGACATTCCTGTACGCCCGTCCCGCTTTTTCTCCCGCCAGCTATCCTCATTCGTTGCACCGGGTACAGCACCTGCATAAGTATCCGCAGGTCGGCTCACGAGGCCGCCCTCACTCCAAAAATGACAACAATGAGGCCACCATGCTGAAAACCGCAGTCATTCCGTTCCTGGTTGGCGCAGGTCTGCTCGCCACCACCCCCGCCGCCCAGGCCGCAAGCAACCTGGTCTACTGCTCCGAAGGCAGTCCCGCCGGTTTCGATCCCGCCCAGTACACCACCGGCACCGATTTCGACGCCTCGTCCGAAACCCTGTTCAACCGTCTCGCCCAGTTCGAGCGCGGTGGCACCAAGGTCATTCCGGGCCTCGCCACCCATTGGGACGTGTCCGAGGACGCCCTGACCTACACCTTCCACCTGCGCGAAGGGGTCAAGTTCCATACCACCGACTACTTCAAGCCCACCCGCGACTTCAACGCCGACGACGTGCTGTTCACCTTCAACCGCATGCTCGACAAGGACATGCCGTTCCGCAAGGCGTACCCCACCGAGTTCCCCTACTTCACCGATATGGGCATGGACGCGAACATCAAGAAGGTGGAAAAGGTCGATGACCACACCGTCAGGTTCACCCTCGCCGAGGTGGACGCCGCGTTCATCCAGAACATCGCCATGAGCTTCGCCTCGATCCAGTCCGCCGAATATGCCGACCAGTTGCTCAAGCAGGGCAAGGCCGCGGACCTCAACCAGAAGCCCATCGGCACCGGCCCGTTCGTGTTCAGCAAGTACCAGAAGGACGCGCAGATCCGCTTCAAGGGCAACAAGCAATACTGGAGCCCCGACGAGGTGAAGATCGACAACCTGATCTTCGCCATTACCACCGATGCGTCAGTACGCATGCAGAAGCTGAAGAAGAACGAGTGCCAGGTCACGCTGTTCCCGCGCCCTGCCGACCTCGAGGCGCTGAAGGCCGATCCCAACCTGCAGATGCCGTCCCAGGCCGGTTTCAACCTGGGCTACATCGCCTACAACGTGATGGACAAGATCAAGGGCAGCAACGAGCCCAATCCGATGGCCCAGCTCAAGGTCCGCCAGGCGCTGGACATGGCGGTGAACAAGCAGCAGATCATCGACTCGGTGTATCAAGGTGCAGGCCAACTGGCGGTCAATGCCATGCCGCCCACCCAGTGGTCCTACGACGACTCCATCAAGGGCACCGAATACAACGTCGAGAAAGCCAGGGCCCTGCTCAAGGAGGCCGGCATCAAGGACGGCACGGAGATCACCCTCTGGGCCATGCCGGTGCAACGCCCGTACAACCCCAACGCCAAGCTGATGGCCGAGATGATCCAGTCCGACTGGGCCAAGATCGGCATCAAGGCGAGAATTGTCAGCTATGAATGGGGCGAATACATCAAACGCTCCAAGGACGGCGAGAACGGCGCCATGCTGATTGGCTGGAGCGGCGACAACGGTGACCCGGACAACTGGCTCGGCACCCTCTACGGCTGCGACGCGGTGAACGGCAACAACTTCTCCCACTGGTGCAACGCCGACTACGACAAGCTGGTCAAGGAAGCCAAGCGCATCCCCGACCAGGCCAAACGCACCGAGCTGTACAAACAGGCCCAGCACATCCTCAAGGAACAGGTGCCGATCACACCGATCGCCCACTCCACGGTGTACCAACCGATGCGCAAGAGCGTCGAGGACTTCAAGATCAGTCCGTTTGCCCTGAACGACTTCTATGGCGTCAGCGTGAAGCCCTGAAGGCAGCGGTGAAGGGCCCGCGTTGCAGGCCCTTCACCGGGCAGGCAATTCGTGCATCTCCGCCAGCCTGTTGAAATTTCCACAAAACGGTCAGAAACCTCCTATCCAACTTTGCCCCTTGTGTAACTCGTCGGCAGCCTTCTCCGGACTTACCGTGGGAAGGGTGTCGCGGTGCATGGACGAGGGACCGTCATGTGCCGCGGAAAAATCCGATCACAACGACATGACAAGGGACTTTCCATGCGCGTCACTTCTCTCTGCGCCGCCCTGATCGGGGCCGGCCTGCTGCTTCATTCCCCCTTCGGCACCGCCAAAAGCAACACCCTGGTGTTCTGCTCCGAAGGCAGCCCGTCCGGCTTCGACACCGCGCAATACCAGAGCGGCACCGACAACGATGTCGCCGAGCCGCTGTACAACCGCCTGGTGGAATTCGAACGGGGTGCCACAGGCGTACTACCCGCGCTGGCCACCGACTGGACCGTCTCTGACGACGGCCTGACCTACACCTTCAACCTGCGCTCCGGCGTGAAATTCCACAGCAATGCCGGCTTCACCCCAAGCCGCGAGTTCAACGCCGACGACGTGCTGTTCACCTTCAACCGCATGCTCGACCCGACCCACCCGTTCCGCCTCGCCTACGGTACCGAGTTCCCCTACTTCAGCGCCCTGGGGCTGGACAAGACCATCGCCAGCGTCGAAAAGACCGGGCCAATGACCGTCGTCTTCACCCTCAACAGCGTCGATGCCGCGTTCATCCAGAACCTGGCCATGAGCTTCGCGTCCATCCTCTCCGCCGAATATGCCGAACTGCTGCTCAGCCGCGGCACGCCCTCGGACATCAGCCACAAGCCGATCGGCACCGGCCCCTTCGTGCTGCAGCGCTACCAGAAGGACTCGCAGATCCGCTACCGCGGCAACCCGGACTACTGGGCGCCGCAACAGGTCAAGCTCGACAACCTGATCTTCTCGATCAACACCGACCCGTCGGTGCGTATCCAGAAGCTGCGCAAGGACGAATGCCAGGTCACCGTTCACCCGCGCCCCGCCGACCTGGAAGCCCTGCGCCGCGACCCGAACATCAACCTGATCGAGAAGCCCGCCTACAACCTTGGCTACATCGCCTACAACACCCGCAACAAGCCCTTCGACCAACTTGAAGTGCGCCAGGCCCTGGACATGGCGGTGAACAAGGAAGCGATCATCCGCACCGTGTTCCAGGGTGCCGGGCAGAAGGCCGTCAACGCCATGCCACCCACCCAGTGGTCCTATGACGACAGCATCACCGACACACCCTATGACCTGGAGAAAGCCCGGCAGATGCTGCGCGATGCCGGCGTCGAGGAAGGCACCGAAATCACCCTGTGGGCTATGCCCGTGCAGCGGCCGTACAACCCCGATGCCAAGCTGATGGCGCAGATGCTCCAGGACGACTGGGGCAAGCTGGGCCTCAAGGTGAACATCGTCAGCTACGAGTGGGGCGAATACCTCAAGCGGGCCAAGAACGGCGAGCACGACACCATCCTGATCGGCTGGACCGGCGACAACGGCGACCCCGACAACTGGCTCGGCACGCTGTACAGCTGCGACGCCATCGGCAGCCACAACCACTCCATGTGGTGCGACCCCGACTACGACGCGCTGGTGAAGAAAGCCAAGGGCACCAGTGACCGCGAGGCCCGTTCGGAACTGTACCGCCAGGCGCAGCAGTACCTGAGGCAACAGATGCCGATCACGCCGATCGCCCACTCCACCGTGGCCCAGCCGATCAGCAACCGGGTGACCAACTACCTGGTCAGCCCCTTCGGCCGCACCAGCTTCCTGGATGTAGGTATCGAGTGAAACCGCAGCGTGACGGCGTACCCCGCCGCAATCACGTCAGCGACCGTCGGGCCCACGACGCCCGCCGGTCCATCTGCCATAACAAGAAAGGATGCATTGCCTTGAAAACCACCACGTCCGTTATCGCTCTTTCCCTTCTCGGCTTCGCAGGCATAGCCGAGGCCCGCTCCGACAGCCACGACTACCTGCCGCTGACCCTGCGGGAAAACAACGCCCAGGCCGAAGCCAGCGGCTTCATCGAGGGCCAGAGCCTGTCCGGCTCGACCCGCAACTGGTACTCCCGCGAACGCGCCACCAAGGGTCCGCTCTATCGCTACTACAAAAGCGACGGTACCCGCCAAGCCACCCACAGCCGTGACAACTGGGTCCAGGGCACCATCCTCGACTACAGCTCCGGCTTCACCCAGGGCCCGGTGGGCCTGGGCCTGCAGGTGGCCGGCTACAACGCCATCGCCCTGGAACAGGGCCGTGCTGCCGTAGCCGGGCCGAACAACCGGACCCTGACCCACAGCGACGGCGAGGTCATCGGCCAGTGGAGCAAGCTCGGCCTGGCCAACATCAAGGCGCGGGTTTCCAACACCACCCTGACCGCCGGCCGCCAGTCCATCGACACGCCGGTGTTCGCCTTCATCGGCAACCGCGCCTTGCCGTCGAGTTTCGACGGTATCAGCCTGCACAGCGCCGAGCTCGACAACCTGACCTTCGACCTGGGCAGCTTCGACCGCGTCTCCACCCGCACCGAGCAGGGCAAAAGCCGGTTTACCACCGAGTACTCGGCCGCCGGCGTCACCGCCGACCGGGTCACCCTGGCCGGCTTCAACTACCAGCCACTGCGCAGCCTGACCACCAGCCTGTACTTCGCCAACGTCGAAGACATCTGGAACCAGTACTACTTCGGTGCGTCCCACGACCTGGGCGACAGCTCGGTGCTGGGCCTGACCACCGGCCTCAACTACTACGGCACCCGCGACACCGGCAGCAGCCGTCAGGGTCCGATCGACAACGACACCTTCAGCCTGTCGTTCGCCCTTACCCACCAGGCCCACACCTTCACCGTCGCTTACCAGGAGGTCGCCGGCAACGAGTACTTCGACTACGTGCACGACACCAACGCGATCTTTCTCGCCAACTCGCTGTTCTCCGACTTCAACGGCCCCAACGAGAAGTCCCTGCAGTTCGCCTACGTGCTGAACATGGCCGGCTACGGCCTGCCGGGGCTGCGACTGAACGTCTACACCGCCCGTGGCTGGGGCATCGACGGGACTCACTATCGCGGCAACGGCTACGATGTACGCAACCTCGATGGCGAACACCATCAGGAATGGGGCATCGGCGCCGGCTACACGGTGCAGGACGGCGCGCTGAAGAACACGGCCATCCGCGCCACCTACAGCGCCCACCGGGCCAGCCGGGCACAGATCGACGGCAACGTCGACGAGCTGCGGATCGTGACCACCATTCCGTTCAACATCCTCTGACCCGCCCTGCGCCCGGCACATCGCTGCCGGGCGCAGACCAGAACCGAAACCGACACCGGGAGCCTGCATGAATCGATACCCCCGCAACGCGCTGCTGGCCGCCATCCTGCTGACGACATCGGCGGGCCTTGCCGCCAGGCCGCTGGTGGTCTGTACCGAAGCCAGCCCGGAAGGCTTCGACATGGCGCAGTACACCACCGCCGTCACGGCCGATGCCGCCGCCGAAACCCTGTTCAACCGCCTGGTGGATTTCAAGCCCGGCACCACCGACATCCAGCCTGCCCTGGCCGAGCGCTGGGAGATCAGCGACGACGGCCTGACCTACACCTTCCACCTGCGCCAGGGCGTGAAGTTCCACACCACACCCTGGTTCACCCCGACCCGCGACCTGAACGCCGACGACGTGCTGTGGAGCTTCCAGCGCCAGCTCGACCCGAAACACCCCTGGCACGACAAGAGCAGCGTCGGCTTCCCCTACTTCGAAAGCATGGGCTTTCGCGAGTTGCTGAAAAGCGTCGAGAAAACCGACCCGCACACCGTGGTCTTCACCCTCACCCGCCCGGAAGCGCCGTTCCTGCGTGACCTGGCCATGGCCTTCACCTCGATCTACTCCGCCGAATACGCCGACAAGCTGCTGGCCGCCGGTACAACCGCCGAGCTCAACAGCAAGCCCGTCGGCACCGGGCCCTTTGTCTTCCAGCGCTACAACAAGGACGCGCAGATCCGCTACAAGGCCCACCCGGACTACTTCCGCGGCGCACCGCCCAGCGAGACGCTGGTATTCGCCATCGCCAGCGACAACAACGTGCGCCTGCAGAAGCTGCGCGCCAACGAATGCCAGGTTGCGCTCTATCCCAAGCCCGACGACGTCCCGTCGATCAAGGCCGACCCAATGCTCAAGGTCGCCGAAATGGAAGCGCTGGTCACCGGCTACATCGCCTTCAACACCCAGCACCGCTACCTCAGCGACGTGCGGGTACGCCAGGCGATCGACATGGCGTTCGACCGCCAGACCCACATCGACCAGTTGTTCGGCAGGGGCAACGCGCTGCTGGCGGTCAACCCCTATCCACCGACGGTCATGGGCTACAACCGCGACAATCGCAATCCGCCCCGCGACCTCGACAAGGCCCGTGCCCTGCTCAGGGAAGCCGGCGTTCCGGAAGGCACCGAGCTGACCCTGTTCACGCGCAATGGCGGCGGACCGACCAACCCCAACCCGCGACTGAGCGCAGAAATGCTCCAGTCCGACCTGGCGAAGATCGGCATCAAATTGAACATTCGCGTCATGGAATGGGCCGAAATGCTGCGCCGGGCCAAGAACGGCGAGCACGACCTGGTGTCCACCGGATGGGCCGGCGACAACGGCGATCCCGACAATTTCCTGACCCCGCTGCTCAGTTGCGAAGCGGCCCGTAATGGCGAGAACTATGCTCGGTGGTGCAACAAAACGTTTCAGGCGCTGATCACCGAGGCCCGCCAGGTGATCGATCCGCAACAGCGCGAAGCGCTCTATAACCGCGCGCTGGCCGTGTACGATGCGGACCGGCCGTGGATAACCATGGCCCATCCGAAGATGTTCACGGCCATGCGTCGGAACGTCGAGGGCTACACCATCAGCCCTCTGACCAACAACAACTTCGCTACCACCCTGGTGAAGTAGAACAATAACGCCCGCCAAACGCCCCACCAGAGCGCAAGCGGGCAGCCTGCCTGACCGGCTGACGAGGACCACCAGAAGATGTTGAGTTTCATAGCCCGGCGTCTGGGATTGCTGATCCCGACCTTTTTCGGCATTACCTTGCTGACCTTCGCACTCATACGGCTGATACCGGGGGACCCGGTGGAAGTCATGATGGGTGAACGCCGGGTCGACCCCGAAATGCACGCCCAGGCCATGGAGCGGCTGGGGCTGAACAAGCCGCTGCCGGAGCAGTACCTGGACTATGTCGGCAAGCTGGCCCAGGGCGACCTCGGCGAGTCGCTGCGCACCCGGGAAAGCGTCTGGAGCGAATTCCTCGCCCTGTTCCCCGCTACCCTCGAACTGGCCCTGGCCGCACTGTTGTTCGCCGGCGTCATCGGCATACTGGCCGGAGTCATCGCCGCGCTCAAGCGAGGCTCGCTGTTCGACCACGGGGTGATGGGGCTGTCGCTGACCGGCTACTCCATGCCGATCTTCTGGTGGGGCCTGATCCTCATCATGTTCTTCTCGGTGAACCTGGGCTGGACGCCGGTTTCCGGGCGCATCGACCTGCTCTACGACATCGAGCCGAAAACCGGCTTCATGCTCATCGACACCCTGTTCAGCGAGGACGAAGGCGCGTTCAAGGATGCCCTGATGCACCTGATCCTTCCCGCCATCGTGCTGGGCACCATCCCGCTGGCGGTAATCGCCCGGATGACCCGCTCCTCGATGCTCGAAGTGCTGCGCGAAGACTACATCCGCACCGCCCGGGCCAAGGGCCTGTCGCCGGCGCGGGTAGTGTTCGTCCACGGCCTGCGCAACGCGCTGATTCCGGTGCTGACGGTGTTCGGCCTGCAGGTCGGCACCCTGCTGGCCGGCGCGGTACTGACAGAAACCATCTTCTCCTGGCCGGGCATCGGCAAATGGCTGATCGAAGCCATCGGCGCCCGTGACTACCCCGTGGTCCAGAACGGCATCCTGCTGATCGCCTGCCTGGTCATCCTGGTGAACTTCGTCGTGGACATCCTCTACGGCCTGGTCAACCCACGCATCCGTCACCAGCGCTGAGGGCACCGACATGAATACCCCTGCTCCCACTCCTGCTCCGGTGATCGACCAGAGCCTGCTCTACCCCTCGCCGTACAAGGAATTCTGGCACCACTTCTCGCGCAACAAGGGCGCCGTCGCGGGCCTGCTGTTCATGTGCCTGATCGTCTTCTGCGCGCTGTTCGCGCCCTGGGTCGCGCCGCACAACCCCAGCGAGCAGTACCGCGACTTCCTGCTGACCCCGCCGGTATGGCTCGAAGGTGGCAACTGGCAGTTCATCCTCGGCACCGACGAACTGGGCCGCGACCTGCTCTCGCGGCTGATCCAGGGCTCGCGGCTGTCACTGCTGATCGGCCTGTCGTCCGTGGTGATCTCGCTGATCCCCGGCATCGTCCTCGGCTTGCTGGCAGGCTTCTTCCCCAAGGCCCTCGGCGCCTCGATCATGCGCCTGATGGACGTGATGCTGGCGCTGCCCTCGCTGCTGCTGGCGGTGGCGATCGTCGCCATCCTCGGCCCTGGCCTGGTCAACACGGTGATCGCCATCGCCATCGTCTCGCTGCCATCCTACGTGCGCCTGACCCGCGCCGCCGTGATGGGCGAACTCAACCGCGACTACGTCACTGCTGCACGCCTGGCCGGCGCCAGCCTGCCGCGCCTGATGTTCATCACCGTGCTGCCCAACTGCATGGCGCCGCTGATCGTCCAGGCCACCCTGAGTTTCTCCTCGGCCATCCTCGACGCCGCCGCCCTGGGCTTCCTCGGCCTCGGCGTCCAGCCGCCCACTCCCGAGTGGGGCACCATGCTGGCCTCGGCCCGCGACTACATCGAACGGGCCTGGTGGGTGGTGAGCCTGCCCGGGCTGACCATTTTGCTCAGCGTGCTGGCAATCAACCTGATGGGCGACGGACTGCGCGATGCGCTGGACCCGAAACTCAAGAATGCCGCCTGAGGAGAAGCCCATGTCACTTCTGCAAATCCGCAATCTCAACGTGCGCTTCGGTGATGCCAGCGCGGTACCGGTGGTCGACGGTCTCGACCTGTCGCTGGACACCGGCGAAGTCCTGGCCATCGTCGGCGAGTCCGGCTCGGGCAAATCGGTGACCATGATGGCGCTGATGGGCCTGATCGACGCGCCCGGGCGCATCAGCGCCGACGCCCTGGTGTTCGACGGCCACGACATGCTGAAACTCAGCGGCCGGCAACGGCGCAAGGTCGTGGGCAAGGACATGGCCATGGTCTTCCAGGACCCCATGACCGCCCTCAACCCCAGTTACACCGTAGGCTTCCAGATCGAGGAAGTGCTGCGCCAGCACCTCGGCCTGCGTGGCAAGGCGGCGCGCCAGCGTGCATTGGAGCTCTTGAAGAAAGTCGAGATCCCGGCCCCGGAAAGCCGCCTCGACGCCTATCCCCACCAACTGTCCGGCGGCATGAGCCAGCGGGTGGCGATTGCCATGGCGATTGCCGGCGAGCCCAAGCTGCTGATCGCCGACGAGCCGACCACCGCCCTCGACGTGACCATCCAGGCACAGATCATGGAACTGCTGCTGAACCTGCAGAAAGAGCGGGACATGGCGCTGATCCTCATCACCCACGACCTCGCCGTGGTCGCCGAAACCGCCCGCCGCGTGTGCGTGATGTATGCCGGGCAAGCCGTGGAAGTCGGCCAGGTGCCGGAACTCTTCGAAGTGCCCGCCCACCCCTACAGCGAAGCGCTGCTCAAGGCCATTCCCGAGCACAGCCTGGGCGCCGAACGCCTGGCAACCCTGCCCGGCATCGTTCCCGGTCGCTACGACCGGCCAAGCGGCTGCCTGCTGTCGCCGCGCTGCCCTTATGTGCGTGACAACTGCCGCCAGCAACGCCCTGGCCTCGATCCCCAGGCCCATAGCCTGGCCCGCTGTTTCTACCCGCTGAACCAGGAGGTGGCGTGATGAGCGAAGTCGTCCTGACTGCCCGTGACCTCACCCGTCACTATGAAGTCTCCCGCAGCCTGTTCAAGGGCAGCGCCGTGGTACGCGCCCTGAACGGCGTGTCGTTCGAATTGCAGGCCGGCAAGACCCTGGCCGTGGTTGGCGAATCCGGCTGCGGCAAATCTACCCTGGCCCGCGCCCTGACCCTGATCGAAGAGCCGTCGTCCGGCTCGTTGCAGATCGCCGGACAGGAAGTCGCCGGCGCCAGCAGGCACGAACGCAAGCAACTGCGCCGCGACGTGCAGATGGTGTTCCAGAGCCCCTACGCCTCGCTCAACCCGCGGCAGAAGATCGGCGACCAACTGGCCGAACCGTTGCTGATCAACACCTCGCTCTCCAGAACCGAACGCCGCGAGCGCGTGCAGGCGATGATGCAGCAGGTGGGCCTGCGTCCCGAGCATTACCAGCGTTATCCGCACATGTTCTCCGGCGGCCAGCGCCAGCGCATCGCCCTGGCCCGGGCGATGATGCTGCAACCGAAAGTACTGGTGGCGGACGAACCGACCTCGGCCCTGGACGTGTCGATCCAGGCCCAGGTGCTGAACCTGTTCATGGACCTGCAGAAGGAGTTCAACACCGCCTACGTGTTCATCTCCCACAACCTGGCGGTGGTGCGCCACGTGGCCGACCAGGTGCTGGTGATGTACCTCGGGCGGCCGGCGGAAATGGGGCCCAAGCAGGATATCTTCGCCAAACCCCTGCACCCGTATACCCAGGCACTGCTGTCGGCGACGCCGGCGATCCATCCGGATCCGTTGAAACCCAAGATCCGTATCGCCGGTGAGTTGCCCAACCCGCTCAATCCGCCGGATGGCTGCGCCTTCCACAAACGCTGTCCCCATGCGACCAAGCGGTGCGCCGAGGAAGTGCCGGCGTTCCGCCAAGTGGGGACGCGGCAGGTGGCGTGTCATTACGCGGAGCAGTTTCTTTAGGTCGGGTAGTGCTTCTCGGACGGGGTGTGGCGATGGCGATTTAGGTGCTGGATTTGCGTTATTATCCAGCATTTTTGGCGACGTTGCCGGCCCGTTCCGCCCTTACGGCGGCTTACTTTTGTCTTGTCAAAAGTAAGCAAAACCGCCCGCTCCCACATCCGGCCCTACGCTTCGCTACGGGTCCCCTCCCTCCGGCACCTTCCGGGGCCAGCGCGGCCTACGATTTGCTTCGCAAATCTTCATCTCGCGTCTTCGGCTATCGCCGAAGGGTGCTTACGCACCCGGCCCCTACAGGCACCTCCACTCGGCCGGCTGAAGTCGCAATTGGCGGCGTCTGGACTGACGCGTATGAAGAGCAAAAGCCAGAGCAAAAGCTCTGGCTCTTTGGGACGCCTATCAAAATCAGATCTGAATTTCGAAGATCCGTCCGCGAGAGCGCCGCCCGTAACTTGCGACTTCAGAAGGCCGAGTGGAGGTGTTCGGAAGGGGCGGGGGCGCAGCCCCCTTCGGCGTAGCCGAAGAGCGCGAGTCTTAGATTTGCGCAGCAAATCGTGGCCGCGCGGCCCCTGGAGGACACCGGAGCGAGGGGACCCGGAGCGAAGCGTAGGGCCGTATGTGGGAGCCAGCGGTTTTGGTTCCTTTTTCCAAGAAAAAAGGGACCCGCCGTAAAGGCGGAACGGGCCGGCAGCGTCGCCAAATAGAACGGATAAACCCGCAAAACCAGCACCACCAACACGAAGAAACGAAAAGCCGATCGCCGGCGGACCGGCGATCGAAGCTACCCAATCAATGCATGAACAGCGCAATCAGAATGATCACCGGAATCGGTACACCCAACATCCACAGCAGTAATGAACGCATGGTCGTTCTCCTTCTTGTCGTCGATTAACGAATCGGTGCCGCCGGATTACGGACCACGGTCCGATCCACATACCCCTCAGCCTCCAACCAGCGCACCTGATCCCGCTGGCGACCACCGAACAGCGCGGCAAAGCTGGCGAAGAACGCACCGCACAGCAGCGCGACGAAGGTCCACAGCGCCGTCCACGCTGCGGCCTTGGCCGCCGTATCAGCCGCCTGCTTGGCCTCGACCTTGGCCTGCTGCACCTGGCCGAACACCTGATCCACCCGCGCCGCCGCTTCGGGCTGGGTCAGGCGGGTACGTTGCGCCACCAGTTGCGTCAGGTAGGCGTGGTCTTCCGGCGTCAGGGCGCGGTCGTCGGCGACGCTGCGGGCAAGGATCCGCGCAGCAACGCCATTGGCCGCGTCTTCGGTTACCGGAGCAGGGCCCTCGCCACGGAACAGGCCGTCGACGAAATAGCCCATCGAGGCATCACTGTTGGCCGCTGCAGCAGCACCGGCCTGGGCACCCGCCCCCGCCAGACCACCGACCGTACCGACCACCAGCATCGCCGCGAACAGCGTGGCCACGGCCCAGGCCAGGAAGCCATGGGCGGTATCGCGGAAGTACACCTCGTCACCGTGCAAATTGGCCCACTTCACCCGCAGCCGGCCGGCGATGTAACCGCCCAGACCGGAGGCGAGGATCTGGGTCAACAGCAACCAGATGATGGTGGAAATCCCCAGGGCCTTGGCGCTGGCACCTTCGTTGGCCCAAGGCGATGTCGCCGCGAAGCCGAGGCCGGCGCCGAGCACCACCAGAATCAACGACAAGGCTGCCGCCGCAGCCGCGCCAGCGAAGATAGCGGCCCAGGACACGCCTGAGCGATTGGGGACATCAAGGGTTGATGTGTATTCATTGGTGATCATTTCGCGCCTCTCCGGTGAGCGATGGGGTCCTTTCGCACTGAATAAGTGCAGCGGCCATGCCAAATGTTTCAAACAGTGACAGCCAATGAAACCGGGGGTTTGCGGGCGCGGCGCCTTCCTCAGACCGTGCAAAATGCCAGATGGGCGCCGTTTCGGTGGGCGTTATGCATGGCCTGGTTCCGCCTGGCTTGCCAGCGATCAAGCCCTGGAGGCACTATCGGGCAATGACTCCCCAGCCCCTCTCCGATGGCCCGGCCCAGACTCCGATCACCGCAGACACCGTGCTGCGCTATCACCTGTGCTGGAAACACCGCGACCTCGACGGCGTGATGGCGCTGTACCACCCAGACGTGCAGTACCACGACTTCTTCCAGAACCGTGTGCTCAGCCATGCCGACCTGCGCGACTACGTGGGTGCGTGCCTGCCCCATGAAGCCGGCGAAGACATCGTTCACAGCGACCGCATCCGCGTCGATGGCTGCACCGCCTTCATCCAGTACCAGGTCACGGTGCAAGGCGGCGACGGCCTGGTGGCCTTTCAGTCCAGCGAAGCGATCACAGTCAAGGACGGGCTGATCTGGCGGGTCAACGAATACGCCACCCTCGTACGCCAGAACGCCACGGGCAGCCGCCATCAAGGACCACGCCCGGCCACCAGCCGTCTCGGCCTGTCGCCCCGCCAGCTGAGTACCATGGCCCAGGACCTGGAGCACTACTTCCAGCGCCAGCGCCCGTACCTCGATCCGGAACTGGACCTGCAGCAGGTCGCCAACGAGAGCGGCTACAGCCGAAACCAGATTTCCTACCTGCTCAACCAGGTGCTCGGCCAGAGCTTCTACCGCTACGTCAACCAGGCCCGCCTGCAACACCTGCTGACCGGGCTGGACGGCGCCAGCAGCACGACACCCATCGACGAGCTGGCCTTCGGTGCCGGCTTCAATTCGCTGTCGGCGTTCTACAAGTGCTTCCGCGAGCACACCGGCCTGTCGCCCAAGGCTTACGTGAAACAGATTTCCCTGCGTGCACGCACGTAAGACAGCACGCCCCACGCGCCACTAGGATCGGCTCCACACCCTAACGACGTGGAGCGCAACCCAATGCAACCCTGGCGCACGATCAGCCTCTGGATGGACCAGCTCGACGAGCCGCTGTGCGCTCGTCCGGCTCTGCGCCAGGACCTCGACCTCGACGTCTGCATCATCGGCGCCGGCTACACCGGCCTGTGGACGGCGTACTACCTCAAGCAGCAGGCACCGCAGCTGAACATCGCCCTCATCGAGGCCAATATCGCCGGCTACGGTGCCTCGGGGCGCAACGGCGGCTGGCTGATGGGCAACATGCTCGGCGACGACCGCCTGCTCGCCACGCTCTCACCGCAGCAGCGCCGCGACAGCATCGACCTGCTCCATGGCATCCCCGACGAAGTCCAGGCCGTGCTGCACAAGGAAGGCATCGACTGCGACTACCGCAAAGGCGGTGTGCTCTATTGCGCGGCCCGTTATCCGGAACAGGAAAAGAGCCTGCGCGCCTGGCTCGACGACCTCTACCGTCAGGGCATGACCGAGGACGACTACCGCTGGCTGCGCCCCGAAACGCTGGAAGGCCAGTTGCGGGTAAGCAATGCCTACGGCGCCATCTTCAGCCCGCACACCGCGACCATCCAGCCGGCGAAGCTGGTACGTGGACTGGCCCGGGCTGTGGAACGACTCGGCGTGCCGATCTACGAAAACACCCCGGCGCTGGACTGGAACCCCGGCCAGGTCCGCACACCCATGGCGACGATCCGCAGTCACTGGGTCGTGCCTGCCGTGGAGGGCTACGCCGCCAGCCTGCCGCCGCTGGGCAAGCACCAGTTGCCGGTGCAGAGCCTGCTGGTGGCCACCGAACCGCTGCCGGACTCGGTCTGGGAACAGATCGGCCTGAGAGACGGCCAGGCGTTCAGCGAAAGCAGCCGGCAGGTCACCTACGGCCAGCGTACCCGTGACAACCGCCTGATGTTCGGTGCCCGCGGCGGCTATCGCTTCGGCGGCCGGTTGCGGGAAGACTTCAGCCTGAATGCCGACGAGATCGAACTGCGCCGCTACCTGTTCGGCGAGCTGTTCCCGCAACTGAAGAACGTGCGCATCACCCACTCCTGGGGCGGCAACCTCGGCATGGCCCGGCGCTTCCACCCGCACATGCTCTGCGACCGCCAGCGCGGCATTGCCCTGGCCGGCGGTTACGGCGGCGAAGGCGTGGGCGCCACCAACCTCGGTGGACGCACCCTGGCCGCGCTGATCCTCGGCCAGCACAACCACCTGACCGCCCAGCCGTGGGTTCACGACAACCGCCCGCTGTCGAGCCTCGCCAGCTGGCCGCCGGAGCCGTGCCGCTGGCTTGGCTACAACGCCATCATCCAGAGCTTCGTGCTCGAAGACCGGACCCTCGCCAGCCCCGCTAGCCCACCCTGGCGTCGGCGGATGGCCAGCGGTCTCGCCGATTTCATGCAGCGCTTCATGAACTGAAGCGCTGCCAACAGAAGTCCCCCAACGAGGAACCCGTGGTCATGAGCATTACCCAGTTCAAACACACCGACAGCGTTGTCCTGGAGCACTCCGCTCCGGTCGCGGTCCCCCTCGGAGAGCCCGTCGCGGTGGCATCCACCACCAGCGTCGAGCGCGACGACGGGGTCGAGACCGGCATCTGGGAATGCACACCCGGACGCTGGCGCCGGCAGATCGTGCAACAGGAGTTCTGCCACTTCATCAAGGGCCGCTGCACCTTCACCCCCGACGGTGGCGAGCCCCTGCACATAGAAGCCGGAGACGCCCTGATGCTACCGGCCAACAGCACCGGCATCTGGGATATCCAGGAGACCGTGCGCAAGAGCTACGTACTGATTTTCTGATTTCCGATCCGCTGATCGCCTGCCTTCGATAACAACAGACAAAGCAAGGTAAACCCGACATGCGTACGTTCCTGATTGCTCCCCTGATGCTGGCCGCCAGCGTGGCCAGCGCCGCCGATTCGGTGAAGATCTACAACTGGTCCAGCTACATCGCCCCGGACACCCTGAAGAACTTCCAGCAGGCCAGCGGCATCGTGCCCACCTACGACGTGTTCGACAGCAACGAAACCCTCGACGGCAAGCTGATGACGGGCAACTCCGGCTATGACGTGGTGTTCCCGTCCAACCACTTCATGGCGCGGCAGATCCAGGGCAAGGCCCTCAAGCGCCTGGACAAGAGCCAGTTGCCCAACTGGAAGAACCTCAACCCGGTGCTGCTCAAGGCGCTGGAAGTGAACGACCCGGGCAACCAGTACGGCTTCCCGTACCTGTGGGGCAGCACCGGCATCGGCTACAACATCGACAAGGTCAAGGCAGTGCTCGGCGACAATGCGCCAGTGGACTCCTGGGACCTGATCTTCAAGCCCGAGTACATCAGCAAACTGAAAAGCTGCGGCGTCGCGGTGCTCGACAACGGCCCCGAGTTGCTGCCGATCGCCCTGCACTACCTGGGCCTGCCGCACCACAGCCAGAACCCGGCGGACTACGACAAGGCCAAGGATCTGCTGATGAAGGTGCGGCCGTATATCAGCTACTTCCACTCGTCCAAGTACACCGGCGACCTGGCCAACGGCGACGTGTGCGTGGTGGTGGGCTTCTCGGGGGATGTGTTGCAGGCGAAAAACCGGGCACTGGAAGCAAAGAACGGGATCAATGTTGGCTACTCGATTCCCAAGGAAGGCGCGCCGATGTGGTTCGACATGGTCGCCATGCCCGCTGATGCCCCGGACGAGAAAGCCGGCTATGCGTACATGAACTACCTGCTGCAGCCTGGGGTGATGGCCAACATCAGCAACCATGTGCAGTACGCCAACGGCAACCTCGCGGCGGACGCCATCGTCGACCCGCAGCTCAAGGCCAACAACATGATTTATCCGAGCGAAGACGTGATGGGCAAGCTGTATGCCCTGGAGGCGATGCCGGCGAAGATCGACCGGATCAGGACGCGGATCTGGACCAGCGTGAAGGCGGGCAACTGAGGGGCAGTTGCAAGCTATAAGCTGCAAGCTTCAAGAAAAAGCGGGCCAGTGCGCGGCCGCTTCTTCTTGCAGCTTGCAGCTGCTGTCAGTGGTGCTCGCGGGTGGCGCGGAATTTCACTTCCGGCCAGCGCTCTTCCATCAGCGACAGGTTGACCCGGGTCGGCGCCAGGTAGGTCAGGTGACCACCACCGTCCACCGCCAGGTTTTCCATGGCCTTGACCTTGAAGTCTTCGAGCTTCTTCTTGTCGTCACAGGTGATCCAGCGTGCGGACCAGACGGTGATCGGCTCGTAGGCACACTCGACCTTGTATTCCTCTTTCAGGCGGCTGGCCACCACATCGAACTGCAGCACACCGACAGCGCCGAGGATGATGTCGTTGCTGCGCTCCGGGAAGAACACCTGGGTCGCACCCTCTTCGGCCAGCTGCTGCAGGCCCTGACGCAGTTGCTTGGACTTCAGCGGGTCTTTCAGACGCACGCGGCGGAACAGCTCCGGGGCAAAGTGCGGGATACCGGTGAAGCCCAGGCTCTCGCCTTCGCTGAAGGTGTCGCCGATCTGGATGGTGCCGTGGTTGTGCAGACCGATGATGTCGCCGGCATACGCCTCTTCCAGTTGCTCACGCTCGGAGGAGAAGAAGGTCAGCGCATCGCCGATGCGCAGGTCCTTGCCGGTGCGCACGTGGCGCATCTTCATGCCTTTTTCGTACTTGCCCGAGCAGATACGCATGAAGGCGATGCGGTCGCGGTGTTTCGGGTCCATGTTCGCCTGGATCTTGAACACGAAACCGCTGAACTTCTCTTCCACCGGCTCCACGGTGCGCTCGTGGGCGACCCGGGCCAGCGGGCGTGGCGCCCAGTCGACGACCGCGTCGAGCACATGATCGACACCGAAGTTGCCAAGCGCGGTACCGAAGAACACCGGGGTCAGCTGGCCGTTGATGAACTCGTCCTGGTCAAATTCGTGGCAGGCACCCTGCACCAGTTCCAGTTGTTCGAGGAAACGCTCGTACTCGTCACCCAGGTGGGCGCGGGCTTCGTCGGAGTCGAGCTTCTCGATGATCTTCACCTCGGTACGCTCGTGGCCGTGGCCCGGGGTGTAGACGATGATGTAGTCACCGGCCAGGTGATAGACGCCCTTGAAGTCCTTGTAGCAACCGATCGGCCAGGTGATCGGCGCGGCCTTGATCTTCAGGACCGCCTCGATCTCGTCGAGCAGTTCGATCGGGTCACGGATATCGCGGTCGAGTTTGTTGATGAAGCTGACGATCGGCGTATCGCGCAGGCGGCAGACATCCATCAGGGCGATGGTCCGCGGCTCGACGCCCTTACCGCCGTCGAGCACCATCAGCGCCGAGTCCACGGCGGTCAGGGTACGGTAGGTGTCTTCGGAGAAGTCTTCGTGACCGGGGGTGTCGAGCAGGTTGATCATGTGCTCGCGGTAGGGGAACTGCATCACCGACGTGGTGATCGAGATACCCCGCTGCTTCTCCATTTCCATCCAGTCGGAAGTGGCATGGCGGTCGGACTTGCGCGACTTCACCGTACCGGCGACGGCAATGGCCTTGCCCATCAGCAGGAGCTTCTCGGTGATGGTGGTCTTACCGGCGTCGGGGTGGGAAATAATGGCGAAAGTGCGGCGCTTCGCGACTTCGGCGGCCTGGTTGGTCATGGGAAATCGCCTGACTGGGGATTGAAAAAAGGGCGGTATCATACCTGAAGGCTGATTGAATTTCGATCTCTGACTCAGACCTTGTGGGAGCGGGCTTGGCGGATTCCCCCGCGCACCTCCTCCTTGGTCAGTTCCCGCAGGCAGAGATCATTCATCACCTGCTCAAGTGTTTTATCCATGATTTTTTCCCACACCAATTACCAGAAGTGCCAAAAGCCTGATCTTCACGACTAACGGCCCAACAGCAGGTAATTCAACGCCTCCCAGCCAGAATTACGCTCGTTTCTCGTGCGTAATTTCCTACACCCCAGGGATTAACGCTGGCCAAATGCCGCATCAGATGGGAACCTTTAAAGCGATGGAGGCGTCCATTCCCCTGCAATGACCGTTGGTCGGGGTGGGTTTCACCGGCAACACGAGCCTGACGGGGCTTCGCTCATGGCGCGCATTTTCGCCGCCACTTTTCGCGTACAGATTGCCCGTCGCCTGGAATGGCGACAGCACGGGCCGCTGTGCGCCGACGATAAAAAAAGGAGTCCGCCTATGGCTGTACGCTATGGCAAGGGGCTGATGGGATGGGCCGCCGCGCTCGTCATCCTGGCCCTGCTGGTCCACTGGATCGGCACTGATACGATCGTGCGCTACCGCGCCGATCTCTGGTTCTACCTGCAGGCACACCTGACGCTGGTGCTGCTGTCGATGGTGGCGGCGCTTGCCGTGGGTATCCCGGCCGGCATTGCCCTGAGTCGACCGCACCGGGTCGACCGCGCCGAACGCTTCATGCAGGTCTTCAACATTGGCAACACCGTTCCGCCCCTCGCCGTCCTCGCCATCGCCCTGAGTATCCTCGGCATCGGCGCCGGCCCCGCGATCCTCGCGCTGTTCCTCGCCTCGTTGCTGCCCATCGTGCGCAACACTTACGAAGGCCTGAAAAACGTCCCCGCCTCGCTCAAGGAAGCCGCTACCGGCATCGGCATGACGCCGCGCCAGACACTGTTCAAGGTCGAGCTGCCCAATGCCGTGCCGATCATCGTCGGCGGCGTGCGGGTGGCACTGGCGATCAACGTCGGCACCGCACCGCTGTCGTTCCTTATCGGCGCCAACAGCCTGGGCAGCCTGATCTTCCCCGGCATCGCCCTGAACAATCAGCCGCAACTGCTGCTGGGTGCAGCGTGTACCGCGGCCCTGGCCTTGTTGCTCGACGCGCTGGTCAGCCAGTGCAGCCGCCGCTGGCTGGAACGCGGCCTGACTCACTGACCGAGGGACCCCAATGAAAAGAATCGCCTTGTTCCTGGGCGCGGCCCTGCTGTTCGCAGGATTTGCCCAGGCCGCCGAAAAACCGCTGATCCGCATTGGCGCGCGGGTCTTCACCGAGCAGACCGTACTCGCCGAAATCACCGCCCGCTACCTGCGCCAGAACGGCTTCGAGGTGCGCATCACCGGCGGCCTTGGCAGCAACCTGGCGCGCAGTGCCCAGGAAAGCGGCCAGCTGGACATGGTCTGGGAATACACCGGCGTCTCGCTGGTGTCCTACAACCATATCGAGGAGCGCATGCCGAGTGCCGAAGCCACCTACGCCCGGGTCAAGGAACTGGACGCGCAGAAAGGCCTGGTCTGGCTCGCCCCGTCGCGCTTCAGCAACACCTACGCCCTGGCATTGCCGCGCAAGGTCGCCGAGCAGTATCCGCAGGTCAACAGCATCAGCCAGTTGAACCAGGTGCTGCGCGACGAACCGAAGCAGACCCACGTCCTGGCCCTCGACACCGAGTTCGCCAACCGTCCGGACGGCCTCGCGGGCCTCACCGAGACCTACGACCTGCAGTTCACCCGCAAGGACATCCGCCAGATGGACGCCGGCCTGGTCTACACCGCGCTGCGCAACGGCCAGGTGTTCACCGGGCTTGTGTACACCACCGACGGCCGGCTGAGCGCCTTCGACCTCAAGCTGCTGGAAGACGACCGCCACTACTTCCCCGACTACACCGCCGCGCCAGTGGTGCGCAAAGCGGTGCTCGACGCCCACCCGCAACTGGCCACGCTGCTCAAGCCGCTGGCCGAGCAACTGGACGACGAAACCATGCGCCAGCTCAACGCCAAGGTGGATGTCGAGCACCAGAGCCCGGGCAAGGTCGCTGACGACTTCCTGCGCCAGCATCCCCTGCAAGGAGACGCCCCATGAACCTGCTGGATACCTTCGCCCACCTGGACTGGGCGCAAGTGCTGCAACTGACCGGGCAGCACATCACTCTGGTGGGGATCGCCGTCACCCTGGCGATCGTCGTCGGCGTGCCGCTGGGCATCCTGATGACCCGCTTCCCCGCCCTCGCCGGCCCCTTGCAGGCCAGCGCCACAGTGCTGCTGACGGTGCCGTCGATCGCCCTGTTCGGCCTGCTGCTGCCGTTCTACTCGAAGTTCGGCCAGGGCCTGGGGCCACTGCCGGCGATCACCGCCGTGTTCCTTTATTCCCTGTTGCCGATCATGCGCAACACCTACCTGGCCCTGACCAACGTCGAGCCGGGCATCCGTGAAGCTGCCCGCGGCATCGGCATGACCTTCGGCCAGCGCCTGCGCATGGTCGAGCTGCCCATCGCCGTGCCGGTGATCCTCGCCGGCGTGCGCACCGCCGTGGTGATGAACATCGGCGTCATGACCATCGCCGCCACTATCGGCGCCGGTGGCCTGGGCGTACTTATCCTGACCTCCATCAGCCGCAGCGACATGTCGATGCTGCTGGTCGGCGCCGTGCTGGTGAGCCTCCTGGCCATCGCCGCCGACCTGCTGCTGCAAGCCCTGCAACGTTCGCTGACTCCAGAAGGACTGCTCAAATGATCGAACTCCAGAACCTTTCCAAGACCTTCCACAGCAACGGCAAAGAAGTGAAGGCGGTCGACTCGGTCAGCCTGACCGTCAACGAAGGCGAGATCTGCGTCTTCCTCGGCCCCTCCGGTTGCGGCAAGAGCACCACGCTGAAAATGATCAACCGCCTGATCGCCCCCACGTCGGGCAAGGTGCTGATCAACGGTGAAGACACCACCGGCCTCGACGAAGTGACCCTGCGCCGGCGCATCGGCTACGTGATCCAGCAGATCGGCCTGTTCCCCAACATGACCATCGAGGAAAACATCACCGTGGTCCCGCGCCTGCTGGGCTGGGACAAGCAGAAATGCCACGACCGCGCCCGCGAGCTGATGAGCATGATCCGCCTGGAGCCCAAGCAGTACCTGCAGCGCTATCCACGGGAACTGTCCGGTGGCCAGCAACAGCGTATCGGCGTGATCCGCGCCCTGGCCGCCGAGGCGCCACTGCTGTTGATGGACGAGCCGTTCGGCGCGGTCGACCCGATCAACCGCGAAATGATCCAGAACGAATTCTTCGAGATGCAGCGGGCGCTGAACAAGACCGTGATCATGGTCAGCCACGACATCGACGAGGCCATCAAACTGGGCGACAAGATCGCCATCTTCCGCGCCGGCAAGCTGATCCAGCTCGATCATCCCGACACCCTGCTGGCGCATCCGGCGGATGAGTTCGTCAGTAACTTCGTCGGCCAGGACAGCACCCTCAAGCGCCTGCTGCTGGTGCGCGCCGAAGATGCGGCCGACAACGCGCCGTCGGCCAGCCCCGACATGGCGGTGGCCGATGCGCTGGAACTGATGGACGAGCATGACCGCAAGTACGTGGTAGTGACCGATGGCGAGAACCGCGCCCTGGGTTACGTGCGCCGGCGCGACCTGCACCGCCAGCAAGGCACCTGCGCCGACTTCCTGCGGCCGTTCAATGCCACTGCGGCCCATGACGAACACCTGCGGATCCTGCTGTCGCGGATGTACGAGTTCAACCGGGCGTGGCTGCCGGTGCTGGATGCCAACCAGGTGTTCCTGGGCGAAGTGACTCAGGAATCCATTGCGGCGTACCTGAGTTCGGGGCGTTCGCGGGGTGGCAAGACCAGCATCGTGTCTCCTGCCGAAGCTGCTGTTTAAAAACTGATGGCCTTATCGCCGGCAAGCGGAGCTGGCCGGGCGGCGCTCCGCTTGCCAGCGATGAGGCCCTAAAGAACACCCGAGAGATCAGAACCCTACACTGGCCTGCACATAGAACGTCCGCGGCTCACCCAGGTAGATCCCTGAGTTGTTGTCGCTGGACCGGGTGTAGTACTGCTGGTCGAAGATATTCTTCACCCCCGCCGCCAGTTTCAGGTTCGACAGTTCCTTGCCGAACTCGTACCCGCCACGGGCGCTCCAGGTCACGTAGCCCGGAATGTCGCCGTACTGGCCATCGGCACTCGGCTCGGTGATGTAGTTGCCGTTGAAGCTGCCGTTGGCGTTCATACCGGTGCCCGGTGCGCGCTGCTTCGATTGGGCGAAGGCGTCCAGGTTCCAGGTCCAGCGGTTGACCTGGTAACGCAGCCCAGCATTGACCACCTGACGCGAGTAGAACGGCAGGTCGCGGCCCTTGAAGCCCGGGATCTCACCTTCATAGGTGGCACGGGTATAGGTAAAGCCGGCATTGGCGCTCAGGCCGTCCAGGCGCGGGTCGAGGCCGGCCAGATCGTAGTGCACCGAGGCCTCGATGCCCTGGTGCTTGGTCGCGCCGAGGTTGGTCCAGCCAATGTCGTTGCTGATGTATTGCAGCTCGTCATCGAAGTCGATGTAGAACGCCGTCAGTTCGCCGCCCCAGGTACCGTTGTCGTAGCGGGTACCGATCTCGTAGGTCTTGGCCTTTTCCGCTTCCAGGCCGTTGGCGGTCTGGTCGCCGGTGCCGCCCTGGCCGAGCTGGAAATACTGCAGGCTGCCGAACGAGGTCTGGTAGTTGGCAAACAGCTTCCAGGCGTCGGACACGTGGTACATCACACTCAGGGCCGGCAACGGTTCGTTGCTGGTCACGCTGCGGCTCTTGGCCTGGACCGGCACCCCGTTGAGGCCGGGCACGGCGCGCTCCTTCCAGTCTGTGTTGATGTGCTCGAAGCGCACGCCCGGGGTGATGGTCCAGTTGCCGACATCGATTTTGTCGTCGATGTAGTAGGCGCTCGCCTCGGTGCCACCGGTGCGGTCCTGGTAGATGTGGCCATCGGACGTCGGCGTGACGGTGGGCACGTTGTTGACCAGCGCCAGGCGGCTGGCCTGCTCGTGCATCGCCTCTTTCAGGTAGCGGTAACCGACGCTGACCTCCTGGGTCGCGGGGCCGGTGAAGAAGATCCGCGACACCCGCGGCTCGATGGCGAAGGTGTGGTAGCTGCGCGGATAGGCACTGAGGGTCTTCTGGTCGCGGGCGGCGATGGTGCTGCCGCGGAAGCTGTCGGTGTAGTAGGTCTGCACTTCGAACTGGGTGACATCGTCGATCTGCCGCAGGTACTTGAGCGACACGTCCTTGCGCCGGCCGCTGAAGTTGTCGTAATCGCGGTCGGACTGGTACGGGTCGGCATCGAACTGGGCCTGGGTCAGGCCGCCGGGCATGTCGGCCTTGCCGTCGTAGTAATGGAAGTTCAGCGACAACTCGTCCTGATCGGTCAGGGCCCAGTGCGTCTTGAGCAGTACATCGTCGATATCGTTGCCGTTGTTGCTGCTGCGGTAGCCGTGGCCATTGACCCCGGAATACAGCAGCGCGGCGCCGAGGCCATTGTCAGCGGTGCCGCCGACGAACGCCGACTCGATATGTTTCCAGCCGCCATGGCGGGAAGTTTCCAGGGTAGTACCGACTTCGCCGGTGGCTTTTTCCGGAATGGCCCGGGTGACGAAGTTGATCACCCCGCCGACGTTCTGCGGCCCATAACGCACCGAGCCGGCGCCGCGCACCACGTCGATGCTGTCGAGGTTGCCGGAGGAGATCGGCGCCATCGACAGTTGCGGCTGACCGTAGGGCGCGAACGCCGCCGGGATGCCGTCGATCAGCACCGTGGAGCGCGGCGACAGGCGCGAGGTCAGGCCGCGCACGCCGACGTTGAGCGACAGGTCGCTGCCACCGGTGCCGTTGGAATCCTGCACCTGAACGCCGGGGATGCCCTTGAGCACGTCGCGCACACTCATCGCGCCTTGCTCGATCATGGCTTCACGGCGCACCACGGTGCGCGCACCGGCATGGTTGTGGACCACGGTTTCCTGGGCGTCACCCAGCCAGTCACCGACCATATTGATGTCGGTAGACGCCAGCTCCACCGTGCCGCTGGCCGCCTGCTGATCGGCGGCGTGCAATACCACGGTGCCCTCGGAGATCTCGTAGGTCAGCCCGCTGCCCTGCAACAGCGCTTGCAGCGCCTGCTCCGGCGACAGATTGCCGGACACCGCCGGCGCCTGCTTGCCCGCCACCAGCGCCGGGGTGAAGAACAATTGCAGCGAGGTCTGCTGGCCCAGTTGGCTCAGGGCGCTGGCCAACGGCTGGGCCTGGATCTGAATGCTGGTGGGCGTCGAGTCGGCGTAACTGTTGCCGATGCCGGCGCTGACAGCCAGCACCAGGGCCAGTGGCAGCCAGCGCGAGCGGCCGGCGGAACGTGGGGAACGCTTGTTGTTGTTCACGTCTTCGAGAAGTCCTGAGAGCGGATCGGGATCAACTGCCGTTTGCAAATCGAAATGCTTGGCAGTTGCAAGTCGGCCAGGAAGACGAACAACTCGGAAAAAACCTGAATCTATTTTGAAATTATTTCGTGGGAGCCATCGGCATGGGCCACCACCGTGACTGGCAGGATGCTCGGCAACGCCCGTAGCAGAGCGTTCGTGTCATCGACGCGGAAGGTGCTGCTCAAGCGCAGGCCGGCGGCTTTCGGTGCCACCTTCAGCGGTTGCTCGCGGTAGCGCGAAACCTCTTCGGCCACCTGCGCCAGCGTTGCATCGTTGAATACCAGCTTGCCCGAGCGCCACGCGGTGAGCGCCGCGGCATCCACCTTATAAGGTGCGGCCACCGCACCTGCGGCATCGATATGGGAGCCGAGGCCGGCGCTGAGCAGTGCCTTCGCCTCGCCATGACCCTGGACCCGCACCGAGCCCTGCTCCACCGCCACGCGGGTCTGCGCAGGATCCCGGCGAACGTCGAAACGGGTGCCGGTCACGGTGACCGTGCCGTTGCCGGCATCGACCACGAAGGGCCGGTCGCTGTCGTGTGCCACGCTGAACATCACCTCGCCCTGCTCCAGGCGAATATCCCGCTGCCCGGCGCTGAAGCGCACTTCGAGACGGGTACGGCCGTTGATGTCCAGGTGCGAGCCGTCCGGCAACTCCACCTGCCGGCGTTCGCCGAGGCCGGTCTGCAGTTGCTGGTGGTAATCGAGCCCGTGTCGCTGCCAGCCGAACCAGCCCAGCCCGACCGCCACAGCCAGCACGCTGGCGGCCACGGCCAGGCCCACGAAGCGGCGGCGCGGCAGCACGGTGACGGGATCTTCGGCGCACAGGGCCTGGAGACGGGCGCGGGGCAACAGGTCACTGGCTCGCCACAACTGGCCGAGCAGTTCGTATTCATCACGGTGCAGCGGATCCTGCGCCAGCCAGGCGTCGAACGCGGCCTGCTGCGCGGGGGAAAGCGGGCCGTCCTGAACGCGGGCGAACCATTCGGCCGCCTGCTCGCGGGCGGCCTCGTGCGGGCCGGGACTGCTGCCCTGATTCATGAATACATTCGCCTGACTCATTTCGTCGACACATCCAGGTGCTCGCGCAGGTGGCGAAGCGTGCGGATCATATACTTTTCGACCATGTTCCTGGTCAATCCCATGCGCTCGGCGATCTCGGCCTGGGTCAAGCCCTCGAGCTTCTGCCAGATGAACACCTTGCGGCAGTTCAGCGGCAGCTCCGCCAGCGCCCGCTCGACGCTGTCGGCCAGTTGCAGCGCATTCAGGTAGGCCTCCGGGTCCTCGGTCGACGGTGGCGCCAGGTCCATGGCCTGCTGTTCGAGCGACTGGCGGCGGTCTTCGCGACGGTATCCATCGACTGCAATATTGCGCGCTGCCTGGTGCAGATAGGCCCGTGGCTGCTCCACGGCGCCCTGCTCGCTTTCCAGCACCCGCACAAAGGCATCGTGCGCCAGATCCTCGGCCTGATGGCGACTGCGCAACTTGCGCGTCCAGGTGCCGACGAGTTCGTGGTAGTGGTCGAGAAAGCCTTTGTGTCGAGACACGGTGTGGAGGTCATCGTCAGGCAGAGGGAAGGTGCGCGAATAGTAATGTTTCTTATTAAGCCCGGCAAATGCTCCTTTGGCCTACCCGACCAAGCGCTTTTCGTCGTCTCGGGCAAAAAAAATTCATCGAAATCCGCGTTTCAGCGGGTGGCCATAAATATGAACAGTCAGGCCCGCGAAAAAGCCTTCGCAAAGATCACGACAAACGGTCTTGTCTGCATTTGAGATTAATTTAGCGACGATTTCTGCCGTTCGCACCGCCAGATCACGAAGTTACCGAGAAGTCAGCAAATCGCCACCTGTTCCACTATTTTTTACGCAAGGACGATCCAGAGGAACATCTGGCTGTCACCTGAGTCGGTTATGAAGGAACACAGTGGTTTGCAGGCGGCAGAGCAGTACGAAAACGCGACATTTTTTGTTGATCTTGAACCCCTCAAGTCCTAAAGTTCGCGCCGAACGTCCATGCTGGAAACGATCCATCCGGCTCAAGTACTGACGACGAGACAGCAAGGTCACCCGCAGCAGCTTTCAATCGCGCGGATGACCTTTTTGCTTTCGGCGACATGCCTTGGGAAGTAGGCGAACCAAAGTGGGGATACGGAGGGCGTTCAGTTTGCAGCCACTTATTTTTTCAGTTTGCCCATGGAGTCCCCAAGCATGTCGATCCAGGTCGAAGACTACTTCGCGCGTGAAACCTTCCAGAAAATGAAGGCGTTCGCCGACAAGCAAGAAACCCCGTTCGTGCTCATCGACACCCAGATGATCAGCCAGGCCTACGACGACCTGCGCGCGGGCTTCGAATTCGCCAAGGTCTACTACGCGGTCAAGGCCAACCCGGCGGTCGAGATCATCGACCTGCTCAAGGAAAAAGGCTCGAGCTTCGACATCGCCTCGATCTACGAGCTGGACAAAGTGCTGGGCCGCGGCGTCAGCGCCGACCGCATCAGCTACGGCAACACCATCAAGAAATCCAAGGACATCCGCTACTTCTACGAGAAGGGCGTGCGTCTGTATGCCACCGACTCCGAAGCCGACCTGCGCAACATCGCCAAGGCCGCGCCGGGCTCGAAAGTCTACGTGCGCATCCTCACCGAAGGCTCCACCACCGCTGACTGGCCGCTGTCGCGCAAATTCGGCTGCCAGACCGACATGGCCATGGACCTGCTGATCCTGGCCCGAGACCTGGGCCTGGTGCCTTACGGCGTGTCGTTCCACGTCGGCTCGCAGCAGCGCGACATCAGCGTCTGGGACGCGGCCATCGCCAAGGTCAAGGTGATCTTCGAGCGCCTGAAAGAAGAAGACGGCATCGAGCTGAAACTGATCAACATGGGCGGTGGCTTCCCGGCCAACTACATCACCCGTACCAACAGCCTGGAAACCTATGCCGAGGAAATCATCCGTTTCCTCAAGGAAGACTTCGGCGACGACCTGCCGGAAATCATCCTGGAGCCGGGCCGTTCGCTGATCGCCAACTCCGGCATCCTGGTCAGTGAAGTGGTGCTGGTGGCGCGCAAGTCCCGTACCGCCGTCGAGCGTTGGGTCTACACCGACGTGGGCAAGTTCTCCGGCCTGATCGAAACCATGGACGAGTCCATCAAGTTCCCGATCTGGACCGAGAAGAAAGGCGAGATGGAAGAAGTGGTCATCGCCGGCCCGACCTGCGACAGCGCCGACATCATGTACGAGCACTACAAGTACGGCCTGCCGCTGAACCTGGCCATCGGTGACCGCCTGTACTGGCTGTCCACCGGTGCCTACACCACCAGCTACAGCGCGGTGGAGTTCAACGGTTTCCCGCCGCTGAAGGCCTTCTACCTGTAAATGCACAAGGGGGCTGAGTGATCAGCTCCCTTTTGAGTTGCAAGCTTCAAGCTGCAAGCCACAAGAAAGAGCGGTCCGTGTCGTTGCCGCTTTGGCTTGAAGCTTGCGGCTTACAACTGATCGTCACAACAGTTCGGCCAGACGCTCCTTGTAAGCTCCCGCCAGCGCCCGGATCTCCGGATGCACCGCCTGCTCCAGCGCAGGCCCGGCCACCCGCAGGAAATTGGCATTGCCACCTTCCAGCGCCACCTGCAGCCACTTCAACGCGCCGTCCAGATCGCCCTGCGCCGCGAGTACCGCCGCGTGGCTGAACTGTCCGCGGAAATCCCCGCCCTCGGCCGAGCGCCGGTACCAGTCCTGCGCAGCCGCCAGGTTGGCCTGGCAATGCAGGCCCTCTTCCAGATAACGCCCAAGCAGATTCATCGATTTGGCATGACCCATCTGCGCCGCCCGACGGTAGCAGGCCAACGCCAGCTGATGGTCCTGGACAACACCACGGCCAGTGGCCAGCAGGTTGGCCAGGTTGTAGATGCCCCAGTCCAGCCCGCCATTGGCCGCTTGCCGGTAATGCCGCGCCGCCTGGGCTTCATCCACTTCGCCACCCCAGCCATGCTCCAGGCAACGGCCGAGCATGTTGTGCGCCATCAGGCTGCCCTGCTGCGCGGCAATGCCGAACCAGCGCCGGGCCAACGGCGGATCGCGCTCGATACCCCGTCCGTCCAGGAGGATCTGCCCAAGCAACGCCTGGGCCTCGACCACGCCCTGCCCCGCCGCCATCAACAGGGCCTGAGCCGCCTTGGCCGGGCTCTGCTCGAGCATCTGGCCGAACTCGTCGGTGCCCACCTTTTCTTCACGACGCAACTGAAAGGCCACGGCTCAGACCTCGACCCAGCGGCGCAGCAGGTTGTGGTAGGTGCCGGTGAGTTGCAGCAGTGACGGATGATCCGGCACGTCGGCAGTCAGTTGCTGAATGGCGTTGTCCATCTCGAACAGCAACGCCCGCTGGCTGTCTTCACGCACCAGGCTCTGGGTCCAGAAGAACGCCGCATAACGCGCCCCGCGGGTAACCGGGTTGACCCGGTGCAGGCTGGTGCCGGGGTACAGCACCATGTCGCCGGCCGCCAGCTTGACCCGCTGCAGGCCGTAGGTGTCCTGGATCTCCAGTTCGCCACCGTCGTAATCCTCAGGGTCGCTGAAGAACAGCGTGGAGGACAGGTCGGTACGCACCCGCTCGACACTGCCCTTGGGCTGACGCACGGCGTTGTCGATGTGGAAACCGAAGCTGCCACCCTCGCGATAGCAGTTGATCAGCGGCGGGAACACCTTGTGCGGCAGTGCCGCCGACATGAAGCGCGGGTTGTTCCACAGGCGCTCGATCATCGCGGCGCCGATTTCCTTGGCCAGCGGGTGCGCTTCGGGCAACTGCAGGTTGTGCTTGGCCTTGGCCGACTGATAGCCGGCCGTGATCTTGCCGTCGGCCCAATCGGTGCTCTCCAGTGCCTCGCGGATGCGCAGCACTTCCTCACGGGTAAACAGGCCGGGAACGTGTAAAAGCATGGCGATGGGCACCTGAGCGGAAAAAGTTGCCAATGGTATTGATTCTTATCTATCCGCCACAAGCCTCATCCGAGGGGCGGACATTGATCCCCGGCAAAATTCCGTGAAAAAGGTGTAAAGAATGTAAGTGCCAACGATTCTCAATTGTCTTGACATGTCTCCTTACACTAACCTCCGCCGCCTCGAAACCTTGGGAGGGGGTCCACCTGATGTCGCGTCAATTCGTACCAACCGCTGTCAGCTCACCGCGCTTGCTCGCATCCGCCATCGGCGTCGCCATCACCGCAACGTCGGCCGCCCACGTGACGTACGCCGACGAACCGGCACCGGCTCGCAAGGAGGGTGCGATTTCCCTCGATGCCACCAGCATCAACGCCGAGGCCAACCAGGCCAGCACCGACTACAAGGTGGAAAAAGCCTCTTCGCAGAAGTACACCGCGCCGCTGGTGGACACCCCACGTTCCATCACCGTGATTCCGCAGCAGGTCCTCAAGGACACCAACGCCCTGACCCTGCAAGACGCCCTGCGCACTGTCCCCGGCATCACCTTCGGCGCCGGTGAAGGCGGCAACCCGCAAGGCGACCGTCCGTTCATCCGCGGCTTCGACTCGCAGTCCGACACTTACATCGATGGCGTACGCGACACCGGCGCCCAGAGCCGCGAAATCTTCGCGATCGAATCGATCGAAGTCAGCAAAGGCCCGAACTCTGCCATTGGCGGTCGTGGCGCTGCAGGCGGCAGCATCAACCTCGTGAGCAAGAAAGCGCACCTGGGCAACTCCTTCGACGGCGGCTTCACCTGGGGCTCCGACCAGACCCAGCGCTACACCCTCGACGGCAACTACCAGTTCAGCGACACCGTTGCCGGCCGCCTGAACCTGATGAGCCACGAAAGCAATGTTGCCGGTCGCGACAAGGTCAACTACGACCGCTGGGGCATCGCCCCGTCCCTGGCCTTCGGCCTGGGCACCGACACCCGCGTCAACCTCGACTGGTACCACCTCGAAAGCGACGACCTGCCGGACTCCGGCGTACCGTACTCGATCCCGGCCGCCGGTAGCACCGCGCGCACCTCGGCACACCCGAGCAAGCCGATCGACGGTGGCGACAGCAGCAACTTCTACGGCCTGACCAACCGCGACTTCCGCAAGGCGCGCACGGACATCGCCACCATTGCCGTCGAGCACGACCTGACCGACGCGCTGACCATCAAGAACACCCTGCGCCACGGCAACTCGATGCAGGACTACATCCTCACCCAGCCGGACGACAGCCAGCGCAACGTCAACAACGGCAGTGTCTGGCGCCGGGCCAACACCCGTGTGGGCAACACCGCCACCACCACCAACCAGACCGATCTGTTCGGCGACTTCTACATCGCCGGCTTCAAGAACAGCTTCTCCACCGGTATCGAACTGAGCCGTGAAGAGAGCAAGCGTTCGACCTACAACGTCAACACCGATACCACGCCACTGACGCCGATCACCTCGACCACGCCGTCCAGCACCAACTGCACCGTGGGCACCATCGCCTCCAGCGGCTACAACTGCACCTCGCTGAGCAACCCGAACCCGGACGATCCGTGGAACGGTGCGATCTCGCGCAACTACGCCGGCACCACCACCAAGAGCAAGACCCGTGCGATCTATGTGTTCGACACCCTGGAGCTGAGCCCGCAGTGGCTGGTCAACATGGGTCTGCGCTACGACCACTTCGAGACCGAGTACCGCACCTACACTGCCAACGGTGCCACCAGCGTCAGCGCCAAAGGCGTGCGCGCCGAAGGCGAGGACACCAGCGAATTCGTCACCGGCCAACTGGGCCTGGTGTGGAAACCGGCCGACAACGGCAGCATCTACGTCTCCTACGCCACCTCGGCCACCCCACCGGGTGCCATGCTCGGCGAAGGCACCGAGAACAACCCGCTGGGTGGTACCACCGACCGTTCGGGCAACCTGCTGTCCAGCGACCTGGAGCCGGAAGAAACCACCAACTACGAAATCGGCACCAAGTGGGACCTGCTGGACAACCGCCTGTCCCTGACCGGCGCGATCTTCCGCACCGAGAAGGACAACGCCCGCGTTCAGGTCGATGCCACCACCTACGAGAACGTCGGTACCACCCGCGTCGACGGTATCGAGCTGGGTGCCAGCGGCAAGATCACCGACAAGTGGCAGGTCTTCGCCGGCTACACCTACATGGAAGGCCGCCAGATCGACGGTGGCGCGATGGGCAAGGCCAACGACGGCAATCAACTGCCTAACCTGCCGAACAACGCAGCCAGCCTGTGGACCACCTACCAGGTCACGCCGAAGCTGACCATCGGCGGCGGCGCCTTCTACACCGACGAGGTCTACGGCAGCGTGGCCAACACCACCATGGTCGACAGCTGGGTTCGCTACGACGCCATGGCCGCCTACAAGCTGACCAAGAACGTCGACCTGCAACTGAACGTGCAGAACCTGACCAACGAGGTCTACTACGACAAGGCCTACAGCACTCACTTTGCCAACCAGGCTGCGGGCCGTACCGCCCTGCTGAGCACCAGCGTCCACTTCTGAGGTCGCTGATTGCATCGCCCCGTTCATTTCGGTGAACGGGGTTTTTGTGTATCAAGGCATAATGCGCGACTAATTCGCATTCCCAGCAATATCAGGTGGTCGATGTGGTGAAAAAGACGTTGTTCCAACTGCACTGGTTCTTCGGCATCACGGCCGGACTGGTGCTTGCGCTGATGGGGATTACCGGCGCGGCCTACTCGTTCCAGGACGAGATCCTGCGGGCGATAAACCCCGAGGTGCTGACCGTAAAGCCCCGCGAAGGCGGCATGCTGCCGCCTGCCGAACTGGTTCGCCGGGTCGAGGCCACCGAGGGCAAGAAAGTCGCCCTGCTGTGGGTACAGACGCACAACGATGGCGCCACACGGGTGTTCTTCACCCCGCCACCGGGCGAACGACGCGGGCAGATGCGCTACGTCGACCCCTACACCGGTGAGTTCCAGGGCGATGTGGTCGGCCAGGACTTCTTCAACCTGATGCTCAACCTGCACCGTTTCCTCACCATCGGCGACACCGGCCGGCAGATCACCGGCGCCTGTACGCTGATCCTGGTGTTCTTCTGCCTGTCCGGCCTCTACCTGCGCTGGCCGCGCCAGGCGCTGAACTGGCGTGTCTGGCTGACGCTGGACTGGGCCAAGAAAGGCCGCGCCTTCAACTGGGACCTGCACGCCGTATTCGGCACCTGGTGCCTGCTGTTCTATCTTCTGTTCGCCCTGACCGGGCTGTTCTGGTCCTACGAGTGGTACCGCGAAGGCCTGAACAAGCTGCTGGCCGACAAGCCCGCGGCCGGCCAGGAACACAAGCGCGGCGAGGGTCGTGGAGAAGGCCGCGGCGGTCGTGGTGGCCCACCACAGGCCGACCCGAACGCACCACCGCTGGTGGTGGACTACGACGCCGTCTGGGCCAGCCTGCAGAAAGCCGCAGGGCCGGGCCTCGCCGCCTACAGCCAGCGCTTGCCGCCGGCAGGCGGACAGCCGGTGATGATCTCCTACCTGCTGGACGACGCCGCTCACGAGCGCGCCTTCAACAACCTCAATGTCGATCCGGTCAGCGGTCAGGTCCGCAGCCACGAGGTGTACAACGACAAGTCGTTCAAGGCGCAATTGCTCACCAGCGTCTACGCCCTGCACGTCGGCAGCTACTTCGGCCTCACCGGGCGCATCCTGGCGATGATCGCCAGCCTGACCATGCCGCTGTTCTTCGTCACCGGCTGGTTGCTTTACCTCGACCGGCGCCGCAAGAAACGCCAGGTCCGTGCCGCCCGCACTGGCCTGACCCAGGGTGCCGACTCACGCAACGGCTGGCTGGTGGGCTTCGCCAGCCAGAGCGGCTTCGCCGAGCAACTGGCCTGGCAGACCGCCGGACAACTGCAGGCCGCCGGCCTGCCGGTGCGGGTCCAGCCGTTGGCCAACCTGAGCGAGGACGACCTGCGTCAGGCGCAGCGTGCGCTGTTCGTGGTCAGCACCTTCGGCGACGGTGAAGCCCCGGACAGTGCCCGCGGTTTCGAACGCAAGGTACTCGGCCAGCCCTGGTCACTCGACGGCCTGGACTACGCCTTGCTTGCCCTCGGTGATCGTCAGTACGCCCACTTCTGCGGTTTCGCCCGACGCCTGCATGCCTGGCTGGGCGAGCGCGGTGCCCATGCCCGCTTTGCCCCGATTGAAGTGGACAGCGCCGACCTTCTGGCCCTGCAACGCTGGCAGCAGCAACTGGCCGAACTCAGCGGCAGCAGCGCCACCGCGACCTGGCAGGCGCCGCAATACGCGCTGTGGAGCCTGACTCGCCGCGAACTGCTCAATCCGGGTAGCCAGGGCCAGCCAGTGTTTCTGCTGGGCCTGACGCCGCCCTCACCGGAACGCTGGGAGGCCGGCGACCTGATCGAGATCCTGCCGCGCCTGGCACCGGCGAACGTGGAGCGTTTCCTGGCCGGTCTGGGCCTGGACGCGGGCAGTGAAGTGCTGGTCGATGGCCTGCGCGAGCCACTGGGGGTCGCCCTCGCCAGCCGACAGTTGCCGGTCAGCCGAGAGCACCTGGTGGGTCTGCATGCCCAGGCGCTGGTGGATGCGTTGATTCCGATCGACGCCCGCGAATACTCCATCGCCTCCATTGCCAGCGATGGCGTGCTGGAACTGATCGTGCGCCAGGAGCGCCACCCGGACGGCAGCCTGGGCCTGGGTTCCGGCTGGCTGACCGAGCACATGGCGGTGGGCGACAGCGTCAGCTTGCGTCTGCGCCGCAATAGCGGTTTCCACCTGCCGGGCGCGCCGGCGCCGATGATCCTCATCGGCAACGGCACCGGCCTGGCCGGTCTGCGCAGCCTGCTCAAGGCGCGAATCGCCAGCGGCGAGCAACGCAACTGGCTGCTGTTCGGCGAGCGCAATCAAGCCCACGACTTCCTCTGCCGGGACGAACTGCAAGGCTGGCTGGACAGCGGCGACCTGGCCCGGCTGGACCTGGCGTTCTCGCGGGACCAGGCGGAAAAGATCTATGTGCAGGATCTGTTGCTGCAACGCGGCGACGAACTGAAGCGCTGGCTGGATGACGGCGCGGCCATCTATATCTGCGGCAGCCTGCAAGGCATGGCGGGGGGTGTGGATGCAGCGCTGAACGGCTTGCTCGGTGAAGCTGCGGTGGAAGAGCTGATCGAGCTGGGGCGGTATCGCCGGGACGTCTACTGAGCCCTTCAGGGCCTCATCGCTGGCAAGCCAGCTCCCACAAGTTTCGCGGTCTACGCAAACTTGTGGGAGCCGGCTTGCCGGCGATGAGGCCCTCAAGTGTTCAATGCAATTCGAAGGTATCGGCATCCAGGTTGGCCGGGAACCGTGTCCGGTAGGCCGCCAGGTCCGCCGCGCTCAACACTGCGGTAAACACGCCATCCGCCTCGCCGGCGCTCAGCAGGCTCTCGCCCTGGAAATCCAGAACCTGGCTGTCGCCGGTATAGGCAAAGCCCTTGCCGTCGGTGCCCACCCGGTTCACCGCCGCCACATAACACAGGTTCTCGATGCCCCGCGCCGGCAACAAGCGGTTCCAGTGCTGACGCCGCGCTGCGGGCCAGTTGGCGGTGTACAGCAGCAGGTCGGTGTCCTGGGCGTCGCGGCTCCACACCGGGAAGCGCAGGTCGTAGCAGATCAGCGGACGCACCCGCCAGCCTTTGAGCTCGAACTGCACCTGGCGCTCACCGGGGGTGTAGTGCTTGTGCTCGCCGGCCATGCGGAACAGATGGCGCTTGTCGTAATGCAGGATCTCGCCATCCGGCCGTGCCCACAGCAGGCGGTTGCGGTGGCTGCCATCGGCGGCCTGGATGATCACGCTGCCGGTCACCACTGCGCCAATGCGTGCCGCCTGGGCCTTGAGCCATTTATAGGTGGGGCCGTTCTCCGGTTCGGCCAGACGCTCCGACTCCATGGAGAAACCGGTGGTGAACATCTCCGGCAGAATCACCAGGTCGGCGCCTCTGGCCTGATCCAGCAGGGTTTCGAAATGCTCGTAGTTGCCCTGCCGATCCTGCCAGACCAGGCTGGTCTGGATCAGGGCGACGGTGAGGTTGGGCAGGCTGCTCAGATCGCGCATAGTTTTTCCGCTGCCTCGCGCAGCGTCTCCTCGCGTTTGGCGAAACACAGGCGCACCAGGCGCTGCTCGGGAATGGGCTGCTGGTAGAACACCGACACCGGGATGGTCGCCACGCCGTGTTCGCGGGTCAGCCACATCGACATTTCGACATCATTCAGGTCAGGACGGATCTGCGAATAATCCACCAGCTGGAAGTAGGTGCCCGCCGCCCGGCGCAAGCTGAAACGCGACGGCGCCAGCAGGTCGCAGAACAGGTCACGCTTGGCCTGGTAGAAAGCCGGCAGTTCGTCCACATGCTCAGGGTGCTCGGCCATGAAGTCGGCCAGCGCCCACTGCAGCGGCGTCACACCGCAGAAGTTGACGTACTGGTGGACCTTGCGCAGCTCGCCGCTCAGGGCCGGCGGCGCAACCACGTAGCCGGTCTTCCAGCCAGTGACGTGGTAGGTCTTGCCGAACGAGCTGACGACGAACGCACGCTGATACAGCGCTTCGTGGGCCAGCACGCTGGCGTGGCGCACGCCGTCGAACACAAGGTGCTCGTACACTTCGTCGCTGACCAGATAGATGTCACGCTCGGCGATCAGCGCCGCCAACTGGTCCAGGTCGGCCCGGCTGATCAGCGCGCCGCTGGGGTTGTGTGGCGAATTGATGATGACCATCCGCGTGCGCGGACTGAGGGCGTCGGCGAACCGCTGCCAGTCGATGGTGAAGTCCGTGGAGTCCAGTTGCACATGCACGCAGCGGCCACCGGCCAGTTCCACGGCGGGCTCGTAGCTGTCGTAGCTGGGGTCGAAGACAATGACTTCGTCACCGGCACGAATCACCGCATGGATCGCGCAGAAGATACCCTCGGTGGCCCCGGGAACGATGGTCACTTCGTGGTCGGCATCGACGTTGACGCCATAGTGACGGGCGATCTTGGCCGCCACCTGCTGGCGCAGGGCCGGCAAGCCGGTCATCGGCGAATACTGGTTGTGTCCGGCGCTGACATGCCGCCCGACCGCATCGAGCAGGGCCTGCGGGCCATTGAAGTCAGGAAAACCCTGGGACAGGTTCAACGCGCCGGTCTGCACGGCGAGCTGGGACATGGTGGTGAAGATGGTCGTGCCGACATTCGGCAACTTGCTGCTGATCATGGAGCCCTCTTTCCTGCGGACCCGCCCCCGGGAGGCGCGGACAGTCCCCGAGCATAGCGGATTGGATGGTCAGGAAAAAGGTTGAAACATAGTCCCGGCGCAGGGCGCTGACCCGGGTCAAAAAGCGGCGCGGCGCATGCCTGGGCATGCGCCGCGAGCGGCTTACTTGCGCTTGTCCTTGCGCTTCTTCTCGGCTTTCTTGTGGTGCGACATCAACCGGCGTTTCTTGTTGACCTGACGGTCGGTGAGGGTGTTCTTGTTGCCCTCGAACGGGTTGTCGCTGCCCTTGTACTCGATGCGGATCGGCGTACCGACCAGCTTGAGCACGCGGCGGTAGGTGTTTTCCAGGTAGCGCGAGTAGGAACGCGGCACCTTCTCCACCTGGTTGCCGTGGATCACGATGATCGGCGGGTTCGCACCACCGAGGTGGGCATAACGCAGCTTGATCCGGCGACCGTTGACCATCGGCGGCTGGTGCTCGCTGACGGCGTCTTCGAGGATCTGGGTCAGGCGGCTGGTCGGCCAGCGGGTGACCGCCGAGCGGAACGAGTTCTGCACCGACTGGTACAGGTTGCCGACGCCAGTGCCGTGCAGTGCGGAGATGAAGTGGATATCGGCGAAGTCGACGAAGAACAGCCGGCGCTCCAGCTCGGTCTTCACGTAGTCGCGCTCGCTCGGCTGCATGCCGTCCCACTTGTTCAGGGCGATGACGATGGCGCGACCGGCTTCGAGGGCGAAGCCCAGCAGGTTGAGGTCATGGTCAACCACGCCTTCGCGGGCATCCATGACGAAGATCACCACGTTGGCGTCCTTGATCGCCTGCAGGGTCTTCACCACCGAGAACTTTTCGACTTCCTCGTGGATCTTGCCGCGCTTGCGCACGCCGGCGGTGTCGATGAGGGTGTACTTCTCATCGTTGCGCTCGAACGGGATGTAGATACTGTCGCGGGTGGTGCCCGGCTCGTCGTAGACCACCACGCGCTCTTCGCCGAGCATGCGGTTGACCAGGGTCGACTTGCCGACGTTCGGGCGACCGATGATGGCGATCTTGATGCCATCCTTCTCGCTCGGCCCCGGGATACGGGTGGCTTCCTCGCCCTCGGCGACGTTTTCGTCCAGCGACTCTTCTTCGGCATCGCGGGGTACGTCACCCAGCACGATTTCCATCATCGCGTTGATACCGCGGCCCTGGGAGCCGGCCACCGGGATGGCGTTGCCCATGCCCATCGGGGCGAACTCGGCGCGAGCGGTATCAGGGTCGATGTTGTCGACCTTGTTCGCCACTAGGAACGACTGCTTGTTCCGCTTGCGCAGGTGCTCGGCAATCATCTGGTCGGCGGCGGTCAGGCCGGCACGGGCGTCCACCAGGAACAGCACATAGTCGGCTTCTTCGATGGCCATGAGCGATTGCTCGGCCATCTTCTCGTCCATGCCCGCCTCGTCACCGGTGATACCACCGGTATCGATGAGGATGTAGGTACGACCCTGCCAGCGGGCTTCGCCGTACTGGCGGTCGCGGGTCAGACCCGAGAGGTCGCCGACAATGGCGTCACGGGTCTTGGTCAGGCGGTTGAACATGGTGGATTTGCCGACGTTCGGCCGACCCACCAGGGCGATTACGGGAACCATGCGGCTCTCCATTTGCTTAATTTCAAAAAATACAAAGGCCGCTGCGGGGCAGCGGCCGAATGTGTCGGGCAACGTCTCTCGACGTCGCGGCCCGGGACCCGAAGGCCCCAAGCATAGACTTACTTGATGGTCAGCGCCTCGAGGGTACCGCTGTTGCCATACACGTAGATCATGTTGCCATCGACCAGCGGACGGGCGCGCAGGCCGTCGCTGTCGATGCGCTCGCGGCCGACGAAGCGACCGTCCACCTGGCTCAGCAAGTGCAGGTAACCTTCAAGGTCACCGACTGCCACGTAGCTGGAGAACACCTCGGGGGCCGACAGTTGACGGCGCGCCAGTTGGTCGTTGCTCCACAGCGCCGAGGACGAGCGCTCGTCGATACCCTCGACGGTGCCCGACGCTTCGCTCACGTAGACGTTGCCGAAGCCCTGGGCCACGCCGGTGTAGCTGGAGGCATCGCGCTGCCACAGCACACGGCCGGACTCCAGTTCCAGGCCGGCGACGCGGCCCTGGTAGGTGGCGACGTACAGCGTGCCGCCGGACAGCAGCAAGCCGCCATCGATGTCTACCACACGGTCCAGCTCCGAACGACCTTGCGGGATCGCCACGCGCTGTTCCCACACCGGCACGCCGTTGCTGGTATCCAGCGCCACGACCTTGCCGCTGGACAGGCCGGCGACCGCCAGGCGGTTGGTCACGATCGGCGCGCCAGTGCCGCGCAGGGTCAGGACCGCAGGGGTGCTTTCATAGATCCAGCGACGGTCGCCGGTGGCTGCGTCGAGACCGATCACGCGGTCGTCCTGGGTCTGCACCACCACCACGTCACCATTGGTGGCGGGCGGCGCCAGCACTTCGCTGGTCACGCGGGCAGTCCACTTCTGCTCGCCGGTGCTGGCATCCAGGGCGATCACCTCACCCTTGATGGTACCCAGCATGACCAGGCCGTAACCCACGCCGACAGCGCCGGAGATCGGTTTTTCCAGGTCCTTCTTCCAGATCACGTCGCCGTTCATACGGTCCAGCGACATGACCACACCGGTCACGTCGGAAGCGTAGATACGGTCGTTCTCGATCACCGGAACCAGCATGTTCCAGGTGTCGCCCTGACCGTCACCGATCGAACGGCTCCACTGCTTCTTGAGCACCACTTCTTCGGTGAACTTGGTCAGCTCGGCCGGAGGCAATTCCTTCTTGCTGTTGCTGCTGCAACCCACGGCCAGGATGGCCAGGCTCAGCACTGCTGCATGTTTCCAACCGATCACGTCACGCATCCCCTTTGGCCAGGTCGTCGAGCTTGAGTTGCAGGCCACCTACCGCGTCGTCGTCCGACAGCGCGGCCTTGGCCTTTTCGTATGCGGCATGTGCATCGGCGTTGCGGCCCAGTTGCACCAGCAGGTCGCCCTTGAGCTCTTCGCGGGTCGCGACGAACGCCTTGTCGGCATCGCCGTCCAGCAGCTTCAGGGCTTCGTCGGCCTTGTTCTGTGCAGCCAGGACGCGGGCCAGACGCTGACGGGCGATCTCGCCCAGGGTCGCATCGGCCGGTTTGTCGTAGACGCTCCTGAGCTCGGCAGCGGCGTCATCGAGCTTGCCGCTCTCGACCGCGACCTTGGCCACGAACAGGCTGGCGTACTGGGCGTAGGCCGAGCCGCCGAACTCGCTCTTGAGCTTGCCGGACAGTTCGGCAACCTTGGCCTTGTCGGGCTCGCCGCTTGGCGTCAGGGTCGTTTCCACCAGGGCCTGATAGAGGTTCGAGGCGCCTTGCGACTGGTTGTTCTGGTACTTGTGCCAGGCTTGCCAGCCGAACACCACCACCAGTGCCAGCAGACCGCCGGTTACCAGTGGCTTGCCGTTGCGCTCCCACCAGTCCTTGAATGCGGCCAGTTGTTCATCATCGGTACTCGACACCCCAAATACTCCTTTTCACCAATTCGGCTGATGGGCGCTTCACGCCTGCGCGAGGGAAGCTTCCAGGTGCTCTGCCAGAGCATCCCAGGCAATGTTTTGTTGTTCGCCCTGACCACGCAGGGGTTTGAAACCTACCACTTGTTGCGCCAGTTCGTCGTCCCCGAGGATAAGGGCGAACAGCGCCGCGCTCTTGTCGGCCTTCTTGAACTGGCTCTTGAAGCTGCCGCCACCGGCATTGACCTGCAGGCGCAGGTTCGGCAGACGGTCGCGCAGACGCTCGCTCAGTTGCAGGGCTGCCAGCTCGGACGGCTCGCCGAAGGCACAGAGGTAGACATCCACCTGACGGGCAATGGACTCAGGGACCAGCTCCAGGGTTTCCAGCAGCAGGATCAGACGCTCGATACCCATGGCGAAACCGACGCCCGGGGTCGGCTTGCCGCCCATCTGCTCGACCAGGCCGTCATAACGGCCGCCGGCGCAGACAGTGCCCTGTGCACCGAGCTTGTCGGTGACCCACTCGAACACGGTCTTGCTGTAGTAGTCGAGGCCACGCACCAGCTTGGTGTTGATCACGTAGGGAATGCCGGCGGCATCCAGGCGCGATTTCAGGCCCTCGAAGTGAATGCGCGACGCTTCGTCCAGGTAATCTTCCAGCTTCGGTGCACCCACCAGGGCGGCCTGGGTGGTGGCGTCCTTGCTGTCGAGGATGCGCAGCGGGTTGGTCTTCAGGCGGCGCTGGCTGTCTTCGTCCAGTTGATCGAGACGGCCGGAGAGGAACTCCACCAGGGCGTCGCGATAGCGGGCACGGGCTTCGCTGGTGCCCAGGCTGTTGAGTTCCAGCTTCACCGCGTCGCGCAGGCCCAGCAGGCCCCACAGGCGCCAGGTCAGGGCGATCAGCTCGGCGTCGATGTCCGGACCTTCGAGGTTGAAGACTTCGATACCGATCTGGTTGAACTGGCGGTAGCGGCCTTTCTGCGGACGTTCGTGACGGAACATCTGGCCGATGTACCAGAGCTTCTGCACCTCGCCGTTGCCACTGATGCCGTGCTCCAGCACTGCCCGCACGCAGGATGCAGTGCCTTCGGGGCGCAGGGTCAGGGAATCGCCGTTGCGGTCAGTGAAGGTGTACATCTCTTTTTCGACGATGTCGGTCACCTCACCGATGGAGCGCTTGAACAGCTCGGTGAACTCGACGATCGGCATGCGGATCTGGCGATAACCGTAGGTATCCAGCAGACCTGCAACGGTGCTCTCGAAGTAGCGCCACAGCGGCGTCTGCTCGGGCAGGATGTCGTTCATGCCACGGATGGCTTGCAGCGATTTGCTCACGGAAAATCCTTAACGAAATCTGTAGCGGTCAACCGCGGGCAATCAGTGCCGCGTCGGCCTCGACCTTTTCGGCCGCTTTCTGGCGGATCAGCTTTTCCAGCTCTTCCACCAGGTTGTCATTGGTCAGCTTCTGCGCCGGCTTGCCATCGATGTAGATCAGGTTCGGCGTGCCGCCGGTCAGCCCGACATGGGCTTCCTTGGCTTCACCGGGGCCATTGACCACGCACCCGATCACCGCAACGTCCATTGGCACCAGCAGGTCTTCCAGACGGCCTTCGAGCTCGTTCATGGTCTTGACCACATCGAAGTTCTGCCGCGAGCAGCTCGGGCAGGCGATGAAGTTGATGCCGCGGGAACGCAGGTGCAGCGACTTGAGGATGTCGTAGCCGACCTTCACTTCCTCGACCGGGTCGGCCGCAAGCGAAATGCGAATAGTATCGCCAATCCCGTCGGCAAGCAGCATACCGAGGCCGACCGCCGATTTCACCGTGCCCGAACGCAGGCCACCGGCTTCGGTGATGCCCAGGTGCAGCGGCTGGACGATCTGCTTGGCCAGCAGACGGTAGGCTTCGACGGCCATGAACACGTCGGAGGCCTTCACACTGACCTTGAAGTCCGGGAAGTTCAGGCGGTCGAGGTGCTCGACATGGCGCAACGCCGACTCCACCAGCGCGGCCGGGGTCGGTTCGCCGTATTTTTTCTGCAGGTCTTTTTCCAGGGAACCGGCGTTGACGCCGATGCGGATCGGAATGCCGCGGTCACGGGCCGCGTCCACCACGGCACGCACGCGGTCTTCGCGACCGATGTTGCCGGGGTTGATGCGCAGGCAGTCGACACCCAGTTCCGCCACACGCAGGGCAATGCGGTAGTCGAAGTGAATGTCGGCGACCAGCGGCACGCTGACCTGCTGCTTGATGCGACCGAAGGCTTCGGCGGCGTCCATGTCCGGTACCGAAACCCGGACGATGTCGACACCGGCATCGACCAGACGATTGATTTGCGCCACGGTGGCGGCAACGTCGTTGGTATCGGTGTTGGTCATGCTCTGTACGGCGATCGGTGCATCACCGCCCACCGGCACATTGCCAACCCAGATTTTCCGCGATTCGCGACGTTTGATCGGAGATTCGCCGTGCATGACTTATTGTCCCAACTTCAGGCGAGCGATCTCGCCACGGGTGGAGGAAGCGAGGTCGACGGCCTGACCGTTGTAGTTGACCTGTACGGCACGGGCATTGCCCAGATGCAGCGAGAGCGGCAACTTGCCGACCAGCTCGAACGCTTCGCCTTTGTGCTTGGTGGCCTGCACCTGCTTGCCGTTGCCATCGGTCACCGAGAACCAGCAGGTGCCCGAGAACTGCAGGTTCACCTTGCCGCTGCCGGCTGGCACTTCGACGGGGGCCGACGGCGCCGGGGCTGGCGCGGAGACCACCGGCTCGACCGCAGCCGGCGCCACCACAGGCGGAGCGACCGGGGCGGGTACAGTGGCCGGCGCAACGCTGGTGGCCTCGGCCGGTGCCGGTGTCGCAGGCTCGACAGGCGCTACCGCAGCCTGCTCCAGCGCCAGCGGTTCGCTTTCCGGCTGCTGGCCGGCACTCACGGCCTGGTCTTCCGGCTCGTCGATCTGATGAATCTGGGTGGTGCCGTCGGCGCTTTCGACCTCGACGTGCTCCAGTGCCATGTTGGCCAGCAGGTCCTTGCCCGGCAGGCTGCTCTGGTCTTTCCACCAGATGAAGCCGCCACCGACCACCACGACCAGCAGCAACAGGCTGACGATGCGCATGATGTTGTGGGACAGGCGCACCGGCTCCTCGATGCGCCCCAGGGCGTGAACGTCGCTGCCCTGGGCATGAGTGCCGGTGTAATGGTCGAAGGACTGCACCAGGGTAGCCTGGTCCATGTCCAGCAATTTGGCGTAGGCGCGAATGTAGCCGCGGGCAAAGGTGTGCCCTGGCAGCTTGTCGAAGGCGCCGGCTTCGAGGTTGTTCAGGGAACTCACGGTCAGGTTGAGCTTGCGGGCCACTTCGGCCTGGGACAAGTCACGGCTCTCGCGGGCCTGACGCAGGATTTCACCGGGATTTTCGCGAGTCGCTGGTGCTGCTTCGGGATGCGCCGCTTTCATCATTGCTCCGACAGGTATTGCTGATATTCCGGCGTACCGGGATAAAGTCGTTGTAATTGCAGGCCCAGTTCGGTGGCCTTGGTCCGCTCTTCGAAGACGGTTGCCAGGCGACTGCCCAGCAACAGGCTGCGGGCGCTCGGTTCACTGAGGCGGCTGTGCCGGTCGTAGAACTCGCGAGCTGGCACATAATGCCTGTCTTCGTAAGACATCTCAGCCATTTCCAGCAACGCGCGCGGCTGCTGACGGTTGAGACGTAAAGCCTTTTCCAGGTAGTCCCGCGCCTGGTCGCGTTCTCCCAGCCGGATGGCTGTCAGCCCGAGGTTCTCGAACACCCGGGACCGCTCAGGATACAGGGTATCGGCCGACGCTTGGCGAAACATCTGCTGCGCCCGGGCATATTGCCCCTGGGCGTAGAGAAAACTGCCGTAGTTGTTGCGGATGCGCGAGTCGTGGGGGCGAGCTTTCAGGGCCTTGAGAAAGTGAGACTCGGCCAGCGCCGGCTCGTCTTCCTGCTGGAACACCAGCGCCAGGGCCGCATTGGCTTCGGCGTCGCCGGCGCCCAGTGCCAGCGCCTGTTTCAGCGGAACCTTGGCCCGTTCGGTCAGGCCCTGCTGCAGATAACCCAGCCCCAGCTGAACGTAGGCCTGGCGGGCCTCGTCGCGCTCCCGACCACTGAGCTGCGTGCCCGAGCCGCCGGAACTGACGCAGCCGCACAGCAGCGTCGTCAGCAATACAAGCGGCAGCGCGGCGCGCAGGGTCATGGCGGTCCTCGTCTCAGTTGCCCGCCACGCCGCTGGAGTCGGCGTCGGCGTTCAATTGCCGCACGGCGATGTAGCGCTCACTGCGACGGGTACGGTCCATGACCTGGCCGACCAACTGCCCGCACGCCGCGTCGATGTCTTCGCCACGGGTGGTGCGCACGGTCACGTTGAAGCCGGCGTTGTGCAGGTAGTCCTGGAAACGGCGGATCGAGTTGTTGCTCGGGCGCTCGTAACCGGAGTGCGGGAACGGGTTGAACGGGATCAGGTTGACCTTGCACGGTACGTTCTTCAACAGCTCGGCCATCTCTTTGGCATGTTCGAGCTTGTCGTTGACGTCCTTGAGCAGGGTGTACTCGATGGTCAGTACACGCTTCTCGCCCAGTTCGGACATGTAGCGCATGCACGAATCGAGGACGACCTTGAGCGGGTACTTCTTGTTGATCGGCACCAGCTCGTTGCGCAGCGCATCGTTCGGCGCGTGCAGCGAAAGGGCCAGGGAAACGTCGATGTGCTTGGCCAGCTCATCGATCATCGGTACCACGCCGGAGGTGGACAGGGTCACCCGGCGCTTGGAGATGCCATAGCCGAGGTCGTCCATCATCAGGTGCATGGCGGCGACCACGTTGTCGAAGTTCAGCAGCGGCTCGCCCATGCCCATCATCACCACGTTGGTGATGGCACGGTCGATGGTGGCCGGTACGGAGCCGAACGACTTGTTGGCAATCCACACCTGACCGATCACTTCGGCGGCGGTGAGGTTGCTGTTGAATCCTTGCTTGCCGGTGGAGCAGAAACTGCAGTCCAGGGCGCAACCGGCCTGGGACGATACGCACAACGTACCGCGCTTGCCCTGGGGGATGTAGACGGTTTCGACGCAACTGCCGGAGGCCACTCGCACGACCCACTTGCGGGTACCGTCCGAGGAGATGTCTTCGCTGACCACTTCCGGGCCGCGAATTTCCGCGCAGGCCTTGAGCTTCTCGCGCAGCGCCTTGCCGACGTTGGTCATGGCGTCGAAATCATCGACGCCAAAGTGGTGAATCCATTTCATTACCTGACCGGCACGGAAGCGCTTCTCCCCTATCGAGTCGAAGAACTTTTCCATTTCCGGCTGGGTCAGCCCCAACAGGTTAGTTTTGCCAGTCGATGTCGTCATGGATTCACCCTCACTCGAAAGCCGTGGCTTAGCGAGTGGTTACCTCGGTAGCTGCGAAGAAGTAAGCGATTTCGCGAGCGGCAGCGGCTTCGGAGTCCGAACCGTGGACGGCGTTGGCGTCGATGGACTCGGCGAAGTCGGCACGGATGGTGCCTGGAGCAGCTTCTTTAGGGTTGGTAGCGCCCATCAGCTCGCGGTTGCGAACGATGGCGTTCTCGCCTTCCAGAACCTGGACAACCACTGGACCGGAAGTCATGAAGGCAACCAGGTCACCGAAGAAGCCGCGCTCTTTGTGCTCGGCGTAGAAGCCTTCGGCTTCGGCCTTGGACAGTTGCTTGATTTTCGAAGCGACGATTTTCAGGCCGGCTTCCTCGAAGCGAGTGGTGATCTTGCCGATGACGTTCTTGGCAACGGCGTCAGGCTTGATGATGGAGAAAGTACGTTGAACAGCCATGGTGTAACTCCAGAAACAGTAAGTGATGCGAAAAATTAAACCCGCGAATTATACGCGGGTTCCGGGGGATTGCCTAACCTGCCGAGTGCGCTCAGTCGGCTTCTTCGATCCAGGCGGCCTGGATGGCTTCCAGGACCTTCTCGCCACCGCGGGCCGGATCGTCGCTGAACTCTGGCAATGCCAGCACCCAGCGATGCAGATCGACGAAATTCACGTAGCGAGGATCGACTTCCGGCTTGCTTTCGGCAAGCTGGATAGCAATTTCAAGTACATCAACCCATTTCAGGCTCATGTCGACTCCAGGATCAGTGCGGCGCTTCGGCGGCGTGGTTGAGCGAGTACTTCGGAATCTCGATGGTCATGTCTTCGTCACCGACCTTCACCTGGCAGGCCAGGCGCGACTGGGCTTCGAGGCCCCAGGCCTTGTCGAGCATGTCTTCTTCCAGTTCGTCGGCCTCTTCCACCGAGTCGAAGCCCTTGCGCACGATGCAGTGGCAGGTGGTGCAGGCGCACACGCCGCCACAGGCGCTTTCGATCTCGATGTGGTGGTCATGGGCCAGTTCGAGAATGGAGGTCCCCGGCGCCGCCTCGACGGTCAGGCCATCCGGGCAGAACTTCTCGTGGGGCAGAAATGTAACCTGCGGCATCAGTTGTCCTCGATCTCATTCAGGTTGCGCCCGGCCAGTGCGGCTTTGACCGTCGAATCAAGGCGTCGGGCGGCAAAGGCATCGGTCACCTGCGACAGACGCTTGGTCTGCTGCTCGATGGCCGAGCCATCGGTGCCGGTCATCAAATCACGCAAGTCTTGCATCTGTTGCTCGATCGCCACGCGCTCTTCGGCGTCCAGCAGGCGATCGCCGTCGGCGTCCAGAGCGCCCTGCACCGCTTCGAGCAGACGCTCGGCATCGACCTGGTGCTCGCGCAACTGGCGCGCCGCCTTGTCGTTGCCGGCGTGCTCAAAGGAGTCCTTGAGCATCCGGGCGATTTCACCGTCGGTCAGGCCGTAGGACGGCTTGACCTGGATGCTCGACTCGACACCCGAGCCCAGCTCCCGCGCCGAAACGCTGAGCAGGCCGTCGGCATCGACCTGGAAGGTCACGCGGATCTTCGCGGCACCGGCGACCATCGCCGGAATGCCGCGCAGTTCGAAGCGCGCCAGGGAGCGGCAGTCGCTGATCAGTTCGCGCTCGCCCTGGAGCACATGAATCATCATGGCGCTCTGGCCATCCTTGTAGGTGGTGAACTCCTGGGCACGGGCGACGGGAATGGTGGTGTTGCGCGGAATCACCTTCTCCATCAGCCCGCCCATGGTTTCCAGCCCCAGGGACAGCGGAATCACGTCGAGCAGCAGCAGCTCGCCACCTTCGCGGCGGTTGCCGGCCAGGGTATCGGCCTGGATCGCGGCGCCAATGGCCACCACCTGGTCCGGGTCGATATCGGTCAGCGGCTGACGGCCAAACAGCTCGCCAACAGCGCTGCGCACGCGAGGTACACGGGTCGAGCCGCCGACCATGACCACCGCACTCACCTCTTCCAGCTCGACGCCGCTGTCGCGCACGGCGCGGCGGCAAGCCTTGAGGCTGCGAGCGATCATCGGTTCGATGAGGGCGTCAAAGGCGGCGCGGGTCAATTCGGCCTGCCAGTCGTCGTAGCTCACCTGCACCGACTCGGCGTCGGTCAGGGCTTCCTTGGCGGCGCAGGCGGTTTCCAGCAGGCGACGCTGGGCACCCGGGTCCAGATCGGACGACAGGCCAGCCGACTGCACGATCCAGCTGGCGATGGCGTGGTCGAAATCGTCACCACCCAGGGCCGTATCGCCACCGGTGGCCAGCACTTCGAAGACGCCGCCGGTCAGGCGCAGGATGGAAATGTCGAAGGTACCGCCGCCCAGGTCGTAGATCGCCACCACGCCTTCGGCGTTCTGGTCCAGACCGTAGGCCACGGCGGCTGCGGTCGGCTCGTTGAGCAGGCGCAGCACGTTCAGGCCGGCCAGGCGCGCGGCGTCCTTGGTGGCCTGGCGCTGGGCATCGTCGAAGTAGGCCGGGACGGTGATCACCGCACCCACCAGCTCACCGCCCAGCGTTGCTTCGGCCCGCTGGCGCAGCACCTTAAGGATGTCGGCCGACACTTCCACGGGGCTTTTCGGCCCCTGGACGGTCTCGATGAACGGCATGTGCGACTCGCCGCCGACAAAGCGGTACGGCAGTTGCTCGCCCAGTTGCTTGACGTCCGCCAGGCCACGCCCCATCAGGCGCTTGACCGAGAGAATGGTATTCAGCGGATCGGCGGAAGCGGCCTCGCGGGCAGCGTGGCCAACGTCGATGTGGTCGGCGTGGTAGCGCACCGCGGACGGCAGGATCACCCGGCCTTCGGCATCGGGCAACGGAGCGGAAAGACCACTGCGCAAGGCAGCGACCAGCGAATTGGTGGTGCCAAGGTCAATACCCACGGCCAGGCGGCGCTGGTGGGGTTGCGGGCTCTGACCGGGTTCGGCGATCTGCAGTAGGGCCATGCTTATCTGAATACCAAAGGTGTCGCCAGCGGCGGCACCGGGTTAATCGTCGAGGCGCTCTTCCAGCTGGCGCACTTCGTAGGCGAGCTTGTCGAGGAACTGCATGCGGCGCATCAGGCGTTCAGCCTTGTCGCGCTGCGCAGCGTCGTTCCAGCAGGCGGCGAATTCCTCGTTGAGGGCTTCCTGGGCGACTTTCAGGCGACGCTTGAATGCGGCAACGCCATCGAGGTCGGCACTGTCCTGAAGGTCTTCGAGCTCTTCGCGCCATTGCATCTGCTGGAAGAGGAACTCGGGATCGTGGACGGTGACTTCCTGCGGCACTTCATGGCCGCCGAGCGCCAACAGGTAGCGCGCCCGACGGGGCGCGCTCTTGAGGGTCTGATAGGCTTCGTTGAGACCGGCGGAACGCTCCAGCGCCAGGCGCTGCTCGCGCTCGGAGGCATCGGCGAAACGGTCCGGATGGACGGCGCGGGCCAGCTCGCGGTAGCGGGCGGCCAGCTGCTCGAGATCCAGGCGGAAGTCCGGTTGCAGGTCAAACAGAGCGAAATGACAAGGAGTACCCACGCGCCGCCTCAGACGTTGAAGCTTTCGCCGCAGCCACACTCACCGCGCACGTTGGGGTTGTTGAACTTGAAGCCTTCGTTCAACCCTTCCTTGACGAAATCCAGCTCGGTGCCGTCGAGGTAGACCAGGCTTTTCGGATCGATGATCACTTTCATGCCATGGCTTTCGAAGACCTGGTCTTCATCGTTCGGCTCGTCGACGAACTCCAGCACGTAGGCCAGACCGGAGCAGCCGGTGGTGCGGACGCCCAGGCGAATGCCGTCACCCTTGCCGCGTCCTTCGAGGGAGCGCCGCACATGGTTGGCGGCGGCTTCTGTCATGCTGATAGCCATCGAGACTCCTTAACCTGCTGAAGGTGGTTTCAGATCAGACCTTTCTTCTGCTTGTAGTCGCGAACGGCCGCCTTGATGGCGTCTTCGGCGAGTACCGAGCAGTGGATCTTGACCGGCGGCAGGGCCAGTTCTTCGGCCAGCTGGGTGTTCTTGATGGTTTCGGCTTCGTCCAGGGTCTTGCCCTTCATCCACTCGGTAGCGAGGGAGCTGGAAGCGATGGCCGAACCGCAGCCGTAGGTCTTGAACTTGGCGTCTTCGATGACGCCCTGCTCGTTGACCTTGATCTGCAGACGCATCACGTCGCCACACGCCGGGGCGCCGACCATGCCGGTGCCGACATCCGGGTCTTCGGCATTCATCTTGCCGACGTTACGCGGGTTTTCGTAGTGGTCGATGACCTTTTCACTGTATGCCATGGTGCAATTCCTTCCTCATCAGAGAGCCGCTCTTGCCGGCGACTACTTAGTGCGCAGCCCACTCGATCTTGGAGATGTCGACGCCGTCTTTGTACATATCCCACAGCGGCGACAGTTCGCGCAGCTTGGTAACGGCCTCGCAGACTTTCTGCGCGGCGTAGTCGATTTCTTCTTCGGTGGTGAAACGGCCGAAGGTGAAACGGATCGAGCTGTGCGCCAGTTCGTCGTTGCGGCCCAGGGCGCGCAGGACGTAGGACGGCTCGAGGGATGCCGAAGTGCACGCGGAGCCTGAAGAAACGGCCAGGTCCTTGAGCGCCATGATCAGCGACTCGCCTTCGACGTAGTTGAAGCTCAGGTTCAGGTTGTGCGGGATACGTGCGGTCAGGCTGCCGTTGACGTACAGCTCTTCCAGGCCTTCGACCTGCTTGAAGAAGCGGTCGCTCAGGGCCTTGATGCGCACGTTCTCGCTGGCCATCAGTTCCTTGGCAACGGCGAAGGCTTCGCCCATGCCGACGATCTGGTGGGTCGCCAGGGTGCCCGAACGCATGCCGCGCTCATGACCACCGCCGTGCATGGCGGCCTCCAGGCGAACGCGAGGCTTGCGGCTGACGTACAGCGCGCCAATGCCTTTCGGGCCGTAGGTCTTGTGGGCGGAGAAGGACATCAGGTCGACCTTCAGCTTCTGCAGGTCGATCTCGACCTTGCCGGTCGACTGGGCGGCATCGACGTGGAACAGCACGCCGCGGGAGCGGGTCAGCTCACCGATGGCAGCGATGTCGTTGATGGTGCCGATTTCGTTGTTCACGTGCATGACCGACACCAGGATGGTGTCGTCGCGCAGCGCCGCTTCAACCAGGGCCGGGGTGATCAGGCCGTCTGCGCCGGGCTCGAGGTAGGTGACCTCGAAGCCTTCGCGCTCCAGTTGACGCGTGCTGTCCAGGACCGCCTTGTGCTCGATCTTGGAGGTGATGATGTGCTTGCCCTTGGAGCCGTAGAAGTGCGCGACACCTTTGAGCGCCAGGTTGTCGGACTCGGTCGCGCCGCTGGTCCAGACGATTTCACGCGGATCGGCGTTGACCAGGTCGGCGACCTGGCGGCGGGCGTTCTCGACCGCTTCCTCGGCTTTCCAGCCGAAAACGTGGGAGCGCGACGCCGGGTTACCGAAGTTTCCGTCGACCAGCAGGCATTCGCTCATCTTCTGGGCGACACGTGGGTCGACCGGAGTGGTCGCGGAGTAATCGAGGTAGATCGGCAACTTCATTGAATATCTCCTATCAGGCAGGCGCGTCGCTCGTTCGATACGGTCATTCGACGGCGGACGTTTCGATCTTGTCCAGATGCGGGGCACGGCCGGCAATACGGCGCAGGTCCTGGCGCTGGGCGACTTCCTGGACCTCACGGCGGGTCACGAGGTCGGCCAGGCTGATTCCACTGAGGAATTCATGGATCTGTGCACTGAGGTCGCACCACAGGTGGTGAGTCAGGCAGGTGTCGCCGGCATGGCAATCACCCAGCCCCTGGCAACGGGTGGCATCGACCGATTCATTGACCGCATCGATAACCTGGGCCACCTGGATGCTTTCCATGACTCGCGACAGCTGGTAGCCACCGCCTGGGCCGCGCACGCTGGAAACCAGGTTGCTGCGGCGCAGCTTGGCGAACAGCTGCTCCAGATAAGAGAGGGAAATGCCTTGGCGCTCAGAGATGTCGGCCAGGGAGACCGGCCCGTTTTGCGCGTGCAGTGCCAGGTCGAGCATGGCAGTCACGGCATATCGGCCTTTAGTAGTCAGTCGCATGGCTATTTGATACCACGGGAGTTACAGGATGTGTGCGAGTATGCGATTCCCGAGCATTTAAGTCAACTATAAGACCTAGCGCTTTAGTCGGGATTGAGCCTGAACGGCGGCGGCGATAATAGCAAAGTCGGGGCGTGAGCACACGCCCCTTCTACCAATGGAGGGTCAATGCGTCGCAGCGTCGCTGCGCACCTCGCCCTTGACGCAGGCGAAGTCTTCGTCGTGCAGGGCTGGCAGTTCCTTGGCGCAGTAGTCGCTGCCGAGTTTGGTCAGGGCGCCGCACATGTCTTCGAGGCGCCCGTCCACCGCCTGCAGGTGATCGAGCAACTGACCAATGGCACGGGCCACCGGGTCGGGCATGTCTTCACTGACGCCGTAGGCATCGAAGCCGATCTTCTCGGCCATGGCCTTGCGCCGGGCCTCCTGCTCGACATCGGTCTTGACGATGATCCGCCCCGGAATGCCCACGGCCGTGGCACCGGCCGGCACCGCCTTGGTAACCACCGCATTGGAACCGATCTTGGCGCCGGCGCCGACGGTGAACGGACCGAGCACCTTGGCCCCGGCACCGACCACCACGCCATTTTCCAGGGTCGGATGGCGCTTGCCCTTGTTCCAGCTGGTGCCACCCAGAGTCACGCCCTGGTACAAAGTGACATCGTCACCGATTTCGGCGGTCTCGCCGATCACGATGCCCATGCCATGGTCGATGAAGAAGCGCCGCCCTACCTTGGCACCGGGATGGATCTCAATGCCGGTCATCCAGCGACCGAAGTTCGACACCAGGCGAGCCAGCCACTTCCAGTCCTTCTTCCACAGACAATGCGCCGCGCGGTGCAGCCAGATCGCGTGCATGCCCGGATAGCAGGTCAGCACCTCAAAGGCATTGCGTGCCGCCGGGTCTCGGTGGAAAACGCTTTGGATATCTTCACGCAGACGCTCGAACATTATTGATCCTTCCGCTTGTGCGCATCGCCCCGGGCCGCTTTCTGGGTTTCGGTGAGGATGCCGCGCAAAATACTCATTTCCGAACGATTCACCGCACTGCGCCCGAACAGGCGACGCAGACGCGGCATCAGGTGCTTGGGCTTGGCCGGATCGAGGAAACCGATCGCCACCAGGGTGCTTTCCAGGTGCCCGTAGAACAGCTCCATTTCATCCATGGTGGCCAGCGCTTCGGTGGGCGCCGCGCTCGCCTCGTCCTTGTCCTGCTGCACCGCCTGGCCATCGGTCGCCAGCCAGGCCATGCGGGTTTCGTACGCCAGCACCTGCACTGCCGCCGCCAGGTTCAGCGAGCTGAAGTCCGGGTTGGACGGGATATGCACGTGGTAGTGACATCGCTGCAGCTCGTCGTTGGTCAGGCCGGCATGTTCACGGCCAAACACCAGCGCAACCTGCTCGCCCTGCCCGGCGCGCTTCACCGCTTCGCTGCCGCATTCGCGGGGGTCGAGCATCGGCCAGGGCAGGCTGCGACTGCGGGCACTGGTACCGACCACCAGGGTGCAGCCCACCAGGGCCTCTTCGAGGGTGGCGACCACTTGCGCGCCTGCCAGCACATCATCAGCGCCGGAGGCACGGGCACTGGCCTCGGGGGACGGGAAATCCGCCGGGTCGACCAGCACCAGGCGCGACAGGCCCATGTTCTTCATGGCACGCGCAGCGCCGCCGATATTGCCGGGGTGGCTGGTGCAGACCAGAACGACACGAATATTTTCCAGCACGTCAGGCGCTCTCAGACACGAAAAAGAGGGGAGCAAATCTTACAGAACCGACCAACGATATGCCACGTAAGCAAATGTTACCCTTCTGCACCGGAAAAGTTCTGCTAGAATGTGCGGCTTTCTTTAACACTCAGGTGAAACGTCCATGCAGCCCATGCTGAATATCGCGCTGCGCGCCGCCCGCAGCGCCAGCGAACTGATTTTCCGCTCAATCGAACGCCTGGATACCATCAAGGTTGATGAGAAGGACGCCAAGGACTACGTGTCCGAAGTCGATCGCGCCGCCGAGAAAGTCATCATCGACGCGCTGCGCAAGGCCTACCCGAACCACGCCATCCAGGGCGAAGAGACCGGTCTGCATGCCGGTAGCGGTGAAGGCGAAGACTACCTGTGGATCATCGACCCACTGGATGGCACCACCAACTTCCTGCGTGGCGTTCCTCACTTCGCCGTCAGCATCGCCTGCAAATACCGCGGCCGCCTCGAGCACGCCGTCGTACTGGACCCTGTTCGCCAGGAAGAATTCACCGCCAGCCGTGGCCGTGGCGCCCAACTGAACGGCCGCCGCCTGCGCGTCAGCTCGCGCACCAGCCTGGAAGGCGCACTGCTGGGCACCGGCTTCCCGTTCCGCGACAACCAGATGGAATACCTGGATAACTACCTGGGCATGTTCCGCGCCCTGGTCGGCCAGACCGCCGGCATCCGCCGCGCCGGCTCCGCCAGCCTGGACCTCGCCTACGTGGCTGCCGGCCGTTTCGATGCCTTCTGGGAATCGGGCCTGTCCGAGTGGGACATGGCGGCAGGCGCCCTGCTGATCCAGGAAGCAGGCGGCCTGGTGAGCGACTTCACCGGCGGTCACGACTTCCTCGAGAAAGGCCATGTGGTTGCCGGCAACATCAAGTGCTTCAAAGCGGTGCTGACCGCTATCCAGCCGCACCTGCCGCCATCCGTTAAGCGTTAACGGTTCTGCGAGCAATAAAAAAGCACCTGTTGAAGGTGCTTTTTTTTGCGCTGGATTTCAGGGCCTCAATGAATCACTGAGCCGGCTGCGCCTGCCCCAGAACCAGATTGCCCTGCTTGTCGAGCGGGATCTGCTGGCCCGGATCGCGGTCCATCCGCACCTGACCGACCTTGTCGCCGACCGAGTACTTCACGTCATACCCGATCACCTTCTCGCTCACGTCATTGACCGTGTTGCAGCGGGTCTGCGTGGTCGTGTAGGTGTCGTTGTTCTGCATGTTTTCCTGAACCTTGTTACCGGCATAACCGCCGCCCACCGCACCGGCGACCGTGGCGATCTTCTTGCCGGTACCGCCACCGATCTGGTTGCCAAGCAGGCCACCGGCCACTGCACCGAGCACGGTACCGGCGATCTGGTGCTGGTCCTGGACCGGCTTCTGACGAGTCACCGTCACATCCTTGCAGACTTCCCGTGGCGTCTTCACAGTCTGCTTGACCGGCTGAACACCCAGCACCTGGGCGTATTGCGGCCCATCGTTGACCAGGCTGTAGGTCGCGACAGCACCTCCGGCAGTCACACCGACAGCACCCAGTACCGCACCCACCAGCATCGACTTGTTCACGTGAACCTCCTGATTTACCTGCGGGATTTACCCGCGCTTCTCCCAGCCTTGGAGCAAAAAAAAGGGCGTGAGTTCAAAACTCACGCCCTCCTTTTCCGCCTGAGGCGTAGGAAAAAGCCTTATGGACGGTCGTCCACACCGTCGGTCTTGGCCGGCGGAATCAGGTCTTCGCTGCTCAGGTTCAGCCAGATCAGCACCACGTTGGCGATGTAGATCGACGAGTAGGTACCCGCCAGTACACCCACCAGCAGCGCCACCGAGAAGCCGTACAGGTTGTCGCCGCCGAAGAACAGCAGCGCGGCGATGGCCAGCAAGGTCGATACCGAGGTCGCCACGGTACGCAACAAGGTCTGGGTGGTGGAGATGTTGATGTTCTCGATCAGCGACGCCTTGCGCAGTACACGGAAGTTCTCGCGAACCCGGTCGAATACCACGATGGTGTCGTTGAGCGAGTAGCCGATGATCGCCAGGACCGCCGCCAGCACCGTCAGGTCGAAGGTGATCTGGAAGAACGACAGGATACCCATGGTCACGACCACGTCGTGGATCAGCGAGACGATGGCACCGACCGCGAACTTCCACTGGAAGCGGAACGCCAGGTAAATCAGGATGCCGCCGAGGGCCAGGAGCATGCCGAGGCCGCCCTGGTCGCGCAGCTCCTCACCCACCTGCGGTCCGACGAACTCGACGCGCTTGACGGTCGCCGGGTTGTCGCCGCCGACCTTCTGCAGCGCTTCGGCCACACGGTTGCCCAGCAGCGGGTCGTCGCCCGGCATACGCACCAGCAGGTCGGTGGTCGCGCCGAAGCTCTGTACCACGGCCTCATGGAAGCCGGACTTGACCAGTTCCTCACGGACCTGACCCAGGTCGGCCGGACGCTCGTAGGTCAGCTCGATGAGCGTACCGCCGGTGAAGTCCAGACCGAAGTTCAGGCCTTTGTGGAACCAGCTGAACAGGGCCAGCACGGTAAGGAGCATGGTGACGGCGAACGCAACATTGCGCACGCCCATGAAGTTGATCGTACGTAGCATGGCAGCCCCTTAAATCCACAGCTTCTTGAAGTCACGGCCGCCGTAGATCGCGTTGACGATCGCCCGGGTAACCAGGATGGCAGTGAACATCGAAGTAACGATACCCAGCGACATGGTGACCGCGAAGCCCTTCACCGGGCCGGTGCCCATGGCGAAGAGGATGCCGCCGACCAGCAGGGTCGTCAGGTTGGCGTCGAGAATCGCCGCGTAGGCACGGTCGAAACCTTCGTGGATAGCGCGCTGCACCGACATGCCGTTGGCGATTTCCTCGCGGATCCGCGAGAAGATCAGCACGTTGGCGTCGACCGCCATACCCATGGTCAGCACGATACCGGCGATACCCGGCAGGGTCAGGGTCGCGCCCAGCAGCGACATCAGCGCCAGCAGCAGGACCATGTTGCCCGCCAGGGCCACGGTAGCGATCAGGCCGAAGAAGCGGTAGATGGCCATGATGAACAGCGAGACGAACAGCATGCCCCACAGGGAAGCGTCGATACCCTTGGTGATGTTGTCGGCACCCAGGCTCGGGCCGATGGTGCGCTCTTCAGCGAAGTACATCGGCGCGGCCAGACCACCGGCACGCAGCAGCAGGGCCAGTTCGGACGATTCGCCCTGGCCGTTCAGGCCGGTGATGCGGAACTGGCTGCCCAGCGGCGACTGGATGGTCGCCAGGCTGATGATCTTCTTCTCTTCCTTGAAGGTCTGGATCGCGACGTCTTTCTCGACACCATCGACCACCTGCTTCTCGTAGCGGGTCATCGGACGCTGCTCGATGAAGATCACCGCCATGCTGCGACCGACGTTGCTGCGGGTGGCGCGGCTCATCAGCTCGCCGCCGTGGCCGTCGAGACGGATGTTCACCTGCGGACGGCCTTGCTCGTCGTAGCTGGCCTGGGCGTCGGTGACCTGGTCACCGGTGATGATCAGGCCGCGCTCGACCGCAGCGGAACGACCGCCTTCACGGAACTCGAACACCTCGGTGGTGGCTTTCGACGCACCAGGCTCGGCGCCCAGGCGGAACTCCAGGTTGGCGGTCTTGCCGAGGATACGCTTGGCTTCGGCGGTGTCCTGCACGCCCGGCAGCTCGACCACGATGCGGTTGGCGCCCTGGCGCTGAACCAGCGGCTCGGCAACGCCCAGCTCGTTGACCCGGTTACGCACCGTCGTCAGGTTCTGCTTGATGGAGTATTCACGGATTTCGGTGATCTTCGCTTGCGTGATCGCCAGGCGCAGCACGGACAGCCCGTTACGCTCGCTGGTAGTCAGCTCGAAATCGTTGAAATTCTTGCGGATCAGGCTACGGGCCTGTTCGCGGGAAGCATCGTCGGAGAAGCCCAACTGGATGCCGTTGTCCTGTTGCGGCAGGCTGCGGTAACGCACACGCTCCTTGCGCAGCAGGCTCTTCACCTCGCCTTCGTAGACCTTCAGGCGGGCTTGCATGGCCTTGTCCATGTCCACTTCGAGCAGGAAGTGCACACCACCGGAAAGGTCCAGGCCCAGCTTCATCGGATGAGCACCGATGCTGCGCAGCCATTGTGGCGTGGTCGGGGCCAGGTTCAGCGCCACCACGTAGTCATCGCCCAGTGCCTTGCGCACAACGTCCTTGGCGGGAAGCTGGTCTTCCTGCTTGGCCAGGCGCAGCAGCGCAGCCTTGCCTGTCTCACCCAGGGTTGCGGCCTTTACCGCGATCCCGGCGTCGGCCAGTGCCTTGCTGACACGGTCGAGGTCCGCCTGATTGACCTGCAGCGCAGTGCTCGCGCCGCTGACCTGGATGGCCGGATCGTCAGGGTAGAGGTTGGGAGCGGAATAAATAAAACCGATCGCCAGTACCACCAGGATCAGTGCGTATTTCCATAGAGGAGTTTTGTTCAGCATCACGCCGCCCGTTCAAGACGCGGGGCGCCTTGCGCGCCCCGTCGATTGTTAAAAACTTTGCTTAGATCGCTTTCAGCGTGCCCTTCGGCAGAGTGGCTGCTACAGCGCCTTTCTGGAACTTCAGTTCGACGGTGTCGGACACTTCCAGAACGATGAAGTCATCGCTGACTTTGACGATCTTGCCGGCGATACCGCCGTTGGTGACAACTTCGTCACCCTTTTGCAGGTTGCTCAGCAGGTTTTTCTGTTCTTTGGCACGTTTGGCCTGTGGGCGCCAGATCATCAGGTAGAAGATGACCAGGAAACCGACCAGGAAGATCCACTCGAAACCGGTACCAGCCGGGCCGGCAGCAGCGGCAGGGGCTGCGGCGTCCGCGTAAGCGGCAGGAATCAGAAAGCTCATTGGGTGCTCCAAGTTGCGAAAAGTGTTGTTGTCAAAAGTGACGGAACATCAATCCAAGGGCGGCACGGGAAGCCCGCGCTTGGCGTAAAAGGCGTCGACAAAGGCGGCCAATGTACCTTGTTGAATAGCCTCGCGCAAACCAGCCATAAGGCGCTGGTAATGACGCAAGTTGTGGATCGTATTCAACATGGCGCCGAGCATTTCGCCGCATTTATCCAGGTGATGCAGATAAGCGCGGGAGAAGTTCTGGCAGGTATAGCAATCGCAGGTCGGATCCAGGGGCGAGTCGTCGTGACGATGGAACGCATTGCGGATTTTCAGCACGCCGGTATCGATGAACAGATGACCATTTCGCGCATTGCGAGTGGGCATCACGCAATCGAACATGTCGACACCGCGGCGCACACCCTCAACAAGATCTTCCGGCTTGCCAACCCCCATAAGGTAACGAGGTTTGTCAGCGGGCATCTGGCCGGGCAGATAGTCCAGCACCTTGATCATTTCGTGCTTCGGCTCGCCCACCGACAGACCGCCGATGGCCAGGCCGTCGAAGCCGATCTTGTCCAGGCCTTCCAGCGAGCGCATGCGCAGGTCCTGGTGCATGCCGCCCTGGACGATGCCGAACAGCGCCGCGGTGTTGTCGCCGTGGGCGTTCTTCGAGCGCTGGGCCCAGCGCAGCGACAGCTCCATCGACACCCGCGCCACGTCTTCATCGGCCGGGTACGGGGTGCATTCGTCGAAGATCATCACCACGTCCGAGCCCAGGTCGCGCTGGACCTGCATCGACTCTTCCGGGCCCATGAACACCTTGGAGCCGTCCACCGGCGAGGCGAAGGTCACGCCCTCCTCCTTGATCTTGCGCATCGCGCCCAGGCTGAACACCTGGAAACCGCCGGAGTCGGTGAGGATCGGGCCTTTCCACTGCATGAAGTCGTGCAGGTCGCCGTGGGCCTTGATCACCTCGGTGCCCGGGCGCAGCCACAGGTGGAAGGTGTTGCCGAGGATCATCTCGGCGCCGATCGCCTCGATGTCCCGAGGCAGCATGCCCTTGACCGTGCCATAGGTGCCCACCGGCATGAACGCCGGGGTTTCCACGGTGCCACGGGGGAAGGTCAGGCGGCCGCGACGGGCCTTGCCGTCGGTGGCCAGCAACTCGAAGGACATACGACAGGTGCGACTCATGCTTGATCCTCGGGGCCGCGTGGCGCCGGATTGCGGGTGATGAACATGGCATCACCGTAACTGAAGAAGCGGTAGCCGTTTTCCACCGCCGCCGCGTAGGCCGCCATGGTTTCCGGGTAACCGGCGAAGGCCGAGACCAGCATCAGCAGCGTGGACTCGGGCAAATGGAAGTTGGTGACCAGGGCATCGACCACATGGAACGGCCGGCCCGGGAAAATGAAGATATCGGTATCACCACTGAACGGCTTGAGCACGCCATCGCGGGCCGCGCTTTCCAGCGAGCGCACGCTGGTGGTGCCCACCGCCACCACCCGGCCACCGCGAGCACGGCAGGCGGCCACGGCATCGACCACCTCCTGGCTCACTTCGAGCCATTCCTTGTGCATGTGGTGGTCTTCGATGCGCTCGACCCGCACCGGCTGGAAGGTGCCAGCGCCGACGTGCAGGGTGACGAAGGCGGTCTCGACGCCCTTCTCGGCGATCTTCGCCAGCAGCTCTTCATCGAAGTGCAGGCCGGCGGTGGGCGCGGCCACGGCGCCGGCGCGTTCGGCGTAGACCGTCTGATAGCGCTCGCGGTCGGCGCCCTCGTCGGGGCGGTCTATATAAGGAGGCAGCGGCATGTGCCCGACGCGGTCGAGCAGCGGCAGCACTTCTTCGGCGAAGCGCAGCTCGAACAGCGTGTCATGGCGCGCCACCATCTCGGCCTCGCCGCCGCCGTCCACCAGAATCTGCGTGCCTGGCTTGGGCGCCTTGCTCGAACGCACGTGGGCCAGCACGCGATGGCTGTCCAGCACCCGCTCCACCAGAATTTCCAGCTTGCCGCCGGACGCCTTCTGGCCGAACAGCCGCGCCGGGATCACCCGGGTGTTGTTGAATACCATCAGGTCGCCGGGGCGCAGGAAGCCCAGCAGATCGGTGAAATGCTGATGCGCCAGCGCGCCGCTCGGCCCATCGAGGACCAGCAGCCGGCTGCCGCGCCGCTCGGCCAGGGGATGGCGGGCGATCAGGGAATCGGGGAGTTCGAAGGAAAAATCGGCGACGCGCATGGCAGTGGGGTACGGGTTCGACAGGGCCGGGAAGTTTAGCCGAAAGCGGAAAAATTGACCATGAAAGCTGATTGACCAACGGTCAGGCCCTCTCTATACTCCGCCGCCACAAGCCCTGATGGCGGAATTGGTAGACGCGGCGGATTCAAAATCCGTTTTCGAAAGGAGTGGGAGTTCGAGTCTCCCTCGGGGCACCAAGATCCAGAAAAAACCGACTTTTTAGTCGGTTTTTTTGTGCCTGGGATTTGGTGTGCCGCTAGCCTCAACACGATCCCATGCCGTGCGAACAAGGCGGGCAACCATGGCCTGACAGGCATAGGTACGTTGCAAAAAATGTGGGAGCGAGCTTGTCGGTGCGCCGAACCGGCGCGATGCGCCGCGCGGGCGGCGCTCAATCTCATGCGCGACGCACAACCATCGACATGCCCCCAAGCCCCCACTCGCCATCCCGGCAGCCGCTCTACGACGCCTCGTCGTTCCTCTCGATCCTGAAAACCAATGTGCTAGCATCCGCCCCCCGGAACGGAATCACCCGATCATCACTACCTGGCAAGGAACTAGCTCGTGAAAGACTTCGTCATCAGCGTCAACAACATCGTCCTCTATATCTCCCTGGCCGTGATCTGGCTCTTCGCTCTTGTCGCCCTGTTTACCAGTGGCTTCCTGGCAGGCCTGGGTATCTTCGTGGTTGGCAGCCTGAGCTGGTGCATCGTTTCGGGGTTCTGGTTTGTTCAATCGGCTACTTATGAAGAGTTGCGCAAGCTGAACGCCAACAAGAACTGATCTGGCCAACCGCCCGTGTCAGGGGCCGCTTTGCGGCCCTTCGCAGGCTACGCCAGCTCCTACGGGCGGGTGGTGATCCGCAAGATGTGCGCCCGAAAAAACGGACGAAAGTTGTCGCAGAAAGCCATGCAACTTCCTCAATCTCCGACTTTCTTGTAGGCAATTTCCCAAGCATACTCCCGCACCCCGCCTGCTTGTTGCGCTACGTGGAAACGCTGCCTAGTCTGCCCGGGTCGTTGCCAAATCAACGACCGGATTAGCAGTCCGAACGGCTAGTGCACACCAGCGAACCTCTCAATGGCGGCTGTGCGTGTGGGCACCTTTATGGTGCGCCGGGTCACCTAGTCCTCGGTCTGCTAACCCGCGTACAGCTGCCACCCTTTCGTTTAGCGGCGAAGACGTGGCAGCTCCATTGACTAGGAGTTGCACCATGAAAAAGCTCGTCCCCGATCCGCCCCCGTCCTTCTCCATCCGCCCCGGCGTCACCCATGACGAAGCCATCCGCCAGGCGATGGAATTCATCAACAGCGCCCACAAGAAAACCTGGCTGCTGCCCCGACAACCCATCCCCGAACACCAGGAGTTGCTGAGCGCAGCGATGGTGGAAATGGAGATCAGCCGGGCCTATCTGAAGATTGCGCTGGCGGCTTCGACCTCGGCGATGCCTATCTGAAACCGTGAAACGGGAGCTGGCCTTGTCGGGGCGCCGAATCGCAGCGATGAGGCCCGACCAGGCAACGGTGTCGGCTGCAATGACGCCATCGCCGGCAAGCCGGCTCCCACCTGTCTGTGCCTGGCACAAAACGTCGTAGGAGCGGCTTCAGCCGCGATTGGCCGCGCAGCGGCCATAGAACCGGGATCCGAGGTGTATCAGTGCGACTGGGGACTCAGGTTTTACGACGGCTTCGCCGCCGTTCGCGGCTGAAGCCGCTCCCACAGGATCTGCCACAACCGCTTCAGTACTTCGCCCGCACCAGCACAAAGTTGCGCGGCTCGCCATAGAAGTTGCCGTTGTTCGACGTGCTCACCGTCTTGTCGAAGACGTTGTTGGCGTTGAGGGTAACGGGAAGTTGACGCTCTGGGCGGTCACGCCAGCACGGAACTTGAAATTCGGTCACACCCAGAAACACCCAGCCCTTTGCCATCACCCTGCGGCTCTGCTTGCATGCTCCCCCACCAACACAGGAGTGAGCCGATGAACATCATGGTAGTGGGCGCCAGCAAGGGGCTGGGCAAGGCATTCATGGAGGGATTGGGGGATCGCGGCGACCATCTGGTCGGCGTGTCACGCAGCCGCCCTGCGGCGTTGCTGGAGCGAGACGGCATCGCGCTGGACTGGATCGAGGCCGATCTTGGCAACCCGCTCGCAGGCATCGGGCAGATCGACGAGCACCTAGGCAACCGTGGCCTGGACACGCTGATCTACAACCTCGGTATCTGGGAAGACCGCGCCTTCGACGAACGCTACGACTTCCTCGCCGACAACGAAGACCAGTTGCAGGCCATCGTCAGTTGCAACGTCACCGCGCCGATCCTGCTGATCAAGCGCCTGCTGCCGAGGCTTTTGCGCAGTGAAAAACCGCGGATCATTCTCACCGGCTCTACCTCGGGGCTGCCCCAGAGCGGCCGCCCGGAAGTGACCTTCGGCGCCAGCAAGTTCGCCCTGCGCGGCATGGCCGATGCGCTGCGCGAAGGCTACCGCAAGCAGCGCCTGGGCGTGACCTGCCTGAATCTCGGTTATCTGAACACCGACGACCCGCTTGGCACGCCTCGCGCCGTGGCCGAACAGCATGGCGGCGGCGAGCTGATCCCGGTGCATGACGTGGTGCAGGTGGTGCGGATGGCGCTGAGCCTTTCAGCCGCGAGCTTCGTCAAGGAGATCACGTTGCCGGCGATCCTCGACGCGCGTTTCTGAGTCGCGCATCTCGCGCAGTTGGCGCTTGAGTTCGTGCACCGGCGGCGCGTACAGGAAACCGAACGACACGCTGTTGCGCCGGCCCTTCACCGCGTGGTGCATCAGGTGCGCCTGGTACAGCCGGCGCAGATAGGGATGGCGCGGCTTGGGCCTGGCCGGCCAGTGGCGGTGGACGATGCCATCGTGAATTACCACGTAGAGCACGCCGAAGGCCGCCACGCCTGCGCCGATCCATTGCAGCGGATCGTGGCCGGCATTGCCCAGCACGATCAGGGTGATCGCCACCAGCGCGAGCACCAGCAGATACACGTCGTTGGTCTCCACAGCGCCCAGGTGCGGTTCGTGGTGCGAACGGTGCAGGAACCAGCCCCAGCCGTGCATCACGTACTTGTGCGCAAGAAAACCGACACCCTCCATGGCGACCAGGGTGCTGAGGAAAATGGCGAAGTGGATAAGCATGGAGAGTCGGTGACGGTGACGAGGGTGGGCATCAGATTAGGGGAAGTGGCGGTGGGAATCCATGGTGGAATGGCTGAACGGCGGTGTTGACCGCCAGCCCGCGATAGCTGCTTGACCTCTACTTAACTCGAGGTCCGATACTCGCCCGCACGTTTCCCAAGGAGTGTCGCCATGACTGGAGTTTTTCAGCTTTCCAACCCCGAAGGCCTGTACGACCCGAGTGCCAATGCCTATTCCCATGTGGCCGAGGTGCGGGGTGGTTCGCGGTTGTTGTTCATTGCCGGGCAAGGTGGCGAGGATGCAACCGGGACGTTGTCACCCCTGTTCGCCGAGCAGGCACGCCAGGCCCTGGAGAATGTGAAGACGGCGCTGGCGTCGAAGGGGGCCGGGATCGAGCATGTGTTCAAGCTGACGCTGTTGATAGTCGATCATTCGGAGGCCCGCCTGCGGGAGTGGGTGGCCGAGGCGGACCGGGCGTGGGGCGGGCACATGAAGCCGGTGTGTACGTTGATTCCGGTGCCCCGGCTGGCGCTGGACGGGATGCTGGTGGAGGTGGAGGCCGTAGCGGCGGTTTGAGGCTCACAATCGCTGGCAAGCGGGGCGGCGCTCCGCTTGTCAGCGATAAGGCCCTCAGCTCTGCGGCATCTTCTCCAGCTCATCCGCCCGCTGCCGGGTCATGTCCACCTCGCAGCCACTGCCATTGAGCTGGTCGATCGTGCCGCCGGTAAGGCCGTAGTACAGGCCGCAATTGGCATCGCGGTACTTGACCCACTGACGCTGGGCCTCGCGCAGTTTGTCCTGCTGGGGCTTTTCGAGCGTGCCCATGGCGGCCTTGTAGGCCTGGTTCAGGCGGGTGTCCTGGCGCTTGTATTCGGCGCCGCTGCAGTCGCGCATGGCGACGGTGGTGTTGGCGGTCTTCATGCACTGGCTGTAGCTGTCGGCCTGGGCCATCTGGCTGCCCAGCAGCAAGACCACGGCGGTCGCGGCAATTCGAAGGTCCATCGGTAACTCCATGTCAGGGGAAACAGGCTGACTATCTTAGGCCATGCAAGCGTGCATCACCCTCCCCCGCAACCATCGATGCGCGGCATCGCCCTCGCGCCGTTCATGCCAGGCCTGCTGGAATTCGAACGCACGAATCGGCAATGGCGGCTCGAAGCAGCGCAATCCTTGCAACGACAAACGCCCTTCCAGACTGCGCCGGGCGACGGTGAGCAGCAGGTCGGTACCGGCGATGACTTCAGTGGCGGCGGTCCAGTGCGGCAGGGCCAGGGCCACACGGCGCTGTTGGCCCTGAGCGGCCAGAGCCAGGTCGATTTCGTTGTCGGCACCGGGCCGTACCGCGACCAATACATGGGGCCGTGCCAGCCACTCCTCCAGCGTCAGGCCGCCCCGGGCCGGCAGGGTGTCACGGTCGGCGAGGCAGGCGAAGCGCTCTTCGAAAAGGGTTTCGGCGCACAGCGGGGCGGCCAGGGTCGGGAACACTCCCAGCGCCAGGTCGATCTCGCCATCGAACAACTGGCTGAGCATGGCCTCGCGGCTGCCTTGGGTCACCACCAGGTCGATACCTGGCGCCTCTTCCCGCAGGCCTCGCATCAGCCGTGGCAACACCACCCGCGCACCATAATCCGACATCGCCAGGCGAAAGCTGCGGCGCGCCCGGGCGGGGTCAAAACCGGGGCGGCTGAGCAGCGCGTCCAGTTGTTGCAGTGCGTCCTGCAGCGGCTGGACCAGTTCCAGCGCACGGGCGGTGGGCTGCAGACGCCCACCACGGCGTACGAGCAGCGGGTCGGCGAAGAGGTCGCGCAACTGCGCCAAGGCATGGCTGACCGCCGGCTGACTGCGGTGCAGGCGCAACGCTGCGCGGGATACGTGCTGTTCGGCCAGCAGGGCATGCAGGGTCAGCAGCAGGTTGAGGTCGATGCGGCGCAGATCATCCATCGGGCGAATAGTCCCTGTGCGAAATTCGAATTTCCATCGAGCGTATGGATAACCAAGACTGCCTCATGTCCGTTGCGTGTATCAAGGAGTCCGCCATGAACGCTGGTTTTTCCCCCGCCGTCATCCTCTTGCCACTGATCGCCCTGCTTGCCGGTGCAGCCGTGCCGTTCCAGGCCGGCAGCAATGCCGGGCTGGGGCGCTTGCTGGGTCATCCGTTGTGGGCTGCGCTGGTGTCGCTGTCGGTGAGCGTGCTGATGGTGCTGCCGGCGCTGTGGGTGATGAGGGCACCGGCGCCGCACTGGTCGGGGCTGGTGTCGGCGCCCTGGTGGGCGTGGTTCGGGGGTGTGGCCGGGGTGGCCTATATCACGGCGGCGTTGATCCTTACGCCGCGTCTGGGGGCGGCAGGATTCATCGTCTGCGTGATAGCCGGACAGGTGCTGTCATCGCTGGCGATCGACCAGTGGGGGTTGATGGGGTTGCCGGAGCGGCCGGTGAATCTGGCCCGGTTGCTGGGGGTGGGGTTGATCGTGGTGGGGATGCTGGTGGTGCAGTGGGGAACGGCATCGGGCCGATAACGCCCGATACCGGATTCCTGGTTGTTGCCACTGGCCTCATCGCCGGCAAGCCGGCTCCCACAGATGGTGTGCGAGCCGGCCGGCGAGGTCCTCAGAAGCCCATGCTGAAGCTGACGGTCACCGCATGATCGCGGTTGTCGCTTGCCAGTTGCCCGGAGTACCCGACACCCAGCTTGCCCGCCGCGCCAATGCTCACGTCCAGGCCCGCTTCGAGCACCGCCGCATCCTTCGCCAGCGGCACACCCTGGGTGCTGAACGCCGCGCCGCCGTCGACAAAGCGCAGGTCCGCGTCCGGCTTGGTATCACCGAAGGCATGGCGCCAGCCCACACTGCCGCGTGGCGTCACGGTGGTGCCGTTGTCCAGCACGAACTGCTTGCCGGCGCGCAGGCCGACGGTGCTGAAGGTGGCGTCCTGTTTCGAACTGGCTTCCAGCGCCCCGGCCCCGCCTTTCTCGCGGCCGGTGTCGCTGTCGTAGTTGACATAGGCCAGGCCGGCGAACGGTTCCAGCGCCACGCCAGCGGCTTCGAGGGTGTAACCCACTTCACCGAACACCTGAGCGGTGCCGGCCTTGTACTTGGCTTTCAGCTCTTCGTTGTAGCTGCCAGCCGCGACATGGCGCTTGGTGTCGATGTCGTGCCAGCTGTAGCCGGCGCCCACGCGGGCCGCGAACGCGTCGAGCTGGTAGCTCAGGTAGGTCGCCAGGTGGTAACTGTCCACCGAGGCATCCGAGCCACGTTTGTTGGCGTCGAGGCTGGTCTTGGTGTAACCCGCCGCGATACCTGCACGCCACTGGTCGTTCAGGTTGTTGTCGAAACCGAGCATGAAGCCGGACAGGTCGCGATCCACCGCTGCCACGCCGCTGCCACCGTCGTGGTTGGCCCAGCCGCCCAGTGCGGTGATCCAGCCTACGCCCTGGCCCTGGCAGCCGCTGCTGCTTTGCTGGCCGCTGCTCGGTGCGAGCACGCTGCGCGGGTCACCGTTGCCGCAATCGCCCTGGCGCATGCGGTCGTTGACCGTATTGCGCACGTAGCGCGAGTCTTCCAGCAGCACGCTGGCAGTGCTGGCGTGGATTTCGCCGGACAGGCTGTCGAACGCTGCCTGCGCCGAGGCCACGTCCAGGCTGGTGATGGCGCTGCGCAGGCTGGCCGGCGCAGCGGCCGAATCCAGTGCTGCAGCCACGCCACGCTGGTTGTCGCTGAGGGCGACATCGGCGAAAGCGACGTTGTTGCGCGCCACCGACAGGCTCACGTCATTGGCACCGTACTGCAGCGTGGTGTCGATAAAGGCCAGGCTGGAGGCCTGGCCGAGGCTGTCGATGTTGTCGCTGTCGAAGGTGCCGGTGATGCCACCGTCGGCGGTCAGCAGGGTGTAGGTGGTGTCGCCGGTATACGGCGCCACGGCGAACACATTCAACTGACCGGCCAGGGTGGCGGTACCGCCCACGGCCAGGTAGCGGGTCGGCAGCGGGGTCAGGTTGATACTCAGGGTGCCGTCGCTGGCGTTGGTGAAGTTGCCGCTGACGGTCAGGTTGCCGTTGGCACCCGGCTGCACGGTGCCGTGGTTGACCACGCTGCCGACGGTACCGGTACCGGTCAGACCAGCACCGTTGTTGACGGTGATATCAGCCGCCAGGGTGTCGCCCACCGGCACCGAGAACAGCGCCATACGGGCGAACGAGGCGACCACCGGAGCCGGTTCTTCCTCGGCCGTCTCGCCCACCTGCAGCACGCCGTCCTCGACGGTGAAGGTGCCGCTGAAGCCGTTGTAGCCGGTAAACAGCAAGGTGCCGTAGCCACGCTTGAAGGCCTTGCCGGTGCCGCTCAGGTTGCCGGCAAAGCTGCCGTCCACGTCCTGCTGGAAGATCAGGCTGGCGTCGTTGACGATCGAGCCCTGCAGGCTGGTGGTGTTGCCGAGCAAGGTACCGGCGCTGATCTGGGTGCCACCGCTGTAGGTGTTGGCGCCTGTCAGTTCCAGGGTGCCGCCGTCGAGTTTCTCCAGGCCGCCCTCGCCCACCAGCGCCGCGCCGATCCGCGCAGTCGCCCCATTGGCAACGCGCACCGCCGCCAGCGACCCGTCCGCCGCGTTGACGGCTTCGAGCGCGTCGCCCTGCACGAGATAGCCATCGCTGAGGAACTGGATGCCCGAGAAGCGCCGCAGCCCCGACACGGTGACCGTGCCGCTCTGACCGCCGAAGACGGCGAACTGGCCACCGCTCCAGCCATTGCTGTTCTTGCCGCTGGAGTTGGTCCAGTTGGTGTCTGCGCCCCAGGTGCCGGAGCCGCCGCCGATGGTGCCGTCGGCGTTGGTCTTGGTGCCGTTCCAGAACAGCAGGTCGCCATCGCCTTCGTCGACCACCAGGTTGATCTGGTTGGCCAGGGAAGTTTGCAGGGTCATCTGCGCGAGATCGAAGCCGGCCGGCAGGCTGCCGAGGGTCATACCGTCATCCACCAGTACGCCGCCGTAGCTGAACAATTGGTAGACGCCGATGCCGAAGTTGCCGCCGTCGGTGATGTTGAGGGTGCCGTTCAGGTCCAGGTCACCGTTGACTTTGACCAGGGTGGTGGCGGTATCCGGCGCGCCGAGGGTGAAGTTCACGTTGCTGTTCGACGCCAGCGACAGGCTGCCCACGGTCAGCGGCGCGGTGGCGCTGGCCACGTTGAGGTTGGCGCCGTCGGCCAGGCGCGCCCCGCCAGACAAGTGACCGCTGCCCCCCAGGCTGGCGCCGCTGCCGACAAGCACGTTGGCGCTGGCGAAGCTGCCGTCCACGGTCAGGCCGCCGGCGTAGACCAGAGTGGTGCCGGTGTAGCTGCTGTTGCCGGTCAGCCGCAGTTGGCCGCTGCCGTTCTTGACCAGGTCGCCGGTCCCGCTGAGCACGCCGCCCAGGGTCAGGTCGTGGCTGCCGGTGAGGGTCAGTTGCTGGCCGACGACGATGGCGTTGTTCAGTTGCAGGTTGGCCGTGGTATCCAGGCGGGTGTTGCCGAGGATCGTCAGCGCACCGGTGCCCAGTGCGGCGTTGTGGCCGAGGGTCAGGCTGCCGGCGTTGAGTACGGTGCCGCCGCTGTAGCTGTTATTGCCGCTCAGGGTCAGGTTGGCGTTGCCGTTCTTGGCCAGGGCGCCGCTGCCACCGATGTCGCCGGCGAGGCTCAGGTCGTTGCTGCCGGCGAGGATCAGCCCGCCGTCGAGGGTCACGGCATTGCCGAGGCTGACTGCGCGATTGCTGTCCAGGAGGGTGAGGCTGGCGGTGGTCAGGGTGCCAGTGCCCAGGGCGGCATTGCTGCCCACGACGAGGGTGCCGCCATTGAGCAGGGTACCGCCGCTGTAGCTGTTGTTGCCGTTCAGTACCAGGGTGCCGCCTTCGAGCTTGTTGAGGGTGGCGCTGCCAGTGACGTTCACATCGACCGTGGCGGTGTAACCGCTGCCGACCCGCACGCCGGCATAGCCGGTGGAGCCGTTGACCAGGTTCAGCTCACCCGCAGCTCCTGCGACCAGGTTGTAGCCGGTGCTGGCGAATTGCAGGCCGGTGGTGGTCTGCGTGCCTTCGACGGTGACCGTGCCTGCCGTGCCCTGGAATACCGCGAAGCCGTCCTGCCAGGTCTGGCTGAAGTTGCCGGTGGCGTTGGTCCAGTTGCTCGCCGTGCTGCCCCAGCTACCGTTGCTGCCGCTCCAGAACAGCACACTACCGGGGGCGCCGCCGACCAGCAGGTTGACCTGGTTGGCGACGCTGGTCTGCACTTCCAGGTCGCCGCTCAACAGACCCGCCGGAATCATGCCGATCGAAAGGCCGTTATCGGTCAGGCTGCCGGTGTAGTCGATCAAGCGATAGACACCGAGACCGAAACCGCCCGCGTCGGATATATCGAGCGTCCCGTCCAGCAGCAGGTTGCCGTTGACCTTGAGCATGGACGCCGAACCCGCCACGGCCGCGCCGAGCCAGGCATCGAGGTGGGAGTCATTGTTGAGGGTCAGGTCGCCGGTGGTCAGCGTGGCAGTGCTGTCGAGTTGCAGATAAGCGCCATCGGCGATGGTCACAGCGCCATTGACGCTGCCCGTGCCGCCCAGGGTGGCGCCACCTGCAACCGACAGCGAAGACGTCGTCAGCGAGCCATCGACGTAGAGGCTGCCGGAGGACACCGCGGTCGCACCATTCAGGTTGCTGGTGCCGCTCAGGGCGACGCTGCCGAAGTCGATGTTCAGGCCGCCGTTCCCCGTGATGCTGCCGGCAAAGGTGCCGTTGCGCAGGGTCAGGACGCTGTTGTTGTACACCTGCACCGCGCCCTGCCCGCCCAGCGACTGCAGGGTACTGTCGGCACCGACACCCAGGATGCCGGCCGCGCCCACAGTCACCCACGGTGCATTCGTGCCGTTGCTGCCCAGCAGGTTGAGCTGGCCGGCGTCGACCTGATAGGTGCCCAGGAAATTGCTGCTGCCCGTCAGCGCCAGCGTGGCGCTGCCCTGCTTGACCAGGGTGCCGGTCCCCTTCAAGGCGCCACTCAGGTCCAGGTCGCGGTTGCCGGCTATGGTCAGGCGCGAGCCAAGATTGATGGCGTTACCCAGGGTCATTGCAACACTGTTGTCGAGGGTGGACACGCCGCTGACGGTCAACTGACCGTTGCCCAGCGCGCCCCGGTCGCCCAGCACCAGCGTACCGCCGTTGAGTGTGGTCCCTGCGTAGTCGTTGACGTTGTTCAGCGTCAGCGTCGCGCTACCATTTTTCACCAGCGAGCCGTTGCCGAACACCAGACCGTTGAGCGTCAGGTCGTTGCTGCCAGCCAGGGTCAGCGCACCGTCGAGAACCACATCATTGACCAGGCTGACCGCCTTGTTAGTGTCCAGCCTGGTGCCGGCAGAAGTGGTCAGGTTGCCGGAGCCCAGCGCGTCGTCGTTGCTCAGTACCAGCGTGCCGCCTTCGAGGCGGGTGCCGTCGGTGTGGCTGTTGCTGCCGTTGAGCACCAGGGTGCCGTTGTCCAGCTTGGTGAGGATGCCGTTGCCGGTGAGGCTGACGTCGAGGGTGGCGGTCTTGCCGCTGCCGACCCGCACGGCGCTGTAGCCGTCGATGCCATTGACCAGTTGCAACTGGCCCGCGGCGCCGCCGGCCAGGGTGTAGTCGTTGATGAACTGCAGCCCGGTGACGCTCTGGGTTCCGTCCACGGTGACCGTGCCGGCAGCGCCCTGGAACACGGCGAAGCTGTCGTTCCACGCCTGGTTGTAGCCGGCGTTGGTGGTGGTCCAGTTGCCGTTGGTGCCGTTCCAGACACCGTCGCCACCAGCAATGATGCCGTCGCCGGCCACGCCGCTGCCGTCCCAGAAACGGATATCCGCCGCACCGCCGACCACCAGGTTGATCTGATGGGCGACGCTGGTCTGCAGCGCCAACTCATTGGTTGGCGTGCCATTGGGCAATGTGCCGAGGATCAGACCATTGTTGGTCAGCACACCGCCGTAATCAAACAGGCGGTACACGCCGATGCCGAAGCCGCCGGTGTCGGTGATGTTGAGCTTGCCGTCGAGGGTCAGGTTGCCGGTGATGTTGGCCAGGCCGGCAGCACCCGGTGTGGCGCTGCCCAGGGCGGCATCAATGAAGCCTGTGTCATGCAGTACCAGCGAGTCGAGGGTCAGGGTCGATCCGCTGGCAAGGGCGAGATGGCCGTTGCTGGCGATGGTGACGTCGGCATTGACCGCGCCTGTGCCCGTTACTGCCCCGCCGTCATGCACCAGCAGCAGGCCATCGCCGTTGCCGAAGCTGCCGGTGACCCGCAGGAGTCCAGCGGAGACGGTGGTGTTGCCGGAGAAGTTGCTGTTGCCGCTAAGCAGCAACGTGCCAGTACCGTCTTTCTGCAGGCTGCCGCTACCGCTCATGGTGCCACTGAAGTTGCCTTCATTGACCCGCAACATGCCGCTGACCAGGTTGACGTTACCAGCGCCATTGAGCGCGCCCGTCCGGCCACCGAACGCCAGTCGCAAGGTGCCGGCGGCGCCGACGTTGATCGCGGCCGGGGTGCCCAGGCTGCTGGAGAAGCGGGCGGCCAGCGTGCCACCGTCGATGTTGTAGGTGCCCTGCAGGGTGCTGATGCCTTCAAGGCTCAGGACGCCGCTGCCGGTCTTGGTCAGGCTGCCGGCGCCGCTGACGGCGCCGGAGAGGGTCAGGTCGCTGTTGCCCTGCACGGTCAAGGCGCCACTGATATCCAGGGCGTTGCCAACGCTCAGGGCGCTGGTGCTCTGAAGGCTGGCGCTGCCGGTGACATCCACGCGGCCAGTGCCCAGCGCCTGGGCATGGCCAACGGCGAGGGTGCCGGCGCTCAGGGTGGTCCCGCCCTGATAGGTGTTGTTGCCGCTCAGGGTCAGCGTGCCGCTGCCGTCCTTGAGCAGGCCGGCGGTGCCGGACACCACGCCGGAGAGGGCCAGGGCGTTGCTGCCACTGACCGTCAGCTGGCGGTTCAGGGTGACGTTGTTGGCGACCGAGAGGTTCGCGGTCGACTCCAGCGTCGAAGCGCCACCGACCGTCAGGCTGGCGTTGCCCAGCGAACTGGCGTGGCCAAGGCGCAGGGTGCCCTGGTTGAGGGTGACGGTGCCGTTCAAGGTATTGGCACCGGTCAGGCTCAGCGCGCTGTTGCCGCTCTTGATCAGGTTGCCGGTGCCGGACACCACGCCGCTCAGCGCCATATCGAGGCTGCCGAGGAACGTGAGGTTGCCGCTCATGGCCAGGCTGTTGCCAACCTGCACACCCGCCAGACCGCTGTCGAGGGTGGTGTTGTCGAGGGTGTTCAAGGTGCCCGAGCCGAGGGCGGAATGACTGCCCAGCACCAGGCCACCGGCATTGAGCCAGGTATTGCCCAGTTGCGCGTTGCCGCCACTCAGGGCGAGGCTGCCGGCGCCGATCTTGACCAGGCCACCCGCGCCGCTGAGGGCACCGGCCAGGTTCAGGTTGATGCCGCTGTCGACCACCACGTTGGACGCACCGCCGAGGGTCACGTTATTGCTCAGCGTGACATCGCTCGTGTCGCTGCGCAGGGTGGTGCCGATGCCGAGGGTCAGGGCACCGCCGCCCAGGGCGGTGTCACGACGGACGATCAGGGTACCGGTGGTCAGCGTCGTCCCGCCGCTGTAGAGGTTGTCGCCGGCCAGGATCAAGGTACCGGCGCCGGTTTTTTCCAGCGTGCCGGTACCGCCGATCTGCGCGTCGACCAGGGCGCTGACCCCAGCCTCGGCACCCACGGTGGCCGAGCCGCCGCTGCCATTGACCAGATTGAGCACGCCGGCCGTGCCGCTGCTCAGGCTGTAGCCATCCGTCTTGAACAGCAGGCTGCCGGTGCTCTGGGTGCCTTCGAGGGTCACCTGGCCCGCCGTGCCCTGGAACACCGCCGCCACGCTGTTCCAGGTGCCGACGGGAATGCCGCTGGCCTTGGTCCAGTTGGTGGAGGCGCTGTCCCACAGGCCGCTGCCGCCATTGACCACGCCATCGCCGAGCGGGCCGGTGCCGTCCCAGTACTGGGTGGCCAGGCTCAGCGAGTTGACGATGGCGTTGACCCCGCCTGCCACGTATTGCAGGGTGATTTCGCCCGGCAGGAAGTCAGTCGGCAAAGCGCTGATGCTGGCGCCGAGGTTATTCAACGAGCCGCCGTAGTTGAACAGGCGATAAATGCCGTTATCGATGCTGGCCAGGCTGCTGAAGCTGAACTGGGTGGATTGCAGGGTCAGGTTGTTGCTGACGCTGACCAGTGGCGTCAGGGACGGTGCGCCGAGGGCGACGTCCACCGTGCTGCCGGCGGCCAGGTTCAGCGAGCCCGCCGACAATGTGCCGCCCGAGCTGACGACCAGGTGCGCGCCGTTGTTGATGCTCACACTGCCGCCGAAGCTGCCGGTACCGCTGACGGTGGCGCCGTTGAGCACGGACACGTTGCTGCTGGCGAGGCTGGCGGTGCTGTTCAGATGCAGGCGACCGGCACTGACCACCAGGCTGCTGGTAAAGGAGTTGACCCCGGCCAGGGTCAGGGTACCGCTGCCGACCTTGGACATTCCGGAACTGGTGCTGCCGGTGATGGCACCGGAGAAGGTGGAAGTGGCGTTACCGTTGCCAAGGCTGATGGCGCCGCTGGTGACTTGCAGTTGACCACTGCCGGTCAGGGCGCCGAGCGCCGTATCCGCCGCCAGGTTGAGGGTGGCGCCACTGGCGATGTTCACCGGAACGCCGCTGCCCAGGGCATTGCTGGCCAGGGCGGTGAGCTTGCCGGCCTGTATATCCACCTGCCCGCCGAGGCTGCCGGTCTGGAACAGGGTCACTTCGGCAGTGCCGGTCTTGGTCAGGTTGCCGCCACCGGAGAAGGCGCTGAACAGCAGGACGTCCTGATTGACCCCAAGGTCCAGGGTCGTGCCGCTGTTGATCACGATGGGCGTGCTGGTATTGAGCGGCACATCGAACGCCAGGCGGCTGTTGCCGGTGACCGTCAGCGTACCGCTGCCCAGCACGCCACTGTTGGTGGCCAGGGTCAGGGTGCCACCGTTCAGATCGATCCCCCCGGTGAAGGTATTGGCGGCCGCCAGGGTCAGATTGCCGCTGCCGGTCTTGATCAGCTTGAAGGCGCCGGTGCTGCCGATCACACCATTGAGCCGCAGGTCGTTGGCGCCGGCGACGGTCAGGTTGCTGGCCAGGCTGACGGTGTTGGCCAGGGTCACGGCCTGGCTGCTGGCCAGGGTCGAAGCGCTGGCAACGGCCAGCCCGCCACTGCCCAGCGCCTGGTTGTTGCCCACTACCAGGGTGCCGCCCGACAAGGTGGTGCCGCCCTGGTAGGTGTTGGCGTTGGCCAGGATCAACTGGCCGCTGCCGACCTTGGCCACGGTGCGGCTGGTGGTGTTGCTGATGACGCCGGACACGGTCAGGTTGCCGGTGCCGCCGAAGGTGCCGTTGGCGCTCAGGCCGATGTCGTTGGTCAGGTTGACCGTACCCGAGGCATCGATGCGGGCACCCGTGGAGCCGATGGCGATAGCGCCCGTACCAAAGGCCTGGTCGGTGCTGACCACGGTGGTGCCGCCGTTGAGCGTGGTACCGCCGGCGTAGGTGTTGACGCCATTGATGCGCAGGATGCCGCCGTTGCTCTTGGTCAGGCGGCCTCCCCCAACGCCGGAGATCACACCGTTGAGCACGATGGTGTTGGTGCCGCTGAGCGCCATCCCGCCACTGCCGATCAGAAAATTGTTGGCCAGGTTGACGGTGGCGGTGTGGGTGGTGAGGTTGGCGCTGCTGACACTGACATCACCGCTGCCGAACACGGCGTCGTTGTTCACCGACAGCGAGCCACCGACCAGGCTCGTGCTGGTGACGGCGCCGCTGAGCAGCGCACCACTGACCAGCCAGGTACCGCTCTGGACCAGCAGGTTGCTGAAGTTGATGAAACTGCTCGCCGTAATCGAGGTCGTGCCCGCAGTGCCGGCCCCCCCGCCGATAGCGTTCTGCAGGGCCAGGGTGTTGAAGCCACCGGCGCCGCCGTCGACGATGCCGGGGGCAGCGAACACCAGGTTCGGGTTGGAGTCGACGGTCACGGCATTGCTGCCGGTCACCCCACCCGAGACCACCGAAGAGTTGATGATCGCGTTGAACCGGTTGGACCCACCCCCCGCCCCCAGGGACACGCTGCCCGCCAGCGTCCCGGCATTGGTGAAGATGTTGCCCTCGCTCGATGCCTGGAACGCGATCCGGCCGTAGACCTCGTTCATGTTGGTCATCTCGACCTGGGCACCACCGTAGACCGCCACCACGGGCATGTCCGCGAACAGCAGGCTTGCCCCGAGGAGCCGCTCACTCTGGATAGTCCCGCTGTTGACGAGGGTGACCTTGCCGCCCGCGCCGGCCTGGGCATCCAACGCCATGCCCTTCAGGTCGAGCAGGGAGGCGCCGAGGTTGGCACTGGTGCCGGACAGGCGAGCAACGGTGTCGTTGGTGATGGCGATGTTCTGGGTACTGGCATTACCGACTTGCAGGCCGGTGGTCAGCACCGTCTGCAGCCCGATGTAGGACGGGTTGATCCAGCCTTGGCTGTTGATGGTGTTGTTGCTGCCGGTGAGCTGCATCACCGGGTTGCCAGAGCCATCGGAGCCCACCTGGTCACCGTAGGCGACGTTGACCGTGAGGTTGCTGGCCGTGCTGCTGAAGTTCCGCTGGTCGGTTCCGCTGCAGGTCACTGTGACGCCGTTGGTCGGGACGCCCGGGGTACAGGCGGCGAGCACCTCCGTGCTGCTGAAGCTGGCCAGCAGGCCCAAGGCTGCGAGACTGACGGAAAGGGCCAGCGGACTACGACGTACACGAATGGATGAGGCTGAGCGACTGTCCACACACAACTCCTGATGTGGATCAGGCGACTCCTCCTTGAGGCCGCAGGCATCGACCGAATAGACGATGTTTCCAGCAGCTATTCAGTCGAATGGCCTGACCTTGGCGATGTAAAAATCCGGATGGGGGAGTTTTACAGCAAAAGGCCATCACCTGAACAGAAAGTCTTGCGCACAAATTGCCTTGTGCGCTTAGCAACCTTTTCGCCGCAATGAGCCGCTTGTTTGCTGGCAGGATTCCGACGTTCGCGAATCAGGCCGCCGTCGCACCGAAGTCGAACGGCTGCAGCGGCGCCAGGCCATGGGCCGCCCTCGCGTCATCGCAGCGCGGGTTGTGCTCGCCGTTTTCCCAAGAGGCCTCGAACTCCCGGCACGGACTGGAGCGTTGTTCATACATGGTGCAGGCGACGCCTTTGCCCACCTCGCCAGACAGGGAAATGCAACGGGCCGGTTTGGCGTCGGTGCCGATCATGGCCACGCGGCTCGGAGTGATCTGCACCACCAGGTCGTCCGGCACGCAGCCGCCGGCCGAGGTGCACTCGCCCCAGAAGAAGGACACACGAAAATGCGCGCAGCAGGCGCCACAGCTCAAGCAAGGATGGGTATCGGACATGATGTCGGGAGGGCGCGGGAAGAATTGTTATGGGGAGAATCCCGCCGCCAATTCTATGCAACGGCACGCCGTTGAGAAGGGGGTGAAGAAAAGAAAGTTCGGCGCCCGACCAGCGGAACGAAAACGCCCCGAGCGCCCGTGAAACGGGGGCATCGGGGCGTCTGGCAAAGGCTCAGCCGCGCGGTGATTTAACCGGAGCCTTAGGCGCCTCGATACCATCGGCGCGGAACATCTGGCGGATACCACGCACCGCCTGGCGGATACGGTCCTGGTTCTCGATCAGGGCGAAGCGCACATGGTCGTCACCGTAGTCACCGAAGCCGATCCCCGGCGACACGCAGACCTTGGCCTCGGCCAGCAACTTCTTGGAAAACTCCAGGGAACCCAGGTGGGCGTATTGCTCCGGAATCTTGGCCCAGACGTACATGGACGCCTTGGGATTCTCGACCATCCAGCCGATCTCGTGCAGGCCCTTGACCAGCACGTTGCGGCGCTGGCGGTACTGCTCGGCGATGTCCCGCACCGGCTGCTGGTCGCCTTCCAGCGCAGCGATGGCCGCAACCTGCAACGGCGTGAAGGTGCCGTAGTCGTGGTAGCTCTTGATCCGCGCCAGGGCGCTGACCAGCTCCGGGTTGCCGACCATGAAGCCGATCCGCCAGCCCGCCATGTTGTAGCTCTTGGACAGGGTGAAGAACTCCACCGCGATGTCCTTGGCACTCGGCACCTGCATGATCGACGGGGCTTTCCAGCCGTCGTAGACGATGTCGGCGTAGGCCAGGTCGTGGATCACCAGCACGTCGTACTGCTTGGCCAGGGCCACCACGCGCTCGAAGAAGTCCAGCTCGACGCATTGGGCAGTAGGGTTGGACGGGAAGCCGAGGATCATCATCTTCGGCTTCGGGATCGACTCGCGGATCGCCCGTTCCAGCTCGGTGAAGAAATCCACGCCCGGAATCAGCGGTACCGAACGCACCTGGGCGCCGGCAATCACGGCACCGTAGATGTGGATCGGGTAGCTGGGGTTGGGCACCAGCACGGTATCGCCGTGGTCCAGGGTGGCCAGCATCAGGTGAGCCAGGCCTTCTTTGGAACCGATGGTGACGATGGCTTCGCTTTCCGGGTCGATCTCGACCTCGTAGCGGTCCTTGTACCAGCGCGAAATCGCGCGGCGCAGACGGGGGATGCCTCGGGAGGTGGAGTAGCCGTGGGTGTCTTCACGCTGGGCGACCTGCACCAGTTTCTCGACGATGTGCGGCGGCGTGGCCCCGTCGGGGTTGCCCATGCTCAGGTCGATGATGTCCTCGCCACGACGGCGCGCAGCCATCTTGAGCTCGGCGGTGATATTGAAGACGTAGGGGGGGAGACGATCGATGCGCGCAAAGCGGCGCGGCGAACTGGAGTCGGCCATGCTTTCCTCGGAGACGTAAGCGCCCGGAACCGTCCGAGCGACGTTGGCCACTGCGGTGGCCGAGTCGGAAGATAATCCGCGCCGGGGCAGCTGTAAAGCCCCCCGACGCTGTGCGCAGCGCAACCGGGCGCACAGCGCCATGGATACGGCCTAGCGAAGCAGCCGGTAAGAGGTCATGTCCCAGGCCTTCACTGCCAGCCCGATCGCCGGCTTCCAGCGATCACCCGTGACTTTGCTGAACACGGAACCATCGCTGCCGACATGCACGAAGCGATCGTTGGCATCACCTTCGGTCATCAGTGTGTAGGACCTGGAGCGCATCGCCAGGTAGCGCTGCTCGTCCTTGAGCATCTGCTGGTGATGGTTCATCAGTTCCCGGTCGGTCAGTTGCAGGCGGTTCCTGAGCGTTACCCCCCAACGCGTCAGGCACACTTCGGCGAAGTGCCGCACGATCAGGCCCGGCTGGGTGACCTCCTCGCCTGGCGACGCGCCATCGAGCGAGGCATTGCCCACCAGCGTGGCATGCCGGCCCGGCAGCGGATACAGATGCACCTGAGTACTGGCAGCGGTTCGAGGAATCACGCACGCGAAGCCTTTGGAGCGCTCGTCCCGTGAATAGAAACCCACGTACTCCCTGACGTTGGCGTCGAGCGCGACGCGATGGGGCTGCAGATTGAATACACCCGGAACCGGATCGACGGTGAAGATGTTGACCGGCACCTGCTTGAGCTGTGCATCGCGGAACATTGCATTGGCCAGCATGTGACAACTGATGCCGCCGCGGCTCCAGCCCACCAGGTTGACCTGGGACGGAACAAGGCCGCCCTTGCGGAACATCCTGATGATTTGTTCCTGCAACTGCTGCGGTGTCACCTTACGGCTGCCGTAGTTGTAACGGCGCCAGAACCAGGAGCCGGTCCGCTCGACATCCTCGATGGGGACGCCGGCCGCCTTGAGCCGGTCGTACTCGCTTTTCGTCAGTTCGGTGCGCTGCCAGTCGCAGCGCCCCTTGATGATCTGCAACGCATGGCCCACGTTCTCCTCCCAGCCGCTGCCAAACAGCGTACCGGAGAGGCCGTACGCCTTGTTTTCGACGAAAAGGTCGTCAGCTTGCAGATTGCCGCTACCCGGCCCGTCGATCGCGATCCAATGGGCGAACTCCCTGCCCTGGTCGTTGCTCGCCAGGGTGGAAACCAGCTCGCCGCGCCAGAAACTGGGGTTGGTGTCATCGAAACGGTGGGAACCTGTGCCACAGAAGTACACGGTCAGGATGCTCATCAAAAGCGCTCCTCGTTGAGAGTGGAGCCTCAGACTAGCCGTGCAGGGGTGGTGCTTTTCAGCGGGAAAACGCACGCCCATGAAAAACGCCCCGGACCTTGCGGTGCGGGGCGTTCGGGTCAAACCATTCGCGCTCAGTGGATGTAGGTCATCAGCACTTCGGCAGGGCTGCGGGTATCCAGCGACATCATCACGCTCAGGGCGGTGATGGTGAAGATGGAGAAGGCGAACACCTTGCGCGCCCACAGGCGATCATCGACCGCCTTGTTGCCGCGCCAGGCCATGTACAGCCAGTACAGGCCCATGCTCGCCGCGACGGCCAGGTAGCCCACACCCGCGTAACCGGCAAAGGTGAGCATCAGGGTAGCGACGATGAAGGCGACGATGTACCAGATGATCTGCTTCTTCGCAGCCTGCACGCCACGGGCGACAGGCAGTACCGGAATCGAGGCGGCGCGGTAGTCGTTGAAGCGGAAGATCGCAATCGCATAGGAGTGCGGCATCTGCCACAGGCTGAACATCACCAGCAGGGTCAGCGCAGCCAGGTCGAAGGTACCGCTCACGGCGCAGTAGCCGATCACCGGAGGCATGGCACCGGACAGGCTGCCAACCAGGGTGCCGTGCACCGATTTGCGCTTCAGGTACAGGCTGTACAGACCCACGTAGATCACGAAGCCGATCAGGCCGAACAAGGCCGCCAGGGCGTTGGCCTTGAAGTACAGCAGGCCGAAGCCACCCAGGCCAAGCAGGGTGGCATAGGCCAGCGCGACGTTCGGCGAGATCAGGCCCTGGACCATCGCACGGTTCTTGGTGCGTTCCATCTTGATGTCGATGTCACGGTCGATCCAGTTGTTGAAGACACAACCGGATGCGACTACCAGCGAGGTACCAATCACCGTGGCGAGGAACAGCATGAAGTCGACATGCCCTTGAGCAGCGAGGAAGAATCCGCCCGCTACCGACAACACGTTGCCGAAGATGATTCCCGGCTTGGTGATCTGGATAAAGTGCTTCAGGGACATGCCGTATTACCTCACTTCGCCATCATGCTGGTGTGGATGCTGAACATGATCCACAGCGACAGGCCAACCAGCAGTGCAATGACCAGGCCTGTGAACAGGAACGAGGTCACGTTGGAACGTGCTGCTTTCGAGCTGTCCAGGTGCAGGAAGTAGTACAGGTGCACCACGATCTGGATCACTGCGAAGGCAACGATGATCAGCAGGGTCATGTCCTTCGGCAGGGTCGGGTACATCACCAGGCCGAACGGAATGATGGTCAGGATCACCGACAGGATGAAGCCGATGGCGTACGACTTGACGCTGCCGTGGTTGGCTTCGTCGTGGCCGTGGCTGTTGTGTGCGTTAGCCATTTACAGAACTCCCATCAGGTACACGACGGTGAACACGCAGATCCAGACCACGTCCAGGAAGTGCCAGAACAGGCTCAGGCAGCTCATGCGGGTCTTGCTGGTGTTGGTGATGCCGTGCTTGTTGATCTGATACATCAGGATCGCCATCCAGATCAGACCCGCGGTCACGTGCAGACCGTGGGTACCGACCAGGGCGAAGAAGCCCGACAGGAAGCCGCTGCGGCTAGGGCCGAAGCCTTCGCTGATCAGCAGGTGGAACTCGTTGACTTCCATGCCGATGAAGCCGGCACCGAGCAGCCAGGTAACGGCCAGCCAGCCCAGTACGCCGGCCTTGTTGCCTTTGTACATCTGCAGCATGGCGAAACCGAAGGTGATACTGGAGAACAGCAGCAGCGCGGTTTCGCCCAGTACGTAGTTCAGCTCGAAGATGTCATGACCCGACGGGCCGCCGGCGAAGTTGCCGGACAGCACCGCGTAGGTGGCGAAGATCGACGCAAACAGGATGCAGTCGGTCATCAGGTACAGCCAGAAACCGAAGACGGTCATCTGGCTCGAGTCGTGGTGGTGATCGTCATGCCCATGGTCGTGACCATGAGCATCTGCGTTGATTACATGACTGGACATTGATTAAACCCGCTCAAACGATTCGACACGTGCACCGGCAGGCGCACCCGTGGCCAGGCCCAGGGCTTTCATGCGCTCACCTTCGATGCGCGCCACTTCCTCGGCCGGAACCATGTAGCCCTGGTCGTCACGGGCAGCGTGGCGAACGAAGACTGCAACGGTGGCGAACAGGCTGACGCCAACCAGCCACCAGATGTGCCAGATGAAGGCGAAACCGAAGATGGTCAGGAACAGGCCCATGAACACACCGGTAGAGGTGTTGTTCGGCATGTGGATCGCTTCGTACTTGGCCGGAACCTTGTACGCAACGCCTGCTTCCTTGGCTTCCTGCCAGGCGTCCAGGCCCACTTTCTCAGGCATGGTGGCGAAGTTGTAGAACGCAGGTGGCGACGAAGTCGACCATTCCAGGGTACGGCCGCCCCATGGGTCGCCAGTGACGTCCATGTTGTCCTTGCGGTCGCGGATCGAGACGTACAGCTGGATCAGCTGGCAAGCGATACCGAACAGGATCAGCACGGCGCCGACGACGGCAACGTACAGGTACGGTTCCCAGGCCGGGTTGTCCGAGTGGTTCAGACGACGGGTCATACCCATGAAGCCCAGTGCGTACAGCGGCATGAAGGCCACGTAGAAACCGGAGATCCAGAACCAGAAGGCAGCTTTGCCCCACTTCTCGTTCAGGGTGAAACCGAAGGCTTTCGGGAACCAGAAGGCGAAGCCTGCCACGTAGCCGAATACCGCACCGCCGATGATCACGTTGTGGAAGTGGGCGATCACGAACAGGCTGTTGTGCAGAACGAAGTCAGCACCTGGAACAGCCAGCAGAACGCCGGTCATGCCACCGATCGAGAAGGTAACCATGAAGCCCAGGGTCCAGAGTACTGGCGCGGTGAAGCGCAGACGGCCCTGATAGATCGTGAACAGCCAGTTGAACAGTTTTACGCCGGTCGGGATCGAAATCAGCATCGTCGCCAGACCGAAGAAGGTGTTGACGCTGGCGCCAGAACCCATGGTGAAGAAGTGGTGCAGCCATACCGCAAAGCCCAGTACCGCGATCGCGCCCGATGCGTAGATCATCGAGTGGTGACCGAACAGGCGCTTGCCGGTGAAGGTCGAGGTGACTTCCGAGAACACGCCGAAGGCCGGCAGGATCAGGATGTAAACCTCAGGGTGACCCCAGGCCCAGAACAGGTTGACGTACATCATCGGGTTCCCACCAAGCTCGTTGGTGAAGATGTGGAAGTCCAGATAACGGTCAACAGTCAGCAGAGCCAGTGCAGCAGTCAGGATCGGGAACGAAGCGACGATCAGGACGTTGGCCCAGGTGCAGGTCCAGGTGAAGATCGGCATGTCCATCAGTTTCATGCCAGGGGCGCGCATTTTCAGCACGGTCACCAGGAAGTTCACACCGGTCAGCGTTGTACCCAGGCCGGACAGCTGTAGCGCCCAGATGTAGTAGTCAACCCCGACACCAGGGCTGTACTGGATACCCGACAGCGGCGGATACGCAACCCAGCCGGTCTTGGCGAATTCGCCGACGCCCAGGGAGATGTTGACCAGCGCAACGCCGGACACCAGCAGCCAGAAGCTCAGGGAGTTCAGGAACGGGAAGGCAACGTCACGGGCGCCGATCTGAAGCGGCAGCGCCAGGTTCATTAGGCCGGTGAAGAATGGCATCGCCATGAAGATGATCATGATCACACCGTGGGCGGTGAAGATCTGGTCATAGTGTTCAGGCGGCAGGTAGCCCTCGGCACCGCCGGTGGCGGCCGCGAGCTGGGTACGCATCATGATGGCGTCGGCGAAGCCACGGATCAGCATGAGCATGGCGACGATGATGTACATCACGCCGATTTTCTTGTGGTCAACCGAAGTCAGCCACTCGGACCAGAGGTAGGTCCACTTCTTGAAATAGGTGATTGCCGCGAACAACGCGATACCGCCGAGCGCGATCATGGCGAGGGTCACCATGACGATCGGCTCGTGATACGGGATCGCGTCCAGACTTAATTTACCGAACATCTCTTACTCCTCTGCCCCGGCAGCTGAATGCATACTCACGTCCATCCCTTCGGTACCGGTAGTGACCGCTGCTTCTTTGTGCTCGGCCTTCTCGTGTACCACCGGCTTGCCGCGGTTCATGCCTTCGTACTTGTCGACGATGGACTGGAACTGGTCGGCCGGCGCCACGCTGTACAGCGCGACTGGATTGTTTTCGCTCGGTTTGGCCAAGGCCTCGTATTCAGCTTTGTCCAGCTGCTTAGGCGATTGCTTGACTTCGTTCACCCACGCCTCGAAATCGGCCTGGGAGGTGGCGACTGCCTTGAACTTCATACCGGTGAAGCCGGCACCGCTGTAGTTCGCGGAGATACCGTCGAACTCGCCGTTCTCGTTGGCGATCAGGTGCAGCTTGGTGGTCATGCCGGCCATCGCGTAGATCTGGCCGCCCAGCGCAGGGATGAAGAACGAGTTCATCACGGCGTCGGAGGTCACGCGGAAGTTGACCGGGGTGTTGGCCGGGAAGACGATCTTGTTGACGGTGGCGATGCCTTGTTCCGGGTAGATGAACAGCCACTTCCAGTCCAGGGCGACCACGTCGATCTGCACCGGCTTCACGTCGGAAACCAGCGGACGATACGGGTCCAGCTCATGGGTGGTTTTGTAGGTGACGATACCCAGGGCGATGATGATCAGGACCGGGATGGTCCACACGGCCACTTCGATCTTGGTCGAGTGCGACCAGTCCGGGGTGTACTTGGCGGCCTTGTTGGAAGCGCGGTACTTCCAGGCGAACGCCAGCGTCATGCAGATAACGGGAACGACCACCAACAGCATGAGGCCGAAGGCGATCAGGATAAGGTTCCTTTGCTCAATGCCGACCTGACCTTTCGGGTCGAGCAGGGTCCAGTTGCACCCACTGAGTAAAAGCATGCCTAAAAAGGGCAGAATGCCAAACAGTCTGGGGTAACGCTTTTTACTCATCTCACGACCTCTAGATCAGCTTGCTTCAATGCAATTTGTGTTTTGGTCGCCAACACTTCGTCCTGCCTAGTGTCAGCATTTACGGGCGAATAAGGTCATACCTTGAGAAGCGGCGCTGCTCGGCATGAACCAGGGTGGTGCGTGGTTATTGTTCTGACTTCGTGGGCAACAGGCCTGTATCTCAGACCAAGTCCATTTGGTGCGGAAAATCACGGAGAGGAGTCAGCCCTGCATCACCGTGGGCGATGCTCGTCGAAGTCAGCGAAAAAAGCCTCGAAGGCCTTTGTTACTGCGACTTGCAAGCAGTGCCGAACGGAAATTGGGGGCGATTGTAGATAGGTCGCCCCCCCTTGACTATGACTTATTGAGCAACAGTCTTTTACCGATTGTGTAACAATCCAGCCTGATAAATCAGCTTCGCGACAGTTTGTCGCACCCTCTCCAATAGCCTTGGAACGCCCGTTCTACAAGGGTTTACCCTTGATTCAGATCAAGCCGGGTGCACGACTCGTGGGAAACTTCACTCAACAAGAGACTTGCGTCAACACATGACTTTTGTCTAACCCTGGCGGCGGTTGCGCCAGATGCCGAACGGTACCAGAACGGCGGTCAGAATGAACGCGATAAGTGCCCACTGCGCAAGGGAAAGTCCCAATACAGGAGGGTATGGCGTGGAGCAGAAGCCGTCGACCTGGAACACCAGGGGCAGCACCGAGGCCAGCGGAAGTCCGTCGACGATCGGTTGCAGGGTATCGATGCCGCAACTGACCGCCGGGTTGGCAAGAATGTAGACATGGTTGCCGGCGGCGGCGACGCCACCGAGGGCGCTGAGCACCACCAGGCCCTCAAACAGGGTCAGGCTACGCTTGCCGGGCATGGCCGCACCGATGAAGGCGAACAGGGCGATCAGCAGCAGCGCATAACGCTGCAGGATGCACAACGGGCAAGGGGCTTCGCCGAGCACGATCTGCATATAAAGCGCACCGCCGATCAGCGCAATACAGATGACGCCCAACAGGACCAGAAAGCGCCGTTCCCGATTCAGGCGCTGGTTTTGCTCGTTCATTGCCATTCCCTTCACTAGGTAATTCGGACTCAAGGCGGCCTCGCGAAAGCCGCGGGGCGCACAAGATGACGGTGCGCCGGCGGAAAGTCTACAGGCAGACCGCGGATCAAAGGTGAAGTCCGTGTGAAAAGGCAGGCGCAGGAAAGGAGTGAAGAGGAAGGGGATTAAAGCAGGATTAATGTGTTGAACTGCAGGAGCGGCTTCAGCCGCTCCCACAGGGTGGAGGATTACTCCAGCGCCGACGCCGGCCCGAAGAACTCGTAGCGGCTCTGCCCTTGCGGCACACCCAACGCCTCCAGGTGACGCTTCACCGCTGCCATGAACGGCTTCGGTCCGAGGAAGTAGGCATCCAGATCGCGCTCCTGCGGCAGCCAGCGCTCCAGTTGCGCCTGGTCCAGATAACCCAGGGCATCGGCCGGCAGGCTCACGCCGTCATCTTCGTCATAGCAATAGAAGCGCTTGAGCTGCGGGTTGCGCGCCGCCAGCCCGTCGACATGCTCGCGGAACGCATGCACGCCGCCGTTGCGCGCGCAGTGGATGAAGTGGATCTGACGCCCCGAAGCCAGCGCTGCTTCGAGCATCGCCAGGGTCGGCGTAATACCCACGCCACCGCTGATCAGCACCAGCGGCTTGTCGCTGGCAGCCAGGGTGAAATCGCCGGCGGGCGGGAACAGGTTGATGCTGTCGCCGACCTTCAACTGGTCGTGCAGGTAGTTGGACACCTTGCCATCCGCCTCGCGCTTGACGCTGATGCGGTACAGGCGGCCATCACCGAGGGTGGACAGGGAGTAATTGCGGCGCTGCTCGGCGCCGTCGATCACCAACTGCAGGCCGATGTACTGGCCCGGCTCGGCCACCAGCACCGGCTGGCCGTCCACGGGAGCGAAATAGAAGGAAACGACCTCGCGGCTCTCCTCGACCTTCTCCACCAGTGTGAAGGCCCGCGCGCCACGCCAGCCGCCCTTGGCCGTTTCCTTCTGTTGATACAGCCCCTCTTCGGCACCGATCAGGATATCGGCCAGTTGCTGGTAGGCCGCGCCCCAGGCCTTGAGCACTTCGGGGGTGGCGATGTCGCTGCCGAGCACTTCCTCGATGGCGCGCAGCAGGCAGCGACCGACGATCGGGTAATGCTCCGGCAGGATCTGCAAGGCCACATGCTTGTTGACGATCTGGCCGACGAGGCCACCCAGTTGTTCCAACTGGTCGATATGCCGGGCATACATCAGCACGCCGTTGGCCAGCGCACGAGGCTGGTCACCGCTGGCCTGGTGGGCCTGGTTGAACAGCGGGCGCACCTCGGGGTACTCGCTGAGCATCATCTTGTAGAAATGGGTGGTCAGAGTTTCGCCGCCGCTTTCCAGCAGCGGAACGGTGGCCTTGATGATTGCACGGTCTTCGGCGGTAAGCATGGAACGACTCCTGAGCCTTGGGCTTCTGTTAAACACTGCCCAGGACATTTCAGTTTCCGTGCCAATCATAAAACCCAATGAAATCGGGCACTTGAGCGTAAAAGAGTCAAAATGACACAGAACCTGCTAGAGTCATAAAGACCAACAGGAGTCATTATGACCGCAAAATCCCTGCTCACCGCCCTCCTGCCGCTGGTCAGCGACCTGTCCCGCGACCTGCCCGAGCGGGAGCGCTACCGCCGCCTGCTGCAAGCCATGCGCGCCCTGCTGCCCTGCGATGCCGCTGCACTGCTGCGCCTGGACGGCGAGTGGCTGGTGCCGCTGGCGGTGGATGGCCTGAGCCCCGACACCCTCGGGCGGCGTTTTCGGGTCAGCGAACATCCGCGCTTCGCCGCCCTGCTCAGCCGCACCGGCCCGACCCGCTTCGCCAGCGAGAGCGAGCTGCCCGACCCGTACGACGGCCTGGTGGAGGGCCTGCACCAGCAACTGGAAGTCCACGACTGCATGGGCTGCCCGCTGTTCGTCGACGAACAGGCCTGGGGCCTGATCACCCTCGACGCACTGGCGCCGGAGAGCTTTCGCCAGGAAGAACTGGACGCCCTGCAAGCCTTCGCCAGCCTCGCCGCCGCCACGGTCAACGTTGCCCAGCGCATCGAGGGCCTGGCCCTGCGCGCCGAGGTCTATCGCCAGGCCAGCGACCAGCAGCAGAAGGAACTGATCGGCCAGAGCAAGGCCCACAAGCGCCTGATGGAGGAAATACGCCTGGTGGGCGGCAGCGACCTGACGGTGCTGATCACCGGTGAAACCGGGGTCGGCAAGGAGTTGGTGGCCCAGGCCATCCACCAGGCCTCGCCTCGCGCCGACAAGCCGCTGGTCAGCCTCAACTGCGCCGCCCTGCCCGACACCCTGGTGGAAAGCGAGCTGTTCGGCCATGTGCGCGGCGCCTTCACCGGCGCTGTGGGCGAACGACGCGGCAAGTTCGAGCTGGCCAACGGCGGCACGCTGTTCCTCGATGAAGTCGGCGAATTGTCCCTGGTGGTCCAGGCCAAGCTGCTGCGGGTGTTGCAAAGCGGCCAGTTGCAGCGGCTGGGCTCGGACCAGGAACACCGGGTGGACGTGCGCCTGATCGCCGCCACCAACCGCGACCTGGCCGAGGAAGTGCGCGCTGGCCGCTACCGTGCCGACTTCTATCATCGCCTGAGCGTCTATCCGCTACCGGTGCCGGCACTGCGCGAGCGCGGCCGTGATGTGCTGCTGATCAGCGGTTACTTCCTTGAACAGAACCGCTCGCGGCTGGGCCTCAACAGCCTGCGCCTGAGCGCCGAGGCCCAGGCGGCGCTGCTCGCCTACCCGTGGCCGGGCAATGTGCGCGAACTGGAACACCTGATCGGCCGATCGGCGCTCAAGGCCCTCGGGCAGCACCAGGACCGTCCGCGCATCCTCACCCTGGAAGCCGGCGATCTCGACCTGCCCGGCGTTGCCACAGCGCAGGCGCCGGCCGTCGCCCCGGCGGCGATCACCAGCGCCGAAACCGGCGGCGACCTGCGCCAGGCCCTGGACCAGTACCAGCGCCAACTGATCCAGGCCAGCCTGGAGCGTCACCAGCACAACTGGGCCAGCGCCGCCCGCGAGCTGGGGCTGGATCGCGCCAACCTCTCGCGCCTGGCCCGTCGCCTGGGCCTGCGCTGAATCGCGGCCGGGCTAAAGCCCGGGCCGCTCGGGTCGATAACCCGGCACAAGCCTCTGAATTCCATCTGCCACGAAGGTCCTTATGTTCTCGCAAAAAGCCCGCGCGGACTCGCTGTCGCTGCTGCTCTTCACCTTGCGCAGCGGCAAGCTGATGGCGATCAACCTGCTCAAGGTCAGCGAGATCATTCCCTGTCCGCCGCTGACCCGTCTGCCCGAGGCCCATCCCCACGTCAAAGGCGTGGCCACCTTGCGCGGCAACCCGCTGCCGGTGATCGACCTGTCCCGCGCCATCGGCGAACGACCGCTGGCCGACCCGAATGGCGGTTGCCTGATCGTCACCGACATCAGCCGCTCCAAGCAGGGCCTGCACGTCCAGGCGGTGAGCCGCATCGTGCATTGCCTGAGCACCGACATCCGGCCGCCGCCCTATGGTTCCGGCGAAAAGTCCTTCATCACCGGTGTGACCCGCATCGACGACACCCTGGTGCAGGTGCTGGACATCGAGAAAGTCATCCACGGCATTGCCCCGGCGCACCACGAAAACGCCCCGGCGCAGTTGAACAGCGAGGACGCGGCGATCCTGGCGGCGACCAACATACTGGTGGTGGATGACAGCCAGGTTGCGCTGCAGCAGTCGATCTACACCCTGCGCAGCCTGGGCCTGGAATGCCATACCGCGCGCAGTGCCAAGGACGCCATCGCCACCCTGCTGGAACTGCAGGGCACCGACCAGGAGATCAACGTGGTGGTCTCGGACATCGAGATGTCGGAGATGGACGGCTACGCCTTCACTCGCACCCTGCGCGAGACGCCGGACTTCCAGCATCTTTATGTGTTGCTGCACACCTCGCTGGACAGCGCGATGAACAGCGAAAAGGCCAGGGCCGCCGGCGCCAACGCGGTGCTGACCAAGTTTTCCTCGCCGGAGCTGACCGACTGCCTGATCGTCGCGGCGCGGGCGGTGGCGTTCGCCGAACGCTGAGCGCCGCCCAGCCTTGTGGGAGCGGCTTCAGCCGCGATTGGCCGCAAAGCGGCCATAAAACCGGTATTCCCGGCATTCCAGAAGAATCACAGATTCAGGTTCTACGACGGCTGCGCCGCCGATCGCGGCTAAAGCCGCTCCCACTGGATCGCCGCAGATCTGCCGCTCCGGGTTCAAACATTCCACCTGGCACTCGGGCATAATCCAGCCCTTCACCCCCGCGAGGAGCCATTTCCCATGAAAGCGCAGATCCTCACGCTCGCCGCCGCCCTGCTGCTGGCCAGCACCGCCCACGCCTCCAGCGACCAGGCTTGGGCCGAGCACGACCGGCAACTGCTGCGTGCCTGCACCAAAGCCAGCCAGTTGAAAGAGGTCCGCGCCCTGGGCAAAAGCGCCGAGTTCGACGACCGCTCCGGTTACTCCGCGCTGCTGCTGCAAGGCCGCTACCCGCAGAAGCACATGAACAACCGCAAGGGCACCGAGCTGTGCCTGTACGACCGGCGCCAGAAGAGCGCCTACGTCACCGAATGGACACCGGGCAAACCGTGAACGACACCCTCCGCTTCAACTGCACCGGCTGTGGAGGCTGCTGCACCGGCCACCACGTTCCCCTGACCCTCGGCGAAGCCCGCCAATGGGTCGACGACGGCGGCCAGGTCATCGTCCTGGTCGAGGCCTTCCATGCCAGCGGCCTGGGCATCCCCAGCGGGCAGCACGAGCATGTGCGCCGCCGCGCCTGCGCAGTGCCCTGCGGCGACACCGAAATCCACGTCGCCATCACCTTCGCGGCGTTCAACCCGGGCCCGTGCCGCAACCTCGACGCCGAGTTGCGCTGCCTGATCTACGAACGTCGGCCACTGGTGTGCCGCATCTATCCGATGGAGATCAATCCGCACATCCCGTTGCGTCCCGAAGCCAAGGACTGCCCGCCGGAAGCCTGGGGCAACGGCGAAGCGCTGATCCTTCGCGATCGCGTGGTCGATCCGCACCTGCTGGAACTGATCGAACGCTCGCGCCAGGCCGACCGCGAGGACATCCGCAACAAGGCGCTGATCTGCCAGCGCCTGGGCATCGACACCAGCGCCCTCAAGGGCAACGGTTTCACTGCCTACCTGCCGGACACCAACGCTCTGCGCCAGGCCATGATCGACACGGCCAGCGAAACGGACACGGCTCTCGCCGCCTGGACATTGCATGTGGAGGATGGCGACCTGGCCGGAAAACTGGGCTCGGCAGGTGCCAGAGTCACCGGCGTGGGCGCCGGCTACTACAGCTTCATCGGATTCTGAACCGGCGCGCTATTGGCGCCGGCACCAGAACTCTTCGGCAAGACGGCGCAGGTCTTCGGCAAGACCGGCCACGTCGCTGGCGGTGGAGTGACCGCGCTGGCCGGCAGTGACACTCTGCTCGCTGGCCTGGCGAATGCTGATGATGTTGCGGTTGATGTCTTCGCTGACCAGGCTCTGCTGCTCCACCGCCGAGGCGATCTGCAGGCTCATTTCACTGATCTGGTTGACCCGCTGGCTGATGCCGTGCAGCGCCTGGGTGGCATGCTGGGCCTGCTCGACGCTCTGCCCGGCGTGGTCACTGCTCTGCTGCATGGCCACCACCGCGTCGCGGGCGCCGCTCTGCAGCACGCTGATCATGCGCTGGATCTCGCCGGTGGACTGGGCGGTGCGCTGGGCCAGGCCACGAACCTCGTCGGCCACCACCGCAAAACCGCGACCATGATCCCCGGCCCGCGCCGCTTCGATCGCCGCATTCAGGGCCAGCAGGTTGGTCTGCTCGGCGATGCTGTGGATAACCTCCAGCACCCCGGAGATTTCCTCGCTGTGGTTTTCCAGGGTGTGGACAACTTCGGTGGCCTCGGCCAGCACATTGGCCAGTTGCAGGATAGTGCTGCGGCTCTGGTCCACCAACTGATGGCCGATCTGGGTTTCATCCTCCGCCTGGTCCGCCGCACGTGATGCCTGCTGGGCGCTGTCGGCCACCTCGGCGACCCGCGCCGCCATGCGGTTGATCGCATCGGCTACCTGATCGGCATCGCCCTGCTGCCCTACCGTGGTGGTATGGCTGTGCTGCAGGTGACTGGCCAGGTCGGCGGTGTGCCCGGCCAGGCGCTTGGACGTGTCGCCGATACGTCCCACCACCGCGCCCATCTGCGCTTCGAGCATCTGCAGGGCGAACTCGATCTGCCCCACTTCATCGCGGCGACCGGTGTAGAGCTGCTGGCTCAGCGGATTGTCGGCCACCTCGCGGGCACGGTGATGCAGGCGCTGCAGCGGGCTCAGGGTACGGGCGATCAGCAGCGCGCCAAGCCCGAGCACCACCACCCACTCCACCACGCCCTGATAGGGAAACGCCGGCACCAGCAGGCGACTGCCGCCCAGCACCAGCGCCAACACGCCACCGAGGCCGAGGGTCAGGCGCTGGGCCAGGCTCAGTACCGGCAGGCGGTCGCGCCAGGTCAGCTCGCCGTTGCGCAGCTTCGCGTAATGCCGCTCGGCGGCGGCGACCTGGGCGCGGGTCGGCTTGGTGCGCACTGATTGGTATTCCACCGTCTCGCCATGGCTGGTGATCGGTGAAACGAAGGCACTGACCCAATAGTGATCGCCGTTCTTGCAGCGGTTCTTCACCAGCCCCATCCACGAGCGGCCTTTCTTCAGGGTCTGCCACATATGCTCGAACGCCGCAGGCGGCATGTCCGGGTGACGGACAATATGGTGGGCGCTGCCCAGCAGTTCTTCGCGGGAAAAACCGCTGATCTTTATGAACTCATCGTTGGCGTAGGTTATGGCGCTGGTGAGATCAGTAGTGGAAAGAATGTTAGCGTCACCACGGTAATCCACATTGCGACCGGTCACAGGCAGATTGCTCTTCATCGAGAGGCGCTCGTCGTTCGGATGGAGGGGGTTATAAAGCAGGGCGGGAATACTACGGGCGACCCCTTGCGCCGGCCTTGACCCAGGACAGCATTAAGGCCAATTGCCAGCACCGGTGGTCGGCACTACCTTGTGCTTGCTGACAGCCGTGACAGCTAGCCGTCACGCTGCTGACCGGTGCTGTTCTATATAAGAGTAAAAACCCTCTCTCCCCTCTGTTCCGGCACCTCTGACGCATGCGAATTTCCAGCCCCCGAACGCTGCTTGTCCTGCTTGCCATTCTTCTGCTCGCGGCGGCCGCCTGGTTCGTTGCCGAGCGCCCGCGCGCCGCCAGGCCGAGCCAGCCCAGCGCCGTGCCGGTCAGCGTGATCGAGGTCAAGCGCGAGGACGTGCCGCGCCTGCTCAGTGCCATCGGCACCGTGCAGTCGCTGCACAGCGTGGTGATCCGCCCGCAGGTGGAAGGGGTGCTGACCCGCATTGCCGTGCAGGAAGGCCAGTCGGTGCAGAAAGGCGATCTGCTGGCGACCCTCGATGACCGCGCCATCCGCGCCAGCCTCGACCAGGCCCGTGCCCAGCTCAAGCAGAGCCAGGCGCAACTGCAGGTGGCCCAGGTCGATCTCAAGCGCTACCGCTTGCTCAGCGAAGACAACGGCATCTCGCGCCAGACCCTCGACCAGCAACAGGCGCTGGTCAACCAGTTGCAGGCCACCCAGCTCGGCAACCAGGCCAGCATCACCGCCGCCGAAGTGCAGTTGTCGTACACCAGGATCTATTCGCCGGTCAGCGGCCGGGTCGGCATCCGCAACGTCGACGAAGGCAACCTGGTGCGCACCACTGATACCCAGGGTCTGTTCAGCGTCACCCGACTGGACCCCATCAACATCGAATTCTCGGTGCCGCAGCAATGGCTGCCGACCCTGCAGCAACTGGTGGCCAGCAGCGAACCCGCCCCAATCAAGGCCTACCTCGAAGGGGACGGCGACAGCGGCGGCACCCTGCTCGGCGAAGGACGGCTGAGCCTGATCGACAACCAGATCGCCGCCGGCACCGGTACCCTGCGGGCCAAAGCCACCTTCAACAACCCGGACGCCCGCCTGTGGCCGGGACAACTGGTCAGCCTGCGGGTGCAGACCGGGGTCGAGCGCAATGCACTGGTGGTGCCGCCGGGCGTGGTGCGCCAGGGTGTCGACCGGCATTTCGTCTACCGTATTGACGGCGACAAAGCCGAGGCGGTGCCGGTCAAGGTGCTCTATCAGGACAGCCGCCTCAACGTGATCAGCGGCGTGCAGGACAACGACCGCCTGGTTGCCGACGGCCAGTCGCGGCTCAAGCCCGGCGCGAAGGTGGAAATCCTCGAGGCCGCACCGCCACCGGCTGAAGACGTGGCCCGCGCCGACACGAGCGTGCAGCCATGAACGCGGCCCTGCCCGATGGCCGTCGCGGCCTGTTCGGCTGGTGCATCGACCGGCCCATCGCCACCCTGCTGCTGACCTTCGCCCTGGTCCTGCTCGGCGTGGTGGCCTTCCCGCGGCTGCCGGTGGCGCCCCTGCCCGAGGCAGACTTTCCGACCATCCAGGTCACCGCCACCCTGCCCGGCGCCAGCCCCGAGACCATGGCCTCGTCGGTGGCGACACCGCTGGAGGTGCAGTTCAGCGCCATCCCCGGCATGACCCAGATGACCTCCAGCAGCGCCCTGGGCTCCACCACCCTGATCCTGCAGTTCACCCTCGACAAGAACATCGACACCGCCGCCCAGGAAGTCCAGGCGGCGATCAATACCGCCTCCGCCCGACTGCCCCAGGACATGCCCAGCCCGCCCACCTGGCGCAAGGTCAATCCGGCCGACAGCCCGGTGCTGATCCTCACCCTCAGCTCCGACCAGATGCCCGCCAACGAGCTGAGCGACTACGCCGAAACCCTGCTGGCCCGGCAAGTCAGCCAGATCGACGGCGTCGGCCTGGTCAATATCACCGGCCAGCAACGCCCGGCGATCCGCGTCCAGGCGCAGCCGGAAAAGCTCGCCGCCATCGGCCTGACCCTCGCCGACCTGCGCCTGGCGATCCAGCAGACCAGCCTCAACCTGGCCAAGGGTGCACTGTACGGCGACAACAGCGTCTCGACCCTGGCCACCAACGACCAGTTGTTCCACCCAGAGCAGTACGCGCAACTGATCGTCTCCTACCGCGACGGCGCGCCGGTACAGCTCAAGGACGTGGCCAAGGTCATCAGCGGCTCCGAGAACGCCTACGTCAAGGCCTGGTCGGGCGACCAGCAGGGCCTCAACCTGGTGATCTTCCGCCAGCCAGGCGCGAACATCGTCGACACGGTGGACCGGGTCATCGACGCCCTGCCGCAGCTCGAAGAAATGCTTCCGGCCACGGTCAACGTCTCGATCCTGCAGGACCGCACCCAGACCATCCGCGCCTCGCTGCACGAAGTGGAACTGACCCTGGGCATCGCCGTGCTGCTGGTGATCGCGGTGATGGCGCTGTTCCTGCGGCAGTGGTCGGCGACCCTGATCGTCTCGTCGGTGCTGGCGGTATCGCTGGTGGCGAGCTTCGCCATGATGTACGTGTTCGGTTTCAGCCTGAACAACCTGACCTTGGTGGCCATCGTCATCGCCGTGGGCTTCGTGGTGGACGACGCCATCGTTGTGGTGGAGAACATCCACCGCCATCTGGAAGCCGGCGACAGCCGCGTCGAGGCGGCGCTCAAGGGCGCCCGGGAGATCGGCTTCACCGTGGTGTCCATCAGCTTCTCGCTGGTGGCAGCGTTCATTCCGCTGCTGTTCATGGGCGGCGTGGTGGGCCGGCTGTTCAAGGAGTTCGCCCTGACCGCCACCAGCACCATCCTGATTTCCGTGCTGGTGTCGCTGACCCTCGCGCCAACCCTGTGCGCGCTGTTCATGAATGCCCCGGCCCATGACGCTGACAAAAAGCCCGGCTTCGGCGAGCGCCTGCTGGCGGGGTACGAGCGGGTGCTGGACAAGGCCCTGGCGCACCAACGGCTGATGCTCGGCCTCTTCGGCCTCAGCCTGGCGCTGGCGGTGGCCGGCTACGTCGCCATTCCCAAGGGCTTCTTCCCGGTTCAGGACACCGGTTTCGTGCTCGGCACCACCGAGGCGGCCGCCGATGTGTCCTACCCGGACATGGTCGCCAAGCACCAGGCCCTGGCCGAGATCGTCGGCGCGGATCCTGCGGTGCGCGCCTTCTCCCATGCCGTGGGCGTCACCGGCAGCAACCAGACCATCGCCAACGGGCGTTTCTGGATCTCCCTCAAGGACCGCGGCGATCGCGATGTCTCGGCCAGCGAGTTCATCGACCGCCTGCGGCCGAAACTGGCCAAGGTGCCGGGCATCGTCCTGTACCTGCGCGCCGGCCAGGACATCAACCTCAGCGCCGGCCCCAGCCGCAGCCAGTACCAGTATGTGATGAAGAGCAACGACGGCCCGGCGCTGAACCTGTGGGCCGAACGCCTGACCGAAAAACTCAAGGCCAACCCGGCGTTCCGCGACCTGTCCAACGACCTGCAACTGGGCGCCAGCGTCACCCGCATCGATATCGACCGCCGTGCCGCAGCCCGCTTCGGCCTGACCACCACCGATGTCGACCAGGCGCTGTACGACGCCTTCGGCCAGCGGCAGATCAGCGAATTCCAGACCGAGACCAACCAGTACAAGGTGATCCTCGAACTGGACGCCCGCCAGCGCGGCCGCGCCGAGAGCCTGAACTCGTTCTACCTGCGCTCGCCACTGACCAACGACATGGTGCCGCTGGCCGCCGTGGCCAAGGTCGCGCCGCCGAGCACCGGCCCGCTGTCCATCGCCCACGACGGCCTGTTCCCGGCCGCCAACCTGTCGTTCAACCTGGCGCCGGGCGTGGCCCTGGGCGACGCGGTGGCGATCCTCGAGCGGACCCAGCGCGAGCTGGGCATGCCGGCGTCCATCACCGGCTCGTTCCAGGGTGCGGCGCAGGCCTTCCAGAGTTCGCTGTCGAGCCAGCCGTGGCTGATCCTTGCCGCACTGGTGGCGGTGTACATCATCCTCGGCGTGCTCTACGAGAGCTTCGTCCATCCGCTGACCATCATTTCCACCCTGCCGCCCGCCGGGCTCGGCGCCCTGGCACTGCTGTGGCTGATGGGCCAGGACTTCACCATCATGGGCCTGATCGGCGTGGTGCTGCTGATCGGCATCGTCAAGAAGAACGGCATCCTGCTCATCGACTTCGCCCTCGATGCCCAGCGCACCCGTGGACTGAGCCCGGAAGCGGCGATCCGCGAAGCCTGCCTGACGCGCTTCCGGCCGATCATCATGACCACCCTCGCCGCCCTGCTCGGCGCCGTGCCGCTGATGCTCGGCGCCGGGGCCGGGGCCGAGATGCGCCAGCCACTAGGGATCGCCGTGGTCGGCGGGTTGCTGGTCAGCCAGGCGCTGACACTGTTTACCACCCCGGTCATATACTTGGCCCTGGAGCGTCTGTTCCACCGACGCCAGCGCGCTGCCGAAGCGCCCCGGCCCATCGTTCACTGAGAGCCGACCATGCGCGTGCTGATTATCGAAGACGAAGAAAAAACCGCCGACTACCTGCACCGGGGCCTCACCGAACAGGGCTTTACCGTGGACCTGGCGCCAGACGGCATCGAGGGCCTGCACCTGGCGCTGGAGGGCGACTACTCGGTGATCGTCCTCGACGTCATGCTGCCCGGCCTCGACGGCTACGGCGTACTGCGGGCACTGCGGGCGCGCAAGCAGACGCCGGTGATCATGCTCACCGCCCGCGAGCGGGTCGAAGACCGCATCCACGGCCTGCGCGAAGGCGCCGACGATTACCTCGGCAAGCCGTTTTCCTTCCTTGAGCTGGTGGCCCGCCTGCAGGCCCTGACCCGCCGCAGTGGCGGCCACGAGCCGGTGCAGATCCAGGTGGCCGACCTGTGGGTCGACCTGATCAGCCGCAAGGCCAGCCGTGCCGGCCAGCGCCTGGACCTGACCGCCAAGGAGTTCTCCCTGCTCAGCGTGCTGGCTCGCCGCCAGGGCGAGATCCTGTCGAAGACGGCGATCGCCGAGCTGGTGTGGGACATCAATTTCGACAGTGACGCCAATGTCGTCGAAGTTGCTATCAAGCGCCTGCGGGCCAAACTCGACGGGCCATTCGAAACCAAGCTGCTGCATACCATCCGAGGCATGGGTTATGTCCTGGAAAACCGTGCGGACTAACGCCCTGGCCCTGCGCCTGAGCGCACTGTTCACCGGCGTGGCGCTGCTGGTGTTCCTGCTGATCGGCTGGGCGCTGTACAAGCAGGTGGACCGCAGCCTCGACCTGCTGCCCTCGGCTGAACTTGAGGCGCGCTACAGCGTGCTGGAGTCGAGCCTGACCCGCTTCGGCAACCTTGAGCACTGGGGCAAGATGGTGCGCAAGCTCGACCAGCTCAGTGAGGAAGACCGGCGCATTCGCTTCTGGGCCATCAGTTCCGACAGCCACTACGAATACGGCAATCCCGACGCCAGCATCCGCCGCATCGCCGAGGGCAAGCCGGGCATGCGCGACGTGCGCCTGGCCGACAGTCCCTTCCCGTACAAGGTGATGCTCAGCGAACTGCCAGCGCTGGAGCAGCGCCCGCCCCTGCGTTTTCTGATCGGCATCGACACCGAGACCTTCTGGAACACCCAGCACACCCTGCTGATCGCCCTGGTCAGCCTGGCAGTGGTCGGCGTGCTGCTGGCCTCGGTGCTGGGCTACTGGGTGGCGCGGATCGGCCTGCGCCCCATTCGCGAGCTGTCTGCCGAAGCCCAGCAACTGGCGCCGCCGCGCCTGAGCGGCCGGCTGCGGGTGTCGTCGCTGCCGCCGGAACTGGAACAGTTCGCCCAGGCCTTCAACGCCGCGCTGGAGCGGGTCGATCAGGCTTACTCACGCCTGGAAGCCTTCAATGCCGACGTTGCCCACGAACTGCGCTCGCCGCTGACCAACCTCATCGGCCAGACCCAGGTCGCCCTGACCCGCGGGCGCAGCGCCGAACACTACTTCGAAGTGCTGCAGTCGAACCTGGAAGAACTGGAACGGCTGCGCAGCATCATCAATGACATGCTATTCCTGGCCAGCGCCGACCAGGGCAGCAAGGCCACGGCGCTGATCAGCACGTCGCTCGCCGAAGAAGTGGCGACTACCCTCGATTACCTCGACTACATCCTCGAAGACGCGCAGGTGCGGGTGGAAGTGAGCGGCGATGCCCAGGCGCGCATCGAGAAAGCCCATCTGCGCCGCGCACTGATCAACCTGCTCAACAACGCCGTGCAACACACCGAACCAGGCCAGGTGATCCGCGTCACCATCCACCACGAAGAGGGACAGGTGCGCATCGCGGTCAGCAACCCCGGCCCGGCCATCGCCGATGAGCACCTGCCACGGCTGTTCGAGCGCTTCTACCGCGTCGATGCCGCCCGCAGCAACAGCGGCAGCAACAACCATGGCCTGGGCCTGGCCATTGTCAAAGCCATCGCCGTGATGCACGGCGGCAGCGTGTTTGCCCGCAGCCAGGCGGGCGACAACACCTTCGGCATCCTGCTTCCTGCCTGAATGCGCGGGCTCTAACCCGCGCCCTTCCCCGACTGTTACTTTTTCCGCAACAGTCCATCTCCGAAACATGGCTTTTTCGTTCGCTTCCTAACGATTAATTTAGCCGCACCGAATAGATACTTGCTCTGCAAGAAGGTTGTTTGAAATGTCCAACAGCATGGGTATTGCCAGCGTTTTCGTCCTGTCTTCCGTGTTGCTTTCCCCTCTGGCCATGGCTGAAGAATCCCAGGCCTTCGTCGCCCAGACCGCCCGCCATCAGGCCACCATGGTCCAGGCTCAGGAAGCTTACGCCAAGCAACAGCAGGACGCCGCCAAAGGCTCTGAACAGACAGCATCCAAGGTTGACTCGAGTGCCAGCAAAGATAGCTGAGCCACTGCTCGCAACCTCCGCTTCTCCCTCGACTTTCGCGCCGGTAGCGCATCTGCCCGCGCGCCTGTCGTTTAAAGCCGCTGCTTGTCAGCGGCTTTTTTTCGCCTGGTGAAAAGTACCGGAATACGGCCCATTTCCTACAAGAAAATACCGCTTCACAGAATAAAAACTGCCGTCAAAAAGCACCCAAAGGAGTCCACCAAGGTGACCATCAGCACGCGCTTGACCCCACTCTTCGTTGCACTGGCTGCAACGATGCCCTTCCATGCCCAGGCCGACGACGCGCCGGCCGAAGGCTTCATCGAGGGTTCCCACCTCGATGTCCTGGCACGCAACTACTACTTCAACCGCAACCAACTGCTGCCCGGCGTGCGCGACATGCGCGAGTGGGGCCAGGGTTTCGTCGGCAAGTTCGAATCGGGCTTCACCCAGGGCACGGTCGGCTTCGGTCTCGACGCCTACGCCATGCTCGGCCTCAAGCTCGATGGCGGTGGCGGCACCGCCGGCACCAGCATCCTGCCGATCAACAGCCCGAGCAAGGAGGGCTACGACTACGGCAAAGCCCCGGACAGCTTCTCCAGCGCCGGTGCTTCGGTGAAAGTGCGGGCCTTCGACACCGTGCTGCGCGCCGGTGACCTGTTCCTCAGCAACCCGGTGATCGCCGGCGGCGAAACCCGCATGCTGCCGCAGACCTTCCGCGGCGTGAGCCTGACCAACAACAGCATCGAAAACCTGATGCTCGAAGGCGGCCAGGCCAGCTTCACCAAGCCTTACAACCAGAGCGGCCACCGCCGTATCGACACCTTCTACGGCTCGCTGCCCGAAGGTCGCGAAAGCCGCCACCTGAACTGGGCCGGTGCAGTCTGGGCGCCGACCGAAGGCCTGACCACCAGCCTCTACGGTGCTGAACTCAAGGACATCTGGAACCAGTACTACTTCAACCTGGACTACACCTGGCAGCTCAACGACCAGGTCAGCCTCAACCCGGGCCTGAACTACTACCACACCCAGGACACCGGCCAGGCGCTGCTGGGCAACATCGACAACAACACCTACAGCCTGCACTTCACGGTGAACGTCGGTTACCACGCGATCACCGCGGTGTACCAGCGGGTCAACGGCAATACGCCGTTCGACTACATCAACCAGGGCGACAGCGTGTTCCTCGACAACTCGCAGATCTACTCGGACTTCAACGGCCCCAACGAACGCTCGTGGAAACTCAAGTACGCCTACGACTTCGCCGGCCTCGGCATCCCCGGCCTGACCGCCAATGCCTCCTACTCCAAGGGTGAGCTGGACCTGACCAAGGCCGACGCCGACAGCAGCGGTTATGGAAGCTGGTACAGCGAAGAAGGCAAGAACGCCCAGCACTGGGAACGCGACGTCGACCTGGCCTACGCCTTCCAGGAAGGCCAGTTCAAGGACCTCAGCGTGCGCCTGCGCTGGGCCAGCCATCGCGGCAGCCAGGGCTATTCGGCGGTGGACAACGACATCGACGAGTACCGTGTGATCGTCGACTATCCGGTGAACATCTTCTAACCCTGTAGGAGCAGCTTCAGCCGCGATTGGGCGCGCAGCGGCCACAGAACCAGAATCCCGGATGCATCAGTCCGATCGGGGGCTCAGGTTCTACGACGGCTGCGCCGCCGATCGCGGCTGAAGCCGCTCCTACCGGTGAATGTGCGCATCAAGATTCCGAGTGCCGGCGATGACCGCACATCCGCCTTGTGCACTAAATTCTTGTCCTACAATCCGCCCCACCCTAGAATACGCGCCGCCGCGCCGGCCCCTTTCGCGCGGCGACTACCGTTTTCCATCGCCAGAGCCCGCCCCGGAGCATGCCACCCTTGCCTCCGACGCCCGGTTCTACCCGTTTCCCGGCCTAACCTGACGGTCAGAACACCTTCGCGACCATGAACGTGCACACCACGCCCCCGCGTGCCGGCCTTTACCGCACGCATCCGGAGTTGATCCTCAACCTGGGCAGCTGTCTGGCGGTGCTGGCGATCGTCGCGATCGTCACCTTCCTGCTGATGCGCGAGCGGATGAACGTCGAACAGACCGCCACCCGCTCGGCGCGCAATATCGTCAAGCTGATCGAGACCGACATCGTGCGCAATGTCGAGCTCTACGACCTGTCCCTGCAAAGCCTGATCTGGGCAGTGCAACACCCGGAATTACTGGGCATCCCGGCAGAAATGCGCCAGCAGGTGCTGTTCAACCAGGCGTTCAGCAGCCCGGCCCGCGGCGATATTCTCTGGCTCGACCGTGACGGCAACGTGGTCGCCGACTCCGCCAGCACCACGCCGCGCACCGCCAATTTCGCCGACAGCCAGATTTTCCAGGAACACCAGCGCAATCCCGACCAGGGCCTGGTCATCAGTCCACCGTTCAGGGCCCGGCTGGGGGATCTGGACTGGTGCATCAGTTTCAGCCGGCGCATCGACGATGCCGAAGGCAATTTCGCCGGCGTCGCGGGCGGCGCGCTGCGCCTTTCGCACTTCAACGAGGTGTTCCGGCGCCTGGACATCGGCCATGACAGCAGCGTCAACCTGATGAACACCGACGGCCAGTTGCTGGCCCGCAACGCTACCGGGCAAGGTGCCGAGAGCAACGAACGGGTCGGCAGCAACTACTCGACCCGCCCCAACTTCAAGCGTCTGCTGGCCGAGGGCAACGGCAGCTTCACCGCGCCGTCCGGCCGCGATGGCCGGTTGCGCCTGTACACCTTCGCCCGGGTCGCCGACCTGCCGCTGGTGCTGGTGGTGACGCAATCGGTGGATGAGGTCTACAGCGCCTGGAAACGCACGGCGATCCTGGTCAGCGCGGCTACCGGCATCCTGTGCATCGGCATTCTCTGGCTGAGCCTGCTGCTTGGCCGCGAATTGCGCCGCCGCCATAGCGCCGAGCGCAGCCTGCAGGAACTGGCCGCCACCGACAGCCTCACCGGCCTGCCCAATCGCCGCCAGCTCGATCAGGTGCTGCGCCGCGAGTGGGCCCGCGCCCAGCGTACGCAGCGACCGATCGCGGTGTTGATGATCGATGTCGATCACTTCCGCGGGTTCAACGAGCGCCATGGTCATCACGGGGGCGACGAAGCGCTGCGCCGGGTGGCCACCGCCATCGGTCACAGCCTGCTGCGGCCTGCCGATCTGGCGGCCCGCTACGGCGGCGAGGAATTCGTCGCGGTACTGCCGGACACCGACCTGAACGGCGCGCTGATCCTCGCCGAACGCATCCGCCAGTCGGTGCAGGCACTGCCGCCCTACGGGGGCGACCTGAAACCGGTCAGTGTCAGCGTCGGCGTAGGGGTACAGGTTCCGGGCGGCGTCCAGAGCCTGGGCGAGCTGATGGCCGGGGCTGACGAGGCGCTGTACCGGGCCAAGCGCAACGGCCGCAACCGGGTGGAAATCGCCACCGACCCGGCGCCGGAAACGGCCGAGCCCCGCTGACCTCAGGCCAGCGGGGCTCGGTTGAATCCGCAAGGCGGAATCAGGACTGGGCGCGAGCGCTATTACGCAGCACTTTCACCTGGTCATGGTTGCGCTGTACACCGTGGTATTGACGCTCGACCAGACTGTAGGCCGCAGAAGCCGGGGCGACTTTCGCCAGTTTCTCCAGTGCTTCCTTGTACGCCTTCAGCGCGTGGTCTTCGCCGCGCTCGGCTTCGTTGAGCACGGCTTCCTCGTCCTTGCCGGTGACCATGGCCTTCAGATTCACCCAGCCGCGGTGCATGTCGCCGCTCAGGCTGGTGGAGGTTTCCGGGTCACCTCCCAGGCTGCGCACATGCTGTTGCAGCTCGGCAGCCGCCGCGGCGCAATCGCTGGAGCGCTGGGCGAAGTAGGTTTTCAGGTCGGTACGCTTGACGTCCTCGGCGCAGGTTTTGAAGCCTTTCTCGCCATCCTTGCTGAACTCGATCAGGTCGTTGAGAACAGAAATGACTTCTTTGTTGGTATCGGTCATGACACAGCTCCTTTTGCATGAGGGAAGTTTCAAGGACTAACGCAGCCTTCATGCCAAACCGCCAACGAATTAAATTTATATATTTTTCAATAGGTTATGAAAGAGGCAAAAAACTGTACTCGCGCTTTCTGCATGAACTGTCCTTTGGCCTTCATGCAGATTGCCTGTATCGTCCGGCCATTCTCAGCCTTTGCCGTACGCCATGAACCCCGAAGCCCTCGAACTGCTGGTCACCCATGAAATGCCCTACGGCAAGTACAAGGGCCGGCTGATCGCCGATCTGCCCGGCCATTACCTGAACTGGTTCGCCCGCCAGGGCTTTCCCAAGGGCGAACTTGGCGGTTTGCTGGCGCTGATGCACGAGGTCGATCACAACGGCCTGGCCGATCTGCTCGAACCTTTGCGCAAAAAGCATCCCCGTCCCCGTCCCTGAACACGCGAGAACGCCCATGAATCAGTTGCCTTCGTCCGAGTCCTCCCTCCTGGCCCGCGATGAGGGCTACTGGCAGCGGGTCGCCGCCAGGTACGACGTCGAGCCCGGCCCGGTGAACCTGGAATACGGTTACTTCGGGCGCATGACACGCACCGTCGCGCAAACCTATCAACAGCACATCGACGTCATCAACCGCTGCAACTCGCTGCCGGTGCGCCAGCACTTCGAGCAGATCGGCAGCGTGCAGATCCGCAACGCGGTGGCCGGATTGCTGGGCGTGCCGGACACCAGCGTTGCTATCGCCCAGAGCGCGTCGGGTGCGCTGCAATCGCTGATCCGCAACTACAACCGCCTGCAGCCGGGCGACCAGTTGCTGGTCAGCGACCTGGAATACGACAGCGTGCAGAACGCCATGCGCTGGCTGGCCACACAACGGGGGCTGGAACTGATCGAGATCAGCCACCCGCATCCCGCCACCTTCGAGAACCTGCTGCAGAGCTACCGCGACGCCTTTGAGCGCCATCCACGAATTCGCCTGATGCCGCTGACCTGGGTTACCCACCGCACCGGGCTGGTGATGCCAGTGGAAGCCATCGCCGCCTGTGCCCGCGAATTCGGCGTGGAAGTGATCCTCGACGGCGCCCATGCCCTGGGCCAGATCGACTTCGACCTGAAGCGGCTGGGCATCGACCTGGCCGGCTTCAACCTGCAGAAATGGATCGGCGCACCGCTGAGCCTCGGGGTCATCTACGTGGCGCCGGACAAGATCGCCGCCATCGACCCGGACATGGGCGAGTTGCGTTATCCCCAGCACGACATCCGCTCCCGTGCGCCCTATGGCACGCCGAACATTCCGGCGTGGATGACGTTGCCGACGGTATTCGAGGAACATCGCGCCATGGGCGGCGCGGCAGCGAAAGGTGCACGGCTGAACTATCTGCGGGACCTGTGGGTGGCGCCGGCACGGGAAATCGCCGGCATCGAGGTGCTGACCCCGGACGACCCGCGCTTGTACTGCGGCATCACCTCATTCCGCTTCACCCGGCATGCGGATCAGGTGGCGATGGCCGAACGGTTGCTTAAGGAATTCAACCTGTTCACCGTGGCCCGCGAGGGCTCGGCGTGCGGGCCGTGCATTCGGGTGACACCGGGGTTCACCACAACGCCGGCAGAGGTGGGGATGCTGGTGGAAGCGCTGCAGCGGTTGGCCTGAGAAAAACGGTGCTTGTGCCGGCCTCATCGCTGGCAAGGCCAGCTCCCACAAATTGTGAGCCTGGCCTTGATGGTGCGGTTGGCCCAGAACCTTGTGGGAGCTGGCCTTGCCAGCGATGAGGCCCTCCAGCCTTACCCCTTGACGGGCTCCACCGCCAATTCCACACCTTCGCCCCGCTTCACCAGCGCATACACCGCCGCCGTCAACAGGCTCCCCGCGACGATCGCCAGCAGGTACAGCAGCGCATGGTTGATCGCATTCGGAATCAGCATCACGAACAAGCCGCCATGGGGCGCCATGAGCTTGCAGCCGAAGTACATCGACAGCGCACCGGTCAGTGCACCACCGGCGATGCTGGCCGGGATCACCCGCAGCGGGTCTTTCGCGGCAAACGGAATCGCGCCCTCGGAGATGAAGCACAGCCCCAGTACCAGCGCCGCCTTGCCCGCCTCGCGCTCGCTCTGGGCGAACTTGCGCCGGGCGAGGAAGGTGGCGATGCCCAGGCCGATCGGCGGCACCATGCCCGCCGCCATGGTTGCCGCCATCGGCGCGTAGCTCTGCGACGCCAGCAGCCCCACCGAGAACGCATAGGCCGCCTTGTTCACCGGGCCGCCAAGGTCCACGCACATCATCGAGCCGAGCACGATGCCCAGCAGGATGGCGTTGGTGGTGCCCATGCTGTCGAGGAAGTGGGTGAGCCCGGCAAGCAGGCCGGCCACCGGCTGCCCCACCACGTAGATCATCACCAACCCGGTGAACAGGCTGGCGAACAATGGGATCAGCAGGATCGGCTTGAGTGCATCGAGACTGGCCGGCAACGTCACCCAGCGGCTGATGGCCTTTGCGCTGTAGCCGGCGAGAAAGCCGGCGATGATGCCGCCAATGAAGCCCGCACCCAGCGTGCTGGCCAGCAGCCCGCCAATCATCCCCGGCGCCAGGCCCGGGCGGTCGGCGATGGAGTAGGCGATGTAGCCCGCCAGCAACGGCACCATCAGTTTGAACGCCGCCCCGTCGCCGATCTGCATCAGCGCCGCCGGCAAGGTGCCCGGCTCCTCGAACGCCTTAATACCGAACACGAACGACAGGGCGATCAGCAACCCGCCGGCCACCACCATCGGCAACATGAACGACACGCCGGTGAGCAGGTGTTTGTAGACCCCGGTCTTTTCCTTCTTCGCGCTAGCGGTCGGTGCGCTCGCGGCGCTTTCCTCGCGGGCTTCGGCCAGGGCCTTGGTCAGCGTGGCCCTGGCCTGCTTCAACGCCACGCCCGTACCACAGCGGAAGATGCGCTTGCCGGCGAAGCGATCGGTGGGCACATCGATATCGGCGGCCAACAGCACCACGTCAGCCTCGGCGATGGCGGCAGCGCTCAGCGGAGTGCGCGCCCCTACCGAGCCCTGGGTTTCCACGCTCAGTTGCAGGCCCATCTGTTGCGCAGCCTGCTGCAACGCCTCGGCGGCCATGAAGGTGTGCGCCACACCGGTCGGGCAGGCGGTGACGGCAACGATCTTGCCGGGGGTGGCAGGCGCCGCTGCGGCTGGCTTGTCACTCTCGACATGGACCGCCGCGTTTTGTTGCGCGTGACGCAAAAAGTTATCCACATCCTGCAGCGCCTTGGCCGGCGTGCTGAGGAACAGGCGCTTGCCGACAAAGCGCGCCAGGTCCAGCGGGCCGCTGCTGACCACCAATACCCAGTCGGCATCGGCGATGGCCGCCGGTGACAGTTGCCGCTCCGGTCGCGCCGGGTCATGGATTTCGACGCTGGTGCTCCAACCCAGGCGTTGGGCGGCGGCGTCCAGCAGGCGAGCGCTGAGGACGCTCGACACCTGCCCGTTGGGGCAGGCGGTGATGATCGCGAGTTTCATGGTTCACCCTCTTGTTCTGCGCTGGGGGTCTGAATGCGGACCTGCGTTTCGAAGCGCGCCAGTTGCGCGCGGTCGTTGATGCCAAAACCGATCTGGCTCACCGCCTGGGCAGCGATGGCGGTGGCGCGGCGTAGCGTCTGCGGCGCCGGTTCGCCCGCGAGCAAACCGTGAACCATGCCGGCCAGCAGCGAATCGCCGGCGCCCACCGTGCTGGCCACGGTGACCTGTGGCGGCAGTGCGCTCAGTACTGCGTCCCGGCTGAACCAGTTGACGCCCTGCTCACCCTGGGACACCACCACATGCTCGATGCCCCGGTCGAGCAGAGCCTGGGCCGCCTCGCGCTGTTCGGCAAAACCGTGCAGCGGCCTGCCCACGACCTCGCCGAGTTCGTCGGTATTGGGCTTGACCAGCCAGGGCACTGCCCGCAGACCGGCCTCCAGGGCGGCGCCGCTGCTGTCGAACGCGACCTTCAGGCCCATGCCCTTCAACCGCGTCACCAGCGCCTGCAGCCATTCGGGGCTGACGCCACGGGGCAGACTGCCGGCCACCACCACAGCGTCGTGGCCGGGGGCAAGCTGGTCGAGGCGGTCGAGCAGCGCCTGGCGTGCCGCTTCGTCCACCACCGGCCCCGGTCCGTTGAGGTCGGTGACCTGCCCGCCGCTCTCCACCAGCTTGATGTTGCTGCGGGTTTCACCCGGCACGCGGATAAAGCCGTCGACAAAGCCGCGCCGCTGCATCAGCCCTTCGAACGGGCCAAGGTTATCCACACCCAGAAAGCCGCTGACCGTCAGCGAATGGCCGAGATCGGCCAGCACCTGGGCCACGTTCAAGCCTTTGCCTGCAGCGTGGCTGTGCTGCGCCGAGGCACGGTTGACCGCGCCGATGCGCAGGGCGTCAAGGCTCACGGTCACGTCCAGCGCCGGGTTCAGGGTCAGGGTCAGAATCTTCGCCATTACTGCATCTCCACCAGTGCCCGCACTTCGCCGGCACTGCCCAGCACCAGCGCTTGGCGCGCCAGTGTCCGGGCCTGTTCAATACTCAGGGCGCGCACCTGTGCCTTCACTTCGGCAATGCTGCGCGCCGCCACGCTCAATTCATCCACGTCCAGCCCGATCAGCAGCGGCACTGCCTGGGCATCGGCGGCCAGTTCGCCGCACACGCCCACCCATTTGCCGTGGGCATGGGCCGCGCGCACGGTCATGTCGATCAGGTTCAGCACCGCCGGGTGCAGGCCGTCGGCCTGGGCCGACAGGCTCGGGTGACCACGGTCGATGGCCAGGGTGTACTGGGTCAGGTCGTTGGTGCCGACGCTGAAGAAGTCCACCTCCGCCGCCAATACCGGCGCCAGCAAGGCCGCCGATGGGACTTCGATCATGATGCCGACCTGCAGGTCGGCCACCGGAGTCTCCTGGCGCAGGCGCTCGACCATGCGCCGGGCTTCGCGCCACTCTTCCACCTGGCCGACCATCGGGAACATGATCCGCAGCGGACGATCGTCGGCGGCGCGCAGCAGAGCGCGCAACTGGCTTTCCATCACCTGCGGACGCTGCAGCGTCAGGCGGATGCCGCGTACGCCGAGGAAGGGGTTCTCTTCCTTGTCGATGGGCCAGTAGGGCAACGGCTTGTCGCCACCGACATCAAGGGTCCGCACCACCAGCGGCCGCCCGCCCAGACCGTCGAGCACGCGCCGGTATTCGGCTTCCTGGGTGGCCTCGTCCGGCAGTTGCGGATGGGCCATGAAAATCAGCTCGGTGCGCAGCAGGCCGACACCTTCGGCGCCCTGCTCCACCACTTTTTCGATGCCGGCGCTTTCGCCGATGTTGGCGAACACCTCCACCGCGTGACCGTCAGTGGTGACGGCCGGCTCGAGGCGCCGGGCCTGGGCGGCGCGCAGGCGTTGTTCGCGCTGGTCGCGCTCGGCCAGGGCCTTGTCCAGTTGCGCGGTGGTCGGGGCCACGGTGACCCGCCCGCGCTGGCCGTCCAGCAGCAACGACGTCCCCGGCTCGATCAGCAGCACGCTGTCACCGGCGCCGACCACCGATGGAATGCCCAGCGCCCGCGCGACGATCGCGCTGTGGGCAGTGGCGCCTCCGCGGGCGGTGAGGATGCCGGCAACCCGTGCCGGATCGAGCCGCGCCACGTCCGACGGACCGACCTCGCCCATCACCAGCACATAGGGCAGTTCGGGCTCCGGCGTCTCGACCACGCCGCACAGGTGCGCCAGCACCCGGCGACCGACGTCGCGCAGGTCTGCGGCACGCTCGGCCAGCAGGGTGTCCTGCAAGGCTTCCTGTTGCCGGGCAGCGGCGTCGATCACGGTCTGCCAGGCGGCCGGGGCGCTTTCGCCCTGGCGCAGGCGCAGTTCCACTTCGTCGGCCAGGCCCGGGTCGGCGAGCATTTCCTGATGGGTGACGAAAATATCGCGAATGGCGCTGGCCCGGCTGCGCTGGATCAAGGCTTCGATCTCGTCGCGCACCCGCTCCAGCGCCTGTTGCAGGCGTTGCCGCTCCACCGCCGGCGACTCGCCGCGCAGCGGGTAGTCGAAGCTGTGCAGCAGTTGCACATGGGCCGGCCCGCTGGCAATGCCGGGAGCCGCCGCCACGCCCTGCAGCGTGACACCGTTTTCCGGTCGGGTGGGGGTCACTGCGGGCCGGGCATCCTGGGCCGCCACCGGCGCGACGCTCGGCAACGCCTCGACCTCCTCGCCCAGGCCACTTTCCACCGCGGCGAGGATCGCCGGCAGCGCATCGACGATGCCCGGCTCAACGCTGAACTCCAGCACCTGCCCACGCCGCGCGCCGAGGCTGAGCAGCTTGCTCAGGCTCTTCACCGATACCGCGGCGGCAGCACCGTCGACCACCCGCACCCGCACTTCGCCGGCATATTCCTTGGCCAGTTGCGCCAGGATCTTCGCCGGGCGGGCATGCAGGCCATGGGGATTGGCCAATGCGATGCGGGCGCTGGGCCAGTCGGCCGGGACGTCGCCGCCGAGGATCGACAACACCGTGCGCACGTCGCCGGCACGCAACAGGTCCTGGCCACGACCTTCGATCAGCAGGGTACACAAGCGGTCCAGCCATACCTGCTGTGCATCGCCCTGGCTGGCCAGGCAGAACAGGCCGTTGACCGGTTGTCCGTGATGGCGCAGCGGCTGTTGCGGGGTGACGAAGGCCAGCCCCGGCTGGCGCACCGCCGCGTCGCTGTGCAGCAGCCACAGGCCATCGCCCAGGGACAGCGGCTCGATCTGCTGCAGGCGGGCGGCAAAACCGCTGTCCACGCAGTCGGCGCGGCGTAGCAGGCGCACGCCCTGCCACAGCAGGTCGTCGAAGTCATCGGCAGGCTGGCCGAGGCCGACGGTTCGCTCGTCCAGCAATAATTCCCGTGGCGCGCCCTGCAACAGCTGCATCACGGCTTCGGCGCTGTCGGCGCGGCTCAGGGCCTGCGCCATGTCGGCATCGCCCAAGGCACGGGTGAGTTGCTGCAGCAGTTGCAGGTGTTCGTCGGAACGGGCGGCGATGGCGATCGCCAGGTAGACGCGCTGGCCGTCGCCCCAATCGACGCCGGCAGGAAATTGCATCAGACGCACGCCGGTGGCATGCACCAGGTCACGGGTCTGCGGGGTGCCATGGGGAATGGCGATACCCTGGCCGAGGAAGGTCGACCCCTGTGCCTCGCGCGCCTGCAAACCGGCGAGGTAGCCCTCGGCGACCAGACCATCAGCGACTAGCCGCGCGGCCAGTAGCGACAGGGCCGCGGACTTGTCCACAGCCACCTGGCCCACGGAGATTTGCAGGGGATCGAGCTCTAACATCACCGTCTCCTTTGCGACGCCACTGCGGCGTCGAGGTATTGTTGTGAAGGTACAAGCATAGGGCCAGTCAGCATCTGATCCCTTGGCAAGCGCTTGGTGCGGCAGCAAAATCGCCTGCTGAAACGTTTAATCTCAAGATTGCGAGCACGTTACTCGATAACCTGCGAACAAAGAAGCCCTTTGGTGTCGGACAATTGCGACAATGGTCGCCTGCGCCAACAGCCCGGGATCGGCGACAATGCCGGGTCAGCCAAGCCGTCCGTCCCGGCATATAACAAGGAAAATACGGTGAAACTCAGCGATATAGCCCGTCTGGCCGGTGTCTCCGTGACCACCGCCAGCTACGTCATCAATGGCAAGGCCGAACAGCAACGCATCAGCAATGCGACCGTCGAGCGTGTCCGCGCAGTGGTCGAGGCCCACGGCTTCACCCCCAACCCGCAGGCGGCCGGTCTGCGCAGCCGCCACACCAAGACCCTCGGCTTCATTCTTCCCGATCTGGAAAACCCCAGCTACGCACGCATCGCCAAGCAACTGGAGCAAGGCGCCCGCGCCCGTGGCTACCAATTGCTGATCGCCAGCAGCGACGACCAGCCCGACAGCGAACGGCAGTTGCAGCAACTGTTCCGCGCCCGGCGTTGCGACGCGCTGTTCGTCGCCAGTTGCCTGCCGCCGGAAGACGACAGCTACCGTGAACTGCAGGACAAGGGCCTGCCGGTCATCGCCATCGACCGCAGCATGGACCCGAAGGCGTTCTGCTCGGTGGTCAGCGACGACCAGCCGGCCAGCCTGCAACTGACCCGCAGCCTGCTGGAGCTGTCGCCCGGCAATATCGCCCTGATCGGTGCGCGGCCTGAACTCAGCGTCAGCCAGGCGCGGGCCAGCGGCTTCGACCAGGCCCTGCACGCGTTCAGCGGCAAGGTCAGCCAATACCAGGGCGATGCGTTCAGCCGCGAGTGTGGCCGTCAGTTGATGAACCAGGTGCTGGCTGATCTCGGCCGCCTGCCAGACGCCCTGGTGACCACCTCCTACGTCCTGCTGCAAGGGGTGTTCGACGTGCTTTCGACCCGCCCCGCCGATTCCCGCGCCTTGCACCTGGGCACCTTCGGCGACACCCAGTTGCTCGACTTCCTGCCGCTGCCGGTCAACGCCATGGCCCAGCAGCACGGCCTGATCGCCGAGACCGCGCTGGAACTTGCCCTCGCCGCCGTGGAACAAAAGCAGTACCAGCCAGGGGTGCATGCCGTGGCGCGGACCTTCAAACAGCGGATCTTCAAGGGCTGACATGCGCCTGATCGACACCCACACCCACCTCGACTTCCCCGACTTCGACGCCGACCGCCGCGAACTGCTGGCGGCCGCGGCCGAAGGCGGGGTCGAGCGGATGGTGGTGCTGGGGGTGCATGAGGCCAACTGGCAGCGGGTGTGGGATCTGGTCAAGGCCGAGCCGGCGCTGCATGCGGCGTTCGGTCTGCATCCGGTGTACCTCGACGAACACCGGCCCGAACACCTCGTAGCGCTGGGCGACTGGCTTGGCCGGCTGCGCGGGGATCCGCAACTCTGCGCCGTGGGCGAATTCGGGCTGGATTACTACCTGGCGGAACTGGACCGCGAACGCCAGCAGACGCTGTTCGAGGCGCAACTGCAACTGGCCGTGGACCTCGACCTGCCGGCGCTGCTGCATGTGCGCCGCAGCCACGCGGCAGTGATCGCCACCCTCAAGCGCTTCAAGCTGCCACGGGGCGGGATCGTCCATGCCTTCGCTGGCAGCTATGAAGAAGCGCGGGAGTACATCCGGCTGGGGTTCCGCCTCGGGCTCGGCGGTGCTGCAACCTGGCCGCAGGCACTAAGATTGCACAAAGTGCTGCCACGGTTGCCGCTGGACAGCGTGGTACTGGAAACCGATGCGCCGGACATGGCGCCGGCGATGTTTCCGGGGATCCGCAACAGCCCGGTGCATCTGCCGCAGATTGCACGGGCGCTGGCGGGAATCATGGGGATCGAGGTGGAGGTGCTGGCCGAGGCCAGCACCCGCAATGCCTGTGAGATGTTTGGCTGGAACACGCCTGCCTAAACCCTGAACGCCCCGATCAACTGCTTCAGCTCCATCACCTGCGCGCTCAGTTGCCGGCTGGCATCCTCGGTCTGGTGTGCGCCCTGGGTGGTGTGTTCGGCGGCGCGGTTGATCTGCACGATGTTCTGGTCGATGTCGTGGGCCACCGCCGTCTGCTGCTCCACCGCCGCAGCAATCTGCTGATTCTGGTCGACGATCATGCCGATCGCGCCGAGGATGTTTTCCAGCGCCTGCTGCACCTGCTGCGACTGACTGACCGTGCCCGCCGCCATCTGGTGGCTGCTGTCCATCGCCCGCACCGCCGCGCCGACGCCACTCTGAAGGCGCGAGATCATTTCGTCGATCTCGCCGGTGGACTGCTGGGTGCGCTTGGCCAGGGTGCGCACTTCGTCCGCGACCACCGCGAAGCCCCGACCCTGTTCGCCGGCCCGCGCCGCTTCGATGGCAGCATTGAGCGCCAGCAGGTTGGTCTGCTCGGCAATGCTCTTGATCACTTCCAGGACCCGGCTGATGGCCTGGCTGTCGCTGACCAACTGGTTGATCACCGCCACCGACTGGTCGATCTCCGCCGCCAGCCCGGCAATGCTGCCCTGTTGCGACTCGACCAGCCCGCGTCCGGTCACCGTCTCCTGGTTGACGCTGTGGGCGCTGCTGACCGCGGCGGCAGCACTGCGCGCCACTTCCTGGGCGGTGGCGGACATCTGGTTCATCGCCGTGGCGACCTGTTCGATCTGCCCGCGCTGGCCGCTCACCGCCTGGTTGCTGCGGGACGACACTTCATGCACCTGCTCGGCCTGGCGCTCCACTTCGACGACCGTCTGGCCTACCCGCTCGATCAGGTCGTGAATGCGCTGTACGGTGCCGTTGAACACCTGGCCCAGCTCGCCCAGTTCGTCGCGGCTCTGGGCATGGAAGCTGACGGTCATGTCTCCGGCAGCCACACGGTCCATCACCGCGCCGAGGTTACTGAGGGTGTTGCGCGTCGAGGCATAGAAACCACTGTAGAGGTAGACAATCAGCAGGAACACCGTGGCCAGCGCCGCCACCAGCAGGATCATGTGGCTGCGGTATTCGCCCAGGCGGGCCTGCAGCTGTTCGTCGAGAAAGGCCACGGTGCCGTCGTTGAGCTGCCAGGTCAGGGCCATCAGGTCGCTGGTCTGCTGGTAGAAGGCAGTCCACGGCGTATCGAGGGTCTCGGCCACGACCACCTTGTCCTCGAACAACGTGCTGGCCTGTTTCAGCGAGGCCTGGCTGGCGCTCGCCAGGGTGCCCAGCCGCGCCTGCGCCTGCGGGTCGCTGGCAAGCGCATCCTGGAGCTTGAGGCCATAGTCGGCGGAGAGCTTGTCCAGTTGCTGCAACAGGTCTTCGAAGCGGGTGCTGGCGGTGGAGTTGATGAACCCCTGGCCCAGCGAGTACGAGCCCATGGCACGGCCCTCGCCGAGGGTCTGGGTCACCTGGGAGGTCACGGTTGTCACCAGTTCGCTCAGCTGACGCATGGCGCTGTCGCTGTCCTGGCTCAGGCCGGCCTGGCTGGCGACCAGCCGAGGCAGCGTCTGGGCCTGGGTCTGCAGCTTGTCGAACAGCGCGACCTGGGCTTGCAGCGAGGTTTCGCCCTGGGCGGCCTGCAGGGCAGTGGCCAGCTCATCGCGCTTGTCGATGAACACCTTGGCCTGGGCCTCATCGCCGGTCACCGGCTGCAGCTTGCCCAACTGGCTCAGCGCCTGCTGACCCAGCGTGGCGATGCGCGCCTCGACGTCTTCGGCCTTGCCCGACTGACCGAGCACGGCGTTGATCTGCACCAGGTTGCCGAGGGTTTCCAGGTCATTGCGCAGGGCCAGGCTGCCGCGCAGCAAATCGAGGCTTTGCAGCTCGACGCGGGTTGCGTGGAATTTGGCGTAGGAGTCGCTGACCAGATAGAAGTTGGTCACGAGCATGGGCAAAAAGAACATGACGCTGATCAAACTGAACTTCATCCCGAAGCTCAGGCGGTTCATCAGCGCGATGGACGGACGGAGCAGGCTCTTCACTGGGCGTCTCCTTCGATTCTTATTGTTGTCAGGTGCAATGGCAGATAGCCATTTACCGAGCTTCTGCACCTGTATAACGCATATCGATCAGGAGGTTTGTAACTTAAGGTAAAGCGACTTGCCGGTCATATTTCGCCCCGCGGGAGCTGGCGTTCCAACTCCCGCAAGGGGTTCAGACCGCTTCAGGTCGTCAGCCCAGCACCGTCCACAAGGCGAAGAAGGCATACCAGAGCACTGCAGAACGCAGCAGCAGTTCCCACAGGTGATCCAGTCCTGCCAAGCCTTCGGCACCCGCCGGCGCGGTGGCCGGCAATTCTGCGGCCGCATGGCCGACGATGCTGACCAGGCGCGGCGCGGTGATATGCCAGTTGAGCAGCTCGGGCAACACCACCCGGCTGACCGCGACGAAATTGCCCACCAGCGCGAAGCTTGCCGCCAGTATTCGCACCGGTGCCCAGTCAAAGGCATGCCGCAGTTGCCGGGCGCGTTCCTGCAATGCCGGGTTGCGCGCATGCTCGGCGGTCAGCGCCAGCAAGCGGTACGCCAGCGCCGCAGCCGGCCCGAGCAGCACATACCAGAAGATCACCGCGAAGAAGCTTTGCAAAGCATCCCACAGCAGGTGGCCCTGGACCTTGTGCAGCAGGCTTTGCTCGTCTTCGGCGACGACCTTCAGGTCGCGCTCGGCCACATGCACCGCAGCCTGCTCGTCGCCCCGCCGCCAGGCGTCGCGAAACGGCCCGAGGGACGCCTTCACATCACCGCGGCCCAGGCTGTAGATCAGCACCAACAGGTGCACCGGCAAGGCCAGCAGGCCGTAGGCGACCGGGTCCAGCACATGCAGCAGCAAGGCCAGCAACGCCACCGGCGCCAGCACCAGGATTGCCAACGTCCACCACGGATGGGTCTTGCCGGAGCGTTCCAGACGCGCAAGCTCAGCCAGGAAAAAACCGTCACGTTGCAGGCGACCGCGCAGAGCGGAAAACTTTTCCACCCACAACACCAGCAGCAACACCAGAAAGCTCATTGTCAGTCCTCCTTTTCCCGCAGGGCCGCACGGTAGCGCGCCCAATCGAATGCCGGCCCCGGGTCGGTCTTGCGTCCGGGCGCGATATCGCTGTGGCCCTGGATACCGTCGCCATCAAGGGCCGGCCAGGCCGCGCGCAGTTGCCGGGTCAGGCACTCCAGTGCCTGGTACTGGGCATCGGTGAACGGCAGCTCGTCGGTGCCTTCCAGTTCGATGCCGATGGAAAAGTCGTTGCACCCCTCGCGCGCGCCGAAGCGCGACACGCCGGCATGCCAGGCGCGGTCCAGGCAGGAAACGAACTGGGTGACATGACCGTCGCGCTCGATCAGAAAATGCGCCGAGACGCGCAGGTCCTTGATGGTGTCGAAAAACGGATGCTCGCCCGGATCGAGGCGGTTCTGGAAGAACGCCTGGACCTTGCCGGTGGCGAATTGTGCTGGCGGCAGGCTGATGTTGTGGATCACCAGCAGAGCGATCACTTCGCCGTCGGGGCGCGCATTGAAATTGGGGGAAGGGCAATGGGTGACACCGGCGAACCAGCCTGTAGTGCGATCCAACTGCATAGAAAGTCCTGAAACACGAGGGCACCGCAGCAGTATGCCCCGCCGGGGTGCCCTCTGTATCGTTAAAAAACCTGCTGGAACTCAGTGGCGGTTGCGGCGCAACTGGTTGACCACCGCGTCCAGTGCGCGGTCGAACAGCAGGCTGTCGTCGAGCAGGGTCACTTCGCCCCGCTGCAACGCCACCGCAAGGCCCATGGCCGTCCACTCGCGGACCTTCATGCCGTCGCGGTTGACGAACACATGGCGGTCGCGGTCATCGGCCAGGGCGATCAGCTTGCAGCGCAGCGGTGCGCCGCCGTCGTCCAGTTCGATCCAGGTGCCTGGCTGCAACTGCCTGACGCGCTGCAACGCCGGATCATCCTCGGCCAGTGGCGTGTCGCTGTCGCCCAGCGCCCACTCCTCCGGGCCGCGCAAGACGATTTCGTCCCTCACGAACACGCGCTCGCAGGCCTCGGCGATCTCGACCGTTCCACCCCCCGGATCGAACGCATTTACATGCAGGCTTTCCAGGCAGGAGAAGAAGTCACTGGTCGCGAACGGATCGAAGGCGGCGGCACCCAGCCCGTCGCGCAGCGCCTTGAGCAAGCCTGGCACCCGCTCCAGCAGGCGCGCGCGGTCATCGGGCTGATCCAGCGGACCGACGCTCCACAGCAGCGCGTCCATGGTCTGCAGCGCTTCGCGCCACGACGCCGAATCCTCGCCGTGCTTGAGCCAGGCCAGCAACAGCACCTGGCTCCAGGCATCCTCGAGCATCTGCACCACCGCCCGCGGCAGGTGCTTGCCCTGCACCCGCAGGTTGAGTTCCTGCTGCACCCGGCGCCGGGCCTGCTCGGTACGGGCGCGGCCCTCCTCGGCATCGCGGGTACGCTGCTCCAGCAGCTCGCTGCGGCGGCGCTCGTCGTTATTGAAGGCCAGAAAGTCGTTGAGCAATCCGGCGAAGATCGCCGGGTCATCGCTGAAGTCGTCCAGCAACTGCTGCACCAGCATGTCCACACGCTGGTAGAGGCTGTCACGCTGATAGTCGTCACGCTGGTTCCAGCCCATGGCGACGGTGGCGACTTCGTTGAGCAGACGCCGCGCCGGATGGGTGGCACGGCTGAAGAAGCGTTTGTCCTGCAGGGCGACCTTGAGCATCGGGATCTGCATCCGGCCGATCAGCACCCGCAGCGAGTGCGGAAGGTTGCGGTCGGTGTGGATGAAGTCGAAGAGCATGGCAATGAGGTTGATCACATCTTCGTCACCCGCTTCGATCAGGCGCCCATGACCGCGCTGCATGCTGAGCCGGGTGAGCAGTTGCTCAAGGTGGCGACGAAGGTCGAAGTCTTCCATTTCCAGTTCGGCGGGAACGTATTGCTGCAAGTGTGTGAGCAGCCTCAGCAGGTCGCGGGTGCCCAGCGGCCGGGGCGCAACACCGGCGCCCAGGCGCGGCGCGAGGCGGCCGCGCTCGGAAGAAAGCAGGTTCTGCAGAGAAGCGAACACCGCCTGGGTATTGGCATCGAGTTCGACATCGCCGGGGCTTGCGGGTGTCTCATTGGCCGGCGAGCGGTTTTCCAGCACCCGGCCATCCTCGGCGCGGCGGCGCGGCAACGGCTTGAGATCGGGCAAGACGCCCGTGGCGATCAGCAACTGGTTGGCTTCGCCGTACAACTGATCGGCTTCGCGCAGCACGTAGCGCTCGAACAGTTTGAGCAGGATCAGCTTGACCTTGATTCCCACCCCGAGGCTGCGCCCGGCGCGGAGGAAGTATTCGCACAGCAGCGTCGGGCCCAACGGATTGCTGCGGTCGTTCAGCGGCTGCTCGATCAGGCTGTTCAGCCGCAAGGTCAGCTGGCCGAGGGCAAAACCGTCGCGGGCCAGCACCCGGGCGACCATGGCGTCCACGGCCACGGTGCGCTCCAGTTCGTCGCTGACGACCAGGCCCAGTGCATCGTGCACCGCATCGCGGGAGGGTAGCGCCGCCGTGGGGTCGCCATGACCGACTTCCATGAACGCCGCGTAATAGCTGTCGAGAAAGCCGCGCTCGATGCTCTTGCGCTTGTGCCGCAGGTCACGCATGGCTTCGAAGAACAGGTTCTGCTGCTTGCTGCTGGTGGCCTTGTCGGCCATTTCGAAGAGCGTGTCGTCGGCGTTGTCGAACAGGCGATGCAAGGCATTGCGCAACTGCAGCGCGGCCTTGTCACGCACCGGCAGGAGGGCGACGGGCAGACGAGCGAGGGGCGTGTGCGACGCCTGGCTGGCGACGCTGCGAAAGGGCAGCACCTTGCCGTCTTTGTGCATCCCGGTCTCCTTGCAGGGGGTGAATGATCGTCAATGTCATGACGCCAAATAATAGGCGCGCATTATCGGGAAAAGTTCCCCGGCCCGCCAGAGAGCGAAGGGCGCGAATTCAGCCGTATGTAGACCGCGTCACGGCGCAAAACGCTCAAGCGGCCCGACCAAAGGCGCTGAACCGAGCCTCCGTCGCCGTTTGCTGCACGCGCGCCCCGCCCTGCCCTATAATCCCGGCCACTTAGCTTGTGGAGCCCGTCATGCCGAACCTACGCCTCGCCGATCTGACTGCCGAAATCGAAGCCAACGTGCGCCGCGCGTTGCTGGAAGACGTCGGCGGCGGCGACATCACCGCCCAGTTGATTCCTGCCGAACGGCTGGCCAAGGCCACCATCATTACCCGCGAAGATTGCATCATTGCGGGCACGGCATGGGTGGATGCGGTCTTTCGCCAGCTCGACCCGCGGGTAGCGGTGCACTGGCAAGTCCAGGACGGCGACCGCGCCGTCGCCAACCAGGCGCTGTTCCACCTCGAAGGTCCGGCCCGCTCGCTGCTGACCGGCGAGCGCAGTGCGCTGAACTTCCTGCAGATGCTCTCGGGTGTGGCCACCCGTGCACGTTTCCTGGCCGACAAAGTCGCCGATACCCAGGTCAAACTGCTCGACACCCGCAAGACCCTGCCCGGCCTGCGCCTGGCACAGAAATACGCTGTCACCTGCGGTGGCTGCCACAACCACCGCATCGGCCTGTTCGATGCCTTCCTGATCAAGGAAAACCACATTGCCGCCAGCGGTGGCATCGCCCAGGCGATCAGCGCCGCGCACCGGATCGCACCGGGCAAGCCGGTGGAAGTGGAAGTGGAAAGCCTGGATGAGTTGCAACAGGCGCTCGCGGCCGGCGCCGATATCGTCATGCTCGACGAACTGAGCCTGGATGAAATGCGCGAAGCCGTACGCCTCAACGCCGGCCGCGCCAGGCTCGAAGCCAGCGGCGGTGTGAATGAAAGCACCCTGCGGGTGATTGCCGAGACCGGCGTGGACTACATCTCCATTGGCGCGATGACCAAGGATGTGAAGGCGGTGGATCTGTCGATGCGTCTCAGCCTCTGAAGCTTCGTTGCCTTCGATGGGCCTGGGTATCTAAGGCAGATCACGTCGGGATCCAGTAGGAGCGGCTTTAGCCGCGATCGGCGGCGCAGCCGTCGTAGAGCCCGAATCCGCGATGTTTCTGGAATACCGGAAATACCGTTTTTGTGGCCGCTGCGCGGCCATTCGCGGCTGAAGCCGCTCCCACCTGGATGTGTGTCTGGCCGAGCATTGTGCAGATTCCCATGTCGCAATCCGACAGCCCCGGGACGCAAACGGGTCAATCCCCTCGTAACCGCTCAAGTTAAGGTACTTCCGCCGGCACGCCTGAGCCGGTGCACATGAGAACACGCGTAGAGGCACGTCCCTTGAAGCGGCCAGATTGACCTTCAAACGCTTCGCGGCGTCGCTTTCGTCTCTGCCTCCCATAATCCCTTCCAACACGAGCAGAGTATGTCGAGCCTGAACGACTCCAGCGGCGGACAGCTGTCCAACGGTTTCAAACCTCGCCACGTCACCATGCTGTCCATCGCCGGCATCATCGGTGCCGGGCTTTTCGTCGGCTCCGGCCATGCCATCGCCGCTGCCGGCCCCGCGGTGATCCTCGCCTATCTCGCCGCTGGCACCCTGGTGGTGCTGGTGATGCGGATGCTCGGTGAAATGGCCGTGGCCAACCCCGACACCGGTTCCTTCTCCACCTACGCCGAAAAAGCCATCGCACCCTGGGCCGGTTTCACCATCGGCTGGCTGTACTGGTGGTTCTGGGTGCTGGTGGTGCCGATCGAGGCATTGGCCGCCGGCTACATCCTCAACCAGTGGTTCCCGGTGGTGGATACCTGGATCTACGCCCTGGCCTCGGTGGTGCTGCTGAGCATCACCAACCTGTTCGGCGTGGCCAAGTACGGCGAGTTCGAATTCTGGTTCGCCCTGCTCAAGGTCACCGCGATCATCCTGTTCATCGGCTTCGGTGCCATGGCACTGAGCGGCTGGCTGCCGGCCCACGAAGGCGCCGGCCTGATCAACCTGATGCAGGAGCACGGCGGTTTCGCACCCAACGGCCTGTCAGCGGTGGTGGGCGCCTTTATCACCATCATGTTCAGCTTCATCGGCACCGAATCGGTGACCATCGCCGCCGCCGAATCCGGCGAGCCGTCGCGCAACATCGCCAAAGCCACCCGCTCGGTAATCTGGCGCATCGGCGTGTTCTACCTGCTGTCGATCATGGTGGTGATCTCTGTGGTGCCGTGGAGCGACCCGCAACTGGCCACCGTCGGTTCCTACCAGCGCGCGCTGGAGCTGCTGCAGGTGCCCCATGCCAAGCTGATCGTCGATCTGGTAGTGCTGGTAGCGGTGACCAGTTGCATGAACTCGTCGATCTACATCGCCTCGCGCATGCTGTTTTCCCTGGCCCGCCGTGGCGACGCCCCTGCTGCCGCCGCCCGTACATCAGGCAACGGCGTGCCGCGTACCGCCGTGCTGATCACTGCGTTCGTCGGCGCCTTCATCGCCGCGCTCAATCACTTCGCGCCGGCCAGCCTGTTCGACTTCCTGCTGTCCAGTTCGGGTGCCATCGCCCTGCTGGTGTATCTGGCGATCGCCATTTCGCAGCTTCGCATGCGCCGCAGGCACGGCGATGAACTGGTGCTGAAGATGTGGCTGTTCCCGTGGCTCACCTATGCGGTGATCCTGTTCATCTCGGCGGCGCTGGCGGTGCTGTTGTTCACCCCGGACCATCGCGCCGAAGCCACCAGTACGCTGGTGCTGGCAATGGGGGTTTCGCTGGTGGGAATCGTGGTCTGCCGCAAGCGCAGCAAGGTGTCCGTGGCAGGACTTGAACGAGTGTACTGACGACACCCGGGAAGGAAACCGCGAAGGGCCGTCAGGGCCCTTCGCGGTGCGTCATCAGAACGAAGCGTTCTGCAGACCGTCGAGGTAACGCTCAACATCCAGTGCAGCCATGCAGCCGGCGCCGGCCGAGGTGATCGCCTGGCGGTAGACGTGGTCGGCCACGTCGCCCGCGGCGAACACGCCTTCGATGTTGGTTGCAGTGGCGTTGCCTTCACGGCCACCGGCCACGACCATGTAGCCGTCCTTCAGCTCCAGCTGGCCTTCGAACAGCGAGGTGTTCGGGGTATGACCGATGGCGATGAACACGCCGTCGACCTTGATCTCGTCGAAGCTGCCGTCGTTGTTCTTCAGGCGCGCACCGGTGACACCCATGTTGTCGCCCAGCACTTCGTCCAGGGTAGCGTTGAGCTTGAGCTCGATCTTGCCTTCGGCAACCCGGGCGTGCAGCTTGTCGATCAGGATCTTCTCGGCGCGGAAGGTTTCGCGACGGTGGATCAGGGTCACCTTGCTGGCGATGTTGGCCAGGTACAGCGCTTCTTCAACGGCAGTGTTGCCGCCACCGACCACCGCCACCGGCTTGTTGCGGTAGAAGAAGCCGTCGCAGGTCGCGCAGGCGGAAACGCCCTTGCCCATGAAGGCTTCTTCCGACGGCAGGCCCAGGTAGCGAGCGCTGGCGCCCGTGGCGATGATCAGCGCGTCGCAGGTATAGGTGCCGTTGTCGCCCTTGAGGGTGAACGGCTTCTGCTGCAGCGCGACTTCATTGATGTGGTCGAAGACGATCTCGGTCTCGAAACGCTCGGCGTGTTCCTGCATGCGCTGCATCAGGGCCGGGCCGGTCAGACCGTGGGGATCGCCCGGCCAGTTGTCGACTTCGGTCGTGGTGGTCAGCTGGCCGCCGGCCTGCATGCCAGTGATCAGCAGCGGCTTGAGGTTGGCACGCGCGGCGTAGACGGCGGCGCTGTAACCGGCAGGGCCGGAACCGAGGATGATGACGCGGGAGTGACGAACTTCGGACATGAAACGCTCCTGTCGGGCTGGCGCTGGTATGCCAGCTCCATATCGCCGGGACTATCGGCGGAAATAAAAAAGGACCTGCCAGGCCTTGGGGAAGGCCCGTTGCAGCAGGTCCTGAAAACCGCTACAGCAGAGCCTTGAAAGCCTGTGGCGTGGTGCGCCGGATGGCTGCAGTGCTCACGGGAACTCCTTGCAAACACGGGATTCGAAGGCGTTGAAAAAGAATGTGGGCACTGTAGCGAGGGGGCAAAGATTAAGGAAATACCCTTAAACAATCCACCTTATAGACTGTCTCTATATAGCCCCAAGCCCTGCAGCGCTTTCCCTATCAGGCGCGGCCTGGCGTATTTGTTACAGTCCTTTGCGCCGCCGCCGTGCGGCTTTCGTCGCGTCGGCAAACTCGGTAAGGTCGGCGCGTTTTCCATCGCTCGGAGCCTTATATGCAAGCCCCTGTCCTTTCCGGCCCACAGTACCTGCGCGAGGGCCTGAAACTGGTCCTGAGCCCCGGGTTGCGGCTGTTCGTGCTGCTGCCCCTGGCGATCAACCTGCTGCTGTTCGTCGGTCTGATCTATTTCGCCGGGCATCAGTTCAGCCTCTGGGTCGATGCCCTGATGCCGACCCTGCCAAGCTGGCTGAGCTTTCTCAGCTACGTGCTGTGGCCGCTGTTCGTGGTGCTGGTGGTGCTGATGGTGTTCTTCACCTTCACCTTGCTGGCCAACATCATCGCCGCGCCGTTCAACGGTTTTCTCGCCGAAAAAGTCGAAGTGGTGGTGCGCGGCAAGGACGAGTTCCCGCCGTTCAGTTGGGGTGAGCTGGTGGCCATGGTGCCGCGCACCTTCGGCCGCGAAATGCGCAAGCTCGGCTACTTCCTGCCGCGGGCCATCGGCCTGTTCATCCTCTCGCTGATCCCGGTGGTGAATATCGTCGCCGCGCCACTGTGGTTGCTGTTCGGTATCTGGATGATGGCGATCCAGTACATCGACTACCCGGCGGACAACAACAAGATGAGCTGGCAGGACATGCTCGCCTGGCTGCGCAGCAAGCGCTGGCAGTCGCTGGGCTTTGGCGGGATCACTTACCTGGCGCTGATGGTGCCGTTCGTCAACATCCTGATGATGCCGGCAGCGGTGGCGGGTGCCACGCTGTTCTGGGTACGGGAGCGCAACTGATCCCTCTGCTGGCCGGTGCCTTGCGCACCGGCCATTGTTTTCCAGCCCTTACCTGAGCTGGTTGGAGAACTGCCCTACCGCGTTCACCACCTTCTGCGCGCCGTCCTGGATCTCGACGATCACCGTACCGGTCTGCCCGGCCAGGGCGAGGCCCTGTTCGGCCTGGCGCTTGCTGCTGTCGATGATGTCCACCGCCGCCTTGGCCAGTTGCTCGTTCTGCTGCACCACCCGGGCGATTTCTTCGGTGGCGCTGCTGGTACGCGAAGCCAACTGGCGGACCTCGTCGGCAACCACGGCAAAACCGCGGCCCTGCTCGCCGGCCCGCGCCGCTTCGATGGCGGCGTTGAGCGCCAGCAGGTTGGTCTGCCCGGCGATGTCGCTGATGGTCTTGATGATCGAACCGATGATCTGCGACTGCTTGTCCAGCGCCTCGATGCCGCTGGCGGCATCCTGCATGTAGGTTTCCAGGCCGCGCATCACTTCCACGGTCTGGGTCACCACTTCGGTGGCCCGACGGGCGCTTTCGTCGGTGGCGATGGAGTTGCTGTAGGCGATATCGGCCGCCTGGGCAACGGCGTTTTCCTGGTTGACCTGATCGGTGATGACGGTGGCGAACTTGACGATCTTGTAGAGCACGTCATGGGCATCGATGATCGGGTTGTACGAGGCTTCCAGCCAGACAGTGCGGCCATGGGCGTCGAGGCGCTTGAAGCGCTCGGCGATGAATTCACCGCGACGCAGCTTGTCCCAGAACGCCTGGTACTCGGCGGAGTTGTACTCTTCCGGCTCGCAGAACATACGGTGGTGTTTGCCACGCACCTGATCCAGGGTGTAGCCCATGGTGCGCAGGAAGCGGTCGTTGGCGGTCAGCACTTCGCCATTGAGGTTGAACTCGATGACGGCCGTGGAGCGCATCAGCGCCTTGATCAGGCTCTCGTGCTCGCGGGAGGTTTCGATGGTGCGGGTCAGGTCGCTGGAGTGCAGGGTGAAGTACTGGATGCGCCCTTCGCTGTTCTTCACCGGCTGCAGGATAGAGCGCAGCCAGGCTTCCTCGCCATTGCCGCGCAGCAGGCGGAAGGCACCGTTGAGGTGTTCGCCGCGGCTCAGTGCCGAGCGCATGCGCTGATAGAAATCCAGGGCCTTGACGTGTTCGGGGACGATCTCTTCGAGGCGGCGACCCAACAGTTGCGAGCTGTTGTAGAGCATTTCCTTTTCGAAATTGCTGTTGACCGATTCGATACGCCCGGTGGGGTCCAGCTGCAACACCAGCATTTCGCTGTCGAGACTGCTCTTGACCTGTTCGACGGACATCAGTTGTTCGCGTAAGTCAGCGACTTCTTTCTTCAATTTGCTGTTGAACATCACCGCTCTCCCGGAGCGCTATCGTCATTCGGAATGACAATGCATCGGCTGACAGGGCTGCATTCTTGAGCCATAAAACAGGAATATTTCAAGCGCTTGAAACGCCAATGATCGGGCGTCACGCAGCCGTCACAGGAGTGTCATCGGCACGCAATTGCGCCGCCGGACACTGGCGTTCATGACCACACTCCCGCTGCACATCACCCTCGTCAGTGAAACCTTCCCGCCGGAAATCAACGGCGTGGCCAATACCCTCGGTCGCCTCAGCGAGGGCCTGCGCCAGCGCGGCCATCGCGTCGAACTGGTCCGGCCGCGACAGCGCGATGATGCGCCCGGGCAGACCGACGCCGACCAGTTGCTCTGCCGCGGCTGGCCGCTGCCCGGCTATCCGGGGCTGCAGTGGGGCCAGGTGTCGATGCACAAGTTGCTGCGGCGCTGGCGGCGCGACCGGCCGGATGTGCTGTACATCGCCACCGAGGGTCCGCTGGGGCTGAGCGCGCTGCGAGCGGCACGGCGCCTGGGCATTGTCGTGGTCAGCGGTTTCCACACCAACTTCCAGCAGTACTCCAGCCAGTACGGCCTTGGCCTGCTGGCCCGGGCACTGACCCATTACCTGCGCTGGTTCCATCACCGCACCCACAGCACCCTGGTACCCAGCCCGAGCCAGTGCCAGGCCCTGGAGCGGCGCGGTTTCGAACGCCTGGCCCTGCTCTCCCGCGGCGTCGACAGTTGCCTGTTCAATCCGGCACGACGCAATGCCGCCCTGCGCGAGCAATGGGGGCTGGGCAACGACGATATCGCCCTGCTGTATGTGGGTCGCCTGGCGGCGGAAAAGAACCTGGGCATGCTGGGGCGCAGCCTCAAGGTGTTGCAGGAAAAATATCCACAACGGCGCATGCGCCTGGTGATCGTCGGCGACGGCCCGCAGTGGGCCGCCTTGCAAGAGCAATTGCCGGATGCCGTGTTCTGCGGTCCGCAGCGCGGCGAAGCACTGGCCGATCATTACGCCTGTGGCGATATCTTCCTGTTCCCGAGCCTGACCGAGACCTTCGGCAACGTGGTACTGGAGGCGCTGGCCTCAGGCCTGGGCGTGGTCGCCTACGACGAAGCGGGCGCCGCGCAGCACATTCGCCATGGCCATAACGGCGCGCTGGCCATGCCCGGCGACGCAGAGGGCTTCATCGACGCCGCCTGCTGGCTGCTGGAAGACCGCGAAACCCTGCGCCGGGTGCGCCTCAATGCCCGCCAGCACGCCAGCCGCCAGGGCTGGCAGGCAATCATCGAGCAATTCGAGGCGCACCTGCGCGGCGCCTGCGAGCCGCTGCACCCCGACCATTCGGCGCGCAGCGCACAGGCATTGCTGGTCAAACCAGGCTCGTCAGCGCCTCACGGCTGAACGGCAGAATCTCTTCCTCGCGGCCATCGCGCACTTTTGCCGCCCACTGCGGGTCCACCAGCAATGCGCGGCCCACGGCCACCAGGTCGAACTCCTGGTCGTTGAGGCGTTGCAGCAGGTTTTCCAGGCTGGCCGGCTGCGCCACCTTGTCGGTATCGACCATGAACTGCAGGAACTCGCCGTCCAGGCCGACGCTGCCGACGGTGATGGTCGGCTTGCCGGTGAGCTGACGGGTCCAGCCGGCGAGGTTGAGCGGCGAGCCGTCGAACTCCGGTTCCCAGAAGCGTCGGGTCGAGCAGTGGAAGATATCCACACCCGCGTCGGACAGCGGCTTGAGGAAAGCGCCCAGTGCCTCTGGCGTGGTGACCAGGCGGGCGCTGTAGTCCTGCTGCTTCCACTGGGAGAAGCGGAAAATGATCGGGAAGTCCGGCCCCACGGCAGCGCGCACGGCCTGGATCAATTCGATGGCGAAACGCGAGCGGCCGGCCAGATCACCACCGTATTCGTCGTCGCGACGGTTGCTGGCGTCCCAGAAGAACTGGTCGATCAGGTAGCCGTGGGCGCCGTGGATCTCCACACCGTCCATGCCGATGGCCTGGGCGTCGCGGGCCGCCTGGGCGAAGGCGGCGATAACCTCCTGGATGTCGTCGCGGGTCATTTCGTGAACCACCACTTCACCGTCCTTGAGCTTTCCGCTCGGGCCATGGCCCGGCACGCTGGCGTCCGGCTCGGTGCCGAGGCGGCGCACGCTGCCCACATGCCAGAGCTGCGGCACGATGCGCCCACCCTCGGCGTGCACGGCATCGACCACGTTCTTCCAGCCGGCCAGAGCGTCCTCGCCATAGAAACGCGGCACGTTGGGGTAGCCGTTGGCGGCCTTGTGACCGACGGTGGTGCCCTCGGTGATGATCAGGCCGACGCCGGCAGCGGCGCGATGGCGGTAGTAATCCACCACCTTGGCATGGGGTACGCCACCGGGGCAGAAGGTGCGGGTCATCGGCGCCATGACCACGCGGGTCGGCAGCTCAAGGGCGCCCAGCTGGAAGGGAGTGAAGAGTGCATTGGCGGACATGTGGCGCTCCGGGGGGTTGGCAAGAGCGCTTGAGGATAGGGTGGGGCTTGGGGAGGGCCCAGTACTATTGATTTGAGTGATTGAGAAGCATGGTCCTGACGTGCTCTTCAGGGCTTCATCGCTAACAAGCCAGCGATGAAGCCCTGAAGAACAGCAGAGGACTCAGGCCAATGCTTTCTCGATCGCCTGCACTACCGCCGGATCATCCGGTGCCGTACGGGGCGAGAAACGCGCCAGCACGCGGCCATCCTTGCCTACCAGGAACTTCTCGAAATTCCAGGTGATATCACCGGGAAACTCGGCGCCCTCACCCGCCAGCAGGCGGTACAGCGCATGGCGGTGCGGCCCGTTGACCTCCAGCTTGCCCCCCAGCGGGAAGCTCACGCCGTAGTTGAGGCTGCAGAACTCGGCAATCTGCGCCTCGGTGCCCGGTTCCTGCCCGGCAAACTGGTTGCACGGCAGGCCCAGGACACTGAAGCCCTTGCCCTTGTATTGCTGATAGAGGTTTTCCAGCGCCGCATACTGCGGTGTCAGACCACACTTGGAGGCGACGTTGACCACCAGCACCACCTGGCCCTTGAACGGCGCCAGCGGCAGTTCCTGGCCGTCCAATGCCTGTAACTTCAGGTCGTGAAATGCACTCATGACGAACTCCCCTCTCCAGATCCCCACCGGCCACCACTCGAACGCGGCCCACTAAAAAGGCGCCTGGCCTGCCGCATGCCCCCTTGCGGGCGACACGACGGAAGGGCCAAGGCGCCTTCGCGACTTTCTGAGCTTAGCGCAGAAAATCAGTGGTGATGACCACCTTCGCCATGGACGTGGCCATGGGCAATTTCTTCTTCGCTGGCGTCACGGATGTTGACGACCTTGACCTTGAAGTTCAGGCGCTGGCCCGCCAGCGGGTGGTTGCCGTCGACGGTGACGTCGTCGCCGTCCAGGTCGCGAATGGTGACGATCTGCATCTGGCCATCCGGCGCCGAGGCGTGGAACTGCATGCCGACTTCCAGTTGGTCGACGCCTTCGAACATGCTGCGGTTCAGGGTGCTGACCAGCTCGGCCAGGTATTCGCCGTAGGCGTCTTCCGGCTCGATGGTGACGTCCAGCTCTTCGCCGGCGCCTTTGCCTTCCAGGGCTTTTTCCAGGCCCGGGATGATGTTGCCGGCACCGTGCAGGTACACCAGCGGGGCGCCGCCGGCGGAGCTGTCGATGACCTCACCAGCGTCGTTGGTCAGGGTATAGTCGATGGAGACAGCCTTGTTGGCGGCGATCAGCATGGGGCGAGACCTTTTGCATAAGTATGTTGAACGGGCAAGTGTAACCAACGCATCGCCCGAAAGCGAACGCAACCCGGACAAACGGGTCAGCCGTATAACGGGTTTTCACCAGGACGACGAGGGCCACTGGGTGGTTGAGCTGTCCTGTGGTCACACCCAGCACCTGCGCCATCTGCCGCCCTGGCAATCACGCCCCTGGGTGCTCGACGCCGCCCAGCGCCAGCGCCGCATCGGCCAGCCTTTTGCCTGCGGCTGGTGCGCGCAAGGGGCCGATAGCGATACCCTTGCCAATTGACTCTTTTGCACAGCTCATTTCGAGAAGCTCGCATGCAGACTTTTTTCATCGCGCCGACCGACTTCGGCGTCGGCCTGACCTCCATTAGCCTGGGCCTGGTCCGCACCCTCGAGCGGGCCGGCCTGAAGGTCGGTTTCTTCAAGCCGATCGCCCAGCCGCATCCCGGCGATACCGGACCGGAACGTTCCACCGAGCTGGTTTCACGCACCCACGGTCTGAAGCCGCCCAAACCCCTGAGCCTGGCCCATGTCGAGCGCATGCTTGGCGAAGGCCAGCTGGATGAGCTGCTCGAAGAAATCATCACCCTCTACCAGCAGGCCTGCGTCGACAAGGACGTGCTGGTGGTCGAGGGCATGGTCCCGACCCGTCACGCCAGTTATGCCGCGCGGGTCAACCAGCACCTGGCCAAGAGCCTGGACGCCGAGGTGATCCTGGTCTCGGCCCCGGAAAACGACGTGCTCGCCGAACTCTCCGGCCGCGTCGAATTGCAGGCGCAACTGTTCGGCGGCCCGCGCGATCCGAAGGTGCTCGGGGTGATCCTCAACAAGGTGCGCGGCGACGAGAACATGGCCGATTTTGCCGCCCGCCTGCGCGAGCACTCGCCGCTGCTGCGCGGCGGCGACTTCCGCCTGCTCGGCTGCATTCCGTTCCAGGCCGGGCTCAACGATCCGCGCACCCGTGACGTCGCCGACCTGCTCGGTGCCCAGGTGCTCAATGCCGGCGACTACGAAACCCGGCGCATGAACAAGATCATCCTCTGCGCCCGCACCGTGGCCAACACCGTGCCGCTGCTCAAGCCCGGCACCCTGGTGGTCACCCCGGGCGACCGAGACGACATCATCCTTGCGGTCAGCCTCGCCGCCATCAACGGCGTGCCGCTGGCCGGCCTGTTGCTGACCAGCGACAGCAAACCCGACCCGCGCATCCTCGAACTGTGCCAGGGCGCGCTGCTCGCCGGTTTGCCGATCCTGTCGGTGAGCACCGGCTCCTACGATACCGCCAACCAGTTGAACGGCCTGAACAAGGAAATCCCGGTGGATGACCGCGAGCGTGCGGAAATCATCACCGACTTCGTTGCCAGCCACCTCGACGCCGACTGGCTCAACCAGCGCTGCGGCACACCACGGGAGATGCGCCTGTCGCCGGCGGTGTTCCGCTACCAGTTGATCCAGCGTGCGCAGCAGGCCAACAAGCGCATCGTCCTGCCCGAAGGCGCCGAGCCGATGACCGTGCAGGCCGCCGCCATCTGCCAGGCTCGCGGTATCGCCCGCTGCGTGCTGCTGGCCAAGCCTGACGACGTCCAGGCCGTGGCCCGCGCCCAGGGCATCAGCTTGCCCGAAGGCCTGGAGATCCTCGACCCGGACCTGATCCGCGACCGCTACGTCGAACCCATGGTCAGCCTGCGCAAGAGCAAGAGCCTGAACGCGCCGATGGCCGAACAACAACTGGAAGACCCGGTCGTGATCGGCACCATGATGCTGGCGCTGGACGAAGTGGACGGCCTGGTCTCGGGGCTGGTGCATTCCACCGCCAACACCATCCGCCCGGCCCTGCAACTGATCAAGACCGCGCCGGGCTGCAGCCTGGTGTCGTCGGTGTTCTTCATGCTCTTCCCCGAGCAGGTGCTGGTGTACGGCGACTGCGTGATGAACCCGCACCCGAGCGCAGCGGAACTGGCGGAAATCGCCCTGCAGAGCGCCGACTCCGCCGAAGCGTTCGGCATCGCACCGCGGGTGGCGATGATCAGCTATTCCAGCGGTGATTCGGCCAGCGGCGAGGAAGTGGAGAAAGTCCGCGAGGCAACCCTGCTCGCCCAGGAAACCCAGCGCGCCCTGCAGATCGACGGGCCGCTGCAATACGACACCGCCGCCAACCTCGACATCGCCCGGCAACTGGCCCCCAACAGCCCGGTCGCCGGGCGTGCGACGGTGTTCGTGTTCCCCGACCTGAACACCGGCAACACCACCCACAAGGCGGTCCAGCGCAGCGCCGACTGCGTCAGCCTAGGGCCGATGCTGCAGGGCCTGCGCAAGCCGGTGAACGACCTGCCACGAGGCGCGCAGGTGGACGATATCGTCTACACCATCGCCCTGACCGCGATCCAGGCCCACCGAGCGATGGACTACTGACCGATGGCCATTCTGCGCGGAGCCCTCGCCGCCTTGCTGCTGGGGCTCAACACCATTGTCTGCTGCACGCCGTTGTTCATCGTCAGCCTGTTCAAGCTGTGCCTGCCGTTCGCGGCGGCGCAGCGGGTGACCGACGAACTGATGCGGCATATCCATGAAGCCTGGATCAGCAACAACAACGCCTGGATCGACCTGCTCGCCCGCACCCGCTGGCAGGTCGACGGCCTGGCGGGGCTGGACTACCAGCACAGCTACCTGATCACCAGCAACCACCAGAGCTGGGTCGATATCCTGGTGCTGCAGTACGTGCTCAACCGACGGATCCGGCCGCTGAAGTTCTTCCTCAAGCAGGCGCTGATCTGGGTCCCGGTGATCGGTCTGGCCTGGTGGGCCCTGGGCTTCCCGTTCATGAAGCGCTACAGCAAGGCGTACCTGGACAAGCACCCGGAAAAGCGCGGCAAGGACCTGGAAACCACCCGCAAGACCTGCGCGAAGTTCCGTGGCAAACCGACGGCCATCTTCAACTTCGCCGAAGGCACGCGCTTCACCGACGCCAAGCATCGCCAGCAGCAGTCGCCCTTCCGTCACCTGCTCAAGCCCAAGGCGGGCGGTATCGCATTCGTGCTGGACGCCATGGGTGAGCAACTGGAATCGATCATCAACGTGACCATCCACTACCCCGATGGTGCACCGGGATTCTGGGACCTGTTATGCGGTCGGGTGCGGCGGATCGTGGTGCAGTTCGAGGAACTGGCGATCCCGGAGGCGTTCCTGGGGCGCAGCTACGACCAGGATGAGGAATACCGGCTGGCGTTCCAGCAATGGATCAACCGGTTGTGGGAAGTGAAGGATGAACAGCTGGAGAAGTTGAAGTCGTCCTGAACCACTTCGCCGGCAAGCCGGCTCCCACAAGTTCTTCAGTGCCCTCAGGACACTGTGGGAGCTGGCTTGCCAGCGATGAGGCCATCAAGGCTTATTGCTGATAGTTCTGCCCCGGAATCGGCTTCAGGTTCACCTCGACCCGACGGTTCTGCGCCCGGCCATTGGCATCGGCGTTGCTCGCGATCGGTTGGTCCGGGCCCATGCCGCGCACGCTCACCCGCGACGCATCGACACCCTGGGAGGTCAGGTAGGTGCTGACGGCCTGGGCACGACGCTGGGACAGGTCCATGTTGTGCTGGCGGCTGCCAGTGCTGTCGGTGAAGCCGACCACTTCGATGGTGTTCTGGTTGAACTGCTTGAACGAGTTCGCCAGGTTGTTCAGCGGCGAATAGAAGCTCGGTGCGATGTTCGCCGAGTCGGTGGCGAAGGTGATATTGCCCGGCATGATCAGCTTGATCTGGTCGCCTTCACGCTGCACTTCGACGCCCGTGTTGGCCATGCTCGCACGCAGCGCGGCTTCCTGCTTGTCGGCGTAGTAGCCATAGCCCGCCGCTGCAGCACCCACGGCGGCAGCACCAATCAGCGCGCCCTTGCCGCGGTTGTTATGGTCAATGGCAGCACCGGCGATTGCGCCAGCCAGTGCGCCCAGGCCGCCGTACTTGGCAGTCTTGCTCATCCCTGAGGAGTCCTGCGCCTGACCGCCCTGGTTGTCATAGGGGTTCTGGCCGGCACAACCGGTCATCAAGGCGGCGACGGTAGCGACGGTAATCAAACGACGCATGGTGAACATGGAAAGCTCCTGCAGCAGTGGTTCGTGTAGGTGGCGAACTGCATTCAGTTCGCCACCAGCCTTGGAGTGCGGCGGAGAGGAAAAATTCCCTGCGGCTTCAGGCCCGCACGAACGGGTTCTCGCGCATTTCCTCGCCCAGACGGGTGTCGGGCCCATGCCCCGCCACCACCGTCGCCTCTTCATCGAGGCGGTACAACCGCTGTTTGATCGAACGAACGATAGTCGCCTGATCGCCGCCCCACAAATCGGTACGGCCCACGCCACGGCGGAACAGGGTATCGCCGGCGATCAGCAGCTTGGCGTCGGCGAACCAGAAACTCATCGAACCCGGCGTGTGCCCTGGCGTGTGCAAGGCCACGCCGCAGCCACAGGCCAGCTCCTCGTCGTCGGCCAGCCAGCGGTCCGGCGAGGGCACCGGCACGTAGGGCACGCCGAACATGCGGCACTGCATCTCCAGGTTGTCCCAGAGGAACTGATCGTCCTTGTGCAGGTGCAGGGTGGCGCCGGTCTTTTCCTTCAACTGCCCGGAGGCAAGGAAGTGATCGAGGTGCGCGTGGGTGTGGATGATGCTCACCACCTTCAGGCCATGGGCGTCGAGCTTCTGCAGGATCAGATCGGGGTTGCCGCCCGGATCGACCACGATGGCCTTTTTCGTCACAGGGTCGCCGATGATCGTGCAGTTGCACTGCAACGGGCCGACGGGGAAGGTTTCACGGATAAGGGAGATAGGGGCGGGATTCATGACAGCGTCCTTTCAGGCGAATGGGCCATTCTAGCCACTCGCTCGGCGACCCCCCAGCGCCGCGTCCTGATTCAACTCAACGCACTAAAATCGCAATTGCGACAAATTCTTATCCGCTGCTAACATGCGCCCCGCTCGGATCGGGAGAACGCGCAATGGAGCCGGGAGTCGGCAAGCAAGAGCTGGATGCCTTATTCGTCGATCAACGACCGGTGCTGGTGCGCATGCTCGCCAAGGTGGTCGGCTGCGCCAATCTTGCCGAAGACCTCGCCCAGGAAGCCTACCTGCGCGTGGCCCAGGCACTGCCGGGCCGGCATATCGAGCACCTGCGCCCGTTCCTCTACCAGACCGCCCAGCACCTGGCCTTCGATCACTTGCGCAGCCAGCGCAGCAAGCGGCGTTTCGAGTACACGCCCGAAGACGACCAGCAACTGGCCGCCGTGCCCACGCCGCAACCCGGCCCGGAGTCCCACGCCCAGGGCCAGCAGCAGTTGCGCCAGTTGCAGGAGGTGCTGCGGCGTCTGCCCGAGCGCCAGCAGCGTATACTCCTGCTCCACCGCCTGCATGGCCTGTCTCAGAGCGCCATCGCCGAGCGGCTGGACATCTCGCTCAGCACTGTAGAAAAGGACTTGCGCATTGCCCTGGCCGCTTGCCTCAAAGGCACCGAGTGGGGGTCGCGATGACTGAACACGAGCTTGCCGCCTGTGAAGAACAGGCCCTGGTCTGGTTCACCCGCGGCCTCGACGCGCCCCTGTCAGCCGAACAGCAACAGCACTTCCAGGACTGGCTCACGGCCCGCCCGGAACACGCCGACGCCTACGCCCGGGTCGAAAACCTGTGGCACGCCAGCGCCTTCGAGAACGCCCTGCGCGACCTCGAGGCCGAGCTACCGCCCGTCACCGCGCAACGCTCTGCGGTGCGGCGCAGAAACCGCTGGGCGCACTTCGCCACCGCCGCCGCCCTGATGCTCGCCATCGGTTCCTGGCTCGGCGACGTCCCCGTGCGCCTGCAGGCCGACTACCTCACCGCCAGCGGCGAACAACAACGCATCACCCTGGCCGACGGCTCCCGCATCCTGCTCGGCAGCCACAGCGCCCTGGCCGCCGATATCGACACCGACCATCGCGCCCTGCGCCTGCTGCGCGGCGACCTCTACATCGAGGCGGCCCACGACAGCCAGCGGCCGCTGCGCATCGAGGCTGGCGAAGCCCGGATCGAGGTGGTCGGCACCCGCTTCAGCGTCAGCCTGCGCGAAGACAACACCGCCGTGGCCGTGGATGAAGGCAAGGTGCGTCTGAGCGCTCCCGCCGGCGAATCCAGCCTGCTGGAGGCCGGTGCCTGGCAGCACCTGCGCGCGGGGCGCCTGGGCGAGCGCCACCCTGAAGGCAGCGCCGAACAGCACGGCTGGACCGAAGGCCGGCTGATCTTCCAGGACCGCCCATTGGCCGAGGTGCTCGCCGAGCTGGGCCGCCAGCGCGTGGCGCCGATCCTGCTGTTCGGCGATGCCGGAAAACTGCGGGTCAGCGGCAACTACAAGCTGGACGACCCCGAAGCCGTGGTCACGGCCCTCGCCCGCCTCGGCGGCGCGCAACTCACCCGTCTGCCGGGAGGCGTCCTGATCGTCCACTGACCCCATTGCAGGGTGATGGCCAGACAATCGCAAAAAGTTTTACGGGTTTCCTCCCCTCAACCCGTCAAGGCGGTTCGCGGTTGCAAATCATTCCTGTTCATGAGGGTTCCATGCACGATCTCACTGTCAAAACCGTCTTCGCCTACAGTGCCCTGGCGCTGGCTGTCTGCCTGGGCAGCGGTCAGGTGCTGGCAGCGCCGCAAGCGCCTGTCGAGGCCAGCCAGCAAGGCGCCCAGCAGCGCTTCGATATTGCCGCGCAACCATTGGCCAGCGCCCTCAACCAGTTCAGCCGGCAGACCGGCTGGGAAGTCGGCTACACCGCCGACCTGGCGCGGGACGTGCGCTCCCCCGGCGTGCGCGGCGACATGACCCCGGCCGAGGCGATCGCCCACCTGCTGGCCGGCACGGGCCTGGGTTTTGACTTCAGCGGGCCGAAAGCGATCCTGCTCAACCGCCTGCCTGCGGACGGCAGCGTGCAACTCTCGGCCACCAGCATCGTCGGCGCCGGCGAACTGGGCAGCTACACCGAGAACAGCGGTTCCTACACCACCGGCGCCGTGGCCGTCGGCGGCAAGATGCCCCACAGCCTCAAGGACACGCCGCAGTCGGTGACCGTCATCACCCGCCAGCGCATGGAAGACCAGGCCATGACCAACCTGGCCCAGGTACTCGACCAGACGCCCGGCATCACCATCGTCGGCGGCAACGACGCCAACACCAAGATCTTCTCCCGCGGCTTCAACCTGACCAACATCCAGGTCGATGGCGGCGCCCCGGCGATGCGCGAGCAGACCTACGACACCCTGGCCGACACCACCGCCTACGACCACATCGAAGTGCTGCGCGGCTCCGATGGCCTGTTCGGCGGCACCGGCGAGCCCGGCGGCGCCATCAACCTGGTGCGCAAGCGCGCCCTGGCCGAGACGCAACTGAAGTTCAACACCTCTGCCGGCAGTTGGGACAACTACCGCACCGAAGTCGACGTCACCGGCCCCCTCGGTTTCGACGGCGCGCTGCGCGGGCGCATGGCCGCCTCGGTGGAAGACAAGCGCTACTTCTACGGCGGCGCCGACAGCGAAAAACACGTGCTGTTCGGCACCCTCGAAGCCGACCTGAGCCCGGACACCACCGTCAGCGTCGGCGGCATCTACGAATGGCGCGACCAGGACGGCTACTGGGAAAACGGTCTGCCGCGCTACAGCACCGGCGCGCCACTGGGCCTGTCGCGGGATGAAAAGCTGAGCGCCGACTGGTCGAGCAACAACTACAAGCGCACCGAGGTATTCGCCAAGGTCGATCACCGTTTCAACGACGACTGGAAGATCAACTCCAGCTTCACCCGCAGCCGTTTCGACTCGGAACAGGACATGGGTGAAGTCGCCAACCCGGTAAACCCCGACACGCATGCCGGCGCCACCTACCAACGGGTGATCCGCAACTTCGACAACAACCAGGACCTGTTCGACGCCAACCTGCAAGGCACCTTCGACGCCTTCGGCCGCCGCCACGAACTGGTGATGGGCGTGGACTACTCCGATATCCAGCGCAGCTACGCTGACCGCAGCGAGTGGGGCTCCCGCGTGCCGGTGGACCTCTTCACCAGCGATGTCGGCGCACTGCCCAAGCCGGGCGAACCTGCGCTGTACTACAAGTACCCGGACTGGAACGTGCGCAAGCACGGCGCCTACGTCACCACGCGCCTGGAACTGGCCGATCCGCTCAAGGCGGTTCTCGGCGCGCGTTACTCCGACTACAGCAGCACCCTTCACGCCATCGTTCCGTCGTTCGGCACCGACAGCAAGGACGGTGGCAAGGACAGCGGCATCGTCACCCCGTACGGCGGCCTGATCTACACCCTCACGCCGCAGTGGTCGGTCTATACCAGCTACGCGCAGATCTACAAACCGCAGATCGAAACCCTCGGCGCCGACTTCGCCCCGCTCGACGCCATCACCGGCGACACCTACGAGTTCGGCACCAAGGGCGAACTGCTGGACGGCCGCCTGAACCTGTCGGCGGCGCTGTACTACACCAAGCAGGAAAACAACGCGATCTACGTGTTCTCCCAGGCCACCACCTCCAACGCCTGCTGCTACGTCGCCGGTGGCGAGAACATCAGCAAGGGCGTGGACCTGGAAATCACCGGCGAACTGACCCCGGGCTGGCAGGTCAGCGCCGGCTACACCTTCAACCTCAACGAACAGCGCAAGACCGGTGACGATGCGTCCGCCGGCACGCCGATCAGCACCCAGACGCCGAAGCACCTGTTCAAGTTCTTCACCACCTACCAGTTGCCCGGCCAGTTCAACGACTGGAAAGTTGGCGGCGGCGCCACCATCCAGAGCCGCAACTACGTGACCGGCAGCGTCCAGTACCGGATGGAAGACGGCTCGCTGAGCCCGAGCACCAACGACTTCCAGTACACCCAGGCAGGTTACGCGGTGTGGAACGCCCTGGTGGAATACCGCATCGACGACCACTGGACCGCCGCCCTCAACGGCAACAACCTGTTCGACAAGGAGTACTACCAGACCGTGGCCAGCAGCGCGTATGGCAACTGGTACGGCACGCCGCGCAACTACATGCTGACCCTGCGCGGGAGTTTCTGATCGTCACATGCCCGGCGTCCGCCCTTGCGGCGGGCACCGGGGCACCGCCGGGCATTGTTCCGCCCCCATCAATAATGGCCTAATAGCATCTTTGTCATTTCCTGACCTGCCCCACAGGTTTCTGCCCCGACAAGGACCGTCTCATGACAGCCCGCCCGACGATGGAAGCCGACGCGCTTTTCACCGCCAATCTCGATGCCCTGCTCAACGCCGTCGCCGACGAAGACCAGCGCCAGCTCACGACCGTCGACAGCCCCCGCAACGCCCGTGAGGCCCTGAAGAAACAACGCCTACAGGACCTTCTGAGCCGCTGCCGCGAGGAAGCCCTGCAGCAGGTGGTCGGCCCGTTCGGGCTGTCGCCGGCCATGTTCTCGGACATCGACGGCGGCAACGTCACCACCCAGCACAACGCCAGCCAGGACATCTACGCCAAGCAGTCCGAGCGCTACAACCGCGAGGGCGGCGAGTACAACTACCAGAAGGCCAAGGAGGAAAAGCTCAAGGAGGCGTACAAGAGCGGGCAGATGAACTCGCAGACCTTCACCGACGCCTACACCGGCCAGACCGCGCCGACCAAGCGGACCACCGACAAAGGCAAGGTGATGATGAATGCCGAGCTGGACCACACCATTCCGCTCAAGCAGGCGCACCAGGAAGGCGGCTGGATGCTGACCAGGGAACAGCGCGACAAGCTGGCCTCGGAAAAGAAAAACCTCAACTACACCACGCTGAAAAACAACCGGGCGAAAAGCGACACCGCCGCCGAAACCGCCCTGTCGGCAGAAAACGGCTACGACGAAACCCTCACCCAACCGATCATCGACACCGCCCGCGCCGCCATCGACGAACACCTGCCCGGCACCCGCGAGCGGGTGATCTACCACGGCAAGGAACTGGGTATCACCGGTGCCAAGGAGTTCGGCAAGACCGGCCTGAACCGGGCCATGGGCGTGCTGTTGTTCGAGGTGGTCAACGGCAGCTTCGTCGAGGTGCACAAGGTCATCACCCACAAAGACGACACCCGCCCCCTGCTCGACCGCGCCCTGGCCGCTGTAGAGAGGGTGCTCAAGCGCGTCCAGAACAAGTTCCGCGCGGCCTTCGATGCCTTCTTCGAGGGCGGCCTGCAAGGCCTGGTCAGCAACCTGCTGACCTTCTTCATCAACAACCTCATCACCACCTCGGCCAAGGTGGTGAGCATCATCCGCCAGGGCATGAACGAACTGTTCAAGGCCCTGAAGCTGCTGCTCTGGCCGCCTGAAGGGATGTCCGGTGCCGACCTCATGCGCGCCGTGAGCAAAAGCCTCGCCGGCCTGTTCACCGTGGGGGCGGGGATGCTCTGGGAGCAGTCGATCAACGCCTTCATCCTCGGCATTCCGGTGCTCGCGCCCCTCGCCGGGATGATCGCGCCGGTGCTCACCGGCCTGATGACCGGCCTGGCCAATGCCCTGTTGATGTACGGCATCGACTCACTGATCGACTGGATGCTCGACAAAGGCACCGACTTCATCAACGCCCAGATCGACAACCTGCACGCCAGTGCCGAACTGGGCCAGCGCATGATCGACCACGTGCGCCTGCAGTTTCGCGTTTCGGCCCGATACCGCGAGATCTACGAGACCAACCGCCAGATCGCCGGCCGGCTCGACCAGGCCAATCGCGCGGCCGAAGCGACCGTGTCGCACGCCCAGGCCACCGTCAGCGAGCAGGCGGCTACCCTGGCCGCCCTGTCCAGCGCCATCGACACGAAACAACAGTTCAACGAGCGGCTCGGTGCCTTGCTCCAGCAGTACAGGAAGGAAACGTAAGAGATGTCCAAGGTTATCGCCCAACTCGCCAGCACCGTACCCAGCGAGGACTTGCTCGCCCAGATCGACATCGGCGAGGTGTATGAGAAATTCCACGCCACCTTCAAGCGTCTGGACGAGTTCAAGCGCGTGCGCGACGAACACGAACGGCGCAGCGTCCTCGGCCGCCTGTTCAATCGCGGCGAACTGAAGAACGCACAGCTCGACGCTCAGGAAGTGCAGGCCGAGTTCTCCAAGACCCTGGCGCAACTGATGGTGATCAGCTCGCTGCAGGCGCAGCAGATCACCGAACAACAGGGGCAACTGAGCGAGCAGCAAACCCAGCTCAAGGACAAGGCCGAGCAACTGGCCCGCCAGAACGCTCGCCTCGAACAGCACCAGGCCGTCATCAAGCACCAGGCGGCAAGCCTGCGCACCTACGTCGACAACCTGCTCAAGGTCCAGGGGCTCACCGAAGAGCACGGCGCGATGCTGATCAAGATCGCCGAAGAAGTCCTGCAGACCAAGGACAACCTGCTGGCCGAGTTCGACCGCCGCATGCAGCAGGTCCAGGCCGTGCTGGACGACCAGGCACACCAGGCCCGTGACCTGTTCGAGCAGCACGCCAGGGCATCCGGCGAACAACTGGCAGCGGTGCGCGCGGACGTCGACACACGGGTCGAGCAGCTCCGGCAGGATGTCCGCCAGCAGGTACAGGCCAGCGTCGACGCCCAGCGCGACGAAGCGGTGAAACGCGACGAGCGGCTGCGGGCCGACCTGGCCAGCCATGTGCAACAGCAGCAGGAAAAAGTCACCGACGTCGACCGGCAGATGAGCGAGCTGCGCGAGGTACTGGCCGAACAGGAGCAAGCGTTGCGCACTGAACGCGCCGAACGCCAGCACGAGGCGACCCGCCGGCAAGCCGAACTGGACGCCCTGCGCCACGACCAGCAACTCAGCGAAACCCGCCTGCGCCGCACCCAACGCCAACTGCTCGCCGGCCTGTGTGCCGTAGGCCTGGCCGCTGCGGTGGCGGCGAGCTTGCCGTGGTGGCCGGCGCTGAACACGCCACACCCGCCGGCCACGGTAGCAGCGCCCTGATCCTTCAGGGCGACCGGCCTGGCGTCAGATCCACGGCAGCAACACGCTCACCGCCAGTGGCAAGGCCACGGCGGCGAGCAGCGTCTGCCCGGCGATGATCCCCGCCATCAACGGCGCATCACCGCCCAGTTGCCGGGCCATGATGTAGGACGAGGACGCCGTCGGCAGCGCCTGGAACAACAGCACCGCCACCGCCGCCTCGCCCTTGAGGCCGAACAGGTGACACGCCGCCAGGGTGATCAGCGGCATGACCATGAATTTGGCGACCGACGACATCCCCACCGGCCGCAACCAACTGCGCACCGCCTGCAGATCGAGGGCCGCGCCCACGCACAGCAAGCCCAGCGGCAGCGACGCCTGCCCCAGCGCCTTGAGCAGCGGCTCGACCGCCATCGGCACGCCCAGCCCGGTGCCGTGCAGCAAGCTGCCGACCGCGCAGGCCAGCAACAGCGGGTTCAGCGCCATCTGCCTGGCAACGGTTTTCCAGCTCATCCGCCCCGTCGAGCCGTAGCGGGCAAACACCAGCACGCAGAGGATGTTCACCGTCGGCACGATCGCCGCATTGGCCACCGCCGCCAGCGCGACACCCTGGCTGCCGAACAGCCCCGCCGCCGCCGAAACGCCCACGTAGTTGTTGAAGCGCACACCGCCCTGGAACACTGAGGTGAAGGCAGGATCATCGACGCTGAAGCAGCGCCGCAAGCCGACGATCAACAGCGCCACCAGCACCGTGGACGACACCAGCGCGAGCATCATGCCTTGCACCGGCAGGCCATCGAGCTGTGCCGTTCCCAGCCCATGAACGAACAGTGCCGGCAGCAGCACGTAGTAGCCCAGGCGTTCGGCCTGGGGCCAGAAAGCGTCGGCGAGGAACTGGCTGTGCCGCAGCCAGGCACCCAGGGCGATCAGCAAGGCAATGGGCAAGAGTGCAAGCAGCAGGGATAGGGTCATGAAGCCGTCCGCGAAACCGTGAATGGCCTCACGATAAGGACACTGACGCTTGATTAAAAACGATGAATTATTGAGCCTTCCTCAAGTTTTACTCATCGTTCAGCGCCGCCTGCCGGCGCACCACCTGAGCCAGCGCCGCCGCCAGCCGGCCACGGGGCCGGTCTTCGCGTTCGATCAGCACCACCTGGCGGGTGCGCTGCGGATCGCCAAAAGGCACGAACGCCAGTTGTCCGAGCCGCTGCAGATTGCGCCGCGACGAGGGCACGATGGACACCCCCAGCCCGCTGGCGACCATCTGGATAATCGCTTCCTGGCTGTCCAGCTCCATGGTGGTCCGTACCTGCAGCCGCAGGCGGCGCAGTTCCCGTTCGATGGTGCGGCCGGCCCAGGCGCGGCGGTCGAAGCGGATGAAGGGCTGCTCCTGCAACAACCGGCGCGGCTCGGCGTCCGCCAGGTGCTGCGGCGCAATGATCCAGAAACCCTCCTCGTACAGCGGCGTGCTCACCAGCCCGTAAGGATGAGGCTTGACCGGCTCGGTGGTCACCGCCGCGTCGAGCTCGCCGGCCTCGACCCGCGTCGCCAGTTCCGCCGACATGCCTGAGGCGACGTTCACCCGCAAATGCGGATGCTCGGCGCCCAGCACGGCCAGCGCCGCCGGCAGAATGCCCGCCAGGGCCGTGTGGATCGCGCCCACCCGCAAGCGGCCGCGCAATTCGCTGTCTTCCCCCAGCTCGGCGGCGATGCTGTCGTACAGCGCCAGGATCTCCCGCGCCCGCTCCACCGCCAGGTGCCCGGCCTCGGTCAGCACCGGCAGGCGCCGCGAACGGTCGAACAGCGGCGCGTTGAATTCCTCTTCCAGCCCGCGAATATGCAGGCTCACTGCCGACTGGGTGAGGTGCACCGCCTCCGCCGCACGCACGAACGAGCCGTGCTGGGCGATGGCAACCAGGGTTCGCAGGGCGCGCAGGGACATGGCAATCATCCGCAGGAAAAGTCGCCAACAGGGTAGCAACCCCGCTGCGAAGCGTCTCGTACGGGCCTTCGGCAAAGTGCCATCTGTCGCTTCGTGGCACGTCCCGTCGCCCGCAAGACCGCGCAATTAATTTGAACTCGCTATCATTTGGAAAAGTCTCGAAATGAAAGACAGGTTGCAATGTCTACGCGAGCGAACTGCCCACTCCGCGGACCATTGCCAGACGGGACGAACCGATGCCAGACAAACAGCGCCGCCAGCTCAAGGCTCGAGCCACCATCATCTGCCTGCGCAGCGGCAAGGTCCTGCTGGTGCGCAAGAAAGGCGGCAAATGGAATTTCCCCGGCGGAGCCATCGAGTCCGGCGAGCACCCCGTCGACGCCGCCGCCCGTGAGCTCAAGGAAGAAACCCGCATCCGCAGCCTTGGCCTGCTGCCGCTTTGCACACTGGAAGTGGATGGCGTGCTCCACCACATTTTCACCACGCACCTGGGCGACTATGCCGACGCCGTGGCCGACAACGAAATCGTCGCCTGCAAATGGGTCCGCCGCGACCAGCTCACCGCCACCCTGCTCACGCCCACTGCCGCAGCCTTGATGAGCCGTCAGCTACCCGCCCTCAGCGCCTGACGCCGCGCACTTTGCACGGTGACTGGAAGGTCATTCATGCAAATTGCAGCCCGCGGGTTTTCCTCTCAACGCCCATGACCCCGTATTCATTGAGCCCGAGGCGGCAACCGCACTCGGCACGGCTTTCGCAACAGCCCTGATGAATTGGACGCTGGCGACAGGTATCGCCGGCGCATTTCTACAGGCCTGGAGGAGAAACCGATGAATGCCATCGACCTGCTGAAAGACGACCACGAGCGCGTCAAGAGCCTGCTCAGCGAACTGAGCGAATCCACCGAACGCGGCGTCAAGAAACGCGCCGACCTGCTGGCCAGGCTGGAGCGGGAAATCACCCTGCACACCGAGCTGGAAGAAAAGATCCTCTACCCCGCGTTCAAATCCGAAGGCGGCAAGGAAGAGGACGTCATGTATTACGAAGCCAAGGAAGAACACCGCACCGTCGACTCCCTGGTCTTGCCTGATCTGAAGGACACCGACCCTGGCACACCGGAGTTTTCCGGCCGGGTCAAGGTCGTGAAGGAACTGCTCGAGCATCACATCGAGGAAGAGGAAAAAGAGATGTTTCCAAAGGCCCGCAAGTTGCTGGGCAAGGCCAGGCTCGAAGAACTGGGTGCGCAGATGGAAGCGATGAAAGCCGAGTACAAGAAAGGTCTTCGCGCCCAACCGACGTTGTAAGGGGGTGTTGTCTCCTTGCCCGCCTTCGGGCGGGCTTTTTTACACCGATCGGATCACGCCCGCGAAGCGCGTTCTTCAAAGCCTCGAATCCAACTGAATTTTTTGTGAGCCCCTTGCTCAATACCGTGCACGCAAAGGAGGGATACCCATGGCAGGACAACAGTTGTACGTCATCGAATACGAGCTACAGGGGCAGCACCGCAGCTTCATCATCCGGCTCGAGCATATGGACAACGCCGAGGCCTGGCACTGGGCGAGTTGCGATGCCGGCGTGGGCGTCATCCCGCGTTTCGGTCAGCACAAGATCAAGAAGGTCAGCCGGCCCATGGCCGAGCGCTACGGCATCGCCAATGTCAGGTGGCGCATTTCCGGGCAGGGCCCGGAGTTCGTGCCCACACCGGTCGATCCCAAGACATTCGCCGAGTCGGATTGACCCGGGAACCGAATGGCGCCGGCCCCGCCAGCACGCCGCGAAGGGCCGCAACGCGGCCCACCTCACAACGCCTTCGCCATCTCGGCAGTCCCCGCCCAGCCCAACGCCTGGTACACCGGCCGTCCCACTTCCGTGGCATGCAATATCGCGAACCCCAGGCCGCGCCGCGCGAACTCCGCTTCGCCAAGCTTCATCAGCTTCGACGCCAGCCCCCGCCGCCGATACTCCGGCTCGACGTAGACGTTGAGGACATAGCCACGCTGATCGCTGTGCGGATGCGCCGGATGCGGCGGCCACTCGATGCTCATCAAGCCGATCGCGGCCGCTGGAGCAGCGTGCGCCAGCACCACGAACCCGTAATAGCGCCCGTCCGCCAGGCGTGGCGCCAGCCAGGGCCGAAAGTGCTCGGTCATCTGCCGCAGGTTCTGCGCATCGCCACCGGCTTCGAGAAACATCGCTTCGCGGTGACGGCAGATCATCTCGCGGTCGCCCGGCTCCAGCGGGCGCACCTCGAAGCCAGGAAAGTCGGAACCTGCGGGAATGTCGTTCATCGTCTCATACCTTGGTCGGAGTGCCGGATCGTCGCGCATCCGACGCTGGCGCGTTAGACACAGATCCCGGCCCCGCCTGCCATACAGATTCGCGGCTGTTCGCGCGCTCCCACACCCATGCGACCAAAGCACTGGCCGTCGAGACACTGCGCAGCTGGCGAAGAAAAATGTCGTTGTGGCCAGCGTGTTTGCCCGGTATCAATTGCACTACACGCCTGGAAACAAGACATTCCATGCATCAGATGCAACAGAACCGGACCGTTCACATGAATAACAACAAGACAACGGACGCTGCAGCCCTGCCCGCCCCTGCCCACTGGATCGGCCCTGCCGTCTTCGCTTTGCTGGCCTTTGCCGCCAACTCGGTCTTCTGTCGCCTGGCCCTGGTCAGCGACGCCATCGACCCGCACAGCTTCACCGCCGTGCGCCTGCTCAGCGGTGCGGCATTCCTTTGCCTGCTGGTCAGACTGCACCAGCCCGGCACAGCCCTGGGTGGCAGCTGGAAAGGCGCGCTGGCCCTGTTTCTCTATGCCTGGCTGTTCTCCATCGCCTACGTGCAACTGGGCGCCGGCGTGGGGGCGCTGATCCTGTTCGGCGCGGTGCAGATCACCATGTTCGCCGTCTCCTGGCTGCGCGGCGACGGCATCGCGCCACGGGTGTTACTGGGCATGCTGATCGCCTTTGCCGGGCTGGTTGCCTTGCTCCTGCCGGGCGCCAATGCCCCCGCGCCGGTCAGCGCGTTGCTCATGGTGGTGTCGGGCATTGCCTGGGGCGCCTATTCGCTGATCGGCAAGGGCTCGACCCACCCGGTCAACGACACCGCCGGCAACTTCATCCGCGCCCTGCCGCTGCTGCTGATCCCGGCACTCGCGGCGGTGCTCGCCGGGCATCTGCGGATCGGCGCGGCCGGCCTGTTCTATGCCCTCGGTTCCGGCATCCTGGCCTCGGGCGCCGGCTATGCGGTGTGGTACGGCGTCCTCAAACAGATCAACGCCCAACAGGCCGCGACTCTGCAGTTGAGCGTGCCGGTGATCGCCGCGCTGGGCGGGGTGCTGCTGTTGAGCGAGCCGGTTTCGCTGAGGCTGATGGGGGCTTCGGTGGTGGTGCTGGGTGGGGTGGGGCTGGCGCTGAGTGCTGGGAAAAGGCGCGAGAATTAATGCATCTGGGTTATGGCAGCTATCCCATTGGGCGGTGTTGGGCGGGCTGGCTTCGCAAGGTTCACCCCTATCAAATCGCTCAGGGTTTCCAAGGACGGAGCCCCGTTGGTGAACTGTTCAGGGCCGAAGGTCGCGGGCCGGGGAAAATCCACTCGCGCAATAATCAGAAAGCTGTGCACTGACTTCAAATACCTCAAGCCGGATGAATACATTGATCAGACGCTGCATGCGCTGGCCAATTGGAAAGTAGTGCTACAGGAAGGAGGCATCCCGATACAGGCGGAGAGCGGGATCTTTCAAGCGCTGGAACGAGTACACAACGACTTTGAAAAAGGCTAGGAGGGTGATGCATCAAGCAACAAAAGCCCTGTAATTTCCGACTTTTTCGTAGGCAATTTCCCAAGCATACTTCCGCGCCCTATCTGCCGTTGCGCACTGTGGAAACGCTGCCTAGGCTTGCCCCCGTCGTTGATTCCCAGCGACCGGTTGTGACAGGCCGTGCAAGGTTTCACCCAGTGCCATTTTTCATGGCGGCTGTGCGTGGGGCGCATTCGTGCGCGCCGGGATACCTTGCCTCGGTCTGTCAACCCGCGTACAGCTGCCACCCATTTGTTTGACAGCGAATTCGTGGCGGCTCCAACAGCAAGGTAGATGCCATGAAAAAGATCGTTCCAGATCCTCCCATTCTGTTCCTCTACGAATCCACCAAGCCGCCCCCCGCCGACGCCTGTGTCGATATGAAGATCCCGCAGATGGTGGCCTGGCCCCATGCTGATATCGAAAATGGCCTGCAACAGGTGTCGAGGCTGCTGCGCTCGGCGACCGAGTCCAATTACCACGCCTGTGAAGAAGCCGACCGCAATGTCGAGCCGCTGATCTGGAATACCCAGTTCATGCTGGAAGCGGCCCAGGCGGTGCTGGAGTCGGTGCAGCAGGTGGTGACGCGGAGGGACGCCGGCCGGTAGATCTCCACGGGTCCGAACCGGCCTCATCGCTGGCAAGGCCAGCTCCCACAGGGTCCGAGCCAACCGCACCTTAACACGAACGCGCAGCTCAACACCTTGTGGGAACTGGCTCAACAAAGTCCTCCATCTGGTAGCAACGCCTTTTCCTCCAGGCGGTGGTGCTTAAAGCAGCGAAAAGCGCGCAATTTCCGACTTTTTCGTAGGCAATTTCCCAAGCATACTTCCGCGCCTTATCTGCCGTTGCGCACTGTGGAAACGCTGCCTAGGCTTGCCCCCGTCGTTGATTCCCAGCGACCGGTTGTGACAGGCCGACTAGCGATTCATCCCTCAGTGCCACCTCTCAATGGCGGCTGTGCGTGGGGCGCATTCGTGCGCGCCGGGTTGTCTCGCTCCGGTCTGTCAACCCGCGTACAGCTGCCACCCGTTTGTTTGACAGCAACTCGTGGCGGCTCCACTTGCGAGATAGATGCCATGAAAAAGATCGTTCCAGATCCTCCCATTCTGTTCCTCTACGAATCCACCAAGCCGCCTCCCGCTGACGCCTGCGTCGATATGAAGATCCCGCAGATGGTGGCCTGGCCCCATGCTGATATCGAAAATGGCCTGCAACAGGTGTCGAGGCTGCTGCGCTCGGCGACCGAGTCCAATTACCACGCCTGTGAAGAAGCCGACCGCAATGTCGAGCCGCTGATCTGGAATACCCAGTTCATGCTGGAAGCGGCCCAGGCGGTGCTGGAGTCGGTGCAGCAGGTGGTGACGCGGAGGGACGCCGGCCGATAGATCACGGCGGCCGGCGCAGTTGCCTGATCGAACCTTGTGGGGCTTTAGCCGCGAATGGGCGCGAAGCGGCCACAAAACCTGTGCCCCGGCTGGGTCAGGTGGATGAGGGACTCAGGCTTTACGACGGCTGCGCCGCCGTTCGCGGCTGAAGCCGCTCCCACGAGGGATGTGCAACCCTTCAGATTTTGAGCAAGACAGTTGCTCCCACAGGGTCCGAGCCAACCGCACCATCAAGGCCAGCCCCAATACTTGTGGGAGCCGGCCTTGCCGGCGATGAGGCCGGCACTGACACCACAAAACCCTCGCCCGCCCCACAGCCAAGCGGGGCCAGACATCACTCAATACGCATACCGCAACGTCCCCATCACATTGCGCGGCGCGCCATACAAGCCCGCCGCCGTGGTGGTCAGGTATTCCTTGTCGAACAGGTTGTTGACGTTGACCGTCGCCGACAGCGCCGGGGTGATCTGGTAGCGGGCCATGAGGTTGGTCACGGCGTAGCTGCTCTGGGTGGTGGCGTAGCTCAGGGCGTAACCCGCTTCGCTCTGCCAGTTCACACCACCGCCCACGGTCCATTTGTCCAGCTCGCCCGGCAGGCGGTAGGTGGTGAAAACCTTGGCGCTGTTGCGCGGGATCTCGGTGACGATGCGCTCATCCTCGTCGTTGAAGCTGACGCTGTAGGAATAACCACCCGTAATCTGCCAGCCCTCGGCCAGTTCGCCGTTGACCTCCAGTTCCACACCCTCGCTGCTGGTGCCGCTGATGGCCTTGTACGCCTGGAAGCCGCTGGGCTGAAGGTTGCTGCCATCGGCCACGGCAAGGTTGTCCTGCTCGACGCGGAACAGCGCCAGGCTGGCGTTCAGGCGGCTGTCGAAGAAGTCGGCCTTCAGGCCCAGTTCATAACCGGTGCCTTCCAGCGGATCGAGCGGGGAGCCGCTGACGTCGCGGATGTTGGCGTTCTGCGGGTTGAAGATCTGGGTGTAGCTGGCGTACGCGGTCCAGGTGTCGTCCAGGTCGTAGACCAGGCCGGCATAGGGAATGACGATACCGGTCTCGGTGCGCTCGGTCCTGGTCGTCGCGCCCGTGCTGTACAGCCAGCTCTTGTTCTCGCGGTTCCAGTCCACCACCCGTGCGCCGAGGATCAGGCTGGCGGCGTCGGTGAGGTGCCAGCGCGAGGTCAGGTAGGCCGCGTACTGGGTCTCGGTCATGTCGCTGGCGCCCTGTTTGGTGAACGTTGGCTTGGGCGAGTTGCCATCCCAGGTGTAGATGTTGTCGATGCTGCCGGCATAGCCGGAACTGGCCCGCAGCCAGCCACCGTAGTTGGCGGTACCGCGCTCTTCGAGGCGCGACAGGGTGACGCCGGTGATCAGCTCGTGCTCGCGGCCCAGCAGCGAGAACGAGCCGGTGGCGTAGGCGTCGAGGTTGTCCTGGGTCGGCGCGGCCTCCCAGCGCGTCGGCATCAGATCCACGCCACTGCCGTCCGGCTCGACGTCTCCCGAAAGGTAGGTGGCCACAGTGTCGTAGTCGTTGCGGGCGTGGCTGTACTCGATCTTGCCACTCCAGCCATTGTCGAAGTGGTGTTCCAGCGAGGTGAACAGGGTGCTCTGCTGGCGATCGTAGTAGCTCCAGCTCGGCGAGCTGTTGAACGAACGGCTGAAGTCGGTCATGCCACCGTCACTGGTGAACAGCGGAAAACCGGTGCGCATGGGTGCGTTGCTGTGGGTCACCTGATGGCTGAAGCCGGCGGTCAGCAGGGTCGAGTCGCTGAGGTCGAATTCGGTGATGCCATAGACAGTGGACAGCTCCTGGCTGAAGCGGTCGATCCAGGCATGCTGGTCCTTGTGGTCGGCGACGAAGCGGCCACGGACATTACCCGCGTCGTTCAACGCGCCGCCCACGTCCACACTCAGGCCGTAGCGGTCCCAACTGCCGGCTTCGGCCGAGAGCAGCACCTGCGGATCGCTGGTGGGACGCTTGCGGATCAGGTTGATGGTCGCCGACGGGTTGCCCAGGCCGCTGATCAGGCCGGTAGCGCCCCGGACCACTTCGAAGCGGTCGTACATGGCGGTGTTCTGGGTGTAGTTGTCCATGTTCGCCGAGGTCGGCACGCCGTCGATCTCGAAGTTGCGGATGGCGAAGCCGCGGGACAGGTACGTGGTGCTGTCGGCGCCCAGGCTCTCGCGTACGACCGTGATGCCGGTGGTGGCGTCGAGGGCGTCGGTGAGGTTGTCGAGCTTCTGGTCTTCCATGCGCTGGCGGGTCAGTACGGTGATCGACTGCGGGGTTTCCTTGAGCGACAGGTTCAGCCGCGTCGAGCTGCTGGACGATTCGGTGGTGTAGGAGCCAGAGCCCTCGGTGGTGGCGCCCGGCGCCTTGCCGGAAATGCTCAGGGCGGTGAGCTCCAGCGCGCTGCTGCCCGCCGCCGTGGCCGGCACCAGCAGGTAGCCGCCGTTGCTTTCGCGGCGCACTTGCAGGCCGCTGCCTTCGAGCAGGCGCGCCAACCCTTCGTCCACAGTGTATTCGCCCCGCAGGCCAGGCGAGGTCAGGCCATCGGTCTGCTCGCTGGCGAACGACAGGGTCACGCCGGCGCGGTTGGCGAACTGCCCCAGCGCACTGCCCAGCGGGCCCGGCGCGATGTCGAAGCGGGCCACCTGCTGCTGCGCCACGGCGACTGCCGGCAGCATCACGCAGGGACCTGCGACAAAGCCCAGCAAGGCCAGGTGGACGGCGCGAGCCAGGGGGCTCGCCGCTTTCAGCGTAAGACGGGACATGCGGTTTTCCTTCGGTTGGCGTGGCAAAAATGCGGCAGTTGTCGCCGCTTCATTGCTTGGCCGCATGAGAATGAAAATCGGCAACCCCTTGGCGAAGGTTTTTTCACGCCGCGTCGATACGCACCCAGTAGCGGGTCAGGTAGCGCACGCGAATGGGCAGCGCACCGGCGAGGTTGGCAAGCACCGTGTCGGTATCGTCGATACGGAACGAGCCGGTGACCCGCAGCCCGGCAACCGAATCGTCGCAACTCAGATAGCCAGGACGGTAGCGCCCCAGTTCCCGCAACAGGTCGCCCAGGCGCCAGTCCAGGGCCATGAGCATGCCGTTGGTCCAGGCGTCGCTGGCGACCGGCACGGCGCTGACCGGGTCGAGGTGGCGGCGATCGAAGGCCGATTGCTGGCCAGCGTCCAGGAGCAGCACCCTGGACGGTGCCGCAGACGGGCGCAGTTCCACCGCGTGCTCGAACACCCGCACCTGGCTGCGACCGCCCTCGCTGAACACGCTGAAGCGAGTGCCGAGGGCCCGCACACTGCCTTCGGGGGTGTGCACCACCAACGGCCGGCGTGCGGGATCGGCAGCGGTTTCCAGCAGCACTTCGCCGCGGTACAGGCGGATCTCGCGCAGCTCGGGAGTGAACAGCACATCCGCCGCACTGCCGGTGTTCAGCGCCAGTTGCGTCCCGTCAGCCAGTTGCAGGCGCTGGCGCTCGCCCTTGCCGGTGCGGTACTGAGCCATGCGCGACGACAGCGGCTCGACCGTGAACACCGCAGCCCCCGTCGCCCCGGCGGCCAGCAGAATGCCGAGCACCTTGCCCACCGCCCGCCGCCGCGCCCGCACGCCGGCCAGCGCCGACAGCGCCACCTCCGGCGACAGCACGGCAAACTGGCGTTGTAGTTTCTCCACCTGGGTCCAGGCTTCGGCGTGGCGTGCATCGCTGGCCAGCCAGGCCTGCCAGGCAGCGCGCTGGCGTTCATTGCCGGGGGCCGCGCTCAGTTGCACGTACCAGGTGGCGGCGGCTTCCAGCACGTTGCGATCGAGCATCCGTTCAGCCCTGGGCCAGCAGCAGGCAGTTGGTGATGGCGCGGATCATGTGCTTCTTCACCGTGGTCACCGACACGCCAAAGCGCTCGCCGGCCGCCACATAGCTCAGGCCTTCCAGTTGCACCGCGAGGAAGATCGAACGGGTGCGGTCGCCCAGGCCGTCGAGCATGGCGTCTACGGCCGTGAGCGTCTCGATGATCAACAATCGCGTCTCCGGCGAGATATCCACCGCCTCGGGGCGCAGCGCCAGGGCATCGAGGTAGGCCTGCTCCACCGCCTGGCGCCGGAAACGGTCGATCATCAGGGCACGGGCGATGGAACTGAGGTAGGTGCGCGGCTCGCGGATGGCCTCGACATTGCGTGCAGCCAGCACCCGCACGAAAGTGTCCTGGGCGAGGTCCGCCGCATCGGCGGCGTTGCCCAGGCGCGTGCGCAGCCAGGTTTTCAGCCAGCCGTTGTGCGTCTGGTAGAGCTGATGCAGGGAAGAAGAATCGAGAGCGGACATGGGAATCGCGGATATGAGAATGATTCTCTACATTGTTGGCGCAAAGGCCGTGGGATAACAAGAGGCGAGTGCAAGAGGATCAACACCCTGTGGGATATGCCGGGCAATGGGGCTCCAGTCGCAGCAGAAACGAGACAAAAAGTCTCCTTCCAACTCACGCCTTCCCTAACTCACTCGTTCGTTCAAAAGCCCGTCCCACGGGCCTCAAAGCCAAATTGAGCAGCGGTTCTCAACCGCACCAGATTCGTGCGCCAGGTCATTTGAAATCCACGGAAATACTTCTAGTCTCACGGGGTCCAGAGTGGGCTGTGTTTACAACGGAATGTATTACCACGCTTTTTTGAGACCGCCGCCATGCCAGGTTCTTCTCGCTCTCCGTCGCCGCATTTTCGTCCGCAACGTCATGCCCTGGCCCTGGAGCCGAGGATCCTGTTCGACGGTGCCGCCGCGGTAGCCGCGGCCGATGCCCAGCACAGCGATCCGGCTCAGCCCGACGACGCCAATCCCCACGCCACCCAGACCGAACCACGCCCGGCCAGCGAAGCCGCCCCCTCGGCAGCGCGCAGCTTATTGGTGCTGGATAGCCGCATCGAGAACCGCGAGCAACTGCTGACCCAGTTGCCGGGCAATGTCACAGCCATCGTGGTCAACACGGGCGAAGACGGACTGGCGGCCATCTCCGCCGCACTGGCCCAACTCGGCCAGGTGGACTCGATCCAGGTGCTGTCCCACGGCGCCGCCGGGCAGTTCACCCTGGGCAACCGCACGGTCAGCGCCGACAACATCGGCCAGCTCGGCCAGACCCTCCAGCAGTGGAGCGATCACCTCGGCGCCGGTGCCGATATCCAGCTCTACGGCTGCAGCGTCGGCGCCGGCGAAGCCGGCAAGACCCTGGTCAGCGAACTGGCGCGCTGGACCGGCGCCGATGTCGCCGCCTCCAGCAACGACACCGGCAGCAGCGCCGCCGGCGGCGACTGGACCCTGGAAACCCGGGTCGGCCTGATTGACAAGAGCATCGCCCTCAGCGCCGGCGCCATCGCCAGCTTCGACGGCCTGCTGGCCGACGCCGCGCCCACCGTCAGCCTGCCCAGCGCCGGCAGCGACGTGCTGCTGGGCGACACCTTCACCTTCACCGTGAACTTCACCAACAGTTCCAGCCAGGAAGGCTACGCCCCCTTCATCAACCTGTTCATGCCCAGCACCGGCAAGGACGGCGACGACGGCGTCAAATTCATTTCGGCCAACTACCTGGGGCAGAACCTCGTCACCCACGTGGTCATCTTCGACGCCTCCGGCAACGCCAGCCACCCGCTGGCCAAGGACGCCACCGGCACCGCCCTGCGCATCAGCGCCGCCAGCTTCGGCCTGCGCGCCGGCGACCAGCTGGTGGTGGTGGAACTGCCATTCGCCAGCGTCTCCACCAACCAGCCGGTGATACCGGTGCAGATCACCGCCAGCCTGAGCAACCTGGCCGACACCGCCTTCTCCAACGGCAGCCCCGACCTGACCATCCGCGCCAGCGGCGGCTTCCAGTTCGGCAACGACGCCCTGGACAACCCGATCAACGACCCGAGCCTGATCGGCAGCGGCTCGTCGGCCTTCGTCGTGCACCCGACGGTCATCACCCTCGACCAGACCCTCACCACCCCCGAGGGCGAGACCGCCACCGGCCCCAACTACGGCCGCACCCTGACCGTCACCGTGACCCCGGCGCCGGGCCAGACCCTGACCCATGTAGTGGTCACCCAGCCACTGCCGGACAACGTCCAGGTCACCGCCATCACCCCCGGTGCCGGCGGGCGCCTGACCTCCATCACCCTGCACGACGGCACCGTGGTCACCGACCCCACCGCCATCGCCGCGCTGATCGCCGCCGACGACATCTTCATCAGCAGCTTCAGCGTCGAGTACGACAGCCTCGCTGCCGCCACCGACACGGTGGTCAATTTCTACGTCCCCGAGACCGACGCCAACGGCGCCCAGGTCCTCGACCCGGTCACCGGCGCGCCGCGCACCATCACCGTCGGCGCGCCCACCGCCGCCGGCGAATGGGTGCCGCTCGACCCGCGCGACGTGACCACGCCGGGCGACGTCATCGACTTCACCGGCACCGGGCGGCCCACCGATTTCATCGCCAAGTCCATCACCCTGCTCAAGCAGGTCAACCTGCAGACCGACATCGGCCAGACCGGCATCAGCCCCGGCGACACCCTGCGCTACGACCTGAACCTGGCGGTCTCGGACTACTTCGCCTTCGGCAAGGACTTCTTCAGCGACGGTCAGTTGATCGTGCGCGACCAGCTCAGCGACGGCCAGACCCTGGTCGGTACGCCGACCCTCACCGTTACCCTCGAAGGCGTCCAGCGCACCATCGCACTGGTCACCACCACAGTGGTCAACGCCGACGGCAGCACCTCGATGGCCTTCGACGTTGCCCAGTCGATGCGCAATGCCTTCGCCAACCTGCGCGGCTGGCTCAACGGCGACCTGGCCTTCGACGACGTCCAGCAAGGCGCGGTACTGGCGCTGATCAGCTACGCCGCCGTGGTCGGCCAGGCCTATACGCCACCGGCCGGTACGCCGCACAACGAGATCAACGAAGGCGACGAACTGGGCAACAGCGCCATCGTCGAAGGCACCCTGCTGCACGACATCTTCAACCTCACCGGGCAGAGCCAGAGCGACGATTCCCGCACCACCAGCATGATCCCCACCAACGTCGTGGACATCGAGCTGGTGGAGGTGAACAACGGCACGCCGCCGGCCAACGGCGAGCTGCGTCCGGGCGATGAAGTCACCTTCGAGATGAGCTACGACCTGGTCACCGGCGACTACGAGCAGTTCAAGCTCACCGCCTATCTGCCGCTGCCCCTGTTCAACGTGTCCGGGGTCAACTGGAGCGTCGGCGACAGCGCCGGGCAATGGCAGATCGGCGCCGGCAACACCAATGCCGGCAACGTGGTCAGCGTCACCAGCGGCATCGGCAATTCCATCGTCTTCGACTTCGGCAGCCACGTGACCGCCGATACCACCGGCAGCCGCATCGTCGTGCGCTTCACCCTGACCGTGGGCGACCAGCCGTTCGCCGACCAGCGCTCGCTGGACGTACTGGCCCAGTCCAGCCAGCAGACCACCCTCACCGACCGCACCCTGATTTCTTCCGACGTGGCGGTGATCGCCTCCATCGCCGAACCGGTGCTGGCGATCAAGCACGGTGTGGTGTCGTCGTCCAATGGCAGCGTGACCAACACCACCGGCAGCTGGAACGCGCCGGGCAGCAGCGGCCGGCCATTCAACGGTAGCGTCACCGACCTCGCCGCGGTGGACGGCAACGTCAGCGGCATCGACGGCGGCGACCGCCTGCGCCTGGCCACCGCCATCGAGAACAGCGGCGGCGGCGGTGCCTGGGACGTCACCACCAGCATCACCCTGCCCACCGGCCTGAGCTTCGTCGGCGGCAGCCTGGCGGCGGCCAACCTGCAGATCTACCGCGGCGACGGCACGGCGCTGGTGGCCGGCGTGGACTACAGCGTCTCCGGCCAGCAGATCACCTTCCTCGACGCCGGCGGCCAGGCCACCCTGCTGGCCGGGCGCAACGGCACCGCCGCCGATGCCAGCGGCGCCAACCTGGTGGTGATCAGCTACGACGTGGTGGTCAGCGACAGCATCGCCGCTGGCCGCAGCCTGCAAAGCAGCGCGACCCTGAGCAACTACGCCAGCGTCAACAACGGCAGCGACTTCACCCCGGTGGACCTCAGCGACGTGGCCGACCAGCAGATCGCCGCACCGGTGATCAGCAAGACCTTCGCCGACGGCAGCCTCGACAACGGCGACTCCAGCGCCAGCCACACCACCGGTAGCGATCTGGTGGTAGGCGAGAGCATGCGCTACGACATCCTCGTCACCCTGCCCGAAGGCACCACCCAGACCCTGCGCATCGAAGACCTGATCCCGCCCGGCCTGCGCCTGGACACCAGCTTCAACAACGGCCAGGGCTACCAGCTCATCACCACCCGTACCGGCAGCGGCGCCCTGGCGGCGGACTTTGCCGGCAGTGTCACGGTCAGCGGCTTCAGCGGCCAAGGTGGAGCCCTCGGTGCCGATGGCGCCGACGCCCGCTGGACCTTCAGCGCCGCCGGCGCCACCGCCGACAACCGCACCGACAACAACAGCTTCGTGATCCGCGTGCAGCTGGTGGCCAGCAACGTCATCGGTAACCAGGCCAACAAGTCGCTGCAAAACAGCGCGCAACTGTTCTTCAGCGACCCCGACGGCAACACGCCCAACGGCAACACCGCCCAGGATCGCACCGTCGCCCTCAGCGGCGGCCAGCCCACCGTGACCCTTCGTGAGCCGACGCTCCAGATCAGCCAGGTGCTGACCTCCAGCGCAGGCCAGGGCGGCTACGACCAGGGCGACGTGGTGAGCTTCACCATTACCCTGCGCAACGGCAGCGGCAGCACCGATTTCGACGCCTTCGACATCAGCCTGCTGGACAACCTGCCCAGCCAGTTGAACAACGTCACCCTCACCGGCGTGCTCTACCAGAACGGCGCCACCAACAACGGCGGTGTGGATTTCGAGATCGTCAACGGCCAGTTGCGCACCGCCAGCGGCGCCAATATCGATATCGCCAAGGGCGGCAGCATCGTCCTCAACCTGAGCGGCGTGGTCAACGCCACGGCGGCCTCGCAAGCCTCGTTCAGCAACCTCGCCCAGGTGCAGTGGACCAGCCTCAACGGCAGCGATAGCGGCGAACGTACCGGCGTCGACGGCCAGCTCAACAGCGGCCTGCTCAACGACTACCGCAACCTGTCGCTGCTGACCATTCCCGTGGCCCAGGCCATCCAGATTTCCCGCGTGGGCGGGTTGTCCGACACCCCGGCGCCCTCGCCCACCACCGCACCGCTGGAGTCGGTGACCATCGGCGAGGTGATCCGCTACCGCGTGGTGGTGATGGTGCCCGAGGGCAACAACCCCAATTACTCGGTGCAGGTGACCCTGGCCAACGGCCTGCAGTTCATCAGCCCGGATGCCCTGAGCAATGCCCTGCGCATTGCCTTCGTGTCTAACGGCGGGCTGAGCAGCGATGCCCGCCTGATCGTCGGCGGCACGCTCGATGTCGACGGCAACGAACACAGCCCAGAAGCCCTGCCGATCACCCCGGGTCTCACCGGCCTCTCGCCCCAGGGCGTGCTCGACCCGACCCGGGTCAGCGTGGTGACCAACGCCGACGGCAGCCAGGTGGTGACCTTCAACCTCGGCAACGTGGTCAACGGCAACGGCTTCGACGAAGACCTCGAAGGCGTGGTGCTGGAATTCAACGTACGGGTCGCCAACCAGGCCAGCAACGCCGTCGGCGTGGCCCTCGGCGTGCAGGCCAGCGAGCACGTCAACGGCATCACCCGGGCGGTCAGCGATACCGTGATGGAACGCATCGTCGAGCCGTACTTCACCGATTTCGACAAGCAGATCGTCAACTTCGACCCCAACCCCGGCGGCAGTACCGGCACCGCCACGGTACAGATCAGCTTCACCCAGAGCGGCGGCCTGCCGGCCTACGATGCACAACTGCGCGACAGCTTCGCCGGCGCCACCGATTACCGCCTGTTCAGCCTGAGCATCAACGGCGTCAGCTATGGTCCCGGCAACCTGCCGGCGGGCGTGAGCTTCAGCAACAGTGGCGGCATCAGCGTCGATTTCACCCAGCTCAATGTCGGCGACAAGGTCAGCGTGCAGTACCAGGTCACCCTGACCAACGCGGCGGTCACCGCCAGCAGCGATGCCACCCTGACCTGGACCAGCCTGCCGGAAAGCTTCACCGGCTGGGGCGGCTCGGCGGTGGGTGTCGACGGCACGGTCACCGGCGAGCGCACCGGCAGCGGCGTCGGCCCGAACCAGTACATCCTGCGCGACCGCGCCGGCCTGGGCATCATCAGCGGCACCCTGTGGGACGACACCGCCTCGGCCACCACCAGCACCGCCCCCGACGGCCCGGGCCTGGCCGGGCAGACCGTGACCCTGACCTGGGCCGGGCTGGACGGCAACCTCGGCACCACGGCCGACAACCTGCAATTCACCACGGTCACCGATGCCAACGGCCGCTACCACTTCGGCGTGCTACCGCTGGGTATCTACCGCATCGACGCGCCCACCGGCGTGGTCAGTTATCCACAGCCGCTGGGCGACCTGCGGGTGCGCATCGACAGCGATGGCGGCGCCCTCGGCCAGATCGTCATCAGCCTGGGCGATGCCGACAGCCAGCGCGCCGACGCCGGCTATGTCGAGCAGAACGACGCCCCGGTCAACAGCCTGCCCGGTACCCAGAACGGCCTTGAAGACGTGCCCCTGGCGATCGCCGGCATCAGCGTTGCCGACGTCGATGCCAACCGCAATCCGGACGTTGCCGGGCGCGCCATCAGCGTCACCCTGAGCGTGCTGCATGGCACCCTGTCGGTGGCCAGCAGCCTGCCGAGCGTGACCGTGACCGGCGCCAACAGCGCCAGCCTGACCCTCACCGGCAACCTCGCCGACCTCAACAGCGTGCTCGCCAGCCTGCACTACCTGGGCAACGCCAACTTCAACGGCAGCGACACCCTCACCGTGGTCAGCAACGACCGCGGCAACTGGGGCGACGCCAACGGCGACGGCATCCCCGGCACACCGGCCGACGCCCTCACCGACACCGACAGCCTGCAGATCATCCTCGCCCCGGTGAACGACGCGCCGATTGCCGTGGATGACAGCGTCACCGCGGTGGAAGCCGGTGGCACCTTCAACGGCATCGACGGCGTCGACCCCCGGGGCAACCTGCTGACCAACGACATCGATGTCGATATCGCCACCAACGCCGACCGCCTGCGGGTGATCGCCGTCGGCCCGGCCAATGGCACGGCGACCACCCTGCCGGACATCGGCGTGGTGGTGATCACAGGCCAGTACGGCAACCTGATCGTCGGCAGCAACGGCTCTTACCAGTACCGGGTGGACAACAACAACCCGGCGGTACAGGCCCTGCGCCTGGCCGGGCAAACCCTCACCGACCGCTTCGACTACGTGGTCAGCGACCTGGCCGGCGCCACCGACGGCGCCACCCTCACCGTGACCCTCCAGGGCGCCAACGACACCCCGGTAGCGGTGGACGACGAAGGCATCGCCGTCGAAGCCGGTGGCGTGTTCAACGGCACGCCGGGCAGCGACGCCACCGGCAACGTGCTGGACAACGACACCGACGTCGACAGCGTCGCCAACGGCGAGACCAAGACCGTCACCGGCATTCGCCACGCCCCGGAAGTCAACCCCGGCGCCTTCACCACGGTCGGTGGCGCCACCAGCATCGCCGGCCTCTACGGCACCCTGACCATCAACCCCGACGGCACTTACCGCTACGTGGTCAATAACGACAACGTCAACGTGCAGCGCCTCAGCGCCGGCCAGCAACTGAGCGAAGTGTTCAGCTACCGCGTCACCGACGCCGGCGGCCTCGACGACGTGGCGCAACTGCGCATCGTCATCCAGGGTGCCAACGACAACCCGGTGGCCAGCGACGACTACGCCCGGGCCCAGGCCGCCAGCTCCAATGGCAATGCCGCCGAAAGCAACCCGGCCGGCAACGTGATCTGGTTCCCCAGCCGCCCCGGCAGCATCGACCAGCCTGGCGGCAACGGCGTGGACAGCGACGTCGACCAGAACGACCGGCCCAACACCCGCCTGCAGGTCAATGGCGTCATCAACAAGCCCGAGGCCGCCTACGACCCGCAGAGCGATGTGCTGATCACCGTACCACCAGGCAGCAGCCTGGTCGGCGGCGTGGTGGTCACCGGCCTGTATGGCCGGCTGATCCTCGGCGCCGACGGCTCCTACGCCTATGACGTCGACAGCAACAACCCCACCGTGCAGGCACTGGCGGCCGGGCAGACCGTCACCGAGTACTTTACCTACCGCGTGGTGGACACCACCGGCCTGACCGATACCGCGCAGTTGGTGATCACCGTCTACGGCGTCAACGACCCGCCCGTGGCGCAGAACACCATCGTCGTCGCCGTCGAGGCCGGCGGTGTGGACAACCAGACACCGGGCCTGAACCCTTCCGGCGATGTCACGCTCGTGACCCACGACCCGGAAGGCGACCCCATCAGCGTGGTGCTGATCAAGTCGGGCGGGATCAACGAGCCGGGCATGGCCATCGGCGTGGCGCCGGGCGGTACCCAGGTGTTCGGCAGCTACGGCAGCCTGACCATCCATCCCGACGGCACCTACACCTACGTGCTCAACAACACTCACCCCGACGTGCAGGCACTGCGGGTGGCCAGCGACCTGCTGCTGGAGCGCTTCACCTACACCCAGGCCGACGACGGCTCGCCACCACAGATCGACGCCGGCGAAATCATCGTGCTCATCAGCGGACGCAACGACGCGCCGGTGGCCAACGATGACAGCAACACTGCCATCGAGGCCGGCGGCCTGAACAACGGCATCGCCGGTGTCGACCCGACCGGCAACGTGCTGGACAACGACACCGATGTGGACGGCGGCGAAATACCCGGCGACCTGCCTCACTACGACTACGGCGAAACCCGCGCCGTGTCCTCGGTGCGCACCGGCAGCGAGACCGGCACCGGCACTGCCGGCACCCTCGGCCAGGAACTGCGCGGCACCTACGGCTGGCTGAGGCTGCACGCCGACGGCAGCTACAGCTACCGCCTGGACAACACCATGGCCGCCGTCCAGGCGATGCGCGACGGCGACACCCTGCGCGACGACTTCAGCTACACCGTGATCGACGCCGCCGGCGCCGAAGACCGCGCCACCCTGGCCATCAACATCCTCGGCCGCAACGACACCCCGGTGGCGCAGAACGACACCGCCATCGCCGTCGAGGCCGGTGGCCTCAACAACGGCACCGCCGGCACCAACCCCAGCGGCAACGTGCTGACCAACGATATCGACGTCGATGCCAACGACGTGCTGCAGGTCACCGGCGTGCGCCAGAGCGGCATCATCGGCAGCGTCGGCACGCCGTTCAAAGGCCTCTACGGCACCCTGACCCTGGATGCCAACGGCAACTACAGCTACGTGGTCGACAATGACAACCCGCTGGTGCAGTCGCTGCGCACCAATGCCGAGATCCTGCGCGAAGTCTTCACCTACCAGATCCGCGACCTGGCCGGCGCCACCAGTTCGGCCACCCTCACCGTGGTCATCCGTGGCGCCAACGACAACCCGCTGGCGGTGGACGACACCGCCGTCGCCGTCGAAGCCGGTGGCACCTTCAACGGCACGCCGGGCGTCAACCCGACCGGCAACGTGCTGAGCAACGACCGCGACGTGGATGCCAACGACAGCAAGACCGTCACCGACATCCGCACTGGCACCGAGGCGGCCGGCGGCACCTTCATCAGCCTCGGCGGTGCACAGAGCCTCACCGGCCTGTACGGCACCCTGACGCTCAACGCCAACGGCAGCTACAGCTACGTCATCAACAACGACCTGGCGGCGGTGCAGGCGCTCAAGGCCGGCGACAGCCTGGTGGAAACCTTCACCTACCGCATGCGCGATACCGCTGGCGCCACCGATGTGGCGCAATTGAGCATCCGCATCGACGGTGCCTGGGATGCGCCGGTGGCCCGCGACGATGTGGCCGTGGCAGTGGCCGACAACGGCGGCAACAACGGCGTCAATCCAACCCGCAACGCACTGGACAACGACAGCGACGTCGACCAGGGCGACGTGCTGACCATCACCGGTATCCGCTTCGGCACCGAGGCTGCCGGCGGCACCCTGAGCGGGGTCAACGCCGGCACCGACAGCAGCAACGGCACCCTGGTCGACGGCCTCTACGGGCAACTGATCATCGGCTCCGACGGTAGCTACACCTACATCCTCGACTCGGACAACCCGACGGTGCGCGCCCTCGGCCCGGTGGACTTCCTCAACGAACGCTTCACCTATCAGGTGACCGACCGTGGCGGACTTACCGACCAGGCGGAAATCCACATCATCATCCGCGGCCGCAACGACGCACCCACCGGGGTCAACGACAACGCCACCGCCATCGAGGCCGGCGGGGTCAACAACGGCACACCAGGCCTCAACCCGAGCGGCAACGTGCTGGCCAACGACACCGACCCGGAATCCGATCCCCTGCACGTCATTGGCATCCGTACCGGCGCACTGGGCGAGAGCGGCACCGTCGGCAGCCTGGGCACCGTGCTGCGCGGGCAGTACGGCGACCTGCTGATCAACGCCGACGGCACCTGGGTCTACACCCTCGACAACAGCCTCCCTGAAGTGCAGGCCCTGCGGGTCAGCGGCCAGACCCTGACCGACGTGTTCAGCTACACCCTGGCCGACCGCTGGGACGACACCAGCCAGGCCGAACTGCGCATCACCATCGACGGGCGCAACGACACCCCGGTGGCCCGCGACGACAGCGGTACCGCCGTCGAAGCCGGTGGCGTCGACAACGGCACGCCGGGCAGCGATGCCACCGGCAACGTGCTGGACAACGACAGCGACGTCGACAGCGTGGCCAACGGCGAGACCAAACAGGTCGTCAGCGTGCGCAACGAAGGCGGCCAGTCGGCGAGCGCCGGGCAAGTGCTGATCGGCCGCTACGGCCAACTGCTGCTCAACGCCGACGGCCGCTACACCTACACCGTCGACAACGGCAACCCGCTGGTCCAGGCCCTGCGCACCGCCGGCGAAACCCTGCGCGAAACCTTCGCCTACACCCTGCGCGACACCGCCGGCGCCACTGCCGATGCGCGCCTGACCATCGTCATCCAGGGCGCCAACGACGCCCCGGTGGCACGCAACGACGCCAACGTCGCCAGCGACCAGACCCCGGCGCCACAGACCAGCGGCAACGTCCTGCCCAACGACAGCGACGTGGACGGCGGCGATGCTCTGGTGGTCTCTGGCGTACGCAGCGGCGCCGAGAACGGCACCGGCAGCAGCGGCGTGATCGGCCAGCCGATCAGGGGCCAGTACGGCACACTGATCCTCAATGCCGACGGCAGCTACACCTACAGCATCGACCTGAGCAACCCCGAGGTGCTGGCCGCCGCGGGCCTGGGCCGGGTGCTGCAGGACGTGTTCACCTACACCGTGCAGGACCTGGCCGGCGCCACCGACCAGGCCGAGCTGGTCATCACCCTGGATATCGCCTCGCCGTTCATTCCCGCGCCGGGTGTGGATAACTTCCCCTACCAGCAACCGCCGCAAGGGCCGGCGCTGCCGCTGTTCGACCGCACCCCGGCGATCTTCATCACCCCGGTGGTGGAACGCGATGCCGACCTGCAGAAAGTCTCCGAATGGAGCACCGACGGCAACCGCATGCGCCTGGCCAGTGTGATGACGATGCAGAGCGAATCGATCGGCGCCGGGCTGGGCCTGACGCCGGGGCAGTTCGTGTCGCAATCGGTACGCGACAGCCGCACGGCCAGCGACCAGGACCTCGCCTGGATTCTGGGCCGCGAAGGTCGCACCGAACTCAACGCCGACGGCCTGCTGGCCGACCCGTCGCTGTTCGCCACCGACCCGCGTGACATGGTGCACAACCCGTCCCATGTCGAACCCGAAAAACCGCGTCCTGCCCGGGGCTTCAGCGCCCAGTTGCGCCATGCCGCCGAGCGGCTGCACAAGGGAGGTCGCGCATGACCCGCTACCCAGACACTGCGGCCCCTGTGGGAGCAACTGTCTTTAAGGATTTTTTTCAAACGCCCCCTTCAGGCATGGCTTCGCCAGCGATACCGCATTGCGGTTTCGCTGGCGAAGCCCGCTTTTCAGTAAATCAGCCCTCGCTTGCTGTCAGGTTGCGGGTATCTGAGATTTCGGTTCTTTCCACTTCGTGCCGTCTCGCAGCATCGCGTTAAGACGTACCAGGATCTTGCGCATGCAGGCCACAATAACGACCTTGGCAAGTTTGCCTCGCGCTCGCAGAGCCTCATATTCGGCTTTGACTTCCGGATCGTGGCGAACCATTGACCAGGTCGACATATAGAGCACACGGCGCACTGCATAGCGCCCGCCTTCGATCGATCTGGGGCCGCTCTTCTTGCCGCTGTCGTTGTTGTAAGGGGCTAACCCTACCAGGGCCGCGATCTTGCGCCCTGTCACGGCTCCGAGCTCAGGCAGCGATGCCATGAGCGTGCCGCACGCAATGACTCCAATCCCTTTCACCGATCTCAACTGACTGGCTTTCTCCTGATTCAGGGCGTTCGAGGCCTTCTCAATCGCCTCATCCAGTGCTTTGATTTTCTGGTTCAGATAAGCGATGAGATCGGTGTAGGTGGATATAGCTATGGCCTGAGTGGTTTGTTGTATCCGGCGCTTGTTGCTGTCTCGATCCTTGACCAGATTGCCTCGCAGCTTGATCAACTCCCCCAGCTCATCCCGAGCCTGGTTAGGCTCAACCGGCGGCAAGTCCTCGATATCTCGGGCAAACTTCGCCAGCATCCGAGCGTCGATTTTGTCGGTCTTGGCAAGCTTGTTCATGGATCTGGCATAGTCACGAGCGCGCTTGGGATTGACGCGAACCACATTAAGACCGCTTAGCTGCAGGGCCTTGAGCAAAGCCCTCTCATAACCACCGGTGGCCTCAAGCAGTACTCGCTCGACTTCAAGCCCGTTCAGGCATGCAATCAGCTGAGCGAAGCCATCAGAGTCGTTACTGATCTGGAACTGCGGGTAATTCGCAGGAAGAAACCCCACATCCACAGTCGCTTTCGAAACATCGAGACCAACAAAGTAGGAAATCATCGCCAAGCCCTCTTACACTCAAGAAGTGAGAGCGCTCTGACCTATCCCTAGCTTGTGATTTCGAGTTTTGCCGCTCATCCAACTGTTCGGGCTTCTGGTCAGAGTGAGAGGTGGATGGCGACTTGGCTCCCACTCGTGCTTTAAGCACCGCTGGCATTCAGTCTGCCATCCACCGCTCTCACCCTTCTGAGTTTAAGAGGCCTTGAAGACACAAGCTGGCTTGCCAGCGATGACGATGCCGAACGCACTGACGCAATCGCTGGCAAGCCAGCGCCCACAAGGTCTCGCAAAATCCAAAGGATTGAACATGCCAAAACCCGCAGCCCGGTTCTACGTCATCGCCCTCGCGTCGGCGCTGCTGCTCAGCGCCTGCTCGTCGCTGGACCCCAAGCCCTCCACCGAGGAGGAAAACCGCCAACGCATCCTCGCCGACCAGAGCCGCATGTACGGCGAGCAGGAACCGGTCACCGCGCCCATCACCTTCTACGAGGCCGCCGCACGGGCACTGAAGTACAACCTCGACTACCGCCTCAAACTGATGGAAAGCGCCCTGGCCTCCGACCTGCGCGACGTCTCCAGCCACGAGATGCTGCCGCGCCTGGTGGCCTCCGCCGGCTACGCCGGGCGCAACAACGATTCCGGCGGCACCTCCATCGGCATCGAAGACCGCCAGGTCAGCTTGCGGCCCTCCACCTCCGAAGAGCGCTATCGCGAACTCTACGGCCTGGGCCTGAGCTGGAGCCTGCTGGACTTCGGCGTCGCCTATTACCGCACCCAACAGAAGTCCGACCAGATCCTCATGGCCGAGGAACGCCGCCGCAAGGTGGCGCAGAACGTCCTGCAGGACGTGCGCAACGCCTACTGGCGCGCCCTCGGTGCCCAGCGCCTGATGCCGGAAGTGGACAAGCTGCTGATGCGCACCCACCGCGCCCTGACCTCCGCCCGCGAAGCCGAGACCAAGGGCCTGCTGCCACGCCAGGAGATCCTCGCCTACCAGCGTGCCCTGCTCGACTCGGTGTACCTGCTCACCGTGCGCCGCCAGGACCTGGAGTTCGCCAACGCCGAACTGGCCGCGCTGATGTCGCTGCCGCCCGGCTCGAAGATGGTCCTGGCCGACACCGCCGAAACCCCACTGCCGGAACTGCGCCAGAGCATGGCCCAGCTCGAACAACTGTCGCTGCAGAACCGCCCGGAAATCATGGAGGAGTGGTACCGCAAGCGGGTCAACCAGAAAGACCTGGACATCGCCAAGGCGCAGTTGTGGCCGAACGTCAGCGTCGACTTCGGCTACAAGTACGACTCCAACAAATACCTCTACAACAACGACTGGATGGGCACCGGCCTGCAGGTGTCGATGAACCTGCTGCGCCTGCTGCAACTGCCGGCGATCAACAACGCCGCCAAGTCCCAGAGCGAGACCGACGACGCCCGCCGCGTCGCCCTGTCGATGGCGATCCTGACCCAGGTGCGGGTCGGCACCTTGCGCTACCAACTGGCGCGCCAGGAAGTGGCGTTCACCGACGACAGCCTGCGGGTCGATCGCAGCCTGCTCGACTACGCCACCGCCGCCAGGACCGGCGCCCTGGGCTCGGAGCTGGAAGTGATCCGCGCCGAAGGTCGCTACCTGCTGTCGCGCTACCAGCGCGAAGCGGCGTTCTCCAGCGCCCAGGCGGCCTGGGGCCGGCTGTACAACTCGGTGGGCCTGGACGTGCTGCCGGCCGAGATCGACAAGCACGACATCAAGACCCTCGCCCGGGAAATCCAGAACACCCTCAATGATCAGGAGCGCCAGCGCCTGCTCGTAAGCCAGCAAGGAATCCCGAATGCCCAAGCCGGTCGTTGATCCACGCAGTCTCGCCGTAGTGCTGGCCCTGGCCAGCCTCGGCGCCCAGGCCGACGAAACACCCGCCAGCACCGAACCGACCCTTCGCGTGCTGCTGGCGGCAGAACTGGAAACCACCCTCTCCAGCCAGATGAACGGCACCCTGGGTGACCTCAGTGCACGCTTCGGCGAACACGTCGGCAAGTCCGCCGTGCTCGCCCGCTTCAACTGCAACGAAGCCCAGGCCCGCAGCAAAGTGGCCGCCGCCGAACTGGCGATGGCCAGGCAGAACCTCGAAGCGAAAAAGCAGTTGCGCAAGCTCGAAGCCGTGGGCGACATCGAGGTTTCCATGGCCAACACCGAAGTGCTCAAGGCCGACGGCGCCCGCGCCATGGGCGAGGCCCAGAGCGGCTATTGCCAGGTGCTGGCGCCGTTTTCCGGGCACGTGGCCAAGGTCTACGTCAAACCCTTCCAGACCGTCAGCGCCGGCACGCCGCTGTTCGACCTGGTGGGCGACGGCGCGCTGAAAGTGCGCCTCAACGTGCCGTCCAGCCAGTTGAAAGACCTCAAGCCCGGCCTGCCGCTGCAGGTGACCATCCACGAAACCGGCAAGACCTACCCGGCCAAGGTCAGCGTCATCAATGCCCGCGTCGATGCCGTGGCCCAGACCGTGGAACTGGAAGCCCGGCTGGACGATAAATTCCCCGACCTGATAGCCGGCATGAGCGGCACCGCGCGGTTCAGCCATGACAATGAATGAGCCGTTGCCCCACCCGCACCTGCTGCTGCAACTGGACACCCTGCGCGACAAGGCCCAGGCCGCCGATTCGCTGAACGCCCTGGCGTTCGGCATGGCCAACGACCTTTACCCGATCCTGCCGTTTCACCAGGCGCTGGTGTTCGCCAGCCACGACAAGGCGCTGGAACTGCTCAGCGTCTCGGGCCTGGCCCGCCCTACTGAAGACTCGCCCTACCTGGTATGGCTGGAGCGCGCCGGCCGCTGGGTCGCCGGGCAAGTGCCCGATGCCGAACCGGTGTGGCTCACCGCCGACAGCGCCAACCCGCCCGAAGACATCGCCGAAGGCTGGAGCGAATGGTGGCCGGCGGGTGTCTGGTGCATCCCGTTGCACGACCGCGAACCGCGCCGTCTCGGCCTGCTCCTGCTGCTGCTCGACGAGCCGCCGCCACCGGTGCTGCGCCAGCAGATCGGCGGGCTGGTGGGCACCTGGGCCTATTGCTGGAGCGCCCTGAGCCGGCGCCAGCGCCTCGGCCGCTGGCGGATCAATCGCAAGCGCCTGCTCGTTGGCGTGCTGGTGCTGCTCGGCGTGCTGCTGATCCCGGTGCGCCAGACCGCCCTGGCGCCGGCGCAGATCGTCTCGCGCCAGGCGCAGATCATCAGCTCGCCCATCGACGGTGTGATCGCCCGGATGCAGGTGCGCCCCAACCAGCCGGTGGAGGCCGGCACGCCGCTGTTCAGCCTCGACGAGACCACCCTGCGCAGCCGCGCCGACGTGCTCGGCAAGGAAGTCGCGGTGGCCGATGCCGAACTGCTGGCCGCCAGCCAGCGCGCTTTCGACAATCCACAGAGCAAGAACGAGCTGACCCTGCTCGAAGGCCGCGCTCAGCAGCGCCGCGCTGAACTGGCCGCGGTACAGGCGCAGCTGCGGCGCACCCAGGTGCTGGCGCCACGGGCCGGTGTCGCAGTGTTCAGCGACCCCAACGACTGGCTGGGCAAACCGGTGGTCACCGGCGAGCGCATCCTGCAGGTGGCCGACCCGGCGAAGCCGGCCATGCAGATCCAGTTGGCCGTGGCCGATGCCATCGCCCTGGAACCTGGCGCCGAGGTGACGCTGTTCCTCACCGCCTACCCGCTGAGCCCGCTCAAGGGCCGGATTCTGGAGACCAGCTACCAGGCCCGCCCGAGCGATGAAGGCGTGGTCGCCTACCGCCTGCTGGCGAGCATCGACGACCAGCCCGAACACGCCCGCCTCGGCCTGCACGGCACCGCCAAGCTCTACAGCGACCGCGTGCTGCTGGGCTACTACCTGCTGCGTCGGCCGTTGGCGACCCTGCGCGCCTGGAGCGGCTGGTAATGCTCGACCCCGCCGATCTGCCGCTGCCGCCCCTGCGCGAAGACCTGCGCCTGAGTGAAGCCGCCACCGGCACCAGCGGCGAGCCGGCCTGGGTGATCCAGGACACCGTACTCAACCGCTTCTACCGCGTCGGCTGGCTGGAATTCGAATGCCTGCTGCGCTGGGGCGGCACGCCGCGGCAGATCAGCCAGACGATTTCCGACCACACCGCCCTCAAGCCCGACGTGGAGCAGATCCTCGACTTCCGCCAGTTTCTCGACCAGCACCAGTTGCTGCGGCCCACCCCCGCGCAACTGGCGCGCCTGCAGGCCAAGAGCGAGGAGCGCACCTGGTCGAGCTGGCGCTGGTGGCTGCATCACTACCTGTTCTTCCGCATTCCGCTGCTGCGCCCGCAAGCCGGCCTGCAACGCCTGGCGAACGCTCTCGGCTGGCTGTTCCACCCGCTGACCGGGCTGCTGGTGATCGTCCTCAGCCTGCTCGGCATCATCCTGGTGATGCAGCAGTGGGACAGCTTCACCCATGCCGTGGTCGAGTCATTTTCCACCGAGGGCCTGTTCAGTTTCGCCCTGGCCCTGATCGTCGCCAAGACGCTGCACGAGCTCGGCCACGCCCTGGTCGCCACCCGCCTCGGCTTGCGGGTCGGGCACATGGGCATCGCCTTCGTGGTGCTATGGCCGATGCTCTACACCGACACCGGCGAGAGCTGGAAACTGCAACGCTCGCGCCAGCGCCTGGCGATCGCCTCGGCGGGGATCATCACCGAGCTGTCGCTGGCGGGCCTCGCCACCCTCGGCTGGGCCCTGTGCGACCCCGGCGCACTGCGCAATGCCCTGCTCTACCTCGCCACCACCAGCTGGCTGCTGTCACTGGCGCTGAACGCCAGCCCGTTCATGCGTTTCGACGGGTACTTCATCCTCAGCGACCTGCTGGATTTTCCCAACCTCCACGAACGCGCCTCGGCCCTGGCCCGGGTCGCCCTGCGGCGCAACCTGCTGGGCCTCGACGAGCCGTGGCCGGAGCCCTTTGCGCCCCGTCAGCGGCGCGCGTTGGTGGCCTTCGCCATCGTCACCTGGCTGTACCGGCTGGTGCTGTTTCTCGGCATTGCCGTGGCGGTGTACCTGTTCTTCTTCAAACTGCTGGGGATCGTTCTGTTCATGGTCGAACTGTCGTGGTTCATCGCCCTGCCGGTGATGCGCGAGCTGGGTCACTGGTGGCGTGAGCGCGCACGCATTCCACGTCTGCGCAAAGTGCTGTTCAACGGCCTGCTGCTGGCGATGCTGGCCGGGCTGGCGATCCCCTGGCACAGCCAGATCGACGCCGTGGGCGTGGCCCGTGCCGAACACCAGTGGCGGGTCTATGCGCCATACCCGGCACGGCTGCAATCGGTGCACGGTAGCACCACGGTCGAGGCCGGGCAGGTGCTGGTCACCCTCGACGAACCCGACCTCGCCTCACGCATTACCAGCAGCGAAGCCAACGCCCGCAGTTACGAGGCGCGGCTGTCCGGGTTGCTGGCCGATCCGTCGGGGCTGGCCGAAGATGCCGCCACCCGTCAGCGCCTTAATGTGCAGCTCGAAGAGACCCGCGCCACCCGCACAGAGATCGCCCGGCTGAACCTGCAGGCGCCGTTCGCCGGTACCTGGCTCGACCTCAATCCTGACTGGAAGCCCGGCCAGTGGGTCAACCGCCAGGAACCGCTGGGCATCCTCATCGACCCTCGGCACTGGCAGATCGATGCTTATGTCGCGCAAGACCAGGTGCACCGCATCGCCGTGGGCGACCCGGTGCGTTTCTACCCTGAGGGCCAGACCGCGCCGGTCAGCGGGCGCGTCCTGGCCATCGGCAGTACCCGCACCGGGCAACTGGCACACCGCATGTTGTCGGCCCACTACGGCGGACCGGTGCAGGTCACGGCGCAAGAGCAGATGGTGCCCAGCAGCGCGCTGTTCCAGGTGCTGGTGGGGCTGGATGCGCCGCTGGCCGAGGTTCGGGAGACACGGGGACGGTTGAAGATCGAGGGCGAGCGGCGCAGCGTGCTAGGGGATTTCGGGCGCTGGGTGGCGGGGGTCGGGTTGCGGGAGAGTGGGTTTTAGGTAGGGGCCCGGGTGCATGGCTGTGGCTTTTTCAGCGCCCTTCAGATCGAGCGCCGCCCACGCGGCGCATCGCCGGCAACGCCGGCTCCCACAGGTTGCTGCAGGGTTGATCGCCTTGTGTGTAAGACACGATACCGAGTCGAGCCAGACAGCGTCCCCGCAATAGATCGCCAAGCACCAAAGACTGGCAACTCGAATCTCACAGGCCATGGCGCGTTGCAACGAATGTGGGAGCCGGCGTTGCCGGCGATGCGCCGCGCGGGCGGCGCTCGATCTCAAGAACGCTGAAGCCCTCCAGCCATGCACCACCAAACACACCCAATCCCCACCGATGGTGTCGCATAAAGCAACCAAACTTCCCCGATCTCCGACTTTCTTGTAGGCAATTTCCCAAGCATACTCCCGCACCCTGCCAGCTTGTTGCGCTCATCGGAAACGCTGTCTAGCCTCCCCGGGTCGTTGCCAAATCAACGACCGGATTAGCAGTCCGAACAGATGATATAGGCGCAAAAGCAGCTTTATGGCGGCTGTGCGCGTGGGCACCTTCGGGTGCGCCGGATTCCTATATCTCCGGTCTGCTAACTCGCGTACAGTCGCCACCCTTCGTCTAGCAGCGGATGGTGGTGACTCCAATGATCGATATAGGAGTTACACCATGAAAAAGCTCGTCCCAGACCCCCGCCCATCCTCTGCATCAAACCCGGCCTCACCCACGACCAGGCCCTGCGCCGTGCCGCCGAACATCTCGACAGCGCTCTGAATTTCGCCCTGCAGATCCCTGACCAGCCAATGCCCAAACACCAGACTCAGCTCAGTGACACGCAGATCCATCTGCGGCTGAGCAAGGCCTTCCTCAAGGCCGCCATGGTCGGCGGCACCGTGCAGGTCGAACTCTGACCCCTCACTGCAGGGCCTGGCCTCGCAGTTTCAAACTGAGTGCCTGATAGCCCTCGGGATTCGCACAATCACTCGTCCTGTCACGGTTTGTCGAGCGGCTCAGGAACGAACCCTTGTTCTCTGAGCGCCTTGATGACTCCACGAATCAGATAGTTGCTGGAGAAACCAATCGTGTACTGCCTGGAGCCAGGATTGACGGGAATGAGCATGCCCTGATCCACCAGTTTCTTGATCTGATAAGTGCGCTGGCTTGCACTGAGCTTGGGAACCGCTAGGGCGATGTCACCCGATTTCACGACCTTCATTTTGATCGCGGTAGAGAGAATCTGCTCCTCCGCCTCGGTGATCAACTCTCGGTTACGGGCAAAGCTCACTGCGGGCGACAAGATATGTTTCGTGAGGTAGCTGTAGTGAGTGAGCCTGTCCACTTTTTCAAGCTCGTCCCGAATGCCCTCCAATACATAAACACACCACGCCTCAAGGCCCTCGGTGGTGCCGGTATCAGCCATTCCGAGCATGGTGTAGTACTTCTCACGGTCGTTACAGAACACCGCTGTCGGATTCAGTACCCTTCCGCCCATGTTGACGTTAAAGCCGTACTTCATCAGGAGAGCATAAGTCAGCAGGCGAACCACTCGCCCATTACCGTTGCCAAAAGGGTGGATCCAGCCAAAGCGATGGTGCGCCAGTGCAACCTTCATCAACGCGTATTTTGGCGAATCATCACGGTTGATGAAGGCCACCAGCTCTTGCATGTACTGAGGCACCAACAGTGCGTCAGGGGGAAGATGATCCGACTGAGAAATTCTGACCGGCCCTTCCCTATAGGCTCCTGGAGTTTTATCACCCTCACGCCGCAGGTCATGCACCGTCATGGCGTGCAATTCTCGAATCAAGTGCTCCGTCAGATTCTCACCGGGAGCCATCATCGCCTCGATGTATTCCATCGCCTTTTCGATGTTGGCAACCTCAAGCAGTTGGTCTGTGCTATCGGCTTTCCCTTCGACCTTGCTTTCAATGTAATCCGCAAGCGTCGTGTGATTACCCTCAATCCGGGCGGACCCCAAGCTCTCCAATACATGGAAAAGCGACTTGAGCTGGAAAAAAACCTGCGGCGGCGTATCTCCCTCCAGCCTCAGCCTGCGCAGGTATTCCAGCTCACTCAGTACGTCAACCAGAGGCGAGTCGAAGGAAGGATTGAGCAGTTGAAGGTCGCGATGGGAAAATGTGGCCATGCAAAAACATCTCGAAGTTGAAAAACGATATCTTGAAAATTGTCCTGTAAACACCAGTAATTTAGGGCACAACGCCAATCCGTGAGTTGAACACTATCTCAAAAACCGTAAATCCATAAGTGAAAGATCCTGAGACGCCAACCCGAATGAGGCAGCCTCGCTGATCTCTGCGGGCGCGGCACCGGGGGAGCAGTATTGAACAGCTCGCGGTGTCGCATAAAGCAACCAAACTTCCCCGATCTCCGACTTTCTTGTAGGCAATTTCCCAAGCATACTCCCGCACCCTGCCAGCTTGTTGCGCTCATCGGAAACGCTGTCTAGCCTCCCCGGGTCGTTGCCAAATCAACGACCGGATTAGCAGTCCGCTCCGGCTTGAGACCCATCAGCAACCTGTAATGGCGGCTGTACGTGTGGGCACCTTCGGGTGCGCCGGGTTTTCTCAAGTCTCCGGTCTGCTACCCGCGTACAGTCGCCTCCAATCGTGTAGCAGCGTCCTGGAGCGGCTCAACCTGACTTGAGATACGCCCATGAAAAAGCTCGTCCCCGATCCACCGCCCATCCTCTGCGTCAAACCCGGCCTCAGCCACGACCAGGCCCTGCGCCGAGCCGCCGAACATCTCGACAGCGCCCTGAATTTCGCCCTGCAGATTCCTGTCCAGCCAATGCCCAAACACCAGACTCACCTCAGTGACACGCAGATCCATCTGCGGCTGAGCAAGGCCTTCCTCAAGGCCGCCATCGTCGGCGGCACCGTGCAGGTCGAACTCTGATCCCTCACTGCGGGGCCTGGCCCCGCAGTTTTCCGTCTATATCTGACGAGCCTTCCCGCCCTTCCTCCAGACCATTACTTACAACATGTTCCGGCCCTGTCCGACGAAGCCGTGAACAATGCCCGACTGCTAGCAGGTAGCGACTCAGGGATTAATTACCGCTCCCCCATGCACTTCGGAACAACAGCCCAATGCGCCCTGCCACACCATTGCTGATAACCCTTGGCCTCGCCCTTTCAGGCTGCGGCACCCTCAATACCGTCGTGCGCGGCGACGACGTTACCGCCCGCAACCTCAAGCAATGGCGCACTCACTGCGCCTCAGTCCCGCGGATCTACAGCGGAGCGGTCTACAACTTCTGCATCCTCAATGGCGAGCCCAACGCCACCGTCAACGACCCGGTAGCGCCGGCCGCCATTCCCTTCGTCATCTGGGACATCGCACTGTCTGGAGCACTGGATACGGTGGCGTTGCCCTACACGATTTTTCGTCAGATAGAGGACGGAAACATCGAACTGGGACGGTAGGAGAACCTTCCATGGCGGCTGTACGTGTGGGCACCTTCGGGTGCGCCGGAGTTTGCTCGTTGGCCGGTCTGCTACCCGCGTACAGTCGCCTCCAATCGCGCTATCAGTTCATGACGTTTCGTAAGCGATCCATGAACCCCACCTACCGAGAAGAGGAAGTCTCAGTTACCGTGGCATCTCCGGCGAGCAGTTCCATGGCAGTAACGCTTCATAGTCCGCCACAGACTGCGCGTGGGGCAGTCGCTCCAGTACGTGGCGCAGCCACGTATAAGGCTCTTGGCCGTTGATCTTTGCAGTCTCGACCAAGCTGTAAATCTGGGCACTGGCCGTAGCGCCCTTGGGCGTGTCGCTGAACAGCCAGGCCTTGCGACCGATGACAAACGGCTTGATCGAGCGTTCAGCCAGATTGTTGTCGATTGGCAGATAACCAGCCTCGACGTAACGCACCAACCGGCTCCAGTTGTTCGCCAGATAATTCACGGCCTTGCCCAGCACGCTTTGTGGCGTCACTTGGGATTGGGCCTTGTCCAACCAACTTTTCAACTGGGTCAGGACTGGCAGGCTTTGCGCTTGTCGCGCGGCAAAACGCTGCTCGTCACTGGCGTTTTTCAGTTCGCGTTCGATGCCATACAGCTTGTTGATCATCGTCAGTGCGACATCGGCCCGTCCGGTTTTGCCTTTAGGCTGCACTTTCTGCGCTTCGACAAACTTGCGCCGGGCATGCGCCATGCACGCCAACCGTTCTACGCCAGACTGCAGCGCCAACGCGTTATAGCCAGCGTAATCGTCCGTCATGACATACCCGCGGTAAGTTTCCAGCAGACGCAACGGCACTTCCTGCGCCCGGCTGGAGCTGTAGTCGAACAGCACGACTTTTCGGTCAGGCGGCCCGCTGACTTGCACCCACATCCAGGATTGGCTGGTCGGGTCTCGATCTGGCTCTTTCAGTACCTGGACACGGGTTTCATCGCAATGGATGACCGGACTTTCCAGCAATCGCTCACGCATCAGATTCAGCAGCGGCTGGACATGTTCGCTGCATTGGATAATCCAGCGCGCCAGTGTCTGCCGTGGAATGTCGATCCCGTGCCGGCCCAGGACACTTTCAAAACGGTGCAGCGGCAAGCCATCGACATACTTGGTGGTCAGCAACATCGCCAACACGCTCGGGCTGGCCATGCTCTTCTCGATCAGTTGAGCCGGTTTGTCTGCCGTGACCGGGGCAACTTCACAACCCCGGCAGCCGTAGACCTTACGGACATGTTTGAGCACGCGGATCTGCATCGGCACGATATCCAGTTGCTCACTGATTTCCTCGCCGATCTCATGCTTGCGGCAACCGCAGGCACAGGTCAGTTCGTGTTCAGGCAGTTCGTGGATGACTTCGATACGCGGCAGATCAGCCGAGAGTGGCTTGCGTTTTCCCCGGCGTGGCGCTGGCGTGACGACTTCTTCATCCGGCGTTTCCACCGTCAACAGAGGTTCGCTTTCTGCCTCGTTGAACATCGCCAGTTGCGGCGTGTTGGGATCGATGGCCTGCTCGGACTTGCGGCCGAAAAGGCGATCACGCAGCAACTTGATCTGTTCTTTCAGATCAACGATGTGAGTGGCGTAGGCTTCTTTGACTTCCTGCTCACGCGAGCGTGCTGCGTAAGCCTCAAGGAGCATTTGCTTGAGCAGGACAGGGTCATCGGGAAGGTCATCGGGCATGGAATCCATGCCGAGGATTATACCGATTCAGGCCACGAAACGAGGGGTCAAAACCTGATGTGGGCGGTTGCGCCAAAGGTCGAAGCCGTCGAGTAGCCAGTTCAGTTCCTGAACAGTCAGGACAATGGCTTCGTCAGTGGCGTCAGGCGAGGTCTTGAAGCGTTCGGACTCCAGGCGCTTGAGCCAGAGACAGAAACCGTTGCGCTCCCAATAGAGGATCTTCACGCGATTGCGCGGCTTGTTGAGGAACACGAAAAGTACCGGGTCGAACACGGCCACCTTGATATCCAGTTCGACCAGAGCGGCGAGGCCATCGATGGATTTTCGGAAGTCGACAGGCTTGGGGTAGAGATAGACTTTTTCGACTTTGGCGTCGGGGCGCATCATCGTCGGCAGGCTCCAGAAAGAAATCGGGAGCACAGCATCGGGGATCAGGTAAGCGCTTTGAATGTGGGGTTCATGGAGCGCTTACGACGTTTCCCTGTGTTGGCGCAACCGGATCAAGATGAAGATCGCCGTCGACATTCCTGATGTTTTCAAGGTTTGTGTAGGGGAAATAATCCGAGTTGTATTCATTGAGACCCTGCCCATAAGCGCAATACGCCGCGACCTTGCAGCGCTCGGGGTGAGCTTCATCCACGTAGGCCGATCCTTCGCAGGTCTTGGAGGCTGACGAACGCAGCCATTTATCGGTGCATTTGTCAGCGCTCGCCGCGTTGCCTGTTACCGGCACGAACAGGCAGAGGCAAAGCAGCAAAGCAGGCTTCTTGAATTCGAATGAATAGTTCATGACCAAAGCTCCTTATCTATAAACAGAACGTCAGCAGAAATACGTCTATCGAAAGAAAGGCACACGATCAAAAACTACACTTCCGCAAAAATGAGTATGAAAGTGGATAACGGACTGTCAACAAAACCGACCACAAACAGACAAACGGCACTACATCCATCAGATGCCTATATCCAATGAATTAACGCGAAGGTCTGAATGAAACAACAGCGCGGACGAAAACGACACCGCTGCCCCAAAACTGCAGCGGCTATCGTTTGGAACACCCACAGGACCCTATGGCAAGTCCATGGAGACTCGCAGACTATTTGACCTTGAGCTCTCCGTTATCATTCCATAGCTTCGGAACTTCGTTGATATAGAAGGTATGCCCCAGATAGCCTTCATACGCGTAATCCCCGTTGGATTTTTTGCACCTGACTTGCACAATGCACAAACTGCTGGAGACGTACTGGGCAGCCTGCACCTCGCAGCTCTCGGCCGCACTCGACCTCTTGAAGGCATCGTAACAATCGTCTGCTTTAGCCGAAACAGCGCTGAAAAGCAACAGCACAGAAAGCGCCGATGCCGCAGATTTCAAAATCACCGAATTATTGAGTTTCATGACATATCCCTCACGCGGAATTTAAATAACTGCCCCCTGCAATTCACAAAGGGGGCAGCCGATAATTAGCGCAAGCAGAAATACCGCTATCGAAAGACAGCCACACAATCAAAAACAACACTCCCGCAATACCAAGTATGAAATCGACAGCGTCATTGTCAATGCACGTAAAAGCAAGCAGACAGGCGGGCATTGATACAATGCCCGCTATTCATATCCAGCTAGTTACAAAGTTCCAATGCCCGGTTGCTCTTTCTCAAACCAGGCAGTGAGCCGCTGTTCGGCATCCGCCCCTCAAGGCAAATACATCCTGAACAACCCGCCCCCCAGCGACCCTCCATTGGCAATCTCGATCCGCCCGCGCACGCCATTGCGTTCGTGCAGCGCGGCGATGCGGGCGGCGAAGTACAGGCCCAGCCCCGTGCTGGCAGTGCTGTGCTCGATGCCCTGCACGTACTGGTCCTGCTGGGCGATCATTGCGGCGGGGAAGCCGGTGCCGTCGTCGTTGATGCTGATCACCAGCATCTCCTGCTCTTCGCGCACGGTCACCAGCAGCGCATGCCCGGCGTAGCGGGTGGCGTTGTTGATGATGTTGGACACCACCGACCCCACCAGCTCGCGGTCGAAGAAGCCCAGCGGCGCGGCTTCGTCGATCTCGAAGCGGGCAATGATGCCGCGGCTGTCGAGAATTTCCTGGTAACCGGCGAGCAATCCGCCGATGAAGTCGTCGAGTTCGTGGTAGTCGGGCAGCATCGGCAACTGGTTGATGCCCAGTTTGTAGAGCCCGAGCAGTTGCACCAGCATGCCGTTGAGGTGAGCGAACTCGTGTTCGATCACCACCTGTTCCGGGGCCTGCAACTGGTTGTCGGGCAGGCGCGATACCCATTGCGCATGGGCCTGCATGAGCATGGCCAGGGAGTTCTTCATGTCATGCACGGTGGAGGCGATCACCGTGGAAAAATCCAGCCCCGATTCGTTCGACATCATGTCCCCACGGCGCGGATGCGCAGTTTGCGGTAGCGCTCGAAGCGCGGATCGGTGTCGGGTATCCCGGCCACCTTGGCCAGGCAGTCGCGACACTCCTGCAGCACCGCCGACGCCGGTTGCTCACCGCCCAGGCGCAACAGGGCCTGGGCGGTGTTGAGGGCGATGCTGATGTTTTTCGGTTGCAGCCTGAGGGCCTTGCGAAACAGCTCCAGGGCTTCGTTCATCTGCCCGGCCTGATAGCTGCGCACGCCTTGCCGGTTGAGGTCGACGGCTTCATTGCCGGCACCGAGGATGCTCGGATCATCGGTGAGTTTGGCGATGCTCTGCATCACCGTGTTGTCGTCACCGTACACCTCGACGCAGTTCTTCAGGATCGATTTGCCGGCGTCTTCCTGGCCCAGTTGCTTGAGCTGTGCAGCCACCGCCAGGGCGGCCTCGGCGGAGAAGAACTGGTCCATGGTGTCGAGCCGGGCCATGGCTGCCTCGGTGAGCTTGGCGGCGGTCTCGGCATCGCCCGCCTGTTGCAGGCCGGTGGCCTTGATCAGCCGGGCACGCACCTGCAGGCCCTGATCTTCGCCGTATTCCTTGGCCACGTCGCCAAGCACCTGATTGATTTCCACGCGGGTGCGGGCGTCGAGGCCGTTGCCGGCGTTTTTCTGGATCAGCGCCTGGGCCAGGCCAAGGTTGCTCTCCGGATCTTTGAAGCGCGAGTTCTGGCCCTGGCTGACGGCCTGGCGATACGCCCGCGAGGCGCTGTCGAAGTCGGCGTTGCCCAGGGCCAGCTTGCCCAGCAGCATCTGCCGCTTCACCGCCAGCGGCGACAGGCGCACGGCATCTTCCAGCACATGCTGGGCGCGGCGGTGTTCGCCGGTGGCGGCCAGCACTTCGGCCAGGCCGTCGTACAGGCCGGGCATCATCGAGAACGACTTGATCGCCTGCTCGTAGACTTCACGCGCCTGGGTCATCTGGCCACGCTTGACCATCAGCTTGCCCAGCGCCGAATAGGCCCAGGGCGTCGGCCGGTTGGCGAGAATGGCCTTGAGAAAACGTTCCAGTTCTTCGTGGCGATTGAGCGCAGCCATGGCATCGGCGCGGTAGCGCAGGCACAACGGGGCAAAGCGCGGGTCCTTGCGGCACAGTTGCTCGCAGGCCACCAGCACTTCGGCCGGCTTGCCGCGGTCGAGGGCCTGGAGAATCGGCTTGAGCAGGGTCTTGCGCTGGACCAGCTTGTCCAGCCGCTGGGTCAGGCCGACGCGGTTGAACGGCTTGGTGAGGTAGGCGTCGGGCTCGTGTTCGAGGGCGCTGAGCACCACGGCCTGGCTGCTCTCGGCGGTGATCATGACGAAGATCGCTTCGTGGCTGATCAGTTTGTCGAGCATCAGGTCTTCGAGCACTTGCTGGCCGTTCTTCTTGCCGTCGCCCATGTGGAAGTCGTGCAGGACAAAGTCGTAGCGCTTCTGCGCACACATGCGGATCGCGGTTTCACCGCTCTCGGCGGTGTCGACGTCCTTGATTCCCATCTCCCGCAACATCGAGCGCAGTGAGGTGCGGAAGTCGGTGAAGTCATCGACGATCAGAAAACTCTTTTGGCTGTAGACCAGCATCCGCAAAACCTGTCATTGAAATAATTGAGACGCCCGCACACACAAGGACAGGCCCGGCACCGGCGCGCGCACCGGTCGAAACAAAAGCTCAGCCCTCTTCCTGGCCTCCCAGCCGGTACTGATTGTTGCCGCTGCGCTTGGCGTCATACATGGCCAGGTCAGCCCGTTGCAGCAGCGTGTCCATGCCGGCGGCGTGTTGCGGATAAACCGCCACGCCAAGGCTGCTGCCCACCTGCACGGTGATTCCATCGAGACGGATCGGCCCCGCCAGCGCCTGGATGATGCGCTCGCACAGGACGGACTCTTCGCCATCCTGTCCGCCTTCGACCACCATCACGAATTCGTCGCCGCCAATCCTCGCCACGGTATCGGCAGCCCGCGACAATTGCTTGAGCCGCGCGGCGATCACTGTCAGCACGCGGTCGCCGACGGAGTGACCGTGCTGGTCGTTGATGGTCTTGAAGCCGTTGAGGTCGATGAAGATCAGGGTCACGCGCCCCTCGCGGATTCGGGCCTGCTCCAGGGCAACGGAAAGGCGCTGTTCGAGCACCAGGCGGTTGGGCAGGCCGGTCAGCGCATCGTTGTGAGCCATCTGGTGCAGTTCGCTGGCCCAGGCCTTTTCTGCAGTGATGTCGCGCACCACGCCGATCATCTTGATCGCCACGCCCTCGGCGTTGCGCACGATGTTGCCGGTCTCGCGCAGCCAGCGCACACCGCCGTCGGGGCGGATGATGCGGTATTCCTCGTCGTGGTTTTCGCCGGTCTGGATGCAGCGCAGTTCACCCGCACGGACATGGGCGCGGTCGTCGGGGTGTACGGCGTTGCAGAAGCGCTCGTAGCTGGGGGTGATCTCGCCGACCTGGTAGCCGAACATGCCGTAGATGGCGTCGGACCAGTAGAGGCTTTCGGTGTCGATGTCCCAGTCCCAGGTGCCGATGCGGGCGAAGTACTGGCCGCGCTGGAAGCGTTCGCTATCGCCCGGAACAGGCCCCCGCGCCTCGGCCCGCGCCAACCGCGCCCGCAACTCGCCCTCGCGGCGCCGGGCACGCAGCAGCAGGATCAGCAACAGCAGGGAAACACCGCAAGCAAGCCAGGCGATGAAGGTCATGGGCGGGAAACCGGTGAAAAATAGCAATGTGCCATTATCGCCGCCCGTTTCTCGCCTTACAACGCGCCTCTGCCCAGGACGCCGACTGGCTCTCAGTTAGGGGTGGCTGCACCCGCGAGACGTCGCTCGCGGCTGTACGTGAGTGCCCAATGAGCCACCAGCCCGAAGATCAGCCCCCAGAACGCGGCGGCCAGACCGAGGAAGCTCATGCCCGAGGCGGTCACCAGGAAGGTGATCAGCGCCGCTTCACGCTGTTTCTCGTCCGCCATGGCACCGGCGAGGCCCGTCATGATGGCGCCGAACAGCGCCAGCCCGGCGAGAGCGGCGATCAACTCCTTCGGCAATGCCGAGAACACCGAAGCCAGGGTGGCGCCGAAGGTCCCCATGAGGATGTAGAACACACCGCAGGCGATCCCGGCGATGTAACGCTTGCCCGGCTGCTCGTGGGCTTCGCGGCCGGTGCAGATGGCGGCGGTGATGGCCGCGAGGTTGAAGCCGTGGGAGGCGAACGGCGCCAGCAGCACCGAACCCAGCGCAGTCACCGCCAGAATCGGCCGCGCCGCCGTGCTGTAGCCGGCGCTGCGCAGCACCGCCATGCCCGGCACGTACTGGCCGGTGAGGCTGACCAACGCCAGCGGCAGGCCGATGTTGATGATGGCGTGCCAGCTCCATTGCGGCGCGATGAACACCGGCTCGGCCAGGGCCAATGTCAGTGCTGCACCGTTCAACTGGCCAAGCAGCCCGGCCACGGCGCAGCCGACGATCAGCACCGAGAGAATCGCGTAGCGCGGCGACAGGCGCTTGAACACCAGGTAGCTGGCGAACATCGACAGCACCAGCCACGGCTGCACCTTGATCGAGGTGAACAGCTCGGCGCCGAAGCGGAACAGGATGCCGGCGAGCATCGCGGCGGCGATCGCCTTGGGCAGGCGGCTCATGAGCTTGTCGAAGGCGCCGCTCAGGCCCACGACGGCGATCACCAGCGAGGCGACGATGTAGGCGCCCACGGCTTCGGCCAGTGACACCTGCGGCAGCATCGACACCAGCAGCGCCGCGCCGGGCGTGGACCACGCGGTGATGACCGGCGCCCGCAAGCGCCAGCTCAGCAACAGGCCGGTGACGCCGCTGCCGATGGAGATCGCCCAGATCCACGACGACACTTCGGCCGGCGACAACTGCGCCTCGCGGGCTGCCTGGAAACGATGATCAACGGGCCAGCATAGGAAATGATCACGGCGATCAGCCCGGCGACGATGGCCGACAGGGAGCAGTCTTTTCTCAGGGTTTGCATAGCGTCTCCGGTGAGGTGCACAGCGAATTGATTCGATTCATTTAAAATCTAGTCGATTCAATTGATGCAATTCAATAGACTCAATTAAACAATTTGAAATATCTTTCGATTGCGACGCTGACCTCAACGCGCCGGGTTGATTGACGCATCGGGCCGATTGCCGCGATGTGATAGGCTCGACGCAATCGCTTTTACCGGTAGTCCTGTCCATGTGGGTTCCCCTGCTCAACACCTTCAACCAGCCTGTTTACCTGTCCATCGCCGATGCCCTGGCCCGGGATATCGCCAGCGGGCTGCTCAGCCCTGGCGAGCGCCTGCCGACCCTGCGCGAGCTGGCCCAGGCACTGCAGGTGACGCCGGGCACCATCAACCGCGCCTATGCCGAAGCGCAGCGGCGGGGGTTGTTGCAGGGTGAGGTGGGGCGTGGCACCTATGTGCGTTCGACGCCGGCAGAGCCCGTGCCGACGCCCATGGCCGCTCCCGCCGCCGCACCGACGCAGACCGCCGGGCAGGTGCTCGACCTGTCGATCATCAAACCTTCCGGCGACACCGCCGCTACCTGGCTGCGCGGTGCGTTGGTGGAGCTGGCCAACGGCACCGACTTCGCCCAGGCCCTGGACTACGCCCCCGATGGCGGCCACCCGCAGCACCGCGAAGCCGGTGCCCAGTGGTTGCGCCATTCGCTGCCGGAGGCGAACGGGCAGCAGGTGGTGATCACCGCAGGCGCGCAACATGGATTGATGGTGGCCATCAGTGCCCTGACCGAGAGCAACGACCTGATCCTCTGCGAATCGCTGTGCTATCCCGGCATCATCTCCCTGGCCCACAGCCTGCAGCGGCGATTGCGTGGGGTCGAGATGGACGAGGAAGGCATCACCCCCGAGTCGCTGCGCGAGCTGTGCCAGCGTGAGCGCCCGGCGATGCTGGTGTGCGTCGCCACCTGCCAGAACCCGACCACAGCGACCATGTCGCACCGGCGGCGCGAAGAAATCGCGGCGATCGCTGAAGCGTTCGACTTCCTGATTCTTGACGACGATATCTACGGCTTCCTCGCCAGTGATCCGACCGTGCGACCGCTGGCGAGCTACGCACCGGAGCGTTCGGTGTACCTCACCAGCCTGTCCAAGTCGGTGCTGCCGGCGCTGCGCATCGGCTACCTGTACAGCCCGCCGCGGCTGTTGTCGCGGCTGACGGCGATGGTCCGCAGCAGCGTGTGGATGCCTTCGCCGCTGACGGCGCAACTGGCGAGCAACATCGTCAATGAGGGACTGGATCAGCAACTGGTGCGCCTGCAACGCGAAGAAGCCGCCCGCCGCCAGGCATTGGCGCGGGAGCTGCTGCCGGGCCTGCGGATCAAGGCCCAGCCCCACAGTTATCACCTGTGGCTGGAACTGCCGGAGCCGTGGAGTGCCGACGAATTCACCACGCTGGCGCGGGCGCAGGGGGTGAAGGTACTGAGCGGCTCGCAGTTCCAGGCCGAGCGCAATGGCGAGACCCGTGGTGTGCGGGTAGTGCTGATGTCGCCGACACGGGAAGAGGAATTGAGGTTTGCCCTGACCCAGTTGGCGAGCCTGGCGGGGGCTTCGGATCCGCGGCGGTTTTATTGAGCTAGCCGAGAGGGCGGAGGCGCGCTCGATCGACAGAACGCTGAAGATCTGTCGACGAGCACACCTGAGGCAGATCAGACCTACCGCACAAACACCTGCGCCGTGGTAATCGCCATATCCCCACCCGGCAACTGGATCTTGCCCTTGGGCTCCAGGGTGTCGGCATCGAAGATCGCCACGTCGTTGTAGGTACCGGCCAGGTAGATCCGGGTGCCCGCCTTGTTCATCGACACGCAGTAGTAGGAATGATCGAGGCTTGCGGCCTTGAGCAGTTTCTTTTCCTTGATGTCGTACTTGGCCAGGCGATTAAGCACGCCATACACCACGTTAGGATCCTTCGGCGAGCGCATGCCGCTGAAGTAGATTTCAGTCAGCGGACCGAAGTCGACGGTCTGGCTCTTGCCGGTAGCCAGGTCGATGCTGAAGAAACCATAGACGTACTCGGCCGTCGCCGGATCCTGTTTCTCGTCCTTGAATTTCGACGCGGTGTAGAGCAGCGAGAACTCATGCCGCCAGGTCTGCTGGTTCCACACGTAGAGCACGTCCGGCGCGCTGTAGTTGGGGCGCTTCCAGTTGCGGCTAGGGACGATGACGTCGAATTTGCCGGTCTTGACGTCCACTTTGTAGATGTCCGGCCCGGCCACATACAAGCTGCCGTCATCGCCGCCCTGCATGATGGTCAGTTGCCGCGGCGCCGGGAAGCTGCGCAGCGGCTTGGCATTGAGCCCGCCATCGGTGCCGTACACATCGAGCCGCGGCGCCTGCACTTCGTAGTGGTCGCTGAACATCTTGGTCGGGTTGGCGACGGTGTAGATCTCCTTGCCATCCTGGCTGATGGTGAAGGAGAACATCGAACGCGCCGTCTCACCCGGCAACTGGCTGATGCTGGCGTGGAACACCTGCTTGCAGCTGTCCAGCTCGACGCCGTAGATGTCGGCGTAGTGGTTGTTGAGCACGTAGGCCACGCGCTTGTCCGGCGACATCTGTACCGACCCCGGGCCGAAGGCGTCGGGCATCTGGCAGGTCTTGTAGAGCTTCTCGCTGGCCAGGTCGATGACGTGCAGGTTGTTCGGGTAGTTGGTGACGGCCATGTACTCGTGGCCCGGCGTAAGCGCCTTGCCTTCGTCGGCGGCCATCGCCATACCGGCGCCGAGCGCCACCAGGGCGGCCAGGCCGCGGGTTGCAATCTGAAGCATGCGGATATCCCTCTTCTTGTCGGCCTGGGGGCTCATTTGTCGTCCGGGAACACGGTCCCGAGGTTGCGCCAGCTGTCGCCGGAGGACTGGGCGTCTTTGTTCCAGTCGGGGAAGGTGCTCATCATGTCGGGCACCTGCGCTGGCCACCAGCACGGGTCGGAACAGCCGTAGAGGTCCGATTCCATCGGCTGGCACAGCGACGAGACGCCACCGAAGGCGTCGATTTCCCAGCCCGGGTCGGTGGTCGAGGCGCAACCGGCGACCGAGTTCATGGCCACCACCTCTTCGATGCGGTTTTCCTCGGCGGCCTGTTCCAGCTTCAGGGCTTTGTTGTTGATCGGTTTGAGATGCTTCATGTCAGTGGACCTTGCGCGCAGTGATGTAGCGGCTGATGAAGGCCGGGTTCTCGGCCATGATCCGGGTGTAGACTTCGATGCCGAAGTCCACCCAGTCACGCATCAGTTCGCAATAGTGGTAGGTCGGATGGGCCGGGTCGCCGTAGCGGGCGTAGCTCTCGTGGTAGCAGCCGCCGGAGCACAGGTTGCGGATGCGACAGGTGTCGCAGCCGGTGTTGGTGCGGTCCAGGCGCTGGGAGAGGAAGTCGTTGAGCTCGACCTGCTTCACGCCGCTGTGCACGTTGCCGAAGGTCGGCAGGCTGGAGCCGGTGAAGCGATGGCAGAGGTTCAGCTCGCCCTTGTGGTCCACCGCCAGCATCTTCAGGCCGGCACCGCAGGGCAGCGCCTTCTTGTGGCCTTCGTGGATGTCGGTGAGCAACTGGTGCAGGTTGGAGAAACCGATGTTGCGGTGCTCCAGCGCCGCCTCCAGGTACTTGCGGCCGAGGGCCTTCATGTTGGCGAAGACTTCGATCAGTTCCTCGCCCGAGAGGTTGTAGGCGCTGACATCTCCCGAGGTGACCGGTGCGAAACCGACCTCGGCGAAACCCATCTCGTTGAACAGGTGGTTCCAGATGGTCTCGATATCGGTCACGCCCTTGGTCAGGGTGACCCGCGCCCCCACCGGGCGGCTGTCGTAGCGCGACAGCAGCATGTCGGCCTTGCGCCGTACCACGTCGTACGTGCCCTGCCCGCCCACGGTAATGCGGTTGCGGTCGTGTACGGTCTTCGGCCCGTCGATACTCACCGACAACCCGAAGCGGTGGGCGTTGAGGTAGTCGACGATCTCTTCAGTGAGCAGAGTCGCGTTGGTGGTCATCACGAACTCCACGCGCTTGCCCGCTTCGGCGAAACGCCGCTCGCAGTAATCGACCATGTACTCGATCAGCTTGCGGTTGCTCAGCGGCTCGCCGCCGAAGAACACCACGGTGTAGACCGGCTCGTCAGGCGACTCCTTGAGCAGCATTTCCACCGAGGCCACGGCGGTCTCGACGTCCATGCGCTTGCCCGCCGAGGGCTTGTCCAGGTCTTCCTTGTAGCAGTAGGTGCAGCTCAGGTTGCAGCCGGTGTTGACGTTGAGCACCACGGTGTTGAGCGCGGTGCGCTCGACCTTTTTCAGCGCCGTTTCCGGGGTCAGCGGCGAGCCGTCGCTGACCAGTTCCAGCGCGATCAGCTCGCGCAGGGTCTCGTTGATTTCCTCGCCGTCGAAACGCGCCGCCAGGCGCTGCACCAGAGCATCGCTGGAGCAGGCTTCACCGCGCAGCGCGTCGATGATTTCCCCGGTCAGGGCATCGCTGGCGAACAGCGAGCTGCTGGGGATGTGGAACAGCATGCGGGCGTCATCGACCCGCACTTCATGCAGATTGCGTTCTACCAGATTCAGAATCGCGCCCATCGCAACCTCCTAGAACATTCGGATGTGGCCAGGTCAAACCGCCGTGTCACGGGATGGGCGGGTTGTTCCAGCGCTGGATGGTCACAATCAGCTGGCCTTCGCCACTGCGGGCGGTGCCGGCATCGTCCACGTCGGCGATCACCTTGAGGTTGCCGGCGTTGTTGGTGGACATCTTGCGTGCCGGGTTCGGGCCGGCATCGCCGGGGGTGAACACGCCGCTGTCGGCCTGCATGATGCCGGCGTACTTGACGTCTTCATCCTCGCGGGCGCGCTCGTCGAACGGTTCGACCTTCCACTTGGCCGGGAACACGCCGATGCGATACGCCTTGCCATCGGCTCCCTGGCCCCAGGCTTCGGCGTCGAAGCGACCCTGGACCTTGGGCGTCGAGCCGCCGTTGTCGCCGACCCGCGCCACGGAGAACGCCGGCACCACCTTCACTTCGGCGATCTCGCGGTACACCGCCAGTTGCGGCCCGGCGAGCTTGCCGACGCTGACTGCCTGCAGGCCCGGCGCCGCATCGGCGGCAGCCTTGACCTTGACCCGCACGCGCTGCGGCGTGCTTTCCAGCACCTCCAGCACTTGCACGCCCTTGCCGAAGCCCGGCGTGCCGCTCAGGCCGCTGCCCACCAGGGTCAGCTCGGCCTCGCTGCCGGCTTTCACGTAGCCCGGCTGTACCGCCAGCAGACGCGGCGCGCCTTGCTGTGCGGCCACGAAGTCCAGGCCGCGCTCGTCGTGGGTCTTGTCGAACATGCGGCCGGTGAGCTGGCCCTGACTGGCGGCGAACACCTGGCGCATGCTCACGCCATCCACGTCCACGGTGCCGCGCCATTCATAGCCGCTGTAGAGCATGGCCGAGCCCTGGCCCTTGAACGGCGTGCCGTCGGCGTACTGGCCGTCGAGGCTGACCTTGAAGCGGTCGCCGGCCTCGGGGGTGACTTTCATCACGCCATTGAGTTCGCCCTTGCCCGGCAGGTGGCCGCTGAAGCTCCAATCGCCGGCCAGGGTCGCGGCCTTGGGCATGGACTTCTGCCAGTCGCTCCAGGCCTTGCTGTCGAACGGGTATTTCTGCGCCAGCAGCGGCACCATGTCTTTCTTCGCCAGCTCGAACCAGTCGCGGTCGCGGGACAGCGCCTGGTACTCCAGCGACGGCCACTGGCCGAGGTGGAAATTCACCAGCCGCTCCCATTCCTGGGCCGGACGCCGCTGCAGGGCGATCCGCGCGCCGGAGTGGCAGCGGGCGCACATTTGCTGGGTGGGCTCTTCGATCTGTTCGACGGTATTCAGACGACGTTCGAGGGCGTAGCGCACGCCATCGGTTTCGCTGGGCGCCAGGCCCTGGGTGTCGGCGAGGTACTTGACCAGGGTGCGACGGTCTTCGTCGCTGATCTGCAGGTGGTGCATGGTCTGCATGCGGCCGATGGTCATCAGCCAGCCTTCCGGGGTCTTGCGCTGGTGGCTGATGCGGCTCAGGGCGTTGTCACCTTCGGGCAGGTGGCAACCCTGGCAGGTTTCCTTGAGGATCTGCCGGGCCTCGCGGGCCTGGCTGAGCTGCGGTTGCAAGGCAAGGCTGACCGCCACGGCCAACAGGCCTCCGGTGCTGGCGAGCCTGAATGTTCTCTTCATCGATGACTGACCTCCCACGGTTTTTTCTTCTTGTTCGTGAATTTCTTATAGGTCTCTTCCGTCGGCCGTACAGCGGCAGAGCACGGACCGAAGAGCGGCTGATGGCACCGATACATATTGTGTGCCAACCGCCCGAAGCGCCGTTTCACGGGCTTCGCGGCCCATAGGACACGGGCCCTGCGGATAGATTCGCGACAGATGAGACCGCGTGAGACGGCTGTCGCAGCCCCTTGAGACTGTCTCGGGCCTTGTCGCATTTTGCGACGGCCGGTCTGCGACATCCTGCCACCCGACCAGCGGCGCGACCTTGGATTCAGCGGGCTCGCGGCGACTTCCAGCACCTTGGCACAGCGGTTGCGATCGGCCCTGGCCATCACTCACAAGAACGAGGTCCGCCATGTCCAGCACTGCCCCCCTGAATCCCGCCGTCGAGGCGTTCATCCGGCGTGCGCCGACCATGCTCGTCGGCGCCGACTGGGTCGAGGCCAGCGATGGCGAACGCCTGACCCTGCGCAACCCGGCCAGCGGCGAAGTGCTGTGCCAGGTGCCGGCGGCCACGCCTGCCGATGTCGGCCGCGCCGTGGCGGCGGCGCGCCAGGCGTTCGACGATTCGGCCTGGAGCCGCACCCGACCGCGGGAGCGGCAGAACCTGCTGTGGAAGCTGGCCGACCTGATGGAGCGCGACGGCGAGATCCTGGCCCAGCTCGAATGCCTGAACAATGGCAAGAGCGCTGCAGTGGCGCGGGTGATGGACGTGCAGCTGTCCATCGACTTCCTGCGCTACATGGCCGGCTGGGCCACCAAGATCGAAGGCCAGAGCGTCGAAGTGTCGATGCCGCTGATGCCCGACGACGACTTCCATGGTTTCGTGCGCCGTGAAGCGGTGGGTGTGGTCGGCGCCATCGTCGCCTGGAACTTCCCGCTGCTGCTGGCCTGCTGGAAGCTCGGCCCGGCGCTGGCCACCGGCTGCACCGTGGTCCTCAAGCCTGCCGACGAAACCCCACTGAGCGCGCTGAAACTGGCCGAACTGGTGCTGGAAGCCGGCTACCCGACGGGCGTGTTCAACGTGGTCACCGGCACCGGCGCCGTGGCCGGCGATGCCCTGACCCGTCACCCCGGCGTGGATAAACTGACCTTCACCGGTTCGACCGCCGTCGGCCAGCAGATCGGCCGCGTGGCGATGGACAACATGACCCGCGTGACCCTGGAACTGGGCGGCAAGTCACCGACGATCGTCATGGCCGATGCCGACCTGTCGGTTGCCGCCGCCGGTGCGGCCCAGGCGATCTTCTTCAACCAGGGCCAGGTGTGCTGCGCAGGCTCGCGGCTGTACGTGCACCGCAAGCACTTCGACAACGTGGTCGCCGACATCGCCGGCATCGCCAACGGCATGAAGCTGGGCAACGGCCTCGACCCGAGCGTGCAGATGGGCCCGCTGATCTCCGCCCGCCAGCAGAAGCGCGTGTTCGACTACATCGAACAGGGCCGCAACAGCGGCGCCACCATCGCCTGCGGCGGCGAGCAGTTCGGTCCGGGCTACTTCGTCAAGCCGACGGTAATCGTCGATGTCGACCAGCGTCATCCGCTGGTGCAGGAAGAAATCTTCGGCCCGGTGCTGGTGGCCATGCCCTTCGACGACGAAGCCGAGGCCCTGCGCCTGGCCAACGACAGCCCTTACGGCCTGGGCGCCAGCATCTGGTCCAACGACCTGGGCGCCGTACACCGGATGATCCCGAAGATCCGCTCGGGCTCGGTCTGGGTCAACTGCCACAGCGCGCTGGACCCGGCGTTGCCGTTCGGTGGCTACAAGATGTCCGGCGTCGGCCGCGAGATGGGCGCGGCGGCGATCGAGCATTACACCGAGGTGAAATCGGTGCTGATCAGGCTCTGACTCTTCAGGGACGGTAGCCCTGACTCAACAGCCAGCTTCGGATCTGGCGTTGCTGTTCAGGGCTCAAGGGCGCCAGCACCTGCTCCGCCGGCTCGCTACGCAGCCGGCTCACCAGCGGCGCCAGTTCCACACCATTCAGGTGCCAGATGCCAAGGGGCTGATCGGGGCTGATCACCACGGGCGCGAGGTCTACCAGACCATCACGCAGCACTGGCGCCTGTTCTATTCGCAGGTTGGCGAAATCGACCTCGGCATGGGTCGGCTCGTCATCCGGCCATTGCCTCCGCGCCTGCCAGAACGGCTGCTCGGCCCAGCGCTGTTCTTCCCGGTAGAAATCCCGCCCCAGACGGGCGAAGCGCCAGAACAGGTGCTCGACCCGCTGTTGATGAAAACGCAGTGCCAGGTCGCGGCGTTCAGGATGAGTCAGCAGGGTGTTGATCACCGCCGGTGCCTGCAATGCCGAAGACAACGACTGGAAGATGCCGTTGCCCGACAGCGGGTCTACAGCCATCGCCGCATCGCCCACCCGCAGGCTGGTGTCGCTACCGCAGGCCGGCGTGAGGATCGCCGTGCTGCTGCGCGCATGCAGTTGCAGGTCGTCTTCGTTCTGCTCGGCGAAGAAGGCTCGCGCCAGCGGCGATTGCCAGCGGCGCTCACGGCAGAAGTGCAGCAGCGAGGCTTTGTCCGGCAAGGCGCTGGCGGCCACGTCCAGGGTCCATTGCCAGTAACAGCGACCGTCGGCCTGGCGGGCCATCCACATCCAGCCGTCGGGCTGGCTTTCCACCGCACTGGCGCTGGCGCCGGGCGGACCTTGCCAGCGGTTGAGCAGGCTCAGGGTTTCCGGCCCGCGCCAGGCGCGGCCCAGGGATTTGTCGTGCTGCGGCGCCTGACGACCACGGGCCTCGACGTGGAAGTCGGCCGTCAGCGCCGATGCGCCATCCAGTTCGACAGTCACCCGCCCCGCCTCGCTGCGCACACCCAGCACCCGCGCTTCGATCAGGCGCACGCCAGCATGGTGCAGATCATCCCGCAGGGCCTGGTCGAAACGCGGCCGGTCGAGAAGAAACTCGACGTTGCGATCGTGGGCCTCGCCATTCCAGCGCGCATGCCGGCGTGACGGCTCGCTGGCCACTGCCAGGGCGCGCAGCAGACCCGCACCCCGCAGGGCGTCGAGCACCCGCTGCGACACCCCTTCCAGCGCCGCGAAGCGCCGCCATTCGCTGACCACACAGACCTCGTAGCCCAGCCGCCGCAGCCCCAGAGCCACGGCAGCACCGGCGGGCCCCGCGCCCAGCACGACGATGGATTTCATGCCAGGCCCTTGTATTCACGGCCGCGGTAATGGGCGTTGTACAGCAGCCAGGCCATCACTTGCGGATTGCTGGCGTGAGGCTGGTCACGCAGGAACGCGGCGATGTGGCCGGTGAGCGCTGCGCAGCCGAAACTGGCGCCGGAGAGCGGGCTTTCACGCGCACGCACGCAAGCGCCGAAATCGGCCTGGGGCGTGTCCAGCCAGCTCCACTCATCCGGCTGGCAGCGGGCATCGCCGGTGATGCGCAGCACCCCCGGATAAGCCGCAGGAAACACCGGCGTGCCCTGGGCCGGGGTCGAGGCGCAGATCAGCACGCCGGCCTTGATCGCGGCCGCACAGGCTTCGCGCAAGGCCGGACGATCCTCGCGCAAGCCGAGGCTGAGGTTGATCACCCGCACCCCGCGCTTCACCAGCCAGTCAATGCCGGCGGCGACCTGCAAGGCGGAGGTGATGCCACGCTGATCGAAGACCTGGGCGACATGGATCGGCAGGTCGCCCGCACCGGCGGCAATCAGTTGCACCACCGCGCTGCCGTGGCCCAGGGCATCCTCCAGCGGCGGCTGCTCGCTGACGCCCACCGAGGCCAGTTGAAAACGCCGAGCATCCGCCATGCGCTCGTGCGGCGTGCCGCTGTCGACCACGCCGATGCGCACCTCACGCATGACCGGCCTCCGTTTCCAGGTGCAGGCAGCCGTCGCGCAGGGTCAGGCGCACGCTGGCGTCGGCCAGGGTGGAAGCACGATGGCTGACCAGGATGCGGGTCCGGTCGGCAAACAGGTGGTCAATGGCGGCAATCACTTCACGCTCCGTGTGTTCGTCAACTTGTGATGTAGCTTCGTCCAGCACCAGCAGCAGTGGATCCTGCAGCAGGGCGCGGGCGATGGCGATACGTTGTTTCTGCCCGCCGGACAGTTGCTGACCACGCTCGCCCAAGGGGCTGTCGAGGCCTTCCGGCAGGCTGGCGATCAGGCTGTCCAGTTGCGCCAGGCGGGCGACCTCGGCGATGGCCTGGCGGCTGGCGTCCGGCACGCTGTAGGCGAGGTTGTCGGCCAGGCTGCCGCGAAACAGCACGATGTCCTGGCTGACCACCGCCACGCGCCGACGCAGTTCATGCAGATCGAGTTCGCGCAGGTCGATGCCGCCCAACAGGATCTGGCCTGCGTGGGGATCGTAGAAGCGCTGCAGCAGATCGATCAAGGTCGATTTGCCCGCGCCGGAAATACCGCTCAGGGCCACCTTGCTGCCGTGGGCAATGCTCGCCTCCACCGCCTGCAACAGCGGGGGCCGTCCCGGGTGGGCGAAGCTCACGCCGCACAACTGCAGATCGCCACGGGTCGGCATCGGCCGGGTGTTCGAAGGGCTATCGACCTCGGGCTCGACACCGCGCAACTCCATGACCCGGCCAAGGCTGACGCTCATGCGCTGCATCGCCACATACAGCCCGAGCAGGCTCTGCACCGGCCCCACCGCCATGCCCAGATAGGTGGAAAAAGCGATCAGCGCGCCCAGTTGCCAGGTGCCCTGCACCACCCAATAGCCGCCCACCAGAAAGGCGCAGGCACGGGAAAGCGAGGTCAGGGTGCCGGGCACCGCCTGGGTGAAGAATTCGGTGACCTGGGTGCGCAGCAATTGCTGCATATAGCCTTGGCCAAGACCGTCGAGGCGACGCGCTTCGCGCTGCTGCTGGCCGGCGGACTGGATGAATTTCATCGCCGGCAGGGTCTCCACCAGGAACGACGAGACATCCGCCGAGCGCTCGCGCAACTGCCGTACCTCGCGCTCGACCTTGCGCCGCATCCAGCGCAGCCACAGCACGTCCAGCGGAATCAGCACCAACGCCAGCAGCGCCAGTTTCCACGACAACACCAGCAGCATGGCCAGGGCGCAGACCAGGCCGATCACACTGGAGACCGCAGAGAACAGCGAGTCCACGGCGAAGCGCTGGATCTCGGCAACATCGCCGTCCAGACGCGACATCAGGTCACCGAGGCGGCGCTGGCCGTAGAAGGTCGGCGACAGCCGTTGCAGGTGGCGGTACAGCTCGTCGCGCAGGGCGAAGAGAATGCGCCCGGACAATCGTGTGTGCAGGTAACGGTTGAGCCCGGACAGCAGCGTGCCGAGGATGCCAGCCAGCACCATCAGCCCGGCGATCAGCGCCAGTTTGGGGAAGTCCCTGGCCAGCAGACCGTCGTCGATCAGCAGCTTGGTCAGCCAGGGCTGCACCAGCACCAGCGCGGTGGCACACAGCGACAGCCCGAGCAGGCCGGCGATGGCCAGCCGCTGCGGACGCACGAAGCTGTACAGCCAAGCCAGGGCGGCATGCAGGGCGGGACGGTCCTGATGGTCGATCAGGCGCGACAGCAGGTGCTGCATCACTGCGACATCTGCTTGAGCTTGCGGTACAACGTCGCGCGGCTGATGCCCAGGGCCAGCGCGGCAGCCGATGCATTGCCGTGATGGCGATCGAGGGCCTGGCGAATCAGTTCCAGCTGGTTGTCCCGCAGGTTGTCGGGACGGCTGGGCGGCTCGCCGGCGCGCAGTTCATCCAGCAGGTTGTCGGGCAGATGGTCCACGCCCAGCTCCTGCTCGCCCTCTTCGCGCATCGCCAGCAACAGCCTCAGGCTCATTTCCAGCTGGCGGATGTTGCCCGGCCAGTGATAACCGGCGAACAACCGTGCAACCTCGGCGGACAGCCGCACGCCCTGGCCGCCGAGGCGGGCCAGCAGGTTGTCGATCAGGGCCGGCAGGTCTTCGCGCTCACGCAGGGCCGGCAACTGCACGCTGATGCCGTTGATGCGGTAGTAGAGGTCCTGGCGGAACTGCTGCTCCTGCACCTGGCGCTTGAGGTCGCGGTGGGTGGCGCAGATCAGGGCGATGTCCAGGTCCTGTTCCTGGGCCGCGCCCAGCGGCGCCACCTTGCGTTCCTGCAGCACCCGCAACAGACGCGCCTGCAGGGCCAGCGGCATGTCGCCCACTTCGTCGAGGAACAGCGTGCCGCCGTGGGCCTGTTGCAGCCGCCCGACCATGCCGCCGCGGCGCGAGCCGGTGAAGGCGCCTTCGCGGTAACCGAACAGTTCCGATTCGATCAGCCCTTCGGGAATCGCCGCGCAGTTCACCGCGATGAACGGCTTGCCGGCGCGGGCGCTTTCCTGATGCAGGGCTCGCGCCACCACTTCCTTGCCGCTACCGGTTTCGCCGAGCAGCACCACCGGCAGCTCATTGGCCAGCCCTTGCCGGGCCATGCGCAGGGAACGTGCGAAACGGCTGTTACCAGCGCCGAGGATTTCCAGCGATGGCGTGGTGGATGACGGCGCAGTGGCGCGGCCAACCAGCGCCGGCACCGACACTGCCAGCGGGCGCTGGGGAACGTGGAGGGTCTTGTAGAAAAAAGCGCCCTTGGCGGTTTCGACATGGTCCATCTGGCCCTGTTGCAGACGCGCCAGCCACTGCTCGACGCGCAGGCCCAGCAGGCTGTCGCAACGCTGCCCCACCAGGCTGGCGCGGTCGCTGCGCAGCAACTGGCAGGCCTGGTTGCTGGCGGCGAGGATACGCCCGTCCAGGCTCACCGCCAGCAGACCCTGCCAGCAGGACTCCAGGTACTGCCGACGACTGTGGAAAGCCAGCACGATTTGCTCGGGGTAGCTGTTCTTGAACAGGCGGCCTTCGATCTGGCTGACCGCCATGGCCAGCAGCGCGGTGCGATCGTGCAGGCGACCCAACGGGCCCTGGCGGGTCAGGTCGAGCACACCGAGCAGTTCGCCCTGGGGGCAGTGGATCGGCACCGAAGTACAGGAAAAATCGCTGAGCCGTTCGAGAAAGTGTTCGCCGCAGTCGATCTGGATCGTGCGGGCCTCCACCAGTGCCGTGCCCAGGGCATTGGTGCCGCGGGCCGCTTCGCTCCAGCAGGTGCCGGGCGTGATGTCGTCCAGTCCGCAACGCTTGAGCGAGGCGGGTTCGCCCTGGACGTTGAGGATGGTCGCATCGGCGTTGGCAAGGATGACCACGCTGTCCGAGCCCTGGCGTGCGCCCAGGTAGTCGAGTTCGGCGGTGGCGGCGTCCAGCAGCGGGCGATTGTTGGCCAGCAGCAGGTCGAGGCTGGCAGCGGAGGTCAGGGCCACCTGCTGTCCGGCGTTACCGGCGACCCCATGGTCGAGGCTGCGGCGCCAGGAGGCGTCGATCTCCGCCCGCAGGAAACCGTCGGGCAACTGGCCCTCGACAGTCAGGCGTTCGCGGGCAAGGCGCGGGTTCGAGGTCGACGTTGTTTTTATTGTGCTCATCGGCGGCTCCGGATCGGTTAATCCGTTACAAGCAAGTCCTGCGCCAGCGGTGCAAGGCAGCGTCGCTGGCTTGCCAGCGATTTCGTCCTTGAATATACCCTGTTACAAAAGACCGAGCGACTTGGCTCTTGCCACCGCCTGGGTGCGCCGCTCCACACCCAGTTTGCTGTTGATGTGGCTGGCGTGGGTTTTCACCGTGTGCAGCGAGATGAACAACTGTTCGCTGATTTCCAGGTTGGAGCAGCCCTGGGCGATCAGCTTGAGTACCGCATGCTCCCGGGCACTGAGGGTTTCGCCGCTGCCGTTGGCTTCCTGGCTTGGCAGCAGCGCCAGCAGGCTGATCTGGGCCGGGCTGGCGGGTTGCGTCAGCAGTTGCTCGCGCAGCCAGTCGGGATGGTCGTTGAGCAGGCGCTGAAAAGGCTGCAGCGCTCCGCCTCGCGCAGCGTCCAGGCTGGCACCGAGGCGTTCGCGGGCCGCCGCCTGGTCGCCCTGGGCCAGGAGCAGCCCGACCTGCTGGCACAAGGCGGTGACACACAGCAGGTGCCCGCCGCTGGCCTGCCCGCGACCGACCAACGCCTGCAACCGCTGCCCGGCCTGGGCCACACGGCCCTGGACCTGCTCCAGCAACGCCTGCTGCAGTTCGATGTGCAGGGGCAGCAGCGGGTGGAACTCCGGAGCCGCGGCCGCCTGCTGTCCGCCGTAGGTCTGGCTCAGACGCAGCAACCACGACTCGGCCAGGTCGTTGCGTCCCTGGGCCAGCCACAGCTCGCACTTCACCAGGGTGATCATCGCCAGGTAGAAGATCGGCGGCACGTCCCAGATATGCATCAGTCGCTCGGCTTCGGCCAGTTCGGCGAAGGCTTCGGCGAAACGGCCTTCACGACCATCGAGGGTCGCCAGTACGCAGTGACCGATCAGCACACTGATATCGCGGCAGGCCCGCGCCTCGATCAGGCCGGCGCGCAAGCGGCTGCGGCCGGTATCGGATTGCAGGCGGCCCACCAGCAGGTAGCCCTCGTAGAGCATCAGCCGCGCGCGCACCGCGTACAGCCGCTGCGACGACAGGCCGTGAAGGCGCTGCAAGCCCTGGCGCACTTCATCCAGTGCCCGCAAGACCTCGCCACGGGCATGCAGCACCCGCGCCCGATCGTAGTGGGCCAAGGCCTCGAACAGCGGATTGCCGACCCGCTGGGCCAACTCCAGTGCTTCGCGGTTCCAGCCCCGGGCACGCCAGAAATCGGCGTCGGCAATGGCCAGGTTGGACAGCGTCGAGAGGCACATCAGGCGCTGGCCGTAACGCTTGTGCGGCAGGCTTTGCAGCGCCTGCTCGCAATAGGACCGGGTGCGCTCGCGATCACCCCGGCCACGGGCGATGATCCCGCTCAGCGCCAGCCACTGGGCAAGCATGGACTTCTGCGCGGTGGCCGAGGGCGCCGGGAGGAAACGGCTGAGGTGGCTGGCCAGTTCCTCGGCGGCGTCCAGTTGGCAGGCCAGCCCCAACGCCCAGCTGTAGAGCACGATCAGTCGCGGTGTACTGATCAGCAGGCTGTCGGGCAAGTCCATCTTCCAGCGCAGGAGCATGCCGACGTTCTGTTCGGCCAGCAGCTGCTCCTCGGACAGGTTCTGCACCAGGTTGGCCGCCACATCCAGATGCCCGGCGCGCAGGGCCTGCTCCACCGCTTCATCCAGCAGGCCCTGGCCGTGGAACCAGCGGCAGGCGCGCAGGTGCAGGCTCGACAGCGGCAGGCTGGCCTGGCGGGTACGCAGCAGGTCGGAGAACAGGTGGTGATAGCGGAACCAGTAGCCGTGTTCGTCCAGCGGCACCAGGAACACATGGTGCGATTGCAGGTAGCGCAGGATCTCGGCGCTGTCGTGGCTTTCGCGCAGGGCATCGCACAGGTCGGCGCAGAAGCGCTCCTGGCAGGCGGTGTCGTTAAGGAAGTTCTGCACCTCGGCGGGCAGGCAGTCGATGACTTCTTCCAGCAGGTAGTCGCGGATCAGCCCTTCGCCACCGTGCAGCGCCTGGGGCAAGGCGCTGTCGGCACCGGACTCGGTGGCCGCCAGCAGCCAGAAGCGCAGGCCGGCGACCCAGCCGTCGCTGCGCTGGATCAGGTTGTCCAGCGCCTGGCCGCGCACCGAGGGATGCTGGCCGAGCACGGCGAGGGATTCGTCGGGGGTGAGCCGCAGGTCCTGCTCGTTGAGTTCCAGCAATTGCCGTGACAGGCGCAGGCGCGCCAGGTGCCAGTCCGGGCGCTGGCGGCTGGTGACCAGCAAAACCAGGCCCGGAGGAAGGTGATTGAGGAAGAACTGCAGGCAACGGTCCAGTACCGGGCCTTGGGCCAGGTGGTAATCGTCCAGCACCAGCAGGATCGGCGCAGCGCTCTGCAGGTGCCCGGCCAGTTCGTCGAGCAGGCCGTCGAGCCATTCTTCGAAGGCAAATGGCTGGTGGCGCTGGCGCATCTTCAACAGGCCGAGGGCCTGGCTGCCGAGGCTCGGGCAGCTTTGTTGCAGCCCCTCCAGCAAGCGCTCCAGAAAACGACCGGGGTCGCTGTCACGCCGGCTCAACCCCAGCCACAGGCTGCGCCACTGGCTGGGCAGGCTCTGGCAGAACTCCACCGCCAGCGAACTCTTGCCGAAACCCGCCGGCGCATTGACCAGCAACAGTCGCCCGCCGAGCCCGGCCTGCAAACGCTGGCAAAGGCGTGCCCGCGGCACATGCCCTTCAGGCAGCGGTGGCCGGTAGAAACGTCCTTCCAGAACAGACACGGTCTGTTGGGTAAACCCTTGCGTGCTGGACAGATCAGTCATGGCCGGCTCGTTTTTGGTGGAATGCTTCGGCGACAGGGATTGGCGCAGACTAGCGGGTTAACCGGCACATTTGAAGGCGATTGCCGCCGATGCGGAAAAAAAGACTACAACAAGAAGCAACAGAGACAACATTGACGGGAGACAACAGACTACGAGGCAGGCGAAAAAACAGATCCGGGCAAGCACGCTCCGAAATCAGAACGCCCCGGCAAGCCGGGGCGTTCTGGGGATCACACGGAGGGGTCGAACGTCAGCGAACGCCCGACTGGCGCAGCGCTGCTGGCTGGAAGTCAGCCTTGCTGGCGCTGAAGCCGAAGTCGTAGGCCTTCTTCTCTTCGTTCTTCATGCCCAGTGCCAGGTAACGGCCCGATTGCAGGTCGTAGATGGCTTCCAGGGTGTACCACGGCACTTCCACGTTGTAGTAGTCCTGGGAATGCGCCTCGGACACACGCCACAGCTGGCCGCGACCGTCGTACTGGTCGATCACCGCGGCTTGCCAGGTGTCTTCGTCGATGTAGAAGTCACGCTTGGCGTAGATGTGGCGCTGGCCCGGCTTCAGGGTCGCCACCACGTGCCAGACGCGGCGCAGCTCGTAGCGGGTCAGGTCCTGGTTGATATGGCCAGGCTTGAGGATGTCGGCGTACTTCAGGCTCGGCGAGTCCAGCTTGTAGCTGTTGGAGGCGATGAACATCTCCTTCTTGCCTTCCAGCTTCCAGTCGTAGCGGTCTGGCGCACCGTTGTACATATCGAGGTTGTCGGACGTACGCAGGCCGTCGGCCGCCGTACCCGGACCGTCGTAGGACACCTGCGGCGCCTGGCGCACGCGACGCTGACCGGCGTTGTAGATCCACGCCTTGCGCGGCTCCTTGACCTGGTCGAGGGTCTCGTGAACCAGCAGCACGGTCCCGGCCAGACGCGCCGGCGCGGTCACTTCCTGCTTGAAGTAGAACAGGATGTTGCCCGGGTTGGCGGGGTCGTAGTCCTTCATCCGGTCACGGAAGACGAACTGGTCCTGGAAGTACACCAGGCTGTAGCTGCCGTTCTGCTGCGGGGTAGCTTGCGTGACCAGACGGGTTACGCTGCCACCGCGGTAGCGGGTGATGTGGTTCCAGATCACTTCCAGGCCGCTTTTCGGGATCGGGAAGGGAACTGCCACCTGGAAGTTGTTCAGGCCGTTGCCGCCTTCGACCAGCGTGGTCTCGGTGGCGTTTTTCTTGATGGCCGCGAACACGCTGTCCGGCACGGTGGAGCCGCGATGGGTCGGGTAGACCGGGATCTTGAAGCTGTCCGGGTAACGCTTGAACATCGCGACCTGGCCCGGGGAGAGCTTGTCCTTGTACTGGTCGACGTTCTGCGCGGTGATGACGAACTTCGGCTGCTCGCTGCCGTACGGGTCGGACAGGAAGCCCTTGGCATCCACGGTTCCGGCGGTCTTGGACAGCGGTTGCCAGGCGCTGATGGAACCGTCGGCGTTACCGGCCTTTTCGGCGCCCATCGGCGTCAGCGTGGAACCCAGCTTGGCCGCTTCATCGGCGGAAACGGCCGCCATCACGCTGGTCGCCAGCAGGGACAGGCCCAGCACACCGGCTTGCAGCAGAGTCTTGGTGGTTTTCATTGTCATGTTCTTCTTCCTGAATAATGCGCTTAGAAGTTCACGCCGAAGCTGAGGGCGACGAAGTCGCGGTCATCCACGGTGGTGTACTTGCCGTCGAAGAAGTTGGTGTACGACAGGCTCGCGGTGTAGGTGTTCTGGTATTCGGCATCCAGACCGAGGCTGACCGCCTTGCGGCCTTCCTCGAAGTTGCCGCCAGGGCCTGGCGAGTAGCCATCGACGTCGTGGGACCAGGCCACGCTCGGCTTGAGGTTCACACCGGCGAACACGTCCGGGTATTCCCAGATGGCGCGGGCGCGGTAGCCCCAGGAGTCGGAGGTGGTGAAACCGTCGTTCTCGCAGTAGCGGGTCAGGTTGTTCTTTTCAGCACCTGCCAGGGTGCTGGCGTTGAGCGAGGCGCAACGGCCGTTTGGCAGAGGCCCCGGGCCGTAGACCGGGTCGCGGCCATAACGCGCCTTGGAGTTGCTTTCCAGGCCGCCCACGTGAGTCCAGCCGATTTCGCCGACCAGGGTCAGGCGGCTCGCGCCCATGACCTGATCGAAGAAGTGGGTGAAGGTGGTCTGCAGCTGGGTGATTTCCTTGCGGCGATAGCCGGGTTGGTCCTGACCTGGACGACCTTGCAGGACCGATGCGGTCGGATCCAGCGGCGTCAGACCGGAATACAGGATGTCGGTGGTGTTGAGCTGTACCGGCGCGTTCGGCCGGTAGCTGACTTCACCGCTCCACGCGGTGCCGGTAGGCAGCGTGGTGGAGAAGCTCAGACCGTACAGACGGATATCTTCGGGGTACTCGACGTAGTAGCTGGAGTTGCCCGCAACCACGAGAGGCAGCAAGGTCGGCGCCAATGCCACCGCCTGGCCCTGGGTCAGCCCGTTGGCCATCAGCCGGCCGACCAGGCCGGCGGCGCTGTAGGCACTGGCCGGACCGCCCTTGCCACTGAAGATCGGCGCGCGGCTGTGGTAGTTCATGAAGTAGGCGCCGAACTCGGTGTCCAGCGGCTCGAACATGTAGCGGAAGGCAACACCGAACTGGCCGCTGTCACGGGCATCACGGTCGCCGTCGCGGCGCACGATCACACCTTCGTCAGGCGAGCCGTAGTTCACGCCCAGTTGGGTCAGGGCATTGCGCACGGCCGGCGAGGCAATGCTCGACTGCTTGGCCAGTACGGCCAGGTTGCGGTCGCAGCCGTCGGCGATCACGTCAGGCTGGGAGAAGAAGGTGCCGCAGTTGTCGGCGACGGTCTGGTCCCATTCAAGCTGGTAGAAGGCCTCGGCCGACAGGTTGTCGGTCAGGCTCTGGGACACGTAGAACATGTTGACCGGGATCAGGCCTTCCTTGATCTCGGAACCCGGACGACGGAATGCGGACACGTCGATCGGGTTGATGCTGTTGATGCCGCCACCGATGAAGGTACTTTCACCCCAGCTCACCACCTGCTTGCCCAGGCGGACGCTGCCCGGCAAGTCGGCGATGGAATAGTTGTGGTACACGAAGGCGTCGAGAATCTGCGCGCCGGACGACTTGGCGCCTTCCTTGCGGTTGGAGTCGCTGATGTCCTTGAACTCGCGGCCCTCGTCCTTCAGTTCGAAGTCATACCAGTACTTGCCCCGGACGAAGACGCCGGTGTCGCCGTACTTGAGTTCGAGGTCATGGATACCCTTGAAGATCTTCGAGAAGGTCTCGCCCTTCTTGAAGTTCAGGTGGCCATCGTCGGAAGTCTGCGAAAGGCCCCGGCCGCCGTTGTTCGCACCGATCAGGTTCTTGTTCGCATCGGCGGTGGACCAGCTCGCGCCGATCGACAGCGACGAGTCGAAACTCCCCTCGATTTCCCCGATGTTGAAGCTGACGGCGAATGCTGGACTTGCAAGCGTAGAAGCGAGGCTGACAGCCAGGGGCAGTTTCGCCCGGCGCCAGAACAGGTTTGCTGATGTCATCGACGCTACTCCATGTACTTTATTTTTATGGCAGTGAGTCCTTCAAAGAAACGGAAGCCGATGTCGCCAGATATGGCAGGGCGTCTGTCGGTGCGCAGCCTGCGCATCCCCGTTCCTCAAAATCCCCTGACCCGACTATAGCCAGCAGGTAGTAGTGCTTGATCCCTCTAAAGTGTGATTTGCACATCCCCCCTGTCGATGGCAGGTTGCCTTCGTGCCGGCTGAGCAAGAATGGCTGATATTTTTCATTTCACAAGGCGGCGAAGCCTCTGGAACGCGGCCCGCACCGGTGAGGGCGCGGGCCGGTGCGGCCTACAGGGTGGAAAGGAAGGCGCTGTTGCTGGCCTGCCACTCGATGATGTCGACGCGGATGCGCTTCTTGTCGAGCTTGCCGACACTGGTCTTGGGAATTTCGGTAACAAGGGCGATCTGGCTGGGAATCGCCCACTTGTTGATGTGTCCGAGTTCCACGAAGGGCTTGAGGTGTTCCTTCAATACCCGCGCATCGATGCTCGCGCCGTCGCGCACCACCAGCAGGGCGAAGGGGCGCTCGCCCCACTGCGGATCGGCCACGCCCACCACCGCCACTTCGCGGACCGCCGGGTGACGGCTGATGAGGTCTTCCAGGTCCAGTGACGAAATCCACTCGCCACCGGTCTTGATCACGTCCTTGATCCGGTCGCGGATATCGATCACGCCCATGCTGTCGAGGGTCGCCACGTCACCGGTGTGCAGCCAGCCTCCGGCCCACAGCTCTTCGCTTTTCTCGGCCTCGCGGAAGTAACCCATGGTCAGCCAGGGGGCACGCAGGACCAGTTCGCCCTGGGACTCGCCATCGGCAGGCAGGAACCGGCCTTCGCCATCGATGATCGCCGCCTCCACCAGCGGCACCGGTACCCCCGCCTTGATCCGGTAGGTAACGCATTCGTCCTCGCTGCCGGCCAGCAGTTCGTCGTTGAGGTGGGCGCAGGACACCAGCGGGCAGGTTTCGGACATGCCGTACGCGGCCGTGAGCTGGATGCCGCGGGCCTTGGCCGCCTCGTACAGGGCGCGGTTCAGCGCGCTGCCACCGATGATGATCTTCCAGCCGCCGAAGTCCTCGTTCTGCGCGCCCTTGGCGTTGAGCAGCATCTGCAGGATGGTCGGCACGCAGTGGGAGAAACTGACCTTTTCGTCACGCCACAACCTGACCAGCAGTTCCGGATCGTAACGCCCCGGGTACACCTGCTTGAGCCCGAGCATGGTTGCCACATACGGGATGCCCCAGGCATGGACGTGGAACATCGGGGTGATGGGCATGTAGACGTCGTCGGTGCCGAGCAGGCGGATGCTATCGATGCTGCCGGTGACCGTGGCCACGCCCATGGTGTGCAGCACCAGTTGGCGGTGGGTGAAGTACACGCCCTTGGGATTGCCGGTGGTGCCGGTGGTGTAGAAGGTGGTGGCGACGGAGTTCTCGTCGAAGTCAGGGAAGTCGTAGTGCGGGCTGGCGGCGGCCAGCAGTTGCTCGTACTCACCCACCAGATCGGGCAGGTCGGCGGTCTTCTCCTCGCCGTCGGTGAGCAGCAGGGTCTTTTCCACCGTGGTCAGCTGCCCGGCAATCGCCTGGTAGAGCCCGACGAACTCGCTGTTGACCAGCACGAAGCGGTCTTCGGCGTGGTTCAGGGTGTAGAGGATCTGCTCCGGCGACAGCCGCACGTTGATGGTGTGGACCACCGCGCCGATCATCGGAATCGCGAACATGCACTCCAGGTAGCGATGGCTGTCCCAGTCCATCACCGCCACGGTGTCACCGGCCTTGACGCCCGCTTCGGTCAGTACGTTGGCGAGCCGGGCGATGCGCTCGTTGAGGGTCAGGTAGCTGTAGCGCAACTGGTCGCGGTAGACGATCTCGCGGGTTTTCTCGTAACGGCTGCCAGACATCAGCAGACGCTTGATCAACAGCGGAAACTGATACGCACCCTCTGCCGGGGCGATGATACGGGTCTGCAACATAAGAATCCCTTTTCTGGAGTTGCACGGGGCATGAACGAAACTGCCCTTACTCTAGATCGGGGATGTGACGGTCAAATCAGCCAAAGGAATGATTTGACCGTCTTTCGACCCAACGGTCATACCGTCGGGCGCCTCTGTTCAGCGTATTTCGCTGAACGCGATCTTCACGCCGAGGGCAATCAGCACCGCCCCCATGGTACGGTCGAACCAGTGGCCCATGCGGGCGAAACCGGCGCGCACCCGGGCCTGGCTGAACAGCATCGCCACCAGGCAGAACCACAGGCCGGTGGCGATCGCCAGGTACACACCGTAACCGGCCTGGACCAGCAGCGGGGTGTGCGGGTTGATGACCACGGTGAACAGCGACAGGAAGAACAGCGTCGCCTTGGGGTTCAGGCCGTTGGTCATGAAGCCGGCGACGAAGGCGGCACGCGGCGTGCGCTCCACCGTGGATACCTGGATCGCCTCGCCAGCCGCCGCAGGCCTGGCGCGCAGGGCCTTGAAGCCGATGTAGATCAGGTACGCCGCAGCCAGCCATTTGAGCGCGTTGAACAGCATGATCGACTGGGACACGATCAGGCCGATGCCCAGCAGCGAATAACCGACGTGCAGGAAGATCGCTGTACCGACCCCGAGAGCGGTCCAGGTGCCGGCGCGGCGACCGTGGGTCACGCTTTCGCGGACCACGACGGCGAAGTCCGGGCCGGGGCTGGCGACAGCCAGCAGGTGGATCAGGGCGACGGTGAGAAATTCTGCCCAGTACATTGAGGGGCTCCAGATGAAGGTGGGTTGCGTACCTTAACCATTCACACCTTGTTACAACAGATACAGCTGGGCACGACTTTGCGGCCCTCTCGCTGGCAAGGCCAGCTCCCACAGGGTTCTGGGCCAGCCAAGCTATCGAACCGTCATAGCAGGCACCAGCATTACCGATGCCGGGCTCATCACTGCGGTTCGGCCCTGACGACTTGACCCTCCCCTATGGGTCACCCCCTACCCTGCGGCCCTTTTCCCTTCGAGACCCGGGCCCATGACCCAACGCACCCTGATCATCCTCGGCCATCCCGCCGCCGACAGCTTCTGCGCCAGCCTCGCCCGGCAATACGCCGACGCCGCCGGCGAGGCCGGCCATGAGGTCCGCCTGCTGGCCCTTGGCGAGCTGGCGTTCGACCCCGTCCTGCATCAGGGCTACCGTCAGGAACAACCACTGGAACCCGATCTGCTGGACGCCCAGCAGCAAATCCTCTGGGCCCAGCGCCTGGTGCTGGTGTTCCCGATCTGGTGGGGCGGCGTGCCGGCGCTGCTCAAGGGCTTTCTCGACCGGGTGCTGCTGCCGGGCTTCGCCTTCCGCTACAAGCGTGGTTCGCCCTTTCCGGAAAAACTCCTGGCCGGGCGCACTGCCCACCTGCTGGTAACCTTGGACACGCCACCCTGGTACTTCCGCTGGTTCCAGCGCATGCCCGGCCTGCACCAGATACGCCGTACGACGCTCGCCTTCTGTGGCATCCGCCCCGCGCAGACGCTAACCTTCGGCCCGGTGCTCGACTCCACCGAGCGGCGCCGCCGGTCCTGGCTGGAACAGGCCCGCACCCTAGCCCTGCGTTGAAAAGGATCTTCATGTTCATCGGCGAAGCTGCCCGCCTGTCAGGCACCACCATCAAATGTATCCGCCACTACGAAAGCATCGGCCTGCTGCCACCGGCCCGGCGCCAGGGCAGCTACCGCATCTACGACCAGCATGACGTCGATCTGCTGGCGCTGATCAAATGCGCACAGAAGCTCGGCTTTACCCTCCGCCAGATGCAGGCTCTAATGGCCGACGGCCAGATATCCCGCCAACGGGTGACCGAAGCCATCACTGCCAAGCGCGCGGAACTGCTCGACCGCATCGCCGGACTGCAACGCCAGCACGACGAATTGCAGGCGTTCGAACGCCATTTCCAGCAGATTCCCGACGATTGCTTGCGCTCTAACGTCGCCGATTCAGGAGCCCCGCATGACCCACGCCGTCTTTCTCGACCACAGCTCGCTTGACCTCGGCGACCTCGACCTCAGCGAGCTGAGCGGCTGCTTCGAGCGTTTCGATGTCCACGCCGCCACCGCCCCGCAGCAGGTAGTGGAACGTCTACACGGTGCCAACGTGGTGATCAGCAACAAGGTCGTGCTGGATGCTGCCACCCTCAAGGCCTGCCCGGACCTGAAACTGATCCTCGTGGCCGCCACCGGCACCAACAACGTCGACCTCCAGGCGGCCCGCGCGCAGGGCATCGTGGTCAGCAACTGCCAGGGCTACGGCACGCCGTCGGTAGCCCAGCACACCCTGGCGCTGCTGCTGGCCCTGGCGACCCGCCTGCCGGATTACCAACAGGCCGTTGCCGCCGGCAAATGGGGCCAGGCCAAGCAGTTCTGCCTGCTGGACTTCCCCATCGTCGAGCTGGAAGGCAAGACCCTCGGCCTGCTCGGCCATGGCGAACTGGGCAGCGCGGTCGGCCGCCTGGCGGAAGCCTTCGGCATGCGCGTGCTGCTCGGCCAGTTGCCGGGCCGCCCGCCACGGGAAGACCGCCTGAGCCTCGATGAACTGCTGCCTCAGGTCGACGCCCTGACCCTGCACTGCCCGCTCAACGACAACACCCGCCACATGATCGGCGCCGCGCAACTGGCCCGGCTCAAGCCTGGCGCGTTCATCATCAACACCGCCCGCGGCGGGCTGATCGATGAACAGGCGCTGGCCGACGCCCTGCGCGCCGGCCACCTGGGTGGCGCGGCCACCGACGTGCTGTCGGTGGAGCCGCCGGTCAACGGCAATCCGCTGCTGGCCGCCGACATTCCGCGCCTGATCGTCACCCCGCACAGCGCCTGGGGTGCGGTGGAAGCGCGGCAACGCATCGTCGGCCAGTTGAGCGAAAACGCCCGTGCCTTCCTGGCCGGCAGCCCGCGACGGGTAGTCAGTTGAGCCACGGCGGCTTCTGGTAGACTTCGCCACTTTTTTCAGGAGCCGCCGCCCATGGACCCGCGCAGTGAAGTGTTGCTACGTCAGGCCGATCTGTTCACCGGCCCGCTGTTGATCGCCGGCCTGCCCGCCGACAGCCTGCTGGGCAGCTTTCCACAGGCCCACGGCTGGTGCTGGCATGCCGGCGACCAGGCGGCGCTGGATGCCCGTTACGCCGGGCGCAGCCACTATGGCGTGGACGTACCGGACGTCGCCTTCGACAACGCCGTGCTGTTCCTGCCCAAATCCCGCGACCTCGCCAACTACCTGCTCAACGCCCTCGCCTCGCGCCTGGGCGGCCGCACGCTGTACCTGGTGGGTGAAAAGCGCGGCGGCATCGAGGGCGCGGCCAGGCAACTGCACGCCTTCGGCAAGCCACGCAAGCTGGACAGCGCCCGCCATTGCCAGCTCTGGCAGGTGACCGTGGAACATCCCCCCGTGGCGCAGCCGCTGGAAAGCCTCGCCGAACGCTTCGAGCTGCCCCTGGCCGACGGCCCGCTGCACATCGTCAGCCTGCCGGGCGTGTTCAGCCATGGCCGCCTGGACCGCGGCACCGCGTTGCTGCTGGAACACCTGGATGGCCTGCCCTCGGGTCATGTGCTCGACTTCGGCTGCGGCGCCGGGGTGCTGGGCGCCACGATCAAGCGTCGTTATCCACAAAGCCGTGTCACCTTGCTGGACGTTGATGCCTTCGCCGTCGCCGCCAGCCGCCTGACCCTGGCGGCCAATGGTCTGGAAGGCGAGGTGATCGCCGGCGATGGCATCGACGCCGCACCACGCGAACTGGACGTCATCCTGAGCAATCCGCCGTTTCACACCGGGGTCCACACCAACTACCAGGCGTCAGAAACCCTGCTGAAAAAATCCGGCGAACATCTGAGAAAAGGTGGTGAAATGCGCCTGGTCGCCAACAGCTTCCTGCGCTACCAGCCGCTGATCGAAGGGGCCCTGGGCAACTGCGAAACCCTGGCCCAGGACAACGGCTTCAAAATCTACCGGGCACGGCGTTCGTAAAAACTTCGCTTGCCGAAACGATTTGGCGGAGGCAGAATCCGCCCCGTCCTAGGGGAGTAGTCTCCCGCGAGCGCCCTGCTCGCATGGTGCGACGTCAACATACTTGGTCCACAGACCATGGCGCGCACGACCCACGGTCCGCATCAGACGGATCCAGGGTTTGACAAGACCTATGACACGCACACCTTACCCGGGGCGGGGAGGCTGTACGTGTCATAGCCGTGTCGACCCGCCCCCGTAGGAACCCTGATGCTGGAATCGCTGCTCGTCCCCACCGCTGTCGTTGCCCTCGCCGAAATCGGCGACAAGACGCAACTGCTTGCCCTTATTCTCGCTGCGCGCTTCCGCAAGCCGTGGCCGATCATCGCCGGTATCATTGCCGCGACCCTCGCCAACCACGCCGCCGCCGGTGCGGTCGGTGCCTGGGTCGGCAGTTTCTTCAGCGAGGCCACTCTGCACTGGATCCTGGCCGCGAGCTTCCTCGCCACGGCGCTGTGGACCCTGGTGCCGGACAAGATGGACGATGACGAAGCCAGCACCGCGCGCCGCTTCGGGCCGTTCCTGACGACGCTGATCGCATTCTTCCTGGCGGAAATCGGTGACAAGACCCAAGTGGCCACGGTGATGCTGGCGGCCCAGTATCCGCACCTGATCATGGTCATCATCGGCACCACCCTGGGCATGCTGATTGCCAACGTGCCGGTGGTTTTGGCGGGCAACTTCGCCGCCGAGAAACTGCCGCTGACCCTGATCCGTCGCCTGGCGGCGAGCGCCTTTGCGGTGCTGGCGGTGATCGCGGTGTATTCGGCGATGAAGGTGAGTGGCTGGGTGGGATAAGGCTGCAACGCGGGCGGTGAGGCGGATGGCGTCATCGCCGGCAAGCCGGCTCCCACAGGGTCATTGTGGGGCCGGCAGTTGGGGCTGGCTTATTTCTTCGCCTGCTCGTAGAGCGGCATCACTTTCGGAATCGCCGCCTGCAACGAGGCGATCCGGCTTTCCGAAGCCGGGTGAGTGCTCATGAACTCAGGCTGCGAACTGCCGCCGGAGGCCGCGCTCATCTTGTTCCACAGGGTGATCGCGGCATTCGGGTTGTAGCCGGCGCGAGCCGCCAGCTCCAGGCCGATCAGGTCGGCTTCGTTCTCGTTGCTGCGGCTGTTGGGCAGGGTCAGGCTGTACTGGACCACGGTGTCGGCCAGCGCCAGGCTGTCGTCACCCAGGCCCAGCAATGCGCCCGCGCCCTGGCGAGCCATCTGCACGCCATAGGCCTTGGACATCGCCTCACGACCATGCTCGCGCAGGGCGTGGGCGATTTCATGGCCCATCACCGCGGCGATTTCATCGTCGGTCAGCTTCAGTTTGTCGATCAGTCCGGTGTAGAAAATGATCTTGCCGCCCGGGCCGCAGTTGGCGTTGAGCTCGTCGCTCTTGATCAGATTGACCTCCCACTGCCATTGCGCCGAGTCCGGGCGGAATTGCGGCGCCTGGGCGATCAGGCGATCGGCGATGGCCTGCACGCGCCGGGCATTGGCGCTGGTCTTGTCCAGTACGCCCTGGGTCGACGCCTCGCCCAGGGTCTGCTGGTAGGACTGGGCATACATCTGGTTGACCTGGTCGGTCGACAACATGCTGAACATGTATTGCTTGCGCTCGACGCCCACCGCACCACCACTGGTGGTGTTCACCGCCTGGCAACCGGCCAGCAGCAGCGAGGCGCCCAAGGCACCGATAACAACCGATCTACGCATGAAAAAACTCCCTTCTAACCTGGGCCGTATCCTAGGACGGCGCACGGGAACGCGCCACCGCCATCAACAAAGATTTCTGTCAGACAAGACTCATGATTTACCGGTTCCAGGCCGATAACAGCGGGGCAAGGCGACCCTTCTCTGCGCTCGGAGCTCCCCATGAAGTTCAAGTCGATCCAGTTTTCCGTTGCCGCCCTGGCGGGCGCAATCGTGTTGAGTATCGTCGCAGCCCTGGTGCTGTATGCGGTGTATTCCGGCGCCAAGACCCAGGAGCTGGTCGAAACCCGGACCCAGCAACAGTTCGACGCGGTGATCGAGCAACGCCTGACCGCCCTGGCGCAGACCCAGGTCAGCCAGATCCTGCGCCGCCTGGAAGCACCGCTGCTGATCGCCCGCGGCCTGGCCACCACCAACTCGCAACTGGGCATGAAGGACCAGGCCGGCAACCCGCGGGTGCACCTCGAGCGCGAGGACCTGATCAACCTGCTGAAACAGACGATCGTCGACAACCCGTTGCTGCTGGGCGGCTACATCGCCTGGGAGCCGAACGCCCTGGATAAAGACGACGCGCGCTTCGTCGGCACCTCGGTCAAGGGCATCGACCCGGCCACCGGTCGCTTCCAGCCCTGGTGGTACCGCAACACCGACGGCACCCTGGGCCTGGAGCCACTGGTAGACCTGAGCAACAACACTCTGCTCTCCACCGGCGTGCGTGCCAGCGAGTACTACCTGTGCTCCCAGGAAAGCAAGCGCGCCTGCGCCATCGACCCGGCGCCCTACAAGGTCGGCGACAAGATGGTGATGCTCGCCTCGTTCATCGAGCCGATCCTGGTGGACGGCAAGTTCCAGGGCATCGTCGGCGCCGACCTGTCGGTGAACTTCATCCAGGACCTGCTCAAGGCCGCCGACGCCCAGCTGTACGACGGCGCAGGCGAGCTGGCGCTGATCTCCAGCAACGGCCGCCTGGTGGCCTACACCAAGGACGAAAACAAGTTTGGCGAGAAGGCCAGCGACACCCTCGACGCCCCGGCGGCGGCCGGTCTGGCCAAACTCAGCGGCGACGCCCTGCGCTACGAAGTGGACCACGCCAATGGCCAGATCCGCCTGCTGCTGCCGTTCAGAATCGCCGACACCGACGCCCGCTGGACCCTGCTGCTGCAACTGCCGCTCTCGGCAGTGATGGCTGACGCGCAAAAACTGCAGAGCGACCTCAGCCACCAGCGCGCCACTGACATCACTGGCATGACCCTGGTCGGCCTGGTGATCGCCGGCCTCGGCCTGCTGGTGATCTGGCTGCTGGCCCATGGCATTGCCCGTCCGCTGCGGCAGATGGTGGCGATGCTCGACGACATCGCCCAGGGCGAAGGCGACCTGACCCGTCGCCTGCACAGCGACCGTGCCGACGAACTGGGCTCGATCGCCAAGGGCTTCAATACCTTCCTCGGCAAGCTGCAGTCGATGATCAGCCAGGTGGTGAGCTCGGTGCAGAAGGTCAGCGATTCGTCGGAGCACACCGCCGACATCGCCATTCGCACCAATCAGGGCGTGCATAAACAGATGGCCGAAATCGACCTGGTGGCGACTGCCGTCCACGAGATGACCGCCACCGCGCAGGACGTGGCACGCAACGCCACCCACGCCGCTCAGGCTGCGAGCAATGCCGACCAGGCCGCCAACCAGGGCCTGGGCATCGTCCGCGACACCTCGCAGTCCATCGCCGCCCTGGCCGATGAAATCGGCCGGGCGGTGGGCGTGGTGCAGAACCTGGCCCGCGACAGCGAGAACATCAACGCGATCCTGGTGGCGATCCGCGCCATCGCCGAACAGACCAACCTGCTGGCACTCAACGCCGCCATCGAGGCGGCGCGGGCGGGCGAACAGGGTCGTGGTTTCGCCGTGGTGGCCGACGAAGTGCGCAACCTGGCGCAGAAGACCCAGCAGGCCACCGAAGAAATCCAGCAGATGATCCAGCAACTGCAGCAGGGCACCCGCGACGTGGTGCGGGTCATGGAAGACAGCCAGAGCAAGACCGACGTCAGCGTGCAGCAGGCGGCGAAGGCGGCGGATGCGCTGGAAAGCATCACCCGCGCGGTGTCGGTGATCAACGACATGAACACCCAGATCGCCAGCGCGGCCGAGGAACAGAGCGCGGTGGCCGAGGACATCAACCGCAACGTGATCAACATCGGCCAGGTGGCCAACGAGGTGGCCGGAGGGGCGGACGAGTCCAGCACCGCCAGCGCCGAACTGACCAAGCTGGCCGAACAGCAGCGCCGGCTGATCAACCAGTTCCGGGTGTGAAGCAGCTGCAAGCTGCAAGCTTCAAGCTGCAAGTAAGAGCAGGTGCGCGGCGCTTCTTCTTGCAGCTTGCAGCTTGCAGCTTAAAGCTCGCCGTTGATCAGGCGGGGGTGAGGCACTCGGGGGCGTTGAGCTTCGGGTCGTTGACGAAGTTGGCCAGCACCCGCTCGCGCAAGGCGGCGGGAGGGCTGGTCAGCAGGCCCTGAAGCTCGCCCGGCGGGGTGTCCGGGTTGAGCCAGGCGGCCTGGCCGGCGGCGTCGAGGATCAGCGGGCGACGCTGGTTCATCGCCGCCTGAGTCACCACTGCCGTGCTCAGCCACACCTGCTCCTGCACCGGATACGCCTCCCACACCGCCGCGAAGAACAGCGACGAGCCCTCCCCCGGCGTCAACCAGTAAGGCCGCTTGCGCACCGTACCGCGCCACTCGTAGAAACCGTTGGCCGGCAACAGGCAGCGCCGCTGGGCGAAGGCTTCGCGGAACATGGGCTGTTCGGCCAGGGTTTCGGCGCGGGCATGGGCAGGCGTTCGGGTCAGGTCAGTCAGCCAGGGCGGCGTCAGGCCCCAGCGGGCCCGGGCCAGGGTCATCCGGCCGTCTTCCTGACGCTGGATCAGCACCTGGGCACCAGGAGAAATGTTCCATTGGGCCTGCTGGCCAGCAGGAAAGCCGGGCAGCGCAGCGAAGGCCGGCGACCAGCGAAACAGGGCGTAGCGTCCACACATCAGGCGAAACCTAGCAAATCAGGACTCCAGGGAGATTATCCGGCTCGTCGCCAGGAAGCGGCAGCGCGGCATTGTACGCGGTGATCAGCTCCCGCGCGTAATCGGCCTGCTCGTCGGACACCGCCAGCCCCAGCAGGCCATGCAGCGGTAACTCGCCGATGCCACCGAGCAGATCACCACCGACCAGAAGCGCATCGATCCCTTCGCTGTCGAGCATGCCGATCAGCATTTCGGCCTCCAGCAGGTTCTCCGGCTCGTAGATTCGCCGCATCACTCATCCTCGCGCTTCACGTCGAGCATCCATTCGTCACCATGGACCTGCAGAATGAACACCACCGGTCGACAACACACCTGGCAGTCCTCGATGTAGCGCTGGTCGCCACCGGAAAGATCGACGGTGGTTTCCACCTCTTCACCGCAATAAGGACAATCGTAGAACGCAGTTTCGAGCATCGCGGCCTCCGCGGTTACTTGTGCGTATAATTGCCGGTCTTGCGCCCCCCGAGCCCGGTATTTCGGGCGCAGCCCTACCCTTTACCCTAGCCGTTTCACAACAAGAGAGCATGATGGGCGAATTCGATGCCATCCGACCGTACGACGACGCTGAGGTCCCTGCCGTTCTGGCACGCCTGCTCAGCGACCCGGCATTCCTCGATATCCTGACCCGGTTCCGCTTTCCGCGCATGGCCGACAGCTTCGGCTGGCTGCTCAAGCCGCTGATCGCCCGCCGTCTGCGCAAGGAATTCGCCGGCGTGACCTGCGTCTCGACCCTGCAGGACAAGGTCGAGTTCTACGTCGACCACACGATCGAGCGGGCCACCGATGGCGTCACCTACACGGGCGTGGAGCAATTCAAGTCCGGCACTGCCTATCTGTTCCTGGCCAACCATCGCGACATCGTGATGGATCCGGCGTTCGTCAACTACGCGGTGTACCACGCCGGCCTGCCGACCCCGCGCATCGCCATCGGCGACAACCTGCTGCAGAAGCCGTTCGTCAGCGACATGATGCGCCTGAACAAGAGCTTCATCGTGCACCGCTCCATCAGCGGCCGGCGGGAAAAGCTGGCGGCCTATCAACTGCTCTCGGCCTACATCAACCACTCGATCCGCAACGACGGCGCCTCGATCTGGATCGCCCAGGCCGAAGGCCGCGCCAAGGACGGTGACGACCGCACCGACTCGGCGATCCTCAAGATGTTCCACATGAGCCGCAAGGACGAGCCGTTCGGTGCGGTGATCCAGTCGCTGAACCTGAGCCCGGTGTCGATCAGCTACGAATACGACCCGTGCGACCAGGCCAAGGCCCGCGAGCTGTTCATCCGCGCCACCACCGGCAGCTACAGCAAGGCGCCGGGCGAAGACGACCTGAGCATTGGCCTGGGCATCACCGGCTACAAGGGCCGGGTGCACATCAATTTCACCCCGCCGATCACCGCGCAGTTCGATGACACCAAGCAACTGGCGGCAGAAATCGACAGGCAGATTCTCGGCGGCTACCGACTGTTCCCGGTGCATTACCTGGCGTACGCGCAGTGGGCCGAGGCCGACCCGCAGTTGCAGGTGCCGAAGGCGAGCGAAGTGTTTGGCGCCGAAGAACTGGCCAAGGCCCAGGCCGAGTGGCAGCGCCGGCTCGACGCCTGCCCGCCGGAGCATCGTCCGTACCTGGTGCTGCAGTACGCGACGCCGGTGAGGAATCAGTATCGGGTCAAGGCCGGATTGCCACTGTAAATCCTGACGGCCTCATCGCCGGCAAGGCCGGCTCCCACAAGGGTCGGTGCATGCCAGCCTTCTGTGGGAGCTGGCCGGGCGGCGCTCCGCTTGCCAGCGATGAGGGCCCCGAAGGGCTCAGATCCAGGTGCTGACCCAGGACAGCAGCAAGGCCATCGCCAGGAAGGCGAAGCCCAGGCTGTAGTAGAAGCGGTTGACCCGCTGGGTCAGCAGGTCGATGGCTGCCTCGCTCGACGGCAGGCTGGCCATGGCCCGCGAAGCGCGGCGGCGGGCACTGTGCAGGAGCATGCCACCCGGGCAGGTGAGCAGCAGGGCCAGCAGATTGATCAGTTTGGCGGGGGGGGAAACGAACAGCCCCCAGAACATTTGCAGCGACATCGCCTTACCTCGAAAAACCACGGAATCCGGTGAAAACGCGCGCATTCTACCCAAGCTGCACATCCGTGCCCGTGCTTTGCGACCAATGACGATAAATCCCACCGTCATACAGTCGTCATCCAGACAAGCCACCCTGTCGCCCTCCCAACGAACCGGAGCTTGTCATGTTGCACGCCGAAAACCAGGATCGCCTCTATCTGATTGCCCAGAGCGAGGAGCAGGAAGCGCTGATCGACGGTTTGGCCTTCAACGTCCAGGACCGCCAATGGCTGGTCTATTGCGCCCTGGGCGGCCATCCCCACGATCATTTGCCGGAGGTCGACAGCCAAACCGGCATCAGCGTGCTGGACTTCTACGTCGAAGCGGCCTGAAACGATTTGGAGCTGCAAGTTTCAAGCTGCAAGCTGCAAGAAAAAGCCCGATACCTGTCTTCAGATATCGGGCTTTCTCTTATGGCTTGCAGCTTGAAGCTTGCAGCTCGTAGACCGCTTATTCGCCGAGGACCTGACCGATGGTCGGGTCCTTGAACAGACGGGTCAGGGCATCACTGAGCACATCGCCCACCAGCTTGGTGTTGGTTTCCTGGTTCGGCGCCATGCCGAAACGCTGGTCCAGCGAGGCACCGTAGCGACCGCTGTAGCGACGGTTGGCGTTGCTCACGTCAGCCTTGAAAGTCGCGCCGATGGTGGCTTCGGTCACGTACAGGCCTTCCTTGGGCGACTGGTACTTCAGCTCGGCCAGGGTCACGGTCAGTTGCGGCGCGTTGTAGGCGTTCGGCGACGGGGTGAAGCCCAGCAGGCGTACAGCGGCTTCGGCCTGGGCCTGCAGTTTCGGCAGGATGTCGTTGCCGCTCACGCTGATGGCGCTGGTTTCGGGGTACAGGCCACCGCGGGTGCCGAGGGTCTGGGTGCCACGGCCATCGACCACACGCACCACCACGGGCTGGCCGTGGCCAACCGGCGCGAGCTGGGCGGTGAGTTTCGGTTGCGGGCTGAGCTGTTGCGGACTATGGGCGCAACCCACCAGGGTCAGGCTGGTCACAGCGATCAAACCGAACAACAAACGTTGCAACATGCTCATCTCTCCTGGAATGGCGGCAAAGGGCGCCAGTATACCCAGCGCACGCCGCGCCAGTCATCGGCCCCATGCGGGGTAAGACCGCTCTTTCATGCGCGGATTCCCTGTCACACGGACTTCATCATCGCCGACGTATCCTTGCGTCAGTTCCCAACAGGTAGATCGCCATGTCCAGCTTCTGGTCCCTGCTCTTCAAACGCCCGCAACGTCACTTCGCCCGTCTCGACGCCCAGGGCCTGTGCCAGGCATTGAAGTGCTGCGAACAGCCGCCAGCAGGCGCCGGCTGGGTCGAAGTCGGCGAATCCGCCCTGCACTGGCTGAACCGTCCGCTACCCGCCGGCGCCCGGGTCGTACAGCGCCGTCGCCCGAATCTGCTGCAACGCGCCCTCGCCGCCTGACCGCCGAGCAAGAAAAGTCATTAATAAAGGCCATTTCTGCCCGCGACATCGTTATAATCTGCCCCCGATTATAAGGACGTCTCCTGATCGGGCCCCGCAGCACCGCCAATGTCATGCATCGGCACCCCCCATATCCGCCCACAGAGAGCCGTTCACACAGGTCTTGCGAAGCCGGTGTGCCCGCTTTTTTTCGGCCCCACGCTCTGCCTGAACCTGACGAGCCTGCCCCGCACGGCTCCTTTTTGAGGTTCACGACTCCAAAAGAGCGTGAAAAAACGGGTTTTCACAACTTCACGAGAGTGTGGCGAGCATGAACAGTCTGGTATGTGCAAAAGCATCATCAGTGTCCCGAACAGCCCCGATCAGCTGGCAACAGTCCTCATCCACGGTGGGTGACTGAGGCCGGTCCACAGCGCACGACGGGCGCCCTCGACCATAAGTCGAATTGCCGCACCGGCCGCCAGATGCGTTCATATGCATCGTAGATAGCCCGGTTGGCGGTGTCCGTGAACGTTGGAAAAACTGCGAAGTATCGGACATGGCGATTCTGGTGAGTCCGGGATCCTATGCTGTCATTTAGGTGCTGAAGATTTTGGAGATGCGTTAATGGCGCAGAACGAAACAGTCGATGTGGTACTGGTAGGGGCGGGCATCATGAGTGCCACCCTGGCCGTACTGCTCAAGGAACTCGACCCGGCGATCAAGCTGGAAGTCGTGGAGGCAATGGACTCGGGTGCCGCGGAAAGTTCCAATCCGTGGAACAACGCGGGGACCGGCCATGCCGGGCTGTGTGAACTGAACTACACGCCTCAGGCCGCTGACGGCAGCATCGACATCAAGAAAGCGGTGCACATCAACACCCAGTTCGAGGTTTCCCGGCAGTTCTGGGCCTACCTGAGCAAGAAGGGTGCTTTCACGTCGCCGCGGGCGTTCATCAATCCGGTGCCGCACCTGAGCTACGTCGAGGGTGAAAAAGGCATTGCCTTCCTCAAGAAGCGCTTCGAGCTGCTCAAGCAGCACCATGCCTTCGCCGAGATGGAATACACCGAAGACCAGTCGGTGATGAAAGAGTGGATGCCGCTGATGATGCCAGGGCGCCCGGCTGACCAGAAGATCGCCGCCACCCGCGTACTCAAGGGCACCGACGTCAACTTCGGCGCACTGACCAACAAGCTGCTCAAGCACCTGGGCAACGCCCAGGACGCACAGGTCAAGTACAGCAAGAAGGTCACCGGCCTGCGCCGTAACGGCAGCGGCTGGACCGTCACGGTCAAGGACGTCAACAGCGGCAGCAGCCGTGATGTCGACGCCCGCTTCGTCTTCCTCGGCGCCGGCGGCGCGGCCCTGCCGCTGCTGCAAGCCTCGGGCATCCCGGAAAGCAAAGGCTTCGGCGGCTTCCCGGTGAGCGGCCAGTGGCTGCGTTGCGACAACCCGGAAATCGTCAAGCAGCACCAGGCCAAGGTCTACAGCCAGGCTGCCGTCGGCGCCCCACCGATGTCGGTTCCGCACCTCGACACCCGTGTGGTGGACGGCAAGAAATCCCTGCTGTTCGGCCCCTACGCCGGCTTCACCACCAAGTTCCTCAAGCACGGCTCGTTCCTCGACCTGCCGCTGTCGGTTCGCATGGGCAACATCGGCCCGATGCTGGCCGTGGCCCGCGACAACATGGACCTGACCAAATACCTGGTCAGCGAAGTGATGCAGTCGATGGAGCAGCGCCTGGACTCCCTGCGCCGCTTCTACCCCGAGGCGAAAGCCGAGGACTGGCGCCTGGAAGTGGCGGGTCAGCGCGTGCAGATCATCAAGAAAGACCCGAAGAAAGGCGGCATCCTGCAGTTCGGTACCGAACTGGTGGCCGCTCAGGACGGCTCCCTCGCCGCCCTGCTGGGTGCCTCGCCAGGTGCCTCGGTGACCGTGTCGATCATGCTGGAACTGATCGAACGCTGCTTCGCCGACAAGGCCAAGGGTGAATGGGCCGCCAAGCTCAAGGAAATCTTCCCGGCACGGGAAAAAGTCCTGGCAGCCGATGCCGACCTGTACCACAAGGTCGCGGCCTACAACGACGAGGCCCTGGGCCTGGTCGAAAGCAGCCCGGCCCCGAGCTACGCCTGAGGCGCAGCCCAAAAAAAACGCCCTTCGGGGCGTTTTTTTTGGGCGGGATTCGATCAGCCGCGGGCTTTCTCGATGATCTCGACGTAGTCAGGCGCGTTGCGCTGGTCGGCGATCACTTCGATGAAGGTCTTGCCGTGCTCGTCCTTGCCGTCCAGGTCATGGCCGGCTTCGACGAAGAACCCGACGAAGCGCTCGAAGTCGTCGATACGCAGGCCACGGTAGCCCTTGATCAGCTTGTGGTGCGAAGGCGAGGTCACGCCATCGGCTGGCTCGAAATTGAGGAACGATTTGACGTAGTCGTCGCTGATCTCGTCGCCAATCACCTGCTTCTTGTCTTTACGCATTACCGACTCCAACTGAACCATCACGGACATTTTCCACGGGCGGGCAGTGTACCCCCCGGCGCCCTCGCCGCTCAACGCGCGCGAAGGGTTCCGGTATGCAGATCGGCCCAGATATGGCCGTTGGCGTAGCTGAGGAACTGCACGTAGACGGTGTCGTTGCGCAGCAGGTCGAGAATGACCCGGTACTGCGCCGGTGGGTAATTGAGCGTCAGGGTACGGGTGGCGCTGTCGTAGGCCGGCTTTTTCAGGCTCTTGCCCTCGCCATCGAAGCTGATCAGCACCTGGGCGATGGTCGCGCCCTGGCTCAGCGGCTTGCCTTTGAGGCGCATGGTCAGGGTCGAGGTGATCGGCAGTGGCTGCTGGTTGGACTGACGCTGGTTGCCCACCACCACCGAATAGCTGGTCACCTGCAACAGTTGCTGGCTTTCCGGCGCGTCCTGGCGCACCGCCTGCTCGTCTGGCGGCAGGAACTGGCTGTGCATCGGCGCGGCGGCCAACGGCAAACTCATGAACAGCAGAAGCGGAAGAATCGCACGCATGACAGGCTCCTTGGGGGCAGCCTGGCACTCTAGCATGATGCGCGGGGCTGCCGCCCCGCGGTATCAGAGCCCTTTGACGGCGTAGATGCCATTGGCGTTGCGCCAGTAGCCCTTGTAGTCCATGCCGTAGCCGAATACGTAGCGATCGACACAGCTCAGGCCGACGAAATCGGCCTTCAGGTCCGGGCTGGCCTTGCGGTCGTGGTCCTTGTCGATCAGCACCGCGGTGTGCACGGCGCGGGCACCGGCATGGCGGCAGAAGTCGATGATGGCGCTGAGGGTGTGACCTTCGTCGAGGATGTCGTCGATGATCAGCACGTCGCGGTCAATGAACGACACTTCCGGCTTGGCCTTCCAGAACAGGTCACCGCCGCTGGTCTGGTTGCGGTAGCGGGTGGCGTGCAGGTAGGAGGACTCCAGCGGGAACTGCAGATGAGTCAGCAGTTTGCCGGCAAAGATAAGACCGCCGTTCATGACACAGAACACCACCGGATTGCTCTCGGCCAGACGCTCGGTGATCTGGGCGCCGACGCGGGCGATGGCCGCTTCGACCGTGGCCTCATCGTGCAGGCAATCGGCCTCGCGCATGACTTGACGGATGTGCTCGAGATCAGCGGACATGAAACTCTCCAGGGAGTCAGGTTTTGGAAAAGCGGGCAAAGGTACGCATCCACACGCACCAGATCAAGCATTTCTGGACTAACGTCCAGTATGCCTAAGGACACACGCGACCGAATGGATTAATCTAGCGCGGTTTTTTTGCCCGCATTCCGGAGCCCTCCCCCTATGCCCATCCGTGAGATCCGCCATCCGCTGATCCGCCACAAGCTCGGCCTCATGCGCCGCGCCGATATCAGCACCAAGAATTTTCGCGAACTCGCCCAGGAAGTCGGCGCGCTCCTGACTTATGAAGCCACCAAGGACCTGCCGCTGGAAACCTATTCCATCGACGGCTGGTGTGGCAGTGTCGAGGTCGAGAAGATCGCCGGCAAGAAGATCACTGTAGTGCCGATCCTGCGTGCCGGCATCGGCATGCTCGAAGGCGTGCTCAGCCTGATCCCGGGCGCCAAGGTCAGCGCCGTCGGCGTGGCCCGCAACGAGGAAACCCTCGAAGCCCACACCTACCTGGAAAAACTGGCCCCGGAAATCGACCAGCGCCTGGCGCTGATCATCGACCCGATGCTGGCCACCGGCGGTTCCATGGTCGCCACCATCGAGCTGCTCAAGCGTGCCGGCTGCAAGGACATCCGCGCGATGGTTCTGGTGGCGGCGCCGGAAGGTATCGCCGTGGTGGAGAACGCCCACCCTGACGTGCAGCTCTACACCGCCACGATCGACCAGCGCCTGAACGAAGACGGCTACATCATTCCCGGCCTGGGCGATGCCGGCGACAAGATCTTCGGCACCAAGCAGAAGGACGCCTGAGCATGCAGGACGAGTTCAACGACCCGCTCTGGCGTCAGATCGTCTCTGGCGCGCAAATGCTCTTCGTGGCCTTCGGCGCCCTGGTGCTGATGCCGCTGATCACCGGCCTGGACCCTAACGTCGCGCTGTTCACCGCTGGCCTCGGCACACTGCTGTTCCAGGTGGTGACCGGGCGCCAGGTGCCGGTATTCCTCGCCTCCAGCTTCGCCTTCATCACCCCGATCATCCTCGCCAAGGGTCAGTTCGGCCTGGCCGAAACCATGGGCGGCGTCATGGCCGCAGGCTTCGTCTACACCTTCCTGGGCCTGGCGGTGAAGATCAAGGGCACCGGCTTCATCGACCGTCTGCTGCCGCCGGTGGTGATCGGGCCGGTGATCATCTCCATCGGCCTGGCCATGGCGCCGATCGCTGCCAACATGGCCATGGGCAAGGCTGGCGACGGTAGCGTCCTGATGCCTTACAGCACGGCCATGATGATCTCCATGCCGGCACTGCTGACCACCTTGATCGTCGCGGTCTTCGGCAAGGGCATCTTCCGCCTGGTGCCGATCATCGCCGGTGTGCTGGTGGGCTTTGCCTTGTCGTTCGCCTTCGGCGTGGTCGACGTGGCCAAGATCGCTGCCGCGCCCTGGCTCGAGCTGCCGAAGTTCACCGCGCCGGCCTTCAACTGGCAGGCCATCCTGTTCATCGTCCCGGTGGCACTGGCGCCGGCCATCGAGCACATCGGCGGGGTGATTGCGGTCGGCAGCGTGACTGGTCGCGACTACCTGAAGAAGCCGGGCCTGCACCGCACCCTGCTGGGTGACGGCATCGCCACCACCACAGCCGGCCTGTTCGGCGGCCCGCCCAACACCACCTATGCCGAAGTGACCGGCGCGGTGATGCTGACCAAGAACTACAACCCGAAGATCATGACCTGGGCGGCGGTGTTCGCCATTGTCCTGGCCTTCATCGGCAAGTTCGGCGCGCTGCTGCAGAGCATTCCGGTGCCGGTGATGGGCGGCATTCTCTGCCTGCTGTTCGGCTCCATCGCCGCCGTGGGCATGAACACCATGATCCGTCACAAGATCGACCTCTCCGAAGCCCGCAACCTGGTGATCGTCTCGGTGACGCTGGTGTTCGGTATCGGCGGCGTGCTGATCGGCAGCGGTGACGGCCCGGATGACTGGGGCCTGAAAGGCATCGCGCTGTGCGCGATCGTGGCGATTGCCCTGAACCTGCTGTTGCCCAAACAGCAGCATTAAGCCGCAAGCGACAAGCTGCAAGAGGACCGAGGCGGCCACTCTTGCAGCTTTTGACGCTAGCTTGAAGCTTGAAGCTCGAGGCTTGAGGCTCTTTCACACAGCGTGGTCAGAGCCCTTACCCACTCCGGGTGGTCGTTCAGGCAAGGCACCAGTTGCAGCTCTTCGCCGCCCGCCTCGATGAACTGTTCGCGACCGCGGTCGCCGATCTCCTCGAGCGTCTCGATGCAGTCGGCGACGAACGCCGGGCACATCACCAGCAGCTTCTTCGCGCCGCCCTTGGCCAGTTCGTCCAGACGCGCCTCGGTGTAGGGCTCGATCCACTTGGCCTTGCCCAGCCGCGACTGGAACGACACCGACCACTTGCCGTCCGGCAGCCCCATCTTGCGGGCAAACGCCTGGGCGGTGCGCAGGCACTGGCCGCGGTAGCAGACGGCAAGCATCTCGGCGGAGGCATCGCGGCAGCAGTCGGCGTCCTGGAAGTTGTGAGTGCCGGTGGGGTCGAGCTTCTTCAGGTGGCGCTCCGGCAAACCGTGGAAACTCAGCAGCAGGTGATCGAAATCCTGCTGCAGGTAGGGCCTGGCGCTTTCGACCAGGGCGTCGATGTACTCCGGCTGGTCATAGAAGGGTTGCAGCACGTTCATCTGCAGCGGCAGTTTCTGCTCGGCGATGACCGCCTTGGCCTGTTCCACCACGGTGGTCACGGTGCTGTCGGCGAACTGTGGATAAAGTGGCGCCAGCGTCACCTTGCGCACACCCTGGGCGGCGAGCTTCTGCAGCACCGACGGCAGCGACGGCTCGCCATAGCGCATGGCGATTTCCACCGGGCCGTGGCGCCAGTGCGAAACCATGGCCTGTTGCAGGCGACGAGTGAGCACCACCAGCGGCGAGCCCTCCTCCCACCAGATCGAGGCGTAGGCGTGAGCCGACTGCTCGGGGCGCTTGATCAGGATCAGCGACACCAGCAGCCGCCGCACCGGCCACGGCAGGTCGATAACGTAGGGGTCCATCAGGAACTGATTGAGGTAACGGCGCACATCGGCGACCGAGGTGGACGCCGGCGAACCCAGGTTGACCAGCAGCAAAGCGTGATCGGTCATGCAACATCCTTTTCAGAGGCGCGGTGACAACTCATCCAGCGCCGATTGCACATCGTTGAAACGGAAGGTGAAGCCCGCCGCCAGCGCCTTGACGGGGCGGGCGCGCTGGCCACCGAGCAGCAGCGTCGACAGCTCGCCGAGCCCGGCCTTGAGCACCAGCGCAGGCAGCGGCATGAAAGCCGGCCGGTGCAAGGTGCGGCCAAGGCGCCGGGCGAATTCGCGGTTGCGGACCGGTTCCGGAGCGCAGGCATTATAAGGACCGCTGGCGTCATCGCGCTGCAAGAGAAAATCGATCAGGGCGATTTCATCGTCGATATGAATCCACGGCATCCACTGCCGACCATCGCCGATAGGCCCGCCCAGCCCGAGTTTGAACGGCAGGCGCAGGCGCGACAAAAAGCCGCCCTCGCTCGACAGCACCAGGCCGGTACGCACCAGCACCACACGCACTCCCAAAGCCTCGGCGCGCTGCGCGGTTTCTTCCCAGGCGATGCACAACTGGCTGGCGAAATCTTCCCGCACCGGGCGCGAGGTCTCGGTCAATTCGCGTTCGCCACCATCACCGTACCAGCCCACCGCCGAGCCGGAGATCAGCACCCGTGGCCGCTGCTCCCGCCGTTCGAGCCAGGCCAGCAGGTGCTCGGTCAGGGTGATCCGGCTGCCCCAGAGTTGCGCACGCCGCGAAGCGGTCCAGGGACGATCGGCAATGGGCGCGCCGGCGAGGTTGATGACCGCATCCAGCGGCCCGTCACCGTAGGCCGAGAGTTCAGCGATACCGCGTGCACCCGCACCACAGAGCCGGCCGACCTGATCCGCGCGTCGACTCCAGACCGTCAGGCTGTGGCCCTGGTCGAGCCAGTGGCGACACAGTTGCTGTCCGATAAGGCCGGTACCGCCGGTCAGCAATATATTCATGGCCGTGTCCTCATGATGGCGCGCGCTGGTCTACCTTTAAGAGCAAGGCACTTTTTTGACCGTTCACTCTGGGATAAACATAGGCCAACTTGCAGTAACGAGCCGATTAATCTTATACAGAACTTCAGAGTTGTACAGGTTTGTCCGACAGCGCGGCTGTCTGTACCTATCACAGGTTCGAAGAGGCCATCATGACTGTACCTATCGCCATCATCGGTGCCGGCATCGCCGGACTCTCCGCCGCACAGGCATTGCAGAAGGAAGGACTGACCGTCCACCTGTTCGACAAGGGCCACGGCAGCGGCGGACGCATGGCCAGCAAGCGCAGCGAGGCCGGGGCACTGGACCTGGGCGCGCAATACTTCACTGCACGCGACCGCCGCTTCGTCGAACAGATCCAGCAGTGGCAGGCCAAGGGCTGGGTCGCCGAGTGGAAGCCGCAGTTGTACAACTACCGGGACGGCCAGTTGACCCCCTCCCCTGACGAACAGACCCGCTGGGTCGGCGTACCGCGCATGAGCGCCATCACCCGCGGCCTGCTCAAGGACGTGACGGTCAACTTCAGTTGCCGGATCAGCGAAGTGTTCCGCGGCAAGCAGTACTGGCACCTGCAGGACACCGAAGGCTGCAGCCATGGCCCGTTCAGCCGGGTCATCGTCGCAGTGCCCGCCCCGCAGGCCACGGCCTTGCTCGCCGCCACGCCGAAACTCGCCGCCGCAGCAGCCGGCGTGCAGATGGAGCCGACCTGGGCCATCGCCCTCGGCTTCGACAACCCGCTGGATACGCCGATGCAGGGCTGCTTCGTGCAGGACTGTGCCCTCGACTGGCTGGCCCGCAACCGCAGCAAGCCAGGCCGCGAGGAACGACTCGACACCTGGGTGCTGCACGCCACGTCAGCCTGGAGCAAGCAGCACATCGATCTGCAGAAGGAGTCGGTCATCGAGCACTTGCTTGGCGACTTCGCCGAGCTGGTGGGCTGTGCGGTTCCTGCGCCGAGCTTCAGCCTGGCTCATCGCTGGCTGTATGCGCGCCCCGCCAGCAACCATGAATGGGGTGCGCTGGCCGATGCCGACCTGGGCCTTTATGCCTGTGGCGACTGGTGCCTGTCGGGCCGGGTCGAAGGGGCCTGGCTCAGCGGTCAGGAGGCAGCCCGTCGGCTTATCGAACATCTGGAATAAACCGGCACGCACCCGCTGACCTCTACAAAGACATTGACTTGTACAACTTCGAGCCTATGCTGAGCGAAGTTGTACAGGTTTTCATCTTTGTACAAGAAAGGTCGCTTACAGCATGCCCGTCACCAAGCCCAGAATCGCTATCAGTGCCTGCCTCGCTGGCGAAGAAGTTCGCTACAACGGCGGTCACAAGGAATCACGCCTTTGCACCGAAGCACTGGCGGAGCATTTCCAGCTCGTGCCCGTGTGCCCGGAAATGGCTATCGGCCTGGGCACGCCCCGCGCCGCGATCCGTCTGACCGGCGACCCCGACCAGCCCCGCGCCACCTGCAGCCGCGATCCCTCCATCGACGTCACCGACGCTCTGGTACACCACGCGGAGCAGATGGCAGGCGATCTGGACGACATCTGCGGCTACATCTTCATGCAGAAGTCGCCGTCCTGCGGCCTGGAGCGGATCAAGGTCTACCAGGCCAACGGTTATCCCGCCCACCAGCGCGCCAGCGGCCTGTACGCCGCACGCTTTCGCGACCTGCGCCCCGATTTGCCGGTGGAAGAGGAAGGCCGCCTGTGCGATCCGGTGCTGCGGGAAAACTTCATCATTCGCGTGCTGGCCTTCGCCGACTGGCAGCGGTTGTGCGCCGAGGGCCTGACCCGGCAGGCGTTGATCGGCTTCCATTCCCGCTACAAGTACCAGCTGATGGCCCACAATCCCGAGCAGTACAAGGTGCTCGGCAAACTGCTGGGCAGCATGACCCGCCAGGACGACCCCGCGCAGATCGGCCCGCTCTACTTCAGCCAGTTGATCGCGGCCCTGCGTCGTTGCGCCAGCCGAGGTACCCACGGCAACGTGCTGATGCACCTGAGCGGCTATCTGCGACGCTTCCTCGATCCACGGGACAAACAGGAAATCCGCCACCTGATCGATCAGTACATGGCCGGGATCGTACCGCTGGTGGTTCCCATGACGCTGCTCAAGCATCATCTGAGTCATCACCCCGATCCCTATCTGCTGTCTCAGGTGTACCTGCAGCCGCACCCGGAAAACCTGAGTCTGCGCAATGCCATCTGAGCCGCTGCTGCCGATTCGCGAGGTCGCCCGACTGACCGGCGTCAACCCGGTCACCCTGCGCGCCTGGGAGCGTCGCTACGGGCTGGTGGTGCCGCAGCGCACCGGCAAGGGCCATCGGCTTTACAGCAGCGATCAGGTGCAGCGTATCCGCACCATCCTGTCGTGGCTCAATCGCGGCGTTGCCGTGAGCCAGGTGCTACCGCTGCTCGACGGCGACGCCCCGCCCGAACCGAGCACTCCTGGCGATGACTGGCAGGCGCTGCGCGACCACCTGACCGACTGCATCGCACACCTTGCCGAGCGCCAGCTCGACCAGCAGTTCAACCAGGCCATGGCGCTGTACCCGGCAACCACGCTCTGCGAGCAATTGCTGCTGCCGCTGTTGGCCCACCTGGATACCCGCTGGCAGATCCACCCCGCCGCGCGCCTGGAACGAGGCTTCTTCAATGCCTGGTTGCGCAGCAAGCTGGGGTTGCGGGTCTACCACAACAACCGCCAGTGCACCGGCGCACCGGTGATGCTGGTCAACGGCGGCGCCCTGACCTTCGATCCCTGGTTATGGCTGTGTGCCTGGCTGGTCAGCGACTCAGGCCGCCCGGTCGAAGTCTTCGACCAGCCGCTGTCGGCCCGCGACCTCGTCGTGGGGATGGAAAGGCTCAACGCCGGGGTCTTGCTGATCAGCGCGAGCACCACGCTGGACAGCGTCTTGACCCTCTCTCAGCTCGCACCGCTCAGCGCCCCGAAACTCTTGTTCGGCGCTGCGGTCGCTTTACATAAGCACGCTTTGACGGCCGACGGCGGCTGGTACCTGCTCGACACGCCACTGACGGCATATCGCTGCCTGCAGGGCCTTGCGCCGATTACCGTACAAACCTCGTAACCGGAACCACTCCATGCAACTGATCTGGCTGCGCAACGACCTGCGCATGCATGACAACACTGCACTGTCCGCCGCCGCCGAGCGCGGGCCGTGCCTGGCCCTCTGGCTGGTCAGTCCCGGCCAGTGGAAGCGCCATGACGACGCCGCCTGCAAGGTCGATTTCTGGCTGCGCAACCTGCGCGAACTGAAAGAGTCGCTTGCCGGCCGCAATATCCCGTTGCTGGTGCGTCATGCCGAGCACTGGTCGGACGCGCCCAAGGTGCTGCTCAAGGTCTGCCGCGAACACGGCATCGACGCCGTGCATGTGAACGAGGAATACGGCATCAACGAGCAGCGGCGCGATACCGAGGTGGCCAGCCACCTGGCCAGGCACGACATCCCCCTGCACAGCCATCTGGATCAACTGCTGTTCAAACCCGGCACCGTGCTGACCCGCGAGGGCGGCTATTTCAAGGTCTTCACTCAATTTCGCAAGGTCTGTTACCAGCGTCTGCACCATGGGCTTCCGGCGCTGCAGCCCCTGCCGCGCAAGCAGGATGCAAGCACAATCGCCAGTGACGAGATCCCCGACGCAGTGAAAGGCTTCCCGCTACCGCCGCAATCCCTGCGCGAGCACTGGCCGGCCGGTGAAACCCATGCTCGCCGACGGTTGTCCGGTTTCGTCGAAGACGACATGGCCGATTATCCCGAGCAGCGCGACGTGCCTTCCGTGGACGGCACCAGCCAGTTGTCGCCCTATCTGGCGGCCGGTGTGATCTCCGTGCGCCAGTGCCTGCATGCGGCGCTGGCGAACAACCAGGGCGAATTCGAAAGCGGCAATCCCGGTGCGGTTACCTGGATCAATGAACTGCTGTGGCGCGAATTCTACAAGCACGTGCTGGTGGGCTATCCGCAGGTGTCCCGGCACCGCGCGTTCCGCCCGGCCACCGAGGCGGTGAAATGGCGCGACGCGCCCCAGGACCTGGCCGCCTGGCAGGAAGGTCGCACCGGCATCCCTATCGTCGATGCCGCCATGCGTCAATTGCTCGCCACCGGCTGGATGCACAACCGCCTGCGCATGGTGGTGGCCATGTTCCTTAGCAAGAACCTGCTGATCGACTGGCGCGAAGGTGAAGCATTCTTCATGCGCCACCTGATAGACGGCGATCTGGCCGCAAACAACGGTGGTTGGCAATGGAGCGCTTCGACCGGAACCGATGCCGCCCCATATTTCCGGGTATTCAACCCCCTCAGCCAGTCCGAGCGCTTCGACAGCAAGGGTCGCTTCCTGAGACACTGGCTGCCGGAGCTGAGCGCATTGAGTGACAAGGATATCCACAGCCCGGGCGGGCTGTTTGCCGTTCAAGGTTATCCACAACCCATAGTCGACCTGGGATCGAGTCGCCAGCGGGCGATCGACGCATTCAGGCAGCTTCCAAAAGAGCATGGCACAGAGCATGAGCGTGAGTACTGAGCATTCCGAACGTATCTGGGTAACCGGCGCCAGCAGCGGCCTGGGGCATGCCCTGGCGCTGCAGTTGCTCGCCACAGGTCACCAGGTAGCGATGAGCGGGCGGGCGCCCTTCGACCCACTGCCTGAAACCCTGAAGTCGCGCTGCCTGCTCCTGGATGGCGACCTCAGCGATGCCACCCAGGCCGAACACATGAGCCAGCAGATCCAGCAGCACTGGGGGGCACTCGATGCCCTGATCATCAACGCCGGCACCTGCGACTATCTCGACCCGCAAGCCACCGGTACCGCCCTGTTCGAAAGCCTGATCGAAAGCAACCTGAGGGCCAGTGCGAACGGCGTGCAAAGCGCGCTGCCGCTGCTGCAAGCCGGCCAGAACGCCCATGTGGTGGGTATCCTGAGCAGCGTCACGGCGCTGCAACAGTATGAAAGCAGCCAATGGCCGACTGCCCAGAACAGCCTCGGCCAGTGGTTCAGCGAAGTCCGCAGCCAACTGTCGCCCAAGGAAATCGATCTGACGCTGGTGGGGCCGCAGACCTTGAAAAAGCCGGTGACCCTGACCGTCGCGCTGCCCCAGGGGTGGGACGCGCAGTCCGCGGCCAGCGCGATCATCGATCGCCTGCCATTGCGGATGCCGGAGATGGTGCTGGAAGCAATGTCGGTGAGCAGCCTGTGGCCGCTGCACCGCGACTGAATCGAAAGGGGCCGCTTCAGCGGCCCCTTCGGTTTTACAGCGACATCCGGTAATGCAGCGCGAAGCTTTCCGCGCCGTCATTGGGCTGGCTCAGGCCGGCGTTGGAATAGTGAATGGCGCGGATGCCCACCTCATGGCCGCCGGCGAAGCGCAGACCGAAGCCGATCCTGTCCTCGAACTGGAAGGATGAGCCCAGTTCATTGCTTTCCAGCTTGGTGTGGGCGAATGCCGCAACACCGATGCCTGCCTCGATGTACGGTTTGACCGAGCCGCCGCCGAACTCGTAGACGAATACCGGGGCGAACGACAGGCTGTGGTTGCTCGAGGTTTCGTCGCCATCCCAATAGGTGTAGCCGGCGTCCCAGTAGCCGGTCAGGCGACCGACGCTGGTCTGCCACCAGCTGGCGTCCCAGTCGGATTCCAGGCCGATGCGGTAGGTCATGGTGGAGTCGCTGGTCTGGCCGACGGCGAAAGTGACGCCCGCGGCCTTTGCGGTAAGTGTGGCCCCCAGGGTTGCGGCTGCAACCACAGCCAAACAAAGCAGTTTCTTCATGAGAAACGTCCTTTCAGAAATCCATGTTTGTTGGTTTTGTTGTCTCATCAGACACAAAGTAGAAATCGCCGATTGCAAAGGAGTTCACTGGTTTTTCAGCTTTTTTTCACAAACTGATTACCTGCTGAAGCTTTGCACAGAGTCAGATTTATTCCACAACAAAGGTAGGATTCTTCTTAAATGCTCAGGGTCCGCACTGGTCCAGAATTGCGGAGGGCGCGCAGGGCCTGTCGCCAGGAGGTGGCGTTCGGCCAGTAAGCGCTGAAGTTGCCGGGCCACGGCGGCACCGGTATCGATGATCGCCACGCTCGCGGGCACCATCTGCGCCAGCAGCGGCTTGAGGAAGGGATAGTGCGTGCAGCCGAGAATGATGGTGTCGCACCCGGCATCCAGCAGAGGCGTCACGTAGCCTTGCAACAACTGACGCAGGACCGGGCTGTCGAGGTCGCCGGACTCGATCAGTTCCACCAGCCCGGGGCAGGGTTGAGTCACCACCCGCACATCGGTGGCGAAGCGGTCGAGCAGTGCGGCGAATTTGGCGCTTTGCAGCGTGCCCGTGGTGGCCAGCACGCCAACCACGCCGCTGCGGGTAGCCGCAGCGGCCGGCTTGACCGCCGGTTCCATGCCTACCAGTGGCCACTGGGGGAATTGCTCGCGCAAGTCGGCGGCCGCCGCCACGGTGGCAGTGTTGCAAGCCAGGACCACGGCCTTGACGCCCTGCTCCTGGAAGAATTCGGCCACCCGCCGGCATCGCTGACGGATGAATTCCGGCGACTTCTCGCCGTACGGAATATGCCCGCAGTCTGCCACGTACAGCAGCGACTCGTCGGGCAGCAAGCGGGTGATCTCCGCCAGCACCGACAGACCGCCGACACCGGAGTCGAAGACGCCTATCGGCGCCGAAGCCTCAGGCATGGGCGGTCCCGCACACGGCGCAGGCCGGATCGCGCTTGACACGCAGTTCGCGGAAACGGCTGCCCAGCGCATCCACCAGCAGCAAACGCCCCACCAGCGGCTCGCCGAAACCGGCCAGCAGTTTCAGCGCTTCAAGCGCTTGCAGGCTGCCTACCAGGCCCACCAGCGGACCGACCACTCCAGCCTCGCTGCAGGTCAGCTCGGCATCGCTGCCATGGCCGTACAGGCAGTGGTAACAAGGGCTTTCGGCGCGGCGCGGGTCGAACACCGACAACTGGCCTTCCAGGCGGATCGCCGCGCCGCTGACCAGTGGCTTGCCCGCCTTGACGCACGCAGCATTGACCGCCTCGCGGGTAACGAAGTTATCGCAACAGTCGAGCACCAGGTCGACAGCAGCGACGGCCTCGGCCAGTGAATCCTCATCCAGCGCCTGGCGATGGGCAACCAGAGTGATATCCGGGTTGATCGCCCGCAGCCGCGCCAGGGCCGAGTCCACCTTGGGCAGACCGACCGAGGCGCCATCATGGATGATCTGCCGTTGCAGATTGGTCAGATCGACCGTGTCGAAGTCCGCCAGATGCAGCGTACCGACGCCGGCCGCCGCCAGGTACAGCGCCACCGGCGAACCCAGGCCACCGAGGCCGACGATCAGGGCACGGCTGTCCTTGAGACGCAACTGGCCGTCGATATCGATCTGGGCCAGCAGGATCTGCCGGCTGTAGCGCAGCAACTCTTCGTCGGTCAGCACGGCAGGCGTCCCAGGGTGATGCGTTCATGGCCGCCCAAGTCGACGCGGCTCTCGATCTGCTCGAAAGCGTGCCGCGCCAGCAGTTCGCGCACGGCAGCGGCCTGGTCGTAGCCATGCTCCAGCAACAGCCAACCGCCTGGCAGCAAGTGATCAGGGGCCTGGGCAGCGATCTGGCGCAGGTCGTCCAGGCCGTCGATACCGGCCACCAGGGCACTGCTGGGCTCGAAACGCACGTCGCCGGCGACCAGATGCGGGTCTTCGGCACGGATGTACGGCGGGTTGCTGACGATCAACTGGAAGCGCTGGCCGCCCAGGGCACTGAACCAGTGGCTGTTGAGCACGCTGACGTTGTCCAGTTGCAGCCGTTGACGGTTGCGCTCGGCCAGTGCCACGGCTTCAAGGACCCGGTCCACTGCCGTGACCTGCCACTGGCGCCGCTCGCTGGCCAGCGCCAGGGCGATGGCACCCGTGCCGGTGCCGAGGTCGAGCACCTTCGCCGGCTCGGCGGGCAGCAACGCCAGGACGGTTTCCACCAGCAACTCGGTGTCGGGACGCGGGATCAGGGTGTGCGGCGCCACTTCCAGGTCGAGGTTCCAGAAACCCTGCTGACCCAGGATGTAGGCCACCGGCTCGCCGGCCCGACGGCGTTGCAGGTAGCTGGCGAAAGTCTGCGCCGCCTCGCTGCTGACGATGCGCTCCGGCCAGGTGTGCAGGTAACTGCGCGACTTGCCGATGGCCGCGGCCAGCAGCAGTTCGCTGTCCAGGCGCGCGGTCGGGGAATCAGGAAGCTCCGCACCGCGGAGCAGGCTGGCAATGATGGTCATTCAGTCACCCAGTGCGGCCAGTTGATCGGCCTGGTACTCGGCCAGCAGCGGTTCGATCACCGCGTCTACGCCGCCAGCCAGCACGTCGTCCAGCGAGTACAGCGTCAGGTTGATACGGTGGTCGGTGACCCGGCCCTGTGGATAGTTATAGGTGCGGATGCGCTCGGAGCGGTCGCCGGAGCCGACCAGCAGCTTGCGCTCACTGGCGATGGCGTTCTGTGCGGCGCTGGTCTGCATGTCGTTCAGCCTGGCCGACAGCCAGGACATCGCCCGCGCGCGGTTCTTGTGCTGCGAGCGCTCTTCCTGGCACTCGACCACGATGCCGGTGGGCAAGTGGGTGATGCGGATGGCCGAGTCGGTCTTGTTCACATGCTGACCACCGGCGCCCGAGGCGCGGTAGGTGTCGACGCGCAGGTCGGCCGGGTTGATCTCGATCGCCGCCTGCTCGTCCGGCTCCGGCAGCACCGCCACGGTGCAGGCCGAGGTGTGGATACGGCCCTGGGATTCGGTTTCCGGCACTCGCTGCACACGGTGCGCACCGGACTCGAACTTCAGCTTGCCGTAGACGTTCTCGCCTTCGACCCGACAGATGATTTCCTTGTAGCCGCCGTGCTCGCCCTCGTTTTCCGAGAGGATTTCCAGGCGCCAGCCACGCCGCTCGGCGTAGCGCGAATACATGCGGAACAGGTCGCCGGAGAAGATCGCCGCCTCGTCGCCACCGGTACCGGCACGAATCTCGAGGAATACGTTGCGACCGTCGTTGGGATCCTTCGGCAGCAGCATGCGCTGCAGCTGGCCTTCCAGTTCGGCCAGTTGCTCCTTGGCTTCGCGGACTTCCTCCACGGCCATTTCCCGCAGGTCGGGGTCGCTGTCCTTGAGCAACGCCTGGGCACCTTCCAGGTCGTCCTGCAGCTTGCGCCACTGGACATAGCCGGCCGCCACCGGTTCGACCTCGGCGTACTCCCGGGAGTAGGCGCGGAAACGGGTCTGGTCGGAAATGACCTCGGCATCGCCCAGCAGGGCGGTCAGTTCCTCGAAGCGGTCCTGGAGGGTTTCCAGTTTAGTGAGCAGCGACGCTTTCATTGCGGGGTTTTATCCGTGGGGCCCTCGGTGAGGGCAAAGAGTTCCTGGGCCATGGCCAGCGCATCGAGGCGGCCTTCGGCGGAGAGCTTTTTCAGTTGCACGCTGGGGGCGTGCAGCAGTTTGTTGGTCAGGCCGCGGGCCAGTTGCACCAGTACGTCTTCGGCACTGGCGCCGTTGGCCAGCAGGCGCTGGGCCTTTTGCAGTTCGTCGTCACGCAGGCGCTCGCTCTGCTGGCGGTAGGCCTTGAGCACGTCCACGGCGGCCAGCTCGCGCAGGCGCGACATGAAGTCCTCGGCACCGACCGTGACCAGTTCCTCGGCGGCCTGGGCCGCGCCCTGGCGGCTCTTGAGGTTCTCGGCGACCACGTCGTGCAGGTCGTCGACCGTATAAAGGTACACGTCGTCCAGCTCGCCCACTTCGGGTTCGATGTCCCGGGGCACGGCGATATCGACCATGAAGATCGGCTTGTGCCGGCGCAGTTTCAGCGCACTTTCCACCGCGCCCTTGCCGAGGATCGGCAACTGGCTGGCGGTGGAACTGATGACGATGTCGCTGTTGACCAGTTCCTGCGGAATGTCGGCCAGCAGTACCGCATGGGCACCGAACTGTTCGGCCAGGATACTGGCGCGCTCCAGCGTGCGGTTGGCGACCACGATGCGGCGCACGCCCTGCTCGTGCAGGTGGCGGGCGACCAGGGTGATGGTTTCGCCGGCACCGATCAGCAGCGCCTGGCTGCGACCGAGATCACTGAAGATCTGCCGGGCCAGGCTGACGGCGGCGAACGCCACCGAAACCGGGTTCTCGCCGATGGCGGTGTCGGTGCGCACCTGCTTGGCGGCGCTGAACGTCGCCTGGAACAAGCGCCCCAGCAACGGGCCGATGGTCCCGGCCTCGCGCGCCACGGCGTACGCGGACTTCATCTGGCCGAGGATCTGCGGCTCGCCGAGCACCAGCGAGTCGAGGCCGGAGGCCACCCGCATCATGTGCCGGACGGCGGCATGGTCTTCGTGGATGTAGGCACTGGCGCGCAGTTCGTCGATGCTCAACTGGTGATAGTCGGCCAGCCAGCGCAGGACGCTGTCCGCCGCCAGGTGGTCCTGCTCGATGTACAGTTCGCTGCGGTTGCAGGTCGAAAGGATCGCGGCTTCGCGGCTGGCGGTCAGTCGGCAGAGCTGCTGCAAGGCTTCGACCAGCTGCTCGGGGGTAAACGCCACGCGCTCGCGTACGTCTACCGAGGCAGTCTTATGGTTGATACCGAGGGCAAGAAAGGCCATTCAAGGTCGCTGGTTGTGACGTGAAGCCGATAATTGTCCTACTTCGCTGGATCGAGAACAACCACCGCTCGCGATTGTCTCTATAGACTGTATCCATCACACCCATCGCGAGTGGGTTTGCCATGACGCTTGTGTCATGATGGCCCGACCGCAGGTCAGTCGCTCAAAATCCTCAATATGAATAGATCTTCCGCGTTGCTCCTCGCCCTCGCCCTGCTTCAGGGTTGCCAGGCCCTGCCAGGTGCCCGGGACGCCACGCCGCCCGCCGAACAACCGGCGGCACCGCCGGCTGCGGCCGAGCCGACGGTCTACGGTTCGTTCAGCCAGGAAACCGTCTACAGCCTGCTGGTGGCCGAACTGGCCGGGCAGCGCAACCGCTTCGATATCGCCCTGGACAATTACGTTGCCCAGGCCGAGAAAACCCAGGACGCCGGGATTTCCGAGCGTGCCTTCCGTATCGCCGAGTACCTCGGTGCCGACCAGTCGGCGCTGGACACCTCGCTGCTGTGGGCGAAGAACGACCCCGAGAACATCGACGCCCAGCGCGCCGCGGCAATCCAGCTGGCCCGCGCCGGCCGCTATGACGACGCCATGGCCTATATGGAGAAGGTGTTGCAGGGCCAGGGTGACACGCACTTCGACTTCCTTGCCCTGTCCGCCGCCGAAACCGACCAGGACACCCGCGACGGCCTGCAGAAAAGCTTCGACCGCCTGCTGCAGAAGTACCCGGACAACAGCCAGCTGGTGTTCGGCAAGGCCCTGCTGCTGCAACAGGACGGCAAGTCCGAGGCCGCGCTGAAGCTGCTCGAAGACCACCCGCCGCAAGACGACGAAATCGCCCCGATCCTGCTTCGCGCCCGCCTGCTGCAGAGCCTGGACCGCGGCGCCGAAGCCCTGCCGCTGCTGCGCAAGACCATCGCCAGACACCCTGACGACAAGCGCCTGCGCCTCACTTACGCACGCATGCTGGTCGAGCAGGACCGGGTCGACGACGCCAAGGTCGAGTTCGCCAGCCTGCTGCAGCAGTACCCGGACGACGACGAACTGCGCTACTCGCTGGCGCTGGTCAGCCTGGAGGCCAAGGCGTACGACGAGGCCGCCACCTACCTGGAAGACCTGATCGCCCGCGATAGTCACGTCGATGCCGCGCACCTCAACCTGGGCCGCATCCGCGAGGAGCGCAACGACCTCGAAGGTGCACTGGCCGAATACGCCCAGGTCGGCCCCGGCAACGACTACCTGCCGGCACAACTGCGCCAGGCCGATATCCTGATCGCCAACGGCCGTAGCGAAGAAGCCGTTCGCCGCCTCGACGCCGCCCGCGAGGCCCAGCCCGACTACGCCATCCAGCTTTACCTGATCGAAGCCGAGACCCTGGGCAACAACGAGAAAGATCAACAGGCACTGCAGGTCCTGGAAAAGGCCATCAAGCAGTACCCCGACGACCTCAACCTGCTCTATACCCGTGCCATGCTGGCCGAAAAGCGCGACGATCTGTCGCAGATGGAAAAGGACTTGCGCAGCATCATCACCCGCGAGCCGGAAAACGCCATGGCGCTCAATGCCCTCGGCTACACCCTGGCCGACCGCACCACGCGCTACGCCGAAGCCAAGCAACTGATCGAGAAAGCCCACCTGATCAACCCGGAAGACCCCGCCGTGCTCGACAGCCTGGGCTGGGTGAATTATCGCCTGGGCAACCTCGACGAGGCCGAGCGTCTGCTGCGCCAGGCCCTGCAGCGCTTCCCCGACCATGAAGTCGCGGCCCACCTGGGCGAAGTGCTCTGGGCCAACGGCAAGCGCCGCGAGGCGCGCCAGGTCTGGGCCAAGGCCTTCGAAGCCCAACCCGACAGCACCATCCTGCGCAAGACGGTCTTGCGCCTGACCGGATCAGAGACTCTTTAAATGTTCTTGCGCCACCTCATCACCTTCAGCCTGATCGCCCTGCTCGCCGGTTGTGCCGGCTTCGCTGGCAAGGAAGCCGTCCAGGGCGAAGGCAGCCCGCAACTGTGGAAAGAACACAAACAGCAGTTGAGCACCCTCGACGGCTGGCAGATCAACGGCAAGGTCGGCATTCGCGCACCGAAGGACTCCGGCAGCGGCACCCTGTTCTGGTTGCAACGCCAGGATTACTACGACATTCGCCTGTCCGGCCCGTTGGGTCGCGGCGCCGCCCGCCTGACCGGCCGCCCGGGCCAGGCCGTGCTGGAAGTCGCCAGCCAGGGCCGCTTCGAAGCACAGTCTCCGGAAAGCCTGCTGGCCGAGCAACTGGGCTGGGAATTGCCGGTGTCGCATCTGGTCTGGTGGGTTCGCGGCCTGCCGGCCCCCGACAGCAAGAGCCGCCTGACCCTCGACGGCGACAGCCGCCTGGCGCATCTGGAACAGGACGGCTGGAAAGTCGAATACCTGTCCTATAGCGAACAGAACGGCTACTGGCTGCCCGAGCGGATGAAGCTGCACGGCGAAAACCTCGACGTGACGGTGGTCCTCAAGGAATGGCAGCCACGCCAGCTGGGTCACTGACATGAACCGACTGACCCTGCCCGCCCCGGCCAAGCTCAACCTGATGCTGCACATTCTGGGTCGCCGCCCGGACGGTTATCACGAGTTGCAGACCCTGTTCCAGTTCCTCGATCACGGCGACGAACTGAGCTTCGCCGTTCGCCAGGACGGTGAAATCCGCCTGCACACCGAGATCGACAACGTCCCCCACGAAAGCAACCTGATCGTCCGCGCCGCCCGCAAACTGCAGCAACTGACCGGCTGCCCCCTGGGCGCCGACATCTGGCTGACCAAGGTGCTGCCCATGGGCGGTGGCATCGGCGGCGGCAGCTCGGATGCCGCGACCACCCTGCTGGGCCTGGATCACCTGTGGAAAACCGGCTGCAGTGAAGACCAACTGGCGGAACTGGGTCTGGGCCTGGGCGCCGATGTCCCGGTGTTCGTCCGCGGCCATGCGGCCTTCGCCGAAGGTGTGGGCGAGAAACTCACGCCCGTAGATCCGGAAGAGCCTTGGTACGTGGTTCTGGTCCCACAAGTGTCTGTAAGTACAGCGGAAATTTTTTCGCACCCTTTGTTGACACGTGATTCAAAGCCCATTAAAGTGCGCCCCGTTCCCAAGGGAAACAGTCGAAATGACTGCCAAGCGGTAGTTGAGCAGAGTTACCCAGAAGTACGTAACTCACTGAATTTGCTAAACAAATTCACTGATGCAAGACTCACCGGCACTGGAAGTTGTGTGTTTGGGGCCTTCCCAGACAAAGCTGAAGCTGATAAAGTTTTGGCCCTTCTTGCAGAGACCCAGACAGGGTTCGTAGCAAAGGGAAGCAACGTTTCGATGTTGCATCGCGAGTTACGAAATCTGCTTCAGGAATCGAGTACCAGGTACTCGCAGTAACAGATACAGGGGCGTCGCCAAGCGGTAAGGCAGCAGGTTTTGATCCTGCCATGCGTTGGTTCGAATCCAGCCGCCCCTGCCATTTTCCTTATACTCATCCAGGTATACCCTCAGCCTTCAGGTACTGCGCGTGTCCAAGATGATGGTCTTTACGGGGAACGCCAACCCCGATCTGGCTCGGCGTGTCGTACGTCAGCTGCATATCCCACTGGGTGATGTTTCTGTCGGCAAGTTCTCCGACGGCGAAATCAGCACTGAGATTAATGAAAACGTCCGCGGTAAGGACGTCTTTATCATTCAGCCGACTTGCGCGCCAACCAACGATAACCTGATGGAACTGGTAGTGATGGCCGATGCCTTCCGCCGCTCCTCAGCGTCCCGAATCACCGCCGTGATTCCTTACTTCGGATATGCCCGCCAGGACCGCCGTCCGCGTTCGGCGCGTGTTGCAATCAGCGCCAAAGTCGTCGCTGACATGCTCACCGTCGTAGGTATCGACCGTGTTCTCACCGTCGACCTGCACGCTGACCAGATCCAGGGTTTCTTCGATATTCCGGTAGATAACATCTACGGCTCCCCCGTTCTGGTGGATGACATCGAAGACCAGCGTTTCGAAAACCTCATGATCGTTTCCCCGGACATCGGTGGTGTCGTGCGTGCACGTGCCGTCGCCAAGTCCCTGGGTGTCGATCTGGGTATCATCGACAAACGCCGCGAGAAGGCCAATCACTCCGAAGTGATGCACATCATCGGTGATGTCGAAGGACGTACCTGTATTCTCGTCGACGACATGGTCGATACCGCCGGCACCCTGTGCCACGCGGCCAAGGCCCTGAAAGAACACGGCGCTGCCAAGGTTTACGCCTACTGCACGCACCCTGTCCTCTCCGGTCGCGCGATCGAGAACATCGAGAATTCCGTGCTCGACGAGCTGGTGGTGACCAACACCATCCCGCTGTCTGCCGCTGCACAAGCCTGTGATCGTATCCGTCAACTGGATATCGCACCGGTCGTCGCCGAAGCGGTCCGCCGCATCAGCAACGAAGAATCGATCAGCGCGATGTTCCGCTGAGGGCTTGCCCTCGCGAACACCGAGTTGACGTAAAGCGCCCCGCCCCAGCACTGGTTGTTGGGGCGGGGCTTTTTTGCCCTTTCCGCTTTGGCGTTGGTCGCAAACGCCATTCGGAACCGGCTAATTTTGGAGATACAAAATGACTGATTTCATCCTGAACGCCCAAGCGCGTACTGACCTGGGGAAAGGTGCGAGCCGCCGCCTGCGTCACGCTCTGAGCATCCCTGCCGTTGTTTACGGTGGCGACAAAGCCGCTGAATCCGTAACCATCCTGGCCAAGGAAATCGCCAAACTGTTCGAAAACGAAGCTGCCTTCAGCCACGTTATCGAACTGAACGTTGACGGCGCCAAGCAGAACGTCGTTGTCAAAGCGATGCAACGTCACCCGTCGAAAGGCATCATCCTGCACGCTGACTTCGTTCGCGTCGTAGCTGGCCAGAAACTGACCGCTGTTGTTCCGGTTCACTTCGTCAACGAAGAAGCTCCGGTCAAGAAAGGCGGCGAGATCTCCCACACCCTCAACGAGATCGAAGTTTCCTGCGAAGCCAAGGACCTGCCTGAGTTCATCGAAGTCGACCTGGCCAACGCCGAAATCGGCACCATCATCCACCTGTCGGACCTGAAAGCTCCGAAAGGCGTAGAGTTCGTCGCTCTGGCCCACGGTGATGACAAGGCTGTTGCCAACGTCCACGCTCCGCGCGTTGCACCTGAAGCAGAAGGCGCTGCCGAGTAATCCACTCGGTACGCCGGTGTTGACCGGGTTGCGGTGCTGACACCGCAACCCCCAACTCCAAGGAAGAGCCCCTGACGTGACAGCCATCCAGTTGATCGTCGGCCTGGGAAACCCGGGCCCCGAATACGAACAGACCCGGCATAACGCAGGGGCTCTTTTCGTTGAACGCATTGCCAGCGCCCAGCGCGTCTCCCTGACAGCTGACCGCAAGTATTTCGGCCTGACGGCAAAATTCAGCCATCAGGGCAAAGACGTTCGTCTGTTGATCCCCACCACCTACATGAACCGCAGCGGCCAGGCCGTTGCTGCTCTGGCCAATTTCTTCCGTATCGAGCCAGATGCAATCCTGGTGGCCCACGACGAACTCGACCTGCCTCCGGGCGTCGCCAAACTCAAGAAAGGCGGCGGCCATGGCGGCCACAACGGCCTGCGCGACATCATCGCGCAGCTCGGCAACAAGAATGACTTTCACCGTCTGCGGCTTGGCATCGGCCACCCGGGTGATGCCAAGCTGGTGTCCAACTTCGTTCTGGGCAAGGCGCCGCGCGCCGAACAGGACAAACTGGACGCCAGCATCGATTTTGCCCTCGGCGTGCTGCCGGACATCCTCGCCGGCGACTGGACGCGTGCGATGAGAGAGCTGCACAGCCAGAAGGCCTGACTTCACGAAGAGGGATTCACCATGGGATTCAATTGCGGCATCGTCGGCCTGCCCAACGTCGGCAAGTCCACCCTGTTCAACGCGCTGACCAAATCCGGTATCGCGGCGGAGAACTTCCCCTTCTGCACCATCGAGCCGAACAGCGGCATCGTGCCAATGCCCGATGCACGCCTGGATGCGCTGGCAGCCATCGTCAAGCCGCAGCGCATCCTGCCGACCACCATGGAATTCGTCGACATCGCCGGTCTGGTGGCGGGCGCGTCCAAGGGTGAAGGCCTTGGCAACAAGTTCCTCGCCAACATCCGCGAGACCGACGCCATCGCCCACGTGGTGCGCTGCTTCGAAGACGAGAACGTGATCCACGTCTCCAACAGCGTCGATCCCAAGCGCGACATCGAGATCATCGACCTGGAACTGATCTTCGCCGACCTCGACAGCTGCGAGAAGCAACTGCAGAAAGTCGCACGCAACGCCAAGGGTGGTGACAAGGACGCCCTGGCCCAGAAAGCCATTCTGGAAAAGCTCATCCCTCACTTCACCGAAGGCAAGCCTGCGCGCAGCCTGATGAAGAACATGGGCGACGACGAGAAAGCCGTGATCCGTGGCTTCCACCTGCTGACCAGCAAGCCGGTGATGTACATCGCCAACGTCGCCGAAGATGGCTTCGACAACAACCCGCACCTGGACGTGGTCCGCGCCATCGCTGAAGAAGAAGGCGCGGTCGTGGTGCCGGTGTGCAACAAGATCGAAGCGGAAATCGCCGAGCTGGACGAAGGCGAAGAAAAGGACATGTTCCTCGAGGCCCTGGGCCTGGAAGAGCCTGGCCTGAACCGCGTGATCCGCGCCGGTTACGCCCTGCTCAACCTGCAGACCTACTTCACCGCCGGTGTACAGGAAGTCCGCGCCTGGACCGTCCGCGTCGGTGCTACCGCCCCGCAAGCCGCCGGTGTGATCCACACCGACTTCGAGAAAGGCTTCATCCGCGCCGAAGTAGTCGCCTATGACGACTTCATCCAGTACAAGGGTGAGGGCGGTGCAAAGGAAGCCGGCAAATGGCGTCTGGAAGGCAAGGACTACATCGTCAAGGACGGTGACGTGATGCACTTCCGCTTCAACGTCTGATTCGATCACGAATCACCGAAACCCCTTGAGGACCAGGGCTTCAAGGGGTTTTTCTTTGCCTGCGGCCATCGCCCCATACCCCATCGCGCATAGTCAACATATCGCCCGCGACATGGGCGCCCCTCCCCCGGTTCTCTAGCATGGACCCCGCACCCGCATCCGGACTCGCCCCGGCCGGTGCCATGCCCATAACAGGAGAACCTCCATGAACACCGCCGCCCTGGCCTGCCAGAACGTGACCTGGAACCCGATCACCCGAACCAGTACCTTCACCGATCACGACCGCGAGATCCTCACCCACCATTGGCATCCGGTCGCGTTTTCCGCGGATGTGAAAGACAAGCCCTACGCCGTCACCCTGCTGGACGAACCCGTGGTGCTCTACCGCACCGGCGACAAGGTGAACGCCGCCCGTGACATCTGCAGCCACCGTGGCGCGCCGCTGAGCAAGGGCTGGGTCCAGGGCGAGAACCTGATCTGCCCTTACCACGGCCTGCACTTCGGCACCGATGGCCGCTGCACCCGCATTCCGTCCGAACCGAACGCCAACCTCACCGAACGCCACCGCATCCAGATGTACAAGACCCGCGAAGACTACGGGCTGATCTGGGTGCTGATGGCCGGCGACAGCGCACCGTTCGCCGAAATGCCGTCGTGGCACGACGAGGACTTCCAGCGCATCCTGCCTCCGTCGATCGATATCGCCGCCTCGGCCGGCCGCCAGGTGGAAGGCTTCATCGACGTCGCCCACTTCGCCTGGATCCACCACGAAGCCTTTGCCGAGCGGGACAACCCGGTGGTGCCAACCTACAAGGCCGAGGTCACGCCGTACGGGGTTCACGCCGAGTACGTCAGCAACTTCCCCAAGTCGCTGCAGCACCGCGCACCGAAAGACTTCCAGTGGACACGCACCTTCGATGTGTTTGCGCCCTTCACAGCGCGCCTGACGGTCAACTTCCCCGACCCGGAACAGCGCCTGGTGATCCTCAACGCCGCCAGCCCGATCTCGGCGCGCAAGACCCGCATGTTCTGCGCCATCACCCGCAACTTCGACAAGGAGATGCCGCTGGAAGACGTCTACGCCTTCAACCAGCAGGTGTTCGAGGAAGACCGCGACATCGTCGAGCTGTGCCGACCCGAAGACCTGCCGCTGGACCTGTCGCTGGAGATCCACATTCCCGCCGACCGCTCCTCCACCGCCTACCGCCGCGCCCTCCGTGCGCTGGGTCTGGGCCGCGCCTTCACCAGCTGAACAATCGACGGGAGTTTTCACCATGTACACATGGGAATGTCTGGTGTGCGGCTTCATCTACGACGAGGCGGCCGGCAGGCCGGAAGACGGCATTGCCGCCGGCACCCGCTGGGAGGACGTGCCGCAAGACTGGTACTGCCCGGAATGCGGCGTCGGCAAGGCCGATTTCGAGATGGTCCGGGTCGCGGCAAGCGCAGCTCCGGCCCAAGTCGCGCAAGCGGACCCGGTGATCATCCTCGGCTCCGGCCTTGCCGGTTACACCCTGGCTCGCGAGCTGCGCAAGCTCGATACCGGGACACCAATCCTGATCGTTACCCGCGACGGCGGCGAGTTCTACTCCAAGCCGGCGCTGTCCAATGCGTTCCAGACCGGACGCCAGCCGGATCAACTGGTCACCTCCAGCGCCGAGCAGATGGCGGCGCAATTGAACGCTCAGGTCAGGCCCCGCACCGAAGTCGAACGGATCGACGCCGAGGCGCAACTGATCTGGCTCGACGGCCAACCGCAACGCTACCGCTCGCTGGTGCTGGCCCTCGGCGCCGATGCGCGGCGTCCGACGCTGGCGGGCGACGGCGCGGACGCAGTCACCACGGTCAACGATCTGGAAGACTACCGCGGCTTTCGCCAGCGCATCGGCGACAACAGCCGCATCGCCATTCTCGGCGCGGGGCTGATCGGCTGCGAGTTCGCCAACGACCTGCGCCATGCGGGGCACGAGGTGCACATCATCGACCGCGCCACCTGGCCACTGAGCCGCCTGCTGCCCTGCGAAGCCGGCGAGGAAATGGCCAATGCGCTGAAATCCATCGGCGTGCGCCTGATACTGGGCAATGCGCCGGTGGCGGTGCAGCGCAATGGCGCAGGGTTCCGGCTACAGCTGGCCGACGCCAGCGTGCTCGATGTCGACTATGTGCTCTGCGCCATCGGCCTGGAGCCCCGTGGCGATCTGGCGCGGTCAGCGGGAATCGCGGTGGCCGGCGGCATCGTCACTGACGCCTGCCTGCGTACCAGCGCACCGAACGTCTATGCCCTGGGAGATTGTGCGCGGGTACATGACCTGGTGTTGCCCTACGTGATGCCGATCATGCTCCAGGCCCGCGCCCTCGCCCGCACGCTGGCCGGGGAGCCGACGCCCGTGGCTTATCCGGCGATGCCGGTGACCATCAAGACCAGCGTCCTGCCCACGGTGGTCGCCTCGCCGCTGGACGGCAACGGCCTGTGGTCCACCGCCCTGGGCGAGCGTTGCGACAAGGGCATCGCGGCGGTGCGGTCGCTCTGCCACGACGAAGACAGCCGCATGCTGGGCTTCGTGCTGATGGGCGCAGCGACCCAGGAAAAAGCCGAGCTACTGAAAGCGCTCCCGGACTGGCGCTGACAGAGGGAGCATCTGCGCATGGATGCGCTTTCGGGCATCGCTATATATTCAACTACATAGCGATGCCTTTTTTCCGAGAACCGCCATGCCCAACTGCGATGCCCATTTGCTGCGCACGCTCTACACCCTGCTGACCGAGTGCAGCGTGTCGCGCACCGCCGACCTGCTCGGGCAAACCCAGCCCGCCGTCAGTGTCGCCTTGCGCCGGCTGCGCGAACTGACCGGCGATCAACTGCTGGTACGCAGCGGCAGCCGCATGCTGCTGACCAGCCATGGCCAGTCGCTGATCGATCCGGTCGCCCAGGCGCTGGAAGGCATCGAGCAGATCCTCAACCCCATCGACCGCTTCGACCCCGCCAGCACCCGCCAGACCTTTCGCATCAGTACACCGGATTACCTGAGTGTGTTCTTCGTCCCGGCGATCATCGAGCACTTCTACGCCGAAGCCCCGTTCGCCACCCTGGAATTCACCCACCTGCAAGCCGAAGGCGGTTACTCGCGCGGTCTGGAAGAGGGCTATCTGGACCTGGTGATCGGCAACTGGCGTACACCGGCCGATCACCTGCACCTGCAGCCCCTGTGCGACGACGACCTGGTCTGCCTGATGCGCGAGGCGCACCCGATCGCACCCGGCGGCCTGACCCGCGAAGCCTATACCGCCGCAGATCACCTGGCGGTGATGACCCACAACGCTTCCGGCCAGGGCACCATCGGCGCCGAACTGGCCGGCAGCGGCCTGGAGCGGCGCGTCACCACCACCCTGCCCTACTTCTGCCTGGCGCCCTATGCGCTGGTGAAGTCCAATCTGGTGTTCACCACCACCCGCTCCTTCGCCAAGCATTACAGCGACCTGCTGCCGCTGCGCATCGAGCCCTTCCCGGTACCGGCGCCGCCGCTGCGCTATTACCAGCTATGGCATGCCCGCAAGCACCGTTCGCAGGCATCGAAGTGGTTGCGGGCCGTGGTGCTGGCAGCGGCGCGGGCGATTACGCCCAGCCTTTGAATGCGCCGTTTGTTCAAGCGCCCACGGCCACGCCTGGCCGAGACTCGCAGCTCCTTTTTCATGGAGCAGCCTCATGCGCAGCCTGTACGGTCCACTGTTCTTCTTCGGTTTCATCGGTGCCGCAACGCTCGTCGTCAGCCGTGGCGCAAGCCCCGGCTGGCTGCTGTTGCTGCTGGTCGCGGCGATCGTCGTCAGCACGACCTGCGAACGTCTGTGGCCATACCGCCCCGGCTGGAACCAGAGCCGCAACGACAGCGCGCGGGACGTACTGCACGCCAGTGTCAATGAAAGTCTGAACATCCTCAGTGTCGCGGCGATTCCCTTCATTGCCCTGTTGCTGCCGGACGTCGGCCTCTGGCCCCGGCACTGGCCGATCGCGTTACAACTGCTGCTGGCGCTGCCCATCGCCGACCTCGGCATCACCCTGGTGCACTACGCCAGCCATCGTTCGGCCCTGTTGTGGCGGCTGCACGCGGTGCACCACAGCGTCACCCGCCTGTATGGGTTCAATGGCCTGATGAAACACCCGTTGCACCAGTTGCTGGAAGCGCTCGGCGGGACCTTGCCGCTGCTGTTGTGCGGCCTGTCCCAGGAAGTGACGGCGCTGCTGGCGTTCAGCATTTCCATTCAGTTGCTGCTGCAGCACAGCAACGTCGATATGCAGATCGGCCCGCTGCGTCATGTATTCGCCTGGGCACCGGTACACCGCCTGCATCACCTGAAATACGGTCGCAACGGCGACGTGAACTTCGCCCTGTTCTTCAGCCCGTGGGACCGTTTGCTGGGCACGGCGCTGCATCTGCCGGACTACCGATTGGCGGAGGATGATCTGGGTATCGGCGACAGCCCGGATTATCCGGTGGACTATTGGGATCAGTTGAGCCAGCCCTTCGCGGGCGAGGCGGCCACTCATCCGCCCGCGCCGCTACCGGCCGGCCTGCGCGACGCCCTGGCCGATCACATGAAGGGCTAGGTGACGCAGGGTGTGGTCGGCGCGGACGCCGAAGTGGCGACGGATCGAACGGGACAGATGGGCCGAATCGGCGAAGCCGGCGGTGGCCGCCGCCATGGTCAGGTTGCTGCCGGACAGGGCCAGTTGCAGAGCAAAGCGCAGGCGCTGCCAGAGCACCAGCCGACGCACCGACACGCCCAGTTGACCGCTGAACAGTCGCTCCAGCTGGCTGAGGGAAAGGGCCGCTTCGCTGGCCACGACCGAGGCGGGAAGCGTGTCGGCATCGAGCTGGCGGATGCGTTGCACAGCGTTCGCCAGGCGTGCCGGCAAGGCGCGGCGGGGCAGATCGTGCAACTGCCGGATCAGCCCGTCGATATCCGGGCCTTGCTGCGTGCAGAGGCGCAGCAGGTCTGCCGACTCGAAGGCCAGTGGCTCGGCGAACAGACTGATCAGCGGCTGTGCGGTCAGGATGACATGCGGCTGGTTCGACTCGATCAGCACCACCGGAGCGCACCTGGGGTGGCCATCGACCGTGACCGCTACCTCGTCCCCGCAAGCGATCAGCACCTGATGAGGATAATGGGCGTGCTCGTCGGTGTGCCCGGCACTGCCGGCGACCAGACAGAAATCGCTGGCGAGCCAGAGCTGACCCTGCCAGGCCGTTCGGGACGACGGTTGTTGCACGAAAGGCTCCGCTGGTGTCTTGCGAAAGAGCCAGACAGTAACACCTTGCAGTGGCTCACCGGCAACCCTGCGGGCGCGCACCACCAAGGCGTAGGACTCATCTGATTCCTGCGTCCACCCCAGCTAATTTCTCGGCAGTACCGTTCCAGCTACAACCCTCACGCCCTCGCGTCTGCAAGTACCGAATTTTCGCCAAGGTCTCTCGGAATTGTCTTATTTATCCGGGAAGCGCTCCCCCGGAGAATCCGGCCTCGGGACATCCGCTGACTCCACTGACGCACCCGCCGTCGCTCACACCGCGCACCTGCGGCCAAGGCGGATCTCCCGCACAGGGAGGAGGCATGGCATCACTCAAGGAAAAATTCGTCGAGGAACTGGACTACCTGCGTCGGTTGGGGCGGGTCTTTTCTCGTCGCAATCCGGCCCTGGAACCCTTTCTGGGGGGTTCGGCAAAAGACCCCGGCGTCCAGCACCTGCTCGAAGGCTTCGCTTTTCTCAACGCCAGGCTGCGCCTGAAGATCGACGACGACTTCCCGGAAATCACCCAGCCGCTGCTGCAGGCCCTGGACCCGGCCTGCCTGCAACCCAGCCCCAGCATGACCATCATGCGCTTCACACCGACGGAAGGTGCCCTCACCGCGCCTCACCGCGTGTCCCGGGCAACGGTAGTGCAGTCGCGTCGGGTGCAGGGCGTGCGCTGCCAGTTTCGCACCTGCACCGACGTGACACTGCTGCCACTGACCCTCGAGTCCGTCCGGGACAGCCACGGCCCCGACGGCAGCCTGCTGCGCGTAACCCTTCAGGCGTTCCCCGGCACGTCCCTGCATACGCTGGGCTGCGACGACCTGGAATTCCACCTGAGCGGCAGCGAAGACACCGCTTCGATGCTTTACGGCTGGCTGGGCAGGCATCTGCAGGACGTCCGCCTGGAGTGCGATGACCGGCGCCACATGCTGCCAGCACACAATGTCGAGTTTTCCGGCTTCGCGCCCCACGAAGCCCTGCTGCCACAGCCGCCCGGCAAACCCGATGGCTACCGGATCCTGCAGGAATACTTCTGCTACCCCGGCCGTTTCCACTTCTTCCGCCTCACTGGCCTGCGCCGCCTGTGGCCAACCACACCCTGCCAACGCGCCATCCTCGAGTTTCGCTTCCACCGCCCGATGCCCGACGGCAGCCGCGTGACCACCCGCGACCTGGCCCTGTTCTGCACCCCGGCCATCAACCTGTTCCCGGGCAAGAGTTCGGCCATCAGCCTGGAAGAACCCAGGCTCGGCCACCCCCTGGAGCCCGCCGGGGCGAGCGATGCCGGCGCACGGGAGATCTTCAGCGTCGACGGCGTCTCCTGCGCACGTCGAGCCACCACGGCCGAGGGCGCATCGCCGGTCCCGGATTTCCGACCGTATTCATCGGTGCGCCACCCACTGCTCGAGCGCGACGAAGGCTTCTACCTGCACGAGGTCAGCGCCCACCTGCTGCACGACGGGATGGCCCACCGCCTCTCGTTGCTGCGAGGCGACGGCAGCCCCTACGTCGCCAGCGACGAGATTGCCCGAGCCAGCCTGACCTGCACCGACGGCCAGTTGCCGGCCTGTCTGGCACCCGGCGATATCACCTGCCAGACCGACACCACCACCGACCTCGCGGAGTTCACCAACCTCACCGTGCCCACGAAGGCCTGGCCGCCGGAGTTCGGCGGAGACCATCAGTGGCACTGGATATCCAACCTGTCCCCCAGCTACCTGACCCTCGGCAACGTCGAAGCGCTCGCCAGCTTCCTGAGTGCCTACGACCTGCCCGGCCTGCGCGATATCCAGCAGGCCCGCGCGACGCGCCGCAAGCTGGGCGCCATCCGCTCGATCAGCACCCAGCCGGTAGACCGGATGTTCAAGGCGTTGCCGGTGCGCGGAATCCAGACCCACCTGGAACTGAACCCGGAGGGCTACACGAGCGAAGGCGAGATGCACCTGCTGTTCAGCGTGCTCAGCCATGCCCTGTCGGTGTTCTGCACCACCCATTCCTTTCACACCCTGTCCATCGGCACGGGCCCGGGCGAGGCGCCCTACCAATGGCCCCTGCGCCCGGGCACGCAGCCATTGATGTGAGAGGACCCTCGCCTTCGCATGAACCCAAGCAGACAAAGGACGTATCGATGAGCCACCAGGCCAACACGCGCTTCACCTTCTCGGTGACCGACGCAGACGACTTCGAGGTCGTCGAGTTTTCCCTCACCGAGGCGTTGTCCGAAACGTTTCGCCTGGACATCGAGCTTTCCAGCCCTGAGGCGGACATCGACTTTGCCCGGATCGTCGACCGCGGCGCCCGCTTTGTCATCTGGCAGGACGAGCGACCGGTGCGCTACCTCAACGGCCGCATCAGCTCGTTCTTCCAGGGTGAAACCGTGTTTCGCCGGACCCGATACCGGGCAGTGGTCGAGCCGCCGCTCGCGCGCCTGGCACTGTCGTCGGACTGGCGCATCTTCCAGACGCACAGCGCTGCGCAGATCCTCAGGATACTGCTGAAGGAGCACGGCATTGCCTACGATGACCAACTCCTGACCGAAGCACACCTGCCCCGGGAATACTGCGTCCAGGCGGGAGAAACACACCTCGGTTTTCTGCAGCGCCTGGCAGCCGAAGAAGGCATTTTTCACCGTTTCGTCCACGACGCCGAAGGCAGCCGACTGGTGCTGGGCGACCACCTCTACATCCACGGCGCCATCGACGGCGGACCGGTGCAGTACAACCCGACGCCGGGTGGCGATACGGCACGCCCCTGCCTGCGCCGCTTCACCTACGGCGAACATGTGCGCACCGGCCAGCAGGCCCAGCGCGACTACAGCTTCAAGCACCCGCGCTCCCAGCAAGAGTACAGCGCCCAGGCCGAGGACAACGGCTACCAGACGTCGCAGTACGAGCGCTTCGACTACCCCGGCCGCTACAAGCAGGAGAGTGCCGGCGTTCCTTTCACCCGTGACCGCCTGCGCGGCCTGCGCCGCGACACGCAGGTGGCCGTGGTCGAAGGCGACGACCCGAGGCTGGTCCCCGGCGTGGCCTTCGACCTCGTCGGCCATCCGCGCCAACAGTGGAACCACGGCTGGCGCCCCGTGCACATCCGGCACGTCGGCCGCCAGTCCACCCGCCAGCTCGAGGAAAGCACCGACGCCCCGCGGGGCACCCACTACAGCTATGTCGCCGACATCATTCCCGACCGCGTCGAGTGGCGCCCTGCCCCGCTCCCGCGCCCGATCATCCCGGGGCCGCAGATCGCCACCGTGGTCGGTCCTCCGGGCGAGGAGTTTCACGTCGACGAGCACGGTCGCGTGCGCGTGCAGTTCCCGTGGGACCGCCACAGCCGCAACGAAGCCGACAGTTCCTGCTGGATTCGCCCGGCTCACGCCTGGGCCGGCACCCGCTGGGGGCAGGTCGCCCTGCCCCGGATCGGCCAGGAAGTCATCGTCGACTTCCTCGACGGAGACTGCGACCAGCCGGTGATCACCAACCGGCTCTACCGGGTCACCAACCCCTCGCCGTACAAGCTGCCCGACCACCAGGCGCTCTTCACCCTCAAGAGCAAGGAGCACAAAGGTTCCCGCGCCAGCGAATTGCGCCTGGACGACAGCAACCAGCAAATCAGCGCAGCCCTGATGAACGACCACGGTGCCAGCCACCTGCACCTGGGCTACCTCACCCATCCCCGTCCGGACGGCGGCAAGCCGCGTGGCGAAGGCTTCGAACTGCGCACTGATCTGCAAGGCGCGCTGCGAGCTGCACAAGGCCTGCTGCTGAGCACCGAGGCACGGACCGGGGCCGAAGGCGGCCAGCTCGACCGCGACGAGATCGTCGCCACCCTCGAGGCAGCGCTAGATCTGGCCCGTAGCCTGGGCCAGCACGCCAACCAGCACCAGGGCATGCTCCATAACGCACAGCCGCGCGAGCAATTGACCGACGCGGTACGCAAGCTGGGCCAGGGCGCCAACGACCAGCCCGGTGGCAACGGCGCGGAACCGGTCATGGCCTTTTCCGCCCCGGCCGGCATCGCTGCCGGCACACCCCGCTCCATCGCCCTGGCTGCAGGCGAACACCTCGATGGCGCGGCCCAGGTCAACGTGCAACTGACGGCGGGCGACCGCGTGGTGATCAATGCCGGCTACGGCCTGGGCACCTTCACCCAGCGCGGTGACATGCGCCATATCGCCCACACCGGCCAGCTCCTGCTGCAGGCCCAGCACAACGATATCCGCATCGAGGCGGACCGCAGCGTGGAGATCAGCGCCAACCGGCACCACGTCACGCTGTCCGCCGAAGAACACCTCACCCTGCTGTGCGGCGGCGCCTACATCCGCATGGCCGGCGGCAACATCGAAATGGGCATGCCCGGCACCTTCACCGTCAAGGCCACGGACCACAACCTGGTCGGGCCGGCCACCATGACCCCTGACCTGGGCCGGTTCCCCGGATTGCCTGGCGACTTCAAGGAGTATTTCGTCCTGCAGGATCCAAACACCCAGAAGCCCCTGCCAAACCATGCCTACGAGATCGTCCGCGCCAGCGGCGACATCCTGCGCGGCCGTACCGACGAGAACGGCCAGACCGAAGTCGTCACCAGCGACCGCCCGGAAGCCCTGGAAGTCACGCCAATACCCGACCCGGATGACCTGCTGCAACTCGAGGCCAGCTACTGGAGCGGCGACGGCGAGCACTCGCTGGACTTTCTTCGCGACCCCACCCAGGAGAGGGACTGAACCATGACCGCCAATACCCGCAAGGTCGGAAAAAAGAACGATTCGGGCGTCGCCCGCGGCAGCACCAAAGCTGATGTTTCAGGGCAGGTGCTGCCGGTGACCAACCCCCTCGACCTCTGGTACCTCTGCGAAAAAGCCCGTTATGCCAAGGCCAACCCGTACCGGCGTACCGGCGACGAAGCGCCCATGTACCAGCGCACCGTGGCCCTGCTGGTGCGCGCCGACAACGAGATGTTCGAGTACCGCTGGCCCTACTGCGCCGAAGTCGGCTACGACATGACCAAAACTCCACCGGCCCCGATCATGAGCCGCAAACAGCCGCACCGGCCAAGTTCCTTTCCGCTGTCCCAGTACAAGCGCATCAGCAGCACTTATCTGCCGGAATACAGCAGCGTGGAAGTGGTGCAGGACATCCTGGGGTTGAAGGAACTGGAACAGATGATCGAGCTGCCGTTGCCTGCAGGAGTTGAGAACGGCATTCGGCTGGGGACGGGGAAAAAGAAACAGGTACTACTGCGTATTCCTGATGTGGTGCGGGTCATCGATCACACCTCTGGCGGTGAAGGGCAGTACAGCCAGTCCAATCTGGCTAGCGTGATTGAGATGAAGTTCGAGAAGGACGTACTTAATGAGCAACAGAGAATGGCTTATGTAGAGATCGCAGGTAGGACTGAGAGATTTAGATTGCTACGCACCGACCGATGCGACAAAGCGGACCGGCGCCAACGACGGGAATGGATGACCGCCGCCCAGCATGAACCGGTCTACAAACCCGTATCGCAAGTCCTGTCCCGGCCCCTGCGCGCCTCAGCCGACCCTCATGGGCTGATCGTCGGCCTGATCGATGCCGAACACCTGGCCGCCCGACGGCAACTCGAAGTCCTGCTCCCACCACCCGGCACTCACATCATGAGCGCCAGCCCCGATATGCGGGAAGCCAACGCACAGGCGGCCCGGGCACGCATGCAGATGGAACTGCCGTTGATAGCGCCTTTCCTCGCGCTGGCCGGCCCGGCCTTTGTGTCTCGATTAACGGCTACTGCTGGCACTGGAACAACCACGGCGCCGGTCCTTACAGCCCGGGCAGGCCCAAAGGTCGTTCGTTATGCGCGGCTCCTCGACTGGGCACGCCTGGGCGTTGGCACCAGCGCCGCAAGCGCCCCTCTTGCCTTTGCCGAAGCCGAAGGGGGCACCTCCTCTCCCGTTCTCACACCCGAGCACCTGCGTCACTGGCAGGCCTACAAGGACTGGGAATTCACTCAACTTCATAAACCCCGCACGGAACAGCTTTATCTGTTCTGGCCAGATGCTCCGGAAATCGACCAATGACTGATTTTTTCACCGAATTCGACGCAGAACGCTGGCATTTCACTTATGTCGATGAGAACGATCATGATCTGCCCGTTCAACAAGTTGGAATAGTCGCGACATTTCAGTTGCTCGACGCCTATCACCCTTTACGCCGAAAGGGCATCGCAGAGGCTTTTTCCTTATACAACGAACTATATCACGGCAAACTCAAAGGGGGCTATCGAGGAGACAAGCCAATGGTCGTTCGCCCTCTTTCCAAAATGGGAATTGATGAATACCACGACTATATAATCAACACCGACCCCATGGATGCAGTTGAATTAAAATGCATGTCTAGACTTAGCTTTGAGCATACAAGCGATTATGCATTCAGTGTTTTTTCCCCCGAAGGTTGGTTTGAGAAAATCCACAAAAGGTTCACCACTGTACGAATCTATTTACCCATAGAAGCACTTTTGGATGATGGAAAAAAACGATTTGAAAGTTTTCTACTGAAGTGCTGCACCTTGCTTCGGCCAATTCATGGAGCAGCCGGACTGGGAATACAGGATTGCCACAGTTGGGAAGACTACCAGCACCTGGGCTATGAGACCGCCTGGGCGTACAGGGGAGTGGATGTGTGTCCGCCAACAGCCGAAAAAAATTGGCGAGCGGGCTACTCCAATCTCAACTGGTACACCTTCCTCGCCCACCACTGGATCGCCACGCTGGGCACGCCTGAAGAACTCCAGGCCAAACTGGGCGATCCCCGTATCGTGCAGATCCCCTACGAGTGGGGGACGGTGATCCGCGCCGGTGACTGGCCGGCACTGGGCAAGGCCCAGGTGGATCCGCAGCCGGAACTGTACGTCAAGGTCAATAACGCCATCCGCAACCTCCGGGTACGGGACATGGGCTCCCTGCACTACGGCTCCATCGGCGGCGAAGTGCGCTTCAACCCGCTCACCAGCAACCTCTGGCTGCGCCGTTTCGATACGCCAGAGGAAATCCGCAAGGCCATCGACGAGGCCGGCAAGGTCACGACCAAAGAGCATCACTACCTGCGTGTCGTGTCTGGAATGCCGTGTCCATGGCCCGGCATCTGGATATGCGAAGAAGACTCTTCTCCGGGACGACAGACATTCCAGCACAACGTGATCCTGCCCGAAGTAAACGGCCAGCGGGTGACGTGGCGCATGGTCAAGTTCTTTTGAGCCGAATTCATGAATCACGGACGAAACACAGGAACAAAACCATGACCGACTTTTTTACCGAGTTCGATGCTGAACGCTGGCACTTTACCTATGTTGATGAGGACGACCACGACCTGCCCGTTCAACAGGTAGGGATCGTCGCCATCTTCAGTTTGGTCGACGCCTACCTTCCTATTCGCCGAAAAGGAATCGCTGAAGCATTTTCGCTTTATCACGACCTTTATGGAGACAACATAAATGGAGGATATCGCGAAGACAAGGGGACGACTATACGGCCCTTGTCAAAGATGAGGTTCGAGGATTACAAAAGCTACATCATGAATAGCGACCCAATGGACGTTATCGAACTCAAGTATCTATCAAGACTCAGCTTCGAACACCCCAGCGACTATAGCTTTGAAGTCTACTCCCCCGAGGGATGGTATGAAAAAATCCATGAAAGAATCAGTACAGTCCGAATTTATTTACCGATTGAAGAACTTCGCGGGGAAGGAAAGTCCAGATTCGAATCTTTTCTGTTGAAGTGCTGCACTTTACTTCGCCCCCTTCACGGTGCCGCCGGATTGGGAATGCAGGACTGTCATAACTGGGAGGACTATCAGAGCATCGGATACGAAACAGCCTGGTCCTACAGGGGAGTGGATCTATGCCCACCGACAGGAAACAAAAGATGGCGTGATGGCTACGTCAATCTCAACTGGTACACCTTCCTCGCCCACCACTGGATCGCCACGCTGGGCACGCCTGAAGAACTCCAGGCCAAACTGGGCGATCCCCGTATCGTGCAGATCCCCTACGAGTGGGGGACGGTGATCCGCGCCGGTGACTGGCCGGCACTGGGCAAGGCCCAGGTGGATCCGCAGCCGGAACTGTACGTCAAGGTCAATAACGCCATCCGCAACCTCCGGGTACGGGACATCGGCTCCCTGCACTACGGCTCCATCGGCGGCGAAGTGCGCTTCAACCCGCTCACCAGCAACCTCTGGCTGCGCCGTTTCGATACGCCAGAGGAAATCCGCAAGGCCATCGACGAGGCCGGCAAAGTCACGACCAAAGAGCGTCACTACTTGCGTGTCGTGTCTGGAATGCCGTGTCCATGGCCCGGCATCTGGATATGCGAAGAAGACTCTTCTCCGGGACGACAGACATTCCAGCACAACGTGATCCTGCCCGAAGTAAACGGCCAGCGGGTGACGTGGCGCATGGTCAAGTTCTTTTGAGCCGAATTTATTAATCACGGACGGAACACAGGAACAAAACCATGACCGACTTCTTCACCGAGTTCGATGCCGAACGCTGGAACTTTACCTATGTTGATGAAACCGACCATGACATTCCCGTTCAGCAAGTTGGGATTGTCGCGAACTTTCATCTATTGGACGCCTACCACCCTATTCGTAGAGAAGGTATTGCGCAGGCATTCTCTTTATATAACGAACTATATGGAGACAAGCTCAAGGGAGGGTATAGAGAAGACAAGCGCATGATCGTTCGCCCCTTCTCAAAGATGAGCACGGACGATTACAAAAACTATATCTTGAACACGAGCCCCATGGAAGCAATCGAGTTCATGTGCATGTCACGACTGAGCTTGCAGCATACCAGCGACTACATGTTTGGGGTTTTCTCCCCTGAAGGCTGGTTTGAAAAAATTCATGACTCATTTACTACTGTAATAATCTATCTCCCCACAGAAGAACTACAGGGGGAAGGAAAAGACCGATTCGAGCTTTTTCTTCTGAAATGCTGTGCTTTCCTGCGACCTATCCATGGTGTTGCGGGGTTGGGTATACAAGAATGTCAGAACTGGGAGGATTATCAGCACCTTGAGTACGAAACAGCCTGGGCCTACAGGGGCGTTGATGTATGTATCCCTACCGGGAATGAAGAATGGCGAACGGGTTATTCCAATCTCAACTGGTACACCTTCCTCGCCCACCACTGGATCGCCACGCTGGGCACGCCTGAAGAACTCCAGGCCAAACTGGGCGATCCCCGTATCGTGCAGATCCCCTACGAGTGGGGGACGGTGATCCGCGCCGGTGACTGGCCAGCATTGGGCAAGGCCCAGGTGGATCCGCAACCGGAACTGTACGTCAAGGTCAATAACGCCATCCGCAACCTCCGGGTACGGGACATCGGCTCCCTGCACTACGGCTCCATCGGCGGCGAAGTGCGCTTCAACCCGCTCACCAGCAACCTCTGGCTGCGCCGTTTCGATACGCCAGAGGAAATCCGCAAGGCCATCGACGAGGCCGGCAAGGTCACGACCAAAGAGCGTCACTACTTGCGGGTCGTGTCTGGAATGCCGTGTCCATGGCCTGGCATCTGGATATGTGAAGAAGACTCCTCTCCGGGGCGACAGACATTCCAGCACAACGTGATCCTGCCCGAAGTAAACGGCCAGCGGGTGACATGGCGCATGGTCAAGTTCTTTTGAGTCGAGCTCATGAATTACGGACGGGGCACAGGAATAAAACCATGACCGACTTTTTCACCGGGTTCGATGCCGAACGCTGGCACTTTACCTATGTTGATGAGGACGACCACGACCTTCCCGTTCAACAGGTTGGGATCGTCGCCATCTTCAGTATGGTCGACGCTTATCTTCCTGTTCGCCGAAAGGGAATTGCGGACGCGTTTACCCTATACCACGACCTATACGGCGACAACCTAAAGGGGGGATACAGGGGAGATAAGCGCATGATAGTACGCCCACTTTCAAAAATGGACTTCAACGCATACCGAGACTATGCAATAAAAACCAGCCCTGATAGCGCGATAGAGTTTGATTGCATGTCGAGAATTAGCCTTGATCACGCCAGTGATTATCTGTTCGGCGTATTCTCACCGGCGGGCTGGTATGAAAATATCCATAAAAGAATTACTACAGTACGAATTCATTTACCAATAGAAGAACTTCGCGACAAGGGAAAGTCCAAGTTCGAATCTTTTCTGTTGAAGTGCTGCACCTTACTCCGCCCCCTTCACGGTTCCGCTGGATTGGGAATGCAGGATTGCCATAACTGGGAAAACAATCAGAGCGCCGGATACGAAACAGCCTGGTCCTACAGGGGAGTGGATCTATGTCCACCGACAGGAAACAAAAGGTGGCGTGATGGCTACATCAACCTCAACTGGTACACCTTCCTCGCCCACCACTGGGTCGCCAAGCTGGGCACACCCGAAGAACTTCAGGCCAAACTGAACGACCCACGTATCGCCCTCCTCCCCTACAAGTGGGGCACTGCCATCCGTGCCGGTGACTGGCCGGCACTGGGCAAGGCCGAAACAGACCCTCGCCCCGAGCTCTATGTGAAGGTCAACAACGCCATCCGCAGCCTGCGCGTGCAGGACATCGGCTCGCTGCACTACGGCGCCATCGACCGCGAAGTGCGCATGAACCCGCTCAGCAGCAACCTCTGGTTGCGCCGCTTCGACACCCCGCAGGAGATCCGCCAGGCCATCGACGCCTCCAGCGAACAGGACCTCCTGCGCATGCCCTCGGGCTTGCCGTGCCCATGGCCCGGCGTATGGATCTGCGAGCAACAACCCGACCTGAAACCACACACCTTCAGCCACGCCGACCGCCTGCCCGACGTGAAGGGGCAGAGGGTCAGCTGGCGCCTGGTCGAGACTCACTAGCACGGAGGACAATACATGCTGGAAATCATCCGCAAAGGCGACCGCACCGACCATGGCGGCATGGTTCTGGAAGGCTTTGCCCACAGCCATCTCAACGGCAGCCCCATGGCGGGCATCGGTCATCAGGTGTCTTGCCCACAATGCGGCGGAGTGTCTGCCATCGAAGAGGGCAGCAAGCGCTACAAGGTCAATGGCATCCCCGTCGCCTTGCACGGCATGCAAACCGGCTGCGGTGCCCGACTGATCGCCAGTGGGGCAAAGGGGCAGGTCGATGGATAAGTTGCCTGAAACGACGACACCGCAGGCTCCGCACCCGGTGCTGGACCGCCTTCCCCTGCTGCGTCAGGCTGCTGATCGCCAGGGTTTCGAATGCCTGGACGATACCTGGAAAGGCCACCACGCACGCTATCGCTTCCGCTGCGCGCAGGGGCACTTTTTCCTGCGAACCATGAGCTGCTTCAGCCCTGGTCGGGAAATCAAATGCCAGCAGTGCTACCAGCAAGCCAAGTGGAACAAGCTCAGTTCACTCGCTGAGCAGGCCGACGTAAAGTGCCTGGACGAGCGCTGGCAGGGCGCGAAACACGCCTACCGCTTCGAGTGCACGCAGGGCCATGCCTGGACGCGGATTGGTCGCCGGGCAATGGGCGATATCGGTTGCCCACGTTGTGCACGTTACTCCGTTTACCAAAACTGGGTTTCGGAAAGCTGGCAACGGCTGAACGAGAGCGTCACCAGACGGGGTGGTCAGGTCCTGACGGACAGGGCTGACTACGTCGGCACCAATCACGTCTATGGGTTTCGTTGTGAGGCAGGCCATGAGTGGTTCACTCAGGGCAGCCACCTGATAGGAGGCACCTGGTGCCCCGAGTGTGCAAGCCTGCGCAAGGCCAGGGAGTACCTCGATCAGGACGGCCTCAAGCGCCTGCAAGACAAAGCGACAGAACAGGGCGGCCAATGCCTCTCGAGCAGCTATCACGGCATCGTCAGAAAGTATCGCTTCCGCTGTGCCCGGGGGCATGAATGGGAGATGGTGGGCTACAGGGTTGTGGAGGGAGGCTGGTGTCGGCAATGCGCCATCGACCGCAGTCGCCTGACCCTGAACGACGCCCATGCTTCTGCGCGGGCGCGGGGCGGCCAGTGTCTGTCCACCCGCTACACGGGCTGTTTTGAAAAGTTGCATTGGCTCTGTGCCAGCGGGCACAGTTGGCACGCAACCTATGCTTCGGTTCGGAGGGGCAGCTGGTGCCCGGACTGCGCCTGTATGGCAAGAACCTTCAGCCGCAAGGCGAAAAGCCTGAAACGCTACAAGCCCTTTCCCGTGTAGGCGACCTGCGCTGGTGCGCGCTGGTCGACTGACTCCCGTGACGGATCTGTCACGGGAGTATCCGCTGCCTACTCGGTCTTGAGATCCACCACCAGGTCTCTGGCGGCCTTGCTCGCCAGGACGCTCATCAGCTTGTTCATCTCGTCCTGCCGTCCGACACCACCCTCGGCGCTGCCCATCATGACCGAAGGCACCGGTGCCCGCGCGGCGGCCTCGGCCCAGGCCTGGTTGATCCGTACCAGGGCATCGAGCTTGGCCTGCAAGGCACCGTCCGCCTTGAGCGATGCCGCACGCGCGTAGGCTTCGGCATCGGCGGTGACCTTGGTCGCCTCGCCGGTGACACGGGCCTTGTCCCGCAGCAGTTCGGCGGTGCTTTTCTCGATTTCGGCGCGCCGCAGTTCACGCTCGGCATTGATCAGCGTGAGCTGTTTCTCGGTCTCGGCCTGGGTGGTGCGCTCAATCTGCTCGCGCAGGCTCTCCTGGCGCTTGGCCTCGACGTCCTTGGCACCACGGGCCGAGACCAGTTGCTTCTCTTCCTCTTCCTTGAGCCGGTTCTGCCGGGCCACGGCCAGTTCGGCCAGCGCCTGCTGCACCCGTACCATGCGCTCCTGGTATTGCGGATTGGGGTCGATATGGGTGACCCGTGCGTCTACCACGTCCACACCGAACAGGCGGAATTGCTGCTGCTTGCGGATCTCTACGCCATTGCCATCGCGCAATTTCTCGATGATGAAGCGAGTGGAGAGCGTGTCGCCATACTGGCCCTGCTCGGTACCCGCCTGGAGGATCGCGGTCTGGGCTGGCGGGTTGTCGCGCTGGACACGCACTTCCTTGCGCTTGGTCAGGTACAGGCCATCGCGCAACTGGTTCTCGAACTCCGCACCGAACTGGTTGCGGTCGCCGGCGTAGTAGTCGTCGGCGCTCATCAGCGAAGCGGTGGCCTGCAGGGTTTCCTTCACCGCCGGCAGCAGTGCCCGCTGCATGAAGTTTTCCGGGGTGCGGTATTCCTGCGCGATGGTCAGGAATGCGTCGCCTGCCGGCAGGCGAAACTGCGTACTGAACTCGGCCTTGGCGTCGACGTTGCCCAGGAACACGATCGGCAGGGTACCGACGGTCACCGTGGGATTGCCACTGGCGTGGGTATCGCCCTGCAGGGCCGATTGCACGCCAATCGTCCGCTTCCACGTGGTGGTGCGACCGAACCACTGGGTGGCGTAGCCAACATCCTCGACCACCTTCTCTTCACCGAAGATGGTGCGCACATGGGCCATATGACCGGCTTCGTTGTAGAAAAACACCTGGTTGAACACAGCAGCCAAGGTACCGAGCGCAATCAGGGGGATGGCGACGAGGGCAACCGTCTTGCGGCGGATGCGTGGAAAGTCGATGTCACGCATTGAAGAGTTTTCCATAAAGGCCTCCTTGAAATGGAAGCGCGCATGCTCTGCGCTGGGCCTTTTCACCACAATGAGCCGATTCAGAACAACCTGTGAGAATCGTCTGACGTATAGGGCCTGATTTTCTTCGCCCTTCAGACGCCGGGCGAATTCGGTATTCAGACCCGCCTGACAGAAGGAGCGAAAACAGAACGGGCCGCACAAGGCGGCCCGTTCCAGGTTCAGGTCGAACTCAGCGATACCGCTCCAGCCAGTGTGCGTAAGGCGCCGGCAGCACCCACGAGGCTTTGTCCACACCCAGCTCTTTCGCGGCAAAGTACGCCCAGTGCGGATCGGCCAGGTGCGCACGGCCCACCGACACGATATCCAGTTGCCGCGAGCTCACCGCCTCTTCCGCCAGTTGTGGCGTGCCGAAGCCCCAGGCGGAGGTGACCGCCAGCCCAGACTCGTCACGCACGCGGCGGGACACTTCGCCCAGGAAGGCCGGGCCCCACGGGATGTTGGTCTCGGCAATGGTGAAACCGACGCTGACGCTCAGCAGATCCAGGCCACCGGCCTTGAAGCGGCGGGCCAGTTCGATGGATTCGGCGAGGGTCTGCTCGTCGCGGCCGTCGTATTCGATCACGCCGAAACGCGCGGTCAGCGGCAGGTGCTCCGGCCAGACTTCACGCACGGCGGCCAGGGTTTCCAGCAGGAAGCGGCTGCGGTTGTCGAAGCTGCCGCCGTAGGCGTCGGTACGTTTGTTGGAATGTTCGGAGAAGAAACTCTGGGCGAGGTAGCCGTGGGCGAAATGCAGTTCGATCCACTCGAAACCGGCTTCCAGGGCACGGCGGGCACCGTCGACGAAGTCCTGCTTGACCCGGGCGATGTCGTCGAGGGTCATTTCCCGTGGCACGTTCGGCAGGTGATGACCGAAGGCGATGGCGGACGGGGCGATGGTCTGCCAGCCGCGAGCGTCATCGGCAGCGATATGGTCGTCACCTTCCCACGGACGGTTGGCGCTGGCTTTGCGGCCGGCGTGGGCGATCTGGATGCCCGGGACCGAACCCGCCGCCTTGATGGCTTTCACCACGGGCACGAACGCCTGGGCGTGGGCGTCGCTCCAGATACCGGCGCAAGCCGGCGTGATGCGGCCTTCAGGCGCGACGGCAGTGGCCTCGACCACCACCAGCCCGGCGCCGCCACGGGCCATGCTGGCGTAGTGCACCTGGTGCCAGTCGTTGACGATACCGTCTTCAGCCATGTACTGGCACATCGGTGGAATGGCGATGCGGTTGCGCAGGGTGACGTCTTTGAGTGAGTAGGGTTGGAAGAGTTTGGACATGCAGAAAGCTCCGACAGGTTTTGATACGATTGTTCGATAGTATTCGAACTATGGCATTTAGTGAAGCCTCCGTTATCATTGCCCCTATGCGTGCCTACAAACATCCTGATCCCAAAGACCTCGTCCTCGAGCGCGTCCTCTACGCGCTGAGTGATCCTGTTCGCATGGAAATCGTTCGCCATCTGGCCGGTGTTGCCGAAGCCAGTTGCGGCGAGCTGGACGGCGGACGGCCGAAGTCCAGCATGTCCCACCACTTCCGCGTGCTGCGGGATGCGGGCCTGGTGCAGACCCGTTCGGTGGGCACCACGCACATGAATTCCTTGCGTCTGGACGCGATGGACGGGCGTTTCCCGGGGCTGATCGGGGCGATCCTGTCGCACAAGTGATCCCTTCGCCCAACGAAGAAAGGCCGCTATCGAGCGGCCTTTCTTCGTTTCGCAGGGTTTATTTGCCAGCGGTCAGGGCGTTGTAGCTGGTGATGAGGTTGCGGTAGTCGGGGATGTGGTTGGAGCACAGCGCCGCCAGGCCTTCGATATCGTTGCGCCAGTCGCGGTGCAGCTCACAGGCTACGCCGAACCAGGTCATCAGTTGCGCGCCGGCCTGGCTCATGCGGTCGTGGGCGGCGTCGCGGGTCATCTCGTTGAAGGTGCCGGAGGCATCGGTCACCACGAACACCTCGAACTCTTCTTCCAGGGCCGACAGCGCCGGGAAGGCTACGCACACCTCGGTAACCACACCGGCGATGATCAGCTGCTTCTTGCCGGTGGCCTTCACCGCCTTGACGAAGTCTTCGTTGTCCCAGGCGTTGATCTGGCCTGGGCGGGCGATGTAGGGCGCATCCGGGAACAGTTCTTTCAGTTCCGGCACCAGCGGGCCGTTGGGGCCTTGCTCGAAGCTGGTAGTGAGGATGGTCGGCAGGTTGAAGAACTTGGCCAGGTCCGCCAGGGCCAGGACGTTGTTCTTGAAGCGGTCCGGCTCGATGTCGCGCACCAGCGACAGCAGGCCAGCCTGGTGGTCAACCAGCAGTACAGCGGCGTCGTCTTTGTTCAGGCGGTTGTATTTGAATGCGGTCATGGTCGTTGCTCCTAAAGGTTCTGATCTTCGTAAGGGGTGGTGTTTCGCGTTGATGGGAGAAGATTAATTTCAGAACCTTTAGGGCGGTAGATAGTGAAAATTGGCTTTAGCGTTCCATTTCGGGAACGATAAAAACCACAGCCCTGCGGTAGCCCGCCCACACCGCCAGCAGCACCAGCCCAGCCGCTCCCAGGGCCACCGCAAACCCCGCCTGCGTCCCGTGGGCATCGAGCATTTGCCCGGACAACGCCGCGCCCGCCGCTACACCGACATTCAGCCCTGCCAGCAGCCAGGTCATGCCTTCGGTCAACCGCGCCGGCGGTACGACCCGCTCCACCAGCGACATGGCCACGATCAGGGTCGGGGCAAAGAACACGCCTGCCAGCAGCACCGCAGCGGCCAGTGCCGGAAGGCTGCCGGCGAGCCACAGGGGCAAGGTGGTCGCCGCCGTCGCCAGGCCGCCCAGGAGCAACAGGCGAGGCAGCGGCTGTTGCAGCTTCAGCGCACCGAATACCAGCCCCGCCACGCAGGATCCGGTTGCGTAGGCCGCCAGCACCAGACTCGCCGCCGCAGGCTGGCCGCGCTCGGCGGCAAAAGCGACGCTGACGATATCGACAGTGCCGACGATCACGCCCATGGCCACCATCAGCAGCGTCAGCAGGCGCACCTGAGCCAGGCGAAGCAGCGAGCCATCGGCCTGATCGCCCGCCGTGCTCAGCGCCGGTTCACCGATCCGCTGCATCACCAGCGCCAGCACGCCCGCCACCAGCAACAGCGCTGCCATCAACGGCCCTGCCTGAGGGAACAGCGTCACGCACAAGCCCACCGACAGCGGCGGGCCGGCGATGAAGGTCAGCTCGTCGAGCACCGTTTCCAGCGAATACGCCGTCTGCAACAGTGGCTGGCCCCGGTAGAGCGCGGTCCAGCGCGCCCGCACCATCGCCGACAGGCTGGGCATGAAGCCGGCCAGCAAGGCACCGACGAACAGGCTCCAGTCGCCCAGCTCCAGCCAGGTGCCAAGCAGCAACAACGCGGTGCCCGTCACACTGACCATCATCGCCAGCGGCAACACCCGTCGCTGTCCGTGGCGGTCTACCAGCCGGGAAATGCGCGGTGAAAGCACCGCATAGGTCAGCACGAAGGTCGCGGACACCGCGCCCGCCAGGGCGTAGCTGCCGCGCAATTGCGCCAGCAGGGTGATGATGCCGATGCCGGTCATGGGCAGCGGCAATCGCGCCAGCAGGCCGGCCAGGACAAACGTCCCGGTGCCTGGCCGGTTGAACAGTGCTCGGTAAGGGTTGGTCATTTCGCTCTCCTTGGCTCTCGCTGCTTGCCATCTCGACCCGCTGCAGGAAAAATACATACGCCGCGTATGAATAAAACCTACTTACCTACGAGCCGTATGTAAAGCCTCTTTTCTCAGGAGAACCCATGGCCCGCCGAACCCGCGCCGAGATGGAAGAAACCCGCATCGCCCTGCTGGCCACGGCCCGCAAGGCGTTCTGCGAGACCGGCTACGCCGCCGCATCGATGGACGAACTCACCGCCCAGGCCGGCCTCACCCGTGGCGCGCTGTACCATCACTTCGGTGACAAGCAGGGCCTGCTGGCCGCTGTCGTGGAGCAGATCGACGGTGAGATGGATGAGCGCCTGAAGGCCATTTCCGACTCAGCCGACAACGCCTGGGAAGGCTTCCGCCAACGCTGCCAGGTCTATCTGGAAATGGCGCGGGAGCCTGAAATTCAGCGCATCGTTATGCGCGATGCCCGGGCGGTGCTGGGCAATGCCTCGGCAGAGGCGCAACAGCCCTGCATTGCTTCGTTGCAGGGGCTGCTCGAGCAGTTGATGGCACAGGAGACGCTGGTCGACACTGACCCGCAGGCGCTGGCGCGCCTGATTCACGGCAGTCTGACCGAAGCCAGCCTGTGGATCGCCGAGGGCGAAGATGGCGAGGCGCGACTGGCCAAATCCAGTGCCGCGATCGACATGCTGTTGCGGGGGCTGCTGCGTCGACCACTGCCCGCATGAAGGGGACCGCTGTGCGGTCCATCGCGGCTGACAGCCGCTCCCACAGGGTTTCCGTCGCCGCGAGTACTGAGGACGCCTTTTACTCCACCGCCGACACCCGATACGCCTTGCGATTGGCCGACCGCGCAAAGCACACGAACAGCGCCGCCATCACCGACAGCGCCATCGGCAGGCCATGGGGCGCAGCATCCATGGCCGCACCGCTGACCAAGGGTCCGACCAGGCTGCCAACGCCCCACAACAGGCCGACGCTGGCATTGGCCGTCACCAGATCCTGGCCCTTGAACTGCTGGCCGATCAGGACCAGCGCCAGGGTATAGACCCCGCCTGCCACTGCGCCCAGCAGCACCAGCGCCGGCCACAGCAGCCATTGCACCTGGATCAGCCAGGGCAGCGCCAGGCCGATCAGCATCGCGATCACCCCGCACACCAGATGCACCAGGGTCCGCTCGCAGCGGTCGGCGAGCCAGCCGATGGGCAACTGGAACAGCATGTCGCCCGTGAGGATCACCGTCACCATCAGCGCCGCCACGCCCACAGCAAAGGCGTGGTGGGTGGCATAGACCGGCAGCAGCGAGAGGACCACCGCATCGAAGAAGGAGAAGAACAGCACGCCCATGCACAAGGCCGGCGCGACGCGGAAGAAACCGGCCAGGGAGAAGCTCTTGTCACCGTCGTCGCCGTGTTCGACATGATCGTTGGGCACCGTCCAGACAATGCATGCCAGCGCCAGCGCATAGCCCACCGACACCATGACGATCAGCCACGGCCCCTGCGCGCCCAGCAGCGACAGCATCGCGGGGCCGAGCATCTGGCAGCCGGTGAAGGCGGTGGCGTAGAGCGCCATGACCTTGCCGCGGTTGTGTTCCTCGCTCAGTTCGTTGACCCAGGACTCGCCCAGGATGATCGCCACGCCCATGCCGATGCCCAGCCCCAGACGCAAGGCGGCAAGCAGGTAGATCGAGGAGAACGCCCATTCGATCAACGCCACGCTGAGGGCGCAGACGCTGAAGCTGAGCAGGTAGATCGTGCGGCGGGTCAGGTGGCGACAGCAGGCATCGACAAGGAATGCCGAAAGCATCATGCCCGCCGCCGGCATCGCCGAGAGGATACCGATGCGCAGGCTGCTGGCCCCGGACTCCAGCAGGCGCAGGGACACCAGCGGCAAGGTGGCACCGAGGCTGAAACCGACGATGGAAACGACAAACAACAGACCGACGAGAAAACGCTTGTTCACAACTCACTCCACAACCGCCGGCGCGCGAGGCAAAAGGCTCGTGCGCGGGCACAGGCACGCTCGATGACGAAAGAAGACGGGCAGGCGGCGAAGGCCCGCAAGAGGTCAGCGCAAGGAGCGGTGTGGCGAGAATGTGAAGGCGAACAGCACGCTGCGCCGGCGCTTGAGCACGGTGTCGCTCGGCCAGTCACGACGAACGGCCCGGGCGACGGGCAGTTGGGCGGTGAAAGGAAGGACAGCGCAGGTCATGGTTCGGCGACAGCAAAGGCGACTGGAAAGGGCCGGCACTCTAGGCCATGGGGTTCGTTTACGTCAATGGAACGATGGTCAGGGAACCGCCGGCAGCTTCTCGTCGTCCAGCCCCGTGCCCTCGACCAGGCGGTTGCGGCCCTGCTGCTTGGCCCGGTACAGCGCCAGATCCGCCACGCGCAGCAACGCGGTGAGGGCGATGCTCTGGCCGGGGCGGCCCGGGTCGTGGCTGGCACTGCCGATGCTCAAGGTCACTCGACCAAGCGGACTGCCAGCGTGACTGAGATTGGCGTCGTAGATTTCCTGGCACAACTCGCGGGCGACGGTGCGGGCACCGTGGGCATCGGTATCGGGCAGGATCACCGCGAACTCCTCGCCACCATAGCGGCAGACCTGGTCGCCCGGGCGCAGCAGCGACTGGCCCAGCAGCATGGCGATCCGCCGCAGACAGTCGTCACCGGCCTGGTGCCCGTAGTGGTCGTTGAACACCTTGAAGTGGTCGACGTCCACCATCAGCAGCGACAGTGGCCGGCTCTCGCGGCGGGAGCGGGCTTTCTCCTGCAACAGCGCCTCGTCGAAACGGCGACGGTTGGGCAGGCCGGTGAGGAAGTCCTCGCTGGCCAGCGCCTGCAAGCGGGCGTTGGCTTCGGCCAGTTGCGCATTGCTTTCGGCCAGTGCCTGGCGCATCAGACGCTGCTCGGTGATGTCACTGAGGGCCAGGGTCATGCCGAGGATCTCGTCGTCCAGATCCCGCACCGCACCGATCTGCAGCAGATAGGTACGGTTTTTCCAGTCCAGTTCGCGATCAGCCAGCGTCTGCCCGCGCTCCAGTTCGCCCAGGCACTGGCTCAGGTCCAGTTGCTCGGCAGGCAGCAGACCGTCGAGGCGCTGCCCCACCAGGTGCGTCGCATCGCCGCCGAGCAGTTGGCCGAGGGCGCGGTTGACGTTGACCAGCACACCCTGCCGATCCACCAGCCCCAGGGCCACGGAAGCCGCCACGTACAGGGCTTCGAGCTGCACCTCGCGGCGATCCAGCGGACCGTTGCCCGGCGTCACGTCGCGGTCGATGCCACGATAGCCGGTGAAATTGCCCTGGGCGTCGAACAGTGGCACGCCACTGGTTTCCAGCACCACCAGACGACCGTCGGCGCGCACGTTGCGGTTGATCAGCCCGGCGAAGGGCCGTTGCTCGGCGACGATCCCGCCGAAGATCGCACCGACCCGCGCCGCTTCATCCGGCGGCATGAAGTCGAATGGCGTCTTGCCCAGCACCTCGCTCGGGGCGAAACCGAGCATCTGCCGGCTGTGCTCGGAACAGAAGGTGTAGCGGCCCTGGCTATCCACTTCCCAGAGCCAGTCGGAGTTGTGCGCAATGATTTCGCGCAGGCGCAGGACTTCCTGGTCCTGGGACAGCGGATCGGGATCGGAAACGTTGGGCATGGCGGGCACTTCGGGCAAGAGCCAAACGATTGCTAAAGCGCCACGTTACTGGATCGGGGCCTCAGCGGGCAAATCCGACGCAACGCGGCGCATGTGCCCTGTGTCAGCGCTTCTTCGTGGAAGGCAGGAGAATCGCCAGAATCCCCAGCAGCGGCAGGAACGAACACAGGTAATAGACGTACTCGATGCCATGGATATCGGCCAGGTAACCCAGCAGCGCCGCACCGATCCCGCCGAAGCCGAACATCAGGCCGAAGAACACCCCGGCGATCATGCCGACGTTGCCCGGCACCAGTTCCTGGGCGTAGACCACGATGGCGGAGAAGGCCGAGGCGAGGATGAAGCCGATGATCACGCTGAGCACGCTGGTCCAGAACAGGTCGGCGTACGGCAGCGCCAGGGTGAACGGCGCCACACCGAGGATCGAGAACCAGATCACCGCCTTGCGGCCGATACGGTCACCGATCGGTCCGCCGAAGAAGGTGCCGGCGGCCACCGCGCCGAGGAACAGGAACAGGTGCAGTTGCGAGCTGCCCACCGACAGGTCGAATTTCTCGATCAGGTAGAAAGTGTAGTAGCTGGTCAGGCTGGCCATGTAGAAGTACTTGGAGAACACCAGCAAGCCCAGCACCACCAGGGCGCCGGTCACTCGCCCGCGGGACAGGCCATGGGTCGCGGCCTGCCCGGCCTTGGCCTTGAACAGGTTGAGGTGCTCGCGATACCAGCGGCTCAGGCCGTAGGTGACGATCACCGCCGCCACCGCGAACAGCCCGAACCAGGCCACATTGCCCTGGCCGAAGGGAATGATGATCGCCGCCGCCAGCAGCGGGCCGAACGCCGAGCCGGCGTTGCCGCCCACCTGGAAAGTCGACTGCGCCAGGCCGTAGCGCCCGCCCGAAGCAAGCCGGGCGATGCGCGAGGTTTCCGGGTGGAAGGTCGAGGAACCGATACCCACCAGCGCGGCGGCCAGCAGAATCATCCAGAAGCTGCCGACGAAGGCCAGCATGACGATCCCCACCAGGGTACACAGCGTGCCCAGCGGCAGCAGGTTCGGCTTGGGATGACGGTCGGTGTAGAAGCCCACTGCCGGTTGCAGCAGCGAGGCGGTGATCTGGAAGGTCAGGGTAATCAGGCCGACCTGGGCGAAGCTCAGGTCATAGTTGGTCTTGAGCAACGGGTAGATCGACGGCAGCACCGCCTGGATCAGGTCGTTGATCAGGTGCGCCAGGGCACAGGCAGCAATGATGCGCATCACCAGCGGGCTGCTCTGGCTGGCAGCAGTGGTCGGCGCGGCGGTAGTTGCGGACATGGGAACGACATCCATACGGGCGGATCGGGATCCGATTATGGCGAAATCGTTAGCAAGCGCACTATTCTTTTTGCCGAATGGCTGCTTGTGAATAATTCTCAATAACGCTAGCATCGCCGCTCATTTCACCTGCGCGGCGCCCCAGCATGTCCGAGGATCAGCAAGACCGCAGCCTCGCCGGCCTCTACCAGCGCCATCGCAACGAGCTGATGGCCTTTCTCACCCGCCGTACCCGCTGCCGCGAAACCGCCAGCGACCTGTTGCAGGACGCCTTCCTCCGCCTGATGCACAGCGAACGCGGCGAGGTGGGCAACCTGCGCGCCTTTCTCTACCGCATCGCCAACAACCTGAGCATCGATCACGCCCGTCGTAACCAGGTGCGCGGGGTCAATGACGAGCAGGCACTGGAACAGTTGCTCAACGAGGCGACGCCGGAGCGCAGCGCCGTGGCCGGCAACACCCTCGAACACCTCGAACGCCTCATTGACGGCCTGCCCTCGCCCACCCGCGAGGTGTTTCTGCTGGCCCGGGTCGAGCAAATGAGCTACAAGGACATCGCCGTGAAACTGGGCCTTGAGCCGCGAGCGGTGGAGCGTCACCTGAACAAAGCCCTGAGCCACTGCGCAGCCGCCGCCCTGCATGCGCGCCAGCAGACCGAATCGCCATGACCGTCCCGCCCTCTTCCGCCGACACCGCCACCGACACCGCCCAGCAAGCGCTGGACTGGTTCACCCGGCTGCGCGCCGAGGACGTGAGTGACGCGCAGCGCCAGGCGTTCACCGCGTGGCGCTCAACGCCGGACAACGCCCGGGCGTTTGCCGAGGTCGAGGCGCTGTGGGGCGCGCTGGAGCTGCCGGCGCGCAGGGTGCGCAAGGCGGACCGCAAGCGCACCGCCCGTTGGCCGCGCCTGGCGACGGCGGCATGCGTGCTGCTGGCGGCCGGCGTGCTCTGGCTGCAATGGCCGACGATCCAGCGTCTGGACAGCGACTACGCGACCCGTGCCGGCGAGCGTCGCGACATCACCCTCGCCGACGGCTCGCGCGTGCAACTGGACAGCCAGAGCGCGGTAGATGTGCAACTGACCGGCGAGACCCGTGTCCTGCGCTTGCGCCAGGGCCGTGTGTTCCTCGATGTGAAGCACGATGGCCGGCCATTCGTGGTCGAGGTCGACGAAGCGCAGGTGCGTGTCCTCGGCACGCGCTTCTCGGTGGCGCGCCAAGGCGACAGCGATGAAGTGCTGCTGCAGAGCGGCAAGGTGGAGGTGCTTGCCGGCAACCATCGCCAGTTGCTCGCTCCCGGTCAGCGCCTCAGTGTGCAAGGCACCGACATTGACGCCCCGCAAGCGGTGGATGCCGAACGTCTGCTGGCCTGGCGCGACGGCCAGCTGAGGGTTCGCGACGTGCCCTTGCGCGAGGTGCTGCAACGGCTGGCGGACTACCGGGGCGAAGTCTTGGTGATGCTCGACAGTGCCGCCGGGCAACGCCCGGTCAGCGGCAGCTTCAATCTGGACCAGGCCGACAGCGCCCTGGACGCGCTGCTGTCTTCGCAAAAACTCCGCGCTCACGCGGTCGCCGGGCGCTGGCTGATCGTTCGCTGAAAATTTTTTCGCGGGCGTTCGGTAATTTCAGATCCTGCTGCGTCACACCTCCACATGAGAAGCATTGGCATTTGTATTCCTGGGGAGGAACACATGCAGTACCCGTTCGATTTCACCTTCAAGCCGTTGGTCCGTGCCGTCCTGGCGGCCACCCTGGTCACCACGCTGCCGGCCATGACGCACGCCGCTGAAACCGGCAACAGCGAGGTCCGCGCCCAGCGCTTCAGCTTCAATATCGCCGCCCAGCCGCTGGCAGATGCGCTTGACCAGTTCAGCGCCCAGAGCGGTTACCAGGTGATCTACCAGTCCAGCCAGGTCAACGGTCTGCGCTCGCCGGGCGTGCAAGGCCAGCTCAGCGCCGGGGAGGCGATCCAGCACCTCACCGAAGGCACCGGCGCGCGCATGAGCCAGCCCAACGCCAACAGCTTCCTGCTCGACCTGCCGATGAACCTGGGCAGCGGCAGCCTGCAACTGGAGGCCCTGAGCATTTCCGGCAAGGCGCCGGGCTCGATCACCGAAGGCACCGGGCTGTACACCACCTACTCCTCCAGCAGTTCCACACGGCTGAACCTCAGCCCGAAGGAAACCCCGCAGTCGCTCACCGTGATGACCCGCCAGCGCCTGGATGACCAACGCCTGACCAACCTGACCGATGCACTGGAAGCGACCCCGGGCATCATCGTCACCCGCGACGGCCTGGGGGCGGAAAGCGACTCCTTCTGGTCCCGCGGCTTCCAGATCATCAACTACGAGATCGACGGCGTGCCCACCGCCTCGCGGATGGACAATTACACCCAGAGCATGGCGATGTACGACCGCGTCGAAGTGGTCCGCGGCGCCAGCGGCCTGATCAGCGGCATGGGTAACCCGGCGGCGACCATCAACCTGATCCGCAAGCGCCCGACCTACGAGAACCAGGCCAGCATCACCGGCTCGGCCGGCACCTGGGACCGCTACGGCAGCGGCTTCGACGTGTCGGGCCCGTTGAACGACAGCGGCAATGTGCGCGGCCGGCTGGTAGCCGACTTTAAGAGCGAACATGCCTGGGTCGATCGCTACAAGCTGGACTCGCAACTGCTGTACGGCATCAGCGAGTTCGACCTGAGCGAAGACACCCTGCTCACCGTCGGCTTCAGCTACCAGCGCACCGATGTCGATGCCCCGGCCCGCAGCGGCCTGCCCACTCGCTTCAGCACTGGCGAGCGCAGCAACCTGAGCCGCTCCCTCAGCGGTACGCCGGTCTGGTCCTACAACGACCACGAGCAGACCAGCTACTTCGCCTCCCTGGAGCACCAGTTGGGCAACGGCTGGAGCGGCAAGATCGAGTACAGCCACTCGGAAAACCAGTTCGACGAGCTGTTCGGCTACGTCACCGGCGACCTCGCCCCGGACGGCAGCGGCATGGGCCAGATGCCGGTGCGTTTCTCCGGCACCCCTCGCCAGGACAACCTCGACCTGTACCTGACCGGCCCGTTCAGCCTACTGGGTCGCGAGCATGAACTGATCACCGGCCTGACTCTGTCGCAGTACCGGGAAAACGTTCCGAGCTGGGGCGGCTGGCGCCGCGATTACTACGCAACGCCAGGCGCGCAGATCCCGAATATCTTCGACTGGGACGGCAAGCAGCCGAAGCCGGACTTCGCCGTGTCGGGCAAATCCAGCATGGAAGAAAACCAGTACGGCGCGTACGCCACCACTCGCCTGAACCTCGCCGACGACCTCAAGCTGATCATCGGTGGCCGCCTGACCGACTGGAAACGCGACACCGAGGACTACAGCTACGGCTCGCCGGCCAGCGAGGTCAAGCGCAAGGAAACCGGTGTGTTCATCCCCTACACCGGCGTGGTCTACGACCTGGACGACACCTGGTCGGCCTACGCCAGCTACACCAAGATCTTCAGCCCGCAGGCGTCCTACGTGCGTGACGAAGAGAACAAGCCACTGGACCCGATGGAAGGCGTCGGCTACGAGATCGGCATCAAGGGCAGCCACCTGGACGGCAAGCTCAACTCCAGCCTGGCGCTGTTCAAGCTGCAGCAGGACAACCTGGCGATCTGGATGCACGACGATGTGTACAGCGCCGAGCAGGACACCACGTCCGAAGGTGTCGAGCTGGAACTCAATGGCGAACTGGCGGAGGGCTGGCAGGCATCGGCGGGCTACGTCTACACCACGACCACCGACAAGGACGACGAACGCATCAACACCCTGCTGCCGCGCCACAGCCTGAAAACCTTCACCACCTACCGCCTGCCGGGCGCGCTGGACAAACTGACCGTGGGCGGCGGTGTGAACTGGCAAAGCAAGGTGGGCTACGACCTGCACAGCTTTACCCAGGGCAGCTATGCCATCACCAACCTGATGGCGCGCTACCAGATCAGCCAGAACCTCAGCGCGACGGTCAACCTGGACAACGTCTTCGACCGCAAGTACTGCAGCGTGGCGAGCAGCTACGGCACCTACGGCGCGCCGCGCAACCTGATGGCGGGGTTCAGATACGACTTCTGAGGGCCCGGACGGCTAAGCAGTTGAAAGCGCGTAAAATTTTTTGAAATAGAGTGTTGACAGATATCCGTTTCAGGCGAATAATGCGCGCCACTTGGCTACATAGCTCAGTTGGTTAGAGCATAGCATTCATAATGCTGGGGTCCGGGGTTCAAGTCCCTGTGTAGCCACCATACCCCGCCAGAGAATCTTCGGATTCGACGGCAAACAGAAAAGCCCGCCTCGCGCGGGCTTTTTTGTGCCTGCTGTCCCGTCCTGAATAAGGTTTACACCTCCCATCCCGAATTTCCGGAGAGTCAGATGGAGCAAGGTGTAAAGCGCACACAGCGGGATTACTCACTGTCTTTTAAATTGGCGGTGGTTGATCAGATTGAAAAAGGCGAGCTGACCTACAAGCAGGCCCAGGTGCGGTATGGCATCCAGGGTCGGTCAACGGTTCTGGTATGGTTGCGTAAGCACGGTCGCCAGGATTGGAGCCAGGGGGCCTCGATCCGAGACGAGAGGAGCTGCGCGATGTCTGACCCCAAAACGCTCACTCCCGAGCAGCGGATCAAAGAGCTTGAGCAACAGCTTGAGCTGATGAGCCAGAAGGCCCAGTTCTTTGAGACGGTCGTTGATGTTCTGAAAAATGACTATGGTGTCTCGGTCGTAAAAAAGCGATCCGGCAAGTCCTCTCGCAAGGTCAAGTCTCAGGACTGAGCATTGCCAGGGCTTGTCAGTTTCTAGGCATCAGTCGACAGGCTTACTACAAGCGCAACCGAGCGGCTGATGGCAAAGAGCATCAGGCAGACCGGGTGGTTGAGTTTGTTCAGCAAGTCCGGATGCGCCAGCCTCGTTTGGGTACACGCAAGCTGCACTATCTGCTGCATTGCCAACCTGACAAACGATTCCAAGTCGGCCGAGATAGGCTGTTCCAGGTCTTGGGAGAGCGCCGTTTGCTGGTGCTGCCCAAGCGGGCCTACCACAAGACAACACAGAGCTTTCATCGCTTCTACCGCCATCCCAATTTACTCAAGCCCGGTCCAAGCCAAGTCGTTCCGACAAGGCCGGAGCACGTCTGGGTTGCCGACATTACTTACCTGCCCGCACGTAACGGCCCGCTGTACCTGAGCCTGGTAACGGATGCGTACTCCAGGAAAATTGTTGGCCACCACGTTCATGAAAGCCTGCATGCCGAGTCAGTGGCGCAAGCCTTCAAGCAGGCATTACGAACGCGACGTCGTCGCCAGCCATTAGTCCACCATTCGGATCGAGGCATCCAATATTGCTCAGCGCTGTACCAGTCACTGCACCAACGGCACGATGTTCAGTGCTCCATGACTGATGGGTATGACTGCTACCAGAACGCGCTGGCCGAGCGAATCAACGGAATCCTCAAAATGGAGCTGCTGTTGAGCAGCCCTGAAGATCTTGAGCAGGCGAGACAGATGGTTGACGAGGCAGTGCAGATCTACAACACAGAACGGCCCCATATGGCCCTGAAAAACAAAACGCCCGATGCAGTGCATCGGGCGTTTTGAGGCCTATCGGCCTACCTGAACAGGTGTAAACCTATTTCAGGACTAGACATGCAATTCGGACTTGATGCGCTGTAACGCAAAAGGCCTCATCGCGGGCAAAGCCAGCGATGAGGCCCGTCAGCCTGCGAAGATCGGTCAGACCAGCGACGTGTCCCCACGCAACTCCCGCGCTGCCGCCACCATGTTTACCAGTGCCGCCTCGGTCTCAGGCCAGCCACGGGTCTTCAGGCCGCAATCCGGGTTGACCCACAGGCGCTGCGCCGGAATCCGTTTCGCCGCCTTGCGCAGCAACTTGACCATCTCTTCCTTGCCCGGCACCCGCGGCGAGTGGATGTCGTAGACGCCAGGGCCGATCTCGTTCGGATAGTCGAACTTCTCGAAGGCCTCCAGCAATTCCATGTCCGAACGCGAGGTCTCGATGGTGATGACGTCGGCGTCCATCGCGGCGATCGACTCGATCACATCGTTGAATTCGCTGTAGCACATGTGGGTGTGGATCTGGGTTTCGTCGCGCACGCCGGAGGCGCACAGACGGAATGCTTCGGTCGCCCAGTCCAGGTAATGCCCCCAGGCACCGCGACGCAGCGGCAGTCCTTCGCGGAACGCGGCTTCGTCGATCTGTACGATCCTGATGCCGGCAGCTTCCAGATCAACCACTTCGTCACGGATCGCCAGGGCCAGTTGCCGGGCCTGCACTTCACGGCTCACGTCCTCGCGCGGGAACGACCACATCAGCATGGTCACAGGGCCGGTCAGCATGCCTTTCATTACCTTGTCGGTCAGGCCCTGGGCGTAGCGGATCCACTCCACGGTCATGGCTTTCGGCCGGCTCAGGTCACCGAAAATCACCGCCGGTTTCACACAGCGGGAACCGTAGCTCTGCACCCAGCCAAAGCGGGTGAAGACGTAGCCGTCCAGTTGCTCGGCGAAGTACTCGACCATGTCATTGCGCTCGGCCTCGCCGTGCACCAGCACATCCAGCCCCAGGTGCTCCTGGATCTGCACGGCGTGACGGATCTCGCTCTGCATGGCTTCGATGTAATCGCTCTCGGTGAGCTTGCCCTGCTTGAAGGCCTGACGTGCCAGGCGGATCGCCGAGGTCTGCGGGAAGGAGCCGATGGTGGTGGTCGGGAACGCGGGCAAGTCGAGGCCGGCCCGTTGTTTGGCGATACGCTGCTCGAAGGCGGAAACCCGCTGGCTGTCAGCGGGCTTGATCGCCGCCAGACGCGCCTGCACCGCCGGCTTGTGGATACGCGGCGAAGCGGCGCGGCTGGCCTGCACGGCGCGACTGTGCTCCAGCGCCACGATGACATCGGCGGCTTCCGCCTGGTTGACGGCTTTGGTCAGCACCGCGACTTCATGGCACTTCTGCACGGCGAAGGCCAGCCAGCTTTTCAACTCGGCATCGAGCTTGTCTTCACGGGCCAGGTCCACCGGACTGTGCAGCAGCGAACAGGACGGCGCGACCCACAGGCGATCGCCCAGGCGTTCGGCGGCGTGACGCAGAATGCCCACGGCTTTCTCCAGGTCGCAGGCCCAGACGTTGCGGCCGTTGACCACGCCCAGTGACAGGACCTTGTAGGCCGGCAGGCGGTCGAGGATGGTCGGGTACTGGTCCGGCGCACGCACCAGGTCGATGTGCAGGCCATCCACCGGCAGGTTGGCGGCCAGGCCAAGGTTGTCTTCCAGGCCGCCGAAGTAGGTGGCCACCAGCTTTTTCAGCGGCTCGCGCTGGATGATGTTGTAGACGCGCTCGTAGGCGTTCTTCCAGTCCTGCGGCAGGTCGAGGGCGAGGATCGGTTCGTCGATCTGTACCCATTCCACGCCCTGGCTCGCCAGGCGCTGGAAGATTTCGCCGTACAGCGGCAGCAGGTGGTCGACCAGGTCGAGCTTGTCGAATTCGACGCCCTTGGTCTTGCCCAGCCACAGGTAGGTCAGCGGACCGATCACCACCGGCTTCACCGCGTGGCCCAGGGCCCTGGCTTCCTCGACTTCCTCGAACAGTTGTTCCCAGCTCAGCTCGAACTGCTGGTCAGCGCTGAACTCCGGGACCAGGTAGTGGTAGTTGGTGTCGAACCACTTGGTCATCTCCTGGGCGTGGGCACCGCCGCAGCAACTGTCGGAAACACCGCGGGCCATGGCGAACAGGGTCTGCAAGGTGGGCTTGGCACCGCCGTGGCCACGGAAGCGCTCGGGGATCACACCGAAGGTCAGCGAGTGGGTCAGTACCTGGTCGTACCAGGCGAAATCGCCGACCGGCAGGAGTTCGATACCGGCGTCTTTCTGCACCTGCCAGTGAGTGGCACGCAGCTCGCGACCCACGGCACGCAGGCCGGCCTCATCCAGTTCGCCTTTCCAGAAGGCTTCCTGGGCCTTTTTCAGTTCACGGTCGCGTCCGATGCGCGGAAAGCCCAGGTTGTGTGCCAAAGCCATTTGCAGTTCCCTCAAGGTAAATATGAATGAGGGAATTGTCGGGATCTGCCATTAATGAAACAAACTCATTTTCTTAACGATGATCTGTAGAATTGCTCACGTTAAAAGCTCAACCCCATGTCTTTTTCAAAACAGCCTCGTACGGTTTCGGGCATGGCGGCGCGACCGGCATGGCCCAGAATGGCCGCAAGGTCAGCCCGCTCGATTAGCGAGAAATCATGAATGTGTTGAAACAGGCACTCCTGCAACGGCAGTTCGTGTGCGTCATGGAGTTCGTTCCCAAGCCGCAGCGCTTCGCCGCGTTCGAGCAGGTCATGCAGCGCCCGCACTTTCGCGGCTGGCCGATGATCGCTGCCATCGGCGATCGGGTCGGCAGCCCGTTCGACCTGTCTCCGGAAGACGCCTTCACCACCCTCGCCCATCCGGTGCCGACGCTGCTGCACTTCTCCGGCAAGAACCGCGAACGCCAGGACCTGCTGGCGCAGCTCGAACGCATGGACGCCTTGGGCCTTGACCAGTTGCTGCTGCTCACCGGCGACCGCCTGCCGGGCCACTACCCCGGCCAGCAGCCGGTACGCTACCTGGAGTCGGTGCCGGCGCTGCAGATCGTGCGCAAGGCACGGCCGGACTGGCTGCTGGGCGCTGCCCTCAACCCGTTCAAGTACCGCGAGGAAGAAGGCGGCGCACAGTACTTCAAGGCCGAGAAAAAACTCGCGGCGGGGGCGGACTTCCTGACCCTGCAACTGGGCTTCGACATGGACAAGTTCCGCGAAGCCTTCGCCTGGATGAGCCGCCAGCCATCACCCAAGCCGCTGATCGCCTGCATCATGAGCCTGACCCGTGGCCGGGCGGCGATGCTCGACAACGTCGCCGGGGTCACGGTGTCGCCGTCGATGCACGCCCTGCTGGCGGCGGAAGAGGCCGTCTCGAAAGCCCATGCGCAAGCCCGCAGTGTCGAGCGCCTGGCACTGCAGATCATCGGCCTGCGGCTGATCGGCTATGCCGGCATCCACCTTTCCGGCATCCATGAAGCGGCGCAACTGGAGGCGCTGGAACAGGCGCTGGATCACTGGGAAACGAAGGTCCATACCCTTGAGCAATGGGCGCCGGCCTGGGAGGCCAGTTGGCGGATGCCGAACGTGCCGACCGTGACCTTTCATCCGCCGGGTATGGATTGGCAGGCCGGGCAATCGCGGGTCAGCGCCTCGTTGAAGGAAACACTGCGCTATCGGCTGCTGTCCGGCCTTCATTCGCACCTGTTCGACCGCGCTACGCTGCTCAGCCGTGCCTTCGGCTGGGCCGTGCGCCGCCCGCTCTGGTCCACAGCCGGCGGCGCCCGCTGGCTGCACCGTATCGAACGCAGTCTGAAACGCCCGCTGGTAGGCTGCGACACCTGCGGCCACTGCCGCCTCGAAGACACCCTCTACACCTGCCCCGAAACCTGTCCCAAGGGCCTGGCCAACGGTCCGTGCGGCGGCACCCGGCTGAACCGCTGCGAGTTCGGCGACCGGGAGTGCATCCACAGCGTCAAGTACCGCACAGCCAAGGCGGTCGGGCAGACGGCGGTGCTGAGCGAGCGACTGATTCCGAGCGTGGAGGTGGGTGGACGGCATCGGAGCTCCTGGCCGGAGTGGTTCGAGATCGAGACCCCGAACCGGCATCCGACAGTGACCAGAAATCTAGTCAGAAACCCGGAAAACCCGGCTTAACGGATGACATTTCATCCATTGGATCAGACCAGCGCCACAACCCCGATCACCGGCCAACCCACCACCGCCAGCCACACCGCGCCGCGGGCGCGATACGGCAACAGCAGCACCAACCCCAACCCCGCCAGCGACAACAGCCCGAACCAGCCAATCGGTCCCATTGCCCACCCCCAGGCGGCGACGCTGGTGGCAAAGCTGCCTGCCAGCGCCAGCCAGCCGGCAATGCGCAGCACGCGGCGCAGGGTGGGCGACAGCACACGCCCCCACACCTGCTTGAAATGCCGCTCCAGCCCCAGGCACAAACCGAGCATGCCGCTGTAGGCCAGCAACAGCCCTGTGGATAACGCCAGACTCATCTCAATTGACCTCCAGGCTGGCGCCAGCGGCCCGTCGGGCCGGACGTTCCTTGGCCGGCTGGCCAATCTTCCAGCAGCACCAGCCGAGCAATACGCCGATCAGCACGGTGGTGATTTCCAGAGACAGGAAGTCGCCACGGTTGACGGTGTGGAAATTCAGCAGCGGCAAGGTCAGGCAGAGCAATGCTGCCGCGCCGAGTTGTTCCTGCCAGGCGCGCAGCCATGGCCGGACGATGGCGTGCCCCAGGGTTGCCAGCCAGATCAGGAAGAACACCCGCACTTCCCAGCCACCGCGCTGGGCCAGTTCCACCGGCAGAAGGCGATTGGCCCAGAGCAGGCCGATACAGGCCAGCGACAGGCCGGCCACCACGCTGACATTCAGGCGCTCGGCGACGTGATACAGCACCGCACCGATCGCGCCTTCGCTGTCGTGGCGGCGGCGACGCTTGACGGTGAACAGCACCAGCCCGGTGGCGATCATGGCGCAACTCGCCAGACCACACAGGAAGTACAGCCAGCGCATCGGGTAGCCACCGAACTGGGCGAAGTGCATGCCGGACATGACCCGCTGGGTCAGCAGGCTCGGCCGGCTCTCGGCGGGAGCCCGCAGCACCTTGCCGCTGACACCGTCGAAAACCATGCTCTGGCCCTTGGTCAGTTCGATGCGGTTGCCCAACATCGGGCGGACCTCGATGCGCGCATCGCTGCGTCCGGGGTTCTGGATCGACAGGCCGGACAACGGCCCCATGGCCTTCTCCGCCTCATCCAGCACCGGCCCCAGCGCGGCCAGCGGCGCCGCTTCGCCCTGCGCCCTGCCCGCCTCGCCACCACGCCCGCCCCCTGCGCGTTCACCGCCGTGCTGGCCCTGCTGCTGCCCACGCTGCCCGCCATTCGGCGCGGCGGCATGCTGTTGCGTTGGCATGCCGCGCATGGCCCGGTTGAGCGCATCGCGGTCGCCGTCGAACAACGCATCGGACGCGGCCGGCATGTAGATCAGGTAGAAAATCACCAGCCCGGTGTAGGTGATCATCAGGTGGAACGGCAACACCAGCACCGCCGTGGCGTTGTGCGCGTCGAGCCAGGAACGCTGGCCTTTGGCCGGGCGGAAGGTGAAGAACTCCTTGAAGAATTTCTTGTGGATGACGATGCCACTGATCAGTGCCGCCAGCATCGCCATGGCCGCCAGCCCTACCACCCAGATGCCGATGTTGCGCGGCAGGTTGAGGGTGAAGTGAAAGCGGAAGAAGAAGCTGCCGCCAGCGGTCTCGCGCACGTCCAGCGTCTCGCCGGTGTGCGGGTCCAGCGCGGTGCCGCCGCCCCGGCGCTGCTCGCCGGCGGACACCGTGAGGTTGGGCGAGCGCTCGCTGGGCAGGCCGATGTTCCAGGCGCTGGCGCCGGGATGGTTGGCCTGCAGGTAGTCCAGCCCGCGCTGCGCCGCCTCGTTGCGGTCGAGGGTGTGGGTCGGGATTTCCGGACGCATCCAGCCGTCGATTTCCTTGTCGAACACCGCCAGGGTGCCGGTGAGGAAAATGGCGAACAGCACCCAGCCAAAGATCAGGCCGCTCCAGGTGTGCATCCACGACAGCGATTGGGTGATGGTTTTCTGTTTCATCCGGCGATCCCCGTCAGTTGCGGCCAGAAGCCGATCGCGGCCAGCGGCAGACCCAGCGCCAGCCCGGCCCAGGCGCGGGTTGCGCTGCGGCAGGCGAACGCCCAGAGAATCGCGCCGGTGTAGACGGCGAAGGACAACAGGCTGGCGCTGATCAGGGCATCCACCTTGTCCAGCGGCAGCAGCCGCGCCAGGGCGGCGGTGAAGGCGTAGGTGAAGGCATAGCCGCCCAGCAGCGCGGCGGCGATGCGCGACAGCATGGGCCAGGAGAAGGTCGTTGTTTTCATGAGGGCCTCATCGGCTCAGGACGACGCAAGCCCTTGGGGTAGCACGCACAGAGGGAGCGGCTTCAGCCGCTCCCTCAGGGATTTGCACCGTCCTGGAGGTTTGGGTCAGAAGCTGGTCGTCACCGACGCATAGAACGCCCGGCCCGGTTCGTTGTAGGTGCTGGCACCGGCGCTGGTGCCCGCGCCTTCGCGGTACACGCGCTTGTCGAACAGGTTGTTGATGCCGGCGCCGAACGACAGGTTCTTGTTCAGCGCGTACGTGCCGCCGATGCCCCAGACATGGTACGGATCGAGGGTCTTCATTTCGTTCTGCGCGGTGACGCTGACGTCACGGGTCGGGTTGAACTTGCGCGGCTCCTGCTTACCGTAATAAGTGCCGGTCAGGCTCAGGGCCAGGGCTTCGGTCACTTGCCAGTCGAGCATGGTGTTGACGGTGTATTCCGGCACCACCGACAGCGGGTTGCCGTCGCTGTCCTCGTTGGAGTCCATGTAGGTGAAGTTGGTGTTCCAGCTCAGCACTTCACCCGCTTCGCCCAGCAGCGGCACGCCGACGTTGCCTTCCCAGCCCTTGACCATGGCGTCCTTGGCGTTGTCCCACTGCAGGATGGCTTCGTTGGCCGAGGTGCGGCCCACCAGGTCGTTGGACGAGACGATCTTGCTCTCGTAGTCGTTGCGGAAATAGGTCAGGCCGGCAGTCCAGCCGTCGCGGGCAAAGCTGATGCCCAGCTCCTTGTTGATGCTGATTTCCGGATCGAGGTCGGCGTTACCCAACACGTAGCAACCATTCGAACTCAGGCTCGGCGCACAGCCGTTGCCGTTGCTGCGGTACAGGTAGTTGGGGTTGGACTGGTACAGGTTCGGCGCCTTGAAGGCGCGGGCGATACCGCCCTTGAGGGTGATGTCCTCGGTGAGCTTGTACGAGGTGTTCAGGCTCGGACTCCAGTTGGCGCCGAACTGGTCGTGATGGTCCAGGCGCAGACCCGGGGTCAGGTACCAGTCGGGGGTCAGCTCGATGTTGTCCTCGGCGTACAGCGCCATGATGGTCGCGTCCATGTCGGTCGGACGCGCACTGGCAGCGGAGTTCGGCAGGGTGGTACCGATGGCGCGATCCATGGTGCTCGGGTCATCCAGCTCCTGGTAGTTCCATTCGGCGCCGAGGGTCAGGGTCTGCGGGCGCAGCACGTCCAGCGGGATGTCCAGCTGGCCCTGGACCAGGTAGCTGTCGTAGGTGCTCAACGACTTTTCCGCATTGGCACTGATATCGCCGTCCACCGAACCGGTCTGGCCTTCCAGCAAGCGGTCGTTGCGGGTTTTCTCGTACTGGGCGAGCAGGCGCGACGTACCGAACTCCCAGTCGCCACGGTGGGTGACGGAGAAGTTCTGGCGGTACATGGTGTTGGTCTCGCGCCCCAGCCAGCCGTTGATGGTGCTGCCTGGCGTCAGGGATTCGGTGCCGCCCGTGCCGACGTCGCCGGTGTAGATGTTGCCCTGGCGGCTGAAGCCGGTTTCGAAGTCGATGGTCTGCTGGTTGTCCAGCGCCCAGCTCAGCAGCGCGTTGACGTCCTTGTTGCGCACGCCTTCGCGGCCTGCGGCCAGGGAGGCGCCCGAGGCGGTGTCGGTATGGGCCTGGTTGATGTCGGCGTCGTCGGCGTCGGTCTTGTTCAGGTTGCCGTAGACGCGGAAGGTCAGCGAGTCGGTCAGGGGGCCTGCGAGGCTGAAGGTGGTGCGCTTGGTCACGCCTTCGGCGTCGTCTTCGGGCAGGTTGGTGAAGGCGGTGATGCTGCCGGTCATTTCCTGGGTCGGGCGCTTGGTGATGATATTCACCACACCGCCCATGGAGCCGGAACCGTAGCGCGCTGCTGCCGGGCCGCGCAGCACTTCGATGCTCTCGACTTCGTTGGCCGGCACCCAGTTGCTGTCGCCGCGGGTGTCACGCTCGCCGGAGCGGGTGTAGCGCACCGAGTTGCGGGAAGTGACCGGCTTGCCGTCGATCAGGATCAGGGTGTTTTCCGGGCCCATGCCGCGCAGGTCGATCTGACGGTTGTTGCCGCGGGTGCCGCTGGCACTGTTGCCGGTCAGGTTGACGCCGGGCATCTTGCGCACGATTTCCGACAGGTCGTTCACCGGCGGGCGTTTCTTGATGTCTTCGGCGGTGATCAGCGATACGCCCGGCGCCTGTTTCAGCTCTTCCTCGGCGGTCGCCACCACGTGGGTTTCGCTCAGTTCCAGAGCGTCGTCGGTCTTCGCCTCGGTGGCGGCCATCAAGGTCGACGGGGACAGGGCCAGCAGGGCCAGGCAGAGGGGATTGAGCTTGAATCGGGGTTGCATCGACGACGCTCCTTTCGCAGTGAGGGCACGCAGGAAAGGAGCGAGGGAGGACGTTGGAAACAGTCAGGTCCGGCTCGCCCCGGACCTGCCCGGGACGAGCGCGAATGCTATAGATTCGTAAATGAGAGTAAATCTTTTTTACATTTCATACACTTCTCAGCCGCAGGTTCACCCGCAAGCCCGGCGAGACGTTCTGCGCCCAGACCTCGCCGCCCTGCAACTGCACCACGCTGCGGGCGATCGACAGGCCAAGACCGAAGCCGTCGCCGCCAGGACGCGCCGCGTTAAGCCGGGTGAATGGCTGGAAGATGCTCTCCAGCTTGGCCGGCGATACGCCGGGGCCCTGGTCTTCGATCCACAGGTGCCAGTCATCGCCATCGCGCCCGCCGCCCAGGCGCACGATGCCGCCGGGCGGCGAGTGACGCACCGCGTTGCGCAGGATGTTTTCCATGGCCTGGGCCAGGCTGTTGAGGTTGCCGAGCACCCGGCAGCCGGCCGGCAGTTCGTTGTGCAACTGCTCGGCCGGCCAGCCGGTCTCGTAGCAGACGTCTTCGCACAGCACGTCCCAGAGGCGACCGATATCCACCGGTTCCAGCGGCAACAGCGGCCGCTCGGTATCGAGCCAGACCAGCTCCAGGGTGTCGTTGATCAGCCGCTCCATGCTCTGTACTTCCCGCTCCAGACGCTGACGCAGGGCGGTGGTGTCCTGCTCGCGCTCGCCGGTGACCCGCAGGCGACTCAGCGGCGTGCGCAGTTCGTGGGAGAGGTCGCGCAACAACTGACGCTGGAACTGCACGGTGTTTTCCAGGCGCCCGGCCATATGGTCGAAGGCCCGCGCCAGCTCGCCCAGCTCGTCGCGCCGATGGGTGAGCTGCGCGCCGACCCGGGCCGACAGATTGCCGGAGCTCAGGGCATTGGCCTGACGCCGCAGGATCACCATCGGCGCGATCACCGTGCGGTACAGCAGCACGCCCAGCCCCAGCGCCAGGCACGCCGGCAGGATGCGTTCCAGCAACAGGCGCCAGAGGTGGTTGTACTTGCGCGGATCGAGCCGGGCCGGCAGGTCCATGACCAGTCGCGCCTCGCTGTCGCTGAACGGCATGTAGAAGGTTGGCGTGCCACCGGGCCGCCCCACCGACCAGTCCAGCGAACGCATGAAATTGAGCTTCTTGCGCTCGCGCCCACGCAGCGGATGCGACGACAGCGATTTGTCGTACTGCCCCACCACCACCGCCCACACGCCCTCACGCGCCTTGAGTGAGGCGAGGAACTCGTCTACCCCAGGCGTACCGCGCTCGTTCCAGGCCGCCTCGGCTTCCCGCGCATAACCGGAGAGCACCGCCTGGGTCGACTGCGGCAGTTTGGCGGTGGCCATGTCGATGCGCTGGCTGACATCCACATGCAGGCTGATGATCAACAGGCTGAGCAGCGCGATGCCGCCTACCAGTTTCCAGAACAGCGAGTGTCGGTCAGGCAGACTCATGGCGTGACGCGCTTGAGCACGTAGCCCGCACCGCGCACCGTCTCCACCCGGCCGGCGCTGTAGCCGATGGCCTGCAGCTTGCGGCGGATGTGGCTGACATGCATGTCGAGGCTGCGGTCGTGGATCGAGTAGGCGCGATGCAGTGCCTGCTGGTACAGGAAGGTCTTGCTCAGCACTTCGTTGGGCGAATGCAGCAGGGTTTCCAGAATGCGGTATTCGGTACTGGTGAGGTCCGCCCAGGTGCCATTGTTACAGACGTCGCTGCGCACCGGATCGAAGGTCAGGCCGAGAGCCTGACTCAGCTCCTCGTGGCCGCTGTGCTCTTTGCGCTCGTAGGCCACGCGACGCAGGATCGCGTCGATGCGCACGTCCATCTCGACCATGCTGAACGGCTTGGGCAGGTAGTCGTCGGCGCCCTGGCTGAAGCCGACGATGCGGTCCTGCTCGGCGCCCAGCGCCGACATCAGGATCACCGGCACCCGCTGGCGCCGGCGCAGTTCGGCGAGCATTTCCAGGCCATTGCTGTCGGGTAGCAGGATATCCAGCAGCACCAGGTCGTAGGCCCCGTCGCGCACCAGCTCCACCACATCGCTGGCGTCATGGCGCAGTGTTACCGCGAAGCCGCGCTGGCCGAGATGGCTGTCGATATGCGCGGACAACACCGGATCGTCCTCGATGGCGAGGATGCGTACCGGAGCACGGGGAGAGGCGGCGAACTGCATGTGGGCACCCTGCAAATGAGAATGTTTCTTTGTCGCGTATTCTGACGAAAGAAAGGGAAGATGCCCATAGCTGTTTGTAGGACTCGGGCTTTATCGCTGGCAAGCGGAGCACCGCCAGCGATGAGGCCATCAGTAACAATCAGGAGTCTGCCATCCAGCGAAACTTCAAAAAAATCCTATGCCACTCTCGGAAACGTCTGATTCTTTTCCCTATATCAATACGTCAGGGTTGCAGGCTTCCAACCGACAAGCACCGTCGCCTTTTCACTCCTGGAAGAGGACGGTGCTCATGAGCAAGGAGCCATACCATGCAATCCCCCCCTGCACGTTTCACCAACGAAGTCTCCCCTGAGTATCTGCGTTCGCTGGATCACCACGATCCCGAACACCCGGCATTGGCAATCTTCCGCCTGGCCACCGAAGGCAGTCGCAGTCGCAACGGAGGTGTCATTCGCAACGCATCCAGCTCGGTGCAAATCGCCCTCCCCAATGGAGACAAGGTCCGTGTGGCCTGCGCCGGCGACCTTGTCGAATACGCCGATGGCAGCAGCGCTGCGATCCTTTCCGAGTCTGGCGAGGAACACGGTCAGGTTGCAGTCGTCGGCAGTCGAATAGCCAATGGCGACGAAATCATCGATACCCCGCAGCAAGCGACGCATCTCGTCAAACGGGAAGGCAAGCCATTTTCCGTCGATCATTTTCGTCTGAAGAGGGCTTGAGCCATGGCTCGTGCAATCGTGGACGGCCTGGGTCAGGGACTCCACGGCGACAAGACCACCACTGGCGCGACCTGCATCGGCAATTTCCCCTGGGCGACCCAGGATGATCGGGACGTCCTGCGTATAGGCGACACTACAACCCCATGCCCCAAATGTGGCGAGGCAGGCACCATCGTGGAAGGCTCACCTGCCATTCACTGGCACGGCCGCGCGACAGCACTGCATGGTGCGCTTATTCGATGCGCTTGCCCGACAGGTGACAACCGGCTGATTGCATGGCCTGAACCCGAGCTGGTCAGGGAGATGCCGCCGATACCCCTGCCATTCGCCGACGCCCCCTCGCCAGCGGCACCGTCAACTGCTTCACGTCCCAATAACTCCCTCAGCGGTTCGGGGCCTGGTTCTGCGGATGAAGACAACGAAGCTGCCGAACCCGGCTTCTACATCGTGCCAAAGTCCACCACCCGCCAGCAGTTGATTGCCGAACTGTTCGGCGAAACGCCCTCGCCCGAGGTGATGCGCAAGTTCAACGGGCTGAATGGCAGCCTTGGCGAAGACATCGTCAAGGCCGGGCAGATGGTGGTGCTGGGGGATCCGCGCAATTACATGTGCATGCGCGAAGAAGCGCATCTGATGGAGGCAGCGGACGAGGTTGCGGTGGCGTTGGCAGATCTGGAGCCGGCCGACGCTGATTTCATGGTCAAGTACCGCGGGGAGATTGCGGCGCTGCTCGGTGAAGTCTCGCTTTGGGCGGGGGTTTCCGCAGCCGTGCTGGAAAAGCACATGCGGGATCTCACTGACACTTTGATCCGGTTAGAAAAGCTTCATCAGGATACCCATCGCACTTACGGACACCTGCGAGTACCCGATTTTTTTGAGAAGCGAAAAAAAACTGCTTGAAGAGCTGGATAGTAAATTTTTCAAGTCAACTCGCGTTCGAGGTTTCACTTCGCTGGGGGATCATCCGAAGCTGCGAAAATCCCTGAGCATCTCGACAAAGAGCCTTGTGCATCACTGGAGAAAAGCTGGTGGCCCCGGGGATATCCCTGGTTTCTCGCGATACGTAAAATCCATGTCCAAAGCCGCAGAATATATGAAAACTGGCGGGTTTATAGCTATTGGAATCGGTGGAGTATCTTCAGCATTAGCGATTTGGGAGACATGCACCACAGACAATGACGCCGCATGCAAACAGGTAGCCATGAAGGAAGTTCCAAAATTCCTGATCTCATCGGGCACGGGTTTTCTTGCCGGAAACATGGCAGCCAAGCACAGCCTGAAAATATGCGGTGGTCGCAGTAGAAGCCCTACCGGATTCACGGCCTGCGTTGCAACTGTGGTTGGAGGGGCTTCATTTGCAGGGGTAGCCATGGGTGAGCTCGCTGGAGAATATCTAGGGGAGTCCGTGCATGATCACTTTCTCCGTGATTGACATGAGCACATGGTCAAAGGGCATGTGGCTTTGCATCATAGGCTTCGGCATCCTTATGCTTATTGCAGCCTTTCGACTCACAAACAAACTGGAAGAACTGCATCACAAGAAGCTATTCAAGGAAATGAAAAACAGCAACTACATGAACATTATCGAGCATCAGCTCGAAATTTCAACGAAGCGCCAGAGCAAGAGCATACGAAATGCTCTGAACCATATATTAACTTCTCCAGAACCCTTTTTCGGAGATGGACGAATCTGCAAAGATGACATAAAGAAAGTACAACCGCTCATGGACGAATGGGTAAAAACAAACCGACTCATCCTGGCATTTCCACTCGCCTGGATAATCGTTTTCACCGTAGCCATGAAAATATACACAGACTAAAGTGCAAGCGCCCCCTCGTTTCACGAGGGGGCGATCACATTCAAAACTCCCACTTCGTCGTCACCATCACATTGCGCGGCTCCCCGTAACTCCCGCTGTAGAAGTTCTCGTCCAGCGAACTCACGTACTTCTTGTCGAACAGGTTGTTCACCGTCGCGGTCGCCGACCACTGTGGCGTCAGCTGGTAGCGGGCCATCAAGCCCACGGTGGCGTAGTCATCCTGCTTGTAGGTGGACGCCTGTGGCAGCATCCAGCTCTCGGAGGTGAAGTGGATGCTGCTCTGCCAGTTCACGCCGCCGCCCACGGTCAGGCGCTCCAGGGCGCCGGGCAGGCGGTAGCTGGTCCAGAGTTTGAAGATGTCCAGCGGCACGATGGTCTTGATGCGCTCGCCTTCGCTGTCTTCGACCCGGGAATGGCTGTAGCTGGCATCGATGTTCCAGCCAGGCAGGATCTCGCCGCTGATCTCCAGGTCGAGGCCGCGGGTGGTGGTTTTCTTCGGCGCGTAGGCGGTGTCGTAGTCAGTGCCGATGATGATGCCGTCAGGCACGTTGTCGTTTTCCAGTTTCACTTCGAACAGGGCGATGGCGGTGTTCAGCCGGCCGTCGAAGTATTCGCCCTTGAGGCCGATCTCGTAGTTGTCGCCCTCCCGTGGCTGCAGGACCTTGCCGTTCTGGTCCTTGTAGGTCTGCGGCTTGAAGATGCTGGTGTAGCCGGCATAAACCGAGTGGTGCTGGTCGAGGTCGTAGACCACGCCGGCATAGGGCGTCACTTCGCCCGAGGCGGTGATGCTGTTGTCGGTGTCGAGGTAGACCATCGCCGGCACGTTGTAGTGGTAGCTGTCGCGGTACTCGAAGTTGCTCACCCGCGCACCGAGCACCAGCGAGAGGTCGTCGGTGGGCTTGAGGCGGGTGGCGAGGTAGGCGCCGTTCTGCCGCTGACGCAGGTTGTCATCCTCGCGGTTGATGCTGTAGGTGGGGCGCGGGGCGTAATTGTCCCAGTTCCAGATGTTCACCGGCAGGCCGCTGACCAGATTGTTGCTGCCACCGGTCGCCGTGGGATGGCCGAAGCCGTTGCGGCGGTTTTCGTAGTCCTGGTAGTTGAAGCCCATTACCAGTTCATGCTCGCGACCAAACGCCTGGAACGGGCCGGACAGCATCAGGTCCAGCCCCTTCTGCCGCTGCCAGTTCTCGCCCTTGGTCGCGGTGTACTTCAGGCCGCTGCCGGTGGCCGGATCGACGAAGCCGGTGGAGGTGCCAGCGATCACCGAGTCGTAGTCGCGGGTGCCATAGAGGTAGCTGGTGGACAGTTTGAGGGTCCAGTCGTTGGCCAGCTTCTGCTCAAGGGAGGCGAAGCTGTTGATCACCTGCTGACGGTTGGTGCTGTCGCGGCTGGCCGGGTTGTCGGAGCGCGAGGTGTGCAGCTTGTTGCCGTATCGGTCGAGCACCGGCAGGCCGGTGGTGGAGAAACCACGGGGGTTGTTGTCCAGGTAGTCCACACCGACGGTGAGCAGGGTGCTGTCGCTCAGGTCGAACTCGGTGATTCCGTAGAGGATGGTTTTTTCCTGCTGCAGGTGGTCGGTGAAGCTGTTGCTCTGCTGATAGGCCGCGACCGCCCTGCCGCGTACATTGCCGGTTTCGGTGAGAGGCCCCGAGACATCCACTTCCGAGCGGTACAGGTCCCAGGAGCCCAGGCCGCCGCTGATGTAGCCCTTGAACGTATCGGTCGGCCGCTTGCGCACCAGATTGACGGTTCCGGAGGGATCGCCCGCGCCCGACATCAGTCCGGTCGCCCCGCGCACCACTTCGACACGGTCATAGATCGCCATGTCGGCCAGCGCATGGGGCAACGCCTGGCTGAAGGCGAAGGACGTGGTGGGCATGCCGTCGAACTGATAGTTGTCGATGGCCAGGCCGCGGGAGAACACATAGAGCCGGTCGCTGCCCGGGCTCTGTACGTTGAGTCCCGGTGTCTGCTCCAGTACCTGGCCAATGCTGCGCAGGTTCTGGTCGTCGATGCGCTGGCGGGTCATCACGCTCACCGACTGCGGCGTTTCACGCAGGCTCATGTTCAGTCTGGTGGCGGTGTTGGTCGACCCGGTGGTGTACGAGCCGCTGCCTTCGGTGGTGCTCCCCAGCCCCACACCGGTGATGCTGGTGGCGCCCAGTTCCAGCGCGCCGCTGGTCACGGGTACATCAATCAGCACGTAGCCGTCTGCGCTCGACTGCGCCTGCAATCCTTGCCCCTGCAGCAGTGCAATGAAACCTTCCTGTACACCGTAGCTGCCTTGCAGGCCGGTGCTGCGCTTGCGGGCGACCTGCTCGGCATTGAAGGAAATCGCGACGCCTGCCTCGCGGGCATAGCGGCTGAGCACATCCCCCAGCGCACCGGCGGGAATGTCGTAGCGCTGGACCTGTTGCTGGGCCTGGGCGGGCAGTGCCGCCAGCAGTGGCGTGCCGATCGCGGCGAAATGAATGGCCAGCGCCAGGGTGCTGCGGCGGCGGAACAGTGCGGGCATGTTGCGTAGTCCTCGTTAGGTGTTGGGTAGTACAAGGACGCACCACGACGCAAAAGTGGAAAAAGCGTTGAGAATTATTTCTGTTGAGGACTGATGCGCGTCAGCCACGGCGTGTAGTGCTCGACGCGAATCGGCAAGCTGCGCGCCAGCAGCCGCAAGGCGCGTTCGCTGTCGTCGGCCGGCAGCACCGCCGACACCCTGATCCGCGCCAGTGCCTCGGCGTCGTAGCTCAGGTAGCCGCTGTGATGGCGGGCCAGGCGCTCCAGCACCCGGTTCAGCGGCTGCTCGCGAATCACCCATTGATGGGCGTTCCAGGCCTGCTCCAGGCCCGCGCCGTCCACTGGTTGCGGCGGCCGGATGCCGCGGGCGTCGAATTGCACCTGCTGGCCGGCTGGCACGATGAGGCTGTCACTACCGCTCTTCACCTCGGTGCTGGATTCGATCATCGCCAGCCGCGTGGAATCACCCAGGCGCTCCACCACGAAGCGGGTGCCGAGGGCACGCACGCTGCCGTGCTCGGTGACCACCACAAATGGCCGGCTGGCATCCTTGGCCACCTCCACCAGAATCTCGCCGCTAAGCAGCCGCAACGTCCGGCTGGCGGCATCGAACTGCAGGTCCACGGCCGAGCGGCCATCGAGCTGCAGGCGACTGCCGTCCGGCAATTGCTGACTGCTCCACTGACCAACCCCGGTGCGGATATCGGCCAGCAGGTAGGCCGGTGGGAACTGCTGCAAGGCCAACCCCGCCGGAATCGCCAGCAGCGCCGCCAGTGCCAATGCCTTGAGCGCACGTGGTCCACGAGAACGCGTCGTCACACTGCCCAGCGCGGCGCGCACCGGCGCTCGCGGCAACTCGCGCAACGGTGCCAGGCTGCCCTGCAGCGCCTGAACCGCCTGCAGGTGCGCGGGGTCGGCACTCAGCCAGTCACGGAAGGCTTCCCGGTCTGCGGCATCCGGTTCGTCGTCCAGGCGCACCAGCCACTCGGCGGCCTGCTTCAGGACCGCGGCGGACGGCTTCACCAGGCACCGCCAGCCGCGTGGCATTGCAGCAGCGCCTGGACCAGATCGTTCTGCACGGTCTTGGTCGACACCTGCAACTGCTCGGCGATTTGCGCGTGGCTCAAGCCATCCAGGTGGCGCAGCACGAACACCTGACGCATGCGCGGCGCCATGGTTTCCAGCGCACGGGCGATATGTTCCAGCGCCTGTATCGCCGCCATCACCTCTTCGGCAGAGGGCGCCTGCTCCATGAATTCGGCATGGCGCGCCAGTTCATCGCGATAGGCCTGCTCCAGCTTGTGCCGACGGCCACGGTCCACCAGCAGCCGGCGCGCCACCGTGGCGAGAAAGGCCCGAGGCTCACGCGGCGCGGCGTAGGCACCGGCGCCGAGCAGACGGGTGAAGGTGTCCTGGGCCATGTCCGCGGCGTTGTGCGGACAGTCCAGGCGACGCCGCAGCCAGCTCAGCAACCAGCCGTGATAGCCCTTGTACAACGCGTCGAGACTGTCTGCTGGTGGAGTGGCTTTCATGGGGTACGAGACTAAATGGGAATGATTCTATCTTATGGTGCCGACACAGAAAGTTGCAATCCGCTCAGCGCACGCTGGCGAACAACACCATGACACCGAGTCCGAGCAAGGCCGTACCAATCACGCGATCGACCATGCGCTGGCGCTCGATCATCAACCGACGCATGGACGCATTGGAAAAGCCCAGCGCCACCAGGCTGAACCAGGCCCAGTGCGCCAGCGACATGAACAGCCCGTAGCCGAACTGCTGCACCAGCGAACTGCCCGGCTGCACGACCTGGGTGTAGGCACTGACCACGAACAGCAAGGTCTTGGGGTTGAGCGCGTTGGTGAGGAAACCCGACACGAAAGTGCCGGCAGCCGCGCCGTCGCTCTCCAGCGAGACCTGGGTGGTGTTGGTCAGCGAGCTGTAGCCGAGGTAGATCAGGTAGCCGGCGCCCAGCACTTTCATGGCCATGAACAGCGCTGGCGAATGCTGCACCAGCACCGACACACCGAGCACGGTGTACAGCACATGCACCTGTACGCCACAGGCGATTCCCAAGGCAGCACGCAGACCACTGCGTCGGCCGAAGGCATAGCTGGCCCGGGTGACCATGGCGAAATCCGGCCCCGGGCTGATGACCGCCAGCACGGTGAACAGGGCGACGGCGATGAGTTCGTTCACGAAAGGCTTCCTCTTCTGATACGCAAGAAAATGGCGCAGATTGATTGCGCCCCTCGCATTATCGAAAGCCTTGTTGCTGGGTAAAAACGATTTATAGTGCGGCACATCCGCTAGTTTTCCTCACCGATATGAAACTACCCGCCCTCACCGCCTTTCGTTACTTCGACGTGGCTGCGCGCACCGAAAGCTTCGTTCGCGCCGCCGAGCTGCTGCATGTCACTCACGGCGCGGTGAGCCGCCAGGTCCGCCTGCTGGAAGCTTCGCTGGGCGTGGAATTGTTCGAGCGTCGCAACCGCGCCCTCTTCCTCACCGCCGCCGGCCGCACCCTGCTCGGCACCACCCAGTCGGTGTTCGAGCAACTGGAAGGCACCGTCTCGCGGCTGCACCAGCAGGCGCGGGAAAACGTGCTGGTGCTGTCTTGCGAGCCGACCCTGGCGATGAAATGGCTGATCCCGCGTCTGCCGGATTTCCAGGCCGCGCATCCCGATATCCAGTTGCACCTGATGGCCGCCGGCGGCCCCGTGGATTTCGCCCGCAGCGGGGTGGACCTGGCCCTGCGGCGGGACGACTTTCAGTGGGAGGACGGGCTGCACGCGCACAAGGTCTGCGACGAATGGGTCGGCCCCGTACTCAGCGCGGCGCTGCCGGGTCGCCTGGACGACCAGCGCCGTCTGCACAGCGCCACTCGCCCCGATGCCTGGCCCACCTGGCAACGCCTGAGCGGCCAGCCGGACCGCAGCAGCGGACGCGCTGATTTCGAACATTTCTATCTGTGCATCCAGGCAGCGGTGGCAGGGCTGGGCGCTGCCATGGCGTCGCGGCTGATGGTGGGTGACGAACTGGCCAGCGGGCAGTTGAAGGCGCCCTACGGTTTCGTTCGCGACGGTTCGGCGTATGTGCTGTTGTGTCCATCGTCGCTGGCGGAGTCGGACAAGTGTCAACGGTTTACCGGCTGGGTTACGGAACAGGCCCAGCGCTCCCTGGGTCAGTGACCCTGGCCGCTCAATCGCGGGCAGTACGACGAGTCCGATCCAGAATCGGCGCCCCAGGTGCGATACCCCGCCGTGTCGATATGAATCCGTCCCGACGGATAACGGCCCAACCCCATGTTCCAGGCCTCGCCATAACGCTGCCAGAAACGACAGAGCCCCTGCGCGTCGGCAGCGTCGGCCAGCAGCAGGTCCACGGCGAACGCCCGGATGTGAGCACTGTTCGCCGCACCGCCGGCACAACGGTTGAGCGCCGGATTGCGATAGGCCGAGACCACCTCGAACACCCCGAGAACCCGCTCGTCCCTGAGCAGATCCAGCAGCCGCAGCGTGCGGCGCACCTGCGGCCATTGCGCCTGCGGCGGCACCGCGAAGGGCTCGGCATGGCACTGGCGCCAGTCGCTGGCCGAACGCAGCAACTGATGAATCGGCACCACCCCATACAGCCGCGCCTCCACCAGCATCTCGCGCAAGGGGCGGGTCTGATGGTCCGCGGTCCATTGGGCGAACAGCCACTCATCACGCTCGTCGGCCTGTACCACACTGCTGACCAGCAGCACCGCGATCGCCGTTTTCCATCCGTTCATGCGCCCTCTTCCCACAGCCCCGATACCTCCGCCAGTATGGCAATCCTCCCGAACGCGGGGAGCTTTCTGACAAGGAGTTAAGCATGCGCAAGATTGCACCGATCGCCCTGGGACTGATCGCCCTCGGTGTTGGCAGCCAGGCGGCAGCCGATACCCGAGTAGAGCTGGGCAATCAGGAACGGGTGACCCGACTGTTCGCCTATCCCAACAACTGCAATGTCATCTGCTTCAAGGACTGGACGCTGGAACAGACCGTCGAGCATTACCTGAACCAGAGCGTTCAACGGGACGGCTACCCCGCCGCGACGGTAAAAGTGCATCGGGACAACGACAGGTACTACGCCGATATCAACGGCGTCCCACATGACTACAAGAACCCGCTGAACGCCCTGCTCGACACCGGCGAGCTGGCCTACAACGGTGCGAAAAAACTCAACGCCGATGGCAAATGGGCCTACAACTGGTACCTGTTCCTGCCGCTGGGCATGGCCCTGGAAAACCGTCGCAGCATCGAATTGCTGCACTTCCCGCCGGACTACTCGCTGACCCAGGCCCAGGACTACCTGCGTTCCAACACCACCGACCGCTGGGCCAGCCTGCTGACCTTCAACGGCATCCCCGCCGACCAGACACCGGCCTTCCAGACCATCGTCGACATCGCCCCGATCGCCGCCCCGGCCAGCGCCGGCAGCGACCTGGAAGGCACCTACGGCTACTTCCAGGACTACCAGGTGCGCATGGTCAAGGAAGTCACCCGCACCCAGAGCGGCGCGTCATTGCCGATGGTGGCGTTCGGTTCGCCGGTGCGTAGCTGGATCAAGCAGCAGTACGGCGTTGAGCTGAAAGTGCTGGGGCTGGGGATCATCAGCCCCAGCGAAGGCCAGAAGGTGCCGGTGCTCGGCTCCAATCACCCGAGTGCCATCTGGTATGCGGCGGACAAGGCCAATTACAACGGCGACCAGGACAAGGCCGACGCGGCGGGCTTGAAGATGATGGGCCAGGACTTGAGCGCCGCTTGCTGGCAGGCCGGCGTGGGCAGCAATACGAACGCCGATCCGCAGGCCACGCTTGAGGCCTGTACGCAGAAATGGCAGGTCACGGCGAAAAAGCAGACCTGCGAGCTGTTCTACCGGACCATCCGCGAGATGACCCCGGAGCAGGCGAGCGCGAAGTGCAATACCGGGGCGGTGACGCGGGAATTGCGGGAGTTGCAGAAGCCGGTCGAAGAGGGCTGAGGCGCAGCCTTTGCACATGGCCTCATCGCCGGCAACGCCGGCTCCCACAGGCCCGATACTGTGGCTGAGCGAAAAACCTGTGGGAGCTGGCCTTGCCAGCGATGAGGCCGGCACCGGCAACTGCGTCGGCTGCAATGACGCCATCGCCGGCAAGACCGGCTCCCACCGCGTCAGGCCCGATACTGTGGCTGGCCGGGAACCCTGTGGGAGCTGGCCTTGCCAGCGATGAGGCCAGTATTGGCTGAAGATTATTCCTGCGGCCGCAACCGATACTGCGGCGGCACCTGTTCCATCCCGCTGATGGTCACATCCAGACTCTTCCAGCGACCGTCCTTGATGCCATAGATACACCCATGCACCGACAGTTCCTGACCACGATGCCAGGCGTTCTGGACGATGGTGGTATGGCTGACATTGGCCACCTGCTGGATCACGTTCAGCTCGCACAGCCGGTCCACCCGGGCTTCCTCGGTCGGCAGTTTGGCCAGGTCATTGCGATGCTCGTAGTACAGGTCGCGGATCGAACGCAGCCAGCCGTCGATCAGGCCGAACTGGCGGTCCTGCATCGAGGCCCGCACACCGCCGCAACCATAATGGCCGGTCACCAGAATGTGCCGCACCTTGAGCACGTCCACCGCGTACTGGATCACCGACAGGCAGTTGAGGTCGGTGTGCAGCACCACGTTGGCGACGTTGCGGTGGACGAACAGATCACCCGGCAACATGCCGACGATCTCGTTGGCCGGCACCCGTGCATCCGAGCAGCCGATCCAGAGGAATTCAGGGGTCTGTTGGCGCGCCAGCTTGGCAAAGAAATCAGGATCCTTCTGCTTGATGCCATCGGCCCAACGTTCGTTGTTGTCGATCAGTTCTTGCAGGTCGTGCATGGTCAAGCCTCACGGAAATGATGCTTTCTTGTGACAGGCAGCGACCCGCGAGGGTCACCGCCCTTATTCGATCAGGGTGCAGGCCATCACCAGCGCATCCTCGCGCCCGCCTGCCGCCGGGTAGTAATCGCGACGCCGGCCCACTTCGTTGAAACCGTAGCGCTCGTACAGGCGATAGGCCGACTGGTTACTGGCGCGCACTTCGAGGAAGCATTCGCGGCCGTTCAACTCGTAGGCGCGCTTCATCAACTGTTCCAGCAGCGCCAGGCCCAGGCCGCGGCCCTGGCTTTCCGGTTTGACGGTGATGTTGAGCAGATGGGCTTCGTCGATGATCACATTGATCACGCCATGGCCGACCTGCTGCTCGCCTTCGAACATCAGCCAGATTTCGTAGCTCTTCAGGCCATCGAGGAAAATCCCGCGGGTCCACGGATGGCTGAAGGCGGCGTATTCGATCTTCAGTACGGCATCCAGATCCGCCTCGGTCATGCGGCGGAAGCTGAGGGTGTCACTCATTGCTCGGTTTCCAGCGCGCCATCAGCCGGCGCATGGCTTTCCAGACGTCCGCCTTGCGCGGCGGCTCGTCCATCAACAATTCAAGGGCCGGCAGCCCCCAGGCAGCGCCCAGGCCTTGCACCGACCATTCACGGTAATAAGCGTCTTCGTCGGCCTCGCCGGCGAAACGGATGGCCGGCAGGCCGACCAGCCACAGGCAGGTGCAGGGTTCTTCTTCGAGACGGGCAAGAATGAAGCCCTGGACGAAGTCCCGTGCCGCGTCCGGTCCCTGGTCGAGGCTGCCACGCACCAACAGCGGCCAGCGCACCGGTTCGCCGACGATGCGCGGGCTGTCCGGCAGGCCGGCGGCGCGCAGCATGTCCTTGAGCAGCAGGTAGGACGGGTCGCGGCTCTGGAAGGGCTGGCCGGTGGCGAGTTCGACGAGGATCAGGCAACTGCCGGCCCGCAGCAGTTGCAGGGAAAAACGTGGCGGTGGAGCGACCACGACCTTGACCGGGGCGGGCGTTGCCGCTTCGGCCTCGACCGGCTTGCCGGCGGCCTTGGCGACGACACTCGGGCGGGGAATCTCGATCTTCGGCCGTTCCGTCGGCTTGGCCGAGGGCCTGGCCTCAGGCTCGCTGCGGGTTGGCACAACGGATGGCGCGTCCTCCACCAGCGGCTCCGGCGGCAACAGCAGTTCCGGGCGCGACGGCGCGGCGAACGGCAGTTCGGTACGCGGCAGCCAGTGCACCACTTGCATGGCGTTCAGGTAAGCGCGGCGGCGGGACTCGGTGAGCAAGGCGATCGGCCATCTGTGGATAAGTCAGGGCGCATAGTCTAACGCCGTTGCGCGCTGTGCGCCGCAGTCGATCGGCGGAAAAACGCCGGACACCACCGGCAAACGATCAAGGGTGAAGCCAATCCCCCCCAATGCAGTACAATCGGCGCTTTTATTTGGCAGCGAGTCGAACCGCCAATGATCGAACCCAAGCGCGTCCTGCGCGCCCTGGCTGAACACTGGAACCTGTTGGAACCGCTGTGCGAGCGGTTCGACGGGGGCACCCTGAGCCTGGGCGAACTGCGCCAGCAACTGGCTGCCCAGCAGTTGGAAAGCACGCCCCAGGACATCACCAACCTGCTCGACGTATGGATCCGCCTGGACATCCTCGTCCCGGTGGCCAAAAGCCCGAACCGCTTCGAGCTGAACGCCCAGATCCACGATTTTCTCGCCTACCTGCGCCGCGAACACCGCCTGGGCCTGTGCCTGGAGATCGAAGCCTACCTGCGCCACCTGGAGCGGCTGGCCGGGCATATCCAGGACGCCTTCGACATCCGCGACGGCCACGATCTGGCCCGTCAGTTGCGCCTGCTCGACATGCGCGTGCGCGATGTGTTGAAGAAGCTCGACAACGACGAGCAGGCGCTGGTCGGCGTGGCCGAACGGGCCAAGACCAGCGACCGGCAGATCCCGCTGCGCCAGCGTTACGCCGAGGTCCTGGCGACCTGGGACGAATACGTCGAGCCGATGATCCAGTTGGTCAACGCCGACGGCGCCTTCGAGCAAGGCGTGCGCAAGGTCGAGACCGTGCTGCTGCGCCTGCTCAGCGAGCAGGCCCGGCTCGGCCAACTGGTCGACGACGACATGCTGTTGCGTACCCACGCGCGCATCCTGGAAATGCAGACCAGCGCCCAGTTGACCCTGCGCCACGCCCGCGAACTGCTGCTGCCGCTGCGTGAAGAGGCGCGCCGGCACAACGCCGTGACCCGCGGCGCCGCCCTCGCCCTTTCGGTGATCCGGCGCAAGGGCATCGACGCCGTGCCGCAGGCCGCCATGCCGCTGTTCACCCGGCCGCAGAGCACCTTCCTCGGCAGCGCCAGCCAGGTCGAGGCCTATGTCTACGCCCTCGCCCGCTTCGAACCCAAGCCGGCGCAGTTCCCCAAGGCGCACAAGAGCCACAAGGGCGAGCCGACCCGTGCGCCACGCACGGTCAAGGAAATGCTCGAACGCTGCGAAGATGCCCTGCCGCTGCCGGACCTGATGGTCTGGCTGCTGGAACAGGAACCCGAAGGCGCCACCGACGAGTTGCTCTACTGGTTCTCGCGCCTCTCGCGGGAAAAACGCTTCGCCCGCGAGCGCCTCGAACGCCGCAACTACACCACCCGCGAACACCTGGTCAGCCTGCGCTCCTTCGCCCTGACATCCAGCCGCGAGACTTCGCCCGAGCCAAAAGCGAGCCCTACCCATGCATCTTGATCTTTCCGAACTGTCCCAGCTCGCACCGATCTTCCGCGAGCTGTTCAAGGGCTTCCACATCAGCCGGCGCGACCCGGAGCTGTACGCTCAACTGTCGAATTTCCAGGACCAGTACCGCAGTCTGTTCAGGGCCCTGGGCTTCGAGCTGGTGTGCGATACCCGCGGGTTCTACTACTTCGTCCCCGAGCAGGCCGCCGCCCAGGTCAACAAGACCGCGCAGCGCCTGTCGCTGTTCACCTTCATCCTGGTGGAACACCTGGCCGACCAGGGCCGCGACCCGATGGCCGTGCTCGACGGCGGCAGCCTTGGCCGTGACGAACTGCCTTCGCTGCTGGACAAGTACCGCGACCTGTTCCTCCAGGCCGAAGTGCAGACCCCCGACGAGCTGGAAGAAAAAATCATGCGCCGCATGACCCAGCTCGGCTTCGCCCATGAAGAGAACGGCATCTACCGCTTCCTGCCGCCGATGCACCGCTTCCTCGATGTCTGCCTGTCGGTCCAGCAGGACCGCGACCTGGCCGCCAGCCTGCACAGCAACCTGCCGCTGCCGACCCCGGTGCTGGTGGAAGAGGAAAGCCCCGAAGAGCTCAACCGCACCGACGATCCGCTGGATCTGGCGCCGTTCGAGGAAAGCGAAGAAGAGGCCCTGGCCCGGGCCATCGCCGAAGAGCAACAGGAGATTGACGCATGAGCCAGGAACGCTACGGCATCCGCCGCTTCGCACTGCTCAACACCGCCGGCTACAGCCTTGGCCTGTTCCCCCTGGAACACCCGCTGTCGGTCTACGGCGCGAACAACCTGGGCAAGAGTGCCTCGATCAACGCCCTGCAATTCCCCATCCTGGCGCGCATGTCGGACATGAGCTTCGGCAAGTACAGCCTGGAACAATCGCGGCGCTTCTACTTCGCCAGCGACACCAGCTACATCCTCTGCGAAGTCAACCTGCCCCACGGCCCCCATGTGATCGGCGTGGTCGGTCGCGGTCCGGGCGGCGGTTTCGGTCACCAGTTCTTCGCCTACGCCGGCGAACTGGACCTGGCCCACTACCAGAAGAACGACACCTGCCTGCGCCAGAAAGAGCTGTTCGCCAACCTCGAGCGCAACGGCCTGAAAGCCTACGAACTCAAGCCTGACGAACTGCGCCGGCTGCTGGTGGGCGGGCACACTTCGATCCCGCTGGACCTGACCCTGATCCCGCTGCGCTCCACCAGCGAACAGAGCCTGAAGACCTTCCGTGCGCTGTTCATCAACCTGCTGCACATGCGCGAAATCACGGCGGCCAAGCTCAAGCAACTGTTCCTCGACGCCTTCGAGCACAGCCTGCGCTCGGGCAGCGTCGACTACATCGCCGCCTGCGAAGAAGCCTTCCGCGACGTGCGCCGCATGGAGCAGGACTACAACTCGCTGGTGGCCGCAGGGCCACTGGTCGAAGCCCTGGCCAACGGCGTGGCGCAGCGCGACATTTTGCGCGGCAAGCTGCACCGCCTGTCACCGCTGCTCGACTCGCTGCTGGGCACCTGGCAGGACTACGCCAGCGCGCGCAAGGAAGAGCTGGTCATCCAGTCCGAACACTACCGCGGCGAGCAGGACGCGCTGCAGAACGACCAGCGCAGCGGCACCCAGGAACTGATGCGCCTGGAGCGGGAAATCACCGGGATCCAGCGCTGGCTCGGCGAGCTGTCGGTGCTCAAGCACCGCTTCGCCCTGGTCGATGACGTCAAGGTCCTGGAGCAGCAACTGCTGGCAGCCAAGGACGCCCACGACGAGCTGGCCGGCGCCCTGGCGCAATCCCGCCAGTTCAGCGCCGAAGACCTCGACGAGCGGGTACGCGAGCTGGAAAAACGCCTGAAGGCGGTCAAGCAGCAACTCGACCACGCCGACAACAACAGCTACGCCCGCCTGCGCGAGGAATTCTCCCAACAGGACGTCGAACGCCTGATGCGCCTGTTCAACGGCGCGCTGTTCAGCCTGCCGCTGGGTGAACGTGGCATCGAGCTGGACGACAGCGAGGTGTGGGTCAAATCCCTGGAAAGCGTACTCGACCGCTTCAAGGGCGAGCGCTTCGAAGTGCCGGGCCTGTCCATCGACCTGTCCCACATCGAGCCACCGGCGCTGCAGGCCCTGGCCGACCGTGCCGCGCTGCGTGACCAGAAGGAGCGCCTGGAGAAAGAGCTCAAGCAGCTCAAGACCCAGCAGTCCGTGGCCGCCGACCGTGCCGCCAGCAAGACCCAGACCGAAACCCTGTACCAGCAGGTGCTCGACGCACAGAAAGCCCTGGAAGACTTCCGCCGCACCCAGACCCTGTCGGCCGAGGAAGGCGACAAGCTGGAGCAACTGGCACAACTGGAAGCCGCCCAGGACGAGCTCAAGCGCTCCAGCGACGCCTTCACCGAGCGCGTCCAGCAATTGTCCGCCAAGCTGCAACTGGTGGGCCGGCAGATCGCCGACATGGAAGCCAAGCAGCGCACCCTCGACGACGCCCTGCGCCGCCGCCAGTTGCTGCCGGCAGACCTGCCGTTCGGCACGCCGTTCATGGAACCGGTGGACGACTCCATGGACAACCTGCTGCCGCTGCTCAACGACTACCAGGACAGTTGGCAGGGCCTGTTGCGTGTGGATAACCAGATCGAAGCGCTGTACGCCCAGGTCCGCCTCAAGGGCGTGGCCAAGTTCGACAGCGAAGACGACATGGAGCGCCGCCTGCAACTGCTGATCAACGCCTATGCCCACCGTACCGACGAAGCCCTGACCCTGGGCAAGGCGCGCCGTGCGGCCGTCACCGACATTGCCCGGACCCTGCGCAACATCCGCAGCGACTACGACAGCCTCGAACACCAGCTGGCCCTGTTCAACCGCGAGATCAACCGTCGCCAGGTGTCCAACCTGGAAAGCTTCCGCATCGTTCTTGCGCCGAACAAGGAAGCACTCAAGCACATCGACCAGATCATCCACAGTGCCGGCCAGTACGAGGAAGGCGAGACCCTGTCGGTGTTCGACCTGAGCCAGAGTGCCGAGCAGGACAACAAGAACGAGGAAGCCAAGGAATACCTGGCCCGCCTCGTGGCCGCCAACCATAACCAGCTGGGCCTGAAGGACCTGTTCGAACTGGCGTTCGAGATCACCAAGGTCAACGGCCAGCCGATCATCCACACCGACATCGACGGCGCCGCCTCCAACGGCACCACCATGACCATCAAGGCGCTGACCAACATGTACCTGTTGTTGCACCTGATGGACCGCGACCTCGCCGGCCGCGTGCGGTTGCCGTATTACCTCGACGAGGCAGCGGACATCGACGAACGCAACCAGGCGGCACTGCTGGAAACCAGCCTGCAACTGGGCTTCGTACCGATCCTGGCGAGCGTGAAGCCGCAGGTGTCGGCGCGCGTGGCGATCGACCTTGAAGGTGGCAGCGGACCGAACGGTATCTACATCGACGAGGCGGACTGGAAGTTCATCAGCCGGCTGGATGTGGAGAAGGCGGTGGTGCGGGAAGAGGCTGAAGAGACTTCAGCATGAATGTGATGCGGGGCTTTTTCGGGCCCCATCGCCGGCAACGCCGGCTCCCACTGGTTTCGCGGCGTACTCAAACTCGTGGGAGCCGGCGTTGCCGGCGATGAGGCCCGAAAGCCCCCTGAATCAATTGGCCCAAGGCAGAATCGGAATCGCCGTCACCGCGTTCTGCGGGCTGCCTTCGATCAGGCGGTCGCTGTACACCAGGTAGACCAGCGTGTTGCGCTTCTTGTCGAGGAAGCGCACCACCTGCATGGTCTTGAACACCAGCGAGGTGCGCTCCTTGAACACTTCCTCGCCATCCTTGAGCTGGCCCTTGAAGTTGATCGGCCCGACCTGGCGGCAGGCGATCGACGCCTCAGCCCGATCTTCCGCCAGGCCCAGGCCGCCTTTCAGGCCGCCAGTCTTGGCCCGGGACAGGTAGCAGGTCACGCCGTCGACCTTGGGGTCATCGAAAGCTTCGACCACGATGCGGTCATTGGGCCCGACGAACTTGAACACGGTGGAGACCTGACCGATCTCCTCCGCCGAGGCCAGCATTGGCAACGCCAACACGGCGGCGGCAAGCAATCCCTTGAACACGCGGTCTCTCCTCACACCAGAATCAGGTTGTCGCGGTGCACCAGCTCAGGCTCGGCGCTGTAGCCCAGCAGGCTCTCGATGGCGTCCGACGGCTGGCCGATGATTTTCTGCGCTTCCAGGGCGCTGTAGTTGGCCAGGCCGCGGGCCACTTCCAGGCCATCAGGGCCGACACAGACCACCATCTCGCCACGGCGGAAGCTGCCTTGCACGGTTTTCACGCCAACCGGCAGCAGGCTCTTGTTCGCTTCGCGCAGGGCCTGCACGGCACCGGCGTCCAGCACCAGGGTGCCACGGGTCTGCAGATGACCGGCCAGCCATTGCTTGCGCGCCGCCAGCATGCCGCGCTCGGGCGACAGCAGGGTGCCGATGCGCTCGCCAGCCTTGAGACGGTCCAGCACGCGCTCGATACGGCCACCGATGATGATGGTATGGGCGCCGGAACGGGCCGCCAGGCGCGCAGCGCGCAGCTTGGTCTGCATGCCGCCACGGCCCAGCGCGCCGCCGGTACCGCCGGCCACGGCATCGAGGCTCGGGTCGTCGGCGCGGGCTTCGTAGATCAGTTGGGCCTCGGGGTTGTTGCGCGGGTCGGCGTCGAACATGCCGTCGCGGTCAGTGAGGATCACCAGCAGGTCGGCTTCCACCAGGTTGGCCACCAGCGCAGCCAGGGTGTCGTTGTCGCCGAAACGGATCTCGTCGGTGACCACGGTGTCGTTCTCGTTGATCACCGGTACCACGCCCAGCTCCACCAGCGTACGCAGGGTACTGCGGGCGTTGAGGTAACGCTTGCGATCGGACAGGTCGTCGTGGGTCAGGAGGATCTGTGCGGTGTGCTTGCCGTGCTCGGCGAAGCTCGATTCCCACGCCTGCACCAGCCCCATCTGACCGATGGAAGCAGCGGCCTGCAGCTCGTTCATCGCACTCGGTCGCTTGGTCCAGCCCAGACGGCTCATGCCGGCAGCCACGGCCCCCGAAGAGACCAGCACCAACTCGACGCCCGCTTCACGCAGCGCCACCATCTGTTCGACCCAGACACCCATGGCCGCGCGATCCAGGCCCTTGCCATCCGCTGTCAGCAGGGCACTGCCAATCTTCACGACCCAGCGCTGGGCACCTGTCACCTTGCTCCGCATCTTCTTCCAACCTATCGATCTGTGTGGATTCTGTAGATTCTGTAGATAACAAAACGCCGCTTGAAAAAGCGGCGTTCAGTGTACTGCAACGGATCAGTCGCGCACGTAAATGATTTCCGGACCGTCTTCGTCGTCCTCGTCGTCCCAGAAGTCATCGTCGTCGCTGACATCGTCCACGCTCTTGACGCCGGTGCGGCGCAGGGTGCGGGCGTCGTCGAGGGCCTGCAACTGGGCGCGGGCTTCGTCTTCGATGCGCTGGTCGAGGTCGGCCAGTTCCTCGGCGTAGGCCGGGTCGTTGGCCAGCCGGTCGGCACGGTCTTCCAGGTAACGCATCAGGTCATGGCTGAGCTGCTCGGTCCCCTGGCGGGAGATGGCCGAGATCACGTAGACCGGGCCTTCCCACTGCAGACGATCGACCACTTCCTTGACCCGCTCGTCGCGCTCGTCGTCCGGGATCATGTCCGACTTGTTCAGCACCAGCCAGCGCTCGCGCTCGCCCAGGGAGGGACTGAAGCGCTCCAGCTCGTTGACGATCACTTCGGCGGCATCGGCCGGGCTGCTTTCGTCCAGCGGCGCCAGGTCGACCAGGTGCAGCAGCACACGGGTACGCGCCAGGTGCTTGAGGAAGCGGATACCCAGGCCGGCACCGTCGGAAGCGCCTTCGATCAGGCCGGGAATGTCGGCGATGACGAAGCTCTTCCAGCGATCGACGCTGACCACGCCCAGGTTCGGCACCAGGGTGGTGAACGGGTAGTCGGCAACCTTCGGCTTGGCCGCGGAAACGGCGCGAATGAAGGTGCTCTTGCCGGCATTCGGCAGGCCCAGCAGGCCAACGTCGGCCAGGACTTTCATCTCCAGCTTCAGGTCACGCTGGTCGCCCGGCTTGCCAGGCGTGGTCTGGCGTGGCGCGCGGTTGGTGCTGGACTTGAAACGGGTGTTGCCCAGGCCGTGCCAGCCGCCCTGGGCGACCATCAGTTTCTGGCCGGGTGCGACCAGGTCACCGATCACTTCCTGAGTGGCCGAGTCGATCACCGTGGTGCCGACCGGCACGCGCAGGATCAGGTCGTCGCCTTTCTTGCCGGTGCAGTCGGTGCTGCCGCCGTTGGCGCCGCGCTGGGCTTCGAAATGACGGGTGTAACGGTAGTCGACCAGCGTATTGAGGTTTTCGTCGGCAACCATGAACACCGAGCCACCGTCACCGCCGTCACCACCGTTGGGGCCACCGTTCTCGATGAATTTTTCGCGGCGGAAGCTCATGCAACCGTTACCGCCATCACCGGCTTTGACCCGGATCGATACTTCGTCAACAAACTTCATAAAAACCGCCTCTCGTCAGCTGGACGAGCTGAATGACACAAAGACATAAGGCTCTTGCAAAAATGAGCGCGGCGGCCCCCGTCAACGACCGTAACAACCAGCGCCGGCAGCCCATACAAACAGTTTTGCAAGAGACTCACCCCACAAACGAAAAAGCCCCGTCGCAAGACAGGGCTTTTCCAGCGTTCGCGCGATTACTCGGCGACAACGCTCACGTAACGACGACCGAAGGCGCCTTTTACTTCAAACTTGATCTTACCCGCGATCTTGGCGAACAGGGTGTGATCCTTGCCCATGCCAACGCCGTAGCCAGCGTGGAACTGGGTGCCGCGCTGACGGACGATGATGTTGCCAGGAACGATAGCCTGGCCGCCATACATCTTCACGCCAAGGCGTTTGGCTTCTGAGTCGCGACCGTTACGGGTACTACCACCAGCTTTTTTGTGTGCCATGGTTCAAATTCTCCAGAAGTGGATTCAGGCGATTAAGCCGAAATACCGGTGATCTTGATTTCGGTGAACCACTGGCGGTGGCCCATACGCTTCATGTGGTGCTTACGACGGCGGAACTTGATGATGCGCACTTTGTCGTGACGGCCTTGGGAGACCACTTCAGCGACAACCTTGGCACCCGCTACGACTGGAGCGCCGATGTTCACGTCGTCGCCATTGGCGACCAGCAGAACGCGGTCGAAAGTAACGGATTCGCCAGTGGCGACTTCCAGTTTTTCGATTTTCAGGTATTCACCTTCGGTGACTTTGTACTGCTTGCCACCGGTAACGATTACTGCGTAAGACATGGTATTTCTCCGATAAATCCTGCTCACCCAGCTCTTTATAGGAAGAGTATTGGCTGGCATGGCTGCACGAGGCTGGAACGGCCCGGTGCATTGCGTAAGGCAGGTGCTGCCCAGGAAGTTAGGGTGCGCGATTGTACGCAAGGCATTGCACCCTTGCAAGTGCCGCCCCCCGGCGTCCGGCCGGGCGCCTTGACAGGCCGGGACCCGCAACCTAGCATGCCGCGCAACCTCTATGGAGCACCTGTGGCCGATGCAACCCCAAGCTTTCTACCGCGCGGTAGCGGACGATTTCAGCGCCGTTGACGAGATCATCAAGAAACAGCTGACTTCCCGCGTCCCGCTGGTATCGAAAATCGGCGACTACATCACCTCGGCCGGCGGCAAGCGTCTGCGCCCGCTGCTGGTGCTGCTCTGCGGCAAGGCCCTGGGCCGCGAAGGCGACGATCTGCGCCTGCTGGCCGCCACCATCGAATTCCTGCACACCGCCACCCTGCTGCATGACGACGTGGTCGACATGTCCGGCATGCGCCGCGGCCGCTCCACGGCCAACGCCCTGTGGGGCAACGCGCCAAGCGTGCTGGTGGGCGACTTCCTCTACTCGCGCTCCTTCGAAATGATGGTCGAACTGGGCTCCATGCCCGTGATGCAGATCCTCTCCAAGGCCACCCGGGTGATCGCCGAAGGCGAAGTGCTGCAACTGTCGCGGATCCGTGACGCCAGCACCACCGAAGAAATCTACATGGACGTCATCCGCGGCAAGACCGCGATGCTGTTCGAAGCCTCGACCCACAGCGCCGCCGCCCTGGCCGAAGCCAGCCAAGAGCAGCGCGAGGCCCTGCGCACCTTTGGCGACCACCTGGGCGTGGCCTTCCAGTTGGTGGACGACCTGCTGGACTACAAGGGCGACGCGCAGACCCTGGGCAAGAACGTCGGCGACGACCTGGCCGAAGGCAAGCCGACCCTGCCGCTGATCTACACCATGCGCGAAGGCACCCCTGAACAGGCCGCCCTGGTTCGCCAGGCGATCCAGAAAGGCGGGATCGAGGACCTGGAAAGCATCCGCGAAGCCGTGGAAGCAGCGGGCGCCCTCGACTACACCGCACAACTGGCCCGCGACTACGTCGCCCGTGCCATCGCCTGCCTCGACGCACTGCCGCCGAGCGAATACCGCGATGCACTGGTCGAACTCAGCGAATTCGCCGTCGCCCGCACACACTGATAGTCCCTCCGGCCCGTCGCTCGACGGGCCAGGCTTCTCCCGCGCTTTTCCTCTGCCAGGCAAAACCCTATACAATGTGGGCTTTCTGTACGCACGCCCCGAGGAAATGTAGTGAGCACCTTGCCACCCTGCCCCAAATGCAACTCCGAATACACCTATGAAGACGGCGCCCAGCTGATCTGCCCCGAGTGCGCCCACGAGTGGTCCGCCAGCGGCGAAGCCGAAGCGGCCAATGACGATGTGGTGAAGAAGGATGCAGTGGGCAACGTCCTGCAGGACGGCGACACCATCACCGTGATCAAGGACCTGAAGGTCAAGGGCACCTCGCTGGTGGTCAAGGTCGGCACCAAGGTGAAGAACATCCGCCTGTGCGATGGCGACCACGACATCGACTGCAAGATCGACGGCATCGGCCCGATGAAGCTGAAATCCGAGTTCGTCCGCAAGGTCTGACCCTGAATTCAGAGGCGCGCCCTGCGACACGGGCGCGCACTTCGACAGAAAATGCAAAAAATTCTCATTTGTCACTTGCCATTTAGATAATAAGAATTATTCTCATTGAACGCTTTCAAGGAGAATAGCCATGACTTATCTGATCGACGCCTGGCTTGACCGCCCCCAACCTTACCTGCGCATCCTTCATCGCGAGACCGGCGAAGTCTGTGCCGTACTCGAAGAAGCCGCGCTCGATGAACTGCGCGACCAGGGCGACCTGGATCTCAGTGGATTGAATTCGAGTGAGCCGATCGTGCTCAAGGAACTGGTGAGGAACCTGTTCCTGTTCTGTTATGCCCGGGCGTTGCGCCCGAACACCCCGCATACGGGGTTCTAGCGGATTACTTTGCTGGTCTTTAGGGCCTTATCGCTGGCGACGCCAGCGATAAGGCCTGAAGCCTTACAGAACGTCCAGCAGCTCGACGTCGAACACCAGGGTGCTGTGCGGCGGGATGCTGCCGACGCCCTGGGCGCCGTAAGCCAGCTCGCTCGGCACATACAGGCGCCATTTGCTGCCTGCGTTCATCAGTTGCAAGGCTTCGGTCCAGCCGGCGATCACGCCGCCAACCGGGAATTCGGCTGGCTGGCCGCGCTCGTAGGAGCTGTCGAAGACAGTGCCGTCGATCAGGGTGCCGTGGTAGTGGGTACGCACGTTGTCTTCGCGGGTCGGCTTGGCGCCTTCACCGGCGGTCAGCACTTCGAATTGCAGACCCGAAGCCAGGGTGGTGATGCCTTCGCGCTTGGCGTTCTCGACCAGGAATTCCTTGCCGGCAGCCGCTGCAGCTTCAGCCTTGGCGGCTTGTTCGGCCTGCATGACTTCACGGATGACCTTGAAGCTGGCGGACAGGGCTTCTTCGCTGACGCGGCTTTCGGCACCGTTGAAGGCGTCGGTCAGGCCAGCCAGGATGGCTTCCAGGCTGACACCCGGTGGCGGGTTGTCACGCAGTTGGCCGCCCAGTTGACGGCCGATGCCGTAGCTGACGCGGGTTTCATCGGTGGACAGGTTGATTTCGGACATTGACGTGCTCCGCTGCAGGGCGCATGAAGACCGCGCCCTTCATGAAAAGGGCAAGCAGCCTAGCACACTGCGGCAAAGCAGTTCAGCTACGAGACGGAGCCGCGGGACAACGGCAGCCTGAGGTCTTCCTCGGCGACATCGGCCATGCCACACATTTCATCCTGCACCGACCAGTGCACCAGGTGCGTGGGCAGCGCTGGCAGCCCCACCAGCAGGCGCTGCGCGTCGACCACCGAGTGGACTTTAAGGCGGGCGCCACGGGCGTCGGTCAACGCATGGGCCTTGCCGTGGCAGCGCGCTTCGAGGAGGAAGTCTCCGCCTTCTATGGCGATCAGGTTCAGCTCCTGGACATGACCCGAGCGGGCCTGGGCGTTCAACTCATGCAGGTTCATGGACGTACCTCGCAACAGAAACATTCGAGCGACCGTTCATTTTTTGTACAGCACCGGACAAAGCACAAGGCAAAAACGCAACCGCCCGTCCGTTTTGCAACGGACGGGCGGTGTCTTCGGGGCGGCAATCCGGGATCAGTGCTTGGTCAGCTTGTCCAGGTAACCCATGGCGAACGCCGAGACCACGAAGGTCATGTGAATGATCACGTACCACATCAGGTAGTTCGACGAGATGTTCTGGGCATCCATGAACACCCGCAGCAAGTGGATCGAGGAAATCGCCACGATCGACGCTGCGACCTTCATCTTCAGCGAAGACGAGTCCATCTTGCCCAGCCAGTTGAGCTTTTCCTTGCTTTCGTCGATGTCCAGTTGCGAGACGAAGTTCTCGTAGCCGGAAATCATCACCATCACTAGCAGGCCGCCCACCAGTGCCATGTCGATCAGCGACAGCAGCACCAGGATCAGATCGGCTTCCGCCAGGGCGAAAACGTTCGGCAGGACATGGAAGATCTCCTGGAAGAACTTCAATGCCAGCGCCAGCAGGCCCAGTGACAATCCAAAGTAGATCGGTGCGAGCAGCCAGCGCGAGGCGTACATCGCATTTTCGATAAAGCGTTCCATTGAGCTAGTCACCTGAAGGCGGGGGGAAAATCGAGCGCGAGTATATCAGCCAGACGTGTCAGAAAAAGCCCGCGACGCGCTGCCGCAGGCACGAAGAAAGGCCGGAACACGGGTGTTTCCGGCGCTGCGGGGCTCAGACCGCCTGATGCACGTGGCCGTTGACCCGCCGCAATTGTGCCTGCAGGTGCACGCACCAGATCTGCGGGTCGTCAGCCACCTGATAGCCGTGCAACGTCAGGCTGTCGACGATGGCATTGAGCACCGACTCGGCCACGAATGGTCCGTGGAAAGGGCCTTGGGCCTTGATCGCCGAGGGTTGTTCGCCCGCCATGCCGGCGGCGAAGAGGAGCGTCCACATGCCGTTGTCGCCGGCCAGCGGGCGAATGCTGCATTCGATGCGGGTCACCAGACCCAGGCATTGACGGGTGAGACTGAGGCTGCGCGTCATGGCGAAGACCCTCGGAAGGAACCTTGTTCAGCCTTCGACCACAGAAAAGGCTGTTTCTATCCTGTACCGACGACTATCCATGCCCTGAAGGATAGAAGAAAACCGGCTCCGACAAGTCCACCATGGAAAACGGGCGCCGAATGGTCATGCCACTGCGGCGCCCGCCACTGCTCCATCAGGCCGGCTTGACCTCCGCCAGCGCCTGCTCTGCCTGTTCCTTCTCGGCTTCCTTGAGGTCTTCCTCGCTGATCATCTCGGCAATCACCCGCAGCCGCTCCACCACCCGGGCGTTGACGCTGCCCTCGGGGAACTCGCCGTTCTCGTCCGGCGCGCCGGCAGGCTCGCCCACCAGCAGGCTCAGGGCTTCGTCGGCCTGACTGACCGCGTAGATATGGAACTGCCCGGCACGTACCGCCTGCAGCACACGCTCGTCGAGCATCAGGGTGACGACGTTGGCCTTCGGAATGATCGCGCCCTGCTCGCCGGTAAGACCGCGAGCCTCGCACAGGCGGAAGAAGCCTTCGATCTTCTCGTTGACCCCGCCCACCGCCTGCACTTCACCGAACTGGTTGATCGACCCGGTGATGGCAAAGCATTGCTTGAGCGGTGTCTTCGACAGCGCCGAGATCAGCGTGCACGCCTCGCCCAGCGACGCGCTGTCGCCATCGACGTAGCCGTAGGACTGCTCCAGGGCGATGCTCGCCGAAATCGCCAGCGGGAATTCCTGGGCGTAGCGGCTGCCCAGGTAACCGGTCAGGATCATCACGCCCTTGGAGTGGATCGGCTGGCCAAGGTTGACCTCGCGTTCGATGTCGACGATGCCGCTGCCTCCGGGATAGACGGTGGCGGAAATCCGCGCCGGCACGCCGAACGCCGAGTCCCCCACTTCCAGCACGGTGAGGCCGTTGCACTTGCCCACCGCCGCGCCTTCGGTATCGATCAGGATGATGCCCGCCAGCATGTCGTCGAGAATCCGCGCCGACACCCGTCCGGTGCGGAATGCCTTGGCCTTGAGCGCACGCTCGATATGACCGACGTCGGTCTGCTCGTCGTTGGCCAGGTGGCGGATGAAGTCCGCTTCGCTGACCAACTGGAACAGGTCGCCAATCCGCGCCGACAGACGCTTCTGGTTTTCCGCCAGACGTGCACTGTAGGTCGCCAGGCGCGCCACCGCATCGGCGGTCAGCGGCGCCATGCCTTCCTCGCTGGTACGGGTCTTGAGCAACTGGGCGAACTGCTCGAGGCTCTCGTCATGCATCGGGATTTCTTCGTCGAAGTCCACCAGCACGCGGAACATCTCCTGGAAGTCCGGATCATGGTCCTGCAGCGCGTAGTACAACTGGCGCGAACCGATGATGACCACCTTGACCTGCAGCGGGATCATCTGCGGCGTCAGGGTCACGGTGGCAATGCGGCCCAGCTCGCCCAGCGGCGACTCCATCTTCAGCTTGCGCGATTGCAGCGCGCGCTTGAGGGCGTCCCAGACGAAGGGCTCGCCGAGCATCTTCTCCGCTTCGAGAATCAGGAAACCGCCATTGGCCCGGTGCAAGGCGCCGGGGCGCAACTGCCGGTAAGTGGTGTACAGCGCACCCTGGTCGGTGCTGTATTCGATACGGCCGAACAGGTTGTCGTAGGTCGGGTGCGGCTCGAACACCACCGGCGCACCGCCGCTGGCCGAATGGCCGACCACCAGGCTCGGAGCGTACTGCTCTTCGAGCATCTTGCGCGCGGCGGCGTCGCTCTTGGCGTCATCCACCAATTGCTCGACCACGGTGCGCAGCAGGTTGACCTGCATGGCCTGCAGGTAGGCGCAGACCGCAGCGTTCTCCGAATACTTTTCAGAAAGCGGCGCCAGCAACGGCTGCAGGGCCAGGGTAATGGTCTCTTCGTTGAGCTGACGCAACTGGTTGTTCGACTCGCGCTTCCATTGCGGCAAGCTGGCCAGTTCCTCGTTGAGGCGCTCCTCGAGCTCGGCGATGTCTTCGTGGAAGCGCTCGCGCTCGGCTTCCGGCAACTGGGCGAATTCCGCCTCGTCAAGGGCCTTGCCGTCGCTCATCGGGGTGAAGGCGACATTGCTGCTGTCGCGATACAGCGCCACGTCCTTTTCCAGCGAAGCGCGTTCGATCACATCGAGGGCGCGGTCATAACGCTGGTTGAAGGCGCGGTCGATGCCGCTCTTTTTCTGCTGGTAGGACGGGTGTTCGAAGACCGCCGGGAAGGTCGCCAGCAGGTTGTCGATCAGGCCGCCGATATCGGCGATGAACGTGTTCGCGCTGCCTGGCGGCAGCTCCACCGCACGGGGCTCGCGCGGTTCGTCGAAGTTGTTGACGTAGACCCAGTCCGACGGGGTCTGCAGGCGCTTGCCTTCGGCCTTCAGGTAGCGTTTGACGAACGAGAAGCGGCCGGTGCCCGGCTCGCCCATGACGAAAACGTTGTATCCCGGACGTGGCATGGCGACGCCGAACTGCAAGGCTTCGACCGCACGCTCCTGGCCCAGCACACCGCGAAATGGCTCCAGATCATTGGTTGTGGAAAAAGCGAACTGTTCAGCGGAAAACGGCCGGGTCAGGGCTTCGGGCGCAAGACGCAGGCTCGCAGCGACAGGATCGGGCATCGGGCTTCCTTACTTCGGCGGGGCAGATGTCGGCATTCTGGCGCCGCCAGCGCCCGCGTTGCAAGGCTCTTGGCGCATTTGCCCACAAGGCTCGAAAGCGTTATGAGTCAAGGGCGTTAAAGCAATATTTCGCAATTAATCGCGGAACCGTGGAAGCTGCCTAAACTCATACACTGCGCGGCCGGGTGATAACCGGACCCGATCTGGCAACGCCAGCCCTGGCAGGCCAGACAACCCTGACCTTTGGTTTGCACAATCAGAAAGAGAACAAAGCTATGAAACGGATTCTTCTGGGTACTCTGTTCACCGCAGTTTCGATCAACGCCATGGCCCAGGCGCCGGGCGGCCCGGATTGCGGTTGGGGCAACATGCTGTTCGAAGGGCAACGCGGCACGCCTGCCCACTTCCTCGCTTCCACCACCAACGGCACGTCCGGCAACGCAACCTTCGGCATGACCTCGGGCACCAACGGCTGCTCGACCAACGCCGCACTGACCTATGGCGGCAAGTCCTGGTTCGCCATGAACGGCATGATGAACGAGCTCTCCGAAGACATGGCCAAGGGCCAGGGCGAAGCCCTGACCACCTATGCCGTGGTACTCGGCGTGGCACCGGAAGACCGCGCGCACTTCGCCGCTGTCACCCACCAGCACTTCCAGGACATCTTCAAGACTGCGGACATCACCGCCGAAGACGTTCACACCAATACCCTCGCTGTCCTCAAGTCCGACGCGCGCCTGGCCAAGTACGCGACCCCGGCCTAAGCGCTGCTCATCCCGCCCCGGTCCGGGGCGGGATATTCCGGATCGTCCCTAATATCGGCTTCATTCAAGACGTAGTTGCCCGACATGCTCAAACGCCTCGCCTATCTGGCGCTGTTCGCCTGCGCCCCGCTGCACGCCGCACCCTTCATGGACGATTCGCGCCTGCAACGGCTGGCCGCCGATCCCTACTGGATCAGCCTGGGGCATTACGAGACCGGCAAGCTGGGCGGCTGGCGAAGCTATGTCGACGACACGCGATTCTTCCTCGCCGAGGACGGCGCCCATCACCCCGACCGTGAACTGGCGGCGACCCTCAAGGCCCTCTACGAGCCTGCCAGCAAGGGCGAGCAGCATGCGCAATGTGTCTTTCCGGCACGCACCCGCTGGTTGCGCGATCAACTGCAACTGAACGACCTGCCGGCGCCAGCGTGCAAGGAATACCAACAGTGGTTCAAGGATGTCTCGCCGCACAGCGCGGTGCTGATCTTCCCGGCCGCCTATCTCAACAGCCCGTCGTCGATGTTCGGCCACACCCTGTTGCGCATCGACCAGGCCGACGTGCAGAGCAACGAAACCGCCCTGCTCAGCTACGCGGTCAACTTCGGCGCCTACATCGAAGGCAACGACAACAGCATTCTCTACGCCTGGAAGGGCCTGATGGGCGGTTACCCCGGCCTCTTCGCCCTGGTGCCTTACCAGGAAAAACTCTCCGAATACCGCAGCCTGGAAAACCGCGACCTGTGGGAATACCGGCTGAACCTCACGCCCGAGGAAACCGGGCGCATGGTCGAGCACATCTGGGAGCTCAAGCAGATCCGCTTCGACTACTTCTTCTTTGATGAAAACTGCTCCTACCGCCTGCTCGAACTGCTGCAAGTGGCGCGCCCGAGCCTCGACCTGACGTCACAATTCCCGCTCACCGCCATCCCCACCGATACGGTGAAGGCGGTCAAGCAGGCCGGGCTGGTCGAGCGCACCGACTACCGTCCCTCCCGCGAACGCGAGTTGCTGGACCGCGCCGCGCCCCTGGACAAGGCCGAGCAGCAACAAGTGCTGGCCATCGCCGCCGATACCGGCCATCTGCAAACCCACGAGTTCACCAGCTTGCCGCGTGATCGCCAGGCACTGGTGCAAGATGCCGCCTACCGCCTGGAACGCTACCGCGCCAACGGCCAGGAGCGTGATCCGGCGCAGGCCAGACGCAGTTTCGAACTGCTGCGGGCGATCAACCGCAATCCGCCACCGCCGCTTCAGGTCGAACGCCCGGGGCTGCCGGAAGACGGTCACCAGTCACGGACCTGGCAACTGGGCGTCGGCACCCGCGAAGACCGCGCCTTCGCCGAGTACGGCCTGCGCATGGCCTATCACGATCTCAACGACAACCTGTACGGCTTCCCGCTGGGCGCACAGATCGAGATCCTCCAGCTCAAGCTGCGCCAGTACGAGGGCAACGACTGGCAGGTGCAGCGCCTCGACCTTGCGACCATCCGCTCGCTGACACCGCGCAACGACCTGCTGCAACCCTGGTCGTGGCAGGTGGCGGGCGGCCTGGAGCGAGTGCCGGGCAAGCATGACGACGAAGTGCTGGTCAGCCATGTCAACGGCGGCGCCGGCGGCACCTGGACGCTGGGCGATGACATGCTCGGCTTCGCCCTCGGCACGGTGCGGGTCGAGCATCACAACGACTTCGCCCAGTTCATCGCCCCCGCAGCGGGCTTCAATACCGGCGTGCTGTGGCGCAACGGGCTGGGCAACCTGAGCCTGGAGGCCAAGGGCGACTACTTCATCAACGGTGAAGTGCGCCGCAGCCTGAGCCTGAACCAGCAGTGGGAACTGAGCGACAGCCTGGGCCTGCGCCTGAGCGCGAAGCGGGAGTTCAGCCAGTTGGCGACTGCACAGAACGAAGTGATGCTGGAACTGAAGTGGTACAACTACTGAGCTTGATGCCGCTCTTCAAGGCCTCATCGCAACAGTTTCACGGTCTTTTGACGGCACTCTGACAATCCCGCACCTAGACTTTTCCGATCATGCGGAGAGTGTTGCGATGCGGCGGTACGCGTTTGTTCTGTTGTTACTGTTGGCCGGTTGCCAATCAACCCACCAGCAATTGCTCGACCGGGGTTATCCACCGGCGTACGCCGATGGCTTCCAGGACGGTTGCGGCAGTGGCCGCCAGGCCGCCGGGGTGATGGCGGGAGAATTCCGCAAGGACGTGCCGCGCTATCTCCACGAGCGCCAGTACGAAACCGGCTGGGACGACGGCTTTCGCCAGTGCCAGGCCATGCGCCAGCGCCAGGACCAGCAGAACTACTACAACCGTCACTGGGATGAACGGGAAGAACAATGGCAACAGGAAAAGGACCGTGACGCTGCCCGCGCCTATCGGCGCTGAAAAGGTCGCGAATGGACATCCACTGAAACCGTGACCCTGCCAGCATGGTCTTCTGGCAAAGGAGACCGTTCATGAGCCGTGCATTCGTCAACGAAGACCAGGCCGCCGCGCAGGCCAGCCAACCGGTGGAGCGCAAGGTCAGCGACCAGCCCAACTACGTCACCGCCCAGGGGCTGACACACCTGCAGCAGCGGGTGGCGCAACTCAACCAGCTACGTAGCGAACTGCTCGCCCAGGGTGAACGGGCCGACAAACAGCGCCTGGCCGATACCGAACGAGACCTGCGTTACTTCAGCGCCCGGCAGCAGAGCGCCCAGGTGGTGCCGGCGGCAACGTCGCGAAAGAAGGTGCAGATCGGCAGCCGGGTGACCTACGCCGATGAGCAGGACCGGGAGCACCAGGTGCAACTGGTGGGGGAAGACCAGGCCGACATCGCTGCCGGCCTGGTCAACTGGGGTTCCCCGTTGGGCCGGGCGCTGCTGGGAGCGGCGCCCGGTGACGAGATTGTGTGGCGACGACCGGCGGGCGATCAGTTGATCGAAGTCGTCGCCATCGAGCCGGAGCCCGAAACTTAGACTACGCCTTGAGCAAGCATGGCATCGGCGACCTTCACGAAGCCGGCGATGTTGGCGCCCTTGACGTAGTTGATACGGCCGTTTTCTTCACCGTAGTGAACGCAGGCGTGGTGGATCGACTGCATGATGTTGTGCAGCTTGCTGTCCACTTCACCGGCGGTCCACAGCAGGCGCATAGCGTTCTGCGACATTTCCAGGCCGCTCACCGCAACGCCACCGGCGTTGGACGCCTTGCCCGGAGCGAAGAGGATGCCGGCTTCGATGAACAGGTCCACTGCTTCCAGCGTAGTCGGCATGTTGGCGCCTTCGGCCACGCAGATGCAGCCGTTGGCCAGCAGTGCACGGGCGTCTTCCAGGTCCAGTTCGTTCTGGGTCGCGCACGGCAGCGCGATATCGCACGGCAGGCTCCATGGACGCTGGCCGGCACGGAATTCTAGGCCGAACTGGCTGGCCAGTTCGCTCAGGCGGCCGCGCTTGACGTTCTTCAGCTCCATCAGCGCGTTCCACTGCTCGTCGGTCAGGCCGGCTTCAGCAAACAGGGTGCCTTCGGAGTCGGACAGCGAGATAACCTTGCCGCCCAGGTCCATGACCTTGCGCGCAGCGTACTGGGCAACGTTGCCGGAACCGGAGATGGCAACGCGACGACCGTCGATACGCTTGTCTTCACGCTTGAGCATTTCTTCGGCGAAGTACACGCAGCCGTAGCCGGTGGCTTCCGGACGGATCAGGCTGCCGCCGTAGTTCATGCCCTTGCCGGTCAGCACCGAGGTGAACTGGTTGGCGAGGCGCTTGTACTGGCCGAACATGAAGCCGATTTCGCGCGCGCCCACGCCGATGTCACCGGCAGGCACGTCGAGGTCGGCGCCGATGTGGCGGTACAGCTCGCTCATGAAGGCCTGGCAGAAGCGCATGACTTCCGCGTCGCTCTTGCCCTTCGGATCGAAGTCCGAACCGCCCTTGCCGCCGCCCATGGGCAGCGAAGTCAGGGAGTTCTTGAACACCTGTTCGAAGGCAAGGAACTTCAGCACGCCGATGTTCACCGACGGGTGGAAGCGCAGGCCGCCCTTGTAAGGACCGATGGCGCTGCTCATCTGGATGCGGTAACCGCGGTTGACCTGGACCTTGCCAGCGTCATCGACCCAGGAGACGCGGAACAGTACGGCGCGCTCGGGCTCGACCATGCGTTCGAGAATGCCGGCTTCGAGGTAATGCGGGTTGGCTTCGAGGAACGGCCACAGGCTGCGGAGAACTTCTTCGACGGCCTGATGGAATTCGGGCTGGGCAGGATCGCGCTGTTTCAGGCGCGCGAGGAAATGGTCGACAGATTCGATCATGAGTAGACATCTCACCGAGGGAGTTGGACTTTTTGGTTTTTTCGGGACTTTACCAAGAAGCAATCGCACTGGAATAGGGCGAAATGTCGTTTTTATGAATTTTTTTGGTGCATTTCTGTAAGTGTATACAGCCTTCGATGGCCTCATCGCTGGCACAGACCTGATTCACAGGCACAAAAATGGGGCCACCAAGGGCCCCATTCCTGTGCATCAATAACCGACCTTACTGGGCCAGCTTCTTGTGGCGTACGCGGTGCGGCTGGGCAGCTGCGTCGCCGAGACGCTTCTTGCGATCCGCTTCGTACTCGGTGTAGTTGCCTTCGAAGAACACCGCCTGCGAGTCATCCTCGTACGCCAGGATGTGCGTCGCAACGCGGTCCAGGAACCAGCGATCGTGGGAAATCACGATGGCGGCGCCCGGGAAGTCCAGCAGGGCTTCCTCCAGCGAACGCAAGGTTTCGACGTCGAGGTCGTTGGACGGTTCGTCGAGCAGCAGGACGTTGGCACCCTCTTTCAGGGTCAGGGCCAGGTGCAGACGGCCACGCTCACCACCGGAGAGGTCCTTGACGAACTTCTGCTGGTCGCCGCCCTTGAAGTTGAAGCGGCCGACGTAGGTCCGCGACGGGATCTCGTAGTTGCCGATGCGGATCTGATCGGAACCATCGGAGATCTGCTGGAACACGGTCTTGTTGCCGTCCAGGTCTTCGCGGCTCTGGTCGACGCAGGCCAGTTGCACGGTTTCGCCGATCTCGATGCTGCCGGAGTCCGGTTGTTCCTTGCCCATCAGCATGCGGAACAGTGTGGATTTACCAGCACCGTTACCACCGATAACGCCGACGATCGCGCCTTTTGGCATGGTGAACGACAGGTTGTCGATCAGCACGCGGTCACCGTAGCCCTTGGAGACGTTCTTGAATTCGATGACCTTGTCGCCCAGGCGCGGGCCGGCCGGGATGTAGATCTCGTTGGTCTCGCTGCGTTTCTGGAATTCCTGCGACTGCATTTCCTCGAAGCGCTGCAGACGAGCCTTGGACTTGGACTGGCGGGCCTTGGCGCCTTTGCGCACCCACTCCAGCTCTTCCTTCATGGCCTTTTCATGAGCCGACTGCTGCTTGGATTCCTGGGCCAGACGCTCGGACTTGGCTTCCAGCCAGCCAGAGTAGTTGCCCTCGTAAGGAATGCCGGCGCCGCGGTCGAGTTCCAGAATCCAGCCGGCGACGTTGTCCAGGAAGTAACGGTCGTGGGTAATCGCGACCACGGTGCCCGGGAAGTCGTGGAGGAAGTGTTCCAGCCAGGCGACGGAGTCGGCGTCCAGGTGGTTGGTTGGTTCGTCGAGCAGCAGCATGTCCGGAGCGGACAGCAGCAGACGGCACAGGGCGACCCGACGCTTTTCACCACCGGACAGGTGTTCGACCTTGGCATCCCAGGCCGGCAGACGCAGCGCATCGGCGGCAACTTCCAGCTGGCGCTCCAGGTTGTGGCCGTCGCTGGCCTGCAGGATGGCTTCCAGCTTGGCCTGCTCGGCGGCCAGCTTGTCGAAGTCGGCATCCGGCTCGGCGTAGGCCGCATAGACCTCGTCCAGGCGGGCCTGGGCGTCCTTGATCACGCTGACCGCTTCCTCGACCACTTCACGCACGGTCTTGGACGGATCCAGTTGCGGCTCCTGGGGCAGGTAACCGACGTTCAGCTCGGGCATCGGGCGGGCTTCGCCATCGAACTCGGTGTCGACGCCAGCCATGATTTTCAGCAGGGTGGACTTACCCGAGCCGTTCAGGCCGAGCACGCCGATCTTGGCGCCCGGGAAGAAGGAAAGGGAGATGTTCTTGAGAATTTCACGCTTGGGCGGAACAACCTTGCTCAGCCGGTGCATGGTGTAAACGTATTGAGCCAAAATGCGGACCTCGCTCGAATCGTTGGAAACGCCCCGTCGCCAGGACGGAGCTTGAATAAACCGGGTATCGGGGGACGGCCGCGTCGCTGCGTCGGCGGAATACTCCCCAGGCAGGCGCGCGGCGGGTTCAGGCAACGGCCTCACCCGTTTCTGTCGCGTAGTCGAAGGCCGTAAGGTTACCCGAACTGGGCGGCCGCGGGCAGTGGCTCCCACGGCGCGAGCGGTGTCGCCGACGAACAGGACTGGCACTTTGCCACAACTCAGGGCATGCTAGCCGCCCTTCGGGCGTCAGGCTTATAGTGCAGCCCTCAGATCGCCGCCCGTGTGGTCGGCATTGCCCACGGGCTGCTGCGCCACGGCCAGCCATACCGCAGGATCACCGTTTGACCAATCTCACTCAGTCGTCTTCCTTGCGCAAAGCCCCCACTGCGTCGGGTCAGTCCCTGCGCGGATCGCTGAAAGGCGCGCTGGCCCTGCTGGTGCTGTTGCTGCTGGCGTTGCTGTTTTGGCAGATGATCGACCAGTATCACCACACCCTCGCCGATCGCCGCCAGCACAGCGTCGATGCCAGCGCCGAGCTGGCCGATCGCCTCAACCTGAGCCTGGCCCTCGAGGCACAGACCGCGCTCAACCTGCTGCCGTCCGGCACTGCGGCACCCGACGAAACCGACATGCCGGTGCTGTTCACCCGTGCCCACCAGCGTCTGCCTGCCCTGCACAGCCTGGCCTGGATGGATAGCGAAGGGCGCATCCTGCGCGACAGCATGAACAACACGCCAGACCAGGCGGCCATGGCTGAACTGCTGCGGCAGAACCGCGATCACACCCACCGCTTCAGCAACGCCGAAGACAACACCTTCGTCTATCTGCTGCTGCGCCAGCCCGGCGACGCGCCCGACGGTTACTGGCTGCTGCGCTTCCAGCCGGTGTGGTACGAACAACTGGCGAGCCGCCTGGGACATGACGGGAAAACCCGCTGGCAACTGGAAAACAGCCGCACCGCACAGGTGCTCAGCGAACACCCCACGGCGCAGCCGGTTGCGGCACCCGACAGCGAAGTGGAACCGCTGCAAAGCGTGATGCTGGCTTTCCTCGACAACAGCGACTGGCAACTGCGCGGCCTCTACGATGCCGAACGCAGCCGTCGCGAGTTGCTTCCGGCCCTGATCGGCAAGGCCATGTTCGGCGTGCTCTGTGCACTACTGCCGTTGCTGGCGCTGATCAATATGCGCCGCCGTCACCAGGTGCTGCAGGAAGGTCGGCGACGCTACCAGGACATTTTCGAAGGCACCGGGGTGGCACTGTGCGTGCTGGACCTCTCGGGCCTGACCGCAATGCTCGACCGCCTGCGCCTGCGCAGTCGCCTGGAACTGGAGCAGCGCCTGGAACTGGACCCGGCACTGCGCGAGATCCTGCTGCACGAGTTGAAAGTCACCGAGGTCAATCAGGTTGCCCTGCAGTTGCTCGGCGTGGACTGCTGCGAAGGTGCCTGGCGCCATCTGGTGGCCGGCAGCGCCCTGGAAAACGACGGCATCGGCCTGCAACTGGTCAGCTCCGTTCTCGACAATCAGGCGCAACTCGAGCTGGAAGTCCGCCTGCCCGGGCCCCAAGGCCTGGAGCAACACCTGTGGCTGATGGTGCGTTTTCCAGATGAGCGCCGTGACTACCATGCGGTGATCCTCAGCATCAGCGACATCACCAGCCGCAAGCGGGTCGAGCTGTCGCTGCTGGAGCGCGAGAGTTTCTGGTCCGACGTGGTCCGTACCGTGCCGGACCAGCTCTACGTCCAGGACGTGCAGAGCATGCGGATGATCTTCAGCAACCGGCATCTCGGCCAGACCCTCGGCTACGCGCGCAACGAGCTGGCGCAGATGGGTGAGTTCTTCTGGGAGATCCTGCTGCACCCCGAGGACGCCGAGCTCTATCGCAGCCTGCGCCAGCACCAGCGTCAGACCGGCTATGTCGAGCAACTGCATTGCCAGTTGCGCTTCCGTCACCATGACCAGCGCTGGCGCCGCTATGACATCCGTGAGCAGGCCCTGACCCGCGACACGACGGGTCATGTCACGCGGATCATCGGGGTGGCCAAAGACGTCACCGACCAGCTGGAAGCCAGCGAGTCGCTGCGCGACAGCGAGCAGCGCTACCGCATGCTCGCCGAGAGCATCAGCGACGTGATCTTCTCCACCGACGATCAGTTGCGCCTGAACTACGTCAGTCCGTCGGTGCGCACGGTACTGGGCTACGACGTCGACTGGATCTTCAACAACGGCTGGCAATCGACCATCGCCAACCCAGGGCAACTGTCCGGCCTGTCGGCCCTGGTGGAGCGGGTCAACCGCGCCCTGGGCGACGCCGCGCAACTGGAAGCCCTGCGCACCCAGGTTCCGACCCAGCTGTTCCTGTTCGACTGCCTGCGTGCCGACGGCCGCAAGATCCCCATCGAATTGCGTCTGGTGCTGGTCTGGGACGAACACGACCAGTTCGGCGGCATCCTCGGCGTCGGCCGCGATATCAGCCAGCAACGCCGCGCGGAAAAAGACCTGCGCATGGCCGCGACGGTCTTCGAGCACTCCACCTCGGCAATCCTCATCACCGACCCGGCCGGCTATATCGTCCAGGCCAACGAAGCGTTCAGCCGGGTCAGCGGCTATGCAGTCAGCGATGTCCTCGACCAGTTGCCGAGCATGCTCACGGTCGACGAACAGCAGGAAGCCCACCTGCGCTATGTGCTCAAGCAATTGCACCAGCGCGGCACCTGGGAGGGCGAAGTCTGGCTCAAGCGGCGCAACGGCGAGCACTACCCGGCCTGGGTCGGCATCACCGCGGTGCTCGACGACGAGGGCGACCTCGCCAGCTACGTGTGCTTCTTCACCGACATCAGCGAACGCAAGGCCAGCGAGCAGCGCATCCACCGCCTCGCCTACTACGACGCCCTGACCCACCTGCCCAACCGCACACTGTTCCAGGACCGCCTGCACACCGCGTTGCAGCAGGCCGAGCGGCACAAGTCGTGGGTGGTGCTGATGTTCCTCGACCTCGACCGCTTCAAGCCGATCAACGACTCCCTGGGCCACGCCGCCGGCGACCGCATGCTCAAGGACATGGCCGAGCGCCTGCTGGACTGCGTCGATGACGACGACACCGTGGCGCGCATGGGCGGCGACGAGTTCACCCTGCTGCTGCAGCCGCGGGCGACCCGGGACATGGCGCTGAACCGTGCCATCCATGTGGCCGAGCAGATCCTCGGCAGCCTGGTGAGGCCGTTCGTCCTGGAGAACCGCGAGTTCTTCGTCACCGCCAGCATCGGCATCGCCCTCAGCCCGCAGGATGGCAGCGAGCTGAGCCAGTTGATGAAGAACGCCGACACCGCCATGTACCACGCCAAGGAACGCGGCAAGAACAACTTCCAGTTCTACCAGGCGGACATGAACGCCAGCGCCCTGGAGCGCCTGGAACTGGAAAGCGACCTGCGCCATGCCCTGGAACAGAACGAGTTCATCCTCTATTACCAACCGCAGTTCAGCGGCGACGGCAAGCGCCTGACCGGCGCCGAGGCGCTGCTGCGCTGGCGTCATCCGCAGCGTGGACTGGTGCCGCCGGGCGACTTCATCCCGGTGATCGAAGAGCTGGGCCTGGTGGTGGATGTGGGCGACTGGGTGATTGCCGAAGCCTGTCGCCAGCTCAAGGCCTGGCACCAGGCGCGGGTCCGGGTGCCGAAGGTGTCGGTGAACATTTCGGCGCGGCAGTTCTCCGACGGCCAGCTCGGCACGCGGATCGCCACCATCCTCGGCGAAACCGGCCTGCCGCCGGCGTGCCTGGAACTGGAGCTGACCGAAAGTATCCTGATGCGCGAGGTCAACGAAGCGATGCAGATCCTCGACAGCCTCAAGAACCTTGGCCTGAGCATTGCCGTCGACGACTTCGGCACCGGCTATTCGTCGCTCAACTACCTCAAGCAGTTCCCCATCGACGTACTGAAGATCGACCGCACCTTCGTCGATGGCCTGCCGGAAGGCGAGCAGGACGCGCAGATTGCCCGGGCGATCATCGCCATGGCCCACAGCCTCAACCTGGCGGTGATCGCCGAGGGCGTGGAAACCCACGAGCAACTGGAGTTCCTGCGTGAGCACGGCTGCGACGAGGTCCAGGGCTACCTGTTCGGCCGGCCGATGCCGGCCAACCAGTTCGAGGCGCAGTTCAGCAACGAGACGCTGTTCATGCTCGAATAGCGGCGAGCTTTAAGCTGCAAGCTGCAAGAAAAAGCGGATCGCGGTGCCCTTCCGTCTGCGCTCAGGCCCAACAGGTTGCCCCGGAGAAGCAAGAGTTCGTGCGGCGACACCGTACCGCTCTTCTCTTGCGGCTTGCAGCTTGAAGCTTGCAACTCCTCTTGAACCCCATTTGTCTGCCAGATGATCCCCTTTCATATGCCAGACAAAAGTCTATGGGGTAGAATGCCCGCCTATTTCAGCCCGATCCTTGAGGACCGCCATGTTCAGCCGTGATTTGACCATTGCCAAGTACGACGCCGAGCTCTTCGAAGCCATGCAGCAGGAAGCTCAGCGCCAGGAAGAGCACATCGAGCTGATCGCTTCGGAAAACTACACCAGCCCAGCCGTGATGGAAGCCCAGGGTTCGGTTCTGACCAACAAGTACGCCGAAGGCTACCCAGGCAAGCGCTACTACGGTGGTTGCGAGTACGTCGACGTGGTCGAGCAACTGGCCATCGACCGTGCCAAGGAACTGTTCGGCGCCGATTACGCCAACGTCCAGCCGCACGCCGGTTCCCAGGCCAACGCCGCGGTCTACCTGGCCCTGCTGCAAGCCGGTGACACCATCCTCGGGATGAGCCTGGCCCACGGCGGCCACCTGACCCACGGCGCCGCCGTAAGCTCGTCGGGCAAGCTGTACAACGCCATCCAGTACGGCATCGACGGCAACGGCCTGATCGACTACGACGAAGTCGAGCGCCTGGCAGTCGAGCACAAGCCGAAAATGATCGTGGCCGGTTTCTCGGCATACTCGCAGGTCCTGGACTTCGCCCGCTTCCGCGAAATCGCCGACAAGGTCGGTGCCTACCTGTTCGTCGACATGGCCCACGTTGCCGGCCTGGTTGCCGCTGGCGTGTACCCGAACCCGGTTCCGTTCGCCGACGTCGTCACCACCACCACCCACAAGACCCTGCGCGGTCCACGTGGTGGCCTGATCCTGGCTCGCGCCAACGCCGACATCGAGAAGAAACTGAACTCCGCGGTCTTCCCTGGCGCCCAGGGCGGCCCGCTGGAGCACGTGATCGCCGCCAAGGCCATCTGCTTCAAGGAAGCGCTGCAGCCTGAGTTCAAGGCTTACCAGCAACAAGTGGTGAAGAACGCCCAGGCCATGGCCGGCGTGTTCATCGAGCGCGGTTTCGACGTGGTTTCCGGCGGTACCCAGAACCACCTGTTCCTGCTGTCGCTGATCAAGCAGGAGATCTCCGGTAAAGACGCCGACGCCGCCCTGGGTCGCGCCTACATCACCGTGAACAAGAACTCCGTCCCGAACGACCCACGCTCCCCGTTCGTCACCTCCGGCCTGCGCTTCGGCACCCCGGCAGTGACCACTCGCGGCTTCAAGGAAGCCGAGTGCAAGGAACTGGCCGGCTGGATCTGCGACATCCTGGCTGACCTGAACAACGAAGCGGTAATCGACGCTGTTCGCGAGAAAGTCAAAGCCATCTGCAAGAAGCTGCCGGTTTACGGCAACTGATTCAGGGCTGAAATGAAAAAACCGATGCCGGGTGACCGGCATCGGTTTTTTTGTGCCTGGGTTTCGAGGGCTGCTGACGGCCTTATCGCGGGCAGCGGCAACGCTGTTCCCGACCTGCAGCCACGCCCTCAGCAAACGCCTCTTCACGAACGCACAGTCATTTCGTCCTTTTGCTTGGGATTTTTCCTATATACCCACCACTGACCGGCCTTCAGGATTTGCACGGAACTTCTTCCCCAAGGAATTCCAATGGCCAGCGCCCATCCCGTCCAGTCCGCCCCCAATCCCAGAGACACCGTCACCAACTTCGCCGAGCAATCCCGTAATCCGGATGACTACCTCTACCTGCTGGTGGACGGGCAGGCCGAATGTGCGCTGGATCATCCGCTCAGTGTGCCGTCGCTGATCAAGTCACTGGGCGCCAGCGCAGTCACGCGGGTACTAGGCTCTGTACGAAATGTATTCGAGCGAAGGCCAGGCAAGGCGAAAACAGGCGAGGAAGCGGAGTTTACTGGCTGTAAATGAGCATTCCGAGCCTGTTTTCAACGCAGCATGGGCGAGTTCGGATGCATTTCGTACAGAGCCTAAGGCCAGACCTCAGCCACTCCCCCGAGTGTTGCCCGGCGCTGATACAGCTGGCCGCACCAGGCGAGGAGGTGTCGCCGCACTACCTTGAGCTCAGCGCCAAATACGCCGAATGGGACCTTGGTTACAACCGGCGCTATATCTGCGGCTAGGCTGGCCAGTGAGCAGCCGCTGGAAGTCATCGCCAGCCATATCGCGACCCGCTGCGAAACCATCGCCTCCGAAGACGGCTGGCCCTCGCCCTGGTTCGAACCCCTGAGGCTGGAGTTGCTGGTCGGCGCAATGGGGGCCCAGGCAGGCGACTTGCTGGGGCCGATCCGGTTGTGGCTTTTCCCGGTCAGTTGGGAAGAGGGCTACACCCAGATACGCAGCACCCACTACTTCCCTGATTCGGGACTTCCCAAACTGGTCCGCGAGACCCAGCAACTGGCGCCGGTGATTCGGCGGTTCCTGGGCGTCTGGCGGTATGCGGTGCAGAACCCGCCGGTATTTGCGCCGTGGGGCTGGAGGGGCAAATCAGTGCTGCCGCCCCAGGCCGGTGTGCACGGTTTTCGCCTGATCCGCGATGCCCGCAGGCTCGGGCTCAAAGACAGTCGCGACCTTATCGTCCTCAGTCTGCACCGGGTGTTCTATCACCCCGATCTGCCACAGCACCCGGATATCCAGAACGCCATCGCCCAAGTGCGGGCGGGCGATAGAGACCTGCTGAGCCATTTCACGAAATACACCCCGAACGACTGGAAACGCATCTTTGCCGAGCTGCCACGAGCGGAGGATTACTCATGACTTTCGACATCAACTTCAAGCCCGAGCTCAACCTCGAGGCGGCCACCGAGCAAGCCGATCCGGTCCCCCTCGAACGCTGCATGACCTGCCAGCGCTGGGGACTGCCCATCCTGCCGCTGCGCGCCGCCTACGCCCCCGAGCCTTGGCAAGTCCACGCCCAGCCGGTGTCTGGTGACTCCGAGGTCACGGCCGTGCGCATGGTGCCCGACCAGCCGCGCATCCTGCGCCGGGGCTTCCTCTATGTCCTGCTCGACCGCACGTATTGGCAGGCCTACCAGATTACCCCCGAGGGCGCCTTGCGCCAGTTCCCGGCGCTCCAGATCCCGCGCGAGGAACCGGTGCCCTTGAGCGAGCTCTGCCTCCAGCAGGACCACGACATTCCCGCCGCTTTCATCAATATCAATACCCACCGGTACTCCACCGCCTGGCTGGCCATCTCCAACGATCCCTGGCCCCGGGAGGTGCTGCACGCCTACAAGCGCGGCGACGTGGTCGACGGCATGAACCTGCACGACCGTTTCTACAAGCTCGACCTCAAGGTCGCCCGCGACGACCCGGCCAGCGTCGGCATCGCCATGACCGAAACCGACCTGCAATTGCACCAGGTTCTTGAATATGCCCAGTCCATGACCGGCGATTTCTGCAGCGTGCACGGCTTCTATCCGCGCAATCACCGGCTGCGTGCCATGGCCGGGCATGTGCGGGCCGTGACCAAGGAATACCAGTTGCCCAAGGGTGTACTGGCCCTGGTGTTGCCCGATCCTGTTGGTATGGTCCAGGAAATGAATAACCAGCGTCTGTTGCGCTATCAGGCCATGCAGGAATGGATGGCCGAACCGCAACGGTGTTTCGAGCTTTTCACCTCGCAGACATTGCTCGGCATCCGTCAGTTTCAGGTCAAAAGAGCGCATGACCGTGCGGTCAAGGGGGCCGAGGCAGTGTTCGAGCACCGGGAGAGCCACAACAGATTCACCGAGTCTGAGGGGTACCCTTACTACATGCCCCCCCTGCCGGCCCTCGATCTGGAGCAGGAGAAGAAGCTCCGGAGCACCGAGGCAATCGCCGATGCCCACAAACGGCTCGACGAGCGCTACGACGAAGAAAAACGCAAGACGTTCCAGGACAAGTACGACAAGACCCTGGCGGCCTGGCAGAAGACTGTAGACGACGTCGCCGAGCTCTATGCCGACCATCACGATGGCGCGGCGTTCCGGCTGGCGGCGCTCCATGACTACGACTGCCATGTCACTGAATCGCATGATGGCTTTCTCTGCATGTTGGCGATGTGTCAGGCCGGCGGCGTCACCGAGTCCCGCACCGCCAAGCAGCCCGGCGCAACGCGCAGCCTCTGGCTGGAGCAACTGGAAGATCAGGACAGCTTGTTCCACAAGGCCATGCGGGACCGCGACCGGACGGGCCTCGAACAGTTCTTCCACGACCTGGCTGGCGACGAGCAGACCCGGGTTTTCCACGGCGGCAAGACCCTGATCGGCGGAGTCGAGGGCGACAAAGGCATTGCCAACGCCGTCAGCCAGTTGCTCAGCGCTGCTGCAATTGCCAGCAATGCCCTCGGGGAGCAGTTATCGGAAAAGAGCAGAACATTGCTATTGGAACTGCACCGGAAGGCCTGGCTGCGCTATTACGGCCTCGAGACCACCCGGATCACCGTACCCCTCAAGGCGGGCGAGTACCTCACGCTGCTCAACAAAGTGCTCTACGAGGGTGTCGAGCGGGTTGCCAGCAAAGTCGACCAGCAGTTCCGCAAGCCGGCCGAGCGCAAGGTTCGGGCCATGCTGCTGAGCAATAGCATTGCCCCGGCACTGGCCAGCAGCCACGCCAAATTGATCGATGTCGTCGTATGGACGACGGAAAGCGCCGAAAGCCTCAAGGCCCGCCTGGACAAACTGGGAGGCGGCCTCGACGATGCCCTGCGCAGCGTCAACATCGACGGTTATGCCTTTAAGGCCGGTATGACGGACTTGGCCCACCGCCTCAGCCTCGATGCTGAAGCCGCCCGTGTGCTGGTTGGGGATTCGATGCGCAACATGCGCAATGCCGTGAATTTCAACGGGACCGGTGCGGCCAATGTGGGGATGGCCTTGGGCAGCCTGTACTTCCAGCAGGATGCGCTGCGCAGGAGCTACAAAAACATGCTCAAGACGATTGGCGACGAGCATGACGAAGCGGTGGCGGCGGTGCTGTCGGCGTCGGTCGGGGTGATGGGGGCGGGGGTCGAGATTGTTGGTGGGACTATTCAGATGCTGCGGCCGGATTTGAAGGTTGCGGTTCGCACTGCTGGGGGGCTGGAGAAGATCGGCTTGGGAAGCCGGATTCTGCAATACGGCGGGGCGATTGTGTCGGTGGCGAGTGCGGTGGAAGGGGTGCAGTATGCGCTGGCAGCGGTTCGGACTGGAAAAGTTGGTGATAAAGCTGCAAGTGGTGCTTACATGGGGGCGACTCTTGCATCTGCGTTGTCGGCAGGGGCTGGGATATTAGGTTCTGTTGGCGGGACAAGCATGCTTCTCGGCCCGCTCGCCATCGCTGTTTTTGTGGGCTTTGTTGCTTTTGGACTTGCAGTGTGGGCGAAAAGATTGGAGTCGCAGCCTCTGGAGTTCTGGGCAAGACATTCGCTCTGGGGGCTGCCTGTCGAGCACCGACGCTGGGTGGAATCGCACGAAATGGATACAGCCATCGGCGCGTTGAATGCGGCGCTGCTGGGTTTGATTGCGCAGCTTGACGTAGTCCATCAGATCCAAGCGCGAGGTAAGGAGATATTAGGCTCAGGTGGGTTCATAGACTACAAAATCGTCTTGCCAGGCTACAAAGCTGACGCCTCGCGCTATGAATGGGCATTGTGGGCGTACCGGCAGCGAGAGGTGCCGGGGCAGACTATCGCTGGTGGGCGGAGTGATAGCACTAATGCTTCTCTGCCTGCTCCTGCATCATGGAAGCAACCTGCTTACCTCCCTGCCACAACAGCACCAGTAATTCAGCATGATGCCGAGTCAGAAACGCTCGAGATCAAAGGTTCCATTTCTTTCTTAGGGAAACTTGATTTTCACGCCTTGGAACTTGAGGTGTCCTTCTGGCCAGACAAAAGCGATGAATCCGGAGTAGCTCGACTGGGCGTCAAGGAAGACAAAATTAGCGGTAAGCAAGGGTGGGGCTCTCATGAGTAACCCAAAACTTGCTCCCCCCTGCTCTGGCTGGCAGGAGGATCTGCCCCGCCCTGACGAAGTGGTAACTGTGATTCCTACTCTTGGATTCCATGCACCCAATCATCAGGATGAGACCTATTTGGAGTTGCCACGAGCGGCAGCACTTATAAGAGGTTTGCTGGTCTGGTTTGCACTGGTCAGTAGCTTCATACTTGCTGAAATGTTGTGGATTTACTTGTCAAGTACACGAACACTGTGGCGTGAAGAGTCGTTCATATTCGGTTCTCTTGCTATCTTTGGTATTTGGTTGATTCTAATTTTCTGGAAGTTCGATGTAGCTCCTCCCAGGGATCAACCCCTACGCTTCAACCGAGCCCGCCAACGCCTCTATGCCTACAACTTCAAATTCCGCTGGTGGAATCCCTTCGAACGCTGGTGGGTGAAGCCGGTCGCTTACGACTGGTCCCAGGTCCGGGCCGAACGCTGGTTGAAGCGCGGTGCAACGACGGATGGAGCGGTCATCAAGGGCGGTGTAGTGCTCTCCATCGTCAAGCCCGGCACCAACGAAGTCATCGACCGTTTCCCCCTGACAACCATGGGTGCTGACGAGCATGCCTGGGCCTATGTCTGCACCTACATGCAACAAGGCCCCGATGCACTACCACCTCCAGGCCCGCCGAAAGACCACAACGATGTGTCGGCTCTCAACATCGCCCTGCTTCTGGCGCCGAAGGTGAAATGGCCTGCGGATATGGATCTGGAATCGAGGACTGCGCCATGAGCGACGTAATGAGGAAGGCTTTTCATGAAAAGGCCTAACCTTGCCCCGCCTTGCTTTGGCTGGAAGGAGGACCTGCCCGGTCCTGATGAGTTGCCGGTCGTAGTTCCGGCACTTGGGTTCGATACCCCGAATCATCAAGATGAAGTCTTTCTCGAGCTGCCGCGCGCGTCCGCACTCCTAAGAGGCGTGGTGATCTGGCTTTTACCATTCATGGTAATTTCACTGGCCGCTATAGTTTGGAGCTCTTTGTCGGCCGAACGTACTTTGAAGCTCGAAGAGTGGATCTCATCTGCGTCGGTTACTTTCGTTGGAGTTTGGCTAACTTTAATCGCTTGGAAGTTCGACGTAGCCCCTCCCCGGGATATGCCTCTCCGCTTTAATCGGGCCCGCCAACGCATCTACGCCTACAACTTCAAATACCGCATCTGGAACCCTTTCGAACGCTGGCGAGTGGTACCCGTCGCCTACGACTGGTCGCAAGTACGGGCTGAGCGCTGGTCGGTAGGCGCTGGAACTTCGTTCCGGTGCGGCGTGGAACTGTCCATCGTCAAGCCTGGCACCAACGAAGTCATCGATCGTTTCCCACTGACCGCCATGGGCGCCAACGAGCATGCCTGGGCCTACGTCTGCACCTACATGCAGCAAGGCCCCGAGGCACTTCCGCCACCGGGTCGCCCTTGGGACCACAACTTCGTTTGGTGGACGAACGTCTCCATGCTGCTGGCGCCCAAGGTGAAGTGGCCCGCCGATATGGATATGGAGTCGAGGACTGCGCCATGACCAGGATGTCTTTCCGGGAGCACCGAGTGCATGTGCCTGTCCGGTCTCATCAAGGTGGGCAACCTGCATAGGTGCCGATACTTAATAGCAAGAGTCCGATACGACTAAGCTGACCTCGGTCTTCGCGGGAGGGGCGCGCTCCTTGCTTATCCTTCAGGGATCAGGCGGACCTCTATTCGTTGCCCCAGCGCGCGAGCGGCACTGGCCAGCGTTGCCAGCGTCATGCCGGAATCACTTTGATCCAGCGCTCGATCCACTGCCGCTCGGCTCGTTTTCATCCTCTCTGCCAAGGCCTTCTTGCTGATTTTCAGCTCTTTCATAGCCTGTTCGAGTTGCCAGGCTATCACTCGCTTGAGTGCAGCAGCAGAGACCTCCTCATCAAGGCCTTCTTCGGCAAGGAAGTCGTCAAAGTCCGACCCGATATGCTGGCTCATGTTCTTCCCTCACAATTTCGCCTTTCGTTGCCTGGCGGTTTCCAGGTCGGACAATGGCGTTTTCTGACTCTTCTTGATGAAACCGTGGAGCAGGACCATGCTCCCCTCCACAAGCGTAAAAAACACTCGTGCACCTACATCACCCAGATCGACACGGATTTCCCAAAGGCCACGTTCCATTTTCCTGACCAGCGGCATGCCTAGAGGCCAACCTGTCTGCACCGTTTTGATCTCTATTCCAATCAACTGCCGATACGCTCGTGGCAGTTGGCTCAGCCACTCTCGCACAGGCTCATTGCCAACCTCCGTCCGAAAAAACCTGACCGTTAAAACCAGCGACTGGGGATTTGAATCGAAGTGTACCAAAAATGGTACTCCTTTCAACAAGACTGATCGTTGTGCTCCGCAACAGCGGGGCGCCTTGAAAATCCAAGGCAAAAAAATGCCGCCATCAGGCGGCATCAACCAGTCAGAAACGTCCTAATCAACCCCCACTCAACGCCGCAAACCCCGCCCGAATCTTCTCCTCCGGCAACTGGTCGGCAATGAACACCATCACACTCTCCCGCGTCTCGCCCTCGGCCCATTCGGTATCCCAGTCGAAGCCGTAGAGCTTCAGCACCCCCTGGAACACCAGGCGGCGATCTTCGCCGGCGATGCTCAGCACGCCTTTGTAGCGCAGCAGTTGCTTGCCGTGCGCTTCCAGCAGTTCGTTCATGAAGTCGCTGAGGCGGTCGATGTCCAGTGGGGTTTCGCTGCGCAGCACCAGGCTGGAGATTCGGTCCGGTGTCGTGGTCGCGGTGACCGGGCGCAGGCTCATGCCGGCATTGAGGTTGAAGCCGCGCACATCCAGCAGTTCGGCGAGGTCGATGCGGCCGTTATCCACCACACGGATCGGCGCGCGCCGGTTGATGCGGCCAAGACGCTCGGTCAGGGCTTCGACGCTGGCAGCGTCCACCAGGTCGGTCTTGCTCAGCAGCAGGCGGTCGGCGAAACCGACCTGGGCCTGGGCAATGGCCTGGGTCAGGTGCAGGTCGGCATGGGCCGCGTCCACCAGGGTGATGATGCCGTCGAGGATGTAACGCTCGCGCAGTTCCTCGTCGATGAAGAAGGTCTGCGCCACCGGCGCAGGGTCGGCCAGGCCGGTGCATTCGATCACCAGCCGGTCGAAGGCGATTGCTCCGCTGTCCAGGCGTTCCAGCAACAGGAACAGCGCCTTGGTCAGGTCGGTGTGGATGCTGCAGCAGACGCAGCCGTTGGCCAGGGTCATGACCTGGACCGGTTCGTCGCCCAGCAACTGGGTGTCGATGCCGGCATCGCTGAATTCGTTCTCGATGACGGCGATTTTCAGGCCGTGCTCGGCCTTGAGGATGTGGCGCAGCAAGGTGGTCTTGCCGGCACCGAGGAAGCCGCTGAGCACGGTTACGGGAATCGGGGACTGCACGGGGAAATTCTCCTGACGCTGAAAATGACTGTGGGAGCCCGGCGCACCGGGCTCCCACAGGTCTGTCACTGGCGCCGAGCGCTGTGTTTCAACAGCACTTGGGCCCACCCTTGCCGCCGTAACGGGCTTCCTGGCGTTCCCGGAAGAACGCCTCGTAGCTCATCACCGGCTTGTCCGGGTGTTTCTTCTGCATGTGTTCGACATAGTTGTCGTAGTCGGGCATGCCGACCATCAGGCGGGCTGCCTGCCCCAGGTACTTACCCAGTCGACCCAGGTCGTTGAACATCACTGCATTCCTCGGTTAGGCGTCCGGCTGAGCCTGGAACGGGGTTTCCTTGTCGGTGCGCTCTTTCTTGCCGAGGGCGGCGATGCCGACCTTGAGGGCGAAGAACAGAATGCTGAACACCACGACCAGGAACAGCACGGTCAGGGTTGCGTTGGTGTAGGCATTGAAGATCACATGCTGCATCTGCCCGATGTCCTTGGCCGGAGCCAGCACCTGACCGGCATCCAGCGCGGTGCTGTACTTGTTGGCCAGGGCCAGGAAGCCGACCGCCGGGTTCGGGTCGAACAGCTTGATCAGGCCTGCGGTGGTGGTGCAGATCAGCAGCCACACTGCCGGTACCAGGGTGACCCAGATGTATTGCTGACGCTTCATCTTGATCAGGACCACGGTGCCCAGCATCAGCGCAATACCGGCCAGCATCTGGTTGGAGATGCCGAACAGCGGCCACAGGGTGTTGATGCCACCCAGCGGATCGATCACGCCCTGGTACAGCAGGTAACCCCAGAGGGCCACGCAACCGGCAGTCGCCAGCAGGTTGGCGCCCCACGACTCGGTGCGACGCAGCGCCGGAACGAAGCTGCCCAGCAGGTCCTGGAGCATGAAGCGACCGGCACGGGTACCGGCATCCACCGCCGTCAGGATGAACAGCGCTTCGAACAGGATCGCGAAGTGGTACCAGAACGCCATGGTGTTCTCGCCCGGCAGCACCTGGTGCAGGATCTGCGCGATACCCACCGCCAGGGTCGGCGCACCACCGGCGCGAGCCAGAATGGTGTGCTCGCCGATGTCGCGGGCGGTTGCTTCAAGCTGTTCCGGGGTGATGGTGAAGCCCCAGCTGCTGACGGTCTGCGCCACCGACACGACGTCGGCACCGACCACGGCGGCCGGGCTGTTCATGGCGAAGTACACGCCCGGCTCGATCACCGACGCGGCGACCATGGCCATGATGGCGACGAACGACTCCATCAGCATGCCGCCGTAGCCGATGTAGCGGGCGTTGGTTTCGTTGTCCAGCAGCTTGGGCGTGGTGCCCGAGGAGATCAGCGCGTGGAAGCCCGACACCGCGCCGCAGGCGATGGTGATGAACAGGAAGGGGAACAGGGTGCCCTTCCAGACCGGGCCGGTGCCGTCGGTGAACTGGGTCAGCGCCGGCATTTTCAGCTCGGGGGCGATGATCAGGATGCCGATGGCCAGGCCGACGATGGTGCCGATCTTGAGGAAGGTCGACAGGTAGTCACGCGGCGCCAGCACCAGCCAGACCGGCAGTACGGCAGCGACGAAACCATAGCCCACCAGCATCCAGGTGATCTGTACACCGGTGAAGGTGAACGCCGGGCCCCAGACCGGATCGGCGGCAATCTGGCCCCCCAGCCAGATCGACAGCAGCAGCAGGACCACACCGATCAGTGAGATCTCGCCGATGCGACCCGGACGGATGTAGCGCATGTAGATGCCCATGAACATCGCGATCGGGATGGTCGCCATCACGGTGAACATGCCCCATGGGCTTTCGGCCAGGGCCTTCACCACGATCAGCGCCAGCACCGCGAGGATGATGATCATGATCAGGAAGCAGCCGAACAGGGCGATGGTGCCCGGGATGCGGCCCATCTCTTCGCGCACCATGTCGCCCAGGGAGCGGCCGTTGCGGCGGGTGGACAGGAACAGGACCATGAAGTCCTGCACCGCACCGGCCAGGACCACGCCGGCGATCAGCCAGAGCGTTCCCGGCAGGTAGCCCATCTGCGCGGCCAGGACCGGACCCACCAGAGGGCCGGCGCCAGCGATGGCGGCAAAGTGGTGACCGAAGAGAATGTGTTTGTTGGTCGGAACGTAGTCCAGGCCATCGTTGTTGAGCACCGCCGGGGTGGCCCGACGCGGATCCAGTTGCATCACCTTGGTGGCGATGAACAGGCTGTAGTAACGGTACGCGACCAGGTAGATCGCCACCGAGGCGACGACAATCCACAAGGCATTGATGGCTTCGCCACGCCGCAGGGCAACCACCCCGAGCGCGCAGGCCCCTATCACTGCCAGCGCCAGCCAGGGGATATGGCGGGCCAGGCTATTATTGTTGTTCATGGTTCGCTTCCAGCTAGTGGATAAAAGGTAGCTTTCCGAGTCTAGCGACACTGACCGGAAAGGCCAGCCCCAACGTTGGTCTAGAGCCTCCAAGGCCCATCGCCACCATCGAAGATTGCGCCCCTTGGCCGACGCTGGCAAGCACCTCGAACACGCACTGGACTATAGTTCAGACGTTACCCGGAGGGCCGAGCATGAGCGAGCACACTGAACGTCGACGCTTCAAACGCATTGCCTTCGATGCGCCCACCCGATTGATCCAAGGCGACCGGGAATGGCCGGTCAACCTGCTCGACATTTCCTTCAAAGGCTTTCTGATCGAATCTCCCGAACCCTGGGATGGCGATACCGAGCAACTGTTCGATGCGCGGATTGATCTGGACAAGAACGTACGGGTGTCGATGCAGGCGCAACTGCGCCATATAGAGGACACACAGCTGGGGTTCATTTGTCTACATATCGACATCGACTCAATGGAGCATCTGCGCCGCCTTATAGAGCTCAACCTGGCCGACCGCACCGAATTGGAGCGGGAATTCCATGAACTGATCGAAGTTTAAGATCTTTTAGCCAGCTACCCAGTTAAACCTGACTGGTCGATCAGCTTTATCCGCCGGTATTTCCACACACCCAAAGGGCCCTTTCAGGGCCTTTTCGCGCTACGACGGGCTTTTTGGAACGAAAGCTGCAAACGGAGACAGTGCTCAAGTCAAGGGCTGAAGTGTCCTGAGCCAATCAAAAAATTGTATACAATTGTGCTGGTAGGACCTTGTAGGAATTGTCTACAGTGGCGGCACAACAATAAACAGAGATCACGCTCCCATGAACACGTCCTCACCCAGCACGTCTTCAGTTTCGCGTCCGGAAGACGAAAACCTCGGCCTCGGCGCGAACCTGGCCTATGGTCTGCAACACGTTCTGACGATGTACGGCGGTATCGTTGCGGTTCCCCTGATTCTCGGCCAGGCGGCCGGGCTGGGGCCTTCCGAGATCGGCCTGCTGATCGCTGCCTCGCTGTTCGCCGGTGGCCTGGCCACCCTGCTGCAAACCCTCGGCCTGCCGTTCTTCGGCTGCCAGTTGCCGCTGGTGCAGGGGGTTTCCTTTGCCGGTGTCGCCACCATGGGCGCGATCCTTTCCACTGAAGGCGGTGGCGGTCTGCCGGGTGTCCTGGGTGCGGTCATGGCTGCGTCGGTGCTGGGCTTCCTGATCACGCCGATCTTCTCGCGCATCACCAAGTTCTTCCCGCCACTGGTGACCGGTATCGTCATCACCACCATCGGCCTGACCCTGATGCCGGTCGCGGCCCGCTGGGTGATGGGTGGCAACAGCAAGTCGCCGGACTTCGGCAGCATGGAAAACATCGGCCTGGCCGCCCTGACCTTCACCATCGTGCTGCTGCTGAGCAAACTGGGCAGCGCCTCGATCTCGCGCCTGTCGATCCTGCTGGCCATGGTCATCGGTACCCTGATCGCCTGGTCGCTGGGCATGGCCGACTTCAGCAAGGTGCCTGACGGTCCGCTGGTGGCGATGCCGTCGCCCTTCCACTTCGGCATGCCGACTTTCCACATCGCCGCGATCCTGTCGATGTGCATCGTGATCATCGTGACCCTGGTGGAAACCTCGGCGGACATCCTGGCGGTTGGCGAGATCATCGACACCAAGGTCGACTCCAAGCGCCTGGGCGATGGTCTGCGCGCTGACATGGCGTCGAGCATCCTGGCGCCGATCTTCGGCTCCTTCACCCAGAGCGCCTTCGCCCAGAACGTCGGCCTGGTGGCCGTAACCGGCGTGAAAAGCCGTTATGTGGTGGCGACCGGGGGCGTGATCCTGGTGGTGCTGGGCCTGCTGCCGATCATGGGCCGGGTCATTGCCGCCGTACCGACCTCCGTGCTCGGTGGCGCCGGTATCGTGCTGTTCGGCACCGTGGCAGCGAGCGGCATCCGCACCCTGTCCAAGGTGGAGTACAAGAACAACATGAACCTGATCATCGTCGCCGCCTCCCTGGGCTTCGGCATGATCCCGATCGCGGCGCCGAACTTCTACGATCACTTCCCGAACTGGTTCGAAACCATCTTCCACTCGGGCATCAGCTCGGCGGCCATCATGGCGATCTCGCTGAACCTGCTGTTCAACCACTTCAAGGTCGGCAACTCGGACCAGCAGTCGGTGTTTGCCGCAGGCTACGAGCGCACCCTGAACTACTCCGACATTTCCTCGCTGCGCGACGGCGACTTCTTCAAGGACGGCAAGCTGTTCGATGCCGATGGCAAGGAAGTCCCGGTCGTGGACCATGACGGCAACCCCGACACGGCGCCACGACGACAGGCCGTCGCGGAACACTGATCCCCCCGCAGTCCTTTCAGGGCCGGTCGCGAAAGCGCCGGCCCTTTTCATTGGCGAATGCTCGCACGCTGGCAGGTTAAAAAATCCGACACAGGGTCATGGCACTTTACTGGCACTGATCTATCGTCAATCGGCCCGTATGGAGCACCCTTCACATGGAAAAGGAGCAGGTGAGCATGACCTATGTACGCAAGGATCTGTGGAAACTGGGCGAAACCTGGAACCCGACACTGCTGTGGTACGCCAAGGCGATCCGCGAACTGCAATCGCGGCCGCTGAACGACCCCACCAGCTGGCGCTTCCTCGCCGCGATCCATGGTTTCAACCAGAAACTGTGGACCACCGAGGGCTACTTCAAACCGGGCGACAAGCTGCCGGATATCAAGGACCGCGAACTGTTCTGGAACCAGTGCCAGCACCAGTCCTGGTTCTTCCTGCCGTGGCACCGCCCCTACCTGTTGTCGTTCGAGGAGATCGTCCGCGCCGCGGTGGTCAAGCTCGGCGGCCCGGCTGACTGGGCGCTGCCCTACTGGGACTACGACGACTATGTGAATCGCCCGCAAGTGCTGGGCCTGCCAGAGGAGTTCTACGCCAAGACGCTCCCGGACGGTACGCCGAACCCGCTGGCGCTGCCGGTGGAGCTGCGCTTCGGCCTGCAACGCGACGGCATCATCACGCTGGACATCGAGCAGATCGAACTGGCCAAGGCGATCACCGAGGTGCAGTACACCGGCGTTGCAGGCGGTTCACCAGGCTTCGGCGGTCCGAGCACGCGCTTCAACCACAACGGCGGCCACCCGTCCGGCCTGCTGGAAAGCAGCCCGCACAACCACGTTCATATTATGGTCGGCAACGACAATGGCCTGGACCCGGACGACCCGGACTACCGCGAGGGCCTGATGTCCGATCCGGAAAGCGCCGGCCTTGACCCGATCTTCTGGCTGCACCACGCCAACATCGACCGTCTGTGGCAGGTCTGGCTGAACCGCGACCCAAGCCACCAGAACCCGACCGAGCCTGCGTTCCTCGACGGCCCGCCCGTCGGCCGCCCGTTCGTGTTCCCCGAAGCCAACGGCGAAAGCCGCTTCTGGAAGGTCGCCCAGACCCTGGACCTCAATGCCCTGGGTTATACCTACGAAAGCTTCGACGATCCGGTGCCGAAGGCTGCCAAAGCACCGCAACACGCCGCGGCCTTCGCCGCCCAACCGAAGGTGGCTGCCGTGAAGGAACCTGTGGTCGAACTGATCGGCGCCAACGCCAGCCGGGTGAAACTGCTGGGTCGCAAGAGCTCCACCGAGGTGCAACTGGACAAGCCAGGCGTCGCCAAGGTGGCCAAGCGCATCGCCGCCAAAGGCCTGGTGGCCGGTGCCGCAGCAGCGCCTTCCCATGACCGGGTGTTCCTCAATCTGGAAAACATCCGCGGCCGCCGCAACGCCGTGCGCATCGAGGTGTTCCTCAACCTGCCCGATGGCCAGCAGCCCGACGCCCATCCGGAATTGTGCGCCGGCTCCATATCGCTGTTCGGCGTGGTCGCCGCCAGTGACGTCAACTCCAGCCATGGCGGCAGCGGCCTGAGCGCCTCGCTGGAGATCACCGATCTGGTCAACACCCTGCAGCAGAAAGGCGGGCTGGACCTGGCGCACCTGCAGGTCAGCCTGTATCCCGACAAGGACCTGGGGGACAGCGACGACATCTCGGTGGGGCGTATCAGCCTCTATCGCCAAGGCGAGTGAGCATGGCGGTCAGGCAAACCCTCACCGCCTGGCTGCACAGCCCCTGGCCATGGCTGGCCACCGCCAGCCTGGCCGGTTGGGCCGCGTTGACGGCGACGCCGACACAATCGGCGCTGCCGGCGTTCTGCGGTTCCATCGCCGACGTTCTGTCGGCGCTGGGCTGGCGCGGCGTGACCCAGGCACTGGTGCTCGACCCGTTCGGATTACTGCTGGCCTGGCTGGTCATGCTGCTGGCGATGATGCCGCCGCTGCTGGCCGGGCCCATGGACTACCTGTGGCAGCGCAGCCTGCCGCGCAAACGGCCACTGGCAATCGCCCTGTTCGTCGTCGGCTACACGCTGGCCTGGAGCCTGGCCGGCGTGGCGCTGACGGTCGTGTCGATCAGCCTCAAACTGTTGGCGGGCGAATCCGGCTGGAATGCCATCCTGCTGGCATTGCTGACATGGCTCCTATGGCAAGCCACGCCGCTCAAGCAGAAGGCGCTCAATCACTGCCACTATCCACCCCGCATCTCCGCGTTTGGCTGGCCGATGGTCCGCGACTGCCTGCGTTACGGGCTGGTCAAGGGCGGCTGGTGCATCCTCGCCTGCTGGCCGGCGATGCTGCTGCCAATGCTGGTGCAACAAGGCCATTTGCTGGTGATGCTGGCGTGCATGGCGTGGCTGATTCACGAGCGTCGCCGCCTTGGCCGCCAGGCTGTCTGGCGCTGGCCTTTGCCCGGTTATCGCACGGTAGCGGGGCGCTGGTCGCGGCTGGCGAAGTAGCGGTCCAGCCGCTGCAGATCGCCAGCTTCCAGGGTTCCCGCCAGGTAGTGCACCTGCAACCAGGCCCGCAGGTATTCATGGCGGGCCTGGGCCAGGTCGCGGCGGGCGGCATACAGCTGCTGCTCGGCATCCAGTACGTCCCGGTTGACCCGCTCCCCGCCCGCCACGCTCTTGCGCGTGGCCTCCACCAGGCGATCCGCCGATTCCACCGCCAGCTCATAGGCGCGCACCTTGGCCACGCTGCTGGCACACAGGTTGAACTGCTTGCGCAATTGATTGAGGGTATCGGCGGTGGCGCCGTCCAGTTGATATTGCACGCGGTCGCGCTCGGCGCGGGCCTCGCGGGTCGCTGCCGACACGCCGCCGCCGGCGAACAACGGCATGCTCAGCTGGATGCCGACACTGTCGGTGTCATAACGCTGGTTGTACGTGCTCTCGGAGCTCGAACTGGAGCGCCCGGTGCTGGCATAGGCGCTGAGGCTGGGCAGGTGCCCGGCGCGATTGCGTTCGACGCCCTGCTCTGCCGCTTCGACGGCGTGACGCTGGGCAATCAGCTCGGCGTTGTTGGCCACTGCCAGATCGCGCCAGTGTTCGAACCTGGCCGGTGCCAGCGGCTCCACCCGGAACCCTGCGGCCAACGGCGCCAGGTCGTCCACCGCCACCGGCTCACCGATGATGGCCTGCAACTCGCGCAGGGCCGCGTCCTGATTGTCCGCCGCTTCGATTTCCTGGGCCTCGGCCAGTGAGTAGCGAGCGCGGGTTTCCAGCACATCGGTGCGGGTGCCCTCGCCGCCCTTGAGCAAGCGTTCGTTCAATTGCAATTGCTCGGCGTAGGCCCGCCGCTGGGCCTGGGCCAGGGCGATCTGCTCGCGGGTGAACAGTGCCTCGCTGTAGGCCTGAAACAGGCGCACCACCAATTCCTGCCCCCGCCCGCGGAACTGCGCATCGGCCAGCAATGCCTTGGCCACGCCCTGGCGGTACTGGGCCCAGGCCGCGTAATCGAACAACGGCTGTTGCAGGGTCAAGGTCGAAGAATAACTGCGGTAGTCACGCTCACTGGTGAGCTTGCCCACCGTGGTGGACTGGGTCACTTGCGAATCGTTGCGCGCACTGTTGTAGCGATACGACAGGTTTGGCAGCAGTGCCGCGCGGCCAATGGCACGCTGCTCCAGCCCGGCGTCGCGTTCGGCGATGGCGGCATGGAAGGTCGGGTCGTTGCGCAGCGCCAGGACGAAGGCATCACTCAGATCGAGGGCCGCAGCGGGAAGGCTCAGGCCCATCAGCATCACACAGGACAACAGGCGCATCATTCCTCCGCCAGGGCGACATGGGCCCGGTCGGTCAACGGCTTGAACAGGTAATTGAGCATCGAGCGTTCACCGGTGCGGACAAAGGCTTCCACCGGCATGCCGGGGCGGATGTCCTGCCCGGCCAGTTGGCGCAGGCCGTCTTCGCCGACCCGCACGCGCACCTGGTAGTACGGCTGTCCGTCGCGTTCGTCCAGCAGGCGATCGGCCGACACCAGGGTGACCTCGCCCTCGACCCGCGGCGTGGTGCTCTGGTTGAAGGCGATGAACATCAGCTCCACCGGCAAGCCCGGGCGCAGACGGTCCACCAGGTCCACCGGGGCGCGGGCATCCACCAGCAGCGGCACGTCACGAGGGACGATCTCCATGAGCGACTGACCGCGGGCGATCACCCCGCCGTTGGTGAATACGCTGGAGCCCACCACGGTGCCGCTGGCCGGCGCTTTGATCGCGGTGCTGTCCAGGTCGAAGGCGGCGCTGCGCAGGCGGTTGTCGAGGTCGGCGGCGCTGGACTGGGCCTCGGTGAGTTGCTGCTGGACCTCGCGCCGGTACTCCTGCTGGCGCTGGTCGATGCGCAGTTTCAGCTCGCCGAGCTGGCGGCGGGTGCGGCCGAGGGTGCCGAGGTCTTCGGCGATGGAGCCGTTGACCTGAGCGTACAGGCGTTCGTTTTCCAACAGGCGGTTGCGCGGGATGTAACCGTCGCGCGCCAATTCACGCAGCCCCTGCAACTGCTCCTGCAGGGCCGCGCGCTGTTCCTGCCTGGCCGCCAGCGATCCCTGCACCCCGTCGAGGCCGGCCTGGGCCCCGGCGCGGTTTTCGCGCAGTCCGGCCAGCTCCATTTCCAGCGCCAGCCGGCGGCTGTGCAAGAGTTGCCGCTGGGTGTCGAGGATCGCCGCCAGCCACGGTTCGCTGGCTTCCTTGAGCAAGGCCGGGGAAAACACCACGCCGCTGGCGCCATCGCGCTCGGCCATCAGGCGCTCCTGCATGGCCAGCGCCGTCAGATACTGCACCCGCAGCGATTGGTACTGGGCTCTGGCCTGGGTGGCGTCGAGGCGCACCAGCACCTGCCCCGCCGTCACCGGGTCGCCATCGCGCACCAGCAATTGCTCGATCACGCCGCCGGTGGGGTGCTGAACCACCTGGCGGCTGCCGGCCACCACCACGTTGCCGGCCAACGGCACGCCTTTGTCCAGCGGCGCCAGGGCGGCCCAGAGCATGAAGCCGCCGAATCCGGCCAGCACCAGCCACAGGCCGAACCGCGCCGGACGGCGGTCATCCATGTTCAGTACGTTAGCGGGCCGGGCGGTATCGACCGGGCCGGGAAGCGGTGCGCGGGCATTCATGGATCAGGCTCTCGGTGTGCCGTAGCTCATGCTGACGGTGTTGGGGCTGCGCGGGGCGGCGGGGGCCGGCACCACGGTAGGACGGGCGGCCCGTTGCAGATCCTGGAGCACCCGTGCGGTCGGACCGAATGCCTGCAACTGGCCGTTTTGCAGCACCAGCAGCTTGTCCAGGCCGGCCAGCAGGCCGGGCTTGTGGGTGATCAGGATCAGCGTGCGGCGTTGTTCACGGACCTTGGCTACGGCTGCCAGCAATGCCTGCTCGCCCGCTTCGTCGAGGTTGGAGTTGGGCTCGTCGAGCACGATCAATGCCGGCAGCCGGTACAAGGCGCGGGCCAGCCCGATCCGCTGGCGCTGGCCACCGGACAAACCGCTGCCACCCTCGCCGAGCAGGGTGTCGTAGCCGGCCGGCAGCTTGAGGATCATCTCGTGCACGCCGGCCAGTTGCGCCGCCGCCACCACCGCGTCGGCGTCCACCTCGCCGAGACGGGCGATGTTTTCGGCGATGCTGCCGGCGAACAGCTGCACGTCCTGCGGCAAGTAGCCGATGTGCTGGCCCAGGGCGTTCTTGTTCCAGCGTTGCAGGTCGGCACCGTCGAGGCGGACCTTGCCGTCGAAGGGCTTGGACGCGCCCACCAGCAGGCGGGCGAGGGTCGACTTGCCCGAACCCGAGGCGCCGATGATGCCCAGCGAATCCCCGGCGTCGAGGGCAAAGCCCAGGTTGGTCAGGCACGGCTTGCGGGTGCCCGGCAGCAGCGCCGTGACCTGCTCCACCATGAGCCGGCCGTTCGGTGCCGGCAGCGGCATGCCTCCAGGGCGTGGCGGCTGGGCCTGGAGCAACGCGGTCAGGCGCTCGTAGGCCTGGCGCGCCGACCCCCACTGGCGCCACACGGCGATCACCTGGTCGATCGGCGCCAGCACCCGCGCCATGAGGATGGAGCCGGCGACCATCATGCCCGGGCTCACCTGCTTCTCCAGCGCCAGCCAGGCTCCCAGGCCCAGCACCAGCGATTGCAGGGTCAGGCGCAAGCCCTTGGAGACCGCCGCAACCGCTGCGGCGCGCTCGCTGCCGTAGTTCTGCCGGCCGAGAAAACCGTGGTGCAGGCCGGTCCAGCGCTGGCGCACGGCGTCGAGCATGCCCATGGCCTCCATCGCCTCGGCATTGCGCAGGTTGCCGCTGGCCTGCAGCCCGGCCTGCTGGGCCAGTTGCCCGGCATCGGCGAAGGGCTTTTGCGTCAGCCGTTCGTTGAGCCAAGCCAGGGCCATCAGCAGCACCGCACCGACCAGTGCCATCAGGCCAAGCCAGGGGCTGAACAGGAACATCACCGCGAGGTAGACCGGAAACCACGGCGCATCGAAGAAGGCGAACAGCGCCTGGCCGGTGGCGAACTGGCGCAGGCTGGTCAGGTCCGCCAACACCTGGCCGGCGGCGCCCTTGCTGCCGGCCAGGCTGGCTTCATAGGCGGCCTGGAACACCCGCGGGCTGAGGCGCAGGTCCATATGCGTACCGAGGCGGATCACCACCAGGCTGCGCACCCACTCCAGCACGCCGAGAAAGACGAACACGCCGACGATCATCAGGCTGAGCATCAGCAGGGTCATTTCATTGCCCGACGACAGCACCCGGTCGTAGACCTGCAGCATGTACAGCGCCGGCGCCAGCATCAGCAGGTTGATCACCGCCGTGAACAGGCCGACATTGGCGAAGCCGGCGCGGCAGGCTTTCAGCGCCTGGCGCACTTCATTGACCGAAACGGGAGCGGTTCCCATTGCTTGTTTTCCTCGCAGACAGCGACGACGGGTGATTGCGTTCGCCCCGCCCTCGCCACAGAATTCGCACCACCGCAGCCTGGGCCCGGCAAAGACACGGGCTGCGGGGTAAATGCAGCAGATCGGCGAATGCCAGGGCGACCTGACATTCGCTTTTTCATGCCTGCGATCAGGCCGCCAGGGCGAGGTCTTCCGGCAGCGCCTGGACGCCCACCGCTTCGGCGGAGAGCGCACTGACCGGGCCGTTGGCCAGCGCGTAGGCGACGTCGGCGAAGGTGTCGGAGGTATCGACGTTGTAGGCCGCCAGCAGGTCGTTGATGACCGACGCCAGTGCAGTCGTGTCGCCCTGCATCAGGCCGTAGATGGTCTGGTGGACTTCGTTGCCGGTGCGACCGGCACCCAGCGCAGCGTCCAGATCCAGCCCGGAGAAGGTGACGACCTCCGAATCCAGGGTGTAGTTGCTGCCGTTGCCGCCATCGAGCAGATAGCCCAGCGAGACGTTGTCCAGCGAACCCCACAGGTAGTGGTTGGCGTTGCTGCTGGCCGGCAGGGCCGGGTTGAAGACGTAGTGCAGGCCATTGGTGGTATCGCTACCGGCGATGAACGCGTAGTCCGAGCCACTGGCGCCATGGGTGGCGTATTGGCTGCCATCGAAAGAGCCAGTATTGAAACCACCGGTATTGCTATAGCCATGACCTGCGGTGAAGAAGCCCGCTGCCCAGTCCGACAGGTAGGTGTCGATCTTCACGTCAGCCAGCGACAGGTCGTAAGTAACGGTAAGGCTCATAACTGTTCCTCTGAACGTTGTGGTGAATTGACGAAGGCTCCTGCCTTCGCTTTTGCCCGAGAGGGCAAAATCGTCTGTCCCGGCCCCAGGGGCCGGGGCATGATCAGAACTTGTACTCCAGCATTCCCGTGAGGGTGCGACCGCGGGCCAGCGACAGGTTGTTGGCATCGCCCATGGCCACGAAGTACGCCTCGTCGGTCGCGTTCTCCAACGCCAGGGACAGGTTGATCTGCGGCGTCATCCAGTAGCTGGCGTAGAGGTCGTAGACCTTGTATTTGGGCCACAGGGCCTGGTCGAGCGTGGCGTAGCTGTGGTCATTGAGGTTCTCGCCGTTGCCTTTGCTGTAGCGCAGGCGCGCGCCGACATCGAGCTGGTTGTCGAGAAAGCGCATGCCGAGGGTGAGCGAGCCGCGATCGGCCGGCATGTAGGTGGCGTTGCCCATGATCTGCCCGCAACTGACCTGGTTGTTCTTGGCATCGCTGGGCTGCGCCTGGTAGACGGTGAAAGTGCGGTTGACCAGGCGGGTGCCCACCAGGACCTGGCGCGTCACCGTGCCCACGCGCACAGGCGTCATTGCGCCGCCCATGTACCAGTCCTTCGAGCAGAAGTCGTTGGTTCCGATCATGTGGGTGTAGGCCAGCCGGCCGTAGTAGCGCCCTGCGTCGTAATCCAGTGCGTACTCGACACCGCGAAAACGGGTGGTTTCCAGATTGTTCTGGTAGGCCATGCGGCCGATGGAAATACCCGAGACGGTCTCGTGGGGCACGGCAACGTTCAGGTCGAGGAACGAAAAGTCATCGATGCGGGTATCGAAGTAGGCGACCTTCATGCCGAAGCGATCGCCGTCGCGCAGCAGCGACTCCTTGAAGATATTGAAGCCCAGCTCCCAGTCATGCGAGGTCTCGGGCTTGAGGTACGGGTTGGGGTACACCATCTGTGCGCTGGCACCGGCATGCGGACGCCCGGTCATGAACACCTCCGTGACCGACGGCGCCCGCCAGCCGCGTCCCCAGCGGGTGTAGAGCTGCAACCAGTCGACCCCGGGCTTGACCGCGATACCGAACGTCGGCGAGAAGTGCCCCTGCTCGATCTCTTCGTAGAACAGCAGGTGCTGCTGGGTCTTGGCCGGCCCGCCACTTTCGTAGGTGCCCTCGGGGTACATCCACACCGTCATCCCGCTTTCGCCGCTCAGGCGATAGCGGTCGTAGCGCAGACCGGCGTTCAGGGTGAGCCAGTCGTCATGCTCGTATTGCGCCTGGGCGAACAGGCTGGCGGTCAGTTTTTTTCCCTCGGGCGTTGCCCCCTGGATGTAGGGGTAGGCGTCTTCGTTGACGGCCGGGACGCGGTCGGTGGAAGGCTTGAAGCGGTCTTCATACAGCTCGGTACCGTAGTTCAGCGTCAGCTTGTCGGCCTCGCCGAAATAGAACCGCGAGGTGTTTTCCAGTTGCAGGCCCCAGGTGTCGGTCTGGAACTGATCATCGTAGGCCGCGAAGTAGTTGCCGCTGGAGAGGCTGGCATCGCTTTGCGCATTCCAGCGATCGAGCCGGGTGCGGACGAAGTACAGCTTGGCCTTCACATCGATGAGGTCGTTGTCGGGCGAAAAGCTGTAGTCGATCGAGGCATTCTTGCCGTTGAGGTCGCTGGCTCCGCTGCGCTTGTAGTAGAAGTCCGAGCCATCGTCGGTCAGGTAGGTCCAGGCGTCCTTGCTGTCGGTGTCGGTCTCGATGTAGTTGAACTGCAGGCGCTGGTCCTGCGGCAGGTTGAAGCCGACCTTGAGCAACCGCGACCGCGTGACGCTGCCCATGTCACCCACTTCACTGTTGAGCCAGCTGTCCCACGCTTCGGGAAAGAAGCTGCGCAGGCGAATCTCGGTGCCCAGGTTGTCCTTGTTGTTGGAGCCGGCCCGGTAGTCGCCGTAATGCCGCTCGCTGACCCCGAGCAGAAGATCGCCGGTCTCATTGCCGAAGGCGAACAGCGCGCTGCCGTTGAAGTAGGTGCCGTTGCCCAGCTCGCCGATGCCATGACCGGCGCGAAGGCGACCGCCGTACTCCTTGTCCGGCCCGAGGAACTCACTGGCCTGGACGGTATTGAAGCTGGCGATGCCCCCCAGCACGCCTGCCCCGCCCATGCCTGACTGCGAACCCTTTTCGATCTCTACCGAGCTGATGAACTCGGGGTCCACCACCATGATGCCGTTGCGCTGCTGGTGACCATTGACGTTGAAGTTCTGGCGCATGCCGTCGATGTTCATGTTCACCCGACCGTAGTCCTGCACGCCGCGGATGTTCACCGAGAGCCCCGGGTCGCGCTGGTTGACCGCGGTGTAGACCCCGGCGGTTTCCTCGAGCATGTCGGCGGCATGACGTGGCGGATGCTTGTCGATCTGGTCGCGGGTGATCACGCTGACCGAGCGCGGCGCGAGGTAGACCCAGTCGCCGTCACCCTGGGAGCGGATGCTGGTGGTGTTCAGTTCCAGGCTCTTGCCATCGCTGCTCAGGCGCTCCAGGCCAACACGGTCGGTGCCGTTGAAGCGATAGCGCACCGGGTTGTCCTGCAGCAGGATCGAAAGCCCTTCCTGAGCGCTGTGCTCGCCACTCAGGCCGGCGCTGCGCAGCCCGGCCAACTTGCGGCTGTCGAAGAACACCTGGACCTTGGCCTGCTCGGCGAACGCAAGCACTGCGCTGTCCAGGGACTGGGCCGGAATGTCGAAACGGATCAGGGCGGTGCGCTGGCTTGCGCCGGTGCTCTGCTCTGCTGCGTGCACCGCGGCGATCCCCATCGGCAAGGTGCAGGCGCCCAGCATCAGGCTGCTGGCCAGAGCAACCCGGTTGAACCGGGTACGTCGTTGTTGTGGAGTGGTCACGTGTGTCGCTCGCTGTGTTGGCGTTTTCTAGTAATGAAAATCAATCTCAACAATCAGACGAGCGGGGGCGGAAAAGTCAGTAAATAAATTTTCGGGGGGATGTGCGAAAAGGTATCTGGAGGGGCTTTTAGGTGCTCATCGCTGCACAGGCTGTGGGAGTGGCTTCAGCCGCGATCGGCGGCGCAGCCGTCGTAGAATCTGAGTCCGCAATGCTTCAGGAAGACCAGGGTTGCAGGTTTTATGGCCGCTACGCGGCCAATCGCGGCTGAAGCCGCTCCCACGAAGGTACAGCTCCCATCTGGAATTGAGCTGCGTCTCAAACCATGTCTAGTAGATCAAGGTAAGACCAGGCAGATCCATACGCTTGGCCTTGAGCTCATCGGTCAGCATCACCAGCGACTGGTCGAGATTGTCGAGGCGGAACATGCCGCTCACCTCGCGCCGGGCCAGTACCGAATCGGCGATCAGCACATGCCCGCCGCGATAACGGTTGATCTGCGCTACCACATCGGCCAGCGGTTCGCGCTCGAACAGCAGCAGGCCGCGCTGCCAGGCGCTGGCGCGCAGTGGATCCTGCTCCGGCCAGGGACGTATGCCCTGGGCGTGGTCGTAACGCAGACTCCGGCCTTCGTTCAACACCTGCTCCGTCGCCCCCGCCAGTGGCGGCTCGCCGAGGCTGACCCGCGTGCTGTGTTCGAGCATGCCCACCCAGCCGCCCTGCCCTTCGCTACCCACCACGAAGCGCGTGCCGAGCGCCTGGGTGCTGGCGCCGGCATACTCGACCACGAACGGGCGCGTCTCGCTCTGGCTGACCGGCGCCGCGTCGAACACGGCAGACCCGGCCAGCAGTTTCACCCGCCTTTCGCTATCGCTGTAGGCGAGGCTGATGGCGCTGCCGCTGTCCAGTTCGACCGTACTGCCGTCGGGCAGGCTGACCTTGCGAATCTCGCCGATCCCTGCGGCATAGTCGGCACTCATCTGCACCACAAGCCCCGGCCCGCGATCCACCGCGAATACCGCCAGCAACAGGACCGCCGCGCTGTTGGCGACCCAGCGCAGACGGGAACGACGCCGACGACCGCCGAGCGGCTGTACCGGTGCCATGACCGCCGACGCTCGCGGCGCTGCACTGGCGGGCTCGTCCAGCGCGCCCAGCCGTCCCAGATCGGCCCAGGTGCTGCGGGCAAAATCCAGCTCACGGCCATGGCGCGGGTCGCTGTCGCACCACTCGGCCAGCGCCTGCATCTGCCCGGGGCTCAGGCACCCGGCATCCAGCAACACCGCCCACTCGGCGGCCTGCTCGCGAATTGCTTGCTCTGACGGGATCTGGCTGGTCACACGGTTCTCTCGAATTCTGGTTATGTAAGGGCTGACGTCTGAAGGCGCATTTCCCAGTAAACCGTTCGTCATCCGGGTTCCTGCAAACACTGCATCACATAGGCCAGCGCCTTGGAAAGGTGCTTCTGAACCGAACTGTCGGAAATCTCCAGGCGTCGGGCGACCTCGGCGTGGGTCAGGCCTTCCAGACGGTTGAGGCGAAAGATCTCGCGGGTCCGCGGTGGCAGATCGTTCATGGCCGCCCGCAATCGGCGCATGTGCTGCTCGGCGGCGGTACTGTCCTCGAGGCCCGGGCTGTCTTCGACGATGCCTTCGAGCGCCTCGTGGGGCACCAGGTCGGTCTTGCGCCGCTGCTGCTGGCGCACATGGTCGATCATCAGGTTGTGCGCCGTGCGGTAGAGATAGGCCGGCGTATTGTCGATGCGCTCGCTGCCCTGTTGCTCGGCCAGGCGCAGGAAGCTTTCCTGCACCAGGTCGGCGGCCAGTTGCGGGTCGCGCACCTTGCGCGTGAGCAGGCCCTGCAGGCTTTTCGCGTGCTTGAGGAACAGGCGCTTGAGATCGGACTCCGCCACGCGAACTCCAGGAGGCTATCGGAAGGAAGGCTGCATGCTACTCGTTAGTGAGAATCAGTTGCAAGAAGCCGTCCGCCGATTGCTCATTCTTCGAACAGCGCATCCAGTGCCTGTTCCAGACGCGTCACGGCAATGATCTGCAACCCTGGCGGCGCCTCTTTCGGCGCGTTGCCCTTGGGCACGATGGCGCGCTTGAAACCGTGCTTCGCTGCCTCTTTCAGGCGCTCCTGGCCGCTGGGCACCGGCCGCACCTCACCGGACAGACCGATCTCGCCGAACACCAGCAGGCCATGGGACAACGGCTTGTTGCGCAGACTCGACATCACCGCCGCCATCAACGCCAGGTCCGAGGCGGTCTCCAGCACCTTCACTCCGCCGACCACGTTGAGGAACACGTCCTGGTCGTGGGTTGGGATGCCGCCATGCCGGTGCAGGACCGCCAGCAGCATGGCCAGACGGTTCTGGTCGAGGCCGAGGGTCACCCGGCGCGGGTTGGCCAGATGGCTGTCGTCCACCAGCGCCTGCACCTCCACCAGCATCGGCCGGGTGCCTTCCCAGGTTGCCATGACCACGCTGCCGGGCACCGCCTCCTGCGCCCGGGTGAGGAAGATCGCCGACGGGTTGGAGACCTCCTTCAGGCCGCGATCGGTCATGCCGAACACGCCCAGCTCGTTGACCGCACCGAAGCGGTTCTTGACCGCCCGCAGCAGGCGCAGGCGGCCATCGGACTCGCCTTCGAAATACAGCACGGTGTCGACCATGTGTTCCAGCACCCGCGGCCCGGCCAGGGAGCCTTCCTTGGTGACGTGGCCGACGAGGAAAATCGCCGTGCCGCTCTGCTTGGCATAACGCACCAGCAACGCGGTACTTTCACGCACCTGGGCGACGCCGCCGGGCGCCGATTGCAGCTGCTCGGTGAAGATCGTCTGGATCGAGTCGATCACCATGACCTTGGGCTTTTCGACCCGGGCGGTAGCGATGATGGTTTCGATACAGGTTTCGGTCATGACCCGCAGTTTGTCCTCGGGCAAGCCCAGGCGACGGGCACGCATCGCCACCTGTTGCTGGGATTCTTCGCCGGTGACGTACAGCGCCGGCATGCGTGAGGCGACATGGCAGAGGGTCTGCAGCAGGATGGTCGACTTGCCGATACCCGGATCGCCGCCGATCAGCACCACCGAGCCGTCCACCAGGCCGCCGCCGAGCACCCGGTCCAGCTCGGCGCTGGCGGTGGAGAAGCGCGGGATTTCTTCGACCGAGACTTCCGCCAGGGTCTTGATCTGCGCCTTTTCGCCGGCCCAGCCGCTGCGCCCGCTCGGTGCCGCGGCACCGCCGCTCTCGATCATGGTTTCGGTCAGGGTGTTCCAGGCGCCGCATTCGCCACACTGGCCGGCCCATTTCGGGAAGGTCGCGCCACACTCGGTGCAGCCGTACAGACGCTTGGCCTTGGCCATGGGCAATCTCCTGGAAAAAGTCGCCATGATAGCCGCCGTGCCACGAAAGGCGCCAATCGGACCAAACCATTGGCTATGAGCACGGTCTTTGGAAGAGTCGCAGCGCATGAAGCGAAAGGCTGATTTACACTGCGTTCACCCCTTTCAATTGTTACAAGGAATAAACCATGGGCATGATCAGTGAATTCAAGGCCTTTGCGGTCAAGGGCAATGTCGTGGACATGGCGGTCGGTATCATCATCGGCGCGGCCTTCGGCAAAATCGTTTCGTCTTTCGTCGGCGACGTGGTGATGCCGCCGCTGGGGCTGCTGATCGGCGGTGTCGACTTCAGTGACCTGGCGATCACGCTCAAGGCGGCGGAAGGGGACATTCCGGCCGTGGTGCTGGCCTACGGCAAGTTCATCCAGACCGTGATCGACTTCCTGATCGTGGCGTTCGCGATCTTCATGGGCGTGAAGGTCATCAATCGCCTCAAGCGCGAAGAAGCCGTGGCGCCAAGCGTTCCTCCGGCACCGACACCACAGGAAACCCTGCTGACCGAAATCCGCGACCTGCTCAAGGCGCAGAACGACAAGCCCTGAATCCAGACAGCAGAACGGCGCCGCGAGGCGCCGTTTTTCATAGTGCAGACCTGATTACCAGTAGGTCTCGACCGCCACCTGCCCCGGCCGCCGGCTCAGGCTCAGGTTCAACCCGCGGGCCTTGAGCACCTGCCGGGTGTCATCGATCATCTGCGGGTTGCCGCACAGCATCACCCGCGAATGTTCCGGGGTCAGTTCCAGCCCTGCGGCACGCTCCAGTTCGCCGTTCTCGATCAGCGTAGTGATGCGCCCGTTCAAGGCACCCGGGTGCTGCTCGCGGGTCACTACGGGAATGAACTGCAATTTCCCGGCGTAATCGGCCAGATAATCCCGTTGCTCAAGCCCCGCGATCAGCGACTGGTAGGCCAGCTCGCGAGACTCGCGTACCGAATACACCAGCTTGATGCTGTCGAAGCGCTCCCAGGCCTCGAAGTCCTGCAGGATCGACAGGAACGGCGCGATGCCTGTTCCGGTGGCCAGCAACCACAGGTCACGGCCATCGACGAAGCGGTCGAGAGTCAGGTAGCCAAAGGCCTGGCGGTCGATCAGCAACTCATCGCCTTCGCGAAGCCGGCTCAGTTCACTGGTGAACTCTCCGCCAGGCACGACGATGGAATAGAAGTCCAGGTACTCGTCGAACGGCGACGACACCATGGAATACGCGCGCCAGACCACGCTGCCATCGGCCTTGGTCACGCCCAGGCGAGCGAACTGGCCGGCCCGGAACCGAAAACCGGCATCGCGGGTGGTACGCAGGCTGAACAGGCTGGGGGTCAGCGGCTGAACATCGAGGAGGGTCTGGCGGGTGTATTTCTCCGCGCTGGCAGTCATGGTTCGCTCCGCAAATCAAGTGCGCCCAGTTTCGCGCAAAGCGTGGAGAATAAACACCACCGGTTTGTAGTGGCTTCTCGCAAATGCATACACGTCGCGTTTATCTGGAATAGCGTTTATCTGCAATGACATGGATCGACATATAGCAAAAAAAACCAATTGCCTTGTAGGACAATTCCTATACTCAGCGTGCACCAACGGCTTGTTGGATCCATAACAGGGAGTAGCGCCGCGATGCCGCACTGGAAACAGGATCAGCTGGAGCAACTCATCGGCGAACAGGACCCGGAACGGTTATTCAATACAGCCTTGTCGCTCGTCCAGCAGCTGGGCATGGAATACCTCGGGCTGGTGGTGCAATGCCAGGCCAGCAGCCTTACACCCCAGATCGTCATGCTCAACAACTACAGTCCCGAGTGGAACCATCATTACCAGAACAGCAACTACCTGCTTCAAGACCCCGTCTATGCCCACTGCCGGCATTCGCTGATCCCGCTGCTGTGGGAAGATGCGGTGTATCGCGAAACCCCGCAACTGCGCGAGGAGGCCGTGGCCCACGGGCTTGAGTTCGGCTGGAGCCAGGCCGCCCATGACATTCGCGGCAACAACAGCGTGCTGAGCGTCGTGCGCAGCCATGCCGCGATCGGCATCGCCGAATTCTACGACAAGACAGGACAGACGCTGTGGCTGTGCAACGTCATGCACACGCTGTTACTGGAGCGGCTCAACCCGTTGCAACCGGGTGGCTTCGGTCTGTCCGACCGGGAACGGGAGGTCCTGAAATGGTCGGCTGCCGGCAAGACTGCCTCGGACATCGCCTGCATCCTGACCCTGTCCCAGAGCACGGTGAACTTCCATATCCGCAGTGTCATCAGCAAGATGAACGCCAACAACAAGGCCGGTGCGGTAGCCCTTGCCGCCCTCCATGGCCTGATCTGACCCACTCGAGCTGCAAAGCCCTGTAGAATCGACGCCTGTCTGTCACCCGCAGGCCGTCACCCGTCAGCGCGGTGTACGTCCCTGCCCAGAGCTCCGTACCATGCCCCTGCTGAACAGCCCCTTCGCCGAACTCGACCTGCTCCGCCAGCCCGAGCAAGCCAACGACCCCCTGCAAGCCTTCGACGCCGCCGACGAATACCTGCTGCACCACCTGGCCGAGCGGGCACTGCCCGCCGGTGCCCGGGTGCTGGTGCTCAACGACAGCTTCGGCGCCCTGGCCATCAGCCTGGGAGCGCACTTCGCGGTGACCAGCAGCGGCGACTCGTTCCTCGCCCGCCTGGGGCTGGAGAAGAACCTGCCACGCAACGGCCTGGCCTGGGACAGCGTGCCGTTCGTGCCCGCCAGCGAGCCGTGGCAAGGACCGTTCGACCATGTACTGGTCCGCGTGCCGAAAACCCTGGCACTGCTGGAGGAACAGCTGATCCGCCTGCAAGGCCAACTGGCGCCGGGCGCGCAGGTGGTGGCCGGGGCAATGATCAAGCACCTGCCGCGGGCGGCAGGCGAACTGCTGGAAAAATACATCGGCCCGATGCAGGCTTCGCTGGCGCAGAAAAAAGCCCGCCTGCTGGTCGCAACCGCCGCGGACAAAGCCCGCGCTGTGTCGCCCTATCCAAGTCGTTACCGCCTCGACAAGCCAGCATTGGAACTGGTCAACCACGCCAATGTGTTCTGCCGTGAAGGGCTGGACATCGGCACCCGTGCCTTCCTGCCTCACCTACCCCGCAACCTGGGCAACGCCCGGGTCGCCGACCTGGGTTGCGGCAACGGCATCCTCGCCATTGCCAGTGCGCTGGATAATCCTCAGGCGCACTACACCCTGGTGGACGAGTCGTACATGGCCGTGCAGTCCGCACAGGAAAACTGGCGAGCAGCGTTGGGCGAGCGTGAGGTCGAAGTCCGCGCGGCCGATGGTCTGGCCGGACAGCCGGGGGATTCCCTGGATGTGGTGCTGTGCAACCCGCCGTTCCACCAGCAGCAAGTGGTCGGAGACTTCCTCGCGTGGCGCATGTTCCAGCAGGCGCGGGAAGCACTGGTCACCGGCGGTTCGCTGTACATCGTCGGCAACCGCCACCTGGGCTACCACACCAAACTGGCGCGGTTGTTCCGTGGCGTGGAACAGGTGGCGGCTACACCGAAGTTCGTGGTGCTCCGGGCGCGCAAGTGATGTGTGCGCTTGAGGGCCTCATCGCTGGCAAGGCCAGCTCCCACAGGGCTCTGCGGCGACGCGAACACTGTGGGCTGGCCTTGCCAGCGATGAGGCACTGAAGCGGACTCAGTGAGTACTGAGCCCCGCTGCGCTCATGAACATGCGCATCAGCCATGCCACCACCGCCAGGGTCGCGACGCTGGCGCCCCAGATCAGCGCCAGCCAGCCGAGCCGCTGCCACAGCGGCTTTTTCTCGGGCTCGAAGGTGTCTTTGCCAGTCATGCCCTGATCCCTCCTAGTGATAGCCGTCTTCGTGGGTCACCTTGCCGCGGAACACGTAGTAGCTCCAGTAGGTGTACCCGAGGATGAACGGCAGGATGAACAGCGTCCCCACCAGCATGAAGCCCTGGCTTTGCGGAGGTGCCGCGGCATCCCAGATCGAGATCGACGGCGGGATGATGTTCGGCCACAGGCTGATGCCCAACCCGCTGTAGCCCAGGAAGATCAGCACCAGTGTCAGCAGGAACGGCGTGTAGTGCGCGTTGCGCGCCACTGCCTTGAGCAGCCCGTAGAACGTCACCAGCACCAGCAGCGGCACCGGCATGAACCACAACAGGTTGGGCATGCTGAACCAGCGATGGGCGATGTCGGGATACGCCAGCGGCGTCCACAGGCTGACGATGCCGATCACCGCCAGCAGCACCAGGGCCAGCGGTCGCGCCAGGTTGTGCATCTGCTCCTGCAGCTTGCCTTCGGTCTTCATGATCAGCCAGGTACAGCCCAGCAATGCATAGGCGACGATCAGGCCAAGGCCGGAGAACAGTGCGAAGGGCGTCAGCCAGTCGAGCGTTCCGCCGGCGTAGCGCCGGTCGACCACCTTGAAGCCTTCGATGAACGCCCCCAGCGCCACACCCTGGAAGAAGGTCGCCACCAGCGAACCCCAGATGAACGCCTTGTCCCACAGGTGGCGTTTATCCGCCTTGGCCTTGAAGCGGAACTCGAACGCCACGCCGCGGAAGATCAGCCCCATCAGCATCAGGATCAGCGGCAGGTACAGCGCCTCCAGCACCACGGCATACGCCAGCGGGAAGGCGCCGAACAGCGCCGCGCCGCCCAGCACCAGCCAGGTTTCGTTACCGTCCCAGACCGGCGCGACGGTGTTCATCATCACGTCGCGGTCGCGCTCACCCTTGACGAAGGGGAAGAGAATGCCGATGCCCAGGTCGAAGCCATCCATGACCACATACATCATGATCCCGAAGATGATGACCACGGCCCAGATCAGTGGAAGATCGATACCCATGATTCAATTTCCTTTTTTCAGGCTGACATCGCCCAGGTCGTGGTCGTCTTCGGCCGCCGACAGCGGCCGTGCCGGTGTCCGTGGCTGGCCCGGTCCGCCCGGATTGACCTCGTCGCCTTCGCCGGTCTTCGGCCCCTTGCGCACCAGACGCATCATGTAGCCCAGGCCCGCGCCGAACAGGGCGAAATACACCACCACGAACATCACCAGGGTGATGCCCAACTGCGCGTAGCTGTGGTTGGAGGCACCGTCGGCAGTGCGCATCAGCCCGTAGACCACCCACGGCTGGCGCCCGACCTCGGTAGTGAACCAGCCGGCCAGGATCGCGATCAGGCCGGACGGCCCCATCCACAGGGCCAGGTGCAGAAAGGGGCGCGAGCTGTACAGCGTGCCGCGCTTGCGCAGCCACAGGCTCCACAGGCCGACGAAGATCATCAGCAAGCCCAGCCCGACCATGATCCGGAACGACCAGAACACCACGGTGGAGTTGGGCCGGTCTTCGGGCGGGAAGTCCTTCATCGCCGGCACCTGCTTGTCCAGGCTGTGGGTCAGGATCAGGCTGCCCAGCGCCGGGATCTCCAGCTTGAAGTGAGTGGTTTCGGCCTTCATGTCGGGGATGCCGAAGAGAATCAGCGGGGTCGGCTCGTCACCGACGTTTTCCCAGTGGCCTTCGATGGCGGCGATCTTTACCGGCTGGTGCTTGAGGGTGTTGAGGCCGTGGAAGTCACCGATGACCGCCTGGATCGGCGCGACGATCAGCGCCATCCACATCGCCATCGACAGCATCTTGCGGATCGCCGGGTTATCGCGACCGCGCAACAGGTGCCAGGCCGCCGAGGCGCCGACGAAGAAGGCCGTGGCGACGAAGGCCGCGGTGGCCATGTGCATCAAACGATAGGGGAAGGACGGGTTGAAGATCACCGCCAGCCAGTCCACCGGAATCACCCGGCCGTCGATGATCTCGTAGCCCTGGGGCGTCTGCATCCAGCTGTTGGAAGCGAGGATCCAGAAGGTCGAGACCAGCGTGCCGATGGCGACCATGACCGTGGCGAAGAAGTGCAGGCCACGGCCCACGCGGTTCCAGCCAAACAGCATGACACCGAGGAAACCGGCTTCGAGGAAGAAGGCCGTCAGCACCTCGTAGGTGAGCAAGGGCCCGGTGACAGCGCCGGCGAAGTCGGAGAAACGGCTCCAGTTGGTGCCGAACTGGTACGCCATGACCAGCCCGGAGACCACCCCCATGCCGAAGTTGACGGCAAAGATCTTCGACCAGAAATGGTAGAGGTCGCGATAGACGCTCTGGTTGGTTTTCAGCCACAGGCCTTCCAGCACCGCCAGGTAACTGGCGAGACCGATGGTGATGGCCGGGAACAGGATGTGAAAGGACACGGTGAACGCGAACTGCATTCGGGCGAGATCGAGGGCCTCTGATCCGAACATGGTGCTTCCTCTGTCAGGTAATCCGGCGTCAGGGTCCGTTGCCTTGGCGCCAACTGCCCCTAGGGTGTTGAGTGCGGCCGCTTGGAATTGTTCTGAAAACTTTCACACCACAGGGATTGCGGCCCGAAGGCCCACCGTTGCCGGGTCGATCGTTGCAGAAACAACTATTGATCCAGATCAACGACAGGGAGAAGGATAGTCGCGATGGCGCGTCCGGGTTGTGTGGTGCGTTGCCGCGTGACCGGTTGCCTCACCCCCTGTACGAAAAAGCGAAACGGTGCGCTGACCGCACCGCAACGACGGTTTCTGCAACCTTTTGTTACAGCCCGGTGTTACCCTGCAACGCCCTTCCCCCAACGCAGGCCCGGCAGTCCGACATGTCAGCGCACGCTCCGTTGTTGCTTCGCCATCACCGTCCGTTTCTCTCGTTCTGGCTGGCCCGGGTATTCACCGCCAGCGGTTTCCAGATGCTCACCGTGGCCATCGGCTGGCACCTCTACCAGCTCACCGGCAACGTCCTCGACCTCGGTCTGGTGGGGTTGGTGGAGTTCGCGCCGCGGGTGCTGTTCATGCTGCACACCGGGCATGTCGCCGACCGCTACGACCGCCGCCGCGTCGCCGCGCTGTGCCAGAGCCTGCAGGCGCTGATCGCCCTGGCCCTGGCGATCGCCAGCACCACCGACTCGGTGAGCCGCGAACTGATCTTCATCCTCGCTTTCCTGCTCGGCAGCGCCCGCTCCTTCGAGATGCCGGCGACCCAGGCACTGCTGCCCAACGTGGTGCCGGCGGAACTGTTCCCGCGGGCGGTGGCGGCGTCGGCCTCGGCAATGCAGTCGGCAACCATCGTGGCACCAGCGCTGGGCGGTTTTCTCTATGCCTTCGGCAGCGTGTGGGTCTATGGCCCGACCGTGTGCCTGTACGTGATCGCCTGTTGCCTGACCCTCAGCCTGACCTCGCGCCAGGTGCCCCTGAGCCAGGGCCGGGCCAGCATCGAGTCGCTGCTGGCGGGGATCCGTTTCATCCGTAGCCGGCCGGACATTCTCGGCGCCATCTCCCTTGACCTGTTCGCCGTACTGCTGGGTGGCGCCACCGCGCTGCTGCCGGTGTTCGCCAAGGACATCCTGCTGACCGGCCCCTGGGGCCTGGGCCTGCTGCGTTCGGCCCCGGCGGCGGGGGCGTTGCTGATGTCGCTGTGGCTGGCGCGCTTCCCGGTGGAGCGCAAGGTCGGGCGGGTGATGTTCACGGCGGTGGGTGTCTTCGGCGTGGCGACCATCGCCTTCGGCCTGTCCACATCGTTCTGGTTCTCCCTGGCGGTGCTGGCCGTGCTGGGCGCGGCAGACATGATCAGCATGGTGATCCGCGGCGCCTTCGTGCAGTTGGAGACTCCGGATGAAATGCGCGGCCGGGTCAGCGCGGTGAACGGCCTGTTCATCGGCGCGTCGAACCAGTTGGGCGAGTTCGAATCCGGGGTTACGGCGCACTGGTTCGGCACGGTGCCTGCGGTGGTGATGGGCGGCGTCGGCACGCTGGTGGTGACCGGGGTGTGGATCAAGCTGTTCCCGACCCTGGCGGGCCGGGATTACATGCACAGCCGGCGGGCGGAGACCTGACGGTCACTAACAGCCCAGCAGATGCGCTACCTGTTTGCGCATCACCTTGCCGTCCAGCAATTCCACCAGTTCCAGGGCAAACGGCAACGCCGCCGCCGAGTTCCGGGCGGTGATGCAGTTGCCGTCCACCACCACCGGCTGATCGACGAAGTTGCAGCCGGACAACTGCCCGCTGACGTCGTCATGGCAGGTCATTCTGCGCTGGCGCAACAGGCCCCAGGCATTCAGTGCGATCGCCGGCGACTCGCCGATCGCCGCGTAGTACTGCCCGGCCTTGGCCTGCTCATGGACCCGCAACTGCAAAGCCGGCGTCGCGGCCAGACGATGGGCGCCATTTTCCCCACCCGGCAAGACAATCAGGTCGAACGACTGCGCCAGCACGTCTACCAGCATGGCGTCGGCGGTCAACCGGGTGCCGCGGGCGCAGACCAGCATCCGCCGGGCCTCGACACTGGCGACCACGACTTCGATCGCGGCCTGCCGCAAGACATCGACCAAGGTAACGGTCTGCAGGTCATCGACACCTTCAGCTACGGCAATCAGGGCTCTCTGGGTCATGGCGCATTCCTTGGGGACACGTCTTTGCAAGCGTAGCCGATCGCCCGTCCGGCAGAGGATCGGCGGGCGGTTCGACACATTACCCTGGGCCGACCATGCTGGTATGATGCGCGGCTTTTTTCCGGCCCGGCCAGAATCACGGAAAGGCGGTACGCTTTGTGCTTTCCTGACTGGGTCGACAATTTTTGGCGCCGATCGCCACGGGGAGCAGGGCATGCTGGAAAGGCTGTTTCAACTAAAAGCGCACAACACGAACGTGCGCACCGAGATCCTGGCGGGCGTTACCACGTTCCTGGCCATGGCCTACATTCTCTTCGTCAACCCGAGCATCCTCGGCGAGACCGGCATGGACAAGGGCGCGCTGTTCGTCGCCACCTGCCTGGCCGCGGCCATCGGCTCGACCACCATGGGCCTGATCGCCAACTACCCGATCGCCCTGGCGCCGGGCATGGGCCTGAACGCCTTCTTCACCTACACCGTCGTGCTGCACATGGGCCACACCTGGCAGGTGGCACTGGGCGCGGTGTTCCTGTCGGCGGTGATGTTCTTCCTGCTGTCGATCTTCCGTATCCGCGAATGGATCGTGAACAGCATCCCGCTGCCGCTGCGCTCGGCGATCGCTGCCGGTATCGGCCTGTTCCTGGCGCTGATCGCCCTGCACAACGCCGGCATCGTCGTCGATAACCCGGCGACTCTGGTGGGCCTGGGCGACCTCAAGCAACCCGCTCCGATCCTCGCTACCCTGGGCTTCTTCCTGATCGTCGCGCTGGAAGCGCTGAAGGTCCGCGGTGCCGTGCTGATCGGCATCCTCGCGGTGACCATCGCCTCCATCGCCCTCGGCGTCACCCCGTTCGGCGGCGTGGTGTCGATGCCGCCATCGCTGGCACCGACCTTCCTGCAACTGGACATCAAGGGCGCGCTGGACGTCGGCCTGGTCAGCGTGATCTTCGCCTTCCTGTTCGTCGACCTGTTCGACAACTCCGGCACCCTGATCGGGGTCGCCAAGCGCGCCGGCCTGATGGGCAAGGACGGCCACATGCCGAAGATGGGCCGCGCCCTGATCGCCGACAGCACCGCCGCCATGGCCGGTTCGCTGCTGGGTACCTCGACCACCACCAGCTACATCGAGTCGGCAGCGGGCGTCAGCGCCGGCGGCCGCACCGGCCTGACCGCCATCGTCGTTGCCATCCTGTTCCTGCTGGCGCTGTTCTTCGCTCCGCTGGCCGGTAGCGTGCCGGCCTTCGCCACCGCCCCGGCGCTGCTGTTCGTCGCCGTGCTGATGGCCTCGGGCCTGGCGGAAATCAACTGGGATGACATCACCGAAGCCGCACCGGTGATGATCACCGCCCTGGCGATGCCGCTGACCTACTCCATCGCCAACGGCATCGCCTTCGGCTTCATCTCCTGGACCGCGATCAAGCTGATCTCCGGCCGCGGCCGCGACCTGAACTCGGCCCTGGTGATCCTGTCCATCCTGTTCGTCATCAAGCTGGGCTGGTTCAACGCATGAGTGCTGTCTTCGACCCCTCCACCTACGACCAGCAACTCGCCGCCAAGGCCCAGCGCCTGCGCGACTTGCTGGCGCCGTTCGACGCACCGGAGCCGGCGGTGTTCGACTCGCCCCGCGAGCACTACCGCCTGCGCGCCGAGTTCCGCCTGTGGCGCCAGGACGGCCAGCGCCATTACGCGATGTTCGCCCCCGGGGAAAAGAACGCGCCGATCCTGATCGACGACTTCCCCATCGCCAGCCTGCGGATCAACGAGCTCATGCCGCGCATGAAAGCCGCCTGGCAGGCCAGTGAGGCCCTGAGCAACAAGCTGTTCCAGGTGGAGTTCCTCACCACCCTGGCCGGCGACGCGATGATCACCCTCTGCTACCACCGCCCGCTGGACGAGCAGTGGGAAACCGCCGCACGACAGCTCGCGGCCGACCTGAATGCCAGCATCATCGGCCGCTCCAAAGGCAAGCGCCTGGTGATCGGCCGTGACTACGCGGTAGAAGAACTGCAAGTGGCGGGACGCACCTTCCGCTACCGCCAGCCGGAAGGCGCCTTCACCCAGCCCAACGGCCAGGTGAACCAGAAGATGCTGGGCTGGGCCTACGAAGCGCTGGGCGAGCGCCAGAACGATCTGCTGGAGCTGTACTGCGGCAACGGCAACTTCACCCTGCCGCTGGCGACCCGGGTACGCAAGGTGCTGGCGACCGAGATCAGCAAGACCTCGGTCAACGCGGCGCTGCACAACCTCGACGACAATGGCGTGGACAACGTGCGGCTGGTGCGGCTGTCGGCCGAAGAGCTGACCGAAGCCCTGAATGAAGTCCGGCCGTTCCGCCGGCTCGAAGGCATCGACCTGAAGAGCTACGAGTTCGGCAGCGTCTTCGTCGACCCGCCGCGCGCCGGCATGGATCCGGACACCTGCGAGCTGACCCGGCGCTTCGACAATATCCTGTATATCTCCTGCAACCCGGAGACGCTGGCGGCCAACATCGCTCAGTTGCATGACACCCACCGGATCGAACGGTGCGCCTTGTTCGACCAGTTCCCGTATACCCATCACATGGAAAGCGGGGTGTTGCTGGTTCGCCGGTAACAGGCCAGGGGACCGCCCTGCGGTCCCCGCCAACCTCAAGCCATCAGCAACGGCACCAGTTGATCGGCATCGGTCAACGCCCCATGGTGTCCCTTCCAGCGACTGGCATCAGGCTCCACCTCGCTGCGAATGATCCCACCAGTCCCGGTGGGAATCACGATCAGATCGCCGATCCGCGCCTCCGCCTGGCTCAGCACCACATCGCCGAACAACCCGCTGCCGATCGCGTCGGCCTTGCTCAGTACCTGATAGCCATCGCCAAGCCGCCCGCGCCAGCGCTCCTGTACGCGGTCCAGATGCAGTCCGCCGGTGTACACGTGGCGGGCACGAATGTCCCCCGCCAATGCCAGCACGCCTTCCTGCAAGGCCGGCTCCCGGTCGAAATCCACCACGGCGGCGCTGTCCAGCGCCAGCATGCCGTGGTCGGCGGTCACCAGCAGATGCGCCCCGGCCGGTAACTGGTGGTAGATGCTCTGCGCCAGCCGATCGGCGTTGCGCAATTGGGTGATCCACGGCTCCGAGCCGGGACCGACGAGATGGCCGACAAAATCCAGGTCACCGAAGTAGGCGAAGCAGAACGACGGCGCATCCAGGGTCAGCGCCTGACGCACCAGTTCCGGGTACACCTCATACCCGCTCGCGCCAAGTATCCGCGCGCCTTTGTAAATGGCTCGGGTATAAGCCGAATCGGCATAGCGCGCCTGCATCACCGTACTGACCCGCACGCCCTGCTCCCCCGCTTGCTGCCAGGCGGTCTGCGGCACGACGAACTGCTCCGGCATCGGCACCGGGGCGAGCGCCTGCCCCTCGGCGAAAGGCGCGCAGGTCCAGCTCAGTGGTGAAAACTCAGTGCCGGTATCCAGGGCGAAGGTGCAGCCGACGATACCGTGGGCGCCACTGCTCAAGCCTGAAGCGAGGGCCGCCAGACTGGACGCCGTGGTGGCGGGAAAGCCGACGCGAAACACGCCGTCCGGGCGCATCAGCGAGGCGAGAAAGGGGGCGTGCCGAGCATGCTCCTGCAGCAACTGATGGCCCATGCCATCGATCAGCAACAGGCAGATGGCCGGTGACGGCGCCAGACCGAACGGATTTCGGAAACCTTCGGCACCCAACGCCGCAAAGATCGACTGGGTCAGGCTGGCCAGTCCCGGCCAGGTCGCGTCTTCGGTCACTTGCGCTTGAAAAGCCATCCCTGCCCCTCCTCCCGATGATGAATCACAAGGTTTAGCACAGCCTGTTCGATCAGCGAACACTAATCGCGCCGGCCGATTGATTCCTGTTAACCAACCGGTACATTTTAGCCAGACACTCCTCCCGACTTTATTTCCCAAGAACAACAACGGAGTCTTACCGATGAATCTGGCCAAACCGCCGGGCATCCTCGCCGGCCTGATCGGCGCAGGCATCCAGGCCTCGCGCACCCCGGCGCTGCACGAACACGAAGGCGCCGCCCAGGGCCTCAACTACCTTTATCGCCTGATCGACCTGGACCAGCTCAAGCTCGACAGCACGGCCCTCGAAGAACTGCTGACCGCCTCCCAGTACATGGGCTTCACCGGCCTGAACATCACCTTCCCGTGCAAGCAGGCGATCCTGCCGCTGCTCGACGACCTGTCGCCGGAAGCCCGTGGCATCGGCGCGGTGAATACCGTGGTGCTCAAGGATGGCCGCCGCATCGGCCACAACACCGATTGCCTGGGCTTTGCCGAGGGTTTTCGCCGTGGCCTGCCCGATGCCTCGCGTCAACGCGTGGTGCAGATGGGAGCCGGTGGCGCCGGCGCGGCGGTGGCCCACGCCCTGCTCAGCGAAGGTGTGGAACAACTGACGGTGTTCGATGTGGAAGTCGAACGCGCCCAGGCGCTGGTGGATAACCTCAACCAGCATTTCCCCGGCGCCCCGGCGAAGGTCGGCCACGATCTGCAAAGCGCCATGGCCAGCGCCTGCGGCCTGGTCAACACCACGCCCATGGGCATGGCCAAGCTGCCGGGCATGCCGGTGCCCAAGGCGCTGCTGCGCGCCGAGCTGTGGGTGGCGGAGATCGTCTATTTCCCGCTGGAGACCGAGTTGCTGCGCGAGGCCCGGGCCCTGGGTTGCCGCACGCTGAATGGCGCGACCATGGCGGTCTATCAGGCGGTAAAGGCGTTCGAGCTGTTCAGCGGCATCCGCCCCGACCCGGAGCGTATGACCGAACACTTCCACAGTCTGGGCAACTGAAACGCATCGCGGGGCAAGCCCGCGATGCCACCGGTCACGCCTGCAGGTAGCGCAGGACCGACTCGCAGATCATTTCCTTGTGCCGGGCCTTCACGGCCTGGTCCTCGAAATCGATCTGGAAGATTTCGCCGAAGGTGTGCCGGTTGGACACCCGGTAGAAGCAGAACGAACTGATCAGCAGGTGCACGTCCAGTGCATCCAGCCCACTGCGGAACACGCCCTCGCTCGCCCCCCGGACCAGAATCTCGTTCAGTGCCTTGAGCACCGTGTTGTTCATCGAGCGAATCGCCGAAGACTGCTTCACGAACTCGCCATGGTGCATGTTCTCGTTGCAGACGATGCGCACGAAATCGACATTGCGATCGTGGTGATCGAAGGTGAATTCGATCAGCCGGCGAATGCCCTGGCGCGGCTCGAGCTCGGCCAGGTGCAGATTGCTTTCGGTGCTGCGGATATCGCCGTAGAGCTTCTCCAGCACTTCCACATACAACTGCTCCTTGCTGTTGAAGTAGTAGTAGATCATCCGCTTGGAGGTATGGGTGCGCTCGGCAATGGCATCGACGCGGGCACCGGCCAGTCCCTGGTGGACGAACTCGGTGATGGCCGCCTGGAGAATGTTCTCGCGGGTTTTTTCCGGATTGTTCTTGCGGCCTTTGCGCGAGGGCGTTTCAGGCGTCGCGCAAAGTACTGGAGTGGTGGTCATACGCAGCTCGTGGCGTTCGATTAACGGCGCAATTATGGGCCTCGGCCGTGTCAGAAGAAAGCCTTGGGGGTGTAGGGATAATCAGCCGCCCTGCGCCAGGCCTGATGGCCTCATCGCTGGCAAGCGGAGCGCCGCCCGGCCAGCTCCCACGGGGTTGTGGTCACCTCGGACCTCGTGGGAGCCGGCGTTGCCGGCGATAGGCATGCGATCCTTACAACTTGGCGTGCCGCAACCCGCCCGCCCGGGCCTTGGCCATCGCCGCCAGACGAACGGCTACGTTGGCCGCACCATAACCCGCATAACCATTGCGCCGCTGGATCACTTCGAAGAAGAAGCGCTCCTCGAACGGCTCGGTGTAGACGTGGAACAGCTCGCCACCGTTGGCATCGCGGTCGTACAGCACGTTGTAGTACGCCAGTTCGCTGAGGAACTCGTCATCGAAGTCGAAGCGCGCCGCGAGGTCGTCGTAGTAGTTCAGCGGGATGTCCAGCAACGCTACGCCCGCTTCCTTGGCCTTCTTCACGGCGGTGAAGATGTCGTCGCAATCGAACGCGATGTGATGCACACCCGAACCACGGTAGTGAGACAGCGCGTGGGAAATCGCGGTGTTGCGATTTTCCGAAATGTTCAGCGGCAGCCGGATGGTGCTGTCCTGGCTGCGCAGGGCACGGCTCTTCACCAGGCCGTAAGGGTCCGGCAGCACTACTTCGTCGTCCGCCTTGAAGTCCAGCAGGCTCTTGTAGAACAGCACCCAGTTGTCCAGACCGTCGGCCGGCAGGGCCATGGCCATGTGGTCGATACGGGTCAGGCCCAGGCCGTCCTTCGCGGCATTGCCGTTGAGGCTGAAGTCGGTGTCGTAGATGGTGCGCCCGTCAGCGTCGTGGTCCACCAGGTAGATCAGGCTGCCGTCCGGTGCCCGCACCGCCGCCAGCTCGCGCTCGTTGGGCCCGACCAGCCCGCGATAAGGCTGGCCGTGATAGGCCACGGCGCGGGCCAGGGCCTTGGTGCTGTCCTTGACCCGAACCGCGGTGGCACACAGCGACGGGCCGTGGCTCTCGAAGAAGTTGTGCGCGAAGGAATAGGGTTCGGCGTTGAGGATCAGATTGATATCGCCCTGGCGCAGCAGGCTGACGCTCTTCGAGCGGTGCTGGCCGACGCGGGCAAAGCCCAGTTGCTCCAGCCAGTTGCCCAGCTTGGCGCCGGAGGCGTCGTCCACGGCGAATTCGAGGAACTCGATGCCATCGTAGGCCCCGGCAGGCGGCGGGCTGAACAGCAGTTCGGGTTCGGCAGCCACTTCAGGTGCGGTGCGCTCCAGGTATTGGCGAGTCTTTTCTTCCAGGTACAGCAGCGAGCGCAGGCCGTCGGCAGCATTGGCCCGTGGCGGTGCGGCGCGGAAGCCGTCGTTGAAGATTTCCAGCGACAGCGGGCCACGATAGCCGGCCTGCAGGATCGGCCCGAGGAAGGCCGGCAGGTCGAATTCGCCCTGGCCCGGGAAGCAGCGGAAGTGCCGGCTCCACTCCAGCACGTCCATGGCCAGGATCGGCGCGTCGGCCATCTGCACGAAGAAGATCTTGTCACCGGGAATCTTCGCGATGCCGCTCGGATCGCCTTTGATCGAGTAGGTGTGGAAGCTGTCGAGGATCATCCCCAGACTCCGGTGATCGGCTTCGCGAACGATGTCCCAGACCTGCTCCCACTGGTTGACGTGACGCCCCCAGGCCAGCGCCTCGTAGCCGATGCGCAAGTCACGGGCACCTGCTCGCTCGGCCAGCAGACGCAGGTCATCGACCAGGATCTGCCGCTCGCCCAGGGCGTCGGCGGCGACATTGCTGCAAACAAGCACCAGATCGGTGCCCAGCTCCTGCATCAGGTCGAACTTGCGCTCGGCCCGATCGAGATTGCGCGACAGGCGGTCGCGGCGGCAGCCCTCGAAGTCACGGAATGGCTGGAACAGGGTGATCGCCAGGCCAAGATCGGCGCAGCGCTGGCGAATTTCCCGGGGGCTGCCGTCGTAGTACAGGAGGTCGTTTTCGAAGATCTCCACGCCGTCGAATCCCGCGGCGGCTATGGCTTCCAGTTTTTCCGGCAGGGTGCCGCTCAAGGACACGGTGGCAATCGAACGCTGCATCTTCAGTCTCCAACGGGCAGGCAGTGCCCAAACTGTCGAGAATTATTGGCCGGCGCGAAAATCGCCTCAAGAAAAAGGTACGAACCGGTTAGTTTTGTGTGCGATTATCGCCCGAAATGCGCTGTGACGAATTGACCCTTTTTTGAGCAGTGCGCACCATTTCAAACCATGGAAGCAGGCTCCTCGGCCAATGAACCGGGCCGATCCTGCCAAATAAGCCCATGCATTACCGTTTTCTTGCGTCACCCAACGGCTCGACCCATAAACATAAAAATACGGGTAACCCACGATGATCCACAGCCCCAGCAATCCCATTGCTCAGTCGCTGAGCAGTTCCCCGCACGCCGGAATCGGCGACAAGATCCGCGGCGCCATGGCCGTGGGCAAGACCCGCTGGGTCATGCTCGCCCTGGTGTTCTTCGCCACCACCCTGAACTACATCGACCGCGCCGCCCTCGGCGTCATGCAGCCCATCCTGGCCAAGGAAATGAGCTGGACGGCGATGGACTACGCCAACATCAACTTCTGGTTCCAGGTCGGCTACGCCATCGGCTTCGTCCTCCAGGGCCGGTTGATCGACCGTGTCGGCGTGAAGAAAGTGTTCTTCTGCGCCGTGCTCCTCTGGAGCCTGGCAACCGGCGCCCACGGCCTCGCCACGTCGGCGGTCGGCTTCATGGTCTGCCGGTTCATCCTCGGCCTGACCGAAGCGGCCAACTACCCGGCCTGCGTCAAGACCACCCGCCTGTGGTTCCCGGCCGGTGAACGCGCCGTCGCCACCGGTATCTTCAACGCCGGCACCAACGTCGGCGCCATGTTCACCCCGATGCTGCTGCCACTGGTCCTCACCGTGTGGGGCTGGCAGGCCGCGTTCATGGCCATGGGCGCCCTGGGCCTGATCTGGGTCGTGTTCTGGGGCCTGAAATACTTCAACCCCGAAGACCACCCGACCGTGACCGCCGCCGAACGCGCCTACGTGCAAGGCGAGTCGGAGCCGGAGCAGAAAGGCGTTCCGTTCTCGCGCATCCTGCGCATGCGCGGCACCTGGGCCTTCGCCCTGGCCTACTCGATCACCGCACCGGTGTTCTGGTTCTACCTGTACTGGCTGCCACCGTTCCTGAACCAGCAATACAGCCTGGGCATCAGCGTCACCCAGATGGGCATCCCGCTGATCGTGATCTACCTCAGCGCCGACTTCGGCAGCGTGGGCGGCGGCATTCTCTCCTCGTTCCTCATCGGTCGCGGCATGGCACCGGTCAAGGCGCGCCTGATGTCGATGCTGCTGTTCGCCGCCACCATCGTCAGCGTGATCTTCGCCGCCGGCGCCAGCAGCCTGTGGATCGCGGTACTGGCAATCGCCCTGGCCATCGCGGCGCACCAGGCCTGGACCGCCAACATCTGGAGCCTGGTGATGGACTACACGCCCAAGCACATGATGAGCACCGTGTTCGGCTTCGGCGGCATGTGCGCAGCCATCGGCGGCATGTTCATGACCCAGATCGTCGGCTACGTGCTGACCGTTACCAACAACAACTACAGCATCCTGTTCACCATGATCCCGGCGATGTACTTCATCGCCCTGACCTGGATGTACTTCATGGCGCCGCGCAAAGTGCCGAAAGTCGAAGACTGACGCTTCGTCCACGCGCTTTTCGCTGAACACCTCGCGGGGCCTGTCACTGACAGGCCCCGCGTCGTTTCAGCGCCGACGTTGCAGCCAGGCCGTCGCCAGCCCGCTCAGGCACACCACGGCGATGCCGATCATGCCCCACAGGTCAGGCCGCTGGCCGAACACCACGATGCCCATCAACCCGGCGAAGACGATCTGACAGTAACTGAACGGCGCCAGCAGCGCTGGCGGCGCATGACGAAAGGCCTGGGTCAGGAACAGATGGGCAAGCATGCCGAAGGTGCCCAGGGCCAGGGTCATCAAGCCGTGGGTGAGGCTCGGTACAGTCCAGAAGAATGGCACCAGCAGGCTCATCACCAGGGTGTTGAACACGCCGGTGAAGAAGTTGCTGACGGTGGGGCTGTCCACTTCGCTGAGCTTGCGGGTGAAGATCTGGTAGAAGCAGAAACAGGTGGCCGAGCCGAGCGGCAGCAACACCGCGGGCGTGAACAGCGCACCGCCCGGGTGCACGATGATCAGCACACCCACGAAGCTCGCCAGCACCGCCACCCACTGCCCTCTGCTGACCCGCTCCTTGAGCAGCGGCATCGACAGCGCCGTCACCATCAGCGGGGCCAGGAAGTTCACCGCCGTCGCCTCGGCCAGTGGCAGGTACTGCACGGCTTTGGTGAACAGCAGGCTGCAGCCCAGCAGGCACACCGCCCGCGCCACCTGCAGGCCTGGCCGCTGGGTACGGAACCCGCGCAGCCCGGCCTGGGGCAGAAAGATGCCGAGCATCAGCAGGGTGTGCACCAGATAACGCGCCCACACCACCCAGATGATCGGGTAGAACCCCGACAGGTACTTGGACAGGGCGTCGTGGCTGGAAAACAGAAAGGTCGCGACAACGACCAGGAGAATGCCTTTGAACGGCTGGCTGGCAGGGGGCATGAAGGACGCTCGGGTCGAAAGTTTTGCAAAGGGGCTCGGCCGAGCAAGGGCCGGGCCAGGTGCATCCCGGCCTGGCCCATGCACGGAGAACTACAGCATCTGACTGAGCACCTGGCGGGTCTTGTCCAGCGCCAATTGCGCCCGCTCCAGTGCCGAGACGCCCTGTTCCAGCAGTTGCCGGGTCGGGATCTCCAGGCTCAGCGGCACATCAGGCGATACGCTGGAAAGCAGCCCGCCCAGGTCGCAGTCGCCGTCACCCGGGAAGCGCCGCTCGTTGCGCGCCTGACGCAGGATCTCGGCCATATCGTCCGGCCGTGGCCCGGCCACATCGCACAGTTGCAGGTAGCGCATGCGCGAAGCCGGCACCTGGCGCAGGTCTTCCAGGCGCGACGCCGAGCGGTCGAAGTGGAAGGCATCGACCAGCACGCAGCCGTTTTCCCGGTTGGCGGCCTCGACGATTTCCAGGGCCTGGGTGAGGTTCTTCGCGTCGGTCCAGGGCATGAACTCCAGGTGCGGGTAGATGCCGTATTTCGCGGCCAGGTCGCAGAGCGCGGCGAAGTTGTCGGTTATTCGCGCCTGATCCGGGTCGTTGCCCGCCACCAGCAATTCGGTGGCGCCGAACTCGGCACCGACCGCCAGCAACGCATCGAAATCGGCAACGCGGGTTTCTGGCTTGAGGCGCAGGATTTCCACGTCGAGCACCTTGATCCCGGTGTCGCGCAGGCGCTCGGCGGTCTGGCGGCGCAAGCCGGCGTCACGGACCAGCGGAAAGTGGTGCTCTTCCGGCGTGGCGGGCTCCAGACGCAGGCCGACATGGCTGTAGCCGGCGCGGGCGGCGACCTCGACCATCTCCGGCGGCGACAACTCGAGGACAGTCAGGGCAGCCAGGGACAGGACTCGTTGACTCATGGGCGGGCATCTCTTGGGGTTGTTGTTCTGGATGCGAATATTTAGAACTTGGTTCCAGTTTCAATGCAAGCAGAAAAAAACCGAAGCCCCGATCGAGCGCCAGCAACCGCCAAAGGAATCAGATGAACAATTCGGACGCCGGACTTGCCGCCGACAACTCCCGGGTGGTCGCCAGCAGTGCCGGTGCCAGCTCATGCATGCGCGCCTCGCTCATCCGCGCCGTCGGCCCGGCGACACTGACCACGCCGACCACATGACCGTCCTTCGGGTTGGTGACCACGGCCGCCAGCGCCGACATGCCCACCGCCGAGCTTTCCACCACCCAGGCGTAGCCATGTTCGCGGGCGATGCGCAGGCGCTCCAGCAATTCGGCATTGGACCTGGGCGCATTCGGCCCGAAGTTTTCCTTCGGCGCGACGCCCTGGCGCTCCACCAGCAGCAGGGCCTGGGCATCGCTGAGGCTGGCCAGCCAGGCATGCCCGGAAGCGCTGTAGAACAGCGGCGCGTCGCGGCCCATGTCGGGGTCGTACTTCAATCCCGAACGGGCGCCCTGGGACTTGGCAATCCAGGTCTGCCGTTCGCCCTCGATCACGCCCAGGCGCACCAGCTCACCGCTCTTCTGCGCCAGGTCGTCGAGGATCGGCTGAACGATGTCCGCGCCGCTGTTGGCCAGGTAGCGAAAGCCTTGGGCCACCAGCCGGGTGCTCAGCAGATAGCGGCTGTTCTCCGGGTTCTGCCGCACATAGCCCAGGCGGATCAGCTCGGCGAGCATGCGGTGGGTCGCGCTTTTCGGAATGCCCAGTTGTTCGGCCAAGGTCTGCATCGGCAAGCCGCGTGGCTCGCTGGTGAGGCTTTCGATAAGGCTGAACGCGCGTTCGATCTGACTGCCGGCCATGGTCATGGTCCCTGAAAATGTTGCCGAATTCTAAAGAGCGCCGGGCAAAGCGCAAACCAACTGTTCGATCTTCGCCCAACTTCGCCTGTGGCCGCTTGGCACCGACAGCGCGATCATAGAATATGGAACCTTGTTCCAAAAACAATATCGAGGATACGTCATGACCGCCCTTCCCTCCCAAGCCCGTACAGTCGACTGCGACGTCCTGGTGATCGGCTCCGGTGCCGCCGGTCTCAGCGCCGCCGTGACCGCCGCCTGGCACGGACAGAAGGTGATCGTGGTGGAGAAAGACCCGGTGTTCGGCGGCGCCACCGCCTGGTCCGGTGGCTGGGCCTGGGTGCCGTGCAACCCGCTGGCGCGCCGCGCCGGCATCGTCGAAGACCGCTCGGCGCCGCGCACCTACCTGGAGCATGAACTGGGCGAGCGCTTCAACGCACCGCTGATCGACGCTTTCCTCGACGCCGCGCCGAACATGGTGAGCTTTTTCGAGAAGCACACTGCGCTGCAATTCGCAGACGGCAACGGCATCGCCGATATCCACGGTGACACACCCGGTGCCGGCACCGGCGGTCGCTCGGTGATCGCCGCGCCGTATGACGCACGCCTGGCCGGCAAGCTGCTCAAGCGTTTGCGCCGAACTATGCGCGAAACCTCGTTCTGGGGCATGCCGATCATGGCCGGCAAGGATCTTACCGCCTTCCTCACCCTGACCCGATCCTGGCGCTCGCTGCTGCACGTCACCCGGCGAGTCGGCAAACACCTGCTCGACCTCGCCACCCACGGCCGCGCCCTGCACCTGGTCAACGGCGTGGCGCTGGTGGCGCGACTGGCGAAATCTGCCGAAGACCTTGGCGTACTGCTCTGGGAGTCGGCGCCCGCCCGCCGTCTGCTGCGGGACAATGGCCGCGTCACCGGTGCCGTGGTACAGACCGCCAACGGCGAGGTGACCATCAACGCCCGCGCCGTGGTGCTTGCCGCTGGCGGCTTCCCCAACGACATCGAGCGGCGCAAGGCGATGTTCCCGCGCACGCCCACCGGCCACGAGCACCTGGCGCTGCCGCCCGTGGCCGCCAATGGCGACGGCCTGCGCCTGGGGGAAAGCGCCGGTGGCCGCGTCGCCGACGACCTCTACAGCCCGGTGGCCTGGGCGCCGGTCTCGAAAGTGCCGTACAAGGACGGCAGTGCCGGCCATTTCCCGCACATCATCGAACGCGGCAAGCCGGGCATCATCGGCGTGCTGAGCAACGGCCAGCGCTTCGTCAACGAGGCCGGCGGCTACTACGACTATGTCAGCGCGATGGTTGCCGCCGCGCCGGGCGAGAAGGTCGAGTCCTGGCTGATCTGCGATCACACCTTCCAGCGCCGCTACGGCCTGGGCATCGCCCGCCCCTTCCCGCTGCCGACGTCGTCGCTGGTGCGCAGCGGCTACCTCAAGCGCGCCGACAGCCTGCACGACCTCGCCAACCAGTGCGGCATCGAGGCCCGCGGGCTGATCGACACCGTGACCGAATACAACCGTCATGCCCGACTCGGCGAAGACCCGCAGTTCGGTCGCGGCAGCACCCTCTACAACCGCAAGCAGGGCGACGCGCTGCATGGCCCCAACCCGTGCGTGGCGCCCATCGAGCAAGGACCGTTCTACGCGGTGAAGGTCGAGGCTGGCTGCTTCGGCACCTTCGCCGGACTGCGCACCAATGAACACGCGCAAGTCCTGGATGCAGCTCAACAGCCCATCGAAGGTCTCTACGCCGCGGGCTGCGACATGGCCAGCATCATGGGCGGCCATTACCCTGCCGGCGGCATCAACCTCGGCCCGGCGCTGACCTTCGGCTACATCGCCGCCCGCCACATCGCCGGCGTCACCGCCTGCGAGTGATCAGTTGAAGCGCTGCCCGGATATCGCCGGGTGATAGATCGGCTGGACCTTGTTCCCCGCAGGGTCCAGCAGGTGGAAGCTCCAGGTGCCGTCGCCATGGGCGAACGGCTTGTCCAGCAGCGTCACCCCGCACTCTTTCAGATAGCCGTACCAGGCGTGCAGTTCATCAAGGCTGTCGACCACGAAGCCGTAGTGATCCACCGCCTGCACGCCGCTGCTGGGGGCAAAGGCGCGGCCCAGGGACAGGTTGTCGTTACCGCAGGTTAGATAGACCAGGTCTTCGTGGGCACGGTGCAGCACCTCCATCCCGAGAATGTCCACGTAGAAGCGCTCGCAGACTTCCAGGTCAGGCACCAGGATCGCGATATGACGCAGGCCGTTGAGGCGGCTTGGACGAACAGGCATGGTTTCGGCTCCGTTTTTGTATACAATTTTTCGCAAATATAAGACAAAACGGAGTTCGACGTGTACAGCCTTCTTCTCAAGACTCATCTCCAGCCGGGCAGCCGGGAGCGTTTCATGGAAGCCATCAGCGTCAATGCCGCCAGTTCAGTGCGCGACGAACCGGGATGCCTGGTGTTCGACGTACTGAGCGATCGCAGCGATCCGGAGGTGGTGTGGTTGTACGAGGTGTATGAGGACGAGGCGGCCTTCGAGGCGCACCTGCTGACGCCGCATTTTCTCGCCAGCCGGCCATTGGTGGACCCGCTGATCGTGCAGCAGGAAGTGATCGAGGGAGAGGTGCTGGCGTTCAACGCCAAGCGGATCTGAAGGCCCTATCGCTGGCAAGCGGAGCGCCGCCCGGCCATCTCCCACAGGGTAGGAGCTGGCTTGCCAGCGATGAGGACCAGGGCAGCAACACAGCCACCCAGTCCAGGCATCAGAAATCGAAGAACACCGTCTCGCCTTCACCCTGGATGCGGATGTCGAAGCGGTACGCGGTCTTGCCGTTCACTTCGCAGCGCTTGGCCACCAGCGTCTCGCGGCGTTGCGGCTGTTCGATCAGGTTGAGCACCGGGTCCTTGGCATTCGCCTCGGCCTCGTCATCGAAGTAGATGCGGGTCTGCAGGTGAATGTTGATGCCCCGGGCGAACAGGCTGATGTTGATGTGCGGCGCCATCGGCACGCCTGCGGCGTTGTTGGTCACGCCCGGCTTGATGGTGCGCATGGTCCACTCACCGGCATCGAAGGTGGTGGCGGTACGGCCGAAACCGTTGAACGCGTTTTCCAGGTTGTACTCGGTCTGGTAGGCGCCGTTGTGGTCGGCCTGCCAGAACTCGACGAAGGAGTCGCGCACCAGGTGGCCGTTGCCGTCATAGACGTTGCCGAACACCAGGATATGCTCGCCCGGCGCGTCGTCACGGGCCATCTGGCTCCAGATTTCCTGGTCGCGGGTCGGGTTGCCGGCCGCTTCCAGGGCCAGGCCGATGTGGACGTAGGGGCCGGCGGTCTGCGAAGGGGTTTCCGGCAGCAGTTCGATTGGCATGACGGTTCTCCTCAGCGGTTTTCGAAGTGGGTCGCGCGCTGGCCGCGCAGCACGATGTCGAAGCGGTACGCCAGGCAGTCCATCGGGTTGGCGTTGCTCATGTCCAGGCGGGCGATCAGCAGGTCGACCGCCGCCGGGTTGGCGATGCTCTTGACGATCGGGCACAGCGGGATCAGCGGATCGCCTTCGAAGTACAGCTGGGTGATCAGACGGGTAGAGATCGACGGACCGCTGATGGAGAAGTGGATATGCGCCGGACGCCAGTCGTTCGGACCATTGCGCCATGGGTACGGACCCGGCTTGATGGTGCGGAAGCTGTAGCGGCCTTCGCTGTCGGTCAGGGCACGGCCGACACCACCGAAGTTGGGGTCCAGCGGCGCCAGGTAGCGGTCGTTCTTGTGGCGATAGCGGCCGCCGGCGTTGGCCTGCCACATTTCCACCAGGGTATTGGGGATCGGCTTGCCGTACTGGTCGAAGACGCGACCGGTCACCAGGATGCGCTCTCCGACCGGCAGGCCGCCGTTGTTGAAGTTCAGCAGCAGGTCGTTGTCATGCTCCCCGAAACGCAGGTGGGAAAAATCCGGGCCGGTGCTTTCGCTGATGGATTGCGGAATGCTCACCAGCGCCTGGCGCGGCGAGCGGGCGATGGAGGTTTTGTAGTCCGGGGTGAAGGCCTTGGGGTGCCAGTTTCGATCACGGATAACGAAGCGACTGGTGTCTTCAGCAGACATGCCGTTCTCCTGTTCTTGGATTTATGGAGAGCCCGATCGGGACGGGCGGGGTGTGCGGCAAAGTGTCTCGCGGTGCAGCTCCGGCGAAAACTGAAAAGAACGCCGCCTTTCATAACCAAATGGTTATGGATATCAGGTTGTAACCCGCGAAGATATCTAGTGGGCTAACCTTTATGGCGATGAATCCACCGGGAGAGACAACCCATGCAATGGCGAAAAGGCAGACGCAGCGACAATGTGGTCGATGCCCGGGGCGAGAGTCCGGGCGGTGCGCGCTTGGGTGGCGGCAAGGGGCTCACCCTCGGCGCAGTGGTGCTGATCGTCGGTATCGGCCTGCTCACCGGACAGGACCCGATGCAGATCCTCGGCCAGTTGACCGGCCAGATGCAGCAGGGCACGCCAACCCAGACCCAGAGCAGCCCACGTCCGGCGGCCAATGACGAAGCCAGCCAGTTCGTCGCCAGCATTCTCGGCGACACCGAAGACACCTGGCGGGCGATCTTCGCTCAGGCCAACCGCCAGTACAAAGACCCGAAACTGGTGCTGTTCAGCGGCCAGGTCAATTCCGCCTGCGGCTTCGCCACCTCGGCGACCGGGCCCTTCTATTGCCCGGCAGACCAGCAGGTGTACCTGGACATGAGCTTCTTCCGGGAAATGGAACAGCGCTTCGCCGCTGCCGGCGATTTCGCCCAGGCCTATGTGATCGCCCACGAAGTCGGCCACCATGTGCAGACCCTGCTGGGCGTCTCGGCCAAGGTCAACGCGGCGCGGCAACAGGGCCAGCGCGTCGAGGGCGCCAACGGCCTGCTGGTGCGTCAGGAATTGCAGGCCGACTGCCTGGCCGGCGTCTGGGCGTATCAGGCACAGCAGCGGCACAACTGGCTGGAGCCGGGAGACGTCGAGGAAGCCCTCAATGCCGCCAACGCCATCGGCGACGACCGCCTGCAGCAGCAGGGCCAGGGCCGCGTGGTCCCGGATTCCTTCACCCACGGCACCTCCGCCCAGCGGGTCCACTGGTTCAAGGCCGGATTTGCCAAGGGCGATATCAACCAGTGCGACACCTTCGCCGCCAAAGCGCTCTGATCCGCCCCTCTCCCCCCCTTCGAGCCCCGCTTCTGCGGGGCTTGTCACATTTTGTTGAGTGTTTCTGTCGGTTTTGCTGAAAAAGCGTTTCAGCTGCCCGTCTTTTCGCCGATATAGCTCGCTGAACCTGCGCTGGCCCCCAAGAAAAACAACCATCAGCGATCGCGATTACACCTTTCCTTGGAGGGACTTCATGAACAGTTGGTTTGCCAACATCAGCGTCAATCTGAAACTTGGGCTGGGCTTCGGCCTGGTCCTGCTGCTTACTGCCCTGCTTGCACTCACCGGCTGGAACAGCCTCGGCAGCCTGATCCAGCGCAGCAACTGGATGAGCGACATCACCCGCCTGAACAGCGACCTGACCGAGTTGCGCGTCGCCCGCCTGCAATACATGCTGGCCAACGGCGACGACGCTACCGCCGGCAACGTGCAGGTCAAGCTGAACGCTTTCATTCAACAGCAGCAGCACCTGCTAAAGACCTTCAAGAGCCCCGAAAACGTCAAGCTGCTGGAAGAGCAGGCCCGCACCAGCGCTGCCTACCAGATCTCGCTGGACAAGATGCGCGCCGCCTACAAGAGCGCCAACGTCGCTCGCGACAACATGGGCAAGACCGCCGGCACGGCGTTCGAGCTGATCGACCCCATCAGCCGCGAACTGCTCGCCAGCCCCGACCAGCCGGGTCGCCTGGAACAATTCCGCGCCGTCAGCGCCGCCCGGGAACAGCTGATCCTGGTGCGCCTCGAAGTCCGTCGCTACATGTCCGAGAACACCACGCAAGCCGAACAGGCCACCCTGCGCCAGCTCGACAGCGCGCTGGAACAGGCACGTCAGTTGACCCGCCTACTGCCCGACCAGGGCGCACGCCTGAGTCAGTTCGAACAGGCCGTGCTGGCGTATCGTGACGCCGTCACCCAGGTCAAGGCGGCCAACGCCGACATCGCCCTGGCCCGCAAGGAAATGACCGAGCAGGGCTACGACATCGTCAAGAACAGCGAAGCGCTGTACCAGATCCAGCTCGATCGCCGCGACAGCGAAAGCGCCAGCGCCCAGAGCCTGCAACTGATCGCCACCCTGCTCGCATTGCTGGTCGGTGTACTGGCGGCGGTGCTGATCACCCGCCAGATCACCCGTCCACTGCGCCAGACCCTGGATGTCGTGGAGCGCATTGCCGCCGGCGACCTGACCCACGACCTGCACGTCACCCGCCGCGACGAAATGGGCGTGCTGCAACAGGGCATCCAGCGCATGGGCGCGACCCTGCGCGACCTGATCAGCGGCATCCGCGACGGCGTCACCCAGATCGCCAGCGCCGCCGAAGAACTCTCCGCCGTGACCGAGCAGACCAGCGCCGGCGCCAACAACCAGAAAGTCGAGACCGACCAGGTGGCCACCGCCATGCACGAAATGGCGACCACCGTGCAGGAAGTCGCGCGTAACGCCGAGCAGGCGTCCGCCGCCGCCACCGATGCCGACAGCCAGGCCCGTGCCGGCGACCAGGTGGTAGCCCAGGCCATCGCCCAGATCGAGAAACTGGCCGGCGAAGTGGTGCGCTCCACCGAGGCCATGGCGCAACTGCAGCAGGAAAGCCAGAAGATCGGCAGCGTGATGGATGTGATCAAGTCGGTGGCCGAGCAGACCAATCTGCTGGCGCTCAACGCCGCCATTGAAGCCGCCCGTGCGGGCGAAGCAGGCCGTGGTTTCGCGGTGGTGGCTGATGAGGTCCGCGGGCTGGCCCAGCGCACGCAGAAGTCCACCGAAGAGATCGAGGAACTGGTGGCCGGCCTGCAGAGCGGCACCCAGCAGGTGGCCAATGTGATGCTCGGCAGCCGCAGCCTCACCGACAGCAGCGTGGAACTGACACGCAAGGCGGGCGCTTCGCTGGAAAGCATCACCCGTGTGGTGTCGGACATCCAGTCGATGAACCAGCAGATTGCGGCGGCAGCGGAGCAGCAGAGCGCCGTGGCCGAGGAAATCAGCCGCAGCATCCTGAGCGTGCGGGATGTGTCGGAGCAGACCGCGTCAGCCAGCGACGAGACGGCGGCCTCCAGCGTCGAACTGGCGCGGTTGGGGAATCAGTTGCAGTTGATGGTCAGCCACTTCCGGGTCTGATCCGAAAGCCAATCGCCGGCAACGCCGGCTCCCACAGGTTGGGCCAGGCGCCGGACCTTGTGGGAGCCGGCCGGGCGGCGCTCCGCTTGCCAGCGATGAGCCCCTGACTGACCTATTTAACGACCTGGCCGACACCCCGCCCACGCGGATCCGAAGCCGTCTCCAGCTTCTCCCCGGTCACGCGGATCGCCTGCACGTCACCCATTTCCCAGCCCTGATCCTCGAGGGTGTAGCCCATCTTCTTCAGTTCCTGCGCAACGTCGCCGGTCAGCGGCGCATAGGCGTCGAAGTAGATAGTGTCCTTGGGCAGCAATTGATGATGCACCCGCTGCGCCGCCACGGCTTTTTCCAGCGGCAGGTTGTAGTCGTACAGGTTGTTCAGCACCTGGAAGATCGAGGTGAAGATCCGCGAGCCGCCTGGCGTACCCAGCACCAGCGTGACGTTGCCGTCGCGAGTCACCAGGCTCGGGCTCATCGACGACAGCATGCGCTTGCCCGGCTCGATCGCGTTGGCATCACCGCCCACCACACCGAAAGCGTTGGCCACGCCCGGCTTGGAGCTGAAGTCATCCATTTCGTCGTTGAGCAGGAAGCCCGCGCCCTTGACCACCATGCCGCTGCCGTAGTCCCAGTTCAGGGTGTAGGTGTTGCTCACCGCATTGCCCTGCCTGTCGACAATGGAGAAGTGGGTGGTCTGGTGCGGTTCCAGGCCCGGGCGGACTTTCTCGGTTTCGGAAATCGCCGTCGGGTTGACCTCTTTCGCCCGTTTGGCCAGGTACTCAGGGGCCACAAGCTCGGCCACCGGAACCTTGGCGAAGGCTGGGTCCCCCAGGTAGTCGGCACGGTCGGCGAATACCCGTTTCTCGATTTCCGCCAGCAAGTGGATGTAGCGTGCAGAATTCAGCTCGACGCCCTTGAAGTCTGCGGCCCGCTGCTCCTTGATGCCCAGCAACTGCGCCAGGGCAATGCCGCCCGAGCTCGGCAACGGCGCGGTGTAGACCACGTTGCCGCGCCAGTCGATGCGCATCGGCTCGCGCCACACCGCCTTGTAGTCCTTGAGGTCGTCCTTGCTGATCAGACCGTTGCTAGCCTGCATCTGCGCCACCAGCAGGTCGGCCGTCTTGCCTTGGTAGAACTCGCTTACGCCCTTGTCGGCGATACGCTCCAGGGTCTGCGCCAGCTCGGGTTGCCTGAAGGTCTCGCCGACTTTCATCTGGCCGAAGTAGTCGTTGAAATTGGTGCTGTCCTTGAACAGGCCCTGGGCGTCCTCACGGTACTGGTACTGCTTGGCAGCGACCTTGAAGCCGTTCTTCGCGTAGCCCACCGCCGGGGTCAGGAGTTCGGCCCAGGGCAGCTTGCCGAACTTCCGGTGCGCTTCCCACAGCCCCATCACCGTGCCGGGCACACCGGCGGCGCGGGCGCCGACCAGGCTCAGGTTCTCGATGATCTCGCCCTTGTCGTCCAGGTACATGTTGCGGGTGGCGGCCTTGGGCGCCACCTCGCGGTAGTCGAGAAAATACGGTTTGCCGTCCATGTACAGGGTCATGAAACCGCCGCCACCGATATTGCCGGCTTCGGGGTAGGTGACGGCGAGGGTAAAGGCAGTGGCGACAGCGGCATCCACCGCGTTACCGCCCTTTTTCAGGATATCGGCGGCCACCTGTGCGCCATATTGATCGGGAGCGGCCACTGCACCGCCCTCCAGAGTGACTGCATAAGCCGATGAGCTGGCGAAAATCGCCGCACCGAGGCCCAAGGTTCGAAAGATCACAACGCGCATAAAACGTCCTTGGTGTTGTTTTCGTTGAACACACAGTAAGGACCATGACGCAGGAGTTATCAAACCACGCAGGACGTTTCTTCAGCAGGCGTAGGCCGCCAGCTTGCGCTGGATGAAGTCGAGGAAGCACTGGATGCGCAGCGCCAGTTGCGAGTTGCGGTAATACACCGCGTTGATCGGCTGCCGATAGCCGCTGTTGAACTCGCCGAGCAGCACCTGCAACTGACCGCTGCGGATGTCTTCGTGGGTCATGAAGTGCGAGAGACAGGCGATGCCCTCACCGGCCAGGGCCAGCGCACGCACCGTTTCACCGCTGGACGAAGCAATGTCCGGGTTGATCAGCAGCCGGTCGCCCTCGGCGTGGCGCAGCGGCCAGTGGTTGAGGGTTTCGGTCTGGCTGAAACCGAGCAGCGTGTGTCCGGCGAGGTCTTCGACCCGCAGCGGCGTGCCATGGCGTTCGAGGTAGGCCGGGCTGGCCAGCAGGTTCAGCGGGCTGCAGCCGAGGGAGCGGGCGTGCAGGCTGGAATCGGACAGCTCGCCGATGCGGATCGCCACATCGGTGCTCTGCTCCAGCAGGTCGATGATCAGGTCGCAGGCATTCAGCTCCAACTGGATCTGCGGGTAAAGCGCACGAAACTCACCCACCCACGGCACGATGGCGTGCAGCATGAACGGCAGCGCGGCATTGATGCGCAGGCGACCGGACGGGGTCTGGTGGTGACGCGACAGGTGATCTTCCAGGTCGTCCATCTGTTCGAGGATCGACTTGGCCCGCTCGAAGAAGAAGCGGCCTTCCTCGGTCAGGTCCATGCGCCGGGTGGTGCGGTTGATCAGCGTGGTCCCGAGCTTGGCCTCCAGCCGCGACAAGGTGCGGCTGATGGCCGAGGGCGTTTGCCCGCCCTGCTCGGCGGCAGCGGAAATCGAGCCGCACTCGATGACCGAGACGAACACTTGCAATTCATCGGACCTGGCTTTCACGGGGCTACCTCACGACACCTGACGCGCAGAGTGATAGCCCCTGGCGGCCGGCGATGCAAGCGGCATCAGCCCTGGATACCGAAGACCTTCGCCAGGTGTGCCTCGTAGGCAGCCACTGCGGCCGGCACATCAGGACGCTTCATCACGTCCACTGCCAGGTAGGTCGGCAGACCACTCATCCCGAGGAACTGATTGGCCTTGTGGAACGGGAAGTACACCGCGTCCACGCCCTTGCCTTCGAAGAAGTCGCTCGGATCGTCGAAGGCCTGCTGCGGCGCGTTCCAGGTCAGCGACAGCATGTACTGCTTGCCCTGGATCAGACCGCCGCTGCCGTACTTCTGCGAGGCGTCGGAGCGGGTCCGGCCATCGTTGGCGTAGAGGCTGCCGTGGCCAGCGGTGAAGACTTCGTCCAGGTACTGCTTGACGGTCCAGGGCGCGCCCATCCACCAGCCGGGCATCTGGTAGATCACCACATCAGCCCAGAGGAATTTCTCGACCTCTTCCTGGTTGTCGTAGCCACCGTCGATGAAGGTAGTCTTCACATCGAAGCCGGCGCGGTCGAGGAAGGCCACTGCGGTGTCATGCAGGGTTTCATTCAGGCGGCCATCGGAGTGAGCGAATTGCTTGCCACCGTTGAGCAACAGGACCTTTTTCATTGCAGTGCCTCATCTGTTCGGGTCCTGCCGCGGCATCACTGGCCTGGGGAAGGGACCGGGTTAACTTGGATGGCGGCAGATTAGTGCGCCCGGCACCTGGGAAAAACCGACTTCGGGGCAAAATACTTTTGCCCTAAAAGCACGAATTGACTGCTTATTAATGAAATAAAATCAGCATCCCAATTCAACGGAGGTCCACCATGAGCGAACCCTACGGCTTCATCCTCAAAGCCAAGACCCGCCCGGAAAAAGCCGAAGCCTTCGAAGCGCTGTTTCGCAGCTATGTCGAGCCGAGCCGTGCCGAACCCGGCTGCATCGAGTACCACATGCTGCGTGACAAGGAAGACCCGAGCCTGTTCGTGTTCTACGAGATCTGGGCGAGCAAGGTGGCGCTGGACGTGCACTCCGCCCTGCCGCACATGACAGCCTTCTTCGAAAAGCGCATGGAGTACCTGGAGCGGGATTTCGATATCCAGTTGATCGACATGCTCAGCGAGTCGTCCGCTAGCCGTTGAGCATCAGGTGCGCACCGAGCAGCGCCAGCCCGATGAAGAAACAGCGCTTGAACAGCGCCGCGCTGATCCGCTGGCGCAGCCACTGGCCGAAATACATGCCCAGCAACGCCGGCGCCAGCACCAGCAGCGAGGCCCCCAGCGCCTCGCCACCCAGGGCGTCCTGCCCGGCCAGGCCGATGGCCAGCGCCACCGTTGACACCGTGAACGACAGCCCCAGCGCCTGGACCCGCGCATCACGGTCCAGATCCAGCGCCTGCAGGTATGGCACCGCAGGAATCACGAACACCCCGGTGGCCGCCGTGATCAATCCGGTCAACAGCCCGCACAGCGGCCCCAGCCAGCGCTCCTGGCCTGCACTCAGGCTGAACGGCGGCAGCCACAGCCCGGCCAGCGCATAGATCAACAACGCTGCGCCCAATGCATGGGCTGCCCAAGCGCCACTGCTGATGCCCAGCCAGGCACTGCCCAGCAGCGTACCGACGAACACCGCCACCAGCATCGGCCACAGCCGCCGTAACAACACTCGCAGATGGCCACCGATCGCCAGTTGCCAGAGGTTGGTCAGGGTCGAGGGCACGATCAGCAACGCGGCAGCCTGCGCGGGAGCCATAGCCAGGCCGAGCAGGCCCATGGCGATGGTCGGCAGGCCGAGACCGATCACGCCCTTGACCGCGCCGGCCAGGAGGAAGGTGGCGATGACCAGCAGGGAAAGGGCTGGGCCGATGTCTTGGTAGAAGCTGAGGAGTGTGTTCATAGCGACATGCTGCAGGGATGAACACCATTGGCCAATACGCGATTGACAGAGCATGCCTCTACAAAAGAAATAGGCTCCCCCCACCCGCCTTGGCCCGTAATCATCTCGTTACCATTACCCATGACAACCGGCGTGATGATCCGAGCAACCGCTGCTTGAATGAATCGACGCAGCGGCAACGATTGAGCGCAAATTGTAGATACTACGTATATACATGCAATATTGTATGAGCGCTTTCATGTATCTACAATGTTTCTACTTTACGGAGGTAAACATGCAGATCAAGATTCAACAGTGGGGCAACAGCGCCGCCATTCGCCTTCCATCCACAGTGCTCAAGCAGATGAGCCTGGTCAGTGGCGATGTACTGATCCTCGATGTATCGGAAGAAGTCATCACCCTGAAACCGGCCAAGACAAGACCGCAATACCGATTGGCCGACCTGATGGCGCAGTGTGATCTGACGGCTCCGGAGCCGGAGGAACTGGCTGCCTGGAACGCGATGAGTCCAGTAGGACATGAAGCTTGAGACGGGCCAGATTCAGCAGGGCCGACATCGTGCGCTTGAACCTGAACCCCACCGCCGGACGAGAACAGCAAGGGGATTTTCGCCCCGCGCTGGTGATCACGCCGGCAGCCTACAACGCAACCGGTCTCGCGGTAATCGCGCCCATTACCCAGGGTGGTGATTTTGCTCGCTATGCAGGTTTCGCCGTCACGCTCAGCGGAGCAGGTACCGAAACCCAAGGCGTCATCCTGTGCAACCAGATACGCTCGGTTGATCTGGAAGCTCGTGGCGCCAAACGTATCGAAACCGTGCCTGACGAGATCATCGAAGAGGTCCTGGCGCGCATTCAGGCCCTGTTCGACTGACACTCGCGCGCGCTCTGGCACAGGCACCGCCCATGCACTTCGACCTCATCGACCTCCGCCTTTTCCTGCACACCGTCGAGTGCGGCAACATCACTGCCGGGGCACAGCGCAGTCATCTCTCGCTGCCGGCGGCCAGCGCAAGGATCCGGGCGATGGAAAGCTCCCTCGGCATCGCCCTGCTCGAACGTAACCGCCGCGGCGTGCAGCCGACGCCTGCCGGTCAGGCGCTGGTCAATCACGCACGGCAGATCGGCCAGCAGGTGGAACGCCTGCAGTTCGACCTGGCGCAATACGCCAGCGGCCTGCACGGCCAGGTGCGCCTGCTGTGCAACACCGCAGCGCTCACCGAATACCTGCCGGAACTGCTCGCCGATTTCCTGCGCCAGCGCCCGCACATCGACGTGGATATTCAGGAGCTGCCGAGCCTCCGTATCGTCCAGGCCCTCGGCCAGGGTATCGCCGATCTTGGCATCGTCTCCGACGCCGTGATTACGGCTGATCTGCAGACCCGCCCTTTCCGTGATGATCCACTGGTGCTGATCATGGCACCGGATCATCCCCTCGCTGCTGTGGATAACCCTGGTTTCGCCCGCTCGCTGGAGCACGGTCATGTCGGTCTCGGTGCCGCCAGCGCATTGGCCCTGCATCTGGAAGAACAGGCCTTGCATCTGGGCCGGCGCATGCAGGTGCGGGTACGCGCCGAAGGCTTCGACGGAGTGATCCGCATGGTCGCCCACGGTGCCGGCCTGGGCATCGTGCCGCAGGCCGCCGTGCAACGCTGGCAAGGCCGGTTGCCGTTGCACAGCGTGACCCTCGCCGAGCCCTGGGCCGAGCGCAGGCTGCTGCTGTGCTCACGGGATTTTGCCGCCTTGCCGGGTCAGGCCCGAGCGCTGCTGGAGGCTCTGACGCCGCGCATTTAGACAACTCGACGTCGAGTACAGGCAATTGCCGGCCAAGGTGGCTCGCTAGGCTGCGGGCTCTTTCATCTGTCTGTCGGAGCCTGTATGTCCAAGCCAATCGTCGTCCTTCGCGATACCCATCCGCTCCCGGTCCTCGATGCCTGCAAATGGGAAAAACTGGCGGGCGACCCGCACACCGTCAACCTCAACGCCTACCACAGCGAAGACGGCAGCAAGATCATGGGCACCTGGATCTGCACTCCGGGCAAGTGGCGGGTGAACTACGAGAAGTGGGAGTACTGCCATTTCCAGGAAGGCTATTGCGTGATCACCCCTGACGGTCAGGAGCCGATTCACCTGCGGGCAGGGGACATCTTCATTGTCGAGCCAGGGATGAAGGGCACCTGGGAAGTGGTCGAGACGGTGCGCAAGTATTTCGTTTTTGCTTGATCTCTGATGCCCTCATCGCTGGCAAGCCAGCGATGAGGGCTTTGGGAGCAATCGATCACTCCGGTTTTCGATAACTCTCAACGATCGCCGAGAAGTCCTTGCCGCCATCGCCGCGCAGGCTCATCGCCTGATACAGCTGCTGTGCCACCGCGCCAAGAATCACCGGCTGATGCGCCTGCTTCGCCGCTTCGGTCGCCAGCCCCAGATCCTTGAGCATCAGTTCCGCACCAAACCCGCCGGTGTAACCCCGCGAGGCCGGTGCCGTCTCGATGATGCCCGGCCACGGGTTGTAGGTGTCGGAGCTCCAGCAGCGTCCGGTGGAGCTGTTGATGATGCCTGCCAGCACCTTGGTGTCGATGCCCAGCGCATTGCCCAGGGCCATGGCTTCGGACACACCGACCATGGAAATCCCCAGCAGCAGGTTGTTGCAGATCTTGGCGATCTGCCCGGTACCCACGCCGCCGCAATGGACGATATTGCGGCCCATCTGCGCCAGTACCGGCTGCAGGGTGGCGAACAGTTCGTCGCTGCCGCCGACCATGAAGGTCAGGGTGCCTGCCGCCGCGCCACCGGTGCCGCCGGACACCGGCGCATCGCCCATGTCCACACCCTGCTTCGCCGCAGCGGCGCAGACGTCACGGGCGGTCTGCGGATCGATAGTGCTGCAATCCACCACCGGCGTGCCGGCACGCACACCCGCCAGCACGCCATTTTCCCCAAGATACACGCCGCGCACATGAGCGGCGGCGGGCAGCATGGTGATCACCAGTTCGGCATTGCTCGCCGCGTCACGGGGCGAGTCGCTGATGTGCCCGCCCAGCTCGGCCAGGATGGTGGTGTTGAGGTCGAACAGGTTGAGGCTGTGGCCGGCTTTGATCAGGTTGCGCGCCATCGGCGCGCCCATGTTGCCCAGACCAATGAATGCAATACGCATGATCAACTCCTTAGCGCAGGCTGATGGTGGTGTTCACGCCATCGTTGACGCTGTCGTCATCGAACCAGCGAGCGGTGACGGTCTTGGTCTGAGTGTAGAACTGCACCACCTGCTTGCCGTACGGACCGAGGTCGCCCAGCTTGGAACCGCGCGAACCGGTGAAGCTGAAGTACGGGACCGGGACCGGAATCGGGATATTGATGCCGACCTGACCGACGTCGATTTCGGACTGGAACTTGCGGGCTGCTGCGCCGCTCTGGGTGAACAGGCCAGTGCCGTTACCGAACGGGTTGCGGTTGACCAGGGCGATGGCCTCGTCGAGGGTGTCCACCTCCAGGGTCACCAACACCGGGCCGAAGATTTCCTCGGTGTAGATCTGCATGTCGGTGGTCACCCCGGAGAACAGGGTCGGGCCGACGAAGTTGCCGTTCTCGTAGCCCGGCACCACCACGTCGCGACCATCCAGCTCGAGCGTGGCACCTTCACGAACACCGCTTTCGATCAGGCCGAGCACCCGCTCCTTGGCCCGCTTGGAAATCACCGGGCCGACATCAGTACCCGGCTCGCAACCGGCATTGACCTTGAGCTTAGCGGCCAGCGCTTTGAGTTCCGGCAACCACTCGCGGGACTTGCCGACGAACACCGCCACCGAGGTCGCCATGCAACGCTGACCTGCCGCGCCAAACGCGGCGCCGGCCAGGGCATTGAGGGTCTGCTCGCGGTTGGCGTCGGGCAGGATCACGGCGTGGTTCTTCGCCCCCATCATCGACTGCACGCGCTTGCCATGCTTGCCGGCAAGGTCGTAGACGTGGGTGCCGACCGCCGTGGAACCGACGAACGACACGGCCTTGATATCGGTGTGGGTGCACAGCCCGTCAACCACGTCCTTGCCACCATGCACCACGTTCAGCACACCCGCCGGCACGCCGGCCTCGATCGCCAGTTCAACCAGCAGCATCGTGGACAGTGGGTCCTGTTCGGAAGGCTTGAGGACGAAGGTGTTGCCGCAGACGATGGCCATCGGGAACATCCACAGCGGAATCATCGCCGGGAAGTTGAACGGCGTGATGCCGGCGCACACGCCGATCGGCTGGCGCAGGGTGTAGGTGTCGACGCCACCGGCAACGTTCTCGGCGAACTCACCCATCTGCAGCGTGCCAACGCTGCAGGCGTGTTCCACCACTTCCAGGCCGCGGAAGATATCGCCTTCGGCATCGGCGATGGTCTTGCCCTGCTCGGCACTGAGGGTCACGGCAATGCGCTTGGAGTGTTCGCGGATCAACGCCTGCAGGCGCAGCATGATGCGCATCCGCGCGCCGATCGGGGTGTCTTTCCAGGTCTTGAACGCGCGTTGCGCGGCAGCCACGGCGGCATCCAGTTCTTCGGCGGTGGCGAACGGCACGCGGGCCAGGACTTCCTGGGTGGCAGGGTTGACCACGTCGCGCCATTCGGTGGTCTTCGACTCGACCCACTGACCGTCGATCAGCAGGCGGACCTGGTCGACCTTGGTCTGACCGGGGGTGAGGGATGCGTTCATGGGGCTTCTCCTGGACATTGTTCTTAGCGAGAGAAAGGCCGGCGCGGCCGCCTGACGGGGGCTTGGGGCCTGGGCTGTTTTCGAGTATAGATGCGCAAACTTCCAACAAAAACGCACATAAAAGCCGGTCCAACATGCAAAAAAACATCACCTCCCTGGGTTCGCTGAACTGGGACGACCTGAAGTTCTTTCTTGAAGTGGCGCGGACCCGCAAGGCCAGCAGTGCGGCCAAGCGCCTGAATGTGGACTACACCACGGTGTCGCGGCGTATCAGCTCGCTGGAACAGGCGCTGGGCACCTTGCTGTTCGAAAAGTCCCGGACCAACGGTTTCGTCCTCACGGCCGAAGGGCAGCGCCTGCTGAGCTACGCCGAGTCGATCGAAAGCACCTTGCACATGGCTTGCGAACAGGTATCCGGTTCCGGGGTGGCGTTGTCCGGGCATGTGCGCATGGGCTGCACCGAAGGTTTCGGCAGCTTCTTCATCACCCCGCAGCTCAGCCACTTCGTCGACACCTGGCCGGCCATCTCGGTGGACATCCTGCCCCTGCCGCACTTCATCAGCCTGTCCAAGCGCGAGGCCGACATCGTCATTGCCCTGGAGCGTCCGGAACACGGGCCCTACGTGTGCTGCAAGCTGTGCGACTACCGCCTGCGCCTGTATGCGACCCAGGACTACCTCGACCGCCACCCGCCGATCCGGCGCAGCAGCGACCTGAGCGAGCACCCGTTCATCAGCTACGTCGATGACCTCGCCTTCAGTTCCGAACTGCTCTACCTCAACAACCTGCTGCCCAACGCCAGCGCGCATCTGCGCAGCACCAGCGTCATCGCCCAGTACGTCGCCGCCCAGCAGGGCCGCGGCCTGGCCATCCTGCCCTGCTTCCTCGCCGCCCAGGACCCACGCCTGGTGCCCGTGCTGCCGGACGAAGTGAACATCACCCGGCAGTTCTGGATGTACTGCCGGGAGGATCTGCGCAAGTTGAAGCGGATCACCTTGCTGTGGGATTACATCCGCGATGTGACGGAGCGCAACGCGCCGTTATTGATGGGGGAATCACGGGAGATGACCTTTCCCGATTGACGCCCCTGCGAGTCAGGATCAGACCTGCTCCAGCATCAATCCCGAAATCCGCTTCACCTTCCGCTCCACCGCCTCCTCGAGCACGCCCTGGCGCGGTTCGATCAGGCTGAACCAGTCCTTGGCCCGGGTGATTCCGGTGTAGATCAATTCCTTGGTCAACACCGGGTTGAGCGCGTCCGGCAGCACCAGCGCGGTGTGGGCAAACTCCGAGCCCTGGGATTTGTGCACGGTCATGGCGTAGACGGTTTCCACTTCGTTGAGCCGGCTCGGCAACACGAAGCGCACGCCGCCGCGACCGTCGTTGCGCGGGAAGGCGACCCGCAGCGGCGCGACGTCGGACTGGCCATCGGGCAGACGCAAGGCAATGCCGATGTCGCCGTTCATCAGGTTCAGGCCATAGTCGTTGCGCGTCACCAGCACCGGTCGACCTTCGTACCAGATCTGGTCGCCGTCGATCAGCCCGGCATTGGTCAAGACACGGCTGACCCGCTGATTGAGCCCCTCTACGCCCCACGGCCCCTTGCGCACCGCACAGAGCAACTGGAACTGCTCGAAGGCCTTGAGCACACTCAGCGCCCAGTCGCTCCAGCACGCGTCATCGGCTGGCAGGCCGGCGGACGGCCGCGCCTGACGGATCACATGCAGGTAATCCCGATAGCCCAGCGGTCCCTTCGGCCCTTTCTCCAGCCCATCGAGTACCAGCCTGTCCAGCTTGCGGTCATGCTCGCCACGCAGGGTCAGGCCGAATACGTCGCTGAAGTCGCCCTCACGCAGCAATGCCCGTGCCTGCGCGGGCTGCTGCCGATTGACCAGCCGCGCCAACTGGCCGATCCCGCTGCCTTCGCCGAACCGCCGCGAGCGACGCAGCATTACCACCTGCTGGGCCAGCGGATAGCGCTCGGCGTCACCGGCCTGCAACTCGCCGCCGGCCAGCGACTCACCGCTGACCTGCTCCAGCCAGGCTTGGGTCTCGGCGCTGTAGCGGCCGTCTTCTGCATCCCGGCACAGATCGCCGAGCACCGCCCCCGCTTCGACCGACGCCAACTGGTCCTTGTCACCCAGCAAAATCAAGCGCGCATTGGCCGGCATTGCCGCCAGCAGGTTGGCCATCATTTCCAGGTCGATCATCGATGCTTCGTCCACCACCAGCACATCCAGCGGCAATGGGTTGCCGGCATGGTGGCGGAAGTGCCGGGAATTGGGCCGGCTACCCAACAGGCGGTGGACGGTGGAAACGTCGCAAGGGATCTGCGCGCGAATGTCTGCGCTCACCGACAAACGCTCGACTTGCTGGCCGATGGACTCCGTCAGGCGGGCAGCCGCCTTGCCGGTGGGCGCAGCAAGACGAATGCGCAGCGGCCGCCCTGCCTCCACCGCAGGTGCCTGCAACAGCGCCAGGAGGCGCACGACCGTGGTGGTCTTGCCGGTGCCCGGGCCGCCAGTGATGATGCTGAACGCCGCCCGTGTCGCCAGCGCACAGGCCAGCTTCTGCCAGTCGATCTGGCCCGCTTCGGCGCCCTCGTCGAACAGCAGGTCGAGCCGTTTGCGCAGGTCGTCCGGCGCCGTTTCGATTGGCTGCAGGCGCTCACGCAGGGCATCGTCGATCTGCCGTTCGTAGGCCCAGTAGCGGCGCAGGTACAGCCGTCCCTCGCTCAGGACCAGGGGCCGCGCGCCTTGCTCGGGCGTGTCACCTGCGGCAACCAGTTCGCTGGCCTCCAGGCGCTGCAACCAGGTGGCGAGTTCGAGACGGTCGAGCAGTTGCGATGGCAGCAGCAACGGGCCTGCCAGGGCATCGCCCTCCGGGGGCAGGGACAGGGCGAAATCAGGCTCGGCGAGGGTCTTCTGCAAATCCAGGCAGACATGACCATGCCCCAGTTGATGGCTCGCCAGGGCCGCCGCCAGCAGCACCAGTGGATCACCGCCTGGCTCGCGCTCACGCAGGAAGGCGACGAAGGCACGGTCCAGCGCCCGCAGCCAGCCTCGTTCGACCCAGCGGTCGAGCAAGGCCAGCAGATCCGCACTGTGGGTCAGTGGCGCCAGGGCCGCAAGGTGACCGGCATCCAGCGGCGCAGGCAACAGGTCGTCGAGGGTGCGGGTCATTGGACGTCTCCGGCAAACAGGTCGTGTTGCACCCCTTGCGGGGCACCGCGGAACAGCGCGTCGAGCTCTTCGATCAGCTCGCGTGGAGGCTTGGCGAAATACACGCCCTGGGTCGCCGAGTGGGCGCCGCGCAGGAAGATGTAGACCGCGCCGCCGACATGCCGGTCGTAGTCGTAGTCCGGCAACCGCGCGCGCAACTGTCGGTGCAGGGCCAGCAGGTACAGCACGTACTGCAGGTCGTAGCGGTGTTCGAGAATCGCCGACTCCATGGCGGACTGGCTGTACGCCAGGTCATCCGGGCCGAGCCAGTTGGATTTGTAGTCGGCGACGTAGTAGCGGCCCTCGTGCTCGAATGCCAGGTCGATGAAGCCCTTGAACATGCCGTTGAGGGTTGCCGCCTGTGCCGCCTGGCGCGAGGCCCCCTGATGGGTGTACTGGGCGACCAGACGGTCGAGGCGCTGCACATCGACGCGGTGGCTGGCGAACCAGAACTCCATCTCGATCTGGTACTGGGTCAGTTCCGCGAGTGCCACAGGGGCGGTGTCACTGCCCAGGCGCAGGGGCGTTGCCAGCAGATGCTGCAGCCAGTCGGCGAGGGTGTTGATCCAGCCTTTCCAGTCGCGCCGGTTGCAACGCTGGGCCACGGTTTCGCGCAATTGCTCCGGGGCAGCGCAGGCGCGGTCGAAGCCCTGCTGCCCGGCCCACTCCAGCAGGCCGTGCAGGAAAGTGCCGGGGTTCGGTCCACGCGGGAACCGGTGGATATCGCCGGCCTCCGCCGCCACTTCGCGCAGGGCGCTCGGGTCGGGACGCTCGTCATCCAGCAGTTGCTGGGCCTGGGCCACGTCGTCGTCGAGCTCGAGCGCATCCTCGCCGATGTGCAGGGCACTGTAGGAGGCGATCCACCAGTTCTCTGCAGCGCGACGCTTGGGCTCGCGCGGGGCGAGCAGTTCGGCGGTCTGCCGGGGGGCGAGATAGAGCTGGTCGTCCGGCTCCGGCAGCGCCTGACTGTGGATCGCATCGCAGCCCTCTTTCAGGTTGTCGAGCCAGCCGGTCAAGGCGCTGGACTGCGCGAGTCGCTCGCCGCCGCCCAACAGATAACCCAGAGCGCCCCGATGCAGCAGCGATTCTTTGCTGGTGCCACGCTTGAGGTCGGCAACACCCAGCCAGCAGGCGTGCTTGGCACGAGTCAGGGCGACGTAGAACAGGCGCAGGTCTTCGGCCAGCCGCTCGTCATCGGCCATGGCGATCTGGTCGTCAGTGGGGCTCAGGGTCAGGTGCGAGACGCCCTGCTCATCGTGCCAGCCCAGCGGCAGACGCTTGCCATCCACCGGTTTGGTGGTGCAGATGAACGGCAGAAACACCAGCTCGTATTCCAGGCCTTTGGACTTGTGGATGGTCACGACCTTGACCAGTTGCTCGTCGCTTTCCAGGCGCAGGATCTGTTCCTCGCCTGCCTGACCAGAGGCTGCCAGATGCTCGCCCAGATGGCGGATCAGCGCCTGTTCGCCATCCAGCTCGGTGGCGGCCTGTTGCAGCAGCTCGGCAAGATGCAGCAGGTTGGTCAGTACCCGTTCGCCGTCGGTGCGGCCCATCAGCACATTGGGCAGGTCGAAGTCGTGAAGCAGGCGTCGCAACATTGGCAGCACGCCCTGGATGCGCCAGATCAACCGGTACTGGCGGAACTGCATGACACGATTTTCCCAACCGGTCTCGTCGTCATTCAAGCGCGCCAGTTCGTTCAGGGAACGGCCAAGGGTGCCACTGGCGAGTGCCGCCTTGAGCAGGCGCTCGTTGTCCGGCTCGGCGCAGGCCTTGAGCCAGGCCAGCAGGTCGCGTGCTTCCTGTGCGGCAAACACCGAGTCCTTGTCCGAAAGGTAGACGCTGCGCACGCCACGGGCCGCCAGTTCGGCGCGAACCATCTGCGCCTCGCGGCCATCGCGCACGAGAATGGCGATGTCCGACGGCAGGCAGCCACGCAACGATCCATCCATCTGGACAAAACCGCTGCTGCCCTGCTGCCCGCCATTGAGCAGATGAACGATACGGGTGGCGCAACTGGCTGCCATCTGTTGCCGGTAAAGGGGGTTGGATAGCGGCTCGTCGCTCGCCAGATGCCACAGGTTCAGGGCCTTTACCGCCTGGCCGTCCACCTGCAGATGCTCCTTGTGACCACGGGCATGCACCGCGACGAAGGGCACCGGGTTCTCGCCGTCGGACTCACGGAACAGGAAGGCTCCCCGCCCTGTCTCCCGCTGTTCGGCCTGGACGAAAACGTGGTTCACCGCCGTGACCATCGGTTGCGTGGATCGGAAGTTGGTATCCAGGCTGTGCAGGCGCCCGGCGGTGGCGCGGCGAGCGCCGAGGTAGGTGAAGATATCGGCACCGCGGAAGGCGTAGATCGCCTGCTTGGGGTCGCCGATCAGGAACAGGCCGGTGTCGCGGACGTTGTGCTCGATGCGATAGATGCACTCGAAAATGCGGTATTGCACGGGGTCGGTGTCCTGGAATTCGTCGATCAGCGCGACCGGGAACTGCTCGCGGATCAGCCCGGCCAGGCGCTCGCCCGCAGCCCCGGCGAGGGCGCTGTCGAGGCGCAGGAGCATATCGTCGAAGCCCATTTCCGCACGGCGGCGCTTCTCCTGCTCGAAACGCTGCGACACCCAGGTGGCAGCGTGTTCGAGCAATCGGGCATCGGGCGTCGGCAGGGCCTGCAATTGGTCGCGCAGCGTCACCATGGCATCCAGCGCCGGGTGGCTCGGCGGATCGACTTTCCAGGCGGCGGCGACACCGTCCGGCGTGAGCCGGGTGAAGCCGGTGCCGATGTCCAGGTCCTGCGCCTGATCGTCCCCGGCCCAGGCAATGAGCTTGTCGAACCAGGGCTTGAAATAGCGCTCCTGAATCATGCTGCCGTTGACCTGCTTGGCCTTCACCGCCTCGCGGAAAATCGGCAGCAGTTCGTTCGCCCATTGTGCCCAGGGTGCTTTCAGGACACGCAACTGCTCGGCGCGCTGATGCAGCACCTCGGCGATGACCTCTTGCGGCTCCAGTGTTTGCGTTTCGCCGGTGCGGCGACCAAACAGGGCGCGCACCCGCGGCAACAAATCGTCCGGGCTGCCCCAGTGGTTGCGCACCCAGACCAGCGCCTCGCCGTCCATGCTGTAGCAGAAGCGCCGCCAGTAATCGCGCATGACCTGGCCCAGCAGGTCGCTGTGATCGGTCTCAAGGGTCTGGGTAAACAGGCTGCCGCTATCGAAGGCGTGCTCGCGCAGCATCCGCTGGCACCAGCTGTGAATGGTCGAGACGGCGGCTTCGTCCATCCACTGCGCAGCGACTTCGAGGCGATTGGCACAGGCCAGCCAGGTCGCGGGATCATAGTCGTCGCGCAGTTGGGTCAACAGGGGATCGGCCTCGGCCAGATCGCCGCGGAAGAAGCGCGCCGCCTCGGCCAGTCGGGTGCGGATACGTTCCCGCAACTCCTTGGTGGCGGCGTCGGTGAAGGTCACCACCAGGATCTGCGGCGGTAGCAGTTCGCGACCGAAGCCCTGTTCACCGCCGTGGCCCAGTACCAGGCGCAGGTACAGGGCGGAAATGGTAAAGGTCTTGCCGGTGCCGGCACTGGCCTCGATCAGTTGGCTGCCATGCAGCGGGAAGGTCAACGCCAGAGGCGCCTGGGTTACAGCACTCATGGACGCGCCTCCTCGCTCGCCAGGGTTTGCCATTGGGCCTCGAACATCGGTTTGTACAACGCCTCGCACCACCCCTCGAACTCTTCGGTCTCGACCATCGCGGCAAAGTCGCTGAACTGACGGACGAGTGCGGGGTTTTCACTGCGCTCGCCATCGCGCTGAGCGTCGCCGTCATAGGCCTTGGCGGCCTCCAGCAAAGCCTTGTCGGCATCCTTCTGCTGCACGGCCAGCCAGGCGAAGGCGGTCTTGATCGCAACGGGCAACGGCGCGTTCATTCCTGCCTGACGGGACACCAGCAGATTGCCCAGCAGTTCGGTAGCGCTTTCCGGATCGAGAGGTTCCAGCATCAAGGTCACGTCGGTGGCGACTACCGCACTGTGCAGCGGGTGCCCAACGGCGCAGGCGGCCAGGTGCATGACCCAGGTCGCGGTCAGCCGGTGCCATTTCAGCGAGCGGCCGCTGCTGATGCCGTTGGGTAGTGTGGTGATGCTCAACAGTGCGCCGTCGGCACGCTGCTGGACACGGCCAAGCCAGCCTTCGAGCTTGAGCGGGCCGGCTTCGAAGCGGATCGGCAGAGCGCTGTCGATCCGGGTTGGCCATTGCCGCAGCAGTTGCTGGTAGCGCTGCAGCAAGTCGGGGAGCGGCTCGATCAACTCTTCCCGCAGGCATTCGCCGAAACCGGCAAGCGGCAGCAAACCACTACCCTGCAGACGGCGGGAGTGGTCGAACAAAGCCGTTTCGCTATGCTCGGCACTGGCCAACGCGGCACTCAGCAGATGTTCGCTCAGGCTGTAGCGCTGCAGCGCGTCGAGGACGAAAGGCTCGTCATCGGCGAGTGGCGCGTCCACCGACTCGAAGAACACTTTCAAACGCTGGCTGAAAAAGTGCCGGACCGGATGACGCAGGAAGTCCTGGAGCAAGGCCAGGCTCAGCGGCTCGTCCGCCTTGTAGGGTTCCAGAGGCTCATCGTCGACGGGTTGGCTGTCGGCAGGCAGGTGCAAATTGCGCCACTCCCTTGCGTAGCTGAAGAGGTCGCTGCCCCGATGGAAATAACGCGGGCTGAATGGCTGCAGGGGATGCTCGGTGGTGAGTTTGTGCAATAACTGTTCGCCAGCATCTTGCTTGCTGTCGCCGGCCGCGCCCTTGAGCCGCCAACCAGCTGCGATATGGTCGCGCAACTGACCCACCAGCACCGATGCCGGACGGTCGCTGTTGTCGCGAATGCTGCGACCAACCCAACTGACGTAAAGCTGCGCGCGCGCCGAGAGCAATGCTTCGAGCAGCAGATAGCGATCGTCCTCGCGGCGGGAGCGGTCGCCAGGACGGTAGTCGCTCCCCATCAGATCGAAATCCAGCGGAGGCTGCGCACGAGGATAATCCCCATCGTTCATGCCCAACAGGCAGACCACCTTGAACGGAATGGCGCGCATTGGCATGAGTGTGCAGAAGTTGACGGAGCCGGCGAGGAATCGCTGGGACAGGCGGCCTTGGTCGAGCCCCGCCAGCCAGGCCTCGCGGACGACGGTGAGTGGCAGCAGGTCCTGCAGCCCGACGTCTTCGCAGGTTTTCAACCAGTTGTCGCTGAGTCCCTGCAGTTGCACCAGCAGGTAATCATCGTGCTCGGTCTCGGCCAGGAAGAACACTTGCAGCAAGGCGTTGAGGCGCTCTCCCCAGCGGGTCGCCGTCGCCGGTTGCGAAAGCTCGGCGTGAGCCACTTCAAGCGCGTCGAGCAGCGCCACCAACGGACCGATGAGCGCAGCATCGAGGCCACCGATTTCGTCGTAGGGTTCGATGCCGTCGCAGCCTTCTCCAGACCCGACCGCGTAGCCCAACAGCATCCGCCGCAGACCGAAGCGCCAACTGTTCTGCTCCAGATTGCCCGGAAGCCCGAGACCGGCGCGTTGCTCGGCATTCAGTCCCCAACGGATACCGGCACCCTCGATCCAGCGATGCAGGGTTGGCAGGTCGCTTTCGCGGATAGAGAACCGCGCGCGCAGGGCCGGTACGTCGAGCAAATCGAGAATCTCGCTGACCGGGAAACGACTGTCGGGCAGCTTGAGCAGGTGCTCCAGGGCGATCAGCAACGGATCGCGGCCCCGCTGCCCCTGGTCAGTGAGGGTGAAGGGGATGAAGCGGCTTTCGTTGCGCTCAAGCTGGCCGAACACGGCTCGGATATGCGGCGCATAGGCGTTGATGTCAGGGACCATGACGATGACGTCGCGAGGGCGCAATTCCGGATCGGCGCTGAAGCGCGCGAGCAACTGATCATGCAGGATCTCGACTTCACGTTGCGCGCTGTGTGCGATGTGGAAACGCACTGAGCGGTCTTTCAGCGGGTCGATTTCCGGCCACCGCTCGCGGGTTTCGCCAAGGGGCCGGAGCTCGAGGATGTCATCCTGCAACTGGCCAAGCAGGTGCTGGGGCTCATCATCGCTGAAGAGGTCGATGCGCCCGTCGCTGAACGCGGTCTGGTAGCTGGACGGATCGTCGTAACTGTCGAGCAGGTTGATGTAGTCCCGCCCCTGCTTGCCCCAGGCAGCCAGTAGCGGGTGGGCGTGCTGATGCAGGCTTTCCGCATCGACGGGGCCGAGCATGCCTTGCTTGCGCTGTTGACGCTTGTATTGGTGACGGAGCAGATCTTTGTCGGCAACGATATCGGCCCAGTGATGGCGGCATGGGTTGTGGACGCACAGCAGCACCTGGCTGAAGCGCGCCAGTCCGGCCAAGGCCTCGAGCGCCTGCGCCGGGAGCGACGAGATACCGAAGACGATCACTCGGGACGGCAAGCCGACAGGGGCTTGTTCCAGACTCTTGATACGCTCGATAAAGCGTTGGTGAACACCCGCCCGGCTCTGAGCCATACCGGCTTCGCCAACATCCAGCAGCAATGCACGCCAGAGTTCGGCTTGCCAGCAATTGGCGGGGGACAACGGTCGAGCCTCACCGCGAGCGTTGATCAGTACGTGGCGACCCGCTGCCCACTCTTTCAGCCAGTCGGCACGGTAAACCTGATATTGGTCGAACAGGTCGGCCAGGCGCTCGGCCAGCTGGTAGCGCTTGCGAAGGTCGTTGTCGTCAACCAGGAAACGCTGCAAGGGCTCGAAGTGTGGAAGGTCGATCAAGCCGGGGAGCAGGCGCATCAAGCGCCAGGTCAGCGGAGCTTTGTCCAGGAGCGAGGTTTCCGGAATTTCTTCACGCCCCAGGACTTTTCGGTATAGCTGCCACATGAAGCTGCCGGGCAATTGCACTTCGATCGCAGCAGCGATACCACTGCCGCCGGAGTCATCCTCTTCCGGGTCTTCGGCAAGGGCCAGCTTCAGCCACTGGGCGATGCCATTGCTCTGCACCAGGACGATCTCGTTCTCCAACGGTTTGAGCGGATACCGGCGCATCCAGTTCACGGCCAGGCTGCGCAGCACATCCAAGCGGTTGCCGTGGACAACCATGAAACCTGGAAAAAGCGTGCTGGCGTACGACATAGGGCGTCCTTGGGGCTGTCGGGAAAGAGGGGAAACATAGCACGGTGCCTTCGTCGAACGACAAGGCGAAATCCGTAAAAATCAGAGGATTTTTCTGAGCCTGAAAGACAAAACCCCTACCTGCGTACGCAGATAGGGGTTTCGGAATTTAATCTTGACGATGACCTACTCTCACATGGAGAAGCTCCACACTACCATCGGCGATGCATCGTTTCACTGCTGAGTTCGGGATGGGATCAGGTGGTTCCAATGCTCTATGGTCGTCAAGAAATTCTGTGTGCCAACTCGTCTTTCGACGCTTCGGCAAATCGGGTATGTGATCTTTGTGGGTTCACGAATCTTCGGTTCATTCGTCTTCACCACCACAATCCGGCTTCCGCGCAGATTGCTTGGGTGTTATATGGTCAAGCCTCACGGGCAATTAGTATTGGTTAGCTCAACGCCTCACAGCGCTTACACACCCAACCTATCAACGTCGTAGTCTTCGACGGCCCTTCAGGGAGCTCAAGGCTCCAGTGAGATCTCATCTTGAGGCAAGTTTCCCGCTTAGATGCTTTCAGCGGTTATCTCTTCCGAACATAGCTACCCGGCAATGCCACTGGCGTGACAACCGGAACACCAGAGGTTCGTCCACTCCGGTCCTCTCGTACTAGGAGCAGCCCCTCTCAAATCTCAAACGTCCACGGCAGATAGGGACCGAACTGTCTCACGACGTTCTAAACCCAGCTCGCGTACCACTTTAAATGGCGAACAGCCATACCCTTGGGACCGGCTTCAGCCCCAGGATGTGATGAGCCGACATCGAGGTGCCAAACACCGCCGTCGATATGAACTCTTGGGCGGTATCAGCCTGTTATCCCCGGAGTACCTTTTATCCGTTGAGCGATGGCCCTTCCATACAGAACCACCGGATCACTAAGACCTACTTTCGTACCTGCTCGACGTGTCTGTCTCGCAGTCAAGCGCGCTTTTGCCTTTATACTCTACGACCGATTTCCGACCGGTCTGAGCGCACCTTCGTACTCCTCCGTTACTCTTTAGGAGGAGACCGCCCCAGTCAAACTACCCACCATACACTGTCCTCGATCCGGATAACGGACCTGAGTTAGAACCTCAAAGTTGCCAGGGTGGTATTTCAAGGATGGCTCCACGCGAACTGGCGTCCACGCTTCAAAGCCTCCCACCTATCCTACACAAGCAAATTCAAAGTCCAGTGCAAAGCTATAGTAAAGGTTCACGGGGTCTTTCCGTCTAGCCGCGGATACACTGCATCTTCACAGCGATTTCAATTTCACTGAGTCTCGGGTGGAGACAGCGCCGCCATCGTTACGCCATTCGTGCAGGTCGGAACTTACCCGACAAGGAATTTCGCTACCTTAGGACCGTTATAGTTACGGCCGCCGTTTACCGGGGCTTCGATCAAGAGCTTCGCGTTAGCTAACCCCATCAATTAACCTTCCGGCACCGGGCAGGCGTCACACCCTATACGTCCACTTTCGTGTTTGCAGAGTGCTGTGTTTTTAATAAACAGTCGCAGCGGCCTGGTATCTTCGACCGACATGGGCTTACGGAGCAAGTCCTTCACCCTCGCCGGCGCACCTTCTCCCGAAGTTACGGTGCCATTTTGCCTAGTTCCTTCACCCGAGTTCTCTCAAGCGCCTTGGTATTCTCTACCCAACCACCTGTGTCGGTTTGGGGTACGGTTCCCGGTTATCTGAAGCTTAGAAGCTTTTCTTGGAAGCATGGCATCAACCACTTCGCGCTCTAGGAGCGCTCGTCATCAGCTCTCGGCCTTGAGATCCCGGATTTACCTAAGATCTCAGCCTACCACCTTAAACTTGGACAACCAACGCCAAGCTGGCCTAGCCTTCTCCGTCCCTCCATCGCAATAACCGGAAGTACAGGAATATTAACCTGTTTTCCATCGACTACGCTTTTCAGCCTCGCCTTAGGGACCGACTAACCCTGCGTCGATTAACGTTGCGCAGGAAACCTTGGTCTTTCGGCGTGGGTGTTTTTCACACCCATTGTCGTTACTCATGTCAGCATTCGCACTTCTGATACCTCCAGCAAGCTTCTCAACTCACCTTCACAGGCTTACAGAACGCTCCTCTACCGCATCACCTAAGTGATACCCGTAGCTTCGGTGTATGGTTTGAGCCCCGTTACATCTTCCGCGCAGGCCGACTCGACTAGTGAGCTATTACGCTTTCTTTAAAGGGTGGCTGCTTCTAAGCCAACCTCCTAGCTGTCTAAGCCTTCCCACATCGTTTCCCACTTAACCATAACTTTGGGACCTTAGCTGACGGTCTGGGTTGTTTCCCTTTTCACGACGGACGTTAGCACCCGCCGTGTGTCTCCCATGCTCGGCACTTCCAGGTATTCGGAGTTTGCATCGGTTTGGTAAGTCGGGATGACCCCCTAGCCGAAACAGTGCTCTACCCCCTGGAGTGATACATGAGGCGCTACCTAAATAGCTTTCGAGGAGAACCAGCTATCTCCGAGCTTGATTAGCCTTTCACTCCGATCCACAGGTCATCCGCTAACTTTTCAACGGTAGTCGGTTCGGTCCTCCAGTCAGTGTTACCTAACCTTCAACCTGCCCATGGATAGATCGCCCGGTTTCGGGTCTATACCCAGCGACTAAACGCCCTATTAAGACTCGCTTTCGCTACGCCTCCCCTATTCGGTTAAGCTCGCCACTGAATATAAGTCGCTGACCCATTATACAAAAGGTACGCAGTCACCTAACAAAGTAGGCTCCCACTGCTTGTACGCATACGGTTTCAGGTTCTATTTCACTCCCCTCTCCGGGGTTCTTTTCGCCTTTCCCTCACGGTACTGGTTCACTA
>NZ_CM150751.1:0-997500 GCF_056388475.1 Pseudomonas sp. TUM25319 | reverse complement strand
TCTCGCTGCTGGCGATCACTGCGCCCATCGGGATGGCACCGTTGGTGACCTGCTTGGCAATGCACATCAGGTCCGGGGTCACGCCGAAAGCCTCGGCACCGGTCATCGCACCCATGCGGCCGAAGCCGGTGATGACTTCGTCGAAGATCAGCAGGATGTTGTGCTGGTCGCAGATTTCGCGAAGGCGTTTCAAATAACCCTTCGGCGGCGGCAGTACGCCTGCGGAGCCGGCCAACGGCTCGACGATCAACGCAGCGATGTTGGAGGCATCGTGCAACTCGATCAGCTTGAGCATTTCGTCGGCCAGGGCAATGCCGCCTTCTTCCGGCATGCCCTTGGTGAACGCATTGCCCGGCAGGACGGTGTGCGGGATGTGGTCGACATCCAGCAACTGGCCGAACAGTTTACGGTTGCCGTTGACGCCGCCCAGGCTGGTACCGGCAATGTTGACACCGTGATAGCCACGGGCACGGCCGATCAGCTTGGTCTTGGTGGCCTGGCCTTTCAGGCGCCAGTAGGCACGGACCATTTTCAGCGCGGTGTCGCAGCACTCGGAACCGGAGTTGGTATAGAAGACGTGGTTCAGATTGCCCGGGGTCAGCTCGGTGATTTTCTCGGCCAACTGGAACGACAGCGGGTGACCGAACTGGAACGCCGGCGAGTAATCCAGCACGCCCAACTGGCGGGCGACCGCTTCCTGGATTTCCTTGCGGGTGTGGCCGGCACCGCACGTCCAAAGGCCCGACAGGGCATCGAAAATCTTGCGGCCTTTGTCATCGACCAGGTAGTTGCCTTCGGCAGCGACGATCAGGCGTGGGTCGCGCTGGAAGTTACGGTTCGCGGTGTAGGGCATCCAGTGCGCATCCAGCTTCAGCTGGCTGGCCAGACCGGCAGGAGCGTTTTCAGGCAGGTTCATCGTCGAGACCTCGCAAGGCAGATTGAACAGCATTCGGAAGAAAGCGGTGTGTTGCCGATAAGTTGTCACGCCTATAAAGTCTGGAAAACTCTACTTTTCTAATCCTCAGTTCACCGGACGCTAAACTATGAGTCGACGCCCTGAACCGCTTTCCCAGGTCAGCGATTTCGACATCCGCCTGTTGAAAATCTTCCGTAGCGTGGTCGAGTGCGGCGGTTTCTCGGCGGCCGAGAACGTACTCGGCATTGGCCGATCAGCCATCAGCCAGCAAATGGGCGATCTCGAACAACGCCTCGGGTTGCGCCTGTGTCAGCGCGGGCGTGCCGGGTTCTCCCTGACCGAAGAGGGTCGCGAGGTGTATCAATCCGCCTTGCAACTGCTCAGCGCGCTCGAGAGCTTCCGCACCGAAGTCAACGGGCTGCACCAGCACCTGCGCGGCGAGCTGAACATCGGTCTTACCGACAACCTGGTGACCTTGCCGCACATGCGCATCACCCATGCCCTGGCCCAGCTCAAGGATCGCGGGCCGGATGTGCGTATTCGAATCCGCATGATTCCGCCAAGCCAGGTGGAGCAAGGCGTGCTCGACGGCAGCCTGCATGTGGGTGTGGTACCGCAGGCCAGTCCCCTGTCGGGCCTGGAATACCAGCCGCTTTATGAAGAGCGTTCGCTGCTTTACTGCGCCGTGGGCCACCCGCTGTTTTATGTCGATGACCGGCAACTGGACGACCAGCGCCTCAACAGCCAGGACGCCATCGCACCGACGTTTCGGCTACCGGCTGAAATCCAGGCCCTCTACCAGGCCCTGAACTGCACCGCGAGCGCCTCGGATCGCGAGGGAATGGCATTCCTCATTCTCACTGGCCGCTACATCGGTTATCTGCCAGATCACTACGCCACTTTCTGGGTGCAGCAAGGACGCCTGCGAGCATTGAAGCCCACCGAACGCTTCTACGATCTCAGCCTGGCGTGGGTAACACGCAAGGGGCGGCGCCCACACCTGGTGCTGGAGAGCTTCCTGGAGAGTCTGGCTGCGACACGCTGAGACGCATTTACGATATTCTGCCGCTTCGCGCTTGCCCGTCCGCCATGCCTGGGGTATCAGTGCAGGTGCCTCACTTTCCCCAGCTCTTGCCGGAATCGCCCATGACCTTTGAAGTGCCCGCCCATCGCCCCTTGGCCGCCAAGCCCGCCGGTCGCATTCGCCAGAAGAACGAGCAAGCCATCATCCAGGCTGCGGAAGACGAGTTCGCTCGCCACGGTTTCAAGGGCACCAGCATGAACACCATCGCCCTCAATGCCGGACTGCCCAAGGCCAACCTGCACTACTACTTCACCAACAAGCTGGGGCTGTACATCGCTGTCCTGAGTAACATCATCGAGTTGTGGGACAGCACCTTCAACGCCTTGAGCGTCGAGGACGACCCGGCCGAGACCCTGGCCCGCTATATCCGCGCGAAAATGGAGTTTTCCCGGCGCAACCCGCAAGCCTCGCGCATCTTCGCCATGGAAGTGATCAGTGGCGGCCAGTGTCTGACCGAATATTTCAGCCAGGACTACCGGGAGTGGTTCAAGGGCCGCGCCGCGGTCTTCCAGGGCTGGATCGACGCCGGCAAGATGGACCCCGTCGACCCCGTGCACCTGATTTTCCTGCTGTGGAGCAGCACTCAGCACTATGCCGACTTCGCCACGCAGATCTGCCAGGTCACCGGTCGCAGCCGCCTGACCAAACAGGACATGGAAGAAGCCGGCGACAATCTCATCCACATCATCCTCAAAGGCTGTGGCCTGACGCCGCCGAACTGAACACCCGCTTATGCCTTCTACCCTGCTGGACACCTGCGAATACCGCGAAGAGATTCGCAAGAGCCGCTTCATCACCCTGGCCGCGCCCATCAGCACACCGGCCGATGCCCAGGCGTTCATCGAGCAGCACAGCGACCTGGCCGCCACCCACAACTGCTGGGCCTGGAAAATCGGCGAGCAGTACCGCAGCAGTGACGACGGTGAGCCTGGCGGTACCGCCGGGCGGCCGATCCTCGCAGCCATCGAGGCCCAGGACTGCGATCAGGTGGCAGTGTTGGTCATCCGCTGGTACGGCGGTATCCAGTTGGGCACGGGCGGGCTGGCCCGGGCTTATGGCGGCGGCGCCAACAAATGCCTGCAACAGGCGCCGAAGCGTTTGCTGGTCAGCCGCACCGAGTTGAAATGCAGTTGCTCATTCAGTGAACTGGCCTTGCTCAAGCTGCGGATCAGCGAGGCAGACGGATTGATCCTGGCCGAGGAATTCACCGCCAATGGCGTTGATATTCGCCTCGCCCTCGGCGCCGCGCAGATCGACAGCGTCCAGCGCCAGCTGGCAGATCTCAGTCGTGGGCGCATCCTGCTCGAAACCTGCTGAGCAATTGCCCACATCCACTGTGGGCCTGGTTGTGGATAACCTCTGAGTACCCCCTTGCAGGCCTTGCCTATCAAGGCCTCCAGGGAAACGATCATATTTTGATCAAATTATGATGACAGCCTTTCATTCGTCGAAAAATCAGCCGCTTACCCCCGGTTATCACCATTGGAAGGCAGCCGATACGGGCTTACATCCACAGCGGCGCGTTGCACACAGATACTGTGGAGCAAGCTGTGGATAAACCGTGCACGCCTGCGCCAACCGCTTGACTGGTCGCTGCCGCTCCCAATTGGTCGTTTTTTAATCAGTCAGCTTTTCCCCACCGCGAACCGGCCACAACTGCAGCACCGCCCAGGCCAGCTCCACTACCAGAAAGCCCCACAGCAACTGGGTCGCTCCCTGGTTCAGCGCATAGGCTTGCCAAGTGGCGAACAGCAAGCGGCCCGCCGCGTCGTAGCGGCCGAACTGCAACTGCGGATCGCGAATGCGCAGCACCGACCAGACACAGACAATCGACCCCATCAGGTTGGCCATCAGGACATGCAGCGGCGCGAAGTCCGGCAACTCGCCGCCCAGCCCCCATTGCCTGCTCAGTTGCCCGAGCAACTGGTGCAACAGCATCAGGCTCCAAGGGGTGACAAACGCTGCCGTCACCAACAGGTCGTACCAGCCACTGGCTCTGACCACTCCACGATAACCCGCTCTACTCCACATATGCCGCTCCTTTCAGGAAAGTGAAGGCGGCAGGCTAAAGCCTGGAGTATGCTCCAGGGTCAACCCCTTCCCCAGGAATTGCCCGTGCGTATCGGAGAACTGGCCCAAACCTGTTCCGTCAGCCGCGACACCCTGCGTTTCTATGAAGAGCGCGGGCTGATCCGTGCCCGTCGCAGCGCCAACGGCTACCGCGATTACCCGGCAGAGACTGTGCAACTGGTGCTGTTGATCAAGACCGCGCAGAAACTCGGTTTCAGCCTTGGCGAGATCAGCGAGAACGTTGCCGAGTTGTGGCAGGCGGCTGACCCGGAAGCCCTGGTCACCCGCTTCATCGAAGACAAGCTGGTGCTGGTCGAGGCGCGCATCGACGCCCTCGGCGAACTGCGTGCGGCCTTGCGCCAGCAACTGGAACAACGCTGCCCACTGCGCCTCCCGGCGCCCCCCACATTGAAAGGAGTTCCCGCATGACCAGCAAAACCGCCCTCATCATCGGCGCCTCCCGCGGCCTGGGCCTCGGCCTGGTGGAACGTCTGACCGAGCAAGGCTGGAACGTTGTCGCCACCGTGCGCGATCCGGCCAAGGCCAATGCCTTGTCCGCGCTGCCCGGCGTGCAGGTGGAAACCCTGGAAATGAACAGCAGCACGCAACTGGACGCCCTGCAACGGCGCCTCGACGGCCAGGTGTTCGACCTGTTGTTCGTCAATGCCGGGGTCAAAGGTCCGGACAACCAGGATGCCGAAGCCGCGCAATTGGCGCAGGTCGGCGACCTGTTCATGACCAACAGCGTGGCACCGATCCGTGTTGCCCAGCGCTTTGCCGGGCAGTTGCGTCCGGACGGCGGCGTGATCGCGTTCATGAGTTCCATCCTCGGCAGCATCAGCATTCCGGACGCCCCGGAGCTGGCGCTGTACAAGGCCAGCAAGGCAGCACTGAACTCGATGATCAACAGCTTCGTGGTGCGTCTGGGCGACACCCGCCTGAGCGTGCTGGCGATGCACCCGGGCTGGGTCAAGACCGACATGGGCGGCGAAGGTGCCGACATCGATGTGCTCACCAGCACTCGCGGCATGGTCGAGCAGGTCAAGGCCCATGCGGGCAAAGGTGGCGTGCACTACATCAACTACAAGGGCGAAACGCTGGTCTGGTGATTTTCCGCGCGGTGGGTGTAGACTCGACGCCTCGCCCACCGCGGCGAACCTGGATCAGCAGACAGGGCAAAACTGAGCTGGCTAACCTGAACCCACTTTCAGAGGAGCCGGCACCATGCCTGCGACCCGTATCTGGTTGAAAAACCCTCTCGCCATCTTCACTGCCAACGAGCTCGACGCCCGTGGCGGCCTGGTCATCGAAGACGGCGTCATTCGCGAAGTCCTCGGCCTCGGCCAGCATCCATTCCATCCCTGCGACCAGACCTTCGATGCCCGCGAACACGTGGTTCTGCCGGGCCTGATCAACACCCACCACCACTTCTACCAGACCCTTACCCGCGCCTGGGCGCCGGTGGTCAACCAGCCGCTGTTCCCCTGGCTGAAAACCCTGTACCCGGTCTGGGCACGCCTGACGCCGGCCAAACTGGAGCTGGCCACCCAGGTGGCGCTGGCCGAGCTGTTGCTGTCGGGCTGCACCACTGCCGCCGACCACCACTACCTGTTCCCGGACGGCCTGGAGAATGCGATCGACGTACAAGTGGAGGGCGTGCGCAAACTGGGCATGCGCGCCATGCTGACCCGCGGCTCGATGAGCCTCGGCGAGGCCGATGGCGGCCTGCCACCGCAACAGACGGTACAACAGGGGGAAGTGATCCTCGCTGACAGTCAGCGACTTATCCACAGCTACCACGAACGCGGCGAAGGCGCGCAGATCCAGATTGCCCTGGCGCCCTGCTCGCCATTCTCGGTCACCCCGGAGATCATGCGGGCCAGCGCCGAGCTGGCCGAGGAACTGGACGTGCGCCTGCACACCCACCTGGCAGAAACCCTGGATGAAGAGGACTTCTGCCTGCAACGCTTCGGCCTGCGTACCGTCGACTACCTCGACAGCGTCGGCTGGCTCGGCCCGCGCACCTGGCTGGCTCACGGCATCCACTTCAATGCCGACGAGATCGCCCGTCTGGGCGCCGCCGGCACCGGGATCTGCCATTGCCCCAGCTCGAACATGCGTCTCGCCTCCGGCATCTGCCCGACCATCGACCTGACCAACGCCGGTGCTCCGGTAGGCCTGGGCGTGGATGGCTCGGCGTCCAACGATGCCTCCAACATGATTCTCGAAGCCCGTCAGGCACTGTACCTGCAGCGTTTGCGCTATGGCGCCGAACTGATCACTCCGGAGCGCGCCCTGGGTTGGGCTACCCGCGGCTCGGCAAAACTGCTTGGCCGCCACGACATCGGCGAACTGGCTATCGGCAAGCAGGCGGACCTGGCGCTCTTCAAGCTCGACGAACTGCGCTTCTCTGGCAGCCATGACCCCCTTTCCGCCCTGCTGCTCTGCGGTGCCGACCGCGCAGACCGGGTCATGGTCGGCGGCCAGTGGCGGGTCATCGACGGCCAGGTCGAGGGCCTGGACGTGCGACGCCTGATCGCCAACCACCGCCAGGCGGCGGCGGAACTGATCGCAGGGTGATTTGACCAGGCAGGCAACCCTGTTGCGGCAGGGTTGTCCGCCTGGGCGCAGCTATAGTTCAACCTGTCGGTCAGGTTTCACCGCACCCGTCCGACAACCTCTGTAGAATACGCCGATTGCACCTGATGAGAACTGACCATGTACGACTGGCTTAACGCGCTGCCCAAGGCGGAACTGCACCTTCATCTGGAAGGGTCGCTGGAGCCCGAATTGCTGTTCGCCCTTGCCGAACGCAACAAGATCGCCCTGCCCTGGAATGATGTCGAAACCCTGCGCGCGGCTTATGCCTTCAACAACCTGCAAGAATTTCTCGACCTGTATTATCAGGGCGCCGATGTCCTGCGTACCGAACAGGATTTCTACGACCTCACCTGGGCCTATCTGCAACGCTGCAAGGCCCAGAACGTCATTCATACCGAGCCCTTCTTCGACCCGCAGACCCACACTGATCGCGGCATTCCCTTCGAAGTGGTGCTCGACGGCATTACCCGCGCCCTCAAGGATGGTCGTGAACAACTGGGTATCGGCAGCGGCCTGATTCTCAGCTTCCTGCGCCACTTGAGCGAAGAAGAAGCCCACAAGACGCTCGATCAGGCGCTGCCATTCCGCGATGCCTTCGTTGCGGTCGGCCTGGATAGCTCGGAGATGGGCCATCCGCCGAGCAAGTTCCAGCGCGTGTTCGACCGCGCCCGCAGCGAAGGTTTCCTGACCGTCGCCCACGCTGGCGAAGAAGGCCCGCCCGAGTACATCTGGGAAGCCCTCGATCTGCTCAAGATCCAGCGTATCGACCACGGCGTTCGCGCCATCGAGGATGAGCGTCTGATGCAGCGCATCATCGACGAGCAGATCCCGCTGACGGTCTGCCCGCTGTCCAATACCAAGCTCTGCGTGTTCGATCACATGAGCCAGCACAACATCCTCGACATGCTCGAACGGGGTGTGAAAGTCACCGTGAACTCGGATGACCCGGCCTACTTCGGCGGCTACGTCACCGAAAACTTCCACGCCTTGCACACCCATCTCGGCATGACCGAGGACCAGGCGCGTCGCCTGGCGCAAAACAGTCTGGATGCCCGCCTGGTCAGGCCCTGACGCCTTCCGCTGAACGCCCGGCTCGCCGGGCGTTTTTCATGCTGCCCTGGCCCGCGCCCTCATGCCTGCGACACAACGGACTCAGGAGGACGGGCGATCTGCTCGATACCTCGCACACCACTCGGTGAGAGATGAACCGCCCGGGAGCCATCGCTCAGGCGCACCCAGCCCAACTGAACGAACAGCTTCAGCAGACTGCCGCCCAGGGCCCCTCCCAGATGCGGCCGGCGGTCATGGACTTCACTGCAACAGTTGCAGGTGCTGCACAGGCGACCATCGCGCAGGGCCAGCGCGTCGATGAAGATGCCGTGATGGGCGAACTGGTTACGCCCGTGCGGAGTGATTTCCAGTTGCTGCTCATGCTGCTGCAACCATTGCGCATCCAGTAGTCGCTGGAGCAATTCCGCCGCGACCTCCCCCCCAGGTGGTCCCAGCACAGCCGGGCACGGCGCATGGCCAGCGGCACCGAGACAGGGACATCCTCCTTACGGTTCTGTGGCCGACGGTTTTCGGCAATGGTGACGCTGGCAAGCGCCTCTACCGCAGTGCCGATCTCCGGCGCGGCGAGACGAAAGTAGCGCTTGCGCCCCCGGGCCTCGCGCTTGAGCAGGCCCCCAGCCGACAACCGGGCCAGATGCGCGCAGGCCGACGAAGGGGTGAGCCCGGTCATGAGGGCCAGTTCCTCCGAAGGCCGCGCGGTTCCGTCAATCAATGCCCACAGCATCGCACTGCGTTTGGGGTCGGCCATCAAACTGGCTATCTGGCTGATACTGGCTATCGGTTGCATCCGTCCACTCCCTGCGTAGTTGTTATTGGCGCACGCGAGTTTCCCATCTTCACGCGGACCGGAAAGGCCCGGCGACCGATCATGGGAAACCGGCCCGGTTACCTGGAAAACGTTCTTTGAAACAAGGCTTCCCGCCCCATTTCGACCCGGAAACATTATCCCGATGGTGGCAATTGCCCGGACCAGTATAAGCCTGCTTATTGCCGCGAAAACTCTGGCTTTTGCGACGCATACCCGATGATTTCGCAACCCTCGGCGAAAAGTAGGCAATACCGATCTCAAGGGATAAAGTTCTGCGAGGGGCCAAAGTGCCTGTTTACCAATGCATTGCACATGGCCGAAACGATATGTTTGCAAAACTCAGTCGATATAAGCCTACAACTGAAGTAATGAAGTCCTTCAAGCAAATACGCTGTGTATTTCAGACCTCACTGTTGTTCAGTTAATCCGGGCCCGTCTTTGATTGAACATTCAATTGATCAAGCAATAACTGACAACGCTCCTTGAGCAGTGCGCTCAACACTTGCACCGGTTTTCCCAATTGGGCGCGATGGGTACACAGGAGGTTCAACGGCGCCGGCTCCCCGCGGTACTGCCCCAGCAGTACGCGAAGGCGCCCGGCACTGACGTCGGCGGCCACGTCCAGCCAGGACTTGTAGGCAATCCCGGCCCCGGCCAGTGCCCAGCGACGGACCACGTCAGCGTCGTCGCAGAAGCGGTCGCCGCCCACCAGCACCCGTTCCTCCTGCCCCTGCAACTGAAAACGCCAATGGTCGTGCACGCCGCTGCCCAACTGGTAGAGCAGGCAGTTGTGCCTGCTCAGTTCCCCGACGCTGCGCGGTTCGCCGCACCGCGCCAGATAGTCCGGTGCGGCACACAGCACACGACGGTTTTCCAGGCACAGCGGCACCGCGACAAGGCTCGAATCATCAGGAGCGCCATAGCGCAGGGCGATATCCACAGGCTGGCGGAACAAATCGGCGTTGCGATCGCCCAGAAGCAGGCGGACGTTGAGCTGCGGGTGCGTTTGCTGCAACTCGTCGAGCCAGGGCAGCAGCACATTGCGACCAAAATCCGAGGGTGCGGACAACTGCAGCACCCCGCTGATTTCGTCACGGTCACGAAGCAGCAAGCGCCGCCCCTCATCCAGGCTGGCGAGCGCGGCCCTGGCGTGGGCGAGAAAGCCTTCGCCCTCGGCGGTCAGGCGCAAGCTGCGGGTCGAGCGGGCCAGCAGACGCACGCCGAGTTGCTGTTCAAGACGCTTGAGCGCCGCACTGGCCACCGCCGGAGACAGATCGAGCAGGCGCGCCGCAGCCGAAAGACTGCCCTGCTCGGCGGCACGTACAAAGAGTTGCAGATCGTCGAAGCGCAGCAAAGGCCGCCTCCATTTTCAAAATTATTTTGAAGGTTTCTGCGGTTTTAGCGGCTTTTAAACGGAAACGAAAGCGCCAATCATGGCCGCCATCCCCTACCGAGGAATTTCCTGATGAAAGCCATTGCCTATTACCAGTCGTTGCCGATCGAAGACGCCGCCGCCCTTCAGGACATCGAACTGCCTGCTCCAGAGCCTGGTCCGCGCGACCTGCTGGTGGAGGTCCGGGCGATTTCGGTGAACCCGGTGGACACCAAGGTCCGCCGCAATGTCCAGCCCGAAGCAGGCGAGGCCAAGGTGCTCGGCTGGGACGTGGCCGGTGTGGTCAAGGCTGTTGGCCGCGACGTCACGCTGTTCCAGCCCGGCGACAAGGTCTGGTACGCCGGCTCCATTGCCCGCGCCGGCGCCAACAGCGAACTGCATGCCGTCGATGAACGCATCGTCGGGCACATGCCAGAGAGCCTGGGCTTTGCCGAAGCCGCCGCCCTGCCGCTCACCGCCATCACCGCCTGGGAGCTGCTGTTCGAGCGCCTGCAGATTGCCGAGGGCAAGGAAGACCAGGGGCAGAGCCTGTTGATCGTCGGTGCCGCCGGGGGCGTGGGATCGATCCTCACTCAGTTGGCGAAACAACTGACCGGTTTGCGGGTTATCGGCAGCGCGTCGCGGCCTGAAACGCAGCAGTGGGTCCGCGAACTGGGTGCCGACGACATCGTCGACCATCGCCAGCCACTGGCTGAAGCGCTGCGCGCCCAAGGCATCGAGCAGGTCACCCATGTCGCCAGCCTGACCCAGACCGACGAGCACCTGGACCAGTTGGTCGAAGCCCTGGCGCCGCAGGGCAAGCTGGCGCTGATCGACGATCCGAAACAGCTCGATGTGGTCAAGCTCAAGCGCAAGAGCCTGTCGCTGCACTGGGAGTTCATGTACACCCGCTCGCTGTTCGAGACCCCGGACATGCTGGAGCAGCACAAGTTGCTCAACCGGGTCGCCGAGCTGATCGACGCCGGGACGCTGAAAACCACCGTCGGCGAGCATTTCGGCCAGATCAACGCCGCCAACCTGCGCCGCGCCCATGCGCTGCTGGAAAGCGGCGCAGCCAAGGGCAAGATCGTCCTGGAAGGTTTCTGATCCGTTCCGACGCACGGCATGACCGCCAGTCCGTCCTTTGCTCCAGGTCATGCCGCGCGCCGGAAAGCCGGGCCTACAATGCAGCAGCCTTTGCCAACCGGAGGTATGCCGCGATGAAGATTGTGCTCAATGCGTCAGGCAGAAAACCGGGCTGCCCATGGGAAGTCCGGCTCGATCAGCATGTGGTGAGTTTTCGCAGCGAGGCCGAAGCCCGGGCCTTCATCAATACCCTGCAAGCCCGGCTCCAGGCGCCGCATCCGCTGCTCAGGCGGGTCGTCTGAGCTGAATCCGGCGGGTCAGCATCGCCGCTGCCACCGCCGCAGTCCCGCACAGGGTGATGACCATTGCCATGGGCATCGCACTGCCATCGTGCAATACCCCTACCAGCGCCGCCGCGCCTGCGGCGACGCTGAATTGCAGGCATCCCATCAAGGCCGAGGCACTGCCCGCCCGGGCGCCCTGTCCGTTCATGGCACACGCCGACGCGTTGGGAATGATGCAGCCCAGGCTGGCAATGCAGACGAACAGCGGAATCAGGAGCGGCCATAGCGCCGCAGGGTGCAGCGCACTGATAGCCAGCAGCACCAGGCCCGCCGCCAGATACAGCCAGACCATCCGCGCCAGCAGGAACGCCGGACCACGCTTGGCCAGCAGCCTGGCGTTGACCTGCGCCACCAGAATGAAACCCGCCGCATTGGTGCCGAACAGCCAGCCGTAATGCTCGGCCGGCACACCGTAGAGTTTGATGAACACGAAGGGTGAACCGGCGATGTAGGCAAACATGCCAGCGATGGCGATGCCTCCGGTCAAGGCATGGCCGAGGAACACCGGGTCCTTGATCAACCGCCAGTACTGCCCGAGCGCTCCCGACAAAGGTGGCCTGGGCTGATTGGCCGGCAGGCTTTCCGGTAGCCACAGGGCCACGGCCACCAGGCACAGTGCGCTGAACAGGGTCAGGGCAATGAAGATCGACTGCCAGCCATACAGATTGACCATCAATCCGCCAAGCATCGGCGCGAGGATCGGTGCCAGCCCCATCACCAGCATCAGTTGCGAAAACACCTTTGCCGAGCCGACGGCATCGCAGGTGTCGCTGACGATCGCCCGCGACAACACCATGCCGGCGCAGCCGCCCAACGCCTGGACGAAACGCGCCACCACCAGCGCGTCCAGCGTCGGCGCGTAGGCGCAGGCCAGCGACGCCAGGGTGAACAGCACGACTCCGCCCAGCAGCGGGATGCGTCGGCCGAAACGGTCGGCGATCGGGCCGTAGGCCAGTTGGCCGATGGACAGGCCAAGGAAATACGCGGCCAGGGTGGACTGGATGTGTTTTTCGTCGGTGCCGAAGGCTATGGCCATGGCGGGGAAGCCAGGCAGATAGAAGTCGATCGCCAACGGCCCGAACGCACTGAGGGCGCCGAGTATGAGGATGATGCGCAGGTTCATCGGGAATCCGTAGCAGGCTAAGCAAGTTGCCTAGTCTAACCGGCCCGCCGGGTTCTCGCTGAAGGAGTTATAAGGAAATGCTTTCGGGCGCCATCACCGGCACGCCAGCGACGGCGCCCGACGACTTAGATCGCCCGGGCCTCGTAACCCTCGTCGCGAATCAGCTGGAGGATCTGCTCGGACGGCAGATCGCTCTTCACCGACACCTGCCTGTGCGCCAGGTCCACCTTCACTTCGGCCGCCTCGTCCTCGCGCTGCACCGCGTTGGTCACGGCCTTGACGCAGTGGCCGCAGGTCATTCCTTCAACGTTGAATACTTGCATCATTGCTACCTCATGGTTGGGTTCGATCGCAGTCTCAAGCTTGCCACCGGGGCAAGGTCAAGTTTGTCGTCACGCTGCCGGGCTGGAAATCCTTGCCGGGGTCGGCCAAGCTGCGAGCTTGTCGATTCATCAGCAGGAGATTCACCCATGGGCAAGGCAGCGATAGGCCTTCTCGGTGTACTGGGGTTGTTCGCCAGCATTTCCCTGGCCAATGCGGAAAATCAGGACTACAGCGTGCTGATCATTTCCCGCGAGCGCCTGGAAGTAGCCACCATTTGCGAGATTGGCATCTACCTCAACGACCAGCTCTCCGGCCGGGTTTTCCAGGAAGACTCCGTTTCCTTCAACCTGCCCGCCGGCCCGGTGGACATTCGTCTGCGCCTGCTGCGCGGTCAGGCGCCTGGCTGCGATAACGGCATCGAAAACCAGCGCAGCCAGCGCCTCACCCTGCAGAACGGCCAGATCAGTAAGTACCGCATCGTTTCGGGCCACACAGGCCTCTATCTGAAGAAGGCCGATTTGACCTATTGACCTTGTCCGCATGGCAAGGTTGATGCTGGAGGCCAGTCCACGGAGGAGAGCCCCATGCCCGAGTCAATCACCTTCGACCTGCCGATCGTCGGCATGACCTGCGCCAGTTGCGCCGGTCGGGTGGAGCGGGCGCTGCGCAAAGTCGCTGGCGCCGAGCAGGTCAATGTCAATCTCGCCACTGAGCAGGCACGCATCCAGGCCCCGGCCGACCGTCTGCCGGCATTGGTGGCAGCGGTCAGCCAGGCCGGTTACAGCGTACCGGTACACAGCCTGGAGCTGCAGATCGGCGGCATGACCTGCGCCTCCTGTGCCGGTCGCGTCGAGCGGGCGCTGAGCAAGGTCCCCGGCGTGCAGTCGGTCAGCGTCAACCTGGCCAGCGAGCGCGCCCATATCGAAGTGGTCGGCCAGCCCGACAGCACTTCGCTGATCGCCGCCGTCGAGCACGCCGGCTACAGCGCCAGCCCGCCGCAGAGCGGTACCGCCGCGATTGATGACAGCGAACGGCGCCTGCGCCACGAACGCTGGGCGGTTGGCCTGGCACTGCTACTGGCCTTGCCGCTGGTCCTGCCGATGCTGCTGCAGCCGTTGGGCGTCCACTGGATGCTCCCGGCCTGGGCACAGTTCGCCCTGGCGACGCCCGTGCAGTTCCTGCTTGGTGCACGCTTCTATGTGGCGGCCTGGAAAGCCGTGCGCGCCGGGGCCGGCAACATGGACCTGCTGGTCGCCCTCGGCACCAGCGCCGGTTACGGGCTGAGCCTGTACCAGTGGGCCACGGCTCATCCCGGCATGGAGCCACACCTGTACTTCGAAGCCTCGGCGGTGGTCATCGCCTTGGTACTGCTGGGCAAATACCTGGAAAGCCGGGCCAAGCGCCAGACGGCCAGCGCCATCCGCGCCCTGGAAGCGTTGCGCCCGGAGCGCGCCCTGCAGGTGGTGGACGGCGTAGAAAAGGACGTGCCGATCAGTGCACTGCGCCTCGATGATCTGGTGCTGGTCAAGCCGGGTGAACGCTTCCCGGTGGATGGCGAGGTGGTCGAAGGCCAGAGCCACGCCGATGAAGCCCTGATCAGCGGCGAGAGCCTGCCGGTACCCAAGCAGCCCGGCGACCGCGTCACCGGCGGCGCCATCAACGGTGAAGGCCGATTGCTGGTGCGCACCCTGGCGCTGGGCACGGAAACCGTACTGGCGCGGATCATCCGCCTGGTGGAAGACGCCCAGGCCGCCAAGGCGCCGATCCAGAAACTGGTGGACCGGGTCAGCCAGGTGTTCGTCCCAACGGTGCTGGTGCTGGCGCTGGTCACCCTGATCGGCTGGTGGCTGGCCGGCGCCTCGCTGGAAGTGGCGCTGATCAACGCAGTGGCCGTGCTGGTGATCGCCTGCCCCTGCGCCCTCGGTCTGGCAACACCCACCGCGATCATGGCCGGTACCGGCGTGGCCGCCCGCCACGGCATCCTGATCAAGGACGCCGAAGCCCTGGAACGCGCTCATGCGGTCAATCGTGTGGTGTTCGACAAGACCGGCACCCTCACCTCCGGGAGCCCGCGTATCGTCCACAGCCAGGCGGTAGCGGCAACGGCGGATGAACTGCTGCAACTGGCCGGTGCCCTGCAGCGCGGCAGCGAACACCCGCTGGCGAAAGCCGTGCTCGATGCCTGCGCCGAACAGCAACTGAGCGTACCGGACATCAGCGACAGCCAGTCCCTTACCGGCCGCGGCATCGCCGGTAACGTTGGCGAACGCTCCCTGGCCCTGGGCAACCGCCGCCTGCTGGATGAAAGCGGCCTGCAGCCCGGCGAACTGGCCGCCAGTGCGCAGGCCTGGGAAGCCGAGGGCCGGACACTGTCCTGGCTGATCGAGCGTGCCCCACATGCACGGGTGCTGGGCCTGTTCGCCTTTGGCGACAGCCTCAAGCCCGGTGCCGAACAGGCGGTCCGGCAACTGGCCGGGCAGAACATCAGCAGCCACCTGCTCACCGGCGACAACCGCGGCAGCGCTGCGGTGGTGGCCAGGGCCCTGGGTATCGAAGACGTGCACGCCGAAGTGCTGCCCGCAGACAAGGCCGCCGAGGTCACCTCGCTGAAGCGGTCGGGCGTGGTGGCAATGGTCGGCGACGGTATCAACGATGCCCCGGCCCTGGCCGCCGCCGACATCGGCATCGCCATGGGCGGGGGCACCGACGTGGCCATGCAGGCCGCCGGCATCACCCTGATGCGCGGCGATCCGCGCCTGGTACCGGCAGCACTGGAAATCAGCCGCAAGACCTACGCAAAGATCCGCCAGAACCTGTTCTGGGCCTTCATCTACAACCTGATAGGCATACCCCTGGCGGCGTTCGGCCTGCTCAATCCGGTACTGGCCGGCGCGGCCATGGCGTTGTCCAGCGTCAGCGTGGTGAGCAACGCGCTGCTGCTCAAGACCTGGAAACCCGAAATCCCGAACGAGGAGAAGCACCCATGAACATCGGCCAGGCAGCCAGGCGCACCGGCCTGAGCGCGAAGATGATCCGCTACTACGAGTCCATCGGCCTGCTCAAGCCGGCGACCCGTACCGACAGTGGCTACCGCCTGTACGGGCCCGACGACCTGCACAGCCTGGCCTTCATCAAGCGCTCGCGGGATCTGGGGTTCTCGTTGGAGGAAGTGGCAAAGCTGCTGACGCTCTGGCAGGACCGCCAACGCGCCAGCGCCGATGTGAAGGCGCTCGCCAGCGAGCATATCGCTGACCTGAACCGGCGCATCGACGAGCTGGTGAGCCTGCGCGACACCCTCAGCGAGTTGGTCGCCCACTGCCAGGGCGACGATCGCCCCGACTGCCCGATCCTCAAGGACCTGGCAGCCGGCTGCTGTCACTGATCACTGCATCCAGGGCGGAGGCGGTGGTTCATCGCTCTTCGCCGGACCGTGCTCGGCCTCGGCCCGTGCAGCCTTGCGCCGCTGGTCGTCGAGGCGGGCCGCCTCGATCTCGCGCATCACGCCTTTCACATCGGCGGTATGTTCGTCGTCTTTCCACTGCCCGGTCAGGGGACTGTCCGGCACCAGGTCGCCAGCCTGATACAACGCCCACATCTCACGGGCGTAGCGCGTCTGCTTGAGCTCAGGGGCGAAGCGACCGAAGTAGTGCGCCATGTTCGCCACATCCCGCTCCAGCATGCTGAAGGCGTGGTTGTTGGCAGCGGCGTCCACCGCCTGCGGCAGGTCGATGATCACCGGTCCTTCCGGCCCCAGCAGCACGTTGAATTCAGACAGGTCGCCGTGCACCAGCCCGGCGCAGAGCATCAGCACAATCTGACGAATGACGAACGCGTGGTACTCGCGGGCCTGCTCCGGCTCAAGGTGCACATCGTTGAGCCGCGGCGCGGCCTGGCCATCTTCGTCGGCGACCAGTTCCATCAACAGCACGCCATCGAGGAAATCGTAGGGCTTTGGCACACGCACGCCGGCGCTGGCAAGGCGGAACAACGCCGCCACTTCGGCGTTCTGCCAGGCGTCCTCGGCTTCCTTGCGCCCGTATTTGGAACCCTTGGCCATGGCCCGCGCCTGACGGCTGTTACGTACCTTGCGGCCTTCCTGATATTCGGAGGCCTGGCGGAAGCTACGCTTGTTGGCTTCCTTGTAGACCTTGGCGCAACGCAGTTGCCGACCGCAACGCACCACATAGACCGCTGCCTCCTTGCCGCTCATCAGCGGACGCAGCACTTCATCGACCAGACCGTCCTCGATCAGCGGTTCAATCCGTTTGGGAGTCTTCATCGGCTTTTGTTCATGCTCCTGTCTCTGCCACTGATGGACGCGCCACAACGGCGCCGCGCACACGATAACTCAAGCGCCCTGCCGACGACGGGTCCGGATCAACGGCAAAGCAGTTTCAATTTACGTCAGCTCAATGCCGGAACAGTTCCCCAGGCGTCGCACCGAACAGGGCCTTGAACGCCGCGATGAACGCCGAGGTCGAGTCGTAACCGCAGCCCAGCGCCGCCTCGGTCACACTCTGGCCCTGCTCGAGGGCCTCGAGAGACGACAGCAGGCGCATGCGCTGGCGCCAGGTACGGAAGCTCAGGCCGGTCTCGCGCTGGAACAGACGCATCAAGGTCTTTTCCGAACGCCCCAGGCGCTGCGCCCAATGCTCCAGGGTGTGAGGCCGCTCTGGATGTTCCAGCAGTTCGTTGCATAACGCCAGCAATCCCGGGTGCTGCGGTGATGGCAGGGAAAATCCCACCTCCGGCAAGCGTTGCAACTGATCGAGCAAGACCTGTACCAGATGGGCTTCGACGCTGTCGCCCTGAGGGTAATCCACAGGGTACTGGCAGAACTCCTTGATCAGCTCCCGTGCCAGCGGCGTGACTTCCAGCACCCGGCAATGCCCTGGCGCCCACGGCGAGTCCTCGCTGCGCACATAAAGGCTGCGCATTTCGGCGCGGGTCGAGGTAATCACCTCGTGCTCCACCCCCGCCGGAATCCACACGCCCCACTGGGGCGGCGCGAAGTAGCTGCCCTCGGCGGTATGAACCCCGAGCACGCCACTGATGGCGTAGGAAAACTGCACCCAGGCATGCTGGTGACGCGGCGTCCAGGAGCCTGCGCCGAGGCTCTCGGCGCGGGCATACAGGGGCCTTGGCAGTGTCGTCAGCTCGGGAATCCGACGAGGCGCAGCATTTTGTCCGTTACTCGGCATCGGTTGGCCTTATGTCGCAAGACGGAAAGATGTGAGCAGGTTAGCCTCGACCCGGATTATTACAAGATGATTCGAAGGTTCGCCTATGCAAGCACTCAAGCACCTCAAGCGCGTGGTTACCGACTGGTTCCTCTGCGGCATGTTCCTCGCCACCTTCCTCGCCTGGCTGTTTCCGCACTTCGGCGCGGCAGGCGGGGCGATGCACGCCGAGTTCGTGATCAACATCGGCGTGTTCCTGGTGTTCTTCCTGCACGGCATCAACCTGTCCAGCGAGCAGATTCGCCATGGCCTGAAAAACGTGCGCCTGCACCTGATGGTGCAACTGTTCACCTTCGTGGTCTTTCCGCTGCTGTGGCTGCTGGGCAAGACCGTATTCGGCAGCCAGATCCCGCCGTTGTTGATGCTCGGTTTCCTGTACCTGTGCGCCCTGCCCTCGACCATCTCGTCCTCGGTAGCCCTGACCGGCAGCGCCGGCGGCAACGTGCCGGCGGCCATCCTCAATGCCAGCCTTTCCAGCGTGCTGGGCATCTTCATCACCCCGTGGCTGGTGAGCCTGGTGGTGGGCGGCGGTGCCGACGGCATCGACCTCGGCGCCACCCTGCTCGACCTCTGCGGCCTGCTGCTGGCCCCACTGCTGCTGGGCCAGGCACTGCGCCCCTGGCTGGGGAAATTCTTCGCCAGGCACAAGCGCTACACCAACGTGATGGACAAGGTGGTGATCCTTCTGCTGGTCTACGCCGCGTTCTGCAATTCGATGATGTCCGGCATGTGGCAGCAGCAAGGGCTGTCGGTGATCGTCACCGCGCTGGCCGGCAGCGCCGTGCTGCTGGCGCTGGTACTGGTGCTGACCACCCGCAGCGCCCGGGCGCTGAAGTTCAGCCGCCCCGACGAGATCGCCGCCGTGTTCTGCGCCAGCAAGAAATCCCTCGCCGCCGGGGCGCCGATGGCCGCGCTGATTTTCGGGGCGCATCCGGGGCTGGGGCTGATCCTGCTGCCGATCATGATCTATCACCCGTTGCAGCTGATCGTCTGCTCGATCATGGCCGAGGCCTACTCCAGCAAGCCGGCCGCCGCAGCCGAGGCGCGGCTGGTCAACGCTCGATGATCGCCGTCACACCCTGACCGCCCGCGGCGCAGATCGAGATCAGCCCGCGGCCCTGGCCGGCGCGGTCCAGCAGCTTGGCCAGGTTGGCGAGAATACGGCCTCCGGTGGCAGCAAACGGATGGCCGGCCGCCAGCGAACTGCCCTTGACGTTCAGACGACTACGGTCGATCGACCCCAGTGGCTGTTCGAGGCCGAGGCGGTCGCGGCAGTAGTCGGGGTCTTCCCAGGCTTTCAGGGTGCACAGCACCTGCGCGGCGAAGGCTTCGTGAATTTCGTAGTAATCGAAATCCTGCAGGCTCAGGCCATGGCGTGCCAACAGCCGAGGCACCGCGTACACCGGTGCCATCAGCAACCCCTCGTGGCCATTGACGAAATCCACTGCGGCGGTTTCGCCATCCAGCAGGTACGCCAGCACCGGCAGGCCCTGGGCTTTGGCCCATTCCTCGCTGCCCAGCAGCACCACCGAGGCACCATCGGTCAGCGGGGTGGAGTTGCCGGCGGTGAGCGTGCCCTTGTCGCTGCGCTCGAACACCGGTTTGAGGGCCGCGAGCTTTTCCAGGGTCAGGTCGGGCCGAAGATTATGGTCGCGGGTCAGGCCCTGGAACGGCGTGAGCAAGTCGGCGTGCCAGCCCTCGGCAAAGGCGGCGGCCATGTTCTGGTGGCTGCGCAGGGCCAGTTCATCCTGTTCCCCCCGCGCAATACCCCAGTGCTGCGCCATCAACTCACAGTGCTCGCCCATGGACAGCCCGGTGCGCGGCTCGCCGTTGCGCGGCAGTTCGGGCTTGAGAAAGCTCGGGCGCAGCTTCAGCAGCGCCTTGAGTTTCTCCCCGGTGCTCTTGCCACGATTGGCCTCCAGCAGCACACGGCGCAGCCCCTCGTTGACGGCGATGGGCGCATCGGAGGTGGTATCGACACCCCCAGCGATGCCACATTCGATCTGCCCGAGGGCGATCTTGTTGGCCACCATCAAAGCCGCTTCCAGCCCGGTGCCGCAGGCTTGCTGAATATCGTAGGCCGGGGTCTGCGGCGACAGCCGCGAGCCAAGCACGCATTCGCGGGTCAGGTTGAAGTCACGGGCATGCTTGAGCACCGCCCCCGCCGCCACCTCGCCCATGCGCAGGCCATGCAGGTTGAAGCGCTCGATCAGCCCCTCCAGGGCGGCGGTCAGCATCATCTGGTTGCTGGCCCGGGCATAAGGGCCGTTGGAGCGGGCGAAAGGGATTCGATTGCCGCCAATGATCGCGACCCGACGCAGAACTCGCATATGAAGACTTCCTTACTTCGCGAAATAGACGCATACAGCGTAGGTGTTTTTTCCCGTGGCGAACGACCAATGGCCGATCATGGTCCACACTTTGGAGCTTATTTCAGGGAGACGTACTCATGACCGATCGCTATATCAACTTCGCCAACTCCGATTTCGGTCGCCGCGTGGTGGGTGCCGTCGGCCTGCCTGCGCCGGCCCGCCTGGAACGCTGGGAGGCCGGTCGGCTGCGCCCAGTAGAGGGCGCCCTGCTGCTGGGCGGCGGGCCGCTGGCGGCGAAGGTGGCGGCGTTCGCCAACCGGCTCACGGCTGACGTCTACCGTTTCGCCGATGAGGCGCTGGACCTGCCGGCGTGGGTGGCCGGGCTGGGCAGCAAGCTCAAGGCGGTGGTGTTCGACGCCAGCTCCATTACTGACATCGACCAGCTCAAGCAGTTGCGCGAATTTTTCCAGCCACTGCTGCGCAGCCTCGATCGCAGTGCCCATATCGTGATTCTCGGTCGCGCCCCGGAACAGCTCGACGATGTGCTGGCCCGCGTTGCCCAGCGCGCCCTCGAGGGTTTCAGTCGCTCGCTGGCCAAAGAGTTGCGCAACGGCGGTACCCTGCAACTGCTGTACGTCGCGAAAGAGGCCGAGGATCAACTGGAAGGTGCGCTGCGCTTCTTCCTGTCGCCGAAAAGCGCCTTCATCAGCGGCCAGGCCCTGCGCCTGGAAGCCTGCGACAGCCAGGTGCAGGACTGGACCCGCCCGCTGGCCGGGCGCAAGGCGCTGGTCACCGGCGCCGCCCGCGGTATCGGTGCCTCCATCGCCGAAACCCTGGCCCGCGACGGTGCCGACGTGGTGCTGCTGGACGTTCCCCAGGCCAGTGACGACCTCAGCGCCCTGGCCGAACGCTTGGGTGGCCGTGCCCTGCCGCTGGACATCTGCGCCAGCGATGCCCCGGCGCAATTGCTCGAAGGCCTGCCGGACGGCATCGACATCGTCGTGCACAACGCCGGCATCACCCGCGACAAGACCCTCGCCAACATGACCCCGGAGTACTGGGATTCGGTGCTGGCCGTGAACCTCAAGGCCCCTGCCGTGCTGACCCAGGCACTGATCGACGCCGGCACCCTGCGCGACGGTGGGCGTATCGTGGTGATGGCCTCGATCAGCGGCATCGCCGGCAACCGCGGACAATCCAACTACGCCGCGAGCAAGGCCGGGCTCATTGGTCTGGCCCAGGCCTGGGCGCCGCTGCTGGCGGCGCGTGGCATCAGCATCAATGCCATCGCTCCGGGCTTTATCGAAACCCGCATGACCGCTGCCATTCCCTTCACCCTGCGCGAAGCCGGGCGGCGCATGAGCTCGCTGGGCCAGGGCGGCCTGCCTCAGGACGTCGCCGAAGCGGTGGCCTGGCTGGCGCAACCCGGCAGCGGTGCAGTCAGCGGCCAGGTGCTGCGGGTGTGCGGCCAGGCCGTGATGGGGGCATGAACATGACGACCAGCTGGCACGACCTCGGCCATACCGCCGGCCTTTCCGGGCTTTACCTGAAAGCCGCGAGCAAGCGCAGGATCAGCGGCGACACCCTGCCGACCAGCGGGCTGCGCTGCTCGATCAGCGTCGATGAACGCAACCTCGCTGCTTACCGCAAGCTCTGCCTGTTCAGCGACGACGGCCGCCTGCCGCCGACCTATCCCCATGTCATGGCCTTTGCCCTGCAACTGCAGTTGCTCACGGCCAAGGGGTTTCCGTTTCCGCTGCTGGGGCTGGTGCACCTGAGCAACCGCATTCGTGTGCTGCGGCCGCTGGGCGGTATCTCGCGGCTGCGCTTCGCGGTGTCTGTGGATAACCTGCAGCCTCACGAAAAAGGCGCCACCTTCGACCTGCGCACCGATGCCGAGGACGGCCTCGGGCTGATCTGGTCGGAAAGCAGCCGGATGCTCTGTCGCGGCATGAAGCTGGAAGGCCAGCCGCCACAGGTGCAGCCGCCCGAGCCGCTGCCGATGAGCGAGCTGACCCGCTGGTACGCCGACAGCGACATCGGCCGGCATTACGCACGGGTCTGCGGCGACTACAACCCCATTCACCTCAGTGCGCCGACGGCAAAACTGTTCGGCTTCCCGTCGGCCATCGCCCACGGCATGTGGAGCAAGGCCATGGCCATGGCACACCTGCGCGGGCATCTGCCGCGCAGCGGCTACGAGGTTTCGGTGGACTTCCACAAGCCGGTGCGGCTGCCGAGCGAGGTGATCCTCGATTGCAGTGCCGAGGCGCCGCAGGGGCAGTTTCGTTTGAGCGGGCATGGCGGGCTGGTGCACATGCAGGGGCGCTGGGAGCCCTGCTGACGGCGTGGATTCCGGGAGCGCTTTGCGCTCCCCAAAACGCCTGCCACAGTCCAAGGTCTTGCCAGGCGCCAGCTTCCCCCTGAAGCTATACCGCCTCAGGAGACCCCACATGAATCTGCAAGAACTCACCCAACGGCTGCACCGTATCCGCGACAACAACGACTGGCGCGGTTTCCACAGCCCGAAGAACCTGGCCATGGCCGCCAGCGTGGAAATGGCCGAACTGGTGGAGATCTTCCAGTGGCTGACCGAGGAGCAGTCTCGAACGCTCACCCCAGAGCAACTGGAACACGCCGGGCAGGAAGTCGGTGACGTCGTGCTCTATCTGCTGCTGATGTGCAGCGAACTGGGCATCGACATGGAACAGGTGGTGCGGGCCAAGCTGGCCGACAGCGAGAGGCGCTTCGCCAAATGAACGACCGTCATTTCGACGCCCTGGCGACCCGCTTCGCCGAGAAGATCTACGGCGGCGCCAAAGGCGCGATCCGCCTCGCGGTATTGCAGGCCGACCTTGCCGAATGCCTGCCGGACCGCCCGCTGCGCATCCTCGATATCGGCGCGGGCCTGGGCCATATGGCGCTGTGGCTGGCCGAGCGCGGTCATCATCTGACCCTCGCCGAACCTGCCGCGCCCATGCTCGACGGCGCCCGCGAGCGCTTTGCCACTGCCGGCCAGCCGGCGACGTTCATCCAGGCGCCCTGGCAGGACCTGCTGGGCGAGCTGACCGAACCCTACGATCTGGTGTTGTGCCATGCGGTGCTGGAATGGCTGGCCGAGCCGGAGTCGATCCTGCCCGTCCTGCACCAATTGACCCGCCCCGATGGCCTGCTGTCGCTGGCGTTCTACAACCGCGACGCGCTGGTGTATCGCAACCTGCTCAAGGGCCATTTCCGCAAGATGCGGCGCAACACCCTGGCCGGCGAAAAGCAGAGCCTGACCCCGCAGAAACCCCTTGATCCCCGCGAACTCCGGGCGCAACTTGAAGGTCTATGGCAGATAGAAACCGAGAGCGGTGTGCGCGTGTTCCATGACTACATGCCCACCGAGTTCCAGGCCCGCGCCGAGCTGATCGACCTGCTGGAAATGGAACTGGCCCACCGTCGTCACCCGGCCTTCGCCGGCCTTGGTCGCTACCTGCACTGGATCTGCCGCCCCCGCTAGTGGGAGAGTCACATGCCGTACCGTGTCGCTACCGTCATCGCCTGCTTCGCCCTGGCCGCCTGCCAGGGCAGCAATCCCTATGTCGCCAGCTCGCGTCCGCTGCCACCGGCACCGGCGCAGGCGGCCAGCACCTTCGACAGCAGCGCTTATCCAGCGCCGCCACGCGACTACGGCAGATACCGAAACTGGAGCTGGCTCAACGGCCAATTGCCGCCAGGCAACGCCGCTACCGATTCGGCGCAGCTGGCCGAGATCGTCAGCAACGCCCTCGACCAGCGCGGCCTGCGCCCGGCCCGGGGTGGCCGCGGCGACCTGCTGGTGAGCGCCGGCATGCACATGGAGCGGCGCCTGCGCCAATACCGCGACGACGACTATTACCCCTACGGCGGTGGCTACGGCGGCATGGGCTATCGCCATGGCTACTACGGCAACAGCTACGGCGCCTATGCCACCGTACCGGTGGTGCGGACCTACGAAATCGAAGTGTTGGTAGTGCGTGTCGATCTGATCGACGCCGGCAGCGGCCAGCCGGTGTGGAGCGCCAGCGCCGAGAGCGGCAGCCAGGGTTCCCTGGCCGACCGCGACGAAGCGCTGCGCCAGGCCGTCGAAAAAGCCATGAGCGGCTATCCTCCCAGCTAGACACAGTCACTGGAGTATCACCATGTTCCGCCGACTCGCTTTACTGTCCCTCCTGGCGCTGCTCAGCGCCTGCCAGACCAACAACGTCAGCCAGGACTTCGACGCCAGCCGCGACTTCGCCGGCTATCGCAGCTGGACCTGGAAGGAACCGGCGCTGCAGTACCGCCCGGATGATCCACGGATCAAGAGCGACCTCACCGAACAGCGCATCCGCCAAGCGATCAGCGAACAACTCGACCAGCGCGGCCTGCGCCCCGCACAGGGCGGCAACCGTGGCGACCTGAACGTGCAGGCTTACCTGATCGTGGAAAACCGTCATCAGCAGATCACCACCCAGTACGGCGGTGCCTGGGGTGGCTACTACGGTGGTTACTGGGGCGGCCCGATGATGGCCGAGACCCGCACCGTGCAGTACAAGGTGGCGACCATCCAGGTCGACCTGTTCGACGGGCGCGATGGCAAGCTGGTCTGGCGCGGCAGTGCCGAGCAGACCATGAACCATTACCCGCCGACCCCGGAAGAACGCAACAGCGCGATCCAGAAGACCGTCACCGAGGTACTGTCCCACTACCCGCCCCGCTGAACCCCCGCAGGTGGCCGGTCGCCGGATAAAGGCGACTGGCCATGTCTTTGACTACACTCCTTGAACGCACACGAAAGGTGCACGGCCAGGTGCCGGCAAAGGAGTGCTCGTGTTCCCTCGATTCGCTACCCGCCAACGGGGTGCCATTGGCTTGATGACGGCGCTCACCCTGGCCATGGCCCTGGTGTTCGGCTTGTTGGCAGTCGACGGCGGGCGGCTCTACATGGAGCAACGCAAGCTGCAACGGGTGGTCGACATGGCTGCCCTGGAAGCCGCCGGACAGAGCGCCACCTGCAACGGCATCGGTCCACAGGCGGCGGCCCTGGCCAACACCAGCGCAGTGCGCAATGGCTTCACCCTCGCCAACGGCAATAGCCTGGTCACCACCTGTGGCAGCGTCAGCACCGGTGCCGCCAGCCTGCGCAGTTTCACGCCTGACGCCAGCATCGCCGAAGCGATCCGCGTCGTCGGCACCAGCAATGTCGCCACCAGCATAGCCTCGGGCATACGCAGCATGGTCAGCGGCGAACCCCTGGCCGCCACCACCGCCCTGCACGCCCAGGCCGTGGCGGCGGCGCCGCGCCCGCCGCTGGCGATGCTGCGCCTGCGCTCGACGCTGTTGACCATGGACTCGCGCAAATCGGCCCTGCTCAACGCGCTGATCGACCCCTTGGGCGGGCGGGTGAGCCTGGACGCGGTGGGTTGGCAGGGCATCGCCAATACCCAGATCAACCTGCTGGATTTCCTCGATCAACTGGCGATCGACCTCAACGTCGGTGCCGGTCATTACGACGAACTGCTGGCGAAGAATCTCAAGGCCACCGACCTGATCCGCGCCGCCGCCACGGTGGCCGGTCGCAGCGGCGCGGCGGCGGATGTGGTGACCAACCTGGGCAAGATCGTGGTCGGGGCCGACAACAGCACACTGATCCAGTTGGGCGACATTCTCGATGTCGCCAACGGCACCGGCCAGGCCGGGCTCGACACCATGCTCAACGTCATCGACCTGGTGCAGGCATCGGTAATGCTGGCGGCCAAGGACAGCGCGGCGGTGGCGCAGATCCCGCTGAACCTGCTGGGGGCGGTGACCGGCACCATCCGCCTCAAGGTGATCGAGCCCGAGCAGCTTTCGGCCATCGGCAATCCGGCGACCGATGAAATCAAGGTGCACACCGCCCAGGTGCGGGCGCTGATTTCCCTGGACCTGCCGATACTCAGCTCCATAACCGGCCTGACCAACGCCGTCCTCAACCTGGCGACCCCCTTGACCAATATCATCAACCCGCTGCTCAGCCTCAATCTGCAGGGCACCCTGCAATCCATCGGCTGCCTGGTCCTGGTGCCGTGCAAAGTCAGCGACATACAACTGATGCCCAACGTGCAACAGATCGATATCGGTGTGGAGGTCGCCTCCGCCACCAGCGAAGTCACCAACTACAGTTGCTCGCCCGACAAGCAACTGACAGCCAGCACCCAGACCGCTGCCGCCAAGGTCGCGGTCGGCAAGTTCGACTCCCCGAACGAGTTCTTCACCAACGGCACGACAGCCGTGCAACCCATCCCGCTGATCGACTTCGGCACCAACATCTGCACCAAGCTGACCATCATCACCGTGGGTTGCCAGGGCCGGGTGCCTCTGGTGGGAGGAGGCGTCGGGATCAAGGTCGATACCACCGTACTGGGCACGCCGCCCTCGGCGCCCCTCTCGCAGCTGTTCAGCGGCACCACCGCCCCGCCCAACCTCGATCAGCCGCCGGTTTACAAATCGGCGACCGGTAGCTCCACCGACGTGGTCAGCAGCCTCGGCAGTACGCTCAACGGCGTGCAGTTGCAGGTTTATCAACCCCAGGGCAGCCATCCGCTGGGGCAGATCGTCACATCGGCCGCCAGCCTGCTCAACAGTGTGAAAACCCTGCTGCTGCCGCCAATCATCACGCTGCTCGGACGCATCACCGACCCGCTGGTCAACTCACTGCTCAAGGCTCTCGGCATCGACCTGATGGTCACCGATGTCGGTGCCAACATGGACTGCAGCAGCACCCGCGCTCAGCTGGTGCTCTGAACCGGCAGTTCGATCACGAACCGCGCGCCGTCCCGGCCGTTGCTCGCGCTCAGCGTCCCGCCCATGCTTTCGACGATCCGGTAGCTCACCGACAGCCCCAGGCCAGTGCCGATGCCTGGCCCCTTGGTGGTGAAGAACGGCTCGAAGATGCGCTCCAGCAGGCGTGGATCGATACCGCCGCCGTTATCCTCCACCCACAGGCGTACCCAGTGCCCGTCGCATTCTCCACGCAGCGCGATCCAGGGCTGCGCCACCCGCTTCTCCAGCAGTACGTCGCGGGCATTGACCATCAGGTTGATCAGGACCTGCTCCAACTGATCCTCGTGCCCATTGACCGTGCAGGCCGCCGGCGGATCGCCGAGGCGGATCTCGATGCCCTTGCCGGCGAGGCCGTCGGCCAGCAGCGACAGGGCGCCCTCCACCGCCAGCCAGGGCTCGAACAGTGAGCGCTCGACCTCGGAACGACGGCCGAACACGCGCATGTGATCCACCACCTTCGATGCACGTACCACCTGGGCATCGATGCGACGGAGCTTTTCCTGCAGGTACTCGATATCCAGGTCACCGTTTTCCAGACGCTTGAGGGCGTTGACCACGGCCATCCGCATAACGTTGAGCGGCTGGTTGATCTCGTGGGCCAGCCCGGTGGACATTTCCCCCAGGGTGGCCATTTTCGCGCTCTGCAGCACCAACTGCTGGGCGCGCCGCACTTCAGTGTTGTCCCGCCCGACGGCCTGGACTTCGACCAGTTGGCCTTCGTCGTCGAACAGGCCGCGGTCGGACCAGACCCACCAGGCATGCTGACGCCCGGGCAACTGCAGGCAGACCTCGTCGCTACTCACCGGGGCCTGGGGGGTCAGCAAGGCAATGCGCTGGCGGAAGGATTCGCGCTGGCTGTCCGACATCCAGTCGCCGAGGTTCATGTCTGGCAATTGCTCGGGGGTGCAATCCAGGTAGTCGGCCAGCGGCCGGTTGCCGTAGAGCAGTCTGAGGTCCGGCTGATAGCGGCAGATCATCGCCGGCGAGTCCTCCACCAGCACGCGATAACGCTCTTCGCTCTGGCGCACGCGTTCGCTGGCCTGTGTCGCCTCGGTGACGTCCAGCCACAGCCCGACGGCCTCCACCGGCATGCCCAGGTCGTTGCGCAGCAGGCGAGCCTCATCCAGCACCCAGTGCCAGTTGCCGTCCATGTCGCGCAGGCGGTAGCGACTACGCACCTGCCCCTCGCGCAGCAGCGTGCGGGTGCGGGCCAGCCAAAGCGGCTGGTCTTCCGGGTGCACCCAGTTTCCCGGCTGCAGGCGCTCGCCTGGCATGGCGTGCCAGCCCAGCAGCGGCTTGAGGCTTGCGCTGAAAAAATCGGCGTGCAGGGCGCCCTCTTCGTAACGCTGCACATAGATCACCGCCGGCGAACTGGCGATCAGGTTGTCCAGCCGCGCACGGGCCCCGGTGGCCTGCTGCTCCTGTTGCTTGATGTCGGTGATGTCGAGCATGAAACCGTGCAGCCGGCGCGACTCGCCCAGCCCGCAGACCTCGCCGCACAGGCGATACCAGCGCGCCGGCTCGCCCTGCAGGCGCAGGCACAACTGCAGGTTGTCGCCGCGCCGCTGCAGGCCGCTGAACGCCAGCAGTGCTTCCTCGCGGTCGGACGGGTGCACCTGGCTCAACCAATCGGCCAGGGTCACCTGCGCCGGCACCCCGAAGCTCGCCGCCAGGCCTGGCGCCAGATGCAGGTAGGGATCATGGGGCGACCACTCCCACCAGCCGGCACCGAGCAGGCCCTGGACATTATCCAGGCGCTGCTGGCTGGCCAGCAGTCGGTCGCCAGTGAGGCGCGCCAACAATGGCTCGACCAGGGCATCCGCCAGCATCAGGGCATTGTCGTCCAGCGTGGTCTCGCCGCTGTCCTCGCACAGCAACCACGCCTGGATTTCGTGACGCTGGGTATGAGGCAGCAGCACGAACGGAATGTTCAGCGCCTGCAAGGCGGGCTGGCTGCTGCTGCGAATCAGGTGCCCGGCGGGCAGTTCGTTGAGCAGCGCACTCAGGCGCTGCTCGCTCCAGGGCACGGTGTCGCCGCTGTGCACATAGCTTTTCCAGCCGCCGCTGCCGCGCAGCAGCAACATCGCCCAGCCTGCCTGCCAGTGCCACGCCAGACGGCGCAACTGTTCGGTGGCGACCTCGGCGATGTGTGCCAGGCTGCCATCGCGCAGCGCCGCACCCATGTCGGCCGCCAGTGCCTGGCGCTGCTGTGCTGCGATGCCCTGGCGCTGCTGTTGCACCAGGTCACCGATGTCGAAGAGTTGCAGCAGCCAGCCATCGGCCTGCGCCAGTATCCAGCCGCGGGTGTGCAGGGTGTGCCCGGCAGCGGTACGCAGGTCCAGGTCCAGCGGATGGGCCTGCCAGTCCGCCGGCTCGCCTTCCAGGCTCAGCAGGCTCTGCGGCTGCACGTAGTCCTGCACCTGCGCCGGCAGGTGGGCCGGCAGCGCCAGCACCGTGCGCAGCGGACCGCCCAGGCGCAGCACGCGAGCCTGATTGTCCAGCCACAGTTGCAGGCCCACTGCCGGTGGCGCCGATGCTTCTGGCCAGTCCGGCGTGTCCGTGGCGCGGGTCCGCCAGCGATCGAAGAGCCCCGACCCGCCGCTCAAAGCTGCAGGCTCGCTTGGGCACTCAGACGCGTCGGCAATCGGGGCACTTCACCGATCAGCGGCAGCACCAGAACCGGCAAGACCGAGGTGATCTTGCTCTTGTCGTAGTGGATGTTCACCGTCAACAAGCGACCCGGCGTCAGCGTGACCGTGGCGTCGCTGGTGTACTGGAAGCTCAGCGATCCCGGCAACCAGGCCAGTTGCTGCTGCAACACCTGGCGAGCCAGATTGGTGACGTCGGTGGCATAGGTGGAACTCGACGGATCCAGCGCCACGCAGCGGCGCACCGCTTCGCTGCTGGCCTGGTTGAACGATTGCACCATGAGCATCGGCAGGCTGTAGCTGAGCAGCCCGTAGAACACCGCGAAAAACATCGTGAAGACCAAGGCGAATTCAATCGCCACCGCACCTTTTTCCCGTCTTGCGAGGCTTGCTTTCATGATCGCGTCTACCCTGACAGTGACACCTCTCAGACAAGCATAGAATCAATCAGACCAAGGGATGGCATTTCGCCAATGCAAAGTCTCGTATTGCTGTTGTGGCTTGGCCTTTGTGCCGAACAGGATGTCCGCGAGCGGCAGATCTCCAACACCCTCACCCTCGGCGTCGCCGCCGGCGCATTGGTCTGGCTGTTCGCCACCGGGCACACCTGGATCGGCTCTGAACCCGCCGATGCTGCCCTCGCGCTGGCACTGGTGATGTTGTTAACGCTTCCGGGTTATATCCTTGGTCGCCTCGGCGCTGGCGACGTGAAGCTGCTGGGCGCTCTGGCCCTGGCAACTGACCAGTGGTATCTGCTGGGAACCTTCATCGGCGCCGGGGTGGCCGTACTGGTATGGCTGCTGACCCGCCGCCGCTTGTGGGGCCTGCTTAATCAGAAAGTTAAGAACCGTCTTCGGCAACTGCAGGAGCAGGCGTCAATAAAGCAGCCCTTCGCGCCCTACCTGCTGGCGGGCTTCCTGCTCACGGCTTTATGGATCCATTAGTCGCCTGATGGCTCTGAGTCGGCTGTCACGCCTTGTAAATAGTCGAAAGGAGCGACTACTTTTGAATTAGTGCCCCACCGTGACCGGGACCGCCTTGGCAGCTTTCAGGGAGGGCACCTCAGCAAGGAGTCGCGAGCAATATGCCAGCCAGCCAAGTGAAAGTACTGGTCGTCGATGACCAGCCATTGATCGTCGAAGAACTGTGCGAATTTCTCGAAAGCAGCGGGTATCGCTGTGTTCCCAGCCATTCCAGCGTGAAAGCCATCGACTGTTTTGCCGCTGATCGCGACATCGGCCTGGTGGTCTGCGACCTCAACATGCCCGAGTACGATGGCATCGAGCTGGTTCACGCGCTCAAGGAAGTAGCCGGGCAACAGCAGCGCATCTTCGAAGCCATCATGCTGACCGGACGTGCCGAAAAGCAGGATGTGATCAAGGCGCTGCGCGAAGGCTTCGCCGACTACTACGCCAAGCCGGTAGACCTCGCGGAACTGCTCCAGGGCCTGCAACGCCAGGAAAGCGAACTGCTCAAGCGGCAGAAGGACCACAACCAACTGGGCCATCTGAACCAGAAACTCAAGTACCTGGCCGAGTCCATCGACGACCTCTACCAGGACCTCGACAAAGCGCGCGGCCAGGCAGCCACCACGCATGAAACCCGGGAAGAGGCCCCGCTGGAAAGCGAGTCCATCCCGACCATCTTCGCCCCGCTCTCCCCGCGCCAGCTCGACGTTGCGCGCCTGGTCGGCAAAGGCAAGACCAACTACCAGATCGCCTGCGAACTGGGTATCACCGAAAACACGGTGAAGCTCTACGTTTCGCAGGTCTTGCGCCTGACCCATATGCACAACCGCACCCAGCTTGCACTGGCGCTGTCACCAGGCTCGCCAGGGGCAAGGCAGCGGGTGACGGAACATTGAGGGCAAAAACCTGGCGAGAGTCAGTGCCTGTCAGTTAGTGACTCGGTAACAATTGGGGCCGCAGAGCGGCCCCAGTTGCACTAACAGACTGGCATTGGGTGAGAGTCGACTTTTTCAAAGGATGGCGAAAACCTCACTTGCTCCCCCCGCCCCCATCCGAACTCATCTTCTCCCATTTGAAATGCTCCGGAATCTCGTAGTTGTACACCTTGATCCAGCGCTCCATGGCCTTTTCGCGCTCTGTGGCCGTGGCCGCTTGCGGGATGCTGGAGTCATGGATGGCCTTGGGCTGTAACTGCAGCCAGGCTTCGGTGACTGCCTGGGCCTTGGACGAAGGGCCGTCGGGGATAGCGACAGCGGCGCAGGAAAAACCCGCCAGCGTGATCAACAACGGAATTCGGATGTTCATCAGGAACTCCTGGGCGGCTGCACGCCACCGGGTTTGAGTTGCTCGGCACGGGCCTGGGCCTCATTGAACTGGTCGGCGCTGAGGCCGAAGCGGCTGACCAGATCAGCCGCCTGTTGCCATTTGTCCTGATACAACAGCAGGGTCACCAGGTTGACGGCCGCCAAGCGGTCGCTGTCCTTCAACTCGATGGCCGTGAGGAACTCGAAACGGGCCTTCTCCAGTTCGCCCAGGCTGAGGTAGGTCACGCCGAGGTCGTTGCGGATCTTCTCGTCGGTGGGCGCCAGGCGAACCGCACGCAGCAGGTGCTGGCGGGCCTGGACGTTGTCACCACGCCCCGCCGCCAGTTGTCCCAGGCCATGTTCGGCCTCGGCGCTCATGCAGCCTCCCAGCAGGCTGCGGTACAGCGGTTCGGCTTCGCTGCTGCCCAGCAGGCGCAACACCTTGGCCTTGCGCATCCGCACCTGGACCAGGCTGTCGGGCATCTGTTCGAGATGCGCCAGGCTGGCGTGGGGCCGACCGTCGGCCAGCAGTTCATCGGCCATGTTCAAGGCCAGCTCCTGGGAGGAATCCAGCTTGCCGCAGCTTTTCGGCCCATCCGTCAGTGCCAGCCACGGGGCTGCGCCCTGACTGGCACAGCCCGTCAGCAGCAGTGCGCCGACCATCAACACAGCGAGTCTCATGCGGCTCCCCCTTTTCAATGAGTGAAGGCTCGAGCCAGCGCACTCAGCCCCGGCCCCGCCAGCACGATCAACAACGCGGGAAACAGAAACACCATCATGACGATGGACATCTTCCCGGACATTTTCGAAATGCGCTCCTGCAGACGCGTCAGACGGCGATCGTCGAGCAGTTGCTTGAGCGCCAACAGCGACTTCATGGCACCCCCGCCCTGGGTCAGCAACTGCTGGAGAATCACACAGGTGTCGGTGAATTCCTCCACCGACAGCAACGCCGCGGTTTTCTCCAGTTCCGGTGCCAACGCCAGACCAGAGTCGACACGCGCCAGCACCAGACGCAATTCGCGGCTCAGCACCGGCAGCAACTGCTGCCCTTCGTTGCTCAGGATGCGCAGGCTCTGCTCCACCGCCAACCCGGAGTCGAACAGGATGCGCAGCAAGGGAATGAAGCTGGAAACCTCGTTGGCGATCTGCTGCTGTCGACGGGCCGCCACATAGGCCAGCGTGCGCTTGGGCAACAGGTAGCCGATACCCAGCGCGAACATCGGCAGCACCCAAGGCGTCTTGCTGTCGGCATACATCAGTTGCTGGACCACCACCGCGAGCCCCAGGGCGCAAAGCGGCACACCAATCTGCAAGGCGGCGAACAGCGAACGTTGTCGCGTCCGCCGCCAACCGATGCGGTCGAGCAGGACGCGGGTTTCGCTGTCCAGATTCAAGGCACGCTGAGCCAGCGCACTGTTGCCCAGGCTCTCCAGCCAACCGTTGCGCAGCGGCTCGTCGCTCTTTTCGCCCTGCAGGCGCATGGCGACCAACTGTTCGCGGCGATGCTGGCGCCCCAGGTGCACGACCAGCAGCACGAAGGTGAAGAAGAACAGCACGGCACTGATCAGCAAGGCCATCTCAGATACTCCGCAACATTCGCCACAACGCCACGCAACCCAGCACCTGCAGGATGAACGCCGCCAGCAGCATCATCTGGCCGCTGTGGTTGTTCCACATCGACAACAGATAGCCGGGGTTGACCACCAGGAAGTAGGCCACCATGCAGATCGGCAGCAACGCCAGGACCAGGGCCGTCATCCGCGTTTCGCCGGTCATCGCGCGCAACTGGCGGGCGCCCTGATCGCGCTCGCGGATCAGCTTGATCAGGTTCTCCAACAGCTCGCTGGCATTGCCGCCGTAGCGGTGGTTGATGCGCAGGCCAAGGGCGAATACGCGAAACTCATCCTGATCGTACAGTTCGGCCAGATCCTGGAGCGCCTCATCCAGGCTTACGCCCATCTGCACATTGCGCTGGACCCGCTGCATCGCACTTTTCAGCGGGTCGGCGGACACTTCCACCGCCCCCAGGACCGCATCGCTGAGGGTGCGTCCTGCCTTGAGGCTGCGCACGGCATGGTCGAGCAGACCGGGCAATTGCTCGATCATCCGCCGCAAGCGCCGTCGGTAACACCAGCTCAGGTACAGGCGCCACAGCAGCGGCCCCATCACCAGCATCATGACGGCGCCCGGCCAGCCGGCGACACCGCCGGCCAGCGCCACCAGCAAGAGCCAGAGCGACGCCCAGAGCATCAGGCGGTCGGTGCGACGATCGAACCCTGCGCGCAACAGCATCAATTCGAATGCGCCCCGGGCGGGTGCCTGCGCTACCACGGGTTCGGGCAACTGGCCAAGGCGCTGCAGGGTGCGTTCCTGCGCCGACTTGCGCACTCCGCTATAGAACAGGCCGACAGAAGCGCCCAGCAACAGCACGCCGAACAACCCCAGCACCACGGCGATCATGGCGCAGGCTCCCCGTGTTCGCGCCGCAGCTTGTCCCCCGCCGGGTTGACCGCCTCGCGGGCGAAGCCCATGCCACCACGGCGGTCGAGGCGAAACAGGGTGTTGGTGACGTAGGTGTCATCGCGCATACCGACCACTTCCAGCACCTCGCTGACGCAACGGCGGCCATCGGGCAGGCGCGTCAACTGGATCACCACATCGAGGGCAGCGCAGATCATCTGCCGCAGGGTTTTCTCGGCAATCTGCCGCCCGGTGAGGCCGACCAGGGTTTCCAGACGCAGCAACGCGTCCTGCGCGGTGTTGGCATGCACCGTACTCATCGAGCCATCGTGGCCGGTGTTCATCGCGGTGAGCACATCGATGACCTCGACGCCGCGGATCTCGCCCAGCAGGATGCGGTCCGGGCGCATCCGCAGGGCGTTGCGGATCAATTCACTGGCCTTGATCTCGCCATGCCCTTCGGCGTTGGGCGGCCGGGTCTCCAGGCGTACCACATGGGGATGGTCCAGTTGCAGCTCGGCGACGTCCTCGATCGTGACCAGCCGCTCGTGAGGGCTGATCAACTGGCTGAGAATATTCAGCAGGGTGGTTTTGCCGGTACCGGTACCGCCGCTGACCAGAATATTGCAGCGCTTGCCCACGGCCAGTTCGAAGAAATCGAGGATCGCCGGATCGATGGCGCGGGTCGCCAGCAGGTCGGCGCTCTTGAGCATGTCCTTGCGGAATTTGCGGATCGACAGGCACGGCCCGTCCAGCGCCACCGGCGGGATGATCGCGTTGACCCGGCTGCCGTCGGGCATGCGCGCATCGACCATCGGCGATGACTCGTCCAGACGCCGCCCCAGCGGCGCGAGGATGCGCTGCATCACCCGCTCGACATGGTGTGCGTCGATGAAACGCAAGTCGGTCTGGTGCAGCACGCCGGCGCGCTCGACGAACACCCGGTAAGGACCGTTGACCAGAATCTCGGTGACGCTGGTGTCGCGCAGCAGCACCTCCAGCGGGCCGAAACCGGTGAGCTCGTCCACCAGTTCCTCGGCCAGACGCTCCATTTCATAACGCGACAGGGCGAGGTGCAGCCGGGCAATGTAGTCGCCGACCTGTTCAGTGACGAACTGCGCCAGGGCCGGGCGCGAGCCTTCCAGCAGGTTGCGCCCGGTGTCTTCGATCGCGTCGATGATATGCCGGTGCAAAGAGCGCTTCAGGGCCTGCGGATCACTGGCGAGGTTGTGCCGCGGGCCGCCGAACAGCTCGTCACTGCTCATGCTTGCTTCCCCATAGTCGGGTCAGCCAGTTGTCGGTCTTGGGCTTGAGGTTTTCCGAACGACGCGCCAGCCGGTCGCCGAGGGTTTTCAGGGCCTGGGTCAGGTTGTCCCGGGGCGCCAGTTCGAACAGGCTCAGGCCCTGGTTGCGCGAGTTGAGACGCACCTCGGTGCTGCTCGGCAGTTCCATCAGCACCGGCAAGGCAAAGCGTTTGCCCAGCGCTTCGGCGTCGGGAATGACGCTGCGCAGATAGCGGTCCACCAGCAGCTTGGCGTGCTCCAGGTTCATGCCCTTCTCGCGCCAGGTGTTCAGCACCTCCAGGTTGCGTCGGCATTCGATGACGTTCTGGTCGGTGTACCAGATCAGCTTGTCGCAGTGGCTGACGAAGGTGCGCAGGGCCTCGCTGTCGGCCTGTCCGGTGACGTTGACGATGATGTGCTGGAAATGCTGGCGCAGGGCACTGAGCAGCATGTACAGCTCGGCGGCGCTGGTGCGCTCCAGCGGCTCGTCGCCGGCGGCGTAGGCCAGCAGGCGCAGGCCGCCGGGTTCGCGGGCGAAGGCGCTGTCGATCAGGGTGCTGTCGAGCCGGCGCAGGTGGCGCAAGGCGTCGCCGAAATGGAACGACGCTTCCAGGCCGAGCAGCGCCAGGCTGTCGCCCCGGGGCAGGCCGAGGTCGAGCAGCAGCGTCTGCTGGCCGCTCTTCTGCACCACCTGCCCCAGATGCACCGCCAGCAACGCACCGTCGGAGCCGCATTGGGTGCCGTAGAGCACGGTCAGGCCACCCAGGTGCGGGTTGGTGGTGACCGGCGGCAGGCGTTTGCCCAACCGTCGGACCAGGCCCGCCACTTCACTGGAGCGCGATCCATAGGCGACGAAGTCCCGTGCGCCGGCACGCATGGCGTTAAGTACCAGTTGATTGTCCATGCCGTCGCCCAAGGCAACGATCGCCAGCATCGGCTTGGCCTCCAGCACCCCCTCGATCAACGCACACTGATTGACCACATGCTCGCGATCCAGGCCCACGAACACCAGGTTGGCAAAGGTCACGTCCACCAGCGCCAACAGTTCGTCGAGGCTGCCATTGCCGGCACCCACCACTTGGCCCAGCGGGGTCAGCGCGTTCTGCAGCCATTGCAGGTCACCCTCGTTGCGGGTGATTGCCAGGAAGGTCTGACTCAGGCTCTCGCTCATTGGGATAACCCGCTCTTGCGTTCGAAGTCGCCGTTCTCCAGGAAGAACAGCCGGCCCCAGCTGGGATCGTAGTTGCGCAAGCCCTCGCCCGGCAGCTCAGGGAGTTTTGCGTTGGCCGCCAGGGGCCTGACCAGGTGCGGGGTGACCACCATCAGCAGTTCAGTCTCCTCGCTCTGCACGTTGGACTGGCGGAAAAACGCACCGAGGATCGGCACATCGCCCAGGTAGGGGAACTTGTCCACGGTCGAGCGGTTGTTCTTGCTGATGAGCCCGCTGATCACAAAGCTCTCGCCGTCGGCCAGGGAAATGCTGGTATCGGTGCGGCGGACTTTCAACGCAGGCACATTGGTGCCGGCAATGGTCACGGCATTGTTGTAGTCCAGCTCACTGACTTCGGGGGCGACCTTGAGGCTGATCCGGTCACGGCTGATTACAGTGGGCGACAGCGCCAGGCGGATACCGAATTCCTTGTACTCGATCGATACGTTGTCGCTACCGCTGCTGGGCACCGGAATCGGAATCTCGCCACCGGCGAGGAAGCTGGCGGTCATGCCGCTGAGTACCACCAGGCTGGGACGCGCCAGGGTGTAGGCGAAGCCGGTATTCTCCAGTGCGTTGATCGCCGCGAGGAAGCGGCTGCTGCCGCCGCCCCAGGTAATGTTGAAGACGCTGTTGTCGAGCTCGATCGAGGGATTGGTGACAGGCACCGTGCCCGGCGTGAGCAGCGTGTTCGGCGACACGATCAGCGAGCTGTTGGAGCCCTTGAAGAACAATCGCGAGCCGGCCTCCTTGAGCTTGGCTGCGGCTGACCTCGACAAAGCGGATATCGGCCTGGATCTGGCTCGGCAGTTCAGCGTCCAGCGAGGGTGCGACAGCTGTGCCGGCAAGGTCCGCGGTGGCCCGACCACGCACGAACACCATGGTCTGACGCGGCTCGCCCGCGCAGGCAGTCCACAGGCTCAGGCTGGTAGCGCCAGCGCCCATGGCGGTCACCAGTACGGCATTGTTGCCCAGCGGGTGGACATCGGCGATTTTCGGATCACCCACCGCCGCCCGGGTAATACCCACCGGCAGCCGCAGTTCTTGCTGCAACCCCTGGTCGATCTCGATCACCGACGGCGCACGTGGCAATGCCGAACACCCCACGGTCGCCGCGCGGGTTTCGGAGATCGGCAGCAGCAGGCACAGCGCAGCCATCAGGGTGTACGAAGAAATCCGCGCAGAACGGCTGCTCATCGAAGGGCGTCCTTGCTCTATTCAGTGGGATGGCTCGGAAGACTGGGCACCACGAATGATCTCGATGCCGCGCCGCGGTGCCGGGGCGCTGGCCGGCGCAGCAGGGGGCGGCGCCATGGCCAGCTGGTTGAAGCGATACAACTGGCGATTGGCATCGGCCAGGGTCTTGTCCACAGCCTTGGGATCGGCCCAATACGCAGCCAGACGCTTTTCCTCGGCACTCCGTACCGCCAGCCGCACACTGCCGGCCTGAGCGGCGAGCGTCAGGCGACTGGCCAAGGCTTCAGGCACCGCCACCACCACGGTTCGCACGGGATTGCGGCGTTTTTCCTCACGGGCCTTGGGATCGACCTCCACCGGTTCGGCAGGCTTGCCGTCGTTGGCCAGCCCCATCTGCGCACCGACACTCAGCACCCGCAGCGCCGGCACCACCACCTGTGCGCTGGCCTGCGGGTTGTCTGTTTCATCCTTCAGATAGAGCAACGCATCGACGTAGTCACCGGGACGAATCTGCCCGGCAGCGGCGCTGACCTCATCCACGCCCAGGGTCAGGGCGCGCTCGCCCGGCTGGATCATCCGCGCCAGCGGGCCGCCGGCGTCGAAGCTGCTTTCTTCAAGCCAGGTGCCAGCAGCCAGATCGCGCCATGGCACGCGTCCGGCGACCTGCTCGAGGGTCTGGAAACTGCCGGCCGGCGCCACCAGCAGGCGCTCCACCGCAAGGTCATCGGTGGTCAGGGGAAGGTTGGCGGGGACATCCCGGCGCAGGACCACCACCGGTTTGCGCAATTGATCCTGGGCGTCGTTGACGACCTGGGTCACAGGTTGAGCTGCCGGTACGGGCGCGGGCGCCTCCCGAGGTGGCTGTTTACCCAGCACCAGCCCCCAGTAACCGGCAATCACCGCCCCCAGCAAAAACAGCCCCGCAAGTATCAACGTTACGCGACTGCTCATGAGCGGCCCCTCCTTGCCTTGCGCCCCACAGCCCATGACTTCTTGTTAACGGGCTCACAAATACACAGTTCGAAGTAACTATTTCGCTATTTGACGGTAGCGCAGGTAGGACAAAACGCCATTACGCCGTCAGATTTTTTTCAGCTGTTTTTCCGACACGCTCCTAAAACAACAGCTTATTGGCGACGGTTTTCCATTATCACTTTCCGACTAATGCTTTCTTACATTTGCCGAGGAGTTAACTCTTGACGATTCTCTGATGGCAAAGGGCTCACTTCCAAAGCCCGGTACTACCCGCGTCCAGCGCAAGGAGCTACACCATGCTGCTCTCCAAAATCACTGAATCGGTTCGGGAATTCATCAAACGCAACGATGGAGCGTCGGGTATCGAATACGCACTCGTCGCCGGCATGGTTGCCATCGCTCTAGTGGCGTTCGTACCCACCATCTCGGCGGGAGTGTCGGCGATTTTCACCACCATCCAGAACGCGCTGGACGGGGTATAGACGGTCGCCGGACACCGTACAGGGCTTGAATCGCAATCCCTTGTCACTGCGCACAGGAAGACGTCATGCCTGCTTCCCAGCCACGGCAACAATTGCTGTTAGTGGATGATGAAGAGGACGCACTGTCGGAACTGGCTGAATTGCTCGAGGGCGAAGGCTTTCGTTGCCATACCGCAACATCGGTGAAGCTCGCCCTTCAGCAATTGACCCGGCACCCGGATATCGCCCTGGTCATCACCGACCTGAACATGCCGGAAGAGTCCGGTATTTCCCTGATCAAACGCCTGCGCGAGCATACCGAGCGCCAGCACCTGCCGGTGATCGTCACCACCGGCCAGGCCGATCTCGACGCGGTCAGCGAAATGCTGCGCCTGCAGGTGCTGGACCTGTTTCGCAAACCGATCTATCACACGCGCCTGCTGGAAACCCTCGGCAATCTGTTTCCCCCGCAGGAGCGCTTGCGCGTCGTGCGCTGATGCACCTCTCGACCGACCTGAAAAAGACCGTGCAATCCTTGCACGGGCTTTTTTCCGCACACCCGCAGGACTACAACTGGTAGCTGAAGCTCACGGTAAACCGTGGCCGGCGGTTGAAGCTGTCCAGAGCGATGTCCGACATCGGCTTGGCCACCTCCAGCGCAATGTTGTAGTAGCGCGCATCACCGAAACGCAGCCCCACTGCCGTGGACGACATGCGTGAGTCTTGCACCTCCAGTTCGTTGAACCAGGTCCGGGCGGCGTCGAGCACCACATAGGGCTGCAGCAATTTCACCCAGTCGCCCTCGCGCCGGAAGCTGTAGTTGACCTCGTAGGCCACACCCCAGCCCTTGTCACCGGACGCCTGGTCCACCGGATAACCACGGCCGAAGTTCTGCCCGCCGAACACCGCCCGCTCGCTGTCGGGCAGGCTGTCGTCGGTCCAGTAGGCCGCTGCGGAGGCCACGCCCTGCCAGTTGTCGAAGAAGCGGTCGCTCTGTACCCCGGACAGGCGCAGGCGGAAGAAGTCCAGGTCGTAGCCGGCATTGGTGTCGGCGCCAAAATGGTCCAGCCCCTGATACACACCGGCGCTGACGATACGCAGCTGCCTTTCGGTCGCCTTGCGCCAGTCGCCCTCGAAGGCCAGGGCGCGGATATCGGTGCTGGTGCTGACCTTGAGCGGCAAGCCGATCACACGGTAATCGGTGGTGTCGTTGACGGCGTAGAAGCGTGCCGCGACATTCAGCCACTCGGTCGGAGAAGCGATCAGCGGATGGCTCAGGCCGATGGAGTAGCGGTCGTTTTCGCGGTGCTGCTTGAGGTCGATGCCGTTCTGCAGTTGCACGACCGCCGAGGGATCGCTGCGATAGCGCGAGGCCGACAGGTTGAGCTGGGTACCTTCGAGATCGAGGTTCTGCGAGTAGTCGACGCGGAAATAATGTTCCTTGTCGTCGCCCGGCGGGAACAGCGCACTCACGCTGAGCTGCTCGGCCACGGCGGTCTGGGCATTGCTATTGGCCGCGAACAGCGCCTGCACGTCGTCACGGCTGCCATCGGTGAGGTTCATGCTGGTGGTGAACGGCTTGCGTGACGCCTGCACCACCATCTTGCTGGCGCCATCGGTCGTGCCCGGCGGCGGCACCTGCGCCTGCAGGGTGATGCCCGGGACCCGGCTCATCAGCGAGGTGTAGCGCTCGAAGGTCTTGCGGGTCAGCGGGCGCTCGGCCTTGAGCTTGGTCACCAGCTTGTCGAGATAGGCCGAGACCCGGCCCACATCGCCCTGCAATTCGTAGTCGCGGATATAACCTTCGACCAGCACCACCCGCAGCCGGCCCTCGGCAAAGTTCTGCACCGGCAGGAATGCATAGGACAGCAGGTAGCCGTCCTGCTGGTAGCGCTGGGTCAGGCGTCGGGTTGCCTCGATCAGATCGCCGACGGTGACTTCGCGATCGATCAGGTCCTTGTAGTTGTCGCGCAGATCGCTCAAGGGGTAGACGGTGCCACCTTCGATGCGGATTTTGCGGATCAGCACCCGGGTATTCATCATCAGCGGCTGGGATTGAGCGGAGGGAGTCGGTACTTGCAGCGCCGGAGCCGCCGGACGGAAGGCATCGGCAGGCAGGTTGGGCGCAGGGAGGGTTCGTTCGGTTTCGTTGCTGTTCAGATAACTTGGGAGCGGCTCGGCCTGCAGCCCGCTTACCCAGGAAAGACCCACTAACGCGACGGCCATCGATCGCATAGGACACTCCATGATCCTGAAAAGTACGAGGGAACCAAGACGGTCCCCTCGTCAGACTCAAGCGTAGGTGTTGTCCGTAAAGTCGTCTAACCGATGATGGCTTTTTACCGCGACCCGCTCAGGGCACCCGTCACGCCGTTGAGCAGTCCTCCAACACCACCGGTAGTGCCGGTGCCGCCCGTGGTGGCGCTGGCACCGAGGGTGCCGGTCACGTTGCCCACCACGCCACCCACCGTTGCACCCACCGAACCGTTGACCGCCGCACCACCGGTCACGCCACCCAGTGCGCCGGTGACCGTGCTGACGACGTTGCCCACGGTGCCACCGACACCGCCGGTACCGCCCGTTGCGCCACCCAGTGCGCCCGTCACGGTGTTGACCACACCGCCGAGGCCGGCACCGACGCCACCGCCGCTAGTCTGGCCGTTCACCAGCCCGCCGGCGTTGGTCACCGTCGTACCGACTGCACCGACCGTGGCACCCAGGTTGCCCACCACCGGGTTGTTGGTCGCGCCGCCCAGTTGACCGCCAAGGCTGCTGACTGCACCGCCGACCTGGCCGAGCAGACCGCTTACCGGCGCGCCGAGACCGGTGGCTGCGCCCACCTGCTGGGTCACGCCAGCCACGGTGTTGACCACCGGCGTCACTGCCGAGCTTACCTGGGTAGTCAGGGCAGCAGCCGGTGCGGCCGCGCTGCTGCTGGCGACACCATTGCCACCCAGCACAGTGCCCAGGGACGCCACCGTACCGCCCAGGCCGCCGACGGTATTGCCGGCCGCATCCACGGTGCCATTGTTGCTGCCGGCATTCAGGCCGCTGCCGACGCCTGCAACCACACCGCCCACGGTTTCCAGCAAGCCGGTCGAGCCACCGGCAGTGCCATTGCCCACCAGGCCGCCTCCCGTACCGAGTCCGTTGCCCACGCTGCTGACCAGTCCGCCGGCCGCAGTGGTCACCGGGTTACCGTTGCCAGCCGCGGCGACGCCGCTGCCGACCTGGGTCAGCACATTGCCCACCTGCTGCAACGCTGAATCGAGCGGAGCGCCCAGTCCGGTCGCAGTGCCCAGGTTGCCGGTGGTGTTCTCGACCAGCGATACCACTTGTACAGCCGTGTCGCTCAGCCCTTGGGTGACGCCACCCAGTGGCCCGGTGGTGCTTTGCGTCGAAAGGGTGTTGCCCAGCATGGTCACGGTCTCGGCGACCTGCCCGACCACACCGCCCACCACCGGAAGCTGCTGGATGGCCTGGCTGTCAGCCACAGCTCCCAGGCCACCGCCCAGGTTCGAGACCGCCGTGCCGACACCCGCCACGGTGGTACCGACGGCATTCCCGCCGGTGCCCAGTTGACCCAGGCCATCACTGAGGCCGGTGCCGATGCTGGTCACGGCCTGACCTGCCGAGTTCACCAGGCCGCCCGCGTTGGTAGCGCCCAGCACAGGCAACGAATTGACGGTGCTACCAAGACTGCTGACACCGGTACCAAGACCGGAAACACCAGTACCCAGTTGGTCCACCACCTGACCAACGATCAACGGGGTAGTCGTGTTGCCACCACCGCCGGCGTTGCCGCCATCGCCGCCGCCCGTACCGCCACCACCGGTGCCGCCACCGCCAGTACCACCGCCGCCGGTTCCACCATCACCACCGCCTGTACCGCCACCGCCGGTGCCGCCATCGCCGCCGCCCGTACCGCCACCGCCGGTGCCACCATCTCCACCGCCCGTACCGCCACCGCCGGTGCCGCCATCGCCACCGCCCGTGCCGCCACCACCGGTTCCGCCATCACCGCCGCCCGTGCCGCCACCGCCGGTGCCGCCATCGCCGCCGCCAGTGCCGCCATCGCCACCACCGGTTCCACCGTCACCACCACCCGTACCGCCGTCACCGCCGCCTTGCGACGAACCGTCCACCGAACTGTGGTGGCCACCGCCACCGCTGCTGCATCCCACACCAGAAACCGTTATCGCCAGAATCAATGCCAGTGCCGAACTTGCCTTCATCCACGCTTGAGTTTTCATGATGGCGACTCCATAGCTTTCGCTGCCGCTGCTTTATATGTGCGGACGCCCCATGACGGAGTGTCCACTTCCGTAGTGGACATCACAGTCCGAGCGGCACGGAGTCACAATTCTGATCTTGGTATTAACCCGTTCTATACGTTTCGGCGGCCTGAAAAACTCCAGATGAATCAGTGCCTTGGAAAGCCGAAAGGGGCCAGGTGATAGCACTTCGACTTTCGCACTATCACCATTTGACGGGGTGCTGGCGCCAAATTGACGGCTGTGACGCACCTCAACGCGGGGTGCGCTCTATCGGCGAAAAGCACCTCGGACACGGGCGTTGTCTACAGTAAACTCCCCGCCCCCTCGTGGGCCCTCGTACCTGTTCTGGAGATTGTTCATGCCCGCCCCTGCCTGGTGGCTGCTCTGCCTTCCCTTTATCGCCGGCGCCTTCCTGCCCTTGCAGGCCGGTATCAATGGCCAGTTGGCCAAACAGGTGTCCAGCGTACTGGCCGCCGCCCTGATTTCCTTCGCCGTGGGCACCCTGGCCCTGCTGGCACTGGTGCTGAGCCAGCGCGAGATGCCCGGGCTGAGCGCGCTGAAAAGCCTGACCTGGTGGCACTGGAGCGGTGGCCTGCTGGGCGCCTTCTTCATCACCACCGCCGCCTTCGCCGGCCCGCGAATCGGCGCCATGCTGTTCATGGCGCTGGTGCTGGCCGGACAACTGGCGATGGCCATGGCCCTGGACCACTTCGGCTGGGCCGGCTTTCGCGAGGCGCCGGCCAGCCTGGGCAAGATCGCCGGCCTGGTGCTGATTCTCGGCGGGGTATGGATGATCCGCCGCTACTGAGTCACCTGGAAGGTCAGCCGGGCGGTCTGGCCGCTGGCGTCAAGGACGCTCAGTTCGTATTGCCCGGCTTCCTCCAGCCGCGCTTTCAGCACGTCCTGTCCACTGCTCTCGCCCAGCGGCGCGCCATTGAGAAACCACCAGCGCTGGCCGTCACCGCCCAGGGCCGACACGTCCACCTGAAGCACATCGCGGCTGGTGACCGGGCGCCGCAACTGATCGCCCTGACGCACGCCGACGATGGACAGCGGTGGTGCCGTGGCCAGCACGGGAGGCGGACAGGCGGTATCGATGGCCGGCAACCGCGCCCCGCGCCGTTCTGCCCGTGACAGCCAGGGCTCCAGGGGTGCCGGCCACAAGGCGATATCCCGTGCCCGCGCTCCCGGGCAGGCCGCATCGACCCGCAACCCTTGGTCATTGACCCACACTCGCTCCAGCAAGCCGACGTCCAGCGGCTGGTCCTTCGCCAGCAGCGTCGGCGGCGTGGTGCCGTCCAGCGTCCAGGCGAACCGCTGGCGCCGGCAGTTGGAGTCGCTGCGCGCCAGCGGCTGGCCCAACGGCCAGCAAATTGCCGCGACGCCCACAGTCGCCGGCACCGCTGGCACCGGCGCGGCGATGCCACGCTGGGCATCACGGTTGCTCAGCACATCGTGCACCTGCAACATCAACGGCGCCGCCGAAGCCAGGCCGAACTGACCCGGCACCGGCGTGCCGTCCGGGCGGCCGATCCACACGCCGATCAGGTAGCGCGGCCCCACTCCGATCGACCAGGCATCGCGAAAGCCATAGCTCGTCCCGGTCTTCCAGGCCAGGGTCGGGCGCTGCACCAGTTCGGCATGAGGGTCGCGATCGGGCCGCGCCTGACCGCTGAGAATCCGCCGCACGATCCACGCCGCCCCCGGCGACAACAGCCGCCGTTCCACCAGTGGCGCGTCGGGTTGCAGGCGTAGCCCGGCACTCATGCCGTCGCGGGCGAAGGCGCTGTAGCCAGCCACCAGATCCTCCAGGCGACTGCCACCGCCGCCGAGGATCAGCGACAGGTTCGGCTCCGCCAGCGCCGGCAGACTCAACGGCACGCCAGCAGCCCGCAGTTGCGCGGCGAAGCGCTTCGGTCCGTAGGCTTCCAGCAGTTGCACCGCCGGCAGGTTCAGCGACAGCGACAACGCCGAGCTGGCCGCCACCGGCCCGCTGAAGCCCATGGAGAAGTTGCCGGGACGGTAGTCGCCGTAGCGGCGCGGTACGTCCTGGAGCAGCGATTCGGAATGGATCAGCCCGTCGTCCATGGCCATGCCGTAGAGAAACGGCTTGAGGGTCGAGCCGGGCGAGCGCCAGGCGCTGATCATGTCGACATGACCGAAGCGGCGCTCATCGTTGAGGTCCACCGAGCCGAGGTAGGCGCGCACCGCCATGGTCTGCGATTCCACCACCAGGATCGCTGCCGAGGTGCGTTCCGGCAGCCGGGCGCGCCAGCCGGTCAGCAGATCTTCCAGGCGACGCTGCAGGCTGGCGTCGAGGGTGGTGCGGATCAGTGGTGGGCTGTCGGCGCGGTTCAGGCGGCGAGCCAGCAGTGGCGCCAGCGCCGGCTCCTGGCGCGGGGCGAGCAGGAGCGGTTCCTCCATGGCTTCGACAATCTGCTGGTGCGGCCACACCTGATACTCGTCGAGGCGCTGCAGCACCTTGTCGCGGGCGGCGGTGGCGCGCTGCGGATGGCGGTCAGGGCGAAGCCGGCTCGGCGCTTGCGGCAGCACCGCGAGCAAGGCGGCCTCGGCCGGCGTCAGGTGCTTCGGCGACTTGCCCAGATAGGCCCAACTCGCCGCCGCCACGCCCTGCAAGGTGCCACCGAACGGGGCGCGGTTGAGGTAGAGCTCGAGGATCTCGTCCTTGCTCAGGTGCCATTCCAGTTGCAGGGTTCGCCAGAGCTGACGCAGCTTGCCCGGCAGGGTCCGCGAGTGCGGATCGAGCAGCCGCGCCACCTGCATCGACAGCGTGCTGCCGCCCGACAGCACGCGCCCGCCACTGAGGTTCTGCCAGGCCGCCCGACCCAGCGCCAGCGGGTTGACCCCGGGGTGGCGATAGAACCAACGGTCCTCATAGGTGAGCAGGGCTTGCAGGTAGAGCGGCGAGACCTCATCGGCACCCACCGGATAACGCCAGACGCCTTCGGCATCGGCGAAGCGCCACAACGGCGTACCGTCCTCGGCCAGCACCACCCGCGCCAGATCGTCCCTGGGCAAGGGCAGCGGCCAGAGGTGGTCGGCCAGCCAGAGCAGCGCCACCAATCCCGCCCCGGCCAGCACCGCAATAACGGCAAGGCGGGACTTGCGTCCCTGCGGCAGAGCTACGCTGAACATCGAAACGCCCCGACTGGGGAACCGTAATGGCCCGGCAATGGCCAAAGGCAGGAATGCAGCGTGAACGCTGTGACGATCATCAGGACACAACCATGCAAGTAGAAGGTTTTTTCGAGTGGCTGGGACAGGCGATAGGTGCCGTCATCCGTTTCGTGGTGGACGCCCTCGCCGGGCTGTTCGCCCTGCTGGCCAATGCCGGGTCGAAGTTCATCGACGGTCTGGCGAGCACCCTGGGCATGGACACCTCGATCGTCAGCATCCTGATTCTGATCATCGGGTTGCTGCTGTTGTATTCGGCGGTCAGGGCGTTCATGCGGGCATCGGTGATTGCCGGGATTCTGTGGGCGCTGCTGGGGTTATGGGTGTTGAGCTGGGTGGTGCATTGAGGGTTCGAACGCATCGCCGGCAAGCCGGCTCCCACTGGAAACGGTGGGAGCCGGCTTGCCGGCGATGAGGCCTTAACGGCCCCGGATCACCATTTCCCCTGAACCGTCCCCCACTGCCTGCCAGTCCGGCCGGTACATCGACTCCACCTGCGGCGGCGGAATCCGATAGCTGCCCGGCGTCACTGCCCGGGCCAGGTACAGCAGGTGGGTGGTGCCATAGCCATCAAGGTTGAGCGCCGCCACGTAGCGGTCATCGCGAAACTCCTGATGCACCACATTGGCGTTCTCCATCGCTTCGCGCCATTGCTTCACAGCGCTGCTGGCGTTTTCCAGGCTGGCGGCGCTCTGGGCCAGATTCTGGTTTTCCAGCTCGAGGCCCGCAGGTAGCAGATCCACTACCAGGGCATCGGGAACCCGCGCTTTGGCCTGGATCGCCAGGTGCACCAGCACCAGCTCGCCACTCTCCAGCGACTTCAGGTCCAGTGCCTGGCCGTTCATGCCCAGGTACTCGCGGCGGATGCTCATGTTGTTACCGCTGGCCGCCGGCGCCTGGCGCGGATAACCCGACAGGGTCAGACGCTGGTACAGCGTCTGCTCGCCGTCGTTGCGCACGGTCAGCGGCGAGGCCAGCAATGGGCCCTCCAGATGCAGCCCGGACTGGGCCGGGCTCAACTCGCGAGCTTCGCCTGCGCTGTCCAGTTGCGCGGTCCATTTGCTTTCCGGCTGTTGAGCCAGGCCACGACCGGCGAGGAACAGCGCGTTGCGCTCCTGGGTCGACAACCAGGGGCTGGCGGCCAACAGGTCGGACAACGCGAACAGGCGGTCAGGAATGACCTTGCTCGCCAGTTTGTTCTCTTCCAGCAGCGCCAGAATCAGCGCCTGGTCCCGCAGCGGACTGCCGTAGTCGGCCATCCAGGCATTGTCACGATTGACCGCCAGGCCGGCCTGCAGCGCCTGCTCGGCACGGGGCTTGTCGCCCATGGCGTCGAGGGCGATCGCCAGTTGCACCAGCGGCAGGCCGGAGCGCGCGTCGGCACGCCGCTCGAACAGACTGCGCAGCGCGCCCAGCGGTGCCTGCTGGCTGCGGGACAACACCAGCGCCGCGTAAGCCTGCACGGCGAAGCGGCTGTGCTCGGCGTTCTCGCTGTAGTTGACCTCGATCAGGTTGCGTTCCTGCACATAGCGCAGCAGCCGCTCGCTGGCTTTCTTCAGGACCTCGGGCGGTACTGCGAAGCCCTGGTCGCGGGCGCGCAGGAGGAAATCGGTGACATAGGCGGTCAGCCAGTATTCCTCTTCGCCGTCCGAACTCCACAGACCGAAGCTGCCGTTGTAGCGCTGCATGCCCAGCAGGTGCTCGATGCCCATTTCGATCTTGCGCTGGCGATCGGCTGCCGGCTCGCCGGTGAGGCCGAGACGCTTGAGGGTTTCGGCGTCGGCGTAGAGCGACGGGTACAGACCACTGGTGGTCTGCTCCAGGCAGCCATAGGGGTAAGCCTTCAGCGCGCGGATCTGTTCGGCGAGGTTCAGTGGCGGCCGGCTCGACAGCGCCAGCGTGCCTTCCAGGCCAGCGGGCTCGAACAGCGCCAGATCCTGCTCGGGCAAGGTCCACGGCTCGCCTTTCAGCGCCACGCGGTAGTGCTTGAGTTGCGCCGGATACGCCGGGCGCACGCCGAGGGTCCAGTCGCGGGAGAAGCCGCTGTCGGTCTCGCCCGGCAACACCAGGCCATCGACCCGCACCGTCACCTTGCCCTGGCCGTAACCGCCCTTGGCCTGCACCGGCACCTGCAGGGTGACGCGCTGGCCGGGCTTGAGCTTGAGCGTCTGGTGGGACGCGCCGAGCAGGTCCAGCTGGCCTTCGGTCGCCAGTGCTACGGCCAGCGACTGCGGTTGCTCGGTGAGGTTGGAGAGGTCCAGCGCCAGGCTGGTGCGGTCGCCACCGGCGAGGAAACGCGGCGCCGACAGCTCGGCGATCAGCGGCGCGGCGACCACGGTCTTGCCTTCGGCGACACCGAAGTGGTCTTCGCTCCAGGCCTGGGCCATCAGGCGCAGTTCACCGTTGAAGTCGGGGATGTCCACCGTCACCTGGCCCTTGCCTTCGGCATCGAGGGTCACCGGTGCGCTCTGCAGGGCAACGATGGTCACGCTGGTGTCCGGGCGCTTGCCGCCCTTGGCCATGCCGGCGTCACCACCGAAGGCGAGGCTGGCGAGGCGGCCCTGGCCGGCTTCGATCAACTGCCCGTAGATATCCAGTTGGTCGGCGCCGTAGGCCTTACGGCCGAACATGCCGGTGAACGGGTCGGGGGTAACGTAGCTGGTGATGTTGAGGATGCCCACGTCCACCGCCGCCAGCAGCACCCGGGCCTGCTTCGGCACGCTGCCATCGGCATTGCGTGCCTGGATATTCACCGTCAGCGGGTGCTTGGGCCGCATTTTTTCCGGCGCGTCGAGGGTGACGGCCAGCTTGCGCTGGGCACGGTCCAGCGGCAGGTGCAGCAGGCCCACGGCGCGCTTCGGCGTGACGTTGGCCTTGCGCTCGCCCGGACGGATCACCAGCGCACTCAGGTACAGGTCATGCCGCGCCCATTTCGGGTCCAGCTTGACCTCGAATGCCTTGCCCTCGGCGGGCACGTCGATCTCCTGCCACCACAGCGGACCGTCGCCGCCTTCGACCATCAGGTAACCCTTGCCTGCCGCTGGCGGGGTGACGGTCACAGTGGCGGTGTCGCCATCGTTGTAGGCCGGTTTGTCCAGCGCCAGACGCACCTGGTCGGGACGCACGGCACCGCCGTCGGCGTTGTCCTGGGCACGGTAGCCGGCCCAGAAGCGCAGGCTGCTGGTAACGCCGGTGTCCGGGTCTTCCACCTCGACGCGGTACGGGCCCCACTCCACCGGGAAGCTGAGTTTGGTGGTACTGCCGGCAGGAACGCTGACGGTCTGCTCGCTTTCGGTGAGGAATTTCTCGTTGAAGTTGTAGCTCCAGCCGTCGCTCTGCGAGTAGTTCCAGTAGTAGTCGCGACGCTCGCGTACCAGGCGCACCCGCAGGTTGTCGGCGGCCAGCTTGTTGCCGTCGCGGTCGGCCATCAGCAGCTCGATTTCCACCGGCGCATCGCCGTCGGTTTCCTCGCCGTCGAACAGACCGCGCAGGCCCGGCAGGTGCTCGGCCGGCCAGATCGGTTGCTCCAGTCGCCGCGTGATCGGACGGCCACCAGACTCCTGCAGGCTGGCCTGCACCGTCAATTGCAGCGGCGAGCGGGCCTCGGCCCATTCGCTGGCGACACTGAGGGTGGCGTCGCCGTTGTCATCGAGGGTGGTTTCTTCCAGCTCCAGGTCATGGCTCAGTTCACCTTCGGTGACCGAGCCGAACTGGTAGCCAGGCAGGGCCGGCACCGCCTCGCGCAGCGGTCGCACATAGACCTGGCCGCTCAGGCGATTGCCGGCCGCCGGCGCACCGTACAGGTAGCGACCGTTGACGCTGATCTCGGCGGTGGCATCGGGGCTCAGTGGCGTGTCGCTGCCCTTGAGTTCCAGGGCCAGGCGCTCGGGGAGGAAGTCCTCGACCAGCACCTCGAACACTTGCTGCCTGCCGCCGCCCAGGTCGAACAGCAGTTGCCAGCGTCCGGTCGGCGCTTCACTGGCCAGTTGCAGTTGGTATTGATAGAAGCCGTTGGCGTCCGCCTCCCAGACGAACTTGCGGCTGACCTGCTCGTCGGGCCGGCGTACTTCGACATTGATCGGCTGGCTGTTCACCGGCTTGCCGTCCTGGTCACGCAGCAGGCCATTGAGCAGCACCGTTTCGCCCGGGCGGTACAGGTCACGCGGGCCGAAGACGAAGAACTGCAGGGGGTTGGACTGGGGACCGGTGACGGTGAATTCCGACAGGTCCAGCGCGGCGCTGTTCAGGCGCAGCAGCGTGGTGTGTTCGCCCTGACGCGCCAGCAGCACGTCGGCCTTGGGCGGCAGTGGCAGTTGCGCGTGGCCGCTGCCGTCGGTCTTGGCCTGGCCGAGCAGCTTGCCGTCGTGGTCGAGCAGGTCGAGATCGACGCCACTCAGCGCCTTGCCGCCTTCCAGCGCCTGGGTGAAGACATCCAGGCGATTGCTGTAGCGGTGCACCGACAGGCCGATATCGCTGAGGGTGAACAGCGTCGCCGGCTGGGAATAGTTGTAGGTGCCCGCCTCGCGCATCACCGCCAGGTAGACGCCGGCTTCCTGCAACGGCTTGATCCCGGCCATGGGCAGCAGCAGGGTTTCGCGGGTGTTGGGCGCGGGGTTCAGATCGAAGCGACCGCCGTAGACCAGATCGGCCATGGGCAGCAGGTCGCGGGCCTCATAGCTCTGCAGCGAACTGCTGCGGCCCCAGGAGGCGAGGAACGCCGGCAGGGATTCTGGCTTGATGCGGAAGAACTCCACATCGACCTTGGCCACGTTCAGGGCGATCACCGGCAGGCCCTCGGCGAGTCGGGTCGGCAGCAGCGAGCCGCGGCTGGCGAAGCCGATGCTCGGCTCCATGTCGCGGGTCTCCAGGCGGCTGACGTACTCGTTGGCCAGGCGCTTGCCGTTGACGCTGAGCAGGCCGGCGTCGATGGTCAGCACCAGCTTGCGCTGCGGTTCAAGGTGACGCAGGCGCAGTTCCATGCGGTTGCTGGACAGCTCCCAGGCGCCATCCACCTTGCCCTTGGTGGTGTCCACCAGGTGCAGGCGCTCGGCGAACGGCTGGTCGGCGTCCAGTGGTGCCGAGAAGGTCACCGACAGCGCGCTGGCGCCATCGACCTGCACTTCCGAGACATCCACCACATTGAGTTCGCGGCCGGCATAACGCTGGGCCAGCGCCGCCACATCGACCGTCGCCGTGGCGGCAGCGGGCGCGGTGGCCGCAGCCTTTTCGGCCGGCGCGGGTTTATCGGGGGATGACGAATCGCAGGCGCTGAGCAGCGCCAGCGCGCAGGCCAGCCACAATCCTTTGTTGAGCATGGGGAGAACTCTTTGGCAGCAAAGTCAGACGAGAAACTATATATCAAGGCTGCCGGATTCACCGGCCAACGCCCGCGGGATGAGACAGGGTTCACCCGGCAAAGTGCCACGAGCCGTTAGAATGTTCTCTTTGCGCCGCTGCGCTTCCGCTGTGGGAGCGAGCTTGCTCGCGAAGGACCGCAACGCGGTCCCCCGACGCCCAGGACTTTCAATGCTCCCCTTGTTCACCGACTGGCACCACCGCCCCACCCACCACAAGGTCTGGGCCCTGGCCGCACCGATGATCCTGTCCAACATCTCGGTGCCCTTGGTCGCCTTGGTCGACAGCACCGTCATCGGCCACCTGCCCCACGCCCACCAGCTCGGCTCAGTGGCGGTCGGCGCCAGCCTGTTCACCCTGCTGGTGTCGGTGCTCGGCTTCCTGCGCATGGGCTCTACCGGTTTCGCGGCCCAGGCCGCCGGCCGCGCCGACGGCGCCGCCCTGCGCCAGGTGCTGGTGCAGGGCCTGCTGCTGGCGCTGTTCTTCGCCCTGTTGCTGGGGGTGCTGGCGTTGCCCCTGAGCCGCTTCGCCGTCGACCTGATGCAACCCGGCGCCGAGCTGGAACAAGGCACCCTCGACTTCTTCCGCACTCGCCTGCTGGGCCTGCCGGCAGCACTGGCCAGCTTCGCCCTGGTCGGCTGGTTCCTCGGCACCCAGAACGCCCGGACGCCGCTGATCATCCTGCTGACCACCAACCTGCTGAACATCGTCCTCAACCTGTGGTTCGTACTCGGGCTGGACTGGGGCGTGGTGGGGTCGGCGCGGGCCTCGGTGATCTCCGAATGGGCCGCCGCCCTGCTCGGCCTGGCACTGACGCGGCCCTCCCTGCGCGCCTACCCCGGGCAGATCGTCTGGCCATTGCTGGCGCGCTGGCAGAGCTGGCGGCCGATGCTCAGCGTCAACCGCGACATTTTCATCCGCAGCCTGGCGCTGCAAGGCGTGTTCTTCCTCATTACCGTGCAGGGTGCGCGCATGGGCGAAGAAACCGTGGCAGCCAATGCCCTGCTGCTCAACGGCCTGCTGCTCACTGCCTACGCCCTCGACGGCCTGGCCCACGCCGTGGAAGCCTTGTGCGGCCACGCCATCGGTGCAGGCGACAGACCGGCCTTGCGGCGCTCACTGGTGGTCGCTGGCGGCTGGTCGCTCATCGCCAGCAGCGGCTTCGCCCTGTTGTTCCTGCTGGGTGGGCATTTGTTCATCCAGATGCAGACCGACATCCCCGGCGTACGCGAAACCGCCTTCGAGTACCTGCCTTATCTGGCGCTGCTGCCCTTGATCGCGGTGTGGAGCTACCTGCTCGACGGCCTGTTCATCGGCGCCACCCGCGCCCGGGAAATGCGCGATGCCATGCTGCTCAGCGTGGTCATCGCCCTGCCCTTCGCCTGGCTGGCCAGCGGGCTGGGCAATCATGGGTTGTGGCTGGCGTTTCTGCTGTTCATGGGGTTGCGCGGGGTGACGCTGGGGGTGATGGGCTGGCGGTTGCAGCGGCGAGGTGGGTGGTTTGTCTGACAACATCGAACCTGTGGGAGCTGGCTTGCCAGCGATGTGTGCGATGAGCTGCGCCCCAAAAGTTGGACATTAGGTGCGTAAAGCTACGCGGCCTGGTTTCTGTAAGCCACAGGACTCAGGCCGCCAAGCTTCATTTTGATACGTTCATGGTTGTAATAACGAATGTACTCATCAATCCCAGCACGGAGCTGGTCGATTGTCTTGACGTGTTCCCGGTAGAAATACTCCGCTTTCAACGTGCCAAAAAAGCTCTCCATCGCGGCGTTGTCCAGGCAATTGCCCTTGCGCGACATGCTTTGCTCCAGGCCCGTATCCTTCAAGCGCTGGCGGTAGTCAGGGTATCGGTAGTGCCAACCTTGGTCCGAGTGCAACATCGGTTTGCTGTCAGTCGGGAGTTTCTTCAGTGCACGCTCAAGCATTGTTCCCACCAGGGCATAGCGCGGTCGCGTGTCAGTCTGGTAGGCGACGATTTCCCCGTTGTACAAGTCCAGAATCGGCGAAAGGTAGAGCTTCTCGCCAGCGACCTTGAACTCCGTAACATCTGTCACCCACTTCTGGTTGGGCTGATCAGCCGTAAATTCCCGTTTCAAGATATTGGGTGATGCCTCGTCCATCAGGCCACGGTATGACCTGTATTTCTTGGGTCGCACCGTACATTTGAGGTCCAGTTCGTTCATCAGGCGGCGTACTTTCTTGGTGTTCACCAACTGACCTTCCTGACGCAGAGTCGCGGTGACACGGCGATAGCCATAGCGACCACGGTGATGGTGCTGGATGTCCTGGATCGAGGCTTTCAGCGAGGCACATTTATCCTCAGCTCCGATGGTCTTGAGCTGGTAGTAGTAGGTGGCACGTGCCAAGCCTGCAGCGTCTAGCAGGTCGGCCAGCAAATGACTCGAGTGCAGTTCGGCAATCAGCCGGGCTTTTTCGTGGTGGCTTTCTTCTGCCTGAGTTTGGCCTCGTCTAATTCCTCGAGCTTTTTTAGGTAGGCGTTCTCCGCTTCAAGCTTGCGTATCTTGCGCAGCAGTTGGGCGACCGAGAGCTCCTCGTCAGGTACTACCGAGGTTTCATCGGGCTTGGAGGGCTGCTTGGACATGGTACGAGGCGGTCTCTTCTTCGCTGAAAGCTGGGCTGTAAGCTCGCCACTGTAATACTGCTGCTGCCATCTGCCCAGTTGACTCGAATTACCCAGATTGAACAGCGCTGCGGCAGCACGATGAGACAGTTGTTCATTCAGCATGCGATGAAGCACGGTGAGTTTGAACTGGGCGCTGTGGCGCTGATGAGAGCGTTTGAGGCTGGCCACGCCGTGATGCTGGTAAGCCACGACCCAGCGCCGCAGAAGGGTGGGATCTATTTGAAACTGGCTGGCCACGTGGCGAAACCCCCGGCCTCGCTTGAGGAAGGCCTTGATGGCGGACAGCTTGAACTGCTTGGAATACTTGATCATTTAAAACACCCCGGTGCTGGATGGGTGTCCAACATCCGGGGCGCAGTTCACGATCTTGTGGGAGCGGATTCATCCGCGAAGGGCCGCAACGCGGCCCCAAAACCGGTATCCCGGCTGTATCAGTCAGACCGGGGATTCAGGCGTTACGACGGCTTCGCCGCCGTTCGCGGATGAATCCGCTCCCACCGGATCCTAGTAGCCTAATGCTCTGCGCTTGACTGCGAGATGTGTAGATACCCATGCAGCGATGAGGTCGGCACAGACGACAGTGTCGGTCTGGAATGACGCCATCGCCGGCAAGCCGGCTCCCACAGGTCTTTGAGGCCGGCCAGTTGCAAGCTTACGACGACAGGTACGAAGACCGCGTCAGCCCCAAGCGCAGCGCATCGAGGAACTGGGTCCGCTCACGCGCCGTGATCCGCGCGCTGGCAACCTTGTCGCGGTAGTGGGTCATCAACTCCTCCGGCGACAGGTGCACGTAGCGCAGCATGTCTTCGATGGTGTCGTGGGTCTCGATGCCGGCGTGGTACACGCTGCCGTTCGGATTCTGGTAGATGTTCACCGAGTCGGTGTCACCGAACAGGTTGTGCATGTCGCCCAGGATTTCCTGGTAGGCACCGACCAGGAAGATGCCCAGCAGGTAGTCTTCACCCTCGTTGACCGAATGCACCGGCATGCTGGTCTCGATGCTCTGCTCGTCGACGTACTGGTTGATCTTGCCGTCGGAGTCGCAGGTCAGGTCTTGCAGTACGGCACGGCGCAGCGGCTCTTCGTCCAGGCGGTGCAGCGGGATGATCGGCAGCACCTGGCCGATGGCCCAGGTGTCCGGCAGGCTCTGGAACACCGAGAAGTTGCAGATGTATTTGTCGGCGAGCTTGTCGTTCAGTTCGTCCAGCACCTGGCGGTGCGAGCGCTGGCGCGCCTTGAGCGAGTTGTGCAGGCGCCGGCACACGGCGAAGTAGCACTGCTCGGCCAGGGCTTTCTCGGACAGGGTGATCTTGCCGTCGGCGTACTGGGCGGCCACGTCGCTCATGTAGTGGGTGGCGCGCCAGTAGGTTTCGGTGACCATCTCAAGATCGGTCGGGCCGAGCAGATCGGCCAGCCACTGCACGGTTTCCGGCAGGCTTTCCTTGTTCTCGATGGTCGGCACTTCGTCGTTGTGTTTCTCGACGTCGGTCACCTGCACCACCAGCACGGCATGGTGCGCGGTCAGCGAGCGGCCGCTTTCGGAGAAGATGTGCGGGTGCGGCAGGCCCTGGGCGTCGCAGAACTCCTTGAGCATGCCGACCACGACACCGGCGTAGTCGTCCATGTCGTAGTTGATGGAGCTGGCGTTGCGCGAGTGGGTGCCGTCGTAGTCCACGCCCAGGCCGCCACCGACATCGATGTGGTCCACCGGCAGGCCCAGCGCACGCAGCTCGCCGTAGTAGCGGATGGCTTCCTTGAAGCCGTGCTGGTAGTCGGCCAGGTTGGCGATCTGCGAACCCATGTGGAAGTGCAGCAGGCGGATGCCCTGGTCGAGACCGGCATCACGGAAACGCTGGACCACCGAGATCAGTTGCGCCGCCGACAGGCCGAACTTGGATTTCTCGCCACCGGTGTCCGCCCATTTGCTCGACGCCAGCGACGACAGACGCACCCGCAGACCGACCTGCGGTTTGACCTTGAGCTCGGCGGCCTCTTCGATCACCAGCGCCACTTCCGACTCTTTCTCGATGACGATGAACACGTTGTGGCCGAGTTTCTGGCCCATCAGCGCCAGGCGGATGAACTCGCGGTCCTTGTAGCCGTTGCAGACGATGGTGCCGCCCTTCGGCGCCAGCGCCAGCACCGCCAGCAGTTCCGGCTTGGAGCCGGCTTCCAGGCCGATGGAGACGTTCTGCGTGGCGATGATGTTCTCGATCACCGCTTCCTGCTGGTTGACCTTGATCGGGTACAGCGCGGTGTACTGGCTCTGGTAGTCCAGGCGCGCGATGTTGGCATCGAACGCGCCGGTCAGTTGGCGCACGCGGTCCTGCAGGATGTCGGGGAAGCGCACCAGCAGCGGCAGCGACAGGCCGCTCTTGCGCAGCTCGTCGACCTGCTCGAACAGGTCGATCGGGGCGCTGCCCGGGCCGTTGGGGCGCACTTCGACACGCCCGGCATCGTTGATGGCGAAATAACCTGCGCCCCAATGGCGAATCCCATAAACACTACGGCTGTCGGCCACGGTCCATTGGCTGCCATCGTCTTTGCGTGTGCGTCGTACGGACATCGAAGTCCCCTATTCAATAAAGTCAGGTAACACCGGCCAAGCGGGATGGCGCAGTGTAGAAAATGAAAATGACGATTTCCCCTGTTCAGGCATAGACCCTTCACAAGGCAACGAGTTTAGACGCCGGACGAAAAGTCCCCGGGTGCCCCGCCCCCTCGCCCGCCTGCGAAAGCAGCGAACGAACGACAACGAGGCGTGCAGTCAGCCGCCGGATTTTTTCGCTTTGAAACCCTGCTTGATCAGCTCGGCCAGCAGCAACTCGACGTGGTCGCCCTGGATCTCGATGACGCCGTCTTTCAACGCGCCACCGGTTCCACAGCGACGCTTGAGCGTGCTGGCGAGGTCCTTGAGCTGCTCCAGGGGGAGCGGAACACCGGTGATGGTGGTCACGGTCTTGCCGCCGCGGCCTTTGCTTTCGCGGCGCACGCGGGCGATACCATCACCTTCGGGGATGACCGACTGCTTGCAGGTGCAGGCATCGACGGGTTGGTTGCAGTCCGGACAGTGCCGACCTGCATCGGTGGAGAACACCAGGCCGCCGAGGGCGGAAAAGGATGAGGCTTTCTTGGCCACTTTTGATCCTCGCAGTTGAGGACAAAAAACTGGTCGCCGACCCGGACGGGCCACGACCGCGAAGCCCCACTCTGGCAGGGGCAGCGCACCTGCCACGACGAGGCGGCAGGGTGAAAAAGGCCGCGCAGTGTAACGGCAAATGTGCCGCTTGCTAAGTACAGGACTGCGCCATTTTGGACAATTTTCGCGACGTCAGGATTGACGGCCCAGGGCTCTCGCCAACGCGGCCAGCGAGTCGGGGCAATACGGCAGTGTCTGCGACTCTTCCCAGACCACCTCCGGGTTGACGAAACGGGCCTCGCTGACCTCCTCCGGCTGCAGCCGCAATGGCCCGTCCCAGACCGCCGAGAACACCGCACACCAGAGCCGGTTACCCGGCAGATCGAAGAAGAAGCGGTCGTGGGCGCGCAACGCCACGCCGCTCACGCCAAGCTCTTCTTCAAGCTCGCGCGCCGCCGAAGCTTCATAGTCTTCACCCGCCGCGACCATTCCGCCGGCGGCCACATCCCAGTAACCGGGATACAGCGCCTTGCTCAGGGTGCGCTTGTGGATGCACAACTGGCCGACGCCATTGAACAGCAGGATGAAGGTGCAGCGCCCGATCAACCCGCGCTCGCGCAGTTCGGCACGAGGCAGGTCGCCCAGCAGTTGATCGTCTTCGTCGACCCAGGCGACCCGCTCCAGGTCCGAGGCGGCCCGGTGCGCCGCCTCCGCTTGGCTGATGCTCATCAGCCCTGGGACAACAGTTGACGCAGGTCGATGACCGCCGCGTTGGCCCGGGAGATGTAGTTGGCCATGACCAGCGAGTGGTTGGCCCACATGCCGAAGCCGCTGCCATTGAGTACCATCGGGCTCCACAGGGCTTCCTGCGAGGCTTCCAGCTCACGAATGATCTGGCGCACGCTGACGGTGGCGTTCTTCTTGGCCAGTACGTCGGCGAAGTCCACCTCGATGGCACGCAGCAGGTGCGACAGCGCCCAGGCCTGGCCACGGGCCTCGTAGAACACGTTGTCGATCTGCAGCCACGGGGTTTCCACCAGTTCTTCGTCCACCTGCGGCGCCTGGCCGGGCACTACGGTTTCAGTCTTCAGTGTGCTGTTGAGCTTGACCCGGCCAACGCTGGCCGACAGGCGCTGGGACAACGAGCCCAGGCGCGTGGCGACATCGCCCAGCCAGTTGTTCAGGTTGTCGGCGCGGGTATAGAAGATGGCGCCCTGGTCACCAGCGGCCAGACGCGCCTGATAACGATTGAGCGACTTGATGCCTTCCTCGAACTCGGATTCGCTCGACGGCAGGATCCAGCTCTTGTTGTCGAAGTTGAAGCGCGGCTCGGCCTTGGCCAGATCGGCGTCTTCGGTGGACTGCGACTGCGAGCGGGCGAAGTCCTTGCGCAGGGCGCGGGACAGGTCGCGCACCTGGACCAGCACGCCGTACTCCCAGCTCGGCATGTTGTCCATCCACAGGCCCGGCGGGAAGCGGTCGTTGGAAATGTAGCCACCGGGCTTGTTCAGCAGGGTGCCGGCGACGGTCTTGAGGGTTTCGATGGTGGTGTAGCCAACCACCATCTGCTGGCCATTCTTCTCGGCAGCGGCCTGGGCGCCCTGCTGCACCGGGAACAGCGCCGGCTCCTGGCTCCAGTACCAGCCCAGGGCGATGGTCACCAGCAGATACAGGCCGACCACCACCCCCAGCGAGCGGCTCAGCAGGCCACGAAAGTAGCTGTCTTTGCGGGTGGAGCGGCCGGCGCTGCGATCCTCGCGCGCTTGCGCGCTGCCTGTACGGTTTTTCCAGTCCAGCATGGCGTTGTCCTTATCGGTCAGGGCATTTCCAGGGTTCGACCGCAACCTGCGGGCAATGGTGCCACGGCATCCGGAATTGTCCACGGATGCCCCTGCGCCGGGGCGGCCTGAGTGCCAGCACTATAAAGCAAGGGCAGCCGATCGCATAAGCGACTGTCCGGTCTGGAAATGAATGTGTCTCCGGCGTCAAAAAATTGATGCAAGGCACTCGTTTGCAGAAAAAGTAGTGCTAGCATAGAGCCATCACTCGAACTGCCTCACCTTTCCTTAAGAAGTAGTCAGGACATGACCGAGCCAGAAGACCCCAGCCGCGAGCGACTCAAGCAACACTTTGCCCAGCGGGTCATTCACCAGGCCCGGCAGATCCTCGAGATCTGGCAACGGCTGCAACGCAGCGAATGGTCCACCGGCGATCTGGGCGAACTGTGCGAAGCCAACCTGCGCCTGCAGCGCTACGCCGAGCGCTTCGAGCAGCCCGAACACAGCCAGCTTGCCCAGGCCATCGGCCAGACCCTCGAAGCGGTCGAGGCCAACAGCGCACGCCTGAGCAGCACCCTGATCAACGAACTCAACCGCCTCATGCAGCGCCTGTCGCGCACCGGTCTGCGCCAAGGCGATCGTCTGGAACAGACGCCGCTGCCGCCACTGCGCAAACCGGTCTATGTGATGCTGCAGGATCATGAGCGCGCCGAGCGCCTGGCCAAGCAACTGGAATTCTTCGGCCTGGGCGTGGAAGCACTGGACAGCGCCGACGCGTTCCGCGCCTCGATGAACGAGCGGCTGCCGTCGGCCATTGTCATGGACGTGGATTTCGGCGGTCCCGGTCTCGGTCTAACGCTGGCCGAGCAGGCCCAGCAAGGGCTGGAACAGCGCGTACCGCTGCTGTTCTTCAGCCTCCACGAAACCGATACGCCGACCCGCCTGGCCGCCGTGCGCGCCGGTGGCCAGGAATTTCTCACCGGCACGCTCGAGGCGTCGAGCCTGCTGGAGAAGGTCGAACTGCTCACCAGTGTCGCCCAGTACGAGCCGTTTCGCGTGCTGATCATCGACGACTCCCGCGCCCAGGCGCTGCATACCGAGCGCCTGCTGAACAACGCCGGCATCGTCACCCGCACCCTCACCGACCCGATTCAGACCATGGCCGAGCTGGCCGACTTCCAGCCCGACCTGATCATCCTCGATATGTACATGCCGGCCTGTACCGGTACCGAGCTGGCCAAGGTGATCCGTCACAACGACCGCTATGTCAGCGTGCCGATCATTTACCTGTCCGCCGAGGACGACCTGGACAAACAACTCGACGCCATGAGCGAGGGCGGCGACGACTTCCTGACCAAGCCGATTCGTTCCCGCCACCTCATCACCACGGTGCGCAACCGCGCCGCCCGCGCGCGCAACCTCAAGGCCCGGATGGTCCGCGACAGCCTAACCGGCCTGTACAACCACACGCATATCCTGCAACTGCTCGAAGACTGCAGTTTCCGCGCCCGCCGCGAAGAGCGGCCGCTGAGCTTCGCGATGCTCGACATCGACCATTTCAAGAAGGTCAACGACAGCCATGGCCACCCCATGGGCGACCGGGTGATCAAGAGCCTGGCGCTGTTCCTCAAGCAACGCCTGCGTAAGACCGATTTCATCGGCCGCTACGGCGGCGAGGAATTCGCCATCGTCATGCCCAACACCGATATCGCTTCGGCGCACAAAGTGCTCGACGAGATCCGTCGGCGCTTCGCCGAGATCCACTACCCGGCGCAGCCGCAGGACCTGTTCTGCACCTTCAGCGCCGGCGTGGTGGCGCTGAGCGACGAACTGGACGCGCTGAGCATGGCCACCGCCGCCGACGAAGCGCTGTACCGGGCCAAGGCCGCGGGACGCAATCAGGTGATTCGCGTCGAGCCATGAAGTCAAATGGCCACTTTTTTTGACCGGATGGCCCGCTTCGTCATAACCCCGTCATAAAAACGCAATAAGTTCAGTGACTTGCCACCATCCAGCCGTTGGTAGTCACGCCCATGCGCCTCAAGCTGCTCACCAATCTCAATACCCTGTTACTGGTTCTGGTCTGCCTCGCCCTGGGCGCCACCCTGTGGTGGTCGCAGCGCGCACTGGAGCGGCCCTATCTGCTGATGGAGCGTTACCTGGGCCTGTCCCAGCAGTTCCAGAACGAAGTGGCGCGCAACATCCAGACCTACCTCGCCAGCGGCGACGCCCTGCAGCATGCCACCGCCCTGCAGGCCACCCAGCAACTGCAGGAAGAACTGGGCCAATTGCCGGAGGAGCTGGCCCAGAGCGTGCGCCCGAGCCTGGACAGCCTCGCCGCCTTCACCAGCAACGAGCTGCTGGCCGCCGGCAAGCTGGCCGGTGATCCCCAGGCGCTGCTGCTGCAGGCCGAACGCGAACTGGGCGCCAACCTGGAGCAATGGCTGCGCTACAGCCAGAACAGCAACAACAGCGAGGCGCCCCGCTACACCCCACCGCTGTTCGAGGCCGGCCTGCACCTGAGCCGGCTGTCCCTGGCCCGCGACAAACTGGTGAGCAGTGGCCGCAGCGAACTGGCCGAGGAAGTCGAACGGGAGCTGAACCTGATCATTGCCCAGGCGAAGATCCTCGATGCGCTGCCCCTGCTGGGCGTCAAGGAAGCCAGCGCCTCCGGCTCCGATGACTTCGCCGCGATGATGGGCCTGGAAAGCGAGAGCAAGAGCGAGGCCGAAGACACCGCCATCGGCCTGCGCCGCGAACTGAACAGCCTGACCAGCCGTTATCCCGCCGAACTGCAGCGCACCCGCGAGCAGATCCAGCGCCGCGCCGAACTGGCCGCCACCACCCAGTCGCGCATCGCTGCCGTGCAACAGGCCATCGCCGACCTGGAGCCCGGGGTGCGCAGCCAGCACAGCCAGATCCAGGGCGAGGTGCGTCTGATGCAAGGTCTGATGATCGCCCTGATCCTGCTGATCGCACTGGTGATCGACCGCCTGCAGCGGCGCCTGGCACGGGTGCTGACCAACCTCGATCCGGCCTTGTCGGAATGGGCCAGCGGCGACTTCAGCAAACCCATCGCCCTGCCACCGAGCAACCGCGAGATGCACGACATCCAGGACTCGCTGAACCGCCTGCGCGACTACCTCGTTGAACTGGTCGGGACCATTCGCCACAACGCCGAGCAGGTCGCCGGCAGCAGCCACGCCCTGGCCGGCATGAGCAGTGCGCTGCATGACGGCGCCGAGCGCCAGGCCGGCGATACCGCGCAGATCCGCGATGCCCTCGGCGAGCTGGAGGCCACTATTGTCCAGGTTGCCGGCGACGCCAGCCAGGCTGCCGACGCCAGCCGCCAGGCCGGGGAAGCGGTGGAGCAAGGACAGGCGGTGATCGGCCAAAGCCTGACAGGGTTGCGCAAGCTGGTGGACGAGGTGCAAGGCAACGCACAGATGATCGAGGAACTGGCCCAGGAGTCGGCCACCATCGGCGGTGTGCTCACCGTGATCCGTGCCATTGCCGAGCAGACCAACCTGCTGGCCCTCAATGCCGCGATCGAGGCCGCGCGGGCCGGCGAGATGGGCCGCGGCTTTGCCGTGGTGGCCGAGGAGGTCCGTTCCCTGGCCCAGCGCACCACGGGTGCCACCGGCGAAATCCAGACGCTTATCACTCGCCTGCAACAGGCGGCGCGGGAGTCGGTGGACGGCATGCGCGCCCAGCTCGAACACGCCGAAGCCACCGCCAACCAGGCCCAGGCGGCGGACGGTGCGCTGGACGAAATCGTCACCGCGATCCAGACCATCGCCGACACCGCGACCCGCATCGCCGACGTCACGGCACAGCAGAGCGGCGCGGTCAGCGAAATCCGCGACCACAGCGAGCGGATTCACGACCTGGGCGAAGACAACCTGCAGCGGATCGGCGAAGGGCGGGACCAGGGTGAACAGTTGTTGCGCCTTGGCGGTGAGCTGAATACGGCGGTGCGGGCGTTCCGTTTGTAAGTAGCTTTCAGGGCCAGTGGGGCTTCAGCCGCGATCGGCGGCGCAGCCGTCGTAGAACCTGAGTCCGCGATTTTTCTGGGATACCGGGAGTACAGGTTTTGTGGCCGCTGCGCGGCCAATCGCGGCTGAAGCCACTCCCACCTGGAGTTGTGCCTGACTGCACGATGTGTAGATACCCATGCAGCGATGAGGCCATCAGCAACACGGCAAATCCCCGAGTCGGCTATCATGCGGGAATTTCCGCCCCACCCCGCGAGCCCATCATGCGTCGTCTGCTTTGCCTCCTGCTGCTGGCCCTTGCCCTGCCCGCAACGGCTACCGGCCTGTTCGACAGCCGCCCCAGCGCCACGCTGGGCGCTCCTTCCCTGAACAACAGCGCCGATTTCCTGCCGGTGCGCGAAGCCTTCAAGCTCAACCTGATCCAGGGCGACGCCCAGTCGATCAAGCTGCGTTTCGTTGCCAGCGAAGGCTATTACCTGTATCGCCACCGCTTCCAGTTCCGCACCGAGCCCGCCGACATCAAATTGGGCAGCGTCCAATTGCCGCAGGGCGAGGCCAAGCACGACGAGTTCTTCGGTGACGTCGAGGTCTACCATGGCATCCTCGACATCGACCTGCCACGCACCGACGACAAACGCCCCTTCACCTTGCTGGTCACCTATCAGGGCTGTGCCGACAAGGGCCTGTGCTACCCGCCTGAAACCGAACGCCTGAGCATCGACGGCGAAGGCGCCGCCGCCCCGACCAGCGCGACGCCCGCTAGTGCCGACAACCACTGGAAAAGCCTTCTGCTGTTCTTCCTCGCAGGCGTGGGCCTGACCTTCACGCCCTGCGTGCTACCAATGCTGCCGATCCTTTCCGGCGTGGTCCTGCGCGGCCAGGTCGGTGGCCTGCGCGGGCTGGCACTGTCGCTGGCCTACGTGCTGCCGATGGCCGCCTGCTTCGCCCTGCTGGGCGCGCTGATGGGGTTGTTCGGTGCCGGCCTCAACCTGCAGGCGCGCCTGCAATCGGCCTGGGTACTGGTGCCGTTTTCCTTGTTCTTCGTGGTTTTCGCCCTGGCGATGTTCGGCCTGTTCGAGCTCAAGCTGCCCCAGGCGCTGAACGACCGCCTCGACCGTCTCGCCGGCAAGACCAAGGGCGGTTCGCTGCTGGGCGCGGCCGTGCTCGGCGTGCTGTCGAGCCTGCTGGTTTCGCCTTGTGTTTCGGCGCCACTGGCCGGCGCACTGCTGTACATCAGCGCCAGCGGCGATGCCCTCGGCGGCGCCCTGAAGCTGTTCGCACTCGGCCTCGGCATGGGCGCCCCGCTGCTGCTGGTCGCCACCGGCGGCGCAGCCTGGCTGCCGAAAAGCGGGCCTTGGCTGGTCACGGTGAAAAACGCCATCGGCGTGCTGTTGCTGGGACTGGCCATCGGGCTACTCAGCCGCGTACTGCCTGGCGAAATCACCTTGTTGCTGGTGGGCCTGCTGGCCGCTGGCGTGGCGCTGTTCCTTGGCGCTCTGGAGTTCGGCAGCAAGACGCCGGCCCAGCGTCTGGCGCAGTTGCTCGGTCTGTTCCTGCTGGTCTACGCACTGGCCTGCTGGTATGGCGCACTCAGCGGCCAGAGCGACCCGCTGCGGCCCCTGCCGGTGGCCCACAACGCCGCGATCGCCCCGGCGGCTACGCACACCTGGCAGACCCTCAGCAGCCCCGCCGAACTGGACCGGGTGCTGGCCGAGGCCAAAGCCGCCGGCCAGCCGCTGGTGCTGGACTGGTACGCCGACTGGTGCATCAGTTGCAAAGTCATCGAGCATGAGGTGCTCAATGCGCCGAACGTGCTGCCATTGCTCAAGGAATACCGGCTGGTGCGCTTCGATATCACCCAAAGCAGCGCCGAACAGCGGGCCCTGCTCGACCGCTATCAGTTGTTCGGACCTCCCGCACTGCTGTTCTTCGCCGCGAACGGCAGCGAAAAAACCGAAGCCCGCGTGGTGGGCGAGACGAACGCCGGCGATTTCGCCCACCATTTGCAGCGCATCCGCGCCGATCTGCGTCTATAACTGCTGGGGCCGCAAAAAAACTGCGGCCAATGACCGGAGTTAACAAATTAGTCATATATTTCGCGCGAATCTCGGTCATCGTGCTGGCTATTGCAGTTAACTGGACAGTGCTCGGCTCTTTGCGGCATAGTCGCCGCGCTTGTATTCATGTCCTACAAAAAATCAAAGGATGCGCAGATGGCAACCCTACTGGTGCTGCACGGCCCCAACCTCAACCTGCTCGGTACTCGCGAACCCGGTGTCTACGGCGCCGTGACCCTGGCGCAGATCAACCAGGACCTGGAGCAGCGTGCCCGCGCCGCCGGCCACCATCTGCAATACCTGCAAAGCAATGCCGAATACGAACTGATCGACCGTATTCACGCCGCACGCAACGAGGGCGTGGACTTCATTCTGATCAATCCGGCGGCTTTTACTCACACCAGCGTCGCATTACGTGACGCATTGCTGGCGGTGAGCATCCCATTCATCGAAGTGCACCTCTCCAACGTGCACAAGCGCGAGCCGTTCCGTCACCACTCCTACTTCTCCGATGTCGCCGTGGGAGTGATCTGCGGCCTGGGCGCCAGCGGTTACCGGCTGGCCCTGGAGTCGGCCCTGGAACAACTGGCCGCCGGCGCAAAATCCTGAATAACGCGAGCCTGGCCCACGCCAGGCTTACAAGAACGTTTGAATCACGTTCATACGCCCCTGACCGAAACTTGGGAGTTGATGATTAATGGATATTCGTAAAGTCAAGAAACTGATCGAACTGCTGGAAGAGTCTGGCATCGACGAACTGGAGATCAAGGAAGGCGAAGAGTCCGTGCGCATCAGCCGCCACAGCAAGGCTCCAGCCCAGCAGTACTACGCACCGGCCCCTGTTGCCGCTGCCGTTGCGCCTGCCGCCGCCCCTGCCGCTGCCGCCGCTCCGGTTGCCGAAGCCGCTGCCTCTGCCCCGGCCCTGAAAGGCACCGTGGTTCGCTCGCCGATGGTCGGCACCTTCTACCGCAAGCCTTCGCCAACCTCGCCAAACTTCGCTGAAGTCGGCCAGACCGTGAAGAAAGGCGACACCCTGTGCATCGTCGAAGCCATGAAGATGATGAACCACATCGAAGCCGATATCGGCGGTGTCATCGACGCCATCCTGGTAGAAGACGGCCAGCCGGTTGAGTTCGACCAGCCGCTGTTCACCATCGTTTGAACCGCGGAGAGCCTGCGATGTTGGAAAAAGTTCTGATCGCCAACCGCGGCGAAATTGCCCTGCGTATCCTGCGTGCCTGCAAGGAACTGGGAATCAAGACCGTCGCCGTACACTCCACGGCAGACCGCGAGTTGATGCACCTGGGCCTGGCTGACGAGTCCGTGTGCATCGGCCCGGCCTCGTCCAAGGAATCCTACCTGCACATCCCGGCGATCATCGCCGCTGCCGAAGTCACCGGCGCCACTGCCATTCACCCTGGCTATGGCTTCCTGGCGGAAAACGCCGACTTCGCCGAGCAGGTCGAGAAATCCGGCTTCGCCTTCATCGGCCCGAAAGCCGACACCATCCGCCTGATGGGCGACAAGGTGTCGGCCAAGGACGCCATGATCAAGTCCGGCGTTCCGACCGTACCGGGCTCCGACGGCCCGCTGCCGGAAGACGAAGAAACCGCGCTGGCGATTGCCCGCGAGGTTGGCTACCCGGTGATCATCAAGGCCGCCGGTGGCGGTGGTGGTCGCGGCATGCGCGTCGTGCACAAGGAAGAAGACCTGATTTCCTCGGCCAAGCTGACCCGTACCGAAGCCGGTGCAGCGTTCGGCAACCCGATGGTCTACCTGGAGAAGTTCCTGACCAACCCGCGCCATGTGGAAGTTCAGGTTCTGTCCGACGGCCAGGGCAACGCCATCCATCTGGGCGACCGCGACTGCTCCCTGCAGCGCCGCCACCAGAAGGTTCTCGAAGAGGCGCCGGCACCGGGCATCGACGAGAAGGCCCGCCAGGAAGTCTTCGCCCGCTGCGTTCAGGCGTGCGTCGAGATCGGCTACCGTGGCGCCGGCACCTTCGAGTTCCTCTACGAGAACGGTCGTTTCTACTTCATCGAGATGAACACTCGCGTGCAGGTAGAGCACCCGGTTTCGGAAATGGTCACCGGTATCGACATCGTCAAGGAGATGCTGAGCATCGCCGCTGGCAACAAGCTGTCGTTCACCCAGGAAGACGTGGTGATCCGCGGTCACTCCCTGGAGTGCCGGATCAACGCCGAAGACCCGAAGAAGTTCATTCCGAGCCCAGGCCTGGTCAAGCACTTCCACGCGCCAGGTGGCAACGGCGTTCGCGTCGATTCGCACCTGTACAGCGGCTACAGCGTTCCGCCGAACTACGACTCGCTGATCGGCAAGCTGATCACCTACGGCAAAGACCGTGACGAAGCCATGGCACGCATGCGCAATGCCCTGGACGAAATCGTGGTCGACGGGATCAAGACCAACATCCCGCTGCACCGTGAGCTGGTCCGTGACGAGTCCTTCTGCAAGGGCGGCGTCAACATTCACTACCTGGAACACAAGCTGGCCAACGAATAACCGGCCTGCCGTGATCCACGGTTGAATGAACAGAAGCCCCGGGCGCGAAAGCAACCGGGGCTTCTGCTTTTTCAGTCCAGAACGTGCAGCGCCAACGCCTGCTGATCGATCCGGACCGCACTGGCGACCTCACCCCGAGGCGTGCGCACGGTACCGTCAGGTCGCTGTACGAGCGGTTCCAGCCCGAAGCGCTCCATGAAACGCCGCCCTCGCTGCGCAATGGCACTGGTCGCCCCCGCACGCGCCTCCCGCAGGATCGGGTTCACGACATCCTGAACCGCAGAGCCGCCCGTGGTGAACACCGTGGTGACACCTTCGGCCAGGTCGAGGGAAACACCATAGGTATTGCCAAAGCAGGATGACCAGGACCAATGATCCCAGGCCGCGCTGATGCCCTTTTGTGCCAGCAAGGACTTCATCGGCCCCCCGATGTCGGCGCCACCCGAAAGCCAGTCACCGCCCACGAGCACAGCCTTCAGCTCGTTGCCCTGCTGATGACCGATGTGCGCCAATGCGCTGTCCAGCGCACTCTGCGCCAACTGGCGGATGTTGTGATCGACATGGATCACCGCGCCCATGCGGGTCGCCGGGTTGTACAGGCTCGCTACCACGCACGTCTGCGCGTTCAGCGAATACAGGTAGTTGTCACTGGCCCCGCTCCGGAACCGGCCGATCACCCCCTCGCCCTGCAAGGCACCCCGCACCGGTGCAGGGTTGCAGCGATCCGGAAACGCCGCCGCCACTCGCGACACCCGCCCCAGGTAGCGCACGTCGCCACCGCCACCACCACGCAAGCCGATCGTCGGGTTGAACACCCAACGTCCCCAGCCATCCTGATGAATCGGCAACTTGTACGCTGCGTTGGGCGACCGCGGATCAACCAGGCGCAAGGTATGGTTGTCAGCGTCGTGCACCACCTCGAACCATCGGCCATTCTGACGAACGCAGCGCAGTCGCGACCCTGGCTCCGTGGAGGCATACACCCCACGCCAGAGCCCGTCGGCCTCCAGAGCCTGCAGGTTTTCCGGAGTTCTCCGCAGGGCTTTGCGCTTGTCCAGCAACAGCGGCTCATCCGTCATACCGTGCCCGGAGGCCGGACGTTTCGGGTCGATCATCCGGACCCGCGGATCGAGTGGTTTCGGACACCCCCAGACCGCAGCCCGGAACGTCATCCACCCTAGCGGCAAGGCCATGCCCCACAGTCCCATCATTACGTCCCGCCAATGCTCGACAGCCCCGTCGGGATCGTCCTCCTGGGCCGCCTTGAGCACATTCGCCGCGCCCATCACCACATAGGCTACGTCCAGCGCCACGCCCAGCGGGGGAAAGGCCAGGCTCAATGGCATCGCCGCGTACACCAGCCCCTTGGTCACAAGGCTCATGATGACTTCGTGGCGACTGTTGCTGACGGCCTCGACATCGTCGATATGGCTCTGCAGGTAGTCGTTGTATTCGTCCCGCAGATCGGTGACCGGGGCACCAGCATCCGCCCCATCCCGCTCGACCTTGCGCTCGGCCAGCAGCAACAGGCGCCTGGCGACCACCTCCCGGTCCTGGAATCGAACCCGCCCCAGGTAGTAGTCGTGCATGGCGCCGGCGCGCGCACCGAGGAAGCTGCTGTACTTGCGGAATGTCAGGCTGTCGGGGGCCAATGGCGTGTAGAGCCAGTGCTCCACCCGGCTGTCGCTCTCCACACGCAGGACATACAGGCCCACCGCCGGACGCCCGTTAATCACCAGGCGCCTCATTTCGCCCTGCAACTGCCCCCGTGCCAGCCTGCCGATGAAAGCAGACAAGCTCTCCGACTGAGCAGGCTCGATGAATCCCTTGGCCTGAGCGACCTGCACGTCCCTGATCATCGTCGTTGCGATCCATTGTCCATAGAGCGCGCGGCGCGGTGCATAGTCCGACGCCGTCTCGTCCAGGAACGCCTTGCGCAGTGTGTCGGCATACCGCTCTCCCAGATAGGCCCGCCGCACGTAGTGCGTCAACTCGGCGGCACGCAGCTTCGAGACGTCCTGCCCCACGGAAGAGCGCACGCCCAGGCGCGGGTTATCCAGCCCCCAATTGTCGTCGTAGCCGTACAACGCCAGGTCCAGCAGTGACAGCGTTCGCTTGGGGTTGGCATCGTTCAGGCCCGGAATGAAGTCGAACAGAAGGGTTTCCGGCTCGACGCGCTCGGTCACCCCCTGCTCTCGCAGATACGCCGCGCTGTCCGCCTCCACCGTACGCCGGGCAAAGTCCCGATAGGTTTCCCGCGCCCCCATGCGCTGCTGAAGCTGCTCATCGAGCAGGCGCAAATCTTCGTTGATGCCGGCGATCAACTGCCGCCGGGCGAGCGGCAACTCGCAAAACCAGCGGGGCGCCTCGTGGAAATCGACCCATTGCAGATGATTGGCCTGGCGAATGGCGAGCGTCCGGGCAACGCACTGGCGATACCCCATGAGCGGCGCCCGACGATCCTGCAGCAGATCCCACGACTCCGCCCGCTCCACCGCCTCGATGAAGAACTGCCGGGTTCGCACCTGATCGACGCTGTTGATCAGCCCCAACAACCAGGCACGCCCCGCTTCGTTCTCTACCCAGCGGCCCAGCTCGACCGAGACCTGGCGCATCGACGGCAACTCGATCCACTCCTGACCGTCCGGCTTGTCCGGGGCGTAGATCACCAGCGGCAGAGACGAACCGGGATAATCCGCTGCGGTGAACAGCAGCGGGCCTGCCAGTTGCAGGTCGGAGAACAGCAGCAGCCCCGTCACGTCGCCCTGATCGCGACCGTCCTCGAGCGTGCGCATGACCCGCTCATGGCTCTCGGCACTGAGATGCCCGCGACAGCGAGCGATAAATGCACTTTGCCGCAGACGGACGTCGTACAGCTCGCTCAATAGCGTGTCGAGTTCCGGGTTGCGGTAGGCCGCACGGAGCCGGTTTCGGTAGCCGCTGCGCGGGTCCATATCGGCCAGCAGCCGATCGATGAACCCGGGCGTCAGCAGAGCGCCCGGCCCTGCCGACGTCTGCAGCACCTCCCGGCGTTTTTTCTCCGACGGCAGGTACGGCCCCTCCATCGCCAGCGAGACCAGCGAAGTGGTGCGGCTCGACGGCACGCCGTTTCGAAGGTGCTGGGTGCGGACCTGCAGCCCGGCGGCGTCAATCTCCAGGCCCCACTCTGCGAGCATGACTTGCTCCACGCACTGCTGCGTGTAGGTCTGCAGCGATGACACGTCAGCCAGCAACCGTCGCACCTGGTTCTGAAGCGTCAGGGCACGCACCTGGAATTGCTTCAGCCCGGCCTGATCGTCTTCACCCAGACCGCTGAACCAGTCGCCGAGCACGGAGTGGGCAAGGCGCGCCATCAACGTCCGCTCTTCGGTGGTCAGACCGCCACCGGACCTGAACGCTTCGCGCCAGTCCGCCTCGGCTTCCTCGATACAAAGGGCCAGGCTCAACGGGTCCTTCGGCGTCTCGCCCAACGACTGGAACAAGGCATCGACCACGGCACAGTGCGCTTCCAGGCACTGGCGGAACACCAGGCCAATGCCACGGCGCGCGTCCAGAGTCGCCGGCCTTGCCTCCCAGCGACGCCATAGCGCCTGCTTGTAGTCATCGAGGATGCCACTGGCCACTCCTTCGATCACCTGCTCCATGACCTGATAGCGCTCATCCGGGCCGACCGGCGTCTGCTCGGCCGACCACCTGAGCGGGCCATGCAGATCGGCATCGTAGTCGGGCAACCTGCCGTCGATCAGGCGCTGCAACAACGCCCTGAACAAAGCCTGCAGGAACGGACGGGCAATCTGTCCCTGCGGATGGTAGGTGCGCAAGTGCACCAGCAGACGCTCCTGGGCGCAGGCGGCGAACCCGCTGTGCTCACGCCAGAACGATTCGGTCCATTTTTCCCAGGCGGTCAATTGATCCAGGGGCGATTGGGCACGCGGCGTTGAAGCAGTGTCGTCACTCATGATCCGGCTCCTCGATGAACAAGGCGCCGAGTCTGAGCGCAGGCAGGACGGTGAAGGGCCTACATAGTTAACGCGCCGCGAAGCCCCCCTTATCCACTTTGTCGCGGACCTGGCGTAAACTGCCGGGTTTTTGCAGCGCTGCGCTCGAAGGTACTGTCATGCCATGGTTACAAGTTCGTCTGGCCATCACCCCGGAACAGGCCGAAACCTATGAAGACGCCCTGCTCGAAGTAGGTGCGGTTTCCGTGACCTTCATGGACGCCGAAGACCAGCCGATCTTCGAGCCCGACCTCAACACCACGCCGCTGTGGTCCAACACCCACCTGCTGGCGCTGTTCGAAGCCGACGCCGAGCCCGAGGCGGTGTTCGCCCACCTGCAGCTGCTCACCGGCGCCGCGCTTCCGGAGCATCACGCCGAAGTGATCGAGGACCAGGACTGGGAACGCAGCTGGATGGACAACTTCCAGCCCATGCGCTTCGGCCAGCGCCTGTGGATCGTGCCGAGCTGGCACGCCGCGCCGGAGCCGGAGGCGGTCAACCTGCTGCTGGACCCGGGCCTGGCCTTCGGCACCGGCACCCACCCGACCACCGCCCTGTGCCTGGAATGGCTCGACGGACAAGACCTCAAGGGCAGCGAAGTGCTGGATTTCGGCTGCGGCTCGGGCATTCTGGCCATCGCCGCGCTGCTGCTGGGCGCGCGCCGCGCCGTCGGCACCGACATCGACGTGCAGGCACTGGAAGCCTCCCGCGACAACGCCGGTCGCAACGGCATCGCCGACGCAAACTTCGCCCTGTACCTGCCCGAGCAGATGCCGGCGATGCAGGCCGACGTCCTGGTGGCCAACATCCTCGCCGGCCCGCTGGTCTCCCTGGCCCCGCAACTCAGCGGCCTGGTGCGTCCGGGTGGGCTGCTGGCGCTGTCGGGCATCCTCGCCGAACAGGGCGACGAAGTGGCCGCCGCCTACGCCGCCGATTTCGACCTGGACCCGATCGCCGTGCGCGATGGCTGGGTAAGGATCAGTGGCCGTCGCCGCCAGGGTTCGTAAGCCGTTAATGCACTAGGCTCTGTATGTCCATCCCACCCCGGATCACCGCATGACCGACACTTTCGTCACCCAGTGCCCGCATTGCCAGACCAGCTTTCGCGTCAGCCACAATCAACTGAGCGTGGCCCGCGGCATGGTGCGGTGCGGCAACTGCCTGCAAGTGTTCAACGCCGCCCGTCAGTTGCTGGAGCAGAACGCCGCGCAACAAGCGCTGCTTGCACCGGTGCCAGCCCCCGTACCCGATGCAGCGCCGCCAGTGGCTGCCCCCGAGCAGGCGGCACCGGAGGCGCCCGCCGTCGAAGTCGCGCAGACCGCCGGGGCACCGATCATCGCCGAGCCTGCGCTGGAACCGCCCGTCGCCCCGGCCAAGACCTGGGATAACGTCGACCTGGACCTCGACCAACTCGACCTCGACCGCGAACTGGCGCGCCTGGAACAGCGGGAAATCCAGCCCAGCATGATGTTTCACCCCGCGCCGCGTCGCGAAGACAACCTCAGCGCCAAGCGCGACGACCCACAGGGCGACGACCTGCTGGAAGCCGGCCTGTTCGGCACCCCGGCGTCGGAGCGCGAGCCTGCGGAGGTCGTGGAGCCGGGCGAACCGCTCCTGATCGAGCCGCCGCTGCAGCTGGACAGCCGCGAACCGGACGATGAGCCGATGCCGGGTGATCGTACCGAGCCATCGCTTTCGCTGGACCTGCAAGAGCCGGAAGAACACCTGCCGCCGCCGACCCGCGCCCTCGATGACGACCAGGACGACCCGAGCGATAACGCGCCGCGCCTGTCGGCCCGCGATGACGACGACAGTGACGACCTCGACGCCGGCGATCGACGCGACCCTGAACTCGGTGCGATTCCCGACGCTCCGCGCCCCGCCCGCAATGATTCGCTGGTGGACCTGGTCGACGACCCCCTGCAGTTGGACTGGCAGAAACCGCGCAGCAATGTCGGCCGGCGCCTGCTCTGGCTGTTCCTCATCCTGCTGGCTGCCGCCGGATTGGCCGGCCAGTACATCGCCTACCACTTCGACGAACTGGCCCGTCAGGACCAGTACCGCCCCTGGTTCCAGCAGGTCTGCCCGACACTGGGCTGCGAGGTACCGTCCAAGGTGGACATCGCCCGGATCAAGAGCAGCAACCTGGTGGTGCGCAGCCATCCGGACTTCAAGGGTGCGCTGGTGGTCGACGCGATCATCTACAACCGTGCGCCCTTCTCGCAGCCGTTCCCGCTGCTGGAGCTGCGTTTCGCCGACCTCAACGGGCAACTGATCGCCAGCCGGCGCTTCAAGCCCGCCGAGTACCTCAGCGGCGAACTGGCCGGCAAGGCCGAAATGCCCAGCCAGACCCCGATCCACATCGCTCTGGACATCCTCGATCCGGGCCCGAAAGCGGTGAACTACAGCCTCAGCTTCCGCTCGCCCGAGTGACAGCAGCGGCAAGCTGCAAGCTTCAAGCCACAAGAAAAAGCAGCTCCCGTGCGCCGTTGCTCTTTCTTGCAGCTTGAAGCTTGAGGCTTGTAGCTGGTCGCCCAGGCGCCCCAACTGTTCAGATTTTATCCAGATTCATCTTTATCCGGTCATCGAGAGCGGGTATCATGCCCACCCTTTTTCGAACTCCAATGATCCGGCCCCACAACAGGGAACTCCTATGTCGGCGGTACGCATCGGCCCCTACACACTGCAGAACAACCTGATCCTCGCCCCTATGGCCGGGGTCACGGACCAGCCTTTTCGTCAGCTCTGCCGACGAATGGGCGCGGGCCTCGTGGTGTCGGAAATGGTCAGCAGCGACATGAGCCTGTGGAACAGCCGAAAATCGCGCCTGCGCATGATCCACGAAGGTGATCCCGAGCCCCGCTCGGTGCAGATCGCCGGTGGCGACGCGCAGATGCTCGCGGCGGCGGCCCGGGCCAATGTCGAGCTGGGCGCCCAGATCATCGATATCAACATGGGCTGCCCGGCAAAAAAAGTCTGCAACAAGGCCGCCGGCTCTGCTTTATTGAAAGATGAGGCGCTGGTCAGCGAGATTCTCCACGCGGTGGTCGCCGCCGTGGACGTCCCGGTGACCCTCAAGATCCGGACCGGCTGGGACCGGGACAACAAGAACGGCCTGACCGTGGCGAAGATCGCCGAGGCGGCCGGGATCCAGGCGCTGGCCGTCCACGGCCGCACCCGCGCCGACCTGTATACCGGCGAAGCCGAGTACGACACCATCGCTGCCATCAAGCAGGCGGTGTCCATCCCGGTTTTCGCCAATGGCGACATCACCTCGCCGCAAAAGGCCCGCGCCGTGCTCGACAGCACCGGCGTCGATGGCCTGCTGATCGGCCGCGCCGCCCAGGGCCGGCCCTGGCTCTTTCGCGAGATCGAGCATTACCTGCGCACCGGCGAGACATTGCCGGCGCCGGGGCTGGAGGAAGTGGAACGGATTCTGCTGGAGCACCTGGCAGCGTTGCATGCCTTCTACGGCGATGTAATGGGCGTGCGTATCGCCCGCAAACACGTTGGCTGGTACCTGGCAACGTTACCGGGAGCCAGGGAATTTCGCGCCCGGTTCAATCGTTTGGAAGACACACACGCGCAGTGCGCCGACGTTCGCCTGTTCTTCAGCGAACGCCAACAGAGCCTTGAGACAGAGGACGGACAAGGGGTGGCCGCATGACGATGATGACCGAGACTTTAGTGAGTGGAACAACGCCCGTGAGCGACAACGTCAACCTGAAACAGCACCTCAATACTCCCAGCGAAGAGGGCCAGACCCTTCGCGGAAGCGTGGAAAAGGCGCTGCACAACTATTTCGCCCACCTCGAAGGCGCTGCTGTCACGGACGTGTACAACCTGGTGCTCTCGGAAGTCGAAGCGCCACTGCTCGAAAGCGTGATGAACTACGTCAAGGGCAACCAGACCAAGGCCAGCGAGCTGCTTGGGCTGAACCGCGGCACCTTGCGCAAGAAACTCAAGCAGTACGATTTGCTGTAAGCACGAATCCCAACCAGAAAAGGCGACTCCCCGTGAGATCGCCTTTTTTGCTGACTCCACCGCGTTATGGAATCTGAAATGACCGACCAGACTACCCGCCTGCCGATCCGCCGTGCCTTGATCAGCGTTTCCGACAAGACCGGGATCCTCGAATTCGCCCGTGAGCTGCAAGGCCTCGGCGTCGAGATCCTGTCTACCGGCGGCACCTTCAAGCTGCTCCAGGACAACGGCGTCGCCGCGGTCGAAGTCGCCGACTACACCGGCTTCGCGGAAATGATGGACGGCCGGGTCAAGACCCTGCATCCGAAAATCCATGGCGGCATCCTCGGCCGTCGCGGCACCGACGACGCCATCATGCAGGAGCACGGGATCAAGCCGATCGATCTGGTCGCCGTCAACCTGTACCCGTTCGAAGCCACCATCTCCAAGCCGGGCTGCGACCTGCCGACCGCCATCGAGAACATCGACATCGGCGGCCCGACCATGGTCCGTTCCGCGGCCAAGAACCACAAAGACGTCGCCATCGTGGTCAACGCCAGCGACTACGCCAGCGTGCTGGAAAGCCTCAAGGCCGGTGGCCTGACCTACGCCCAGCGCTTCGAGCTGATGCTCAAGGCATTCGAGCACACCGCTGCCTACGACGGCATGATCGCCAACTACATGGGCACCGTGAACCAGGCCGCAGAGACCCTGAGCACCGAAGGCCGCAGCGAATTCCCGCGCACCTTCAACAGCCAGTTCATCAAGGCCCAGGAAATGCGCTACGGCGAGAACCCGCACCAGAGCGCGGCGTTCTATGTCGAGGCCAAGCCGTCCGAAGCCGGCATCGCCACCTCCGTGCAACTGCAGGGCAAGGAGCTGTCGTACAACAACGTGGCCGACACCGACGCCGCGCTGGAGTGCGTGAAGAGCTTCGTCAAGCCGGCCTGCGTCATCGTCAAGCACGCCAACCCGTGCGGCGTTGCCGTCAGCCCTGAAGGCGGCATTCGCCAGGCCTACGAACTGGCCTACGCCACCGACACCGAGTCGGCCTTCGGTGGCATTATCGCCTTCAACCGCGAACTGGACGGCGAAACTGCCCGCGCCATCGTCGAGCGCCAGTTCGTCGAAGTCATCATCGCCCCGAGCGTCAGCGAAGAAGCCCGCGCCGTGGTTGCCGCCAAGGCCAACGTCCGCCTGCTGGCCTGCGGCGAGTGGTCGGCCGAACGTGCCGCTGCCTGGGACTACAAGCGCGTCACCGGCGGCCTGCTGGTACAGAGCCGCGACATCGGCATGATCACCGAAGGCGACCTGAAAGTGGTCACCCAGCGTGCACCGACCGAACAGGAAATCCACGACCTGATCTTCGCCTGGAAAGTGGCCAAGTTCGTCAAGTCCAACGCCATCGTCTACGCCAAGAACCGCCAGACCATCGGTGTCGGCGCCGGTCAGATGAGCCGCGTCAACTCCGCGCGCATCGCCGCGATCAAGGCCGAGCACGCCGGCCTGCAGGTTCAGGGCGCGGTCATGGCCTCGGACGCGTTCTTCCCGTTCCGTGATGGCATCGACAACGCTGCTAAAGTGGGCATCACCGCCGTGATCCAGCCAGGTGGCTCGATGCGCGACGCCGAAGTCATTGCTGCCGCCGATGAGGCGGGAATTGCGATGGTATTCACCGGCATGCGCCATTTCCGTCACTGATACGCCCCCTGTGGGAGCTGGCTTGCCAGCGATGAGGCCGGAGCAGGCACCTTGCCCTCCGGCCTCTCCCATAAAAGCCAACAGCATTAGCGTCATCGAGGTTTTGACATGAACGTTTTGATCATCGGCAGCGGCGGCCGTGAGCACGCCCTGGCCTGGAAAGTCGCCCAGGACCCGCGTGTCGAGAAAGTCTTCGTCGCCCCCGGCAACGCCGGTACCGCCACCGAAGCCAAATGCGAGAACGTTGCCATCGACGTCCTGGCCCTGGAGCAACTGGCCGACTTCGCCGAGAAGAACGTCGCCCTGACCATCGTCGGCCCCGAGGCACCGCTGGTCGCCGGTGTCGTCGACCTGTTCCGCAAGCGCGGCCTGGACTGCTTCGGTCCTACCGCTGGCGCCGCCCAACTGGAAGGCTCCAAGGCGTTCACCAAGGACTTCCTGGCTCGCCACAAGATCCCGACCGCCGATTACCAGAACTTCACCGAGATCGAGCCTGCCCTGGCCTATCTGCGTGAAAAAGGCGCACCGATCGTGATCAAGGCCGACGGCCTGGCCGCCGGCAAGGGCGTGATCGTTGCCATGACCCTGGCCGAAGCCGAAGACGCCGTACGCGACATGCTCGCCGGCAATGCCTTCGGTGACGCCGGTTCGCGGGTGGTGATCGAGGAGTTCCTCGGCGGCGAGGAAGCCAGCTTCATCGTCATGGTCGACGGGGCCAATGTGCTGCCAATGGCCACCAGCCAGGACCACAAGCGCGTCGGCGACGCCGACACCGGCCCGAACACCGGTGGCATGGGCGCCTACTCTCCGGCGCCAGTGGTCACCGCCGACGTGCACCAGCGCGTGATGGACCTGGTGATCTATCCGACCGTGCGCGGCATGGCCGAAGAAGGCAACGTCTACACTGGTTTCCTTTATGCCGGTCTGATGATCGACAAGGCAGGCAACCCCAAGGTCATCGAGTTCAACTGCCGGTTCGGCGACCCGGAGACCCAACCGGTGATGCTGCGTCTGGAATCGAGCCTGGTACTGCTGGTCGAGGCCGCGCTGGCCAAGGCCCTGGACAAGGTCGAAGCGGTATGGGATCCGCGTCCTAGCCTGGGCGTGGTGCTGGCGGCAGGCGGCTATCCTGGTGATTACGCCAAGGGCGCACCGATCAAGGGCCTGGGCGCCGCTGCCGCGTTGCAGGGCAAGGTGTTCCACGCCGGTACTGCGCTGAAGGACGGCCAGGTCGTCACCAGCGGCGGCCGCGTGCTCTGCGCCACGGCCCTGGGTGATACCGTCGAGGCCGCGCAGCAGCAGGCATACCGCCTGGCTGCCGAAGTCGACTGGGAAGGCGCCTTCTATCGCAAGGACATTGGCTACCGTGCCATTGCTCGCGAGCGCGGCGAGCACCAGGAGTAAGATCGCCGGAGCGGGAGCGCAGCGCCCTGGCGTCGCGGCTCCCGACTCGTCGCCAGCCCCGGGCCGGGCGCTTGCCTTGGGCTTGGCACGCCGCGCATAGTGGTACACCGGCATTCAGTCAGGAAGGGAAATCGTCGTGCGTTGGCTCAGGATTGCCATTGGAACCATCGTCAGCCTGCTGACCCTGCTCTGCCAGTCTCCGGCAATCGCCGAGCCGGGCAGCGGTTGGTCGGTATTGCTCGATAGCCAGGCCAATCTGCAACTCGGTGACATCCGTTCCGAGCGCTACCGCAACCAGTTCAGTCCCATCGAACTCAGCCAGCTCAACGCTGCCGCGCCCAACCAGGCGCTCTGGCTGCACTACCGGCTGCCGCCCGACCAGCACGAGCAGGTCATCCGCATCTTCGCTCCCGACCTGTCGCGCCTGGACCTGTACATCCTCGATGGCAACAACCTGCTGCAGCAGAATCATAATGGCCGTCGCAACGAAAGCGGCCTGCTGACCCTCAGTAGCAGCGACCACCTGCTGTCCCTCCCTGCCAGCTCCGTCGCGCTGGACGTCTATCTGCGACTGGTGTCCGAACACCAGTTGCGCCCCGGCATCAGCCTGCTCCCTGCCGTCGAGGCCGCCGCCGACCAGCGTCGTCCGCTGCTGTTCGGCCTGCTGTTCGGTTGCCTGGGCATGCTGGCGCTGCACAACCTGACGCGCTTTGCCTACTCACGCTCGGCCACCAGCCTGTGGCTGGCCGGCTATCACGTCCTGATGCTGCTCAGCGCGCTGATCCTGCTCAACCTCAGCGGCCCGTGGAACCTCTGGCACGCCGCGCAGACCCCCGCCGCGTACCTGACGGTGTTGCTCGCCACCCTGTGTGGACTGGCCTTCACCCAGCGCTTCTTTGCCCCACTGGGGCGCACGCGCGTCACCCATTTGCTGCAGGGACAGATGCTGCTCGTGGTGTTCTGCGGCCTGTTGCTGCTGTTCGTCGATACCCTGCCGCTGAACCTGATGACCTATGCCCTGGTGGCGCTGGGCTGCCTGAGCATGCTGGCAGTCGCCGCCTGGCATTGGCACAAGGGCTTCGCGCCGGCACGCCTGTTCAGCCTGGGCATGCTGATCTTCACCTTCGGTTGCCTGGTGGTGCTGCCCGCCCTGCTCGGCCTGACCCGTACGCCAACCCAGTGGCTGCTGTTCATCCTGCTGGCCCTTACGGCATTCAGCGGCCTGTTGCTCAACCTGTCGGTGAGCGAACGCCTGCGCCACATCAACGAGGCGCGCTTCAGTGCCAGCCGCGACCTGGCCGCGAGCAACGCCGAAATCAACGCCAAGGCCGAGTTCCTGGCGAAAATCAGCCACGAGATCCGCACACCGATGAATGGCGTGCTGGGCATGACCGAACTGCTGCTGGGCACGCCGCTGTCGGTCAAGCAGCGCGACTACGTGCAGACCATCCACAGCGCCGGCAACGAGCTGCTGACCCTGATCAACGAGATCCTCGACATCTCCAAGCTGGAGTCCGGTCAGATCGAACTCGACGACGTGCAGTTCGACCTCAACGCCCTGATCGAAGACTGCCTCGGGATCTTCCGGGCCAAGGCCGAGCAGCAGAACATCGAACTGATCAGCTTCACCCAGCCGCAGGTACCGCGGGTCATCAGCGGCGATCCGACGCGCCTGCGCCAGGCCATGCTCAGCCTGCTGGACAACGCCCTGAAGAAGACCGACAACGGCGAGATCCTCCTGGTGGTGGCCCTCGACCAACGCGGCGTCACCCCTCGCCTGCGCATCGCCGTGCAGGACAGCGGCGAAGCGATGCAACCGGTCGACCGCGATGCACTGCTGCAGGCCGAGCTGCACAGCAAGCATTTCCTCTCCAGCAACAGCCTCGGCGGCCACCTGGGCCTGGTGATCGCCAAGCAGTTGATCACCCTGATGCAGGGCGAATTCGGTATCAAGACCAGCCACAACCAGGGCAATACCCTCTGGCTGACCCTGCCGCTAGACCCGGAACGCCTGGAACAGCCGACCACCGATCTCGACGCCTCGCTGCGTGGCGCCCGGGTGCTGGTGGTGGACGACAACGACACCTGCCGCAAAGTGCTGGTACAGCAGTGCGGCGCCTGGGGCATGAACGTCAGCGCTGTTCCCTCCGGCAAGGAAGCGCTGGCCCTGCTGCGCACCAAGGCGCACTTGCAGGACTACTTCGATGCGGTGCTGCTGGACCAGAACATGCCCGGCATGACCGGTATGCAACTGGCAGCGAAGATCAAGGAAGACCCGAGCCTGAACCACGACATCCTGCTGGTGATGCTTACCGGCATCAGCAATGCGCCGAGCAAGATCATCGCGCGCAATGCCGGGGTCAAGCGCATCCTGGCCAAGCCAGTGGCCGGCTACACGCTCAAGACCACCCTTGCCGAGGAACTGTCCCAACGCAGCAAGGCGCCGCCGTCCGGTCTGGTCCCGCCCCCCCGGCCCGCGCCCATGGAGCTGCCGGCCGACTTCCGCATCCTGGTGGCCGAAGACAACAGCATTTCCACCAAGGTGATCCGCGGCATGCTCGGCAAGCTCAACCTGGAGCCAGACACCGCCAGCAACGGCGAGGAAGCGCTCAAGGCGATGAAGGCCAGGCACTACGACCTGGTGCTGATGGACTGCGAAATGCCAGTGCTCGACGGTTTCTCTGCCACCCAGCAACTGCGTGCCTGGGAGGCCAGCACCCAGAGCCCGCACACACCGGTGGTGGCGCTCACCGCGCATATCCTCGCCGAGCACAAGGAGCGCGCGCGCCTGGCCGGAATGGACGGACATATGTCCAAGCCGGTGGAGCTGTCACAACTGCGCGAGCTGATCGAACACTGGGTCAACCAGCGCGAACAGTCCCGCGCCTCCGCCGATGCGCCGCTGTCGCACTGATACACTTGCCCCCGCCTTCCCCTTTTTTCGCGAGCCCCGACCATGCTCCATGAGTTGTTCAGCGTTTATCTGAAAATGCTCGTGCTCTACAGCCCGTTCTTCGTGCTGTCCTGCTTCATCAGCCTGACCCGTGGCTACTCCAGCAAAGAGCGCAAGCATCTGGCGTGGAAGGTGGCAATGGGCGTGCTGATCGCCAGCGTGCTCTTGTACCTGTTCGGGCGAGTGATCTTCGGCGTCTTCGGCATCACCGCCGACGCCTTCCGCATCGGCGCCGGCAGCGTGCTGTTCATTTCGGCGCTGGGTATGGCCCAGGGCAAATCGGCGGTCCAGACCGACAACGTGCAGCAGGACGTGACCATCGTGCCGCTGACCATTCCCCTCACGGTCGGCCCCGGCACCATCGGTGCCCTGCTGGTAATGGGCGTCGGCCAGCCGCACTGGGACGACAAGCTGCTGGCCATTGTCAGCATCGCCCTGGCCAGCTTCACCGTCGGCCTGGTGCTCTATCTCTCCAACCGCATCGAACGCATTCTCGGCGACCAGGGCTTGCAGATCGTCAGCCGACTGATGGGCCTGTTCGTCTGCGCGCTGGCGGCACAGATCATTTTCACCGGGATCAAGGGATACCTGGTTTCCTAAAGCGCGATGATCCTCTTTTCAAATCCTGACTTCAGGCTTCTGAGCACGCGGGACTTGAAGTCGTTCTCGAAAACGCCGACATCGAAACGCACCAGCTCGGCCCGGACCTCGACGACCACGCGCTCCCGGGACAGGAAACCTGACCGCAGCTGTTCTTTGGCCAGCCCTTGCTGATAAAGCACCAGGTTCACATGGTAGGCACTGGCGCTCTGGCACGGAATCAGGCGGAACGTCTGACTCTCGAACGAGCGCTGCTCGAAATGGAACAGCGCTGCGCGGTTATCGTGCAAGGCGTTCACCGCCCACTGGGTGGAGTCGCGAAACCCCGGGCCGGCAACATCGATGGCCGCCAGCGCAGACTCGACCACGGTACGCCGGGCCGCACGATCATCACGCTCCAGCGGAAGCTGTATATCCCAGCCCAGGTATTTGAGCTGATTTCGGTAATGGGTGTATGGATCGATCGTGGAGCCTTCTCGTATTACATCAGTCGTCGCTTTCTCGGCGAAGAGCAGCGCCAGTTGTACGTTTTCCCGCATGGCGGGCGTCATGCCCGACATGAAGGACACCAGGCTGTTCCCTACTACGGAACCGCTCGCAGGATTCGTCATCATGTATTCCTTTGCCCGTTACCGGTCAATGAAGGGTGCGGCTGACAGGTAGCCCCGGATGAGGCCCGCCCGGCAGGCCAGACAGAAGAGGACCCGGCTCGAACATTGCCCCCTGAAAGCTGATATCGCCGCGCAACAAAGCGCCAGGGAAGGCCGTCAGCAGCCAGTCGGTGCCGACCGGCAGGTCGATGTCCAGGGCGACATGGCACAAGCTGAGCGTCGGGCCGGGCAGAATCAGGCCCAGCTCGACCATCAGGCGGGAGCCACTGTCCGAGCGCTGCAACCCACGGCGGGATAACTGCGCTAGTGCCGGTTGCGCCGGATCCAGGGCCGCCACGCAACGATCAAGCAGGTCGGCATGCTCGGGGTGCACAGCGCCAAGCCACAAGAGCAACGGCTGCAGAGGTGAGATCAGGCCACACCGCTTGCTGCTCTCCACGCTCTGGCAACTGTGTGCCACGTTCCACCCCTGATCGGCCAACGCCCTGCGACAGGCCCGAAACCAACGCTGCGGAGACTGAAAACGCGACCCCATGCTCCCGCGTGCGCATCGCTGCGCCTGGTCCAGCGTTGCCAGCACCTCACGCACGTGATGCGGCGGCACCTGAGGCGCAGCCACCAGCAGACTGCCGCCAACGACCCACATCGTGTATCCCTCGACATCCATGCCCGTTCTCCCGAGTCAGCCGTGAGAGCCGGGTGGCGTTAGCCACCCTGGCCAAGTCAGATCTCGTATGCGGCGATCTTCGCTTTGGCGTGATTCGCGAGCTTGGACTCGACCTCCTCGCGCCGGTCCTTGTAGAGCGAGCGATTGAATACCCAGGCGGCAATCGCTTTATAGGTCGTCGTTGTGGAGGCATCCCAATCGAAGAACAGCACATCCATGTCGCTGGTTCGGGACATGCTTTGCAGGGCGCCCATGGCCAGGATCACTTCCCCGCTGTCGAGCTGCCGGCAGACGCCGAGGCCCACGGTCGCGCTTTTGCGCTCCTGCACATTGCGCTTGAAGAAGGCGAGCGCCGTCTCATCCTTGGCCAGCCGCTGCAGCGCGTCGCTGGCCACAGTCCCCAGCACGGCCGCAGCCGTTGCGCCACCGGCCAGGCTCGCCGCGGCAGTACGTACCGCCGCGAGCGCGACATTGGACAGCTTCATCGACTGCTGGCTGGCCTCTTCCCGGTCATAGCTGTAATGGATACGTGTCCAGCCGCAGTCTTGCATCACCTCGAGAAAATACGTAAACCAGATCTCGTCGGGACGCGAAGCGTTGGCCCTCTTGTTCGCGACCAGATTGGCCAGCAGGTAGGAGTTTTTGACATCGACACGGTCTTGCACTGACATGCCAGCGCCAAAGGCCAGAAGAGAAGTGTCCACCACGGCGGCGGAATCGAGATTTACCAGTTGCTGATTTTGCTCGGTCATTGCGTCGTCCTTCTGATGTTCCCTTCACGACGAAGGGAACATCACGCTACCGGGCAATCAGCGCAAGGTCAGGAACGAAGCCTTTCCCCGCAACCTCATTCGGCCTGGGGATACCAGCGCGGCGTGTAGACCCACTCGCGGCCATCGGCGCGGGCGAAGGTACGCGTGGTGCTGGAGCCGATCAGCACCATGGTGCGCATATCGACCATCTCAGGCTGCAAGTCTCCCAGACGGACCGTCTTGAGCGTCTGCCCCGGCCGGGCGATATCGCGGCCGAGCACCACCGGCGTTTCAGGGCCACGATGACGACGGACGATATCCAGCGCCTGCCCCAGTTGCCACGGCCGCGAACGGGAGATCGGGTTGTAGAAGGCCAGGGCCAGATCCGCCTCGGCGGCGAGGTCCAGGCGCTTCTCGATGATCGACCAGGGCTTGAGGTTGTCCGACAGCGAGATCACGCAGAAGTCGTGCCCCAGCGGTGCCCCCGCCTGGGCCGCCGTCGCCAGCGAGGCGGAGATGCCCGGCAGCATTTCCAGCTCGACCCGATGCCAGGCCGGATCGCTGCTGGCCTCGAGCGCTTCGAGCACCGCCGCCGCCATGGCAAACACCCCCGGATCACCGGACGACACCACCACCACCGAGCGCCCTTGCGCCGCCAGCTCGAAGGCATGACGGGCGCGCAGCAGCTCTTCGCGGTTGTCGGTGCAGTGCAGCACCTGGTCGGCACGGAACGGGCCGGCCATGCGCACGTAGGTTTCATAACCGAGCACGTCGTTGGCTCGCGCCAGTTCCGCCTTCACCGCCGGCGCCATCAGCTCGCGCGAACCGGGGCCCAGACCGATCACCGCGACCCGTCCGCGGGCCTGGCCAATCCGTTGCGGATCAATCGGCTCGCCCGCCACGGCGATCGCCAGCCCTTCGCCCACGGCCTGAGGCGCCAGCAATTGCGGCAAGGCTCGCTCCGCCAGGGCACTGACAGATCCTTGGGCCTGGGCGAAGCGCAACGGCACGCCCAGTTCGGCAGCGGCCTCCTGCAGCGCCGGCTCGGCCATTTCATCCTCGGCGGCCAGCAGGCAGGCCAGCGACGCTTCGGCGATCCTCGCCTGATGCAAGGCCGCGCGGATCGCCACGGGCAACGCCGGCACCCTGGCCGAAACCGCCACCAGCACACAGCGCGGGTGAATCAGCAGTTCGTTGGCCGCAGCCTCGCGCTCGGCACAACCGACGTGGATGGTCAGTTGTGCGTGCTCATCCTGAGGCAGGCGCGCCTCGTCGAGCCACGGTGCGGCGCCCTCGATACGAACGGGCTCGCCCGCCAGCAGATCGGAGACGAAGCGCTTGCCCAGTTCCAGGTCCGCCAGCGCATAGCCGCTCGGCGGGTTGAGCAGGCAGGTGCCGAAACGCAGCTCGCCACTGGTGGTAATGGCCGCGGCGACACCCAGGCCAGCGGCGATTTCCCGGGCCATGACATTGACCCCACCGAGCCCGCCCAACAGCGGCACCACGGCGCTGCCGTCCTCGGCCACCGCCAGCACCGGCGGTTCCGCACCCTTCTCCAGCAACACGCTGGCGAGGCTGCGGATGACGATGCCGGCGGCGCACAGGGCGATGATCGGCGTGTCTTGCTGATAGAGCTGGCGCAGGGTCGCGCCGAACTCCCGATAGCTCACATCGACGTCCTCGACCCGACCGGCCAGACCGTGGACCAAGGCATCGGGATAACACTGCTGGAGCTTGCGGGCCGTGGCCAGGCTGCCCTTGCCAAGAATGACAATGGCCGGTGCGCGTCGGGTCATCAGCCTTGCCACCTTTCGCCGGGAACGATGATCAGGGAGAAGTACGGCGACGATTGCGGATCGACTTCATCCAGCGGCACGATCTTCTGGTTGGCCATGGTCGCCCGCTCGACGTACAGCGCGCGGCCGTCCAGGCCCAGTTCGGCCAGCACCTGGCGGACCTTGGGGAAGTTGCGCCCGAGCTTCATCACCACCGCCGCGTCGGCATCGGCCAGGCGGCGCTTGAGCTCGTCATGGGGCAGCACGCCGGAGAGCACCGACAGACTCTGGTTGCGGTACACCAGCGGCGCGCCGAGAACCGAGGCGCCACCCAGCATCGAGCAGACACCGGGGATCACTTCGGCGTCGTAGCGCTCGGCGAGACGATCGTGCAGGTACATATAGGAGCCGTAGAAGAACGGATCGCCTTCGCAGATCACCGCCACATCGCGACCGGCATCCAGATGCGCAGCCACCTCGACGGCGGCGTCATCGTAGAAATCACTGATCACCTGTTCGTAGGACAGCGGCGCGGGCAGCGCCTCGGTGGTCACCGGGTAGACCAGCGGCAGCAGGGTCTGCTCGCTTTGCAGGTGCTGTTCGATGATGCCGAAGGCATTGCCGCGCTTGCCCTTGGCAACGAAGTACGCCACCACCGGCGACTCGCGCAGCAGGCGCAGGGCCTTGAGGGTAATCAGCTCAGGATCGCCGGGGCCGACGCCCAGGCCGAGCAAACGTCCGCGCACCTGCATCACTCCACCTCCGTGGCGAGGGCATTGACCGCGGCGGCGGCCATGGCGCTGCCGCCAAGCCGGCCTTCGACGATGACGAAAGGCACGCCACGGCTGTCTGCCGCCAGCATCGCCTTGGACTCCGCCGCACCGACGAAGCCAACCGGGAAGCCGAGGATCAGCGCCGGTTTCGGCGCACCGGCGTCGATCATTTCCAGCAGGTAGAACAGGGCGGTCGGGGCATTGCCGATCACCACCACGCTGCCTTCCAGGTGCGGGCGCCACAGTTCCAGGGCTACGGCGGAACGGGTGTTGCCCAGTTCGCGGGCGAGGTCCGGCACGCTCTCGTCGCGTAGGGTGCAGATCACCGGGTTGTTGGCCGGCAGGCGGGCGCGGGTGATGCCTTCGGCGACCATGCGCGCGTCGCAGAGAATCGGTGCGCCAGCGGCCAGGGCGTCACGCCCGGCCTTGCCGGCGCCTTCGGAGAAGCGCAGGTGGTCGACCACCTCGACCATGCCGCAGGCATGGATCACCCGTACCGCGAGCTTTTCCAGGTCGGCCGGAATCCGCTCCAGGCGGGCCTCCTGGCGAATGATGGCGAAGGAGTTGCGATAGATCTCCTGGCCGTCGCGGATGTAATCAATCATCGGGTTGTGCTCCGTGGCGGGCGTTCAGCGTGGCGCCCGCTTCTTCCAGTGTCAGGTTGTGCCCGGCAAGGGCGCCCGGTCCGGGTTGGGCCGGGTCGTGAAAATACAGGTCGTAGTGACCGGGACCGACCGCCAGCAAGGTAGCCGGTGCAGTGTGGGCCATGGCGCAGTTGCGGCCACAACCGGTGAGGTGAATGCCGGCCACGGGGCCCGGCCGGCGCAGGCTGACTGCCAGTTGCACGGCATCGGCCTTGGTGTCGGCCAGGGCCTTGGCGCAACCCGCCGAGCCGGTGCAGGCGACCACGCCGGCCAGGGGCGCGGCGGCGTCGGTAATCAACCCCAGGTGTGTCAGTGCGGCCAGCACCCGTTCGGCGCGAGCGGCAGCAACGTTCGGCAGCAGCACGCTCTGCCACGGGGTCATGCGCAGGCTGCCATCGCCCAGTTCCCGGGACAGCGCGCCAACACCGCGCAACTGCGCCGCGCTCAAACGGCCCAGCGGCGCCATGGCGCCCACCGCGACGCGACCGGCCTGCACCTGGGGATAGACACCCAGGTGCAAGGCCCGGTCACTTGCGTGGCGGCGCCAGGCAAGCACCGCAGCATCCCGGCGCAAGGGCGCTGCCAGGCCGGCAAGGAATTCGTCCGTGCTGCGTTGCGCCAGCAACTGGCGCATGCGCGACTGGCCAGCGTCGGCCAGGTCGAGAAAACGCTCCAGCACCGCTCGCACCAGGCTCAGGCCCTCCGCCAGCGGCACGGCAGCGAGCGGGGCGTCGTGTCCCGGGCAACCGGCCAGGCCGAACGCCAACCACAGCTCGTCGTCCAGGCGCAGCGGCGACAGCCAGAGGTCGTGGGGATGCCAGAGCATGGCGAGGTCTTCGCCGCCGTCCAGTTGCACGGCAAACTTGGCGGAGAGTTCATGGAAGCGCGGCACGGTCTGCAACAGGTCGAGAATCTGCGCGCCCAGCGCACGGGTGTCGACGAGCATGGCCGGATCGACACCGGCAGCGGGGCTGAGCATCAGGTTGCGCACATCATCGCCAGCCGCCACCCGCGGGCCGAGACCGGCCGCCAGCAGATGGGCGACCAGGCCCTTGTGGTCGGCACCGACGCCACGAATCTGCAGATTGCTGCGGTTGGTGACCTCGATCACGCCCCCGGCGAAACGCTCGGCCGCCCCGGCCACCGCTTCGGCCTGGTCGGCATCCAGATACCCGGCATCGAGCTTGATCCGCGAGATCCCACCATCGAGCGCTTGGACGATGCGCCACAACCCCGGACAGGCCGAGGGGCGAATGGCAGGAACAGGCTGCGATGGATTCAAGGGCTCACCCGTCAATCGTGAAATGGGGCTGGGTGCCGGAAGGCGCGGTATTATGCCTGCTTTGCCCGGCGGCGGGCCAAGCCTGCCGGTCGGATTGCCCCGGAAAAGAGGAATGGCATGGCGCCCTGGTTGACTCTGGTAGGAATTGGCGAAGACGGCTACAGCGGCCTCGGCAAGCAGGCCCGGCACGCGCTGCTGGGCGCGGCGAAGGTGTTCGGCAGCCCGCGCCAGCTCGACCTGCTGCCCCACTGCCTGAAGGCCGAGCGCCTGACCTGGCCGAGCCCCTTCGCCCTGGCACCGGTGCTGGCCCTGCGTGGCGAGCCGGTGTGCGTCCTGGCCAGCGGCGATCCGATGTTCTACGGCGTCGGCGCCAGCCTTGCGCGGCAGTTGCCCGCCAGTGAGCTGAACGTGATCCCTTCACCCTCGTCCTGCTCGCTGGCCGCCGCCCGCCTGGGCTGGCCGTTGCAGGATGTGGTGATCGTCTCGCTGGTCGCCCGCCCTCTCGCCCAGCTCAATGCTCACCTGTACAGCGGCCAGCGCCTGCTGGTGCTGAGCAACGACGGCAGCAGCCCGGCCGCGATTGTCGCGCTGCTGCGCGAACGCGGTTTCGGCCCGAGCCGCGTGCATGTACTGGAACACCTCGGCGGCAGCCTCGAACGGCATATGCAAGGCAGCGCCAACGACTGGAATCCCAGCGTCGTCGCCGACCTCAACCTGGTCGCCATCGAATGCCGCGCCGACCTCGACACCCCGTCCTTGTCGCTGCTCGCCGGGCTGCCAGACAACGCCTTCCGTCATGACGGCCAGATCACCAAGCGCGATGTCCGCGCCATGACCCTCGCCCGCCTTGCCCCGCGCCCCGGCGAGCTGCTGTGGGACGTCGGCGCCGGCAGCGGCTCCATCGGCATCGAGTGGATGCGCGCCCACCCCTCGTGCCGCGCGCTGGCCGTCGAGGCCGACGAAGGCCGCCAGCAACTGATCGAACTGAACCGCGACGCCCTCGGGGTGCCCGGCCTGCAACTGATCCGCGGCAAGGCTCCGGAGGCGCTGCACGGGCTGGAGCGCCCGGATGCGATCTTCATCGGCGGCGGCGTCACCGTGCCCGGCGTACTGGAGCATTGCTGGGAACAACTGCGCCCCGGCGGCCGGCTGGTCGCCAACGCCGTGACCCTGCAAAGCGAAGTGCGGCTGATGGACTGGCGCGAGCGGCATGGCGGCGAACTGACCCGCATCCATGTCGCCCAGGCCCAGCCGCTGGGCAGCTTCGACACCTGGCGTCAGGCACTGCCGATTACCCTGCTCGATGCGCTCAAAGATGCGTGACGAGACCGCCGAACAGCCCGCGCCCCTGCGCAGCGGCCTGACCACCGGCAGTTGCGCCACCGCCACCAGCCTCGCCGCCGCGCGCCTGCTGCTCACCGGCCAGGCCCACGACGCCGTGGACATCACCCTGCCCAAAGGCAAGCAGGTGCAGATGCGCCTGGAATTCTGCCGGCGCCATGAACAGGGCGCCGAGGCCGGCACCCTCAAGGACGCCGGCGACGACCCCGACGTGACCCACGGTGCCCTGCTCTACAGCCGCGTGCGCCTGCTGCCCGAACCTGGTGTGCGCTTCGTCGCCGGTCAAGGCGTCGGCACCGTGACCCGCCCCGGCCTGGTGCTGGCGGTGGGCGAGCCGGCGATCAACCCGGTGCCGCGACGGATGATGACCGAACACCTGCTCGCCCTCGCCGGGGACTGCGGCTACGGCGGCGGTTTCGAGGTGACGGTCAACGTTCAGGACGGCGAGAACCTGGCGCTGAAAACCATGAATCCGCGCCTGGGCATCCTCGGCGGGCTGTCGATCCTCGGCACCAGCGGCATCGTCCGGCCGTTTTCCTGCTCGGCCTACATCGCCTCGATCCACCAGGGCATCGATGTCGCCAAGACCAACGGCTACGAACACATCGCCGCCTGCACCGGCAACGCCAGCGAAGACACCATGCGCCGGGTCTACGGCCTGCCGGAAATCGCCCTGATCGAGATGGGCGACTTCGTCGGCGCGGTGCTCAAGCACCTGCGCAAGGTGCCGGTGGCGCGCCTGAGCCTGTGCGGCGGCTTCGGCAAGATCAGCAAGCTCGCCGCCGGGCACATGGACCTGCACAGCCGTCACTCCAGCATCGACCTACCGCAACTGGCGGGCTGGGCGGCGGCGGTGGGTGCCGACGCGGCGCTGCAGGCCGCCATCGTCCAGGCCAACACCAGCCAGCAAGCCCTGGCCCTGGCCCATGCCGCTGGCGTGCCACTGGGCGATGCCGTGTGCGCCCACGCCCTGGCCTTCGCCCGCAGTGTGGTGCCAGCACAGGTTGAGGTCGAAGTGTTCGCCATCGACCGCCAGGGCGGGATCGTCGGCAAGGCGGGCGTGCAATGAGCCCGCGCATTCTGTTGCTCGGCGGCGTCACCGAGGCCCTGCGCATTGCCCGCCAGCTGGGTCCGGAGCACGTCTACAGCCTGGCCGGGATCGGGCGGATCCCGGACGACCTGACCTGCCAGGTGCGAGTCGGCGGTTATGGCGGCGCCGAAGGGCTGGCGGACTATCTGCGCGCCGAAGGCATCGGCCTGCTGATCGACGCCACCCATCCCTATGCCGCGCAGATCAGCACCAACGCGGCCCGCGCCGCGGTGCTTGCCGGCATTCCCTGCTGGGCCTTGCGCCGTCCGTCCTGGCAGGCCCAGGCCGGTGATGACTGGCGCGAGGTGACCGACTGGGCCGGGTTGATCGAAGCCCTGCGACCCTTCCGCCGGCCACTGTTCACCCTCGGCCGCGAGCCGCTGCAACATCTGGATGAAATACCGCCCGAGCAGTTCTGGACCCTGCGCGCCCTTGACGCCTGCCCCGGCAACGAGCGTTGCGAAGTGATCGGCGCGCGCGGTCCGTTCCTGCTGGACGATGAACGGGCGCTGTTCGAACGGCGCCAGATTGACGTTCTGATCAGCAAGAACAGCGGCAGCAGCGCCACCGAACCCAAGTTGCAGGTAGCCCGTGAACGCGGCGTGCCCGTGCTGATCCTCGGTCGCCCGACCTTGCCGGACGTCAATCGTCACTTCACCGACCCCGCCGCCCTGGTGGCCGCATTGGCCGACCGAAACGCCCTGTAATAAGCCAGCAGCCGCCTCGGGTATTGCCAAGTGCCCGGCAAGCGCTTCCAATACCTGACCCTTTTCCCTGCGCAAGGCTGCGACTTATGGAACTGCAATGGTGGATCTGGCTCGTCCTGGGCTTCGGCCTGATCCTGCTGGAACTGGTTCTGCCTACCTTCTTCATCATCTGGTTCGGCATCGGCGCCATCGCCGTCGGGATCATCGCCGGGCTGGTCCCGGGGCTGTCCCTGGCCAGCGAACTGGTGATCTGGGTGGTGCTGTCCTCACTCACCGTGGCCCTGTGGTTCAAGGTGTTCAAACCCCGCAAGGATGAAGGACGCTGGACTGCCGACGCGGTGATCGGCGAAGTCGGCCTGCTGGTCGCGCCGGTTTCCGAATTCCAGAAAGGCCGCGTGCGGTTCCAGAAGCCGGTCCTCGGCAACGAAGAATGGGTCTGCGTGGCCAATGGCGACATCGCCTCCGGGGAACGGGTGCGCATCCTCGCCATCGAGGGCAACGTCGTCCGGGTCGGCAAGGCCTGACCTCACTCAACGACATCATCAAAGGAAAGAGACCTGTCATGACCAGTCTGATCATTACCGCCACCATAGCCCTGTTCGTGCTCGTCACGGTATTCAAGGGCGTGCGCATCGTGCCCCAGGGCGAGGAGTGGATCGTCGAGCGCCTGGGCCGCTACCACACCACCCTCAAGCCCGGCCTGAACATCCTCATCCCGTACATGGACGTGGTGGCCTACCGCCTGCCGACCAAGGACATCATCCTCGACGTGCAGCAGCAGGAAATCATCACCAAGGACAACGCCGTGATCGTCGCCAACGCGCTGTGCTTCGCCAAGGTGGTCGATCCGCAGAAAGCCTCCTACGGCGTGGAAAACTACACCTACGCCGTCACCAGCCTGACCATGACCTCGCTGCGGGCCATCGTCGGCGCCATGGACCTGGACGAAGCGCTGTCCAGCCGCGAGCAGATCAAGGCGCGCCTGCGCGAGGCCATGTCCGAGCAGACCGAAGACTGGGGCATCACCGTGCGTTCGGTGGAAATCCAGGACATCAAGCCGTCGCCGAACATGCAGGCGGCGATGGAGCGCCAGGCGGCTGCCGAGCGCGAACGTAAAGCCGACGTGACCCGTGCCGAAGGTGCCAAGCAGGCAGCGATCCTCGAAGCCCAGGCGCGCCAGGAGTCGGCCAAGCTGGATGCTGCAGCGCAGGTCAACCTGGCCGAAGCCTCGGCCCAGGCCATCACCCTGGTGAAGAACGCCGTCGGCAACGACGTGACCCCGGCCATGTACCTGCTGGGCGAACGCTACATCGGCGCCATGGAAAACCTCTCGGCCAGTGAAAACGCCAAGCTGGTGGTACTGCCGGCGGACCTGCAGGAAGCGGTGCGCGGGATGCTGGGCCGGGCCAAGTCCTGATTCCTGTGGGGGCAACTGTCTTGCTCAAAATCTGAGGGGTTGCATATCCCTCGTGGGAGCGGCTTCAGCCGCGAACGGCGGCGCAGCCGTCGTAAAGCCTGAGTCCCTGATCCGCCTGACACACCCGGGACACAGGTTTTATGGCCGCTCCGCGCCCATTCGCGGCTGAAGCCGCTCCCACAAAGTGGGAGCCGGCGTTGCCGGCGATGAGGCCATCATGGTGGACACAGGCGTGCGACACTTCATCACACCCCCATTTTTTACATCCCCGACATCTTCTGGCTAAATAGCCACCATTCGAAATCCACCGGATCAGCCCATGTCCGCACACCGGCCCGCCCTCGCCTGGATCGCCTGCTTCGCAGTGCTGTTCAATCTGCTGGCGATGCCGTTGTCTGCCAATGCCGCCAGGGCGCCCGCCGAGCAATTGTTGTGGGGTGCGTTCTGCTCCACCGGCGGCACCAAAGTGATCGCCGTCTCCATCGGCCAGATCGACCCCAGCCAGCAGAACGATGACCACGCCGTCATGCAGCACTGCTGGTGCTGCTCCGGCAACGCCGCGTTGCTGGCCCTGCCTGGCCAGGCCCCGCGCCTGCTCCTGCCCGAATTCTCTTTCGACAGTGCCCTGACCAGCGCCCAACCCACTCTGCCCACACCTCGCGAGCTGTGGCCTTCGCTCAATCCACGGGCTTCTCCTTCCGTCTGATTCACCTACGCTCTCAACTGCGAACAATCTGAATCGAACGGAGATTTTTTCATGCTCAAGAATGTCCTGATGCTGGCCGCCCTGCTGCTGCCCGTCGGTGTCGCCAATGCCCACGAATACAGCAAGGGCGACTTGCATATCGCCCACCCCTGGTCGCTGGAGCTGCCACCGAATGCGCCCAACGTGGCGGCCTATTTCATCATCGACAACAACGGCAAGCAGGATGACCGCCTGCTCAGCGTCGAGACCCCGATCAGCGACCGCTCCGAACTCCACGAGCATGTGATGAATGGCGACGTGATGCGCATGCAACAAGTGCCTGACGTGGCCGTGCCGGCCGGCGGCAAGGTGACGTTCAGCCCCAGCGCCTACCATGTGATGATCATGGCCCCCAAGGACCGCAGCCTGCTCACCGACGGCAAGCGCTTCCCGCTGACCCTGCATTTCGAGAAAGCCGGTGATGTCACCGTGGAAGTAGCGGTGCAGAAGCAGCCGCCCGAAGGCAACGCCGAGCACCAGCACCAGCACTGATCGCTGAGCGCCGCTCGCCATGAGCCTCGCCCGCAACCGACCCGCCCGTTCGCCGCACCCTGACACCAGGAAACTGCGCGCAAGCTGGCTGAGTCTGTTCGCCATGCTGATGATCTTCATCGGACCGCTGGTTTCCCAGTCGATGCCGATGAATCACAACGCCTCCCTGTCGATGGACATGGCGCCGGGCATGGACATGGGCACCATGGAACATCACGGCGACGCGCACCACGGCGGCGGCGACCCATCGTTGCATGTGATGTGGGAGAAATGCGGCTATTGCAGCCTGTTCTTCCATTGCCCGGCGTTGCCGCAACACCTGAGCCTGCTCAACAGCGAGGCCATTCCTGCCAGCAACCGCCTGATCGTTCAGCCCCGCCAGGGCCACCCGCGCCTGGCCTTCTTCCCCGGCGCCCGCAGCCGCGCACCACCATCCCGCATCGTCGTCTGAACAACCCGAATCCGTACTCCGCCCGGCTGTGAGCCGCGCGCGGGTGCACCTTCATGACTGATCGATGTTGGAAAACCTATGTTCAGCTCCACCCCTGTCTATCGTTTGTCCCTGCGCGGGACTATCGCGCTGCTCTGCGGCAGCCTGCTGGCACCGGCCGCCCTGGCCGCCGAAACCGGCCACGAACACCACGACCACAGCACCGCGGAGCTCAGCCCCACGGTGATCACCGCAGTGGCACCCAGCTCTCCGCTGACCGTCGTCACCAATCCCAAGGACCCACGCCAGCCAGTGCCGGCCAGTGACGGCGCCGACTACCTCAAGACCATTCCCGGCTTCTCGGCAATCCGCTCCGGCGGCACCAACGGCGACCCGGTGCTGCGCGGCATGTTCGGCTCGCGCCTGAACATACTCACCAATGGCGGCCTGATGCTCGGTGCCTGCCCCAACCGCATGGACGCGCCAACCTCCTACATCTCGCCGGAAACCTACGACCGCCTGACCGTGATCAAGGGCCCGCAGAGCGTGCAGTGGGGTCCGGGCGCGTCCGCGGGGACCATCCTCTTCGACCGCGAGCCGGAGAAATTCGGCGAGCTGGGTACGCGGGTCAACGCCAGCCTGCTGGTCGGCTCCAATGGCCGCTTCGACAAGGTGCTGGATGCCGCCGCCGGTGGCAGCCAGGGCTACGTACGCTTCGTCGGCAACCAATCGCGCTCCGACGACTACGAAGACGGCCACGGCGACACCGTGCCGTCGAAGTGGGACAAGTGGAACGGCGATGTCGCCATTGGCTGGACCCCGGACAGCGACACCCTGCTGGAGCTGACCGCCGGCCGCGGCGATGGTGAAGCCCGCTACGCCGGGCGCGGCATGGACGGTTCGCAGTTCAAACGCGAAAGCCTCGGCCTGCGCTTCGAGAAGTCCAACATCGGCGAGGTGTTCGACAAGATCGAGGCGCAGGTCTACTACAACTACGCCGACCATGTGATGGACAACTACAGCCTGCGCACGCCGTCCGGCACCGGGATGATGGCCGGCCCCATGGCCAGCAACGTCGACCGTCGCACCCTGGGCGCGCGGATCAAGGGCACCTGGCGCTGGGAAGACGTGACCCTGGTCAGCGGCATCGACGCACAGACCAACGAGCACCGCCAGCGCTCCGGCATGGGCGTCAACACCTATGGCAACCAGCCCTGGACCAAGGACGCCGATTTCCATAACTACGGTGTGTTCGGCGAGCTGACCTGGGAACTGGACAGCCAGGACCGCCTGGTGAGCGGCGCCCGGCTGGACCGCGCCTCGGCCAAGGACTTCCGCAAGACCCGTGGCTCGGGAATGATGGTCATGCCCAACCCCACCGTCGGCAACACCCGCGCCGACACCCTGCCCAGCGGCTTCGTGCGCTACGAGCACGACCTGGTCGACATCCCGGCCACCACCTACGTCGGCCTCGGCCATGTGCAACGCTTCCCCGACTACTGGGAGCTGTTCTCGCCGACCTACGGGCCGGTGGGCTCGGTCAACGCCTTCGACGCGATCAAGCCGGAGAAGACCACGCAGCTGGACTTCGGCATCCAGTACAAGACCACAGACCTGGAAGCCTGGGCCTCGGGCTACGTCGGACAGGTCCGTGACTTCATTCTGTACGACTACACCGGCGGCACCAGCGTGTCCCGCGCCGACAACGTCGATGCGCGGATCATGGGCGGCGAACTGGGCGTGGCCTATCAGCTGACCAGCAACTGGAAAGCCGACGCGACCCTGGCCTACGCCTGGGGCAAGAACAGCAGCGACGACTCGGCCCTGCCGCAGATGCCGCCGCTGGAAAGCCGCCTGGGCCTGACCTACAGCGAGTCCGACTGGAGCGCCGGTGCGTTGTGGCGCCTGGTGTCGGCACAGAACCGCGTGGCGGAGAACCAGGGCAACATCGTCGGCAAGGACTTCGAGAAAACCGGCGGCTTCGGCGTGTTCTCCCTCAACGGTGCCTATCGTGTGACCAAGAACCTCAAGCTCAGCGCCGGCGTCGACAACCTGTTCGACAAGGCCTACGCCGAACACCTGAACCTGGCGGGCAACGCCGGCTTCGGGTACTCGGGCTTCGAGCCGGTCAGCGAGCCGGGGCGTACGTTCTGGACCAAGGTCGACCTGAGTTTCTGATCCACTCCGGGCGCGGCCAGCCGCCGCGCCCACTACCTGGGAGCGCTCCATGAGCAAACCTTCGTTGTCCTTCTACAACCTGGCCTGGCGCTGGCATTTCTATGCCGGGTTGTTCGTGGCGCCGGTCATGATCCTGCTGGCCGTCACCGGGATCATCTACCTGTTCAAGCCGCAGCTCGACCCGCTGATGTACCGCTCGCTGATGGTGGTCGAAGCCGGGCACCACAAGCATCCCGCCGATCACCTGATGCAGGTGGTCAAGGGCGCCTACCCCAACGGCGCCATCACCCAGTACCTGCCGGCGCCGGCCGCCGACCGCAGCGCGCAGTTCGTGGTCAAGGACGCCGGGCAGGAACTGAACGTGTTCGTCGATCCCTACACCGGCACCCTGCTCGGCGCCCAGGATGCCAAGAGCAACCTGCAGGCGGTCGCCCGCGCCCTGCACGGCGAGCTGATGATCGGCACCACCGGCGACCGCCTGGTGGAGCTGGCCGCAGGCTGGGGCATCGTGCTGGTGGTCTCGGGTATCTACCTCTGGTGGCCGCGGGGCGGGCGCACGGCCGGGGTGCTGTGGCCGCGCCTGAATGCACGCGGGCGCCTGCTCTGGCGGGACCTGCACGCGGTCAGCGGTTTCTGGGGCGCGCTGGTCCTGCTGCTGATGCTGCTCAGCGGCATGACCTGGACCGGTTTCTGGGGCAAGCAGTACGCCGATCTGTGGAACCGCTTCCCCGCCGCGATGTGGAACGAGGTGCCGACCTCCGACCAGGAAGCTCGCAGCCTCAACACCGCGGCCCGACAGACCGTACCCTGGGCGGTGGAAAACACACCGATGCCGCAATCGTCCGGTGCCCATGCCGAACACCAGGGGCACATGGCGATGGACAGCGGCCCTGCCGCGCCTGAGGTCAGCCTGCAGGCCGTGGAAGACCTCGCCAACCAGCGCGGCGTCGAACCGGGCTACAGCATCACCTTGCCCACCACCGCCAGCGGCGTGTTCACCATCGCCGTGTTCGCCGACGACCCGCGCAACGACGCCACCCTGCATATCGACCAGTACACCGGAAAGGTGCTGGTGGACGTGCGCTGGAAAGACTACAGCCTGGTGGCCCGAGCCACCGAGCTTGGGGTGATGATGCATGAAGGCAAGATGTTCGGCTGGGTCAACCAGATGATCATCCTGCTGATCTGCCTGATGGTCCTGCTGGGTTCGGTCAGCGGCCTGGTGATGTGGTGGAAACGCCGTCCCGAAGGCGGCCTCGGCGTCCCGCCGCTGCGGCACGACCTGCCGCGCTGGAAGACGGCAACCGTGGTCATGCTGGCGCTGGGCGTGGCTTTCCCGCTGGTGGGTGTGTCGATGCTGGTGGTGTGGGGGCTGGACAAGGTGTTCGGCAAGCGCCTGCTGGCAGCCAGGGCTTGAAGCGAGCTGCGAGCTGCGAGCTGCAAGCTGCAAGTTTCAAGCGGCAAGAGAACAGCGGACCGCGTCGCACCCTCTTACAGCTTGCAGCTTGCAGCTTGTGGCTTGTGGCTGCCCACAGGTCGTGCGCCTAAAGTCGAGTCATCTTGTCGCGTCTGCCACGCGGGCTCGCGTGTTAGCCTAGCCGCCGCTTCACGCACAAGAAGACTGCAATTTATGGAATGCACGCAATGACTCAAAGCACCACAAAGGACTCGCAGGAACACCACCTGCAACGAAACCTGACCAATCGACACATCCAGTTGATCGCCATCGGCGGAGCCATCGGCACCGGTCTGTTCATGGGCTCGGGCAAGACCATCAGTCTGGCCGGACCCTCGATTATCTTCGTCTACATGATCATCGGCTTCATGCTGTTCTTCGTCATGCGGGCGATGGGCGAGCTGCTGCTGTCGAACCTCAACTACAAATCCTTCATCGACTTCTCCGCCGACCTGCTCGGCCCCTGGGCCGGCTACTTCACCGGCTGGACCTACTGGTTCTGCTGGATCATCACCGGCATCGCCGACGTGATCGCCATCGCCGCCTACTCGCAGTTCTGGTTCCCCGACCTGCCGCAATGGATACCCGCACTGGCCTGCGTCGGCGTACTGCTGTCGCTGAACCTGATCACCGTGAAGATGTTCGGCGAGGTCGAATTCTGGTTCGCGATGATCAAGATCGTCGCCATCCTCGGCCTGATCGGCACCGGCCTGTACATGGTGTTCAGCGGCTTCCAGTCGCCCACCGGCACCACCGCCAGCTTCGCCCACCTGTGGAATGACGACGGCATGTTCCCCCATGGGCTGATGGGCTTCTTCGCCGGATTCCAGATCGCCGTGTTCGCCTTCGTCGGCATCGAGCTGGTGGGCACCACCGCTGCCGAAGCCAAGGACCCGGAACGCACCCTGCCACGTGCGATCAACTCGATTCCGCTGCGCATCATCATGTTCTACGTGTTCGCCCTGATCGCCATCATGGCGGTCACTCCATGGCGTGACGTGGTGCCGGGCAAGAGCCCGTTCGTCGAGCTGTTCATGCTCGCCGGTCTGCCGGCGGCGGCGGCGGTGATCAACTTCGTGGTGCTGACCTCGGCAGCTTCGTCGGCCAACAGCGGCGTGTTCTCTACCAGCCGCATGCTGTTCGGCCTGGCCCAGGAAGGCGACGCACCGAAGGCATTCGAGAAACTGTCCAACCGCGACGTGCCGGCCAACGGCCTGTACTTCTCCTGCACCTGCCTGCTGCTGGGCGCGGCGCTGATGTACGTGATCCCGGACCTTGTGGAGGCGTTCACGCTGGTCACCACCGTGTCGGCGATCCTGTTCATGTTCGTCTGGTCGCTGATCCTGCTGTCATACCTGAAATACCGCACCCACCGCGCCGCGCTGCACCAGGCGTCGAAATACAAGATGCCTGGCGGTCGCTTCATGTGCTGGGCGTGCCTGGCGTTCTTCGCCTTCATCCTGGTGCTGCTCAGCTTCGAGACCGACACCCGCCAGGCGCTGATCGTCACGCCGCTGTGGTTCGTGCTGCTGACCGTGACCTACCAGTTCGTACGCAACAAGCGGCATCCGCGGGCCGCTGTGCGAAGCAACTGATCGCGTTATCGAAGGGGCCATCCGGTCCCTTCTTCCTTTCCGGCGGGTGAGCCATTGCTGTGCATCGGGTTGATGCGCGGCACCAGTCTGGCTCCTGGCCCCAGGGACCACCTTGCGGTCCTTCGCGAGCAAGCTCGCTCTCACAGAACAACTACAACCCGCAGGCTAGGGCGTCTCCCAGTGGGAGCGAGCGCGCTCGCGAAGGCCTGCAACGCAGGCCCAGAACTCCGCCGAAACTTCTTGTACACAAGACGGCACACCACTTGCAAAAGCCCTTTCCGCGAGTCGCCAATACACCAAGAACTCAACGGAGAGAGCACCATGAAGCGTCGTAGTCTGATCAAGGCCTTTACCCTCAGTGCATCCATCGCCGCCATGGGCCTGAGCTGGACCATTCAGGCCGCCGAGACCATCAAGGTCGGCATCCTGCATTCGCTGTCGGGCACCATGGCCATCTCCGAAACCTCGCTCAAGGACATGGCCCTCATGACCATCGAGCAGATCAACGCCAAGGGCGGGGTCAATGGCAAGCTGCTGGAGCCGGTGGTGGTGGACCCGGCATCCAACTGGCCGCTGTTCGCCGAGAAGAGCCGGCAACTGCTGACCCAGGACAAGGTGGCCGTGGTGTTCGGCTGCTGGACCTCGGTGTCGCGCAAGTCGGTGCTGCCGGTGTTCGAAGAGCTCAACGGGCTGCTGTTCTACCCGGTGCAGTACGAGGGTGAAGAGATGTCGCCGAACGTGTTCTACACCGGCGCAGCGCCAAACCAGCAGGCGATTCCGGCGGTGGAGTACCTGATGAGCGAAGAAGGCGGCGCAGCCAAGCGCTACTTCCTGCTCGGCACCGACTACGTCTACCCGCGCACCACCAACAAGATCCTGCGTGCCTTCCTGCACTCCAAGGGCGTGGCCGACAAGGACATCGAAGAGGTCTACACCCCGTTCGGCCACAGCGACTACCAGACCATCGTCGCCAACATCAAGAAGTTCTCCGCCGGCGGCAAGACCGCAGTCATCTCCACGGTCAACGGCGACTCCAACGTGCCGTTCTACAAGGAACTGGCCAACCAGGGCCTGAAGGCCACCGACGTGCCGGTGGTGGCCTTCTCGGTGGGCGAGGAAGAACTGCGCGGTATCGACACCAAGCCGCTGGTGGGCCACCTAGCCGCCTGGAACTACTTCGAGTCGGTGGAAAACCCGGTCAACACCCAGTTCGTCTCCGACTGGAAGGCCTATGCCAAGGCCAAGAACCTGCCGGGCGCCGACAAGGCCGTGACCAACGACCCGATGGAAGCCACCTACGTCGGTATTCACATGTGGGCCCAGGCGGTCGAAAAAGCCGGCAGCACGGATGTCGACAAGGTCCGCGAAGCCCTGGCCGGCCAGAGCTTCAAGTCGCCGTCGGGCTTCACCCTGACCATGGACAAGACCAACCACCACCTGCACAAGCCGGTGATGATCGGCGAGATCCAGGACGATGGTCAGTTCAACGTGGTCTGGCAGACCGAAGAGCCGCTGCGCGCCCAACCGTGGAGCCCGTTCATTCCGGGTAACGACAAGCGGCCTGACTATGCCGTGAAGGGCAACTGATCCCAGGGCCCCGATCGCTGGCAAGCCAGCTCCCACAGGTCCGGTGCATGCAGGGCCTTGTGGGAGCTGGCCGGGCGGCGCTCCGCTTGCCAGCGATGAAGCCCTACCAAGCACAGCCTCTCTCACCATCAGAAAAGGGACCCCGCTCCATGCCCAAGGCCCTCTACCGCTTCCTGCTCGGCCTGATCCTGCTGCTGCCTTTCACGGCCCAGGCCAGCGAAGCCGAATACTTCGCCACCGCCAAGCCCAACGATCAGGCCCGCCTGCTCCAGGACTGGGCGGCGCAACCCGATCCTGCCCGGCTGGCGCTGCTGACCTCGCTGCAGCAAGGCCGCATCAGTCCTGACGACAGCCGCAAGCTACGCCTGAACAACCGCCTGCGCGGGCTGGTGGACAACGCCCTCGCCGCGCACCAGTTGCTCAGCGCCGACGCGGCGGTGCGCCTGCAAGCCGCGCAGCAACTGCAGAAGAGCGCGCAGCCGGCCCAGGTCGCCTTCCTCGATCGCCAGTTCGCCCAGGAAAAAGACAGCTCGGTCCACGCCGCCCTCGGTCTGGCCCTGGCCAACCTGCAACTGGCTGCCAGCGAGCCGGCGGTGCGCCTCGCCGCCGTACGCCTGCTGGGCGAGACCGGCGACCCCATGGCCCGCACCCGCCTCGAAGCGCTGCTCGACCCGGCGGTTGAAACCGATGCCGGCGTGCGCACCGCCGCCGAAACCAGCCTGGCCCAGGTCAAGCGCAAGCTGCTGGTGGGCGAGCTGCTCGGCCAGGCCTTCAGCGGTCTGTCGCTGGGCTCGATCCTGCTGCTCGCCGCCCTGGGCCTGGCCATCACCTTCGGCCTGCTTGGGGTGATCAACATGGCCCACGGCGAAATGCTCATGCTCGGCGCCTACACCACCTACGTGGTGCAGGTGATGGTGCAGCGCTACGCCCCCGGTGCCATCGAGTTCTATCCACTGCTGGCGCTGCCGCTGGCATTCTTCGTCAGCGCCGGGGTCGGCATGCTGCTGGAGCGCACCGTGATTCGCCATCTGTACGGCCGCCCGCTGGAAACCCTGCTGGCGACCTGGGGCATCAGCCTGATCCTGATCCAGGCCATCCGCCTGATCTTCGGCGCGCAGAACGTCGAAGTGGCCAACCCGGCCTGGCTCTCCGGCGGTATCCAGGTGTTGCCGAACCTGGTCCTGCCTTACAGCCGCATCGTCATCATCGGCTTCGCCCTGTTCGTGGTGCTGCTGACCTGGCTGCTGCTCAATCGCACCCGCCTGGGCCTGAACGTGCGCGCCGTCACCCAGAACCGCAACATGGCCGCCTGCTGCGGCGTGCCCACCGGTCGCGTCGACATGCTCGCCTTCGGCCTCGGCTCGGGTATCGCCGGCCTTGGCGGCGTGGCGTTGAGCCAGATCGGCAACGTCGGCCCCGACCTCGGCCAAAGCTACATCATCGACTCCTTCCTGGTGGTGGTGCTCGGCGGTGTCGGGCAACTGGCCGGCAGCCTCTGGGCCGCCTTCGGCCTGGGTATCGCCAACAAACTGCTGGAACCGCAGATCGGTGCGGTGCTCGGCAAGATCCTCATCCTTGCGCTGATCATTCTGTTCATCCAGAAACGCCCGCAAGGCCTGTTCGCCCTCAAGGGACGGGTAATCGACTGATGAACCAGCCTCTGCTTGTCACTGCCACGCAAAAAGCCGGGCCGCGGCTCTCCCTGGGGATCGGCGCCATCGTGCTGCTGGTCCTGATCGCTCTGCCGCTGCTGTCGCTGCTGCCGGACGGTCACGCCCTGCAGGTTTCGGCCTACACCCTGACACTGGTGGGCAAGATCCTCTGCTACGCCATCGTCGCCCTGGCCCTGGACCTGGTCTGGGGCTATGCCGGGTTGCTGTCCCTGGGCCACGGGCTGTTCTTCGCCCTCGGCGGCTACGCCATGGGCATGTACCTGATGCGCGAAGCCGCCGGCGATGGCCTGCCGGCGTTCATGAGCTTCCTGTCGTGGACCGAACTGCCCTGGTACTGGGCCGGCACCCAGCACTTCGCCTGGGCCATGTGCCTGGTGGTACTGGCGCCGGGGCTGCTGGCGCTGGTGTTCGGCTACTTCGCCTTCCGTTCGCGGATCAAGGGCGTGTACTTCTCGATCATGACCCAGGCCCTGACCTTCGCCGGCATGCTGCTGTTCTTCCGCAACGAGACCGGCTTCGGCGGCAACAACGGCTTCACCAACTTCCGCACCCTGCTCGGCTTCGACATCACCGCCCAGGGCACCCGCGCGGTGTTGTTCCTGCTCACCGTGACGCTGCTGGTGGCCAGCCTGTACCTGGGCTGGCGCCTGGCGCGGAGCAAGTTCGGGCGGGTGCTGACCGCCTTGCGCGATGCCGAGAACCGCCTGATGTTCTGCGGCTACGACCCGCGTGGCTTCAAGCTGTTCGTCTGGGTGTTGAGCGCGGTCCTCTGCGGCCTGGCCGGGGCGCTGTACGTGCCGCAGGTGGGCATCATCAACCCCAGCGAGATGTCGCCGACCAACTCCATCGAGGCCGCCGTGTGGGTCGCCCTCGGCGGGCGCGGCACGTTGATCGGGCCGCTGCTGGGCGCCGGCCTGGTCAATGGCATGAAGAGCTGGTTCACCGTGGCATTCCCGGAGTTCTGGCTGTTCTTCCTCGGCGCCCTGTTCATCCTTGTCACCCTGTACCTGCCCAAGGGCGTGGTCGGCCTGCTGAAGAAAAGGGGCGAACAATGAGATTCCCGTCGATCCACCCCGAGTTCATGCTCGAACCCATCCTCGACACCGGCAACGGCCGCGACCCCGTCGGCCTCGGCCAGGCAGTGACACCGGGGCTGAACGCCCGTCACGGCACGGTGCTGACCCTGGAAGACATCAACGTCAGCTTCGACGGCTTCAAGGCCCTGACCGCGCTGAACCTGTACATCGGCGTCGGTGAACTGCGCTGCATCATCGGCCCCAACGGCGCCGGCAAGACCACCATGATGGACGTCATCACCGGCAAGACCCGTCCCACCAGCGGCAAGGCCTGGTTCGGCGACACCCTCGACCTGACCCGCATGAGCGAAGTGGAGATCGCCCAGGCCGGCATCGGTCGCAAGTTCCAGAAGCCGACGGTGTTCGAAGCGCTGACGGTGTACGAGAACCTGGAACTGGCGCAGAAAACCGACAAATCGGTGTGGGCCTGCCTTGGCGCGAAACTGAGCGGCGAGCAGCGCGACCGCATCGACGAAGTGCTGGCCACCATCCGCCTCGACAGCTCGCGCCAGCGACCGGCCGGTTTGCTGTCCCACGGGCAGAAGCAGTTCCTGGAGATCGGCATGTTGCTGATGCAGGACCCGCAACTGCTGCTGCTCGACGAGCCGGTGGCGGGCATGACCGACGCCGAGACCGAGTTCACCGCCGAACTGTTCAAAAGCCTGGCCGGCAAGCATTCGCTGATGGTGGTGGAGCACGACATGGGCTTCGTCGGCAGCATCGCCGACCACGTCACCGTACTGCACCAGGGCAGTGTGCTGGCCGAGGGTTCGCTGGAGCAGGTACAGGCGGATGACCGGGTGATCGAGGTTTATCTCGGGCGTTGATTGAAAGGAAAAAGACATGCTGAAAATCGATTCCCTGCACCAGTACTACGGCGGCAGCCATATCCTGCGCGGCCTGTCCTTCGAGGCGAAGGTCGGTGAAGTCACCTGCCTGCTCGGGCGCAACGGTGTGGGCAAGACCACCCTGCTGCGCTGCCTGATGGGCCTGATCCCGTCCAAGGAAGGCAGCGTGAGCTGGGAAGGCCAGGCCATCACCCAGCTCAAGCCGCACCAGCGCGTCCACGCCGGTATCGCCTACGTGCCCCAGGGCCGCGAGATATTTCCGCGCCTGACGGTCGAGGAAAACCTGCTGATGGGCCTCTCTCGTTTTGGTGCCAAGGAAGCCAAGGCCGTCCCCGAATTCATCTACGAGCTGTTCCCGGTGCTGCTGCAGATGAAGCACCGCCGCGGCGGTGACCTCTCCGGAGGCCAGCAGCAACAACTGGCCATCGGCCGCGCCCTGGCCAGCCGCCCGCGGTTGCTGATCCTCGACGAACCCACCGAAGGCATCCAGCCCTCGGTGATCAAGGAGATCGGCGCGGTCATCAGCAAGCTGGCCGCCCGTGGCGACATGGCGATCCTGCTGGTGGAGCAGTTCTACGACTTCGCCGCCGAACTGGCGGACCAGTACCTGGTGATGTCCCGCGGCGAGATCGTCCAGCAGGGCCGTGGGGAAAACATGGAAGCCGAAGGTGTGCGCGGGCTGGTAACCATTTAATCTGGCGGCCTGTTCACCCCGGAATTGCCGCCATGACCGACCTGATCCGCGATGCCGTGCCCGACGACCTGCCGGGCATTCGCGACATCTACAACGACGCCGTGCTCAACACCACGGCGATCTGGAACGAACAACCGGTAGACCTGGCCAACCGCCGTGCCTGGTTCGATGCGCGGCAGGCGCAGGGCTATCCGGTCCTGGTGGCGTTGAATGCGGGCGGTGAAGTAGTGGGCTATGCCTCGTTCGGCGACTGGCGGCCATTCGAAGGCTTCCGCCATACCGTGGAGCATTCGGTGTACATCCGCGCCGACCAGCGTGGCAACGGGCTTGGGCCGAAATTGATGCAAGCCCTGATCGTGCGGGCGCGGGGCTGTGGAAAACACGTGATGGTGGCGGCGATCGAGAGCGGCAATGCCGCGTCGATCCGCCTGCATGAGCGGCTCGGGTTCACCCTCAACGGGCAGATGCCGCAAGTAGGGGTGAAGTTCGGGCGCTGGCTGGATCTGACCTTCATGCAATTGGTGTTGAATCCGGGGGCATTGCCGCCAGGTTGATACTGGCGGCGGCCTTCGTGGGAGCGGCTTCAGCCGCGATCGGCGGTGCAGCCGTCGTAAAACCTGAGTCCGCGATGCATCAGGAACACCGGAGATACAGGTTTTATGGCCGCTGCGCGGCCAATCGCGGCTGAAGCCGCTCCTACTTGGATTTGTGCCCGTAACTCACTGCACAAACCGCCCCAAGCGCTGACGCAGCATGTCGTTCTCGCTGCGCAGATGCCGCACTTCCTCCAGCAACTCCAGCGCCAGCGCCACGCCTTCCCACTCCAGTTCCAGCTCCGCGTGCAGCCGCGCCGCACGCTTGGCCAGCACCGGCGCCTGGGCATCAAACAGCCAGTCCGCCGGTGTTCGCCCCGACGGTTCAACAATGCCGTGTTCGACGATTTCGATCACGCAGTCTGCCGGTAAGTCGGCTTCCTGACAGAAGGTGCGCATGTCCAGTTGAACGATCAGGGTGCTGCTCATGGTCACTTACTCCATTGAGTTCGCGGATTGAAACCGGCCTTCTCCGACAGTTTGCTCCACAGCTCGCGGGTCGCGGCGTCCGACTGGGCCGGCATCACCACTTTCAGTTGCGCGTACAGGTCGCCACGCTGGCCCTGCTTGTTGGACAGGCCCATGCCCTTGATGCGCAGGCGCTGGCCGGTCTGGCTGTCGGGACGGATGGTCAGGTTGACCTTGCCGGTCAGGGTCGGCATTTCGACCTTGGTGCCCAGTGCAGCCTCCCATGGCGCCAGCGGCACGGTGATGATCAGGTCATGACCTTCGACATCAAACAGCGGATGAGGTGCGAAGCGCACCACCAGGTACAGGTCGCCGTTGGCTCCGCCGCCGATCCCCGGCGCGCCCTGGCCCTTGAGGCGGATGCGCTCGCCGTCGGTCACCCCGGCGGGAATCTTCACGTTGAGGGTCTTGGTGGTGTCACCGGTGCGCTGGCCATGGGCATTGTGCTGTGGCACCTGGAAACTGATCTTCTTCGACTCGTTGGCCAGGGTTTCTTCGAGGAAGACTGCCAGTTCCATTTCCACGTCCTGCCCCTTGCGACCAGTAGCGCGCTGCTGCTGGCCACGACCGAACGGATTGCCGTTGCCACGCCCGGCCGAGCCGAAGATCGAACTGAAGAAATCGGAAAAGTCGCCACCACCAAAGCCGCCGCCACCGGCGCCCGCGCGGCCTTCCCAGCCGGGCGGTGCCTGGAACGGCCGGCCATGCTGACCGCCGTACTTGCGGATCTCGTCGTACTCGGCGCGCTTTTCCGGGCTGCCCAGCACTTCGTAGGCCTCGTTGGCCTCCTTGAACTTGTCTTCGGCGCCACGCTCTTTGCTGACGTCCGGGTGATACTTACGCGCGAGCTTGCGGTAGGCGGTCTTGATCTCCTTCTCGTCCGCCGTCGGCTCTACGCCCAGTATCTTGTAATAGTCTTTGAAATCCATCTAAGGAATCACCATCGGTTAAATGCACTGCCGGTAAAGATTGGGGTCAAGCATAGCCTTTCCAAGCCGGGGCCGGTTTGTCACGAAGCAGATAATCGGTCTTGATTCTGTCAGCGGGTGGCATACACTGCGCGGCCGTTTTTCCCCCGGAACCGCTTCCATGAATCACGCATCCCCGGCCCGTGCCTGTGGTATCGACTTCGGCACGTCAAACTCCACCGTCGGCTGGCACCGCCCTGGCGAAGAGACGCTGATCGCCCTCGAAGACGGCAAGATCACCCTGCCTTCGGTGGTGTTCTTCAACATCGAGGAGCGCCGCCCGGTGTATGGCCGCCTGGCCCTGCACGAATACCTGGAAGGCTACGAAGGCCGCCTGATGCGCTCGCTCAAGAGCCTGCTGGGTTCCAAGCTGATCAAGCACGACACCAGCGTGCTGGGCACCGCGCTGCCGTTCAAGGACCTGCTGGGGATGTTCATCGGCGAGCTGAAAAAGCGCGCCGAGGCCAATGCCGGCCGGGAATTCGAGCAAGTGGTACTGGGTCGCCCGGTGCATTTCGTCGACGACGACCAAGCCGCCGACCAGGAGGCCGAGGACACCCTGGCTGAAGTCGCGAAGAAGATCGGCTTCAAGGACGTCTCCTTCCAGTACGAACCCATCGCCGCCGCCTACGACTACGAGTCGGGGATCGACCGCGAGGAACTGGTGCTGATCGTCGACATCGGCGGTGGTACCTCCGACTTCACCCTGATCCGCCTGGCCCCCGAGCGCCACATGCTCGACGACCGCCAGAGCGACATCCTCGCCACCGGCGGCGTGCACATCGGCGGGACCGACTTCGACAAGCAGTTGAGCATCCAGGGCGTGATGCCGCTGTTCGGCTACGGCAGCCGGATGAAAAGCGGCGCGCTGATGCCCACCAGCTACCACCTCAACCTCGCCACCTGGCACACCATCAACTCGGTGTATTCGCAGAAGTCCCAGCTGGCGCTGGGCAGCATGCGCTACGACATCGAGGACGCCCTGGGTATCGACCGCCTGTTCAAACTGATCGAACAGCGCGCCGGGCACTGGCTGGCGATGGAAGTGGAAGCGAGCAAGATCGAACTGACCCACGCCGAGAGCCGTCGGGTGGATCTGAGCCGCGTCGAGGCGGGACTGGAAGCGGACCTGACCCGCGCCCTGTTCGAAGCCTCCATCGACAGCCTGCTGGAGCGCGTGCGCGGCAGCGTCAACGAGCTGCTGCTCAAGGCGGGCGTCGGCGTGGAACAGGTCGATACCGTGTTCTTCACCGGCGGCTCCAGCGGCATCCCGGCCCTGCGCCAGAGCGTGGCAGCCATGCTGCCGAATGCGCGGCACGTGGAAGGCAACATCTTCGGCAGCATCGGCAGCGGGCTGGCGATCGAGGCGCGCAAGCGCTACGGGGCGGTCTAAGCGCTCAAGCTGCAAGCTGCAAGCAGGGTCACATACCCGCCCGCTTGAAGCTTGCAGCTAATGGCTTGTCGCTGTCTTCAAACCAGCTCCGCCCGCCGCAACTCACTCTTCAGATAGGCGTAATAGATCGGCCCTGCCACCACGCCCGGCAAGCCGAACGCCGCTTCGAACACCAGCATCGCCAGCAGCAACTCCCACGACTTGGCACTGATCTGCCCGCCGACGATCCGCGCGTTGAGGAAGTACTCGACCTTGTGGATAACGATCAGGTAGCCCAGCGCCGCCATCGCCACCCAGATCGACAACGACAGCCCGACGATGGTGATCAGGGTGTTGGACATCAGGTTGCCGATCACCGGCAGCAGGCCGAGCAGGAAGGTCAGGACGATCAGAGTCTTGGTCAGCGGCAGATGCACGCCGAACAGCGGCAGCACCACGGCCAGGAATACCCCGGTGAACGCGGTGTTGAGCAGGGAGATCTTGATCTGCGCGAAGACGATGTTGCGAAACGCCTGGACCAGCAGCGACAGGCGCTCGAACAGCGCCGCAGCCAGTGGCTTGCGCCGGGAAATGTCGGGAATCCGCTGCAGCGCGACGATGGCGCCGAGGATCATGCCGATCAGCAGGGTGACGAACATGTGCGCCGCGCCCTTGCCGACCAGTTGCAACTCGCCCAGGTGAGTCTTGAGCCACTCGCCGATGGCGACCTTGAACTCGGCGGCACTGGCCGGCAGGTAGGCGTCGACGAAGGGCGGCAACTGCCCGCGAGCCTGGTCCACCAGCAGCATGAACTTGTCCAGTGACGCACCGGGGTTCTCGGCTTCATGCAACAGGAAGCTGATGGCGCCGGCGAAGATCAGGGTCAGGGTACTGACCACCAGGGTGCCGAGCAGGGCCACCGCCAGCCAGCGGGCCCTGGGCCCTGCGATCACATGCTGCAGCTTGGGCGTGAGCATGTTGACCAGTTCGAACACCAGCAGGCCGGCCAGCAGGCTCGGCAGCAGCTTGAGGGGCAGAACCAGCAGCAAGGCGGTGAATATGATGATCCAACTGGCCAGCACGATCTGACGCTGGGTAAAAGTCATACAACCTCAGACAGCCACGACGACAAAGCCGGCAGTCTGCCAGCGTTCGGCGGGCAGGCATAGGGGCGCGGGGTACTGGGCGACGAGCCATTGCTCCAGGGCAATGGCTCGTGCGAGGGACTGGCTATTTTTTCTTCAGGCAGTCGCTCATGAAGGTCTTGCGCTCATCGCCCTTGAGCGCCTTGGTGGTGGCGTCGGCGTTGCAGGTCTTCATCTTTTCCTGCTGGGTGGCGGCAGGCTTGGCTTTGAGACAGGTGCTCATGAACGCCTTGCGCTCGTCGCCCTTGAGCGCCTTGGCGGTGGCGTCGGCATTGCAGGTTTTCATTTTTTCCTGCTGGGCGGTGGCGGCAAAGCCCTGTGACGCCATCAGCAGGCCCAGCAACAGCAATGGCAAACGCATCATCTTCATGGCAGATCTCCTGGTCGCCGCGTCGGACGTGCAGCGGTCACAGGAGTTTAGACAAGATTTTTTACATCCTCTGGTGCGGCTCAGCAGCCCGCCGCCTTGAGCCGTGAGGCGTGCTCGGTAAACAGCCGCACCGGCTGTGCGCCCTTGCCCACCGCGCCGAGGGACTGGTTGACGATATCCAGGTGATCCAGCGGATAGTCGTCGCCGATGACCTGGCCCAGGTGCGAGCTATAGCGCCCGACCATCCCGTCGCACTGCCCCGCCTCGCGCACGAAGCTGCGGGCGAACAGGCGGCAGAAACGGTTGCTGCCATCGAGGCGGTTGAGGCCGCGATCAGTGATGCCCCGCTTGAGCACGCCGGACCAGGAGTAATAACGCACCCCGTTGACCTCGGCCGGGCCTTCACCGCCCCAGGTGTCCGGCAGGCCCTGTGGATAACTGCGGTTGAACAGCGCCACGCCGGCGCAGGTCAGCGATTGATGCGAGGCGTGCACGTCGATGGGCAATGCGGGGCCTTTCCAGCCGGTTTCCAGCCAGCCCATCAGCCGCCCCAGGCCATGCAGGACAGCCTTGAGCACGCGCCCGCGAGCCGAATTGCCGGGGTATTTCAGTTCCAGGTAGTCGGCAAGCTCCGAACCATGGTTCGGCCCGGCGATGGAGGTCACCGACGCCACCCACTCCGGGCGCTTCGCTGCCGCATAGCGAGCGGTCAGTGCGCCCTGGCTGTGGCCCAGCAGATTGACCTTGTCAGCTCCGGTGCGCTGACGGATGTCCTCGATAATCCGCAGCAGTTGCTCGCCGCGCACCTCGGTGCTGTGCAACGGTGAGACCTGCACCGGATACACCGTCGCCCCGCCCCGGCGCAGCGCGCCGACGATGCCGAACCAGTAGGGATAGAGCAGCAGGCGAACGAACCCGAGCATGCCCGGCACCAGGACCAGTGGATAACGTGTGGCGAGTGCTTGCGACATGACGACCCCGTTCCATGGACGTTTTCACCACCCTACAGGCGAAACGATGGCAATCGCAATCGAACTCCCGTCGCCGCTTGCGGTTCCAAATCGTATCGGGCCATGACGGCCTATCTCGAGGGAGTAACGACCCATGTACAAGCACGCCCTGGCAGCACTTCTGGCAAGCGCCACCCTGATCGGCTGCGGCAGCCGCCCGGAGAATCCGGTGGACTACGTCACCTACCGCGACCAGCCCCTGGTCAAGCAGGTCCAAAATGGCATGACCATGCAGAAAGTCATTGCCATCGGCGGTAGCCCCTCCACCGTGATCGATCTGCCCCATGGCGGCACCTGCAACAACTACATCCTCAATCGCGAGGGCCACCAGCAGCCCTACTACGTGCGTTTCGACGCCACCGGCCATGTCGATGACAAGGGTTTCAAGACCTGCGAGCAGCGCCAGAAAGACGAACAGGCCGCGCACGGCTGATAAAACTTTTCGCGCCTCGAAGCACTCGTACCTGATGTAGCGACCGCGCCGACAGAGCGCGGCGCGCCCGTTTTTTTCCAGCCTGGAGACAGACATGAGCACCGTAGAACTGACCGATGTGAACACCCTGCGCCAGCGTGCCCGCCAGCATGTGGAGCAAGGTGCCGTAACCGAAGGCTACACCGCCGACCGCCAGACGATCCTCCGTCTGCTCAACGAGTCGCTGGCCACCGAATGGGTCTGCACCCTGCGCTACAAGCGCCACTACTACATGGCCAGCGGCATCAAGGCGAGCGTTGCCGCCGAGGAATTTCTCGAGCACGCCAATCAGGAACAGGAGCACGCCGACAAGCTGGCCGAGCGCATCGTGCAACTGGGCGGCGAACCTGATCTGAACCCCGACAACCTGAGCAAGAACTCTCACGCCCAGTACGTCGCCGGCAAAGACCTGAAGGAAATGGTGCTGGAAGACCTGGTGGCCGAGCGTATCGCCATCGACAGCTACCGCGAGATCATCCGCTTCATCGGTGACAGCGACCCGACCACCCGGCGCATCTTCGAAGACATCCTGGCCCAGGAAGAAGAGCATGCCGACGACATGGCGGATCTGTTGAAAGGGCTGTAATTGCGTCGTTCACTTGCGATTCTGTAGGAGCGGCTTCAGCCGCGATCGGCGGCGCAGCCGTCGTAGAACCTGAGTCAGCGATTCTTCCGGAATACCGGGAACACAGGTTTTATGGCCGCTGCGCGGCCAATCGCGGCTGAAGCCGCTCCTACGTTATTCATCACTTCACCGTCTTCGGCGCCTTCCCCGCCCTCATCTGTTCCAGCAACGGCGTGCAACGGTTCGGCTCGTCGCCGCTGCTCGGCGCGATCAGCGCCAGCAAACCCGCCGCCGGTCCCGCCGCAACCCCCAGCGCCACCATCCCCGCCCCGCGCAACGCCAGCGGCACCGCCTGCACGCCAGCCGACGGCTTGGCGAACGATCCGCGCACGTACAACGGCGAACGCAGCGAGAACAACCGCAGGCCCTTGGATTCGGGATTGATCTTGAGGTCCAGTTGCTCGGTAGCGAAGTTGGCCGAGCCTTCGACGTAGATCACCGCGTTTTCCGTATCGAAGACGAACAGACGGGTGGTCGCCAGGCCGTCCTTGATGCCGACATCGGTCGCCGCACAATTGATCTTCACCTCATTGTCGCCAAACAGTTTGCCCACCACGTAGTTACCGACGTTGAGGCCGGCAATCTCCATCAGGCTGCGGCTCACCGCCCCATCGTTGATCAACAGTTTCAGGTCACCATTGGAGGTGCCGAGCAACGCCGCCACCGAGTTGCCGCGACCACTGATATCGGCATCGCCATTGAGGGCCCCGAAGCTGGTTTTCATCGGTTCGAACGTCGGGAACAGCTGCTTGAGCTTGAGATCCCGCGCGGTCAGCTTCGCCCGGCCCTGCATCGGCGCGCTGCGACCGTCCAGGCGCACCTGCATGTCGAGCTTGCCGCCGGCGACGCCGAAGGACAGCGGCTCCAGGCGCAGCAAACCGTCGTCCAGCACCACGTGACTGTTGAGGTCGGTGAAGGGCAGTTCCTCGGTCTGCACGATGCGCTTGCCGCTGAACGTCACGTCGGCATCCATGGCCCGCCAGCGTTCGGTGCGGAACTCCTCCACCGGCAGCACCTTGTCACCTGGCTGCCTGGCTGCGCCGCCACGGGCCTTCTGCTTGGCATTGGAGTCGGCGCCGATCAGCGGGGCGAGGTCCTTGAACAGCAACTGGTTGGACACCAGCTTGCCGCTCAGCTTGGGCCGCGGCTGGCTGGAGACGAAAGCGAGGTCGCCATGGATGTCGCTGTCGCCGATCTTGCCGTTGAAGCCCTCATAGCGGAACAGCGCACCGCCTGGTTCATGCAGCCTGGCGATCAGGTGGCCGTCGGTCTGGTAAGGCGGGGTATCGGGCAGGGTCACACCGGTCAGCGGGTAGAGGTTGCCCAGGCTCGCGCCGGATAGCTTCAGGCGCAGATCGAGTTCACCCAGGTTGCGCGGATCGGTCAGGGTACCGGCGATGATGGCGCGGGTCTTGGCGATGCTGACATCGGCCTGGACCGGGAACGGCTGGGTGGCGTCCTGCAACGCCAGCAACCCGCCGATCTTGCCGTTACCGCTCAGGGCCTCGCCCTTGTAGGTGCCCTTGGCCGTGAAGGCGAAGGCGTAATCCTGCGCCGCGCCTTTTTCTTTCACGGTCTTGTCGGCGGTAGCCTTGCCGACGATATCGCTGAAGGGAATCGGCTTGCCCAGCGGGTCGACCTGTACCTGCACACTGGTTTTCAGGGTCGCGTCGTCGAACGCCACCTGGCCCTTGTCAAAGCCGATGGCGCCAATATCCAGCACCCATTTCGACGGCTCGGCATTTTCGTCCTTGGGCCCGAAATCGAAGGTCCAGTTGGCCCGGCCATCGGCCAGGCGCTTGAGGCTTGCTGTGGGCAGCTTGAGGTCGATACGCGGGATGACGATGCGCTGGGCCAGCAACGGCAGCGGCGACAGGCGGAAGTCCACCTGCTGCAGGCCAACCATCTGCGGCGCCTTGAGCCAGTCCGGATTGCCCAGGGTCAGGTCCCGGGCGGTAAACGCCGGCCACGGCACCCACGCCCGCCAACCGCCCTCCTCGGGCTCACGACGCCAGTGCACCGAGAGGTCGCCGTTGATTGCGAAAGGACGATGCAAGGCTTCGGAGACTTTCTCGTTAAGGAAGGGCTTGGCCCGGTTCCAGTCGAAGGTAGCGATGAAGATCACCAGCAGTACCAGGACCAGCAGCAGGCTGGCGAGTGTCCAGGTGATGATTTTGGCGGGGCGCGTCATTGCACGGTTCTCCGTTACGGCAAGGCAGACAGCGTGCGTGAGCCACGCACTTGTACTTGGGACTGATGAAATGCCGAGGGGTTTTACCCGTTCTGGCCAATGACGCGGATTTTTTCCTGACCATCTCGCCAGTTTTTCCATCGATACCGCGCCAGACGCGCACCGGGCAGGCCGCCGATTTCCGACCAAGGTACTCGGGAAAGGCCCGAGCTAGAGCGGCCGCCGGAATATATCAATCCCGTTGATTGTTACCATTACCTTTATGAACTTTTCTATCCAATTTCCAAGAGTAGCATTGGCTCCGTACCCACTTTGTCGCCCTCCACCCAGGAGCACCGGAACCATGAAACGCCAATTACTGCTCAGCCTGTCCCTTTCAATCCTGGCCGCCAACGCGTTTGCCGTGCCAGCCGCCGACCAACACCTTTCGGCCGAAGCCCGCTCCAGCGCACCCCTGTCGCAGCCCCTGCAACCACTGGCCGAAGGGGGTTCGGACCGTCTGATCGAACGCCGTGAAAACCGCGTCGCCGAAGGTGGCTCCGACCGCCTGATCGAACGCCGTGAAAACCGCGTCGCCGAAGGTGGTTCCGACCGCCTGATCGAACGCCGTGAGAACCGAGTCGCTGAAGGTGGCTCTGACCGTCTGATCGAACGCCGTGAGAACCGCGTTGCCGAAGGTGGCTCTGACCGTCTGATCGAGCGTCGTGAAAACCGTGTAGCCGAAGGTGGCTCGGACCGCGTGATCGAACGCAACCAGCGTGTGAGCTGATGCCTATGCGCCAGAACTACAGCTATACGCGCGCAACAGCTTCCCCTCCTCGGCCCGGTCAACTGACCGGGCTTTGTTTTTCCGGCCCCGGCCATTAGAGTGCAGGCCTGTTTCACACCGAACGTGATCGCCATGCTGCCGCGCGCCGAACAGAAGCAACAGACCCGCCACGCCCTGCTGGACGCCGCCCGCCAACTGATGGAAAGCGGCCGTGGTTTCGGCAGCATCAGCCTGCGCGAGGTGGCCCGCTGCGCCGGCATCGTTCCCACCGGTTTCTACCGCCATTTCGACGACATGGACCAACTGGGCCTGGCCCTGGTCCGGGAAGTCAACGAAACCTTCCGCCAGACCATCCGCAGGGTTCGCCACAACGAAATCGAGCTGGGCGGCATCACCGATGCCTCGGTGCGCATATTCCTCGATGTGGTGGCCGCCAATCGCGCGCAGTTCCTCTTCCTCGCCCGCGAGCAGTACGGCGGCTCGCAACCAGTACGCCAGGCGATCGCCCGGCTGCGCGAAGGCATCAGTTCGGACCTCGCCTCCGACCTCGGCAGCATGCGCCGCTGGCAGCACCTCGATGCCACCGCCCTGGCCGTCATCGCCGACCTGGTAGTGAAAACCGTGTTCGCCACCCTGCCCGAGCTGATCGACCCACCAGCAGACATGCCGCCGGACCAGCTCAGCGCCGAGGCGAAAATCATCCAGCAACTGCGCTTCATCTTCGTTGGCGCACGGCACTGGCAGGGCCTCGGCAGCCCGGTCTGATCCCGGCGCCCCGGGAAGGTTTCCTGCTAACATGCGCGCCAACGCAACGACGGCGACGAACCTTTTCCATGTCCGAACTTCACACTGCCTCTTCCCTGCTCGCTGACGTCCGGCAGCATTTCGACCAGCGCATCCTGCCGCTCTGGGAAACACCCGGCTGGAACGCGGACATGGCCCTGCCCTTCGAAGCCCTCGATCCACAGCACCAGCCGTTGCCGGTACAGCGCTACCGGGCCATGGCCTGCGCACGCCAGCTCTACCTGTTCAGCAGCCGCATCGACCAGCCCGGTGCCAGCGAACGGGCCGCTGCGCTGTTCCGCTCGCTGCAGCGGCACTTCCACGACGCCGAACATGGCGGCTGGTTCTACAGCATCGATGCCGACGGCAAGCCACTGGACCGGCGCAAGGACCTCTACACCCACGCCTTCATCGTCTTCGCCTGCGCCCATTACTGGGGCAAGGTGCGCGACAGCCTGGTGGAGTCGACCCTCGATGCGGCGCTGGCCGTGGTCGTCGAGCGTTTCGCCAATGAGGACGGGCTGTACGAAGCGAGCCTTGGCGAAGACTGGTCGGACCTCGGCACTGGCCCGCTGCAGAACCCGCTCATGCACCTGGCCGAAGCCTTCCTCGCCACCCTCGCGGTACGCGACGACACCGCCGTGCAGGATGCCCTGCTGGCCCTGACCGACGCCATGCAGGCGCAGTTCATCGACCCGGAGCACGGGGTGATGTTGGAAAAGCCACGCGGGTCTGTGGATAACTGGTTCGAACCGGGCCACCAGTTCGAATGGTTCTTCCTGCTGGACACCTCGCCGCTGCTGCGCGGTGGCGCCCTGCATGCGTCACTGGAGCGTGCGTTCGGCTTTGCCGAATCCACAGGCGTGAAAGATGGCGCGGTTCTGGCGATGCTCAGCCCGCAGGGAGAGGTGCGCGACGGGACACAGCGGATCTGGGCCCAGGCCGAGTACCTGAGGGCGCTGACGCTACGGGCGGATGCCGCGAAGAAGGTGCCGGCGCAACTGCAATCGCTGCGCCAGCGGTTTCTGCATGACGGCGGCTGGTACGAATGCCGGGACGCCGGAGGCGTGGTCAGCCGACACGATATGCCGTCCACCACGCCGTATCACCTGGCGACTTGCCTGGAAGGTTTGCAGCGGCATCGGGGCTAACCGGCGAACCTTGCTGGCCTCATCGCTGGCAAGGCCAGCTCCCACAAGGTTTTCTGCCAAACCCTCAGCCTGTGCACCACACGGACCTTGTGGGAGCCGGCCTTGCCGGCGATGAGGCCGGCACAAGCATCAAGCCTTGCCGCCCGACCGCTCGATCGAGAACCCTGCCCAATCCTGGCTCACTGGCATCAGCTCCAGGCTGTTGATGTTGATGTGCGCCGGCTGGTTGAGAATCCAGAAGATGGTCTCGGCGATATCCTGCGGCTGGATCGGCTCGGCCCCCGCGTAAGTGGCGTCGTAACGCGACTGGTCGCCACCGAAGCGCACCAGCGAGAACTCGCTCTCGCACAGCCCCGGCTCGATGTTGCTGACCCGAACGCCAGTACCGCGCAGGTCGCAGCGCAGGCTCAGGGAGAACTGGCCGACGAAGGCCTTGGTGCCACCGTACACATGGCTGCCCGGATACGGGTAGTTGCCCGCCACCGAGCCAACGTTGAGAATCGTCGCGCCGCGACCATGAGCAATCAGGCGTGGCAACAGCAGGCGGGTGCTGTACATCAGGCCCTTGATGTTGGTGTCGACCATGGTTTCCCAATCGTCGAGATCGCATTTCTGCGCGGGATCCGTTCCCAGCGCCAGGCCGGCGTTGTTGATAAGTCCACGCAGCTTGGCGAACGCCGGTGGCAGGTTGTCGATCGCCTGCTCCATCGCTTTGCGGTCGCGCACGTCCAGCACCAGACCATGGACCTCGGTCTGCTTCGACAACTCCGCACACAGGGCGTCAAGGCGCTCCTGACGGCGTCCGGTCAGCACCAGCGACCAGCCGGCCTCGGCGAAACGGCGGGCACAGGCTTCGCCGAAGCCGGAAGTGGCGCCGGTAATGAATACGGTGGAAGTCATGGGATTCTCCTTGGGTAAGCTTGCGCACGGGCAAGAGGACGGCAGGCCTTGCAGCATGCCCGGCGCAAAGCGACACAGCAAGCCACTTACTACCTGTACAAAAAACGATCAACTCCTTCAAAGCCTTGATAAACAAGGCCCCGAGCGGGGTATGCGCACCTTATCCACAGGCCAATCCACATAGATTGGGGGCAACTGTATAACTTCCTGGCATAACGTTGCCGCACTCATCCACAGCCTGGCGGCGTATTTTCACTTGACCTTCAGCATGCTGCCTGCCCGTTCTGTCAGTCAGTTGGCCTGGGGAAAACCCGGTAATGGCGCAAAGCCTGTAACCACGCTGCCCCGCAGTGTCTTTCCAAGGCTTTCCCACAGAGTTATCCACAGCCTTTCCCGGGCATTTGACGGTACTTCGACAGCCGCTGAATGACTTGACAAACAGTGCACCAGCTCAGCCAAAAACCACTGATCAAAAATCGATCAACCCTCTGAAAGCCTTGATACTCAAGGCTTTCAGGCATGAATCACCAAGTTACCCACAGTCACTTCCACACGAACCGTGGACAACTTCAAGCACAGGCAAAACAACCGCTTACAGCGACTTTCTGCCACATCACCGACAGGTCGTCCGCTAACTTTTCCACAATCCTGTGGACAAACGCCGGACGACAAAAAGCCGCTTGCCCGATCAGGCAAGCGGCTGTGGAAAATCATCACTGCACCTTGCGGTTGGTGTCTTCGAGACGCCGTTGAAGTTCGCCGATCTGGCGGGTCTGTTCGTCAACGATGCGGCGCAGTTCCAGCAGATCGCTGGCGTTCTGGTTGAGGGTGTCGCGCATCTTCTTCAGGTCGGCCACGCTGACCCCGGAATCGTGCAGGGTGTGGCTCATGCCGGACTCGCGGTGCAGGGCGGCGAGGTTGTCGGAAGCGGCGGCAGAGGAATCGATCTGGACCTTCACGGCCTCTTCAGCCTGGGCGGCGAGACTGCTGAACAGCAGGCCGCAGGCGAGGATGGCGGGGGTGAACAGGGCGCGGGATGGCATCGCGGGCTCCTTGTGCGGGGTCGGAGGGTACAACCGCTACGACCCCACGTGTTTTCAAGGAGTTCCCGGGACCGCAACGCGGCCCCAAAATGCGTCAATGCCCGCCGAGATAGGCGTTACGCACCTCCTCGTTCACCAACAGTTCCTGACCTGTGCCGGTCATGCGGATCTGTCCGTTGACCATCACATAAGCCCGGTCCGACAGCTTCAGTGCGTGGTTGGCGTTCTGCTCGACAAGGAAAATGGTCATGCCGCTCTTCGCCAGTTCCCTGAGGGTGGAGAAGATCTGCTTGACCACGATCGGCGCCAGCCCCAGTGAGGGTTCGTCAAGCAGCAACAGCTTGGGCCGGCTCATCAGGGCCCGCGCGATGGCGAGCATCTGCTGCTCGCCGCCGGACATGGTCATGGCCCGCTGGTTGCGCCGCTCTTTCAGCCGCGGAAACAGCTCGTACATGCGTTGCATGTCTTCATCGGCATGCTTGTCGCCAATGGGGATGGTCCCCATCATCAGGTTTTCCTCGACCGTCATGTCGGGGAACACCCGGCGCCCTTCCGGGGACTGGGCGATGCCGTTGGAGGCAATGTAGTGAGACGACTTGCGGGTGATGTCGGTGCCGCGATAGACGATCTGTCCCGACGCCGCCCTCGGCTGGCCGAAGATCGACATCAGAAGGGTCGACTTGCCGGCGCCATTGGCACCGATCAGGCTCACCGTCTCCCCTTCGTTGATGTGCATCGAGACCTTCTTCAGGGCCTGGATCGGCCCGTAGAACACATCCAGGTCCTTGAGCTCGAGAATGGGTGCACTCATACCAGTTCCTCTTCGTCGGCACCCAGGTAGGCGGCGATCACCGTCGGGTTGTTGCGGATGTCCTGTGGCGCGCCTTCGGCGATCACATTGCCGTGGTCGAGGACCACGATATGGTCGGAGATGCTCATGACCATGCCCATGTCATGCTCGATCAGCACCACGGTAATATCGTGCTCGTCACGCAGCACGCGGATCATGCGACTCAGGGCCTCGGTCTCCTGCGGGTTGAGACCGGCGGCCGGCTCGTCCAGGCAGATGATTTTCGGCCGCGTGCACATGGCCCGGGCAATCTCCAGGCGGCGCTGCTGCCCGTAGGAGAGTTCGCCGGCCAGGCGATTGGCGCAGTCCACCAGGTCCACCACTTCCAGCCAGTAGAACGCGTGGTCCAACGCGTCGCTTTCCGCCTTGCGGTAGCCCTTGGTGTTGAGCACGCCGGCCAGCAGATTGCGATTGACCCACATGTGCTGGGCCACCAGCAGGTTCTCCACCACCGACATTTCCTTGAACAGGCGAATGTTCTGGAAGGTCCGGGCGAGCCCTGCGCGGTTCACCAGATGGGTGCCGCCGAACATCTTGTAGTAGAGGCGATTGGCAAAGCGTGCCGGAGACACGAAGTCGGTCACGCGGAAGCGCTCGCCCAGCAACTGGATGACGTTGGTCTGGCTGCCGCGCACGTTCAGTTCGATCTTGCCGCCGCTGGCCTTGTAGAAACCGGTGAGGCAGTTGAACACCGTGGTCTTGCCGGCGCCGTTGGGGCCGATCAGGGCGAAGATCTGGTTGCGCCTGACCTGCAGGCTGACATCGCTCAACGCCTTGATGCCGCCGAACTGCATCATCAGGTGCTCGACCGAGAGGATTACGTCGTCGCTCATGGCGCCACTCCTTTACGCGGGACCACACCGGTACGGCTGATGCGGATCAAGCCGCGCGGTCGCCAGATCATCATCAACACCATCAGTACGCCGAACAGCAATACACGGTATTCGGAGAAACTGCGCAGCAGCTCCGGCGCCACGGTCAGCACGAACGCCGCGATCACCACGCCCACCGTCGAGCCCATGCCGCCCAGCACCACGATGGCGAGAATCAGCGCCGACTCGAAGAAGGTGAAGGACGACGGGTTGACGAAGCCCTGGTAAGTGGCGAAGAACACACCGGCCAGGCCCGCAGTAGACGCACCCAGGGTAAACGCCGAGAGCTTGACCAGTACGTGGTTCAGGCCCATGGAACGGCAGGCGATCTCGTCTTCGCGCAGCGCTTCCCAGGCACGCCCGACCGGCATGCGGGTCAGTCGGTGCTTGACGTAGAGCACCGCCAGCACGACCAGGAAGAGTACGGCGTAGATGAATACGAACTTGAGGTTGGCGTTGTACTCGAAGCCGAAGAACTCATGGATCGGTACCCCACCGTCCTTGGCCCGCCGCCCGAACTCCAGGCCGAAGAAGGTCGGCGACGGTGCCGGCATGCCGTTCGGGCCGCCGGTGAAGGACAGCCAGTTGTTCAGCACCAGACGGATGATCTCACCGAAGCCCAGGGTCACGATCGCCAGGTAGTCACCGTGCATTCGCAAGACCGGGAAGCCGAGGATGCACCCCGCCAGCGCTGCCGCGATGGCCGCCAGCGGCAGCACGCTCCAGAAGCCCAGGCCGAGGTACTGGTAACCCAGTGCAAGACCGTAGGCGCCGATGGCGTAGAACGCCACGTAGCCGAGGTCGAGCAGGCCGGCCAGGCCTACCACGATGTTCAGGCCCAGGCCCAGCAACACGTAGATCAGGCCGAGGATGACCACGGTCAGCAGGTACTTGTTGGCGAAAATCGGGAAGACGATGGCGATCACGATCAGCGCCGGGATGATGTAGCGCAGCCGCGACTTGTAGTCCGGTGCCAGCACATGCACGCCGGAGCCGCCGCTCTCGAAGCCCTGGAGCAGACGCTGGCCGGTGCCGCTCTGGAAGAACAGGCTGAGCGCGAAGCGCCCCGCCATCACCGCCCCCACCAGCCAGGCCACGCGGGCCGGCTCGGCGTTGAAGCTGTAGCCATCGAGGACCACGCCGACCACCGGGCCGAACACGATCAGGGCCAGCAGGCCCGCGACGATGGTTTCCAGCAGGCTGCGTTTGATATCGAAACCGGAAGAAGACACAGAATGGGCAGTCGACATGTTCACACCTTAGCCACGAGCGGGCGACCCAGCAGGCCTTGCGGACGGAAGATCAGGATCAGCACCAGCAGGGAGAAGCTGAACACGTCCTTGTAGTCGGAGTTGATCAGGCCGGAGAACAGCGATTCGGAGATCCCCAGGATAATCCCGCCCAGCATGGCGCCGGGCAACGAGCCGATGCCGCCGAGCACTGCGGCGGTGAACGCCTTGATGCCGATGATGAAGCCGGCGTAGAAGTCGAACGTGCCGTAGTTCAGGGTGATCAGCACGCCCGCGAGAGCGGCCATCACTGCGCCGATGACGAACACATAGGAAATCACCCGGTCGGTGTTGATCCCCAGGATCGATGCCATCTTGCGGTCTTGCTGGGTGGCACGGCACATGCGGCCGAGCTTGGTGTACTTGATCACGTAGGTCAGCAGCGCCATGCCGACGAACGCGGCGACCAGGATGAAGATCTTGGTGTAGGTGAGCTGGACGAAGCCGGTCCCGATGTCCACGCGCCACGCGCCTTCGAGCAGGGTCGGCACGCCTTGCTGGCGGGCGCCCTGGCTGATCTGGGCGTAGTTCTGCAGGATCAGGGAAATGCCGATGGCACTGATCAGCGGTGCCAGGCGGGTGGAGTTGCGCAGGGGTTTGTAGGCGATGCGTTCGATGGTGAAGCCATAGACCCCGGTGACCACGACGGTGAACAACAGGGTTCCCAACATCAGCAGCGGGAAGGACTCGATACCGAAATAAGCCAGCAATGCCAGGCTGATCGCCGCCAGGTAAGCGGAAATCATATACACCTCGCCGTGCGCGAAGTTGATCATGCCGATGATGCCATAGACCATTGTGTAGCCGATGGCGATCAGACCATAGACAGACCCGAGGGTCAGTCCATTGATCAGTTGCTGCAGGAAAATTCCATCCATAACGCAATCTCACGTATTTGAGATTGCACAAGCGCCGACCACGGTGAGCCCCGGATGAAGCGGCCCTCGCAGCGCAGGGTTGTGCAGATCTACGAGAAAAGACAGGTACGGCAACCGGGCAATGGCCCGGACGCGCTGGGCGCCGGGCCGAATGCCGTTGTTATTTTTGTTTTTCCAGTTGGTGGTATTTGCCGTTGGCGTCCCACTGGTAGACCACGTAGTCGGAGACGGTCAGGTCACCCTTGCTGTCCCACTTCTTCTCGCCCATGACGGTTTTGCCGGGTTGGCCTTGAGCCACTTGGCGGCGTCCTCGCCCTTGTTCGACTTGGCGCCGTTGAACGCGGCGGCCAGTGCCTGGAGCGAGGCGTAGGCGTACAGGGTGTAGCCTTCAGGCTCGGTACCGTTCTTGCGGAACTCTTCCACCACCGCCTTGCTGTCTGGCAGCAGGCGCGGGTCGGCGCCGAAGGTCATGTACACGCCGTCGGTGTATTGCGCACCGCCGGCGGTGGACACCAGCTCGTCGGTGACGATGCCGTCGTCGGACATGAACTTCACGTCCTTCAGGCCCTGCTCACGCAGTTGGCGGACCAGCGGACCGGCTTCCGGGTGCAGGCCGCCGAAGTAGACGACATCGGCACCGGCGGCGCGGATCTTGGTGACCACGGCGCTGAAGTCTTTCTCGCCACGGGTCAGGCCTTCGTACAGCACCGGCTTCACGCCGCGCTTCTCCAGTTGCGCCTTGGTGGCGTCGGCCAGGCCCTGGCCGTAAGTGTCCTTGTCGTGCAGGACCGCGACTTTCTTGCCCTTGAGCACGTCGACGATGTAGTCGCCGGCGACGATGCCTTGCTGGTCGTCACGGCCGCACATGCGGAACATGGCGCTCAGGCCGCGCTCGGTGACCTGCGGGTTGGTGGAGCCCGGGGTGATGGCGATCACGCCGGCTTCGTCGTAGACCTCGGAGGCCGGGATGGTGTTGGACGAGCAGAAGTGCCCGACCACACCCGCGACCTTGTCCTGGTCCACCAGGCGGTTGGCCACGGCCACGGCCTGCTTGGGCTCGCAGGCGTCGTCGCCCTTGACCAGGACGATCTTCTCGCCGTTGATCCCGCCCTGCTTGTTGATCTCGTCGGCTGCAGCCTGGGCACCCTTCATGTATTGCTCGCCAAACGCTGCGTTGGCACCGGTCATCGGGCCCGCTACACCGATCTTGATATCGGCCTGGACATACGAAGAAACGCCGAGGGCCGTTGCCACGGCCAGGGCGAGAAAACCTTTCCTGTAAAACGTCTGCGACATGTGGTGGTGCTCCTGATGTTTTTTTGGTTTGGCACTACAACGTTCAGCAACTTGTTTCAGCTCTTTGCTCTGAGCAAGGGCCGTGCCATCGGTTTTTGAATCGAAAAAAACTCGCGCTCAGGTTCGCCAGCTTGTCGTCCCGGTCTTTCTTTCCGGGTCGTGCAACCCTCTGCAACAGAGAAAGTCACACCCTTGACCATAAAAAGGAGCAACCGCCGATTGCCATCATTGCAACCCTGCCACGCGACTACGTACAACCGCCCTGTAACAGCCTGCGTAACGGAACTGCACATCCGTGGTGCGCGACTGCTACAGCAAGCACCATAAGAGGCTAGTCGGGGTTGGAAAAATCGCCGCTATGGGTAGGCTGCTACCTAACGACCCGGCCGGTGTCGGCTTCGCGAGACCGGAAAGACTGGCACAATGAACGTCTCTGATGGCACACGCCTGGACTGGAGCCCTATATGACCGCAAGCGCCTTCGCCGATCGCATCGTGCAAAGCCTGCTGGACACCGACTTCTACAAGCTGACGATGATGCAGGCGGTGCTGCACAACTACCCCAACGTCGACGTCGAATGGGAGTTCCGCTGCCGCAATGGCGAGGACCTTCGCCCCTACCTGGGGCAGATCCGTGAACAGATCGAGCGCCTCGCCGACCTGAGCATCAGCACCGAGCAACTGGCCTTCCTCGAGCAGATCAGCTTCATGAAGCCGGACTTCCTGCGCTTTCTCGGCCTGTTCCGCTTCAATCTGCGCTACCTCAACCTCGGCGTGGAGAACGATCAGTTCTACCTGCGCATCCGCGGTCCGTGGCTGCATGTGATTCTCTTCGAAGTGCCGTTGCTGGCGATCATCAGCGAGGTCCGCAACCGCAATCGTTATCCACAGGTCCGCCTGGCCCAGGCCCGCGAACAACTGCATCGCAAGTTCGACTGGCTGCGGGCCCACGCCAGCGATGACGAGCTGGCCGAGTTGCAGGTGGCAGACTTCGGCACCCGCCGGCGCTTTTCCTACGGTGTCCAGGAAGAAGTGGTCAAGGTGCTCAAGGCCGACTTCCCGGCGCGCTTCGTCGGCACCAGCAATGTGCATCTGGCATGGAAACTGGATATCAAGCCGCTGGGCACCATGGCCCATGAATGGATCATGGCCCACCAGCAACTCGGGCCGCGGCTGATCGACAGCCAGATCGCCGCCCTGGACTGTTGGGTACGCGAATACCGCGGCCTGCTCGGTATCGCCCTGACCGACTGCATCACCATGGATGCCTTCCTGGGGGACTTCGACCTGTATTTCGCCAAGCTCTTCGACGGCCTGCGCCACGACTCCGGCGATGCGGTGGTCTGGGCGGAAAAGGCCATCGCCCACTACCGCAAGCTCGGCATAGACCCGATGACCAAGACCCTGGTGTTTTCCGACGGTCTGAACCTGACCCGCTCGCTGGAGATTTTCCGGGCACTGCGCGGGCGGATCAATGTCAGCTTCGGCATCGGCACCAACCTCACCTGCGACATCCCTGGTGTGGCGCCCATGAGCATCGTGCTTAAAATGACCGACTGCAACGGCCAGCCCGTGGCCAAGATTTCCGATGAGGCCGCCAAGACCCAGTGTCGCGACCCCAACTTCGTTTCCTACCTGCGTCACGTTTTCAAAGTTCCCAGCGAGGAGTAACCCATGCAAGCCGTCCAGCGAGAGATCGCGCAGCAGCTCAAGGTCCAGCCGCCGTTCGCCGACCAGGCCGCGCTCGAAGCCGAAGTGGCCCGGCGTGTCGCCTTCATCCAGCAGTGCCTGAAAAACGCCGGGCTCAAGGTCCTGGTACTGGGCATCAGTGGCGGCGTCGATTCGCTGACCGCCGCACTGCTGGCCCAGCGCGCCATCAACGAGCTGCGCCAGCAGACCGGTGACGAGCAGTACCGCTTTATCGCCGTACGCCTGCCCTACCACGTACAGCACGACGAGCACGATGCCCAGGCCTGCATCGATTTCATCCAGCCGGACGAACTGCACACGGTCAACATCGCGCCAGCGGTGCGCGCCCTGGCGGCCGAGGTCAAGGCGCTGGAGAACGGCCAGCCGGCCATGGTGGACTTCGTCGTCGGCAACACCAAGGCGCGGATGCGCATGGTGGCCCAGTACACCATCGCCGGCGCTCGCGCCGGGCTGGTGATCGGCACTGACCATGCCGCCGAAGCGGTAATGGGCTTCTTCACCAAGTTCGGCGACGGCGCCTGCGACCTGGCGCCCCTGAGCGGGCTGGTGAAAAACCAGGTGCGCTCGATCGCACGCAGCTTCGGCGCGCCGGAATCATTGGTAGAAAAAGTGCCGACCGCCGACCTCGAAGACCTCGCGCCGGGCAAGCCGGACGAAGCGTCCCACGGCGTGACCTACGCGCAGATCGACGCCTTCCTGCACGGCGAACCGGTGAGCGAGGAAGCGTTCGGGATCATCAAGCGGACGTACGAGAAGACGCATCACAAGCGGGAAATGCCGTTCGCGCCTTGAGAAGAGCATCGCCGGCAAGCCGGCTCCCACAGATACCATGGGAGCCGGCTTGCCGGCGATGAGGCCCCTGAATTGAATTACTTCAGGGTGATGGTGCCTTTCATCATCGAGATGTGGCCCGGGAAGGAGCAGAAGAAGCCGTAGCTTTCGCCAGCGGCCAGCTTCGAGACGTCGAATTTAACGGCATCTTTCTCGCCAGCACCGATCACCTTGGTGTGGGCAATCACACGAGCATCACCCTCTTTCAGGTAATCCTTGTCGATACCGGCGCTCAGGCCGTCGGTAGCGATCGGCTGCATGTCGGCAGCCTTGCTGATCACCAGGTTATGGCCCATGACGTTCTTCGGCAGGTTGCCGGAGTGAGTCAGGTTGACGGTGAACTCCTTGCAGCTTTTGTCGATGACGATGTCCTTGGTGTTGAAGGACATCTGGTCGGTGGAGTCGACGGTGACCGAGCACTCGGCGGCCATTACCTGGGCACTGGCGATGGTCAGCAGGGACACGGCAACGAACTTGGCAAACATTGTGAATCTCCATGGCAGGTTTTTTATTGAAATCAGACTGCCCCATCCAGCGCCTGGCGCTGATGACATGGGTCAAGGGTAAGACCCTGAACCGGCAGTGAAATTCTTCTATGGTGTCCATCAAGACAATCAACGTGCCACATCATGCCCCCATGACGGACGATGAGACAACCTCTCAATTAGGAGTAGTCCGCCATGACATTCAGCACTTTCTTACAAAGCATGCTTGCCGCGTATGCCTGCGCCAATGCCGGCAACGTTTGCGAGTTCTCCCGCCCGGAATGACGCAACGCTTGGAAGACCCGCCCATGGCCCGTACTCTGTGGCGATTTTCGACCCGGAGAAAGTCATGTCTCTACGTTCCGTCTGCGTATTCTGCGGCGCCAGCACCGGCGCCAACCCCGCCTATCGTGAAGCAGCGGTCGCCCTCGGCCAAGCCATTGCCCGCCGTGGCCTGACCCTGGTCTATGGCGGTGGTGCCGTGGGCCTGATGGGCATCGTCGCCGACGCCGCCATGGCTGCCGGCGGTGAAGTGATCGGGATCATCCCGGTCAGCCTGCAACGCGCCGAGATCGCCCACCCCGGGCTGACCCGCCTGGAAGTGGTGGACGGCATGCATGCCCGCAAGGCGCGCATGGCTGAGCTCTCGGACGCGTTCATCGCCCTGCCCGGCGGGCTGGGTACGCTGGAAGAGCTGTTCGAAGTCTGGACCTGGGGCCAGCTTGGCTACCACGGCAAGCCACTGGGGCTGCTGGAGGTCAACGGTTTCTACGAGAAGCTCACCGGCTTCCTCGACCATGTCGTCAGCGAAGGCTTCGTCCGTCCTCATCACCGCGCGATGCTGCAGGTGGATGCCCAACCCGACGCCCTGCTGGATGCCCTGGACGCCTGGGAACCGGTGGTTCAGCCGAAGTGGGTCGATCAGCCGCCGGCCTGATCCGGTTCGCCCTCCAGCGGCAGCACCGTCACCCGCACCTCCGGGTCGTGGCTGCCGCCGCCGAGGATCACTCCGCGCAGCGGCGAAACATCGGCAAAGTCCCGGCCCCAACCCAGGGTGATGTGCTCCAGCGCCGGCAGCAGGTTGTTGGTGGGATCGAAATCCACCCAGCCGTGCCGGGGACAGAACACCGCGATCCAGGCATGAGAGGCATCGGCACCGATCAGCCTGGCCTGACCGGGCGGTGGCCGGGTCAGCAGGTAACCGCTGACATAGCGCGCCGCGAGCCCACGGGAGCGCAGGCAGGCAAGCATCAGGTGGGCGAAGTCCTGACATACGCCACGACGTCGCTCCAGCACCTCCACCAGCGGTGTGGCGACCTGGGTCGCGCCGGCATCGAAAGCGAACTCGGTGAAGATCTTTTCCATCAATGCTCTTGCCGCCACCAGCAGTGGCACACCGGGCGCGAAGCAGGGCTGGGAGAACTCGACGAAGCGCTTCTTCAGCCGCACGTAAGGCGACTCGAACCGATAACGGCAAGCGTCCAGCACCTGTGCCGACAGCGCCTTGCGCGAGTAGGCCAGGGCCTCCCGCGCCTGCTCCCAGGGCGGCGATGCGTCCAGTTGCGGCAAGGGCCGCGGCAGTACCTGGACCCTGACCTGCGTACTCACCCGCAGTTCGTCGTGCTGATACTCCAGCGCCAGCCGGGTCAGCGGGTTGCCGAACACATCCTGCTCGTCGCGCCGCCGTGTCGGCACCGGCACGATGTCCAACTGGCGCGCCTCACAGCGCTGCCACGGACAATCCCTGGGCCACAGGTGAACCAGTTGCTGGGCCAGGGAAACCGGGCTGGCGTAGCGGTAATGGGTGTCGTGGAGAATCTGGTAGCGAGCACTCATCAGGCGGACACCGTCTGCTGGCTGATATCGACGTGGGCAAAGTGACGCAACGCGAGGCGCTCGGCTGCGTCCTCGCTGGCTTCGGCGATCTGCCCGAGCATCTGTGCCAGGCCCTCCAGAACCGCCCTCAGGCTGGCCTCGCCAAACAGCGGGTCTTCGAGGCTATGCAGGTCGAAATGCGTAAGGCGCTCGGCAAGGGCATTCAATACGGGCTCTGGCGGGCTTTGCAGGCGCTCCAGCGAGCGCAGCAACGAACGAAGCTGGAACAGCACGCCATGGGGGTTCTGCGGGTCCAGCAGGAGCAGGTCCAGCACCGGCACCAACTGCGCCACCGCGAGATAACGGGAGCGGTAGGTGATGCTGCTGTTGGCCAGTTCCAGCAACCATTCCAGCCCTTCCTGATCGGTCGCCGCCGGACCACGCAGGAAGCCGCCAAGGCTGCTGCTCAGTGCATGCAGCCGCTCGATCCGCCGCCCGGTCAGCAGGAAGCGCCAGCCTTCGTCGCGGGTCATGTCGTCCAGAGCAAAGCCCGACAGTGCCGCCAGTGAGAGCACCAGCCGGTTGAGGAAATCCAGCAGCTCGGTGAAGTCGGCGGACAGGTCGTCCAGCCGCTGCGCCTCGCGCTGCAATTCGGTGAGCGCCTGCCAGTTTTCCCTCGACAGCTTGCCTCGCACCTGCCCCGCCGCCCATTGCAGGCGCTGCAGGTTGGCCCGCAGGCTGAAGCCCCACTGAGGGTCCAGCAGCGCGGTTCGCAGGCGGGTGTCCAGTGTCCCTTCCTCGGGCAGCAGCGACAGCTCCGAGGCGAGCGTGATGGCCGCTTCCAACGCCTGGGGCGAATCGCCATCGAGATAGCGCCCCAGCAGGATCCGCAGCAGGCGAGCGCTGGCATCACAGCGCTCGCAATAGCGGCCGAACCAGAACAGGTTTTCCACCACCCGCGATGGCAGATAGGGATCGGCGCGCACCAGATCGGCAACGCCGAGGCGGCGGCTGGCCTGCCATTGCTCGCCTTGCGCCGGCCTCTCGCCCAGCACCCAGGTGTCCTTGCTCGCACCGCCGCGCTGCATCGACACCACTTCGGCATCGGTCTGGGCCGCCACCCGCGTGAGCCCACCCGGCAGCACGCGCCAGCCATCGGCACTGGCAACGGCGTAGACACGCATGCCCACTGGCCGGTCTTCCAGTTGGTCGCCCTGCCAGACCGGGGCCTGAGACAGTTGCGCCAGTTCCTGGGCGACGTAGGCGTAGGGCCGTGCCCGCAATCGCGCGGTCAATGCCCGGCGCTGGGCATCATCGAGATCGCGCCCCAGCAACGGCTGGAAACTCTGCGAAGGAAACGCGGGCTTGAACAGCAGGTCGGGCATCTTCTCCAGCGCCTGTTCCAATGCCGCCGGCTCGCCACACCACCAACTGGCGATGGACGGCAGAATCAGCTCCTCGCCCAGCAACCGCCGGGCAATCGCCGGCAGGAAGCCGGGCAGCCCAGGCGACTCAAGCACGCCGCTACCCAGCGCGTTGGCCACCAGCACCCTCCCCTGGCGTACCGCATCGAGCAGACCGGGCACGCCGAGGGCCGAGTCGGTACGCAGTTCCAGCGGGTCGCAGAAATCGTCGTCGAGGCGGCGCATGATCGCGTGGACCCGGCGCAGGCCGCTAAGGGTCTTGAGGAAGACCGTGCCGTCGCGCACGGTGAGATCGCTGCCCTCCACCAGTGGATAACCCAGCTGGCGGGCCAGATAAAGGTGCTCGAACCAGCTTTCGTTGAAGCGTCCTGGGGTCAGCAGGACCACCAGCGGCGCCTCCCGCCCACTGGGTGCCAGCCGTGCCAGGCTCTGCTGCAGGGTACGGAAGAAACCGGCCAGGTGCTGTACATGCAGGTCGCGGTACAGCTCGGGAAACGCGCGGGACACCACGGTGCGGTTTTCCAGCGCGTAGCCGGCGCCGGACGGGGCCTGGGTGCGATCGGCAGTGACCCACCAGCGACCGTCCGGCCCTCGCGCCAGGTCCGCAGCGTACACATGCAGGAAGGTCTGTCCGGGCACCTGGATGCCCTGGCAGGGCCAGAGAAAGTTGTTGTGCCCGTGGATCAGTTCGGCGGGCAGCAACCCTTCGCCAATCAACTGCTGCGGCCCGTAGATATCGGCCAGCACGTCGTTGAGCAGATGGGCGCGCTGGGCGATGCCCCTGGCCAGCTCGTCCCATTCGGCCGCCGGGATCACCTGCGGCAACAGGTCCAGTTCCCAAGGCCGGTCGGCGCCCTCGGGATCGGCGTAGATGTTGTAGGTGACACCGTTTTCGCGCAGTTGCCGGTTGAGCAAGGACTGGCGCTGGCTCAACTGCTGCGGGCCGCTGCGCTGCAGATGGGCGAGCAGCTCCTGCCAATGCGGACGCACACTGCCATCGACGGCCAGCATCTCATGCCAGGTCGCGGGGCTTGGGGTCAGGGCATCCAGCAGGTCAGGCATCGAGGGCGCTCATGGGGAAGTCATGGACGCAGATGGGGCAAGACTTATGCCAGTGGCTTTGGGGTTCCGGTCTGGCCTCATCGCTGGCAAGCCAGCTCCCACAAGGCCGGGCTCAATACCTGTGGGAGCCGGCTTGCCGGCGATGAGGCCAGCAGTTCCTGCCACCATCACCACGCACCGAAGCGGTGCCCGCGACGGCTTCGTTACGGGGCGCAAGCCCCATTACAGGGCTTATCGCGGCAGAACCGGCTGGCGCTTGGTCTTGCCTTTACCCTTGCCACCCTTCGCGGCGTCCTTGCGGGCCTTGGCCGCTTCCTGGTTGCGGGCGAACGCAGCGGCCTTGGCCTCTTCGCGCTTGTCCCACGGTTTGGCGCCATTGCTGGCACGCGGCGGCAGGCCGGTGTGCTGGGTGAGGATCTTCTGCTCCTTGCCGACCTTGTGGCTGCCCGACGGCGTGGAGTTCTTGCGCCGGGCGCTCTGGTAGCTGTCGGTCGCCGGCTGGTGGGCCGGGATCAACTGGTGCTTGCCCGGACCGATCAGGTCGGCGCGGCCCATGCGTTCCAGCGCCTCGCGCAGCATCGGCCAGCCCTTCGGATCGTGGTAGCGCAGGAAGGCCTTGTGCAGGCGGCGCTGCTCCTCGCTCTTGACGATGGTCACGCCTTCGCTCTTGTAGGTGACCTTGCGCAGCGGGTTCTTGCCCGAGTGGTACATGGCCGTGGCCGAGGCCATCGGCGACGGGTAGAACGCCTGCACCTGGTCGGCGCGGAAGCCGTTGCCCTTGAGCCACAGGGCCAGGTTCATCATGTCTTCGTCGGTGGTGCCGGGGTGGGCAGCGATGAAGTACGGGATCAGGTACTGCTCCTTGCCCGCCTCTTTCGAGAACTTCTCGAACATGCGCTTGAAGCGGTCGTAAGTGCCGATACCAGGCTTCATCATCTGGTTCAGCGGACCTTCCTCGGTGTGCTCCGGGGCGATCTTCAGGTAGCCGCCGACGTGGTGGGTCACCAGCTCGCGCACGTACTCCGGCGATTCAACCGCCAGGTCGTAGCGCAGGCCCGAGGCAATGAGGATCTTCTTCACCCCCGGCAAGGCGCGGGCACTGCGGTACAGCTTGATCAGCGCCGAGTGGTCGGTGTTCAGGTTCGGGCAGATGCCCGGGAACACGCAGGACGGCTTGCGGCAGTGGGTCTCGATCTCGGTGCTCTTGCAGGCGATGCGGTACATGTTCGCCGTCGGGCCGCCGAGGTCGGAGATGACACCGGTGAAGCCGGGCACCTTGTCGCGGATCTCTTCGATCTCGCGAATGATCGACTCGTGGGAGCGGTTCTGGATGATGCGGCCTTCGTGCTCGGTGATGGAGCAGAAGGTGCAGCCACCGAAGCAGCCACGCATGATGTTCACCGAGAAGCGGATCATTTCATACGCAGGAATACGCTCCTTGCCGTAGGCCGGGTGCGGGACGCGGGCGTAGGGCATGCCGAAGACGTAGTCCATTTCTTCAGTGGTCATCGGAATGGGCGGCGGGTTGAACCAGACGTCCACTTCACCATGCTTCTGCACCATCGCCCGGGCGTTGCCGGGGTTGGTTTCCAGGTGCAGCACCCGGTTGGCGTGGGCGTAGAGCACGGCGTCGTTGCGCACCTTCTCGAAGGACGGCAGGCGGATGACGGTCTTCTCGCGGGTCATGCGCGGGCTGTCGAGCAGTTGCACGACCTTGGCTTCGTTCGGGTCCTCGACCTCGCCCTTCTGCTGCTCGATGGCGCAGGCCTGGGTGTCCTGGGTGTTGACGTAGGGGTTGATGATCTTGTCGACCTTGCCCGGACGGTCGATGCGGGTCGAGTCGATCTCGTACCAGCCCTGCGGGGTATCACGGCGGATGAACGCGGTGCCGCGGATGTCGTTGATGCTCTCGATGGACTCGCCGGCCGCCAGGCGCTGGGCCACTTCCACCACGGCACGCTCGGCGTTGCCGTAGAGCAGGATGTCGGCGCAGGCGTCGATCAGGATCGAGTGGCGGACCTTGTCCTGCCAGTAGTCGTAGTGCGCGATGCGGCGCAGCGATGCCTCGATGCCGCCGAGCACGATCGGTACATGCTTGTAGGCTTCCTTGCAGCGCTGGCTGTACACCAGGCTGGCACGATCCGGACGCGAACCGGCCTGTCCGCCCGGGGTGTAGGCATCGTCCGAACGGATTTTCTTGTCAGCGGTGTAGCGGTTGATCATCGAGTCCATGTTGCCGGCAGCGACACCGAAGAACAGGTTCGGCTCGCCGAGCTTCATGAAGTCGTCTTTGGACTGCCAGTTCGGCTGGGCGATGATCCCGACGCGGAAGCCCTGGGCCTCCAGCAGGCGGCCGATGATGGCCATGCCGAATGACGGATGGTCGACGTAGGCGTCGCCGGTCACGATGATGATGTCGCAGGAGTCCCAGCCGAGCTGATCCATCTCCTCCCTGCTCATCGGCAGGAACGGCGCTGGCCCGAAGCATTCGGCCCAGTACTTGGGATAGTCGAAGAGTGGTTTGGCTGCTTGCATGTCAGTGACCGGTTTTTTTGGGGGCAGGAAAATCACGGGCGCGGAGAATAGCACAAAAATTGACCAATTCCGACGTTGAAGGTCGGAATTGATCGGGGGACGATCTTATTCGTCGTCGTCGAAGTTGTAGCTGCCCGGCGCGAGGTTCTCGAAACGGGTGTACTTGCCGATGAAGGCCAGGCGGATGAAGCCGATCGGGCCGTTCCGCTGCTTGCCGATGATGATCTCGGCAATGCCCTTGTGCTCGGTTTCGGGGTGATACACCTCGTCACGGTAGACGAACATGATCACGTCGGCGTCCTGCTCGATCGCTCCGGATTCCCGCAAGTCGGAGTTCACCGGGCGCTTGTTGGGCCGCTGTTCGAGGGAGCGGTTGAGCTGCGAGAGGGCGATGACCGGGCAGTTGAATTCCTTGGCCAGGGCCTTGAGGGAACGGGAGATCTCGGAAATCTCGTTGGTCCGGTTGTCGCCGCTGGAGCCCGGGATCTGCATGAGCTGCAGGTAGTCGATCATGATCATCGCGATGTCGCCGTGCTCACGCACCAGGCGACGGGTCCGGGCGCGCATTTCCGACGGGCTGATGCCGGCGGTATCGTCGATGAACAGCTTGCGGTCGTTGAGCAGGTTGACCGCCGAGGTCAGCCGCGGCCAGTCATCGTCGTCCAGCTGGCCGGAACGGACCTTGGTCTGGTCGATGCGGCCGAGGGACGACAGCATACGCATGATCAGCGATTCGCCTGGCATCTCCAGCGAGTAGACCAGCACCGCCTTGTCGGAGCGCAGCACGGCGTTTTCCACCAGGTTCATGGCGAAGGTGGTCTTACCCATCGACGGACGGCCGGCGACGATGATCAGGTCGGCCGGCTGCAGGCCGCTGGTTTTCTCGTCGAGGTCGGTGTAGCCAGTGGACAGGCCGGTGATCTCGCTGTCGGAGTTGAACAGCGTGTCGATGCGGTCGATGGCCTTGGTCAGCAGCTCGTTGACGCCCACCGGGCCGCCGGTCTTGGGCCGCGCCTCGGCGATCTGGAAGATCTGCCGCTCGGCTTCGTCGAGGATCTCTTCGGCGTTGCGGCCTTGCGGGTTGAAGGCGCTGTCGGCGATATCGTTGCTGATGCTGATCAGCTGACGCAGCGTCGAACGCTCGCGGATGATCTGCGCGTAGGCCTTGATGTTGGCCACCGACGGCGTGTTCTTTGCCAGTTCGCCAAGGTAGCCGAGGCCGCCGACTTGCGAGCTGAGGCCTTCCTTGTCGAGCTGTTCGTGCAGGGTGACCACGTCGAAGGGGACGTTCTGGTCCACCAGTTTGTGGATCGCACGGAAGATCAGGCGATGGTCATGACGGTAGAAGTCGCCATCGGAGACTTGATCGAGCACGCGCTCCCAGGCGTTGTTGTCCAGCATCAGGCCACCGAGCACGGCCTGCTCGGCCTCGATGGAATGCGGCGGCACCTTCAGGGCTGCGGTTTGCAGATCATATTGCTCGGGGGCGGTTATCTCGTTCATGTCCACCTGGAAATCTGGGTGTTGAAAAAGACAAAGGGCACGACCTGCAAAGCAGGATCGTGCCCGATGTTAACCGGCTGGCCCCTAGGGGGCTAGCCGATCGATACAGCTTAGGCTGCGACGACGACCACGCGAACGGTGGCTTCAACGTCGCTGTGCAGGTGCACGGCTACGTCGTATTCGCCAACCTGACGGATGGTGCCGTTTGGCAGACGAACTTCAGCCTTGGCCACTTCAACGCCGGAGGCGGTCAGGGCGTCAGCGATGTCGTGGGTGCCGATCGAACCGAACAGCTTGCCTTCGTCGCCAGCGGTGGCAGTGATGGTCACTTCCAGCTCGGCCAGTTGGGCAGCGCGGCTTTCAGCCGACGCTTTCTTGTCGGCAGCAGCTTTTTCCAGCTCGGCACGACGCTCTTCGAATGCAGCCAGGTTAGCGGCGTTGGCAACGGTGGCCTTGCCGAATGGCAGCAGGAAGTTACGACCGTAACCAGCCTTGACTTTTACTTTGTCGCCCAGGTTGCCCAGGTTGGCGACTTTTTCCAGCAGGATCAGTTCCATTTGGTATAAACCTCTTAACTTTTAACCTTCACCGTTCGCGGAGCCGTTACCGGCATCGTTTGAGGACGCCCCGCGTCCGCGAAAATCAATCAGGCTGTCGACAATGGCCAGAACCACGAGCAACGGATAAATCAGCTGCATGAACAGCAGCAGCGTCACGTACAACCCGACCAGCCAGAACTTCGCCAGTCGCTTCTGCGCCACCAGGCCGTGAATCACGGCAAGGCCGGCGAAGACCAGCGGGATGGTGCACAGCGGTGTCAGCATCGCCAGTTCAGTGCCGAAATTCGGCCCGACCAGGATGAGCACCAGCAGCCCCAACGCCACCGCCAGCGGCAGTCTCACGGCGCGAAACTCGCGCCCGAAGCCTCCCGGGTTATACAACGCTGCCTGCCAGTAGCGACCCAACATCAGGGCCAGCACACTGACGGCTTGCAACAAGGCCGCGAGCAGGCCGGTGAGCACCGGTGCGATCAGCCCCTCGAGGCGGGCCCGTTCTTCTACCTTCAACTGCGGGTAGATCCCGTCGAGCATCTGCGGAAGGATCTTGGCGATCTCTTGCGCAAACGACTCGATCGGTTCACGGAACACCGAACCCAGAGCGACGCCATACACCAGGCCCAGGGCGATGCTGTACAACAGCACCCGGTTCCAGGACTGTCCGGCGCGCAACAGCGCAGCCAGACCGAGCGTGCCAAGCAGCACCATCAAGGTGCGCGGCTCGCCGAAATACCACCAGGCCAAGGCCGGCAGCAAAGCCCACGCAAGGACACCGGAGGCATCCTTGAAACCGCGCCGCAGGAACACCAGGCTCCCGGCGGCGGCACTCAACCAGAACAACAGCGGCAATGCCGCACAACCAACCACTACCAGAGTGGCCTGCACGCGACCGCGCATGATGAAATCAGCCAGGGCCCGCATGCAATTTATCCTTTGCTACTTGTCGACGACCCGGTCTCAGCGGCCGTGGCTGTCGGTGTAGGGCAGCAGGGCCAGGAAGCGGGCGCGCTTGATAGCGGTAGCCAGCTGACGCTGATAACGAGCTTTGGTACCAGTGATACGGCTTGGAACGATCTTGCCGGTTTCAGATACGTAAGCTTTCAGGGTGTTGAGATCTTTGTAATCGATCTCTTTCACGTCTTCAGCAGTGAAGCGGCAGAATTTACGACGACGGAAGAAACGTGCCATGTAATAGGCTCCTCAAAAGATCCGTGGATTACTCGTCAGCGTTATCGCTGTTGTCGCTGTCATTGCTGTCGTCGCCTTCGGCGCTGTCAGCATGCTCAGGACGGTCACGACGCTCACGGCGCTCGCTGCGGTTTTCTTCAGCCTTGAGCATCTCGGACTGGCCGGTAACGGCTTCGTCGCGACGGATGACCAGGTTACGGATCACGGCATCGTTGTAGCGGAAGTTGTCTTCCAGCTCGGCCAGGGCCTTGCCGGTGCACTCAACGTTCAGCATCACGTAGTGAGCCTTGTGAACATTGTTGATTGCGTAGGCCAGTTGACGACGGCCCCAGTCTTCCAGACGGTGGATCTTGCCGCCGTCTTCTTCGATCAGCTTGGTGTAACGCTCAACCATGCCGCCGACTTGCTCGCTCTGGTCCGGGTGAACCAGGAAGATGATTTCGTAATGACGCATGAATGCTCCTTACGGGTTGTAGTCTGCCGACAATGCGGTCAGACAAGGAGTGAATGACACTGTATGTCTTGTCCTGAAACAGGCACATGTGCCTATGACAAGGCGCGCAATTGTAGAGAAGCGCGGTGGGACAAGCAAGGTAATTGGCGAAATATTGAGCAGCTGCAAGCTTCAAGCTTCAAGCGGCAAGAGAGCCAGGCCCCTTGCAGCTTGAAGCGTAGCGCTCACTTTCTGCGCTGGCGCACGGCCTCGAACAGGCAGACGCCGGTCGCCACCGAGACGTTGAGGCTGCTGACACTGCCGGCCATCGGCAGTTTGACGAGGAAATCACAGTGTTCGCGGGTCAGGCGACGCATGCCTTTGCCTTCGGCGCCCATCACCAGCACGGTCGGCCCGGTCATGTCCTGCTGGTACAGCTCCTGCTCGGCCTCGCCGGCAGTGCCGACGATCCACAGGCCACGCTGCTGGAGCTTTTCCAGCGTACGGGCGAGGTTGGTCACCGCCACCAGCGGGATCACCTCGGCCGCACCACAGGCGACCTTGCGCACGGCGGCGGTCAGGGTCGCGGACTTGTCCTTGGGCACGATCACCGCCAGTACACCGGCGGCATCGGCGGTGCGCAGGCAGGCGCCGAGGTTGTGCGGGTCGGTGACGCCGTCGAGCACCAGCAGCAGCGGAGCCGTCTCGGTCCGCTCCAGCAACTCTTCGAGCATCGCCTCGCCCCAGACCTGGCTGGGGCTGACTTCGGCGACCACGCCCTGGTGAACGCCTTCGACCCAGGCATCCAGCTCACGGCGCTCGGCCTGGCCGACCGGGACACGGTAGTCCGCAGCCAGCGCCAGCAACGCCTGGATACGCGGCTCGCTGCGCCCTTCCGACAGCCAGATCTGCTTGACCCGCTTCGGGTGATAACGCAACAGCGCTTCCACGGCATGCACGCCGTAGATCTTTTCCAACTGACTCATGACTTGCCTTTGGGTTTACGCGAAGTGGAACCGGACTTGGGCGGCCCCTTGCGATGTTTGGTCGGTTTCTCCGCCTTGCCGGCGGACTTGCCAGACGACTTGCCCGAAGGCTTGCTGCCGGCATGCTTGGCGTCGGCCATCAGCGCCTTCTTCATTTCCCGGCTCTTGCGCACCTCGGCGTTGTTCGAGACGGCGTGGGAGGAGAAGTAGGCTTCGGCGGTTTCGTTCTTTTCCTTCTTGGCACGGCGAACCGGCTGCTCCTGGCTGGCGGCTGGCGCCTTGCCGGAAGCCGCGGCGGGCTCGGCGGAACGCTGCTTGCGGCCGATCGGCGCATTCAGGGTGTTCTCGGCCATTTCGAAGTCGATCTTGCGCTGCTCCAGATCGACGCGCATCACCCGCACTTCGACGGTATCGCCCAGACGGAAGCTGCGCCCGGTGCGCTCGCCGGTCAGGCGATGATGAACCGGGTCGAAGTGGTAGTAGTCACCCGGCAGCGCACTGACGTGCACCATGCCTTCGACATAGATGTCGGTGAGCTCGACGAACAGGCCAAAGCCGGTCACTGCAGTAATGACACCCGGGAAGGACTCGCCCACGCGGTCCTTCATGTACTCGCACTTGAGCCAGTTGACCACGTCGCGCGTCGCTTCGTCGGCACGGCGCTCGCTCATCGAGCACTGCTCACCCAGTTGCTCGAGGGTGGTTTCGTCGTACGGGTAGATCCGCGCCTTGGGAATGCTCATGGCGCCGGCACGCTTGACGTGCGGGGTTTCCTGGCGGGAACGGATCACGCTGCGGATGGCCCGGTGAGTCAGCAGGTCGGGATAACGACGGATCGGCGAGGTGAAGTGGGTGTACGCCTCGTAGTTCAGGCCGAAGTGGCCATTGTTGTCGGCGCTGTACACCGCCTGGCTCAGGGAGCGCAGCATCACGGTCTGGATCAGGTGGAAGTCCGGACGGTCGGCAATATTGGCCAGCAGCGCCTGGTAGTCCTTCGGCGACGGACCGTCCTTGCCCTTGTGCAGGGAAAGACCCAGCTCGCCCAGGAAGGCGCGGAGTTTTTCCAGGCGCTCCGGCGGCGGACCATCGTGGACCCGGTACAGGGCCGGGATCTCGTGCTTCTTGAGGAACTCGGCGGTGGCGACGTTGGCCGCCAGCATGCACTCCTCGATCAGCTTGTGGGCGTCGTTGCGCACGGTCGGACGGATTTCCGCGATCTTGCGCTCGGAGCCGAAGATGATGCGGGTTTCCTGGGTCTCGAAGTCGATCGCGCCACGGGTATGACGGGCGTCCAGCAGCACTTTGTACAGCGAGTAGAGCTGTTTCAGGTGCGGCAGCACTTCGCTGTACTCCTCGCGCAGGGCACGGCCTTCGCGGGTGCGGGCGTGCTCCAGCATGCTGCTGACCTTGTTGTAGGTCAGGCGCGCGTGGGAGTGGATGACAGCTTCGTAGAACTGGTAGTCGACCATCTGACCGGACTTGTTGATGGTCATTTCGCAGACCATTGCCAGCCGGTCGACGTGCGGGTTCAGCGAGCACAGGCCGTTGGAGAGCTCTTCCGGCAGCATCGGCACGACGCGCTCGGGGAAGTACACGGAGTTGCCGCGCACCTGGGCCTCGGCATCCAGCGCCGAACCGAGGCGGACGTAGCTGGAAACGTCGGCGATGGCGACGTACAGGCGCCAGCCGCCGGAGAACAGGCGCAGCTTGCCGAGGCTTTCGCAGTAGACGGCATCGTCGAAGTCGCGGGCGTCCTCGCCGTCGATGGTGACGAACGGCAGGTGGCGCAGGTCGATGCGCTTTTCCTTGTCCTTCTCTTCGACTTCAGGCTTGAGCTTGCGCGCTTCCTTGATGACCGCTTCGGGCCAGACGTGGGGGATGTCGTAGCTGCGCAGGGCAACGTCGATTTCCATGCCCGGTGCCATGTAGTTGCCGATCACTTCGACCACGTCGCCCTGGGGCTGGAAGCGCGGGGTTGGCCAGTGGGTGATCTTCACCTCGACGAACTGGCCGATGCGCGCACCGCCGTTGCGGCCCGGGGTCACCAGCACTTCCTGCTGGATCTTCGGGTTGTCGGCGGTGACGAAGCCGATGCCGCCCTCTTCGAAGTAGCGGCCGACAATGCTTTCGTGGGCGCGGGAAATGACCTCGACCAGCACGCCTTCGCGGCGACCGCGGCGATCGACGCCGGACACCCGGGCCAGGGCGCGGTCGCCATCGAAGACCAGGCGCATCTGCGCCGGGCTGAGGAACAGGTCTTCGCTGCCGTCGTCCGGAATAAGGAAGCCGAAGCCGTCGCGGTGGCCGGAAATGCGGCCAAGGATCAGGTCGAGCTTGTCTACCGGGGCATAGGTGCCGCGCCGGGTATAGATAAGCTGGCCGTCCCGCTCCATCGCCCGAAGGCGCCGGCGCAGGGCCTCGATCTGGTCCTCGGTGTGCAGGCCGAATTCCTCAACCAGTTGCTCGCGCGCAGCCGGCGAGCCTCGTTCGGCGAGGTGCTGGAGAATCAGCTCACGGCTAGGGATGGGATTTTCGTATTTTTCCGCTTCACGAGCGGCCTCGGGATCGAGGGACTGCCAATCGGCCATTAGGAGGGGTTCACCTTGTCTATATAAGGGTTAGTTTGGCATAGCCGTATTGAAACCGGAAATTTCAGCCTTGGACAGCCCCGCCGGAGCCGGCTCGCAAGGCCGCTGTATGTCTTTGCTGATCAACGGCTTGAATTTTTTAAGATTTTTTTCAAACGGGGCTTTACAGCCCTCAGGGGCGTCCGTATAGTGCGCACCACAGCGACGGAGACCGTCGTTATAGTTGAGAAGCCGCACGATGTAAAACATCGAAGCGCACTCAACGCAAGATGCCCAGATGGTGAAATTGGTAGACACGCCAGCTTCAGGTGCTGGTGACCTTACGGTCGTGGAAGTTCGAGTCTTCTTCTGGGCACCAATTCAAAATTTCAGATCGCGCTTATCACATCTGGAATTTACGCAAGACGCTACACTGCTTTTGTTTCAAATGCTTCAAAATTTGCCCAGATGGTGAAATTGGTAGACACGCCAGCTTCAGGTGCTGGTGACCTTACGGTCGTGGAAGTTCGAGTCTTCTTCTGGGCACCATATTTCTAAAGAAACCCGCGAAAGCGGGTTTTTTTATGCCTGCGATTTGTGCGCCCGGGTGAACCGGGGCTCCCTTCCCTCCTAAAAAGTCTTCTCGAACTTCAACGCCACTTCGGTCTGCCGGTAGGAATAGGCCCAGTCGATGCTGCTGTCGGTGACCGTGCGCTTGGCGTACAGGGTCGGCACCACACCGGCGAAGGCCAGGCGCGGCAGGCTCAGGTTGGCGATGTAGATCTGCTAGCGGTCCTTGCGCAGGCCACCCAGGAACGCGTCCGGCTCATCGTAGCGGGTCGTGCGGTACAGACCGATCAGGCTCAGGTTCACGCCAGGATCGAAGCTGTGATAAGCGCCGAGGCTGCCCATGTATTCGCGGTTGCTGGCGGTGTCGGCGTCCTGGCTGCGCCGGGTGTAGGTCACCCCGCCGAACACCAGGGTACGGGGATCGAGCAAGTACGACAGCGATGTGCCGATCTGGCCCTCGTCGTAGTCATCGAAATACTCGCGCTGCTCACCCTGGAACCGGAAATGCTTATGCTGGGCCTGCAGACCCACCTGCAGGCGGTTGCTCAGGTTGTGCTTCCACTCCCCGCGCACCCCACTGGCCTGGTACTTGGTGTGATGGTCGTTGTAGTAATTCTCGAACAGCGGTGTGAACGACACATCGTTCAGCGCGCTCTGGAAGTTGTAGCCGGCGTAGAGCACCGTGGTGTTGTCGTCGTACCAGGTTTTGACATCGTCCTCTTCGCTGTGCCGGTCGTAGCGGTTGCCATAGGTGAGGCCGCGCGCCAGCAGATGATGATTGCCGGCGATCTGGAAACGCCGCTCGGCCGCAGCGTCGTAGACCACGCTGGAAGAACTGATTTTCTTCGGCATCTGCCGGGTGTAGTCGAAGCAGTCGAAGAAGACCGAGCAGACCTGGGTCGTGGTGGTCATGCCGTTGGCCTGGTTGATGTTGCTGTTGTAGCCAAAACCCAACGAGGCCGACCCATGCCATTCGCGGCGCAGATCGATGCCCTTGTGGTATTCGCCCAGCACGCTCAGAACCTGCTCGGGTACATCGCTGGCGGCGACCTCGCGGAACAGCGTCTCGGCCTCGCGAGTCTGGTTGTCCTCGAACAGGGTGCGGGCCAGCTCCAGGCGCGCGCGAACGAAACCGGGTTGCAACTCATCGGCCTTGTGCAGATGCGCGATGGCCTGCTTGTACCGGCGCTCACTGCGGGCGATCAGCCCCTCGGCCATTTCCACCAGCGCCGGCTCATGTCCGGGCAACTCGCGGTAGCGTTCGACGAACTGGCGCACCTTGCCCCACTGCTGCAGGTTGATGGAGACGTAGATGGCCGGGCCCAGGTCTTCGAGCGTGTTCTGGACGTTGTAGGTCTGCCCCTGGATGGTGATCAGCGAAGCGTCGTTCTCGGCCGGATCCGGCGCGCCAAGATTGGCCCGCTCGCGTGCCTCCGCGCCGCGGTCGATCCTGTTCAGCAGCAGACGGGTGTCGTCATCGTCGGCCAGCAGCGCGGTGGAACACAGGGCAGAAAAACACAGCAGGGCAACGCGCCCCCGCATGGACGGCAGCATGGTGAGGGTTCCGGGACAGAAAGAAAGAGGTCGAAAGGGGGAGCCGAAGCTCCCTCCTCCCAATGACACGCGGGTGTTACTGCTTGGCGCCGCCGAAGGCGACTTTGGTGGTGCCGTTCACGTAGATACCGGCCAGGGCTTCGGCGCTGCTGCCGTAGAACTGGCCTTTGACCGCTCCGTCGGCACGAAGGAACGAGCCGTTGGAGGAGATGACACTGGATCCCAGGTTCAGAGTACCGCTGGTACCGGTCAGGCTGCCGGCCAGAGTGCCGGTGCTGCCACTGTAGTTGGCGGTCAGCACGCCCGAGCTCACGCCGGCGGCGGTACCAGGGTTGTACTGGTTGATGCCCACCACGTTGTACTTGGCATTGACCAGAGTCGGCATGCTGGTGGTCGGGTTTTCACCCACGAACCAGACGGTACGATCGGCGCTGGACAGGTTCAGGTCGGTGCTGTTGGTTGGCTGGGTACCGGTCTTGGCAGGCGCCCATTCACCGAAGTACACCTCGGAACCCGACACCTTGGCGATCACTTCACCGCCGAACTGCGGATAACCCGGAGAAGGCGCCGCGATCTGGCGGTAGGCATAGACCTCGGTGTTGTAGGCCACCTGGTTCTTCCAGGTTTCCGAAGTGGTCACGCCATTGAGTGGGTTGACGATATGCGCCGAAGTGGTGCCATAGCCGCTCAACACCGCGTTGGTCTGGGCGATCGGGCCGGCTTTGAAGCTGACGACAGCCGCAGTGTTGGCGGTGCCACCTGTTGCGGTTGGCATGGCAATACCTGCCGTGCCCACAGCCATCATGTTCGAAGGCGCAGCCTGAACATAAGCCGAGGAAGAGCCACCACTGACAGTAGCGGCAAACGCGCCGGAAGTAGCCAGGGACAGTGCAGTCAGTGCAAACAGTTTCTTCACAACAATCTCCTTGTCATAAGTTTGGAACAACACTGTTTTTACGAAAACAGCAAAAAATCTAGAAACGTGCGGTCAAACCCATTTTCAGTGTGCGACCTGGAGCCGGCATGACCGTGCGTGAAAGAGGATCAAGGTAATAACGGTTGGTGATGTTGTTCACACCGAAATCAACATCGATATGTTCATTGACATGCAACGTGGCGTAACTATCGAAGACCCAGATGGGGTGCCACTCATAAGGCTGGTTGACGCCCTGGACGAAGTTGAGCCCTTGATCGATCCACTTCTGCTCTTCCTTGTTCTTGGCGCTACTGTGGTAGACCATGCGCCCGCCGATCTCGAGCTTGTCGTTGAACAGGCGTACCCCGCCGTCCAGGTTGATGGAGTACTGCGGCTGCAGGCTGGTGCGGGAGAACGTGGTCGGGAATCCACCGGTGACGCACTCGTTGACCGCCTTCCCGTAATAAGGATCGAGGGTATTGGCCATGTCCTTGTCGCAGAGTTTCTGGTCGAGGCGATAGCTGATACCGAAGTTTGAGTAATAACGCCCTGTATCGAATCGAGTCTGCAGTTCGATACCCGAAAGAATCTTCTTGTCGTATTGAATGATGTTGTAAGAGAAGTCCCGATCTATGTAATCGTGAATTTCATTCTTGTAGTAATTGATACGGAAGTCGGCATTGCGCCAGTCTGGAACCAGAGAGCGCAGGTCATGGACATAACCAAACTCCCAGTTATAGGCATGTTCCGGTCTCGGTGAACTCTGAATCAGGCCGATACCTGTGGCGGAAAAAGTCTGCGCTTCTTCGTAAAGCGTGGGAAAACGTACGAACTCGGTGTAGCGCGCATATACCCGTGCGTTATCGGTGACATGTAGTGTCACCCCGGCCATCGGTGCCCACGCACTGTCCTTGCGCTTCTTGGGTTTTGCCCAGCGCTCCGCATCGGTGGGCTGCTGATGGATCGGCAATCCCATATCCCGCCCGGCAATGTAACGAGGTGCAGTGACCCCAGTTCCTTGGGCGTTTTCAACCTGCTCGTTGAAGTTGATCGTACCGTTGGTGAAAGGGTTGGCCGAACTCACCAGACGCTGACCGTAGGTTGGAATGTCCACCTTTTCAGTGGTGTACCGAACACCATTGATCAGTCCAGAGGAAAGCCACCCGTTGATGGCTTCTTCCGTCGACTCCTCATCCATACCCCAGCTTTCGACTTCCGCCCGAATGCCATTCACGAGGGTCTGGTTCTCCTCATCCGTCAGCATCCGTGAGTAGGTGTACTGCTTGGCGACAATGGCCGACTTGGTATCCCACCCCGTTGCCTGCTCTTTCCTGTACTCATCCAGCGTCGTGTCGAACGAGCTGTAGTCGCTGTAGCGGGCGCCAGCGTTGAACGTCAGCCACGATGTCGCGGCCCACTCGTTGTTGAAGGTGAAGTTGTACTGTTCGCGGCGGCCACCGCGCGGCCCCAGGTAGTTGGAGGCGAAGATGTAGGTACTGCCGATATCGTCGCTGGCGTTGTCGGTCTGCTTGAGCTTTTCCTTGCTGAAGTCTCCCGAGAGGGTCAGCGCCCAGACATCGCTCAACTCCATGCGGTTGGAGATATTCACCCCCCAGCGGTCGTGATCGGTCATTTGCAGGGCACGGGAGAACAGGGTGTAGCGGCCATCGGTGTCGGGCAGTTTTTCCGGCATGGCGGTCTGGCCATTGCACGGGGTGCGGTTGTACTTGCAGCGCACGTAGTTGTCCCAGGCCTTGTCGCTCAAGGTGGCGTCTTCGATGGAGAACACCTGCTCGCCGTTCTGGTAGCGCCTGGCGTCGCTCTGGGTCAGCCAGAAGCCGGCCTGCATGTCGAACCAGCGGTTGTCCTCGGGATTCCAGTTGTAGGTCAGCGACACGGTGTCCTGGTCGACTTCGCTGTATGGCAACTGGAAGCCGATATTGCTTCCTGCCTCCACCAGCTTGGTGGTTTCGTTGATCAGGTACGGCATGGTTTCGCCGAACTCCAGATCGCTGTGCATGTAGCTCAGCTTCAGGGTCTGCTCATCCGACAGGTAGAAGGTGCCCTTGAGCAGGGTCGTGCGCATTTCGTTGGAGGTGCCGGACACCTCGGCGCCCGGCGTGTAGAAGCTGGCCAGGTAGTTGCCGGAGGTATCGCCGATGACGGGCGAGTTCTGCCCCGCTGCCTGGGCCTTGTCGTACCAGCTCTCGGTTTCGTAGCGCTCGCTGCCCTGCTTGCCGCTGTAGTAGTTGCCTTTCTTGCGGTAGCTGTAGGCGGCCAGCAGGTCGAAGTTTTCCTGGCGGGTGGCGGCGGCTATGCGAAAGGCGTTGTCTTCGAAGTCGAAGTCGTTGGCACGCGACGATTCATGGGGGGTGTACATCGCCCCCCCGCCATTGGCGAAGTAGACGTACTGCCCCGAGACATAGGCGCCCTCGATATCGCGGTAGTCCCGCCCCAGGTTGTTCATGCCCGTTTCGTTGGGCGCCACGGCGTTGCTGGCGGTCTCGGTCTTGATCTCCAGGCCATAGCTCTCGCCCGGGCGGACGATGTCTTCGGCATCCAGGGTGCGGATCTCCACGGAGCCGCCGATGCCGCTCTTGACCCCCGGGGTCATGGAAGGGCCTTTTTCCACCGAGATACTGCCGATCAGGTTGGGGTCGACATAGTTGCGGTTGGACACGCCCGCCGATCCCAGCCACACCGAGGTGGCCTGCTCGGTGCCGTCGACGGTCACCGGGATCCGGCCTTCGCCCTGGATCCCGCGGATGTTCGGGTCCAGCGCGCCACTGTTGCGCGACTCCCCGCTGTAGACGCCGTTCAGCCCCTTGAACAGGTCGGCCGCGTTGGCGCCCTTGTAGCGCTCGATATCGTCCTTGCCGGCGTACACACTGGATACGTTCTTGCGATAGACGTCGCTGTGGCCTTTCTTGTCCTTTTCTTCCCACTCGCCTTTCACTTCCTGCATTTCCAGTTCCTGCAGCCCGCGCTGCGAGGTACCTGGCGCATGGGCTTTTTCCTCGTAGCCGGCCGGCAGTTCGATTTCCACCGGCCCCATGTTGGGCGCAGCGGGCTGGTCTTCGGCGAAGGCAGCAAAGCTGGAAAGTGCCAGGGTGATCGACCAGGCCAGAGGCTTGAGCGGCATGGGCGATGGCGCGGAAAGAGGCGAGAACATGGCAAAACCTGTCGTTGTCGATAGTAGTTGGCAGATGCACGGCCACTCGGGGGTGGCGGGGTGATACTACCGACAAATGCGAATGAATCTCGGTTAGATTCATATGCAGAAAACAGAAATTACTATGCGGCGAAAACAGGGAGCCGGCAGGCCGCTCCCGGTGGGAGGTTCAGCGTTTCCTGCCGAAGATTGACTTGGGCGTGCGCCCGAAATAGCGGGTAAAGGCCACGGTGAAATTGTTGGGGTACTTGTAGCCTACCTGCCAGGCAGCCTGGGCGACCTGCTGCCCGGACTCCAGCAGGGTCATGGCCTTGCGCATGCGCAGGTCGAGCAGCATGCGCGCCGGGGTGGTGTCGAACAGGTAGCGGAAGCCTTCCTTGAGCTTGTGCTCGTTCATGCCCACGGTGGTGGCGAGGTAATCGACCGTCAGCGGCTTATGCAGTTGTTCGCAAAGCATGTTGCGGGCACGCTCGATGCGCTCGATCTCGCTGGTACTCAGCGGCGATGTCGCGCTTTCCGGCGGGGCCAGCAGGTTGAACTGCTCCGACAGCAGACTGAGGGTATGGATGTGCAGGTCCAGACGGCTGGACGGATTGAGCACACCCGGCTGCAGATAACGCACCAGTGCTGCGGCGTGAGCCTGGGCAGCCTTGGAACTGACACGATGGTCGAGCCGGTGCAGGCGGCCACTGCCCAGCACCTGCGCGGCACGCTCCTCGCCGACGTATTTGCACAGTGTCGGCTGGTCGATCACCACGCGCAGCTGCGAGGCGGTTTCGTTGGCCTGGTAGCGGCGCTCACCCGGCGTCGCGCGAAACGCCGTGATGGTGGTGTGGCCGGCATCGAACGCCAGGTTGCAGCCATCACGCCCCAGGAAGCCTGATTTTCCCTGCAGGCCGATGGTCACCACCATCACATGGCCGTCATGCGGGCCGCAGGTCTCTTCGATCAGCGTGCGAACCGGGTGGTAATGCAGGCGGCCCAGCGATAACCCCGGTTCGAGCTGCATGAGTTCGGCATAGCAATGGCCAAGGTCCTCGGACAGTTGCATGCGCAAGCGCCCGTCCGCCTGCACTGAACGTTGCCTGGGATGATCCAGGCCGAGACGGCAATTCCCTTTCATCGTGGTCATGGCGAATCCCTGCGGTCGGCGAGCGGCGCTTCGCATAGGAACGGCTCCGCTGCGCATACTTAACATGAATAATTCTCATTTAATCTATATCACCTTTTTCAGTGATTCGGCCATGGCTTGTTGCATTGCGTACAAGCCGGCCCAGTACAGGGAGTTACCGTGCCTCGACCCGCCATCCCCGATGCCATTCAACAGCGACTGACCAGCGCTCACCCGCTGCAACCCTGCTGGGACCTGCAACTGGCCTGCCTCGGCGCCGACGCCTTGCAGGTCGCCCTGGAGCACGCATTCTTCGACCACCTGACATCACCCGCCAGTGCCGCCAGCCTGGCCGGACACCTCGACCTCAACACCCGCAGTACCGGGTACGTGCTGGAGCTGCTGTGGGGCCTGGGCCTGCTCGGGCGCGACGATCAGCAACCACCGCACTACCGGAACCTGCCTGTGGCGGACCACTACTTGCGTGCCGATGCCCGCACCTATTGCGGCGACGCCCTGCTGTTCCGTCACCGGGTCACGCGCCAGACCGGCAACCAGCTCAGCGACTACCTGCGCAATGGCGTACCGCGCACACCCGCAGCGTCGGCGGCCATCGCCCGGGGTTGGGCCGACGCCGCTCGCCTGCAGATCGCCCAGGAGCAGCGTGCAGTCACCCGTGAGATGGCCTGCGTACTCGTCGAGAGCCTGCCTGAAGCCCCCGGCCTGCGACGTCTGCTGGACCTCGGCGGCGGCCCCGGCCTGGTGGCGATCGCCCTTGCCGAACAGTTGCCGGCACTCGAAGGCGTGGTTTTCGACTTTCCGCCCGCTGCCGAGGTGGCCCGGGAAAACATCGAAGCCGCCGGCCTCGGTCAACGCCTTGAAGCCATCGGCGGCGATCTCGACGACGACGATATCGGCGCCGGCTACGACCTGATCTGGTGTTCGTCGGTACTGCATTTTGTCCACGACCTGCCCGCCACTTTGCACCGCTTGCTCGCAGCCCTGCGCCCCGGTGGCGTGCTGCTGTGCTGCCAGGCCGAGGTCCCCACCGAGCGCCAGTTTGCCGCGCAGATGCTGCCCTACTACCTGCACATGCGCCTGCAGGGGCGCCATGTTCTTGGCGAAGGCGAACTGGCGCGGGTACTCGAAAGCATCGGCTTTTGTGCCGTGGAACAACTCAACGGTCTGCGTTTCCCGGTAACGCCGGTCAACGCCGTCATCGCCCGCAAACCCCAGGAATGACTCGATGAACCGCACGCGAATCGCCGGCCTGCAACTGCTGTTCGGCTGGCTTAACCTGGTGCTGGCGATCCCCAGCATCTACCTGATGTTCGGTATGCCGCTGGTCATGCGCCAGTACGGCTGGAGCGGCACCGAGATCGGCCTGTTCCAGCTCGCCGGACTGCCGGCGGTGTTCAAGTTCCTGCTGGCCGTTCCCGTGCAACGGGTGCGCCTGGGCAAGGGGCACATGGTCCACTGGATGTGGCTGCTCGGCGCGGCGCTGCTGGTGCTGTACTGGCTGATCGGTCGGCAGAACCTGATCGAAGCGCGTGTGCCACTGTTCGTCATGACCTTCGCCATCAGCATCATCGCCACCTGGATGGACATCCCGCTCAACGCCCTCGCCGTGCAGTGGCTGCCGCGCAGCGAGCAACTGCGGGCCGGCAGCATTCGTTCGGCGGCGCTGTTTCTCGGCGCGATCATCGGCGGCGGCGCCATGCTGCTGGTCCAGGCTCGCCTGGGCTGGCAGGCGCCGTTCCTGATCATGGGCACGGCGCTGGTGATCGGCGTACTGCCGCTGCTCGCCCTGCGCAGGCAAGCACAGCCGGTCGAGGCGCAAGCCAGTGAACCCGCCGGCGTCGTCGCCGACTGGATGAGCTTCTTCAACCAGCCGGCAGCCCGTCAGTGGGCCTGGTTGCTGCTCACTGCCTTCCCCTTCATCGGTGCGGCCTGGCTGTACCTGAAACCGCTGCTGCTCGACCAGGGCATGCCATTGCAGCAGGTGGCCTGGGTGGTCGGCATCGCCGGTGGCGCCACGGGCGCCGTGTTCAGCCTGCTCGGTGGCCGCCTGGTCAGCGTGCTTGGCACCGCCCGGGCGATCGTGACCTACCTGTTTGCCGCGCTGTTCGCACTGCTGCTGTTGACCCTCACTGTCTGGCTGAAACTCGGCACCGCCTGGCTGATCGCCAGCGCGCTGTTTCTGGCGGCGAGCATGGGCGCGGTCTCGGCACTGATGTTCGGCCTGACCCTGTTCTTCAGCCGGCGCCAGCGCACCGCCAGCGATTACGGCCTGCAATCGAGCCTGTTCGTCATCACCCGCCTGACCGCACCGGTGGGTGCAGGGCTGCTGCTCGACCGGCTCGGCCAGGTCGGCATGCTCGGCTGCCTCAGCGCTGGCCTGTTGATGGCCCTGTTGCTGGCATGGCGCGTGCGCCACAGCATCGCGGGCAGCACCGAGGCGCTGCTGGTCAGCGAACGACATTCCATTGCTACCGAGGTCAAGTCATGACGCCGCGTAGCGAATTCCGATAGTCAGCTCATGAATTTCCCGTCATCCGGCCACTTGAGAAACGATTTCGTTTACCATTGTTTCCAAATGTGTAGCCGTAAGCGAGGAAGTACCCGCATGACGATCCGCCGTAACCCGATTCTGCGCGGCCTGGCCGTTTCATTCCTGGGCCTGGTGCTGGGGGCACCGTCCGCCATGGCCGCCGATCCAGTGACCCTGACGCTGTACAACGGCCAGCACAAGGAAATCGGTGAAGCCATCGCCAAGGCCTACGAGGCGAAGACCGGCATCCATATCAATATCCGCAAGGGCAGCAGCAACCAGTTGGCCAGCCAGATCATCGAGGAAGGCGACCGCTCGCCGGCCGACGTGATCTACACCGAGGAATCGCCGCCGCTGAACAACCTCGGCGAACTGGGCCTGCTGGCGACCATCGATGCCTCGACCCTGGAGATGCTGCCCAAGGAATTCGTCGCTGCCAACGGTAGCTGGATGGGGGTCACGGCCCGTACCCGCGTGGTTGCCTTCAACCCGAAGAAGATCGATGAAAAAGACCTGCCGCAATCGGTGATGGACTTCGCCGATCCCGAGTGGGACGGCAAGATCGGCTTCGTGCCCACCAGCGGCGCCTTCCAGGAGCAGGCCGTGGCCATCCTGAAAATCCACGGGCGAGAAGCTGCCGAGGAATGGCTGACGGGCCTCAAGGCCTTCGGCAAGACCTACACCAACAACATGGTCGCCCTCAAAGCCGTGGAGAACGGCGAGGTCGCCGCCGTGCTGGTGAACAACTACTACTGGTACGCCCTGAAGAAAGAACGCGGCCAGCTCGATTCCAAACTCTATTACCTGGCGGACGGCGATGTCGGCGGCCTGATGACCATCTCCGGCGCTGCCGCGGTCAAGGCCAGCAAGCATCCGAAGGAAGCCCAGGCCCTGCTCGCCTGGATGGCCAGCGAAGAAGGCCAGCGCGTCATCACCCAGACCACCGCCGAATACCCGCTGCACAAGGGCATGGTGTCGGACCAGGGCCTGAAGCCGTTCGAAGACCTGCGCCCACCGAAAATCACGCCGGCCGACCTGGGTAACGCCGAGGAAGCCCTGGAGCTCGAACGCGAAGTCGGCCTGCTCTGATGAGCGCGGCGCTTCCTGTGCAACTGGGTACCGTCTTCGTGCCTCGGCGCAAGCGGCCTTCCATCTGGGTAGTGATCCCGGTCCTGCTGCTGGTGGGCCTGAGCCTGCTGCCGCTGGCCTATGTCGCCGCCAAGACCTGGGAGGCCGGCTGGCATGAAGCGCTGCGCCTGATCTGGCGCCCCTTCGTCTGGGGGCTGATGCGCAACACGCTGCTGCTGATGGTCGGGGTCACGGTCGCCTGTGCGGTGGTCGGTCTGGCGCTGGCCTGGCTGCTGGAACGCAGCGACCTGCCAGGCCGGCGACTGTGGGGCGTTATCCTGTGCCTGCCGTTCGCAGTGCCATCGTTCGTCAGTGGTTTTACCTGGGTGTCCCTGAGCCCGAAGTTCGAAGGGCTCGGCGGCGCCATTCTGGTGATGAGCCTGTCCAAGTACCCGCTGGTGTTCCTGCCGGTGGCCGCCACCCTGCGCAACCTCGACACCTCGCTGGAGGAGTCGGCACGCACCATGGGCTGCAACCGCTGGGCGGTGTTCCGCCGGGTCACCCTGCCGCTGCTGTGGCCGTCGATACTCGGTGGCTGCCTGCTGATCGCCCTGCACATGCTGGTGGAGTTCGGCGCGTTGTCGATCCTCAACCTGCAGACCTTCACCACGGCGATCTACCAGCAGTTCGAGCTGGAGTTCAGCAACGCCAACGCGGCGATGCTCTCGGCGGTGTTGCTGCTGATGTGCCTGCTGATGCTCTGGCTGGAACTGCGGGTGCGCGGCAAGGCCCGTCATGTGCGGATCGGCCAGGGCGTGGCGCGGCGCGGTGCGCCGGTGCGTCTGCGCGGCTGGATGCCGTTGGGCCAGCTGTTCTGCCTGGGCCTGGCGATTCTCGGCAGCGGCATTCCGCTGGGGATGCTGACGTACTGGCTGAGCGTCGGTTCGTCGGCGGCCTTCCCGGTAGCGGCCATTGGTGAGGCGCTGCTGTCGTCGCTGTCGCTGTCGCTGGGAGGGGCCGGCGTCAGCCTGCTGCTGGCCTTGCCGGTGAGCTTCCTGGTGGTGCGCTACAAGGGTCGCCTGGCGATCTGGGCCGAGCGCCTGCCGTACCTGCTGCACGCCCTTCCAGGGCTGGTGATCGCCCTGACCCTGGTGTACTTCGCGCTGCACTATGTGCCCGCAATGTACCAGACCACCGGCCTGTTGCTGCTGGCGTATGCGTTGCTGTTCCTGCCGCTTGCCCAAGCGCCGGTGCGCACGGCGCTGACCAAGGCCGCACCGCAACTCGAGGAGGCCGCGCGAACCCTGGGCGCCACACCGTTCACGGCATTCTGCCGGGTAACCCTGCCGATCATCTTCCCGGCACTGGCGGCGGCCTTCGCCCTGGTGTTCCTCGACGCCATGAAGGAACTGACCGCAACCCTGCTGCTCAGCCCCACCGGCATGACCACCCTGGCCACCGAGGTGTGGGCGCACACCGCCAACATCGAGTTCGCCGCAGCGGCGCCTTATGCGGCGCTGCTGATTCTGGTATCCGGGTTGCCGGTGTACCTGCTGACCACCCGGATGTACCTGAACCGCGCCTGATCAGGCGCGGAACTGGCCCAGGCTGGCCTTGAGCTGGGCCGCCAGGTCATCGAGCACCTTGCTGCTGGCGGTGGTCTGCATGACCACCTGCGCCGCCCGCTCGGCCTGGGCATGGATGTTCTCCACCCGTCCCCGTACCGCTTGCGCGCCCTGGGCCTGTTGTTCGGCGGCACGGGTGGCCAGACCGATGGCCGCGTGCACCTGCTCGACCGACGCCTGGACCGACTGCTGCAGCCGTGCGTTGTCGCGCAGCACCAGCAAACCCTCGCTGGCCTGCCGCCCAGCCTGACTGATGGCCGCCACCGCCTCTCTGGCGCCTTGCTGCAGGGCGCCGATATGGGCCTGGATATCGCCCGTGGAGCTCTGGGTCTTGCTCGCCAGGGCACGGACCTCGTCGGCCACCACGGCGAAACCACGCCCGGTCTCACCGGCCCGCGCCGCCTCGATCGCGGCGTTCAGCGCCAACAGGTTGGTCTGCTCGGCGATGCCGTGAATCACCGTCAGCACCACTTCGATCTGCTCGCTCTGCTGGGCAAGGCGCTCGATCACCTTGGAACCGGTGTCCACCTGCCCGGCCAGCGCCTCGATCAGCTTGGCCACTTGCGCCGAGGTGCGGCTGTTCTCGTCGGTGGCCTGGCGGATATCCACCACCTGCTGCAACGCTGCCTGCATCGCCTGGCTCTCGGCCTGGGCCTCGTCGGCCATGCTCGACAGCGCCCGCAGGCTTTCGGCCACTTCATCACGCTGCGCGGCCGCCGCCGAATCGGCACCGGCGTTCTGCTGGGCCATGGCGCCGATCTCGATACCGGTGCGCTGGGCCACTTCGCCCGCTTCACGGACGATCGGCTGCAACTTGTCGACGAAGCGGTTCACCGCCGCCGCCATATCGCCGATCTCGTCACGACTGTCGATGGCCACGCGCTTGGTCAGATCGCCTTCGCCAGCCGCCAGGTCGTTCAGTGCTGCGATCAGCAGGCGCAGTTTGTTGACCACGCGCCGCCCCAGTACCACCGCCACCACCAGCAGCACGCCGCAGCCAACCAGGGCCAGGCCCAGGCCGATGCGCCAGCGCAACGTGGCGGCCGCGTCCTGCACACTCTGCGAAGTGTTGGCCGCCATCTGTGCCGCGCTGCCCTGCGCGGCTTCCAGCCGGCTGCGCAGCGCCTTGGTGCTGTCGGCGGCGGCGCTGGTCAGGCTGTCGGCCACCAGTTGGTCGCCGCTGGCAATGAGCGCGGCGAAACGTTTGTCGAGGGCTTGCAGTTCGGCATCCACGGCAGCGGTGGAGACGCCCATCAGCACCTTGCCGATTTCCACGCCATTGGGGTTGATCGAGGCTTCGACGAAGTACACGGAAGGGTCGTTGCGGGCAGCATCGAGCACCTTGTCCAGGGCGCGTTCACCCTTGCCCTTGTCCAGCAGGGCCTGGTTGATGGGGTTTTGACGGTTGAGGTAGCGGGTCAGGTGCTCGCCCTGGGCATCGTCGTAGATCACGAAGAGGACGTTGGGGTTGCGCTGGGCGCGGCGGGCGAACTCCGACAGGGTCGGTACATCGGCGTCCCAGACGGCGCGGGGCGCGACCGAGGCGAGCAGTTCGGCCATGTCGTTGGCCGAGTCCTTGAGGTTCTTCTCCAGGGTGGCGCGCAATTGCGCCTGTTCTTCTTCCAGGCGCGACGACAAACCGGCGGTCAGGCGTTGGCGAGTGCTTTCGGACAAGGTGCTCAGCCCGGAGCTGACTTCCTTCGCCGCCTGGTCCAGTTCACCGCTGAGCTTCTGGCTATCGGTTCCCAAACGATTGCCCAGATCGGCCTCCAGCGCCGTGACGGTGCTGCGGGTCAACACCACAGCCACTACCACCTGCACCAAAAGAGCGATACCAAGCGCAACAAAGACAGGCCGCAAAAGGCGGCTTCGTAACAATGAGATGACGGCAGACACAGTAAATCCCTCTGCTTTTGGAGCCATTACAGTGATGGCAATCCTGAAGGCATATTCACAGCAAAGGGCGTGCCGCAGCAGAAGGCAAAAACGCCAAAGGCCCCTCTGGAGGGGCCTTTGGTGATTACCGCGTTACCGAATCAGGCAAACGGATGACGCAGGACAATCGTCTCGTTACGGTCAGGACCGGTGGAGATGATGTCGATCGGCGCGCCGATCAGGTCTTCGATGCGCTTGATGTAGGCACGGGCGTTGGCCGGCAGCTCTTCCAGGGTTTTCACGCCCACGGTCGACTCGCTCCAGCCTGGCATCTCTTCGTACACCGGCTCCAGGCCGATGTAGCTGTCGGCATCGGAAGGTGCGTCGATGACGGCACCGTTCTCGTTCTTGTAGCCAACGCAGATGTTGATGGTTTCCAGGCCGTCCAGTACGTCCAGCTTGGTCAGGCAGATGCCCGAGATGCTGTTGACGTCGATGGCGCGACGCAGGATGACGGCGTCGAACCAGCCGCAACGACGGGCACGGCCGGTGGTCGAGCCGAACTCGTGGCCACGCTTGGCCAGGGTAGCGCCAGTCTCATCGAACAGTTCGGTCGGGAACGGACCGGAACCGACGCGAGTGGTGTAGGCCTTGGTGATACCCAGGATGTAGTCCAGGTACATCGGGCCAACGCCGGAACCGGTGGAGATACCGCCGGCGGTGGTGTTGGAGCTGGTGACGTACGGGTAGGTGCCGTGGTCGATGTCCAGCAGCGAGCCTTGGGCGCCTTCGAACATGATGTCCTTGCCGGCACGACGCAGGTTGTGCAGTTCGGCGGTGACGTCCAGCATCATCGGCTTGAGTTGCTCGGCGTAGGCCATGCACTCGTCCAGGGTCTGCTGGAAGTCGATGGCCGGCTCTTTGTAGTAATTGACCAGCTGGAAGTTGTGGTAGTCCAGCAACTCGCCCAGCTTGGCGGCGAAACGCTCGCGGTGGAACAGGTCACCGACGCGCAGGCCGCGGCGAGCGACCTTGTCTTCATACGCCGGGCCGATGCCACGGCCAGTGGTGCCGATCTTGGCTTCGCCACGGGCTTTTTCGCGGGCCTGGTCGAGGGCCACGTGATACGACAGGATCAGCGGAGCAGCCGGGCTGATGCGCAGGCGCTCGCGCACTGGCACGCCCTTCTCTTCCAGCTTGGTGATTTCACGCATCAGCGCGTCAGGGGCAACGACCACGCCGTTGCCGATCAGGCACTGCACGCCTTCGCGCAGGATGCCCGACGGAATCAGGTGCAGTACGGTTTTCTCACCATTGATCACCAGCGTGTGACCGGCGTTGTGGCCACCCTGGTAGCGCACTACGGCGGCGGCATGTTCGGTCAGCAGATCGACGATCTTGCCTTTGCCCTCATCACCCCACTGGGTGCCCAGGACTACGACATTCTTACCCATAACACTTGTCCTCATTCGCGCAAACTTGGCGCCGGCCACTGGGCCGGCGGCTAATCTCAGATGGCCAGTGGCAGTACCTGCCAGGCCCCGTTTTGCAGAATCAATTGCCGATCGCAGTCCGCCTCGATGGCGGCAGCCAGCGGCTGGCCAGGCAGTGCCTGCACAACCCGCTGACCGTCACTGCGCAACTGGCAGACCAACTGCCACAGAGCCGCGTCGCTGCTGTCGGGCATCCAGATCCCGCCAGTGGGCAACACGACCTCTGCCCGCCCCAGTGTGACCAGGGTCTTCAAATCCGTGGAGAAACCGGTGGCCGGACGTGCGCGGCCAAAGTCAGCTCCGATGTCGTCGTAACGACCGCCCTGGGCGATCGACTGACCGACGCCCGGAACGAACGCAGCGAACACCACACCGGTGTGGTAGTGGTAGCCGCGCAGCTCGCCCAGGTCGAAATACAGTGGCAGGTCCGGATAACGCGCCGTCAGGCGATCGGCGATCGCCAGCAGGTCATCCAGTGCCGCCAGCACCGCCGCCGGCGCACGGCCGAGGCGAACACGCGCCGCTTCCAGCACTTCGCGGCCGCCGCACAGTTCGGTCAGCGCCCGCAGCATGCCGGCCAGATCGGCGGGCAGGTTGGCGGTCAACGCGATCACTTCGTCGATGGCCTTGCGTTGCAGGGCGTCGAACAGTTGTTGCTCGACATCGCCGGACAGACCGGCCGCACGCGCCAGGCCGCGGTAGATACCGACGTGGCCCAGGTCCATGTGGACATCCGGCACATCGGCCAGTTGCAGCATCGCCAGCATCAGGCTGATGACTTCGACATCGCTGACCGGGCTGGCGTCGCCGTACAGCTCTGCACCCAACTGGATCGGGCTGCGCGAGGTCGACAGTGCCCGCGGCTTGGCGTGCAGCACGCTGCCGGCATAGCACAGGCGGGTCGGGCCTTCGCGGCGCAGTGTGTGTGCGTCGATGCGCGCCACCTGCGGCGTGATGTCGGCGCGGAAGCCCATCTGCCGGCCCGACTGCGGATCGACGACCTTGAAGGTCCGCAGGTCGAGGTCCTGACCGGCACCGGTGAGCAGCGATTCCAGGTACTCGATATGGGGAGTCACGACGAACTCGTAACCCCAGCTCTGGAACAGATCCAACACCTGACGACGCGCGATTTCGATGCGTGTCGCTTCAGGTGGCAGTACTTCTTCGATGCCATCTGGCAGCAGCCAGCGGTCTACCGTTGCCATTACGCCATTTCCCCTGTGGTCCGGGCGGCCTGCCCGCGGGCGAGCCTTGAGTGAAGCAGGTCGCGGCAAATCACGCGCGCAGCGCTGATTCCAGCGTTGCCGCAGTGCCGATACCCTCGTAAATCCTGGGTTGCGCCGGGGATCGCGGCCCGGTTCAGGCCATTCGATCTTGCAGACGCAAAAAAGCCGGGAATTTCCCGGCTGCCGCATCATACACCCGTTTTCTTGCAGTATCACCCCGCCAGACGTATTAGCCGCCCGACGGGGTGATCCGGTTCAAGGCTTGGCCTTGTTCATGAAACGGAAGAACTCGTTGCTCGGGTCGAGGACCAGCACGTCGTTCTTGCTGCTGAAGCTTTCGCGATAGGCATTCAGGCTACGGTAGAACGCGTAGAAGTCCTGATCCTGGCCGTAGGCCTTGGCGTAGATCGCCGCTGCCTGGGCATCACCGTCACCGCGGGTCTCTTCCGACTCACGATAGGCTTCTGCCAGCAGGACCCGACGCTGACGATCGGCGTCGGCACGAATACCTTCCGCCAGCTCGTTACCCTTGGCGCGGTGCTCGCGGGCTTCACGCTCACGCTCGGTGCTCATCCGCTCGAACACGCTGCGGTTCACTTCCTTCGGCAGGTCGATGGCCTTGACGCGAACGTCGACCACTTCGATACCGAGTTCCTTTTCCGCCATGCGGTTCAGCGAGCCGGTGATGTCCGCCATCAGTGCGTCACGCTCACCCGACACGACTTCGTGCAGGGTGCGCTTGCCGAACTGGTCGCGCAGGCCGCTTTCCAGACGACGGGACAGGCGCTCGTCAGCGATCTGCTTCATGCCGGAGGTCGCGGTGTAGAAACGCTCGGCGTCCTTCACCCGCCACTTGGCATAGGCATCGACCATCACGGCCTTCTTCTCCAAGGTCAGGAACCGCTGGGTCGGAGCATCGAGGGTCATCAGGCGGGCGTCGAACTTGCGCACCTGGTTGACGTAAGGAACCTTCACATGCAGGCCTGGCTGGACATCGGCCTGGACCACACGACCGAATTGCAGCAGTACCGCGCGTTCGGTCTGGGACACGATGTAGAAGCTGTTCCAGGCCACGATGGCCAGCACGACGCCAACGATCAGGGCGATCAGCGATTTATTGCTCATCAGCGGCTCTCCCTAGAACGCAGTTGCTGCTGTTGCTGTTGCAGGTCCGACGCAGCGCGGTTGGCGGCCTCGTTGACCGACGGGGTCGGTACGCTGCTGGACGACGGCGCGTTGCGGCTGCCCTCGACCATCTTGTCCAGCGGCAGGTAAAGCAGGTTGCTCTGCCCGTCCTTGCCGGAGACCAGCACCTTGCTGGTGTTGCTGTAGACCTGCTGCATGGTTTCCAGGTACAGACGCTCGCGGGTGACTTCCGGCGCCTTGCGGTACTCGGTCACCAGCTTGGTGAAGCGATCGGCCTCACCCTTGGCCCGCGAGATGACTTCGTCGCGGTAACCATTGGCATCCTCGATGATGCGCTGTGCCTGACCGCGGGCTTCCGGCACCACGCCATTGGCGTAGGACTCGGCCTGGTTGCGGGCACGCTGCTCGTCTTCACGGGCGCGGATCACGTCGTCGAAGGCTTCCTGCACTTCACGCGGGGCGGCCGCGCTCTGTACGTTGACCTGGGTGACGGTGATACCGGTCCGGTAGGTGTCGAGGAAGCGTTGCAGACGCTCCTTGATTTCGATGGCCATCTGTTCACGGCCTTCGGTCAGCACCTTGTCCATCGAGGTCGAACCGACCACGTGACGCAGGGCACTGTCGGTCGCGTGCTGCAGGCTGACTTCAGGCTGGTCGACGTTCAGCACGAAGTCCTGCAGGTTGCTGATCTTGTACTGCACGGTCAGCGGCACCTCGACGATGTTCTCGTCTTCGGTCAGCATCTGGCCCTGCTTGGTGTAGGCACGCTCGCGCGTGACGTTTTCCATGTACTTGCGATCGATCGGCGGGAAGTAGATGTTCAGGCCCGGGCCTACGGTTTCGTAGTACTTGCCGAAACGCAGAACGACCGCCTGCTCCTGCTCGTCGACCACATAGACCGCGCTGTACAGCCATATGGCCGCCAGCACGGCAAGACCGACACCCAGCAGGCCAAAGCCGCCGCCCTTGGGAAGGCTGTCACCACCCCCACGTTTCTTGCCACTGCCGAACATGCCGTTCAGGCTATCCTGCAGCTTGCGGAAGGCCTCGTCGAGATCCGGTGGCCCTTTCTTGTCGCCGCCACCACCGCCGCGGCGTCCACCCCAAGGATCCTGATTGTTCGAGTTGCCACCCGGCTCATTCCAAGCCATAGCGCTCTCCATCTGATAAAGCAAAGACGCGCCAACGGCGCGCCGTCCAATGCTACAGAATGCCTGTCACGGCTGCCTGACCGCGTCGTCAGGCTTTTATTGCAAAGTGTGTTGTTCGATGAACTCGACAGGCTCCAGCCCTTCGCGCGCCACCAGGCGGTTGAAATCGGCCCTCGGCAGACGCACTGCCAGCAGGCTGCTGCCTTCGTCGTCGTGTTCTTCGTTCTGCACGGCTCCCGCTGCGAAGAACTGCGCACGCAAGCGAGCGTAACGCTGTTCAAGGCGAAGGGTACCGACAAACAGGTCATCCCCCAGCAACTCGGCAATCGCCTGCCCTACCAGTTCCAGTCCCCGGCCTTCACGGGCCGAGACCCAGACCCGTTCCGGCTTGCCATCGGCATTGCGCTGGATATGTGGCTCAATGCCTTCAAGCAGGTCGAGTTTGTTATACACCTCGAGTATCGGCAACCCTTCGGCACCGATCTCGCCAAGCACGGCCATCACCTGTTCGATCTGCGCCATGCGCTCGGGCTCGTGGGCATCGATCACATGCAGCAGCAGGTCGGAGTTGCTCGACTCTTCGAGCGTAGCCCGAAATGCCTCGACCAGCTTGTGCGGCAGGTGACGAATGAAGCCCACGGTGTCCGCCAGCACGATCGGCCCGATATCGCCCAGTTCGAGCCGGCGCAAGGTCGGGTCGAGCGTGGCGAAGAGCTGGTCGGCGGCGTACACCTCGGATTGGGTCATCGCATTGAACAGGGTCGATTTGCCGGCGTTGGTATAGCCCACCAGTGAAACCGAAGGGACATCGGCGCGCTTGCGGCCGCGACGGGCCTGCTCGCGCTGGCTGCGCACCTTTTCCAGACGCGCCTTGATCTGCCGCAGGCGTACACGCAGCAGGCGGCGGTCGGTCTCAAGCTGGGTTTCACCCGGGCCGCGCAGACCGATACCGCCTTTCTGCCGCTCAAGGTGAGTCCAGCCGCGAACCAGTCGCGTGCTCATGTGTTCGAGCTGGGCCAGTTCGACCTGCAGCTTGCCCTCGTGAGTGCGGGCCCGCTGGGCGAAAATGTCGAGAATCAGGCCGGTGCGGTCAAGCACGCGGCACTCGAAGACACGTTCGAGGTTGCGTTCCTGACTCGGGGTGAGGGTGTGGTTGAAGATCACCAGGTCGGCCTCTTCGGCCTTGACCAGGTCGCGCAGTTCCTCGACCTTGCCGCTGCCAATCAGAAACTTGGCAGTGGGCTGGTGTCGCGCCACATTGGCGAGCGCAACGATATCGGCGCCGGCCGACAAGGCCAGCTCCTGGAACTCCTGCGGGTCTTCGCGCGCCTCAGGGCTCTGACCTTCCAGATGAACGAGAATGGCTCGCTCACCACCACCGTGGCGCTCAAAGAACAAAGCAGACTCCTATCAGGCGTTACCTGGCTCGGCATCGCCATGATCGGCGTCGGCGGCGCTAGGCAGACGAATCGGACGAACCGGAACAACGGTCGAGATCGCGTGCTTGTAGACCATCTGGCTGACGGTGTTTTTCAGCAGGATCACGAACTGGTCGAAGGACTCGATGGTGCCTTGCAGCTTGATGCCGTTGACCAGATAGATCGAAACCCCAACTTTTTCTTTTCTCAAAGTATTCAAGTAAGGGTCTTGTAGCGAATGCCCTTTTGACATATGCCGCACTCCTGTAAGGATCAATAGTAAAAAAACAAGAAAACTGATGGCTCAAGCCGCCCCACCCCCAAGGATAGACGGCAATCGCTGGGATTCAGCCCAATATGGAGACCGTCCCAAGGTATTTCAAGGTGCGAGACAGATTGTCGCAAGCCAGGCTGTCCAACCAGTGGAGATCGGCCCAACTGCGCAACCAGGTAAATTGCCGCTTCGCCAACTGGCGGGTGGCAATGATGCCGCGCTCCTGCATTTCAACTGAAGTCAGCTTGCCATCAAGATGATCCCAGACCTGGCGATAACCGACTGCCCGTATAGACGGCAGCCCCGCGTGCAAGTCACTTCTGGCACGCAGCAATCGGACCTCGTCAATGAAGCCCTGTTCCAGCATGTGCGTGAATCGTAGCGCAATTCGCTCGTGCAGAACCTGTCGATCCTGCGGGGCGATGGCCAGGCTGGCGACAGTATAGGGTAATTGCCCGGCCCCCGAAGCGCCCTGGCCACTACTTTGCTCAGCTTGACGCAAACGATGTGAAGTCATCGTGAAACCGCTCACCCGATACACCTCGAGTGCGCGTATCAGACGCTGCGGATCATTCGGATGGATGCGCGCCGCCGAGACCGGATCGACCGCCGCCAACTCGTCATGCAACGCCTGCCAGCCGTGCTGCTGCGCCTGGGCCTCGAGCTCGGCACGAACCTGGGCATCGGCGGGCGGCATATCGGCCAGGCCTTCCAGCAAAGCCTTGTAATAGAGCATGGTGCCGCCTACCAGCAGCGGAATGTTGCCCCGCGCGGTGATCTCGGCCATGGCCTGCAGGGCATCACGACGAAAATCCGCCGCCGAGTAGCTTTCAGCAGGGTCGAGAATGTCGATCAGGCGGTGCGGATGCGCCGCCAGGACGTCCCTCGACGGCTTGGCCGTGCCGATATCCATGCCGCGGTAGATCAGCGCCGAGTCGACACTGATCAGTTCACAGGGCAGGACCTTGGTGAGTTCGATGGCCAGGTCGGTCTTGCCCGCGGCGGTCGGGCCCATGAGGAAAATCGCCGGAGGTAGGGAGCCTGCCATATCAACGACCGCGCAAGAACAATTTGTCCAGATCGTCCAGGCCCAGTTGGGTCCAGGTCGGTCGGCCATGGTTGCACTGACCGCTGCGCTCGGTGTTTTCCATGTCGCGCAGCAGGCCATTCATTTCGGGAATCAGCAAGCGCCGGTTGGCCCGCACCGCACCGTGGCACGCCATGGTGCCGAGCAGTTCGTTCAGGTGCGCCTGGATCCGGTCGCTGGTGCCGTACTCCATCAGGTCGGCCAGCACGTCCTGCACCAGCCGGTTGGCCTCCGCCTGCTTGAGCAGCGCCGGAATCTGCCGGATCGCCAGGCTTTCCGGGCCCAGTCGCTGCAGCTCGAAGCCAAGGCGCTGGAACCACTGGGCATGCTCTTCGGCGCAGTCGGCCTCGCGCTGGCTCAGGGCCAGGGACTCGGGCACCAGCAGCGGCTGGCCGCTCAGCCCCTCGCTGGCCATGGCGATTTTCAGCCGCTCGTACATGATCCGCTCGTGGGCGGCGTGCATATCTACCAGCACAAGGCCATGGGCATTTTCGGCGAGGATGTAGATGCCTTTCAGTTGTGCCAGGGCGTAGCCCAGCGGCGGAATGTCCCGCTCGCTTTCTGGCAATGGGGCCGGCTCGGCACTGGGCAGCGGGGCGAAGAACTCACGATAGACCTCGCGCGTCTCACCCACCGGGAGCGGCGAGGCGGGACGCGGAGTGTAGTTGTATTGGTAGCCGGCACCGGAACCACTGCCTGCCGCAGGCGCGGCAACCGGTTGTTCCAGCACGCTGGCGGACAGGCGCATCTCGCCCTGCGGCCCGAACTCGCCGGCCTGCTGCCCCGTCGGCCGAACAATGTCCGCGGTCGCTGCCGGGGCCGCGACCTGGTCGTCCGGGCGCACATCGGCCAGCGCCCGGTGCAGGGTGCCATAGAGGAAGTCGTGGACCATGCGCCCATCCCGGAAGCGCACTTCGTGCTTGGTGGGATGGACGTTGACATCGACACCGGTAGGATCGAGTTCCAGGAACAGCACGAAAGTCGGATGGCGACCATTGAACAGCACGTCACGGTAGGCCTGACGCACCGCGTGGGCGACCAGCTTGTCGCGCACGGCCCGACCGTTGACGAAGAAATACTGCAAGTCCGCCTGACTGCGGGAGAAGGTCGGCAAGCCCACCCAGCCCCACAACCTGAGGCCATTGCGCTCGATCTCGATGGGCAGCGCCTGCTCCAGGAAGCCGGGCCCGCAGATGGCACCGACCCGACGCGCCTTGGCGATATCATCCGAGGCCTCGTGCAGGCTGAGGATGCTCTTGCCGTTGTGGCGCAGGTGAAACGCGACATCGAAACGCGCCAGCGCCAGCCGCCGGATGACTTCCTGCAGATGGTCGAATTCGGTTTTCTCGGTTTTGAGAAACTTGCGCCGCGCCGGGGTGTTGAAGAACAGGTCGCGCACTTCCACCGAAGTGCCTACCGGATGCGCGGCGGGCTGCACCCGAGGCGACATGTCGCGGCCTTCGGTCTCAACCTGCCAGGCTTCGCTGGCATCGCGGGTGCGAGAAGTCAGGGTCAGGCGGGCCACCGAGCTGATCGAGGCCAGGGCCTCGCCGCGAAAGCCCAGGCTCATGACCCGTTCCAGGTCGTCGAGGTCACGGATCTTGCTGGTGGCATGGCGGGCCAACGCCAATGGCAAGTCGTCGGAGGCGATGCCGCTGCCGTCGTCACGCACTTTCAACAGCTTGATGCCGCCCTGCTCGACTTCCACATCGATGCGCCGGGCACCGGAATCCAGGCTGTTTTCCAGCAGTTCCTTGATGACCGAGGCCGGGCGTTCGACCACCTCGCCAGCAGCGATCTGGTTGGCAAGGCGTGGACTGAGCAGTTCGATACGGGCGCTGCTGCTCATGGCTGGGCTGCCAGGGTGGTCGCCGGAATGTCCAGGTTCTGGCCGACTTTCAGCTCGTCGGTCTTCAGGCTGTTGGTGCTGCGCAGGCTGGCCACACTGACCTGATAGCGCACTGCGATCATCGCCAGGGTCTCGCCCGGACGCACGGTATGCTCACGCGGTCCCTGGGCGATCTTGCCGTTGTCGCGCAACCACGCAATGTAGGTGCCCGGTGGCGGATTCTGCTGGAAGAACTGCTTCACGCCGCCGTGAATCGAGCGCGCCAGCGACTGTTGGTGGCTCGGCGTCGCCAGCTTGGCAGCTTCCGCGGCGTTGGAGATGAAGCCGGTTTCCACCAGGATCGACGGGATGTCCGGCGACTTGAGCACCATGAAGCCCGCCTGCTCGACGCGGCGCTTGTGCAGCGAAGTGACGCGGCCGATGTTGCCCAGCACTTTCTGCCCGACGTTCAGGCTGGAGCTGAGCGACGCGGTCATCGACAGGTCCAGCAGCACGCCGGCGAGCATGCGGTCCTTGTCGTCGAGGCTGACGTTGCCGGCACCACCGATCAGGTCGGAGCGGTTTTCGCTGTCGGCCAGCCAGCGGGCGGTCTCGGAGGTCGCGCCACGATCGGACAGGGCAAACACCGAGGCACCGAACGCGGCCTTGGACGGCGCGGCATCGGCGTGGATGGAAATGAACAGGTCGGCGCCCTTCTTGCGGGCGATCTCGGTGCGCTTGCGCAGCGGGATGAAGTAGTCGCCGGTACGGGTCAGCTCGGCGCGGAAACCCTTCTCGGTGTTGATCTGACGCTGCAGCTCCTTGGCGATCTGCAACACGATGTCCTTTTCGTGCTGGCCGCGGGAGCCTGAGGCACCAGGGTCCTCACCGCCGTGGCCGGCGTCGATGGCGATGACGATATCGCGCTTGCCGTTAGGCACCGGCGGCAGCTTGATTGCAGGCTGGGCAGGCGTGACAGGAACGGCGGGCGTGGTCGCCGGGGCAGTAACCGCCGGCGTTGGCGCCGTCGCGGCCACGGCATCGGCTTCCTGGTCGTACAGGTCGACCACCAGTCGGTTGCCGTACTGGGCGTTCGGCGCCAGGGTGAAGCTCTTCGGGGTGACCGTCTTGTTCAGGTCGACGACCACCCGCAGATCGGTGGGCGTGCGCTGCGCCGAGCGCACGCTGGTGATCGGCGTATTGGAAGTGGAAACCGTGAGCGGCGCGGCCAGGGTGGCACCGTTGATGTCGATGACCAGACGATCCGGCGCGGTCAGGGTGAAGACGCTGTGCTGCACGGGGCCAGACAGATCGAAGACCAGTCGCGTGTTGTCCGGAGCCCGCCACAGGCGGACGCTCTTGACCTGAGTGACCGCAAGAGCGTCAACGGTCACTGCCGTAAGCAGCAGTCCTACGACGGCAACCAGTGCGCGAAAGCGCATACCTTTCCCCATTTTCTATTTGAATTCCAAGGCCAGTGCGGCACACCAGGCTTCACCGCGAGCACCTTGCGGCGCCAGGTTCAACGAACGACCGCCCGCCTGGGGGCTTATGGTAATGGTCAGGTCCGGCTTTGGCAAAATGCCCGCACCCTTGTCCGGCCACTCGAACAGGCACAGCGCATCACCTTCGAAATAGTCGCGAATCCCCATGAACTCAAGCTCCTCCGGGTCGACCAGGCGATACAGGTCGAAGTGGAAGGCACGGATATCGCCGATTTCATAAGGCTCGACCACGGTAAATGTAGGACTTTTCACAGCCCCGGTATGCCCGAGACCGCGAATGATGCCGCGGGACAGGGTGGTTTTGCCGGCACCGAGGTCACCTTCGAGAAAGATCACTCCGTGGCCCTGGGTCACCTGGGCGATACGGGTACCGAAGTCGACCATGGCCTGCTCATCGGCCAAAAACAGGGTTACGCCTGACACGCTGAATGCTCCTCCAACAACTCACGAATAGACGGCACCAGATCATGGGCTGCCAGCCCACGCCCCTGATCCCCCAGGCGCTCCCCGGCACAGGCATGCAGCCAGACGCCCAGGCACGCTGCGTCCCACGCCGGCATCTCCTGGGCCAGCAAGGCCCCGAGCACGCCACTGAGCACATCCCCCAGCCCGGCGCCGGCCATCGCCGGATGGCCGCGCTTGCAAATGGCCAGGCGCCCGTGCGGATCGGCCACCAGACTGCCGGCGCCCTTGAGCACGCAGACCGCGTCGTACTTGCGCGCCAGCTTGCGCGCTGCGCCAGGCCGGTCCGCCTGCACTGCCTCGGTAGACACCCCCAGCAAGCGCGCTGCCTCGCCCGGATGCGGGGTAATGATACTACCCGCCGGCAATGGCATCGGCGCCACGGCCAGCAGGTTCAGGGCATCGGCATCCCAGATCTGCGGCAAGCGCGAACTGGCCACCGCCGACAGCAGGCTGCGCCCCCAGGCGGCCTGCCCCAGCCCAGGTCCGACCACCAGAACCGACGCCCGTTCGATCGGCGCCATCAACTGATTGGCCGAATGCACGCCCAGGCTCATGACTTCCGGCAGCCGCGCCAGGGCAGCCGGCACATGCTCGACGCGACTGGCCAGGGACACCAGGCCGGCGCCACAACGCAGCGCCGCCTCGGCACCGAGCAGCACGGCCCCGCCGGCACCCCGGTCACCACCGACCACCAGCACATGACCGAACTGGCCTTTATGGGCATTGGCCGGCCGCGCCGGCAGGCGCGTCAGGCTGTCGCGGGTGAGCACCAGCGGCTCGTTCGAAGGGTGTTTGGTCTGAGGCATGCGTCTTTCGGCTCCAATGTCTGGCAGAATTATACGCACCTGTGTCTTCGTTGCCCTATTTCGCATGTCCGCTTCTTCCATCGATCTGCCTGCCCTCGCCCGGTCCATCAAGGACTGGGGTCGTGAACTCGGCTTCGCCCATGTCGGCATCGCCGGAGTGGATCTGGCCGAGCACGAACAGCACCTGGAACGCTGGCTGGCCGCCGGCTACCACGGCGAGATGGAGTACATGGGCGCCCATGGCAGCAAGCGCTCGCATCCGGACGAACTGGTACCCGGCACCGTGCGGGTGGTCTCGCTGCGTATGGACTACCTGCCCGGCGACACACAGATGGCGCAGCGCCTGGCCCAGCCGGAAAAAGCCTACATATCCCGCTACGCCCTGGGCCGCGACTACCACAAGCTGGTGCGCAAGCGTGTCCAGCATCTGGCCGAGCGCATCCAGAAGGAAATCGGGCCGTTCGGCTTCCGCGCATTCGTCGACAGCGCTCCGGTGCTGGAGAAGGCCATTGCCGAACAGGCCGGGCTGGGCTGGATCGGCAAGAACACCCTGCTGCTCAACCGCAAGGCCGGCAGCTACTTCTTCCTCAGCGAATTGTTCGTCGATCTGCCGCTGCCGGTGGACGAGGCCCAGGCCACGGAACATTGCGGCCGCTGCAGCGCTTGCCTGGACATCTGCCCGACCAACGCCTTCGTCGGCCCTTACGTGCTGGACGCCCGGCGTTGCATCTCGTACCTGACCATCGAACTGAAGAACGCCATTCCCGAAGCGCTGCGGCCGATGATCGGCAACCGGGTGTTCGGTTGCGACGACTGCCAGATTGTCTGCCCGTGGAACCGCTTCGCCCGCCCGACCGGAGAAGGCGACTTCCAGCCACGCCACGGCCTGGACAACGCCGAACTGGCGGAGCTGTTCATGTGGGACGAAGAGCGCTTTCTCGCCAGCACCGAAGGTTCGCCGCTGCGCCGCGCCGGCTACGAGCGCTGGCTGCGCAACCTGGCGGTGGGCCTGGGCAATGCGCCGTCGTCCATTCCGGTGCTCGAAGCCCTGGCCGCCCGTCGGGACTACCCCTCCGAGCTGGTCCGCGAGCATGTGGAATGGGCCCTGAAACAGCACGCCGAGCGCCAGGCCTCTCCCGCCTGAATCCACTACGGGCGATCAATGCTCGTCGTTGTAGTGGAACTTTGGCATTTCCCAGTGGAAGCGGATCGCCAGCAGCCGCAGCAGGAATCCGCCGAACAGCGTGATGAGAATCGACTGCTCGGCCGGCAGTTGCAGCCAAACGCAGCCCAGGTAACACCAGGCGGAGGCGAACGACACGCTGGCGTACAGTTCGCGGCGGAAGATCAATGGAATGTCGTTGCAGAAGATGTCCCGCAGGATGCCGCCGAACACCCCGGTAATCATCCCGCTGATGGACGCCACCAGCATGCTGTGGCCCAGTTCCAGCGCCGTCATGCAACCGATCAGGGTGAAAGCCACCAGCCCGATGGCGTCGAGCACCAGGAACAGCGAGCGCAAATGCCGCATCAAGGGCGCGATGAAGATGGTGATCAACGCGGCGACACTGGTCAGCACCAGGTATTCCGGGTGCTTGACCCAGGTCAGCGGGTAATGCCCGAGCAACACGTCACGCACCGAACCGCCGCCCAGCGCCGTGACGCAGGCGATCAGCACCACGCCGAACCAGTCCATGCCGCGGCGGCCGGCAGACAGGGCACCCGTCATGGCTTCGGCGGTGATCGCGATCAGATAGAGCATCAACAACATGGCGCAGGTCCTGGCAGAGGGGCGCGCAGTCTAACCAGTTGCCAGCAGCACCAAAAGGGGGCGCCAGAGCGATTCCTGGCGCCTTTTGGTGCTCAATATTTGATGAAGTGCTCGCGGTAGTGGCGCAGCTCCGCGATGGATTCGCGGATGTCGTCAAGTGCCAGGTGGGTGCTGCCCTTCTTGAAGCCGTCACGCACCTCCGGCGCCCAGCGCCCGGCCAGCTCCTTGAGGGTGGAGACGTCCAGGTTGCGGTAATGGAAATAATTTTCCAGCCCGCGCATGTGGCGATACAGGAAACGGCGGTCCTGGCAGATGCTGTTGCCACAGATCGGCGACTTGCCCTTCGGCACCCAGTGCTCGAGGAACGCGATGGTCTGCGCTTCGGCTTCGGCCATGTCGATCCTGCTCTCGCGCACACGCTGGGTCAGGCCGGAGGCGCCGTGGGTGCGGGTGTTCCAGTCGTCCATGCGGGCCAGGACTTCGTCGCTGTGGTGGATAGCGATCACCGGGCCTTCGGCCAGGGTGTTCAGGTCGCTGTCGGTGACGATGGTGGCCATCTCGATGATGACGTCGTTATCAGGGTCCAGACCGGTCATTTCCAGGTCGATCCAGATCAGATTCTGTGGGTTCTGCATAGCGTGGCTCCTCGGTAGGTGCGCAGTTTAGCCTAGTGGAGCGTGCTAAACTCGACGCCGTTTCAAACAACCCCGCTTTAAACGACGAGACCTTCATGGCCAAACGCCAGCTCAACCGCCGCCAGAACTGGCGCATCGAAAAAATCCAGGAAGAGCGTGCCGCGCGGGCCGCCAAACGTGAGGAGCGCGCCCTGGAGGTGCTCGAGGGCGGTGACCTGGGTCCGGAACAGACCGGCCTGGTAATTGCTCACTTCGGCGTGCAGGTAGAGGTCGAAGCACAACAGGGCGAGCAAGCCGGCCAGGTATTCCGCTGCCACCTGCGGGCCAACCTGCCGGCGCTGGTAACAGGCGACACCGTGGTCTGGCGTGCCGGTAACCAGGGCATTGGTGTGATCGTCGCGCAACTGCCCCGCAGCACCGAGCTGTGCCGCCCTGACAGTCGCGGCCAGCTCAAGCCGGTGGCGGCCAACGTCGATCTGATCGTGATCGTCTTCGCCCCGGCCCCCGAGCCCCACGCCAACCTGATCGACCGCTATCTGGTGGCCGCCGAGCACGCCGGCATCCGCCCGCTACTGCTGCTGAACAAGGCGGACCTGATCGACGACGACAACGCCCCGGCCCTCAATGCGCTGCTGGCGGTCTACCGGCAACTCGGCTATCCGCTGCTGGAAGTGTCGGCTCATCAGGGCGACGGCATGGAGCAACTTCAGAGGCAACTGGACGGCCACATCAGCGTGTTCGTCGGCCAGTCCGGCGTGGGCAAGTCGTCGCTGGTCAACAGCCTGCTGCCAGAGGTGCAGACCCGTGTCGGCGCACTGTCGGAGTGGTCCGGCCAGGGCCAGCACACCACCACCACCGCCCGCCTCTATCACTTCCCCGGCGGCGGCGAACTGATCGACTCCCCCGGTATCCGCGAATTCGGCCTGGTGCATGTCAGCCGTGCCGATGTAGAAGCCGGCTTCATCGAGTTCACCGATCTGCTCGGCACCTGCCGCTTCCGTGACTGCAAGCACGACCGCGAGCCTGGCTGCGCACTGCTCAATGCCCTGGAAGACGGACGCATCCAGCAACAACGGATGAACAGCTACCGTTCGATCATCGCCAGCCTGCCGCAAGACACTTACTGACCGACAAGGCGGTATTTCCCGACGGGGGAGTACCGCGCGTAAGCCGCATCCGTCAGACCTTTCATACGCGACCGTAGGATGCGTCCTAGTTTCTGGCAGTCTATTGCCGGGTCAACGGAATTCACTGATCGTCGCGCTTTCACCTGAAAGGACGCCAGTGATGCCTGTTTTCATCAGTTACCGCCACCCTGATCGCCTCGATGCGTTCGTGATCAACGAACGGCTCAAGCTCGAAGGCATCAATACCTGCCTCGAGCTGTTCGACCCTCAGGCGCAGCAGACCACCGACGATATCTGCAGCCTGATCAACAACAACATCAACGCCTGCACCCACATGATCACCGTGCTCGGCCAGGGCGGCGCCGACGACTGGTGGGTGCCGTTCGGGCTTGGCAGTGCGACGCAACTCAACCGCCGCCTGGCCTTCTACCAGTGCGAGGGCAGCCTGCCGGGCTACCTGGAGCGCTGGCCGACCCTGACCCGACGTGAACACATCGAACTGTTCGTCAGCGCCTATCACGACGAGCAGACGTTCCGCCGCGGCATCAGCAAGGACGCCGCGCACGCCAACCGCAACAATGCCGAGTTCTTCCACACCGACCTCAAGGCCCGCCTGCGTCGCGGTTTCTAAAGGCAGCAGGAAGCTGCAAGCCATAAGTTGCAAGCTGCAAGGAAAAGCGGATCGCAACATGATCGCTTCTTCTTGCAGCTTGAAACTTGCAGCTTATGGCTTATTGGCTTTTGCCGGGCTCGTCCATCTTCAGCACGCCGTCTTCGAAGATGTTCAGCTTCTGGCGTAGCTCATTGGGCTGCATCGGATCCTGGGACTGCGGATCGGCCGGTGCCGGAGCCGCTGCGCCCGGCGCTGCCGGTGCCTGCCCGGAACCCTGCGGCGCATCACCTTCCGGAGCGTTCGGCGACTGCTCGCCTTCGATGGCACGCTGGGCCTTCTTGGTCAGGACCACGATGTCGATACGGCGGTTGACCGGGTTCAGCGGATTGGCGCGGTCGAACAGCGACGACGACGCGTAGCCCACCACCCGCGCAACCTGAGGATCCGGATAACCACCGGCCACCAGCGCACGGCGTGCGGCGTTGGCACGGTTGGCCGACAGCTCCCAGTTGCCATACTCACCGCTACCGGCGTACGGCTTGGCATCGGTGTGGCCACTGATGCTGATCTTGTTCGGCACCGCCTTGATGGTGTCGGCCATGGCCAGCAGGATGTCTTCGAAGTAAGGCTTCAGGCGCGCGCTACCCAGGTCGAACATCGGCCGGTTCTCGGCGTCGACGATCTGGATGCGCAGGCCGTCCTGGGTGATCTCGAAGAGGATCTGGTCCTTGAACTTCTGCAGCTCGGGACTCTGCTCGACCTTGTTCTGCAACTCCTGCAGCACCACTTCCAGACGCTCGCGCTCCACCTGTTCGGCGAGGTTATCCACCTGCTCCGGGCTGACGATGCTGGTGTCTGGCGTCGGTTCGGCCTTCTCCTCGGGGTTGATGGTCTTTTCCGGCGCCAGTTGCGGCGAGCCACCCAGGTCGATGATGTAGGGCGTACCGCTTTCGGAGAACCCGATCGGGTCCTTGAAGTAGCCGGCGATGGCGATCTTCTGCTCGGGCGTGGCGGTGGACAGCAACCACAGCACGAGGAAGAAGGCCATCATCGCCGTCGCGAAGTCGGCGAAGGCGATCTTCCAGGCCCCGCCGTGATGGCCACCGCCGAAGCGCTTGACGCGCTTGATGATAATCGGCTGATTGTTTTCCATGGATCAGCGACCGCGAACTGCTTGTTCCAGCTCGGCGAAGCTCGGGCGGTGCTTCGGATAGAGCACCTTGCGACCGAACTCGACCGCCAGCGATGGCGGCATGCCGGAAGCCGAAGCCACCAGCGAGGCCTTGATCGCCTCGTAGACGTTCAGTTCTTCCTTGGCATCATGAGCCAGCGAGTTGGCCAGCGGGCCGAAGAAGCCGTAGGCCGCGAGAATACCGAAGAAGGTACCGACCAGCGCCGCACCTACGTGCAGACCGATGGATTTCTGGTCGCCGTCGCCCAGCGAGGCCATGGTCACCACGATACCCAGTACCGCGGCGACGATACCGAAACCGGGCATGCCGTCGGCGATACCGGTGACCGCGTGGGAGGGGTGCTCCAGCTCTTCCTTCAGGCTCAGCAGCTCCATGTCGAACAGGCCTTCCAGCTCGTGGGGCGCCATGTTGCCGGTGGACATGATGCGCAGGTAGTCGCAGATGAACGCCGTCATGCGCTCGTCTTTCAACACAGCCGGGTACTTGGCGAAGATCGGACTGGCGGCGGCATCTTCGATGTCAGCCTCGATCGCCATCATGCCTTCGCGGCGGCTCTTGTTGAGGATTTCGTAGACCAGGCCCAGCACTTCTATATAGAAGGTGTGGGAAAAGCGGCTGCCGAACATGCTCAGCGACTTTTTCACCACATGCATGGTCATATAGCCAGGGTTGGCCTGCAGAAACGCACCGAACGCAGCGCCGCCGATGATCAGCACCTCGAAAGGCTGGATCAGGGCCGCGATCTTGCCGTGGGAGAGAACATATCCGCCAAGCACGCTCGCGAATACGACGATGATGCCGATAATTTTAGCCATAGATAGAAAGCACTTGCTGTCGGGGTCAGGGTCGGGGCGGAAGTTAGTAAAACTCTTCTTCTACTTATCGGCAGTTCTGCGCCAGACTATAGCCAGTCAAGGCGAAAAGCCAGTTTGGTCACCTTCCAGCAAGCCTAGTGAAACCATCGTGCCAACTACGAATCCGAAGACTCTCGACGCCTGGATCAAACTACTCGACGGCACCCCATTGCCCGTTCCATGCCACAGTCACGACCGCGTGAAAGCCGCGATCGCCGACAGTCGCCGCTCGTTGCGCGACATTGCCGAGCTGATGCAAGACAGCCCGGCGCTGGTGCTGAGCATGATGCGCGAGGCCAACCGGCACACCCATACCACCATCGCCGAGCCGGCGGAGAACCTCGAAGTCGCGCTGAACCGCCTCGGCCTGGCCCGCGCCGAAGCCCTGCTCGAACGGCTTCACACCGCGCCCATCGAACAGATTCCCCTGGCACTGCGCCAGTTGCAGATGGTCAGCCAGCACGCCAGCCAGCAGGCCAACGGCCTGTTTGCCAGCCGTCTGGCGCGGCTCTGGCAGGACATCCACTGGGGCAGCCTGCTGTTTCTCTCGCCGCTCTGGCCGCTGGCCCTTACCTACCCCAAGCTGCTGGAGGAATGGGAGCTGCGGGTAGTGCACCGCGGCGAACCGGCACCGAAGGTCGAGCGCGAACTGTTTGGCGTGCGCCTGCTCAGCCTGTGCCAGGCCCTTGCCGAATTCTGGCGCCTGCCGACCTGGGTCACCCAGGGTTATCACTTGCTACAGGAAGAGCGCCGCTTGCTGGTCAAGGTCATGCACATCGCCCGGGACCACAAAAGCCCGCTGCGCCAACAACAGAAGCTGGACGCCGACCCCATGCTGCGCCGCTGGCTCAACCAGCCGGCCAACACCGTACTGCTGGCCAACGGCCTGGCACTGTCGGCACAACACTCCTGGACCTGCAGCCACTGCGTGCGCTGGCAGCAACTGATCAGCCTGTACCTCGAAGCGCCCCTGGAAGACGTCCAGACCCAGAGCCACCAGCAAGCGGCACAGAGTGCCCGCAAACATGCCGTCGAAGGCGTATTCCATCCGGCGCAGATGCTGATCTGGCCGACCGGTGCGCACTACGCGCCCAAAGGCATGCGCCCGGCCGAGATGCCCGACACCAAGGCCCTTGGCGACTGGCGCAAGTTCTGCGCCGACCTGCTTGCCGAGCCCAGTCCGTTTTCCAATGCCATCCACCTGACCCGCTACGCCCGCGATGCCCTCGAGGCCTGCGGCATGACCCGCGTCCTGCTGCTGATGTGCGACAAGACCCAAAGCTACCTGCGTGTGCACCAGATGGCCGGCCTGCCCGACCAGGTCGCCAGCCTTACCGTGCCGGTAGAACAGAGCAAACTGCTGCAGCGCTTGCTCAGTCAGTCGGCGCAACTGCGCCTGACCCCGCAGAACCACGCCCAATTCTCCGCCCTGCTGCCCGCCAGCCTGCGCAGCCTGTTCCGCGGCGAGCACCTGTTGCTGCGTTCGCTGTCGAGCAACGGCAAGGTCATCGTGCTGCTGATGGCTGACCAAGGCGGCGGTCCGTTCTCGGAAATCGGCGTGCAGGCATTCGGCAAGACGGCCCAGTGCATCGAGCGCGCCCTCACCACCTTCAGCAACCGCGGCGCCTGACCCATGCGCTACAATCGCCACCCTCTGTTCCGATCTGGAGACTCTGGATGACTGACTTTTCCGGCTTGCCGCTGGTGATCGAACCGGCCGACCTGCAGGCCCGCCTCGATTCGCCGGAGCTGATCCTGGTCGATCTGACCAGCGCCAACCGCTATGGCAGCGGCCATATTCCCGGAGCACGCTTCGTCGACTTCAAGCGCACTCAACTGGGCCAGCCACCCGCACCGGGCCTGACGCCCCTCAAGGCCGACCTGGAAAAGCTCTTCGGTGAACTGGGCCATCGTGCCGACGCCACCTACGTGGTCTACGACGACGAGGGCGGCGGCTGGGCCGGACGCTTCATCTGGCTGCTCGATGTGATCGGCCACCACCGCTACCACTACCTCAACGGCGGCGTGCAGGCCTGGCCGGCCAACACCCTCAGCACGGAAGTCCCGGACAATGCCGGCAGACCGGTCAGCCTGGTGCTCCACGAAGAGCCCACGGCCACCCGCGAATACCTGCAGAGCCGCCTCGGCGCCGCCGACCTGGCGATCTGGGATGCTCGCAGCCCCGCCGAATACCGTGGCGAGAAAGTCCTGGCCGCCAAGGGCGGGCATATCCCCGGCGCGGTGAACTTCGAGTGGACCGCAGGCATGGACATGAACGACTCCCTGCGCATCCGCAAGGACATCGCCCAGACCCTCGAAGGGCTCGGCATCAGCAAGGACAAGGAAGTGGTCACCCACTGCCAGTCACACCACCGCTCGGGCTTCACCTACCTGGTGGCCAAACACCTGGGCTACCCACGGGTCAAGGCATACGCCGGCTCCTGGGGCGAATGGGGCAACCACCCCGACACGCCCGTCGAAGTTTAAGGAAACCCAATGAAATCCCGCTTGTTTATCATCAGCCAGTACCTGCTGCCGCATCACCTGCTCTCGCGCCTGGCCGGCTGTATCGCCGAGTGCCGTGTGCGCTGGTTCAAGAACGCCTTCACCGCCTGGTTCGCCAAGCGCTACCAGGTGGACATGTCCCAGGCGCTGGTCGAAGACCTCACCGCCTACCAGCACTTCAATGACTTCTTCACCCGCGCCCTCAAGCCGGGCGCCCGTCCGCTGGATGAAACCCCGGGCGCGATCCTCTGCCCCGCCGACGGCGCCGTCAGCCAGCTCGGCCCGATCGAGCACGGCCGCATCTTCCAGGCCAAGGGCCACAGCTTCAGCGCCCTGGAACTGCTCGGCGGCGATCCGGCCAATGCCGCGCCGTTCATGGGCGGCGAGTTCGCCACCATCTACCTGTCGCCGAAGGACTACCACCGCGTGCACATGCCGCTGGCCGGTACCCTGCGCGAAATGATCTACGTGCCTGGCCGCCTGTTCTCGGTGAACCAGACCACCGCCGAAAACGTTCCGGAGCTGTTCGCCCGCAACGAGCGCGTGGTGTGCCTGTTCGACACCGAGCGCGGCCCGATGGCCGTGGTACTGGTGGGTGCGATGATCGTCGCCTCGATCGAGACGGTATGGGCTGGGCTGGTCACGCCGCCGAAACGCGAACTGAAGACCTTCCGCTACGACGAAGCCTCCCGCGCACCGATCCACCTGGAAAAAGGCGCCGAACTGGGTCGCTTCAAACTGGGCTCGACCGCCGTCGTGCTGTTCGGGCCGGAGCAGGTGAAATGGGCGGAAAGCCTCGGCGCCGGCTCGCCGGTGACCATGGGTCAGGGCCTGGCCCTGCCGGCCGCAAAGGCCGCTGCCGACGCGTGATCGGTTACAACGCAGCCTGCTTTTTCTTGCAGCTTGCGACTTGAAACCCTTAGTTCGAACAGCAAACCGCCCCCGGTTCAGGGGGCGGTCCTTCAGCCTGATGCCTTATTCCAGATGACTACGGAAGCCGATCGGCCCTTCGTTGTCATAGGTATTGGTGCCATCAAGGCTCTTGCCGCCGTCGTTCGACTTGACGTTCAGAGCGACGACGCTCTGGTTGTCACGGCCACCGATCACCCATTCGCCACCCGGATGCCAGGGAGCGTCGTTGCCGCCCCACTGGTTCTGGACTTCATAGCGGTTCTGCGCGATACGCTTGGCCTTGAAGCCGATCGGGCCTTCGCCCGAATAAGTGATGCTGCCCTTGAAGGTCACACCACCGTCACCAGAACGGATGTCGACATTGACGACCTTCTGGTTGTCCCGCGCACCGAGTTGCCAGGTTCCACCTGGATGCCACGGTGCACTGTTACCACCCCATTGGTTCTGAACTGCGTACTTGTTCGCCATGAACTTCATCTCCTTGAAGTTGCTGGTGGAGGCCGGCAAGTCATCTCGCCGACCGTACGACCCTCGGGATTGGGGCCGTATGCGAGCAAGCCTAGACACGCTTGAAAGATCGTCAGGGAGCAAGGGACGAATGGTTAGAACCGTTCGCTCTATCAGGCATTCCCTTCGCGATCACGCATCCCCAGCAGGTACAGCACGCCATCCAGGCCCAGGGTGGAGATGGCCTGCTTGGCCGACTGGCGTACCAGCGGCTTGGCGCGGAAAGCCACGCCCAGGCCGGCGATGGCCAGCATCGGCAGGTCGTTGGCACCGTCGCCCACGGCGATGGTCTGTTCCATCTGCAAGCCTTCCTTGCGCGCCAGCTCGGCGAGCAGATCGGCCTTGCGCTGAGCATCGACGATTGGCTCGATGGCCACGCCCGTGCACTTGCCGTCGACCACTTCCAGTTCGTTGGCGAACACGTAGTCGATGCCCAGTTTGGCCTGCAGTTGCTTGGCGAAGTAGGTGAAGCCGCCGGACAGGATGGCGGTCTTGTAGCCCAGGCGCTTGAGCTCGGCGAACAGCGTCTCGGCACCCTCGGTCAGGCGCAGGGAAGCGCCGATCTCGTCCAGCACGCTGACGTCCAGGCCCTTGAGCAGCGCCAGACGCTCCTTGAAGCTGGCGCGGAAGTCCAGTTCACCACGCATCGCCCGCTCGGTGATTTCCGAAACCTGCTCGCCCACGCCGGCAGCCTTGGCCAGCTCGTCGATCACCTCGGCCTCGATCAGCGTCGAGTCCATGTCGAACACGGCCAGACGGCGGTTGCGGCGGAACAGCGAATCCTGCTGGAAGGCGATATCGACGTTCAGTTCCTGGGCGACGCTGAGGAACTCGGCACGCAGGGCCTGCGGATCGGCCGGCTCGCCGCGTACCGAGAACTCGATGCAGCCCTTGCCCTGCTCGGCGGGGGTATCCAGCGACACACGGCCGGACAGACGATCGATATGGTCGATGTTGAGGCCGTACTGAGCGGTGATGGAGCTGACCCGCTGCAGCTGTTCGGCGGTGACCTTGCGGGTCAGCAGCGTGACGATGTGGCGCGGTTTGCCCTGGCCGTCGACCCAGTTGCGGTAGTCGTCTTCCGAAACCGGCGTGAAACGCACTTGCTGGTTCAGCTCGTAGCCGGTGAACAGCAGGTCCTTGAGCACCGAGGAACCCTGCCCGGTGCCGGGAATTTCCACCAGGATGCCGAAGGACAAGGTGTCGTGGATCACCGCCTGGCCAATATCGAGGATATTCACGCCGCCCTGCGCCAGGACGCCGGTGATGGCCGCGGTAAGGCCCGGACGGTCCTCACCGGTGATGTTGATCAAGACGATTTCGCGCAAGACGGGCTCCGAGTCGTGGAAAAAATGCGCATTCTACCGCGTTTTGCAGACCATCGGGCGCAGCCGATACTTTGCCGGCTCAAGGGTGCTCGCTATACTGCGCAGCAATTTCTCCGTCATAAAGAGCCGCGCTCAGTGAACCGGCCCACGCCCGTCAAAACCGACAACTTCTTCCTGCTGATCTTTCGTGCCTTGCGTCAGCGTCGCGTGCCACTGGCATTGCGCATTGCCTGTCACAACATTTTCCTGGTTGCCCTGGCGCTGGTGATCTACGCCTGCGTGATGGGCCTGCAGTTCAAGGAAGCCATGCATGAACAGGCCGATGCCCTCGGACAGAGCCTGACCACGCAGACCGCAACTTCGGCCACGGAACTGCTGGTGTCCAACGACATCCTCAGCCTCAACGTGCTGCTGGGCAATCTGGTGAAGAACCCGCTGGTGGCCCACGCCGCCATCTACAGCGTGGACAACCGGATCCTTGCCGAGGCCGGCCAGCGGCCGAAAAACGGCCTGCTGGGCGAGGCAGAAGGTCTGTACCAGACCAAGATCACCTTCCAGGACGTCACCGCCGGCCAGTTGCGCATCAGCCTGGACATGAGCCAGTTCCAGCAGCCGATGACCATCAGCCTGCAGAGCATGGGTATCCTCGCGGGCATCCTGCTGGCGCTGGCCCTGACCATGAGCCTGCGCCTGGGACGCTATGTCTCCACGCCGCTGTTGCAGTTGCGGGTCTGGCTGCGCGACCTGGACGAATACACGCCGGCCACCGAGCGTCAGGATGAAATCGGCGACCTCGCTCGCCAGCTCCACGCCCGCTTCGCACCGCCGCCGAAAGAGCCCGAGCCGGAACCGGAAATCGAAGGCGACTTCGACGACGAAGAGGCCGAACCGGCGCTCGCGGTCCGCAACCCGCGTGATCGCGACTTCGACGAGGCACCGCCAGGCAAGCGCCCGACGGTCCATGCCGAGGAAGACGAAGAGGATGACGACGTCTTCGCCGACCTGCGCGACGACACCGCCCCGGTTGCAGCGCCGCCCAAGCCCGCCGCACCGCGCCAGCCCCAGGCCAGCGCCGTCCTGGCGGTGCAATTGGGCTCCCAGGAGCAACTGCGCCGCCTGCCCCGCGCCCGCCTGACCGAATTGCTGGAGCGTTATCGCGATTGCCTGGACCAGGCCGCGTCGCTCTACGAGGGTGAAGTCCAGACCCTCAACGATGGCAGCACCCTGCTGCTGTTCCATCGCCAGGACAGCGGCGAGGACTACCTGACCAACGCCATCTGCTGTGGCGAGTTGCTGCGGGCGCTGGGCCATGCCTTGCAGGTGGAGGTCGCCGACAGCGGCATCACCCTGCAATTGCAACTGGGCCTGGCCCTGGGCGACGACCTGCAGGGCCTGAGCCAGATCGACCTGCTGCTGACCGAAAAAGCCCAGGATGCCCTGGCGCTGTCGCAACACAGCCGCAACCTGCTGCTGGTGGAGCGCAAGATCGGCGACGACGCCCTGATCCGCCAGCGCGCACGCATCCGGCCAATCGCCAGCCCCGAGGGCGCCTGCTGCGTGGAACGCCTGATGGAGCCTTACCCGTCGATGCTGGAGCGCCAACTGGCGAGGATGCATGAGCGGCAGGTCAAGAACTGAGGCTCAAGGCTCATCGCTGGCAAACCAGCGATGAGCCCATGTTTCCCGACCCCATGAAAAAGCCCGCATCGCTGCGGGCTTTTTCATGAGTGCCGAAATCAGAAGCGGAACACTTCCAGATCGGTCCGGATCGGCGAAGCCATCGGGATCTTCGGCTTCTCAGGCTCCTTGCGCACCTGAACCGGCGCAGCGGGTTTCTTCGGCGGCGCCTCTTCAACGATGGCCGGCTGGTTGGCCAGCGGCTTGAGCGCGGTGCTCAACTGCTCGGCCAGGCGTTGCAGCAACTGGCCCTGGGCCTGTACCTGCGATGCCGAACTGCCCTCATGGGGTTGTTCGAGGTGGACGATACGGTTGTCACGCACCTGGCCACGGCGGTCCAGCAGGCGCCATTGCGCGTCGAGGATCGCAGGCTGGTTGGCACCGGAGTCCAGACGAGTGATCGACAACAGTACCTGGACATCCGGACTGAAGCCGGTACTGGCCGGCGCCAGAACCACGCGCTGGCTATCCAGGCGCCAGGCCAGCTGGCGAACCAGCAGCTGGTCGATATCCGCCGAAAGGCTGCCCGCCCAGCGACCGTCCGTCGCCGCAGTGAGGCTGCCGTCGGCCTGACGTTGCAAGAGCGTCTCGCGCTGCAGGTAGTCGGCAACCGACACCGGGCCGAGCACTACGGCCATGCCAGCGCTCTGTTTCGGTTGCCCCGGCTCCCCGCTGTCGAGCTGATACAGCGCGACCGGCTGGTGCATGCTGCAGCCGGCCAGGCCGAGCACGCCAGTAAGCAGCAAAACAAATGGAAGGCGCAGAAAAGTCATCATCCCATCCAGGCGGCCACCGTACGGCACCGCAGTGATACTCGTGAGTTCAGTCGGGCGCGCAGCCACGCTGGCGCCACAGGGGGTCTATCATCCGCGAAATCGCGGTATGACTCCAGCCTTTACGGCCGAAGTTGGCAGGAAATCACCGACTTCATTCGTAGGAATTGTTTACTCAGGGCCGTCGACCAACAACGCATCGACTCGCTGGAAGCCCCGTGGCAACTTGTTGCCACGCCGCCCGCGCTCGCCTTTGTAGTGCTCCAGATCGTCACCCTTGAGCGATAGCGTACGCTTGCCGGCCTGCAATACAAGGGTCGCCCCGTCGGACAGCACGGCCATGTCGGTGACAAATTCTTCACGACTGGCCACTCGCTCACCCGGAACACCGATGATCTTGTTGCCCTTGCCCTTGCCCAATTGCGGCAAGTCGCTGATTTTGAACACCAGCAACCGACCCTCGGTGGTCACGGCCGCCAGCCAGTTCTGCTCGCGATCGGCCACCGGTCGCGGCGCCAGCACCTTGGCGCCGTTGGGCAGACTGAGCAATGCCTTGCCGGCCTTGTTCTTGGCCTGCAGGTCTTCGCCCTTGACCACGAAGCCATAGCCCGCATCGGAGGCGATCACGTACAGCGCGTCGTCATCCGGCAGCAGCACGCACTCGAAAGAGGCGCCCGGCGGCGGTGTCAGGCGACCGGTCAGCGGTTCGCCCTGCCCCCGCGCCGATGGCAAGGTATGGGCGGCCACCGAGTAACTGCGACCGGTGGAGTCGATGAACACGGCGAACTGGTTCGAGCGCCCGGCCGCCGCCACCTTGAAACCATCGCCTGCCTTGTAGGACAGGCCGGTGGCGTCGATGTCGTGGCCCTTGGCGCATCGCACCCAGCCCTTTTCTGACAACACCACGGTCACCGGCTCGGTCGGCATCAGCTCGTTTTCCGACAGGGCCTTGGCCTCGGCGCGGGCCACGATTGGCGACCGACGGTCGTCACCGTAGGTTTCCGCGTCCTTGATCAGCTCGCTGCGCACCAGCTTGCGCAGCTTGGCGTCGCTGCCCAGCAGGGCTTGCAGCTTGGCCTGCTCCTTGAGCAGTTCTTCCTGTTCACCGCGGATCTTCATCTCTTCCAGTCGCGCCAACTGACGCAGACGGGTTTCGAGGATGTAGTCGGCCTGGATCTCGGTGAGGTCGAAGCGGGCGATCAGCGCCTGTTTCGGCTGGTCTTCGGTGCGGATGATGTGGATCACTTCATCCAGATTGAGGAAGGCAACGAGCAAGCCGTCCAACAGGTGCAGGCGGCGCTCGACCTTGTCCAGGCGGAACTTCAGGCGGCGACGCACGGTGGCGATGCGGAACTCCAGCCACTCCAGCAACAGCGCCCGCAGGTTCTTCAGTTGCGGGCGCCCGTCCAGGCCAATGATGTTGACGTTGACCCGGTAGCTGGACTCCAGGTCGGTGGTGGCGAACAGATGCTGCATCAGTTCGTCGAGGTCGATACGGTTGGAGCGCGGGATGATGACGATCCGGCACGGGTTCTCGTGGTCGGACTCGTCTCGCAGGTCGGCCACCATCGGCAGCTTCTTGGCCTGCATCTGCGCCGCGATCTGCTCCAGCACCTTGGCGCCGGAGACCTGGTGCGGCAGCGCGGTGACGACGATGTCGCCATCTTCGACGCGGTACACCGCGCGCATGCGAATCGAACCACGACCGCTTTCGTAGATTTTCAGCAGTTCGGCACGCGGGGTGATGATTTCCGCTTCGGTCGGATAGTCAGGGCCCTGGATATGCTCGCAGAGCTGCTCGACCGTGGCCTTCGGCTCATCCAGCAGGCGCACGCAGGCGGCAGCGACTTCCCGCAGGTTGTGCGGAGGTACGTCGGTGGCCATGCCCACGGCGATACCGGTGGTGCCATTGAGGAGGATGTTCGGCAAACGTGCTGGCAACACCGCGGGTTCGTCGAGGGTACCGTCAAAATTCGGCACCCAGTCCGCGGTGCCCTGGCCCAGTTCGCTGAGCAGCACTTCGGAATAGCGCGACAGCCGCGCCTCGGTGTAACGCATGGCGGCGAAGGACTTCGGATCGTCCGGCGCACCCCAGTTGCCCTGGCCATCGACCAGGGTGTAGCGGTAGCTGAACGGTTGGGCCATCAACACCATGGCTTCGTAGCAGGCCGAGTCGCCATGGGGGTGGAACTTGCCGAGCACGTCACCGACGGTACGCGCCGATTTCTTGTGCTTGGAGTCGGCATCCAGGCCCAGTTCGCTCATGGCGTACACGATACGCCGCTGTACCGGCTTCAGGCCGTCGCCGATGTGCGGCAGTGCCCGGTCCATGATCACGTACATGGAGTAGTTGAGGTAGGCCTGTTCGGTGAAGTCAGCCAGTGACCGGCGCTCTACACCGTCGAGGCTGAGATCAAGGGAGTCGCTCATGCGGGCCTCATCAGTTCAAGGTCTGGCGCAGCAGCAAGGTGCCGCCGCGCTGGGTGAATTCAAGTCGTTTCAGGGCACTCATGCCCAGTAGCACCTGTTCGCCATCGAGCCCTGGCACCACCAGGGCGCGAACGTCGCGCAGGAGGATATCGCCCAATTGCAGGCTGTCCAGACGGGTCCGGTAGCCCTGGGTGCGGCCATTGGCGGTGCTCAGGGTCACCGGTGCGCCGCGCTCCAGTCCGAAGTCCCGGGCCAGGGATTCGGGAATCGCCACATCAGTGGCGCCAGTATCCAGCAGAAAATGAACGGCCTGACCGTTGATCAGGCCATCAGCGACGAAATGCCCCTGGCCGTTGCCAGCCAGACGTACCTCGACGTAACCGTCGCCGTGCTGCGACGTGATCTGGCTATTGGGATTCAGCTGTTTCTCCTCCCAGGCGCCGAAAAAGCGCGTGGCGAGAAACAGGCCGGCTGCCCAGGCCAGTACCATGAACACCCGTCCGATCCGTTGACCCGGCGTCTGGCTCATTTTTTCGCGCTCCAGCCGCCTTTCGGCGCCGCGAAGCGCCAGACGATCGGCCGGTCCTCGCCGTCGGCGCGGGTACCGCCGTTGTTGTCCAAGCCGATCCAGGCGCCGTCGGCATCGATCACCAGCGCTTCGGCAATGCCGTAGGGCTGCAGATAACGCCGTTCATCCGTCAAGGCATCGGCGGCAAACGACCAGCAGCGCTCCACCTGGCCGCTTTGCGCGTCACGGCGGCAAATGCGGTAGGCGTTGCGCTCCAGGGTGAACAGCTTGCCGTCGAACAGCGCCAGATCGGAAAAGTCCCGCGAAACTTCGCGGGCCTTGGGGAACTGTTCCGGCTGCATCTCGGTGCCGGCTTCGCTGAGCAGCACACAGGTATCGCCACAGGTCCAGGTGGTCTGCTGGCGGTTGATCAGCAGCAGACCGCGGCGCTCGCGCTCCGCCGCCAGCCACAGGCGATCGCCCGCCGGGCTTACCGCCAGGCCTTCGAACAGCGCATTGAAGTGCAGCAGCATGCCGCTGGCGCGGGCCTGGCGGATCATGCTCGGGTCGATGCGCAGCCAGGTTGGTGACCCGTCCTGAGGCACCTGAAGCACTGCGGCATGGGCCTCGCTGACGATGTAGTGATTGCCCGCCGCGTCACAGCTCAGCCCTTCGAAGTCGAGATCGCCACCGCGCACCAGCGAGGCGGCCCATTGCCGCGAGCGCAGGCCAAGGGGAAACCCGGCATCGGGCACCGGCGGCACCACCAGTTGCAGACCGTTGGCCTGCCAGACCTGAGCGCTGGTATCGAGCTTGTAGAGCAGGTCGTCGTCACGGTCGGAAATGGTCCACAGCGAACCACTGCACGATGCCAGCCCCGACAGGTTGCCGCCGCGCATGCCCTCGACCGGGTGCTCGGCGACCATCTTCAGCTCCGGCCATGGCTCGGCCACGGCCGGCAACACGGCCAGCGACAGGAGCGCCGCCAGCAGCACACGGATCAAGCCATGACCTCAGCCAGGTTGCCGTTGCTTTCCAGCCAGCTCTTGCGGTCGCCCGCGCGCTTCTTGGCCAGCAGCATGTCCATGATTTCGCGGGTCTGTTCGAAGTCGTCCAGGGTCAACTGGACCAGGCGCCGGGTGTTCGGGTCCATGGTGGTTTCGCGCAATTGCGGCGGGTTCATTTCGCCCAGGCCCTTGAATCGGGTGACCTGCGGCTTGCCACGTTTCTTCTCGGCCACCAGGCGGTCGAGAATGCCGTCGCGCTCGGCTTCGTCGAGGGCGTAGTAGATTTCCTTGCCCAGGTCGATGCGGTAGAGCGGCGGCATCGCCACATAGACGTGGCCGGCTTCCACCAGCGGGCGGAAGTGCTGAACGAACAGCGCGCACAGCAGCGTCGCGATGTGCAGGCCGTCGGAGTCGGCGTCGGCGAGAATGCAGATCTTGCCGTAGCGCAGCTGGCTCAGGTCCGTGGCGCCCGGATCGACACCGATGGCCACCGCGATGTTGTGCACTTCCTGGCTGGCGAGCACTTCGCCGCCATCGACTTCCCAGGTGTTGAGGATCTTGCCGCGCAGCGGCAGGATCGCCTGGAACTCCTTGTCCCGCGCCTGCTTGGCCGAACCACCTGCGGAGTCACCCTCCACCAGGAACAGCTCGGCACGCATCGGGTCCTGCCCGGCGCAGTCGGCCAGCTTGCCAGGCAATGCAGGCCCCTGGGTGACGCGCTTGCGCTCGACCTTCTTGCTCGCCTTGAGGCGGCGACCGGCGTTGCTGATGGCCAGTTCGGCCAGCTGCATACCCAGTTCAGGATGTTCGTTGAGCCACAGGCTGAAGGCGTCCTTGACCACTCCGGAGACAAACGCCGCCGCCTCGCGTGAAGACAGGCGCTCCTTGGTCTGGCCAGAGAACTGCGGCTCCTGCATCTTCATCGACAGGACGAAGGTGATGCGTTCCCAGACGTCTTCCGGCGCCAGCTTGACGCCGCGTGGCAGCAGGTTGCGGAATTCGCAGAACTCGCGCATGGCATCCAGCAGACCCTGGCGCAGACCATTGACGTGGGTACCGCCCTGGGCGGTGGGAATCAGGTTGACGTAGCTCTCCTGAACGCTGTCGCCGCCTTCGGGCAGCCACAACAGCGCCCAGTCCACGGCCTCCTTGTTGCCGGCCAGACTGCCGCAGAACGGCTCGTCGGGCAGGCGCAGGTAGTCACTGACCGAATCGACCAGGTAGGAGCGCAGGCCGTCTTCGTAGTGCCACTCGACCTTTTCGCCGGTGCCTTTGTCCTCGAAGCTGACCAGCAGGCCCGGGCAAAGCACGGCCTTGGCCTTGAGCACATGCTTGAGGCGGCTGATGGAGAATTTGGGGGAATCGAAATACTTCGGGTCCGGCGCGAAATACACGCTGGTGCCGGTGTTGCGCTTGCCGACACTGCCGATGACTTCCAGCTCGCTGGCCTTGAAGCCGTCGGCGAAGGTCATCTGGTACTCGTTGCCGTCGCGCTTGACCCGTACCCGGACCTGGGTGGACAGGGCGTTGACCACCGAAATACCCACACCGTGCAGGCCGCCGGAGAACTGGTAGTTCTTGTTGGAGAACTTGCCGCCGGCGTGCAGCTTGGTGAGGATCAGCTCGACCCCGGACACACCCTCTTCCGGGTGGATGTCCACCGGCATGCCGCGACCGTCGTCGCAGACCTCCAGGGAGTGGTCGGCATGAAGGATCACCTGTACCGAACGGGCGTGACCCGCCAGGGCTTCGTCGACGCTGTTGTCGATGACTTCCTGCGCCAGGTGGTTGGGGCGGCTGGTGTCGGTGTACATGCCCGGACGCTTGCGTACCGGGTCAAGGCCCGAGAGGACTTCGATGGCGTCTGCGTTATAGGCGCTAGCGCTGGGATTGGCCATGGGTTCTCGTCGTCATTCGTGGGTGAAAATAAGCAATCAAAATACAGAAAAATCCAGCGTCCGGTAGGCATCCGGATCAACACCGGCAAATGCCAGCATTGCCGGCAGGTGCAAGGCGAAGCCCTGGAAGCTGTGATCGCCACCGGCTTCGATACGCAGGGCGCAGGCCCGGTAGAAGCGCTCGGCGCGACGATAGTCCAGGGTTTCATCGCCGGTCTGCAGCCACACCTGATAGCGCTCCGGGTCGTTGGGGGCCGGCACTTCCAGCTCGGCCAGGGCCTGCACGTGGTCGTGGGTCAGTTCCCAGGTTTCGCCGGTGTAGTGGTTGGTCTGGGTGCCCAGGTAGCCGTCGAACAACTGGTGCGGGTTGACCGCCGGGTTGATCAGCAACGCCTTCAGCCCGTGGCGTTCGGCCAGATGGGTCGCATAGTAGCCGCCGAGGGAACTGCCGACCAGCAATGGCCGGCCGAGCTCGCTGATACCGGCTTCCAGCTGGGCGATGGCCTGCCGCGGATGATGATGCAGGGCCGGGACGCGCAATTGCCCGGACAGGCCCATCTGGTCCATGGCCGCCTGCAACTGGCTGGCCTTCATGGAGCTCGGCGCGCTGTTCAAACCGTGGATATAAAGGATCGAGCCCGACATTCCGCCCCCAGGATCAGGTGAACCGCCCGGCTGGCCAGGCGGAAAAACGCGCAGTTTAGCCTGTTAACCGGGAAATGATTCAGCTTTAGCGATTACGCGATGCTTCAATAGCCGTTTCCGTAGTCCACGGTGAAGGCGAAGTTCTCCAGGCGCGAAACACCGGTTTCCAGCCGGCCGTCGTCATGCAGCTCCAGCCAGCGGTAGCCGGGCGCGCGGTCATCGACCTTGAAATCGTCGCTGCCGGGCTGGAACTGAATGCAGGTCGAGGGCGATGCCAGCAGGCGCAGGTCGCCGCGTAGCTGGTCCCACTCCTGATGGATGTGCCCCCACAACAGCGCCCGAGCCTGTGGATAACGCTCCACCACCTTGAACAGCGCCTCGGGATTGCGCAGGCCGATGGGGGCCATCCAGGCACAGTCGATGGACACTGGCTGGTGATGGAAGCAGATCAGGCAATGACGCCCGTTAGCCGCCTCCAGCGCCTGCTGCAGCAGCGCCAACTGGTCGTCCTCCAGACGCCCGGGCACCGAACCGGGGATCGCCGAATTGAGCATGACCACCCGCCAGTTGCCGATGTCGGTGACAGGCTCGAGCAGATCGGTACCGGCCGCCACACGCTCCATGGGCAGCGGCTCGTCGTGGTTGCCAGCCAGCCAACGGGCCGGCGCAGCGATGGCCGCAGTCATCCGACGGAACTGGTGGTAGGACTCTTCGGTGCCGTCCTGGGACAGATCGCCGGTCGCCAGGACCAGATCCACCCGTTCCTGCTCGGCGAGCACCCGCTCGACCACTCGCTGCAGGCTGTCATGGGTATTCATGCCCAGCAGCGAGCCGTCGGCATCGGCAAACAGATGGCTGTCGGAAAGCTGGACCAGACGAACGGGGGCGCTGGCTGAGGAGGTCGCTTGCGGCAAGGGGCCGTCTCCTTGAAGGGAATCCGCAGGATTATGGTGGGGAAGAATCAGCGGATCAAACCGGCACCACGACCGCCGTCACATTTCAGCGAACCGCTTCCAGTTCATGCCCACAGGCCAGGCAATGGCTCAGCCATTCACCCAGGAACAGATTGAGCTGGGCCTTTTCGTCCGGCTGGTGCATGGCGGCGTTGGGATAGGGGTAGATACTGCGCAGGCGTCGGGCATGCTCGGCGCTGATCACCTCGGCCATGCGCGCGTCGTGATAGACCTGAACTTCCATCTGCGGCACCGGCAACCAGGGCAGGCTGTGTTCCTGGCGTACCCGCAGGGTAGTGGTATAGGGACAGGCCAGCACCACTTCCAGTGTCAGCACGCCGAGCATCTGGTCGCCCTGGGTCATGCCGATGCGTCGCGAGGTTTCGGCGGTGCGCATGTCCGGCAGCAGACGCATCAGCCGTGCATAGTTGGCCTCGCAGGCAGCCTGCAAGCCAACCAGATCGACCCGATAGCGTTCGCGTGCAAGATTCACGACCATAGCCCCCTGACTTCATCGCGGTTCAAGGCCAGCCACTGCAAGGCGATGATGGTCGCCGCATTGGCTATCTGCCCGTCGCGCACGGCCTGCAAGGCATCGTCGAATGCCCAGACCCGCACGCGGATGTCTTCGCCCTCTTCTTCCAGACCATGCAGCCCGCCAGCCCCCTCGCTGCTGCAGCGTCCCAGGTACAGGTGCACCCGTTCATCGCTGCCACCGGGAGACGGGAAGTAGCGGGTCATCGGCCACAGCGCGCTGAACGTGACTCCAGCTTCCTCCTGCGCCTCGCGGTGCGCAACCTCTTCCGGCTCTTCGTCCTTGTCGATCAGACCGGCGACCAGTTCGATCAGCCAGGGATTGTCGCTCTTGCCCAGGGCGCCCACGCGAAACTGCTCGATCAGCACCACTTCGTCGCGCCGAGGATCGTAGGGCAGCACGCATACGGCATCGTGACGGACGAACAATTCGCGGCTGATCTCACGGCCCATGCCACCGGCGAACAGCTCATGGCGCAGGTGCACCCGGTCGAGCCGGTAGAAGCCCTGGAAACAGTTCTCGCGCCGGACGATCTCGACGGCGGCTGGAACGGCTTTCGTATTGTCTGTCATGTGAATCCTCAATGCCTTACGTGCAACTTCGCGACATCCTACCCCGCGTACCCTCGGCTTTCACCCTCTTTAAAGTCAACCCGGAGGCTGCGAGGATAGGCACCGCTGGTCTGTTTCAGCTTAGTGGCGAACCGAAGGCAGTGCCTACGGTCCAAGGCCGATCACCGTTGTTCTACAAGGATCATCATGACACTTGTCAAACTGACCACCGTGGCTGTCCTGGCCCTGACCCTGGGGGCCTGCCAGAGCGTCTTCCAGCCCAACCTGCGCAAGCCGCTGGAGGTCAAGCGCGAAGCGTGGGAGCACGTCAAGCCCGGGTGCAGCGCCAGCGACTGCCCGCTGGTGAACATCGACACCCTGCACTTCCCCGCCCAGCCACAGCTCGACGGCATCGTCGAACGCGGCTTGCTGCAACTGACCCGCGACGGTGAAGGCTCACCGGTGGCGGGCTCGCTGAAGGCCTATGAAGAACAGTTCATGCGCAGCGCACAGCGCCGCAACAGCACCTATCTGCAGGCCAAGGTACGCGAACAGCATGACGGACTGGTGATCGTCGAGCTGTCCAGCTACCTCGATACCGGCGGCGCCCATGGCAACCCGGGACGGGCGTTCATCAACTGGTCGCGCCAGCAGGAGAAGGCCCTGACCCTGCAGGACATGCTGGTGCCAGGCCAGGAAGACACCTTCTGGAAAACGGTGGAAGAAGCCCACCGCGGCTGGCTGATCAGCAACAACCTGGACAAGGACGCCGAGTTCGTGAAGAACTGGCCGTTCCAGAAGACGCCCAACATCGCCCTGACCTACGGCGCGGTGCTGCTCAAGTACGACGTGTACGCCATCGCGCCTTATGCCATGGGCCACGTCGAACTGAAGATCCCCTACCCGCGCCTGAACGGCGTGATCAGGCCGGAACTGTTTCCCGGCCGCGGTTGAAGCCCAGCACGCCATACAGCAGCCCTGCCAGGATCAGCGCCGGCAGGGTTGCGCCGATGTCCGGCGCGTAGTTGGCCAGCAGGTGATAGGTCACCACACCGCCGGCCCAGGCCACCAGGGCACCGCCATGCAGTGAGTTGACCAGCATCGGCAGACGGCGGCGACGCAGGATGAAGTGATCCATCAGCACCACGCCGAACAGCGGTGCGAACACCGAGCCGATCAGCAGCAGGAAGTTCTGGTACTGCGCCAGCGGCGCGAAGCAGGCGATCAGGGTGCAGAGCACGCCGATGGCCAGGGCCAGTTGCTCGACCTTCAGGCGCAGCAACAGGCCGGTGGAAACCGCCGCCGAGTGAATGTCGGCAAAGGCGTTTTCCGACTCGTCCAGCAGAATCAGCAGCAGCGGGATGCCCAGACCGGCGCCGGCCAGCGCCAGCAGCAACGCATTGACTTCACCGCTCGGCGCGAACGCCAGGGTATAGGCCACGCCCAGGCTCATCAGCCAGAAATTACCGATGAAGAAGCCCAGCGCGGTGCCGCCGAACACGCGGCGAGCGCGCATGCCAAACCGCGAGTAGTCGGCGATCAGCGGCAACCACGACAGCGGCATGGCGATAGCGATGTCGAAGCCCACCGCCAGCGACATCGAGCCGTCGCCGGCACGCGCCCAGAGCGCAGCAAGGTCGGCCTTGGCGAACAGGTTCCAGGTCAGCCACAGGCAGGCGCCGAGCAGCAGCCAGATCCCCCATTTGCGCAGGATGCGGCGCACGAAGGTCAGCGGGCCACTTACCGCCAGCAATGTTGCCAGACCGCCGAAGAACAGGGTCCACAGCAGCGGGCTGTTCCACAGGCTGTCTTCGCCGAAGGATTGCGCGCCCAGCAGGCTGGCGGCATCGCGCATGACGATGATTTCGAACGAACCCCAGCCGATCAGTTGCAGCAGGTTCAGCACCGCCGGCAAGACCGCGCCGTGGCGCCCCAGGCTCAGGCGCAGGGCCGCCATGGCCGACAGGCCGGTATCGCTGCCGATCACCCCCACGGCCGCCAGCAGCAACACGCCCACCAGCGTGCCCAGGCCGATCGCCAGGATCGACCCGGCCAGCCCCAGGCCCGGCGCGAGCAAGGCGCCGGTCTGCAGCACCATCAGGCCGATGCCGAGGGAGAACCACAGGGAGAACAGGTCACGGGCGCCGAAGGTGCGCTGGTGGGTGGGGACGGGGGAGTCAGGAGAATAGTGGCTGGGTGTGGACACGACAGTGGTCTCGGCAGATTTTTATTGAACTCAAGGGCCTCATCGCTGGCAAGCCAGCTCCCACTGACGCCTCTGTGGGAGCTGGCTTGCCAGCGATCAGGGCCGCACTGGCGGCCCCGGCTCACCTCAGACTTTCTTGTACAACTGGCTGCCTTCCTGGCGGAACCGCTCGGCCTGCTCGCGCATGCCATCCTCGACCGCCACATCCACCACATCAATGCGCTGGTTGGCGGCGTACTCACGCACTTCCTGGGTGATCTTCATCGAGCAGAACTTCGGCCCGCACATGGAGCAGAAGTGCGCCACCTTGGCCGAATCCTTCGGCAGCGTCTCGTCGTGGAACGAGCGCGCGGTGTCCGGGTCCAGGCCCAGGTTGAACTGGTCTTCCCAGCGGAACTCGAAGCGCGCCTTGCTCAAGGCGTTGTCGCGGATCTGCGCGCCGGGGTGACCTTTGGCAAGGTCCGCGGCATGGGCAGCGATCTTGTAGGTGATGATGCCGGTCTTGACGTCATCCTTGTTCGGCAGCCCCAGGTGTTCCTTGGGCGTCACGTAGCAGAGCATGGCGCAACCGAACCAGCCGATCATCGCCGCACCGATGCCCGAAGTGATGTGGTCGTAGCCAGGCGCGATGTCGGTGGTCAGCGGGCCGAGGGTGTAGAACGGCGCTTCGTCGCAGCATTCCAGCTGCTTGTCCATGTTCTCCTTGATCAACTGCATCGGCACGTGGCCCGGGCCTTCGATCATGCACTGGACGTCGTGCTTCCAGGCGATCTTGGTCAGCTCGCCGAGGATTTCCAGCTCACCGAACTGCGCTTCGTCGTTGGCGTCGGCAATCGAGCCCGGACGCAGGCCGTCGCCCAGCGAGAAGCTGACGTCGTAGGCCTTCATGATTTCGCAGATTTCATCGAAGTGGGTGTAGAGGAAGTTCTCTTTGTGGTGCGCCAGGCACCACTTGGCCATGATCGAGCCGCCACGGCTGACGATGCCGGTGACGCGCTTGGCGGTCAGCGGTACATAGCGCAGCAGCACGCCAGCGTGGATGGTGAAGTAGTCCACGCCCTGCTCGGCCTGTTCGATCAGGGTGTCGCGGAACAGCTCCCAGGTCAGGTCCTCGGCCACGCCGTTGACCTTCTCTAGCGCCTGGTAGATCGGCACGGTACCGATCGGCACCGGCGAGTTGCGGATGATCCACTCGCGGGTTTCGTGGATGTGCTTGCCGGTGGACAGGTCCATGACGGTGTCCGAGCCCCAGCGGATGCCCCAGGTCAGCTTGGCCACTTCTTCTTCGATGGACGAACCCAGGGCGCTGTTGCCGATGTTGCCGTTGATCTTCACCAGGAAGTTGCGGCCGATGATCATCGGCTCCAGCTCCACATGGTTGATGTTGGCCGGGATGATCGCGCGGCCGCGGGCGATTTCCTCGCGGACGAACTCAGGGGTGATCTCTTTCGGAATGCTGGCGCCGAAGCTGTGGCCGGCGTGCTGCTGGTCCAGCAGGCCAGCGGCGCGGGCTTCCTGCAGCTTCATGTTTTCGCGCAGGGCGACGTATTCCATCTCGGCGGTGATGATGCCCTTGCGTGCATAGTGCATCTGGCTGACGTTGGCGCCGGCCTTGGCCCGGCGCGGGTTGCGCACGTGGGCGAAGCGCAGCTTGGTCAGTTCGGCATCGGCCAGGCGCTGCTGGCCGAAGTCGGACGACAGGCCATCCAGGCGCTCGGTGTCGCCACGGTCGTCGATCCAGGCCGAACGCACGTCGCCCAGGCCTTTGCGCACGTCGATGATGACGTTCGGGTCGGTGTACGGGCCGGAGGTGTCATAGACCAGCACCGGGGCGTTGGCTTCGCCGCCGAAGTCGGTCGGGGTGTCGTCGAGGCTGATTTCACGCATCGGCACGCGGATGTCATGGCGCGAACCTTCGACATAGACTTTGCGCGAGCGGGTGAAGGGTTGTACGGACTGCTGATCGACCTGCGCGGACTCGCTCAGGTTGGCGGGGTATTTTTCTTGTTTGGTCATCACAGGCTCTCCAGACGGGTTGGATGTCGGAGTGAACCTGATGAAGGCACGGACGCACCGCGGGCGGTGCTGTGCTGAATACGGGGGTGTCTGTTGCCATCGTGGCTGACTCGACATTCCCGGACCCGGCACAAGAGGGCTCGCGGGAAGCGAGCAATCTTGTTCCCTACGCAGGCGCTAACCTGATCAGGTTCAACGGGATCCGGAATTATCCGATCTCAGCCTCAACGCAAGGCACCCCGACAAGAACCCGGCCACTCTAGACCAGAGTGACGGCAAACGCCAACCTTCCAAGCACAAGCATGACAAATGGCGCAAATGTCAGATTGTTGCAAGATGCCTGCGCAACTACACTCGCAAGTTCAGAATTAGCCTCTTCGTTCAAGGATCGCCCTATGCTGCGCAAACTCTCACTGGCGCTTGCCGTGTCTTGTGCTTCCAACGGATTGGCCTGGGCAGCAGACGTGCCGATGTCCGCCAGGACCGATCTGGTCAGCGTCTACCAGGAAGCCGTGAACAACAACGCCGATCTGGCCGCCGCCCGTGCCGACTACGGCGCCCGCCGCGAAGTGGTGCCCCAGGCCCGCGCCGGCCTGCTGCCGAACCTGTCCGCCGGCGCCGACATGATGAACACCCGCACCCGCCTCGACGAGCCCTCGGTGACCTCCAACCGCAGCGGCAACTCGTGGCAGGCGACCCTGTCGCAACCGATCTTCCGTGCCGACCGCTGGTTCCAGTTGCAAGCCGCCGAAGCGGTGAACGAACAGGCTGCGCTGGAACTGTCGGCCACCGAACAGAACCTGATCCTGCAGAGTGCCGAGAACTACTTCGCGGTGCTGCGCGCCCAGGACAACCTGGCCTCGACCAAAGCCGAGGAAGCAGCGTTCAAGCGCCAGCTCGACCAGTCCAACGAGCGTTTCGACGTCGGCCTCTCGGACAAGACCGACGTGCTGCAATCCCAGGCCAGCTACGACACCGCCCGCGCCAACCGGCTCATTGCCGAGCGTCGCGTGCAGGATGCCTTCGAAGCCCTGGTGACCCTGACCAACCGCGACTACAACTCGCTGCAGGGCGTGGTCCATACGCTGCCCGTGCAGGTGCCGGTTCCCAATGACGCCAAGGCCTGGGTCGATACCGCCACGCGCCAGAACCTCAACCTGCAGGCGACCAACTTCGCGGTCAACGCCGCCGAGGAAACCCTGCGCCAGCGCAAGGCCGGCCACGCGCCGACCGTCGATGCGGTGGCCCGCTACCAGAAAGGCGACAACGACAGCCTGGGCTTCACCAACCCGAGCCCGACCGGCGTGCGCTACGGTGGCGACGTCGAACAGACCAGCATCGGCCTGCAACTGAACATTCCGCTGTACAGCGGTGGCCTCACCAGCTCGCAAGTGCGCGAGGCCTACCAGCGCCTGAGCCAGAGCGAGCAGCAGCGTGAGAGCCTGCGTCGCCAGGTGGTGGAAAACACCCGTAACCTGCACCGCGCGGTGAATACCGACGTGGAACAGGTCCAGGCGCGCAAGCAGTCGATCATCTCCAACCAGAGCGCGCTGGAAGCCACGGAAATCGGTTATCAGGTGGGGACGCGCAATATCGTCGACGTGCTCGATGCCCAGCGCCAGCTCTACACCTCGGTGCGCGACTACAACAACACCCGCTACGACTACATCCTCGACAACCTGCGGCTCAAGCAGGCGGCAGGGACGCTGAGCCCGCAGGACTTGCAGGATCTGGGACGCTGGCTGAAGCCGGACTACAACCCGGACCGCGACTTCCTGCCGCCAGACCTGGCGGCAGCGGCCAAGGCCAATTTCGAGGCCCGACCGTAAGGCCTCATCGCCGGCACGCCGGCTCCCTGTGGGAGCTGGCTTGCCGGCGATGGCGGTGGATCAGACAACACAACCTTACAGTCAGTCTCTGACCAGCGCCCCCAGCCCCTCCAGCAACCGCTGCAAGGCCCCTTGATTGGCCCGCATCACCGCCACACCGGCCTCGCCCATCCTGCGCGCATCGCGTGGCAACTCGATCAAGCGCCGCACCGCCATCGTCAGCCCTTCGGCATCATCGACTTCCTGCAAGGCTCCCGCCGCCTTCAACATCCCGCTGATTTCAAGGAAATTGAACACGTGTGGCCCCATGATCACCGGCAATGCCAGCGCCGCCGGTTCCAGGGGGTTATGCCCGCCACGAGGCACCAGGCTGCCGCCGACGAAAGCGATATCGGCCAGGGCATAGAGAAACAGCAGTTCCCCCATGGTGTCGCCAAGCAGGACGCGGGTCTGCGCCTCTACCACCGCGCCAGACGAGCGCCGCACCGTGGCGAATTGCTCGCGGCACAGCGCATGTACCGCATCGAACCGCTCCGGATGCCGGGGCACGAGAATCAGCAGCGCATCGCCATGCATCTCCAGCAACTGCTTGTGAGCCGCCAGGACCAGCGCATCTTCGCCATCATGGGTGCTGGCAGCGATCCACACCGGCCGCTGAGCCGCGCCCCACTGCTCGCGCAGGGCACGGGCCCGGGGCAGCAGTTGCTCGTCGATCTTCAGGTCGAACTTGATCGAGCCGGTCACCTCGACGCACTCGGGACGTGCGCCCAAATCGCGGAAGCGCTGCGCCTCGGCCTCGGTCTGCACCGCGATCAGGCTCATCTGCGCCAGCATCGGCCGGGTCAGGCCGGCGAAACGCGCGTAACCGCGGGCCGAACGCTCGGACAACCGGGCATTGGCCAGCGCCACCGGAATGCCGCGTTTGCTGCACTGATGGATATGGTTGGGCCACAGTTCGGTTTCCATGATCACCGCCAGCTTCGGCCGGGCCCAGTCGAGAAACCGCCCCGCCGCCCACGGCAGGTCGTAGGGCAGGTAGCAATGCTGGATGCGCGGCTCACCGGCGAACATCGCCTTGATCCGTTCCGAGCCCGTCGGGGTCATGCAGGTCACGGTGATCGGCAGCTGTGGATAACGCTCCAGCAGCGCCCGGATCATCGGCGCGGCGGCGATGCTCTCGCCCACCGACACCGCATGCACCCAGATACCGCCGGGCTGCAACGGCGGCAGCCCCAGGGCGAAGCGCTCGCCGATACGCTCGCGATAGGCCGGCGCCTTGCGCCCACGCAGGAACAGGCGCAGCGCAACCAGCGGCAGGCCCAGATGGAATAGCAGGGTATAGAGGGTTCTGTTCATGGCGCGGAAGTTTACAAGGAAGCTATCGGCAATGCCTCCCTGTTGCCCTTCAGGGCCTCATCGCTGGCCTTGCCAGCGATGAGGCCCGAAAGATCACCCCATGGCCCGCAGATGCACCGCAAACCGCTCCGCCAGCCACTGCGCCGCCGGCCCCAGCGGCTCGTCGCGGCGCCAGGCCAGCTCGACCACCAGCGCCGGCGGCCGCCATTCGCAGTCCAGCTCGACCATCTGCTGCTGATACGCCGGGTACTGCACCACATGCCGCGGCAACCAGGCCCAGCCCAGCCCGCGCATCAACAGTTCGGCCATGGCGTAGAAACTGTCTGCCCGCCACACCAGCGGACTGGCCGGCTCGCCCCCGGCATATCCGCTGTCGCGCGGATTGACCAGCAACTGCCGGTGCCGCGCCAGGTGCTCGCAGTTGACCTGCCCAACCGTGGCCAGTGGATGCCCCACCGGGCACACGGTGACCATCTCGATACTGCCCAGCGCCCGCCGCTCCAATGCATCCGGCACGCGTTCGTGGTGGAACATCAGGCCGAGGTCGGCGCGCCGCTCCACCAGTTGCCGTGCCACATCACCCTGGGCGCTGCTGGCAAGCTGGACCTCCAGCAACGGAAAACGCCGCGACAGCTCATCCAGGCTCTCGATCACCGGTGGATACGGCATGGCTTCATCCTGGGCCAGGCGCAGCCGCGGCTCCTGCCCGCGCATCAGCGCCGAAGCGCGACCCTCCAGGCGCTCGCACTGGCGCAGCAGCTCGCGGGCATCTTCCAGCAGCGCCGCACCGGCCTCGGTCAACTGCGGCTGACGTCCGCTGCTACGCTCGAACAGCGTCAGGCCCAGGTCGTCCTCGAGCAGGGCGATGGCATTGCTCACCGCCGACTGCGCGCGCCGCTGTGCCCGCGCCACGGCAGAAAAAGAGCGCTTGTCGGCGACCTCGACGAACAAGCGAACCTGTTCAAGATTCCACTGCGGCTGGATCATTCAACCTATCTCCATAACGGATAGGAAATGACTTTACCCCATCTGGGTAACGCCTAGAATGCCCAGCCAGAACAGAGGAGCACGAACCATGAATGCCTACGCCTATCTCGCCATTGCCATCTGCGCCGAAGTCATCGCCACTGCCTCGATGAAAGCCGTGAAAGGCTTGAGCACGCCGCTGCCGCTGGCGCTGATGATCTGCGGCTATGCGGTGGCCTTCTGGATGCTGACCCTGGTGGTGCGCAGTATTCCGGTGGGCATCGCCTACGCCATCTGGTCGGGGCTGGGCATCGTGCTGATCAGCATCGCCGCACTGGTGATCTACGGGCAGAAGCTCGACCTGCCGGCCATGTTCGGCATGGCGATGATCGTCGGCGGCGTGGTGGTGATCCAGCTGTTCTCGAAAACCGCCGGACATTGATGCCGGACCGGGTGACAGGCGCAACAGGCTGTATACTTGCCCGCCTGTCCAGCTTGTCGAGGTAACTGCATGTCTACGGTCATTTCCACCGACGTCCTGATCGTCGGCGCGGGGGTCGCGGGTCTCTGGCTCAACGCCCGCCTGCGGCGCCTGGGCTACTCGACGGTCCTGGTGGAAAACGCCAGTGTCGGTGGCGGGCAGACCCTCAAGTCCCAGGGCATCATCCACGGCGGCGCCAAGTACGCGCTGCACGGCGCCCTGACCGGCGCCTCCGAGGCGATCGCCGACATGCCGCGACGCTGGCGCGAAGCGCTGGCCGGCAACGGCGAGCTGGACCTCTCGAGTGTGCGGCTGCTCTCCGAGGCCCACTATCTCTGGTCGCCCGGCACCCTGGCCGGCAACCTCACCAGCTTCTTCGCCAGCAAGGCCGTGCGCGGCCGGGTGGATCAGGTCAAGGGCGAGCAATTGCCGCCGGCCCTGCAGGACCGCGCCTTCAAGGGCAAGGTCTACCGTCTGGCCGAGCTGGTGGTCGACGTCCCCAGCCTGCTCACCCGCCTGGCCGAACTGGCCGGCGACAGCCTCCTGGCCGGCGAACGCATCGAACCGCTGCGTGAAGCGGACGAACTGGTCGGGCTGCGGGTCGATGGCCGCGAGATCCGTGCCCAGCGCGTCATCCTCAGTGCCGGTGCCGGCACCGCCGATCTGCTCGCCGACCTCGGCCTGAGCCAGCCAGCCATGCAGCGCCGGCCGCTGCACATGGTCCTGGCCAAGGGCCCGAGCCTGAAGCCGCTGTACGCCCACTGCCTGGGTGGCGGCCCGAAGCCGCGCATCACCGTCACCACTCATCCGGCCGCCGATGGCCAGTGGGTCTGGTACCTCGGCGGCGATATCGCTGAAGCCGACGGTGTGGCCCGCGAGCCGGAAGCACAGATCGCCGCAGCGAAGAAAGAAGTCGCCAGCCTGCTGCCGTGGATCGACCTCAGCCAGGTCAGCTGGGCCACGCTGCGGGTGGACCGCGCCGAGCCGGCGCAATCCGGCCTGGTGCGCCCGGATAACGCCTTCCTCGCCGACCAGCAGCGCCTGCTGGTGGGCTGGCCAACCAAACTGGCACTGGCACCGGACTTCGCCGACCGCGTCCTGCAGGCACTGGAACGCGACGGCATCAAGCCGGGCAATCTCCCCGCTCTGCCCGAGCTGCCCAGGCCGCCACTGGCGCAACCGGTATGGGAGCAACTGCTGCCATGACCCTGCCAACCCTTCACGATTTCCACCGTCCATTGGGCAGCACCGGTCTGATGGTTTCCCCGCTCGGCCTGGGCACCGTCAAGCTCGGCCGCGATCAGGGGGTCAAATACCCGAGCGGCTTTACCATTCCCGACGATGATCAGGCCCGACTGCTGCTGGCCCAGGCCCGCGAGCTGGGCATCAACCTGATCGATACCGCACCGGCCTATGGCCGCAGCGAGGAGCGCCTCGGCCCGCTGTTGCGCGGCCAGCGTGACGAATGGGTGATCGTCAGCAAGGTTGGCGAGGAATTCGACGACGGCCAGTCCCGCTTTGACTTCAGCGCCGGCCACACCCGGATGTCGGTGGAACGCAGCCTGAAACGGCTGGAAACAGATTGCATCGACCTGGTGCTGGTGCATTCCGATGGCGACGACCTGCGCATTCTCGAAGCCGAGGCAGTCTACGAAACCCTGGCTGCACTCAAGCAGGAAGGCAAGATCCGCGGCTTCGGGTTCTCCGGCAAGACCGCCGCCGGCGGCCTGAAAGCCCTGGAACAGGGCGATTGCGCGATGGTCACCTACAATCTGAACGAGCAGGGCGAGCGCCCGGTGCTGGACTACGCCGCCGCCCACGGCAAGGCGATCCTGGTGAAGAAGGCCCTGGCCAGCGGCCATGTCTGCCTGAGCCCAGGCGTGGATCCGGTGCGGGCCAGCTTCGAGCTGCTGTTTAGCCACCCCGGGGTGAGCAGTGCTATTGTCGGCACCATCAATCCGGTGCACCTGGCCCACAACGTGGCCACCGTCGCCCAGGTACTACGCACGCGCTGAAGCGCTGAAAGCCGTCCCCAACGCAAGAAGGAGCCCAGATGGCGCGTACGCTGATCCGCAAGAATCCGAGCAACTTCAAGACCCTGCCCCTGCACGTCGAAGCCGGCCCCGATGGCCTGAACTACCAGAGCATCGGCCGGCCACTGAACTTCGCCCAGACCCTGCAGCGGCGCAAGGCCATCCAGGTCGCCGACAGCGAGCGCTTCGCCACCGAACTCGCCAACCTCGGCGTCTCGGTACGCCTGACCTTGCACTGGCAAGGGCGCGATTACTGGGTGCTGGTACGCCAACGCCGGCAGGACCGCGGCGATGTGGTGCTCAAGCTGATCTCAGGCTACGTCCCCGCCCAGGAAATCAACCTGCCCCTGCATACCGCGGTGCAGGAAGTCGCCGAGGAATGCCTGCTGGAAACGCCGGAAGGCTGGCTCGGCGGCCGCTTCAACGACACCTGGCTCCCGGCGCCCTATGCCGACGCCCTGCACTACCGCGAGGCCCTGCCCTTCGTCCTGACACCGGAGTCTGGCGCGGCGCGTCCGGTGCGCTGCGGCAACCTGCAACTGATCGAGCGCCCGCGGGCCTACGTGCACTTGCCTACGGCCTCGCTGCAACTGATCTACGACATGCGCCTGCAAGTGCCGAAAGAAGCCAAGTCGCTGAGCCTGTTCCACGTCGATGAACGCCTCGAAGGCGACCAGCTGGTGGCCCGCCTCGACCGCAACCGGCCCGACCTGTACCTCATGCCCCTCGAAGACGGGCACCCACAGGCCGAGCTGTACACCTTGAAGAAAGACCGGCTGGTAGCCGCCGGCACTCGCGGGCTTTATCTGGCCGAAAGCTTCGCCCGCCAGGACGGTTGGGTGGTACGGGATGAGCGGATTCGCTGGAAGGACTGGGTCAGGCAGCAAGGGCTGACACCGCCCAAGCCGGCCAGTGGCTTGCAGCGCCTGACCGGCAAGCTGCTGCGGATGGCTCGCGTCGGTCTGCACAAATGAAAACGGGGCGAACCGGTCAATTCCGGTTCGCCCCGTTGTGGTGTCGCGTCAGTTCTTGCGGATTTTCTCGACGATCGCCGTGGTCGAGCTGTTTTCCACCAGCCCCAGCACTTTCACCGTCCCGCCATACGCCTTGACGATATCGGCACCGACCACCTGGTCGATGCCATAGTCACCGCCCTTGACCAGCACATCCGGCTTGACCTGGGTCAGCAGGTTTTCCGGCGTGGCTTCGGGGAAGCTGATGACCCAGTCCACCGCGCCGAGGCCGGCCAGCACGGCCATGCGCCGGTCAACGCTGTTGATCGGACGGCCAGGCCCTTTCAGGCGGCTGACCGAGGCATCATCGTTGACCGCGACGATCAACCGGTCGCCCTGGGCGCGTGCCTGCTCCAGGTAGGTCACGTGGCCGGCGTGAAGAATGTCGAAACAACCGTTGGTGAAGACGATCTTCTCGTTGTGCGCGCGGGCATCGTCGATGGCCAGCAGCAACTGGTCGAGGCTCAATACGCCACGCTCGGAGCCCTCCTCGCGCTGGATCGCCCGGCGCAGCTCCGGCGCACTGATGGCCGCAGTACCCAGCTTGCCGACCACGATACCGGCGGCCAGGTTGGCGAGGCCGACGGCGTGGGGCAGGTCTTCGCCGGCGGCGATGGCGGCGGCCAGGGTGGAAATCACGGTGTCGCCGGCGCCGGTCACATCGAACACTTCACGGGCACGGGCCGGCAGGTGAAGGGCCGGGTGCTCGGGACGCAACAGGGTCATGCCATGCTCGCCGCGGGTCACCAGCAAGGCACCCAGTTCGAGATCGCGCATCAGCTCGCCGCCCTTGGCTACCAGCTCGGCCTCGTCGGCACAGCGACCAACGATGGTTTCGAACTCGCTGAGGTTCGGGGTGATCAGGCTGGCGCCACGGTAAATGGAAAAATCCTTGCCCTTGGGGTCGGCCAGTACCGGAATGCCGCGCTCGCGGGCGGCCTGGATCAGGCTCTGGTGGTTCTTCAGCGCGCCCTTGCCGTAGTCGGACAGTACCAGCACCTTGACGCCTTCCAGCAGCCCGTCGACTTCCGAGCCGAGGGACAGGGGGTCGGTGGCAAAGGGTTCTTCGAAGTCGATGCGCAGCAGTTGCTGGTGACGGCTCATGACCCGCAGCTTGACGATGGTCGGCTGGTGGGCGATGCGCTGGAACACCGAACGCACGCCGGCGGCCTGCAGGCTGTTGGCGAGGCTGTCGGCCGCTTCGTCCTGACCGGTGACCCCGACCAGGGCAGCCGGCGCGCCCAGCGCGGCAATGTTCAACGCGACGTTGGCCGCGCCACCCGGGCGGTCCTCGATCTGCTCGACCTTGACCACCGGCACCGGCGCTTCAGGCGAGATCCGGGAAGTACCGCCATGCCAGTAGCGGTCGAGCATGACATCGCCGACCACCAATACCGGGGCTTGATCGAAACGCGGCATGGACAACTTCATGGAGAACCCATCAGACAGAATGAACAGGGGCGGGATATTAGCACAGGCTGCGCGCCAGCCAGATTACAGCCGGCGCCACGCCTTCGGAGGAGCCGGGGCACAGGCGCCCCGGAGGTGTATCAGGTGATGTCAGCCTTGGTCGATTCATCCAGGCCCATGGCGTGCAGCCGCGCGTAGTAGCCATTTTCGGCGAGCAGTTGCGCGTGGGTGCCGCGCTCGACGATACGCCCCTGATCCATGACCAGAATCAGATCGGCCTTTTCGATGGTCGACAACCGGTGCGCGATCACCAGCGTGGTACGGCCCTTCATCACCTGGTCCAGGGCCGCCTGGATGTGCCGCTCGGACTCGGTATCCAGGGCCGAGGTCGCTTCGTCGAGAATCAGCAGCGGCGCGTTCTTCAGCAAGGCCCGGGCAATCGCCAGGCGCTGGCGCTGGCCCCCGGAGAGCAGGACACCGTTCTCGCCCACCTGAGTGTCGAAGCCTTGCGGGAGCTGGTCGACGAAGTCCTTGGCGTAGGCGGCAGCCGCGGCGGCTTCGATGTCGGCGCGCGGGGCGCCGGCCAGGTCGCCGTAGGCAATGTTGTTGGCCACTGTGTCGCTGAACAGCGTGACATGCTGGGTCACCTGGGCAATGTGCCGGCGCAGGTTGAGCAGGCGGAAATCCTCGACCTCGACGCCGTCGAGCAGAATCTCGCCATGGCTGTGGTGATAGAAGCGCGGAATCAGGCTGGCGAGCGTCGATTTGCCGCTGCCCGAGCGCCCCACCAGGGCCACCATCTGGCCAGGCTCGGCGGCGAAGCTGATGTCGTCCAGTACCCGGCGATCGGTGCCCGGATAGGTGAAACTGAGGTTGCGCACCTCCAGGCGGCCAGTGACCACGTCACGCTCGACGGTGCCCTTGTCCAGTTCCGGCTCGACATCCAGTTGCTCGAAGATGCTTTCAGCGCCGGCCACGCCCTTCTGGATGGTCGAACTGACTTCCGAAAGCTGGCGGATCGGCTTGGGCAGCAGGCCCGCCAGGGTGATGTACGCAACCATGTCGCCGGCAGAGGCATCGCCGCGCAGGAACAGCACGAGGAACATCAGGATCGCCATGGCGGTGTAAATGACCAGTTGCAGCAGCGGCGTGTAGATGGCGCCAGTGCGGGTCATGCGCAGTTGCTTGTCGGTGTTGCTCTGGCTGGCGTTCAGGAAGCGCTGCTGCTCGTAGGTTTCACCGCCGAAGCTGCGCACGACGCGGTAGCCCTGGATGGTCTCGGACGCCACATGGGTCACGTCGCCCATCGCCACCTGGATTTTCTTGCTCTGTTTGCGGAATTTCTTGCTGGCGCGACTGACCATGAAGGCGATCAGCGGCAGGATGGCAATCATCACCAGGGTCAGCCGCCAGTTCATCAGCAGCAGCGAGCCGAACAGGAAGACAACGGTCATGCCCTCGCGAATGACCACCTTGATGGCATCGGTGGCGGCACCGGTCACCATGGTGACGTTGAAGGTGATGCGGGAAATCAGGTGGCCGGAGTTGTTCTGGTCGAAATAGCGGTTGGGCAGGGTCAGCAGGTTGTTGAACAGTTGCACCCGCAGGTCGTGCACCAGGCCGAGCGAAACCTTGGCCAGGAAGTAGTTGCCGAGGAACGAACCCAGCCCCTGCCAGGCGGCGATCAGGATGATCAGCAGCGGCACCGCCTGCAGCAATTGCAGGTCGCGCAGGTAGGGAACGGTCGGGAACAGCACGGCTTCAGGGTTGGACAAGCCGTCCACGAAATACTTGAGGATGTAACCCAACATCGGCTGAGTCGAGGCGAAGATCAGGAAGCCGACGATACTCAGCAGGAAAAGGCCGACATAGGGCCGTACGTAGCCAAGCAGACGGAAGTAGATCTTCATGCTCGAAGGGCTGGCGGAGCCACTGGAGTCGGTCATATCACGCAAAGGACTGAAAATAGGGGTGCTGACTTTAGCACAGCTTGCCTGTGAAGTCGGTCACCCCCCTTGCGCCCAAGGTTCCCGCACCATGGGCTCTTCACCTGAGGTAACATGGTCGGCTTTCCCCCCGGACAACAGCCCTACTATGCACCTGAGTAGCCTCAATACCGGCGCCAATCGTCTGTTCGACTTCATCTGCCTGTGGGTCTTGCCGGTCGGTTTCTTTCTGCTGCTGAGTTCGCTCTTCTTCCTGCCTGACCGAAGCCTGCATCACAAGCTGTTCTACAGTCTCTTCAGTATTCCGACCCTGCTGGCGCTGATCCTGCGGCCTGGGGAGCTCAAGCCGATCCTGCGCGAGCCGATTGTCGTGCTGTTCGCCCTGTTCGCCGGGTACGCCATCGTGACCCTGATGTGGTCACCCAGCGACAGCGGCACCAGCAGCCTGGTCAAGCGGCCGTTGCATACCCTGATGCTCTTCCTGGGCACCTGCCTGATGCTGCGCCACCGCATCGAGGCCGTGAAGCCGTTGCTGCTGGGCGCGGCGCTGCTGGCATTGCTGGCGTCGGCCCGCGACCTTGGCACCTTCCTGCTGACATCCACGGAGCAGAGCAATCGCCTGATCGGTGCTGGCGCGCTGGACAACCCGCTTCTGAGCTCCCATCTGTTCGGTTTCTTCAGCGTCTACTGGATGTGCATGCTGGTGAGCAGCAAAAGCCTGCGTACCTCGTCGCTGTACCTGGCCGCCTTTACCGTCATGTTCTGCACGGTCCTGGCCACCGGTTCCAGAACTCCCCTGGTCGCCATGACGCTGGCCGCAGCCTGGATCGCCCTGCTCTGCTGGAGCCGGCGCTCGATTGTCCTGCTGGTCAGCGGGGCGCTGGTCGGCGTCGCCTTGCTGGTCTTCATGCCCGAAATGATCATCGGCCGGGGCGATTCGCATCGCTTCGAAATCTGGCACCTGAGCTGGAACCTGTTCCTCGAACACCCCTGGCTCGGCCACGGTTACGACGCCCCGATGAGCCTGGATGTGGGCTTGGGCGTGGCCTTCAGCGAACCGCACAACTTCGCCCTGGGCGTTCTCTACAACGTCGGGGTCCTGGGACTGCTGCCATGGCTGGGGATGCTCGGTGTCGGCCTTTACAGCGGCTGGAAGCATCGCACACAACCCCTGCTGGTACTTGCCTCGGCGCTGCTGCTGTTCGGCATCGGCGCAGGCCTGACCGAAGGCGGCGGCATCCTGTCCCGACCCAAGGAGCACTGGTTCCTGCTGTGGATTCCGCTGGCGCTGATTGCCGCCCTCAACGTGGCGCTGAAAAGCGGTCGTCTGTCGCCGGCTCCGCTGCACAAGGTGACGGCCAACGATGCCGACGCATTGGTCCGGGGCGCTCAGGTCATCGAGGAAGACGGCCTGGGACCGAAGGTCCTGCGGCTGTGCGATGGCAGCTTCCTCAAGCTGTTTCGCCGTCGTCGCTGGCTGACCTCGGAAAGCCTGAATCCCTATTCGGAGCGTTTTGCCAGAAATAGCCATCAACTGGCCATTCAGGGCATCCCGACGCCGCCGGTGCTGGAGGTGCTCGCCTATCCCGACGGCAGCCGCGGGGTTCGCTACCAGCCGCTTGCAGGACGCACCCTGCGCCAGGTCCTGGCCTCGACCAGCAGCCGGGAAGAACGGCGGATGCTCTGCCAGCGCCTGGGATGCTTCATCGGACAACTGCACCAGCAAGGTGTGTATTTCCGCTCGTTGCACCTCGGCAACGTGCTGGTCCTGGAAAACGGCGCGTTCGGCCTGATCGACCTGGCGGACATGCGCATCCTGCCGTCCCCTCTGTCCTCGGGGCTGCGCCAGCGCAACCTGCGACACATGCAACGCTATACCGAAGATCGTCAATGGCTGTTCGAAGAAAACATCGACGCGCTGCTCAACGGCTATGCACAGTCGGTAACGGACAAGGCTGCGGAACACCTCCAGCGGCACCTGCAAAACACAGCTCGGAAGCTACAGTGAAATGACCGTTCTAGCCCCACTGCTTTCAATCCTTGCCTACGTGCTGGCACTGGCCACTGCCGGCCTCCTGCTGCGCTGGCACGCCGTCGCCCGCCATCTGGAACCCGTGGCAGGTCGCTGGGCAAGTATCGACGGCCTGCGTGGCTATCTGGCGTTCGGCGTCTTCATTCACCATGCCGCCATTGCCTGGCACTTCCACCAGAGCGGGCAGATCGGCATGCCTCCAGAGCGCTTCTTCGCTCAGATTGGCCAGGTCGGCGTCGCGCTGTTTTTCATGATCACCGGTTTCCTGTTCTGGGACCGCCTGCTCAAGCAACAGCAGTCGTTCGACTGGCGCGGGTTCGCGATTTCCCGCGTGTTCCGCCTCTACCCACTGTACCTGCCACTGCTGCTGGCGGTGACCCTGACCGCGTTCTACCTGCAAGACTGGGCCGCGCAAGACTCCCCAATGCAACTTCTCAAGCAGTGGTTGCTGTGGCTGACCTTCAACCGTCCCGATATCAACCAGGTCAGCGGCACGGGTAACCTCATCTCGAACGTCACCTGGACACTGACCTACGAGGTCTATTTCTACCTCGCCCTGCCATTGCTGGGGATGATCTTCATTTATCGCGGCAGCCATGCAAGGACCGTCGCCTGCCTGGTCGGCCTGTACCTGCTGGCCCAGATCGTCGGGTGGGAACACGCACTGAAGAAGAAGTACCTGCTGAGCTTTGCCGGCGGCATCGCCGCCGCCTACTGGGTTCGCAAGCCGGCCCTGGTCGACTGGGGAAAAAGCCGCTCAGGCGCTATCGTCGCCACGGCATTGCTGCTGGTGGTACTGATGCTGTCGAAGAAGACGTTCGCGTTTTTCCCGCTGCTGCTGCTGAGCGTGTTCTTCTTCGTCGTGGTTTCGGGCAACGACCTGTTTGGCGCCCTCAGGCTGCGCAGTGCCCGCTGGATGGGTGAAATCAGCTACAGCACGTACCTGCTGCACGGTTTCCTGCTGTGGTGGGCGGCTTATCACATCTATCCGCAACTGGGTTTTGCCGTCGATGACCCGTTGCCCTTCCTCGCCGTGCTGGCCCTGAGCAGTGTGGCGCTGGTGCTGGTCAGCAGCGTGACCTTCCTGCTCCTGGAAAAACCAGGGATCCGCCTGGGCAAGCAACTGAGCCAACGCCGCAGGCGCGAGCACGAACGCCCCGCCTCGGCCAAAGAAGCCTGACGCCGTTCAGCGTTGCCGGGCGTAGGCGAGAAAGGCCTCGATGTCATCGGAGCACAGCTTCTCGACTGCGCCGCGCACCTCAGCCTCGGGCCAGGTCCACCAGGCAGTCTGGAGCAGCTCGGCGCGCACTTCCTCGGGGAAGCGCCAACGGATGAACGTCGCCGGGTTTCCGCCAACCACGGCATAAGGCGGAACATCGCGCGTGACCAGGGCGCCAGCCGCCACGACGGCGCCGTGACCGACGGTCACCCCCGAAAGGATGCTGCTGTTGGTACACAACCAGACATCGCTGCCGATGACCACGTCGCCCCGAGTGCCGTTGTATCCGCTGATATGCGCGGCTTCCCCGAGAAACGCCGGAAAGGGAAAGGTCGTCACCCAGTCCGCCCGGTGATGCCCGCCAAGAAAGATCTGGACGCCCTCGGCAATGGAGCAGTAGGCGCCGATCTTCAGCGTGGAACCTTCCTGCCAGTCATGCACCTCGGGAAGCCCGTAGCTGCCGATGCCGAACTCGTACTGTGGATAACGCGCCTTGAACCGGGCGCGCCCGCGCTCGATGCGCGGCAGCTTGCGGATGGCGCGCTTGGCGCGCTTTTCCAGAAACCGTGCGATCCAGCCCATGGCTATCAGCCCTTTTCCAGTGGAGAGAAGAACAAGCGCCCCAGGCCACGCCAGGTCTTCTTGTTGAACGCACGTAGCGGAATCTGTGCCAACAGCTCACGAGCCAGCTTGCGGTCACGGTTCGCCACCTTCAGGAACATGGAGTTCAAGGCCTTGAACTTCACCTCCTCGTAGGCAGGGTGATCGCTGAACAGCGCGTAGATCCGCAGAATGCTCTCGATCATGAAGCGGCTGTTCTTGTACGAGTTGGTTGCATGCTTGCGGTAGCGCGCCATGAGCACCGGCAGGCCATCGATGACGTAACCGGCGTGGGTGATCTTCAACTCGATGTAGAGGTCCTCGAGACGGATACTCGGGTCGAAGCCGCCGACCTTCTCCAGCGCTTCACGACGAAACAGCAGGGTGGGTGCCGGCGGGTAAGGCTTGCGTTCGAGGAACATGTCCTCGAAATCCAGCCGGCGGAACGGAATATCGCGGCGCTGGCGCTTTTCCGGGAACAACTGGCCCTGGGAATCGATCAGCTCGATGTTGCCGGCGCAGATGCCGACCTCCGGCTTGTCGGCCATATGGGCAACCTGAATGGCGATACGGTCCGGCATCATGATGTCGTCCGAACCGAAGGTTGCCACCAGCGATCCAGTGGAGCGGGCAATGCCGTCATTGAGCGTGCGGGTCAGCCCCTGGTTCTGCTGCACGCGGAAATCGAAGCCGTGAACCGCCTGCAGGCGCTGGATGCGCTCGACGCTGTCGTCGGTGGAACCATCGTCGATCACCAGCAATTCGATGTTCGGATAGGTCTGGCCGAGCACACTGAGGATGCTCTCTTCGATATAGGGGCCATGGTTGTAGGAAGCGATGATGACGCTTACCAGAGGTTGTGCCTGCGTCATACCGACTCCTTCTGCGCCTTGGCCAGGCCCGACTCGATCAGCTCCAGGTAAGCCTGACGGAAGTCGTCGATATCGTGGTGGGCCTGGAGGTACTGGTACGTCTGCTCGCCCTTGGCGCGCAGCGCCTGGTCATCCAGCCCCAGGTAGCTGTCCAGCGCTCGGGTGAGCTGATCGACATTGGCCGGCTCCACCGCCAGGCCGCCGGCGCCCTCGATCAGCGGCAGCATGGCCGGAACGCTGGAGGCGATCACCGGCAAGCGGCCGCTCATGCCCTCCAGCAACGCCAGGCCAAGGCCTTCGGCCAGCGAAGGCATGGCCCAGATATCGAAGGCGCGGACGTACTGCAGGGCATTTTCCTTGAAGCCCAGCAAGTGGGCACGATCCCTCAGCCCCAATTGGTCGATCTCGTTTTGCAGGTTCTGCTGCTCGCGACCGGCACCAATGATCACCAACTGAGCCTGGGGGTATTTGTCCTTGAGTGCAGCGAACGCCTTGATCAGGTGAGTGTGGCCCTTGACCGGCACCAGCCGCCCCAACGCGCCGACCAGACGGGCACCCGGCGAAAGGCCGAGCAATTCACGGGCTTTTTCCCGCGAATGCTGCAGCGACTCGGCCTGCGGAATATCGATGGCATTGGTGATCGCGTGGGTATTCTGCTCGGTGAAACCGCAGTTGCAATCGATCAGGTACTGCTTCACCGCAGGCGATACCCCGACGAACTGCCAATGACTGTCCACGAGGCGTTCGGTCTGGCGCCGCCGGTAGAAACGGTCGTACTCGCCAAAGCCATGGGAAATGCCGATGCACAGCGGGATCTTCAGCCAGCGGTTGAGCTGCAGCATCATGTTGACCGGCTTGAAGCGGTTGCAGATCACCACGTCAAAGCCTTCCTTGCGACAGAAGCGGTACAGCTTCCACAAGGCCAGCAAGCGCATGCCCTTGAGCGCCTTGTCGCTGAACTCGAAGTACACCGAGCGATCGGAGCGGCTGGCCGGCTCGTCCGGTCCGGGCTTGCCCTTGAGGAACGCCATGGTGGTCTCGAAACGCTCGGGCGGCAGGGCCTTGACGATCTGTTCGGCCAGGTCGGCGAAGTCATGACGCTTGATGTTGTAGTCCGGTTGCAATTGCAGGACTTTGTACCGTCGCTTCATAGGGCTCCCTGATGAAAACCGGTTTCGTCGATGATCCAGCTCGACGTTTTCGCCAGCTCGCGGACAGCGGCGGGATCCGGCGTGGGCAGTGCTGCCCACTCATTGCGCTTCCAGCAGACGAAGTGGAAATACGGGAAGGTGCGCTCACCATCGCGGTCGTTGCTCAGGCGTCCGTCGCGCCAGAGCCAGTGCACCGGAAAATCATCCGTGCCGTCATGCCACTTGATGACCCCGCCCGGCGTACTGAAGGCCTCGGTGAACTCGCTGCGACGGCGCAACGGGTTGAACTTGCCCACCAGATTGAACAACGGCTTGGGGAAGTTCTTGCGCCAGAGGAACAGACGGCTGAACGCCCCCTCGTCGATTGCATGGTGCTTCTGGTCGGTAAAACGTCCGCGCCAGTCCTTGATCTGCTTGAACAGTTCAAGCTGGCTGTTGGTGGTACGCATCAGGCACAGGTGCCCGGCAACCCGGCGCTCGTGGGTGGAGAACAGATCGTTGCGCGCCAGACGCTCGGCGGTGAAATAGGCACGCAGGTCGCCATAGATCAGGTCGATGTCGCCAAAGGCCCAGAAATCGTAGCCCTGCAGGCGGTCCGCATGGATGTAACCCAACGCTGGCTTGATATCGCACAACTTGTAGGCATGAGCCGGCGCGAAGTCGATCTCGAGACGAGACGACACCAGTTGGCAATATTCCACGTAACTGATCGGTTCGACCCGCACGTTGGGCGGCAGGTTGTCCGGAATGCCGCAATCGCTGAACAACAGCCAGTCGATATCGGCGTTGCGCCGGCAGCTTTCAAGGAAGAACGGCATCCAGAAAGGCCAACTGCCAAAATACGGGATGACGAAAAGAATCCGCGGAGTGGATTTGATCACTGGAAGCTCTCTTGATTGATTCGGGGTACGTCAGGTCCCCGTTTCTTTATTTTCGTTTCACGACCCACAGAAGCTCGTGTCGCCGCACAGCCTTGCGGAAAAATTCATTCTCACCGAACGGCGAAGGCCGACGCCCTGCCAGCACACGCTGCAACAGACGGCGTAGACGACGCTTGAACGGCGGCGCTGGCTGCAAGTCATGCATCATACCCAGCGCCATCGCTTTGTCGCACTGTTGCGCCTCGTCCAGCGGCAGACTGAAGGGCAACCACAGATCGTCGCCCTGGGTCACCGGCGGCAGCGCTACACCAGCGCCCGTGTCGCCCATGGGCCAACGGTCGTTGTCGTGCAGGTGATTGGCGTAACCGAGCAACACCTCTGGCTGCCAGTCCAGCCCCTGCAGCGCCTCCATCACCGCCTGCTGCGAACAGACATGGTCAGGGTGAGGGTCGAGCACCGGATGCGGCAGTACGATCACCTGGGGTTTTGCCTTGAGCAACACCCCGCGCAGATCGGCCAACAGATTGTTCCAGGTTGGAACACCATCGTCCCCCGGCAGCTCGAGACTGTTGAGTTGACGGAAGGGACGGGTATCGCAGGTGTCGGCTTCCCGGGAACCGACAGGCTGATCAGGTGCAGCCTGCATGGCCGGCAATTGCAGGCAGAAATAACCCAGTTGCACACACTGAGCCTCTGGCACACCGGCCCAGCGCGGCACCGCGATACTGTCCCAGGCCCGCAGCCGCCCTTTGAGACGGGCAGCGTCAGCAGGCGTCAGGCCCATGTCGCGATAATGCTCCGCCTCGATCTCGCCGGCGGTCAGGGTCACGATCCAGGTCTGCTCGGCCTGGCTGTACAGACCGTAGGCCGCCAGTTCTGCATCATCGGCATGGGGTGCGATGACCATCACCCGTTTCTGCCGATAGTCAGGATGGCGGATCACCCAGAGTCTTGGCTCCCCCGAGAGACGGCAGAATCGCCCGCGCAGGGTCAGACGGCCTGCGGCCAGCGCCTCGGCCATGGACCCGAGATTGAGATAGCGCAGGCCCTTGACCCCACGCTCGAACGTCTGCCGGTCATTGGCCTGGCCGTCGCCAAGCAGCACCGCCGGGTCGAGGAAGCGACCGAGCCAGCCACTGTTGAGCCGGACTTGGAGAATCAGGGTTTCGCTACCGTCCAGCGGCAAACCCTGGCCCAGTCGCAGGCAGCCGTCCTGCAGCCGCACCGGATGCTCGCAATCGTCAGGGAAGCGATAGCGGTAATCCTGGGCTGGCGAATAGAACAGGTGGTCGGCGAACCACGCCTCGTGCGCGATCCAGGCGAGAACGGCGAGCAGCGGTGGCAACCACCAGGCCACCAGCACACCCACGGCGATCAACACGGCCAGGCAGATCAGCAAGCCCAGCCGCTTGTTGCGGCGATGGCGCCTGAGCAACTGCTGCTTGCGATTCACACCTGAAACACCGGCACGGGGTTGCACCATCGGTCCTTGTACTCCCGATCGGAGCGACCGAAGGAGAAACGCAGCGGCTTGTTCACTGCCCGTGCGTCTTCCCAGGCGCTTTGCGTGTTGAGGAAGCTGAGCACGCTACCCGGGCTGAACTCGCGGGTCTGCGGATCGACGCCACCGTTGACGTACTCGACACTGATCCACTCCGGGGCTTCGACCCGGTAGACCAGTTGAATGGCGATCGGCGCGTCGTTGAGCAGTATCACCGAGCCGATCAACAGCGAGCGCAGACGCTCGATCGTCTCGGCCATGCGCTCGGCCCCCGTGGCGGCGAAGTTCCAGCGGCGCTGGAACAGGTCGCAATAGATGGCCGCGATTTCAGTGCTGTCGAACGACTGGAGCGGGCGCACCACGCCGCCTGCTTCTTCCAGCAAGCGCAGTTCACGCCGCTGGTTGTAGCGGAATTTCTTCGACAGATCTTCCGGGGCGCGAGCCATCGCCAGGGATTCGGCTTGTGGCTTGAGCAGACTGAAGCGCCCCTGGTTCAGCTCGGACAGATAACGTGCACTGTGACGCAAAGGGGCCTGGGCGTCGGCAGCCGCCGGCAGGATGATCTCGGCGTTACCCAGATCGAACAGGCCCTTCTTGCCCTGGCGCTTGAGCACATCCTTGGACAACGCCAGATGGCGTCCCCAGGCTGGCAAGGCTGCCTTGATCTCGCCGCCGTGTTCCCAGGCCAGGTAACGCACCGGGATATCGGCCATCGCGGCCAGTTGCGCAACCACCAGCGGGTGGGTCGCAACGCTGCCACCGAAGCGGTTCCAGGCCTGCTCGTAGGTGGACGCGTCGATCACGCTCCAGCCGCGCTCGCGCCAGCCTTGAAGTCGGTTGAGCATCACGCCTCCGCCGTCAGCGCAACGACCTGCGGCAGGCGCCAGAACACCTGGCGCACGGCCTCGTCGCAGAACCTTTCCCGCAGGCGCTCCAGCATCCGCGTGTGGCATTCCTGGCGCTGCATGTCATTCATTGCCGAGAGTACCTGCAAGGACCGCGCAAGCGCATTGGCGTCGCCCAGCGGGAACAACACGCCGACACCCTCCACCACCTCGGTTGCACCGCCGCAAGCGGTAGCGGTCACCGGCACACCCGCGACCATCGCCTCCAGCAGCACCATGCCGAACGGCTCGTGATCCGAGCTGAGCGCGAAGGCATCGAACGCCGCGAAGTAACGCCTGGCGTCGGGCACCTGACCGAGAAAGTCCACCTGATCGGCGACGCCCAACTCGGCGGCCAGCGCCTTGAGTTTGTCTGCCAGCCGGCCCTTGCCCAGGATCGCCAGTCGCGCACCCTGTGGCAGGCCCGGCAGCGCCTGGGCGAAGCCACGCAGGAGGGTCGCCTGGTCCTTGTCCGGGTGCAGGCGGCCGACGTTACCGACGATCCACGCCTGCGGGTCGAGCTTCAGGGCGCTACGGGCATCAGCGGCCGGAACCAGTGCGCCTTGCAGCGCCTCGACATCGATTCGGTTGTACAGCGTCTGGATGCGCTCGGCCGGCCATTTCGGCAGGCAGCGGCGCATGTCGTCGCGCACCGCGTCGGAGACGCCCAGCAGGCTCAGGCGCTTGCTGAACAGGTTGGCCAACAGCCGACGGCTGCCGCGCTTGTAATCGTCAAACGCGTGGTGCACGCCGATCACCGGCAAACGGGTAGCCAGCAGCGCGATATAGACGGGCTTGAAACGATGGGCGATGCAGAAACTGAACGCCCGCCCGGCAACGATCTTGCGCAATGCGCCGATCGCCCCCAGCTTCAGGCCACGAATGGCGCTGGAGCTGAATTCGAGAAAAATCACCTCGTCGCTTGCACAACCCGCCGCCACCGCTGGATCGGCCTTCCCGGTGAGAAATACCGTGGTGACCTTGTAATCAGTACCGGCGAACAGGCTGGCGTACTGACGGGCGCAATCGAGAAACGGCCCGTCGTAGCCATGGCAAAACTGCAGGACGCGCTTGTCAGTCGAGCGTGTCATAAGCTTTCGCGCCGTCCTTCACTACCAGGATGTCTTCCATGATCAGGTACTGGAGGTCCGAGCCGAAGAACATGTTCAGGGCATCGGTCGGCGAGCAGATCATCGGCTCACCGCGGCGGTTCAGCGAGGTGTTGAGAGACACGCCGTTGCCGGTCAGCGCTTCCAGCGCTTTCATCATGTCGTAGTAGCGCGGGTTGTATTCGCGCTTGAGCACCTGGGCACGGGACGTGCCGTCTTCGTGGACGACCTCCGGCACGCGGGTTTTCCACTCCTCTGCCACTTCGAAGGTGAAGGTCATGAACGGCGCAGGATGATCGACCTTGATCATCTGCGGGCCGACGGTGTCCAGCATGGAGGGGCAGAACGGCCTCCAGCGCTCGCGGAACTTGATCTGTTCATTGATGCGGTTGGCCACGCCCGGCACGCTCGGGCAGCCGATGATGGAGCGACCACCCAGGGCACGCGGACCGAACTCCATGCGGCCCTGGAACCAGGCCACCGGGTTGCCGTCGACCATGATCTGCGCGATACGCTCCGGCATGTCGTCGATCTTGCGCCACTTCGGTGCGCTCGGATGACGGGCGCAGGCGGCAATGACGTCTTCGTTGGAGTACGCCGGGCCGAGATAGACGTGTTCCATCTTCTCCACCGGCACGCCGCGGGCGTGGGAGACGTAGGCAGCCGCACCGACGGCGGTACCGGCATCGCCGGACGCCGGCTGGACGAACAGTTCCTTGAGGTCGGGACGGGCGATGATCTTCTGGTTCAGCTTGACGTTCAGCGCACAGCCGCCGGCGAAGGCCAGCTTGCCGGTTTCCTTGAGGATGTCGCCCAGGTAGTGGTCGATCATCTGCAGCGCCAGTTTCTCGAACAGCGCCTGCATGCTGGCCGCATAGTGGATGTACGGCTCGTCGGCGATATCGCCTTCACGCTTCGGACCCAGCCACTCGATCAGCTTCGGCGAGAAGTAGAAGCCCTTGCCCTTCTCTTTGTAGCGGCGCAGGCCGATGACGTTGGCGTACTCGGTATTGATCACCAGTTCGCCGTTCTCGAAGCTGGCCAGGCGGGAGAAGTCGTATTTGCTGGCATCACCGTAAGGCGCCATGCCCATGACCTTGAACTCGCCGTCGAGCATCTCGAAGCCGAGGAACTCGGTGATCGCACCGTACAGGCCGCCCAGCGAATCCGGATCGAAGAACTCCTTGATCTTGTGGATCTTGCCGTTCTCGCCATAGCCGAAGAAGGTGGTGGCGTACTCGCCCTTGCCGTCGATGCCGAGGATCGCGGTCTTTTCCTTGAAGCCCGAGCAGTGGTAGGCGCTGGACGCGTGGGCCAGGTGGTGCTCGACCGGCTCGATCTTGATCTTCTTCGGATCGAAGCCCAGTTGCTCCAGGCACCAGACGATCTTCTTGCGGTAGCGCTTGTAGCGACGGTTGCCCATCAGGATCGCGTCGAGGGCACGGTCCGGGGCATACCAGTAGCGCTTGGCGTAGTGCCAGCGAGCCTTGCCGAACAGGCTGATGGGCGCGAAAGGAATCGCCACCACATCGACGTCGGACGGCTTGATACCGGCTTGTTCCAGGCAGAACTTCGCCGATTCGTAGGGCATGCGGTTCTTTGCATGTTTGTCGCGCACGAAGCGCTCTTCTTCAGCGGCGGCAATCAGCTTGCCGTCGATGTACAGGGCCGCGGAAGGATCATGGCTAAGGGCGCCGGACAGGCCAAGAATCGTCAATGCCAAGGGTCTAGCCTCTTCAATCGGTAAAAATGCGCCCCGGCCTCATTGGGCGGGCGGCGGCGAAAGGGCGGGATTATAACGCAAAGCGGGCAGGCATTAGGAGGGGCGGTACTGTGACCGATCTTCATGGCCTCATCGCTGGCAAAGCCAGCTCCCACAAGGTCCGGAGGCGATCACGAATCCTGTGGGAGCCGGCGTTGCCGGCGATGAGACCCTGAAGAACAACAGAACCAGGATTTATTCAGCGATCAACCAATCCATCCGCCAGCTCCCGCCCGTCTGCCCCAGGCACTCGGCCAGCCAGGGCAGGAACTCGCGCAGCTCGTCCTCCAGGCCCCACGGCGGGTTGGCGATGGCCAGGCCCGAACCGTTCAGGCTCTGCGGCGTGTCCTGCGGATGCACGTACAGCTCGACCCGCAGCAGCTTGGGAGCACCCGTGCTGGTCAGGTCCTGATAGAAGCGCACCAGTTGCTTCTGGTCCTTGATTGGATACCAGATCGCCGCGACGGTCTGGCGCATGCGACCGATCGCCTCCTTCATGGCGGTGGTGCAGCGCTTGAGCTCGTCGGGCTTCTCGAACGGCGGATCGATCAGCATCACCGCGCGCTTTTCCTGGACCGGCAGCAGCGCTCGCGGGACATGCCAGCCTTCGCCCAGGTGCACCGCGACGCGCGGGTCCTTCTTCATGTTTTCCTTGAGCAGCGCACCGTCTTCCGGGTGCTTCTCGTTGAGCAGCACGCGGTCCTGCTGGCGCGCCAGACGCCTCGCCAGCTCCGGCGAGCCCGGGTAGTAACGCAGCTCGCCATCGGCATTGAGCCGGCGCACGATGCGCAGGTAATCCTCGGTGATCGCCGGCAGGTCGTCGCGCCCCCAGAGCCGGCCGATGCCTTCGATCCACTCGCCGGTGCGGGTCGCCTGGTCGCCCTGTAGGTCATACAGGCCGAGCCCGGCATGGGTATCGAGATAGGCGAAGGGCTGTTCCTTGCGCGACATCAGCGCAATCAGACGGGTCAGCACGATGTGCTTGAAGACGTCGGCGTGGTTGCCGGCGTGGAAGGCGTGACGATAGTTCATGGCAACTCCTGGGAGGGCCGGAAAGTTTACCCTGTCGCGCCCGCGACGTCAGGTTGCGCCCGCCGAAACGACAGCGGCCCGCACCTCGGGGAGGTGCGGGCCGCTTCAGACCACGTCAGCCTTATTTGTTGGCGTGGTAGTCCGCGTCAGCTTTCTCGAAGCGCGCAACCATGCTCGCCGAAGCGCTGCCCAGCTTGCTCACCAATACGATGGCGAGGGTGGCAAACAGGAAGCCCGGAATGATTTCGTACAGGCTGGTGCCCGAGTAGTTTTTCCACAGGATCACGGTCAGGGCACCGACCACGATACCGGCCAGCGCACCATAGCGGGTCATGCCTTTCCAGAGCACCGAGAGCAGCACCACCGGACCGAAGGCAGCACCGAAGCCAGCCCAGGCGTAGGCCACCAGGCCCAGCACGCGGTTTTCCGGGTTGGCAGCCAGGGCGATGGCGATCAGCGCAACCGCCAGGACCATCAGGCGACCGACCCAGACCAGCTCGTTCTGCGAAGCCTTCGGGCGCAGGAAGGTTTTGTAGAAGTCTTCGGTCAGGGCACTGGAGCAGACCAGCAACTGGCAACTCAGGGTGCTCATCACCGCCGCCAGGATGGCCGACAGCAGGACACCGGCGATCCATGGGTTGAACAGGAGCTTGGCCAGTTCGATGAATACGCGCTCGTGGTTTTCGGTCACAGGACCTGCCACTTCAGGATGCGCCGAGAAGTAGGCGATACCGAAGAAGCCCACGGCACAGGTACCGGCCAGGCACAGAATCATCCAGGTCATGGAAATGCGGCGGGCGTTGGCGATCGACTTCACCGAATCGGCAGCCATGAAACGCGCCAGGATATGCGGCTGGCCGAAGTAACCCAGGCCCCAGCCCATCAGCGAGATGATCCCGATGAAGCTGGCATTGCGGAACATGTTGAAGTTCTCGGGGTTCTGCATTTCGATGGCCAGGAAGGTGGTATTCACACCACCGGTGGCCAGCAGCACGAAGATCGGCGTCAGCAACAGGGCAAAGATCATCAGGCCGGCCTGCACCGTGTCGGTCCAGCTCACCGCCAGGAAACCACCGACGAAGGTGTAGGCGATAGTTGCGGCGGCACCGGCCCACAGAGCGGTCTCGTAGGACATGCCGAAGGTGCTTTCGAACAGGCGGGCACCTGCAACGATGCCGGAGGCGCAATAGATGGTGAAGAACACCAGGATCACGACAGCAGAAATGATCCGCAGCAGACCGCTATTGTCTTCGAAACGGCTGGCGAAGTAATCCGGCAGGGTCAGCGCATCACCGTTGTGCTCGGTCTGCACCCGCAGGCGGCCGGCGACGAACAACCAGTTGAGGTAGGCACCGACGGTCAGGCCGATGGCAATCCAGGCCTCCGACAGACCCGACATGTAGATGGCGCCCGGCAGGCCCATCAACAGCCAGCCACTCATGTCCGAAGCACCGGCAGAAAGCGCGGTTACCACGCTGCCGAGGCTGCGACCGCCGAGGATGTAGTCGGAAAGGTTCTTGGTGGAGCGATAGGCCATGAAGCCGATCAGCACCATTGCCGCGATATAGATCACGAAGGTGATCGTGATTGGGTTACTTGCAGTCATGTATTGCGCCCTGGCGTTTGTTTTTATGTAGCGACAGCCTCAGACGAGGTTGCACCCAGGCCGCGAATCCTATGCAACAACGCAAACGGGGTGCAACCGTTTTTACAAAAGCAGTTGCACCTCGTCGAAAAAACGCCACTACAACGCGTTTTTGCTCCTTTTTGGCGCAAGAACAGCCGTTTCAAGAACAAAACGCACCGTAAAAAGCCGTTTTGGTCGTGGGGTTTTCAGGCCTCGGACGGGTTGCACTTTTTTCATGAAAAAATTGGGTTGCACTAGGTTGCACCCGGAATTCCGCACAGCTACTCTTGGCGCCAGCTTAGCCACGACCCTGTGGCAATAATGAGGATAAGAAATGGCGACGACCACCCTTGGGGTCAAACTCGACGACCCGACCCGTGAGCGACTCAAAGCAGCTGCGCAGTCCATCGACCGCACGCCGCACTGGTTGATCAAGCAAGCGATCTTCAATTACCTGGAGAAGCTGGAGGGTGGTGCCACCCTGACCGAACTCAATGGTCAGGCCACGAACCTGGGCGACGATGCAGGCGATCTGCAGCCCGACCACAGTCACCAGTGCTTCCTCGAATTCGCCGAAAGCATCCTGCCGCAATCCGTACTGCGCGCCGCCATTACCTCCGCCTACCGCCGTCCGGAGCAGGAGGTGGTGCCGATGCTGCTGGAGCAGGCCCGCCTCCCCGCCGCCCAGGCCGAAGCCACCAACAAGCTGGCCGCCGGCATCGCCGAAAAACTGCGTAACCAGAAAAGCGCCAGCGGCCGTGCCGGCATCGTCCAGGGACTGCTGCAGGAATTCTCTCTGTCGTCCCAGGAAGGCGTCGCCCTGATGTGCCTGGCCGAAGCACTGCTGCGCATCCCCGACAAAGGCACCCGCGACGCTCTGATCCGCGACAAGATCAGCACCGGCAACTGGCAGCCGCACCTGGGCAATAGCCCGTCGCTGTTCGTCAACGCCGCCACCTGGGGCCTGCTGCTGACCGGCAAGCTGGTGTCGACCCACAATGAATCCGGCCTGACCTCGTCCCTCAGCCGCATCATCGGCAAGAGCGGCGAGCCGATGATCCGCAAGGGCGTCGACATGGCCATGCGCCTGATGGGCGAGCAGTTCGTCACCGGCGAAACCATCGCCGAGGCCCTGGCCAACGCCAGCAAGTTCGAGTCCAAGGGTTTCCGCTATTCCTACGACATGCTCGGTGAAGCCGCACTGACCGAGCACGATGCGCAGAAGTACCTGGCCTCCTACGAGCAGGCCATCCACTCCATCGGCAAGGCATCTCACGGTCGCGGCATCTATGAAGGCCCGGGCATCTCCATCAAGCTCTCCGCCCTGCACCCGCGCTACAGCCGCGCCCAGTACGAGCGCGTGATGGACGAGCTGTACCCGCGCCTGCTGTCGCTGACCCTGCTGGCCAAGCAGTACGACATCGGCCTGAACATCGACGCCGAAGAAGCCGACCGCCTGGAACTGTCCCTCGACCTGCTGGAGCGCCTGTGCTTCGAGCCGCAACTGACCGGCTGGAACGGTATCGGCTTCGTCATCCAGGCCTACCAGAAGCGCTGCCCTTATGTGATCGACTACGTCATCGACCTGGCCCGCCGCAGCCGCCACCGCCTGATGATCCGCCTGGTGAAGGGCGCCTACTGGGACAGCGAGATCAAGCGCGCCCAGATCGAAGGCCTGGAAGGCTATCCGGTGTACACCCGCAAGGTGTACACCGACGTGTCCTACATCGCCTGCGCCCGCAAGCTGCTGTCGGTACCGGAAGTCATCTACCCGCAGTTCGCCACCCACAACGCCCACACCCTGTCGGCCATCTACCACATCGCTGGTCAGAACTATTACCCAGGCCAGTACGAGTTCCAGTGCCTGCACGGCATGGGCGAGCCGCTTTACGAGCAGGTCGTGGGCAAGATTGCCGATGGCAAGCTGAACCGTCCGTGCCGCGTGTACGCCCCGGTCGGCACCCACGAAACCCTGCTGGCCTACCTGGTTCGCCGCCTGCTGGAAAACGGCGCCAACACCTCGTTTGTCAACCGTATCGCCGACCACTCGATCTCGATCCAGGAACTGGTCGCCGACCCGGTCGCCACCATCGAGCGCATGGCCACTCAGGAAGGCAGCGTCGGCCAGCCGCATCCGCGCATCCCGATGCCGCGCGACCTGTACGGCAGCGAGCGGGCCAACTCGGCTGGCATCGACATGGCCAACGAACACCGCCTGGCGTCGTTGTCCTGCGCCCTGCTGGCAACCGCTCACAACGACTGGAAGGCCGCGCCGATGCTCGGTTGCGCCGCCAGCCAGGAAGCCGCCGCACCGGTCCTGAACCCTGCTGACCACCGCGACGTGGTGGGTCATGTTCAGGAAGCCACCGTTGGCGACGTCGACAACGCCATCCAGTGCGCCCTGAATGCCGGACCGATCTGGCAAGCCACGCCGCCTGCCGAGCGCGCCGCGATCCTCGAACGCGCTGCCGACCTGATGGAAGCCGAGATCCAGCCACTGATGGGCCTGCTGGTCCGCGAAGCCGGCAAGACCTACGCCAACGCCATCGCCGAAGTCCGCGAAGCGGTCGACTTCCTGCGCTACTACGCCGTGCAGGCGCGCAACGATTTCAGCAACGACGCCCACCGCCCGCTGGGTCCGGTGGCCTGCATCAGCCCGTGGAACTTCCCGCTGGCGATCTTCAGCGGCCAGGTTGCCGCCGCCCTCGCCGCCGGCAACCCGGTCCTGGCCAAGCCGGCCGAGCAGACCCCGCTGGTCGCCGCCCAGGCCGTCCGCCTGCTGCTGGAAGCCGGCATTCCGGAAGGCGTGGTGCAACTGTTGCCAGGCCGCGGTGAAACCGTCGGCGCCCGCCTCGTGGGTGACGAGCGCGTCAAAGGCGTGATGTTCACCGGCTCCACCGAAGTCGCACGCCTGCTGCAGCGCAATGTCGCCGGTCGCCTGGATGCTCAGGGTCGCCCGATCCCGCTGATCGCCGAAACCGGCGGCCAGAACGCCATGATCGTCGACTCCTCGGCATTGACCGAGCAGGTGGTGATCGACGTGGTGTCCTCGGCCTTCGACAGTGCCGGCCAGCGTTGCTCGGCCCTGCGCGTACTGTGCCTGCAGGAAGATTCCGCCGACCGCGTCATCGAAATGCTCAAGGGTGCCATGGCCGAAAGCCGCCTGGGCAACCCGGAGCGCCTGTCCGTGGACATCGGCCCGGTGATCGACGCCGAAGCCAAGGCCGGCATCGAGAAGCACATCCAGGCCCTGCGCGACAAAGGTCGTTCGGTGTACCAGGTGGCCATCGCCGACGGCACCGAAACCAAGCGCGGCACCTTCGTCATGCCGACCCTGATCGAACTGGAAAGCCTCGACGAACTGCAACGCGAGATCTTCGGCCCGGTCCTGCACGTGGTGCGCTACAACCGCAAGAACCTCGACCAGCTCATCGAGCAGATCAATGCTTCCGGCTACGGCCTGACCCTGGGCGTGCATACCCGCATCGACGAGACCATCGCCAAGGTGATCGACAACGTCAATGCCGGTAACGTCTACGTCAACCGCAACATCGTCGGTGCCGTGGTCGGCGTACAGCCGTTCGGCGGCGAAGGCCTGTCGGGCACCGGCCCGAAAGCCGGCGGCCCGCTGTACCTGTACCGCCTGCTGTCGACTCGCCCGGCCGACGCCATCGAACAATCGTTCCAGCGCAGCGACGCCGGCAATGCCCCGGACAGCCGCCTGCGGGAAAACCTGCTCAAGCCGCTGGAAAGCTTCAAGGCCTGGGCTGCGAGCAGCCAACAGAACGAGCTGGCGCAACTGTGCGAACAGTTCGCCCGCCAGTCGCAAAGCGGCATTACCCGCCTGCTGGCCGGCCCGACCGGCGAGCGCAACAGCTACACCATCCTGCCGCGCGAGCACGTCCTGTGCCTGGCCGACAGCGAAGCCGACCTGCTGACCCAACTGGCCGCCGTACTGGCCGTGGGCAGCTCGGCGCTGGTGCTGGATGGCGAACCGGGCAAATCCCTGCGCGCCCGCCTGCCGAAGGACGTGCAGAGCCGCATCAAGCTGGTGGCGGACTGGAACAAGGACGACTTGGTATTCGACGCGGTCCTGCACCATGGTGACTCCGACCAGTTGCGCGGCATCTGCGAACAGGTCGCCAAGCGTCCCGGCGCGATCGTTGGCGTGCATGGCTTGTCGTCGGGCGAGACCAGCGTTGCGCTGGAGCGCCTGGTGATCGAACGGGCGTTGAGCGTGAACACCGCTGCGGCGGGGGGTAACGCAAGCCTGATGACGATCGGCTGATAGCAGCAGGGAAATGAAGCGGGGCGGGTTTTGCGGACTCCAGAAGGAGTTGCGCGAAACCCGCCCCGCTTTTTTTGCCAATCAGAAAGCAATCGACAGATTCAAAGCAAGCCCCATGACAATGAACATCCAAAGGGTGACACCGAACATCATCCATCCGTTACCCGCCCTGGTGGAGCGCGAGTTCGCCTCGCCCCGGGGATCCCCCTCCAGAACATTTATCGCCAGTTGAATCCTGCACATGACCCAGAGCATTCCTGCCAGCTGCAGTATCGCTTCGATCGTGAGCCTTATCTCCACAAGCGCGTCATGCTTCGGCTCCCCCGTGGGCAGGGGAGCCAGAAGGCCTGATCCGAGACAGAGCACCAAAACCAGCCACATGCCCATCCCCACAAGCCTGGGCGACCAGTTGTAATGGACCCGGGAATCCTGGAGAGCCTGATCAATCCGGCTGACCAGGGAGTAGACGAAAAGCACCGGAAAAACGCTTCGAAGGATGGGGTTGACATAGTTGCCGGTGGAATACCTGTAAGCAGCCCAGTTGCGATAGAACCAGTAAAAAACATAGAGGCCGGTGGTCAACATAGTCATGTAGACCAATTTTCTTATCGAGACGACATAGAACTTCGGTATCACCCTACTGGGTTTACTCAAAGCCATTGGCTTACCTGTGGGCATAAACAGACACTCATGATTCAAGGGCCGTATATCAGATACTCTTATCTCGGATATCGCTGTAGGCCGAGTCTGAAAACTCGAGCAGAGAAGTCGAAACGAGGGTTAGATAATCGTGGTCCTGAATGAATAAATCACCCAGCACCAGCCACCGTGAGAAACGATCAGCATCCAGAGCCAATTGACCACCCTCAGTCTTGCGTTCCCCGTACCCTCCGAATTGCATTCCAAGACCCTATACGAAGCGGTGCCCGAACCATAGATTTACTTAGAAATCACCTCTACGCCAAAAGATACACACCCCATATAACCCATATAAATAGATTCATAAGTGCATAAGGGAACAGCCAGACCAACGCTATCCACGCCAGGTTAGCAACCGTGAACCGCGAGTTTGTCCGACCTTTCGGATCTCCTTCATGGGCGTTGATCGCTCGCTGGATTAGGCAGAACAGCCAGGCGATCGCCCCCATGTATACCACCAACCGGAACAGTGCCTGCGGCCAGGGCCCCGCAGGAGCCAGCCAGCCCGAAAGGCCGGAGACGACAATCACCAACCACATGCCCAGACTCAACATCACCGGTGACCAGTTGTATTCTCGACCCGAATCCCTGAATCCACGGTCCACCCTGCTCAACAACGGGTAAACGAAAAGAACGGGAACGATGCTGCGCAGCAGCGGGATCACACTCGCCCCGGTCGCCTTCCGATAAACAGACCAGTTCCGGTAGAACCAGTAAAAAGCGTAAAGATTGCTGGTGAGCAGCATCAAGCCGACCAGTTTGGTTAGAGACACCACGTAGAACATGGGTACCTGCGGCGGCTGAATATCGCTACTCGGCGTAATAGCGTTCATGGACATGAACAAGACACCTGACTTATTGAAGGGGCGCCAATGAAATACTTCTTTAACGAATTACGCTGTAGGTAGATTCTGATTAATCTGGAAGAAAAGCCGAAAGCCACCCTGTTTTTACCGAAGAGTCACATCCTCGCCCACCAGAACGAGCTCCATACAGCTACGCTCACTACTGCAACATAGAGCACCCAGAGCAGTACCCCAAGCGCTATCCAGGCCCAGTTGGCGGCCGTGATTTGCGAGTTTGCCTGCCCTTTCGGGTCGCCTTCATGGACGTTGATCGCTCGCTGAGCAAGGTAAAACAGCCAGGTGATCAAGCCAATGTACACGACCATCTCCAGCAGCCCCTGCATCCAGAACGCAACACTCGGAGGAGCCAACCCGGGCGGAGTCGGAGCCAGCCAGCCCGAAACGCCGCCGACGACAACCACCAACCACATGCCCAGGCTCAGTACCAGGGGCGACCAATTGTATTCACGACCCGAATCCCTGAAACCACGATCCACCCTGCTCAACAACGGGTAAACGAAAAGAACAGGAACGATGCTGCGCAGCAGCGGGATCACACTCGCCCCGGTCGCTTGCCGATAAGCAGACCAGTTCCGATAGAACCAGTAGAACGCGTAAAGATTGCCGGTAAGCAGCATCAAGCCGACCAGCTTGTTCAGGGACACCACGTAGAACATGGGGACCGGCGGCGGTTGCATATCGTTACTTGTCGCAACGGCGTTCATGGACATGAACAAAACACCTGACTGATTGAAGGGTGGCCAATGAGATACTTCTTTCCCGAATGATGCTGTAGGTGAATTCTGATTTATCAGAAAGAAAAACCTAAACAATCATCTACAGTTTCCAGGCACCCATATTTCAATCCAGCATCAGCCATCCAAGCGTGCAACCAATGATCCACAGCCAGTTCACCAGTGTGAGCTGTGCATTTCCTTCTCCGTAGGGATCACCCTCACAGTAATTGATCGCTTGCTGAGCCTTGCACAAGGTCACGTAGTACAGGACCCCTGTCAGCAGCGACGCCGAAATCAGCAACCCGTCATCGCTTATCGGCACGGACACCAACGCCACCGTCGCTGACAACAGCAACATCAACACCATGAAAAACGCCAGCCACCAGGGTGACCATGCATAGTCGCGTCCGGTGACGCGAATCTGCCTGTCCACCCGATTCAACAGCATATAGACGAAGAACTCCGGCCAGAGCACACCTGGCAGCATTGAAAACTCCGGACCTCGAGAGCGGCGGTACAGATCCCAGTTGCGCAAAAACCAGAAGAACCAATAAAGGCCGCCCGTGAAGAAATTCAGAATGATCAGCTTGCGCAGCGACACCACATAGAACACAGGGCGGGGGCGCGCTTCACGATTTACAGGGGAAACGATCTGAATGGACATACGAGGGAACCGTCTGGTTGGGCGGTTCATGAAACCTCGTGTGGCGGGTGAAAAGCTGTCAGCTCGCTCCCGGGAATGGGAGCGAGTGTTCTGACGAAGCACGAGTAGACGACTTACAGCCAACCAAGCTTTCAGAACAGAGCAACCAACCAGAACGTGACCATCAGCAAAAACATATTGGTGACCCACATAAGAGTCCCTGGTACCAACCATGCCCGGTTCACCCAGGAAATCCTGTTGTTTCCACCGCCCGCTTCATCCCCCTCATGAAGGTTGATCGCTCGCTGAATCTTCCCTGTCAGCCATATCTGAAGACAAAAAAGCGGGAGGACAACCGCGTAGAGGTGCACCGAACTGCGAAGCGCCACCTCGGGCGTCGCCTGAGCTATCCAGCCAAAGGAGTTGAGTGCAGGATCAAGTAGCCCGGGCAAGAGACTGGCCATCAGGATCGTCAGAATAATGCCCAGTGCCAGTAACCCCGGTGACCATTGACGATCTTTGCCCCTCTCCTGCAGCCCCCGGTCGATTCGTTTCAACAATGGATACAGGAAGAAGATCGAAAAAATCGCGCGCAGAAGTGGAATCACCTTGTCACCGGTAGCCCGCTTATAGGTAGCCCAGTTCCTGTAATGCCAATAAATTCCGTAAACCCCCCAGGTGAGCAACATCATGATGGCCATCTTTCGGACCGAAACCACATAAAAATGGGGCCTGAATTTATCAGTCGGTAATTCGACTTCAGGTGAAATGGTGCTCGTAGACATATCGCAGCCGCTGTTGTAATGGACCGCACATCAAATACTTACAGCAATAAAAATGATGTAGGTATATTCCTCTCGAAGTGAGGGACGATTCGACGCGAACCGAAGTCCTGATCTGTAAATGCTGTAAAGCCGCTCTCCCCCTTCTACCCCACCATCACCCAAACCTATTTCCCTGTGCACACCCTCCCCGCCTGCCTAGACTCGCCCCATCCCCGAACAAGGAATGGCCGCCATGACCGAGACCCTGCTCAGCGCCCGCAATCTGGCGTTCGAACTCTATGAAGTGCTGGACGCCGAGGCGCTGACCCGGCGCGAGCGTTTTGCCGAGCACAGCCGCGAGACGTTCGACGCCGCACTGTCCACCGCTCGCAACATCGCCGAAAAGTACTTCGCCCCGCACAACCGCAAGGGCGACGAGCACGAGCCGCGCTACGAGAACGGCGAGGCGGTGCTGATCCCCGAGGTGAAACCTGCGGTGGAGGCCTTCCTCGAAGCCGGTTTTCTCAATGCCAACCGCGATTTCGACGTCGGCGGGATGCAGTTGCCGACGCTGCTGTCGCAAGCCTGTTTCGCCCATTTCCAGGCGGCCAACGCCGGGACCACGGCCTACCCCTTCCTGACCATGGGCGCGGCCAATCTGATCGAGAGCTTCGGCACCGAGGAGCAGAAGCGCCTGTTCCTGCAGCCGATGATCGACGGCCGCTTCTTCGGCACCATGGCCCTGACCGAACCCCACGCCGGCTCGTCCCTGGCCGATATCCGCACCCGTGCCGAACCGGCCGCCGATGGCAGCTACCGTCTGCGGGGCAACAAGATCTTCATTTCCGGCGGCGACCATCCGCTGTCGGAAAACATCGTGCACATGGTCCTGGCCAAGCTGCCGGACGCGCCTGCCGGGGTGAAGGGGATTTCCCTGTTCATCGTGCCCAAGTTCCTGGTCAATCCGGACGGCAGCCTCGGCCCGCGCAACGATGTGACCCTGGCCGGGCTGTTCCACAAGATGGGCTGGCGCGGCACCACCTCCACCGCACTGAACTTCGGTGACAGCGGCAACTGCGTCGGCTACCTGGTGGGCAAGCCTCACCAGGGCCTGGCGTGCATGTTCCAGATGATGAACGAGGCGCGGATCGGCGTCGGCATGGGCGCGGTGATGCTCGGTTACGCCGGCTACCTGTACTCCCTCGACTACGCCCGCCAGCGCCCGCAAGGCCGGCTGCCGGACAACAAGGACCCGTCCACCGCCGCCGTGCCAATCATTGCCCACAGTGATGTGAAGCGCATGCTGCTGGCACAGAAAGCCTATGTGGAAGGTGCCTTCGATCTCGGCCTGTACGCGGCGCGGCTGTTCGACGACAGCCACACCGCCGAAAGCCCCGAGGCGCGCCAGCAAGCCCAGGAACTGCTGGACCTGCTCACGCCCATCGTCAAATCCTGGCCCTCGGAGTTCTGCCTCAAGGCCAACGAACTGGCGATCCAGATCCTTGGCGGCCACGGCTACACCCGCGAATACCCGGTGGAGCAGTACTACCGCGACAACCGCCTGAACCCGATCCACGAAGGCACCCACGGCATCCAGTCCCTCGACCTGCTCGGGCGCAAGCTGGCACAGAACGGTGGCGCCGGCCTCAAACAACTGGTGCGCCTGATTGCCGGGACCTGCGAGCACGCCCACCAGCATCCAGGGCTGGACACCCTGCGCCAGCCGCTGGAGCAACTGCTCACCCGCCTGCAGGGCGTGACCCTCGGTCTGCTCGGCGACCTGGCCACTGGCAAGGTCAACCTCGCCCTGGCCAACTCGGCGCTGTACCTCAAGGCCTTCGGCCATTGCGTGGTCGGCTGGCGCTGGCTGGAACAGGCGATCCACGCCGAGCAGGGGCTGGCGACCGGCAACCCGGCAGACGGCGACTTCTACCGCGGCAAATTGCAGGCGGCGAGGTTTTTCCTCACCTGGGAAGTACCGCCCTGCCATAATGACCTCGCATTGCTCGAGGCCCGTGACGACACCTGCCTGAGCATGCACGAGGAGTGGTTCTGAGGGGGAACCACCGGTATCCGGAGTTCCGCGCATGTTCGATTCCACCGCGCCGCTGCGCCAGCGCTTCGCAAGCCTGCGCTGCGGCGGCGAGTTCTTCTCCCTGCGCCATGTGCAGCAGTCCCATCAACACCTGTCGGTACGCAAGAACATCGCCGAGCCGCCCAGTCTGGGCCGCGACGAAGGCGCCATGCTCACCGTACGGGTCAGCGGCGTGGAAGCCTACGCCGCCACCGCCGACCTGTCCCAGGCCGGCCTGCAACAGGCGCTGGACCGTGCCGAAGCACTGGCCCGGCAGATCGCTGCCCATTCACTGCTCGACCTGCGCGACCAGCCCATTGCCACCGCCCGCGCCGACTACTGCTCGCCCAACCTCGACCAGGCCTTCCCGTCCCTTGGCGACTGCTACGACCTGCTCAATCAGGAATCCGCAGCAGTGCCGGCCGACGAGCGCCTGGCCAACTGGCAGGTCAGCCTTGGCCTGACCACCGTCGAACAGATCTACCTCAACAGTGCCGGCGCCGAGCTGCGCCAGGCCCAGCGTTTTGTCTTCCCCGGCCTCAGCGTCACCGCCTTCGGCAACGGCGACAGCCAGACCCGCACCCTGGGCCGCGAGAACTTCGGCCAGCAAGGCGGCCTTGACGTGATCCAGCGTTGCGGCCTGGTCGGTGCCGGCACCCGGGTGGCCGACGAGGCGCTGCAACTGCTGCTGGCCCCCAACACCCCGAGCGGCCCGCGTGACCTGCTGCTGATGCCGGACCAGATGATGCTGCAGATCCATGAATCCATCGGTCACCCGCTGGAGATGGACCGCATCCTCGGCGACGAGCGCAATTACGCCGGCACCAGCTTCGTCAAGGCCAGCGACTTCGGCCACCTGCAGTACGGCTCCACGCTGCTCAATGTGACCTTCGACCCGAACATCCGCGAGGAACTGGCCAGCTACGGCCACGACGACGAGGGCACGCCTGCGTTCAAGCAATTCCTGATCCGCGACGGCTTGCTGGTACGCCCGCTGGGCGGCGCACTGTCGCAGTTCCGCTCGGGACTGGAAGGGGTCGCCAACAGCCGCGCCTGCGGCTGGAACCGCGCCCCGATCGACCGCATGGCCAACCTGAATATCGAACCGGGCGACAAGTCACTCGACCAGCTGATCGGTGGCATCGAGCGCGGCATCCTGATGCGTACCAACCGCTCGTGGTCCATCGACGATGCGCGCAACAAGTTCCAGTTTGGCTGCGAGTGGGGCCAGTTGATCGAAGACGGCCAGCTCAAGGGCGTGGTCAAGAACCCCAATTACCGGGGCATTTCCGCCGGCTTCTGGCGCAACCTCAGCGCCGTGGGCGATGCCAGCACCTTCCAGGTACTGGGCACGCCGAACTGCGGCAAGGGCGAGCCGAACCAGGTGGTGCGGGTCGGTCACGCCTCGCCGGCCTGCGTGTTCAGCCAGATCGACGTATTCGGAGGAGACGCCTGATGGCCGCCAGCTTCCTGCACAGCTTCCAGGCCCTGTTGGCCTGGCTGCGCAACAACGTGACCGCACCGGAGCAGTTCACCCTGAGCTACGCCGGCGAGCATTCGCAGTTCATCCGTTTCAATCACGCCCGTGTCCGCCAGGCCGGGGATGTGAAGCAGTCCAGCGCCAGCCTCAAGCTGATCGCCGACGGCCGTCAGGCCGAGCTCAACCTGACCCTGAGCGGCGATGAGGCCATCGACCGCCAACGCCTCGCCGAAGCCGTCGCCCAGTTGCGCCAGACCCTGCCGCTGATCCCCGCCGATCCCTACCTGCTGCTCAACGACAGCGCCTGGGAAAGCCATCATCAACAGGAGTCGCCGCTGCCCGACAGCGCCCAGGTGCTGGAACGCATCGCAACCGGTGCCGGCGACCTGGATCTGGTCGGCATCTATGCCGTCGGCCCGATCTGCCGCGGCTTCGCCAGTTCCTTCGGCGCTGTTGGCTGGCACCAGGCCAACAGTTTCAACTTCGACTGGAGCCTGTTCCACGCCAATGGCCAGGCGGTGAAGGCCAACTACGCCGGACAGGAATGGGACGACGAACAGTTCGCCCGACGCCTGGCCCAGGCCCGCGAGCAACTGGAGTATCTGGGCCGTCCGCTGAAGACGCTGACGCCCGGCGACTACCGTGCCTACCTGGCGCCGGCCGCCCTCGACGAGATCGTCGGCATGCTCGGCTGGGGCGGGTTCTCGGCCCAGGCCATCGCCAACAAGCACAGTCCGTTGCAGCGTCTGTACGCCGGCGAGGCGGCACTGAGCCCACTCGTAAGCATGACCGAGCAGGTCAGCGGCTCGCTCAGTCCGCTGTTCTCCGACGAAGGCTATCCCCGCGCCGACCTGCGCCTGATCGACCATGGCCGCGCCCTGGAGCAACTGACCAACGCCCGCAGCGCCGCCGAGTTCCAGCGCCAGGCCAACGGTGCCGAGCCCTGGGAGTCGCCGAGCTGCCTGAGCATGGCGAGTGGCGATCTCGCCGAGGCCGATGTGCTGGCACGCCTGGGCACCGGGCTGTACATCGGCAACCTGTGGTACCTGAATTATTCCGACCAGCCGGCGGCACGCTTGACCGGTCTGACCCGGTTCGCCTGCTTCTGGGTCGAGAACGGTCAGATCCAGGCCCCGGTCAGCACCATGCGCTTCGATGACAGCGTCTACAGTCTGTTGGGGTCGCAGCTTGAGGCGCTGACCCGGGAGCGCGAGCTGATGCTGTCCACCAGCACCTATGGCCAGCGGCAGACCGGATCGAGTCATTTGCCGGGGGCGCTGGTCAAAAGGCTCACGTTGACGTTGTGATCACTGGGGCCGCCTTGCGGCCCTTCGCGAGCAAGCTCGCTCCCACAAGGGAGTAGCGACAGCTCGCTTTTCTGTGGGAGCGAGCTTGCTCGCGAAGGACCGCATAGCGGTCCCAAAACCGCCCAAGGATCAGCCATGCCCGAACGCCCCTCGCTCGACCCCGTCACCGCCCGCTGGATTCCGTGGGTGGTGGCGATCGCCTTTTTCATGCAGTCCCTCGACGGCACCATCCTCAACACGGCCCTGCCGGCGATGGCCCGGGACCTGGCCGAGGATCCGCTGCGCATGCAGTCGGTGATCATCGCCTACATGCTCACGGTGGCCCTGCTGATCCCCGCTTCGGGCTGGATCGCCGACCGCTTTGGCACCAAGCGGGTGTTCTTCGGCGCCATTCTGCTGTTCAGCCTCGGCTCGCTGCTCTGTGCCATCGCCAACAGCCTCGGCATGCTGGTCGGCGCCCGCATCATCCAGGGCCTCGGCGGCGCGCTGATGCTGCCGGTCGGGCGGCTGGTGGTGCTGCGGGCCTACCCGCGCTCGGAACTGGTGCGGATCATGAGTTTCATCACCATTCCCGGCCTGCTCGGCCCGCTGATCGGCCCGACCATGGGCGGCTGGCTGGTGGAAATCCTCAGTTGGCACTGGATCTTCCTGCTCAACCTGCCGGTCGGCGTGATCGGCTGCTACGCGGTGTGGAAGTTCATCCCCGACCTGCGCGGCTCGGAACGTACCCGCTTCGACGGCGTCGGTTTCATCCTGTTCGGCGCTGCGATGGTGCTGATCACCATCGCCATGGAAGGGCTGGGCGAACTGCACCTGCCGCACCTGCGGGTGATGTTGCTGCTGTTCGCCGGCATGGCGTGCCTGGCAGCCTACTGGCTGCGGGCCGGCAGCATCGACAACCCGCTGTTCTCGCCAAGACTGTTCCGCGTGCGCACCTTCTCGGTGGGTATCCTCGGCAACCTGTTCGCCCGCCTCGGCAGCGGCGCCCTGCCGTTCCTCGTGCCATTGCTGCTGCAGGTGGCGCTGGGCTACTCGCCGGCCGAGGCCGGGATGAGCATGATCCCGCTGGCTGCAGCGGCGATGCTTGCCAAGTCCATCGCCCGGCCGCTGATCGAGCGCTTCGGCTATCGCACCATTCTCACCGGTAACACCCTGCTGCTGGGGATCATGCTGGCGAGCCTGGGGCTGGTGGACGAACACACGCCTCACGCCCTGTTGCTGGTCCAGCTCGGGATGCTCGGGGCAATCAACTCGATGCAGTTCACCGCGATGAACACGGTGACCCTGATCGACCTCGACGACGCCAGCGCCAGCAGCGGCAACAGCCTGCTGTCGGTGGTCGCGCAACTGTCGCTGAGCCTCGGCGTCGCCTGCGCCGGTGCCCTGCTCGGCGGCTTTACCGCGGCGGGCAGTGCCGAGGGCGTGGAAACCACCCTGGGCGCGTTCCAGCTGACCTTCGTCACCATCGGCCTGATGGCGATGCTGGCGGCGGCGATCTTCCTGCAACTGGCGAAGACCGATGGACGGCGCGCACCGCGGCAGGAAGCCGGAATGGATCACTGAACCCTGCACGAAAGGCGCCTCACCACTCGGCGCCTTTTCGTACAAAGCCAGGGCGAATGGCCATGAGGCTGGTACACTGCGCGACATTTTGTTTTGCAGGCCCGTCTCGTGACCACCACCGCCACCGCTTTCGCCACCCTGCCGCTGTCTGCGGCCATGCTCGCCAACCTGGACGCCCTCGGCTATGCCGAGATGACGCCGATCCAGGCGCAGAGCCTGCCGGTCATCCTCAAGGGCATGGACCTGATCGCCCAGGCCAAGACCGGTAGTGGCAAGACCGCCGCGTTCGGCATCGGCCTGCTCAACCCGATCAACCCGCGCTACTTCGGCTGCCAGGCGCTGGTGCTGTGCCCGACCCGCGAGCTGGCCGATCAGGTGGCCAAGGAGCTGCGCCGCCTGGCCCGCGCCGAAGACAACATCAAGATCCTCACCCTGTGTGGCGGTGTGTCCCTCGGCCCGCAGATCGCCTCGCTGGAACATGGCGCGCACATCATCGTCGGCACCCCGGGCCGCGTGCAGCAGCACCTGAGCAAAGGCACCCTGGTGCTGGACGGGCTCAACACCCTGGTGCTGGACGAAGCCGACCGCATGCTCGACATGGGCTTCTACGACGCCATCGCCCAGATCATCGGGCAGACCCCGGAACGCCGTCAGACCCTGCTGTTCTCCGCCACCTACCCGAGCGGCATCAAGCAGTTGTCCGCCGCCTTCATGCGCAACCCGCAGCAGGTCAAGGTCGAGGCGCTGCACGATGACAGCCAGATCGAACAGCATTTCTATGAAGTCGACCCCGAGGACCGCCTGAGCGCGGTCACCCGCGTACTGGGGCATTTCCGCCCGCAGTCGTGCGTCGCCTTCTGCTTCACCAAGCAGCAGTGCCAGGAGGTGGTCGATCACCTGCGGTCCAAGGGCATCGCCGCCGAGGCCCTGCACGGCGACCTGGAACAGCGCGACCGCGACCAGGTCCTGACCCTGTTCGCCAACCGCAGCACCTCGGTGCTGGTTGCGACCGACGTGGCTGCCCGCGGCCTCGATATCGATGCGCTGGACATGGTGATCAACGTCGAACTGGCCCGTGATGCGGAAATTCATGTGCACCGTGTCGGCCGTACCGGCCGTGCGGGCGAGAAAGGCCTGGCAGTCAGCCTCGTCGCCCCCGCCGAAGGCCATCGTGCCCAGGCCATCGAAGCGCTGCAAAAGACTCCGCTGCGCTGGGAGCAGCTCGACAGCCTCAAGGCCAAGGCCGGCGAGCCGCTGGTGCCGGTGATGAGCACCCTGTGCATCGCCGCCGGCCGCAAGGACAAGCTGCGCCCTGGCGACATCCTCGGAGCATTGACCGGCGATGCCGGCATTCCGGGCAAGCAGGTGGGCAAGATCGCGATTTTCGATTTCCAGGCCTATGTGGCCGTGGAGCGCGGCGTTGCCAGGCAGGCGCTGCAGCGGCTCAACAGCGGCAAGATCAAGGGTCGGTCGCTCAAGGTCCGGATCATTTGAGCCTTTGAGGGCCTCATCGCCGGCAACGCCGGCTCCCACAAGGATTGCAGCCCCCTGGACCTGTGGGAGCCGGCGTTGCCGGCGATGAGGCTCGAACTTTCTAGAGAAAAATCATGCACTCCACCGATGTGATCATCATCGGCGCCGGCGCCGCCGGCCTGATGTGCGCCCGCACCGCCGCCCTGCGCGGCCGCCGGGTCGTGCTGCTGGACCACGCCAACAAGCCGGGCAAGAAAATCCTGATGTCCGGCGGCGGTCGCTGCAATTTCACCAATATGTACACCGAGCCGGCCAACTTCCTCTCGCAGAACCCGCATTTCTGCAAATCGGCCCTGGCCCGCTACACCCAGTGGGACTTCATCGAGATGGTCGCCAAGCATGGCGTGCCGTACCACGAGAAGAAACTCGGCCAGCTGTTCTGCGACAACAAGTCCAGCGACATCCTGCAGATGCTCCTCGACGAGTGCGACGCCGCCGGCGCCACCCTGCGCATGGACACCCGCATCGAGCACATCGAGAAAACCGACTACGGCTACCTGCTGCAAACCAGTGCCGGTCCGTTCCAGTGCCAGTCGCTGGTGATCGCCACCGGCGGCCTGTCGATCCCGACCCTGGGCGCCACCGGTTTCGGCTATCAGGTGGCCCGCCAGTTCGGCCACAACCTGCTGCCAACCCGCGCGGGCCTTGTGCCGTTCACCATCACCGACCAGCTCAAGGCGCTGTGCACCGAACTGTCCGGCACCTCGGTGGACTGTATCGCCAGTTGCAACGGCACCAGCTTCCGCGAAAACCTGCTGTTTACCCACCGCGGCCTCAGCGGCCCGGCGATCCTGCAGATTTCTTCGTTCTGGGAAGCCGGCGACACCGTCGAGATCAACCTGCTGCCCGACCACGACGCCCTGGCCTGGCTGCAACAGCAGCAAGCCGAGCGCCCCAACAGCGAGCTCAAGACCCTGCTGGGCGAGATCTTCACCAAGAAGATGGCCAACCTGCTGGCCGATCACTGGTTCGTCTCCAAGCCGATGAAGCAATACACCCCGGCCGAACTGGCCCAGGTGGCCGACAAACTGGGCAACTGGCAGGTGGTCCCGGCCGGCACCGAGGGCTATCGCACCGCCGAAGTGACCCTGGGCGGCGTCGATACCCGCGAAGTGTCGTCCAAGACTCTGGAGTCGCTGAAAAGCCCCGGCCTGTACTTCATCGGCGAGGTGCTGGACGTCAGCGGCCACCTCGGCGGTTTCAATTTCCAGTGGGCCTGGGCTTCGGCCTACGCCGCCGCGCAGTTCGTCTGAAGTTCCGGCTAGAATCAGCCTCCATCACGGAACACATTTTGCTGGTACGTGAGCACCGCGACGGCTTTGCGTCGCGGTGCCCCTTCACCTTCCTCGCCCAGCAGGCCCGTCGTTCATCATGTCATCGTCTTCCTTCAGCCAATCGCTTCGCCGTCTGTGGGCCCTGGACAAATTCAGCTACAGCATCCGGGTACTGATCGCCCTGACCGGCAGCATGGCGCTGTGCTGGTACCAGGATCAGATGACCCTGCTGATCCCGCTGTTCCTCGGCATCATCGCCAGCGCACTGGCCGAGACCGACGACAGTTGGCAGGGCCGGCTCAACGCGCTGGCCGTGACCCTGGTGTGTTTCACCGTCGCCGCCCTGGCGGTGGAGTTGCTGTTCCCCTATCCCTGGATCTTCGTCACGGCGATGGCCCTGGCGGCGTTCTGCCTGACCATGCTCGGCGCCCTCGGCGAGCGCTACGGGGCGATCGCCCAGGCCACGCTGATTCTTTCGGTGTACACCATGATCGGCGTCGACCAGCGCGGCGGCGAGGTGGCCGACTTCTGGCACGAGCCACTGCTGCTGGTGGCCGGTGCCGCCTGGTACGGGCTGCTGTCGGTGCTGTGGCAGGCGATGTTTTCCAACCAGCCGGTGCAACAGAGCCTGGCCCGGCTGTTCCGCGAACTGGGCATCTACCTCAAGCTCAAGGCCACGCTGTTCGAGCCGATTCGCGGCCTCGACGTGGAGGCCCGGCGCCTGGAGCTGGCGCAGCAGAACGGCAAGGTGGTGGCAGCGCTGAACAGCGCCAAGGAAATCATCCTGCACCGGGTCGGCAATGGCCGGCCCAGCTCGAAGGTCAGCCGCTACCTGAAGCTGTACTTCCTCGCCCAGGACATCCACGAGCGCGCCAGTTCCTCGCACTATCCGTACAACGCCCTGACCGAGGCGTTCTTCCACAGTGACGTGCTGTTCCGCTGCCAGCGCCTGCTGCGCCAGCAGGGCAAGGCCTGCGAGCGGCTGTCGGCGTCGATCCAGTTGCGCCAGCCGTTCGTCTACGACATCGGTTTCGCCGAAGCCCTGGAAGACCTGCACGCCTCGCTGGAGCACCTGCGCATCCAGAGCAACCCGGCCTGGCGCGGCCTGCTGCGCTCGTTGCGGGCCCTGGCGGCCAACCTGGCGACCCTCGACCGCCTGCTCAGCGACGCCAGCAACCCCGACAGCCTGGCCGACAACACCGACCCGAGCCTGCTCGACCGCTCGCCGCGCAATCTGGCGGACGTGTGGAACCGCCTGCGCCAGCAACTGACGCCCACCTCGCTGATCTTCCGCCATGCCCTGCGCCTGCCCCTGGCACTGGCGGTGGGCTACGGCATGGTGCACCTGATCCACCCGACCCAGGGCTACTGGATCATCCTCACCACCCTGTTCGTCTGCCAGCCCAACTACGGCGCAACGCGGCGCAAACTGGTGCAGCGGATCATCGGTACCGCCATCGGCCTGACCGTGGGCTGGGCGCTGTTCGATCTGTTCCCCAACGCGGTGATCCAGTCGCTGTTCGCGGTGGCGGCGGGGGTGGTGTTCTTCGTCAACCGTACCACCCGCTACACCCTGGCGACCGCGGCCATCACCCTGATGGTGCTGTTCTGCTTCAACCAGATCGGCGACGGCTACGGGCTGTTCCTGCCCCGCCTGTTCGATACCCTGGTGGGCAGCCTGATCGCCATTTCGGCGGTGTTCCTGTTCCTGCCCGACTGGCAGGGCCGCCGCCTGAACAAGGTGCTGGCCAACACCCTCACCTGCAACAGCACCTACCTGCGCCAGATCATGCGCCAGTACGCCGAAGGCAAGCGCGACGACCTCGCCTACCGCCTGGCCCGACGCAACGCTCACAACGCCGATGCCGCGCTATCGACCACCCTGGCCAACATGCTGATGGAGCCGGGGCATTTCCGTAAGGAGGCGGACGTCGGCTTCCGCTTCCTGGTGCTGTCCCACACCCTGCTCAGCTACCTCTCGGCCCTCGGCGCACACCGCGAAAGCACCCTGCCCGCCGAAGCCCGCGAGCTGCTGCTGGATGGCGCCGGTGCAAAACTGGCCGACAGCCTCGACGAGATCGCCAACGGCCTGACCAGCAAGCAGGCGGTGGCGATCCACAGTGACAGCGAGGAAGCCCTGGCCGGCGAGCTGGAGCAGATGCCCGAGGAAATGGACGAAAACCTGCGGACGGTACAGACCCAACTGGCGCTGATCGCCCGTCACCTCGGCCCGTTGCGCACCCTGGCGGCCCACCTGATCAAGGGGACGCCGGCATGAAGCTGTACTGCTGCAGGATGCGTGCGTAGCTGCCATCGGCCTTCATCTCACCGATGGCCCGGTCGAAGCCGGCGACGATCTGCGCATGCTGTGGGTTCTTCAGGCTGACCAGGATGTGCAGGCTATTCTCACTGACCGGCTTGCCGAAGAAGCCGATCTGCTCGCGCACGGTTTCAGGCTCGCGTTGCAGGAACCAGCGGGCGACGTATTCATCTTCCACCGCCATCCCCACTCGCCCGGCGGCGAGCATGCCGATACCCACCGCAAAGCTGCGCACCGGGACTTTCTGCAAGCGGTGATCGGTATCGAATTCAGTGGAGTAGGCGTAGTCCCGGACCACGGCGATCGTGTGCGGATAGAGATCGGACAGGCGCTCGTAGCGCAGGGCATCGGCCTTGCGCTTGAGCAGGCGGATACGGTTGGTAAGGTAGCCGTCGGAGAACTGGCCGATGCGGGTTCTCGAGTCGTTGTACCAGGCGTTGACCAACACATCGTAGCGCCCGTCGCCGATCCCCATCAGTGCCCGGGCCCAGGGCACCTGCTCGAAATCACTGGCGAAGCCGGCGCGCTCCAGTGCGGCCTTGACGATGGCCGTGGCGAGCCCGCCCTGGTCCATGCTGGCATCCGTGAAAGGCGGCCAGATATCGGCGACCAGGCGCAGTTTTTCGGCGTGAGCCGGGGTGGTGACTGACAACATTCCAAGCAAACACAAGACTCGGAGCAAGTGCCGCATGCTCAAATCCTATAGCGGAGGTTTTCCGCGTTGTGGTTTGACCGCTTGAGAACTTCAGTGCCAGCGACGCCAGGTCGCGATGGCCAGATTACACAAAGGCATGTCCGGCTGGCAGCAGCAAATGATAGCTATATGCCTCTATTCTTGCCGGTTGTGCGGACACTTTGGCTTGCGACAAGGCATGTCAGCATTGGCGCTGTCTGGTTATGATCAATGGCATTCCTCAAGAGAGAACACCCATGGCCATCGACTGGATCTGCAAGCACCACACCGACCTTGGCAAGGAGCAGCTCTACGCCGTCCTGCAATTACGCGACCAGGTTTTCGTGGTGGAACAGAAATGTGCCTATCAGGACCTCGATGGCCAGGACCTGTCGGGCGATACCTGCCACCTGATGGCCTGGCAGGACGACCGGTTGGTGGCCTACCTGCGCCTGCTGGATCCGTCATCCCAGGGTGGTGACGTGGTGATTGGCCGGGTCGTGATCGCCGAAGCGGGCCGCGGCCAGGGGCTGGGGCACGAGCTGATGGTCCAGGGCCTCAAACATGCAGGAGAAAACTGGCCCGACGTGCCCGTCTACCTTTCGGCCCAGGCGCACCTGCAGGGGTATTACCGCAAGCACGGCTTCGAAGTGGTGGGCGAGGCGTACCTGGAAGACGGCATTCCGCATATCGGGATGCGCCGGGAGTAAAAGCGGTTACGCCAGCGCCCATCAGGTCCGGCGCCGGGCTAGATAACCCGTGGGAGCGGCTTCAGCCGCGAATGAGCGCGAAGCGGCCACAAAACCTGTATCCCGGTTGTATCAGGCGGATCAGGGATTCAGGTTTTACGACGGCTGCGCCGCCGTTCGCGGCTGAAGCCGCTCCCACGAGGGATGTGCAACCCTTCAGATTTTGAGCAAGACAGTTGCTCCCACAAGGTCCGGCACCTGGCCAGATAAGTTGCTCCGACAGGCCGTTCGTGTCAGGGATACCCCAACACCTCCCGGATCGACCGCAGGTGCCGGATGATCCAGTCCTTGTCGATCGCGCCCCAGTCACGAATGCGGTACTGCCCGGCATGGTTGCGCGCTCCGGCCTCCTGCTCGAACTCGCAGACGATATCCAGGTCCTCCAGCGCGGCGATGGTGTCCTGGGCGGTACGCCGGGGCATGCCGGTGGCGGCCATCAAGGCCGGGACGCTGGTGGCGGTCTGGCTGTCGATCAGCCAGGCCACGTACAGGCGACGATAGAAACTGCTCTTGGTCTTGCTCACGTCCATGCAAAAGGCCCCCTGACTCACTGTTCGCCCGGCAACTCGCGCCAGGTCAGGTAAACACGCAGGTCGAACTCCAATTGATGGTAGCCGGGCTGCATGTACTCGCAGAGCTGATAGAACGCCTTGTTGTGTTCGGCTTCCTTGAAGTGCGCCAGTTCGTGCACCACGATCATGCGCAAAAACTCCGGTGCCGCCTCCTTGAACAACGAGGCGATGCGGATCTCTTTCTTCGCTTTGAGCTTGCCGCCCTGCACCCGCGACACCGCCGTGTGCAGGCCGAGGGCGCGGTGGGTAAGGTCGAGGCGGTTGTCGAACAGCACCTTGTCCAGGTTCGGCGCGTTGCGCAGGTGCTCCTGTTTAAGGCTCTGCGCGTAGCTGTACAACGCCTTGTCGCTCTGCACGTCGTGCCGACCCGGATAGCGCTTTTGCAGGTAGTCGCCCAGTTGGCCACGGGCGATCAACTGACGCACCTGGTCTTGCAGGGCGGGTGGATAGGCTTGCAGGTACTTGAGCGGGGTCATGACGGTGGTGGCGACGAAGGAAAGCGGGCAGTGTACCCAACTACAAGGCTTGCCAGTCAAAAAACGCCGGGAAGCGTCCTGCCTCGGCCGCAGTGATCGGCCGAGCCACCAGGAAGCCCTGTACGTACTCGCAGCCGTGCTCGCGCAACCACTGTGCCTGGGCCGCGGTTTCCACGCCCTCGGCGATGACGCTGATGCAATACTGCCCGCACAGCTCGAGCACGCAGCGCACCAACGCCGCATCGGCGTCGGAATCGGGCAATCGCGCCACCAGGTGGCGGTCGAGCTTGAGGGTGTCGATGGGCAGGTCGCGCAGCAGGCGCAACGAGCAGTCGCCGGCGCCGAAATCATCCAGCGCCACCCGGACCCCCAGCTCGCGCAACTTGCGCAACTGGCGCAGCGCGGCATCCAGGTTATCGGTCAGCGAGGTTTCGGCGATCTCCACTTCCAGCTGGTTCGGCGATAACCCCTGGCTGGCGATCACCTCGGCGAGTTCCTCTATCAGGTTGGGCATGCCGAACTGCACCCGGCTCAGACTGATGCCGACAGTGATATCGTCGGGAAAATGCCCGCACCAGGCGCGGCGCTGCTCGGCACCCTGCTGATAGATCCAGCTTGCCAGCCGGTTAATCAACCGTGCCTCTTCCAGCAACGGCAGGAACAGGCCCGGCGGCACGTCGCCAACACTGGGATGACGCCAGCGCAACAGGGCCTCGAAGCCCCGCAGGCGACCGTCGGAGAACGCCACCTGAGGCTGGAACACCAGGGTGAAATCCTGGTTATCCACAGCGGCGCGCACGCTGTCTTCGAGCATCAACCGTGAACGGGCGCGGCCGTTGAGGTCATCATCGTAATAGCGGTACTGCTGGCGTCCGGCCTGCTTGGCCGCGTACATGGCCACGTCGGCGGCGCGCAGCAGCCCATCGACATTGGCGCCGCAGTCGGGGTAGATGGCAATCCCGATACTGACCCCGAGGACCACCTCCAGACCGTCGATCTGCTGGCGGATGGACATGCGCTCGATGCACTTCTCGGCGAACCGCGCAGCCTGCTCCGGATAGTCGAGGTCATCCAGCAGGGCGGTGAACTCGTCACCGCCCATGCGCGCCAGGATACCGTGGCCGCCCAGGCAATCCTTCAACTGCTCGGCGACCCAGTGCAGCACCTGGTCGCCGGTTTCGTGACCGAGGGAATCGTTGACCCGCTTGAAGCCGTCGAGGTCCAGGTACATCAGCGCATGGTGCTTGTCGGAGTGCTCGCTGCGCACCAGTGCGCTTTCCGCCGCCTGGTAGAAGCCGCGGCGATTGAGCAGGCCGGTAAGCGGATCGGTGACCGCCTGGTGCTCCAGTTGCTGGTGCAGGCTGCGCACCACCGACATGTCCAGCACCGTCACCACCATGCCCCGCTGCTCGCCCGGCAAGGCCGCGCAGGACAAGGCCACCGGCAGCGCCTGGCCATTGCTGGTGCGCAACACGGCGTCGTGCAGGCGATAGATATCCCGCTCCAGATACGCCTGGTAGAACGCGGATTCGCGCCATTGCACCGCCGTCGGCGACAGCACGAAATCCAGCAGGCAGGCGCCCTGCAACTGATCCACCGACGCGCTCAGCAGACGGGAAATGGCCGGGTTGGCGAATCGGATGGTGCCATCCTCGGCCACTACCAGGATGCCTTCGGCAGCGTTTTCCAGTACCGAGGCATTGAACGCCCGCGCCGCCTCCAGGTCGCGGGTCAGCCGCTGCAGGGCGCGGCGATTGCGCTGCTGGTCGAGCAGGGCTTGCACCTTGGGCTTGAGAATCTGCGGATCGAAGGGTTTGAACAGGTAATCCACGGCGCCGCTGGCGTAGCCCTTGAGCACTGCGGCCTGGGTCTGTTCATTGGCGGTAAGGAAGATGATCGGAGTCAGCCGCGTACGCTGGCTGCCGCGCATCAGGCGGGCCACTTCGAATCCGTCCATTCCCGGCATCTGCACATCGAGCAGGACCAGGTCGACTTCATGTTCGAGCAGAGTACTGAGGGCCTCGATTCCGGAACTTGCGGTCAGTACCTGCCAGTCCTGACGCGCGAGCAAGGCCCGCATGCTGATCAGGTTTTCCGGATAGTCATCAACGACCAATAGAACCGAACTGCCCTCGTGTGTCTGAGCTTGAGCGCATTCCATGCTGCTTCTCTTTGGCAACTACGTCATCTTTCGGATGAAATCTGCGGGTTTGACTCTAGACCCGAGTTTTACAAATCGACAGCTGGCAACTGGCCAACACCTGTTTCAAGGATAGTTCGCCGACTAACGGTCTGCCTACATGACCGACAGGCATAAAAAAACCCGCATCGCTGCGGGTTTTTCATTTTGCGTGCAAATCAATTGACCTTGGCGGCCAGCTCGCCCTTGGCGTAGCGCAGGTACATCTCGTCGAGGGAGACCGGCTTGATCTTCGAAGCGTTGCCAGCGGTGCCGAAGGCTTCGTAGCGGGCGATGCAGATGTCACGCATGGCTTCTACGGTCTTGGCGAAATACTTGCGCGGGTCGAACTCGGACTTGTTCTGCTCCAGGAAGCGACGGATCGCACCGGTGGAGGCCAGACGCAGGTCGGTGTCGATGTTCACTTTGCGCACGCCGTGCTTGATGCCTTCGACGATTTCCTCGACCGGTACGCCGTAGGTTTCCTTGATGTCGCCACCGAACTCGTTGATGATCGCCAGCCAGTCCTGTGGAACCGAGGACGAACCGTGCATCACCAGGTGGGTGTTCGGAATGCGCTGGTGGATCGCCTTGATGCGGTCGATCGCCAGGATGTCGCCGGTAGGCGGCTTGGTGAACTTGTAGGCGCCGTGGCTGGTGCCGATAGCGATGGCCAGGGCATCGACCTGAGTCTTCTTGACGAAGTCGGCGGCTTCTTCAGGGTCGGTCAGCATCTGGCTGTGGTCCAGGATGCCTTCGGCGCCGACGCCGTCTTCTTCACCGGCCTGGCCGGTTTCCAGGCTACCCAGGCAACCCAGTTCGCCTTCCACCGAAACGCCACAGGCGTGGGCAAATGCCACGGTCTGCTGGGTCACGCGGACGTTGTAGTCGTAGTCGGACGGGGTCTTGCCATCTTCACGCAGCGAGCCGTCCATCATGACCGAGCTGAAGCCCAGCTGGATCGAACGCTGGCAGACATCAGGGCTGGTGCCGTGGTCCTGGTGCATGCACACCGGGATGTGCGGGAACTCTTCGATCGCCGCCAGGATCAGGTGGCGCAGGAAAGGCGCGCCAGCGTATTTGCGGGCGCCGGCCGAAGCCTGGACGATCACCGGGGAGTCGGTCTTGTCGGCCGCTTCCATGATGGCGCGCATCTGTTCCAGGTTGTTGACGTTGAAAGCCGGAACGCCGTAGCCGAACTCGGCGGCGTGGTCCAGCATCTGGCGCATGCTAATGAGTGCCATTGTGTATCTCTCTCCCGACAAGCGTCGTTTTTCGTGCAAGCCTGCCGCAGCGGCGGTTTGCTGTTCAAGTTGTCTGGACCGGTATCAACCGGCCCGGCCAGTCACGGTGCCTTGCAGCCCCGCCCTATCAAATCGTTGGTTGCCACCCAGTACACCAGGCCCTCATCGCCCTTGGTGTGCAGGGCCAGCACGCCATCGCTGTACAGCGCCCCGGAGGCTGCCGGCTCGGGCTTGAGCCGGTAGACCTGGTCGCCGCCGCCAAGGCGTACATCCCTCTCCTGGTTGCCGGCACCCGCCGGTCGCCAGAGCACTTCGGCCTTGCTGTCGCAAACCCAGGTGGTCCAGGTGTCGACCGGCGCGGCGTCCGGGCCGGAAGCAGACTTGAAGCTTGCGCATCCCGCGAGTGTTGCCACGGCCATCAGGGCCAGAACGCTTTTCATCCAATTCCTCCAGCAGACCACAAACCGGGCGACAGGTTGTCGCCAGCCGATCAAGGGCATCCCTTGGCCTTGCGCTGATGTTCGTCGTCGTATTTTTCCAGGCCGTCAGGGCCGAGGCGCTTGTTGATCACCGGCGCAGTCTCGGCTTGCCATTCGGACTGGTAGCAGCCGCCCTTTTCCTTCGCAGGTTGGTCGGGAGCGGAGTCGGGCGCGCTGGCGCAAGCGCCCAGCAACAGACCCATGGTCATCAAGGACAATCGCTTGATCATCGCTTCGCTCCCTCCAGGCACCCGGCGACTCAGGCCTTGGCCCGCTGTTCCAGCACCTCGACCGCTGGCAGCACCTTGCCTTCGACGAATTCGAGGAACGCGCCGCCACCGGTAGAAATGTAGGAGATATCAGCGGCGACGCCATATTTGTCGATGGCCGCCAGGGTGTCGCCACCACCGGCAATGGAGAACGCGGCGCTGTCGGCGATGGCCTTGGCCAGGGTCTTGGTGCCGTTGCCGAACTGGTCGAACTCGAACACGCCGACCGGGCCGTTCCACAGGATGGTTTTCGACGACTTCAGCAGTTCGGCGAACTGCTCGGCGGTTTTCGGGCCGATGTCGAGGATCATGTCGTCGTCGGCAACGTCGGCAACCGACTTGACGGTGGCTTCGGCGTCTTCGGCGAAGGCCTTGGCCACCACCACGTCCACGGGCAGCGGCACGTTGACCTTGGCGGCAATGGCCTTGGCGGTCTCGACCAGGTCAGCTTCGTACAGCGACTTGCCGACCTTGTGGCCGGCGGCCGCGAGGAAGGTGTTGGCGATGCCGCCGCCGACGATCAGCAGGTCGCAGATCTGGCTCAGGCTGTTCAGCACGTCCAGCTTGGTGGACACCTTGGAGCCGGCAACGATGGCCGCCATCGGCTTGGCCGGGGCCTTCAGGGCCTTGCCCAGGGCATCCAGCTCGGCAGCCAGCAGCGGGCCGGCAGCAGCGACCTTGGCGAACTTTGCAACGCCGTGGGTCGAACCCTCGGCGCGGTGAGCGGTGCCGAAGGCATCCATGACGAACACGTCGCACAGCGCGGCGTATTTCTGCGCCAACTCGTCGGCGTTCTTCTTCTCGCCCTTGTTGAAGCGCACGTTCTCGAACAGCACCAGATCACCGGCCTTCACGTCGACACCGTCGAGGTAGTCGGCGACCAGCGGTACTTCGCGGCCCAGCGCCTTGCTCAGGTAGTCAGCAACCGGCTTGAGGCTGTTCTCGGCGGAGAACTCGCCTTCGGTCGGACGGCCAAGGTGCGAGCAGACCATCACCGCCGCACCCTTTTCCAGGGCCAGCTTGATGGTCGGCAGCGAAGCGAGGATACGCGCGTCGCTGGCAACCACACCGTCCTTCACGGGGACGTTGAGGTCTTCGCGGATCAGTACGCGCTTACCTTGCAGGTCGAGGTCGGTCATCTTCAAAACGGTCATGAATGCAGTCCTTCAGGGCTGTTTGCGAGTGTTGCGGGTGGTGTGGTCCACGACGCGCAGAAAGTGATCGGCGACGTCGAGCATGCGGTTGGCGAACCCCCATTCGTTGTCGAACCAGGCCAGCAGGTTCACCAGGCGCGGGCCGGAAACACGGGTCTGGCTGGCATCGACGATGGCCGAATGCGGGTCATGGTTGAAATCGCAGCTGGCGTGGGGCAGCTCGGTGTACGCCAGCAGTCCCTGCAGCGGCCCGCTCAAGGCCGCATCCCGCAGCACCTGGTTGACCTCGGCGGCCGTGGTGTCGCGGGTGGTCTGCAGGGTGATGTCCAGGCACGACACATTCACCGTCGGTACCCGCACGGCTTTGGCCTGGATTCGCCCGACAAGTTCCGGAAGCAGTCGCTCGATGCCCCGGGCAAGGCCGGTGGACACCGGAATCACCGACTGGAACGCCGAACGGGTGCGACGCAGGTCTTCGTGGTGGTAGGCGTCGATCACCGGCTGGTCGTTCATCGCCGAGTGGATGGTGGTGATCGACACGTAATCGATGCCGAATGCCTGGTCCAGTACCCGCAGCAGCGGCACGCCGCAGTTGGTGGTACAGGAGGCGTTGGACACCAGCAACTCGTCGCCGGTCAGGCAGTCCTGGTTGATGCCGTAGACCACCGTGGCGTCGACGTCGCTTTCGCTGGCCATCGGCTGGGAGAACAGCACCCGGGGCGCGCCGGCATCGAGGAAGCGCTGGCCGTCGGCGCGGGTGTTGTAGGCACCGGAGCATTCGAGCACCAGGTCGACGTCCAGCGCCGCCCAGTCGATGCCCTCGGGCGTGGCACTGCGCAAGACCTTCACGCAGTCGCCGTTGATATGCAGACAGTCGCCATCGACCTTCACCTCGCCGGGAAAACGCCCGTGGGTGGAGTCGAAGCGCGTCAGGTATTCGAGGCTGGCCTGGTCGGCCAGGTCATTCAGGGCCACGATCTCGAAGCCCGCCTTCGCCCCCCGTTCGACGAGTGCGCGCAGGACGCAACGGCCGATACGGCCATAACCGTTGAGTGCAACTTTGTAGGGACGCGGTTGGGGCATTGGGGGCTCACGGAACAGATCTATTGGCGCAAACCACGGGATTTGTGTCGCCTCATTCGCGGGCAAGCCCGCTCCCACAGGGTTTATCGGCCTCTGTGGGAGCGGGCTTGCCCGCGATCTGGGGCGACATCGCCCGCGGATACTTACATCAGTCTTCCAGCAGCTCTTCGGCAGTACCCAGGATGTTGTCCAGGGTGAAGCCGAACTCTTCGAACAGGGCACCGGCCGGAGCCGACTCACCGTAGGTGGTCATGCCGATGATGCGACCTTCCAGGCCGACGTACTTGTACCAGAAGTCGGCGTGGGCGGCTTCGATGGCGATGCGTGCACCGACTTCCAGCGGCAGTACCGACTGCTTGTAGGCAGCGTCCTGGGCGTCGAACACGCTGGTGCTCGGCATCGATACGACACGGACCTTGCGGCCCTGCTCGCTCAGCTTGTCGAACGCCTGCACGGCCAGGCCCACTTCGGAACCGGTGGCGATCAGGATCAGCTCAGGCTCGCCGGCGCAGTCCTTGAGGACGTAACCGCCGCGGGCGATATCGGCGATCTGCTGGGCGTTGCGGTCCTGATGCTGCAGGTTCTGACGCGAGAAGATCAGCGCCGAAGGGCCGTCCTTGCGCTCCAGGGCAGCCTTCCACGACACCGCCGATTCGACGGCGTCGGCTGGACGCCAGGTGTCCAGGTTCGGCGTGCTGCGCAGGCTGGTCAGCTGTTCGATCGGCTGGTGAGTCGGGCCGTCTTCGCCCAGACCGATGGAGTCGTGGGTGTAGACGTGGATCACGCGCTGCTTCATCAGGGCGGACATGCGCACGGCATTGCGGGCGTATTCCATGAACATCAGGAAGGTCGCGCCGTAAGGCACCAGGCCGCCGTGCAGGGCAACGCCGTTCATGATGGCGGTCATGCCGAACTCGCGCACGCCGTAGTACATGTAGTTGCCGTTGGCATCTTCATGGCTGACGCCCTTGCAACCTTTCCACAGGGTCAGGTTGGAACCGGCGAGGTCCGCCGAGCCGCCGAGCAGTTCAGGCAGCAGCGGGCCGAAGGCGTTCAGGGTGTTCTGGCTGGCCTTGCGGCTGGCAATGGTCTCGCCCTTGGCCGCGACTTCGGCGATGTAGGCAGCGGCTTTTTCCGCGAAGTCGGCCGGCAGTTCGCCGTTCAGGCGACGCTTGAGCTCGCTGGCCAGCTCAGGGAAGGCAGCGGCGTAGGCGTCGAAGCGCTGGTTCCACTCGGCTTCGACCTTGGCACCGGCGGCCTTGGCGTCCCACTCGGCGTAGATCTCGGCAGGCACTTCGAACGGACCGTGGTTCCAGTTCAGTTCCTTGCGCGTCAGGGCGATTTCGTCGTTGCCCAGCGGAGCACCGTGGCAGTCTTCCTTGCCCTGCTTGTTCGGCGAACCGAAACCGATGATGGTCTTGCAGCAGATCAGGGTCGGCTGCTCGCTCTTGCGGGCGGTCTCGATGGCCGTCTTGATCTCGTCGGCATCGTGGCCGTTGACGTTGCGGATCACCTGCCAGTTGTAGGATTCGAAACGCTTCGGCGTGTCGTCGGTGAACCAGCCTTCGACCTCACCGTCGATGGAGATGCCGTTGTCGTCATAGAAGGCAATCAGCTTGCCCAGGCCCAGGGTACCGGCCAGGGAAGCGACTTCGTGGGAGATGCCTTCCATCATGCAGCCGTCGCCCAGGAACACGTAGGTGTTGTGGTCGACGACGTTGTGGCCTTCACGGTTGAACTGGGCGCCCAGCACTTTCTCGGCGATGGCGAAACCGACAGCATTGGCCAGGCCCTGGCCCAGCGGACCGGTGGTGGTCTCGACGCCAGGGGTGTAGCCGAATTCCGGGTGGCCCGGGGTACGGCTGTGCAGCTGGCGGAAGCTCTTCAGGTCGTCGATGGACAGGTCATAGCCGGTCAGGTGCAGCAGCGAGTAGATCAGCATCGAGCCGTGGCCGTTGGACAGCACGAAGCGGTCGCGGTCGGCGAAGGTCGGATTGCTCGGGTTGTGCTTCAGAAAATCACGCCACAGGACCTCGGCGATATCCGCCATGCCCATGGGGGCACCGGGATGGCCGCTGTTGGCTTTCTGCACGGCATCCATGCTGAGGGCACGAATGGCGTTGGCACGCTCACGACGGCTGGGCATCGCTTGTCTCCTGGAACTGGAAAAGGAACTGACGGAAAAAAAGGCGGCCATTTTCGCCCAGGCACACCTCCGGGGGCAATGACGGATGGCACCAGTGGAACGATTTTCCTGCGATTGAGCGGCAATTCTGTGGTTCGACCGACGAAACAGCCGAAAATGCGCGGGGCCGCGACACTTTTCGCTCCGCCCATCGACCAATATCAAAACTTTTTGATATTGGTCTTGCGGCACCGGTTGGGCCTGACTAGACTGCCGCCCCTATGAATAGTCCCGTTGCCGTTCCCGATCAGCAGCAAAGCGAACGCCTGGCCGCCCTGTGCAAGGCCGGCGGCGATCCGCTGCGCCTGAACGTGCTGCGGGCGCTGGCCAGCGATTCCTTCGGCGTGCTGGAACTGGCGCAGATCTTCGCCGTCGGCCAGTCCGGCATGAGCCATCACCTCAAGGTGCTGGCCCAGGCCGAGCTGGTTGCGACCCGCCGCGAAGGCAATGCGATCTTCTATCGCCGCGCCCTGCCCGACAGCCTGAGCCTGGGCGGCAAGTTGCACGCCGCGCTGCTCGAAGAAGTCGATGGGTTGCCGCTGCCACGGGACATGCAAGCCCGCATCGGCCAGGTGCAGCAGCGCCGCGCGGCCACCAGCCAGGACTTCTTCCTGCGGGTGGAAGAAAAATTCCGCGCCCAGCAAGACCTGATCGCCGGCCTCGCCCAGTACCGCGAAAGCCTGCTGGCACTGCTCGACAAGCTCAGCTTCGAGCCCGGCGCCACGGCGCTGGAGGTCGGCCCCGGCGATGGCGAATTCCTTCCTGAACTGGCGCGCCGCTTCGCGCAGGTCACGGCGCTGGACAACAGCCCGACCATGCTCGAACTGGCCCGTCAGGTCTGCCAGCGTGAACGCCTGGCTAACGTAAACCTGCAATTGGCCGATGCCCTCAGTAGCACTGAGGCCCAGGCCGATTGCGTGGTGCTGAACATGGTTCTGCACCACTTCAGCGACCCGGCCGCGGCCCTGGAACAACTGGCCGGACGTGTCAAACCAGGCGGCAGCCTGTTGGTTACAGAGTTGTGCAGCCACGACCAGAGCTGGGCCCGCGAAGCCTGCGGCGATCTCTGGCTGGGCTTTGAACAGGACGACCTGCTTCGTTGGGCGTGCGCTGCGGGACTGGCTCCCGGAGACAGCCTCTACGTGGGTTTGCGTAATGGTTTCCAGATCCAGGTCCGCCACTTCCAGCGACCGCCTGAAAACACTCACCACCGGTAAATTTAGGAACCCGTCGAGATGAGCGAATACTCCCTTTTCACCTCCGAGTCCGTATCTGAAGGGCATCCGGACAAAATCGCCGACCAGATTTCGGACGCGGTGCTGGACGCCATCATCGCCCAAGACAAGTACGCCCGCGTTGCCTGCGAAACCCTGGTCAAGACCGGTGTCGCGATCATCGCCGGCGAAGTCACCACCTCGGCCTGGGTCGACCTGGAAGACATCGTCCGCAACGTCATCACCGAAATCGGCTACAACAGCTCGGACGTCGGCTTCGACGGCGCTACCTGCGCCGTGATGAACATCATCGGCAAGCAGTCCGTGGACATCGCCCAGGGCGTTGACCGCAGCAAGCCGGAAGACCAGGGCGCAGGCGACCAGGGCCTGATGTTCGGCTACGCCAGCAACGAAACCGACGTGCTGATGCCGGCACCGATCTGCTTCTCCCACCGTCTGGTCGAGCGCCAGGCCGAAGCGCGCAAGTCCGGCCTGCTGCCGTGGCTGCGCCCGGACGCCAAGTCGCAGGTCACCTGCCGCTACGAAGGCGGCAAGGTGGTCGGTATCGACGCGGTCGTGCTGTCGACCCAGCACAACCCGGAGGTCTCGCAGAAAGACCTGCAGGAAGCGGTCATGGAACTGATCGTCAAGCACACCCTGCCAGCCGAACTGCTGCACAAGGGCACCCAGTTCCACATCAACCCGACCGGCCAGTTCATCATCGGTGGCCCGGTGGGCGACTGCGGCCTGACCGGCCGCAAGATCATCGTCGACAGCTACGGCGGCATGGCCCGTCACGGCGGTGGCGCATTCTCCGGCAAGGACCCGTCCAAGGTTGACCGTTCGGCCGCCTACGCCGGTCGCTACGTGGCCAAGAACATCGTCGCCGCAGGCCTGGCCGAGCGTTGCGAAATCCAGGTTTCCTACGCCATCGGCGTGGCCCAACCGACCTCGATCTCGCTGAACACCTTCGGCACCGGCAAGATCTCCGACGACAAGATCATCCAGCTGGTGCGCGAGTGCTTCGACCTGCGTCCGTACGCGATCACCACCATGCTCGACCTGCTGCACCCGATGTACCAGGAAACCGCTGCCTACGGTCACTTCGGCCGTACCCCGCAGCAGAAGACTGTCGGCGACGACACCTTCACCACCTTCACCTGGGAACGCACCGACCGCGTCGACGCCCTGCGCGCCGCTGCCGGCCTGTAAGCCCTGTGTAGCGAAAAAGCCCCGGCCGGGTCACTGGCCGGGGCTTTTTCATGTCTGCTTGTTGCGTTTCCCACACGGCGATGCCGGGTTCGCGGGCGGCGAAACATGGCCTGACAAAGCGCGCCCGATGTTTCGTGCACGCTTTCCTAGGCTGTGTTTTCCCATCCGCCGAGCAAGGACGCTCGCATGCCTTCGATCATTGTGCTTCTGCTGTTTTGCCTCTCCTTTCCCGCCCTTGCCCAGCCCTGCCCCGACTGGCCGGAGAACGTCGCCGCCGGTCAGCTCGCGGCGCTGCGCGATCGCCTGGCGATCTGGGACGACCATTACCATCGCCAGGGCGAATCGCTGGTCAGCGACGAACTCTACGACCAGCACCGTGCGCGCCTGCAACGACTGCAAGGCTGCTTTCCCGCCGCCGACCCGGTGAATGCCAATCCCCTGGCCAGCGCCGCCGGTCCGCTGCCGCATCCCGTCGCCCATGTCGGCCTGGAAAAGCTGGTCGACGAACAGGCGGTGAGCGCCTGGATGAAAGGACGCCAGGACCTGTGGGTCCAGCCCAAGGTCGATGGCGTGGCCGTGACGCTCGTCTATCGCCAGGGCCGGCTGGTGCAACTGATCAGCCGCGGCGACGGCAGCAACGGCCATGACTGGAGCCGGCACATCCCGGCGCTGTCGCCCGCCCTGCGCACCCTCGGCGAGCACCGCGACCTGACGCTGCAAGGCGAGCTGTTCTGGCGCCAGGAAGACCATGTCCAGGCCGCCGCCGGCAGCCTCAAAGCCCGCAGCAAGGTCGCCGGGCTGCTGGCACGCCAGCGCATCGATGCCGAGGCCGCCCGCGCGCTCGACCTGTTCGTCTGGGCCTGGCCCGACGGCCCGCAAGATCCGCGGGAACGGCTGGCGCGCCTCGCCGCGCTGGGCCTGGGTAACAGCGAACGCTACAGCCAGCCCGTGGCAAACCTTGAAGACGTGGCGCGCTGGCGCCAGCACTGGTATCGCTCGCCGCTGCCGTTCGCCAGCGACGGCGTGGTGCTGCACCAGGGACGCCTGCCACCCGCCGCTCGCTGGCAGGCGCGCCCTTCGCACTGGAGCGCCGCCTGGAAGTACCCTTTCGCCCAGGCCCTGGCCGAAGTGCGCGAAGTCCGCTTCCGCATCGGTCGCACCGGACGCATCACCCCGGTACTTCAGCTCGATCCGGTGCGCCTCGACGACCGCACCGTCCGCCAGGTCAGCGCCGGATCACTGCAACGCTGGCGGCAACTGGATATCCAGCCCGGCGACCAGATCGTCCTGAGCCTGGCCGGGCTGACCATTCCCCGTGTCGAAGAGGTCGCCGAACGCGGCCCACGGCGAGACCTGGCCACCCCACCCGATCCGGACACCTATCACCCGCTCAGTTGCTGGCAACCAAGCCTCGGCTGCCGCGAACAATTTCTCGAGCGTTTGACCTGGCTGGCCGGCAAGCAGGGACTGAACATGCCCGGCGTCGGCCCCGGCACCTGGAACAAGCTGCTGGAGGCCGGCCGCCTCGACAGCCTCGCCGACTGGCTCGACCTGCAACCTGGCGACCTGCTGAGCGTCCACGGCATCGCACAGCGCAGCAGCCAGCAGCTGCACGCCGCGTTCAGCCAGGCCCGTGGCCAGCCGTTCGCCCGCTGGGCACGGGCGCTGGGCGTACCGGCGCCAACCCGCACTGAACTCGGCGATTCCTGGGCCGCACTGGCCGGGCGCAGCAGTGCGCAATGGCAGCAAGAACCGGGAATCGGCCCGTTGCGGGCAGAGCAGTTGGTGGCGTTTTTCGCTGAACCGCAAGTCAGGGCGCTGGCCGCCCGTCTGCGCGAACACGCGATCGAGGGTTTCTAAATTGCGCGGATCAGGGCAGCATCACCGGTTCTGCTTGCCCGACAACGGAGCTTTTATGAAATCGATTTCCCCGCTTGCCCTGCTCACCGTCTGCGCCGCACTGTCTGCGCCTGTCCTGGCGGTCGAGGAACAACCCCGCCTGACCGGCTGCGCCGCCAAGCAACAAGCCATCAGCGTACAGATCGAACAGGCACGCGCCCATGGCAATGCCGAGCAGCAAGCCGGGCTGGAAAAGGCGTTGAGCGAATCGAAGGCCAACTGCACGGATGCCAAGCTGCGCAAGGAACGCGAACAGAAGGTCCTCGATGCCCGCCATGAGGTCAACCAGCGCCAGAAAGACCTGGACAAGGCCGTCAGGAAAGGTGACGCCGAGAAGATCAACAAGCGCAAGGACAAGCTGGCCGAAGCCAAGAAGGAACTGCAGAGCGCAGTGGACGACCTGGAAAAGTAAGCTTTCGCCCTTCATCGCGACGGCTCGGAGCAGCGAGTCGTCGCGATAACGTTTCTAATGATTTCTAAACTCGGTGTGACAGGCCTTGCACGCCGCCTCCACCTTGTCCATCGGCGCCTGCAATGCCGCGGCCTGCAACGGCTGCGTCCGGGTTACGCCCACCAGCTCGCCGGTACTCGCTTCCAGCTCCCGTGCCAGCGCCTGGAACCTCGCCTGTTTCTCCCAGACATCCGCCCGCGCGCTGGTATCATCCGTTTCCTTGACCTGTGGGAAATGCTGCCACGGCTCGTGGGAAAGCGCGTCGAGCTTCACCGCGCCGTCAGCGAATTTCTGCCCGTCGAACGCCAGCCGTCCACGCAGCATGCCGCCCATGTCTTCGCTGGTCTTGAGCATCTGCTTGAAGATCGCCTTGCGCTGGCCCAGCGGCGAGTTCGGATCGACGCCGCCACAGGCGGTCAGGGTGAGGCAGGCCAGCAGCAACACGGAACAACGTTTGAGCATCATGGTCATCAACGGCTCACGGTAAAAAAGGCGGCCAGTATCCTCGCCTGACCGGCAAAGACCAATACCCTTAAGAAAACTACGGGTTGAGCACCGCACTCGGCCCGCCAAGGAAATACCCTCCATGACGATTCCCCTGCGCCGCCTAGGCTGGACCCTTTCCCTGTTCGCCCTGCTCGCCGGCTGCAACGGCGGCGCCCCGGAAAAGCCCAAGCCGCACCCGATCGCCACCTACACCCATGCCACCTGGCAAGACCTGCCCGCCGTCGGCGAAGCCGACCTGATAGCCGGCTTCGAAGCCTGGCGCAGCGCCTGCCAGCGGCTGAAGAACGATCCGGTCTGGGGCGCCACCTGCGCTGCGGCGGCCAGCGTGCCGGCGGACGCCCGGCAGATCCGTGACTTCCTCGGCAACCAGCTGGAGGTCTACAGCCTGCGCTCGGCGGAAAACAGTGCCAACGGCCTGATCACCGGCTACTACGAGCCGGTCTACCCGGGCAGCGAAACCCGCACCGAAAAAGCCAATGTGCCGGTCTACGGCATTCCCGACGATCTGATCGTGGTGGCGCTGGACAGCGTCTACCCCGAGCTCAAGGGCAAGCGCCTGCGCGGTCGTCTCGAAGGCCGCACCCTCAAGCCCTACGACACCGCCGAAGTGATCCAGCGCCAGGGCGCCAACGCACCGGTGCTGGCCTGGCTCACCGATCCGATGGACCTGCAGTTCCTGCAGATCCAGGGCTCGGGCCGGGTGCAACTGGAAAACGGTCGGCAGATGCGCCTGGGCTATGCCGACCAGAACGGCCATCCGTACCGTCCGGTGGGCCGCTGGCTGGTGGAACAGGGTCAGTTGAAGAAGGAAGAGGTGACCATGGGCGCCATCCACGCCTGGGCCCAGGCCAACCCGGCGCGAGTGCCGGAATTGCTGGCGAGCAATCCGAGCTATGTGTTCTTCAGCACCCGCCCCGACAGCAACGAAGGCCCGCGGGGCTCGCTCAACGTGCCGCTGACGGCGGGCTACAGCGTGGCCATCGACCGCAAGGTGATTCCGCTGGGCAGTCTGCTCTGGCTGTCCACCACCCGCCCTGACGGCAGCCCGGTGGTACGGCCAGTGGCGGCGCAGGACACCGGCGGCGCAATCACTGGCGAAGTGCGTGCCGACCTGTTCTGGGGCACCGGCGAAGCGGCCGGCCAGCTGGCCGGCGACATGAAGCAGCAGGGCCAGATCTGGATGTTGTGGCCCAAGGGCATGGCGCTGCCGGTGGTGCCGCAGACTGAGGCGAAGTAAAACTTATCGCTGGCGAAAAACAGCGCTATTGCGATGGGAACCGGCTTGCCCCAGCCCTGCGCCTGGCACTGACGTTGTGGGAGCGGCTTCAGCCGCGATTGGCCGCAAAGCGGCCATAAAACCTGTATTCGCGGTCATCCAGAAAAATCGCGGATTCAGGTTCTACGACGGCTGCGCCGCCGATCGCGGCTGAAGCCGCTCCTGCAAGTGCTCCAGGCAGTCAGGCAGAAGCCACGAAGAAGCTGATGATCAGCCCTACCCCGACAAACCACACCAGCGACCGCAGCGCCGCCCAGTCCGCCAGGTAGCAGATGATGTAGAGCAGGCGGCTGGTGATGAACAGCACCGCCAGCACATCCTGGGTCACCTGTTCGGCGTTGCCGACGATGTCCGCGATCAGCACGGCCGCGATGAACGCCGGCAAGATCTCGAAACTGTTCAATTGCGCCGCATTGGCCCGGCGCGGCATGCCGTCGAGGCCGGCGAGGAAGGTACGCGGATCGTGGTTGTGGCGCAGGTTGAAGCCGCTGCCGAACTTGGCGGCGCTCGCGCACAGGTACGGCAGGATCAGTGCGATCAGTACACACCAGAAAGCGACAGTCATGGTTCAGGTCCTTGTCAGAATCAATGTTCGCGCCGGGTCAGAGCTTCATCACCAGCATGCCGATCAGTACCAGCGCACAGGCTAAGAGCCTGGGGCCGCCAAAAGGTTCTTTGAGGTAGCGCATGCCCAGCAGCACCACCAGGATCACACTCACCTCGCGCAACGCCGCCGCTTCGGCCACCGAGCCCAGGTGCATGGCCCAGAGCACCAGAGCGTAGCTGAGCAGCACGCATACGCCCACCGCCAGCCCCAGCTTCCACTGGGTGCGCCAGAACACGCTGAACGCCTCGCGCCGCGCCACAGCCGCCAGCACCGGAAACGGCACCGAACACACCAGCGTCAGCCACACCAGGTAATCCAGCGGTTGCGACCAGTGTCGGATCGCCTGGCCGTCGAGCCAGGTGTAGCAACCGATGCACAGGCCGATCAGCGCCACCACCGGCAGCATCGACCAGGGCAGGCGATCGCCGCCACCACCCTGCCAGAGCAGGCAGGCCATGCCGCAAGGGATCAGCAAAATACCAAGGATCTGATGGGTGCTCAGTTCCTCGCCGGCGAAGATCAGGGTCAAGGCCAGCACCACCAGCGGCGACAGGCCGCGCATCAGCGGATACACCAGCCCCAGGTCGCCAACCCGGTAAGCCTTGATCAACAGCACGCGATAGAGCAACTCGAAAGCCGCCGACGCCAGCAGCCAGGGCCAGATATCCGCCGGTGGCGGCGCAACGAAACCGACCATCACCACGGCGAACAGCAGCGCCACGCTGTCCATGCTGGCGATCACCAGCAAGCGCTCGCCGCTGAACTTGATCAGGGTGTTCCAGGTGGCATGCAGCAGTGCCGCGACCAGCACCAGTGAAGTGGCTATCACGTATCGATTCCTTCGCCTTCCTCGGACGGGGGTCCGGTGTTCGGACGGCGCAGTTTCAACCAGCGGCAACAAAACAGCCAGCACGCTGTCAATGGCGACATTGAAAAAAACTGTGTCCCGAAACGGTCAAAAGGCCATCAAACCTTTTGTCCGCCCCGTTCGGACATCGACTTGGAAGCCAGCACAGGAATCAGGATGCTCGAGTTAGTTGCCGCGTTTATCTGCCTCACCACCCTCCTCACTTACGTGAATTACCGCTTTATCGGCCTGCCGCCAGCGATTGGCGTGATGGTCACCGCCCTGTTGTTCTCCCTCATGCTCCAGGCCCTGAGCCTGATCGGCTTTCCCGGCCTGGAAGAGCGCGTCGAAGGGCTGATGAACCAGATCGATTTCAATGACCTGCTGATGCACTGGATGCTGTCGTTCCTGCTGTTCGCCGGCGCCCTGCACGTCAACCTCGGCGATCTGCGCAGCTACCGCTGGCCGATCGGCCTGCTGGCAACCCTCGGCGTGCTGATCGCCACCGTGGTGATCGGTTTTCTTGCCCACTGGGTATTCGCCCTGTTCGGCTGGAACGTCAGCCTGATCTACTGCCTGCTGTTCGGCGCGCTGATCTCGCCCACCGATCCGATCGCGGTCCTCGGCGCACTGCGTACCGCCAATGCCTCGAAGCCGCTGAAAACCACCATCGTCGGCGAATCGCTGTTCAACGACGGCACAGCGGTGGTGGTGTTCACCGTATTGCTGGGCATCATCCAATTGGGCGAGACGCCAAGTATTTCGGACACTGCCATCCTGTTCGCCCGCGAAGCCATCGGCGGCGTCGTGTTCGGCGGCCTGATCGGCTATGCCACCTATCGCATGATCAAGAGCATCGAGCAGTATCAGGTCGAGGTCATGCTGACCCTGGCGCTGGTCATCGGCGGCTCGGCGATGTGCTACGAACTGCACGTCTCGGCACCGATCGCCATGGTCGTGGCGGGTCTGATCATCGGCAACCTGGGCCGCAACCTGGCCATGAACGACATGACCCGGCGCTACATGGACGGTTTCTGGGAACTGATCGACGACATGCTCAACGCCCTGCTGTTTGCCCTGATCGGCCTGGAGCTGTTGCTGCTGCCGTTCAACTGGCTGCACCTGGCGGCCGGTGGCGTGCTGGCGGTGGCGGTGCTGGCTTCGCGGTTGCTGACCGTGGCGCCGGCCATCGTCCTGTTGCGGCGCTGGCGCAGCGTGCCGAAAGGCACTATCCGGGTACTGACCTGGGGTGGTTTGCGCGGGGGTGTTTCGGTAGCCCTGGCGCTGTCGCTGCCGGTGGGTGAAGAGCGTGACCTGCTGCTGTCGATCACCTACATCGTGGTGCTGTCGTCGATCCTGGTGCAGGGGTTGACGGTGGGCCGCGTCGTGAAGGGTGTCAGCGAGCAGCCTGCAAGCTGACAGACCGCTATCGCCGGCAACGCCGGCTCCCACAGGAATGGTGCACATCCCTTGTGGGAGCCGGCGTTGCCGGCGATGGGGCCCTGGAGCCGATCACTCCACCGCGCTGTCCGGGAACTGGTCCTGGATGTACTTGATCTCGGTCCGCCCGTGAGCCGCTGGCAGGCCGTCCTCGCCCAGGTTGACGAAAACCATGCGCTCGACGGTGAGCACCGCCTTGCGGGTGATCTTGTTGCGAACTTCGCACTTGAGGGTGATGGAGGTGCGGCCGAACTCGGTGGCGGTGATGCCCAGTTCGATGATGTCGCCCTGGCGCGAGGCGCTGACGAAGTTGATCTCGGAAATGTACTTGGTCACCACGCGCTGGTTGCCCAGCTGGACGATGGCGTAGATCGCCGCTTCTTCGTCGATCCAGCGCAGCAGGCTACCGCCGAACAGGGTGCCGTTGGGGTTGAGGTCTTCGGGTTTTACCCATTTGCGGGTGTGGAAATTCATGAATGCTCCTGACGACCTGACATGTGAACGAGGGCCATTGGCGCCCTGCCACTACATGGTAGCCCCATTCTTTGGACGCAAACCATCGGCCTTCTACGACCATCGGCCAGTCGCCTGTCGTTCGACCCGCTTTAGTCCTTGGGCCGTCACGAAAGCCCGGCTATAATCCCCGCGTTTTTATCCGGTGATGGCACTCGCGGCCGTCACTCCCGCCACCCGACCGAGGGGCGCTGCAGCAGGTCATCCCTGTCAGGCTCGGTCGGGGCGTTGTCCGCAAGCTTGCCGCGGACGCTCAACGCACAACGGCGCCCATTCGCACACTACGAATGGAGGCTCTCAATGAGCGCTGTAAACACGCCTGCAGGTTTTACCGACTACAAGGTCGCCGACATCTCCCTGGCCGACTGGGGCCGCAAGGAAGTCATCATCGCCGAGTCGGAAATGCCCGCGCTGATGGGTCTGCGCCGCAAGTACCAGGACGAGCAGCCCCTGAAGGGCGCGAAAATCCTCGGCTGCATCCACATGACCATCCAGACCGCCGTGCTGATCGAGACCCTGGTTGCCCTGGGCGCCGAAGTTCGCTGGTCGTCCTGCAACATCTTCTCCACCCAGGACCAGGCCGCCGCTGCCATCGCCGCCGCCGGCATCCCTGTGTTCGCCTGGAAAGGTGAAACCGAGCAGGAATACGAGTGGTGCATCGAGCAGACCATCCTCAAGGACGGTCAGCCATGGGACGCCAACATGATCCTGGACGACGGTGGCGACCTGACCGAAATCCTGCACAAGAAATACCCGGCGATGCTGGACAAGATCCACGGCATCACCGAAGAGACCACCACCGGCGTGCACCGCCTGCTGGACATGCTGGCCAAGGGCGAGCTGAAAGTCCCGGCGATCAACGTCAACGACTCGGTCACCAAGAGCAAGAACGACAACAAGTACGGCTGCCGTCACAGCCTGAACGACGCCATCAAGCGCGGCACCGACCACCTGCTGTCGGGCAAGCAGGCCCTGGTGATCGGCTACGGTGACGTGGGCAAGGGCTCGGCCCAGTCGCTGCGTCAGGAAGGCATGATCGTCAAGGTCACCGAAGTCGACCCGATCTGCGCCATGCAGGCCTGCATGGACGGTTTCGAACTGGTCTCGCCGTTCAAGGACGGCATCAACGACGGTACCGAAGCCAGCATCGACGCGGCCCTGCTGGGCAAGGTCGACCTGATCGTCACCACCACCGGTAACGTCAACGTCTGCGACGCCAACATGCTCAAGGCCCTGAAGAAGCGCGCCGTGGTCTGCAACATCGGCCACTTCGACAACGAGATCGACACCGCCTTCATGCGCAAGAACTGGGCATGGGAAGAGGTCAAGCCACAGGTCCACAAGATCCACCGTACCGGCCACGGCGACTTCGACCCGCAGAACGACGACTACCTGATCCTGCTGGCCGAAGGCCGTCTGGTGAACCTGGGCAACGCCACCGGTCACCCGAGCCGCATCATGGACGGTTCGTTCGCCAACCAGGTCCTGGCCCAGATCTTCCTGTACGCACAGAAGTTCGCCACCCTGAGCGCCGAGCAGAAAGCCGAGCGCCTGACCGTCGAAGTGCTGCCCAAGAAGCTGGACGAAGAAGTGGCCCTGGAAATGGTTCGCGGCTTCGGCGGCGTGATCACCCAGCTGACCCCGAAACAGGCCGAGTACATCGGCGTGTCCGTTGAAGGTCCGTTCAAGCCACACGCCTACCGCTACTAACAGCAGCTCCAAGCTGCAAGTTGCAAGCTTCAAGCAGAAGCGGGTTCACGCCGCTCCTGCTTTTGCTTGCAGCTTGCCGCTTGAGGCTTGCGGCTGAAGGAAACTCAAATGTCTCAAGAACGCCGTTACAGCTTCGAGTTCTTCCCGACCAAGACCGATGCTGGACATGAAAAACTGCTTGCCACCGCCCGCACGCTGGCCAGCTACAACCCTGACTTCTTTTCCTGCACCTACGGCGCCGGCGGCTCGACCCGCGACCGCACCCTGAACACCGTGCTGCAACTGGAAAACGAAGTGAAGGTCCCGGCTGCACCGCACCTGTCCTGCGTCGGTGACAGCAAGGCCGAACTGCGCGCCCTGCTCGATCAGTACAAGACTGCCGGCATCAAGCGCATCGTCGCCCTGCGCGGCGACCTGCCCTCGGGCATGGGCATGGCCAGCGGTGAACTGCGCCACGCCAACGACCTGGTGGAGTTCATCCGCCAGGAAAGCGGCGATCATTTCCACATAGAAGTCGCCGCCTACCCGGAAATGCACCCGCAGGCACGCAACTTCGAAGACGATCTGATCAACTTCGTGCGCAAGGCCAACGCCGGTGCCGACAGCGCCATCACCCAGTACTTCTTCAACGCCGACAGCTACTTCTACTTCGTCGAGCGCGTGCAGAAGCTGGGCGTGAAGATCCCGGTAGTACCGGGCATCATGCCGATCACCAACTACAGCAAGCTGGCGCGTTTCTCCGACGCCTGCGGTGCCGAGCTGCCACGCTGGATCCGCAAGCAGCTGGAAGCCTACGGCGACGACGTGCAGAGCATCCAGTCCTTCGGTGAAGAGGTCATCACCCGCATGTGCGAACAACTGCTGCAAGGCGGCGCACCGGGCCTGCACTTCTACACCCTGAACCAGGCCGAGCCTAGCCTGGCGATCTGGAACAACCTCAAGCTGCCTCGTTGACCGGTTCGGCGATGGGTGGTGCATTCTGCGCTACCATCGCCGTTTCCTTCCGGCCCCGCCCGCCAATGCCCTATTTCGCCCGTCTGCTGACTGTCCTGCTGTTGAGCTGCATGAGCCTGCTGGCCCGTGCCGAACAGTTGCGCATCGTCACCGACCCCTGGGCGCCCTACGTCTATGAAGAAAACGGCGTGCCCAAGGGCATCGACTACGAAGTCACCGCGGAAGTCTTCCGCCGCCTGGGCATTGAGGTGACCTGGGAGTTCATGCCGTGGCGACGCTGCATGCTGATGGTCGACCAGGGGCTGGCAGATGGCGTGCTGGACATTTTCCAGACCGCCTTGCGCAGCAGCCAGCTGTATTACCCCTCCGAACCCTTGTCGGAAGTCGAATTCGTGCTGTTCCAGGCCAATGCCCGCCCCCATGCGGTGGACAGCCTGGACGACCTGCGCGGTCTCACCGTCGGGACCTCGGCCGGTTACGACTACGGACCGGAGTTTCTCGAGTCGCCGCTGTTTCGCCGCGAGGCCGCACCGACCCAGGAGGCCAACTTCGGCAAACTGCAGCGCGGACGCATCGACCTGGTGGTTACCGACCGGCGTGTCGGCCGCTACATGATCGCCCAGCTCGGCCTGCAGGATCACGTCAGCGAGCTGCCGCTGGTGATCAATCGCCAGCGCCAGTTCCTGGCGGTGCGCCGCAACGTCGGCATGGACCTGCTGGCCCAGCGCTTTGCCGCCGAGCTGCGACGCTTCAAGCAGGAGCCGGCCTACGCCGAACTGCATGCCCGCTACGGCCATGTAGCGCTGGGGATTACAGAAACCGTTGAGCAGCAGGAACGCAGCACTCCCTGATTGCTCTGTTATACTCGGGCCTTTCCGCCAGGCTTACGCCCGGACGCCGGCTTCGCAAGACGCATCCCCGACCGACGGGATGCACGCCGAAAGCCAGCAGGACCGGACGCGACAGCATCTGCTCGATGCCCTTCGCGCCAGGCAAGATCATCCCATCGGGCTCAGCCCTTACTAGAACAGGATTTCTCATGTCCTTTGCTTCCCTCGGTCTCTCCGAGGCTCTAGTCCGCGCTATCGAGGCTGCGGGCTACACCCAGCCTACTCCAGTGCAACAGCGGGCCATTCCCGCCGTGTTGCAAGGTCGTGATCTGATGGTCGCGGCACAGACAGGTACTGGTAAAACCGGCGGTTTCGCCCTGCCGATCCTCGAGCGCCTGTTCCCCGGTGGTCACCCAGACAAGTCCCAGCGCCATGGCCCACGCCAACCGCGCGTACTGGTCCTGACGCCGACCCGCGAACTGGCGGCCCAGGTCCACGACAGCTTCAAGATCTACGCCCGTGACCTGAAATTCGTCAGCGCCTGCATCTTCGGCGGCGTCGGCATGAACCCGCAGGTTCAGGCCATGGCCAAGGGCGTCGACGTCCTCGTCGCCTGCCCCGGCCGCCTGCTGGACCTCGCCGGTCAAGGCAGCGTCGACCTCAGCCACGTCGAGACCCTGGTGCTGGACGAAGCCGACCGCATGCTCGACATGGGCTTCATCCACGATGTGAAGAAGGTCCTCGCCCGCCTGCCGGCCAAGCGCCAGAACCTGCTGTTCTCGGCAACCTTCTCGAAAGACATCACCGACCTCGCCGACAAGCTGCTGCACAACCCCGAGCGCATCGAGGTCACGCCGCCGAACACCACGGTCGAGCGTATCGAGCAGCGAGTCTACCGCCTGCCCGCCAGCCACAAGCGTGCGTTGCTGGCCCACCTGATCACCCAGGGCGCCTGGGAGCAGGTACTGGTCTTCACCCGTACCAAGCACGGTGCCAACCGCCTGGCCGAGTACCTGGAAAAGCACGGCCTGACTGCCGCCGCAATCCACGGCAACAAGAGCCAGAACGCCCGCACCAAGGCGCTGGCCGACTTCAAGTCCGGTGCCGTGCGCATCATGGTCGCCACCGATATCGCCGCCCGCGGCCTGGACATCGACCAGTTGCCTCATGTGGTCAACTTCGAGCTGCCCAACGTCGAGGAAGACTACGTCCACCGTATTGGCCGTACCGGTCGTGCAGGCCGCTCCGGCGAAGCCATCTCGCTGGTGGCGCCAGATGAAGAAAAACTGCTCAAGAGCATCGAGCGCGTCACTCGCCAGAAGATCCAGGACGGCGACCTGATGGGCTTCGACTTCTCCGCCGTCGAGGCCGAGAAGCCGGAAACACGCGAGCCGCGTCCGCAGAACAACCAGCGCCGTGGCCAGCGCGCCGACGGCAGCAACGCCGGTGGCCGCAAGGACAAGGGCAAGGACAAGGGCCGCGAGAAAGACGGCAAGGACAAGCCGGCTGGCGATAAGTCCTCGGAGAAAGCCGCTGGCGGTCGCCAGGAGCGCAAGCCGCGGGACAAGAAGCCGCGTCAGCAGCAGAACGCCCAGCAAGGCGCGCCGTCGGTGCCGGTGGATCGTGATCCGGAAGAGTTCCTGGACGACGATGTCGACAACTTCGGCAACCGCGCCGACTACGTCAGCCCTTACCAGAACAAAGGCGGCCAAGGCCGCAATCGCCGTCCGGGCGCCCAGGCCGGTGCTGGCAACGGTGGTGGCCAGAACCGTGGCAACGCGCCGCGCAGCAACGGCTCGGGCACTGGCCAGCAGCGCCAGGGTGGTGCCGGCAGTGGCGAGAAACGCAGCGGTGGTGCACGTAATGGCGGTGCCGGCCGTGACGGCCAGCCACGCCGCGACAACAGCAATAACCGCAACCGCCGTCCGGCCCGCGACGACCGCCAGGAACCGGCAGTCCGCAGCCCGCGCGAAGGGCAGCCGCAGAACCAGCCGAAGATCATGCACAAGGAATCGAAGATCGACCGCTTCCCGTCCATGGAACAGCTGGAGCAACTGCCAAGCCGTCCGCGTGGCGAGAAACCGGCGTTGCTGACCCGCAACCGCTGAGAGCTGCAAGCTTCAAGCTGTAAGCCACAAGAAAGAGCGGGCCGGTGCATGGCCGCTTTTTCTTGCAGCTTGCAGCTTACGACTTGCAGCTCAAAAAAACGCCGCCCCAAAAGGGCGGCGTTTTCGTGAGTGAGGCAGCGATTACTTCTGCTTCACGCCTTCGACCGAGATGTCCAGGTCGAGGGTCTGGGACGATGGGCCCGGGCCTTTGATGCCGAAGTCATTCAGGTTCAGGGTGGTGGTGGCGTTGAAGCCGGCACGCTCGCCGCCCCATGGATCCTTGCCTTCCCCGTTGAAGGTTGCCTTGAAGGTGACGGGCTTGGTGACGCCGTGCAGGGTCAGGTCGCCGGTCACGTCAGCGGTTTTCTCGCCGGTGGATTTCACTGCGGTGGAGACGAACTTGGCGTCCGGGTACTTCTTCACGTCCAGGAAGTCGGCGCTGGCGATGTGCTTGTCACGCTCGGCGTGGTTGGACCAGACGCTGGCGGTTTTCAGATCGACGCTGATCTTGCTGGCTTCAGGCTTGGCGGAATCCCAGGAGAAGGAGCCGTCGAAGTCCTTGAAGGTGCCGTGGATGAAGCTGTAGCCCAGGTGGCTGATCTTCCAGTCGACGAATGCGTGCTGGCCTTCCTTGTCGATCTTGTAGTCGGCGGCCATGGCCTGACCAGCCGAGAGCAGAGCGGTACCGAGCGCCAGAGCGGCAAAAGTCTTTTTCAACATACTTCTATTCCTTTCGAGTTGAGGTTGAACATCAAGCCTTGCGGCCCAGCATGCGAACCAGGGTCGCGTCACGGTCGATAAAGTGGTGTTTCAGAGCGGCCAGCCCGTGCAGGCCGGCGAAAATCACCAGGCCCCAGGCCAGATAGAGGTGAATCACACCGGCGACATCAGCCTGATCGGGCAGGCCGGAAATCAATGCCGGTACTTCGAACAGACCGAATACCGGTATCCCCGCGCCATCGGCGGTGGAGATCAGGTAGCCGGCGATCAAAACGGCGAACAGACCCACGTAGAGCAACAGATGACCGGCCTTGGCAGCGACACGGGTCAGCGCGCCGTGGTTGGCCGGTGCCGGAGGCGGCGGGCTGAGGAAACGCCAGACCACCCGCAGCAGCATCAGTGCCAGCACGGTGAGACCGATACCCTTGTGCAGTTCAGGCGCGGTATGGCGCCAGGAGCTGTAGTAATCCAGGCCGACCATCCAAAGGCCCAGCCCGAACAGACCGAACACCGCGAGGGCAATGCCCCAGTGTAGGACGATGCTGATCAACCCGTAGCGAGAAGATGAATTGCGAAGCTGCATTTGCCTGTTTCCCCGTAAGAATTGCTAACAAGACTAACCGGTTACCTATCGAATTAAAGCGGAAAATTTCGCTTTGAACGATCGGAAAAATCGATATTCAGTCTGTAACAGAGGGGTTAAGGAAACATTAACGGCGAACGAAGGTGGGATGCGGCTCAATGAATTGTGGGAGCGGCGTCAGCCGCTCCCACAGGGGGCGTCAGCCCGCCTTGGCCTGGCTATCGGCCACCGGCTTTTTCGCCGGTGCAGCCTTGGCCTCGGTTTTCTTGGCCGGGGTGTGGGTGGTCGCGGTTTTCTTCACCGGAGCAGCCTTGATCTCGGCCTTTTTCGCCGGCGCATGCGCCGCCGGGGCGGCCTTGGCAGGTGCGGCTTTGACCGGAGCGGCCTTGACCGGCTCTTCCTTGGCCACCGGCGCTACCGGCGCTGCGGCTGCGGGAGCTGGCTCAGCAGCGGGTGCGGCGGCCGGTGTTGGCGCAGGCGCAGCTGCCTTGGCCGCTTCAACCGGCTTGTCATCGCCACCGCCGAACAGGCGCGAGAAGAAGCCCGGCTTGCCGTCGTCCTTCTTCGCCGCAACGGCCGCCGCCGCAGCGGTTCCGGCAGCGGCCGTCGCCGCAACCGACTTGACCGGATCGAAGGTCTTGCCCGCCGCCAGGTCACGCACCTGGCTGGCTGCCCGCTGACCACTGCGCAACGCGCCTTCGAGGGTGCCCGGATAGAGCACGTCGGTGTGCTCACCGGCGAAGGCGATGCGCTGCACAGGACGCTCCCACAGACGCCAGTACTGGCTGATCTGCCCCGGGCCATAAGCCAGGTAAGAACCGCCGGTGCCGGCATCGGTGCTGTAGCGACGGATCTCGTAGCCGCTGAAGGCGCCGCGCGCCTGTGGATAGAACGCATGCAGGCGAATCAGCACCTGGTCGACCATCTGCTTGTCGCCAAACGCCTGCATCACCCGGGCGTTATCACCGGACAGGTTGATCACCACATTCGCACCGCCCTTCAGCGCCGGCTCGATCCACAGCATGCCCAGACCGGCGTTGCTGTAAATCTCGCCCGACATGCGCGCACGGCTTTCCCAGACCGGGTTCTTGAATTTCAGCATCAACTGGTCACGCCAGCCGTAGTTGGTGCCCTTGAGCGCCGCCAGGTGCTTGCTGTCCAGGCCCGGGGTCAGCTGGATCTTCGCCAGCGCCCGCAACGGCACGGCCAGTACCAGGTAATCGGCCTGGTAACCGACACTGCCGACCTTCACCGTCACGCCGTCCTTGTCCTGGCTGATGGCGGTGACCGGCGAGCTGGTCTTGATGGTTTTCAGTTGCTTGACGAACGCCTGGGCCAGCACCGGGCTGCCACCGGGCAGGCGCGCCGCGCGCAGGTCGCGGTCGTTGACACCGCGGTAGACCCGGCCCTGCTGGGCGAAATACAGCAGCGACAGGCGCGACGGCTCGTCATACCGGGTACGGATCTGCTGGTTGACCAACTGGCGGGCGGTGGCCGGCAGTTGCAGCTTGTCCAGCCAGGCAGACACCGTGATCTGGTCGAGGGCGAACAGCGTGCTGTTGGCCGCCGGGTTTTCCGGGTCGCTGATGGACGCAGCCAGATCGTCGAGGGTCTTCTCGTAACGCTTCAGTGCCTCGGCGGTAGCCGGCTGCTTGGTCGCCAGGTCAGCGGCGCTGAAATAGTCGCCATCGATCAGGTAGCCAGGCGTACGGACAAACTCCGGCGCCGGGAGCGTGGTGATCTTGAACGCATCGAGGTACTGGTTGAGCACCGGCTGGGTCTTGCTGTTGCCGATCCACTCGCTGGTGGCCAGGCCCGAGCGGCCGCCGATGCCGGACTTGGCCTCCAGCAGGGTGACCTGCCAGCCCTTGTTCTGCAGCTCGTAGGCGGCGGTCAGGCCTGCCAGGCCACCACCGACCACGATGGCCGTGGGGGCTTTCGCCGCCGCCAGCGCCTGCGCGCTGAACAACCCTATAAACACCAGCGCGCAGCCGCGCAGCCAAGCAGCAGACATGTGTGGAACTCCGGATTTCGAGGCAGAAAAAAGAGGGAAGAACATCCCCGGCAGATGGGGGCAAGAATACGTGAGGCCGACCCGCCCCGCCAGCGAGCAGCACACCGATTGGCCGCAACGGGTTGTCCTGCCCCGGCGCTTTGCATAGGCTTGCGCGGATGTTCGAACCCGTACCGCCAGGAGAATGCCAATGGGCCTGAATCAACAGTGGATGGACCGCGACCTCAAGGTCTTGTGGCACCCCTGCACCCAGATGAAAGACCACGAGCAACTGCCGCTGATCCCCATCAAGCGCGGTGAAGGCGTCTGGCTGGAAGACTTCGAAGGCCGGCGCTATCTCGACGCGGTCAGTTCCTGGTGGGTCAACGTGTTCGGCCACGCCAACCCACGCATCAACCAGCGCATCAAGGATCAGGTCGACCAACTGGAACATGTGATCCTCGCCGGCTTCAGCCACCAGCCGGTGATCGAGCTGTCCGAGCGCCTGCTGAAGATCACGCCCGAAGGGCTGAACCGGTGCTTCTACGCCGATAACGGTTCGTCCTGCATCGAAGTGGCGCTGAAAATGAGCTTCCACTACTGGCTGAACAAGGGCCGCCCGGAGAAGAAGCGCTTCGTCACCCTGAGCAACAGCTACCACGGCGAAACCATCGCGGCGATGTCGGTGGGCGATGTGCCGCTGTTCACCGAGACCTACAAGGCGCTGCTGCTGGACACCCTCAAGGTGCCGAGCCCCGACTGCTACCTGCGCCCCGAGGGCGTGAGCTGGGAAGAGCACTCGCGGACGATGTTCGCCGCCATGGAGCAGACCCTGGCCGAACACCACGACAGCATCGCCGCGGTCATCGTCGAGCCGCTGATCCAGGGCGCCGGCGGCATGCGCATGTATCACCCGGTGTACCTCAAGCTGCTGCGCGAAGCCTGCGACCGCTATGAGGTGCACCTGATCCACGATGAAATCGCCGTCGGTTTCGGCCGCACCGGCACGATGTTCGCCTGCGAGCAGGCCGGCATCCGTCCGGACTTCCTTTGCCTGTCCAAAGCGCTGACCGGCGGTTACCTGCCACTGGCCGCCTGCCTGACCACCGACGAGGTGTACGGCGCCTTCTACGACGACTACTCGACCTTGCGCGCCTTCCTGCACTCCCACAGCTACACCGGCAACCCGCTGGCCTGCGCCGCGGCGCTGGCGACCCTGGATATCTTCGAGCAGGACAACGTCATCGAGGCCAACCAGGCCCTGTCCCAGCGGATGGCCAGCGCCGCGGCGCACCTGGTGGATCACCCGCATGTGGCGGAAGTGCGCCAGACCGGCATGGCCCTGGCCATCGAGATGGTCCAGGACAAGGCCAGCAAGACCGCCTACCCCTGGCAGGAGCGGCGTGGCATGAAGGTCTTCGAGCACGCCCTGACCCGCGGCGCGCTGCTGCGGCCGCTGGGCAGCGTGGTGTACTTCCTGCCGCCGTACGTCATCACGCCGGAGCAGATCGACTTCCTCGCCGACGTGGCCAGCGAAGGCATCGACATCGCCACCCGGGACAGTGTGAGCGTGGCAGTGCCGGCCAGCTTCCATCCTGATTTCCGCGATCCGGGCTGATTGCCTTCGCCACCTCTCAGGGCCTCATCGCTGGCAAGCCAGCTCCCACACTGCACCTGTGGGAGCTGGCTTGCCAGCGATGAGGCCGGACCTGATGCCCTCATCTTTAGACCGAGCCCCCTCATGAGACTCTCCCGCTTTTTCATCGATGCCCCGCTGAGCCTCGGCGAGCACGATCTGCCTGAAGCCCAGGCCCACTACATCGGCCGGGTACTGCGCATGGCCGCAGGCGACGCCGTGCAACTGTTCGACGGCAGCGGCCAGGAATACCTCGGCCAGCTCCTTGAAGTCGGCAAGAAAACCGTCCGTGTCAGCCTCACCGAGTCCCTCGCGGGCCAGGCCGAATCACCGCTGCACATCCACCTCGGCCAGGGCCTGTCCCGTGGCGAACGGATGGACTGGGCGATCCAGAAGGCCACCGAACTGGGGGTCAACGTCATCACGCCGATCGTCAGCGAACGCTGTGAAGTTCGCCTGAAGGACGAGCGCGCCGACAAGCGTCTGGCCCACTGGCGCCAGGTGGCGATCAGCGCCTGCGAGCAATGCGGCCGCTCCACGGTGCCGCAGATCAACCCGCCGGTGACCCTGGCCGAATGGCTGGCAAGCCGCGACGAAGCGCTGAAGCTGGTGCTGCATCCGGTGGCCGAGCCGCTGGTCAGCCACGACAAGCCTGCCAGCCTGGCGTTTCTGATCGGGCCGGAAGGCGGCTTGTCGGACGCAGAAGTCGAGCAGGCCAAGGACAGCGGCTTCCACTCCGCCCGCCTCGGCCCGCGGGTACTGCGCACCGAAACCGCGCCGGTGGTGGCGCTGGCCGTGGCGCAGCAGTTGTGGGGCGATTTCTAGACCACCCTGGTGCGCCCCCGGCAGAGGGCGCACCTTGCAAACCGTCGGTAAACCGCTTTCCTGTTAGCCTTCTGAAAATCCGCAGAGTCTTTCGGAAACGCCTCACAGACGCTGCCGCTTCACCTCTCTAGGCTGCGAATTCCAACCTACAAGAGAGTTCGAGCATGGCCAGTCACAGCTACGCGCCGGACGCACTCTTGGTCTGCCGCTAGCTCTACACGGAGCCAACAACGTTTATGAGAACGGGATGAATATCCGGACGGGCCGAAATGATGCAGTGGGTCACGTGAGACTTATGTATCAAAAAGGCGCAATGCTTCTAGGTGGAAGCGTTAGTGATGGAAATAAAGCTTATGGATTAGGGGATATCGGATTTTCAATTCATGGAATATTTAGAAAAGTCGTGAAACCCGGCACGTTCAAGCTATTCATATATATAAAATCTGATTATGTCCGCTCGTACACCCTAATGAAGAAGCGAGCGCTCTGGTTCGAGGTTTTCTCCAACTATATCGTGCTGGAGCAAATTTACAACGAGACTAGCGATGACTAATTGGTCTTTCTTTCTTACGGCGATTTTGAGCGTTACGGTTGCTCGCCTCCTGAACCGCTGCTTTTCAGGTCCGGACTTGAATATCTACAAGTACCTCTTATGTGTCGCCTTTAATTGCCCCTTTGGCTTTTATTACTTGAGAGTTGTAGACAGCGGATGCTTGACGTTTCAGGGCTGCATGGACAAATCGCATAGTGATTATGCTCTCATCGCTTGGATAGCCTTGATCTGCGCAATTCTGCACGCGTGTTCCTTTCCGACAAGAAAGGCACCAAGAGAAAAGTGACTTCAGTACATAGGGACTCGCTTGCTAACGATATTGCTTTGTCCAGGCAAGGACAGCGCGCCAAAAGTTAAAGATGAGTCTTGTAAATTTTGGCACTAGGTTCTGTATGAAAAGTCTTGAGACGCCGGCCAGGCAAGGCGAAAACAGCCGAGGAAGCGGAGTTTACTGGAGTAAATGAGCATTCCGAGGCTGTTTTCAACGCAGCATGGCCAAGTATCAAGGCTTTTCATACGGGACCTAGAGCGCAGGTAAAAGCCCTTCCAGCGCCACCAGGTCCGGCACCCGGGCGACCTGCTCGCCCACCTGCACCGCCGCCAGCTCCAGCGTGCCCAGCGGCACATCGACGTAGTTGAGCTGGCTGTCCAGCTTGCAGGAGCGGGGAATGCCCTGCACCAGCAGGGCGAAAAAGCTGCGCTGGGTTCCGCCGATGGCGTTGATCACCACAATCCGCGCACGCTCACCGATGTGGGTCGGGGCGCCGCAGGCGGCTTCGAAACTCAGCAGCGGCAGGCGCTGGCTGCGCCAGTCGATCCAGCCCAGCAACCAGGCCGGCTGGTCCGGCGCCGGGGTGCAGGCCTGATAGCCGATCAGTTCGGCCACCGCGACGTTGGGCAGCACCAGACAGCGGTCGCTCAGCGGCAACAGCAGGCCAGTCAGGGTACTGCGGCGCCCGCTACGGGTCGCTTGTTCAAGCATGGTCGTGGCTCCAGCGGGCGATGCTCTGCAGCAGCACCGATTCCTGGTAGGGCTTGCCCAGGTAGTCATTGACGCCGATGGCCATGGCGCGGTCGCGGTGCTTCTGGCCCGTGCGCGAGGTAATCATGATGATCGGCAGGTTCTTCAGTTTCGGGTGATGGCGCACCTGGGTCGCCACTTCGAAACCGTCCATGCGCGGCATTTCGATATCCAGCAGCAACACGTCAGGGCGGTGCTGCTCCAGCACGGCCATGGCATCGACACCGTCCTTGGCGGTCAGTACGTTCATGCCGTGACGCTCCAGCAAGCGCCCGGTCACTTTGCGTACCGTTACCGAGTCGTCCACCACCAGGACCAGCAACGGTCGCGGGCGGCCGCTGACCAGTGTTGCGCCGGTTTCACGGGTCGCCCCGCCCACCTGCTGCGAAAGCCGCAGGTGCAGGCCGCGCAGTTGCTCCAGCAGATCGAGAATCAGCACCACCCGACCGTCGCCCAGCAAAGTCGCCCCGGCCAGCCCCTGCACCGCAGCGAACTGCGGGCCGAGGCTCTTGACCACGATCTCGCGGCTGGCCGACAGGCTGTCCACTTGCACCGCGAACTGCTGGTCGTGGGCATGCACCAGCAACACCGGCAGCGGCAGGCTTTGTCCAAGCAGGCGGGGTTGACGCTCACCCTGCAGCAGTTCGCCCAGATAGCGCAGCTCGTAGCGGTGCCCGGCATATTCGTAACGGGGCGGATCGAGCTGATAGCAGGCTTCCAGCTCTGCCGGCGGCACCCGCACCACGCCGTCGATGGCGTTGAGCGGCACCGCGTAGAGTTCTTCACCGCAATGCACCATGAGGGCCCGGTTGACCGACACGGTGAACGGCAAGCGGATCAGGAACCGCGCGCCCTTGCCGGCTTCCGAACTGATCACCATCGAGCCGCCGAGCTGCTTGACCTCTTCGTGGACCACGTCCATACCCAGGCCGCGGCCGGAGATCTGGGTGATTTTCTCGGCCGTGGAGAACCCCGGCTGGAGGATGAACTGCATCACCTCGTGGTCGCTGAGCTCGCTGCGCGGGTCCAGCAGGCCACGCTTGATCGCCTTGTTGCGCACCGCCTCCAGTGGCACGCCAGCGCCGTCATCGAACATTTCGATGACGATGTCGGCCCCCTCGTGCAGCAGGTTCAGGGCGATCAGTCCAAGCTCCGGCTTGCCTGCCGCCAGGCGTGCCTCGCGGGTTTCCAGGCCATGATCGACGGCATTGCGCAGCATGTGCTCCAGCGGTGCCACCATGCGCTCCAGCACACTGCGGTCCATCTCGCCTTCGGCGTTGCCCACCACCAGTTCCACCTGTTTGCCCAGCTCGCTGGCGACCTGACGCACCACTCGCTGCAAACGTGGCACCAGGCGCTCGAAGGGCACCATGCGGGTGCGCATCAGGCCTTCCTGCAGCTCGCTGTTGACCCGGGCCTGCTGCTGCAGAAGGCTCTGTGCCGCCTGGTTGCGGGCGCTCAGGGTTTCCTTGAGATCAAGCAGGTCCGAGGCCGATTCCGACAAGGCCCGGGACAACTGCTGCAACTGCGAGTGACGGTCCATCTCCAGCGGATCGAAATCTTCATAGCCCAGGGCATCGCCGTCGGCCTGCAAGCGGCTGAGGATGCCGCCCTGGGTTTCGGTGTCGAGGCGGCGCAACTGGTCGCGCATGCGCTCCAGGGTGGTTTCCATCTCGTTCAGCGCGATGTAGGCATCGTTGACCTGCTGCTCCAGGCGTCCCCGGGCGATGGAGGTCTCGGCGGCCAGGTTGCCGAGGTCATCGAGCAGTTCGGCGTTGACCTTGACCATGTCCAGCGCCGCGCGCTCCGGCGCCGGTGCAGGCGCTTCGGCGGGTGCCGCGTCAGTGCCCGGCCCGGCAGCGGCGCTGTCGCTGAGGGCGGCGCTGCTGAAGTTGCGGATGTAGTCGATCAGCGCAGTGGCCGCGTGCAATGGCTGTTGCAGACGCACCGCGTCGAGCATGTGGGCGAGACGGTCGTGGCAATTCTGCAGCAGGCTGAAAAGCGCAGGGCTGGGCTGCAACTGGCCAGCGGCCAGGTGTTCGTAGAGAAATTCCAGCTCGTGGGCCAGGTCGCCGATGGGCCCGATTTCCACCATTCGCGCGCCGCCCTTGAGGGTGTGCAGGTCACGCAGCAGGTTTTCCACCTCGACGCTGCTGCGCGGGTCGGCTTGCCAGCGGGTCAGGGCCGCAGCGGCGCTTTCGACGATGTCCACGCCTTCTTCGAGGAAGACTTCCAGCAGTTCCTTGTCGCCCTCAGGGGCGGGCGGCCCGCCGACCTTGCCATTGCCCGGCTGCGACAGGGCGTGATGGCGGAATTCACGCAGCGCACCCAGGGTGTCCACCACGTTCTCCAGCACCTGCCCCTGGCTCAACTGCGCCAGCAGCCGTGCCAGCGCCGCGTGACTGGCGCGCAGCAGCGATGACAGCTCCGGCGACGGGCTGTAGCGGCGGTCCACCAGCCCTTCGTAAAGCAGTTCCAGCTCATGGGCGAGGACGTCCATCGAGCCGATGCCGGCCATCTGCGCACCGCCCTTGAGGGTCTGCAGGTCGCGTTGCAGCGACGACAGCGCAGACGCGTTCTCCGGATCCTGTAGCCAGCGCGACAGGGCCTGGTCGGCACTGTCGAGCACGTCGATCGCTTCTTCGAGGAAGATCGCCACCAGTTCGCTGTCGTGCGCCTGGTCTGCAAGCTCGCGGGTGGCGCTGCCCAGTTCGGTGACGCTGGCCCCCTGTTGGCTGACCAATCCGATGGCACTCGGATCCAGCCCCGCTTCCAGCAGGGAGCGCAGGGCGTGCAGGCGGTCGGGACAAGGCTCGACTTCCTGCCCGGCCGCGATCTGGTCGAGCATGTCGATCAGTGCTTCGTGGGCGTGCTGCGCCTCTTCGAAGAAACGCGCGTCGGCCGGCAGGCTGCTCTCTTCCACCGCGCCATACAGGTCCAGTAACGCCTCGCAGAGCTCGTCGACCTGCCACAAGTTGGCAAGGTGGGCACTCTGGCCGAGGGTGGTCAGTTCATCCAGCAGCGCATTCAGTTCGTGGCGCTCGCCGGGATGTTTCTGCCAGCGCTGCAGCAACGACTCGGCGTCCAGCAGGATATCCATGCCCTGGTCGAGGAAACTGGCGATCAGTTGCGGGTCGCGCTTGACCCGCACGCCTTCGCCAGGGGCGTCGAGCAGTGCCTGCAGGCGGGCGTTGACCACCTGATCCACCTGTTCGATCAGCACCTCGGCCCCCTTGATCCCTGCCAGCGGGGTCGTACCGAGCTGCTCCAGGCCGCGGCGCAGCAAGGGCTCGGCCATTTGCAGCAGGTAGATTTCGTCGAGATCGAAACCCAGCTGGTGGGCCTTGAACTCCCGGGCCAGCAGGTCCAGGGCCGTGGCCAGTTCGGCGATGGGCGTCACCCCGGCCATGGCGGCGCTGCCCTTGAGGGTATGCAGCGCCCGTTGCAGGTCGTCGCTGACCGGCGCTGGAAGGTGCACCTCGGCGTGTTCGAGGAAGGCATCGAGGCTCGCCAGGTGGGTCTGCGCCTCGTTGCGGAAGATTTCCAGCAACTGCGGGTCCAGGGCCTCGGGGTGGTCGCCCTGGAGGGCGGGATCGTTCATCGCCAGCGCGTGCAGGTGCCGGGACAAGTGCTCGATGCGGGCATGGGCGTGCTCTTCGCCAGCGCCGAACTCGGCCACCAGCGGTGGCATCAGCGCCAGCGCCTGCTCGATGCCCCGCAGCACCTCGTCGCCGTCGCCGACCCGGCCTTCGAGCATGCGATTGAGCAGGTGCTCGGTGGCCCAGGCCAGCTCCGCCAGCACCTGGGCGCGAACCATGCGGCCGCTGCCCTTGAGGGTGTGGAAGCCGCGCCGCAGCTCCACCAGTGCCGCACGGGGATGGCCGGGGCCACGCCATTGCCGCCAGTGCTCGTCCAGTTGCTGCAGGACCTCCTCGGCTTCTTCGAGGCACACTTCGCGCAACTCGTCGTCCACCGGCTCCGGCGCCGGCACCACCGCAAGGGTTTCGATGATCGGCCCCAGTACCGGCACGCCCAGGGCGGCCAGCGCCTGGCGGGCCCGTTGCAGCAACGGCTCGACCTCGGCCTGCAGGTCGATGCTCAAGGCGTTCAGATAGCATTCGAGGCTGGCGATCACATCCGCCAGGTGATCGAGCGACTCGCTGCCCGGCAGGGATTCGGCATGCAGCACATGAGCCTGGAGGTAGTCGGTGCAGCGCTGCACCAGCGCTGCCGGTTGCGGCAGCATCAGCATGGCCAGGGCGCCACGGATCTGCCCCAGCAGATCCGGCAGTGGTTGCAGGCGCTGGCGCTCCCAGCCCGCTTCGAGACAGTCGGCGATCAGGTCGCGGGCCTGCAACAGCACTCCATGGGCCTCATCCAGCACCAGTTGGCGGATCTCGCCGATGTCGCTGCCGGCCGGCGGACTCTGATTGAGGGACTCAAGGGAGCCGACCATGCCGCCCAGAGTCGCCTCGGCGTAAGCCAGGGCCCCGGCGACGTCCATCAATGTGGCGTCGTCCACCGCTCGCTGGCCCTGTACCAGCCCCTGCAGCACGGCCACCTGGTCGAGCACCACCCGCCGCGGCTGGCCGAAGCCCAGCACGGCCAGGGTATCGGCCATCTGCCGCAGCGGCGCCAGCAAGGCGTCGAGATCGTCGAGTTGCTGACGATCGCTGCGAGCGAACAGGTCCAGGCGTTCCTTGATACGGTTCAGGTCTTCACGCACCGCCGTCACCACCGAGCGCAACGCGTCGCGGTCGGGCATGGCCGACAGTTGCCCTTGCAAGGCGTCCAGCGGCAACTCGAAATGCTCTCCGGCCAGCGGCGCCCCGCCCAGCACGCCATCGTCCAGCGCTTCGGCACCACGAGCGGCACGCAACTGGTTGAGCAGCGGCAACGCCAGCAACGGCAAATCGCGACGGGCACCGCGCAAGCGCTCCAGGTACAACGGCAACTGCGCCAGGGCGCGGAACAGCGTGCCCTGCGTTTCATTACGGTTAGCCACCCGCCCGTCGGCCAGGGCGCGCGCCAGCAGCGTCGTTTCTTCGACCAGCAGCGCCGCGCCCCGGAGTTCGAGGATCACCAGGCAACCCAGGACCTGATGCAGGCTGTCGATGAAAACCCCCGGCCACTCGCCCTCGGCCGAGCCGTCGGCAAAATGCTCCAGCGCCTGCCGCGCCTGTACGAGGCACTCGTCGATCGGCCCCTTGACCCAGGCCAGTGCGACGAAATCTTGCCGGTCAGCCATACCCACTCCAGTAGCCAATAATGCCCACGCGCCGGATCAGCGCGACTCCGGTGCCGCAGGCAACGTGAAGCCCGAAACCGAGCGGCGCATTTCGCTGGCCATGCGCGCCAGGTCGCCGATGCTTTCGGCGGTGGCGGTGGAGCCGGACGAAGTCTGCGAGGTGATCTGCTGGATGATCGCCATGGTGTGGGAGATCTGTCCGGCGGACGACGTCTGCAGTTGCGCCGCGTCGGAAATGCTGTGGATCAGGTCGGCGAGGGTCTGCGATACCCCCTCGATCTCGGCCAGCGCCACCCCGGCATCCTGGGCCAGGCGCGCGCCGCGCACGACCTCGGCGGTGGTCTGTTCCATGGAGATGACCGCCTCGTTGGTATCGACCTGGATCGCCCGCACCAGCGCCTCGATCTGGCGGGTCGCCGAAGACGAGCGCTCGGCCAGACGCTGCACTTCGTCGGCGACCACGGCGAAGCCGCGCCCGGCCTCACCGGCCATGGATGCCTGGATGGCCGCGTTGAGGGCGAGGATGTTGGTCTGCTCGGCAATGTCGTCGATCAGGTTGACGATATCGCCGATCTCCTGGGAAGACTCACCCAGGCGCTTGATGCGCTTGGCGGTGTCCTGGATCTGCTCGCGGATGTTGTCCATGCCATGGATGGTGTTGTGCACCACCTCGTTGCCCTTGTTGGCGATGGCTACCGAACGCTCGGCCACCTTGGCCGACTCGTAGGCGTGCCCGGACACCCGGTCGATGGACTCGGCCATGTCGCCCACCGCCATGGACGCATCGGCGATCTGCTGGGCCTGGTGCTCGGAGGCCTTGGCCAGCTGGTGCGCGGTGTTCTGCGTGTCTTGCACGGCGCTGGCGACTTCCTCGGCGCTGAGGTTGATGGTCGCGACCAGGTCGCGCAACTGGTCGATGGAGTAGTTGATGGAGTCGGCGATGGCGCCGGTGAAGTCCTCGGTCACCGAGGCTGTGACGGTCAGGTCGCCGTCGGCGAGGTCTTCGATCTCGTCCAGCAGGCGCATGATCGCCTGCTGGTTGCGCTCGTTCTTCTCGGCGGTTTCGCTGAGCTGGCGGTGGGTCTCGCGAACCATCACCGAACCGATGAGGATGATCGACGCCAGCGCCAGCAGGCCCAGCACATAGCCGCCGACGGTGTCCAGGGTGCGCCCGCCGGCCAGGTTCTCGAAGCCGTTGGCCAGGCGCGAGGCTTCGTCCAGCAGGGTCTGCGACAGGCTGAAGATGTTGCCGGCGGCCTCGCGCACGCGGAACAGCTCGGGAGAGGTTTCGAGGATTTCGTCGACCGAGCCTGCGACGAACTGGAACAGTTCGGCGATTTCGCCCAGGCGGGCGCGGGCGTCCGGATCCTGGACACGGGTGATGTGGATAGCCGGGTTGCCGCCGAGCATGCCTTCGAGCACCTGGCCAAAACGGCCGGCGTCACGACCGAAGGCGTCAGCGGCCTGCACCGAGTTGTCGTCGCCGGCCAGCACAGTGTTCACCGAGCCCAGGATGCGTTCGGCCAGCAGCGCCTGGCGCTGGGCCACGGCCACCTGGGCCGCCGGAGCGCCGCTCTGCAGGAGAATCTCCACCACTTTTTCGTATTCGACCTGCAACTGCGGCACGGTTTCGGCCAGGGTTGCGGCCACCTGGTGCAGCGACAGCACGGTCTGCTCGCTGGCGAGGATGGTGTCGGTGTTCTTGCGCAGGTTCTCCCAGTCACGCTGCACCGCGTCCATCTCGTTGCGCACCGCTGGCGGCGCCGAAGGCAGGCCGGTGCTCGGATCACCTTTCTTCAGGTAGCTCCAGCGCTGCTCGAAGTCGTTGCGCGCCTCGCTCAGCAGGCGGAAGGCCACGGTCTTGCCCGAAGCCGCCTCGGTGGCGTTCTTGGCGATGCGCTGGGACAGCACCCGCAACTCGCCGGCATGGCCGATGTACTGCTTGTCGTAGTTGGCCTGGGTGTTGAGGTAGGCGAAGTTGGCGAACAGCAGGATGATCGACAGGATCAGCACGACGAACAGCGCGGCGATCTGCGCACTGCTGCGGGAGCTTTTGACGGCACTGACAGGGTTGAGCTGGGTCACGGGTCTGGCGTTCCTTTACAGCGCGACATCAAGAAAACCGGGCGCCTGGGCCAGGGCGAACGGGCTGAAAATCCCCCAGCAGTGCTCTCGCTGGAAATGCCCCTGGATGAACGGTGCGGCGCTGGTCAGCAGGGGCGAAGGCGGCGACAGCTCCAGGCTGTCGAGGGCGAAATGCTGCAGGCCGAGCACTTCATCCACCAGCAGACCGGTGAACAGTTCTTCATGGTCCAGCACCAGCACCCGACGCTGCCTGCGGCTGGTACGCGGTTCCAGACCGAGGAAACCGCAGAGATCGGTCACCGGCAGCAGGCGCCCACGCAGGTTGGTGACCCCCGCGACCCACGGCTTGACCCCCGGGATGCGGCTCAGGCGCGGTGCCTGCAACACTTCAGCCACCTCGCCCATGGGCGCCACGAAACAGTGCCCACCCAACTGGAAGCCGATGCCGCTCCAGCGTTGCAGGCGGGTTTCCTGCAAAGGCAGGTCGGCGGCCAGCAACCGGCAGCGCCGGTCGATGTCCAGCAGCAGTTCGAACGCCGTCAGCGAATCGCCCATGGCCCGGCGGTTCAACCCTTGAGGACGCCGTCGAGCACTTTGATCAGGGCGTCTTCTTCCACCGGCTTGACCAGGTAATCCTTGGCGCCCTGGCGCTGGCCCCAGACCTTGTCGGTTTCCTGGTCCTTGGTGGTGACGATGATCACCGGGATGTCTTTGGTCGCCGGGTCCTTGCTCAGCTGGCGGGTTGCCTGAAAGCCGTTCATGCCGGGCATGACGATGTCCATCAGCACCGCATCGGGCTTCTCCTGGACCGCAAGCGCCACGCCGTCGGCACCGTTGTTGGCCTTGAGGACCTGGTGCCCGTGCTTTTCCAGTATTGCGGTGAACTTGTAGGTTTCGGTCGGCGAGTCGTCGACGATCAGAATTCGGGCCATGCTGTTCCCCATGAAAGGAAAAAGACGCCAGCGGCCAGGGCCGTGGCGTCAGGGTGCGTGTTGTTCTTCTGCAGCGAAACCGGGCACATGGGCGCGGATCGCTTCCAGCAGTTCTTCCTTGCTGAATGGCTTGGTCAGGAACTGGTCGGAGCCGGCGATCCGCCCCCGGGCCTTGTCGAACAGGCCATCGCGGGAGGACAGCATGATCACCGGAATGTCCTTGAAGGCGCTGTTGTGCTTGACCAGGGCGCAGGTCTGGTAGCCGTCCAGGCGCGGCATCAGCACATCGACGAAAATGATGCCGGGCCGATGGTCGACGATCTTGGCCAGGGCATCGAAACCATCGATGGCCGTGATGACCTCGCACCCCGCTTCGCTGAGCAGCATTTCGGCGGTGCGGCGAATCGTCTTGGAGTCGTCGATCACCATCACCTTCAATGCCGTGTCGGGCTGAACCATATTCGCTCTACCATTGCCTGTAAGTAGCGCCGTGCAGGCCACCTGCCACGCATTTTTAGCACACTCAGGGTATCCGTTCCATCGACCGGGCGCGGGGCCCGGCCCGCCAGCGTTTTTCCCTTGACCGCCAGCCCGGCGGACGCCACCCTGAGCCACTTTTCATTCGAGCTACCGCGGCCCCGCGCCGCCGAGAGGAAATACCCCATGAGCGTTCGCCTCGGCATTGTCATGGACCCCATCGCGTCCATCTCCTACAAGAAGGACAGCTCGCTGGCCATGCTGCTGGCGGCCCAGGAACGCGGCTGGAGCCTGTTCTACCTGGAACAGCGGGACCTTTATCAGAACGAAGGCGTGGCCCGTGGCCGCATGCGCCCGCTGAAAGTCTTCGCCGACCCGGCCCGCTGGTTCGAACTGGACGCCGAGCAGGACGCCCCGCTGAGTGACCTCGACGTGATCCTGATGCGCAAGGATCCGCCGTTCGACATGGAGTTCGTCTACAGCACCTACCTGCTGGAGCAGGCCGAGGCTGCCGGCGTGCTGGTGGTCAACCGTCCGCAGAGCCTGCGCGACTGCAACGAAAAGCTGTTCGCCACCCTGTTCCCGCAGTGCACCCCGCCGACCGTGGTCAGCCGCCGTCCGGACATCCTGCGCGAATTCGCCGCCAAACACGGTGACGTCATCCTCAAGCCGCTGGACGGCATGGGCGGCGCTTCGATCTTCCGCCATCGCGCCGGCGACCCGAATCTCTCGGTGATCCTCGAAACCCTGACCCTGCACGGCACCCAGCAGATCATGGGGCAAGCCTACCTGCCGGCGATCAAGGACGGCGACAAACGCATCCTGATGATCGACGGCGAGCCGGTGGACTACTGCCTGGCGCGTATCCCGGCCAGCGGCGAGACCCGTGGCAACCTGGCCGCTGGCGGCCGTGGCGAAGCCCGCCCGCTGACCGAGCGCGACCGCTGGATCGCCGCCCAGGTCGGCCCGACCCTGCGCGAGAAGGGCCTGCTGTTCGTCGGCCTCGACGTGATCGGCGAGCACCTGACCGAAATCAACGTCACCAGCCCGACCTGCATCCGCGAGATCGACAACGCCTACGGCACCCGGATCGGCGTACAACTGATGGACGCCATCGATCGCAAGCTCAAGGCACGCTGACCGACGACAAGGGGAAACCGTGCGCAGTGGGTTATCATGCCCGTCCTTTTGGATCTGGGCTGCCTGCTGCGCCGGCTCACCCCGGCTGCTGGACTATCGATGACGCTTCCCGCCGACCTTCCTGCCGATTTTGCCCCGCCCCGCGTTCGCGCGGCGGATCGTCTCGGCTTTACCTTGTTCGTGGCGGCGCTCCTGCACCTGGCGCTGATCCTCGGGGTCAGCTTCAGCTTCGCCAAGCCCGAAGAAATCCGCCGCACCATGGAAATCACCCTGGCCACCTTCAAGAGCGAGGTGGCGCCGAAGAAGGCCGACTTCCTCGCCCAGGAAAACCAGCAGGGCGCGGGCACCCTGGACAAGGCCGAAGTGCCGAAGACCACCGAAGTGGCGCCCTTCCAGGACACCAAGGTGAACAAAGTCACCCCGCCGCCCGTGTCGCGCAAGGTCGAAGTCCCGCCACCGCCGACCAAGGCTGCCGTCACCACCGTAGCGCCCAAGCCGCAGAAAGTGCAGAACGCGCCAAAGGAAGCCAGGCCGCAGCCGGCACCGAAGGCCGAAACCCCGGATTTCGACAGCTCGCAACTGTCCAGCCAGATCGCCAGCCTTGAAGCGGAACTGGCCAATGAACAGCAGTTGTATGCCAAGCGCCCGCGCATCCACCGCCTGAGCGCCGCCTCGACCGCCCGCGACAAGGGGGCTTGGTATAAAGACGAATGGCGCAAGAAGATCGAGCGCATCGGCAACCTCAACTACCCCGACGAAGCCCGCCGCCAGCAAATCTACGGCAGCCTGCGACTGATGGTCTCGATCAATCGCGACGGATCGCTGTACGAAGTGTTGGTGCTGGAGTCTTCCGGGCAACCGCTGCTGGACCAGGCGGCGCAACGCATCGTGCGCCTGGCGGCGCCGTTCGCGCCGCTCACCGGCGACCTTGCCGATGTCGATCGCCTGGAAATCGTCCGCACCTGGCGCTTTGCCCGGGGCGACCGGCTGTCGAGCAATTAAGGGCGTGGCCCGGCTTGTCAGTCCGGCGCCTCGCCGCCACACTACATAGCTATGAAAAACCTCGACCCGACGTACCTCAAGCACCAGTTCCTGATCGCCATGCCGCACATGGCGGACCCGAATTTCGCCCATACCCTGACCTACATCGTCGAGCACAATGCCAACGGTGCCATGGGGCTGGTGATCAACCGTCCGCAGGAGCTGAACCTGGCCGATATCCTCGAGCAGCTGCGCCCCGAGGTCGAGCCGTCACCTTTCAGCGCGAACGTGCCGATCTACATCGGCGGCCCGGTCCAGACCGACCGCGGCTTCGTGCTGCACAGCAATGAAAAAGCCTATCAGGCCACCATCCAGCTCGATGACCTGGCGCTGTCTACCTCCCAGGACGTGCTGTTCGCCATCGCCGACGGCAGCGGCCCGCGCCATAGCCTCATTACCCTCGGCTACGCCGGCTGGGAAGCCGGGCAACTGGAAGCCGAACTGGCCGACAACGCCTGGCTGAACTGCCCGTTCGACCCCGAAATCCTCTTCGGCATGGCCTGCGAGCGGCGCCTCGATGCGGCGGCGGCGCAGCTCGGCATCAACCTGAGCCTGCTCACCAGCCAGGCGGGGCACGCCTGATGGCCGAACTTCGTCTGTTGCTGGGTTTCGACTACGGCAGCAAGCAGATCGGCGTCGCCGTCGGCCAGGTGATCACCGGCCAGGCCCGCGAGCTCTGCACCCTCAAGGCGCAGAATGGCGTGCCCGACTGGTCCCAGGTTGAAAAGCTCATCAAGGAGTGGCAACCCGACGCCCTGGTGGTCGGTCTGCCGCTGAACATGGACGGCACCCCCAGCGAGATGAGCGAACGCGCCGAGAAGTTCGCCCGCCGCCTGAACGGCCGCTTCAACCTGCCGGTACACACCCACGACGAACGCCTGACCACCTTCGAGGCCAAGGGCGAGCGCATGGCCCGTGGCGGCCAGCGTGGCAGTTATCGCGACAACCCGGTGGACGCCATTGCCGCCGCCCTGCTGCTGCAGGGCTGGCTGGAGGCCAACGCCGCGCAATCGTAACCCCCAAGCCGGGCCAGCCTTGTGCCCCGGCCTTCTGAGGAGCAAGCATGAGCCTACCCAATCCCGCCGAACTGATCCGGCAGATGGCCGTCGATCTTCGCGCCCATCTGAGCCGCCGCAACATCGCCGAGCCGCGCTACATCGGTATCCGTACCGGCGGCGTCTGGGTGGCCCAGGCGTTGCTGGACGAGCTGGGCAGCGACGCCGCCCTCGGCACCCTCGACGTGTCGTTCTATCGCGACGACTTCAGCCAGAACGGCCTGCACCCGCAGGTTCGCCCGTCGGAGCTGCCGTTCGAGATCGAAGGCCAGCACCTGGTGCTGGTGGATGACGTGCTGATGAGCGGTCGCACCATCCGTGCCGCCCTCAACGAACTGTTCGACTATGGCCGCCCGGCCAGCGTGACACTGGTCTGCCTGCTCGACCTGGACGCCGGCGAACTGCCGATCCGACCGAACGTGGTTGGCGCCACCCTGTCGCTGGCTGCCCACGAACGGGTAAAATTGCTCGGCCCCGCGCCGCTCGCCCTCGAGCGCCAGGACCTCGCCTCCGCTTCCGCCCTTTAAGAGTCCCCCGCGATGACGCCAATCGACGCCAAGCGCCCGCTGCAGCTCAACGATCAGGGCCAGCTGCGCCATTTCCTCTCGCTCGACGGCCTGCCCCGCGAGCTGCTCACCGAAATCCTCGATACCGCCGACTCGTTCCTTGAAGTCGGCGCCCGGGCGGTGAAAAAAGTCCCGTTGCTGCGCGGCAAGACCGTCTGCAACGTGTTCTTCGAGAACTCGACCCGCACCCGCACCACCTTCGAACTGGCCGCCCAGCGGCTGTCGGCGGACGTGATCACCCTCAACGTGTCGACCTCCTCGACCAGCAAGGGCGAAACACTGTTCGACACCCTGCGCAACCTCGAGGCCATGGCCGCCGACATGTTCGTGGTACGCCACGCCGACTCCGGCGCCGCCCACTTCATCGCCGAGCACGTCTGCCCGGAGGTGGCGATCATCAACGGCGGCGACGGACGTCACGCCCACCCGACCCAGGGCATGCTCGACATGCTGACCATTCGTCGGCACAAGGGCAGCTTCGAGAACCTCTCGGTGGCCATCGTCGGCGACATCCTGCACTCCCGGGTAGCACGCTCGAACATGCTGGCCCTCAAGACCCTGGGCTGCCCGGACATCCGTGTGATCGGCCCGAAAACCCTGCTGCCGATCGGTATCGAGCAGTACGGGGTGAAGGTCTACACCAACCTTGAAGAAGGCCTGAAGGACGTCGACGTGGTGATCATGCTGCGCCTGCAGCGCGAGCGCATGGCCGGCGGCCTGCTGCCCAGCGAGGGCGAGTTCTATCGCCTGTTCGGCCTGACCACCGCACGCCTGGCCGGCGCCAAGCCGGACGCCATCGTCATGCACCCGGGGCCGATCAACCGCGGCGTGGAGATCGAGTCGGCGGTGGCCGACGGCGCCCACTCGGTGATCCTCAACCAGGTTACCTACGGCATCGCCGTGCGCATGGCGGTGCTGTCCATGGCCATGAGCGGGCAGAACGCCCAACGTCAATTCGAGCAGGAGAACGCCCAGTGACCCTCAGTATCCTCGGCGCCCGGGTCATCGACCCCAACAGCGGCCTGGACCAGGTCACCGACCTGCACATCGACGCTGGCAAGATCGTCGCCATCGGCGCCGCCCCGAGCGGCTTCAAGGCCTCCCGCAGCCTTGACGCTGCCGGCCTCGTTGTCGCCCCTGGCCTGGTGGACCTGAGCGTCTCCCTGCGCGAACCCGGCTACAGCCGCAAGGGCACCATCGCCAGCGAAACCCGCGCGGCGGCGGCCGGCGGTGTCACCAGCCTGTGCTGCCCGCCACGGACCAAGCCGGTGCTGGACACCTCGGCCGTGGCCGAACTGATCCTCGACCGTGCCCGCGATGCCGGCAACACCAAGGTGTTCCCCATCGGCGCCCTGAGCAAAGGCCTGGAAGGCCAGCAACTGGCCGAACTGGTCGCCCTGCGCGACGCCGGTTGCGTCGCGTTCGGCAATGGCCTGGAAAGCTTCGGCAACACCCGCACCCTGTGCCGGGCGCTGGAATACGCCGCGACCTTCGACCTGACCGTGATTTTCCACTCCCAGGACCGCGACCTGGCCCAGGGCGGCCTCGCCCACGAAGGCGCCATGGCCAGCTTCCTCGGCCTGCCAGGCATTCCCGAGACCGCCGAGACCGTGGCCCTGGCCCGTGACCTGCTGCTGGTGGAGCAGACCGGCGTGCGCGCTCACTTCAGCCAGCTGACCAGCGCCCGTGGTGCCCAGCTGATCGCCCAGGCCCAGGCCCGCGGCCTGCCGGTGACCGCCGATGTGGCGTTGTACCAGCTGATCCTCACCGATGAAGCGCTGGTGGACTTCTCCAGCCTGTACCACGTGCAACCGCCGCTGCGCACCCGTGCCGACCGTGACGGTCTGCGCGAAGCGGTGAAGTCCGGGGTGATCCAGGCCATCTCCAGCCACCATCAGCCCCACGAGCGTGACGCCAAGCTGGCACCGTTCGGCGCCACCGAGCCGGGCATCAGCAGCGTCGAACTGCTGCTGCCGCTGGCGATGACCCTGGTCGAGGATGGCCTGCTGGATCTGCCGACCCTGCTCAAGCGCCTCTCGGCCGGTCCTGCCGCGGCCTTGCGCCTGCCGGTGGGCGAGCTGAAGGTGGGCGCGGCGGCCGACCTGGTGCTGTTCGACCCGCAAGCCTCCACCGTGGCGGGCGAGCAATGGCGCTCGAAGGGCGACAACTGCCCGTTCATCGGCCACTGCCTGCCGGGTGCCGTGCGCTACACCGTGGTGGATGGGCATATCAGTCACGAGGGCTGAGCCTTGAAACATCGCCGGCAACGCCGGCTCCCACATTGTGTGAGCCGGCGTTGCCGGCGATGAGGGCGCCACAGTCTCCGCCCAAGGCCACACCGCCCGTCCCCCAAGGTTGAAAAATTCCCCCCCACCCCCATATGAGTCTGCACAGGCATTTTCGCCCCGCTGCGTGGAGACTCTCCCTTGACCACCATCGTTTCAGTTCGTCGCCACGGCAAAGTCGTCATGGGCGGCGACGGCCAGGTTTCCCTCGGCAACACCGTCATGAAAGGCAACGCCAAGAAAGTGCGCCGCCTGTACCACGGCCAGGTCATCGCCGGTTTCGCCGGTGCCACCGCCGACGCCTTCACCCTGTTCGAACGTTTCGAAGGCCAGCTCGAAAAGCATCAGGGCCACCTGATCCGTGCCGCCGTCGAACTGGCCAAGGAATGGCGTACCGACCGTTCCCTGAGCCGCCTGGAAGCCATGCTTGCGGTCGCCAACAAGGACGCCTCGCTGATCATCACCGGCAACGGTGACGTGGTCGAGCCCGAGGACGGCCTGATCGCCATGGGCTCCGGTGGCGCCTACGCCCAGGCCGCAGCCCGCGCCCTGCTGAACAAGACCGACCTGTCGGCCCGGGAAATCGCCGAGACCGCCCTGAACATCGCCGGTGACATCTGCGTGTTCACCAACCACAACCTGACCATCGAGGAGCAGGACCTGGCCGAGTGATTCAGCTGTTCTGGCGCCCGGATACATCGCCGGGCTTTTCCACGCTGAACACAACGCCAAGGGACCACCACATACCATGTCCATGACCCCCCGCGAGATCGTCCACGAACTCAACCGCCACATCATCGGCCAGGACGACGCCAAGCGCGCCGTCGCCATCGCCCTGCGCAACCGCTGGCGCCGCATGCAGCTGCCTGCCGAGCTGCGCGCCGAAGTCACCCCGAAGAACATCCTGATGATCGGCCCGACCGGCGTCGGCAAGACCGAAATCGCCCGTCGCCTGGCCAAACTGGCCAACGCGCCGTTCATCAAGGTCGAAGCGACCAAGTTCACCGAAGTCGGGTATGTGGGCCGTGACGTCGAGTCGATCATCCGCGACCTGGCCGATGCCGCCATCAAGATGCTCCGTGAACAGGAAATGATCCGCGTGCGCCACCGCGCCGAGGACGCCGCCGAGGACCGCATTCTCGACGCCCTGCTGCCTCCGGCCCGCGCCGGCTTCAACGAAGATGCCGCGCCGAGCGCCGACTCCAACACCCGCCAGCTGTTCCGCAAGCGCCTGCGCGAAGGCCAGCTGGACGACAAGGAAATCGAGATCGAAGTGGCCGAGGCCATGGGTGTCGATATTTCCGCGCCGCCGGGCATGGAAGAAATGACCAACCAGTTGCAGAGCCTGTTCGCCAACATGGGCAAGGGCAAGCGCAAGAGCCGCAAGCTGAAGGTCAAGGAAGCGCTCAAGCTGGTCCGTGACGAAGAAGCCGGTCGCCTGGTCAACGAGGAAGAACTCAAGGCCAAGGCCCTGGAAGCGGTCGAGCAGCACGGCATCGTGTTCATCGACGAAATCGACAAGGTGGCCAAGCGTGGCAACGTCGGCGGCGCCGATGTCTCCCGTGAAGGTGTGCAGCGCGACCTGCTGCCGCTGATCGAAGGCTGCACCGTCAACACCAAGCTGGGCATGGTCAAGACCGACCACATCCTGTTCATCGCCTCCGGTGCGTTCCACCTGAGCAAGCCGAGCGACCTGGTGCCCGAGCTGCAAGGCCGTCTGCCGATCCGTGTCGAACTCAAGGCCCTGAGCCCGGAAGACTTCGAGCGCATCCTCAGCGAACCGCACGCCTCGCTGACGCTGCAGTACACCGAACTGCTGAAGACCGAAGGCCTGAACATCGAGTTCGCAGCCGAAGGCATCAAGCGCCTGGCCGAGATCGCCTGGCAGGTCAACGAAAAGACCGAGAACATCGGTGCCCGTCGCCTGCACACCCTGCTGGAGCGCCTGCTGGAAGAGGTATCCTTCAGCGCCGGCGACCTGGCCAGCGCCCACAGCGAAGCGCCGATCCGCATCGACGCCGAGTACGTGAACAGCCACCTCGGTGAGCTGGCGCAGAACGAAGACCTGTCGCGCTACATTCTCTAAAGGCAGCCGCAAGTTTCAAGTTGCAAGCTGCAAGCTGACCAACGTCGCCTTGCAGCTTGTGGTTCGGCCTACACGTCTCTCGGGTTCGACTCGGCCGGCTTGCAGCTTGCAGCTTGAGACTTGTAGCTTGGGCTTGTAGCTTGAGGCTTGCAGCCAAGGAGCTCCCATGTCCCGTTTGCCCACCGCGATCAACCTTCGCAAAGCCTCCAAGACCCTGTCGCTGACCTACGGGCCCGACGAGGTCTACAACCTGCCCGCCGAATTCCTGCGGGTGCACTCCCCTTCCGCCGAGGTCCAGGGCCACGGCAATCCCATCCTGCAATTTGGCAAGATCAACGTCGGCCTCGACAAGATCGAGCCGGCCGGCCAGTACGCACTGAAACTGAGCTTCGATGACGGCCATGACAGCGGATTGTTCACCTGGGAATACCTCGAACAACTCTGCCTGCGCCAGGACGAGCTCTGGGCCGATTATCTGCAAGAACTGGCCGCTGCCGGCAAGTCCCGCGATCCGTCCGAGTCTGTCATCAAGCTGATGCTCTAGTCCGGCACTCTCCTGTTTTAGAGCGCATTTTCTAACCCGATCTGCTTGAATGCCTCTGGCACCGGCCAGCGTCTGGCCGGCTTGCGCATAACTGGAAAGTCGGGTAACCAATGGATCTGGCAGGTTCCCTGCATCGCAAAGCGGGCAGTGGAACAGGCTGGTATGTAGAGGTCGCGAGCGAAAGCAGGCAGTCTTCTCACGCAGAAAAACCCGCACGGCTCATCGTCGCTCACTACCGGCCGCAGGACCGCATTTCGTTATCACTGGTCACCCGAGCAGCAGTACCGGGGCTTCGTCTGGGTAACGCCACCCGCCGAGCCGGTACTCGTCTCAGGACAACGGAGCGTCGTAGATGAGTAACAAGAATAACGATGACCTGCAGCGCCAAGCCTCGGAAAACACTCTGGGTCTGAACCCGGTCATTGGCTTGCGCCGCAAGGATTTGCTGACTTCTGCTCGGATGGTGCTACGTCAGGCCATCCGTCAACCGCTGCACAATGCCAAGCACGTCGCCCACTTCGGCATGGAACTGAAGGACGTGATCTTCGGCAAGTCCACCCTGCAACCCGAAGGCGACGACCGTCGCTTCAACGATCCGGCCTGGAGCCAGAACCCGCTGTACCGCCGCTACCTGCAGACCTACCTCGCCTGGCGCAAGGAACTGCACGACTGGATCGGCGACAGCAACCTGTCGGACACCGACATCAGCCGTGCCCACTTCGTCATCAACCTGATGACCGAAGCCATGGCACCGACCAACAGCGCCGCCAACCCGGCGGCGGTCAAACGCTTCTTCGAGACCGGCGGCAAGAGCCTGCTCGACGGCCTGTCCAACCTGGCCAAGGACCTGGTGAACAACGGCGGCATGCCCAGCCAGGTCAACATGGACGCCTTCGAGGTGGGCAAGAACCTCGGCACCAGCGAAGGCGCCGTGGTCTACCGCAACGACGTGCTGGAGCTGATCCAGTACGGCCCCATCACCGAGCAGGTGCACGAGCGCCCGTTGCTGGTGGTGCCGCCGCAGATCAACAAGTTCTATGTCTTCGACCTCAGCCCGGAAAAGAGCCTGGCGCGCTTCTGCCTGCGCTCCACCGTGCAGACCTTCATCGTCAGTTGGCGCAACCCGACCAAGGCCCAGCGCGAGTGGGGCCTGTCCACCTACATCGATGCGCTGAAAGAAGCCGTGGACGTGGTGCTGGAGATCACCGGCAGCAAGGACCTGAACATGCTCGGTGCCTGCTCCGGCGGCATCACCTGCACCGCGCTGGTGGGCCACTACGCCGCGCTGGGCGAGAAGAAGGTCAACGCCATGACCCTGCTGGTCAGCGTGCTCGACACCACCCTCGACACCCAGGTCGCGCTGTTCGTCGACGAGCAGACCCTGGAAGCGGCCAAGCGCCACTCCTACCAGGCCGGCGTCCTCGAAGGCCGGGACATGGCCAAGGTGTTCGCCTGGATGCGCCCCAACGACCTGATCTGGAACTACTGGGTCAACAACTACCTGCTGGGCAACGAGCCGCCGGTGTTCGACATCCTGTTCTGGAACAACGACACCACCCGCCTGCCGGCCGCCTTCCACGGCGACCTGATCGAGATGTTCAAGAACAACCCGCTGACCCGGCCCAACGCCCTGGAAGTCTGCGGCACACCGATCGACCTCAAGCAGGTCACCACCGACATCTTCTGCGTCGCCGGCACGGCCGACCACATCACCCCGTGGCAGTCCTGCTACAAGTCGGCGCAACTGTTCGGCGGCAACGTCGAGTTCCTGCTGTCCAACAGCGGGCATATCCAGAGCATCCTCAACCCGCCGGGCAACCCCAAGGCGCGCTACATGACCAGCAAGGAAATGCCCGCCAACGCCGGCGACTGGCAGGAAAACTCCAGCAAGCACACCGACTCCTGGTGGCTGTACTGGCAGACCTGGCTGGAAGAGCGCTCCGGCAAGCTGAAGAAGTCCCCGACCAGCCTCGGCAACAAGGCGTATCCGGCCGGCGAAGCGTCGCCCGGTACCTATGTCCACGAACGCTGAAACCCGCTGCGCCGCCCGCTTCAGGGCGGCGCCGCTCCATTGCTGACAGGGCTCGCGCATGGCGCAACCGTACATCTTCCGAACCGTCGACCTGGATGGCCAGACCATCCGCACCGCGGTTCGTCCCGGCAAGCCTCACTTGACGCCCCTGCTGATCTTCAACGGCATTGGCGCCAACCTGGAGCTGGTCTTCCCGTTCATCCAGGCCCTGGACCCGGACCTCGAAGTCATCGCCTTCGACGTGCCCGGGGTCGGCGGCTCGTCGACGCCGCGCCACCCCTACCGCTTCCCCGGCCTCGCCAAGCTCACGGCGCGCATGCTCGATTACCTCGATTACGGTCAGGTCAATGTGATCGGCGTGTCCTGGGGCGGAGCGCTGGCCCAGCAGTTCGCCCACGACTATCCGGAGCGCTGCAAGAAGCTGGTGCTGGCCGCCACCGCTGCCGGTGCGGTGATGGTGCCGGGCAAGCCCAAGGTGCTCTGGATGATGGCCAGTCCGCGTCGCTACGTGCAGCCGTCCCACGTGATCCGCATCGCCCCGCAGATCTATGGCGGTGCGTTCCGTCGCGACCCTGACCTGGCGCTGTCTCACGCGGCGAAGGTGCGGTCCTCGGGCAAGCTCGGCTATTACTGGCAACTGTTCGCCGGTCTCGGCTGGACCAGCGCCCACTGGCTGCACAAGATCCAGCAGCCGACCCTGGTGCTGGCCGGCGACGACGATCCGCTGATCCCGTTGATCAATATGCGCTTCCTGGCTTGGCGAATCCCCAATGCCCAGCTACACATAATCGACGATGGTCATTTGTTCCTGATTACCCGTGCCGAGGCCGTGGCGCCGATCATCATGAAGTTCCTGCAGCAGGAGCGCCAACGCGCCGTCATGCATCCTCGGCCCGCCCCGAACGCCTGATCCGCCCTTCATCGCTTGCACCTTTGGCAGGAGCGCCAGAGCTTGCAGGCAGGCGCCGCTCAGTACACAGGTTCAGTTTGTTGAAGGCTCGACGACGGAGTGTTGCCGGATGAAAGACAAACCCGCGAAAGCGGTGGCGCCCACGCCCGCCACCTACATCAACGTGCAGAGCGCGATCACTGGCCTGCGTGGCCGTGACCTGATCTCGACCTTGCGCAATGTCAGCCGGCACGGCCTGCGCCACCCGATCCATACCGCCAGCCACCTGCTGGCCCTGGGCGGCCAGCTTGGTCGTGTGCTGCTGGGTGACACCCCGCACCAGCCGAACCCGCGGGACAGCCGCTTCAGCGATCCGGCCTGGAGCCTCAACCCGTTCTACCGCCGTGGCCTGCAGGCCTACCTGAGCTGGCAGAAGCAGACCCGCCTGTGGATCGACGAAAGCCACCTGAGCGACGACGACCGCACCCGCGCGCATTTTCTCTTCGCCCTGCTCAACGACGCCGTGGCGCCAAGCAACACATTGCTCAACCCGCTGGCGGTGAAAGAGCTGTTCAACTCCGGCGGCCTGAGCCTGGTACGCGGTCTCGGCCACCTGCTCGACGATCTGCGCCACAACAACGGCATGCCCCGCCAGGTGGCACGGGATGCCTTCGAAGTGGGTCGCAACCTCGCTGTCACCCCGGGCTCGGTGGTGTTTCGCAACGACCTGCTGGAACTGATCCAGTACAGCCCGATGAGCGAAAAGCAGTACGCCAGGCCCATGCTGGTGGTGCCACCGCAGATCAACAAGTTCTACATCTTCGACCTCAGCCCGGCCAACAGCTACGTCCAGTACATGCTCAAGAACGGCCTGCAGGTGTTCATGATCAGCTGGCGCAATCCCGATCCGCGGCATCGCGAGTGGGGGTTGTCGAGCTACGTGGCGGCGGTCGAGGAAGCCATGAACGTCTGCCGCTCCATCACCCGCAGCCGCGACGTCAATCTGATGGGCGCCTGCGCCGGCGGCCTGACCATGGCGGCGCTGCAGGGGCATCTGCAGGCCAAGCGGCAACTGCGCCGGATCCACAGCGCCACCTATCTCGTGAGCCTTCTCGATAGCCAACTGGACAGCCCGGCCAGCCTGTTCGCCGATGAGGAAACCCTCGAAGCGGCCAAGCGCCGTTCCTATCAGCAGGGCGTGCTGAACGGTGCCGAAATGAGCCGGGTGTTCGCCTGGATGCGGCCCAACGACCTGATCTGGAACTACTTCGTCAACAACTACCTGCTGGGCAAATCGCCACCGCCGTTCGACATTCTCTACTGGAACAACGACGGTGCCCGTCTGCCGGCGGCGATGCATGGCGACCTGCTGGACTTCTTCAAGTACAACCCGCTGACCCGCCAAGGCGGCCTGGAAGTGTGCGGCACGCCGATCGACTTGCAAAAGATCACCGTCGACAGCTTCCACGTGGCCGGCAACAACGACCACATCACCCCGTGGGACGCGGTGTACCGCTCGGCCATGCTGCTGGGGGGCGACCGGCGCTTCGTACTGTCCAACAGCGGTCACGTGCAGAGCATCATCAACCCGCCGGGCAACCCCAAGGCGCACTACGTGCACAACCCCAAGCTGAGCAGCGATCCACGCGCCTGGTACTACGACGCCAGCAAGGCCGAGGGCAGTTGGTGGCCGCTGTGGCTGGAATGGATTCAGGCGCGCTCCGGCACCCAGCACGAAACCGACTTCACCCTGGGCAGCGCCAGCTACCCGGCCATGGACCCCGCACCCGGCAAATACGTGCTGGTGCGTTGAACACGAGGACTGGATGAAAACCCGCGACCGCATCCTCGAATGCGCCCTGCAACTGTTCAACCGACAGGGCGAACCGAACGTCTCCACCCTGGAGATCGCCAACGAACTGGGGATCAGTCCCGGCAACCTGTACTACCACTTCCACGGCAAGGAGCCGCTGGTGCTGGGGCTGTTCGAGCGCTTCGAGGAAGAGATGACCCCGCTGCTCGACCCGCCGCTGGAACTGCGCCTGGCAGCAGAGGACTACTGGCTGTTCCTGCACCTGATCGTCGAACGCATGGCCCAGTACCGGTTCTTCTTCCAGGACCTGTCCAACCTCACCGGTCGCCTGCCCAAGCTGGCCCGGGGCATGCGTACCCTGCTCAATGCCCTCAAGCGCACCCTCGCCGCGCTGCTGGCCAGCCTCAAGGCCCAGGGCCAGATCCTCAGCGACACCCGCGCCCTCGGCCAACTGGTGGAGCAGATCACCCTGACGCTGCTGTTCTCGATGGATTACCAGCGGGTGCTGGCCAAGGATGCCGAGGTGGGCATCGTGGTGTACCAGATCATGATGCTGGTGGCGCCGCATCTGGAGTCGCCGTCGCGGCAGGCGGCGGAGCAGTTGGCATTGAGGTATCTCGAAGGCTGAGACTCGGGTTGCTCTCTGGGGCCTCATCGCTGCGGTTCGGCGCCCCGACACAACAACAAAACGCCCGGCATCGAGCCGGGCGTTTTGTTTGCAGCCGCCTGTGGTCAGGTCTGGCTGGTCGGGGTAGCCGGTGCCGATGGCGCCGACGGCGCCGGCGTGGCGCTGGCTGCCGGAGCGGCGTTCACCGCAGGCGCGGCGCTGGCCGTTGGTGCGGCGGGCTTGGCGGCTGCCGGTTTCGGCGCGGCGGGCTTTTTCACCGCTGGTTTTTTCGCTGCGGCGGGTTTGGCCGCTGCTGGCTTGGCTGCGGGTTTCGCCGCAGGCTTGGCCGCCGGTTTGGCTGCAGTGGTTTTCGCAGCAGCAGGTTTGGCCGCGGCGGTCTTGGCTGCCGGCTTGGCTGCTGCCGGCTTGGCCGCCGCAGGTTTCGCAGCGGGCTTGGCAGCAGCGGTTTTGGCCGCCGGTTTTGCCGCTGCGGTTTTCGCCGCAGGTTTGGCTGCCGCTTTCGGTGCGGCCTTGGCCAGCGGCTTGGCAGCAGCCTTGCTCGCGGTCGAGGACTTCGCGGAGATCGGGGTCACCGAGGCTCCGGTGAGTTTCTCGATCTGCTTGGTCAGCTTGTCGACCTGGCTGTGCAGCGCCTTGACCTCATTGCGGCTCGGTACGCCGAGACGCGAGATGGCACTGTTCAGGCGCTTGTCGAAAGCCTCTTCGAGCTCGCTCCATTTGCCCAGTGCACGATCCTTCACGTCAGTCACACGCGAGGTCGCCGCCTTGGCGCCGTCTTTTGCCGTATCTTTCACGGAGTCAACGCCCTTCTTGGCCTGCTTCTCGGCCTTCTCGCCGTCCTTGACCAGGGTGTCGAACAACTTGGGACCGTCCTGGTCGATCTTGGAGTAGATACCCAGGCCTGCCAGCCAGATCTTGCGGGAGTACTTCTCGATTCCCCCGATCCAGGAGCTGCCTTCTTTCTCAGTGTTCTTCTTGCCAGCCATCCCGCTCTCCTTATTGTTTGCCCGTGACACGTTCGAGCAACGCCGTCAGCTCATCGAGCTTGGCAGAAAGTGCCTCCACGTCATGTTTAGACGGAATGCCGATGCGATTCAAGGCGCTGGCGACCCGCGTGTCGAAAGCTTTTTCGATTTTGTCCAGTTGAACTTCGACTTTGTCCTTCACGCTGCGAAGTTCGTGCTTCGCCGAATCGATCTCGCTGTTGGCCGCGTCGAGTTCACGATCGATCTTTTTCTTGCCGCGCTTCTCGACCGCTTCGCCTGCCTTGATCAGGTCCTTGACGTAGTCGGCACTCTCCTGGCCCACACGGGTGTAGGCACCCAGGCCTGCCAGCCAGATCTTGCGCGCATAGCCGCGCACTTCACCCAGGCTGCTCTGAACGTCGTCTTTTTTCTTCAGGATCACTTTGGCCATGCTCTGTACCTCGCACTCACGATGGAAGGGAAGAACTGCCCACGGAATTGGGGACTGAGCATAAAAGTAGGGAGAAAAATTAGAATGGGCACCCTAACGGCAGCTGCAAGCTGCAAGAGGTTCCTGTTGCTGCCACCATTGATGTCACGCCACCGGTCCTCTTGCAGCTTGAAACTTGCAGCTTGAAACTTGTAGCTTGCAGCTCAAGCGCCGCTAGGCGAGCGCCTTGTCCAGGGCTCGCTCGATCTCGCCCTTGATGGTGCCGCCCAGCATCGACAGCATCATGCCCAGCTTCAGCTCTACACGAATGACGTCGTCGCCGATCTCGACGCTGCCATTGGCGCCGCTGCGCTTGACCTCGACCCGATCGCCTTTCCACTCGGCCTTGAGGTCGTACTCGCGGGAAAGCTTCTCCACCAGGGCCTCGGCCTTCTGACGGGCGGCCTCACGGCCGAGGCTGTGTTTGCGTTCAACGCTGATCTGGGTCATTCATCCGGTCCTGGCTGCAAGGGCATACTCGCGCATTATGCCCCCGCCCTCAGCCGCGACAACCCCGCCAAAGACAAATGCAGCGGTACGCCCTAGAATGGCGAGTAATTTTTCCCGGTGAAGCGATATGAACGACCAGCGCAAAGGCGACCACGCCGAACCCACCACTCATTTCGGCTACAAGAACGTTCCGGAAAGCCAGAAGGCCGACAAAGTCGCCGAGGTTTTCCACTCCGTGGCCGCCAAATACGACCTGATGAACGACGTGCTTTCCGGCGGCATGCACCGCTTGTGGAAACGCTTCGCCATCGAGCTGTCCGGTGTGCGCAGCGGTAACCGGGTACTGGACATCGCCGGTGGTACCGGTGACCTGACCCGCAAGTTCTCTCATCTGGTCGGCCCTACCGGCCAGGTCGTGCTGGCCGACATCAACGCCTCGATGCTCAAGGTCGGCCGTGACCGCCTGCTCGATCTGGGCGTGGCCGGCAACGTCGAGTTCGTCCAGGCCGACGCCGAGAAGCTGCCCTTCCCCGACAACCATTTCGACTGCGTGACCATCGCTTTCGGCCTGCGCAACGTCACCCACAAGGAAGACGCCCTGCGCTCCATGCTGCGCGTGCTCAAGCCCGGTGGCCGGCTGCTGGTGCTGGAGTTCTCCAAGCCCACCAGCAAGCTGATGTCCAAGGTCTACGACGCTTATTCGTTCGCGTTCATGCCGCTGGCCGGCAAGCTGATCACCAACGACTCGGAAAGCTACCGCTACCTGGCCGAATCGATCCGCATGCACCCCGACCAGGAAACCCTCAAGGCCATGATGGTCGATGCCGGCTTCGACCGCGTCACCTACCACAACATGACCAACGGCATCGTCGCCCTGCACCGGGGTATCAAACCCTGATGCTGCTGGCCGGCCTTCTCGCCAGCGTCGAGCACGGCCTCAACCGTGTCCTGCGCCTGGACAGCACCGCACTGCCGCGCCTGGCCCCGCTCGATGGCAAGGTGATTGCCATCGACTGCCGCCAGCCGGCCCTGCAACTGTTCATCCTGCCCAGCGACGAGGGCCTGTTGCTGGCCAGCCAGTGGGCCAGCGACGCCGACTGCACCCTGCGTGCCCCGGCCAGCAGCCTGGTCCAGCTGGCCCTGAGCCAGGACAAGACCGCCGTGCTGCACAGCCCGCAGGTCGAACTCGACGGCGACAGCGCCGTGCTGCTGGACCTGTTCGGCGTGCTGCAGGACCTTGAGCTGGACTGGGAATACGAAGTCTCCCGCTGGCTCGGTCCGGTCGCCACCCAGTTGCTCAGCGGCCACTTGCGCAGCCGCGCGAAGTGGACCCGGCAGAGCCTCGCCAGCCTGAGCCTGACGGCGTCGGAGTACCTGGCCGAAGAGTCCCGCACCCTGGTGGGCCTGCGCGAAGCCGAAGCCCGCTTCAGCGAGCTCGACGCCCTCAAGCTCGACATCGAACGCCTCGAGGCGCGCGTCGAGCGCCTTGCCCGATCCCTTGAATCCAGCGATAACGCATGAAGCTGCTTGCCGTCCGCCGTCTGTTGCGCATCCAGCGCGTCGTCATCCGCTACCGTCTCGATGACCTGCTGTTCGACCTGCCCCTGCCCTGGTGGCTCGCCGCCTTGCGGCTGTTCATGCCGTGGCGCTGGCTGCCGCGCAAACAGCTCGACCTGAGCCGTGGCGCACGCCTGCGCCTGGCGCTGCAGGACCTGGGGCCGATCTTCATCAAGTTCGGCCAGTTGCTGTCCACGCGCCGCGACCTGTTGCCGGCTGACATCGCCGATGAGCTGATGCTGCTGCAAGATCGCGTTCCCCCTTTCGATCCGCAAAAAGCCGTGGCGCTCATCGAAGAGCAGTTGGGTGCGAAGGTCAGCGAAGTGTTCGCCCGCTTCGACGTCGAGCCGCTGGCTTCGGCCTCGGTGGCCCAGGTTCACGCCGCACGCCTGAAGAGCGGCGAGGAAGTGGTGGTCAAGGTGGTACGTCCCGGTCTCAAGCCGGTGATCGCCCAGGACCTCGCCTGGCTGTTCCTGATCGCCCGCGGCGCCGAGCGGGTGTCGGCCGATGCCCGTCTGCTGCACCCGGTGGAAGTGGTCAGCGACTACGAGAAAACCATCTACGACGAGCTCGATCTGCTGCGCGAGGCGGCCAACGCGAGCCAGCTGAAGCGCAACTTCGAAGGCTCGGACATGATGTACGTGCCCCAGGTCTACTGGGACTGGTGCCGGCCGAAAGTGCTGGTGATGGAGCGTATCTACGGCATCCAGGTCACCGACCTGGAAACCCTCGCCGACCAGCGCACCGACATGAAGATGCTGGCCGAGCGCGGCGTCGAGATCTTCTTCACCCAGGTGTTCCGCGACAGCTTCTTCCATGCCGACATGCACCCCGGCAACATCTTCGTCAGCACCGTGAAGCCGTGGAGCCCGCAGTACATCGCCATCGACTGCGGCATCGTCGGCAGCCTCACCCCCGAGGACCAGGACTACCTGGCGCGCAACCTGTTCGCCTTCTTCAAGCGCGACTACCGCCGCGTCGCCCAGTTGCACATCGACTCCGGCTGGGTGCCGGCGCAGACCAAGCTCAACGAATTCGAGGCGGCCATCCGCACCGTGTGCGAGCCGATCTTCGAAAAGCCGCTCAAGGATATTTCCTTCGGCCAGGTGCTGATGCGCCTGTTCCAGACGGCACGGCGCTTCAACATGGAAGTCCAGCCGCAACTGGTGCTGCTACAGAAGACCCTGCTCAACATCGAGGGCCTGGGCCGCCAGCTCTACCCCGACCTGGACCTGTGGACCACCGCCCAGCCGTTCCTGGAGCGCTGGATGCGCGAGCGCGTCAGCCCGAAGAACCTGCTGCAAAACCTGCACAGCCAGGTCGAGCAAGTGCCGCACCTGGCCAACATGACCCGCGATCTGCTCGAACGCATGTCGCAACCGCACCTGAACGATCCGCCGGCCCCCTGGAAGCAGCAGGATCACTGGGCCCTGCGCCTGCTGGGTGCTGCCCTGCTGGCTGGTGGTGCCACTCTCGCTGCCGGCGCCGAAAGCCTGAGTGCCGCCGGCGCCTGGCCGGCCTGGTTGATGCTGGCCGCAGGCCTCTATCTGGTGGTTCGCCGATAGCCAGCCGCGCCACCGGCTGGCACACTAGCCGCCGGCATTGGCGTGGGGCCGTGGCCTGATTTTGGAGTCGAACATGAAAGACTGGCTGGACGAGATCAAGTGGGACAGCAACGGCCTGGTACCGGCCATCGCCCAGGACCACAAGACCGGGCGCGTATTGATGATGGCCTGGATGAACCGCGAATCGCTGGCCCTGACCGCCGCCGAGCAGCGCGCCATCTACTGGTCGCGCTCCCGTGGCAAACTGTGGCGCAAGGGCGAAGAGTCCGGCCACGTGCAGAAGCTGCATGAACTGCGCCTGGACTGCGACGCCGACGTGATCATCCTGATGGTCGAGCAACTGGGGCACATCGCCTGCCATACCGGCCGCGAAAGCTGCTTCTACCGCGTCTTCGAAGACGGCCAGTGGAAAACCGTCGATCCGGTCCTCAAGGACCCGAATGCCATCTACAGCGCAGGACACTGACATGAGCGACACCCTCACCCACCTGGCCGAAGTGCTGGAACAGCGCAAAGGCGCGGCCCCCGACAGCTCCTACGTCGCCAGCCTGTATCACAAGGGCCTGAACAAGATCCTGGAGAAGGTCGGCGAGGAGTCGGTGGAAACCATCATCGCCGCCAAGGACGCCGCCGTCAGCGGCGACTGCAGCGATGTCATCTACGAAACCGCCGATCTGTGGTTCCATAGCCTGGTCATGCTTTCCGCACTGGGCCAGCACCCACAGGCCGTGCTGGACGAGCTTGAGCGCCGTTTCGGACTGTCGGGCCACGACGAAAAGGCCGCCCGCCAGCCATCGGCGTAACTAATTCATTCGAGGAATTGCACCATGGGTATTTTTGACTGGAAACACTGGATCGTTCTGCTGGTCGTCGTCGTACTGGTGTTCGGTACCAAGAAGCTGAAGAACTTCGGCAGCGACCTGGGCGAGTCGATCAAGGGCTTTCGCAAGGCCATGAACGAAGACGACAAGCCTGCCGAACCGGCCCAGCCTACCCAGACCACCCAACAGCCAGTGCCGCCGCAAAGCGCGCCACTGAACCAGCCGCAGACCTTTGACGGCCAGGCACACAAAGTCGAAGAGCCTGCAAGGAAAGAGTGAACTCATGTTCGGGATCAGCTTCAGCGAGCTGCTGCTCGTCGGCCTTGTCGCCCTGGTGGTGCTGGGCCCCGAGCGTCTGCCCGGCGCGGCACGCACCGCCGGCCTTTGGGTCGGCCGGCTCAAGCGCAGCTTCAACGCGATCAAGCAGGAAGTGGAACGCGAGATCGGTGCTGACGACATTCGCCGGCAACTGCATAACGAGCACATCCTCTCCATGGAGCAGGAAGCCCGACGCATCCTCAACCCGCACAGCGTGACCCCCGATCCGGCCACCACGCCCGGCAGCGAGCCCGTGCCTCCGGTCGCCACTCCTGTGCCCGCCGCGGTAACCCCGGCCGCCGCCGAAACACCTGTGGCCCCCGTCGCCGCGCCGGAAATCGCTCCTGCGTCCGCGCCTACCGAACCGACCCAACCGCCGCGAGCCCCATGAGCGAAATTCCGGAACACGACCAGCCAATGCCGCTGGTGTCGCATCTCACCGAACTGCGTACCCGCCTGCTGCGCTGCGTCGCGGCGGTCTTCCTGATCTTCATCGGCCTGTTCTCCTTCGCCCAGCAGATCTACACCCTGGTCTCGGCACCGCTGCGCGCGCACCTGCCGGCCAATGCGACGATGATCGCCACCGACGTGGCCTCGCCGTTCCTGACGCCGTTCAAGCTGACCATGATCGTCTCGCTGTTCCTGGCGATCCCGTTCATCCTGCACCAGATCTGGGGCTTCATCGCGCCGGGCCTGTACCGTCACGAAAAGCGCATCGCCATTCCGCTGCTGGTGTCGAGCATCTTCCTGTTCTACGCCGGCATGGCATTCGCCTACTTCCTGGTGTTCCCGCTGATCTTCGGCTTCTTCGCCAGCGCCACCCCCGAAGGCGTGTCGATGATGACCGACATCGCCAGCTACCTCGATTTCGTCATGACCCTGTTCTTCGCCTTCGGCGTCGCCTTCGAGATTCCGGTGGCGGTGGTGCTGCTGGTGTGGATCGGCGTGGTCGACGTGCAGTACCTGCGCAAGGTCCGCCCGTACGTGATCATCGGCTGCTTCGTGGTCGGCATGGTGCTGACCCCGCCAGACATCTTCTCGCAGACCCTGCTCGCGGTGCCGATGTGGATGCTGTTCGAGGTTGGCGTGCTGTTCGGCGGGTTGATCCGCAAGCGCAGCCAGGAACGCGACGCCAGCGACACCCCTGACGACCAGCCGCCAGCGACGCAACAGTGAACCTGCTGCTGCTCGAGGAAGCCGATTTCATCGCGGCTGACCGGGCGGTCCTGAGCGACCGCCGCTTTACCCACATGCAAGAGATCCATCGCGTGGCCGTGGGCGACAGCCTGCGGGTCGGGCGTATCGGCGGACTGATGGGCCAGGCCCGGGTCGAGCGCCTGGAGGGCCACGAAGCCGAGCTGTCGCTGACGTTCGACCAGCCGCCACCGGCCAAGCTGCCGCTGACCCTGGTACTGGCCCTGCCCCGCCCGAAAATGCTCCGCCGGGTGTTCCAGACTGTCGCCACCATGGGCGTGGCGAAGCTGGTGCTGGTCAACAGCTACCGGGTGGAAAAGAGCTTCTGGCAAACCCCCTTCCTGGAGCCCGAGGCCATCCGCGACAACCTGATCCTCGGCCTGGAACAGGCGCGGGACACGGTGCTGCCGGAGGTCATCATCGAAAAGCGCTTCAAGCCCTTCGTCGAAGACCGCCTGCCTGCCATTGCCGACGGCACCCTTGGCCTGGTCGGCCATCCCGGCAACCATCCGCCGTGCCCCCGTGGCGTGAGCGAGCCAGTGACCCTGGCCATCGGCCCGGAAGGCGGCTGGATCCCCTACGAAATCGACCTGCTGGGCAGGGCCGGGCTCAACCCGGTGCAGCTGGGCGATCGCATCCTGCGGGTGGAAACGGCGGTCACCGCCCTGCTGGCGCGCCTGTTCTGAGCCTATACCCACACGTCACATAAGACTATTGGCTAGTCTGTCAGACCCGGTTTAGACGCTTTTGCCACCTTCAGTTCTTTAGGCTCACGCCGATGTAGAAAGGCCAGAACAAGAATCTGCCTGATCGATCGAAGTGGGAGTCACACCATGTACCGTTGGATGGCCCAGCACCTGGGTAATGTGAGCGTCAACCTGAAACTGGGCATCGGCTTCAGCATCGTCCTGCTGCTGACCCTGGTCATCACCCTCACCGGCTGGTCGGGCCTGAGCGGCGTGATCAGCCGCGGCGACAAGCTTGGCGAAATCTCCGAGGTGTACCAGGCCACCCAGGTGCTGCGCATCGCCCGCCAGACCTACGAACACAACCGTGACGCCGCCTCCACCGCCCTGGTGGCGAATGCCCTGGCCTCGCTGAACGACGTGCTGGAAAAAGTCCGCAAGCGCGTCAGCGAGCCCCAGGACAGCCAGCGCCTGCAACAGCAGAGCGAAGCGGTGCGTGAATACGAACGCTCCTTCGCCGCGCTGAAAAACGCCGCAGACGCCCGCGAAGCGGCCCGTGCCGTGCTCGGTGCCAGCGCCGACAAGGCCGCAGCACTGATCGCCAGCGTCGAGCAGGCGCTGCTGCAGAACGGTGACGCGGTGCTGTTCAACAATGCCGTGGAAGTCGGCAAGCTGCTGCAGCAGGCGCGCTTCCAGGTCCGTGGCTACACCTACAGCGGCAAGGCCGAGTTCCAGCAGACTGCGCTGGCCGCGATCGACCAGGCCGCGACCCTGCTCAAGGCCCTGCCGAACAAGGTATCTGCCGAGCACCATGGCAACCTCGCCAGCGCCGCCGAATCCCTCGCCGCCTACCGTGGTGCCGTGGTGCAGTTCGGCAGCGCCCAGGAGGCCAGCGAGGTAGCCCTGCGGCAGATGGGCGAGCAAGGCACCCGCCTGCTCAACCTGAGCCAGGAGCTCACCGTCTCGCAGACGCAATTGCGTGACGCTGAAACCCAGCACGCCAAGTCGATGCTGGGCCTGGCCACGGCGCTGGCCCTGCTGTTCGGCATCATCGCCTCCTGGGCCATCACCCGGCAGATCGTCATCCCGCTGCGCCACACCCTGACCGCCGTGGACCGCATCGCCAGCGGCGACCTCAGCCACGACCTCAACGAGCAGCGTCGTGACGAGCTGGGTCAGTTGCAGCGCAGCATGCAGCGCATGACCGTCAGCCTGCGCGAGCTGATCGGTGGCATCGGCGACGGCGTGACCCAGATCGCCAGCGCCGCCGAAGAACTGTCGGCGGTCACCGAACAGACCAGCGCCGGGGTCAACAGCCAGAAAGTCGAGACCGACCAGGTCGCCACCGCCATGAACGAAATGGCCGCCACCGTGCATGAGGTCGCCCGTAATGCCGAGGAAGCCTCCGAAGCGGCGGTGATGGCCGACCAGCAGGCCCGCGAGGGTGATCGGGTGGTCTCCGAAGTCATCGCCCAGATCGAGCGCCTGGCCGAGGAAGTGGGCCATTCCAGCGACGCGATGAACCAGCTCAAGGCCGAGAGCGACAAGATCGGCAGCGTCCTCGACGTGATCAAGTCGGTGGCCCAGCAGACCAACCTGCTGGCCCTCAATGCCGCCATCGAAGCGGCGCGTGCCGGCGAGGCCGGGCGTGGCTTCGCGGTGGTCGCCGATGAAGTGCGCAGCCTGGCGCAGCGTACCCAGCAGTCCACCGAGGAGATCGAGGAACTGATCGCCGGGTTGCAGCGCGGCACCCAGCAAGTGACCAGTGTCATGGACAACAGCCGCAGCCTGACTGAAAGCAGCGTCGAGCTGACCCGCAATGCCGGGGTATCGCTGGAAACCATCACCCGCACCGTGTCGTCGATCCAGTCGATGAACCAGCAGATCGCCGCAGCGGCGGAGCAGCAGAGCGCAGTGGCGGAAGAGATCAACCGCAGCGTGATGAACGTGCGCGATGTGTCGGATCAGACCAGCGCGGCGAGCGAAGAGACGGCGGCGTCCAGCGTCGAGCTGGCTCGCCTGGGGACGCATTTGCAGGGGTTGGTGTCGCGGTTCCGCCTGTAGCTTCAGGTTGTCCTTGAGGGCCTCATCGCCGGCAATGCCGGCTCCCACAGGTACGATGGCGCACACGGAACCTGTGGGAGCTGGCATTGCCAGCGATGAGACCCGAAAGAGCGATGAAGCTTAAAGAACCTGCCGCAGGAACGCCTGGGCCCGCAGATCCTTCGGCGCGGTGAAGAACTGCTCCGGCGGCGAATCTTCCAGCAACTTGCCGTGATCGAAGAACAGCACCCGGTCCGCCACTTCCCGCGCAAAGCCCATTTCATGGGTCACGCAGACCATGGTCATGCCTTCCTGGGCCAGTGTCTTCATCACGTCCAGCACCTCGCCGACCATTTCCGGGTCCAGCGCCGAGGTAGGTTCGTCGAACAGCATCACCTTCGGGTCCATCGCCAGCGCCCGGGCGATCGCTACCCGCTGTTGCTGGCCACCAGACAACCGCGACGGGTACTCGTTGGCCTTCTGGCCGATCCCGACTTTCTCCAGCAACGCCCTGGCCTTCGCCTCACGCTCGGCCTTGCCGCGCTTGCGCACCACCTTCTGCGCCAGGCACAGGTTCTCCAGCACGGTCATGTGCGGGAACAGGTTGAAATGCTGGAACACCATGCCGACTTCGCGACGGTAGGCGTTGATATCGGTCTTGGGGTCGGCCAGTTGCAGGCCGTCGATGGCGACGCTGCCGCCATCGAACGATTCCAGGCCATTGAGGCAGCGCAGGAAGGTCGACTTGCCCGAACCGGACGGGCCGAGCACCACCAGCACCTCGCCGCGGGCGACGTCGGTGCTGACGTTATCCACAGCCCGCACCACCTGGCCGCGGGTGTCGAAGACTTTCACCAGATCACGGACTTCAATCACTTTGCGCAAGCCTCCGCTCGAGCCGGCTGGCGATTTGCGACAGCGGCAGGTTGATCAGCAGGTACAGCCCGGCGACGCAGAACCAGATCTCGAAGGTCGAGAACGAGGTGGTGATCGCCTCACGACCGCTCTTGGTCAGTTCGGTAATGGCAATCACCGAGACCAGCGAGGTGTCCTTGACCAGGCTGATGAACTGCCCGGCCAGCGGCGGCAGCACACGCTTGAGGGCTTGCGGCATGACCACGTGGCGCATCGACTGGCTGGCGCTCAGTCCCAGGGAACGGGCAGCCTCGCCCTGGCCCTTGGCGATGGACTGCACGCCGGCGCGGATGATCTCGGCCACGTAGGCACCGGTGAACAGCGCCAGTGCCGCCACCCCGGCGAATTCCCGGGACAGGTTGAGCACCGTACCGATGAAGAAGTAGAAGATGAAGATCTGCACCAGCAGCGGCGTACCGCGCACCAGTTCGACGTAGACCGTCGACAGGTCACGCAGGGTCGGGTTGCTGGACAGGCGGCAGAGGCCGGCGAACAAACCGATCACCAGGCCGATGACACCAGAAGCCACCGAGATCCACACCGTGGTCCACAGCCCCCAGGCCAGCGGGCCGGCAGCCCAGTGGTGGGTCAGGCCGATCAGGTCGCCTTCGGCCACGTCATCGCCCTGGGACAGTTGCACGCTGGCCTGGTCGACTTCCAGCACCTGGTCATTGCCGTCTTCGTCACGCAGGGTCACCACGGCGGTGTCGCCCTGGCGGACGATTTCCTGCACCGTGCCGTAGCCGGCGGCCCGGTGGGCTTCCTCGGCCTGGTAGGCGAAGTACTGCGGCACCCGGTTCCAGCGCCACTCGTAGGAAATCATCGAGGTGGCGAAATACAGACTCGCCGCCAGTCCGACCAGGACCAGCGCGGTCAGCCCGTGCCAGGGCCACTGGGCTTTCTTGTGTTTGATCACGTTGGGAATCCCCATTAAGCCGAAAGCCGCAAGCGACAAGCTGCAAGGAAAAGCGGACCGGTGGCGATCCGCCTTTTCTTGCAGCTTGCAGCTTGCGGCCTGGAGCTGTCGCTTATTCCATGTCCTTCAGCCACTCGGTCTTCTTGAACCACTTGTCGTGGATTCGATCGTAAGTACCGTCGTGCTTGATCTGGTGCAGGAAGTTGTTGATGAAGTTGATGCTGTCGTAGTCGCCTTTCTTCAGGCCGAAGGCCAGCGGCTCGTAGGTGAACGGCTCGTCGAGGTAGACCAGCTTGCCGTTGCCGACCTTGGTCACGGCAACGACGTTGTACGGTGCGTCGTAGACGAAGGCGTCAGCCTTGCCGTTGACCACGTCCATCACGCCTTCCTGTTCGTTGTCGTAGCCGTGGTACTGGGCCTTGCCGATCAGTTTCTTGGCGACCATCTCACCGGTGGTGCCCAGCTTGGAGGTCAGGCGGTATTCGGCGCTGTTGAGGTCTTTGTAGGACTTGATCTTGCCTTCCAGTTCCTTGCGGATCAGCAGGGTCTGGCCGACCACGATGAAGGGCTCGCTGAAGTTCAGCTTCAGGTTGCGCTCCTGGGTCAGGGTCATGCCGCTGGTGATGATGTCGAACTTGTTGGTCATCAGGGCCGGGATGATGCCGTCATAGGCGGTGGAAACCATCTCCAGCTTGACGCCCATGGACTTGGCCATGGCTTTGACGATGTCGACTTCGAAGCCGACGATCTCACCACGCTTGTTGGTCATTTCGAACGGCATGTAGGTCGGGTCCATGCCCACCCGCAGGGTGCCGCGCTTGACCGCGTCATCGATGGCGCCAGCGTTTGCAGTGCCTACCGCGACGGTGGCAGCGACGCCAGCCAGCAGCATCGACAGATACTTTTTGAACATCACCAGGTCCCCCAGAAACAAGAAAACACTCGAATTTTATTGTTGCGCGAAAAGTCCTACAGACGTCGCGCGATAGTCGGGGTGGGATGCTAACGCATGAGGGGCATCGGACCTAGCGTCCGTGAAGACTTTGTTACTTATTGATACCAGAAAACCGATGCGGGGCGACAAACGTCGCCCCGCAAGGATTCAAGCACTGGCCAGCGTTGGCTGGGCAGACTCTTCAGGATGCAGCGGCAGCAACGGCGAGTGCGGGTCGCTGGCCTTGGACTGACGCCAGACATCCAGCCACGCACTGTTGTGCTCGGCCCAGACCTGATCGTGCAGACGGGCCAGGGCCACCGGATCGCTCAGCAGCGCCAGGCGGGTGTTGCCGTCGAGACCGGACGGGCCGACCTGCAAGGCCTTGGCGATACGCTCGGCACGCAGAGCCTCGATCGGCTCGGCGACACCGTGGCGCGCAGTCGCCAGGGCGCAGGCCAGGGCGTTCTGCTGTGGATCGACCACGGCGCGGACGAAGCCGTCGTTAAGCGCATGCCAGCGGTTTTCGTGGGTGTACTGGTCGGTGGCCAGCAGCTCCGGCGGCGTCGAATATTCCTCGGGAATGAGGAACAGCTTCTCGTCCTTGGCGCGCAGGCCCAGATTGACCCGGCTGGAGATCACCGACACCGGGATCGACAGGGTCAGGGAACCTACGATCGGCACCAGCCACCACAGGAAGCTCGGGTTCAGCCAGGCCACCAGCAGCGCCCAGGCCACGCCCAGCAGGGTCTGCGGACCATGGCGGCGGACCGCTTCGCTCCACGGCGTGGAGTCGTCGTCACGCTGCGGCGAGTTCCAGGTCGCGGCCCAGCCGAGGAAGGCGGCGAGGACGAAACGGGTGTGGAAGATCATCCGCACCGGCGCGAGCAGCATGGAGAACAGCATTTCCAGCAGCATCGACAGGGTGACCTTGATCCGCCCACCGAACTCCGTGGCGCCCTTGGCCCAGATCAGGATGACGCTGAGCAGCTTGGGCAGGAACAGCAGCACGATGGTGGTGGAGAACAGCGCGATGGCCTTCTCCGGGTGCCACTGCGGCCACAGCGGGAACAACTGGTGCGACTCGAGGAAGTACTGGGGTTCCATCAGGGTGTTGGTCGCCAGCAAGGCGGTGGACAACACCAGGAAGAAGAACCACAGCGGCGCCGACAGGTAGGACATCACCCCGGTGAGGAACACCGCACGGTGCACAGGGTGCATGCCCTTGACCAGGAACAGGCGGAAGTTCATCAGGTTGCCGTGGCACCAGCGGCGGTCGCGCTTGAGCTCGTCCAGCAGGTTCGGCGGCAGTTCTTCGTAGCTGCCCGGCAGGTCGTAGGCAATCCACACGCCCCAGCCGGCGCGGCGCATCAGTGCGGCTTCGACGAAGTCGTGGGAGAGGATCGCACCGGCGAACGCGCCCTTGCCCGGCAACGGCGCCAGGGCGCAGTGCTCGATGAAGGGCTTCATGCGGATGATCGCGTTGTGGCCCCAGTAGTGGGATTCACCCAACTGCCAGAAGTGCAGGCCGGCGGTAAACAGCGGGCCGTAGACGCGGGTGGCGAACTGCTGCATGCGCGCATACAGGGTGTCCATGCCCGAGGCTTTCGGCGCGGTCTGGATGATACCGGCGTCCGGGTTGGCTTCCATCAGCCGCACCAGGCTGGTGAGGCATTCGCCGCTCATCACGCTGTCGGCATCGAGCACCACCATGTAGCGGTAGTCGCTGCCCCAGCGGCGGCAGAAGTCGTCGAGGTTGCCGCTCTTGCGCTTCACGCGGCGGCGGCGACGGCGGTAGAAGATCCGCCCGAAGCCCTTGGCCTCGCGGCAGACATCCAGCCAGGCCTGTTGCTCGGCGACGGCGATGTCGGTGTCGTTGGTGTCGCTGAGGACGAAGAAGTCGAAGCGGTCCAGATCACCGGTGGCGGCCACCGACTCGTAGGTGGCACGCAGGCCGGCGAATACCCGGGCGACGTCTTCGTTGCAGATCGGCATGACCAGGGCGGTGCGGGCACCGGCCTCGATCGGCTCGTTGCCGGCGCTGCTGCCGGAGATACGGTATTTGTCGCGCCCGGTGAGCAGCTCGAGGAAGCCCATCAGCGCAGTCCAGAAGCCCGCCGACACCCAGCAGAACAGGATGCCGAAGAGGATCAGGATGGAGGTCTGCAAAGCATACGGCCAGACCTGGGTAGCGGTCTGCAGCAGCGGCTGGTGCAGGACTTCGTCCAGATCGACGAACGACCAGCCCTGGTACGGCAGGATGCCTTTCATGTACCAGCCAGCGACAAGGGTCTGACCGATCATCAGCGCCAGCAGGATATAGCGGCGCATGGAGCCGACCCAGCGCCAGCGCGCCTTGGGCAGCTCGCGCTTTTCCGGGGCGGGGGCGTTGGTGCGGCCGGTCAGGCGGCGCCAGCCGCGTACGAGGATGTTGGTCCGCCACGGCTCGGGGATGACCCGGGTCCGGCGGATCGGCGGGGTTGCCTTGAGGCAGACCCGGCCGCTGGCGTCGAGGCCGAGCATCTCGGCCTCTTCCATATCGGTTGCGCTGAGCAGGCTCAGGCGGCTGCCCACCGAACCCTGGGCGGGTTCGGCGGCAGCGGCGGCCGGCTGTGCAGACAGGCGCTGGTGCAGCTCGCTGAACGAGGAGCAGTGGGCGAGTTCCGCACGCTGCTCGTCGCTCAGGGGTAGATGGGCCAGGTACTCGTCAAGCGATTCTGGCCGTGCGCAAGAGTTACTCATCGGCTGGCAACTGATAGCTCCAGGTCTCGGTCAGCACCTGTTCGGTGGTGGCCGGTGCCCCAGTGGTGGGCGCCGCGTCGGCGGCAGGCTGCTCGGCGGGTTGCTCGGCCTTCGCGGTTTTCGCCGCGGCCTTGTCATGCTTCGCAGGTTTTTCCTGTTTTTCCTGTTTCTCGGGCTTGGCCGGTTCGACAGGGACATCGCGAACCAGGGCGGCGCGCATTTCCACAGCCTTGCCCGGATCCTTGACCTTCATCCGCAAGGTCAGGCGCCAGCCCTTGATCTCAGGGTTGTAGCGCAGATTGTTTTCCACCAGCTCCGCGTTGTCACCCAGGCTGACCTGGCTGCGCACAGCGGTGTCTTCCGGCAGATTGGCGAGGGTCGGGCCTTCGAAGTCGACCAGGAAGGCGACGCTGCCATCCGGCTGACGGATCAGGTTGGACTGCTTGACGTCACCGGTGGAGCGCAGGGTCTGCTTGACCCAGCCCAGGTTAGGCGAGTGGAAAGCCGACTCGTCCATGGTCCAGTGCAGGCGGTATTCGTACTCGATCGGGGTACCGGGTTCCGGCAGTTTCTCCGGGCTCCAGAAGGCAACGATGTTGTCGTTGGTCTCGTCGGCGGTCGGAATCTCCACCAGGTCGACAGTGCCCTTGCCCCAGTCGCCTTTCGGCTCGATCCAGGTGCTTGGACGCTTCTGGTAGTTGTCATCCAGGTCTTCGAAGAAGCTGAAGGCGCGGTTGCGCTGCAGCAGACCGAAGCCGCGCGGGTTTTCCACGCTGAAGTTGCTCACGGCCAGGTGTTTCGGGTTGTTCAGCGGGCGCCACAGCCACTCGCCGTTGCCGGCGTGGATCGACAGGCCTTCGGAGTCGTGCAGCGAAGGACGGTAGTTGGGCACTTTCGACGGCTGGTTGCTGCCGAACAGGTACATGCTGGTCAGCGGAGCGATGCCCAGGCGGCTGACGTGGTCACGCAGGAACACCTTGGACTGCACGTCGACGACGGTGTCGCTGCCCGGACGCAGGATCAGCTTGTAGGCGCCGGTGGAGCGCGGCGAGTCCAGCAGGGCGTAGATCACCAGATGCTTGTCGCCGGCTTTCGGCCGCTCGACCCAGAACTCGGTGAACCGCGGGAACTCTTCGCCGGACGGCAGCGCGGTGTCGATGGCCAGGCCACGGGCCGACAGGCCATACACCTGGCCCTTGCCGACGACGCGGAAGTAGCTGGCGCCGAGCAGGGTCATGATCTCGTCCTGCTTGTCCGCCTTGTTGATCGGGTAGAGCACGCGGAAGCCGGCGTAACCCAGCTGTTCGGTGGCCTTGGCATCGAACTGCAGGTCGCCGAAGTCGAAGCGGCTCGGGTCGTACTTGATTTCTTCGACGGTGGTGGCGGTGACTTCGTTGATTTTCACCGGCGTGTCGAAGTGCATGCCCTGGTGGTAGAAGGACAGCTTGAACGGAGTCTTGTCGTCAGCCCACTCGGCTTTTTCGGAGCGGAAGTGGATTTTCTGGTAGTCGCCGAACTTCATGTCGCGGAAGACGGCAGGCAGGTTGCTTTTCGGTGCTTCGTACTTCTGTCCGGCCAGGTCTTTCGCCTTGGCCGCTACGTCGTCAAGGTTGAACGCCCAGAGCTGGCCGGCGCTGAGCAGGCACACCAGTGCCGAACCCGCGAGCAGGGCCTTGCGCAGCCGACTGGCAGGCATTCTTGGTGCATTACAGGGACTTACAATCACGAGCAACCCTCGCCGAAAACAGATCTAAAGAACCAACGGCCAGCGACACATGCCGGGTTGGCGAGCACTGTTCGGACTCCGAAAGGGCTCAATGATTCCCCAAACGGTTCCGGACAGTTCTCGAGTCAGAGTGAAACAGGCCGTCGAACGTCGGCCCACGTAGCGCGCGATTATCTAGCAGGCTGCGTTACAACGCATCAGGGCCAGCCAACTATTTTTGCTGTAAAACCCCTTGTTTTCCTGCAAACAGGGGGTTTTTTATCTTCAGATTTGTAACATAAATGTTACGGGGCCATCATTGACCAGATGCACCTGCATGTCAGCCCCGAAACGACCGCTGGCGACGGTGCCGTGTTTGCCCTTGGCCTGGGCCAGCAAGTAGTCGAACAGCTCGGCGCCGAGGGCTGGCGGCGCAGCGGTGGAAAAGCTCGGGCGCAGGCCGCTCTGGGTATCGGCGGCCAGGGTGAACTGGGACACCAGCAGCAGGCCGCCCTCGATATCCTTGAGGGAGAGGTTCATCTTGCCCTGCGGGTCACTGAAGACCCGGTAGTTGAGCAGCTTGTGCAGGAGCTTGTCGGCGTGGGCCGGGGTGTCGTGCGGCTCGACCGCCACCAGCACCAGCAGGCCCTGGTCGATGGAACCGACGATCTCCCCCTCCACTTCCACTCGCGCGCCACGCACGCGTTGCAGCAACCCCTTCATGCTTCTTCCAGTGGCAGGTCGAGCAGGCGGCGGGCCATCTGGTCGGCGGCGCGCACCAGGGCGTCGGTGATACCTGGCTCGGAGGCGGCGTGACCGGCGTCGCGGATCACTTTCAGCTCGCTGTTCGGCCAGGCCTGGTGCAGTTCCCAGGCGTTGTCCAGCGGGCAGATCACGTCATAGCGGCCATGCACGATCACCGCCGGCAGGTGGGCGATCCTGGCCATGTCGCGGATCAACTGGTTTTCTTCGAGGAACGCGTTGTTCATGAAGTAATGGCACTCGATCCGGGCGATCGACAGCGCGCGCTGCGGCTCGGAGAAGCGGTCGACCACCAGAGGGTTGGGACGCAGCGTGGCGGTGCGGCCTTCCCAGGTGGACCAGGCCTTGGCGGCATGCATCTGGGCGATCTGGTCGTTGCCGGTCAGGCGCTTGTAGAAGGCCTGGACCAGGTTGCCACGCTCTTCCGCCGGGATCGGCGCAATGTAGTCCTGCCAGTAGTCGGGGAACAGGCGGCTGGCGCCGGCCTGGTAGAACCACTCGATCTCTTGCGGACGGCACAGGAAGATACCGCGCAGGATCAGGCCATGGACGCGCTCGGGGTGGGTCTGGGCGTAGGCCAGCGCCAGGGTCGAGCCCCAGGAACCGCCGAACAGCACCCATTTCTCGATGCCGAGGTGTTTACGGATCCGCTCCAGGTCTTCCACCAGGTGCCAGGTGGTGTTGTTTTCCAGGCTCGCGTGGGGCGTGGACCGGCCGCACCCGCGCTGGTCGAAGGTGATGATGCGATAGACCGTGGGGTCGAAGTAGCAACGGCTCTGGGCGTCGCAGCCGGCGCCGGGACCACCGTGAATGAACACCACCGGCAGACCCTCCGGCGTACCGCTTTCATCGACATACAGTACATGCGGTGCTTCGACGGCCAGATCGTGCCGGGCGTAGGGTTTGATCTGCGGGTACAAGGTCTGCATTACGCACTCCGTGTGGGGAATTATTCTGCCGTTGGGCATCATAAACCTGAATTGCGCTTTGAGCATGCCCCGTTGGGTCAAGTGTTTCTCAGGTAGTCATGGGGTACTGCCTATGGCCTCATCGCCGGCAACGCCGGCTCCCACAAGGATCTGAGCTGCGCCCCAAAAGTTGGACATTAGGTGCGTAAAGCTACGCGGCCTGGTTTCTGTAAGCCACAGGACTCAGGCCGCCAAGCTTCATTTTGATACGTTCATGGTTGTAATAACGAATGTACTCATCAATCCCAGCACGGAGCTGGTCGATTGTCTTGACGTGTTCCCGGTAGAAATACTCCGCTTTCAACGTGCCAAAAAAGCTCTCCATCGCGGCGTTGTCCAGGCAATTGCCCTTGCGCGACATGCTTTGCTCCAGGCCCGTATCCTTCAAGCGCTGGCGGTAGTCAGGGTATCGGTAGTGCCAACCTTGGTCCGAGTGCAACATCGGTTTGCTGTCAGTCGGGAGTTTCTTCAGTGCACGCTCAAGCATTGTTCCCACCAGGGCATAGCGCGGTCGCGTGTCAGTCTGGTAGGCGACGATTTCCCCGTTGTACAAGTCCAGAATCGGCGAAAGGTAGAGCTTCTCGCCAGCGACCTTGAACTCCGTAACATCTGTCACCCACTTCTGGTTGGGCTGATCAGCCGTAAATTCCCGTTTCAAGATATTGGGTGATGCCTCGTCCATCAGGCCACGGTATGACCTGTATTTCTTGGGTCGCACCGTACATTTGAGGTCCAGTTCGTTCATCAGGCGGCGTACTTTCTTGGTGTTCACCAACTGACCTTCCTGACGCAGAGTCGCGGTGACACGGCGATAGCCATAGCGACCACGGTGATGGTGCTGGATGTCCTGGATCGAGGCTTTCAGCGAGGCACATTTATCCTCAGCTCCGATGGTCTTGAGCTGGTAGTAGTAGGTGGCACGTGCCAAGCCTGCAGCGTCTAGCAGGTCGGCCAGCAAATGACTCGAGTGCAGTTCGGCAATCAGCCGGGCTTTTTCGTGGTGGCTTTCTTCTGCCTGAGTTTGGCCTCGTCTAATTCCTCGAGCTTTTTTAGGTAGGCGTTCTCCGCTTCAAGCTTGCGTATCTTGCGCAGCAGTTGGGCGACCGAGAGCTCCTCGTCAGGTACTACCGAGGTTTCATCGGGCTTGGAGGGCTGCTTGGACATGGTACGAGGCGGTCTCTTCTTCGCTGAAAGCTGGGCTGTAAGCTCGCCACTGTAATACTGCTGCTGCCATCTGCCCAGTTGACTCGAATTACCCAGATTGAACAGCGCTGCGGCAGCACGATGAGACAGTTGTTCATTCAGCATGCGATGAAGCACGGTGAGTTTGAACTGGGCGCTGTGGCGCTGATGAGAGCGTTTGAGGCTGGCCACGCCGTGATGCTGGTAAGCCACGACCCAGCGCCGCAGAAGGGTGGGATCTATTTGAAACTGGCTGGCCACGTGGCGAAACCCCCGGCCTCGCTTGAGGAAGGCCTTGATGGCGGACAGCTTGAACTGCTTGGAATACTTGATCATTTAAAACACCCCGGTGCTGGATGGGTGTCCAACATCCGGGGCGCAGTTCAATCACCGGTGTACGCTGAACTTGTGGGAGCTGGCGTTGCCAGCGATCGCGTTAGTGATACCGCCGCCGGGCCCAGTCCAGTACGGCTTCCAGCAATCCCCGCAATACCCCCTGGGTCGGCCCTGCCAGATCAGGCCGGTACGCAAACGGCTCCACCTCTTCCATATAGGTGCTCTGCGCCAGCTCCAGTTGCACCGCATGGATCTGGTTGACCGGGTCACCGTAATGCCGGGTGATGTGCCCGCCCTTGAAGCGCCCGTTCAGCACATGGCTGTAATTTCCAGCCTTGGCGCACACCGTTTTCAGCCTTTCGGCCAGTTCGGGAGCACAACTGGCGCCATTGAAGGTGCCGAGGTTGAAGTCCGGCAGCTTGCCGTCGAACAGGTGCGGCACATGGGAGCGGATCGAATGGGCGTCCCACAGCAGCGCATAGCCGAACTGCGCCTTCAGCCGCGCCAGCTCCTGGCGCAGGGTGTCGTGGTACGGCCGCCAGATGCCTTCGAGGTAGCCAGCCCGTTCCTGCGCCGACGGCGCCCTGCCCGCCTCGAACAACGGATTGCCGTCGAACAGGGTGGCCGGGTACAGACCGGTGGTGGCACCGACATACAGCGGCTGGTCGTCCTCGGGCCGGTTGAGATCGATGACAAAACGCGAATACTCGGCAGCCACCACGCTGGCGCCCAGTTCGCGGACGAAGTCGTACAGCTGCGGAATATGCCAGTCGGTGTCCGGCAGGCTGCGCGCCGCGGGCACCAGCCCGTCACGCACCGCCGGGGTCAGCTTCAGGCCGGCGTGGGGCATGCTGACCAGCAGCGGCAGCGTGCCCTGGTGAAAACTCAAAACCTTGTCCATCGTTGCTTGCCTCAATCAGTCAGTTCGACGCCGTGGCGCACCACACGCTTGTCCAGCTCACCGCCCAGCCAGTAGCTCAGGTCGGCGGGACGCTCGATGTCCCAGGCGACGAAGTCGGCGACCTTGCCCACTTCCAGCGAGCCGTGGCTTTCGCCCAGGCCGAGTGCCGTGGCGGCGTGCAGGGTGACGCCGGCCAAGGCTTCTTCCGGGGTCATGCGGAACAGCGTGCAGGCCATGTTCAGCATCAGGCGCAGCGACAGCGCCGGCGAAGTGCCGGGGTTGAGGTCGCTGGCAATGGCGATCTTCACCCCGTGCTTGCGCAGGGCGTCCATCGGCGGCAGTTGGGTTTCGCGCAAATAGTAGAAGGCGCCAGGCAGCAGCACGGCGACGGTGCCGGCAGCGGCCAAGGCGATGGCGTCGTCTTCGGTCATGAACTCCAGGTGGTCCGCCGACAGCCCGTGATAACGGGCGGCCAGGCTGGAACCGGCCAGGGATGACAACTGCTCGGCATGCAGCTTGACCGGCAGCCCCAGCTCGCGGGCCTTGAGAAACACCCGCTCGACCTGCTCCGGGCTGAACGCCAGGTATTCACAGAAGGCGTCCACCGCATCCACCAGCCCCTCGCTCGCCAGGGCGGGGAGCATCACCTCGCAGATATGTTCGATGTAATCGTCGCTGCGCCCGGTGAACTCCGGCGGCAGGGCGTGGGCCGCCAGGCAGGTGGCACGCACGGTCAGTGGCAGGTGCTCGCCGAGGCGGCGGATGACCCGCAGCATCTTGCGCTCGCTGGCCAGGTCCAGGCCGTAGCCGGACTTGATCTCCAGGGTGGTGACGCCATCGCGCATCAACGCCCGCACCCGACGCAGGGCACTGGCGTACAACTCGTCCTCGCTGGCGGCACGGGTGGCGCGCACGGTGCTGGCGATACCGCCGCCCTGGGCGGCGATCTCGGCGTAGCTGACGCCCTGCAGGCGCTGTTCGAATTCGCCACTGCGGTTACCGCCGAACACGGTGTGGGTGTGGCAGTCGATCAGCCCCGGCGTGACCCAGGCGCCGCCGAGGTCGACCCGCTGCTCGATGCCGGCATCCGGCAACGAGGCACGGGGGCCGATCCATTCGATGCGGCCATCACGGGTGATGATCGCCGCATCCTCGATGATCGAATAGGCGCCTTGCGCCATGCTCGCCACATGGCAGTGCTGCCAGAGGGTTCTCATCCGCACATCTCCTTTACAGGCTCGGCAGCACGCCGGCCGGCAGCAGGCCGGTCAGGCGACCGTCGGCCAGCAGTTCCACGGCGATTTCGATGTCGGGCGCGAAGAAGCGGTCCTTGTCGTAGTGCGGCACGCGATCGCGCAGGGTCTTGCGCGCCGCTTCCAGCTTCGTCGAGGTTTTCAGGCCGGTACGCAGGTCGAGACCCTGGCAGGCGCCAAGCCATTCGATGGCGAGGATGCCACGGGTGTTCTCGGCCATCTCCCACAGACGCTTGCCGGCAGCCGGGGCCATGGACACGTGGTCTTCCTGGTTGGCCGAGGTGGGCAGGCTGTCGACGCTGTGCGGGTGGGACAGCGCCTTGTTCTCGCTGGCCAGGGCGGCAGCGGTGACCTGGGCGATCATGAAGCCGGAGTTGACCCCGCCGTTTTCCACCAGGAACGGCGGCAGTTGCGACATGTGCTTGTCCATCATCAGCGAGATGCGCCGCTCGCTCAGCGAGCCGATCTCGGCAATGGCCAGGGCCATGTTGTCGGCGGCCATGGCCACCGGTTCGGCGTGGAAGTTGCCGCCGGAGATCACATCGCCCTGTTCGGCGAACACCAGCGGGTTGTCGGACACGGCGTTGGCTTCCACCGCCAGCACCTCGGCGGCCTGACGCAACTGGGTCAGGCAGGCGCCCATGACCTGGGGCTGGCAGCGCAGCGAGTACGGGTCCTGGACCTTGCCGCAATGCTCGTGGGAGGCGGACACCTCGCTGCCATCGCCCAGCAGGTCGCGGTAGCAGGCCGCCGCGTCGATCTGGCCGCGCTGGCCACGGGCCGCGTGAATACGCGCATCGAACGGCGAGCGCGAACCGAGCACCGCCTCGACGGTGAGGCCGCCGCAGGCGATGGCGGCGGCGAACAGTTCCTCGGCCTCGAACAGACCGCGCAGGGCGTAGGCGGTCGAAGCCTGGGTGCCGTTGAGCAGCGCCAGCCCTTCCTTGGCCGCCAGGGTCAGTGGCTGCAGGCCGGCCACCGCCAGGGCTTCCGTCGCCGGCAGCCACTGGCCTTTGTAGCGGGCCTTGCCCTCACCCAGCAGCACCAGCGACATATGCGCCAGCGGCGCGAGGTCACCGGACGCCCCTACCGAACCCTTCAACGGAATGTGTGGATAGACCTCGGCGTTGACCAGGGCGATCAGCGCGTCGATCACCGTGCGGCGAATGCCAGAGAAACCGCGGCTGAGGCTGTTGATCTTGAGCACCATGATCAGCCGCACCATGGCGTCGTCCAGCGGCTCGCCGATACCGGCGGCGTGGGACAGCACCAGCGAGCGCTGCAGGTTTTCCAGATCATGGGTGGCGATGCGGGTCGAGGCCAGCAGGCCGAAACCGGTGTTGATGCCGTAGGCGGTTCGGTCCTCGGCGATGATCTGCTCGACGCAGGCCACGCTGGCGTCGATCTGCGCGCCTGCACTGGCAACCAGGCTCAGGCGCACCGGCGCTTTGTAGAGGCCGCGCAGTTCGGCGAGGGTCACCTGGCCGGGAATCAAATTGAAGACTTGCATGTTCTGGCTCCTTGTCGTGGTTCAGAGCAGCGTTGGCAGCACGAGCTGCGGCGACTGCGGCTGTTTGAGCAACGCGGCCGCGCTGGCGATGTCCGGTGCCAGCCAGCGGTCCTGCTGATAGGCCGGGACCTGCTCGCGCAGCAACTGCCAGGCGCGACCGGTGCCGGCGCCAAAGCGCTGCTCCTTGAGAAATTCGAAGGCCTGGGCCGCCAGCAGGTACTCGATGGCGAGGATCTGCGTGCAGTTTTCCAGGACCCGGTGCAGCTTGAGCGCGGCGCTGGTGCCGAGGCTCAGGTGGTCTTCCTGCAGGCCGGAGGTGACGTAGTTGTCGAGCACCGCCGGTTGCGCCAACTGGCGGTTCTCCGCGCACAACGAGGCGGCGACGTACTGCACGATCATCATTCCCGAGTTCACGCCCGGCTCGCTGACCAGGAACGCCGGCAAGCCGCTGACATGCGGGTTGACCAGGCGATCGAGGCGACGCTCGGCGATCGAGCCCGTCTCGGCGATTGCCATCGCCAGCAGGTCGGCAGCCATCGCCACCGACTGGCCATGGGGGTTGGCCTGGGACATGACGCGGAAGTCGTCCGGGGTACCCAGCAGCATCGGGTTGTCGGTGACCGAATTCAGCTCGGTCTCGATCTGCCGGGCGGCATGGGCCAACTGGTCGCGAGCGGCGCCGTGGACCTGCGGAATCGAGCGAATGCTCAGGGCGTCCTGGGTGCGAATCCCCTTGCTGCTGGCGATCACTTCGCTGCCATCGAGCAGCGCTCGCAGGTTGGCCCCCACCAACTGCATGCCGGGGTGCGGCTTGAGGGCGATGATCTCGGCGTCGAAGGCGGCGATCTGGCCGTGCTGGGCCTCGAAGCTCATCGCCGAAATCACGTCGGCCCATTGCAGCAGGTGGCCGGCGTCGGCCAGGGCCAGGCAGCTCAGGCCGGTCATGCACGGCGTGCCGTTGACCAGGCAGAGTCCGTCCTTGGCCCCCAGTTGCACCGGCGCCAGCCCTTCTTCGGCCAGGGCCTCGGCGGCGTCGACGATGCGCCCGCGGTAGCTGACCTTGCCCACGCCCAGCAGACTGATGCCGACATGGGCCATGTGGGTGAGGTAGCCCACCGAGCCCTGGGACGGCACTTGCGGGGTGATGCCGCGGTCCAGCAGCGCCAGCAGTGCTTCCACCACCGGACGCTGGATGCCGGATTTGCCGTGGCTGTAGTTGACGACGGCGGCGCAAATGATTGCCCGGGTCTGCTCGTCCGGCAGTACCGGACCGACGCCGCAGGCGTGGCTCAGCAAGGTATTGCGCGACAGGCGGCTCAGTTGCTCGCCTTCCAGGGCGACGTTGCACAGCGCGCCCAGTCCGGTGTTGACGCCGTAGGCGCGCTCGCCGCTGTCGACGATGCGCCGGACGATGGCCTGGGCATTTTCGATCCGCGCCCAGGCGCTGGCGGACAGCGACAGGCGGGCGCCGTGGCGGGCCACGGCGACGATGTCCTGCCAACGCACGGGGGCGTCGGCGATGACGACAGTCTCGGGTTGCTGCATGTCGGTCCTCATACGGTGGCGGCGCGGCGCTGGACGAAACGATCGACGTATTCGTCCGCCGGCGAGTGGAGGATTTCTCGCGGGGTACCGACCTGGATCAGGCGGCCGTCCTTGAGAATCGCGATACGGTTGCCGATGCGCACGGCTTCATCGAGGTCATGGGTGATGAACACGATGGTCTTGTGCAGGGTCTTCTGCAGTTCCAGCAACTGGTCCTGCATTTCGGCGCGGATCAGCGGATCGAGGGCGCTGAAGGCTTCGTCCATGAGAATGATGTCGGTGTCCGCCGCCAGGGCGCGGGCCAGGCCGACGCGCTGGCGCATGCCGCCGGACAGTTGGTGCGGGTAGGACTTCTCGTAGCCCTTCAAGCCGACCGTGGTAATCCAGTGCTGGGCGCGCTCGGCACACAGTTGCTTGCTTTCGCCGCGGACCTTGAGGCCGTAGGCGACGTTGTCGAGCACGGTCTTGTGCGGCAGCAGGCCGAAGCTCTGGAACACCATGCTGATCTTGCGCCGGCGGAACTGGCGCAGGGCTTCCATGTCGTACTGCATGATGTCTTCGCCATCCACCAGGATCGCCCCGCTGGTGGGGTCGATCAGGCGGTTGAAATGGCGCACCAGGGTCGACTTGCCGGAGCCCGACAGGCCCATGATGACGAAGATCTCGCCGGCGCCGATGGACAGCGACAGGTCGTTGACCCCGACCACACACCCGGTCTTCGACAGCACCTGCTCCTTGCTGTGGGACTCGCGGATCAGTTGCAGCGCCTCGCCGGCGCGCTCGCCGAAGATCTTGAAGACGTTCTTCACTTCGATCTTGTTCATCGCCTGGGTACTCATTTGCTCACCTCATGCCGCGCCCGGCCGTAGGCCTGGGTAATGCGGTCGATCACCACCGCGAGAATCACGATTGCCAGGCCGGCTTCCAGGCCACGGCCGACGTTCAGGGTCTGGATGCCCACCAGCACGTCCTCGCCCAGGCCACGGGCACCGATCATCGAAGCGATCACCACCATCGACAGGGCCATCATGGTGGTCTGGTTGATGCCGGCCATGATGCTTGGCAGCGCCAGCGGCAGTTGCACGCCGAACAGTTGCTGCCAGCGGTTGGCACCGAAGGCGTTGATCGCTTCCATCACCTCGCCGTCGACCTGGCGGATCCCCAGGTCGGTCAGACGGATCAGCGGCGGCGCGGCGTAGATCACGGTGGCGAAGATCGCCGGCACCTTGCCCAGGCCGAACAGCATCAGCACCGGGATCAGGTACACGAAGCTGGGCATGGTCTGCATGATGTCCAGCAGCGGCATCAGCACCGCCCGCAGGCGGTTGCTGCGGGCCGAGAGAATCCCCAGCGGGATGCCGATCAGCACCGAGATCAGCGTCGCCACCAGCATCAGCGCCAGGGTCTGCATCAGTTTGTCCCAGAGCCCCACCGCCCCCACCAGGAACAGCAGGCCAACGATCACCACGGTCGGCAGGATGCGCCGGGTGGCGTGCCAGGCGATGACGCCGACGATCGCCAGCATCAGCCACCAGGGCGTCGCCCGCAAAAGGCCTTCGAGGTTGACGATGGCCCACAGCAGGGTGTCGGAGATCTGCCGGAACACATCACCGTAGTTGGTCACCAGGGCATCGACCCAGCCGTTGACCCAGTCGGCGATGGAGAAGGTAAAGTTTTCGGGGAACATAGGGTTCACTCGTCAGGTAGATAGAAACTCAGAGCGCGGCGTCGATCTTTTTCGCGGCGTCTTCGCTGACCCATGCATGCCAGATTTCAGGATGTTCCTTGAGGAAGGCTTTCGCCAGTTTCGGCGACTCGATCCGCTCTTTGGTCATGCGCGCCAGGTTCTGGTTGAGCAGATCGATCGGCAGGTTGACCTTCTCCAGCACGGCCACCAGTTCCGGTGCCTGTTCGTGGAAGGCCTTGGACAGACCGACCTTGATGCTCACGGTCTTGTCGACGCCCGGTTTCTCGTCGAGTTTGATCAGGTCCACCTGGCCCATCAGCGGGGTCGGGGTCCAGTAGTAGAAGAGGATCGGCTCGCCGCGCTTGTAGCTCGACAGTACCGCCGCATCCAGCGCCGGGCCGGTGCCCGGACGGAAATTGGTGTAGCTCGACTCCAGACCGTAGTCCTTGAGCATTTCGCTGTTGTCCAGCTCGCAGGTCCAGCCGGCCGGGCAATTGTAGAAGCGGCCCTTGCCGGGCTCTTCCGGGTCCTTGAACACGGCGGCGTACTGGCCCAGGTCGGCAATGGCCTTGAGGTTCGGCGCCTTGGCTTCCAGTTTGCGCCTGGCATCGCCTTCGACGACATAGCGCGGTACGTACCAGCCTTCCACCGCGCCCACCACCGGCGCGCCCACGCCCACCACCTTGCCGGCGGCCTCAGCCTTCTTCCAGACCTCGCTGCGGCCTACCCACTCCTCGGCGAACACCTGGATATCGTTGGTACCCAGGGCGTTTTCCATGGTGATGGAGTTGCCCGGCAGGCTGTCGGTCTCGCAGCCGTAGCCGTTCTTCAGGACGAACTGCATGACGTCGGTCAGCAGCATGCCGCTTTCCCAGTTCAGCCCGGCGAACTTCACCGGCTTGCCGGATTCGCACCAGCCCGCGGCCTGGCTGCCCCCCGACAGACTCAACAGGCCAATGGCACACAGCGACGCAAGCAGGGTCTTGTTGGTTTTCATTGCATGACGCTCCCAAACAGGAAAGTGGATATCGGCAGTTCAGCGGCCCTTGGGCCAGGCGTCCGGTCGTCCCTTCCATGAAACGCCGCGACAGGGGCCACCTTCGGCGGCCCCCGCTCTGCGGATCAGCCGGTGATCATTGGCAGGTTCAGACCCTGCTCTTTGGCACATTCGATCGCGATGTCGTAACCGGCATCGGCATGACGCATCACGCCGGTGCCCGGGTCGTTGGTCAGGACGCGGGCGATGCGCTCGGCGGCCTCGTCGGTACCGTCGCAGACGATCACCATGCCCGAGTGCTGCGAGAAGCCCATGCCCACGCCACCGCCGTGGTGCAGCGACACCCAGGTGGCACCGCTGGCGGTGTTCAGCAGGGCGTTGAGCAGCGGCCAGTCGGACACGGCATCGGAACCGTCCTTCATGGATTCGGTTTCACGGTTCGGGCTGGAGACGGAGCCTGAGTCCAGGTGGTCGCGACCGATAACGATAGGCGCCGACAGCTCGCCACGACGGACCATTTCGTTGAAGGCCAGGCCCAGCTTGGCGCGCTGGCCCAGGCCAACCCAGCAGATACGCGCCGGCAGGCCCTGGAAGCTGATGCGTTCGCGGGCCATGTCCAGCCAGTTGTGCAGGTGGGCGTCGTCGGGGATCAGTTCCTTGACCTTGGCATCGGTCTTGTAGATGTCTTCGGCATTTCCCGACAGCGCGGCCCAGCGGAACGGGCCGATGCCGCGGCAGAACAGCGGGCGGATGTAGGCCGGCACGAAGCCGGGGAAGTCGAAGGCGTTGGCGACGCCCTCTTCCTTGGCCATCTGGCGAATGTTGTTGCCGTAGTCGAAGGTCGGGATGCCCTGTTTCTGGAATTCCAGCATGGCGCGCACATGCACGGCCATGGACTGCTTGGCGGCCTTGACCACGGCGGCAGGTTCGGTCTGCGCACGGTCGCGGTACTCTTCCCAGGTCCAGCCGGCCGGCAGATAGCCGTTGAGCGGGTCGTGGGCGCTGGTCTGGTCGGTGACCATGTCGGGGCGCACACCGCGCTTGATCAGTTCCGGGAGGATTTCGGCGGCGTTGCCCAGCAGGGCGATGGAAATGGCCTTGCCTTCGGCGGTGTAGCGGGCAATGCGGGCCAGGGCGTCGTCGAGGTCGGTGGCCTGTTCATCGACGTAGCGGCTGCTCAGGCGGAAATCGATGCGGCTCTGCTGGCATTCGATGTTCAGCGAGCAGGCGCCGGCCAGGGTCGCGGCCAGTGGCTGGGCGCCGCCCATGCCGCCAAGGCCGGCGGTCAGTACCCATTTGCCTTTCAGGCTGCCGTTGTAGTGCTGGCGGCCGGCTTCGACGAAGGTTTCGTAGGTGCCCTGGACGATGCCCTGGCTACCGATGTAGATCCAGCTGCCGGCGGTCATCTGGCCGTACATGGCCAGGCCCTTGGCGTCCAGTTCGTTGAAGTGCTCCCAGCTGGCCCAGTGCGGCACCAGGTTGGAGTTGGCGATCAGCACCCGCGGGGCGTTGGCGTGGGTCTTGAACACACCGACCGGCTTGCCGGACTGCACCAGCAGGGTTTCGTCGTCATTCAGATGGGTCAGGCTCTCGACGATCTTGTCGTAGCACGCCCAGTTGCGCGCGGCACGGCCGATGCCGCCGTACACCACCAGTTCCTTCGGGTTCTCCGCCACTTCCGGGTCGAGGTTGTTCATCAGCATGCGCAGCGGCGCTTCGGTCAGCCAGCTCTTGGCGGTCAGCGTGTTGCCGCGCGGGGCACGGATTTCGACATCACGGAATTTGTTCAGGTTGTTGTCAGTCACGAAAGGGCTCCTCGAGCATCTATCCAATCCCAACCCAGGCAGTGGGCCAGCGGTGGTCACCGTTGTTACGAACAGCGCTGAGGGGATGGCCTGTCCACTCATACGCACACATCTTTACTTGTACATACAAGCATATGCAATTGAATTGCCAAGTCGGAAAATCCCTTCATGAAAAAACTGCCGACAGGGCTCTAGCCCTTGTGGGACAAGGCGGAAAAATCTTGCAGAAGGGATGTAGGGAGGGCGGTGCGAGGCGGGACACCCCAGGCGGCATTGCGCCACCTTGGGGCGTTCGGTAACAAAATGTGCGGGAGTGGTGCGTTACGCGGAAACAGCGGTGAGCTCGATCAGGCAGCAGCGACCGGTGATGTCCAGTTCGCGCAGCTGCTCGTTGTCATGCAGGTAAAGGCAGTCGTACAGGCCCAGGGTTTGCCGTGGATGACCGCTGACGCCCACGTCCAGCGCGGCCTGGGCGCTGAACAGCAGCACGGTGCTGGCAGAGCTGAACACCCGGCTGTACCCGCTGAACCACTGCAGGCGGGCGCGGTAACGCTGGGGCGCGTAGATCAGGTTGAAATCGCGGATCGGGCCACCCAACAGACGGCAACTGACCTGGCTTTCACCGCTGAACACGTAGGGGTCGAACGGCAGCAGCGCCCGGCTGGGCTGACCATCCACCTGCAGGACCATGCCGTCGCCTTGCAGCACCGTGATGATTCGCTGGTAACCGGCGAAGCTGGAGAAACCGCCAGACTCCTCGATGTCGGCGATCGACAGGCGCCAGCCGAAACCGTCCAGGCCCTCGCCGGCATCGCGGGTGATTTCCTCGGTGCTGCCGCCGCCGTTCTTCCACGGCATGCGTGGGTAATCGGCGGCGCGTAACAGGGTCAACTCGGTCATTTGCTGAAACGTCCTTCGAGACGATGGCGGGAGCCCGGGTGGATCAGCCGGGCGGCAGTTACCGGCTGGCGGCCGGACCAGGTGCGGCGGCGGATCAGCAGGCAGGGTTCGCCAGACTCGATCTGCAGCAGCTTGCATTCATCCGGCTCGGCGAGGATGGCTTCGACCACATGCTCGCCCTCGGTCAGCGGCGCGACCTGGGACAGATAGGCGTAGGGCGTCTGCCGGGTGAAGTCCTGATTGAGGTAGTCCGGGGCGATCTGCGCGTTGACGTAGCGGTCTTCGATCTGCACCGGCACGCCGTTCTCGTAATGCACGATCAATGAATGGAACACCCGCTGGCCTTCGCGCATGTCCAGCGCCAGGGCTCGTTCGGAGCCGGCGGCTTCCTCGGAAAGGGTGACCACGCGGCAACTGTGCTGGTGACCACGGGCAGCGATTTCGTCGGCGATGTTGTGCACGTCGAACAGCGCGGAATGGGTCTTGGGTTCGGCGACGAACGTGCCGACACCCTGCATTCGCACCAGCAGGCCCTCGGCCGTCAGCTCGCGCAGGGCGCGGTTGATGGTCATGCGGCTGAAGCCCAGTTCGGCGACCAGCTCGCTTTCCGACGGCACCCGGTGGTGCGGCGGCCAGGCGCCGTTCTCGATCTGCTGGACGATCATCTGTTTGACCCGGGCATACAGCGGCGCCGGCCCCTCGCCCATCTGGGCAACCAGCGTGGAGACAGGAGGTTTCGGCACAGGAAATGTCCTTGTTCTATTGAATGAACGGTAGCTTGCCGGAGTTTACCCGGCAGGCAAACGTCTGTATATGTATATACAAATAAACAAAACGAGGTGTCGTGTCGATGTCCGTCTTCTTTGCCGAACGCGCTCTGTTGCCCAGCGGCTGGGCTGAAAACGTCCGAATCGAGGTCGGCGCCGACGGTCTGCTGACATCGCTGCAGCCCGACGGCTCGGCCGAAGGCGCCGAGAAACTCGCCGGCCCGCTGCTGCCGGGCATGCCCAACCTGCATTCCCACGCCTTCCAGCGCGCCATGGCCGGCCTTGCCGAAGTAGCGGGCAATCCCAATGACAGCTTCTGGACCTGGCGCGACCTGATGTACCGCCTGGTCGGCAAGATCAGCCCCGAGCAGCTGCACATCATCGCCCGCCAGCTCTACATCGAGATGCTCAAGGCCGGCTACACCTCGGTCGCGGAATTCCATTATGTCCACCACGACCCGCAAGGCAGCCCCTACGCCGATCCGACCGAACTGTCCCGGCGCATCAGTGCGGCGGCCAGCCAGAGCGGCATCGGCCTGACCCTGCTGCCGGTGCTCTACAGCCATTCCGGCTTCGGCGGACAGGCGCCCAACGATGGCCAGCGCCGCTTCATCAACCGCACCGAGCAGTACCTCGACCTGCAAGCCCGCCTCAAGCCGCTGCTCGCGGCCCAGCCGGCACAGCAACTGGGCCTGTGCTTCCACTCGCTGCGCGCGGTGACGCCGGAACAGATTGCCGTCGTCCTGGCTGCCAGCGACAAGACCTGTCCGGTGCATATCCATATCGCCGAGCAGCAGAAGGAAGTCGACGACTGCCTGGCCTGGAGCGGTCGCCGGCCGTTGCAGTGGCTGTACGAGAACGTCGAGGTGGACCCGCGCTGGTGCCTGGTCCACGCCACCCATGCCGAAGCCGACGAAGTCGGCCTGATGGCCCGTAGCGGCGCGGTGGCGGGTCTGTGCCTGACCACCGAAGCCAACCTGGGCGACGGCATCTTCCCGGCGGTGGACTTCCTCGCCCAGGGTGGCCGCATGGGCATCGGTTCAGACAGCCATGTATCGCTGAGCGTGGTCGAAGAGCTGCGCTGGCTGGAGTACGGCCAGCGCCTGCGGGACCAGCGCCGCAACCGGTTGTACGGCGCCAACCAGCCGATGGTCGGCCGGACCCTGTACGACGCCGCCCTGAGCGGCGGCGCCCAGGCACTGGGGCAGCCGGTGGGTGAACTGGCAGTGGGCAAGCGGGCGGACTGGATCGTGCTGGATGGGCTGGACCCGTATCTGGCCACGGCCGATGGCGACAATATCCTCAACCGCTGGCTGTTTGCCGGCGGGGATCGTCAGGTGCGGGATGTGATGGTCAATGGGGCGTGGGTGGTGCGCGAAGGCCGGCATGAGGGGCAGGAAGAGAGCGCGAAGGCGTTTGCCCAGGTATTGCAGGAATTGCTCGGCTGAATCTGACGCCTCATCGCCGGCAACGCCGGCTCCCACAAGGGTTATGTCCACCACCTGTGGGAGCCGGCGTTGCCGGCGATGAGGCCCGAAAGATCAACGCAAGATCTCAGGGCTTGCGCCCGATATCCCGATCCGAAACCCGCCAGATCAACCGCGTCGTGTCATACCCTTGCTGCCGTGCCTTGGCCAGCAGGCTTTCCCGCTCCACCGCCGTGACCGTCGGCTTGCGCGACAGCAGCCAGAGGTACTTGCGGTTCGGGTTGCCCACCAGTGCGGTCTGGTAGTCGTCACCGATGTAGAGAATCCAGTAGTCCCCCTTGGCCAGGCCCGGCAGCAACTTCGAGAACCAGTTGTCGAACACGACCCAAAGCTTGTCGGTCTTGCCCGGCACCTGTGCCGTGGCGCTGCCGCTGGCTTCCTCCCACTCGCCTTCCAGGGTCTGGCAGCGGTTGAGCACGCCGACGCTGCCGTCGGCCCGCAGGTTGTAATGCGCTTCGGACTGGGCGCAATCCCGCTGGAAATACATCGGCAACCGCGCCAGCTCGAACCACTTGCCCTGATACCGCTTGAGATCGACCTGCCCCACCGTCTTCGGCGGCAGCGGATCATCGGCCACCGAGTGAGCGCAACCGCCCAGGGTCAGCGCCGCGCACAAGGCCAGCAGTGGGTAGCGCCACTTCATTTGAGTCCCTGCCCCGCGTACATCAACACTTTGTCACCTGCGTACTGGACACTGATGAAGGTCTTTTCATCACCCCAGGTACAACTGGACACCCCCAACGCCCCGGAACACTCGGTCGGACTGCCCAGCAAGGCTTCCACTTCGGCCTTGTTCATACCGGTCTTGAGCTTGGAATAGTTCTCCTGGTTGAGCTTGCTGCACGCAGCCAGCAGCACGCACAAGGACAACAGGGCGAGGGAACGCAACGACATGAAGGGGGTACTCCTGAATATGAAAGTGACAGGACCAGAGCACTGTCGAGAGCTTAGAAGGAAAAAACGCACTCCGGTTCCCGAAGGCACCCGCTTTCAGTCCCGCGCAATCACTCGCCATTGGTCGCATGAATGCGGAACCGATTAATCTTTTCGCTACTACGGACGACACAGGTGGCGCTGCGGCGGATTGCCGCGCCCCTTTCGTAGATTTCGTGACCTTGCGATGACCAAAAACCTGAAATTCAGCCACAAGATCCTGCTGGCCGCCGCCCTCATCGTGGTGGTGGCCTTCACCTGCTTCGTCCTGTTCAACGACTACCGTCAGCGCCAGTCCCTGCGCGGCAGCACCGAAGCGTCGATGCAGGAACTGGGCAGCCTGACTGCCGGCAACATCCGCACCTGGCTGGACAGCCGCATCCAGTTGCTCGACTCCTTCGCCCAGCAGGTCGCCGTGGACGGCCCCGGCAAGGACGCATTGGCCCGCAGCCTGGCGCTGCCGGTGTACGGCGGCAACTTCGCCCTCACCTACTTCGGCGGCCAGGATGGCAGCATGCAATCGGTACCGGTGGGCAACCGCGCCGCCGACTACGACCCTCGCGTACGCGGCTGGTACAAGAGCGCCAGTAGCGCCGGCCAGACCGTGGTCACGGAGCCCTACATTTCCGCCTCGATGGGCAAGCTGGTAGTCACCATCGCCACTCCGGTGCAGCAGGTCGGCAAGCTGATCGGCGTGGCCGGTGCCGACACTGCGCTGGATACCATCAGCGCGATCATCAACTCGCTGAATTTCGACGGTCACGGCCACGCCTTCATCGTCAACGGCGACGGCAAGATCCTGATCCACCCCAACGGCGATCTGGCCCTGAAGACCCTCTCCGAGGCTTATCCACAGGGCGCGCCGGTGATCGGCAAGGGCCTCAAGGAAGTGGAGATCGACGGCCGCCGGCAGTTCATCAACTTCACCCGCATCGACGGCGTGCCCTCGGCGAACTGGTACGTGGCCCTGGTGCTCGACCAGGACGCTGCCTTCGCCATGCTCGGCGAATTGCGCAGCTCGGCCGTGGTGGCGACCATTGCCGCCGTGCTGATCATCATCGCCCTGCTCGGCCTGCTGATCCGCGTACTGATGGAGCCACTGCACGTCATGGGCCGGGCCATGCACGACATCGCCGAGGGCAAGGGCGACCTGACCAAGCGTCTGAGCATCCACGCCCACGACGAGTTCGGCACCCTGGGACAGTCGTTCAACCGCTTCGTCGAACGCATCCACGAATCGATCCGCGAGGTGGCCTCGGCCACGGGCCAGGTCAATGAAGTGGCGCTGCGGGTGATGAGCGCCTCGAACGCCTCGATCCACAATGCCGACCAGCAATCCAGCCGCACCAGCAGCGTTGCCGCGGCCATCAACGAACTGGGCGCCGCCGCCCAGGAAATCGCCCAGAACGCTGCCCTCGCCTCGCAGCACTCCAGCGATGCCCGCAGCCTCGCCGAGGATGGCCAGCAGGTGGTCAACCAGACCATCGACGTGATGAACCAGCTCTCGGCGCGGATCAGCGACTCCTGCGGCAACATCGAAACGCTCAATGCCAACACGGTGAACATCGGCCAGATCCTCGAAGTGATCGCCGGCATCTCCCAGCAGACCAACCTGCTGGCGCTCAACGCGGCCATCGAAGCAGCACGGGCTGGCGAGGCGGGTCGGGGCTTCGCGGTGGTGGCGGACGAAGTGCGCAACCTGGCCCACCGCACCCAGGACTCGGCGCAACAGGTGCAGCGGATCATCGAAGAACTGCAGGCCGGCGCCCAAGTGGCGGTCACTACCATGACCGAGAGCCAGAACCACAGCCAGCACAGCGTCGGCATCGCCAACCGCGCCGGTGAGCGACTGGGCAGCGTGACCCAGCGCATCGGCGAGATCGACGGCATGAACCAGTCCGTAGCCACCGCCACCGAGGAACAGACCGCCGTGGTGGAGTCGATCAATGTCGACATCACCGAGATCAATACGCTGAATCAGGAAGGGGTGGAAAACCTGCAGGCGACGTTGCGGGCCTGCAACGACCTGGAACAGCAGGTCGAGCGGTTGAAGCATCTGGTGGGGAGTTTCAGGATCTGAGGCGAGCTTGAGGGCCAATCGCCGGCAACGCCGGCTCCCACAAGGGTTATGTCCACCGCCTGTGGGAGCCGGCGTTGCCGGCGATGAGCCCTGAAGAACAGTAGAGGGTCAGGATCAGAACCTGGACCCAGGCTCCAGCAGAAAATCCATCTCCTCATCGGTACTCGGCCGGCCCAGCACCAGGTTGCGGTGCGGGAAGCGACCGAACCGGGCAATCACCCGCTGGTGCTGCTCGGCGTAGTCGAGGAAGCCTTCGAACAAGCGGCGATCCGCCTGCGGCTGGGCCGCCAGCAGGGTCTGGTAGCGCTCGACGCTGGTGTTCTGCCAGTCCAGCACTTCGGCATGTTCCAGCACCAGCAGGATGAACACCCGCTGCAGCGGCAGCAACTGGTAGTCCCAGGCCCGATCCAGGCCCTGCATCACCAGTACCTGCGCGCGCCGGTCGCCATCGAAGGCGCGCGGCGTGTCGCGGTAGATCATGCGCGGCAACTGGTCCAGCAACAGGACCAGCCCGAGCCAGCCCTGCGGGCTTTGCAACCATTCATCCAGGCCACCGGCCAGGGCTTGCTCGACCAGCGGACCGAAGCGCTCCTGCGCCTCGGCGTCGTGCTGCTTGCCGAACCACAGCGTGCTCTTCTCGTCAGCCACATCCTGCGGGCTGGTGCCCCATCCGAACCACCACTCCAGCAACGGCTGCCAAGGTGCGAGCATGGCTGTTTACTCCTGGTGATAACCGGTGACGCGCTCGACTTCCTCTTTCGAACCGAGGAATACCGCAACGCGCTGGTGCAGGCTGTCCGGCTGGATGTCGAGGATGCGTTGCTTGCCGTCGGTGGACGCACCGCCGGCCTGCTCGATGATGAAGGACATCGGGTTGGCTTCGTACATCAGGCGCAGTTTGCCCGGTTTGGAAGGCTCGCGGGCATCGCGCGGGTACATGAACAGGCCGCCACGGGTCAGGATGCGATGCACGTCGGCCACCATCGAGGCGATCCAGCGCATGTTGTAGTTCTTTTTCAGCGGACCGGTCTCACCGGCCAGCAGTTCGCCCACGTAGCGGGTGACCGGGGCTTCCCAGTGACGCTGGTTGGACATGTTGATGGCGAATTCGGCGGTGGTTTCCGGAACCTTGATGTTCTCGTGGGTCAGGACGAAGCTGCCCAGTTCGCGGTCCAGGGTGAAGCCCTTGACGCCGTTGCCCAGGGTGAGGATCAGCATGGTCTGCGGGCCGTAGATGGCGTAGCCGGCGGCGACCTGCTTGGTGCCTGGCTGCAGGAAGGCCTTTTCGTTCAGGCTTTCGTTCTGGCTCAGGTACTCGTTAGGGCAGCGCAGTACCGAGAAGATGGTACCGACCGAAACGTTGACGTCGATGTTCGACGAACCGTCCAGCGGGTCGAAGACCAGCAGGTAGGCGCCTTTCGGGTATTTGCCCGGGATCTGGTAGGCATTGTCCATTTCCTCGGACGCCATGCCGGCCAGGTGACCGCCCCACTCGTTGGCTTCGAGCAGGATGTCGTTGGAAATCACGTCCAGTTTCTTCTGGACTTCGCCCTGCACGTTTTCGGTGCCCATGCTGCCCAGCACACCGCCCAGGGCGCCCTTGGACACGTTGTGGCTGATCTCCTTGCATGCGCGCGCCACCACTTCGATCAGGAAGCGCAGATCGGCAGGAGTGCTGTTGCTACGGGTCTGCTCAATCAGATAGCGACTCAGGGTAACGCGGGACATGTATGGCTCCGAAGGATAAGGGAGAGAAAAAACCCACGCAGTTTACAGGGAGTGCGCCGCGCGGGCGAGCAATTGGACATGCGACGCTCTGCCCGATCAGACGGCACATCGCCCTTCTAGTTCACGCCGCCGGGCGGAACCGCGCTGGTCACTCCAGCGCAGTCCAGATTTCCCGGGCATATTCGCGAATGGTCCGGTCCGAAGAGAACCAGCCCATCCGTGCCGTGTTGAGCACCGCCGAGCGCCACCAGCGGTTGGGCTCGTGCCAGAGCTCGTCGACCCGTCGCTGGGCTTCCCAGTAGGCGTCGAAATCGGCGCAGAGCAGGAAGCGGTCGTAGCTCACCAGCGAGTCCACCAGCCCGACGTAGCGCGCCGGATCGTCCGGCGAGAACACCCCGCCACGAATCGCCTGCAACACATCATTGAGCCGGTGCGAGGCGGACAGCTCGGCGCTGGCACTGAAATCGCCGCCACGCTTGCGCGCCTCGACCTGCTGGGCGGTCAGGCCGAAGATGAACATATGATCGGCGCCCACCTGCTCGCACATCTCGACGTTGGCGCCATCGAGGGTGCCGATGGTCAGCGCGCCATTCAGGCCGAACTTCATGTTGCTGGTGCCGGACGCCTCGTAGCCGGCGGTGGAGATCTGCTCGGACAGGTCCGCCGCCGGAATGATGCTTTCCGCCAGGCTGACGTTGTAGTTGGGCAGGAACACGATCTTGAGCAGGCCGCGCACGGTCGGGTCGTTGTTGACCACCTTGGCGATGTCGTTGGCCAGCTTGATGATCAGTTTGGCCTGGTGATAACTGGCCGCCGCCTTGCCGGCGAAGATCTTCACCCGCGGCACCCAGTCGGTGCCCGGTTCGGCGCGGATTGCCTGGTACAGGGCAACGGTGTGCATCAGGTTGAGCAACTGACGCTTGTATTCGTGGATGCGCTTGACCTGCACGTCGAACATCGCCTCCGGATTGACGGTGATGCCCAGTCGCTCCTGGATGATGCTCGCCAGGGCCCGCTTGCTGTGCAGCCGCTGTTCGGCGAAGCGCTTGCGAAACGCCGGCTTGTCGGCAAAGGGTTCCAGGCCACGCAGCAGGGCTTCCGGGTTGTCCAGCACTTCGTCGCCAAGGGCGTCCACCAGCATGGCGGTCAGCCGCGGGTTAGCCTGGTACAGCCAGCGGCGGAAGGTGATGCCGTTGGTCTTGTTGTTGATCCGCTCGGGATACAGTTTGTGCAACTCGGCGAACACCGTGCTGCGCATCAGCTTGGTGTGCAGCGCCGATACGCCGTTGATGCTGTGGGAACCCAGGAAAGCCAGGTTGCCCATGCGCACACGGCGGCCGTTGTCTTCCTCGATCAGCGACACCGCGCGCAGCACGTCGAAGTCGTGGATGCCTTTGGCCCGCAAAGCGTCGATATGGTAGGCGTTGATCAGGTAGATGATCTGCATGTGCCGCGGCAGCATGCGCTCCATCAGGCCCACCGACCAGGTTTCCAGCGCCTCGGGCAACAGGGTGTGGTTGGTGTAGGCCAGGGTGTTGACGGTGAGGTTCCAGGCGGTGTCCCAAGGCACTTCGTGCTGGTCCACCAGCAACCGCATCAGCTCCGCCACCGCGATCGACGGGTGGGTGTCATTGAGCTGGATGGCCGCCTGCTCGGGCAGGTTGAGCAGGGTGTCGTGCATGTTCAGGTGGCGGCGCAGCAGGTCTTGCAGCGAAGCCGAGACGAAGAAGTATTCCTGTCGCAGACGCAGTTCCTGGCCGGCTTCGGTGCTGTCGGCCGGGTACAGCACGCGAGAAATGCTCTCGGCCCGGGCCACTTCCGCCACGGCGCCGAGGTGGTCGCCGGCGTTGAAGCGCTCCAGGTGCAACTCTTCCAGCGCTCGCGCCCGCCACAGGCGCAAGGTATTGACGCTGGCGCCCCGCCAGCCCACCACCGGGGTGTCGTAGGCCACCGCGCGCACGGTTTCGGCCGGCCACCAGACCTGACGCGGCTCGCCATCGCCGCTGTGCACCGTTTCGACGCGCCCGCCGAAGCTGATCGGGTAGATCACCTCGGCGCGCTCGAACTCCCAGGGGTTGCCGAAATCCAGCCAGTTCTCGGTCTGTTCCTGCTGCCAGCCATCCACCACCGCCTGACGGAACAGGCCGTGCTCATAGCGGATGCCATAGCCGTGGGCGGCGACGCCCAGGGTCGACATGCTTTCCATGAAGCATGCCGCCAGCCGGCCAAGGCCGCCGTTGCCCAGCGCTGCATCCGGCTCCAGCAGGCGGATGCGCTCCAGGTCCACGTCCAGGCCTTCCAGCGCCTCACGGGCGACGTCCAGCAGGCCGAGGTTGCTCAGGCTGTCGTAGAGCAGCCGGCCGATGAGGAATTCGAGGGAGAGGTAATAGACCCGCTTCTGGCTGCTGCGGTAGATCTGCCGGGTATGGTCCATCCAGTGATCGACCATATGATCCCTGGCAGCCAGGGCGATGGCTTCGAACCAGTCGTGGTCGAAGGCGTGTTCCGGGTCCTTGCCGACCGCATAGGTCAGTTTGTCCAGCACGGCGGTGCGAAAAGCGGCCACCTCTGCGTCACGAGCGTTCGTTTCCTGAGACATTCGGTGTCCTCGGGCGATTTGACGATTGCGGATGGAGATTTGACAGACTAGACGGTTCGACACAGTGCGTAGGCGCTGGTTCGCACCTTTCATGGGAAAAGCAGATGCAAGAGCGGGACCGGCCAGCGGCTGTCGCGCAAATGGTTGTTCACAAATTGACCAACTCCGGTATGATCGCGCGCCTTCCTATACCTATATGCCTGATCCCTGATGAAACCGACCCTGATTGCCGCCGCCGAGCTTGACCGTCTCGAGACGTGGCAGAAATACGCCAGCCACATGTGCGGCAGCTGCATGTCCACCTGCTGCACCTTGCCGGTGGAAGCCAAGTTGAAGGATCTGATCCGCATTGGCGTGGTGGATGAGTTCGAAATGGGCGACCCGCCGAAGAACATCGCCAAGCGCCTGCAGAAGGAAGGCATCGTCGAACGCTTCAACCAGAAGTCGGGGATCTTCATCCTGGCCCGCATGAGCAACGACGACTGCCTCTATCTGGATCGTAAGAGCCGGCTGTGCACCATTTATGACAAGCGCCCGGACACCTGCCGCAACCACCCGAAGATCGGGCCGCGTCCAGGGTATTGCGCGTACAAGCCCAAACCGATCCAGCGCTGATACTAGCGGCAAGCTTTAAGCTTCAAGCGGCAAGAAAGAGCACTCGGCGTCGCAACGATGCCTCTCTTACAGCTTGAAGCTTGAAGCTTGAAGCTTGAAGCTAAAAAAAACCCCCGATCTCACGACCGGGGGTTTTTCATTTCAAGCCAGGATCAGTTGGCTTTGGCTTTCTTGGCAGCGCGGGTACGCTCGCCTTCGTCCAGGATCTTCTTGCGCAGACGAATCGACTTCGGCGTCACTTCGCACAGCTCGTCGTCCTGGATGAATTCCAGAGCCTGTTCCAGGGTGAAACGAACCGGCGGAACCAGGGCGATGGTTTCGTCCTTGCCCGAAGCACGCATGTTGTCGAGCTTCTTGCCTTTGGTTGGGTTCACGCCCAGGTCGTTGTCACGGCTGTTCAGGCCGACGATCTGACCGTTGTAGATCTCCTGGCCGTGCTCGACGAACAGCTTGCCGCGCGCCTGCAGGGTTTCCAGGGAGTAGGTCAGGGCCTTGCCGGTCTCGACCGAAACCAGTACGCCGTTCAGACGGCCGGACATGTGGCCGGACTTCATGGTGTCGTAGCGGTCGAAGATCGAGGTCAGGATGCCTGCACCGTTGGTCAGGGTCAGGAACTGGTTGCGGAAACCGATCAGACCACGGGCTGGAATGTTGTATTCCAGACGAACACGGCCTTTGCCATCCGGCGCCATGTTGGTCAGGTCGCCTTTACGCAGACCCATTTCTTCCATGACCTTGCCCTGGGATTCTTCAGGGATGTCGATGGTGACGTTCTCGAACGGCTCCTGCTTGGTGCCGTTGACTTCGCGGATGATCACTTCAGGACGGCCTACAGCCATCTCGAAGCCTTCACGACGCATGGTTTCGATCAGAACCGACAGGTGCAGCTCACCACGGCCGGATACCTTGAACTTGTCAGCCGAGTCGCCTTCTTCAACGCGCAGTGCAACGTTGTACAGCAGCTCTTTGTCCAGACGTTCCTTGATGTTACGGGAAGTCACGAACTTGCCTTCTTTACCGCAGAACGGCGAGTCGTTGACCTGGAAGGTCATGGAAACGGTCGGCTCGTCGACGGTCAGCGGCTTCATCGCTTCGACGGCGTCCGGGGAGCACAGGGTGTCGGAGATGAACAGCTCGTCGAAACCGCTGATGCAGACGATGTCGCCAGCCTGGGCTTCTTCGACGTCGACGCGGTGCAGGCCGTGGTGACCCATCAGCTTCAGGATACGACCGTTGCGGCGCTTGCCGTCGGTGTCGATGGCGACGACCGGGGTGTTCGGCTTGACGCGGCCACGAGCGATACGGCCAACGCCGATAACACCCAGGAAGCTGTTGTAGTCCAGTGCCGAGATCTGCATCTGGAACGGACCGTCACGGTCAACGGCAGGCGCGGGTACGTTGTCGATGATCGACTGGTACAGCGGGGTCATGTCTTCGGCCATGGCGGTGTGGTCCAGACCGGCGATGCCGTTCAGGGCCGAGGCATAGACCACCTGGAAGTCCAGTTGGTCGTCGGTGGCGCCGAGGTTGTCGAACAGGTCGAAGATCTGGTCCAGAACCCAGTCAGGACGCGCGCCCGGACGGTCGACCTTGTTGATCACGACGATCGGCTTCAGACCGGCTTCGAAGGCCTTCTTGGTCACGAAGCGGGTTTGCGGCATCGGGCCGTCTTGAGCGTCGACCAGCAGCAGAACGGAGTCGACCATCGACATCACGCGCTCTACTTCACCGCCGAAGTCGGCGTGGCCGGGGGTGTCGACGATGTTGATGTGGTAGCCATTCCAGTTGATGGCGGTGTTCTTCGCCAGAATGGTAATGCCGCGCTCTTTTTCCTGGTCGTTGGAGTCCATGACGCGCTCGTCGTTGAGCTCGTTACGCTCCAGAGTGCCGGACTGACGCAGGAGTTTGTCGACCAGGGTGGTTTTACCATGGTCAACGTGGGCGATGATGGCGATGTTGCGCAGATTTTCGATCACGTGGTGTATCTCGATCAGAGGATTCGGTTTGCCGCCCAGTCTAGGCGGCGAATATGAATGAACGGTGCTCAGCGGTCCCGTCGGTCGGGAGGGCGGTGGCGGATACTGCCGCCATACAGCCCCGGCGTCTTATGCCGGACGATAAACGCGCACATTGGCATGTCCCTCACTGAGCAGGTGATGAGCGTGCAGACGACTCATCACTCCCTTGTCGCAATACAGCAGGTACTGGCGCGTGGCATCCAGTTCCTTGAAGCGACTGTTGAGGGCATAGAACGGCAAAGCCTTGACCTCGATGCCGTCCAGTTCCAGGGGCTGGTCTTCCTGGGCGTCGGGGTGACGGATGTCGATCACCACTTGCCCGGCCAGCGCCTGGCTGACTTCTTCGATCTGAATATCCTGGCTGAGTTCGTCGATCACGTTGTCGATCGAGATCAGGCGGGCCCGTTCCAGCGCGCGCTCCAGCACCGCCATGTCGAACTGCTTCTCTTCATGGTCGACGCGGTGGCGCTTGGCGCAGGTGGTCGGGTTCACCGAGATCACGCCGCAGTACTCGGGCATGTGCTTGGCGAACTCGGCGGTACCGATCTGGTTGGCCTGGTCGATGATGTCCTGCTTGTGGCTGGCCAGCAGCGGGCGCAGCACCAGCTTTTCGGTGGCCGAGTCGATCACGGCCAGGTTCGGCAGGGTCTGGCTGGACACCTGGGAAATCGCCTCGCCGGTCACCAGTGCATCGATTTCCAGGCGGTCGGCGATGTTGCTGGCGGCACGCAGCATCATGCGCTTGAGGGTCACGCCCATGTAACTGTTGTCGACCTTGCCGAGGATCTCGCCGACCACTTCCTCGAACGGCACGCTGACGAACAGTACGCGCTGGCTGCTGCCGTACTTCTTCCACAGGTAATGGGCGACTTCCATCACGCCCAGTTCGTGTGCACGGCCACCCAGGTTGAAGAAGCAGAAGTGGGTCATCAGGCCGCGGCGCATCATCTGGTAGGCGGCAACGGTGGAGTCGAAGCCACCGGACATCAGCACCAGGGTCTGCTCCAGCGCGCCCAGCGGGTAGCCGCCGATGCCCTTGTGCTGGTTGTGGATGACGTACAGGCGCTTGTCGCGGATCTCGATGCGCACTTCCACTTCCGGGGTGCGCAGGTCGATACCGGAGGCACCGCACTGCTGGCGCAACTGGCTGCCAACGTAGCGATCGACGTCCATCGAGGTGAAATCGTGGTGGCCGCCGCGCTTGCAGCGCACGGCGAAACGCTTGCCGGCCAGCAGGTGGCCGAAGTGGGCCTTGCACTTGGCGACGATATCGTCGAAATCGCCCAGCGGGTATTCATCCACCTGCAGGAAGTGGGCGATGCCCGGCATGCAGGTGAGGCGCTCGGTCATCTCGCGCAGCACTTTCTCGTCGTCGAGGCGGGTGACCACTTCGAGGTTGTCCCAGACGCCATCGACCTTGACCTCAGGGTCGAGGTCGCGCAGCACGGTACGGATGTTCCGGCCGAGCTGACGAATGAACCGCTTGCGGACCGGGCGGCTCTTGATGGTGATTTCTGGAAAGACTTTGACGATCAGTTTCATGGAAAACAGCGCGCGAGCGGCCAGCCGAAAAAGGGGGGCGCGGATTATAGCGGAAATTGCTCAAGGTTTGACCAACTTTTGTACAGCCGGTTTCACATGCACTGTTTTGGTTCGCTTCGCGACTTTTGCGCATCTAAAGAGTGCATAAATTTCCGACATTTCTTACAGAAAGGGCTGAAACGCTTGGGAATGGGGCAAAAATTCCATTTTCGGGCACTGGCATGCAAATTGCTCCCTTGTGAGGCAGGTTGCCTTGGCCGAGTATTCGCGCCCGGCATCACCCAAATTGAAGGGCTGCACAGGCAAGCTCTACCCCACCCGGAGGACACCATGTCGAAGTCGGTTCAACTCATCAAAGATCATGACGTTAAATGGATTGATCTGCGCTTCACTGACACCCGCGGCACTCAGCACCACGTGACCATGCCAGCCCGTGACGCGCTGGAAGACGACTTCTTCGAAGTCGGCAAGATGTTCGACGGTTCCTCCATCGCCGGCTGGAAAGGCATCGAAGCGTCCGACATGATCCTGATGCCGGTTGACGAAACCGCCGTCCTCGACCCGTTCACCGAAGAGCCGACCCTGATCCTGGTCTGCGACATCATCGAACCTTCGAGCATGCAAGGCTACGACCGCGACCCACGTGCGATCGCCAAGCGCGCCGAAGAGTACCTGAAGAGCACCGCCATCGGTGACACCGTCTTCGCCGGTCCGGAGCCTGAGTTCTTCATCTTCGACGAAGTGAAGTTCAAGTCCGACATCTCCGGTTCGATGTTCAAGATCTTCTCCGAGCAAGGCTCCTGGATGTCCGACCAGGACGTCGAAGGCGGCAACAAAGGCCACCGTCCAGGCGTCAAGGGTGGTTACTTCCCTGTTCCGCCGTTCGACCACGACCACGAAATCCGTACCGCCATGTGCAACGCACTGGAAGAGATGGGTCAGACCGTCGAAGTTCACCACCACGAAGTGGCGACTGCCGGCCAGAACGAAATCGGCGTCAAGTTCAACACCCTGGTGAAGAAGGCTGACGAAGTACAGACCCTGAAATACGTCGTGCACAACGTTGCCGATGCCTACGGCCGCACCGCGACCTTCATGCCGAAGCCTCTGTACGGCGACAACGGCTCGGGCATGCACGTCCACATGTCGATCTGGAAAGAAGGCAAGAACACCTTCTCCGGCGAAGGCTATGCCGGCCTGTCCGACACCGCCCTGTACTTCATCGGCGGTATCATCAAGCACGGTAAGGCTCTGAACGGTTTCACCAACCCTTCGACCAACTCCTACAAGCGTCTGGTTCCAGGCTTCGAAGCGCCGGTCATGCTGGCCTACTCGGCTCGCAACCGCTCCGCCTCGATCCGTATTCCGTATGTCGGCAGCCCTAAAGCCCGTCGTATCGAAGCCCGCTTCCCGGATCCGGCTGCCAACCCTTACCTGGCCTTCGCTGCCCTGCTGATGGCCGGCCTGGACGGTATCCAGAACAAGATCCACCCAGGCGACGCTGCCGACAAGAACCTGTACGACCTGCCGCCTGAAGAGGCCAAGGAAATCCCGCAGGTTTGCGGCAGCCTGAAAGAAGCCCTGGAAGAGCTGGACAAGGGCCGCGCGTTCCTGACCAAGGGCGGCGTGTTCTCCGACGACTTCATCGATGCCTACATCGCTCTGAAATCCGAAGAAGAAATCAAGGTTCGCACCTTCGTACACCCACTGGAATACGAGCTGTACTACAGCTGCTGATCCCGTGACGCCTGCGAAAGCAGCGTGAATGAAAGGCCTCCTTCGGGAGGCCTTTTCGTACCCGCGCCTACGAAACGTCCGATATTTCCATTTTTACCACCCCTCCATGCTGGCTCGCTCTTCATTCAGCGAGGTTCACATGGTCCGACCCCTTCTTCTGCTCAGCCTGCTGCTTCCCCTGACAGGTTGCGCCACTCTCCCCGCCAGCACGAAACCCGAAACGTCCGTATTGCTGAGCAGCAGCCAGGCCTGGGACGGAACGATCTACCGCGCCTACCCCGCCGGCCAGCCGCGACTGACCCTGCTGAAGATCCGCATCCCGCCCCACACCACGCTCGACTGGCACAGCCACCCCATACCCAATGCCGGCTATGTCCTTTCGGGTGAGCTCCAGGTGGAAACCCGCGACGATCGCCAGAAGGTCCTGCTCAAGCGCGGCGATGCATTGGCCGAGATCGTCGGTGGCGTACACCGCGGAAAAACCACAGACCAGGCGGCAGAACTGATTGTGTTCTATGCCGGCAATACCACCCTGCCCCTGAGCCAGCCTGCCGCCACCGGTGACTCGGCAGAGACGTTGAAGGGCACCACACCCCAACCGCTTGCGGCGCTGCTGCTCAGCGTCGAGCAGCGGGCGTCCATTGCCAGCATCGCGGCGGAGCACAAATGGAAAGCCGGCTTGCCCGTGGAGGATCGTGGCCGCGAGCGGCTGGTCATTGCCAATGCCCGGGCCCAGGCTGCCCGCCACGGCCTGGACCCCGTTCGGGTAGAGCGCTTCTTCTCCGACCAGATCGAAGCCGCCAAGCTTCTCCAGTACGACCTCATGAATGCCTGGCACGCCAATGCCGAGGAAGCGCCGGACACCACCCGGCGCGATCTTGCAGGCCTGCGCAAGGCACTCGACCTGATGCAGGAAGACCTGCTGAAAAACCTTGCCGCCTTCGACCGCGCCATCGCCCCACAGGAGTGCGCCACGCTGCTCGCCCGATCACTGGAGGCCGACGGACGGCGCTCGCACCCCGAACACCTGGCAATGATCCGTGCGACAGCCAGCCTCTGCCGTAGCGAATGACTCTATGCTCTATTGTGGTGCGTCTGATTCGCCAAACCGGGTCGACGCATCCCATTTTGGTTCAAAAAAACCCGCCGCTTAGGGTATTCCATGCTTTTTTCGGGCAGATTCAGGGCTTTATCCGGGGATTCCGCTTCTTTTCGGAGCCTTGGTTTGGTTTTTGCATTTTCATCGCACTAGCGCAATACCAGCATCCGCCCCCCTGGCCACCGCCAGGCCCGACATGTGCCAAAAGAGGTCAAAGACGCCACATGACCATCAGCGATGCACTGCACCGATTACTACTGGACAACCTGACCACCGCCACCATCCTGCTCAACAGCGAATTGCGCCTTGAGTACATGAACCCCGCGGCGGAAATGCTCCTGGCCATCAGCGGCCAGCGCAGCCATGGCCAATTCATCAGCGAGCTGTTCACAGAATCCACCGAAGCCCTGAACTCCCTGCGCCAGGCGGTCGAGCATGCGCACCCGTTCACCAAGCGCGAGGCCATGCTCACCTCCCTGACCGGGCAGAGCCTGACGGTCGATTACGCTGTCACCCCGATCCTCAACAACGGCCGCACCCTGCTGTTGCTGGAAGTCCACCCGCGTGACCGCCTGCTGCGGATCACCAAGGAAGAGGCCCAGCTCTCCAAGCAGGAAACTACCAAGATGCTGGTGCGCGGCATGGCCCACGAGATCAAGAATCCGCTCGGCGGCATCCGTGGCGCGGCGCAGTTGCTGGCTCGCGAACTGCCCGACGAAGGCCTGAAGGACTACACCAACGTCATCATCGAAGAGGCCGACCGCCTGCGTAACCTCGTGGATCGCATGCTCGGCTCGAACAAGTTGCCGATGCTGGCCATGACCAACGTCCACGAAGTCCTCGAACGGGTCTGCAGCCTGGTGGAAGCGGAAAGCCAGGGCGGCATCACCTTGGTGCGCGACTACGACCCGAGCCTGCCGGACGTGCTGATCGACCGTGAACAGATGATCCAGGCCGTGCTCAACATCGTGCGCAACGCCATGCAGGCGATCAGCGGGCAGAACGAACTGCGCCTGGGTCGCATCACCCTGCGCAGCCGCGCCATGCGCCAGTTCACCATCGGCCATATCCGCCATCGCCTGGTGGCCAAGATCGAGATCATCGACAACGGCCCCGGCATTCCGGCGGAACTCCAGGACACCCTCTTCTATCCCATGGTCAGCGGCCGCCCGGACGGTACCGGGCTGGGCCTGGCCATCACCCAGAACATCATCAGCCAGCACCAGGGCCTGATCGAATGTGACAGCCATCCAGGCCACACCACCTTCTCGATCTTCCTGCCACTGGAACAAGGAGCCGCTTCCTCATGAGCCGTAGTGAAACTGTCTGGATCGTCGATGACGACCGCTCCATCCGCTGGGTCCTGGAAAAAGCCTTGCAACAGGAAGGCATGACCACCCAGAGCTTCGACAGTGCCGATGGCGTCATGAGCCGCCTGGCCCGCCAGCAGCCCGACGTGATCATCTCCGACATCCGCATGCCGGGCGCCAGCGGCCTCGACCTGCTGGCCCAGATCCGCGAGCAGCACCCACGGCTGCCGGTGATCATCATGACCGCCCATTCCGACCTGGACAGCGCGGTGGCGTCCTACCAGGGCGGCGCATTCGAGTACCTGCCCAAACCGTTCGATGTCGACGAAGCGGTGTCGCTGGTCAAGCGCGCCAACCAGCATGCGCAGGAACAGCAAGGCGGCGACGTCGCACCGAGCCTGACCCGCACCCCGGAAATCATCGGCGAAGCGCCGGCGATGCAGGAGGTGTTCCGCGCCATCGGCCGCCTGAGCCATTCCAACATCACCGTGCTGATCAACGGCGAGTCCGGTACCGGTAAAGAGCTGGTCGCCCATGCGCTGCACCGCCACAGCCCGCGCGCCGCAGCGCCGTTCATCGCCCTGAACATGGCGGCGATTCCCAAGGACCTGATGGAGTCGGAGCTGTTCGGCCACGAGAAAGGTGCATTCACCGGCGCGGCCAACCTGCGGCGCGGGCGCTTCGAACAGGCTGACGGCGGCACGCTGTTCCTCGACGAGATCGGTGACATGCCTGCCGACACCCAGACCCGTCTGCTACGGGTGCTGGCCGATGGCGAGTTCTACCGAGTCGGCGGTCACACGCCGGTGAAGGTGGACGTGCGCATCATCGCCGCGACCCACCAGAACCTGGAAACCCTGGTGCAGGCCGGCAAGTTCCGCGAAGACTTGTTCCACCGCCTGAACGTGATCCGCATCCATATTCCACGCCTGGCCGACCGCCGCGAAGACATCCCCACCCTGGCCCGCCATTTCCTTGGTCGCGCCGCTCAGGAACTGGCGGTGGAACCCAAGCTGCTCAAGGCGGAAACCGAAGAGTTCATCCGCAACCTGCCGTGGCCCGGTAACGTTCGCCAACTGGAGAACACCTGCCGCTGGATCACCGTCATGGCCTCGGGCCGCGAAGTGCACATCGGCGACCTTCCACCGGAGTTACTGAGCCTGCCGCAGGACGCCGTGCCGGTCACCAACTGGGAACAGGCGCTGCGCCAGTGGGCCGACCAGGCGTTGTCCCGCGGTCAGTCGAGCCTGCTCGACAGCGCGGTGCCGAGCTTCGAGCGGATCATGATCGAAACCGCCCTCAAGCACACGGCCGGTCGCCGCCGCGATGCCGCCGTGCTGCTGGGCTGGGGCCGCAACACCCTGACTCGCAAGATCAAGGAGCTGGGCATGAAGGTCGATGGTGCTGATGACGGAGACGACGAAGAGTCCTGAGCCAGCGCTTCAAATGACGCGGGGCAGGTTCCTGAAAAGGACCTGCCCCGCGTTCGTTTCAGCCGGCCAACGGCATGAATGCCCCATTGGTGAACCGAAACAGCCCCCGGCGCACCGCCGCAAGGCAAAAATCCCCACTATTACTCCGCCAAATCCTACAAAAAGCCCTGAAAGCCCCGTATCAAAGGGTTTTCTAAAAGTTGGCACAGCACCTGCATTAATACAGATATCTCCAGTTTTGGGGACCTTGGTACAGGCAGGCCGGGGAATCCCCTCTTTTATTCGTGCAGTCTCACCTGCACTCGCCAGCGGTCCTCCACTGACTCTCCCGCCCAGCGGGCTTGCAGTGGACGGGCCGCCACCAGGCTCAACAGCAGCCCCTTGTCACTGATCCTCACCCGCCAGCTCACCGGTTTGCCATCGTAGGTCAACTGGCCCTTCCGGCTCTTCCCTTCTGCTTCGAACAACAGCACCACGGTGCCCTCGACCATTTCGCCATGCAGCCTGGGTTCTTCGTTGAACCACAGGTCCAGTCCGTCGGCCACCACGTCCACCTGCTCCAGCACCCGCGGTTCCGGCGCGGTCAGGCGACCGATCATCAGGCCCACCAGCATTCCGAAGATCGCCAGGGAAAACAGCACCCGCGGCCAGGATTTCGAACGCGGGTCCGGTTCGTCGGGAGTAGAATGCCCATCATCTTCATGTTCGGAGCCGTGCATGTTTCACGTGATCCTTTTTCAACCAGAAATTCCGCCGAATACCGGCAACATTATCAGGCTCTGCGCCAACAGCGGTTGCGACCTGCACCTGATCGAGCCGATCGGCTTCGAGCTGGACGACAAGCGGTTGCGCCGGGCCGGCCTGGATTACCACGAGTACGCCACCCTCAAGCGCCACAGCGACCTGGCAGCGTGCCTGGAGAGCCTTGGCCAGCCACGCCTGTTCGCCTTCACCACCAAGGGCTCGCAGCCCTTCCATGAAGTGGCGTTCGAACCGGGAGACGCGTTCCTGTTCGGGCCGGAGAGCCGTGGACTGCCGGCAGAGGTGCTGGACGCCCTGGAAAGCGGCCAGCGGCTGCGTTTGCCGATGCGGCCGGGGTGCCGCAGCCTGAACCTGTCCAACACGGTGGCCGTGGCCGTGTACGAAGCCTGGCGTCAGCAAGGCTTCGCCTGAAAAAGCATCGCTGGCAAGCGATGAGGCGCTCAAAAAAAACGCCCCTTGCGGGGCGTTTTCATTCCAGCCAGGTCATCGCTTATTGCAGCGAAGGCGCCTCGCCAGCTTCCTGCATGCGCTGCATTTCCTGCGCGTACAGGGCGTCGAAGTTCACCGGAGACAGCATCAGCGCCGGGAACGAACCACGGGTCACCAGGCTGTCCAGCGCTTCGCGAGCGTACGGGAACAGGATGTTCGGGCAGAACGCGCCCAGGGTGTGGCTCATCGAGGCGGCGTCGAGGTTCTTGATCAGGAAGATACCGGCCTGCTGCACTTCAGCGATGAAGGCAACTTCTTCACCGTTCTTCACGGTGACCGACAGGGTCAGGACCACTTCGTGGAAATCACCTTCCAGACCTTTCTGCTTGGTGTTCAGGTCCAGGGCAACGCTTGGCTCCCACTGCTGACGGAAGATCGCCGGGCTTTTCGGCGCTTCGAACGACAGGTCGCGCACGTAGATGCGCTGCAGGGAGAATTGTGGTGCGCTTTCTTCGGCAGCCGAGGCGCCGTTGGTCTGTTGCTCGGTCATGGCAGATCCTTCTTTGCAGGGTCTTTAGAGGGTTTGGGATTCAAGCATTGAGCAGAGCGTCGAGCTTGCCGGCGCGCTCCAGTGCATAGAGGTCGTCACAGCCACCCACGTGAGTGGCGCCGATCCAGATCTGCGGCACCGAGGTACGGCCGGCTTTCTGGGCCATTTCCGCGCGCACCTGGGGCTTGCCGTCGACCTTGATTTCTTCGAAGGCCACGCCTTTGCCCGCCAGCAACTGCTTGGCGCGCATGCAATAAGGGCAGTAGTCGCTGGAGTAGACGATGACCGGGTTCATGTCACTTCACCAGCGGCAGGTTGTCGGCTTTCCAGCTCGACACGCCGCCCGACAGCTTGGCAGCGGTGAAACCGGCCTTGAGCAGGTCGCGGCAGACGGCGCCAGCGTGCTGGCCCATGTTGTCGACCACGATCAGGGTCTTGTTCGCCTTGTGCTTTTCCAGCTCGCCGATGCGGGCAGCGAATTTGTCCTGCGGAATGTTCACTGCGCCAACGATGTGGCCGGCGGAGTATTCCTTGCTGGTACGGATGTCGATGACCAGGCCCTTGTCGCCATTGACCAGTGCGGTCAGCTCGCCGTTGCTCAGGCTGCGGCCGCCCTTGCGTGCCTCGGTAACGATCAGCAGAACCAGCAGAACGACGAAGATAGCAACCAGCAGGTAGTGATTTGTCGCGAATTCAATCAGGTGAGCAACCATTGGGAGGGTGTTCCGGGCCATTAAAAATGTCGGCCAGTATACACAGCAGCCAAGGGCCGCCAAACCCCGCCAGCGGGTGTTGTCGACAGCAATTCTCATCACGGCCTGCTGCCTGTCGGGCCGACGGTACGCGGAATTCGTCAAGGCTGGCCAATTTGCCCTAAAATGCGGGTCTTTCTCATCTACAACCGTGAGTAGATTTTGATGACGAGCACGCCCAAGCCTTTGGTCCTGATCATCCTGGATGGTTTCGGTCACAGCGAAAGCCCTGAGTACAACGCTATCTATGCCGCCAATACCCCGGTCTACGATCGCCTGCGCGCCACCCAGCCGCATGGCCTGATCTCCGGCTCCGGCATGGATGTCGGCCTGCCCGACGGGCAAATGGGCAACTCCGAAGTCGGCCACATGAACCTCGGCGCCGGCCGGGTCGTGTACCAGGACTTCACGCGCGTGACCAAGGCCATTCGCGACGGCGAGTTCTTCGAAAATCCCGTGCTCACCGGGGCAGTGGACAAGGCAGTCGGCGCCGGCAAGGCCGTGCACATCCTCGGCCTGCTCTCCGACGGCGGCGTACACAGCCACCAGGATCACATCGTCGCCATGGCCGACCTGGCCGCCAAGCGCGGTGCCGAGCGCATCTACCTGCATGCCTTCCTCGACGGCCGCGATACCCCGCCACGCAGCGCCCAGTCGTCCATTGAGCTGCTGGATGCCGCCTTCGCCAAACTGGGCAAGGGTCGCATCGCCAGCCTGATCGGCCGCTACTACGCCATGGACCGCGACAACCGCTGGGACCGCGTCAGCGCCGCCTACAACCTGATCGTCGACAGCGCTGCCGAATACACCGCAGACAGCGCCCTGGCCGGCCTCGAAGCCGCCTACGCCCGTGACGAGAGCGACGAATTCGTCAAGGCCACCCGCATCGGCGACGCGGTGAAGGTCGAGGACGGCGACGCCGTGATCTTCATGAACTTCCGCGCCGACCGCGCCCGCGAACTGTCCCGCGTGTTCGTCGAAACCGACTTCAACGAGTTCCCCCGCGCCCGCCTGCCGAAACTGGCGGCCTATATCGGCCTGACCCAGTACTCGGCGAAGATCCCGGCCCCGGCCGCATTCGCCCCGAGCAGCCTGGAAAACGTGCTGGGCGAATACCTGGCGAAGAACGGCAAGACCCAGCTGCGCATCGCCGAGACCGAAAAATACGCCCACGTCACCTTCTTCTTCTCCGGTGGCCGCGAAGAGCCGTTCGAAGGCGAAGAGCGCATCCTGATCCCATCGCCGAAGGTCGCCACCTACGACCTGCAGCCGGAAATGAGCGCACCGGAAGTCACCGACCGCATCGTCGAAGCCATCGAGCAACAGCGCTACGACGTCATCGTGGTCAACTACGCCAACGGCGACATGGTCGGCCACACCGGCGTGTTCGATGCTGCGGTCAAGGCCGTTGAAGCCCTGGACGGCTGCGTCGGCCGCATCACCGAGGCGCTGGACAAGGTCGGTGGCGAGGCGCTGATCACCGCCGACCACGGCAACGTCGAGCAAATGGAAGACGAGTGCACCGGCCAGGCACACACCGCCCACACCACCGAGCCGGTGCCGTTCATCTATTACGGCAAACGTGACCTGAAAGTCCGCGAAGGCGGGGTTCTGGCTGACGTGGCGCCGACCATGCTCACGCTGATGGGCCTGGAGATTCCGAAGGAAATGACCGGCACCTCGATTCTGGTCAAGCCATAAGCCGCAAGCCACACGCTGCAAGAAAGGGCATGAACGGTCTTTTCTTGCAGCTTGCCGCTTGAAGCTTGCAGCTATCCGTCCCTGAGGCGTTTTTTTTGCCGCCAGTGGCGGGCATACTAGGCCGGTCTCCATCCCCTGGTTATCGCCATTCCATGCTTCGCGCCCTGATCCTCCTAGCCCTGACCTGCCTGCTTGGCCCGGCCTTCGCCGACGAGCGCGCGCAAACCCAGCAGCAACTGGACGCCACGCGCCAGGACATCGCCGAGCTGAAAAAGAAGCTCGGACAACTGCAGGAGGAGAAATCCGGCGTGCAGAAAGACCTGCGCGGCACCGAGACCGACATCGGCAAGCTGGAGAAGCAGGTGGAGGACCTGCAGAAAGAACTAAAAAAGACCGAGGGCGAACTGGAGCGCCTCGACACTGAAAAGAAGAAACTCCAGTCCGCCCGCCACGAACAGCAACGCCTGATCGCCATCCAGGCCCGCTCCGCCTACCAGAACAACGGTCGCGAGGAATACCTGAAGCTGCTGCTCAACCAGCAGAATCCGGAAAAATTCGCCCGCACCCTGACCTACTACGACTACCTGAGCCAGGCACGCCTGGCGCAATTGCGCGGGTTCAACGAAACCCTGCGCCAACTGGCCAACGTCGAGAAAGACATCGCCCAGCAGCAGGCGCAACTGCTGGTTCAGCAAGGCACCCTCGACGAGCAGCGCCAGGCGCTTGAGAAGACCCGCGCCGAGCGCCAGGAGATTCTCGCCAGACTCAATGGCACGCTGAAGGACAACGACCAGAAACTCGCCGCTCGCCAGCAAGAGCAGGCCGAGCTGGGCCGCGTGCTCAAGACCATCGAGGAAACCCTCGCCCGTCAGGCCCGTGAAGCCGAGGAAGCGCGCCAGCGCGCCTTGCTGGCGGCCCAGGAAGCCGAGAAAAAACGCCAGCAGGAGGCGGCCCTCGCCGCCCGCGAAAACGCCCGCAAGGACGACAGCGACGATGAACCGAAAAAGCCCGTGCGCAGCCCCGGCCCGCTGGTGTCCAGCGACGGTGCGGTATATGGCGGCGCTTTTTCTGCGGCACGGGGCAAACTTCCGTGGCCGGTCAATGGTCGATTGTTGGCACGCTTCGGGGAAACCCGCGGCGACGATTCGCGGGCCAAGTGGGACGGCGTGATGATCAGTGCATCAGCCGGCAGCCAGGTTCATGCGGTACACGGCGGGCGCGTGGTGTTCGCCGACTGGTTGCGCGGCGCCGGACTTCTGGTCATTCTCGATCACGGTAACGGTTATCTCAGCCTGTACGGTCACAACCAGACGCTGCTCAAGGAGGCCGGCGACATCGTCAAGGCCGGCGAGGCGATCTCCACCGTGGGCAACAGCGGTGGCCAGACCACCCCGTCGCTTTACTTCGCCATCCGCCAGCAGGGCCGGCCGACCGACCCGACGCAATGGTGCCGTGGCCAGGGATAGGCCTCGCCTCTTCATTTAACGCGCCAGCCGCCGTCGCAGCGGGCGCGATGCTCCCCCAGGGGCACACACAGGATCAGGAGTTCGTTCGACATGCTGCATTCGCCTCGCCTTACCTCGCTGGCCCTGGCCGTTGCCCTGGTCAGCGGCGCGTCCACCGCCCTTGCGGCCGAGCCCGCCACGCCTGCGACCACCGTCGCACCGACGACGGTCACCGCCAAGGCCCCGCTGCCGCTGGACGAACTGCGCACCTTTGCCGAGGTCCTGGATCGCATCAAGGCGGCCTATGTCGAACCGGTGGATGACAAGACCCTGCTGGAAAACGCCATCAAGGGCATGCTCAGCAACCTCGACCCGCACTCCGCCTACCTCGGCCCTGAAGACTTCCAGGAACTGCAGCAAAGCACCAGCGGCGAATTCGGCGGCCTGGGCATCGAGGTGGGCATGGAAGACGGCTTCGTCAAGGTGGTCTCGCCCATCGACGACACCCCGGCCTCCCGCGCCGGCATCGAGGCCGGCGACCTGATCGTCAAGATCAACGGCGCCCCGACCCGCGGCCAGACCATGACCGAAGCGGTCGACAAGATGCGCGGCAAGATCGGCGAGAAGATCACCCTGACCCTGGTGCGCGATGGCGGCACGCCCTTCGACGTGACCCTTGCCCGCGCCGTCATCCAGGTCAAGAGCGTGAAGAGCCAACTGCTCGAAGACGGCTACGGCTACATCCGCATCACCCAGTTCCAGGTCAAGACCGGCGAGGAAGTCGGCAAGGCCCTGGCCAAGCTGCGCAAGGACAACGGCAAGAAGCTCAGCGGCGTGATCCTCGACCTGCGCAACAACCCTGGCGGCGTCCTGCAGTCGGCGGTGGAAGTGGCCGACCACTTCCTCACCAAGGGCCTGATCGTCTACACCAAGGGCCGTATCGCCAACTCCGAACTGCGCTTCTCCGCCGACCCGGCCGACGCCAGCGAAGGCGTGCCGCTGGTGGTGCTGATCAACGGCGGCAGCGCCTCGGCCTCCGAGATCGTCGCCGGTGCCCTGCAAGACCAGAAACGCGGCGTGCTGATGGGCACCGACAGCTTCGGCAAAGGCTCGGTGCAAACCGTCCTGCCGCTGAACAACGACCGTGCCCTGAAGATCACCACCGCGCTGTACTACACCCCCAACGGCCGGTCGATCCAGGCCCAGGGCATCGTCCCCGACATCGAGGTGCGCCAGGCGAAGATCACCAGCGAGCAGGACACCGAGAACTTCAAGGAAGCCGACCTGCAAGGTCACCTCGGCAACGGCAACGGCGGTGCCGACCGGCCTTCGAGCAGCAAGGCGGCAAGCAAGACGAGCAAGAAGGCACGTCCGCAGGACGATGACTACCAGCTCAGCCAGGCCCTCAGCCTGCTCAAGGGACTGAGCATCACCCGCGACAAGTGATGCGCGCGTTCCTCTTCTCCCTGCTCTGCCTGCTGGCCGGCACCGCCCTCGCGGCGCCGGCCCAGCCGCAGCGGGCCTACCTCAGCGTCATCATCGACGACCTCGGCCAGAGCCCGGCCCGCGACAACCGCACCCTCGCCCTTCCCGGCCCGGTCACCCTGGCGATCATGCCGGACACGCCCCACGCCACCGACTTCGCCCGCCAGGCCCACAAGGCCGGGCGCACGGTGATCCTGCACATGCCCATGGACCCGGCCACCGGTCCCTATGCCTGGCACCCCGAAACACCCTTGCCCGAGCTGGAAAAGCGCCTGCACGCCGCCCTTGACCGGGTTCCATACGCGGCGGGGGTCAACAACCACATGGGCAGCCGCATGACCGCGCAACCGGAGGCCATGGCCTGGCTGATGGGCGAGCTGCAACGGCGTGACCTGTTCTTCGTCGACAGCCGCACCAGCGCTGCCACCGTGGCGGCCGCCAAGGCTCAGGCGCTGGGCCTGGCCAGCGTGTCGCGGGATGTGTTCCTGGATGATGTGCGCACCACCGAGGCCATTGCCGGGCAATTGCACCTGGCGGTTGAACTGGCGCGCAAACAGGGCACGGCGGTGGTGATCGGCCACCCTTATCCACAGACCCTCGACGTACTCGAGCGCGAGCTGCCGCGCCTCAAGGCCCAGGGCGTGGAGGTGATCGAATTGCGTCAGATCATCGCCGAACGCAGCAACCGCGCCATGCCCGCCCACGGCAAGGGCGGGATCTACAGGTAACGGGCGAAGACCTCGTCGACGAAGCCTTCGTCACGCATGTGGTCGAGGCTCTCCTGAAGCTTCTTCACCACCTCGTCGGGCACCTGCTTGTTCAACGCCAGATAGAGCTGGGTGCCGTTGAAGCGCAGCACCGTCTTGAACGCGGTCATACCGATCTGCCGGGCCAGGTAGCGGCCCGCGGGATCACCGGTGGCCCAGAGGTCGATCTCGCCGCTGTAGAGCTTTCTGGCGTTGTCCTGATCGCGCAGTACCAGCACCGGCTTCAGGCCGCTCCTGGCCAGGCTCTCGGCGATGGCGTCGCCCTTGTAGGCGCCGATGCGCAGGCCCTTGGCCTGGTCGAGGTTGCCGAGCTGAAGCGTGCTGTCGGCCCGCGCCAGCAATACCCAGTCATCCGGCCCCAGCGGACCGACCCACTTGAACAGGTGCTCGCGGTCCGGCTGGCGGGCCAGCACGAACACGCCGTGATTGGGCGTGTCCCTGGCCTGCTGGTAGACCCGCGTCCAGGGGAAGCGCAGGGTCATGCTGTAGGGGATGTCGGCGCGGCGGAACATCTCCCGCACCAGGTCGGCGGCAATACCCTGGATTTCAGGCTCGCGCGCGAAGCTCTTGCCGTCGCGGGACATGTTGTAGGGCGGGAAGTTTTCGGTGAGCAGGACCAGGGGTTCGCTGGCGTGAGCGGTGCTGGTGAGGATGAGGAGAAAGAGGAGTCTGGTCAGCATCGGGAAGGATCTGGCTTTCTGGGTGATGCTGATAGCCCTATCGCTGGCAAGCCAGCTCCCACAATCTTGTGGGAGCTGGCTTGCCAGCGATAGGGCCTCAACGCGGTCCTGAATCAGCGAACGACGATCCCGCGCTGCGCCATGTAGGCCTTGGCCTCCGGCACGGTGTACTCACCGAAGTGGAAGATGCTCGCCGCCAGCACTGCACTGGCGTGGCCTTCGAGGATGCCGTCGGCCAGGTGCTGCAGGTTGCCCACGCCGCCGGAAGCGATCACCGGAATGCCCAGCGCATCGCTGATGGCCCGGGTCACACCGAGGTCGAAGCCGTTCTTCATGCCGTCCTGGTCCATGCTGGTGAGCAGGATCTCGCCGGCCCCCAGGCCTTCCATCTTCTTCGCCCACTCCACCGCGTCCAGCCCGGTGGGCTTGCGGCCGCCGTGGGTGAAAATCTCCCAGCGCGGGGTTTCGCCCGGACCGGAGACTTTCTTGGCATCGATGGCGACGACGATGCACTGCGAACCGAAGTGCGCTGCCGCTTCGCCGACGAACTCGGGGTTGAACACCGCGGCGGTGTTGATCGAAACCTTGTCGGCACCGGCGTTGAGCAGGTTGCGGATGTCCTGCACGGTGCGCACGCCACCGCCCACGGTCAGCGGGATGAACACCTGGCTGGCCATGCGCTCGACGGTGTGCAGCGTGGTGTCACGGCCATCGACGCTGGCGGTGATGTCGAGGAAGGTAATCTCGTCGGCACCCTGTTCGTCGTAGCGACGGGCGATTTCCACCGGGTCGCCGGCATCGCGGATGTTCTCGAACTTGACGCCCTTCACGACCCGGCCGTTGTCCACGTCCAGGCAAGGGATGATGCGTTTGGCCAGGGCCATAAAGAATCCTCAGCTGCAAGCTTCAAGCGTCAAGCCACAAGAGAAAGCAGACCGCAGTCGCGCTTTTACTTGCAGCTTACAGCCTGGAGCCTGGGGCTAGTCAGTAGCTGTCGCAGAAGGCTTGCGCCTCGGCGACATCCAGGGTGCCTTCGTAGATGGCCCGACCGGTGATAGCGCCGATGATGCCTGGGGCCTTGGCGTCGAGCAGGGCCTTGATATCGCCCAGGTTGTGAATGCCGCCGGAGGCGATCACCGGGATCTTGGTGGCTTCGGCCAGGGCCTTGGTGAAGGGCACGTTGCAGCCCTGCATCATCCCGTCCTTGGCGATGTCGGTGTAGACGATGGCAGAAACGCCGTCGGCTTCGAAGCGCTTGGCCAGGTCGATGACCTGCACCGAACTGACTTCGGCCCAGCCGTCGGTGGCGACGAAGCCGTCTTTCGCATCCAGGCCGACGATGACCTTGCCCGGGAAGGCGCGGCAGGCTTCAGCAACGAACTCAGGCTGCTTGACCGCCTTGGTGCCGATGATCACGTAGCTGACGCCGGCCTTGACGTAGTGCTCGATGGTTTCCAGCGAACGGATGCCGCCACCGATCTGGATTGGCAGGTTCGGGTAGCGCCTGGCGATGGCCGTGACCACTTCGCCGTTGACCGGCTGGCCTTCGAACGCGCCGTTGAGATCGACCAGATGCAGACGGCGGCAGCCACCTTCAACCCATTTGGCGGCCATGCTCACCGGGTCGTCGGAGAATACGGTGGAATCTTCCATGCGGCCTTGGCGCAGACGTACGCAGGCACCGTCCTTGAGATCGATAGCGGGGATAATCAGCATCTGGAAAACCTGTCTATTCGGTAAACAGTGAGCCCGGGAAGTCAGTTCTTCTCGAGCGCCCACAGGTCGCTCTCGATGCTCTCGAAACGCTCTTTGAGATGCGCCTGAACATCGGAGATCGCCCTGTTGTAGTAGTGCGGTGCGATTTCTTTGCTGAACAGCTCCAGAACCTCGGCCACCTCGAACGACCCCAATTGCAGCTCGAAACGGTCTTCGAGAAAGCGCTTGAGGGTGTCCAGCGCCTCACGCTCCTGTTCGGCGTCGAGGGTGATGGCGGGGGCCTTGTTCCGGGAGCGGCTCATTACCAGCGGCCATCCCAGGCGGCGAAGTTCTGCAACAGTTGCAGGCCGTGGGTATGGCTCTTCTCCGGGTGGAACTGGGTGGCGAAGCGCGAGCCTTCGGCCAGTGCCGCAGCGAAATCGACCCCGTAGTGACCACGACCGACCACCTGGGACGGCTTGCCGGACTCGATGTAGTAGCTGTGCACGAAGTAGAAGCGCGCCTGGTCCGGAATGTCGTGCCAGAGCGGGTGGTCGATGGTCTGGCTGACCTGGTTCCAGCCCATGTGCGGCACCTTCAGGTGCTCGCCGTCTTCCTGCAGGCCCTTGCCGAAGAAACGCACCTTGCCGGGGAACATGCCGATGCCGTCGACACCGTCGTTCTCCTCGCTGTGCTCCAGCAGCGCCTGCATACCGACGCAGATGCCGAGGAACGGGCGGTCCTGGCTGACTTCCTTGACCAGGCTGTCGAAGCCCAGGCGGCGGATTTCAGCCATGCAGTCACGAATTGCGCCCACACCGGGAAAGACCACGCGGTCGGCTTCGCGAATCACCGCGGCATCGCTGGTGATCAGCACCTTGCCGGCGCCCACGTGCTCCAGGGCCTTGGACACCGAGTGCAGGTTGCCCATGCCATAGTCGATAACGGCAACGGTCTGCATTACAGGCAACCTTTGGTGGAGGGCATCTGGCCGGCCATGCGTTCATCCAGCTCGATGGCCATGCGCAGCGCGCGGCCGAAGGCCTTGAACACGGTTTCGATCTGGTGGTGGGTGTTGTGCCCGCGCAGGTTGTCGATGTGCAGGGTCACGTTGGCGTGGTTGACGAAGCCCTGGAAGAATTCCTGGAACAGGTCGACGTCGAAGCCGCCCACGGTGGCGCGGGTGTACGGCACGTGCATCTGCAGGCCGGGACGGCCGGAGAAGTCGATCACCACGCGCGACAGCGCTTCGTCCAGCGGCACGTAGGCGTGGCCGTAGCGGTAGATGCCTTTCTTGTCACCGATGGCCTGGCTGAATGCCTGGCCGAGGGTGATCCCGACGTCTTCGACGGTATGGTGATCGTCGATATGCAGGTCGCCCTTGCACTCGATGTCCAGGTCGATCAGACCATGACGGGCGATCTGATCCAGCATGTGCTCGAGAAAAGGCACGCCGATATCGAATCGGGCCTTGCCAGTGCCATCCAGGTTGATCGAGGCCTTGATCTGGGTTTCCAGAGTATTGCGCTCGACGGATGCCTTACGTTCGACCATCACCAGCTCCGCAAAATCATTGGGCGAAAAAGGCGGTCATTATAGGCCCAGAACGTCGCATCTTGAAACGAAGATGACATGCGGCATGTGGGTTTTGGGCCCGCGTTGCGGGCCATCCGCCGGCAAGGCCGGCTCCCACAGTGGCTGCGGCGGACTCAAAACCATGGTCCAGCGCAAAACCCTGTGGGAGCCCGCGTTGCCGGCGATGGCCCGCAAAGCGGCCCCAGATTGCCTGAATCAGTGGAACAGTACGGCGGTCTTCTGCAAGGTCGCCCACACACCCCAAGCCAGCGGAATGCCCACTGCCAGCCACGCGGCGACCACCAGCGGCCTGCTGGCCGGCGAGGCGCGCCACTCCAGCACGGTGCTGCTGTCGGCACCCTTGTCGTGGCCCAGCGCCTGTTCGGCCGCCAGTTGCTCGTCGGTCATGAAGTACTTGTTGGCCACCGGACGCACCATGGCGTTGCAGATGAAGCCCAGCACCAGCAGGCCGGCGAGGATGTACAGGGTGATGTCGTAGGCTGCAGCCCGTTCGACACCGATATCCAGCTGGTACTCGCGCAGGTAGTTGACCAGCACCGGACCCAGCACACCCGCCGCAGCCCAGGCCGTCAGCAGGCGACCGTGGATCGCACCGACCATCTGCGTACCGAACAGGTCGGCCAGGTAGGCCGGCACCGTGGCGAAGCCGCCGCCGTACATCGACAGGATGATGCAGAACGCCGCCACGAACAGGGCGACATTGCCCAGGTGCCCCATGTTCGGCACCAGCGCGTACAGCGCGAAGCCCAGGGCGAAGAAGGCGAAGTAGGTGTTCTTGCGCCCGATGTAGTCGGAGAACGACGCCCAGAAGAAGCGCCCACCGATGTTGAACAGGCTCAGCAGGCCGGTGAAGCCGGCAGCGATCGCGGCGATCTGGCCCAGTTGCGCAGCGTCCAGTTCACTGAAGGTCAGGTTGTTGCCCAGCAGCTTGCCGGCGAACACTTCCTGCAGCAGCGGCGAGGCCATGCCGAGAATGCCGATGCCCGCCGAGACGTTCAGGCACAGCACCAGCCAGATCAGCGCGAACTGCGGCGTCTTCCACGCCACGCTGACGTGCACATGGCGGTGAGTGATCATCGCGTTGCTGGCTTTCTTCGCCGGTGCGACCCAGCCTTCGGGCTTCCAGCCGGTGGGCGGTACGCGGTACGACAGGGCTCCGCCCATCATGAAGACGAAGTAGATCAGCGCCATCACCACGAAGCTCTGCCACACGCCGACGCCTTCAGGGCTGGCGAAGTGGTTCATCAGTGCCGCCGCCAGGGGTGCACCGACCATCGCACCGCCGCCGAAGCCCATGATGGCCATGCCGGTGGCCATACCGCGCTTGTCCGGGAACCACTTGATCAGGGTCGAGACCGGCGAAATATAGCCCAGGCCCAGGCCGATACCGCCGATGACGCCAGAGCCCAGCCACATCAGCCAGATCTGGTGGGTGTAGACACCCAGCGCCGAGATCAGCAGGCCACCGCACCAGCACAAGGCCGATACCACACCGGCCTTGCGCGGCCCGGCATGTTCCAGCCAGCCACCCCAGATGGCCGCCGAGCAGCCGAGGAAAATGAAGAACAGGGTGTAGATCCAGCCGAGCATCGAGATCGGCCAGTCGCAGGTGGACGACACCATCTGCGCGAAGAAGCCCATGTCCGGAGCGCAGGCCACAGGTGCGGTGATGCCGATGGCCTTGGACAGCGGCAACCAGAACACCGAGAAGCCGTAGGCCATGCCGATACACAGGTGGATGGCCAGGGCGGCCGGTGGAACCAGCCAGCGGTTGAAGCCGGGTCGAGCGACGATGCGCTCCTTGGAGAGGAAGCCAGGCGTGCTGTCCACGGCCCCCGCGGTGATACTGCTCATTATTATTGCCCTCGTAGATAGGTAGCGCCCCGCAGGCCAAACCGGACACCCCATCGACCTTGGCGCACGCAGGCAGCGAGCCGTTTTTTGAGGGCAGCCGGCTTCATCGCGACAATCCGTCGCAGCAAAGCCCGGGAACTGGCGAAAGAGTAGCATTTAGGTGGCTAATTATTAGCAAACTGATATCGCGTTTTTTGCCGAAACTGGCACTTTCAACGGATAAACGCCCTTAAACATCCGCTACGCAGGGCAATCGCGGTGGCGAAGGCCGCAAGGCTATACTCTGCCGCTGAATTTTCAGACATCGGACTACAAGGACTCGCCCATGAAAGCGTTTGGCAAAATCCTGGGACTGGTGGTTCTCGGGCTGTTGCTGATCGTGGTGGCCGGCGGTTTCGCCCTGACCCACCTCTTCGATCCCAACGACTACAAAGACGAGATCCGCCAACTGGCTCGCGACAAGGCTCATATCGAGCTGACGCTCAATGGCGACATCGGCTGGAGCCTGTTCCCCTGGCTCGGCCTGGAGTTGCACGAGGCGAGCATCGCCACGCTGAACAAGCCCACCGAACCCTTCGCCGACCTGCAGATGCTCGGCCTGTCGGTGCGGGTCCTGCCGCTGCTGCGCCGCGAAGTGCAGATGAGCGATGTCCGCGTCGAGGGCCTGAACCTGAGCCTGGTGCGTGACGAAAACGGCCACGGCAACTGGGAAGACATCGGCAAGCCGCTGCCGGCCAAAACCGACGGCGCGCAGACCGAACCCTCCACCCCGGCGCCGTCCACCGAGCCGGCCGCGAGCAAGCCTGCAACGGCTGAGCGCCCGCTGAAACTGGATATCGACAGCCTTACCGTGAACAACGCCCGGGTCCAGTACAGCGATGTGCGCACCGGCCAGAACTTCACCGCCGAGAGCATCCAGCTGAGCACCGAGGCCATCCACGAAGGCATCAACATTCCGCTGAAGATGACCGCCTTCCTCAGTTCCGCCCAACCGGTGCTGCGCGCCCGCATCGAGCTGGCCGGCGAAGGCCGCTTCGATCGCGCCCTCAAGCGCTATCAGTTCGAAGACATGAAGCTCAGTGGTGAACTCACCGGCGAACAACTGCAACAGAAAAGCGTGACCTTCTCGGCCCAGGGCCAGTTGCTCGCGGACCTGGCGGCCAACGTCGCCGAGTGGAACGGCCTGAAACTGTCCGCCAACCAGTTGCGCGCCCTCGGCGAACTGAGCGTGCGCGAGCTGGACAAGGAACCGAAGATCAGCGGCGGCCTGTCCATCGCCCAACTCGACCTGCGCAAGTTCCTCGATAGTGTCAACGTCGAACTGCCGGCGATGAACGACCCGACCACCCTGACCGGCTTCGAACTGGTCGCCCGCCTCGAAGGCAGCCAGAACAGCGTGGCCCTGGAAGACCTGGCGATGAAACTCGACGCCAGCACCTTCACCGGCCGCATCGCGGTCGAGGACATCGCCAAAAAGGCCCTGCGCGTCCAGCTGAAGAACGACAAGTTCGACGCCGACCGCTACCTGCTGGCCAAGAGCGAAGCGGCGGCCAGCGCCAAGGCGGCGCGCCAGGCCGAGGTCAAGGGCAACGAAGTCAGCGCCCTCGCCGGCTCCGGCACCACGCCGCTGCCGGACGCACCGACCCAGGTCGCCTGGAGTGACGACAAGCTGCTGCCGGTCGATCGCCTGCGCGAGCTGGACCTGCAGGCCAGCCTCAACTTCGGCGAGCTGATCCTCGACAAGCTGCCGATCCAGGACGCCGAACTCAAGGCCAACGGCCAGGGCGGGCTGATTACCCTCGAAACCCTGCGCGGCGGCCTCTACAACGGCAGCTTCCAGACCCGGGGCAGCCTCGACGTCCGCCCGGCGGTGCCACTGGTCGCACTGAACAGCAAGATCGAGCGCGTACCGGTAGAACACTTCATCAAGCGCGAAGGCGACACGCCACCGGTCAAGGGCCTGCTGACCCTCGACAGCGCCCTGACCGCCAGCGGCAACAGCCAGAAAGCGCTGATCGACACCCTCAGCGGCAACGCCAGCTTCGCCATCACCGACGGCGTACTGGTGGACGCCAACCTCGAACAGCAACTGTGCCAGGGTATCGCCACCCTCAACCGCAAGAGCCTCAGCGGCGAGCCGCGGGGCAAGGACACACCGTTTCAGGAGCTCAAGGGCAGCCTGTTGCTGCGCAACGGCGTGGCCAGCAACCCGGACCTGAAAGTCCGCATCCCTGGCCTCACGGTCAACGGTAATGGCGACCTCGACCTGCGCGTGCTCGGCATGGACTACCGTGTCGGCGTGATCGTCGAAGGCGACAAGCGCGACATGCCGGACCCGGCCTGCCAGGTCAACGAGCGCTACGCCGGCCTGGAATTCCCGCTGCGCTGCCGCGGCCCGCTGGAGCTGGGCGCCCGCGCCTGCCGCGTCGACAAGGATGGCGTGGGCAAGCTGGCGGGCCAGGTGCTGGGCAACCGCATCAACGAAAAACTCAATGAAAAACTCGACGAGAAGCTTGGCGACAAGGTCAGTCCCGAGCTCAAAGACGCACTGAAGGGCCTGTTCAAACGATGACCCCCGAGCAGTTTTCCACCGCGGTCCTTGACTGGTTCGACCGCAACGGCCGCCACGACCTGCCCTGGCAACAGGGCATCACACCTTACCGGGTGTGGGTCTCCGAGATCATGCTGCAGCAGACCCAGGTCAGCACCGTGCTCAACTACTTCAGCCGCTTCATGGACGCCCTGCCGGACGTCCAGGCGCTGGCGGCGGCACCGGAGGACGAAGTGCTGCACCTGTGGACGGGCCTGGGCTACTACACCCGCGCACGCAACCTGCAGAAGACCGCGAAGATCGTGGTCGAGCAATACGGCGGCGAATTCCCCCGCGACGTGGAAAAGCTCACCGAGCTGCCAGGCATCGGCCTGTCCACCGCCGGCGCCATCGCCAGCATCAGCATGGGCTTGCGGGCGCCGATCCTCGACGGCAACGTCAAGCGCGTGCTGGCCCGCTACACCGCGCAGGAAGGCTACCCCGGCGAGCCGAAGGTAGCGAAGGCGCTGTGGGCCAGTGCCGAGCGTTTCACACCCCATGCACGGGTCAACCACTACACCCAGGCGATGATGGACCTGGGCGCCACCCTCTGCACCCGCAGCAAGCCCAGTTGCCTGCTGTGCCCGCTGGAGCGTGGCTGCGAAGCGCACATGCTCGGGCAAGAGATCCGCTACCCGCTGCCCAAGCCGCGCAAGACGCTGCCACAAAAACGCACGCTGATGCCGCTGCTGGCCAACGACGACGGCGAGATCCTGCTTTACCGGCGACCGTCCAGCGGCCTGTGGGGCGGCTTGTGGAGCCTGCCCGAGCTGGACGATCTGGATGACCTCCAACACCTGGCCGACCAGCACCAGCTCAACATCGAGGCTCGCCGCGAACTCAGCGGCCTGACCCACACCTTCAGCCATTTCCAGCTGGCCATCGAGCCGTGGCTGGTGCGCGTTGGCCAGCAGGGCGCTGGCGTGGCCGAGGCCGACTGGCTCTGGTATAACCTCGCCACCCCGCCGCGCCTGGGCCTCGCCGCCCCGGTCAAGAAGCTGCTCAAACGCGCGGCCGACGAATTGATTGCAGGAGAGTCGTGATGACCCGCACCGTGCTGTGCCGCAAATACAAAGAAGAACTGCCGGGCCTTGAGCGCCCACCGTATCCGGGCCCCAAGGGCCAGGACATCTACGAGCACATCTCGCAGAAAGCCTGGATGGACTGGCAGAAGGAGCAGACCATGCTCATCAACGAAAAACGCCTGAACATGATGAACCCGGACGACCGCAAGTTCATCCAGGGCGAGATGGACAAGTTCTTCTCCGGCGAGGATTTCGAAAAGGCCGAAGGCTACGTTCCACCGGCCCAATGACCCCCTGAAACGTAAGCGTCGGTATTAATTGAAAAAAAATTTGAAATTGTTGTTGACGCAAACCTGAAAAACGCTTTTAATGCGCCCCGTTGCCCAGATAGCTCAGTCGGTAGAGCAGAGGATTGAAAATCCTCGTGTCGGCGGTTCGACTCCGTCTCTGGGCACCAAGACAACGCAAAGCCCCTGAATCGAAAGATTCAGGGGCTTTTTGTTTGCCTGCGATTTATGGGCACTTCGCTAGCAGGAAAAATCCACGGAGGGCGTAGGAATTTTGAAATGGGCGAGAGCGCTCAAAGCGCTGGCATTCACCGGAATGGCGAGCACCTTGGCCGGCTGTGTCGGCGTGGTGATCAACACACCAGAAAAGAGTACCCATAGAAGCTACTCCCATGAGCACTACTCATTGGCCTCGCAAAAGACACCTACCAGGGTCACAGGAACTGAAAGGTCCTGGGAGCGACGAGAATGGTGTGGCATCAAGGTGGTGGTTGCCGTCATCCCTATTCCTCTCCAGTTACCTCTATGCACGTCTTACCAGGAGACCTCGTACGACGGTGACGCAGAAGGCAGTCCGGTAATCCTGAAGACTACTCAGACCATGAAGGGTCAGTTCTACGGCTGTGGCCCCTTGATGATGATGGGACCCATCATGCATACCTACCGAGGCAATATATTCTGCGGAACATTTGGGTGGTGACCGCTCGAAGCACTGCATGCTGATCAAGATCAATACGCCATCACCTGATCTATGTAAGTTGTGGGGAGGACATTCGAAGGAACAGAAGGCCCCTCCATGAGTGATGAATCCCCCGTACTCCCGCTCCCTGAGCCGCTGACCGGGGCAAGCCCGCACCAGACCGCTCCGCGCCAAGCCACCCCTCGCCCGCACCGCCGCCCACGCAAGCCCGCCCCGATCATCGAAACCGATATCGTCCCGGACACCCCGGCCGCCCTCGAAGTCGCCACGGCGCCCCACGGCACCAGCGAAGACAGCTCGTCCGCCAAACTGCCGCACAACTATCCCTACAGCACCCGCATGCGCCGCGCCGAGTACGACAAGGCCAAGCACGCGCTGCAGATCGAGCTGCTGAAGGTGCAGAACTGGGTCAAGGAAACCGGCCAGCGCGTGGTGATCCTGTTCGAAGGCCGCGATGCCGCCGGCAAGGGCGGTACCATCAAGCGCTTCATGGAACACCTGAACCCGCGCGGTGCGCGCATCGTCGCCCTGGAGAAGCCCTCCGAACAGGAAAAGGGCCAGTGGTACTTCCAGCGTTACATCCAGCACCTGCCGACCGCGGGTGAAATGGTCTTCTTCGACCGCTCCTGGTACAACCGCGCCGGCGTCGAGCGGGTCATGGATTTCTGCACGCCGCTGCAATACCTGGAGTTCATGCGCCAGGCGCCGGAACTGGAGCGCATGCTGTGCAACAGCGGCATCCTGCTGTTCAAGTACTGGTTCTCGGTGAACCGCGAAGAACAACTGCGCCGCTTCATTTCCCGCCGCGACGACCCGCTCAAGCACTGGAAGCTCTCGCCCATCGACATCAAGTCGCTGGACAAGTGGGGCGAGTACACCGCCGCCAAGGAAGCCATGTTCTTCCACACCGACACCGCCGATGCCCCCTGGACCGTGATCAAGTCGGACGACAAGAAGCGCGCACGCATCAACTGCATCCGTCACTTCCTCAATGCCCTCGACTATCCGGGCAAGGACTTCCGCGTCGCCCATGAACCCGACCCGTTGCTGGTGGGCCGCGCTTCACGGGAAATCGAGGAAGACCGTCGCGACGAGCAGGACGTGCAGTTGCAGAGCCGGGTCAGCTCGCTGGTGCTGCCGCGCTAAGCGCTCAGAAGTTGGCGATAGCGCTGCAGTAGTCGGCCTTGGCGGCCTTCACCGGCTCCGGCGTATCGCCATCGATACGGTTGAATTCGACGCCGCAGGCGTTGTAGCCGTGCAGGGTGAGCTCGTAGTCGGCACCGGCCTTGGGGGTGAAGGTGAACATCCCCAGGCAGGTGCTTTTCTGGTTGTAGCTCACCGCCCGACCGCCATCGAGAAAAGTCAGGGTCAGCGGCTTGCCGGCCGCCACCCGCACCTCGCTGCTGGCCCATCCCGCCGGCACCGGCTTGCTGGCAGGCATGCCGAGCTTTTCGTTGTTGCGCTGGGCGAAGGTCTCGTTCGGCACCACGATCACCCCGGCACCGGGGCTGTACCAGTCCACGCACTCCAGGCCCGGCACACCGCGCACCATGCCGTCGGAATTCACCCGCAGACGCGCCGTCTCGCCACTGGCGGGCGAAGCGAACGGCGTGTTGAAGGATTTGACCGCAGCGATGTTGCCGCAACCGCTCAGGGCGGCGACGACAAGGCAGAGTGGCGCGATGGCTTTCATTGAGGGATTCCCTTCCTGTGGTCAGATAACCTGCCTGTGACCGCCTTCTGCGGCTTGGGTTTCCCGGCCAACTGCGATTCAATACGCGCAATTTGACTGACTTCGCAGAAAGGAACACCCATGGCCTCGAACACCAAACAACAGAAACGCGCCAAGCGCGCTGCCGCCAAGGCTCGCGAAAACCGCATGGTGCGCAGCGGCCAGGCGGTGAAAAGCGGCGACAGCTCCAGCGCCAGCGTCCAGCAGGTGTTCGACAAGGCCATGAGCACCGACAGCTACGGCAGTCTGTTCACCAAGATGAAGACCGCCCAGGAAACCAGCCTGGAATCGATGATCGCCGTATTCCTGGTCGACCCGCTGCTGACCCTGGTACTCAAGGGCCACAACGAAGAACAGGCCACCGACTATATTTGCATGGTCTTCTGCGCCTACCGCAAATGGCTGGACGGCACCGAGGAAGAAGCGGCGATAGCGTGGCTGGAGAGCGACGAGTTCCAGGATGCCTACGTGACCGCGTCGGAAGTGGTTTCCAAACAGAAAAAATTCGGGTGAGCCCATGGCCTCCAGCGCCAAACAGCAGAAACGCGCCAAGCGCGCCGCCGCCAAGGCCAAACAGAACCGGGTGACCCGCAGCCATGCGTCCAGCAAGGCCGAGGAGACACCGCCACCGATCGACAAGTTCTTCGACACCGCCATGGGCGCGGGTCTGTACGAGGAACTGTTCGAGAACATGAAGGAGGCTCAGCAGACCAGCCTGAGGGCCCTGTGCAAGGTATTCCTTGAAGACCCGCTGCTGTCCATCGTAGTGGGCACCTACGATGAAGAGGAATCCGCCGACTACATCTACTGGGTGCTCTGCGAGTACCGCAACTGGCTGGATGACCTCGACTACGAGGAAGCAACCGAGTGGATCCAAAGCGCAGAGTTCATCGAAGCGTATGAGGAAGCGTCCCGACAGATAGAAGCCGAGACAGCCGCCGAGCAATGAAACAATTTGGGTCTGCACGACCTGGTGGGAGCTGGTAGGAGCTGGTAGGAGCTGGTTTACCAGCGATTTGGCCAGCCCTGACAAAGAGGGTGTCAGGTCGGTCCTCATCGCCGGCAAGGCCGGCTCCCACAAGGGGTGTTACTTGGCGGCCGTCAGTGCGTTGTAGCTGGTGATCAGGTTGCGGTAGTCGGGGATGTGGTTGGAGCACAGTGCCGCCAGACCTTCGATATCGTTGCGCCAGTCGCGGTGCAGCTCACAGGCCACGCCGAACCAGGTCATCAGTTGCGCGCCGGCCTGGCTCATGCGGTCGTGGGCGGCGTCGCGGGTCATCTCGTTGAAGGTGCCGGAGGCGTCGGTCACCACGAACACCTCGAATTCTTCTTCCAGGGCCGACAGCGCCGGGAAGGCTACGCACACCTCGGTCACCACACCGGCGATGATCAGTTGCTTCTTGCCGGTAGCTTTCACAGCTTTCACGAAGTCTTCGTTGTCCCAGGCGTTGATCTGGCCTGGGCGGGCGATGTACGGCGCATCCGGGAACAGTTCTTTCAGTTCCGGCACCAGCGGGCCGTTGGGGCCTTGCTCGAAGCTGGTGGTGAGGATGGTCGGCAGGTTGAAGAACTTGGCCAGGTCCGCCAGGGCCAGGACATTGTTCTTGAAGCGGTCCGGCTCGATGTCGCGCACCAGGGACAGCAGGCCAGCCTGGTGGTCAACCAGCAGTACGGCGGCGTCGTCTTTGTTCAGGCGGTTGTATTTGAATGCGGTCATGGTCGTTGCTCCTAAAGGTTCTGATCTTCGTAAGGGGTGGTGTTTCGCGTTGATGGGAGAAGATTAAATTCAGAACCTTTGGTGCGGTAGATAGTGAAATTTGGCTTTAGCGTTCCATAAAAAGAACGACAATTCATACCCCTTCACTCCTAAAACATACGCCCTACCTGTAGGAGCGGATTCATCCGCGAAGGGCTGCGTAGCGGCCCCAAGCCCGTCCAGCACGAGAGAGCTATGTGAGCCACAGCTCCCCAGTCGCAATAAAAAAGGCCGCATTGCGCGGCCTTCCTTAACATCGACTGCAACTACTCAGTTATCCAGCGCCAGCGCCCCACCCTTCTCGGCCTTGCGCTTGCGCGCCACCAGCAGGCCCGCCGCAACCACACCAATGCTCAGCAGCGCGGTGGAGATCACTTCGGCGCGATGGTCCGGACGGATCAGCATCAAGGTCAGCACACCGACGATGAAGAAAATGGTCGCCCAGGTCAGCACCGGGAACGCCCACATCTTGAAGTCGATCTGCTCGCCACGCGCCATGCGCTGACGGCGCATGCGCAGTTGCGACACGGCAATCACCAGATACACCAGCAGCGCGATCGCGCCGGAGCTGGCCAGCAGGAACTCGAACACCTGCGCCGGCGCTACATAGTTGGCGAATACCGTCAGGAACGCCGCCGCAGTAGACAGCAGCACCGCGTAATGCGGCGTGCCGCTGGCGGTGGTGCGCTGGGCCATGGCCGGTGCATCACCGCGCTTGCTCAGGGAGAACAGCATGCGCGAGGAGGTGTACAGCGCCGAGTTCAGGCAACTGGTCACGGCGATCAGCACGACGATATCGACGATCAGCTTGGCGTGTGGCACGCCCATCAGTTGCAGCACGGTCTGGTACGAACCGACTTCGGCCAGCTCGCCGGCATTCCACGGCACCAGCGCCACGACGATGAAGATCGACACGAGGTAGAAAAGGAAGATCCGCCAGATCACCGAGTTGGTGGCCTTGCTGATCTGCTTGCCCGGGTTCTTCGACTCGGCGGCAGCGATGGTGACGATCTCGGTGCCCATGAACGAGAACATGGTGGTCAGCATCGCACCCAGCACGGCACCCAGGCCGTTGGGCATGAAGCCCTGGGTATCGAACAGGTGGCTGACGCCGCTCACTTGGCTATTGGGCATGAAGCCGAAGATGGCGGCCAGACCGAGGATGATGAAGCCAACGATGGCAACGACCTTGAGCAGGGCGAACCAGAACTCGAACTCGCCGTAGTTCTTCACGCTGAACAGGTTGGTGGCCGTCAGCAGCAGGGTGATGACCAGGGTGAAGACCCAGATCGCCACGTCGGGGAACCATGCATGAAGAATGGTCGCAGCGGCGTTGGCTTCCAGCGGGATGACCAGCACCCAGAACCACCAGTACAGCCAGCCAATGGTAAAGCCGGCCCAGTGCCCGATGGCCCGGTCGGCATAAGTAGAAAAGGAACCCGTATCCGGCGAAGCCACGGCCATTTCGCCGAGCATGCGCATCACCAGGACCACCAACGTACCGGCAGCGGCGTAGGCCAGCAGAACGGCGGGGCCGGCGGCAGCGATGGCGTGGCCGGAGCCGACGAACAGACCGGCGCCGATGACGCCTGCGATGGACAGCATGGTGACATGCCGTTGCTTGAGCCCCTGAGCGAGGTCATTGGAATTGTGCGTACCGCTCATAAAACTACCTTTGCAAAGAATGGGGGATCTTCCCGCGTTTGGAGCCGCATGCCCTTGTGAGGCGCCTTACGGTTCGTGCCAGGTGGATGGCAATAAGCGGGCCAGGTCGATGGACCGCGAATTTCGAAACACCCTGTAACCACGTCACATAGGGCTTACGGCGCTTTCAGCCAGCCATTGGCCAAAATGGTCGCCAACCATGCCCGACTTCGGCGGATTACTGAAATACCCACTTACAATTAGAAATGGGTGCACCATAACCATTCACGGGTAACACCTTTGCAAATTTATGGCGCAACCTAAGCCTTACCCTTAGGTGCAACCCTTAGACCACAGCGGCGCTACCAAATATCGCTGCGACCAAATACAACTTTCCAGCAGCGGCCAAAACTGGCACCATCGCGCCTTTTTTCATCCCGGCTCCGGCCCCGAAAAGCGAAACGGCGGACAGCAGCGCGACAGTCCACTGCAGCGATGCGACACCCGCCGTTCCCACGGCCGACCACCCTGCTCGACCTTCTTGGCTGCGATCCGACCGCTATGCTAGCGTGGCGCCTCGCCAGGAAGGCCGCCAACAGCAGAACGCACCGAATCAATGAGGACCGCACATGGCCCAGGCCACGCCCGCACTGGAAATCCGCAACCTGCACAAACGCTACGGCGAGCAGGAGATTCTCAAGGGCATTTCCCTCACCGCCCGTGACGGCGACGTGATCTCCATCCTCGGCTCCTCCGGCTCCGGCAAGTCCACCCTGCTGCGCTGCATCAACCTCCTGGAAAACCCGCACCAGGGCGAAATCCTGGTGGCCGGCGAAACCCTAAAGCTCAAGTCCGCGCGCAACGGTGAACTGATCGCTGCCGACAACAAGCAGATCAACCGCCTGCGCAGCGAGATCGGTTTCGTCTTCCAGAACTTCAACCTGTGGCCGCACATGAGCATCCTCGACAACATCATCGAGGCGCCACGCCGTGTACTCGGCCAGAGCAAGGCCGAGGCCATCGAGCACGCCGAAGCGCTGCTCGACAAGGTCGGCATCCACAACAAACGCCACAGCTACCCCGCCGAACTCTCGGGCGGCCAGCAACAGCGCGCGGCCATCGCCCGCACCCTGGCCATGAAACCCAAGGTGATCCTGTTCGACGAACCCACCTCCGCGCTGGACCCGGAAATGGTCCAGGAAGTCCTCAACGTCATCCGGGCGCTGGCCGAGGAAGGCCGCACCATGCTGCTGGTGACCCACGAGATGGGCTTTGCCCGCCAGGTGTCCAGCGAAGTCGTGTTCCTTCACCAGGGCCTGATCGAAGAGCAGGGATCGCCGCAGCAGGTTTTCGAAAACCCGACCTCGGCGCGTTGTAAGCAATTCATGTCCAGCAACCGCTAACGGAGCAACACGCATGCAGAACTACAAGAAACTCCTCCTGGCCGCTGCCACCACGCTGGTGTTCTCGGCCAACGCCATGGCCGCCGAAAAACTGAAGATGGGCATCGAAGCGGCCTACCCGCCGTTCAACAGCAAGGACGCCAGCGGCCAGGTCGTCGGCTTCGACAAAGACATCGGCGACGCCCTGTGCGCCAAGATGAAGGTCGAGTGCGAAGTGTTCGTCTCCGACTGGGACGGCATCATCCCCGCGCTGAACGCCAAGAAGTCCGATTTCATCGTCTCGTCGCTGTCGATCACCGACGAGCGCAAGCAGGCGGTTGACTTCACCGACCCGTACTACTCCAACAAGCTGCAGTTCATCGCGCCGAAGAACGTCGACTTCAAGACCGACAAGGACTCCCTCAAAGGCAAGACCATCGGCACCCAGCGCGCCACCTTGTCTGCCACCTGGCTGGAAGACACCTACGGCTCTGATATCAAGGTGAGCCTGTACGACACCCAGGAAAACGCCTACCTCGACCTGACCTCGGGCCGCGTCGACGCGCTGCTGGCTGACAAGTACGTGAACTACGACTGGCTGAAGTCCGATGCCGGCAAGAACTACGAGTTCAAGGGCGAGCCCGTGGTAGACAGCGACAAGATCGGCATCGCCGTGCGCAAGGGTGACCCGCTGCGCGAGAAGCTGAACGCCGCGCTGAAAGAGATCATCGCCGACGGCACGTACAAGAAGATCAACGACAAGTACTTCCCGTTCAGCATCTATTGATTCGCCCCGACAGGCACCGCCTTGCGCGGTGCCGGTCCCTTGAATACGCCTGCCCATGACTATTGATCTACACGGATTCGGCCCGGCGCTTGCGGCCGGCGCGCTGATGACCGTCAAACTGGCGCTCTCGGCACTCTGCCTGGGCCTGGTGCTCGGGCTGCTCGGCGCCCTGGCCAAGACTTCGCCCTTCAAACCCCTGCGCTGGATCGGTGGCAGCTACTCGACCATCGTGCGCGGCGTCCCGGAACTGCTCTGGGTGCTCTTCATCTATTTCGGCTCCGTCACGCTGATGAGCCAGCTGGGCGACCTGCTCGGCATCCCCGGCCTGGAACTCAGCGCCTTCTCCGCCGGTGTCATCGCCCTGGGCCTGTGCTTTGGCGCCTATGCCACGGAAGTGTTCCGCGGCGCGCTGCTGGCGATTCCCAAGGGCCACCGTGAAGCGGGCATGGCACTGGGCCTGTCCAAGGGACGGATCTTCTCGCGGCTGATCCTGCCGCAAATGTGGCGCATCGCCCTGCCGGGCCTCGGCAACCTGTTCATGATCCTGATGAAAGACACCGCGCTGGTCTCGGTGATCGGCCTGGAAGAAATCATGCGCCAGGCGCAGAACGGCGTGACCACCACCAAGGAGCCCTTCACCTTCTATATGGTGGCGGCCTTCATCTACCTCGGCCTGACCATCCTGGCGATGACCGGCATGCACTTCATGGAAAAACGCGCCGCACGCGGCTTCGCGAGGGCCAACTCATGAATTGGGAAGTCATCATCAAGTGGCTGCCGCGCCTGGCCCAGGGCGCGACCCTGACCCTGGAACTGCTGGCCATCGCCGTCATCCTCGGCCTGATCATCGCCATCCCGCTGGGCATCGCCCGCTCGTCGCGGCTCTGGTACGTGCGCGCCTTGCCTTACGGCTACATCTTCTTCTTCCGCGGCACACCGCTGCTGGTGCAACTGTTCCTGGTGTACTACGGCCTGGCGCAGTTCGATGCGGTGCGCAGCAGCTCGCTGTGGCCGTACCTGCGCGACCCGTTCTGGTGTACCGCGCTGACCATGACCCTGCACACCGCCGCCTACATCGCCGAGATCCTGCGCGGCTCGCTGCAAGCCATTCCGCGAGGCGAGGTCGAAGCGGCGCGGGCACTGGGCATGTCCCGTGCGACCGCCATGATCCACATCCTGCTGCCCCGTGCTGCCCGCATCGGCCTGCCGGCCTACAGCAACGAAGTCATCCTGATGCTCAAGGCCAGCGCCCTGGCCAGCACCGTGACCTTGCTCGACATCACCGGCATGGCCCGCACCATCATCGCCCGGACCTACATGCCGGTAGAAATCTTCTTCGCCGCCGGCGTGTTCTACCTGGTCATCTCCTTCGTGCTGGTGCAAGGCTTCAAGCTGCTGGAACGCCGCCTGCGGGTAGACGCAACCCAGGGCCGCTGATGGGAGTTGGCTTGTCGGGGCGAATATCTACACACCTCCCCGGCAAGCAAAAGGCCCATTGCAGGGAGGCGCGTATCCTGTGGGAGCGGCTTCAGCCGCGATTGGCCGCACAGCGGCCACAAGACCCGTACTCGCGATATTCCTGGCTAATCGCGAATTCAGGTTCTACGACGGCTGCGCCGCCGATCGCGGCTGAAGCCGCTCCCACAGTGATTGCATGTGATCTACCCCTCTGCCCCACCACTCAATCCCGGTCCACTCCCATGACCCATCTGGAAAACGACCAACTCCTCCCCCGCTTCCAGGCCCTGGACCAGTTCCTCCGCCAGCACCACGCCCTCTGGCACCCGCGCCCTTTCACCAGCCTGCACCTGCCGTGGGAAACCACCCACCCGCAGCTCGCCGACTGGCTCCGCGCCCGCAGCCTGGACGACGCCGAACAGGCCCACAACCAGCCCCACACCGTCTCGGCCCCGGCGCCTTATCCACAACTGGCTGCCGAAGCCCTGGCCCTGTCCGCCGTCGGCGACTTATCCACAATCGCCCTTGCTCCAGCGCCGCCGCGCCTGAGCACCGACGTGCCCGGCCGCAAATGGCAACAGATCGAAGCCTTCGCCCGCCATCTGGACTTTGCCCGCCGCCCGCGTCACTGGCTCGACTGGTGTGCCGGCAAAGGCCACCTCGGCCGGCGCCTGCTCAACCCGGACCAGCACCTCACCTGCCTGGAATACGACCCCGCCCTGGTCGCCGCCGGTGAGCACCTGAGCCAGCACCACCACCTGCCGGCCAGCCACCAGCTCCAGGACGTCATGGCCGACAGCGCCGCCGAGCGCCTGAGCGCCTGCCACACCCCCGTGGCCCTGCACGCCTGCGGCGACCTCCACGTACGCCTCATGCAACTGGCCAGCGCCGCTGGCTGCACGCAACTGGCCATCGCCCCGTGCTGCTACAACCGCACCGCCGGCCCGCATTACCAACCGTTATCCACAACCGCCCGCGCGTCACACCTGCAACTGGACCTCGACGACCTCGGCCTGCCCCTGAGCGAAACCGTCACCGCCGGCAACCGCGTACGCCGCCAGCGCGACCAGTCCATGGCCTGGCGCCTGGGCTTCGACCTGCTGCAAAGGCAACTGCGCCAGACCGACGACTACCTCCCGACCCCGTCGCTGCCCAGTGCCTGGCTGCAAAAGCCCTTCGCCGACTACTGCCGCGACCTCGCCGCCCTCAAGGGCCTGGCAATAAAGCAAGCGCCGGACTGGAATGCACTGGAAGCCGCTGGCTGGCAACGCCTGGCCCAGGTGCGCAACCTCGAACTGCTGCGCAACCTCTTCCGCCGCCCGCTGGAACTCTGGCTCGTCCTTGATCGTGCGCTCTACCTTCGGGAACAGGGCTACAACGTCCGCCTCGGCACCTTCTGCCCCCACCCCCTCACCCCGCGCAACCTCATGCTGCTGGCGGAACAACCTGTGGATAACTCTGTGGGCAACTTCGATGTCAAAACGTGAACCATGCCCATCACGTCGGAATTTTCCACTTGAGGCTTTTCGGCTCATCTGCTAAAGGCCAGCAAAAACAGCCATTTGGTCGCGCGACACTCGGTCGCGGTAGCGGACTTGCATGGGGTGCAAGGGGTCGATGTGGTTTGTGCATAAGCGTTAAAGCGAATTAGGCGGGGGTGGTTCAGATCGACTTCGTCCGCTACCGCATGAAGCTGGGGAGCTGTATGCCTGGGACATTGAGAGAAGGGGCGCTGAACCTGTGGGAGCGAGCTTGCTCGCGAACGGCCGCCCCGCGGCCGCAAACCCAGCCAACACCATTACCCAGACACCCCACACCAAGGCCGCCAAACCACCCCGCCCGAACCCGCCAAAAGCCCCGAAATACGCGGCCTTGAACCAGATTGCAAGGAAGTGGTTTACAGAACCAAACCGATGGCTATAATAGCGGCCCTACTGCCGGTATAGCTCAGATGGTAGAGCAACTGACTTGTAATCAGTAGGTCCCGGGTTCGATTCCTGGTGCCGGCACCACCTCAGAAGCCCCGTATTACGGGGCTTCCGCGTTTTTACCCCTCTAGAATTTCCTGTTTCATTCCTTCGCAGTGTCCACATTCTGTCCACTCCCACCCGCTAAAGGGTTGAGATTGACCACATCCGCCAGGTGCCCCGGACTGAAATGCGCGTAGCGCATGGTCATGGCCAGCGACGAATGCCCCAATACTCTCTGCAGCGTTAGGATGTCCCCGCCGTTCGCCATGTAGTGGCTTGCGAAGGTGTGCCGCAGTACATGGGTCATCTGGCCATCAGGAAGATCGAGGGCAATCTGATCTACCGCCTCGCCGAATTTCTTGTAGCAGTCACCAAACGGAAGGTGAGCACGGGCTAGGTCCTCAAGCTCCTGCGTGATGGGCACAACGCGGCTCTTCGAGTTCTTTGTGCGGAGAAAGTGGATCCGACGATCACGGACCTGACGCCCTCCCAGCCCTTCGGCCTCTGACCAGCGCGCACCAGTTGCCAGACAGATCCGGGCAACCACCCCAGCCTTGGCCGAGATCGCATCGAGCGCTTGCAGCAACGGCTGAATGCTCGATCGTTCCAAATACGCCATTTCCGGTTCATCAAACTTCAGACGCCGCACCTTTTCGAGGGGGTTGCCGCCCTGCCACTCCCCCAAGCGATCCAGCTCATTGAAAACTGCAGATAGGTAGGCCAGCTCATGGTTCAGCGTATTCGCACTGACAGGCTTGGCTTTCTCGCCCTTCTTCATGCCGTTCCCAGGAGCGGCCCGGCCATGTTCCCCAGCCAGGCGCTCTGATCGGTATCTAGTGAAATGTGCTGCTGTGAAGTCACATGCGCAGGGATTGCCCATCCGTTCAGCCATCGCTTTCAACGCACGTTCTCTTTCCTCACCACGCTTTAAGGTCTGCCCGTGCAGCGTGTACCAGAGGTCGATCAGATCGGTCAGACGCCGATCGTCCCGCGCCGACTTTTTCTCAAACTCCCCCCTTGCTCCCGCCCCCATAAGCATCCTCTCAGCATACTGAGCCTCAGCTTTGGACTTGAGCTTGCGCCTAACTCGTGGCCCGTCTCGCCCCTCTGGACGGCAATCTACCAGCCACTCACCGGTCTCCAACTTCTTGATAGACATGGGCTCAGACCGGGCTCACCTGGCCGGCCTCGGGAGCAGTCTGACCAATCATTAGCCAGAGGGTGTATTTCATGAACTGGGGATGATTGACGACCTTGGACAGGGCGGTGAATCCCATCTCGAACAGCGACGACTCGTACTTTTTGTAAGTGCTCAGACTGAGCCCTACCAAGTCGCAGAACTCAGACTGTGTAACGCGCTCCTTGGCCCTAATTGCTTTCAGCTTCGCCGCCAGATCCATCCGTAACCTCTCTCTTGACAAGAACCTATATAGGACCCAACATGGATCCCATATAGGAACTTTGGTCCCCAATATTCACAAGAGGTTATCAGAATGCAGATCACCATCGACACGCCCTACGTGACCGTCGGCGAGTTCGCCAGGCGCTCCGGGCAATCCGATTCGGCTATCCGTCGCGAGATCGAGCAAGGTCACTACCTCACCCGTCCAAAGGTTGAAGGTTCCAAGTCCGCCGTCCTCATCAACATGATTCACATCGCAATGGAAGCGGCTGAGCAAGCGGAACGCGCTCGCCAGGTTGCCAAGTAAGGGTCCGGAATGAACGCACGGATAAGCCAGGATCAGTTCGATCGGATCTATCTCGAAGACGTCATCCCGGCGCTTGAGCATGACCGCGAGCTGTCGTTCCTACCCAAGGACGCGAACGCCAAATACTTCAACAAGGGCATATGCCCAGGGTGCGGCGAGCGCACCCTGTACATCAGCAAGGAGAAGCCGTTTCAGCTCAAGTGCAACCGCTTGAACGAATGCCAGTTCGAGGAGAAGACGCGCGATCGCTACCGCGATCTGTTCGAAAATCTCAGCGACCGCTTCCCATCAACGCCCAGCAACCCAGACGCCACCGCCGATGCCTACCTGCAGCGCACTCGCGGGTTTGATACCGCCCGGATCGCCGGGTGGTACAAGCAAGCGCGCCGGCAGATGGCCGATGGCACATACGCTGCTACCGTCCGTTTCGAACTCTGCGACGGATACTGGGAGCGCATCATCGATGCAACTGCAGTAGCAGCGAACAAAGGTGACAAGGCCGGCATTCGCAAGGGCATGAGGTACGCAGGCAAGGGCTGGGAGCCCAAAGGCCAGACCTATGCCAAGGACGACCAGGTCTTCATCGTCGAGGGCATTTTCCACGCCATCGCGCTGTGGCTGGCCGGCTACAAGGCAATCGCGGCCATCAGCTGCAACAACTTCCCCTGGGAAATCATCGAGGCCAACAAAGGCAAGGGCGTGCGCTGGGTAATCGCCCTGGATGACGACCCGGCCGGCCGTGAAGTGATTCCAAAGTACCGGGGTCGCTTGGCCAAAATGAAGGAGATCTGCTTGGTCGCGCTCGCCGGCGAGCTCGACTGGGACGACGTTTACCGCGAGAAGAAGCTGGACGACGAATTTCTGATCGAGGCGCTGTACCAGGGCCAGCTGTTCTGCGCTTCGTCTGCGATCAAGAAAGCATACCTGCTGTACACCCGCCGCCCGCGCCCCTTCTTCCTGGTGGAGTTTGAAAGCTGCCTCTATTCAGCACGGGTGAACACATCCGAGCTGCAGAAAGACCTGGACGACATGCCGCGCAAGCCTGGCGACCCACCAAGCGGGTACCGCACCGAGTTCTCCAAGCACACCACTATCAACCAGGTTGCCAACTGCGTGCCCAGGTTCGAGTACCTGGAACGCGACGCGATCAGCGGGGAGCAGCGGTACTTCTTCCAGTTCGAGTTCCCCAATCGCCGACTGAATTGCAAGGAACCACTGCCCCCCAGCTCGATCACCGAGCCCCGCGGATTCGCGAAGGCTCTCCTGGAGCGCACCCCAGGCGGCATGTTTGAAGGTGGGGAAAAAGTCCTGGGCATGCTCAAGAGCGATTGGCTGCGTAACCCCAACGTAGTCCGCACGCTGCCCTTCGTGGGTTACGACGAAGTCACCGGCGCCTACTGCTATCCGGGCTTCGGCTTTCACAACGGCAAGGCCATGCAGATGAACGATCACGGCTATCTCGACATCAAGGGGCAAGGTTTGAAGACATCCGCTCGCAGTTTCCCCATGCACCGTGGCGAGTCGTTCGACCCGTCCTGGTTCGACGACTTCCAGCGCGTATTCGGTCTGAACGGGGTGGCCAGCCTGGCCTGGTGGACCGGCTGCCTGTTCGCCGAGCAGATCCGGGCAGTGCAGCAAGGGTGGGCCTTTCTGGAACTGACTGGCGATGCCGGCGCAGGTAAGTCCACTCTGATCCGCTACCTGTGGCGCCTGGTTGGCCGCAAGAACGAGGAAGGCATCAAGCCCAGCGGCTCTGGCGCCTCGGCGATCGGCCTGCTGCGTTCGCTTTCGGCCGTCAGCAACCTGCCGGTAGTGCTCCTGGAGTCGGACAAGGAAACCACGGACGCCATGGGCCGAACGGTGGTCCAGCAATACGCCTGGGACGAAATCAAGTCGCTGTTCGACATCAACGCCAAGCTACGAGTAACGGGCGTGAAGTCCGGTAATAGCGACACTGATGCACTGATCTTCCGAGGTGCGATCTGCATCTCTCAAAACACCATGGTGGAAGGCTCCGAGGCGATCATCACCCGGATCGGCTATTTCCACATGACGCGGGATAACCACTCCGATGAGCTGAAAGCGGTAGCCAATCGCTTGAAGGCCATGCCGGTCGAGCAGTTGTCTGGCTATCTGCCAGCTGTCCTTGGCCGGGAAAGCGCCTGGCTGGACCGGTACTTCGAGGTCTACCCGGAATGCGAACAACGTTTCACGGCTATGGGTGGCGTGGAGCACTCACGGATCATCCAGGTCCACGCACAGATCCTGGCTGCAGCAATGGCTACCCAGTCCCTGTTCCCAACCTGGACCGATCGGCAGATGGAGAACCTGGCCAAGCATCTGGAAGCCCGAGCCCTTGATCGTCAACAGACCCTCTCGGCCGAAAGCAAGACGGCCTCGGTGTTCTGGCAGGCCTACCACTACCTGAACGAACAGGTCGTCACGATCGAAGACGCAGACGGTCGCCGCCAGGAAACCCGCGAGACCCTGAACCACAGCTCTGACAAAGAACTAATCGCGGTCAATCTCCAGCACTTCCAATCCGCGTGCCGCGCTGCCGGTCTTGAAATGTTGCCGACGATCTTGCTGCAGAGGGCGCTCAAGCAGAGCCGCACTCACCCCTTCCTGGAGACGCGAAAAACCCACTCTCGCATCGAGCAGAGGTCGCTCAACTGCTGGGTGTTCAAGAAGCGGGGATAACCCCGTCAGCGCGGGGGTAAGAGATTCGGAGCCAGGGGTAGCTGGGTGCTCTATGGGTTTCTGAGTAATCCCTTAAATCATCTGGAATATCTAGAAGGAATAGGAATAGGTCAATGAATACAGGTGGTTACGGTCGTTCGGCAAGCTGCATGCCACTGGAAGGAGCTGGAAGAAATTTCATTCCACCATCTTCCACCAACCTTCCACTTTGGATGTTCTTCCGTGAAACGGCTGTAGCCCAAGCGCTGCGCGGCCTGCAGCTGGATACGGGCAAATTGACCTTCCATTACCTTCCACCCCTGCTGGAAGGAAGCAAAAAAAGCTCAGCCCAGCAACCACGAGGGCTGGGGGGCCTACACCACTGGGTCCTTCCAGACATTCCAGATGTCTGGGGGGCATACCCGACGCATTCGAAAAACCGGCGGGAAACCGCCCAACTGCGCCGATGGGCGCACCAAGGAGAAGCACGCATGCAAACCGAGCAATCAACCGCTGACTTTCAATTGGCTGTGAGCGAATTTCGCGAGTTCGCGAAGACACGACTCAGCAGTGACAAGTTGAAAATGGAAGGCCAAGCCTTTGCCCACCCTGCTGTCCAGTTGGCGTTCAAAGCGTTCCAGGCCGGCCGCGACCCTAAACCTGTTGGGCAGCTGTTCGCGAGCATTCGCGAGGACAGCAAGTACCACCACCAGATCGAGTGGTGCATCCGGGACGGCATAGGGCATCCCTTCCCTGTCCGCTTCCAAGCACCAGGTGCGTACTACGACGACCACGTTTTGGCAGGCGGCGTCGGTGGTGCATATCGGCTGGCTGATGTGGATCTGTTCGTACTGCACGACGGCCAGCTGCATCGCGTAGCAGAAGGAGGTAACGGCGATGAGTAACGGACTGCGCACGATGGCCTCTGCACTCGCCGCCATCCAGGCCCATCAGGCGCAAGTACCAGCGATCCGGATCGCAGGCACTCAGGCGCTCAATCGATTGGTACCGGTCGCCCTGCGTGATAGCGGCCAGAGCCGTGTCCTGGGCCGCTTCCTGCTGAGCGTTTACAACGGCGAAGACTTCCCCTTCGCCATGAGCGACCTGCGCAGCTTGGACCTACCGCTGTTCGAGGACTGCCTGAAGGTGCTGATGATGGACTACACACCCGACTTGGAGGTGCATGAGCGCATCCAGAACGGCAGTGCGATATGGCAGCAACTGATCGAGCGCTGGGCCCCGGAGGTGATGGATTGAACGTGCAGTACACCGTCGATGGCGCACCTGGTGCGCTGCTGATGCCGGCGACGTATCTGCTTGTTGCCCGGGCTGAGGATCTGGCGGAACTGGTGGCCAGTGACTACTGGCGCGAACATCCGGCGCCTCCTGCAGCATGCGAGGTTCACCTGCAGAGCGTGGACGGGGTCGACCTAGGAATGTTCGAAGTGCAAAGCGTGACACGCCCGGTGTTCACCGCGAAAGCAGTGATCCGGGGCTGAAGGAGACGGTGCCAAGGAGGGGCAACTCCCTGGCACCAGACCACCACAAGAAGGAGAGCAACATGCGATCACTTACCCCTAGTAGCAGCGGTTCGAAGGCTACCACAACCCCGAGGCGCCTGCAGGCTACCGCCATCGTCGGCAGTGCGCTGATCGGCTTCCTGGTCGCCAAGAGTCCCGAGGCACGCACCCACCTGGAGACCATCACGGACCAGGCTCGCCATGAACTGGCGCCCGATGAGATCGCCCTGGTCGTGCGGCTGCTGGCCACTTACACCAAATTTCCCACCAATTGAAGGAAACAACCCATGGCTACTACCTATTCTTCCCGTGTCGCTGACAAATTCGTTCTACGGATGCCGAACGGCTTCCGCGACGAGATCGCCATCCTGGCCAAGGAGAGCGAGCGCAGCATGAATGCTGAGATGATCTGTCGGCTGAAGCAATCAGTGACCCAGGCCAAGGTCGTTCAGGATCAGGAAAAGCTCATCAGCCTCTTGCTCGAAAAGATCGAGTATCTGGAGGCCCGCCTGCACCCGCAGCAGACGGCACAGGTGGCCTGAGGTGGCTATCGATAGCGCCGATCCGCGCTTTGACGACCAGGACATCCGCCGGGCACGCACAGAGCTGCATCTGCCTTCGGACTTTCAGTTGGTCGGTGCCACTCGTTGGTTGGAGGTCGACACCGGTGACGGCCATGCAAGGGTATCGCTCCCCCTGGGCATGTACTTCGTCATGTTCGAGTCTGAAAAAGGACATCGGAAATATGGCGTTGTGCCGCTGCAGAGCGGGATCCGCGAAGATTTTTAGCGGCTAAATAGGAAAACAACTGAGGGCGCAATGCGCCCTCTTTTATTTTTAACTTCCAGTCATTAATTAGATTAGTGTTCGATATAAAGAATAAAGCCACTCTATATACAGAGTATTCCTATTGATAATTTTCGATATATCGAAAATTGCGCGAACAGTTCATCTAGACATTTCTCAAAACGCTATTCAACCACTCAAAAAAATCTTGACGCATCTAAACGCACATACCTAAACTAGCGGCTATATGCCATCACATTGAAGTGGAGAAACAGATGATTCACGCGGTTCCCTGTTTGAATAAGCTGGTCGAGGACATTGAGCAACATGGCAACCAATTAGCACTACTTGCAGATATAGCCACAGGTGAAATTAAACTTTCTAATCGCGCAAAGGTCGGCTTGGTGGACTTCGCGATTAATAGTCTAAATCACTTCTCAGATATTGAATCCCGGGTCCGCCACTATCGAGCGGCAGCGAACCCCAGTTGAGTGAATAGCTCTTTCTGTCGAGCTGGCGGAATATCCCGCAACAGATCGAAAAGAAGTCTATCCATCATATGCGCCGAAGGGGTCAGGGTGTGCGAAAACGTCAGGTTCGCCACCCATCGGTGCCCGCACCCGAGGCACTGGCAGTAGAGTGACGAGAACTCCTTGGAAAGATCATTCCTTGAAGTGATCCGGCCCCGCTCCCCACATTCCTTGCATGTAACTCGCATATCCCCTCCCAGGGTTCCTTATCCGGAACTATTCTGCCACAAGAAATATCCGTTGCGCTCAGCCTTTGACCATCAAGCAGCATCAGGCTTTAGTGGTTCCCGCCAACTAATTCGACGGTCATCACGCAACCGCTCATTGACGTGATTAAACAACTGGCAGATCGGCACAATCTCATTGCTGGTATAAACCCGATCGATTTTTTCAATGTCGCCAAAGCCACCCGTGTTCTCCGGAATGATTCCAGCCAGTGCGGGATTCATGCGCCAGGCGGCAATGATGTCGTTCCTGGTGATGTTCTTCACCTTCTCCAGCTCATCCCGCGCCTGGAAATCACCAACCGGAATAATCTTGATTGCGTTCTCCTGCCCACCCGGGATGTTGACGAACATCGACCGGAAGTTACCCACACCCTTGCTCGCGCTGATCTGAGCCCGCAGGTTGTCTTCGTCTTCTTCACTCAGGTTCGGGTCGTTGGTGTAGAAGATGTACCCAGCGTGGGCCCCGTTGCTGTAGTAGCGCCGGCGGAACAGCGTGGCCGCCTCGTTGAGCAGCAGCGCCTGCAGGCCGCCGAGGTAGTCGGGGATACCGTAGATGTTCTGCTCGACGTCGTAGTCCATGACATGGACCACCTCGTCCTGGTCGAACTCCTCCTCCTGCCCGTTGGGTAGCAACTGGACGAACCCACCATCCACCTTCACCCGCATGTTTATGGCCGGCAGGTGCTCCAGCTCCAGGACGTGCCCCAGGAAGTTCTCATGCGCCAGGAAGTAGGCTTCGCCGAAGACCATGTAGTCCATCGCGGCACACCCCATGGTGTAAGCACTGCAGCCCAGCGAGGGGATGAACTCGCGGATCAGCAGGTTGCGCTTGAACTTCGGGATCGCTCCATGGTGAGCGTTAGCCCGCAGCAGCTTGGCCAGGCCTGCCCGTGATACGGGCGGCTTGTACAGGCGCCCATCGTCGCTGGCGAACACGCCCAGGTACTCGCCCATATTGGCGGTTAGGACCTGTTCGGGCTCACCGAACGTGAACAGTCGCGTGGGCTGTTTGCCTCGTTGCTGCCCGGTCTGTGCTTTTTTCCGTTGCCGTTGATTGCGCATGTGTTCCGCTCAAGAGGTAGCGGCTGGAGCGCCGCTTGTTGGTGTTCAGGGGCTCGTTGTAGAGGGCGTGCATGACTGCCCAGGCTATGTCGGCATGGCCGGTGGCGTCGGTCCGGGAAGCGCTGAAGGTGATCTGGCCGCCGCCGGTGGTGCCACGCTTGATCGTCAGGAACGCCTGAGCGATATCGGTCCAGCTCGCTTCCCACTCGATCCGGCCCGCCCGGATGACGTCCTGGGCCTTGAGTACCAGCGTGGTCTTGGTTTCGAGGCTGTAGTGGATCCTGACCGCCTTCGGATAGAAGTCGTGCACCAGGTCATAAACGCCGATCCCTACTCCCGTCGTATCGATCCCGATGTGCTGGACGTTGAAACGCTGGGTCAGCTTCTTGACCTGGGCGGCCTGATAGGTGAACGACTGGCCGCGCCAACTGTGTTTCTCCAGGATCCGGAACTTGCCACCAGGCTCCGCCGGCGGCGCCACGACCACACACGTCGCATCGTCGCGGGTTCGGCTTGGGTCGTAGCCCAGCCACACCGGCGCGTTGCCGAACGGCCGTGGGTCGTCCGGCTTGTAGTCGTCCCACAGGCCAATGTCCGAGTAACAACGCTCCAGGTGGGAGAGGGAGAACGCTGACTGAGTGCTATCGATGAATTTGCACATGAACAGCTGTTCGAAGCGCTCTTCGTCGTTCTCCAGGCGCAAGCGATCAATGTTGAACAGGTGGCATCCGCCGGCAATCGCATCCTCCAGCGTGATGATTTTCCGCCACTGCCCATCCGGACAGAGCGTGCCGGCATGTATCTCTGCCTCGCTTGGCCATGGGCCGGCTTTCTTGCCGCGTGAGTCGTTGCGGAACGTCTCACCCGTCCAGAAGGGATAGGCCTCATGCGTGACGGCGCTGGGGGTAGAAAAGTAGGTTTGGCGCCACTTCTCGTGCGATGCCATACCACTGGCCACGGTCTGGATCTTGGCGAAGCGCGGGATCCAGAACACCTCATCGACATACAGGTGCCCGTGGTAACTCTGAGCGGTGGACGCGTTGGTCGACAGGAAACGAAGCTCGGCCCAGGGCTTGCCATCTTTACTCAGCTTGATGGGGTTGCCGGTCAGATCGATGTCGAACCACTTACTGGCGAAGGAGACGATGTAGCTCCGGAAGACCTCAGACTGGGCACGGCTGGCGGACAGGAATATCTGGTTATCGCCTGTCAGCACCGCATCCATGAACGCCTCGGCGGCAAAGTAGTACGTCAGGCCGATCTGGCGACTCTTGAGAATGTTGCGGATCCGAGCGGTCAGCGGGTTCTGCTTGGCGGCGAACAGCTCCTGCTGGTAGGCGAACATGGTCGAGGTGAACTTCTCCAGGAAGTCGACCTCGGTCAGCTGGCTGATGTCGTTCTTCAGCTTCTTGCCGCGCTTCTTCTCGCCATCATCGTCGCGGTGGGCACGTTCCCCACGTCGGCCTCGCCGGCGCTCTTGTGGCTCGCCTGCAGGCTGATCGTTGGCCGGTGGCTGTGTGGCCTTGCCGGTCTGCTTCAGCAACCGTTCCCGCAGGGACGTCAGCCGGTCCAGCTCGTCCAGTTCGCCCTTGGTCAGCGTCTCCACTTTTTCCAGGATAAGGGTGATCCTCCGGCTGACAGCGGTCAGCGGCTCCTCATCCGTCAGCATTTCGTCCCAGCTGTAGGTCCGGATCCAGTGATAGATGATCCGCACGTTGGGCAGCTTGAGCTGCGCCTGAATCTCTTTCACCGAGGCGCGGCGAAGGTAGAGGCGTTTGGCGGCTTCCTTGACTTCGATCGAATAGTTCATGGGCCGCAGTCTATGCGGCGAAAACCCTGAAAACGCGGGGTAAAACTGCGCGAAATTCCTAGATCGTGGAAATAGGAATTTCGCTCAATCGAACCGTTTGGCGGGGCCCGTTTCGCTCCCTATGGTGGCGCTCATCGACCACCACCGAGCGTTTCAACCCATGCCCCGATCCCTTGTCTCCTACTGGAAACGCGTAGCTGTCAGCGGCTCGACCGCCGACAACCGCGAGATCACAGTCCAGGAGCTTCGCGAGTGTGCGGAGACTTACAGCCTCTCCACCTACACCGGCGTGATCTGGAACGAGCACGATCGGGAAAAGGAAACGCTCGGGACCGTTTACGCCATCCGCCTGGTTGAAGATGACCCGGAACTGGCGCCTGGCCAGGTGGCCCTGGAGGCACAGCTCAAGCCGAACGACGACCTGCTCTATCTGAACGACCGGGGCAAGAAACTGTTCACCAGCGTGGAGATCACCCCGAACTTCGCCAACACCGGCCGCTTCTACCTGACCGGCTTGGCCGTCACCGACTCGCCGGCCAGCCTGGGCACTCAGGAGCTGTATTTCTCCCGGCGCGGCAACAAAGGGCGCCGCTACGCCAAATCCTCCTACTTCTGCGCCGCCGTTCCGCTGACCTCGCTGCGTGAAGGTAGCCAGCAACAAGGCGAGTTCCGCCGCTTCTTCTCCGCCCTGACCGGCCTTTGCAAGCGCTTCGCCGACATCAGCAACCCCGATACCCCATCCCCCGACGAGACCAATCCAATGGATGAAGCAACCGCCAAGGCGCTCAAGGCGCTGACCGACCAACTCGTAATCATTCTGGCCGGTTTCCAAGCCGTGCTTGAGCCAGTCCTGGAAGGCGTCGACACCGCCGGTACCGAGGAACACGTAGATGCCGTGGGCACTGCTGTCCAGGACGTCGTCGACGAGGCCGACGAAAACCGCGAGTTCAACCGCAAGGGCAGCAAAGCCGCCAAGGGCAAGGACGAGGTCAAGGAACTGAGCGCCCGCGTCGAGGAGCTTACCGAGACCATGACCCAGATGTTCAACTCGACCCAAAATCGCCGCCAGGTGAAGCGCAATACCGGCCCAGCTGACAACAAGAAGCGCGGCGGGGGCCTGCGCTAATGGGCGCCCTTTCGAAACGCGCTGCAGCGGAGTACCTGCAGCTCCAGTACGACCTGGCTGAGGCGTACAGCGTCGACGATGCTACCCGGACCTTTGCGGTGGAGCCGACCCACGCTCAGGAACTGAACGAACAGATCACCGAGCGCGTGGACTTCCTCGGTCGGATCAACGTCATCGGCGTGACCGAAATCAAGGGCGAGAAGGTGCTGCTGGGTCTGAACGGACCCGCGACCGGCCGCACCGATACCGATGAAAACGACCGCGAGCCGAGCAACCTGCTCGACCTCAAGAACAACATCTACGAGCTGTTCCACACCGAGACTGACGTCTCGCTCAAGTTCGCCACCATTGATGCCTGGGCCAAATTCCCCGAGTTCGCCCGCAAGTACCTGGAGGCGGTCCAGAAACGCATCGCCCTGGACCGGATCCTGATTGGCTGGAACGGTACCCATGTCGCGAAACAGTCCAACAAGACCAATTACCCACTGCTCCAGGACGTGAACAAAGGCTGGCTGCAGATCGCGCGTGAACAGATCCCCGAGCAGGTCCTGAAACCAGCCGACCCGGCTACCAAGATCAAGATCGGTGCGGGTGGCGACTACGCCAACCTCGACGCCGCGGTGCACGACGTCAAGCAGATGATTGACCCGGTGTTCCGCGATGAGGGCGACCTGATCGTCATCGTCGGCTCCGATCTGCTCGCCCACGAAAAGGGCAAGCTGTATGCCGCACAAGGCCGGACCCCGACCGAGAAGGAGCGCGTGGAAGAAGCCCAGGTGATCGACACCTACGGCGGCCTGCCTTCTTTCGTCGTCCCCTTCTTCCCGGCCAAGGGCATCCTGGTCACTTCCTGGAACAACCTGTCCATTTACTTCCAGGACAGCAGCTGGCGTCGTCACCTGCTGGAGAACCCCAAGCGTTCCCGCGTCGAGGACTACAACGGCCGCAACGAGGGCTATGTGATCGAGCAGTTGGGCAAGTTCGCCTATCTGGAATCCGACCAAGTGGAAACCGTATGAGCCTCGCCCTGGAGCACAAGCGCCGGATGCTGGCTCAGGGCAGCGTAGCTGTCGCCAGCATGGTCGCGGCTGCAGCCCTGCCCTACTCGCCTGCCGAAGCTCTGAGCAGCCCAGCGAATGCACGGAAGCATCTCGCACTCATGGAGGCCAGCCTGGACCAGGACCTGGCGCGACTCAGCGATATGTCTGGCCGCACTGCCGCCCGACAGGATTTGAAGCGCGACGAGCTGCTGCCCAAGTACGACGACTACATCCAGCGCTACCTGCAGTCCGACCTGGTGTTCCCGAACCGTGTCCTGATCCAGGTGATGATCTGGCTGTTCGACACTGCTCAACTGGACGACGCCCTGGCGCTCGCGGACATCGCGATCGAGCAAAAGCAGGTCATGCCGGAAGGCTTCAAGCGCCGGGATATCCAGACTTTTGTGGCCGATGCGGTCTTGGAATGGGCCGAAGCCGAGCACCAGGCCAAGCGTAGCCCCGAGCCATACCTGTCGGACCTTGTTCACCGCGTCGACGGCGAGTGGGAGGTGCCAGAGCAGATCCCGGCCAAGTACCACAAGCTGATTGGCATCAGGGCCATGGAGGCCGAGCCCAAGGAATGGGCGATCGCGGTGATGCACCTGGAGCGTGCGCACGAGCTCTATCCGAAGGTTGGCGTCGGTACCCGGATCGAGAACTGCCGCAAGGCCCTGCGCAAGGCCGAGGTCGCGCAAGCGGCCGCCGTCGGCACTGCATAACGACTACCCCCCCAGCGGGAACCCGTGAAGCGAGTCAGCCACTTGTGGCTTGCCCCGTGGCAACGGTGTTTCCCGCCCTTTTCGAGTGGCCAGCATGAGCTTTTCAGGCAAACCCAACACGGTCGTAGACCAGACCATCAAGAACGACGGCTTTTGGCCCGACCTCTCGCTGGCTGATTACCAGAAGGCTTACCGCCTGCCAGGCGAGTACCTGGGCGACGTGCTGGTCACTCAACTTGAACATGCGATGGGCGAAGTAAATGCCGACCTCGATCGCGTGAAAGCCGAGCTGCAGAACGCCGGCGTGGTCACTTTGGAGGCTGCCGCCGATGCCACGACCGTCTCCGGCTGGGCTTACGCATTCAAGGTCACGCTGTACCAGCGTGCGGTCTACTGCAGGGCCAAATCCACGGCCCTGACCGACTTCGCCACCGTCACCCGCCGCGAGGTCGCCGAGAACACCGGCAAGGAAGCCCCGGAGCGCTCGGAGACCTACCTGGCGCTGAGCCAGCAGGCCGTCCGCGCCCTGCAGGGCCGCAGCCGCATCACGGCCGCACTGGTATGAACAAGCTCAAGGCGCTGACCGCGTACCTGGTCGACCGGCAGTTGGTGCAGCCCGAGCAGTTGGACAGCTGGACCGAGCAGGTCGACCTCGCGCAAGTGTGGAACGACACAGAACAGGGCCTGCACATGGGCAACATGCGCTACCGGGCGGTCATCAGCATGGAGCGCTTCCAGGATCACCCCGGGCGCCTGATGGCACTGGTCGGCAGTTGGCTGGAAACCCACGACCCGGACCGTGACCGTCACGAACTGCCGGCGCCGACGTTCAGCATCGAGCCGATCGATCTCGGCAACGACCTGTTCGACGTCGACCTGGTGCTGGAGCTGGTCGACCCGCTGTATCTGTCGGAAGACCCGGCCGGCGAGTTCGAGGCCTTCGGCAAGCGCTGGTCGTTCGAGCCCTTTGACCTGTGGATAGCCGAGACGGGCGAGGTCGTCAGCCATGGCCAGTAGGCTCGCGGACCTCGACATTCGTGGCCTGCTCGATGCCCAGGACCAACTGGCGCTCCTGCAGCTGCCGCCCCAACTGCGCCGGCGACTGCTCAACAACGTCTCCAAGCGCGCCCGTTCCCAGGGGCGCAAGCGGATCCGCGAGCAGCGCAACCTGGACGGCTCAGCATTCGCCCCGCGCAACAGCACCGAGCCCGGCAAGAAGAAGATGGAGGCCGGCCTGGGCAAGCGCCTGCAGGTGACCAGCCTCACGCCTGACCAGGTTGTCCTGGGCTGGAAGAACGGGCTGACCGGCTGGATCGCTGCCCAGCAGCACAACGGCGCATCCGAGCGCCGCACCGCGCAGCAGATGCGCCGCTGGAATCGCGTACCCGAAGGCGCCGTATCGACACCGCGCCAGGCCAAGCGCCTACGCCGGCTGGGCTTTCGCGTGCGTATGGAAGGCAAGAAGCGCCTCACCCGGCCACCCGTGGCCTGGATCCTCGAACACGTCAGCTACATGCAGGCCGGCCTGCTGATCCGGATCCTCGACGAGGAGCGCGGCGAGACCACCGGCGCCGACAGTTGGGAGATCAAAGTGCCGAAACGGCAGTTCCTGGGCGCGAGCCCCGAAGAAACCCGCGACCTGGTGCAGCAGGTGCTGCAGCAGATCCTCAATTCACCCCGTTAACGAGGCATCCACATGGCACTCGGACAAGTCAGCGTCAACAACCTCAACCTCGGCCAGGGCGCTGTGGCCGAGGTGGAGCGCTACTTCCTTTTCATCGGCCCTGCCGCCAAGAACGTCGGCAAGCTGCTGGCCCTCAACACCCAGTCTGACCTCGATGTCGATCTGGGCGTTGCTGACAGCGACCTGAAAACCCAGATCACCGCAGCCCGGGCCAACGGCGGCGATCGCTGGGCCTGCGTCGCGGCGCCGATCGGCGCCGAAGGGGACTGGCAGACCGCGCTGGAATACTCGGCCCAGCAGGGTTTTTCCGTCGAGGCCGCAGTCATCACCCAGCCCGTCGATGCAGGCGCTGACCTGCTGGCCATGCACACCGCCGTCGAGACCTTGAGCAACAAGTACGGGCGCCGGATGTTCGTCATTGCGGCATCTGCCGGCATCTTGCCGACCGCCACTTGGGCGGATTACCTGGTGGAACAGAAGGCGATCACCGCGAACATCGCCGCGCCGCGTGTCGTGGTCGTGCCCCAGTTGCACGGTAACGACCTCGGCGTGCTGGCCGGCCGCCTGGCCAATGCGGCCTGGAGCATCGCCGACACCCCGATGCGCGTTGCCAGCGGCGCCGTGGTCGGCTTGGGCGAGACCCCGGTGGACAAGGACCTGGTACCGCTGCCATCGGCCGTCCGGAGCGAACTCGACAAGTCACGTTTCTCCGTCTCTCAGACCTACCCGGACTACGAGGGCGTGTATTGGGGCGACGCGAACCTGCTCGACACCGCTGCCAGCGACTACCAGGTGATCGAGAACCTGCGCCTGGCCGACAAGGCCGCCCGCCAGATCCGCCCGCGGCTGATCCGCCGCATCGGTGACCGCCGGCTGAACAACACCTCCGGCAGCATCGCCTCGAACACCAGCTACCTGATGACCCCCCTGCGCAAGATGGCCAAGGCCGTGACGTTCGGCGGCGAGGTGTTCCCGGGCGAGATCCAGTCGCCTCGGGACGGCGACCTGGTGATCTCCTGGAAGAGCCGTACCGCGGTCGAGGTGTTCATCAAGATCCGGCCGTACAACTGCCCCAAGGACATCACCGCGAACATCGCGCTGGACCTTTCCCAGGACGAGGAATAACCCATGGCCAAAATCAGTGGCATGAACTTCGACATCAACGTGGGCGACCTGAAGATCCACGTTGAAACCGCCACCCTGGACATCACCGACAACAGCGCGGTAGCCCAGACCAAGGGCGTACCGGATGGATGGGTCGCCGGCGACGTCGCGGCCAGCGGTGAACTGGAGCTGGACTCCTACAACTTCAGCCTGCTGATGGAAGCGGCCAAGGCCGCCGGCAGCTTCCGCGAGCTGGAGCCCTTCGACCAGCTGTTCTACGCCAAGACCCCGACCGAGGAGATCCGCGTTGAGGCGTTCGCCTGCAAGGCGAAAATTTCCAGCCTGCTCAACATCGACGGCAAGGGCGGCGAGAAGACCAAACACAAGGTGCCGTACGACGTCACCAGTCCGGACTTCATCCGCATCAACGGCGTGCCGTACCTGTCCGCCGCCGAGATCGAGGGCCTGAGCTGATGGTCTGCCCGTTCGACCGCGCTCAGAGGCTGGAGCAGCGACAGCGTGACCAGGCGATCGCCGCCGCGCTGGCCAAGGTCCGGTCGAAGAGCACGGGCCCGAGCCTGGACGAGTGCAAGGACTGCGGCGACGAGATCCCCGAAGCGCGTCGCGCCCTGGGCAGTATGACCCGCTGCGTTCCGTGCCAGACCACTTTCGAGAAGAGGGGCCAACGATGAGTGCGAATCAGGCCGCCCAGGACACTGCCATCGCCGTGGCCAAGGCCGCGCCGGCGATCGGAGTAGCCGCGACGGGCGCCACGGGAACCGTCGATTGGTCGGCGGTCGCCTACATGCTGACTGCTCTGTACATGGTGCTGCAGATCGTCCTCCTCGTTCCCAAGTACCGCCAGATGCTGCGCGACTGGAGGGGCAAGCCATGAGCCTGCGCAACAAGATCCTGACCGGGTCGATCGCTCTGGTACTGAGCAGCAGCACGCTGATGGCGTTCCTGGGCAATTGGGAAGGCGACGGCCAGAACGTCGTCTATGCCGACAAGCTGGCCCGTGGGCTGCCGACCGTCTGCAAGGGCATCACCCGTTACACAAGCCCGTATCCGGTCGTGGTCGGTGACTACTGGTCGCCGGCGCGTTGCGCCGAGGTCGAGCACCTGGTGGTCAGCAAGGGCCAACTGGAGCTGGCCGACTGCCTGACCAACGTCAGGATCAGCCAGAACACGTTCGATGCTCTGAGCAGTCACGCGCACAACTTCGGCGCGCCGAACACCTGCGCGAGCCGGGCGGTCGGCTGGATCAACGCCGGCGATATCGCCCGGGGCTGCAAGGCATTGGCCTGGGCGCCGGACGGCAAGACGCCGGTTTGGGCCTTCATCACCGATGCCCAGGGCAAGAAAGTGTTCGTCCAGGGCTTGCACAACCGCCGCTTGGCCGAAATGGAGCTCTGCGCCCGATGAACACCGTCACCCAACTTCTTTTCGCCCTGGTGCTGGCCGGCGCGACGTTCTGGATGTTCGACGACCTGAACGATCAGCTCGACAGCACCAGGACCGAGCGCGACCAGGCCCAGTACGAACGGGACGGCCTGCGCGAGGCTGCGCGGATCGCTGGCGAACGGCTGGCGATCGCGGCCGCAAACGACTTCAAGCACACCCAGGAACTGAAACATGAGCTCGATGACATTGATGACCTGCAGCGTGGTGTTGGCGATGGCCATAAGCGGCTGCTCGTCAAAGCCACCTGCAGCGCCGCAGTGCCCACCAGTGCCAGCGCCGCCGGCGTGGCTGATGCAGGAACCGCCGAACTCGCTGCAGACGCTCGACCGGATTATTTCACCCTCAGACGAGAGCTTGCCCTCAGCCGGCGAATGATTCTCGGCCTGCAGGACCACCTGCGACTCTGCCCTACAACCCCTACCACTACTGGAGCACCACAATGACCGGACGCACTGAGATCACCCTGGAAATCAATGGCCAGGCCTTCGACTTCCGCATGGACGTCGCCCTGCAGACCAAATACATCAACGGCCTGACCCAGGCCAACAAGGTGGCCCCGTCCCACAACCTGCTGATGGCCGCCGTGGTACCCGAGCACAAGGAAGCGCTGAAGCCTTTCCTGGTGCACCCGACCACCACCCTCGAAATCGCCGGTGCCCTGGTCGAGGAGTTCTCGCCGAAGGTTGAGGTCACCGTAAAAAAGCGCGAGAGCACGCCGAGCGACTGACCGACGACGGCCTGGGCCAGATGCTGGCCCTGGCCGAGCGCTGGCTGCCCGGCGCGCCTGCGACACCCGAAACACTGGGCACCGCCCTGTGGCTTGAAACGAACCACTGGGAGCGTATGGAGCAAGCGGTGGCCAACGGCATAGCCCGAGCATTCAACGGAAGCTGACCCCACATGGCGAACACCTCAAGCCGCCTGGACTTCATTCTGGCACTGACCGACAAGGTCACCGCGCCACTGGCCAAGGTGACGGCGGGTTTCAATGACCTCGCTGAAAAAAGCGAGGCCAACATCAAGCAGATCGGCGCCGGCGTGGCGGGTCTTTGGGGCTCGCTGACCGGCATCGATGCCGCGTTGGAACCCGCCCTGGAAGTGAACCGCGCCCTCGGCGACGTTCGATCGCTGGGCGTTGCCGAAAATGCCCTGGACGCGCTGAACCAGAAGTCCCTCGAGTTCTCGATCCAGTACGGCGAGAACGCCCATGAATTCGTCGCATCGGCCTACAAGATCGAGGGCGCCATCAAGGGCCTGGCCGGCTCCCAGCTCGCCACCTTTACCAACACAAGCAACGTGTTGGCCAAGGCCACGAAGTCCGACAAGGAAGTCATGAGCGAGTACATCGGCACGATGTACAACCTGCAGAAGCAACATGCGGACGCCATGGGCAAGAACGAATGGGTCGAGAAACTGGGCGGCCAGACCGCACTGGCGGTCGGGCTGTTCCGCACCAGCGGCGAGCAGATCAAAGACGCATTCAAGGAATCCGGGGCGATCGCCACCGCCGCCGGCATCGACCTGGCCGAGCAGATGGCGGTCATCGGCTCACTGTCCAGCACCATGGAAGGCGGCGACGCCGGCGGCCGCTATAAAGCGTTCTTCGAGAACATCGAGAACGCCTCGGAAAAGCTGGGGTTGAAGTTCACGGACACCAACGGAAAGGTCCTGCCGATGGTCGACATCCTGGACAAGCTCCAGGGCAAGTTCGGCGACCTGCGCGGCGCGGCCGCGAACGCCAAGATCGTCGAGGCCTTCGGTGGCGAGGGTGCCCAGGTGATCGGTGCGCTGGCCAGCGACACCGAGCGGTTCAAGAACGGGCTGGATCAGCTCGGCAAGGTGCGCGGCCTGGAGCAGGCCGAGAAGATGGCCCAGGCGATGGTCGACCCGTGGCAACAGTTCGGCGCGGCCGTCCAGGCGTTGCGTATCGCCTTTGGCCAGGCGCTGATCCCGATTCTGCAGCCGCTGATGACCCGCCTGGTCGATATCGGAAAGACCCTGGTGCGCTGGACCAAGCTGTTTCCGAACATCACCCGTCTGATCGGCATCGCCACGCTGACAGTGCTGGCAATCACGGCCGCGCTCAGCGCCCTGACCATTGTCGTCGGGCTGAGCAAGATGACCTGGCTGGGCCTCAACGTGGTATGGACCCTGCTGACCTGGACGGGCTGGAAGAGCATCGCGATGTTCTTCAAGCACACCGTGGTGCTGTCGATCTTCATGGTCCGCCTGGTCGCCATGGTCGCCTGGATGGGAATCGTAAAGGTGGCCACGCTGGCCTGGCAGAGCGCGATCTGGCTGGTGAACGCCGCACTCGCGGCGAACCCCGTGGGCCTGGTCATTGCCGGCATCGTCGCGCTGGCCGCTGCGATCACCGCCGTGATCGTGTACTGGGACGACATCAAGGCGGCGATTATGGACACCGCCGCGTTTCAGTGGTGCGCGGAGCAGCTGCAGGCGCTTGGCACCTGGTTCGATTCAATGGGCGGCTGGGCCGGCATGGTCAGTGCCGCGTGGGACAGCATCGTCTCGATCTTCAAGAAGGCGATCGCCGGCGTCATCGAGCTGCTGAACAAGATCCCGGGCGTGAGTATCGATGCGAGTTTCGGCGAGATGCCGGCGGCGCCGCAGGTTCCGGAAATCCCGGGCCAGACGGTGCCTGTCGGGGTTATGCCGATCCAGACGCCGCCCGTGCTCACCTCGATGCCTCCGGTGCAGCAGCTCCTGCAGGTGCCCCAGCGCGGACCGGTTGTGCCCTCGGTTCCTGGCCCTGCAGTACCGCAGACGCCCATCCGCGTAGAGGTTGAGGCCCCTGCAGCACAGGTCGAGCGCACCCGCGAGCGGATGGTTCAAGCGGCGCCGAGCATCACCCCGACGCGCCCGACCGCGGTGCCGAAAGGCGGCCTGATGAGCAGCATCCAGAACACCACCAACAACACCGATCGCAGGCCGCACATCGAGAAAGTCGAGATCAACACCAGCAAGCCCATGACCCCGCTTGAGCTGGAAAACATGATCGGGATGGCGGTCGGCTGATATGGGTGAGTACATCGACTTGCTGATCCAGGGCAATGACCTGGTGCTCGATGCGTCCCGTCAGCCGCTGCTGATCGAGGACCGAGCCAGCATTGCCCAGGACATCGGCCACATGATCCGCGAGAGCGGGCTGCTGGTGACCCTTGTCGCTGAGCGCAGCAAGCAGCGTCAGGCCGACTGCGTGCTGCAGATGGAACTGCTGGTGGAAGACGACGAGCGCCTGGTGCCCGGTACCGCCCGCATTACCCAGGAAGGCCTTGGCGTGTACCTCATCACAGCCAAGACCCTGAAATTCGGAGATATCGAGGTGTATTTGTGAGCGACGTGGATTTTCGCCAGGCGCTGAGCGACGCCGGCATTCCAACGACCGAAGCAGGTCTGAAAGCCGCATGGGAGGCCGAAGTGGCCGCGCAGGGCAGCAAGCTGAGCAACACCAGCAGCTACTCGCCCTTTTGGCGCCTGGTCACGGCTCTGGTGACCAAGCCAGTGCTGTGGCTGATCGCCCTGGTCAGCGACACGGTCCTGCCGAACTTCTTCGTCAAGACCGCGACCGGCGCCTGGCTGGAAATGCTCGCCTGGGCGGTGAACATCGAGCGCAAGGGCGCGACGAAAGCCGAGGGCGTGCTGCTGTTCACCCGCGAGAGCCCCGCCGGCGAACTGGTGATCCGTGCCGGCGTCCTGGTGCAGTCCGCAGCGATCAATGGCCACGTCTACCAGCTGGTGACGACGGAGGACCTGGTCATTCCTGACGGCCTGCTGCAGAAGACGGTCAAGGTCGAGGCCGTCGAGGTCGGCAGCGGCTACAACCTGGCCCCGGGTTACTACGCGATCCTGGTCGAGCCGATCCCGGGGATTGCCCAGGTCGTCAACGCCGACAGCTGGCTGACGACGCCCGGGGCAGATCCCGAGCCTGACGACCAGCTGCGCCTTCGCACGCGCAACCAGTTCAGCGCCGTCAATCAGTGGCACACGGATGCGGTCTACCGCGCCCTGATTACCGCGTTCGCCGGCGTTCGGCCGGATGGCGTCTACTTCCTGCACGGTGCACCACGCGGCCCGGGCAGTGCCAATGCCTACGTGTTGTTCGACGCCGGCGTACCGGCGGAGGCCTTCCTGCAGGAGATCAACGCTCACATCCGGGACGCCGGCAATCACGGGCACGGCGACGACATGCTGGCCATGGTGATGCCGGAGACCCAGCACGCTCTGGCCGTCACTGTCTGGCTGCGCGCCAACCTGACCTCGATGCGCCGAACCAGCCTGCAGACCGACATCGAGCTGTTTATTCGGGCCGCGTTTCGCGAGAGCACCGCGAGCGACTACCAGCCGACGCTGACCTTCCCCCAGTCGCGGTTCTCGTTCAGCCGCCTGGGGGAAGAGCTGCACCAAACCTTCCCCGACATCGACTCGCTGCAGTTCGGCAATGACGACATCGTTTCGGAGCTGAGTATCCCGCGCATCGCCAGCCTGCAGGTCGTGCTCGCATGATCCGGCTCAAACTGCCTTTCTGGCTCGCCGGCCCCGAGCTGGCCAAGCTCAAGCAGTCCGCCCAGGGCTGGTGGGAAAAGGTGGAAGGCTGGCTGCAGTGGCCGCTGCTGCAGCTCGACGCCGAGACCTGTCACCTGACGATCCTTGACCTGATGGCCTGGCAGCGGGACATCACGCGGTTCAAGGGCGAGCCGGAAAGCCTCTACCGGCTGCGCGTGAAGTACGCCTTCATCAACGCCGTGGACGCCGGCAGCACGGCCGGCCTCAAGCGCATCTTGCGCCGCCTCGGCGTCGGCTACGTCGAGATCGAGGAGCGCATGGAAGACCGGGACTGGGACGTCGTGCTCCTGCGCCTTTCCGACTCCCAGCTCTCTGAGAACCCCGAGCTGTTGCGCGTGCTGATCCAGCAGTACGGCCGCACCTGCCGGCGTTACGACTTCGTGACCATCACCCCCGTTTCGCTGCGTGTCTACGCGGCCGACTTCAACGACGATCAGCAGACGCTGGTCGCGACCCTGTAGGAGCCATCAGTGGCCAGGATCACAATTGCCGGCGAAAGCCTCATTGCCCAAAAGCAGGGCGCGCAGCAGCTGCTGCAGATCACCCGGTTCATCTACGCGAACGTGCCCGGCCTCGATGCCTCTGCGCCGGTAGACCGCGCTGCAGGCAAGCCGCCGGCAGGCCAGATCGTCCACACCTACGCAATTCCGCCGGAGAACAGCGGGTATGTGAACCCGAACCAGGTCGTTTACAGCTCGATGCTCGGTAGTGATATCGGGGACTTCGACTGGAACTGGCTCGGCCTTGAGTCGGCCGAGGGCGTGCTGTTCGCGGTCGCGTACGTGCCACTGCAGCAGAAGCGCAAGAACATTCCGCCGCTGCAGATCGGCAACAACGTCACCCGCAACATCCTGGTGGAGTACAGCGGCGCGCAGGAACTGACCGGCATCAGCATCGATGCGAGCACCTGGCAACACGACTTTACCGCTCGCCTGGCAGGGGTCGACGAGCGCGAGCGCCTGAGCAACCGCGACGTATACGGCAGGGCCTGTTTCCTCGGTACCGCGCTGCAGCTGGAAAAAGTCGGAAGCGCCTACCAGCTCAAGCCAGGCACCGCGTACTTGGAGGGGATCAGGGTCAGCTTCAGTGCCGCCACGCCGGTGGCTGTGCCGGCACTGCCTGCCCAGGCATGGCTGGACGTGTCGCTGCAGCGCCAGGGCAATGACCGCGTGGCGCTGGCAACGGTGGTATTCGGCGCCAACCTGGTCGACTACACCGACGCTGCAAGTACCCAGCACTACCTGATTCCGCTGGCCGAGATCCTGAACGCTGCGACTATCAACGATCTGCGCGCTGTTGAGCCGATTGATCTGCCCCTGGTGAAGGCGTTCGCCACGGTGCAGGCCCTGCAGCAAGTGAATACCCGGGTCACCGCGCTGGTCGACGGCACTACGCCGGCCGGCAAGGCCAAGCAGCTGAGCACTGCGCGAAGCCTATCGATCGCCGGCGCCGGCTTTGGCGCTGTCGCATTCGACGGCACAACGGACGTGGTGATCCCGTTCACGCTGGCCAATTCCGGTGTGCTCGACGGTATCTACACGAAGGTTCAGGTCACATCGAAGGGGATTGTTGTCGCAGGCCAGCAGTTGTCCGCTGGAGATATCCCGTCACTGGACTGGAGCAAGATCACAACCGGGCATCCGACCTCCCTTGCGGGTTACGGCATTAGCGACGGCCTGCAGCGTGGCGCATACGGCCTGGGCGGGCAGAACGCACCGGACAGCAATATCGACACGATCGGCTTGCCCGGCGGCTTTCACGTCTGCGTTACCGACGCCTATGCGATGCCGAAGTACACCACTGTCCTGAACATGCCGTATGCGTCGAACGGCGCAGCCCAGATAGCAATCCACCAGGGGCTGGCCGGGGTCAAGATGTTGGTGCGTTCGACCCAGTTCAGCGGCAGTTGGACACCGATCTACGAGGTCTATCACACCGGCAACCTTGATCCTTCTGCGATCCTGCCGGCCGGGTGCGTGGTCATGTTTGCCGCCGCCGTGGCTCCGTCGGGCTTCATCAAAGCCAATGGTGCAGCAGTGTCCAGGACCACCTTCGCCCGCTTGTTTGCTGCGATCGGCATTCAATACGGTGCTGGGGATGGCTTCACAACGTTCAACGTTCCAGACCTACGCGGTGAGTTCTTGCGCGGCTGGGACGACGGTCGAAATGTCGACCCCGGCCGGACCTTCGGCAGCGCTCAGGCTGGGCAGAACGCCGCGCACACCCACGCAGCGACTGTGTCGACGAACGGCGTTCACTATCACGACATCAACGGCACGGCGGCTTCCGCAGGCGATCACAGCCACAACTTGCGCAAAGCGAGTTCGGGTAACAACACGATCGGCGCCTACACCTCTCCAGCGAACGAGGGCGGCAGTTACGCCACAACCGAGACAGCCGGAGCACACACCCACACGGTCACAGGCACTGCGTCTTGGGCCGGAGACCACACCCACACCGTTTCGATCGCTTGGGACGGCGGCACCGAGGCACGCCCGCGCAACATCGCGCTGCTCGCCTGCATCAAATACTGAGGTAGTTCATGGAATCGAAAGTCGTCTATCAAACGAACGAGCTGGGCCTCTACATCGGCGCGGTCGCCGCTGATCCATGCCCCGTGGAAAAGGGCGTATGGCTGATCCCAGGCGGCTGCGTTGAAGTCGCCCCGCCAGAGGTCCCCCAGGACAAGGCCGCGCACTGGAACGGCAAGGCCTGGGCGCTGGTGAACTACTACCAGGGGCTTGTCGTGTACAGCATCGTCAATGCCGAACCCCTGACCATCACCGGCATCGGGCCTATCCCGGCCGGCTACACAACCAGCATCCCGGGGCCTGACCAGGTCTGGAAGAACGGCGCATGGGTGGATGACATCACAGCCGTGCTGGCCAAGCTGCATCCTCAGAAGATCGAGGAGATCAACAGCGGCTGCTCGGCATATATCGAAGGCGGGTTCTCGTCCGCCGCCCTGGGCGAGTCGCACAGCTACAGCAGCGCTCTCACAGACCAGGTCAACCTGACAGGCCTTGTGTTCAGTGGTCTGGACAGCGCGTATCCCTGCACCGGCGCCGACGGCGTCCGACAGTTTCGCGCTCACACCCGCGACCAGTTGCACCTGGTGAACCAGGACCTGGTCGTCTTCAAGCAGTCCGCGCTGCAGCACGCCGACAGCCTCAAGCGCGAGGCTGACCAGGCTCTGAAGGACAAGAAGTTGAAGGTCATGCGCAGCATCAAGTGGACGGTGCCGGCATGACCTGGTCGTCTGTCTCGATGCGCTGGCCCGCCCAGGCCACGCAGTGGATGGGGCAACTGGACGCTGCCAAGGGGCTGGCCGGTACCGAGCTGGCCAACACCGGCCAACGGCTGGCCAGCCTGCAGGACATCGCCAAGACCAACCCGGGGCCGGTGGGTGAAGCCGCCCAGGGCGCGATCGCTGCAGGCCGTCAGGCTCTGGCCGAGCAACTGGGCGAAGCGCCGACGGCGCTGGTCGTGACCCCATTCCAGAGCGGTATCGGCCAAGGGCGCGGCTATCAGCGTTTCCTGTCCGCGCCGAACCTCCTGCAGCAGCTCGCCGGCAAGATCGAGGACGACACCGATCCGGCCCGGCCGCAGGGTGAGCTTCATGCGCTGTGCGTGCTGTTCCTGGCTACGCGCTTCGATCAGCTCGCCGCTGGCCTTGTCCGGTTCAACGCGCTGATGCCGATGCCGGAGCTGGTCCGCGCCGAGCGCCGGGCCACACACCTGGCCAAACTGGAGACGGAAAAGTGGGTGATCCCCGAGGCTGGCCAGCTTCCGCGCTGGGCGCCGTTGCCGCTGGAGCGCTGCACCGTGGTGAAGGCCGCTCAGCAGTCCTTGGCCGGCCAGATCGCCGCCCTGGAGAGTTACGCCGCCGACAGCTCGCCCATGGCCGACCTCGCGGCCCTGGCCTCTCGTAAGGCACAGCTGCAGCAGGCCCGCGACCAGGCGCTGGCGGATCTGCAGGCGTCCCTGCAGGGTGGCCAGGCCGACAGCAGTACCCGGGCGCGGATGATCGGGCCTGGTACCGGCGCCGAGCTGCGCCGGCAACTGCTCGCCGGCGACGCCCCGGGGCATGAGTATGTGATGAGTGCCGGCGTGCTCCTGGTCGGGTCCGAGAAGGGCATGAGCTTCGTCCGTGAACTGGTGGGCCTGTAATGCTGCTGCTCCTGGACGGCGAAGCCGTGAAGGGCAAGACCCTCAAGATCACCGCAGACATGCGCATCGAGGCCGACGACCTGTCAGGCCAGACGAGCAACACGGAGACGGCGCACAAGGGCTTCAAGCCCAAGACCCTCACCGTGACCCTGACCATTCCCTATGTGAACGCGGCATGGCTGCGCGACCTGATGCGCCTTGCAGAGGCGACGGAAAGCGGTGGCCAGCTCAAGACCTACCGCGTGGTCAACGACAGCGCAGCGGCCTTCGGGATCCGACAAGTGCAGTTCAGCGACGGCGTGAGCGCCCGGGAGGATGACAACCTGGCGTGCTGGCGGATCCAGTTCAGCCTGCAGGAGAAGAAGTCGAACCCCGAGAAGGTCGAGAAGCGCCGCGACAAGAGCAAGGTCGCCGCCCAGGGCGGTACCGGCTCGGCGGTCGGTGGCAGCGCTGCCGGCGGCGATGGCGGCGCTGTCCAGCCCGGGCTGAGCCGTTTCGAGGAAACGCTGAAACAGGTCGATGACTGGCTGGGGACTGGCTCGTGAAGCTGCACCAGGTACTCACCATTGCCGGCGCCGACGTCGACCTGGTGAACGCTGATGTTCGCCTGGAACTGCACAACCCGGGGCGCGCCACATTCACGATCCAGGCCGAGGCGCCGGTGAAGGGCCTGGTGACGCTCGATGTCGGCTACAACGACAAGACTCTGCAGCGGCACTTCATCGGCTACGTCGAGCGCTGCACCGCGGCCAATAGCCGCCAGCAAGTGCTGTTCTGCCGCGAGCTGGCGGCGATCCTTGCCAAGCCTCTGCCGATGAATCTGCGCCACGTCGACCTGCGCGCCGTGCTCGAGGAGATCAGCCGACAGACCGGCCTGCGCTTCCGCGTGCCCGAGCAGGCCTACGCGACGACCAAGGCGCCGTTCTTCTACAGCCTCGCCGCCGGCATCCAGGCGATGGAAAGCATGGCCAGCGTCTACAGCATTCCGGACTTCATCTGGCAGCAGCAAGGTGATGGCGAGGTGTTCGTGGGCAGCTGGGCAGACAGCTTTTTCGGCGCCCGGCCGGCCCTGCAGCTGCCGATCGAGCTGTTCGACGGCTACCAGGGCAACCAGTCCGCCATGATCGCGGCCCTGCCCGGGCTGCGACCAGGTGCAACGATCAACCAGGGCGAGCGGGTGACCCACGTCGCGCTCGCCGGCAACCAGATGGCCATCAAATGGAAGACGCAATCCGCCGCGCTGTAGAGCGCCAGTTCCCCGAAATCACCGGTGGCTACCACCTGCCGCGCTTCGGTCGCGTCGTTGCGGTACCGGACGCGCCGGCGGCGCCGGGCCTGTGCGACGACTTCCGGCCTCGCTTCGGCGTCGACGTCCAGGTACTGCTGCCAGACGGCGAGCCCGACCCGGCGCTGCCGGTGTTCACCAGCTTGCCGCTGCCGGCGCCGATGGGTGGCCAGGAAGCCGGCATGTTCGGGTTTCCCGAAGAGGGCACCACCGTGGTGGTGTCCTTCGCCTATGGCCTGCCGCACAAGCCCTTCATCCAGCAGATCCTGCCGCACGGCCTGAGCCTGCCCCGGGTGCCGAAGGGCGACCAGGTCTGGCAGCACAGCGAGGCCTGCCAGCAGCGTGTCGACGCGGACGGCAACTGGCTGCGCCAGACGGACGGAAAGATCCAGGACAAGGCGATCGAGCGCGAGGTGGAGGCGATGGCCAACACCGAGCAATTCCAGAGCCATACAAGGAGCGTGGACGACCACAGCACCGAGACGGTGGGCGGCATCAAGAAGATCGAGGCGCTGGGCGCGCTCAAGCTGCTGTCAGGCGGATCCGCGAGCCTGGCGGCGTTCGACGATCTGCACCAGGCGACGGGCCGGGATCTGAACCTGGTGGTGGGGCAGAAGCTGAATGCGACGGTCGGGGGCGACCTGCAGGAGCGGATCCAGGGCATCCGCCGGAGCATCGCGCCGAAGACCTGGCTGGGGTCGGAAGGGGTCAACGTGCTGCAGGTGCTGTGTGACCTGTTGGACCTGGTGGAGCAGATGAACCTGCAGATTGCAGGTCACGTTCACGCATCCAGTCCGCCGCCCAATAATGCCAGTAGTTTCACTGCAGATGCGGCGAGCGCGTTAGCGCTTTCGGGGAAGCTGAAACCAATTACTGCATGAAACAAGGCCGCCAATTGGCGGCCTTGTACGGAAGTAAACTAGGGTTCAGGTACTTATTTGATAGTAAGGTCACAGATATCGCGAATTATGGGCGAATATTCTTTCACGAATTGAATTGCAGCATGCCTTGTTTCAATGAGGTAGGCTTCATAGTTATCCCCAAGAGTCACAAAGGCGACAGCGGCAATATCAGCGTCTGGATTCTGGTTAATATGAAGTTCAAGCTCAGCGACACTTTCTCGTCCAATATGAACCGACGAGTAGTAACCTAGGATCTCCAAGGAGTCTTCTATGCAACTTTTTCCGGACTTATCTAACAGCTGCTCGACAGTAAGGGTAGCCGCTGTGCTGATTACCCCGTTGTGTTTTACATACATCATTGTCATAAATCTTCCTTATTGATTGGTGCCCGTGGTGAGTGTTTTAAGTTGCGGAGCGTTGAGAATTGCCCACGCAAGGGCCTTTTTTTTACTTCCGTCGAACTGCGACACCAGCTCTTCCCAAGCCTCTGCTAATTCTTGCTCGGTAGTCGGGTTGATAAGAGCCTGAATCTGAATTTGTTTGGCCTTATATCGTGCGCTGGCTTTTTTCTGTGCGGTAGTCATAGGCGAAAAAGTTCAGCCTCTCGACTCAAAAGATCGATCATATAAGCAGTGCCTTGTTCGTCGCTTACTGCCACTCCACGGTAACCGAGAATTTTGGCCGCCCGAGCTGTCGCTAGTTGAATATCCCAGCTTGCCTCTGCCAGATCCTCTGGTTCCACGTTGCAGTCTAAGTCGTAAATGCTGATTGATTCATCAATCAATTTTTCAGCGTCAGACTCGCTTACATCGAATCGCTCGGCCAGTTGAGTAACCAAGCCCTCGAGCTTCTCCGCGCCCTGGTGGAAGAACAGGCTGCTGGCCTCGATGATGTCGCTATCGGCCACTTCAATTTTGTAAGTGACGTGAGTCCCTGCTGTGGTGACGTATTCGCTATCAGCAAAGAACAAAAACTCGCCAAAGCGACCATGCTGGCCAATGGCGGTTATCTCAGTAGGGCTGGTATGAAACAGTTCCATGTCGATATCTCTCCTGGGCATGGCGGTACTCTATCTATATCATATGATATAAGCAAGGGCTGCTTGTTGATTCTGCCCCTACAGCCTCATCTTGCCCGGCACCACCAGGACTGCGCATACGCGCAACCATCGACGAACTCGATCCCACTCAGCACGTACCCCATTGTCGACATCCCTGACAGGCGGGCATCGTAGAGGGGCGGTAGATGAGAGAGATCCCGCTTGTTCAAGGGGTGCAGCTCGGCAACATTCGTTGCACGCCCCAATCGACGATCATGCCCACATGCCACCCGGACATCGCCGCGATGCGGCTGATACGTCCGTCGCTCATCCTTGGTCAACTCTATCCCCCGTAGTCGCAGCGGGATTACGTCCGCGTGCATGACACGCTCCCCTTGCCTTGAGTCGCTGCTTCGTCCAGGTCCTGGGCACGCTCCAGGGCGTGCTCCAAGGCCGCATCCGCCAGTTCCAGCATCTCGGCGAGGGTGTTCTGATCGATCACATGGACATCGCGCAGAGCGTAGGCCTGATGCAGCAGCTCGCGGTGGTGAGCTATCGGAGCCTCATACAACGCTCGTTTGTCCTGGAGAAGCTGATGCCAATCCTCGGCAGAGCTCAGGGGTGTGGTCGACATGGAATGGGCACTCGAAATTTACTGTATGTGAATACAGTATTTCTTCTGGACTGCGCTTGGCTATCCCCACCAGACGAACCGCTCGGCCGGCGAGTGAAAAATCCGGGCGTGGGAAAAAAATCGATCGAGAAAATCACTTATCCCCCTCCCGCCGACGCGCTTTGCGTCAGAAAAAAGTGCAAAGACCAGATGCGGTGCAACGGGGGCGAAGATCAAGCCCCCCGTGGGCCCTGGGCAGGCGAGAGGCATTGCACGGAGTGCAAAGAACTGAAAACCAGAGAAAGACCACGCGTGCAATAACGTCCACATAGTGTCCACACACGGAAATAATATGCAGCCCAAATATCCGTCAATATCCAATAAAACCGCAGGATGTATGGGTTTTACCTGCAAACACTGGTCGCAGGCTTGGACTTGTAATCAGTAGGTCCCGGGTTCGATTCCTGGTGCCGGCACCATACGTAGTACTCAAAGGGCTCACCGAAAGGTGGGCCTTTTTTGTTTTTGGCTGCGAAAGGTGACTCACATGGCGAATTTCCCCAGCCTCGCTCCAGACGTTGTGCAGTCGGCTACGGCGTTCTCAAAGGCGTTCCGGCGAACCCCTCCGCGCTGGTTTGCGTTCGGTCTTTTCTCCATGTTCCCCACAAACTGCTGTGAATTCGCGAGCTTGTTGCTGGCGTGGTTCCTATGTGAGGAGCACGAGGGCATTACAATCGACGTGGTAACGGGCGAGTTGGAGGAAGATCGGAACCTACGGCACATTTGGCTGAGGCTCGAAGGGCATAACCTGGATATCACCGCCGACCAATTCGATAAAACTCTTCCTAACCTGCTTATCACCCAAGCCGGAGACTGGCATGAGCGATACGCCGTGATTCAAGTGGAGCCATTCCAAAGGGATTTTCATGAGGATTACGGTGATGATTGCAGGCAAGACATCATCGACGACTACGGGGCCTTGGCACATAGGGCACGGGCGCAGTTCAAATCGTAGGATCGGAGCTTGCTCACGATACGGAGTTAGCCGTCGTAGTGGCTCAACGTTATAGCGAACCCAGCCGTTCCGAGTCCGAGCTGCACTGTTGCTCCGAGACCCGAGTTCGAAAACGCTCCGCGTCGTTTGTGGGAGCGGCCTCCCGCCGCGATGGGCCGCAAAGCGGCCCCGGCATTCACGGAACATGACAGTGAAACCTCAAGACTCAAAATGTTCTATCAGGCGGCTTTCTGCTCCAACTCTCCGCGCGCCAATGTGCGCAGAACCGCTTCACGACCACTGCTGCAGCCCTGATCGCACATAGCCTTGCGGCAATCACCTTCGTGACAAACTCCAATGTCACCAGCAACAGCCTTGTAGATGATGGTGCCGCAGACCAGGGAATGGACTGCACCTGACTGACGGTCAGGCATGCCCCGGTCATCGCATTGCTGCTTGCGCCTGGATCAGGATCTTCAGGCACTGGTCTCGTCAGTCAATGCCGCCTCCATCCGCCCACCGGTAACGGAGCTCAGGAGGCCCGATCATGAAATGCCCTTGCTCTTGGCCGTAAAGAGACGCCAGTCCCACGCTAGAGAACATCCCCACAGGTCTCAGGGGCCTTGATCCCTGGTAACACTCAGCATTCTTGGCGGGATGACGTGGGGCGAGGATCGGAGAACGGCGGATGAGGTGACCGATATTACATTGGTGGGTAGACGCGATGAATGGGACAAGTCAAAACGCGAAGCTGAAAGTGGAAATATTGCAAGTTCGGATAGGCATGCAGACTGACACTGAAAGACGTAAATTCTTGCATTATATTCTGGAAATGTAAGAGCCTGAGATTGACCATATTAGTACTTGCCCCTAGGCAGCAATCGGCCTACGCCAAGCGCAATATAAGCCAATTACTACCGCCTGGTAGCTCGACAAACTTGCCACCCGATTATGCGAGCATAAATTGATAAGAATCTTATGCTTATACAGTTTTTCGACTCTTGGTGCGCACCACCTTAGAAGCCCCGAATTGCGGGGCTTTCGTCTTTTCAGGTGTTAGGTTTTACAGCGTAGGCTCATTCAAACGTCCACATTGTGTCCACACATCGTTCATTCCAGCATCGACTTCTTTAGCGGCTCATCAGTGAGTTAGCGATCTTCATCGCCTCCTGGAGTAGATAAACCGCCTCGTCGAAGTGCGCCCAGTCATTTGTGCCTTCATACAGCACCCCTCCAGGGGAGACATCCACAACCCAGCCACCAACAAGCTGATGGAAACGAACTATGTCCATTGCCTCCTCCACCGATAACAATCCAAGGCGATTGAGATTGGCTTGGTAGATCTGATTGAACGTGTCTGCGATGGCAATCGGGAAGCGATGCACTAGCCCCATGCTTCTCATGTCATCTCCATCTGAGCTTTGGAGATCAGCCGAGTAGTGCTTCATCTCAGCGATATAGCCTCGTGTTGCTTCAATCTCAACAAGTGCAGCAACTTCCGCAATTAAGGCTGCGCGAACACTGCGCTGCTCAGATCTCGCGGTCCCCCTCTGTCCGAACCATATCCCCGCCAAACTGAAAAAGCCCGCAAGCACCGCAGCCATAGACGCAGCACCAATAGTAATCAAGCTAGAAGTTGATGCTTTGGTCGACGGATCGGCCATAGACCAGATCACAGTGCACCATTCAACAGGATCAGCCATTTTTATTCTCCATGAGTTGCGCTCCCGCTTATAGACTCAGCGTCACAACTTCCGCGAAAAGACCAGAAGAAGAGGTGACAGGTTTGAATGGCTTACTTAACATGTTTCGGATGCCCATATTTTCTGATCTCCGCCCTTACTGATTGACGTGGTTTGGTCAGCAAGGGGTATGCTTGAGGTCTTCGTTTTATGGCCCGAGTCCTCGATACGCCCGAGCCGCTTGCCCACACGCCTCTGAGCAATCAGCACCAGCAAATCCACCACCTGATCCTCCTTGGCATCGGCGCCACGTTGTCGTAGCGCCAACCACAGCTGAAGACTGTGCTTGAAACTCAATTCACGAGGCAAGCAATCGGCCAACAATGCCGATTGCGACATGAGCACCCGGATCAGGTTGTGGGCCAAGAGATAAACCCACAGCTTCTTGATGGCCATTCCAGGGTTTTGCAGCTCAGCTTTCCCAGCCCCAGCGTTGCTTTCAGGTTTCGCAAATCCAGTTCGACATGCCAGCGCCTCACGTACCGTTTGCTACCAGCGCTGACAAAAACCCTAGACCGACCCCACAGGACGAGCCACAAAGGAAAGTCTTTTTAAAGCAACTTCAACAACTCATTAATCATCTTCGTAACTAGGAAATCATCCACACCCAGCCATACCTTTTTGCCAAGAAAACAACTTTATATTCTAAAATCATTAGGCGGCCAGCCGAAGGGTTATGCCCGCGTCAAAAACATGAGACACCACCACTATAAAAACAGTCGGAACCAAATCCTTAAACAAAAAATCACAAGCAGGCAAGCACTTCTCTGGATCTTATTCTAGCCATATAAACGCCAAATGAAAGAACTAGCTGCCCTAGAAGACTTATTAAAAACAGCATCATTCCTCCACCACTAGTAATTCCAGACTTAACTAGCCATGGCGAAATTGATATCACTGCAAAAATCACCGCATAATGTAACGCCACCCAGACATGGCATTTTAATTTCCAGTAATCCGGCCAAGCCGTAAGTATTTTGATCGTCTCCTTATCCTCTTGCAGTAACGTCCGGATCTCATTAAAAACCCACACAGCAAGGGCGACAGGAAGTACCATTATGTACTTCAATATCTCTTCATTTAGCGCCATCGAACCTGCGACAGAATCTATCTCCTTTGGAAAATTAATCCAAATCGACAGCCCGACCAATAAAACAACAGCCTCTAAACTTAATAGGAAAACTCGAGAAAAATATAGGACTCGCATAATCAATGCTTCATATCTCGCTCTTCACTAACTCGCTTAAAATGCTGATTCGCAAGCGTCGCAAGCTTCTTGGGATCTGGGCTTTTATCGAAGAGGAAGCTTTTCTGAGACTCTGAAGTTTTGACTACTACCTCATCGCCGCCCTCGATACCTACAGCTTTTCCAGAACCATATCCATCAGCAGCCATTAACAGTGCGGCATCTGTAATATCGGGTTCCTTCGATGGTTGGAAATTCGGATTTTCAAGAATTTTCTCTATCAATTCCACCAACTGCGTTGATAACCCTTCTGGTTTAGCTGTTACTTCTTTAACCATCACTTCTTCAGCTTGACGGCGTTTTACATAATTATCCAGACTACCCCAAAGCCTTCCAAATAAAGGGTTTGGTGGATGTACCTTGGCAGACAATTCGCTAATCACTTCCAAAGATTTGAGCTTCTCTAGAAACGCTCTATAATCTGTCACTGACTCAATTGTACAATCTACAAAAAAATTGTCATATGCCGACTCAATTATAGCCTTGAAACGTTTAGGGAAAATATTCTCTTGTATTCCGTTCCAGACGTGCAGAAAAGCTAGCCCAGAGAACTCTGGAAGATAAACAAACGGAGCGCTAGCCTCTAGCAAGTAAGGAGCGCGAGCTTGCCGCTGTTTTTTTGCAGATTCATTGACAATCGTAACCTCGCCATCCTCGGAATACTTAACTAAGTTTCCGTATATAAATGGCATATCAAAGTTACGACCATCAACAACGTCCGTGATAGTCCACTCGAAACTCCCAATAGCTACGATAGGAGCATTAGCGATCGCGTTTAAGAGCTTTTCCTGGTTAAGCAGGCCAAGCTTTATTACTCTCGCTAAATAATATCTACCCCGTCTAGACATTCTTTTCTTCCATAAAAAGACTTTTACTATTTTTCTTCAACATGTCTCATCAGACATGACAACACAATTGCCAGCGGCCAAAAGCTACTACTTTGACATCATCATGTCTAGAGTCTCAGATTTACGGCATTTCTTCTTCGCAGCTATGCTGGCTTAACCCTCAAAGGCTTCCTCAACTTGGAGAAGTAACAAAAAGGCCCACCTCCCGGTGAGCCTTCTTCCTTCACGCAGCGCTTCTACCCACTCACCCCCAACCGCCTCATCTCGATCCCATCCAGCACCGCATCCACCAACCCTTTGGCCATTTCCGCCGAATGCATCGGCGCCAGCAGCAGCCCTTTGCAAACGGGCAATTCTGCGGTTTCACAGGTTTGCTGGAGGGTTTCGTAGATGCCTTGCAGGAGCAGCGCGGCGTGGACCAGAGCGTCTTCCGCGTCGACATCGGCGCGGACGGTGAACAACGGGGGATGACCAGCCTTGCATTGGCCGAAGACGACAGCGGCGGTTTTGCCGAGAAAAGCTTTTGGGGGATCTGGAACAATCTTTGTCACGATGAATCTCCTCCTTAAGTGGAGCCATCACCGTTCCGCGACCAAACAGATTGGTGACGACTGTGTACGGATTGGTCGACCGGGACAAAGAGGCAAACCCGGCAGGCACGAATGCCTCCCGCACACAGCCGCCATAACACGCAACAAACGCAGAAGCGCCTGTACGCATGGAGGATGTATCTGTTTGCACACTTTTTAAACGGGCGACCAAACCCGATCGCTGTCTCGCAGCGACCGCGAAAGCCTACAGCCCATCCCCGCCCCAGTCCACCGAAACCCGCACGGAACTAAATCCCCCGCCAACCGGGCTAATCCAGTATCGATAGCTGACTCCCAAAGGCCCTCGACGTGAGCGATCCCCAAGTCCTTCCCGCCGGTCTGCACTACGTGGACGACACCCAACCCGGCATCCGCCGGCGCAAGCTGCGCGGCAAGTTCGCCTACTTCGACAGCCAGGGCGAACGTATCCGAGATCCGGAAGTGGTGGCCCGCATCAATGCGCTGGCGGTGCCGCCCGCCTACACCGACGTATGGATCTGCGCCGACCCCGACGGCCATCTGCAAGCCACCGGCCGCGACGCCCGCGGGCGCAAGCAGTACCGCTATCACCCGCGCTGGCGTGAGGTGCGCGACGCCGACAAGTACGCCAGTCTGCTGGCCTTCGGCAAGGCGCTGCCGGCACTGCGCGAAACCCTGCAGCAACACCTCGCCCTGCCCCAGCTCAGCCGCGAGAAGGTGCTGGCCACGGTGATCCTGCTGCTCGATGACACGCTGATCCGCGTCGGCAACACGCGCTACGCCCAGGAGAACCGCTCCTATGGCCTGACCACGCTGCGCAACCGCCATGTCGAGGTCAGCGGCAGCACCATCCGTTTTCACTTTCGCGGCAAGAGCGGCATCGAGCATGAGGTGAGCGTCAACGACCGGCGTCTGGCGCGGATCATCAAGCGCTGCCTGGAACTGCCCGGCCAGCAGCTCTTCCAGTACCTGGATGAAAACGGCGAGCGCCACAGCGTGACCTCCAGCGACATCAACCGCTATCTGCAGGAGCTGACCGGCGCCGAGTTCACCGCCAAGCACTACCGCACCTGGGCCGGCAGCGCCCTGGCCCTGACCCTGCTGCGGGAGCTGGAATGGCAACCCGAAACCGCCGCGAAGAAGCATGTGGTGGCGATGGTGACCGCCGTGGCGACCGAGCTGCGCAACACCCCGGCCGTGTGCCGCAAGTGCTACATCCACCCGGCGCTGATCGATGCCTTTCATGCCGGGGAGTTGAACGGCCTGCGCCTGGCCGCGGCGCGCAAGGGGTTGCGGGCGGAAGAGAGTCTGTTGATGAGGTTTCTGGAGAAGTTGTCCGTGAGTGCCGGGCAACCGGGCTGATATCGCACTTGCCATCCCCGGTGAGCCGAATACACTCATTATTCGGCTCATTTTGTGAGCCGAATAGACTTGGTATTCGGCTCAGAGGCACTCATGGCACCGCAATGGATATGGCAACAGCCGCAATGGCCGGCCTTTCACTGGCAGGCAGACGCGCTTGGCGAGCTGCTGCGCCAGTGCGTCCAAACCGTGCGGGCTATTACCGCATCCTCGAACAGAGCCAGAAGCGCACGCTGGACATCACGCACTGGCTGGTGTGGTTTCTGCAAACGCTGCTGGCGGCCATAAGCCAGGCGCTCGGCACCATCGACCCCGTGTTGAACGAGACACGGTTCTGGCAAAGCCACCGCCTGACACCGCTGTCGACAGAGCAGTTGAAGGTGTTGAACCGGCTGCTGGACGGCGGCACCAAAGGCTTCGAAAACGGCATCAGCGCCGCGCAGTATCAGGCGGTAGCGAAGGTGAGCAAGGCGACGGCGACCCGGCACCTGGCAGACTTGCTGGAAAAGGGATTGCTTGAGCGACTGCCGGGCGGCGGGCGGAGCACGCGGTATCGGATTCCTCCCGCCCGTTAGCGGGAGCGTCAGTAACTCCATACCAGCAACAACTGCCCATACAGATTCCCCCGCGTCGTCCCCAACTGACTACCGCCCTCTTCGGCACTGCGCCTGGGCTTGTAGTACCCCACCAGCGGCAGCACGCTCCAGTGCTCGTCCACGGCCCATTCCGCGTACAGGTCCAGCTCGCGGGCATCGCGATTGCCCAGGCTCGGGTCGAGGGTGTCGAAGGTGTAGATCAGCGCGCCCACGTTCAGGTTGTCATGCACGGTGGCCTTGAGGCCGAGGTGATGCACGCGGGTGTTGCTGTTGAACGGGCCGGCGTAGTTGGACGCGACTTCGCCCTGGAACCAGGTGCCTAGCGCCCGGCCATTGCCGTAGAACAACGGGTCGTAACCTTCGGAGAAGCGGCTGTAGCGGTAGTTGACGCTGGGTTTGCCGGGCAGTTGCGAGAAGGTCCAGCCGGCTTCGAGGTACCAGGCATTTTCGTTGCCGGCGTCCTTGCGCTCCCAGGCATGTTCGGCGGCGAGGAACAGGTCGCTGACGCCGGCATTGCCCTGGGCCCGGGCGCTGTAGAGCTTCATGCCCTTGCGTTCCGGGTACAGCAGGTCGGCCAGGGCGGCGTCGGTGTCGGTGACCTTGATGGCGGTGAGGCCGAAGGTGGCCGGTGCGGCGATGTGTTCGAGGGTCGCGACGGCGAGTTCGGGGCTGGCCTGGGCCGGGTTGTCGGACTTGAGCCACATGAGGTCGCCGCGCCAGCCCTGGTCGCCGCCCAGGCGCAGGATGGCGGTCTGGTCGAAGGCCTTGCGGCCGGTAAGGTAGTAGGCGCCGCCCCGATTGACCGCGCCGTCCAGCAGGCCGCGGCCGATGTTCAAGGCGTCGCTGGAGATCAGGAAGCCGTCACCCACCACGACGTTCTGGCGCCCGCCCGATATGTCCCACGCCGTTCTCGCCCAAGGCCGGGAACAGGTCGGCGGAGCGCCAGCCGAGCCAGGCGTTTTCGATCTTGGTGGTGCGTTCGTCGCCGACCGTCCAGCCGGCAGCGTCGCCATCACCGAAGCTGGCGCTGCTGACCCAGTCGAGGGCGCCGTGAAGTTCGCCGAACCCTGCGCTGCGGTGCTTGAAGTCGATGCCGTATTGCAGCGTGGCTTCCTGCCAGTCGACACTGCCGGCTTCGCGCTCGCCGGTCTGGGCGTAGCTTTCGCGGCTATGAAAAAGGCCGGCGGCGCCTTGCAGCCGGGCGGCGATTTCGCTGTCGGCGTCCTGGTACAGGGTCAGCGCCTGGGCCCAGGGTGACAGGGCCAGCAGTAGCGGAACGGATGCCAGGAGTTGTTGTTTTCGCATCGTGACGGTCTCGGATCAGGAAGAAGAACGGCTCCCGCAGGAGCCGGCGAAAGGGCTTCAGGCCGGGATCTCGCCTTCGGCGTACATGTCGGCGATCACCCGCCACTGGCCGTCGCTCAGCGCCCAGACGAACAGGCTTTTCATCGCGAAGGCCTCGCCCTGCAGCGGCAGCACGTGCCAGGTGACCCAGGTGTAGGCGGCGCTGTCGCCCAGCGCGGTGAGGCGGTCGATGCAGATCGAGGCGCCGCGCGAGTCGGTGACCAGGGCCGTGAGCAGTTCGCGCAGTTGCGCGGTGCCGTGGTACAGGGCGTCGCTGCCGGCGCCGGTGATTTCGGTGGCGTCGGTGTACAGCTCGCGGACGATGGCGTCGGCATCACGCCGCGCCCACAGGGTTTGCAGCAGGTCGAGGCGGGCTTGCAGGGCCGTTTTCAGGGCAGCAGAAGGCATGTTCGAATCCTCTCGGTCGAAGGGTTGGGTGCCCCGCGAGGGGCGTTTCAGAGGGGGTTGGCGGTCAGCGACGGCCGTTGCGGTAGCCGGCGAGCTGGTGGCTGACCTTGCCCAGGGTGCAGATCAGGTTGCGCAGGTTGTCCTTGCCGGGAATGCGGGTGCGGGGGATCGCACTCATCACGTCCCAGTGGCGCGAGCCGTGGGTCATGCCGTCGGCCACTACCTGGCTAATGACGTGGCTCGGGGTCACGCCGAAGCCCGAATAGCCCTGGACGAAATAGGCGTTGGGCCGGCCCGGCAAGGTGCCGATCTGCGGGAACAGGTTGGCACTGCATTCCATCGGCCCGCCCCAGGCCAGGTCGATACGCACCGGCTCCAGGTACGGGAACACCTTGAGCATCAGCTGGCGGTTCCAGGCCTTGAGGTCGTTGGGGATGTACTCGAGCATCCGCGTGGCCGAACCGAACAGCAGGCGGTTTTCGTTGGTGACGCGGTAGTACTCGATCACCGGGCGGATGTCGCTGAAGGCGCCGCGGATCGGGCTGATCTGCTGGATCAGTGCGTCGGGCAGCGGCTCAGTGACCAGCTGGAAGGCGTAGGTATTGACGATGCTCTTGTGCAGCTCGGGCTCCAGGCGGTCGAGGAAGGCGCCGCATGACCAGAGGACCTTCTTCGCCCGCACCGAGCCCTTGGCGGTGCGGATATGGATGGTGTCGCCGTAGGTCACTTCCAGTACCGGCGTGTTTTCGAAGATCCGCCCGCCCTGCTCCACCAACGCCTTGGCCGAGCCCAGCAGCATGTTCAGCGAGTGCAGGTGGCCGTTGCCCATGTGCTTGAGGGCGCAGGTGTAGATATCCGAGCCGACGATACCGCGCACTTCGCTGCCTTCCAGGTAAGCGATCTCATGGTTCGGGCTGAGTTGCTTGAACTCCTTCTCCCACGCCTGCAGCAGCTTGCCCTGGCGCTTGTTGAAGCCGAGGTAGCCGTAGCCGTGGCGAAAGTCGGCGTCGATACCGTATTTGGCGATGCGTGACTGGATGATCGAGGCGCCCAGGTCGCTGATCTCGAACACCGCCTGCAGGCCGTCGTCGCCAACGCTCCTGCGGATCTTTTCCAGGTCGTGGCCGATGCCGGCCATGATGTGCCCGCCATTGCGCCCCGAACCGCCGAAGCCGAGGTAGCGGGCCTCCAGCAGAACGATGTCGGTGACACCGCGCTCGGCCAGTTCCAGCGCGGTATTGACGCCGGAAAAGCCGCCGCCGATGACCACGACTTCGGCGTCCAGGTCCTGCTCCAGGTCGGGGAACCGTAGGTCGTACTTGCGCGTGGCGGTGTAGTAAGTGGTGGGGGTTTCTACGGACAGCATGGGTTCACCTTGTACGTGTCGTGATCGAACCGATTAACGGGAGAGCGCGTCCGGCGCGGGGTGCCGGTCCTGCAGCCGGCGGATGCCGTAGAGCACCAGCGACAGCAGCAAAATGCCGAGGCCGGTGGCGACTTCTTTCAGGCCGCCGTAACCCGCCAGTTCCGCCGAGGCGGTACCGACCACCACCACCGTGGCGGTGAACAGGCTCAGCACCCAGGCGACCACGATCCAGCCACGCCCCAGGCGCACCGGACGCGGCAGGTCCGGGGCATCACGGCGCAGCAACAGGAAGCCGGACAAGGCGAAGAAGATCGCCACCAGGTAGCCAATGTTGGCGGTCACCAGCATCGCCAGCGGCGAAGACAGCAGGAAGATCATCGCCAGATTGAGCAGCACCGCCACGCTCATGCAGCGCCCCGGCACCTGGTGCTTGTTGAGGGTGCCCAACTGGCGAATGGTCAGGCCCTCCAGCGCCATGCCGTAAAGGGCACGGGAGCCATCGGCCAGGGCAGCGTTGAGGCCCATGAACAGGCCGACCAGCAGCGCGGCGACGAAGAAATCGCTGTAGCCGCTGCCCACCACCGCGTTGAAGGCATCGATGTAGAAACCGCTCGGATTGGCCAGTGCGGCTTCGCGGTCCACCAGGCCGCCGAGGCCGAAGGCGACGGCAGCGAAGACCAGCACTGTGTAGCCGCCGGAGGTCAGCAAGGCCAGGCGCATGTCGCGCTGGCTGCGGTATTCCGGGCCGAAGGCGGCGCACATCTCGGTGCCGTAGGCACTCCAGCTGACGAGGAACAGCCACACCAGCGCGGTGCGCCAGAAGCTCCAGTCCAACGCCACCGGCTCATCCAGGGCGTGGCGGAAACGCTCGAAGCTCCAGCCATCGCCGAACACGGGCGACACCGCCAGCACCAGGATTGGCACCAGCAACAGCGCGCCCATGTATTTGGAAACGGACGCCGCCATGTGCACGCCCAGGCGATTGAACTGCCAGAACAGCAACAACAGGCCGGCCCCGATCAATTGCGGCAGGCCGACACTCAACGGACCGACGCTGTAGCTCCAGGTCTGATCCGCGAACCACTGCGCCTGTGCCAGCGCACCGGCGCTGACGCTGACAATCGACAGCACCGCCGACCAGCCCAGCCAGTAGCCGAATGAGGCCAGCGGGCCGACCAGCGTGCAGCGTCGGCGCCAGCCTTCGGTGGCGATCATGGCGATGCCACCGGGCTTGTCGGGGAACATCGCCGAGACTTCGAGGAAGATCCAGTTCTGGCAGGCGCCGATGGTCGCCGAACCGACCCAGAGCGCCAGGGCACCAACCGGGCCGAGCACGCCGAGGGCGAAACCGAAGGACGCGAAGATGGAACCGGACACCGCCATCGACAGGGCGAAGGCGTCGGTCCAGCGCAAGGTGGGCTGCAGATGCTGGCTGTTGTTGTTATTCATGGCCGGATACGAAGTAGTGGGACGAGCCATGATTAAAGTCCCTCTGTGCCCATCGTGAACACGGCTCACAGCGCCAGGCGCTTGCCTGGTGGTGCCATGCGTCGCGAGGGCGTCGGCGAACTTGTAAAAACAATTAACATGTTAGTAGATTGTTACCAGCTCCCGCACCACGCGCCCCGCCCCACAAGAACAACACCGGCCAAAGCCGGCCCGAGGTGAGCGATGAACCTGCAACACGCGAATCTGTTTCAAGGGCGCGAAGGCTTCGAGGTCTGGCATGGCGACCTGGCGTCCAGCTGCGGCACCTTCCATGTCGAACCGCCAGTCGAGACCCACATCACCAGCTTCCAGGGCGCGGTCACCGCGCTGGACAGCCAGCGCTGCCAGGTCGAAGGCGCGCGCATCACCAGCAACTGCTCCCATGTGCACCGCTCGCTGCGCGACATCCGTGGCGACGACAAGGACTTCTTCTACCTGGTGCTGCAACTGAGCGGCGAAGCGCTGAGCTGCCAGTCCGATACCCAGACCCGCCTCGCCAGTGGCGACCTGGTGTTGCTGGATGTCACCCGGCCGAGCGATTTTCACTTCAGCGGGCTGAGCGATCAGGTGTCGCTGATCCTGCCGCGCCAAGAGGTACTGCGGCGTTTTCGCGAGCAGCGCCTGCGCATCAACCAGCGCATCGACGCGGCATCATCCATGGGCGCGATGAGCGCCGTGCTGGTGGGCCAGTTGCTCAACGACACCCGTCTCACCACCGACGAATCCCTCGCCGTCCTCGACGCCATCCTCGCCCTGCTGCGCCCCGCCTTGACCGCGGCACAGGGCGAGGCTTGCGATGCTTCGCCGCCGGCGGTCATGGCCAAGGCCAAGGCGGTGATCGAGCGTTACCTGGCGGACGAAACCCTGTGCCCGGAGCGAATCGCCTCGGTGGCGGGCACCTCGGTGCGCAACCTGCATCGCCTGTTCGCACGCTACGAAACCAGCGTGGGCCGCTACATCCTCGAACGCAGGCTACAACGCTGCGCCGAGGCGATCCTGCAGAGCGACGTGAAGATCACACCCATCGCCCTGAGCTGGGGGTTCAAGGACCTGAGCCATTTTTCACGGGCGTTCAAGAGCGAGTTCGGGATGTCGCCGCGGGAGTATCGGGAGCAGCGGGGGTGAGCTCGAACGCGCTCTTCATCAGTCAAATATCCCCTGAATTTCATCGAGCGTCGGAATAGCCGCTGGTACGACTTCAAGTTGGCAATCCAGAGCAGCCAACGCTTGAGCGTAGAAAACCATACTCACCGAGGAGTTGCCTTGCTCAATCGCGATAACTTTTTGCCTGGTAATGCGCGCCAACCTGCCAAGCTCCGCTTGGGTCAATCCACGGTTTATGCGCAACTGACGGATCTGGTGCGCCAGGCGGCTGATGATGAATGCTGGGTCCATGTTTTGTATTCGTGACATTTGTTTTGATATGTAACGTATACGCTACTTTTACCAAAATCAAAGCCCCTCTCCTGCCCTTTCGTCGTTTAAGAGCTGTGCCGGGGTTTCACCCCTCCCGCGATAAAGTGTTTTACCGATTCCCCAGGTTTTCCCCCGCCGCGCTTTGCCTATCCTTGGCCCGATCAAGAGCCCAGCGGAAAACCCATGAAAGCGTTGTTCCAAAGCCGTTACGCCTGTCTGATCGGCTGCCTGTCGTTCACCTTCGTCAGCCTCCCGTTTCTGCCCGGCCACGCCTGGCTGTGGCCGTTCACGGCCATCACTGCACTGCTCAGCCTGGTCGGCCTGAACGATCTGCGGCAGACGCACCATGCGGTGCGGCGCAATTATCCGATCCTCGGCAATCTGCGTTACCTGATCGAAACCATCCGCCCGGAGATTCGCCAATACCTGATCGAGGGCGACGACGAGCAACTGCCGTTCTCCCGTGCGCAGCGCTCGCTGGTGTATGCCCGGGCCAAGAACGAGAGTGCGGAAAAGGCCTTCGGCACGCTGAAAGACGCCTATCGTCCCGGCTTCGAGTTCATCGGCCATTCGATGTTGCCGGTCGCCACGCCCGACCCGGCGTCGTTTCGCATCGCCATCGGCGGGCCGCAGTGCCGGCAGCCGTACTCGGCGTCGATCTTCAATATCTCGGCGATGAGTTTCGGCGCCCTCAGCGCCAATGCCATCGCGGCACTGAACAAGGGCGCCAAGCGCGGGCGCTTTGCTCATGACACCGGTGAAGGCAGCATCAGCCCGTATCACCGCGAGCATGGCGGCGACCTGATCTGGGAGATCGGTAGCGGCTATTTCGGTTGCCGCACCGCCGAGGGCCGCTTTGACCCGCAACGCTTCGCCGAACAGGCCCGTGACCCGCAGGTGAAGATGATCGAGATCAAGCTGAGCCAGGGCGCCAAGCCGGGGCACGGCGGGATTCTGCCGGGGCACAAGGTGAGCGCGGAAATCGCCGAGACGCGTGGCGTGATGGTGGGCCAGGACTGCATTTCGCCCGCTGCCCACAGCGCGTTTTCCACGCCGGTCGGTCTGCTGGAGTTCGTCGCCCGGTTGCGCGAGCTGTCCGGCGGCAAGCCGGTGGGGTTCAAGTTCTGCCTCGGGCATCCGTGGGAATTCATGGGCATTGCCAAGGCAATGCTGGCGACCGGCATCACCCCGGACTTTATCGTCGTCGACGGCAAGGAAGGCGGCACCGGCGCCGCCCCCCGCGAGTTCAGCGACAACATCGGCGTGCCGATGCGCGAGGGGCTGATGTTCGTGCACAACACCCTGGTGGGGCTGAACCTGCGGGACCGCATTCGCATCGGCGCGGCAGGCAAGATCGTCAGCGCCTTCGACATCGCCGCCGTGCTGGCCATCGGCGCCGACTGGGTGAATTCGGCGCGGGGCTTCATGTTCGCCATCGGTTGTATCCAGTCACAGAGCTGCCACACCAACGCCTGCCCGACCGGAGTCGCCACCCAGGACCCGCTGCGCCAACGGGCGCTGGTGGTGCCGGAGAAAGCGGACCGGGTCTACAGCTTCCACCGCAACACCCTGCACGCCCTGGCGGAGATGTTGGCGGCGGCGGGCCTGGAGCATCCGGGCGAGCTGAAGCCCAAGCATCTGGTCCGGCGCATCAGCCCAAGCGAGATCCGGCTGTTCTCGCAGGTGCACCTGTTCCTCAAGCCTGGGGAGTTGCTCAGCGGGTCGATCGACAGTGAGTTTTATGCGCGGATGTGGCGGATGGCCCGGAGTGACAGTTTCGAGCCGGAGATGGGGGATGCGGGGAGCGCTGCGTCACCTGCGCAGAGGGCGGTTGCCTGAGTCAGTCAACCTCAGGCACCAGACAATACCCGCAACGCGGCAGACGCCAGAAAGCCAGAGCGACTCTTCTGCTCCGGATGTGTTTTCACGTAGTCATCGATGCGCTGCAACAAATGCTCAGGAAGCGTTGCGTTGAAACGGACGGACTTCCCCAGATACGGCGTGATATCGAAATCGACTACAGCCCAGACGCCTCCTGCGTAGTCGCTGTTGCTCAAGTGAAAATCAATCGCGCGGCCTTGAGGCAGCGCTTCACCATCGGCCACCAACGCTTCGAAATGCAGCGCCAGCGCTTCCTGGACATTGTCCAGAGCGTCCTCGACCGTCTCGCCAGCGCTGAAGCAACCAGGAACATCGGGGATGGTTACGCCGTAGTCGGAGTCGGGGTCTTTGTGAATGACTATCGGAAACTTCACGGGGTTCTCCTGGGGCCATGCTAAGGGATCGCTGCAGATCATTTGAGGCCGGCGGTCTTGAGTATGCTGTGCAGCGTGCCGGTGGCGATCTGAGTTTTAGGATGTGGGACTGTGACCCTTCCCGACTTCACTGGATGCTTGAAATGGTGGTGGCTCCCACGTACACCTATTAACAGCCACCCATCCGCCTCAAGTAGGGTAATGACGTCCCTACTGCGCATGCTGTCAAGCGCCTCCGATAAGTGTGTACGGTACACATCAATGCACTAAAAGCAACGATTTTATACACACAGCACACACTATTAAGTCAGCAGCCGCTTCACTCTCTGTACAACAGTTCCGAAGGTAAAAACAAAAAAGGCCCACCCTCAGGTGAGCCTTTTCTTCACGCAATCAGAATCAGAAGATGCTGATCGGGTACTCGACGAACACGCGCAGCTCGTTGCCGTCTTCGGTGTAGTCGATGTTCTGCAGGTTGTTCGAGCCACGCAGGAACGAACCGCGAACTTTCATGCTCAGGTCCTTGGCAGGGCCTTCCTGAACGACGTATTTGACCTGGGTGAAGATCTCGCGCTCGGTACCTTCGCCAGCACCGCGGGTGTTGATGTTGTCACCACGGACGAACGCCAGGTTGTAGGTCAGACCCGGTACGCCAAAGGCGCCGAAGTCCAGGCCGTAGCCGATCTGCCAGGAACGCTCGTCTTCAGCGTTGAAGTCGGACCAGTAGGAGTTGGCCAGGTAGATGGTCGAACCACCGTCACCCACGCCGCCGCCATTCTGGTACCAGCCGTACTGGTAGCCGGTGCTGCCGGTGCTGCGCTGGTGCGCAACGGTGATCGAGTGCGGGCCGAAGGCGTAAGTGGCTGCCAGGCTCCAGATGGTGTTGCGGTCGCCGCTCAGGCCGATCTTGTCGACGTATTTCTTGTCGATGTCGGACTTGTAGCCGTTGAAGTCCAGGGTCAGGGACTGGTCTTTGGCGATCGAGTGAACGTAGTTGACGCCCAGGTAGTGCTTCTTCAGCACGTCTTCGACGTCGGAGGTGTACAGCGAAGCGGTCAGGTTCGGAGCGAACTTGTAGGTACCGCCGAAGACGTTGATCGACTTCAGGCCGCTGTCACGCTGCTCGGTGGACTTGCGTGCTTCGCGGGTGTAGCGACCGGCGTTCAGCTCCAGGCCTTCGATTTCCTTGGAGTTGATCGAGGTGCCGGTGAAGCTTTCTGGCAGCAGACGAGCATCGTCGTATTGCAGCACTGGCAGCGCTGGCATCTGGTCGCCGTATTTCAGCACGGTGTTGGAGACGCGGAATTTGACCGCTGCGCCGGCACGGGAGATGTCGTGCTGGGCATTGCCGCTGTCGCCACGCTTGAAGAAGTCGATGCCGCCGCCTTCGTTGTGGCCAGTACCGCCGTCCAGACGCACGCCGTACAGGCCGAAGGCGTCAACGCCGACACCAACGGTGCCTTGGGTGTAGCCGGAGGTGAACTTGCCGATGAAGCCTTGGCCCCATTGCATCTGGTCGTTGGTGTCGTGCTTCTTGTCGCGCTTGATGTAAGCGTTGCGCAGCAGCAGGCTGGCGTGGCTGTCTTCAATGAAGCCCTTGGACTCTGCTTGATCGTTTGCCATTGCCGAAGAGGCGGCCATGAGTCCCAGTGCGAGCAGACTGATCCGGGTTTTCAACATCTTGTTTTCCTTATTACGTGATTTGATACGCGCTGCAGCCAAACGCCAGACCACGCCCCCTGCGTGGGTTGACGCTCACGGACTGGAAATGAAAAGCCCGCGTGCGAGTGATCGCAGCGGGCCTTTTATTGTTCGAGTCTTGGCCTATGGGCCTACAGGCGTTGGGCCGAATCCTAGCCGCGTGCGGAACGGCATGTCAAAAAATCGTGAAGAAATGATGGCAATTTTCATCTTTTTCGTGATTTCGGCTGCAATTTTCTGCGAATACGGACGAAATCAGCTGCGGCAAAATCGCTGAAACTGCCCGACTGGACAGGGTTTCGTCTTCCGGCTGAATAGCTTCAGCAAAGATACATTCAGAAACAAATATCCGGATTACCTACGACTAAAGGCTTAACGTTTGCAAATGCCAAGCATTATCATTCGCGCGTTTTGCCAACCTCCTACAACACATCCGGATACACCCTCTCAATGCCTGCCCCTTGCCGCCTTTCCCCTTTGTCCCTGGGTATTTCCCTGTTGCTCGGCTCCGGTCTGACCATGGCCGCTTCTACCACCTTGCCGGAAACCTCGGTCAGCGCCGAGCAGGAAAGCGAGCGCGATGATCCACGGGTAAAGGAAGTCACCACCGCCACCCGCACCTCGACACCCGTGCGCTACGTGCCACAGGCCATCGACTCGGTGAAAACCAGCAACCTGCTGGACTACGGCACCAGTGAACTGGGCAAGGCCCTGAGCGGCATCCCCAACGTCAGCAGCGGCGCCGATACCCGTTTCGACAGCGTGCGCATCCGTGGCTTCGATGCCAGCAACGACTTCTATCTGGACGGTATCCGCGACGACAGCCAGTACGTGCGCGACCTGCACAACATCGAGCGGGTCGAAGTGCTCAAGGGCCCGGCAGCGGTACTTTACGGCCGCGGCAGCCAGGGCGGGATCATCAACCGGGTGAGCAAGGCGCCGGAGGCCGGGCGTCGCTCCAGCATCGAAGTCCAGGGCGGCAGCGAAGACCTGCGCAGCCTCTACGCCGACCTCAGCGCCGACCCGTCCGACGACATCAGCCTGCGCCTGAACATGGGCAACCGCGACAACAACAGCTTGCGCGACGGTATCGACGGCAACCGCCAACTGTTCGCCCCGTCCATGAGCTGGCAACTGACCCCGGACCTGAACTGGCTGGTGCAGTACGAGTACAGCCGCTACAACCGCACCCCGGACCGTGGCATCCCCGGCAATCCGCTGACCGGCCGCCCGGTGGACGTCAGCCGCGACACCACCTACGGTGACACCCAGCGCGACTACATCGACGACAAGACCGAGTCGCTGCGCTCGCGCCTGAACTACCAGCTCAACGAGCACTGGCAACTGCGCCACACCCTGGGCCTGATGACCCTGGACAGCAACTTCGACAACACCTACCTCACCGGCTACACCCCGGCCACCGGCCTGGTCACACGCCAGCGCTGGCAACAGGACCTGAACACCCGCAACCTGTTCAACAACCTGGAAGTGGAAGGCCGCTTCGACACCCTGGGCCTTGAACACACCCTGCTCACCGGCCTGGAACTGGGCGAGCAGCGGCGCAACTCGCTGCTGCACACCGCTCAGGCCGTCAGCGCTGGCGGCCAGGCCGTGCCGTCGCTCAACGTCTACAACCCGAACCGTAACCTGCAGCACACAGGCCGGATGGTGGTGTCGAGCAACAACCACACCGATGTCAGCAGCAGCGGGCTGTATGTCCAGGACCAGATCCGCCTGAACGATCACTGGCAGATCCTTGCCGGCGTGCGCTTCGATCGCTTCGAGGTAGAGACCACCAGCAAGGTCAGCGGCCGCAGCGAAAAACAGGACAGCACGGGTGTCAGCCCGCGCCTCGGTGTGGTCTGGTCGCCATGGCAGGAGCATTCCTTCTATGCTTCGTGGAGCAAGACCTTTTCGCCACCGGGCGGCGGCCTGATCGGCATCACCCCGGGCGCGGCGGGCAACACCAACGAGACCGATCCGGAAACCACCCGGCAGAAAGAAGTCGGGGTCAAGAGCGACTGGTTCGACGAGCGCCTGAGCACCACCCTCGCCGTCTACGAGCTGGAACTGTACAACCGCCGCAACCTCGACCCGCTTGACCGCAACCGGGTGATCCTCACCGGCCTGCAGCGCTCGCGCGGCATCGAGCTGACCGCCACCGGCAAACTCGGCGGCAACTGGTACGTGCGTGGCGGCCTCGGCCTGCAGGACGCGACGATCGTGGATGACACCGACGGCAACGCCGGCAACCGCGTCTCCGACGTCGCCAAGCGCAACGGCAGCGTGTTCCTGACCTGGAAACCCGAGATGGGCTGGTACGCCGAGACCGGCCTGACCTTTGTCGGCCAGCGTTATGCCGACACCCGCAACACCATTGTCCTGCCGGGCTATGGCACCTGGGATGCACTGGCGGGCTACCGGACCCGGGACTGGGACCTGCGTGCGGCGCTGAGCAACATCACCGACAAGACCTACTATGCGTCGGGCACCAGTACCTCGCAGATCCAGTTCGGCGACCCGCGCAGCCTGGTGGTGACGGGGACGTACAGCTTCTGATCGTTGCTGTGGCTACCGGCCTCATCGCCGGCAAGACCGGCTCCCAGGGTGACTTGCCAGCGAGAGGGCCTCTCCCAGCCAGCGGCCCCCAAGCCCATGAAAAAGGGCGGCACCGTCAACCGGTGCCGCCCTTTTCGCCTTTCAACCGTCGCCCCTTCAGCCGTGCCAGATACCCAGCAGAGCATCGAGCTCGGCATCGGTGATCAGGCCAGCGGGATAGCGTTCGAGCAGCAAACGCCGTGGATCGGTCTTCCTGACCCGGGTTGGTCCATTGTGTTTCAACCACTGCGCCAATACCTGAAGCGCCTCGTGATTCATCACGGTCGGGTGCGAAGCCAACTCACGTGCTGCATTCATTTCACACGTACTCCCCCAGAGGCGTGAGTTGACCAAAATACTCAAGCTTTATGACAAAACCGTGCAGAGCAAAGGTTTGCTCACTCACTTGATAACAAGTGAATCAAATACAAGAGCTGTGCCATTGGGGAGTGCCAGTCGTCGGCCGGGTACAAAAAGCCCGTCGCGGGACGGGCTGTTTTTTGGCGTCAGATCAACGACTTGCGGGCGCCGGCTGTTGCTGGGTGAGGCAGTGGATGTTGCCGCCGCCCAGCAGCAGCTCGCGGCCCGGCACCATGACCACGTCGTGATCCGGGAACAGGCGCGCCAGGATCGCTCTAGCCTCGGCATCCGCCGGGTCATTGAAGCTCGGCGCGATGATGCCGCCGTTGACGATCAGGAAGTTCACATAGGAGCCGGCCAGACGCGAAGACGGGCTGCGCTCCTGGCTGCCGGCGACCATGTCGACGCCGTCGCACTCGTCCTGGGTGGCGTACAGCGGGCCCGGAATCGGCATTTTGTGCACGACAAAAGTGCGTCCCTTGGCATCGCGCTGGCTTTCCAGCACTGCCATGGCCGCGCGGCAACGCGCGTAGTTGGGGTCATTGGAATCATCGGTCCAGGCCAGTAACACTTCGCCCGGGCTGACGTAACAGCAGAAGTTGTCGACGTGGCCGTCGGTTTCGTCGTTGTACAGACCATCCGGGAGCCAGATGATGGTGTCCACGGCGAGGTTGTCGCGCAGGATATCTTCGATCTGCTCGCGGTTCAGGTGCGGGTTGCGGTTGGCGTTGAGCAGGCATTCTTCGGTGGTGATCAGGGTGCCTTCGCCATCGACATGGATCGAGCCGCCTTCGAGCACGAAACCTTCAGTGACATAGCGGCCACTGCGCTCGAGCCCGAGGATCTTGCCGGCCACCTGCTCGTCACGGTTCCACGGCGCGTAAAGGCCGCCGTTGAAGCCGCCCCAGGCGTTGAAGCCCCAATCCACGCCGCGTACGTCGCCATGGTCGTTGATCACGAAAGTCGGGCCGGTATCACGGACCCAGGCGTCGTCGTTGCTGATTTCCACCACGCGAATGTTCGGCTCGCCGGCCAGGCGAGAAACCGCGTTCTCGTACTGGGCGGCGGAAACACCGACCGTCACCGGCTCGAAGCGGGCGATGGCCTTGGCAACAGCCGTATGGGCCGCCTGGGCCGGCTTGCCGCCAAGGCGCCAGTTGTCCGGCCGCTCGGGCCAGATCATCCAGACCTGGGTTTGTGGCGCCCATTCGGCGGGCATATGGAAGCCATCGGCGCGGGGAGTAGAGGTGAACGTCGTCATGGTCAAACCCAGGTTGGTCAGCGATAAATGCCTTTATAGCGGATAAATATCTGCTTTAGAAGTGACATTTAAATTTAATCAAGTATAAAAAAGCCGGATATGCCGATAAGAATCGAACTATCCGGCCCGATACTCACGCCCTAGAGCGCTTCGGACAACACCTTCGCCACGCTGTCCACAAAATAGTCGACGCTTGCACGGGTAGTGCACATCGGCGGCTTGATCTTGAGGATATTGAGGAAGTCGCCCGTCGGCTGCATGAAGATGCCCAGGTCGCGCAGGCGGTTGCACAGGGCCATGGTCTCTTCGGTCGCCGGCTCCAGCGTCTGTGCATCACGCACCAGTTCCAGCCCGAGGTAGAAACCGGAGCCGTGTACCGCGCCGGCCAGCGGAGAGTGATCGACCAGTTCCTGCAAGCGCGCCTTGAAGTAGCGGCCGACATCGCGGGTGTTGTCCCACAGCCCTTCGTCGGCCATGACGTCCAGCACCGCGATGCCGATCCGGCAACTGACCGGGCTGCCGCCGGCGGAGGAGAAGAAGTAACCCTCGGCCTCCAGCGCCTCGGCGATCTCCCGGCGGGTGATCACCGCGCCCAGCGGCTGGCCGTTGCCCATGCCCTTGGCCATGGTGATGATGTCCGGCACCACGCCCTGCTCTTCGAAGCCCCAGAAGAATTCGCCCATACGCCCGTAGCCGACCTGCACCTCATCGGCTATGCACACGCCGCCGCGCTCGCGCACGCGGCCGTAGACCTGCTCCAGATAACCCGGCGGCAGCGGGATACCGCCAGCGTTGCCGTACACCGGCTCGCAGATGAAACCGGCGAGCTGGCGGCCAGTAGCGTCCACTTTGGCCAGGGTGGCATCGACGTCGCGGACATAGTCGGCAGTGGTGTCGCTGCCGCGGTACTTGCCGCGGAAGGTGTTGGGCGCAGTCACCGGGTGCACCCACTCCGGCCGGCTCTCCAGGGCCTGCGGGTTATCGGCGATGGAGGTGGACACCGCGTCGGCGGCCACCGACCAGCCGTGATACGCCTCCAGCACGCTGAGCATGTCGCGCCCGCCGCTGTAGGCCCAGGCCAGGCGGATCGCCAGGTCGTTGGCCTCGGTGCCGCTGTTGACCAGGAACACCCGGTCCATGCCCTCGGGCGCCAGCGCCAGCAGGCGCTCGGAGAATTCGGCGATGGCCGCGTAATGGAAGCGCGAGTTGGTGTTGAGCAGCGACCATTGCCGCGCCGCCTCGCTGACCATCCGTGGATGGCCGTGGCCGAGGGTGGCGACGTTGTTGAGCATGTCCAGGTAGGAGCGGCCCTGCAGGTCGATCAGGTAATTGCGCCAGCCGCGCTCGATCTGCGGCGGCTGCTCGTAATAGTGCTTCTGCGAGCGGGCGAAACTGGCGTCGCGGCGCTGCAGCAAGGCCTGTGCATCGCTCAGCGGTTCGGCCTCGCAGTCGAAGCCGAGCAGCACCGCCGGAGACGGGCACAGCACACGCCAGGCCTCGGCGCGGGACGGCACCACGAACGCCGGCGGGCGCAGGCCTGCGACACGGCACAGCTGTACCCTCAGGTGCCCGCCCGTCTGACCGAGGATCTGCCCGCCTTCGAGCGTGCGGCCGTCACCCGGCGTGCCTTCCACACCCGACAGCCACACACTGATTCGCTCGCCCTGCAGGCAACCGCCGTTCGCGCCGTCGGCGTGCCAGACGCCAGTGAACGGCGCCAGCACATCGATCCCCGGCAGCAGGTGCACTTCAACCTGCAACGCGAACGTCTCGGGCTCCGCCGGGTTGTCGATGTGGGTGCGGGACAACCGGTACTGGCCGTATAGCGTCGTCGCCGGCGCCGGGTGCTGGCGCAGCAGTTGCCGGTCGATCCCAGGCTGCTCCCAGTTGCCGGCGCTGAAATGCTCGCTGAGCACACCCAGATCGACCCGCGCCACCGCCTGCCCTTCCACGGCGGGTACCAGTGGGCCGCAGGCCGACAGATCCGGGACTTGCGGCACGATGCCCGCCGCCTGAAGAATCGCCGCCTCCATCAAGGCAAACGGCACGCTGTCGGCGACCTCGAAGATTTCCCATTCGTGCGCAAGGTTGGCGCGGCTGTAATGATTGTCCGGGTCGATGCTCACCTGCTGCTCGCCACTGAGCACCAGTACCGCCGCACGGGCCACGATCAGCGGCCACAATGCGCGCAATTCGGCTTCAGTCAGCGGGTTGAGGGCGTGATAGGCGGCGACGGCAGGCAGAATGCGCAGCGGATCGCCTTCGGCGTGGTGCAGCAAGGCGGCGCAGGTCACCGACAGATCGGCAATGCGCCAGGTGCGCAACAGGTCGCCGAAGTCGATCACGCCCTGCAGTTGCCACTGGCGTTCGGCGTCGCGCTGCCAGACCGCATTGTCGTCGGTGATGTCGAGGTGCACGGCTTGCTGCGGCAGTTGATCCAGCAGCGGCGCCAGGGCTTGCTGCGCCTGGGCGGCGGCGGTCTGGACGCGGACCTTGCGCGGGCTTTCGGCGAGCACTGGCAGCAGGTGGGTAATCAATGCCTGGGCGTGTTGCGGGTCCCACTGCAGGGTGCGTTCGAGGCCGGGATGGGTGAAGTCGGCCAGCGCCTGATCGACCCGGGCACAGAGCGCGCCCAGCTCGGCCATCAGCCGTGGCTCCATGTGCTTGAGCCGGGTCAGGGTCTGGCCGTCGATATAGTCCAGCAGGCGGGCGCGAATGGGTTGCCCATCGATATCCAGCGCCAGCAGTTGCTCGCCCGACACCGACACGCGCACCGCCGGCACCGGCACGCCACGCTCGCGCAGCCAGCGCAGGGCCGCATGCTGCGCCTCCAGCTCGACCGCCGAGTAGCTGCCATGGCACACCTTCAGCACATAGCGCCCCTGCGGGCTGTCGAGACGGAAGTTGAGGTCCTGCTGGCTGCCCAGCGCCTGCAATGTGCCGTCGAAGCCATAGTGCTGATTGAGCAACGCGCGAGCCTGCTGCTCGCTGAGGGTGGGTGAAGGCTGGCTGGCACGATGGATCAGGGTGCTGAGGGGCATGACGGGGACCTCGGTTCTTTTGCGGTTATATCGCCATCTGCACTGCCATTACGCAAGTAGGGTGATTAAAATTCCGCACAATTTGTGCTGATTACGTTGCATAAACCGTCACAAAACGGTTATCCGGCGCAATCTGCTTGCACCTGCTCGCGCGTGCACACAAGCTATGCACCTTTTTGCTCAATGTCAGTTATGGAAGAAGCCCGACATGCGAATTCTCATCACCGGCGGAGCCGGCTTCATTGGCTCGGCGCTGGTTCGCCACCTGATCAATAACACCGATCACGAAGTACTCAACCTCGACAAGTTGACCTACGCCGGGAATCTGGAGTCGTTGACCAGCATCGCGACCAACACCCGCTACGAGTTCGTGCAGGCGGACATCGCCGACCAGCCGACCGTCAGTGCGATCCTCGAGCGCTTCCAGCCCCATGCCATCATGCACCTGGCCGCCGAATCCCACGTCGACCGCTCCATCGACGGCCCGTCCGACTTCATCCAGACCAACATCGTCGGGACTTACAGCCTGCTGGAAGCGACTCGCGCCTATTGGACGAAGCTGCCGGCCGGCGAGCGTGAAGCCTTCCGCTTCCACCACATCTCCACCGACGAAGTGTACGGCGACCTTCACGGCGTCGACGACCTGTTCACCGAAACCACCCCGTACGCGCCCAGCTCGCCCTACTCGGCGAGCAAGGCTGCTTCCGACCACCTGGTCCGGGCCTGGCAACGTACCTACGGCCTGCCGGTGCTGCTGACCAACTGCTCGAACAACTACGGCCCGTTCCACTTCCCGGAAAAACTGATCCCGCTGGTCATCCTCAATGCCCTCGCGGGCAAGTCGCTGCCGGTGTATGGCAACGGCCTGCAGGTGCGCGACTGGCTGTTCGTCGAAGACCACGCCCGTGCCCTGTTCAAGGTGGTGACCGAGGGCAAGGTCGGCGAGACCTACAACATCGGTGGCCACAACGAGCAGAAGAACATCGACGTGGTGCGCGGCATCTGCGCGCTGCTCGAAGAGCTGGCGCCACAGCGTCCTGAAGGCGTGGCCAACTACGCCGACCTGATCACTTACGTCCAGGACCGCCCCGGCCACGATCAGCGCTACGCCATCGACGCCAGCAAGATCGAACGTGAACTGGGCTGGGTTCCTGAAGAAACCTTCGAAACCGGCCTGCGCAAAACCGTCCAGTGGTACCTGGATAACCTGGAGTGGTGCCGCCACGTACAGGATGGCAGCTATCAAGGGCAGCGCCTGGGCACCTCCGACATCAAGGATCTGATCGCATGACCAAAGGTATCGTTCTGGCAGGTGGCTCCGGCACCCGCCTGCACCCCATCACTCTCGGCGTTTCCAAGCAACTGCTGCCGATCTACGACAAACCGATGATCTACTACCCGATCTCGGTACTGATGCTCGCCGGCATCCGTGAAATCCTGCTGATCTCCACCCCGCAGGACCTGCCGCAATACCGCCAGTTGCTGGGTGACGGCAGCCAGTTCGGCATCGAGATCAGCTACGCCGAACAGCCGTCCCCGGATGGTCTGGCCCAGGCGTTCCTGATTGGTGAAGAGTTCATCGGCAACGACCCGGTGTGCCTGATCCTCGGCGACAACATCTTCCACGGCCAACGCTTCAGCGAGCAGTTGCTGCGCGCGATCAAGCAACCTTCTGGCGCTACCGTGTTCGGCTACTGGGTCAAGGACCCGGAGCGCTTCGGCGTGGTCGAGTTCGACAAAGAAGGTCGCGCACTGTCCATCGAAGAAAAACCGGTCGAGCCAAAGTCGCACTATGCCGTCACCGGCCTGTACTTCTATGACAACGATGTGGTCCGCATCGCCAAGGACGTCAAGCCATCCCCACGGGGCGAATTGGAGATCACCGACGTCAACAATGCCTACCTGAACCGCGGCGACCTGCGTGTCGAGCGCTTCGGCCGCGGCTTCGCCTGGCTCGACACCGGTACCCACGACAGCCTGCTGGAGGCCTCGCAGTACGTGCAGACCATCGAACACCGCCAGGGCCTGAAAGTGGCGTGCCTCGAAGAGATCGCCTATGACCATGGCTGGATCGATCGCGAGCAACTGCTGGTTCGGGCCAAGGCATTCGGCAAGACGGGGTACGGCCAGTACCTCTACACCCTGGCCGGTGAGCGTCAATGACCCTGAAGGTCCTCGTCAGCGGTCATCAGGGCCAGGTCTCCCGCGAGCTGCAGGCCCGCCTGGGCGACCTGGCGCACCTGCACGTCCTGGGCCGCGACCAGCTCGACCTGGCGCACCCTGAAGGCATCGCCGAGAAGGTGCGCGCCATCGCGCCCGACCTGATCATCAACGCCGCCGCGCACACGGCGGTGGACCAGGCCGAGAGCGAGCCGGAGCTGGCCTTCGCGATCAACGCCACGGCGCCCGGTGTCTTCGCCGAAGAGGCCAAGCGCCTGGGCATCCCGCTGATCCACTACTCCACCGACTACGTGTTCGATGGCAGCAAGGCCGGCGCCTACAGCGAAGACGATGCCACCAACCCGCTGGGCGTCTACGGCCAGAGCAAGCTGGCCGGTGAACAGGCGATCGCCGCAGTGGGCGGGCAGCATCTGATCCTGCGCACCAGTTGGGTCTACTCGACCCACGGTCGCAACTTCCTGCTGACCATGCAGCGCCTGCTGCAGGAAAAGCCGGAATTGCGCGTGGTGGCCGACCAGATCGGCGCGCCAACCTGGGCCGGCACCATCGCCGACAGCACGCGCCAGCTGATCCAGCACTGGCAGGCCGGCAACGCCGGTGCCTGGGGCGTCTATCACCTGACCGCGCAGGGTGAAACCTCGTGGTTCGGCTTCGCCCAGGCCATCGGCGAGCAGCTCAAGGCCCAGGGCAAGCCCTGCGCCAACCTGTTGCCGATCGCATCCAGCGAGTACCCGACACCGGCTCGTCGGCCGTTGAACTCGCGCCTGGACTGCAGCCGTCTGCAACGCGAATGGAACGTCAGCCAGCCCGACTGGCACCAGGCGCTGATCGACTGCCTGAAGTAGCGCATAATGCGCCAGACCTTTCTGGCGCATTTTCCGCGATGACCATGACCCCCAGTATTCCCCGTCGTCCCCGCTGGCGCAGCCTGGCCCTCCTGGCACTGTGTCTGGCGCCACTGCTGTGGCCGCTCAAACACCTGGCCGAGCACTATTACCAGCAGGAGCTGGCCAGCCAGAACCGCCAGACCCTCGACCTCTACGTCGCCAACCTGCTGGGCACCCTGCACCGCTACGAAACCCTGCCGCAGATCCTCGGCGACTTGCCAACCCTGCGCGACGCGCTGGCCGACCCGTTGCGCCTGGAATACCTGACCAACGCCAACCGCCGGCTCAAGGAAATCAGCACCCAGACCGGCGCCGAAGTCATCTACCTGATGGACGCCAAGGGCAACACCCTGGCCGCCTCCAACTGGGACAAGAAAGACAGCTTCATCGGCCGCAACTTCTCCTTCCGCCCCTATTTCAGCGAAGCCACCGCCGGACGCCTGGGGCGTTTCTTCGGCCAGGGCACGACTTCGGCCAAGCGCGGCTACTTCTTCGGCGCCCCCGTGTGGCAAGGCAACGAAGTGATCGGCGTGCTGGTGGTCAAGATCGACCTGGACCACACCGAAACCCTGTGGGGCAAAAGCCCGGAGCAACTGCTGCTGACCGACAGCAACGGCGTGGTGGTGCTGACCTCGCGTCCGGACTGGCGCTTCCGCGCCACGCGTCCGCTGACCGATGAAGAACGCCAGGCGATTACCGCAATCCAGCCCTACCCGACCCAGGAACCCAAGCCGCTGAACCTCAATCGCCAGGCCTGGCTGATCCAGACCCAGGCCATTGAAGAAACCGGCTGGGAAGTGAACATCCTCGCCCCCCGGGTGCTGGTGGATCGCTCGGTGAGTACGGTGATGGCGGTCGGCGGCGCCACACTGCTGGTGGTGATGCTGCTGGTCGGACTGGTGATGCAGCGGCGTCGCCACTACATGGACCGCATCGACTTCGAAGCCCGCGCCCGCCACGACCTGGAAAAGCGCGTGGCCGAACGGACCGCCGACCTCGAAGGCCTCAACAGCCGGCTGAAAAACGAAGTGCTGGAACGCGAACACGCTCAGCAAGAGGCCGCCCGCGCCCAGGACGAACTGGTTCAGGCTGGCAAGCTGTCGGTGCTCGGCACCATGTCGGCGAGCATCAGCCACGAGCTCAACCAGCCGCTGGCGGCAATTCGCAGCTATGCCGAGAACGCCGAGATTCTGCTCGATCACCAGCGCATCGACGACGCCCGCGGCAACCTCAAGCTGATCAACGAATTGACCGGGCGCATGGCCTCGATCATCGCCCACCTGCGCGCCTTCGCCCGCCGCGACCGTCATGCGCCAGAAAGCGTGGCGCTGCAGCCGGCACTGGATGACGCCCTGGCCTTGCTGGCCAAGCGCCGTCGGGCCATGGCGGTGGAGCTGGTTCGCGATTTGCCGGAAGCCACCTTCTGGGTCCAGGCCGGGGAAACCCGCTTGCGCCAGGTGCTCGGCAACCTGCTGGCCAACGCCCTCGACGCACTGACCGAAAAGGCCAACCCGCGCAAACTATGGATAAGTGCCGAACGCCGCGAAGACTACGTCTACCTGACGATTCGCGACAACGGCCCGGGCTTCACCAGCCAGGCCCTGGCTCACGCCCGCGAACCGTTTTTCACCACCAAGACCCGTACCCAGGGCCTCGGACTGGGCCTGGCGATCTGCGACACGCTGATGCGCGCACTCGGCGGCGAACTGCTGCTGGCCAACCATCCCGAGGGTGGCGCACTGCTGACCCTGCAACTGCGCGTGGCCAAGCCCGGCGCCAATCTTCAGACTTCGGAGGACTCCTCGGCATGACCACCGAGACGCTGATCGACAGCCGCATCCAGGTAATCCTGGTGGACGACGACCCGCATCTGCGCCAGGCCCTGAGCCAGACCCTCGACCTCGCCGGCCTGCGCGTCCTGGCGTTGAGCGATGCCCAGGGCCTGGCCGGGTGCATCGAGGCCGACTGGCCGGGCGTGGTGGTCAGCGATATCCGCATGCCCGGCATCGACGGCCTGCAACTGCTGGAGCAATTGCACGGCCAGGACCCGGACCTGCCAGTGCTGCTGATCACCGGTCACGGCGACGTGCCGCTGGCGGTGCAGGCCATGCGCGCCGGTGCCTATGACTTCCTGGAAAAGCCTTTCGCCAGCGATGCCCTGCTCGACAGCGTGCGCCGCGCCCTGGCCCTGCGCCGCCTGGTGCTGGACAACCGCAGCCTGCGCCTGGCCCTGAGTGACCGGCAGGAGCTGAGCGGCCGGCTGGTTGGCCAGTCGCCGCAGATCCTGCGCCTGCGCGAGCAGATCGGCGCCCTCGCCGCGACCCGCGCCGACGTACTGATCCTTGGCGAGACCGGCGCTGGCAAGGAAGTGGTGGCCCGAGCCCTGCACGACCTGTCGGGCCGGCGCAACGGCCCGTTCGTGGCGATCAACGCCGGCGCCCTGGCCGAATCGGTGGTGGAAAGCGAGCTGTTCGGCCATGAGCCCGGTGCGTTCACCGGCGCGCAGAAACGTCGCATCGGCAAGTTCGAGTTCGCCAACGGCGGCACGCTGTTCCTCGACGAGATCGAGAGCATGAGCCTCGACGTGCAGGTCAAACTGCTGCGCATGCTGCAGGAGCGGGTGCTCGAACGCCTCGGCGGCAACCAGCAGATTCCGCTGGATATCCGCGTCATCGCCGCGACCAAGGAAGACCTGCGCCAGGCCGCCGACCAGGGGCGTTTCCGCGCCGACCTGTATTACCGCCTCAACGTCGCGCCGCTGCGCATTCCGCCACTGCGCGAGCGCGGCGACGATGTGCTGGTGCTGTTCCAGCACTTCGCCGACGCCGCCAGCGAACGCCACGGCCTGCCGCCCCACAGCCTGCAACCGGCGCAGCGGGCGATGCTGCTGCGCCACACCTGGCCAGGCAACGTGCGCGAACTGCAGAACGCCGCCGAGCGCTTCGCCCTGGGGCTGGAACTGGCCCTCGACGGCCAGCCCGACAGCAGCCCGGCGCCTCAAGAGCTGCCGCCAGCCAGCGGCAATCTGAGCGAGCAGGTCGAGCACTTCGAGCGCTCGCTGATTGCGGCCGAGCTGGGCCGTACCCACAGCTCCCTGCGCAGCCTCGCCGAAGCCCTCGGCATTCCGCGCAAGACCCTGCACGACAAGTTGCGCAAGCACGGCCTGAACTTCGCCGGGGCCAGCGCCAGCGACGACCTGGAGGAAAACCGCTGATGAGCCGCGACAGCCAGTACCTGCAGGACGTCCTGCACCAGGACATCCCGCTGACCCGCGACATGGGCCTGACCGTGCTCGACTGGCAGCAGCAGCGCCTGCGCCTGCAACTGCCGCTGGACGCCAACGTCAACCACAAGAGCACCATGTTCGGCGGCAGCCTGTACTGCGGCGCGGTGCTGGTGGGCTGGGGCTGGCTGCACCTGCGCCTGCGCGAGGCGGGGATCGATGACGGGCATATCGTCATTCAGGAAGGCCGGATCACCTACCCGCTGCCGGTGACCGGTGCGGCAACCGCCGTGTGCGAAGCGCCGGAAGAGAAGGTCTGGAACCGTTTCGTCAGCACCTACCACCGCTATGGCCGGGCGCGGCTGAGCTTGCACACCCGGGTATTCAACGAAAACGGCGAAGCGCCCGCCGTGGAATTCGACGGGCAGTACGTGCTACATCGCTGAGGCGAGCGCCAGCAGCTTGCCTCGCCATGGCGCCGCCGCAGGCAGGGCGAGGAAGAAGGGATTGAGCAGCGATTCGCGGGGCGGATAGACGAACGGCTCGCCGTCCAGGCCGAGCACTTCGCCGCCCGCGCCTTCCAGCACGCCTTGGGCGGCAGCGGTATCCCACTGCGAAGTCGGTGCCAGTCGCGGGTAGCAATCGGCGGCGCCTTCGGCCAGTAGGCAGAACTTCAGCGAGCTGCCGATATTCGCCAGCTCCAGCTCACCCACCGCCTCACCGAGACCGGCCAGCAGCCGCTCCTGCTGCGGGCTGGAATGACGGCGACTGGCAACCACGGTGAAGGACTCGCCGGCCGGCGGCGCCAGGCGTACCTGGATCGGCTGCGCCACGCCATCGGCGTCCGCGCACCAGGCGCCGAGCCCCAGGCCGCCGTAGTAGCACCGGCCATTGACCGGCATCGCCACCACACCGAACACCACGCGCCCCTGCTCGATCAACGCGATGTTGACGGTGAATTCTTCGGTACCGGCAATGAACTCCTTGGTGCCATCCAGCGGGTCCACCAACCACCAGCGCTGCCAGCCTTGCCGCTCTTCGAGGGTGATATCGCAATCTTCTTCGGACAGCACCGGGATCTGTGGTGCCAGCGCCAGCAGGCCCTCGACGATGACCTTGTGGGCAGCCAGGTCGGCCGCGGTCACCGGGGATTCATCGGCCTTGCTGGTGACGGCCACATCAGCGCGCCAGAACGGCAGGATTGCCGCGCCGGCACCACGGGCCAGCGCCACCACCTGGGAAATCAGTTCAAGATCGGTCATACAGGGAAAACTCCGCGCTGGGTCAGCAGGTCCCGCACCAGGTACAGCGCCGCCAGCGCCCGACCTTCGGAGAACTGCGGATGCTGGGCCAGGGCCGACAGCTCGCGCAGGCTCACGCGATCAACGCGCATCGGCTCCGGCTCGTCGCCCGGCAGATGTTCTTCATAGAGGTCGGTGGCGAGCACCACCTGGATTTTCTGGCTCATGTAGCCAGGCGACAACGACAGCTCGGTGAGGTGCTCGAGCTGGCGAGCGCCGAAGCCGGCTTCTTCCTTCAACTCGCGGTTGGCGGCCGCCAGCACGTCCTCGCCTGGCTCGATCAGGCCCTTGGGCAGCGACAGCTCGTATTCGTCGGTGCCGCCGCAGTATTCCTCCACCAGCACCGCGTGCTCGCTGTCGAGCATCGCCACGATCATCACCGCGCCGTAGCCGTTGCCGCGCCCCACCAGCCGTTCATAGGTGCGCTCGGTACCGTTGGAGAAGCGCAATTCTACGGCTTCGACACGGAACAGGCGGCTGCTGGCGACGATCTCGCGGGAAAGGACAGTGGGTTTCTGGCGCATGAGGGGGCGGCTCCTTGGCGGTAACGGGTTACTATACCGCCCACGACAGCCTGACCGAACGAGAATCTTTCACATGCCTGCCCTTGCCTGGCGCGACATCGACACCGTCCTGCTGGACATGGACGGCACCCTGCTCGACCTGCACTACGACAACCACTTCTGGATGGAACTGCTGCCCCAGCGCTACGCCGAGCACCACGGCATCAGCCGGGCCATGGCGGAGCTGGAAATCCAGCCGCTGTTCGAGCGCAACGCCGGCTCCCTGAACTGGTACTGCCTGGACTTCTGGACGGCGGAGCTGAAGCTGCCGATCCGCGAACTGAAGCAGGAAACCGCCAACCTGATCGCCCTGCGCCCGGACGCCGACACCTTCCTGGCGGCGATCCGCAACGCCGGCAAGCGGGTGATCCTGATCACCAACGCGCACCGCGATTCGCTGTCGCTGAAACTGGAACGAGTGGCGCTGGCGCCCTACTTCGAACGCCTGATCAGTTCCCACGACTACGGTTTTCCCAAGGAAAACCAGCAGTTCTGGAGCGCCTTGCAGGCCGACACCGGGTTCGACCCGGCGCGCAGCCTGTTCATCGACGACACCCTGGCCATCCTGCGCAGCGCCCGCACCTTCGGCGTCGCCCACCTGCTCGCCGTGCGCCAGCCGGACAGCCGCCAGCCTGCGCGCGATACCGAGGAATTCGCGGCACAGGAAGACTACCGGGTTCTACTGGAAGGGCTGTAAGAGCTGATCCGGCCTCATCGCTGGCAACGCCAGCTCCCACAGGTTTTGTGTACACCACCGCCCCTTGTGGGAGCCGGCGTTGCCGGCGATGGCGTTACTCCGGAATGCGTAGGGTCTGCCCCGGATAGATCTTGTCCGGATGGCTCAACAGCGGTTTGTTGGCCTCGAAGATCTTGTTGTACTGGTTGGCGTTGCCGTAAACGCTGAGGGAAATGGCACTCAGCGTGTCGCCTTTCTTGACCACCACAAAGCGTGCGGCCGCAACCACCGGGCCAGTCACCGTGATCTGGTCATCCACCGTCGCCACACCCGCGATATTCCCCAGGGCCAGAAGAATCTTTTCCTTCTCTTCCTGGCTGCTCACCTCACCCGTGACCGTGACCTTGTCACCGTCCACCGTGGTATGCACATTGGGGTTGCCGAGCCCCACCTTGGCGACGTGATCCTTGAGCTGCTCACTGGCATTGGCATTGCCGGGCGTCAGCAGATCGATGAGTTTTTCTCCCGCTTCTTTCACGAAACTGAACAGACTCATGACACTCTCCCTGATAAAGGAATCTCGGAGCCCAAAGTCTAGGACAGGTTAGAATGCCCCGCTCGCCAGCCTCCGAGACGACGATGGACATCAAACAACTGAAATTCCTCATCGCCCTGGACGAAACCCGCCACTTCGGCCAGGCCGCCGCGCTTTGCCACGTGACCCAGCCGACCCTGTCGATGCGCCTGCGCAACCTGGAGCGGGAGCTGGGGCTGGAACTGGTCAATCGCGGCCAGCGCTTCGAAGGTTTCACCGCACAGGGCGAACGGGTGCTGGCCTGGGCACGCTCGGTACTGGCCGCCTACGACGGCCTGCAGGCCGAAGCCGCCGCTTGCCGCGGGCACCTGGCCGGGACCTTGCGCCTGGGCATGGTGCCGCTGTCGAGCTTCGATCCGCTGCCGCTGCTGCAACGCCTGCATCGCCAGCACCCGGACCTGTGCTTCGAACTCAGTGCCCTTAGTTCCGAACAGATCCTCGAACAGCTCACCAGCAATCGCCTGGACATGGGCCTGTCCTACCTGGAAAAGCTCGACCACGACCGCTTCGAAGCGCTGCCCCTGGGCGAGTCGCGCATGGGCCTGCTGTACGACCCGGCGCACTTCCACTTCGCCGACCAGGCGCTGCACTGGGAGGCACTTGCCGAACTGCCCCTGGGCCTGCTCACCGCCGGCATGCATTTTCGCCAGTCGGTGGACCACAACTTCCACAGCCGCGGGCTCACGCCGCGCCTGCTGCTGCAGACCGATGCCGTCCATCAGTTGATCCAGGCCGTGCATGGCGGGCTGTGCTGCGCAGTCATGCCGCTGGGCACCGGACTGGATGCGGTGACTGGCTCGCTGCGCCTGCACGCCATCGAACAGGCCAGCACCCTCGCCCCACTGGGCCTGATCATGCGTCGCACCGCACCGCGATCAGCGCTGGCCGAAGCCTGCCTGGCCGAATACCGGCAACTGCTGGACGAACGTTGATCGACGGCCTCTATCGAGGCATCGGCACAAGCGATTAGACGATACCCGAGCACGGGCCTAGGCTTAAGACTGATTAGCCTGCGGGTATCCAATAATGAGCAGCAAACCCCCGGTCTGCGCGGCCTCGACGCCGCTGCAAGCACCGGCAGCCAGCGTGCGCTACGACTACAGCCAGCTCGAAGACAACCTCCCCGCCAGTGCCGACCTCGCCGAAGAGGTGGCCCTGGCCATTGCCTACAACGGCATCAGCCAGGCCGTGATGCTGGTCAGCCCAACCGATCTGGACGACTTCGTGGTCGGGTTCAGCATCGGCAGCGGCATCGTCGAAAACATCGACGACATCTATGACGTGAAGCTGGCCGGCAGCGGTTCGGCCTTGCATGCGCAGGTGGAAATCGCCAGCCGCGCCTTCTGGAACCTCAAGACCCAGCGCCGGCAGATGGCCGGCACCAGCGGCTGCGGCCTGTGCGGCGTCGAAGCCGTGGAACAGGCCCTGCCTGACCTGAAGGTGCTGCCCGGCGCGCCGCTGCCGCCTGCCGAATGGCTGGCCGGCCTGCGCCAGCGCATCAGCGCCTTCCAGCCGCTGGGCCAGCACTGCGGCGCCGTGCATGCAGCGCTGTTCATGAACGCCCAGGGCGAGCTGCTGCTGGGCCGTGAAGACATCGGCCGGCACAACGCCCTCGACAAGCTGATCGGCGCCCTGCTGCGCCAGCGCATCGACACCACTGGCGGCCTCGCCGTGGTCACCAGCCGCTGCAGCCTGGAACTGATCCAGAAAGTCCTGCGCGCCGGCATTCAGACCCTGGTGAGTTTGTCCTCGCCGACGGGCCTGGCGCTGCAATGGGCACGCCGTCACAACCTCAACCTTATCCACCTGCCTCAGCACAGTGCGCCACGGGTGTTCAGCCCGGCACGGGAGAATCGATCGTGAGCCTGCATCATCAAGCCGACCAGAAACCCGTTCCCCGCTACAAGCCCTACAACGGCGCCGCCGGTGGCTGGGGCGCGCTGCGCAGCGTGGCGCAGGCGTGGATCGGCAGCGACAACGCGCTGAAGAACATCCGCGCCCTGCTCAAGACCAACCAGAACGGCGGCTTCGACTGCCCCGGCTGCGCCTGGGGCGACTCGCCCGAGCACGGCATGGTCAAGTTCTGCGAGAACGGCGCCAAGGCGGTGAACTGGGAAGCGACCAAGCGCCGCGTCGATCCGGCGTTCTTTGCCCGCCACAGCGTTTCGGCACTGCTGGACCAGAGCGACTACTGGCTCGAATACCAGGGTCGGCTGACCGAGCCGATGGTCTACGACCCGTCCAGTGACCGCTACAAGCCGATTGCCTGGGACGATGCCTTCGCCACCATCGCCCGCCACCTCAAGGCGCTGGAAAGCCCCGACCAGGCCGAGTTCTACACCTCGGGCCGGGCCAGCAACGAGGCGGCGTACCTGTATCAACTGTTCGTCCGCGCCTACGGCACCAACAACTTCCCCGATTGCTCGAACATGTGCCACGAGGCCAGCGGTGTGGCCCTGGGCCAGAGCGTCGGCGTGGGCAAGGGCACGGTCACCTTCGACGACTTCGAACACGCCGATGCGCTGTTCGTCTGGGGCCAGAACCCCGGCACCAACCACCCGCGCATGCTTGAACCGCTGCGCGAGGCGGTGAAACGCGGTGCCCAGGTGGTCTGCATCAACCCGCTCAAGGAGCGCGGCCTGGAACGCTTCCAGCATCCGCAGCACCCGATCGAAATGCTCACCAACGGCGACCGCCCGACCAACACCGCCTATTTCCGCCCGGCCCTGGGCGGCGACATGGCGATGATGCGCGGCATGGCCAAGTTCCTCCTGCAATGGGAACGCGACGCCCAGGCCAACGGCGGCGAGCCGGTGTTCGACCACGCCTTCATCGCCGAGCACACCGCTACCGTGGATGACTACCTGGCAGTGGTGGACGCCACTTCGTGGGAGCAGATCGAATCGCAGTCGGGCCTGCCGCTGGCCGATATCGAACAGGCCGCGCGCATGTACGTGCGGGCGAAGAAAGTGATCATGTGCTGGGCCATGGGCATTACCCAGCACCGCCATTCGGTGGCGACCATCCAGGAAATCGCCAACCTCATGCTGCTGCGCGGCAACCTCGGCCAGCCGGGCGCCGGCCTGTGCCCGGTGCGCGGCCACAGCAACGTGCAGGGCGACCGCACCATGGGCATCAACGAGCGTCCGCCGGTGGCGTTGCTGGACTCGCTGGAGCGGCATTTCGGCTTCACCGTGCCGCGCCATAACGGCCACAACACCGTCGAGGCGATCCACGCCATGCTCGAAGGCCGGGCGAAGGTGTTCATCGGGCTGGGCGGCAACTTCGCCCAGGCAACGCCGGATACCGAGCGCACAGCCAAGGCCCTGCGCAGTTGCGACCTCACCGTGCAGATCAGCACCAAGCTCAACCGCAGCCATCTGATCCACGGCAAGGAAGCGCTGATCCTGCCGTGCCTGGGCCGTACCGACATCGACCTGCAGGGCGAAGGCCCGCAGGCGGTGACCGTGGAAGACTCGTTCAGCATGGTCCACTCCTCCAACGGCCAGTTGAAGCCGCTGTCACGGCAGATGCGCTCGGAGCCGGCAGTGGTCGCCGGGATCGCCGCCGCAACCCTGGGTGCGCACCCGGTGGACTGGAACTGGCTGATCGCCGACTACGGCCGCATCCGTGACCTGATCAGCCACACCATCCCCGGCTTCGACCGGTTCAACGAGCGCCTGAACCACCCGGGTGGCTTCTACCTGGGCAACAACGCCGGCCAGCGCATCTGGAAGACCGCCAGCGGCAAGGCCAACTTCAAGGCCAACCGCCTGCCGGACGACCTGCTGCACGAAGGCGTGCGCGCCAGCGGCCAGATGCCGGACCTGATCATGCAGTCGATGCGTTCGCACGATCAGTACAACACCACCATCTATGGCCTGGACGATCGCTATCGTGGGGTACGCGGCCAGCGCAACGTGCTGTTCGCCAACGAGGCCGACATCATTCGCCTGGGCTTCAACCCGGGCGACAAGGCCGATATCGTCTCGCTGTGGGGCGACGGGCTGGAGCGTCGGGTCAAGAGCTTCACCCTGCTGGCATTCGACATCCCTGCGGGCCAGGCAGCGGCGTACTACCCGGAAGTGAACCCGCTGGTGCCGCTGGAGAGCGTGGGCGATGGCAGCCACACGCCGACCTCAAAGTTCGTGGCGATCCAGTTGCAGCGGGCCAGCGCAGAGGCGCGGATCATCTGACACTCTTTCTGGCCTCATCGCTGCATGGGGCCGGATCACTTGCGATCCTCTGGGAGCGGATTCATCCGCGAAGGGCCGCAACGCGGCCCCAAAACCGGTATCCCGGGTGTATCAGTCAGATCGGGGATTCAGGCTTTACGACGGCTGCGCCGCCGATCGCGGCTGAAGCCGCTTCTATCAAACAAAAGATAACCCACTGTTTTTTCTAACGAAAAAACAGGTGCGCGGGTCGATGGCGGCGAAGTATTCACTCTTCTATACGTGGTCACAGCAAGCTGTGCCGACAGGGACTACACGCCGATGCCATTTGGGCCACTCTCTCATTCGGGAGCAAACTGCACACCAGTGCTGGTTACGGCCTCTATCCCGCGCATTGGGAAACATAGCAAAGCATTCGGCGACTGACCTACCCGGATCAGTCGCCGAATGCTTTTCAAAATCTCGATGTCAATACAGATCTAAAGTCATACGCATCCTGTTTGCTGCGCGACAGCGCGGCGCCGAGGCGACGGGCGGACTCTCATCAAACAAATCCCAACCCATTGATTTTTAATCATAAAAATCAAGCCGCGACCAGCTGCAATCCCAATTTCCGGGCTTTGCGTTGCAAAGCCCGGAGCTGGCGATCCTGGCTTCTGGCTTCGAATTCAGCCAGCCCTTGCTCCACATAGGCCTTCTTTTTGGTCAGCATCAAGTAGATCAGTCGTGCGAGCTGATGCGCCGTTGCGTTGATCGCACAGCTCGTATCCATGCGCGTCAGCCTTGCTCTGTGCGAAGCGCCGATAAACCCTTTGTCGTTTCGTGCGTTTGAAGCGGCTTGCTTCAAGGCTTGCCCCGCATGGTTGTGAATCTTGGGTCCAGCGCCGGATAAGGATTTTCCGCCCGATATGCGCGTAGGCGGAGCAAGGCCGAGCCAGGAACAAAAGTGCTGTGACGACGGGAAGCGGGAAAGATCAGCGCCGACTTCACTGGCAATGACTAGCGCAGTGTCGACACCAATGGTCGGAATGGCGGTCAGATCCACGCCCATCACCCGGCATAGTGCTTGATGCAATTGAGTTTGCTGTGCCGCTGTGCGATGCGGGCTACGCAAAGTCTTTTGGGGCCTGAATTCATAGAATAAGCGCAACGCTTGAAACGAGAGGCAGAGAGCCAGCCACCGGTAGAATCCAGGCTCTCACACCGAAGGATTCAAGCGCAGATGACTACGCATTACCGGCAGCTGACTCAGGGACAACGTTACCAGATTGAGGCTGGCTTGAGCGCCGCAGAGAGCCAGGCGAGCATTGCAAAGCGGGTCGGCGTGCATCCCTCGACGATCAGTCGCGAGGTTCGCCGCAACAGCACCCAGAATATCTACAAGGCTGTTTCTGCGGCCCATGAAAGTGATGCTCGTCGAGCGGGTGCGCGCAAGTTTTGCAAGCCGGCGACATGGCTCAGCCATCATCTCCCGGTGTGGCTCAAGCATGGCATGAGTCCGGAGCAGATCGCCCAGCGGTTGAAGCAGGAGCAGCCAAGCCGGGCGGTCAGCCATGAGTGGATTTATCGGTTCATTGCCGCCGAACAGCGCGCCGGTGGTGAGCTTTATACCTATCTGCGACATCGCCGAAAGCGCTACCGGAAACGCTATGGAAGCCACGATCGGCGCGGGCAGCTGCGTAATCGCGTGTCAATCAGTGAACGCCCAGCCGAGGTCGAAAGCCGCGAGCGCCTGGGGGACTGGGAGGGCGATACGGTACATGGACTGGGCGGTAACCTGGTGACCCTGGTTGATCGCAAAAGCGGCTATCTGAGCGCCTATCCGGTCAAGCGCAGAACGCGCCGGCAGGTAACGCGGGCGATCAATCTGATGCTTCAGGGCCATGCCGCTCACACGCTGACGCTGGATAACGGAAGGGAGTTTGCCGGGCATGAACGCATCGCGCTACGGAGCCAGTGCCAGGTCTTTTTTGCAGACCCCTATTCATCCTGGCAACGTGGCACCAATGAAAACACCAACGGTCTGCTCCGCCAGTATTTCCCCAAGGGCAGCGACTTCAGCAAGCTGACCGTCGAAGCCGTCAATCGGACAGTAGCGAGGATCAATCTACGCCCGCGCAAGCGCTTGGGCTGGAAGACGCCGTACGAAGTGCATACAGGGGTGAGCGTTGCACTTATGTGTTGAATTCAGGGGGCTTGGGTGGGGAAACATCCAATACCGGCATCTGGTCTATCACCTCGACAATAGCTTCGTCGCATTCGGCGATCTGTTTTTCCAGAAAGTCGTAAAGCGCCAACTCCAGCTTCAATGCCGTCAGGTGCTCCTTGCGCCAATTGCCGAGCAAGCTACGCGCTATGGTTTCCTGGCTTGCCTTGATGCGTGGGTCGCTCAAGCTGGCGAGTACGTACGGATCGCGCTCACCCTTATTGATAGCACGCAGGATTTTCATCCCAGTGACGCCGGAAATGTCGCTGATGACATTGGCCAGTTGAATATTCATCTGGGCCAAGGCTTTCTGGATCCGGTTCAGGGTCTTCGCTTGATCACGAACCTTGTGACTTCGCTGCCTGAACAAGGATCGCGCGACACATGTCAGGTCATCGGGTCGGAAAGCACTGCGCAGGAGCCCATAAGACATCAACTGCAAGATCCATTGGCAATCCATCACGTCAGACTTACGGCCTGTAATCTGTCGGGTTGACCGTGCATTGACGAGACGAACATCAAAACCTCGCGCATCGAGGATTTCGTAAATGGGGATCCAGTAAACGCCTGTCGACTCCATGGCTACGACCTTGATATTCAAGCTCTCCAGCCAGTCGGCAAGCTTATGAAGGTCGTCAGTGAAGGTCGCGAACTTGCGGACGGGCTTGTCATGCCTGTCATCAACTGCAACGAAGTGCTCCCGGCTGCCGATATCAATCCCGGCACAGTCGGTGTGGACAAGGGTGAGGTGTTGCTTGGAGGGCTTGCGTGCCATGGTCAATCCTCGCAGGATAAGGGGCGCGCGGGGCACACGGTGGCGAAAGGGGTTCACTCTCTCATACGTGGTCACAGCTGATTTTTCAGCTGATGCCGACAGGGACTTCACGCCGATACCGTGGCGGACCACTCTCCCACTCGGGTGTGCTGGCACACACCAGTGCTGGTTACGGTCTCTGTCCCGCGCGTACTGAACCTAACAAAGCAAAAGGCGGTTGGCCCTATCGGGCCAACCGCCTTTTGTCTTTAGATGTAAGCGGCACCGCGTAACTGGCGTCGTACGCTTCATGTTTGCTGCGCGACAGCGCGGCGCCGGGGCGGCGGGCGGACTCCCACAAAATCGCAAGCCTTCAACTACCCACAAAAAAGGCCCTGACATCACTGTCAGGGCCCCGTTCAAGTAGCGTAAGACCGTCGAAAACACGATAAGTTTCAGAGTAAAAACAACAACTTGGAAATATGTGCTGCACTCGTGTTACTCGTCGGATTTACATTGTCAGCCATGCCCCGAGGGACGCAGGATCGCCGCGTCATCCCTTTGAGGCTCTCGTATGAAGTACTCCTCGATTCTGCTGTTGTCCCTCAGCCTGCTCAGTGGCGTTGCCAGCGCAGGCGGCACCACCGAAGCCGGTATCGGCGGCGCACTGGGTGGGGTATTGGGTTCCGTGGTCGGTCAGTCCATCGGTGGCAGCACCGGTTCAGCGATCGGCGCGGGCCTCGGCGGTGCAGCCGGTAGTGCGGTCGGCGCCGACAAGCGCAGCCGCGGCGAAGCGGCCATCGGCGGCGCCCTGGGCGCGGCCGGCGGCAACGTGGTCGGCCGCAGCATGGGCGGCAACACCGGCAGCCTGATCGGCGCCGCCGCCGGCGGTGGCGCAGGTGGCGCGCTGGGCAACTACATGGGCAACAAGGCCGACGAAGACGACCGTCGTTACAACGACCGCGGCCGCGGCTACGACCGCCGCTATGTTCACGACCGTGGCCATCACTACGGCCACCGCAAGCACAAGCGTCACTGGCGCCACTGACAGGCCCCGCCCCCCGCATTCCGCTCTCCCCGAGAGCGGGATGCGGGAAAGCCCCCACACTCCCTGCACCATTGGCTTATCAAGCGAAAAGCCATCACACTTTTGCCTTACGCCATACACCTAGACTCCCCGCCATCACCTAAGCCACACCGGATCCTGCCGGTGCGCTGCCCATAAAGCGTTTCAGCCCACATTCCTGTCCACTCGATCAGCCAACTCCCGTACTGTTTTGTCGCGGTAGTTTTGTGACCGGCCGGTCGGCTTAAGGGGCGTCCCGATTTTGACGTCAAATCACTACCGCTAAGATCCCACGCCATCAAAGGATCAGTAGGCGTAAGGGAATGCGGATGTACTTGGGAATCGGGATCGGGATTGTCCTCAGTGCCTGCGGCCTGTTCTTCGAACAGCCCTGGCTGAATCTCGCCGGCCTGCTGCTGATCGCCCTGTGCGCCGCCGTCTGGGGCCCGCGCAAGCCCTCTGCAGCCCCCTCCCTTGCCTTCGACGCCGCCCCCGCCATCGAACCACCACCCCATGCCCTCGAACGCCTGCTGCCCACCGTGCTGCCACACTGGAGCGACAGCCTGCAACAGAGCCGTCGACTGCTCGCTGACAACATCGGCGGCCTGCTCACCCGCTTCACCGACATCAGCCAGCGCCTGCAAGCCAGCCTCGACCAGAGCGAGGACGTGCTGACCAGCGGCGGCCTCGGCGAAAACCTGCGCCAGGCCAACCAGCGCCTGCGCCAGGTCACCGAAGCCTTCGCCGCCGGGAGCCAGCGCCAGCAGGAATTCCTCGGCACCATCGGTCACCTCGGCGGCTACACCGGCGAGTTGCAGCAGATGGCGCGTCACGTTCAGGAAATCGCCAGCCAGACCAACCTGCTGGCCCTCAATGCCGCCATCGAGGCAGCCCGCGCCGGCGAGTTCGGTCGCGGCTTCGCGGTGGTCGCAGACGAGGTGCGCAAGCTTTCGCGCCTGTCCGCCGAAACCGGCCAGTCGATGGACGCCAAGGTCGGCGAGATCAACCAAGCGATCCAGTCCAGCATCGAAGCCGCCAACGACCTGAGCCACGAAGAACAGCACAACCTGGCCCGCCTCGAAGACGTTCTGGGCGAGGTCATCGACGGCCTGTCCGGCAACCTCGACGAACTCGACGCCGCCTCGCGCAACCTGCAGGACAACGCCCGCTCGACCCAGGGCGATATCCACGCGGTGATGGTGGCGCTGCAGTTCCAGGACCGCGCCGACCAGATGCTCGATCACCTTCAGACCGACCTGCTGCAACTGCTCGAAGCCATCGAGGGCCGCGACCAGCGCCTGCATGACGCCCAGGCCTGGCTTGCCCGCCTGCGCGAGCGCTTCACCACCAGCGAGGAGCGTACCGGCCACAGCCAGGCCGCGACCGCCAGCGACGTCACCTTTTTCTAACTGCCGAGGGCCCGAACATGGCCAAGACCATCCTGATCGTCGATGACTCCGCCTCAATGCGCCAACTGGTGAAAATCAGCCTCAACGGCACCGGCCACCAGATCATCGAAGCCAGCGACGGGCGCGACGCCCTGAGCAAGCTGAACGGGCAGAAGATCAACCTGATCATCAGCGACGTGAACATGCCCAACCTCGACGGCATCGGCTTGGTAAAGGCCGTGAAGGCCAAGCCCGAATACCGCTTCACGCCGATCATGATGCTCACCACCGAGAGCGAACAGGCCAAGAAAGCCGAAGGCCAGGCCGCCGGCGCCAAAGCGTGGATGGTCAAGCCGTTCCAGCCCCAGCAGTTGCTGGCGGCGGTCGAAAAGCTGATCGGCTGATGGCCAGCCTCACGCTGCATCCGGCAACCGACCGGGAGCCCGCGCGGCTGAGCGTGCTGGGCGACCTGACCCTGTATGAAGCCGCCGACACCCGTCAGGCCCTGCTCGCGCTGCTGGCGCAGGACCCGGGGCCCTGGGCCCTGGACCTCGGCAACCTGGAAGAACTCGACAGCGCCGGCCTTCAGGTGCTGCTGTCGCTGCAGAAGACCCTGACCGGCGGTGCCCAGGTCGTTGCGCTGTCCGATTCGGCTCGCGCGGTGGTCGCGCTGCTGCGCCTGGACGCCCTGAACCCCGCGGTAGAGGACTGAGCCATGTTCGATAGCGATCAATGGAGCCAACTGCTCGAAGGCTTTCTGGAAGAGGCCCGCGATCTGCTCAAGGAAGCCGAGGACAACCTGCTGCGCCTGGAACAGGCCAGCGACGACGCCGAGGCGATCAACGCGCTGTTTCGCGCGGTGCACACCCTCAAGGGCTCGGCGGGGATCTTTTCGCTGGAGCCGCTGGTGTCCCTCGCCCATCAGCTGGAAAACCAGTTGATGGGCGTGCGCGATGGTCTGCGCGATCTCGATCCGGCGCTGGTGTCGCTGATGCTCCAGTGCATGGATGAACTCAACGGCATGGTCGAGAGCATCGACCCGCAGGTCGGCACCCTCGCCCCCCACACACCGCGCCAGGCCGAACTGCTGCAGGCCCTCGGCGGCAACGCCCCAGACGATGCTGCCGCGGTCGCCATCGACCCCTCGCAGCAGGCCGGCGAAATCAACGAATGGTTCCTCTCGGTACGCTTCGATCCCGAACTGCTGCGCAACGGCTTCGAGCCCAGCAGTTTCCTGCGCTACCTCGACCGCCAAGGCCGCATCACCTCGCTGCAGACCCTCGACTGGGCGATACCCGACCTGCACAGCCTGGACGCCGAAACCTGTTATCTCGGCTTCGAACTGACCCTGGTCAGCGCCGCCAGCCGTGAAGAACTGGAAGACGTCTTCGCCCTCGCCGAAGGCTTCTACACCCTGCGCCTGCAGGTTCGGGAGGAGCCTGTCAGCGCACCCGCCCCCACCGTTGCCGTCGAGACGCAAACGTTAGCGCCCACCCCGCAGGCAACGGCAACGAGCGCTCCGCTCGCCAGTGCCGAACCGCGCAACGGCAGCAGCATGGTCAAGGTCGCCGCCCACAAGCTCGACGAATTGATCAACCTAGTCGGCGAACTGGTGATCAGCACCGCTGGCGCGCAGATGCAGTCGCTGCGCAGCGGATCCACCGCCTGCATCGAGAGCGTCCAGGCGGTGCAGCAGCATGTCGAACAGATCCGCGAGCGGGCGCTGAAGCTGCGCATGGTGGAGATCGGCGAGACCTTCAACCGCTTTCACCGCGTGGTGCGCGACGTCAGCCAGGGCCTGGGCAAGCAGATCCAGCTCAGCCTCAGCGGCAGCGACACCGAACTGGACAAGACCCTGATCGACCGCATCGCCGACCCGCTGGTGCACCTGGTGCGCAACGCCATCGACCACGGTATCGAATCGCCTGCCGAACGCCGTGCCGCCGGCAAGCCGGAGCAGGGCAACCTGCGCCTCAATGCCTGCCACGACTCCGGCATGATCGTGCTGGAAGTCAGCGACGACGGTCGCGGCCTCAACACCGAACGCATCCGCGAGAAAGCCATCGCCCGCGGCATGCTCGATGCCGACGCATCGCTCAGCGACCAGGACATCCATGCGCTGATTTTCGAACCCGGCTTCTCCACCGCCGAGGCCGTGTCCAGCCTCTCTGGCCGTGGTGTCGGGATGGACGTGGTGCGCAGTGCCATCGACGAGCTGCGCGGCATCATCGAAATCGAGTCGCAGCCCGGCCAGGGCTGCACCTTCCGCATCCGCCTGCCACTGACCCTGGCAATCATCGACGGTTTCCTGGTCAGCATCGGTGGCGACCACTTCGTGATTCCGCTGGACATGGTCACCGAATGCATGGAAGAGCGTCCCGAAGCCCTGGATGCCGGCGGCCATCTCAACCTGCGCGGCAAGCCGCTGCCCAGCGTCGATCTGGGCCGGCATTTCGGCCTGCAGGGCGACCCGAAGGCCCGGCGCAACATCGTCGTCGTCAGCCAGGGCCGGCAACAGGCCGGGCTGATCGTCGAACAGTTGCTGGGTGAACTGCAGACCGTGATCAAACCCCTCGGGCAGATGTTCCAGCACCTGTCCGGCATCAGCGGCTCGACCATTCTCGGCTCCGGCCAGGTCGCGCTGATCCTCGATATACCCAGCCTGTTCCGCCACTTGCAGCAGCGTGCCTAGAGCGAACCGCGCCTCGTCACGGCCCCTCTTGGAGAGTCCCCATGCAACTGATCAGCAACATGAAGATAGGCGTGCGCCTGACCCTGGGCTTTCTGCTGGTGGTCGCGCTGACCGCGATCATCGGCTTCATCGGCATCCGCAACCTGAACCAGGTCAACGACCTGTCCGACCGCATGTTCGACGTCGATGTCACCGGCCTCTCGACCTTGCAGGAAGCCAACATCCAGTTGCTGCTGGCCAACCGCGCAGTGCGCGCCAGCCTGATGGCCACCACCGCCGAGGCCCGCGACGAGTCCGCCGGCGTCGCCCGCACCGCCATGGACAAGACCCGCGAACTGCTGACCCGCTCCAAGGAGTTCTTCCTGAGCCGCGACGGCAAGGCCCAGGTCGAAGCCATCGAGGCGCCGCTGCAGGAGTACATCACTGCCGCCAACCTGGTGCTCAATGCGCACCGCCAGTCCGGCGAGCTGCAGACCATGAATGCGGCCCTGGAACTGATGCCGCGCAACACCGCCGCCGCCAACGAAGTCGATCGTCTGCTGGGCATCGCCAGCGACGCCAAGCAGGCCCGCGCCGGCGAGGCCAACGCGGCGATCACTGCGATTGCCGAAAGCTCGCGCACCCAGATGATCATCCTGGTGGCGGCCGCGACCCTGCTGGGCATGCTGATCGGCGTGCTGGTCACCCGCAGCATCACCCGGCCGCTGTCCGGCGCCGTGCAGGCGGCCGACCGCATGGCTTCCGGCGACCTCAGCCAGGACCTGCACATCGGCCGCAAGGACGAGACCGGCCAGTTGCTGACCGCCATGCAGAACATGACCGAACGCCTGCGCAGCATCCTCGGTGACGTGCGCAGCTCCGCCGACGCGCTGTCGTCGGCGTCCGAGCAGGTCAGTTCCACCTCGCAGTCGCTGAGCCAGGCGGCCAACGAACAGGCCGCCAGCGTCGAGCAGACCAGCGCCTCGGTGGAGCAGATGTCGGCCTCCATCGCGCAGAACACCGAAAGCGCCAAGATCACCGACGGCATCGCCGGCAAGGCGGCCAATGACGCGGTGCAGGGCGGTGGCGCGGTAGGCGACACGGTGCTGGCGATGAAACAGATCGCCGAGAAGATCGGCATCATCGACGACATCGCCTACCAGACCAACCTGCTGGCCCTCAACGCCGCGATCGAGGCCGCCCGTGCCGGCGATCACGGCAAGGGCTTCGCGGTGGTCGCCGCCGAAGTGCGCAAGCTCGCCGAACGCAGCCAGGTGGCCGCCCAGGAGATCGGCCAGGTGGCCTCCAGCAGTGTGCAACTGGCCGAACAGGCCGGGCATCTGCTGGGTGAGATCGTGCCGAACATCCAGCGCACCTCCGACCTGGTCCAGGAGATCACCGCCGCCTCGCAAGAGCAGAGCAGCGCCGCCGGCCAGATCAACATCGCCATGGGCCAGATGAACCAGATCACCCAGCAGAACGCCTCGGCCTCCGAAGAACTGGCGGCCACCGCCGAGGAAATGAACGCCCAGGCCAGCCAGCTTCAGGAACTGATCGGCTATTTCCGCTTCGAACAAGGCAGTGTCGTGAACCGAGCGCCGCGCATCGGCGGCGATTTGCCGGCGCCGGTACGACCAGGCCCGAAGGCCCTGATCGATGAAGGCCAGTTCGTCAGTTTCACGTGAGCGAGGTGCCCATGAGCCAGCCCCAACGACTTGAGGCGCAACCCGACGCCGTCCAGCACCTGAGCTTTCGCGTACGCGATGCCGGCTACGCGCTGCCCATCGACCTGGTGCGGGAGATCATCGAATACGCCGAGGTCACCCGCGTGCCGATGATGCCCGCCTACATCCACGGCGTGATCAACCTGCGCGGCAATGTGGTGCCGGTGCTCGACCTCGCTGCGCGCTTCGGCCTGAGCCTGACCGAGCCCGGCAACCGCACCTGCATCGTCATCATCGAGTTGCCGCTGGACGGTGGCCTGCAACGCATCGGCCTAGTGGTGGACGAGGTGGACGAAGTGCTGGAGATCGAGCCGCGGCAGATCATGCCGCCACCGGCCTTCGGCACGGCGATCCGCTCGGACTTCATCGCCGGCATGGCGCAGCAGGCACAGGAATTCCTGATCATCCTGAACATGCTGCAGGTGCTGTCGCTGGACGACATCCGTCACCTCAGCCAGGCATCGAAGGTTCACTGACATGTCTGCCATGCCTTCGCTGCCGGTACTCGGCGAGCAGAACTTTCGCCAGTTGCAGCAATTGATGCAGGACGCATCGGGTATCCACCTGTCGAGCAACAAGCGCTCGCTGGTGGCCGGGCGCCTGCTGAAGCGCCTGCGTCACTTCGAGCTCGACAGCTACGACGACTACCTGAACCGCCTGACCCACCCGCAGTACGCGCGGGAGCGGCGCCTGGTGGTGGATCTGCTGACCACCAACGAAACCTACTTCTTCCGCGAGCACGCCCACTTCGAGTACCTCGGCCAGTGGCTGCGCGGGCGCAGCGGGCCCTTGCGCCTGTGGAGCGCGGCGTGCTCGTCGGGCGAGGAGCCCTACAGCATGGCCATGACCGTGGCCGAACATGCCCGCGGCAACGAATGGTCGATCCTCGCCAGCGACCTCAGCCTGAGCATGCTTGGCCTCGCCGAGCAGGGCATCTACGACATGGCCCAGGCCCGCTACTTCCCCGACGGCTGGCTGCACCGCCACTGCCTGTGCGGGATCGAAGACATGCAGGGACGGCTGCGGGTACAGGCCTGGCTGCGGGCCAAGGTGCAACTGCGCGAGATCAACGTGGTGCAGCCGTTGCCGGAGAACATCGGCCAGTTCGACGTGATCTTCCTGCGCAACCTGCTGATCTATTTCGACACCGCGCAGAAGCAGCGCATCGTGCGCAACCTCACCGAGCGGCTGCGCCCCGGCGGGCTGCTGTTCATCGGCCACGCCGAAAGCATCCACGGCTTCAACCTGCCGCTGCGCCCGGTACGGCCTTCGGTGTTCGAACGCCTATGATCGAGCGCTCCACACCGATCCGCGTGTTCATCGTCGACGACTCGGCCCTGGTGCGCCAGGTGCTCAGCCAGTTCCTCGGCAATCATCCTGGCATCCAGGTGATCGGCATGGCTGCCGACCCGCTCTACGCCATCGAAAAGATGCGCCGCGACTGGCCCGACGTGCTGGTGCTGGACGTGGAAATGCCACGTATGGACGGCCTGACCTTCCTGCGCCAGATCATGGCCGAGCGACCGACCCCGACCATCATCTGCTCGACCCTCACCGAGGCCGGCACGGACCTCAACCTGGAGGCGCTGGCCGCTGGTGCCGTGGGCGTATTCACCAAGGCCAAACTGGGATTGCGACAGAGTCTGGAGAATCTGGCCGGGACGCTGGTGCGCTGCATCGAGGACGCGGCAAAAACCCGACCAGTGGCCCGCCACGCCCTGCCCCCGCTGGAAAAAAAAGACTTGCCGGCGGTCCCGGCGCTACGCCAAACCACTGATCGAATCGTTACACTTGGCTGCTCGACCGGCGGTACCCAGGCGCTGGAGTTCGTCCTGCGGCAATTGCCGCGCGATTGCCCCGGCCTGGTCATCGTTCAGCACATGCCGGAGAAGTTCACCGCCGATTTCGCGCGCCGCCTCAACGGCCTGTGCCAGATCGAAGTGCGCGAGGCCAGACACCTGGATCGCGTCCACACCGGGCTGGCCTTGCTGGCACCCGGTGGCCTGCACATGCAGCTCAAGCGCAGCGGTGCGCACTATCTGGTCGACGTGCTCGACGGCCCTGCCGTCAACCGGCACAAACCCTCGGTCGACGTCCTGTTCCGTTCCGCCGCACGCCATGCCGGTAGCAATGCCCTGGGCATCATCATGACCGGCATGGGTGACGACGGAGCCCGTGGCCTGCTGGCCATGCGCGAACAGGGTGCCAGCACCGTGGCCCAGGACGAGGCCAGTTGCGTGGTGTTCGGCATGCCCAAGGAAGCCATTCGCCTCGGCGCGGCCCAGTCCATCGAGCCGCTGCAACGCATGCCCGCACTGATCACTCAGTTCGGCGCCAGCATCCGTAATGGCTGAACACCTCCAGGCCAGACCACCCCCCACAGCCGCCCTGTTCGCGCCGCCGCTGAGCGGTGCCTGCCGCAGGCCATCCACCCCAGGGAGCAACACAGCGCAGCGACGATTGTTTCACCTCACCGTCCCACCTACGCGACACGGGCTCAAACCTATGCTTTGCCGATTACTGATTGCCGACGACTCGCCCCTGTTCCGCGCAGGCCTGCGAGCGTTGCTCGAACAAAAACAAGAATACGCGGTAGTCGGTGAGGCAGGCGACGCGGTCTCCACCCTCGAGCTGGCCGAACAGCTCAAGCCGGACATCATCCTGCTGGATATCGCCCTGGGCACCCTGACCGGCGAAGAACTGCTGCGTGAACTGTACCTGCGCGTGCCGGCGTGTACGGTGCTGATGCTGTCGTCGCGGTCGGAGCTGGAGTTCGTGATGCACTGCCTGCAACAGGGCGCCCATGGCTTCCTGCTCAAGAGCGCGACGGTGCAGGAACTGGAACTGGCGTTGCAGTCGCTGCGTGGCGGTGGGCAGTACCTGTCGTCGGCGGTGCTGCCGCTGGTGATCGGCCAGGCGGTGAAACAGAACCGTCGCCGGCCCCAGGCCAGCCCGGCGATGCAGTTGACCACCCGGCAACTGGAGATTCTGCGGCTGATCGCCCGGGGCGAATCGACCCGCTCCATCGCCGACGGCCTGGGCCTGAGCGTGAAGACGGTGGAAGCGCACCGCTCGCAGATCATGCACCGCCTGCAGATTCACGATGTGCCGGGGCTGGTGCTGTTCGCCGTGCGCGAAGGCATCATCCGGCTCAACGACTGAGCGCGGCAGGCTTCAGTTCAGTGCGTACAGCGCATCCTTGAGTGTTTCGGGGAAGGTTGCCGGCGTGCCGGTGGCGCGCTCGATGAACACCTGCACCACCCGGCCCAAGGCATAGAGCTGCTTGCCGGAGACGTCGAACAGGGCCACCTCGAACTCCACCGTGCTGCCGGCGATGCGCTCGGCTCGAATACCCACCTGAAGCAGATCGGTGAAACCTGCCGAGGCGTAGAAATCACAGGACGAACTCACCACAAACGCCACTACCTCACCTTCCTGCGGGTCGATTTCGCCGTGGGTGACGAGGTAGGACTGGATCACCGTGTCGAAAAAACCATACACCGCGGCGCTGGCGATCTGGCCGTTGATGTCGGCGTCCTGCCAGCGGGTGGAGATGAAGCCGGCGTGGGGGAAATGTTCGATCTGCAACGGGTCGGACATGGGGGCGCTCTCTGGTGTGGGGTCTCGATGCTGAAGGATTGTGGGGGTAATGGCAAAACCAACCCAAAACAAAAAGCCCCGACTCTCACGAGCCGGGGCTTTTTGTCAGCCAGCGGTTACAGGCAACTTACAGTTGCGGACCCGCAGCCTTGATCGCGTCGGAAACTTCGAATTTCTTGAAGTTCTCGATGAACAGCGAAGCCAGCGCTTTCGCCGCTTCGTCGTACGCAGCCTTGTCAGCCCAGGTAGTGCGTGGGTTCAGCAGCTCGGTATCAACACCTGGCACCGACTTCGGCACGTCCAGGTTGATGATGCCCAGGTGCTCGGTTTCAGCACCGACCAGAGCACCGCTCTGGATGGCCGCGATCACCGCACGGGTGGTCGGGATGCTGAAACGCTTGCCAACGCCGTAGCCACCGCCGGTCCAGCCGGTGTTGACCAGGTAGACCTTGGAGCCGAAGCCCTTGATGCGCTTGATCAGCAGCTCAGCGTATTCACCAGCCGGACGCGGGAAGAACGGTGCGCCGAAGCAGGTGGAGAAGGTCGACTTGATGCCGCCGCCCGAACCCATTTCGGTAGAACCGACCAGCGCGGTGTAGCCGGACAGGAAGTGGTAGGCCGCCTGCTCGTTGTTCAGGATCGACACAGGTGGCAGTACGCCGGTCAGGTCGCAGGTCAGGAAGATGACCGCGTTCGGCTCGCCGCCCAGGTTCTTCTCGGAACGCTTCTCGACATGCTCCAGCGGGTACGCGGCACGGCTGTTCTGGGTCAGGCTGCCGTCGGCGTAGTCAGCGTGCTTGGCATCGTCCAGAACCACGTTTTCCAGCACGGCGCCGTGCTTGATGGCTTTCCAGATGACCGGCTCGTTCTTCTCGGACAGGTCGATGCACTTGGCGTAGCAGCCGCCTTCGATGTTGAAGACAACGCCTTCGCCCCAGCCATGCTCGTCGTCGCCGATCAGGTAGCGGCTTTCGTCGGCCGACAGGGTGGTCTTGCCGGTGCCGGACAGACCGAAGAACAGGGTCACGTCGCCTTCTTCGCCGATGTTGGCCGCGCAGTGCATTGGCAGTACGTCGGCCGCCGGCAGCAGGAAGTTCTGCACCGAGAACATGGCTTTCTTCATTTCACCGGCGTAGCGCATGCCGGCGATCAGGACTTTCTTCTGGGCGAAGTTGATGATGACGCAACCGTCGGAGTTGGTGCCGTCACGCTCAGGCACGCACTCGAAGTTGGCGACGTTCAGCACTTGCCACTCTTCACGACCGGCCGGGTTGTACTGGGCCGGGTTGATGAACAGGCAACGGCCGAACAGGTTCTGCCAGGCGGTCTGGGTGGTCATCTTGACGGCCAGGTAGTGCTCTTGCGCAGCACCTACGTGAACGTGGGAAACGAAGTGTTCCTGAGCGTTGTTGAACGCCTCGACGCGAGCCCACAGGGCATCGAACTTGTCGGCGGGGAACTTGCGGTTGATCGGGCCCCAGGCGATGGCGTCCTGGGTGCTCGGCTCTTCGACGATGAAACGGTCAACTGGCGAACGACCGGTGCGGTGACCGGTTTTCACGACCAGAGCGCCAGTGTCGGCCAGCTCGCCTTCACCGCGTTTCAATGCTTCTTTTACCAGCTCGTCGACGCTCAGATCGGTGAACACGGCGTTGTTGGCTTGCGTCATGAGATTCCCCATCCGGCACTGAGGCCGAGTGCTCCAAACGATTTGTAGTAGATCTTTACAAACTACTACAGCGAAAAAAGTGGCCGGATTATGCCAGAAACGCCCAAAAAAAGTAGGGCCCTCCTGTCAGAACTGCGCTTTACGGGCGTTCGACAGGAGAATTCCCTGAGCAGAAACGTTTCAGTGACGAGTATCTGACGGCGCGTCCACACCACCGCCAGCAAACAATTGCTCAACGTCCGTCAAATCGAAGCCGTAGCGCTCGTTGCAGAACTGGCAATCGATCTCGACCTGGCCGCCATGCTCGACCACGAGTTGCCGTGCGTCCTCCAGGCCCAGGCTCACCAGCGCGTTGCCGGAGCGCTCGCGGGAGCAACTGCAACGGAAGCGCAGCGGCTGGATATCGAACAGGCGCACGGCATCTTCGTGGTACAGGCGGTGCAGCAGGGTTTCGTTGTCCAGGCTCAGTTGTTCCTCGCTGCGCAAGGTGCTGGCCATGGTGGAAACGTGGGCCCAGCTTTCGGCGCGGTCATCGGCGTCGGGCTGGCGGGCCACCGGCAGTTGCTGCAGCAGCAGGCCACTGGCGCGGGTGCCGTCGGCGGTCAGCCAGAAACGGGTACCCAACTGCTCGGAGAGCGCGAAGTAATTGGTGAAGCAGGCCGACAGATCGGCGCCGTCGAGGTCGACGATGCCCTGGTAGCGCTGGCCATGACGCGGATCGACGGTGAGCGCCAGCATGCCGTTGGGCATCAGGTCCTGCAGGCCGGCACCCGCTTCGATGGCGTCGGCTTCATAACGGGCGATCCCGCGGATCTCGCGCTCACTGGAGCACTCGACCATCAGCAGTGGCACCGGCCCTTCGGAGCGCGCCTGGAGAATCAGCAGGCCGTCGAATTTCAGCGTGCCGACCAGCAGCGCCGCCGCCGCCATCAACTCACCGAGCAGTTGCGCGACGGGCGCGGGATAGGCGTGTTTGGCCAACACTTCGGCATAGCTGCGCTCGAGCGACACCAGTTCGCCGCGCACATCGCGGTCGTCGAAGATGAAACGTTGGGTGAAGTCGGTGTCCGGGAAGTCGCTCATAGGTTCCGCTATCTGAAATTGTGACAAAATTGTTACAGGGATCCAAAACCCCTGTCGCAGAGCGCCGCCTCGGCGCTCCTTTCCATTGATGGCAATCGAGGTAGTTTATGGACAATCGACCACTGTTCCAAGCAAGGTGGTCATGGGGCCCATTGGCAGCGTGCACGCTGCTACCCATCGCTCTACTGTGTTTCTGGCTATGGCCTTTTGGCCAGATCCTGTGCCTGACTTTCGACGAATGGCTGTTCCACAGCCTCAACGGCCCGCTGGCCGACAACACCGCCTGGCGTTACATCTGGACCCTTGGCAGCCTGCGTCCGTTCGACATCGTTGTCGGCCTGATCCTGTTGGCCCTGCTGATCCGTGGCAATTGGGTATTCAAAGCCGCTCAGGTGCGCGAAGCCTTTTTCGGCTTTCTCGTCACGCTGCTCCTCTTAGTGGTGGTGCGTGCGCTGTTTTCCAAGTGGGTGGATGCGGCCGGCTGGCAACATAACAGCCCGTCGATGATGTTCGACGATGCCATTCGCCTCAGCGACTTCTATCCGCAACTGGAAGCCGGCTGGGAACTCAAGGACCGTTCCAGCAAGAGTTTCCCCGGCGACCACGCCTCGGTGCTGCTGATCTGGGCGCTGTTCATGGGCCGCTTCACCCGTGGCCTGTGGCAGAGCCTGGTGATCTGGGGCCTGGCCGTGCTGTTCATGCTGCCGCGCCTGGTGGCCGGCGCCCACTGGGGCCAGGACGACTATATCGGTGGTCTGCTGATGGCGCTGCTGGCACTGGGCTGGAGTTACTACACGCCCCTGGCGGCGAAGGGCAGCGCGGCGCTGCTGCGCTGGACCGCGCCGCTGTTCAGGCTGTTCGCCAGGCTGCCGCTGATCGGGCGACTGAGCGTGGTCAGCACTCAGTCGTAGTTGCCCTGGAACTGATGGATCTGCCGGCGCTGTTTCTTGGTCGGCCGGCCATCAGTGGTCACGCCCAGCGCACCGGCCTTGCGTAGCGCCGCCGCCTGTTCCCGGCGGCGGATGCTGTCTTCGGTTTCTTCGTACAGCGTCTGTGCCTCGGGCGCGCCGCGGCGCACGATCGACAACGCCCTGACCACCACGGTGCGCTCGTCGAAGCCGGTACGCAGGACGAACTCGTCACCGATGCGCGGCTCCTTGCCCGGCTTGCAACGCTCGCCACGGCAATGCACCTTGCCACTCTCGATGGCGGCCTTGGCCAGGGCCCGTGTCTTGTAGAAACGCGCGGCCCAGAGCCATTTGTCCAGACGCACCTTGTCGTCGTCTTCCTGATAAGCCATCGCACAGCTCCGATTCATAGCGGTCATGGAACTGTACTACCTTCACTTACGGATGCAAAAAGTCCGCTGCCTGCTTACAGTTCACCGAATTTTCCCGGGTTGTGCATCGTGAAGACATTTGATCATTTGAGCGTTATCGGTTTGCGCGAGTGGGTGGCCCTGCCCGACCTCGGCCTGGCCGGCCTGCGCGCCAAGATCGACACCGGCGCCAGCACCTCCAGCCTGCACGCCACTGAAGTCGAACCGTTCATGCGCAACGGCGAACAATGGGTGCGTTTCAACGCGCACCTGGGCTCGGTGGTGCAGTTGCGCCACCGGCGCTGCGAGGCACCGCTGGTAACCATGAAAACCATCAAGAGCTCCAACGGCCACGCCCAGGTCCGCTACGTGATCCGCACCCCGCTCGCGCTCGGCGACCGGGTCTGGGAAGTCGAATTCACCCTGGCCTGCCGCAAGGCCATGCGCTACCGCCTTTTACTCGGTTCCAAAGCCCTGGTGCACGGCCAGTTGGTGGTCAACCCAGGGCTCAAATACGTTCAGGACAAGCCGGTGTTCCCGGCGACCATTACCCCTTCCACAGGTGCTGCATGAAGATCGCTGTGCTGTCGCGTAACCCGCGTCTGTATTCCACCCGTCGCCTGGTCGAGGCCGGTACGCAACGGGGCCATGAAATGGTGGTGATCGATACCCTGCGCGCCTACATGAACATCGCCAGCCACAAGCCGCAGATCCACTACCGCGGCAAGCCACTGGAAGGCTTCGATGCGGTGATCCCGCGCATCGGTGCTTCAGTGACGTTCTACGGCTGCGCGGTGCTGCGCCAGTTCGAAATGATGGGCGTGTTCCCGCTCAATGAATCCGTGGCCATTGCCCGTTCGCGGGACAAGCTGCGCTCGCTGCAGTTGCTGTCGCGTCGTGGCATCGGCCTGCCGGTCACGGGCTTTGCCCACTCCCCGGACGACATTCCCGACCTGATCCAGATGGTCAACGGCGCGCCGCTGGTGATCAAGGTGCTGGAAGGCACCCAGGGCATCGGCGTGGTGCTGTGCGAGACGACCAAGGCGGCCGAGTCGGTGATCGAGGCGTTCATGGGCCTGAAGCAGAACATCATGGTCCAGGAATACATCAAGGAAGCCGGCGGCGCCGATATCCGCTGCTTCGTGGTCGGTGACAAGGTCATCGCCTCGATGAAGCGCCAGGCCAAGCCGGGGGAGTTCCGCTCCAACCTGCACCGTGGCGGCACCGCCAGCCTGATCAAGGTCACCCCGGAAGAACGCATGACCGCCATCCGCGCCGCCAAGGTCATGGGCCTGAGCGTGGCCGGTGTGGATATCCTGCGTTCCAATCACGGCCCGCTGGTGATGGAGGTGAACTCGTCACCGGGCCTGGAAGGCATCGAGATCACCACCGGCAAGGACGTTGCCGGGATGATCATCGAGCACCTGGAAAAGAATGGCGGGCCCAACCTGACCCGCACCAAAGGCAAGGGTTAAACCGCGTCGCGTGGCAGCAGAAGCCCGAGCGGCAAGCGCACCCGGGCTTCGATACCTCCGCCCGAGCGGTTGCGCAACTCGACGTTACCGCCGTGCTGGGCGGCGATCCGCTTGACGATCGCCAGCCCCAGCCCGGTGCCCTTGCCGCTGCGGGCACGGTCGCCGCGAATGAACGGATTGAAGATGGCTTCCAGCTCGCCAGGGTCGATGCCGGCGCCCCGGTCCAGCACGCTGAGCACCACATAGGGCGCGCTGGTGTCGCCGGATACGTAGGCCGCCACTTCAACGCCCTGCCCGGCATGGTGCAGGGCATTGCCGATCAGGTTGTTGAGCAGACGCTTCATCGATACCCGGCGCAGCGGGAACGGCGGAATCGGCTCAAGGCAAAGACGCACCTGCTCTTCCGGCTGGTTGAACGGCGCGACCACTTCGCGGACCAGGTCGCTCAGGTCCACCTCCTCCACCGGCTCGTCCCGACCATCACGGATGAAGGCGAGGAACTGGTCGAGAATGGCGTCCATGTCTTCGATATCGCGGACCATGTCATCGGTCAGGTCACTGTCGTTGGCCATCAGCGAAAGCGAGAGACGCAATCGCGTCAGCGGCGTGCGCAAGTCATGGGACACACCGGCAAGCATCAACTCCCGTTCTCGGCCGGCCTGCTCGACATCCTCGGCCATCTGGTTGAACGCCCGGTAGACCTCGGTCATCTCGCTCGGTGTATCGCTGATCGGCAAACGTACGCTGCGGCCCTGGCCCAATTGCCGCGCCGCAAAGACCAGGCGCTTGAGCGGCTGGTTGAGCTGGCGCACGAAGATCCACGCCGAGGCGGTGGACAGCAGGCCGATGGCGAGGAACCAGCCCAGCACATTCCAGATCTTCTGCCCGCGCAGCGGGTGCGGGTACAACGGGACTTTCAGCCAGTCATCGCCCAGGCTCGGCGCCCGCACCCACAACGCCGGCGGTGCATGGACGCGCAAACGGACTTCGGTGTCTTCGCCCAGTTCGGCCTGCATCTGCCGCTGGTAGATCTCGCTGTAGGGCCAGTGCTGCTCGCCTTCGGGCACGCTGTTGCCGTTGACCCGGATCAGACCGGCAGCTTCGGCGATCTTGTCCCGTTCCGACTCGTCCGCGGCCCAGTAGGCGCGCAAGGTCAAGGCGACGCCGTGGCTGTACTGGCGGTCCACCAGCACGTCCTCGTTCATCAGCAGATAGACCAGGGTGAGCGCCTTGGAAAACAGGACGACGATGAGCACCAGCCACAAGGTGCGGGCGAAGAAGCTTTGCGGGAACCACAGCGGCGTTTTCATGGACAACGGCTACACACTTGGCAGGCGCGAGCGCGGCTCGCGGGCTTTACGCGGGGCGCTTCACGCAAAAGCAGGGCAACCCTGCGGCGGCCCTGCTTCTGGTCAGTCACTGCGTAAAACGTCGGATCACTTGCTGGCATTGCCGTCCGGCACGAACACATAGCCGACGCCCCAGACGGTCTGGATATACCGGGGCTTGGACGGATCCGGCTCGATCATCCGGCGCAGGCGGGAGATCTGCACGTCGATGGAGCGCTCCAGCGCATCCCACTCGCGGCCACGGGCCAGGTTCATCAGCTTGTCGCGGGTCAGCGGCTCGCGGGCATGCATGACCAGCGCCTTGAGCACGGCAAACTCGCCGGTGGTGAGCATGTGCACTTCGTCGCCACGCTTGAGTTCGCGGGTGGCCAGCGACAGCTCGTAGTCGCCGAAGGTGACGGTTTCGTCCTCGCTGCCCGGCGCGCCCGGCACCGGGGCTGACTGCCGGCGCAGCACGGCCTTGACCCGTGCGACCAGTTCGTCAGGGTTGAACGGTTTGGCCAGGTAATCGTCGGCGCCCAGTTCAAGGCCCTTGATCCGGCTCAGCTCGTCGCCCTTGGCGGTGAGCATGATGATCGGCACCTGGTTGTTCGCCGCACGCAGGCGGCGACAGGCCGAAAGGCCGTCCTCGCCAGGCAGCATCAGGTCGAGGACGACAAGGTTGAAGACTTCCCGTGCGAGCAGGCGGTCCATCTGCTCGACGTTGGGTACTGCCCGTGCGCGGTAGCCTTTGCTGGTGAAGAATCGCTCAAGAAGGCTGCTGAGGCCCGGATCGTCATCGACGATGAGGATTTTCTCGCCTTCGGCTGTTTGTGCAGTGCTGCTCATGGGTAGCTCCTTTAATCTCGGCGCGCATTATGGCTTAGCCGCCATTTGCCAGTGCCGAGCTCATTGTTAGCAGATTTTTCCTGGTGTGCCAGCGGAATGGTCCACAAGGCTGGCCAGCCGCTATCACCGCAAGCCCGGCACGACGAGTATAATGCGCCGCTTTTCACCGAGTGCCGCCCTGCCCCGGCGCCCCTGCGGCGCGGGCTTCGCGGCCCAAGCATTCACAATTTGTCAGGTGGTTTTATGGACAGCATCAACAGCCGCATCGCCGAGGAACTCGGCGTCCGCCCGCAACAGGTCGAGGCGGCCGTGGCTCTACTTGATGAAGGCTCCACGGTGCCTTTTATCGCCCGTTACCGCAAAGAAGTGACCGGCAGCCTGGATGACACCCAGCTGCGCAACCTCGAAGAGCGCCTGCGCTACCTGCGCGAACTCGACGAACGGCGCGCCAGCATCCTCGCCAGCATCGAGGAACAGGGCAAGCTGACCCCGGAACTGGCCCGCGAGATCAAGCTGGCCGACACCAAGACCCGCCTCGAAGACCTTTACCTCCCGTACAAGCAGAAACGCCGCACCAAGGGCCAGATTGCCCTGGAAGCCGGCCTTGGCGAGCTGGCCGACGGCCTGCTGAACGACCCGCAGCTCACCCCTGAGACCGAAGCCGCCCGTTTCGTCGATGCCGAAAAAGGCGTCGCCGACGTCAAGGCCGCGCTCGAAGGCGCCAAGTACATCCTCATGGAACGCTTCGCCGAAGACGCCGCGCTGCTCGACAAGTTGCGCAGCTTCCTCAAGCAGGACGCCACCCTTAGCGCCCGCCTGGTGGCCGGCAAGGAAGAAGAAGGCGCCAAGTTCCGCGACTACTTCGAACACGACGAGCCGCTGAAAAGCGTACCGTCGCACCGCGCGCTGGCGATCTTCCGCGGCCGCAACGAAGGCGTGCTGGCCGCGTCGATCAAGGTCGGCGAGGAACTGCCCGGCACCCTGCACCCGTGCGAACTGATGATCGCCGAGCGCTTCGGCCTGGGTAACCAGGGCCGTCCGGCCGACAAATGGCTGGCCGAGGTGGTGCGCTGGACCTGGAAGGTCAAGCTCTACAGCCACCTGGAAACCGACCTGTTCGGCGAACTGCGCGACAACGCCGAAGGCGAGGCGATCAACGTGTTCGCCCACAACCTCCACGACCTGCTGCTGGCCGCACCGGCCGGCCCGCGCGCCACCCTGGGCTTCGACCCGGGCCTGCGTACCGGCTGCAAGGTGGCGGTGGTCGACTCCACCGGCAAGCTGCTCGACTACACCACCGTGTACCCGCACGCGCCGAAGAACGACTGGGACCGCACCATCGCCATCCTCGCCGCCCTGTGCGCCAAGCACTCGGTAGAGCTGATCGCCATCGGCAACGGCACCGCCAGCCGCGAAAGCGACAAGCTGATCGCCGAGCTGGTCAAGAAATACCCCGCCCTCAAGATCACCAAGATCATGGTGTCCGAGGCCGGCGCGTCGGTGTATTCGGCCTCCGAACTGGCGGCCCGCGAATTCCCGGATCTGGACGTGTCGATCCGTGGCGCGGTGTCCATTGCCCGCCGCCTGCAGGATCCGCTGGCGGAGCTTGTGAAGATCGATCCGAAATCCATCGGTGTCGGCCAATACCAGCACGATGTCTCGCAACTCAAGCTGGCCCGCGGCCTGGACGCCGTGGTCGAGGACTGCGTGAACGCCGTCGGCGTCGACGTCAACACCGCTTCGGTGGCGCTGCTGTCGCGCATCTCCGGCCTCAACGCGACCCTGGCGCAGAACATCGTCAGCCACCGTGATGCCAACGGCGCCTTCACGACCCGCGCCGCGCTGAAGAAAGTCAGCCGCCTGGGCGAGAAAACCTTCGAACAGGCCGCCGGCTTCCTGCGCGTCATGAACGGCGACAACCCGCTGGACGCCTCCGCGGTTCACCCGGAAGCCTACCCGCTGGTGCAGCGCATCGCCGCCGAGACCGACCGCGACATTCGCTCGCTGATCGGCGACAGCGGTTTCCTCAAGCGTCTCGATCCTAAGAAGTTCACCGACGAGACCTTCGGCCTGCCCACCGTCACCGACATTCTCCAGGAACTGGACAAACCAGGCCGCGACCCGCGTCCGGAGTTCAAGACCGCCGAGTTCCAGGAAGGTGTCGAAGACCTGAAGGACCTGCAACCGGGGATGATCCTCGAAGGCGTGGTGACCAACGTCACCAACTTCGGTGCTTTCGTCGATATCGGCGTCCACCAGGACGGTCTGGTGCACATCTCGGCGCTATCCGAGAAGTTCATCAAGGACCCGCGTGAAGCGGTCAAGGCCGGCGACGTGGTCAAGGTGAAGGTCATGGAAGTGGACATCCCGCGCAAACGCGTCGGCCTGTCCATGCGCATGAGCGACACTCCGGGCGAGAAAGTCGACGGCGCCCGTGGCAGCCGTCCGGGTTCGGGCCCGCGCCAGCAAGGCGCGCCGGCACGGGTCAAGGACACCCCGCCGCCGGCCAACAACGCCATGGCTTCGCTGTTCGCCAATGCCAAGCAGTTGAAGAAGAAGTGATGGACGCGCCTGAAGACATCGTTCAGAGCGCCTTCAGCCAGTTGCTGGGCTGCCGCCTGCAACGCCTCGAAGAGGGCGTGGCAGAGGTGGCCCTGTCGCTGGAGCCGCACCTGCGCAACCGGGGCGGCTTCCTGCACGGCGGCGCGATCTTCAGCCTGGTGGATATCGCCATGGGCCTGGCCTGTTCCAGCAGCCACGGCTTCGACCGGCGCAGCGTGACCCTGGAATGCAAGATCAACTACGTGCGAGCGGTCAGCGACGGCGAGGTGCTGTGCACCGCCCGGGTGCTGCACGCCGGGCGCCGCACGCTGGTTCTGGACGCCGACGTATTCCAGGACGACAAATTGATCGCCAAGGCCCAGGGCACGTTCGCCGCGCTCTAGCCGCAAACAGCCTTTCTGCGGTAATTTCGGCAGTGCGCGGGCGCTGCCGATTCCCTGCGAAAACCAGGCGACAACGCCAGTTCCTCTGTCCACCCTTGTAGACCGTCACCTCCACCCCCATATTGCGGCGACTGACGTGTGAAGGAATCCATCTTGAGCGAACTTCTCAACCGCCGCCTGAGCCTGCTTGGCCAGGGCGACAACCTCTCCCTGCTCAAGCAGTGCCTGCACGGCATCGAGCGTGAATGCCTGCGCGTGACCGAGGACGGTCGCCTGGCCCAGACCCCGCATCCCGAGGCCCTGGGCTCCGCCCTGACCCACGAATCCATCACCACCGACTATTCCGAGTCGCTGCTGGAATTCATCACGCCGGCCCTGGCCGACCCCGCGAAAACCCTCGAAAGCCTGGAAAGCATCCACCGCTTCGCCTACAGCAAGCTCGGCAACGAGTACCTGTGGAGCCCGTCGATGCCTTGCCCGCTGCCGGCCGAGGAAGACATCCCGATCGCCTGGTACGGCACCTCCAACATCGGCAAGCTCAAGTACGTCTACCGCAAGGGCCTGGCCCTGCGCTACGGCCGCACCATGCAGTGCATCGCCGGCATCCACTACAACTTCTCGCTGCCAGAACAGCTCTGGCCGCTGCTGCGCGAAGCCGAAGGCCATGACGGTGACGACCGCGACTTCCAGTCCTCGTCCTACATCGCGCTGATCCGCAACTTCCGTCGCTACAGCTGGCTGCTGATGTACCTGTTCGGTGCCTCGCCGGCACTGGACGCCGGTTTCCTGCGCGGCCGCCCGCACCAGCTCGAATCCTTCGACGCCGACACCCTGTTCCTGCCGTGGGCCACCAGCCTGCGCATGAGCGACCTGGGCTACCAGAGCAATGCCCAGGCCGGCCTCACCCCGTGCTACAACGATCTGAACAGCTACACCGACAGCCTGCGCCGCGCGGTGGCCACGCCCTACGCGCCGTACGTCGAGATCGGCACGCACCAGGACGGCGAGTGGGTGCAGCTCAACACCAACATCCTGCAGATCGAAAACGAGTACTACTCCAACATCCGCCCCAAGCGCGTGACCTATACCGGCGAACGGCCGATCCAGGCACTGATGGCCCGCGGCATCCAGTACATCGAAGTGCGTTGCCTGGACATCAACCCGTTCCTGCCGACCGGCATCGAACTGCCTCAGGCACGCTTCCTCGACGCCTTCCTGCTGTTCTGCGCGCTGGAAGACAGCCCGCTGCTGCAGAATGGCGAGTGCGGCCAGTGCACCGACAACTTCCTCAACGTGGTCAAGCAGGGCCGCCGCCCGGGCCTGCAACTGCAGCGCGACGGCCAGCCGGTCGAGCTGAAGACCTGGGCCAGCGAGCTGCTGGCACGTATCGCACCACTGGCCGAGCTGCTCGACCGCGCCCATGGCAGCGACGAGCATGTCCGCGCCCTCCAGGCGCAGGCGGCCAAGGTGGACGACCCGGCCCTGACACCATCGGCCCAGGTGCTGGCGAGCATGACCGAAAACCAGGAAAGCTTCGCCCGCTTCTCCCTGCGCCAGAGCGAGCTGCACGCCGAGTACCTGCGCAGCGAGCCGCTGCCGGTGGACGAGCAGGCCCGTTTCGAAACCCTGGCCCGCAAGTCGCTGGAAGAACAGGCGGAGCTGGAGCAACAGGAAGTCGGCGACTTCGACCTGTTCGTCGGCGCCTACCAGGCCAGCATCCTGGCGATCAGCAACTGATATGAGCCGCGGCGCCACCCCTCGCAAACCCCGCGCCCGCAGCCAGGCGCGGATCGACTCGATCCTCGACGCGGCCCGCACCCTGCTGGCCAGCGAGGGCGTGGCCAGCCTGTCGATCTACAGCGTGGCCGAACGGGCACAGATCCCGCCGTCGTCGGTGTACCACTTCTTCGCCAGCGTCCCGGCGCTGCTCGAAGCCCTCACCGCCGATGTGCACGCTGCCTTCCGCGCCTGCCTGCAGGCCCCCATCGATGCGCAGAGCCTGAACCACTGGCGCGACCTGTCGCGGCTGGTGGAGCTGCGCATGCTGGAGATCTACCACCAGGACGCCGCCGCCCGGCAGTTGATCCTGGCGCAGCATGGCTTGAGCGAAGTGACCCAGGCAGACCGTCAGCACGACATCGAGCTGGGCGATCTGATGCACAAGCTGTTCGAGCAGCATTTCCGGTTACCGGAACTGCCGAAGGACGTGGACGTGTTCGCCCTGGCGATGGAACTGGGCGATCGGGTGTATGCCCGGTCGATGCAGTTGCACGGGCAGATCACGCCGCGGATGGCGGAAGAAGGGATGCGGGTGTTCGAGGCGTATCTGGGGCTGTATCTGCCGCCGTTTTTGCCAAAACGCTGATCGAGAACCACCAGGCCCCGTGGGAGCCGGCGTTGCAGGCGATGGCGTCGGAACGGACACCATCGTCATCATTGCCGGCCTCATCGCTGGCAACGCCAGCTCTCATCAAACAAATCCCAACCCATTGATTTTTAATCATAAAAATCAAGCCGCGACCAGCTGTAATCCCAATTTCCGGGCTTTGCGTTGCAAAGCCCGGAGCTGGCGATCCTGGCTTCTGGCTTCGAATTCAGCCAGCCCTTGCTCCACATAGGCCTTCTTTTTGGTCAGCATCAAGTAGATCAGTCGTGCGAGCTGATGCGCCGTTGCCTTGATCGCACAGCTTGTATCCATACGCGTCAGCCTTGCTCTGTGCGAAGCGCCGATAAACCCTTTGTCGTTTCGTGCGTTTGAAGCGGCTTGCTTCAAGGCTTGCCCCGCATGGTTGTGAATCTTGGGTCCAGCGCCGGATAAGGATTTTCCGCCCGATATGCGCGTAGGCGGAGCAAGGCCGAGCCAGGAACAAAAGTGCTGTGACGACGGGAAGCGGGAAAGATCAGCGCCGACTTCACTGGCAATGACTAGCGCAGTGTCGACACCAATGGTCGGAATGGCGGTCAGATCCACGCCCATCACCCGGCATAGTGCTTGATGCAATTGAGTTTGCTGTGCCGCTGTGCGATGCGGGCTACGCAAAGTCTTTTGGGGCTTGGGTGGGGAAACATCCAATACCGGCATCTGGTCTATCACCTCGACAATAGCTTCGTCGCATTCGGCGATCTGTTTTTCCAGAAAGTCGTAAAGCGCCAACTCCAGCTTCAATGCCGTCAGGTGCTCCTTGCGCCAATTGCCGAGCAAGCTACGCGCTATGGTTTCCTGGCTTGCCTTGATGCGTGGGTCGCTCAAGCTGGCGAGTACGTACGGATCGCGCTCACCCTTATTGATAGCACGCAGGATTTTCATCCCAGTGACGCCGGAAATGTCGCTGATGACATTGGCCAGTTGAATATTCATCTGGGCCAAGGCTTTCTGGATCCGGTTCAGGGTCTTCGCTTGATCACGAACCTTGTGACTTCGCTGCCTGAACAAGGATCGCGCGACACATGTCAGGTCATCGGGTCGGAAAGCACTGCGCAGGAGCCCATAAGACATCAACTGCAAGATCCATTGGCAATCCATCACGTCAGACTTACGGCCTGTAATCTGTCGGGTTGACCGTGCATTGACGAGACGAACATCAAAACCTCGCGCATCGAGGATTTCGTAAATGGGGATCCAGTAAACGCCTGTCGACTCCATGGCTACGACCTTGATATTCAAGCTCTCCAGCCAGTCGGCAAGCTTATGAAGGTCGTCAGTGAAGGTCGCGAACTTGCGGACGGGCTTGTCATGCCTGTCATCAACTGCAACGAAGTGCTCCCGGCTGCCGATATCAATCCCGGCACAGTCGGTGTGGACAAGGGTGAGGTGTTGCTTGGAGGGCTTGCGTGCCATGGTCAATCCTCGCAGGATAAGGGGCGCGCGGGGCACACGGTGGCGAAAGGGGTTCACTCTCTCATACGTGGTCACAGCTGATTTTTCAGCTGATGCCGACAGGGACTTCACGCCGATACCGTGGCGGACCACTCTCCCACTCGGGTGTGCTGGCACACACCAGTGCTGGTTACGGTCTCTGTCCCGCGCGTACTGAACCTAACAAAGCAAAAGGCGGTTGGCCCTATCGGGCCAACCGCCTTTTGTCTTTAGATGTAAGCGGCACCGCGTAACTGGCGTCGTACGCTTCATGTTTGCTGCGCGACAGCGCGGCGCCGGGGCGGCGGGCGGACTCCCACGAGGTTCGGTGTGTTCTTCACAGCTTGGCGATGGACACCTCGGTGGATTTCACGAAGGCAATCACTTCGCTGCCGATGGTCAGTTCCAGTTCCTTGACCGAACGGGTGGTGATCACCGAGGTGACGATGCCCGAGGCGGTTTGCACATCGATTTCCGACAGTACCGGGCCTTCCAGGATTTCTTTGACGGTGCCCTTGAACTGGTTACGCACGTTGATCGCTTTGATAGTCATCTGCTTGCTTCCTTTGTAGGTTCTGAGGTCAATGAGCCCAGCGCAGTTGCGTAGGCAAGGGTGCTACGGGTTCGGGCTCGGGCGGGGTGCCCGGGACCGAGAGAACACGGTTCAATACTTCGGTTTCCAGCGCAGCGAGCCGGTGCGATCCACGCACCCGCGGCCGAGGCAGGTCCACCTGCAGGTCGAGGCCGATCTCGCCGTCCTCGATCAGGATCACCCGGTCGGCAACCGCCACCGCTTCGGCGACGTCGTGGGTCACCAGCAGCACGGTGAAGCCGTGCTTGCGCCAGAGGTCTTCGATCAGTTGCTGCATTTCGATCCGGGTCAGGGCATCCAGCGCACCCAGCGGCTCGTCCAGCAACAGCAGGCGCGGCTGGTGGATCAGGGCACGGGCCAGGGCCACGCGCTGTTTCTGTCCACCGGACAAGGCCGCCGGCCATTCGTTGGCGCGGTCGGCCAGACCTACCGCTTCCAGCGCCTTGCGCGCCTGTTCCTGCCAGTTGCCTTGCAGGCCCAGGCCAACGTTGTCGATTACCCGTTTCCAGGGCAGCAGGCGCGCTTCCTGGAACATCAGCCGGGTGTCCTCGCGGGCCTCGCTCAGCGGTGCACTGCCAGCCAGCAACTGACCGCCAGTGGGCTGATCGAGACCGGCCAGCAGACGCAACAACGTGCTCTTGCCGCAGCCGCTACGACCGACGATGGCGACGAACTGTCCCGCCGGAATGTGCAGGTCGATATCGCGCAGCACCTTGCGCTGGCCGAAGGTCTTTTCCACATTGCGCACGGCCAGCGGGATACCGCGCAAAAGCCGTGGCGGTTGCTCCTTGAGAATGGTCATGCGCCGTCTCCCTTGCTCGGTTGATAGGCCGGGTGCCAGCGCAACCACACGCGCTCCAGGCCACGGGCAGCGACGTCGGCGAGCTTGCCGAGCACCGCGTAGAGGACGATGGCCAGGACCACCACATCGGTTTGCAGGAATTCACGGGCGTTCATCGCCAGGTAGCCGATACCGGAGTTGGCGGAGATGGTCTCGGCCACGATCAGGGTCAGCCACATGAAGCCCAGGGCGAAGCGCACGCCCACCAGGATCGACGGCAGCGCACCCGGCAGGATCACCTGGCGGAACAGGCTGAAGCCGCTCAGGCCATAACTGCGGGCCATTTCCACCAGGGCCGGATCGACGTTGCGGATACCGTGGTAGGTGTTCAGGTAAATCGGGAACAGCGTGCCGAGGGCGACCAGGAAAATCTTCGCCGACTCGTCGATGCCGAACCACAGGATCACCAGCGGAATCAGCGCCAGGTGCGGCACGTTGCGGATCATCTGCACCGAGCTGTCCAGCAGGCGCTCGCCCCACTTCGACAGGCCGGTGATAAAGCCCAGGGTCAGACCGATGCTGCCGCCGATCAGAAAGCCCAGGCCGGCACGCCAGCCACTGATGGCCAGGTGAGTCCAGATTTCGCCGCTGCGCACCAGCTCGACACCGGCGGCGATCACCGCGCTCGGGGCCGGCAGGATGCGCGTCGACAGCCAGCCGGCGCTCACCGCCAGTTGCCAGATCGCCAGCAAGGCGACCGGCAAGGCCCAGGGGGCCAGGCGCTGCGTCCAAGAGGTTGAGGAAGAACGACTCATGTCCGGGCCCTCAGCTCTGTGCCGCAGCTTTGGGCAGGATGTCGTTGGCAACCATCTCGCCGAACGGGCTGACATAGCCCCGCTCCTTCGGCAATTCCGGACGCTGGATATCCAGGTGCGGGAACAGCAGCTCGGCGACGCGGTACGACTCTTCCAGGTGTGGATAACCGGAGAAGATGAAGGTGTCGATGCCGAGGTCGGCGTACTCCTTCACCCGGGCGGCCACGGTCGGACCGTCGCCCACCAGCGCGGTGCCGGCACCGCCGCGGACCAGGCCGACGCCGGCCCACAGGTTCGGGCTGACTTCCAGGTTGTCGCGGTTGCCGCCGTGCAGTGCGGCCATGCGCTGCTGGCCGACCGAATCGAAGCGCGCCAGGGACGCCTGGGCACGGGCAATGGTGTCGTCGTCCAGGTGCGAGATCAGTCGCTCCGCGGCTCTCCAGGCCTCCTCGTTGGTTTCCCGCACGATCACATGCAGACGGATGCCGAAGCGCACGGTGCGGCCCAGTTTCTCGGCCTTGGCGCGGACCTCCGCGATCTTCTCGGCCACCGCCGACGGTGGCTCGCCCCAGGTCAGGTACAGCTCGACCTGCTCGGCGGCGAGGTCTTGCGCGGCCTCCGACGAGCCACCGAAGTACAGCGGCGGACGCGGTTGCTGGATCGGCGGGTAGAGCAGCTTGGCGCCTTTGACCTGGAGGTGCTTGCCGTCGTAGTCGACGGTCTCGCCTTCCAGCACGCGGCGCCAGATACGGGTGAACTCCACGCTCGCCTGGTAACGCTCTTCATGGCTGAGGAACAGGCCGTCGCCAGACAGTTCTTCAGGGTCGCCACCGGTCACCAGGTTGAACAGCGCACGCCCGCCGGACAGCCGGTCGAGGGTTGCTGCCTGACGCGCCGCCACGGTGGGCGAAATGATCCCCGGGCGCAGCGCCACGAGGAATTTCAGCCGCTGGGTCACGGGGATCAGCGAAGCGGCTACCAGCCAGGAGTCCTCGCAGGAACGCCCGGTGGGGATCAGCACGCCGCCGAAACCGAGGCGGTCGGCAGCCTGCGCCACTTGTTGCAGATAACCGTGATCGACGGCGCGAGCGCCTTCGGCGGTGCCAAGGTAATGGCCGTCGCCATGGGTCGGTAGAAACCAGAAAACGTTGAGGCTCATTGGAGTTGTCTCCTAAGGGTGGCTCAGACCGGGGCGGCGCCCCGGCTCGGGCAAAACGTCAGGGCGCGGTGGCGACCTTGGCCGGCGGCGTCCAGATCACGTCCTTGATGCTCAGCGGCTTGGGAATCAGCTTCAGGGTGGTGAAGGTGTCGGCGATCTTCTGCTGCGCGGCGACCACTTCCGGGGTCAGGAACTGCGCGCCGTAGCCCTGGCGCTTGACCGAGGTCAGGGTGATGTCGGCGGGCAGGCCGAGCAGCGGCGCAACCTGATCGGTCACTTCCTGCGGGTTGGCCTTGGACCATTCGCCCACGGCACGCACCTCGTCCACCAGCGCACTGATCACTTCAGGATGCTGTTGGGTGTACGGCTTGGTCGCGAGGTAGAACTGGTGGTTGTCGACGATGCCCTTGCCGTCACGCAGGGTGCGGGCCTGCAGTTGCTGCTCGGCGGCAGCCTGGTACGGGTCCCAGATGACCCAGGCATCGACGCTGCCACGCTCGAAGGCGGCGCGGGCATCGGCAGGCGGCAGGAATACCGGCTGGATGTCGGTGTACTTGAGGCCGGCGTCTTCCAGGGCGCGGACCAGCAGGTAGTGCACGTTGGAGCCTTTGTTCAGGGCAACTTTCTTGCCCTTGAGGTCCTTGACCGACTGGATGGCGGAGCCCTTCGGCACCAGGATCGCCTCGCTGTGGGGCGCTGGCGGCTCGTAGGCCACGTAGAGCAGGTCGGCACCGGCAGCCTGGGCGAACACGGGCGGGGTTTCGCCGGTCACGCCAAAGTCGATCGAGCCGACGTTGAGGCCTTCCAGCAGCTGCGGGCCGCCGGGAAATTCAGTCCATTGCACCTGTACCCCCTGGGCGGCGAGACGCTTTTCCAGCGAGCCCTTGGCCTTGAGCAGCACCAGGGTGCCGTATTTCTGATAACCGATCCGCAGGGTTTCGGCTTGAGCTTGAGTGATGGCGCCGAACGACACAGCCGCAGCAAACAGAGCGACCAGGCCACGACGCAAAATGACAGTGCGCATAGCGCTCTCCTTTTTGCTGTTGGGTTGTTTGGTTGCACCTGCTTGCCTCGTTGTCGGGCGAGTAAGGTGGGGGTGACGCGATGAAACCGGTGTGGCGGGCTCAGATGCTCCAGCGGGCACTGAGCAGGCGTTCGTTCAGTACGCCTGGCGCTACGGGCCGCGGCCGGCGGGCCAGGGCGCTGTGGAACGTGTCGAGCGATTCGTTCAGGCGCTGCTCCAGGGCAGGTGCCAGGTGAGCCGGGGTGTTGCCCTGGCCATAGGCGATCTGGCTGTCGTCGGCGAAGATCCCTTGCAGGGTCTCCTGCGCCTTGAGAGCCGAGAGCACCGGCTTGAGTGCGTAGTCCACCGCCAGCATGTGGGCGATGCTGCCGCCGGTGGCGATCGGCAAGACCACCTTGTGATGCAGTGCGCGCTCGGGTAGCAGATCGAGCAGGGTTTTCAGGGCGCCGGCAAAAGACGCCTTGTACACCGGCGTGGCAACGATCAGGCCGTCGGCCTGTTCCACCAGTTGCTGGAAATGCTGGACCTGCGGGCTATCGAAACGAGCGTGGAGCAGGTCTTCGGCCGGGAAGTCCCGTACCTGGAACGTCACCACTTCCACACCCTGGCCTTGCAGCCAGTCCCGGGCGCGATCGAGCAGCACACCGGAACGGGAACGCAGGCTGGGGCTACCACCAATAGAGACAACCAACATGGAAAGCGCATCCTTGGAACTGTTCTGAAGGGCCGCGAGTTGGGTTGCTCGCTGGAATGGAGGTGACCTTAACAGGTGGGTGTATATATCCATAAATCATATTTTTTCATTTGTTTATGTGATTTAGAGATATATAAAACACACCCTGTGGGAGCCGGCGTTGCCGGCGATAAGGCCACCTACATCATCGTTCTATAAAGTGAACGCTAAAGCCAGATTTCACTGTCTACCGCACCAAAGGTTCTGAATTTAATCTTCTCCCATCAACGCGAAACACCACCCCTTACGAAGATCAGAACCTTTTAGGAGCAACGACCATGACCGCATTCAAATACAACCGCCTGAACAAAGACGACGCCGCCGTACTGCTGGTTGACCACCAGGCTGGCCTGCTGTCGCTGGTGCGCGACATCGAGCCGGACCGCTTCAAGAACAACGTCCTGGCCCTGGCGGACCTGGCCAAGTTCTTCAACCTGCCGACCATCCTCACCACCAGCTTCGAGCAAGGCCCCAACGGCCCGCTGGTGCCGGAACTGAAAGAACTGTTCCCGGATGCGCCGTACATCGCCCGCCCTGGGCAGATCAACGCCTGGGACAACGAGGACTTCGTCAAGGCCGTGAAGGCCACCGGCAAGAAGCAGCTGATCATCGCCGGTGTGGTCACCGAGGTGTGCGTAGCCTTCCCGGCGCTGTCGGCCCTGGAAGAAGAATTCGAGGTGTTCGTGGTGACCGATGCCTCCGGCACCTTCAACGAGATGACCCGCGACGCCGCCCACGACCGCATGAGCCAGGCCGGTGCGCAACTGATGACCTGGTTCGGCGTGGCCTGTGAGCTGCACCGCGACTGGCGCAACGATATCGAAGGTCTGGCGGCACTGTGCTCCAACCACATCCCCGACTACCGCAACCTGATCACCAGCTACAACGCACTGACGGCCGCCAAGTAACACCCCTTGTGGGAGCCGGCCTTGCCGGCGATGAGGACCGACCTGACACCCTCTTTGTCAGGGCTGGCCAAATCGCTGGCAAACCAGCTCCCACAGGATTGTGGGCATTTAGATTCAGGCAAAAAAAAGGGCCGTCGAAACGGCCCGAAAATCCCTGCGATGGCTAAAGCACTACGATGAAAACAGCGACTCAGCGGTTAGGCTGCGGGGTCAGGCGCAGGTACGGTTTGACTGCGCGGTAGCCCTTCGGAAAACGTTGCTTGATCTCTTCCTCATCCTTCAGCGACGGCACGATCACCACCTCGTCACCGTCCTGCCAGTTGGCTGGCGTGGCGACCTTGTGGTTGTCGGTGAGTTGCAGCGAGTCGATCACCCGCAGGATTTCGTGGAAGTTGCGGCCGGTGCTGGCCGGGTAGGTGATGGTCAGACGGATTTTCTTGTTCGGATCGATCACGAACAGGGAACGCACCGTCAGGGTGTCATTGGCATTCGGGTGGATCAGGTCGTACAGGTCGGACACCTTGCGATCGGCGTCGGCCAGGATCGGGAAGTTGACCGTGGTGTTCTGGGTTTCGTTGATGTCTTCGATCCAGCGGTGGTGCGAATCCACCGGGTCGACCGACAGCGCGATGGCCTTGACGCCGCGCTCGGCGAACTGCTCTTTCAGCTTGGCGGTAAAGCCCAGTTCCGTGGTGCACACCGGGGTGAAGTCGGCCGGATGCGAGAACAGCACACCCCAGCTGTCGCCAAGCCATTCATGGAAACGGATCTTGCCGGCGCTGGAATCCTGTTCGAAGTCGGGGGCGATATCGCCGAGTCTGAGGCTCATGGTGTGGCTCCTTGGGCTGAGTTCGTATGGCTTCACTCTGCCTGTGGTTGAGCCGAATTAAAAAGAATAAATATTGATTTATTTAGACCTGAAAGAAATAACAAATTTCGGACAAAACAACGCCCGCGCAGCACTGGGCCGGGCGGGCGTTGTTTGTATCTCGCCTTACAGCAGCGGGATGGAGTAGCTGAGGATCAGACGGTTTTCGTCCTGGTCCTTGGTGTTATCGATATCGCTGCGCCAGGTAGCGTTTTTCCACATCACGCCGAAGTTCTTCAGCGGACCTTCCGGTACGACGTAGGCCACGGTGATGTCACGTTCCCACTCGGTGCGATCACCGGTGGCGGTGTCGATATTGTCGCCCTTCAGGTAAACCACGCCTGCGGTCAGGCCAGCCAGGCCGACCTTGGCGAAGTCGTAGGAGTAGCGAGCCTGCCAGGTGCTCTCACCGGCGCGGCCGAACTTCTGGATCTGCGAGTCGGTGATGGTGTAGTTGGACGAGCCGTCACCCTGGTTCAGCCAAGGGAAGTCGCTGTCGCCACGGCTCTTCTGGTAGCCGCCACCGAAGGTGTGACCGGCAACGGAGTACAGGAACAGGGCGCTGTACAGGTCGTTGTCGACTTTGCCACGAGTCTTGATGGGGTTATTTGGGAAGTAACCGGTAGTGTAATAAGCAGCGGTATCACCGTTCTTGCCATCATCGGTGCTGTGGAAGTAACGGAAGTCCGACTTCAGGGTGCCCGGGCCAATCGCCCAGTTGTGTACTGCGCCCAGGAAGTGCTGTTTGTAGAAGTCTTCCAGGTTGCCGTAGTAGTACTGCAGCAGCAGGTCCTTGGTGACCTTGTAGTCGGCACCGGCGTAACGGAACTTGTTGCTGAACTGGCCATTGCCAGGGTTGGAACCACCGTTGGCACCCGCGATGGACAGACCTTCGGTGTTCGAAGAGTTACGGCCCTTGACGTGCTCGATCTGGCCGCCGATCAGGGTCAGGTCCTTGATCTCGTTCGAGGTGATCTGGCCACCCTCGAAGGTCTGCGGCAACAGACGACCGTCGTTGTAGGAGATGACCGGCAACTTCGGCAGCAGGGTGCCGTAGCGCAGTTCGGTCTGGGAAATTTTTACCTTGGCGGCTGCGCCCAGGCTGGAGTAATCGTCTACAGCACGACCGCTGCTGTCGGTTGGGAAGACAGTACCGCCGTAGGCATCGCTGCTGGCGTTGCCATGGCGACCCTTGCCGGAATCCAGACGGATGCCGAGCAAGCCGATTGCATCTACGCCGAAGCCGACGGTGCCTTCGGTGAAACCGGAGGTGTAGTCGAGCTGGAAGCCTTGGCCCCACTCTTCTTGATAATTGACGGAGCCGCTACCGTGGTTGCGGTTATCGGTATTGATGTAGAAGTTACGCAGTTTCAGCGTAGCCTTGCTGTCTTCGATAAAACCGGCAGCGCCTGCTTGCTGGGCCAGAACCCCAAGGGCCACGGCAAGAGTCAGGGTCGACTTCTTCATAAATGAATTGCTCCTCTCGTTTCTAATTCTTGTGGTTCGTTGACGGCAGGATCTGTCGTCCTGCTCGCCGTCGATGGGCGATTAGCACCAAAGGGTGACCATCAAGTCAATCGTAACAAGTCGTTTCAAGACTTTGGTCTAATGCGCCATGCTGGGGGCGAAGGATAATGACAATTTGATAAATCCAAAAAGAATTATTTGTGTCTTTTTAAGATTTTTTTGGAATATATCACAAAATTTTCACAACTCGTTCATACATAAGGTAATTACCAAAACGTATTTATTAAGCGTTTTTTAGATCGTTTAGCTTTATTGGGTCTCTCACTCAGGAACCCGGCCAGCATGAAACCCTCTCGCCCGACTCGATTATTCACCGCCCTTGCACTCACCGGCTTGACGCTGGTCAGCCACGCCGCTGGCCTCACCGTCGGCTACCAGACCGGCATCGACCCCAGCAAAGTGCCCCAGGCCGACGGCACGTACGAGAAAGAAATCGGCGAAAAAATCGACTGGCGCCGCTTCAACAGCGGCCCGGAAGTCGTCACCGCCATCGCCTCGGGCGACGTGCAGATCGGCAACCTCGGCTCCAGCCCGCTGGCGGCTGCCGCCTCGCGCAAGCTGCCGATCGTGGCCTTCATCGTGTCGGCGCAGATCAATGCCGCCGAGGCATTGGTAGTGCGTAACGGCAGCGGCATCAACGGCCCGCAGGACCTGATCGGCAAGACCATCGCCACGCCCTTCGTGTCCACGTCCCACTACAGCCTGCTGGGCGCGCTCAAGCACTGGAACCTCGATACCCGCCAGGTGAAGGTGGTGAACCTGCAGCCAGCAGAAATTGCCGCCGCCTGGAAACGCGGGGATATCGACGGTGCCTTCGTCTGGTCGCCGGCCCTGGGCGAGATCCGCAAGACCGGCAAGACCCTCACCGACGCTGCCGAAGTCGGGGGATGGGGCGCGCCGACCTTCGAGGTCTGGGTCGCCCGCAAAGACTTCGCCGAGAAGCACCCGGACGTCGTGGCCAGGTTTGCCAAGGTCACCCTGCAATCCTTCGCCGACTACAGCGCCAACAAGGCGCAGTGGACGGCCGACTCGGTGCCGGTGCAGAAGATCGCCAAATTGACCGGTTCCAACCCCGCGGATGTGCCGGAGCTGCTGGCCGGCTCTGCGTTCCCGGATGCCCAGGCGCAGCCGGCCCTGCTGCAAAGCCAGACGCCGAACGCCATTGCCGAGACGGCGAAGTTCCTCAAGGAGCAGGGCAAGGTGGAGACGGTGCTGCCGGACTATTCGCCGTTCGTGAGTGCGAAATTCGTTCAATAGCCTTGTCCGTGGTTTGTCAGCGATGACGCTATGGAGCTCATCGCTGACAAGCGGAGCGCCGCCTCCTTTCTTTGCCTCCTAAGCTAATTCTAAAAAGTTATTTATTTCTAATTTCTTAGATCAATTAGTCTTTGTTCACTTCCTAACCCATTCCGCCTGACCAGGAGTTCGACATGACCTTCTTCGCCCCTCTGCGCCTGTTCTCCGCCCTGGCTCTGGCCGGAGCCGCCTTCTTCGTCCAGGCCGCAGACCTGACCGTCGCCTACCAGACCACTGTCGATCCGGCCAAAGTGGCCCAGGTCGATGGTCGTTATGAACAAGCCAGCAAGGCCGATATCGCCTGGCGCAAATTCGACAACGGCGCCGACGTGATCACCGCCGTGGCCTCCGGCGACGTGCAGATCGGCTACCTCGGCTCCAGCCCGCTGGCCGCCGCCGCCACCCGCAAGCTGCCGGTGGAAACCTTCCTCATCGCCACCGAGATCGGCGCCGCCGAAGCACTGGTGGCCCGCGATGGCGCCGGGATCAATTCGCCCCAGGACCTGATCGGCAAGAAAATCGCCGTGCCCTTCGTGTCCACCGGTCACTACAGCCTGCTGGCCGCGCTGAAGCAGTGGAACATCGACCCGTCCAAGGTGCAGATCGTCAACCTCGCGCCGCCGGCCATCGCCGCCGCCTGGAAGCGCGGCGACATCGACGCCACCTACGTCTGGGACCCGGCCCTGGGCGTCGCCAAGGAGAACGGCAAGGTGCTGATCACCTCCGGCGAGCTGGCCAAGAAAGGTGCACCGACCTTCGATGCCTGGATCGTGCGCAAGGACTTCGCCGCCAAGCATCCCGAGGTGGTCAAGGCCTTCGCCAAAGTCACCCTCGACGCCTACGCCGACTACCGCAAGGACCCACAAGCCTGGCTGGCGGACAAGAACAACGTCGACAAGCTGGTGAAGCTGTCCGGCGCCAAGGCCAGCGATATCCCTGGCCTGCTGCAGGGCAACGTGTTCCCGCTGGCCGCCGATCAGGTCGCCGCCCTCGGCGCACCCACCACCAAGGCCATCACCGACACCGCCACGTTCCTCAAGGAGCAAGGCAAGGTCGAGGCCGTGCTGTCGGACTACTCGCCGTACGTCAGCGCACAGTTCATCACCCACTGAGTCACGGAGTCGTCATGGCCCTGCTACAACTGGAGCGCATCAGCGCACAGTACCCCGGCGCCGCCGAGCCGGTGCTGTCCGACATCTCACTGAGCCTGGGCCCGCAGCAATTGCTGGTGGCCCTCGGCCCTTCCGGCAGCGGCAAGACCTCGCTGCTCAACCTGATCGCCGGCTTCGTCAGCCCGAGCGCCGGACGCATCACCCTTGACGAGGTGCCGGTGCAAGGGCCGAGCGCCGAGCGCGGCGTGGTGTTCCAGGACGATGCCCTGCTGCCCTGGCAGGACGTGCTGGCCAACGTCGCCTTCGGTCTGGAGCTGGCCGGCGTGCCGCGAGCCAAACGGGAAGCAAAAGCCCGCGAAATGCTCGCCCTGGTGGACCTCGCCGATTTCGCCTCGCGGCGTATCTGGCAGTTATCCGGTGGGCAGAAACAGCGCGTCGGCCTGGCCCGCGCACTGGCGGCCGACCCACGGGTGCTGCTGATGGACGAGCCGTTCGGCGCCCTCGACGCCTTCACCCGCGAACAGATGCAGGAACTGCTGCTGCAGGTCTGGCAACGCACCGCCAAGCCGGTGTTCCTGATTACCCACGACATCGAGGAAGCGGTATTCCTCGCCACTGACCTGATCCTGCTGGCCCCCAATCCGGGCCGCGTGGTCGAACGTCTGCACCTGGACTTCGGCAAGCGTTACGCCGCCGGTGAGTCGGCGCGTTCGATCAAGTCCGACCCACGTTTCATCGAAACCCGCGAGCACGTACTGGCGCGGGTCTTTTCCCAACGCAGCGCCGCCGGGCGGCAGGAGATCGCATGAGCAGTCTTGACCTGCCGGTGACGGCCAAATCTTCCCCAACTGCCGCGCCGCGCAAGGCACGGCGTTCCCTGAGCACCCGCTGGATCAGCGGCCTGACCCTCGGCGGCCTGTTGCTGCTGTGGTGGCTGGTGACCGCTGCCGAATGGATCGAGCCACTGTTCCTGCCGTCGCCGGAAGCGGTGCTGGGCAAGGCGTGGCTGCTGCTGACCCAGGGCTACATGGAGTCAACGCTGTGGCAGCACCTGGGCGCGAGCCTCAGCCGTATCGGCCTGGCCCTCGGCGCGGCGATCCTCACGGCGATCCCGGTCGGCATCGCCATTGGCAGCAACCGTATTGCCCGCGGCATCCTCGACCCGCTGATCGAGTTCTACCGGCCGATTCCACCGCTGGCCTACCTGCCGCTGATCGTCATCTGGTGCGGCATCGGCGAGCTGTCGAAAGTGCTGCTGATCTACCTCGCGATCTTCGCCCCGATCGCCATCGCCACCGCCACCGGCGTGCGCACTGTCGACCCGGCCAAGCTGCGCGCCGCGCAGTCGCTGGGGGCGAGCAGGGTGCAACTGATCCGCCATGTAATCCTGCCCAGCGCCCTGCCCGACATTCTCACCGGCGTGCGCATCGGCCTGGGCGTGGGCTGGTCGACCCTGGTAGCCGCCGAGCTGATCGCCGCCACCAGCGGCCTTGGTTTCATGGTCCAGTCGGCGGCGCAGTTCCTGGTGACCGACGTGGTGGTGCTGGGCATTCTGGTCATCGCCCTGATCGCCTTCGCCCTGGAAATGGGCCTGCGCGCCCTGCAACGCAAGCTGGTGCCCTGGCACGGCCAGAGCCACTGAACACTCCCGCATTAGTGAGACAGACATGAGCCTGATCATTACCCCGCTGAGCCCTGCGCTCGGCGCCCAAATCAGTGGCGTTGACCTGACCCGCGACATCAGCGACGCCCAGCGTGACGCCATCGAACAAGCCCTGCTGCAGTACTCGGTGCTGTTCTTCCGCGACCAGCCGATCGAACCCAGGCAGCAGGCGAATTTCGCTGCGCGCTTCGGCGACCTGCACATCCATCCGATCTATCCCAATGTGCCGGAAACGCCGCAGGTGCTGGTGCTCGACACCGCCGTCACCGACGTGCGCGACAATGCCATCTGGCACACCGACGTCACCTTCCTGCCGACCCCGGCACTGGGCGCGGTGCTGGCCGCCAAGCAGTTGCCAGCTTACGGCGGCGACACCTTGTGGGCCAGTGGCATCGCGGCGTTCGACGCCCTGTCCGAGCCGCTGAAACAGTTGCTCGACGGCCTCACCGCCACCCACGACTTCACCAAATCCTTCCCGCTGGCTCGCTTCGGCAGCACACCTGAAGACCTGGAGCGCTGGGAAGCCACCCGCCGCGCCAACCCGCCGATCTCCCACCCGGTGATCCGCACGCACCCGGTGAGCGGACGCAAGGCGCTGTTCGTCAGCGACGGCTTCACTACCCGCATCAATGAACTGAGCGAGGCGGAAAGCGAGGCGCTGCTGAAGTTCCTGTTCGCCCACGCTACCCGCCCGGAATTCACCATTCGCTGGCGCTGGCAGGAAAACGACGTGGCCTTCTGGGACAACCGCGTGACCCAACATTACGCGGTGGACGATTACCGGCCAGCACGGCGGGTGATGCACCGCGCGACGATTCTGGGGGATGTGCCGTTCTGAGTGGTTGTCTGCATTACCTTGAAACGGTGAGAACTGAACTGTGGGAGCTGGCAAGGCCCGCTCCCACAGGGTATCGGGCCATTCAAGGCAGCGCCTTCTCCACCTCCAGCCGCTTCGGCAGCAACCGATTCTCGAAGAACAGATCCGCCGTCGCCTGCTGCGCCTTGATCACTTCATCGGTGATCGGCAGCACCGGCGAGGGCGGGCGGTTATCCACATAGCGGGCAACTACCGCTTCGGGCAGTCCCATGGACGCGCTCAGCACGTTCAGGCTACCCGCCCGATCGCTGCGGGTCAGGTCTTCGGCGGCAGTGAGCTGGTCCAGCAGGCTGTGGATAAATTCACCGTTCTGCGCCGCGTAGCCCCGCCGAGCGGTATACACCGGGCCGGACAACCCCAGCCCCTCACCATCGGCCAGCTTGCGACAGTGGCCTTCGCTCAGGGCCAGCGATACATACGGATCCCACACCGCCCAGGCATCGACGCTGCCGTGCTCGAACGCCGCACGGGCATCCGCCGGGCTAAGGTACACCGGCTGGATGTCCCTGAAGCTCAAGCCCGCCTTGTTCAGCGCCCGCAGCACCAGGTTGTGCGAGCTGGAGCCCTTCTGCAACGCCACCTTGCGACCCTTGAGGTCGGTCACCTGCGTGAGCGCGCTGTCGCTGCGTACCAGGATCACTTCCGCCGACGGCTTGGCCGGCTCGGCACCGATGTACACCAGGTCGGCGCCCGCCGCCTGGGCGAACAGCGGCGGGATGTCGCCGGTCGAGCCCACATCAAGGCTGCCGATGTTCAGGGCCTCGAGCATCTGCGGCCCGGCAGGGAATTCGATCCACTGCACCTTGGTGTCAGCGAAGCGCTTTTCCAGCAGGCCGTGTTCCTTGGCCAGCACCAGGGCGATGGAGCCCTTCTGGTAACCGATGCGCAGTTCCTGGGGATCGGCCAGTGCCGTTGTCGCCAGGCCCAGCAGGGCGAGGCCGGCACCGAGCATTGCAATCGCTTTCATCGGTCACTCCGCCAGCGAGGGCTTTTCCCAGAGGTTGATGCCGCCTTCGACGGCGTGACGGTCGATCAGCGCCAGTTCTTCAGCACTGAACGACAGGTTATCCAGCGCACCGACGTTCTCGATGATCTGCTCCGGCCGGCTCGCGCCGATCAGCGCCGAGGTCACCCGCGGGTCGCGCAGGGTCCAGGCCAGCGCCAGTTGCGCCAGGCTCTGGCCACGGGCCTGGGCGATCTCGTTGAGGGCACGAACGTGGGCCAGGTTGGCTTCGGACAGGTGCGACGGCAGCAGCGAGCCGCCCCCCGGCTTGTTGACCCGCGCATCCTGCGGCACGCCATTGAGGTACTTGCCGGTCAGCAGCCCCTGGGCCAGCGGGGTGAAGGCGATGACGCCGGTGCCCAGCTCCTCGGTGACATCCAGCAGGTCCTTTTCTACCCAGCGGTTGAGCAGGTTGTAGGCCGGCTGATGGATCAGCAACGGGATCTTCCACTCCTGCAGCAGACGGGCGATTTCCCGGGTCTTGCTGCCGGAGTAGGACGAGATGCCGACGTACAGCGCCTTGCCTTGCTGCACCGCCGTGGCCAGGGCACCGGCGGTTTCTTCCAGCGGGGTGTCGGGGTCGAAGCGGTGTGAATAAAAGATATCCACATAGTCCACGCCCAGGCGCGCCAGGCTCTGGTCGAGGCTGGCAAGAATGTACTTGCGCGAGCCGCCGCCCTGCCCGTACGGGCCAGGCCACATGTCCCAGCCGGCCTTGCTGGAGATGATCAGCTCGTCGCGGTAGTGCTTGAAGTCTTCCCGCAGCAGGCGACCGAAATTGATCTCGGCGCTGCCATAGGGCGGGCCGTAGTTGTTGGCCAGGTCGAAGTGGTTGATGCCCAGGTCGAAGGCCGTGCGCAGCAGCGCGCGCTGATCGCTCAGCGGCGTGCTGTCACCAAAGTTGTGCCACAGGCCCAGGGACAGGGCCGGCAGCACCAGGCCGCTGCGGCCCACGCGACGGTAGGGAATGGAGGTGTAGCGGTTTTCCGCAGCGACGTAGGTCATCAGCGTGTTCCTCAGGAGAAATAGGGATTGTTCGGCCGGCTCAGGCCGAGGTGGTCGCGCAGGGTGCGGCCTTCATAGCGGGTGCGGAACAGGCCGCGGCGCTGCAGTTCGGGCACCACCAGGTTGGCGACGTCTTCCAGGCCACCCGGCAGGTGCGGCACCAGCACGTTGAAGCCGTCGGCGGCGTCGTGCTCGAACCATTCCTGCAACTGGTCGGCGATCTGCACCGGGGTGCCGATCAGGCTGTGATGCCCACGACCGCCCGCGATGCGCCGGCCCAGTTGGGCGAGGTTGAGGTTTTCCCGCGCCGCCAGATCGCTGAGCAGTTGCTGGCGGCTGCGCTGGCCACTGTCGGTGAGCGGCAGTTCCGGCAGCGGACCGTCCTGTGGATAACCCGACAGGTCGAAGTTGCCGAGCATCCGCCCGAGCAGCGCGATGCCCACTTCCGGCTCAACGAGCTCCTGAAACGCAGCGAACTTATCCTCGGCCTCGGCCTGGCTTTCGCCGGTGACGATGAACACCCCCGGCATGATCTTCAGCGAATCGCGGCTGCGGCCGTAGGCAGCCAGCCGGCCCTTGAGGTCGGCGTAGAACGCCTGGGCCGCCGCCAGCGACGTCTGCGCGGTAAACACCACGTCGGCGGTGCGTGCCGCCAGGTCGAGCCCGGCCGGCGAAGACCCGGCCTGAACCACCACCGGGCGACCTTGCGGAGTGCGAGCTACATTCAAAGGACCGCGAACTTTGAAGTGTTCACCCTTGTGATTAAGCAATCGTACTGAGTCAGGCTTGTAGTACGTACCGCTTTTTTTGTCGCGAACGAAGGCATCGTCGGCCCAACTGTCCCACAGGCCCATCACCACTTCGTGAAACTCGCGGGCGCGAACATAGCGTTTTGCGTGGCCTACATGCTCTTCGAGGCCAAAATTCAGGGCTTCTGCAGCGGCATCCGACGTGACCAGATTCCAGCCTGCCCGCCCTCCCGAAAGATGATCGAGCGAAGCAAATTTCCGTGCTACATGGTATGGCTCGTTGTACGTTGTAGTAGCTGTGGCCACCAATCCGATGCGCTCCGTGACCCCGCTCAAAGCCGATAGCAATGTCAAGGGCTCGAAGTGGTCGGATCGCGCCATTCGACTGGCAATTTCACCTTCGGGGGCGGCAACGCTGTCGGCGACGAACAGCGCGTCGAACAACGCACCTTCCGCAACCCGGGCGAGGTGCCGGTAGTGCTGGATATCCAGGCCGGCATTGGCCGGCACATCGGGGTGACGCCAGGCGGCAACGTGGTGACCGGTCGCCATCAAAAAGGCGCCGAGGCTCATTTGCCGTGGGGTTTCGCTCATGTCAGAAGTCCTTGCGAAGCTGGATGCCGAAGTAACGTTCGTCGTCCCGCGGAACCGCGCGATAGACGTAGTTGCCCCCGGTGGCCAGGAGAGGTGAGTAGGATTTGTCCGCAAGGTTTTTGGCCAGCAGCGCCACGCGCCAGCCTTCGTTGTAATCGGCCAGGGCGACGCTGGCATTCCAGATGCCGTAAGCGCCCTGAACCGTGTCGGCGTTCTGGGAAATGTCGTATTGCACTTCGCTCTGCCAGCTGAAATCGGTGCCCAGTTCGATATCCAGGCCGTTGTCCAGCGGGATGCTGTAGTCGGCGCGCACGTAGCTCTTCCAGTCGGGGCTGTAGGGCAGCGGCTTGCCGTTGACGTTGCACGACGCGGCAGCGCCCGCCGGGCAGGCGAATTCATCGATGCGCGCCTTGGTGTAGGCCACGGCGCCGGAGAATTTCAGCTGCGAGGTGGCCTGCAGGGCGAAGTCCAGCTCCACGCCTTCGCTCTTCACGCTGCCGGCGTTGATCAGGCGGGTCACCACCTGGCCGGCGACGCTGTCGAAGAAGTTGGCCTGGTAGTTCTCGTACTCGGTGTGGAACACCGCCAGGTTGGTGGTCAGGCGGTTGTTCCACAGGCTGGCCTTGAGGCCGGCTTCCCAGCTGTTGGAGGTTTCCGGCTTGAGCGCGTCGGTATCACGCGGCTGCATGTTGAAGAACACGTTGTAGGCCGGGCCCTTGTAGCCACGGGAATAGGTCAGGTAACTGGTGATGTCGTCGGTGAGGTCGTACTGCACGCCCAGGCGGCCCGACCAGCCGTCTTCGTCCACCGAACCGGAACTGCGGGTGCCCGGCTGGATGCCGTTGACCGCCACGGCCGAGGTGGAAACGCGGCGGTGGTCATACTCGAGGTCGTCGTGGGTCCAGCGCAGGCCGGCGATACCGCGGAACCGCTCGGTGAAGTTCAAGGTGCTTTCACCGAACACCGCGTAGCTGTCGTTGGTGGTGCTGTAGTCGGCGATGCCCTGCTGGGTGACCGTGGTGGTCTTGAGGGTGCGGCGGTAGGTTTCCTCGTCCTTGCCGTGCATGTAGAACAGGCCACCGACGTATTCGAGGAACGCCCCTTTTGGCGACGCCAGCCGCAGTTCCTGGGAATACTGGTCGTAGGCCAGTTCGCCCTTGTCTTCAATACCGGGGAACGCGGCGCTGATGGTCGAAAGGCGGTCGCCGTCCTGCCACTGGGTGTTGTCCCAGCCGCGCCAGGCGGTGATGGAGGTCAGGGTGTAGTCGCCGAGGTTCCAGTCGAGTTGCGCGGACAGGCCCTTGTTGGTGTCTTCGACATGGCTGCGGTAGTCGCTGACGATATCGCGGTTGTCGCTGTCTGCGCGCACCGGCGCCAGGGCGTTGGAGAACGCCGGCAGCAGCGACTTGCTGACCACACCGTTGGGGGCGTCGTCGTGGGACTGCAGGTAGTCGGCGGCGAGGGTCAGGCTGACGTCGTCGCTGGGGGTGAACACCAGCTTGCCGCGCACGCCCTTGCGGTTGTAGCCGTTGACTTCCTGGCCGTTGGCCTTGTTGTCGACGTTGCCGTCATAGCTGCCGAACAGCGTGGTGATGGAGCCCTTGAGGGTTTCCGGGATCAAGGCGCCGCCGATGCCGAAGCGGGTGCGGCTTTCGTTGCCGCTGAAGTACGACTGCTCGACGAAACCGTGGGTTTCTTCGCTCGGCGTACGGGTGGTGATGTTGAGCACGCCGGCCGAGGCGTTCTTGCCGAACAGCGTGCCCTGCGGGCCGCGCAACACTTCCAGGCGTTCGATATCCAGCAGGTCGAGGGTGGACTGGCCGGGACGGCCGAAGACCACGCCGTCGATCACCGTCGCCACAGTCGGCTCGACACCCGGCGACGTGGAAATGGTGCCCACGCCACGAATGAACAGCGAGGTGTCCTTGTTCGAAGCGCCGGTGCGGAAGTTCAGGGTCGGCACCTGCTGCACGATGCTCGCCACGCTGTTGCGGTTTTCCCGCTCCAGTTGCTCACCGTCCACCACCGACACCGCCACCGGCACCTGTTGCAGCGACGCTTCGCGGCGGGTGGCGGTAACGGTCACTGCCTTGAGGGTCGGGCTGTCGCTCTGAACGGCGGGCGCCGTATCGGCGGCCATGGCCGGGGCCAGTGGCAGCGCGCTGAGGGCGACCAGACCAAGGCTCAGGCGCTGGCGACGGATGGCCTGGGCCAAGGGAGAGGTTGCGGGGGAGAACGCGGCGCGGCTATGCATGATTTGCTACTCGTAGAATGCCCTGTCCACCGCGATCACCGACCGCGGCGCCTGATGAAACGTCAGCGCGGGGTCCTTGGGCATTCGCTCGTGCGAGTAGCAGACAAACCACTTTGTTAGCGCTAACATCGCCAGTATCATCGGGCGCCGAATAGATCGTCCAATAATGAAAAATTACTTTTATATGCCTTCTGGTTTTTAAGGATTGACGCCGTGAGCGAAGAAAAAGCCCCTGCCCGCAAGCGTCGCGGCGCCGGTCGCGTGACCTTGCAAGCGGTGGCGCGGGCGGCTGGTGTCTCGGCCATCACCGTGTCGCGCTACTTCAACCAGCCGGAATCGGTCTCGCCGGAACGCCGCGAGCGCATCGCCGAAGTGGTCGCGGAACTGGGCTACGTGCCCAACCTGGTAGCGGGCGGGCTGGCCTCGGCGCGGGGGCGCATCGTCGGCATGGTCATCCCCAACATCTCCGGGCCGATCTTCGCCGACACCATCCAGGGCTTCAGCGACACCCTCAGCCGCCATGGCTATCAGTTGTTGCTGGCGTCCAGCTATTTCTCCACCGAACAGGAAGAGAACGCCGTGCGCGCCTTCCTCGGCTGGTCGCCGGCGGCGCTGGTGCTGACCAGCCACTTCCACAGCCCGGCTACGGAAAAGATGCTCGCCGAAGCCGACATTCCCCTGGTGGAAACCTGGGACTACCGCCCGGAGCGGGCGCCGATCCAGATCGGCTTCTCCCACCATGAAGTCGGCGTGGTCGCCACTCGCTACCTGCACGACAAGGGCTACCGGCGCATCGCCTTCGTACAGAACAGCGCGGCGGGCGACTTCAGCGCCCTGGAGCGGCGCGATGGCTACAGCAACACGCTGAAACGCCTGGGCGGCGAGCCATGGGTATTCGCGCCGGATGCGGGCCTTGCGCCCTTCGAGGCGGGCAAGCAGGCGATGCTGTCGCTGATGGACGCCGAACAGCGACCCGACGCCATCCTCTTCGCCAACGACAACCTCGCCGCCGGCGCCTTGCTGGCAGGGCAACGGGCGGGCCTGAAGATTCCGGAAGACTGCGCGGTGATGGGGTTTGGCGATTACCCGTTCGCGGGGATGCTGATGCCGGGGCTGACCACGGTGAAGCCGCCGGCATTGCAGATGGGGGTGCTGGCGGCTGAGCGGGTGTTGCAGCAGTTAGGGGTGATCGAGGGTGAGGCGAAGCCGTTGAATTTGCTGGAGTGTCTGGTGATTGGGCGGGAGAGCGCTTGAAGAGCCAAGAACAGAAAGACCATCACTCTTCTGAATCCTAATTCATATCATCATGCAGGTTATTGATCGGCGCCGGAATGCGACCTAGATCAATGTTATTCACACGCTAAAACTTCATTGGAAGTTTGTTCCGCTTTCGAAAAAAACGTGTACGTTCCCATGGCACTGGAAACGCAAACATATGAGCAAAACCGAATCCAAGTGCCAACCATGTTAGAACCGGATAGTCCGAATCCAAATGCGGAAAACAAAGAGTCTCTGTCAAGCAGCCTTCCATAAAAAGCCGCCAATGGAACACAAGAAAAAAACTGTTTGGAAACATAAACAATGCAAGCTTTATTTCAGAATAGTTAGATCCGGACAATTTCCGCCCTACAACACAAGCAGCAAAAAGGAGAAAACCCGAACAACAAAAATACAGAAAAGTTATCATTTTTATCCCTCACACGAACAACAACCAAGCAACGTCATCTAAGATCTCGCCTATCCTCGGACTGAGGACCGGCGTGCAAAACTGGAAACTTGCCACTTCAACCGGACACTAGAACCAACCTACCAAGCTCACTTAAACTTCCTCCGAAATCTTATCCGAGGAGTCCATTCCATGGGATGAGCCAAGCCGTGTAAAATAAAGCATAAAAAAGACCCCCAAGCTATGATCGGATATTTTTCCTCGAGATCCGTAAAACACCCGTAAAAAGTAATACACCCGTACTTAGCAAGCTCTAGATAATAAAAGCAAAAAACGCAATTATAGAAAAAGCATCCTATCGCCTGATGAGTTTTCAGATCCGGACCAGAGAACCTAACACGTAAATAATGTGCTACCGAAACACTAGGCACCGCAACAAAGATGAACAGCAGCGTGATCATTCTTGCATATCCTTATACATTTGATCAGCCGTCACTCCAGTTGCAATCACATCCAGCCCCAGGAAGGCTTACCCATTGACTTGTAGGCACGCTCCAGATCTGATGGTATTTTTTTAAATAGTTTCCAAGACCCAGCTTTTGGAACTTCTCCGAAAAGAGAATAGAGGTAAAACGAAATATCAACCGAGCGATAAGCATGATCTCCATGAACCGGACTTTTGCCAAGCCGCTCCGCAGCACCTCTATAAGACCCGCTACGTTTTTAGACTTGCCAGGATTAAAGCTCAAAACAGTCAATTTCTGATAAACCACACAACGTCCTCATTGAATATCAATTAGATCAAGTCAGAAATCCCGCTTTCTTCGGAAGAATCGCTTAGGCTCACGTGCTACGGGAAAAGCATAGCAATGGAGGAAAACACAGACAAAGGCAAACCAACTCAATACCGGGTAGTCAAAATGCAGGTTTGGGAAACAACCCAGAAACATAACGCAGCGATCAGTTATGATTTTCAAGTGAAAAACCCCAAGAGGAAAATTGCATACCACGCACAGTATAAAATATACTCCTTTATAATTTTTCCCCGAAAATTTACGCCGCACCCAATAAGAGCAACAGAGAACCAACGACGAGAGAAGTATAAACAACCCCGTAATCACTTCTCAGCCTCATCCGCAATCTGATTATAGGTCAACCAAGCTATATACATTTCAAATATTCGTGCAACTCCCCCCATCTGCTTGTACGCCGGAACATGATCAGTTGGTATTCTGTGAAAAAGCTTCCACGAGCCATGTTTCAAAACAGGACGCAAAAGCCCATAGCCAGCCAACCCCATATCAGCTAGCCAATACGCCATACTTCCTTGGCTTTCAGTCCCGCCAACGGCAACTGAAGCTTTCTGATAGAGCCCCCTAACTGGACCAACTACATCTGATCGACCAGTCCATAGATTGCCTCCATTTTCATACACATTGTTACCGCCATGAGCGATCATCGGCAAACCGGCAGCGCCGCATGCCAAGCCGACTGATGCATAGCAAATACCTACACCAGTAGCAAAGACCACGCCGCCAGAAATAAGCCCGGCTACTTGTTTACCAATATCATGCGAACTCTTTTGCAGATGCTTATGATCGGTCTCAATCGTGCGCAAACCTTCATCTACCGTTAAACGCCCATTCCTGACATCCTCCAGCACCTGCCGCACGGAATAAACCATCGCCCGGTTAAACCGCGCCCGCACTGCCACATCCCTGATATGCCGCGAACTAACAATGCACGCATACTGCGTCAGGTTCGCAGCACTTTGATGCAATTCCCAGGACTCTTCCGGAAACCACTCTGGCGAAGACGGGGACCATTTTTTCATTCGTCCATCCCCCAGAAGGCATAGCCATCGGTACTAGCGACATGGTGAGTCCAGGTGATCTGCTCATAGCGCAGCATTACCTGTTCGGTCGGCGGAGCGTCGTTGAACAGCAGTACGTCGGGTATGTCCAGGCTTAGGCCGACGATGCGTGCACCTATAAGCCTCAGGGTGTAGTACTTCTGCTGCCCCCCATTGGCGGTGCGGTAGAGATCGATCTCACAAGACAGTTCTTCGCGGTCAGCCATGGCCTGCGCCAGCAAGGGGGACGACTTGTCCAAGTGCTTGTAGATAATGAGGGGGTTGTGAACAGCGCTGGAGACGTTGCTGATACTGGTCATTGCATGATTCAGCGACAGCACGAGAATCTGGTCGGCATGCCCGACCTGGCACTTGTTGCCGATCGAGTCCTGGGTGGAACATCCGGCCGAGATCAGGCCCATTTTCTTGCCGGTGATGGTGAGGTAACTGTGACTGGCCATGCTCGAACTCCCTTGTAGGTTGGAGTTCGCAGCCTAGAGAGGTGAAGCGGCAGCGTCTGTGAGACGTTTCCGAAAGACGCTGCGTTTTTTCAGAAGGAAGACGGGAAAGCGCCAAGGCCCAACCTGTGGGAGCGAGCTTGCTCGCGAATGGCTGCAACGCAGCCGCAGAATCTGCAATCGCGGCGTGTCTGGCTCACCGCGATTGCAGGCTTCGGGACGGCTACGCAGCCCTTCGCGAGCAAGCGCCCACTCCATCCAGGCAGCAGGGCTTCAGGGATCAGCGCACCAGATGCAGGTACTGCAAATGCCGCTCGTACTGGTCGAGGATGTCGTTGATGATCTGCTCCTTGCTGTAGCCCATCAGGTCGTAATCCTGGCTGCCTTCGCTCAGGTGCACTTCGGCACGGTAGTAGCGGCGGTTCTTCTGCTCCTGGGTGCCGAGCCCGGCGAGGGCGAAGGACGGGGTGAAGTAGCCGCGCATCTGCACCTGGTAGATGAACGGCTGCTCTTCGCCATGGCCGATCTTCAGGCTGACGTTGTCGTGGCTCGGGTCTTCCTGGGTGATGACGTTCAGGCCCTTCTCCGCATACACCTCGGTCACTTCGGCAATGGCCGGGCGCACCACGTCGTCCATGAAGCGGTACACCTCGTCACGCGACGGGAAGTGCACCGCCTGGCTCAGGCGCTTGCGCCAGCCACCGCGACCACGCCCCGAACTGGAAAGCGGCGCCAGCGAGTGCATCTGCGCGATCTGGCGCTGGGACTCGAGGTAGAACGCCTTGTGCAGGCCCCACATCATCGCCAGCAGGATCAGCGAGAACGGCAGCGAGGTCAGCACCACGGCGGACTTGAGCGAGTCGATGCTGCCCGCGAACAACAGCCCGCTGGTAACCAGCGCGGTCATCACGCCCCAGAACACCCGCAGCCAGTTCGGCCCATCTTCGTCGGTGCCGCCGCCCTTGGCCGACAGGGTCGAGAGCACCACGGTGCCGGAGTCGGCGGAGGTGACGAAGAACACGAAGCTGATGAACACGGTGATGGCGATCACCGCCTTGCTCCAGGGGTAGGTTTCCAGCAGCAGGTAGAGGGTCATCGACGGGTTCTGCACCGCCGAATCCGCCAGTGCGGTCATGCCGTGGTCGAGCACCTGGGTCAGTGCGCTGTTGCCGAAGATCGACATCCACGCCAGGGTGAAACCCAGCGGAATCAGCAGCACGCCGAAGACGAATTCGCGGATGGTCCGGCCACGGGAAATCCGTGCGATGAACAGCCCCACGAACGGCGCCCAGGCGATCCACCAGGCCCAGTAGAACACCGTCCAGTTGCCCAGCCAGTCGTTGGCGCCGTCGTAGGCGTACACGTCGAAGCTCTTGCGCGGCAGCACCGCGAGGTAGTCACCGAGGTTCTGGATCAGGGTGTTGAACAGGTGCTGGGTAGGCCCGGCGAACAGCACGAACAGTAGCAGCGCGCAGGCCAGGAACAGGTTGATATCGGACATCACCCGCACGCCTTTCTCCACCCCGGCCACCGCCACCAGCACCGCGGCGCCCATCATCAGGGCGATCAGCGCCACCTGCACCCACTGGGTGTGGGCGACGCCGAACAGATAGTCGAGCCCGGAGTTCAGGTGCAACACACCAAAGCCCATGTCGGCACCCAGGCCGAACACCGTGGCGATGATGCCGAAGCCGTCCACCGCATAACCGATAGGGCCGTTGATGCGCTTGCCGATCAGCGGGTACAGCGCCGAGCGCAGCGCCAGCGGCAGGTTGTGGCGGTAGGCGAAATACGCCAGGGCCATGCCGACGAAGGCGAACACGCCCCAGCCGTGCAGGCCCCAGTGCAGGAACAGCACCTGCATCGCCTGACGCCCCGCCTCCACCGTGCCGGCTTCACCCTGGGGCGGCTGCATCAGGTGGGTCAGGGGTTCGGAGACGCAAAAGAAGAACAGGGTGATGCTGATGCCGGCGGCAAACAGCATCCCGGCCCAGGACAGGTAACTGAACTCGGGCTGGTCGTGGTCGGCGCCGAGCTTGATCTTGCCGTAGCCCGACAGCGCGGTGACCACCACGAACACCAGGTAAAGAGTCATGGCCAGCATGTAGTACCAGCCGACGGTGTGCGCGGCCCAGTTCTGCGCGGCCAGCAGCCATTGCCCGGCAGCTTGCGGGTTGGCGATCACGGTCAGGGCGAAGAGCAGGATGAAGCCGGCGGCGAAGTAGAACACCGGCGGGTTCATGCGGATATTGTCGCGGGAGTTCGTAGACGGTGCACTCATGGACGGTGCACCTCGCAAGGCAGGAAAGTGGTTGGGTTGAACGGGTTCAGCAAAGGCAAATCCTCCTGATGAACACCGGCAGTTCACCAGCGTTTAATTTGAACAAGCGTTCAAGTTAAACATGGATACGAATTTGAAGCGACCGATAGCCGACCGTTAGCGTTGGTTTTTTGGGACCGCAGCGCGGCCCCAAAACGTCGCCTTACTTCTGCGCCCCGTCTGCATGCTGCAACAGATTGGCCTGGGTCAGGTTGCTGCCTTCCGGCACGCTGCGGGTCAGCCAGACGTTACCGCCGATGGTCGAGCCCTTGCCGATGGTGATGCGCCCCAGGATGGTGGCGCCGGCGTAGATCACCACGTCGTCCTCGACGATCGGGTGACGCGGATGGCCCTTCTGCAGCTTGCCGCACTCATCCTCTGGGAAGCGCTTGGCGCCCAGGGTCACGGCCTGGTAGATGCGCACCCGCTCGCCGATGATCGCGGTCTCGCCGATCACCACACCGGTCCCGTGGTCGATGAAGAAGCTCGGGCCGATCTGCGCGCCCGGATGGATATCGATGCCGGTCGCCGAGTGCGCCAGCTCCGAGCTAATCCGGGCCAGCAACGGCAGCCCGGCGCGGTACAGGTGGTGCGCCAGGCGGTGGTGGATGATCGCCAGCACGCCCGGATAGCACAGCAGCACTTCGTCGACGCTACGCGCCGCGGGGTCGCCGTGGAAGGCGGCGAGAACGTCGGTGTCGAGCAGCACGCGCATGGCCGGCAAGGCGGCGGCGAACTCCTGGATCAGGCGCAGGGCGGTGGCGTCGACATTGGCGTCATCGACCTGACCGTGCCGTGCGGCGTAACGCAGCTCAAGGCGCGCCTGGGCCAGCAACGAGGTCAGCGCCGCGTCGAGGGTGTGGCCGACGTAGAAGTCTTCGCTTTCCTCGCGCAGGTCCACCGGCCCCAGGCGCATGGGGAACAGCGCACCACACAACTGTTCGAGGATCTGTCGCACCGCCTCGCGCGACGGCAGTTCGCGCCCGCCCTGCTCGCCGCTGCTGCGGCCGTTGCGGGTGCGCCACTCATCACGGGCCGAACGAAGCTGGCCGACGATGGACTGAAGTTGCCAATACCCGGATTGCGCGTTGTCGCTCACGGTTGTTTCTCCTGCTCGGCGGCATGGGACTGAAAGGGAAGGCCGCTCTCCTGAGGTACCACTCTACGGCAAAGGCCGGGGGTGGAAAAAATAACGCTTTATGCCGGTTGGCTATATGCAAGGCATAAGCAGGCGGGCCGGTTGCTCCCACTGAAATGCCTGCCTATGCTCGAATTTTCCTACAGCCGACTTCCGCCATGATCGAACGACAGCTAGCCCGCTTCAATCGCCAGGAACTGCTCGCCGCCCCCACCCCGCTGGAAAAGCTCCAGCGCCTCTCCGACTGGGCCGGACGCGAGATCTGGTGCAAGCGCGACGACCTTACCCCGCTGGCCCTCGGCGGCAACAAGTTGCGCAAGCTGGAATACCTCGCCGCCGATGCCTTGGCCAAGGGCGCCGACACGCTGATCACTGCCGGCGCGATCCAGTCCAACCATGTACGCCAGACCGCCGCCCTCGCCGCCCGCCTAGGCCTGGGCTGCGTGGCCCTGCTGGAAAACCCCATCGGTACCGACGCCACCGCCTATCTGGAAAACGGCAACCGCCTGCTGTTGGAACTGTTCGACGCCAAGGTCGAGCTTGTGGATAACCTCGACAACGCCGACGACCTGCTCCAGGCCCTCGCCGTCCGCCTGCACGCCAGCGGCCGCAAGCCCTACCTCGTGCCCATCGGCGGCTCCAACGCCCTCGGCGCCCTCGGCTACGTGCGCGCCGGCCTTGAGCTGGCCGAGCAGATCGAACAGAGCGGCGAGACCTTCGCCGGCGTAGTGCTGGCCTCCGGCAGCGCTGGCACCCACGCCGGCCTGGCCTTGGCCCTGGCCGAGCGGCTACCGCACCTGCCGGTGATCGGCGTTACCGTCTCGCGCAGCGAAGAGGCCCAGCAACCCAAGGTCCAGGCCCTGGCCGAACGTACCGCCGAGTTGTTGCAGGTGCGCCTGCCGGATGCCTTCAAGGTACAGCTGTGGGACGAGTACTACGCGCCACGCTACGGCGAAGCCAATGCCGGCGGCCTGGCGGCCATCCGTCTGTTCGCCAGCCACGAAGGCATCCTGCTCGACCCGGTCTACACCGGGAAGGCCGCCGCAGGCCTGCTGGACGGCATCGCCCGGCAGCGTTTCGACGACGGTCCGCTGATTTTTCTGCACACCGGCGGGGCGCCGGCATTATTCGCCTACCCTGATGTCTGTAAACGCTGAGAGAGGCGTAGGTTTATAGGCTCAAACGATATAGGAAAATGCTTTTTTATTATTTTTTGAGCCTATGAAGCGCGCCCTATAGTCACCACCACTTTCACAACAAGACTGGGGACAGGGCATGACGATTTCCGTTTTCACCAAACGCATTCTGGGCATCGGCGCCGGCATCCTGCTGGGCGCCAGCGTCCTCAGCCAGGCCATTGCCGGCGAGCAGTTGCAGACCATCAAGGACAAGGGCGTGATCAACGTCGGCCTGGAAGGCACCTACCCGCCGTTCAGCTTCGTCGACGAGAACGGCAAGCTCACCGGCTTCGAGGTGGAATTGTCCGAAGCCCTGGCCAAGGAGCTGGGGGTCAAGGCCAAGGTGCAGCCGACCAAGTGGGACGGCATCCTCGCCGCTCTGGAGTCCAAGCGCCTGGACGTGGTCATCAACCAGGTGACCATCTCCGACGAGCGCAAGAAGAAATACGACTTTTCCAAGCCCTACACCGTTTCCGGCATCCAGGCGCTGATCCTGAAGAAAAAGGCGGCCGAGCTGAACATCAATGCTGCCGCCGACCTCGCCGGCAAGAAGGTTGGCGTGGGCCTGGGCACCAACTACGAGCAGTGGGTCAAGCAAGATGTCCCCAAGGCCGACGTGCGCACCTACGAGGATGACCCGAGCAAGTTCGCCGACCTGCGCAACGGCCGCATCGACGCGATCCTGATCGACCGCCTGGCCGCCCTCGAATACGCCCAGAAAGCCAAGGACACCGAGCTGGCCGGCGCCGCCTTCTCGCGCCTGGAGTCGGGCATCGCCCTGCGCAAGGGCGAGCCGGAGCTGCTCGACGCCATCAACCAGGCACTGGACAAACTGCGGGCTGACGGGACGCTGGCCAGGCTGTCGAACAAATACTTCGGTGCCGATGTCACCCAATGATCGCTGAAAGCCTGCAACTGGTTGCCGACTCCACGCCCTTCCTGCTCAAGGGCGCTGGCTACACCGTGCTGCTCAGCGTCGGCGGCATGTTCTTCGGCCTGGTGCTGGGCTTTGCCCTGGCATTGATGCGCCTGTCGAAGAACCGTCTGCTGGACTGGCCGGCGCGGGTCTACGTGTCGTTCTTCCGCGGCACGCCGCTGCTGGTGCAGTTGTTCGTGATCTATTTCGGCCTGCCGCAGATCGGTATCGAACTCGATCCGATCCCGGCTTCGCTGATCGGCCTGTCGCTGAACATGGCCGCGTACATCTGCGAAATCCTGCGCGGTGCGATCTCGTCGATCGACCGCGGCCAGTGGGAAGCGGCAGCCAGCATCGGCATGAGCCGCACCCAGGCGATGCGCCGGGCGATCCTCCCGCAGGCATTGCGCACCGCCCTGCCGCCGCTGGGCAACAGCTTCATTTCGCTGGTCAAGGACACCGCCCTGGCCGCCACCATCCAGGTGCCGGAACTGTTCCGCCAGGCGCAACTGATCACCGCACGCACCTTCGAAGTGTTCACCATGTACCTCGCGGTGGCGGTCATCTACTGGATTCTCTGCAGCGTGCTCGCGCACTTCCAGCAGCGCATGGAAACGCGGGTCAACCGGCATGACGAGGAGCCACGACGATGATCCGGGTACAACGGCTGAACAAGCAGTACAACGGCCAGTCCGTGCTCAAGGACATCGACCTCAGCGTCGAGCCCGGCGAAGTCATCGCCATCATCGGTCCCAGCGGCTCGGGCAAGACCACCTTCCTGCGCTGCCTCAACCTGCTGGAAACCCCGGACAGCGGCGTGATCCAGGTCGGCGATATCAAGATCGACGCCAGCAACCCTATCAGCCAGCAGGCCGGTCTGATCCGCCGGCTGCGCCAGCAGGTCGGTTTCGTGTTCCAGAACTTCAACCTGTTCCCCCACCGCACCGCGCTGGAAAACGTCATCGAAGGCCCGGTGGTGGTGAAGAAGACGCCCAAAGACAAGGCCGAAGCCCTGGGCCGCGCCTTGCTCGCCAAGGTCGGCCTGGCGGGCAAGGAGGATGCCTACCCGCGCCGCCTCTCCGGCGGCCAGCAACAGCGCGTGGCCATTGCCCGGGCGTTGGCAATGGAGCCTGAAGTGATCCTGTTCGACGAACCCACCTCGGCCCTCGACCCCGAGCTGGTGGGTGAAGTGCTGGCGACCATCCGTGGCCTGGCGCAGGAAAAGCGCACCATGATCATCGTTACCCACGAAATGAACTTCGCCCGCGACGTGGCCAACCGGGTGATCTTTTTCGACAAGGGCGCGATCGTCGAGCAAGGCGAAGCAAAAGCACTGTTCGCCAATCCGCAGCACGAGCGCACGCGGCAGTTTCTCGGCAAGATTCTCGGCTCGGCGTGAGCGGCCTCATCGCTGCGGTTCGGCGCGCCGACAAGCCAGCGATGAGCCCCTCAAGACCACCACAACGCCCCCATCAACAAAGTGTTGATCCCCTGTTGCAACAGCAACACCCCGTTTTCTATCCATATTCCCAATCGTTAGTTCAATAAATTTTTATAAACGATTACGGTATATGAACCGGACCACCGGACCCCACGCAATCGCTGTCGCCGCGCGCACGCGACGTTATCCACAGATGAGGTCAGGTATGTCCAGTCTTGCCACCACCACCCTCCAGAGCGACCTGGATCAAGCCCCGCTGTTGCTTCCGGCCAAAGTCCTGCGCAGCGACGCCGAGGCCCTGCAGGCCGCCCATGAACTGGCCGCTATCGCCCGCCCCCAGGCCGGCAAGCGCGACCAGCAGCGCAAGCTGCCCTGGGCCGAAGTCGAGCAGTTCACCCGCAGCGGCCTGGGCAGCATCAGCATTCCCCGTGAATTCGGCGGCCCGCAGGTTTCCTTCGCCACCATCGGCGAGGTGTTCCGCATCATCAGTGCGGCGGACCCTGCGCTGGGACAGATCCCGCAAAACCAGTTCGGCCTGCTGCAACTGCTGCGCGGCGCCGCCAACGACCGGCAGAAAGAAGTGCTGTTCGGCTCGGTGATCGACGGCTGGCGGATCGGCAACGCCGGCCCCGAGCGCGGCACCAAAAACACCCTCGAATTGAAAGCCCGCATCACGCGCCAGGGCGATGGCTATGTCATCACCGGCCAGAAGTTCTATTCCACCGGCGCGCTGTTCGCCCACTGGGTGGCGGTCAAGGCCATCAACGACGAAGGCCGCCCGGTGCTGGCGTTCGTCCGCCGTGGCAGCCCTGGGCTGCGCATCGTCGATGACTGGTCCGGCTTCGGCCAGCGCACCACCGCCAGCGGCACCGTGCTGCTCAACGACGTGCCGGTAGAGGCCGAACTGGTCGTGGAAAGCTGGCGCCTGGGCGATGTGCCGAATATCCAGGGTTCGGTCTCGCAACTGATCCAGGCCGCCATCGACGCCGGCATCGCCGAGGCGGCGATAGAAGACGCCATCGCCTTCGTCCGCGACAAGGCCCGGCCGTGGGTCGATGCCGGCGTCGAGCGCGCCGGCGATGATCCCTACGTGATCGCCGACATCGGTCGCCTGAAACTCGAACTGCACGCCGCCCAGGCCCTGCTGGCCAAGGCCGCTCGGGTGCTGGACGAGGTGAGCGCCGCGCCCGTCGATGCTGCCTCCGCCGCCCGCGCCTCCATCGCCGTGGCCGAGGCCAAGGTGCTGACCACCGAAATCTCCCTGCTGGCCAGCGAGAAGCTGCTGGAGCTGTCCGGCAGCCGCGCCACCCTCGCCGAGTTCAACCTCGACCGGCACTGGCGCAATGCCCGGGTGCACACCCTGCATGACCCGGTGCGCTGGAAGTACCACGCCATCGGCGCCTTCCACCTCAACGGAACCCTGCCCGCCCGGCACTCCTGGATTTGACCAGACCACTGGAGCCCCTCATGAGCCTTCATTCGCACACCCGTGACAACGTGGCGGTCATCGCCGACGACGCCCAGGCCCTGGAGATCGCCGAGCGCATCGCCGGCCAACTGCAACAGGACAGCGCCCTGCGCGACCGCGAACGCCGCCTGCCACACCCGGAACTCGACCTGTTCACCCGTTCCGGCCTGTGGGGCATCAGCGTGCCGAAAGCCTTCGGCGGCGCTGGCGTATCCAACGTCACCCTGGCCAGGGTCATCGCCCGCATCGCCCAGGCCGATTCGTCGCTGGGGCAGATTCCGCAGAACCATTTCTACGCCCTCGAAGTGCTGCGGGTGAACGGTACACCCGAGCAACAACAACGCCTGTACGCCGAAGTGCTGGCCGGCAAACGCTTCGGCAACGCCCTGGCCGAACTGGGCACCAAGACCGCCAACGACCGCACCACGGCGCTGACCCGTGACGGCGCCGGCTACCGCATCAACGGCCGCAAGTTCTACGCCACCGGGGCGATCTACGCCCAGCGCATTCCCACCTCGGTGGTGGATGAACACGGCGTACAGCAACTGGCCTTCGTCCCGGCCGACAGCGCCGGCCTCAGCGTGATCGACGACTGGAGCGGCTTCGGCCAGCGCACCACCGGCAGCGGCTCGGTGGTGTTCGACAACGTCCGGGTCGAGGCCACCGACGTGGTGCCGTTCCAGAGCGCCTTCGAGCGCCCGACCCCGGTCGGCCCGCTGGCGCAGATCCTCCATGCCGCCATCGACACCGGCATCGCCCGCGCCGCCTATGAAGATGCCCTGCACTTCGTGCGCACCCGCACCCGGCCGTGGATCGACGCCACCAGCGACAAGGCCACCGAAGACCCGCTGAGCCTCAAGACCTTCGGCCATCTGTCGGTGCGCCTGCACGCCACCGAAGCCCTGCTGGAGCGCGCCGGCGAATACCTCGACCGCGCCCAGGCCGAGACCAACGCCGAAACCGTGGCCGCCGCCTCCATCGCCGTGGCCGAAGCCCGTGCCATCAGCACCGAAATCTCGCTGGCCGCCGGCAGCACCCTGTTCGAACTGGCCGGCAGCCAGGCCACGCTGGCCGAGCACGGCCTCGACCGCCACTGGCGCAACGCCCGCACCCACACCCTGCACGACCCGGTGCGCTGGAAGTACCACGCCATCGGCAACTACTACCTGAACGACCGTAATCCTCCGCTGCGGGGGACGATCTGATGGCGAAGAAGAAGATCCTGCTCAACGCCTTCAACATGAACTGCGTCGGGCATATCAACCACGGCCTGTGGACCCATCCACGGGACACCTCCAGCCAGTACAAGACCCTCGACTACTGGACCGACCTTGCGAAACTGCTGGAACGCGGCCTGTTCGACGGCCTGTTCCTGGCCGATATCGTCGGCGTCTACGACGTCTACCAGCAGTCGGTGGAGGTGCCGCTGAAAGAGTCGATCCAGTTGCCGGTCAATGATCCGCTGCTGCTGGTCTCGGCCATGGCCGCCGTGACCCGCAACCTTGGCTTCGGCCTCACCGCCAACCTCACCTACGAGCCGCCGTACCTGTTCGCCCGCCGTCTTTCCACCCTCGACCACCTGAGCCGTGGCCGGGTTGGCTGGAACATCGTTACCGGCTATCTGGACAGCGCCGCCAAGGCCATGGGCCTGGACGCACAGCCCGAGCACGACCGTCGCTATGACCAGGCCGACGAGTACCTGGAAGTGCTCTACAAGCTGCTCGAAGGCAGCTGGGAAGACGACGCCGTGGTCAACGACCGCGAGCAGCGCGTCTACGCCCGGCCAGACAAGGTGCACAAGGTTCGCCACCACGGCGAGTTCTACAAGGTCGAGGGCTACCACCTCAGCGAGCCGTCGCCGCAACGCACCCCGGTGCTGTTCCAGGCCGGCGCGTCGGAGCGCGGCCTCACCTTCGCCGGCCAGCATGCCGAGTGCGTGTTCATCAGCGGCCAGACCAAGGCCGCGACCCGCGCCCAGGTCGACAAGGTGCGTGCCGCCGCCGTTGCCGCCGGGCGTGCCCCCGAGGCGATCAAGGTGTTCATGGGCATCACCGTGATTGTCGCGCCGACCGAAGAGCAGGCCCGCGCCAAACACGCCGAGTACCTGCGCCATGCCAGCGCCGAAGCCGGCGTCGCGCATTTCTCCAGCTCCACCGGCATCGACTTTTCCGCCTATGAGCTGGACGAGCCGATCCAGTACGTGAAGAGCAACGCGATCCAGTCGGCCACCAAGCACCTGCAGAACAACGACTGGACCCGCCGTCGCCTGCTCGACCAGCACGCCCTCGGCGGGCGCTACATCACCCTGATCGGTGCGCCAGGACAGGTCGCCGACGAGCTGGAAAGCTGGATCGCCGAGACCGGCCTGGACGGCTTCAACCTGGCCCGCACCGTGACCCCGGAAAGCTACGAAGACTTCATCGACCTGGTCATCCCCGAGCTGCAACGCCGCGGCTCGTACAAGACCGCCTACGACAACGGTCCCCTGCGCCAGAAGCTGTTCCCGCAGGGCGATGCCCACCTGCCCGCCGACCATCCCGGCGCCGGCTACCGCCAGAACAACACCAACACCGCCCATACGAACGGAGCGCTCCAGCATGCTTAAGACCCTACTCGGCCGCCCCGTCGCGGCACTCGCCCTGAGCCTCGGCCTGATCGGCGCCAGCCACGCCGCCGAAGCACCGCTCAAGGTTGGCACCACCGCCGCCTTCGCCATCCCGCTGGAAGCGGCGGTGGGCGAGGCGAAGAAGCAGGGCCTGAACGTCGAGCTGATCGAGTTCAGCGACTGGATCGCGCCCAACGTTAGCCTCGCCGCCGGCGATATCGACGTGAACTACTTCCAGCACATCCCGTTCCTGGAAAACGCCAAGGCCGCCGCCGGCTTTGACCTGGTGCCGTACGCGCCGGGCATCATCAACAACGTCGGCCTGTATTCGAAGAAGTACAAAAGCTTCGCCGAACTGCCGCAAGGCGCCACCGTGGCCATCGCCAACGACCCGATCAACGGCGGGCGTGGCTTGCAACTGCTGGCCAAGGCCGGCCTGATCACCCTCAAGCCGGGCGTCGGCTACAAGGCCACCGAGGACGACATCGTCGGCAACCCGAAGAAGATCAAGATCCTCCAGGTCGAAGCCGTGCAACTGGTGCGCGCCTATGAAGACGCCGACCTGGTCCAGGGCTACCCGCACTACATCCGCCTGGCCAACACCTTCGATGCCGGCTCCGCCCTGCTGTTCGACGGTATCGACCACAAGGAATACGTGATCCAGTTCGTCATCAAGCCGCAGAACAAGGACGACCCGCGGCTGGCGAAATTCATCGACATCTACCAGCATTCGCCGGTGGTCCGTGCCGCCCTCGACAAGGCCCACGGCAAGCTCTACCAGCCGGGTTGGGAGAGCTGAGATGAGTGCCGCCAACGCCCGCGTGGCGCTGGAGGCGACAGGCCTGCCGGAACGCCGGCAGGCCCCGCACCGCGCACTGCATCCCGAGCTGAACAGCGCCCATGTGCGCTTCGTCGGCCTGCACAAGACCTACACGGGGCAAAGCGCCCCGGCCCTGGCCGACATCGACCTGAACATCCAGCACGGCGAGATCTTCGGCATCATCGGCCGCAGCGGCGCCGGCAAGTCGTCGCTGATCCGCACCATCAACCGCCTCGAACAACCCAGCGGCGGTCGTGTGCTGATCGACCAGGTGGACATCGCCGACTACGACGAAGACAAGCTGGTGGACCTGCGCCGGCGCATCGGCATGATCTTCCAGCACTTCAACCTGATGTCGGCCAAGACCGTGTGGCAGAACGTCGAACTGCCGCTGAAAGTGGCCGGCGTGCCCAAGGCCGAGCGCCAGCGCAAGGTCACCGAACTGCTGGAGCTGGTGGGGCTGCAGGAGAAGCATCACGTCTATCCGGCGCAGTTGTCCGGCGGGCAGAAACAGCGCGTCGGCATTGCCCGGGCGCTGGTGCACGACCCGGCCATCCTGCTCTGCGACGAGGCCACCTCGGCGCTGGACCCGGAGACCACCGAATCCATCCTCGGCCTGCTGCGCGACATCAACCGCCGGCTTGGCCTGACCATCGTCCTCATCACCCACGAAATGGCGGTGATCCGCGATATCTGCCACCGCGTGGTGGTGCTGGAGCGCGGTCGCGTGGTCGAGCAGGGCGAGGTGTGGCAGGTGTTCGGCAATCCGCAGCACGAGGTCAGCAAGACCCTGCTGGCGCCGCTGCAACCGGCCTTGCCGCCGTCGTTGCTGGCACGCCTGCTGCCCACCGCGCCGGATACGCGGGCGGCGCTGGTATTGCGCTTGCGGGTCAGCGGCGAAGACCGCGAAGCACCGGACCTGTCGGCACTGTTCAGCGCCCTTGGCGGGCGGGTCAGCCTGCTGCAGGGCGGCATCGAGCCCATCCAGGACCGCGCCCTGGGCCAACTGGTGATCTCGGTAGCGGACTCGCCGCACAGCCATGCCCGCATCCTCGAACAGGCCCGGGCATGGGCCGCCCAGGTGGAGGTACTTGGCTATGTGGTTTGATCGTTTGTTGCAGGGCGTGATCGACACCCTGCTGATGGTTGGCGTGTCGTCGTTGATCGCCTTGCTGGCGGGGATTCCGCTGGCGGTGATTCTGGTCACCAGCGGCAAGGGCGGGATCTTCGAAGCGCCCACTGTGAACCGGGTGCTGGGCGCCTTCGTCAACCTGTTCCGCTCGATTCCGTTCCTGATCCTGATGGTCGCGCTGATCCCCTTCACCCGGCTGATCGTCGGCACCACCTATGGCGTGTGGGCGGCGGTAGTGCCGTTGACCATTGCCGCCACGCCGTTCTTTGCGCGGATTGCCGAAGTCAGCCTGCGGGAAGTCGATCATGGCCTGATCGAAGCGGCGCAGGCCATGGGTTGCCGGCGCTGGCACATCGTCTGGCATGTGCTGTTGCCCGAGGCGCTGCCGGGGATCGTCGGTGGTTTCACCATCACCCTGGTGACCATGATCAACTCCTCGGCCATGGCCGGCGCCATTGGCGCGGGCGGATTGGGGGACATTGCCTATCGGTATGGTTACCAGCGTTTCGACACCCAGATCATGCTGACTGTGATCGTCATGCTGGTAGTGCTGGTGGCGTTGATCCAGGTGAGCGGGGACCGGTTGGCGAAGCGGTTGAACAAGCGCTGAAAAAGCTTTGCTTCAAAGCCAGACAGCGTCCCAGTGCGGATAGTCCCTCACTCTCCTCACCAGCCCGGCTCGTAGCGGATTGGCAATGATGTAGCGGGCCACGGCACAGACGTCTTCCTCTTGCCGCAAGGCCCGGTCATGGAACCCCGGCTGCCACAGGCGGCCGCGGGTTTCGAGCAGCCGATTGATACCCAGTGCGCTGCGCGCTTTGAAACGGCGCATCAGATCAGCCAGGGTTGCGTCCTGCAGCTCTGCCAACCAGTGAACATGATCAGGCATTACTACCCAGGCCAGTGAGTTGGCTGTGCCCTCCGCCTGTGCCAGACGGAATTGCTCAACCACGAGACGAGCCGGCCGCAAATTCTGAAACACGGCTTTGCGTCCATCCGTTACACATGTGAGCAGATACAGCCGCCCGCGCTCGGAGAAACGGCCAGTACGCAAACGCTCGGCGGCTGGATAGGGCATGAGGTCTTCCTTGAATGGATGAGCGTTCAAGGTAGTCAGGCACGCGGAGTTTCGCGGGCTGAGGATGGTGCAGGATGTGTCTGGCAGATCCGGGACTCAGGCTTTACGACGGCTGCGCCGCCGATCGCGGATAAATCCGCTCCTACTGGCAACTCATCCAGGATTGGGCGAGCGGCGACCATGAAGCCTGAGCGCCCAGTGGGAGATTCTATGGCCGGACGCAATTTTTTTGCCGATGGCCTTTTCTGCCCTCCCCATTCTCTACAGACGTGAGCTATCGCACCTGTGAGGAAGCTCCCAGGTGTAAGGCTGTTTCAGAGGTTTAATCGCTGTGAGCTGCGCAGCAGCTCCAGTCAGCCGGCTGGTTTTGCACCTCCGGTATAGACTTGCGGTTTCCAGTCCGTTTGGCTCTTCATCAAGGCATATGCCAGTCGTGCCAGCTTCCGTGAGAGGATTACCAGCGCCTGAGTGGTCTTCTTGCCTCGCTCCAGATGGTGCGCGTAGAACTGCTTCCAGGCCTGGGTTCGACTGCCGCTCATCGCCGCGTTATGCAGTAGCCTACGAACCTCCGAGTCCCCGCGCTTGCTCAACCTTCCTCGGCCAACCCACTTGCCTGACTGAGCCGTTATCACGTCCATTCCCAAGTACGCGACAAACGCATCGCTGTTGGCGAACTCACCACGCATGAACGACATCACCAAACCAGCCGCGGTGAGAAAACCAACGCCTGGCAATTGGCAAAGACAACGTAATTGATCCTTGAGTCCAGCTTCTTTGATGGCCTCGCGCAAACACATTTCGAACAATCGCTCAAGCCGTTTGAACGTCTTTTCCAGGATCTCGAGTTCTTCCTCAAACAACTTTTCTCCCGACAAGCTCATTCGCATCATGCCGCGCATTTCCACGATCTTGGCGCGGCGTCGCAGCAGCATCTGGAGCTCGCGGTGACCGGGCGGTGCTGGCACCCATACCTTCAGTGACGCACGTTCCCTGTTCAGAAAGCGGGCGAGTAAGGTGGCGTCATTTGCGTCAGTCTTTGCTCGCACACCGAGGCTGTCACGGTACCGACTCAGCCTAAGACCATCGACCACATAAACGCTCAAGCCCGCACTATGAGCCTGCTCGGCAAGTTCCATGTGATAGGAACTGGTTGCCTCGATGGCCAGGGCTGACCCTTTGGGCACTGTCTTGAGCCAGGTCTTGATCGATTTCGGAGTGTTGGGGATGGCGAAAGGCTTGGTGTCTGGACTACTTTGAATCACCAATTCGTCTTTGGCGACATCCACACCGGCTTCGAAGGGCATTGCGGGCATTGCCATAGGTAACTGCTCTCTGTAGCGTGACACGACTTGAAGGGCACACCCTGGCGCAGGCTTGCATCTATCGTCGTTTGCAAACGAGGCATTCCTTATCGGCGCTTGGGGTGTTTGAAAGGAGGAGGGGTGATTTCTCCCACGGTCTGTACTGCTGCGAACAGTCAGAAGCGGATTGCGTCCCTCCTCCTCCCTTCAAGTCTTACCATACAAGCGGATTTATCCGCGATTGGGCGCGAAGCGGCCATGAAACCTGAGCCCGCGATACATCTGGCAGATCCGGGACTCAGGCTTTACGACGGCTACGCCGCCGCTCGCGGACGAATCTCCTACAGGCCAAAGAGCTGCAAAGTGTCAGGCTTTTTCCGGCTCCCGGATCTTGTACCAGGCCACATACAACGCCGGCAGAAACAGCAGCGTCAGCAAGGTCGCAACGATGATGCCGCCAATCATCGCGTAGGCCATCGGCCCCCAGAACACTTCCCGCGCAATCGGAATCATCCCCAGACTTGCCGCCGCCGCTGTCAGCAAGATCGGCCGACGCCGGTGGTTGGTGGCTTCGAGCACGGCATCCCAGGGCGCATAGCCCTGGGCCTCGTACTCGTCGATCTGGGTCACCAGAATGACCGAGTTGCGGATGATGATGCCGATCAGCGCCAATATCCCGAGGATTGCCACGAAGCCCATCGGCGTGCCCGTCGGCACCAGGGCGATGACCACGCCGATCAACCCCAGCGGCGCCACGCTCGCCACCAGGAACAGCTTCTGCACGCTGTGCAACTGGATCATCAGGAAGGTCGCCATGAGGAACAGCATCAGCGGAATCACGCTGGCAATCGGCCCCTGGGCCTTACCGCTCTCTTCCACCGTGCCGCCCGTAGCCACTTCGTAGCCCGTGGGCAGCTTGCTGGCGAACTCGTCGATCTTCGGTTTGAGCTGCTTCACCAGGTCGGTAGGCTGGATCTCGTCACGCACCGAGGCCTTGATGGTGATGGTCGGCTTGCGATCACGACGCCACACCAGCGGTTGCTCCAGCTCGTAACGCACGGTGGCGAAGGCCAGCAGCGGGATGGAAGTGCCGTTGGGGGTGACGATCTGCAGGTCCTGCAGGGTCTGCGGCGACCCACGCTCGCTGTCTTCGGCACGGGCGATGACGTCGATCAGGTAGATGTTGTCGTGCACCTCGGTCACCGTCGCGCCACTGACGATGCTGTTCATGATGTTGGCCACATCCTCCGACGACAGCCCAAGCTGCCGCGCCTTGTCCTGGGCGATGTCGATGCGCAGCACTTTGCCCGGCTCGTTCCAGTCGTAGATCATGTCGCCGATATGCGGGTTGCTGTCGAGCAGCGTCGCCAGTTCGATGGCGTGCTTGCGCACAAGGTCGATGTCTTTGCCGCTGACCCGATACTGGATCGGTCGCCCCACCGGCGGGCCCATTTCCAGGCCCTGGACGTTGCTGCCGATACCGACGAAGTCGTCCCGCAGGCGCTTCTGCAGCCGCGCCTTGAGCGCCTCGCGGGACTCGATGCCTTTGCTCACCACCACCAGCTGGGCGTAGTACGGATTCTGCAGTTGCTGGTCCAGCGGCAGGTAGAAGCGCACCGCACCCTGGCCGATGTAGGTGCTCCAGTGGACGATGTCGGGGTCGTCCTTGAACGTGGCTTCGAGGCGGTCCACCACCTTGCGGGTTTCCTCGATGGAGGCGTTCTGCGGCAGGTTGATGTCCACCAGCAGCTCGGGCCGGTCGGAGTTGGGGAAGAACTGGTTCTGCACGAAGCGGAAGCTGAAGATCGACAGCGCGAAGATCAGCACCGTACCGAGGATGGTCAGCCAGCGATGGCGCATGCACCACAGCAGCCCGCCGCTGAACGCCTTGCCAATGCGTCCGGGCTCTTCGTCATGCTTCTTCAGGTTGGTGCTGAGCAAGTGCACGCCCAGCACCGGTGCGAACAGCACGGCGACGATCCATGACACGATCAGCGCCACCGCGATCACCGCGAACAGGGTGAAGGTGTACTCCCCCGCCGAGCTCGCGTTGAGGCCGATGGGCACGAAGCCGGCAACGGTCACCAGCGTACCGGTGAGCATCGGGAAGGCCGTGGAGGTGTAGGCGAAGGTCGCCGCCTGCTCCTTGGTCTCACCCATTTCCAGGCGCGTGACCATCACCTCGACGGTGATCATCGCGTCATCCACCAGCAGGCCCAGCGCGATGATCAGCGCACCGAGGGAAATCCGCTGCATGGTGATGCCGCTGTATTCCATGAACACGAAGACCATCGCCAGCACCAGCGGAATCGAGCAGGCCACCACCAGCCCGGCGCGCAGGCCAAGGCTGACGAAGCTCACCAGCAACACGATCACCACCGCCTCGAACAGCGCGCTGGTGAAGCCGCCCACCGCCTCTTTCACCACCACCGCCTGGTCGGAAACGGTGTACACCCCGACCCCCAGCGGCAGCTCGCCGATGATGCTGTCCATTTTCTCGCGCAACAGTTGCCCGAATACCTGCATGTTGCCGCCGGCCTTCATGCCGATAGCAAGGCCAATAGCGGTCTGGCCGTTGTAGCGGAACTGCACGGTGGGCGGATCGGCATAGCCGCGCTGGATATCGGCGATGTCCGCCAGCCGATAGAAACGGTCGTCCAGCCGCAGGTTGACCTCGGCCAGGTCCTTCTCCGAAGCGAACTGCCCGCTGGTGCGCACCGAAATCCGCTCGGGGCCGGCCTCGATCACGCCGGCCGGGGTCACCGCGTTCTGCGCCTGCAGGGCCTGCACCACCTGGCGCTGATCGATGCCCAGGGCGGCCAGCTTGCGTACCGAGAAGTTCAGGTAGAGCACCTCGTCCTGGGTGCCGATCATTTCCACCTTGCCCAGGTTCGGCACCTCGCGGATCTCCGCGCGCACCTGCTCCACATAGTCGCGCAGCTCCCGCAGGCTCAGGCCGTCGGCGGTGAAGGCGTAGATCGAGCCGAACACATCGCCGAACTCGTCGTTGAAGCCGGGGCCCTGGATGCCCTGGGGAAACTCGCCGCGGATGTCCTGGATCTTCTTGCGCACCTGGTACCAGATCTGCGGAATATCAGCGGCCTTGGTGGTGTCGCGCAGGTTGACGTAGACGGTCGATTCGCCGGGACGGGTGTAGCTCTTCACGTAGTCCAGCGAGTCCAGCTCTTCGAGTTTCTTCTCGATGCGATCGGTGACCTGCAGCAGGGTTTCGTCCTGTGTCGCACCCGGCCAGCGGGTCTGGATGACCATGGTCTTGATGGTGAACGACGGGTCTTCCTCGCGCCCCAGGTTGAGGTAGGAGAACACCCCCATCAACAACGCGACGAACATCAGGTACCAGACGAAGGACTGGTGCCGCAGTGCCCATTCGGAGAGGTTGAAGCTTCCTTTCATCGGGACTCGTCCTCATCGACCATGACCTTCTGCCCCGGCTTGAGGCTGTTCACGCCGGCAGTTACCACCCGCTCGCCCGGCTGCACGCCGGAGGCCAGCAGGACCACGCCGGGCCGCCGCTCCAGCACCTTCACTTCGCGAGGGTTGACCACTTTCTGCTGGGTATCGACTATCCACACCCGCGCCTGCCCGTCCACCTCCTGCACCGCACTGGGCGGCAGTTCACTGCGCGGCGTCACCGCCGAACTGAGGGTGACGCTGATGGAACTGCCGAGGCGGAAGCCGTCGGGGGTGTCCTTGAGGGTCAGCCGGGCACGCCGGGTTCGGGTGCTGGCATCGGCCTGGGGCTCGATCTCCCGCAGGGTCGCGGTGGTCTGCACGCTGTTGTCCAGTTGTGCCATGACGCGGAATTCGACGCCCGTGGACAATGCATCGGCCAGATGGGTCGGCAGGTCGATCACCGCTTCTTTCACGTCCGGTCGGGCCAGGGTCACCACCGCCTGGCCGGCGGCGACCGTCTGCCCGGCCTCGGCCTTCCATTCGGTAACGACTGCGGCGTGGTCGGTGCGCAGCTCGCTGTAGCCGAGCTGGTCGCGAGCCTGTTGCAGCGCAGCCTTGGCTTGCGCAAGGGTGGCGCCGGTGGTTTTCAGGTCGGTCTGGGCGACGTCGAGCTGCGCCTGGGCACCGACACCACGGTCATACAGCTGCTGCTGGCGACGGGCATTGGCCTGGGCGTTGATCCACTGCGCCTCGACCCGCGCCAGATCGCCTTCGGCGGCGCGCACCTGATTCTGCTGGTCGGTGGGATCAAGACTCGCCAGCACATCGCCGGGCTTGACCGTGCTGCCCACGTCCACCGCGCGCCGGGCAATGCGCCCGCCGACGCGGAAGCCCAGGGTGCTTTCGTAGCGGGCCTGGATGGTCCCGGCGAAGCGGCCGAGATCGAGCTGATCGAGGGTCTGCACCTTCATCGACAGCACCGGGCGGATCGGCTCCGGCGGCTTTTCCTTCTCGCCACAGGCCACCAGCGACAGGCAGCCAAGCATCAGCAACAACGGTTTCATGGTGTCACCCCGGCGTTATCGGCGATTTCCACCAGCATGCCCGGATGCAGCAACTGACCGCCCAGCACCACCACCTGCTGGCCGCTTTCCAGGCCTTCGGTAATCACCACCTTGCCGGTGAGGTAGCGGCCCACCGTGACCTTTTGCAGCTGCGCCTTGTGCGCCGGGTCTACCAGCCACACGGCCGGATCGTGGACATCCTTGGTCAGCGCCGACCACGGCAGCTCAACACCCGGCTTGCCGCGCGGATTGCCGGTGGCGCTCACCGCCGAACCCAGTTCCATGCCCGCCGGCACCTCGTCGAGGGCGATCTTCACCTGCACCGTGCCGCTCTGGGCCGACACGGTCGGGGTGATCTCACGCACATGCCCCCTGGCCTGGATTTTCGGGTTATCCAGCAGGCTGACGACGATCGACTGCTCGCTGCCCGGCCCCAGCAACAACGACTCGTAGACATTGAACACCGCATCGCGCCCGCCATCGCGCGCCAGGCTGAAGATCGGCACCGTGGCCTGGACCACCTGGCCGACTTCGGCCTGGCGCTCGGTAATGACCCCGGCAGCATCCGCCACCAGCGCGGTGTAGCTCAGTTGCTCCCGGGCATTGGCCAGTTGCGCCTCGGCGGCCTTCAGCGCGCTGCGGCTGCTGCGCAGTGCGGCCTCGGCGGAATCGTATTCACTCTGGCTGGTGTAGCCCTTGGGCAGCAGTTTCTGCTGGCGCACGAAGGCGGCAGAGCTTTGTGTCACCCGCGCCTTGGCGGCAAGCACCTCGGCGCTCGCCGAATCGACATTGGTCTGCAGGTCTTTGGGGTCGAGACGCGCCAGCACCTGATTGGCCTTGACGTGATCGCCGACATCGACGCTGCGGGAAATGATCTTGCCCCCCACGCGGAACGACAGGTCGCTGTGGACCCGCGCCTGGACATCACCGGTCAGCGTCACCGCCGCGGCAAAATCCCCGGGTTGCACCGTCTGCACCGCCACTCTTGGCCGCAGCGGCTCGACTGCGGCTTGCTCGCCACACCCCGCCAGCGAGAGCGCCAGCCCCAGGCAGACAAGCGTATAAGAACACGACAGCTTCATGCGGGCTCCTTTGCATGTGCCGGTCCGAGATAGGGAATGCGACTGTTAGCGTAGATCAGGGGTTCCGTAACCGCTCACAGAACAACCGGAACGGCCCTACAAATCTGATAAACAAGGTCTTACGCCAAATAAGCGATACTTCCGGCTTTATCCGTGCAGGACGCCCCGATGCTCACCACCCTGGCCGTCGCCAACTACCGCTCGATCAATCGCCTGGTACTGCCACTTGGCCGGCTGAACCTGATTACCGGGCCCAACGGCAGCGGCAAGTCCAACCTGTACAAGGCGCTGCGCCTGCTGGCGGAAACCGCCCGTGGCGGGGTGGTCAACGCGCTGGCGGCGGAAGGCGGGCTGGAATCGACGTTCTGGGCGGGGCCCGAAAAGATCACCCGGCGCATGAGCCGCGGCGAAGTCGCAATCGAAGGCGGACCACGCTCGGGTGTGAAGCGGCTGCGCCTGGGATTCGCCGGCGAGGATTTCGGTTACGCCATCGGCCTCGGCCTGCCGGAACCGGACAACCGGACCAAGTTCTTCCTTGATCCGCAGATCAAGCGCGAATGCCTGTGGGCCGGCGACAGCTACCGCCCCGCCAGCCTGCTGGTGGACCGCAAGGGGCCGATGGTCAAGGCCCGCGACGGGCACCAGTGGGACGTCCTGGCACACCATGTCTCCAGCGCCGAGAGCCTGTTCGACCACGTCGGCAACCTGCGGACCTCGCCCGAAGTGCTGCACCTGCGTGAACAGATTCGTGGCTGGCGCTTCTACGACCACCTGCGTACCGACGTCGACGCCCCGGCGCGACGGCCGCAACTGGGCACGCGTACGCCGGTGCTGCATCACGATGGCCGCGATCTCGCGGCAGCGTTGCAGACCATCGTCGAAGTGGGCGATCCGCAGGCGCTGCACGACACCGTCGCCGATGCGTTCCCCGGCGCACGGCTGGCGATTGATGCGGTGCCGGGCGGGCTGTTTGCCGTGCAGTTTCATCAGGAAGGCTTGCTGCGGCCGCTGAGTGCGGCGGAGCTGTCGGACGGGACTTTGCGTTATCTGTTGCTGGTAGCCGCGCTGCTGACGCCCCGCCCGCCCACCATGATGGTGCTCAACGAACCGGAAACCAGCCTGCACCCCGACCTGATCCCGGCACTGGCGCGACTGATCATCCGTGCCTCACAGCAGTGCCAGGTGTGGGTGGTGTCCCATTCGCGGGGGCTGATGGAGGCGCTGGAAGGCGATGCGACCTGCAACTCCATCGTGCTCGAGAAAGAGCTGGGGCAAACCCGGGTGGTGGGTCAGGCCATGCTGGATGAACCGGTGTGGCATTGGCCGGAATAGATACTGAACCCAACGATGCCCCTGTAGGAGCGGCTTCAGCCGCGATCGGCGGCGCAGCCGTCGTAAAACCCGAATCCGCGATGTTTCTGGAATACCGGGAGTACAGGTTTTATGGCCGCTATGCGGCCAATCGCGGCTGAAGCCGCTCCTACAGGTTTTGTGTCAGGCAATCCCGAAAGATCAGCCCTGCCACTTGCCGCCTTCGACGATCACGCTTTCCGGCTTGGTGTCATCGCTCAGTTCCTTGCGCACGTACTGGTCATACAGCTTGTGCAGGAACTTCTCTTCGCCCAGGCGCGACAGCTCGGCGTTGACCCAGTCGCGCAGTTCGATATTGCCCTTCTTCACCGCCGGCGCGATCGGCGCTTCCTCGCCCAGCAGCTCCGGCAGCACGCGGTAGCCCGGGTTCTGCTTGGACCAGCTGAACAGGATCAGGTTGTCCTGCGCATAGGCATCGCCACGGCCATTGGCCAGGGCCTGCAGCGACTCGCTGTTTTTCTCGAACTTGAGCAGTTTCCAGTCCGGGTGGTTCTTGGTCAGCCAGATATCGGCGGTGGTGCCGGTGGTGACGATGGTGGTCTTGTCAGCCAGGTCGTCGAGCTTCTGCACCGAACTGCCGTCAGCCACCAGGGCCTGGACCGCGACACGCAGGTTGGGGTTGGTGAACTCCACCGCTTCCTTGCGTTCCGGGGTGACGGTCATGTTGGCCAGGATCAGGTCGACCTTGTCGCTCTGCAGGAACGGAATGCGGCTGGCTGGCTCCACGGCCACGAATTCGACCTTGTTTTCATCGCCCAGCAGCGACTTGGCGAAAGCCCGGCCGATATCAGTGTCGAAGCCGACGTAGCGGCCGCTTTCGTCGACAAAGCCGAACGGCGGTTTGTCGGTAAATACGCCGACGATGAGTTTGTCGCGGGCCTTGATGGTTTCCAGGTAGCTGGTGGCGGGCGCAGGCGTGGCGGCGGCAGGCTTGGCCGGTTCTTCAGCCTTGTTGCAGCCGGCCAGCAACGCCAGGCCGAACAGCGATAGCAGCAGTTTCGAAGTTTTGGCAGTTTTCATGTCAGTTCCTTTTGAGGTCTCTCTGGCAGGTTTTCGACGTAGGAGAATTTCTCCAGGAACTGCTGCGCGCGTGCGGTCCGCGGGTTCTCGAAGAAGCTTTCGGGGTGGCTCTGTTCAAGGATCCTGCCGGCGTCCATGAACACGATGCGGTCGGCCACCGCGCGGGCGAAGGCCATTTCGTGGGTAACGATAAGCAGGGTCATGCCGTCGCGGGCCAGGCCCTGGATCACCTGCAGCACTTCCTTGACCATTTCCGGGTCGAGGGCGGCGGTGACTTCGTCGAACAGCATCACCCGGGGGTTCATGCACAGCGAACGGACAATGGCGATGCGTTGCTGCTGGCCGCCGGAGAGCTGGCGCGGGAAGGCATCGCGCTTGTCCAGCAGGCCGACCCGGGCCAGCAGCGCCTCGGCCTGGGCCTGGGCCTCGGCGCGTTCGCGCTTCTGCACCTTGAGCGGGCCGAGCAGCAGGTTGTCGATCACGCTCATGTGGCCGAACAGGTGATAACTCTGGAACACCATGCCCACCTGCTGGCGGATCTGGCGCCAGTCGGTGGTCGGGTTCAGCAACTCGCGGCCGTCCAGGCGCAGGCTGCCGCTGTGGGCGCTTTCCAGGCCGTTGAGGCAGCGCAGCAGGGTGCTCTTGCCGCAGCCGCTGGGGCCGAGGATCACCACCACCTCGCCCGCCGCAACCGACAGGTCGACGTCTTTCAGTACCTGGTTGTCGCCGAAGAATTTGTTGAAGCCCTGAAACTCGATCAATGCGCTCATGCGTGTGTCCAGCGGCGCTCAAGGGCGCGGGAAGCGGCCGAGAGCGGATAGCAGATAAAGAAGAAAAACAGGAACAGCGCGCCGTAGATCAGCACCGATTCGTAGGTGCGCTCGATGATCTGCTGGCCGACCTTGATCACATCCACCACCCCGATCAGCACCGCCAGCGAGCTGGTCTTGATGATCCGCGTATAGATGTTGATGGTCGGCGGCGTCATGCGCTTGAGCGCCTGGGGCAGCAGCACATGGCCGTACAACTGCCAGCCCGACAGACCGATGGACAGCCCCGCCTCGCGTTGCCCGCGCGGCAGCGACTGCAGCGCACCGCGCACCACCTCGCCCACCTCGCTGGCGCCCCACAGCCCCAGCACCAGCACCGCGCACCAGAAGCTCGGCAGGCTGATGCCGAGGAAGATCGGCAGTCCGAAGAACAGCAGGTACAGCCAGACCAGCACCGGGATGGCGCGGAACAGCTCCAGGTAGATGCGCAGCGCCAGGTTCACGCTGCGTTTGCCGAGGGTGGCCAGCACGCCATAGAGCACACCGCCCAAGGTCGCGAAGACGATGCCCAGGGCCGAGATCGACAGGGTTTGCGCGGCGCCCTTGCCCAGTTGCGGCAAGGACACCAGCAACAGCTCAAGACCCGAACTGGCCATGTTGCAGCCTCCGTTCCAGGCGGCTGAGCAGCAGCGACAGGGGCAGGAACAGCAAGACGCAGATCAGCGTCATCACCGCGAGCATTTCGTAGGTCTTGTAGTACAGGGCGATGTAGCTCTTGGTGGTGTAGAGAATCTCCGGCACCGCCACCGCCGAAACGATGGTGGTTTCCTTGAGCAGGAAGATGAAATTGGCGAACAGCGCCGGCAGGCTGAGGATCCCGGCCTGGGGCAGGATCACATGGCGCAGCAACTGGCCGTCGGACAGGCCGATCGAGCGCCCGGACTCCACTTGCGCCACCGGCACCGCCTCGACACCGGCGCGCAGCACCTCGGTGAGGTAGGCGCCGCCGAGGAAGGTCATGGTGATGATCGCGGCGGCGAAGCCGGAAATCTTCACGCCAAGGGACGGCAGGGCAAAGTAGACGAAAAACAGCTGGATCAGCAGCGGCGTGTTGCGTGCCAGCTCGACGTAGAGCGACACCAGGCTGTGCAGCACAGGCGTGCGGTAGAGCAGGATCGCGGCGTTGATCACGGCGACCACCAGCGAGGTGGCGATGGCGATCAGACCAACCTGCAGCGTGACGCCGACGGCTTTGGCGAACGCGGGGAGCGTGCTGAGGATGAAGGGAATATCGAAGGTCATGCGCGGTGTCTTTCCCGAACCGGCCCGAGGGTAGACGGGCGGATGCTGACAAGAGTGCGAGGCGGGTAAGCCTCATTGGGGAAAGACTCTAAAGGTATAAAAATGAAAATTTAAATACCGTTATTGCATATTGATAGCACCGAAAGCTGAGGCGTCAGAGCGCCAAAAGCATCGCTGCAGTGCGGCGGTCCGACAAGCTGGCTTGTCGGACCGCCGCACCGCAGCGATAGGGCCATCAGGAATCAGAACGCCGGCAGTACCGCGCCGCTGTATTTCTTCTCGATGAAGGTCTTCACCTCAGGCGAAGTCAGGGCCTTGGCCAGTTTCTGGATGGCGTCGCTGTCCTTGTTGTCCGGACGGGCCACCAGGAAGTTCACGTAAGGCGAGTCGCTGCCTTCGATCACCAGCGCGTCTTTGGCCGGGTTCAGACCCGCTTCCAGGGCGTAGTTGGTGTTGATCATGTCCAGGTCGACCTGGTCCAGCACACGCGGCAGCATGGCCGATTCCAGCTCGCGGAATTTCAGCTTCTTCGGGTTCTCGGCGATGTCTTTCGGGGTCGCCAGGGCGTTCTTCGGATCCTTCAGGGTGATCAGGCCAGCCTTCTGCAGCAGCAGGAGCGCACGACCGCTGTTGCTACCCTCGTTCGGGATCGCCACGGTGGCGCCTTCCTTCAGCTCGGCCAGGGTCTTGACCTTCTTCGAGTAGCCACCGAACGGCTCGACGTGAACGCCGATCACGGTTTCCAGGTGGGTGCCTTTGCCTTCGTTGAAGTTCTTCAGGTACGGCAGGGTCTGGAAGTAGTTGGCGTCCAGACGCTTCTGATCGACCTGCACGTTCGGCTGCACGTAGTCGGTGAAGACCTTGATCTCCAGATCCACGCCTTCTTTGGCCAGGGTCGGCTTGATCAGCTCGAGGATCTCGGCGTGGGGAACCGGGGTTGCGGCCACCACCAGTTTCTCGGCAGCGTGGGCGAAACCGGCAACCGACAGCGCAGCAGCCAGGGCGGTCATCAACAGCGTCTTTTTCATGTGCAGTCCTTATTGGATATCCGCGCCTCGTGGGCTCGGTCAGTGTTGGTTGGCCGGACCCGTGTTGCCCGGCGTGACGCGGACAATACCGAGATTTTTTATTCCGCAACAATATCTTTTTCTTGGCTGCTTATGCCTTTTTGCGATCAGCCATTAATGCAGCACGCGCAACGCTCTAGCTCGCGGCTTGCGTGAGGCGCAACAAGGTCTTCTCCAGCAGGCTTTGCAGGGCGCGACGTTCCAGGGCGTCACCCTGGGCGCTGATTCGATCCAGCCGCTCGGCCAGCGCCGTGAGTGGCGTGGGCAGGTTCAGATGCTCCGGCAGGATCTCGTCACCGCTCCCCAGCAGCAGGGCAAAGTGAATGACGTTCTCCAGCTCGCGGGTGTTGCCCGGCCAGTCGTGCAGTTCCAGCACCCGCTGCGCCGCCTCGCTGAGCAGAGGTACCGGCAGGTTGAGCCGCGGGCTGTAGATGCCGATGAAATACTCGGCCAGTGGCAGGATGTCGCCGACCCGCTCGCGCAGCGCCGGCAGCTCCAGCTGGCCTTCATGCAGGTAGTCGTACAGACGCTGATGGAAGCGACCCGCCGCCACGGCCTGGGCCAGGTCGATGCTGGTGGCGGCCACCAGTCGCACATCCACCGGATGCGCCTGCTGCGCGCCGACGCGGGTCACTTCGCGGGTTTCCAGGGCCGCCAGCAGCTTGACCTGGATGGCCAGCGGCAAGTCGGCGATTTCATCGAGGTAGAGGGTGCCGCCGTTGGCCGAACCGAACCAGCCGGCGCGGCTGCTGGCGGTGCCGCTATGGGCACCGGCGGCGTAGCCGAACAGTTCGGCATCGGCGTAAGTCGGGCTGATCGCCCCGCAGTTGACCGAAACGAACAGGCCGCCGCGGTCACTGGCGCGGTGGATCTGCCGGGCCAGCAATTCCTTGCCGGTACCGGTTTCGCCGCGAATCAGCACCGGCAGCGCCAGCGGCGCCAGCACCTCCAGTTCCTTGCGCAACTGGCGCGAGCGCGGGTCAACGAACACCAGCGCCTTGGCGCGGATGCTCAGCGGGCTTTTGTCGATTTCGGGGAAGGTCAGCAGCGGCTGGCCGAAAGTGTCTTGTGCGGTCATGGCAAAACTCCCGCCCGGGCGCTCCTGGCCCGGGCGTTACGCAGGAAAAGGAAAAAAGAGGCGGTGGAATCAGGCGCGACGCAAGGCGCCTTGTTCCAGACGGCTTTGCAGGCGGTACAGGTAGGCGAAACCCTGTTCCCAGCGACGGTGGCCGGACTTGACGTTGATATGCCCGGCGCCGCCGAGCACGCCGGCTTCGGCGCCCCAGGCGCGGGCCAGTTGCATGGCCCGTGGCGCGCTGACGGCCGGGTCGTTGTCGGAGGTGACCACCTGGCTCGGGAACGGCAAGGCGCGCATGGGAATCGGCGCGAAATTGCGCAGCGCCGGCGAGCAGGCCGGACGCTCGACATCCGCCGGCGCCACCAGCAGCGCTCCGCGTACCCGCCGCAGCAGCGCGGGATTGGCCTGCGCGGCCCAATGGGCCACCGTGATGCAACCGAGGCTGTGGGCAATCAGGATCACCGGCGCCTCATCGGCGGCGATGGCCTGTTCCAGCGCGGCGACCCAGTCCTGGCGCTGCGGCGTCAGCCAATCGGCCTGCTCGACGCGGGCACTGTTGGGCAGCGTGCTGTGCCAGTGGCTTTGCCAGTGGTCCTCTGGCGAGCCCTGCCAGCCCGGCACAATCAGGTAACGGATCGACTCGTTGCGCATGGGGAATTGCCTCCTGCTGCGGTTGCGTGCATGCCGGCAAGTATTAGCGCTGGGGTTATATCCGTAAAGGAATAAGAAGCTATTTATTAATAACCAAAACTCAACCGGGACCGCCACGCGGCCCCGATCCGCCTTATGTGGCGGGCTGCTGCAACTCCGCGCGTTCCATGCCTTCGATCAGGGCATCGATCAGCGCCTTGGACGCCTCCACGGCGTACATCGCCAGCCAGGAGTAATTGGCGCTGCCGCCCTGACGGGTGGCGGCCTCCATGGTCGACTCATAGGCGCAGCGCATGAGCATCGAAGCGTGGACCAGGGTGCTGTGGGGATCGATACCGGCGTTGACGGAAAACAGCGGCGGGTGGTCGGACGGGCACTGGCCGAAGTGGCGGGCGCAGGTGGGGGCAAGGGGTGGGTCGGGGACTAGTTTTTTCATGCCATTCTCCATTCAGAGTCGGGCTGCAACCTCGTCGTTTCCACACGAAAAAGGTGGCAGCTGTGCGCAGGGTGGAAAACCGAGCGAATGGAGAAACCCGGCAGGCCCAAAGGCCTCCCGCGCACAGCCGCCATAGAGCGGTACTCACATTCGAAATGCTCAGGTTTCCACACCTGATCGCTGAACATTCAGCGACCGGGGAAGCCTAGAAGGAGAGGCTTCCAGGGGCAAGGAAGGGAGGACCGACAGATCGCGTAGGGTACGTCCTAGGACTTTGGGGTTCCACAAACTTTATGTTTGCGGGTGTCTGGAATGGGCCTGCTGCGCAGCCGAGCACCACACTACCGGGTCTTCGTAGAACCGAGTCTTGAGGTATCAGGTCGCTGTAGCGTTTGAACAAAATTGCGTTGTTGTCGCGTGATTGCACCGTCCGTACGCTGCCTCGCTTTCCAGACGAGAGCACGTCATGCAGTGGAAGGATCTGATCATCGGCGGCAGAACACTATCAATGGCGCATTTGCAGCCATTCAATTTGATGTTTGATGTGGCAGGCAAGCAGGTCACCGTCAAATTCGAATTTGGCTTTCACTGCTTCACTGACGACAAAGGGCATGGAGAACCGCTTCGTTTCAGGCATGAGCGCCGCTACTTCTGCCGGGATCGTTATGACTGCAGCACCCAGTTGCGCGACTACATGGAGCGACGTTTCTATAACGGCCTGGCTGTTCCGTACTTCGTGGAGAACAACCAGCGGTACTACTGCCTGGACCTGCACGATTACGCAATCTTCTTCTCGATCAGCAAGCCTGGAAATACCGCCAACGTCCTCAAGTTGCGCGTCATCTCGGCCTATGAAGTCGCAACCTGGGGGCGGCACTCGCTGCCTCGAGGGAAGCCGCACAACGTGCGATACATTCTGGAAATGCGTAATGCCGGAAAGTCCGTCTGAAAACAAAAAGCCCCAAGGCTTTCGCACTTGGGGCTCTTGCTGAATCTGTATATCGGCCTGTTCTTTCGCTTTCGCTTATCCCGCTCACTGGCTAGGAGAGGCTTTCGCCTCCGAAATCGATACCCCCTTTCGGGTTCCGGTCCGTATCGACGAGGGCAAATCTACCGCCGGATGGCGCTTTCGTCAACCTGGCCTCCCCACGACATCTGTCACAAAAAAAAGCCAGCCCCTGCCACAGGACCGGCCTTCAAGTTTGCCTGAGTTGCGTATTGCTCAGCGTGCGGTAATCACCGACAGCTTGGTAATGCCCGCTCGTTCGATGGAGGCCATGGCGCGTGCCACCTCTCCGTAATTCACCCCGTCATCCGCCTGCAGTTGTACCCGCACTTCGGGGTCCTTGGCCTTGGCCGCCTGCAGGTTGGTTTCCAGCAAGTCCGGCTGGATCTCGTCCTTGTTGATGAAGAGCTTCCCTGCTCCATCGATGCTCACTACGAGCGGGTCTTTCTGCTCGACCGGGGCGACGGCCTCGGTCTTGGGCAAGTTGATCGGGATGGCGTTGGTCAGCAGCGGTGCGGTCACGATGAACACCACCAGCAGCACCAGCATCACGTCCACCAGCGGGGTCACGTTGATCTCGCTGAGTACCTCGTCACTGTCCTGGGTCGAGAAGGCCATGTCACACCGCCTCTTTCACTGGCTGGCCAGCACCGGCATTGGCCTTGTGCAGGGTCGGGTGGGCGATGACGCGGAAGGCACTCTTCTGCGCCAGGCTGTAGAAGTCGTGGGCGAAGTCGTCCAGATCGGCGGCGGTCAGCTTCAGGCGACGCAGGAAGTAGTTGTAAACCAGCACCGCCGGCACCGCGACGGCGATACCCACGCCGGTGGCAACCAGTGCCGCGCCGATCGGGCCGGCCACGGTTTCGAGGCTCGCCGAGCCTGCTGCGCTGATGCCCTTCAGGGCTTCCATGATGCCCCAGACGGTACCGAACAGGCCGATGAAGGGCGAGGTGGAACCGATACTGGCGACTACGGCGAGGCCGGTTTCCAGGGAGCGGCGCTCACGTACGATCTGCTGGCGCAGGGCACGTTCCAGGCGGTCCTGGTGGTTGATCGAGTGGCTGAGATCGGTGGCCTGGCCCGGCTCGTTGACGGCGATGGCGGCATAGCCAGCCTGGGCAACGCGAGCGGCGGAGCCTGGTTGGCTCTGGGCCAGATCGGCGGCCGAATCGAGGCTGGACGCGGCCCAGAATTGTTTGTGGAAACGCTTGTCCTGGTTCTTCAGACGGACGAACTGCACGGTCTTGACCAGGGCCAGGCCCCAGGTGACCACGGAGAAGCCGACCAGCAGCCAGATCACCGCGCTTTCGATGGATTCAAGGGGGGAAGCCAATAAGCTCATGATGTGTTCTCTCTCTAGTTGCGCGAATTTGGGTTAGCGAATCTTGAAGTCGATGGGCACGCTCACCCAGCCTTCCTGGGCGACATCGCCCTGCTTGGCCGGTACGAAGCTCCAGCGCTTCACCGCGGCCAGCGCGGCGTCATCGAGTTGCTGGCGACCGCTGCTCTTCTGAATCTGGATCTCGCCGGGCTTGCCGCTGGCGAGCACCTTGACCCGCAACAGCACCGTGCCTTCCCAGCCGCGACGCTGGGCCAGCGACGGATATTCCGGCGCCGGGTTCTTCAGGTACGCCGCGTTGGCCGAGGCCGGCGTCACCGGGGCAGGCGCAGGCGGTGCGGGCGGCTGTGGCGCGGCCACTGGCGGCGCCGGGGTCGGCGGCGGTGTCTGCACCGGCTGCGGAACCGGCTTGGGCACGGGCTTGGGCACCGGTTTCGGCTTGGGCTTGGGCACCGGCTTGGGCGGCGGCGGCTTCACGGCCAGTTCGTCTTCCACCGGTGGTGGCGGCTCGACCGGCGGTGGCGGTTGCTCGACCACAGGGGGCGGCGGCTCCACCACCGGCGGCGCCGGCTGGGAGAATTCGATGGTCATCGGTGGAATTTCCGGCGGGACCACCGGCAATACCGGGGTCGGTGCGTGGCTGACCCAGTACGCGGCCGCGCCATGCAACACCAGTGCAAAAACCCCGAGCAGGACTTTCTCACGACGGTTCAGGGCGCTGCGCGGCGTACGCTGCAAGCGCTGTTGCGCCAGCGGCACGCGGTGCGGACGGCCGAGATCGACCAGTTCGCCCGGCGCCGGGCGCCACAGCACATCGAGGGCGCTGGCGGCGGTCTGGACATTTCCCATTGATCAACTCCTGGGGGTTCGGTGCATTTCCATCGGAAGGCGTTGAGTTCGGGCCTTCGCTTGCGGTGGATGATCGGTGCGAGACGCTTATCTCTGAAAGTAATCTTTAAAGTTATGGATAGAATTTTCAGAAATAAGCGAGCCTGCTAAATCGCTACAACCCGCGCCACACAAGGGCTGCAGCGATGCCATCTTTTAGCCATGCCTTTGAGGCATGAAAAATATTCCCCAAAGGCATCGAAAACCGGCCTCAGAAGTCGTAGCGAGCGGTCACGCCCAGGGTTCTTGGCGTCCCGAGCAGGCCTTCATAACCGCCGTTGGCCGCGCTCCAGAGCGTGGTGTAGTAGGTCTTGTCGAAGGCGTTCTTCAGCCACAGCGAGACATCCCACTGGCCCTGGCCGTAATCGCCGCGCAGGCCGGTGGAGAGGTTGACCACGGCGTAGCTGGGGATCTGCGCGTAATCGGAGTCCTCGACCACGCCCACCGCCTTGGAGCGGAACGCATAGCTGGCGGTGACGTAGGGTTGCAGGCCGTTGTCCAGGTCCCACTGGTACTGGCCATTGGCGTTGGCGATCCATTTCGAGGCGCCGACTACCTGGTGGCCGGTGAGGTCGCAGGACGCCGGAGCACCTGGCTGCAGCGACACTTCCGGCGGGCACGGGGCGTCCTTGTAGGACAGGTAGCGGACGTCGTTGTAGGAGCCATTGAGGTTCAACGTCAGCCCGCGCAGCGGAATCAGGGTGCTTTCAAATTCCACCCCGCGCGAGCGCACCGACCCTGCGTTGGTCAGGTACTGCACGCGGTTGGCTTCGTCGTAGGCGTTGGTCTGGTAGCCGTTGACCTGGGTCCAGAACAGGTTGGCGTTGAGTTGCAGGCGTTTGTCCCACAGGGTGCTCTTGAAGCCCAGTTCAGCGTTGTTGGCGCGCTCGGTGCCCACCAGCAGCGAGTCGGCGCCAGCCACGGGTGCGGTGGCTACGGTGAGGTTGACCCCGCCGGACTTCTCGCCATGGGACAGCGTGGCATAGCCGAGCAGGTCGTCGTTGAAGCGATAGCTGAGGTTGAGCAGGCCCGACGGGCTGGCGCTGTACTGGTTCAGGTCGCCCGACTGGTAAGCGCCGACGCGGCCCTGACGGGCAGTAGCCGCCGCTCCGGCAACCGCTGCGCCGCCGACCGGTGCGGCGCGATTGACCCAGGCGCTTTTCTCTTCATAGGTGCCGCGCACGCCGGCGGTGAAATCGAGGCGATCGCTGAGGTGCCAGGTGCCCTGGGCGAACAGGGCGAAGCTGTCGGTCTCGATATGGCCCTTGCCGAGGGTGGTGACGTTGGCCAGCGCGCCTGTCGGCGTGCCGTTCCAGATATCCGCCCGGGGCCCGTAGTAGTTGAAGGACGTGTTATCCAGGTCGGAGCCGAAGTAGTAGGCCCCGAGCACGTAGTCGAAGAAACCGCCGGTGGGCGACGCCAGGCGGAACTCCTGCGACCACTGTTTATCCCGCACCGAGACTCCGGCGTTGTACGCCGCCGGCACGTTGAGGCCGTCGTCGTTCCGCGGGGTGAAGTCCCACCAGCGGTAGCTGCTGACCGAGGTCAGGGTGAAGTCGTTGTCGAGGGTCCAGTTGGCTTCCAGCGAGGTGCCGCCCTGGAACACGGTGACGTGCTGGTCGTTGTCCAGATTGACCTTGCGCTTGCTGCCGTCCACCAGCGTCGCGCCCGCTGCTGCGGCGCGGCTTTCATAGCGGTTGACGCCATTGATGGTCGGCCCGGTGCTGAACAGCACGCGGGTGCCGGCGCTGGAATCTTCCTCGTTGTAGTCGCCGATCCAGCGCAGGTTGAAGCGTTCGTTGGGCTTGTACAGCAGTTGCCCGCGAAAGCCTTGGCGCGAGCCGCCGTTGAGGGTGTGGCCGTCGTATTCGTTCTTGATGTCGCCGTCGTTGCGGGTGCGGTAGGCCGAGAAGCGCCCGGCGAGGGTGTCGCTCAGCGGGCCGGAGACCGTGCCCTTGGTCTGGAAGTAGCCGTCCTCGCCCACCGACGTTTCGATGCTGCGTTCCGGCGTGAAGCTCGGCGCACGGGTGCTGATGTTGATCACGCCGGCGGTGGTGTTCTTGCCGAACAGCGTGCCCTGCGGGCCGCGCAGCACCTCCAGTTGCTCGATGTCCATGAGGTCGAATACCGCCATGCCGGGGCGGCCGAGGTAGACGTTGTCCAGGTAGAGCCCGACGCTGCCTTCCAGGCCGTCGCTGGCCGGGTTGTTGCCCAGGCCGCGGATCGACACGCTGGACTGGCGCGCATGCATGTAGGCGACGTTGACGCTGGGCACCAGTTGCTGGAGGTCCTGGATGCGGTAGATGCGCTGGCTTTCCAGGGCCTGGCCATCGAGCACACTCATCGGCGTGGGCACGTCCTGGGCGCTTTCCTCGCGGCGGCGGGCGGTGACGGTAACGGTCTTGAGCTGGCTGTCGGACCTGGCAGCAGGAGCGGACTGCGCCGCCCCCGCATCGGCCGCCTGCGCCGGCAGCCAGTGCGCGCTGCCCGCCAGCAGCAGGGCCAGCGGCAGGCGCTTGAGCCGCCGTGAAGACAAGGGTGCAACGGAAGACGACTGGCTCATTTGCGGCTCCTTTTCAGGCAATCGTTATTCCCTGAAGTTATTTATTTATGTTTTTACATATGTTTACCGAATAAGTGATTGCCTTTATAAGGAGTGCAGCCGAGGCAGAGCAAATGCATTTGCCCGATACTTTTTATGTGAAAAATGCATATAGACCTTCGCCAACTCCGCCACCTGATCGCCCTCGCCGAGCACCGCAGTTTCGTGGCCGCGGCGAGCGCGGTGAACCTGTCGCAATCGGCGTTCAGCCGCAGTATCCAGGCCCTGGAACACAGCGCCGGGTGCCAGTTGGTGGACCGTTCGAACAAGGAGCTGCCGCCGACCAAACAGGGGCTGGTGGTGCTGGAGCATGCACGGCGGCTGGTCAGCGGCGCCTGCCAGTTGAGCAACGAGATTCGCCAGTTCAACGGCCTCGAAGCCGGCGAGCTGCGCTTCGGCTGCGGCCCGGCCCCGGCGGCGGGGCTGGTGCCACGGGCCATTGCCGGGTTCATCGAGCGTTATCCGAAGGCGCGGGTGCAGTTTCAGGTGGATGACTGGCAGAGCCTCAACCGCCGCCTGCTGGCCGAGGACTTCGAATTCTTCGTCGCCGACACCCGCAGCTTCGAAGCCGACCCGGCCTACCAGACCCTGCGCCTCAAGCCGCGCCGCTGGTATTTCTGTTGCCGCCCCGGCCATCCACTGGCCGGGCGCGTCAGTGTCAGCGGCGAGGAGCTGCTGCACTACCCGCTGGCCGTCACGCTGCGTCCGCCCAACCTGCGCAAGGTCATCGCCGACCTCAGTGGCCGTCCGGATGTGCAGGCCAATGTCGAATGCGAGAACAGCCACAGCCTGCTCACGGTGGTACTGCACTCCAACGCCATCGGCATCTGCGGCGCCTACAGCGACAGCCTGCGCAGCGCGCCGGGGGAACTGGTGCGGTTGAAGATCGACGGCCTGGACGACGACTGCGAAGAGCTCTACACCCGCTACGGCATCGTCAGCCGTGCACGCCAGCGCCTGGCACCGCTGGCCGAGGCGATGATCGAGCAGATCCTGTTGACCGACCAGAACGAGGAAGACCTCGACGCCGCCGCCCTGGAGCGCCTGGCCGTCTGAGGCATTGCGCCGGACGCATCGACGGTATTCGGCAAATGCGCTTGTCGCCGGGGCCCGCGGCGGCGAAAACAGTCGCCTGTCCTTTCAACCGGTGACTGCCATGCCCCAACCCTCCTCCGTGCGCAACGTGCTGTACATCATGTGCGACCAGCTTCGGCGCGATTACCTGTCCTGCTACGGTCACCCGCACCTGCACACACCGAATATCGACCGCCTGGCGGCTGCCGGCGTGCGCTTCAGCCGGGCCTACACCCAGGGCACCATCTGCGGTCCGTCGCGGATGTCGGCTTATACCGGGCGTTACGTCAGCAGCCACCAGGTGGCGTGGAACGCCGTGCCGCTGCCTCTGGAAGAACTGACCATCGGCGACTACCTGCGCCCGGCCGGCATCCGCACGGCGCTGGTGGGCAAGACCCACGCCACGCCCAACCTCGATGCCCAGCAGCACCTGAAGCTCGATCCGGCCAGCGCAGCGGTCGAGCAGCTCAACGAGGTGGGGTTCGAGCCCTATGCACGGCATGACGGCATCTTCCCCGACGACCCGCTGTTCGCCGACAAACGCGAAACCGCGCCTTACACCCGCTACCTGCGCGAGCAGGGTTTTGACGGTGACAACCCGTGGCACAGTTGGGCCAATGCCGCCGAGGGCGACCACGGTGAGGTGCTCAGCGGCTGGCACATGCGCAACGCCCACCTGCCGACGCGCCTGCCGGAGCCGCATTCGGAAACCGTCTACACCACCGACCGCGCCATCGACTTCATCCGCGAACAGGGCGAGCAGCCGTGGTGCCTGCACCTGTCGTACATCAAGCCGCACTGGCCCTACATCGCCCCGGCGCCGTATCACGCGCTGTATGGTGCCGCACAGGTGGTGCCGGCGGTGCGCGCCGAGGGCGGGCAACTGAGTGACCATCCGGTGTACGCCGCCTTCCGCCAGCATCAGGAGAGCGTCAACTTTTCCCGCGATGACGTGCGTTTGAACGTGATCCCGACCTACATGGGCCTGATCAAGCAGGTCGATGACCAGCTCGGTCGTCTGTTCGATGAACTGCAAAGCAGCGGGCGCTGGGATGACACACTGATCGTCTTCACCAGCGACCACGGTGATTTTCTTGGCGATCACTGGCTGGGGGAAAAGGAATTCCTGCTGGAGCCGGCGGTGGGCGTGCCACTGATCGTCCGCGACCCGCGCACCTTGGCCGATGGCACGCGTGGCACGGTCGACGAGCGCCTGGTGGAAACCATCGACGCCCTGCCCACCTTCCTCGACGCCCTCGGCTTGCCGCCGGCGGAGCATCGGCTGGAGGGGCGCTCGCTGGTTCCGCTGCTGCATGGCACTGCGCGGGACTGGCGGCGCTATGCGATTGCCGAGTATGACTACGCCTTCCAGTCACCGGCGCGTGAGCGGCTGGGCCAGCCGATCGACCGCTGCCGCATGACCATGGTCCGTAGCGAGCGCTGGAAATACCTGGCGTATGACGGCTTCAGGGCGCAGTTGTTCGACCTGCAGAACGACCCGCAGGAACTCAACGACCTCGGCGCCGACCCGGCGTATGCGGCGGTGCGGGAGGAACATCAGGGGTATCTGTGGGACTGGCTGCGAGGGCTGAAGCGGCGGACCACCATCAGCCATGCCGAGATCGAGCGGCGGGGGCAGTGGTTCAGGTATGGAGAGCCGCGAGAGGACAGTGTGGTGAAGATCGGGGTGTGGTGATGGGTTCATCGCCGGCAACGCCGGCTCCCACAATGTTTTGCGCCAGGCAATGAGCCTGCGCATGACGCAGGCATTGTGGGAGCTGGCGTTGCCAGCGATGAGGCCCTGAAGCCGGTCAGATATTCTCGACCTTCTGCCAGACCTTCGGCTTGAAGAACAAGGTTTCGCCCCGCGCCAGGCCGGTCAGGCTGTCATGGTCCTTGACCACTTCGGCCTCGATCAGATCGCTCTGCCCTTCCACCTTCAGCGTGACGCGGGTGGTCGCGCCCAGCGGACGGATGTCGCGCACTTCAGCCACATGGTGACCTTCCACTTCATGCCGCGACAGCGACACTTCGTGCGGACGGAACAGCACATGGTGGTTGTCGCTCAGGCTCAGGCGGTTGGAGTCGCCGAGGAAGTGGTAGACAAAATCGCTGGCCGGGTTCTCGTAGACATCGCCCGGCGAGCCGATCTGTTCGATCACGCCCTTGTTCATCACCACGATACGGTCGGCCACTTCCATGGCTTCTTCCTGGTCGTGGGTCACGAACACGGAGGTCAGGTTGATGTCTTCGTGCAGCCGCGCCAGCCAGCGGCGCAGTTCTTTGCGGACCTTGGCGTCCAGCGCGCCGAACGGCTCGTCCAGCAGCAGGACCTTGGGCTCCACCGCCAGGGCACGGGCCAGGGCGATACGCTGGCGCTGGCCGCCGGACAGTTGCTCCGGATAACGGTCGGCCAGCCAGTCCAGCTGGACCATGTTCAGCAGCTCATGGACCTTCTCGGCGATCTTGCTTTCGCTCGGACGCTCGCCCTTGGGCTTCATGCGCAAACCGAAGGCGACGTTGTCGAACACGCTCATGTGGCGGAACAGGGCGTAGTGCTGGAATACGAAACCGACGTTGCGGTCGCGCACGTCGTGTCCGGACACGTCCTCGCCATGGAACACGATATTGCCGTTATCCGGGGTTTCAAGGCCGGCGATGATGCGCAGCAGGGTGGTCTTGCCGCAGCCGGACGGGCCGAGCAGGGCTACCAGCTCGCCGCTGTGGATATCCAGGTTGATGTTGTCCAGGGCCTGGAAGGCGTTGAAGCGCTTGCTGACGTTACGAACTTCGATCGACATGAATTATTCCTCCGCTGCGCTATGGCGCAGACGGTTAATGCGGTTCTCGCTCCACTGCTTGAGCAGCAGGATGAAGAGCGCCAGGATCAGCAGCAGGCTCGCCACGCTGAAGGCCGCGACATGGTTGTATTCGTTGTAGAGGATCTCGACATGCAGCGGCAAGGTGTTGGTCACGCCGCGGATGTGGCCGGACACCACCGACACCGCGCCGAACTCGCCCATGGCCCGCGCCGTACACAGCACGACGCCGTAGATCAGGCCCCATTTGATGTTCGGCAGGGTCACATGCCAGAACATCTGCCAGCCGTTGGCGCCCAGCAGGCGCGCGGCCTCTTCTTCCTGGGTGCCCTGCTCCTGCATCAGCGGGATCAGTTCACGGGCGACGAAGGGCACGGTGACGAAGATGGTCGCCAGCACGATGCCCGGCAAGGCGAAGACGATCTGGATGTCGTGGTCCTGCAGCCACGGGCCGAAGAAGCCCTGGGCGCCGAACATCAGCACGTAGACCAGACCGGCGATCACCGGCGAGACCGAGAACGGCAGGTCGATCAGGGTCACCAGCACGCTCTTGCCACGGAAATCGTACTTGCTCACGCACCAGGCCGCGCTGACGCCGAACACCAGGTTCAGCGGCACCGAAATGGCCACGGCAATGAGGGTGAGTTTCAGCGCGGACAGGGCGTCAGGCTCGAAGATCGCCTCAAAGAAGGTACCCACGCCCATTTTCAGGCCCTGGGACACCACGATGACCAGCGGCAACAGCAGGAACAGGGCGAAGATCACCCAGCCCAGGCCGATCAGGATACGCCGGGCAGATGCACTGCCCCGGCGGGCGGCGTTGGCCGAAGCGGCGACGCCAACGGAAGATGCGGACATGCTCAGGCCTCCTTCAAGGGGTTTCGATGCGCCGCTGCAGCAGGTTGATCAGCAGCAGCAGGATGAAGGAAACCACCAGCATCAGCACGCCAATGGCAGTGGCACCGGTGTAGTCGTACTGGTCGAGCTTGACCATGATCAGCAGCGGCAGGATCTCGGTCTTCATCGGCATGTTGCCGGCGATGAAGATCACCGAGCCGTACTCGCCCACGCCACGGGCAAAAGCCAGGGCAAAGCCGGTCAGCCAGGCCGGCAGCAGCGCCGGGGCCAGTACGTAGCGGAACACCTGCAGCGGCTTGGCACCGAGGCAGGCAGCGGCCTCTTCGACTTCACGCGGAATGTCGGCCAGTACCGGCTGCACCGTGCGCACCACGAACGGCAGGGTGACGAAGGTCAGTGCCAGGGTAATGCCGAGCGGGGTGTAGGCGATCTTGAAGCCGAGGTCGGTGGCGAACTGGCCCACCCAGCCGGACGGCGCGTACAGCGCAGTCAGGGCAATACCGGCAACAGCAGTAGGCAGGGCGAACGGCAGGTCGATCATCGCGTCGATGATCTTGCGTCCGGGGAAGGTGTAGCGCACCAGAACCCAGGCCAGCAGAGTGCCGATCAGTCCGTTGATGACGGCGGCGCAGAGGGCGGTGCCGAAACTCAGCTTCAGCGCGGCGAGTACCCGCGGTGCGCTGACGATGGCCCAGAACTGATCCCAGGTGAGCTGGGCGGCGTGCACGAACATGGCACCCAGCGGTATGAGCACAATCAGGCTGAGGTACACCAAGGTGTAACCCAGCGTCAGCCCGAAGCCGGGTATGACGGGGGATATACGACGTGACATAGAGGTCCTTGGTTTAACGCATTGAGCCCGGGACTATGCCCGGGCCCATGCTTGGCTACGAAACGGCTCCTGCTCTATCGGGCAAGTGTCACTGCGCCGAGTAGATCTGGTCGAACACGCCACCATCGTTGAAGAACTTGGGTTGGGCAGTCTTCCAGCCACCGAAGTCTTTGTCGATAGTCACCAGATCCAGTTTAGGGAACTGCTTGGCGTATTCGGCGGCGACCTTCTCGTCACGCGGACGGTAGAAGTTGTCGGCGGCGATCTTCTGGCCAGCCGGGCTGTACAGGTGCTTGAGGTATTCCTCGGCGATCTTCTCGTTGCCCTTCTTCTCGGCGTTCTTGTCGACCACGGCCACTGGCGGCTCGGCAAGGATCGACAGCGAAGGCACGACGATTTCGAACTTGTCGCTGCCGCCATCTTCCTTGAGGGCCAGGAAGGCTTCGTTTTCCCAGGCCAGCAGCACGTCACCCTGACCGTTGTTGACGAAGGTGATGGTCGAGCCACGGGCGCCGGTGTCCAGTACTGGAACGTGCTTGAACAGCTCCTTCACGTATTCCTGGGCCTTGGCTTCGCTGCCGCCGGCTTTCAGGCCGTAGGCCCAGGCGGCGAGGAAGTTCCAGCGGGCGCCGCCGGAGGTTTTCGGGTTCGGGGTGATGACCGAGACGTCTTTCTTGATCAGGTCGCCCCAGTCCTTGATGCCTTTCGGGTTGCCCTTGCGTACCAGGAACACGATGGTCGAGGTGTACGGAGTGCTGGCCTCCGGCAGGCGGGTCTGCCAGTTCTCGGGCAGGGTCTTGCCGAGCTTGGCGACTTCGTCGATGTCGCCGGCCAGGGCCAGGGTCACCACGTCGGCGCGCAGGCCATCGATCACGGCGCGGGCCTGCTTGCCCGAGCCACCGTGGGACTGCTGGATCTTCACCTTGTCGTCCGGATGAGCCTGTTGCCAGTGCTTGATGAACTCGGCGTTGTACTGCTGATACAGCTCGCGGGTCGGGTCGTAGGACACGTTCAACAGCTCGTAGTCCTTGGCGATGGCGGAACCGGCAAAAACGGCACTGGCGAGTGCGGCCAGGGCATAACGGCGGATAGACATGGGTGAAGCTCCCGATTGGCTTTTTTTCTAATGTGCTGGTGCGGCGTGCCGAGGCTTAGCTGGGCTTGTTGCCGGAGTTCTGCAGGCGGAATTTTTCCTTGCGCTCGATCTGGACGACCTGGGCGTTGTGCACGGTGATCTCCACCGCACCGAACCGCAGGTCACGCAGTGCGCTCTGGATTTCACGCAAAATGGTGGCTTCGTCCTGACCGTCAACGCTACGCAGAGATGCGCTCATGCTCGTGCTCCTGTGAAAATGGGGGCCCGGGAGCAGCATGTAGGAAGGTGACTGCGCCTGGTGTAGGGGCAATCTTAGAGAGGGCTGAATATTCTTAAAAATACTATTTAAGAATGTTTATATAACTGAAAAGCGAGCCTCAAGCTGCAAGCTATAAGTTGCAAGAAAGAGCAGCGTGTACCGCCGATCTTTCTTGCCGCTTGAAGCTTGCAGCTTGCCGCTCAAAAACGCAGATCCTGCGCCGGCACCGGTCGCCCGTACCAGTAGCCCTGGCCCATGTCGCACTGGTGCTCCAGCAGGAACCGCGCCTGCTCGGACTGCTCGATGCCCTCGGCGTGGATCTGCATGCCCATGCTCCGCGCCAGGGCGATGATGACGCGGACGATCGCCACGTCATCGTCGTCATTGGGCAACCCGGCAACGAAGCCCTGGTCGATCTTGAGCTTCTGCACCGGCAGACGCTTGAGCCGCAGCAGCGACGAGTAACCGGTGCCGAAATCATCGATGGCCAGGCGCAAGCCCAGTTCGCGCAGGCGGTGCAGTTGCTCCAGGGCCACTTCCGGGTCGTCCATCACCGCGCTTTCGGTCACCTCGACTTCCAGCTTCGACGGTTCGAGCCCGGTGTCGTGCAACACTTGTGAAACCCGCTGGTACATGTCGCGGTGGGCAAACAGACGGCTGGAGACGTTGACCGCAACGAACTCCAGCGCCCTGCCCTCGGCGAGCCAGCGCACCATCTGCTGGCAGGACTGGCGCATCACCCACATGTCGAGGTCGGCGATCAACCCGGTGCGCTCGGCGATCGGGATGAACTCTCCCGGCGGCACCAGCCCGCGCTGCGGATGCATCCAGCGCACCAGCGCCTCGACACCGATCATCTTGCCGCTGAACAGGTCGTGCACCGGCTGGAAGTACACCTTGAGTTCATCCTGCTCCAGGGCCCGGCGCAGTTCGCTGGCGGTTTCCACCCGCTGCTGGGCGTGGGCGGTCAGTTCTTCGGTGTAGAGCGCGTAGCCGGAGCGGCCATTGCTCTTGGCCTTGAACAGCGCCGCATCGGCGTTGCGCAGCAATTGCTCGGCACTCTGCGCATCGCTGGGGAACAGGCTGATGCCAATGCTGGCGCTGCTGAACAGGCGATGGCTGTCCAGCTCGTAAGGTTCCTTGAGGACATCCACCACCAGCTGCGCCAGGTCCGCCGCCTGGCCGACCTGCGAGCAGTTTTCGCTGAGGATGGCGAATTCGTCGCCGCCCAGACGGGCCAGGGTGACGCCGGGGTCGATCACCAGTTTGAGACGGTCGGCCACGGCCTTGAGCAACTGGTCGCCGATGTTGTGGCCGAGGCTGTCGTTGATGCTCTGGAAATGGTCGAGGTCGAGCAGCAGCAAGGCGCAACCGCGCTTGTTGGCTTGCGCCGCCGCCAGCGCCTGGGCGGCGCGGTCGTTGAACAGCAGGCGGTTGGGCAGGTCGGTCAGCGGGTCGTGATGCACCAGGTGGGCGAGCTCGCGTTCAGTGTGCTTGATCGCACTGATGTCACTGAACACGGCGACATAATGGGTCAATCGGCCGCCATCGTCGCGGATCGCGCAGATGGTCTGCCACTGCGGGTACACTTCGCCGCTCTTGCGCCGGTTCCAGACTTCGCCGCTCCACTCGCCCTTGTCGTGGAGCGAGCGGTACATCTGCTCGTAAAAGGTCCGGTCGTGCCGGCCGGACTTGAACTTGTTCGGCCGTTGGCCGATGACTTCGTCCTTCTGGTAGCCGGTAATGTGCATGAAGGCGCGGTTGACGTGGACGATGATGCCGTCGGCATTGCTGACCAGCACCCCTTCGAGGGTACTGTCGAATACCGCCGCCGCCATGCGCAGGCGTTCCCGGTCTTCACGGCGCAGGCGGGCGCCGACACCAATGAAATTGAGCAGGCGCACCCGCGACAGAAAGATCAGAAAAGCACTGCACGCCGCCCAGGTGTAGGCATTGATGAGCTGCCAGCGGGCCATTTGCGCCGGATCATCGAAAACACTGCTTAATATTTGATCAGAAACAACTAGCCACAGAATCGACAGCACCAGGTACAACGCTGCCATTTTCAGGGCGTCTCGTGCGGAAACAGACATAGGGTCACAGATGCCCACATCAAAAGATGGGGCATTATAGGGACACTTTTCCCGGTTGACCTCCTATCTAAAAGGCCGACTGGTTTTATTTGACATCGTGGTAATAATACCGGTCGCTGTTCATCCGCTCTGAGAGGGCTCTTCCACCTATGTGGTACTACGGTTTACTCGACCTGTCGGCCTGGCAACTGCTGGCGGTCACCCTGCTGATGACCCATGTGACCATCGTCGCGGTCACGGTCTATCTGCACCGCTATTCGGCACACCGCTCCCTTGAGCTGAACGCCGGCCTGAAGCACTTCTTCCGTTTCTGGCTGTGGCTGACCACAGCGCAGAACACCCGCGAGTGGACCGCCGTCCACCGCAAGCACCACGCCAAATGCGAAACCGAGGACGACCCTCACAGCCCGGTGATCAAGGGCCTGTCCACCGTGCTGCGCAAGGGCGCCGAGCTGTACCGCGAGGAAGCCCGCAACCCGGAAACCCTGCGCATCTACGGCAAGAACTGCCCGGAAGACTGGATCGAACGCAACCTGTATTCGCGCTACAAGCTGGGCGGTATCGCCCTGATGGCGGTCATCGACCTGCTGCTGTTCGGCACCATCGGCATCACCATCTGGGCGGTGCAGATGATGTGGATTCCGTTCTGGGCCGCCGGCGTGGTCAACGGTCTCGGCCACGCGGTGGGCTACCGCAACTTCGAATGCCGCGACGCCGCCACCAACCTGGTGCCCTGGGGCATCGTCATCGGCGGTGAAGAACTGCACAACAATCACCATACCTACCCCAACTCGGCCAAGCTCTCGGTCAAGCGCTGGGAGTTCGACATGGGCTGGGCCTGGATCAAGCTGTTCACCTGGCTGCGCCTGGCCAAGGTGCAGCGCGTGGCGCCGATCGCCCACCGGGTCGAAGGCAAGGGTCAGTTGGACATGGACACCGCCATGGCCATCCTCAACAACCGCTTCCAGATCATGGCCCAGTACCGCAAGCTGGTGATCGGTCCGCTGGTCAAACAGGAACTGGCCAGGGTGGACGACTCGGTGCGCCACCAGTTCCGCCGTGCCAAGCGCCTGCTGTCGCGGGAAACCAGCCTGCTGGAAGACCGCCATCACCAGCGCATCCAGACCATGCTGGAGCACAGCCAGGCGCTGAAGACCATCTACGAAAAACGCCTGGCACTGCAACAGATCTGGGCTCGTACCAGCGCCAATGGCCACGACATGCTCGCCGCGATCAAGGACTGGGTCCACGAGGCCGAGGCCAGCGGCATCCACTCCCTGCGCGACTTCGCCGCGCAGCTCAAGACCTACTCGCTGCGCCCTGCCCTGGCCTGACGGCCGTTGATCGGCGCGCCCGTCCAGCGGGCGCTCCGGCAGGAACTTCCCCCTGTAACGCCGCTCTTACAGTCATGTCGCCCGCCTGGCGGGTCGGGTCGTGGCTGCACGGATCCGCCTTACTTGAAGTACTGCGCACATGGCCAATAACAACCCACCGCTCAATCCGCCTCCCGAGGCCGCCCAGATCCTGCTCGCACTGATGCACGCCCAGGGCGAGGTCGCCCGTCTCAGCGAACGCGAACAACTGATCAGCTCCCTGCTCGACAGCGTCAACGCCATTCTCTGGGCATTCGACTGGGAGTCGCGGCAGATGCTCTATGTCAGCCCCGCTTACGAACGCATCTTCGGCCGGCCTGCCAGCCTGCTGCTGGCCGACTACAACCAGTGGCGCGAGAGCATCTATCCCGACGACCTCGACTACGCCGAACGCAGCCTGGCCGAAGTGCTGGTCAAGGGCGCGGTGGAAGACCGCGAATACCGCATCATTGCCGCCGACGGGCAAGTGCGCTGGCTCAGCGACAAATGCTTCATCAACCAGCAGGCCGAGGGGCAGCGGTTGATCGTGGTGGGCATGGCCGAGGACATCACCGACAAGAAGCAGCTCGAAGGCGAGCTGCAGCGCCTGGCCACCACTGACGTACTGACCCAGAGCAGCAACCGCCGGCATTTCTTCGAATGTGCCGAGCAGGCCTTCGACAAGGCCCGCCAAGACGGTTTGCCGCTCTCTTTCCTGCTGCTGGATATCGATGATTTCAAGCAGGTCAACGACACCTATGGTCACCCCGAGGGCGACCAGGTGCTGCAGCGCATCGCCGACAGCGGCAAGGCGGCCCTGCGGCGCGGGGACCTGTTCGGCCGGATCGGTGGTGAAGAGTTCGCCGCGGTATTCCCCGGCTGCGCGCCGGAAATGGCCATGCAGGTGGCGCAGCGGCTGCAGCGGGAGATCCAGCGGCTGAACTTCAGCCACGAAGGCCAAACCTACGGCGTGACCGTCAGCCAGGGCCTGACCGGGCTCAGCGAAGACGACGAGATGCTGGAAAGCCTGTTCGCCCGGGCAGATGCGGCGATGTACCAGGCCAAGCGCAAGGGCAAGAACCAGATCGTGGTGGGCTGATCGTTGGGTTTGGGTCCTGAACAAAGATCCGGGTGGGAGCGGTTTCAACCGCGATTGGCCGCGCAGCGGCCATAAAACCTGTATTCCCGGTACTCCAGAAACATCGCGAAGTCAGGTTCTACGACGGCTGCGCCGCCGATCACGGCTGAAGCCGTTCCCACACCGACCTGAACATCAAACCTTGCGCAGCCGCTCCAGCTCCGCCCTTCCCACCTTGAGCAACCGCGCGGTCTTGCCCGTCGCCAGTTCATCCAGCCCGTCTTCCGGCGACAGCCGCGCCAGTTGCCCGGCCAGGTTCATCACCAGGTCTTCCCGGGAATACACCCCGCCGCCCAACTGATACACCGCAGCGATCAACTCGCGCAGCTCCAGCGGCAGACGCCAGCGGGTGCGCAGGGCCGAGCCATAGGCAGCGCCCGACTGGCTCAACGACAGCTCGATCTGTTGCTCGTCCAGCTCGCCGCCGGCCAGTTGCCATTCCTGCAGGCAACGCAGCAACGCCAGGTCGCCCAGGCAATGCAGCAGGCCCGCGCAGTAGCAGCGTTCCAGGTCGAGGTCGAGCATCTGCGCCAGGGTCCGGCCATATTCGGCGGCACGCAGGGACAGGTTCCAGTACTGCTCGGCATAGCGCGCCAGCAGCGGATCGCTCAGTTTGGCGCTGCGCTTGAGGGCAAGGCCAAGGATCAGGTTCATGCTCTGAGTGGTGCCCAGCTTGTTCAGCGCCTGCATCAGCGTCTGTACCGCACCTTCACGATGAAGGGCCGCGCTGTTGGCGGCAGCGATCAGCACGGCGGTGATCTGCGGGTCGGAACGAACCTCTTCTTCCAGCACCCGCAGGTCAAGCCCCTGCGGATTCAGCGCACGCTTGATCGCCTGCTGCACGTCGGCGAACAGCGGACCACCGTCGGCGGTGGCGCGGTGCTCCTCGATGAACGCCGCCAGCGTCATGCCCGCACGCAGTGGTGTCACGGCACAGGACACCGCCTCGCCACCCTTGAGCAGTTGCTCTTCCAGGCGCTGACGCAACAAATCGATGTTCAAGGGCTTGGTCAGGTAAGCGGTAGGCGCCAGCGGCAGGGCTTCGCGCACGCTGGCCACATCGCTGCGGCTGCTGATGAGGATGAACGGCAACGCCGGCGTGCGGGGTCGCGAACGCACTTTGCGCAGCAGGTCGAGGCCGTCCAGACCGGGCAGCTCCCGGGCGGCAATGATCAGATCCGGGCGCCCGGCCAGGCCTTCCAGGGCTTCGTTGCCATTGGCACAGACCTTCAACTGGGCATCACAACGTACACTGAGCAGCATCTGCGCCAGCATGTCACGCACCCACGGGTCGCCTTCGGCAATCAGCACTTTGGGTACCGTGGGTGGATCTACAGCAGTCATCAGAATCTCCTTAAAGCCGTCGCACGCGGTCCCTGCACCTTCCAAGGTGTCTCCTGAGAAGAAACCTTAGCGCCCCAACCGTTCCGTGGCGCGAAAAAAAACCCGCCGAAGCGGGTTTTTTTCTAGCGGCTCACAGTTTACGCGAGTTCAGCGAAGCACTCTTCGATGATTGCCAGGCCTTTGTCCAGCAGCGCGTCTTCGGCGGTCAGCGGAACCAGGATCCGCAGAACGTTGCCGTAGGTGCCGCAGGACAGCAGGATCAGGCCTTTGTCGCGAGCCTTGGCCACAACCTGGGCGACGGCAGCAGCGTTCGGGGTGTGGGTGCCTTTCTCGAAGACTTCGACAGCGATCATCGAACCCAGCGCACGCACGTCACCGATGATCGGGTGCTTGGCCTGGATCTGCTTCAGACCGGCAACCAGACGCTCGCCGACAGCCTGGCTGCGCTCCAGCAGTTTCTCTTCCTCGAACACTTCGATCACGGCCAGGGCTGCGGCGCAAGCGATCGGCGAACCGGCGTAGGTGCCGCCCAGGCCGCCCGGGGCGATGGCGTCCATGTACTCGGCCTTGCCGCACACACCGGCCAGCGGGAAGCCGCCAGCGATGGATTTGGCGAAGGTGGTCAGGTCAGGCGCAACGCCCATCTGTTCCATGGCGAAGAAGGTGCCGGTACGGCCAGCGCCGGTCTGCACTTCGTCGGCGATCAGCAGGATGCCGTGCTGGTCGCACAGGGCGCGCAGACGCTGCATCAGCTCTTTCGGAGCAGGCAGGAAACCGCCTTCGCCCTGAACCGGCTCGATGATGATGGCGGCGATGTCACGTGGCTCGGCGTCGTTCTTGAAGATGCGCTCGATGGAGGCGATCGACTCGTCGACGCTCACACCGTGCAGCTCGTTCGGGAACTGTGCACGGAAGATGCCGCCTGGCATCAGGCCCATGCCAGCAGAGTAAGGCACGACTTTACCGGTCAGGCCCAGGGTCATCATGGTGCGACCGTGGTAGCCGCCGGTGAAGGCGATCACGCCAGCGCGGCCGGTAGCGGCGCGAGCGATCTTGACGGCGTTTTCAACGGCTTCGGAGCCGGTGGTGACCAGCAGGGTCTTCTTGGCGAAGTCGCCTGGAACGCGAGCGTTGATTTTCTCGCACAGCTCGACGTACGGCTCGTAGGCCAGCACCTGGAAGCAGGTGTGGCTGACCTTGGTCAGTTGTTCCTGGACAGCGGCAACCACTTTCGGGTGCAGGTGGCCGGTGTTCAGTACCGCGATGCCGCCAGCGAAGTCGATCAGTTCGCGGCCTTCAACGTCAACCACCGTCGAGTTCTTCGCGGTATCGACGAAGATCGGGTGGATCTGGCCAACGCCACGTGGGACGGCGTTGACGCGACGTTGCATCAGGGATTCGTTGGTTTTGCTCATAGTGTCCTCAATTCGCCACCGCAGTGACGAGATTCAAGATGGCGCCGGTATTCAACTGCAGGCAGCATTCGTTGATCGACTGCTGCAGGGGCCCGGTGGCCGGGTGTTCCTGTGTAAAAAAGGCCAGCGAGACGTCGCTCTCGCGCCCCGCTGGCAGAGGTAAAGCCTTAAAACCGGATCAGATGCTCAGGCACAGGTACTTGATTTCGAGGTAGTCCTCGATGCCGTACTTGGAGCCTTCGCGGCCCAGGCCCGAGGCCTTGATGCCGCCGAATGGCGCGACTTCGTTGGAGATCAGGCCGGTGTTGATACCGACCATGCCGTATTCCAGCGCTTCGGCGACACGGAACACACGGCTCATGTCACGGGCGTAGAAGTACGAGGCCAGGCCGAACTCGGTGTCGTTGGACATGGCGATGACTTCGGCCTCGTCCTTGAAGCGGAACAGCGGCGCCAGCGGGCCGAAGGTCTCTTCTTTTGCAACAGCCGCAGTCTTCGGTACGTCGACCAGGATGGTCGGCTCGAAGAAGTTGCCTTCGATCAGCTTGCCGCCGGACAGCACCTTGGCGCCCTTGGAGACTGCGTCTTCAATGTGCTCCTGGACCTTGGCAACAGCCTTGCCGTCGATCAGCGGGCCAGTGGTGGTGCCTTCTTCCAGACCGTTGCCGATCTTCAGCTTGGCGACCGCGGCTTTCAGCTTCTCGGCGAAGGCGTCGTAGACACCGTCCTGCACGTAGATGCGGTTGGCGCAGACGCAGGTCTGGCCGTTGTTGCGGTACTTGGAAATGATCGCGCCTTCGACGGCCTTGTCCAGGTCGGCGTCGTCGAACACGATGAACGGCGCGTTACCGCCCAGTTCCAGGGAAACCTTCTTGATGTCCTTGGCGCATTCTTCCATCAGTTGGCGACCGATTTCGGTCGAGCCGGTGAAGGACAGCTTGCGCACCAGGGAGTTGCCGGTCAGCTCGGAGCCGACTTCGCCGGCGCTGCCGGTGATGACGCTGAGCACGCCAGCCGGGATGCCGGCACGGGTAGCCAGCTCGACCAGGGCCAGGGCGGAGTACGGGGTCTGCGAGGCAGGCTTGAGCACCATGGTGCAACCGGCGGCCAGGGCCGGGCCGGCTTTACGGGTGATCATCGCGGCCGGGAAGTTCCACGGGGTGATGGCGGCGGTGACGCCGATCGGCTGCTTGATGACGATCAGGCGCTTGTCGGGCTGGTGGCCAGGGATGACATCGCCGTAGACGCGCTTGGCTTCTTCGGCGAACCACTCGATGAACGAGGCGGCGTAGGCGATTTCGCCCTTGGCTTCGGCCAGCGGCTTGCCTTGTTCGGTGGTCATCAGGCGAGCCAGGTCGTCCTGGTTCTCGATCATCAGCTCGAACCAGCGGCGCAGCTTGCCAGCGCGCTCCTTGGCGGTCAGTGCACGCCAGGCCGGCAGGGCCTTGTCGGCCGCTTCGATGGCACGGCGGGTTTCGGCAGCGCCCATTTTCGGCACGGTACCGATGACTTCACCAGTGGCCGGGTTGGTCACCTTGATGGTCTGGCCGCTGTCCGCATCCAGCCACTCACCGTTGATGAAGGCTTGCTGACGGAACAACTGAGCGTCTTTGAGCTGCATGTCGACTTCCCTTGGGCACCGTGCTCGCACGGCGCGAATTATTGATTGTTGAGTAAGCGCCCTGCGGAGGCGCTTGCCTGTAGGAAATGAGGCACCGGAATCGGGCCATTGTTCCACTCGCAGGCGTCGAGCGTTTGAAATCTCGAACGAGATCCTAGGAGCAAGCCGGGAAAAGGACAATAGGGCGTTCGAAAAAAAGAACGATTGACGGAACAGCCGGTAGGTCCAGGCGACCGGCGGTGGCCCCACCGGCCTCATCGCTGGCGACGCCAGCTCCCACAGTTTCAGCGGTGCATGCAATTCCTGTGGGAGCTGGCGTCGCCAGCGATGAGGCCATCAGCAGCATCAACTAACCCAGCCCCTTCAGATAGGCCCAGGGATAAATCCCCCGGTCATGCCCATCGCTGAACACCAGTTGGACACCATAGCCCTGGACTTCGATGCGCTCCACCCGCACTGCGTCATCGACCAGAGCAATACGCCCGCCCAGCCGCCCCGCTCGACATTGCGAACAGGGGCACGCCCCACGCAGGCGGGCATGGCTGATCAATTGCTCGCCGTCGCCCCATTGCAGGGCCAGCTCGCCCGGCCCGCGCCGGTTGCTGACTGCGCTCGGGCCGTTCATCAGACCGCGCCTTGCAACTGGGCCAGGGCGATGCGCACGGCCTTGCGCACTTCCGGATCGCTGTCGGCTTCAGCCTCGCGCAACGCCGGCACCGCAGCGGCGTCGCCCAGTTCGCCAAGGGCCAGGGCGGCCTCCTTGCGCAGGTTGGCAATTGCGTGGCCGAGCAGTTCGGCCAGACCGCCCAGGGCCTCGCGGTAGCGCAAGCGCCCCAGCGAACGGGCCGCCCGCAGACGCACCTGCCAGTAACCGTCCTGCAACGCGCCAACCAAGGCCGGCCCGGCCTCGGCGTGGCCGATCTTGCCCAGGGTGGTGGCCGCTTCCTCGCGGACCTGCCAGGCCGCGTCGCCCAGCGCCGCCGTGAGCGCCGGCAGTACGTCGGTGTCACGGGCAAGACCCAGGGCGCCGATGGCGGCGCGGCGTACCTCGGTGTCGGGCTCTTCGGCGGCAAGCCGTGCCAGCGCCGGCAAGGCGGGCTGGTGCTTGAGCCAGCCAAGAATGCCCACGGCTTCACGGCGCACCGTGGCTTCAGGGTCCTGCAGGGCCTGCAAGGCCGGCCCCGCCGCTTCCTCCAGGCGCAACTCGCGCAAGGCGCGCAGGGCGCTGGCGCGGACAAAGCCCTCGGCATGGTTGACCCACGGCAGAATCAACAGGCCCGCTTCCAGGCTCTTCAGTTCGCTGAGGCTCTGGGCCGCCGCCAGCCGCACCGGTTCGGCGGCGTCGGCCAGGGCGGCGCACAGTGCCTGCACCACTTCCGGCTCTTCCCAGGCTTCCAGCAGGCGCGCGGCTTCGGCGCGAACCTCGGCAGCCGGGTCCACCAGCAACGCGTCGGTAAGCCACGGCAGGCCATCGGGATCTTCCAGGTCGGCCAGGTCGATCAGGGCGATGCGGCGCACAGCGGCGTCGCTGTCGGCCAGGCGCGGCAGCAGTTCGAGGATGTCGGGGTTGTCGCTGGTTCTTTCGGTCATAGGGCGATCCGTAGCGGTGGGTGGTCGCTGTCCGGCAGGCCGAGCGGGGTCAGGCGCGGCAGTTCGCGGCCTTCCTCGTGGCGCAGCAAGGCCAGGCAGTGACGCTTGAGATGGGTGAATTCCGGGCTGGTCAGCAGGCTGCTGCGCCGGGGCCGCGGAAAGGTCAGGCGCAAATCTTCGATAAAGCGCCCTGGGCGCGGGCTCATCACCAGGATGCGGTCAGCGAGGAACAGTGCCTCGTCGATGTCGTGGGTGACGAACACCACGGTGGTGCGGATGCGCGTCCAGATATCCAGCAGCAGTTCCTGCATGCGCGAGCGGGTCTGGGCGTCGAGGGCGCCGAAGGGTTCGTCCATCAACAGCAGGCGCGGGCGGTTGATCAGCACCCGGGCAATTTCGGCACGCTGCTGCATGCCGCCGGACAACTGGCTGGGCCAGCGCTCGGCAAAGTCGGCCAGGCCGACCAACTGGAGCATCTCGGCGGCACGGCGCTGACGCTCGGCCTTGCCCTGGCCTTGCATCTTCAGGCCGAAGGCGACGTTGTCCAACACGCTGCGCCAAGGCAGCAAGGTGTGGTGCTGGAAGACCATGCCGCGCTCGGGGGACGGTCCATCCACGGGCAGGCCGTCCACGTCCAGCTGGCCGCCGCTGGGCACCAGATGCCCGGCCAATGCGCCGAGCAGGGTGGACTTGCCGCAGCCAGACGGCCCGAGAATGCACACGAACTCCCCTGGGGCGACGGCAAAGTCCAGTGCCTGTACCGCCTCGAAGGCCTGGCTGCCCTGCCCCAGGCGGATCGATACGCCGCGGGCCTCGATACGCCCCGGCTCCGGGGCCTGTTCATAACGGCTCATCATGCCGACCTCCGTGGGCGATACCAGGGCGTGGCCAGCGCGCCGAGGCGCTTGACCAGGGCGCTGCTGCCCATGCCCAGCACGCCGATCAGCAGCATGCCGACGATGATGTCCGGGTAGTTCTGCAGGGTGTACGACTCCCAGGTGTAGTAACCGATGCCGAACTGCCCCGAAATCATCTCGGCGGTGACCAGGCAGAACCACGAGGTGCCCATGCCGATGGCCAGCCCCGTGACGATGCTGGGCAAGGCGCCCGGCAGCACCACTTCGCGCAGGATGGCAGCGCGACCGGCGCCGAGACTGCGGGCCGAGGCCACCAGGCGCGGGTCCACCGCCTCGACGCCGTGGATGGTGTTGAGCAACACCGGGAACAGCGCGCCGGTGAAGGTGATGAACACCATCGACAGTTCCGACGACGGAAACATCAGGATCGCCAGCGGAATCCACGCCACCGCCGGAATCGGCCGCAGCACTTCCAGCGGCGGCAGCAGGGTGTCTTCGGCCCATTTCGAGCGGCCGATCAGCAGGCCGAGGGCCACGCCCAGCAGTGCCGCCAGCAGATAGCCGGAGAACACCCGCGACAGGCTGCTGGTCAGGTGTGCCACCAGCGTGCTGGAGGTGAAGAGCTGCCAGGCCGCGTCGAGCACCGCCTTGGGGGTGGGCACATAGGTGAAAGTGAACAGGCCCAGGTTCAGTTTGCTGCTGGCGGCGACGTGCCAGAACAGCAGGCAGGCCAGCAGCGACAGCAGCCGTACCGGCCAGCGCGTGAAGGTGCTCGTCATGAAAAGTCTCCCGAACGTGCCCCCATTCGTGGTCGAGCGGGGGCACACCGATCAGCGCTGGGCCACCAGCTTCTGGTTGGCGACGGTGAAGTCCACGGCCTCGCCACCGTGGGCCTTGGCGTACTGTTCAGCCTGGTCCTTGAGCAGGAAGGCCGACAACTCACCCTTGCCGTTGCGGACGAACCAGGCCTGGTTGGCCAGCAGCTTGATGCCGCTGTCGGCCGCCTGGGCGTAGATGGCGCGGATGTCCTTGCCCTCCTGCTCCAGTTGCGCCAGCGCGCTCAGCGCCGCTTCCGGCGAAGCGTAGTGACGGACCTTGTCTTCGCCGCGCACCCAGATCTGCGCCAGGCGGCTGAAATCGGTGATCGGCTTGCCGGTCAGCGCATCGTTGGCCTTGAGCGGCAGTGGCTGATAGTTCTTCAGCGCGGCGTCGTAGTCCTGGCCGGCCTGCTTGAAGGCGGCGCGGATGTACTGGTCGTCGATGAATTTATCGGTGTCCAGCCCTCGGTCGGTCTTCTTCAGCAGCTTGAGGGTGTCGATGGAGGTCGCCACGGCCTGGCGGTACTCGGGTTTCCAGGTCAGGTCGCGGGTCTGCAGGCCGAGCGGGCCGTGGAACAGGTAATTGACCTCGGCCTCGATGCCAGTGACTTTCTCGATCAGCTCGCTGTACTTCTCGGGCTCGGCGGCGATCAGGCGATCGGCTTCGAGGCTGGCGCGCAGGTAGGCGGTGACCACTTCGGGGTATTTCTTCGCGTAGTCGGAGTCCACCAGCGCACCGTGGAAGGTCGGCGCATTGGCCTGGGAGCCGTCGTAGATCTTGCGGGCGAAGCCGCGGTTGGGGAACAGCTCGGCGAACGGCACGAAGTCGGCGTGGGCCTCGATGCGGTTGCTGCGCAGGGCGGAGCCGGCGATTTCCGGGGCCTGGGCGATGATCTTCACGTCTTTCTGCGGGTCCCAGCCCTGGGCCGCGACCGCGCGCAGCAGCATGCCATGGGCGGTGGAGGCGAACGGCACGGAGATGGTCTTGCCCTTCAGTTCGGCGAGCGACTGCACGCTGGACGACGCTGGCACCACGATGCCGTTGCCGCTGCCGTGGACACTGCCCGACAACACGCTGATGAACAGGCTGCGCTTGCCGGCGTCGAGGTGGGCCACGCCATTGAAGGAGCCGGGGAAGTCGGCCATGGCACCGAAGTCCAGCTTGCCGGCGACCATCTCGTTGGTCAGCGGCGCGCCGCTGGTGAAGTTCTTCCACTCGATCTCGTAGTTGGCGTCCTTGTACTTGCCGTCATGGGGCAGGTACTTCTCCAGCAGGCCCAGCTCGCGGATCAGCAGACCGCCGGTGGCGCAGTTGATGGTGGTGTCCTGGGTGCCGATGGCGACCCGGATGGTTTCGGCACTGGCGTTCAGGCCGGTGATTGCCAGCGCGAGGCCGGCCACGGTTGCTGCAAGGCGCATGGGTGTTTCCCCTCGAATCGTTAAGTATTGGAATCGTCTCCGCCACCAGGCTGGGTGGTGGGAAACGAGGGGGCGTCGAAAAGGCGTCCGGTGGTTCGCCGGATGGCTTGGGTGTGGCTCAGCGCAGCAGGTAAGGGATATCCACCTTCACCGCGCCGGTGGGGCAATCCTTCTCGCAGGGCATGCAGTACCAGCACTCGTCGAAGGCCATGTAGGCCTTTTGCGTGGCTGGATTGATCGCCAGCAGGTCCATGGGGCAGACCTCGACGCAGACGGTGCAGCCTTTGTCGGCGATGCACTTGTCCTCGTCGATGGTGACCGGGGCACTGCTCCTGAAGAAGATGTCCTGGGCTTGATAGGCCATTTCACGGTGTCCTTGGAGCCTTTGGCTCTCTTTATCTGTGTCTGACAACAGGGCTTGTGGTGGCGATGAGGCCCTTCGGGCTCAGGCCGCGTCGGACCGCACCCGCAGCCGGTCATACGCCGTCTGCTCCTCGGCATCGAGGGCGATCAGGTACGGCTCGACGGCTTTCTTGAAGCTGGTCATCTCGCCGTCCTCGCCCTTTTTCAGATGGCAATGGCAGAACCACTCACCATCGTTGCGCTCGGGGAAGTCCACCCGGTGGTGATACAGGCCCCAGCGGCTTTCCTCGCGGAACAGCGACGCCCGCGCGGCCATCTCGGCGCAGTCGCGGATCACCGAGACTTCCATCGCCCGCATCAGCTCGTGGGGGTTGCTGGCCTTCATCTGCGCCAGGTCGCGTTCGATTTCGGCGAAGCGGGCCAGGCCGATTTCCATTTTCTTGGTCACCTTGGGCGGCTGCAGGTAGTCGTTCACCATGCGCCGCAGCTTGTACTCGACCTGCGCCGGCGGCAGGCCGTGCTCGCGGTTCAGTGGCGCAAACACCCGCTCGCGCTCGCGCTCGACCTGGGCCTCGTCGACCTCGGCAAACTCGCGCCCGGCTACGTACTGCGCCGCGTTGACCCCGGCAAACCAGCCGTAGGTGAAGGCGCCGAGCATGTAGTTGTGCGGCACCGCCGCCATGTCGCCAGCGGCGTAGAGGCCTTTGACGCTGGTCTCGGCCTTCTCGTTGACCCATACCCCGGACGCCGAATGCCCCGAGCAGAAGCCGATCTCGGAAATGTGCATCTCGACCATGTGCTGGCGGTAGTCGGTGCCGCGATTGGCGTGGAACTGGCCGCGGCTGGGGCGTTCGTTGCTGTGCAGGATCTCTTCGATGTTCTGGATGGTTTCCTCGGCCAGGTGGTCGAGCTTGAGGAACACCGGGCCGTTGCCGCCTTCAAGTTCCTGGTGGAACTCCCACATCATCTGGCCGCTCCAGTAGTCGCACTCGATAAAGCGCTCGCCCTTGCTGTTGGCGGTATAGCCACCCAGCGGGCCGGTGACGTAGGCGCAGGCCGGGCCGTTGTAGTCCTTGATCAGCGGGTTGATCTGGAAGCACTCCAGGTTCGCCAGCTCAGCCCCGGCGTGATAGGCCATGGCGTAGCCGTCACCGGCGTTGGTCGGGTTCTCGTAGGTGCCCATCAGGTAGCCCGACGACGGCAGGCCGAGACGTCCGGCCGCACCGCAGGCGAGCACGACGGCCTTGGCGCGGATCACCCGGAACTCGCCGCTGCGGCAGTCGAAACCGAGCACACCGGCGGCAGCACCTTCGCCGTCCAGCAGCACGCGGGTGCAGACCATGCGGTTGCTGATCTCGACACGGGCGCGCTTGAGCTGGCGGTACAGCACTTTCTTGATGTCGTGGCCCTCGGGCATCGGCAGCACGTAGGCGCCCATGTGATGGACCTTTTTCACCGCGTAGTCGCCGGTCTCGTCCTTCTCGAACTTCACGCCCCAGCGATCGAGCTGCTCGATGGTCTCGAAACTGTGGGTGGCGTAGGCGTGCACGGCGGTCTGGTTGACGATGCCGTCGTTGGCGACGGTGATTTCCTTGGTGTACTGCTCAGGCGTCGCGTGGCCGGGAATGATCGCGTTGTTCAGGCCATCCATGCCCATGCTGATGGCGCCGCTGCGCTTGACGTTGGCCTTGTCCAGCAGCAGCACTTTCAGGCTTTTGTCCTGCTCCTTGGCCTTGATCGCCGCCATGGGCCCGGCGGTGCCGCCGCCGATGATGATGATGTCGTAGTCCTGGGTAGTGATGCTCATGCCTTGGCCCCCTTCTGGCGGTCGATGCGCAGGCGATACTGGAAGGCGTCGCCACGGTAGTAGAGGTGTTCGAAGTCCAGCGGCGTGCCGTTGGCGTCGTGGGTCAGACGCTCGATGCGCATGATCGGCGATCCCTCTTCCACGTCCAGGGCCTGGGTCAGGTCGCTGTCGGCCAGCACCGCGTCGATCGCCAGGTCTGCATGGCCCAGAGCGATGCCACAGTCGTTCTCCAGCACCAGGAAGATGTCGCGGGTGACCAGATCGGCTTTTTCCAGCTTCTCGCCGACGGCGCGGGGCAGCCAGGTCAGCTCCAGCGAGACGGGCTCGCGGTTGATCAGCCGTACCCGACGGATCTCGGTGACCGGCGCGCCCTCCTCGATCTGCAACCGCGCCGCCACCAGCGCATTGGCCGGCACATGACGCAGGCTGCGCAGGCGGTTGATCACCTCGTAGCCCCTCTGCGTCATCGACTCGGCCAGGCCCTGCAGGGTGCTGACGTTCTGGAACGCCTTGGGCTTGGCGACGAAGGTGCCTTTGCCGTGGATCTTGAAGATCAGCCCCTCTTTCTGCAGATCGCCCAGCGCCTGGCGCACCGTGATGCGGCTGACCTCGAACGCCTTGCCCAGCTCGTTTTCCGACGGCATGCGGCTGTGGGGTGGGTACGTACCGTCGAGGATGCGCTCGCGCAGCAGTTCCTTGAGCTGGGAATAGAGCGGTACCGGGGAGAGGGGGAGCAGTTCGGCCATGATTCTCTTCGCTGTTCGTGACTTGTTATAACAAGTTGTGACGAGAGAATAGGCGACATAAGAATCGGTGGGGAAATACTGATATCGAATATGGATATTTCCGTCGCGGTGCAGCGGCGGAGCACGGAAAAGCCGGAAAAAGTCACCCCGGATCAAGGCGATGGACGCCATACCCCAAGATGGGTATCATGGCGCCCGCGTTGCACTCGTAGCTCAGCTGGATAGAGTACTGCCCTCCGAAGGCAGGGGTCGTGGGTTCGAATCCCGCCGAGTGCGCCATATAATTCAAGGCCTCCACCGAATTCATCCGTCACGCGCTACAAGCCGTGGGTGCATGGTGGGTGCAAACGAAGCCCCGACACTCCGGGGCTTTTTTGTGCCTGACGCGCCAGAATTCGCACATCTTCAAACCTGACGCATCAGGGGGTATCCTCAAAAATGAGGACACCCCAAACTGGTCATCAGGTCCGAGTCGGACGATATGGTCTGTCTCGCTCCACTGTATTGAAAACGCCGCAGTTGGTGCTAGTCGCTTACGCCATTGGCGGAAGCGGCTTGCCATACGGGCGTCCCCACGCTTTCGGCGGCTTTCTTCATCTCGTTTTCCAGGTGCCTGGTTCTGAACGCTTGCTCACTGGCCGGCATGCCGTCGTAGATGACGACGCCCGTTACCCTGGCCATCAGCCTGGCCAATTCGTGCTTTCTCTCCCTGAATTCCTTGCCGGTACCAGTGCACAAGTGCTGCGACAGGGACTGAAGCAGCACCTCACGCAGCTTGTCTGCAAGCTCCATCCGTTCCTCAAGGGTCATATACGCCTCCAAAGCAATCCACCCTGCTGGGTTTCTCGATGTATCACGTCGCGAATCTGCTCGGTGACAGACTCGCTTATCGCGCTGGCCTGCCGTCGCGCTGCCTCATCACTCATACCAGGCTGGGCCTGCACGGTGATTGGCGCGTTGATCGTGATTCCGCCCGAACGGCCTCCGCCTGAACCCGCGTCGGCAGCATTGCGCAGGTACTGGGTCAGGTCGCGGTTTTGGTTCGGGTTCAGAACCCGCTCCCCACCATCGAGCAGCCAGGTGCCCTCTCGCGGGATGTTGTCTATACCGTCGTGAGCCATACCCATCAGCGCGCTGCTGGCCACGCCGGCGACCATCGGAGCGGTTGCAAGCGCGGCGGCGGCAGCAGCGGCCGGAGCGGCAGCAGGCCCGACGATCGGGATTGCCGCGGTCGCGGCGTATGCCGCCAGCTGAGCCTGGAACGAGGCCGCCTGCGCGTTGGCCACCAAGCCCATTGCTGCAACCGACTGGGTGCTCTTGCCGACCAACAGCTGAACACCTTGATAAATCAACCACTGCGCCGCCATGTCTGCCAGCGCGCCGATCATCGACTTGGCGAAGCCGGTGATCATGTCCATCAGCGCGTCGCCCGCGTCAGCCGAGCCGGTGGCAACGTCGGACATGAACGAGCTGAGCTCGCTTCTGGCGCTTCCCAGAGTCGATGTTGTCGCATCGGCGGCCATGGCCGAGTAGTCGTTCGCGGCATCGGCGAAGTTCCGCCAGGCGTCGCTCACGCCTTTCATCCAATCGCCCTGCCGTTCGTCTACCCGGTCGTAGTAGCTGTTCTGCAGATCCAGCCGTTCGGCCAGGGCATCGCTGAGCACCTGGGTTTCCTGGTCGTACAATTCCTGGCTGATGTCGCCGCTGTTGCGCTGCAACACCAAGTCGCGCTGCTGACGGTTGAAGTCCTCTTCAATCGCCAGCCGCTCCTTCAGCCTCTCGCGGTACTTGTCACCTTGGCCAGCGCCAGCCAACTCCTGGTCGAAGCCATTCTTGGCTGTGAGGTAATCCTCGTTGACGCTAGAGCGGAAGGAAGCGAGCTTCTTGGCATCCTCCTCGGCTTGCTTCAACTTCTTCAATGCGTCGAGCTCAGCCGCCAGCCCCTCCAGACGCTTGCGCTGTTGCGCATTGACGCCTTCCAACTTGCCGGCCGACATCTCGAAAGCGAGCTTCTCTACCTCGGTGGCATTCTTGCGCTTGTCGGTCGAGGTGTTGATCAGCTCGATCTGCCGCTGATACCCCTCCTCCATCTGTTCGAACTGACGACTCAAGGCCTTGCTGTCTTTATCACTGGCCTTCGACTCCTTCAGCGCTTTAGCTGCCTTATCGGCGATGGCAGCGGCGGCGTAGGCCTTTTTCTCATCCTCGGCAGAAAACTTCAGGGTGCCGGCCTGTATCTGAGCTCGGAGCTTATCCGTCTCGGTCAGCTTGCCGGCGACAATGGCTGTTTTTTCTAGATTTTTGAGATAAGCACTGCCGTCTTTATCGGACGCCAGGCGAGAGCTGTTCAGTTCCTTCTGCACCGACTGGATGGCCAGCCTGAGTGCATCTGCCTTTTCCTTCGCCTCATCCAGGGAGCGATCGAAGGGAATGTCACTTTTATCATCGACACCCTTCTGGAAACGCTCCTGCAGCTTCTCGGTTTCCTTGAGCTCGGCCTGCAGTCCCTTCAATCGATCCTGCAACTGATCGTAGGACTGGGTGCTCAGGTTCTCCGGCAGCATGGACCGGGAAGCCTGGCGGATGCGTGTCGAGGCGTCCTCGAAAGCGTTCGCCGCCTTGCCGGCACCTTCCTCAGCCTTGTCGCCGAAGTCGATGAAGGACACCGCCAGCGCGCCGACGGTCAGGATCAAACCTGGCCATCCGGCAGCCATTCGCAGAACGCCGCTTGCCGCATTGCGCAGCGCGAGCATTGAGACCCCCATCGCGGTGCTCGCGGAGAACCAAGCTCCCATGGATGCCGTGGCTGCAATCTGTGTAGCGTTTACTTGGGTGTTGGCGATCGCCAACGCTTCCTTGGCGACGGCCTGCTGGTTGATCGCCGCGGTGACCTGGGCGGATGTTGCCAGAGTTGTGGCTGCCAGCTTTGCCTCTGCCGCTGCGAGCTGATTGGTAATCGCAACCTCAGCCAACCGCAACTCAGCCATCCTGGCCACTGCCTGCTGACGACCAACATCAGTGATCTGAGCCTGAAGCCTCTGGGTTTCCAGCACTTTCTCAGAAGCCAACGCCGCCTGAACAGACTGCAATCTCGAAACATCAGAGGCCAGGACCTGGCGATCGGCGCTGACCCTGGCTTTAGCGCTGGCGACAGCTCGCGCTGCGGCCTCCACATCAGCGGCAGCCCCGGCACGAACTGCCTCGGCCCTGCGGAGCTCGCCGGCAGCTGCGACCGAGGTCATGTAAGTCTGCTGTTTCGTAGCCTGGAAGTCCGCCCATTTCGCAGCGCTGGAATTTACAAACCCTGTGGCCACGCGCGCCAGGGCCACATAGAGCCCAGTTTTCAGTAACTGCGTATAGACTTGAACGCCATTGGTGTCCCACGCCTTGGATAGTTCAAGGACTGCGCTCACGAAGGTCTTTGTCACGCCGAGCGACTCATCAAGCGTACCTATGACCTTGATTGCACTATTTTCCATCACCTGGAAAGCTCCGGAGATGGTGGTCTGCGATCGCGCAAATGAATCATCGATAGATCTGGTCTGATTCAGGATCGCGGCGAAAACTTCCTTGGAAGTCAGTTTGCCTGCCTCACCCATTGAGCGAAGCGACTCGCGTGCGACACCAAGACCATCCGCAATCGCCTGGGCCAAGCCAGGGGCCTGCTCGAGGACAGAGTTCAACTCTTCCCCACGAAGCACCCCGGAAGCAAATGCCTGGCCCAACTGTACCAACGCACCCTGGGCCGCTTCAGCAGAAATGCCGCTCGCGGACATTGCTTTACTGATGTTCTGCGTGACCTGGGCGATCTTCTCTTGACTTGCGCCAAGCTGACCAGAAGACGCCGCGATGCGTTGATAGAGCTCCGCAGTTGCGTCCAGGGACGACTGGGAGTTCTGCGCGATCGAGAAGACCGCCTGAGACTGCTTGGAGAAATCCTCGAAGGTCTCCGAAACCTGCTTGATTCGGTTTTGGACACCCACCCACGCCTGCGAGTACTGGACAATCTGCTGGGCGCCGAGATATGCAGCAGCAGCCCCTGCAATGGTCTTGAAGGAGGACATGACGGCTGCTGAAGCCCTGTCCGCGTGACGCTCAACCTGAGCCATGCTCCGCTGAGTTGATCTGGCGGCTTGATCCATGCCCTGCTGAAAACCGCCGATGCGGGCGATCAGGTCGAGTGTGAGTGTGCCGAGGGATCGTGTAGCCATGATGGCCTCCGGTGTTAAAGCTTTAACACCTTTAACACCAGCTTTAACAGATTTTAACACCTCACCTTTAACACCCTGGCAGGTGTCATATTGGACGCAGCCCTTTGATTGCGGGGCTCTCAGGGTAGGTGGTGGGGTCTTTCTGCTGTTAACAGGTGTTAACGATGGTGTTAACAAAAGCTGTAGGGGGAAAAAAATCTGCGAATGAGTTGGGCGCGGTGTCCGAGCGCGAAGGGTTTTCAGATCGAACCTACCCCCCACCCATTCGGGGCCTGCCGCCGCTCGCTATGAACTGCCCCTGTGGAGCGCGAGCGCGCAGACTGTCGCGGTTGTTGAGGACACTCACGACTTGTCCTGTGCATCCATCAACCGGCTGTTAGCTGGGCCACCAGGGCCTCCAGCTTCGCCACCCGGTCTTGCAAGTCTTCGATCAGGTCCAGGCTATCGGCAGCGCTCTTGTCGATGCGGTCAAGCTGAGGCTTGAGGGCCTGGCCAAGCCCTTTGGCCAGCACTTCCATTTCCTTGGCGTTCATGGCCGATCACCAGGTGGCGCCAGTCAGCAGCGCCACAGCGCCAGGGCGGGCCACTTCCCAGTTGAGATGACGCACCACTTTGATGGCGCTCAGGTTCTCCATGTACAGGTTGAGCGGCTGGCCGTCGCTGTCGATCAGCGTGGCTTGATCGGTGGTGCCCATGATCACGCCGTCATCTGCCAGCAGCACACCAGCAGCGTCCATCAGCACCACGGTGCCAGGCTGGACGGTCGAGGAGGTGACTTGCGGGATGCCGCCGATATCGCCACCCAAGGCGCCCGCGCCGAGGAAACCAGCAGCGTTCAGGCTTACCCCTGCCTCGGGTGAGGTGATGAACACAGCGGTCTCCAGATCGCCCTGGAACGCATCCAGCAGCGCAGCAATGTCCTTGGCTGCATTAGCGGTACCGGGGATTGCAGTGACACCGTGGGTGATCGAGGCAGGCGCTACACCAGCAGCACCAGCGTTCGCCGGGTCGATGAAGCTGGAGCCTTCCAGGGCGGCGATACCGCGTACCAGTTCGCGGCTTACCGCCGACTCGAACGTGGCGCCAGCGCCTTTCAGCAGCTCGGTGGTCATCACGACGATACCGGCCAGCTTGCGGTCCACCAGCTTGGTGCGCTCGAAGCTGCCCGAGGCAACTTGGATAGGTCCACCCTCGCTGACCCAGGACGCAATAGGCGCTGCCTGCTGGGTGAGGATGGGGGTGTGGAAGGGAACGGTGCGGAAGCCCACTGCCGCCTGAATCTTGCCGATCAGGGAGCGGGCCTTGACGATCTCCACGAACGCCCGACCAGCAGCGCGGAAATCAGGGTCATCGCCAAGGTTGCCGCTGGCCATTGCATCCTTCTGCAGCAGCTTTACCGTGGCGTTATCAGGGCCAAGGTGGGCCTTGGCGTAGCCCAGGGCAAGCATGGGGTCGCCGGCGCCTACCGCCTTGGCCATCACGTAACGTACAAAATCTCGGGGGTCTCGCATTGATCTGTGCTCCATGTGTCGATGGGCACAGCTTGGGGCGCTGGAGCCGCCTACTCCATGGCGGCTCGTTGCGCGGATTCACGCATCGCAGTAGCCGCTCTCGATGTACAGCGCCAGGTCGCTCAGCCGATAGCGCCAGCGATTGCCCACCTGGCGGCGCGGGATGCGGCAGGTGCCTTCTGTGCGCTGGGCGCGCAACGTGCCAGGACGATAGCCCAGCAGGCGCTCAGCGTCAGTCTCGACCACGGAACGGTCGCCGGCCAGCACCAGCTCCCATTCTCGGCAGGATGCGGCGAGCAGGGATTCAGTGGCCGTGACTCGTTCTTCTAGCCTGTCAGCCATGCTTTGCAACCTCCATTTTCATGGTTTCGTGAAAGTGCCTCGGCGCCAGCAACAGTGCGGCGTCTGGCGGTTTGTGCGGTGTTCCAAATACAGCGCGGGTCAACCTTGGAAACCTCACCTATGGTTGTTTCCACAATCACGCCCCAGCCCTTGCGGCATGGATGTTTCAGGCCGATACGCGAAAGTGCGCTTCTTTCTTCCTCCCACCCGTTTGCGCTGGGCTGACCCGGTTCTAACAACCTGGCGAACTGGGATCGGGGCGCTACAGGTAACGAGCCGCTAACGATCGGAGCGTTACCGAGGACTCCCGGACAACTCGTCGAGCGCTCGAAGACAACTCGTCGAGCCATCCCCCACACTGGGCCGACCTGCATCAGCTGCACCCCGTGACATTTGCTGCACCCCGCTCATCCGGCGCAAAGCAATCCATCGCCATCTGCCTGGGTTGGTTGTCGACGGCCAGTTGCACGTGGTTGCCGAGGCTTCTGGCATGGACGGTGAGCATCTGCGGATGCGCAAACACTGCGCACTCTCGGCAGCACCCGATGACGGTCCATGGCAGCCAATCCAGCACCAGGAACGAGTACCCTCCCGCACGTTTACAGCGCGCATCCGCTTGGGTCTTGCAGCGCATTTGCTTTGTCTTGATCCGGCTCATTTCAAAGCCCTGTGGTGGTAATAGTTATAAAGGGGCTCATTTTTTGAACCTGAAACACCCCGGAAACAGCCGGTAAGGGTTCATTTTTTGAACCGTTATTTCCTCGAAACAGGCCGATTCGCGGATAACGGTTCAATTTCTGGCCCGATGCAGTTCAAAAAATGAACCCGGTAATTGTCCAAATCACCCCGCCAACCTCCTCATCGGGGCTATCGTCGGGCCGAGCTCCAGTTGCTTGCCCTGGCACTCGTGAATGGGGAGCCAGGTCAGCGCATACAGCGCACACCTGGCGCCTTCCCGCCCCTTCATGTTCGTTCTAGTCTTCACGACCAAATTTCGCTCCAGCAGCCCTTGTAGCGATGCGGCCAGCGTGGCCTTGGCCATGCCGCCACGCTCCTCCATCATCGAGTGCGTGGCGGCCAGGTCGCCGTTGTTGTTGCCGCGGTACTGCGATAGCAGCAGCATGAACACGCGCAGCTCCGATCCGGTCATGGTCGTGAAGTCAGGGTGCTCGCCCAGCAGCCTGGGGATCATGTACGCGCCACGACCTCCCCAATCTGAGTCGCGGCGGGTCTTCCGCTTGGCCATCAGTGCCTCAGGCCGAGGCTGCCCATTCGCTCGGTAGCACGGCCGATGTGTTCGTCCAGGGCACTCCACTGACTATCCGCCAGGTACTGGGCGATGCTGGCCAGATGCTTGGCGTTATGGCCTCCCCCGGAACTCAGGTCGTCCCGAATAGCCCTGCAGAGCGCAACCATCCAACAGGCGTGTTCGCGAGAGCACTCCAGTTGCTCGACTGCTTCCTTTGCGGTGTCGGCTACCACCTCATGCAGCCCGTTGTCACCGATCGCTCGATCTGTCACGATGGCTTCCTCTCGTTGGTCCCTACCAATGTGATTTCGCCGGAGAGGTGTTGGCGCACCGCCTCCTGCATCTGCTCTACCAACTCGACGCCGCCTGCCCCGCCCACCGGGGCCTGGCGCCGAGTCGCTTCGTACAGAACATCCCCCACATACACCTCGACCATCTCGGGCTCGCCATCGCTGTGGATGTACCGCCGCCTGCCGAACAAAGCGGCATTCGTCTCGGCGCAGTCATCCAGCCAGCGCTCGTGATCGGCTGCGCTCCCTACAAAACGCTCGAATACCCAGCCGGGTAGCTCGCGGCGGGCGCGCATCTCGTTGAGCATCGTCCACCAACGGCTTGCATGCTTACGTTCGGTGTCCACCAGATCGGCTAGCGCCTGGCGCTGGTCGGCGTTAAGCGACACCACGGCCAACCCCGGCACAACTTCAGGCCAAACTCTCGCTTTCGCGCTCGAAACGACGCGCTCTGTCAACTGCGCAAGATCGGCGCTGTGGTACCCGGGCCTGATCGCGATAGTGGCCAGCAAAGTCCCGCCCGAGTCAGTAACGGCCAACTGATCCGCCCCAATCCCTTCCACGACAAGCTCCGCCGACAGCCGGAGCTCGCCCATGCAGCGGCCTGATGAATCGAGGACATTGATCGTCATCTGCTGTTCTCCTTTGCCACTCGGTTGATGAATGTCTCCAGCTCCTTGGTCAGGATCATGCGACGACGACCGATCTTGAAGCTGGGCAATTCGCCGCGGGCAACGACTTCGTAAATCACCGAGCGAGATACGCCGATGGCGCGGGCTGCATCGTCAATTCCGATGGCGAGAGTAGGTGTGGTTTGGGTCATGCGAATCTCCACCTGGGGTTGATGAGGGCCAGGTGGAATCAGATTAGCTATCGCAGTCCGTACGTGTCAATACACGCATTGCATGCATCGACACGCATTGACGGACAGTGCGCCGCTCGTATAATTTGCCGCCATCCAGGTAGGAGCACAGAGACCATGGCCAAGAAACCAGCCCGCAGCCGAACTCAGACATTATCTTTACGGACCAGTCCACAGACTCGTTACGCGCTGGAGAAGTCGAGCGTGCTATTTCGACAGTCAATGACAGAAGTTATCGAGCGAAGCGTTTCGCTGATGATGCAAAATGAGACTTTTGATTTGCCAGAGTGGGTAGATCCAGTCTTTGAAGAAAAAACAATTACCCTTCAAAGAGTCGTCTCGCTAACTTGGCATGAAAATGAAGTCATTAGAATATTGCGCACTGCAATCATTGCCCCGGCATTGCTTTCATCCGACGAGGCATTCGTCGCAATAGCTTTTTTCAACAAGGTTCCATATCGATTCGACAAGGATGTAGAGGCAGGATTCTGGGGTGAGGACGACCCATTTGAAGGCGTGGAAATGTCTGAAAAATACTACTCAGAGGTTCCAAAATTCAACATAGAAAAATGCATTTCTATGCTGGGAAAAATTAAAGAAAGTTCCGGAATGGCTGAAATAGATTTAGGGTTGGCATTCAGAGGAACGCTGGGCGACATGCGTAGGCTCAAATCTATACCGATCATATAATCATCTCAACGGCCGCCGCCTTGCTGTCTGGCGCAAGGTGCGCGTAGCGCAGCGTCATGGCTATATCAGAGTGCCCCAGCAGCTCCCGCACGGTATTAAGCGGCACGCCAGCCATGACCAGCTTGGACGCGAATGTGTGGCGCAGATCATGCCACCGAAAACCCTCGATCTTTGCAAGTTTCAACAGCCCATACCAACTCTTTTTCACATTGTCCAGTCGGCCACCTTCCTTGCCTGGAAATACATATCCGGATTTCCGGGCGTGTTGATCGCGCCAGCACTGTAATACTTCAAGCGCTTCTTTGTTCAATGGTATATGGCGCGTCTGTCCAGACTTGGAAGTTTCACCCTCTACGGTCAGCACCTTCCCCTTGAAGTTGATATCAACCCATTGCAGGTTGAATACCTCACCACGGCGCATGCCAGTATTGATGCTGAGTAAAACCAAGGGCTTCAAGTGATCCGCGAAAGTTACTTCGTGCAAGCTTTGCATAAGCTCTTTATTGCGCTCTTTGCGCCACAGATTCGCACTATCACGCTCGGCCCTGATGCCCTCCTCCCGCGTATCCATGGCCTGGCGCAGATCGGCCAGTTCCTCGGTCGTCAGGAAGCGGATACGGCCCTTTCGATCGGTCTTGAGGCGGCGCAGCTTGGCCAGCGGGTGCTCAGGCAAAACGCCCCACTCGACAGCCCTGCTCAGCAGCCCCTTGATGCGCTGGATATTCCGATTGGCGGTCGCGGGCGTATTTCCCCCGTCCACCCAGGACACCCGCAGGCGCTCGACACGGCGGTGGTCAATCTCTTCAAGTTTGAGAGGAAGCAGATCGGCGAAGGCCGACCGGATGGCACGCACGCTGTTCACATGGTCGCGGTGGTGAACCCTGGCCCAAGGCTCGAATTGCTCCACCAGGAAAACCTCAAGTGTTGGCATACTCGCGCCAGCGCGGGCCCGGGACACTGCCAGCGGCTCGCCATGCTCATGAGCTTCGGCAAGGTACTGCAACGCCTCCTTGCGCGCTCTATCGAGCGTTAGCACGCCTACACGGCCCAGGGTCTTCTTCTTGCCTCTGGCCCAGCGAACGACATAGCTCTTGTGGCCCGCCGCCGTGACACGTACAAACAAGCCGCTCACGGCGGTGTCGTGGACTTCGTAGGTGCTGCCGGTTGTCTCCAGGCCGCCAAGCAGTGATAGGGTCAATTTCGCTTTCATTGGTGCCGTGGGTGCATAGTGGGTGCAAATTTCACTATACGGGCCATCATCGGAAGACACAACTGGACAATAAAGCCCAGCTTTTACTGGGCATGGCCCGTAAACGCTGGACTTCCTTTCACGCTCCGAAGGCAGGGGTCGTGGGTTCGAATCCCGCCGAGTGCGCCATCTACGAGAAGGCCCCGTGAGAAATCACGGGGCCTTTTTCATTGGGGCTGTTGCTGCTCCAGCGTCAACTCCACCCGCCGGTTCAGCGCCCGTCCTTCCTCGTTCCCGTTATCCCCCAACGGCTGCGTCCCGGCCAGCCCCACCGCCGTCAACCGTCCACTCGCAATCCCCTGCTGCTGCAGATACCGCACAACACTGGCTGCCTGCGCCCCGGACAGTTCCCAGTTCGACGGATAGCGATCATTGCGAATCGTCCGCGTATCGGTGTGCCCCGCCACAGTGATGCGATGAGGGATGCCGCGCAGCACCTGCGCCAGACGTTTCAGAGCGTCCATGCCACGGGGGTCGAGGTCGGCCTGGCCGCTGGGGAACAGGATGCTGCTGTCGATGCGGAAGCTAACGCTGCGCTCGTTGCGGATGACTTCGATATCGCCGCCCAACTGGTCCAGCGGCAGTTCCGCCAGCGGGTTGGCAGGCTCTTCCACTATCGGCGCCTCGACGACCGGCGCCACGTCGGCTTCGACCGCAGGCGGCTCGGGTTCGGGCACAGGTTCGGCAATCACCGGCGGCACCCGCAGCAACGCGCCCGGCGGCTCGATCCGGGTCAGGCCGGCGATGTCCAGGACATGCGATGGCCCTGGCGCAGTGTCTATCGGTGGATGCCGGGCGATCAGTGCCTGAGCCAACATCGCCATGAGCATGACCAGCAGCACCGTGATCAAATCGAGGTAGGTCAGCATCCAGCCGTCGTTGTCGCCGTCCGCCGGCGGCAGGTCCGGCCAGGTCGAGGTCACGGCCGAGCGCTTGAGGTTGCACTGGCGCTCGCGGGCCCGCGCCAGTTCCTGTTCGAGGTTGCGCTGGTGCTCCAGCCAGTGGCGGTGGTCGGCCTGGCGGTTGGCGGCGATCTCGGGCAGGCTCACGGGCGCCTCCGCCATACGGTCAGCAGCGGCCGGCCCGTGCGCTGGGCGGCTTCGCCACGCAGTTCGTCATGGTAGTGGGCGACGAAGCACTTGAGGGTTTCGCGCATCAGGCCGGGGCTGCGCTTGCGGGCCATCATCGAGATGCCCTGCAGGATCATGTTCATCACCACCACACGCCGCTCGGTGCGCCGTTCTAGCTTCACCGCGATGGGCTTGCACAGCAGGTTGGCAAGCAGCAGGCCGTACAGGGTAGTGGTCAGGCTCATCGCCATCTGCCGCCCGACGTTGCCGATATCGCCGTCACCCAGGACGAACACCAGGTTCACCATCCCGACCAGCGTGCCGAGCATGCCGAACGCCGGCGCATAGCCCGCCATCACCCGGAACAGCTGCGCCTCGGCGTGTTCCTTGGCCCGCAGCCGGGCGATGCGCCATTGCAGCAGTTCGAGGATGTCGTCTTCGGCAACCTGGTCCACCAGCAGTTGCACGCCCGAGCAGAGAAACGGATTGCGCACCTCGGCCAGGGCGTTCTCCACCCCGCGGCTGTCGCCGTCGTTCCAGCGCCGGGCCAGGCCCACCAGTTCTTCGATGATCGCATCGGCCTGCTCCCGCTCGGAACGCAGCACGGTGGCCAGCAGGCCGGGAATCGCCCGCACTTCGGCCATGGGGTAGCTGATGCAGGTGGCGGCGAAGGTGCCGCCGAGGACAATGCCGAGGCTCGGCAGGTCGAGAAGCAACGCAGGATGCTGCGCCGAGAACATCAGCAGCACGCTCAGCAGAAAGAGGCTGACGAGCAGGCCGATCAGGGTCGATGTGTTCATGGGGTTCCGGTGACGGCAGCCGGCCGTTGACTAGGGTGGCCGCTGTTATAGCGCCAGCGGGGCGCCGGCAAAGGGACTAACACAGGCACTTTTGTCGATGAGTTTGGGCGACGGCAGCCGGCGGAAAATTTTTTCGCCCCGGAACTAAAGGTGGGTTTTCGCAGCGCCGATGTTCGCGCTGTCAGCAAGACGAAGGCGCTCTGCGCCAGATCCGTGTTTGTCATCAGTGCCCAACCACGAAAGGAAACGCAAAATGTCCGTCATCAATACCAACATCACTTCGCTGATCGCCCAGCAGAACCTCAGCGCCTCGGAAAACAGCCTGAGCACCTCCATCGAGCGCCTGTCCTCGGGCCTGAAGATCAACAGCGCCTCCGACGACGCCGCCGGCCAGGCCATCGCCAACCGCATGAGCTCGCAGATCACCGGTCTGGAGCAGGCGAGCAGCAACGCCAGCGACGGCATTTCCCTGGCGCAGACCACCGAAGGCGCGCTGGACCAGGTCAACGACAACCTGCAGCGTATCCGTGAACTGGCGGTGCAGGCAGCCAACGGCACCAACTCCCAGTCCGACCTGCAATCGATCCAGGATGAAATCACCCAGCGTCTGGACGAGATCAACCGTATCTCCAGCCAGACCTCGTTCAACGGCGTGGACGTACTGTCGTCCAACCAGAAGATCAGCATCCAGGTCGGCGCCAACGACGGCGAGACCATCGAGATCGACCTGAAGGAAATCAACGCCACCACCCTGGGCCTGGGCGATTTCAACGTCAACGGCTACGACACCACCCTGACCGCCGTCACCCTGAACGACGCTTCGGGCACCGCGATCACCTCCACCAACACCAGCTACGTCGACAGCTCGGGCACCACCGTCAGCGGCGGCACCCTGTCCCAGGACGCCGACGGTGACTACTTCCTGACCGTGGGTGGCAAGACCTACGCCGCCGAAGTCACCAAGACCACCAGCGGCAGCACCACGACCGCCACCATCACCATCGATACCGAGAACGAAGTCAGCAAGAAGTCCACCAACACCCTGACCGCGCTGGACAACGCGCTGAACACGGTGGACTCGATGCGTTCGGACCTCGGTGCGATCCAGAACCGCTTCGACTCGGCGATCACCAACATCTCCACCACGGTCACCAACCTGACGTCTGCCCGCTCGGGCATTCAGGACGTGGACTACGCCACCGAAGTGTCGGCCATGACCAGCGCGCAGATCCTGCAGCAAGCCGGTACCTCGGTGCTGTCCCAGGCCAACTCGATGCCGCAGCAGATGTTGTCGCTGCTGCAATAAGCCAGGTCGTTGCACGCCTGGTTATTCAAGAAGGGCGCGGCGCAAGCCGCGCCCTTTTTTTGTCGCCAATCCGCCTAATGCCGGGCTTGCACGGCGGCTTATCGGCGCTTTGACCGCCCCGCCACGGCGCTAGCATTCGAACAAGCTCCCCTTCGCCACAGGCCGTTCTTCATGTCCAAGACCCACCGCGCCCGTCCGCCCTATTCCCGCAACGCGGCCCCTGTCGATCTCGCCCAGGCGCGCCGGCTGTGCGAACGCCGACCCGAGGATGCCGGCGCCTGGCAGACTCTGGGCAATCTGCTGCTGAGCGCCGACCCGCAACAGGCCCTGAGCAGCTTCGAACAGGCCCTGCACCTGCGCCCGGACGACCCGCAAGCCCTGGAGCTGGTGGCCAAGGCCGCGCAGAAACTGGGGGATGCCGAACGCGCCGAGAACCTCGCCAACCGCGCCCTGGACCTGGCGCCGGGGTTCGTCCCGGCCCATCACCGGTTGGCCACACTGCACTTCGAAAAAGGCCAGTTCGGCCTGGCGCTGGAGCACATCGACCAGGCGCTGCAAGGCCAACCACACCATTGCCGGATGCTGTCGCGCAGGGGGCTGATCCTCAACCGCCTCGACCGCCACGGCGAAGCCATCGAGGTGTTCGAGGCCCTGATCCAGCGCGAACCGAACGACTACAGCCACTGGAACAACCTGGCCAACCTGTACAAGGACATCGGCCAGCTGCAACGGGCGGACGAACACTATTGCCGGGCCACGGAACTGGCCGGGCGCAAGGACGTGCTGCCCTACTCCAACCGCCTGACCACCCTGCACTACGACCCGCTGCGCAGCCGCGATTACATCTTCGAGGTGTGCAAGGAATGGCAGACCCGCTTCGGCCCGACCACGGTGCCACCAAGGCCGCAGCCCGACGACCTGTCGCCGGACCGTCAGTTGCGCATCGGCCTGGTGTCCGATGGTCTGCGCCAGCACCCAGTGGGCAACATGATCGTCGGCGTGCTGGAACGGCTACCGGCGCATCAGTTCCAGCTCTTCGCCTACAGCAGCAGCCAGGTCAGCGACCACCTGACCCGGCGGATCCGTGCACGCGTGCAGGACTGGCGGCCGATCCGGCACATGGACGACCCGCAACTGGCGCGGCAGATCCGCGATGACCGCATCGACATCCTCATCGACCTCAGCGGCCACAACGCCGGCAACCGCATGGGCACCATGGCGCTGCAACCCGCGCCGCTGCTGGTGAAATGGGTCGGTGGCCTGATCAACACCACCGGCCTCGACGCCATCGACTACCTGCTCAGCGATGCGATCGAGTCGCCGCCGGGCGAAGACGCCTTCTACACCGAAAAACTGATCCGCCTGCCCGACGACTACATCTGCTACGACCCGCCGCCCTATACGCCAGATGTCCGGCCGCTACCGGCGCTGGCCAACGGCTTCGTCACCTTCGGCTGCTTCAACAACCCGACCAAGGTCAACGACGAACTGCTGGGGCATTGGGCCGACCTGCTTCACGCCGTGCCCGATTCGCGCCTGCTGCTCAAGGGCGGCGCCTTCGCCAACCCGGAACTGCGCCAGCATGTGCATGACATTCTTGGTGAGCGCGGCATCGCCGCCGAGCGCGTGATGGTCGAGGGGCCGGTGGGCCACAAGAGCCTGCTGGAAAGCTACAACCGCGTGGATATCGCCCTCGATCCCTGGCCCTACTCCGGCGGCCTGACCACCTGCGAGGCGCTGCTGATGGGCGTGCCGGTGGTGACCCTGCCCGGCCCGACGTTCGCCGGCCGTCACTCCGCCACTCACCTGGTCAACGCCGGCCTGCCGGAGCTGGTGGTGGACAGCTGGGAACACTACGTACAACGGGCCGCCGGGCTGGCCCGCGACCTGAAGAACCTCGACCTGATCCGCAACTTCCTGCGCCGGGTGCTGATGGATTCGCCGGTGTGCGACAGCCAGCGCTTCGCCGGCCACCTGAGCACGGCGCTGCGGGCGATCTGGCAGCGCTACTGTGCGGCGCAGCCCGCAGCGGCCCTGACCCTGGACAAACAGGGCCGGGCCTTCTTCGAGGGCGACATCGACGCCGTGATTCTCAGGCATCCGCCGGCCCCCGCAGCGGACGAAGGTTTCAGCTTCAGGTTCCAGGGGCGCATCATCACCCTCGACCACGGCGCCACCCTGCTGGCGACGCCGCGCTTCGTCAGCCTGCAGCGCCTTGGCGTGCTCTCGACCATCGCCTTCGACCCGGCCAGCCGCATCGGCAATGCCAAGCAACTGGCCCAACTGGGCGAGCTGCACTACTACCCCAACACCGCCCTGGGCAACGGCCAGCCCACGACATTGCGCGCCTGCCTCGACCCGGCACTGAGCGCCACCCTGGAGCCTCTGGCCAGCCCGCAGGTGCTGGCGAGGCTGCCACTGGCGACGGTTCGCCCGGATGCGATCGAGGGGCTGCAAGGGGTGGACTGGCTGCTGCTGGACAACCTCAACGACAGCATCGCAATCCTCGACCACGGCACCCGCCTGCTGGCCGATACCCTGCTGGTGCAGGCGCGGATCAGCTTCGTGCCGACCCATGCCCGGCAGCCCGACCTGACCAGCCTCAGCCAGCGCCTAGCAGCGCTCGGGTTCGTGTTCCACCGGCTGCACAACCTTCAGCATCAGGACCTCGCCGCGTCGGGCTTCGCGGCATCGCACCTGGTGTGCGCCGATGCCGTGTTCCTGCCGGACGCCCAGCGCCTGGCCAGCCTTGCCGAGAACCCGCGGCGCAAGCTGGCCTTCCTGCTGCACACGGTGTACGACGCCAGGGACGTGGCCCTGCAACTGCTCGGCAACCTGGGCGAAGACGCCGCGGCGCGTTACGTGCGCCACTGCCGCCTTGAATCGACCCGCCCCGCCGGCCCGGTGCCCGAGGCTCCGGTTGCAGAGGTGCCGTTCGAAGAACCGCAACTGACCTTCCCGACGGAGGTGGGGCGTTATGTGCGCAAGCGCTACACCGAGGCCTCGGTGATCCTCGAGTACGGCAGCGGCGGCTCGACCCTGCTGGCCGGGCGCATGCCGGGCAAGACCGTGTTCTCGGTGGAAAACGACCTGCGCTGGGCACAGGGCATGCAGCGCTGGATCGAAGATGCCAACCTGCCCTCGCCGCCGCGCCTGTACCCGGTGAATGTCGGCCCGACCGGCGCCTGGGCGCGGCCGAAGAATGCCAGTGCGTGGAAGCGTTTTCACACCTACCCGCTGCAGATCTGGGACGAACCGTTCTTCGAGGCGCCGGATGTGATCCTGATCGATGGTCGCTTCCGCATCGCCTGCTTCGTCACCGCCTTCCTGCGGGTACGCAAGCCGACCATCGTGCTGTTCGACGACTATCTGGACCGACCGCATTACCACGTGGTCGAGCGGCTGGCGAAGCCGACCGCGCATGTCGGGCGCATGGCGCGCTTCGACCTGCAGCCGCTGGCGGAGGTGCCACGGGATGAGTTGACCTGGCTGGTGGCGAGTTACAACGAGGTGGCGTATGCCAGTTGAGTAGTTGTTTCTGACGGCCTCATCGCTGGCAAGGCCAGCTCCCACAAGGGCCGGTGAGTCCAGTACCTGTGGGAGCTGGCCTTGCCAGCGATGAGGCCATCAGCAGCACCAGAAGAATCAGCCCCGCCCGACAGCCAGGTAGGTCAACCCGGCATTCGCCGCCGCACGCGGCTCATAGAGATTGCGCCCGTCGATCACCACCCCAGCCCGCAACTGCTGGCGCAACCAGTGAAAATCGACACTGCGAAACGCCTTCCATTCGGTGCAGATCACCAGCGCATCCGCCCCTTCAACCGCCTGCTTGCGATCCCCGGCCAGCAGCAGATCATCGCGCTCGCCATACAGCCGCCGGCATTCACCCATGGCCTCGGGATCGTAGGCCTGCACCCGCGCACCGGCCTGCCACAGCGCTTCCATCAGCTCGCGGCTCGGCGCGGCCCGCACGTCGTCGGTATCGGGCTTGAACGCCAGCCCCCAGACGGCGATGGTCTTGCCCCGCACCTGGCCGTTCAGGGCACGCTCCAGCTTTCTGAACAACGAAGCCTTCTGTCGCTGGTTGATGGCCTCGACCGCGCTCAGCAGTTGCGGGTCGTAGCCGACCTCGCGGGCACTGCGGCTCAGGGCCTGCAGGTCCTTGGGAAAACACGAGCCCCCATAGCCGCAGCCCGGATAGATGAAGTCGTAGCCAATACGCGGGTCGCTGCCGATCCCGTGGCGCACTTCCTCGATATCCACCCGCAGGTGCTCGGCCAGGTTGGCCATTTCGTTCATGAAGCTGATCTTGGTCGCCAGCATGGCGTTGGCCGCGTACTTGGTCAGCTCGGCGGCCCGCAGGCTCATGAACATCAGTTTGTCGTGATGCCGGTTGTAGGGCGCGTAGCACTCGCGCATCAGCCGCCTGACCACCTCGGAGTCGGTGCCGACGACAATGCGTGCGCCGCGAGTGAAGTCGTCGATGGCGGCGCCTTCCTTGAGGAATTCCGGATTGGAGCAGACGTCGAATGGCAGCTTGCGTCCCCGCGCCGCCAGCTCGGCGGCAATGGCGCACCGCACCCGCTCACCCGTTCCGACCGGCACCGTGGACTTGCCCACCACCACCTTGTAGTCGTCCATGTGCCGGCCAATGTCCCGGGCCACCGACAGCACGTACTGCAGGTCGGCCGAGCCGTCTTCGTCTGGCGGTGTACCGACGGCGATGAACAGCAGTTCGGCGAAGGCGACCGTCTCGGCAACGTCCGTACTGAAGCGCAGGCGACCGGCCCGCAGGTTGGTATCGACCAGGGTCTTGAGCCCCGGTTCATGAATGGGAATTTCACCCGCATTGAGCAGTTCGATGCGCCAGGGATCGATGTCCATGCACAGGACGTCATGGCCGACATCGGCCAGGCAGGCGCTCGCCACCAGGCCCACGTATCCGGAACCAAACACGCTGATTTTCATGACTTCCCCAGAGATCAGAACAGGCCGTCAGGCTAGCACCGGGCCCTGTGGACAAAGCCCGGGATAAGCCCGTCGCAGCGGCGTATTTCCGCTCGCTCAGTCCGCCAGTTTCGAGCGCAGGCGGGCGATGGCCTGGCTGTGCAACTGGCACACGCGGGACTCGCTGATATCCAGTACCAGGCCGATCTCGCGCATGTTGAGTTTTTCCTGGTGATACAGCGCCATCAGCAGCCGCTCGCGCTCGGGCAGGGTGTCGATGGCGCGGATCAGGCGGCCGCGGTTGCGGTCTTCCAGCAGTTCGTTGAAGGGGTTGCGGCCCTGGGCTTCGGACGTGTCCAGCAGCTCTTCGTTCACCAGGTCGATGGGCAGCATCTGGCTGCCGTTGGTGTCGCAGAGCAACTGGTGGTACTCGGCCAGCGACAGGCCCATGGCCGCCGCCACCTCGCGCTCGCTGGCCGAGCGCCCCAGGCGCTGTTCCAGGCTGGTGAGGGTATTTTCCAGCAACCGGGCATTGCGCCGGACGCTGCGCGGCGCCCAGTCGCGGGTGCGCAGCTCGTCGATCATGGCGCCGCGGATGCGGTGCACGACGAAGGTGCCGAAGGTGGTGCCCTGGCTGTTGTCGTAGCGGGTGATGGCGTCGAGCAGGCCGATGCTGCCGGCCTGGATCAGGTCGTCGAGGTCGATGCTGGGCGGCAGCCGGGTCTTGAGGTTCAGCGCATGACGCTTGACCAAGGGCAGGTACTGCTCGAGCAGCTCCTGCTGGTACATCCTGCCTTGTGCCGTATACATCGTGCGTGCCTGTGAAGAACAAGAGGGGTCGCGAACCACGTCGGGATTATCGGGGCAGGGTCTGACGCGGCATGCGTGGAAAAACCACCTGATTCGGAGGGTATTCGGGGTTTAGCCAGCGATGGCCCCATCAGGCCGAAGGCGCGCCGATGATGCTGGTGATACGCAAGGTGCGGTCATCAGGGATCTCGCTCAGCGCAATCACCGTCAGTTGCCGCAAGCGCCGGCGCAGGAAGCGCGCCAGCACCTGGCGCAGGCGGTTGGGTACCACCAGCACCGCCGGGTCGTTGCCTAGTTCCTGGCGCTTGAGGGCCTTGGTGGTTTCCTGCATCAGGGTGTCGGCCAGGCTCGGCTCCAGCGCGCCGCCATTGCCCACCGCCTGCATCACCACCTGCTCCAGGTTGAAGTCGAGGCCGATCACCCGCAGCTCCGCCTTGTTGCCGAAGTACTGGTTGACGATGGAACGTCCAAGCGCCACACGCACCACAGCCGTCAGCTCCTGGATGTCCGGCGGCTGTTGCGCACCGCCGTGTTCGGAGAGCGCGTCGAGGATGGTGCGCAGGTCGCGGATCGGCACGTTCTCTTCCAGCAGGTTCTGCAGGATCCGCTGCAATTGGGTCAGGGTCAGCAGCTTGGGCACCACCTCTTCCACCAGGCCCTTGCTGTCGCCGCCCAGCTTGTCCAGCAACTTCTGCACCTCGCTGCGGCCGAGCATGTCCTTGGCGTGCTGGTGCAACAGGTGGTTGAGGTGGGTGGCGGCCACGGTGCTGGCGTCCACCACCGTGTAGCCGTAGATCTGTCCGTGCTCGCGCAGGCTCGGGTCGATCCAGATGGCCGGCAGACCGAACGCCGGGTCCACGGCCTCCTTGCCTTCCAGTTGCCCGGTGACCTTGCCCGGGTTGATCGCCAGCCATTTGCCGGGGTAGATCTCGCCACGCCCGACTTCCACGCCCTTGAGGCTGATGAGGTAGGTGTTGGGCGCCAGCTCCAGGTTGTCACGCACATGGATCACCGGCGGCAGGAAGCCCATGTCCTGGGCGAATTTCTTGCGCAGGCTCTTGATCCGCGTGCTCAGCTCGCCCTGCTGGCGCATGTCCACCAGCGGAATCAGGCGATGGCCGACCCGCAGGCTCAAGGTGTCCACCAGGCGCACGTCGTCCCAGCTCGCCTCGCTGCTCTGCACCGCCGCCTTGGGCGCCACCGCCGACGCCGGCTTCGGCTCCGCCTGCTGTTCCTGTTTCGAGAACCACCAGCCCAGCCCGCCAAGCAGCGCGGTCAGCAGCAGGAACACCAGGTTGGGCATGCCCGGTACCAGGCCCAGCAGGCCCATCACACCGGCGGTCATCATCAGCATCTTCGGCCGGCTGAACAGTTGGCCGATCATCTGCCGGCTGACGTCTTCCTCGGTGTTGACCCGCGACACCATCACACCGGCGGCGATGGAGATCACCAGGCCCGGAATCTGCGCCACCAGGCCGTCGCCGATGGTCAGCATGGTGTAGGTGTGGGCGGCGTCGGCGAAGCTCATGCCGTGCTGCAGCAGACCGATGGCCAGACCGCCGATAACGCACACGGCCATGATCACCAGACCGGCCACGGCGTCACCACGCACGAACTTGCTGGCACCGTCCATGGAGCCGAAGAAGTCGGCTTCCTGGGCGACTTCCTTGCGCCGCCGGCGGGCTTCAGGCTCGCCGATCAGACCGGCGTTGAGGTCGGCGTCGATGGCCATCTGCTTGCCGGGCATCGAGTCCAGGGTGAAGCGCGCACCCACCTCGGCAATACGCCCGGCGCCCTTGGTGATGACCATGAAGTTGATAGTCACCAGGATCAGGAACAGCGCCAGGCCCACGGCGAAGTTGCCGCCGACGAGGAATTCGCCGAACGCCTCGATCACCTTGCCCGCCGCATCGGTACCGGTGTGGCCGTGCATGAGGATCACCCGGGTCGAGGCGACGTTCAGCGACAGGCGCAACAGCGTGGTGAACAGCAGCACCGACGGGAAGGCGGAGAAGTCCAGCGGCTTCTCGGTGAGCATGCTGACGATCAGCACCATGATCGCCAGGGCGATGTTGAAGGTGAACAACAGGTCGAGGATGAAGCTCGGCAGCGGCAGGATCATCATCGACAGGATGAGCACGATCAGCACCGGGCCGGTCATGATCTTCAGGTCGGCGCCTGCGGGCCAGGCATCGCGGCGCAACAGGGCGTTCAGGCCTTTCATGGGTGGGGTGGGTCCTCAGCGGGTTTGGGGCGGCGTCCCGGCCGGTCCATGCCGTCGGGGACATCCAGGTTGTGCGGGACGGGCGGCATCGGTCCGCCATATTCGGCAACGCGCTTGAGGCGGATGGCCCAGGCCACCACCTCGGCAACGACGGTGTAAAGCTCCATGGGGATCTGCCGGTCGAGATCGACGTGGAAATACAGGGCACGGGCCAGTGGCGGCGCCTCCAGGATCGGCAGCTCATGTTCCTCGGCAATCTCGCGGATGCGCAGGGCCACCGCGTCGGCACCCTTGGCGACAACCCGCGGTGCGCCGTCCTTGTCCTTGCGGTAGCTCAGGGCGACGGCGAAGTGACTGGGGTTGGTGACGACCACGTCGGCCTTGGGCACCTTGCTCATCATCCGCCGCCGCGCGCGGGCTTGCTGCAGACGGCGGATGCGCGCCTTGACGTGGGGGTCGCCGTCGGAATTCTTGTGCTCCTGGCGTATTTCTTCCTTGGACATGCGCAGGTTCCTGGCGTAGGTCCAGAGCTGGTACGGCGCGTCCATGCCGACCACCACGATCAGCGCCGCCACGCAGGTGGCGCAGGCTTTCGCGGTCAACGCCATCATCGTCACCAGCGCCTGCTGGGGCGGCAGTTTCGGCAAGCCCAGCAGTTGGCCGAGGTGGCTGTCGAGAAACAGATAAAGCACGGTGCCGATCAGTGCGGCCTTGGCCACTGCCTTGGCCAGTTCTACCGGCACCTGCATGGAAAACAGCCGCCCCAGCCCGCTCACCGGGTTGACCCGGGAAAAGCGCGGCTTCAGCGCCCCCAGGGTGATAACCAGCCCACCGAGCAAGGCGGGCGCCACCAGCGCGGCGAAAACCATCAGGGCGAAGAACGGCACCAGCGCCAGCAGCGCCGACTGGCCGAGGTTCCAGCCGCTGGCGAGCATGCGCGAGGTGTCGAAGAGCTGGCCACGATCGAACAGCAGCCCACGCTCGACGATGCCGCCGAGGCGGTCGTACAGGTGTCCGCCCATGCCCCACAGCCCACCGACGCCGGCCAGCAGCATGATGAAGGTGCTCAATTCACGGGAACGGGCGATCTGCCCTTCTTCCCGGGCTTTCTCGATGCGCCGGGGCGTGGCCGCTTCCGTGCGGTCTTCGGTGCTGGTTTCGGACATGAGACAGGCCTTGCTGTACGCCAGGGGCGCAACGCGGCCCTGTGGGAGCGGCACAAAGTGATTGGGCTATTGTGCGTAGCCGGTGCCGCTGTCGAATCGCCAAAAACCCGCGCTAATCCCGCCTTATTGCCCCGATTGCCCAGCCTGCGGCGCGGTGAACTCTTCCTGGTTGAGGATCCGCTCCGCCACCTGGCTGTCCAGCACGATGATCTCGATCCTGCGGTTCACCGCATCGAACGGGCCGGCGCCGTGGAAGAGGATGCGATCGGACATGCCGGACACCCGCAGCAGCTTCTCCGGGTCAAGCCCGCCGGCCACCAGTTCCTGGCGCGACGCCTTGGCCCGGTCGGCGGACAGGTCCCAGTTGCTGTAGCCGGCCTCGCCACCGGAGTACGGATGGCTGTCGGTGTGGCCGCTGATCTGGATACGGTTGTGCAACTCGTTGAGCACCGGCGCGAAGGTGCGCAGCAGTTGGCTCATGTACGGCGCGACCCGGGCGCTGCCCAGTTCGAACATCGGGCGCTTGTCGGTATCCAGCAATTGCACCCGCAGCCCCTCGGGGCTGAGTTCGATGGCGATCTGCTGCTTCAGCTCACTGAGTCTGGGGTCGCGCTCCACCGCGCTTTCCAGGCGCTGCTTGAGCGCTTGCAGGTGCCGCCGCTCCTCGCTGGACAAGCGTGTGGGCCGCCGCGCCTTGCGCGCGGTTTCGCCCTCGGAGACGCTCGGGTTGGTGCCCCCGCCAGGAATCGCGCTGGTACTGGCGGAGCTTTTGTCGCCGTTGCTCATGGCCACCAGCAACGGTGTGCTGAAGTATTCGGCGATGGCGTCCTTGTCGCTCTTGCCGGCGTTGGACAGCACCCACAGCACCAGGAACAGCGCCATCAGCGCGGTCATGAAGTCGGCGAAGGCGATTTTCCAGGCACCGCCGTGGTGGCCCTTGGCGGCCTTTTTCTTGCGCCGGATGATCAGCGGCTGTTCGTTCATGCGGTGGCCACCTCAGGTCGGGCGCCGCCGCCGCGCACGAAGGTTTCCAGCTCATCCGCGCTGGGCCGCTCACTGATATGCAGCGCCTTGCGGCCGAACTCCACGGCCAGTTGCGGGGGGATGCCCTGCTGATAGGCGAGCAGCGTGACCCGCAGGCAATGCAGCATCTTCACCGACTCGGCGGTCTGCCGCTCGATGCGGCTGGCCAGCGGCGCGACCACGCCGTAGGCGAGGTAGATGCCGAGGAAGGTACCGACCAGCGCGTGAGCGATCATCAGGCCCATCATGTCCGGACCGACATTGACCGCGCTCAGCGCCTTAACCACACCCAGCACCGCGGCGACGATGCCAAACGCCGGCAGGCCATCGCTGACCTTGTACAGGGCATCCGATGGCAGGTGCGCCTCGTGCTCGAACTCCTCGATTTCGTGCTGCATCAGTTCGTCGAGTTCATGGGCCTGGATCGACAGGCTGATCAGCACCCGCAGGTAGTCGACGACGAAGCCGAGCACCAGCGGGTCGTCCAGCAGCCTGGGGTACTGGGAAAACACCGGGCTTTCCCGCGGGTTGTCGATGTCCCGCTCGACCGCCAGCAGACTTTCGCGCCGCGCCTTGCTCAGCAGGTTGTACATCATCGACAGCAGGTCCATGTAGAACGCCTTGTCGTAGCCGGCGCTGCGCCTGAACTTCGAGACCGCACCGAACGTGGCACGAATCGCCTTGCCGTTGTTGGCGGCAATGAAGGCGCCCAACGCGGCCCCGGCGATCATCAGCAACTCGGTAGGCTGGTACAGCGGGCCCAGGCTGCCACCGGACAGCACGAAGCCACCGAACACCGAAGCCAGCGCCACGGAAAGGCCTATCAGAATGAGCATGTCGCCGCTCCTCAGGTTCCAGTGAAAGACCGCTGAAGATCGGCAACGGCGAGGGGCGACTTGAGAAAACCTGGCGGATTATCGCTGCCGGACGGGCCGCAGGCTGTCGAGGTCGTCGGGCTCGAGCTCGCGACGCTTGAGCGTCTTGCCGGCCCGGGAGGGTGGCTGGCAGATGCCGCAGACGTAGTTCTGCTTGGGTGTATGCGAGTGGGCGATGAAGTCGCCGCTGCAGCAGGAGCAGCGAATCTGTTCGAGCATGCCGTTCTCGACGAAGCGCACCAGGGTCCAGGCCCGGGTCAGGCCCAGCACCCGCTCGCTGTCGGGGTCGCCGGCGTGTTCCATGTACAGCCGATAGGCCTTGATGAAGGCGTCGATACGGTGCCCGCCGATCTCCAGCATGCTGCGGTAGATGCTGTAGAACAGTGACGAATGGATGTTCGGCAGCCAGGTCACGAACCAGTCCGTGGAAAACGGCAGCATGCCCTTGGGCGGCGGCGCGCCTCGGACTTCCTTGTACAGGCGGATCAGCCGCCCGCGACTGAGGGAGGTTTCGGTTTCCACCACCTGCAGGCGAGCGCCCAGCTGGATCAGCTCGATGGCCAGATGCACCTGTTGCATCTCGGCAACCAGACTTTTCTCCGACATGGTTCAGCCACCGCTGCTGAGCAGGCCATCGGAACGGTCGGCGGCCGCCATCAGCAGGGACGTGTGGATTTCGACCATGCCCAACTCCCGGGAGTTGTCGAGGGCCCGGGAAATACGTTCGGCTTCTTCGAAAATCGGGCGACAGATCAATTGATTGATCCGCGACAACTGGGTCATCTGCTTGCTGCTCAACTTGATCAGCAAGTCCGCCATGTTTTCGCTGAGTTTCAAACGGAAGATCGCTACTTCACGATCCTTGCGCAACAAGTTCTGAGCCAGCAGCAGATAGGAAAGATTTAATTCCTGAATATCCGCCAGGTCGGTATTGGTGTTTGGCAACTTTCTCCCCTCCCCTTTTTTCGGTAGTGACTACCGCTCCGACTTGCCACAGCGTTTCGGCCAACCACGTTCGAGTCCATGGTCGAAATACCGGAGCCTCTAGGTCGGGCATTTCCGGTGCGCTTTTTGCTGTGGGCAGTCGCTTCTGTCGAGATTTCGACGCACCTTTTCAGTGCGCCGAAAAAATAATTTTTCTTCCTAAAGTATCAAGTGCTTCGTTCGATAACAGATAGGGGCAGATCTTTATTTGTATATTCAAGCGAGTTTACAAAAGCCTTACATTTCGCATTAGTTAGCTTGCTCATGATGGCTTAATGTCCCTACTGGCACAAGCGCTGGGTCAGCGGGATCACTTGCCCACCGCCTACGCGATAAGCACCGTCCAGCTGGCCTTTTTGCCGGGCGACACGCATTAGTTGGCCGAGGTAATTCTGTCGGTCTTGCAGAAAACTGCTGACCCGTCCGTCCAGTTCGAGAATTTCGCTGATCAGTTCAAGTTTGCGCAGTTGCCCGGTGTCGTCGAGCTCGGTCTGGCTTTCCGCGCGACGCAGGCTGGCGGCATCGAGCAGCCCCTGCGACTTGAGCGCGAAGATGCCGTCCCAGTCGGCGTTTTCCGCGCATTCGAGCATGCGACGGGACTGCTCCAGCAGTCTTTCGTAGGCAGCGATCACTTGTGCTTGCAGCATATCTAGCGTTATTCCTCGATTTGCGGGCCAATTGCGCTCCACGCCGAAGCGATGGGGCCCAACAGCTCCGCGGCGGCATTCAGGGAGGCTTCGTCGTTATCCAGATTGGCGCGCAGCAGCAGGCGCACGACGAAGTCGTAGAGATCGTCGAGTTGCCTGGCGATGTCGCCGCCCTGTTCCAGGTCCAGGGCCCCGCGCAACCCCCGGCTGACGATGTTGATCGCCCGGGTGATCGCCTTGCCCTTTTCCGGGATGTTGCCCGCCTGCATTTGCAGCCGGGCCATGCGGATCGCGGCCTGGTAATGATCGAACAGCATGCTGATGCGCTGATGGGGCGAGGCGGCAAGAATGCCGCTCTCCAGCCCTACCCGCGCATAGGCGCTGGCGTCGCGGGACGAGATCATGGTGCGGGCTCCCGGGGGCAAACCTTAACTGTCACTGTTGAGCGCCTCGAACTGGCTGGTGAGGTAGTCGGCGGTGGAATTCAGCGTCGAGATCAGGGTGTCGAGCTGGGTGAACTCTTCCCGCCAGCGCTCCATCTCGGAATCGATCAGCGCCTGCTTCTCTTCGTAGCGCTCTTCGAGCCGTTCGAGCTTGGACTCCAGGCTGTCGGTCTTGGCGGTGATCAGCCCGGTGTCTTCGTCGAGGTAGTTGTCCAGGTCTTCGGTCATGCGGGTAATGAAACCGCCGGTCTTGCCGTCGCCGATAAAGAACTCGGACACCGCGTCGATGTTGTCTTCCAGGGCGCTTTCCAGCTTGTCGTCGTCGATCGACAGGGTGCCGTCCGACTCCAGGCCGATGCCCAGTTGCGACAGGTAGGTAAAGGTGCCGCTGCCGATCTGGCTGTAGAGGTCACTGGCAAGCTCCGTGCTGATGCGCCGGGTGGTGGAATCGCCCAGCAGTTCCCCGGAGCTGCCGGAGTCGGCGTCGTAGGCGGTCAGCGTATCGACGGTGGAAACGAAGTCGTTGTAGGCGTCGACGAAATCAGTGATCGCATCGAGGATCTTGTCGGTGTCGCGCTTGATGGTCAGGGTCTGCGACGCGCCGGTGGCGGTCAGGTTCAGGGTGACACCCTGCAATGCATCTTCGACCGTGTTGCTCTGACTGCTGATAGCGATGCCGTTGATGGTCAGCTCGGCGTTCTTCGCTGCCACCGTCTCGGTCATGTTGCCGCTGCCGTCGCTGTAGCCGAACAGCGAGGACGCCAGGTCGCTGCTGTCGTCGCTGCTGTAGCTGACGGTCATCTCGGAGCTGGTGCCGGTGCTGTTGGAGGTCAGTACCAAGCGGTAAGGGCTGTCGCTGCCGTCGTTGACCAAGGTCGCGGTCACGCCCGCGTCCGAGGCGTTGATGGCATCGCGCAGGCCCTTGAGGGTGTTGTTGCTGCTGTCGAGGGTAATGGACACTGCGTCGCCACTGCCGACCTGCAGCGTCAGCGTGCCGGTGCCCAGGGTGCTGGTGAGGTCGCTGATGCCGGTGGTGGCCAGGCTCTGGGCCTGCGCCAGCTGGGTGACTTCGATGCTGTAGCTGCCGGCCACCGCGTCACTGGAGGTGGACACCGACACGCCGCTGCCGGAAATGCTCGTGGCCAGGCTCTGGTACAGGCTGGAATCGGCCAGCGCCTCGGCCGCTGTCTGCAGCGCATTGAGGGCGCTGGTCAGGGTGCCGTAGGCCGAGATTTCGGCTTCGACCGCGGTTTCCTGGGTGGTGATCGGAGTCAGCAGGCTGGCGGTCTTCGACTCTTCCAGGCTTTCCAGGATGCTTTCCAGATCGAGCCCCGAGCCTACGCCCAGTGAGGTGATGGTTGCGGTAGAACTGGTGGTCGTCGTCATGTGAGTGTCCGTCCTGATGAGCTTCGCGGGCCGCTTTCCCCTGCGCGGGGTGCCGTCGGGCGCAACATCGGCAATCGCCGGGTGCGTCTTTAGGGGCCTGACCTCGACAACGAAAAAAAATCTAGACCTGCATCGCCATCACATCTTTGTAGGCGGTGAGCAGGCGGTTGCGCACCTGCACGCCCATCTGGAAAGCGACACTGGCCTTCTGCGAGTCGGCCATGACTTCGCTGAGCGACACTTCGCTACTGCCTGCCTGGAACGCATTGGCCTGGCGGCCGGCGGTCTGCTGCAACTGATTGATGCGCTGCAACGAGCTTTCCAGCTCGCCGGCAAAACCGGTGGCGAGCTGCCCGCTGCGCACCGCATCCACGCCCTGGGCCTGGTCGGCGAGGCTGTTCATCTGTTGCAGGGCATCGACGAGGGCCTGGCTGGTCATGGCGTTGAAGCTCGTGGTTGGCGGATGCGCGCAGATTAACAAGCAAGCCGCCCTGCGAATCCGCCCAATTGACCGCAAAACAGTGGGCTTTTCCGCCCTTTGCCCGCTGACGGCTTCACCAGAATGATGCCGAGCCCATCCTGCCTGGACCTCCGCGCCAACCCGCCGGCGGACGGCGGGGTCGATTACCACTGCCAGCGGACTCTGTGATGCTCCTCTTCCCGGCCACAACCTCAGCTTCGAGGTGCTCGTGACTACTGCTGCCCAGGCCAAGGGCACGAACAAGAACCTGCCGATCGCCGCCCCGGCCCGCCCCCTGGATGCGCTGGCAGCGCTGTTGCGTGGCCGCCCGATGCTGCCACTGATGCTGGCCGGGGCCGCAGCCGTGGCGGTGCTGGTGGCGTTGCTGCTGTGGGCGCGGGAGCCGGAGTACCGGGTGCTGTTCTCCAACCTCGGCGAGGCGGACGGCGGGCAGGTCATCAGCGAGCTGGACAAACGCAACGTGCCATACCGGCTGAGCGAAGGCGGCCACACCATCATGGTCCCTGCCGAGCGGATGAACGCCCTGCGCCTGCAACTGGCCGAACAGGGCCTGCCCAAGGGCGGCAACGTCGGCTTCGAACTGCTCGACAAGCAGGCGTTCGGCATCAGCCAGTTCGCCGAGCACCTCAACTACCAGCGCGGCCTGGAAGGCGAGCTGGCGCGCACCATCGAATCCCTCGGCCCGGTGTCCCGCGCCCGGGTCCACCTGGTGATGGCCAAGGACTCGGTATTCGCCCGCGACCGCGAAGCCGCCCGCGCCTCGGTCACCCTGACCCTGCAGCCGGGCCGCGAGCTGGGCGAAGGCCAGGTCAGCGCGATCATTCACCTGGTGACCTCCAGCGTGCCCGAACTGTCGGTGGACGGTGTCACCGTGGTCGACCAGAACGGCCGCCTGTTGTCCCGCAGCCACGCCGGCGACGGCCTCGATGGCTCGCAACTGGACTACGTCAGCGAGGTGGAGCGCACCTACCAGCGGCGCATCGAGGAGATTCTTGCGCCCCTGCTGGGCAGCCACAACGTCCACGCCCGGGTAACGGCGCAGATGGACTTTTCCACCCGCGAGAGCACCGCCGAACGCTACGCCCCCAACCAGGACGCGAAGAACGCCTCGGTGCGTAGCCAGCAGACCTCCGAGCGCATGGCGCAAGGCGGCGACAGCGGGCGCGGCGTGCCCGGAGCCCTGACCAATTCGCCACCGAACACGCCGCCGCCGACCAAGGCCAATGCCCCGGCCAACAGCACCAGCGGGAGCGAGACCGCCAGCTCCGGCGGCGAATCCGGCAAGCCGCTGCAGACCGAGCGCATGGTCAACTACGAGGTCGACCGCAATATCGAGCACGTCAAAACCAGCGTCGGCGGCCTGGAGCGCCTGACGGCGGCGGTGGTGGTCAACTACAAGACCGTGATCAAGGACGGCACCCCCACCAGCGAGCCGCTGAGCAAGGAAGAACTGGCCGGCATCAACGACCTGGTGCGCCAGGCCATGGGCTTCAGCGAAAGCCGTGGCGACACCCTGCAAGTGATCAACAGCCCCTTCGTCGAAGAGCAGCAGTCCCTCGACGAACTGCCGTGGTGGCGCACCCCGGAAGCCTACAACCTGACCATGGGCGTGCTGCGCTACCTGCTGGTGGCCTTCGCCGCCCTGACCCTGTGGAAGATGGTGCTCAAGCCCATGCAACGCCGCGCTGCCGCGTCGTCTGGTCGCGAGCTGATGGATCTGGACGACGGCGACCTGGACATGGCCCCGGCCAGCCGCGGCAGCGACAACCTGGTGGTCGGCCAGGACGGCGCGGCGCGTCCCGCCCTGCCGCGCAAGTCGGCGCTTTACGAACAGAACCTGGAGAGCCTCAAGCGGCTCGCCGGCGAAGACCCGCGCCTGGTGGCGATGATCGTGCGAGGCTGGATGAAAAAGCATGAGTAGCAAAATCAGTGGCGCGCGGCGCAGCGCCATCCTGCTGTTGTCGCTGGACGCCGACAGCGCCGCCGAAGTGTTCAAGTTCCTGCCGGGCGAGGACGTCGAGACCATCAGCCTGGAAATGGCCCGGCTGAGCCAGGTGTCCCATGAAGAAATGCGCCAGGTGCTGGCCGAGTTCATGGACGAGACCGAGCAGTACGCCGCCATCAGCATCCAGAGCAGCGACCATATCCGCGCCGTGCTGACCAAGGCCCTGGGCAGCGAGCGCGCCGCCAGCCTGATCGACGACATCCTCGAAACCACCAACACCGGCTCCGGCATCGACAAGCTCAACCTGATGGAAGCGCCGGTGGTGGCCGAGATGATCCGCGACGAGCACCCGCAGATCGTCGCCACCATCCTCGTCCATCTGGAACGTCACCAGGCCTCGGCGATCCTGCAACTGCTCCCGGAGCGGCTGCGCAACGACATCGTCCTGCGTATCGCCACCTTCAGCGGCGTGCAGCCGGTGGCGCTGCACGAACTCACCGAAGTGCTGGGGGTCATGCTCGACGGCCAGAGCCTCAAGCGCAGCAAGATGGGCGGCGTGCGAGCGGCGGCGGAGATCCTCAACCTCATGGCCTCCAGCCAGGAATCCTCGGCAGTCGAGTGCCTGCGCGGGCACAACGCGGACCTGGCGCAGAAGGTGCTCGACGAAATGTTCCTGTTCGAGAACCTCGCCGACGTCGACGACCGCAGCATCCAGACGCTGCTGCAGAACATCGACAGCAACTCCCTGGCCATCGCCCTCAAGGGCGCGTCGGCACCGCTGCTGGAGCGCTTCATGCGCAATATGTCGCAGCGGGCCTCGACCCTGTTCCGCGAGGACATGGAGGCCCGTGGCCCGGTGCGCATGTCGCAGATCGAGAACGAACAGAAGACCATTCTGCAGGTGGTCCGGCGCCTGTCGGAAACCGGCGAGATGGTGACGGCGCGGGGCGACGATGCCTATGTCTGAATCGCTGGCGCACTGGCAGCCGTGGCGCATGGAGCCGTTGGGCACCGATGCGCCCGCCGTTGACCCGGCGGACATCGCCCGCCGCGAACTGCAACGCCGCCGCGCTGCCGAGCAACGCCTGGAACTGCAGCGCCAGCGCGAACAGGCGCTGGACGAGGCGCGGCAACAGGGCCATGCCGAGGGCCGGCAGCAGGGTTACGACAATGGACTGGCCGAAGGACGCGAGGCGGCTGCCGAAGAACTGCGTCAGCAGGTGAAGCAGACACTGGGACCGCTGCGCGCCCTGTGCCTGAGCTTCGACGCCGCGCTACGCGAGGTGGACGGCCTGCTTGCGGTGCAGGTCGGCAAGGTCGCCCTCGACCTGGCGGGGCGTCTGGCCGGTGAAGCGCTTGCGGTACAACCCACCCAAGTGGAAGCGCAGGTGCGGCAGATGCTCGCCAGTGACCCCGAACTGGCCGGCAAGCCACGCCTGAGCCTGAACCCGGACGACCTGCCCTGGGTGGAGAGCAGCCTGGGCGAGGAACTGCACGCGGCGGGCTGGAGCCTGCACGCCGACCCGAGCCTGCTGCCCGGCGGCTGCCGGGTATCGAGCAAGGCCGGCGAGCTGGACGCGACACGCCAGACCCGCCAGGCCCTGTTCGAGGGCAATGGCCAGTGGCTGCTCGACCAATCCGGCACGCCCCAATGATCACCGACAACCCGCACCTTCAGCGCTGGGGCCGCGGCCTGCAGACCCTGGCCGAGGAACTGCCTGCTGTACCCGCCTACCGCCGCAGCGGGCGTATCACTCGCGCCACCGGCATGGTGCTGGAAGCGATCGGCCTGCGCCTGCCGCTGGGCGCGGGTTGCCGGATCGAACGACTGCCCGGGAGCGGAGCCGCCGGTTTCGCCGAAGCCGAGGTGGTCGGCTTCGCCGGCGAGGTGCTGTACCTGATGCCGCTGGAGGAGATCCATGGCCTGCAATCCGGCGCACGGGTCTTCGCCCTGGCCGACGAGCCCGGATCCGGCGACGGCGGGCGCCTGGTGCCGCTGGGCCTGGACCTGCTCGGCCGGGTGCTGGACAGCAGCGGCACTCCCCTCGACGGCAAGGGCCCGCTGCTGGCAACCCGTCGCGCCAGCCTGCACGGCCAGCCGATCAACCCCCTGCAACGGGCGCCCATCGATCGCCAGATCGATGTCGGCATCCGCGCCATCAATGCCCTGCTCAGTGTCGGTCGCGGCCAGCGCCTGGGCCTGTTCGCCGGCTCCGGTGTGGGCAAGTCGGTATTGCTCGGGATGATGGCTCGCTACACCCGCGCCGACGTGGTGGTGGTCGGCCTGATCGGCGAGCGCGGCCGCGAGGTCCAGGACTTCATCGACAGCATCCTCGGCGAAGAAGGCCTGGCCCGCTCGGTGGTGGTGGCCGCGCCTGCGGACGCCTCGCCGTTGCAGCGCCTGCAGGGCGCCGCCTATGCCACGCGCCTGGCCGAAGACTTTCGCGACCAGGGCAAGGACGTGCTGCTGATCATGGACTCGCTGACCCGCTACGCCATGGCCCAGCGCGAAATCGCCCTGGCCCTGGGCGAGCCGCCGGCAACCAAGGGCTACCCGCCGTCGGTGTTCGCCAAGCTGCCGAAACTGGTGGAGCGCACCGGCAACGGCCCCCGTGGTGGCGGTTCGATCACCGCGTTCTACACCGTGCTCAGCGAGGGCGACGACCAGCAGGACCCGATCGCCGACTCGGCGCGGGCGATTCTCGACGGACACATCGTGCTGTCCCGTCATCTGGCCGAGGCCGGGCATTACCCGGCCATCGACATCGAGGCCTCCATCAGCCGGGCGATGAGCGCCATCGTCAGCGACGTGCAGCAGCGCAAGGCGCAGCGGCTCAAGCAGGCGCTGTCGCGTTACCAGCGCAACCGCGACCTGATCGGCGTCGGCGCCTATGCGCCGGGCCACGACGCCCAGCTCGACCAGGCGGTGAAGCTGTACCCGCATATCGAACGCTTCCTGCAGCAGCGGACCCACGAGCGCAGCGCGATGGAAGACACCCTTGCCGGGCTCAACCTGCTGTTTCCCGGCAAATGACCCTGACCAGACCGAGGTAGAACCATGGCCCATGAGTCGCTCCAGCTCCTCGTCGAACTGACCGCCCGCGCCCGCGAAGCGGCCGCCACCGCGCTGGCCAAAAGTCGCCGCGCCGAACAGCAGATGGCCGAGCAGTTGCGGGCGCTGGACGGTTACCAGCGTGAATACCGGCAGGGCCTGCAACAGGAACTGGCCGGCGCAGGCATGAGCCCGGCGACCCTGGCCAACTACCGGGGCTTTCTCAAGTCGCTGGAAGGCGCTATCGAGCGTGCTGAAAGCAACCTCCAGCGCCACCGTGCGCAGGTGGCGGCGCATCAGCAGACGTGGCAACAGGCGTGGCGCAAGGTCAATGCGCTGGAGACGCTGCTGGCGCGGCGGCAGGAACAGGAACGCCTGGTCGCCGGTCGGGCGGAGCAAAGACGAACCGATGAGATGGCGGGGCGTTCGCGGGGTGGGAATGTGTTTCTGGGGGGCGGGTTTTGAGGCTGTCGGGGGATCTGCGGCGACCCGCAGATCAAGCGCCGCTATGCGGCGCATCGCCGGCAACGCCGGCTCCCACAGTGATCGTGGTCAGCCGGACCCTCCTGCCATGCGCCAAGACGGGCAATACGAATTCCACAGGCCATGGCGCGTTGCAACAAATGTGGGAGCCGGCGTTGCCGGCGATGCGCCGCGCGGGCGGCGCTCGATCTCGAGCGCACCACACCCTCTCGCCCTGCACCCCAAGGCCACCGCACTTCAGAGCTGAATAAATGGACATCATCACCGCAATCACCCCAGTGGCCCCGGCCGCCGAAGCCTCTGCCAGCACCGCCGACGGCGAGGCGACGGCCTTCTCGGCAGCGCTGGAACAGGCGCAAAACACCCCTGTCGAACCCACTGCTCCGGCGGCAATTGCCCCTCCCCCCGAAACGCTCAAGGTGGCGGCGAGCAACCCGGCTTTGGTAGCCCCGCAGCCCGAAATCCCGGCCGAACCCCAGCCTGCGGTGCAACCGCCAGAGCCGGAGCCCGAACAATCCGTGCAACCGGTAGCGCCCAAGATCGCAGAAACAGAGCCCGCCGAAGACGAGCCCGCCCCCATGACCCCGGCCCCTTTGGCATCCCTCACGACCCCGGAATCCGAAACCCCAGACGACACCGACGAAACCACCGACCAACCCGAAGACCCGCTGGACGCCATCCGCCAGCGCCTTAACCTGATCGACAGCGCCGGCCAACTGGCCTGTGGCGCCCTCGCGATCACGCCGCCCACGACCTGGACCCAGACGCCACAGGCCGCCCCGGAACAAGCGCCCGACCCCGACCATGGCACCGACATCAGGTTGGCCGAAACCCCGCAATGGTCGCCGCCCGAAACCGACAGTTTCACACTGGCGCCAGGTGAGCCAGCCGAGAACCCGATCGCTGCCGCCCTGGTGGTAGAGTCTGAACCCGACACCACCGATACCGCCCTGCCCGATCGACCAGCCGCCACCACCAGCGACACGCCGACGCCGCCGCTGAGCGCACTCTCAAGCGTGGTATCCAGCAGCAGCGCAACCGTCACGCCGCCCCTCAGCGCCAATCCGCAGGCCACCGCCCCTCTGGGCAGCGACACCTGGCAGGACGACCTCGGTCGCCACGTCCTCGCAATGGTCCAGCGCGGCGACCAGCAGGTGGACATGCAGCTCAACCCGGCCGGCCTCGGTCCGTTGTCCATCAGCCTGAATGTCGGCGAAAGCGGTGTCCAGGCGCAGTTCCAGTCGGCCCACGCCTCGGTGCGCAGCGCCGTGGAACAGGCGCTGCCGCAACTGCAATCGGCCCTCGCCTCACAGGGTCTGACCCTGGGCGAAGCCTCGGTCAACGACGGCGCCTCACGCCAGGCCGGTGGCGAGCAGCCGCGACGCGATTACCCCGGCAGCAACGGCGAAGCACGCAGCGAGCCTCTGGAGAACGCCACTGCATCGGTGCCGGCGCAACGGATCGCCACGGCCGGCGCAGGTGTCGACCTGTACCTCTGAACCGGGCAAGCAAAGCCGCAAGATAACGCCCTAAACCCGCGCTTATCGCCACTTCGGGGCAGACGTCCGCTGGGCATACTCGCGCCCCGTCGAACCGCTTTCTCATTGCCAAGGCGCTGTCCATGCCCACCACCACCAAGAAGATCTGGCTCTGGTTCATTCCATTGGCCCTGGTCGCCGCGGCGGCCAGTTCCGCGGGTGTGTACGCCTACGTGATGCGCGAACGGGCCCATGTCCAGGCCAACCGCACCAGCGTCGCACCGCCCCAGGCACCGATGCTGGTGAGCGTCGCGCCGATGACCGTCAACCTGCGCGACGGCAGCAACGGACCGAACATGCTCTACGTCGGCTTCAACCTGGAGGTCGGCAACGACGCCACACGCAAGCTGCTGGAGCTGTACATGCCGCGCATCCGCAGCCAGTTGCTGACGGTGCTCAGCGGCCAGGACAGCAGCGAACTGGCCACGCCCCAGGGCAAGGAAGCGCTGGCGGCGCGGATCCTCGACCTGCTGCGCAGCACCCTGTCTCCCGACCAGCCGGACTTCGCGCTGCTCGGCGTTCTCTACACCGACTTCATCGTGCAGTAAGCCATGTCCACCAACGACGTGCTCTCGCAAGAAGAGATCGACATGCTGCTGCGTGGCAGCGACGACGCCGATGCCATCGACTTCAACGACGGATCGCCCCAGGAGTTCGCCGGCGACGACACGCCTGCCGGCCATGAGCGGATCCGCCCCTACGATCCAGCCACCCAGCACCGGGTGATCCAGGAACGCCTGCACGCGCTGGACATCATCAACGGCCGCTTCGCCCGCTATTTCCGCATGAGCCTGTTCAACCTCATCCGGCGTAACGTGGACATCACCCTCAAGAGCATCGGCTACCAGAGCTTCAGCGAGTTTTCCCTGCGCCTGCCGATGCCCACCAACATCAACCTGCTGTCGATGAAGCCGCTGCGCGGCACTGCGCTGGTGGTATTCCCGCCGAGCGTGGTGTTCATGGTGGTGGACAACCTCTTCGGTGGTGACGGCCGCTTCGTCACCAAGTCCGAGGGCCGCGAGTTCACCCACACCGAGATGCGCATCATCCGCCGCCTGCTCGGGCTGACCGTGGATGCCTACCGCGACGCCTGGAAATCGGTGTACCCGCTGGAGATCGAATACCTGCGTTCGGAGATGCAGGCCAAGTTCGCCAACATCACCGGCTCGCCCAACGAAATCGTGGTCAACGCCACCTTCCACCTGGAAGTAGGCAACCTGTCCAGCGACTTCAACATCGTCATTCCCTACCTGATGATCGAACCCATGCGCCAACTGCTCAACGGCCCGCTGACCGACATCAACCCCGAGGAAGAGCGGCAGTGGAACCGGCGCATGGCCGACGAAATCACCCACTCCAAGGTCGACCTGATCGCCGATTTCGTCGAGGTCGAGTTGCGTCTGGGCGACGTCATGGCGCTGAAGGTGGGCGACGTACTGCCCATCGACCTACCGGAGAACGTCAAGGTGCGGGTCGATGGCGTGCCGGTGATGAACTGCGAATTCGGCAGCTACAACGGCGCCCGCGCCTTGCTGGTGAAGGATCTGATCGATCACTCCATCGGCAAGCCCTCTTCTTCCAGCCGATTCGTCAAGGGCCACCTGCCCACCGCCAAGGAATCCGATGATGAGTGACCCGATCAATCCCGAACCGCACGAAAGCGACGACTGGGCCGATGCCCTGGCCGAGCAGAACGCCGGCGCCAGCGCCAGCGCCGACGGCGAAGATCCCTGGGCCATGGCCCTGGCCGAACAGCAGCAGGCCGCGCCCGCCACGACCGCCAGCGCCACCGATGCCGGCATCTTCAAGCCGCTGGGCACGGTCCAGCCGATGGCCTCGCCCCGTGAGCTGGAAATGATCATGGACATCCCGGTGAAGCTCAGCGTCGAGCTGGGCCGCACCCGCATCACCATCAAGCAGTTGCTGGAGCTGGCCCAGGGCTCGGTGCTGGCCCTCGACGGCCTGGCCGGCGAGCCGATGGACATCCTGATCAACAGCTACCTGATCGCCCAGGGCGAAGTGGTCGTGGTGGATGACCGCTACGGCATCCGCATTACCGAGATCATCACGCCGTCCGAGCGCGTGCAGAAGCTCAACCGATGACGGCAAGCAGCGTGGGCGTAGCGGCGGACGACCTGGTCGGGCTGACGGTACTGGGCAAGACGGCGCTGGCCCTCGGGCTGGTGGCGGCCTGCATCCTGCTGTGCGGCTGGCTGGTGTCGCGCCTCGGCGTGCGACCGGCGCGGGCGGGTGATGTGGTCCGGGTGATCGGCAGCACCCGCCTCGGCCAGCGCGAGAAGGTGGTGGTGGTCGAAGTTCGCGGGCGCTGGCTGGTGCTGGGGGTGACGGCGCAGCAGGTGGCGTGCCTGTCCGACCTGGAGGCGCCGCCAGCGGCCGACACAACGGGCGTCGAACCGCCCGCGCGGAGCTTCGGCCTGCGCCTGGCGGATGCCCTGAAACGCGGTGGCTCGCGCGGCCCGGAGCAGCGCCCATGAAACGCCGCTTGTGCCTGATTGCCCTGCTGTTGCCGGGCCTGCTCCCTCTCGCCGAAGCCGCGCCGGCGTTGCAGGGCCTGTCTGGCTTTACCGGCGAGGCCGGTGGCGAGAAGTGGTCGCTGAGCCTGCAGACCCTGATGCTGCTCAGCGCCATGGCCTTCCTGCCGGCCGTGCTGCTGATGATGACCGGCTTCACCCGCATCATCATCGTCCTCGGCCTGCTGCGCACCGCCATCGGCACCACCACCGCGCCGCCCAACCAGGTGCTGCTGGGGCTGGCGCTGTTCCTGACCTTCTTCGTGATGTCGCCGACCCTCGATCAGGCCTACCAGAAGGCATGGCTGCCGTTTTCCCGCGACGAGATGAACGTCGAGCAGTTTCTCGACCAGGCCAGCCAACCGTTTCGCACCTTCATGCTGGCGCAGACCCGCCAGACCGAGCTCGCCCTCTACGCCCGCCTGGCGCGGATCGGCGACCTGGAAGGCCCCGAGGACGTACCGATGCGGGTGCTGCTGCCGGCCTTCGTCACCAGCGAACTGAAGACCGCCTTCCAGGCAGGGTTCACCATTTTCATCCCGTTCCTGATCATCGACCTGCTGGTGGCCAGTGTGCTGATGGCGTTGGGCATGATGATGGTGCCGCCCTCGACCATTTCCCTGCCCTTCAAGCTGATGCTGTTCGTGCTGGTGGACGGCTGGCAACTGCTGCTCGGCTCGCTGGCACAGAGTTTCTACCCCGTATGAGCCGCCGAGGAGCCCCGCGATGACCCCGGAAATGGTGATGGACCTGGCCTACAAGGGCATGCGCATGAGCATGATGATGGCCGCGCCGCTGTTGCTGGTGACCCTGTGCATCGGCCTGCTGGTGAGCCTGTTCCAGGCCGCGACGCAGATCAACGAATCGACCCTGTCGTTCATCCCCAAGATCGTCGGCGTGTGCCTGGTGCTGATCCTCGCCGGGCCCATGCTCATGGAAATGCTGGTGGACTACACCCGGGCCCTGTTCACCGGCCTGCCGTCGCTGATTGGCTGACCGGCGTTGATCGAGTTCGGCTGGTCGCAACTGCAGCTCTGGGTCAGCGCCTTTTTCTGGCCGTTCTGCCGGTTGCTGGGGTTCTTCATGAGCGACCCGATTCTCGGCCACAAGAACATCGCCAACCAGGTCAAGGTCGGCCTGGCGCTGGTGCTGGCCTTCCTGCTTTCGCCCAACCTGCCGCCGATGCCGGACATCGCTTTGTTTTCCTGGGCCGGACTGGGGGTGATCGTCGAACAGTTGCTGATCGGTGTGTCGCTGGGGATGGTGATGCGCATCACCCTGGCGGTGGTGGAAATGGCCGGGGAGATCTGCGGCATGCAGATGGGCCTGGCGTTCGCCTCGTTCTTCTCCGCCGACAGCAACACCAACAGCCAGGTACTGTCGCGCTTCCTGAACCTGGTGACCATCCTGATGTTCCTGGCGCTGGACGGGCACCTGATGGTGCTGGAGTTGCTGGCATCCACCTTCGTGCGCCTGCCGATCGGCCAGTTCAGCTTCGAGCCCCAGGCGTGGAACGCCCTGGCCCGGCACGGCGCGACCATCTTCCTCACCGGCCTGCTGCTGGCGCTGCCCATGGTGGGCGCGCTGCTGATCATCAACCTGGCAATGGGCATTCTCAACCGCGTGGCGCCGCAGTTGACGGTGTTTTCCGTGGGGTTTCCAGCGACGCTCAGCGTGGGGTTGCTGCTGTTGATGGTGCTGGTGGGGGATCTGGGGCAGTTTCTGGCGGGGTTGCTGTATCGGGCGCTGGAGTTCATGGAGTTTCTGATCGGGCATATGGCGCGGCCCTGATGCCGGGCGCTCCGGCCTCATCGCTGACAAGCCAGCGATGAGGCCAGCAGCAACACCGCCTCAGATGTACTCGAACAACGACAACTGCTGCACGCTGGCAAACGTCTGCTGCGCCGCCTGCATCGAGACCTGCAGGGTCACATAGCGGGAGATGGATTCGGTGTAGTCCGCATCCACCAGACCCGACAGCCGCTCGGTGTAGCTCAGCGCCAGATCGTCGCCGATGGTGTCGAGCACTTCCACCTGACTCAGCCGCGCGCCCACCGAGGTGATGACGGTCAGGACGTTGTCCTGGGCATTGCTCAACTCGCGGCTGGCGGTGGACAGGGTGTTGCTCAGGGCCGCCTGGTCGGCGGCGTCTTCCACCGGGGTCTGCAAGGCCGAGATCAGGTTTTTCAAGGTGGTGAACACATCCGGATCGGCATCGGCCGCAGCGCTGACGGTCAGGCTGTCGCCATCGGCCGGGGTGCCGCTGAGGGTCAGGCTCAGGCCGTTGATGTCCAGGGTCTCGCCGTCGGTATACGCCACCGGATCCGCGCCGTCGACGCTGTACTGGGCGGTGCCGTCGGCGGCGGTGCTGAAGGTCAGGGTGAAGCTGCTGCCGTAGTTGGCATCCTGGGTGTCGGCGATGTCCGGACCGTCGAAGGTCAGGGTCCCGGTGTTGTCGCCGGCCCTGGCGATGAAGCCGGCCGTGCTGCTCACCGACTGGAAGACGCTGGCACCGTTGTCGCCGCTGGCCATGCTCTGGGTGGCGCTGACCTGCTGGGTCACCACGTTGTCATCGCCCTGGTAGACCAGCTCGCCACTGGCATCCACGGCAAACGCCGGGCTCTGGCTCTGGTAGCCGGCGAACAGGTAATTGCCGTTGCTGTCGGTGCTGTTGGCCAGGGTCACCAGGGTGTCGTAGATACCTTGCAGCGAGGTGGCGATGGATTCGCGGTCGGCATCGCTCAGAGTGCCGTTGCCCGCCTGCACCACCAGGGTCATGGCGCTGGTGATGGCGTCGTTGACGCTGTCCAGGGTGCTTTCCTCTTGGGACAAGGCGGTGGTAATGCTGGCGCGGGCGTCGGCGTACTGCTGGTTGGCAGCGATCGACTGGCGCACCGTCACCGCCTGCGCCGCCGCCAGGGAGTCGTCGGACGGCTTGCTCACCCGGGTACCGCTGGAGACTTGCTGGGCGGCGTCCTGGTAGTCGCTCTGCTGGGCCAGCATAGAATTGAGGTTCTGGTTGTAGATGGTCGCACTGCTCAGGCGCATGGCGGGCTCTCCTCAGACGGGCATCAGTTGATGTCGAGAATGGTGTCGAGGACGTTCATGCCCACTTCGACGACCTTGGCGCAGGACTGGTAGTACTGCTGGTAGACGATCAGGTTGGCCGCCTCTTCGTCGAGGTTCACCCCCGACTCGGATTGCTGCAGGGTAGTCAGCTGCTCGGTCAGCGCCGACTGGGTTTCCAGTTGCGCGGCCACGCGGGTGGCGCTGCTGCCGACATCGCTGACCAGCGAGGCATAGGACTCGCTTAGGGTGGAATTGCCGCCGACGATGTCGCTGGTCTGCAAGGCCAGCATCGCCAGGGCATTGGTGTTGTCGCCGCTGCCGCCGGAGGTACCCGCGGCGATCTGCTCGCCATCGCTGATCAGGGTGCTGAAGCTGCTGGCGGCATTGCGGGTGGGCTGGATCAGGAAGCTGTCGCCATCCGCCGCGGTGCCGCTGAGGGTCAGCTCCATGCCGGCGAAGCTCAGGGTGCCGCTGCTGCTGTCGTAGCTCACCGCGACGCTGGCGCCGGTGTCGTTGCGCACGGCGGTGAAGCCGTTGGCGGCGGAATAGCTGAGGGTGTAGTCGCTGCTGGTCAGGGCACTGACATCGTCGCTGAACGTCGCGCTCAGGGTGGCATCGCCGCTGTTGCCGGTATTGCCGTAGACCACCGGGTCAGCCACGGAGAAGAAGTCCGTGCCGGCATCACCGTTGAGATCGATGCCCTGGGCCTGCAGGCTGTTGAACGCCTGGGTCAGCGACACCGCCATCAGGCCAAGTTGGTTCTGGGTCTCGGCCAGCGTGGTGTCACGAAACGCCAGGAGGCCGCCGAGGGAGCCACTGTCCAGGGTGCTGTCGCTCAGGGCCACGCTGCTGCCGGCGGCATCCACGTAGCTGATGGACACTTGGCTCGGATCACTGGCGGACACCCCGGTGGCGAGGTCGAAACTGTCATTGCCAGCCACCAGCGCCATGCCGTTTTCCAGCGACACGGTGTAGCTGCCGTTGTCCTGCACCTTGACGTCCACGCCCACCAGTTCGCTGAGCTGGCTGACCAGTTTGTCGCGCTGGTCCAGCAGGTCGTTGGAGGCGCCGCCGAGGGCATTGGACAGGCTGATCTGGCCGTTGAGGGTGGCGATCTGCGAACTGAGGTCGTTGATCTGGCTGACCTGATCCTCGATCTGGTTGTTGACGTCGTCGCTCATGCTGGCGAGGTAGCTGCCCAGCTGGTTGAACTGGCTGACCAGGGTCTCGGCAGAACCGATCACTTCTTCCCGCGCCGCCGTGTCGCTGGCGTCGGAGGTAAGGGTCTGGATCGACGAGAAGAAGCTCTGCAACAGGCTGTCCAGGCTGCCGTCGCTGTCTGCCAGCAGGCTGTCGATCTGGTCGATCTCGGTCTTGTAGGTCGACAGCGCGCTTTCGGCGCTGAGGGAGCCGTTGAGCTGGGTGGTGACGAACTGGTTGTACTGCCGGTCGACACTGGAAATCTTCACCCCACTGCCCGAGGTGGCTTCGCTGAAGGTCGCGACCTGGCGGGTGTAGCCGTCGGTGTAGGCGTTGGTGGTGTTGTTGCTGCTGGTGGTGAGGGCGATCTGCGCCGCCGTGAGGCCGCTGACGCCGATGGAGATGATGCTCATGGGATGGGCTCCTGGGCTGCATGTTGCGCAACATCGGCCCCGCGTCGGGGCATCTTGAACGCCGGCGCGGATTTGTTTTGGCGCCGGGGCAATCCGTGGGTCACTGGGCCAGCGGGCCGATGGTGGCCATCACGGCGATCAGTTTTTCCGCATAGCGCGGGTCGGTGGCGTAGCCGCCCTGCTGCAGGGCGATCGCCGCCTCGGCGCTGTCGGCGGCGGTACGCGCGGCGGCATAGTCGGGGCGGCCGCGAATCAGCCGGGCGTAGTCGTCGAAAGCCGCTTCGGCGTTGGGGTACACGCGGAAGCTCTCTTCCTGCTTCTGCGCCTCGCCGGCGACGTATTCGGTGGTCGTTACCCGGGTGCTCTCGCCCTGCCAGCGCCCGCCGGCCTTGATGCCGAACAGGTTGTGGCTGTCGCCGCCGTCGGCGGTGGTAATGCGCCGCCGTCCCCAGTCGGTTTCCAGCGCGGCCTGGGCGAGGATCAGTTCCGCAGGCACGCCGCTGTTGCGTTCGGCACGGCGCGCGGGGCCGGCGAGGCGGGCGACAAAGTCCTCGACGTGGTCGGCACGCTCACGCTCGTCGGCGCTGACGGCATGGCGCTTCCACGACTCATAGGCCGGCGACTGCCGCGCCAGCCCGGCGAAGGGCGATTCACTGGCGGCCAGCGGCGGGCGGTCCAGCAGGCTGATGGCGTCCTGCCCGGCGACGCTGCGCCGGGCCAGGCCGCGGGTCAGGTGTTCGGCCAGGCCCATGCCACGGCTCGCCAGGGTCTGCGCCCATTGCTGGTCGAGCAGTTCGGTGTAGAGCTGGTTCTGCGAGTCGCTGGACAGCTCCGACTTGGGGATGGCCTCGCGCATGCTCTTGAGCATGGTCTGCAGAAACAGCGCTTCGAACTGCCGCGCCGCTTCTTTCAGGCCGGCCTCGCCGTCGCGCCCGGCCTGGCTGCGCAAGCGCTGCAGGCCCTGCACATCGAGGGCGAAGCCCGCTGCGCCGTCGGCCACGCTCATCAGATGATCTCCAGTTCGGCGCGCAGCGAGCCTGCGGCCTTGAGCGCCTGGAGAATGACCATCAGGTCCTGGGGCGTGGCGCCGAGGGCGTTGAGGCCCTTGACCACGTCCATCAGGTTGGCGCTGCCTTCCACGACGTGCAGGGCGCGGGCCTGGGTCTCGATGGTGATGCTGCTGTTGGCGACGGCGGCGGTCTGCCCGCCACTCAGGGCGCCAGGCTGGCTGATGGTGTTGGTGGTGTCGATGGTCACCGACAGATCACCATGGGCCACGGCGGCGCGGAACAGCTTCACCGAGCCGTTGAGCACCACCGAGCCGGTGCGCGAATCGAGGATGACCTTGGGCCGCGCCTGCATCGGCAGCACTTCGATGCTGTCGATGCGGGCCATGAAGTTGACCCGCTCGTTGGCCGACAGCGGCCCCTGGACCTGCACCAGACCGCCGTCCACCGCCGAGGCCACGGTGTTGCGCATCTCGCTGTTGATGGCGAAGACCACGCGCTGTGCGGTGGCCGGGTCGGGCTCGCGCAGTTGCAGTTCGAGCACGCCGTGCTCGGCGCCCAGGTCCAGCGGCACGCTGTGCTCGATCACCGCGCCACGGGGAATGCGGCCGCCCGCCAACTGGTTGATCTGCACGCTGCTGCCGTTGGCCGAGGCGCCGGCACCGCCCACCAGCAGGTTGCCTTGGGCCATGGCGTAGACATCGCCGTCGGCGCCCTTGAGCGGTGTCATCAACAAGGTGCCGCCGCGCAGGCTGCGGGCGTTGCCGATGGACGACACCACCACGTCGATGGGCTGGCCGGGACGGGTCAGCGGCGGCAGATTGGCGGTGACAATCACCGCCGCGATGTTGCGCATCTGCATGTTGGCGTTGGCCGGCAGGGTCACGCCGAGCTGCGACAGCATGTTGGTCAGGCCCTGTTCGGTGAACGGGCTCTGGGTGGTCTGGTCGCCTGTACCGTCGAGCCCCACCACCAGGCCGTAGCCCACCAGGTTGTTGGTGCGGATCCCGGCAAAGTCGGCGATATCGCGGATCTGCTCGGCCTGGGCGACGCCGCCCAGCAGCAACGCGCAGGCGCCGAACAGGGCGCGCAGGAAGGTGGACGGAGACTCAGCCATGATTCATTCCCTAGAACGGCGACAGGTTGAGCAGCACGCGGTGGAGCCAGCCCATGCGCTGCGCCTCGTTGATGTAGCCCTCGCCGACATATTCGATGCGGGCCAGGGACACCTGGGTCGACAGCACGGTGTTGTCGCCGGTGATGGTGCGCGGGTTGACCACGCCGGAGAAACGGATGAACTCGGTGCCCTGGTTGATGGCGATCTGTTTGTCGCCGCGGACCCGCAGGTTGCCGTTGGGCAGCACTTCCATGACCGTCACCGAGATGGTGCCGGTGAACGAGTTGTTGGCCCGCGAGCCACCGCTACCGGCGAATTCATGGTCGGTGGAGGCATTCAGGCCGTAGTTGCCGACCTTGGAGTCGCGGTCGGAGCTGGTGGAAAAGGCCAGGCCCATGCTGCCGGAACGGTCGGCACTGGAGGACGAGGTCTTGCTGGCGCTGACCTGCTCGTTGAGCTCGACCGTGAGGGTGTCGCCCACCACCCGTGGCCGGCGGTCTTCGAACAGCGGCTGCGAGCCGCGCCGGCCCTGATAGATCGAACCATTGGCCTGGCGCGGCGGTGGCGACGGAATGTCCATCGACTCGTCGGGCACCACCGGCTGGCGCGCCAGCGGGCCGCAACCCGACAATGCCAGCAGGGCCGACAGCAGCAACGCAGGAGCGCCGGACGAACGGAGAACGCCTGAAAGAGTCATGGCGATCAGAGCTGCGACAGGCGCTGGAGCATTTCGTCGGAGGTCTCCACCGACTTGCTGTTGATTTCGTAGGCGCGCTGGGTCTGGATCATGCCGACCATCTCCTCCACCACGTTGACGTTGGAGGTCTCGACGTAGCCCTGGCTCAGGGTGCCGCCGCCATTCAGGCCCGGAGTGGTCTCGGTGGGCGCGCCGGAGGCGTCGGTCTCCAGGTAGAGGTTCTGGCCGATGCTCTGCAGCCCGGCGTTGTTGATGAACAGCGCCAGGTTCAGCTGGCCCACCTGGGTCGAGGTGGCGCTGTCGGGCTGGGTCACCGAGACGATACCGTCCGAGCTGATGGTGACCGAGGTGGCGTTGGCCGGGATGGTGATGCCGGCGGTCAGCTTGTAGCCGTTGGAGCTGACCATCTCGCCGTTGGCGTCGAGCTGGAAGCTGCCGTCACGGGTGTAGGCGGTGGAGCCGTCGGGCATGTCCACTTCGAAGAAGCCGCCGCCGTTGATGGCCAGGTCCTTGGAGCTGCTGGTCTGCTCCAGGTTGCCCTGGGTGTGCAGGCGCTCGGTGGCCACCTGGCGCACACCGGTACCGACCTGCAGGCCGGACGGCAGGCGGGTGTCGGTGCTGCTCTGGGCGCCCGGCTGGCGCACGTTCTGGTAGACGAGGTCTTCGAACACCGCCCGCGAGCGCTTGAAACCGTTGGTGCTGACGTTGGCCAGATTGTTGGCGATCACGTCGAGCTGTTCCTGCTGGGCTTCGAGACCGGTCTTGGCCGTCCACAGCGATCTGATCATCTTGCTTTCCCTTTAACCCTGCATCGACAGCAACTGGTTGGCGGTCTTGGCGTTTTCGTCGGCGCTGCTGATGGCTTTCATCTGCAGCTCGTAGCGGCGGGCGTTGTCGATCATCGCAACCATGGCGCCGGTGGGACTGACGTTGCTGCCCTCCAGCGCGCCCGGCGTGAGGCGCAGGCTCTCGTCGGCCGCCAGCGGCTGGCTGACGCCGTTGGCATCCGGCGGCTGGCGGAACAGACCGTCGAGGCCCACTTCCAGCGTGCCAGGCGGCGCCGACACCAGTTTCAGACGCCCCACCGGACTGAGCCCGCGCGGCTCCATGCCCTGCTCGCGGACGCTGATGGTGCCGTCGCTGCCGAGGCTGACCTCACTGCCCAGAGGCACGCTGATCGGGCCGCCATCGCCGATCACCGGCAGGCCGGCCACGGTCATGGCGCCGCTGCCGTCTACCTGCAGGTCGCCGCGGCGGGTGTAGGCCTCGCTGCCATCGGCGGCCTGCACCGCGAGCATGGCGTTCTCGCCCAGGGCCACGTCGAGGTTGCGGTCGGTGTGGGTAGTCGGGCCTTCGGTCCAGTCCACGCCCACACCGTGGGCGCTGACCGAGACCCGAGTCGGCAGGCCGTCGCCCGCCACCGGCGAGGACTGCATTTCCACCAGCTGCGCACGGAAGCCCGGGGTGACGACGTTGGCCAGGTTGTTGGCCACCACCGCCTGCTGTTCCAGCGCCTGGTTGGCCCCGCTCATGGCGGTGAAAAGCATCCGGTCCATGGCATCAGGATCCGATGTTCACGGCTTGCTGGAGCACTTCGCTCTGGGCGGTGACCGACTTGGCGTTCGCCTGGAAGTTGCGCTGGGCGATGATCAGGTTCACCAGCTCGGCCGTGAGGTCGACGTTGGAGTCTTCGGTGGTGCCGCTGAGGATCGAGCCCAGCGAGCCGCTGCCGGCCACGCCCAGCAGCGCCTGGCCGGACGAGCTGGTGGCCAGCCAGGTGTTGTTGCCGTTGGACTTCAGGCCGTTTTCGTTGGAGAAGGTCGCCAGCTGGATCTGGGCGATGGTCTGGGTCTGATCGTTGGAGTAGGTGGCGATCACCGTGCCGGTGTCGTCGATGGTGAAGCTCACCAGGCTGCCGGAGGTGTAGCCGTTCTGGGAGATGTCCGAGACTTCCGAGTCGTTGCCGAACTGGGTGGTGCCGGTCAGGTCCAGCTCGAAGGACATGTCGGCGGCGCCGTTGTCCGGGTCGTAGGTGTAGGTGCCGGTGGCGCCGCTGGTGATCAGGCCGCTGGAGCTGAAGGTCACCGTCTGGGTGTCGCTGAGCAGGTTGCCGTCGATGGCGGTGTGCACGTCCCAGGTGTTCTCGGCGGACTTGGTGAAGTACAGCGTCGAGGTGTGGCTGTTGCCCAGCGAGTCGTAGATGGTCGCGGTGGTGGAGTACGAATAGGTCGAGGCGTCGGTGGCATCGAAGGTCGAGGTGATGACGTCTTCGCTGGCGTCCAGGTTCAGCTCGGCGTTCAGCTCGGTGCTGGCGCTGGCCTGCATGCCGCTGGTGGGGATCTGGATCACGCCGTTGACGCCGAGCAACTGGTCGCCCGCCGAGTTCACCAGGTAGCCCTCGGCGGTCAGGGTCAGCTGGCCGTTACGCGAGTAGACGGTCTGGGTGCCGTCGGTGAAGGTGAAGAAGCCGTCGCCGTTGATGGCAAGGTCCAGGCTGTTGTCGGTGGTGGTCAGGCTGCCCGCCCCGAAGTTCTGCACCACCCCCGACACCGTGGTGCCCAGGCCCACGTCGGCGTCCGAATAGACATCGGCGAACTGCACCGTGGAGCTCTTGAAACCCACGGTCTGCGAGTTGGAGATGTTGTTGCTGACCACGTTCAGGTCGGTGGAAGCGGCGGACAGGCCGCTCAGCGCTTGGGAAAAGCCCATGGTTGTTCTCCTGATGAACGAGCGATGACGCGGTGGGTAGGGTTCAGAGGACCAGCTTGATATCGCTCAGGCCGACGTTTTCGTTGACCCCGCCCAGGTCGAGGGCGACCTGGTTGCTGCTGTCGGTGGTCACGCCGGTGACCAGCGCGTACTTCAAGGTCGTGGCGCTGACTGCGCTGTCGTCGGCGGTGGCGCTCACGCTGAAGGTGTAACTGCCGTCGGCGGCGGTGCTGCCGTCGTCCTGCACGCCGTCCCAGTACAGCGACTGGGTGCCGGCGCTCATGTCGCCCGCGTCCAGGGTGGCGACCACCTTGCCGGCGCTGTTCTTGACCGTGACGGTGACGTCGTCGGCATCGCTGCCCAGGGTCACGCCAAAGGCAGTGGCGACACCGCTGGCGACCTGGATGGTGTTGCCTTCGATCAGCACGCCGTTGCCCACCAGCGCCGAGGCCTGCAGGGTTTCGGCAGCGCTGATCTGGCCGGAAATGCCCTCCAGGGTGGTGGTCACTTCCTCGATGCTGCTGATGGTGCTGATCTGCGCGAGCTGGGTGACCATCTCGCTGTTGTCCAGCGGGTCGGTCGGGTCCTGGTTCTGCAATTGCGTGGTCAGCAGGGTGAGAAACTCATCCTGCAGCCCTGCCGCACTGGAGCTGGAACTCTCGCTGGTGTCGCTGCTGCTGTTCATGGTCGAGAGGACCGAACTTGCGATGGTGCTGGTCATGGATTACGCCTCGCCGAGGGTCAGGGTCTTGAGCATCAGTTCTTTGCTGGCGGACATGACTTCGACGTTGGCCTGGTAGGAGCGCGAGGCGGAGATCATGTTGACCATTTCGCCCACCGGCTCGACGTTGGGCATGGTGACGTAGCCCGACTCGTCGGCCAGCGGGTCGCCGGGGCGGTATTCCTGGCGCATCGGCGACTCGTCCTCGACCACCTGGCTGACCCGCACCCCGCCCACCTCGGTGCCGCCCTGGTACTGGCTCTCGAACACCACCTGGCGGGCGCGGTAGGCCTCGCTGTCGGGGCCGCTGGTGGTGTCGGCGTTGGCCAGGTTGCTGGCGGTCACGTTCATGCGCTGGGACTGGGCGCTGAGCGCCGAGCCTGCGATATCGAAAATGCTGAACATCGACATGCTGGGTTCCCCGGAGGTTATTCGGACTGCATCGCGGTCTTGAGCGACTGCAGGCGGTTGGTCAGGAAGGTCAGGCTGGCCTGGTAGCGCACGCTGTTGTCGGCGAACTGGGCGCGTTCGCGGTCCATGTCCACGGTGTTGCCGTCGAGGCTGGGCTGGTCGGGCACGCGGTACAGCAGCTCGCGGGTCGAGACGCCACTCGACGACGCCCGCAGGTGGCGATCCGACGTGGTGGCCAGCGACATGCCGCGCCCGCTGGCGCGGTCTTCGCTCAGGGAACTGGCGAGCTCGGCGGCGAAATCGAAGTCCCGTGCGCGGAAGTCTGGGGTATCGGCGTTGGCGATGTTGTTGGCCAGCACCTGCTGGCGCTCCGCGCGCAAGTTCAGCGCGTCTTGCTGGAAGCGCAGCTCGTTGTCGAGTTTGTCGATCATGCCCGCGGGCCCGTGCGTCTGTTTGAACGGCCAGCAGATTAGTGGCGCCAGGGACAGGGCAAAGGCAGGAACAGACCGCTATTTGGCGAGCAATTCGAGCTTTGCCCTGGCGTGGGGGCGCCTAGAATTGCGCGGTGGCTGGGGCAAGCATGTCGAGAACTCTTCCGGGTTTTCGAGATCGAGCGCCGCCCGCGCGGCGCATCGCCGGCAACGCCGGCTCCCACATTCGTTGCAACGCGCCATAGCCAGTGAGGTCTGCGCCGTCAGCCTTTGGATGCAAGACGATCTGTCGCTGAGACGTTTTTGAGGTCGACTCGATCGTGGGAGCCGGCGTTGCCGGCGATGCGCCGCAGAGGCGGCGCTCAATTTCAAGAACACCGCAACGCCTCCCTCAATGATTTCGAGACCTACTGATCCTTATGTCTATGAAAGGCACGATGTTGGCCGCACTGCTCTGCCTGCTTCAAACCGGCACCACGCTCGCCCGGGACAGCGGGTTGCAAACGCGGATAACGCAGTTGGTGGAGCAACACCTGGCCGCCGGCAGTCGCCTGACCAGCGTGGACATCGGCCAGCCGGCGGAGCGGATCCTGGCCTGCGTCGAGCCACGGCCCTATCTGGTGCATCCGCGTCGCCTGCCTGTCGGGCGGGTGGCGGTGGGTGTGAACTGCGGCGCCGATGAGGCCGTGCTCGGCTATTTGCAGGTCAAGGTCGCCGCGAGTGGCAGCTATGTGGTCAGCGCCCGCAAGATCGACGTCGGCGAGACGATCAGCAGCGACATGCTGGCCAGCCGTCGCGGCCCGCTGCAAGACCTGCCCAACGGCAGCGCCTTGCGCGCCGATCAAGTCGTCGGCCGGCAAGCCGCGCGGGGTGTCGGAGCCGGAAGCGTGGTGGCGCTCAAGGCGCTGCGCGAGCGCTGGCTGGTGGAGCGCAACAGCCGCGTGTCGCTGCGGGCCCAGGGCGCAGGATTCAGCCTCACCCGCGACGGCAAGGCGCTGGACAACGGCAGCCTGGGCAACACCGTGCGCTTCGTCGGCAACGACGGGCGGATGCTCGAAGCCCAGGTGGTCGGCAAGAACCAGTTGCGGCTGCGTGACTGAAATTTTTCATCGAAATCCTATCGCCGGCCAAAGGTGGCCCTCGCCAATGCCGATAGTTGTTGCAACCACAGCCAACCGAAGCCTCTATCGTGAAAATCATCAGCTCCCCGCCCCCCAGTCTTCCCCCTTCGACCGACAGCAGCCAGGCCGGCGCCGCGCCGGCGCGGGTCGAGTCGCAGGCGCTGGACTCGCTCCAGGACGGCGCCGTGCAGCTCTCGCAGGTCGCGACCCTCACCGAGTCCGACGCGGCGACGACGGTCGATCTGGAAAAGGTCGCCGCCCTGCGCCAGGCCATCGGCGACGGCAGCTTCAAGGTCGACCCGGAAAGCATCTACACCGGCCTGGTGGCCGACGCCCGGGAAATGATCGACATCGAGCCGACGTGAACGTCGGCGCGGCAGATCAGTTCTGAAAATGGAGTGTTTATGAGTCTGGACAGACACCTCGGCCTGCAACATCAGGTGGTCGAGCAGTTGTTGCAGTTGCTGGAACAGGAGCGCCTGACCCTGGCCCAGGCGCGGGTCGACGCCGAGCGTCTGCGCGAACTGGTGGCGGGCAAGCAGGCGGCGTTGCTGCGGCTGGAACAACTGGAGGCGATGCGCGTTGGCGCGCAGTTGAAGCTTGGCTACGGCCCCGGCCGGGAAGGCGCATTGCGCGCAGTACGCGAGGCCGACTGCCTCGCCGCCTGGCGCCGCCTGCGGCAATCGGCACTGCGGGCGCGGGCGCTGAACCGGGTCAATGGCGAGTCGCTGGGGATGCGCCTGAAGGGTAATCAACAGATCCTGGATTTTCTCGACCGGATCACCGCCGACCGGCTGTACGGCCCGAACGGGCGGCCATTGCCCAGCCTGTCGTAAGCGCTCGCGGCATCAGAGCGCTGTACGCCGGAAACCGTTCGGCGACACCCCGCTGAGCCGCCGGAAGAACCGCGAGAAATACGCAGGGTCGGCAAAGCCCAGGCTGTCCGACACCTGGGCCACGGTCATGTTGGTGTAGATCAGGTTGCGCCGCGCCTCCAGCAGCAGGCGCTGGTGGATGATCTGCAAGGCGCTCTGCCCCGCCGACTGGCGGCACAGGTTGTTCAGGTGCACGGCAGACATGCCCAGGCGGTGGGCGAAGGTCTCTACGGTCAGGTGCTCGCGATAGTGCTGTTCCACCAGCTTGATGAAACGCGCGAGCACATGACGGTTGCGCTCGTCGCGGCCACTGGCCGGGGCATTCTGCTGCTGGTGCCGGCTGATCCAGACCATGAGCACATTCACCAGCGAACCCAGCACCAGGTCGCGGGACGCGGCGCTGCCTTCGTACTCCTTGAGCAGGGCGTCGAACAGCGTGTTCAGGTAACGGCGGTTGTCGCCGGCCGGGTAGCAACCCGACGACGCCAGCACCGCCAGCGGGCCGCCCAACTGCTTTTCCAGTTGCTCCACCAGCGGCGCGCCCAGGGTCAGGACGTAGCCCTCGATGTTTTCGGAAAACTGAAAGCCGTGCACGCACAACGGAGGAATGACCTGAATCGACGGCTCGCCGATCTCGCTACGCCGCCCTTCTACCTCCACCACCGCCCGTCCGCGCTGCACGTACAGCAACTGGAACAGATCGGCATGCCGGTGCGGCTTGATCTCCCAGTGATGCAGGCTGCTGCGCTTGGGGATGGACTCGCAATGCAACAGGTCCGGCGTCGGCCAGGCCTGGCTCTCGCCGTAGAGTTTGAAAACAGGAACGCCTGGGTTGCCGGATTTCATGGTCGGGCCTGCGCGAGCACGTCGAAAAACGCGAAAGGCCGATAATCGGACACATTTTCCAAAAGTGCAATTTTCAAGCGGGATATCACCTTCTTTTCACGGTTTCGTCAGCAAAAAATACAGGTGCATCCCTAACAACAGGTTCGCGGCCACGACCCGCAACCCTCTGACGAGACAACAATAATGAACACTCAGGTTGCAATCATCGGGGCAGGTCCGTCCGGCCTGCTGCTCGGCCAGTTGCTGCACAAGGCCGGCATCGACAACATCATCATCGAACGCCAGAGCGCCGAGTACGTGCTCGGCCGCATCCGCGCCGGCGTCCTGGAACAGGGCACCGTGGACATGCTGCGCGAAGCCGGCGTCAGCCAGCGGATGGACGCTGAGGGCCTGGTCCATGAAGGCGTGGAACTGGTGTTCGATGGCAAGCGCGTGCCGATCCACCTCAGTGAACTCACCGGCGGCAAGAGCGTGATGGTCTACGGCCAGACCGAAGTCACCCGCGACCTGATGGACGCCCGCGCCGCCAATGGCGCGCCGATCATCTACTCGGCCAGCGAGGTCGAGTTGCACGAGGTCAAGGGCGAGTCGCCCCACGTCACCTTCGTCCAGGACGGCCAGCCACGGCGCATCGACTGCGACTACATCGCCGGCTGCGACGGTTACCACGGCGTCTCGCGCAAGACCATTCCCGAAGGCGTGCTGACCGAATACGAGCGCATCTATCCGTTTGGCTGGCTGGGCTTGCTGTCCGATACGCCGCCGGTCAACGAAGAGCTGATCTACGCCCAGCACGAACGCGGCTTCTCCCTGTGCAGCCAGCGCTCGCTGACCCGCAGCCGCTACTACCTGCAAGTGCCGCTCACCGACAAGGTCGAGGACTGGAGCGACGAGCGTTTCTGGGACGAACTCAAGGCCCGCCTGCCGCAAGAGGTGGCCGAGCGCCTGGTGACTGGTCCGTCGCTGGAAAAGAGCATCGCGCCGCTGCGCAGCTTCGTGGTCGAGCCAATGCAGTACGGCAAGCTGTTCCTGGTCGGCGACGCTGCCCACATCGTCCCGCCCACCGGTGCCAAGGGTCTGAACCTGGCGGCCTCGGACGTCTGCTACCTGTACCGCATCCTGGTCAAGGTCTACCGCGAGGGTCGCACCGACCTGCTGGAGAAATACTCCGAACTGGCCCTGCGCCGGGTGTGGAAAGGCGAACGCTTCAGCTGGTTCATGACCAACCTGCTGCACGACTTCGACGGCGCGAAGGACGCCTGGGACCGCAAGATGCAGGAGGCCGACCGTGAGTACTTCCTCAACTCCCACGCGGGGCTGGTGAATATCGCGGAGAACTATGTGGGGCTGCCGTATGAGGAAGTGCGATAGGTTCGATGCAAAAGGCCCGGAATCCCGGGCCTATGCAATACCTTGCCATGCATCACGCGGAGAGGACGAACTCGGCTCGCAGACTGGTGAGCAACTCAAACGTGTTCATGTAGGGGACATCGAACATCCGACAGATGTTGGGGATGATGAACTTGCGTTTCACCTCCAGATTCAACACCTCGTGAGTGACCACAGTGGCGCCTGTGGACATGGCTTTCGCGATCAACCACGGATCGGCGCCACTCAGGAACTCGTCTAGCGCACCGACCTTCATGGCGGCACTCAGCGGCGCAATGGCCTCAACCAGTTGCGCGAACGCATGCTGGGTCGGCGCGTCGCTGATGTCGTGGAAAAGAACGGGATTATCTTTGGCCCAGTCGGCCAGTTCATCCCTGCCTCTGGTAAGTTCGTCCTTCACGGGAACGATGCTGGCAAGCTCGAAAGCCTGGTTTTGCAAGACCAGCCACGACCAGTAGCCGGGACAGATCTTCATGCCGTAATAGCGATTCTTCGCTTCGATCAGCGTGTTGGCATCCAGTAAGTGCTTCATTCCATTACCCGGCTGGCGTAATTCCTGATCTTTGCCGGCTGCACACCCAATAGCCGGCCAGCGTCACGCAGTAGCATTCGCCCACTCAGTGCCTCCGCCACCACCGCTCTGCTCAGGCGCGCGCTGTTCTTGGCTTTGGCGGTGGCATAGAAGTCGCCTGCGCCACCTTCTTTTTCCTGAAACTCCCGGAGCACCTGACGGTAATAGGCGCCGTACTCCTCGCTGGGCACCAAGCCAAGATCGCGGGCTCGGCGACCGATCACCAGCTTGCTGACATGAAAGCGGGAAGAGAGCGGCGCAAGATTGGCCTGCCAGTGCACCTGTAGGTCCCAATGCGCTCTCAGCAGATCCTCGGGCACCAGGAACTCTCCCGCTACCGCATTGCAAAGCACTTCTTCTCGCCGACCACCCGGCTTTCCGCCATCGGAAACGCCGCTGCTGCCGATCCAGATATGCGCCATTTCGTGCATCAAGGTAAACAGCCGGGCCGCAGGGGCGTCGGCGCTGTTGATGAAAATGACAGGCGCGAAGACGTTGCTGATGGCAAATCCACGAAACTCCGCGACATCCAGTTTGCGATGGGTGTTGCCCAGAGCGACGCCACTGCGCATGACCAGAATGCCCAGCGACTCGGCAGCCTGGATCAGGGATCGGACATAAGCGTCGTAGTTGAGACGCGAGGCGTGGGCGTCGACGTTCAGTGTCTTGCGGATGTCGGCAACGACATCCCTGACAGGGCTGTTCGAGGTAAATCGTCCAACGAAAGGCAAGCGTTCAGCCTGATGATCCTGCAGGTACTCGAGATACCACTCCTGCTTGCGCAGTACGTCCTTCACCGTGTCCATCAGGTTCAGGCTTGGCTGTTCGGGAAGATGCCCCTCAATCGTGCGCAGATCCGGCAATGGCAGGTGCTCGACCGGCGGCTCCCTCAGGAACAGAAAGCCGAAAGGCACGTGAGCGATGCTTGCCCAGTGCTGCGCCTGCTTGAAGGTGGGCTTCTTCACTCCGGACTCCCAGGCAAGCACGCGCTCAGGCTTGGCGGGAAGTCTCCTGGCCAGCTCTTCGGTGCTCATGCCGGCCCGTTCACGGGACCAGGTGAGGATAGCGGGGTTGATAAGGGCAGCTTGGCTCATGCAGCAACTGTGGGGGTGTTCTGAAGGTTGGGTGACTATAGGTGCGGGTCTTCGGGGGCGTCAATTTCCATGGGCGTTGACTGACATACCTTTCAGACCGAACGCACACAGGGCCTTAAAAGTTTTGTCCATGACGCTTTTCAATCACCTTCATGCCGTTTTCAGCCTTGCCCCCAAGCCCCGCGTGCACGATTCTTGAGGTATCTGGCGTTCCGACACCCACCCCAACAGAGGGCGCGCAATGAAGACCGTGGCACAGCTATTGAAGTTGAAGTCCCAGCACGTTAACGAGGTGTACACCATCAAGCCTCACCAGACGGTACTGGAAGCCTTGATGGTGATGGCCGAGAAGAACGTCGGCGCACTGCCGGTGGTCGAGGACGGCAAGGTGGTGGGGATCGTCAGTGAACGCGACTATGCGCGCAAGATGGTGCTCAAGGGGCGCTCGTCGGTGGGCACGGAAGTGCGCGAGATCATGAGTTCGCCGGTCATCACCGTGGACTCGCACCAGAAAGTCGACACCTGCATGAACATGATGACCAACAGCCACCTGCGGCACCTGCCGGTGGTCGAGGATGGCAAGCTGCTCGGCCTGCTGTCGATCGGCGACCTGGTCAAGGAAGCCATCGCCGAGCAGGCCGATCTGATCCGCCAACTGGAACAGTACATCCGCGGCGAGTGATCGCCCGCCTCAGCGGTATTCGCCCTCCAGCTCGTCGAGCTGGTGGTCGAAGCTGCGCAACCGCGCCGACCAGGTGTACACCAGCACTTCAAGGTCGCGGTTGAGCACTGCGGCACCGCGCCTGGCACTTTGCTGCGAGTCGCACAGGTCCAGCTGATAACGCTCCCGCGCCATCGCCGCAGCCACGCTCGAGAGTTCACGGGCATTGTTCAGCCAGTGGCGGCGGCGGTCGTGGATTTCCTGGTCGAGCTCCTGGCACTGGGCCTTGAGGGCTTCGAGGCTGCGCTCCAGCGGCGTGCCTTCAAGCTCGCCCATGACTTCCTGGAAGGTGCGCCCGGGCTGCCAGTAACTTCCCCAGAAATAGCGGTCGAACACGGTTTCGACCCGGCGCAAGGCCACCTTGGTGTTCCAGATGGCTACCAGCGTTCGCCCCTGCTCCAACTGACGTCGACGCACCTTGAGCAGTTGCCAGCGCAACCACGCCAGTGAGGTCAGAGCGAGGGCCGCGATCAGACCGGCGGCACCGTAGAGGAACTGCCGGGCCTGATCGAGCTGGTGAACTTCCCTGACCCCGTAGAAATAACCGGCGGTCAGCAGGCCCAGGGCGGTCACGGCAGCCCAGAAGCCAACGGCGTAGGGGTCTTTCATTGGCGCTGTCCCCTTGTTGTTTTTTTCTGAGCATAGCAACGCCAATCGGGATCATAGGGTGCCGCTCAGCGTTTATTTCTGAGGGCGACGTTGAGTTGATCGATGGTCATGATCCAGTCCGAGTCGGCGATGTACTCGGCCTTGAGGAAGGCACGCTGGCTCTCGCTCCAGAACGGCGCGTCCACCAGCTTGATTTCGTTCTTGAGCGGGGAATGGCTGGTGAGGAATTGCTGGATGCTGGTGGCGTCCGAGGGCAGGCCAAGCTGCTCGAACAGGGCGGAAAATTCGTGGTGGGAAAGGTCCATGGGTCACTCCTTTGTGTGGGTCGGTCAAGGGATTGATCGCCTCGGGGAGTGAAAGTTTAGGCCAGGGAATGCTCATCGCCTGACACAAAACCTGTGGGAGCGGCTTCAGCCGCGAACGGCGGCAGAGCCGTCGTAAAACCTGAATCCCGGATTGGACTGACGCAACAGGGATTCAGGTTTTGTGGCCGCTGCGCGCCCATTCGCGGCTGAAGCCGCTCCCACAGGTCCAACCGCAGCAACAGGACAAACGGACTACCAGCCGCCGCCCAGGGCCAGGAACAGGCCGATCTGCCCCATCGCCACCTGGGTGTTGGCCGTCGCCAGTTGCGCACGCATGTCGGTGTAGGTGCGCATCGCTTCGAGGTCGGCGAGGAAGGAGGCCCGACCAGCCTGGTAGAAGCGGTGGGTCTGGTCGGCTGCCAGTTTTGCCGAACGCTCGGCCTCTTCCAGGGCATCGCGGCGGTCCAGCAGCGCGCTGTACTGGGCGAGGCTGGTCTGGGTCTCGCGGATGGCGTTGAGCACCACGCCGTCGAAGCTGGCCAGCGCCGCCTGGGTGCTGGCCTCGGCCTCGCGGATCCGGGCGCGCGAGCCGTTGGTCGGTACGGTCCAGGTCAGCAGCGGGCCGAAGCCCCAGCGGTTGGTGGCCGGCTTGCCAAGGTTTTCCAGGATACCGATGGTGCCCACCTGGGCGCCGATGCTGATGTCCGGGTAGAGCTGGCCGGTGGCGACGCCGATGGTGGCGGTGGCCGCCGCCAGTTGCCGTTCGGCACGGCGCACGTCCGGGCGGCGCTTGAGCAGCGCAGCGCCATCGCCCACCGGGATCAGTTGGGCGATGTGCGGCAGTTCGGCGCAATCGGCGGTGCCGGCCGGCAATTGGTCAACAGGCTTGGCCAGCAGCATGGACAGGGTGAACAGCCCGGCCTCCCGTGCCGCCTGATAACGCGGCAGCTCGGCCCGCAGCGACTTGAAGCGGGTTTCCGAACGGGTCACCTGGGTTTCGTCGCCACGCCCGGCATCGCGCAGGCGGCGGGTCAGGCTGACGCTCTGGTCCTGGAGGTCCAGCGATTCGCGGGCGATGTGCAGTTCTTCGTTGGCCGCGCAGACCTGGGTGTAGGCGCGCACCACGTCGGCGACCACGGTGATCCGGGCGGTGTCGGCCGCCGCCTGGGCGGCATCGGCGTTGGCCTGGGCCGCTTCGACACCACGCTTGAGGGTGCCCCACAGGTCGAACTGGTAGGACGCGCTGATGATCGCCTCGCCGATGTTCGCCACCGGCACCTTGTCGGCCAGCAGAAAGGCTTCGCCCGACTCCTGCAGGCGTTGCGCGCCCAGCTTCACGCCGCCATTGAAGCCACCCTGGGCCTGGGCTTCCTCGACCTGGGCGCGGGCCCGGCCGATGTTGGCCGCGGCCACCCGCAGCTCGGTATTGGCCGCCAGCGCCTGGCTGACCAGCGCATCGAGCCGCTTGTCCTGATACAGCCGCCACCAGTCGGCGGGCACCGGTGCCGAGACCACGCTGTCGGCGTCCGCTCGCAGCGGGCCTTGCAAGTCGCCGCGGTTGAAGGCGGCCTTCTCCGGCAGGTGGTAATCCGGCCCGACCATCTGGCAGGCCGACAGCATCAGGCCGATGCCCAGCAGCGACAGCCTTTTCATTGCCGCGCATCCTCGATGATCGACACCGTCGCGGTACGCCCGGCAATCAGGCGGAAGTCCGCCGGCACTTCGTCGAAGGCGATGCGCACCGGAATCCGCTGGGCCAGGCGCACCCAGCTGAACGCCGGGTTGACGTTGGGCAGCAGGTTGGCGCCGCTGCTGCGGTCGCGGTCTTCGATGCCGGCGGCGATGCTCTGGACATGACCGCGCAGCCGGGTGTTGTCGCCCATCACGCGGATGTCCACCGCCTGGCCGATCTGGATGCCGGACAGCTTGGTTTCTTCGAAATAGCCATCGACGTGGTACGACTCGCTGTCCACCACCGCCAGCACCGGGCGACCGGCGCTGACGAACTCGTGGGCCCGCGGCGCGCGGTCGTTGAGGTAGCCGTTGACCGGGCTGCGCACCACCGAGCGGTCGAGGTTGAGCTGGGCCGCGTCCACCGCTACCTGGGCTTCGTCCAGCGCCGACTGGGCACGGGCCTGGCGAGACTGGCTTTCTTCCAGTTGCTCGGCCGCCACCAGGTTGCCCAGGCCCTTGTTGCGCTTCGCTTCGCGCTGCGCCTGGGCCAGGGTTTCCTTGCGTTCGGCGAGGGTCGCCTGGGCCTGGCGCAGGGCCAGGCGGAAGCGGTCCTGGTCGATGGTGAACAACACGTCGCCGCGCTTGATCGGCTGGTTGTCGCGCACCTCGACCTGCTGGATCAGGCCGGAGACGTCCGGCGCCACCTGGATCACGTCGGCGCGGATATGCCCGTCGCGGGTCCAGGGAGCGAACATGTAGTACAGGACCATCTGCCAGACCAGCACGGTCGCCAGGGTCACCACCAGCAGGGTCAGGACCACGCGGCCCAGGGTCAACAAAGGTTTTTTCATGGCAGCATCAGGTTTCGGCAAAAGTGGTCCACCGTGCCGAGCAGCACGGCGTAGAGCGCAACGTTGAACAACGCCCGGTGCCAGACCAGGCGGTAGAAATGCACGCGGTTGAGCACCGCGTGGATAACGAGGAACAGTCCGTAGCTGGCCAGCATCATCACCAGCAGCGTGGGCAGGAACACCCCGCTGATATCCAGTTCACCGATCACAGGGGCGCTCCATCGAGGCCGTAAGGCAGTTGCGGTTGACGGTCGGTGGGCTCGAGCACTACTTCGACACCGGGCAGCAGCGCCAGGCGCAGGCCGCTGAGGGCGTGAAGCAGATGCCGACGGGCATCACCGTGGCCGTCCATGGCCTCGAGATTGAGGGCGCGACGCGCCAGTTCCATGCTGCCCAGCAACGCTGGAGGCGCGTGAAAGCGCTCGCGGGCGTCGAGGCAGGCCTGGAAGTGCGCGCCGACCTCGGCGATCACTGTTTCCAGCGCCGCCCGTGGTTGCGCTGCAGCCCGTGGCAGGTAGGCCAGCAGGTCGAGCAGGTTCAGGCCCACACGCAGGTCACGCAGGGCGCTGCCGCTGTCCTGCCCGGTCTGGCTCAGGCGCGGCAGGTGCTGCATCAGGCGATCGAGCATCTGTACGCCAAGGCGCCGGTGCTCGGCGAGGGTCGCCGGCTGGGTCATGCCGACGATGTCCTGCCAACTGAAACGGGTCAGGCGCTTGGCCGCCAGTTCGACGCCGAACGGGCGCATCACCAGGGTCCAGATAAAGGCGAACAGCAACCCCACGGGGCCGGCGATGTTGGCGTTGACGAAGGCCAGGAAGTCCGCGTCGTAGGCGCCCTGGATGCTGATGAACGAGGCCGTGTTGACGATGGTCAGCAACGTGCCGAGGTAGAAACGCGGCTGCACGGTCAGCGTGCCGACGCAGATGAACGGCACGGCGAAGGCCAGCACCAGCATCGGGAAGTCGTGCAGGTTGGGCAGCACCAGGAACAGGTAGAGGCTGGCGAACACCACCGACAGCGTGGTCCAGAAAAAGAACCGGTAGATCTGCGGCGCCGGGTCGTCCATGGCGGCGAAGAAGCTGCACGCGACCGCAGCGAGGATCACCGCACTGGCGCCGTCGGCCCAGCCCGTGAGGATCCACAGGGACGTGGCGGCGAGGATCGCGGTGAAGGTGGAGAACACCGAGTAGAGCATCAGGCCGCGGTCGAGGAACGGCGTCAGCCGGCTCAGGCGCCAGTGCCGGTACACGGCGCGCCAGGGCGACAGGTCTTCACTGGCGATGGCCTGCTTCAGGCTGCACAGGTCTTGCCACAGGTCGATCCATTCGCCGAGCCGGTACAGGGCGTTGGACAGCAGCAGGCCGGGGCGCTCGTCCATCTCGGCCACGCTGGGTTGCAGCCGGTCGAGTTGCTCGCGCAGCGCCTTCCAGCGTTCGACCGAGGCGTCTTTGGTGCTGCTCTGCAGCCAGTCGCGGGCGTCTTGCAGCAGGCCGTGGATCTGTTGCGCCTGCTGAGGCGCGCGGGCTTCAAGGGCGAGCAAGGCGTCGTCGAGGGCGTCGATCACCGGCAGCAGGTGGATCATCCGCCCACGCAGTTCGCGAGCGTTCTTCACCGTCTGCGGGCGGGCGCCTTCGTGGGAGAGCTGGCCGATCATCATTTCCAGCGAGTTGAAGGTGGTGACCATCGACCCGCGCAGGCCGGCCACGGCCTCGGCAGCGGTGATGCGCGAGAGAAAAGTGTCGCTGTAGCGGGTCGCCTCGGCGAACCAGTTGCCGGTGGCACCAACGAACACCGGGGTCAGCCGGCGCGGCCAGAACACGGCGCCGACCACCGCCGCGCAGACGATACCGAGGCAGATTTCCTGGGCCCGGGACGACGCGATGTCGAACACCGCCAGCGGGTTGTCCACCACCGGCAGGGCGATCATCGGCAGGGTGTAGCCGGCCAGCATCAGGGTGTAGCTGTTGGCCGTGCGCAGGTGCAGCGAGAGGTACAGCAGCGTGGCGGTCCACAGGGCGATGGCAATGGTCAGCAGCACCGGCGCCTGCACCAGCAGCGGCACCAGGAATACCGCGCCGGCAGCGCCGATCAGCGTACCGACGGCACGGTACAGCGCCTTGGAACTGGTGGGCCCGACGAACGGGCTGGAAACGATGTACACCGTCGCCATTGCCCAGTAGGGCCGTGGCAGTTGCAGCAGCAGCGCGATGTACAGGGCGATCATCGAGGCGGCGAAGGTGCGCACGCCGTAGAACCAGTCCCGCGCCGGCGGCATGGAGCTGAAGAAGTGCTTCACAGGGGCAGGCCCGGCGAGCGCTGGGCGGCGTCTTCGAACGCCTTGACCACCCGCAGGGCGGCTTCGAGGTCGGCGGCGGGAATGTCCTTGAGCACATCGCGGCGCAGGCGCACCAGTTCGTTTTCGATGGCTTCAGCCAGTTCGCGGCCGCTGTCGGTCAGGCTCAGCGCCTTGGCCCGACGGTCACCCGGGTCTTCGCTGCGGCAGACGAAACCGGCGCCGCACAACTGGTCCAGCAGACGTACCAGCGACGGGCTTTCCACCCCCACCGCCTGGGCAACCGCCACCTGATGCACGCCGTCACCCAGGCGCAGGATCATCAGCAAGGGCACCGCACAGGCTTCGGAAATGCCGAAGCGCGCCAGGGTGGTCTGGCAGATGCGCCGCCAGTTGCGGCTGGCTGCCACCATGCCGCTGCTGGTGTTCATTTGCAGTGCGTCGAGAGTCATGGGAGCGGTAGTGACCATATTCATAGTTTGCTAACTATCAATACTCTGCGATCACGCCCCTGAGCGTCAATAGCCTTTCGGCGTGGGCTCGATGAAAGCTGCGCCCTGCCCTCCTCAGATCCGTAACTGGTCTTCCAGTTTCAGGGTCAGCGCCAGCGGGCTGCCCAGGTTGATCGCCTGGTCCCGCCAGAACAGGTAGCGAAGCTGGTTGTCGGTGGCATTGAAATGCAGCGCCAGTTCTTCCGCCGCCTGGGTCACCCCGGCCACCGCCGCCAGCTCCAGCCAGTACACGCCGGCACGGGCGTCCGGGGCGACCTGCTGGCCGTGCAGCAGGCGATAACCGGTTTCGAAACGACAGCGCGCATCGCCACGCTGGGCCCCCCGCAGGAACCATTCATAGGCCTGCTGCAGATCCACCCACCAGAGGTTGCTGTCGCTGTCGCAGACCTCTTCTTCATACAGATCGCCCAGGGCGGCCGCAGCCTCGGCCAGGCCCGCCTCGAACGCATGCCGGTAGTAGTCGGCTGCGCTGGCATAGGAAATCTCCACGCCCTTGCCGAAGTAGAACTGCTGCCCGAGGTTGAACCAGGCCACCGCGCTGCCCTGCAACGCGGCCATGCGCAGCAGGTGCCCGGCGAGCACCGGGTCGGCGCGCCAGTAGCGGCCGTTGAGCCAGATCCAGCCCAGGTCGTTGAGCGCCGCGGCGCTGCCGTCCAGCGCTTGCTGGCGCAGGTCGCCGTAGACCGTCTGCAGGTCTGGCGCTTCGTCGAGCAGGCTGACCAGGCTGAAGCTCTCTCCCAACGCGGCCCGCTGCGCCGGCATGCCGACGCCGGTGTAGATCCGCCGTGCATGAGTACGACCGGGCGCAGGCACGACACGCTCGGGCAGCAGGCGTCCGAGCAGAGAATAGATATTGCTGGCAGCAGACATGTTCATCCTCATTGAGCCGCCCTTCCTGTTTTTTTCCGTGCGGGCGATGAGGCGTGATTCTGCTGAGTGTCACGACAAAACCTGTCGCGAACACGCTGGTCGGGCCAATTCAACGATTCGTCCCTGAGTGGATGAATTAGTGGCAAAATGCCATAACCTGTGACGCACCACAGGCTATCGCCGCAAGCCTAGACAAGGACTCACCGTTTTGCCCTCCGCCACCACCCGCGCCACCCTCAGCCGTCAATGGGAATTGCTGCGTCAACTCCCCAGCCGCTCGCCCGGCATCACCAGCGCGGAGCTGGTAATGCGCCTCAAGGACGCGGGCTTCAGCATCAGCAAGCGCAGCATCGAGCGCGACCTCAACGAGCTGTCGCTGATCTTCCCGCTGGAGCGCAACGACCGCAGCATTCCCTACGGTTGGTATTGGGCCGCGAATGCCTGCGTGGAGTTGCGTGGCCTGAGCGTCAGCGAGGCACTCAGCCTGGCGCTGGTGGAAGAAGCCGTGCGTCCGCTGCTGCCAGGCAGCATGCTCAAGGGCCTGGACGCCCGCTTCAGTCATGCCCGGCAGAAGCTCGAGCACCTGTCGGCGGAGAACAAGGCGGCGCGCTGGCTGGACAAGGTCGCCAGCGTGCGCCCGGACATGAACATGCAGGCCCCGGAAGTGCCCGACAGCATTCTGGAAACGGTGCAGAAAGCCTTGCTGGAGGAGTACCAGTTGCAGTGCCAGTACTACTCGGCACACAACGACCGCAACGTCGAGCTGACGCTCAACCCGCTGGCCTTGATCCAGCGCGGCCAGGTCGCCTACCTAATCGCCACGGCCACGCCGTTCACCGACATCCGCCAGTTCGCCGTGCATCGCTTCCGCCAGGTCAGCGTGCTCGACAGCCCGGCCCAGGGCCTGGACGAATTCGACCTGCAGCACTACCTGAGCAGCGATGCCCTGCAGTTCGGCAGCGCCGAGAAAATCGAGCTGCGCGCCAGGATCAGCGACAACCTCGCGCGCCTGGTGCGCGAGACGCCGCTGTCAGCCGACATGACCCTCACCCGCCAGGACGACGGCCACCGTCTGGCGGCGACCGTCAGCAACAGCTGGAGCCTGCGCTGGTGGCTGCTGAGCCAGGGCGACGAGCTGATCGTCGAAGCGCCGCCGGCATTGCGTCAATTGATCGCCAAGACCCTGAGCAACGCGGCGGCGCAGTACCAGGACGAGTGACTCAGCGCTGCATGCCCCAGCGCCGCACGGTCACCCGCTCCAGCGCATTGAACACCAGGCTCTCCACCAGCAGGCCGATGAGGATGACCACGGCCAGGCCGGCGAAGACCTTGTCGGTGTACAGCTCGTTGCGGTTCTGGAAGATGTACCAGCCCAGACCGCCCTTGCCGCTGGTGGCGCCGAACACCAGCTCGGCGGCGATCAACGTACGCCAGGCAAAGGCCCAGCCGATCTTCAGCCCCGAGAGGATCGACGGCAGCGCCGCCGGCACCAGGATGTGCAGCACCAGGCGCAGCCCGCGCAGGCCGTAGTTGCGCCCGGCCATGCGCAGGGTCTCGTTGACGCCAAGAAAGCCCGCATAGGTGTTCAGTGCCAACGCCCAGAGCACCGAGTGCACCAGCACGAAGATCAGGCTGTTCTCGCCCAGGCCAAACCACAGCAGCGCCAGCGGCAGCAGAGCGATGGCCGGCAACGGGTTGAACATTGAAGTCAGGGTATCGAGCAGATCACGGCCGATGCGGGTCGACACCGCCAGGCTGGTCAGACCGAAGGCCAGCAGAATGCCGAGCACGTAGCCCTTGAGCAGCACCACCAGCGACACGCCGACCTTCTCCAGCAGTTCGCCGCTGATCAGGCCCTCGTACAGCGCCTGGGCGGTTTGCAGGAAGGTCGGCAACAACAGGTCGTTGTTCTGGTAGCGGGCTACCGCCTCCCAGAGCACCGCCAGCACGATCAGGATCACGCTCTTGCGCAGCCAGCCGTGTTGCCACAGGCGCTGGATCAGTGGCAGTTCGCGCTCCAGGGCAACGCCGTCCCAGGGTTGCAGGGCAATCTCGTATTCCTGACGCGGGGTGGATGAAGTCGTCATGAAAAGGCTCCCGGTCAGTAGGCGATGCGGATGTCGTTGAAGCCCAGGTCGACCTCATCGGCCGGCCCCTGACCGTCTTCGAACAGCAGGTTGTGGATACGCCGGGCGCTGGCCTGGAAGTCGGCGCCACCCAGGCTGTGCAGGTCGTACTGGTGGCTGTGGACCTCGGCCCGCACGCGCCCCGGATGCGGCGACAGCAACAGGATGCGGTTGCCCACCACCAGCGCCTCCTCGATGGAGTGGGTGACGAACAACAGCGTGAAGCGCACTTCTTCCCACAGTTGCAGCAGCTCTTCCTGCATCTTGCGCCGGGTCAGGGCGTCGAGGGCGGCGAAGGGTTCGTCCATCAGCAGGATCTTCGGCTGCATCGCCAGTGCCCGGGCGATCGACACCCGCGCCTTCATGCCGCCGGAAAGCGTGTGAGGATAGGCGTCGGCAAAGGCCGCCAGGCCGACCTTCTGCAGATACTCCAGGGCCCGCTGCTCGGCTTCGGCGCGCTTGAGGGTGCCGGACACCAGCAGCGGGAACATCACGTTCTGCTTCACGGTTTTCCAGGGCGGCAACTGGTCGAACTCCTGGAACACCACGATGCGGTCGGGGCCCGGGCCGTGCACCGCCTGGCCTTGCAGGCGGATGGTGCCTTCGCTCGGCGGGATGAAACCGCCGACGGCCTTGAGCAAGGTCGACTTGCCGCAGCCGGACGGTCCGAGCAGGACGAACCGGTCGCCCTTGTCCACTTCGAAACTGACCTGGTGGGTGGCCCGCACCACGCGCTGCGCGGTGCGGTATTCCAGGCTGAGGTTGTCCACCTGCAACAGCGGTGGGGTGTCTACGCGGCTCAGCTTGCTGGCCGTGTGGCCTTGCAATCGGGCGGTCATGAACTCAGCTCCCCTGCAACGGTTTTTCGTCCTGGAAGAAGTAGTCCTTCCACGATTCCGGCTTGTGCTTGATGGCGCCGACCCGGTACAGGAAATCCGCCAGCTTGTAGGTGTTCTTCGGGGTGACCGTGAACTCGTATTTCGGGTTGTCGATGATCTTCAGCAGCTCGTCGCGGCTGATCTTGGCCTTGGTCACGCGGATGTAGGTGTCGGCGGCAGCCGCCTTGTCGTTCTGGGCGAAGTCCGCCGCTTCGGCCAGGGCCTCGACGAAGGCTTTGTAGGTCTTGGGATTGTCCTTGCGGAATTTCTCGGTGGTGAACAGCACGGTCGGCGAGTTGGGACCGAGCAGTTCGTAGGTGTCGAGCACCACATGCACGTCCTTGTTGCCCAGCGCCTGCTCCTGGAACGGCGGGTTGGAGAAGTGCCCGTTCAGCTCGGTGCCGCCGGCCAGCAGGGCCGCGGTGGCGTCCGGGTGCGGTACGGCCAGGGTGTATTTGTCGAGGCGGTTGTAGTCCTTGTCGCCCCACTGCTGGGCGGCGGCGTACTGCAGGAAGCGCGACTGCACCGAGACGCCCACCGCTGGCAGGGCGATGCGGTCTTTCTCGGTGATGTCGGCGATGCTCTTCACGTTCGGGTTGCTGCTGAGCAGGTAGTACGGGAAGTTGCCCAGCGAGGCCACGGCCTTGACGTTCTGGCGGCCGTAGGTGCGGTCCCAGATGGTCAGCAGCGGGCCGACGCCGGCACCGACGATGTCCACCGAGCCCGACAGCAGCGCGTCGTTGGTAGCGGCGCCACCGGAAAGTTGGGTCCAGTCGACTTTGATGTCGATGCCCTGCTCCTTGCCGTGCTTCTCGATCAGGCCCTGGTCACGGACCACGTTGAGCAGCAGGTAAACGATGCCGAACTGTTCGGCGATACGGATTTCGCCTTCGGCCTGGGCCGCGGCGGGCGCCACGAGGCTACCGGCGATCAGGCTCGCGCCCAGGCCGATGCTGGCCGCGAGGCGGCTGAATGATTTACGCATGATGAAGTCCTCGACGGATCAGAACGGGGCGTCGCCCTGGATGGTGGTGCGGTACAGCTTGCGACGCAGGTGCGCCGGGCAGCCGGTGGCCAGGTGGATCAATGAGCGGTTGTCCCAGAACACCAGGTCGTGGGGCTGCCATTGATGGCGGTAGATGTTCTGCTCCAGCACGCTGTGGGCGTACAGCTCGGCGAGGATCTGCCGGCTCTCGTCCTCGGGCAGGCCGACGATGCGGGTGGTGAAGCCCTCGCTGACGAACAGCGCCTTGCGGCCGTTTTCCGGGTGGGTGCGAACCACCGGGTGAATGACTTCCTGAACCTGGGCCAGTTGCTCGGCGGTCAGGGTCGGACGCCAGTTGCCTTCGAATTTGGTTTCGCTGTAGCGGGCGGTGTAGGAGTGCGCCGCACTGCGGCCTTCGACCGCCTTGCGCAGGTGCTGCGGCAGGCCGTCCCAGGCCTTGTGCATGTCGGCGAACAGGGTGTCGCCGCCTTCACTGGGCAACTCCTGGGCGTGCAGCATCGAACCCAGGCTCGGCAGCTCCTTGTACGACAGGTCCGAGTGCCAGAACTTGCCGGCATCGCCCAGGCCGATGTTCTGGCCGTTTTCGACGATGTTGGAGACGATGAGGATTTCCGGGTGGTTGGCCAGCAGGAACTGCTTGAGCACATGGATCTGCAGCACGCCGAAACGGCGGCTGAAGGCGATCTGTTGTTCGGGGGTTATGCGCTGGTCGCGAAAGACCAGGACATGGTGGTCGAGGTGTGCCCGGTGGATCTTGGCGAAGTCTTCGCCGTTGACCGCAAGGGACAGGTCCAGGCCGATGATCTCGGCGCCGACTGCGCCGTTGAAAGGCCGGATTTCGAAGGCTTGCTGCTGTGCGCTGTCGTTGGACGACAAGGCGTTAGAGGCCGCTGACATGATTCACTCCCACGCAGAGCGCGCCCAATAGGTGCGCGCATCGATCAAGAAACTCACGGGTTTGCCGTGTTCGTTCGTGTTCGTGCGGCGCGCCGATTGGTCGGCGGGTACGCAGGGGACCGACTATAAAGGCATAAGAAAAATTATTTAAATACCTTTAAGAAATATGAATATGAGGTTTTTGTGGTGCTCTTCAGGGCCTCATCGCCGGCAACGCCGGCTCCCACAGGTATCGCGTACATCACCGAGCCTTGTGGGAGCTGGCATTGCCAGCGATGAGGCCTTCATGGCCAATCATCCACTCAGCCCATGCCCGGTAGCCTGCAATCCCGCCAACAACAACCGCTGGTACAACTCCTCCTTCAACCCCTCCGGATTCTCCAGCCCCATCCGCGCCAACTGCGCCGGCCATTCCTGCGCCGGTGGTGCATCCAGCGCCGCCTTGCCCAGTTCCAGCACCTCGCTCAGCTTGAACTTGCTCTTGAGCCAGTTCAGCGCCCGCAGCAGGTCACGTTCTTCGGCGGTGAAGTCACAGCCCAGCGGGTACTCGGGGAACAGCCGCCCATGCCGCTGGCGCAATAGTTCCAGACGCTGCGGCGTGTTGTTGCAGAAACGCTGGTCCAGTTCGAAATCCTCGGCCAGCTTGCCGGCCTTCTGCGCCTGGGCCTGCAAATGCGGCTGGAAACGCGAGTCGCTGATGGCCAACAGGCGGGCGATCACCTCGGCGTCGGTCTGGCCACGCAGGTCGGCGATGCCGTATTCGGTGATCACCACGTCGCGCAGGTGCCGGGGGATGGTGCAATGGCCGTAGTCCCAGACGATATTGGAACTCACCTCCCCGCCCGCCTCGCGCCAGGAGCGCAGCAGCAGGATCGAACGAGCGCCCTCCAGCGCATGCCCCTGGACCACAAAGTTGTACTGCCCGCCGACACCACTGAGCACCCGACCGTCCTCGAGCTGGTCAGCCACGCCAGCGCCCATCAGGGTCATGGTGAACACGGTATTGATGAAGCGTGCATCACGGCGCTGCAAGCGCTTGAGGGGCTCCTGGCCGTACAGCTCGTTGATGTAGCTGATGGCGGTCATGTCGATCCGTGCCCGGCTTTCCAGCGGCAACTCGCGCAGCCGCTGATAGAACGCCTGCGGGCCGAGGAAGAAACCGCCGTGCACCAGCACGCCGTCGTCGCTATCCGCCGCTCCGGCGTTGGCCGCCTGCTGCCGCACCGCATCGGCGTACACAGGGCGCCGGATGATCCCCGCTTCCAGCAGCGCCAGCAGGCCGTTGACGAACATCTCGCTGCAGCCATAGAGGCCGTGCTCGAATGGCAATACACCGCCTTCGCGCTCGATCAGGCCATGCCACGGCGACAGGTCCAGATCGCCCAGCAGCGCCTGGTAGCCCTCGCCATCCGCCTGCCGCGCCAGCAATGCCGCCGCCAGCGCATCCCCCATGGCGCCGATGCCGATCTGCAGCGTGCCGCCATCGCGCACCAGGGTGCTGGCATGCATGCCGATGAAATGGTCCTGGGTACTGACCGGCATGTTCGGCGTGGAAAACAGCCGTGTGCGGTCCGGCGTATCGATCAGCAGATCGAAGGCCTCGCGGGGCAGCTCGGAGCGACCCGGCATGTACGGGAGTTCGGCATGCACCTGGCCCAGCAGCAGGATGGTTTCGCCGGCAGCGCGCCGGCGCTCGATCATCGGCAGCAGGTCGAGGGTGATATCGGGGTTGCAGCTCAGGCTGAGGTGGTCAGGACGGGCATCATCCCCGGCGACGATCTGCGCAATCAGGTTCAGGCCCTTGGCGTTGATGTCGCGGGCGGCATGGCTGTAGTTGCTGCTGACGTAGTCCTGCTGTGCCTGCGGGCTGTGCAGCAGGCTGCCGGGCTGCATGAAGAACTGTTCGACGCGGATGTTCGGCGGCAGCCGGCTGGCGCGCAGGTCGGCCAGGTAATCCAGTTCCGGGTAATCGGCGAACACGCGCTCGACGAAGGGCTCGAGAAAACGCCGCTGCAGACCATCACCCAGGTCGGGACGGCCCAGGGACAGTGCGGTATAGATCGTCAATTGCCGCTGCGGCAGTTCCCGCACCCGCGCATACAGCGCGTTGACGAACAGGTTGGGCTTGCCCAGGCCGAGCGGCAGGCCCATGTGAATATGCGCCGGCAGCCGCGCCAGCACCTGCTCCACTGCGTCTTCGATCGAGTAGCTGTGCACTGTGCCTTTTCTCCTCAAGGGGGTCCGTGGGTACAGCTTGGACCGGGCGACCGAATGAATTACTGCACAGTAGCCAGAAACGACGAAGCCCGCACAAGGCGGGCTTCGTGGCGGGATTCGCGAGGCTTACAGGCCGGACATCTTCTTGATGGCGCCCTTGAGGTCGTCATCCGAGCAGTCGGCGCAGGTGCCTTTTGGCGGCATGGCGTTGATACCGGTGATGGCCTTGGCGAGGATGCCGTCCAGACCACCCTGGTGGTCGGCGCGCTCTTTCCACGCGGCGGTATCGCCGATTTTCGGCGCACCCAGCAGACCGGAGCCATGGCAGGCATTGCAGTGCTTGGCGATGATTTCATCCGGGGTCTTGGCAGCGCCCCCGCCTGCGGTGGCAGCAACTTCCATGCCCTTGCATTCCTGGCCCTGGACACAGACCTGGCCGACCGGCTCCAGCCGCTTGGCAATCTCGTCGTTGGTCGCAGCATGAACACTGACAGCCCAAAGGGCCACTACGGCAGCTGGTACGGCCAGCATTTTCTTGATTGGATTCACACGTACACCCTCATGGTGGCTAGTCACGCCCGCGGCCACGGTATTCGCAGGCGGCGCAAGTATAGCGGGAACCCTGCCGCGCCGAAACAACCCTATGAACTAAAGGGGTTTAGCCGCGACAATCAGCCGCGCCACCCTGGTGACGAACCGGACCTCAGAAGTTCGCCGGAGTGGCCGCGCTGATAAGCCGTGCCGGCTCGTCGTAGGGGTTACGGAAGCGGTGCGGCTTGGTGCTCTCGAAATAGTAGCTGTCGCCCGCCTCGAGGATGAAAGTTTCCAGGCCCACCACCAGCTCCAGCTTGCCTTCAAGCAGGATGCCGGTCTCCTCACCATCGTGGGTGAGCATTTCTTCGCCGGTGTCGGCGCCCGGCGGGTAGATCTCGTTGAGGAAGGCAATGGCCCGGCTCGGGTGCGCCTTGCCGACCAGCTTCATGGTCACGGCGCCGTCCGAAATGTCGATCAGTTCGTGAGCCTTGTAGACGATCTGCGTGGGGTTCTCTGTCAGCAGGTCTTCGGAAAAGAACTCCATCATCGACATCGGAATGCCGCCCAGCACCTTGCGCAGCGAGCTGATGGACGGGCTCACGCTGTTTTTCTCGATCATCGAGATGGTGCTGTTGGTCACGCCCGCGCGCTTGGCGAGTTCCCGCTGAGACAGGCCCTTGAGCTTGCGAATGGCTTGTAGTCGTTCACCGACGTCCAATGCTGGAGCCCTCCTGAAGAACGAATGGGGTCGAAATGTGCGCCATCATCGCAACAGCGTTCAGTATTTACAACACTCCGACCCGCAGCTCGTCAGGGATGGCGCCTCACTCTCCGGTATAGATCAAAGGCACCCGGCGCAGGTTGCAAAAGATTTGATACGGGATGGTCTCGGCCTTCGCCGCCACTTCGCTGGCCAGCACCCGCTTGCCCCACAGCTCCACCGGGCTGCCCAGGCCGGCTTGCGGCACATCGGTCAGGTCGATGCACAGCATGTCCATGGAAACCCGGCCGATCAGCTGGCTGCGCTGGCCGGCGACCACCACCGGCGTACCTGTGGGCGCGTGACGCGGATAGCCGTCGGCATAGCCCATGGCAACCACGCCGACCCGCGTCGGACGCTGGCTGATGAAACGCGCGCCATAGCCAACCGGCTCGCCGGCGGGCAGCTCACGCACACTGATGACGCGGGATTTGAGGGTCATTACCGGCTGTAGCCGATCGGCCTCGGCGTTCGGGGTTTCGAACGGGGTGGCGCCATACAGCATGATGCCCGGACGTACCCAGTCACTGGGAATCTGCGGCCAGCCGAGCACCGCGGGCGAGTTGCGCAGGCTGACTTCAGCGTCGAGGCCCTGGCGCGCGGCCTGGAACACCGCCACCTGCTCGTTGCTGGCCTCGCTGTCCAGCTCGTCGGCGCGGGCGAAGTGGCTCATCAGCACGATCTTCGACACCTTGCCGCTGGCGTGCAGGCGACGGTAGGCGTCCTGGTAGTCCTTCGGATGCAGGCCGACGCGGTGCATGCCCGAGTCAAGCTTGAGCCAGACCTGAATGGGCCTGGCCAGCGCAGCCTTCTCGATCGCCTCCAGTTGCCACAGCGAATGCACCACGCACCAGAATTCGTGCTGGACGATCAGCGGCAACTCATCGGCTTCGAAAAAGCCTTCGAGCAACAGCACCGGTGCCTTGATGCCCGCCTCGCGCAACGCCAGCGCTTCTTCGATGCAGGCCACGGCAAAGCCGTCGGCCTCGGCTTCCAGCGCCTGGGCGCAGCGCACCGCGCCATGACCATAGGCATCGGCCTTGATCACCGCCAGGGCACGGGCCCCGGAGAGTTGACGGGCAATCTGGTAGTTGTGGCGCAGGGCCTGGAGATCGATCAGGGCACGGGCGGGACGCATGACGGCAGCCTTCTGGCAGTCTGGTAGGAAAAAAAGGCCCGGTGCCGGAACGACACCGGGTGAAGACGAGAGAGCAACGCTTACGGCAGTGCAGCGACCACCGAGATTTCAACCAGGATTTCCGGCTCGCACAGCTTGGCCTGAACCGTGGCGCGAGCCGGCGCGACGCCTTTTGGCAGCCAGGTGTCCCACACCGAATTCATGCCCTGGAAGTCGGCATCGATGTCCTTCAGGTAAATGGTCGCCGACAGCAGACGAGTCTTGTCGGTGCCGGCCAGATCCAGCAAACGCTCGATGTTGCCAAGGGTTTCGCGGGTCTGCTGTTCGACGCCGGCATTCATGTTGTCACCCACCTGGCCCGCCAGATACACGGTGCCGTTGTGGGTGACGATCTGACTCATGCGTTCATTGGTGAGCTGGCGCTGGATTGCCATGCTTGGCGATCTCCTGATTGTGTCCATAACGGGAAATGTCGAGGCCCTCGGCGCTGATCTGCGGCTTTTTCCGTGCCATCAGATCGGCCAGCAGGCGACCGGAGCCGCACGCCATGGTCCAGCCGAGGGTGCCATGTCCAGTATTGAGGAACAGATTGCGGAACGGCGTTGCACCGACGATCGGTGTGCCGTCCGGCGTGGTCGGGCGCAGGCCGGTCCAGAACTCGGCCTCGCGCAGATTGCCGCCCAGAGGATAGAGATCGTTGACGATCATCTCCAGCGTTTCGCGCCGACGCGGATTCAGCGACAGGTCAAAACCGGCGATTTCAGCCATGCCGCCGACGCGAATGCGGTTGTCGAACCGGGTGATCGCGACCTTGTAGGTCTCGTCGAGAATGGTCGAGGTCGGGGCCATGTCCGGGTTGGTGATCGGCACGGTCAGCGAGTAGCCCTTGAGCGGGTACACCGGGGCCTTGATGCCCAGCGGCTTGAGCAGTTGCGGCGAGTAGCTGCCCAGGGCCAGCACGTAGCGGTCGGCGGTTTCCAGCTTGCCGTCGATCCACACGCCGTTGATGCGGTCGCCAGCAAAGTCCAGGCGCTGGATGTTCTGGCCGAAGCGGAACTCGACACCCAGCTTGACCGCCATCTCGGCCAGGCGAGTGGTGAACAACTGGCAGTCGCCGGTCTGGTCGTTGGGCAGGCGCAGGGCGCCGGCGAGGATATCGGAAACGTTGGCCAGGGCCGGCTCGACCCGGGCGATGCCGTCACGGTCCAGCAACTCGTAGGGCACGCCGGCTTGCTCAAGGACGGCGATGTCCTTGGCGGCGTTATCGACCTGGGCCTCGGTCCGGAACAACTGGGTGGTGCCGAGGGTGCGGCCTTCGTAGGTGATGCCGGTTTCGGCGCGCAGTTCGTCGAGGCAGTCGCGGCTGTACTCGGACAGACGGACCATGCGCTCCTTGTTCACGGCATAACGGTTGGCGGTGCAGTTGCGCAGCATCTGTGCCATCCACAGGTACTGGTCGACGTCACCGGTGGCCTTGATCGCCAGTGGCGCGTGGCGCTGCAGCAGCCACTTGATGGCCTTGAGCGGCACGCCCGGCGCGGCCCAGGGCGAGGCATAACCTGGCGAAACCTGGCCGGCGTTGGCGAAGCTGGTTTCCATGGCTACCGCTGGCTGACGGTCGACCACCACGACTTCGAAACCCTGCCGTGCCAGGTAATACGCACTGGCGGTTCCGATCACACCGCTACCCAGTACCAGAACGCGCATGTTGTTATCCCTCGAAGCGGCGCACCGCAGACATTTGTTGTGAATGGCATGAATGCGCGCAGTGTAAAAAACTCGAGGCAGTGCATTTCACTATATAAAAACCTATATTTGGCGAGAATTCTCGGCAAAGTCGGCTTTTACGGAGGGGCATCCACTATGAGAACCCAGCATCAAAGCAAGCGTGAACTGGACAAGATCGACCGCAATATCCTGCGCATCCTGCAGACCGACGGGCGGATTTCCTTCACCGAGCTGGGCGAAAAGGTCGGGCTTTCGACCACCCCGTGCACCGAGCGCGTCCGCCGCCTGGAGCGCGAAGGCATCATCATGGGCTACAACGCCCGGCTCAATCCGCAGCACCTCAAGGGCAGCCTGCTGGTGTTCGTCGAGATCAGCCTGGACTACAAGTCCGGCGATACCTTCGAGGAATTCCGCCGCGCCGTGCTCAAGCTGCCCCACGTACTGGAATGCCACCTGGTGTCGGGGGATTTCGACTACCTGGTGAAGGCGCGCATCTCCGAAATGGCTTCGTACCGCAAGCTGCTCGGCGACATCCTGCTGAAGCTGCCGCACGTGCGCGAGTCGAAGAGCTACATCGTGATGGAAGAAGTGAAAGAGAGCCTGAACCTGCCGATTCCGGACTGACCCCGCTTACACCAGCACCTGCCGGGTGGTCGCGATGAACTGGTGCACCAGTTGCTCCGCGCCCGGATCGATCATCTCGTCCGGCCCCCGCCCCCGCGGGCACGGCAGCCGCGGCGTGGTGCCGAACAGGCGGCAGATCAGCGGGCGTTCTTCATAGACCGTGCACCCCTGCGGGCCGAGATGCACGCAATTGAGTTCGTCCAGCGCCGCCTGCTGCTCGGCGGCGCTCTTGCGCGGCAGGCGGGCCATTTCTTCGCTGGAGGTGGTCACAGGGCCACAGCAGTCGTGGCAGCCGGGCACGCAGTCGAAGGACGGGATCTGCTCGCGCAGGAAGCGGATTTTGTGGCTGTTGCAGGACATGGGTGGACGCTGGCGAAAATGCAGGAAGGGTATTTTGCCCGACGGTTGCCTGCACCCGAAAGTGCGGCCTATGCTGCCGCGACCTCACGACACCAGCCTCAGGATGACGTCCATGGACGCCCGCGTTCAGCAACCCGCCTCCCATACCGCCTCCTACTACGCTGCCAGTAGCGCCCCCCAACCGGACTACCCACTGCTGACCGGCGAACAGCGTTGCGACGTCTGCGTGATCGGCGGCGGCTACTCGGGCCTGAATACCGCCATCGAGCTGGCCGATCGCGGCTTCAGCGTCATCCTGCTGGAAGCCCGCAAGATTGGCTGGGGCGCCAGCGGACGCAACGGCGGTCAGCTGATTCGCGGCGTGGGTCACGGGCTGGACCAGTTCCGCCAGGTCATCGGTGAAGACGGCGTACGGCAAATGAAGCTGATGGGGCTGGAGGCGGTAGAGATTGTCCGTCAGCGGGTCGAGCGCCATGACATTCCCTGCGACCTGACCTGGGGCTACTGCGACCTGGCCAACAAACCCGCCGAGTTCGACGACTTCGCCGAAGAGGCCCAGGCCCTGCGCGAGCTGGGTTACCGCCACGAATTGCGCCTGGTTCAACCCGACCAGATGCACACCGTCATCGGCTCCGATCGCTATGCTGGCGGCCTGATCGACATGGGCTCCGGCCATCTGCATCCGCTGAACCTGGCGCTTGGCGAGGCGGCGGTGGCGACGCAACTGGGCGTACGGATCTTCGAGCAGTCGGCGGTCACCCGCATCGACTATGGCACGCAAGTCACCGTGCACACCGGCCAGGGCCAGGTCCGTGCCAGCACCCTGGTACTGTGCTGCAACGCCTACCTCAACGACCTGAACCGCGAACTGGGCGGCAAGGTCCTCCCTGCCGGCAGCTACATCATCGCCACCGAACCACTGGGCGAAGACCGTGCCCGGCAACTGTTGCCGCAGAACATGGCGGTTTGCGATCAGCGGGTAACCGTCGATTACTTCCGCCTTTCCGCCGACCGCCGCCTGCTGTTCGGCGGCGCGTGCCACTACTCGGGGCGTGACCCGAAAGATATCGCCGCCTACATGCGGCCGAAGATGCTCAAGGTATTCCCGCAACTGGCAGACGTGCGCATCGACTTCCAGTGGGGCGGAATGATCGGCATCGGTGCCAACCGCCTGCCGCAGATCGGGCGGCTGCGCGAGCAGCCCAATGTGTATTACGCCCAGGCCTACGCCGGCCATGGGCTGAATGCCACGCACCTGGCCGGGCGGCTGTTGGGCGAAGCGATCAGCGGGCAGGCAAGCGGGCGTTTCGATCTGTTTGCCCGGGTGCCGCACATTACATTCCCTGGCGGGAAATACTTGCGCTCGCCCATGTTGGCGTTGGGGATGATGTGGCATCGCCTGAAAGAGTTGATCTGACAGACGCGCCCCTTGTGTCGCCCTCAAGCCGCTCGCCAGAACGGCTTGAGCCCCTCCTCCAGCGCCTGCGCGCGCGTCAGGCCGATGTCCCGCAACTGCTCCGGCGTCAGTTCCAGCAAGGCGTGACGGGTTTTCCAGCGATGCAGCATCAAGCCGAACCGCCCAAGACCCGCGGGCGCCCTGACCAGTGACCGGCACAGCGCCTGCCTTTCCAGCTCGGCGCCATACACGCTCAGTCGCACATCACTCAAACCGTTCATCGCAGCACTCCTCGTCGGGTGGGAAACCGTAAGGAAATGATGCGTCCGTCCGGAAAAACCTTACAGATTCAAGCGACAAGTATTATTTCCATACAGACAGAGAAATTTCCGCACTGAATGATGTATTTTTCCCACATCTGTACCGGTTAATTCCTGCGGCCTTGCCGGGAGTACGCCCATGACGCTCTACATCAACCTCGCCGAACTCCTGGGCGCCCGCATCGAGCAGGGCCTGTATCTGCCGGGCGACCGCCTGCCCTCGGTGCGCGCCCTGAGCCTGGAACACGGCGTCAGCCTGAGCACCGTGCAACAGGCGTATCGCCTGCTGGAAGACAACGGCCTGGTGGCGCCACGGCCCAAGTCCGGGTACTTCGTGCTGCAGCACCGCAACCTTCCGGCCCTGCCAGCAGTGGGCCGGCCGGCGCAGCGCCCTGTGGATATCTCCCAGTGGGAACATGTGGTGGAACTGGTGCGCAGCGTGCCGCGCAACGACGTGGTGCAACTGGGCCGCGGCATGCCGGATGTCGACAGCCCGACGCTGAAACCACTGCTGCGCAGCCTCGCCCAACTCAGCCGTCGCCAGGACATGCCCGGCCTGTACTACGACACCATCAGCGGCAACCAGAGCCTGCGCGAGCAGGTCGCCCGGCTGATGCTCGACTCCGGCTGCACGGTGAGCGCCGAGGACCTGGTGATCACCACCGGCTGTCATGAAGCACTTTCGGCCAGCATCCGCGCCGTGTGCGAGCCCGGCGACATCGTCGCGGTGGACTCGCCAAGCTTCCACGGCGCCATGCAGACCCTCAAGGGCCTGGGCATGAAGGCCATGGAGATTCCCACCGACCCGCTCACCGGCATCAGCCTCGAAGCCCTGGAACTGGCCCTGGAGCAATGGCCGATCAAGCTGATCCAGGTCACCCCGAGCTGCAACAACCCGCTGGGCTACATCATGCCCGAGGCCCGCAAGCGCGCCTTGCTCAACCTGGCCCAGCGCTTCGACGTGGCGATCCTCGAAGACGATGTGTATGGCGACCTGGCCTACACCTACCCACGCCCCCGGACGATCAAGTCCTTCGACGATGACGGGCGGGTATTGCTGTGCAGTTCCTTCTCCAAGACCCTCGCCCCCGGCCTGCGCATCGGCTGGGTGGCGCCGGGGCGGTATCTGGAGCGGGTGTTGCACATGAAGTACATCAGCACCGGCAGCACCGCGCCGCAGCCACAACTGGCGATCGCCGACTTCATCGAGGCCGGCCACTACCAGCCGCACCTGCGGCGGATGCGCAGCCAGTACCAGCGCGGCCGCGACCTGATGATCGACTGGGTCACCCGCTATTTCCCCGAAGGCACCCGCGTGAGCCGGCCTCAGGGCAGCTTCCTGCTGTGGGTCGAGTTGCCGGAACACTTCGACACCCAGCGCCTGAACCGCGCCCTGCTCGAACAAGGCGTGCAGATCGCCATGGGCAGCATCTTTTCCGCCTCCGGCAAGTACCGCAACTGCCTGCGCATGAACTACGCGGCGCGGCCTACGGCGGTCATCGAGGCAGCGGTGCGCAAGGTTGGCGAAACCGCCATTCGTCTACTGGCCGAGGAGGCAAGCGGCGGGTAACGTTTCGCCGCTTCGCGCGGTCTACAGTTCAGATGCCCCGCGACTACGGAATCCTCATTTGACCAGTCATCGGCTCCTGCCCTTCCTGCTCACCCTGCTGCTGACCCTCGGCGGTTGCGCCACCGTCAGCGGCCCCCGCGATGTCAGCCAGGCGTTGCCGGCCAGCGACTCGGCGTTCGGCCGTTCGGTGCAGCGCCAGGCGGCGGCCTATGAAGGGCGCTCGGGCTTTCGCCTGCTGCCCAACAGCAACGAAGCGTTTCGCGCCCGTGCCGAGCTGATCCGCAATGCGCAAAGCAGCATTGATCTGCAGTACTACATCGTCAACGACGGCCTCAGCACCCGCGCCCTGGTGCACGAGCTGCTGGCGGCGGCCGACCGAGGCGTGCGCGTGCGCGTCCTGCTCGACGACACCACCAGCGATGGACAGGACACGCTGATTGGCGTGCTCGCCGCCCATCCCAACATTCAGATCCGCGTCTTCAATCCCCTGCAACTGGGCCGTGCCACCGGCGTCACCCGCGCCATGGGCCGGCTGTTCCACCTCTCGCGCCAGCACCGGCGGATGCACAACAAGCTATGGCTGGTGGACAACAGCATGGCCATCGTCGGCGGTCGCAACCTGGGCGATGCCTATTTCGACGCCGAGCCCAACCTCAACTTCACCGACATCGACCTGCTGGGTGTCGGGCCGGTGGCCGAACAGTTGGGGCACAGCTTCGACCAGTACTGGAACAGCGCCCTGAGCAAACCCATCGGCGACTTCCTCTACAGCCAGCCGACCGCCGACGACCTGCGCGCCAGCCGGCAGCAACTGGAAACGTACCTGGCCGAGGCGCGCCACCAGCGCAAGGCGCTGTACGACCGTTTGATGGCCTACCAGACCCAGCCACGCCTGGACGTGTGGCGCAACGAACTGATCTGGGCCCACAGCCAGGCATTGTGGGACGCGCCGAGCAAAGTGCTGGCCGACGACGAGCCCGATCCACACCTGCTGATGACCCGGCAACTGGCGCCGGAACTGAACGGCGTGCGCAAGGAGCTGATCCTGATTTCCGCCTACTTCGTGCCCCGAGAAGAAGGCCTGCTGTACCTCACCAGCCGCGCCGACGCAGGCGTGCAGGTGGACCTGCTGACCAATGCGCTGGAGGCCACCGATGTGCCGGTGGTCCACGGCGGCTATGCGCCCTATCGGCGGGCGTTGCTGGAGCATGGCGTGAAGCTCTTCGAACTGCGCCGCCAGCCCGGCGATCCGGGCCAGCCGCGCTATGGCTTCAGCGGCGCGTCGGACTCGAGCCTGCACAGCAAGGCCATCGTCTTCGACCGCCAGAAAACCTTCATCGGCTCATTCAATTTCGACCCGCGTTCGGTGCTGTGGAACACCGAGGTCGGCGTGCTGGTGGACAGCCCGGAACTGGCCCAGTACACCCGCGACCTGGCGATCCAGGGCATGGCGCCGGCGGTGGCGTACCAGGTGGAACTGCAGGACGGCAAGCTGGTGTGGGTTACCGAGGACAATGGCCAGCGCCATGTGCTGACCACCGAGCCGGGCGGGTTGTGGCGACGCTTCAATGCGTGGATCGCCAAGGCTGTTGGGTTGGAGAAGATGCTTTAGGTGGCGGCTGTCGGCATCGATTCAGTCCAGCCGCCAGTCGTCGTCGCCTTCGATCAGCGTGCCGCCATGGCTGGTGGTATCGCCCAGGCGGGCGACGGCCTTGCCTTCGATCAGCGTGTCAGCCGACCCGGTCTGGATAACCGCCCCGCAACTGATCGAATCCCCCACGCGGGCGATGGGCTTGCCATTGATCCAGGCATCGGTGGCGCCGGTGGTGACGTGGCCTGGGCCGTGGATGGGGCAGCGGTGTTGATGGCCCAGCAGGACGACGGGTTTCATAAGCGGTTTCCTTGGGGTGATGGGGAATTGGCGGCCGCTGCGGTAGTCAGGGTGCCGTTCTCGATTCGTGGTCCATTTCGGCGGGCCAGTTGACCTTTGGGGCCAGCAGCATGGCGATGTTGCACCACAGCACATCGTTGTGGTCCCACGGCGGGCCGGGTGGCGGCAGTGCGTCGGGGCCTTGTTGCATGTAGGTGCAGACATAGGCCCAGGCATGCGCGTCGGCGCCCATGGCGGTCAGGGGGAAGCGATCGATGACCTGGTTGGTACCAGGTTTGACGACGGAGAGTTCGACACCGAACTGGATGATGGCTCCACCCTGGGCGGTGAAGTGGGTTCTTCTCCAGCGTTCGGCTCGGACTTGGGACCAGTCGTAGGCGACGGGCACTACCCGCCATTTTTCGAAGGGGTTCCACCAGCGGTATTTGAAGTTGTAGGCGTAGAGGCGTTGGCGGGCTCGGTTGAAGCGGAGTGGTAAATCCCGAGGAGGGTACACGTCAACTTTCACACAAAAGAGGAGAGACCAGACGCCAACAAGAACTCCGAGAACCAATAGCCCCCACAACTCGAAGCTTGCGGTCTGCTCAATTGACAAAAAATCTGCCAACAGCGTGATCAGGTAGATGCACATCACTGGCGCAAACCAAATTACCAAACCCCTGACAAGCGCCGATGCACGTGGAAGTTCCAAAACGACTTCATCTTGGTAGTTTGGCGTATAAAAACCCAAGGCCGGTGTGACGATTGGCTGCTCGTCAGGACCAGGAAGATCTTCCTGCCAGCCAGGGCATGGAGGATTTAGCTTAGGTTTCTTTGCATTGCTCAAGGCGCGGTCCTCGACTCCCGGTCCATCTCGGCAGGCCACTTGACCTTCGGCGCCAGCAGCATCGCAATGTTGCACCACAGCACATCGTTATGGTCCCAGGGCGGTCCCGGTGGTGGCAGTGCGTCGGGGCCTTGTTGCATGTATGTGCAGACATAGGCCCAGGCATGCGCGTCGGCACCCATGGCGGTCAGGGGAAAGCGGTCGATGACCTGATTGGTGCCGGGTTTGACGATGGACAGTTCGACACCGAACTGGATGATGACTCCACCTTGGGCAGTGAAGCTGGTTCTTCTCCAGCGTTCGGCTCGGACTTGTGACCAGTCGTAAGCGACGGGCACTACCCGCCATTTTTCGAAGGGATTCCACCAGCGGTATTTGAAGTTGTAGGCGTAGAGGCGTTGGCGGGCTCGATTGAAGCGCAGTGGCAGATCTCGGGGCGGTACTGTTTCGACTTTCACACAGAAAAGAAATGACCAAACTCCAACAAACGCTCCAGCGATGAACATGAACCACTCTTCAGTCACTAGCGTTCGCTCAGCTGATAAGTAGTTCCAGCATATTATGAGGGTCAAAATTCCTTGAACTGGTGAGAACCAGATAAGCCATCCTCTGGCAAGTGCTGAAGCACGGGGTAACTCGAGCAAAACCTCGTCCTGATGGTTGGGGGCATCAAGCCCGAGGGACGGAGCGACGGCTGGTAGCTCGTTGGGAGCGGGTAAGTCCTCTCTCCAACCAGGGCATGGAGGATTTAACTTAGGTTTCTTTGCATTGCTCAAGGCGCGGTCCTCGACTCCCGGCCCATCTCGGCAGGCCACTTGACCTTCGGCGCCAGCAGCATGGCGATGTTGCACCACAGCACATCGTTGTGGTCCCACGGCGGACCAGGTGGAGGCAGCGCATCGGGGCCTTGCTGCATGTAGGTGCAGACATAGGCCCAGGCATGCGCGTCGGCACCCATGGCGGTCAGGGGAAAGCGGTCGATGACCTGATTGGTGCCGGGTTTGACGATGGACAGTTCGACACCGAACTGGATGATGACTCCACCTTGGGCAGTGAAGCTGGTTCTTCTCCAGCGTTCGGCTCGGACTTGTGACCAGTCGTAAGCGACGGGCACTACCCGCCATTTTTCGAAGGGATTCCACCAGCGGTATTTGAAGTTGTAGGCGTAGAGGCGTTGGCGGGCTCGATTGAAGCGCAGTGGCAGATCTCGGGGCGGTACTGTTTCGACTTTCACACAGAAAAGAAAAGACCAAACTCCAACAAACGCTCCAGCGATGAACATGAACCACTCTTCAGTCACTAGCGTTCGCTCAGCTGATAAGTAGTTCCAGCATATTATGAGGGTCAAAATTCCTTGAACTGGTGAGAACCAGATAAGCCATCCTCTGGCAAGTGCTGAAGCACGGGGTAACTCGAGCAAAACCTCGTCCTGATGGTTGGGGGCATCAAGCCCGAGGGACGGAGCGACGGCTGGTAGCTCGTTGGGAGCGGGTAAGTCCTCTCTCCAACCAGGGCATGGAGGATTTAACTTAGGTTTCTTTGCATTGCTCAAGGCGCGGTCCTCGACTCCCGGCCCATCTCGGCAGGCCACTTGACCTTCGGCGCCAGCAGCATGGCGATGTTGCACCACAGCACATCGTTGTGGTCCCACGGCGGACCAGGTGGAGGCAGCGCATCGGGGCCTTGCTGCATGTAGGTGCAGACATAGGCCCAGGCATGCGCGTCGGCGCCCATGGCAGTCAGGGGAAAGCGGTCGATGACCTGGTTGGTGCCGGGTTTGACGATGGACAGTTCGACACCGAACTGGATGATGGCCCCACCCTGGGCCGTGAAGTGGGTTCTTCTCCAGCGTTCGGCCCGGACCTGTGACCAGTGGTAGGCCACTGGCATCACCCTCCACTTCTCAAAAGGGTTCCACCAGCGGTATTTGAAGTTGTACGCGTAGAGGCGTTGGCGGGCTCGGTTGAAGCGCAGTGGCAGGTCTCGAGGCAGGGCCGTTTCGACCTTCACGCAAAACACGATTGACCAAACTCCAAGGGCCATCGATGAGATAAATATTCCCCACTCTTCGATAGTCACCACACGCCAGTCCGACAAGAAAAACCAAGAAAAAACGACTAAGTAAGTACTCATGAAGGGTGCAAACCAGATCAACCAGCCTCTGGCACGAGCCAATGCACGCGGTAGTTCCAGAAGAATTTCATCCTGGTAGTTGGGCGTATCAAAGCCCAGAGCCGGTACTACGATTGGGCGCTCGTCAGTATCAGGAAGATCTTCCTGCCAGCCGGGACAAGGCGGTATGAGTTTGGGTCCTTTCATTCTGCTCAAGGCGCGGTCCTCGACTCCCGATCCATCTCGGCAGGCCACTTGACCTTCGGCGCCAGCAGCATGGCGATGTTGCACCACAGCACATCGTTGTGGTCCCACGGCGGGCCGGGTGGCGGCAGTGCGTCGGGGCCTTGTTGCATGTAGGTGCAGACATAGGCCCAGGCATGCGCGTCGGCGCCCATGGGGGTCAGGGGGAAGCGATCGATGACCTGGTTGGTACCAGGTTTGACGATGGAGAGTTCGACACCGAACTGGATGATCGCCCCACCCTGGGCCGTGAAGTGGGTTCTTCTCCAGCGTTCGGCCCGGACCTGTGACCAGTGGTAGGCCACTGGCATCACCCTCCACTTCTCAAAAGGGTTCCACCAGCGGTATTTGAAGTTGTACGCGTAGAGGCGTTGGCGGGCTCGGTTGAAACGCAGTGGTAAGTCCCGGGGAGGAGTTACATCAACTTTCACACAAAACACGAGTAACCAGATTGTAATTACCACACCCGTGATCAGCATGATCCATTCTTCAAGTAACAATACACGCCAGTCTAAAACGATGAACCACAACAATCCGATTAGGAGGATGCTCATGACAGGCGCGAACCAGATCACCACTCCTCTAACAAGCACCGAAGCACGAGGTAGTTCCAGTAGAACTTCATCCTGATGATTGGGAGTATCAAAGCCTAGGTCCGGGGTTACGACTGGTAATTCGTAGGGGCCGGGCAGATCTTCCCTCCAACCGGGACAAGGCGGTATGAGTTTCGGTCCTTTCATTCTACTCAAGGCGCGGTCCTCGACTCTCGATCCATCTCGGCAGGCCACTTCACCTTCGGCGCCAGCAGCATCGCAATGTTGCACCACAGCACATCGTTGTGGTCCCACGGCGTGCCAGGTGGAGGCAGTGCATCAGGGCCTTGTTGCATATAGGTACAGACATAGGCCCAGGCATGTGCGTCGGCACCCATGGCGGTCAGGGGAAAGCGGTCAATTACCTGGTTGGTACCGGGTTTGACGATGGAAAGTTCGACACCGAACTGGATTATGGCCCCGCCTTGGGCGGTGAAGCTGGTTCTTCTCCAGCGTTCGGCCCGGACTTTTGACCAGTCGTAGGCGACGGGTACCACCCGCCATTTTTCGAAGGGGTTCCACCAGCGGTATTTGAAGTTGTAGGCGTAGAGGCGTTGGCGGGCGCGATTAAAGCGGAGAGGTAGGTCTCGAGGAGGGGCCGTTTCTACTTTCACAGAAAAGAAAATTGACCACACCGCAACTAATAAACTAAAGCCAAACATGATCCATAGCTCAAAGCTAAAAGGCTGTTCGATTGTTATCGCAAGCCACAAAAGAACGACAAAAAAAACAGTCATTACTGGCGCAAACCAAATCACCAGACCTCTGACAAGCGCCGAGGCACGTGGAAGCTCCAAAAGAACTTCATCTTGATAGTTAGGCGTATCAAAACCTAAGGCCGGGGTGACGACTGGCTGCTCGTCAGGACCAGGAAGGTCTTCCTTCCAACCGGGACAAGGCGGTATGAGTTTCGGTCCTTTCATTCTGCTCAAGGCGCGGTCCTCGACTCCCGATCCATCTCGGCAGGCCACTTCACCTTCGGCGCCAGCAGCATCGCAATGTTGCACCACAGCACATCGTTATGGTCCCAAGGCGGCCCGGGTGGTGGCAGTGCATCGGGGCCTTGTTGCATGTAGGTGCAGACATAGGCCCAGGCATGCGCGTCGGCGCCCATTGCGGTCAGGGGAAAGCGGTCGATGACCTGGTTGGTGCCGGGTTTGACGATGGACAGTTCGACACCGAACTGGATGATCACCCCACCCTGGGCCGTGAAGCTGGTTCTTCTCCAGCGTTCGGCCCGGACTTGTGACCAGTCGTAAGCAACGGGTATTACCCGCCACTTTTCGAAGGGATTCCACCAGCGGTATTTGAAGTTGTAAGCGTAGAGGCGTTGGCGGGCTCGGTTGAAGCGGAGCGGCAAGTCTCGGGGCGGGGCCACATCGAACTTCCAGAAGATAGGGATTAACCAAACGCCTAAAATAATGCAGAAGATGCAAGTTACCCACGCCTCAACGCTCAGCGTCTGTCTAGCTGAAAACACAAGAAACAGTATGAATGCCAGCAAAATACTCATTGCCGGCACAAACAAGATCACCACTCCCCTGATAAGGACCGAAGCACGAGGCAACTCCAAAAAAACACTGTCCTGATGGTTGGGCGTACCAAGTCCGAGGGACGGAGCTACGACTGGTAATTCGTCGGGGAGGGGTAAGTCCTCTCTCCAGCCAGGGCATGGAGGATTTAACTTAGGTTTCTTTGCATTGCTCAAGGCGCGGTCCTCGACTCCCGGTCCATCTCGGCAGGCCACTTCACCTTCGGCGCCAGCAGCATCGCAATGTTGCACCACAGCACATCGTTATGGTCCCAAGGCGGCCCGGGTGGCGGCAGTGCATCGGGGCCTTGTTGCATGTAGGTGCAGACATAGGCCCAGGCATGCGCGTCGGCGCCCATGGCGGTCAGGGGAAAGCGGTCGATGACCTGGTTGGTGCCAGGTTTGACGATGGACAGTTCGACACCGAACTGGATGATGGCCCCACCTTGGGCAGTGAAGCTGGTTCTTCTCCAGCGTTCGGCCCGGACTTGTGACCAGTCGTAGGCGACGGGTACCACCCGCCATTTTTCGAAGGGGTTCCACCAGCGGTATTTGAAGTTGTAGGCGTAGAGGCGTTGGCGGGCTCGGTTGAAGCGCAGTGGCAAGTCTCGAGGAGGGGCTACATCAAACTTCCAGAAAAACAGAACTGACCACACTCCGAAGGGGACAGAGAAAACAAGCATCATCCACTCTTCAAGACTGAGTTCACGCCAGCCTGACAAGAAAAGTAACCACATAGCCAGTAGAAGGATGCTCATGATCGGTACGAACCAGATCACCACTCCCCTAACAAGTGCCGAAGCACGTGGAACCTCCAGAAAAGTATCGTCTTGATGATTAGGTGTATCTAGCCCAAGTGCCGGAGCTACAGCCGGCAATTCATCGGGGGCCGGCAGGTCCTCCTGCCAGCCTGGGCACGGAGGAGCAAGTTTAGGTCTTTTCATACCAACCCCGTCTTGCTTGGCCCTTGAATTTGTCCTCTCGGACGAAGAGCTGGGCAAAGCCCGACTTATCACTCTTGTCAGGCCAGTAGGACACTTGAAGCTCAAAAGCATTAATTTCAAGAAAGCCGAAGAAACTGATGGAGCCACGAATCTCGAGTGCTTGGGCATCGTGAGTAATGACAGGGGCTGTTGTTTCGGGGCGATATCCGGGATTTCTCCAAGTTACGGGAGGTGGTAATGGGCCATTTGTTCCTCCGCTACGACCACTCGCGATGGTTTCCCCCAAAGCCTGGTTAGGCCGGTAGACCTGCAAAGCCCATTCGTAACTCGACACATCAGCCTTATACCCAGGCAGGACGAGCCTGTAGTCCAGGAAGAGCCCGACAGGAACTGCATCACCGATGGGAAGCCCACCTGCCTGCTCGGCTTTCACGATCATTCCTACATCCGCAGTCAAGCCCAACAGTGCCGCATTCAATTCACCGATTGCTGCATCCATCTCTTCATGAGTTGTCCAGCGGCGGTGTTCTGTAGCTAGACCCCAGAGGGAGTGTCGAGCCCACAGTTCGAGAGGTTGTGATTCCCGCCTTTTTGCCCAAATTGCCAGTCCGAGTGCGGCAATACCTAGCAGTACGGATAGCCCAAGCGGCATCAGCGCTATTGCAGCAGGAGCGAGCGAACCGACAAACCCAAATCCCGCTGAGCCTGCCGCAATGAGCGTCGCGAATGCATAAATATTTCTGGAAGTCACATCACCCGCTCTATGGGTACGCCCCGCCGCAAACGCATACTGCAACCCCTCCAACGCACTCGCCAACGCCACCAGCGCCCCACCGTACTGCACAATCCGGGCACCTACCCCTGCCGTTTGCTCGATCGTTACGCCCAGACCAGGCCGTACCATCTGAATCGCCCCTCCGACCACCTCGACGCTTGCCCCCATCACGCCAATCGATGCCGACATGACCGCCGCCACGGCTTCGGGATGTTTGTCGCCCACGGTATCGAGCAGGCTTTGATAACTCCGGCGCAGGGTGTCCTGCTGGAACCACAGACTGATCAGCCCTAGCCCCATGGCGCTGGCGCCGGGTGTGCCAGCGACTGCGGCGTTGCGCAAGCTATGCATCGATTCCCGAGCCAACTGGGTGGCGCCCTCGGCATTGAGGGTCACCTTGCGCGCAAGGTTTTCCATGGCCCCTTGGACTGCTTCGGCGCCAATAGTGGCAGTGCGCAAGGCATCGCCAATGCCGTCGCTGACCCCGGTGCTGAGCTTGTCCAGCCGGGTCTTCAGGGCGTCGGCTTTTTCCATGGTCCAGAACGTGACTTCGACCAGCTTTCCAGGCGTGCCCGGCACGGCCGCCGACAGGGTGTTGCTCAGCAGCATGGCGCGCACCTTGCGCTGGGCCGGCTTGCGGAACTGTTGGTCGAGCCGGGTCATGTAGCGGTCGGTGCTCTGCTGAAGTACCTCGTTGAGCAGGGAGAGGTACTCACCCACCTTGAGAGGCACGGTGACCCGCGTGACCTCGATACCGAAGTAGCGCAACAGGGCCTCGCGGTGCAGGTGGCCGACCATTTTCCGCGCTTTGTCCGACAGATGGGCGCCGAGACGACTGCTGGCCGTCGCCATCGCGGACAGCAGTTGGCCGATGGCGTCCTGCACGGGCCCCGTCATGAGGTCCTTGGCCTGCTGGGTGGTGATGAAGGTCTTGATGGCGTGGTAGACCCGGGTCCGCTCATCACCGGCGAGGGCATCATGGAACTCCTCGAACAGCATCCTGTTCTTCCCGGTCAGGGCCTGGTAAAGCAGGCTTTCTGGGTTTTCCAGCTGGGCCTTCCACAGGCGCAGGGTCGGGCCCAGTTTGCCGTCCACGATGTGGTCGGTCGGGCCACCGGACAGGGACATCCCCATCATCCGGGCGAACAGCGCAACCGAGCGCTCGTCGGTGACGCTGTAGTCATTCAGGGCCGCGCGCTGATAGGCCGCGTCGTAATAGTGGCGCTCATAGTGTTCGGCAACGTCGTTGATGACCTGTTGCCAGCCGGCGAGGGTGTGCTGGAAGTCCGCCTCGAAGTCTGCACGGGCCTGCTCGTCGTAGCGTTCTTCCAGCCGCTCCCTGGCCTTCGCTTGCCTGATCGGGGCCAGGCGCGCGGTTACCGCCTCGACATCGAGCATGGGCAGGTTCGGATTGAGCACCGGATTGGTGTTCTGCTCGCTCCGCCACTTGTTTGCGTCCTCCGCGTGCTTCTTCGTCCTGGCCCTCTCGACTTCCATCTGATGCCCACGAATCGCGAGCAAGGCCTGGGAGGTGAAGTACTTGAAGCTGCGCTGCGGTTCGGCACACCATTGCAGCATATCCTCGTGGCGAATCAGCCGCTGGGCCGTGAGCTCCTGGACCACGCCGATGGGGTCAGGCAGCACCAAGGCCAGTACGCCGTTGGGCAGTTCCTGCTCCTGGATCACGTTGCGCAGATGCCCCTTCATGGCGCGCAGGCGGTGCTGGCGACCATAGAAGCCATGCACGCTGCGGAAATCGCCGGGGATGTTTTGTGCGTACTCGAGCACCTGCTGAAGCTGCGGGTCGCTTTCGGTCATGGCGATGCCGACGCTGGCAGGGTCGTTGCGAGCGGCCTTGAGGTCGAGCCGGTGGAAGCGTTCGTCGAGGTTCACGCCGCCGACCACGCCGCCACGCTGGTAGCTCTCCAGCACCGCCTCGGGCCAGGGATCGTTGGCGATGGCCAGCCAGGCGGTGGAGTACTTGCGGGTGTCGATATTGATGAAGGCGGCGGGAATATCGTGATCTTCGCGAATGCAGGCCTCGCACAGCGGGCGGGGTTCCTCGCGCGGCATCTGGTACGGGCGGAACTGGCTCAGCGCCCCTTCGGGCGAGATCTCGTAGGCCTGCCATTCGCGCCGGTCGAGCAGTACATAGAGGTAGCCCTGGCGCAGGGTGCGCGGTTGATCGAGGCGCAGGTTGACGGCCTTGACCTCGGGGGTCTTGGGCAATGGCCGCAACTGGGTCTCCCAGGGCTCCGGGGCATAGGCGGCGCGCAGGGGCAGGATGGGCAGGCCGCTGCGCTGGCAGGTGGGGCAGACGTCGCTGAGAACCGGGCACCCTTCGTCGGTGGCAATGTCGGAGAAGACACTGAAGCTGATGGTCATGAATAGTCCTTCGCGCGGGGCAGGTCGGTGAAAGTGCGCTTCCACAGGGCTTCGTCGTAGTGGCTGGCGAAATGGCTTTGCAGGTCCAGGGCACCTGATCTGGCCTTGGTGACGAGCGCCTGGATTTCCGGGTGCCGCCACAGCAGCGGGTGGATGAATACCTGGTGCAGGCACAGCGCAATGATGTCGCGGTGATTACGAAGGCCGAGCCCGTAAGCAGCGCGAATCAGGCGCAGGGCATGCTGGGCTGCCTGGGGTGGGAGGATGGTTTTGCCGGTCCAGCGCCATGGGGCGAAGCCGACAGGGCGCTGCTGGAGGTGTTGCCAAATGCCGAGGAAATTATTGATCAGCGGCACCCAGTACTGGGCTTGCCGGGCCGACGCCGGCATGACCACCTCGACCGGGTTGTCGGTGCCGCGTACCACGGTGTGAGGGCCCCAACTGAGCGGTAACAACCAGTAGCGGATGGGGCACAGCAGCCAGCCTATCTCGCTCGCCGCCGTCGAGCACAACAGCTCCAGCCTCAGTGGCTCGAACCAGGGCGAAGGACGTCCGCTCTCGGTCGCTGTGGTGTGGCAGTCGGTCGCGATCTGCTCGGCGATGACCTCAAGTGGTTGCGGGCTGAGCAGCCAGCCGCAGACATAACGCTTGTGATAGCCAAGGTCTTTCGATGAGCACTCGGCGCTACATTCGAGAGAGTGCAGCGCCGGCGATTCACCGGGTTTGGCCAGTTGAACCAGCGCTGGACAGACCTCGGGCGTGTGGGCGAGGTCCGGGCGCAGTACGCGGGTGACTGCAGCCTCGCCGAGCGACTGGGTCAGGGACTGCACGCTGAGCGGGTGCTCCGGGGCACACTCGGCCAGGCCGTCCAGCAGCAGATAAAGGTAGTCATCCGGCTTGCGGTATTTTTCGAGAAAGTAGGTAACAGACTCGCTGCTCATTTGATTTTCCTTTCGCAGGTGTCTTGCTCGCCTTCCAGCACGGTGCTGACCTGCGACAGGCTGTTGCCGCTGCCCCCTGGCGGCTTGTTCATGGGGCCCTTGAGCGTGAGCTCGATGCCATCCAGGGTGATGCCCGAAGCATCGATGCGCAGCGTGCCGCCAGGTCCCTTGAGCGTGAGCGTGTCGGCCGCATGGATTTCGAGCACCCGGGTGCGATGCACGATGCGTTGGCCCGCTTGCAGGCTGACCTCGCCTTGCACCTGCTGTTGCAGGTGCCCGCCGATCTCGATGTAGTGATCGGCGGTCGTCCTGTCATAACGGTGATTGCCAACCGTTTCGGTACGGTCACCCGCGGTGCTGATGCTGTGATTGCGATCGATCACCAGTTCATCGTCTTCGCCGATGCGGTGTCGGCGGTTACGCCCGATGAGCAGGGTTTCGTCATTGCCCACGGTGTCCTTGCGGTCGTGGCCGACGGTGAGGGTCTCGTCGTTCTCCACCTGCTCGCTGCGGTCATGCCCCACGAAGGTGGTTTCGTCATGCTTGACGACGTTGTTCTGGTCCTTCTGCGCGTGAATGAACACCTCTTCCAGCCCCGCCTCGTCCTCGAAGCGCAGCTCGTTGAAGCCATTGCCCTTGTGGCTCTGGCTCTTGATGGTCATGCGGGTCTTGTGCCGGGGCAGTTCGTAGGGCGGGCGCTGCAGGGCGGTGTAGACCCTGCCGGTGATCACCGGCTGGTCGGGATCGCCGTCGAAGTTGGACACGATCACTTCCTGGCCGATGCGCGGGATCGCCATGTGTCCCCACAGCGCACCGGCGATGTTCTGCGACACGCGGATCCAGCAGGAGCTGTGCTCGTCTTCCTTGCCTTCCCGGTCCCAGGGGAACTGCACTTTCACCCGGCCGTATTCGTCGCAGTAGATTTCCTCGCCTGGCGGGCCTACCACCCGGGCTGGCTGCGGACCGTCGATGCGGGGTTTGGGCAGGGCTTCGGGGCGCCACTCGGTGTCGTCGGGCACCAGGGTGGCGATGCAGTTGTAGTGGGTGCCCTGGCGGGCATCGGCGCTGTCTTCGGCAAGGCTGGTGTACTGCTTGCCGTGGTGCTCCAGGTGAATCGGGCGCCAGCCGCGGTTGAGGTCTTCGCGGGGATGGCCGACGAGGTCGAAACAGATGCCCGGCACCAGCCGCGCATCGTCACCTTCGGCGATGACCTGGCAGGCATCGCCCCGCAGCCCGCGCAGGCGGTCGCGGGTGAAGGCCTCGCCGGTTTCGCCCTTGTAGCGGCCGGGGTAGTCGTAGCGCTCGTAGCCGCGCTCCTGGTGGTCGAGGTCGCTGGCCTCGCGGCGGGTCTGCTGGTTGTACTTGGGGTTCTTGAAGCTATAGTCGCGCTGCACCTGGCGGGCCGTGCGCACGTTCTCGGTGTAGATGAACCGGTGCAGGGCCGGGCCCGGGCGGTCGCCGCCGGGCTTGGCGTTGTATTCCACCGGCGGATCGGGCTGCTTGCCGAAGATCCACAGGCGGTCGCAGTGGATCAGGCGGTGGCCCTCGGCGCTGTGCCGGAAGCCGTAGAAGAAGCCCTCTTCCCTCATGATCCGCTCCAGAAACAAGTAGTCGCTACAGCCTGCCTGGAGGCAAAATTCCCGGGTTTCATGGGGGTTGGTAACGCGCTGCTCGTAGTCGAGGGTCAAGGCGTGTTTCCTCAGCATCGCGGTGGCGATGTCGGGCACGTTGAGGGTCTGGAAGATGCGCCAGTCGGAGGTGAGTTTCAGGCGCGCCAGACGCGGCTCGATCACGGCGTGGTAGCGGGTGCGGCGAAAGCCGGTGTCGCCTTGCTGGAACGAGCTGACCGAACCGTGCACGTAGCGCACCGGCTGCTCGCCTTGCCAGAGGGTGAACAGCGCCGGGCGGTCGAGGATTTCGGCGAAGTCGACGGCAGGGTTGGTGCAGCTCAGGTCGATGTCGAGACGGAAGGTTTCGGACAGGCCTTCGGTCAGGCGGAATTCGACGACGTCGAAAACGTCGTTGCTACCTGCGGTAAAGGTAAAGCGCAGATCGGATTGAGCAGCCATGCCGTGAGGATCTCCATGGAAAGCATTTCCTGGAGATCCTGCAGGTCAGTCAGCGGTGTAGATATAGGAAAATTCCTAACTAATGCCGTGAAACGGCTGAGCGTGCGAGCGGCTCGCTCGGCCGGGTCAGTCAGAGAGTGCCGTCGCCGGCTCGAACGCATTTGGCCGCCGTGACAGCAACACCAGGCCGATCGCGCCAATCGCCATGAACCACAGCAAGGCGTGCCCGCTGACCCACTGGCTACCCGCCCCCGCCGCCAGCGGCCCGATCAGGCAACCGATGCCCCAGAGCTGCGCCACATGGGCATTCGCCCGCACCAGCGCATCGTCACGGAAGCGCTCGCCGATCAGAATCAGCGACAGGGTAAACAGCCCACCGGCACTGGCGCCGAACAACACCCACAGCGGCCAGATCAGCGGCGTTTGCAGCAACAGCGGAATCGCCAGGCTGGACAGCGCCAGGGTCACCGCGCAACCGCTGAACAGCGTGCGCCGCGACATGCGGTCGGCCAGCGCGCCGATGGGCAGTTGCAGCACGGCATCACCCACCACCACCGTGCTGACCATGAACAACGCCACTTCGGCAGTGAAACCCTGTTGCAGGCAATACACCGGCAACAGGGTCAGGATCATTGCCTCGAATGCGGCGAACAGCGCAATGGCCCAGGCGATCACCGGCAGGTTGCGGCAGAAACCGAACAGGTCGCGGAATGTCACGGCACCCGCTTCGGCGCTGGGCGCGCCGCCACGCCCGAACAGCAACAGCGGCGACACCAGCAGCAGGCCGACGCCAATCCAGAAGCCGAGATCGTCCTCGGAACCCACCACGCCCAGCAGCAACGGCCCGGCCAACTGGCTCAGGGCATAACTGCTGCCATACAGCGCCACCAGGCGGCCGCGCCATTCTTCCACGACCAACTGATTGATCCAGCTTTCCCCAAGGATGAAGACGATGGTCAGCACCACCCCGATCAGCAGCCGCAGCACCAGCCACACCGGATAGCTGGGCAGCAGCGCCAGCGCCCCGATCGACAGCGCCCCGGCCCACAGGCACAGGCGCATCAGCCCCGGCGTGCCGAAGTACGATGCCAGCCGGCTGGACAGGCTGGCTCCGAGCAGCACACCCACCGCCGGCATCGCCGCCATCACGCCGATGGCGAAGCTGCCGTAGCCCCAGCTTTCCAGGCGCAAGGACACCAGCGGCATGCTGACGCCCAGTGCCAGGCCGACACTGAGCACCGCAGCCAGCACGGCGAAGTAGGTCCCCCAACGCATCTCACACTCCTTAGGAATCGTCGGACATCAAAGACGACAAAGCCGGGCCTGCTTTACGGCAAGGCCCGGCTGCATGACCGGATCGGACAGACGCGGCCTTATGGCCGCGCCCGAATGACTACAGCTTGATCCAGGTCGCTTTCAGCTCGGTGTACTTGTCCAGCGCGTGCAGCGACTTGTCGCGGCCGTTGCCCGATTGCTTGAAGCCACCGAACGGCGCGGTCATGTCGCCGCCGTCGTACTGGTTGACCCAGACGCTGCCGGCGCGCAGCGCCTTGGCGGTCTGGTGGGCCTTGGTGATGTTCGAGGTCCACACGCCCGCGGCCAGGCCATAAGGGGTGTCGTTGGCGATGGCGATGGCTTCTTCGACGGTGTCGAAGGTGATCACCGACAGCACCGGGCCGAAGATCTCTTCCTTGGCGATACGCATGGCGTTGTTCACGCCGTCGAAGATGGTCGGTTCGACATAGGTGCCACCGGTTTCTTCGAGGATGCGTTTGCCGCCGACCAGCAGTTTGGCGCCGTCGGTGTGGGCCGATTCGATGTAGCTCAGCACGGTGTTCATCTGCTGGGTGTCCACCAGGGCGCCGACGGTGGTCGCCGGATCCAGCGGGTTACCCGGTTTCCAGGCTTTCAGGGCTTCGAGCACCAGCGGCAGGAACTGGTCCTTGATCGAGCGCTCCACCAGCAGGCGCGAACCGGCGGTGCAGACTTCGCCCTGGTTGAAGGCGATGGCACTGGCGGCAGCTTCGGCGGCGGCTTTCAGGTCAGGCGCATCGGCGAAGACGATGTTCGGGCTCTTGCCGCCGGCTTCCAGCCAGACGCGCTTCATGTTCGACTCGCCGGCGTAGACCATCAGTTGCTTGGCGATCTTGGTCGAGCCGGTGAACACCAGGGTGTCTACGTCCATGTGCAGGGCCAGGGCCTTGCCCACGGTGTGGCCGTAGCCTGGCAGCACGTTGAGTACGCCAGCCGGGATACCGGCCTCCACCGCCAGTTGGGCGATGCGGATGGCGGTCAGCGGGGATTTTTCCGACGGTTTGAGGATCACCGAGTTGCCGGTCGCCAGGGCCGGGCCGAGTTTCCAGCAGGCCATCAGCAGCGGGAAGTTCCACGGCACGATGGCCGCGACCACACCCACCGGCTCGCGGGTCACCAGGCCGAGCTGGTCGTGCGGGGTGGCGGCCACTTCGTCGTAGACCTTGTCGATGGCCTCGCCATTCCAGGCCAGCGCGTTGGCGGCGCCTGGAATGTCGATGGTCGACGAGTCGCCGATCGGCTTGCCCATGTCCAGGGTTTCCAGCAGCGCCAGCTCTTCCACGTTCTGCTTGAGCAGGTTGGCGAAGCGAATCAGCGTGGCCTTGCGCTTGGCCGGCGCCAGGCGCGACCAGACACCGGAATTGAAGGTGGCGCGGGCGTTTTCCACGGCGCGCTGGGCATCGGCTTCATCGCAACTGGCGATGTGCGCCAGGAAGCGGCCGTCGACCGGGCTGGAACATTCGAATGTTTCGTTGGAGACGGCGGCGGTGTACTCGCCATTGATGAAGGCACGGCCTTCGATCTTCAGTTGCTGGGCACGCTGCTCCCAGTCCGCACGGGTCAGGGTGGTCATCGCAAACTCCTCCTGTTGTAGAAAAGCAGCGTCGCAGGTGAGGTCGGCGACGCTGTCAGAAAATTCTGCCGGAGCGGTCATCGCTCTACAGCATTCGACACCCTAAACTACTGGGACCCGGATTATCAATATATTTGACACTAAGCCGATAAATGCTTAGTCATGTTCATTTTATTTAACAATCAGGTAGGCCGCTTCATGAATATCCAGCAGATCGTCGACTTTTCCAACGCCCTGACCGAAGCCGAACGCTACCGCCCCGCAGCCGAGAAGGTGCTCAAGGGCGATCCCGAGCAGGCGGTCTGGAACCACTATTCCAGTCCGTGCAGCCAATTTGCCGCTGGGGTCTGGGAAGGCGCCGTGGGCCAGTGGACCGTCAACTACACCGAGCACGAGTACTGCGAGATCGTTCAGGGCGTTTCGGTGCTGCGCGACGAACAGGGCCAGGCCAAGACCCTGCGCGCCGGCGATCGCTTCGTGATTCCGGCAGGCTTCAAGGGCACCTGGGAAGTGCTCGAACCCTGCCGCAAGATTTACGTGATGTTCGAACAAAAATAGATATGTACCGCTGAAGGCACATGCGCGGGCCAGAACATGGCGACGTCCATCCGGACACTCAATCCTGCAAGGAAGACACGCCATGAACAACGAACAAGTCATCGCAGCCCTCGCCGACCTGGTTGGCACCACCTACAGCGAAGCGGTCAAAGCCTGCATCGCCGAACGCACCGGGCGCACCCGTGTCGTCGGTCCTGCCGAGGTCGCGACCAAGGAGTTCGACGAAAAACGCATCAACGTGATCGCCGGCGGCAACGGCGTGATCGAAGGCTTCGACTTCGGCTGATCCCCTGAAGCAATGAAAAACGCCCGGCGCAGTGCGCCGGGCGTTTTTTTGCTGGCCGCAGGCCATAAAAAAGGCCCGTATCCAATGGATACGGGCCTTTTCTGAAAACCAGACCAATTACTTGATCTTGGCTTCCTTGTACGTCACGTGCTTACGGACGACCGGATCGTATTTCTTGATCTCGATCTTGTCCGGAGTAGTGCGTTTGTTCTTGTCGGTGGTGTAGAAGTGGCCAGTACCAGCGCTCGACACCAGACGGATCAATTCACGCATGACTTTCTCCCTTAAACCTTGATGCCGTTACGGCGAATGTCGACCAGAACGGCGTCGATGCCGCGCTTGTCGATGATACGCATGCCCTTGGCGGAAACGCGCAGACGCACGAAACGCTTCTCGGACTCGACCCAGAAGCGATGATGCTGCAGGTTCGGCAGGAAACGACGACGGGTTTTGTTGTTTGCGTGGGAAATGTTGTTCCCGGTTACTGGACCCTTACCAGTAACTTGACAGACTCTCGACATGCCTCAGCCCTCTAAAACCACATGCCCAACCCGGCATGGGTTGGCCGCTTAATCTCTCAGTCTTTGGCGCCAGGCGCCGTGTTTCTTCGGGGTCTTACCGGCTACACCCGAGGATGCTACACACCGGGCCCCTAGAAAAGAGCGCTGCTTTATACCAGAAAGACCAGAGCACAACAACACAAGATGTGTTTGTGCCTGGGGCGCGGCACGCCCACGCTACGCGGTAAACGGCCCGCACGGCAGATGACCGCTCGTCGCGCGATTGCTGAAAAATGAGTTGGCGATTTGTAATCCAGCGCACTAGGGTAGGACTTTTCCACACTGCACAGGCAGATGGGCCATCGTTCAGCCTGAGGAACCCTTATGCGTCCCGCCGTTCTACCCCTGTTGTTCGCCGCCCTGCTCGGCCCCGCCATCGCCCAGGCCGCTCCCCTGAGCGTCTGTACCGAGGCCAGCCCCGAGGGCTTCGACGTCGTGCAGTACAACTCGCTGACCACGACCAACGCCTCCGCCGACGTGCTGATGAACCGCCTGGTGGAGTTCGACGCGACCCATGGCAAGGTGGTGCCGAGTCTCGCCGAAAGCTGGACGGTCTCCCCTGACGGTCTGGTATATGAATTCAAGCTGCGCCCGGAGGTGAAATTCCACACCACCGCCTACTTCAAGCCCAGCCGTACGCTGAACGCCGACGATGTGCTGTTCAGCTTCCAGCGCATGCTCTACCCGGCACACTCCTGGCACAAGATCGCCCAGAGTGGCTTCCCCCATGCCCAGTCCCTGCAATTGCCCGAGCTGATCAAGCAGATCGAGGCGCCAGACCCGCTGAGCGTGCGCTTTACCCTGAGCCACCCGGACGCCACCTTCCTCGCCACCCTGAGCATGGGCTTTGCCTCGATCTATCCGGCCGAATACGCCGACCAACTGCTCAAGGCCGGCACTCCGGAGAAGCTCAACAGCCAGCCCATCGGCACCGGCCCGTTCATCTTCACCCGCTTCCAGAAAGACGCCAGCATCCGCTACAAGGCCAACCCGGACTACTTCGGTGGCAAGCCTGCGGTGGATCCGCTGATCTTCGCCATCACCCCGGACGCCAACGTGCGCCTGCAGAAACTGCGGCGCAACGAGTGCCAGATCGCCTTGTCGCCCAAGCCGCTGGACATCGCGGCGGCCAGTGAAGACCCATCGCTGAAGGTGGAGAAAACCGAAGCCTTCATGACCGCCTTCCTTGCCATCAACAGCCAGCACCCACCGCTGGACAAGCCGGAAGTGCGCCAGGCGATCAACCTCGCCTTCGACAAGGACAGCTACCTCAAGGCCGTGTTCGAAGGCACCGCCGTCGCCGCCAGCGGGCCGCTTCCGCCCAATACCTGGAGCTACGACAAGAACTTGCCGGGCTACCCGACCGATGTCGCCAAGGCCCAGGAACTGCTGAAGAAAGCCGGCCTGCCGGAGGGTTTCAGCACCACGATCTGGACGCGCCCATCCGGCAGCCTGCTCAACCCCAACCCGAGCCTGGGCGCGCAGTTGCTGCAAGCGGACCTGGCGAAAGTCGGGATCAAGGCGGAAATCCGCGTGATCGAATGGGGCGAGCTGATCCGCCGCGCCAAGGCCGGCGAGCACGACCTGCTGTTCATGGGCTGGGCGGGCGACAACGGCGACCCGGACAACTTCCTGAGCCCGCAATTCTCCTGCGCGGCTGTCACGTCCGGGACCAACTTCGCCCGCTATTGCGACCAGCGCCTGGATCAACTGATCAGCGCCGGCAAGACCACCGCCGACCAGAGCGTACGCAGCCGCCTGTACCAGCAGGCGCAAGCCCTGATCCAGCAGCAGGTCCTGTGGCTGCCGCTGGCGCACCCCACTGCGGCGGTGCTGACCCGCAGTGGCGTGGAAGGCTATCAGGTGAGTCCGTTCGGGCGTCAGAACTTCGCGACGGTCAACGTGAGTCGCTGACGAAGCAGCCGTGCTCGCGCATCGACAGCGGTTCTCCGTCGCCGATGATGAAGTGGTCGAGCACGCGCACGTCGATCATCTCGAGCGCGTCCCGTAGCCGGTGGGTCAGGCGGATGTCCGCCTGGCTCGGCTCGGGATTGCCGGACGGATGGTTGTGGCAGAGGATCAGCGCGGCAGCGTTGTGCGCCAGCGCCCGCTTGACCACTTGCCGGGGATAGACGGCGGCGCTGTCGATGGAGCCGTGAAACAGCGCTTCGAAACCCAGCGAACGGTGCCGGGTGTCGAGAAACAGACACCCGAACACTTCATGCTTCTCATGTCGCAGTTGCGCCTGCAGATAGGCCCGGACCGCCGTGGGGCTTTCCAGGGCAGAGCCGCGATTGAGGTCTTCGCCCAGATGACGCCGGGCCATTTCCATGACGGCCTGCAGCAACGCGTACTTGGCCGGCCCCAACCCCAGCTCCTTGTTGAAGCTGTTCTGATCGGTTTCCAGCAGCCCGCGCAGCCCTCCGAACCGCGTCAACAGATGCCGGGCCAGATCCACCGCGCTGCGCCCCGGCACCCCGGTACGCAGGAAAATCGCCAGCAGTTCCGCGTCGGAAAGCACCGCCGCGCCCTGTTTCAACAACTTCTCCCGTGGCCGTTCGGCCTCGGGCCATTCCCTGATGCTCATGACAATTCCCTCTGTCTGTCCGTTACTGCTCTCGGCGCTCTTGCAGGGAGCAGCCCTGTGATATCTTAGCGACCACTTTTTGCGCAGCGATTCGGCCAGGGGAGGCGTCGGCGCTGTGCACAACTTTCCATCAGAAAAAAGGCAGGCCTATGCAGCGGCTGTATCGGAAACGCATCGTTCTCGGCGTCGGCGGCGGCATCGCAGCCTACAAGAGCGCCGAGCTGGTTCGCCGGCTTCTGGAACACGGCGCCCAGGTGCGCGTCGTCATGACCCGTGGCGGTGCAGAATTCATCACCCCACTGACCATGCAAGCCCTGTCCGGGCACCCCGTGCACATGGACCTATTGGATCCCGCTGCCGAAGCGGCGATGGGCCATATCGAACTGGCCAAGTGGGCTGACCTGGTGCTGATCGCACCCGCCACCGCCGACCTCATCGCCCGCCTCGCCCAGGGCGTGGCCGACGACCTGCTGACCACCCTGGTGCTGGCCACCGATGCCACGGTCGCCGTCGCCCCGGCCATGAACCAGGCCATGTGGCGCGACCCGGCCACCCAGAACAATCTGGAAACCCTGCAAAAACGCTCGATCCAGGTCTTCGGCCCGGCGTCGGGCAGCCAGGCCTGCGGCGACGTCGGCCTGGGCCGCATGCTCGAAGCGACCGACCTGGCCTGGTGTGCTGCAGAATGCTTCAAGCGCGAGTCGCTGACCGGCAAGCATGTGTTGATCACCGCCGGCCCGACCCAGGAAAACATCGACCCGGTGCGCTACATCACCAACCACAGCTCCGGGAAAATGGGCTTCGCCCTGGCCGAAGCCGCGGTGGAAGCCGGCGCCCGCGTGACCCTGGTCACCGGCCCGGTGCACCTGCCAACGCCCGACCGCGTCACCCGGATCGACGTGGTCAGCGCCCGCGACATGCTCGCGGCCTGCGAGGCGGCGATTCCCTGCGACCTGTTCATCGCCTCGGCGGCCGTCGCCGACTACCGCCCTGAGGTCGTTGCCCCGCAAAAACTCAAGAAAGACCCTACGACCGGTGATGGCCTGCTGCTGCAGATGGTGCGCAACCCCGACATCCTGGCCACCATCGCCACCCGTCCCGACCGTCCGTTCAGCGTCGGCTTCGCCGCCGAGACCGAACACCTGCTCGACTACGCTGCGCGCAAGCTCAAGGACAAGAACCTCGACCTGATCGTCGCCAATGACGTGGCCAACCCCAGCATTGGCTTCAACAGCGAGGAAAACGCCTGCAGCGTGATCGACCGTCAGCTCCACGAAACCCTGTTCGCGCAGACCAGCAAGGGCAAGATCGCCCGCCAGCTGATCGCTTTCATCGCCGAACGCCTCAACCAGGTTTGATTCAATGCACGCTCTCCAAGCCAAGATTCTCGATCCACGCATCGGCGCCGAATTCCCGCTGCCGCACTACGCCACCCCGGGCTCGGCCGGCCTCGACCTGCGCGCCATGCTCAAGCAAGACACCGTCCTGGAGCCGGGCCAGACCCTGCTGATCCCCACCGGCCTGTCGATCTACATCGGTGATCCGGGCCTGGCGGCCATGATCCTGCCGCGCTCCGGCCTGGGCCACAAACACGGCATCGTGCTGGGCAACCTGGTCGGCCTGATCGACTCGGACTACCAGGGCGAGCTGATGGTGTCCTGCTGGAACCGCGGCCAGACCGCCTTCACCATTGCCGTTGGCGAGCGCATCGCGCAACTGGTCCTGGTGCCGGTGGTACAGGCGCATTTCGACATCGTCGAAACCTTTGACGAGACCCAGCGTGGCGCGGGCGGCTTCGGTCATTCCGGCAGCCATTGATCCCTTGATCGCCCCCGACGTCCTGTCGGGGGCGAACTCTCCGGCAGAATGGCCGTCCAAGCGTTCCATACGCCCGAAAGCCATCGAGACTGGAGTTCCGTGATGAACGATATGGCCCAACTGATCCCCGCACTGCCTGACAGCATCTTCCGTGCCTACGACATCCGTGGGGTGGTGGGAGAGACTCTGCACGCCGAAACGGCTTACTGGATCGGCCGCGCCATCGGTGCCCAGAGCCTGGCCCAGGGCGAGCCGAACGTCTCGGTTGGCCGCGACGGTCGCCTGTCCGGACCGATGCTGGTGGAGCAACTGATCAAGGGCCTGGCCGATGCCGGTTGCCAGGTCAGCGACGTCGGCCTGGTGCCGACCCCGGCGCTGTATTTCGCCGCCAACGTGCTGGCCGGCAAGTCCGGCGTCATGCTCACCGGCAGCCACAACCCGTCGAACTACAACGGTTTCAAGATCGTCATCGCCGGCGACACCCTGGCCAACGAGCAGATCCAGGCACTGCTGACCCGCATCAAGACCCAGGACCTGCCACGCGGTGCCGGCACGGTCGAGAAAGTCGACATCCTGCCGCGCTATCACCAGCAGATCGTCGGTGACATCACGCTCGCCCGGCGCCTGAAGGTGGTGGTGGACTGCGGCAACGGTGCCGCCGGGGTCAACGCCCCGCAACTGCTCGCCGCGCTGAATTGCGAGGTCATCCCGCTGTTCTGCGAGGTGGACGGCAACTTCCCCAACCACCACCCGGACCCAGGCAAACCGGAAAACCTGGTGGACCTGATTGCCAAGGTCAAGGAAACCGGTGCCGATATCGGCCTGGCCTTCGACGGTGACGGCGACCGCGTCGGCGTGGTGACCAACACTGGCAGCATCGTCTACCCCGACCGCCTGCTGATGCTCTTCGCCCAGGACGTGCTGGCCCGCAATCCGGGCGCCGAGATCATCTTCGACGTCAAGTGCACTCGCCGCCTGATCCCGCTGATCGCCCAGTACGGCGGCCAGTCGCGGATGTGGAAGACCGGCCATTCGCTGATCAAGAAGAAGATGAAGGAAACCGGCGCGCTGCTGGCCGGCGAGATGAGCGGGCACATCTTCATCAAGGAGCGCTGGTTCGGCTTCGACGATGGCATCTACAGCGCCGCACGCCTGCTGGAGATCCTCAGCAAGGCAGACGTCGATGCCGAAACCCTGTTCGCCGCGTTCCCGAATGATATTTCCACGCCGGAAATCAACATTGATGTGACCGACGAGAGTAAATTCAGCATCATTGATGCACTGCAACGCGACGCCGACTGGGGCGAAGCCGATCTGACCACCATCGACGGTGTGCGGGTCGATTATCCCCACGGCTGGGGCCTGGTCCGCGCCTCCAACACCACGCCGGTGCTGGTCCTGCGCTTCGAGGCCGACAATGACGCCGAACTGCAGCGAATCAAGGCTATATTCCACGCGCAACTCAAGCGCGTAGCCCCTGACCTGCAACTACCGTTCTGACCGAACCACTTGTTCCAACTGGAGCCCTGCATGACCCTCGATCGCGATGCCGCCACCCATGTCGCCAAGGTACTGTCCGAAGCGCTGCCTTACATCCGACGCTTTGTCGGCAAGACCCTGGTGATCAAGTACGGCGGCAACGCGATGGAAAGCGAGGAGCTCAAGACCGGCTTCGCCCGCGACGTGGTGCTGATGAAAGCGGTCGGCATCAACCCGGTGGTCGTGCACGGCGGCGGTCCGCAGATCGGTGACCTGCTCAAGCGCCTGTCCATCGAAAGCCACTTCATCGATGGCATGCGCGTTACCGACGCCGCCACCATGGACGTGGTTGAAATGGTCCTCGGGGGCCAGGTGAACAAGGACATCGTCAACCTGATCAACCGCCATGGCGGCAGCGCCATCGGCCTGACCGGTAAGGATGCCGAGCTGATCCGCGCGAAAAAGCTCACCGTCACCCGTCAGACCCCGGAAATGACTACCCCGGAGATCATCGACATCGGCCACGTGGGCGAAGTCGTGGGCGTCAACACCGACCTGCTGAACATGCTGGTCAAGGGCGACTTCATTCCGGTCATCGCACCGATCGGTGTCGGCGCCAACGGTGAGTCCTACAACATCAACGCCGACCTGGTCGCCGGCAAGGTCGCCGAAGCGCTGAAGGCCGAGAAGCTGATGCTGCTGACCAACATCGCCGGCCTGATGGACAAGCAAGGCACCGTACTGACCGGCCTGAGCACCGAGCAGGTCGACGGCCTGATCGCCGACGGCACCATCTACGGCGGCATGCTGCCGAAGATCCGCTGCGCACTGGAAGCCGTCCAGGGTGGCGTGCACAGCTCGCACATCATCGACGGTCGTGTACCGAACGCGGTACTGCTGGAGATCTTCACCGACACCGGCGTCGGCACCCTGATCACCAACCGCAAGCCACGTCAGTAATGACACCGCGGGGTTCGCCCCGCGCCTGAATGCTGCAAGCGCCAAGCCTCAAGCCGCAAGAAAAAAGCAGCGTCGATACGAGCTGCTTTTTCTTGTCGCTTGAGGCTTGGCGCTTGTGGCTTCAGATGCCGTACTGCGCGCGGTAGGCTTCCACCGCCGGCAGGTGCTGCTTGAGCTGTGGATCGTCGGCCAGGTACTCCAGCACCTGGGTCAGCGAGACAATGCTGACCACTGGAATGCCGAAGTCGCGTTCCACTTCCTGGATCGCCGACAGTTCGCCATTGCCGCGCTCTTCGCGGTTCAACGCGATCAGCACGCCGGCGGCGTTGGCCTGCTGGGCCTTGATGATCTGCATGACTTCGCGGATCGCGGTGCCAGCGGTGATCACATCGTCGATGATCAGCACGTCACCGGCCAGGGGCGCGCCCACCAGGCTGCCGCCTTCGCCGTGGTCCTTGGCTTCCTTGCGGTTGAAGCACCATGGCACGTCGAGCTGATGCTGCTCGGCCAGGGCTACCGCAGTGGCTGCGGCCAAGGGAATGCCCTTGTACGCAGGGCCGAACAGCACGTCGAACGGGATCTTGCTGTCGACGATGGCCGCCGCGTAGCAACGACCCAGCTGAGCCAGGGCCGAGCCGCTGTTGAACAGGCCGGCATTGAAGAAATACGGGCTGGTGCGACCCGACTTGAGGGTGAACTCACCGAAGCGCAGAACCCCGCGATCGATGGCAAAACGGATGAATTCGCGCTGATACGGCTGCATGAGGAGTCCCGGATACCACGGATTTAGCTAATTGAGTAGAGCTCGGGTATCATACACGCACGTGATTTTTGGGGCCATTTATGCGGATCATCAGTGTGAACGTGAATGGCATTCAGGCTGCGGTCGAGCGAGGTTTGCTCAGCTGGCTGCAAGCTCAGAATGCCGACGTCATCTGCCTTCAGGATACCCGCGCCTCGGCCTTTGAACTCGACGACCCGGCTTTTCAGCTCGATGGCTACTTCCTTTATGCCTGCGACGCAGAAGTACCCGCCCAAGGCGGCGTGGCACTTTACTCGCGTTTGCAGCCCAAGGCAGTCATCAGCGGCCTGGGCTTCGAGACAGCCGACCGCTACGGACGTTACCTGCAGGCCGATTTCGACAAAGTCAGTATTGCCACCTTGCTGCTGCCTTCCGGACAGAACGGCGACGAAGACCTGAACCAGAAGTTCAAGTTGATGGACGACTTCGCCAAGTACCTGGACAAGCAGCGCCGCAAGCGCCGCGAATACATCTACTGCGGCTCGTTGTACGTGGCGCAGCAGAAGCTCGACATCAAGAACTGGCGCGACAGCCAGCAGTCGCCAGGCTTCCTCGCGCCAGAACGCGCCTGGATGGACGAGATCGTCGGCAACATGGGTTATGTGGACGCCCTGCGCGAAGTCAGCCGTGAAGGTGACCAGTACAGCTGGTGGCCAGACAACGAACAGGCCGAGATGCTCAACCTGGGCTATCGCTTCGACTACCAGTTGCTGACCCCAGGCCTGCGCCGCTTCGTGCGCAGCGCCCGCCTGCCACGCCAGCCGCGCTTCTCGCAACACGCGCCGCTGATCGTGGACTACGACTGGACGCTGACCATCTGACCTCCGGAGCCACAAGCTTCAAGCTGCAAGCCATAAGAAAAGGCAGTTGCCGTACCGCTCTTGCTTACCGCTTGCAGCTTGTTGCTTGAAGCTCAAAAACGAAAAAGCCGACCATCAGGTCGGCTTTTTCGTTTGTGCCAGCGGCTCAGTCAGCCAGCGCAGCTTTCTGCAGCTCGAACAGATCGGTCATGCCTTTCTGCGCCAGCTCCAGCATGGCGTTGAGTTCCTGCGGCTGGAACGGTGCACCTTCGGCGGTGCCCTGGACTTCGATGAAGCCGCCAGCGCTGGTCATGACCACGTTCAGGTCGGTTTCGGCGGCGGAGTCTTCCAGGTAGTCCAGGTCGAGGACCGGAGCGCCCTGGTACATGCCCACCGAGACGGCGGCAATCATGTGCTTGAGCGGATCGCCGCCCTTCAGGCCGCCACGCTTCTTGACCACGCGCAGGGCATCGACCAGGGCGACCATGGCGCCAGTGATGGACGCGGTGCGGGTGCCGCCGTCAGCCTGGATCACGTCGCAGTCGACGTACAGGGTGATGTCGCCCAGCTTGCTCATGTCCAGCGCTGCGCGCAGGGAGCGGCCGATCAGGCGCTGGATTTCCAGGGTGCGGCCACCCTGCTTGCCACGGCTGGCTTCACGCTGGTTACGCTCGCCGGTGGAACGCGGCAGCATGCCGTATTCGGCGGTCAGCCAGCCCTGGCCCTGGCCTTTGAGGAAGCGTGGAACACCGTTCTCGACGCTGACCGTGCAGACGACCTTGGTGTCGCCAAACTCGACCAGTACCGACCCTTCGGCGTGCTTGGTGTAGTTGCGGGTGATGCGGATCGAGCGGAGCTGATCGGCAGCGCGACCACTTGGACGTTTCATAAAGGGATACCTGTACTGGGTTTCGAATCTGCCGAGCATTATAGAGTGCCAGACTGCTGCTGGACATGCCCGGTGGCGAAAGCCCGCCGCACCACTCGTCGCGACGACGAAACCCCGGCCCCAAGGGCGTCGGTCGGGTTTTGCCCGGGCGCTTGCCCCAGTTTGTAACATCCGTTTATGGGAGCCGGGGTCGCACTGCGCTACAATCCTGCGCCTTTGCAGCCTGTCGGCTTTCCCCTTCATCTATCTGCGAGGTACTTCCCATGGTGCACAGCATGACCGCCTTCGCTCGTGCCGAACGAGCCGGGACCCAAGGCACCCTGATATGGGAACTGCGCTCGGTCAATCACCGCTACCTCGAACCGCACCTGCGCCTGCCCGAAGCCTTCCGCGACCTTGAAGGCGCCGTGCGCGAGTCCCTGCGCCAGGGCCTGTCCCGCGGTAAAGTGGAGTGCACCCTGCGCTTCAACGAGGAAAATGCCGGCAAACCACTGCAGGTCGATCGCGAACGCGCCGCACAGCTGGTGGCCGCTGCCGAGACCGTAGCCAGCCTGATCAAGCAGCCCGCGCCGCTCAACCCGCTGGAAGTGCTGGCCTGGCCCGGCGTGCTGGTGGCCGACGCCGCCGACCCGCAGGCGCTGAACCAGGAAGCCATGAGCCTGTTCGAAGCCGCCCTCACCGAGCTGAAGAACGGCCGCAACCGCGAAGGCGCGGAGCTGGCACGCCTGATCAACGAGCGCCTGGACAGCATGAGCCAGGAAGTCACCACCCTGCGCGCCCTGGTGCCACAGATGCTGGCCACCCAGCGGCAGAAAATCCTCGACCGCTTCAGCGACATGCAAGCCGAGCTCGACCCGCAGCGCCTGGAGCAGGAAATGGTCCTGCTGGCGCAGAAAAGCGATGTTGCCGAAGAACTCGACCGCCTCAGCACCCACGTCACCGAGGTGCGCCGGGTGCTCAAGTCCGGCGGCGCGGCGGGCCGGCGCCTGGACTTCCTGATGCAGGAGCTCAACCGCGAAGCCAACACCCTGGGCTCCAAAGCCTTCGACCCACGCAGCACCCAATCGGCGGTCAACCTCAAGGTGTTGATCGAACAGATGCGTGAACAAGTACAGAACATCGAGTAAGGCCACCCCTACCATGAACCACAGCAGCGGCACCCTGTACATCATTTCGGCCCCCTCCGGCGCCGGCAAGACCAGCCTGGTCAAGGCCCTGACCGATGACCTGAACCACATTCGCGTGTCGGTCTCGCACACCACCCGCGCCATGCGGCCGGGCGAGCACGACGGGGTGAACTACCACTTCGTCGACCGCGCCGAATTCGAGCGCCTGAACGCCCAGGGTGACTTCCTCGAGCAGGCCGAGGTCTTCGGCAACTGCTACGGCACCTCGCGCAGCGCGCTGCAGCACACGCTCGACCAGGGCCACGACCTGATCCTTGAAATCGACTGGCAAGGCGCCCAGCAGGTGCGCAAGCTGATGCCCGGCGTGCGCTCGATCTTCATTCTGCCGCCGAGCCAGCAGGCTCTGCGCCAGCGCCTGACGAACCGTGGCCAGGACAGTGACGAGATCATCGAAGGCCGGATGCGCGAAGCGGTCAGCGAGATGGTCCATTACGACGAATACGAGTACGTCATCATCAATGACGACTTCGCGACCGCACTGGAAGACTTGAAGGCCGTGTTCCGCGCCAATCGCCTGCAACGCGACGGCCAGCAACAGCGCCACGGCGAGCTGCTCAAGCAATTGCTCGCCTGAGCCCTCGCCGCACTGTGCCCGGCCGCTTCAGCGGCGGCTGGGCACAGTGGCGTGACGACGCAGCGTCATGCCCAGGAAGAACGCCGGCGCCCGCAGGCGTGAAATCAGCATCAGCACGATGCCCAGCAGCAGAATGATCATCGCGATCACGAACACTAGCCCCAACCCGCCCACGTGCGAGCCACTGCCGAATTCCGGCGAGGCGCTGTCGATCGCGGTCTGAACAAAGATCACCGAAAGAATCCCGCCGCCCAGCAACGGGCACAGGCCGCGCATCAGGAAGTGCCGCAGGCTGTCGAACAGGCTGTGGCGGAAGTACCAGACACAGGCGAACGCCGTCAGCGAGTAGTAGAAGCAGATCATCATTCCCAGGGCGGTGATGGTGTCGGCCAGCACGTTCTCGCTGAGGGTGCGCATGGTCACGTAGAACACACCGGCGGCGACACCGGCGCAGATGGTGGCGTAGCGTGGGGTTTGCGAACGCGGGCAGATGCGCGCGAAACGCTCCGGCACGGCGCCGTAGTAACCCATCGCCAGCAGGGTGCGGGCCGGCGACACGAAGGTCGACTGCAGCGACGCGGCGGTACTGGCGAGCACGGCGATGGACATCAGGATCGCCAGCGGCCCCATGACCGGGCCGGCCAGGTGGGCAAAGACGTTTTCCTGGATGCGCGGGTTACCCAGCCCCAGGCCTTCCTCGCTGATACCGGCAAATTGCAGAGTGGCGATCGCGGTCATCAGGTACAGGCCCAGAATCAGCAGCACCGTCAGGGTAGCGGCGCGGCCCGGAACTTCATCGCTGCCCACCGATTCTTCGCTCATGGTCAGGCACACGTCCCAGCCCCAGAAGATGAAGATCGACAACGACAGGCCGGCAGCGAAGGCCGAGAACGATTCGACACCGAACGGGTTGAACCAGTCCATCTCGAAATTCATCGGCACATGCTCGGCACTGCCACCGAATGCCGCCATGGCGAAGCCCACCAGCACCACCAGTTGCAGCGCCACCAGGCCGTACTGCACCGTCATCGTCGTACCGATGCCGCGACAGCAGATCCACACCGCCATGGCGATGAACACGCAACAGGTGGTGACGTTGACCAGCAGGTTGTCGCTCAGCGCAGCCACCTCGTGGCTGCCGGTGAGTTGCCCGAGGAAGAGATAGAAGAAATCCACCGCCACGCCAGCGAGGTTGGACAGCACGATGGTGGTGGCCGTGACCAGGCCCCAACCGCCGATCCAGCCGATCATCGGGCCGAAGGCGCGGGCCGACCAGGTGAAGGAGGTACCGCTGTCGGGTTCGGCCGCATTCAGCTCGCGGTAGCCCAGGGCTACCAGCAGCATCGGCAGGAAGCCGACGATGAACACCGCCGGCAAGTGTTCGCCGACCTCGCGGACCGTTGGACCCAGGGCGCCGGTGAGGGTGTACACCGGGGCGATGGTGGAAATGCCGAGCACGATGCTGGCGAGCAGCCCGAGGCGGCCCTTGGCCAACCCCTTGGATGCTCCGCCAGATTGCGTGCGAGCCGTCCCCGCCGTACTCGGGGACAGGCTTGCTTGGAATTCGCTCATGAGTTGTTGCCGCCGCTATTGGTATTGTTTTTCAGGGCATCCGGGGATGCCCGCACTCAATGAAACTGCCGGTAAGGCCCGGCGATATTGCCTTCGCAGGGCTTACAGGATTGCCAGACGCTGGCTTTCGCCACGCGCATAGGCGTTACAGGCTGCACGGAACGCCTGAAACAGACGCAACGAAACCGGGTTCTCGGCGATACGCCATTCCGGATGCCACTGCACCCCGAGCACGAAGCCGGGTGCATCCTCCATGGAAACGGCTTCGATCAGTCCGTCCGGGGCGGTCGCCTCGACGCGCAAACCCTCGGCCAGGCGGTCGATGCCCTGGCTGTGGAGCGAGTTGACCATGAAGCTCTGCGGTAAACCCAGTCGCTCGAATTGCCCATCGGGCTCGACATTGACCAGGTGGCGCGGGCTGTACTGCTCTTCCAGCGGGGCGTCGTGGGGTTCGCGGTGGTCCAGGTAACCGGGCAGTTCCTGAACCCGTTGGTGCAAGGTGCCGCCCAGGGCCACGTTGAGCTCCTGGAAACCACGGCAGATGCAGAACACCGGGACGCCGGCGGCAATGGCCGCCTGCAACAGCGGCAGGGTAAGCCGGTCACGAAACACGTCGTGACGGGTACCTTCCGCGCTGGGGGCGCCATTGTAATGATGCGGCTCGACATTTGAAGGCGAGCCGGTGAAAAGAATGCCGCCGAGCTTTTCCAGCAACTGCTCCGGCGCCAGCGCTTCGTTGCGCGCTGGCAGGATCAGCGGAATGCCGGCAAAACCGGCGGCCTCGACGTACTTGTCACCCACGGTGTGGGACGGGGTGTTGCCCAACATCTGGCGGCACGCGGTGACGCCGATCAAAGGGGTTCCGGCTTGCTTCATCGATCCAGCCTCGCATGGAACAACAAATGGCGCATTGAGTTGACACAGCCCTCGTGGGAACTGGCTTGCCAGTTCCCACAGCAAGGCACCGCCACCTGTTCAGAGCTTGATCCAGGTCGCCTTGAGCTCGGTGTACTTGTCGAAGGCATGCAGCGATTTGTCGCGACCGTTGCCCGACTGCTTGAAACCACCGAACGGTGCGGTCATGTCGCCGCCGTCGTACTGGTTGACCCACACGCTGCCGGCACGCAGGGCGCGGGCGCTGCGGTGGGCTTTGGAGATATCGGCAGTCCACACCGCCGCCGCCAGGCCGAACGGCGAGTCGTTGGCGATGGCGATGGCTTCCTCGGCGCTGTCAAAGGTAATCACCGACAACACCGGGCCGAAGATTTCCTCGCGGGCGATACGCATGGCGTTGCTCACGCCGTCGAAGATCGCCGGCTCCAGGTATACGCCACAGGTCTCTTCCAGCACGCGGCGCCCGCCAGTGACCAGCGTCGCACCCTCGGCCTTGCCGGCTTCGACATAGCCGAGCACGGTGTCCAGTTGGGTGCCGTCCACCAGCGCGCCGACGCGGGTTTCCGGGTCGAGCGCATGGCCGGGCTTCCAGGCTTTCAGCGCGTCGACCACCATCGGCAGGAAGCGCGCCTTGATCGAGCGCTCCACAAGCAGGCGCGAGCCGGCAATGCAGACTTCGCCCTGGTTGAAAGCGATCGCACTGGCGGCAGCTTCAGCGGCAGCCTGCAGGTCCGGCGCGTCGGCAAAGACGATGTTCGGGCTCTTGCCGCCGGCCTCCAGCCAGACACGCTTCATGTTCGATTCACCGGCATAGACCATCAGTTGCTTGGCAATGCGGGTCGAACCGGTGAACACCAGGGTATCCACGTCCATGTGCAGGGCCAGGGCCTTGCCCACGGTGTGGCCGTAGCCTGGCAGCACGTTGAGCACGCCAGCCGGAATGCCGGCATCCACCGCCAGTTGGGCAATACGGATCGCAGTCAGCGGCGACTTTTCCGACGGTTTGAGGATCACTGAGTTGCCGGTCGCCAGGGCCGGGCCGAGCTTCCAGCAGGCCATCATCAGCGGGAAGTTCCACGGCACGATGGCCGCGACCACGCCGATGGGCTCGCGGGTGACCAGGCCGAGCTGGTCGTGCGGGGTCGGCGCCACCTCGTCGTAGAGCTTGTCGATGGCTTCGGCGCTCCAGCGGATGGCGTTGGCCGCCGCTGGAATGTCGATGCTCAGCGAGTCGGCGATCGGCTTGCCCATGTCCAGGGTTTCCAACAGCGCCAGCTCCCGGGCATTGGCCAGCAGCAGGTCGGCGAAGGCGATCAGCACGCGCTTGCGCTGGGCCGGTGCCTGGTGCGCCCAGATGCCGCTGTCGAAGCTGCGGCGCGCGGCGGCCACGGCCAGCTCGGCGTCGGCAGCATCGCAACTGGCGATGGCGGCCAGGGCGCGACCATCCACCGGGCTGAGGCAGTCGAAGGTGTCGCCGCTGGCGCTTTCGCGATATTCACCGTCGATGAACGCGCGGCCTTCGATGCGCAGTTGTTGGTAATGGGCTTCCCATTGTTCGCGAGACGGCATTGTCATTGTTCTGTGCTCCGGGCATTACACGGTATGCAGGTACCAGTTGTATTCGAGGTCGGAAATCGACACCTCGAACTCCGCCAGTTCGCTTTCCTTGCAGGCGACGAAAATATCGATGTAGTCAGGGCTGATGTACTGGTTGAGCACTTCGCTGTCGTCCAGCTCGCGCAAGGCATCACGCAGGTTGTTCGGCAGGCTCTGCTCCAGTTGCTCGTAGGAGTTGCCTTCGATGGGCGCTCCCGGCTCGATCTTGTGGGTCAGCCCGTGATGAATGCCGGCGAGGATCGCCGCCATCATCAGGTAGGGGTTGGCGTCGGCACCGGCCACGCGGTGTTCGATGCGCACGGCATCGCTGCTGCCGGTGGGCACGCGAACCGCCACGGTGCGGTTGTCCAGGCCCCAGCTCGGCGCGTTCGGCACGTAGAACTGCGCGCCGAAGCGGCGGTAGGAGTTGATGTTCGGGCAGAGGAAGGCCATCGAGGCCGGCATGGTCTCCAGCACGCCACCGATGGCGTGGCGCAGCGGCTCGCTCTGTTCGGGGTCGTCGCTGCTGAAGATATTCTTGCCGGTGGCCTTGTCCAGCAACGAGATGTGCACATGCAGCCCGTTGCCCGCCTGGCCCGGATAGGGCTTGGCCATGAAGGTGGAGTCCATTTCATGGTCGTAGGCGATGTTCTTGATCAGGCGCTTGAGCAATACCGCGTAGTCGCAGGCCTTCATCGGGTCGACAACGTGGTGCATGTTGACTTCGAACTGCGCCGGGGCGCTTTCCTTGACGATGGCGTCGGCCGGAATGCCCTGCTCCTTGGCGGCTTCCAGCATGTCTTGCAGGCAATCGACATATTCGTCGAGGTCGTCGATCAGGTAGACCTGGGTCGATTGCGGGCGCTTGCCGGAGATTGGCGAGCGCGGCGGCTGCGGGCGACCGTTCAGGTTGTCCTGGTCGATCAGGTAGAACTCCAGCTCGAACGCCGCGCAGATGGTCAGACCCAGGGCGTCGAACTTCTCCACCACGCCGCGCAGCACTTCACGGGGGTCGGCGAAGAACGGCGTGCCATCCAGCTCATGCATGGTCATCAGCAGTTGCGCGGTCGGGCGCTTCTGCCAGGGCTCGAAGCTCAGGGTGCCGGGAATCGGGTAACAGATACGGTCGGCGTCGCCGATGTCCAGGCCCAGCCCGGTGCTCTCGACGGTCGAGCCGTTGATATCGAGGGCGAACAGCGACGCGGGCAGGTTGATGCCCTTTTCATAGACCTTGACCAGGCTCGCCCGCTCGACACGCTTGCCGCGCACCACGCCGTTCATGTCGGCGATCAGCAGATCGACGAACTGCACCTCGGGGTGGGCCTTGAGAAACTCGCCCATTTCGTCAACAGGGATGGCGCACGGAGAGACCGACGTCATGGCTAGGCATCCTTTGGATTTTTTATTGGGGCAGCGATGTAGGGGGTAACGGGGAAATTCGGGGCGGCGATGGCTGGCTTTTGTTCTCGGGAAGTCCATCGGGGGAACGGCTGGGCGCGACACGATCGGACGGGCGTCCCAGGTTCTGGCGCATCATGCCTTGCTTGACGGCCACCGTCGCACTATAGAATGGCCCCCACGCAACAGACATTGGCGTTTTGGCAAGCGAAGAGTGCACCGATGCAATATCAGATCAGTCATGCCGACCTCTCCCTGGTTCTTGCCCTGGTCCGTGGGCGCTCCCTGGCCAAGGCGGCGGAACTGCTCAAGGTCGACGTTTCCACGGTATTCCGCTCGATCCGACGGATGGAGGCGGCGCTGGGGACGGCGTTGTTCGTAAAAAGCCGCAAAGGTTACATCCCCACCGGCACGGCCCAGGCCCTCGCCGAGCAGGCCGAGCGGGCCGAACAGGCGCTGGATGCGGCGCGGGTGGCACTGGCCCATGGCGAGCAGGTGGTCAGCGGCACCGTGCGCCTGACCTGCACCGACGCCGTGCTGCACAGCCTGCTGCTGCCAGCGCTGGCCGACTTCATGCCGGCCTATCCGGCGCTGACCCTGGAGCTGGCGACCTCCAACACCTTCGCCAACCTCAGCCGCCGTGACGCAGACATGGCCCTGCGTCTGACCAACTCGCCGCCCGAGCATCTGGTCGGACGCTGCCTGGGATCGGCGTCCTATGTGGTCTGTGGCCGCGAGGAATTTCGCGCGCGCCTCGACCAGGTGCCGGCCAGCCTGCCGTGGATCTCCCCGGACGACTCCATGCAAGACCACCCCACCGTGGTCTGGCGCACCGAGAAACTGCCTGGCGTGACGCCCCGTTACCGCTGCAGCGGTATCTCGTCCATCGCCCAGCTGGTGGCCGCCGGCCTTGGCGTGGCGGCACTGCCGGACTACATGGCGCACACCTTGCCGGGCGTCGAGCAACTGAGCGACGCGCTGCCCGGTTGCGACACGCAATTGTGGCTGCTGACCCGCCCGGATTGCCGCGCGCTGCGCTCGGTACAGACCCTGTTCGACGAGTTGACCCCACGCTTGCGCAATGCCTTGATCTGACCAATAGACGAAGACTATTGAAATAGACGCTTACAAGTCGGTATTGTCAGCGTATTCAGGGCTCGCAGCCGAAATCAGCGCTTCCCTAACCGCTGGTGATTTTTTAAACTGTCGAGTCCGCTCGCCCACATTCGGGCAGTACACCGCATTTGCTACTTGAGGAACACCATGGCCCGCGTAACCGTTGAAGACTGCCTGGAACACGTCGATAACCGCTTTGAGCTGGTCATGCTGTCCACCAAGCGTGCCCGTCAATTGGCAACCGGCGGCAAGGAGCCGAAAGTGGGCTGGGAAAACGACAAGCCTACCGTCGTCGCGCTGCGCGAAATCGCCGAAGGTTTCGTGACCGCCGAGTTCATCGCCGCCGAAGAGATCGTCACTGAAGACCCTGTCTTCACTGCGTTCGAGGACGAGGCCAACGAGGCCGTCTAAGTCCATGCCTGGTCGACGTTGTACGGCGCGGGGCCCTCATCTTCTTCGGCAGGAGGTCGTATCTTGCCGAGCATAGACGCCCTCGCCGATCGTCTGTCGACCTACCTCGGCCCGGATCAGGTCAACCTGGTCCGCCGAGCCTATTTCTACGCCGAGCAGGCCCACGACGGCCAGCGCCGCCGCAGTGGCGAGGCGTATGTCACGCATCCGCTGGCGGTCGCCAGCATCCTCGCCGACATGCACATGGACCATCAGAGCCTGATGGCCGCCATGCTGCACGATGTCATCGAAGACACCGGCATCGCCAAGGAAGCCCTGAGTTCACAATTCGGCGAAACCGTCGCCGAACTGGTCGATGGCGTCAGCAAGCTGACCCAGATGAACTTCGAGACCAAGGCCGAAGCCCAGGCGGAAAACTTCCAGAAAATGGCCATGGCCATGGCCCGGGATATCCGCGTGATCCTGGTCAAGCTGGCCGACCGGCTGCACAACATGCGCACCCTGGAAGTGCTGTCCGGCGAAAAACGCCGACGCATTGCCAAGGAAACCCTGGAAATCTACGCCCCCATCGCCAACCGTCTCGGCATGCACAGCGTGCGCATCGAGTTCGAAGACCTGGGCTTCAAGGCGATGTACCCGATGCGCTCCGCGCGTATCTACCAGGCGGTCAAGCGCGCCCGCGGCAACCGCAAGGAAATCGTCAACAAGATCGAAGAGTCGCTGAGCCACGCCCTGGCGGTGGATGGCATCGAAGGCGAGGTCAGCGGCCGGCAGAAACACATCTATGGCATCTACAAGAAGATGCGCGGCAAACGCCGGGCCTTCAACGAAATCATGGATGTCTACGCCTTCCGCATCATCGTCGACAAGGTAGACACCTGCTACCGCGTGCTCGGCGCCGTGCACAATCTGTACAAGCCGCTGCCCGGCCGCTTCAAGGACTACATCGCGATTCCCAAGGCCAACGGCTATCAGTCGCTGCACACCACGCTGTTCGGCATGCACGGTGTGCCCATCGAAATCCAGATCCGCACCCGCGAGATGGAAGAGATGGCCAACAACGGCATCGCCGCCCACTGGCTGTACAAGTCCAGTGACGACGAGCAACCCAAGGGCACTCACGCCCGTGCACGGCAGTGGGTCAAGGGCGTGCTGGAAATGCAGCAACGGGCGGGCAACTCCCTCGAATTCATCGAAAGCGTGAAGATCGACCTGTTCCCGGACGAGGTCTACGTGTTCACGCCCAAGGGCCGGATCATGGAGCTGCCAAAAGGCTCCACTGCCGTGGACTTCGCCTACGCCGTGCACACCGATGTCGGCAACAGCTGCATCGCGTGCCGTATCAACCGTCGTCTGGCGCCGCTGTCCGAGCCGCTGCAAAGCGGCTCGACGGTGGAAATCGTCAGCGCGCCGGGCGCCCGACCGAACCCGGCGTGGCTGAACTTCGTGGTAACCGGCAAAGCCCGGACCCACATCCGCCACGCCCTGAAGCTGCAACGCCGCTCCGAATCCATCAGCCTGGGCGAACGCCTGCTGAATAAGGTACTCAACGGTTTCGACAGCGCCCTGGACAAGATTCCGCCGGAGCGCATCCAGGCCATGCTCGCCGAGTACCGCCTGGAACTGATCGAGGACCTGCTCGAAGACATCGGCCTGGGCAACCGCATGGCCTACGTTGTGGCCCGCCGCCTGCTCTCCACCGAAGGCGAACAATTGCCGAGCCCGGAAGGCCCGCTGGCGATCCGCGGCACCGAAGGCCTGGTCCTGAGCTACGCCAAATGCTGCACGCCGATTCCCGGCGACCCCATCGTCGGCCATCTTTCGGCCGGAAAAGGCATGGTGGTGCACCTGGAAAGCTGCCGCAATATCAGCGAAATCCGCCACAACCCGGAAAAGTGCATCCAGTTGTCCTGGGCCAAGGACGTGACCGGCGAGTTCAACGTCGAACTGCGCGTCGAGCTGGAACACCAGCGCGGCCTGATCGCGCTGCTGGCCAGCAGTGTCAACGCCGCCGACGGCAACATCGAGAAGATCAGCATGGATGAGCGCGATGGTCGCATCAGCGTCGTCCAGTTGGTGGTCAGCGTACACGACCGCGTGCACCTGGCCCGTGTGATCAAGAAACTGCGTGCGCTGACGGGCGTCATCCGAATCACCCGCATGCGCGCGTAGCCCTTCCCTTGCAAGGAGTCACCATGACCAAGACCGTCATCAACAGCGACAAGGCCCCTGCCGCCATCGGCACCTATTCCCAGGCGATCAAGGCCGGCAACACCGTCTACATGTCGGGCCAGATCCCTCTCGATCCGAAAACCATGGAACTGGTCGAAGGCTTCGAAGCCCAGACCGTTCAGGTCTTCGAAAACCTGAAAGCCGTGGCTGAAGCGGCTGGCGGCTCCTTCAAGGACATCGTCAAGCTGAACATCTTCCTGACCGACCTGAGCCACTTCGCCAAGGTCAACGAAGTCATGGGCCGCTATTTCGAACAGCCTTACCCGGCGCGCGCGGCCATCGGCGTCGCCGCGCTGCCACGCGGTTCGCAAGTCGAGATGGACGCCATCCTGGTACTCGAGTAATACCTTGCGGCGAGCCCTGCCGGGCTCGCCGCTCTTGTCTTCCTGAAGGACCCCGTCATGCGCCACGCGCTTGCCCTTTCGCTGCTTGCCGCACTGCTTGGCGGCTGCGCCAGCCACAAACCCGAAGATTTCAACGGCGTCTGGATCAACCAGGCCGCTATCGATGCTGCCTCCAAAGGCACCGGCCTGCGCTACGCCCTTGAGCGTCACGGCCCGAATTTCGAATGGAAAATCAATATTCCCGCCGGCCAGGCCAGCTACAGCAATGGCTTCGAACTGGTGGAAGGTCGCCTGAAAGCCGTCGATGAAGACCGCTGGCAAGTGGAACTGGAAGGCGACCAGGTGGAAAACCTCGAACTGGACGGCAAGGAACTGGTGCAGGCCACCAGCGATTGGGCCCCGGAACAGCACTTCCAGCGCAGCAGCGAGACCATCAACCCTGACGCCCCACCCGGTGCCGCCTTCGAACAGGCGCTGTACGGCGCTTACCTGAAAGGCAACTGGAAAGTCCTCGAAGGCCCCGGCCAGGGCGGCGTGGTGCGCTTTCGCGACAATGGCGCCCTCGACGGCCTGCCGAACCTGGACCGCTACGCCCTGTGCCTGGCCGGCGACTGCGCCAGCATGACCGGCAAGTGGGACAGCCTGTGGCTGGAACGCAACCAGCAGGGCAACCCCTGGATCTTCAAGCGCAACGGCAAGCAACTGGAGATTTTCCAGGCCGTCAACGAGGCTCAGCCCGATGAAATGCCCGAACTGCGCCCCGGTGCTCGCCGCTGGCTCCTGGAGCAGAAGTGACCGAAGGGCGCCTCAGCGCCCTTCGAGAATCGCCGAATATCCCTCGCGGTAGCTGGCAAATGCCGGCGCCCATCCCAACGCGCGGGCCCGGGCATTGCTGCAGCGCTTGCTGCCGGTACGCCGCACACGCTGCTGATCGGACCACTCGGTAACGCCCAGGTACTCGCGCAGCCAGGCCACGACCTCGGCCAGCGGCGCCGGCGCGTCATCCACGCCAATGTAGCAGTCGTCCAGGGGTGTTCCCGCCAGATCCGCCTTGAGCAGGAACGCGAGCAGGCCGGCGGCATCCTCGGCGTGAATGCGGTTGCCGTACAGCGGCGGCTCCTCGGCGACTCGATAGCCCTGGCGCACCTGGCTCAACAACCATTCACGCCCCGGGCCGTAGATGCCGGTCAGGCGCACGATGCTGGCGGGCAAACCGCTGTCGAGCGCCAGACGCTCCGCTTCCAGCATCACACGCCCGGAGTATTCCTTCGGCGCAGTCTCCGAGGTTTCATCGATCCACTCGCCGTTCTGCTGGGCGAACACGCTGCTGCTGGAGACGAAGAGAATGCGCCGGGGCCGCTGCCCACGGTCGCTCAGCCAGGCCAGCACATTGCGCAGCCCCTCGACATAGGCCGAGCGGTAGCCGGCCTCGTCATGCTGGCTGGCAGCCACGCTGTAGACCAGGTAATCCGGAGCCTCCACCGGCCAGTCTGCCGGGCACAGGCCGGTTTCCAGATCGCCGGCGATGCCCGTGACACCCTCTGGCAGCGCACTGATGTTTCGGCGCAGCCCGCTGACCGACCAGCCGGCACCCAGCAATTGCCTGGCGAGGCGCCCCCCCACATCACCACAGCCGACGATCAGAACCGAAGGTAAAGACATGCCGAAACTCCCATAACCAAAGACCGAACTATTCCGCCATATTCGATAGGCGGCTAGCCATCATTGCAAAAAAAGCTACTTTATTATTTCTGCTAACAAGAATTACTTGCAATAATGGCCGCCCTTTTTTCGTTCTCGGCCTGTTTCGAGGCCTTGAAGACCATTCACTCCTTCTCTTCATCAGGTCCGGCCAGCATGACACGCATCCAACCTTCCGCTTCGCCAACCACGTCGCGCTCCCTGCGCGCCATCGCAGCGCTGATGCTCAGCCTGATGCTGGCGCCCGTCGCAATGGCTGAAGAACCCGCCAATGCCGCCGCAGCACCCGCTGCTGCCGCTGCTGCCCCGGCCGCACCTGCCGCCGAAGGCAGCGCGCCCGCCGCAGCCCCTGCCGCCGCCCTGACGCCTGAGCAGCAGGCGCAACTGGATGAAGCGCTGAAGAACAATCCGGAACTGAAGGAGGCAATGGACAATCTGGAGAAGCTGGGTGCCGACCTCGAAGCGCAAAAAGCGCTGGAAGAAGACACCACCCTGGGCATGGGCCATGACCTGTCGCCGTGGGGCATGTACCAGAACGCCGACGTGGTGGTGAAAGCCGTGATGATCGGCCTGGCCATCGCCTCGATCATCACCTGGACCATCTGGATCGCCAAAGGCTTCGAGCTGCTGGGCGCCAAACGTCGCCTGCGCCGTGAAATCGCCGTCCTGAAGAAGGCCACCAGCCTCAAGGACGCCAGCGACAACACCAACACCCCCGGCACCCTGTCGCACATCCTGGTCCATGACGCGCTGGAAGAAATGCACCTGTCGGCCAACGCCCGCGAGAAAGAAGGCATCAAGGAACGCGTCAGCTTCCGCCTGGAGCGCCTGGTCGCCGCCAGCGGTCGCAACATGAGCAGCGGCACCGGCGTGCTGGCGACCATCGGTTCCACTGCACCGTTCGTCGGTCTGTTCGGTACCGTATGGGGCATCATGAACAGCTTCATCGGCATCGCCAAAACCCAGACCACCAACCTCGCCGTGGTTGCCCCGGGTATCGCCGAGGCCCTGCTGGCCACCGCACTGGGCCTGGTCGCAGCGATTCCGGCCGTGGTCATCTACAACGTCTTCGCCCGCTCCATCGCCGGCTACAAGGCTCAGGTCTCGGACGCTTCGGCCCAGGTCCTGCTGCTGGTCAGCCGTGACCTGGACCATCAGCCAGGCGAGCGCTCCGCTCAGCCGCACATGGTGAAAGTGGGGTAAGCCATGGGCCTGCATCTTAACGAGGGTGGCGACGACCTCGCCGAAAACCACGAAATCAACGTGACGCCGTTCATCGACGTCATGCTGGTTCTGCTGATCATCTTCATGGTGGCAGCGCCGCTGGCCACGGTCGACATCAAGGTCGACCTCCCCGCGTCGACCGCGAAACCCGCGCCGAGACCGGAAAAGCCGGTGTTCCTCAGCGTCAAGGCCGACCAGAAGCTGTACCTGGGTGAAGACCTGGTGCAGCAGCAGGACCAGTTGGGTGCGATGCTCGACGCCAAGACCAAGGGTGACAAGGAAACCACGATCTTCTTCCAGGCCGACAAGGGCGTGGATTACGGGGATCTGATGGAAGTCATGAACGTTCTGCGTGCCGCCGGCTACCTCAAGGTCGGTCTGGTCGGACTTGAGACGGCAGCCAAGAAATGATCGAGACCCGGTACAAGCTGGGGCGTTACGGCGGTAGCCTGTTCCTCGTACTGGCCGTGCATGCCATTGCCATCGTGTTGACCCTGAACTGGTCGACCCCACAGGCCATCGAACTGCCGCCCCAGGCCATGATAATCGAGATGGCCCCGATGCCGGAGCCGGCGCCGCCGCCACCGCCCAAGGTGGTGACGCCGCCGCAGCCGCCCGCGCCGGTGGAAGAGCCGCCGTTGCCGAAGCTGGTCGAAGCGCCGAAGCCGAAAATCGCGATTCCAAAGCCTGCCAAGCCCAAAGCCAAGCCACAGCCGCCCAAGCCTGAGCAGAAGGAAGAACCGAAAGAGAAGCCGGTCGATCAGGAGGTGGTCGATACACCGCCGAGCAATGCTCCGGCGCAGAAATCGGCCGCACCGCAACCGAGCATCGCCAGCAACAGCAACGCTCTGCCCACCTGGCAAAGCGACCTGCTGCGTCACCTGGCCAAGTACAAGCGTTATCCGGAAGATGCCCGTCGTCGCGGACAGACCGGTATCAACCGGCTGAACTTTGTGGTGGACGGCGAAGGTCGGGTGCTCTCGTACAATCTGGTCGGCCGCTCGGGCAGCGCCTCGCTGGACCGTGCGACCCTCGAGATGATCCGCAAGGCGCAACCGCTGCCGGTACCGCCGAAGGAGTTGCTCAATAACGGCACGATCGAAGTGAACGCGCCGTTCTCCTATACGCTGGACAAGCGCTAGGTTTGAAACAGGCTTGAGAGGACTGCGGCGTGAGTCGCAGGCCTTCCAGGCCTGTTTGCATTTTGCCAGGCCTGAATCCGCAGCCTGGATCAATGTTTCCGTCTCCCGCATGCAACTCTGATAACGTGCGTCTATCGGTTGCAGCCGCTATGCTGGGGCCGCTACCTCATGGACGCACGTTATGACCCTTACAGAATTACGCTACATCGTCACTCTTGCCCAGGAACAGCATTTCGGCCACGCGGCCGAGCGCTGCCATGTCAGCCAGCCGACCCTGTCGGTGGGCGTGAAAAAGCTCGAGGACGAACTCGGCGTGCTGATTTTCGAGCGCAGCAAGAGCGCGGTGCGCCTGACACCCGTCGGTGAAAGCATCGTCGCCCAGGCGCAGAAAGTCCTCGAACAGGCCCAGGGGATCCGCGAACTGGCCCAGGCCGGCAAGAACCAGCTGACTGCGCCACTCAAGGTCGGTGCCATCTACACCGTCGGTCCTTACCTGTTTCCGCACCTGATTCCGCAACTGCACCGGGTCGCCCCGCAGATGCCGTTGTACATCGAGGAAAACTTCACCCACGTCCTGCGCGACAAGCTGCGCAACGGCGAGCTGGACGCGGTGATCATCGCCCTCCCGTTCAACGAGGCAGACGTCCTGACCCTGCCGCTCTACGACGAACCCTTCTATGTGCTGATGCCTGCCGGCCATCCCTGGACCCAGCAGGAGACCATCGATGCCAGTCTGCTCAACGACAAGAGCCTGTTGTTGCTCGGCGAAGGCCACTGTTTCCGCGATCAGGTCCTGGAAGCCTGCCCGACCCTGACCAAGGGCAACGACGGCGCCAAGCACACCACGGTGGAATCCAGTTCGCTGGAAACCATCCGTCACATGGTTGCCTCGGGCCTGGGCGTGTCGATCCTGCCGCTGTCGGCCGTGCACAGCCACCATTACGCTCCCGGCGTGATCGACGTACGCCCGCTGAGCGCCCCGGCGCCGTTCCGCACCGTGGCCATCGCCTGGCGGGCGAGTTTCCCGCGGCCCAAGGCCATCGAGATCCTCGCCGATTCGATCCGTCTCTGCTCGGTGGCCAAGCCACCTGCGGACCAGTAGGTTGTTGCCATGACCGAGTTGTCCCAGGTGTCGGTCACCGCACTGAAAGGCGTCGGCGAAGCTATGGCCGAGAAGCTCGCCAAGGTCGGTCTGGAAAACCTCCAGGACGTGCTGTTCCACCTGCCCCTGCGCTACCAGGACCGCACCCGTGTGGTCCCTATCGGCGCACTGCGTCCGGGCCAGGATGCGGTAATCGAGGGCGTGGTCAGCGGTGCCGATGTGGTCATGGGCCGACGCCGCAGCCTCGTCGTGCGCATGGGTGACGGCAGCGGCGTACTGAGCCTGCGCTTCTATCACTTCAGCAATGCCCAGAAAGAAGGCCTCAAGCGCGGCACGCACCTGCGCTGCTACGGCGAGGCCAGGCCTGGCGCCTCGGGGCTGGAGATCTACCACCCGGAATACCGTGCCCTCAATGGCAGCGAGCCGGCACCACCGGTGGACCAGACCCTCACCCCGATCTACCCGACCACCGAGGGCCTGACCCAGCAACGCCTGCGTCAGTTGTGCCAGCAGAGCCTGGACATGCTCGGTCCGCGCAGCCTGCCGGACTGGCTGCCCGAAGAATTGGCCCGCGACTATCACCTCGGGCCGCTGGACGAAGCCATTCGCTATCTGCACCAGCCCCCGGCCGATGCCGATGTCGACGAGCTCGCCGAAGGCCAGCACTGGGCCCAGCACCGCCTGGCGTTCGAAGAACTGCTCACTCACCAGTTGTCCCAGCAGCGTCTGCGGGAAAGCATGCGTACGCTGCGGGCGCCGGTGTTGCCCAAGGCCAGGCGACTGCCGCAGCAGTTTCTCGCCAACCTCGGCTTCCCGCCCACCGGCGCCCAGCAACGGGTCGGCAACGAAATCGCCTACGACCTCAGCCAGCACGAGCCCATGATGCGCCTGGTTCAGGGCGATGTCGGCGCGGGCAAGACCGTGGTCGCCGCCCTCGCCGCGCTACAGGCCCTGGAAGCCGGTTATCAGGTGGCGCTGATGGCGCCCACCGAGATTCTTGCCGAACAGCATTACCTCACCTTCAAGCGCTGGCTCGAGCCACTGGGCATCGAAGTCGCCTGGCTGGCCGGCAAGCTCAAGGGCAAGGCGCGCACGACGGCGCTGGAGCAGATCGCCGGCGGCACGCCGATGGTGGTCGGCACCCACGCGCTGTTCCAGGAAGAAGTGAAATTCCACAACCTGGCACTGGCGATCATCGACGAACAGCACCGTTTCGGTGTCCAGCAGCGCCTGGCCCTGCGCCAGAAAGGCGTTGGCGGCCGTTTCTGCCCGCACCAGCTGATCATGACGGCGACACCGATCCCGCGGACGCTGGCCATGAGCGCCTATGCCGACCTCGACACCTCGATCCTCGACGAGCTGCCGCCCGGCCGGACGCCGGTCAACACCGTGCTGGTGGCCGACAGCCGGCGCTTCGAAGTGGTCGAGCGCGTCCGCGCCGCGTGTGCCGAGGGACGCCAGGCCTACTGGGTCTGCACCCTGATCGAAGAGTCCGAGGAGCTGACCTGCCAGGCGGCGGAAACCACCTTCGAAGAGCTTTCCAGTGCCCTTGGCGAACTTCGCGTGGGGCTGATCCACGGACGCATGAAGGCCGCCGAGAAGGCGGCGGTAATGGCCGAATTCAAGCAGGGTCATCTGCAATTGCTGGTGGCCACCACGGTGATCGAAGTCGGTGTCGACGTTCCCAACGCCAGTCTCATGATCATCGAAAACCCCGAGCGCCTGGGCCTTGCGCAACTGCATCAGTTGCGCGGCCGGGTCGGGCGCGGCAGTGCGGTAAGCCACTGCGTGCTGCTGTACCACCCGCCGCTATCGCAGATTGGCCGCGAGCGCCTGGGGATCATGCGCGAGACCAATGACGGTTTCGTCATCGCCGAGAAGGACCTTGAACTGCGCGGCCCGGGCGAAATGCTCGGTACCCGGCAGACCGGCCTGCTGCAATTCAAGGTCGCCGACCTGATGCGCGATGCCGACCTGCTGCCCGCCGTGCGCGACGCTGCCCAGGCTCTCCTGGCGCGTTGGCCCGACCACGTCAGCCCGCTGCTCGATCGCTGGCTGCGCCATGGCCAGCAATATGGCCAGGTGTGACGTGGTCGGCGGAATGGGATCCAGTCGGCGTGCCAGGCTGGTTATACTCTTGCCACTGTAAAGAATTTGGATACAGACCATGATTGAAGTTGCCCTCGAACCCGCAACCCCACAGGTTCCGTCTGTTATCCGGCTGCTGCTCGAGAAGCTGGGCGTCGCCTACCGCGAAGTGCCCGAACACCCGCAGTTGCCGCCCGAAACCCGCATTCAGGCCGTCCTGCTGGACGACTCGGTCGGCGCCCTGATGGTGCTGTTCCCGCAGAGCCAGCTCCTGGACCTCAACCGCCTGACCGAGCTGACCGGACGCAAGCTGGTTGCCGTGCCCCTGGATCGCCTGCAGCACATGCTCGACAAGCATGGGCTGCGGATCCTGCCCGGCATTCCGGCCCTGACCAGCTCACCGTGCCTGTACGAGGAAAGCGTGCTCAAGCCCGAGCACATCCTGGTGCAGTCGGGCGAAGCGGGTCTGCTGCTGGAAATCCAGCGGGATGACTTCCGCAAGATGCTCAGCAAGGCAAGCGCCGGTCAGTTCGGCGAGCTGCTGAGCCAGATCCGCCCCAACCTCGACCGCCCGGCGGATGACCGCGACGAGATCATCCACGCCGTCAACGAATTCACGGCCCGGCGCATCCAGCAACGCCTGGAGTCCACCATCGAGATCCCGCCCCTGGCGGAAACGGCGCAGAAAATCATCAAGCTGCGGGTCGACCCCAATGCCACCATCGATGACATCACCGGCGTGGTGGAAACCGACCCCGCACTGGCCGCCCAGGTGGTCAGCTGGGCAGCGTCGCCCTACTACGCCTCGCCCGGCAAGATCCGCTCGGTGGAAGACGCCATCGTCCGCGTACTGGGCTTCGATCTGGTCATCAACCTGGCGCTGGGCCTGGCACTGGGCAAGACCCTGAGCCTGCCCAAGGATCACCCGCAGCACACCACGCCGTACTGGCAGCAGTCGATCTACACGGCGGCAGTGATCGAGGGGCTGACCCGCGCCATGCCTCGTGCCGAGCGCCCCGAGGCCGGCCTCACCTACCTGGCAGGCCTGCTGCACAACTTCGGCTACCTGTTGCTGGCCCATGTATTCCCGCCGCACTTCTCGCTGATCTGCCGGCATCTGGAGGTCAATCCGCACCTGTGCCACAGCTACGTCGAGCAGCACCTGCTGGGCATCAGCCGCGAGCAGATCGGCGCCTGGCTGATGCGCTTCTGGGACATGCCTGAAGAGCTGGCCACCGCCCTGCGTTTCCAGCACGACCCGTCCTACAGCGGTGATTACTCGGCCTTCCCGAACCTGGTGTGCCTGTCGGTACGACTGCTGCGCGCACGCGGCATCGGCTCGGGACCGGACGAACCGATTCCCGACGAGTTGCTGGAACGCCTGAGCATCAGCCGTGAGAAAGCCGAGGACGTGGTGCACAAGGTGCTGGAAGCGGAAACCATGCTGCGCGAACTGGCCTCGCAGTTCAGCCAGCACTGATACCGGCTGTCGCGAAAAAGCCTGGCCCCTGGGGGTCAGGCTTTCTTTTTGGGCTTGAGATACTTCATCAGACCCTGGAACCAGATCACCAGGGCCGGGTTGCCCTTGATCTGAATCGTCTTGTCCTGAATCCCCTGCATGAACGCCAGTTGCTTGTTCTTCGCCTGAAGGGTCTCGAAGCCGAACGCAGCGTCCTTGAAGGCGATGGCGAACGCCGGTGCCGGATGGGTGCCGCCACTGCTGCTGATACGCTCGTTCTTGACGACAAAATGCCGCGCGGCCTTGCCGTCGAGGGTCTGCAGCTGGAATACCAGATCCTTGTCCTTCAATTGCTGCTGGAAAGCCGGATTGTTGCGACTGGCCCGGGCCATCAGCAGACCCATGGCCCAAAGGAGAAAGCGAAACTTCATTGATGCGCCTCGGCGAAAATGTGACTGGCGCGCGCAGTTTATCCTTTTAGTGAACGAAAGCCACAAAACAAAACGGGCATCCCTTGGGATGCCCGTTCCGACTGCGTTTCAGCGACGTCACTTCGACGGATTGACACTGTCCCTGAGGTTTTTGCCTGGCTTGAATGCAACGGTGTTGCTGGCCTTGATCTTCACAGGCTCACCGGTCTGCGGGTTCTTGCCCTGACGAGCCCCCCGGTGACGTTTCTCGAAGGTCCCGAAGCCGACCAGGGTCACAGTATCTTTATCCAGAGCGCCGGTGATGGAGTCGAGGATGGCGTTAAGCACCTCGTTGGCCTTGTCTTTGGTCAGGTCAGCCTTCTCGGCGATCACTGCGGCGAGTTCGGGTTTACGCATGGTGAAGCCCCTTTTGACGGAATTTTTTGTTGTTATGCCGTGCTGCCTTTCACAGGCAGCGCCCAAGGCACCGCAGGCTCTAGCCTGCGGCAGACGGAAGTGAGGATGGCACGGCCTCGGAGGGCGCGCCAGTATCCATACGGACATTGTGCGAACAATGGGGGGATAAATCCGACAGAACGCCCGCCATTTAGGCCATCAGTGGCGGAAGCTGGCGATTGAGCGCCAGTTTTTCCATTACCGCTATGCCGGTGAGCGCATAGCCGAGCAGTTGCCCTTGTTGATCGTGGCAAAGCACTTTCAGATCGCCGCCCTGCCCCTCGACCGTCCAGACGCCCTCGCGGCCAAGCGGCGCAGGCGACACCACCAACGGGCACGCCGGCGTCTTCACGGTGATGGGCATCGGCCCGTAGGCGACTGCGGTCGGATTACCCGACAGCGTCTGTGCCAAGGCACGGGCCCCACCCATCAGCGGCATGACATACAGCAGGTTCAGCCCATCCACTTCGGCACAGTCGCCCACAGCGTAGATGTTGGCGTGAGAGGTGCGCAGATGACGGTCAACCACCACCCCGCGATTGACCTGCAGCCCTGCGGCGGCGGCAAGATCAGTGCGCGGCTTGAGTCCGACCGCCGATACCACCAGGTCACAACCGATCACCGTGCCATCCGACAGGTGCGCCTCCAGTGCATCGCCCACCCGCTGCAGACGGTTCAGCACCGGCCCGAGGTGGAAACGCACGCCGAGGCCTTCGAGGCCCGCCTTGACTGCCGCGGCGGCCGCAGGATGCAACAGCGTCGGCATGACCTGCTCGCACGGTGCTACCACGTCCACCTCGAAGCCGCCCAGGCTCATGTCGTTGGCAAATTCGCAACCGATCAGGCCGGCGCCGAGGATCAGCACCCGACGCTTGCCGGCGGCAGCCGCACGAAAACGCGCGTAATCCTCGAGATCGTTGATGGGGAATACCCGATCGGCGGCGTCGCCCTGTAGCGGAACCCGCACGGTTTCAGCGCCCCAGGCCAGCACCAGGTCACGGTAGCGCACCTGTTCTTCGCCGATCCACAGGCGCTTGTGGCCGGGATCGATACCGCTGATACGGGTATGGGTGCGGATTTCGGCCTTCAGTTGCTCGGCCATGGCCCCTGGTTCGGCCATGCTCAGGCCATCGGCATCCTTGTTCTTGGCAAAACCGGTAGACAACATCGGCTTGGAATAGGAGCGGCCGTCATCGGCACTGATCAGCAGCAACGGAGTCTCGCCGTCGAGCTTGCGAAATTCGCGCGCCAGGTTGTAACCCGCCAGTCCGGTGCCGATTATCACTACGGGATCGGTCATGCCTTGCTTGTCCTTGATGGGATGAAAAAACAGATCAGCCGATGGCGATCATCTCGAAATCGGATTTGCCTACGCCGCAATCCGGGCACAGCCAGTCCTCGGGCACATCTTCCCAGCGCGTCCCAGGCGCGATGCCGTCATCCGGCCAGCCCTCGGCCTCGTCATAGATCAGGCCGCAGACCACACATTGCCACTTCTTCATCGTCGTTCTCCTCACATTCCAGGCCAGGCGCGATCGTTATGCGTCGATCGTCAGCAGGGCTTTGTACTGACGCAGGCCTCGGGATGCAAGTTGCCGAGGGCAAACATGCTAAGCTCGGCGCCTCTCTGGCCTGTAACCCTTTACCTACCGTGCCATACGAATCGTCGCAATTTCCCGCTGCCCAATGGATGCAGCATTCGCCGCAACTTGCCGCGAAAACGCCCGCGCGGGTCCTCGACTGGTTGTTCGACCAAGGCTCCCTCACCCGCCGCCTGACCCGGCTTAGCGCTGATCACTTTACCGTCACGCCCCTTTTCGAAGGCTGGCAGCCCTTGCGCCTGGACGAATGCCAGGCCCTCGGCCTGCCTGAAGGCAGCGAAGGCTGGGTGCGCGAGGTGTACCTGCGCGGCCACGGCGAACCCTGGGTATTCGCCCGCAGCGTCGCCGGACGCGACGCTCTGCGCGCCGATGGCCTGGATCTGGAAGCGCTGGGCAGTCGCTCGCTGGGCGAGCTGCTGTTCTGTGACCGCGGTTTCAACCGCCAGGCCCTCGAGGTCTGTCATTACCCGGCGCAGTGGCTGCCGACCGAGCAGGCCGCCAGCGGGCTGTGGGGCCGTCGCTCGCGTTTCGACCGCGGCGCACTGGGCCTGCTGGTGGCCGAAGTCTTTCTGCCCGCCCTGTGGCACGCCACCGAAGCCTTCCAGGAGGCTCACTGATGTACCTGAACCTGCTCAAGTCGCTCAATCGTCTGCATCCCCGGGCCTGGGACTTCCTCCAGCTGAGCCGCATGGACAAGCCGATCGGCATCTATCTGCTGCTCTGGCCGACCCTGTCGGCGGTATGGATCGCCGGCAACGGCTCGCCGAGCCTGGCCAATGTGCTGATCTTCCTGTTCGGCGTGGTGCTGATGCGCGCCGCCGGCTGCTGCATCAACGATTTCGCTGACCGCAAGGTGGACGGCCACGTCAAGCGCACCGCCGAACGCCCGCTGGCCGCCGGCCGGATCAGCAGCCGCGAGGCCCTGGCGCTGTTCGCCTTGCTGGTGGGCGTGAGTTTCCTGCTGGTTTTGTGCACCAATGCCAAAACCGTGTACCTGTCGTTCGGTGCGGTAGCGCTGGCGGCCTGCTATCCCTTCATGAAGCGCTACACCTACTACCCGCAGGTGGTGCTGGGGGCGGCATATTCGTGGGGCATTCCGATGGCGTTCACTGCGGCCAATGGCGAGCTGCCGGCCATCGCCTGGCTGCTGTATATCGCCAACCTGCTGTGGACCGTGGGGTATGACACCTATTACGCGATGGTCGACCGCGACGACGACCTCAAGATCGGGGTGAAGTCCACCGCCATCCTGTTCGGCGAGGCGGACCGCACCATCATCGTGTCGCTGCAAGGGGCTTCGCTGCTGTGCCTGCTGCTGGCAGGCAACCAGTTCGACCTGGGCGGCTGGTTCCACCTCGGCCTGCTGGGGGCGGCGCTGTGCTTCGCCTGGGAGTACTGGTCGACCCGCAGCCTGGCGCGGGAAGCCTGCTTCAAGGCATTCCTGCACAACCACTGGGCGGGGTTCATCATTTTCGTCAGCATCGTGATCGACTACGCGACCCGCTGATCCGCATCAGGCGGCAGTCCGGTGTGGGAGCGGCTTCAGCCGCGACGGCTGCGCCGCCGATCGCGGCGGTCCGGCGTTCCGGTGAATCCGCTCCCACAAGAGGCATGCCAGGCCTCCCGCGGGTTTCAGGGCTTGGCCACGTGCCAGACGTCCTTCATGCCATCGCCGGTCATGTCCCCGGCTTTCTTGTCCTTGACGAAGGTGTACAGCGGCTTGCCGTCGTAGGCCCACTGCATGCTGCCGTCATCGCGCTTGATCTGCGTCCACTTGCCGTCGGCCTTTTCGTCACCCTTGACCATCAGCGGTGGCCAGTTCTTGGCGCACTCGCCGTTGCACATGGACTTGCCGCCCGCATCCTTGTCGAAGGTGTAGAGCGTCATGCCGGCGTGATCGACCCACATGCCATCTTTCTCCATGGCATGGTGGGCGAACGCCATTCCTGGGACTGCGAGGGCGGCACAGAGCGTCATCCAGTTCAGCGTATGTCGTGTCATTGGATTCACCGTCAAATCTCGGGATCGGGATTTAAAAGCCTAGCTCAGTAACAGAATGTTGCTGCAACGGCCCACGACCTGTCACACGACTGCAATAATTCCGTTATCTAATGCGGGCCAAGACACCACAGGCTGGGGAGAGGTTTGAGCATGGTTGGCAGGAACATTCTGATCGTTGACGACGAAGCGCCAATTCGCGAGATGATCGCCGTTGCATTGGAAATGGCCGGCTATGACTGCCTCGAGGCCGAGAACTCGCAGCAGGCCCACGCCATCATCGTCGACCGCAAGCCGGACCTGATCCTGCTGGACTGGATGCTGCCAGGCACCTCCGGCATCGAACTGGCCCGCCGCCTCAAGCGCGACGAACTGACCAGCGACGTGCCGATCATCATGCTCACCGCCAAGGGTGAGGAAGACAACAAGATCCAGGGCCTGGAGGTCGGCGCCGACGACTACATCACCAAGCCATTCTCGCCCCGCGAGCTGGTCGCCCGCCTCAAGGCCGTGCTGCGCCGTACCGGCCCGAGCGATGGCGAGGCACCGATCGAAGTCGGCGGCCTGCTGCTCGACCCGATCAGCCACCGCGTGACCATCGACGGCAAGCCCGCCGAAATGGGCCCTACCGAATACCGTCTGCTGCAGTTCTTCATGACCCACCAGGAACGCGCCTACACCCGCGGACAACTGCTCGACCAGGTCTGGGGCGGCAACGTCTACGTCGAAGAGCGCACCGTCGACGTGCATATCCGCCGGCTGCGCAAGGCGCTGGGTGATGCCTACGAAAATCTGGTACAAACCGTGCGCGGAACGGGCTACCGTTTTTCGACCAAAAGCTGAAACCCGTTTCAAGCTTCAAGCTGCAAGCCTCAAGTAGAAGCAAGAGCCGGCCTGCGTCGGCTTGAAGCCTGGGGGCATACTGTCTCACGAAGAGCGAAAGTATTAGACGATCCGCTTCATTCTTGCAGCTTATAGCTTGCAGCTTGAAGCTGATCCGCAAGGATCCCGAAGTGAACCAGAACTGGCACGGCACCCTGATTCGCCATCTGCTGCTGCTGATCACCGTCTGCCTGCTGGTCGGGCTGGTCAGTGGCCATTACGGCTGGGCCCTGGCCGCAGGCCTGGCCCTCTACCTGGGCTGGACCCTCAAGCAGATGCTGCGCCTGCACCAGTGGCTGCAGGAACACAAACCGGACGAGCCTCCGCCGGACGGCTACGGCCTGTGGGGCGAGATCTTCGACAGCATCTATCACCTGCAACGCCGCGACCAGCGCGTGCGTGGCCGTCTGCAAGCGGTCATCGACCGTGTCCAGGAGTCCACCGCCGCGCTGAAAGACGCGGTGATCATGCTCGACAGCGAAGGCAACCTGGAGTGGTGGAACCGCGCCGCGGAAACCCTGCTCGGGCTCAAGACGCCTCAGGACGGCGGCCAGCCGGTGACCAACCTGGTTCGCCATCCGCGCTTCAAGGAGTACTTCGATCAGGAGAACTACCTGGAACCGCTGGAAATTCCGTCGCCCATCAGTGACCGCCTGCGCATCCAGTTGTACATCACCCGCTACGGCAACAACGAACATCTGATGCTGGTGCGCGACGTCACCCGCATCCACCAGCTGGAGCAGATGCGCAAGGACTTCGTCGCCAACGTCTCCCATGAGCTGCGTACCCCGCTGACCGTGATCGCCGGCTACCTGGAAACCCTGCTGGACAACGTCGAGGACGTGAATCCGCGCTGGAAACGGGCACTGCAGCAGATGCAGCAGCAGGGCGGACGCATGCAGACCCTGCTCAACGACCTGCTGTTGCTGGCCAAGCTTGAAGCCACCGACTACCCGTCGGACAACCACCCGGTGGCCATCGACAGCCTGCTGCAATCGATCAAGGGCGATGCCCAGGCCCTGTCAGGGCAGCGCAACCAGCGCATCACCCTCGAAGCCCAGCCCGGCCTGCGCCTCAAAGGGAGCGAGGCGGAACTGCGCAGCGCCTTCTCCAACCTGGTGTTCAACGCCGTGAAGTACACCCAGGACGAGGGCAACATCCGGATTCGCTGGTGGGGCGACGAGCAGGGCGCGCACCTGAGCGTGCAGGATTCAGGCATCGGCATTGACGCCAAGCACCTGCCGCGCCTGACCGAGCGTTTCTACCGGGTCGACTCCAGCCGCGCCTCCAACACCGGTGGCACGGGCCTTGGCCTGGCGATCGTCAAGCACGTGCTGTTGCGCCACCGCGGTCGCCTGGAAATCAGCAGTGTCCCCGGCCATGGCAGCACCTTTACCTGCCATTTCGCCGCCGTTCAGGTCGCGGGAGAAAAGCTTCACTGATCCAGCGCACTTTGCATTTGGGTTCTCAGCCGCTACATTGGCGGACCGGTGCCAGCATGAGCTGGCATCTTTTTTCTCCCCCTTTCAAAAAGACGGACCCCGTAAAACTCCATCATGGACCCTTCCTCTAGTATCTCCCTCGCGTCTCTTTTCGCCGATTTCGGCATGATTCTCTTCGCTCTGCTGCTGGTCTTGCTCAACGGCTTCTTCGTAGCCGCCGAGTTCGCCATGGTCAAACTGCGCTCGACCCGCGTCGAGTCGATCGCCGAGCAGCACGGCTGGCGCGGCAGCATCCTGCGCACCGTACACAGCCAGCTGGACGCCTACCTGTCCGCCTGCCAACTGGGTATCACCCTCGCTTCGCTGGGCCTGGGCTGGGTCGGCGAGCCCGCCTTCGCCCACCTGCTGGAACCCTTGCTGGCCGCGGTCGGCGTGCAATCGCCGGAAATCATCAAGGCCATTTCGTTCTTCAGCGCCTTCTTCGTGATTTCGTACCTGCACATCGTGGTCGGCGAACTGGCCCCCAAGTCGTGGGCGATTCGCAAACCCGAGCTGCTGTCGCTCTGGACCGCCGTGCCGCTGTACCTGTTCTACTGGCTGATGTACCCGGCCATCTACCTGCTCAACGCCAGTGCCAACGCCATCCTGCGCATTGCCGGCCAGGGCGAACCCGGTCCGCACCACGAGCACCATTACAGCCGTGAAGAGCTCAAGCTGATCCTGCACTCCAGCCGTGGCCAGGACCCGAGCGACCAGGGCATGCGCGTGCTGGCCTCGGCGGTGGAAATGGGCGAACTGGAAGTGGTCGACTGGGCCAACTCCCGGGAAGACATGATCAGCCTCGACGCCAACGCGCCGCTGAAGGAAATCCTGGCGATGTTCCGCCGCCACAAGTTCAGCCGCTACCCGGTGTACGACGCCGAACGCGGCGAATTCGTCGGCCTGCTGCACATCAAGGACCTGCTGCTGGAGCTGGCGGCGCTGGACCACGTGCCCGAGTCCTTCGACCTGGCCGAACTCACCCGTCCGCTGGAGCGTGTGTCCCGGCATATGCCGCTGTCGCAGTTGCTGGAGCAGTTCCGCAAGGGCGGCGCGCATTTCGCCCTGGTCGAGGAAGCCGACGGCAAGGTCATCGGCTACCTGACCATGGAAGACGTGCTGGAAGTGCTGGTGGGCGACATTCAGGACGAACACCGCAAGGCCGAGCGCGGCATCCTCGCCTATCAGCCAGGCAAACTGCTGGTACGGGGCGACACGCCGCTGTTCAAGGTCGAGCGCCTGCTGGGCCTGGACCTGGACCATATCGAGGCGGAAACCCTCGCCGGCCTGGTCTACGAGACCCTCAAGCGGGTTCCGGAGGAGGAAGAAGTGCTGGAAGTCGAAGGCTTGCGCATCATCATCAAGAAGATGAAAGGGCCGAAGATCGTCCTGGCCAAGGTCCTCAAGCTGGACTGATGCGCCTCAGGGGTTGCCGGCGGTGAAGTTCGGCAACCCGCCCACGGGCTGGTTGAACTGGTAGGGAATCGACTCCACCGCCAGCCCGACATTGCGCTGCACCACGAAATGCAGGTGCGGCGCAGTGCTCCGCCCAGTGTTCCCCGACCGCGCCAGTTGCGTACCGTACGCCACCTGTTGTCCTTCCCTGACCACCACCGAGCCGCGCATCAGGTGCAGGTACACGCCCATGGTGCCGTCGTTGTGCAGGATCCTCACGAAGTTGCCGGAGGGCTGCGTACCCCGCCCGCTCTGGCGATTCTCTACCTTGACCACTACACCGGGGCGCGCGGCGATGATCGGCGTGCCCTCGGGCATGGCGATGTCCATCGCGTAGCGCCCTTTCGGACCGAAGTGACTGAAGCGGCCATTGGGGCCTTGAGTGAGTCGGAACGGACCGCCACGCCAGGGCAGCGGGTAACGATAGGCCTGCGGGCGCTGGGCGGGATCGCCGAGGGCGGTTCGAAACTTCTCCCGATAGGTCACCGGCTTGCCTGGCTGCAGGGCCGCCACGCTGGTGAGTGCCACCGTGGCGCGCGGGCCCACGACCCGTCGCACCACGCGAGGCCCGGCGTCACGGGCATTGGCGAGACGCTCCAGGCGCAACTCCACCTCCACCGGCGCGAACAGCTCGTTGTACACGGAGAAATGCACACCACCGGCGTGGGGGGTGGCCTGAAGATGCACCTGACTGTCGAGTTGCTCGACCATCTGGTCCCGGAAAACGAGAGGCCGTGCTCCGGGCATCGGCCGATCGGAATAGGACACCACACCGTAGGCATCGGTGTGCTTGTAGATGGTCATGGCCAGAGCCGGCCCGGCGCAGAACAGCAAGGCGCAGAACAGCAGCAGGCGGGACGGCATGACTAATGGCCTTCTGACAGTTTTGCTTTGTCGAAGACTAGCAGCCAGTGTTCGTCGCGCAGGACCGCAAGTGTTTCAGGAGGGTTCCAGACGATCAGCGGTGGCAATTTGCCGCCAGACGGTTCGCCGACCGGCTTCGGTCGGCGAAGGACACAGGATCAAGCTCCGGGAATGTACTGCTTCTGCGCGGTGCCACGGGCGATCAGGCGCGACAGGTAGTCGAGCTTCTGCGCATCCTGGTCGACGAAGCGGAAGATCAGTTGCAGCCAGTCGCTGTCGGGCTTCGGCTCAAGCGCCGCTACCGAGTGCAGGTAGCCGTTGAGGCGGGCGATTTCCGAGGTCTCGCCCTGTTCGAGATCGAGTACCGCGCCTTCCAGCACCTGCGGCAGCGCTTCACTGCGGCGAACCACCAGCGACGCTTCCTTGAGGGTCAGGGCCTTGATGATGCAGGGCTGAATGCCACTGGACAGGCGCAACTGGCCCTGACCACGACCTGTCGGGGTCGCTGGCTGTGCCGGAGGCGTCGGTGCGTTCACCAACGGTTTGACGGCAGGCGCAGCCGCCGGCGTGCTGGCCGCGACTTGCTCGGCTTTGCCGCTGGTCAGCGCCGACAGCGAGTCGTTGGCGAAACCGGTGGAGGATCGGGCGGGGCCGCCAGCCATGGCTGCGTCAAGCTTGCCGACCTTGGCCAGGGCTTTCTTCACTTTGGTCAGCAATTGTTCGTTGGTGAAGGGCTTGCCGACATAGTCGGAAACGCCGGCCTGAATCGCCTGGATCACGTTTTCCTTGTCGCCACGGCTGGTGACCATGATGAAGGGCAGCGTCTTCAGCGCGTCCTGCTGGCGGCACCAGGTCAACAACTCAAGGCCCGACATTTCCGGCATCTCCCAGTCGCACAGCACCAGGTCGAAGACTTCACGGGTCATCAGGGTCTGGGCCTTGCGCCCGTTGACCGCATCTTCGGTGACCATGCCCGGGAAATAGTTGCGCAGGCACTTTTTCACCAGGTCGCGGATGAACGGCGCGTCATCCACCACAAGAACACTGACTTTACTCATCGCCACTCCTTCCAGAACCCGGCTAGCATAACGTTGACTGATGGCCATTTGCCAAAACTTCGGTCACGCCGGGACACATCTCAATTCGTTCGCGGGTGCCTTCTCTTGCGCTGCCGCAAACGAAAACGCCCGGCCATGAGCCGGGCGTCAGTTCTCGGGGCAGTCTTATTTATCGTCAGATTCGCCCGGAACATTAGGCATTTCGACGCCTTGCACTTCTTCTTTCATGCGTTTGAGGCCCAGGTGACGCACATCGGTGCCGCGCACCAGGTAAATCACCAGTTCCGAGATGTTGCGCGCGTGGTCGCCGATACGCTCCAGCGAACGCAGTGCCCAGATGACGCTCAGCACCCGCGAGATCGAGCGCGGGTCTTCCATCATGTAGGTCACCAGCTCGCGCAGGGCGGTCTTGTATTCGCGGTCGATGGTCTTGTCGTACTGGGCCACCGACAACGCCAGGTCGGCGTCGAAGCGGGCAAAGGCGTCCAGCGCATCGCGAACCATGTTGCGCACCTGGTCGCCGATGTGGCGAACCTCGACGTAGCCACGGGGCGACTCGCCTTCTTCGCACAACTGGATGGCGCGGCGGGCGATCTTGGTGGACTCGTCGCCGATGCGCTCCAGGTCGATCACCGACTTGGAGATGCTGATGATCAGGCGCAGGTCGGACGCGGCCGGCTGGCGACGGGCGAGGATGCGTACGCACTCCTCGTCGATGTTGCGTTCCATCTGGTTGATCTGCTCGTCGACTTCGCGCACTTGCTGGGCCAGGCCCGAGTCGGCCTCGATCAGCGCGGTGACCGCGTCGTTGACCTGCTTCTCCACCAGGCCGCCCATGGCCAGGAGATGGCTGCGCACCTCTTCGAGCTCGGCGTTGAACTGCTGGGAGATGTGATGGGTGAGGCTGTCTTTATCGATCATGCTTTCGCTCCGCGAAGAAGCTTTCAGCTACAAGCTGCAAGCTTCAAGTCATTCGTGTAGTCCCTGGGTCCACCTTCTTGCCGCTTGAAGCTCGCAGCTTGAAGCTGTCGCGCCTCGCGCGACTAGCCGTAGCGACCGGTGATGTAGTCTTCGGTCTGTTTCTTGGCCGGGTTGGTGAACAGGGTATCGGTATCGCCGAATTCGACCAGTTTGCCCATGTACATGAACGCGGTGTAGTCCGAAACCCGGGCCGCCTGTTGCATGTTGTGGGTCACGATGACGATGGTGTACTTGGACTTCAGCTCGTAGATCAGCTCCTCGACCTTCAGGGTCGAGATCGGGTCCAGTGCCGAGCACGGCTCGTCGAGCAGCAGGACTTCCGGTTCCACGGCGATGGTACGGGCGATCACCAGACGCTGCTGCTGACCACCGGACAGGCCCAGCGCCGAGTCGTGCAGGCGGTCTTTGACTTCGTCCCACAGGGCTGCGCCCTTCAGTGCCCACTCGACGGCTTCGTCGAGCACGCGCTTCTTGTTGATGCCCTGGATGCGCAGGCCGTAGACCACGTTCTCGTAGATGGTCTTGGGGAACGGGTTCGGCTTCTGGAACACCATGCCGACGCGACGGCGCAGCTCGGCGACGTCTTCGCCCTTGCGGTAGATGTTGTTGCCGTAGAGGTTGATCGCACCCTCGACGCGGCAGCCATCGACCAGATCGTTCATCCGGTTGAAGGTACGCAGCAGGGTGGACTTACCGCAGCCGGACGGGCCGATGAAGGCGGTCACGCGCTGTTTGGGGATGTTCATGCTGACGTCGAACAGGGCTTGTTTCTCGCCGTAGAACAGGCTCAGGCCCGGCACTTCGATCGCCACGGTTTCTTCAGCCAGGCGCAGACTCTGTTTGTCGCGACCCAGGGCCGACATATCGATGCCGTGGGCGTGGGATTCATGCTGCATGGTCAGACTCCATACGCTATCAATTTCGTTTCATCGAGCCGCCCGGCGCTCGGCACGGGCGGCACTTGCAGATAAGGGTGTGCGGATCAGCTATCCAGCGCCTTGTACTTCTCGCGCAGGTGGTTGCGGATCCAGACCGCCGACAGGTTCAGCGTGGCGATGACCAGCACCAGCAACAGCGCGGTGGCGTACACCAGCGGCCGTGCGGCCTCGACGTTCGGGCTCTGGAAGCCGACGTCATAGATGTGGAAGCCCAGGTGCATGATCTTCTGGTCCAGGTGCAGGTACGGGTAGTTGCCGTCCACCGGCAGCGATGGCGCCAGTTTCACCACACCCACCAGCATCAGCGGCGCCACTTCACCGGCGGCACGGGCCACCGCGAGGATCATGCCGGTCATCATCGCCGGGCTGGCCATCGGCAGGACAATCTTCCACAGCGTCTCGGCCTTGGTCGCGCCGAGGGCCAGGGAGCCTTCGCGCACGGTCCGCGGGATACGCGCCAGACCTTCTTCGGTCGCCACGATCACCACCGGTACCGCCAGCAGTGCCAGAGTCAGCGATGCCCAGAGCAGGCCCGGAGTACCCAGGGTCGGCGCCGGCAGTGCCTCGGGGAAGAACAACCGGTCGAGCGAGCCACCCAGCACATAGACGAAGAAGCCCAGGCCGAATACGCCGTAGACGATCGCCGGAACACCGGCCAGGTTGTTCACCGCGATGCGGATCAAGCGGGTGACCGGGCCCTGGCGGGCGTATTCACGCAGGTAGACCGCTGCCAGCACGCCGAACGGGGTCACGATCACGGCCATGATCAGGGTCATCATCACCGTACCGAAAATGGCCGGGAAGATACCGCCTTCGGTGTTGGCTTCACGCGGGTCGTCGCTGAGGAATTCCCAGACCTTGGCGAAGTACACGCCCAGCTTGGTGAACAGGCCCATGCCGTTCGGCTGGTAGGCGTGCACCACCTTGCTCAGGTTGATCTCGACTTCACGACCGTTGCCGTCGCGGGCAACCAGGCTGTCGCGGGCGAAGTCCTGGTGCAGGCTGCCCAGACGCTCTTCGATGGCCTTGTAGCGGTTGTTCAGCTCGGCGCGCTCGGATTCGATATCGGCCTGGGCGGCGGCGTCCAGCTTGCCTTCCAGTTCCAGCTTGCGGCTGTGCAGACGCAGGCGCTCCAAACCATGGTTGATGGCGCCGATATCTTTCTTCTCGAGGGACTGCAGGTCACCGGCCAGCTTCTCGGAGCGAGCCAGGCGGTTCTGCAGTTCGGTCCAGGCAGCCTGGCCCTCGGCAACGACCTTGCCGTTTTCCTTGACGCTGACCAGGTAGCCGTAGAAGTTGCCCCACTCGCGGCGCTCCAGGGCGATCAGGTCGGCCGGGGTCTGCTGCTCGGTCAGCCATTCGCCGACGACCCAGGTGAAGTCGCTGCCATTGAGGTCGCGGTTACCCACCTTGATCAGCTCGCGGGTCATGAATTCCGGGCCGTCATCCGGAACCGGCAGGCCAGCCCCTTTCAGACGCGCACGCGGTACTTCTTCCTTCTGTACCACCTCGCCGATCACAACGTGCGCGGGTTGGCCCGGCACGGTGTAGTTGGCTTGCAACAGGTCGGCCGGCCAGAAATGGCCCAGGCCACGGACGGCGATAACAGCGAGCAGGCCGACGGTCATGATGACCGCGATGGCCACCGAGCCACCGCTTATCCAGACGCCTGGGGCGCCGCTCTTGAACCAGCTTTTGAGGGAATCCTTTTTCACGGATCTCTACCTTTCTATCAAAGCGACGAGTATTTCTTGCGCAGACGCTGGCGAATCAGCTCGGCCAAGGTGTTCATCACGAACGTGAACATCAGCAGCACCAGTGCGGCAAGGAACAGGACGCGGTAGTGGCTGCCGCCGACTTCCGATTCGGGCATTTCCACGGCGACGTTGGCCGCCAGGGTCCGCATACCTTCGAACAGGTTCAGCTCCATGACCGGGGTGTTGCCGGTGGCCATCAGCACGATCATGGTCTCGCCAACGGCACGGCCCATACCGATCATCAGCGCCGAGAAGATGCCCGGGCTGGCGGTGAGGATGACCACGCGGGTCAGGGTCTGCCATGGCGTGGCACCCAGTGCCAGCGAGCCCAGGGTCAGGCTGCGCGGTACGCTGAACACGGCGTCCTCGGCGATCGAGTAGATGTTCGGGATGACCGCGAAGCCCATGGCGATACCCACTACCAGAGCGTTGCGCTGGTCGTAGGTGATGCCCAGGTCGTTGGTGATCCACAGGCGCATGTCGCCACCGAAGAACCAGGTCTCCAGGAACGGACTCATGTACAGGGCGAACCAGCCGGTGAAGAGAATCACCGGGATCAGGATCGCGGCTTCCCAACCATCCGGGACGCGCAGGCGGATCGACTCCGGCAGGCGGCTCCAGGTGAAACCGGCGACCAGGATACCTAGCGGCAGCATCAGCAGCAGGCTGAACACACCCGGCAGGTGGCCTTCAAGATACGGCGCGAGGAACAGACCGGCGAAGAAGCCGAGAATCACCGTCGGCATCGCTTCCATCAGCTCGATCACCGGCTTGACCTTGCGGCGCATGCCCGGTGCCATGAAGTAAGCGGTGTAGATCGCCGCGGCGATGGCCAGCGGAGCGGCCAGGATCATCGCGTAGAACGCGGCCTTCAGGGTACCGAAGGTCAGCGGCGAGAGGCTCAGCTTGGGTTCGAAGTCGGTGTTCGAGGCGGTGGACTGCCAGACGTACTTCGGCTCGTCGTAGTTCTCGTACCAGACCTTGCTCCACAGCGCGCTCCAGGACACTTCCGGGTGCGGGTTCTTCAGGGTCAGCGGCAGCAGCTTGCCGCCTTCTTCGATGATCACTCGATTGGCACGAGGCGACAGGGCCAGGGTGCCCGGACCTTCAGCGGCCGGCTCGACCAGCAAGGTGCGGTGCGCGGTGCTGTGGAACACGCCCAGCTTGCCGTTGGCGTCCAGGGCGATGAAGCCCTTGCGGCGCTCTTCGGCGTCGATCTGCACGATCGGCGCGTTGTCCATCTTGAAGTCGCGGATACGTTTGAAGCGCTGCTCGCCATCCGGATCACGGGCCATGAACCACTGGCTCAGGCCGCCCTTGGAGTCACCGAGGATCAGCGAGATACCGCCAACCAGCTGGGCGCTGGCGGTGATTTCGGCGTTGCCGTCTTCAAGCAGCTTGTAGCGACCGTTGAGGCTCTTTTCGCGCAGGCTGAACACGTCGGCCTGGGCGCGACCGTTGAGCACGTAGAGCCACTGCTGACGCGGGTCGATGAAGATGGCCTTCACCGGCTCGGTCATCTGCGGCAGGTCGATGCGGTTCTGCTCGCTGGTGACTTCGCCGGTCATCATGTTCTCTTCACGGCTCAGCGACAGCACCTGCAGGTGCGAACCCGAAGAGCCGGCCAGCAACAGCGTGTCGCCGTTATGGTTCAGGCTGACGTGCTCCAGGGGCTGACCCTGGTCTTCCAGCGTGATGGGCTCCTGGCCGTAAGGGAAGTCGATGGCCGGGGTGATGGTCTTCTTGTTGTCCGGGTAGGTGATCTTGTAGCTGTGGTTGAACACCATCACCTGACCGTTGGACAGACCCAGCACGATCAGCGGGCTGCCCGGCTGGTCGGAACCGATCGAGGTCACCTGGACGCCTGCCGGCAGGGGCAGATCGACGCGCTTGAGCTCGGCACCGGTCTTGGTATCGAAGAACAGGGCCTGGCCCTTGTCCGAGACACGCATACCCACCAGGTTCTGCTCTTCCAGGGCGATCATCAGCGGCTTGCCGGCGTCCTGTTGCAGCCAGGTCGGCTCCAGTGCCTGCTTGCTGGTCAGCGTCGCGCCCTGGAACAGCGGCACGACCACATAGGCCAGATAGAAGAAGATCAGCGTGATCGCCGCCAGCACAGCCAGCCCGCCCACCAGTACGTACCAGCGGGTCAGGCGGTCCTTGAGGGCGCGCAGACGACGTTTGCGTTGCAGTTCGGGCGTATTGAAATCAATCCGCACGGGGGGAGAATTTTGGGTCATTGTGGAGTTGGCCAGATCATTCATGCGCACACCCTAGCGGTCCCGTATGACAAAAACATTACAGTGCAGTGACGCAAAAAAGCCCGCCGCGCAGATGTCCTGGCAGCGGACTGGGAATTTGCGGCGGGGCTCGGCATCCTCCGAACCCCGCCAGGTCACACTCAGTTCTTAGCTACACCGGCGGTGTGGCTCAGGCCCAGATCGGCCAGCGCTTTTTCAGCCACTTTGGCTGGCAGCGGGATGTAACCGTCTTTCACTACGACCTGCTGGCCTGCCTGGGACAGAACCAGTTTCACGAACTCGGCTTCCAGCGGGGCCAGAGGCTTGTTCGGGGCCTTGTTGACGTAGACGTACAGGAAGCGGGACAGCGGGTAGGTGCCGTTCAGGGCGTTGGCTTCGTTGTCTTCAACGAACTCGCCGCCTTCTTTCTTGGCCAGGGCTACGGTCTTGACGCTGGCGGTCTTGTAACCGATGCCCGAGTAGCCGATGCCGTTCAGCGAAGAGCTGATCGACTGAACAACGGAAGCCGAACCTGGCTGCTCGTTGACGTTAGGCTTGAAGTCGCCTTTGCACAGGGCTTCTTCCTTGAAGTAGCCGTAGGTGCCGGATACCGAGTTACGGCCGAACAGCTGGACTGGCTTGTTGGCCAGGTCGCCGGTCACGCCCAGGTCGCCCCAGGTCTTGACGTCGGACTTGCCGCCGCACAGACGGGTGGACGAGAAGATCGCGTCAACCTGAGCCATGGTCAGGCCTTTGATCGGGTTGTCCTTGTGGACGAAGACAGCCAGGGCGTCAACGGCAACCGGGATGGCAGTCGGCTTGTAGCCGTACTTCTGCTCGAAAGCCTGAAGCTCGACGTCCTTCATCTTGCGGCTCATCGGGCCCAGGTTGGCGGTGCCTTCGGTCAGTGCGGGTGGTGCGGTGGAGGAGCCGGCGGCCTGAATCTGGATGTTTACGTTCGGATATTCTTTCTTGTACGCCTCAGCCCACAGCGTCATCAGGTTGGCCAGGGTATCGGAACCAACGCTGGAGAGGTTGCCCGACACACCGGTGGTCTTGGTGTAGGTCGGAATAGCTGGGTCAACAGCGGCAACCGCATTGGCGGTGGCAACGCCAGCGGCGACAAAGGTCAGGGCCGCCATCAAACGCTTCAGTTTCATGCCTTGCTCCTAGCAGGAATTCGGGGGTGAGATGGATCGGGCCCAAGTATCTGCAGGCCGTGTGACTACTCTATGAATCGATTGTGACAATTAGATGAAAGGCCATCACGCGGTTGTAACACCAAGAGTCAAAGCGCCTGAGAACGGCGCCGTAAAGCCCTGCCCGCTCGTCAGAAGACCGCGGGCAAAGCTTCATGGGCCTACTGGATACCCTTGAAGGTCAAGTAGATCGGTTCAATTTCGCTCTCGGGCGGAAATACAACGACACAGTCCTCAAACACTATGTTTTCCATCTCTTGCACGGATTCGAGCAGTGGCACCTTGGGCATATCCAGTACTCCGCCTCGGGTTGCGACAGACGGCTTGATCGCATCGTCCACGGCACTTCCGATATCCGTTGCCGAGCACCAGTGAAGGGTAACGGGAGCCCTGCCGGATAAGGTGAAGCGGAACGCTGCGGATGTTGAATCCCACGCGGCCAACCTGACGCTGACGCTGGATGGCAACAATCTTCCATCGGCAGGTGTCAGGCAAATCTGCTGCAGCTCGGTAAGCGTCTTCAGTCCGACAGACAGCTTTCGCTCACCCGCTGGAACGGACCTCGAAAAAAGACGATAGGGCATTTTCACAGTCGCCTCGGTACGGGCGAGATGCTGCCAGTCATATCCCTCCACGGGCATCAGTTCGCCCAGCGGAACACTCAGGGCGTACCAGTCGCGCGCCTTCCAGTGAGCGAAGCTGAAGGAGGCAATGGCAGAAACTGTCCTCGGGTGCTCGCCATCCAACGAAGTCGCCTGCCAGTCGAACTCCGCGACCGCTGAGCGAATGGCGCTCTTGAGGGCGACGGAAATTCCCTCGCCAACGTGCAGGGTCTTGGCGGCAACCATCAGACAGGGACCCTTAGAGACCGAACGAAGGCGCATGCGCACCGTTTGCGCAAGTTCTATTGAATGGATCTGCGCCTCAGCCAGTCGCGCAACGATGGACCGCTCGGCTTCGTCAAACAACGAGACAGAACGACCATAGAGTTCGGCATGACGCTGGCCGGCATCAGCGAAGACAGCCTGGTATCGCAATTCACTCTGGCTGATGAGTTCAAGAATGCTGCTCAGAATGGCGGTGTCATGAACGCTGCTGGTTCTATTTCGCTCGGCAGCGGCTTTGGCAAAGTCCAGCTTCATTCTCGGTGCATCCAGCGCTTTCACCGATTTGACGACTTGCGACAACGCCAACTCCAAAGCATCGATGGCGTCGACATGCTGAGCGATGCTCCGACTCTGTGCCGGAATGGATTGCCACTGGTCCATCAACTGGCCGAAATGGTCCAACGCTCCGTTTGCAACTTGTGCGGAAGCTTCTATGTCTGCGGCGATCTGCCGAACCTTTTCGAGTTCCTTCCTCGAAGCTTCCACCTTCCTTTCCTGCGCACTCGAACGCACATTCGCCCTGACCGTCGGGGCTGGCACGGACTCACCCGCGAAGGGCGCCACACCCTTGCTGTGATGCCACTGGGTGATGTGGAAAAGAACATTGCCAACCGAATGCGGGTTGCCGGTCTCGGCATCCGGGGGATAGAAAATCAGGTCCGCTCCCAGGGGGTGACCGACGACCTTGTCGAAGTGGTCGATCAGCCGGGCTTGAGTACTGTTGTTCGCTTCGGCGTTCCAGATGGCGGATATCAGTCCGGTGAATTCCGCTCTGGTGTAGTCCTGCAAGTTTAGTTTTAATTCCATTTCACTACCCACTCACATATCAGCTGGCGTTCATTCAATTTAAATGAACGCCGTTTTGTTCACGACTTCAGTTCGAAAATCAAGTTCTGGACCGTAGAATCGGCCAGGTACTTGAATGTCAGATCCACATATGGAAATTTTTCGAGATCAAAATCGTAAAGATCCCAGCCACCTGTCCAACCCGTCTGTGGTAACTTCACAGGGCCGTGACTAGACTTCGGAACACCGAAAAGTTTATGCACTGTGGCTTTGTCCATGTTCATTAACAAACGATTTGGCAGCTCCCCTTCGTACTCGATTGTGGATGGCGTGGTTTCTTTTAGCGTAATAAACAGTCTTGTGAATATTTTCTCCTCTGGTGAAAAGGTCATGCCAACCCCCTCTTCAGGCTCAAAGAAGAAAATCTCCGACTCCGGAAAAATCTGCAAAAGCGGAGCATCTGGCACAACGTTCATTGCAATCAGGTCAACGTGGCTTTTCCCGAGGAGGCCAATAAGCGTCTCAAGTTCAGAAATTTTCATTCATACCATCCTTGCTCCCGGTTAAGGGCGTGAAGTTTATCGCGTGCAGCTTCAATATCTGCCTCTAGCAGCCCATACTCGAGCAGGCCCGGCTTGATAGCATCGAGATTGCTGTCTACCGCAGTCTTGATATCAAGCGAGTCTTGATACTGTTTGTCCTTGGTATTTCTTCCGCCAAAAGTCTCACTAAACTTTCGATGAACCTCTGCGGGAATTGCAATACTTGGCGCTTTTGAAAGGTGGTCTCTTAAATCCCAGGCTTCTATTTTAGGATCCCGCCTCAAAATAAACATCTCCAACGCCTTCCGCGAAGAAATGTGGTCAATATCCAGCCCATCCTTTCTGCTCTCACGACTCAACTCATCATAAGGCCCCACATCCAGCGGTTCCGAGAAAACCAGCCCAGGCTCGGGTAGATCATCGTCAGCCCCGTAACCAGGAATACTGGACCCGATCTCGCCCTCGTCCAGCCCCGGAAGTGTTTCAATTTGCGGTCGATATGGGTCGAGTTCGGTGCCTGGCAGGATTCCCGGCAGCGACGGCCCTTCGGGCAGATCGGTCGACCCCAGCAGACCGGCTCCCGGCGGTACCAGAGGCGTCCAGGTACGACGGCCACCCGAGGAGTGCGCCAACGATTTCGCCGCCTCGAGTGAAATGGGTTCGCCGAGCGACAGCCACGGGATGAAAGGCTGAGTCTGTGGTCGCGCGCCCACAACACTGGCGGGATTGTGGATACTCAGGCGGTCAAGGTCATAGGGCTCGGTGCCGAGCGCAGCACCTTCAGGGTAACGAATCTCGAATTCGCGGCGTTCGCCAACCCAGGTGCTTTTCGGCGCATAAGGTGCCAGACCGTTGGCAATGCGCCGCTGGTTGGCCTCGCCAAATGCCCCGCCGGGAGCCGCTTCTTCGGCAATAGCCCGCCACATCGCCTGCTCGAAGCTGCCGAACGAAGCGAACGCCCGCCCCCGCAGCGTACTCGCCGACTGCGCCGGGATCGGTGCTCCAGCCGCCTGGGCGCTGGCTTCCCACCAACCCGGTGCAGCAACTTGTCCACTGCCACTGACGACACCCGCCCCGGCTGGCGGAACATCGAACGAAAAATAAAGCGGTGCCCGACCGGGAATGCAGACGATGCAGTCGTCGATACGGTAATCGACACCGACTGGAATCTCGAGAGCCTCCAACCCGGACGACAGCAAGCCCGACTCCATGACGGACTGCGCCCCGGGCAGATCGACAGGCGCGGCGTCAGACGCAAACACCAGGTCACGGTCCATGGGCGTTTGCCCTGCTGCCCTGTACGTGTTGGTCAGCGGATCGAAAACCGCGCTTCTGACTGGAATGCGGGCTGGAATCTGCTCACCCGTTCCGGCCACGATGATTGCGGTGCTGCCGCTGTGTGCTTCGAGCTTGACCCGATAGTCGACCTCAGCCATTTCTCCGCTCTCGGCCAAGGCTTGCAGATATTGCCCCGAACGGACGCCCATCACGCCAGCCGGGACGCCGATCCCTTGAATGAAGCGACGCTGGCCGGGCCTGAGCTCGCTATATCCCATATCCGCGGAGTAGGTGATCGTCGCCACGAACAGGGCAACTGTCTGACCTGCGCGGATAGCAGCGATACGGATAGCTTCCTTGGTCGCGTCGAAAACCATCCGTTCGATTGCGCCGACAACAGGTTCGGCCACCCGGACGCCGTTCCAGGTGAGGATGCTGACACCGCCTGTCGCGGCCATTGGCATCGTCAGCGAGTTGGCCTCGGGCAGCCGCTTCAGGCGGAGGTTTTCGTCAGCCAGTTGCTTGAACCGGACGCGCGCCTCGCGCAGTTCGGCGTACTGCCGCTGCCGCTCCCACTCCGCCTCCCGAGCCTTCCACAGCTCTTTCTTCTCGGCATGCAGAGCCATCAGGGCATTGGATCGCTCGGTCAACTGGCGAATGGCTTCAGAAAGGAGCTGTGCCTCGTGCGCCGCGATGTAAGCGGCCTCCCAGGCTTGGTGGAGTTGTTCAAAGGACTGACGGGAACTCTGCTGCGCCAGTTGCGCCGCATAGTCCTGTGGTGATCGCTGCAGGGGGTCTTGCCCGTCAAACGCTTGAGCTTGCTGGGTTGCGCGCTGAAGCTCGGCAGCTTTCGCAGCGATGATCTGTTCGACCACCACCCTTTGCCTGGTGATCAGATAAAGCTGCCAGCGCTCACTGCCATCACTGGCCGGATACCGGCGGACAGCGTTCAATTCAGCCGTCAGCGCTTGTCCGACATTTCCCTGATGGGCAGCGTAACGTCGGTCAATTTCCGCACGAGTAGCCTGCTGGCTTTGCGAGAAGTGTTCTACCCACTGCCGGTGGGCTGCCGCCTGAGCGGCGAGTTGCGCCTGTTGCGCAGCTTCGGCGGCTGCCTGGTCCCCGGCATGGCGATTGGCAAGCGCTTGCGCCCTGGCCCTGGCGCGCTTTTTGGCTCGCTTGCGGCTGGATCCCCCAAATCCCCCGGAAAACCCGCCGCCCCCTCCTATGGTAAAAAAGCCCGCGTCGCGCTGACCCGGTGTTTGCGTGGAACCCTCACGGATAACCACGTCACCCGTGGATTTATCGAATAGCGTTTTGTCCATACAGATTCTCCTTGTCTGTATGGCGCAGGGTGTCGGGTTGACCTGGAGCGGCTGAGGTACATCTTTATGGCAGTGGGGCCGCCATATTGATCAGCATGTTTCGCAGGAGCCGTTGCAGGATGGCCCTGCAACGGAAGAGCAGAAGATCAGCGTTTGGTCGCAAGCAGGTACAAGCCAACCAGCAGACCAATGGTGCAGATCCCGGCCACATACAGCGCCGGCGCCATGGGGCTGAACTTGAGCAGCGCGGTCACGGCCATCGGGGTCAGGCCGCCGAAGATGGCGTAGGCGACGTTGTAGGAGAACGACAGGCCGCTGAAACGCACCACCGGCGGGAAGGCCCGCACCATCACGAACGGCACGGCGCCGACGATGCCGACGCAGAGGCCGGTCAGGGCGTACATCGGGAACAGCAGGTCCTTGTGGTCGGCGAGGGTGTGATAGAAGGTCCAGGAGGTCACCAGCAGCGCCAGACTGCCCGCCACGAACACCCGGCCGGCACCGAAGCGGTCCACCAGCTTGCCGGCGCCGATGCAGCCCAGGGTCAGCAGCACGATCGCCAGGCTGTTGGCCTGCAGGGCCACGGTCGGGGTGAAGCCGTAGACGGTCTGCAGGATGGTCGGGGTCATCAGGATCACGACGATGATGCCGGCCGACAGCAGCCAGGTCAGCAGCATCGACAGCACGATGGCGCCGCGATGGTCACGCAGGACCGCGCGCAGCGGCACTTCTTCGGCCAGGGCCTTGCGCTGCTGCAGCTCGGCGAAGACCGGGGTCTCGTGCAGCCAGCGACGCAGATAGACCGAGAACAGGCCGAACACGCCGCCCAGCAGGAACGGGATCCGCCAGGCGTAATCGGACACTTCGGCCGGGGTGTAGACGGTGTTGATCAACGTGGCGACCAGCGAACCCAGCAAAATGCCCGCCGTCAGGCCAGCGGTCAGGGTGCCGCAGGCAAAGCCCGTGTTACGTGCCGGCACGTGCTCGGAGACGAACACCCAGGCACCGGGCACTTCACCACCAATGGCCGCGCCCTGGATGACGCGCATCAGCAGGAGCAGGATGGGCGCCGCCATGCCGATCTGCGCGTAGGTCGGCAGCAGGCCCATGATCAGGGTCGGCACGGCCATCAGGAAGATACTCAGGGTGAACATCTTCTTGCGCCCGAGCAGGTCGCCGAAGTGCGCCATGACGATGCCGCCCAGTGGCCGCGCCAGATAGCCGGCGGCAAAGATGCCGAACGTCTGCATCAGGCGCAGCCATTCGGGCATGTCCGCCGGGAAGAACAGCTTGCCGACCACCGTGGCGAAGAACACGAAGATGATGAAGTCGTAGAACTCCAGCGCACCGCCAAGGGCGGAAAGCGACAGGGTTTTGTAGTCACTGCGGGTCAGCGGCCGGGCGGGCTGATCGATACTGGAGGGCACGGAGGTCATTGAAGGTTCTCTTATTGATAGTTCAGGCCTGGCAGCACGGTTGTAACGGGCCTGAAATGAACTCCGGACAATAACAAATTGTCCGAAAGCGACACAGATCTACATATTCCCCGCAGATAATGGTGACTGCATGGTCGTCGGTGCCTGCGAGGCTCTATATACTGGCCCCTCGTAGAAACCGGTTGAGTCCAAGGTGGGATATTGTGCGAAAACGCTGCCAAGTAAGCTTGGTCGGTTTCGCAGAGTTTCCCTTCGCCGCCCTTCGAAGCGAAAGCAGCGTGGTTTGAGTCTGCTGAGAATCGTTTTTCGCGGCGTCCGATACTGCGTCAACCAACGAAGCGACACGGGTCCGAGGCACCCCCGGCATGATTGAACTCGAACAAGAAGATCCCATTCCGCAAGGCGACCTGGCCTTGCAGATCACCGCGCTACCGCGGGAAACCAACGGTTTTGGCGATATTTTCGGCGGCTGGCTGGTCGCACAGATGGACCTGGCCGGCACCGCGATGGCCAGCCGCGTTGCCGGTGGCCGTGTCGCGACCGTGGCCATCGACCGCATGGCGTTCCTGGTGCCGGTCGCCGTTGGCGCACAATTGTCCTTCTATACCCAGACCCTGGAAATCGGCCGCAGCTCGATCCAGATGATGGTCGAAGTGTGGAGCGACGACCCACTGTCCAGCGAATGGCGAAAGGTCACCGAGGCTGTCTTCGTCTTCGTCGCCATCGACGGCAGCGGCCGCACCCGCTCGGTCCCGCCTCGTCGCTGAACCGGGTGCGCGGTAAACTCACGGGTCTGTGAAAGGTCAAAGACCTTACGGTAACCCAACGAGATCAGCGCATGTCCACACCCAAGGTCGAATCGGAACAACACGGCGAGCTCAACTGCTGGCGCATCACCACCGACAGCGCCGAGCTGCTGGTGGCGCAGCAGGGTGCGCAGGTGCTGAGCTACCAGCGACTGGGCGAACCTCCCCTTCTCTGGCTCAGCGACCAGGCCCTGTTCAAGCGTGGCAAATCGGTGCGCGCCGGCGTGCCGGTATGCTGGCCATGGTTCGGTAATCTGCAACGCAATCCCGAAGCGGTCCGCGCCCAGTTCAACGGGCTCGATGCCCCGGCTCACGGTCTTGCCCGCGGGCGCGACTGGCAACTGCTGGGCATCGACAGCAGCGGCGACACCGTGCAACTGGAATTCACGCTGCCGGAAAGCCAGGGCGAACTGCCCGAGTGGCCGCATCAGGTCGAGCTCACGCTGACCATCGTGATGGGCGAGCAACTGAGCCTGAGTCTCACCAGCCATAACCTGGGCACCGACCCGGTCACCCTCAGCCAGGCGCTGCACAGCTATTTCGCCGTGAGCGACGTGCGCTCGGTGCACGTAGAAGGCGTCTCCGGGCTTGGCTACATCGAGACGCTCGCCGACTGGGAACAGCGCACGCAGGTTGCCGATCTGGACTTCAGCGGCGAGACCGACCGCATCTACCTCGACACCCCCAGGCAGCTGAGCATCGTCGACCCGTCATGGAACCGGCGCATTCACCTGAACTGCACCGGTTCGCGCTCGGCGGTGATCTGGAATCCATGGACCGAACGTGCCGCGCAGTTGCCAGACATGGCAGACGATGGCTGGCAACGCATGCTGTGCATCGAGACCGCCAACGTCTGGGATGACATCGTCACCCTCGCCCCCGGCGCCAGCCACACCCTTGGCCTGAGTATCACCAGCGCGCCTCTGTGAGCCTTGCGGGCCTGTGTCCTACAGGTCCGCGTCTTCCACGACCCGTACTTTGCCGGCGTCCATGGCATAGGCCGCGTCTGCCAGGTCGTTGCTGACCTTCTCGATCTTCAGAGTGCCGCTGACCCACAGCGGTGTGTAGATGTCGGCCAGCTTGATGCCTTTCGGATAACGCACCAGCACCAGCTGGTTCGGCGGCGGTGGCGGCACGTGAATGCAGGCGCCCGGATAGGGGACGAGGAAGAACAGGGTGCTGTTGCCCTTGGCGTCGCTCTCCAGCGGAACGGGATAGCCACCCAGGCGAATGGATTTTCCGTTCATGGCGGCCACGGTCTTGGTCGAGTACATCACTGCCGGCAGCCCTTTGCTTTGCTTCAAGCCACCCTTGTCGGTAAAGGTGCCCTGGGCTTCCGGAGAGTTGTGATCGATTTCGGGCATGGCTTCCAAAGCCTTCTGGTCCGACTTGGGCATCAGGTCCAGCCAGTCGGTCTCAGGCAGCTGGGCCCGGGCCAGGGTGCTGCACAGCAGCAGGGGAATGAATAACAACGCGCGCATGAAAAAGCTCGGCAACTCGCAGGAAAGTTGCCGAGCATTCTAGCCTTGTGTCAGCTCTTTTTGATGAAACCGTAGATCACCAACAGGATGATTGCGCCGACCACGGCGCCAATGAACCCTGCGGCCTCACCGGCCTGGTAGATACCCAGTGCCTGGCCACCGTAGGTCGCCGCGAGCGAGCCACCGATGCCGAGAAGAATGGTCATGATCCAGCCCATGCTGTCGTCGCCGGGCTTGAGAAAGCGCGCCAGCAGACCAACGATCAGGCCGATGAAGATGGTTCCGATGATTCCCATGGCAATCCCTCTGATGTAGATCCAATAGCCAAAGCCTAGTAGCGCTTTGGCGTCCTGCAATCAGAGGGTGCCGGGATGAAGAGGTTCAGTTCAGCCCGCGATCAGGGCTTCGACTTGCTGGATCTTCTGCTCCAGGGTCGCCATGTCGGCGCAACGCAGGGTGGCATGGCCCACCTTGCGACCGGCCTTGAAGGCCTTGCCGTAGTGGTGCAGATGGCAGTCGTCGATGGCGACGACTTTATCCACAGCCGGCACTTCGCCGATGAAGTTGAGCATGGCGCTCTCGCCGACCTTGCGAGTCGGCCCCAGCGGCAGGCCGGCGACGGCACGCAGATGGTTCTCGAACTGGCTGCACTCGGCACCTTCGATGGTCCAGTGGCCGGAGTTGTGGACACGCGGGGCGATTTCGTTGGCCTTCAGGCCACCATCCACTTCGAAGAACTCGAACGCCAGCACGCCGACGTAATCGAGTTTTTCCAGCACACGGCCAGCGTAGTCTTCGGCCAATGCCTGCAACGGGTGATCGCTACTGGCCACCGACAGGCGCAGGATGCCGCTCTCGTGGGTGTTGTGCACCAGCGGGTAGAAACGGGTTTCGCCATCACGGGCACGCACGGCGACCAGCGAGACTTCGCCGGTGAACGGCACGAAACCTTCCAGCAGGCATGGCACGCTGCCCAGCTCGGCGAAGGTATCGGTGACATCGGCGGCGCTGCGCAGGACTTTCTGGCCCTTGCCGTCGTAACCCAGGGTGCGGGTTTTCAGCACGGCCGGCAGGCCGATGGCGGCGACAGCGGCATCCAGGTCGGCTTGCGACTGGATGTCGGCGAACGCCGGGGTCGGAATGCCCAGCTCCTTGAACATGCTCTTCTCGAACCAGCGATCGCGGGCGATGCGCAGGGCTTCGGCACTCGGGTAAACCGGCACGAACTGCGAAAGGAACGCCACGGTTTCCGCCGGCACGCTTTCGAACTCGAACGTCACCAGGTCGACTTCATCGGCCAGTTGGCGCAGGTGGTCCTGATCGCCGTAGTCGGCGCGCAGGTGTTCGCCCAGAGGGGCAGCACAGGCATCCGGGGCCGGATCGAGGAAGGCGAAGTTCATGCCCAGCGGAGTGCCCGCCAGGGCCAGCATGCGGCCCAGCTGGCCGCCACCGATTACACCGATTTTCATGCGTGTGACCTCAGGCCTGGCGTGGGTCTGGATTGTCCAGAACGCTGTCTGTCTGCTCAGCGCGGAACTGCTTGAGCACGGTGTGGAACTGCGGGTGCTTGGCGCCCAGGATGCTCGCCGAGAGCAGCGCGGCATTGATGGCACCGGCCTTGCCGATCGCCAGCGTTGCCACCGGGATACCGGCCGGCATCTGCACGATGGACAGCAGCGAATCGACACCCGACAGCATCGACGACTGGACCGGTACGCCCAGTACCGGCAGGTGGGTCTTGGCCGCGCACATGCCCGGCAGGTGAGCCGCGCCACCGGCACCGGCGATGATCACCTCGATGCCACGGCCTTCGGCCTCTTCGGCGTACTGGAACAGCAGATCCGGCGTACGGTGGGCGGACACCACCTTCACTTCGTAGGGAATGCCGAGTTTTTCCAGCATATCGGCGGTGTGGCTAAGGGTGGACCAATCGGACTTGGAGCCCATGATCACGCCAACCAGTGCACTCATCGTCGAGCCTCTCCTGTAAGCGCCTTGCGGCGACCAAAAGCAACGAGCCACGCGGGAAGACCGGCGTGGCTCGTCATACGGATTCTGATTCGACCGTCTGGTCGAAGGCGCGGGATTGTAGCGCAGTTGGCAAGGAAACGCCCAGCCCTGTCGGCAGGTCCGACCGGTGACCCACTGCGGGGTTTCCAGATGCTCTGGCAGCGGGGGCTGGCGTTACGGTGACGGCTCATGCCACCCGATGCGAGGACGCTCCATGCAAAACCTGCTGAAATCCGCCCTGCCACTGGCCCTGGCGCTCTCATTCCAGGCCACGCCAGCCAACGCCGATACCTCCCGACAATTGACCATCTGGGTTTTTCCCCATGATGAACTGGCCGATATTTCAGACGAACAGCTACAAGCCGATTATTTCGATTTCTGGCTCAACGAACTCCGCCAGATCGTCGACATGCCCGTACTCCTCTACTTCGAGCGCAACATTCCAGAGCTGACCAGCATCGACTACTCGAGCAACACGCCTGAACAGACCCTGGCCCTCTGGGCCGACGCCTCATCGGTCTGGCGCCGGCAGCAGAACACTCCCGGGACCACGATCGGCAACAAATACTTGCTGCTCACCCGCGAGGGGCTGGGCAAGGAAGGCACGGCAACCATTTCGGGCATAGCCCACCAGGCGGGCCACGCGGCGATTGCCTCACTCACCTCCTATGCCACGCCCGGCCATGAGTTGGGCCACACGCTGAGCGCTACCCATGAACAGTCCTATGTCAATTTCAACGGCTGGTTCTGCGAGCCCTATATGTTCGCCCAACGGCTCTATCTACGCTCCAACTGCTATCGGTATACCGATGAAAACCGCAACAACATTGCCAGCTACCTGAAAAAACTCCAGCGATGACCCGCCCTCAGGGTTGTTCATGCATGCCCGATTCGAGCTTGCGCCACAGTAGCCGGACATTGGCCTTGCGCACCAATGCGCACCGGTACAGGCGGATTTCCAGTGGCACATGCCACTGGGGTCCGCCACAGATCACCAGTTCCCCACGCTCCAGTTCGGCCCGCGCCGACAGACTGGGCACCCAGGCGATACCCAGCCCTTCCAGGGCCATGCCCTTGAGGCTGTCGGCCATGGCGGTTTCATAGATGGTGGTAAACCGCAGGTTGCGCTGGCGCAGCAGCAGGTTCACCGATCGCCCGAGAAACGCACCGGCGCTATAGGCCAGCAGCGGCACGCTGCCCTCGCCTTCCAGGTCGAACAGCGGTTTGCCATCGGGCCCTGCGGCGCAGACCGGCAACATCTCGGTATGACCCAGGTGCAACGAAGGGAAGATTTCGGCGTCCATCTGCAACGCCGCGTCGGGGTCATAGAACGCCAGCATCAGATCGCAGCCGCCTTCACGCAGCGCATGCACGGCGTCGCCGACGTTGGTCGCCACCAGCCGGGTTGCGATATTCAGGCCGTCATTGCGCAACTGGGCGATCCAGCGCGGGAAGAAACCCAGCGCCAGGGAATGGGCGGCCGCCACCTGGATCACTTCACCCTGACCGCCCTCAAGATGGTGTAAATGGCGGAGAACTTCGCTCAACTGGTCGACAACCGTACGGGCAGTGACCAGAAACAGTTGTCCGGCCGCTGTCAGCTCGATGGGCGTTCTCGAGCGGTTGACCAGGGTCAGGCCGAGCGCGGCCTCCAGGCTTCTGATCCGGCGGCTGAAAGCGGGCTGGGTCACGAACCGGCGCTCGGCGGCCTGGGAGAAGCTGCGGGTCGCAGCCAGGGCGCTGAAGTCTTCCAGCCATTTGCTTTCAAGGTTCATCAGGGTATCTCCAATGCCTGCACCAAAATGGCACACGCTCGATCGCGAAAGAACGTCACATGGGGCGTTATGCCGTTTGTGCATAGGTTAGCGTGCAACAGCATTGGCCGCAAAAGGGGCCTCACCCCTACGATTAGCGCCATTCCGGCATGTGCCGGGTTAATTCGAGATGATATCCATCATGTCCGCTGCTGCATCGTTCCGCGTTGAAAAAGACCTGCTTGGCACCCTGGAAGTCCCTGCCGACGCCTACTACGGTATCCAGACCCTGCGCGCTGCCAACAACTTCCACCTCTCCGGTGTACCGCTGTCGCACTACCCGAAGCTGGTCGTGGCCCTGGCCATGGTCAAGCAGGCTGCTGCCGACGCCAACCGTGAGCTGGGCCACCTGAGCGATGCCAAACACGCAGCCATCACCGAAGCCTGCTCTCGCCTGATCCGTGGCGAGTACCACGAGCAGTTCGTCGTGGACATGATTCAGGGCGGTGCTGGTACTTCCACCAACATGAACGCCAACGAAGTCATCGCCAACATCGCGCTGGAGGCCATGGGCCACCAGAAGGGCGAGTACAAGCACCTGCACCCGAACAACGACGTGAACATGGCGCAGTCGACCAACGACGCCTACCCGACCGCGATCCGCCTGGGTCTGCTGCTGGGTCACGACGCGCTGCTGGCCAGCCTCGACAGCCTGATCCAGGCGTTCGCGGCCAAAGGTGAAGAATTCAACCACGTTCTGAAGATGGGCCGTACCCAGTTGCAGGACGCGGTACCGATGACCCTGGGCCAGGAATTCCGCGCCTTCGCCACCACCCTGACCGAAGACCTGAACCGCCTGCGCACCCTGGCACCGGAAGTGCTGACCGAAGTGAACCTGGGCGGTACCGCCATCGGTACCGGCATCAACGCCGACCCAGGCTACCAGGCTCTGGCCGTTCAGCGCCTGGCCGCCATCAGCGGCCAGCCGCTGGTTCCGGCCGCCGACCTGATCGAAGCCACCTCGGACATGGGCGCCTTCGTCCTGTTCTCCGGCATGCTCAAGCGTACTGCGGTCAAGCTGTCGAAGATCTGCAACGACCTGCGCCTGCTGTCCAGCGGCCCGCGCACCGGCATCAACGAGATCAACCTGCCGGCTCGCCAGCCAGGCAGCTCGATCATGCCAGGCAAGGTCAACCCGGTCATCCCGGAAGCGGTCAACCAGGTGGCCTTCGCCATCATGGGCAACGACCTGGCCCTGACCATCGCTGCCGAAGGCGGCCAACTGCAGTTGAACGTGATGGAGCCGCTGATCGCCTACAAGATCTTCGACTCGATCCGCCTGCTGCAACGCGCCATGGACATGCTGCGCGAGCACTGCATCGTCGGCATCACCGCCAACGAACAGCGCTGCCGTGAACTGGTCGAGCACTCGATCGGCCTGGTCACCGCCCTGAACCCTTACATCGGCTACGAAAACGCCACCCGTATCGCCCGCGTCGCCCTGGAAACCGGCCGCGGCGTGCTGGAACTGGTGCGCGAAGAACAGCTGCTGGACGAAGCGATGCTCAACGACATCCTGCGTCCGGAAAACATGATCGCTCCGCGTCTGGTTCCGCTGAAGGCGTAATCCCACGCAACCACCGTCTCACCAGGTCGAGGGACTAGACACCTCTCACCTTTGAGGGCCCAGGGCTTACACCCCGGGCCCTTTTTTTATTCCCGCCCAGGCTCCGGCCCTCGGATTGCGCCTGACAGTTCTCCACCGGATGTCGTACTGTGCCCGGCTACGAACAAGATCGACCATGGAGAATGGCGCATGATTCCGGCGTCCCACCGACCCGCCCGCAGCATCATGGTGCTCTATACCGGCGGCACCATCGGCATGCAGGCCAGTGCCAACGGCCTGACCCCCGCTTCCGGCTTCGAGCAGCGCATGCGCGCGCAGTTGTCCGGCCATGGCGACCTGGCAGCGTGGCGCTTTCGCGAAATGGCGCCGTTGATCGACAGCGCCAACATGACGCCGCAGTATTGGCAGCGCCTGCGCGCGGCGATCATCGAAGCCGTCGATGCCGGCTGCGATGCGGTGCTGGTGCTGCATGGCACCGATACCCTGGCCTACAGTGCGGCCGCTTTGAGCTTTCAGTTGCTCGGGCTGGACACGCCGGTGCTGTTCACTGGCTCGATGTTGCCGGCTGGCGTGGAGCAAAGCGACGCCTGGGAAAACCTCACCGGCGCACTGCAGGCGCTGAGCGACGGTATCGCCAGCGGCGTGCAACTGTATTTCCACGGCGAACTGCTGCCGCCCCATCGCACCGCCAAGATCCGCAGCTTTGGCCGACACCCGTTCGTTGCCCTCAAGCGCAACGGCATCGCGGCACCCGCATCACCTCTGCCCGCCGCGCTGGATTACCGTCAGCCGAAGCAATTGGCGAATGTCGCCGTGCTGCCGCTGGTGCCGGGCTTTTCCGCAGACGCGCTGCGAGCGATGCTCAACACCGGTGCCGGCGGCCTGATTCTCGAATGCTTCGGCAGCGGTACCGGGCCTGGGGATAACCCGGACTTCATCGCGGCCCTCAACGAAGCCCGCGCCAGCGGCGTGGTGGTGGTCGCCATCACCCAATGCCAGGAGGGCGGCGTGGAACTGGACATCTACGAAGCCGGCAGCCGCTTGCGTCAGGCAGGAGTGCTGTCCGGTGGCGGCATGACCCGCGAGGCGGCCTTCGGCAAGTTGCAATTGCTGCTGGGCTGCGGCCTGGATGTGGAAGAAGTCCGCCGCCTGGTGGAGGTGGACCTGACCGGAGAGTTGCGGTGAAGGCATACAATTTGCTCGCTTCCCGGTCAGTCCAATAGCCGGGTACCGAGCATGCTCCACTCCCACCTGACCACCTTGAACGCGGTGTCCCTGGTACTCCAGGCTTTCCGCAACCAGGGCCTGGATGAAGATGCCCTGCTGGAAGGCAGCGGCATCAGCCCGGCAGACCTGGGCCGCGCCGATCCGCGCATCACCACTCGCCAGGAGATGCTGGTGTGCGCCAATGCCGTGGCCCGGCGGCGGGAAATCGGCCTGGAACTGGGCCGGCGCATGCACGTCTCGTCCTACGGCATGCTTGGCTATGCCCTGCTCTCCAGTGCCACCTTAGGTGACGCCCTGCGCCTGGCGCTGCGGTATCCCGCGCTTCTGGGAACACTTTTCCATCTGCGCCTGATCGAGGATGGCGAACGCATCTGGTTCAGCGCCAGCGATTACCGCGAAGAACCGCAGTTGGCGGCGTTCAACGCCGAGTTCTGCCTGACCTCGCTGAAAGTCATCTGCGACGACCTGCTGGGCCAGCCGTTGCCGCTGCTCGGCGCCCGCTTCGCCCACCCGACGCCGGATTACCACCCGCTGTACGGCGATCCCTTCAGCTGCCCGCTGCGCTTCGACGCCGACGACAACGCTTTCGCCTTCGACCGCACCCTGCTGCAACAGCCGTTGCCGCTGGCCGATCAGGTGACCCACCGGGCCATGAGCGAACGCTGCCGACAGCTCAATCTCGAGTTCACCGGCCGCCAGGCCTGGCTGGGCCGCATCCGCGATCTGCTGGCCCGGCAACTGGACGCCGCGCCGGGCCTGGAAGGACTGGCGCGGCAGATGAACTGCTCATCGCGCACCCTGCGCCGCCATCTGGGCGACATGGGCAGCAGCTACCAACAATTGCTGGATGAGCTACGGTTTGAGCGGGCCAAGCAATTGCTGGGCGAAGGCGAAATGCCGATCTACCGCATCGCCGAGGAACTGGGCTTCAGCGAGACCGCGAGTTTCCGGCATGCATTCATGCGCTGGAGCGGCGTGGCGCCGAGTCATTTCCGGCCCTGAACGGCGGCGCAGCGCCGATGCACCATCCAGGGGCCAAATCCGGACACCCGCATTGGCCATATCGATCCCCTTTTGGCCGTTTGCGCCGTTCTGCTGCACCGCATTGCCCATGAACAATTGGCTCCAAAAACAACGCCAGTGATTTGGAGAACAACAATGCTGACGATCTATTCCGATGACCATCGCCTGCACCACGGCCGCTGCGAGCTGATCGACGGTCAACTCATGCCCTGCTTCGAAATGCCCTCGCGCGCCGACCATGTCCTGGAACGGGTCAAGGCTCGAGACCTCGGTCCCATCAGCGGCCCACGGGACTTCGGACGCGAACCGCTGCTGCGGGTCCACAGCGCCGATTACCTGAACTTCTTCGAAGGTGCCTGGGCCCGCTGGGCCGAGCTCAAGCGTGACGGCGACCTGCTGCCCTTCACGTGGCCAGCCCGCACCCTGCGTCGGGTCAAGCCCACCAGCCTGCTGGGCGAGCTGGGCTACTACAGCTTCGACGCCGGCGCCCCGATCACCGCCGGCACCTGGCAAGCCGCCTACAGCGCCGCGCAAGTCGCGCTGACGGCCCAGGCCGCCGTGCAGGCCGGCGCCCACAGCGCCTTTGCCCTTTGCCGTCCACCAGGACACCACGCCGCCAGCGATGTAATGGGCGGCTACTGCTACCTGAACAACGCCGCCATTGCCGCCCAGGCCTTCCTTGATCAGGGCCACCAGAAAGTCGCCATCCTCGATGTCGACTACCACCACGGCAACGGCACCCAGGAAATCTTCTACGCGCGCAGCGACGTGTTCTTCGCCTCGATCCACGGCGACCCGCAGGCCGAATTCCCGTTCTTCCTCGGCTATGCCGACGAACACGGCGAAGGGGCCGGCGAAGGCTACAACGTCAACTATCCGCTGCCCGCCGGCAGTGACTGGACCACCTGGAGCAACGCCCTCGACCAGGCCTGCCAGCGCATCGAAGCCTACGCACCGGACGTGCTGGTGATTTCCCTGGGCGTGGACACTTTCAAGGACGACCCGATCTCCCAGTTCAAGCTCGACAGCCCTGATTACCTGGCGATGGGCGAACGCATCGCCCGTCTCGGCAAGCCGACCCTGTTCGTGATGGAAGGCGGCTATGCGGTGGAAGAAATCGGCATCAACGCCGTGAACGTACTCGAAGGTTTCGAACGCACCCAACAGGAAGCCCACGCATGACTCGATTCAAGCGACTGCTCGCCCCCCTGCTGTGTACCACCCTGCTCGCCGGCAGCCTCCAGGCCGTCGCCGAGCAGCGAACGTTGCGGGTCTACAACTGGTTCGACTACATCACGCCGCAGACCCTGACCGACTTCCAGAAGGACACCCAGGTCAAGCTGATCTACGACATCTTCGACACCAACGAGGCCCTCGAAGCCAAGCTGCTGACCGGCAACTCCGGCTACGACGTGGTAGTGCCATCCAACGTATTCCTGGCCAAGCAGATCGAGGCCGGGGTGTTCCAGCCGCTGGACCGCAGCAAGCTGCCGAACTGGCAGCACCTGGACCCGGCACTGATGAAGCTGATCGAAGCCAACGACCCCGGCAACAAATTTGCCGTGCCGTACATGTACGGCACCGTGCTGATCGGCTTCAACCCGGCCAAGGTCAAGGCGGTGCTGGGCGACAACGCGCCGGTGGACAGCTGGGACCTGATCTTCAAGGAAGAAAACATCTCCAAGCTCAAGCAGTGCGGCGTGGCCTTGCTCGATTCGCCGTCGGAGATCATGCCGCTGGCCCTGCAGCACCTGGGCCTGCCGCCCAACAGTGACAAGCCTGCGGACTACAAGAAGGCCGAAGAGCTGATGCTGAAGATCCGGCCGTATATCACCTACTTCCACTCGTCCAAGTACATGGCCGATATCGCCAACGGCGACATCTGCGTGGCCGTGGGCTATTCCGGCAGCTTCTCGCAGGCGGCCAACCGCGCCATCGAAGCGAAGAACGGCGTGGTGGTGGACATGCGCCTGCCGAAGGAAGGGGCGCCGATCTGGTTCGACATGCTGTCGATCCCCAAGGGCGCGGCCAACCCGGACGATGCCCATGCGTTCATCAACTACCTGCTGCAACCCAAGGTGATTGCACCGATCAGCGACTTCGTCGGCTATCCGAACCCGAACAAAGACGCTACCGAACTGGTTGCGCCGGCGATCCGCAACAACCCGAACCTGTATCCGACAGCGGAAGCGATGAAGAAGCTGTACACACTGACACCGCTGAACCGTGACGCCGAGCGGGCACGGACACGGGCCTGGACCAAAATCAAGGCTGGGACCTAGGTGTTTGCGCCTCATCGCTGGCAAGCGGAGCGCCGCTTGCCAGCGATGAAGGCCTGAAGGCCAACGAATAACTCACCCTTTCCAGGCGCGCTTCAACTTCTCCAGCGCCTCGGCAATCCCCGCTTCGCCCACCGCCGCAAAGCCCAGCACCAGCCCCGCGCTCTTATCCACAGCCGGCGGCGTTTCCGGCAACCAGTAATCACTCAGCGCATTCAACTCGACCCCTGCCTCCAGCGCCTTGTCCACCAGCCAGCGTTCCTGCTCCGGGTTATCCACATCCACCTTGACGTGCAACCCCGCGACCATTTCCGGCAAACCACCCACGCCCGGGATATCCACAGGCCAGCCGGCCATCAGCGCATTCCTGCGACTCAACGCCGCCCGCCGCATGCGCCGAATATGGCGCTGGAAGTGTCCCTGGGCCATGAACTGCGCCATCACCGACTGGGTCCCGACCTCCGAGTGCCGCACCATCAGCGCCCGGCAGCGGGAAAACGGCTGGACCAGTTGCCGCGGCAATACCAGGTAGCCCAGGCGCAACGCCGGAAACGCCACCTTGCTGAACGTACCGACATACAACACCCGCCCGCTTCGGTCCAACGCGGCCAACGGCGCCAAGGGCGCACCGCTGTAGCGGTACTCGCCGTCGTAGTCATCCTCGACGATCCAGCCCTCGCTGCGCTCGGCCCAGGCCAGCAGTTCCAGGCGCCGGGCCAGGCTCATCACTACGCCGGTGGGGTATTGATGCGAAGGCGTGACGTAGGTCATGCGGCAATCCGGCAGCGCCGCCAGAGCCGCACAATCCAGCCCATCGTTATCCACAGCCACGCCATGCACCGTGGCACCGGTCTGCGCGAAGGCGCAACCGGCGGCACGGTAGCCCGGGTTTTCCACAGCGACTCCCGTCCCGGGCTCCAGCAGCAACTGTGCACAAAGGCTGATGGCCTGCTGCGCGCCGGTGGTGATCACAATTTGCTCAGCCGAGCAGGAAACCCCTCTGGATCGACGCAGATAGGCCGCAATCAGTTCTCGAAGCAGCGGCTCGCCCGCCGGATCGCCATAACCGAGGCTCGCCAAATCCGGATTTCGCCAGAAACCCGCCTGCAGCTTGGCCCAGACCTCGAACGGAAACAGATCGAAGGCCGGTACACCCACCCGAAAAGCCCGGGGCGGACCGCTTCTGGGTGTAGGCAAATGATGATTTTCCAGACGAATCAGCGGCGCGGTGTGGATAACTTTACTGGACGAATCCTCAGTGGTTTCTGCCGATTTTGTGGATAACCCTGTAGATAAACCCCGGGATAACCTTGTGGATACTTTTGTGGACAACTTCGGCAACTGGCTGACATAGGTGCCATCTCCCACCCGGCTTTCGATGAAGCCCTCGGCATAAAGCTGGTCGTAGGCGCGCACCACACTGTTGCGGGACAGGCCGAGGATTGCCGCCATATCACGGCTGGCCGGTAGCCGCGTGCCGCTGCCGAGGCGCCCGTCCAGCACCCGCGCGCGCAAGGCCTGGTACAGCTGCCGGCTCAGGCCCTGGCGGCGGTCGAGGGCGATTCCGGAGGGATCGAATGACAGGGAAACAGAAGGATCGACCATGGAATTGGACCTAAAAAATCAACCTGAAATGGCTCTTACTCTAGACCAATAGCCTGCCTAGGATGAGGCCATTCGCCAAGGAAACCCTCCATGTACACACCCAGCGCTTTCAAAGACGAAGACCTGAACAGCCTGCACCAGCACATCGCCGATACCCGCCTGGCACTGTTGGTCACCCAGGGTGAGCAAGGCCTGCAGGCGACCCATGTGCCATTGCTGCTCGACCCGGCCGTCGGCGCCAAGGGCACGCTGTACGGCCACCTGGCACGCGCCAACAAGCAATGGCGCGATCTGGAGAAAGGCGCCGAAGTCCTGGTGGTATTTCCCGGCGCCGACGCCTACGTCAGCCCCGGTTTCTACCCGAGCAAGGCCGGGAACCCGCGCACCGTGCCGACCTGGAACTATGTGGCGGTCCACGCCTGGGGCTCGCCGCGGGTGATCCACGAAGCCGCGCCGCTGCTGGACATCGTCCGCCGCCTCAGCGACCGCCACGAACAGGGCCGCGAACATCCGTGGTCGGTGGACGATGCGCCGGCCGACTACATTGACGGCATGCTCAAGGCCATCGTCGGCTTCCAACTGCCGATCGATCGCCTGCAAGCCAACCGCAAGCTCAGCCAGAACCGTTCGGCCATCGACCAGGACGGCGTACGTCGCGGCCTGGCCGCCAGCCACGACCCACTGGACAACCAACTCGCTGCGCTGATGCAGCAACCCTGAAGGAACGCGCCTCATGTCTACCGTACAGATCCGCCCGGTCAGCGCCGCCGACCACGCCGCCTGGTTCCCGCTGTGGCAGGCCTACCTGCGCTTCTACGAGACCGAACTGGCCGACGACGTCAGTGCCGTCACCTGGCAGCGCCTGCTGGACCCGAGCGAGCCCACCCATTCCGCCCTCGCCTGGGTCGATGGCAAGGCAGTGGGCATGGTCAACTTCATCTACCACCGCACCAACTGGGCAGTGGAGAACGCCTGTTACCTGCAAGACCTCTACGTCGACGGCAACCAGCGCGGCCTGGGGATCGGTCGCCAGTTGATCGAGCACGTCTACGCCGCCGCCACCGAGGCGAACTGCTGCAAGGTCCACTGGCTGACCCACGAAACCAATGCCACGGCGATTTCCCTGTACGAGCAGGTCGCCGAGCGTGGCGGCTTCATCCAGTTCCGCAAGCCGCTGCTGTAAGCCAAGGAGCCTTCATGAGCACGCATCTGAACTGGCAACCCGCCAGGGAACCCCAGGCCGAACCGCTGACCGGCCGCTTCATCCGCCTGGAAAAACTCGACCCGCGCCAGCACGGCGACGACCTCTGGGATGTACTGCAAGGCCCGGACTCGGACGCGAAGCTGTGGGACTACCTGCCTTACGGCCCCTTCACCGAACGCGCCGCCTTCGACCAGTGGCTCGAAGGCAACGCTGCCAGCCGCGACCCGCTGTTCTACAGCGTGATCGACCTCGCCAGCGGGCAGGTGCAGGGCATTCTCAGCCTGATGTCCATCGTCCCGACGCAGGGCCGTATCGAGATCGGCCATATCGCCTTTGGCGCCGCCATGCAGCGCACGCCAAAAGGCACCGAGGCCGTCTACCTGCTGGGCAAGCAGTCCTTCGAACTGGGCAACCGACGCCTGGAGTGGAAGTGCAACAACGCCAACGCCCGTTCGCGGCGGGCCGCGGAGCGCTTCGGCTTCAGCTTCGAAGGGGTGTTTCGCAAGCACATGGTGGTCAAGGACCAGAACCGCGATACGGCCTGGTACTCGATTCTCGATGACGAATGGCCGGCGATCGCCGCCGGCTTCGAGCGCTGGCTGAGCGCCGACAACCAGGGCCCGCAAGGCCAGTTGACGACGCTCGAAGCCTGCCGCGAAAACGCCTGAGGCGTTACTTCAGGCGTTCGGCCAGCAGCGCGATGTGCTCGGGGCCGATGCCGCAGCAACCACCCAGCAGACTGGCGCCGCGTTGGCGCCAGTCTTGCGTCCAGTGCAGGTAGCCCGGCGGGTCGAGGTCTTCGCGCAGCTCGTCCAGACCATCGTTGGCGGTGGCGTCTTTTGGCTGCGGCGGGAAGGCGTTGGCATAGGCGCCGACCGCGATGTCCACGCCCAGGCGCTCGAAGGTGGCGATGGCGTCGTCGATGGCGGCACCGATCACTTCCGGCTGGCTGCAGTTGAACAGCAGCGTCTGGGCACCGAGCGCGGCAACCGCCTCGGCGGCATCGACCACCGGCTCGCCCGAACGCAGGCGCGGCACTTCATCGACGTCTTCGTCCTGCAAGGTGAACGAGACCCACAGCGGCTTGCCGTCCTGCGGCAAGCCGGCGCGGATAGCCTGGACCTCAGCGATGGCACTCTGGGTTTCCGCCAGCCACAGGTCCACATGCTCGGACAGCCCGTCCACCAGCGGCGTCAGCACTTCGGCAACACGCTCGGGCTGGTACAGGTCAGGGCGATAGGAGCCGAACAGCGGCGGCAGCGAGCCTGCCACGCGCACCTTCTGCGGGCCGGCGTCTGCCGCGGTACGGGCCAGCTGGCCTGCGGTACTGGCCAGAGCGCGCCCCTCTTTCCTGAAACGTTCCTCACCAATATGGAATGGCACCACCGCATAACTGTTGCTGGTGATGACCTGCGCCCCGGCTTCGATATACGCCCGATGTACCGCCACCACCGCTTCCGGCGCCTCGCTCAGCGCGAGCGCCGACCACTCCGGCTGCCGGAACGGCGCGCCACGGCGCTGCAGTTCCCGGCCCATGCCGCCATCGAGAATGACCAACGACTTTTCGCCCATATAACACCCGCTTCTATAAATAGAAATAAAACGTATTAGTGCCCGAATATTTATAACTATTTAATACACCCATCGTTTTTTCTTACAACTTTTTCCGGTGATTCTCATGCGATTTTCCTCCCTGTTGGGCGCGGGCCTGCTGGCCTTGACCGCTGCCACCCAAGCCTTCGCCGGTGCCACTCTGGACCGCGTGGAATCCCGCAAAGAGCTGGTCAACGTGCTGATGGAAAGTTATCCACCGTTTTCCTTCCTCAATGAGCAGAACCAGCTCGACGGTTTCGACGTCGACGTGGCCAAGGCGGTGGCCGACAAGCTTGGCGTCAAGCTGCGCCTGGAGACGCCGTCCTGGGACGTGATCGCCGCCGGCCGCTGGAGCGGCCGCTATGACATCTGCATCTGCTCCATGACCCCGAGCAAGGCTCGCGCCGAGGTCTTCGACTTCCCGGTGGAGTACTACGCCTCGCCAGCGGTAATCGTGGTCAACGCCAAGGATGAGCGCATCCATTCGGCCAAGGACCTGAACGGCCTCAAGGTCGGCCTGACGGCAGCGTCCAGCTACGAAAGCTACCTGAACAAGAACCTGGTGATCGAAGGCGCCGAGGACGCGAAGATCGACTATCCGTTCGAAGCCGTGCAGATCGCGCCGTACGACACCGACAACATCGCCTTCCAGGACCTCGGCCTGGGTGCCGGCGTGCGTCTGGATGCCATCCTCACCAACCTGGTCACCGCCAAACCGCGCCTGGACCAGGACAAACGCTTCAAGCTGGCCGGCGCGCCGATTTATGAAGAGCCGAACTCGGTGGCCATCGAGAAAGGCGACGCCGAGTGGGACGCCAAGGTGCGTGACGTGTTCGCCCAACTGAAACAGGACGGCACCCTGGCGCGCATCTCGCAGAAATGGATCGGCGCCGACATCAGCAAATGAGTGCCCACGAACTGCCTCCCAAGCCCGCCGCCACTGGCGCGGGCGTGCCGCTACCGGGCTTCCGGACGCGGCTTTACCTGACCTGGCTGGTGTTGCTGCTGGTCTTTGTCGGCTTCTTCCTGAGCTTTGATCTGAAGTTTTCGATCATCGTCGAGAAGTTTCCCAATCTGGCCGGCTTCAAGCTCGGCCCGAACGGCTTCCTTCAGGGCGCGGCGCTGACGCTGTTCCTGTGCCTCTGTTCGATGGTCTGCTCGGTCGCGCTGGGCTTCGCCGCCGCGTTGGCGCGTCTGTCCAGCAGTGCGGTGCTGCTGGGCATCGCCAGCTTCTACACCTCGTTCTTCCGTGGCACCCCGTTGCTGATCCAGATCCTGCTGATCTACCTGGGCCTGCCGCAGATCGGCCTGGTGCCGGGCGCCATCAGCGCCGGCATCATCGCCCTGTCGCTGAACTACGGCGCCTACCTCAGCGAGATCTTCCGTGCCGGTATCCTCGGCGTCGCCCCCGGCCAGCGCCAGGCAGCCCTGGCCCTCGGCATGCGGCCATCGACCATCTTCTGGAGCATCACCCTGCCCCAGGCCATGCGCACCATCATCCCGCCAGGCGCCAACCAGTTCATCTCGATGCTCAAGGACTCGTCGCTGATCTCGGTGATGGGGGTATGGGAAGTGATGTTCCTGGCGCAGTCCTACGGCCGTTCCAGCTACCGCTACCTGGAAATGCTCACCACCGCGGCGCTGATCTACTGGCTGCTGTCGGTTGCGCTGGAACTGGTGCAGGCGCGGTTGGAGCGGTATTACGGGAAGGGGTTTGAGCGATAAGCTGCCGATCACTTCATCCTGTCCGGCCGCCGCAGCACACCCATCTGCAACCCGAACGGCCGGAAAACCGAATTCAACGAATTGAGTGTCGGATTCCCTTCACCCTGTTCGATCTGAATCAGGGTCCGCACGGAAATCTTGCACATCCGCGCAAACTGGGTTTGCTGCATCTTGGCGACTTCGACCCGCAATTTGCGCACCCCAGCCCCAAGGCCCAACGAGCCATCGGCAATGCCCTGCAAGACGCTTTCGATCAACAAAGCGCGAATCTCGATCGAAACCGTCATAGCAATCCCCAACCGTTCATACGTTGTTCAAGATTCTTCAAGGCAATGGCCGGATGATCCAGGACAGCATCGGGTAAACCCGAGTCCACCAGAAGATCCGGCAGGGCCAACAGAGCACGCGCATCCTGGCGTAGCCGCTCGAACGCCTCATCCGGCTCCACCAGCGCGTTCAGAAGCTCGCATGCTGCTCGCCAATCGACTTCCCCGCCACGTTCTACAGGCGAAGCCCATTTGGTCGTTCGTGTAATGCCTTCGGCGTCCATCACCATGGGAGCCAGATCGTAGATCGGCGCCAGTCGCAGTCTGTCGTCGCTGCGGAGGATTGCGGTGTTACGGCCATGGTTGTCGGAATTGCCCAGGATCTTGTTGATCAGATCACGACGCAGGTACTCCGCGATCAGGTCAGGGATATCAGCTTTCTGCCCGGCCTTTATCCACAGGCCGGCAAGCGTCTGAATGACCTCGACATGATCCATCCGGCTGCCCGGCTCAGTCACTCCCGCCAGCGAATACACTGACTCCACCGCCAGCCGCTCGACGCCGGAGGTGCCGATTCGACGGTCAAAGCGCTTCATCCAGAGGCTGGGTTTTTCGGCCTCTTTCAGATCCAGTTCGGCTGTCGCTACCGTGTCGATACCAAGGTGCTGCAGCGCTTTGTAGTAAAGAAATTCAGCACGCAGGATGACCTGGTCATTGCCTAGCGCCTGGTTACGGGCGAATTTCACAAACCAATGGCAGACAGCGTGTTCATCATTCAGCACCGCGTCCGGGTAGAGCTGACCGTCCTGCCCTTCTGTCAGCAGCAGCTTGGGCGCCTCGCCCCCGGCACCTGTAGCCCCGCCAATCGCCGCGCCCTGTTCATAGGCGTATTCAAGAAAACGCTGATCGCGACTGACGACATCCGTGAAGCTGAACCCCATCGGGGCGCTGGTATCCAGTATCTCGGACGACTCCTTGATACGAAGATTGCCAATCGGAGCAGGCGTGCTGCGTGCCAGGAGAAAGATGTCGTCAGCCAAAGCCTCTGGCTTTTCTCGTCCCATGTGCCTGAGCAGGAAGCGTTTGGCCGCTCCCGAGGGCGCAATGTCATACAGAAAGGCCGGGGCTTTACTCGATCGATGCGTATCGAAATCCACCGGCAGGTTAACGCTGACGGCTTTGTCGAAAGTGCTCTGGTAGGCATCCAGGTTGGCTTTCACATAGGTCGAGGTGTAGGCGAACTGACAGGGGCTCTGAAAACCGTTTCCTGGCTCGGAGAAGGTCAAGGTCATGGCGTCCTGCCACTCGCCTTGAGCAAAAAGCTGGAGGGTCAACGGGTACATATCAGCCTCTGTCAGTGATTTCAGCCAATCTGCAATATAGTGCAAATCCAGTAGTGACACATCTCCGATTTCTGCATTTTAGTGCAGATATTTTTCATAACTTTAAGAGTTTCTGCATTAAAATGCATATCGGCAGATAAAAAAAGGGGAGCAATTCGCTCCCCATGAGGTTAACCGTTTACCGCCGAGGGCTTATCAGCCCTCGATCTCGATCAGGATCTCGCCCGGGTTGACCCGGTCGCCTTTGGCAATGTGGATGGCGGCAACCTTGCCGGCGATCGGCGATTGCACTTCGGTTTCCATCTTCATCGCTTCGGTGATGAGCACTGCCTGACCGGCCTTGACCGTGTCACCTTCCTTGACCAGTACATCGACGATGTTGCCTGGCATGGTGGTGCTGATATGGCCCGGCGCGCTGGCCTGCTTGCGCTTGCTGCCGCCACCGCCGACGAATTCGTTGAGCGGTTCGAACACCACTTCTTCCGGCATGCCGTCGATGGACAGGTAGAAGTGACGCTTGCCTTCGGCCTTGACGCCAACACCGGTGATGTCGACGCGGTAGGTCTCGCCGTGGACGTCGATGACGAACTCGGTCGGAACACCTTCACCGCTGGCCGAGGCCACGGCGCCTGCTTCCGGAATCGGCAGCAGCACTTCGGGGGTCAGGGTGCCGGCTTCGCGTTCTTCGAGGAACTTGCGGCCGATGTCCGGGAACATGGCGAAGGTCAGCACGTCTTCTTCCGACTTGGCCAGGCTGCCGATATCGGCGCGCAGCTTGGTCATTTCCGGCTTCAGCAGATCGGCCGGGCGCACGTCGATGACGTCCTCGCTGCCGATCGCCTGGCGACGCAGTTGCTCGTTGACCACACCCGGTGCCTTGCCGTAGCCGCCTTGCAGGTACAGCTTCACTTCGTTGGTGATGGTCTTGTAGCGCTCGCCGGCCAGCACGTTGAAGAACGCCTGAGTGCCGACGATCTGCGAGGTCGGGGTGACCAGCGGCGGGAAGCCGAGGTCTTCACGCACCCGCGGGATCTCCGCGAGCACTTCGTTCATGCGGTTCAGCGCGCCCTGCTCTTTGAGCTGGTTGGCCAGGTTGGAGATCATGCCGCCTGGCACCTGGTTGACCTGGACGCGGGTGTCCACCGAGGTGAACTCGCTTTCGAACTGGTGGTACTTCTTGCGCACGGCGTAGAAGTACAGGCCGATTTCCTGCAGCAGTTCCAGGTCAAGGCCGGTGTCGAACTCGCTGCCCTTGAGCGCAGCGACCATCGACTCGGTGCCGGGGTGGCTGGTGCCCCAGGCGAAGCTGGAGATGGCGGTGTCGATGTGGTCGGCGCCGTTCTCGACCGCCTTGAGCTGGCACATGGCAGCCAGGCCGGCAGTGTCGTGGGAGTGGATGAACACCGGCAGCGACTGCTCGGCTTTCAGTGCCTTGACCAGCTCGCCGGTGGCGAACGGGGTCAGCAGGCCGGCCATGTCCTTGATCGCGACCGAGTCGCAACCCATGGCTTCCATCTGCTTGGCCTGGGCGACGAAGGCGTCGATGGTGTGCACGGGGCTGGTGGTGTAGGCGATGGTGCCCTGGGCGTGCTTGCCGGCGGCCTTCACGGCTTCGATGGCCACCCGCAGGTTACGCACGTCGTTCATGGCGTCGAAGATACGGAACACGTCGATGCCGTTGACCGCCGCCTTGGCGACGAAGGCTTTGACCACGTCGTCGCTGTAGTGACGGTAGCCCAGCAGGTTCTGGCCGCGCAGGAGCATCTGCAGGCGGGTGTTGGGCAGTGCGGCGCGCAGCTTGCGCAGGCGCTCCCACGGGTCTTCCTTGAGGAAGCGCACACAGGCATCGAAGGTCGCGCCGCCCCAGACTTCCAGCGACCAGTAGCCGACTTTGTCGAGCTTGTCGCAGATCGGCAGCATGTCTTCGGTGCGCATGCGGGTCGCCAACAGGGACTGGTGGGCGTCGCGCAGGATGGTGTCGGTTACAAAGATCTTCTTGGACATTCTTATCTCCTCTTAGCGACAAGCTTCAAGTTGCAAGCTGCAAGAAAAAGCCTATCTGCTTTGTCTTGCCGCTTGTGGCTTGCAGCTTGCAGCTGCATTCAAAGGCCTGCGTGCGCGGCGATGGCGGCGGCGATGGCGAGTGCCAACTCTTCGGGTTTGCGCTTGATCGAGTAGTTGGTCAGTTCCGGATGGCTTTCCACGAAGCTGGTGTTGAACTGGCCGCTGCGGAATTCCGGGTTGCGCAGGATTTCCTGGTAGTACGCGGCGGTGGTCTTCACGCCTTGCACACGCATGTCGTCCAGGGCGCGCAGGCCGCGGTCCATGGCTTCTTCCCAGGTCAGCGCCCAGACCACCAGTTTCAGGCACATGGAGTCGTAGAACGGCGGGATGGTGTAGCCGGTGTAGATCGCCGTGTCGGTGCGCACGCCGGGGCCGCCGGGCGCGTAGTAACGGGTGATCTTGCCGAAGCTCGGCAGGAAGTTGTTTTTCGGGTCTTCGGCGTTGATCCGGAACTGCAGGGCGAAACCGCGGTGCTGGATGTCTTCCTGCTTGACCGACAGCGGCAGGCCAGAGGCCACGCGAATCTGTTCGCGGACGATGTCGATGCCGGTGATTTCCTCGGTGATGGTGTGCTCCACCTGCACCCGGGTGTTCATTTCCATGAAGTACACCTCGCCCTCGGCGAGCAGGAACTCCACGGTACCGGCGTTTTCATAACCGACCGCCTTGGCCGCACGCACCGCCAGGTCGCCGATGTAGGCGCGCTGTTCCGGGGTGAGCTGCGGGCTCGGGGCGATCTCGATCAGCTTCTGGTTGCGGCGCTGGATCGAGCAGTCACGCTCGAACAGGTGCACCACGTTGCCGAAGCTGTCGCCAAGAATCTGGGCTTCGATGTGTTTCGGGTTGACGATGCATTTTTCCAGGAAGACTTCCGCCGAGCCGAAGGCTTTGGTCGCTTCGGAAATCACCCGTGGGAACGCCTGCTCCAGCTCTTCGCGGCTGTTGCAGCGACGAATGCCGCGACCGCCACCACCAGAAGTGGCCTTGAGCATCACCGGGTAACCGATGCGATCACCTTCCTGCAGGGCTTCGTGGATATCGGCCACGTTGCCTTCGGTGCCAGGAGTGACCGGGACGCCGGCCTTGATCATGCTGCGGCGCGCTTCGGTCTTGTCGCCCATGCGGCGAATCACTTCGGCGGCCGGACCGATGAACTTGATTCCACGCTCGGCGCAGATATCCGCCAGTTCGGCGTTTTCCGACAGGAAACCGTAACCGGGGTGAAGGGCGTCACAACCGGTTTCCACAGCCAGGTTCACCAGCTTGCGCGGGTTCAGGTAACCGGCCAGGGGCTCGGCACCGATGCTGTGGGCCTCGTCGGCGCGCTTGACGTGCAAGGCGTGACGGTCGGCGTCGGAGTAGATCGCCACGGAGCGGATACCCATCTCGGCGCAGGCCCGCACGATCCGAACTGCGATTTCACCCCGGTTGGCGATCAGGATTTTTTTTATCACTGGAGTCTTCCCAAAGCCGCTGGACAAACGACCCGGCCATGCGGGTCGGCGCGTGACCAGAGCGTGCTGGCCAGTCGCACAATCACCCTAGCGCCGTAGGTGAATAAACAAAAATCAATATTTATTAGAGGCTCCATTAGCAATTGCTTATAGTGCCGTTACAAGATTTTTCCACAGGCTGGGGATAACATGCGTAAGTCATTGATGCGTATGACATTGCGTCAATTGCAGATCTTCAATGAGGTGTGCGATTTGCGCTCGTACAGTCGCGCCGCGGAGGAAATGGCGCTGACGCAACCCGCCGTTAGTCTACAGATCCGCCAGCTCGAAGAGCTGATCGGGCAGCCATTGTTCGAGTACGTTGGCAAGAAACTCTACCTCACCGAAGCCGCCGAAGCGCTGCAACGCGCCAGCCGGGATATCTTCGGCCGCCTAGAAAGCCTCGACATGCAGCTTTCCGACATGCAGGGCTCATTGCAGGGCCAGTTGAAGCTGGCAGTGGAGTCCAGCGCCAAGTACTTCGTGCCGCACCTGTTCGCGGCGTTCAAGCGGCTGCACCCCGAGGTCAACCTGACGCTCACGGTGGTCAACCGCGCCCAGGCGATCCGCCGCCTTTCCGACAACCGCGACGACCTGATCATCATGTCCATGGTGCCGCAGGACATGGGGCTTGAGTTCCTGCCCTTCCTCAACAACCCCATCGTTGCAGTGGCACCGCCCGATCATCCGCTGTGTCGGCTGGAAAGCCTGCGCTTGCAGGATCTGGAACCTCATACATTACTGGTCCGCGAGCAAGGCTCGGGTACCCGCAAGGCGTGCGAGGAGTACTTCAAGGAGAAGCGGGTGCACTTCACCCAGACGCTGGAGGTGGCCTCGGCCGACGCCCAGCGCGAATGCGTTATCGCCGGCCTTGGCATCGCCCTGCTGACCCGTCACGCGCTCAACATGGAACTGGCCACCGGCGTGTTGCGCGAACTGCCGGTGGAAGAACTGCCGCTGTATCGTAGCTGGTGCATCGTGCAATCCAAGGCCAAGCGGCAATCGCCGGTGGCCTTGGCGTTTCTTGCGTTCATTCGCAGCGAACGGGCACAGATCAGCGGGCTTGTTGAGCGCTTCTCCGGGGTTCTGCCGCCGATACCTGCCACACGTTGAAGCTGTTCAGTTCGCCAAAATCGGAGATTTCCTGAAGCAGGCGACGCTGTTCCGAATAACTTTCGATCGCGCGGCGGTATTCCATGCGGCGCTGGTCTTTTTCCTGCTGCTTACGGGATTTGGCGCTGGGTTGATACGAGCCATCGAAGTCACGAGCCATTGCATATCTCCCTGATCGAGTGCGGGAGTTTCAGACTGAAGGGCGAAGTTGACGGTTTGACGGCGGGAGGGTGACAGGGGTGTGAAGGGTGATGAACTGTCTGGGGCTTCATCGCTGGCAACGCCAGCTCCCACAAGGTTCCAGGCGGCGCTCCACCCTGTGGGAGCTGGCGTTGCCAGCGATGAGGTCGTCAGGAACAGAACGGAATGACGATCAGTCTTCCATGTTCTTCAAGGATTTCGGCGACAACCGCAAGCTGCGCAGGCTGCGCTTGACGCTCTTGAGGTGGTTGACCAGGCTCGGCCCACGAGCCATGGCCACGCCCATGGCCAGCACGTCGATTACCACCAGGTGGGCGATCCGTGAGGTCAGCGGGGTGTAGATTTCGGTATCTTCATGCACATCGATGGCCAGGTTGACCGTCGACAGCTCGGCCAGCGGGGTCTGGCTCGGGCACAGGGTGATAAGGTTGGCACCGCTCTCGCGCACGATATTGGCGGTGATCAGCAAGTCCTTGGAACGGCCGGACTGGGAGATACACACCGCCACGTCGCCGGGCTTGAGGGTTACTGCCGACATCGCCTGCATGTGCGGGTCGGAATAGGCTGCCGCGCTCAGCAGCAGACGGAAGAACTTGTGCTGGGCATCGGCGGCCACGGCTCCGGAGGCACCAAAGCCGTAGAACTCCACGCGCTGGGCCTGAGCCATGGCGGTGACCGCACGCTGCAACGCCTGTGGATCGAGGTGTTCGCGCACTTCCATGAGGGTGTGCAGGGTGGTGTCGAAGATTTTCAGGCTGTAGTCGGCGACCGAGTCATCTTCGTGAATGGCGAACTGGCCGAAGCTGGCGCCTGCGGCGAGACTTTGCGCCAGCTTGAGCTTGAGGTCCTGGAAGCCGGAACAACCGATGGCCCGGCAGAAACGCACGATGGTCGGCTCACTGATGCCGACGCTGTGGGCCAGGTCGGCCATGGAGCTATGCATGACCGCCGCGGGGTCAAGCAATACGTGGTCGGCAACCTTGAGTTCCGACTTGCGTAGCAGGTGCCGCGACTGGGCGATGTGTTGCAACAGATTCAATGGCGGGACTCGGTTATGATCGACTGGCCGGTTGTAGCAATCTTGTAGTTATACTACATGACTGGCGAACCGCCCAGCTAAACGAGACAGGAGAGTGGTGGGTTTGACTATTCCTTGCGACATTCTGGTGTTCGGCGGAACCGGTGATCTGGCCCTGCACAAACTGCTTCCGGCGCTCTATCACCTGTATCGCGAAGACCGCCTGCACCCTGCCGTGAGGATCGTGGCGCTGGCCCGCAGCCCGATGCCGCGCAATAGTTTTCAAAAGCTTGCAGAACGTCGCTGCCGCGCCCAGATCGCCCGCAACGATTTCGACGAAGACACCTGGCAGCGCTTCTCCACCCGCCTCGACTACTTCTCCATGGACGCCTCGCAAAGCGCCGACTTCGGTCGTCTGGCGCATTTTCTCGGCGAGCCTGGAGGGCTGGCACGGATCTACTACCTGGCCACCGCGCCCAACCTCTTCGTGCCCATCGTCACCCACCTGAACATCGCCGGCCTGGTAGACAGCGAATCGCGCATCGTTCTGGAAAAGCCCATCGGCCACTCACTGGAATCGGCCACCGCCATCAACGGTGCGATCGGTGCGGTGTTCGACGAATCCCAGGTGTTTCGCATCGATCACTACCTGGGCAAGGAAACCGTGCAGAACCTCATGGCCCTGCGCTTTGCCAACGCCCTGCTCGAGCCGGTATGGCGCTCCAGCCAGATCGACCATGTACAGATCAGCGTGTGCGAAACCCTCGGCGTGGAGAACCGCGGCGCCTACTACGACCGCGCCGGCGCCACCCGCGACATGCTGCAGAACCACCTGCTGCAACTGCTTTGCCTGGTGGCGATGGAGCCGCCGGCACAGTTCGACGCCGAGGCGGTGCGTGACGAAAAGGTGAAGATCCTCCGCGCCCTCAAGCCCATCACCGGCCAGGATGTGCAGGACAAGACCGTGCGCGGACAGTACAGCGCCGGCAAGATCGGCGGCCAGGAAGTCCCCGCCTACTACTTCGAAAAGGATGTGGACAACGACAGCGACACCGAGACCTACGTCGCCGTCGAGGCCCATATCAACAACTGGCGCTGGGCCGGCGTACCGTTCTACCTGCGCACCGGCAAGCGCCTGGCCAAGCGCTCCTCGCAGATCGTCATCCAGTTCAAGCCCGTGCCCCATCGCCTGTTCGACGGCGACCGGGCCAATCAGTTGCTGATCCAGCTACAGCCGGATGAGCGCATCAGCCTGCAGATGATGACCAAGAGCCCCGGCAAGGGCATGCGGCTGGAACCGGTGGAGTTGAACCTCAACCTTGCCCAGGTATTCGGCCAGACCCGCCGCTGGGACGCCTATGAACGCCTGCTGCTGGATGTTCTGGACGGCGACTCGACGCTGTTCATGCGCCGCGATGAGGTGGAAGCCGCCTGGGCCTGGGTCGATCCGATCCTCAACGGCTGGCAGGAGCATTTCCAGACACCGCGCCCCTATCATGCCGGCACCCATGGGCCGGAGCAGGCTCACAGCCTGCTGGCCCGCCATGGACGCGCCTGGCACGGCTGACGCTACCAGACCGTCTCGTCCTGCAGCAGCGCCGCCAGCGCCGCCGCCGGCACTGGCCGGCTGATCAGGTAGCCCTGGACCTCGTCACAGTCCTGCTCCCGCAGGAATGTGAGTTGCTCGCGGGTTTCCACGCCCTCGGCCACGACCTGCAAATCCAGGCTGTGGGCCATGACGATGATCGCCCGGGTGATCGCTGCATCTTCGCTACCCTCACGCAGGCCACGAATGAAGGTCTGGTCGATCTTCACGTAGTCCACGGGGAAGCGCTTGAGGTAACTGAGCGAGGAGTAACCGGTGCCGAAATCGTCGATCGCCAGCTTCACGCCCAGCTCGTGCAACTGGCGGAAGGTGGCGATGATGTGCTCGACACTGTCCAGCAACTGGCTTTCAGTCAGCTCCAGCTCCAGCAGGTGGGGTTCCAGCCCGGTTTCCTCCAGGACCTGGCGCACCAGGCTGACCAGCTTGCCCTGGCGCAACTGATAGACCGACAGGTTCACCGACACGCGGATCGGCTCAAGCCCCTGGCGTTGCCATTCGCACGCCTGCCAGCACGCCTGGCGCAGGACGAATTCACCCATGGGGGCGATCAGGCCGGTTTCCTCGGCCAGGCCGATGAAGTCCCCCGGCGGCACCATGCCCATCGCCGGATGATGCCAGCGCACCAAGGCTTCGGCGGCGTGCATCCGACCGCTCGCCAGGCACACCTTGGGCTGGTAGTAGACCTCCAGTTGCCGCTCGTCGATGGCCTTGCGCAGCTGGTTTTCCAGTTGCAGGCGGTCGAGGGTGCTGGCCTGGAGGCTCTCGGTATAGAACTGGAAGTTGTCGCCGCCCAGGTGCTTGGCGTGCTGCATGGCCATGTTGGCCTGACTGACCAATTGCTGGGTATCGAGCGTCATGTCCGACAGCAGGGCGATGCCCACCGACGCGCTGATGACCAGTTCGTGGTGATCGACCCGCACCGGCACCCGCAGTTTCTCCAGCAGCCGGGTCGCCACCCGGACCAGGCTGGACAGGTTGCTGTAGCCATCGAACAGTACGACGAACTCGTCACCGGACAGCCGTGCCACGGTATCGGCCTCTGGCATGGCGTTGCCCACCCGCAGGGCGATCTGCCTGAGCAACTGGTCGGCAATCTCGTGACCGAGGCTGTCGTTGAGCAGCTTGAAGCGGTCCAGGTCGATATGCATCAGTGCCAGGCTGCGGCCACTGGTGCGCAGGCGCTGACCGGCCTCGTGCAGGCGCAGGCGGAACAGCGCGCGGTTGGCCAGGCCGGTGAGTTCGTCGTAATGGGCGAGGTAGCGCAAACGCTCTTCCGACTCGCGGCGCTCCGACAGGTCGCTGAAAAAACCGACGACATGGCTGATATTGCCCCGGCTGTCGCGCACACCATTGAGCTGCAGCCACTGCGGATACAACGCGCCATCCTTGCGGGCTTCGACCAGTTCACCCTGCCATCGCCCCTGCTGTTCCAGGGCCTGGTCGATCGCGCCGTAGTGCCGCCGGGCATCCAGGCTGCAGGGCAACTCCAGCACGTTACGGCCAAGCAACTCTTCGCGGCCGTAGCCGGTCATGCGGCAGAACGCCTGGTTCAGCGCCAGCAATTCATAGTCGGGGCCCAGGATGGCGATGCCCTCGCTGGCCGCCTCGAACACGGTCGCCGCCAGTCGCTGCTGCTCTTCCTGGGCCTTGCGAGCGCTGATGTCACGACGAGTGCCGATCATGCGCACCACACGCCCGCTGCTGTCGCGCTCCACGGCCCGGCCACGGTCCTCGATCCAGCACCAATGCCCCAGGTTGTGGCGAAAACGGTATTCGATGCGGTAGTCGTCGGTACGGCCCTTGAGATGTTCCACCAGCGTGCGCTTGAGGGCCGGGACATCATCCGGGTGCAAACGCGGCTTGAGGTGCACCAGCATCGCCTTGACGTCTTGCGGGTTGAGGCCGAACAGCTCCTGGAGCTGAGTGTGATGCACTTCGTCAGTCTGCAGGTTCCAGTCCCACAGGCCCAGCTCACTGGCTTCCAGCGCCAGGGCCAGGCGTTGTTCGCTGGCGTCCAGTTCGGCGCTGCGCTGAACCACGCGGGTTTCCAGCGTCGCCTGTGCCTCGCGCAACTGATCCTCGGCACCCCGCCGCTGCTCGACTTCCTCGGCCAGTGCCTGGTTCAGAAGCTCGCTGCGGGCATGGGCCGCCTGCAGGTGCTCGATCAATGCCTGATTCTGGAAACGCCGCAACAGGCTGTGTTCCATCAGCCGGTTGACCTGCCAGGCCACTACCACCAGCGCGCCCAGCAAAATCAGGCCGAGCAGGCCCCAGCCTTGCTGTTGTTGATCACCGGTCCAGAACAGAAAAGCGATCGGCGGCAACAGGCACGGCAGGGCGAAGCTGAGAAAAGCGGGAAGACTGACCGCGTACGCGACACTGGCCGAGAGGGTCGCCGCACCGAGCAGGCCGAACACCCAGGCCTGCTGCACGAAGTTATCCACAGGTACGAGTGCAATGGCCGCACTGGCCAGGGTCAGGCCGCTGAAGGCCGAACCCAGCAGGAACATTCGCCACCAGGTCGGCTTGGCTTGTCGGTCCGGCATGGCCGCATCGAACGCGGCCACCTGGATCACCCGCAGAGACACCAGCGCCATCAACCACACCACCCAGACGCTGACCAGCAGGTAGCGCTGCGGGCTCCACAGCAACCAGGCACAGACCAGGCCGTTGAGCAGCATGAACAGGGTTGGCAACAGAGAACCTTGATACAACAAACGGGTACGCTCGACCGCCAGTTCCGTGGCGAACTGCTTGCGTATTCCTCGGCGCGCCTCGGCAGGCACGCTCGCGGGTCCAGATGCGAGTGTCATGGGCAATGTTCTTGTAATGGTGAGCCACAAACGTGCACGGAGCATACACAAGCAGCGCCCCTTGCCAAACTGCTCTGTGTCATAAATTGGTAGCCCCTTTTCCCCGTCTTTTGCCTCATTGCCGACCGCTCAAGCACGCGGGCCAAGGCTTGCGTCCGATGACCGGCCGGTCGGCGGGCGAATTGTTTTTCACCAGCGGGTTTGCCCAGGGCTCCCCTGCCCCCCTAGAATGCGCGCATGCATGACGACCTCTCCCTCCTGTTGAATTCCCTCAACGACGCCCAGCGCCAGGCCGTAGCCGCGCCGGTCGGGCGTCAGTTGGTCCTGGCCGGTGCCGGCTCCGGCAAGACCCGTGTGCTGGTGCACCGCATCGCCTGGCTGATCCAGGTCGAGCAGGCCTCCCCGCACTCGATCCTGTCGGTGACCTTCACCAACAAGGCCGCCGCCGAGATGCGCCACCGCATCGAACAGTTGCTCAACCTCAGCCCGGCGGGCATGTGGGTCGGCACCTTCCACGGCCTGGCCCACCGCCTGCTGCGTGCGCACTGGCAGGAAGCCGGGTTGAACCAGAACTTCCAGATCCTCGACGGCGACGACCAGCAGCGCCTGGTCAAACGGGTAATCCGCGACCTCGGCCTGGACGAACAGCGCTGGCCAGCCCGTCAGGCGCAATGGTTCATCAACGGACAGAAAGACGAAGGCCTTCGTCCACAGCACATTCAAGTCAATGGCGACCTGTTCCTGGGCACCATGCGCAGCATCTATGAAGCCTACGAGGCTGCCTGCCAGCGCGCCGGCGTCATCGACTTCTCCGAACTGCTGCTGCGCGCTCTGGACCTGTGGCGCGACCACCCCGGCCTGCTGCAGCATTACCAGCGGCGCTTCCGTCACCTGCTGGTGGACGAGTTCCAGGACACCAACGCCGTGCAGTACGCCTGGTTGCGCCTGCTGGCCCAGGGCGGCGACAGCCTGATGGTGGTCGGCGACGACGACCAGTCGATCTACGGCTGGCGCGGCGCCCGGATCGAGAACATCCAGCAGTTCTCCAGCGACTTCCCCGACGCCGAGCTGATCCGCCTGGAGCAGAACTACCGCTCCACCGCCGGCATCCTCAAGGCCGCCAACGCCCTGATCGCCAACAACAGTGGCCGTCTGGGCAAAGAGCTGTGGACCGAGGTCGGCGACGGCGAAATGCTGAGCCTGTACGCCGCCTTCAACGAACACGATGAAGCCCGCTACGTGGTCGAAACCATCGAAAGCGCGCTGAAGACCGGCCTGGCCCGCAGCGATATCGCCATCCTCTACCGCTCCAACGCCCAGTCGCGGGTGCTGGAAGAGGCATTGCTGCGCGAACGCATCCCTTACCGCATCTACGGCGGCCAGCGCTTCTTCGAGCGCGCCGAAATCAAGAACGCCATGGCGTACCTGCGCCTGCTGGAAGGTCGCGGCAACGACGCAGCCCTGGAGCGGGTAATCAACGTGCCACCGCGCGGTATCGGCGAGAAAACCGTCGAAACCATTCGCGAACACGCCCGCCACGCCCAGCTTTCGATGTGGGAAGCCATGGTCCAGTTGCTCGCCAACAAGGCGTTGAAAGGCCGGGCCGCCAGCGCCCTGAGCGCCTTCATCGAATTGATGGAGAACCTCACTGCCAAGGTGCTCGACATGCCGCTGCACCTGATGACCCAGACCGTCATCGAGCAGTCGGGGCTGATCGTCTATCACCAGGAAGAAAAGGGTGAAAAGGGTCAGGCGCGGGTAGAAAACCTTGAGGAACTGGTGAGCGCCGCGCGCAACTTCGAAAGCAGCGAAGAAGACGCCGACCTGTCGCCGCTGTCCGCCTTCCTCGGCCACGCTTCGCTGGAAGCCGGCGACGCCCAGGCCGACGAGCACGAAGACAGCATCCAGCTGATGACGCTGCACAGCGCCAAGGGCCTGGAATTCCCTTACGTGTTCCTGGTGGGTATGGAAGAAGGCCTGTTCCCGCACAAGATGAGCCTGGAAGAGCCGGGACGTCTTGAAGAAGAACGGCGCCTGGCCTACGTCGGCATCACCCGGGCCATGCAGCACCTGGTCATGACCTACGCCGAAACCCGACGCCTGTACGGTAGCGAAACCTACAACAAGGTTTCTCGCTTCGTACGCGAGATCCCGGCCGGCCTGGTACAGGAAGTACGTCTGAACAACAGCGTCAGTCGTCCGTTCAATAACCAGAAACAGACCGTCAGCAGCCTGTTCGCCAACGCCAGCATTCCGCAGACCGCCTTCAACCTGGGTCAGCGAGTGCAGCACGCGGTATTCGGCGAGGGCGTCATCCTCAACTTCGAGGGCTCCGGAGCCCAGGCCCGGGTCCAGGTGAATTTCGCCGAAGGCAGCAAGTGGCTGATGCTCGGCTACGCCAAGCTCGAAGCGATCTAACCGATAAATCCGACCGATCGAACAAGCCTGTCCTTCTATTGATGAAGGACAGTCCTACAGCCTGTGGTGTAGGCGGTCGGATTTTTCAGGCAAAAGATGGAAACATCTTGTCGCTGGTCATGTGTCCGGGAACCTGTGCAACATGGCGCGCGTGTAATCCACAAAACGGGAATACCCTTCTATGCAACGTTTTCTCAGCATCGCCCTGGCGCTGTGCATCGGTCTCACCATGAGCCTCGACGCCAACGCCAAGCGCTTCGGCGGCGGCAAGAGCTCGGGCGCCGCGCCGACTCACCAGGCCCGTCAGGCCACTCCAGCCAACCCTGCCGCCACCCCGACTGCGCCAGGCCGTGCTCCAGCCGCCGCCAGCGGCGCATCCAAATGGCTCGGCCCTCTGGCCGGCATCGCCGCCGGTGGCCTGCTGGCCTCCATGCTGATGGGCGATGGCTTCGAAGGCATGCAGATCTTCGACATCCTGATCATGGCGCTGATCGCGTTCCTGGTCTTCCGCTTCATTGCCGCTCGCCGTCGCAAGCAGCAGCCGCAGATGGCCGCCGCCGGTCATCCGCCGTACCAGCGTGAAGCCTACGAGCAACAGCCGCAGCCTTCGATCTTCGGTGGTTCCGCGCCTGCCGCTGCAGCCCGTCCGGTGATCAACGCGCCGGCCTGGTTCAACGAGCAGAACTTCCTGGCTGCCGCCCGCAACCACTTCCAGACGCTGCAGCAGCACTGGGACGCGAACGAGATGGACAAGATCGCCGAGTTCGTCACGCCGCAACTGCTCGAGTTCCTCAAGCGTGAGCGCGCCGAGCTGGGTGATGGCTTCCAGTCCACCTACATCGACAACCTCGACGTGCAACTGGAAGGTGTCGACGACCGTGCCGACAAGACGATCGCCACCCTGACCTTCAGCGGTGTGTCGAAGACTTCGCGTTTCGACCAGGGCGAAGTGTTCAGCGAAAGCTGGAACATGGAACGCGCCCAAGGCGAAAACCAGCCTTGGCTGGTTGCAGGTATCCGCCAGAACGGTTGATCCTGAGCCTTCGCACGAAAAAACCCCGGGCTTGCCCGGGGTTTTGCTTTTAGCGCACTGCCCTACTAGGGTATAACGCGCAACGTTTGGAAAAGGTCAGGCCACAGAGGACGACAACCGTGGAAGAAGTCATCGAACAACTGCGTGAAGCCAACGAGCCGGTGCCGGTACCGCTTGAGCTGCCCGATGAAGATCAGCTGGTCGAGATCGAGGAACAGTTGTTCATCAATATCCCGTTCGTCTTCAAGGAGTACCTGCTGACCGTCAGCGATGTGGTGTACGGCAGCCTGGAGCCGGTGACCGTCACCGACCCGCAGTCTCACACCTATCTGCCTGAAGTCGCAGCCAACGCCTGGGACGCCGGTGTACCACGGGACCTGATTCCGCTCTGCCAGGACGGCGACGACTACTACTGCGTCGAAGAAGACGGCACGGTCGTACTGTGGTCCGGCGAAGAAGAGATCGTCACCGAGGAAAGCTGGGAGTCGGTCTGGCACTGGGCCCGCGACGTGTGGCTGGAAAGCTGAGGCAATTCCCTTACAAATTAGTGGCTCATAGCCATCAATCTTCGTAGAATCCGCCACACCTTCCTGTGCGTGGCGGGTCGCTACCGCTCCATCCCCTCGGACATTCGCCCCGCTCGCACACGAAGCCTTCACGGCGTTTGCGGATTTTCGATGTCGAGTCTTCCTCGTTGGTTATTGCCCCTTGGCTTGACGCTGCTGGCTGGCTGCCAGGCGCCGCTGGCTCAGTTGCAGGCATTGAGCGCCCAGCACGGGCACCGCGTCGAGATCCAGCAGACCCGCCCCTTTGCCCTGGCCATGAGCCTTCCGGCACTCAGACCCGCAACCCCGCGCCTGCGCATCTACCTCGAAGGTGACGGCCACGCCTGGGCCACCGCAAGCCAACCCAGCCTCGACCCGAGCCCGCGCACGCTGCTGCTGGCCCGCCTGGCCATGAATGATCCACAACCCAGCCTCTATCTGGCCCGGCCCTGCCAGTTCGTCAGTGGTCCGGCCTGCAAACCGGAAGTCTGGACCGACCAACGCTTCAGCCAGGCCGCACTCGACAGCCTCGACCAGGCGCTGGATCGCATCCGCCGGCAATACGGCAATCGGGACTTCGAACTGATCGGTTATTCCGGCGGGGCCGCGCTGGCGCTGCTGCTGGCGGCGAAACGAGACGATATCGCGGTAGTGCAGACCCTGGCTGGCAACCTTACGCCGCGGGAGTGGGCGCGGCGCCTGGAGTTGAGCCCGTTGACCGGCTCCCTGGAGCCGCTGGACCAGCCAGGGCGGCTCGCCCACGTCGCGCAGCGGCACTTCCTCGGCCTGGACGACCGCACCGTGCCGCCGGCGCTGTACGCACATTACCGCGCCAGCCTCGGCGCGGCGGACTGCCTGGAAGAAGTCAGGCTGCCAGGCGTGAGCCACGCCGACGGCTGGGCCGCAGCCTGGGCACAGTGGCGCGAACGGCCACTGCGCTGCGCACCTCAGTGATGATGTTCCTTCTGGTTCTCCAGGGTTTCCAGCAGCGCGATCTGCATGCGCGTGTGCACCCGGATGAACCAGCGCCACAGCAGCGCCACCACACCTGCCGCCACCACCGCGATCAATAGCAGCAACTCGCTGGTGGGCAGGATGCTGGCCGACAGCGCCGACAGCAGCAGGAAGATCACCAGCAGCGAGATCAGTGGAATCACCTCGGCGATCACCCGGCGAACCCGCTGGGTATGCCGCCCGGCCATTTCAGGCTTCACGCCCATCTCCGCCAGCAACATCGACAGCGCCTTGAGCTTGCGGTACGCGGCAATCAGGAATGGCAGCGACAGCAGCAGCGCCAGCCCCCAGATCAGCGCCTTTTGCTGGCCGAGATCGGGCAGCCAGCCGGTCAGGTACTCACCGATGGGCCCGGCGAAGTAACCGCCACTGAAGAAGATCGCCACCACCAGCGCCAGGTTGACCCCGACCTGCAGCAGGATGCGGCGGATCATCGAGGCCAGCATCGCCCCTTCGCCCTGCGGTTGGATGCTGCGCAGCCACTCGCCGTACAGCGACAGCACGCGAGACAGCCGGCTCGGCACCACCTTCGCCAGCGTCAAGGACAGCGGGTCCGCGGCACGGATCAGGTAAGGCGTGAGCAAGGTGGTGATGACGGAAACAGCAACAGCAACCGGGTAGAGGAAGTCGCTGGTGACCTGCAGGGTCATGCCAAGGGCGGCGATGATGAAGGAAAACTCGCCAATCTGAGACAGACCCATCCCGACCCGCAGCGAGGTCCGTCCGTCGTTGCCGGCGATGAAGGCGCCCATGCCGCAGGACAGCATCTTGCCCAGCACCACGGCAATGGTGATGACCACGATCGGCCAGATGTACTCCACCAGCACGTTCGGGTCGATCATCAGGCCGATGGCAACGAAGAAGATGGCGCTGAACATATCGCGAACCGGCTCGATCAACCGCTCGATCTTCATCAACTGGCGGGACTCGGCCATGATCGCGCCGATCAGGAAGGCGCCTAGCACCATGCTGTATTCGAGCTTGACCACCAACAGGCAGAAGCCGAAGCACAGGCCGAGCACGGTGATCAGCAGCATCTCGTTGCTTTCGAATTTCGCCACGTAGGCCAGCAGCCGCGGCACCAGGAGGATGCCCACCACCAGCGCGACGATCATGAACAGCGAGAGCTTGCCGACCGTGGAGAAGACTTCGCCGGAGCTGACCGTGCCGCTCACGGCAATACCCGACAACAGCGCGATGATGCCAATGCCGAGGATGTCCTCGACGATCAGCACGCCGAAAATCAGTTGGGCGAAGCGCTCGTTCTTCATCTTCAGGTCATTGAGCGCCTTGACGATGATGGTGGTCGAGGAAATCGCCAGGATGGCGCCGAGGAACAGAGAGTCCATGGTGCTCCAGCCAAACCAGCGGCCGATCTCGAACCCGATCCAGATCATCAGGACGATTTCCAGGAACGCCGCGATGAAAGCCGTGGCACCGACCTTGAACAGCTTGCCCAGGCTGAATTCAAGGCCGAGGCAGAACATCAGGAAGATCACCCCGAGTTCGGCCAGGGTCTTGATGGTGTCTTCGTCGTGGATCAGGCCGAACGGCGGTGTGTGTGGGCCGATGATGAAGCCGGCGACGATGTAGCCCAGCACCACCGGCTGCTTGAGGCGGTGAAAGAGGATGGTGACCACACCGGCAACCAGCATGATCACCGCCAGATCCTGGATAAAGCTGATGGCATGCACGGCGTGACGCTCCTTACTTCTTGTACGAAGGGCAAAGCGCAACCCAACCCCGACTCGGATTGAGTTGCGGACGTTTCTGATTTAAATGTAGGAAATAGCCTTGTTACAAAGCCGTTTCTGGAGGTTATCACCGACCACCGCTGCAAAATGGTCGTGCAATATGCAGAAACAGATCGGCACTTCCATCGCCGCAAATGGCATGAACCGCGTGACGGCAAACAGCTTGCCGGCGTCCCGTTTCTGGATGGCAAATTTCAAGGGGAAGAAGCATGGAAAAACCGAGCCACCCCGCCACAGCCCAACCCAACCGTGAGCACCCTATGGAACCCGGAAACGCCCAGCTGTCGATGACCGTTCTGATGACTCCGGACATGGCCAATTTTTCCGGCAATGTCCACGGCGGCACCCTGCTCAAGTACCTCGACGAAGTCGCCTATGCCTGCGCCAGCCGCTATGCCGGTCGCTATGTGGTCACCCTCTCGGTCGATCAGGTGGTGTTCCGTGAGCCGGTGCATGTCGGCGAACTGGTGACCTTCCTGGCCTCGGTCAACTACACCGGCAATACCTCGATGGAGGTCGGCATCAAGGTGGTGACCGAGAACATCCGCGAGCGCTCGGTGCGCCACAGCAACAGTTGCTTCTTCACCATGGTGGCGGTGGACGATGATCGCAAGCCGGTGGCCGTACCGCCGCGCCAGCCGCAGACCAGCGAAGAAAAACGACGCTTCCTGCAGGGCAAGCAGCGCCGTCTGATCCGGCAGGAGCTGGAGAAGCGCTATCAGGAACTGAAGGTCGATCCCGATTCGATCTGAGCCGCCAGGCGCCGGGCCTCGAAGCGCAGCCGTGGATGCACGATGCGGTCCTGGGCCCGCACCACTTCCAGCTCGTAGCTGCCGCAGGCCTGGGTTTCCAGCAGCACTTCGTGAACCGCCGCGGCGGTGAATTCGAACGCCGCGACCCAGTTGTCGCCGAGCAGCAGCCGGGCGAGGAACAATCCGGCGGTCAGGTCACCGACACCGACCGGCTGACGCGGGAAGGCCAACAATGGGCGCTGAAGGTGCCAGCTTCCCTCTGCGGTCACCAGCAGCATCTCGAACTCGTCCGGGTGCTTACCCGGATAGGAGAGGTGTTTGACCAGCACCGCCTTTGGCCCCAACGCCATCAGCGCCCGGGCCATGTCCACGCAGTCCTCCAGCGATTCGGCGCGACGCCCGGAGAAGCTGTCCAGTTCGAGCTGGTTCGGACACAGGATGTCAGCGGCGGCGACCGCTTCCCGGAGCAGAAAGTCACTGACCTCGGCCGGAACGATGCAGCCCTTCTCTGGATGCCCCATCACCGGATCACACAGGTACAGCGCACGCGGGTTGGCTTCCTTGATCCGCGCCACCGCGCTGAGGATCGCCCGGCCCTGGGCCGCACTGCCCAGGTAGCCGGATAACACTGCGTCGCAGTTGCCAAGCTCACCGATATTGCTAATCCCTTCCACCAGCGCAGGAATTTGCGCCGGAGCAAGCACTTCGCCAGCCCACTGGCCATACTGAGTGTGATTGGAGAACTGTACGGTGTTGAGCGGCCAGACATTGACCCCGACCCGCTGCATCGGGAACACCGCGGCGCTATTGCCGGCGTGGCCAAACACAACGTGAGACTGGATGGCGAGCAGGTGCGGTGTACGTTTCATGCGGGACGTCCAAACCAATGAATGACAAACAAGGCGCGCAGTATGGCGCCAAATGCCACCTGTACGACAGGCCGTGGTGGCAGTTAAGCTGGCACACCTCTGTGGAGCATGTGTAGATGGTTACCCTCGAAAATATCCTGGTGCTCATGTTGCTGGCCACGGCGGGCGCCTGGCTGTGGCACAACCATGGATTGCGGGAAAAGGCCCTGGAGCGGGTCAAGCAGCATTGCGCCAAGCTCGACCTCGAACTGCTCGACGGCAACGTCGCGCTGAAGAAGATCGCCTTCGTCCGTGATGCCAACGGGCGCAAGCGTCTGGCGCGCATCTACAACTTCGAATTCACCGTGACCGGCGAGCAGCGTCATCCGGGGACGGTTACCCAGTTCGGCGCCCACAGCGTGCAGATCGAGCTGGCGCCCTACCCGTTCGAAATCAGGCCGCCCGTGCACGGCGACAATGTCATCGAGATGAAGCAGTGGCGCCAGGAGCACAATCGCTGGCGTCAGTGATCCAACACTACGCGACAGGCCAGCATCTCCCGTTCCAGCGCTGCAGGGTCCTTTGCCTGGTCGAAGATGAGCTCGATCCGCGAGTCTCGCCGCCAGGCACTGTCCTGCCATTGCAGTGCCTGACCCTCGACGGCGTTGGCTGAACACCAGCCGCCTGGGCTGTGGATAACCATCTTGGCCCGCCGCCACGTCAACCCTTCAAGAAATATCCCCAACCGCTCTGGATCAAGGCGTTGCTGTGGATGAAAGCGCCAGCCGATGCTCCACCCTTCTGGCAGCTGTTGATAACTGCACAATGGCCGCGCGGTGTCTGTCCACAGTGGAACGATCGGTGGCGGCCCTTGTGGAATTGGCTTATCCACAGGCTGGTTATCCACTGCCCCAGAGGGCAGATCGCTCAACGCAATCTGCCCGTGATCCGTCCACAGCAAGGGTGTCGAGGGCAGTCGTGAAGTTATCCACAGCCGCTGTGCTTTATCCAGCTCGCGCGCCTTGTTCAGCACCAGCAAACCGGCACTCCCCAAGGCTTGTTGCTGGGCATCCGGCAACGGCACGCCCGCAGCCAGCGCTGGCGCATCGAGCACCAGCACGGCCGGATGCACCGCCAGCACGCCTTGCCAGGGCGGCAAACGCAGTTGCGCCAATAACTGTGCGGGGTGACCGAGGCCAGAGGGTTCGATGAACAGGCGATCCGGCCGCGCCTTGCGCAGCAACCGGCCCAGACCAACCTGGAACGGCGCGCCATTTACGCAGCACAGGCAACCGCCAGCGACTTCACCCATGCTCACGCCGGTGTCGTCGGTGCTGAGCAATGCCGCATCCAGACCAATCTGCCCGAATTCGTTGATCAGCACGGCCCAGCGCTCGCTGGCCGGGCGCTGGCTCAGCAGATGGCGAATCAGGCTGGTCTTGCCGGCTCCAAGCGGGCCGGCGATAAGATGGGTCGGAATGTTCTTCAGCATGGAGCGCCGCTTCACCGGGAAATGTCAGCCCTATGCTCCGGGCTCAGGCGAGCCAGTCAAGCGTCAGGATCAAACGGCGCTCGCCATGGGCCAACGCCGGAGAGCGATGAACCAACCCGGCGCCTTCATTGCCCTGCCACTTCTCACCCTTGAGCAATGCCACGTCGCCGCACGCCAGTTGCCGAATATCCGCCGCATTCACCTCTTCCTGCCCCAGCCGCCGCCGATCCACAGCGCCTTCCCCGAGCCACTCGCTGGCCGGGCCCGCGTAGGTGGTGATCAAGCGCACGGGCACATGGTCGACATGAAAACGCGGACACATCGCCCGTTCCAGTACCCGCAGGCGCACGCCCACGCTTCTGGCATCGAGCAGGCAGGCGTAGGCACCGATCAGCCAGCGGATGTCGGCGATGAAACCGTCGTAGCCGGCGAGGTCGCCGCAGGCGCTGACCAGATGATCGAAGGCTGGAACCTGCCCGTCTGTGTCCAGGTTCAGGGTGAAGGCTTCGGCCAGGGGCTCGTTCAGCGACAGCACCAGGCGGGCGAAGTCTTCGACATGGGCGGGCAGGCGCCGCTGCCACACCGCCAGATTGACGCCTTCATACAACGCCTCGGTCAATACCCGGGGCGTCTCTCCAAACACCTGGCGCACCGGCACCTGTGCTTCGGCCACCCGCATCAGGCCACCTCCTCGTCATGCCAGGCACCGAACGGGTCCGGCAAATGACGCCAGTTGGCAGCACCCAAGGCCATTTCCCGATCATCGAGCAGGCAGGCATCGAGTTCGGCATGCAGGCGCGGCACATCGAGATGCTGGCCGATGAACACCAACTCCTGGCGGCAGTCGCCACACTCTGGGTTCCATTGCTGGAGGATCGCCGCAGTGCTCTGCGGGTCTTGCGGCCATTGGGCTTTCGGCACGAAACGCCACCAGCGCCCGGCAAACCCGTGACGCATCATGCCACCGGCCTGGGACCAGCTCCCGGCTTCCTGATATTTGCTGGCGAGCCAGAAGAAGCCCTTGGAGCGCAGGAGGCGTCCATTAGCCCAGGGCTTGTGGATAAAGTCGAAGAAGCGCTGCGGATGGAGCGGACGACGAGCCTGCCAGACACTGGCGGCAATACCGTATTCCTCGGTTTCCGGAACGTGCTCGCCACGCAGTTCCTGCAGCCAGCCCGGTGCGCTGGCGGCGCGGTCGAAGTCGAACAGGCCGGTGTCGAGGATCTCGTTCAGGTCTATCTGCCCCATCACCATCGGCACGATGCGCGCGTGGGCGTTGAGACGGCGCAGGATCGCGGTGAGTTCTTCCCGCTCGTGGCTGCTGATCAGATCGATCTTGCTCAGCAGAATCACATCAGCGAACTCCACCTGGTCGATCAGCAGGTCACTGATGGAACGCTCGTCGTCCTCGCCAAGGGTCTCACCGCGAGAAGCGAGGCTGTCGGCGGCCTGGTAGTCGCGCAGGAAATTCAGGCCATCGACCACGGTGACCATGGTGTCCAGCCGTGCCATCTCCGCCAGGCTGCGGCCTTCGTCGTCGCGGAATGTGAAAGTTTCCGCCACCGGCAGCGGTTCGGCGATACCGGTGGATTCGATCAGCAAATAATCGAAACGCCCCTCGGCAGCCAGGCGGCCGACTTCTTCCAGCAGATCTTCGCGCAGGGTGCAGCAGATGCAGCCGTTGCTCATCTCGACGAGCTTTTCCTCGGTGCGGTTGAGGCTGACGTTGCGCTGCACCTCCGTGGCATCGATGTTGATCACGCTCATATCGTTGACGATCACCGCAACCCGCAGGTTGTCGCGGTTGCGCAGCACATGGTTGAGCACAGTGCTCTTGCCGGCACCCAGAAAGCCGGACAGCACGGTTACGGGAAGACGATCGGTCATGGCGCGGTTTCCTCATCAGGGCGGCAAGTGCATTCGAGCGATGCATTCGAACAATGTTACATTATAACAATGCTATTCTAGCAACCACTTGTCCACACCCACCGAGAGAGCGCTCATGAAATTCCGCCACTGCCTGTTGTGGATAACCCTGTCGTGCTGCGTCGGGTCGGCCTTGGCCATGCCGCGCGGGGATCTGGCGAACTGCACCCGCAGTACCAACCTGCTGGCGTGCCAGGATCGCTCAGGCAGTTACTACGGCGTACACACGCGCGGCTCGACCACATACCTCAACGGTTACGACAAACCGAGCGATCGCCGCTGGTCTCAGACCAACAGCCGCTATGGCCAACTGACCTTCTATACCGGGCTGGCCAACGATGGTGAGGTGTGGGTGGGCTATAGCCGTCGAGTGGGATGGACCACGCTCAATCGGGTCTCCAGCTCCAGTGGTCAGCGCTTCAGCCTGCGCTGCAATCGGTTGAGCGGTTGCCAGTAGGCAGGAGAAAAGTGCTGGCAATAGCATTGTTATAATGTAACTTATTGCACATCCCTTGCCCGATGGTTCGCAACATGACCGCCCTGACACTCCCCGACATCGCCGCACAAGCCAGCCAGCAATTCCTGCCTCTGGACTGGGTTGGCATGTGTGGTATCGCCCTTCCGCTACGCCTGGCTGACCAGCCCCTCGTTGCCAAAGCCGATGCAGGCGTCGACCTGAACGATGGCAGTTCCCGCGGGATTCATATGTCGCGGCTCTACCTGGCACTGGCAGCGTTCGAGAACGAGTCACTGACCTTGCCGTTGATCCATCGAGTGCTCAAAGGGTTTCTCGACAGTCATGAGGGGCTTTCCACCTGCGCCTACCTCAGCCTGCGGTTCGAGCTTTTGCTCAACCGTCCTGCACTGGTCAGTGCTGCCTCAGGGTTCAAGAGCTATCCGATCACCCTCGATGCCCGCCTTCGTGGTGAAGTGTTCCACGTGGAACTAAACGCCGAGGTCGTCTATTCCTCAACCTGTCCATGCTCCGCCGCACTGGCGAGGCAGCTCATTCAACAGCAGTTTTTGACAGACTTCGGCAATCGCGACCTTAGCCACGAGGATGTGCTGAGCTGGCTGGGCAGCGCTCAGGGAATTGTCGCCACACCGCATAGCCAGCGCAGCACCGCCAGGCTGCGGACCCGTTTGAACCCGAGTTGTGTGGAGCTGCCAATCGAGGAGTTGATCGATCAAGCGGAACAGGCCTTGGGCACCGCAGTGCAGACCGCAGTGAAACGCGCCGACGAACAGGCCTTTGCCTTGGCCAACGGCCAGAACCTGATGTTCTGCGAGGATGCCGCCCGCCGCCTGATCCAGGCGCTAAAGCGTCTGCACGCGGTGGCGGGTTTCGAAGTGCGCGTGGAACACGCCGAGAGCCTGCACGCTCACGACGCAGTAGCGCAGAGCCAGTGGAACTGGTAACTCCGCGCCAATTACCGCCGGGATTCAGCTACGCGGCTTGATGGTGCCGCAATCGGTCCCAAGCCACTGGGCACGCGTATTCATGCTGCCCTGTTGCTGAACTCCGGTTGCATTGAAAGTGCCCTGCACCGTGGTAACGAACTCCTTGTCGCTGAGGAAAGTCGCCTGTCCGGTACCTTGGGCTTTCGGGCAACTGAACTGGAATTTCCAGACATTGCCGCTGCGCTCGGTGATCTTCTGCGTGCAGCCCGATTGCGGATCCTGCAGCGGAATGTCATCGGTCTTCACCTGCTCTGGCGTCAGGCAGGAGCGGACGCCCTTTCCAGCCAGAGTCACCCCCTGTTTGGCCAGCACGCCTTCCATCATCGCCCGTTGCTCAGGCGGCAGGTTCTTCAATTGCCCGAGCATGAACTCCATATCGGGCAGGGGTTTGCCATCGACCTGCATATTGCTGGTGGTCAGTTCCCACAGCCCCGGTTGCAACATCTGCGCGTGAACAAGGGGGCTCGACAGGCCAACCAGCAACGCCAACACCGACATGCGAACGTTCATCTAATGACTCCTGAAATCTCCGGCCCAGTGCCGGACTACGGGTTAGACGTCAAAGTGCCCACCGGGTTGCAAGACCGGTAGGGAACATGGTCTGTTAGGGAGACTGATTGCGGACGGCGGGATGCACATGGATTTCCACAGCCTTCAGTTTTTCGGCTACCTCATCGGCACGCTCCACCTGCTGGGCGTGATTGCTGCCCTGCACGCGGTGTTCACCGTGCGCACCGCCCAAGGAGCGATCGCCTGGGCGATGTCCCTGTTGTTCATTCCTTACCTGACCCTGATTCCCTACCTGATCTTCGGCAGCCGGACATTCGAGGCCTATATCCAGGCCCGCCGCCAGGCCAACCAGGAAATGCACGTCGCCATGGCCGACCTGAACTGGCGCCCGTGGGTCGAAGAAGCACTGACCGCCAGCAACTCCCCTGCCTATGCCGGTCTGCGCGCCCTGCCCAAGCTCGGGCGCATGCCTTGCCTGGCCAACAACACCCTGAAACTGTTGATCGATGGCCAGGCCACCTTCAAGGCGGTCTTCAATGCCATCGAACAGGCCCGCGATACCGTGCTGGTGCAATTCTTCATCATTCATGACGATGACCTCGGGCGGCAGCTCCAGACGCTGCTGCTGAAGAAGGCCGCTGAAGGCGTGAAAATCTATGTGCTCTACGATAGTGTCGGCAGCCACGCCCTGCCCGCACGCTACAGCCAGGCCCTGCGCGAAGGCGGCGTGCAGATCCGCGCCTTCGCCACGCGCCGCGGCTGGTTCAACCGCTTCCAGGTCAACTTCCGCAATCACCGCAAGATCGTGGTGGTCGATGGTGTGCACGGCTTCGTTGGCGGGCATAACGTCGGCGACGAATACCTCGGCGCCAATCCACGGCTATCGCCATGGCGCGACACCCACGTACAGGTGACCGGGCCGGTCCTGGCCTGTTTGCAGGAATCTTTTGCAGAGGACTGGTTCTGGGCCGCGCGCAAACTGCCGCCGCTGATTCTGCCGGACACTTATCCCGACAACGGCGTCCTTTGCCAGGTGCTGGCGACCGGGCCTGCCGATCCGAGAGAAACCTGCTCCCTGTTCTTCCTCGACGCCATTCATGCCGCACAGGAGCGTGTGTGGATAACCAGCCCTTACTTCATCCCCGATGAAGCGATTTTCGCGGCATTGCGCCTGGCAGTGCTGCGCGGGGTCGACGTCCGCATCCTGATCCCTTCACGCCCCGACCACCGCATCGTCTACGCCGCCTCCAGCCTGTTTGCCTTCGAGGCCGTTCGCGCAGGCGTGCGAATGTTCCGTTATCAGCCAGGCTTCCTGCACCAGAAAGTGGTGCTGGTAGACAACGATGTCACGGCAATCGGTAGCGCCAACCTGGACAACCGCTCATTCCGCCTGAATTTCGAAATCATGCTGGTGACCGTCGACACCGGCTTCGCCACCAGCGTGGAACGCATGCTGCAGGAAGATTTCGGCAACGCTCGGGAAATCACCCCGGAAGACAGTCGCGACACGCACCGCCTGCAACAGCTCGGCATGCGTATCGCCCGTCTGATTTCCCCGATTCTGTAGCCCGCTCAGCGATACAGGTCTTCGCGGGTCAGCGGCAGATCATGACTGCCATCGGCTCTCGGCTTGACCGCAAGAATCTGATGCAGGTTGATCCAGCCTCGGCTGAACGCGTAGGAGCAGCCCGCCAGGTACAGCCGCCAGATGCGCAGGGCTTTTTCCGGGACCATGGCCGCCGCCTGATCCAGTCGCGACTCCAGATTGTCACTCCAGATCTTCAAGGTTCGCGCGTAATGCAGACGCAGGCTCTCCACATCCACCACTTCCAGTCCGGCCTCGCTGATGACACCACTGATCATCGCCATGTGCGGCAACTCCCCGTGGGGAAACACATAGCGCTCGATGAAATTGCCGGCGCCCCGCCCTACCGGACGGCCGTCCAGATGCCTGGCGGTGATCCCATGGTTCATTACCAGTCCACCTTCGCGAACCGCGCCGTACAGGCGCTGGCAGTACAGGGCAAGGTTGGCGTGGCCGACATGCTCGAACATGCCGACGCTGACCACTTTGTCGAAGCGACCATCCTGAGGCAGGTCGCGGTAGTCGAGAATCTGCAGGTCGACCTGTTGTTCCAGACCTTCGGCCTTGACCCGCTCACGGCCCAGCTTGAGCTGCTCCTTGCTCAACGTGATGCCCATGACCCTCGCACCGAACTCACGGGCAGCGAAACGCGCCAGGCCGCCCCAGCCACAACCGACATCGAGCAGATAGTCGCCCGGCTGCAGGCGCAGCTTGCGGCACAGGTGTTCGAACTTGTTCTGCTGGGCCTGGTCGAGGCTGTCGCTCGGGGTCTTGAAGTAGGCACAGGAATACGCCATGTCACGGTCCAGCCATAGCTGGTAGAAGGCGTTGGACAGGTCGTAGTGATAGGAAATCGCAGCCGCGTCAGTGGCCTTGTCATGCTCGCTGCGTACCGGGAGGTCTTCCTCTTCATCCTTGAGCAGCGCTTCGCTGAGTTCGTCGCAGACTCGGATGACTTCACCGATGGTGCCTTCCAGTTCCAGCTTGCCCTCCACGAACGCCGCACCCAGTTCATCCAGGCCCGGATGAGTGAGCTGGTTCATCAGCGTCGGATCCTTGACCAGAATGGTCACTTGTGGCTGAGGGCCGAGATCGAACTCGTTGCCGTCCCAGAGCCGCAGGCGAAGTGGAAGATGCAGGCTTTGCAAAGCTGGTGGAAGTTGCACGAGCATGAAGTGAACCCTCCCATTTCTTCATCGGATGCCACGGGAGAAGGGTAGTTCATAAGCAGGATATTTCAGGCTATCGAGACCATAGTCCAAGGCTATCCGCCGATCTCGGTTTTGTGCGAGAGCAACCGATAAATTGTATACAATTCGCCATCCGACCGATTAATCTTTGCGCCACTTTCGATTCTTCATCCGGGAGCACAACAATGAAAAGCTACGACGTCATCATCATCGGCGGCGGCCCTGGCGGCTACAACGCCGCGATCCGTGCCGGTCAACTGGGCATGAGTGTCGCCTGCATCGAAGGCCGCTCGACCCTTGGCGGCACCTGCCTGAACGTTGGCTGCATGCCTTCCAAGGCGCTGCTGCATGCGTCGGAGCTCTTCGAGGCCGCCAGCAATGGCGAGCTTGCCCATCTCGGCATCGAGGTCAAGCCAAGCCTCAACCTGGCGCAGATGATGAAGCAGAAGGAAGAGAGCGTGACCGGCCTGACCAAGGGCATCGAGTTTCTCTTTCGCAAGAACAAGGTGGACTGGATCAGGGGCTGGGGCCGTCTGGACGGCGTCGGCAAGGTGAAGGTCACCGACGATCAGGGCAACGTCAGCGAATACGGCGCCAAGGACATCGTCATCGCCACCGGTTCCGAGCCCACTCCCCTGCCCGGCGTGACCATCGACAACCAGCGCATCATCGACTCCACCGGCGCGCTGTCGCTACCCCAGGTGCCCAAGCACCTGGTGGTCATCGGTGCCGGCGTCATCGGTCTGGAGCTGGGCTCGGTCTGGCGTCGCCTGGGCAGTGAAGTCACAGTGATCGAATACCTCGACCGCATCTGCCCCGGCATCGACGAAGAAACCGCCAAGACCCTGCAACGCTCGCTGGCCAAGCAAGGCATGGCCTTCAAGCTGGGCAGCAAGGTCACCCAGGCCACGCCTTCCGCCGACGGCGTCAGCCTGACCCTGGAACCCGCCGCCGGCGGCGAAGCCCAGACGCTTCAGGCCGACTACGTACTGGTCGCCATCGGCCGTCGCCCGTACACCGAAGGCCTGGGGCTGGACAGCGTCGGGTTGCAGACCGACAAGCGCGGCATGCTCGAGAACCAGGGCCACCGCACCAGCGTACCGGGCGTCTGGGTCATCGGCGATGTCACTTCCGGACCGATGCTCGCGCACAAGGCCGAAGACGAAGCCATCGCCTGTATCGAACGCATCCACGGTAAACCGCACGAAGTGAACTATGGCCTGATCCCCGGCGTTATCTACACCAAGCCGGAGCTGGCCACCGTCGGCAAGACCGAGGAGCAGCTCAAGGCCGAAGGGCGTGCCTACAAGGTCGGAAAATTCCCGTTCATGGCCAACAGCCGGGCCAAGATCAACCATGAGACGGAAGGATTCGCCAAAGTCATTGCCGACGCCGAGACCGACCAGGTCCTGGGCGTACACCTGGTCGGCCCGAGTGTCAGCGAGATGATTGGGGAATACTGCGTGGCCATGGAGTTCGCCGCGTCGGCGGAGGACATCGCACTGATCTGCCACCCGCACCCGACCCGCTCGGAAGCGCTGCGTCAGGCCGCGATGAATGTCGACGGAATGGCCATGCAGATCTGAGCCTGTGCGGCCTCACCGCTGGCGCGCCAGCGATGAGGCCAGTCCGGATGACGCTGGAATCAAGTCCTGAAGCGCGATACCAACCCTCGGAATTCCTGCGACAGCTTGTTCAACTGCCGCGAATCCTCCTGCGCCGATCCAGCCAGTTGTTCGATCAACTGCGCATCCGCCTGGATCTGCACGATGTGCTGGTTGATATCTTCAGCCACCTGATGCTGCTCTTCTGCCGCGGTGGCGATCTGGTTGCTCTGGTCGCGAATCGCATCCACCGATGCCTTGATGTCCTCGAAGCTGTCCCGCGCCTCGCGAATGCTGCTCACGCTCTGCTGCGACATATCCAGGCTGCTGTGCATCTGTTGGGTGACGTCCTGGGCACGACGCGCCAGGCCGCCGAGCAGACCATCGATTTCACCGGTTGAATCGGCGGTACGCTTGGCCAGAGCGCGGACTTCATCCGCCACCACCGCAAAACCACGCCCCTGCTCGCCTGCCCGCGCCGCTTCGATGGCAGCGTTCAGCGCCAGCAGGTTGGTCTGCTCTGCGATGGAACGGATGGTGCCGAGGATGGTGTTGATGTCCTGGCTTTCCTTTTCCAGCTCCTGCATGGCCTCGGTGGACTGCAGCAGGTTCTCGCTCAGGCGGGTGACGCTGTTGGTCGCCTGCTCGATCTGCTGCTGGCCGGCGCTGACCTGACGCTGGCCTGCATCGGCAGACGATGCCGCCTCACTGCAGGATTTGGCCACTTCGTTGGCCGTGGCGACCATTTCGTTGAAGGCCGTCGATACCAACTCCACCGCCTGACGCTGGCGCCCGGTGGCATCGCCCATGTCCGAGGCCACGCGGCTATTGGTTTCCGATGCGCTCTGCAAGTCGGCCGAAGCGTGGCCAATGCGCTGCACCAGTGCGCGGATCCGCTCCACGAACTGGTTGAACCACCCCGCCAGCGCAGCGGTTTCATCGCTGCCCTTCACTTGCAGCGAACGGGTCAGATCGCCCTCACCCTGGGCGATGTCCTCCAGGCTGCCGGCCACGCCTTTGATCGGGTTGACGATCACATTGGCGAACGCTGCGCCCAGTACCGCGAACAGACCGGCGAGCACCAGGGCAATGGCCGTGATGGTCCAGGTCAGGCTGGTGACACCGGCCATGACTTCGCTCTTCTCGATCAGGCCGACAAAGCGCCAGCCCAGGGTCGGCGAGGTCCAGACGTTGGCCATGTAGCGCTTGCCGCCCAGTTCCACTTCGATCAGGCCCTTGCTGGCGCTGGCGATCAACCCGTAGTCGCCACCCAGGTCCTTGAGCTGCTTGAAGGCGTGGGATGGATTGCTGGGGTCCACCAGCACCGCACCGGTGTCTTCCACCAGCATCAGGTAGCCACTCTCGCCGAGCTTGGTCTTGCCGATGAACCCGGCCAATTGCTCAAGCGACACATCCGTCCCCATCACACCGACTACCTCGCCGGACGGGCCGTGTATCGTGCGTACAGTACAAATCAGCGGTTCGTTGCCCCACAGGTAAGCGCTGGTACGAGAGACCTTGCCTGGATTGGCGACCCCCAGCTGATACCACGGGCGTTTGCGCGGATCGTAGTTCTTCAGGTCCGGCTCGTCGGGCCAGGCCACATAGCTGCCGTCGTTACGGGCCATCGAGACGAACGCGGTGGTGGGATGAGCCTTGGCGTAGCGGGTGAAATGCTCCAGCAACAGGCGACTGCCCTCCGGCAATGGCGTACTTGGGGCATCGGCGCCGGTGTAGTTCTTCAGATCCCTGGCATTGACCACCAGCGGATCGTCCGCCCACTGGGCGACGTTCTGCGCAATGGCATCGAGGAAGACATTGACCGTGTTGTCGATCTGCCGGATCTCACGGCTGGACGTATCGACGAAACCGCTCCTGGCCTGTTCGTTAAGGTTGTAAACCACCAGGCAGGCGATAAGCGCCACCGGGATCACGGCGATTACGCCGAATGCACACGTCAGCTTTGTTTTTATATTCATTCGCAGGCTTCCGATACGACGTGCCATGAGTACGTTGCTCATGGGGCTTGGGGATTGCCTCTCGTCCGGCGGCGTTGGGGCGAAACCGCTCTGCTGGACGATTCAGCAAGGCGCAGAATGGCAATTTGATGTTGCCGGCGCAAGGGTTCTCGCGACCTCAACGAAGGGGAATCGGGAGAAGCGTTTGGGGAGGGAATTTACTGGAGCGGAAAAGAACACGGGAGCGTCTGGAAGACGCTCCCGTGCCTGTTTTAACGCGGGATGAGGCTCACTCGACCGTTACCGATTTCGCCAGATTACGCGGCTGATCGACATCAGTCCCCTTGAGCACCGCAACGTAGTACGACAGCAGTTGCAGTGGGATGGTGTAGAGGATCGGTGCCAGCGCATCGGCGATGTGCGGCATGGCAATGACGTGGGTGCCTTCGCCATTGCTCATCCCGGCCTGTTCATCGGCGAAGACCACCAGTTGGCCGCCGCGAGCACGGACTTCCTGCAGGTTGGATTTGAGCTTCTCCAGCAGTTCGTTGTTCGGCGCAACGGTGACCACTGGCATGTCGTTATCCACAAGCGCCAGCGGGCCGTGCTTCAGCTCGCCTGCCGGGTAGGCTTCGGCGTGGATATAGGAAATTTCCTTGAGCTTGAGTGCACCTTCCATCGCCACCGGGAACTGCGCGCCACGGCCAAGGAACAGGGTGTGGTGCTTGTCAGCGAACAGCTCGGAGATTTTCTCGACCGTAGCGTCCATCGCCAGGGCTTCGCCCAGGCGAACCGGCAGACGGCGCAGCTGTTCGACCAGTTCGGCCTCGACACCGGCAGCCAGGGTACCGCGCACCTGACCCAACGACAGGGTCAGCAGCATCAGCGATACCAACTGAGTGGTGAAGGCTTTGGTCGAGGCCACGCCGATTTCCGGGCCGGCCATGGTCAGCAGGGTCAGGTCGGACTCGCGTACCAGCGAGCTGATACCGACGTTGCAGATCGCCAGGCTGGCCAGGAAGCCCAGTTCCTTGGCGTTACGCAGGGCGGCCAGGGTATCGGCGGTTTCGCCCGACTGGGAAATGGAGACGAACAGGGTGTCCGGCTGCACCACTACCTTGCGGTAGCGGAATTCGCTGGCAACTTCGACCTGGCAAGGGATACCGGCCAGCTCTTCCAGCCAGTAACGGGCGACCATGCCGGCATGGTAGCTGGTGCCGCAGGCGACGATCTGGACATTGCGTACCTTGGCGAACAGTTCGGCGGCTTTCGGCCCGAACGCCTGGACCAGCACATGATCGCTACCCAGACGACCTTCCAGGGTGCGCTGCACCACGGATGGCTGCTCGTGGATTTCCTTGAGCATGAAGTGACGGTACTCGCCCTTGTCCGCCGCTTCGGCGCCTTCGTGGTACTGCACGGTCTCGCGCTGCACCGGCTTGCCGCTCTGGTCCCAGATGCTGACCTGGTCGCGGCGGATCTCGGCGATGTCGCCCTCTTCCAGGTACATGAAGCGGTCTGTGACCTGACGCAGCGCCAGTTGGTCGGACGCCAGGAAGTTCTCGCCGTGGCCCAGGCCGATTACCAGCGGGCTGCCGCTGCGGGCAGCGATCAGGCGATCGGGTTGCTTGGCGCTGATCACGGCCAGGCCGTAGGCACCGTGCAACTGCTTGACCACGGCCTTGAGCGCGTCGGCCAGATCCGGGGTGGTTTTCAGGGTGTGGTGCAGCAGGTGCACGATCACTTCGGTGTCGGTTTCAGAGCTGAAAACGTAGCCCAGCGACTTCAGGTTCTCGCGCAGGACTTCGTGGTTCTCGATGATGCCGTTGTGCACCACGGCCAGTTCGTTGCCGGAGAAATGCGGGTGCGCGTTGTGCTCGGTCGGGGCGCCATGGGTGGCCCAACGGGTGTGGGCAATGCCCAGTTGGCCGGCCAGCGGATCAGCGACAACGGCGGCCTGCAATTCACTGACCTTGCCGATGCGACGGCGGCGTTCGAGAGCCCCCTGTTGGGTCAGAACGGCCAGACCGGCGCTGTCGTAGCCGCGGTATTCAAGACGTTTCAGACCTTCGATCAGAATGGCGGTGATATTGCGCTCGGCGACAGCGCCAACAATTCCACACATGACTCAATTCTCCTGGCTGATAGCGGCACAAATCACGTTTATGCCGCGGGCTTCAATCTGTTCACGTGCCTCAAGGGGCAGGCGATCATCGGTAATAAGAGTGTTTACGCTGCTCCACGGCAGCTCCAGGTTGGGGATCTTGCGCCCGACCTTGTCCGACTCGACCATCACGATCACTTCCCGGGCCACCTCGGCCATGACCCGGCTCAGGCCCAGCAGTTCGTTGAAGGTGGTGGTACCACGAACCAGATCGATGCCATCGGCACCGATGAAGAGCTGGTCGAAATCGTATGAACGTAGCACTTGCTCGGCCACCTGGCCCTGGAACGACTCCGAATGCGGGTCCCAGGTGCCACCGGTCATCAACAGGACCGGTTCGTGCTCCAGCTCGCTCAGCGCCCGGGCGACGTTGAGGGAGTTGGTCATCACCACCAGGCCAGGCTGCTGGCCCAGTTCGGGAATCATTGCGGCGGTGGTGCTGCCGCTGTCGATGATGATCCGCGCATGCTCGCGAATCCGCGCCACGGCGGCGCGGGCAATGGCTTTCTTATAGAGGGAAACAGGCTGGGTCTGCTCGGCGATCAGCTCTTGCGGCATGGTCACCGCCCCACCATAACGGCGCAGCAGCAGGCCGTTGGCTTCGAGGGCTGCCAGATCCTTGCGAATCGTGACCTCGGAGGTTTCGAAACGCCGGGCCAACTCGTCCACGCTGACCTCTCCCTGCTCGTTGAGCAAGGCAAGGATGTTATGCCGTCGCTGAGGTGTGTTTCGTTTCGACATTTCGCTATTAAGTTTCGATTCGAAAGATAGTGACGCCAATCAAAACTCAATGTCGAAGCGCGGTCAAGTCCGGTACTGAAAAAAGTGATGTGGATAACACTATCCACACCGTGGGGTTATCCACACGCAAAGCAACCAATAAAAAAGGCCGACTTATGCACAATGCAGGTCGGCCTTTTCTTCAGCTGTGAATATCTCAGCCCTTCTTGATTTTCTTCGGGCGTTTCCAGCCATCGATGTTGCGTTGGCGGGCCCGCGCTACGGCGAGTTGGCCAGCCTCGACGTTCTGGTTGATGGTCGAACCGGCAGCCGTGGTCGCACCGGCGCAGATATCCACAGGGGCTACCAGCGAGTTGTTCGAGCCGATGAACACGTCTTCGCCCAGCACGGTCTTGAACTTGTTGGCACCGTCATAGTTGCAGGTGATGGTGCCAGCACCGATGTTGGTGCGTGCGCCGATTTCGGCGTCACCCAGATAGGTCAGATGACCGGCCTTCGCGCCTTCACCCAGGTGGGCGTTTTTCAGCTCGACGAAGTTACCCACATGGGCGCGGGCTTCCAGCACGCTACCCGGACGCAGGCGAGCGAACGGACCGGCATCGCTGCCCTCGCCCAGCACCGCACCGTCGATATGGCTGTTGGCCTTGATGATCACGCCCTTGCGCAAGGTGCTGTTGCGAATCACGCAGTTCGGGCCGATCTGGACATCGTCCTCGATCACCACACGGCCTTCGAGAATCACGTTGATATCGATCAGCACGTCACGACCCACAGTGACTTCACCGCGTACGTCGAAACGCGCCGGGTCGCGCAGGGTCACACCTTGGGCCATCAGACGGCGGGCTTCGCGGAACTGGTAGTGACGCTCCAGTTCAGCCAGTTGGCGGCGGTCGTTGGCGCCTTGCACTTCCATCGGGTCCAGCGGCTGCTCGGTGGCGACCACCAGGCCATCGGCGACCGCCATGGCGATCACGTCGGTGAGGTAGTACTCGCCCTGGGCGTTGTTGTTGGACAAGCGCCCCAGCCACTCGGCCAGGCGCGCACCTGGCACGGCGAGAATGCCGGTATTGCCTTCAGGAATCGCTTTCTGAGCGTCTGTCGCATCCTTGTGCTCGACGATCGCAGCCACCCGGCCGGCATCGTCACGCACGATGCGGCCGTAACCGGTCGGGTCGTCGAGCGTGACGGTAAGCAGGCCAAGCTGCTGCGCGTCGACCTTGGCCAGCAGGCGCTGGAGGGTCTCGACTTCGATCAGCGGTACATCGCCATAGAGGATCAGCACGGTTTCGGCGGTCAGCGCCGGAAGCGCCTGTGCGACGGCATGGCCGGTACCGAGTTGTTTGTCCTGGAGAACGAAATTCAGGTCATCAGCGGCAAGGCGCTCACGCACCAGCTCCGCACCATGGCCAATCACCACGTGAATACCCTGTGGTTCGAGTTGGCGAGCGCTGTGGATAACATGACCGAGCATGGAGTCGCCGGCGACCGGGTGCAGTACCTTGGGCAGCGCCGAACGCATGCGAGTGCCTTGGCCTGCAGCAAGAATAACGATATCGAGAGACATTGACTGGCTACCAATCCTGGGTGGTCAGCGATGTGACCGGGAGAATAATGCAGAAAAAGAAAAAGGGTAGCCGAGGCTACCCTTTAACTCAATTGCGGCGGAAGTGATCGGCGAAGCCGGATTACTTCTTGCGCATTTGCTGGACGGTACGCAGCTGGGCTGCGGCCTCGGCCAGACGTGCGGCGGCGGCACTGTAATCGAAGTCCGCGCCTTTGGCATTCAGCGCATTCTCGGCAGCCTTGAGAGCTTCCTGAGCCTGTGCTTCATCCAGGTCAGCAGCACGTTGCACGGTATCGGCAAGAACCTTGACCATGTTCGGCTGGACCTCAAGGAAACCGCCAGAGATGTAGTACACCTCTTGAGCGCCGCCTTGCTTGGTCAGCGTGATCGGACCCGGCTTGAGATTGGTAATCAGCGGCGCGTGGCCTGGAGCGATACCAAGATCACCCAGGTTGCCGTGCGCAACTACCATCTCGACCAGACCGGAGAAGATCTCTCCTTCCGCGCTGACGATATCGCAATGGACTGTCATAGCCATTTGCTTGCCTCGACCTGATTAGCGCCCCTTTCGGGGCGCCGGGATTACAGTTTCTTGGCTTTCTCGATCGCTTCGTCGATGCTGCCGACCATGTAGAACGCTTGTTCTGGCAGGTGGTCGTAGTCACCTTTGAGGATGCCGCTGAAGCCAGCGATGGTGTCTTTCAGGGAAACGTATTTGCCTGGAGAACCGGTGAAGACTTCTGCCACGAAGAACGGCTGGGACAGGAAGCGCTGGATCTTACGAGCACGGGCAACCAGTTGCTTGTCGGTCTCGGACAGCTCGTCCATACCCAGGATCGCGATGATGTCCTTCAGCTCTTTGTAGCGCTGCAGAACATACTGAACGCCGCGAGCGGTCTCGTAGTGCTCGGTACCGATCACCAGAGGGTCCAGCTGACGGGAAGTCGAGTCCAGTGGGTCAACCGCCGGGTAGATACCCAGGGAAGCGATGTCACGGGACAGTACGACGGTGGCGTCCAAGTGGGCGAAGGTGGTCGCTGGCGACGGGTCGGTCAGGTCGTCCGCAGGTACGTATACGGCCTGGATCGAGGTGATCGAGCCTTCCTTGGTCGAAGTGATACGCTCTTGCAGAACGCCCATCTCTTCAGCCAGGGTCGGCTGGTAACCTACTGCCGAAGGCATACGGCCCAGCAGTGCGGATACTTCGGTACCGGCCAGGGTGTAACGGTAGATGTTGTCGACGAACAGCAGAACGTCGTTACCTTCGTCACGGAACTTCTCGGCCATGGTCAGGCCGGTCAGCGCTACGCGCAGACGGTTTCCTGGTGGCTCGTTCATTTGGCCGTAAACCAGGGCAACCTTGTCCAGTACGTTGGAATCCTTCATCTCGTGGTAGAAGTCGTTACCCTCACGAGTACGCTCACCCACACCGGCGAACACGGAGTAACCGCTGTGCTCGATGGCGATGTTACGGATCAGTTCCATCATGTTTACGGTCTTGCCTACACCGGCACCACCGAACAGACCGACTTTACCGCCCTTGGCGAACGGGCAAACCAGGTCGATAACCTTGATGCCGGTTTCCAGCAGGTCGTTGCCGCCTGCCTGGTCAGCGAAGGAAGGTGCCTGGCGGTGGATACCCCAGCGCTCTTCTTCACCGATCGGGCCAGCTTCGTCGATCGGGTTGCCCAGAACGTCCATGATACGGCCCAGGGTCGCTTTACCGACCGGTACCGAGATAGGAGCCTTGGTGTCGACAACGTCCAGACCGCGCTTCAAGCCTTCGGTCGAACCCATCGCAATGGTACGAACCACGCCGTCGCCCAGCTGCTGCTGAACTTCCAGAGTGGTTTCCGCGCCTTGTACTTTCAGCGCGCTATAGACATTCGGAACGACGTCACGTGGAAACTCCACGTCGATGACGGCGCCGATGATTTGAACGATACGTCCGCTACTCATAGCTGGATCCTCTGAATATTTGAACCGTTAAACCGCGGCAGCGCCGCCGACGATTTCCGAGATCTCTTGGGTGATCGCAGCCTGACGCGCCTTGTTGTAGATCAGCTGCAATTCGCTGATCAGATCACCGGCGTTGTCGGTGGCGTTTTTCATTGCGATCATCCGGGCAGCTTGTTCAGCCGCGTTGTTCTCGACCACCGCCTGGTAAACCTGCGACTCCACGTAACGCACCATCAGGCCGTCCAGCAGCTCTTTGGCGTCAGGTTCGTAGAGGTAGTCCCAGTGGTGCTTGAGTTCTTGATCCGGGGTTGCCACCAACGGTACCAACTGCTCGACCGTCGGCGTTTGCGTCATGGTATTGATGAACTTGTTCGATACCACGGACAGGCGGTCGATACGACCGTCCAGGTAAGCGTCCAGCATGACCTTGACGGAACCGATCAGATCATTGATCGATGGCTCTTCGCCCAGGTGGCTGATCGCTGCAACGACGTTGCCGCCGAAGCTGCGGAAGAACGCCGCACCCTTGCTGCCGATCACGCACAGGTCGATCTCGACGCCTTGCTCGCGGTTTACCGCCATGTCCTTGACCAGGGCCTTGAACAGGTTGGTGTTCAAGCCACCGCACAGACCACGGTCACTGCTCACCACGATATAACCGGCGCGCTTTACAGGGCGCTCGATCATGAACGGGTGGCGGTATTCCGGGTTGGCGTTGGCCAGATGACCAATCACCTGGCGGATGCGCTCCGCGTAGGGACGGCTAGCAGACATGCGCATTTGAGCCTTGCGCATCTTGCTGACCGCCACTTTTTCCATGGCGCTGGTAATTTTTTGCGTGCTTTTGATGCTCGCAATCTTACTGCGAATCTCTTTTGCGCCTGCCATGTAACACCTATCAGGTTAGCAAGCGGGGGCTGCAAGGCCCCCGCTGCGGCTTACCAGGTTTGGGTGGCCTTGAACTTCTCGATACCGGCTTTGATGCCAGCGTCGATTTCGTCGTTGAAGTCACCCTTCACGTTGATCTTCGCCATCAGGTCGGCGTGATCACGGTTGAAGTAAGCAATCAGCGCTTGTTCGAAGCTGCCGATCTTGGCGATTTCAACGTCGGTCAGGAACCCACGCTCAGCGGCATACAGCGACAGCGCCATGTCAGCGATGGACATTGGAGCGTATTGCTTCTGCTTCATCAGCTCGGTAACACGTTGACCGTGCTCGAGCTGCTTGCGGGTGGCTTCGTCCAGGTCAGAAGCGAACTGGGCGAAGGCCGCCAGTTCACGGTACTGAGCCAGAGCGGTACGGATACCACCGGAAAGCTTCTTGATGATCTTGGTCTGAGCGGCACCACCCACACGGGATACCGAAACACCGGCGTTCACTGCAGGGCGGATGCCCGAGTTGAACATGGCCGATTCCAGGAAGATCTGACCGTCGGTGATGGAGATCACGTTGGTCGGAACGAACGCGGAAACGTCGCCCGCCTGGGTTTCGATGATCGGCAGTGCGGTCAGGGAACCGGTCTTGCCAGTTACAGCACCGTTGGTGAACTTCTCGACGTACTCTTCGGAAACGCGCGATGCACGCTCCAGCAGACGGGAGTGGAGATAGAACACGTCACCTGGGTACGCTTCACGTCCTGGTGGACGGCGCAGCAGCAGGGAGATCTGACGGTAGGCAACGGCTTGCTTGGACAGGTCGTCGTACACGATCAGCGCGTCTTCACCGCGGTCGCGGAAGAATTCGCCCATGGTGCAACCGGCGTATGGCGCCAGGAATTGCAGTGCGGCGGATTCCGAAGCACTGGCAACCACCACGATGGTGTTGGCCAGGGCGCCGTTTTCTTCCAGCTTGCGAACGATGTTGGCAACGGTGGAACGCTTCTGGCCGACAGCAACATAAACGCAGAAAATACCGGAGTCTTTCTGGTTGATGATGGCGTCGATGGCCATGGCGGTCTTGCCGATCTGACGGTCGCCGATGATCAGCTCACGCTGACCACGGCCGACAGGGATCATGGCGTCGACGGATTTGTAGCCAGTCTGTACAGGCTGGTCTACCGATTTACGCCAGATCACGCCTGGAGCAACTTTCTCGACCGCGTCGGTCTCGGTGTTGCCCAGCGGGCCTTTGCCGTCGATTGGGTTGCCCAGTGCGTCAACGACGCGACCCAGCAGTTCCTTACCAACAGGAACTTCCAGGATGCGGCCGGTGCACTTGGCGCTCATGCCTTCGGCGAGGGTGTCGTAGGCGCCCAGTACTACCGCACCAACGGAGTCTTGCTCCAGGTTGAGGGCCATACCGTAGACGCCGCCTGGAAACTCGATCATTTCGCCGTACATGACGTCGGCCAGACCGTGAATCCGCACGATGCCGTCAGAAACGCTGACGACAGTACCTTCGTTGCGGGCTTGGGAGGCTACATCGAGATTCTCGATGCGGCCCTTGATGATTTCACTAATTTCGGAAGGATTGAGTTGCTGCATTGCTCTGCTGCCCCTTCAAACTCAAGATTTCAATGCTTCGGCCAGTTTCGCGAGTTTGCCGCGAACGGAGCCATCGATTACCAGGTCGCCGGCGCGGATCACGACACCACCGATCAGGGAGGCATCCTCCGTCGCATGCAGGCGCACTTCCCGGCTGAGCCGTGCACTGAGAACCTTGGCGAGTTTGTCTTGCTGTTCTTGGTTCAACGCAAAAGCACTGGTGACTTCCACGTCCACGGATTTCTCTTGTTCTGCCTTGTACAGGTCGAACAGAGCCGAAATCTCCGGCAACAGCTGGAGACGGTCGTTTTCCGCGGCAACACGAATGAAATTCTGTGCCTGTGCATTGAACTTGTCACCGCACACGTCAATGAACGTGGCGGCCTTGTCTGCGCTCGTCAGTCGCGGGGCCTTGAGCAGGCGCTGCATGGTGTCGTCTTGCGACACCGCAGCAGCCAGGCCGAGCATGGCTGACCAATTGGCCAGTTGCTGCTGGGCCTGGGCGTGCTCAAAGGCAGCCTTAGCGTAAGGTCGGGCCAACGTGGTCAGTTCTGCCATGATCGCCCTCGCTTAAATTTCAGCGGCCAGTTTGTTAACCAGCTCCGCATGCGCGTTTTGATCGATTGTGGCGCCAAGGATTTTTTCAGCACCGCCAACGGCCAGGCTACCCACTTGGGCGCGCAGCGCGTCTTTGACGCTGTTAATTTCCTGCTCGATCTCGGCTTGAGCCTGAGCCTTCACACGGTCAGCTTCGACGCGGGCCTGATCACGGGCCTCTTCGACGATCTGAGCACCGCGTTTCTTGGCTTGCTCAATGATTTCGGCTGCTTGAGCTTTAGCTTCGCGCAGTTGCTGACCCGCTTTGTCTTGGGCCAGCTCCAGGTCGCGAGCTGCTCGGTTGGCAGCGTCCAGTCCGTCCGCGATCTTCTTTTGACGTTCTTGCAGAGCTGCGATGACCGGAGGCCATACAAACTTCATGCAGAAAACCACGAAAATCAAGAACGCAAGGGACTGACCAATCAGGGTTGCATTAATGTTCACGCCAACACCTCGCTCGTTCTTCGTCTATCACACCAATCCACTCGAAAAGACGAGTGATCAGCCAGCGATTTGACCAACGAAGGGGTTCGCGAAGGTGAAGAACAGAGCGATACCAACACCGATCATGGTTACGGCGTCGAGCAGACCGGCAACGATGAACATTTTAACTTGCAGCATTGGAACCATTTCTGGCTGGCGAGCAGCGCCTTCCAGGAACTTGCCGCCCAGCAGGCCGAAACCAATGGCGGTACCCAGAGCACCCAGGCCGATCAGCAGAGCAACAGCGATAGCGGTAAGACCAACTACAGTTTCCATCTTTCCTCCCGACTTTTACGTCGTATTGGTTAGGTTTTTTAGTTTGAAGCGGTAAAACAAAATCGTTTCGTACAGCGGTGCCCTTGCGGACTTTTTCGGCCCTCTCTCGTACCGACGAGAGGGCCCATCAGACACGCCAGGCGGTCTTAATGGTTATCTTCGTGCGCCATCGACAGGTAGACGATGGTGAGCATCATGAAGATGAATGCTTGCAGGGTGATGATCAGGATGTGGAACACAGCCCACGCCCATTGCAGCACGATGCCCAGACCGCTGAGCCACAGCAGGCCGGCGCCGAACATCACGGCAATCAGGATGAACACCAGCTCGCCGGCGTACATGTTGCCGAACAGACGCAGTGCCAGGGAGATCGGCTTGGCGATCAGGGTCACGAATTCCAGCAGGAAGTTGACCGGGATCAGCAGGATCTGAACGAAGATGTTCTTGCTGCCGAACGGGTGCAGGGTCAGTTCACCGAGGAAGCCGCCCAGGCCCTTGACCTTGATGCTGTAGAAAATGATCAGCGCGAACACGCAGAAGGCCATGGCCAGGGTGGCGTTCGGGTCGGTGGTGGAAACGGCACGGAACGGAATGTGCGGATCACCGGAGATCAGGATCGCCAGCTGAGGAATCCAGTCGACCGGAACCAGGTCGATGGCGTTCATCAGGAAGACCCAGACGAAAATGGTCAGTGCCAGCGGCGCGATGACTGCGCTACGGCCGTGGAAGGAGTCCTTCACGCTGCCATTGACGAACTCGACCAGCACCTCGACGAAGTTCTGCAGGCCGCCGGGCAGGCCGGAGGTCGCTTTTTTCGCCGCTGCGCGGAAAAGAAGGATGAAGATCAGGCCCAGACCGAAAGACCAACCCAGGGTGTCCACATGGAACGCCCAGAAGCCCATTGCCTTGGCTTCTGCTGCGGTGTGGGCAAAGCCCCAGCCGCCGTCTGGTAATTGACCGAAGGTCAGGTTCTGCAAGTGGTGCTGGATATAGCCCGAAGCGGTTTCTGCTGCCATGTTTGCCTCAAACGCCCTAAGGTCTCGAAAGTCTTGTTTTCATCAGCAGGGGCGCGAACCAGCTGACCAGTTGGGTCAGCAAGAAGACGCCGAATACTGCTAATGGCGCCAATGGCTTCACTCCTGCGAACGTCAGTGCGAACAGCACCGCCGTCAAAATCAATTTGCCCGCCTCGCCTGCGTAGAACGACTTGACGATGGCCTGGGCCGCCCTGGCTCCGGTAAACCGGAACGCCTTCCAGGCGAAGTACAGATTCGGTAGCCAGGCGATCAGTCCTCCGCAGAGGCCCGAATATCCGCTGACTGTCCCGCGCCACTGCCATAAAGCCAAAGCTGCCAACAGAAACACGACACATTGGGTTGCCAGTACCGGGAAAACCGCCCAGCGATGGAAAGGCAGGCGGTTTGGCGTGCGGGTTTCCATCAAAACTGCTCCCCTGAAGTCGGCCAACCAGTCAACTATGACTTGGCATAATTTGTGCCGACAAAATGCGCGCAGAGTATAGGGGCGGTTTAACCCCTATTCAACTGCCGGGTAGTGATTTCCGACTACGCGCTACAAAGGGAATTGTTTCAGCGGATGTGAGCAAGGACGCCCTGCAACTCATCTAACGAGTTGTACCGAATAACTAACTGGCCCTTGCCCTTGTTACCGTGGCGAATCTGTACGGAGGAGCCCAAACGCTCGGCCAGACGCTGTTCCAGGCGGGTAATGTCCGGATCAGGTTTGGCAGTTTCCACCGGTTCAGGCTTGCCGTTGAGCCACTGGCGAACCAGCGCTTCGGTCTGGCGCACGGTCAGACCGCGTGCGACAACGTGTCGCGCCCCGTCAACCTGCTGTTCTTCGGGCAAACCGAGCAATGCGCGGGCGTGCCCCATTTCCAGATCGCCATGGGACAGCATGGTCTTGATCACGTCCGGCAGGGAGATCAGCCGCAGCAGGTTGGCCACGGTCACCCGCGACTTGCCTACCGCATCGGCGACCTGTTGCTGGGTCAGCTGGAATTCGGTCTGCAGGCGCTGCAGCGCGATCGCTTCCTCGACCGGGTTGAGGTCTTCACGCTGGATATTCTCGATCAGCGCCATGGCGATGGCCGCTTCGTCCGGCACATCGCGCACCATGGCCGGAATGGTATCCAGCCCGGCTTGCTGGCTCGCGCGCCAGCGTCGCTCACCGGCGATGATCTCGTAGCGCTCGCCGTCGATCGGGCGAACCACGATCGGCTGCATGACGCCCTGGCCCTTGATGGACTGGGCGAGCTCTTCCAGCGCCTGCGGGTCCATGTCCCGGCGTGGCTGGTATTTGCCGCGCTGGATCAGGTCCAGCGGCAGGTGTTGCAGTTCTTTCTTGTCGACCTTTACAGCCTGCTCTTCGAGCGCGCTGACGGTCGGACCACTCAACAGTGCATCCAACCCACGTCCGAGACCCCGTTTCTTGACGGCCATGCGGATTCCTTAAGTTGTCTGTGCAGTGCGAGTTTTACGGCGCTGGCGACGAACGAGTTCACCAGCCAGGGCCAGATAGGCCAGGGCGCCGCGGGATTGCTTGTCGTACGCAAGCGCCGGCATGCCGAAGCTCGGCGCCTCGGCCAGGCGGATATTGCGGGGAATCACGGTGTCGTAGAGCTGCTCGCCGAAGTGCTCCTTGAGCTGCACCGACACGTCGTTGTTCAGGCTCAGGCGCGGGTCGTACATGGTCCGCAGCAGGCCTTCGATCTTCAGCTCCGGATTGAGGCGTGCGCCAATGCGCTTGATGTTATCCACAAGGTCGCTCAGACCTTCCAGTGCGTAGTACTCGCACTGCATGGGGATAATCACGCCATCGGCCGCGACCAACGCATTGAGCGTCAGCATCGACAGCGAAGGCGGGCAGTCGATGAGGATGAAGTCATAGCTTTCCCGGATGGGCGCCAGCGCGTTGCGCAGACGGCTTTCCTTCATCTGCATTTCCAGCAGCACCACTTCGGCGGCGGTGAGGTCACGGTTGGCCGGCAGCAGTTGATAACCACCGTGCTCGGAGATGTGGATGGCCTGGGCCAGATCGCATTCACCGATCAGCAGGTCGTAGACCGAATGCTCCAGGACATGCTTATCCACACCACTACCCATGGTGGCGTTGCCCTGTGGATCGAGATCGATCAGCAGCACGCGGCGCTTGGTTGCCACCAGCGACGCCGCGAGGTTGATACAGGTGGTGGTTTTACCCACGCCCCCCTTTTGGTTCGCAATCGCGAATACCTTAGCCATTCTTGCTTGTGTTCCCAGTCATGCCGTGCGGCGCAGTATCAGCAGATGGCGCTGGCCTTGGCAACCTGGAACGGTCAAGGCCTGCTCGCTATCCACTCTGAAATCTGCCGGCAATGCTACCAGCTCATCGGCCGGATGCAGTCCTTTCATTGCCAGCCACTGTGTCTGGGAATCCCCCAGGTGCCGCGTCCAGCCAGTAAAGTTTTCCATGCTGCTGAAAGCACGGGAAATGATCCCGGTAAACGGCTGCGCTGGCTGGAACTCTTCCACCCGCTTGTGGATAACCGTGAGGTTGTCCAGCTTCAGCTCCAGTTTCACCTGGGTCAGGAAGCGGGTTTTCTTGCCATTGCTGTCGAGCACCGTGACCTGCTTGTCCGGATGCAGGATAGACAATGGAATTCCAGGCATGCCACCTCCGCTGCCAACATCCAGCCAGCGCTCGCTGTGGATAAACGACATGACGCTGAGGCTGTCGAGCAGATGGCGGGAAACCATTTCGTCCGGATCACGCACGGCGGTGAGGTTGTAGGCCTTGTTCCATTTGATCAGCAGGGCCAGGTAGGCCAGCAATTGCTCTTGCTGGAACGCAATCAGCTCGAGGCCAAGCTCGCGGGCGCCTGTGGACAACTCCTGGGCATGTTTTTCGGTGACCATAGAACTCAAGCGCTTTGCTCCAGACCGCGGCCAGCGCCGCGTTTTTTCAGGTGGATCAGCAACAGGGAAATCGCCGCCGGCGTCACACCGGGAATGCGAGAGGCCTGGCCCAGGGTCTCAGGGCGGGTCTGGCCGAGCTTGCCCTGGATCTCCTTGGAAAGACCGGAAATCGAGCTGTACTCGATATCGTCCGGCAGACGTGTGTCTTCGCTGGCGCGCAGGCGCGCGATTTCTTCCTGCTGCCGGTCGATGTAACCGGCGTATTTGGTCTTGATCTCGACCTGCTCGGCCACTTGTTCCGAGGCGTCGCTGCCGCCGGTCACTTCCACCAGGCCTGCATAGTCGATTTCCGGACGGCTCAGCAGGTTGAGCAAATTGTATTCATGGCTCAGCGGCGTGCCGAACCGTTCGGCCACGGCATTACCCTGCTCGGTACCCGGACGGATCCAGGTGCTTTTCAGGCGCTGCTCTTCACGCTCGATGCCTTCGCGCTTGGCGCTGAAGGCAGCCCAGCGTTCGTCATCCACCAGCCCAAGCTCCCGGCCTTTTTCGGTCAGGCGCAGGTCGGCGTTGTCCTCGCGCAGGATCAGGCGGTACTCGGCGCGGGAGGTGAACATGCGATACGGCTCCTGGGTACCATGGGTAATCAGGTCGTCCACCAGTACGCCGATGTACGCCTCGTCGCGGCGCGGGCACCAGCTTTCCAGGCCTTTGGCACGCAGGGCGGCGTTGGTTCCGGCGAGCAGCCCCTGGGCACCGGCCTCTTCGTAGCCGGTAGTGCCGTTGATCTGTCCAGCGAAGAACAAGCCGCCGATCACCTTGGTTTCCAGGCTGTATTTCAGATCCCGCGGATCGAAATAGTCGTATTCGATGGCGTAGCCCGGGCGAACGATGTGCGCGTTCTCCATGCCGCGGATCGAACGGACGATTTCGAGCTGGACGTCGAACGGCAGGGATGTGGATATCCCGTTCGGGTAGAGCTCATGGGTATTGAGCCCTTCAGGCTCGATGAAGACCTGATGGCTTTCCTTGTCGGCGAAGCGGTGGATCTTGTCTTCGATCGACGGACAGTAGCGCGGACCGATGCCTTCGATCACGCCGGAGTACATGGGCGAGCGGTCAAGGTTCGAGGCGATGATCTCGTGGGTCCGGGCGTTGGTGTGGGTAATCCAGCAACTGACCTGGCGCGGGTGCATGTCTTTCGACCCCATGAACGACATCACCGGGATCGGCGTATCACCGGGTTGCTCGGTCATCACCGAGAAGTCCACCGACCGGCCATCGATACGGGGGGGCGTTCCGGTTTTCAGGCGACCCACACGCAGCGGCAATTCACGCAGGCGATGAGCCAGCGCGATCGCGGGCGGATCACCGGCGCGGCCACCCGAATAGTTCTGCAAACCGATGTGGATAAGTCCGGCGAGGAAGGTGCCAGTGGTCAACACGACGGAATCGGCGAAGAAACGCAGACCCATTTGCGTGACCACACCGCGAACCTGGTCCTGCTCGACGATCAGGTCGTCACAGGACTGCTGGAATATCCACAGGTTGGGCTGGTTTTCCAGGATTTCGCGCACGACCGCCTTATAGATGGCGCGGTCGGCCTGTGCCCGAGTCGCCCGTACTGCCGGGCCTTTGCGGTTGTTCAAAACCCGGAACTGGATGCCGCTCTTGTCGGTAGCCACTGCCATGGCACCACCGAGCGCATCGATTTCCTTGACCAGGTGGCTCTTGCCGATGCCACCGATGGCCGGGTTGCAGCTCATGTGCCCGAGGGTTTCCACGTTATGGGTCAGCAGCAGGGTTTTCACGCCCATGCGTGCTGATGCAAGCGCAGCCTCGGTACCGGCATGGCCGCCGCCGATGACGATCACTTCAAAACGGGAAGGGAAATCCACCACGCACCTCGTGCCTGTTTCGGGAATAGATAAGGGATAGCTGCCAAGTATAGGGACTTCCCCCCTCCTAAAGGAACCTTTTGCACAAAATTTAACCAGCCTGTGGATGAATGGCCGGCAATAGAAATAACGAGAGAAAGTTTTATAAAAGCTTTGTTTTTATGTTTATTCTTAGTGAGCCCTCTACCTGTGGATAAACATTTACAGCCCTTTAATACCGGTATGTACAGCGATTCATAACTCTGTGGTTCACAGGCCATGAGGGTTATGGATAAGCGGTGTAAGCCTGTGGATTAAATCGATGGTTACCCACAGCGCGATTTATCTCCAGCTCCGAAGGGTAGTTATCAACGGACCTGAAGCCGGGTTTTCCACAGGGCTTATTGTCTGCAAGACGAACGGACAGGCAGGCGAACGCCTAGGGGCAGACCAGGCATTTTTCGTCTGTGGAAGAAAAGAAGGAGGGGAAAAAGCCGACAGCCGGTGCCCGAGATCAGGCCCGGCTGTGGATAAAAGCGCTTACTTGCCGATGCAGAAGCTGGAGAAGATCCGACCCAGCAGGTCGTCGGAGCTGAATGCGCCGGTAATTTCGCCCAAGGCCTGCTGCGCCTGGCGCAGATCCTCGGCCAGCAGCTCGCCGGCTCCAGCCAGGGTCAACTGTTCACGGCCATGTTCGAGGCTGGCGCTGGCCTGCCGCAGCGCTTCCAGATGGCGGCGGCGGGCGCTGAAGCCACTTTCGGCCGTCTGTTCATAACCCATGCAGGCCTTCAGGTGTTCACGCAGCAGATCCAGGCCCATGTCCGGCGCCTTGGCACTGAGCGTGATGGTGACGTGGCCATCATCGCTTTCTTCCATCGCGATCGCCTCGCCACTCAAGTCGGCCTTGTTACGGATCAGCGTGACCTTGCCGGCTTGCGGCCGCTGATCGAGAAACTCCGGCCACAGGGCGAACGGATCGCTGGCCTCCGGAGCCGTGGCATCCACCACCAGCAGTACCCGATCAGCTTCACCGATCGCCTTGAGCGCGCGCTCCACGCCGATCTTTTCCACATGGTCATCGGTATCGCGCAAGCCTGCGGTATCGACAACGTGCAACGGCATGCCGTCGATGTGGATATGTTCACGAAGAATATCCCGGGTGGTGCCGGCGATATCCGTCACGATGGCCGCCTCGCGGCCCGCGAGCCTGTTGAGCAGGCTGGATTTGCCGGCATTCGGCCGACCGGCGATCACGACCGTCATGCCGTCGCGCAACAACGCGCCCTGCCCGGCTTCGCGCAGTACAGAAGCGAGGTCCTGGCGAACCTGGTCCAGCATGTTCAGCACGTGGCCATCAGCGAGGAAGTCGATTTCTTCCTCAGGAAAATCGATGGCCGCTTCCACGTAGATCCGCAGGCTGATCAGACGCTCGGTCAAGTTATCCACACGGCGTGAGAATTCACCCTGCAGCGAGCGCAAGGCATTGCGTGCAGCCTGGGCGGAACTGGCCTCGATCAGGTCGGCGATCGCTTCGGCCTGGGCAAGATCGAGCTTGTCATTGAGAAACGCACGCTCACTGAATTCGCCTGGACGTGCCAAGCGGCAGCCAAGTTGTACACAGCGCTGCAGAAGCATATCCAGCACCACGGGGCCACCGTGGCCCTGAAGTTCCAAAACGTCTTCCCCTGTGAATGAATTTGGCCCGGGGAAGAACAGGGCAATGCCTTCGTCGAGCACCAGGCCGTCATCGCTGCGAAACGCTCCGTAATGGGCATGCCGCGGCATCAGATCACGGCCGGTGATGGCCTGTCCGGCCTGGCGCGCCAGAGGTCCGGAGATACGCACAATGCCAACCCCGCCACGGCCCTGGGCAGTAGCGATGGCGGCGATGGTTTCGCGGCGGGAATTCATGTTCGGTAGCCTCGGAACAAAAACGTCAGATAGCAAAACGCCCCACGAGTGGGGCGTTTATCCACAGATTAGCTGGCTAATCCGTCAGGCAGCAGCCTTCTTGGAGGCGGCTTCGATGCTGCGAGTGATGTACCACTGCTGTGCGATCGACAGGCAGTTGTTCACAACCCAGTACAGCACCAGACCTGCCGGGAACCACAGGAAGAAGAAGGTGAAGATGATCGGCATCAGCTTCATGACCTTGGCTTGCATCGGATCCGGTGGCGTCGGGTTCAGCTGCTGCTGGATGAACATGGTCGCGCCCATGATGATCGGCAGGATGAAGAACGGATCCTTGATCGACAGGTCGGTGATCCAGAACATCCACGGCGCCTGGCGCATTTCAACGCTTTCCAGCAGTACCCAGTACAGCGAAAGGAAGACAGGCATCTGCACCAGGATCGGCAGGCAGCCACCCAGCGGGTTGATCTTCTCTTTCTTGTACAGCTCCATCATCGCCTGGGACATTTTCTGGCGATCGTCGCCGAACTGTTCCTTGAGCGAGGCCAGTTTCGGCGCAACGGCACGCATGCGGGCCATCGACTTGTAGCTGGCGGCGGACAGCGGGAAGAACAGGCCCTTGATCAGCATGGTCAGGACAATGATCGACCAGCCCCAGTTGCCGAGCAGGCTGTGGATATGTTGCAGCAGCCAGAAGATCGGCTGGGCGATGAACCACAGGATGCCGTAGTCGACGGTCAGCTCCAGGCCTGGGGACAACTCTTTCAGCTTGTTCTGGATCTTCGGACCGGCATACAGGGTACTGCTGGTCTGGCCTTGGGCACCGGCAGCAACGTTCAGCGCAGGACCGTTGTAACCAATGATGTAATTACCTTGGCTGTCCTTGCGGGTCTGAACGAAGTTGTTCTCGGATTTTTCAGGAATCCAGGCCGTCACGAAGTAGTGCTGCAGCCAGGCAACCCAACCGCCGTTCACATTTTCTTTCAAATTCCCCTTGTCCATGTCCTTCATGGACACTTTCTTGTAGGGCTCTGAACTTGTCCACAGGGCGGCACCCAGATAGGTGGCAGTGCCGGTGGCGGTGGACGACGACGGATCGGAGCTGGCATCACGCTTCAGTTGGCCGAACATGTTGCCGGTCCAGGCCTGGCCACTCTGGTTGTCGATCAGGTAGCTGACCACCAGGTCGTACTCGCCGCGTTTCAGGGTGAAACGCTTGATGTAGTTGACGCCGGCGTCGCTGAACTTCAGGTCGACGACCAGTTGATCCTGACCATCGGCCAGTTGATAACTTTTCTGCTCGGCGGCATACAGCGGACGGCCCGCAGGGCGGGAGTCAGGACCGTTCGCCCCAATCAGACCGCTCTGGGCCAGATAGACACGCTCGCTACCATTGTCGAACAACTGGAATGGAATTTCCGGGTGATCCTGGCGACGAGGATACTTCGGCAGGGTCAGCTGGACGATGTCACCACCGGTTGGATCGATAGCCAGATCGAGAACATCGGTCTTGACCCGGATCAGGTCCTTGCTGACAACGACCGGTGCCAGTTCAGCCGGATTGCCTTCGGCATTGACGCTAGGAACATCCGCGCTGCTGGTGTTGCCAGTGTTCGTGGTGTCCGGCAAGGACGCAGCGGTATTGCTGGCGGCAACATTCTGAGTCGGCAGGGCAGCCTGGCCATAGTCCTGGTTCCACTTGAGGACCATGACATAGGACACGATTGCCAGGGCGGCGATCAGGATCGTGCGTTTAATATCCATGATTACTCGGCTATCGAAGAAGTACGGGAAGAAGGAACTGGCGGAACCGGGTCGAAACCACCGTCGTTCCAGGGATGACAGCGACCTAGCCGACGAACGGTAAGCCACCCGCCACGCAGGAGACCATGATTTTCAATGGCTTCATACGCATAGCAGGAGCAACTTGGGTAGAAACGGCAATGACTGGCCATCAATGGGCTGATGGCGTAACGGTAAAACTGGATCGGGACGAGTGCCAGTTTACGCATCGGGACGGTCCACCCCTACAGATTCGGTCTTGACCTCTGGAGCGGGCCGACTACGCGCAAGGCGCTTCCAGAGCTTGCCAAAGTGCTGGTGCAATTCCGGGTTTTCTATCTCGCCAAGGCCTTTGCGCGCGACGATGACTATGTCCCAGCCGGCCAGGATTTCCTGGTGGCGGCGAAACGAATCGCGCATCAAACGCTTCAGACGATTGCGCTGAACGGAAAGCTTGACGCTTTTCTTGCCGATCACCAGTCCCAGGCGGGGGTGATCCAGTCCGTTCTCGCGGGCAAGGAGCAAGAGACTCTTGCCGGGCACCTTGCCTGATGGAGAGTCGAAGACCGCTTTGAAATGTCGGGGAGTAAGCAGACGCTTTTCCCGACTGAAGTCCTGACTCACCACCTGTGCCGAAAAATCAAACTGCCAGGCGCTTACGGCCTTTGGCACGACGGCGGGACAGTACGGCACGGCCGTTCTTGGTGGCCATACGAGCACGGAAACCGTGAGTGCGAGCGCGCTTGATGGTGCTTGGTTGGAAAGTACGTTTCATGGCGTGTTACCTGGTTCGTGACAACGGGCCGGAATGGCCCCCGTTTTAAGAGACCGGCGATTCTAGAGAAAGCAAGGCCATAGGTCAATTTCCAACCAGCGTTTCCTTATAGGGAGCAACAGGGCGCTTCTCTCCCTTCTTTACCCCGGAGACGGTCCTGGCAACGTGATCGTGGTTAAACATAGAAAAAAAGAGGAGAGGTATTTAAAGCTTTTCTGAAGAACTTATGAATCTTAGCTCGACGTTTTCTGTGGATAGATCTCTACAGGCCTTGTTTTTAGCCATGTACAGAGAATCGTAACCCTGTCGGAAAACGGTGCTTTGATTGTGCCGGGCCTTCGGAAAAGCAGTGGATAAAAAGCCATGTTATCAACAGGCGAGTTATCAACAGGCTTGAGCCCAGGGTTGTGCATAGCCCTCAAGGGCAGTTATGCACAGGGCTTATTCACATGGGCTAAGCAGCATTCTGGCCAGTAAATGACTGATTTATCACTGCTCTGGAGGCAGACGCATGTGGATAAGTGTGCTGCCGCCCGGTACAATGGCCGCTTGTTTTTGCCTCGCCGGCCTTCAACGGCTTTCATATTCAGGGGATATCCGTGTCAGTGGAACTTTGGCAGCAGTGCGTGGAGCTTCTGCGCGATGAGCTGCCTACCCAGCAATTCAATACCTGGATCCGTCCGCTACAAGTCGAAGCCGAAGGCGACGAGTTGCGCGTCTATGCGCCCAACCGTTTCGTGCTCGACTGGGTCAACGAGAAATACCTGAGCCGCTTGCTCGAGCTGTTGGGGGAGCACGGCAACGGCGCCGTGCCCGCCCTTTCTCTATTAATAGGTAGCCGGCGCAGTTCCGCGCCTCGTGCAGCGCCGAATGCGCCTTTGGCTGCCGCAGTGGCGGCGTCCCAGGCGCAGGCCGCTGCCCAGGCGGCACAAGCCAAGGCGGCAGTGGTCAGCGAGCCAGTCAGTCAGGCGGCGCCGGTGGCACCACCTGCCGAACCTCAGGTGGAAGAATCGCCTTCGCGCGAAAGCTTCGATGCCATGGGTGGCGATACGCCGGCTGTAGCACCGGTTGCTGCCAATGGCCGCACCGAGCAGCGCACGGTCCAGGTCGAAGGCGCGCTGAAGCACACCAGCTACCTCAATCGCACCTTTACCTTCGAGAACTTCGTCGAAGGTAAATCCAACCAGTTGGCACGTGCTGCGGCCTGGCAGGTCGCCGACAATCCCAAGCATGGCTACAACCCCCTCTTCCTTTATGGAGGCGTTGGCCTGGGTAAGACTCACTTGATGCACGCTGTGGGTAACCACCTGCTCAAGAAGAACCCCAACGCCAAGGTGGTGTACCTGCACTCCGAGCGTTTCGTGGCGGACATGGTCAAGGCGCTGCAGTTGAACGCGATCAACGAGTTCAAGCGTTTCTACCGTTCGGTGGACGCGCTGCTGATCGACGACATCCAGTTCTTCGCTCGCAAGGAACGCTCGCAGGAAGAGTTTTTCCACACCTTCAACGCCTTGCTTGAAGGTGGCCAGCAGGTGATTCTCACCAGCGACCGCTATCCAAAGGAAATTGAAGGCCTGGAAGAACGCCTGAAATCGCGTTTCGGTTGGGGCCTGACCGTTGCGGTCGAGCCGCCGGAGCTGGAAACCCGCGTCGCGATCCTCATGAAGAAAGCCGATCAGGCCAAGGTCGACCTGCCCCATGACGCGGCCTTCTTCATCGCCCAGCGCATTCGCTCCAACGTGCGCGAGCTCGAAGGCGCGCTCAAGCGGGTCATCGCTCACTCGCACTTCATGGGACGCGATATCACCATCGAGCTGATCCGCGAATCCCTCAAGGACCTGCTGGCGCTTCAGGACAAGCTGGTGAGTGTGGATAACATCCAGCGCACCGTCGCCGAGTACTACAAGATCAAGATTTCCGATCTGCTGTCCAAGCGACGTTCCCGCTCGGTGGCTCGTCCTCGTCAGGTTGCCATGGCACTGTCGAAGGAACTCACCAACCACAGCCTGCCGGAAATCGGCGACGTTTTTGGCGGTCGCGATCACACAACCGTGTTGCACGCCTGCCGCAAGATCAACGAACTCAAGGAATCCGACGCGGATATCCGCGAGGACTACAAGAACCTGCTGCGGACCCTGACGACCTGATGTCAGCGCAGCTTTTCAAGGCAAGGGACTAGACCATGCATTTCACCATTCAACGCGAAGCCCTGTTGAAACCCCTGCAACTGGTCGCAGGCGTCGTCGAGCGCCGCCAGACCTTGCCAGTACTGTCCAACGTACTGCTGGTGGTTCAGGGTCAACAGCTTTCGCTGACCGGTACCGATCTGGAAGTCGAACTGGTTGGCCGCGTCCAACTGGAAGAGCCGGCCGAACCGGGCGAGATCACCGTTCCTGCGCGCAAGCTGATGGATATCTGCAAAAGCCTGCCTAACGACGCCCTGATCGACATCAAGGTGGACGAGCAGAAACTGCTGGTGAAGGCCGGTCGCAGCCGCTTTACCCTGTCGACTCTGCCAGCCAATGACTTCCCGACTGTGGAAGAAGGCCCGGGCTCGCTGACCTGCACCCTGGAGCAAAGCCGCCTGCGCCGCCTGATCGAGCGCACCAGCTTTGCCATGGCGCAGCAAGACGTTCGTTATTACCTCAACGGCATGCTGCTGGAAGTATCCACAGGCACCCTGCGTGCCGTGGCCACCGACGGTCACCGTCTGGCCATGTGCTCGATGAGCGCGGACATCGGCCAGGCTGATCGTCACCAGGTCATCGTTCCACGCAAAGGTATCCTCGAGCTGGCGCGTCTGCTCACTGAGCCGGACGGCACCGTCAGCATCGTGCTGGGTCAGCATCACATTCGTGCGACCACTGGCGAATTCACTTTCACCTCGAAGCTGGTGGATGGCAAGTTCCCGGATTACGAGCGCGTCCTGCCAAAAGGCGGCGACAAGCTGGTGCTGGGCGACCGTCAGGCATTGCGTGAAGCCTTCAGCCGTACCGCGATTCTGTCCAACGAGAAGTACCGTGGTATTCGTCTGCAACTGGCTGCCGGTCAGCTGAAGATCCAGGCAAACAACCCGGAGCAGGAAGAGGCGGAAGAGGAAATCAGCGTCGACTACAACGGTGGTTCGCTGGAAATCGGCTTTAACGTCAGCTATCTGCTGGACGTGCTGGGCGTAATGACTACGGAGCAAGTTCGTCTGATCCTGTCCGACTCCAACAGCAGTGCCCTGCTGCAGGAAGCCGGCAACGACGATTCTTCTTATGTCGTCATGCCGATGCGTCTGTGACCGACTGCCCTAGATGTCCTTAAGTCGTGTTTCGGTCACCGCGGTGCGCAACCTGCACCCGGTGACCTTCTCTCCCTCTCCGCGAATCAACATCCTCTACGGCGCCAACGGCAGCGGCAAAACCAGCGTGCTGGAAGCCATTCATCTGCTCGGCTTGGCCCGATCCTTCCGCAGTACTCGACTCAATCCGGTCATTCAATACGAAGAGGCCACTTGCACAGTATTCGGCCAGGTTGCATTGGAAGATGGTGCGTCGAGCAACCTGGGTGTTTCGAGGGAACGGCAGGGAGACTTCACTATTCGCATCGACGGGCAGAACGCCCGAAGCACTGCCCAGTTGGCGGAAATATTGCCGCTGCAACTCATCAACCCTGACAGTTTTCGCCTGCTGGAAGGTGCCCCTAAAATCCGTCGTCAGTTTCTCGATTGGGGTGTGTTCCACGTGGAACCACGTTTTATGGGAACCTGGCAGCGCTTGCAGAAGGCACTTCGGCAGCGAAACTCGTGGTTGCGACATGGTACACTTGACGCTATTTCCCAAGCGGCCTGGGACCGAGAATTGTGCTTGGCCAGTGCGGAAATCGACGAATTTCGCCGTAATTACATCAAAGCGTTGAAGCCTGTTTTCGAGCAGATCCTGAGCGAGCTGCTGCAGCTTGATGGGCTCACCCTGAGTTACTACCGCGGTTGGGACAAGGATCGAGAGCTGAGCGATGTGCTCGCCGCCTCCCTTCAGCGGGACCAGCAAATGGGGCATACCCAGGCAGGTCCACAACGTGCAGATCTGCGCCTCAGATTGGGCGCCAACAACGCTGCGGATATTTTGTCCCGCGGCCAGCAAAAGTTGGTGGTTTGTGCGCTGCGTATCGCCCAGGGGCACCTGGTCAGCCAGGCACGTCGCGGTCAATGTATTTACCTGGTGGATGACCTGCCGTCCGAGCTGGACGAGCAACACCGTCGTGCACTTTGCCGCTTGTTGGAAGACTTACGCTGCCAGGTATTTATCACCTGTGTAGATCACGAATTACTGAGGGAAGGCTGGCAGATGGATACGCCAGTTGCTCTGTTCCACGTGGAACAGGGCCGTATCACCCAGACCCACGACCATCGGGAGTGAAGGCATGAGCGAAAATCAAACGTACGACTCCTCCAGCATCAAGGTGCTGAAAGGGCTGGATGCCGTGCGCAAGCGTCCCGGTATGTACATTGGCGATACCGACGACGGTAGCGGCCTGCACCACATGGTGTTCGAGGTGGTCGACAACTCGATCGACGAAGCCCTCGCCGGTCACTGCGACGACATCACCGTCATCATTCATCCGGATGAATCCATCACTGTTCGCGACAACGGTCGCGGCATTCCGGTTGATGTGCACAAAGAAGAAGGTGTGTCCGCGGCTGAGGTCATCATGACCGTCCTGCACGCCGGTGGTAAGTTCGACGACAACTCCTACAAAGTTTCCGGCGGTCTGCACGGTGTGGGTGTTTCGGTAGTGAATGCCCTTTCTGAAGAACTGACCCTTACCGTTCGCCGTAGCGGCAAGATCTGGGAGCAGGTATACGTCCACGGTGTTCCACAAGCCCCGATGAAAATCGTTGGCGAGAGCGAAACCACGGGTACCCAGATCCACTTCAAACCTTCCGCCGAGACGTTCAAGAATATCCATTTCAGCTGGGACATCCTGGCCAAGCGGATTCGTGAATTGTCCTTCCTCAATTCCGGCGTCGGCATCATGCTGAAGGACGAGCGCACCGCCAAGGAAGAATTCTTCCGTTACGAAGGTGGTCTGCGTGCGTTCGTTGAATACCTCAACACCAATAAAACAGCGGTGAATCAGGTCTTCCACTTCAACGTCCAGCGTGAAGACGGTGTGGGCGTCGAAATCGCCCTGCAGTGGAACGACAGCTTCAACGAAAACCTGCTGTGCTTCACCAACAACATTCCTCAGCGCGACGGCGGTACTCACCTGGTGGGCTTCCGTTCCGCGCTGACGCGTAACCTGAACAACTACATCGAGCAGGAAGGTCTGGCCAAGAAAAACAAGGTCGCGACCACCGGCGACGATGCCCGTGAAGGTCTGACTGCGATTATTTCGGTGAAGGTGCCGGATCCGAAGTTCAGTTCGCAGACCAAGGACAAGCTGGTTTCTTCCGAAGTGAAGACCGCTGTCGAGCAGGAGATGGGCAAGTACTTCTCCGACTTCCTGCTGGAGAACCCGAACGAAGCCAAGGCGGTTGTCGGCAAGATGATCGATGCTGCCCGTGCCCGTGAAGCGGCACGCAAAGCGCGTGAAATGACTCGCCGCAAAGGTGCACTGGATATCGCCGGTTTGCCGGGCAAACTGGCGGACTGCCAGGAGAAGGACCCTGCCCTTTCCGAACTGTACCTGGTAGAGGGTGACTCCGCAGGTGGCTCGGCCAAGCAAGGTCGTAACCGCAAGACCCAGGCGATCCTCCCGCTGAAAGGCAAGATCCTCAACGTGGAGAAAGCCCGTTTCGACAAGATGATCTCGTCCCAGGAAGTAGGCACGCTGATCACTGCACTGGGCTGCGGTATCGGTCGGGAAGAGTACAACATCGACAAGCTGCGCTATCACAACATCATCATCATGACCGATGCTGACGTCGACGGTTCGCACATCCGCACCCTGCTGCTGACCTTCTTCTTCCGTCAGTTGCCGGAGCTGGTCGAGCGCGGCTACATCTATATCGCCCAGCCGCCGCTGTACAAGGTCAAGAAAGGCAAGCAAGAGCAGTACATCAAAGACGACGACGCCATGGAAGAATACATGACGCAGTCGGCCCTTGAAGATGCTGCGCTGTACCTTAGCGAGTCGTCTCCAGCGATTTCCGGCCCGGCGCTGGAAACGCTGGTCAATGAATTCCGTTCGGTCATGAAGACCCTCAAGCGCCTGTCGCGTCTGTACCCGCAGGAGCTGACCGAGCACTTCCTGTACCTGCCAGCGGTTTCGCTGGAACAGCTTTCCGACCACGGCAAGATGCAAGAATGGCTGGGCAAGTTCCAGGAACGCCTGAGCACCAGCGAGAAGTCCGGCCTGTTGTACAAGGCCAGTCTGCGTGAGGACCGCGAGCGCAATGTCTGGCTGCCGGAAGTGGAAATCACCTCCCATGGCCTGGCGAGCTACGTCACCTTCAACCGCGACTTCTTCGGCAGTAACGACTACCGCACCGTCACTGCACTGGGCGCTCAGCTCAGTTCGCTGCTGGAAGACGGCGCCTATGTTCAGCGTGGTGAGCGCAAGAAAGCCATCAGTGAGTTCAAGGAAGGTCTGGACTGGCTGATGACCGAAAGCACCAAGCGTCACACCATCCAGCGATACAAAGGTCTCGGCGAAATGAACCCGGACCAGCTGTGGGAAACCACCATGGACCCGAGCGTTCGTCGCATGCTCAAGGTGACCATCGAAGACGCGATCGCTGCTGATCAGATCTTCAACACCCTGATGGGCGATGCGGTGGAACCACGTCGTGAGTTCATCGAAAGCAACGCGCTGTCTGTGGCCAACCTCGATTTCTGAGTGTTTGTAGGTTCACAGAAAAGCTGCACGCTTTCACAAATAGATGACCGGCCGGGCTTCAACCATGGCCCCTGTCGGTCACCATCAAGCCCGCCTTCGCGGGCTTTTTTTTGCCTGGAATTCCTGCCGGGGCGCCCTACTCCGCTCATTGGAAAATGATGCAGATGGGGGGATTTGAGGAAGTGATTTGATGGGGCGCTGGAAGTGCTGAGAGGGTCGGCGGGCGGATCTGAGCAGCAGAGAGATTGAGAGGACTTTAAAACTAATATTTGAACACCTTAATAGTTAATTAAGCGTACGTGTTAAGTATTAATTTGAACAATTTAGTATGGAAATGGAATTTGGTGGAAGTTGCCATTTTGGATTTTTTGTAGATTTCGAAGGGATGTTGGAATAAGATCTATGACCAACTTTTCCGCTTTGCACTGAAGATTTTCAGCCAAATCAGCTGTTTGAAGCGAGAGCTTCAGACCTGATCCAAATTGCTCCAGCGATCACGAAGTGGCCGTTTAGAAATAAAGAGAGCAAGCCGATTGCTTTAGATTCTGATCAGTCATGAGAGTCATGACCAATGAGAGAAAAGGAGACCTGAAAATGTAGAAAAACGCGATCAATCCCGAGAGGACTGACCGCGCTTAGCGAAGCAGACTTGCGTCCTCAGAACCCGCAATGTCTGCTTTTTCGAAGCGACTGTCAATCCTCTCCCATTTTTTCGACCTTAGCGAGGTTACTCGACGGCACAGTGTTGCCTGTCGAAAGGCCTCACTTCGCCCGCCCTGCGCCTTGATTTTTTGGCGCAGCGTCGGCGCTCGTTTCGAGATTTTCGGAGGTGTTTCATGACAGTACGAAAGGTGGTCACGCGGCGGTCCAACCATTACCGCGGCTACTTCCCATCGCTCAAAAATAAAAAGCCTGTGCCCTGGGAGTCCCAGCTCGAAGGCGCTCTTTTTCGGCTTCTTGAGCTGTCTCCTGCGGTCATCGGCTACGTCCCGCAGCCCAGTGAGGAACGTGTTCCATCGCTCCAGGGCTACTTCAAATATTACCCAGACGTACAGGTTTTCCTCGCGGATGGGCGCGAGTGGTGGTTTGAAGTGAAGCCTCACGACCGACTGAAGATTGCCAGCGTCAGGCAGCGACTGGATGCCGCTGAGCGCTACTTCAACGCCACTGCCCGTAACTTTTCGGTGATCACTGAAAAGTTAATTGAAGCTGAACCCCTGGCTACCAATCTTAGAAGGCTGATGTATCACCGGCGCGGTCCAGAGCTTTCGCATCAGGCGTTGGAGGAGGTAATGGCGACCTTCAACGAATGGCCGCCTATGACCGTTGCAGATCTGCTCTACGTGGTTGGTGAGGGGAAAGCCTGGCGCTTGTTAGGCCTTGGGGTGGTGGGCATTGACCTTGATAGGTCAATTGACACTGACTCCCCGGTCTTCCTGCAAGGGGGGCACCGTCATGCAAACCTTTTCCCTTAGGGTGAAATTGGTCGTCATCGTTCGTGGCGTACTGATGGTGCTTGAGAAGAGGCTTATTGACCGGAAGCTGCTCTTTTTCGATGAGCTTGGTGAGCCCACGAAGCTATCCGAGAAGGAGTTCTATGAGGCCTACGAGAAGCGCGAGATCGAGATCTCCGCTGATCAGCCATACCTTGGGAGGGTTCCGTATGTGCGGAACGTCCCTCCAGATATTTCATGCTTCCCCAAAAAACATGGAGATGAGGCATTGCGTCGACGCAAGTATCTGGACGACCTAACTAAGCGCGGTAAATACAAGCTACCGGGTGACGAAGACATGATCAAGAAGCTTAGAGATATCGCCAAAAAGATTGGGGATGCGTGCGCACCCTCGGTTTCCACTATTCGACGTTGGGCAGCCAAATACATTGGCCAGAACGTAGTAAAGCTTATCCCTCAGCATGCCAAAAAGGGTCGGGCTGCCGCGATACAGGGAGAGCTCGAAGTTATTCTTGAAGGGGTGATTAATAAAACCTACCTGCAGGATACGATTCCAGCGGTCAGCGTGGTCGTTTCAGAATTCGAGGATCAGATAAAAGAGAGGAACAAAAGTCGTTTGCCTTCGGATCAGCTCAAGATCCCAAGCGGAATGACTGTCCGAAGGTACATCGCCAAGCTGGATCCGTACCTTGTGGATAAGGAGAGGCTCGGAAAACACGCAGCAGACAAGAAGCACCGTGTTGCGGCGGGTGTCCTACGTGTCCATGAGATTTTGGAACGTTGGGAAATTGATCACACCTTGTTGGACGTCCAGCTTGTGGATGAAACCTCGGGGCTGTGCATTGGGCGCCCCTATCTGACGATCGTCCTCGACCGCTTCTCTCGAATGGTGATGGGATATTTGCTCCACCTGTCGGCGCCAAATACGGAAACCGTGCTTCGTGTGATCGAACGCTCAATCCGTCCAAAAGCCGAATTGCTGAAGCGCTTTCCGAAAGTGAGAAATGAATGGTGGGCACGTGGGCTGCCGGCTCGAATAGTCCCAGACAACGCAGCGGAATTTCACGCGGGCGATCTCATCATGGGATTCAACGAGTTGGGTATCGAGATCATGTATCCCGCTTCAAGGGCCCCTCAAAGGAAAGGTGCCGTCGAACGCTTTTTCAGCACACAGAACCTGGGGCTTATCCACAACCTCCCGGGTACCACCTTCTCGAATATCCAGCAGCGTGGCGATTACGACTCGGAGAAGAATGCATGTTTCACGCTCCCTCAATTGGAGGCGGTGGTAGTGAAATGGATCGTCGATGGTTACCACCAGACTCCTCATCGGGGGCTGGACAACAGAACACCGGCTCAAGTCTGGGGGACTAGCGAGGCGAACCATGTCATCAGCCTTCCCGTCGACCTGGACTCGTTGGAGTGCATTCTGGCCAAGCGGGCCTCGGTGAAGGTTCACCATTACGGCATCGAGGTTGCCAAAGTGGGCTACCACTCTACGGAACTTGCTGAGCTCCGTATGCGTTTGGCAGACGGAGAAAAGGTAAACGTCCGCTATCGAGACGAAGCCGGGCACGTTTGGGTTCACGACCGCTTCAGAAACTTGTTCTTCAAAGTGCCCGCCAAAGATGAGCGAATGGCCGGTAAGAGCAGGGAGGTGTGGAAGGCTGCCGAGAAAGCGCTGCGAGAAAAATATAATGAGCAGCCTAGCTTCGAGGCTACGCACAGGTGCTACCAGGAAATTATGGAAGATGCAGACGAGGCCCGCCGTTCGCAGACGCTCAGAAAACGACGCGCAGCTGCCATAGCGAAAATCGACAAGGAGGGTCGAGTGACCGAAAGCACGCCTCCACCCAAGGTACTCGCTGAAGTGGAATGGACCGGTGACTCTATTCCTAACATTCCGCCAGCAGCCTTCAAGGTCTCGGTTCGTCGCCCTGCTGGGAGTTCTAAGCCATGAACGCCATCAATCTGTACGAATGCTACGAGCATGGTGAATACAGCTTTACGCTCCGCGATCGTTTTATTCACAGCCCTCAAGTCGAGCGAGCGTTGACGCGACTAGGCGATATCCACGGCGATAGTCGGCGTACCAGAGCAAGTAAAGGGTTGCTGATCCAAGGTCCAAGCGGAGTGGGCAAGAGCACATTGGTCAAGGAGTACATTCGGTCATTGGAGGAATTGGAGAGCCATGACCCACAGAAGCGGACAGTTCTGTTCGTCGAGATGCCTTCGTCTCCAACCAAAAAGAACCTGGCAGCAGCCATTTTGGCAGAGCTGAAGGATCCCTTCGCAGAGGCACGAGGACATTCGGCAGAGGTTAAATTTGCGCGAGTAGTCCTGCTGCTGAAGAACCTTGGCGTGGAGATGTTGGTCCTCGATGAGGCGCAGCACCTGGTCGATTATCGTCGTAATGGTGCGTATGAGGCAGCAGACTGGATCAAGAGTCTGATGAATGAAACCAGTATCGCGTTTGTTCTGATTGGGCTGAAGCGCACCGAAAATCTCCTGCTAGCAAACGAGCAACTGCGACGCAGGTTTTCGGCCACGGTGGCATACGATCGCTTCACCTTCTCCGCTAATACGTCTCTTCATTTCGTGATGTTGTTGCAGGCAATCGAGGGCGAACTGCCTGTTCAAACCATCAGTTTTGTAGAGCCAGCGATGATTAAACGCTTCTACCTGGCTTCCTATGGATTGATCGACTACCTCATCAAGATTGTGGACAGGGCTGTTTGGCTGGTTCAAGTCCAGGACCTTGTCGGGATTGAACTTCCTGTGCTGGCCCAGGCTTTTGAAGACGAGGTTTGGAGCTACGCCACCGAGGATCGAAACCCCTTCAGTGCGAGCTTCAATTTCCAGCCTCTGTTCGGGAAGCGGGAGCCGTTTGAGACGTTCGAAGAGAGCAGTACCTGACGGCCAAGGGCCGGGCTTATCGGCCCGGCTCTACTCCCCTGATTTTTATGTCTTCGATTTCATGGATGTGTAGGAATGTTTGGTCTTTTAATCAACCCACGACCACACCAAGACGAAAGTCTTTTGGGGTACCTGCAGCGCCTGGCGAAAGCCAACGGATTACCCAGAAAGGAACTGCTCACCGCCTTTGCACGAGCCGACGAGACCGATGTTGCGGACTGGCTGCAGATGATGGAAGGACCACTGAGCTGGCCTGCGGTATCTGCTGAGTTTCGTGATCCAAGGCCCAAGGGGGTCAAGTTATGGACGACTCATCACGCTCGTTACTGTCCGATCTGTTTGGGCGAAGCCGGTTATTGGAGAGAAAGCTGGGGCTTGACCCTGGTTACGACGTGTTCTGTCCACGGCACTGAACTCCACGGGCGGTGCCCCAACTGTCTGAAGGAAACCGATCCAAGCGCAATGAGTGCGAATAGTTGCCAAGCGTGTGGCACCTCATTGAGTGGGACCAATTTTGAGATCGCGCCGGCGAGTGATACGGCCGCCTGGCTCACCTCTGGCTTTGAAGATAGGTTTTACGCCGACTCGTTGCCAGCTGACGCGGGATTGGCGGCCCTCACCTACGAACAGTTTCACGAGTTGTCATCGCGTCTCGCTGTCAGAAGTTTGCCTACGGAAAGAACCCAGCCGCTGAAGGTTGCTGATTCGGGTTCGCTAGAGATATCGCGGCTTATGGCAAACGCGGCGGGCGTGGTTCTCATGAACTGGCCTCTCGCATTCAGAGAACTGCTGAGTGGCCTCAAGGCAGTCCATTCCGATAACGAACATTGGACGCTCAGCAGATCGTTCGGCCCGATATACCACGACATCCACCGTGATCTGGATGACTCTTGTTTTGACTTTCTTCGTCGAGAGTTCGAATCATTTCTGCAGCATGCGTGGGAAGCACCGTTAGCGAAGCGAAATCGCAATTTGAGTGAGGAGACGATTGAGAGACATCGTTGGGTGTCGTTCGATTCTGCTGCTGAAGCTTGTGGTCTCGGGGTATCAGTCATAAAACGCCTTCATCAGGAGGGACAAATCGCCTATCGGGAGAAGGTCCATGAAGATCGAGTCTTTACGGTCGTGGACCTGGATCATTTGAAGGCAATCTCGCAGCATCTCCAGGGCGTGGCTGATATGAAAGAAACCTCGACTTTGCTAAGCCTCTGTCGCAATCGGGTTAGGCAGCTGCTAGCTGGTGGTACCCTCCAGTTCTTTGGTGGAGAACCGCGCCCAGGCGAAAGGTGGCTGATTGACTGCCGCTCGATCAACGAATTGATTGATGAGAAGCTGCCTACCAGCTCTGACCAGAGCCTGGTGTCGATCAACTACTTGGCCAAGCATTCTCTGCCCAAGGGGGGTGGGTTGGTCGAGTTGGTTCAGGCAATACGTGCAGGTGAACTTCGCGCTTACGGCCCAGCTGAGAATGGCTCGGTTGCGGTAGGGGCGTGGTTACTCAAGCCGCAAGATTTTGCAGCGTGGCAACAAGCCCGAGCTGAGAACAAGAGTCCGGTCTTTCCCGGCCTGTCGGTAGTCAAGGCTGCTGCGCTGTTAGGCGTCAAAGAACAATGCGCATACGCGTTCGTTCGACTGGGTCTGCTATGGAGCACTGCTGTCGAACGAGGCCGGCGTACGCAATTGATGGTTAAGCCTCAAGCCATCGACAGATTCAGGCGTGGCTATATCTTGGGACCGGAGATTGCGGTGTATTTGGGGAAGTCGACCAGGGAGGCGTTCAAGCACCTTTGGGAGGCCAGGTTTCGCCCCGTTGCGGGGCCATCCATTCCAAACGCGGCTTGCCGGCAGTACGTTTGGGTAAGAAGCAAAAAGCTGATCGATTACCTCGCAAGTGAAGCCGCCCAGATCGACGATCCTGAAGCCATCACGTTTTTATCCACACCGATCGCTCAGCCTCGTGATTGCCGATTCAGGCATGTGGGATCAAGATAGTTAGCACGCTTTCTTTCTTGATTGCTAAAATCATCGAACCCATTTTGGAGAATCTTATGTCCCGTCTCGCTGAATTCCGCCTGCTCGAACAACAGCTCGCAGCCCAACTGGCGGAGCTGGAAGCGCTGAAAAATGACTCTGCCCTGAAGCAGGAAATGGAATTTGAAACGAAGCTGCGCAGTTTGCTCAACGAGTATGGCTACGGCCTGCGCCAAGTGGTGCTGATCCTCGATCCGCAAGCGGTGGCTTCCACTGATATGGCCCCAAAAACCTCTCGGAAACCACGCGAAGTGAAGGTCTACAAGAATCCACACAGCGGAGAGGTTGTTGAGACCAAGGGTGGTAATCAGCGTACGCTTAAGGCCTGGAAAAACGAGTATGGCGCTGAGGTAGTCGAGTCTTGGCTCGCCAATTGATTGCACTGCAGGCGGCTTCTGGCACGAGATGAATCGTGGTGCGCCCCGAATGCAAATTCCCATTCTGGGGCGTGACGAAATTTTCTGCGGGTGGTGGATTTAGAGAATTAAAACTGTCGCTAGAGGGTCCCGTCTTTCGCGGCCTGCAGCCATTTGGAGAGGAAACGCAAAACTGTCGCAATCACCCAAAACGCCGGTTCAGACTGATTCGCTAGAGAATTAAAACTGTCGCAGCCTGAAACGACGCGGCTTTCACGTGTATTCAGAGCCATCATTATCGATAGCCTGCTTACAAACATGTAATTCCTGGATCACGTGGATGACAGCTCCCAGTCGGTAAGCTTCACTCATGTCTTCATGGAGTAACAGAAATGAACACCGCTAAAAGCATTGCCGCCCTCATGCTCGTAATCGCCTCCTCATCCGCTTTAGCTGAAGGAGGATCTGATCGCTTACACGGAAAGATGATTCAGGCAAATGAGCAAGCAATGCGTGCCTACGCCGCTGCCAATGGAAAAAAACCACCTGAAGTGATCCATTATCGCTACGGAATGAAACTGGATGTGGCGAGAGTTATCAGTATGACTTCGCTCAAAGGTAGCTGCGACGTGATGCCGACACAGATGAATTACGAGGACTCAACAGGTGAGTTGAAAATCCTCGAATATCGCTCTGCTGGAATTAACTGTAGAGGTCAAAACTGACCGAAGGGACAGGGTAAGTCTTGGAGTAAGCTGACCACGACCAGCGCTGCAGCTGGTCGGCTGGCCGGCAGAAGCCCTTCCCCCGGGGCATCTTGCATTACGTGTCAGGATAACTGGCAACTACTTGATCGTCCCCACTCTTGGTGAGGCCGATGACTTGATAGGCGTGTTTCATGCCATCAACCTCCATACCTGGTGAGCCAGCGGGCATGCCAGGTACCGCGACGCCTGCCAGGTCGTTGCGCTTTATGAGCTCCTGCACCTGGGCTGCGGGGACGTGACCTTCCACAAACTTGCCATCGATAACCGCGGTGTGACACGAAGCCAGCCTCGGAGCTACTCCTAGCTCTTGCTTCACCGCCCTCATGTCCGTTTCAACGTGGTCGACGACCTTGAAGCCGTTTGCCTCCAAGTGCGCTATCCATTTCTTACAGCAACCGCAATTAGCGTCCCGGTGCACATCGATAGTCAGGGGCTCCGCAGCAAAGGCGGCTGAGGCGATTAGAAGTGACGCTGCGGTACTTAAACCGAGGAAGCGGCGCTTACTTGTCATGAGTGTGCTCCTTCCCGTCTTTGTGCACATGGGTTTTGGGAGTAGAACCTGTGTGGTGGTCCGAGTGCGCCTCGCCGGACTCGTGTTCACCGTGGTGCTCCGCTACTGATGAAGACTCCGAATGCGAACTGCCATGATCATGACTTTCCTCAGCCACGCCGTTTGCTGCGGAATCATCATGATTTCCATGACCTGATTTCGCACCACCGTGTTGGCCTTCATGGTTATGCATATCGCTTTCGCCACCGCCATGTTGGTGACCACCACTGGAAGCGACCATCATCTGGTACTGCTCAGCATTGAGTTGCGGTAGCTGGTCCAGGAACGCGACGATTCCCCAGATGTACTGGTCGTCCATGCTCTTACCCCAGGCTGGCATGCCTGTCGCTTTGATACCGTGCTTGATGGTCCAAAACGCAGCAGCAGGGTCACCGCTTACACCTATCTCGGTGAGGTTTGGTGGGGATGGGTATAGGGCTTGGCTGAGTTCAGTTTTCTCCACCCCTGGCGCGAGGTGGCAACCGATACACATGGCGTTGTAGTTGCCTGCCCCTGCTTGGATGAGAGCAGGATCTTTAAGGTTTGGCACCTCAATGTCGCTTGCTCGGACTTCAATCGAGCGATCCCGCGCCATGGCCAAAAACGCATGCACAGCGGGGAAGTGTGGGTCGTCCGCACCAACGTTCACGAGACCGAAGTAAGCAGCACCTAGCACTGCTGCGCTAGTAACAGCACCTGCCGCCACCAGCGTTGTAATTGTTTTTTTCATGTTGAGTTCTCAAAACCACATCCGAATACCGGCCACAAAACGAGCTTCGTCCACGTCCCCGCCTTCATCCCGAATGAAATCGGCGGTTTTGCCGTAGGAACGGCTCCAGGTGACACCTATGTATGGCGCGAACTGGCGAACAATCTCGTACCGTAACCGCAGCCCGACTTCGGTGTTTGCCAGGCCAGAGCCGACGCCGCGTTCCGGGTCGTTCTTGCCATAAAAGTTGGCCTCAGCGGTTGGCTGAAGAATTAAACGATTGGTTAGCAAGATGTCGTACTCGCCCTCCAGACGGGCAGCGGTTTGACCGTTCTCGCCGATAAAGGCGGTGGCTTCAGCTTCGAAGTCATACAGGGCCAGGCCCTGAATACCGAACGCAGCCCAGGTCTGCGGATCCTCCGGTTTGAAATCCTGCCGGACGCCGGCGACAACATCCCACCACGGGCTTACCGAGCGGCCATAGAGGAGCTGCAGCTCAGCATCTTCAGTCACACCATTGGTTCGTTCACCTTCCGAGCGAATCCAGAGCCTATTGATATCGCCGCCCACCCAGCCGGATGCATCCCAAGCAAGCGTGCTACCTTCATCGGCATCTTGGTATTCCAGTTGGTCTAGCAAGAAAAAGCTGTTGAACCCGCTGTCATCCATTTTGTGCCCGTCAAGCGGGGGGAAGGCAGCCTGCCGGTCGGCATCAGTCAGCACCGGGATTGGCGTACGGCTGGTCGGGGTCGGCGAATCAGCGTTCCCGTTTCCCATCGTGGAATGACCCATCGCGCCATGATCCATGCCTTCCATGGACCCGTGATCCATGCCTTTCATGCTTCCATGGTCCATCTTGCTGTGGTCCATCGAGGCGGGTTTCGCTTTGGGCTGGCCATGGCCCATTTTGCTGTGATCAACGGGTGCAGGTTGCGTGGGTTGCTTGCTCGCGCCCATCTGGCTGTGGTCCATGCCCGGCATCGCAGCCTGTGATGAGGCGTGGTCCATCTGCATGGCACCGTGGCCCATTGCCGAGTGGTCCATTCCGGAATGATCCATTTCAGCGGCGAAGCTGGGCGAAACGCCCAGCACACCTAAAGAAACGGCGAATGCCAGCAGCGATGGTCGTGCAACGCTATTGGCCATTTTTCCCTGCCTTAGCTTTGTCGCTGCCATGCGATTCCATCATTTTGCTGTGATCCATTCCTTCCATGGAACCATGATCCATGCCCTCCATAGAGCCATGATCCATGCCTTTCATGGAGCCGTGATCCATGCCTTCATGGTTCATGCCCTGGGCTTGCTTGCTCTTCGAGCCGTTCGATTGCGCCGCGTTGGACGACTTTTGAGAGTGCTGATCATGGTTGTCACTGGACCAGGAAGACGGGGCGTACACCGCGAGCAGGCCAACCATCGCGGCAGAGAGGAAAAAGGCGCTTCGTTTCATTGGTTTGCTCATCTCGTATCTCCAGTTCATTCGTCCACGCGGACTTCTCGGAACATGCCCATCTCCATGTGGTACATGAGGTGACAGTGATAGGCCCAGCGCCCGAGTGCATCTGCGGTTACGCGATAGCTTCGTTTCGAGCCAGGCGGCATATCGATCGTGTGTTTTCGCACCATGAAATTGCCGTCCTCATCCTCCAGGTCACTCCACATGCCGTGCAGATGGATGGGGTGAGTCATCATGGTGTCGTTGACCAAGGTAATACGCAGGCGCTCGCCGTACTTGAGCCGCAGCGGCTCTGCGTCAGAAAACTTGATCCCATCGAAGGACCAAGCGAACTTTTCCATATGCCCGGTAAGGTGCAGTTCGATTGTCCGGCCAGGTTCCCGGCCGTCAGGGTCGATGAAGGTGCTACGCAAATCCGAATACGTGAGAACCCGACGCCCGTTATCGCGAAGCCCGATCCCCGGATCGCTCAGCTTTGGCGTAGGGGTCATGGTCTGCATATCGACCAGAGGGTTGTTTGTTTCGGAGGCGGGATGGTTCTGCATGGCACCGCTGGCGGCCATATTGCTTTGGTCCATACCGGTCATGTTGCCGTGGTCCATGCCAGCCATCTTGCTATGGTCCATACCGGCCATGCTGCCGTGGTCCATGCCAGCCATCTTGCTATGGTCCATACCGGCCATGCTGCCGTGGTCCATGCCAGCCATCTTGCTATGGTCCATACCGGCCATGCTGCCGTGGTCCATGCCAGCCATCTTGCTATGGTCCATACCGGCCATGCTGCCGTGGTCCATGCCAGCCATCTTGCTGTGGTCCATACCGGCCATGCTGCCGTGATCCATGCCACCCATGCTGCCGTGGTCCATCCCCATATCACTCATGGAGATGAGAGGCCTTGGATCTACAGCCGGCACCGGTGCCTGCAGGCCCTCACGGACAGCCAAGGTACCCCTTGAATAGCCGGTGCGATCCATGGATTGAGCAAAGATGGTGTAAGCCTGCTCGTTTTCAGGCTCGACAATGACATCGTAGGTTTCAGCAACGGCAATCCGGAATTCATCGATCGACACTGGCTTAACGTACTGACCGTCGGCTGCGACAACCGTCATTTTCAAGCCGGGGATCCGCACGTCGAAATAGGTCATCGCCGAGCCATTGATAAAGCGAAGCCGGATTTTCTCCCCTGGCTTGAAGATTCCCGTCCAGTTCCCATTTGGCGCCTGGCCGTTCATGAGGTAGGTGTAGGTGTGCCCGCTCACGTCAGCGAGATCGGTTGGGCTCATCTTCATCTCGGCCCACATCTTTCGATCGGCCACAGCAGCAGACCAACCTTTCTCGCTCACGTCGTCGACGAAGTCGCCAACGGTGCGCTTGTGGAAGTTGTAATAGTCCGACTGTTTTTTGAGCTTGGACATAACCCGCGCCGGGTCTTCGTCGGTCCAATCACTCAGCATGACGACATAGTCACGATCGTAGGTGAAAGGCTCTGGATCCTTGGCATCAATCACCAGCGCACCGTAAACACCGACCTGCTCCTGGAAGCCCGAATGGCTGTGGTACCAGTAGGTGCCGTTCTGGTGGACCTTGAACTTGTACTCGTACATGCCGTCGGGAGCGATGCCATGGAAGCTTAGACCCGGCACGCCGTCCATATTCGCCGGCAGGATGATGCCGTGCCAGTGGATGGACGTGTCCTGCTTCAAGCGGTTGCGAACCCGTAGCGTGACCGTGTCGCCTTCGCGCCAACGGAGTATTGGTCCTGGCAGCGAACCGTTGATGGCCATCGCCGTTCGAGCTGCCCCGGTAATGTTCACCGGGAGCTCCCCGATGTACAGGTCAAAATCGGTGCCGGTCAGTACGTTAGGCTGGCCAGGGCTGGTTACGGCCCAGACCGGCGCGCGCCACATGCCCAGCCCACCCAGTAGTCCGGTAGCAGCCAGGCCTTTGACGAATGAACGTCTCGTGGTTTTGCTTTGCATGCCGTTGCGTCCAATCAGGTAGATCGCTGATATCCAGACTGCGGGATCCGCAGCCATCTGGTTTCAATTGAGCTCCCCCAAGCCTCGTAGACTTTCGCCAAAGCACAAGGATTGCGGGAGGCAATACCCCGAAAGCTGACATAGTTCAGATTCCGGGGTGATTACATTTCTGTAAGCTAAGCTCAGCAGCTCTCGTGGCCGGGGTGCTTTTGGCTTTGGGCGGTAACAGGAGCCTCTGCTTTTTTCTCCTGAGCAACCTGGTAAGCCTGCATGGAAGATGCACGTGCAGCTTCCATCCTGGCGAAGGTGCGATCCGCGCCGCCTTCAGCCAGGGCGAGGCTCGCCATGCCGAAGGTGACTACCATCACAATCGCTTTGATCATGTTCATTTGCGTTTCCTCTAAGGGTCAGTTTCGCCTGATTGGCGCCGTTCACAGTGCTCAAGCTAGCTACCCGGCACTGTCAGCAAGCTGAGCCCGACATTACTTTTCCGTCAGCTTCTGGTTGGGTGCCTTTTTTGCTGCACACTGAAGGGCATCCAAGGGGGCGCAGCAGATGAAATTACTCGTAGCCGAAGATGAGCCAAAAATCGGGGCCTACCTGCAGCAAGGGCTGACGGAGGCAGGCTTTACCGTCGATCGTGTGGTCACAGGGACCGACGCGCTGCAATACGCTTTGAGCGAGGCGTATGACCTGCTGATTCTTGATGTAATGATGCCGGGGCTAGACGGCTGGGAGGTGCTGCGGATGGTACGTGCGGCAGGGAAAGAGGTCCCAGTCTTGTTTTTGACGGCCCGTGATGGCGTGGACGATCGCGTGAAAGGGTTAGAACTCGGGGCTGACGATTACCTGGTCAAACCCTTTGCATTCTCGGAACTGCTAGCGCGTGTGCGCACTTTGCTGCGAAGAGGCAGCAGTGGCTATGCTCAGACCACTATGAAGATGGCTGACCTGGAGGTAGACCTGCTTAAGCGCCGGGCCACCCGAAATGGCAAGCGGATCGACCTCACAGCCAAGGAGTTCTCCTTACTGGAACTACTCATGCGCCGACGCGGCGAGGTACTGCCGAAGTCCCTGATCGCATCGCAGGTGTGGGATATGAACTTCGACAGCGACACTAACGTGATCGAGGTTGCTGTTCGTAGGTTGCGGGCCAAGATTGATGACGATTTCGCCCCCAAGCTCATACATACAGTTCGTGGCATGGGCTATCTGATGGATGTTCCCGAGTAATGCGCGCCCAATCGTCGCTCGTTAAACGCCTTACCCTCATGTTCATGTTCGCGGTCATCGCCGTATTGGTCGTTGCCGGCGTGAGCTTCTACATGCTCAGTCAGCACCATTTCCAGATGCTGGATGAGCAAGCCCTGGCCGAGAAACTCGAATCCACCCGGCACATCCTTTCACTTTCAGCAGCACGTGATGAACTTGAGGATCAGGAGCCTCAACTGCGTGCTTTGTTGGGGGCTCATCAGGACCTTTCTGCGGAGATTCTTGATGCTGACGGTACTGTCCTGTTCTCGGACTCCAAGGCATCCCGCATCCCTGAGCGCTTTAAGCAGGCCTCTTCTGGCGCCGTTTGGGACTGGCAAATCGACTCGCGGAACTTCCGGGGGATTACCTCTCAACTGGCTATAGCGCAGGCGCAGGCGCCGGTAACAGTCATGTTGATGCTGGATGTCACCAGCCATGCCCACTTTTTCAAGACGCTGCAATGGTGGTTCGGCATTGGCTTGGTCATCAGCGCTCTGGTTAGTGCAGGATTGGGGTGGATCGTGGCCAAGAGCGGTCTTCGGCCGGTTGGGCAGATCACCAAGGTGGCGACATCCATGTCTGCCCGGTCCCTTCGCGAGCGAATTCCATTGGAGCCCGTGCCGCTTGAATTGCAGGAGCTGATCCTCTCCTTCAACGGAATGCTTGCACGCCTGGAAGACGCGTTCGTCCGGCTATCAAACTTCTCAGCCGACATCGCACATGAGCTGCGGACTCCGGTAAGTAATCTTCTGACGCATACCGAAGTCGTTCTGACCAAAAAACGCGACCTCGATGCCTACGAAGACAACCTCTACTCCAATCTTGAAGACCTCAAGCGCATGTCGCGCATGATCGATGACATGCTGTTCCTGGCAAAAGCTGATAACGGCTTGATCATCCCCGAGCAGGTTGATATCGATCTGGTCGGGCTAGTGTCCAGACTGATTGAGTACTACCAGCTTGCAGCCGAAGACCGAAGCATTCGGCTTGCCCTTCAAGGCGAAGGTACGATCCGTGGTGACCGGCTAATGATTGACCGGGCGGTTTCCAACATTCTATCCAACGCTTTGCGCTATACCCCCGAAGGCCACGATATCGCCGTCCGGATTGTCGAGGCGGCTGATCAAGTGAACCTGTCCGTCCAGAACAATGGGGCCACGATTGATCCGGAACATATCAACAAAATCTTCGACCGGTTCTATCGCGCTGACCCTGCAAGGCGGGAAGGAAGCCCAAGCAACGCCGGCTTGGGTCTGGCCATAACGCGTTCGATCATCGAGGCTCATGGTGGGCGAATTTGGTGTACCTCCGCTGACGGCGTGACGAGTTTTCACATCGCTCTGCCGCACGCCAAACAATCCACTTCCAAGCCTCAAACGGCTTAATGCTCATTTCATGCGTGTAACCTATACTCGGCCATCATGAACCGGCTCCTACGACTGTTCACCATCCTGCTTCTAATCGCATCGCTTCCTCTCAACGGCATGGCGGGAGTCGACTCAGCCATTGAACCATGCCCCATGCAAACCATGGGGATGGAGATGATGGCGGGGATGGATCACGATTGTTGCCAGGATACTGATCCAGGATCAGCTGCCGACCACTCCAAAGCCTGCAAAGTGGGCCAGGAGTGTAGAACCGCGAGCACAGTTCAGGTCGAAATAATTAACCCCACGCTCACCTATTCTGCGCCTAGGCCAGTAGATACCTATGCGGTGAGCCTCGTAAACAGGGCGCCTCCTGACCCTTGGCGGCCACCCCGCGCCTGATTACCTCTTAAATTCACCCCATCGTCCTGTTTTGCAGCCGGATGATGGCATGCGCTTGCGCGCTGATTTTTTGAGGAATCATTTCCATGACTCCCCCACGTTACCGATTAGGGATGGCATGTCTGGCCGCTCTGATCAGCCTGTTGTCGACGTTACCGGCTCAGGCTACACCGTTGTCTCTGGAGGAAGCGCTTCAACTTGCCGAACGCAATGCCCCCATCCTCCAGGCCAGGCAAGAGCAAATGACGGCCGCTCGACACGCTGTGATCCCAGCAGGCGAGCTGCCTGATCCACGTCTCAACCTAGGAGTGCAGAACCTTCCTGTTGACGGCAGTGATCGTTGGAGCATGAACCGCGATTTCATGACGATGCAGGTTGTCGGCCTCTCCCAGGAAGTACCAAACCGGGACAAGCGGGAGGCACGAGTTGAGACGGCACGAGCGAGCGTTGAGCGAGCCGATGCAGAGGCGGTGTTCGAGCGCTTAAAAGTGCGTGCTGCCACAGCCCAAGCTTGGGTCGCGGCGTACACCGTTCAACGGAAACTGCAGCAGTTTGAGGACTTCTACAAAGAAAACCGTCTGTTGGCCGCAGCAATCCGCGCACGCCTGGCCGGCGGTACCGGCGCGACGGCCGACGCACTTGCTCCTGACCAGGAAGCTGCGCAACTCGATGAGCAAAAAGATGTTCTGCTCACACAGGCCGCTCAGGCACGGGCTGCACTCAAGCGATGGATTGGAGAGGATGCTGATCCGCAAGCTCAAGCATTTCCGCGCTGGCCAGTGAGCGCGCCGGACTATCTACACGCTATACATGCACATCCAGAATTGGCGACCTACAACGCCCTTACGCGGGAAGCACAAGCTCAAGTGCACCAAGCCTTGGCAGAAAAGAAGTCGGACTGGGGGTGGCAGGTGGATTACCAGCGGCGCGGGCCTGAATTCAGCAATATGGTGAGCCTGCAGGTAAGTTTCCAACTGCCCTTGTTCGCTGGCTCACGGCAGGACCCGATGATCGCGGCACGTCGCGCACAAGTCCGGCAACTGGAGGACGAACAGGAAGCGGCATTGCGTGAGCATAAAGCGCAGCTGGAGACAGATCTTGCGGATTACCAGCGATTGCAGCGAGCAGTGCAGCGCAGCCGTGAAACATTGTTACCGCTAGCGGAGGATCGAGTCCGCCTCGCCCTTGCTGACTATCGAGCCGGTAAATCACCCTTAAGTGAGGTTCTCACCGCTCGACGTCAGCGGGTTGAAACACGACTGCAAGACATCGATCTGCAAGGACAGTTGGCCGCGACAGCTGCACGGCTGCACTTCGCGTATGGAGAGGTGCGCGCATGAGAAATTCAACTATCAGCCTTGTGGTATTGGCCGCGTTGGCTATCGGCGGTGGCGTTGGCTATCAGCTAGCAAAGCGTGGGCAGGTGTCCACTGCCTCCCCTGAAACGCTACAGAAGGTGCTGTATTGGTATGACCCGATGTACCCCCAGCAGCACTTTCCAGCACCGGGCAAGTCGCCCTTCATGGACATGCCACTGGTGCCGAAGTACCAGGAAAGCACCGCTGCTGAGGTGAGCCCCGCAGTTCAAGTTTCACAGGGGCTCCAACAAAACCTGGGGGTCCGTCTGGCTACCGTAGCGAAAGGGCAGCTTGCTCGAACCCTCCAGGTGAGCGGCGTGCTTACCTTCGATGAGCGGGATTTTAGCGTTCTGCAGGCTCGTACCGGTGGCTACGTCGAACGCACCTATGGCCGCGCTACAGGCGACGTGGTTGCCAAGGGCGCCCCATTGGCAGATGTGTTGACGCCTGAATGGGCGGGCTTGCAGGAAGAGTACCTGGCGCTTCAGCGATCTGGGGACAATGAATTGCGCGCTGCAGCTCGGCAACGACTACTGCTGGCGGGTATGCCTGCCGATCTTATCAACCGGATTGACCGTACGGGAAGGGTCCAGAATTCGGTAACGCTCTTGGCCCCAACAGCAGGCGTCCTTCAGGCTCTGGAATTGCGGCCAGGCATGACAATGACACCGGGTGCAACGTTGGCGAAGATCAATGGTATCGCGAACGTCTGGCTTGAGGCCGCAGTACCTGAAGCGCAAGCCCAAGGCCTACAGGAAGGACAGGCAGTGCAGGCGAATCTGGCAGCGTTCCCAGGCGAACCTGTTCCCGGCAAGCTGACCGCATTGCTGGCTGATGCGGATCTGCAAAGCCGCACCTTGCGGCTTCGTATAGAACTGCCCAACCCCGGCGGCCGGTTGCGCCCAGGCATGACCGCGCAGGTTTCCCTCCATCCGTCCGGGCAACAGGATGACAGCCTACTGGTGCCAGCCGAGGCGATCATTCGGACGGGGAAACGCGATCTCGTAATGGTGTCAGAAGACGGAGGTCGATTCCGGCCGGTGGAAGTAGTGCTCGGCCAGGAAAGTGCTGGCCAGGTGGTCGTGCTGCGAGGCCTTCAGGCGGGCCAGCGCGTTGTGGCGTCCGGGCAGTTTCTGCTGGACTCCGAAGCGAGCTTGAAAGGTATCGAGGCCGTTACTGCTGGCGATGCTCCACTTGCGCAACCTGTACAGCCGGCTCTACATCAGGCCAATGGGCGCATCGTTCAAATAGAAGGTAATCAGCTGACCATCGCTCATGGACCGTTCGTGACGCTGGGCATGCCTGGTATGACGATGACTTTCCCTGTGGCAGATCCCCGCTTGATTGCCGGACTCAAGGTTGGCGAACGCATCCGGTTTGGAGTGCGCGAGCGCGATGAAGGCATGGTCATCGAGCAAATAACCCAGCAGGAGAACCAGCCATGATCGCGAACCTGATTCGTTGGTCGGTTGGCAACCGCGTCCTGGTCCTGCTGGCAACACTGTTTGCCGTAGCTTGGGGCGTTTTCTCTCTGCGCAGTTTGCCGATCGACGCGTTGCCTGACCTGTCAGATGTGCAGGTGATTATCCGCACCTCCTACCCAGGGCAGGCACCGCAGATCGTGGAAAATCAGGTGACATATCCCCTGACCACCACAATGCTTTCCGTACCCGGAGCCAAGACAGTGCGGGGCTTTTCAGCATTTGGAGACAGCTTCGTATATGTGTTGTTTGAGGACGGCACAGATCTCTATTGGGCGCGGTCCAGGGTGCTCGAATACCTAAGCCAGGTTCAGTCTCGATTACCGGCGTCCGCTAAGCCAGTGCTCGGACCCGATGCCACTGGTGTAGGCTGGATCTACCAGTATGCGCTGGTGGACCGCAGTGGTACCCATGACCTGGCACAGCTGCGCAGCCTTCAGGACTGGTTCCTGCGCTTCGAGTTGAAAACTCTTCCGGACGTTGCCGAAGTGGCGACGATAGGCGGGATGGTCAAGCAGTACCAGGTAGTGCTCGATCCGCTGCGCATGGCCAGCTTGGGAATCACTCAAGTTGAGGTTTCGGACGCCATCGCCAAGGCCAATCAGGAAACCGGTGGCGGCGTGCTCGAACAAGGCGAAGCTGAGTTCATGGTAAGGGCTTCCGGCTATCTGAAGTCACTCGATGATTTCCGAGCCATTCCCCTGCGCCTGGCTGCGAAGGGTATACCCGTAACACTGGGCGATGTAGCCACTGTACAGCTGGGCCCTGAGGCACGTCGCGGCATCGGCGAGCTTGATGGACAGGGCGAAGCGGTGGGCGGCGTAGTAATTCTGCGCAGTGGCAAGAATGCGAAAGATGCCATCGCTCACGTCAAATCCAAGCTTGAATCGCTGGAAAAAAGCCTGCCTGCCGGGGTCGAGCTGGTCACTACCTACGACCGTAGCCAGTTGATCGATCGTGCTGTGGAAAATCTGAGCCAGAAGCTGATTGAAGAGTTCATCGTGGTCGCACTGGTGTGCGCTGCATTTCTTTGGCATCTGCGCTCATCGTTGGTCGCCATCGTCTCGCTTCCGGTTGGTGTCCTCATTGCCCTGATCGTCATGCGCCACCAGGGCATCAACGCCAACATCATGTCGCTTGGGGGCATAGCCATTGCAATCGGTGCGATGGTGGACGCCGCTGTGGTGATGATTGAGAACGCGCACAAACGGGTTGAGGCTTGGCATACGTGGCACCCTGGAAAGTCGTTGCGTGGCGAAGATCATTGGAAAGTGATGACTGAGGCAGCAGTCGAGGTCGGGCCTGCGCTGTTCTTCAGCCTCATGATCATTACGCTGTCCTTCATACCGGTATTCACCTTGCAGGCTCAGGAGGGAAGGCTGTTTGCGCCCCTCGCATTCACCAAGACTTATGCAATGGCAGCAGCAGCGGGCCTTTCGGTTACCCTGGTACCCGTGCTGATGGGGTACTGGATTCGGGGTCGTTTACCGGCAGAAGAGCGCAACCCACTCAATCGAACCCTGATACGGCTCTATCGCCCAGCATTGGAGATCGTTCTACGCCGGCCAAAGCTCACGTTGGCGGGTGCACTGTTGATTTTGCTCAGCAGTGTCTGGCCCCTGAGCCAGCTCGGCGGCGAATTCTTGCCGCCACTGGATGAAGGCGATTTGCTGTACATGCCGACTGCCCTGCCAGGTCTTTCGGCGCAGAAAGCCTCTGAGCTTTTGCAACGTACGGACCGGCTGATCCGAACGGTACCGGAGGTCGCCAGTGTCTTCGGTAAAGCGGGCCGGGCTGAATCAGCGACCGACCCGGCCCCGCTGGAGATGTTCGAGACGACTGTCCGACTTAAACCGAAGGATCAGTGGCGAGCAGGGATGACCACTGAGAAGCTGATCGAAGAGCTGGACCGTACCGTGCAGGTACCTGGGCTAACCAATATCTGGATCCCACCGATTCGAAACCGTATCGACATGCTCGCAACCGGTATCAAAAGCCCGATCGGCGTAAAGGTTGCCGGCAGCAATTTGAATGAGATCGACCGGGTGACTCTGGCTATCGAGAAGGTGGCCAAAACGGTTCCAGGGGTGACTTCCGCCCTCGCCGAGCGATTAACCGGTGGACGCTACATCGATCTGGATATCGACCGCCAATTCGCAGCGCGTTACGGCCTGAACATTGCTGATGTCCAAGCGATTGTTGCCGGCGCCGTTGGGGGCGAAAACATCGGCGAAACCGTAGAAGGCCTGGCGCGATATCCCATCAGTGTTCGGTACCCACGGGAGTGGCGTGACTCTGTTGATGCCCTGCGGCAGCTACCGATTTACACCAGCCAAGGGGGGCGAATCACACTGGGAACCGTGGCACGGGTGCGTATTGCGGACGGTCCACCCATGCTCAAGAGTGAAAACGCGCGCCCCTCGGGCTGGGTGTATATCGACGTGCGGAGACGGGACCTGTCCTCCGTCGTTGCCGACCTGCGCCGGCTAGTCGATCAGCAGGTGAAGCTCGATCCTGGCATAAGCTTGAGCTATTCCGGGCAGTTCGAATACCTGGAGCGCGCCAATGCGCGCTTAGCATGGGTAGTACCGGCGACGCTGGCCATTATTTTCGTCCTTCTCTACCTCACGTTTGGCCGCCTCGGTGAAGCGCTGCTGATCATGGCTACCTTGCCATTTGCGCTAACCGGCGGCGTATGGCTGCTGTACATGATGGGCTACAACCTGTCGGTGGCCACGGGTGTCGGTTTTATCGCCTTGGCTGGGGTCGCAGCAGAGTTTGGAGTCATCATGCTGATCTACCTCAACAATGCCTGGACTGAACGAAACGGCAACGGTACGCAGGGGCAACCTGCGCTTCTGGATGCTATCCGCGAAGGGGCCGTGCAGCGCATCCGCCCCAAAGCCATGACCGTAGCAGTGATCGTCGCAGGCTTGATGCCAATCCTCTGGAGTAGCGGTACCGGCAGCGAAGTCATGAGCCGGATCGCTGTACCCATGGTCGGCGGCATGCTCACCGCGCCTTTGCTCTCACTATTTGTAATCCCTGCGGCTTACTGGCTCGTCAGGCGCCGCGGACTCGCTGTACACGATAACCCCCAAACAGGAGTAACCCGATGAAGAAGCTACTGATCAGCGCTGGCCTGGTGTTCGCCGTTGCGGCGGCGGTGCAGGCCCAAGACATGTATGGCACGGATATGAAGAATATGCCCATGGAAGGCAACGAGACCCAAGGCAGCCAGGCGGCTCCGACTGCATCGGCTGAGGGAACCATCAAAGCTTTGGAACCAGGTAAAGTTACCTTGGCGCATGGACCAGTATCAGCCCTGAAATGGCCGGCAATGACCATGGGCTTCAGCGCTACCGAGCAGCAACTCAAGGGACTCAAGGTAGGCGACAAGGTCAGCTTCGATTTCCGAATGAATGGGGGCACAGCGACGATCGTAGGCATTCGCAAGCAGTGACGGATTGACTTCTAACCCTGCCTATTAGAGCTGATAGGCAGGGTCATTTAGCCAAACTTTGGAAAAAGTGCTGCCGCAATTCCTGACCGCGCCGCCTTCAGCTCTGTGCCTCGGGACGCTAGTTGGTCTTTGCGCTCTGTAGCCGGGATGCATTCAGATCAGAGTAGTAGCTGACGTTTGAGCAGAGATCTTCGTGCATCACGATCTATATGGGTCGAAAGCGGACAGGGCATCGCAAAGTCATCCAACTGCCTGAGTTATCCGAACGCCAACAAGGATTCCACCGAGCTTGTCGACAAGAAAACCCGCGACAACTCAGAGTGTTATCCGAGCAAACAGACTTTGGATACCCTATTCCCGCTAGAAACACTGCCGCTGAAACCCTCCTGGCATGTAGCTCCTTCGTCCTACGCTTCAGCCTCTATGACCCCCACCCAACCTTTCGCGCAGGTGCGGAACGAACCTAGGCGTAACGCGGGTATAAGCTTCGTAGGCAGCGCCAAACTGCTTGTGCATTTCCCGCTCTTCGGAAACCGCCAAACGCCCGTACATCACCAGCAACACCGGGAACATTGCCAGCGTCAGCAGCGTCGGCCACTGAAGGAGAAAGCCCAGAAGAATCAGCACAAATGCCACGTACTGCGGATGTCTGATCCAGCCATAGGGCCCGACCGTTGCAAGTGAACGGCGGCGTTGCGCGTGATATAGCACGTTCCAGGCGGCAGAAAGCAAATAGAAGCCGAAACCCAGGAATAGGTAACTGGCAATGTGCAAAACACTGAAGTGTGGGTTGCCCTGGTCACCGAGCAACGTCGACCACAGATGGCCGGATTCGTGGGAAAGCAGATCGAGGTTGGGGAACCTGGCCTGCAACCAGCCTGACAACAGATAGATCGTCAGGGGGAAGCCATACATTTCCACAAACAGGGCAACGATGAAGGCCGAGAATGCACCGAAGCTCCTCCAGTCTCTCGCCGTTGCCGGCTTGAAGAAACTGAAGGCAAACATGATGAAGATCGCGGAGTTGATGAAAACCAGCGACCAGAGGCCATACGCGCTTTCACCATGATTCATGATGGATCTCCCGGCTTATGGATATCAGCCTTATCGGAGGGGGCCGGTTTGCTCTGGCCCTGGTGATGGTGTCCCCCATGTCCTCGATGCATGAAGACATGCATCAGCGGACAGGCGAGCAACAACAGATAAGGCAGGGCTCCAACGACATGGGCAAGGTGCTCGGTGAGCAGGAAGTAGACGGCGATCCCACCGATTACCACCAGGCCGATTGCATAGCGTGAACGCCAGAAACTGTGTGGTGAGCCGTTTTCATCGAAGTGAGGGTTCATAGCGACTCCTGGGAAAGGAGATGGGTTACTTCGATGCAGCAGATGGCATGCGGTCCATCATCATCTGCATCATCGACTCCATCATGTCCATGCGCTTTTCCATCATCTGGTGGCGGGCGGCCATATCCCCGCCCATGCCGCCATGCATGCCCCCCATTTCAGGCATGCCACCCTCCATGGACTTCATCATGGCCATGCCATTTTTCATCAGCGCCATATGCTCGGCCATCAACGCCTGACGGGCTTCCGGCGTTTTGGCTGCAGCCATCTTTTCGTGCATGGCTTGCATGGCCTTCATTTGCTGGTCCATCGCCGCCATTTGCCCTTTGTCCATTGGCTGAGAAGGCGTCTTCTCGGTAGCCGCCGCGCTTGGCGCATCGGCCGGGTGATGTGTCGAGTGTTCATCGGTGTTTTGCGCCATGGCGCCCACGGACGCTGCGGCCAAACAAAGTCCGATCAGTAAATTTCGAACGTTGTTCATCATCATCTCCTTAGCACTGTTTTAAAGCCGGATGCCTTGGTCTGGGCGCTAGGCCTCACCTGGCACGACAAGCAAATTACTGCGCCGGCGTGAATGCTCATTTTTCGCGTCGTGCTCGGGTTGTACACCGACGGGCTATTATTGGGCACTCGGCGGCTCGAAGCTGATCCCGTTTGGCCCGGCGCCAACCTTATGGGTAGCAACGACCTTTCGGCTGCTCGTATCGATGACAGATACGGTGCCCGCTTCAATATTGCTGACAAACACATAAGCGCCGTCGCTGCTGATGGCCACACCATGGGCACCCTTGCCGGTGGTCACGGTGCCCAGGCTGCTACGCGTCTGGAGATCTACGATGGAGACTCGGTCGTCCGGATTCTGGCCACTGCCCTGATTCGCGACATAGACCTGGCGACCGTCAACGGTGGCCATCATCTGGATTGGCGTGCGGCCGACATCAACCTTGCTGATCACCTTGCGTCTGGCCGTGTCGATGATGCCAAGCTGATTTGTCGCACTGAGCGAGACGAATGCCAGGCGACCGTCAGGGGCAAAGCCGACCTGGACAGGGCCTTTGCCCACGGGAATCTGCGCGGTTTCTTTGAGTGTGACGACATCGATAAGCGATACGCTGTCGCTCTTCATGTTCGCGATATAGAGTGTCCGGCCATCAGGGCTCAAGCGCAGCCCATGGGGATAACGCCCAGTTGGAATACCGGGCAACTCGATTCGCTGCTCAAGGTCAAATACTCGCACCTGGTTGGCAGCGGAATCGGTCACAAAAGCTCGCAGCCCGGTGACGTCGGTGACCACATGAGCCGGGTGATCGCCTGCCGGGAAGCTGAACGGTGGCCTGTCCAGCGCGCTGGTACTGAACACCAGCAACTGCCCACCGGGCTTTTCACCGCTCGAATGCCCCGCATGTCCAGCCACTCCAACAACCAGAAGCAAGCTGCCGTCGGGCGAAACCTGTAGGTTGTGGGGTGCGATCGGCAAGGCGACCGTGCTCACATCACCTGTCGCAAGATTTACCTGGCTAATGGAAGCGGACCGTTCATTGGCCGTGTAGACGTTACCCGTAGGGTTTGCCATGACCAGCCCCAGAGGGATGAGCAGGAATATCCCCAAGGCCATAGAACTAAACCGCTTGGCAGTCATCATTGTGAATGAGCTCCAACGAGGGGCCGGGGTATGTGAGCCAGGCTGGCCTATACATTTACTCAAGATAAACACCAATCGCGAAGCATTTTCTTGATCAGCGTCAACGTCCACAGCTTGACTCGGCACTGGGTGATCGAAGGCCGTCCATTTCTTGGGGAGTATTGCTGGCTATCCCGACCCGGAGTCAGTCGACATCAGGCTGTATATGAAGAAACCGCGCCATGAAACATGGCACGGCGGCTTGCCATCTGAGCGGTAACGAGACTTAGCGACTGACTTTGGTTGGGTAACCAAGCGCCTGGACCAGTGCACCGACGCGTTCCGCCTCGATGTTGCTTTGGACACTCACTGTACCGGCAGCACGATCAACGATCACCTTCGCGTCGCCATCGGCAGCCTGGATGGCCTTGGTGATCTTGTTGACACAACTGCCACATCCCATACCGGAAACTTCCAAAACGAACATAGCGGGCCTCTCATGCTGGTACGGCTTTTCTCGCCGCATTTACAGCTTCAACCTTGACACGATGACAAGGTCAAGGCCCGGTCAAAGGATTTATCTTCGCCCTGAAATCTTGTCCAACTCCTCTGGCGGCGGCCCCTGCTGCATCACAATTGTCCCTTACGATCTTGGCAGAAGATGGCGGACGTCGCAGTTGCCCGATGTCCTCCATCAGGACCAGATTGGCGCCGAACTCGCGGACATACCCGCTAAGGCCAAAGCCCTAGACAGTCAGTCATATGGATCAGGCGTTGAAACGCTGATGGCGGAACTTCCTCTCATAGGTTGCGGTGTGCCCATTTCAGTCTGTGACTACGCGCTTCAGCCGCAGTGCGTTGAATACCACGGAAGCCGAACTTACGCTCATGGCCAATGCCGCAATCATCGGTGACAATAGATGGCCGGTAAGCGGGTAGAACAAACCTGCCGCCAGCGGTATGCCCATAGCGTTGTAGAAGAATGCGAAGCCCAAGTTTTGACGCATGTTCTTCACCGTGGCCACGGATAGTGTTCTGGCCCGCAGGATGCCCATCAGGTCGCCCTTGACCAGCGTCAACTGGGAGCTGTTCATGGCAACATCGGTGCCAGTTCCCATGGCGATCCCGACATCAGCCCGGGCCAGCGCAGGGGCATCGTTGATCCCATCTCCTGCCATGGCAACCCGGCGCTTATCGCCCTGCAGGAGCGCCACCAGTTGCTCCTTGTCCTCGGGTTTCACTTCTCCGTGGACTTCCTCGATGCCGAGTTGTTTCGCGACCGCACGTGCCGTAGTCAGGCCGTCGCCGGTGGCCATGATGACCTTCACATCTTCTGCCTGTAGCCGGGTTACCGCCTCCTTGGAGGTGGGTTTGACCGGATCGGACACCGCTAGCAGGCCAGCGAGCACGCCATCGACGGCCAAGTACATGATACTCATGCCTTCCAGACGCAGCTGCTCGGCGCGGTCTCGCAACGGACTGGTGTCGAGGCCAGCCTCTTCCATCAAGGTCGTGTTGCCAAGCTGCAGCCGTTTGCCGTTCACCTGGCCACGTACACCGATCCCAGAGCCCGACTCAAACGCCTCTGGCTTGGACAAGCTGTGTCCATGCGCTCGCGCATGATCGACAATCGCATGTGCCAGCGGATGCTCGCTGCCTTGGTCCAGGCTGGCGGCAAGGCGCAAGACTTCGGGTGGCATGAACTGCCCGGTACCGACCACGCTATGAAACACTGGCCGGCCCTCGGTGAGGGTCCCGGTCTTGTCGACGATCAGCGTGTCGATCTTGCAGAGGTTCTCGATAGCACTGGCGTCTCGGAAGAGCACGCCACTGCTGGCAGCCTTCCCGGTAGCGACCATGATCGACATGGGAGTGGCTAGGCCGAGCGCGCAGGGGCAGGCAATGATCAGGACCGCGACCGCATTGATCAGGCCGAAGACCCAGCCAGGCTCCGGTCCGAAAAGCCCCCAGCCGAAGAGCGTGACCAGCGCGACCAGAATCACCCCCATGACGAAATAGCCGGCCACGGTGTCCGCCATCCGCTGCATCGGGGCTTTCGAGCGCTGAGCCCGCGCGACCATCTGCACGATTTGCGAGAGCACTGTCTCGGCGCCGACCTTCTGCGCCGCCATCACAAGGCTGCCGTGGGTATTCAGCGTGGCACCGATGAGTGCATCCCCAGCTTTCTTCATCACTGGCACGGGCTCGCCTGTCAGCATGGATTCATCGATAGCACTTTCGCCTTCCAGGACCACCCCGTCGACCGGCACCTTCTCGCCAGGGCGAACGCGCAGGTGGTCGCCCGTATGCACGTGGGTGAGCGGAATATCTTCCTCCTGACCATCGGCCCCGATGCGACGGGCCGTCTTGGGGGCAAGACCCAGGAGCGACTTGATGGCGGCGGAGGTTTGTGAGCGCGCCTTGAGCTCGAGCATTTGGCCGAGCAACGTTAATGAGATGATGACTGCAGCCGCTTCGAAGTAGACACCGATGCGGCCATCCTGCATGAAAGTCGTCGGGAAAACCTGCGGGAACACTGTGGCCGCAACGCTGTATAGGTACGCCGCAGCCGTTCCCAAACCTATCAGGGTCCACATATTCGGGCTGCGATTACGAATCGATGCGACCCCACGCACGAAAAACGGCCAGCCAGCCCATAGTGTCACGGGAGTGGCCAGAATCAACTCCACCCAATTCTGTGTGGCACCATGCAGCAATTGGAGTTGGTGGGCAGTCATGGCCAACACGGTCACGATGACCGTCAGGGGCAAGGTCCACCAGAAGCGGCGGGAGAAGTCCTTGAGTTCCGGGTTCTCGTCTTCCTCAAGCTCCGGTATTACCGGCTCTAGGGCCATGCCACAGATTGGGCAACTGCCCGGCCCACGCTGGCGGATTTGGGGATGCATCGGGCAAGTGTATTCGGCGTCCGCCGCGTTGCTTGGCTGCGGGGCAGCCGAGTGGAGATGGCCCGCGTGTTCTTGGTCCTGGGGAGGGCTAAGATAATGCACAGGCGCTGCGCGGAATTTCGTCAGGCACTTTTCACTGCAGAAGCGGTATGTCCTTCCCTCGTATAGCTCGAAGTAGCGACTATCCGGTGGCACCGTCATACCGCATACCAAATCGCGCTGACTACCATCCGGTTGCTCATACGGGTGCGAGTGGTCATGGTCATGGTCATGGTCATGCTGGCACGATTCGGTGTGCATGAAGTAGTTCCCTTTGTTGTCCGGTTTGGACGAGTTTTCACCCTTCTGGTGAGAATACCCGCCATGGTTGTGCCCGAAGAGTTGCGTCAGCGGACAGAGCAACAAAATTAAATAACTGTAGTGCCTGTGACAGGTGGCCATAGTGCACGAGCCACATAAAACAGGCCAAATATGGCCAGCATGATCAGTGCAATACCGCCTTTAGTCCGCCAAAAAGGTATTGCCAGATCTGTACCACGGCGATGGGCTCCATCATGATCAACTCCCAAGCTGGGTGGGAAATATCGGCCGCTGCCGTATTGTCCAGCCTAGACAACATCTCCTTGAACAGCTGTGACGCCAATCAATGCTCCTGTAAGCGTGTCGATTATTGTTGTGGTGTAGCGTCATGGCATAGATCATTTCTGGAGGTTGCTGATCCTGCTGCTGCACCAGTGGTTGCCCTTCGACAATGCGCTGGCTGCCTTGTACCCCGGCGAGGGAGTGCCCAAGCCGCTGGAGGAGTACGACGCCGGCTCCCGGTGGGGAACGCCGTCCATGCTTTCCTGCCTGGACGGCCTATACTTGCTCGACCCCTTCTACCAGGCCTGTCAGGAAGGCCTGCCCAGTGGGCTGTAACGCCTGGAGGAGATCGCTTCTGACCAGTTCCGTCAAAGCGAGTACTTCCTCAGTTACTTCCACGCCAACGCATTGGAAGACGAGGTGCAGTTCGTTCTCCAGTTGCCGGCCAAGGTAGCCTTATGCGATCTAACAGCTCAAGCCCCAGACCTGATACATGCGGTGCGGTACAGCGCTGATCGGGTCACTCTTCGCTGTTCCCCTTCCAGCTTTGCCTTTGCCCACAGCAGACGTCGGAGATGAAACTGCTCGGCGGACTCACAAACCTGCTCCAGTGCTCTCGCACAAGGCTTTGATCTGGCCATCTTTGCTTGAATGGCTGACCCGTGGCAGGGCGTTGGCCGTGTTTTCTTCGTGCGTGTTGAGCCCAAGGCGAGCGCGATCCACCATCCACAGGCCGCTACTGCCGCGCGCCAATTCTATGCCGGCACTACTCGTCAAAAAATAGGTGAGTGCTTACCCGGCAGGCAATGGGCTACTATCGAGCCCTATATCTATCCGAAAGGGTTAGCTCCGTTGCCAGGGAATTGCATGCAGGCCATCGATATTGAAAACGCGATCGTTCTTCCTTGGGGGCTTGGCTCAAGATCGCCCCATGACCTGTTTTCTGTGTGCGCAGAAATCATTAACTGCCCTGGTGACATCGTTTTAGACGCTAGCAACCTCTCGTATATCGATCCGTTAGGGATGGCCACGCTGCGAGCGTTGTTTGAAAACCAGTTGGTCCAGAAGCGAGTTTCGATGCAGTTTTTGAGCAGAGACCTGACCTCCTACCTGGCCAGGATGGATTTTTTCAAGGACATTGATGTAGAGGGTGTAGATCTATCGGGGGTAGGACGTCGAAACGACCGAAGCACCTCGTTGGTGGAAATCACCAAAATCAGCGAACACCATCAAGCAGAGGCTGCAGCCTCTCGCCTCGCTAGAGCTATTACGGGAAGGTTGACTCAATCGGACCCGGATGCCCCAGTCGACGAGCACACGGGACGGAATGAGTTTGACTCCTACCGGGGCCCTCTGGAGTATTCGCTCAAGGAGCTATTGGAAAACTCGCTTACTCACGCCCGCAGAGAGGGACGTGGTGACGCCGCCGTTTGGCTGACCTGTCAGTTTTATCCAAAATTGAACCTTGTACGCATGGCCATCGTCGATAATGGGTGTGGGTTTCTCGCGACACTGAGGAATCACCCTGAGCTTCATGACCGCACGCATTTGCACGCGATCGAGGCGGCACTCAAACCGCGAGTGAGCTGCAACCGGGGTGCGATGGCCCAGATCCTGGGTAGCGAGAACCAAGGTATCGGGTTAACAACTACCGCAAAAATTGCAGACGCGGCGGGCGGTGGTTTGATCATCGTGAGCGGCAATGGCATACATGACACAAAGCGTCGGCAGTCTCAGGAGCTGCATGATGCGCTGTGGAATGGTGTATCGATCGCGTTTAGCTGTACCCGTGAGCTGCTGCCCACCATTTCGATCAGTGACTTGCTGCCGAAGGACGATGCAGGACAGGTTGACGACGATCTCGACCTAGATCTGAATTTCCGCTAGCTCTGGCTTTTTGATAGCTCGAGGGCTAGAGTCGATCATGCAAGGAGCGGTAAATGGGAGATTCAGCGTCAACTGAAACTCTCGGGCTGCAAAAAAGGATTATGCAATACAAGGGGTTACGACATGCAAACTCAAATTCGATTAAGTAGGGATAGTTCTATCCGAACGTACGGAATGCGAGCTTCAGCGATCCCCTACCGTACCGAAATCGAACGCTCGCTCAGCAGTGGTGAGAGCGTTGTCATAGATTTCGCTGGGAACGATGTCACTCAGTCCTTCGTCGACGAGTTGATCGGGGCGCTGATTCTGAAGGAGGGTCGCCAGGTGGTATCGCGCCTTGCCTTTGAAAACTGCACCAACGATGTCAAAGGAATCATTAAATTTGTGGTCCATGATCGAGTTCGACAGCTGCAAAAAATGCCCGCGTGACGGATCCGCATTGAATTTAAGGCCCTCAATATTGAGGGCCTTTTCATTGGTGCCAGGCAAAAGATAGCCGTCTTGAGTGGCCCCCATAGCTCGCCCTGAAAAGCGAATGTCAGGGGACACACCGCAGAAAAGCGTTCTGTAGCGGAGGAATACGTGGAAAACGGAGCTTAGGTTTCCTCATTGAGATGTGTAGAAATCCATCGCGACTCACCTATGCAAAGGCTGCGAAAAGCCTGAATCTACTGGGGTATCGTGGCGTGAGATATGTGCAAAAAAATGTGCACAGCATCTGCGGATTGGAGAGCTGGCTTGGCTCCTTAAGTAAAACCATCAAGCTGCAACGGACCTGCAACTCCTGCGGCTTGAAGCAAAGCGGGTAATACCACCCCTGAGCCCTACGAGGTGGTGTTCCGGTTTTTGACCAAACGAGAGCACGCCAGGCGCGCAAATGAGCTGCACGACCAGCTGAATGAAGTGCTCGGGGTGGCCAGAAATCTCAACGATGGGCTGTACTTCGGTGGAGCAGACGTCACGGTGCTACAAGACTTTACCATGCTCGATGCGGAAGACTTCGTGCGGTACAACCTTCACGACTGGCTCAGTGTTGGGGATACCGATGAAGATGAAGAAGGTGCCGATGATGCTGACTGAGCTGCTATCGGCCTCCCCTTTAGGATCTGGGTTTGACCTTAGCTGACCGGCTGCTCTACAAACCAATTGATTTTCTCCGGAGCCGGTGTCACTGTCGCTCCAAGAATAGCCCCCACGCCTCGGGCAGGTCCCAGACCTGTACTGCGCATCAGGGGGTTAGTTGTTTCTAGGGCCCGCCCAGGTCGATCAGGCATGCTTTGGGCTGGCCTCAAACCAGTGGGTGACCACCAAAAGGGTCAGTTAGGCCTACTGCTGCCTATCCTCGCTCGTTACCATCCAGAAACCCTCTATTGATACGGTTTCAGCAAAGATGGATGTCTATAAGCTCCGCATCGAAGACACAGAAAGCAAGATCATCGACAAGGAAGGTTTCGAGGCCGAGACCTTCCGCAGAGATCCGTGGTACCAGCCTGGAAGTGCGGGCAAGCTAGCTCAGTTTGCTGTATGCCCGGCATGCGACAACCCTGTCCAGCTGGTTGGGCTGTATGAGCTACCGCCTAACGTGAAGAACCCATTCGGGAAACATGCTACTAAGAGCATTCGCGGCATCGCTCCATTTGATAGTGAGGCCCGTAACGATTGCCCGTACTTCAAGCCTCGCCAGCATAAGAAAACAGAACGAAAAACCAGGTTTGACGGCGTCCCGCGGAAGATTCTCAAGCTATTGATCGAACAGTTCGATCGCGTGGTTTACATCCTGGAGAAAGAGACCCAACTGGTCCTTTCCGAGAACGCGTTGAGAGGCATGCTGCAGCGTTACAAGGGAGAGCGTGGCTACCTCTATACCGGCGCGACGCTTCGCAATGTGCCATGGATCTTTGCTTACATGTCGGACGCCACCCGCCTGTTTGGCCAGAAGGTCAGTGGAAATGCTGAGCTGGTGAAAGCTATTGCCGCTGAGGTGCCGGGGGCGGAAATCAGCAGCACTGGTCGGCTGGAATCGAAGAAGGTGCCTGGTTCGAAGGCGGCATATTTTGATCTCAAAATGAGTTTCATCCGCCATCGAATCGTCAAAGACAGTGAAGCGTCTGGCTTGGTTGAAAGCATGGAGTTTGTAGTGTCACAGCCTCGCGGAGGTGAGCTTGAGCACATTCACAAGGAAGTCATCAAATTCGATTCGGCTTGGTTCGAATCTCTTATCCGGATGCCGGTTGATCATCCTTATCGCAGAATGGATAGAGTGAAGATGGCCCGGGAGGAACTGGGCGATCTGCTGGAGCTGACTCAGGCCTGAGGAGGCCTGCTGTAAACCACTTTTTTTCACTGTAAACCACAGTGGTTTACAGTGAAAAAAGTGGTTTACAACGTAGCTATGACACGCGCCCTGGCCACTCCCCAGGCCAGCGCGCTCCTCATTGGTTCGTTCAGCCGGACGTCGAACACCTGTGCTGCTCGGGGCCTTGCCACGCCGCGGTGTCCTATAATTCATCTTCAGCTGAGTGGAGCAAAATGTTGTGAAGCGCACATTCATTGGAATGGTCGAGGCTGGTGAGCCACTGATGAGGCAAGCGCTTGAAGCTATCCGACAGGCCCACGAAGCGGAGGCTGCTGGATTGCCAGACCTTGAGGTACAGCGTCTTCACCTATTGGCAGATTCGCTCTATCAGGCGGTCATTGATTTTCAGCTCCTCAAAGCAGGTAAACCACCGTCGACTATCCAGTGAGGACCTGCCGCTACATGACGAAAAAGATACCAGCTCTTCTCCCCGACCACCCCATGTATACCGACGCAGTGGATGCGATGAAGCAATACCACGAGGCGCAGGCTTCTGGCTCATCTGCCGAAGAGGTTGAGCGCCTGCGTCAAATCGCAGAATCACAATTTCGGGCTGTCAGCGAGTATCAGCTCAACGCTCTGGGATATCAGTCTCGTCGTCCGCACTGAAGGGATAACCGATCCGGAGGTAGCTTCAGAATCCATCAAGCCAAGCGGAAGACTCACGACGCGGTCCGATTGATCAGCGAGACGGTCGGGAGGGTTTGCACACAGCTGTCTAGTCCTGAAATAGGTTTACACCTGTTCAGGTAGGCCGATAGGCCTCAAAACGCCCGATGCACTGCATCGGGCGTTTTGTTTTTCAGGGCCATATGGGGCCGTTCTGTGTTGTAGATCTGCACTGCCTCGTCAACCATCTGTCTCGCCTGCTCAAGATCTTCAGGGCTGCTCAACAGCAGCTCCATTTTGAGGATTCCGTTGATTCGCTCGGCCAGCGCGTTCTGGTAGCAGTCATACCCATCAGTCATGGAGCACTGAACATCGTGCCGTTGGTGCAGTGACTGGTACAGCGCTGAGCAATATTGGATGCCTCGATCCGAATGGTGGACTAATGGCTGGCGACGACGTCGCGTTCGTAATGCCTGCTTGAAGGCTTGCGCCACTGACTCGGCATGCAGGCTTTCATGAACGTGGTGGCCAACAATTTTCCTGGAGTACGCATCCGTTACCAGGCTCAGGTACAGCGGGCCGTTACGTGCGGGCAGGTAAGTAATGTCGGCAACCCAGACGTGCTCCGGCCTTGTCGGAACGACTTGGCTTGGACCGGGCTTGAGTAAATTGGGATGGCGGTAGAAGCGATGAAAGCTCTGTGTTGTCTTGTGGTAGGCCCGCTTGGGCAGCACCAGCAAACGGCGCTCTCCCAAGACCTGGAACAGCCTATCTCGGCCGACTTGGAATCGTTTGTCAGGTTGGCAATGCAGCAGATAGTGCAGCTTGCGTGTACCCAAACGAGGCTGGCGCATCCGGACTTGCTGAACAAACTCAACCACCCGGTCTGCCTGATGCTCTTTGCCATCAGCCGCTCGGTTGCGCTTGTAGTAAGCCTGTCGACTGATGCCTAGAAACTGACAAGCCCTGGCAATGCTCAGTCCTGAGACTTGACCTTGCGAGAGGACTTGCCGGATCGCTTTTTTACGACCGAGACACCATAGTCATTTTTCAGAACATCAACGACCGTCTCAAAGAACTGGGCCTTCTGGCTCATCAGCTCAAGCTGTTGCTCAAGCTCTTTGATCCGCTGCTCGGGAGTGAGCGTTTTGGGGTCAGACATCGCGCAGCTCCTCTCGTCTCGGATCGAGGCCCCCTGGCTCCAATCCTGGCGACCGTGCTTACGCAACCATACCAGAACCGTTGACCGACCCTGGATGCCATACCGCACCTGGGCCTGCTTGTAGGTCAGCTCGCCTTTTTCAATCTGATCAACCACCGCCAATTTAAAAGACAGTGAGTAATCCCGCTGTGTGCGCTTTACACCTTGCTCCATCTGACTCTCCGGAAATTCGGGATGGGAGGTGTAAACCTTATTCAGGACGGGACAAGCCCCAAAAAAAAAGCAGCTCCCGAGAGCTGCTTTTTTCTTACTCCCCCTTTTTGTGCTTGTGGGGTTTCAGGTCCGGATGGTCCTTCTGCTTTTCAGGGGTGACTCGCTGCCTTTTGTCCGGAGTGCCATCTTCATTGGTGCGCTTTGGGCCTGGCTTGATGCTCATGCAAAACTTCCTTTTCCGCTTGGGTTGTTGAATGCAGCTATGTAATTAGTCCAGCTTCTCTCAGCTGTCAAAGCAGGCTGGTGCAGAACCGCCTGGCCGATGATCCGGTCCACATCGAACATTCAGAGGCCAGAATAAGAGCCTCCGACAAAGGGCTTACAAGGGGCAGTGAAATCCAGCGCTGAGCGATACGAAGACGTCTGGACGTTCATCATGCCGAGCACGGTGTGGAACAGGTTGTCGTGGCTCAGCGGTGACGTGGTTTGAGCTTTCAAACAACCCACGTTGACCTTTTCGCTCTTCGCGAGCGAGTCAGACATCCAAAGTACCAACGGCACCTTTGTTTGCTCGTCAGGAGCCATCGCGTAAGGCAGCCCGTGTAGATAGAGCCCACCCTCCCCCAGCGATTCGCCGTGGTCCGAAACGTACATCAGCGCAGTGTCGAACTTGGTGTTGGCCGCCAGGATATCGATGAGATTTGCAGTCACATAATCGGTGTAGAGGATTGAGTTGTCGTAGGCATTGACCACCTCCTCCTGCTTACATTTGTCGAGCTCGTTGGTCTCGCACACCGGTGCGAATTTCTTGAATTGCGAGGGGTAGCGCTTGTAGTAGGCCGGGCCGTGACTGCCTTTGTAGTGGAGCACCAGGACAGCATCGCCTTCCTGGCGCTTGATGAAGTCTTGCATCTCCGTGAGCAGCACCCCGTCCTTACACTCCTCGCTGGTGCACAGTTGGGAATCCGCGTGAGAGGCAGCCTTGTGGTTGGGAACCCTGTCGCAGACCCCTTTGCACCCCGAGTTGTTGTCAGTCCACATGACACTGATGCCAGCGCGTTGAAGCACGTCGAGCAGCCCTTCTCGGCTCTTGGCCAAGCCATCTTTGTACTGGGCCTTACCCACGTCCAGGAACATGCATGGCAGCGAGACCGCGGTAGCGGTACCGCAGGAGCTCACGTTCGTGAAGCTAATGACATTTCGCTTTTCTAGTTCCGGATTCGTTTCACGGGAGTAGCCGTTGAGGGAGAAGTTGGCGGAGCGAGCGGTCTCTCCTACTGCCAGTACCAGCAGCCTGGGTTTACGAGCCGCACCCTGTCGATTAACTACCGCATCAGTACCAATGGCCGTCAGCGTTTTAGGTGAGGCCAGCTGACGCTTCAGGTACCCATGGCCAGCCGCAAACAAGTTGGTAGGTACCAGAATCAGCCGGATCTCCCGATTGTTGCGCAGCAAGGAGGCATACGACTGGTACTGACTCAACGCGATGCCAGATAAGGTCAACAGAGCGAGCGACAGAGCAATGAACCTGCTGACCAAAGCTTTGGCCCAAGGCTTGCGCCGGAGGGGAACCCGGGCAATCAGGTAGACGGGCAACACCCCAACCATTGCGACCCAAAGACCGAGCTTCCAATTCAGCAGCTCGGTTGCCTCAGCGACGTCGGTCTCCACAACGTTGGTGAACATTGTGTAATCGATCACGATGCCGTAGGCATTCATGAAGTAACTCGCAAAAGACGCGCTGATCAGTACCAGGCACAGTATGGGTTTGGCCAGCCGCCCCCATGACAGCAAGCTCAGAACGGTAAACACCCATGCGAATACTATGACTGGGAGGCTAGCCGCTAGCTGCCAGTTCACTTCATCGGTTTTGAATACCAGCTTCCAGAGCACGTTCCAGAGCTCAGCGTTCGCGAATAGCAGTAACCAAAAAGTCACCAGGCCGATTAGCAAATTAGTACTGATGCCTTTCTGCCGCGCATTGCGAATAGCAAAGATCCATTTGCTTAACAGGGTGTGAACAATGGATTTGGAAGGTGTCATTATCAAACTCTGGAAGCTGCTTATCCATGGCGGTAGCTATGGAGTTAGCGGGAGCTACAAGGCAAACCGTCGACAGATGCTGAGCGATTGCGCAATGTGCGGAGCGTCAGAGGCCTTAGGCCCCTAGGCGTTGGGGACGCTTAGTATGTGTGAGGCATAGGGATAAAAAGAGAAATGAATCTCGCTGAGCGCATTATTTCCGGGACCTGATAACGACACGATGACCTCGGGATTACAATGCTGACAGAAATCCAATTACTGCTGTTTTGATTGTCATTGATCACGCTATGATCAAAATTAGGGGAATACTACCCACCAAAAGCAATGCTCCGCTCAGCTAGATAAATTTAATTTCACAAACAAAACGGTTTCGTTTTGTCGTAGGCTAATTTTGAACTTTCAATTCAACTTACAAGTCTTTCTCGCGAGCAGAACATAATTTTCAACTTTTGCTCGTTAATATGTCACCCATCAATGAGGGGCGAATACCATGAGCTTTTTCAAAAACATCCTGGGCGGGCACCATGGCCGTGGAAACCACGGTGGAGGCAAGCACCACAGCGGGGGACATGGGGCCGAGCAATATGATCGCCATGGCCGGCAGCAGGGCTGCGACGGCGGTAATCAGGTGTATGACGGCGGGCGCCCTCCCACTCCTGCCCCCATCAAAGATCTGCAGGGCTGCAGGCAGTGCCGGACGGCCAACGATCCGTCAGCACGCTTTTGTCTAAACTGCGGAACACCGCTATCGAGTGGTTGCACCGCCTGCGGCTCGCTGCTGAGTGCAGGAGCAAGATTTTGCAGTCAGTGTGGCCAAGCGACGCTCTAAGGCTAGGTAGACAGGAAGGCCAACGAGACCACAACCCTGCGCAAGGAGAAATACGTGGGTTCAAATCATGACCATGGCAGCGCTGCAGTACGCGAGGGGCATCAGAAGAAGCTAATCATGGCGCTCGGCTTGACTGGCAGCTTCATGATTGCAGAAGTGATCGGTGCGTGGATTACCGGCAGCCTGGCGCTGCTGTCGGACGCATCTCACATGTTCACAGATACTGCCGCCTTGGCGATCTCACTGATTGCACTTCAGATAGCCAAGCGGCCGGCGGATCAGAAAAGAACCTTCGGCTATGCGCGCCTGGAAATTCTGGCTTCGACGTTCAACGCCGTGCTGCTCTTCCTGGTGGCGATGTACATCTTGTATGAGGCCTACCAGCGCTTCTTCATGCCGGCGGAGATCGCTACCGGAGCGATGATGTGGATCGCAATCGCCGGCCTGATCATCAACCTAATTTCGATGCGCCTTCTGGCATCTGCGAGCAACGAAAGCCTCAACGTCAAAGGAGCCTACCTCGAAGTTTGGAGCGACATGCTCGGCTCGCTTGGCGTAATCATCGCGGCACTTATCATCCGCTTCACCGGCTGGACCTGGGTCGACACGATTGTCGCTGTGGCGATCGGCCTTTGGGTTCTGCCGCGGACGTGGCAGTTGCTTCGCGAAAGCCTGGGGATCCTCATGGAGGGTGTCCCGAGGGGGCTCGACGTTACGGCAATCGAGGCCACCATCCTCGGAGTAGATGGCGTGACGGACGTTCATGACTTGCACGTGTGGGCTGTCAGCAGTGGCAGTAACGTGATGACGTCGCACGTAGTGGTTCGGGATTCTGCAGATGGGGATGCTGTGTTGGCGGCCGTCGTGGATGCTGTCAGCGATGCATTCGAAATCCATCACTGCACCATCCAGATCGAGCGGGCAGCTTTCCACGAGAGCGTTCCCTCACCCTCGCACTGACCGATCGGTAAACACCATGCAAACACATCACCCTCCTGGCTGAGGGTGATGTTGCAAAAAAAATGCGGTGAGGGATGCCGTAAACGGCAGGAGCGCTTCAAGGGGGTTGGTGAATGGCTTCGCCTGCCCTCGTCAACAACCTCCAGAAGGCTCAGCGATGGCCTGGATCATCACGAAGTACCTACTCACTGCCGGTATAGTGATTCTCGTGTCAGAGCTGGCGAAACGCAGCGACAAGCTGGGCGGCTTGGTCGCCGCCCTACCCTTGGTCACGGTCGTGACGTTGGTCTGGCTCTATTTAGAGAACCAGAGCATGGAGAAGATCTCCAACCATGCTTGGTACACGTTCTGGTACGTGCTTCCGACCCTGCCGATGTTTATTGCTTTTCCATTGCTGCTACCTAAGCTCGGCTTTTGGCCGACACTGATCAGCAGCATCCTCATCACAATGGCCAGCTTCGGAGGCTTCGCCATACTGCTGCGCCGGTTCGGCATTGAGCTTCTATGATCCGGTGGCCGCAGGGATCATCTTGATGAGTCTTAACGGCTATTAACACACTCGCCCTTCACCAGGTAGCGAACCATGTGCAGTTCGCCTTTCGAGTCTTCGTAGGTCATCATGCTTCTTACATTACCGCAGTACCGCACATTGGGTGATACATACACCAACTTACCAACGTCCAGGTCCATGCCATAGGCGTAGTCTTCTAGTTGAGGCATGGGCTTTTTTACGCGTTGAGCATAATCCGCTGTAGCCTCTCTAGCAGTACGCTCGATGTGTTTATTGATCTCCATACCGCTTTGGGCATTGGCTGTTAGTGATGTAAAGAGCATAAACACGGCGATCGCTGATACAGTAGTGTTCATAAGAAGTCCCTTAATAAAAAAGCGCCCGTAGGGGGGCGCTAAAATTCACCTACCAAAGGAGCGTATGGTTTACAGGTGAATGCACTGGCGCGAACAACTGCTCGGTGCTCTTGCCAAGCTGCTTTGAAATGAGACAATTTCCAAAGCAGCGATGCCTCTTCCGCTGCCCTTAAACTAGCAAAGGAGGCTAACACCAAGATGATCGTGCAATTACAATTTGGACATGTAATAGATTGTAAGATAATTATTCGAGAGAATATCGAGCCGCCACGTGAACTAATTTGCAGAAAGGCGCTGCGGTTTGCGGCCGTGCATGGGGTCTGCCTGCGTGGCGCCCTCGATCCAAGGCCAGTACCAGTCCTTGCAAGCTAACGACCGAAATGCTGCCTGTCCTGGCCGATTCCACCTGCCAGGCGAATCTGTCATACACCGCCGCAGGCCCCAGAATCCGCTATGCTTAGGGGTGGAGCCTGCATGACTGTCAGAAATCTTGCGGCTACATTACAAATTTGTAGGATTTCGCCGCGGCCAGCTTCTTCGCGTTAAGATTCAAGCGTCCTCAGGTGACCCGGCGTATGGACAGAGGTAGCGACTACCACATGCCATACCCTCAGCCAAACTTTCGAACAGCCTGCAACCATAATCTTGGCGGATTAGGCCAACTCCTTCCTCACACCTTGAGATAAGTTATGCGCGTTCTAGTTGTGGAAGACGAAATTAAAACTGCCGAATATCTTCAGCAGGGCCTATCCGAAAGCGGGTATGTCGTAGATATCGTGCACAACGGTGTAGATGCTCTGCACTTGTTCAACACTAATGTCTATTCGTTGGTCCTCCTGGACGTGAACCTCCCGGGTATCGACGGCTGGGACCTGCTGGAAACCATCCGTAAGACCAGCCGGGTCCGCATCATCATGCTGACCGCCCGCGGACGCATCAATGACAAGCTCAAGGGCTTGGACGGCGGCGCGGATGACTACCTTGTGAAGCCATTCGAATTCCCTGAGCTGCTTGCTCGCATCCGTTCGCTGCAACGCCGTGGTGATGAGTTAGTCGAGAAGAGCTCGCTGAAAATTGCCGATCTGGAACTCGACTCCGTCCGCCATCGCGTCTTCCGCGGTGGCACACGCATCGATCTCACCACCAAGGAATTTGCGCTTCTGCACCTGCTCATGAGCCGAACGGGCGAAGCGCTGACTCGCTCTCAGATCATCTCGTTGGTCTGGGATATGAATTTCGATTGCGACACCAATGTCATCGATGTAGCCATCCGGCGCTTGCGCTCGAAGATCGATGACCCGTTTGAAACCAAGCTCATTCACACGCTTCGTGGCGTTGGGTACGTTTTTGAGGAACGCGCATGAGGCCATTCAGCCTGGCTGCAAAGCTGGGGTTAAAAGTTGGGTTGATGAGCGCAGCGTTGCTGCTTCTGTTCGCCACCTTTGGCTATCTGATGGTAGGCAAGGCTCTGGAAAGAAATGCCAGAGCAGACCTGGAAGTAAAGATGGCGGGGATGGCTCACAACCTGTCCACCATCCCGGACATCTCCGGCGTCAACGCGGATGCGCATCAGCTTGTCGATTTGGTCATGGGCCACAACAACCTGTATGTGAGCATATTCGATACCTCACAGAATCAGACTCCCCTGCTCTCGATTGGCTCGAAACAGGTCAATCTGGAGGTGCACAAGTTTCAGCCGGCGGCCCAGCCCAAAGAGCACGAATGGCGTGATACGCAGGACCGTCCTCTGCTGAGTGCTTCTCGAATCATGCGTTTGGGCGATGGAACAGAGGTCAGCGTCTATATGACCATGGACCAGTCATCCAGTGAGGCGCTGCTCGATGCGTTGCTGACCTGGGCCTTGATGATGTCCCCCGTCATCCTCGCACTGATCTTGGCCATTGGCTGGTGGACTGTGCGCAGAGGCCTGCTACCACTGACCAAGTTCCTCAAGATCGCCTCGAAAATCTCAACCGAGAGCCTCGACCATCGCCTTCCAACTGATGGGATGCCGGCAGAACTCAAAATGCTCGCCGACGGCATCAACATCATGCTGGCTCGCCTGGATGATGGGGTTCAGCAGCTCTCGCAGTTTTCTGACGACCTTGCTCACGAACTTCGAGCACCGCTTTCCAACCTGATGGGCAAGGCCCAGGTTGCCTTGACCAGAGAACGATCGCTTTCCGAGTACCGGGAGGTTCTGGAGTCGTGCACAGAAGAGCTGGACCGCATGAGCCGCATGGTTTCCGACATGCTGTTCTTGGCCCAGGTCAGTCATCCAGCATCAATGGTGGAGTTCGAATCCGTCTCCTTGGTCGACGAGGTTCAGCGAGTGTGCGATCTCTTCAGCATTTCAGCAGAAGAAGGCGAGATTCAGCTGCAGATCTCCGGCAGTGATGACGTGGTGCGCGGGAATCGCCTGATGGTTCAACGTGCCGTCTCGAATCTGGTCTCGAACGCGATCCGTTACTGCCCTCGCGGCCGCACGGTCTACGTTAAGGTGCAGCATAGTGCGAGCGGTACGACGTTGAGTGTCGGCAACCCCGGCCGTGGTATTGCCAAGGAACACCACGCGCACTTGTTTGAGCGGTTCTACCGTGTGGACAAGAGCCGAGCACGGAGCGAAGGCGGTACCGGTCTTGGCTTGGCCATTGTGCAGTCGATCATGAGTCTGCACCAGGGATCGGCGAGCGTGGAGGTGACCGAAGAAAACTTCACCTGGTTCCACCTTCACTTTCCGGAAGCCCAGCAAATGCAGCCGGCAATGACCGCCGCTTAAATTGCGCAGACACGATTAGGCCCGTCAATCGACGGGCCTTTTGTTTGCCTCAATGCATCAGTGCCGAAGGACCACAGGGTCCATGGGCGACCGCAGAATCACCGACTTAATAATCTTCTGTTCGTCAGGATTGGCGTTTTTCCACAGGTGTGAGAAGTACTGAGCATTCACTTTCTCTTGAGCACTTACGCTGCCGGCGGCATCGATCAGGCGCATGGTCGAGTAGACACAGATCAGCGCCAGAATGAAGAACGCCGTGGCGACCACCATCACATAACGCTTGGCCAGCACCGGTGCCCGCTTGAGCTCCTGGATAGAGGCGTCCGCCGCCTTTGTCGCTGCTGTAAGCTCCGAGATCAGTGGCTGGATGGCGGTGTCGACTCCGCGGCATGCAGCTGAATACGCTGATGCAGCGGCGCGCAAGGCAACCTCCTCCGCGTTCGACCAAGCCTTCTCCGCCTTTCGCACCTCCTCCTGAATCTGCCGGCCGACAGCGTCCACCTGCTCCACCAGTTCGTTCGACCTCTCCAAAACAGCGCTGGAGGTGCGCGTCTGCGAGGTCAGCTCATCGAGCTGGACAGTGAGTTTTTCAGTGCAGCGGCGAAAGTCACCGATAGCAACTGCCCAGGGCTCTATGTCATTCATGGCTATCTCCTAGGGCGGCCAACAACGCCGCGCTGAATTAACGCGCTAGATATCAAAATTGTAATTTAAGAGAAAATTCGAAGTCGCCCTCGACAGTGCCGAGATAGACATGATCCTTCCAGATTTGAAGATTTAACGCATCCTATCTGCAGCCAAAATTACGGAATTGTAATTATTGACTCACCTTGTCGTTAGCTTCGCGTTCCTAAACTACAAACCAACAAAGGCCGCTAATCAGGTTGGCCTAGTATGAGCCGAGGTTCACAATGAAATTTGTCAAATCTATCGCTATTGGCAGCCTGCTGCTGGGTCTCATGGGTACCGCTTACGCTGAAGGCGGCTTCGAGCGAACGAAACAGTTCAACGAGAACTTCCGAACCGAACAGGCTCGCCTATGGAGCGATGACTCTTCGGACCAGAACAAACAACAAGTCGCTCAAGAGCAAAAGAAAGAAAGCAAGGATGGTAAGGAACAAGCCGACAATTAATCGGCGGTTAAATAGGACTTCAAATGACGAAAGAAATCGACAAAAAAGCCAGGGTAAAACCTGGCTTTTTTGTGCTTGGAATTTAGCCTTCGTTCTTGCGAGGCGTTTCCGCATTGCTTTCTCCGGCCAGACCCTCGGCACCTTGTGCGGGGCGTTTCCAATGGCACAGCAGGAGCTGGCTGGCGTTCGCTTCGGTGATCGATGTGCAAGCTAGATCAGCGGGCAGACCATCCTTGCTGTCTCGCAAGCGCCTGGACAGATAGAACGAGCCATCCCGCGGCCACTTGGCAGGATCCTTGATGTTCTCGGACTTCCCGCTGCTGTAAAACTCCGACGAGTATGAGCGGCGGCCAGGATAGATCAGGGGAGCGGAATGAGCAGACTGCACATTGAGCCAGGCTTGAACCACATCCCGCTGATTCTGAGGGCGCTCCTCTAGTACCCCGGCGTAGATGATGCCCGCACCGATGATTGGCAACACCAATGCGCTCGCAGCGGCAGCCCAGGTGGTCTTCGGGCCAACTTCGCTGACCCGTGCAGACAGCAGCAATGCCCACGCTGGCAGCGCGGGTAGCAGGTAGGTCCACAGAATGTTGCCTGCAAATGTGAAGAAGACCGGTGTCGCCAAGGCCCACAGCCAGAGGTAGGCTTTGAAGCGCTGCATCGATCCACGCTTGCGGATCAACAGTGGTAGAAACAAGGCCCATGGCAGTAGCGACAATCCGAGCTGGATCCAGATGCTGCCGTACGGCTTGGCATGAGCACTACCATAGAGGTCCCCTGCCCAGTTACTGACGACGTAGCGGCTCCAGTGCTCACCAACGAAGAAGTACTCCATGAAGCCGGGCGTTTTCATCTCGGCCGCGACATACCATGGCACGGATATACCGAACATAAGTACAAGGCCGCTAATCCAGGGAAGCCTCAGTACCCGTCCCCATTCCTTGTAGATAACGAACCAGGCGAATGCCGGCGCCCCCATAAGCACCAGGGTCAGCGGCCCTTTGGCAAGCAAGCCCAGCCCGAGACCTGCGAACATCAGGTAGGCATCCGCCTTGCTGGCGCACTTCATCCAACGCCAGAAACCGTAGCTGGCCAGCAGAATCGAGAACGACAAAACAGGGTCAGTCAGCACAACACCGCTGGAGACCAGGCCAAGTGTGGTGCTGGAAAAAATAATGGCAGCCCAGATGCCGGCGTTACGAGAAATCTGCTGCGTGCCGAGTTTGATGATGATGAAACAGCTTGCCAGGTGGAGTAGCCACGCTGGGAAGCGCGCAGCGAACTCGTTAACGCCGAAGACCGTCATGCTCGCGGCCTGGGTCCAGAAGGACAACGGAGGCTTGCCCCAGAACGGTACCCCGTAGTCGAACATGGGCGTGATCCAGTCATTCAACTCGACCATCTTGCGAGCCATTTCAGCGTAACGGGCCTCAGATGTGTCCATCAGCGGGTAGATGCCCAGCCCCACCAAACGCAATAGCAAAATCGAACCCAGGACCCACCACAGCGTCCTCTCGTTCTTCAGGTTCAGCATTTCTTACCCTCGATCGAAGCCATCGAAGGGTGGAGTGACACGGGATCTGCCTTGTTGCTGTGCTTCAGGAAATAGAGAGGCCGGCGCTTCACTTCCGCGAGTGTCACGCCCAGGTACTCCCCCACCATGGCGACACCGACGCACATGAATGAAGCCATTCCGACGATCAGGTGATGGATGTCGAAACTGCCTGCCACAAGCGACGCAAGCATGTAGCAGATGCTGGAGACGAAAAGACCGAAACTGATGAGGCTGAAAATGCGCAGTGGTTTGCGAGAGAAGCTGACGATGCTCTCGATGGCCAGATTGAACAGGCCAGCTGCATTCCATTTGGTGCTCCCGGCATGGCGAACAGTGCGATTGTAGGGCAGTTCGATGGTACGAAAGCCTACCCAGCCGATCATGCCTTTGAGAATCCTGGAGCGTTCATCCAGGGCCCGCAGGGCTGCCAGCGGCGCAGGCCCAATCAATCGGAAATCGCTGACATCGGCCGGCATGTCCACCTTCTCCACCAGGCGCTGCATGACCCAGTAGTAAGCCCGGGCACTCATGCGCTTGAACCACGAATCACCGATTCTCAGGTTGCGCTGCATGTTCACCACGTCGTAGCCGCGTTGCCAGTAGTCCACCATGGCCGCGATGAGCTCTGGTGGATCCTGCAGGTCGACATCAATGAAGATCAGCGCACTGCCACGGGCATGGTCTATCCCGGCGCTCAGTGCAGCCTCTTTGCCGAAGTTGCGACTCAGGGACAGGCAACGTACAGATGACCCATCCTGATAGTGGCGAAGAATGTCGGCCGTCCGGTCATTACTGCCGTCGTCGACATAGAGGATTTCGCAGGAGACGGGTAAGCGCTTCACCACGCGGGTGATTCGCTGGTGGAACTCGGGGATGGTTTCCTCTTCCTGGAAGCAAGGGACCACGATGGTTAACAAGGGATCAGGGCGCTCGGGAAAGCGATGTAATGTCTGCATGATTGAATGTCCAAAAACGATGTGCAATGAATCCAAGTGCAGTGAGGCTTAAGGTCACTACGACTTGGGAGATGAGCGGTGACAGATTCGACTTGATGAGGAACCACATACCCACGCCATTGCCGAAGTTTGTGGTTAACGCGACCAGTGCAAACCTGACAGGCTGAAACTTACGAGAGCCATCTGCCACAAAACAGAGCGCCCTATTTCCAATGAAGCTCGCGATTGCGCCAACCATGCCGCCACAGATACTGGCCAGTAACGGAGTAACGAATTCTGTCGTAACCAGCAATAGGAACACCGCATAATGGACTCCCGTTGCTATGAAGCCGATCCCCAGATAACGAATCAGTAAGGTAGTAAGAGGTGGGGTTTGATTTTCCATGCCCAAAGCCTATGGAGGCAAAGGTGAAAAAATAGTGAACTAAATGTAAATGCGTAATTAGCCGAATCTATATATGGTAAGTAATAAGTCGGCGCACTAGGCTAGCACGCTACAATATCAGAGGGATTGCCTGAAAATTACGCTTTCGAAATAAAAGCCTTCCGATAACGCATGCATGACCCGTGGATTACAATGTTGACAAGATAAGGAAACACCGGGTGGCATTGAGATAGATTCCCCGAATTAAGGGGGACCTAATGGTTACACAAAATGAAACATATACAAGCACCGTTGTTCCTTACAGCCCTGACATATTGGATGATTTGCCAATTGATGATCAGCTGGCCGTAGAGTTTTTCGCAACAGCACGTTGTGCCAGTTTCAAACAGGCTGCCCGAGGGCTCAATGTGCCAGTGGTAGGCCTGCGGAAACGCTTGGAGAAACTGGAAGAGCACATTGGTGCTCCCGTGTTTGTCTACAAACACAACAAGCTTGCCCTGACCCGCACAGGCGAGAGGGTCAGCCATTACCTGTGCCAGCTCTTCGGCCCAGACGGCCTTGGCAAGTCCGGTGAAAAGGAAGTCCCCAGGCTTACCATCGCGATCACAGAGCCAGTGCTGAACGACATCGTAAACCGCGATCTAGTCGCCTACGTGCGTGATCATGCCGAAATGCAGCTGGAAATCCATTCAGAATGCACAACGCAGATGCTTTCTGAGTGTGAAGTCGATGTGGGTATCGCTTTGGTGAGCCCAGATGATAAAGGCGCGCTTGATCGCCATCCTACGTATAGGTTTGAACGGCTTGGCCGGATTGGGCACGCCCTGTTCATTTCCAGCCGCTATTCAAGAAGCGTCACCCTTCCAGTGGAGAGCTTGGATTTGCACAACTTCATGCTCGTTGTCCCTTGGGATGAAGAGATCTTGGCGGGCTCACGAAAGTGGGCATCGATAATGGCTGAGCATCAGGGCGGTACCACTCGGGTCAAGAGCTACAACCTATCACGAGGCCTTGTCGTTGGCGGTGCGTGTATTGGAGTGCTGCCCGACTACAGCCGAAAACTGGAGAGAAATATCCTACCCGTGCCGGGTTTCCTGGACGACCTGGAGGAGAAAGATGTCTATCTTGTTATCAAAACGAAGCTTGTCCGCAATCCGCAGGTTTTGGAAATTCGAAGATTGATCAAGAAGAGCTTCTTTGATAAGAAGGACTGGCTTGTTCGGTAACAGTTTTGTTAGGTTTGAAACTCCTCCGTTAACACTACAGAAACACAACTGTCATATTCGCTTGCAACCTAGTCAGAGTGCTTAGAACAAAGGCATCTTGTTACAGCAGGTGACAACCGTGGCCTGCTCCCATCTGCAAGATAAATTTAGGCCGGCGCAGGGCGAAATATAACGTCGGTAGCTAAGCACTTAACATACGAGAGGCAAGCAATGATCCGTTCTTCGAACATGCGGGAAAAGCTGTTGGCTGCCGCAATAATAGGCACATTTTCCTCGCAAGCATTCTCCGGAACAGTAACCACTGACGGAGCTGACATCGTTCTGAAGACCAAGGGCGGTCTTGAAGTATCGACTTCTGACAAGGAATTCAGTTTCAAACTGGGCGGCCGAGTTCAGGCCGACTACGGCCGTTTCGATGGTGTCTTCACCAAGAATGGCGATACCGCTGACGCAGGCTACTTCCGTCGCGCCTACCTTGAGCTCGGTGGCGTGCTGTACCGCGACTGGAAGTATCAGCTCAACTACGACCTTTCCCGCAACACGGGCAACGACTCCGACGGCTACTTCGACGAAGCCAGCCTGACCTACACGGGTTTCAAGCCGGTGCAACTGCGCTTTGGCCGTTTCTACACCGACTTCGGTCTTGAGAAAGCCACCAGTTCGAAGTGGACCACCGCCATGGAGCGGAACCTCTCGTACGACCTGGCGGACTGGATCAACGACAACGCCGGCATGGGTGTTCAAGCCACCAGCACCATCGCTGACATGGCTTATGTTTCCGGTAGCGTTTTCAGCGAAACCAATAACAACTCGGATGGCGACAGCACCAAGCGCTACAACGTACGTGGCGTGTTCGCACCGCTGCACAGTGATGGCAACGTCCTGCACGTCGGTGCTCAGTACGCTTACCGCGACCTCAAAAACAGTGCGGTCGATACCCGGATTCGTTCGCGTCTGGGCGTCCGCGGTGTAGATACCAATGGCGGCGGCGATGCCGGCACCAACGGCAACCGCATGCTGTTTGGCGGTGCTGCTGCACAAGATGGCCTGTGGAAGGACGACTCGGTCTGGGGTCTCGAAGGTGCCTGGGCCACCGGCCCGTTCTCGGTTCAAGCGGAATACCTTCGCCGCAAGCTGAAAGCTGACCAGGCCAACAACGACATGAAGGCCTCCGGTTACTACGCCCAGATGGCTTACACCCTGACCGGCGAGCCGCGTATCTACAAGCTCGATGGTGCCAAGTTCGACACTATCAAACCAGAGAACAAGGAACTGGGGGCCTGGGAAGTCTTCTACCGCTTTGACGATATCAAGGTCGAAGACGGCAACCTGGTCACCGCGGCGGACCAATCGAACGAGCGCAAGGCCAAGAGCCACACGGTGGGTGTGAACTGGTACGTCAACGAGGCGGTGAAAGTCAGTGCCAACTACATCAACGTGCGCACCGACAACAACGAGAACACCGTGGGCGACGACAGCGGCAATGCCATCGTGACCCGCCTGCAATACGTCTTCTGATCCCTCTCATCAGTCTGACGTGAGAAAGCCGGAAGCGCTCAACGTGCTTCCGGCTTTCCTGTTTCTGGAGGTGATCAAGCATGGAGCGCCCTCCTCCTACCTGCTTTCGCTTACCGATGACCGCTCTTGCCAAAGCTCGGCGAATCTGATGTGATTGCCGCGTCGGGCTTTGCATGGTGGCCGTGCAAGCAAATCAAACCTGACTCCTATTCATGATTGAACCTGATTCGACGTCCAGCTTCGCGTCTAACGGCCCTACAAGCGCAGCTACCCCAACGTCGCTCATTAGGGGATAGTCATGTCTGCAAAAAAGCTGCTTCAACCTCTCGCTGCTCAGCTGCACGCCTCGTTCTCGGCTTCTGGCCGCCCGTACTCTCATCTGCACCTCCACCAGCTGTTCCACGCGGCCATCGGCTCCGTTGCACCGCAAGTTGCCATCCAAGACAAGCTGCCAATTCAGGTCTGTCGTGACAACGAGACACGGCAGTACAACCTCTACGCGGCGGTCGAGCGGGCGAAAACGTGCTTAGGATTGACCGATCTTCAAGCAGTCGGTGTGGCTGAAGAAGTCATTGAGGTGCTACGAACTGCGGGAATCGGCGTGAACCAGGTTCGCCTGCTCCTTGACCCCTCCTTCAGCTCGAAGACTCGCAAAAAGGCCTTCAAGGCTCTCTGCAAGAACCTGGATCTGAACGAGCTAGGCGATCGCTTCGTCCCCAAGACTGCCACGTTGGCCATCGCTGCTGGTATTGCGCCGCCTCCCAAAATGTCGTGGAAGGATCGCTTCGCCCTGGCTGCAAATTCCCCCATGCGGGGGCCAAGCGAGCTCATCAGCATGGTCAACCGGGATGAGTGTTATCTGTGGGTATTCCCACCGACTGACCATCATGCGACGGCTCCAGCGACGCATGACCGTTTCTTTGGTGAAAAGACCCACCCGAGCGCAGAAATGGGCATGGGGTTCAGCATCATCGATTCCGGCTGGACCCGCCCCAAGTACCCGCTATCCAGGCAGTCACAAGAGACCTTCATCCAGTATTCGCTTTCTGCGCCGATGTGGTCCTGGCGCGCACAAAGTGACACCTGGCGCCTGGGAAACATCCTGCGTTCAAGAATCCTTGACGGGGCTCCTTGGCATAACGAGCCTCTGAGTGACGTGCTTCCGAGCGGCCTTAAATCCCTGCCCCGGATCTATGGGTGCGAAACCTGCCGAACGCTGTTCATTGAGAATCACAGCGACTACCCGGATGTACCCACTCAGTGCCAATGCGGTGAGGCGAGCAGCACGGGTGACCAAAACGAGTCATCTGCTCTCAATAGCTGATTTTCCTTACGGTGGCGGGCTGAGCCCCCCGTTAGGGATTGGCTATGGGAGCGGGATTCGCTCACCCCAAACCTGAAGGCGCCGCCACCTAACCGAGCGATATGAGCTGAATGCTCGCGGAGTAGATATGCAAAAGAGTAAAAACAAACAGGACACCCTGGCGGCGATCAATGCGCTTGTCGAGATTGCGTATGATCAGGGATTTGCGGACGGACACGGAGTCGGCAATCAAGTCGGTTTCGTAGCCGGTGTCATGAGCCTCAAAGCTGCATTGGCCTGCGGCTTACGGCATGGCTCACCTGAGTGCGGAAAGGCCCTTGAAAGCCTCAAGCGCATCGGGATCGACGAGTGAGAGAAAAGTACGGGTCGTGCGCTGATCGCGCACGACCCGTACTTCTACTTCAGGTCATTTCCCTGCTTAGCTTCATGATTGAAGCTCAGGGATCAGGTGCTTCTGCGGTAGGCCAACAGGCGCAAGGCGTTGAAGACGACCAACAGTGTGGAGCCCTCATGGATCGCAACAGCGGCACCAATGCTCAAGCCCATGATGGTGGACGGAACCAGGATGGCCACAATCCCCAAGCTGACGAACAGATTCTGGTGGATGATCGATCGCGTGTGACGGCTCAGCCCCACCGCAAATGGGAGTTGCCTGATGTCGTCAGCCATAAGCGCGATATCAGCCGTTTCCAGGGCAACATCAGATCCAGCAGCCCCCATTGCGATACCAACGCTCGAACTGGCCATGGCAGGGGCATCATTGACGCCGTCACCCACCATGGCCACCTTGGCGCTAAGGCGCAGGTTTTTGATGGCCTTGACCTTGTCTTCCGGCATCAGGTCTCCCCACGCTTCATCTAAGCCAACTTGTTTGGCTACAGCCTCTGCAACGCGGTTGTGGTCTCCAGAAATCATGACCATGCGTTCGATGCCCATCTCTCTAAGCTTCTGGAGTGCCTCTTTGGCCCCCTCCCGGGGTGTGTCCAATAGCCCGATAGCGCCCAGATCCTTGTCAGCACGCCGTACCACCATGGTGGTACGGCCTGACTGACGTAGACGCTCCGCAGCCTCCAGGGCTGCCTTGCTGAGTGCGGGAATACCATTGGTACCGAACATCTCGACCTTGCCAATCCAGACGAACTGCCCATCAAGCTCAGCACGCACGCCGCGGCCAATCATGTTGCTCATGTTCTTGGCTTGGAATCGGCGCCGTGTGCCAATCATCTCTTCACCGTCACGCACAATTGCCGCAGCCAGCGGATGGTCGCTCATCGACTCCACAGCGATGGCGACGTTTAGCAGATCCTCGATCTGCGTGCCGCCTATGGGTATTACATCGGTGATACGTGGGCGCCCTTCGGTCAGGGTACCGGTCTTGTCGAATGCCATGGCATTCAATGATCCAAGCTCTTCAAGTGGCGCACCGCCCTTGATCAGCACGCCACCTCGGGCTGCCCTGGCGATGCCAGAGAGAATGGCGCTTGGTGTAGCGATCGCGAGCGCGCAGGGGCTGGCTGCAACCAGTACGGCCATCGCCCGGTAGAACGAGTCACGGAACGGCTCGTCAAGGAAAATGCCGGCAAATAGCAGCCCGACTACCAGCAGTAAAACCAACGGGACGAATATGCGTTGGAAGCGGTCCGTGAATCGCTGGGTCGGTGACTTCCTGACTTCGGCTTCACTGACCATCTTGATGACCCGCGCCAAGGTACTCTCCGTAGAGCGCCGTGTTACCTCAACCTCGATGAGCGTTTCGCCATTGATGGTACCGGCGAAGACTTTCGAGGCTGCATCCACTGCATCTGGCTTGCTGCGTGCGAGTTCGGCATCAGGAACAGGTTGCTTGTCCACGGGGACGCTCTCACCGGTTACTGGCGCCTGGTTGATACTTGAGGAGCCTACGACTACAAAACCATCGGCCGGCAGGCGGTCATTGGGGCGCACGATGACAACGTCACCGGGAACCAGCAGCTCCACGGGCATCTCCACCGTGCCATTTGCTCTGCGTACGATCGCGGTGGCTGGTGCGAGCTTGGACAGTGCCTCAATCGCTTTCTTGGCCCGCCCCATCGCGTAGCTTTCAAGGGAATGCCCCAGACTGAACAGGAACAGCAGCAGAGCCCCCTCCGCCCAGGCGCCGATGCTCGCGGCACCGACTGCGGCGAGAAGCATCAGCGAGTCGATCTCGAAGCGTTTCTGACGGATGTTGGTAACCGCTTCCTTAGTGGTGAACCATCCACCGAACACGTAGGCCGACACGTACAGAATCAGAGGCAGACGATCAATCAGGCCAAGTTTTCCTGCGAGAGCTCCGGCACCCAGGAGAGCACCACAGATCAGCGCGAAAATCAGCTCTGTGTTCATTCCAAAAATGCCGCCATGCTCATGGCTATGACCTTCATGCCCGGCTTGGTCATCAGGGCGTTCAAGCAAACTCTTCATAACTCGTCCCTTCTGGGGTCAAGGCTTCCAATTGCCCTCTGCAGTTGGGGAGCCGTCTCTGTTGGTTGGCTAAGATCTATTGCACGGTTTGCCCGAGCCCAGGCGTTAACATTTCGAAGCTATGGGGTATCGGGCGTAATAAAAAATGCCAGGCACTGCCTGGCATTTATGAATTCTCTAATTGTTCTGTTCAAATCGTTTACTACTTGTTGTTGATGCATTGCGAATACATCGAGTAACGAACAGTCTTGAGCGTGCCCTGGGAGTCCTCGAAGGTCATCAACCGTGGATAGACCTGGCAGGTACGGGGGTCCTGCGACTGACGTACGAATTTCGCAACGTCTATCTTCATGCCATATTTGTAATCCTGAATCTCTGGCATTGGCTTGCCATTTTTCTCCGCGTACTTGGCCACTGCGGTCTGGTGTTCCTTGGTGTATTGAAGCTGCTTGCTCTCGGAGAAAGTGTTGGCCTGCGAAGCCACCGAGAAAACAACAAGTGCAGCAGCGATAATTAGCTTTTTCATAAAACCCTCTCAATTTCAAAACTTCTCGGGCGTAACCTTAGCAATGCATAGGCATCACCGGCATGACGAGAAACTTACAATTTTGAAAGGTAAGTGCATCTACTTCACTTTAAACAAAAAAGCCCACAACACGTGTTGTGGGCTTCTCTTTAGCGGAGGCTGTTAGCTAACCACTTCGGCCTCGTCGCCGTCTTCATCCTTGCGGTGTGCCCAGTGATACAGGGCAGGCAGTACCAGCAAGGTCAGTGCGGTGGAGGACAGGATCCCGCCAATCACCACCGTCGCCAATGGCCGCTGAACTTCGGCACCGGTGCCGGTGGCCAAAGCCATCGGGATGAAGCCCAGGGACGCTACCAAGGCTGTCATCAGAACAGGTCGCAGACGGGTCAATGCACCTTCATCGACTGCCTGTCTGAGCGTTCGTCCCTCCTCCCTTAGCCCGCGGATGAAGGCAATCATCACCAGGCCGTTCAGTACTGCAACGCCGGACAGTGCAATGAAGCCGACACCTGCCGAGATCGACAGTGGGATGTCCCGCAGCCACAACGCCACAACACCACCGGTGAGTGCGAATGGAATACCGGTGAAGACCAGCATGCCGTCCTTCAGGTTGTTGAACATCAGGAACAACAAGGTCATGACCAGCAGCAAGGCGACTGGAACAACGATCTGCAGGCGTTTGGCAGCCGACTGCAGCTGCTCGAACTGGCCCCCCCAAGTCGTCCAGTAGCCCGCAGGGATTTGCACCTTCTTGTCCAGCGATGCGGTCGCCTCCTCAACGAAGGACCCCAGATCGCGGCCTCGAACGTTGGCGCTGACGATAACCAGACGTTTGCCGTTCTCGCGGCTGATTTGGTTCGGGCCCAGTTGCAGGTCCAGATTGGCGACCTGGGACAGCGGGATGAAGCCGATCTGATTGGCACCCTGTGCCGCATTGGCAGGTACCGGGATCAGCAAGCTGGACATACCCGCTACGTCGGTGCGAACGGTCTCTGGTAGGCGTACTACCATGTCGAACCGACGGTCGCCCTCATACAGCGTGCCGGCCTGACGGCCACCCACGGCGATAGCGATCGAGTTCTGAACATCCGCGATGTTCAGGCCGTAGCGTGCTGCTTTTTCGCGGTCAATGTTGATGGTCAGCACCGGCAGGCCGGATGTCTGCTCAACTTTCACTTCCGATGAGCCCGGGACCGCTTTGAGCGCTGCCGCGATCTTGTTGGCGGTGTTGTTGAGCACGTCCATGTCATCGCCGAAGACTTTCACAGCGACGTCACTACGCACGCCCGAAATCAGCTCGTTGAAACGCAGTTGGATTGGCTGCGACAACTCGTAGTTGCTTCCTGGAACACCCGCTGCGGCCTTCTGCACTTCAGCAATCAGCTCATCACGAGGCTTCTTCGGGTTAGGCCACTGATCCTGAGGCTTGAGCATGATGTAGGCGTCAGAGGCGTTCGGCGGCATCGGGTCAGATGCAATTTCTGCGGTACCCGAGCGTGCGAACATCCGCTCAACTTCAGGCACCTGCGCAATCACCGCTTTCTCCAGACGCTGCTGCATCTCGACAGATTGAGTGAGGCTCGTTCCAGGCACACGCATGGCCTGCATCGCAAAGTCACCCTCACTGAGGCTTGGGATGAACTCGCTACCCATACGACTTGCCAGCAAACCACTGAGCACGACCAAGGCTACTGCGGCCGAGAAAGCGATGTTCCGATGTCCCAGCACCCATTGCAGAACCGGTTCATAGCGCAGTCGAGCTGTGCGCATGACCACGCCTTCCTCTTCCTTCACCTTGCCAGTGACGAACATGGCAATAGCTGCAGGAACAAAGGTAACGGACAGGACCATTGCACCCAGCAGCGCCATCACAACGGTGAAGGCCATCGGGTGGAACATTTTGCCTTCGACGCCGGTGAGGGCGAAGATCGGCAGGTACACCACCATGATGATCAGCTGACCGAAGATCAGCGGCCGGCGAGCTTCTCGCGCCGCGGCAAAGACCTCGTGGAAGCGTTCGGTTTTGGTGAGCATGCGGCCATGCTTATGTTGCGCATGAGCCAGTCGACGGATCGCGTTTTCTACAATAACCACGGCACCGTCGACGATGATGCCGAAGTCGAGTGCCCCCAAACTCATTAAGTTGGCACTGACCTTGTTGTTGAACATGCCTGTGAAGGTGAACAGCATGGACAGCGGAATCACCATCGCGGTGATCAGAGCCGCACGGATGTTGCCGAGGAACAGGAACAGAATGGCGATAACCAGGATCGCGCCTTCCACCAGGTTCTTCTTCACCGTCGCGATGGCTTTTTCAACCAGGTTGGTACGGTCGTAAACAGTCACAGCCACCACGCCCTTTGGCAGGGTGCGGTTGATGTCCGCCAATTTGGCGGCGACAGCTTGAGATACGGTGCGGCTGTTTTCACCAATCAGCATGAACACGGTACCGAGCACGACTTCGCGGCCGTTCTCAGTAGCAGCACCTGTACGGAGCTCTTTACCGATGCTGACGTCAGCAACGCTGCTGATGCGAATCGGTGCACCATCCACACTGGTGATCACGATGTTGGCGATGTCTTCGATATTGCCTACCTGACCCGGTGCACGGATGAGCAACTGTTCACCATTACGCTCGATGTAGCCGGCACCGACGTTGGCGTTGTTACTTTCCAACGCTGCGACCAGGTCATTGAGTGTCAGCTTGTAGGTAGCCAGGCGCTTTGGATCCGGCGCAACCAGGAACTGCTTGGCATAACCGCCGATGGTATTGATCTCGGCCACACCCGGGACGTTACGCAGCTGAGGCTTGATGATCCAGTCCTGGATCACGCGCAGGTCGGTCGGGGTGTACGGCGTACCGTCCTCTTTGACCGCGCCATCTTCGGCTTCAACAGTCCACAGGAAGATCTCGCCGAGGCCGGTAGATACCGGACCCATGACGGCCTCTACACCTTCTGGCAGCTGTTCCTTCGCAACCTGCAGCCGCTCGTTGATCAACTGGCGGGCAAAGAAGATGTCAGTGCCATCCTTGAAGATCACGGTGACCTGAGACAGGCCAGAGCGAGACAGGGAACGGGTCTGCTGAAGGCCCGGGAGACCGGCCATGGCCGTTTCAACTGGAAACGTGATCCGTTGTTCGGTTTCCAAGGGCGAGTAACCAGGCGCTGCAGTGTTGATCTGCACCTGGACGTTGGTGATATCGGGTACCGCATCGATGGGCAGCTTTTGATAGCTGTAGATACCGATACCCGCCATGATCAGAACGGCGATCATTACTACGATGCGCTGCTCGATGGCGAATCTGATGATACGTTCAAACATGAGAAATCATCCTGTCAGTTCGCATCAGTGACCGTGTTCGGCAGAAGCTTTGCCGAGCTCGGACTTGAGTGTGAAGCTGCCACTGGTTGCTACCTGGGCGCCGGCTTCAATACCGTCGATGATTTCCACGTACCCATTGTCGCGGCGACCCAGTTTTACCGGGCGGGTGTCAAAGCCATCTGGGGTGCGTACGAATACCGAAGGTTTGTCTTCAACGGTCTGCACAGCGTGCTCAGGGACCGCTACGGCAACTCGATCGGTCTGGGAGGTGACCGCAATGTTTACGAACAGGCCTGGACGCCAGGCGCCGTTGGGGTTGGTCAAGGTGACGCGGACAGTAGCTGCACGGTTTTGCTCGCCCAGCAGGCTGCCGACATAACCCACCTTCCCTTCGACCTCGACGTTCATGTCAGGCGAAGAGACTTTCACTGCACGGCCAGTCGTGACCTTGCCCAGATCTGTCGGCGGAACTGCGAAGGTCGCCCAGACCTGATTCAGGTCGGAAAGGATGAAGGCGTTGGTCGCCTCGCTGACGACTTCGCCGACGGTCAGGTGTTTCTCCACTACCACGGCGTCGAAGGGAGCGCGGAGCTCGTAACGATTACCGCCAACGGAGTTAACCGAGGCACCGATTGCGCCGACCTTCTGCTTGGCGTTGGCCAAGGAGATCTCCGCTTCTTGCAGCGCTTGGCGTGCTTGGAGGTAGTCTTGCTCTGCAGAGATCTTGTCCTGCCACAGTTGCTTCTCACGTTCGAAGGTCACACGCGCCAGTTCGACGCGACGCTGTGCGGCCTGTTGTTCGCTGCGCAGGTCAGAGATCTGCTGGCTGGCGATTACCGCGAGGACTTGCCCTTTCTTGACCGTCTCGCCCAGGTTGGCCTGGACAGCCTCAACAACGCCAGGAACACGAGGAACCACGTGGGCAGTACGATCTTCGTCGAAGCGAATTTCGCCAGGGAAGCTCACGACGGTACCGAGGTCACGAGGCGCTGCAGCTTCCAGGGCAACACCAGCGGCCTTGATCTGTTCAGCGCTGAGCGTCAGCTTGCCCTCTTCTTCACCGCCCTCTTCGCTGTGGCCTTCTTCACCATGGCCCTCATCACCTTCCTCTTTGGCGGCAGATGCGGCTTTCTTTTCGTCGCCATGGCCATCGTTAGCGCCATGCTCGGCAGTACTGGCGGCCTGCTGTCCGGAACTGTTGTTCCAGGCAAGGCTGCCAAATCCGAGGGCTGCCACAGCGGCTACCGCGAGGGCGATCTTGCGTTTGTTATCCATTGCTACTCCTGCTGATCGTAGGCACCGGCTTGTTCAAGGCTGTGTGCCGAAGAAAATGTTTGGCCCGTTCAGCGAGTGCCGGCGGTTGAGCCGACTTCGCCATAAACCCTTTCCACCTGCGCACGCGCATTGGTCGCCGCTGCCAACGATTCGAGGTATTGGCCACGAGCGACGATCAAGGTGCGCTGGGCATCCAGCACTTCGATGAAACCGAATTTGCCCATCTCGAAGCCGCGGGTTGCGGTCTCTACGGCTTGTTGGGCTGAAGGCAGAATGGTCTTGTCGTAGGACTCGACCTCCTGCATGGCGGTGGACCATTGGTTCAACGCGGTTTGGGTTTCGGTGCGCAGGCGCAGCTCAACAGCATTGCGCTGGTCCCGGGCCTGATCTGCACGACGAGAAGCGGAAAGAATGTTGCCCTGGTTACGATCGAACAGCGGCAAAGGCATAGACAGGCCCACAGTGTTGACCCGCTCGCGCACAGAGCGGTCGTACTGGCTACCTACACTGACAGTAAGGTTCGGGATACGCTGAGCTTTCTCTGAGCCGAGCGAGGCATCGCTCTTGTCTATCTGCACCACGGCCTGACGCATTTCTGCTGTTTGGTCGAGCTTAGCCAGCAGATCTTCAGTGCGAGGTGGCAAGCCCGGGGAGAGGGTTGGCGATTCGAGTCGATCAAACACGGTGACTGAGCTCCCGGTAATTTGAGCGAGCTGTTGGTAAGCGGTCGCTTTTTCCGTTTCTGCACGTCGAACTTGCAGCTGGGCTTCGGCCAGTTGCACTTGAGCGCGGGTCGCCTCCACTGGGGACGACTTACCTGCGCGAACACGGCCATCGACGATGCGAAGACCGCGCTCAGTCAGTTCGAGAGATTGCTTGGCCAGGTCGAGACCTGTCTGGGCCCGCAACGCGGCGTAAAAGGCTTGGACGACATCTGCACGCAGGCCGTTAACGCGACGGTCTAACTCAAGCTGTGCGGCGGTCTGCCCGTATGTGGCGACGTCAACACGAGCCCCCCGCTTACCGCCCAGCTCAAGGGTCTGGCTGAGAGAGACAGTCGTCTGGCTGGTGTTACGACGGGTGTCTTCCACGTCATACGAGATTGTGGGGTTGGGGATAAGCCCGGCCTGCTTGCGAGCACCATCAGCGATCCCAATTTCTTGCCTGGCCGCGGCCAGGTCTGGGTTGGCATCCATGGCCGTCGAAAGCGCCTGGGGCAAGCTGATGCTTTGGGCAAGGGCTGCAGGCGCCATCAACCCAGAGATGACTGCACAGAGTGCAGCGATCTTCCAGGGCGAGACGGGGGTCTTGGGTAAGACATTGCGGTTATACCGGGGCACTTTGATGGTCCTCGTGCACAAACTTCGATAAAGCTTGGCGAGAACGCCGAAACAGCTGCCAAGCCCCACTTGATTAGGTGATGGCACTCTAATGAGCGGTAGCTATCAGAGGGGTGGCTAGAAAATTACAATTCCGTAAGAATGTCCTGTAATGCCCGAAAATACTGGGAAACCAAACCCGACACGATGATTTCGTTACAAGCAACGGAGATGGCAAACACGCGGTGCGAAGGCCCGAACAACAGGTAGATGACGAAATTGTAATTTTCCTATCACCCCCCCGTTATCTTCGGCCTGCAAATATGAGCTCGCGCTACGCTAGGCGCGCCGCCTGGTCAGAACAATTAACGACACCCGCGCCGGTAAACATAATAAAAACTGCCGTGAATCAAAGGAGCATCGGATGAAAATCAAAGTACCACTGTATTTGGCGGCAGTTTCTGCGCTGTCTGGAAGCTATGCTATTTCGGCACAGGCAGAAGACAAGCCAGAAGGCTTCATTGAAGGCAGCAGCCTTACAGTGCTGAACCGTAACTTCTACTTCAACCGTGATAACCGCGACAGCACTGCCCCCACTTATAACAGTGGCAAGGGCAACACCAACGGCTACTCCGAAGCCTGGGCGCACGCGATCATCAGCAAATTCAACTCTGGGTTTACCCAGGGAACCGTTGGCTTTGGCGTTGATGCCTTCGCCATGATCGGCCTCAAGCTCGACACCGGTGATGGGCGCAACGGCGGCCGTAGCTCCTTCGACGTGCTACCCGTTGATAACAAGGGCGAAGCTCGCGACGAATACACCAAGGTCGGCGGCGCAGCCAAAGTCCGCTTGTTCGATACCATCGTGAAAGTAGGTGATGTTTTCCCATCGACTCCGGTCGTTGCATCCGGCGACTCTCGCCTGCTGCCAGAAAGCTTCCGCGGCGTGACCGTTGAGAACACCAGCATCCAAGGCCTCACCCTGCAGGGTGGTCGTCTGCATGCGATGAGCCAGCCGGTCTCAAGCAACCTGAACGACAACTTCGTGACGTTCTACGGCGGCCCGGTCAACTCGCCATGGATCGGTTACGGTGGCGGTGACTACTCGATCAACGACAACTGGACTGTGAGCGTCTACGCCAGCCAGCTGAAAGACGTCTGGAATCAGTACTACGCCGGCACCAGCGTGGTTTACCCGCTGAGCGACGATCTGGCGCTGATCGGTGGCTTCAACTACTACAAAGCCGTAGATGAAGGTAAGAAGCGCCTGGGTGAATTCGACAACAACATCTGGAGTGCCAAGGTCGGCGTGCGTTACGGTGCCCATACCCTAGCCCTGTCGCACCAGCGCAACAACGGCGACGACGATTTTGACTACCTGCGTCAGTCGGACTCGATTTTCGTCGACAACTCCATCCAGTACAGCGACTTCAACTCGCCGAAAGAGCGTTCCTGGATGCTGCGCTATGACCTGAACTTCACCAGCTACGGCATTCCAGGCCTGACGTTCATGACCCGCTACGCCAGAGGCTCGGGCGCGGATTACTCGAACGCTAACCAGTTCTACATGCGCACTGATGACAACGGCAACCCGCTCGACAATCAGAAGCGTTGGGAGCGTGACGTCGAAGTCAAATACGTTGTCCAAACCGGTCCAGCAAAAGATCTGTCCTTCCGGTTGCGCCAGGCAACCACACGTGCCACTGCATTCGAATCGGATCTGGATGAAACCCGTGTGATCATTGAGTACCCGCTTTCGATTCTGTAATTCGCTAACTGGACCAGTTATTCATTAACTGGTCCTATTAGTAAAACGAGCATTACGAATTCACCTTGAGTGGCTTAAGTGCTCCTTTGGTAAAAGGTGGATATTTGGCGCCCATTGGGCGCCTTTTTTTGCCTAAAATTCAAGTAGGCGTTCGATTGTACGCATCGCATGCCGGTGAAGTTCATGACTACACCAATGACCAGTCTCTTCAATGTGAGCGACCTCGCCGTCATCTGAGCGGAACGAAGCCAGCACAAAGAAGAAAATAACCCAATACTTCATAAGGTCAAATCACCTGCTGGAGAGAGGGCCCGCAACTGTCAAACCCAAACCGCGACAAGATATACCGCCAGACTATCAACTGTATTACCTAGAAATTACAAATCCGTCATTTGAGCCCCGGCACGCTCATTTTGATTTACCATCCCTTTCAATAATGCCGGCGCGCGTGCGCGGTTAATTGCTCAGTGATATCGAGACAAAATCCCATGCGAATTCTGGTAATTGAGGATGAAGTAAAAACTGCGGAGTATGTGCGTCAAGGTCTGACGGAATGTGGCTATGTCGTAGATTGCGTCCACACCGGGTCAGATGGATTATTCTTGGCTAAGCAGCACGAATATGAGCTGATTATCCTGGATATAAATCTGCCAGAGATGGACGGTTGGCAGGTCCTTGAGTTGTTGCGTCGTAAAAACTGCCCTTCCCGTATCATGATGCTGACGGCGAGAAGCCGGCTGGCGGATAAGGTCCGGGGGCTGGAGAACGGAGCAGATGACTACCTGATCAAGCCATTTGAGTTCCCTGAGCTGCTGGCCCGGGTTCGCGCCTTGATGCGCAGGTCAGATCACCCTGCATCCGTAGAGGTCATTCGCGTCGCTGACCTGGAGCTTGATCAGAGCCGGCACAGGGCATTCAGGGACGGTCAGCGCATTGACCTGACCACGAAAGAATTCGCGTTACTGCATTACCTGATGCGTAATACCGGTGTGGTGCTGAGCCGCACCCAAATTATTTCGCAGGTTTGGGATATGAATTTTGACTGCGACACAAACGTTGTAGAGGTGTCGATTCGAAGACTCAGAGCCAAGATAGATGACCCTTTCGAGACCAAACTGATACATACGCTTCGGGGCGTAGGGTATGTGCTTGAAAAACGATAGTTGCCAAGCTCTCTAGTACCGAAAATCCGCTACATGCTCCCGTCGCTTGCGAACTTGAGGTTTCTGTTTACGATCCGCGGCGCTGATTCCTCACTCAACAAATGAGGTAGGCTGTACATGAGGTATAGCATTGATTATCAGCAGGTTTCGCAAGGACAATCCGATGCCAGCATTGATGCCTGTCCAGCTGACATTGTCTTCAACAGCGACCATGGCCTAGCTCTTATCCCGTGCGTTGGCGATGTTATCAACCTCCCCTCTACGGCGGTCAAAGAAGGGGTTTGCGGCATCGTTAGATCAAGGATTTTCAATTATCTCAGAGGTCCTGAAGAGCTGTACTGTCACGTCAATATTCTCGTTGAGGAGGCGGACATCAATTTCGAAAGTCTCATCTCGGAATACATGCGCAATCAGTCACGTGCTCGCTCGCCTTCTTCATAAAGTCGAAGGCGGGCCAGTCCATTAATGGTTGTGTATGGGTGAGGGTTCAGCAGAGCGAGCGCCTACTGAGCACCAGAGATGAATAGTCACAGCCTAGTGGTTTAACGCGGTACTGCTGGTGTACGCAGGGCCGGACTCATTGTTTTTTGAATGGCGCATTGCAGCACATAGAAATATAAAACCCCGGAAGCAAATACGATTGCGGACAGATAAGCAAACTCAGAGTCTAAAACCCCGGAAACCATATACAATTTAATCGTGATAGAACCCATAATAATTCCGGTACAGTACATGACGCCTGTGAACTGATTGCCCAAAAAACTCAGTATGCCGCTGAAGGCATTGTTCGCACTCAACAGCATTGCTTTCAGTATCGTCCAGCCGAGAACTGGCAGAAAAGCCTTGATCATGAAGGCGAATAACATCGACGATGCAAACAGTTTTATCGGGGTTTCTGCCCACGGCTTGATGGTGCCGTCTACTTCAACGCCGGTATACAAGATGATATTCAGAATAATCGCCATAAGGGTGCATATGCCGAGGCGTATCATTTCCCGCTTAAGCGGGGCCATCATTATCACTGCGTGAATCTTGTTTCCAAAGTATCGTTTTAGTCCTTGGATCGACATTTTTCTTCCTATGCTCTCGGGTATGACGCTGTTGTAGCGTTGTATGACGGTCATGCTTTTACCCGAAGAGAGGTGACGCTTCAACGGTCCTGAATTGCGCAGGGGATCTCATGTCCTTCCCCTGGCTGGGTAGCTTGCTGAGAAATTCTCATCTACCTGCGTGGCAACGATGCGGCCACCCCGCCGCCGTCAGAGCTCTGGAGGACTGGCTGCTGTCAGCAACTCATCGAGTGACGGAACCTTAGCGTTTGCACTGAGGACGAGTGTTCTGGATCGGAGTATGGATACATCAAAGAAAGATTCGCACTCGACTCTTCCGTTTACTTCTCTCCAGTGGGTGACTTCTGGTATCAACTCATTAGGCACCGGGTATAGTGCCATAGGGTTATGGAATACCTCCACTTCAGCAGACCACGGCTCGTAGCCATATTGCGGCCAGAGCTGACCGTAGTCGCTGGACGCTACATCCAACAGAAATGGGATACCTCGTGATGCTCCCGGAGAACGGTCGAAAAACTCACCAAACCGCAAGTATCGGTACCCGTCTAGATGAGCTCCACCTGAGATCGGCACTCGGCTGAGCTTTGGCACTGTGCAGGCATTGGTGAAAATGACCGCTGAAAGATGGGCATTTTCCATTAGCGTAAATAGGCCGTTGGGGCGCCCTGATAGCAGAGATGTCTCTTCCTCCACAGTTATCAGGTGCGTACCACGATGCGCAGATGAGTGAACTGCAAAGCCATAGAGATAGCTGATGAGCGACTCCCTGCTCCACAGCATTGAACTGGGCGCATGGAAATCGGCTAAGGCCAGAATGAGCGGCTTACCCTCCACGTGCGGTAGGGATTCGTAACGCTTGTCCAATTTGTTTTGGATGGTCCTCGCAAACCTTTCTGCAGCCGCTCCTAAGAAACGCTCATGTCGGTCAGCGGGTGGGGGGACCGGCGAGGCGCCAAAATGCTCATACCGCTCTTCCGGGTTGGCTGTCACTGCTTCAACCCAGGCCTCATCTCCCAGCCTATTCTCGATGTGAAAATCGGGTGATTCTTTAGGCTGGGTGACCAAGAGTCCCTGTTCACGAAAAATCGCTAATAGGTGGGCTTCCCAGAGGCGGGTGTGAAAATTCTCAGTCTGGCAATCGGGAACCCAATTTCTGTCTGGGGATGGCAGTGCGAGATACAGTTGATTCAGCGCCCACGCCCCAATACGGCGGCTTGGATCAAATAGTGATTTGAACACCACGCTTGGTGTGCGCTTACCCATTCTGCTTAGAGGAGCACGTCGTCGTTCACCTGAAGGGAGTGGAAGCGGATGGGCTTGGGTATAGAGAAAATGGCTGATTGAGGCGCGGGCTTCAGACTCGCCAGTGGTGCGCTCACTATGGCTGAGGAGCACCCACACGCTATCGACACGACGCCGCAAGGTGACAATTCCGAAGCTGCCGGAATGGATATTTCGGGTTAGAGCGGCACAAGAAATTCCGTCCTCACTAAGCCATGCCCCTACTGGCGGGCTGTCCCCAAACCCCAACCCTCGTGGAAGCGACAAAGCGATTAGATCGAACATCGGCGCAGCAATTTCTTTCATTCGCTGATCTCGGCAGCCGTCAAAATGCATTCCATCAATGCCTCGGAGCGTGCCCGCCGGCGATGGCATCGGTGGAGGTACCTATTGAAGAAGGGGGCCTTGTTCCACCAGGACATCTCGGTTGGTGAAGATGGTCTCAATGGTTGCAGCCTCGGCAGCCACATGAGTCTTTCGCGTGATCTCTTCAAGGGCCAGTTCGAGCCGGTAGTCTTGGAAATACTCGTACAGCTTTTCAGAGCTCTCGGATATCTCCTCCCCACCATTCTTCGCGAACAAGATGTGGATGATCGCTGCGAGTGGGAGAGAGATGTCGAGATCCTTCTCTTCTGCATCTGAATCCGAGTTCAAACCGTCGAAATACCTCTCCAGATGACTCTGGAGCTCCTCAAGCCAGAACTGAGATAGGTTGCTTGGAAGGGAGCTTTCAGGCCCGGTCAGAAGGACTTCATCTCTGAATAGAGCCAGCAGATTGGGGTTTGCCATGGAGGACCTCACGATTAGATTTGAGAGCAACTGGTCAGCATAGTCCACCTCAAGATGACCACCTCCTTGACGCCCATCCTGGTGCTCCTGAGCATCAGACGAGTGAATCGCCCCGAAACCTGTAGATACAAAATGACCGCTTCTCGCCGTTAGCTGCCTTTCTTGAAGGACAGCTTTGGGTCGATAGCGGCCTTCGTGGAGGTTGGTGTCTACGGGGTCGGTTTAGTCAATCTGAATCTCCGGTTTCACCTCCGTGAGGCCGGCCATCGTCATGCATCAGATCTTGATTGACACGCGTGCCGCTTTGGATAGCCTTGCAATTGAGGGCTGCAACTGCGCATTTGTCGGGCCTGGGTACCAGCATGAGCCCCCCGCAATTTTGGCAGCAGAGGAAGCTGGTTCCTCTGAAGTAGTGACGGCGGGCATTGCCAGTCGGATTCTGAACCCAAGGTCGCCAGACTAGGAGCTAAAGGATCGCTGCGACTACTCCTCATCCCTTACCGAAAAGTCACGCGTCGGTCGTAAACGGCCCTTTCCAGGCCAATCAACTTTTGTGATTGGTGAGTAGGGATTTCTCGGCTTTTCTGTGAAAAGCACCCCTTCATTTCACAAAAAAAATGGCGAAGATTCCAATTTCACGGGGTCTGGCCTATCACCTATTTTGTGAACCTACAGTGTTCCACGTGAAACAAAGAACCCCGGCGAATGTGCCGGGGTTTTTTATGGGCTGTGCTTTTACAGGCCCAATTCTCGTAAACGGCGATACAGCGTTCGTTCACTCATGCCCAAGTGTCGCGCCAACTCACTGCGTGAACCTTCGAAGCTCTCCAGCGTTTGCGCCAGCCGCGCACGCTCATTCGAGGCGCCACGAACCGGCTGCACCGAAGCGCCCTCCCCGCTGATCTCTGGCGGTAGATGCTCTGCCCGAATCACGCCGTCGTCCGCAAATAGCCGTGCTCGTTCGAGGATATTGCGCAGCTCTCGGATATTGCCGGGGAAGGTGTAAGCCCGAAGCAGTTGCAGCGCTTGCTTGTCGATGTGCGGCGCGGTGTTGCCCGCGATGCGCTGCAGCAGGGTTTCGATCAGCAGCGGCAGATCTTCACCCCGCTCGCGAAGAGACGGCAGGCGAATGGGAAATCCACTGATGCGGTAATACAGGTCTTCGCGGAAGGTCCCTTCTGCCGCCATTTCTTTCAGCGGCTTGTGGGTGGCACACACCAGGCGGAAGTCCGAGTGTACGGTGCGCAAGCTGCCCACCGGCCGGAAGCTGCCGGACTCGATCAGGCGCAACAGTTTCACCTGCATCGCCAGCGGCACTTCGCCGATCTCATCGAGGAACAGGGTTCCGCCATGGGCGGCTTCCGCCAACCCTGTCTTGCGTTGTAGTGCGCCAGTGAACGCGCCCTTCTCGTAGCCGAACAGTTCGCTCTCGAACAGTGAGTCGGTAAGGCCGGTGCAGTCCACCACCACCAGGGGACCTTCGGCCCGCGAGCTGCCCAGATGCAAGGCACGGGCGAACAGTTCCTTGCCGGTTCCTGATTCCCCTTGCAGCAATACCGGAATCTGCGCCGGCGCGGCTCGCTGCAACCCTTCCAATGCCCGTTTGAACGCCGATGATCGGCCCACCAATCCATGTTGCTGCGGTTGCGCGGACGCCAGGGTGATGCGGTTGAGGCGCTCGACAAACGCAATCACCTGGCCCTCGGCATCCAGGATTGGCCGCAGTTCCACATCCACATGCTCCGGCCCTCGCGGGGTGTGGTGGACGTGCAGCATGCGTTCGGCCACACGGCTTTCCCGGGCCTTGCGCATGGGACAGACCTCGCCGGCCTGGTCGCAAGGAACCGCGTAGTGATGAGAGACACGATGGCACTTGGCGCCGATGGCCGGCTTGCCCTCCACGCCGAATTGGCGCTGATAGGCGCTGTTGGCCGCGAGGATGTTGTAGTCGGTGTCCAGCACGATAGCGGGCTGAAGATCGTGTTCGAGGTAGGACACCAGCGCCTGGATGGCGGGATGGGTCATGGCGGAGGACAGCGTGGTCATGGCGACACCTGGGAAAGCTCGGCGGCAGCTTAGCGCATGACGGCGGCACTGCCAAAGACTGCCAAGGTCTGCCACTGCCCTGCCATCCGACGCGGCAGTCACTGTCAGCCGGATAGGCCAGACTCAATGAAACCGGGACGTTGATCCCGTCGACGCCGTGGCACACATCTTGAAAACCCCTGTCGACGATTGGCAAGCCTGCGTGCTGGCGCCAGCAGACCTTCTGGAGAAAGGGTAATGATCATAGGCGGCAATTTGTATGTGGAAGCGCTGTTCGACAGTGCAACCTGGACCATCAGCTACCTGGTGATGGACAACCAGACCCGGCACTGCGCACTGATCGACAGTGTGCTCGACTACGATCCCAAGTCCGGTCGCACCGACAGCCACAGCGCCGACCGGCTGATCGCCCGCGTCCGCGAACTGGGCGCCAGCGTGCAGTGGATTCTGGAGACCCATGTACATGCCGATCATCTTTCGGCAGGTGCCTATCTGAAACAGGCGTTGGGTGGACAGCTGGCGATCGGCAGTCAGATCACCCAGGTGCAGAAGACCTTCGGTGCGCTGTTCAATGCGGGCCCCGCGTTCGCCCGGGACGGCAGTCAGTTCGACGTGCTGTTCGACGACAACGCCGCCTTCCGCATCGGCGAGCTGCAAGCGCATGCGCTGCATACCCCTGGCCATACACCGGCATGCATGACCTATGTGGTGGAACTGGCCGGCGAGACAATCGCCTTCGTAGGCGACACGCTGTTCATGCCCGACTACGGCACCGCCCGTTGCGACTTCCCCGGTGCCGATGCGCGCACCCTGTTCCGCTCGATCCAGCGCATTCTCGATCTGCCTGCGGACACTCGTCTGTTCATGTGCCACGACTACCTGCCCGGTGGCCGCGAGCTGCGCTACATGACCACCGTCGCCCAGCAGCGTGCCAGCAACATCCATATCCGCCAGGGTATCGCCGAGGACGAATTCGTCGCCATGCGCCAGGCCCGTGACGCCACCCTGGAGATGCCCGTGCTCATGCTGCCGTCCGTGCAGATCAACATGCGTAGCGGCCAGTTTCCCGAGCCGGAAGCGAACGGCGTGAGCTACCTGAAGATTCCTCTCAACGCCCTGTGATGCCGTTGTACCCAAACATTATTAGAAAGGAAGTTCCACCATGCCTGCTGCCACCCTCCCCGTTTCCGGCCGCGAGGTCGATCATCATTGCGTGCTGATCATCGGCGCCGGTGCCGCCGGAATCGCTGTTGCGGCGAGCCTGAAGGCTCGCGACCGTTCACTCGACATTGCCGTGGTCGATCCGGCCGATGTGCATTACTACCAGCCCGGCTGGACCCTGGTCGGTGCCGGCGTCTTTCAGGCCAGCAGTACCGCCCGAACCCTGGCTTCGACGGTGCCCACGGGTGTGCGCTGGATCAAGACCGCCGTCAGTCGCTTCGAACCTGAAACCAGGCGCGTGACCCTCACTGATGGCCGGACGGTGAGCTACGAGCAACTGATCGTCTGCCCCGGCCTCAAGCTCGACTGGCAGGCCATCGACGGTCTGGAGCAGACCCTCGGCCGTAACGGTGTCACCTCCAATTACCGCTACGACCTGGCGCCCTACACTTGGGAGCTGGTGCGCAACCTGCGCGGCGGACGTGCCCTGTTCACCCAGCCACCGATGCCGATCAAGTGTGCCGGGGCGCCGCAGAAAGCCATGTACCTCTCCTGCGATCACTGGTTGCGCAGCGGCCGGTTGGGCGCGATCCGCACGCAATTCTTCAATGCGGGGGCGGTGCTGTTCGGCGTGGCCGATTACGTGCCGGCGCTGATGGAGTACGTCGACCGCTACGGCATCGATCTCAACTACAGCCATCGGCTGACGGCCGTGGACGGTCCGGGCAAGCGCGCGACCTTCGTCCGGACTTTGCCGGACGGCAGTACTGAAACCCTGACGCAGCCCTTCGACATGCTGCATGTGGTACCGCCGCAGATAGCCCCCGATGTGATCCGCACCAGTCCCTTGGCCGATGCTGCCGGCTGGCTGGATGTCGACCCGGCCACCTTGCGCCATCGCCAGTTCGCCGACATCCATGGCCTGGGCGACGTGATCAACACCGGCAATGCCAAGACCGCGGCAGCCGCCCGCAAGCAGGCACCGGTGGTCGCCAACAATGTGCTGGCGGCACTCGGGCGCTTGCCGAACGTGATGGCATACGACGGCTACGGCTCCTGCCCGCTCACCGTGGCACGGGGCAAGATCGTACTGGCGGAGTTCACCTATGGCGGCAAGCTGGCGCCGAGCTTCCCGCGCTGGCTGCTGGACGGGCGCAAGGCAACCCGGATGGCCTGGTGGCTGAAGGCTCGGGTGCTACCGCCACTGTATTGGCGCGGGATGCTGAAGGGGCGTGAGTGGCTGGCGCGACCGACCCTCCGCGTGGATGAGGTTCGCCCGTGATCGAGCACGAACTGCTGGGCGCCGCGTTGGGCGCGATGGTTGGCGCGATCCTGGCGCTGACCGGTGCCGGCGGCGGCATCCTCGCCGTGCCATTGCTGGTGTTCGGCCTTGGCTTGTCGATGGTCGAGGCGGCGCCGGTCGGCCTGCTGGCGGTGGGGCTGGCGGCTGGCGTTGGCGCCGTACTGGGCTGGCGGCAAGGGCTTGTGCGTTATCGTGCAGCCTTCTTCATCGCAGGACTCGGGGTGGTGGCGTCGCCCTGTGGTTTCTGGCTGGCGCACCGATTGCCCAATGCACCGCTGGCGCTCGGTTTCTCGCTGGTGCTGGTGTACGCCTGCTCGCGCATGCTGCTCAAGGCCCGCAGGGAACTGCGTGGTGAGCCGGTCTGTGGCAATCGCCAGATCCAGCCCTGTGTGCTCAACCCGCTACAAGGGCGTCTGCGCTGGACCCTGCCCTGCGCCCGTGCCCTGGCCTTCACCGGCCTGACGGCAGGCCTGCTGTCGGGGTTGCTCGGCGTCGGCGGCGGGTTTGTCATCGTTCCCGCCCTTGGTCGCTACACCAACCTGCAGATGAAGAACATGGTCGCCACCTCCCTGGCGGTCATTGCGCTGGTGTCCTGCGGCAGCGTGCTGACGGCCAGTTTCAGCGGGGTGATGCCTTGGGCCGTCGGCGCCCCTTTCGCCGCAGGTGCACTGGCGGGACTGCTGGGCGGGCGCCAGGTCGCTCACCGTCTGGCCGGTCCACGGTTGCAGCAGGCATTCGCCGTGGTCGGGATTGGCGCTGCCGTGCTGCTGGCGCTGAACACCCTACTCGGCCAGTAGCTCGCCCTGCTCCTGAGCACACTGCGCCAGCAGGTAGTCCCAGACCACCCGCAGGCGCACCGACTTGTGCAGCTCGCGACGGGTGCTGATCCAGTAGCTGCGCTGGATGGTCTCGCTGGGCAGGATGCGCACCAGCTCCGGGTCGTGACGGGCCATGTAGTTGGGTAGCACAGCGATGCCCAGCCCGGCCCGCGCCGCATGCTGCTGGGCGATCACGCTGGTGCTGCGGAACACCACGTTCGGCGCCCGGCAGAAACTGTTGAGAAACAGCAGTTCCTGGCTGAACAGCAGGTCATCGACATAGCCGATCCAGCTGTGCCGGGCGAGGTCTTCGCGGCTGTTCAAGGCGGGCGCCCGGGCCAGGTAGTCACGGCTGGCGTAGAGCGCCAGCCGGTAGTCGGTGAGCTTGCGGGTGATCAACAGGTCGGCATTGGGCCGCTCCAGATGGATGCTGATTTCTGCCTCGCGGTTGATGATGCTGACGAACCGCGGCACCGCCACCAGTTCCACTTCCAGCCCCGGATAACGTTCGAACAGGCTGCCCATGCGCGGGGTGAAGAACATGATGCCGATGCCTTCGGTGACGCCGAGGCGGATCTTGCCCAGCGGCGTGATGGCCTGGGTGATTTCTTCCTGCGCCAGCAGCGCCACGTTCTCCATGGCTTCGGCGTGCTTGAGCAGGGCCTGGCCGGACGGGGTCAGTTCATAGCCCTGGGCGTGCTGCACGAACAATGCGGTGCCCAGGCTCTGCTCGATGTTCTCGATGTGCCGGGCGACCGTGCTATGGGTGGTATTGAGGCGTTTGGCGGCAGTGAGCAGGCGGCCGCTGCGCTGTAGTTCGAGAAAAAACCGCAGATCATTCCAGTCGAACATGAGCTGTTCCTGTTAACCGCAGGTTGGCCGGCGTTGTGTCAAAACGCACAGCGGTTGAGTGAAAACGAATGTTTTCATCTCGAAAATAATCAATAACACTGAAGGCAGACAAGAATAAAAATCAGGCGCGAGGTTCACATGCCATCAGCCGATCATGCCTACGACTACGTTATCGTCGGTGCCGGTCCCGCAGGCTGCCTGCTGGCCAACCGGCTTTCCACCGACCCCTCCTGCCGCGTCGCCCTGCTCGAAGCCGGTGGCCGCGACAACTACCCGTGGATTCACATCCCGGTGGGCTACCTCTACTGCATTGGCAACCCGCGCACCGACTGGTGCTTCAAGACCGAAGCGCAACCCGGCCTCAATGGCCGCGCCCTAGGCTATCCACGGGGCAAGGTGCTCGGCGGCTGTTCCTCGATCAACGGCATGATCTACATGCGCGGTCAGTCCGGCGACTACGATCGCTGGGCCGCCGAGGGCAACGAGGGCTGGGCGTGGAAGGACGTGCTGCCACTGTTCAAGGCCAGCGAACGGCACTTCGCCGGCGCCAGCGAGGCCCATGGCGGCGACGGTGAATGGCGGGTGGAGCGCCAGCGCTATTCCTGGGCGATCCTCGATGCTTTCCGCGAGGCGGCCGCGCAGCAAGGGATCGCCAACGTCGATGACTTCAACGGTGGCGACAACCAGGGCTGTGGATACTTTCAGGTCAACCAGAAGTCCGGGGTGCGCTGGAACGCGTCCAAAGCCTTCCTTCGCCCCATCGCCAACCGCCCCAACCTCAGCGTGCTCACCGGTGTCGAAGTGGACCGCGTGCTGCTGGAGGACGGTCGCGCCACGGCGGTACGGGCGCGTTTCGAAGGCCAGTGGCAGAGCTTCAAGGCCCGCCGCGAGATCCTGCTGTGCGCAGGCGCAGTCGGTTCGCCAGGCATCCTGCAGCGTTCCGGTATCGGCCCGCGCCCGCTGCTGGAGCGCCTGGGTATTGGTGTACGCCACGAACTGCCCGGCGTGGGTGGCAACCTGCAGGACCATCTTCAGCTACGCCTGATTTATCAGGTGGATAACGTTCGTACCCTCAACCAGGTGGCCAACAGCCTGGCAGGCAAAATGGGCATGGGCCTGCGTTATCTTTACGACCGCAGCGGCCCGCTGGCCATGGCGCCGAGCCAGTTGGGCGCCTTCGTCCGTTCCGGTCCGGAGCAGACCTCGGCGAACCTGCAGTATCACGTCCAGCCGCTGTCGCTGGACCGCTTCGGCGAACCCCTGCACCGCTTCGCCGCGTTCACCGCATCGGTGTGCAACCTGCGTCCGGTCAGCCGCGGGCGTGTGGATATCCGTTCGGCGGACCCTTCGGCATCCCCCTTGATCGATCCGAATTACCTCAGCGCTCCCGAGGACTTGCACGTCGCCGCGCAAGCCATCCGCTTGACCCGCGAGATTGTCCGTTCCCCTGCCCTGGCGCCCTTCTCGCCCCGCGAGTACCTGCCGGGGCCGTCGCTGAACACCGACGAGGAACTGCACCAGGCCGCCGGCCAGATCGGCACTACCATCTTCCATCCCGTTGGCACCTGCCGCATGGGCAGCGGTGCGCTCGACGTGGTGGACGCTCAACTGCGGGTCCACGGCATCAAGGGCCTGCGGGTTGCCGATGCCTCCATCATGCCCAACATCGTTTCGGGCAATACCTGCTCCCCCACCTTGATGATCGCGGAGAAGGCCGCGCAACTGATCCGCGAAGGCCATCAGGCCGCCAGTAGTGACCGCACGAAGATAGCGACGCCCTGAGCCTTGCGCAGGGTGGCGTGGCAACAGTGACGCCGGTAGCAGTCGGCCGGCGTCGACAGTGGACAACAACAATAATCACTGTGCCCCACGAGGGCCGAGGACAGCACGATGTCGGACACAATCCAGCAACAGGGCGCGACCACGGCGGCGAGCACTCGCCGCGAAGAGCGCAAGATCATTTTCGCGTCATCCCTCGGGACGGTTTTCGAGTGGTATGACTTTTTTCTCTACGGGGCCCTGGCCGCGGTCATCAGCAAGCAGTTCTTCGCCGGGGTCAACGACACCACGGCGTTCATCTTTGCGCTGATGGCGTTTGCCGCCGGGTTCCTGGTGCGTCCCTTCGGTGCGTTGGTATTCGGCCGCCTGGGGGACATGATCGGGCGCAAATACACCTTCCTGGTCACCATCGTGCTGATGGGCCTGTCCACCTTCGCCGTGGGCCTGCTGCCGACCTACGCCAGCATCGGCATTGCTGCGCCGATCATCCTGGTGGTGCTGCGCATGCTCCAGGGGCTGGCGCTCGGCGGTGAATACGGTGGTGCCGCCACCTACGTGGCCGAGCACGCACCGCCCGGCAAGCGCGGTTTCCACACCGGCTTCATTCAGTCCACCGCCACCCTTGGGCTGCTGCTGTCGTTGCTGGTGGTGCTTGCCAGCCGCTACATCAGTGGCGATGAGTTCGAAACCTGGGGCTGGCGCCTGCCCTTCCTGCTGTCCATCGTGCTGCTGGCAATCTCCACCTGGATCCGCATGAGCATGCATGAGTCGCCGGCGTTCGTGAAAATGAAGGCCCAGGGCAAGGTCAGCAAGTCGCCAATCCGCGAGTCGTTCACCTCCTGGCCGAACCTCAAGGTGGTGCTCACCGCCCTGTTCAGCATCAACGCCGGGCAAGCGGTGACCTTCTACACCGCACAGTTCTACGTGCTGTTCTTCATGACCCAGATGCTCAAGATGGACCCGGCCCAGGCCAATACCCTGCTGATCATCAGCGTGGTGATCGGTGCGCCGTTCTTTGTTTTCTTCGGCTGGCTGTCGGATCGCATCGGCCGCAAACCGATCCTGATGCTCGGCCTGCTGCTGGCGACCCTGCTGTATTTCCCGCTGTTCAAGGCGCTGAGCCATTACGCCAACCCGCAGATCGACGCCGCCAGCCGCCAGTCGCCCATCGTGGTGATGGCCGATCCCGCCGGCTGCACCTTCCAGTTCGACCCTGTGGGTAAAGCGCGCTTCGACAGCCCCTGCGACAAGGTCAAGACCTTCCTGGTCAAGCAGGGCCTGCCGTACAGCTCCCAGTCGATGCCGGCGGGCAGCAGCGTCGCGGTGACCATCGGTGAGCAGCGTATCGTCGGCTTCGACGAAGCCGCCCTGCGTGCAGCCATCGAGAAGGCCGGCTACCCGGCCAAGGCCGACGCGGCGAGCGTCAACCAGCCGATGGTGGTGCTGCTGATCGTGGTGATGATCCTGATCGCCACCATGACCTACGGGCCCCTGGCAGCGGTGATGGTCGAGCTGTTCCCGACCCGTATCCGCTACACCTCGATGTCCCTGCCCTACCACATCGGCAATGGCTGGTTCGGTGGCTTCCTGCCCACCGTGTCGTTCGCCCTGGTGGTGTACACCGGCGACATTTTCTACGGCCTCTGGTACCCGGTGCTGATCACCGGTGTCAGCCTGGTGGTGGGTCTGTTCTGTCTTAAAGAGACCCGCGATGTGGATATCGACAAGGTCTGAATGACGGGCACAAAAAAACCGGCGTAAAAGCCGGTTTTTTTATTCCCCGAAAAAACTTATGCACGATTTACATAAACCAGTCATACAGAGAAATATGTATACAGATTAGTAACTTAGCTTCGTTTTTTTGAAAGGATCCAAATATTGTCAACAAGTTATCCACAGAACGCTCAGGCTACCGACTGGGTTTCGCTCACCGCCTGTTGCGGTGGCAGCGAGCCCATCTCGCGCTGAGTCTTTTCGTTCCAGGCGGCGGCGCGGTCGTTCAGCTCGGCGATGGCCCGCGGGCCAGTGCCTTCGGCCCACATCGGCTCGCCAATCACCACTTCGATGGTGCCGGCACGTTTTCCCCAGCCTTCCTTCGGCCAGTACTTGCCGGCGTTGTGAGCAATCGGCAGCACCGGCAGGTTGGCGTTCACCGCCAGGGCGGCGCCACTGCGCGAGAACTTGCCGATCTGGCCGTACGGCACGCGGGTGCCTTCAGGGAAGATCAGCACCCAGACGTTTTCCTTGAGCAGCTTGTCGCCCTTGGCGGCCACTTGCTTGAGGGCCGCCTTGGGGTTGTCGCGGTCGATGGCGATCGGCCGCAGCATGGCCATTGCCCAGCCAAAGAACGGCACGAACAGCAGTTCACGCTTGAGCACCTGGCTCAGGGGCTGGAAGTAGGCCGACAGGAAGAAGGTTTCCCAGGTGCTCTGGTGATTGGACAGGATCACGCAGGGCCGCTCGGGAATGTGTTCGGCACCGGTCACCTTGACCCGGATATTCAGGAACACCCGCACCAGCACCAGCGCAAAGCGGCACCAGTAGACGTTGATCCAGCGGTAGCGGTAACGGAACGGCAGGAACGGCGCGATAAAGAAGCTGAGGGAGCACCAGATCAGCGCGCTGGCGCCCAGCAACACATAAAACGGAACGATTCTGATCGCCTGCAGGATCGACATAGCGGCTTGTACCGTTGCGGGAAGTCCCGCCTAGTAAGAGTGCGCCCGCGAGGAGCTGACGCGCTATTTGTGGATAAGTGCTCTGGCGACGGCAGCCAGGTCATCGAAAATCAGTGTATCCGGCGGTACGCCCTTGGAGAGGGTCTTCTCGCCCTTGCCGGTACGAACCAGAACCGGTTGTGCATCGACGGTCAGCGCGGCGTCCAGGTCACCACGGCTGTCGCCGACGAACCACACGCCGGCCAGATCCACACCGTAATGCCCGGCAATCTGCCGCAGCATTCCGGGTTTGGGCTTGCGGCAATCACAGCCCTCGTCCGGCCCGTGCGGGCAGTGGACGATCATGCCCACCTCGCCACCCAGCCCGGCCACCAGCTCGCGCAGGCGGGCGTGCATGGCGTCGAGGGTGGACAGCGGGTAGTAGCCGCGAGCGATGCCGGACTGGTTGGTAGCAACCGCTACCGTCCAGCCGGCCTGGCTCAACTGCGCGATGGCCTCGATCGAGCCGGGAATCGGAATCCACTCGTCCAGCGACTTGATGTAGGCGTCGGAGTCCTGGTTGATCACTCCGTCACGATCGAGAATCAGCAGTTTCAAGGCTTACCCCAGCAGCGAGATGTCGGCCACGCCCAGGAACAGACCGCGCAGGCGGCTGAGCAGGGCATAACGGTTGGCACGCACGCTGGCGTCCTCGGCATTGACCATCACCGCTTCGAAGAACGCATCCACCGGCTCGCGCAGGGCGGCCAGGCGCGCCAGCGACTCGGTGTACTGGCGGGACGCGGCCATCGGCTGCACGGCCTGGTCGGCCTGCTGGATTGCCGAGTACAGCGAGAACTCGTTGGCGTTGTCGAAGTACTTGGGCTCGACCTGGGTCGCGATGGCGCCCTCGGCCTTGCTCAGCAGGTTCGATACGCGCTTGTTCACCGCCGCCAGGGCCGCCGCTTCCGGCAGTTGACGGAACGCCTGAACGGCCTGAACGCGCTGGTCGAAGTCCAGGGCAGAGCCCGGCTTCAGGGCGCGAACCGACAGGTAGGTGGCGACGTCGATGCCTTCGTCTTCATAGCGCGCACGCAGGCGGTCGAAGATGAACTCCAGCACCTGCTCGGCGAAGCCGGCGGACTTGACCTTGGCACCGAACTGGGCGACAGCGAATTCCACGGCGTCGTTCAGGTCCAGGTCCAGCTGCTTCTCGATCAGGATCCGCAGCACGCCCAGGGCCGCACGGCGCAGGGCATAAGGGTCCTTGGAGCCGGTTGGCAGCATGCCGATGCCGAAGATGCCAACCAGGGTGTCGAGCTTGTCGGCGATGGCCACGGCCGCACCGGTCAGGGTCGATGGCAGTTCGGCACCCGCACCCCGTGGCATGTACTGCTCGTTCAGGGCCAGGGCGACGTCTTCCGGCTCACCGTCGTTTAGCGCGTAGTAGTAACCGGCAACACCCTGCATTTCAGGGAATTCGCCGACCATCTCGGTGGCCAGGTCGCACTTGGACAGCAGGCCGGCGCGGGCTGCGCGCTGGGCGTCGCCGCCGATCTTGCCGGCGATGAACGCGGCCAGCTTGCCGACGCGCTCGGCCTTGTCGAAGACGCTGCCCAGTTGAGCCTGGAACACCACGTTCTGCAGGCGCTCGTTGAAGCTTTCCAGCGGCTGCTTCTTGTCTTGCTTGAAGAAGAACTCGGCGTCGGTCAGGCGTGGGCGCACGACCTTCTCGTTACCTTCGATGATCTGCTTCGGATCGCGGCTCTCGACGTTGGCCACGGTGATGAAGCGCGGCAGCAGCTTGCCGTCGACGTCCAGCAGGCAGAAGTACTTCTGGTTGTCCTGCATGGTGGTGATCAGCGCTTCCTGCGGCACTTCGAGGAAACGCTCCTCGAACGAGCAGACCAGCGGAACCGGCCACTCGACCAGTGCGGTCACTTCGTCCAGCAGCGCTGGAGGAACGATGGCGGTGCCTTCCTGCTGCATCGCCAGTTCCGCAGTACGCTTGCTGATCAGCTCGCGACGCTCGGCGAAGTCGGCCAGGACATAAGCCTTGCGCAGGTCTTCCTGGTAGTTCGCCGGGGCGCTGATGCGCACGTTTTCCGGATGGTGGAAGCGGTGACCACGGGACTCGCGGCCAGCGGTCTGGGCGAGGATGGTGCAATCGACCACCTCGTCACCGAACAGCATCACCAGCCACTGGGTCGGACGCACGAACTCTTCGCGGCGGGCACCCCAGCGCATGCGCTTGGGAATCGGCAGGTCGTTCAGGGAGTCTTCGACGATGGTCGGCAGCAGGCTGGCGGTGGCCTTGCCCGGAATGTGCTGGGAGAAGCGCAGCTTGGCGCCGCTCTGGTCGATGTCCGACAGCTCCACGCCGCACTTCTTGGCGAAGCCCAGGGCTGCCTGGGTCGGGTTGCCTTCGGCGTCGAAGGCTGCCTGACGGGGCGGACCGTCGACATTGATGCTGCGGTCCGGCTGCTGGGTGTCCAGGTTGCGGATCAGTACGGCCAGACGGCGCGGCGCGGCGTAGACGTGCTTGGCGGTGTAGTTCAGGCCAGCGGCCTGCAGGCCTTTCTCGATGCCGGCAAGGAAGGCGTCGCCGAGGGTGGCGAGGGCTTTCGGTGGCAGTTCTTCGGTGCCCAGTTCAACCAGGAAATCTTGAGCACTCATTCTGCAGCCTCCAGCTTGGCCAACACTTCATCACGCAATTCGGGGGTCGCCATCGGGAAGCCCAGCTTGGCGCGGGCTTGCAGGTAGCTCTGGGCCACGGCCCGGGCCAGGGTGCGCACGCGCAGGATGTAACGCTGGCGCTCGGTTACCGAGATGGCACGGCGGGCGTCCAGCAGGTTGAAGGTGTGGGAGGCCTTGAGGACCATTTCATAGGTCGGCAGTGGCAGCTCCAGCTCGATCAGGCGGTTGGCTTCGCTTTCGTAGAAATCGAACAGCTCGAACAGCTTCTCGACGTTGGCGTGTTCGAAGTTGTAGGTCGATTGCTCCACTTCGTTCTGGTGGAACACGTCGCCGTAGGTCACCTTGCCGAACGGGCCGTCGGTCCAGACCAGGTCGTAGACCGAGTCGACGCCCTGCAGGTACATCGCCAGACGTTCCAGACCGTAGGTGATTTCACCGGTGACCGGCAGGCACTCGATGCCGCCGACCTGCTGGAAGTAGGTGAACTGCGTGACTTCCATGCCGTTGAGCCAGATTTCCCAACCCAGACCCCAGGCGCCGAGGGTTGGCGATTCCCAGTTGTCTTCGACGAAACGGATGTCGTGAACCAGCGGATCCAGGCCGATGGCTTTCAGCGAGCCGAGGTACAGCTCCTGGAAGTTGGCCGGGTTCGGCTTCAGGACCACCTGGAACTGGTAGTAGTGCTGCAGGCGGTTGGGGTTCTCGCCGTAGCGACCGTCGCCCGGGCGACGGCTTGGCTGCACATAGGCGGCGTTCCAGGTTTCAGGGCCTACGGCGCGCAGAAACGTGGCGGTATGAAAGGTGCCGGCGCCCACTTCCATATCGTAGGGCTGAAGCACCACACAACCTTGCTCGGCCCAGTATTGCTGGAGCGCGAGGATCAAGTCTTGGAAGGTACGCACGGCTGGCGTAGGCTGGCTCACGAAATTCACCTGTTTCTAGGGCTGCGAATATAAAGAGCGGGAGTATAACCCGATTCGCCCCGGCCTCTACCCATGGTGCTTTATGCCACGTTGCTTTTGGTGTACCGACGATCCGCTGTACCAGGCTTATCACGACCAGGAATGGGGAACGCCTCAGCGCGACGCGGGGCAGCTATTCGAGATGCTTTTGCTCGAAGGGTTCCAGGCGGGGCTTTCGTGGATCACCGTGCTGCGCAAACGCGAGCGTTACCGCCAGGTGATGTTCGGTTTCGATCCGAAGCGGCTGGCGCAGATGACCGACGAGGAAATCGAAGAGCGCATGCTTGACCCCGGCATCATCCGCAACCGCCTCAAGCTCAACGCTGCGCGCCGCAATGCGCGGGCCTGGCTGGCGCTGGATGACCCGGCGAACTTCCTCTGGTCTTTCGTCGGCGGCCAGCCGAAGGTCAATCACTTCAGCGGGCGCAGCGACGTGCCGGCGGTCACCGACGAAGCCAAGGCCATGAGCAAGGCGTTGCAGAAGGCCGGCTTCACCTTCGTCGGCCCGACCATCTGCTACGCCTTCATGCAGGCCACCGGCATGGTCATGGACCACACCACCGATTGCGATCGGTACGCCGCCCTGCTGCGCTGACGGTTACACTACGCGGCTTGCTTACGGAGGAACCTGCCTGTGGAAAAGTTCAAGGGCGCCTTGATGGTCGGGGCGTTGCGGTTGTTTGCCAAGCTGCCGTGGGGCGCTGTGCAACGGGTTGGCGCAGCCATCGGCTGGATCATGTGGAAAGTGCCGAACAGCTCCCGCGAGGTGGTGCGGATCAACCTGGCCAAGTGTTTCCCGGAGATGGACCCGGTCGAACGCGAAAAGCTGGTGGGCCGCACGCTGATGGATATCGGCAAATCCTTCACCGAAAGCGCCTGTGCCTGGATCTGGCCGGCGCAGCGCTCCATCGACCTGGTGCGTGAGGTCGAGGGCCTCGACGTGCTGAAGGACGCCCTGGCCTCGGGCAAGGGCGTGGTCGGCATCACCAGCCACCTGGGCAACTGGGAAGTGCTCAACCACTTCTATTGCAGCCAGTGCAAACCGATCATTTTCTACCGTCCGCCCAAGCTCAAGGCCGTGGACGACCTGCTGCGCGAGCAGCGCGTGCAACTGGGCAACCGCGTCGCGCCGTCCACCAAGGAAGGCATCCTGAGCATCATCAAGGAAGTGCGCAAAGGCGGCCAGGTGGGTATTCCGGCCGACCCGGAGCCGGCGGAATCGGCGGGGATCTTCGTGCCGTTCCTGGCGACCAAAGCGCTGACCAGCAAGTTCGTACCGAACATGCTGGCCGGTGGCAAGGCGGTAGGTGTGTTCCTGCATGCCCTGCGGCTGCCGGATGGTTCGGGCTTCAAGGTGATCCTGGAAGCGGCGCCGGAAGCGATGTACAGCACCGACACCGAGACCTCGGCGGCGGCCATGAGCCAGGTGGTGGAGAAGTATGTGCGGGCTTATCCGAGCCAGTACATGTGGAGCATGAAACGCTTCAAGAAGCGTCCGGCTGGCGAGGCTCGCTGGTACTGAGATTTCTGGGACCGCAAAGCGGTCCCAAAACCATTCAACTCAGTGTTCGGCTTTATCCAGCTTCTTGAGAAATACCGTCATCTCTTTTTCAGCCTGCTTGTCTCCATGAGCCTGCGCCGCAGCGATCCCCCGCTCCCAGGCATCCCGCGCCGCCAGGTTATCCCCAGCCGCCTGCCAGGCCTTGCCCAACAGCTTCCACGCCGCCGAGTACTTCGGGTCCAGTTCCACGCACCGCGCCAGGTGCACCGCCGCCTCGGCGCCGTTGCCCTCGTCCAGCCAAGACTTGCCCAAGCCAAAGCGCAGCAGCGGGTTATCCACACCCTTGGCGAGCATCTTTTCCAGCGATTCGCGCATTGCGTCGTTCCTCAGAAGAACGTCAGGCCGACGTGGAACAGTTTCTCCACATCACGGATGTACTTTTTATCCACAACGAACAGGATCACGTGGTCGCCACTCTTGATCACCGTGTCGTCGTGGGCGATCAGCACTTCCTCGTCGCGGATGATCGCGCCGATGGTGGTGCCCGGCGGCAGGTTGATGTCCTCGATGGCCTTGCCCACCACCTTGCTCGACTTCGAGTCGCCATGAGCGATGGCCTCGATGGCTTCTGCCGCACCCCGGCGCAGGGAGTGCACGCTGACGATATCGCCGCGGCGCACGTGGGCCAGCAAGGTGCCGATGGTCGCCAGTTGCGGGCTGATGGCGATGTCGATCTCGCCGCCCTGCACCAGGTCGACATAGGCCGGGTTGTTGATGATGGTCATCACCTTGCGTGCACCCAGGCGCTTGGCCAGCAGCGACGACATGATGTTGGCCTCGTCGTCGTTGGTCAGGGCCAGGAAGATGTCGGCGTCGGCGATGTTCTCTTCCAGCAGCAGGTCGCGGTCCGAGGCGCTGCCCTGCAGCACCACGGTGCTGTCGAGGTTGTCCGAGAGGTAGCGGCAGCGTGCTGCACTCATCTCGATGATCTTCACCTGGTAGCGGCTTTCGATGGCCTCGGCCAGGCGCTCGCCGATCTGCCCGCCACCGGCGATGACCACGCGCTTGTTGGTTTCGTCGAGGCGGCGCAGCTCGCCCATCACCGCGCGGATGTGCGCCTTGGCGGCGATGAAGAACACTTCGTCATCGGCTTCGATCACCGTGTCGCCCTGGGGCAGGATCGGCCGGTCACGGCGGAAGATCGCGGCCACGCGGGTATCGACATTGGGCATGTGCGCACGGATCTGGCGCAGTTGCTGGCCCACCAGCGGCCCGCCGTAGTACGCCTTGACCGCCACCAGTTGCGCCTTGCCCTCGGCGAAGTCGATCACCTGCAGGGCACCGGGGTGTTCGATCAGGCGCTTGATGTAGTGGGTCACCACCTGCTCGGGGCTGATCAGCACGTCCACCGGGATGGCTTCGTTGTCGAACAGCTCGTTGCGGGTCAGGTAGGCCGACTCCCGCACCCGGGCGATCTTGGTCGGCGTGTGGAACAGCGTGTAGGCGACCTGGCAGGCGACCATGTTGGTTTCGTCGCTGTTGGTTACCGCCACCAGCATGTCGGCATCGTCGGCACCGGCCTGGCGCAGGATGGTCGGCAGCGAACCCCGGCCCTGGACGGTACGGATGTCCAGGCGATCGCCGAGATCACGCAGGCGATCGCCATCGGTGTCCACCACGGTAATGTCGTTGGCTTCGCTGGCCAGGTGCTCGGCCAGCGTGCCGCCGACCTGCCCCGCGCCGAGGATGATGATCTTCATCCGCTGTCACTTCCTTTTTATTGACCGCGCGTGGCGGCGATTTTTATCAGCTTGGCGTAATAGAAACCGTCGTGCCCGCCTTCTTGGGCGAGCAACTGGCGACCATGGGGCTGGCGGATGCCGGCGTCGGTGGCCAGGTCCAGCTCACGGGCGCCGGGGGTGCGGGCCAGGAACGCCTCGATCACTTCGGTGTTCTCCGTGGGCAGGGTGGAGCAGGTGGCGTACAGCAGCATGCCGCCGACATCGAGGGTCGGCCACAGCGCGTCGAGCAACTCGCCTTGCAGGCTGGCGAGGGCGGCGATGTCGTCGGGCTGGCGGGTCAGCTTGATGTCCGGGTGGCGGCGGATCACGCCGGTGGCCGAGCACGGCGCGTCCAGCAGGATGCGCTGGAAGCCCTTGCCGTCCCACCAGGTGGCGGTGTCGCGAGCGTCGCAGGCGATCAGCTGGGCATCGAGGCCAAGGCGGTCGAGGTTCTCGCGAACCCGGGTCAGGCGCTTGGCTTCGAGGTCGATGGCCACCACGCCGGCCAGCTTCGGCTCGGCTTCCAGCAGGTGGCAGGTCTTGCCGCCGGGGGCGCAGCAGGCGTCCAGCACCCGTTGGCCGGGGGCCAGTTCGAGCAGGTCGGCGGCCAGTTGCGCCGCTTCGTCCTGCACGCTGATCCAGCCTTCGGCAAAGCCCGGCAGGTCGCGCACATCCTTGGCCTCGGCCAGCAGGATGCCGTCGGTGCTGAACTGGCACGGCACGGCCTCGATACCGGCCTGGCGCAGCAGGTCGAGGTAGGCGTCACGGCTGTGATGGCGGCGATTGACCCGCAGGATCATCGGCGGATGGGCATTGTTGGCGGCGCAGATGGCTTCCCACTGCTCGGGCCAGAACGCCTTCAGGGATTTTTGCAGCCAGCGCGGGTGCGCGGTGCGCACTACCGGGTCGCGTTCCATCTCGGCGAGCAGGTCATTGCCTTCGCGTTGGGCGCGGCGCAGTACCGCGTTGAGCAGGCCCTTGGCCCATGGCTTTTTCAGCTTGTCGGCGCAGCCCACGGTCTCGCCGATGGCGGCGTGCTCTGGCACGCGGGTGTAGAGCAACTGGTACAGGCCCACCAGCAGCAGCGCTTCGACATCGGCGTCGGCGCTCTTGAAGGGTTTCTGCAACAGGCGCTCGGCCAGCAGCGACAGCCGTGGCTGCCAGCGCGCAGTACCGAAGGCGAGGTCCTGGGTGAGGCCGCGGTCGCGGGCCTCGACCTTGTCCAGTTGCGCGGGCAGCGAACTATTCAGCGACGCCTTGCCGCTGAGGACGGCGGCCAGGGCGCGGGCGGCGGCCAGACGCGGGTTCATTGGCCGAGTACCGTGCCGGGGGTGAATTTCTCGCGGCGGCTGTTGAACAGGTCGCTGAAGTTCAGCGCCTTGCCACCGGGCAGTTGCAGACGGGTCAGGCTCAGTGCCTGTTCACCGCAGGCGACCACCAGGCCGTCCTTGCTCGCCGAAAGGATCTCGCCCGGCGCGCCCTTGCCTTCGGCCAGGTTGGCGGCCAGCACTTTCAGCGCTTCGCCGGCGAGGGTGCTGTGGCAGATCGGCCACGGATTGAAGGCGCGTACCAGCCGCTCCAGCTCGACCGCCGGACGGCTCCAGTCCAGGCGCGCTTCGTCCTTGTTCAGCTTGTGAGCGTAGGTGGCCAGGGCATCGTCCTGCACCTCGCCTTGCAGCGTGCCGGCGCCGAGGCCGGCGATGGCTTGCAGCACGGCGGGCGGGCCCAGTTCGGCAAGGCGATCATGCAGGCTGCCGCCGGTGTCGCTGGCGCTGATCGGGGTGCTGACCTTGAGCAGCATCGGGCCGGTGTCCAGGCCCGCTTCCATGCGCATCACGGTCACGCCGCTTTCGGCGTCGCCCGCTTGTACGGCGCGCTGGATCGGCGCGGCACCGCGCCAGCGGGGCAGCAGCGAGGCGTGGCTGTTGATGCAGCCGAGTTTCGGAATATCCAGCACCACTTGCGGCAGGATCAGGCCGTAGGCCACCACCACCATCAGGTCCGGCGCCAGCGCGGCCAGTTCGGCCTGGGCTTCGGGGTTGCGCAGCGTCGGTGGTTGCAGCACCGGGATGCCGTTATCCACAGCCAGTTGCTTGACCGGGCTCGGCATCAGCTTCTGCCCGCGACCGGCCGGACGGTCGGGTTGGGTGTAGACGGCGACGATGTCATGGTCGCTGGCCAGCAGGGCCTTGAGGTGTTCGGCGGCAAACTCGGGGGTGCCCGCGAAGACGATGCGCATGCAGTTCTCGCTTAAAAGAAAAAGGCTTGCCGGAGCAAGCCTTCTGGAGTGAGGAGGATCAAGCTTGCTGGCGGTGCTGCTTTTCCAGCTTCTTCTTGATGCGGTCGCGTTTGAGCGTCGACAGGTAATCGACGAACAGCTTGCCGTTGAGGTGGTCGCACTCGTGCTGGATGCACACGGCCAGCAGGCCTTCGGCGATCAGCTCGAACGGCTTGCCGTCGCGGTCCAGGGCCTTGACCCGGACTTGCAGCGGACGGTCGACGTTCTCGTAGAAGCCCGGTACCGACAGGCAGCCTTCCTGGTACTGGCCCATGTCGTGGGTCAACTCTTCCAGTTCGGGGTTGATGAACACCCGCGGCTCGCTGCGATCTTCGCTCAGGTCCATGACCACCACGCGCTTGTGCACGTTGACCTGGGTCGCGGCCAGACCGATGCCGGGGGCTTCGTACATGGTTTCGAACATGTCATCCACCAACTGGCGGATGGCGTCGTCGACTTCCGTCACCGGTTTGGCGATGGTGCGAAGGCGCGAGTCCGGGAATTCGAGGATGTTCAGAATGGCCATAAGGGTATGAGCTGCACTGTGCGCTATGTGACAAACATGAACGCACATAATAAAGGGATTCGCCGCGTTCGGCACCTGCGAAAAGGTCGTCTAGGGTTGAAATGCCGGCTGTCAGCGCCCGTTCGGCGGACAGTTGTCAAAGCATTATCAACAGAGTTATCCACAAGTTGTGCAATGTGGACGCTCCCCGAAAGATCAAGGATGGTCTTATGCCCTGCCCCGATTTTCCCGCCTGCCCGCCCGCCGAGCTGGAGGCGCGCCTGCGTTTGCAGCATCTGCCCGATGTGGGTCCGCAGCGTTTCATGACACTGATCCAGGCCTTTGGCAGCGCCTCTGCTGCCATGAGCGCACCGGCTGCTGCCTGGGTTTCCCTTGGCGTGCCGCCGGCCGCTGGTGATGCCCGGCGCAGCGCTGAAGTCCGTGATGCGGCAGCTGCTGCGATGGCCTGGCTAGAGCGGCCGGGCCAGCATTTGCTGATGTGGGACGATCCCGCCTATCCGGCGTTGCTGGCGGAAATTCCTGATCCGCCGCCGCTGCTTTACGTCGCCGGTGACCCCTCGCTTGTGGATAAACCCCAGTTGGCGGTGGTCGGCAGCCGGCGTGCTTCGCCACCGGCAATCAGCACCGCCGCTTTGTTTTCCCGCAGCCTGGCGAAGTCCGGTTTCGTCATTACCAGTGGTCTTGCCCTGGGCATCGACGGTGCGGCGCACCAGGCCGCACTCGATGTGGGCGGGGCCACCATCGGGGTGTTGGGCACGGGCTTGAAAAAATTTTATCCACAGCGTCACCGGACGCTGGCACGCCACATGCTGGAACAGGGCAACGCGCTGGTGTCGGAGTTTCCGCTGGAGGCCGGGCCCTTGCCGGGCAACTTTCCCCGACGCAACCGGATCATCAGCGGGCTGTCGCTGGGCGTGCTGGTGGTGGAGGCGAGTCTTGCCAGCGGCTCGCTGATCACCGCCCGGCTGGCGGCGGAACAGGGGCGCGAGGTGTTCGCCATTCCCGGCTCGATCCACCATCCTGGCGCCAAGGGCTGCCATCAGTTGATTCGCGACGGCGCGTTGCTGGTGGAAAGCATCGAACAGATCCTCGAAAGCCTGCGTGGCTGGCAGAACCTCTCGCCCGCGCCTGTGGATAAACCCGCCCACCCGCTGCTTGCCCTGCTGCTGGCCGCGCCGCAGACCAGCGAAGGGCTGGCCCATGCCAGCGGCCAGCCACTGGGGCGGGTACTGGCGGCATTGACCGAGCTGGAACTGGAGGGCCGCGTGTGCAATGAAGCCGGGCGTTGGTTTGCCCGGCCCGGCTAAGTAAACTGCGCATCAGCCTTCATGCGGAGTAACACAAATGGTGAACAGTTGGCGTGCGCAACAAGCCGCGCGGGAAATCCGGGCCGGAGCGGTGATCGCCTATCCGACCGAAGCGGTCTGGGGCCTGGGCTGTGACCCATGGAACGAAGAGGCGGTGGATCGGCTGCTGGCGCTCAAGTCGCGCTCGGTGAACAAGGGGTTGATCCTGATCGCCGACAACATCCGTCAGTTCGACTTCCTCTTCGAAGACTTCCCGGACGTGTGGATTGACCGCATGAGCAGCACCTGGCCGGGGCCGAACACCTGGCTGGTGCCGCATCAGGGCCTGCTGCCGGAGTGGATCACCGGTGTGCACGACACCGTGGCGCTGCGGGTCAGTGACCATCCGCTGGTGCGCGACCTGTGTTCGCTGGTGGGGCCGCTGGTGTCCACCTCGGCCAACCCGGCGGGGCGTCCGGCGGCCAAGAGCCGGTTGCGGGTGGAACAGTATTTCCACGGCCAGCTGGATCTGGTGCTGGGTGGGGCGCTGGGGGGGCGCAAGAATCCGAGTGTGATTCGTGATCTGGCGACTGGTGAGGTGGTTCGGGCTGGATAATTTGGGTGTTGCTGATGGCCTCATCGCCGGCAAGGCCGGCTCCCACAGGTTCCGAGTTGCCTCAGACATTGTGGGAGCCGGCCTTGCCGGCGATAGGGCCATCAGCCTCACCGTAACACTCAGGGAATCAGAACCGTCGAGCCCACCGTCCGCCGCGCCGACAACTCGGTCTGCGCCTTGGCTGCATCAGCCAGCGAATACCGCTGCTGGATATCCACCTTCACCTTGCCGCTGGCGATCATCGCGAACAGCTCATTGGCCATCGCCTGGGTGTTTTCCGCGGTGTTGGCGTAACTGGCCAGCGTCGGCCGGGTGACATACAGCGAACCCTTCTGCGCCAGGATGCCCAGGTTCACCCCGGTCACCGCACCCGAGGCATTGCCGAAGCTCACCATCAGCCCACGGGGCGCCAGGCAGTCCAGCGAGGTCAGCCAGGTGTCCTGGCCCACACCGTCATACACCACCGGGCACTTCTTGCCATCGGTCAGTTCCAGCACCCGCTGCGCCACATCCTCGCGGCTGTAGTCGATGGTCGCCCAGGCGCCCAGTGCCTTGGCGCGCTCGGCCTTTTCCGCCGAGCTGACGGTGCCGATCAGTTTGGCGCCAATGGCGTTGGCCCACTGGCAGGCCAGCGAGCCGACACCGCCCGCCGCGGCGTGGAACAGGATGACGTCGCCCGGCTGCACGTCGTAGGTCTGGCGCAGCAGGTACTGCACGGTCAGGCCCTTGAGCATCACGGCAGCGGCGTCTTCGAAGCTGATCTCCTGCGGCAACGCCACCAGATTGCTTGCCGGCAGTTCGTGCAGCTCGCTGTAAGCGCCCAGCGGCCCGCCGCCATAGGCCACGCGGTCGCCGGCCTTGAAGCGGGTCACGCCCTCGCCCACCGCTTCCACCACGCCGGCACCCTCGGTGCCCAGGCCCGACGGCAGCGCCGGCGGCGCATACAGGCCGCTACGGAAATAGGTGTCGATGAAATTCAGACCGATGGCGTGGTTACGCACAAGGACATTGCCCGGCGCCGGGGCCTTCGGTTCGAAATCGACCAGGGTCAGCACCTCGGGGCCGCCATGCTGGGCGAACTGGATACGCTTGGCCATCTGCACTCTCCTGAGACATCGGGGAAAGGGCCTATCGGACGCTTTTGCTTGATCGCCGTCAACTACGGGGGGCACATGCACGATGGTATGCTGTGCGCCGAATTTTCCGCCGGTTCCCCTGGGCCGGCCCAAGCCCGCTTCAAGGTGACCCGATGACTAGCCGCACCGAGGCCGTGAAGGCCTACCTGCTGGACCTGCAAGACCGGATTTGCACCGCCCTGGAAAACGAAGACGGCGGCGCCCGCTTCGTCGAAGACGCCTGGACCCGCGAAGCCGGCGGCGGTGGACGGACCCGGGTGATCGGCGACGGCAAGGTCATCGAGAAAGGCGGCGTCAATTTCTCCCATGTCTTTGGCAACGGCCTGCCGCCGTCCGCCAGCGCCCACCGCCCGGAACTGGCGGGTCGCGGCTTCGAAGCCCTTGGCGTGTCGCTGGTGATCCACCCGCACAACCCGCATGTGCCGACCTCCCACGCCAACGTACGCTTCTTCATCGCCGAGAAAGAAGGCGAAGAAGCGGTGTGGTGGTTCGGCGGCGGCTTCGACCTGACCCCGTACTACGGCAACGAAGAAGACTGCATCCACTGGCACCGTGTCGCCGAGCAGGCCTGCGCGCCGTTCGGCGCCGACGTCTATCCGCGCTACAAGGCCTGGTGCGACCGCTACTTCCACCTCAAGCACCGTGGTGAACCCCGCGGCATTGGCGGCCTGTTCTTCGACGACCTCAACGAATGGGACTTCGACACCAGCTTCGCCTTCATGCGCGCCATTGGCGACGCCTACGTCGAGGCCTACCTGCCCATCGTCCAGCGTCGCAAGGCCGAGCCGTACACCGCCGAGCAGCGCGAATTCCAGGAATTCCGCCGCGGCCGCTACGTCGAGTTCAACCTGGTCTATGACCGCGGCACCCTGTTCGGCCTGCAATCGGGCGGCCGTACCGAGTCGATCCTCATGTCGCTGCCGCCGCAGGTGCGCTGGGGCTACGACTGGAAGCCGCAACCGGGCAGCGCCGAAGCACGTCTGACCGAGTACTTCCTGCAGGATCGCGACTGGCTGAGTCTGGACAACAGCGCTCGCTGAGCCCATTGTTCACCCCCCCGTTTGCCCGGTCGCCGGGCGTGATTCAGGAAGCGCGTGAATGGACCAGTACGTTGTATTCGGCAACCCGATCGGCCACAGCAAGTCGCCGTTGATCCACCGGCTGTTTGCCGACCAGACCGGCCAGCAGCTCGAATACGACACCCTGCTGGCGCCGCTGGATGACTTTACCGCCTGCGCCCTGGGCTTCTTCCAGCAGGGCCTGGGCGCCAACGTCACCGTGCCGTTCAAGGAAGAAGCCTTCCGCCTGGTCGACAGCCTCACCCCCCGCGCCCAGCGCGCCGGGGCGGTGAACACCCTGAGCAAACTGGCCGATGGCAGCCTCCAGGGCGACAACACCGACGGCGCCGGGCTGGTGCGCGACCTCACCGTCAATGCCGGGGTTGAACTGGCCGGCAAGCGCATCCTGCTGCTGGGCGCCGGCGGTGCCGTGCGCGGCGTGCTGGAGCCACTGCTGGCGCACAACCCCGCGTCGCTGGTGATCGCCAACCGCACCGTGGAAAAAGCCGAGCAACTGGCCCGCGAGTTCGCCGACCTCGGCCCCGTGGCGGCCAGCGGCTTCAGTTGGCTGAAAGAGCCGGTGGACCTGATCATCAACGCCACCTCGGCGAGCCTTGCCGGCGAGCTGCCGCCCATCGACCCGAGCCTGATCGAGCCGGGCGTCACCGTGTGCTACGACATGATGTACGGCAAGGAACCCACGCCGTTCTGCCAGTGGGCCCGCGAACACGGCGCCGCCAAGGTGCTGGACGGGCTGGGGATGCTGGCGGAGCAGGCGGCGGAAGCCTTCTGCATCTGGCGGGGCGTGCGGCCGGATACCGGGCCGGTGTTGGCGGAACTGCGGCGGCAACTGGCGCGGGCTTGATCCTGAGCAAAAAACCGGCCGTGGTTATCCTCACCGGCCGGCTTTTTTATCGCTGAAACTTTTGTCGGTAATCGCTCATTTACCCGAGACGGTGATTTCTGTATTAACTTCATTACCACATTCTTCATCCCTTACGTTCAGGTTGAGGCGTGTGCTGTAACCTCGCTCGGGGGTCTTTACCTTGGTGGTCGGCTTGTTATCTTCGGGGTTGCCGGCCCACTGATATCTCACCTTTCCACTGGTTGTTTTTGTCCCCGAGGCGTCAAGAATCGTTGAAGACGTCGCTGTGTCAACTGTTTGTTTGACAACTACATCAATTGGTTTGTACTTCAGGGCTGTCAGTGTCGCTCTTTCGGAAGAGTTGATAGAATTATGCATATCGAACGCGTTCAAGCTTTGGTCTGTATAACAATTCCGTGGGTACTGTGCTTCTACCGCTGCGTTAGCCGAATAAAAAAACGGTGTTTGTATAAACAGCAAAATTAATGACGAAAAAAGCTTTATGTTATTCATTCTTTCTTCCTCACGTTTAAATTTGGGCATTCAAAATATTCTGCGCGACTCACGCTAACCAGATCTGTGCTTGAGCACAACTGACAGAAATATCAGTTGCCGGAAATGCTTGTTTGTTCTAGCTAGTTGCACTTATTAGACAGGGCGATAAAAAACCGGCCGTTGAGAACACTTAACGGCCGGTTTTTTCAGCCCACTAGATCGGCATGCTTTGTGTCGATTTCGCCAGAGCTACTTTCAGGTAGGCCTTGATCAGCCGCAGATGCACTCGCGTGTCTTCCAGATCGGCCTGCTGTTTGGGCTTGGCCTGGTCGGGCAGGCGGGTGGCGAAGGCGATGGCCTTTTCGAGATGCTCGAAGGCATTGTGGATCGCTTCGTCGTGGGTGATGCCTGGCTTGAGGGCGAGGATTGGGGGTGGATCGGGGACAAGCTTTTTCATGACAAAACTCCTGGATGAATGGAGCTGCCATCGTCTGCTGTCAAACAGAGGGTGGCAGCTGTACGCGGGTTGACAGACCGGTCCAGGAAACCCGGCGCACCATGAGGTGCCCACGCGCACAGCTGCCATAAAGCTGCGGCGACCTGAAGGACGGCCTGTCAAAGCCGATCGTTGATGTTCAACGACCGCCGAAGACTAGGCAGCGATTCCCACGAGCGCAACAACTGAAGGCGGCCGGCAGTATGCTTGGGAAATTGCCTACAAGAAAGTCGGAGATAGAGGAAGTTCGTAGCCAAGTACGACCACGAGCATTGTAGGAGCGGATTCATCCGCGATGGGCCGCAGCGCGGCCCCAGAACCATCCCGCACGAGCTGGCTGTCAGTACCGGGAGGTTAATGGTGCGTGAATGTCAGATCCAGATCGGACATCAACAGGGTGCTGGATGGATTCAGGGCCGCGCTGTGGCCCATCGCGGATAAATCCGCTCCTACCGGGCATTACGGCTTCAGTCTTCGAAGCGGATCGGGCAGCGCTCCATCCCTTCGAGCTTCTGCAATTCCTCGATCACTTGCGGCCTCGCCCGGCGCAAGGTCAGGCTGCGGTCTTGCCGGCGCAGGCGGCGGGCTTCCTGGTGGAGCATTTCCACCCCGGAGTAGTCGATGAAGTTGATCTGCCGCGCATCGATCACCACGTCCGTCGCCTGGCAGCGTTGCAGCCGCACCTGCAAGTAGTGGCTGGCGCCGAAGAAGATCGAACCGCCCACCCGCAACACGTCTGCCTCGCCTTCCCGGCTCTGTTGTACCCGCGGCTGCGAGGTGCGCTTGAGGTAGAAGAACAGCGAGGCCAGCACACCGGCATAGATCGCCGTTTGCAGCTCCAGCAGCAGGGTGGCGAAGAAGGTCAGCAGCATCACCACGAACTCCGGGCGGCTGACCCGGTACAGCGCCCGGATCGCCCGATGATCCACCAGGCCCCAGCAGATCAGCAGAATGCTGCCGGCCATGGCCGGGATCGGAATATGAGCGATGAGTTGGGCACCGGCCACCGCGAACAGCGCCACCCACAACGCTGAAAACACGCCAGCCAGCGGCGATCGGGCGCCCGCGTCATAACTCAACCCGGAGCGGGTGAAAGAGCCGGACGACAGATAACCCGAGAACCACGCGCCAATCAGGTTGGACAGGCCCTGGGCACGGATTTCCTGATTGGCGTCGATCAACTGCTCCGAGCGGATCGACAGCGAGCGGGCGATGGACAGGCTGGTCACCAGGCCCAGCATGCCCACCGCCACGGCGCCCGGCAGCAGGCGCAGGATCAGTTCCACGTCCAGCAGCGGCAGCGGGCTCAGCGGCGGCAACTGGCCGATGAACGCCGGCACCCTCGCGACATGGCCGAACATCGCCGGCCACAGCAACGCCAGCAGGCTGGCACCGAGCAGGCTGATCAGCAGTGCCGGCCAGCGCGGGCGCAGCAGCTTGATGGCAAGGCCGGTCAACAAGGTGCCAAGGCCCAACAGCAGCGACGGCAGGTCTATCTCGCCGACGTGTTGCAGCAGGCTTTGTGCGGTCTTCAGGGCGGTGGTCTGGCTGTCGAGGTCCAGCCCCATCAGGCTCGGTAACTGGCCCAGGGCAATGACCACGGCGGCACCGAGCGTAAACCCGATCACCACCGAATGAGACACGAAGTTCACCAGGGCACCGAAGCGCAACATGCCCATCAGCCACTGGAACACGCCGGCGAGGAAGGTGAGCAACAGGATCAGGGTGATGTAGTCGCCGCTGCCCGGCACCGCCATGGGGCTGACGGCGGCGTAGAGGACGATGGAGATGGCCGCCGTCGGCCCGCAGATCAGGTGCCAGGACGAACCCCACAGGCAGGCGATCAGCACCGGCACGATGGCCGCGTAGAGGCCGTATTCGGCGGGCAGGCCGGCGATCAGGGCGTAGGCGATGGACTGCGGCAGGGCGAGGATGGCGCCGCTCAGACCCACGAGCAGGTCACGGCGCACGCTGGCCCGGTTCTGCTGTGGCAGCCAGCGCAGAAATGGCAGGAGTCGTTGGCGGTCGGGCCAGGCCATGGGATCGCTCTATACCGGTGGAAGCCTGTCAGGGTGAGGTGTCCGGCGCCGCGGTGCAAGCCACGCGGCGCCGGAGCGGATTACAGGCGCGCCTTGACCGCGGCCAGGGCATCGCCGCCGTCGCGGGTGGTGACGCCCTTCAGCCAGCCGTCGAGCTGCGCCGGGTTGGCCTTGATCCAGGCCTTGGCGGCGTCGTCATAGCTGACCTTGTTATCCACAACGTTGGCCATGATGGTGTTTTCCATGTCCAGGCTGAAACTCAGGTTGGACAGCAGCTTGGCCGGGTTCGGGCAGGCCTGTGCATAACCCTTGCGGGCCAGGGTGTAGACGCTGCCGCTGCTGCCGAACCATTTTTCGCCGCCGGTGAGATAACGCATTTTCAGTTGCACGTTCATCGGGTGCGGCGTCCAGCCGAGGAAGGTGACGAAACGCTCGCGCTTCACCGCCCGCTGCACTTGCGCCAGCATCGCCTGTTCGCTGGATTCCACCAGCTTCCAGCCGCCGAGGTTGAACTCGTTCTTGTCGATGATCGACTGCAGCGACAGGTTGGCCGGTGCGCCCGAGCCGATGCCGTAGATCTTCCTGTCGAACTCGCCGGCGTGTTTCTGCAGGTCGGCAAAATCCTTCACGCCGGCCTCCCACACATACTCCGGCACCGCCAGGGTGAACTCGGTGCCTTCCAGGTTGCGGGCCAGGCGGTCGACTTCGCCGCTGGCGACGAACTTGTCGTGAAAGCCCTGTTGCGCCGGCATCCAGTTGCCGAGGAAGGCATCCACCAGGCCGTCCTTGAGGCCGCCGTAGATGATCGGTACCGCCAAGGCATCCACCTTGACCTGATAGCCCGCGCCTTCCAGCAGCACGCGGGCCACGGCGTTGGTGGCGGCGATATCGCTCCAGCCAGGGTCGGCCATCTTGACCGTTTCGCACTTGCTGTCTTCGGAGCTTGCGGCGCCGGCAGCCAGGGTAAGGACAACCGCTACAACGCTTGTGGATAACCCTTTCATGCCCGTTCCTCGGTGATTTACTGACCTGGTTGTGGATAACGTGCCTTGCGTTCGAGATCGTCGAGATCGATATGGTTGCGCATGTATTGCTGGCTGGCGTCCACCATCGGCTGATGGTCCCAGCTTTTCAGGGTGCCGGTGGCCAGTGCGCCGGCAACGAATCGGCGGCGGCGCTGGCTGTCCAGCACCTGCTGGCGCAGGCGGGGCATGTCCCAGCGCTGGCGCGCTTCGGCGAGGAAGGCGACGACCCGCTCGGCGTGCTCGCGGCTGGCGGCGAGGTTGGTCAGTTCCCGTGGGTCGTCCTCCAGGTTGTAGAGCAGGCAGGGATCGTCCTCGCTGTAGATGAATTTCCACGGGCCGCGACGAATCATCATCAGCGGGCTGACGGTGCCCTCGGCCATGTATTCGCCGATCACCTCGTCGTGGCCGCCCTGCCCTTGCAGATGCCCCAGCAGCGAGCGGCCATCCAGCGGCAGATCGTGCACCAGCGTGCCGCCGGCCAGTTCGACCAGGGTCGGCAGCAGGTCGCAGGTGGACACCGAAGCGCCAACCCGCCCCGCCGCAAACTGCCCCGGTGCGTGCACCAGCAGCGGCACCCGCGCCGACATCTCGAACCAGTGCATTTTGTACCAGAGCCCGCGCTCGCCGAGCATGTCGCCGTGGTCGCCGGAGAAGACGATCACGGTGTCGTCCAGCAGGTCGGTTTCTTCCAGGGTCTCCAGCAGCTTGCCGATGTTGGCGTCGATGTAGCTGCAGGCGCCGAAGTAGGCGCGCCGGGCATCGCGGATCTTGTCTGCCGGCAGCGGCTTGTCCCACAGGTCGTAGACCTTGAGCAGGCGCTGGGAGTGCGGGTCCAGTTCGTCCTGGGCGAAGGGCGCGTGAGGCATGGGGATGGCCTCGTCTTCGTACAGGTCCCAGAACGCCTTGGGAATGGTGTACGGGTCGTGCGGGTGGGTCATCGACACGGTGAGGCAGAACGGCTGTTCGCCGCCCTCGCGCACGTGGTCGTAGAGGTACTGGCGGGCCTTGAACACCACCTCTTCGTCGAAATCCAGCTGGTTGGTGCGCACACAGGGCCCGGCCTGCAGCACCGACGACATGTTGTGGTACCAGCTCGGGCGCTCGTCGGGGGCGTCCCAGTTCACCGCCCAGCCGTAGTCGGCCGGGTAGATATCGCTGGTCAGGCGCTCTTCATAGCCGTGCAGCTGGTCCGGGCCGCAGAAATGCATCTTGCCCGACAGCGCGGTGCGGTAGCCGAGGCGGCGCAGGTAATGGGCGTAGGTGGGAATGTCGGCGGCAAAGTCGGCGGCGTTGTCGTAGGCGCCGATCTTGCTGGGTAACTGGCCGCTGACCAGGGTGAAACGCGACTGCGCGCACAGCGGGCTGTTGCAGTAGGCGGAGTCGAACACCACCCCTTCGGCCGCCAGGCGGCTCAGGTGGGGCATGCGGATCGGCGACGGGGCGTAGATCGGCAGCAGGGGCGCGGCCATCTGGTCGGCCATGATGAAGAGAATGTTCTTGCGTTTCATGAGATCGCGGCATTCCATCGTCAGATGTTATGGGAAACGGCTACCAACGAGAGTGCGGCCACCCATAGATCGGGTAAAGCCCATGGCGGGCAATGACTAGGATTAGCTGAGCTTATGTTTGAAGCCTTGGGCGGGATGTCGCTGGACGTGTTGCGGGTGTTCGAAGCCGCAGCAAGGCAGCGCAGTTTTACGGCGGCGGCCGTCGAGTTGGGCACCACCCAGCCGGCGGTGAGCCAGCAGATCAAGCGCCTGGAGGAGCAGTTGGGGGCGCGGCTGTTCGATCGCATCTACCGCGGTATCGAGCTGACCGAGGCCGGTGTACTGCTGTACGAACAAGTACACCAGGGAATGCTCGAACTGGACGATGGCGTAGCCCGGGTGGCCGGTCGCGACCAGCATGAAGTGCTGCGGGTGGCCACCGATTTCGCCTTCGCGGCGTACTGGCTGATGCCGCGTTTGCAGCGTTTTCACCAGGCCAATCCTCGGGTGGATGTGAGCCTGGTCACCAGCGAACGCAGCCACGGCATGCTGCGTCAGTACATCGACGTGGCGGTGTTGTTCGGTGACGGGCGCTTCCCTCAGGGCGAGAGTGTCTGGCTGTTCGATGAAGAGGTATTTCCGGTGTGCAGCCCGCGTTTGCTGGGCGAAACCGGTGTTCCACAGACACCGGAGAGCCTGTTGAAGCTGCCGCTTCTCCACCTGCGCGGCGAGTCGGCAAGCCGCTGGTTCGACTGGAATGGCGTGTTCCGCGAGTTGAAATTGCCCGGTCCGCCCAACCCCGGCCCGCTGCGTTTCGACAATTACACCCTGCTGATCCAGGCCGCGATCGCCGGCCAAGGTGTAGCGATCGGCTGGCGTTATCTCGTCGATGCCCTGCTGGATCAGGGCCTGCTTTGCCGGCCTTTGACAGGTTCAATTCGTTCTGCGCAAGGATATTACGTAGTACGTCCTCCGCGTAAAAGGCGTAGTACGCTGGTGGAGCGATTCGTCGAATGGTTGGGTGAAGAGCAATCCTGGCAGCCGGTATAGTGCGTGGCAGAGCCGTTTCTCCAAGGAGCCAGTGTGGAAAGGATCAAGGGCTATCACGCCCATGTGTATTACGACGAAAGCAGCTTCGAGCAGGCGCGGGAATTGTGCGAAGAGATGGCCAAGCTGTTTCCGGTGACCATGGGGCGCATGCATCGCAAGCCGGTGGGGCCGCATCCGGACTGGAGCTGCCAGTTGGCCTTCGGGCCGGAGGTGGTGGGCGTGGTGCTGCCGTGGCTGGCGCTGTATCGGAAGGGGTTGGTGGTGTTCCTGCATCCGCTGACCGGGGATGAACTGGCGGACCACCGGGATCATGCGATCTGGATGGGAGAAATCAGGCCGCTGGATCTGTCGATTTTCGAGTGAAACCGGGCTTTTGATGTTGTTGCTGATGGCTCCATCGCTGGCAAGGCCAGCTCCCACAAGGTGTGGCGGTGCACACAAACCCTGTGGGAGCTGGCCTTGCCAGCGATGGGGCCATCAATGGCACTGAAAGCTTCAGGCCTTGCGCGCAGCCCGCACGCCTTCGGCCAGCGCCGAGCACAGCTCCAGCACGTTACCCACAGCCTGCTCGGGGCTCGCTGCGGTGGCGATTTTATCCACAAGCGCCGAGCCCACCACCACGCCATCGGCCAGGCGAGCAATCGCCGCGGCCTGCTCTGGCGTGCGGATACCGAAGCCGACGCTGATCGGCAGGTCGGTATGGCGGCGCAGGCGGGCGATGGCTTCAGTCACGTGCTCGGTGGTCGCCGAGCCGGCACCGGTCACACCGGCCACCGAAACGTAGTAGACGAAGCCCGAACTGCGCTCCAGCACACGCGGCAGGCGTGCATCGTCGGTGGTCGGAGTAGTCAGGCGGATGAAGTCGATGCCCGCAGCCTGGGCCGGGGTCGCGAGTTCCGCGTCGTGCTCCGGTGGCAGGTCAACGATGATCAGGCCATCGACGCCCGCTTCGTTGGCCTGGGCCACGAAGTTTTCCACGCCGAAGCGGTGGATCGGGTTGTAGTAGCCCATCAGCACGATCGGGGTGGTCTGGTCGTCGACGCGGAATTCACGAACCATCTGCAGCGTCTTGGCCAGGGTCTGGCCGGCATCCAGGGCGCGCAGGGTCGCGAGCTGGATCGCCACGCCGTCGGCCATCGGGTCGGTGAACGGCATGCCCAGTTCGATCACGTCCGCGCCCGCCGCCGGCAGGCCCTTGAGGATCGCCAGGGAGGCATCGTAGCCTGGGTCGCCGGCGGTGATGAAGGTCACCAGGGCGGCACGGCCTTCCTGCTTCAGCTCGGAAAAACGGTGTTCAAGACGGCTCATGCCTGCTTCTCCTGCGCGGCCATATGGCTCATTACGGTTTGCATGTCTTTGTCGCCACGGCCGGACAGGCACACCACCATCAGGTGGTCCTTGGGCAGGGTCGGCGCGCGCTTGATGGCTTCGGCCAGGGCGTGGGAGGTTTCCAGCGCCGGGATGATGCCTTCAAGACGGCAGGTGGTGTGGAACGCGGCCAGGGCCTCGTCGTCGGTGATGCTGACGTACTCGACGCGCTTGATTTCGTGCAACCAGGCGTGTTCAGGGCCGATGCCGGGGTAGTCCAGGCCGGCGGAGATAGAGTGGGCGTCGGTGATCTGGCCGTCTTCGTCCTGCAGCAGGTAGGTGCGGTTGCCGTGCAGCACGCCCGGGACACCGCCGTTGAGGCTGGCGGCATGCTTGTCGGTATCTACGCCATGGCCACCGGCCTCGACGCCGATGATCTGCACGCTGCTGTCATCGAGGAAGTCGTGGAACAGGCCCATGGCGTTGGAGCCACCGCCGACGCAGGCGATCAGGCTGTCGGGCAGGCGACCTTCCTTCTCTTGCAGCTGGGCGCGGGTTTCCTTGCCGATGATCGACTGGAAGTCGCGGACCATCGCCGGGTACGGGTGAGGACCTGCCACGGTGCCGATCAGGTAGAAGGTGTCGTCGACGTTGGTGACCCAGTCGCGCAGCGCTTCGTTCATGGCGTCTTTCAGGGTGCCGGTGCCGGCGGTGACCGGCACGATCTCGGCGCCCAGCAGCTTCATGCGGAACACGTTGGCTTGCTGGCGCTCGATGTCGGTGGCGCCCATGTAGATCACGCAAGGCAGACCGAAGCGGGCGGCGACGGTGGCGGTGGCCACGCCGTGCATGCCGGCGCCGGTCTCGGCGATCAGGCGTTTCTTGCCCATGCGCTTGGCCAGCAGCACCTGGCCGATGCAGTTGTTCACCTTGTGCGCGCCGGTGTGGTTGAGCTCTTCACGCTTGAAGAAGATCTTCGCGCCGCCGCAGTGCTCGGTCAGGCGCTCGGCGAAGTACAGCGGGTTCGGGCGGCCGATGTAGTCGCGCTGGAAGTAGGCGAGCTGCTCTAGGAATTCCGGGTCGGCCTTGGCCGCCTCGTATTCGCGGGCCAGGTCGAGCACCAGCGGCATCAGGGTTTCGGCGACGTAGCGGCCGCCAAAGGCGCCAAACAGGCCGTTGGCGTCGGGGCCGCTGCGAAGGTTGCTCTGGGTCATGGGGTCGCTCCAGGAAAAAGGATTGGGCTGACAATGGTCCTACTCTAACCACGACAGGCTTTACTGAAAACCGATAAGATCGCCGCAACCTGTCAGGAAAACTCACACGTCATGTCCAGGGAACTGCCACCGCTCAATGCCCTTCGCGCCTTCGAGGTGACCGCCCGCCTGGGCAGTGTCAGCCAGGCTGCCGACCAACTGCACGTGACACACGGCGCGGTCAGCCGGCAGTTGAAGGCGCTGGAAAGCCACCTGGGCGTGAGCCTGTTCGTCAAGGACGGGCGTGGCATCAAACTCACAGATGCCGGGGTGCGCTTGCGGGATGTCAGTGGCGAAGCATTCGAGCGCCTGCGTGCGGTGTGCGCCGAGTTGAGCCAGAGCAGCGCCGATGCGCCGTTCGTGCTTGGCTGTTCGGGCAGCCTGCTGGCGCGCTGGTTCATTCCCCGGCTGGGGCGCTTGAAGGCCGAGCTGCCGGAGCTGCGCCTGCACCTTTCAGCCGGTGAAGGCGACCTGGATCCGCGGCGCCCCGGCCTCGATGCCCTGCTGGTGTTCGCCGAGCCACCATGGCCTGCGGACATGCAGGTTCATGTGTTGGCCCGGGAATGCGTGGGGCCGGTACTGAGTCCGCACTTTGCCGGTTTCGAGCGCTTGCGCCAGGCGCCGGCCAGCGCGGTGCTCGACGAAGCGGTACTGCTGACCCATTCACGACCGCAGGCCTGGCCTGACTGGGCGCGGCAGCAGGGCATCGACCCGCGGGCACTGCGCTACGGGCAGGATTTCGAGCACCTGTACTACTTGCTGGAGGCTGCGGTGGCGGGGCTTGGCGTGGCGATCGCCCCCAAGCCGCTGGTTGCCGACGATTTGCGTGCCGGCCGATTAGCGGCGCCCTGGGGGTTCAGCCCGACCGAGGCGTCACTGGCATTGTGGGTGCCACGACGCGCCGCAGACGGGCGCGCCGAGCAATTGGCGCGATGGTTGCGCGCCGAGCTGGCGCGCCAGGATTAATCCCGTTTGCTGCACATCAGGTAGGCGGCCAGCAGGCCGAGCGCACCGACGGCCACGCCTGCGGTGGTCCAGGGATGTTGCTGGGCGTAATCGCGGGTGGCCAGACCGGTTTCGCGGGTCTTGGTCTTCACCTCTTCGTACGCATCGCTGAGCAGGCTGCGGGATTGGCGCAGGGCACTTTCGGCGTTGCTTTTCAGCGCCTTGAGGGTTTTGCGCGACTCGTCCGAGGCGTCGTCTTTCAGGCTTTCCAGAGATTTGAGCAGGCTTTCGATTTCCGCTTCCATGTTCTGCAACGCGGCTTTGCGGAGCGAGCTGTTAGCCATGGGGTGTCTCCTTCAGGGGTGAGTGAGGTGTGTAGGTTCCGACTCCGGCGTGTCTGGAAAGTGCGATCGAACGTTTGGACACACCGGCCCTCAGAGGTAAAACAGCCCGGCGCTGCTAGGCTCAACCGGCACACCCTCAAGGAGAACAGCGATGTCCGATCATCACACGTACAAGAAGATCGAGCTTGTCGGCTCGTCCCCCACCAGCATCGAAGACGCGATCAATAACGCCTTGGCCGAGGCCGGCAAGAGCATCAAGCATCTGGAATGGTTTGAAGTGGTGGACACCCGCGGGCATATCCGCGACAACAAGGCGGCACATTTCCAGGTGACCCTGAAAGTCGGGTTCCGCATCGCCAACAGCTGAATTCCAAGCAGCACGCCTCAAGCCATAAGCTTCAAGAAAAAGCAGCCATCACACGGGCTGCCTTTTTCTTGCAGCTTATGGCTTGTAGCTTGTAACTGACTTTGATCCACCAAGGAGAGCGATCAATGAAGCAAGTGATTCTGGCAGTAGCACTGATGGGCCTGGCCGGCACCGCAATGGCAGCCGGCAAGCCCTGTGAGGAATTGAAGAGCGAGATCGCGGCGAAGCTGGATGCCAAGGGCGTTACGCACTATTCGCTGGAGATCATCGACAAGGGCACTGCCGCGGGTCGGAATGTGGTCGGGACTTGCGAGGGCGGAACCAAGGAGATCGTCTACAAGCGTGGGTGATCTTTCGGGCCTCATCGCTGGCAAGCGGCGCTCCGCTTGCCAGCGATAGCGGTCTATTGCTCTAGCACGGTTTGCGCCAGCAACTCATACGACCGCACCCGGTCGGCATGCTCGTACAGGTCACAGGTGAAGATCAGCTCGTCGGCCTGAGTCTGCTCCAGCAACACCTCCAGCTTCGCTTTCACTTTCTGCGGGCTGCCAATCATCGCCAGGCCCAGGAAGTCGCCCACCGCCTCGCGTTCATGGGGCAGCCACAGGCCGCTCATGCTCTCCACCGGCGGTTTCTGCATCAGGCTCTGGCCACGCATCAGCGCGAGGATGCGCTGGTACACCGAAGTGGCCAGGTACTCGGCCTGTTCGTCGGTATCGGCCACGACCATCGGCACACCCAGCATCACGTACGGCTTGTCGAGCACCGCCGAGGGCTGGAAGTGGTTGCGGTAGACGCGGATCGCCTCGTGCATGTAGCGCGGTGCGAAGTGCGAGGCGAAGGCATAGGGCAAGCCGCGCTGGCCGGCGAGCTGGGCACTGAACAGGCTGGAGCCGAGCAGCCAGATCGGCACTTCGGTGCCATGGCCCGGTACGGCGATCACTTTTTGATCAGGTGTCCGTGGGCCCAGGTAGCGCACCAGTTCGGCGACGTCCTCGGGGAAGTCGTCGGCGCTGCCGGAACGCTCGCGGCGCAGGGCGCGGGCGGTCATCTGGTCGGAACCGGGGGCGCGGCCCAGGCCCAGGTCGATCCGGCCGGGATAGAGGCTGGCGAGGGTACCGAACTGTTCGGCGATCACCAGCGGCGCGTGGTTGGGCAGCATCACGCCGCCTGAGCCGACGCGGATGCTCGAGGTGCCGCCAGCAAGATAGGCCAGCAACACCGACGTCGCGGAACTGGCGATGCCGTCCATGTTGTGGTGCTCGGCCACCCAGAAGCGGTGATAACCGAAGCGCTCGACGTTCTGCGCCAGGTCCAGGGAGTTGCGCAGTGATTGTGCCGGGCCGCTGTCCTGGCGCACGGGCACCAGGTCGAGGGTGGAAATCTTGATATCCGCGAGTCGCGTCATGGGGTCTCCTGAGCAAGCGTGAGCCGCCGGGAAACGGCAGCCTTTGTTGCTCTGTTGGGGCGCTTGCCCCGGGAATCAATACCGGATGTGGCAAACGGTCTGAACTTGGCTGCAGGTGGGGCCTCTGAATTCAGTGACGGCGCAGCTCGCGCCGACCGACCACGGAGGCTCCATGAAAAAGACAGCATCGGCCGTTTGGCAAGGTGGCCTGAAGGATGGCAAAGGCCAGATCTCCACGGAAAGCGGCGCGCTCAAGGAGGCGCCCTATGGCTTCAATACCCGCTTCGAAGGTACGCCGGGCACCAACCCGGAAGAGCTGATCGGCGCTGCCCACGCCGGGTGTTTCTCCATGGCGTTGTCGATGATCCTCGGTGAAGCCGGGCTTACTCCCGAGCGCATCGACACCACCGCCGAAGTCACTCTCGACAAGCAGCCCGATGGCTTTGCCATCACCGCGGTGCACCTGATCCTCAAGGCCAAGGTGCCCGGCGCGAGCCAGCAGCAGTTCCTGGAGCTGGCGAGCAAGGCCAAGGCCGGTTGCCCGGTGTCGAAGGTGCTGAACGCGAACATCAGCCTGGACGCCACGCTGGTGCAGTGAGCGGCGGGTAGCAGAACCATGGCATGCTCCTTCCTGTCCAACGGATGTTGGCGCACAGGTCTTTTTGCCACGAGGAACTGCTCATGATCCGTATCGCAATCGCCACGCTGGCTTCGCTACTGGCCTTCAATGCCTCTGCCGCGATCAAGTCGTGCGAGGAATTGAAGGCCGAGATCGAAGCCAAGATCCAGGCCCGTGGGGTGACGTCCTACACCCTGGAAATCGTGCCCAACAGCGATGCCCACGACCAGAACATGGTCGTGGGCAGTTGCGAGGGCGGCACCAAGAAGATCATTTACCAGCGCAACGACAAATGATCCGTCAGGGAATGCAGTGGATCAGCCGCTCCTGCGCCACTTCCTTGCGCTCGGCGTCGTACAGCACGGCGCTGGGTTGCATGGCCATGGCGCGGGCTTCCAGCCGATAGCGCTGGCCTGCTTCGAAACCATCGTATTCGAGGGTCAGGTAGCAGGTGCGCTCGGTCGGGTCGGTGGTGAAGATGCCGGTCACGAGTTCGTAGTCAAAACGCACGACCAGTTCGTGCTTGCCAGGGGGCATCTGGAAGTAGCGGCCATCGTTGAGGCGTTTGCCGTCCAGCCTGTCGGCCATGATGACTCTGCCCGGCGTGGTGGTGTAGAGATCGACCCAGGCCTGCTTGTGATCCACCGGGGGCATGGGCGTGGTACAGGCGCCCAGGGTACTGAAAGCGAGGAACATCGCTGGCTGGCGCATGTTCGGCTCTCCAGAAAGGTAACAGAACGTAAGCATAGCGCCATCAGCGGGCTTCAGCTGCGCTGACAGCCCGCCGGTATGCCGTTTCCGACTACTTTCTGCTGTTCGTCATAGAGTTTTGCCCAGGGGCGCAAGCCAATGCTGCCGGCTTGCACACGGTATTTCTGACCGGCGCTGAAGTCCTTGAACTTGAGGTTGAGCTGGCAATCGCGCCACAGCGGTTCGGCGCCGGGGCCGATATTGGTCGGGTCTACCGCGAACAGATAGCGCACGGTGAGCTGGTGGTTACCGGGGCTGACCTGGAAATAGCGGGTGTCGTCCCAGGCCCGATCGTCCACTTCGAGGGCGTGCAGGGACTGGTCCTGAGCGGGCGCGAGATCCACCCAGGCCTGATTGGGATCAGGGTCGGGCAGACTGGCGCAACCGGTGAGCGCCAGAAGGGCGCTGGCAGCGAGCATCGTTCGCATGGCAAAACTCCGGGCGGGCAGGATAGTCTTGATGGCAATGGACTTGAGCGGGACCACCCCACGCATGATTCGAATTCTTCTTCTGCTGCGCTCAAGCTCCGGGCAACTCGACCGCGTTTTGCGCCGCTTGGTTCCCTTGTTGGCGTTTGGCCTGCTGAACGGTTGCGCCAGCGTCGGCTATTACGGGCAACTGGCCAGCGGCCAACTGCAGTTGCTGCAGGCCCGCGAGCCGGTGGCGCAGGTGATCGCCAACCCGGCCACCGACCCGAAGCTGCGCCAGCAGCTTGAACAGTCCCAGCGCGCCCGCACCTTCGCCGTCGAACGGCTGAAACTGCCGGACAATCGCAGCTACCGCGTGTACGCCGATATTGGCCGGCCCTATGTGGTGTGGAATGTGTTCGCCACCCCGGAGTTTTCCCTTGCGCCGCAAACCCATTGCTTCCCCATCGCCGGGTGCGTGGCCTATCGCGGTTATTACAGCCAGGGCGCTGCGCGCGGGGCCGCGGCGATCCAGAAGCTGGAGGGCATGGACGTCTACATCGGCGGCGTCGAGGCCTACTCGACGCTGGGCTGGTTCGACGATCCGATCCTCAATTCGATGATGAACTGGGGCGATGAGCGCCTGGCGACGGTGATCTTTCACGAACTGGCGCACCAGCGTTTCTATGTGAAGGACGACACCGCCTTCAACGAATCCTTCGCCACCTTCGTCGAGCAGGAAGGCACCCGGCAATGGCGCGCGGCTCGCGGCCTGGCGGCGGCTTCGCAGGAAACGGGCAAGCAGCGCGACCAGTTCGTGGCCCTGGTGCTGGCCTGCCGTGAACGGCTCAAGGTGCTGTACGCGAAACCACTGGCACCGCAGGCGATGCGAGCGGCCAAGCAGGCGGAGTTCGAGCGCTTGCGGCGCGAGTATCGGCAACTGCGGGACAGCGAATGGGGCGGGGTCGGCCGCTTCGATGCCTGGATCAATGCGCCGATGAACAACGCCAAGCTCCTGCCTTTCGGGCTGTACGACCAGTGGGTGCCGGCGTTTGCGGCGGTGTTTGCCGAGGTGGGTGGCGATTGGCAGCGGTTCTATCAGCGGGTGGAAGAGATTGGGCGGTTGCCGGCCGATGCGCGGCAGTTGGCTCTGCGAAAACTGGCCAAGCCCTGATGGCCTCATCGCTGCGTGGGTAGCTACTGCAATCTTCGTAGGAGCGGCTTCAGCCGCGATCGGCGGCGTAGCCGTCGTAGAACCTGAATCCGCGGTTTTTCTGGAGTATCGGGGATACAGATTTCATGGCCGCTGCGCGGCCAATCGCGGCTGAAGCCGCTCCTACCAGGGGCCCCCCTAATTCAGGGCCTCATGAAGGCCTCATGCATCTCCCGCACCGTCGTGAAGTGGTACTCCGGCGCCTGCGCCGTCAGTTCTTCATGGCTGCCAAACCCATACCCCACCGCCACCGCTTCCAGACCATTGCTCCGCGCCCCGATCAGGTCGTGCTTGCGGTCGCCGATCATCAGGGTCTGGGCCGGATCCAGCTGTTCTTCGGCCAGCAGGTGGGCGATCAGCTCGACCTTGTTGGTCCGCGTACCGTCCAGCTCGCTGCCGTAGATCACCTTGAAATGCTTGTCGAAGGCAAAGTGCCGGGCGATCTCGCGGGCAAATACCCACGGCTTGGACGTGGCGACGTAGAGCGTCCGGCCCTGCCCCTGCAACTCGCCGAGCAGGTCGACGACACCGTCGAACACGCGGTTCTCATACAGCCCGGTGACCTTGAAGCGCTCACGGTAGAAGTTCACCGCTTCCCAGGCCTTCGCCTCGTCGAAGGCGTAGAACTGCATGAACGCCTGCAGCAGCGGCGGGCCGATGAAGTGTTCCAGGCGGGTCAGGTCGGGCTCGTCGATGCCGAGTTTGGCCAGGGCGTACTGGATGGAGCGGGTGATGCCTTCGCGCGGGTCGGTCAGGGTGCCGTCGAGGTCGAAGAGGATGTTCTGCTGGTGCATGGTGGTCTCGGAAAAAGGGCTGTGGATAAGTTCACTCGGGCTGGTCGTAACCTTCGGCCAGGTGCTGATCCTTGAGCCGGACATAGTTGGCGGCGCTGTAGGGGAAGAATGCACGCTCCTTGTCGGTCAGGGGGCGGGCCTGTTTCACCGGGCTGCCGACGTAGAGAAACCCGCTTTCCAGACGCTTGCCCGGCGGTACCAGGCTGCCGGCACCGATGATCACCTCGTCTTCGACGATAGCGCCGTCCATGATGGTGCTGCCCATGCCCACCAGGATCCGGTTGCCGAGGGTGCAGCCGTGAAGCATGACCTTGTGGCCGATGGTCACGTCGTCGCCGATCAGCAGCGGGAAGCCGTCCGGGTTGAAGGGGCCGGCGTGGGTGATGTGCAGCACGCTGGCATCCTGCACGCTGGTGCGGGCGCCGATGCGGATACGGTGCATGTCGCCGCGGATCACCGTCAGCGGCCAGACCGAGCTGTCGTCGCCGATCTCGACGTCACCGATGACCACCGCGCTGCGGTCGACGAAGGCGCGTTCGCCCAGGCGGGGCGTTTGCTGCTGGTAAGTGCGGATGGCCATGGATAGGGATCCTCTCTTGGGCTAATTAGCTGCGGTCGGCGCCGATTGTAATTAAGATGGGCCGGTGTTTCTTCTGCCAAGGTGTCCAACCGTGAGTGCGAACAACCCGCTTCTGCAGTCCTACGACCTGCCGCCCTTCTCGGCGATCCGCGCCGAGCATGTGCTGCCGGCGATTGAACAGATCCTGGCCGACAACCGCAAAGCCATTGCTGCCATCCTCAAGGACCAGGGCCAGAACCCGAGCTGGGCCGGCCTGGTATTGGCCATGGACGAACTCAACGACCGCCTGGGCGCGGCGTGGAGCCCGGTCAGCCACCTCAATGCCGTGTGCAACAGCGCCGAACTGCGCGAAGCCTATGAAGCCTGCCTGCCCGCCCTGAGCGCCTACGCCACCGAGCTGGGCCAGAACCGCGAGCTGTTCCAGGCGTACGAGGCGCTGGCCGCCAGCCCCGAAGCCGCCGGCTTCGACGTGGCGCAAAAGACCATCATCGAGCATGCCCTGCGCGACTTCCGCCTGTCGGGCATCGACTTGCCGCCCGAGCAGCAGAAGCGCTATGCCGAGGTGCAGAGCAAGCTGTCCGAGCTGGGCAGCGGCTTCTCCAACCAGTTGCTCGACGCCACCCAGGCCTGGACCAAGCACGTCACCGACGAAGCGGCCCTCGCCGGCCTGACCGACTCGGCCAAGGCGCAGATGGCCGCTGCCGCCCAGGCCAAGGGCCTCGACGGCTGGCTGATCAGCCTGGAATTCCCCAGCTACTACGCGGTGATGACCTACGCCACCGACCGCGCCCTGCGTGAAGAAATCTACGCGGCCTACTGCACCCGTGCCTCCGATCAGGGCCCGAATGCCGGCCAGTTCGACAACGGCCCGGTGATGCGCGAGATCCTCGACCTGCGTCAGGAACTGGCCGGGCTGCTGGGCTTCGCCAACTTCGCCGAGCTGAGCCTGGCGACCAAGATGGCTGAGTCCAGCGACCAGGTGCTGAGCTTCCTGCGTGACCTGGCCAAGCGCAGCAAACCCTTCGCCGCCCAGGACCTGCAGCAGCTCAAGGCCTACGCCGCCGAGCAGGGCTGCCCGGACCTGAGCAGCTGGGACAGCGGCTACTACGGCGAGAAGCTGCGTGAGCAGCGCTACAGCGTGTCCCAGGAAACCCTGCGCGCCTACTTCCCGATCGACAAGGTGCTGTCGGGCCTGTTCGCCATCGTCCAGCGCCTGTACGGCATCGAGATCGCCGAGCAGAAGGGCTTCGATACCTGGCACCCGGACGTTCGCCTGTTCGAGATCAAGGAAAACGGCCAGCACGTGGGCCGCTTCTTCTTCGACCTTTATGCCCGCGCCAACAAGCGCGGCGGTGCCTGGATGGATGGCGCCCGCGACCGTCGTCGCACCGCCGACGGCGAGCTGCAGAGCCCTGTCGCCAACCTGGTGTGCAACTTCACCCCGGCCGCGCCCGGCAAGCCGGCGCTGCTGACCCACGATGAAGTCACCACCCTGTTCCACGAATTCGGTCACGGTTTGCACCACCTGCTGACCCGCATCGAGCATGCCGGCGTGTCCGGTATCAACGGCGTGGCGTGGGATGCGGTCGAGCTGCCGAGCCAGTTCATGGAGAACTGGTGCTGGGAGCCGGAAGGCCTGGCGCTGATCTCCGGTCACTACGAGAGCGGCGAGCCGCTGCCGAAGGACCTGCTGGACAAGATGCTGGCCGCCAAGAACTTCCAGTCGGGCCTGATGATGGTTCGCCAGTTGGAGTTCTCGCTGTTCGACTTCGAGCTGCATGCCCGCCACGGCGACGGTCGCAGCGTGCTGGAGGTGCTCGAAGGCGTGCGCGACGAGGTGTCGGTCATGCGTCCGCCGGCGTACAACCGCTTCCCCAACAGCTTCGCGCACATCTTCGCCGGTGGTTACGCGGCGGGTTACTACAGCTACAAGTGGGCTGAAGTGCTGTCGGCCGACGCCTTCTCGCGGTTTGAGGAAGAAGGTGTGCTCAACGCCGAGACCGGCCGCGCCTTCCGCGAGGCGATCCTGGCCCGTGGCGGTTCCCAGGCGCCGATGCTGCTGTTCGTCGATTTCCGTGGCCGCGAGCCGTCCATCGATGCGCTGCTGCGCCACAGCGGCCTGAGCGAGGACCTGGCAGCATGAGCACGACCAAGAAGCGCTTCATCGCCGGGGCCGTCTGCCCGGCGTGCAGCGAGCCGGACAAACTGATGATGTGGAGCGTCGATGGCACGCCGCATCGCGAGTGCGTCAACTGCGGTTTCTCCGACACCCTCAACGAGCAAGGGCTGTCAGTGCCGAAGGAATTGGGTACGCGGGTCAACCAGGCTGAGCCGAAAGCGGCGAAACCTGCGGTGCAGACGGTGCAGTTCTTCCCCAATCCGAAGCTGAAGAAACCGACGGAGTAAGCCGGCCCGCCAAGCGGCACTGGCAAATGCGCGTGCACCTCGATACTGTATGAATAAACAGTATCGAGGTGAACGCCATGGCCGCTCCAACGCCGGTGCGCGGTCGCGGGACCGCGCACAACCCGCACAACCGTTTCGCCCCGAACCGCTCGGTGGCCGAGGACGATGGCTGGTATCAGGAAGTGCCGATGACCCAAGGCACCGAGGTCCGTATCGAGACCGCCAAGACCATCATCACCCGCAACAACTCCCCCGACCTGCCCTTCGACCGCTCCATCAATCCCTATCGCGGTTGCGAGCACGGCTGCATCTACTGCTATGCGCGGCCCAGCCATGCCTACTGGGATATGTCTCCCGGTCTGGATTTCGAAACCCGGCTGATCGCCAAGACCAATGCGGCGGCGGTGCTGGAGCAGCAACTGTCCAGACCCGGTTATGTCTGCGCGCCGATCAACCTCGGCTCCAACACCGACCCTTACCAGCCGATCGAGCGCGAGCACCAGCTCACCCGGCGCCTGCTGGAAGTGCTGCTGCGCTATCGGCATCCGGTGACCATTGTCACCAAGGGCTCGCTGATCCTGCGTGATCTCGACCTGCTCAGCGAGCTGGCAAAGCAGCGCCTGGTGTCGGTGATGATCAGCCTCACCACCCTCGACGACGAACTCAAGCGCACCCTTGAGCCCCGCGCCGCCGCGCCCAAGGCGCGCCTGCGGGCGATCCGGGTGATGCGCGAAGCGGGAATTCCCGTGGGCGTGCTGTGCTCGCCGATGATCCCGATGATCAACGACATCGAGCTTGAGCGGTTGCTGGAAGCGGCCGGTGAGGCCGGTGCCCTGAGCGCGGCCTACATGCTGCTGCGCCTGCCGCTGGAGGTGGCGCCGCTGTTCGAGCAATGGCTGCACGACCATTACCCGCAGCGCGCTGCCCATGTGCTCAGCCTGGTTCGCCAGAGTCGCGGCGGCGAGCTGTACGACAGCCGTTTCGGCGCGCGGATGCGTGGCGAGGGCGTGTTCGCCGATCTGCTGGCGCAGCGTTTCGACAAGGCGATACGGCGTTACGGGCTCAATCGTCGCGGGGGCTATTCGCTGGACTGCACGGCCTTCTGTCCGCCGGGCGGTCAGATGTCTTTGTTGTAAAAACAATAATGGCCATTGGCAATCGATGTTTTTTTGATACTATCGAAGGCCCGCCAATATCATCTGGAACCCTTGTTCTAGAGCCTTCCGAATTCAGTTTCAGTTAAGTTTCGACACGTAGCGTAGGAATTCACGCAGCCAAATATGTGATTTGTTGACTACATCTGTAATCCAAGTGACGTATGCCTGCGTGAACCCCAACCCGGTAAACTGGACTTACCTTCGAACCTGTCAAAGAGGATCAATCAATGTCGAACAAGGAACCCTCTCCGACCGGCCCGGCTGCTTCTGAAGCCGAGACTGCCGATGGCGCCCTGAAACATATCGTCGATGGCTTCCTGCGTTTCCATCACGAGGTTTTCCCTGAACAGGAAGAGCTGTTCAAGAAGCTCGCCACGGCCCAGAAGCCGCGAGCGATGTTCATTACCTGCGCCGACTCGCGGATCGTTCCCGAACTGATTACCCAGAGCTCGCCCGGCGACCTGTTCGTTACCCGTAACGTCGGTAACGTGGTTCCGCCCTACGGCCAGATGAACGGTGGCGTGTCGACCGCCATCGAATATGCGGTGATGGCGCTGGGCGTCCACCACATCATCATCTGCGGCCACTCCGACTGTGGCGCGATGCGTGCGGTACTCAACCCGCACACCCTGGAGAAGATGCCGACCGTCAGGGCCTGGCTGCGCCACGCCGAAGTTGCCCGCACCGTTGTCGAAGACAACTGCCAGTGCGGCAGCGAGCACGAGAACATGCAGGTGTTGACCAAGGAAAACGTCATCGCCCAGCTGCACCACTTGCGTACCCATCCGTCGGTGGCCTCGCGTCTGGCGGCGGGCCAGTTGTATATCCACGGCTGGATCTACGACATCGAAACCAGCGAAATCTCCGCCTACGACGCAGCCAGCGACGCCTTCCTGCCGCTCAAGCGCGGCGAGCCGATTCCAAGCGCCACCCCCAAAGGCCGTTTCTAGGCCTTATCGCGACACGCACTCCTGCTGACTGCTCCACCACAGGCCGCCCGCGCGGCCCGTGGATGGGCGTCGGCTGCCTTTGAAAACGCTTTGATGCCTTGCCGCAGTGTCGGCGGCTTGCGGCTGCCCGGAATTCGGGCGGCAGGCCGGCGCCTGCGCAAAACCTGGCCAGAGGAATGGCCTGAAAAAGGAGAACAGGATGAATATGACGCAACTCAAAGCGGCCTTGCCGCGTGATCTGTTGGCCTCGGTGGTGGTGTTCCTGGTGGCGTTGCCGCTGTGCATGGGCATCGCCATCGCTTCGGGCATGCCGCCCGCCAAGGGACTGATCACCGGGATCGTCGGTGGCCTGCTGGTGGGCTGGCTGGCGGGTTCGCCCTTGCAGGTCAGCGGACCGGCGGCAGGTCTGGCTGTGCTGGTGTTCGAGCTGGTGCGCCAGCACGGCATGGCCATGCTCGGGCCGATCCTGCTGCTGGCCGGCCTGCTGCAACTGCTGGCCGGGCGCTTTCGCCTTGGCTGCTGGTTCAGGGTCACGGCGCCAGCGGTGGTCTACGGGATGCTCGCGGGTATCGGCGTGCTGATCGTGCTGTCCCAGGTGCATGTGATGTTCGACCGCTCGCCGCTGCCCTCGGGGCTGGAAAACCTGCTGGGCTTTCCTGCCGTGATCGGCGAGGCGTTACCGCTGGAGAACGCGGGCAACGGCTGGCACGCCGCGGCATTGGGCCTCGGCACCATCGCGGTGATGTGGGCCTGGGAACGCTGGAAGCCAGGCAAACTGCGCTTCGTGCCGGGTGCGCTGCTTGGGGTGAGCCTGATGACGCTGCTGAGCATCGGTCTGGGCCTGTCGGTGAACCGCGTGCAGGTGCCGGACGACCTCAGCCAGGCCATCGACTGGCTGCGCCCCGCCGACCTGCTGGCGTTGGCCGACCCGACGCTGCTGGTGGCGGCCTTCGCCCTCGCCTTCATCGCCAGTGCCGAAACCCTGCTGTCGGCGGCGGCGGTGGACCGCATGCACAGCGGTCAGCGTTCGGACTTCGACCGCGAACTGTCGGCGCAAGGCGTCGGCAACATGATCTGCGGCGTGCTGGGCGCACTGCCGATGACCGGGGTGATCGTGCGCAGTTCGGCCAACGTCCAGGCTGGCGCGAAGACGCGGCTGTCGGCGATCTTCCACGGCGTCTGGCTGCTGGCCTTCGTGGTGTTGCTGGGGAGCGTGCTGCAGCAGATTCCGGTGGCGAGCCTGGCCGGCGTGCTGGTGTTCACCGGCATCAAGCTGGTGGACCTGAAAGCCTTCCGCGGTTTGGGGCGCTACGGGCGGATGCCGATGTTCACCTATGCGGCCACTGCGCTGGCGATCGTCTTCACCGACCTGCTCACCGGCGTGCTGCTGGGCTTCGCCCTGACGCTGCTGAAACTGGCGTTCAAGGCCGCGCGGCTGAAGATCAGCGTCAGCAGCCTGCAACAGGATGGGCATATGGAGCTGCGCTTGAGCGGCGCGGCAACCTTCCTCAAGGTGCCGGCCCTGACCCAGGCGCTGGACAGCATTCCACCGGGCACCACCCTGCACGTGCCGCTGGCGAACCTGAGCTACATCGACCACTCCTGCCTGGAATTGCTGGAGGACTGGGCACGGGCGAACGCGGGCAACGATTCGACGCTGGTGATCGAGTCGCAACGCTTGAGGCGGCGGGTCGAGGGACGGGTGCGGACCACCGTGGGGCTCGGCGCGTAAGCCTGCTCTGAAGAAACGGCACCTGCTGCAAATGCAAGGGCACATTGCAGCGGGTGCCATCACTGCCCTACTATCAAGAATCAATACCATTTGCATCCTTGCATGCACGGATTCTCGATGCCTTCCCCTGCCCAGACCCTTTACGTTCGACACTCACCCTGGCTGTTGGTGTTTCTGCGCCGCCGCCTGGGCAACGGCTGGGATGCCGCGGACCTGTTGCATGACACCTTCCTGCGAGTACTGCGCCGACCTGTCGAGTTCGACAGCCAGACCGGCGAACGCTCTTATCTGGCCACCGTCGCCAAGGGCCTGTGCATCGATCACTGGCGGCGTGCGCAGATCGAGCGGGCCTGGCGCGAGACGCTGGCAGCCTGCCCGGAGCCGACCCAGCCCTCGGCGGAACACACGGCGCTGATCGTCGAGACCCTGCTCGAAGTCGATGCCATGCTCCTGCGCCTGCCGGCCAAGGTGCGCGAGGCGTTTCTCATGGCGCAGGTCGAGGGCATGACCTACGGAGTGATCGCCGCGCAGCTGGAGGTCAGCGAGCGCATGGTGAAGAAGTACATGGCGCAGGCGTTCCTGCACTGCGCGGTGCTCGAAGCCGAACTCGACGGCCTGCTGGTGGAGTGATGCGATGAGCGCAGCCCGGGAAACACTCAGCCACGCCAGCCTCGAACACGCCGCCCAGTGGTACGTGCGGCTGCTGGAAGACGGCGACCAGGCCGGGGTCCGCGAGCAGTGGCAGCGCTGGTTCGACCAGCACGCCGAGCATCAGGCCGCCTGGCGCTACATGGAGCGGGTGGGCGAACGCTTCGCGCCGCTGCGGGCCGAAGGCGAGCGGGCCGGGCGCCTCCTGCGTGAGCGGGTGCCGGTGCGTCTGGGGCGGCGCCAGACGGTCAAGTCGCTGCTGGTGCTGGCGGTCGGTTCGATGGCCGGCTTCGGCGGCTGGCAGGCGGCATCGCGCAGCGGCTGGACCGCCGACCTGCACACCGGCACCGGCGAAAACCGCGAGGTCGCCCTGGCCGATGGCAGTACCTTGTGGCTGGGCGCCCGTACCGCCGTCGATACCCGCTTCGATGAGCGGCAGCGCCGGCTCGACCTGCGGTTCGGCGAAATCCTTTTGCAGTCGTCGTTGCGGGACCGTCGCCCGCTGCTGCTGGAAACCGGTGCCGGGCTGCTGCAGATGGCCTCGACGCCGATCCGCCTGGCGCTGCGCTACAACGACGGCAATGCCCGGCTCAATGTGTATCAGGGACAGGTGGAGATCTTCACGCGTACCGGCAGTCGTGCCCTGATCGAGGCTGGCCAGCGTGTCGACTTCACATCACTGGCGGTGTCGGCACCGGCTCCGGCGCAGGTGGCGGGCGAGTCCTGGTTGCGCAACCGGCTGACTGCCGAAGCCATGCCCCTGGAAGAACTGATCGACGCACTGGGCCGGTATAGACCGGGGCATCTGGGCGTGCACCCGGACCTCGCGCATCTGGCGGTAATGGGCACGTTCCCCCTCGACGACACCGACCACGCCCTGCGTTTGCTGGAGGCGGCGCTGCCGGTACGGATCAAGCGGCTGACCGACTGGTGGGTGACGGTGGAGCCGGCCTGAAATTTTTTCAGCGAGCGCTTCCCCTTTCCGTTTCTCGCCCGGTTCAACAGCAGAACCCTCCCCTTGAACCCATGAAACAACAGGGACTGCCATGTCGTCGCCCCGCTCCTGCGTGTTGGCCCTCGTGCCGATGACCCTCCTCAGCTTCGCCCCGCTCGCGCTCCTGCCCGCCGCCGTCCAGGCCGCGCAGGCCAGTGCCCGGCTCCAGACCTTCCACGTCGCGGCCGGCAGTCTGAGCAGCGTGCTCAATGAATTCAGCAGCCAGGCCGGCATTTACCTGGCCGGCAGCGACAGCCTCGCCGCGGGCAAGCGCAGCGCCGGGCTGGACGGTGAATACAGCGTCGAGCAGGCGCTGGCGCTGTTGCTGGGCGGCACCGGCCTGGTCGCCATTCCACAGGGCGCAGGCGGTTATGTGCTGCAGCCCGCCGCCGAAGGTGGCGCGGTGCAACTGGATGCGACCTCGATCAACAGCCAGGGGCTCGCCAGCAGCAACGGCCAGGAAGACAAAGGTTACCGCGCCACCCATTCGGCGACGGCGAGCAAGACCAGTACCGCGCTGGCCGACACCCCGCGTTCGGTGTCGGTGGTCACCCGCCAACGCATGGAAGACCAGCAGTCCCAAAGCCTCACCGAGGTGCTGGGCTACGTTCCGGGCATCTTTGCCCCGCCCTTCGCCGCCGGCGATGGCCAGGCGGGCGACCTGTTCTTCATTCGCGGTTTCAACGCCACCGACTACGGTTACGGCCTGTTGCGCGACGGCCTGCGGGTGCAGGGCAACCGCTACGACACCAGCAGCGAGCCTTATGGCCTTGAGCGGATCGAAGTGTTCCGCGGGCCGACCTCGATCCTCTACGGCGAGAACGCGCCGGGCGGCGTGGTCAACCTGGTGAGCAAGCGTCCGACCGCCCAGCCTCGCGGTGAAATCCAGCTCAGCTATGGCTCCAACGACCGCCGCCAGCTTGGCATCGACGTTTCCGGTCCGCTGGCGGACAACCCCAAGGTGCTGGGCCGCCTGGTGGTGCTCGGACGCAAGTCGGGCACCCAGGTCGATCACCAGCCGGACGACCGGATGTACGTGGCGCCGTCGCTGACCCTGAACTTCGACGAGGCCAATGACCTGACCCTGCTGGCGTCCTACCAGCGCGACCGCACCCTGATGGAGCTGGGCTATCCGGCTGCCGGCACGCTGCTCCATAACCCCAACGGCAAGATCAGCAAGCACACGCTGCTGGGCAATCCGGACTGGGACAACTTCGAGCGTGAAACCTGGACCCTGGGCTACGAGTTCCACCACCAGTTCAATGATGGCTGGCAATACCGGCAGAACTCCCGCTACCTGCAGTCGCGCATCGACCGCCAGGAAATCTGGCCGGGCAACCTCAACAACGCAGGCTTCGGCACCACGCTGAACAATACCGCCTACGACCGTTACAACAAGTCCATCGCCTACTCGCTGGACAATCAGGTCGAAGGCCACTTCGCCTTCGGCGCGCTGGAAAACACCCTGCTGGTGGGCGCCAGCCTCGACCGCACCTCGTTCAACCAGGACTGGAACGCTGGCTTCGGCGGCACCGTCAACGTGTTCAACCCGGTCTACAGCGGCGACCCGGTGACCTCGACGCGGGTTCAGGATGCGCTGCTGGAGCAGACGATGTACGGCGTCTACAGCCAGATCCAGAGCCGTCTCGACAACTGGGTGCTGCTGCTGGGCGGGCGTTACGACCGGGTCAACAGCGAGTACCGTAACCGCCGTGGCACCCTCAATGCGGCGGCCGACCTCGACTATTGGGACGGCCAGTTCACCTGGCAGACCGGCTTGATGTACCAGTTCGACAATGGCGTCTCGCCGTATGTCAGCTACTCCACCGCCTACAACCCGACCCAGCAGGTGTCGAGCGCTTCCGGCCCGCTGGACCCGACCCTGAGCGAGCAATATGAAGTCGGTGTGAAGTACGAACCAAAGGGCTGGAACACACTGATCAGCGCATCGGTCTACGACCTGCGCAAGAAGGACGACTCGCTGTATGACAACGGCGATTACCGCAACGTCGGTCGCAGCCGTGCCAAGGGCGTGGAGCTGGAGCTCAACAGCGACATCACTGAAAACATCAACGTGACGGCGGCCTACACCTACACCGACTCGCGGGTGACCAAGGATGTGGCCGGCTCGCTGCTGGAAGACCACCAGATCACTGGCGTGCCGCGCAACCAGGCCTCGGTGTGGAGCAGCTACCGCTTCCTCGATGGCCAGTTGAAAGGGCTGCGGTTGGGGGCGGGTGTCCGGCATTTCGACAGCACCTTCGCGTACACCAGCCCGTCGCTGTACGGCAAGCTGGACACCGGCGACGTAACGCTGGTGGATGCGGCGATCGGTTATCAGCTGAATGCGCACTGGTCGGCCGAGGTCAACGCGCGCAACCTGTTCGACCAGGAATACGTGGCGGGCTGCAACAACGCCGGGCGTTGCTACTGGGGTGAAGAGCGGACGGTGCTGGGGACGGTGAGTTACAACTGGTAGGGCGTTTTTAGCAGGATCCGCCCTGCCGAGCCTGCCGGCCTCATCGCCGGCAAGCCGGCTCCCACTGGGTGGTGGGAGTCCAGGGCTTTTGTGGGCGCTGGCTTGTCGGGGCGCCGAACCGCAGCGATGAGGCCAGCAGCAATCAGGCCGTCTGCTGCTGGTTCAGCTCCAGGCCAACCCCCAACTGCCGCGACAGGCACGGCCAGCGCTTCCACGCCGCACCCGTCTCCGGGCTGCTCAGTTTGTCGCGGTAGGCTTCGACCGATTCCAGGGCGAAGCTCTCGTCGTCGAGCATCAGGTCCAGCGAGTGGTGCGCCACTTCGTCCAGCTGGTTGGCGAATGCCTCGCCGATCAACTGGTGCGCGATCAGGTTGGCGACCGTGGTATCCAGCGGGATCAGCGGCTGCTGGAAGTGCTTGATGTACAGGTCGTTGACTTCCTCCACCAGGCGATGCGCCAGGTAGGCTTCATCCAGCAGGCAATCCAGGCCCACCTGGCCGTCGACGATCTGCGGAGGGGTGATGAAATACTCCTCGGCGATTTTCAGCACCGGTTTGATCTGCGATTCGATCCCGGCTTCGCGGGCGACTTCGTTGGCGGCTTCCAGCAGTTCGGGGACTTGCTCGATGTAGGCGGTAACGAAACGGTTCAACGCACCCTGCGCGTCCTGCTCGGGCAACTGAATCAAGGGATGCAGATGAGGCAACTGCTGCTCGAGGCGCGCCTTCAACTGGCCGGTTTCGGCTTCGTGAAGGTGAGCTCGGGCTATCTGCTCGCGCAAAGCGGCAATCTTCATGACAACTCCAGGGACAAGCGGTGACAAACGGAAGACACTAAATTAGTCCTATTTTGCTATTGGCTAAGATCCATTTCTCATAACTATTATGCCCTTTTGCGGCGCAGGGTTATATCAAGGTGCCATCATTGTTGTAAGTCGATGTCCTACAAGGATTTTCGGCAATCGCTGAACGTCGCGAAGCGCTTTTCCGCCGCGTCATTGCGCGGTCCGGACCCCTGTCTATACTCCGCTGTGAAAGAGATTTGGCTGATGAGGCCCGCCTGATGTGCAGCGGGGGGCCGCCGTCGAAGTCCGCAGTCTTGACGCCGTGCCCCCTTCCGCAGGTCCCGCCTCCGGGATAACAAGAACGATAAGGGGAACCCGCAATGATGCGACATCCACACGTCTGGATGGGCCTCCTGTTGTGGTCGCTAATCACGCCAGCGCACGCCGCCTGGACCGTGAACATGGCGCCGGGGGCGACCGAAGTCAGCAATGCCGTGTTCGACCTGCACATGACCATCTTCTGGATCTGCGTGGTGATCGGCCTCGTGGTATTCGGCGCGATGTTCTGGTCGATGATCATCCACCGCCGCTCCACCGGCCAGCAGCCGGCGCATTTCCACGAACACACCTGGGTGGAAATCCTCTGGACCGTGGTGCCCTTCCTGATCCTCGTGGCCATGGCCATTCCCGCGACCAAGACCCTGATCGAGATCTACGACGCCAGTGAGTCGGACGTGGATATCCAGGTCACCGGCTACCAGTGGAAATGGCACTACAAGTACCTGGGCCAGGACGTCGAGTTCTTCAGCAACCTGGCAACCCCGGCGGACCAGATCCACAACAAGGCGCCCAAGGACGAACACTACCTGCTCGAAGTCGACCAGCCGCTGGTGCTGCCGGTAGGCGCGAAGGTGCGCTTTCTGGTCACTGCGGCCGACGTCATCCATTCCTGGTGGGTGCCGGCCTTCGCGGTCAAGCGCGACGCCATTCCCGGTTTCGTCAACGAAGCCTGGACCCGCATCGAGAAACCCGGCATCTACCGCGGCCAGTGCACCGAGCTGTGCGGCAAGGACCACGGCTTCATGCCGGTGGTGGTGGAGGTCAAGTCGAAAGAGGACTACGACGCCTGGCTTGGCGAGCGCAAGGCCGAGGCGGCCAAGCTCAAGGAACTGACCAGCAAGGAATGGACGCTGCAGGAACTGGTCGAGCGCGGCGACAAGGTCTACCACACCACCTGCGTGGCCTGTCACCAGGCCGAGGGCCAGGGCCTGCCGCCGATGTTCCCGGCGCTGAAGGGCTCGAAGATCGCCACGGGGCCAAAGGAAGATCACCTGAGCATCGTGTTCCACGGCAAGCCCGGCACCGCCATGGCCGCGTTCGGCAAGCAGCTCTCGGAAGTCGACATCGCTGCCGTCGTCACCTACGAACGCAACGCCTGGGGCAACAACAAGGGCGACATGGTCACGCCGAAAGACGTGCTGGCGATCAAACAGGCGGAAAGCAAATGAGCCGGTTTTCAGGAGACAGGACATGAGCACAGTGATCGACGACCACGGTCATGCCGGGCATGACCACGCCCATGGCCCGGCCAAGGGCCTGATGCGCTGGGTGCTGACGACCAACCATAAAGACATCGGCTCGATGTACCTGTGGTTCGCCTTCTGCGCCTTCCTGCTGGGCGGCTCGTTCGCCATGGTGATCCGCGCCGAGCTGTTCCAGCCCGGCCTGCAGATCGTCCAGCCGGAATTCTTCAACCAGATGACCACCATGCACGGCCTGGTGATGGTCTTCGGCGCGGTGATGCCGGCCTTCGTCGGCCTGGCCAACTGGATGATCCCGCTGATGATCGGCGCGCCGGACATGGCCCTGCCACGGATGAACAACTTCAGCTTCTGGCTGCTGCCGGCGGCCTTCCTGCTGCTGGTGTCCACCCTGTTCATGCCCGGTGGCGGGCCGAACTTCGGCTGGACCTTCTACGCCCCGCTGTCGACCACCTACGCGCCGGAAAGCGTGACCTTCTTTATCTTCGCCATTCACCTCATGGGCATCAGTTCGATCATGGGGGCGATCAACGTCATCGCCACCATCCTCAACCTGCGCGCCCCCGGCATGACCCTGATGAAGATGCCGCTGTTCGTCTGGACCTGGCTGATCACCGCGTTCCTGCTGATCGCGGTAATGCCGGTGCTGGCGGGCGTTGTGACCATGATGCTGATGGATATCCACTTCGGCACCAGCTTCTTCAGTGCCGCCGGCGGCGGTGACCCGGTGCTGTTCCAGCATGTGTTCTGGTTCTTCGGTCACCCCGAGGTGTACATCATGATCCTGCCGGCGTTCGGTGCGGTCAGCTCGATCATCCCGGCGTTCTCGCGCAAGCCGCTGTTCGGCTACACCTCGATGGTCTACGCCACCGGCGCCATCGCCTTCCTGTCGTTCATCGTCTGGGCGCACCACATGTTCGTGGTGGGCATCCCGGTGGTGGGCGAGCTGTTCTTCATGTACGCCACCATGCTGATTGCCGTGCCCACCGGGGTGAAGGTGTTCAACTGGGTGAGCACCATGTGGGAAGGCTCGCTGACCTTCGAGACGCCGATGCTGTTCGCCATTGCCTTCGTCATCCTGTTCACCATCGGTGGCTTCTCCGGGCTGATGCTGGCCATCGCCCCGGCGGACTTCCAGTACCACGACACCTATTTCGTGGTGGCGCACTTCCACTACGTGCTGGTGCCGGGGGCGATCTTCGGGATCTTCGCCTCGGCCTATTACTGGCTGCCGAAGTGGACCGGGCACATGTACGACGAAACACTCGGCAAGCTGCATTTCTGGCTGTCGTTCGTCGGCATGAACCTGGCCTTCTTCCCGATGCACTTCGTGGGCCTGGCAGGCATGCCGCGGCGGATTCCGGACTACAACCTGCAGTTCGCCGACTTCAACATGATCAGTTCCATCGGCGCCTTCATGTTCGGCACCACCCAGCTGCTTTTCCTGTTCATCGTCATCAAGTGCATCCGTGGCGGCGAGCCGGCACCGGCCAAGCCATGGGATGGCGCCGACGGGCTGGAGTGGACGATTCCGTCGCCGGCGCCGTACCACACCTTCCAGACACCGCCGGACGTGAAGTGAACGGGGGAGTGCGGTCATGAGCGAGGGCCTCTCGATCAAGCGCCTGGTCACCCGCCTGCTGATGCTGGCGGTGGTGATGTTCGCCTTCGGCTTTGCCCTGGTGCCGATCTACGACGTGATGTGCCGGGCCTTCGGCATCAACGGCAAGACCGGCGGCCAGTACGAGGGTAGCCAGATAGTGGACCCGGCGCGCTCGGTGAAGGTGCAGTTCCTGTCCACCAATGCCATCGACATGGTCTGGGACTTCTACTCCACCGCCGACCAGATCGACGTCAATCCGGGGGCGGTGAACCAGATGATCTTTGTCGCCCACAACCCCACCGACAAACCCATGACCGCCCAGGCCATCCCGAGCATTTCGCCGGCCGAGGCGGCGGCGTATTTCCACAAGACCGAATGCTTCTGCTTCAGCCAGCAGGTGCTGCAGCCGGGTGAGCGCATCGAAATGCCGGTGCGTTTCATCGTCGACCGCGACCTGCCCAGGGATGTGAAGCACCTGACGCTCGCCTACACGCTGTTCGACATCACCGCTCGCCAGCCGCCGGTCGCCCATGTGGCCAGCCAGAACCCGCAGAGCGCCCGATAAGGAGAACAATTCATGGCCTCTCACGAGCATTACTACGTACCGGCGCAAAGCAAGTGGCCGATCATCGCCACCCTCGGCATGTTCATCACGGTGTTCGGCCTCGGCACCTGGTTCAACGACCTCAAGGCCGGGCGCGACTCCCACGGGCCGCTGATCTTCTTCGTTGGCGCGCTGTTTCTGGCCTACATGCTGTTCGGCTGGTTCGGCGCGGTGATCAAGGAGAGCCGTGCCGGGCTCTACAGCCCGCAGATGGACCGCTCGTTCCGCTGGGGCATGTCGTGGTTCATTTTTTCCGAGGTGATGTTCTTCATCGCCTTCTTCGGTGCGCTGTTCTACGTGCGCCATCTGGCCGGGCCCTGGCTCGGTGGTGAAGGCGCCAAGGGCGTGGCGCACATGCTCTGGCCGAACTTCGAGTTCACCTGGCCGCTGCTGCACACGCCGGACCCGAAACTGTTCCCGCCGCCCAAGGAGGTCATCGATCCGTGGCACCTGCCGCTGATCAACACCATCCTGCTGGTCAGCTCCAGCGTGACCATCACCATCGCCCACCACGCGCTGCGCAAAAACCATCGCGGCCCGCTGAAATTCTGGCTGGCGCTGACTGTGGTGCTCGGCATCGCCTTCCTCATCCTGCAGGCCTACGAGTACCACGAGGCGTACACCAAGCTGGGCCTGACCCTGGGTTCGGGCATCTACGGCGCGACCTTCTTCATGCTCACGGGCTTCCACGGCGCCCACGTGACCATGGGCACCCTGATTCTGTTCGTGATGCTGATGCGGGTCCTGAAAGGGCATTTCAACGCCGACAAGCACTTCGGTTTCGAGGCGGCCAGCTGGTACTGGCACTTCGTCGATGTGGTCTGGGTCGGGCTGTTCATCTTCGTTTATGTGCTGTAGCGGGAGGGCTTACCAGGGGGCGTGAGAGACCAGCTGGCCGCTGTAGAAACCCCAGGTGATCAGGCCAAGGGTGAGGGCGGCCAGGCTGACGCGAACGGTCAGGGCCTTGAGCAGGCGGGTGGAGTGCTCGTCGTCCTTGACCAGAAACACCAGGCCGCTGAACAGACTGGCGATGGTAGCCAGCAACAACACGACGATCGCGGCTTTGAGCATGGCGAAAACTCCGGGGGACGTGATGACTTTGAGTATAGCGGGGGCCCGATGAGGCCCTTTCGTCCTGGCGTGGTGCCAACGCTGGTGGTGCTGATGCTGCTGCCGGTACTGGTCGGCCTGGGTCTCTGGCAGCTCGGCCGCGCCAATGAAAAGCGCGCGCTGCTTGAGGTTTATGCCGAGCGGGAAGTGGCGGCGCCGCTGACCGGCGAACGGATGCTCAACGAAACCGACCCCGCCTACCGTCGCGTGCAACTGCGCGGCCACTTCGATGCCGGGCACAGCCTGCTGGCCGACAGCCGCATGCGCGACGGCCACGCCGGCGTCGAAGTGTTGCAGCCGTTCTTCGACGAGCCGAGCCAGCGCTGGTGGCTGGTCAACCGTGGCTGGTTGCCATGGCCGGACCGCCGGGTGCCGGTGGCCTTCGACACTCCGCAGCAGACGCTGAACCTGACAGCCTGGGTCTACATCGCCCCTGGCGCCAGCTTCCTGCTGCGCGCCGATGCGCCGGGCGATGCCTGGCCGCAACTGGTCAACAGCATCGAGCCGGCCCACCTCTGGCAACAACTGGACCGTGACGGCTACGCCCACGAGCTGCGGCTGGAGCCGGGCCCGGCGAGTTTGCGGGTGGACTGGCCGGTGGTCGCCCTCGGCCCGGAAAAACATTTGGGCTATGCCGTGCAGTGGTTCGCCCTGGCGACGGCCCTGATCGCGCTTTATCTCTATTTCGGCTGGCATCGACACAATAAAAAGGAGAAAGACCATGGGAGTCGCCACAGGTCCGCTCGACATGTCTGAAGGCAAGGCGCCGCGGGGGCGCGCCAAAGGACGCCTGCAACTGATCCTGATCCTGCTGGTGGTGCTGGGGCCGATGATGCTCGCCACCGGCATGTACAAACTCAATTTCTGGGTGCCGGATGGGCGCAGCTACCACGGCGAGATGATCGGCGATGGCCGCAGCCTCGCCGACCTGGGCGTGCAGTCCGAGGAGCACCGCTGGCAACTGCTGGTCAGCGCGCCGAAGGACTGCGCGGTGGACTGTCAGCAACTGGTCTATCTGGCCCGGCAGATCAATATCGGTCTGGGCCGCGACGCCAGCCGCGCCGGGCACGCCGTGGCCAGCGTCGAGCCGTTGAGCGGCGCGTACCTGGACAAGGTCGAGCGCGAGTATCCGCAGCTCCAGCGCTATGGGCTGGACGCCATGCGCTACGGCGCAGTCAGCCCGAACCGCAGCGAGGCGCAACTGTGGATCGTCGACCCCCACGGCAACCTGGTGCTGCGCTACGACGCCCGGGTCAAGGGCAAGGACGTGCTCAACGACCTACGCCACCTGCTCAAGCTGTCCAATATCGGTTAGGAGCGCGCCATGACTCGTCCTGGATATCGCCTCGCCATTTTCGCCACCGGGCTGGCGCTGCTGGTGGTGCTGCTCGGCGCCTACACCCGCCTGACCCACGCCGGCCTCGGCTGCCCCGACTGGCCGGGTTGCTACGGCTTCATCAGCGTGCCCAAGACCGAAGCCCAGCTCGCCCATGCCGAGCTGCACTTCCCGGATTCGCCGGTGGAGGCGCACAAGGGCCGCAACGAGATGGTCCATCGCTATTTCGCCGGCACCCTGGCGCTGGTCATCGCCATGCTCGCGGTGCAGGCGCTGCGCCGCCACGGCCGTGACGGCCAGCCGTATCGCCTGCCGTTGCTGGTGCTGGGCGTGGTGTTCCTGCAGGCAGCGTTCGGCATGTGGACGGTGACCTTGCAGTTGTGGCCGCAGGTGGTCACGGCGCACCTGCTCGGCGGCTTCGCCACCTTGAGCCTGCTGTTTTTGCTCAGCTTGCGCCTGTCACGGGCCTACATGCCGTTGCCGGGACTGCCGCGACGGGTGCGCCGGCTGGCGGCGGTGGCGCTGTTGCTGGTGATCGGGCAGATCGCCCTGGGCGGTTGGGTCAGTGCCAACTATGCGGCGGTGGCCTGCATCGACCTGCCCACCTGCCACGGCGAGTGGTGGCCGCAAGCGGACTTCGCCAATGGTTTTCACCTCACCCAGCACATCGGCCCCAACTACCTCGGCGGCCAGCTCGACAGCGACGCCCGCACCGCCATCCACATGACCCACCGCCTCGGCGCGCTGATCGTCACCCTGGTGACGCTGACCCTGGCCTGGCAACTGCACCGGGTTGGCCTGCGGCGCCTGGCCAAGCTGGTGCTGGCGGCGCTGTGCCTGCAGATCGGCCTGGGCATCAGCAATGTGCTGTTCCATCTGCCGCTGGCGGTTGCCGTGGCGCACAACGCCGGCGGTGCCGGGCTGCTGCTGACCATGGTCCTGGTCAACTACCGTACCCGTCTGGCGATGCAGCCGCGGGCCCGTCGCGTCAGCCCTGGCTGGCGCCTCACGCCGCTGCGGCTGGCGGGTGATCTTCATTATCTGGGAGACAATCCATGGCAGCGCTTCTGAGCGAACGCGAGGTCCGCGCAGGCTGGCGGGACTATCTGGAACTGACCAAGCCGAAGGTGGTGGTGCTGATGCTCATCACCTCGTTGGTGGGCATGTTCCTCGCCACCCGCGCCGGCGTGCCCTGGACGGTGCTGGTGTTCGGCAACCTCGGCATCGGGCTCTGCGCGGGCGCGGCAGCGGCGGTCAATCATGTGGTGGACCGGCGCATCGACGCGCTGATGGCCCGTACCCACAAACGGCCGCTGGCCGAAGGCCGGGTCGGGCCGCTGCCGGCGCTGCTGTTCGCCCTGCTGCTGGCGCTGTCCGGGATGGCGCTGCTGCTGAGCTTCACCAACGCCCTCACCGCCTGGCTGACCCTGGCTTCGCTGCTGGGCTATGCGGTGATCTACACCGGCTTTCTCAAGCGCGCCACACCGCAGAACATCGTGATCGGCGGCCTGGCCGGTGCCGCGCCGCCGCTGCTGGGCTGGGTCGCGGTGAGCGGTCACCTGAGTGCCGAGCCGCTGCTGCTGGTGCTGATCATCTTCGCCTGGACCCCGCCGCACTTCTGGGCCCTGGCCATCCATCGCAAGGCCGAATACGCCAAGGCCGACATCCCCATGCTGCCGGTGACCCACGGCGAGCACTACACCAAGGTGCATATCCTGCTCTACACCTGTGTATTGCTCGCGGTGAGTCTGCTGCCCTACGCCATCCATATGAGTGGGCCGCTCTACCTCGCCTGCGCCGTGCTGCTGGGGGCGCGCTTCCTGCAGTGGGCCTGGGTGTTGTACCGTGGCGTTCGGCCGCACGCTGCGATCAAGACCTTCAAGTACTCTGTCTGGTACCTGTTCCTGCTCTTTATCGCGCTGCTTGTAGACCACTACCTGTTGTTGAATCTATGACTCGAACCCAGAAAACCGTCTTCATCCTCGTCGCCCTGGTCGCATTGATTCTCGGGCTTACCATCAACAAGGTGATCAATGGCCGCAGCCAGGGCAACCCGGCCGAGCTGATCGATGCCGGCATCATTCTGCTGCCCCAGAGCCGCACCGTGCCGGAACTGGAAATGAACGACGAGAACGGCCAGCCCGTGCGGGTCGACCAGCTCAAGGGCAAGTGGTCGCTGGTGTTCTTCGGCTACACCTTCTGCCCGGACATCTGCCCGACCACCCTGGCGCAGTTGCGTCAGGTGAAGAGCGAACTGCCGAAAGAGGCGATGGAGCGGATGCAAGTGGTGCTGGTCAGCGTCGACCCGAACCGCGACACGCCGGCGCAGCTCAAGCAGTACCTGGGGTATTTCGACAAGGACTTCCGCGGCCTGACCGGCTCGCTGGACGCTACCCAGAAACTGGCCAATGCCTTGAGCATTCCGTTCATTCCGGCCGATACCAGCAAGCCTGGCTACACCGTGGATCACAGCGGCAACCTGGCGTTGATCGGCCCGGACGGGGCGCAGCGGGGGTTCATTCGGGCGCCGTTCAACAACCAGAAGCTGGTGGCGCAATTGCCGGGGTTGGTGAAGCGGGATTGAGGCGGGGATTTGAGGGCCTCATCGCCGGCAACGCCGGCTCTCACAGATATCGAGGACACCCCGGAACCTTGTGGGAGCTGGCATTGCCAGCGATGAGGCCTTCAGCAGCGATAGAGAGCTATCAGAACGCCGGGATTACCGCGCCCTTGTACTTCTCGAGAATGAACTGCTTCACCTCTGGCGAGTGCAGGGCACCGACCAGTTTCTTCAGTGCGTCCATGTCCTTGTTGTCAGGACGGGCAACCAGGATGTTCACGTAAGGCGAGTCGCTGCCTTCGATGATCAGTGCGTCTTTCTCAGGGTTCAGCTTGGCTTCCAGCGCGTAGTTGGTGTTGATCAGCGCCAGGTCGACCTGGGTCAGTACGCGCGGCAGGGTGGCCGCTTCCAGCTCGCGGATTTTCAGGCCTTTCGGGTTTTCGGCGATGTCCTTGGGCGTCGACAGGATGTTGGCCTTGTCCTTCAGGGTGATCAGACCCGCCTTCTGCAGCAGCAACAGGGCGCGACCGCCGTTGGTGGCATCGTTCGGGATGACTACGTTGGCGCCCGACGGGATCTCTTCCAGGGTCTTGAACTTGCTCGAGTACGCGCCCAGTGGCTCCAGGTGCACGCCAGCGACGCTGACCAGGTTGGTGCCCTTGCCCTTGTTGAACTCATCCAGGTACGGCTGGTGCTGGAAGAAGTTGGCGTCCAGACGCTTTTCGGCAACCTGCACGTTCGGCTGGATGTAGTCGGTGAAGACCTTCACTTTCAGGTCCACGCCTTCCTTGGCCAGGGTTGGCTTGACGAATTCGAGGATCTCGGCGTGCGGCACGGCGGTGGCCGCGACGCTCAGGGTTTCCGCCGCGTTGGCGGAGAGGGCCGCGAAGGCGGCGACAGCAGCAAGCAGTTTTTTCATTCCATCACTCCTTGAGGGGGCCGTGGCAGACCCCCGATGTGTCGGTCACGCCGACCCTTACTTACGGGAAAAATGCACAACCAGTTTGTCGCCGACGCTCTGCAGAACTTGAACCAGGATCAGCAGCAGGACCACGGTGACGATCATCACGTCGGTCTGGAAACGCTGGTAGCCGAAGCGGATCGCCAGGTCGCCAAGGCCGCCGGCCCCGACCACACCGGCCATCGCGGTGTAGGACACCAGGGTGATGGCGGTGACGGTGATGGCGGCGAAGATGCCCGGCCGCGCTTCCGGCAGCAGGGCGTTCATGATGATCTGGCGGGTGGTGGCGCCCATCGACTGGGTCGCCTCGATGATGCCGCGGTCCACCTCGCGCAGCGCGGTTTCCACCAGGCGGGCGAAGAAAGGCGTGGCGCCGACCACCAGCGGCGGGATGGCACCGGCCACACCCAGCGAGGTGCCGGTGATCAACACGGTGATCGGGATCATCACGATCAGCAGGATGATGAACGGCAGCGAGCGCAGGATGTTCACCACCAGCGACAGCAGCGCGTAGACACCCTTCTGTTCGAACATCTGCCGTGGCCCGCAGAGGAACAGCAGCACGCCAAGCGGCAGGCCCAGCAATACGGTGAACAGCAGCGAGCCGAACAGCATGATCATGGTGTCGCCGGTGGCCAGCCAGATCTCGGACCAGTCGACGTTGGCGAAGAAATTCAGGGCGTCCATCAGCGCAATACCTCCATATGAACGTCAGCCGCGGTGAAGCGGGCGAAGGCCGCTTCCATGTCGCCGCCGGTGACGGCCAGGGTCAGTTGCCCGTACGGAGTGTCCTTGATGCGGTCGATGCGACCGGCCAGGATGCTGTAGTCCACGCCCGTCTCGCGGGCCACGGTGCCCAGCAGCGGCGCGTAGGTGGCATCGCCCTGGAAGGTCAGGCGCACGATGCGGCCTGGCACGTGGGCGAAGTCGTCGCGCTGCTCGGCTTCGTCGACCTGCTCGTCTTCCTGGACAAAGCGCTTGGTGGTCGGGTGCTTCGGATGCAGGAACACCTCGGCCACCGAGCCCTGCTCGACGATCTGCCCGGCGTCCATCACCGCGACCCGGTCGCAGACGCGGCGGATCACGTCCATTTCATGGGTGATGAGGACGATGGTCAGCTTCAGCTCGCGGTTGATTTCGGCCAGCAGTTGCAGCACCGAGGCGGTGGTCTGGGGGTCGAGGGCACTGGTGGCCTCGTCGCACAGCAGGATCTTCGGCTGGGTCGACAGGGCGCGGGCGATGCCGACGCGCTGCTTCTGCCCGCCGGAAAGCTGGGCCGGGTACTTTTTCGCGTGCTCGGACAGGCCGACCCGCGCCAGCAGCTCGCTGACCCGTGCGTCGATTTCCTTGCGCGACAGCTCGCCGGCCAGGGTCAGTGGCAGGGCGACGTTGTCGGCCACGGTCTTGGAGGCGAGCAGGTTGAAGTGCTGGAAGATCATCCCGACCTGCTGGCGGAAACGGCGCAGGTGGCTGGCATCGAAGGCGGTGACGTCTTCGCCATCGACGATGATCTTGCCGCCGCTGGGCTCTTCCAGGCGGTTGATCAGGCGCAGCAGCGTACTTTTGCCGGCACCGGAATGGCCGATCAGGCCGAACACCTGGCCGTTGTCGATGCAGAGGCTGGTGGGGTGCAGCGCGGGAATGTCCCTACCGGCGACGCGGTAGGTCTTGTGGACTTGTTGAAACTCGATCACGTAGCGAACCTTGTGGGGCGCATGAAATGGGGTCAGCGGTTAGCCGGTCGCGCATTTTAGCCTGTTCGTTTAGTTGTTCTTAGCATTTATTTCGTAATCGTCCAATGCCGTGGGAATAACGCGATCAGCGGTCGGCACATCCGATTGAACGCCCGTCTCGCCTGCTCAGTCACTAACAAAACAAGCCCGCAACGGGTAGCCCGTGAAGACTGATGAGGACTGCAGACCATGCCCAGCAAGAAAGACGCGCCCAACCAGAGCCAGCTCGCGGGTGTCGATACACCCGACCGCGCCAACACCAACGCCAAGCTGCAGAGCCTGGAAGCGGTGCGCAGCGACGCCACCGGTCAGGCCCTGCGCACCAACCAGGGCGTGAAGGTTGCCGATAACCAGAACAGCCTCAAGGCTGGCGCCCGCGGCCCCTCGCTGCTGGAAGACTTCATCATGCGCGAGAAGATCACGCATTTTGACCATGAGCGCATTCCGGAGCGCATCGTCCACGCCCGTGGTTGCGGCGCCCATGGTTACTTCCAGTCCTACGGCAATCACGCCGAACTGACCAAGGCCGGCTTCCTCCAGGACCCGGAGAAAATCACCCCGGTGTTCGTGCGTTTCTCCACTGTCCAGGGCCCGCGCGGCTCGGGTGATACGGTGCGCGACGTGCGGGGCTTCGCGGTGAAGTTCTTCACCGACGAAGGCAACTTCGACCTGGTGGGCAACAACATGCCGGTGTTCTTCATCCAGGACGCGGTGAAATTTCCCGACTTCGTTCATGCCGTGAAGCCCGAGCCCCACAACGAGATCCCCACCGGCGGCTCGGCCCATGACACGTTCTGGGACTTCGTCTCGCTGGTGCCTGAGTCGGCGCACATGGTGATCTGGGCCATGTCCGACCGGGCCATCCCGAAAAGCCTGCGGACCATGGAAGGCTTCGGTGTGCATACCTTCCGCCTGGTCAACGCCGAAGGCGTCGCCAGTTTCGTCAAATTCCACTGGAAGCCGAAACAGGGCGTGCTGTCGCTGCTTTGGGACGAAGCGCAGAAACTTGCCGGCAAGGACACCGACTACCATCGCCGCGACCTCTGGGAAGCCATCGAGACCGGCAACTATCCGGAGTGGGAGCTGGGCGTGCAGATCGTCCCCGAGGCCGACGAACACCAGTTCGAGTTCGATTTGCTCGACCCGACCAAGATCATTCCCGAAGAACTGGTGCCGGTGACGCCGCTGGGCAAGATGGTGCTCAACCGCAACCCGGACAACTTCTTCGCCGAAGTCGAGCAGGTCGCCTTCTGCCCGGGCCATATCGTGCCTGGCATCGACTTCAGCAACGACCCGCTGCTGCAAGGCCGGCTGTTCTCCTACACCGACACGCAGATCAGCCGCCTGGGTGGGCCGAACTTCCATGAAATCCCGATCAACCGCCCGGTTGCGCCCAACCACAACGGCCAGCGCGACGCCATGCACCGGGTCACGATCGACAAGGGCCGCGCGGCCTACGAGCCCAACTCCATCGATGGCGGCTGGCCCAAAGAGACACCGCCCGGCCCGCGTGATGGCGGCTTCGAGTCCTATCCGGAGCGCATCGAGGCGCACAAGATCCGCCAGCGCAGCGAGTCGTTCGGCGACCACTTCTCCCAGGCCCGGCTGTTCTTCCACAGCATGAGCCCCACCGAGCAACAGCACATCGTGGCGGCCTACAGCTTCGAACTGGGCAAAGTGGAGCGCGAGCATATCCGCGTGCGCGAGGTGAACGAGATTCTCGCCAACATCGACCTGGACCTGGCGGCCAAGGTGGCGGCCAATCTCGGTCTGCCGGCGCCGAAAGCCGGGACCGTGGACACCCCTGAGCTCTCGCTCAAGGCTTCACCGGCACTGAGCCAGATGAATCATCCGGGCGAAACCATCAAGGGCCGCAAGGTTGCCGTGCTGGTGGCCGATGGCGTCGATGCCGCGCAACTGGACAAGCTGGTCAAGGCACTGGAGGCCGAGAGCCTGCAGATCAAGCTCCTCGGCCCGACCTCGGCGCCGGTGCAGACCTCGGCGGGCAAGGCACAGGCAGTGGATGCGTCGATGGAGGGGCTGCCGTCGGTGGCCTTCGATGCGGTGTGGGTGGCCGGCAAGACGACCGACGCACTTAAGGGTGATGGCGTGGCGGTGCATTTCATTCTCGAGGCCTACAAGCACCTCAAGCCGATCGGCAGTCACGACGGGCAAGGCTGGTTCGACAGCCTGAACCTCAAGGCGGACGGCGGGCTGCTGACCGGTGGCGACGCCAAGGCGGTCAAGGCGTTCATCAACGCCATCGGCAAGCACCGGGTGTGGGAGCGGGAGGCGGCGGCCAAAGCCATTCCGGCCTGACGGCAGTTGCAAGTTGCAAGCTGCAAGTTTCAAGCGGCAAGAGAAAAGCGGTTCGGCGCCGACTGTTCTTGCTTGAAGCTTGCAGCTAGAAACTTGCGGCTGCCTTCAACGGCGGGGTGTGAGGACCACCTGAGCCGGCAGGCGGCGCTGGATCTCATGCTTCTGCTGCAGTTCGAAATCCGGATCGCGCTTGTTCACGCGCTTGGCCAGCAGGCCCGACAGCCACGGGTAGTCAGCGGTGCGCGGCACCTGGAACAGCACGTCGCACTGGTAATTGACCACGTCGGCGGCAATGTCGTCGAGCTGGCGACGCAGTTTGCCGATTTCGCGGATATCCAGGGCGATTACCGTGCTCGGGGCGGTGGGGTCGATCAAGCGGGCTTTGGGCTTGGCCTCGGCGGCTTTCAACGCGGCCTCGGCCTTGTCCAGCTCGGCCTTGCGCGCCTGGGCGATGGCACCGTTGACACCGCCGGTCAGCGCCGGCGCCTTGGGCATCAGCGCACGGGCACGGGCCAGAGCCGTGGCGGCGGCGTTCACATCACCTTTCTGCAGGACGATCTGACTGCGCTGCAGATACGCCTCGGCCAACTGGCGCTGGTACTGTTCGACGCGGCTGTCGTCGGGCGACTTGGCCTGCAGCGTGGCGAGCTGATCTTCGGCAGTGGCCAGTTCGTTGCTGGCGATGCTCTGTTGCAGTGCCTGCCAGGCATCCGGTGCGGCGGGCGCGGCCGGGGCCTCCACCGGCTTGCTGGCGCAGGCAGTGAGCATCAGCGAAAACGCGGCAAGGAGCAGATAACGGGAGGCGAACGGCTTCATTCCTACGACTCTCTATTTGCGCAAAAAACGAGCAAGTCTACACCCAGTCCATGGTGTCGAACATCATTCCTTCGAAGGCGCCCGTGTAAATCATGAGGCCGGACACGCCCGCCGGGGGGGCGATGTCCGGGCTGAGGTCAACGCTTGGGAATAGCCAGGCTCAGCAAGAATAGCACTGCGGCGCAGACCACGATCGACGGTCCGGCCGGGGTGTCCTTGAACCAGGACATCGCCAGCCCGCCGCACACCGCGACCACGCCCAGCAGGCTGGCGCCCAGGGCCATCTGCTCAGGCGAACGGGCGTGACGCTGGGCGGCGGCGGCGGGAATGATCAGCAGCGAGGTGATGAGCAGTACGCCGACGATTTTCATCGCTACGGCAATCACCACCGCGATCAGCAGCATCAAGGCCAGACGCAGGCCGGCCACTGGCAGGCCCTCGACCCGCGCCAGTTCCTCGTGCACGGTAACCGCCAGCAGCGGACGCCACAGCGCCACCATCAACAGCAGCACCGCCGCGCTGCCGCCGAGGATCCAGGCCAGGTCGCCGGGGCTGATGGCGAGCAGGTCGCCGAACAGGTAAGCCATCAGGTCGATGCGCACATCGTGCATGAAACTCAATACCACAAGGCCCAGCGACAGCGTGCTTGGGGCGAGGATCCCCAGCAGGGTGTCAGAGGCCAGGGGCTGGCGTTGTTGCAGGGTGACCAACAGCAACGCCAGCAACAGGCAGCCGACGGTGACCGCCAGGGCCGGGCTGATGTCGAGCATGAAGCCCAGGGCCACGCCCAGCAGCGCCGCGTGGGACAGGGTGTCGCCGAAATAGGCCATGCGCCGCCAGACCACGAACGACCCCAATGGGCCGGCCACCAGCGCCAGGGCCAGGCCTGCGAGCAGGGCGTAGAGCAGAAAATCAGCCATGCTTGCAGTTTTCTCCGTGAACGTGAGGCGTGACCACCGAGCCGTGCAGGTCGTGGCTGTGGTCGTGATGGTGGTGATAGATCGCCAGGCTCGGCGCGTTGTTACCGAACAGCTCGACGAAGGCCGGGTCGCCGCTGACTTGCTCCGGGTGGCCGGAGCAGCAGACGTGGCGGTTGAGGCAGACCACCTGGTCGGTGGTGCTCATTACCAGGTGCAGGTCGTGGGAAACCATCAGTACGCCGCAGCCGTGGCGGTCGCGCAGGCGGGTGATGAGGCTGTACAGCTCGGCCTGGCCGGCGACATCGACGCCTTGCACCGGCTCGTCCAGCACCAGCAGTTCGGGTTCGCGCAGCAGGGCACGAGCCAATAGAACGCGCTGCATCTCGCCGCCGGAGATGGTCTGGATCGGGCTGTCGATCACCTGTTCGGCGCCCACTTCTTCCAGCGCCGACAGCGCGGCGGCGCGGTCCACACCCGGCACCAGGCGCAGGAAACGCAGCACCGACAGCGGCAGGGTGGCGTCTACCTGGAGCTTTTGCGGCATGTAGCCGATGCGCAGCTTCGGCTTGCGCCAGACGCTGCCGTTGCCCGGCTTGAGCAGGCCGAGCACGGCGCGTACGAGGGTGGTCTTGCCGGCGCCGTTGGGGCCGATCAGGGTGACGATCTGGCCCGGTTCGACGGTGAGGTCGATGCTGTCGAGGATGGTCTGCCCGGCGAACGAGACGCCCACCTGCTGCAGGCGGATCAAGGCATTGCTCATCAGGCGCTCCGGCAGTTGCCGCACAGACCGACCACTTCGACGGTCTGCGCTTCCACGCTGAAGCCGACGTCGTTGGCGCTGTTGATGATGGCGTCGCTGATCGAGGCCTGCTCCAGCTCGATCGCCACATGGCATTCGCGGCAGATCAGGAACTGGCCCTGGTGGGCGTGCTCGGGGTGGTTGCAGCCGATGAAGGCGTTGAGCGAGGCGATGCGGTGCACCAGGCTGTTTTCCAGGAGGAAATCCAGCGCCCGATAAACGGTAGGCGGCGCGGCGCGGCGGCCATCCTGCTCGCTCAGCACTCCGAGGATGTCGTAGGCACCCAGTGGCTTGTGGCTCTGCCATACCAGTTCCAGGACGCGGCGGCGCAGGGCCGTCAGGCGCAGTCCCTGGCGGGCGCACAGCGCATCGGCTTCGGCCAGGGCGGTGTGAACGCAATGGGAATGATCGTGTGGGCGGTTGGCCAGCGGAGTATTGGGCATGGGCGGCGACGGTTTTGGTGAGAGACGTTATTATGTTACCCGTCTTTGCCGCGCCGAGTGCTCATCGTGTCCCGATTTTTTGCCCTTTTTGTCGCTTTTGTCTCAACCCTGGTCGTCCTGACCCCGGCCCATGCCGAGGTACGCGTGCTGACCAGCATCCAGCCCCTGCAACTGATCGCCGCTGCGGTGCAGGATGGCGTCGGCACGCCGCAAGTGCTGCTGCCGCCGGGGGCGTCACCGCACCACTACGCGCTGCGCCCGTCCGATGTGCGCAAGGTGGCCGAGGTGGACCTGCTGTACTGGATCGGCCCGGATATGGAAGGTTTCCTGCCACGGGTGCTGAACGGTCGTGGCAAGCCTACCGTCGCGGTACAGAGCCTGCCGGGCATGCACCTGCGCCACTTTGGCGAAGACAGCCATTCCCATGAAGAGCACGCTGACGATCCTGATGAGCATGATCACGATCACCGTCCCGGCAGCCTCGACGCCCACTTGTGGCTGTCGACGGTCAATGCCCGGGTGATTGCCGAGCGCATGAGTGCCGACCTCAGCGCCGCCGATCCGGCCAATGCTGCTCGCTACCAGAGCAACCTGAGCGCCTTCAAGCAGCGTCTCGATGCCCTCGACCAGCGTCTCGAGACCCGTCTGACCGGCATTGTCGGCAAGCCGTTCTTCGTCTTCCATGAAGCGTTCGATTACTTCGAGTCGGCCTATGGCCTGAAGCATGCCGGCGTCTTCAGCGTGGCTGCGGAAGTGCAGCCGGGCGCCCAGCATGTGGCGGCGATGCGCAAGCGGCTGCAGGAAGCGGGCAAGACCTGCGTGTTCAGCGAGCCGCCGCTGCGTCCGCGTCTGGCCGAGACCCTGACGGCGGGGCTGCCGGTGAAACTGGCGGAACTGGATGCGCTGGGCGGGACGCTGACGGTGACGGCTCAGGGGTATGAGCAGTTGCTGGATAACCTGGGCAACGGGTTGGCGGGTTGCCTGGAGAGTCTGTAGCGCCGTCATCGCTGGCAAGCCAGCTCCCACGGCGTCTGACCACCTGTGGGAGCAACTGTCTTGCTCAAAATCCGAAGGGTTGCATATCCCTCGTGGGAGCGGCTTCAGCCGCGAACGGCGGCGCAGCCGTCGTAAAGCCTGAGTCCCTGATCTGCCTGACACACCCGGGACACAGGTTTTGTGGCCGCTTTGCGCCCATTCGCGGCTGAAGCCGCTCCTACAAGGTTCACACAAGCTGGCCGGGCGGCGTTCCGCTTGCCAGCGATGACGGTTTAAAGGGCGAACGGCAACGCCAGCCCCACATCCTGCCGCGCCTTCAGGCGCACTTCGAACTCCGCCGGGTCATGGATCATCACGTCCATCCCCGCGAAGGACTCGGCGGCAATCAGCCGCGACAGCCAGAACCGCACGCACGCCACCCGCAACATCACCGGCCAGAGCTGGGCTTCGGCTGCAGTGAACGGACGCAGCGCCGCGTACGCCCCCAGGAACGCCCGTGCGCGGACCGGGTCGATCTCGCCGGCTTCGTCGCAGCACCAGTCGTTCAGGGTAATCGCCAGGTCGTAGAGCATCGGCCCCGAGCAGGCGTTGTAGAAGTCGATCACGCCGGTCAGGTGAGTGCCTTCGAACATCGCGTTGTCACGGAACAGGTCGGCGTGCAGGTTGGCCCGTGGCAGCGCCATGATCTGCGCGTGATGGGCGCTGATTTCGTCGAGGCTGGCCTTGAGCAGCGTCTGCTGGTCCGGGGTCAGGCGGTCCATCAGTTCATTGCCGGCGTCGAGCATCCAGTCCAGGCCGCGGTCGGTCTTGCGCACCAGCATCCTGTCGCGGGTGGCCAGGTGCACATGGGCGACGAATTCGGCGACCTGGATGCAATGCTGGTTGTTCGGCGCCTTGATGTGCTTGCCGGCCAGGCGCGGTTGCAGCAGTGCCGGCTTGCCGGCCAGCTCGCGCAGGGCCTGGCCGTCGGTGGTGCGCAGGGCATAGGGCACCGGCAGGTCGGCTTCGTGGAGCACATCGAGCAGTTCGATGAAGAACGGCATGTCTTGCACAGGGCCGCGTTCCACCAATGTCAGTACGAACTCCCCCTGTTCGAGGCTGATGAAGAAGTTGCTGTTCTCGGTGCCCGCGGCGATGCCCTGGAAATCTCGCAGGCGGCCCAGTCCGTAAGGGGCCAGAAAGGTTTCCAGCTCGGGCCGGGTCAGGGGAGTGAACACAGACATGGTCAAAAACTGCTCATACAGGCACGCCGTCTCGGCGTGCCGGGTGGATGTTGAAGGTCGGCGTTACCACTCGAAGATTTTCCACGAGGGGATCAGCATGTCGGGCTGGTCGGACCGGATGAAGTTGGCATCGGTACCGTCCGCACGCACCAGAAAATACGGCTTGCCGTTCTTCGGGGTGACCTTGATTGCGTACAGGAAACCGTTCTGTCGGTATTCCTGGATGGTTTTGTCGCCTTCCGTGCGAATGGTTACTTCCGGGTCGGCAGAGGGCGCGTCATCCGCTGCCAGTGCCGCGACAGGCGTGCCGACCAGCAGGCCGAGCAACAACAGGCGATTCAATGTACCCATGATAACCTTGTCCCTTTGTCGTCAATGATCCGGACATTCTAGCGCCGGGCCCGTCGAAAAGGTTGATTCCGCTCATGAGCCAAACCCCTCTCGTCCTGGTAGACGGTTCGTCGTACCTCTACCGCGCCTTCCACGCGCTGCCGCCGCTGACCACGTCCAAGGGCCTGCCGACCGGCGCGGTGAAGGGGGTGTTGAACATGCTCCGCAGCCTGCGCAAGCAGTACCCGCAGAGTCCGTTCGCCGTGGTGTTCGACGCCAAGGGCGGCACGTTCCGCGACGAGCTGTTCGCCGACTACAAGGCCAATCGCCCGAGCATGCCCGACGACATGCGCGTGCAGATCGAGCCGCTGCACGCCGCCGTGCGCGCCCTGGGCTTCCCGCTGCTGTGCGTGGAGGGGGTCGAGGCTGACGACGTGATCGGTACCCTGGCCTGCCGCAGTGCGGCGGCGGCCCGTCCGGTGGTGGTGTCCACCGGCGACAAGGACATGGCGCAACTGGTCGACGAGCACATTACGCTGGTCAACACCATGACCGGAACCGTGCTCGACATCGAGGGCGTAAAAGGGAAATTCGGTGTCGCCCCCGGGCAGATCATCGACCTGCTGGCGCTGATGGGCGATACCGCCGACAACATCCCGGGCGTGAAAGGGGTGGGCGAAAAGACCGCCGTGGGGCTGCTGGTAGGGGTCAACGGTGGCTTGAAAGAGCTCTACGAGAACCTCGACCAGGTTCCGGCCCTGCCGATCCGCGGCGCCAAGACCCTGCCGGCGAAGCTGCTGGAGCACAAGGAGATGGCGTTTCTCTCCTACCAGCTGGCCACTATCAAGTGCGACGTGGAACTGGACGTCGGCCTGGATGACCTGCACCTGGGCGAACCGGACCGCGAAAAGCTGCTGGAGCTGTACACCCTGCTGGAGTTCAAGGGCTGGATCGACGAACTGGAGCGCGAGGCCCGCCGTGCCGCCCAGCCGGCACCGGTGGCCGAACTGGACCTGACCATCGCCGTGGCCACGCCCGAGGCGGTGGTGGCGGCCGAAGTGGTAGTGCCGGTGGACCCGGTCTACGAGACCATCCTCGACCAGGCACGTTTCGACGTCTGGCTGCAGAAGCTCAAGGACGCCCCGCTGTTCGCCTTCGATACCGAAACCACCGGGATCGATGCCCATCAGGCGCAACTGGTTGGTGTTTCCTTCGCAGTGCAGGCTTATGAAGGAGCGTACATCCCGCTGACCCATAACTACCCCGACGCGCCGAAGCAACTGGATCGCGATACGGTGCTGCGGGCGCTCAAGCCGCTGCTGGAAGACCCGGACAAGCTCAAGGTCGGCCAGCACGCCAAGTTCGACATGAACATCCTCGCCAACTGCGCCATCGACGGCGACCAGGACAACGGCATCACCGTGCGCGGCGTGGCCTTCGACACCATGCTCGAGTCCTACGTGCTCAACTCCACGGCCACCCGTCATGACATGGACAGCCTGGCCAAGAAGTACCTGGAGTACACCACGGTCAAGTTCGAGGACATCGCCGGCAAGGGCGCCAAGCAACTGACCTTCGACCAGATCACTCTGGACAAGGCCGGCCCGTATGCCGCCGAAGACGCCGACGTGACCCTGCGCCTGCACCAGGCGCTGTTCCCGCAACTGCAGGCGATTCCGAGCCTGACCCCGGTGCTGACCGAGATCGAGATGCCACTGGTGCCAGTGCTGGCGCGTATCGAGCGCCAGGGCGCGCTGGTGGATGCCGAGTTGCTGAAGATCCAGAGCCAGGAGCTGGGCGACAAGATGGCCGAACTGGAACGCCAGGCCATCGAGCTGGCGGGCGAGGAATTCAACCTCGGCTCGCCGCGCCAGTTGGGCGCGATCCTCTACGACAAGTTCGGTCTGCCAGTGCTGAAGAAGACCGCCAAGGGTCAGCCGTCCACCGCCGAGGAGGTGCTGGATGAACTGGCCGAGGAGGGGTATCCGCTGCCGCGGGTACTGATGCAGTACCGCTCGCTGAGCAAGCTGAAAAGTACCTACACCGACCGCCTGCCGGAGCAGATCAACCCGCGCACCGGGCGTATCCATACCTCCTACGGCCAGGCGATCGCCGCGACCGGCCGTCTGTCGTCGAGCGACCCGAATCTGCAGAACATTCCGGTGCGTACCGCCGAGGGGAGGCGCATTCGTCAGGCGTTCGTCGCGCCTCAGGGCTACAAGCTGCTGGCGGCGGACTACTCGCAGATCGAGCTGCGCATCATGGCCCACCTGTCTCGCGACGAGGGCCTGATGAATGCCTTCCGCAACGGCCTGGACGTGCACACCGCCACCGCCGCCGAAGTGTTCAACGTGGCGCTGGATGCCGTCACCTCCGATCAGCGGCGCAGTGCCAAGGCGATCAACTTCGGTCTGATCTACGGCATGGGCGCGAAGAAACTGGGCAAGGACATCGGCGTCGAGACCAAGCAAGCCAAGACCTACATCGACGCCTACTTCGCCCGCTATCCCGGTGTGCGCGAATATATGGAGCGCACCCGCAAGCAGGCAGCGGAGCAGGGTTACGTGGAAACCCTGTTCGGTCGCCGCCTGTACCTGCCGGCGATCAACTCCAGCCGCCCGCAGGAGCGCGCCGGCGCCGAGCGCACCGCGATCAACGCCCCGATGCAAGGTACGGCGGCAGACATCATCAAGCGCGCCATGGTGGCGGTGGACAACTGGCTGCAGAGCTCGGGGCTGGATGCCCGGGTGATTCTCCAGGTACACGACGAACTGGTGCTGGAGGTGCGCGAAGACCTGGTCGAGCAGGTTCGCGACGAGATTCGTCCCTTCATGAGCGGTGCCGCTCAACTGGATGTTCCGCTGCTGGTGGATGTGGGAATTGGCGCGAACTGGGACGAAGCGCACTGAAAATGACGGTAAATGCTGCGGCATAAGGTCGCGGCATCGGCGCGTCGGGCGGGGGTGGGATTAAGAAATTTCCCACTTATCGCAAATAGTTTTCACCGCTCAGGAACTAAACCGGTGAACCACCACTCAGAGGTACTGAATGGCTGGTGAAGCCCTTCAATGCTCCTATGTTGTGTTAAGTGTTGGCAGATATCCGGACCCCGCCCTAGCGGTTCGGAACTTGAACCCCGAACTTCCCCCTCCCCATACGAAGTCCGGGGTTTTTTTTGCCCGGAATTTACCGGGCAAAAAACGCCAAAGCCTTATTCTGCGGGCTTGTCGGCCAGTTCCATCCAGCGTGCCAGCACGCCGTAGGCCTCTTCCAGGCCTTGGCGTTTCGGTGCCGAGAACAGCTGGATGGTGATGCTGTCACCCCATCCCTTGCGAATCTCCGACTGCACCTTCAGCAGGGTGTTCTTGGCTGCGCCGAAGGTCAGTTTGTCGGCCTTGGTCAGCAGGACATGCATCGGCATGCCGCTGGCTTTGGCCCAGTCCAGCAGCATCTGGTCGAAGTCGGTCATGGGATGGCGCACGTCCATCATCAGGATCAAACCCTTCAGGCTCTCGCGGCTGCCCAGGTAGGCCTCCAGGTGGCGCACCCAGTGCTGCTTGAGCGGAATCGGCACTTTTGCATATCCGTAGCCCGGCAGGTCGACCAGACGCCGATCGTCGTCCAGACTGAAGAAGTTCAACAACTGGGTGCGACCCGGGGTTTTCGAGGTACGGGCCAGGCTGGCATGGGTCAGGGTGTTGAGGGCGCTGGACTTGCCGGCATTGGACCGGCCGGCGAAGGCGACTTCATAGCCTGCGTCGGGCGGGCATTGTTCGACTTTGGCGGCACTGATGGCGAATTTTGCCGTCTGGCAAAGTCCGAGGATGGGGTTTTTGACTTGCATGGGATGTCCGGTGTGAGCGTTGCCTGGAGTGGGGTGCGGCAGGTGGTGTCGTTTCCGTTTCGGCAACGGAAGTATATAATGCCCTAGATTTTGTGTGCGCATTATCCCAGCGTAGGACGATGTGCACGGGGGCCTAAAACTAACGCTTGCGCAAAAGAACGCAAAGCAACCCCCAACCCTGAAGGGTCGTTCGCATGACGAAATGGCTGCTTGTGATCGGTGTCTTTCTACCGTTTTTAAGCGCTCAGGCTACACAGGATCCCGAGGCGTTGTACAACCGCACGTGTGCGGCCTGTCACGCCGGGCAGCTGCCACAGGCCCCCAGAGCGGGTGACCGTGCAGCCTGGGAGCCAAGGCTGGCGCAGGGTATGGAGATATTGGTCGGGCATGTAACCCAGGGTTTCAAGGCTATGCCACCGCGTGGATTGTGCATGGACTGCAGTGCCGAGGACTACCAGGCAATCATCCACTGGATGAGCGGTAGACCCGATACATAACTCTTTCACCCTTAGCCGTAGTTGGATTAGCTGATGAACAAACTTATCGTGAGTCTGCTGTTGACCCTGGGCGTTACAGGCGGCGCCAATGCCGCTGGCACTATCGTCGGCGATGCCGCTGCCGGTCAGGCAAAAACCGCTGTATGTGGCGCTTGTCACAATCCGGACGGCAACAGCCTGGCACCGAACTTCCCCAAACTTGCAGGCCAGGGCGAGCGTTACCTGACCAAGCAGCTCCACGACATCAAGGACGGCAAGCGCACGGTGCTGGAAATGACCGGCCTGCTGACCAACCTCAACGATCAGGATCTCGCTGACATCGCTGCTTACTTCGCCAGCCAGAAAGGCAGCGTCGGCGCGGCGGACCCTGCCCTGGTCGAACGGGGCCGCGCCCTGTTCAATGGGGGTGACCTGCAAAGCGGCCTGCCGGCCTGCACCGGTTGCCACTCGCCCAACGGCGCTGGCATCGCTGCCGCCGGCTTCCCGCACCTGGGCGGCCAGCACGCGCAGTACATTACCAAGCAACTGACCGACTTCCGCGAAGGCGACCGCACCAACGATGGTGACACCACCACCATGCGCTCCATCGCGTCGAAGCTGAGCAACAAGGACATTCAGGCGCTGGCCAGCTACATCCAGGGCCTGCACTGATCCTCGGGCACCCGTTAACGCTGGGTTAATGGTGCGTCCCGAACATGAAAAGGGTGGCCTCGGCCGCCCTTTTTTCGTTCTTCTGCCGTTACACTTACGAACTCGCACCCGCCTTGGCCTGTCAGAAGACATGTCGTTTCAGGGCGACCCATGACTGCTCAGGAGTAAAGCATGCGTAATCTGATTCTCAGCGCCGCGCTGGTGGCTGCCAGCGTTTTCGGTATGACTGCCCAGGCCGCCGAGCCAGTGGCGGGCAAGGAATATATCGAGCTGAGCAACCCGGTGCCGGTGTCCCAGCCAGGCAAGATCGAGGTGGTCGAGCTGTTCTGGTACGGCTGCCCGCACTGCTACAACTTCGAACCGACCATCAACCCGTGGATCGACAAGCTGCCTGCCGACGTCAACTTCAAGCGCGTCCCTGCCATGTTCGGTGGCCCATGGGATGCCCACGGCCAGATGTTCCTGACCCTCGAAGCCATGGGCGTCGAGCACAGTGTGCACGCTGCCGTCTTCGACGCTATCCAGAATCAGCGCAAGCGCCTGACCGACCCTAACGACATGGCTGACTTCCTCGCCACCCAGGGTGTCGACAAGGACAAGTTCCTCGCCACCTTCAACTCGTTCGCCATCAAGGGCCAGGTCAACCAGGCCAAGGAACTGGCGAAGAAGTATGAAATCACCGGTGTGCCGAGCATGGTGGTCAACGGCAAGTACCGCTTCGACCTCGGCACCGCCGGTGGCCCGGAAGGCGTGCTGAACGTGGCCGACCAACTGATCGCCAAGGAGCGCGCCGCGAAGTAAGCGGCGCAGACCATGAGACGCTGGAGAAGCGAGCGTGTCGCAAACCTGTGTGATCCACGGGTCAACGAGCATCATCTGGTCGAAAGCAGCCTTCCGGAGGATGGTCGCCTGCGACTGCTCAGCTTCAACATCCAGGTCGGCATCAGCACCGAGCGTTACCGGCACTACCTGACCCGCGGCTGGCAACACCTGCTGCCGCATACCGGGCGTGCCGGCAACCTGCAGAAGATCGGCGACCTGCTCGGTGATTTCGACCTGGTGGCCCTGCAGGAAGCCGATGGCGGCAGCCTGCGCTCCGGCTACGTCAACCAGGTCGAATACCTTGCGCAGCTCGGCGCCTTTCCCTACTGGTACCAACAGCTCAACCGCAACCTCGGGCGCTTCGCCCAGCATAGCAATGGCGTGCTCAGCCGCCTGAAACCGCAATTGCTGGAGGATCATCCGCTGCCCGGGCCGGCCGGTCGCGGAGCGATCCTGGTGCGTTTCGGCGAAGGCGAGGACGCGCTCGTCGTGGTGATGATGCACCTGGCCCTCGGTTCCAAGACCCGGGTGCGGCAACTGGCCTATATCCGCGAGCTGATCGGCGGTTATCGCCACCAGGTGCTGATGGGCGACATGAACACCCACGCCACCGACCTGCTGCAGCACTCGCCCCTGCGGGACCTGGGGCTGATTGCACCGCAAGTCGAGGCCACCTTCCCCAGCTGGCGCCCGCAGCGCTGCCTGGATCACATCCTGCTCAGTCCCAGCTTGACCCTGGAACGGGTCGAAGTCCTTTCCCAGCCGATCTCCGATCATTTGCCGGTCGCGGTTGAGATTCGTTTGCCTGATTCCCTGACTGTGGATACGCTTCCGGTTTTGCGTTAGTCCCCTTCTTTGCGGACCCAGGCATGACCGACGAAGCCCAGCGCTGGAAAGAGAAATACCTCAAGAGTATCGAGCAGCAAGAGAAGCTGGAGCGCCGTTGGGAAGCCCGCCTCGACTTGCTGCGTCGCGGTCTCGTGCGCAGCACCCTGGCCGCCGAAGGCAGCGACCGTGTGGTAGACGAGTGCATGAAGGAAATGCGCGACGTCATCCGCACCGACAACATGGACGCCGCCCTTGCCGGCCTGATTCCCCGTCTTGAAAAAGCCGTGCTCGACTCCGAGCAGCGTCGCGCTACCCGTGTTTCGCAGGTCACCACCGCGCTGTCTTCGCTGGTTGGCCAGTTGCAGGCGTTGTCGCTGCCCAGTGAAGTGCGCCGGCCGTTGAAGAAGCTCGGCAAGCAGGTGGAGATCCGCGCCGGTCAGTCCCGCGAAGTCCCCTTGTTGCTCAGCGAACTGAGCAAACTGCAGGGCCAGGCCCTGGAACTGCTGAGCCACCCGGAAGACCAGCAGAAGCAGGGCTTCCTGCAGCGCTTGTTCGGCAGCCGCGACGCTGCTGGCGAGGCGGGAGAACCGCAACCGGCGCACGAGCCGACGCCTCAGCCGGCACCGACACCCCCTGCGGCCGTACGTGACGACGATGACGATAGCGCAGCCGTGCAGCCGGCCCGTCAGGCCCTGCCCGTGGTGTCAGGTGATGTGGATGAGTTGCGTCCGCTGGCAACCGCTGTGGACGTGCCGGCCCCGGTTGTCAACGGGCCAGCGCTGGTGTCTGACCACCCGCTGGAGCCCGCTGCCGAGGTCGGCGCCGAGCCGACCGCGAAGGCCGAGCCTGAGGACAGCGCCGAAGTCGTTTCGGAGCCCGAGCCGGAACAGCCGGACGCGCAACCTGACCCCGAGCCGGTTGTCAGCCCCGCGGCTGAGGAATCGGTCGGCTCCGTCGATGATGCCGCCGAAGCTCCCGACCAGGAGCTGACCCCGGAACAACTGCTCTATTCCCTTCCCGACGGCACCGAGCCTACGTACAGCTCGGTGGCCAACCATATCGAGGACACCCTCCTCGGCCTGCTCGACGACCTGACCCTGCCCGAGCGGCATCGTCCGCAGGCACAGTCGGTGCGTGACCGCCTGGAGCACGGCCTGAACTGGTACGAACTGCTGCCGGTGCTGGACGACCTCGCGGTGCTGATGCTGGCCATCACCGACAGCGGCCAGCATGAGTTCGAGGCTTATCTGCAACAGCTCAACGAGCGCCTGGAGTCGTTCCAGAGTCACTTGCAGGAAGCCAGCGAAGGGCACGCCGACAATCAGTCCGCCGAGCGCGACCTCAACAGCCAATTGCGCGAGCAGGTCGATGGTCTGCAGAGCAGCGTCAAGGGCGCGGTAGACGTCGACAGCCTCAAGCACATCCTGGAAAACCGCCTCGAAGGCCTGCTCGGCACCATGGACGAGCACCAGCATCAGCGGGACCTGCGCGAAGAAGAGATGGCGACCCGGCTCAAGGGCCTGGCCGAGCGCGTCGCGCACATGGAGCAGGAAGCCCAGGGGTATCGCGAGCACCTGGAAGAGCAGCGGCAAAAGGCGCTGGTCGATCCGCTGACCGGCCTGCCGAACCGTGCGGCCTGGTCCGAGCGGCTGGACCTGGAAGTGGCTGACTGGCAGGAAAAAGGCGGCCATCTGTTGATGGCGATCCTCGACCTCGATCACTTCAAGCGCATCAACGACAGCTACGGTCACCTGGCCGGCGACAAAGTGTTGAAGATCGTTGCCAATGAACTGCGCAAGCGCTTGCGCAGCCGCGACTTCATCGCCCGCTTCGGCGGTGAGGAGTTCGTCATGCTGGTGCCGCAGACGGCGCTGGCCGGTGGTCTACAGTTGGCGGAGAGCCTGCGTGCGGCGGTGGAGGCCTGCCCGTTCCACTTCAAGGGCGAGCGCGTGACCATTACCCTGTCCGTCGGCATCACGGCATTCCGCCCCGGCGAGCGCAGCGACCTGGTGCTCAAGCGCGCCGACGAAGCCCTTTACCGGGCGAAACATTTGGGCCGCAACCGCGTCGAACAGGGGTGAGCGACCTTCAGTGAGGTACGTTATGCTATTGCATTACAGACTTCCCAGGCATCGCCCCTTGTCCATGAAAGCGCTTTTTTCCGGCCTCTTCTTCGCCCTGTTGGCGGGTTGCAGCAGCGGCCCGCAACTGCGGATCGACCGCAGCCACGTCTCGGCCAACCAGGACAGCCGCATCCAGTTCGTCGTCGTGCATTACACCAACGCTTCGCTGGAGCGCTCGCTGGCATTGCTGACCCACGGCGAAGTCAGCAGCCATTACCTGATCGGCGACGACAGCAATGCCACGATCTACCAGCTCGTCGACGAAAACCGTCGCGCCTGGCACGCCGGCGACAGCCAGTGGGAAGGACGAACCTGGCTGAACTCCACCTCCATCGGTATCGAGATCGTCAATCCGGGCTTCACCGATACGCCGACCGGGCGCATCTGGCATCCCTACAGCGAGGCGCAAATACAGGCGCTGATCCTGCTGCTCAAGGACATCGCCCAGCGCAACAACATCCAGCCGCGTCACATCATCGGCCACAGCGACATTGCGCCATTGCGCAAGCTCGACCCAGGCCCGCTGTTCCCCTGGAAGCGGCTGGCAGACGAAGGCCTGGGCATCTGGCCCGATGCCCGCGCGGTGGCTCAGGTGCAGGCGCGCTTTGCGGTCAATCCACCGAGCGTCACCTGGTACCAGCAGCAACTGGCACGCTTCGGTTACGCCATCGAGCAGACCGGCGAGTGGGACGTGGCGACCCGGCACGTCATTGCGGCGTTCCAGATGCGCTTCCGCCCGCAGCGCTTCGACGGCCAGCCGGATGCGCAGACGGCGGCGATGCTGCAGGTGCTGAACAACACCCGCTGATGGTCAGGGCCGCCGCCCAACGGCCAGGCTGACTCGCCCGCCAGTTGCTATACCTCTTGGTATTCAACGGGATATTTCCGATGTCATCTGCCTTCCTGATGGTGCGCAGCCTGCTTTACCGTCCCTGGCTTTTGGCCACGCTAGCGGCCTCGGCGAGTGCGGTCCTGCTGTTGCTCGCCAGCCTGGGCGTGGCGATGCACCAGTTGCAGGCAAACGAAAGCGAACAGATGAACGCCCGTGGCGAGCGCTTTCTGGAGCGGCTCGAGCAGATCTTCGGCCAGTTGCGCGAGGGGGTCGATCAACTCCAGGCGCAGCCCTTGCGCGGCTGTGGCCCCGAGATGCTTGCCGCGCTGCAACAGGTGGCTTTCAACAACCGTTTCGTGTTCGAGGCGGCCTACATGGGCGAGGGACAGATCTGTTCCAATCGCCTCGGCGATCGCACCTTCGAATCCTTGCCGCCGCCGGATATCCAGGGCCCCACCTACAGCTACTGGCTCAACACCAGCACCGAACCCGACGACAACCGTGCCGCGCTGGTCCTGGGGCGCGGGCCTTTCCGGGTATCCACTTCCCGGGGGCACCTCACCGATGTGGTCGATCTGCCGGCGGGTGGCAGCCTGCTGGTGATACTGGATCGGGGCGCCCGGGCAGTCCCGGTGCTGGGGCCGGTGCAGGACTGGCCGCCGCCCGGCGACGTCTGGCCTCCGGTTTCCACGGACGCCCTGCTGGAGCTGCCGGACCGCCTGCTCTACCGCATGCCCACCAAGTCCCCGGACTATCAACTGGTGCTGATCGCGCCACGGGCCAGCCTGCCTCTGAAGATGAACGGGGTTCTGTGGTTGCTCTTCCCCGGCAGCCTGCTGCTGGCCTGGTGCATCGGCTGGGCGGTGCTGCAACTGGTGCGCCAGGGCAACTCCATGAGCTCCGAGTTGCAAGGCGCCCTGCGGCGCGGCGAATTGCAGGTGCTGTATCAACCGATCTTCGAGCTGACCAGCCGCCGCTGTGTCGGCGCCGAGGCGCTGGTGCGCTGGCGACGACCGGACGGCACCCTGACCAGCCCCGACCTGTTCATTCCGTTGGCGGAAAACACCGGACAGATCCGCCAGATCACCGATTTCGTTCTGCAGCGGGTCTTTGACCAGCTCGGCCAACTGTTGCGGGCCAACCCGCAGCTTTATATCTCGGTCAACCTGGCGGCCTGCGACGTCATGGTGCCGCGCATCGGCCGGGTCGCAGCGCGGTTGCTGGCGACCCACCATGTGGCGGCAAGCCAGATCGCCTTCGAAGTCACCGAGCGTGGGCTGATCGATGTCGTCGTGGCCCGCGACAACCTGCAGGCGCTGCGTGCGGTGGGCCACCAGGTGTTGATCGACGACTTCGGTACAGGCTATTGCAGCCTCGCTTACCTGCAGACCTTGCCGGTGGATTGCCTGAAGATCGACAAGGCCTTCATTGATGCGCTCGGCCACGATGCCGCCAGCAGTGGCGTCGCGCCGCACATCATTCGCATGGCCCATGCCCTGCAATTGCGAGTGATCGCCGAGGGGATCGAATATGAGGACCAGGCACTGCTACTCAACAGCGAGGGCGTGAATTACGGCCAGGGCTGGCTGTTCGCGCATCCGCTGAGCGCACGCCAACTGGTCGAGCTGATCACCCGCGGGCGACGCCTGGGGCCGCGGCGGATCGACGATGAAGCCTGAGTCGACTCAGACTGGCAGCGCCATGTAGAACTGGCTGCCCTGCCCGGGCCGTGAGTACAGCCCCATCCGGCCGCCGTGCAGCTGGACGATTTCCTTGCACAGCGCCAGACCGAGGCCGGCGCCGCCTTTCTTGCGTCCGACCTGGACGAAGGGCTCAAAGATCCTTCCCTGCTGGCTGTAGGCGATACCCTCGCCGCTGTCTTCGACGCTGATAATCACCCGCTCGCCGTGGCGACGTGCCTGCAGGCGAATGCGGCCACCGCTGGCGGTGTGGCGGATGGCGTTGTCCAGCAGGTTGTCCAGAACCCTGTCGAGCTGGGCTACGTCGGCCTGTATGCGCGGCAATGGGCTGTCCAGTTCCAGCACCAGCTCGACCTGCTTGTTGCCTGCCGCATCGGCGTAACGGCCCCTGGCCCGTTCCAGCAGATCGTCGAGCACGCAAATGCTGCGTTCCAGTTTCTGCTGGCCGCTCTGGTAGCGGGAGAAGTTCAGCAGGTCGTTGATCAGTTGGGTCAGGCGCTGCATCTCTTCGCCGATGGTGTCGAGCAGGTCGCCTTCACGGGATTGTTCGGGGAACCTGACCCGCTCGCGCAGCAGGCCGAAGGCCATGTGCATGCCGGTCACCGGTGTGCGCAGCTCGTGCGACGCCCGCAGCACGAATTCGCTGCGTACCCGCTCGAACGCACGTTGCTCGGTAACGTCGTGCAGCACCATCACCGCGCCGAGGATATGCCCGTCGGAACGGCACACCGGGGTCAGGCTGTAGGTCAGGACGCGGGCTTCCTTGTCGATCTCCACGTGCAGGTCTTCCGGCACCCGCTCCAGGCTGCCGCCACGCAGCACCAGGTGCAGCTGCTGATCCAGCTCCGGTCGCTGCAGGGCTTCGCCAAGCCGGCTGCCGGCGCGGGACCGATCCCAGCCCAGTTGACGCTGGGCCACCGGATTGAGGTGTTCCAGGCGTCCCTGGCGGTCGATGATCAGCAGGCCATCGTCGATGCTGTCGAGCACCGCCTGCAGGCGCTGCTGGCCGGCGAGCAGTTCGTCCACATTGGTGGCCTGGTGCTTGCGCAAGGCTTCGGCCATCAGGCCGAAGCGACGGGTGAGCTGGTTGATCTCCAGCGCCGAGGTCACCGGCAAGGTGACCTCGAAGTCGCCACGACCGACCTGATCGGCCGCCGTCGCCAAGGCTTCGATCGGCTGGCCGAAACGCCGGGCGATGCCGTGGGCGGTCAGGAACCCCAGGGTCAGCACCGCCAGGCCGATGAAACCGAGCACTGCCGACATCAGGATCGCCTTTTCGCGAGAGATGTCTTCAGCGGCGCGGATATGCTCGACGGCCTGCTTGTGCGACTCGATCAGGCTGCTGCGCAAGTCGGTGAAGGCCTTGCCTAGCGGCAGATCGATACTGAGGCTCCGGGCGGGCGCGTCGGCGTCACGCAAGGTTTGCAGAAAAACTCGATATTCGTTGTTTGCCCGGGAAAAATCGTCGAAGCCGCCGGCTTCCCGCTCATGCTGCATGCCTTCATCGAGCAGTTCCTGGAATTGCGCCTGCAGTTGATTCAGCTGCGCGGCATCCCCGTCCTCATCGAGAATCCGGGTCAGTTGCTCACCCAGGTTCTGCCGCAGCTTCAGGCCCATGTCGAGGACATAGGTGTTGTTGCGGATCAGCGCCTGCTGCGAGCTGGCCATCTGCTGCACGCTGACCAGGCTCAACAGCAGACCGAGCAGGGCCACCGTAATCAGCGCCGAGATGCTGAGGAAGAGTCGGGTGCGCAGCTTCATCGCCCACTTCATAGGTTGTATTGCTTGCGTTTGCGATACAGCGTCGAAGCGTCGATGCCCAGGGTCTTGGCGGCCTGGTCAAGGGTGTCGCTGGTGGCCAGCACTGCACCGATATGGGCCCGCTCCAGCTCGTCGAGGCTGAGTGCGGCGCCGATCCGCGGCGCGTTGCTGACGGGCTGCTCGGCCATGCCCAGGTGGATGATTTCGACCTTTTCCTGCGGGCAGATGATGCTGGCCCGTTCGATCACGTTGCGCAGCTCGCGGATGTTGCCCGGCCAGCGATAGTTGAGCAGCGCAGCGCGCGCTTCCTCGCTGAAGGCCCGCGCCGGCCGTGAGTACTCCTTGACGAAGCGGGCGAGGAACCGCTCGGCCAGGGTGAGGATATCTTCGCTGCGCTCGCGCAGGGGCGGCAGGTGCAGGGTAATGACGTTGAGGCGGTAGAGCAGGTCTTCGCGGAAGCGGCCTTCGCGGACCATGTCCTCGAGGTTGAGGTTGGTGGCGGCGAGGATACGCACATCGGCACGGCGGGTGACCGGGTCGCCGACGCGTTCGTATTCCTTGTCCTGGATGAAACGCAGCAGCTTGGGCTGCAAGGCCAGCGGGAAATCGCCGATTTCATCGAGGAACAAGGTACCGCCGTCGGCCTGGTTGACCCGGCCAAGGGTACTTTCACTGGCACCGGTGAAGGCGCCCCGGCTGTGGCCGAACAGTTCGCTTTCCATCAGCTCGGCAGTCAGCGAGGGGCAGTTGATGGTGACGCAGGCCTTGCGTGCCCGCTTGCTCCAGCCGTGGATGGCGCGGGCCAGCTCACCTTTACCGGTCCCGGACTCGCCGAGGATGAGAATGTTGGCATCGGTGGTCGCCACCTGACGCGCCGTCTCCAGCACCACCATCATGGCCGGGCTGTGGGAATCCAGACCGTCCTTGGGTTTGCGGATTTCGTCTTCCAGCGCTTCGAGACGAGCCGAGAGCTGACGCACCTCCAGTTGTTTGGCGGTGGCCAGGCGCAACTGGTCGGGGCTGCAGGGTTTGACCAGGTAATCGGCAGCGCCGGCCTGGATCGCATCGACCGCAGTGTCCACCGCCGAATGGGCGGTGACGATGACCACACGCATCCAGGGTGCCTGAACCCGCATCTGCGCCAGCACGTCGAGGCCGTTGTCTTCGCCAAGGCGAAGGTCGAGGAAGCACAGGTCGAACACTTGGCGTTGCAGGAGGGCTTCGGCTTGTGCCGCGCTATTGGCGGTAGCAACGGTGTAGCCCTCGTCCTCCAGGCAATAACGGAAGGTGCGCAAAATGGCGGATTCATCGTCCACCAATAGAATGCGGCCTTGAGACTCCGGGGCTGACTCCATTTTCCACGCGCTCCTTAGGAATTATCTTGGTTAGTGTCGGAAAAATCGGGCAAGTTGCATGGTCAATTCTGATTCATTCATCTGTTTGCAGGCTAGCTCTGCGTTGACATGCCGCTTGTCGGGAAAATTGACGCGAAAAATCTGTCGCGCACCATGCAAAACGCACGACGCCGGCAGGCGGCATCGTGCAGGATGCTTCCTACATGAGTTTGGGTGATATTTTAACTCATTGATTTTTAAGGAAAAAATCTATCACGCAAGGCTGGCATGCAGGCTGCAATAACCCTCTCAAGTCAACAACAAGCTGCAGCGAGAGGAGCCCGGCACATGAAACCCGTCACCGCCGCCCTGATGCACCTGTCACCTCTACACCTGCGCCAGCTGCTGTTTCTCGGCATGGCGCTGCTGCTGACACTGCTTGCCAGCCAGGTCATTCACCTGTGGCAGGCCCGGCAGGCCGACAATCAACTGGCCGCCCAGATCGTCCGAATTCATGAGAGCCGCGCCGTCAGTATGGCCGCCCCTCTGCAAGCCGCTCCCCTGATGCGCTCCAAAGCGCTACCCGCCGCTACCGCTGACGCCATCGCTCCACTAGAGCGCTGGGTGTTCTAGGTATCGGCCGCCCGGGATCTTTTCCAAAACAGAAGGAGAATCACCATGTTGAGTTGGGCCATTACCTTCCTGATTATCGCCATTGTCGCTGCCGTGCTGGGCTTCGGTGGTATCGCCGGCGCCGCTACCGGTATCGCGAAGATCCTCTTCATTATCTTCCTGGTGCTGTTCGTGGCTTCCTTCTTCTTTGGTCGTCGCGGTCGAGGCTGAGTCAATGAAAGGCGTGATACGCAACGCCCTGGTTGCCGCCCTGTTGCTGGGCGGCAGCACGGCGGCAATGGCGGCCAATGACGGCCAGGTCCGGGCCACCGACATCCTAGGCTCGGACCCCGAGTATCGGGAAACCTGGCAGGACACGGTGAAGAAAGAGGAGCGGCTGCCCGAATGGGTGCTCAACCTCAGTGGCGTTTCCGAGCAGCAGATGTCGGCAGTCGAAGAAGATGGTGACAAGTACCTGGTGGGGCCGTTGTGCGAAAGCGCTGGCAAATGCCTGAACAAGCGCCTGATCGTCGCCTTCCGCTGGGACAAGGAAAAAGCCTACGCAATGCTGGTCGAGGTGCCCGAAGGGATGCCGAGCGACAAGTCGCCGACCCGCCATGCCGACTACCGGTGGATCGGGGACCCTGACGAAGGCATGCAAGCCATGCTCAGGGAACAACTCAAGCGTGATCCGAACTGGTACTGAGGCGCCGCCGGGCGCCTCGGTACAGGGAACGGAAGCTGAACCTTTCTTGCGTTCAGGCTTCTATGTTGCGCCCGCCCGAGGAGGGTGAGCGCATGACCAGGGGGCCGGGCTGCTCTGATTGCTTCAGGATCGGAGGGGCCTAGGGGTACAAGGAGTACCTCCGAAGAGGGCCGGGTCAGGAAGATACGCCGGGAGCGGTCTGTGGGGGCATCCTGAAACCGAGGGTGCCTTGCACGGACTTTCCCGGCCGCATCCCTTCCGGGTTCTTTCCTTTCACCCGACAGGTGGCAAATCGGCCACCCGCTCGTCTGTCCGACAAAATTTTTTTGACGGTTTTCCTACGTGTGAAAGGTGCTTTTCCACCCATTCGGATTATCGAACGCTGATAGCTTACGCTGCTTTATCGCCTGCTTAATCTGCCGGAATTTGGCGGATCGGTCGTATTCGGGATTCCGAACGACTTCTGGAAAACCCCTTCCGACGCCCGTTTTTCCGACAAAAACTCATGCCGATTCGGCATAGGCTACTCGTTTCCGGCATTAGACTGAGCCTCCCTCCAGCTGAATAGTTGCGCCTTTTTTCGCCAGCCAGCGGTCGATCACCCTGGCCGGCGAGGACCTTCTGCGGTGCCCTTGAACTGCTGCCGAAGAAGTCTTCCAGAAGGCTATAAGCCGCTCTGGAATGCCGGTTACAGCGTAAAGCCCGTGTCCACTTCAAGAAAAAGGTAATGACATGAAGAAGGCAAGACTGAGCCTCGCCTGGCAGATCCTCATCGGTCTGGTACTGGGTATCGCCATCGGTGCCGTGCTGAATCACTTCAGTGCGGAAAAGGCATGGTGGATCAGCAACGTGCTGCAGCCAGCCGGTGACATCTTCATTCGCCTGATCAAGATGATCGTCATCCCGATCGTGATCTCGTCGCTGATCGTGGGTATCGCCGGGGTTGGCGATGCGAAGAAACTTGGCAGTATCGGCCTCAAGACCATCATCTACTTCGAGGTGGTGACCACCATCGCCATCGTCGTCGGCCTGGTTCTGGCCAACCTGTTCCACCCGGGCGCCGGCATCGACATGAGCACCCTGGGCACGGTGGACATCTCCAAGTACCAGGCCACTGCGGCCGAGGTGCAGCATGAGCATGCGTTCATCGAAACCATCCTCAACTTGATTCCGTCGAACATCTTCGCGGCGCTGATGCGCGGTGAAATGCTGCCGATCATCTTCTTCTCGGTACTGTTCGGCCTGGGCCTGTCCAGCCTCAATGCGGAAATCCGCGATCCGCTGGTCAAGACCTTCCAGGGCGTGTCCGAAGCCATGTTCAAGGTCACCCACATGATCATGAACTACGCCCCGATCGGCGTATTCGCCCTGATTGCCGTGACCGTCGCCAACTTCGGTTTCGCCTCGCTGCTGCCGCTGGCCAAGCTGGTGCTGCTGGTGTACTTCGCCATCGCCTTCTTCGCCTTCATGGTACTGGGCCTGGTAGCGCGCCTGTTCGGGTTCTCCATCCTGAAGCTGATGCGCATCTTCAAGGATGAGCTGGTCCTGGCCTACTCCACTGCCAGCTCCGAAACCGTGCTGCCGCGGGTGATCGAGAAGATGGAAGCCTACGGCGCGCCGAAGGCCATCTGCAGCTTCGTGGTGCCGACCGGGTACTCGTTCAACCTCGACGGTTCGACCCTGTACCAGAGCATCGCCGCGATCTTCATTGCCCAGCTGTATGGCATCGACCTGTCCATCAGCCAGCAACTGCTGCTGGTACTGACCCTGATGGTCACCTCCAAGGGCATCGCTGGTGTGCCAGGCGTTTCCTTCGTGGTGCTGCTGGCGACCCTGGGCAGCGTGGGCATCCCGCTGGAAGGTCTGGCGTTCATTGCCGGTGTCGACCGCATCATGGACATGGCGCGTACCGCCCTGAACGTGATCGGCAACGCCCTGGCGGTCCTGGTCATTGCCCGTTGGGAAGGCATGTACGACGACGCCAAAGGCAAGAAGTACTGGGATTCGCTGCCGCACTGGCGCAGCAAGGAAGCGGCGGTGGCTGGCAAGGCCGTCAACTCCTGAGCCCTGTACCGAGCTGAATGAAGAAGCCCCGCACTGTCGGGGCTTTTTTTGAGCTGCTGTCCCGTCCTGAATAAGGTTTACACCTCCCATCCCGAATTTCCGGAGAGTCAGATGGAGCAAGGTGTAAAGCGCACACAGCGGGATTACTCACTGTCTTTTAAATTGGCGGTGGTTGATCAGATTGAAAAAGGCGAGCTGACCTACAAGCAGGCCCAGGTGCGGTATGGCATCCAGGGTCGGTCAACGGTTCTGGTATGGTTGCGTAAGCACGGTCGCCAGGATTGGAGCCAGGGGGCCTCGATCCGAGACGAGAGGAGCTGCGCGATGTCTGACCCCAAAACGCTCACTCCCGAGCAGCGGATCAAAGAGCTTGAGCAACAGCTTGAGCTGATGAGCCAGAAGGCCCAGTTCTTTGAGACGGTCGTTGATGTTCTGAAAAATGACTATGGTGTCTCGGTCGTAAAAAAGCGATCCGGCAAGTCCTCTCGCAAGGTCAAGTCTCAGGACTGAGCATTGCCAGGGCTTGTCAGTTTCTAGGCATCAGTCGACAGGCTTACTACAAGCGCAACCGAGCGGCTGATGGCAAAGAGCATCAGGCAGACCGGGTGGTTGAGTTTGTTCAGCAAGTCCGGATGCGCCAGCCTCGTTTGGGTACACGCAAGCTGCACTATCTGCTGCATTGCCAACCTGACAAACGATTCCAAGTCGGCCGAGATAGGCTGTTCCAGGTCTTGGGAGAGCGCCGTTTGCTGGTGCTGCCCAAGCGGGCCTACCACAAGACAACACAGAGCTTTCATCGCTTCTACCGCCATCCCAATTTACTCAAGCCCGGTCCAAGCCAAGTCGTTCCGACAAGGCCGGAGCACGTCTGGGTTGCCGACATTACTTACCTGCCCGCACGTAACGGCCCGCTGTACCTGAGCCTGGTAACGGATGCGTACTCCAGGAAAATTGTTGGCCACCACGTTCATGAAAGCCTGCATGCCGAGTCAGTGGCGCAAGCCTTCAAGCAGGCATTACGAACGCGACGTCGTCGCCAGCCATTAGTCCACCATTCGGATCGAGGCATCCAATATTGCTCAGCGCTGTACCAGTCACTGCACCAACGGCACGATGTTCAGTGCTCCATGACTGATGGGTATGACTGCTACCAGAACGCGCTGGCCGAGCGAATCAACGGAATCCTCAAAATGGAGCTGCTGTTGAGCAGCCCTGAAGATCTTGAGCAGGCGAGACAGATGGTTGACGAGGCAGTGCAGATCTACAACACAGAACGGCCCCATATGGCCCTGAAAAACAAAACGCCCGATGCAGTGCATCGGGCGTTTTGAGGCCTATCGGCCTACCTGAACAGGTGTAAACCTATTTCAGGACTAGACATGCAAGTTTCAAGCTGCAAGCTGCAAGAAAAAGCCGCCAGCAACGCCACCGCGTTCTCTTGCCGCTTATGGCTTGCAGCTTGAGGCTCAGAGCGTTTCTGAGCTGCAAGCCGCAAGCCGCAAGCAACAGCCGCAGCGACGCAGCCTGCTCTTTCTTGAGGCTTGCAGCTTGCAGCTTGAAGCGACACCGGTTGAGGCGACCGCTATCATCAGCCCATCTCTGGGGGAGTTTTCGGATGCTCAACGGCCTTTGGCTTGGTTTCTTCGTAGTGGCGGCCATCTCGGCCATGGTGCAGTGGCTGGTGGGCGGCAACGCCGGGATCTTCGCGGCGATGGTGGAAAGCATCTTCGCCATGGCCAAGCTGTCGGTGGAGGTGATGGTCCTGCTGTTCGGCACCCTGACCCTCTGGCTCGGGTTCCTGAAGATCGCCGAGCAGGCCGGGATCGTCGAGTGGCTGGCCAAGGTGCTCGGCCCGCTGTTCCGCCGGCTGATGCCGGAAGTCCCGCCTGGCCACCCGGCCCTGGGCCTGATCACCCTGAACTTCGCCGCCAACGGCCTGGGCCTGGACAACGCCGCCACGCCCATCGGCCTGAAGGCCATGCGCGCGCTGCAGGAACTGAACCCCAGCCCGACCACCGCCAGTAACGCGCAGATCCTGTTCCTGGTGCTCAACGCCTCGTCGCTGACCCTGCTGCCGGTGACCATCTTCATGTACCGCGCCCAGCAAGGGGCGATGGACCCGACCCTGGTGTTCCTGCCGATTCTGCTCGCCACCAGTTGCTCGACCCTGGTGGGTCTGCTGTCGGTGGCATTCATGCAGCGCCTGCGCCTGTGGGACCCGGTGGTGCTGGCGTACATGGTGCCAGGGGCACTGCTGCTGGGCGCGTTCATGGCGCTGCTGGCCGGGCTTTCGGCCACGGCGTTGGCGAGCCTGTCGTCGATCCTCGGCAACCTGACGCTGTTCGGCCTGATCATGCTGTTCCTGCTGATCGGGGCGCTGAAGAAGGTGAAGGTGTACGAAACCTTCGTCGAAGGGGCGAAGGAAGGCTTCGACGTGGCGAAGAACCTGCTGCCCTATCTGGTGGCGATGCTCTGCGCCGTCGGCGTGCTGCGGGCCTCGGGGGCGCTGGAGTTCGGCCTGGATGGCATACGCCACACAGTGGAATGGCTGGGCTGGGACACCCGCTTCGTCGATGCCCTGCCCACCGCGATGGTCAAGCCGTTCTCCGGCAGTGCGGCGCGGGCAATGCTGATCGAGACCATGCAGACCCATGGCGTGGACAGCTTCCCGGCCCTGGTGGCGGCGACAGTGCAGGGCAGCACCGAAACCACGTTCTACGTGCTGGCGGTGTACTTCGGCGCCGTCGGCATCCAGCGCACCCGCCACGCAGTGGGTTGCGCCCTGTTGGCGGAGTTGGCCGGGGTGCTCGGCGCTATCGCGGTCTGCTACTGGTTCTTCGGTTGATACTGGTTGCCCTGGGCTACGGTCCAGTCCAGTAGCTGCGCCATCAGGCGGTCGGTGACCTGCCCCAGGCCACTGACTACCGCCGGCACTGCCTTGTCGGCCTGGGGCTGGCGCACTTCGAAATGGCGGCTGGCGAGAATGCGCTGGCTGCGCCCTTCCACCAGCCGGGCGTCCAGGCGGATCACCACACTGATGCCGTCGGCGGTGTACTCGCTCTGGAAGGCCTGAAGCTCACCCACCAGCTCATAGTCGGCCTGCAGGTTGCTGTCGTCGGCACTCAGCCGTGGCACCCGGCCGTCGCGCTGGAAGGCGTCGAGCATGCGGTTGCGCAACAGCACCGGCACCGGGTCGGTCCAGCGTGCGCCGCGGTAGGTACTGACCTGGTTGCCCTCGGGCACCACGGCGATGCGCGGCAGGTTGAACACATCGCTGGCCAGCGGCTTGTTGACCCGCAGCGACCAGCTCACCGGCGCTACCGTCGACGCGCTGGTGCTCGCCGGCAAGCGGTAGACCTGGGCGTTTTCCGGTTTGGGCAGGATCGAGCAGGCGCTGCTCAGGGCGACCAGCAGGGCCAGGGACAGATAACGGGCACCTCTCATGGTGCGAACTCCTTGTTTTGGTCGCGGCCCAGCAGGTAGCCGCTGGGGTCGGCTTCGAGGCGACGGGAAATGGCCTTGAGCGAGTTGAGGGTGTCGCGCAGTTCGCGGATCGCCGGTGACAGCTCGCGGAAGCCCTGGGCGCCGCTGTCGATCGCTTCGCGGTTGCTTTCCAGCAGGGCATCGAGGGTGGCGGTGCTCTGCGCCAGCGAGCGCATGGCCTGGTCGGCACTGTTGGCGATCTCGCTGCCGCGGCTGCCCAGCAAGGCATTGGCGTTGCGCATCAGCTCGCCGGTCTGCTGCAGCGCGGTGCCGGCCTGCTGGCCGACCGTGGAGAGTTGGCGGATTGCCTGGCTGATATCGTCGCGTTGGGCAGCGATGGCGCCGGTGGTCTGCTCCAGATGTTCGAGGGTGGTGCCCAGGCGCGTGGCGTTTTCCTCGGAGAACAGCCGGTTGGCGTTGTGCAGCAGCAGGTTGATGTTGGTCACCAGGTCGCTGCTGTTGGTCAACAGGCGAGCGATGGGCGATGGCGAGGCGATGATCACCGGCAGCTTGCCGCCCTTGCCCACCAGCGGCGGGCTTTGCGGGGTGCCACCGCTGAGCTGGATCAGTGAGGTGCCGGTGACGCCGGTCAGGGTCAGCTTGGCCTGGGTGTCCTGCTTGACCGGGGTTTCGGCGTTGAGGCGAATGCGTGCCAGCACCCGGCGCGGATCCTCGGGGTCCAGGCGCAGGCTGGTGACATCGCCCACCTTGATCCCGCTGTACTGCACGGCGCTGCCCTTGGACAGTCCGGTGACTGGCTCGTTGAACACCACCTCGTAGTCCTTGAAGGTGCTGTCGACGCTGGACTTGGCGAGCCACAGGCCGAACAGCATGGCGCCGGCCACCACCAGGACGGTGACCATTCCGATCAGCACATGGTGCGCGCGGGTTTCCATCTCACGTCTCCTTCAGCGCTGTGGCGGCGTCGTACGCCGCACGGCCGCGCGGGCCATGGAAATAGTCATGGATCCAGGGTTCGTCGAACTGCGCCACCTCGTCGATGGGGGCGGCCACCAGCACTTTCTTCTGGGCCAGCACCGCCACCCGGTCGCTGATGGTGTAGAGGGTGTCGAGGTCGTGGGTGATGAGGAACACGCTCAGGCCTAGGGCGTCGCGCAGGGTCAGGATCAACTGGTCGAAGGCCGCCGCGCCGATGGGGTCGAGGCCGGCGGTCGGTTCATCGAGGAACAGGATGTCCGGGTCCAGCGCCAGGGCGCGGGCCAGGGCGGCGCGCTTGACCATGCCGCCGGACAGCGAGGCCGGGTATTTGTCTGCCGCCGATTGCGGCAGGCCGGCCAGGGCCAGTTTGACCCCGGCCAGGTGCTCGGCGTCATCGCGGCTCAGGCCCGCGTGCTCGATCAGCGGCAGGGCGACGTTTTCGGTGACGGTCAGCGAGGAAAACAGCGCCCCCTTCTGGAACAGCACGCCGAAGCGCCGTTCGATCAGCGAGCGCTCGGTGGGGTTGGCGTCCAGCAGGTCCTGGCCGAACACCCGCACCGTGCCCTCGTTGGGCCGGCGCAGGCCGATGATGCTGCGCAGCAGCACCGACTTGCCACTGCCGGAGCCGCCCACCACCGAGAGGATTTCGCCGCGGTACAGGTCCAGGTCGAGTTGTTCGTGCACGCTCTGCGGGCCGAAGCGGTTGCACAGGCCGCGGACTTCGATCACCGCCTCGCGGGCGTCCGGCCGGCTCACCAGCCCATCTCCATGAAGAACAGCGCGGCCACGGCATCGAGGACGATGACCACGAAGATCGACTGCACCACCGCCGAGGTGGTATGGGCGCCCACCGACTCGGCGCTGCCGCTGACCTTGAAGCCTTCCAGGCAGCCGATGGTGGCGATCAGGAAGGCGAAGAACGGCGCCTTGGCCATGCCCACCAGGAAGTGCTGAACGCCAATGTCGTCTTCGAGCAGCGACAGGAACATCGCCGGCGAGATATCCAGCGACAGCGCGCAGACCACGCCGCCGCCGACGATACCGCAGATCATCGCCAGGAAGGTCAGCAGCGGCAGCGAGATCAGCAACGCCAGCACCCGTGGCACCACCAGCAGCTCCACCGGGTCGAGGCCGAGGGTTCGGATTGCGTCGACTTCCTCGTTGGCCTTCATCGAGCCGATCTGTGCGGTGAAGGCGCTGGCGGTACGGCCGGCCATGAGGATGGCGGTGAGCAGTACGCCGAATTCACGCAGGAAGGAGAACGCCACCAGGTCCACGGTGAAGATGCTGGCGCCAAAGTTGGCCAGTACCGTGGCGCCGAGAAACGCGACCACCGCGCCCACCAGGAAAGTCAGCAGGGCGACGATGGGCGCGGCGTCGAGGCCGGTCTGTTCGATGTGGGCGACCACCGAGGTCAGCCGCCAGCGTCTGGGTTGCAGGGCGCGGCGGGCTAGGGTGGCGATGATCAGGCCGATGAAGCCGAGGATCTGCCGTGAATCCTGCCAGAGGGTGTCTACTGCCCGGCCGATGCGCGACAGCAGTTGGGTCAGTACCGGAATTTCCGCATGGCGGGGCGGGATGCAGAACTCGGTCAGCGAAGCCTGCACGCTGTGCAGCAGATGACGGCTGGCGGCGGGTAGCGGGCTGTCGCTTTCGAGGGCCGCCAGGCGCTCGGGGCCCAGCAGTTCCACCAGCAATGAGGCCCCGGCGGTGTCGAGTTTGCCAAGCTGGCCCAGTTCAACCGCGGTGTCGGCGTCGTATTGACCGCTCAGGGCGGCCGTGCTGCGCTTGAGGCTGGCGTAGTTGGCTAGCGTCCAGTCGCCGCTGAGCCGCAGACAGGCGGGGCTGCGGCTGGTATCGAGAATGACGCTGGCTGGGTTGGTCATAAGCTCCGAACGGTCCGCAGGCACTTTCGTACAAGCGGTAGAGCATAGCGCCACTAAGTGGCAGGCGCTTGACCATCATCAACCACGCGGAAGCGCAGCACACCGATCACTTGCCCGTCCTCGGTCAGCACCCGCACCTGCCAGCGCCCCACCGGGTTGGCCGGGAACACCTGTTTGTGGGTCCAGGCGCGGTAGCCTTCCTTGCGCCCGCCGTTGATGTTCAGGGCGATGCGGTCGACCTCTTTGCCGTTGTGCTGCCACACATGATAGATGCGCTCGTTGAGCCCGCGTGGCGCCTTGATCGCGGTGTAGGCATAGAGCCCGGCGCTGCGGATCTGGCTGGCGCTCACCTGCTTGAGGCTTTCGCCGGGGGTGCGGTTCTGCACTTCGGTGCTGATCGCCACCTCGGTCATCCACAGCGTTGCCGGCGGCACCCAGGAGCGCAGCCACCAGCCGGCGCCGCCGATGGCCAGCGTTACCAGCACCAGGGCCACGGCACGTCGCGCGTTATTGATCGGGAAGCTGCTGGCCAGGCTCGGGAACGACAGCAGCATTGCTACGCCGAGGGCGAGCTTGAAGCTTTCGGCGGTGGTCAGGTGGAGGATGATCGGCAGCGCCGTCAGCATCGCCGCGAACAGCGTCAGGGTGTGCAGGGCCAGGAACAGCCAGCGCCGGGGGGCGACCCACTTGTAGTAGAGCGGGTCGATGATCGACACCAGCCCGGCGGCGCCCAGCAACCCGGTGAAAACCAGCTGGCCGCTGTTCCAGGTGGTGGTAACGAAGAAAAACGGCAGGACGAAGAACAGGCTTTCCTGGTGGATCATCTGCGTCGCGTAACGCAGCAGCGGTTGTGGAATTTCCCGCTTGAACACCCGGGTGAACAGCTGGGTGAAGGTGTTTTCCAGCATCAGCCAGACCCAGCTCACCAGCATCAGCACGGCCACCCAGCTGGCCAGGCTTTCCTGACGATCCACCAGGATAAAACTGCCGATACCGGAAATGAAACCACCGAGCGCGATGACCCCGGGGTAGCGCTTGATCAGTTCGATGAGGCGCTGGATGTAGATAGGCATGGGGGCGTTCGCAAAGGGCTGTAAAAAACGGTTACAAGGATACCTCGGTTTGCGCTGGATGGCAGATTGTCATTGGTCTGCGGGGCCCTCATCGCTGGCAAGCCAGCGCCCACAGTTTGGCGGCGCATGCAGACCTTGTGGGAGCTGGCCTTGCCAGCGATGAGGCCCTCAAGTGCGCCGCCGATACCAGGCCAGACCGCCACCGATCACCACAACCAACCCCAGCACCCCCCACCAGAACAGCTCGTCATACCCCAGCAACGGCTTCTCCACCCGCACATACCCGGCGCTCTTGAACAGCTCCCGCAGCGCCTGGTTCGCCTCTTCCAGGCTCACTTGCCGCAACCGCTGCGCCGGATCGACGAAACGCCCGTCGGCGTAGGCGTTCAGCGCGCCCCAGTAATAGTCCGCCAGCGCGCTGTTGCCTTGGGTGGTCCAGCGTTCGCGGTCGATGGCCGCCGCCTGGATCCGCCCGAAAGTGACAGGGTCCAGGCCGTCATGGCGCAGCCGCTCGATCAGGTCGCGCACCACTGCCTCGGCATCGTCCACCTGATCCCGCTCCAGGTCGGCATTGAGGCTGAGCATCCCGCTGTCGCCGAAGGTCTCGCGCTGGCTCCACGGGCCGTAGGACAGGCCATGCTTCAGGCGCAGTTCCTCATACAGCGCCCAGTCCAGATAGCGCTGTATCAGGTCGAGGGTCTGGTCGTGCTCGTTGTCCAGCACCGGCTCCAGGAACAGCCAGCTCAGGCGCGCTGAATTGCCCAGCAGGCCGCGGGTCAGGCTGCGGTTCTGCTCCGCCTGGCGGGTGACGCCATCCAGCGCCCGGCGCTCGACCGGCTCGACCGGCTCCAGCTCGCCGAAGGTGCGTTCCAGATAGGCCGGCAGCACCTTGTCCAGACCGCCGACGACGATCAGGGTCATATTGTTCGAGGCATACCAGCGCTGGCGGATCTCGTTGACCTGCTCCAGGGTCATGTCCTCGACATCCGAGCGCTCCGCGCATTTCAGGCCCAGTTCCACCGCCAACTGATCGCTGGCGCGATGGCCAACGTCCTGGCGATCGAGCCAGCGCTGCAGGTGCGAGTAATGACCGCCGTCCTCGCGTTCGATGATGCGCTTGGACAGCGCCAGGTCATTCTCGTCGAACTGGGTCTGTTGGAGGATCGCCAGCAGCAGGTCGAGGACCTTGCGCTGGTTGCGCGCCGGCGCCTCGATGACGAAGGTGGTGTCGGCACTGCTGGTGTAGGCGTTCCATTCACCGCCCAGGGCCTGAATACGTTGCTCCAGCCCGCCCTCGCCACTGTCGTCGATGCCGCTGAACATCAGGTGCTCCAGCAGATGTGGCAGTTCCTGCTGCTGGCAGGGGAAGTCGTCGAAGCCGATGCCTACCACCAGGCGGATCGATACGTGGTTGCGCTCGTAGCCGGGCTTGAGCACCACCTGCAGGCCGTTGGGCAGCAGGTAGCCCTCGACCTGATTGCGGTCCAGGGCAAAGGCGGGCAAGGCGCCCAGCAGAAGGCAAACGAACATCAGGCAACGCATGCAGGGCTTTCCTTGCGCGGGTCGAAAGGTTACGGAGTCACGGCGAGTGGATTTCGTCCGGCACGCTATCGATCAGCAGGGCGCCGGTATCGTTTCCACCGAGTACCACATAGGCACTGCTACAGAACAATGAATTCAATCTTTTCATGTCGGCGATCAGTTCCAGGTGCAGCGAACTGGTCTCGATGCTTTGCACCACCTTGCGCTGCAGACGGCTGACGTGGGCGTGAGCCAGGCGCCGTTCCTGGGCGCGGAAGCGGCGTTTTTCCCGCAGCAGCTGGCGGGCGCTTTCCGGGTCGGCGCTGAGGAATACCGACAGCCCGAGGCGCAAGTTAGCCAGCAACTGGCTTTGCAGGCCGGTCAGTTCTTCCAGGCCGACCTCGGAGAACTCACGGCGCTGCGAGGTTTTCTGCTGCTGGATCTTGCGCAGCATGCGTTCGATCAGGTCGCTGGCCATCTTCAGGTTGATCGCCAGTTCGATGATCTCGGCCCAGCGCTGGCTGTCCTGTTCGGCCAGGTCTTCCCGGGGCATCTGCGCCAGGTACAGCTTGATGGCGTTGTACAGCGCCTCGACATCGTCATGCAGGGCACGGATTTCCTGGGTGACGGCGGTCTGGGTGCCTCGCAGCACACCGTTCATGGCTTCGAGCATGGTGTCCACCAGGTCGCCCAGGCGCAGGGTCTCGCGCACGGCGTTGGCCAGGGCCAGGCTCGGCGTGGCCAGCGCGGTGGGGTCGAGATGGCGCGGCGTGGTGTGGCCGTTGGCCTCGGGGCGCTCCGGCAGCAGCCAGTTGCAGGCCTTGGCCATGAGCGTGACGGTGGGCAGCAGAGTCAGGCAGCGCAGGCTGTTGTAGAGCAGGTGGAAGCCGATCACCAGCTCTGACGGGCTGAAGTTCAGGCTGTCCATCCAGTTGACCAGCGGGGTCAGCAACGGAATGGTCAGCAGCAGGCCGATCAGTTTGTACAACAGGCTGCCCAGCGCCACCTGCCGCCCGGCGGTGTTGCGCATGCTGGTGCTGAGGAAGGCCAGCAGGCCGCTGCCGATATTGGCGCCGATCACCAGGCCGATGGCGACGGGCAGGCTGATCACCCCGGCACCGGCGAGGGTGGCGGTCAGCAGCACGGCGGCCAGGCTGGAGTAGGAAATCAGGGCGAACAGCGCGCCAATCAGAGCGTCGAGGAGGATATCGCCGGTCAGCGAGGCGAACAGCACCTTCACGCCCTGGGCGGTGGTGATGGGCGTGGCCGCTTCGACGATCAGTTGCAGGGCGAGGATGATCAGCCCCAGGCCGATGCCCACGCGGCCCAGTTGGCCGGCGCGGGTCTGCTTGCGTGAAAGGAAGAAGATCACCCCGAGGAAAATCAGCAGCGGCGACAGCCACGACAGGTCGAACGTCAGCACCCGGGCCATCAGTGCGGTACCGACGTCGGCACCGAGCATGATTGCCAGCGCTGGCGTCAGTGCCATCAGGCCCTGGCCGACGAACGAAGTCACCAGCATCGCCGTCGCGTTGCTGCTCTGTACCAGTGCCGTGACCAGGATGCCGGCGATGAATGCCAGCGGTCGGCGCGCCATGTTCTGGCTGATCACGCGGCGCAGGTTGGAGCCGTAGACCCGCAGGATCCCGGTCCGGACGATGTGTGTGCCCCAGATCAGCAGGGCCACGGCTGACAGTAGATTGAGCAGGGTCAGCATGGTGGAAGCCCCCTGTTTCCAAGCCCCAGCGAGGGCGAATGAATGAAGCGCAGAGCCTGGCCGTGAGTCCGGCGGTTCTTTGCAGTGCTCTCTTTAAGCTTTAGTCCGCCAGAAGCCTCGGCGCCAGCGGGTCTGTCCTGGCGCACCATGAAAAAAGGCCCCGGAAGGGGCCTTGATTCAGCAGGTGGCCAGTATTACTGACCCGGGATGTCCTTGCGAAGTTTCACCGGTTCCGACGGTTCCTCGTTGCGTTTCTTCGCCATCGCCGTGCGCATGCGGATGTTGATGGCTTCCACGGCCAGCGAGAAGGCCATGGCGAAGTAGACATAACCCTTCGGCACATGCACTTCGAAGGCTTCGGCGATCAGCACGGTACCGACCACGATCAGGAACGACAGCGCGAGCATCTTCAGCGACGGGTGCTTGTCGATGAAATCGCTGATGGCCTTGGCGCAGAGCATCATCACCAGCACGGCGATGACGATCGCGGCGATCATCACCGGTACGTGGGACACCATGCCCACCGCGGTGATCACCGAATCGAGGGAGAACACGATGTCGATGATGGCGATCTGGATGATGGTGTAGAAGAACTTGCCGCCCGCGCCGGCAGCGGGCTCGTCGGCACTTTCGTCTTCGCCTTCGAGGCCGTGGTAGATCTCCTGGGAGCTTTTCCACAGCAGGAACAGGCCGCCGAAGAACAGAATCAGGTCACGGCCGGAAATGCCCTGGCCGAACACATGGAACAGATCGGCGGTCAGGCGCATGACCCAGGTGATCGACAGCAGCAGCATGATGCGGGTAACCATCGCCAGGGCCAGGCCGAAGATCCGGGTGCGCTGTTGCATGTGTTTGGGCATGCGGCTGACCAGGATCGAGATCATGATGATGTTGTCGATCCCGAGCACGATTTCGAGTGCGGTCAGGGTGAAAAGGGCAACCCAGATTTCCGGGCTGGTCAGCCATTCCATGTTTGTTCCTTCGAGCGTAAGACGTCGCGCGCCGGGAAGGCGCGCGAACGGGTGGGATGAATCCGGTTTATTACAGGCTGCTGAACAGCGGGAAAATTCCCATGAGCAGCGCGGCGAACATTATGCACAGGCAGACTAGCACTGCCCACTTGAGGGTGAAGCGCTGGTGGTCGCCGAACTCGATACCGGCCAGGGCCACCAGCAGGTAGGTGGACGGCACCAGCGGGCTGAGCAGGTGAACCGGCTGTCCGACGATCGAGGCGCGGGCCATTTCCACCGGCGAGATACCGTAGTGGCTGGCGGCCTCCGACAGTACCGGCAGCACGCCGTAGTAGAAGGCATCGTTGGACATGAAGAAGGTGAACGGCATGCTCACGATCGCCGTGATCACGGCCAGGTACGGGCCCAGCGCGTCGGGAATCACTGCCAGCAGGCTCTTGGACATGGCTTCGACCATGCCGGTGCCGGACAGGATGCCAGTGAAGATACCTGCGGCGAAGATCAGCCCGGTGACCGCCAGGACGCTGCCAGCATGGGCGGCGATGCGGTCTTTCTGCTGTTGCAGGCACGGGTAGTTGACGATCATCGCGATACTGAAGGCGATCATGAACAGCACCGGCAGCGGCAGCAGGCCGGCGATCAGCGCGACCATCAGGGCGGCGGTGAGGGCGCCGTTGAACCACAGCAGCTTGGGACGACGGGCGTCTGGGTACTGGGAAACGGTGATCTCGCTGTGGTCGACCTCGTCGCCTGGCAGGTGCAGTTCGCCGAGACGGGCGCGTTCGCGCTTGCCGTACATATAGGCAATCACCAGGATGGCCACGACGCCGGCGAGCATGGCCGGGATCATCGGTACGAAGATATCCGACGGGTCGACATGCAGGGCGCTGGCAGCGCGGGCGGTCGGGCCGCCCCAGGGGGTCATGTTCATCACGCCACCGGCGAGGATGATCAGGCCGGCCATGATTCGCGGGCTCATGCCCAGGCGGCTGTACAGCGGCAGCATCGCGGCGCAGCAGATCATGTAGGTGGTAGCGCCGTCGCCGTCGAGGGAGACGACCAGGGCCAGCACGGCGGTGCCGACCGAGACTTTCAGCGGGTCACCCTTGACCAGCTTGAGGATCTTGCGCACGGCCGGGTCGAACAGGCCGGAGTCGATCATCAGGGCGAAGTACAGGATGGCGAACATCAGCATCACGCCGGTGGGGGCGAGCTTGCTGATGCCTTCCAGCATCATCGGGCCGATTTTGCTGGAAAAACCGCCGAACAGGGCGAACAGGATCGGTACCAGGATCAGCGCGATCAAGGCCGACAGGCGCTTGGTCATGATCAGGTACATGAAAGTGATGACCATGGCAAAGCCGAGGAAGGTCAGCATGGGAGTACTCCAGGCGTAGTGCGTCGGGACAGGGACGTGACGGACGGATCAGCGGGCGGGGCGCTGTGGCTGGAGTAGCGGGGGAAAATCAGGGCGCAGGAAGGTACGGAAAGACATCAGAATCACCATTGTTCTTGTTGAGTGAGCCGGGCGTCATCGAAATCGGATGCCCTGGCGCGCCGGTCGCTATGCCGGTGGTGAGGCGATGCTAAGGGGCTAAGCTTTCAGCCAGCTTTCGAGGGTGAAAGGTTCATGTTTCGGCGGTTATGGCCTCTTCTGCGGGGATGGGGCCCTGAAAACATCACAGAATTTGCGCGAAGGAGTGCTTAAACCATGACTCAATTCCAGGAGGGCGGCTGCCATTGCGGCGCCCTGCGCTACCGGGTCGAAGGCCCGTTGACGGATATTGCCCATTGTCACTGCTCGATCTGCCGGCGGGTCAGTGGCGGGCTGCTGATCACCTGGGCGACGGTGCCTTGCGCCGGCTTCCAGTGGTTGGCGGGCACGCCACAGCGCTATGACTCGTCCGCCAGCTGCGTGCGCTATTTCTGCAGCCGCTGTGGTGCCCATGTCGCCCTGACCACTGACCTGAGTCCGGAAACCATCGACATCACCATCGGCACCCTGGATGAACCGGAGGCCGTGCGCCCTGCCCGGCACATCTGGACCGAAAGCCGCCTGCCGTGGCTGCACCTGGACGAGCAATTGCCCGGCGAGCCTCACGAAACCCTGTGAGGCTCAGGGCAGTTCGAGCCCGCCAGCGGCCTTGTGCAAGGCACGCAGGTGCTCGCCGAGCTGCTTGATATTGGCCTCTACTGCCTTGATTTCTGCTGACCGCTGCGGCCCGAGCAAGGCGCGGACTTCCTTGTCGAGGTCGGTGCTCAGGGTTTGCAGTTGCTGTTGGCGCAGGCGACTGCTCTCTTCCAGTTGGCGCCGTTCATCGGCTTGGGGCAGGCCGTAGCCGCCCTCCCCCAGCAATTCCGCCGGTTTGCTCAGGAAGCCGCTGTTGGCGAGGATCTGCTGCAAGGTGTGGTTGGCCTTGGCCACCCCGCCATCGTCCAGCGAGCGGCCGCTGAGATAACGCTGTTTGACCTCGTCCTGGGCCAGCAGCAGTTGCCGGCGCAGCCCGGCCTGCTCCAGCAGCAGCAAGGCGGCGCTGGTGCGCAGGTCGGCGCGGTCGAACCAGATCCGTCGCTTGTCCGCGTCCTGCTCCAGCCAGGCTTCGACCGTGTCCTGCGACACCGGCAACTGCTTTCTGAGGATCTGGAACATCGCCTGGTAGCGGTCGCGGTAGGAATCGAAGCGGTAGCCCAGGCGCAGCGCCTCGCGTGGGTCGTCCAGCACACTGGTGTCGGCCAGCCCGCGGCCCTTGAGCACTTCCAGCAGGCCGTTGGGCATGATGTTGTCGAGGCTGGTCAGGCGTGGGTTGGCGGTGCCGCTGCGCAGCACCTTGAGGGTTTCCACGGCGCAGTTGTTGGACAGGAAGTAGTAGCGGCCATCGTAGCTCCAGTGCATCTCGAGGGCCTGACGCACCAGGTTTTCCAGCTCTTCGCGGGACAGCTTCAGCGGGATCGAGGCGAGGCTGCGCAGTTCGGTCTTGGTGTACTCGTCGATCACCTGTCCTAGCGGCAGCACGAACAGCCGCGACGGATAGGCGCCGACCAGGCCGTCCCAGCTCGAAAGCTGTACATCGTTGACGAAGGCCCGGTACGACAGCACCAGGTGCTGGTCCAGGTCGAGCCGGCAATCGGGACCGCGTGGCCGACCCGGGGCACAGATCACCAGGCGCAACATGCTGTGGCCCCAGCGGCTCACCCAGTTCTGGTTGGCTTCGGCCAGCAGGTAGTCCACCGAATAGACCCGCTCCGGATCGATCTGGCCCAGTGGCTGTTTGGCGAAATCGCTGCCGGCATTGAGAAACGGCAGGGCGGGTTCACAAGGGGTGTGTTCGGGTGCCCAGCCGAAGTGCTTGCTCAGGTACGCCTGCAAGGCCGGGCGGCGACAGGCGTAGCTCGGGTCGAGGAGGAAATACTCCATGTTGACCGCAATGAATTCTTTGGGGCTGCTCAGTTCGTAGCTGTCCGGGGAGCGGGCGATCTGGCGGTTTTCCTGCTCGCGCTCGCCGCGGCGACCGACGTATTGCGGCCAGCCGGCCAGGTCGAGCAGGCGCGGGTCGTCGCTGAGGGTGAAGCGGCGTTCGGGCTGGCCCCGGCATTCGTCCCTCTGCCCTACTTTGCCCTGACTGTCGTGCTGCCATTTGCAGCGGGCGATCAGTTGGCGCTCATCCTCGGGCCAGCGTCGGGCCCGGTCGTAGATATGGGTGATTTCGTGCAGGACGGTGGCCAGCAGTTCCTGGCGTACGGTGCCGTGGGGGCGACCGGTCTTCTGCGTCGCGGCGCTGCCGTCGGCCAGGCCAGGCAACAAACGACGGTTGAGTGCCAGGGTGGATACCAGCGACGCCTGGCCGTAGGCGTCTTGCGGCATGCGCGTGTCCCAACTGACGCTGACGGTACGGTCCAGACGGGTCTTGAAGCTCGGCGGGAGTTTTTCGAGGGCTTCATCCAGCAGCGCCTGGGTGGCCTGGCGCTGTACCGGCGTCAGGCTGTCGTCCTGCAAGACCAGTTGCAGGTCGGCCAGCGCGGGGATGCTGAACAGCGCGAGCGCGCCGCCCAGCAGCCAGTTGCGCAGGGATTTCACAGGGCCAGGATGGCTTCGGCCAGTACCTGGTCGCTGGCGTCACGGGCCTCGGGGACGCGCTGGCGCAAGGTATCGAAGGCGGCTTCCAGTTGCGCGCCGCGGATGTCGCCGTTGCTGGCGACGAAGCTGGCCGCGTCGTCGCGGGCTTCGCGAACGACTTTGGAGTCACGGATCGAGGTAGTGGTGTCGGATGTGAAATCGATCGACCGGCCAAAGGCGCGGACGATGATGTTGCTGGTGGCCACCAGGGTGTGTGCCTGGGCCACGTCGGCCAGCAAGAGGAAGCCGAGGGTGGCGGCGATCAGCGGGTTACGCATGGAACTTCTCCGGGGGAAAACAGGTGTAGCTATTGGACGAGAATTGCCTGTGCCAGTTCAAGGTCGCCTGCATGAAGTTCGGGGTTTTCCTGGCGTAGCCGCTGGATGACCGCTTCAAGGCGTGCGCCTCGCATCCGCCCGTCACTGGCAACGAAGGCGGCGGCGTCATCGCGGGCAGCCAGTACCCACTTGCGGTCGAAGGGTGCGGTCGTGACCTGGCTGGTGGCATAGCCGGTGATGACCAGGGTGGCGGTAGTGGTGTCGAGTGCCAGGGCGGTACCGGGCCCGAGCAAGGCAAGCAGCAGTAACAGATAACGCATGGGAAAGGAGTGCCTCCGGAATCGAGGCGAAACAGGCTATCCCAATGCGAAAGCCCGGACCAGAGCGTCTGGCCCGGCTGTTTTGCATCTTGTTTCCTGCAGGCGGCGGCTCAGATCGCGAGGATGGCCTGGGCCAGTTGCGCATCGCTGGCCTGCAGGGTCGGTACCTGCTGGCGGATGTGAGCGAAGGCGCTTTCCAGTTTCACGCCCCGGATATCGCCGTTGCTGGCAACGAAGCTGGCGGCGTCGTCACGGGCGGCGCGGACGATCTTGTCGTCACGGAAGGAGGAGCTCACATCGGAAGTGGCATCGGTGGAGGCCGCCACGGCACCGACAACGGCGTCGGTCGTGACGACGAAACTGGTGGCCTGGGCGGTGGACGCCAGAGCCAGCAACAGGGCGGCGCCAAGCAAGCGGGTACGGAACATGGTCGATCTCCTCGATAGGACTTTAGTGTTCTGAATGTCAGACGCACGCTCGGCTCGTGGTGCTACGTGATCAGTCAAGCTGAGTGAAACAAGCGTAACACGGAGCAAGCGAAACGGCGTTCAAGCTAAACTGTTATGGTTTGATTTTGTCTTTTGTAAATTGTACTGGTGTCGGCTGCGATGGCTCTGTTTCGCGCCTTCCAGAACGAAAAAACCCGTCAGCAGTCACCTGCGACGGGTTTTTCGGAATTCGGTGCCGGCCATGGCCGGCGGGCCTTGCATTAACGCCAGAACGGCTTGCTCAGCTCTTCGTAGCGTTGTGCTTCGCTGATACCGGCGTCAGCCAGCAGGCGGGCATCCAGGCGAGCCAGTTGGTGGCGGCTGGAGATGCGGCGCTGCCACAGAACCAGGTTGGCCAGCAGACGCAGCGGCAGGGCTGCTTTAGGTTGAGCGTTGTTTTCGAAAACCAGACCGGAACTGAGGGTACGTTCCATGATGTGTCGTCCTTCCGCTTATGGCGGGATGAGATAGTGATTTAACTGGTGCCCATGATCCTCCTCTCCCGTCCATAACAGTAGGTACAGTTCAACAGCATTGTGATGGTCCAGTTAACTGTTTAAGGGTGCTGTTGCACTCGAAAAACGCGAAACTGTACTGGTCTGCTCGTTTTTGGTGCGTTTTTAGGTTTGGAGGGGATGGTGACGGGGTAAATCGAAGGTTTTTTGCCGGTACAGTAGTACAGTTTTTGAATGGTTCTGAGGGCGAACTGTTTTTACGAGGGGATATTCAAGCGCACTGTAGGGTTGCGTTCAGTCCAAGGGCCTGCAGCGCAGGCCCTCGCACAGCGGATCTCAACCCGCCAGCATGCGGCCGGTTTCTTCCAAATTCTCGTGCCAGGCCAGCGCTTCGCGAAGGATGTGCGGCGTATGACCGCCGCGCTCGCAGGCGCGGGTGAAGTAGTCGTTCAGCGCCTCGCGGTAGTCCGGATGCACGCAGTTGTCGATGATTGCCCGGGCACGCTCCCGTGGTGCCAGGCCACGCAGGTCGGCCAGGCCCTGTTCGGTCACCAGGATGTCGACGTCGTGCTCGGTGTGGTCGACGTGGCTGACCATCGGCACCACGCTGGAAATCGCGCCGCCCTTGGCGATCGACTTGGTGACGAAGATGGCCAGGTGGGCGTTGCGAGCGAAATCGCCGGAGCCGCCGATGCCGTTCATCATTCGTGTGCCGCAGACGTGGGTGGAGTTGACGTTGCCGTACAGGTCGAACTCCAGCGCGGTGTTGATGCCGATGATGCCCAGGCGACGTACCACTTCAGGGTGGTTGGAGATCTCCTGCGGGCGCAGCACCAGCTTGTCCTTGTAACGCTCCAGGTTGCCGAACACATCGGCGTTGCGGCGGCTCGACAAGGTAATGGAACTGCCCGAAGCGAAGCTCAGCTTGCCGGCGTCGATCAGGTCGAAGGTCGAGTCCTGCAGTACTTCGGAGTACATGGTCAGGTCTTCGAATGGCGATTCGATCAGGCCGCACATCACGGCGTTGGCGATGCTGCCGATGCCAGCCTGCAGTGGGCCGAGCTTGTTGGTCATGCGCCCTGCCGCCACTTCCTGCTTGAAGAAGTTGATCAGGTGGTTGGCGATGCCCTGGGTTTCGTCATCCGGCGGCAGCACGGTGGACGGCGAGTCGGACTGATCGGTGATGACGATACCGACGATCTTCGCCGGGTCGATCGGGATGGCGGTGCTGCCGATGCGGTCGTCGACCTTCACCAGCGGGATCGGCGTGCGGGTCGGACGGTAGGTCGGGATATAGATGTCGTGCAGACCTTCGAGGTTGGCGTTGTGCGCCATGTTGATCTCGATGATCACCTGCTTGGCGAAGATCGCGAAGCTGGCCGAGTTGCCCACGGAGGTGGTCGGCACGATGTGGCCTTGTTCGGTGATCGCCACGGCTTCGATGACGGCGATATCCGGCAGCTTGAGCTGGGCGTTGCGCAGTTGCTCGACGGTTTCCGACAGGTGCTGGTCGATGAACATCACCTTGCCGTCATTGATGGCCTTGCGCAGGGTGCTGTCCACCTGGAACGGCATGCGCCGGGCCAGGACGCCGGCCTCGGTCAGTTGCTTGTCCAGGTCATTGCCCAGGCTTGCGCCGGTCATCAGGCTGATTTTCAGTGGCGACTGCTTGGCGCGCTCGGCCAGCGCGTGAGGGACGGCCTTGGCTTCACCGGCGCGGGTGAAACCGCTCATGCCGACGGTCATGCCGTCCTGGATCAGGGCGGCGGCATCTTCCGCGCTCATGACTTTACTGTGCAGCGAGGACAAGCGAATACGATCACGGTACATGGATTGTTATCTCGGGCTACTGAAGCTAGGAGCGCAGTCTACTGATTGCGCAATTATTCGGCGCCCGACCAAGGTCGTAGGCGAAGCCCTGAAATAGAGCCTTCTGTCGGCAGGCCGGGAACGAAAAAGCCCCAGCCGGTACCGCGCTGGGGCTTTTTGTCACAGTGCCGTCAGCGGCTTATTCGACCGCTTTGACCATGTCTTCGATGACCTTCTTGGCATCGCCGAAGACCATCATGGTTTTGTCGAGGTAGAACAGTTCGTTGTCCAGGCCGGCATAGCCGCTGGCCATCGAGCGCTTGTTGACGATGATGGTCTTGGCCTTGAAGGCTTCGAGGATCGGCATGCCGGCAATCGGCGATTTCGGATCGTTCTTCGCCGCCGGGTTGACCACGTCGTTGGCGCCCAGAACCAGCACTACGTCGGCCTGGCCGAACTCGGAGTTGATGTCCTCCATCTCGAACACCTGGTCATACGGCACTTCGGCTTCGGCCAGCAGTACGTTCATATGACCGGGCATGCGGCCTGCCACCGGGTGGATCGCGTACTTCACGGTCACACCAGCATGGGTCAGCTTCTCGGTCAGCTCTTTCAGCGCGTGCTGGGCACGGGCCACCGCCAGGCCGTAGCCCGGAACGATGATCACGGTGTCGGCATTGCTCAGCAGGAAGGTGGCGTCGTCGGCGGAGCCGGACTTCACCGGGCGCTGCTCCTTCGAGTCGGTTGCCGCGCCGGCATCGGTATCGCCACCGAAACCGCCGAGGATCACATTGAAGAAGGAGCGGTTCATCGCCTTGCACATGATGTACGAGAGGATGGCACCGGACGAGCCCACCAGCGAACCTGCAATGATCAGCATCGAGTTGTTCAGCGAGAAGCCGATACCGGCCGCCGCCCAGCCCGAGTAGCTGTTGAGCATCGATACCACCACCGGCATGTCGGCGCCGCCGATCGGGATGATGATCAGCACGCCCACGACGAAGGCCAGGGCCAGCATCACGGCGAAGGCGGTGTAGTTGCCGGTGAAGGTGAACACCAGGCCCAGGCCGATGGTGGCCAGGCCCAGCACCAGGTTCAGCTTGTGCTGGCCGGCGAACTGTACCGGTGCGCCCTGGAACAGGCGGAACTTGTACTTGCCCGAGAGCTTGCCGAAGGCGATCACCGAACCGGAGAAGGTGATGGCACCGATGGCTGCGCCGAGGAACAGTTCCAGGCGGTTACCGGTGGGGATCGGGTCGCTGATGCTGCTGACGATGCCCAGGGACTGCGGCTCGACCACGGCGGCGATGGCGATGAAGACCGCGGCCAGGCCGATCATGCTGTGCATGAAGGCCACCAGCTCCGGCATCTTGGTCATTTCGACGCGCTTGGCCATGATCGCGCCGGCACTGCCGCCAACCAGCAGGCCGACGAGCACGTAGGCGATGCCGTCGGTGGCCAGTTCGGCGCCGAGCTTGTAGATCAGGCCGACGGTGGTGAACACCGCCAGTGCCATGCCGAGCATGCCGAACAGGTTGCCGCGACGGGACGTGGTCGGGTGCGACAGGCCTTTTAGGGCCTGGATGAAGCACACCGAGGCGACCAGGTAGAGAAGAGTTACCAGGTTCATGCTCATTTTTACTTCTGCCCCTCAGCCTTTGCGGCCTTCTTCTTGAACATCTCCAGCATGCGCCGGGTGACGAGGAATCCACCGAATACGTTCACCGCTGCCAGAGCCACGGCGAGCGTGCCCATGACTTTGCCCAGCGGGGTGACAGTCAGGGCCGCGGCGAGCATGGCGCCGACGATGACGATGGCGGAGATGGCGTTGGTGACGGCCATCAGCGGGGTGTGCAGTGCGGGCGTGACGTTCCAGACCACGTGGTAACCGACATAGATGGCCAGCACGAAGATGATCAGGTTGTAGACGCCGTGAGAGATCAGCATGTCTTCCATTGTCTGGCTCCTTATCCGTTCTTGCGGATGACCTGGCCGTCGCGGCACATCAGGCACGCGGCGACGATGTCGTCTTCGAGGTTGATCGTCAGCGCGCCGTCCTTGTCGAACAGCAGCTTCATGAAGTCCAGCAGGTTGCGGGCGTACAGCGCCGAGGCATCGGCACCGACCTGAGCCGGCAGGTTGGTCGGGCCGACGATGGTCACGCCGTTCTCGACCACGACCTGGTCGGCCACCGTCAGCGGGCAGTTGCCGCCTTGTGCCGCGGCGAGGTCGATGACCACCGAACCTGGCTTCATCTGCGAAACGGTTTCCGCGCTCAGCAGCGTCGGTGCCTTGCGGCCCGGGATCAGCGCAGTGGTGATGACGATATCGGCCTGTTTGGCGCGCTCGTGCACGGCCTGGGCCTGGCGCTGCATCCAGCTGGCCGGCATTGGCCGGGCATAGCCGCCGACGCCTACGGCGCAGTCGCGCTCCTCGTCGGTCTCATACGGCACATCGATGAACTTGGCACCGAGGGACTCGATCTGTTCTTTCACCGCCGGACGCACGTCCGACGCCTCGATCACCGCACCCAGACGCTTGGCGGTGGCGATGGCCTGCAGGCCCGCCACGCCGGCACCGAGAATCAGCACGCGGGCGGCTTTTACCGTACCGGCGGCGGTCATCAGCATCGGCATGAAGCGCGGATAGTGGTGAGCGGCGAGCAACACGGCCTTGTAGCCGGCGATGTTGGCCTGCGAGGACAGCACGTCCAGGCTTTGGGCCCGAGAGGTGCGCGGCGCGGCTTCGAGGGCGAAGGCGGTGATGCCACGTTCGGCCATCTTGGCGATGAGGTCGTTGTTGAACGGATTGAGCATGCCCGCAAGCACGGTACCGCTCTTGATCTGGCCCAGTTCGCTGTCGTTGGGCGCTACAACTTTCAGGACAAGCTGGGCGCCAAACGCATCGGCGGCGCTTCCAAGTACGGCGCCGACTGCTTCATAGGCACTGTCCGGAATACTGGCGTTCAGGCCGGCTCCACGTTGGACAGTGACCTGATGACCCTGGCCCACCAGTTTCTTGATGGTTTCGGGAGTGGCAGCGACCCGTGTTTCGCCCGTCTGCGTTTCGAGAGGAACACCAATGTGCACGTCGTATCTCCTGCGTGATCTTTTGTAGTTGAACCAGCGCACTGCGGATGGTGCGTCTGGGGCGGCCGATCAGCACGATCCCGCCTGATTCGAGGCGGGGCGCGGCATTTTGCAAGCGATCCGGAATCGCATCAATGGGTTCTGAATGGAAACGACAAACAAACTACAAGTCACCCTGTGACTGTCTGTCGCACCGATACGGCTACAGCCCGTCAAATACGGGCTTTAGCGACATTAGGAGAAAAAATAAAAATTTTCTGACAATTTTCGCTGGGAGAACGAAAAAGGTCGTTTATTGCCGATCAAAACCCCGTAAACAGTGGGGTTTGGCGGGTTTTTGGAGGGCTGCGGAACAGTTGTCGCTTAGGCGACATTTACGTACATCTGTAGGGTTTTTGTTTGTTTGACTACTGGGTCAACAAAGCGCTGTGATCGCTGTGGGATGCGGTATAGCGCTGAGCCTCGGCCACCAACCAATCACGAAAAGCCCGCAAGGAGGCCGATTCGACCTTCCTTTCCGGGATCATCAGGTAGTACGCCTTGATGCTGGACAGCGCGTGAGGGTTGGCGATCACCAGCCGTTTCTCCTCCAGTTCGCGCTGGATCAGGAAGGGTGGGATCAGCGCTACGCCCATCTCATGCATCGCGGCCTGGGCCAGCATCGAGAATAGTTCATAGCGCGGGCCTGTCATGTCGCGGGCGACGTTCATGTCCAGGCTGTCGAACCACTGTCGCCAGGCATAGGGCCGGGTGGTCTGTTGTAGCAGTGGCAGGTGGGCGATGGCCTGCGGTTCCAGTTGGCTGCTCGCGCCCAGGAGCGCCGGGCTGCAGACCGGGACCGGGTTTTCTCCCATCAGCCTGTGGGATTGCGTACCGGACCAATCGGCGTCGCCAAAGTAGATGGCGGCGTCGAAGGGGGTGTCGGCGAACAGGAAGGGCCGGGTGCGGTTGGTGAGGTTGACCGTGACTTCGGGATGGCGCTGCTGGAAGTCTTTCAAGCGCGGCACCAGCCACTGGGTGCCGAAGGTTGGCACCACGGCCAGTTCGATCACGTTGGCGCCCTGCTGGCCCATCACCGACAGCGTGTCGCGTTCCACGGCATCCAGTTGAGTCGCCACGCGGCGGCTGTAGGACAGTCCCGCCTCGGTCAGCTTCACCCCGCGCCGGGAGCGGCGGAACAACTCCACGTTGAGGAATTCCTCCAGGCCTCCAATCTGCCGGCAGACGGCGCCCTGAGTAAGGGACAGTTCCTGCGCTGCCTTGGTGAAGCTCTCGTGGCGGGCTGCGGCCTCGAAGCAGACCAGGGCGGTGGTACTGGGGATCTTGCGCCGCATATACGCCAACCTCACTAATTGATACTGAAAACAGCCTTTGCTGAAGCTATGGAGTGAGAAATTATCACAAGACTATGCGCAATCCTCGTTTGTCGCCCTGCCTGTTCGGGCCTAGGATCAATGCACGACAAAAAACACTCCTTCCCCTTTTCGAGGATTCCCTCATGGCCGGCAAAGCAAGCTTCAACTGGATCGACCCGCTGCTTCTGGATCAGCAGCTCACCGAAGAAGAGCGCATGGTGCGTGACAGCGCCTTCCACTTCGCCCAGGACAAGCTGGCACCGCGTGTGCTGGAAGCCTTCCGTCATGAGCAGACCGATCCTGCGATTTTCCGCGAAATGGGCGAAGTCGGCCTGCTGGGTGCGACCATTCCCGAGCAGTACGGCGGCAGCGGCCTGAATTACGTGTGCTACGGCCTGATTGCCCGTGAAGTGGAGCGCATCGATTCCGGCTACCGTTCGATGATGAGCGTGCAGTCGTCGCTGGTGATGGTACCGATCAACGAATTCGGGACCGAGGCGCAGAAACAGAAGTACCTGCCCAAGCTGGCTTCCGGCGAATGGATCGGCTGCTTCGGCCTGACCGAGCCGAACCATGGATCCGATCCGGGTTCGATGATCACCCGGGCGAAGAAGGTTGACGGTGGCTATCGCCTGAGCGGCAGCAAGATGTGGATCACCAACAGCCCGATCGCCGACGTGTTCGTGGTCTGGGCGAAAGACGATGCTGGCGATATCCGCGGCTTCGTACTGGAAAAGGGCTGGGAAGGCCTGAGTGCACCGGCCATTCATGGCAAGGTCGGCCTGCGGGCGTCGATCACTGGCGAGATCGTGATGGATAACGTGTTCGTGCCGGAAGAAAACATCTTCCCGGATGTGCGCGGTCTGAAAGGTCCATTCACTTGCCTCAACTCTGCCCGCTACGGCATCTCCTGGGGTGCGCTGGGCGCAGCTGAGGCCTGCTGGCACACCGCTCGCCAGTACACCCTGGATCGTCAGCAGTTCGGCCGTCCGCTGGCGGCCAACCAGTTGATCCAGAAGAAGCTGGCCGACATGCAGACCGAGATCACCTTGGGCCTGCAGGGTTGCCTGCGTCTGGGCCGGATGAAGGACGAAGGCACCGCGGCGGTGGAAATCACCTCCATCATGAAGCGCAACTCCTGCGGCAAGGCGCTGGAGATCGCTCGTCTGGCTCGCGACATGCTGGGTGGCAACGGTATCTCCGACGAGTTCGGCGTGGCCCGCCATCTGGTCAACCTTGAGGTGGTTAACACCTATGAAGGTACTCACGACGTGCACGCGCTGATCCTCGGTCGTGCGCAAACCGGTATCCAGGCCTTCTATTAATAAGGAGCCAGCCCATGGGCGCGCTTTCTCATCTGCGGGTTCTGGATCTGTCGCGGGTACTGGCCGGGCCGTGGTCCGGACAGATCCTCGCGGATCTGGGCGCCGAGGTCATCAAGGTCGAGCGCCCGGGCACGGGCGATGATACCCGTGCCTGGGGCCCGCCCTTCCTCAAGGACAGCAGGGGCGACAACACCAGCGAGGCCGCTTATTACCTGTCGGCCAATCGCAACAAGCGCTCGGTGACCATCGACTTCACCCAGCCGGAAGGCCAGCGTCTGGTACGCGAGCTGGCGGCCAAGTCCGATATCGTCATCGAGAACTTCAAGGTGGGTGGCCTGGCCAGCTATGGGTTGGACTATGAAAGCCTGCGTCAGATCAATCCGCAGCTTATCTATTGCTCAATCACAGGCTTCGGCCAGACCGGGCCCTATGCCAAGCGTGCCGGCTACGACTTCATGATTCAGGGCTTGGGCGGGCTGATGAGCCTGACCGGGCGCCCTGAGGGCGAAGAAGGTGCCGGTCCGGTGAAGGTGGGTGTGGCGCTTACGGATATCCTGACGGGGCTGTATTCCACGGTGGCAATCCTGGCTGCCCTCGCCCATCGCGATCAGTATGGTGGCGGCCAGCATATCGATATGGCACTGCTCGACGTGCAGGTGGCTTGCCTGGCCAACCAGGCGATGAACTACCTCACGACTGGGACACCTCCCCGTCGCCTGGGGAACGCGCATCCGAACATCGTGCCTTATCAGGACTTTCCGACTGCGGATGGGGACTTCATCCTCACCGTGGGTAACGATGGGCAGTTCCGCAAGTTTGCTGAGGTGGCTGGTCAGCCGCAGTGGGCGGATGATTCGCGTTTCGCCACCAACAAGCTGCGGGTGGCCAATCGGGCCGAGCTGATTCCGCTGATCCGCCAGGCAACGGTGTTCAAGACCACGGCCGAGTGGGTGAGCCAACTGGAGCAGGCGGGTGTGCCCTGTGGTCCGATCAATGACCTGGCGCAGATGTTTGCCGACCCGCAGGTGAAGGCCCGTGGACTGGCTATCGACATTCCACATCCGCTGGCGGGCAGTGTGCCGCAGGTGGCCAGTCCGATCCGGTTGTCCGAGACGCCAGTTGAGTACCGCAACGCTCCGCCGCTACTCGGGGAGCATACCGAGCAGGTACTGGGCGACGTGCTTGGATTGGCTGCAGTGGATGTGCAGCGTTTGCGTGAGGCTGGGGTGGTTTAGCGGAGCCTCTTCTATATAGAGGGAAAACGGGGGCGTCAGAACTGATTTGAATCAATTTCAAATTAGGGGTTGACGCCCCATTTAATCTCTCTATAATTCGCCCCACTTCCGGCGCAGTCGGAACGAAAAACTCCTTGAGATTCAACGAGTTAAGCGTTCCAGGTAGTATCGGAAGTGCTCCGGTCTTCATCGGAAGCGGTCAAAAAAGGCAGTTGACAGCAGGTTGTAACGCTGTAGAATTCGCCTCCCGCTGAGAGAGATCGCAGCGAGTCAAGTGTTTGAAGTTGAACGAGAAATTCTGAAAGACTTCAAAATAAACGCTTGACAGACTTAGAGGAAGGCGTAGAATGCGCGCCTCGGTTGAGACGAAACGCTCTTAACCAAACGCTCTTTAACAATCGAATCAAGCAATTCGTGTGGGTGCTTGTGATAATGGACTGATAGTCAAAAAGATTATCAGCATCACAAGTGACTATACGAGAAATCGAAATAGTTCATTTTGAGATTGCTGAGCCAAGTTTAGGGTTTTCTCAAAACCCAAGCAGTATTGAACTGAAGAGTTTGATCATGGCTCAGATTGAACGCTGGCGGCAGGCCTAACACATGCAAGTCGAGCGGATGAGAAGAGCTTGCTCTTCGATTCAGCGGCGGACGGGTGAGTAATACCTAGGAATCTGCCTGGTAGTGGGGGACAACGTTTCGAAAGGAACGCTAATACCGCATACGTCCTACGGGAGAAAGCAGGGGACCTTCGGGCCTTGCGCTATCAGATGAGCCTAGGTCGGATTAGCTAGTTGGTGAGGTAATGGCTCACCAAGGCGACGATCCGTAACTGGTCTGAGAGGATGATCAGTCACACTGGAACTGAGACACGGTCCAGACTCCTACGGGAGGCAGCAGTGGGGAATATTGGACAATGGGCGAAAGCCTGATCCAGCCATGCCGCGTGTGTGAAGAAGGTCTTCGGATTGTAAAGCACTTTAAGTTGGGAGGAAGGGCAGTAAGCTAATACCTTGCTGTTTTGACGTTACCGACAGAATAAGCACCGGCTAACTCTGTGCCAGCAGCCGCGGTAATACAGAGGGTGCAAGCGTTAATCGGAATTACTGGGCGTAAAGCGCGCGTAGGTGGTTCGTTAAGTTGGATGTGAAATCCCCGGGCTCAACCTGGGAACTGCATCCAAAACTGGCGAGCTAGAGTATGGTAGAGGGTGGTGGAATTTCCTGTGTAGCGGTGAAATGCGTAGATATAGGAAGGAACACCAGTGGCGAAGGCGACCACCTGGACTGATACTGACACTGAGGTGCGAAAGCGTGGGGAGCAAACAGGATTAGATACCCTGGTAGTCCACGCCGTAAACGATGTCAACTAGCCGTTGGGGTCCTTGAGACTTTAGTGGCGCAGCTAACGCATTAAGTTGACCGCCTGGGGAGTACGGCCGCAAGGTTAAAACTCAAATGAATTGACGGGGGCCCGCACAAGCGGTGGAGCATGTGGTTTAATTCGAAGCAACGCGAAGAACCTTACCAGGCCTTGACATGCAGAGAACTTTCCAGAGATGGATTGGTGCCTTCGGGAACTCTGACACAGGTGCTGCATGGCTGTCGTCAGCTCGTGTCGTGAGATGTTGGGTTAAGTCCCGTAACGAGCGCAACCCTTGTCCTTAGTTACCAGCACGTAATGGTGGGCACTCTAAGGAGACTGCCGGTGACAAACCGGAGGAAGGTGGGGATGACGTCAAGTCATCATGGCCCTTACGGCCTGGGCTACACACGTGCTACAATGGTCGGTACAGAGGGTTGCCAAGCCGCGAGGTGGAGCTAATCTCACAAAACCGATCGTAGTCCGGATCGCAGTCTGCAACTCGACTGCGTGAAGTCGGAATCGCTAGTAATCGCGAATCAGAATGTCGCGGTGAATACGTTCCCGGGCCTTGTACACACCGCCCGTCACACCATGGGAGTGGGTTGCACCAGAAGTAGCTAGTCTAACCTTCGGGAGGACGGTTACCACGGTGTGATTCATGACTGGGGTGAAGTCGTAACAAGGTAGCCGTAGGGGAACCTGCGGCTGGATCACCTCCTTAATCGACGACATCAGCCGTATCATGAGCTCCCACACGAATTGCTTGATTCCTTGAAGAAGACGATTACGGTAACAGCTCTTAACTGGGTCTGTAGCTCAGTTGGTTAGAGCGCACCCCTGATAAGGGTGAGGTCGGCAGTTCGAATCTGCCCAGACCCACCAGTTTCTTGTTGGGGCCATAGCTCAGCTGGGAGAGCGCCTGCCTTGCACGCAGGAGGTCAGCGGTTCGATCCCGCTTGGCTCCACCATCCACTGTTTCCTGTCAAAGCTTAGAAATGAATATTCGGCTCGAATATTGATTTCTGATCTTTATCAGAATCGTTCTTTAAAAATTTGGGTATGTGATAGAAAGACTGATGAAGCACTTTCACTGGTGTTTTGTCAGGCTAAGGTAAAATTTGTGAGTTTTCATGAATTTTCGGCGAATGTCGTCTTCACAGTATAACCAGATTGCTTGGGGTTATATGGTCAAGTGAAGAAGCGCATACGGTGGATGCCTTGGCAGTCAGAGGCGATGAAAGACGTGGTAGCCTGCGATAAGCTTCGGGGAGTCGGCAAACAGACTTTGATCCGGAGATCTCTGAATGGGGGAACCCAGCCATCACAAGATGGTTATCTTGCACTGAATACATAGGTGCAAGAGGCGAACCAGGGGAACTGAAACATCTAAGTACCCTGAGGAAAAGAAATCAACCGAGATTCCCTTAGTAGTGGCGAGCGAACGGGGACTAGCCCTTAAGTTGATTTGAGATTAGTGGAAGGCTCTGGAAAGTGCCGCCATAGTGGGTGATAGCCCCGTACACGAAAATCTCTTGTCAATGAAATCGAGTAGGACGGAGCACGAGAAACTTTGTCTGAATATGGGGGGACCATCCTCCAAGGCTAAATACTACTGACTGACCGATAGTGAACCAGTACCGTGAGGGAAAGGCGAAAAGAACCCCGGAGAGGGGAGTGAAATAGAACCTGAAACCGTATGCGTACAAGCAGTGGGAGCCTACTTTGTTAGGTGACTGCGTACCTTTTGTATAATGGGTCAGCGACTTATATTCAGTGGCGAGCTTAACCGAATAGGGGAGGCGTAGCGAAAGCGAGTCTTAATAGGGCGTTTAGTCGCTGGGTATAGACCCGAAACCGGGCGATCTATCCATGGGCAGGTTGAAGGTTAGGTAACACTGACTGGAGGACCGAACCGACTACCGTTGAAAAGTTAGCGGATGACCTGTGGATCGGAGTGAAAGGCTAATCAAGCTCGGAGATAGCTGGTTCTCCTCGAAAGCTATTTAGGTAGCGCCTCATGTATCACTCCAGGGGGTAGAGCACTGTTTCGGCTAGGGGGTCATCCCGACTTACCAAACCGATGCAAACTCCGAATACCTGGAAGTGCCGAGCATGGGAGACACACGGCGGGTGCTAACGTCCGTCGTGAAAAGGGAAACAACCCAGACCGTCAGCTAAGGTCCCAAAGTTATGGTTAAGTGGGAAACGATGTGGGAAGGCTTAGACAGCTAGGAGGTTGGCTTAGAAGCAGCCACCCTTTAAAGAAAGCGTAATAGCTCACTAGTCGAGTCGGCCTGCGCGGAAGATGTAACGGGGCTCAAACCATACACCGAAGCTACGGGTATCACTTAGGTGATGCGGTAGAGGAGCGTTCTGTAAGCCTGTGAAGGTGAGTTGAGAAGCTTGCTGGAGGTATCAGAAGTGCGAATGCTGACATGAGTAACGACAATGGGTGTGAAAAACACCCACGCCGAAAGACCAAGGTTTCCTGCGCAACGTTAATCGACGCAGGGTTAGTCGGTCCCTAAGGCGAGGCTGAAAAGCGTAGTCGATGGAAAACAGGTTAATATTCCTGTACTTCCGGTTATTGCGATGGAGGGACGGAGAAGGCTAGGCCAGCTTGGCGTTGGTTGTCCAAGTTTAAGGTGGTAGGCTGAGATCTTAGGTAAATCCGGGATCTCAAGGCCGAGAGCTGATGACGAGCGCTCCTAGAGCGCGAAGTGGTTGATGCCATGCTTCCAAGAAAAGCTTCTAAGCTTCAGATAACCGGGAACCGTACCCCAAACCGACACAGGTGGTTGGGTAGAGAATACCAAGGCGCTTGAGAGAACTCGGGTGAAGGAACTAGGCAAAATGGCACCGTAACTTCGGGAGAAGGTGCGCCGGCGAGGGTGAAGGACTTGCTCCGTAAGCCCATGTCGGTCGAAGATACCAGGCCGCTGCGACTGTTTATTAAAAACACAGCACTCTGCAAACACGAAAGTGGACGTATAGGGTGTGACGCCTGCCCGGTGCCGGAAGGTTAATTGATGGGGTTAGCTAACGCGAAGCTCTTGATCGAAGCCCCGGTAAACGGCGGCCGTAACTATAACGGTCCTAAGGTAGCGAAATTCCTTGTCGGGTAAGTTCCGACCTGCACGAATGGCGTAACGATGGCGGCGCTGTCTCCACCCGAGACTCAGTGAAATTGAAATCGCTGTGAAGATGCAGTGTATCCGCGGCTAGACGGAAAGACCCCGTGAACCTTTACTATAGCTTTGCACTGGACTTTGAATTTGCTTGTGTAGGATAGGTGGGAGGCTTTGAAGCGTGGACGCCAGTTCGCGTGGAGCCATCCTTGAAATACCACCCTGGCAACTTTGAGGTTCTAACTCAGGTCCGTTATCCGGATCGAGGACAGTGTATGGTGGGTAGTTTGACTGGGGCGGTCTCCTCCTAAAGAGTAACGGAGGAGTACGAAGGTGCGCTCAGACCGGTCGGAAATCGGTCGTAGAGTATAAAGGCAAAAGCGCGCTTGACTGCGAGACAGACACGTCGAGCAGGTACGAAAGTAGGTCTTAGTGATCCGGTGGTTCTGTATGGAAGGGCCATCGCTCAACGGATAAAAGGTACTCCGGGGATAACAGGCTGATACCGCCCAAGAGTTCATATCGACGGCGGTGTTTGGCACCTCGATGTCGGCTCATCACATCCTGGGGCTGAAGCCGGTCCCAAGGGTATGGCTGTTCGCCATTTAAAGTGGTACGCGAGCTGGGTTTAGAACGTCGTGAGACAGTTCGGTCCCTATCTGCCGTGGACGTTTGAGATTTGAGAGGGGCTGCTCCTAGTACGAGAGGACCGGAGTGGACGAACCTCTGGTGTTCCGGTTGTCACGCCAGTGGCATTGCCGGGTAGCTATGTTCGGAAGAGATAACCGCTGAAAGCATCTAAGCGGGAAACTTGCCTCAAGATGAGATCTCACTGGAGCCTTGAGCTCCCTGAAGGGCCGTCGAAGACTACGACGTTGATAGGTTGGGTGTGTAAGCGCTGTGAGGCGTTGAGCTAACCAATACTAATTGCCCGTGAGGCTTGACCATATAACACCCAAGCAATCTGCGCGGAAGCCGGATTGTGGTGGTGAAGACGAATGAACCGAAGATTCGTGAACCCACAAAGATCACATACCCGATTTGCCGAAGCGTCGAAAGACGAGTTGGCACACAGAATTTCTTGACGACCATAGAGCATTGGAACCACCTGATCCCATCCCGAACTCAGCAGTGAAACGATGCATCGCCGATGGTAGTGTGGAGCTTCTCCATGTGAGAGTAGGTCATCGTCAAGATTAAATTCCGAAACCCCTATCTGCATACGCAGGTAGGGGTTTTGTCTTTAAGTAGAAGTACCAAGAATTTCGCCGGGTTGTTTCAACAGCAGTCTGGCACACAGAATTTCTTGACGACCATAGAGCATTGGAACCACCTGATCCCATCCCGAACTCAGCAGTGAAACGATGCATCGCCGATGGTAGTGTGGAGCTTCTCCATGTGAGAGTAGGTCATCGTCAAGATTCAAATCCAGAACCCCTGTCTGCATCGCAGACAGGGGTTTTGTCTTTCTGGCGTCCGGAAAGCTCAGCTCAGCAGATTACGCACATTGTTCATCGCGTCGTCGGCAAACTTCTGCAGGAACGCCTGGAACGCGGGCAAGGTGTCGAGGCCCCCGGAATACGGCTCGCCCTGGATGGTCCAGACAGCGCGGCTCACGCCTTGTCCCAAATCCTGCACCTCCATGGCAGCCCAGAGATTGCCGATGTTCAAGCTGGTGTGAATCAGGCTCCAGGTCATGGTCATTGCCTGATCGTCGCGTGAGTTGAGCTGCTCGATGACGAAGTTGTTGTCTTTGAAGAATTTCTTGCGGATAGAGCGCACGCCACTGCCCGTCATTTCAATATGACTCAGCGCAGGAATGAAGACCGCAAAACCTGCAAAGTTGCCCACGATATTCCACACACTGGCGGGTTCGGCTGCGATGTCGACTTGTGACACGACCCGGCACCCTTCAGGGTTGCGGATCAACGTATCGGGTTTGAGTGCTTGCATGGTGTTGCTCCTTTCTGTGGGGATCAGATGAACTGGATGTCACGCAGGTACCGGCAGCCTCGCTCCAACAGTGCCGGGCTCTTTTCCGGGTAGCGTTCGCCCATGCGCTGAACGCCCGCGCGGGCGTTGGCATGATCGATATGTGAGATATCGCCGATGTCTTCCTCGAAGCCTTCGAGGTAGAAGCCGAGGACGTCGTACAGCGCGTTATCGGAATCGACGCGTTGTAACTGCCGCTGCCACTGCTCGACGCTGACCATCGCGAACTCGCGTCCGCTCTCGTGGAATGCGGCCAGGTACTGTTTCCAGCGCAACGGCTCGGGGTTGTGGAGATTGAAGACCGTTTCGCCTGCGCGATAACGGCTGGCATGAAAGGCGACAAAGCGGGCCAGGAAGTCCACCGGCATCAGGTCGAAGTCCAGATCCAGCGCCGGAACCTGACCCAATTGCAGTGATCCTTTGAGCATCAGCATCAGCCGATTCCTGTGCGGCTGACAGACGCCGCTCTCGGTATTGAAGGTGATGTTTCCGGGCCGAAACAGATTGACCCACACGCCTTGCTGACGGGCGCGTTCCAGCACGCGCTCACCCACCCATTTGCTCAGGTTGTAGCCATTGCGGATGTACAGCGGCGGTGTCGAGGCGGGCGGCTGCTCCAGCACGCGGCCGTGCTCATCTTTGGCGCTGCATGCAGAGAGGGTGGAGATGAAGTTGAAAATCTTCTTGCGGCGCCCTTCGCACAGCTTCAGGCATTCGAAGAGCGGCTCCACGTTGTCTGCCGCCAGCGCCGGGTAGTCCAGCACATGATTGACCTGTGCCGCGTTGTGCACCAGAGCGCCGTAGCAGTTATCCAGATCGTTGTAGTCCGTTTCGCTCAATCCCAGGCGGGGCTGTCGAAGGTCGGCCTCCAGCACGCGAATCCGCCCCCAGTCCAGCGATTCGACGCGATTGTCATCCACTGCCTGGGCGAAGCGCTGTTCAGCCGAAAAGCCGCCGGCGCTCCGTACCAGGCAAGCCACCTCGGTGGCCCCCCAGTCCAGTAGTGCCTGAACGATATGCACGCCGAGAAAGCTGTTGGCCCCGGTGACGATCACGCAGTGCACATCACCGAGTCGGTCTATCGGCAGCACCTGCAGACCCAGGTCTCGCTCAGCATCGGCTTGGGCCTGTACAGGAGGGGAACTCGAACCGGAGCGCTCGCCGGCAAGTAATCCGGCCAGCCGCTGCACCGTTGGCAATTCGATGAAGCGATTGATCGGGATGCCCCGCCCGAACCGTTCGCGAAGCGTGAGGAGCAGTCGTGACAGCAGGATCGAGTGGCCACCCAGATTGAAGAAGCTATCGTCGGCAGAGATATCAGCTTCGGGCAGCTCCAGCAGCTCGCTCCAGATCGTCAGTACTTGCTGCTCAAGGGCCCCGGCAGGCGAGATACGTTGCCGCTCCGTGTCCAGCAGTACCGGAAGCTCCAGCAGTGCTTTTCGGTCAACCTTGCCATTGGCGGTGCGCGGCAGTTGCGTCAGCTCTTGATAATGCAGCGGACGCATGTAGTCCGGCAGGTGCTGCGCAGCGTGCTGGCGCAGTGCGTTGATCGCATCGGCGTGGCAAGGTCGTGCGAGAAAAGCCAGTACCCGCCGTTGCCCGTCGATCACGACCGCCGCCTGAGCGAACAGCCGGCTACTGCGCAGGCAATGCTCGATCTCCTCCGGTTCGACCCGGAAACCGCGGATCTTCACCTGATTGTCACGGCGTCCGCAGATCTCGATACCCTGGTCACACCAGCGTGCCATATCGCCGCTGCGGTACAGGCGCAGGTTGTCGCCACCCGGCAGGTCCAGCCGGATGAACCGCTCGTGGGTCAACACAGGGTTATTCAGATAGCCGAGGCCGACACCAGGCCCCGCGATGTAGAGCTCGCCGGCGACGCCCTGGGGGACCGGGTTCAACTGTTCGTCCAGGAGCAACACCCGGGTATTGGCGATCGGTTGGCCCAGATTGCGATTGCTGTCGTGCGCCGCGAAGACCCTCGTGGTCGCCAGGACCGTGGTTTCGGTCGGGCCGTAGATGTTGTGCAGATGACAGCGCCCGGCCAGACGCTCGATGACCTCCGGCTCGCACACGTCGCCGCCCGTGATCAGATGTTCCAGGCTGCAGCCCTCCAGCGTCAGAAGACTCAGCAGCGCCGGCGGCAGGAAGGCGTGGCTGACGTCCTGTTGGCGGATCAGCGTTTTCAGCTGCGCAGGGTCCCTGCGTTGTGCCTCGCTGGGCACGACCAACTCGGCGCCACTGATCCAGGTGGGCAGGATGTCCAGCAGAGAAGCGTCGAAGTTGATCGTCGAAAACTGCAGCACCCGGCTTCCCGGGCCCAATCCAACATGGTCGCTGTACCAGCCCTGGAAGTGGCTGATGTTGCCTTGGCTGAGCACCACGCCCTTAGGCTGCCCGGTGGTACCGGAGGTATAGATGGCGACACAGGGCTCATGTGCGCAAGGGCGCCGCCGCATCATGCCCGCCAGAGGCAGTGCCGCCGGGGCGGGCAAGCGGCTCAGCTCGAGGCTGGGAATGGACTGATTTCCTGCCGGGAAATCCCCGTCATGAATGACGACCGCGGCCAAGGCGTTCTGCAGGATGAAGTGCACGCGTTCCCGCGGTGTTCCCGGATCCAGTGGCAGATAGACCGCGCCGCAACCCAGGACTGCCAACAGGCTTGCATACAACCCCAGCGACTTCGGCAGGCAGACCGCGACCAGTGGCGAATCATCGGACGCGGGCAGAAGTGGCAACAGCCGTTGCTGAATCGCCAACGCCTGGGCATGCAGTTGCGCGTAGCTGATGCGGTGTCCATCCAGATTCAGCGCAGTGCGCCTGGCATGAGCCTCAAAGCTTTGCTCCAGTCGTTCGATAACTGGGGTTCCGCTTTCCTCCAGCAGCCCCGGCCGCTCATTCAGATTGAAGGCATGCAGGTAGGCCAGCCGGTCCAGCCAGTGCAACGGATGCTCACGGACGTGCCGCATCGGGCTGACAACAGGCGCCTGGCTCAGGTAGTCCGGGTTTCGTGAGAAGCGGCTGACATGCAGTGCTACCCGCTCTTGCAGGGCATTGAGCGCCATCACACGCAATTGCTGGCCGTTACCGGAGCGCTCCTTCGGCAAAGGCTGTCGGTCTATCAGGCGCTGAGCTTTCGCGCTGCCGGTCCAGCACAGTATCTCCAGCTCGGGCAGCTCATCGTGGCCGGGCGTATCGCTGCCGATCCGCAAGCCCAGGTACGCACACCCCTTGAACTGCGGCAGTTCCAGACTGCCGTCCTCTATCAACAGGTGCGGCAGGGGGTGGCCGGCAGCCGTCAGTTCCGTTTCGCTGGACACATGACGCAGCGAATGGCCGTGCTGCTCCAGGTCTTCGCGAAGCCGAGCGAGGGCTAGGCTTTGCCCGGCCAGAAGAATGTCCAGACGCCTCATGACGGCCTCCCCGATGGCAGGTAGTCGACCAGCGCCGCTTGCACACAGGGCGCGTCGAGCAGTGAGCTGCTTCTGAAAAAGCGCAGGATGTTGCCCAGCAGTGGATGCTGGTGGTTGATCGGCCAGGCCATGGCCGTGACCTCTTCGCGCAGGGCCGCGGCCACATGGGCGGGTACATCGAGGGCGGCGATCAGTTGGATGTCGAAGGCTTTCTGCAGGTCGTTGGTGAGATAGTGGCGGATGAACAACGGCAGCAACCGGGCGATTACATGACGATCCGGCTCGGACGCCTGGCTCCAGTAGATCCGTGTCAGTCGTGCCCAGAAGGTCGAGTGGCGGCCTTCGTCGAGCAAGTGGTCGGCCATCAGTCCCTTGATCGACGGTTTCACGCTGTCGTCACGGGCGAAGGCAGCGACATCGTCGGTCAGGGTGTTCTCGGCGATCCCTACGCAAATCAGCTCCATTGCGTCGCGCAGGTGCTCGGGCGCCCGTTCCAGGACGGCGGGAATGGCCCGGCTCAGTTCGATTTCGGCTGGCAGGGCGATGGGCTGGATACCGGTCAGCGCGATGGTCTGCTGCATGAAGTCCATGGCCACCAGGGCGTGATAGTCCTCATCGACCACGACGGTCATGGCGTCATAGCGACAGGCGAAGGGAAAACGCACGGCGAAGCGGTCCTTGGCGATAGCCCGGGCGGTTCGGTCGACAATTTCCGTTTCGAAGATCACCACGTCGTTGATGAACTTGTAGAGGCTCTGCACCAGGGCGAAGTCGCGCAGGTGCGGGCATTCGCGCAGGAAGGTGGCGCTGAGTACCAGCGGCTGGCGGCTCAGTGGATAGATGAGCCGCTGGTCGTCTTCCACCAGGCGCCGAGGACGGGTGCGGATGCTCGCCCGACTCTCCCAGGCGTCGGCGAACGATTGATAGTCGAGACTGTTCATACACTGGCCTCGGCAATTTCGGCGTGCATCGAAAGACGTAGCCGGTCCCAGAACGCGATACGGCTTTCCACGGCCGCAATGGCGGCCTCGTGAACCTCGCGCTCGCGCTGTGCATCGCCGGCCACCAGCCGTTCCAGCAACTGCGTAGCGGCCGGGCCGTGGTCTTCGGAATCGACTTCGATATGCCGCTGCAGGTAGTAGCGGAAGGTGGGGGCCTGGCTGCCGGTGATGCCCCAATCGTCGAGGATGCGCTGGAACATGGTCGGTATGACGCTTTCACGACCATGCAGGAACGCTGCGGCGACGGCGTGGGCAGGTGCGTTCAGGGCGACGTCCAGGGTCTGCTCGACGAAGTGCCGCGCCGCTTCGCTGGCGCCCGCCTGGCGCAGGGCGCTGTGGTGATCCAGACCTTCACGCTGCAGGGCAACGAAGCATTCGATGCTGTCCGTACGGGCACCCACTTCGCGCATGGCATCCAGATACAATTCGAAATGGCTGTAGTGCCCGTGATCGAGACGGTCGTCCGATTCTTCGCCCAGTACGATCTCGTTGATCAAGCGTGCCGCTTTCGGGTCCCTTGGGGGGAGCCAGGGAAGCTGGATGCAGGTCAGTTCCTGCTGCAGGCGCTTGGTCAGCGACATGAAGTCCCACACCGCGAACACATGGGTTTCCATAAATCGGCGCAATACGGCAAGAGAATCTATTTCAGCAAATACCGGATGTCTGGAAAGTTCGGATTTCTTTTCATTCAGCAGTTGTTCGAGATGAGTCATTGCACGTTCCTTCTGTGGCTCACGGTTGCGAAAGTTAGTGGCGTTGACGTTGTTCGTGGCGAACAGGGTCCTGGGCTAAATGGCCCTGCATTGCAGAAAGTTCAGCGACATTGCCGGCCCGCGAAAGACGGGGTCATCGCCTGTCCATGGGGCGTTGCGGCCGGTAATGAAAAAGCTAAGGCAACTTCCAAGTCGCCCGCAAGTGGTGTTTTGAATATATTTGATTCTGCTGTTTTTGAAGTGCGAGACTAACTAATAAAACAACGTGAGGATGTTTTACTTGAATGAAAGTGTCCGCCTTTCCAAATAAATGGAAAAGTTGATGAGTGAGTGAGCGAATGCCACGCTCCGGGCACTGTCCGAGGGCGAGAAGTTCGGGAATCGACTATTAGGGGCAGTTGATCGTTGTCGGCCATTGCCCGGGGTTACGCCTCCTCTTCAGGTCCGAAAAAGGCAAGCGAGCTGGCCGTACCGCAGCCGATCATTGCTCCCTTGCCGGACCTTTAGAGTGTGCAGAAAACCGCTGACCTGTCATTGGCAGGCGAGGAGGGGCCGCGGGGAGGGTGGACGAAGGAAGCAGAAGTCAGGGCTTCTGCTTGTCCAGATAGTTGCGAATGGTCTTCATGGCGTTGCGCAAGTGACGTTGCAGCACGACGATCGCTTCGTCGATCGCTTTGTCGTTGGCGGCGTCGACCAGGCCGTTATGGTCATCCTGAGTCAGTTTGCCCAGGCCCATGGACGAGAGGTGGAAGCGCAGGAAGCGCTCTTCCTGGCACAGCTCGTTGTCGATCAGGCGCAGCAGCTTCTTGTTCCACGCCTTGCTGTACAGCGTCATGTGGAACAGCCGGTTGAGACGGCCGATTTCCGCGTGGCGGGTCTCGTTTTCCAACTGGCTGATGTACTCACGGGCCAAGGCGATGTCGCTGGCGTCGAGCAGCGGGATGGACTGGCGCAAGGCTTCGCTTTCGAGCATCTCGCGCAGTTCGTAGGTTTCGACGGCATCCTCACCGATCAGTGGTGCGACCACCGCTCCCTTGTGGGCCACCACTTGTAGCAGGCCTTGGGCCTCAAGCTGGCGCAACGCCTCGCGCACCGGCATGCGGCTGACGCCGAAGAGGGTTGCCAGCTCTTGCTGCCGCAAGGCCATGCCGGGTGCGAGACGACCATCGAGAATGGCGCCGCGCAGGCGTTCTTCGATCACGCTACGCGCCAGATGTGCGGGTACCTGCTCGTCGCCCAGGATGCTGCTCAGGACTCTGGTTTTTCCGGCCACGCTACTTCTTCTCCAATAATTGGATCCAATCAAGCTAGTAATGGAGACGATCCCTGTCAAACCGCCGACGGCGCATTGCTGCTAAGCCACATGCCTTGGGAACCGGGGGCTGAAACGATACGCGGTGCCAATCCTGAATGAACTTTTCCGGGAAGGAAAGAGTCTCGCCGGGCTATGCGTCAACCAATTGTCGGAGGCTTGCGCGGGTGATGTCGCAGTGATTGTCCTGTGCCATTGTTTTTTGTCTGGCCAGCCTTCACCATCGGCGTTTTCCAGGGACTTAGCGGGCAGTCGCCTTGCCGATACGTTGGGCTGTTCATCTGACCTTGCGCCGGGCTGGAATGGCCCTGTTGCTTGGCCTGGCGTTGCTGGGCGGGTTGCGCGCGGACTGGGATTTCTCCCAGATCAGCCGCAAGGCCCAGGCGCTTTACGGGCCGCTTGGTGCGGGGCAGCAGCGCATCGATGCCTGGCAGCAATTGCTGGCGACGCAAAAGCAGCTCAGCGAGACCGAGCGCCTGCAGGTGGTCAACCAGTTCTTCAACCGCCAGTTGCGCTACGCAGAGGACATCGACCTGTGGCACGAAGTCGATTACTGGGCGACCCCGATCCAGTCGCTGATCAAGGGCGCGGGCGATTGCGAAGACTATGCCATCGCCAAGTATTTCAGCCTGCGCCGCCTCGGCATCCCCGCGGACAAGCTGCGTATCACCTACGTCAAGGCCCTGCGCCAGAACCGCGCGCACATGGTCCTGACCTACTACTCAAGCCCTGACGCCATGCCGCTGGTACTCGACAGCCTGATCGACGCGATCAAGCCGGCCAGCCAGCGCACCGACCTGTTGCCGGTGTACGCCTTCAACGGCGAGGGTTTGTGGCTGACCGGCGCCGCCGGAAACAAGAAAGTGGGCGATACCAAGCGCCTGTCGCGCTGGCAGGATCTGTTAAAGAAGATGCAGGCAGAAGGATTTCCTGCCGAGCCGGTCTACTGAGGAGCTCAGATGTCACTGTTCAAGCAATTGTTGCTCGCTATCTGCCTGTTTCTGGTGGTCGCTTTCAGCGGCAGTTTCATGGTGAGTCTGGAAAGCTCGCGTAGCCAGTACGTCAACCAGTTGCGCTCCCATGCGCAGGACGCGGCGACCGCGCTGGCCCTGTCATTGACGCCCAACCTGGATGACCCGGCGATGGTCGAGCTGCTGGTCAGCTCGATTTTCGACAGCGGCTACTACGCCAGCATCCGTGTGGTGGACCTTGGCTCCAATGCACTGCTGGTGGAGCGCCATGCCGATCCCGATCCGGGCGGCGTGCCGCAGTGGTTCATCCAGCTGATTGGCCTGGAGGCTGCGGGTGGCGATGCCATCGTCATGCGCGGGTGGCAGCAGGCCGCGCGGGTCGAAGTGGTCAGCCACCCGATGTTCGCCCTGGCCAAGCTGTGGCAGAGCGCCCTGGGCAGCCTGGGCTGGCTGTTGCTGTGTGGTGCCCTGAGTGCGGTGGCGGGGGCCCTGTTGCTGCGCCGCCAGCTCAAACCGCTGGATTACATGGTCGAGCAGTCCCATGCCATCGCCCGCCGGGAGTTCCTCAGCCTGCCGGACCTGCCGCGCACCCCCGAACTGCGCCGGGTAGTACAGGCCATGAACCAGATGGTCGAGAAGCTCAAGGCGCTGTACAAGGAGCAGGCCGAGCGCAGCGAGAAGCTGCGGGTCGAGTCCTACCAGGACAGTCTCACGGGCCTCGCCAACCGCCGTTACTTCGAGATGCAGCTCAATGCGCGTGTCAGTAACCTCGATGAGGCGAGTGACGGCTACCTGTTGTTGCTGCGGGTCCAGGACCTGGCCGGCTTGAACCAGCGTCTGGGCGGCCAGCGCACCGACCAACTGCTCCAGGCGGTCGGTCAGCAGTTGCAGCGCACCTGCGCCCGTTATCCGGAAACCAACAACCTCATCACCCGCAGCCGCGGTGGCGAATTCGCCGTGCTGGCACCGGGGCTTACCCATGACGATGCGATCCAGTTGGCCGAAGCGCTGGAAGCCAGCCTGCGCGGTATTTCCGATGTCACCCCGTCGGCCTGTATCGGCCTGGCGCCATTCAGCCCGGGCGATGAGCCCAAGGCCTTGCTGGCGCTTGCCGACGAGGCCCTGGCCCGCGCCCAGAGCCAGCCTGAACCGTCCTGGGTGTGCCTGGAGCAAGGCTCGGCGGCACAGGCCAGCGATACCCACCGCCAGTGGCGCGAGATGCTGGACCAGGCCCTGAGCCACGATCGCTTCCAGTTGTTCTTCCAGCCCGTGGTGGACAGCAACGACCTCGACCGCGTGCTGCACCACAAGGTGCTTTCGCGGCTGCTCGACGACCAGGGCCAGACCATCGCCGCCGGCCGCTTCCTGCCAGCACTGGAGCGTTTCGGCTGGACCACCCGACTGGACCTGCTGATGCTGGAGAAGGTCCTCAAGCAGATGCACGGCCACGACAAGTCCCTGGCCCTGAACCTATCGGCGACCACGGTGAACGATGCGGCCAGTCTGCAGAAGGTCTTCGATCTGCTGGCGCAGAACAGCGCCCTTGGCGCGCGCCTGACCCTGGAGATCGCCGAGGAGCAGTTGCCCGAGCAAGCGGTCCTGGAGCAGTTGACCCGACGCCTGCGCACCCTCGGCTTCAGCCTCAGTCTGCAGCATTTCGGCGGGCGCTTCAGCATGATCGGCAACCTCGCGCATCTTGGCCTGGCTTACCTGAAGATCGACGGAAGCTACATCCGCGCCATCGATCAGGAGCAGCACAAGCGCCTGTTCATCGAAGCCGTACAACGGGCAGCGCATAGCATCGACCTGCCGCTGATTGCCGAACGGGTCGAGACGGAAGGCGAGTTGAAGGTCTTGCGGGAAATGCAGATTCAGGGCGTGCAGGGGCGCCTGGTGGGAGAACCCGCGCCCTGGGCATGAGGACGGCCCTGATCGCAGGGCCGACAAAGGTTCAGATCAAGCCGCCGTGCTCGTCTTCGTCGATCAGGTTGTTCAGCCCGCCAAGGGCGGCACGGGCGGTATTGCGGTTAAGCAGCTTGGCCTGGGCACCGGGCGGCAGGTCAGTGATGCTGATCACGCCTTTGGTGGTCAGCACATCAATGAGGTCTTCCAGCACCCGGATCATGTCCAGGTCGCTCTGCTTGAGCTGTTTGAGGCTGTTCTCGACCACATCGTCAGCAAACCATTCCTGAACTTCGGCGTGATCGGCAGGCAGTGTTTCCGTGGCTTCGGCAAAGGCGGCCGCTTCGACCCGGAGCAACTGGCCTGCCGTATCGCGTTGCACGTAGAACATGGTCATTCCTCGTGATTGGGGATCCATCATCTTTTTCTTCTTCAGCAGCGTAGGCCATGTGGGGCGCAAGAGTATGCGCCCCACATGGCCTGCAGGCAAAAACCGCTGTGGCATGCCGGCCCGCGAGGGCCGGCATGGGTGCAGCGATCAACTGTTGTTGTGGTCGATCTTGATCGTCGGGTCTGCACCGGTTACCAGCGAGTTGATCGTGGTATTGGACCAGTTCACCCCTTCGAGCTTGATCGTCACGTCCGCATTGGCAATGCCGCCAGTAGCGTTGAGTTTGCCCTCGGTGCTGACCTGCAGCGTCGACTCGCCGTTGACCGTGGTGATCTTCAGGTAGTTGTCGATGGTACTGGCCTTCTCGCCCTGCAACAGGTCGCTCAGGTCCAGACGGTCACCTTCGGCCGGCTTGAAGTCCTTGATGATGTCGTTGCCGGTATCGCCTGCCTTCCAGATGAAGGTGTCGGCACCGCCGCCGCCGGTCATGGTGTCGTTACCCTTGCCGCCGAACAGCAGGTCGTTGCCTTCGCCACCGAGCAGGGTGTCGTTGCCGCTGCCACCCAGGAGGATGTCGTTGCCGGCACCGCCGTCGAGGGTGTCGTTGCCGCCCTGGCCGAACAGGATGTCGTTGCCGTTGCCGCCGGACAGTATGTCGTTGCCGTCGCTGGTCCGCGAAATATCGAACTCGCTGATGTGCTCGGTGACGTACTGGTGCAGCACCCGGCCATCCACGGCCGACACATCCAGCCCGGTTTTCCCGGCGACATAGGCCTGCAGCGCCTCGGCACCGTTGCCCGAAATGTTGTCGAACAGGATCAGGTCGCCGAACACGATGTCGTTGCCGTCGCCGGCATTGACCGTATCGTTGCCCGGCAGCGTCGCCTCGGTGTGGCCGAGAATGGCGTTGGCGAGGTTGCTCGGGTCGATGTTGGTCTGCGGCACGCCGTCGGAGTCATACGGCTTCAGGTCGCTGGTGTTGACGCCGCTGTTCAGGCCGATGGCCTCGACCGTGGACAGTGCCTTCAGGGTCGCGAAGCTTGCCAGCGAGTTGCTGCTGGTGTCCGAGTCGGTGTAGCTGCCCTGGCCGGCCAGGCTCGACAGCTCGTAGGTACCGTCGCCCTCGGCATGCAGGGTACCGCTCAGCGACGAGTAGTAGCTGCCGTTCTTGTACAGGTTCAGGTTGCCGTTGCTGTCGATGGTCAGGCGGTTACTGCTGTCGATGTTGACATTGACCACCTGGCCGAGCTTGTAGCCGATCGACGTCAGGTAGCCGTCCATGGTGACCTCGGCCTTCGACCCGCTGCCTTTCACCAGCGTCGGGTTGGTGCGCTCGCCGCTCTGGTAGTAGGTCGGCTGGCCGTCGGTGATGAAGAACGTCTGGTTGCTGGCGCTGACGCCGGCAGTCTTGAGGGCCTGGAACCAGTTGGCGGTGGTCTTGAACGCGTCCTCGTAGTTGGTACCGCCACCGGCGGACATCGAGGTCAGGGCGTTCTTCAGGGTTTGCAGGGCACCGCTGTCGGCCAGGTTGACCGACACCGTGGTTTTCACCTGGGTGGCGAAGTCCACCAGCAGGATGTTGACCGTACCGGAGCTTGCGCCCTGGACGCTGTTGGACAGCGTGGTGAACACCGACTGCAGGGCCTTCTGCGCCGCATCCACACCATCGGACTTCATACTGCCCGAGGTGTCGACGATGAATGCCAGGTTGTAGTTCTGCCCCGGTACCACGTGCAGGCCGTTGATGTCGGCGACGATCACGTCGTTGCCGTCGGTGCCGGTCCAGGTGTCACTGTCGGCCGTGGCGTTGACCACCGCGTAGGTGTCCGCGTAGACCGTGACCTTGATCGTGCCGGTGGTGCTGGCAGCGCTGCTGTTGACGGTCTCGGTGGAGGTCGAGGTGACCGACACGTTGAAGCTGCCGGTGTAGTACGCCGGTGGCTTGATGGTCAGGGCATTGAGGTTCCAGCCGGTCACGTCCACGGCGGTGCTGCCCACGGTGACGCTGTGGCCGGCGTTGTCGGCCACCACCGAGCCGGTCGGGATACCGCCGAGCTTGAGGCTCAGGGTTTCCGAGCCGTCGGTATCGGTCAGCGCGGTGCTGATGCCCACCAGCTTGACGGTGCCGTTTTCGCCGCTTTCGTTGAGCTTGTAGGCGTCGTAGTAGCCCTTGCCGCTGGTGCCGTGGAAGTCGGTGATGGTCACCCCGGCCGCCGCCAGTGCCGCGGTGGTCGGGTACAGCGCGGTACCGGCCTGGCTCAGGTCGATCGCCGTGGCGCCGTTGATCGACACGTTGACGTCATAGCTGCCCGGGCCCGCTTGGTTGTAGTGGTAGATCTCGACGGTGTAGTAGCCGCTCTTGGTCGGGGTGAAGGTGCCATTGAGCTGGCCACCGGCGCCCCAGGTGGTACTGGCCACGTCCTTGCCGCCTACGACCACCGCCAGGCTGTCGTCGCCGACACCGGTGAACTTGTAGGTCTTGCCGGCTTCCATGTACATCAGGCCGGACGTCTTCGACGCAGTACCTGCGGCAACATCCGAGGCCGACTGCACGTTGGTGACGATGGCCGAGGAGTTCGCCTTGCCGGCGGCGGCATCGATCACCGACTTCAGGGTGGCGGCGTCGGCGCCGTTACCGCTGGTACCCAGGCCGGAGAGGCCGGTCCAGATTTCCTTGGTCAGGCCGATCGAGGCCACGGCATTGCTGCCGATGGACAGCGTCGGGGCGTCCGCGACCGGGGTGATATCGACTTTCAGCGTCGCTTCGTTGCCCAGTGCCTGGCCGTCGTACGGCTTGAACTTGATCTGCGCGTAGTCCGCCTGCTGGTTGCCCACGCCGGTGCCGCCGTTGGCGGTGACGCCCGACTGGTTGGCCAGCGGCACGAACTTCAGGTTGCCCGCATCGATGTCGGCCTTGCTGAACACCTTGCCGGCATCGGCGGCGGTCAGGGTCTTCCAGGTGGTGCCGTCCTTGTATTGCAGGGTGCCATTGGCCGGCAGCTGAGTGATGGTGATACCCAGGGCGCTCGGCAGGTTATCCAGGTCGCTGACGCCGAGGCTGCTCCAGGTCAGGGCCAGGTCGGTGTCCTCGGTTCCGGTGATCTCGCCACCGGCAGCGGTCGGCGCATCGTTCACCGGCACCACGTTGACCGTGGTGGTGGCGACGTTCGAGGTGTTGACCCCGTCGGTTACCGTCACGGTGATGATCCGCGGCGTGCTGCTCGGGTCATCGCTGGTGTTGATGAAGGTGATGTTCTTCAGGCGCTGGATGTACTCGGCGATGGTCCCGGTGCCGCTCAGGGTCAGCACGATCTTGTCGTTGGTGTTGACCGCGTTGATGGTGATGCCACCCACGCTGTTGCCCAGGTTCAGCGCGTCGCCAGCCATGCGGTTGGTCAGGGTCACGGTGGCACCGGTCATCAGGGTGCTGTCGTAGTCGGTGATGCTCAGGTCCACGTCGCCGATGGACACGCCGGAACCGGCCTGGCCCTCGGTGAAGGTGACCTGGTAATCCGCTCCGGTCTTGCCGCTGGAGTCGTTGGCGTCCAGGTCCAGCACCGGTGCCGGCTCGAAGATCGAGGTGGTGACGCTGCCCAGGGTCGGGCTGACCACCACGCTCTCGAAGTTGCCGCCGCTGGCCGAGTCGATCTTGACGGTGAACTGCTCGGTGCCCTCGGTGACCAGGTCCTTGATGGTCGGGATGGTGAAGTCGACCTTGCTCGCGCCGGCCGGGATGGTCACGGTGGTCACGCCGGTGTAGTCCGAACCATTGGTGGCGGTGCCGGAGTAGCTCAGCTTGACCGTGACCGCCGATTGCGACGGGTTGCTCAGGTTGATCGTGTAGGTACCGGTCGCACCTTCCGCCACCGCCGTGCTGCCGGTGATGCTGATGGTGGTCGGCGTGTTGGTATCGGTGATCTGGGTGACCGCCGCCGTGTTGCTGTAGGTCAGGTTCTCGAAGCCGCCGCCGGTCGCGCCGGTGATCTTGGCACTGACGTTGGTCGCGTCGATGTACGGCGTATCCGCTGGTGCGGCCACGGTGATGCTGTTGGACAGCTGGTCCTTGGCGATGACGATGGTCGAACCGTTGGACAGGGTCACCGTCACTGCCGACGCGGCCGGGTTGGTCAGCGTCGCGGTGTAGGTGATCTGTCCGCCTTCGGCTACGGAGCTGGTTGCGCTCAGGCTGACGGTGGTGGTGTCGATCGGGCCATCGGTGACCGTGGTCGAGGTGGTGCCAGACGCGTCGAGTTTTTCGAAGTTGCCGCCGGTAACGCCGGTGATGCTGTTGGTGAGCGTCGGGTTGGCGGTGTACGGGTTGTTCGGCGCGGTGTAGTTGACCGAGCCGCTGGTGGCGTTGACCGCGATGGTGATCTGCTGGCCGTTGGCCAGGCTGATCACCAGCGGTGCGACGGTAACCGGCGAACTGACGGTCGCGGTGTACACCACGGTGCCGCCCTCGACCACGCTCGGGGTCGCGGTCAGGGTCACGGTCGAGGTGTCGATCGTATCGGTCACCGAGGTCACCGCCGGAGTGGTAACGACGTTCACCCTCTCGAAATCACCGCCGGTCGTGCCGGTGATGCTGGCGCTGACGTTGGTGTTGTCGATGTACACGGTGTTGCGCGGCGCATCGACGGTCACGCTGCCTTCGGTAGCGTTCTTGGCGATGGTGATCGTGGAGCCGTTGCTCAGGCTCACGGTCATCGCGCTGCCAGCCGGGTTGGAGAGCTTGGCGGTGTAAGTGATCTGGCCGCCTTCCTGAACCGTGTTGGTGGCGGTCAGGGTGACGTTGGTGGTGTCGAGGTTGTTCGGGTTGTCGGTCACCGCGGTCGACGGCGTGCCGGTGGCGACCAGTTTCTCGAAGTTGCCGCCGGTCATGCCGGTGATGCTGTTGGTCAGCGGCGCGTTGGTGGCGTAGACGTTGTTTGGCGCGACGTAGTTGACCGAGCCGGTGGTGGCGTTGACGGCGATGGTGATCTGCTGGCCGTTGGCGAGGCTGATCACCAGCGGTGCGACGGTCACTGGCGAACTGACGGTTGCGGTGTACACCACCGTACCGCCTTCCACCACGCTCGGCGTGGCAGTCAGGGTGACAGTGCTGGTGTCGATGGTGTCGGTCACCGCCGTTACCGCCGGCGTGCTGCTGACGTTCAGCTTCTCGAAATCACCTCCGGTGGTGCCGGTGATGGTTGCGCTGACGTTGCCGCTGTCGACGTACACGGTATTGCGCGGCGCATCGACCGTCACGCTGCCTTCGGTGGCGTTCTTGGCGATGGTGATGGTCGAGCCGTTGGACAGGCTCACGGTCATCGCGCTGCCGGCCGGGTTGGTCAGCTTGGCGGTGTAGGTGATCTGGCCGCCTTCCTGGACAGAACCGGTGGCGGTGAGGCTGACGCCGGTGGTGTCCAGGTTGTTCGGGTTGTCGTTGACGGTGGTCGACGGAGTGCCCGCGGTGTCCAGCTTCTCGTAGTTGCCGCCGCTGGTGCCGGTGATGCTGTTGGTCACTGGCGCATTGGTGGCGTAGACGTTGTTCGGTGCGGTGTAGTTGACCGAACCGCTGGTGGCGTTGACGGCGATAGTGATCTGCTGGCCGTTGGCCAGGCTGACCACCAGTGGCGAGCCGGTAACCGGAGCGCTGACGGTGGCGGTGTAGGTGATGACGCCGCCTTCGACCACGCTTGGGGTTGCGGTCAGGGTCACAGTCGAGGTGTCGATGGTGTCAGTGACCGAGGTCACGGCTGCCGTTGGGCTAACACTTACCCGCTCGAAGTCACCGCCAGTAGTGCCGGTGATGGTCGCGCTGACGTTGGTGTTATCCACGTACACGGTGTTGCGTGAAGCATCGACGGTGACGCTGCCCTCGGTGGCGTTCTTGGCGATGGTGATGGTCGAGCCGTTGGACAGGCTCACGGTCATCGCGCTGCCGGCCGGGTTGGTCAGCTTGGCGGTGTAGGTGATCTGGCCGCCTTCCTGGACAGAACCGGTGGCGGTGAGGCTGACGCCGGTGGTGTCGAGGTTGTTCGGGTTATCGTTTACGGTAGTCGACGGGGTGCCCGCGGTGTCCAGCTTCTCGTAGTTGCCGCCGCTGGTGCCGGTAATGCTGTTGGTTACCGGAGCGTTGGTGGCATAGACGTTGTTCGGTGCGGTGTAGTTGACCGAACCGCTGGTGGCGTTGACGGCGATAGTGATCTGCTGGCCGTTGGCCAGGCTGACCACCAGTGGCGAGCCGGTGACCGGCGCGCTGACGGTGGCGGTGTAAGTGATGACGCCGCCTTCCACGACACTCGGTGTGGCCGTGAGGGTCACGGTGCTGGTGTCGATGGTATCGGTCACCGAAGTCACGGCTGCCGTTGGGTTGACGCTTACTCGCTCGAAGTCACCGCCGGTAGTACCGGTGATGGTCGCGCTGACGTTGGTGTTGTCCACATACACGGTGTTGCGCGGAGCATCGACGGTCACGCTGCCTTCGGTGGCGTTCTTGGCGATGGTGATGGTCGAACCGTTGCTCAGACTCACGGTCATCGCGCTGCCGGCCGGGTTGGTCAGCTTGGCGGTGTAAGTGATCTGGCCGCCTTCCTGGACAGTGCCGGTGGCGGTGAGGCTGACGCCGGTGGTGTCGAGGTTGTTCGGGTTGTCGTTGACGGTGGTCGACGGGGTGCCCGCGGTGTCCAGCTTCTCGTAGTTGCCGCCGCTGGTGCCGGTGATGCTGTTGGTCACTGGCGCATTGGTGGCGTAGACGTTGTTCGGTGCGGTGTAGTTGACCGAACCGCTGGTGGCGTTGACGGCGATAGTGATCTGCTGGCCGTTGGCCAGGCTGACGACCAGTGGCGAGCCGGTGACCGGCGCGCTGACGGTGGCGGTGTAGGTGATGACGCCGCCTTCGACCACGCTTGGAGTCGCCGTCAGGGTCACGGTGCTGGTGTCGATGGTGTCGGTAACCGAGGTCACGGCTGCCGTTGGGCTGACGCTTACCCGCTCGAAATCACCGCCGGTAGTACCGGTGATGGTCGCGCTGACGTTGGTGTTGTCGACGTACACGGTGTTGCGTGGTGCATCGACGGTGACACTGCCTTCGGTAGCGTTCTTGGCGATGGTGATGGTCGAGCCGTTGCTCAGGCTCACGGTCATCGCGCTGCCGGCAGGGTTGCTCAGCTTCGCGGTGTACGTGATCTGGCCACCCTCCTGGACCGTGTTGGTGGCGGTCAGGGTGACGTTGGTGGTGTCGAGGTTGTTCGGGTTGTCGGTCACCGTGGTGCTTGGAGTACCAGCAGTGTCCAGTTTTTCGTAATTGCCGCCGCTGGTGCCGATGATGCTGTTGGTTACCGGTGCGTTGGTGGCATAGACGTTGTTCGGCGCGGTGTAGTTAACCGAGCCGGTGGTGGCGTTGACGGCGATAGTGATCTGCTGGCCGTTGGCCAGGCTGACGACCAGTGGCGAACCGGTGACTGGTGCGCTGACGGTGGCGGTGTAGGTGATGACGCCACCTTCGACCACGCTTGGGGTAGCGGTCAGAGTGACAGTCGAGGTGTCGATCGTGTCGGTCACCGAGGTCACGGCCGCCGTCGGGCTAACACTTACCCGCTCGAAGTCACCGCCGGTAGTACCGGTGATGGTCACGCTGACGTTGGTGTTGTCCACGTACACGGTATTGCGCGGCGCATCGACGGTCACGCTGCCTTCGGTAGCGTTCTTGGCGATGGTGATGGTCGAGCCGTTGCTCAGGCTCACGGTCATCGCGCTGCCGGCCGGGTTGGTCAGCTTGGCGGTGTAGGTGATCTGGCCGCCTTCCTGGACGGTGCCGGTGGCGGTGAGGCTCACCCCGGTGGTGTCCAGGTTGTTCGGGTTGTCATTGACGGTGGTCGACGGGGTGCCCGCAGTGTCCAGTTTCTCGTAGTTGCCGCCGCTGGTGCCGGTGATGCTGTTGGTCACTGGCGCGTTGGTGGCATAGACGTTGTTCGGTGCGGTGTAGTTGACCGAGCCGGTGGTGGCGTTGACGGCGATAGTGATCTGCTGGCCGTTGGCGAGACTGACCACCAGTGGCGAACCGGTGACCGGCGCGCTGACAGTGGCGGTGTAAGTGATGACGCCGCCCTCGACCACGCTTGGGGTCGCGGTCAAGGTGACGGTCGACGTGTCGACGCTGTCAGTGACGGCAGTTACAGCTGCGGTTGGGCTAACTTCCAGGTGCTCGAAGTCGCCGCCGGTGGTGCCAGTAACGGTGACGCTAACGTTGCCACCATCCACATAAACGGTGTTCTGCGGCGCCGGAAGGGTAATCGAACCTTCGCTCAAGCCCTTACCGATGGTGATGGTCTCGCCGTTGCTCAGCGAAACCTTCATCTCGGTGCCGGTCGGGTTGGTCAGGCGAACGGTGTAGACGATTTCGCCGCCTTCCTGGACGGTGCCGGTCGCGGACAGGGTCAGGCCGGTGGTGTCCAAGCGTGCCGGATCGTCGGTCACGACGGTGGTCGGGGTGCCGGCGGTTTCCAGGTGCTCGTAGTTGCCGCCAGTCACGCCGGTGATGCTGTTGGTCAGCGGCGTGTTGGTGTTCAGGACGTTGTTCGGTGCGATGAAGTCCACCGAACCGCTGCTCGAATTCACTGGAATAGTGATCGACTGGCCGTTAGCCAGGCTGATGACCAGTGGGGTGCCAGTCACTGGCGAGGTGACCGAAGCGACGTAGGTGACTACGCCACCCTCTACGGCCGAAGCGGTGGCGGTCAGGGTGACGGTCGACGTGTCGACGCTGTCAGTGACGGCAGTCACAGCTGCGGTCGGGCTGACTTCGAGGTGTTCGAAGTCACCGCCGGTGGAGCCAGTAACGGTCACGCTGACGTTACCGCCATCGACGTACACAGTGTTCTGTGGAGCCGGAACGGTAATCGAACCTTCCGAAAGGCCCTTACCGATGGTGATGGTCTCGCCGTTGCTCAGCGAAACCTTCATTTCGGTGCCGGTTGGGTTGGTCAGGCGGACGGTGTAGACGATTTCTCCGCCTTCCTGGACGGTGCCAGTCGCGCTCAGAGTCAGGCCGGTGGTGTCCAGACGCGCTGGATCGTCGGTGACGACGGTGGTCGGAGTACCGGCGGTTTCCAGGTGTTCGTAGTTGCCACCAGTGACGCCGGTGATGCTGTTGGTCAGCGGGGTGTTGGTGTTCAGGACGTTGTTCGGGGCGATGAAGTCGACCGAACCGCTCGAAGCGTTGACCGGGATAGTGATGCTTTGGCCGTTGGCGAGGCTGATCACCAGCGGGGTACCAGTCACTGGCGAGGTAACGGAGGCGACGTAGGTGACTACGCCACCTTCCACGGCACTGGCAGTTGCCGTCAGGGTGACGGTACTGGTGTCGACCGAGTCAGTGACGGCAGTTACGGCTGCAGTTGGGCTGACTTCCAGGTGCTCGAAGTCACCGCCGGTGGAGCCAGTAACCGTCACGCTGACGTTGCCGCCATCGACGTACACGGTGTTTTGCGGCGCTGGAACGGTAATCGAACCTTCGCTCAAGCCCTTACCGATAGTGATGGTCTCGCCGTTACTCAGCGAAACCTTCATTTCGGTGCCGGTCGGGTTGGTCAGGCGGACGGTATAGACGATCTCGCCGCCTTCCTGAACGGTGCCGGTGGCCGACAAGCTCAGGCCGGTGGTGTCCAGACGCGCTGGATCGTCGGTGACGACGGTAGTCGGAGTGCCGGCGGTTTCCAGGTGCTCGTAGTTGCCGCCAGTCACGCCAGTGATGCTGTTAGTCAGCGGGGTGTTGGTATTCAGGACGTTATTGGGCGCGATGAAATCGACCGAACCGCTGCTCGAATTCACTGGAATAGTGATCGACTGGCCGTTAGCCAAGCTGATAACCAGCGGAGTACCGGTAACTGGCGAGGTGACGGAGGCGACGTAGGTGACTACGCCACCTTCCACGGCACTGGCAGTTGCCGTCAGGGTGACGGTACTGGTGTCGACCGAGTCAGTGACGGCAGTTACGGCTGCTGTCGGGCTGACTTCCAGATGTTCGAAGTCGCCACCGTTAGTGCCGGTGACAGTGACGCTGACGTTGCCGCCATCCACATACACAGTGTTTTGCGGCGCCGGAACGGTAATCGAACCTTCCGAAAGGCCCTTACCGATGGTGATGGTTTCGCCGTTGCTCAGCGAAACCTTCATTTCGGTGCCGGTCGGGTTGGTCAGGCGAACGGTATAGACGATTTCGCCGCCTTCCTGAACGGTGCCAGTCGAGCTCAGGGTCAGGCCGGTGGTGTCCAAACGTGCCGGATCGTCGGTCACGACGGTGGTCGGGGTGCCGGCGGTTTCCAAGTGTTCGTAGTTGCCGCCAGTCACGCCGGTGATGCTGTTGGTCAGCGGCGTGTTGGTGTTCAGGACGTTATTAGGCGCGATGAAGTCGACCGAACCGCTGGAAGCGTTAACCGGAATAGTGATCGACTGGCCGTTGGCCAGGCTGATGACCAGTGGAGTACCAGTTACTGGCGAGGTGACCGAAGCGACGTAAGTCACCACGCCGCCCTCTACCGCACTGGCGGTAGCGGTCAGAGTGATAGTCGACGTGTCGACGCTGTCAGTGACGGTAGTCACGGCCGCGGTCGGGCTGACTTCAAGGTGTTCGAAATCACCGCCGGTGGTGCCAGTAACGGTCACGCTGACGTTACCGCCATCGACGTACACAGTGTTCTGCGGAGCCGGAACGGTAATCGAACCTTCCGAAAGGCCCTTACCGATGGTGATGGTTTCGCCGTTGCTCAGCGAAACCTTCATTTCCGTGCCAGTTGGGTTGGTCAGGCGGACGGTGTAGACGATTTCGCCGCCTTCCTGGACGGTGCCGGTCGCGGACAGGGTCAGGCCGGTGGTGTCCAAGCGTGCCGGATCGTCGGTCACGACGGTGGTCGGGGTGCCGGCGGTTTCCAGGTGCTCGTAGTTGCCACCGGTGACGCCGGTGATGCTGTTGGTCAGCGGCGTGTTGGTGTTCAGGACGTTATTAGGCGCGATGAAGTCGACCGAACCGCTGGAGGCGTTGACCGGAATGGTGATGCTTTGACCATTCGCGAGGCTGATGACCAGCGGAGTACCAGTCACTGGCGAGGTGACCGAAGCGACATAAGTCACTACGCCGCCCTCTACCGCGCTAGCGGTGGCGGTCAGGGTGACGGTCGACGTGTCGACACTGTCAGTGACGGCAGTCACGGCCGCGGTCGGGCTGACTTCGAGGTGCTCGAAGTCGCCGCCAGTAGTGCCAGTAACGGTCACGCTAACGTTGCCGCCATCGACGTACACGGTGTTCTGCGGAGCCGGAAGGGTAATCGAACCTTCCGAAAGGCCCTTACCGATAGTGATGGTCTCGCCGTTGCTCAGCGAAACCTTCATTTCGGTGCCGGTCGGGTTGGTCAGGCGAACGGTATAGACGATCTCGCCGCCTTCCTGAACGGTGCCGGTCGCGGACAGGGTCAAGCCAGTGGTGTCGAGGCGTGCCGGATCGTCGGTGACCACAGTGGTCGGAGTACCGGCGGTTTCCAGGTGCTCATAGTTGCCGCTGGCCGGTTTGCTGACCCGCTACCAGCAGGCCAAGGTCACCATGGTCTCCACCGACCAGATGATGGAACTGCCCCAGGAGCGCAATTTCGAAGAGCGCCCGCTGAGCCGTCAGGTGCTGCAAGGCGCCATCGAATTCCGCGGTGTCGACTTCACCTACCCCAACCAGCAGAACGTGGCGCTGAAGAACATCAACCTGGCGATCCGGCCGGGCGAGAAGGTCGGCATCATCGGCCGCAGCGGCTCGGGCAAGAGTTCCCTGGCCAAACTGGTGGTCGGCCTGTACGAAGCCGATGCCGGTTCGCTGCTGGTGGACGGCGTGGACATCCGCCAGATCGACGTCAGCGAATTGCGCCACAACATCGGCTACGTGCCGCAGGACATCCAGTTGCTCGCCGGTACGCTGCGCGACAACCTGGTCAGCGGCGCCCGCTACGTCGAGGACGAAATGGTCCTGCAGGCCGCCGAACTGGCGGGCGTGCACGAATTTGCCCGGTTGCACCCGCAAGGCTATGAACTGCAAGTGGGCGAGCGCGGCCAGAACCTTTCTGGCGGTCAGCGGCAGAACGTCGCCCTGGCCCGCGCGCTGTTGCTGAACCCGCAGATTCTGCTGCTCGACGAACCCACCGCTGCCATGGACAACACCGGTGAAGAGCGCCTCAAGCAGCGCCTGCAGGCCGTAATCGAAAACAAGACCGTGGTGCTGGTGACCCACCGCGCCTCGCTGCTGACGCTGGTCGACCGGTTGATCGTGATCGACCGTGGCCAGATCGTCGCCGACGGCCCGAAAGCGGCCGTCATGGATGCGCTGAAGAAGGGGCAGATCAGTGTTGCTTAAGTCAGGAGTGGGGCGGTTCAAGGATGTCTTGCGCGGCTATTTCAAGGGCTCGCAGTCCTTTGGTGGCGAGCCGCTGCCCGAGGTCAACAAGGCCTTGGTGGAGGATGCACCGCGCATCGTGCGGCTGACCATCTGGGGCATTATCTGTTTCTTCCTGTTCATGGTGCTGTGGGCCAATTTCGCCGTGCTGGACGAAGTCACCCGGGGCGACGGCAAGGCCATTCCGTCTTCCAAGCTGCAGAAGATCCAGAACCTGGAAGGCGGTATCGTCGCCCAGATCTACGTCAACGAAGGCCAGGTGGTGGAAGCCGGCGCGCCGCTGCTGCGGCTGGATGACACCCGTTTCGTCTCCAACGTCGGCGAAACCGAGGCTGACCGTGTTGGCCTGGCGCTGCGGGTCGAGCGCTTGAGTGCCGAGGTCGAGGATCGCCCGTTGAACATCGACGGCGAGCTGCGCAAGGCCGCGCCGAGCCAGGCGGCCAGTGAAGAATCCCTGTACCAGAGCCGGCGCCAGCAATTGCAGGATGAAATCGGAGGTTTGCAGGAGCAATTGGTGCAGCGTCAGCAGGAGTTGCGCGAGTTCAGCTCCAAGCAGGCGCAGTACCGCAACAGCCTGCAGTTGCTGCGCCAGGAAATCTCCATGTCCGAGCCACTGGTGGCCCAAGGGGCGATCTCCCAGGTGGAAGTGCTGCGGCTCAAGCGTGCCGAAGTGGAAAACCGCGGCCAGCTGGATGCTACCTCGCTGGCGATTCCGCGGGCCGAGTCGGCGATCAAGGAGGTCGAGCGCAAGATCGACGAAACCCGTGGCAAATTCCGCAGTGACGCCCTGACCCAGCTCAACGAAGCGCGTACCGACCTGAACAAGGCCCAGGCCACCGGCAAGGCGCTGGAAGACCGGGTCAGCCGGACCCTGGTCACCTCGCCGGTGCGGGGGATCGTCAAGCAGGTGCTGGTCAACACCATCGGCGGCGTGATCCAGCCGGGCAGCGACCTGGTGGAGATCGTGCCGCTGGACGACACCCTGCTGGTAGAAGCGCGCATCCGGCCCCAGGACATCGCCTTCCTGCATCCGGGCCAGGAAGCCATGGTCAAGTTCACCGCCTACGACTTCACCATCTACGGTGGCCTCAAGGCCAAGCTGGAACAGATCGGCGCCGACACCATCACCGACGAAGAGGGCAACACCTTCTACCTGATCAAGCTGCGCACCGACCGCAGCCATCTGGGCTCGGATGAGAAGCCGCTGCTGATCATCCCCGGCATGGTGGCCTCGGTGGACATCATCACCGGCAAGAAGAGCGTGCTGAGCTACCTGCTCAAGCCGATCATCCGCGCCCGCGCCGAGGCCCTGCGCGAACGTTGAGGGCCCTATCACTGGCAATGCCAGCTCCCACAGGGTACGTGGGCGCCACCTGACCTCGTGGGAGCCGGCGTTGCCGGCGATGAAGCCATCACTGGCAACGGTAAGCTTCCAGCCATGAAAAAGCCCGCCGCCACATCACTGTGGCGGCGGGCTTTTTACATCCGGCGAGGGATCCGGTCAGAGGAAGGTGACCTGGCCGCCTTCCAGCGATTTGACCCGGGCCAGCGACTCGACGCGGTAGCCCTGCGCGTCCAGCTCGGCGCGGCCGCCCTGGAACGATTTCTCGATGACGATACCCAGGCCGGCAACGGTTGCGCCGGCCTGCTTGATGATCGAGATCAGCGCCTGGGACGCCTTGCCGTTGGCCAGGAAGTCGTCGATGACCAGTACGCGGTCGCTGCTGTTGAGGTGGCGCGGCGAGATGGCCACGGTGTTCTCGGTCTGCTTGGTGAAGGAATACACCGAGGCGGTCAGCAGGTTTTCCGTCAGGGTCAGTGACTGGTGCTTGCGCGCGAAGATCACCGGTACGCCCAGCTTCAGGCCGGTCATCACCGCCGGGGCGATGCCCGAGGCTTCGATGGTGACGATCTTGGTCACGCCGGAATCGGCGAACAGGCGGGCGAATTCGTCGCCGATCAGTTGCATCAGCGCAGGGTCGATCTGATGGTTGAGAAACGCATCGACTTTCAGTACCTGATCGGAAAGCACGATGCCTTCTTCGCGAATCTTCTGGTGCAGTGCTTCCACTGGTGTTTCCTCGGATGTAAGCAAAAGGCCCCGGCACAGGGCCAGGGCGATTGAAAGGGTGATTATCTACCGTTTGAGCATGGCACGGATATCGGCCAAGGCCGTATTGCCGCGCGCTGCCTTGACCTCGACGGGTGCGTCGTCCAGTCCTTCCCAGGCCAGATCGTCGTCCGGCAGCTCATCCAGGAAGCGGCTCGGCGAACAATCGATGATCTCGCCGTACTGCTTGCGCTTGGCGGCGAAGGTGAAGGCCAGGGTCTGGCGCGCCCGGGTGATGCCGACGTACGCCAGGCGGCGCTCTTCCTCGATGGTGTCGGCCTCGATGCTGGAGCGGTGCGGAAGGATCTCTTCCTCCATGCCCATGATGAACACGTAGGGGAATTCCAGGCCCTTGGACGCGTGCAGGGTCATCATCTGCACGCCTTCGGCGCCGTCTTCCTCTTCCTGCTGGCGCTCCAGCATGTCGCGCAGTACCAGCTTGCCGATGGCGTCCTCGATGGTCATGTCGCCGTCCTCGTCCTTCTCCAGCGTGCTTTTCAGCGCGTCGATCAGGAACCAGACGTTGCCCATGCGGAAGTCCGCGGCCTTGTCGCTGGAACTGTTGGTGCGAATCCAGTTTTCGTAGTCGATGTCCATCACCATGCTGCGCAGCGCGGCGATCGGATCTTCCAGCGCCACCTGCTCGCGGACCTTGTCCATCCAGGTCTTGAAGCGGTGCAGGCGGTCGGTGAAACGGGTATCGAGATGCTCGCGCAGGCCCAGCTCCTCGCTGGCGGCGTACATCGAAATCTTGCGCTCGGTGGCGTAGTTGCCGAGCTTCTCCAGGGTGGTGGAGCCGATTTCCCGGCGCGGCACGTTGATCACCCGCAGGTAGGCGTTGTCATCGTCCGGGTTCACCAGCAGGCGGAAGTAGGCCATCAGGTCCTTCACTTCCTGACGACCGAAGAAGCTGTTGCCGCCAGACAGGCGATACGGCACCTGGTGGTGCTGCAGCTTCAGCTCGATCAGCTTGGCCTGGTAGTTGCCGCGGTAGAGGATGGCGAAGTCGCTGTATGGGCGGTCGGTACGCAGGTGCAGGCTGAGGATCTCCATGGCCACGCGCTCGGCCTCGGCTTCCTCGTTCTTGCAGCGGATCACGCGGATCTCGTCGCCATGGCCCATCTCGCTCCACAACTGCTTCTCGAACGCGTGGGGGTTGTTGGAGATCAGCACGTTGGCGCAGCGCAGGATGCGGCTGGTGGAGCGGTAGTTCTGCTCCAGCATGACCACCTTGAGCGACGGGTAGTCGTCCTTGAGCAGCATCAGGTTTTCCGGCCGCGCGCCGCGCCAGGCGTAGATCGACTGGTCGTCGTCGCCTACCACGGTGAACTGGTTGCGCGTGCCGATCAGCATCTTCACCAGCAGGTACTGGCTGGCGTTGGTGTCCTGGTATTCGTCCACCAGCAGGTAGCGCACGCGGTTCTGCCACTTTTCGAGGATATCGGTGTGCTCCTCGAACAGCTTTACCGGCAGCAGGATCAGGTCGTCGAAGTCCACCGCGTTGAACGCCTTGAGCGTGCGCTGGTAATGGGCGTAGACGATCGCGGCGGTCTGCTCCTTGGGGTTGCGGGCCTTTTCCAGCGCCTCGGGCGGCAGGATCAGGTCGTTTTTCCAGGCGCCGATCATGTTCTTGATCTCGTCGACGCCGTCGTCCCCCGAGTATTCCTTCTGCATGATGTCGGTCATCAGGGCTTTCACGTCGGTTTCGTCGAAGATCGAGAAACCGGGCTTGTAGCCCAGCCGCTGGTGTTCCTTGCGGATGATGTTCAGACCCAGGTTGTGGAAGGTCGAAACCGTCAGTCCGCGGCCCTCGCCCTTGCGCAGCAGGGTGCCGACCCGTTCCTTCATCTCCCGCGCGGCCTTGTTGGTGAAGGTCATGGCCACGATGTACTGGGCGCGGATGCCGCAGTTCTGGATCAGGTGGGCGATCTTGCGGGTGATCACGCTGGTCTTGCCGGAGCCTGCGCCGGCGAGTACCAGGAGCGGGCCGCCGACGTAGTTCACGGCTTCTTGCTGCCGGGGATTGAGTCGGGACAT